>NZ_MOBJ01000008.1 GCF_003732225.1 Pseudomonas brassicacearum | reverse complement strand
CCGCTATCGCGAGCAAGCTCGCTCCCACACTGGATTTGCTTCGCTTGCCAGAACTGACTGGCAATCGTTCCCACGGGAGCATGGGAACGATCAATAGACGCCGACGGTTATTTGCCCAGCGCCGCTGCCAGCAGCGGAGCCGCCTGCTCATCCGTCAATGCGGGGAGAATCTCCATGGCCAAAAGGTCACTCCATTCGAGCACCCATTTCTGTATCAGCGTGACATCACTGGCCTCTGCAACACCAAATCCGGTCATGCGTCCTACGGCATGCCAGCGTCCCAGCATGGTGACGCCTGCAGGTGGAGCCCCACCTGTCTTGAGAAAACGTTCGATCGCGCTATTGCGCCGTTCCGGAGTGATTGACCAACTGACGATGTAGAGCATCTGCCACCTCCTGTCAGGGGTTGGCACCGGTTTTTCTCTGCGCGCACGAGGTTGGTGCCGCGACCATGGCCACGCATCGGTTTGCAGCTTGTCCGTTGGCTGGCTTGATCGACAGCTCCCATGAGAAGGCATAGCAGCCCCCCGAACGCTGCGTATGACCGCTGATCTTCTTTCCCACCGCTAGAACAAATCCCCGGTTTATGTTGAGTAAATGAAGCCATAGAGAGGAGATTCGCCATGCAAGGTTTTCTGGTGATTTTCTATACCCAACAGAACCGCCGTCATCACGGAAAAATGCTCGGTGACTGGCTCATCGATCTGGCGAAAGACATGGGCCTGCACGGGGCCACCCTGGCCACCGGAATCGAAGGTTTCGGGCATTCCGGGAAACTCCATTCCGCGCATTTTTTCGAGATGGGCGATCAGCCCGCCGAGATCCGTATGGCGATTACCGAAGAAGAGTGCTCGCGCCTGTTCGAGCGACTCGAGGCCGAAGACATCAGCTTGTTTTACATCAAGGCGCCGGTTGAATTCGGAACCGTCGGCAAAAGGGCCGAGCCGTGCGGTCACCAGGCTTGATATCCCTGGCGAGCCAGGAAGGTACGTACGTCTAAACTCAGGTGTACAGCCCGGTCCAGGGGGCACTCCTCGAATGTGTCTTTGCCTGTTCGAATCAGCACCGGTACCGGGTTTCCATTCATCCGATTGTTATCAGGAAGCCCGCGATGCTGCATATCAGAACACCCTTGGTACTCCATCCGGGGCTCTCGACGCCGAGCCGGCGCATCTGGCTCAAGCTGGAAAACCTGCAACCCAGCGGTTCATTCAAGTTGCGTGGCATGGGCCTGCTCTGTACTCGAGCGGCCGAGCAGGGCATGAAGAAAGTGGTCTGTCCTTCCGGTGGCAATGCCGGCTATGCGACGGCAGTGGCCGCTGCGGCGTTGGGTCTGGAAGCGAGCATCATCGTGCCGCACACCACCCCGGAAAGCACCCGGGCGCGGATCGCCAAAACCGGGGCGAAAGTGATCGTGCACGGTCAGGTGTGGGACGAGGCTAACCAGTTGGCGCTGGAGTTGGCCAAAGAGCCTGATACCGAATACGTGCCCGCGTTCGACCACCCGACGCTTTGGGAAGGGCACAGCACGATGATCGATGAAATTCTGCAGGACTGCCCTCAGGTCGACACGATGGTGGCGTCGGTTGGCGGGGGTGGTTTGCTGGCCGGGATCCTGACCGGTCTGGAACGCCATGCTCGACTGGATTGCCGGATCATCGCTTGCGAAACCGAGGGCGCAGCCTCATTCGCCGCCGCGGTCAAAGCCGGGCATCCGGTCAAACTCCCCGAAATCAACACCGTTGCCAGCTCACTCGGTGCGCTGCAAGTCGCGCAGTGGCCGGTTCAGCACATCCAGAATTTCCAGCACACCTGTGTCGTGCTGACGGATGCCGACGCCATCATGGGTGTTGTCCGCTATGCCGATGACCTGCGCCAATTGGTGGAACCGGCGTGCGGTGTCTCGCTGGCTGTCGCGTATCTGGATCACCCGGCGATTGTCGGTGCCCATGATGTGGTTGTCGTGGTGTGTGGCGGGATCAGCATCAGTGCGCAGAAGGTCGCCGAGTGGGCGAAGCCTTGACCTGACGTCTGCGGGGACGGCCCGGAACCGCACGGTCCCGAGCCTGTCGACACGAAGCTGCTTTTAACTGATGACCTGATAGCAGGGCACATACTCCGCGCCACCTGGCAGTTTCATGCGGTGTTGCGCGACAAATGCTTGCAGCAGTTTGTCCAGCGGTTGCATGACCGCTACGTCGCCGTGGATCTTGTAAGGACCATGTTTCTCGATCAGGCGGATGCCCTTGTCCTTGACGTTACCGGCGACGATGCCGGAAAACGCGCGGCGCAGGTTCGCTGCCAGTTCGTGCGGTGGCAGGTCGTGGCGTAGTTGCAGGCTGGCCATGTTTTCGTGGGTTGGATCGAACGGGCGCTGGAAGCCTTCGTCGATCTTCAGCAGCCAGTTGAAATGGAACGCATCGTTACGCTCGCGACGGAACTGTTTGACGTCCTTGAGCCCTTGAGTCATTTGCCGGGCCACCTGGGCCGGGTCGTCGATGATGATCTCGTAGTGACTTTGCGCGTCTTTGCCCAGTGTCGCGCCGACGAATGCATGCAGCTGCTGCAAGTACGGTTCCGCGCTCTTCGGTCCGGTCAGAATCACCGGGAAGGGCAGATCGCGGTTGTCCGGGTGCATCAGGATTCCGAGCAGATAGAGGAACTCTTCGGCGGTACCGGCACCGCCCGGGAAAATGATAATGCCGTGGCCAACGCGTACGAAGGCTTCCAGACGCTTCTCGATGTCCGGCAGGATCACCAGTTCATTGACGATCGGGTTCGGCGCTTCGGCCGCGATGATTCCAGGCTCCGTCAGCCCCAGGTAGCGGCCGTGGGTGATCCGTTGCTTTGCGTGGGAAATGGTCGCGCCCTTCATCGGGCCTTTCATCACCCCAGGCCCGCAGCCGGTGCAGACATCCAGGCTGCGCAGGCCGAGTTCGTGGCCGACCTTCTTGGTGTACTGATATTCCTCGCTGCTGATCGAGTGACCGCCCCAGCACACGACGATTTTCGGCTCCACGCCGGCGCGCAGGGTGCGGGCGTTGCGCAGCAGGTGGAAGACGTAGTCGCTGATGCCTTGGGACGAGCTCAGGTCGATGCGCTGGCTGTCCAGCTCATTCTCGGTATAAACGATGTCGCGCAGGGCGCTGAACAGCATCTCGCGGGTGCTGGCGATCATTTCGCCGTCGACGAAGGCGTCCGCGGGTGCATTGAGCAGCTCCAGGCGTACACCACGATCTTGCTGATGAATGCGAATCTCGAAGTCCCGATAGGCTTCAAGGATGGTCTTGGCGTTGTCGACATGGGCGCCGGTATTGAGGATTGCCAGGGCGCACTGGCGGAAGAGAGAGTAGATGCTGCCCGATCCGGCGGCGCTCAGTTGCTGAACTTCGCGTTGGGACAGCGTCTCCAGGCTGCCCTTTGGGCTCACCGAAGCATTGATTACTTGTCTTGCGGTCATTCGATATTCCCTGAGAACGATGTTATCGAGCCCGACAGGCTCAGTAGCATCAGGATAGTCAGTGCCAGAGCGATCGTGCTGCTTTCATCTTCTCCGGCGACCGGGCATGAATGCAAACGTTTGATGCTCCACCCGAGAACCTCGAGATCCCGTGGCGCTATCTGGTCGCTCTGGTTTTCCTCGCGCTGCTGTCAATTGTCCTCGCCGTGTCGGCGGGGAATCATCATGCGGCCGGGTGTCACCGAGCCCATTCAGTCAGCCGCGTAGCAGGCATTTTGCTGGCCCCGAAGCCTCAAAATTATCGCCAAAATCACTTTATTTTCAGTTGGTTAGTCGGAATGCAAATGCGCAAAGTATTGATCTCGCTGGCCCTGGCGAGTGTTGCAGTCTCTGTCGAGGCCAAAGAGTTGATGTCGAATGATCGCTTTATGTGCAGCTGGGGCGCGGGTACTGCGGCAAAAGCCCAGGAGCTCAAACTGTCGGGGGTTTCACTGTATGCCGCTCGCCAGAAGCTTCAGACCTACAAGTTCAGCAAGGGCTGGATGCGCATGATGGCCATGGGCATCACCGAGCAAACCTACGACAGTCCATCGCGGATGAAGCCCGGTGCTGTCCGGCAGAGCTTCTATGAAGAGTGCGTCAGGTATAAGTTGGCGCGTAAATGACGATGTTGCAGGGATGCCCTGGCGCGGGCAGATGACTTGGGCGGATGCATTCGATCAACTGAACCGGTTGCTCGTCTAATAAAAAAGCCCGGCACTGGACCTAATGCCAGCCAGTTAAGGCGCTACACAATCCGTAGCAGCTGGCGAAGCCTGCGTTCGGCTGCACAGCGGCCGTAAATCCTGCCGCCACGGTTAACCTGAAAAACGTGGAGTCTGATTTTACGACTGCTTCGCAGCCGAACGCAGGCTTCGCCAGCTGCTACGGGGTATGTGCCTAGCCTGAAATCCCTTAACTGACTGGCATTAGGCACTCGGCCGGGCTCTATTAGCGTTTGAAGGTTATTTAGCTCAGAAGCCCGGTACTGACCGCGACAATCAGGAAAATACCCAGTACCGCCCGGTAGATAACGAAAGGCCAGGTGGAAAACCTTTCCAGGAACTTCATCAGGCCCCAGATGGCGCAGAATGCCGACACGCTGGCGATCACCAGCCCGAAAATCAGGTGCGACCAGGCTTCGGCCGGGATCTGTGCATGAAACAGCACCCACAACTCTTTCAAACCGGCCAACGCGATAGCGGGCAGCCCCAGCAGGAACGAGAAGCGCGCGGCTTCTTCGCGTTTGAAATTAAGAAAGAGCGCTGCGGTGAGTGTTGAACCGGAGCGGGAAACGCCAGGTATCAGCGCGCCAATCTGCGCAATGCCGACGATCAATGCATCCCGCAGGCGCATCTCTCCCACGACACGCTGATGACGGCAGCTGAGTTCGGCTGCGGCCAGCAGAACGGCCATCACCACGCAGGAGATACCAATCACCATCAGGCCACGCAAGGGTGAGTTGCAGGTATTGAGTAGCGAGGACAAGGCCAGGCCCGCGATGCCAATCGGGATGGTCGCCAGCACAATGGCAACGGCCAGCTTGAATGACTGGTTGCTGTAATCACGCTGGCGCACGGCGCCTATGCTCCCCGTGACGACTTCCCGTACGTCACGCCAGAAATAGCTGACGACCGCAGCCAGTGCGGCCAATTGCATGGCAGCGGAAAACGCCGAGCCGGGATCGGGCCAGCCGAGAAGGGCGGGTACGATTCGCATGTGCGCAGTGGATGAAATGGGTAATAGCTCGGTGATGCCTTGAATGATGCCCAGGATGCCAATTTGCATGTAATCCAGAGAAGCAAAGCCAATATCAAGGCCGCTGGAACAGACGTTTGTCAAAATACTTTCCTTAAGAAGTAAGGCTTCTCCACTACCCCGAAGCCACGTTCGGAAAGCTCGGCAGTGGACAAAAGATCCTGGACTGAACCGCTCTATCAGGCGGTCGTTCATGGTGACTGCGAGCTGAATGATCGCCTTATTTGTAACGGTTTGCTACCAGCTATTGACATCATTTTTGTTAGCCAGTGGTGGCCAAGAGCACCCGCGAAGCCCTTGTGTATAGATCGGGCCGTGGTTTCAGGTTCGGTTCATCGACGACAATCGACGCTCCTCAGTCCCAGCTAAGTTTGTCTGCGTAGTCTCTCCTGACGCCAATTGCAGCGCCGTTAAGGAGAAGCACCCACATGAAGCCGCTTACAAAAGCCGACTTGCTCAACAAAGTCCCCGAAGTGACGCTGTCCTTCTGGGTCATCAAGATCATGTCCACTACCGTGGGTGAAACCGGCGCCGACTTTCTGGCTGTCGATGCGGGTCTGGGGCAGAGTGTCACCAGTATCGGCATGGCCGTTCTGCTGGCGATCGCACTGTTCGGCCAACTTCGCACACGCGCCTACACCCCTTGGATTTACTGGCTTACGGTGGTGCTGGTGAGTGTCGTCGGGACGCAGATTACCGATGTGCTGACCGACAAGCTGGGCGTCAGCCTGTATGCCAGCACGGCGGTATTTTCCGTATTGCTGGCGATCAATTTCCTGATCTGGTTCAAGTTGGAACGCAGCCTGTCCATCACTGAAATCGTCACGCCGCGCCGGGAATTGTTCTATTGGGCGACGGTGCTTTGCACCTTTGCGCTGGGCACGGCGGCCGGCGACCTGGCCACCGAGGCGCTGGGCCTTGGCTTCACGCTGGGCGCGGTGATTTTTGGCGTGCTGATCGCCGTGACGCTCGCTGCCTGGCGCCTGGGCGGCAATGCGGTCCTGACCTTCTGGATCGCCTACATCCTGACCCGTCCGTTCGGTGCTTCCCTGGGAGACTTGCTGACTCAAGCCAAGACTTATGGCGGCCTCGGTATGGGCGCCATGTGGACCAGCGCGATTTTCCTCAGTGTCATCCTGATTTTGGTCGCCGCCGCGCAGATGAACGCCGGCAATCGCAACCTCGCCACTGAATAACTCGTTCAAATAGCCTATCAAGGAAAAATCATGTTCTACGTGCAAACCGCCATGCGTAAAGCCGCCATCCTTTCCGCCATCGTCGTGTTGGGCCTGGCCGCCGGGTGTTCGAAACCTGCCGATGCCCCTAAAGCGAACGCGACGTCGGGCGCGGCCAGTGTTCAGACCAGTGCGGTCCAGAGTTCGGCCTCGAAACTGGGCGACCTGTCGGCATTCCAGAACATCGCAACAAGCGTCGCCGGCCTCGTCGACAAGAGCGACTTGCCCGGTGCGAAAACCCGGATCAAGGACCTGGAATTATCCTGGGACTCTGCCGAAGCCGGCCTCAAGCCGCGTGCTGCCGGCGACTGGCATGTACTGGACAAGGCCATCGACAGTGCACTTGAGGCCTTGCGCGCCGACAGCCCGAAACAGAGCGACTGCAAGGCGGCAATGGATGTTTTGCTGAAAACCTTCAACACGCTGCAAGGGAAATAATGACCGCAAGCCGCGAAGCGGATGGCTTTCAATACCAATAAATCGCTTCGCGCACGCTGGAACAGGTGATTCAATGCAGGCTCGACATTTACGCAGGTGCCAACCCGCGTGAGTGCCGAGCCTCACTTATTCACCGGAGAGGGACATGCGGATTTTGCTGGTCGAAGACGACCCGATGATCGGAGACGCGATCCAGGGCGCACTGAAGGATGCCAGTTATGCCGCTGACTGGGTCACGAATGGTTTGACCGCCCTGACAGCGCTGGACATTCAACATTATGACCTGGTGCTGCTTGACCTCGGTCTGCCCGGCAAGGACGGCCTTGCGGTATTGAGCAGCATTCGTGGCCGCAACAACGGTGTTCCGCTGTTGATCATCACGGCCCGCGACAGCCTCGACGATCGCTTGCGCGGCCTCGATGGCGGCGCTGACGATTACCTGCTCAAACCCTTTGAAATGGCGGAATTGCTGGCGCGTATGCGTGCCGTCCTGCGCCGTAAAGGGGGCAGCGCGCTGCCGGTGTTCAGCAACGGCGTGGTGTCGCTGGACCCGATCTCGAAACAAGCCAGCACCGAAGAAAACCCAGACGTCCAGCTCTCCAGCCGCGAGTTCTCGCTACTGCAGGCGCTGTTGATCAGGCCGGGCGCGATTCTTTCGCGCAGCGAGCTTGAAGATCGTATCTATGGCTGGGGCAATGAAGTCGAAAGCAATGCGGTGGAGTTCCTGATCCATGCGCTGCGTCGCAAGCTGGGTAGCCACGTGATCAAGAATGTCAGGGGTATGGGATGGATGGTTTCAAAAAGCGACTGAGCGAGTCGGTCAAGGTCAGGCTGTCCGTTTCCCTGTCGCTGGCCATCCTGATCGTCGCTATCGTGGCGGGTATTTTCGCTTTCGTCTCGGCCTTTGATGAAGCTCTGGAAATGCAGGACAACACCCTACATCAGGTGGCCGTGCTGTTCGAGCGTCAGAAGATGACGCTGGCCTATCCGGCGCAAGGCAAGGGTATCGAGGGCGACGATGAAGAATCGAGGGTCATCGTTCAGTACCTGACCGATAGCAACAAGGCGTCGGGCAACGTGGATGCCGGCGCACCACTGCCACTGCCGACCACGCTGGCCGACGGCTTGTCGACGCTTGAGGTCGGTGGCGAACCGTTTCGTGTGCTGGTCAAGACTCTGACCAGTGGCGAGCGCATCGCCGTCGCGCAGGAAACCGGTGCGCGCGACAAGGACGCCCGCGAGAGCGCCTGGCGTGGCCTGCTGCCGTTTCTCATCCTGTTTCCGGTGCTCTTGCTGGTGGTTGCCGATCTGGTGCACAAGCTGTTTCGGCCCATCGCTGTACTGGCTTCCGAGATCGACCAGCGCGGCGAGCAGGAACTGCACCCCATCGACGAAAACCATTTGCCCGCCGAGATCCGCCCCTTCGTGCTGGCCATCAATCGATTGCTCAACCGTGTGGCTCAATCGATGGAAACCCAGCGCCGCTTCGTCGCCGACGCTGCCCACGAACTCCGCTCGCCCCTGACAGCCCTGTCCCTGCAAGCCGAACGCCTGGCCGTCGCAGACATGTCGACGTTGGCCCGGGAGCGTCTGTTTGCGTTGCGGCGGGGGATCGAACGCGGCAAAAATCTGATTGATCAACTGTTGGCGCTGGCCACCGCACAATCGAACTCGGCGCTGCCCACAACCCCGGTTTCCGTGCATGGCGTCTATCGTCGCGTGTTGGAGGACCTGCTGCCGCTGGCCGAGGTCAAGCATATCGACATCGGAGTCGAGGACGAACAGGATGTGCAGGTGCTGATCAACAAGATCGACCTGCTCGCCATGGTCAAGAACCTGGTTGATAACGCCATTCGCTATACGCCTGTGGGCGGGCGGGTAGATCTTTCGGTGGGCATGGAGGAGGGCGGGGCGCTGTTGCAGGTCAAGGACTCCGGCCCCGGGATTGCCGCTGAGGAACGGGAGCGGGTGTTCGATCCGTTTTATCGCAGCCTCGGGAGCCATGAGGTCGGGTCCGGGCTGGGGCTGTCCATCGTCAAGGCGGTAGCGGAGCGCAGCGGGGCACAGATCCGCCTGGGGTTTTGCGATGAGGTCGCAAGAAGCGGGTTGTGTGTCTCGGTCTGGTTGCCGTCATTGATTTCCCGCAGCGTTCCCCCTGCCGCCCATTTGTAAGCGCGGATTCATCCGCTAAAAGAACATATGGCTGGCCCATACATCTCCCCTTGGCCGGCTTTAGATACTCATAAAAGGATCACCCATGCTTTTAAGCAAACGCGATCAGGCGCGAATCGAGCGTCGCCTGGTGGTTACCCTGACCGAGGCGTGCGAGACGGCCAAAGCGCAAATAGTGGGGTTCTCCTGGCTGACCCACGAAGTGGATTACACGGCGTTCCCCGCCAGCCTGATGGTGACCTGGGTCTTCGATACGCTGGCCAACAAGAGCGCGGCCCTGGCCACTGAGCAAGCTGAACGCATGGTCGAACTGACAGCCGTGGCGTTAAGTGAAGCGGACATTCTCGTCAATTCGGTCTCGGCCCACGTGCAATTTGACACTGAAGAGCAATGCCAGCGCGTCAATGCCGGAAACTGGCAGCAACGCCTGGCGCGTACGCGCTCGACTCGGGGTTGAAGCATGGCCAAGGACATCGAAAACCCGTGTATCGCCGTTTGTCAGCTGCGCGGTGAGCTGTGTGTGAGTTGTGGTCGCACCAAGGAGGACATCAGAAAATGGAAGCGCATGAAACGCCCCGAAAAGATGGCCGCCGTGCAACGAGCGAGCGCGCGTCTGCAAAGTCTGCAAAAGAAGAACGCCTGAGCCGCTGGCCTCATCGTGGGCACTCCATGATTGCGGCGCAATGTCGCAGGCATTGTTGATGCGTTGTGCTGGTTGCCATTGTTTGTCACCCTTGGCGCCGACGAAGGACGAACGTCGCGGACGAACGTTGCAGGATCACTGCAAACGTTAGCGAGCCGGGCACCCGGATTGAAGTGCCCCCAAGGCAATACCCGTATTTCGATTTTGCCATCTCGGCCTGATAATAATTAACGACGTCCCTTTCGTATCCATGTCCCGGGTTCCCTACTCATTCCGTCAGCTTGCCATGTGCCTGGCCATGCTTGCAGCGTTGCTGCCGAGCGCGATGCTGTGGCTGCCTGCTGCGCATGCGCAGCCGATGGAGATGGGCGAACACTGCAACATGGCCGGGCACGTCCATGCCCCAGCTACCGGCAACCCCGCCGCGCCGGATCAGTATCACGAATGCCATTGCCTGTTGTGCGTCGTGCATGCGGTAGACATCGGTTTACCGCCCAGCATCGTTCAGTGGCAATTGTCCGGCCACGCAGATGTAGTGCGTGCACAAGCGGCCTGTAAACCGTACCTCAGCGCAGTCTGGCTGATCTCGGAGCCGCGCGGCCCACCTGCTGTTTCCTGATTTCTTTTGCGATGACCAACCATCCCCAGCCTGCTCGGGATGCTTGCCTCTATGCGTTGCAACTTAATCAAGGAATGCCACCTCCATGGTCATGCCATCACTGCGCCGTACCCGGCGTACCGTATTGCCGTTCGCGGTTTTGTCTGTCACCGCTTTATTCCCGCACCTTGCGTTGGCTTGCGCCAGTTGCGGCTGCACCCTCAGCTCCGATTGGGACAACCTCGGCATCAGCAACTCGTCCGGGCTGAAGCTCGATCTGCGCTACGACTACCTGAATCAGAACCAGTTGCGCAGCGGCACCCATACCATTTCCCCAAGCGCCGCGAGCCAAATCTCCAACAACGGCAATCCCCAGGAAGTGGAGAAATACACACGCAATGATTATCTGACACTGGGTCTGGATTACAGCTTCAATCCGAGCTGGGGCGTGGATCTGCAAGTGCCTTATATCTTTCGCAGCCACAGCACGCTGGGCACTGCATCGGACGGCACCACGGCGGGTGACGGGGGCGGCCAGTACGATTCCAAGACCTCCAGCCTGGGCGACGTCAAGATCATCGGCCGCTACCAGGGGTTTACGCCGCAGCATAATTTGGGCGTGATGTTTGGCTTGAAGCTGCCCACCGGTGCCCATGACGACACTGCTGCGTCGAGCGATCCCACCTCTCCCGATCCGGTGGCCATTGATCGTGGCCTGCAACCCGGCACCGGTACCACCGATGGCATTCTGGGGGTCTATTACATGGATTCCCTGAACAAGAACTGGGACTACTTCGGCCAGGCAATGGTGCAGAAGGCGCTGAATTCAAGCGACCACTATCGCCCCGGTGATGGCGTCAATCTGAATGTGGGCCTGCGTTACATGGGCAATGCCTACGTCATGCCGCAAATTCAGCTGAACGTGCGGCACGTCGAGCACGATGACGGCGCCAATGCCGACACCATCAGTACCGGTGGCACTCTGGCCTACCTCAGTCCGGGTGTGACGGTGCCGGTCAGCAAAAAGACCTCGCTGTACAGCTTCGTGCAATTGCCGGTGTACCAAAACGTCAACGGCGTGCAGCTTGCTCCGCGCTATACCGCAACCCTGGGGGCGCGCTACTCGTTCTAGTTCGCAGACTGATGATGTCGGGCGTCGGTGACACTCACCGACGCCTTGTCGCGGTATTTTGATGATCGGAAACCGAGGGGAACCTGATGTCCGCAAAAAAACTACTGTCCTTGTTCGTGCTCTGTTGCAGCCTGATTTGTCTGCCCGTATGGGCGATTGATGTGGGCGAGCATGCGCCGAATCTGACGGCGAAAACGCTGAATGGCGAGACATTTGATTTGCAGAAAGAGGCAAATCAGGTGGTGATCGTGAATTTCTGGGCGTCGTGGTGCGAGCCATGTCGTGAAGAAATGCCGGCCATGGAAACCTATTACCAGCAGCACAAAGGCGAAGGGCTGAAGATTATTGCGATCAGCATGGATGAGCCGGAAGACGACCCGATGGTGCACAAGGTCATGGCCCATTACAGCTATCCAGCAGCGTTCCAGCGAGACGCAGATTTCCAGGGTTTTGGCCGAGTCTGGCGCATGCCGATGACCTACGTCATCGACAGGCAAGGTGTGGTGCGCAAGGATGGCAGCGTGGGAGATCCGAAAATCGATCTGCCTTTACTGGATAAGCTCGTGACGCCATTACTGAAAGCTCATTGAATGTCCGTGCCGTTAGCGTTGGAACATCACGGGTGTATCTCCGGTTAACCACCGAGGCTGGCCTGCGCCTTGAGGCAATGCCTTTGTTGCGACGTCTAATGCCGGACTTTCGTTATGTGCAGGACTCGGATGGAATGAGAAGGACCAGATCGGTATCACCTACGTCGACTCCTGCTTGTGAAAGCAGCGTTGTAACCTGGCCGCGGTGATGGGTCTGATGGTTGAAGAAATGCATGACCACGCTGTAAAAGTCCTTATCCGCCACCACGCCCTTCATGTTTGCATAATGAAGGGTGTGATCTAAATCCGGCTCTGTCATTGAGCACGCCCATTCGACGATTATCCGATCGAGCCATTCCCGATGCACCGAGAGCTCCCGGACAGTGGAGAACAACAATTGACTGAGGTTTTTCGGGTCAGGAAGCTGCTGCAGAGGCTCCAGTGCCAAGTGGTTCGCTGGGTGCCTGGCAAATCGCTTTAGCCACACGGTGTCGCCGGCGGCCAGGTGGTTCAACGTCCCGAGAATAGAGCCAAAGAATGCTTTTTTGTCGGCTGAGAGTTCTTCATCAGACAAGCTTCTGGCAGCCTCATAGACCTTGGCGTTCATCCATTCGTTATAGGTCGCCATAAGGCGGACATGGCTGGTACGACTCACTGATTTCCTCCTGGTAGGCGTTGGATATTCAGACGTTCTACTGGCCCGATGACGCTGTGTAAATCTGAATTCAACTCGTGCCGTTCAGTATTCAAGGAATAAAACGGTAACCCACCCCCGTTTCGGTAACCAGGTGCCGTGGCTGGGACGGATCTGCTTCGATTTTTTTGCGCAGGCCGCCCATGAAGACCCGCAGGTACGGCGTATCGGTGGTGTGCGAAGGCCCCCATACGGCTTTGAGCAGTTGCAGGTGTGTCAGCACCCGGTCCGGGTGCGAGCACAGATGAACCAGCAAACGGTATTCCAGCGGCGTCAGGTGCAAAGGCGCACCGGCGCGCTCCACGACGCGTCGATCCAGATCAATTTGAATGTCGGAGAAGCTCAGCACCGCACGGTTCTCGGCATCTTTCACGCGTCTGCGTAACAGGGCGCGGACGCGGGCGAGCAGTTCTCCGGTGCCGAAGGGTTTTACCAGGTAGTCGTCGGCCCCGGTGTCCAGGGCGAGGATCTTCGCGGACTCGGCGCCGCGTGCAGACAAGACAATGATCGGCACCTCCGACCAGGTCCGCAGATCCCGGATGAGGTCAACGCCATCACCATCGGGAAGCCCGAGGTCGAGCACGATCAGGTCCGGCCGGCGCGTTCCCGCGTCGATCAGGCCGCGCTGAAAGGTCTCGGCTTCATACACTTCCAGGCCATCGGCTTGCAGGGCCATGCGCACAAAACGGCGGATTTCCTTCTCGTCTTCAATCAGCAGGACACGCAGTACAGGCTCGCTCATGGTGAGTCCTCGTCAGTCTGCTGCGACAACGCTTCAATGTTCGGTGGCTCTTCACGGGGCAGACGTAGCGTGAAGCGCGCACCGCCTTCCGGGCGGGTGATACCCAGCATGGTCCCGTCATGCGCCTGGGCAATCGCTCGGCAGATGGCCAGGCCCAGACCGACGCCGGGAATCGAGCTTTCCTTTTTGCCTCGCATGAACTTGTTGAAGATCGCCTCTTCGTGACCGTGCGGCAATCCTGGCCCCTCATCGGCGACCCATAATTCGATGGTCTCGGGCGTTGCGTTGGCCCCCAGACGGATGGGGGAGTCGGGCGGGGTGTACTTGACCGCGTTCTCGATCAGGTTGATGAGGATGCGCTCGATCAGCACCGCGTCGATGCGCACCGGTGGCAAGTCATCTTCCAGTTCAACCTGCACCGAACGCTCTCCCAGAATCGGCTGGATAGCTCTCAGGGCGCTACCGACCACGTCTTCGATGGGCTGCCATTGACGATTCAACACCACCTTGCCGGATTCGAGGCGAGCCATGTCCAGCAGGTTATTGACCAGCGTATTCATGCGCAGCGCGGATTCACCCACCGCAGTGGCGATCTCGGCGGCTTCGCCGGTCAGGGGCGGCCTGGTCAGCTTGAGCGCTTCGGCGAGCCCGACCATGACCGACAGCGGGGTTCGCAAATCATGGGAGATGGCCGAGAGCAGCGAGTTGCGCAACCGCTCGGATTCCATCTGAACGGTCGTGTCCTGAGCGACGTTGATGTAGTGAATCCGTTCGAGCGAGATGGCCAGCAATGATGCGCAGGTGTCGAGCAGTCGTCGCTGTTCCGGCACCGCCAGCCGGGTGCTGTCTCGCGGTTGTACGGCCAGGACCCCGCGCACCCGCATCGGCGCCGACAAGGGCAGGTAAAGCGTGGAGCTTGAGGGCAGGGTGTCGGTGCCGTAGCCGGCCGGTTCGGTTTTGTCGAACGACCATTGGGCAATGGCAACGTCGACTTGTGGTGCATCTCCGGTGACCATGGGCGCCAGCAGCTTGTTGTGATCATCGGCCACCAGCAACGCCGACCGGGCGCCAAATTCGGCGGACAGAAACTGCGCGCCGATTTCCGCGACCTGTTCGGTCAGCAGCGCGGCGGACAACAGACGCGACATGTCGTAAAGCCCGCGCATGCGGTCTTCGCGTCGTTGCGCCACCCGCGCCTGATAGGTCAGGCTGGCGGTCATTTGCCCGATCACCAGGGCGACCACGAGCATGACACTAAAGGTCACCAGATACTGGATATCGGCGATGGCGAATGAAAAACGCGGCGCCACAAAGAAAAAGTCGAAGGCGCCGACTGAGACAAACGCTGCCATGACGGCCGGGCCACGGCCAAAGCGAACCGCCACGGCAACGACCGCCAGCAGGAACAGCATGACGATGTTCGCCTGCTCCAGTAGCCCGGCCAGAGGCAGGGCAAGCAGGGTCGTCACCGCACACAACACTGCGCTCCAGATATAGGGTCGCCAGATGATCGGGCTTCCACTGGCGGTGGAGGTGTCCTCGGCTTTCGGGCGACGACTGTCCGGCAGCGAGACTTGAATCACATCGAGATCGGCGCCTAGCGCGCCAATCCGATCCGCGAGCACTTGCCGCCAGAGTCGGCGACGCGGACGTTCGTCACGGCCCAGCACGATTTTTGAAAGATTGTGCTGCCGTGCGTACTTGACCAGCGTCTCGGCAATGTCCTGGCCGGCCAGGGTCGAGATCTGTGCGCCCATGTCCTGGGCCAGCTTCAAAGTCGCCAGCACGCGACGGCGCTTGGCCTCGGGCAATCGCTGCAAGGCTGGGGTTTCGACATACACGGCGTGCCACGGCACGTTGAGCTGAGCGGCCAGGCGTGCCGTCGAGCGTACGGTTTTTTCGGCCTGTTCATCGGGGCCGATACAGGCGAGCAGCGAGTCGCGGGTTCCCCAGACCGGTTTTACCGCACCGCTTTGGCGGTACTGCAACATGTCGCTGTCGACCCGGTCGGCGGTGCGGCGCAACGCCAGTTCGCGCAGGGCGATCAGGTTGCCTTTGCGGAAGAAATTCTGCACCGCACGCTCGGCCTGTTGCGCCAGATAAACCTTGCCTTCCTTCAAACGCTGCAACAAGTCGTCGGGCGGCAGGTCGACGATGACCACTTCATCGGCGGTGTCGAAGACATGGTCGGGCACGGTCTCCCAGACGCGAATGCCGGTGATGCCGCCGACAATGTCGTTCAGGCTTTCGAGGTGCTGAACATTCATCGTCGACCAGACATCGATCCCGGCGCTGAGCAGTTCCTCTACGTCTTGCCAGCGCTTTGGATGGCGGGAACCGACCGCATTGGAGTGAGCCAGTTCGTCGATCAGGATCAAGCCGGGTTTGCGCGCGAGGGCTGCGTCCAGATCGAACTCGGTCAGCGTGCGGTTCTTGTCGATGACCTGCTTGAGAGGTAGCTGATTGAGCCCCGATGTGAGGGCAAGGGTTTCTGCACGGCCATGGGTCTCGATCACGCCGATCAGCAGATCGACACTTTGCAGCTTCGCGGCCTGGGCGGCCGCGAGCATCGCGTAGGTCTTGCCGACACCGGCACTGGCGCCGAAAAAAATCTTCAGCCGACCGCGTTTGGCTTGCGCTTCTTCTTCGCGAATCCGGGCCAGTAGCTGGTCCGGGTCAGGACGTTGTTCGGCCATCAAGCTCACCGTGTATTAGCGCTCAATGTGCGGCGTCGAGTGCCAGGTTCAGTGCCAGGACGTTGACCCGAGGCTCGCCGAGGAACCCGAGCAGCGTCCCTTCAGAATACTCGCTGATCAATTGGCGAACCTGCTCGATGGGCAGATTACGCACTCGTGAAACCCGGCCCGCCTGGTACAGCGCTGCGGCCACGCTGATATGCGGATCAAGGCCACTGGCGGAACTGTAGACCAGGTCGGCGGGGACCGTGGCGGTGTTGCCCGGATCGGCAGCGTGCAACGCATCGATGCGGCCCTTGAGCGCGTCCGCCAGCGCCGGGTTCAGCGGGCCCAGATTCGAGCCGCCCGAGGCCAGCGGGTTGTAGGGCATGGGGCTGGTGGCGGAAGGGCGGCTCCAGAAATACTTCGGATCGCTGAAGCCCTGACCGATCAACAGCGAGCCCACGGTTTTGCCGTCTCTTTCGATCAGGCTGCCGGCGGCCTGATGAGGAAAGACCAGCCTGGCGATCCCGGTGGTGACCAGTGGATAGGCCAGCCCGGTGAGCAGTGACAGTGCAATCAACAGGGTCAATGCCGGACGCAGCAGAGATAACATGGCCATACTCCCTCACGTCAGACCGACAGCGAATAACGCCATGTCGATCACTTTGATGCCAATGAATGGAACGATCACCCCACCCAGCCCGTAGATCAACAGGTTGCGCCGCAGCAGCAGCGCCGCACCGACCGGGCGGTACTTCACGCCTCGGAGCGCCAGGGGAATCAGGAAAATGATAATCAGCGCATTGAAAATCACCGCCGACAGCACCGCTGAGTTCGGGCTCGTCAGGCCCATGATGTTGAGTGCCGCGAGCTGCGGGTAGGTGGTGACGAAGGCCGCCGGGACGATCGCGAAATACTTGGCGATGTCGTTGGCAATCGAGAAAGTGGTCAGCGAGCCGCGGGTCATCAGCATCTGTTTGCCGGTTTCCACCACCTCGATCAATTTCGTCGGGTTGCTGTCCAGGTCGACCATATTGCCGGCTTCCTTGGCGGCCTGAGTTCCGGAGTTCATCGCCACGGCGACATCCGCCTGCGCCAGTGCCGGGGCGTCGTTGGTGCCGTCGCCGGTCATGGCCACCAGCCGGCCTTCGGCTTGGTAACTGCGGATCAGTTCGAGCTTTTGTTCGGGTGTGGCTTCGGCCAAAAAATCATCGACACCGGCTTCGGCGGCGATGGCGGCGGCGGTCACCCGGTTGTCGCCCGTCACCATCACCGTCTTGATGCCCATGCGGCGCAGTTCGACGAAGCGCTCCTTGATGCCACCCTTGACGATGTCCTTGAGCTCGATGACGCCCAGCACCTTGGCCCCGTCGGCGACCACCAGCGGCGTGCTGCCTCGACGCGCCACTTCTTCGACGACGGTCTGTACCGCTTCGGGGAAATGCCCACCCAGACTCTGGACATGCCGCACGATCGCTTCGCCGGCCCCCTTGCGCACTTGCCGCGTGCCCATGTCGACGCCGCTCATGCGGGTCTGCGCCGAAAAGTGTACGAAGTGCGCCTGCAACGCCGTGATGTCGCGTTCGCGCAGATTGAACCGTTGCTTGGCCAGGACCACGATGCTGCGTCCTTCAGGCGTTTCGTCGGCCAGTGACGCGAGCTGCGCCACATCCGCCAGTTCCGCCTCCTTGATACCCGGCGCCGGTAAAAACGCCGAGGCGTGACGGTTGCCCAGGGTGATGGTCCCGGTCTTGTCGAGCAGCAACACATCCACATCACCGGCGGCCTCCACGGCCCGGCCGGAAGTGGCGATCACGTTGGCTTCCATCATGCGGCTCATGCCGGCCACACCGACGGCCGACAGCAGGCCGGCGATGGTCGTGGGAATCAGGCAGACCAGTAACGAGATGAGCACAGTGATCGAGACCGGCGCCCCGGACTTGGCCGCCGCCACCCCGAACAGGGAGAAGGGCAGGAGCGTCACCGTCACGCCGAGGAACACGATGGTCAGGGCGACCAACAGGATCGACAGGGCGATTTCATTCGGGGTCTTTTGCCGTTTGGCGTTCTCGACCATCGCGATCATGCGGTCGACGAAGGTTTCGCCAGGGTTGGTGGTCACGCGGATGACGATCCAGTCCGAGAGCACCCGCGTACCGCCGGTCACGGCAGAGAAGTCGCCGCCGCATTCGCGAATCACTGGAGCCGATTCGCCGGTAATGGCCGACTCATCCACCGAGGCCGCACCTTCGATCACCTCGCCGTCGGCGGGGATCACCGAGTCCGCGAGGTCACCGGCTTCAACCACCACCACATCGCCTTTGCACAAGTCGCTCGACTGAGCCAACTGCCACTCGGCGCCGTAGTGCGGCTCGCGCAGTTTCTTCGCCCAGGTTTGCTTTTTCAGGTCGCGCAGGGAGGCCGCCTGGGCTTTGCTGCGACCTTCAGCCAGCGCTTCGGCAAAGTTGGCGAACAGCAGGGTAAACCACAGCCACAAGGCAATCGCGAGGATGAACCCGGTGCTGGCCTCGCCCTTGCCGCTGAGGGCCTGGACCCACAGACCGGTAGTGATGATCGCGCCGATGTAGACGACGAACATCACCGGGTTGCGCCACTGGACTCTGGGGCTGAGTTTGCGCACCGACTCGAGCATGGCCGGAGTTATCAGTTTTGGGTCGAACAAGGAGAACGCTTTGCGTGTCATGGTCGTGGTCTCACTTGATCATGATGAGGTGTTCGACGACGGGGCCCAGCGCGAGCGCCGGCACATAGTTCAGCAAGCCGACCAGCAACACCGTGCCGATCAGCAGCACCACGAACAGCATCCCGTGGGTCGGCATGGTGCCGCCGGTCACTGCCAGGCGTTTCTTCGCCGCCAGGCTGCCGGCGACCGCGAGCACCGGTACGATCACGCCGAAGCGGCCAAACCAGCTGACGATCGCCAGCATGGTGTTGTAGAACGGGGTGTTGGCCGACAGCCCGGCGAAGGCACTGCCGTTGTTGTTGGCCGCCGAGGTGAAGGCGTAGAGGATCTCCGAAAAACCATGGGCAGCGGGGTTGGCGATCCCCAACCTGCCGGCCTCGGCCATGACCGCAATGGCGGTGCCGAACAGCACCAGCAGCGGCGTCACCAGAATCGCGATGGCGACCATTTTCATCTCGAAGGCTTCGATCTTCTTGCCCAGGTATTCAGGTGTACGGCCGATCATCAAACCGGCGATAAACACCGCGAGGATGGCGAACACCAGCATGCCGTACAGACCCGAGCCGGTGCCGCCGAACACCACTTCGCCCAACTGCATCAACACCAGCGGCACCGCGCCGCCCAGTGGGGTGAACGAGTCGTGCATCGCGTTGACCGCACCGCATGAAGCCGCCGTGGTCACAGCCGCAAACAGGCTGGAGGCGCTGATGCCGAAGCGCAATTCCTTGCCCTCCATGTTGCCCGCTGCCATATCAATGCCCAGCGCGGAAAACTGTGGATTGCCGAGTTGTTCGTAATGGGTGACGGCCACCACCGCGATCACGAAGATGATCGTCATCGTCGCCAGCAGCGCCCAGCCCTGGCGTATGTCACCGACGACATGACCGAACACGAAACACAGCGCGGTCGGGATCAGGAAGATCGCGAGCAACTGGAAGAAGTTGGTGATGGCGGTCGGGTTCTCATAGGGGTGCGCCGAGTTGGCGTTGAAGAAACCACCGCCATTGGTGCCGAGCATCTTGATCGCCTCTTGCGAAGCGACCGGCCCCATGGCGATGGTCTGCTTGTCGGTGCTGGCGGCCTTGGTCAGCGGATTGCCCTGGGCATCCAGGGTCGGCAGGCCGGCGGCATTCAGCACCGGCGCCTGGTACTGCATGACCTCCATCGTCGTGACTTCCTTATAGGGGGCAAGATTCTGGATCGCGCCTTGGCTGACGAAGAACAGCGCGAAGATCAGCGACAGCGGCAACAACACCCACAACGTGATGCGGGTGAGGTCGGTCCAGGCATTGCCGATGCTGTCTGCACTGTGACGGGCGAACCCGCGGATCAGGGCAATCGCCACCACGATGCCGGTGGCGGCGGACAGAAAGTTCTGCACCGTCAGCGCGAGCATCTGGGTCAGGTAACTCATCGTTGATTCGCCGCTATAGGCTTGCCAGTCGGTATTGGTGACGAAAGCGGTGGCGGTGTTGAACGACGAGTCGGGCGTGACCGCGCCAAACCCCTGCGGGTTGAACGGCAGAACGCCTTGCAAGCGTTGCAAGGCATACACCGCCAACAACCCGAGCGCGTTAAACAGGATCAGCGCGAGGGCGTATTGAAGCCAGCCCATCTGCACGTCAGGTTTGACGCCGGCGAGGCGATACAGCGGCGACTCGATGCGCGAGCCGAAGGCAAATCGGCCCTCCATCACCGTGGTCAGCCAGCGCCCAAGGGGCCAGGCCAGAAGCCCCAGCGCCAGCAGAAAGGCGCCGAGTAAAACCCAGGCTTGAATAGTCACAGGAAGTCCTCCGGAAACAACAGCGCGGCGACCAGGTAAACCAGCAAACCAGCGGCGATCAGCCCGCCGAACAGATAGAAGCCCGTCATGACCGTCTCCTGTTAAGCGCGGCACAGCCTTGCGCCAGGCCGACCAGGGTGATGAAAAACAGGGCGCCGAGTAGCAAAAAGATGAAGTCCATGGCGTTTCCTCCGGTAATGAGGAAATGCTAGATCGACGCTTGGTAAGTTGTTGACAGGATTAGGGGCGGGGGAATAAAGATTTGATAAAGATGTTGTTCGGGTACGACGGGCTGTTTAAGGGTTCAGGACTGCATCAATACAGGTCCTACGTAAACCCAAGAATCCGTCACCTTGCCCCTTGATTGGATGCAGCTTATAGTCCGTTCCGTCGCCCATATGGCGACTGGGTTTGGCGACCTGACTAATGAGTGCGAGAGCTGACTGCTTATTTGCAGGCGCCTCCGCATCTGCTATGCCGCTTTCTATGGCGGCTGTGCGCGGGAGACCTTCGGGTCTGCCGGTTACTCGTTTCCGGTTCGCCAACCTGCGTACAGCTGCCACCATTTCGTTTGGCGACGATTTGTTGGCAGCCTCAACAATCTAAACGAGGCTTTAACTATGGATAGATACATGCCCCTCACCGGAATCGACCTGATCCCGGCCTCCCTGCTCATCGACACCCAAGCCCCACTCGACGTACTGCAAGCCACCGCCGACTACCGAATCCGCACCGTCACTCAAGTGCTGGAAAATATCGCTTTTCGTGCTGATATCGAGAGCGACACGGTGGTGCTGGCCGACTTCGCCAAACTGCTGGCCATTCCATTGCGCGATGGGTGTGATTTGATGGATGTGATTGGTAGACGCTTGCGGGAGGAGGCGGCGGGGTGAGTGAAGGCGGGTGCTCTGAAGGCGTGATGCCTGTCCGTTAAGCGTTTAAAAGATCGCAGCCTGCGGCAGCTCCTACGGATTTACGTAGGGACTCGACTGCCCGGCGTAGGAGCTGCCGTAGGCTGCGATCTTGGCTATTCTGCATGCACTGAAAGTCTGCGGTTTACTACGCCCTTGTACTAAAAGGGGCACTCATTACTAAAGGCAACAAGCGACCCAAAGCGGACATTAATTAAGTAAACTGTCTCAGGAACTCACAGGCAGTAACAAGAATGAGAAGCGAATAATGGCCAAGATTGAAGGATTTCGAATAAAAAATTTCAGAACTCTTAAAGACGTTACGCTTGGACGTTTGTGGAATCAACAGCGGTCCGAACCACTTACGCCTATGACTGCGGTCATTGGTAAGAATGGTGTAGGCAAGAGTACGCTGTTTGATGCCTTTGGATTCCTTGCGGACGCTTTAAAGTCTGGTGTTGAAGAGGCGTGCGACTCCCGCGGTAGAGGAGGATTTGAGCGTATTAGAGCGCAAGGTCAAAAAGGCCCTATCGATTTTGAGGTCTACTACAAAGAAGATGGCAACGCCCGGCCCATTACCTATGAAATCTCTATTGATATAGATAGTTCAGGCCGTCCTTATGTCTTGAAAGAGCGTCTCAGGCAGAGGCGCAAGGGGCAAACGCGTGGTTGGCCCTTCTCATTTCTTGTGCTGAATAGTGGAAAGGGTGTTGTATGGAAAGGGGATCAAGAAGGCCGTCAGATCGAGGAAGAACAAGGCGATTTCGACCTGATTGGACTGATGGAATCCATTAAATCAGGTGAGGCAGAAGAGGAGTCTAGAGAAACCGAAGTCGTTGAGCTGGAGGACATGCGCAAGCTCGGGATTGCTACCTTGGGCTCATTGAAACAACATCCGAGGATTTCAGCGTTCCGTAGGTTCATTGAGGGTTGGTACCTCAGCTACTTTACGCCGGACGCCGCCCGGAGCCTGCCACTCGCCGGCCCTCAAAAGCATCTCAACATCCATGGGGACAATCTTGGAAATGTTGTGCAATTCATGGAGCGGGAACATCCAAAACGTTTCCAGGCCATTCTGAACCGGATTGCGGAAAAAATCCCAGGCATCAACAAGATTGACACGGAAAAGACAAACGATGGCCGTTTACTGCTGCGTTTCAATGACAAAGGTTTTAAAGACCCGTTTTATTCACAACAAATGTCTGATGGGACATTGAAGGTCTTCGCGTATCTCCTGCTGCTCGAAGATCCGGCACCACCACCATTCTTATGTATAGAAGAGCCCGAAAATGGCTTGTATCACAAGCTTCTTGAAACTCTGGCGAAGGAATTCCGCGATCACGCTACAGGCCGCAAGGGAGGTTCTCAGGTTTTCATTACGACCCATCAGCCCTATCTGGTCGATGCCTTGGAGCCCGCCGAGGTCTGGATTCTGGAAAAGGGTTCGGACGGCTATTCGGTAATCCGTAGAGCAAGCGACGATGCGATAGTACAGAGCATGGTTGCTGAGGGGTTGCCTTTGGGTGGCCTTTGGTATAGCGATTATCTGGACGCGAGGTGAGCAGGTGCATTTCGAAATCCTTGTTGAAGACCAGTCCGGTAAAAAAGCGCTGAATATCCTAGTCCCCAAAATTATCGGCGCTGACCATACATTCAATATTCATCCATATAAAGGAATAGGCCGCATTCCGAAGAATCTCGGCGCAAACGAAAATGCCGGCAAACGCATCCTGCTCGACCAACTCCCGCGACTTCTTCAGGGCTATGGCAACGCGTTCGCCAAATACCCAGCAGATTGCCCTGCGGCTGTCATTCTGGTGTGTGATCTAGACAACAAGTGTCTCAAAGCCTTTCGCCAAGAGCTCTTTAATATCCTGAACGCCTGTAATCCTCGACCGGAAACCCGTTTTTGCATTGCAATTGAAGAGGGGGAAGCTTGGTTTCTTGGTGACATTCCTGCTGTCAAAACTGCGTATCCAAGGGCCAAGGGCGCTGTCTTAAGTGCATATGTGAATGATTCCATTTCTGGCACATGGGAGCGCTTGGCGGATGCAGTCTATAATGGCGGCTCAAGTGCCCTTTCCTCCAAAGGGTGGCAAGCAATCGGTGCCGAAAAATCTCAATGGTCTGAAAAAATCAGTCCTCACATGGACGTTGCGACCAACGCATCACCGAGTTTTGTCTATTTTCGGCAGAAGTTGCTTGAACTTGCTGGAGTTATAGAGTGATGGGTCAGCCTGACAATACGGTTCGAATTTTGGGGGCGGTTTCCTTAACTAATATCCCTACATGGCCGCTTGCCGCCTATCACGAAGGGCTGCTTCCGACTGTGGATTCAGCCGGTCGGCGTCTACGAAATTAGGGGCGATTCAGGTGGCCTCATGGTGTCCCGTCCTGAATAAGGTTTACACCTGTTTCAGGACTAGACAAAAAACTGATCCTGGCTTGGTCACTTTGTGGGCGATGCGTTTCAACGTAGGGGCTGGCGAAGCTTGCGATCTTTTGGTCCTAACCATGAGCAATCGGCCATGTTTTCAAACCAGTGGGGGTTTGAATGTGCACCACCAAATAGGGCTTTGAATTTGCTCCCAACCCATGAAGACGAACCGGCCCGGAAAAGTTGATTGCGCTGAGCAACGCCTGGACTTTCTCAGGATCAGGATCAAACACATCCAGCGCCACCAGCGAACACCCCTGATCCAGCATCGTGCTGGCGGGATGTTGCGCTTGTTCCCATTGAATCAATGTCGGCGCTGATCCATTCAGCGGCAGGTGGCCATCGGCAGGAATGGTGATCTGCCAGGACAACGTACCTCGGGTCATGGGTTCGGGTTCCCCGATAATGGCGCGGCAGGCTTCGCTTGTTGCGTGGATGTCGTCGGTGCGTGCGACCCAGGTCGCCAGGCATTGCGGCGTATCAGCGGCCAATTGGTCCATGCCGAACCAGCGTGGCCGGTCCGGGCGATTGGCGGACGGGTCCACGGCAATCACTTCCAGATAAGTCTCCGGGCCAAGGCGCAGCAACCGATTATGAGTGCCCATGCGCGGATGCACCCCGCCCGGTTGAAGCTCCACGCCGAGTGCGTTGGTGACGAAGGCACAGCCGGTGTCGAGGTCGGGGGCGACGATGGCGAGGTGGTCAAGGGTGGTTTTCATGCGCCGAACCTCCGGATACCTTTTATTAACGAGGTGGAAATAGTAACAACAGATACACCATGACGTTACGTTGACCGGTTGAGCGCGCCGCCCCCCTTTTTCTCAAAATCATCGATTTTTTGAAATTACACCACTCATGTATTGATTCAAATCGCGCAGATCCTTAATGCTCCAAGCGTGTGGCGGAATCTTTACACCATTCTCTTGCAAAGTTTTTGGAATCAAGTCTCCATTTGGACGAAGTATTATTGAAGACACAATAACGCCCGGATAATCATTTAGTCGTTTTTTGAAAGCGGATGTTGTAAGGTCAAGTGTAGGAGGATTGCTTTTATTAGCCAGTGGTCCTGTTCCTTTGAGATCTATTCCGTGGCACATGACGCATCTCTGCAAATAGAGATTTTTCCCATTGATATTATCCGCGAAGGATAGTGATGTTTGAATTAGCGATAAAATTCCTAGCGAAGCGATGAATGATATTTTCATTAATATGTGGGTTTTGTCTCGTCCGTGAATGCTAGAGAGCGTCTCTACTGAGCTAGCTTTAGTTTATCCGAAGCTGCTTTGCCATAGGCAAGTAGTTCTCATCGGATTGCCATAGATATCCGCCTCGACACAATGCTCTCGGAATACCTCAACAATGCTTCTGCATCATTTGTGTTCAAATCAAATTCAATCATTCGAACGACCTTCTCTATGGGTAGCAAGGTGTTCTGACTCTCGCGCCTGACGAAGTGCCATTTTGAACAAAGATGTTCCCATAAGGCGAATAAGGGAGCGCGTTGGCGCTAAGCAATTACTGGCGACGTTCAGCCGCATTATTCATTTCTTTTAAATGTGTAATCAGGTTTGCGGTAGGGATATATACGGTGTTGGTGTAATAAGCTTTGAATCCATAAGCAGTGATATACACTTGGCATGGGACGCTCTCTTGCCCCGCTAACAGAGTCTCTAATACTGCGCCCGAGGTGATTGGGGTCGGTATGGATATTTCTCTTTCTTCGGTTGTGTTGAATGATAGCGAAGAGCGGAAATAAAAGTGTCCATTTTTACTGGGTGTGGCGTCAGCCTCCAAAAGGCCTATGCCTCGTGTTTTGATTGTATGGTTTACATCGAAATTTTTGTCATGATTCAAGGAGCATACGAGTTTAGGGGTGTTTTGATTCTGTTTTTCGTAGATGTTGAAGACCTTGCTCAGGTTTTGATCTGATTCGAGCGTCACGTAAAGTAGCGCGTCGCCATAGTTTGCAAAACCTACAAACGTCAATGACGCAGTCGGGATGTTGGGTGTCCGAGCGCATGCGCTGCAAATCAGCGCAGTGGTCAATATTAGTAATTTTTTAGCTGACATCATTTTATGTTTTTCACGTACGCATCATAAAGGAAGTCCAGAGCACATTTTGCACCTTGGATCGGGGCAACCATCATGTGGCTCGCAAACGCGTGGTGTATGTTGACTGTTGCATTTATCGTGGGGCCTTGGCTCACAATCCATCGCTCTCCGAAGTTGGCAACGTGGTCTGATGCGTCCGATTTTACCGGATTGGCACGGATATTGATCCACGTGTCGGCGACGGGAGTTGGTTCAGAGTAGTAGATGTCAGAGCCTAACCAAACCAGAAAACCTTTGCCGACAGGATCCAAGGTTATCAGGAGCGCAATTTTGTAACCTTCATCAGACAGTATTTTCGAGAGGTGAGCGCCATTCCATCCGCCTAGGCTGTGTCCGACTATATAGATAGGGCATGATTTGTTAGGGATGAGATTGGTGATGTGTTTTTTGATGTCACCGCCCCCACGAGCCTCGTTATATCCCCATACGTATTTTGTGTATTTTTCAGAAAGTTGTGCGTTTGTCATTCTTTTTGACATTAGTAAGTCGACATCATCAATGTTGTGAAATGCGCCTTGGGAGTAATAGCTTTCTTGATCTCCAGCACCACCAATGTAAAAAATAATGGGTTTTGCGGTGGGTACAGGTACGGCCTTTATTTGTGAGTTATTCACCGGTGTCAGTGTGTGGGTTGCCGCCAGACTTGCTGTGTTGCCACTGGGTAAAATTATTTGCTCTGCTTCCATGTTCTCAATCTTCCAAAAATAACTTGATGCTTTCAGCCAGGTGCGAACTCACCACATGGGTGTAGCCCTGCGCATCACTGATCCCATGTTCAATGCTGCCGTTGGCGCGCTGAATACCGTAGGCATGGTTTGGAATAGGCTCACCCGTAGCTTCGTCGACCAGTTTTATCTTGTCGCTGAAGTGCACCGGCATCGACGATAACCCACTGAAGGGCGCAGGCACGAAGGTGTCACCGATAATGATAGTGCTCGCGCCTGCCGTCACCGTATTGCCATGAGCGCCAACGCTGCCGACGGTGGCGGCATTGAAGCCATTGATTAATACGGTTGAAGAGACGCCGCCGGTGATCGGGCTTCCGCACGCTGAGGTGTCGTTCAGGCGGGCCGCGCCCAGGCCTTCGAAGATCACATCTGATGAGCCGGTTACCAACGAATTGGTGCCGTGACCCGAAACTGGGCACGCAGTGGGATCAGTGATGCGCGCAGCAGGTTTGCCACTCATGGGAACGTCCTTTTCAGGTATTTAAAGGGGGTAGTAGAGGTCAATGGGGGCGTCTGAAAATCGCCAGCATTCATCCATGGGGTTGTACATGGCTCGGTGGTTTTCTTGGGGCGCACTGCAGGCCTTGAGTGCTTGCCAGGCGAGCTCAGTGCAGTCATCCATGGCGTGACAGGAATAATCATCAAGCTGGTTGAGCCAGGCGTTGTAATTGGGCATGCCAACGCTGCGGTAGGCATCAAGCAGTGTCTGCGCGACTTCCTCACCCCAATGCAGGAATCGCCCAGGTGCCCACGGGCCGGTCTGGGCATGGACAAACCAGCCAAGGCTCGGCAAACCACCATTTGCCAGGCGCAGGTAGCCACGCTGTGAGCTGAGCCCGCAGCACAGAAAGACGCTGAGCCAGCCTAGGTGGGCGTGGATGACATCAGTGGGGTCGAATTGTGCCAAAGGGATGGCGCGGTAGCCGCTGGTTGGCATTGATCGGGCGACCAATTCGGCGTCCAATCGCGACACGAATGCTTGTATGGCATTACCATTGCCGCAGGGTGTGCAAAGAATTTCGACCGGTGCGCGGGCAGGGATATCGCTGCTTCCCAAGATACGAACCAACCCATAAAGGCGAAGCGAAGTCTTCAAGCCGCTTGGGTGAACAGCTGGGGCCAGCGTGCAGCTGCTGGAGGGCGGCACGGTGCTTGGGGATGAGTGCATTAACTATTTACGTCCATGTAAATTTTCGGGGCGCAGGATGCACCAGACGGTGCGTGGCTTCAATCGCTTTTTCGAATTCAAAGCAGCCTCGCACGCATCTGCAAATCAAAGTGCACTAAACAAAGAGGGCGGCACCCTTCAAGCCCTGACCCAAAACCGCTATATCGCCTGACTCCCCACTGCCAGCTTGCTCAGCAACCACTCACTAAAACTTCGCGCCATCGGATTATTCTCACTATCACGATGGGTCAGCAGCGCCCAGTTAGGGCCGCGAATGGTTTCCTCAACCAGCGGTTGCAGCAGCCCATTGGCGAGCGCTGGCTGACTCAATAATTGGCTGACCAAGGCGATGCCGAGTCCTGCACACGCGGCGTCCAGCAGTAGGCCGGGGTCGGAGAAGTTCAGCCCCTGATCCTTCTGGCCTACATCGATGCCAGCTTCCACCGCCCAGTGACTCCAGTCCATTTCCCGCTCGCCATGGAGGGTGGTGCGCTGTGCGCTGGGCACCGCCAACAGGCTTGGGTGGCACGCCGGGTAAAGGCGATCGGCGTGCAGCACCTTGAAGCTGCATTCGGCCTGGGAGCTGATGTCGTCTCGCACGGCGAGGTCGATGGTCTGGCTCGTCATGTCCGGGACTTCATCGGTGCTGAAGATCCACAGATCAACTTCCGGGTGCTGGCGGCGGAAGTCTTCCAGGCGGGGCAGTAGCCAGTGACGGGCGAATGCCGGGGTGGTGTTGAGGACCAGTTGGTTGGGTTTTTGGTACTGCCCGAGGCGGCGAATGCCGACGGCCAGTTGTTGCAGCAGCGCCTGGGTGGTGCTGAGCAGGTCGTGACCGGCATCGGTCAGGCTGACGCTGCGTCCACTGCGATAGAACAAGGGTTGTTCAAGGTATGCCTCAAGGCTGCGAATCTGCTGGCTGATTGCCGACTGGGTGAGGTGCAGCTCTTCGGCGGCCTTGTGGAAACTGCCCAGCCGGGCGGCAGCTTCAAAGCCGCGAAGGGTGCCGAGAGGCGGCCAGTGCTTGAGCATGCTGATAAGTTCCTCTAATCATTTATCTACAAAATCCATCGTTTGTTTGCCCGTTTTTGCAGCCGTAGCATGCATGCCAAGACCGCATAGGCAGTTTTCATTGAACACAATGACTTAACTTAAAGGTGCTTGTCATGCAGCAGAATGAAATTCAAAACAATGGTTGGTTGATGCCGGCGGAATGGGTCAGGCACGCAGCGACCTGGATGGTTTGGCCGCACAACCAGGCGCTTTGGGAGTCGGGTTGGGGCGTCACCTTGGCGCTGGTGCAAGAGGATTTCGCTCGCGTGGCCAACGCCATTGCCCGTTTTGAACCGGTGAAGATGGTCGTTGATCCTTCTGCTGTCGCCAGTGCCAAAGCGTTGTGTGGGCCCAACATTGAACTGATCGAGCTGGCGGTGAATGACAGCTGGTGCCGGGACTCCGGCCCGAGCTTCATCTGCCACCCGCAACAGGGTCTGGCCGGTGTGAGCTGGCGCTTCAACGCGTGGGGCGGGAAGTCGGCCTTTGACCTGGACGAAACCCTGGCTCGCCGCGCACTCGATCACCTGGGCGTTCAGTGCTTTGCTCCCACGCTGAGTAACGAAGGCGGCGCCATTCATGTCGACGGCGAAGGCACGCTGATTACCACTGAGTCGGTATTGCTCAACCCCAACCGCAATCCGGGCATGAACAAGGCTGAGATGGAGGAGATCTTCACGCGTCTGCTAGGCGTGAAGAAGATCGTCTGGCTGCCGGGCGATCCAGACTATGTGACCGGCGACATGACCGACGGCCATGTCGATGGCGTGTGCGCTTTCGCCCGCCCAGGCGTGCTGCTGGTGGACGCCACTCATGACAAGAACTCGGTGTATGCCGAAGTTGTACGAGAAAACCGTCGCGCGTTGGAGCTGGCAACCGATGCCCACGGTCGACCGTTTGAGCTGATCGAGTTGTATGAAGCCACCGATGCCGTGGACACCGAGGCTGAAGTGTTTTGTGCTTCCTACACCAACTTCTACATCGCCAACAACGCCATCATCATGCCGGCCTATGGCATTAACGCCGACAAGGTAGCTGCGCAAGTGTTGGGTCAGGCGTTCCCTGGGCGCGAGGTGGTACCGGTGCGGATCAATCATCTGGCCCATGGCGGCGGCGGTGTGCATTGCATTACCCAGCAACAGCCAGCCTGGCCACTGAAGGGGTAATGCCATGACTATCCTGACTGTTGCCACAACCCAAATGCCCTGCACCTGGGATCTGAAACACAACCTCGATCAGGCCGAGCAGTTAGTGCGCGATGCGGCCGCTAAAGGCGCCCAGGTCATCCTGTTGCAGGAGCTGTTTGCCACACCGTATTTCTGTATCGAGCAAAGTCATAAACACTTGGCGCTGGCCGAAGAATATCAAGACAGCCATGTGCTCAAGCGCTTTGCCGCATTGGCCAGGGAATTGGGTGTGGTGCTGCCGCTGAGTTGGTTCGAGAAGGCCGGCAATGCCTACTTCAATTCGTTGAGCGTGGCCGATGCCGATGGGCAGTTGCTGGGTGTGTATCGCAAGACGCACATACCCAACGCCATCGGTTATCAGGAGAAGGAATACTTCAGCCCTGGCGATACCGGCTTTCGGGTCTGGGACACTGCTTTTGGGCGCATAGGTGTGGGCATCTGTTGGGATCAGTGGTTCCCCGAGACCGCCCGTTGCCTGGCGTTGATGGGCGCCGAAGTCTTGCTGTTTCCCACCGCCATTGGCTCTGAACCCGGCTGCGCAGCACTGGATTCACGTGACCACTGGCAGATGACCATGCGCGGCCATGCCGCCGCAAACCTTCTGCCGGTGGTGGCCGCCAACCGCATCGGTCAAGAAGTGGCGACCACCGATCCGACCCTGCAGATGAACTTCTACGGTTCATCCTTTATTTGCAACCACAAGGGCAAGCTCCTCGCCGAAGCGGACCGCGACAGCCTGGGTGTGCTGGTACACAGCCTGGACTTGTCCGCCATGCGCGAAGAGCGCCTGACCTGGGGCATTTACCGCGACCGCCGTCCAGACATGTACGGGGCGCTGTTAAGCCTGGATGGTCGTCACATTAATGCTCGCTGGAATACTCAAGGGGTTTGACATGAACGTGACCAATAAGCTTTTGCTCTGCTCCTTGGGATTGGTTCTAAGCGGTGTCTTGTCGTCGGTGCAGGCGGAGGAGAAGACCCTGAGGTTGTACAACTGGGCCGATTACTTCGCCGAGGACACCCTGTCCAAATTCACCGCCGAAACCGGGATCAAAGTGATCTACGACGTCATGGATGGCAGTGAGACATTGGAAGCCAAACTGATGGCCGGCGGCAGTGGTTATGACCTGATCTTTCCGGGCGACACCGTTGGCGAGCGTTTGATGCGCGCCGGCAGCCTGCAGCCGCTGGACAAGTCAAAGCTCACCGCCCTGGATGACATTGAGCCGGGTCTGCAGAAACTACGGACGCATTATCTTTACTCGAACAAGGCCACCGTCCCCTACACGTGGGGCACCATCGGCCTGACCTACAACGCCGAGCAGATCAAAAAGCGCATGCCGGATGCGCCGGTGAATAGCCTGGACATGCTGTTCAAGCCGGAACTGGCCGCCAAATTTGCGGACTGCGGTATCTCTCTGATCGATTCGCCGGACGAAGTGCTGGCGGTCGCGCTCAACTACCTCGGCCGTGAGCCGCGCAGCGCCAAGCCGGAGGACTTGGCAGCGGCCAGTGAACTCTTGCTGAAACTGCGGCCGTACATCCGCAAGTTCCAGTCGCAACCGGTGACCGATCTGGTGAACGGCAACTTGTGCCTGTCGCTCGGTTACAGCGGCGATATGACCCAGGCGCAACGCGCAGCAGATGCCGCCGGCAAGAAAGCGACGTTCCAGTATCACATCCCGCGCGAGGGCACCACGGTGTGGATGGACACCATGGCGATCCCCGTCGACGCCAGGCATCCAGAGTACGCCTATGCGTTCATCAACTTCGTCATGCGCCCGGAGAACATGGCCGCCATCAGTAACTTCACCGGTTACCCCACCTCCAACGCCAAGGCGCGTCCGAGCGTCGATGCAATGATGCGTAACAACCCGGATATCTACCTCGATGACGCCACTTACCAACGACTGATCCCGGGCAAAGACATCCCGCAGGCTGATATGCGTGCGCGCATGCGGGCGTGGACCAAGTTCAAGACAGCTTCCGCGAAATGACGGCAAAAGGGTTTCAGGCTAGGCACATTCTCCGTAGCAGCTGGCGAAGCCTGCGTTCGGCTGCGCAGCGGCCGTAAATCCGGCCTCCACGGTTAACCTGAAAAAACGCGGTGTCTGATTTTACGACTGCTGCGCAGCCGAACGCAGGCTTCGCCAGCTGCTACGGATCGTGTAGCGGCTTAGCTTATCGGCATTAAGTCTTGCCTTGGATTGGCAAAATTGGCGGCTGCAGGTGCGGTCCGCCAAGACAAAGCACGACAAGAACAGAGAGGTACGCATGTCGACACGTCGTGAGTTCATCAAGCAGGTATCGGTCGTTGCCAGTCTGGGCGCAGCGGCGTCCATGGGTCTGGGCCTGAATGCTCCCCGGGTGCAAGCAGCCATCAAGGGCAGCTGGCATATGCCGGACGAGGGCGACAAACACCAGCAGGCCTTTATCGCCTTTGGTGCTCAGGAGGCCATCCACGAGGACTTCACGCCTTACGTGCAAGATGCCTTGGGCCGGATCGCCCGCACCATCGCCAAATACGAGCCGGTCACCGTGTTTTATCGTGAGAGCGAGCGGGATCTGGCGGAAGAAAAATGCGGCACGGGCAACATCACCTTTGTTGTCACGGCGCTGGACGATATCTGGATGCGCGATATCGCAGCCAACTTCGTCATCGATGGTGAAGGCGGGCTCGGCGCCGTGGATTTCAACTTCAATGGCTGGGGCAACAAGCAGCAGCATGCCGATGATGCGCAGCTGGCCGCGTTGGTCGCCCGGACAGCTGACGCCAGCTACATCCGCAGCCAGTTGGTGGGCGAGGGCGGCGCTATCGAAGTGGATGGGCACGGCACGGGGATCATGACCGAAAGTAGCTGGATCAATGCCAACCGCAATCCCGGCTGGAGCAAGGCAGACGTAGAGGAAGAACTGAAAGCCAGACTGGGTTTGCGCAAAATCATCTGGCTGCCGGGAATCAAAGGCAAGGACATCACTGACGCCCATGTCGATTTCTACGCTCGCTTCGTCAAGCCGGGAGTGGTGATCGCCAACCTCGACAACGACCCTGAGTCCTATGACCACACAGTGACGCTTGCCCATCTGGACATTCTCAAGAATGCCACTGATGCCGATGGCCGCACGCTGCACGTGCACACCGTATCGCCTCCGCTCAATCCACGGAAAAGTATGTTCAGCAAAAACAATCCAGACTTCGCGCCAGGCTACATCAACTACTTCGTGATCAATGGTGCGGTCGTTGCGCCCGAGTTCGGTGACAAGGCGGCAGATACCAAAGCCTTTGACCTGTTGTCCGAGCTCTACCCGGACCGTGAGGTGGTGCAGCTCAATATTGACGCAATCGCCGCCGGTGGTGGCGGCATCCACTGTGTGACCAGTCACCAGCCTTTGGTTTAGCCCGGATCAACTCGTTGCCGTCTACAAACGCCAGATCCAGAAACGAATAAGGCGCCAAAGGCGCCTTATAGGGGTGTGTTAATCAGATGCCCTCGGTCATGACCGGCTGGCGTTCGGGCAGAGGGTTGACCGCGAACCGAACGGCCTGCTTCGCTGCCGTTCCATTAATTTTTGCACTCCGCCTTCACCACTCGGCAGGTACTCGGCGTGCCACCGGATTGGCTGGCATAGCGCATGCAATTATCCAGGGATTTTTGGCGAGCCATGTTCAAGGTGGAGCCCCAAGCCAGGCCGCCCTCGCCGGCAGTGGGTAGCGCTTTTGCGTAGCATTTTGAGCCTGTGCTTGAGGCCGAATAGCGATGCGCGGCAGCTTTGCCTGCACATCCCGCTGTCAGCGCCAGGTTGATGGCGAGCAGGGTGAGCAAGACCCATGACGAGCATTGGCGCGCTGTTTTTCCGGTCATCCCGTTTCCCTTGTATCAGGAGGTTAGAGGTGTGTTTGTGATCGTGCTCTACTCAGATTATACGGTGTCTCTGCTTTGTTGGACGAACCGATCAATCAACCACCTGGCGGCGGGTCCTGGCGGCAGATCCGTGCGATAGATGGCGTCGAAGGTATACAGCCCGCTTTTGTATTCCGGCATTTTCAGGTGGACGAGTCGGCCAGAGTCCAGATCTTCCCGGACCATGGTGATCGGCATGTTCCCCCAGCCAATGCCTTCACGTAGCAACATGTGTTTAGCCCCCAGATCGGCCAGCCTCCACGTGCGGGTACTGAGTACTGCAAATTCCTTGTCTTTTGTCAGGCGCGAGCGGTCGGACAGCACAAGCTGGGTGAACTCACGTCCAGCACCTGGAATATTCGAATCGCTTGAAGCCAGTGGATGATTGGGGGCTGCAACCGGAATCAACTCAACACTGCCGACCGCAATTCTTTCGATACCATCAATCCCCTCATTCATCGGACCACTGACGCCGACTGACGCGCCGCCGTTGATCACTAATTCAGTGACTGCGCCGAGCGCCTCCATATGCAAGTGGAGTGCAACCGTAGGAAATTCCTCTCGAAATGATTTGAGTGCGTCCACCACGCGCTCAGCGGGAAGCATGACATCAAGTACGACATGAACTTCAGCTTCGAGACCCTGAAGCAGGCCTTTTACTTTGGCGCGTAACCCATGAATACCATTGGCGATGGTTCTGGCTTCGGCCAGCACGGTGCGGCCGGCATCGGTGAGCTGGGGTTTACGAGTCGTATGTCGGTCAAACAGCGCCACGCCGAGTTGCATCTCGAGATTGGCGATCGAATAGCTGATGACTGAAGTGGCTCGGTGCAGTTTTCGTGCGGCGGCCGCAAAACTGCCGACCTCGACAACCGTCAGGAACACACGCAGTTGATCGAGAGTGGGAGTGCCTGGGTCTGAGGTCATTTCGATTTCCTCGAACGTAATCGTCGAAATTAGTCGGCTATTACGATTGTAGAGTGGGTGGCAGACTTTCTTCAACGCGGTGCTCCATGGTGGATGCACCCCACTGATGGAAGAACGACCATGTCCCAATCTACAGCTACTACCTCCCGCGACACCCTTGAACTGTCCAGCTCTGTCGCTACCACCACCGCCACGGCGGCTCTGGCCGGCCGTGTGTTCCTCAGCGCCATCTTCATCCTCTCGGGCATCTCCAAACTGAGCGCCCCGGCGATGATGATCGGCTACATCGGTTCGGTTGGTTTGCCGTTCCCGCAACTCGCACTAGCGTTGGCTATCATCATCGAAATCGGTGGCGGTATTGCGCTGATCGCTGGCTACCGCACCCGTACCGTGGCGCTGGTGCTTGCCCTGTTCAGCGTGGTCACTGCGCTGGCATTCCATAACAGCCTGGGCGACCAGAACCAGTTCATCCACTTCTTCAAGAACATCGCCATGGCGGGCGGCCTGTTGCAGGTCGTCGCGTTTGGCGCCGGTCGCTTCAGCCTCGACGCCCGTCGTCGCTGAGCCAATAGCGCCGCAGTGGATGAACGCGTGCGGCGCCTCTCTGGTTTCATCTTTCGAATTAATCCGAGGATTCACCATGAAAGCCATACGTGTGCATGAATACGGCAGCCCAGATGTGCTGCGCCTGGATGACGTCGCCGACCCGCTTGCGGGCGAGGGCGAGGTGTTGATCGATGTGGAGGGGGCAGGGGTCAACCCGATCGATTGGAAGCTTCTTTCTGGCGCCATGAAAGCCTTCATCCCGTTGCCATTGCCCTACACGCCGGGCGTCGAAGTGGCAGGAACGATTTCCGCGATCGGCAAGGGTGTGAGTGGTTTTGCAGTCGGCGATAAGGTCTTTGGTTTTATTGGCCTGGTCGGTGGCTATGCCACAAAGGCCGTCGTCTCGGCAGATCGTCTGGCGCTGAGACCGCGCAGTCTTTCCGCCTTGCAGGCCAGTGGTGTAGCAACGGCGGCACTGACGGCCTGGCAAGCGTTGCATGAGCACGCGGGCATCAAGGCAGGTCAGCGAGTGCTGATTCACGGCGCCGCCGGCGGAGTCGGCAGCCTGGCCGTGCAAATAGCCAGGCATGCCGGCGCCACGGTCATTGCCACAGCGTCGATCGGCAACCATGGTTATCTGAAAACAATCGGCGCGAATCAGCTGATCGACTACCGTCGCCAAGCCTTCGAGGAGGTGGTGGCGGATGTGGACATCGTGCTTGACCTGATTGGCGGCGAAACCCAGCGACGTTCCTGGAAAGTGTTGAAGCAGGGCGGGGTCCTGGTGTCGCCGGTCAGCGCGCCGGACGCGGAATTGGCGAAGGCGCACGGCGTTTCAGCGAAAAACTTCGCCACTCGGGCGGATGGCAAACAACTCACGGCCATCGCCGAGTTGTTTGATGCCGGCCAACTCTCCGTAGAGGTCGAAGTGTTTCCGATCTCGCAGGTGAAGCAGGCCGTCGAAAAAAGTATGGCCGGACATACACGTGGCAAGATCGTGCTTGATCTTGGCCAGTAAAAGTCAGGTAACAAAAGACCGCAAGCATGCAGGCGATCGCTTGATTGGATCGCCTGATTTGTTGAAAAAGTGCAGAAACTTTAACGGTTGAAGTGAATGAAAACGGGCGCCTTCAGGGCTAATGCCCGTCAGTTAAGGCAATACATTCTGTAAAACGAAGCAAAACCAGTGTGGGAGCGAGCTTGCTCGCGACAGCGGTGTGACAGTAAACGTTGATGCCTAATGTAATACCGTCATCGCGAGCAAGCTCGCTCCCACTTTTGATCTTTGCTGTTTCGAACCTGGTGTTCGCTTAACTGACCAGCATTACGCCTTCAGAACACCCGTTTTGTATGTCGAGCGAGTGGGTCATTAACTCACCACAATTGGCTGTGGATTCAACCGGTCGATGCCAGAACGATGTTTGTTCTCGACCCTTCGTCGCCTCTCGACCTCACAAGTAGCCAGTGACTGCTTTGATAAGTGAATGTGATCACACCTTTCAAGGTGTCTACTTCTGGTTAGGCCCTGTCTGTACAGAGAGGAGAGCACGATGAGCAACGAACAGGCGGCACCCGAGACGAAAGGTGTTGCGGTGAAGTTACTTGCAACGGTTGACCTTGGCCCCGAGATCGAGGGCATGGCAGGGCGCCAACTTAGAATGCGTATGGTCACCATTGAGCCTGGAGGCGTCTTCGGGCCGGTTCACAACCATAAAGACAGGCCAGGCACCGTCTACATACTGCAAGGAACGATCACTGACCATCGAAATGGAGTCGCCACGGACTATGGGCCGGGAGTGGGCTGGCCCGAGGATAGAAACACTACACACTGGCTTGAAAACAGAGGAACGATTGCGGCGGTGGAGATCTCGGTCGATATTGTCAGGCAAGAGTAAGCTCAGGCCCGACATCTAACTCGGTCAGCCCCCACTCGACGTGCTGCAAGCCACCACCGATTTACAGGTGTTGACCAATCATTCACTGATCTAAATCGAAAGGCCAAACCGATAATCGTGCTCTGTCCCTTCTTGCCGAGTCCCTTCTCGCCGAAAGGCATGATCGACCAAGAAGCCACACCGTTTGAGTACTTTTGCCGAGCCGATATTTCCAGCGTATACGTTGGCAACCAGTTGTTTAAGGTTCCAATGCAGCTGCGCCTCCTGGATCAGATGCCTCACCGCCAGCGTTGCCAGTCCCTGTCCGCAAGCGCTTTGAGCAATCCGATAGCCGACTTCTGCCGATCGCTCGGATAGGTCGATGCCTTTCAGGTTCGCTCGACCGACTATTTTTCCGTCAGGATCTTCGATGACAAATGGGTGCCAGGTTCCGGCGGCAAAATCGGATAAATAAGCCGCAATGTGGTCGGTGACGCCCTGTACCGAGTAAAAAGCCGAATCGCGTGCATCAATGTAGCGCTCGAACCATTCGCGATTGTCCAGTTCGAATCTCAGCAACGCCTCAGCATCGGTACTTTGCAGGGTACGAATTCTGACGGGCTTCATAAGGTCGCTCCCTGTTCTGGTAGAACTACTTGGATAATTGTGCAGTGGAACAACTGTCTGCGTTTCGAATCAGGCAATCCATTTGGGCAACTCTTTCCGTGTGCTCGCCTGATCGTAAAGGGATGCCGCTTTACTGGCTACCCAAGCGTCTTGAGCAAACGCGGCTAGGCGCGTTCACGCCGGCATAGTCGATCCTATGCCTACCGTACTTCCCGGAGCCTGTATCCAGTGTCTGACATGTCGACTAACGCCGCCTACACAAAACGCTTCAACGTCGTACTCGCCTACATCGACGCCAACCTCGAAGGTGTCCTTTCGGTGAAGACGTTGAGCCGTGTGGCGAACTTTTCGGAATTTCACTTCCATCGACAATTCACCGCATTCGTGGGGGTGCCTGTCTCACGTTATGTGCAACTGATGCGGCTACGACGCGCGGCGCATCGCCTGGCTTCTCTTGCGGATCATTCGGTGCTGGACGCCGCACTCGGTGCAGGCTTTGAAAGTCCCGAAGCGTTTTGCAGGGCGTTCAGGCGGGCGTTCGGTATGACGCCGAGTGCGTTCAGGAAGGAACCGAACTGGCAGGTCTGGAATGCGGTGTTTGCAATCCCTCACTTTTCCAGGAGCATCATCATGCAGGTACGAATCGTAGAATTTTCCGAAGTCAGGGTCGCGGCGCTTGAGCACTGCGGGCCAACCGGGCTCATCAATGAGAGTGTGCGCAGGTTCATCGAGTGGCGTATGCAGAGCGGACAGTCGCCGGTGGCATCGAGTCGGACCTTTGGCATTCCCTACAGCAACCCCGATACGACACCGCCGGAAGAGTTCCGCTTCGCAATCTGCGGCGAGATTCACGAGGCAGTGGCGCCGAATGAGTTTGGCATACGCGAGATCGTCATTCCTGGCGGCCGCTGCGTGGTGGTGCGACACGTGGGCTCGACGGATCATATCGGCGAGTCGATCTATCCGATCTACCGCGACTGGCTTCCGGCCAGCGGTGAGGAGCTTCGTGACCAACCGCTGTACTTCGATTACCTGAGTGCTTATCCCGAGACACCGCAGGATCAATGGCAGACTGATATTTATATTCCATTGCAATAGCGGTTGTGGAGCACGTTGCTTTCGACCTGGAGCTGTCGTTGCCGAATGTCCGGTCAGGTTAAATTGTGTTGAAAAAGTCGACTCTTCAGTGGGCAGCAGGGGCGATAGCCCCATTGTGAAGATTTGCCGGCTCAGGAATGCCAAAACTGTCCTACAGTTTGTGGGACGTCGCCATCCGATACGACGTCCCCCTTCCCACAAAACAAAAACAAGAGAATCGACTTATGACATTCGAGCCCCTTGCCAAATCGCTGATAGCAACTGCACTCGCTATTGGTTGCGCCTGCGCACAGGCTGCTTCGCAAGCCCCGGTCGCTGCCGAAAACGGCATGGTGGTGACCGCCCAACGACTGGCCACCCACGTTGGCGTCGACGTCCTCAAGGACGGCGGTAACGCAGTCGATGCGGCGGTCGCGGTCGGCTATGCGCTGGCGGTGGTTTACCCGGCGGCGGGCAACATCGGTGGCGGTGGTTTTATGACTATCCAGTTGGCCGATGGCCGCAAGACCTTCCTCGACTTCCGCGAGAAGGCGCCCCTGGCGGCCACCGCGAACATGTACCTCGACAAGGATGGCAACGTCGTCCCGGACCTGAGCTCGAAGGGACATCTGGCCGTCGGTGTGCCGGGGACGGTGTCGGGGATGGAGCTGGCGCTGAAAAAATACGGCACGATGAAGCGTGCCGACATCATCGCCCCGGCCATCAAGTACGCCGAGGACGGCTTCGTGCTTGAGCAGGGCGACGTCGACCTGCTCGATACTGCAACTGACCAATTCAAGAAAGATATTCATGACTCGGGCGCGATTTTCCTGAGCAATGGCGAGCCGCTGCAGGTTGGCCAGAAGCTGGTGCAAAAGGACCTGGCCAAGACGCTGCGGGAAATTTCCAGTAAAGGTGCTGACGGTTTCTACAAGGGCTGGGTTGCCCAGGCCATTGTCGACTCAAGCAAGGCTGGCAAGGGCCTCATCACTCAGGCCGACCTCGACAAGTATCATACCCGCGAGCTCGCGCCGATCGAATGCGACTACCGTGGCTACCACGTCGTCTCTGCGCCACCGCCAAGCTCGGGTGGGGTGATTATTTGCGAGATCATGAACATCCTCGAAGGCTACCCGATGCCAAGCCTGGGCTTTCACTCGGCGCAGGGGTTGCACTATCAGATCGAGGCCATGCGTCACGCCTATGTCGACCGCAACAGTTATTTGGGTGATCCCGATTTCGTCAAGAACCCGATAGCGCATCTGCTGGACAAAGCTTATGCAGAGAAGCTACGCGCGGCCATCGACCCGCAAAAAGCCGGTATTTCCCGCGATATCAAACCTGGGGTAGCGCCGCACGAGGGCAACAACACCACGCACTACTCGATCGTCGACAAGTGGGGTAACGCGGTCTCGGTGACCTACACCCTGAACGATTGGTTTGGGGCAGGGGTCATGGCCAGCAAGACTGGCATCATGCTCAACGACGAAATGGACGACTTCACCTCCAAGGTGGGCGTGCCCAATATGTACGGTCTGGTGCAAGGTGAAGCGAATGCCATCGCTCCAGGCAAAGCACCGTTGTCTTCAATGAGCCCGACGATCGTCACCAAAGACGGCAAGACAGTCATGGTCGTTGGCACGCCGGGAGGCAGTCGGATTATCACCGCGACCTTGCTGACCATCCTCAATGTGATCGACTACGGAATGAATATTCAGGAAGCAGTCGATGCACCGCGATTCCACCAACAGTGGTTGCCTGAAGAAACCAATCTCGAAGCGTTCGCCGTCAGCCCGGACACCCGGAAAATCCTCGAAAGCTGGGGGCAGAAGTTCATCGGTCCGCAGGATGCCAACCATCTTGCGGCGATTTTGGTCGGCGCACCTGCACTTGGCGCAAAACCGGTCGGCAAGAACCGCTTCTATGGCGCGAACGATCCGCGGCGTAACACCGGACTTTCGCTGGGCTATTGAGTGAGCGGCGGAGCCCTGGTTCAGGGCTCCGCTGAATGGCGTCTAACTCACCGCTTCGAAGCAACGCAAGCAGTCTTTGGCATGGAAGAAAGATGGCCAATAGCTTTCATTTCAGTCATTTGTACCGTTCGAAGGCGTTTATACTGCGCGGGCTTTTGATAAATGTGCGCTCAACCGCCTGGGTACTCACTTGAAACGCGACCTTCGACTTGCCACTTTGCTGACCTCCCTGGTGTGTGTATCCGTGGTGGTGCTGATTGCCTGGCAGATCTGGACAGCCCGTGAGAACACCCTGAGTGACATCGAAACCGACACGTTGAATTTGACCAATGCGCTCAACACGTACACCGAGGGCACGTTCAAGCAAAGTGAAGTGGTACTGCTGGGGTTGACCGACAGGATCGAGAAAGACGGCACCGGCCCGGAGCAGCTCGAGCGCCTGCGAGTGCTGGTTGCTCAGGAGATGAAGGCGCTGACGCAATTGAACAGCGTGGCGCTGTATGACGCTCAGGGGAACTGGATATTCTCGACCAACAAGCATGTCTCACCCAACAGCAACCACGCTGATCGAACGTTCTTCAAGCATCACCGCGACAATCCGGACCGCGGCATCTTCATCGGTCCGGCGATTCTCAGTCGTGCCACTGGCGTCTGGGTGATTTCGGTCAGTCGACGAATCGATCATCCGGATGGAAGTTTTGCCGGGGTGATCGCCGCCACCTTGAGTCTCGAGCACTTCCTCAAGCTCTATCGAACCATTCAAGTGGGGCAGTTCGGCGCGATCAGCCTGACTTCATCCGAAGGGCGTCTTCTGGTGAGGTATCCCTTTCAGGAGCAGGACATCGGGCGTGACCTATCACCGGCACCGATATTTTCCGAGTACCTGCGCAAGATGTCGTCAGGCACCGTGGATTTTGCTTCAAAAGTCGATGGTGTCCATCGAATCTACGCGTTCACCAGAAGTGATCAATATCCCCTCGTCACGACTGTTGCGGTGGGCCAGGACGAGGCCATGCAAGCGTGGTGGAGCCAGACCAGGCAAACGGTTGCGGTGGTGATGGTGTTGCTGGGACTCCTGATTACGCTTGGGCGCCGATTGATTGCCGATATCAGTCATCGTATTCGGGCAGAGGCAGAGCTGCGAACCACCCAGACTGCGCTGATCGAGCTTAACCAGACGCTGGAAGTTCTCGCCAGCGAGGACAAGCTGACCGGTCTTGCCAATCGCCGGCACTTCGATCAGTTTCTGGACATCGAATTCAAGCGCGCCAAGCGATTGCGAAGCCCTCTGTCACTGATCCTGATCGATGTGGATTTTTTCAAGCGTTACAACGATCACTATGGGCATCTCGCCGGAGACGAGTGTTTGCGGATAATCAGTCAGTCGATCAAACAGTGCGTGCGCCGTCCAGGGGACATGACCGCGCGCTACGGCGGTGAAGAAATCGCCATCGTGATGCCCAATACGGACGAAGCGGGTGCCCGCTCGGTTGCCGAGGCGATCCTGCTCGGTATTGCTCACGCGCGACTTGAACACCTGTCGAGCCCTTTCGGCATCGTGACCGCCAGCCTGGGGCTGGCGACTTTTACCACCTACGATAGCGACCATGATGAAAAGGCCCTGATCGACCTCGCCGATCGCGCACTGTATTTGGCCAAGTCACAGGGCAGAAATCGTCTGAATGTTGCCGCCACTGGCGTGCAAAACGAGTCTGCGTAATCCGCGACTGCGCACTCGCTTCAGGAGCAGGATGCTGCACTATTACGCAGCTAATGATGCGTCTTCGTCGATTTGGGAGACCTGAGGTAGAATGTCGCGCTATGGACGCTCTTCTGTTCATTTCTGCGTCCGATAATTAACACAACAGAATTAGTGTCACCCAAGTAGCTGAAGCCAATGACTAATAAGAAGTCAGCGCGGGAGGGGCCTAAACGTGAGACCGATAGTGTCTGTCGGTCTTATATGTCCACCCATCAGTCTTTCTGAGTGCAGGGTTCGACGGCATGCGGCATTGCATGCGGTGAGCCCGGGCACGTCATGATCAAGAGTGGTGGGTGGATGGCGTTCTATCCTAGGTATTACTGAATGTTAAAAAAAGTGAACACGGGGCTACTTGGCTTGGCCATGTCGATGGTCCTTATGCCCTTGCACGCAGCTGAAACAAAGAAAGTCGATGTGCTCCTCATCGGCGGCGGCATCATGAGTTCGACCTTGGGCGTTTATCTCAATGAGCTTGAGCCTGGCATGTCCATGGAGATGGTTGAACGTCTCGATGGCGTCGCCGAGGAAAGCTCGAACGGCTGGAACAACGCCGGCACCGGTCACTCTGCCTTGGCTGAGTTGAACTACACGCCAGAAGACAAGAATGGCAAGGTCGAGATCCCCAAGGCCGTTGAAATCAATGAAGGCTTCCAGATCACGCGTCAATTCTGGGCCTGGCAGGTCAAGAATGGCGTGTTGAAGAATCCCCATTCGTTCATCAACTCCACTCCGCACATGAGTTTTGTGTGGGGCGATGACAACATCAAGTTCTTGAAGAAGCGCTACGAAGCGCTGCAGGCGAGCCCGCTGTTCGCCGGCATGCAGTACTCGGAAGACCCGGAGCAGATCAAGAAATGGGTTCCGCTGATGATGGAAGGTCGTGACCCGAATCAAAAGGTCGCGGCTACCTGGACTCCGATTGGTACGGACGTGAACTTCGGCGAGATTACCCGCCAGTTCGTCGGCTATCTGCAAACCAAGCCGAACTTCTCGCTGAAGCTTTCGAGCGAAGTGGAAGACATCAAGCGCAATGAAGATGGCAGCTGGCGTGTTTCCTACAAGAACCTGAAAGACGGCTCGGAAACCCAGACCGACGCCAAATTCGTGTTCATCGGCGCGGGCGGTGGTGCTTTGCATCTGCTGCAGAAGTCGGGCATCCCTGAAGCACAAGAGTATGCAGGTTTCCCTGTCGGCGGCTCGTTCCTGGTGACCGATAACCCGGCAATCGCTGAACAGCACATGGCGAAGGCCTACGGCAAGGCGTCGGTCGGCGCACCGCCGATGTCGGTTCCGCACCTGGATACCCGCGTGCTGGATGGCAAGCGCGTGATCCTGTTTGGCCCATTCGCGACCTTCTCCACGAAGTTCCTGAAAGAAGGCTCTTACTTCGATCTGCTGACGAGCACGACCACGCACAACTTCTGGCCAATGACCAAGGTGGGCATCGAGCAATACCCACTGGTTGAATACCTGGCCGGTCAGCTGATGCTGTCGGACGACGACCGCATGAATGCCCTGAAGGAGTACTTCCCGAACGCCAAGAAGGAAGACTGGCGTCTGTGGCAAGCCGGTCAGCGCGTTCAGATCATCAAGCGCGATGAAGAGAAGGGCGGCATCCTGAAACTGGGCACCGAGATCGTCAGCTCCCAGGACGGCAGCATTGCCGGTTTGCTGGGTGCATCGCCAGGCGCGTCCACCGCGGCTCCGATCATGCTGGGCGTGCTTGAGAAGATTTTCAAGGACAAGGTCGCGACCCCGGCCTGGCAGGAAAAGCTGCACCAGATCATTCCGAGTTACGGCACTAAGCTGAACGACAGTCCTGAGCGTGTTTACCAGGAATGGACGTACACCAGTCAGGTTCTGCAACTTGCCACACCTCCTGTGATTGACAAGGCAGCGGCTGCGCCAACAGCCGCTCCTGCTCCAGCGAAACCACAGAAAGAAAGCAATCCGGCGGCTGATATGGCCCTGTAAGACGAAGCCCCGCCAAACGTTGTTTGGCGGGGCTTGCGCGCTGGACCGATCAGAAACAATAAAGCCCAGACTCGTGCTGGGCTTTATTGTTTCTGGAGTTTGTTCCGGCCAAAAAAGAGCGCCGATAAAAGCTCCCAACCTTTGTCAGGCGCCTATTTCCAAGCCACAAAAATGTATGGTCAGCCCATCTCCTGCAACCTCTTTGGCTGTTTTCGGTAAAGCTGGCTTGCGCTAATGCCGGTAACTCAAGGGATTTCAGACTCGGCACATTCCCCGTAGCAGCTGCCGACAGGCTGCGTTCGGCTGCGCAGCGGCCGTAAAATTAGACACCGCATTTTTTCAGGTTAACCGTGGAGGCAGGATTTACGGCCGCTGCGCAGCCGAACGCAGGCTTCGCCAGCTGCTACGAATCGCGTAATGGCATCTAGCGCTGGGCTTTATGGTTTCTGGCGTCTTTTTCGGACAAAAAAAGAGCCTCAAAGCTCTTTGATGGGGAGGAAGTAGAGCCCATGAGGCTCAAGATGCGCATGAAACAAGTGGTGAGCTTGGTAGGGGTTCAGATCACTCACCACCTACGCAACTGCAGGAGCATTTAACAGTTGCGTAAACCTATCGTAGGAAGGTGGAGGAGTACCCTCAAGTACCGTTAGTCGCGTGTCGAAAGGCCCCGTATCGACACCATCAAGTGATGTCCGGTGCCTGGAAAAACCGCTTCGGGATGGCGTCGGCGAAGGGGTAGAGCGAAAAGTACGGCCGGGCTTCGTCGATGACTCGCTGGACGGAGGGTCTGCGCATCAATCGGTCGAAATAGGCACTCAAGTGCTTGAATTCGCCCGGGAACGGCAAGAGCGTGCTGGCATAGAAAAGCGCCGGGGTTGCGGCGCAATCGGCCAGGCTGAAGTCTTGGCCGGCCATCCAGATTCGCGACGCCATACGATGGTCGAGCATGGCGTAGGCCGTCTCCAGCGTGGACCGTTGTTTGCTCAAGTCAGCGTTGGCACTGCGCAGGCGATCACCAACGATCTGTTGCATCGGCTCCTGCACATAGTTGTCGAAAAAACGGTCCCAGAGACGCACCTCCAGCGCGGTCTCCCAATCGTTCGGAATCAACGGTTGCTCACCCGGATAGTAGCGATCGAGGTACTCGATGATAATCGTGGTCTCTGGCAGAGCGCGCTGGCGCAGGTGGTCACTGATGACCGGGAACTTGACCAGTGGCCAGAGGGCTTGAAGCTCCGCCCGGTCCGCGTCGTCCGCAAGATTGATGATCCGCTTTTCGAATTCGGTAGCGTTTTCGTAGAGCGCGATCAGCACTTTGTGGCAGTACGACGATAGCGGATGATAGTAAAGAGTCAGCGACATCGTTCAACTCCTCAGTGGTGTTGCCCCTCATCATAGTCGCTGGAATGACGGCTCGAAGGGGATGACGAGCCACTATGGAACTGCGGGGCTCATAAAGATGAGCCCCGCAGGCGGTCAGACATTCCCCGACAGACTTCCTGTGTTACGCGCGGCGCGGTGCTTCAAGCGGCGGCGTGCCATCGCGAAACAGTGTCTTCAGTTGTGCGCGCAGTTCTGGCGAATCAATGTGCTTGTGAACACTGACCGCATGCTGCGCGGCGGCTTCCAGCAATTCCTTTTCAGAGTCGGCGGACAGCGCGACAGAACACTTGGTTGCACTCGGAAATTCGCGGCAATCGATGTATTTGCGCGTCATGATGTGCTCCTCCATACGAAGGCAGGCCTGCACCTGCGTGAACGAACCGCTCGACACGTCACGGAGTCCATCGAACACGATTGCGCGTCGCATCGAGTTTGGTAATCCATAAAGTATAGGTCGATCGCAGGATCGCCAAAGGCACTTACGGCGTACCGAACATCGCCGTCCAGTAAATTCCCGCGTCACTTTTCGGATCAACCGCATAAGCGGCGCCCAGCTCGCGGAACTGTGGGTTCATCAGGTTGGCGCAGTGACCGGGGCTGGCCAGCCAGCCATCGACCACCTTGCGTACGGTGTCTTGCCCGGCGGCGATGTTCTCGCCGATCTGCTGGCCGGCGTAGCCTGCCAGTTCGGCCCGATCACCTGGCGTGCGGCCATCGCGGTCCTTGTGATCGAAGAAGTTGTTATTGGCCATGGCCCGGGTGTGGGTCTGGGCAGCCGTCGCCAGCGCGGCGTTCCAGGCAAGTGGTTGCGTGGCGGCAAAGGATTGAGCGCCGCACTGGCGCGTTTGCTTGCGGGCAGTGTTGATCAGGTCGAGCAGCTTCTGTCCTTCCGCCTGCCAGTCGCCCAGGCGGCCGGTCAACAAAGGACGCGCCAGCACAATACGCCATGCATTTCCCTCGTGGCTGACGCCGATATCGACGAACTGCGGGTCCAGCACCACCTGACAGAAGCTTTCGCTTACGGCTTTCATGGCCGATTGCGCATCTCGCGGCCCGGACAACGTGATCGCCTGTACGCTGACCATCGGATAAGCCGTACGCGCCAGCGCTTGTTGCAGGTCGCCGACATTGTTGCCGGACAGGATCAGACGCGGGTCGGCCGCGAGCGGTGGCAGCTCCTGCGATACTTGGCCTGCGCAGCGCTGCACCTGGTTGCGGTAGGTGTTGATCGACTCGACCAGCTGCGACTCTTCGGTCGCCATGGCCGTGGCGGCGAACACCAGTCCCAGCGAAAACGTAGCAAGATGCATAACGGATGATATGACGCGCATGGAACTCTCCTTGAGCTGACTGCGCTCATGATGCGCGAATGAACCCCACCCAGTGCAATGCCTTTTTATGCTGAAGCCGATTTTGTCTTCGGCGTCATGGCCATAGGTATCTACACAAGGTTGAAACAGGGTGAAACACTACGTCCGTAGCAGCTGCCGAGTCTGCGAGGCTGCGTTCGAGGACGAAGTCCTCGCAAATCCTGTGCATACCATCTGGCTGGAAGAACGCGATACCCGACTTTACGACTGCTGCGCAGCCGAACGCAGCCTCGCGGGCTCGGCAGCTGCTACGGGAGTTGGAGCGCAAAGATGTGCAGTTTTTTATCGCGTCACGAGACGTCGGCGGGGAGAGACGGGCGGGTTGCCAGAGCTCGGGATCCCAGCGCGATGACGAGTGCAGCGGTGATCAGCGCCAGCGCGACAGCAAAGGTGATCCGCATACCGCTGGCAACCGCCTGGGGACTCACCGTTGTGCTGTCGGTCGTCGCCGATGCGAGCACGAACACCGCGCCCAACGCGGATGCACCGGTGATCAGCCCAAGATTGCGCGACAGGTTGAGCATGCCGGAGATAACACCGCGTTGGTCCGGGGGAATATCGGTCATGACCGCGGTGTTGTTGGCCGTCTGGAACAGTGCGTAGCCGATGGTAATGACGATCATGGGGGCGATGTAGCCGCAGATACCGAACGACTCCGGGATCACCGATAGGATGAGGCAGCCGGCCGCCACTGCGATGAGTCCGAAGAGGGTCATGCGTTGAGCGCCAAAACGGTCCGTAAGGCGACCTGCGGGCATCCCGGTCAGCGCCGCGAAAATCGGCCCGACCGACAAGACAAGTCCAGCAAGAGCAGCGTCAAGCCCGAGCGCATGCGCGAGATAGAAGGGCCCGACCACCAGCGTCGCCATCATCACCGTCGACACGAGCGCGCTCATGGCAAGGCTCCCGCTCAGCACGGGATCGCGGAACATCGCGACTCGAATCAACGGTGATGCAACTTTCGCTTCGACGAGCACGAAGAAGCCGGCGCCGAATACAGCAGCCAACAGCAGGGCCATGTTCAGTGGACCGAAACTGCCGCGCCCAATCGTCATGGCCAGCGCATAAGCCGCGAGCGTCAGAACCAGCAGCAGTGTGCCGCAAGGATCGAAGCCGGCACGAGCAGTCTTCGGCGTTTTGCTATCGGCCGGCAGGTAGCGATGCGCGAGCAGAAACGTCAGGAGTCCCAGCGGTACGGTGATCAGGAAGAGGGCCCGCCAACCGAGGCCGGCGATCAGCACACCGCCGAGCGATGGCCCCAGCGCGGTACCCATCGCAGACATCGTCCCGAGCAAGCCCATGGCGCTACCGGTCCTTGCCTTCGAAACCGTCTCGCCGACAAAGGCCATGGTCAGGGCCATCATGACGGCGGCGCCGAGACCTTGCAGCGCCCGGGCGACAATCAGCAGCCAGAGCGTGGGCGCGAAACCGCACAGCGCCGAGGCCAGCGTGAACACGAAGATTCCGCCCAGTAGCAGCCGCCGCCGACCGGTAATGTCACCGAGCCGTCCGACGCTGACGATCAGGGTGGTGATGGCCAGGAGATAAGCGATAACGATCCATTGGACTTCCTGGAAGGAGGCGTTGAAAGCCTGTGCCAGCGTCGGCAAGCCAACATTGGCGATGCTGGTGCCAAGCGAGGACAGCAGCATGGATAGCGAAAGGCTGGCGAGCGCCCACCGAGCTGAAGGTGTCTGTTGCGAACTTTCTGCTACTGCCTCAACGCGTCCTGCAATGATTGGCTTCATCATGTCCCCTTTGTCTGGCAACTCCCGAAACGGAGCTGTCAGAAATCTACGCCTGCGCATAACATGGCGGAAGGCGCAGTATTTGCACTTTATTCGTGCGTTTGACGCGCTATCACCATCACGCCATTCCAGGGGCGGTACATGTCGACACCTGATCTCAACTTGTTGGTCACCCTTGATGTGCTGCTCGCAGAAGGCAGCGTTGCACGCGCAGCGAAGCGCTTGCGGCTGAGTCCGTCGGCGATGAGTCGGGCGCTGGCGCGACTGCGTGAAACGACCGGCGATCCGCTGTTGGTCAGGGCCGGACGTGGTCTCGTTCCCACCCCTCGAGCGCTTGAACTGCGCGAGCAGGTCAGTCAGCTCGTGCAGGACGCCGAGGCGGTTTTACGTCCTGTTGAAAAGCTCAACCTCGACCAGTTGGTCCGCACGTTCACGCTACGCACCAGTGAAGGGTTTGTGGAAAGTTTCGGCGCGCAACTGATTGCCCGCGTTGGCGAGCAAGCGCCCGGCGTGCGGCTGCGCTTCGTGCAGAAGCCCGATAAAGACAGCACGCCACTTCGCGACGGGAGCGTCGATCTGGAAACGGGAGTGGTGGGGAAAGACTATGGTCCGGAGGTGCGTACGCAAGCGTTGTTCCGGGACCGTTTCATTGGCGTCGTGCGCATGGGGCACCCACTGAGTCAAGGCGCGATCACGCCCGCCCGCTATGCGGCGGGCAGGCACATTTATGTCTCCCGGCGGGGGCTCGACAAGGGACCTATCGATGAAGCCCTGAAGCCGCTCGGGCTTGCGCGGGAAGTGGTGACCATCGTCGCCGGCTTTTCGACCGCGCTGGCTCTCGCCCGGGCCACGGACCTGATCGCCAGTGTCCCTGAACGGCACACCGCCAACCTGCGCGTCGGCATGCACAGCTTTGTGCTTCCACTCGCCATACCGACGTTCACCGTCTCAATGCTTTGGCATCCACGGGTGGATGCCGACCTGGCGCATCGCTGGTTGCGTGGGTGCCTTCGGGAAGTGTGCGCGCAGCAGTGCAGCGATTTGTCTGTGGATGCAAGCGCTGTCGAGGATTGAAGTTGTTGAGTCAACGATCGTTCCGGTTTACGGACGACCCGACGATGAGGCTGTAAACTGGCCGCTCCCTGCACGACCGTCCCTTTACCACCTCAAGCAAGAGATCCCCATGGCAAACCACGACCTCACCTTCATCCCCGACCCCGACCCGGAATCCATCTCATCCGATGTCGCCGGTTTCGGTGGCCTGCTGGTCTCCACCCAGATCCCCACCCGTGCCGACGGCAGCCTGGAGCTGGGCGGTATCGCCCTGCAGAGCGAGTGCACTCTGCAGGCGCTCAAGGTAGCGCTGGAGCGCGCCGGCAGTTCCATGGACCGCGTCCTGCATCTGACCATCTACCTCACCGACATGGCCGACCGCGCCGCCTTCAACGAGGTCTACCAGCGCTTCTTCGCCAAGCCCTGGCCGGTTCGCGCCGCCGTTGGCGTGGCCGCCCTGGCAGTCGAAGGCATGCGCGTGGAAGTCACCGCGATGGCAGCCAAGGGCTGAGCGCGCAGGCTTATCCCGTGAGCTTGTCCGGCGGCCCCGCTCAGCGAGCGGCCGCCACCGGGCAGCACACGGGGACGGTCAAGCGTTACGCCGAGACAATGCAGAGGCCCTGAAGACTCAGCGACAAATACTGTCTGCCAATCTCCTGGCCTGCTGAGTCGCGGCCTCACGCGCACTGCGATCAACGTCTTCGCCCATGATGGTTTTCTCGACAATCACCGAATGCACATCCGTCACGCCGACGAATTTCAGCCAGGCTTCAACATAGGGCTTCTGAAAGTCGAAGCGCGTTGCCGGGGTGATCGACTGCGCCGAAAAATCCAGGCCACGGGCGTACATCACCACGGCGGTTTTGTTGAACAGCATGCCTTCCAGGCCGCGCTCCGCGTCAAAGCTGAACAGGATGTCTTTCTGCGATACCAGGTCGATGAAGTGCTTGAGTTTGTACGGGATACTGAAGTTCCACAGCGGTACGGACATCACCAGCACATCCGAGCGGTGCAGGTGATCTGCCAACTCTTTCAACGTGTTCCAGGCGTCTTGTTGTGCCGGGGTCAAGGGTGTGCCATTGAGTCCGGCGTATTTGGCCTCCATTGCCAGATCATCGAACTCCGGTAAAGCCATGTTCCAAAGGTCGAGCGTGATGATTTCGGTGTCCGGGGCGTGTTCTTGATAACGCGCAATGAAGCTGCGGGCGACTTCAAGAGAGGCCGAACGCTGCTTGCGTGGAGAACATTCAATATGCAGAAGAGTAGTCATGGCGCGCCTCGAGTGGTGGGGGAGATAGAGCAGGTAGGCGCATTGCAACATAGCTGGATTTGAAATATAAATCGTAAATTAATACGCCATTGATCACGTATAAAACTATGTTCGATACCCTGCTGCTCAAAACATTTGTCACTGTCGTCGATGAAGAAGGCTTCAGCCGCGCAGCCCAGAAGCTGCACCTCACTCAGTCTGCGGTCAGTGGCCACGTGCGACGATTGGAAGAACAGATTGGTAAACCCCTGTTGACGCGTACCACCCGCTCCCAGCAATTGACTCCCGATGGCGAGCGCCTGCTCTCTTATGCGCGCACGATCCTTGTGCTGAACCGTGATGCCTGGGCAGAACTGACGCGCACGCCGTTTCACGGACGGCTGCGGATCGGGGTGTCCGAGGATTTTGTCGAATCGCGGTTACTGCGTACTTTTCAGGAGTTCGCGGCGCAGTACCCGGGCATGGAGATCGACGTGCAGGTGGGCATTCCTGGCACGTTGCTGAACCTGATGAAGCAAGGCCATCTGGAGCTGGTCATCGGTTCTCTATGCGAAACCAGCGAAGCGGGGCTGCTGCTGTGGCAAGAACCGCTGGTGTGGGCCTGGTCGGCGCAACCCGTCACCCAGTTACCGACGCCGTTGCCGCTGGCCCTGTTCCCCGAGCCGTGCCCTTATCGAGAAATAGCGCTGACGCGGCTGGCTCAGGCTGGGATCGCCCAACGCACGGCGATGTTATGCAGCAGCGCTGCCGGGTTGCGGGCGGCGGCGCTTGCAGGCTTCGCGGTAGCGCCCATGACACTCAGCCAGTTGGGACAAGGACTGGCGGTTCTTGGGGGCGAACACGGGTTGCCGGATTTGCCGGATGCGCAATTTCGGTTGTTTACCTCTCCTGAAGCGGATCAGCCGATTGTGGCAGCGGTCACTCAGCTCATTGTGGAGTATTGCTCCACGCGGAGGGCTTGAGAGTCATTTGCGAAGGGCTGCTGTCGACCCATTGCAGGCGCTCAAGTGACAGAACACAGATTTACTTTTTTCACTTTCACGCTTTGTCTTTCACTCAGAAAAGTGGAGGCGAGCCGGTGCGGGGCACGCCACAATTCATGCTGACTAAAGCACCGCGTCACACGGTCGGAACTGTTCCACCATCAATCACATATTCGGTGCCAGTAATGGAGCTCGCAAGCGGCGAGACAAGGAATGCGATGAGATCAGCGACTTCCTTTGGTCTGGCGGGGCGTCCGATCGGGATACCTCCCAGCGAGCCCATCACGATTTGGCGGCCACCCTCATAATCGGTGCCGTTCTGCCTCGCGATTTCCTTCACAAAGGCGACTGAGGCCTCCGTCTCCACCCATCCCGGTGACACCCGGACCACACGCACGCCCTTGGGGCTGACCTCTTTGGAAAGACCCTTGCTGTAGTTCGAAAGCGCGGCCTTGGCAGCGGCATACGCCAGGGTGGATTCAGGTAGCGGCAGCTGGTTCTGGATAGAAGTGACATGGATGATGACGCCCGAACCCTGCTTGAGCAGCATGGGCAGTAGTGCTCGGTCGAGGCGAACTGCCGAGAGCAGGTTCAGGTCCAGAGCCCGCTGCCATTCCTGGTCATCGAGCATCGCGTAGCCACCGGCGGGAGCCGATGATCCACCTGCGACATGAACGATGATATCGAGCCCGCCGAGACGATCATGGACGGCATCAATGACGCTGGCACATCCCTCGCTGGTGGTGATGTCCGCCGAGACGAAGATGTTCTCGGGCAGGTGCTCGGGACGCGAACGCGCCGCTACCAGGACTTTTACCCCAGCCTCGTGTAAGCGGCTGACGACGGCTTCTCCAATGCCCTTGGTTCCTCCGGTGACCAATGCCCGGCGGCCTTCGAGTTCCAGTGCGATGCTCATCAGCGGATCTCCAAGGATGCGATTTTGCTGTCGTCGAGTACAAAGGTGTAGGTGAGCTCGACGGGGCTACCAGGAAAGTTTCCGCTTAGCCGAGCGAGCAGGGTGACGGTCAGTCCTTTCTGCGAGCTACTCAATGGCTCGATGCTGTATTGATACTCGGCCTGCGAGGCTTGCTTCCAGGCTTTGATAGCCTCCAGTCCCTTGTAGGTGTGGCCTTCGTCGCGCACGGTGGCGTCCGTGGCGAAGCAGCGCTCCAGTATCTTGATGTCGGTATTTTTTTCAGCTGCAAGGTAGGTGGCGATTGATTCAGGCAATTCGATTTTCATGGCGTATTTCCTCGCTGATGTGAGGATGGCTTCACCCACATGCTCGCTGTAGGCTTACCAAATGGCAAGAACCCACGAAAAAGTAAGTTAGGTAAATATGAGAGAGATTTATACCCCGTCGACCGCGGCCTGCAGCGTGGAAGCAGTGCTCCGGCAACTCGAAGGCCGCTGGAAATTGGTGATCCTGTTCCACCTCTTCGGTGGCCAGGTGCAACGCTTTTCCGAGCTGGAAAAGCTAATCCCCGAGATATCCCAGAAGATGCTCGCTCAGCAGTTACGCCAGTTGGAAGCGGATGGCATTGTGCATCGCACTGTCTATCCGCAAGTGCCGCCTAAAGTGGAATATCGCATGACAGAGTGGGGCCAGGCACTGTGTCCGGCATTGGATGCACTATTGCAATGGGCGGAACTTAGGGAGACGCTCAATCCAGATGCTTGAGCCCCCGAGGTTTCGCAGCCTCACATGAGAGGCTGCTATTGGCCGATTACTGCCTGTCGCGACCGGCTGAATACGTCAGACTGGTGGTGATGCTGACGACATGGCCGCTGCCTTGTTTTTCCATCTCGGCGATGGCGAGTTGGGTGATGTAGAAGAAACCATTCAGGTTCACCGACAGCACAGCAGCGTAGTCTTCGTGGGTAGGCTTTGGATCTTGACGCAGGACCGGCTAACGGGTGTCCCCCATTTCCTCATTTCGCGCCGAACAGCATCGTCCAATAGACGCCGTTGTCGCTACGCGAGTTCGCGGCATAGGCCGCGCCAACCTGGGTAAACATCGGGTTCATCAGAATGGCGCAATGCCCGGGGCTGGCCAGCCAGCCGTCCATAGCCTTGCCCGGCGAACGCTGCCCGGCGGCGATGTTCTCTCCGATCTGCCGGCCACCGTAGCCGGCGGCCTTCGCTCGGTCCCACGGCATATCACCGTTGGGGTCCTGGTGCGCGAAGTAATTGTCGTTGGCCATCGCCCGGCTGTGCCCCTGCGCTGCTGTCCCCAGGGCGGCATTCCAGGTCAGCGGCGGTGCAGCGGCGAAGCGCTGACGACCACACAGGCGCGGTTTCGCCCGTGCCGCGTTGACCTGTGCCAGCAACGTCTTGCCCGCCGCTTGCGGGTCGTCCAGATGCCTATCGAGCAAGGGCCGCGCCAGCACCACCTGCCATTCACTCTCGTCGCGATACACGCCAATATCGGCGAACTGGGTATCGAGCAGGGCCCCACAGTAGCGACTCTGGAGCATGTCAAAGGCCTCCTCGGCATCTTCTGCGTCGACCAGACGGATAGTCCGCACAGACACCGCCTGATAGCCGGAATCCTTCAACGTCTCCCGCGTAACGCCTCCATAGCCGATCGGCAAGGCCAGGTTCGACTTCAGAGCCAGCGGCGTCAAGGCTTGAACCGTGCGCCCCGCGCAGCGCTGCGGTTGGGCGCGGTAGTCGTTGATGTCCTCCACCAGTTGCCTTTCCCCGCCGGCATGGGCGGGACTGGCGAACAGGGGGAGCAAAGGAATAAGGCAGAGCGAGAAAACGCAGGAGGAGCGAACGGTCTGGCGCATGAGGCGGGCAGCTCTGATGGGATGACGACGGTAATGGTGATAGTGGGCTGAGGAATGACCGCAGAGCGTTTCGCTGTATTGGCTCGCAAATGAATTCCAAGGCTGGGCTAAGACTGTGGGCCTCAACACAAGTTTCACGAGCAAAGGGGGGAATTTATTGTTGGAGTCGTGCATCGGCTCCTGGCCGATTGCTGCCCTCCGCGAAGGGCAGCTGTGCGTCGTTTGCTGCCTCTTGCGACCACCCACTTACGGTAACGGGCGGCGCTGCGCAGTAGTCATGACTACTGATGTCATTGAGTGCTATTCAGACCGCCCGCGTCCGGGTAACTGCCAGGCTTTTCTGTCAGTGGTAGCCTTGGTCATCGACTCACGTAATGTCCCAGGCAAGTAGAGACGCTTTCAAGCGTGATATCTAGCGCCGCGACATGACCGCGTTACGCACGGGTAAAGGGGCTTGTTCGGGATGTTGCCGCAAAAAATGCCTGATCGCTTGATCCTGGCGGTCCACCACGCACACGTTCACGCTAGGGCGTGGGACGGTGCATTCGCCAAGCGCGAGGAACCCGCAGTTCAATACGCCGTACACCGCAACCGGTTGCGCGACGGCCGAGCAGTCGTAGACCATCTCGCCAAGGTAATTGAGCTGCCCTTGGGTGACGGTGAAACGCAGCGGTTTGGAGTAAGCCCCCATTACCCCGCGACGGTGACCCAGGCGGCTCACCTCATAGTCACCGGCAGGTAGCCATGCCGAGTAATCATCCTTGGGTCCCCAACCATAAGTCTTGTCACTCTTGATATCGCGAAATTCAAGGTAGGTTCCGTAGGGGCCGCCCTCCAGCAGCGTGCCGACCACTAGACCAGCGTTTTGCGCGTTGTAAACGGGCGAATTCAACGCCATTTCACCTGGCATTGACGAACAACCGGCCAGTAATCCGATCAGGCCAATTGCAAAGATGTTGTGCGAGTCAAGCATTCCGCTACCTCGGTGGGAGACGAAGAAAATCCATAGAGAAATTCAGGGAAGACAGGCGCGCTGGACGGCGGCGACTGCCTTCTCTAGCATGATGGCCTTTCGCCTACTTGTACATCGAGGACGATATATCAACATGTTCTGTTTTTCCCAAGGGCGCATGCGTGGCGCTGTAAGCATTGCCGCACTGTTACTTGGCGGGTGCAGTTTCAACGGTTCCTATCCGGACGCCAGTGGACCCGATGCGGCGAAGCTGCGCTTTATCAGCAGCAATGAAAACTCGACGCTCGACTTGTTCGATGCCGAACACTGCGACGGCCAGACTACGGGGCTGCTCAATAACCTGTTCTCCGCCAATACCCGGCGACGGGCGGCCATGAGCGCCGCTGTACCCGACGATGCCAAGGCCTATTTGGAAGTGAGGCTGCAACCGGGCCATGAACTGTTCGCGCGAGCCAACACCTTAAGCACCGGCAGCGTGTGCACCGTGGCGTTCAACTTTACCCCGCAGAGCGGCGGCGAGTACGAAGCGGACTTCCGCTACGTAGGTCGCAATTGCCAGGTCACCCTCAGCCGTCTGCGCCAGATCGATGGAAAGGTTGTGCGCTCGCCGATCGCGCTGACCAACAAAGGCCTACCCGCCTGCGTCGGCCACAACCCTATTTTCCCCAAGTCCGCCGAAGCACAGCCGCAGTCGGCGGAGCGTGCAGCACTGATCGCGCAGATTGTCGACGCCAGTGTCATCGCGAAAATGAAGCCCGACGCCGACGATTCCTCTTCGGTCCAGAAAGCAGTGTTCGACAAATCGATGGCGGAACGCAAACAGCGCCTCGGCTTCAGCCTGCCCGATGCCTATTGGACTGAATATCACCAGAACCTGGAGCAGTTCGCCAACGAGATGAGGGGCATCAAGGCCCGTTCATTGCAGTTGTACAAGGATTACTACACCAACCGACTGGGCCTGCTCGACACCCCTACGATCAAGGAACTGCTGCCCGACAGCGAAGCGGCTGACCGTAGCAAGGCGATGTCGACCGATAATGTAATGCTGGAGTACTACTACCGAACCCAGCGAGAACTGCTGAAGGAAACACTGAGCGCACATCAGGCACGCATGGCCGATCTGGATCAGCGCTTTGGGGTGTGCAAGCGTTTCGCGGCCTGCTGGCAAAGTTGAATCGGGGCCCGGCATGAAAATGCCGACCGCCGCACGTACGCCGCCTTAGCCCTGACAGAGGCGCTGCCCTGTAGCGGTAGCGGCAACTCAGATTAGAAACCTTGCCTCGTGCAACAGCATGACGTGGCAGGGATCCGAGCTTTGAAAAAAAACTTTGCCGATGGCCTATCGATGAGTGACAGCTATCGGCCAAAAGCTGCCATCCAGCGTACACGAATTTAGCGCAATTCAAAAAGAGCTTCGAGCAGCTTTCCATTCGTATGGGTGGATGAACAGGCTATCTCAGAGATGCAGAAGCATAGGCATTCAGATGGGGTAGCTCACAATCGACTGACTACCATCTAATAGAACCATCTGATCCCCCTCCAGCCCAGCATTGGGAAATGCAGCGTAAGGCAGGTGTCTTGAGTCGAGTTTCACGTAAAGTGTTTTGTCAGTGGGCTTCACAGGCGTTGCGCCAGAGGGATAAATTCCCTGTCCTTTTTCTGTGATCAAAAATGCCAGCGGAAAAAATGACAAGAGACTTAGGGTCGCAATGTGTCCTTGGTTTTTGCAAGCAAACATTTTTATGCTCATGTGCCTACGGTGCGGATAGAACCAGACATAGAAATCATGAGTGTCATCGGTGGCGGTATCGTCCCCCATGACAAACTTTTGTAACGGGGCATAGTAGGGAACAGGCACAGGCTCTTGCAGGCATTCCTTTACAGTGGTTGCTGAGAGTACGTGTCCAACCATTGCGCGGCAAAATCTCACCCCATCAAATTATCCCTGGCAACGCAGCGGCCCGGTGCGCTCGGCTATCGGTCCAGCAGAGGTGCCAGCAGTGCACACATGCCGCGCCAGTGCGAACCTTCCCAGTAAATCCGTTGGCAGGCGTCGCAGCGCAGGAAGCGCGAATAGAGGGCGCCAACGCGCGGTGGCACCTGCGGCCGGGCCAGTTCCGGGCTGATCTCGTGCAGCGGCAGGTTGCAATGAAGGCACAGGCTGAATGGCCGCGCGCTACGCGCCAGGTCGAGGCGCTCGTACAATTCGCGCAGCTGCAGCGACGGTTTCAGGGCATGCACGTAACAGCCGTGGCTGATGATCCGCCGCTTGAGCAGTTCGCGGTCGCGGGTTAGCACGATGCGTCCTTGCTGCGCAGCGATCTCGGCGATCTCGCCATCCTCGAAGCCATTGTCGTAGAGGGTGTCGAAGCCGCTCATGCGCAGCAGGCTGGCCAGCCCGCCAAGGTGCGCATCAGCGACGAAGCGCAGCACCCGTAAAGGTTGTGCACGAACCTTGAGCAGCGGGCTGATGTCCAGCGCTTCGAACTTGGGATACACCGCCAGCCGGTCCCCGTCGAAGATCACTCGCTCAAGGCCCACCGACTCGCCGTTGAGCAGCACCAGTTCGACCTCGGTGTGCGGTATCCCGAGCGCCTCGATCATGTGCTTGACCGTCGCCCCTCGCGCGCACTCGCAGGTAAAGGACTGCCGCCGCCGTTCGGCCGGCAGGAAATCGTTGAGCTCCTCGTAGAAGCGGAAGGTTGCACGGGTCATGCTGAACAGTATGGCAGGGCTGCAGGATGGGCGAGTCCAGCCCGGAGATCTTCTTCGGCAGGCCCCATCCACCCACCGTTCATCCGCCAGGTTCGGTAACCCTTATTGACAGAAAAATGCATCAGGAGAATACTCGGCCAAATATTCATATATATGTCTAGATAACAAGGTGAATAAAGTCTATGAATTCCCTGTCCAGTGATGTCCGCCTACCGCTTTATCAACGCCTGCGTGATCAGTTGGCTGAGCAGATTGCTAACAATCGCTGGCGTCCGGGGGAGGCCATTCCCACTGAAGCTGCGCTTTCAGCGGAGTACAAACTGTCCACCGGCACCGTGCGCAAAGCGGTCGACGCGCTGGTCAGTGAGGGTGTTCTGGAGCGTCAGCAAGGTCGAGGCACCTTCGTTCGTCGGCCTCAGTTTCAATCTTCGCTTTTCCGATTCTTCCGCTTCCAGACCGCTGCGGGTGAGCGCCAGGTACCGGAGAGTCGCATCCTGTCTATTGAGCCGGTGGCTGCACCTTCGGCGGTGGCCCATGCGTTAGGGCTGCCAATCGACTCTCCGGTTATTCGCATTGTCCGCGTTCGTCTTCTGGATGTTCAGCCGGTACTTGCCGAAGAAATCTGGCTGCCTCGCAGCCGGTTTCAGCCGCTACTGGAGATTGACCTGAATCGAAAAGGGCCATTGCTTTACCCGATTTACGAAGAAGTCTGCGGTCAGGTCGTCGCCTCTGCCGAAGAAACACTCACCGCCGAGTCTGTAAATGACGTGCATGCGCGATTATTGAAAATACCGATCAACAGTCCCGTGGTGGTGATCGAGCGTCTGGCGCGTGACTACGCCGGTGCGCCTCTGGAGTGGCGGCGCTCCCGTGGGCATGCCGAGCATTTCCGTTACAGCGTGGACATTCGCTAGCGCATTGCCTGAATAGCGGATCGCTCACCGGCGAATCGATCGCTGCCGGATTCATCGTTTTGTTTGCCATGACTGGCCTCGTAGCGGCGCGGTTCGCTCTCGGCTGCCTCGTGTTCCACTTATAAGGATAAGAAATCATGTTCAGCTGGTATCGCCAAGTCACTCCTCGGGAGCGCAAAACGTTTTGGGCCTGCTTTGGTGGATGGTCGCTGGACGCACTGGAAGTACAAATGTTCGGCCTGGCAATTCCGGCGTTAATTGCTGCCTTCGCCCTGACCAAGGGCGATGCCGGGCTGATTAGCGGCGTCACGCTAGTCACTTCGGCCATCGGCGGTTGGGTAGGGGGGACGTTGTCTGACCGCTATGGCCGGGTGCGTACGTTGCAGTGGATGATTCTGTGGTTCTCCTTCTTCACCTTTCTGTCCGCCTTCGTCACCGGGTTCCAGCAGTTGCTGATCGTCAAGGCGCTGCAAGGCTTCGGCATTGGCGGTGAGTGGGCTGCTGGCGCGGTACTGATGGCCGAAACCATCAACCCGAAATACCGCGGCAAAGTGATGGGCACCGTACAAAGTGCCTGGGCCGTAGGTTGGGGCGTGGCGGTCGGGGTTTTTGCGTTGATTTATTCTTTCGTACCGCAAGACATGGCCTGGCGTGTGATGTTCATCGTTGGCTTGTTGCCGGCGCTCCTGATCATCTGGGTACGGCGCAATGTCGAGGAGCCCGACAGCTTCCAGCGTCTGCAAAAAGAACACGCCATCGCGCAAAGTTTTTTCAAATCCCTGGCCGGTATTTTCCGTCCTGAACTGATCCGCGTGACGCTGTTCGGCGGGCTGTTGGGCCTGGGCGCACACGGCGGGTACCACGCCGTGATGACGTGGCTGCCGACATTCCTCAAGACCGAACGCAACCTGTCGGTGCTGAACTCTGGCGGCTACCTTGTCGTGATCATCTTTGCCTTCTGGTGTGGCTGCGTCGTCAGCGGATTCTTGATCGACCGTATTGGCCGCCGCAAAAATATCGTGCTGTTCGCCCTGTGCTGCGTCGTTACCGTGCAGTGCTACGTGTTCTTGCCCCTGACCAATACCCAAATGCTATTCCTCGGTTTTCCGCTCGGCTTCTTCGCGGCGGGCATTCCGGCCAGCCTCGGCGCACTGTTCAACGAGCTGTACCCGGCGGACGTGCGCGGCGCTGGTGTGGGGTTTTGCTACAACTTCGGCCGAGTGCTCTCGGCGGTATTCCCGTTTCTGGTCGGCCATATGAGTGATTCCATGTCACTGGGCTCGGCCATTGGCATCGACGCCGGGATCGCTTATGGCGTGGCAGTTATCGCTGCCCTTTGCCTGCCGGAAACACGTGGTCGCAGTCTCGACGCTGCGATCCCATCCGTCTCGGTGAAAGGCCGCGAGAGCGCCCGAGCGTGATGATCATTACTTGCGATAGATAAAACCCATGTCCGATACCTGTTCAACATCGATCACTGGCATCGATTCCCATGCTCATGTCTTTAGCCGGGGGCTGAAGCTGGCCGTTACACGGCGCTACGCCCCTGACTACGATGCCACGCTTGCGGAGTATCTGAATCACCTGGGCGCCCATGGTTTGAGTCATGGCGTATTGGTGCAGCCGAGTTTTCTGGGTATCGACAATAGCTACCTGTTGGCGGCGCTGAGGCAAGTGCCGGAGCGGTTGCGAGGAGTGGTCGTGCTGGAGCCAGGTGTTAGTCGTGCCCTGTTGAATGACATGGCTCACATAGGCGTGGTCGGCGTTCGCTTGAACCTGATGGGCAAGGCGGTACCTGATTTTCGCAATCGTGCCTGGAGAGAATTTTTCAGCCACATCGCTGATCTTGACTGGCATGTCGAATTGCATCGAGAGGTAAAGGATCTGCCGGCACTGATCCATCAATTGACACCATTCGGTTTGAAGTTGGTTATTGACCACTTCGGACGGCCGGATGCCCGTTCGGGAGTTGATCAGCCAGGGTTTTCCGAGTTACTGGAGTTGGGATCGAGAGGGTCGATCTGGATGAAGGTATCGGGAATTTATCGTTTGGGAGGTACGCCGCAACAAAACATCAATTTCGCCCGATCGGCATTACCGCTGTTGGAGCAAAGTTTCGGCCTCCACCAACTTGTATGGGGCAGCGACTGGCCACACACGCAGCATGAGAAAAGCATCGATTTCGGCACCGTAATCGATCAGCGACAAGCCCTGGAGTGTTCGATGCAACTCAGCCATTCGTTGCTCGTGCAAGCACCTCGACGGTTATTCGGTTTTGCAAAACGTGAAGGCTGAAGCTCACCCGCGTATTTGCAGATGACCATTCATCCTACCCACGTGTAACGAAAGCTTGCAGAAAGTCTGAAATACCACGTTGCAGTCAAACCCCTCGTGCCGCATCGAGAGGTTCTGCGCAAGAGCAGCCTATTACAATTACAAGAGAGCGGTTTCCATGAACAAGTCATCCAATACTGAAATTGAAAAATCGACCATGCGCAAGTTGGGGGTTCGCCTGATACCCTTTCTCGTACTCTGTTATTTCATCGCCTACATTGACCGGGTCAATATCGGCTTCGCGGCGCTGACCATGAACCAGGATATCGGCCTGACGGCCAGTGCCTTCGGATTCGGTGCCACACTCTTTTTCGTCGCTTATGTACTTTGCGAAATGCCCAGTAACATGGCCATGGAGCGCTTCGGTGCCCGCCGGTGGATTGCGCGCATCATGATCACGTGGGGCATCGTCGGTTTCTGTTCGGCCTTTGCGGTCGGGCCAATATCCTATTCGATTTCCCGATTCCTCTTGGGTGCAGCCGAAGCCGGCTTCTTTCCAGGAGTCATTCTTTACCTCACGCAATGCATCCCCAAAGCGTACATGGCTCGAATAGTTGCGCTATTCATGGTGGCGATACCACTCTCCAACTTTCTCGGCTCACCTGTGTCGGCGCTGCTGTTGCAATTAGACGGTCTGGCAGGATTCAAGGGATGGCAGTGGTTGCTTATGCTTGAAGCCATTCCCGCCATCACGCTGGGATTGCTCGCGCTGAAAGTGTTGCCCAATCGGCCAAGCGAAGCGAAATGGTTGACTCAGCAGGAACAGGATTGGCTAGGCGAGCAACTGACTAACGATAAGGCCGCGCGCGAAAGTGGTATTCCTCAGCACGCTCATAGCATAAGCGGCACCCTCAAGGCCGTGTTTACCAACAAATATGTATGGGTGCTTTCGATTATCTACATGGGCAGTTCGGCAACCAGCAACACGCTGTCGTTGTGGATGCCGCAGATCCTGAAATCGTTCCATCTGACCAACATGCAAACGGGTCTGCTGAACATGATTCCGTTCGGCATGGCCGCAGCTTTCATGATTTTCTGGGGACTGCGTGCGGACAAGAGCGGGGAGCGGATCAAGAGCACTGCTATTCCGCTAGCCATTACTGCGGTGAGCTTCGCTGCCACGCTGTTCACGGACTCCCTGAGCATTACGCTGGTACTGCTGACGCTCGTATTGATGGGTAACTATGCGATCAAGGGGCCGTTCTGGGCACTTTGCTCCGAATCCCTGCCGCCGGCGACTTTGGCCACAGGGATTGCAGCGATCAATACCTTTGCCCACTTGGGTACGGGCGCCATGAGTTCGGTGATCGGTGTACTGCGTGATCAGACCGGGAGCTTTCCAATTGCACTGATGCCGCTCTGCGTATTGACCGCTATCGGTTCGCTATTGGTGTTTCTGATTGGCAAACAGAACGGTCGCGCGAAGCAAATCGCTACGGTCAGCAGCTGACCCATACAGCCTCTCAGGCTCCGCATAGGTCGGCCAAAAGCGGTGCATGACCAGGGTTCGTTTTGGGCCGATACGCGAGCGATAGGACCGGGCGAACCATGGCCCTGGTCGCATAAAGTTGAAATGCACGGCATTGCTCGACAGAATCGCGCCCCGATCCGGCCATAGGTGCTGGACGTTCGTGGTGAAAAGGGGCGGCAGTTGAACGAACAGACATTGTCCATGCGCCTGGAGCGCGTGGCGGCGCATGTGCCAGCAGGTGCGCGCCTGGCCGATATCGGCTCGGATCACGGCTACCTGCCGGTAGCGTTGATGCGCCGTGGCGCCATCGCGGTGGCGGTGGCCGGCGAGGTGGCATTGACGCCGTTTCGCTCGGCCGAACGCACCGTGCGCGAGAACGGCCTGGACCAGCGGATCAGCGTGCGCCTGGCCAATGGCCTGGCGGCGATCGAGCCGGGAGACGGGATCACGGCGATCAGCATCTGTGGCATGGGCGGCGAGACGATCCGCGACATCCTCGACAGCGGCAAGACGTGCCTGAACGGCCAGGAGCGCCTGATCCTGCAGCCCAACGGCGGCGAGCAGCCACTGCGCCAATGGTTGATGGAAAATGGTTACCGGATCCTTTGCGAGGAGGTGCTGCGGGAAAACCGCTTCGACTACGAAATCATCGTCGCCGAGCGCGCCGGGCCCGTGATGTACACCGCCGAGGAGTTGTACTTCGGCCCGCTGCAGATGCAGGCACGCAGCCCGGCGTTCCTGGGCAAGTGGCAGCGCATGCTGCGCCAGAAGCAGAAGACCCTGACCAGTTTCGCCCGAGCGCGGCAGGTAGTGCCCGAGGAGAAGGTGCAGGACGTCGCCCGACAGGCCCGGTGGATTACCGAGCTGCTGGCTTGAGCCCAACTGCCCGATCACGCTGTCTTCGAGGTTCGACGTGGTGTTGGCGACGTAGCTCGCGTCGACCTTATTCTCCAAGAAGGGTCAGAGTTCTGGTGTCTGGCTCGCCAGCGAAGAACTGATCGAGGGCCTGCTGGAATAGGGGGTGTTCGGGCTTGATGCTGGCGAACAGCGTGAGGCAGGAGCGCAATTTCAGGTCATCGGGGTGGCCAAGGATTTGCAGTGCGCTCTTGTCGCTGTGTTGCAGGAGGGTACTGACGCTTTCCTCCAGCCGTGGCCCCAGCACGTCATGCAGCAGATAGGCCCGGGCTTCGGCAGTACCAGAAATGGCAAAGCGTTCGGCTATCTCGCTACGCCCGAGGCCATGCAGTTGCGGGAAGATGAACCACATCCAGTGACTGGTCTTGTGCCCGGCACGCAACTCTTCCATGACTCGGGTAAAAACCGGGCGCTGGGCCTCGACGAAACGAAGAAGATTGAAGGGATCGTGCACGTTTGTACTCCCTGAGTTGGCAGACACTGCAAAGCCTGGCGGCGCGGGCCGTTTGAACCAGGACGCAGAAACGCAACGCCGTAGTAGGTCGCGCCGAATGATTCAGCCTGTAATGGTATGACACATCGGCGAAGGCAGCAGTTTCATCGAAAGCTGACGCAGGCCACCGGGTGGCGGTTTTCTGTTGTTCTACCTCGATGCCGAGCAACGTTTGCAGGGTGCCTGCGGCTGGGGCCAGGGTAATAGCGTCGCCAAGGACATCAAGCTGTGCGAACGGCTGATCGCTAACCAGAACCAGCTCTCGGTGGACACTTTGGCCGACGCCGATGTGCCGCTCAAACAATTGCTGAGGAGCTGACATGCGTGAATTCCTGCGCCACAGTTGGGGGTTTCATGGTCGTGTCGCCAACTGCGAACAGGTCCAGGTGCCCTTGAGCTTCGCTCAGCATCGACCCTGGCTGGAGCGTTTCCTGGGTTGGTGGCGTTATGGGATCGAGGATTGGCTGGCCCGACCGAACACGCCCGCCAGCCTGTCCTTCACCTGTGAACTCGGCCCACCGCCCTATGCCATCACGGGGGCTGACGGAGGCGAGATCACCGATCGCTGGGCCGAGGCGCTAATGCTCAAGGACTTGATACGCGATGTCTGGAACGACTGCCAGGCACGACCTCAAAATGGTCACTGATTTAACGCACGACGGGTCGCGACCGGCAGCTTTCGAATCATAACGGTCTTTGATTGCCTGGAGGAAAGCTGTCAGTCAGCAATACTCACGTGGCGGTCGAGCGACAACCACCATGAGGAGGGCGAAACCATTATGAAAAACGAGCAGATCGACTCAAAGGAAGGAGAGGCGGCAGGCTCTGCCTCTCAGCTGATAGATGCGCGAATCAAGGAGCTGAGTGATTGGCGGGGCGAGACGCTCGCTCGGGTCCGAACGCTCATCCGGCAGACCGACCCCGAGGTGGTCGAGGAATGGAAGTGGAGAGGTGTTCCAGTGTGGTCGCACGCCGGAATCATCTGCACCGGTGAGACGTACAAGAGTGTCGTGAAGATGACCTTCGCCAAGGGCGCCTCGTTGGAAGATCCTTCAGGTCTCTTCAACTCCAGTCTCGAAGGCAACACCAGACGTGCCATTGATTTGCATGAGGGCGACAGGATTGATGAAGAAGCATTGAAGGCGCTCATTCGCGCTGCCGTGGCTCTGAACACTCAGGCATCGCGCAAAAGGTCGTGAGCGTTGAGCAACTCGTAGGCAATCTCCGGATGCATCTCCAAACCACGGCGAATGGCTGCAGGGATCGATTGGCGGGTTTTGCGACACAGGCCGGGTTGATCCAGGAGGTGAATACCGATGCCGCGCATACTTCGCACTTCGTGGAAGCTTGGGGTGATTTGCAGGCGAATGCCTAACTGCTCGTACATCCGACGCTGCATATGCTCGAGGTCGGTCAGGCTCCGAAGATTCTCCAGTCGCTCGAGCAGGCGCTTTTCCTCCTGACGGGTCAGGTACAGGATGCGCAAATCACTGCTGGGTACGTCCAGCAGCTGTTCACGCCCGCAGTCGCAGGCGCCGGGCGGGCAGGATTGTCGAATCTGCAAAGTGGCTGTCATGGTCTCCAATCATAGCTACCCGCAATCACCTTTGCCCATCGGGTTCGTCGCGACTTGATTGCGCCAGGACGGAGCAGGGTTTGGGGGCGTGTATAACCGCCCCGTAGTGATCGCTGCTCACGCCCAAGTTTTTCCGAGCGCTTCCAGACCGGCCTTTTGCAGGTCCTGCGGGCTCATGACAAGACGAAATTTGCAGCTAGCCTGGAAGTTGAGAAAGAACGGTTCTGCAAAACTGGGGATTTCAGACGGGTCTTGTACGTTGATCAGGAAAATCCCGCAGCGCATTCCATCCAGCTCAGTAAAGTAGGTAGTCTCCGGTTTGATGCTCTCCAGAATACGCCCTATCAGTTCGCCTACCCTCCCGGCTCTGACGAGAGCGTTGAAGGGTTCATGGGGGAACTCGACCATCAGTAGCATTTTCATCATTCGATTCTCTATTCAAGTGGCTGCCTCGTCTCCCTGCCTTTGCGCCTGGCGCTCATGTCGCCAAGCCTGCATTCAACCGTTCCAGCGGTGTGTGATTAAGAATAGTGAAGTATGAGCTAACGCCCATTCGGGGTTACGGGCGGTCATCAATCTGCCGCATTGCCACCAAGCGATCGAACATGGAATGCATATAGTTTTCTTCAGGTTGGCAGGAGCAGGTCGTAAGACAGTTTGCTGATCAGGATCGCCAGCAACACCAGGAACAGCGCCCGGACAAAGGGCACGCCTTTACGAACCGCCAGCCAGGTACCGGTCAACGCACCCAGGATGTTGAATGCCGCCATGGGAAGGGCGATCAGGTAGAGCACGTTACCTGTCGGAATGAAGAATATCAGCGCCGCTACGTTGGTCGCGATGTTCACCAGTTTGGCCGACGCCGAGGCATGCAGGAAGTCGAAGGCGAAGCAGCGGATAAACAGGAAGATCAGGAAGCTGCCGGTGCCGGGGCCGAACAGTCCGTCGTAGAAGCCGATGGCACCGCCGATGATGACCGCCAGCAGTTTTTCCCGGGTACCGATGCGCATGGGTGTGTGCAGGGCGCCGAAGTCCTTTTTCCAGAAGGTGTAGATCGCCATCAGCACGATCAACACCAGCACCGCCGGCCGGATCATCGACTGCGGTACCGACGACACCGTGGCCGCTCCGAAGAAGGCCATGACAAAGGCCGCACAGGCGGCGGGGATCACCAGCCCCCAGTCGATCACCACTTTGCGCACGAAGGACCGGGCCGCGAATGCGGTGCCGCAGGCTGCCGCGACCTTGTTGGTACCCAGTAGCGCCGCCGGTTGTGCCGTGGGCAGCACGTTGAACAGCGCGGGTATCTGGATCAGTCCGCCGCCGCCCACCGCCGCATCGATCAGGCCGGCGGCGAAGGCGAACACGCAAAGGATGACAATATCGATCATGAAATCAGGCTCTGACGATGAAGGGTTGGTGAAGGTCCAGCGGTGTGGGTTGAACGGGAAGGTTAACGGAAGGGCCTTTTTTGTGTTGCAATGCCACGTTGTGAAAAGTGCAATGAGGTGGGCAGTGGCACTGAATATGTTGGGGGAGCTGGAAGCCTTTGCGACGGTGGCTCGCAAGCGCAGTTTCGTCGCGGCGGCACGTACTCTGGGGCGCTCCCCCAGCTCGCTGACCCGTGCCGTTCAGGCCCTGGAGGAAAGTGTCGGGGTCAAGTTGTTCAATCGCTCGTCGAATGCCGTGAGCTTGACCGAGGCGGGTGAGCACTTGTTGCCCCACGCTTACAAAATGCTGGATCTGCAACGCGAGGCGGATGAAGACCTGGCCGGTCTCAGTGGACTGGCTTACGGCTGGATCCGCTTTTCCGCCCCCGAGCTTCTCGGACACGGGGTATTGCCCCGATTGATCGCGCAATACTGCGAGCGTTATCCAGACGTGAACGTCGATGTGATTTTCACCGATGAGAGCATCGACCCGGCCAAGAGCAAGCTGGACTTCTCGATTCGCGGCGCGTTTCCGCAATCCAGTGACCTGATCGGCTTTCCGCTCTGGAGTTATTCACGTTACCTGTATGCCAGCCCCGGGTATCTGGAGCGGCGCGGGATGCCCGATTCCATCGAGGCGCTGGAAGCGCACTCGCTGATCCTGCATACGGCGCCGCGGATTCTCAAGGAGTGGAATTTTCGCCGTGAGCAGCAGGCCATCAGCTTTCGGGTTCATCCGAAGTTTCGTTTCAGCTCCGGCGTGGCGGTGTTCCAGGCGGCCCTGGCGGGCGTCGGGATCGCCCGCCTGGCGGACTGGCTGGCGGAACCCGAAGTGGAAGCGGGGCGCTTGCTCCGGGTCTGTCCCGAATACACGCTCACCTCCAGTGCTGGCGAAAGCCCGCAGATGCACGCGGTATACCCGGCCGGGAATCTGCCGCTGCGGGTGAAGTCGCTGCTGGAGGTGATTCGTGGTTTTGGCGATAGCCTGGACCGAAAGCATGCTTTTTGAGCCAGTGAAGGGGGCTGCTGTAATAGCCGCAGTTGAAGGCGCGTGCGGTGTTACCCGACGCGCCGGTCGGTCATTTGCTGGCGTCCAGCACGATGCGGTAGCGCGCCTTGCCACTGCGTAGGTGATCGATGGCTTCGTTGACCCGGCTCATGGGAAAGTGCTCAACCTGCGGCAGGATCTGATGACGTACGCAGAATTCCAGCATGGTCGCCGTGGTACCGGGCGAGCCGACCGGCGAGGCGGACAAGCTCTTTTGTTGGGGAAGCAGATCGAACACGTGCACTGGAATAGCGCCGGGCACTGCGCCAACAAAATGCAGGCGGCCCTTGCCGCGCAGGGTTCCGAGCATGGCTGGCCAGTCGAGGTCGGCGTTGGCGGTGACCAGGAGAAAATCCAGGGTGCCGGCGATGGACTTCAGCGCATTGCTGTCGGTCGACGTGACTACGTTGTGCGCGCCCAGGCGCCTGGCTTCGTCCTGCTTGCTCAACGACGAGGTGAAGGCCGTGACTTCGCAGCCCCAGGCATTGAGGAAGCGTAGTGCCAGATGACCGAGGCCACCGATTCCCACCACACCGACCCGGTCAGTGGGCTTGACGTCGAATTCCACCAGCGGGTTGAACACCGTCGAACCGGCGCAGAACAGTGGTCCTGCCATGGCCGGGTCGAGTCCGTTCGGTATTGGAAGAGCCCAGGCCCAGTGCGAACGCAGGCGGTCGGCGAAGCCTCCGTTGCTGCCGACGATGGTGGGTTGGGCTGTGCCGCACAGATGGTGGGAGCCTCCAATGCACGAGGAGCAATGCATGCAACTGCCCTTGTACCAACCAATGCCCACCCGTTGTCCCACTTCGAGACCACGTACCTGTGTGCCCACTCGCACGATGCTGCCGACCACCTCGTGGCCGGGAATAAAGGGGTAGTGGCTAATGCCCCATTCGTTATCGATCAGCGACTGGTCGGAGTGGCAGACGCCGCAATACTCCACGGCGACTTCCACCTCCTCGTCCCCCAAAGGACCGGGATCGTAGCTATAGCGCTCCAGTGGAGCGCCGGCCGCCGTTGCGGCCCAGCCGGTGAAGGAAGTGAGTTCGGTGCTATCGCTCATTGGATACCTCCGGATCAGGAGACAGGGTTTTGGCACCTCAGGTGCCGCGGCAGAGCCAAGGAAGTGTAGCGTATCGCTTGCCGTCGTCTCGGTTGCCGATGTCTTGGGGGCAACACATCAAGCGTTAAGCGATCACTCCATTTTGTTGGGTATCAGCGACCGTCTGGCGACCCACCTTGAACCATGCGGCGTACAGCGCCGGGACGAAGAAAATCGTCAGTAGCGTCGCCACGGTAAGGCCGCCCATGATCGCAATGGCCATCGGCCCCCAGAACACACTGCGCGTTAGCGGAATCATTGCGAGCACGGTGGCCAGCGCCGTCAGCATCACCGGACGGGCCCGGTGAATGGCGGCATCCAGCACAGCATTCCACGGGTCGCGTCCTTCAGCGATTTCGGTTTGCACCTGGTCGATCAGGATCACCGAGTTGCGCATGATCATGCCACCCAGCGCGATGATGCCCAGGATCGCGACGAAGCCCAGCGGTGACTGGAACACCAACAGCGCGGGTACCACACCGATCAGGCCCAGCGGTGCAGTCAGCATCACCATCCACATGCGGGAAAAGTTCTGCAGTTGCAGCATCAGTAGCAGCAGGATGGTGATCAGCATCAGTGGGGCCACGGCGAGCAGCGCCTTGTTGGCCTTGTCACTTTCCTCCACCGCGCCACCCACGTCTATGCGATAGCCCGTCGGCAGTTTGGCTTCGATGTCCTTGAGCAACGGCTGGATTTCCTGTGTCACCGATACACCTTGCTCGCCATCCTTCACGTCGGCACGCACTGTGATCGCCATGTCGCGGTTGCGGCGCCACAGCACCGGTTCTTCCAGTTCAGAGTGCACCTGTGCGATTTGCGACAGCGGCACCACCGTGCCCTGACGCGTGTAGAGGTTGATGTCTTTCAGTGTGTCGAGGTTCAAGCGTTCCTCAGGCACGGCACGCGCCACGATGTCGATCAGGTCCTCGTGTTCACGCAGCTGCGACAGGGTTGCGCCGTTCATCACGGTCTGGGTCGCCAGCGACACGTCGGCCGGTGTGAGGCCCAGCGCGCTTGCCTTGTCCTGATCAAGCTGCACTTTCAGCGTGCGAACCGGATCGTTCCAGTCGAGCTGGAGATCGCGCACCTTCGAGTTGGACGCGACCACCTTCTCCACATCGCGGGCGATTTGGCGCACCACCTGGGTATCGGGCCCCACGACGCGGAACTGCACCGGGTAGCCGACGGGCGGACCCAGTTCAAGCCGGGTTACGCGCACCCATGCCTGCGGAAACTGCTGCTCGGCTGCGGTCATCAGCCGCGCACGCACCCGCTCGCGCGCGTCCAGATCCTTGGTCATCACGACGAACTGGGCAAAGCCCGGATTCGGCAGCTCGGGGTTGAGCGAGAGATAGAAGCGCGGTGCACCGGCGCCGGTGTAGGCGGTGAAGTACTTGACCTCGTCGTCCTTCGACAGCTGCGCCTCCATCCGCTTCACCTGCTCGGCGGTCGCCGCGAAGGACGAACCTTCTTTCATGCGCAGGTCGATGACCAACTCAGGGCGCGAACTGTTGGGGAAGAACTGCTGCGGCACAAACTTCATACCGGCCAGCGCCAGCGCCAGGGCGCCAAACGTTGCGCCGATGACCACCCAGCGGCGCTCGATGGCGGTGTCGATCAGGCCGCGCAGCTTGCGGTAGACCTTCGTGTCATACGGATCGCCGGCATGCTGGTGCTTGCCGAAGTCCTTGGGCAGCATCTTGACCGCCAGGTAGGGTGTGAAGATACCCGAGCAGATCCACGAGAACAGCACCGCGGCGCCGACGATCCAGAAAATGCCACCCGCGTACTCACCGGTGGTGGACTTCGAGAGGCCGATAGGCAAGAAGCCCACGACGGTGATCAGTGCGCCGGTCAGTCGCGGCATGGCGGTGGACTGATAGGAGAAGGCGGCCGCCTTCACGCGGTCCATGCCGGCTTCCATTTTCACCACCATCATTTCGATAGCGATGATCGCGTCATCAACCAGCAGGCCGAGCGCAATGATCAGTGAACCGAGCGAGATGCGCTCGAGATTCCAGCCCATCGCCATCATCACCAATGCCACGCCACCCAACACCAGCGGCACCGAGGTCGCGACAACAAGGCCTGTGCGCCAGCCCAGACTGGCCAGGCTCACCGCGATCACAATGATCAGCGCTTCCATCAGTGACCGCTCGAAGTCCCAGATCGCGTCCTTCACCGTGGAGGGCTGGTCGGCCACGCGTTCCAGTTCCACGCCGTGCGGCAGCTCGGACTGGATCTTGTCGACCGCCATCCCCATCGCCTTGCCGAGGTCTACGATATTGCCGTCGCTGGTCATCGTGATGCCAAGCATCAGCACCGGCTGGCCATTATGGCGGACCGTGTAGGTTGGCGGATCCTCAAAACCGCGCGTGACGGTTGCGATGTCGCCGAGCTTGATCAGCCGGCCGCTCGCGGCGATGGGCACGTTGCGGATAGCGTCTTCGCTGGCGAACTGACCGCTCACGCGCACCATGACGCGGTCGCCATGGGTGTCGATCTGGCCTGCGGGCAACAGGGCGTTCTGACTCTTGAGGCTTTCGGCGATGGCCAGCGGTGTAATGCCCAGCGCTGCCAGGCGCTCGTGCGAGAACTCGACGTAGACACGCTTGGCCTGCTTGCCGATGACATCGATCTTCTTGACCATCGGCACCTTCAGCAGGCTGCGCTTGATGTCCTCGGCCGCGTCCGACAGGTCGGCGTGGCCAACGCCGTCGCCCTTGACCGCGTACATCAGGCCATACACGTCGCCGTACTCGTCGTTTACGATTGGGCCGATCACGCCGTCAGGTAGCTCACGGTTCAGGTCGTTGAGTTTCTTGCGCGCCTGGTACCAGGCCTCGCGCTGGTCTGCCTTGGAGGTGCCGCCGCGCACGGTAAGCGTCATGCCTGCGTAGCCTTGCCGCGCGTAGGTGACCACCTTCTCGAAGTTGTCGAGCTGCTCGAATTTCTTCTCCATGCGATTGAGGACCTGGTCCTGCAACTGCTGGGCGGTGGCGCCTGGCCAGATGACAATGGCGGTCATGGAGGGCACGGAAAAGTTCGGATCCTCGAGCTGACCGAGCCTGGTGAAGCTGAAGGCACCGGCCACCGCGACAATGAGGAGCATGAACAGGACGATGGCGCGATGGCGCAGCGCCCAGTCGGTGAGGTTGAAGTTGTTCATCGGGCAGCCTGCTGCGTGGTGTTCGCGTCAACGATCGCCGCGCCGGGGAGCGCGACCTTCATTCCGGACGTCATCTTCTGGACTCCAGCGGTGACGACCAATACACCGGCCCGCGGCCCGGAGACGAGCACCTCGTCGTTGCGGTAGCCCCAAACGGCCACACGCTCCAGCTCGACGGTGCCTACCGGATCCTTGCCCGCGGGCGTGACTACCCACAGCGCCGGCTGGCCGGCGCTTTGCGTCAGTGCTGTCGCCGGTACGGCCGCCACCGAGACACTGGTCATCATGCGCTCGGCCATTACCGTGGCGGTGGCGCCCAGCGGCAGCGCCTTCACCGGCTTAAGCCGTGCGCGATAGGTGCGCGTTTGCGCCGCAGCCTGCGGCGACAGCTCGCGCAGCGTGACATCGAAGGTCTCGTTCGGCGCACTGGCCAGTGATGCCTTGAAGTGCGCCCCCTTGAAGACGGACAGCTGATCCTCGGGCACATCGACGACGATCTCGGATTCATCCGGATTCGCCACCGAGACTACCGGTTGGCCCTCCGCCACGACTTGCCCCGCCTCAAAGCGCACAGCCGTGACGACACCGTTATGCGAGGCGCGCAGCACGGTGTACTTGAGCCGGTTGCGCGCGAGTTCAAGCTTTCGTGCCTCGACCTCGGCGGTCGCATGCGCGGTCTGGGCATTTGTATGTGCACGCTCGTCGTCGGCCGCACTGACCGAGCCGTCAGCCTTCAGCGCGGTCAGGCGCTGGCGCTCCGAGTCGGCCTGGTGCGTTTGTTCGACGGCAACCGCCCACTGCTGTTGCGACGCTTCCTCAGCGAGGCGGTAGTCGCTGTCCTCCAGCACAGCCAGTATGTCGCCTTCGCGCACCATCTGGCCTACATCGACTTTGCGCTGGGCGACCTTGCCGCCTACGCGGAAGGCCTGGTCGACTTCATGTCGCGACTGTACGGTGCCCACGTAGCGACTGACTTCGCGGGCATTGTCGTAGTTGATTTCAACGGTGCGGACCGGCCGTGGTGCCTGCACGGTGGGCTGGTCCGGGCTACACGCGGACAGCATGACGGCGACGGCCAGGGCGCCGGCCGCAGTAAGGGAATTCTTCAAGGCGGTTCCTCTTTGAAAAACGACAGGTTCTCAGGAAAGTGGTGGCTGGTCGGCTTTGGTGGCAGCAGTGGGGGTGGCGGGTTGCTCGAATACCTGCCAACCCCCGCCCAGTGCTTTGTAGAGCTGCACGCTATCGAGCAGCAGTCGGGTGTTGCTTTCGTTGGCGTTCAGGCGTGCCGCCAGGCGCGCCCGCTGCGAATCCAGCAGTGGCAACAGGTCGATCTGCCCGCGGTTATAGAGTGACTGGGCACGGTTCTGCGCAGATTCCGCGGACGCGGCGGCCAATTGCAGCGACCCGGCGCGGCGGCGTTCCTGCGACAGCGTGACGAGGGCGTTCTCCACATCCTCGAGCGCCCGTACGATGCCGTCTTCGGCGCGCAGCAGCGCCTCTTGTTGAGCACTTTTGGCAGCCTCGTTGATCGCTTGTGTGCGCCCGGCGTTGAAGATCGGCATCGCCAGCAGGCCCGCCACGTTGGTGAAGCGTGCAACGCCGAGATCGGCGCCGTTCAGGTTCAGGCCCTGACGGCCGAAGGACGCGCCGAGGAAAAGTTGCGGGAACCACTCGGCGGCGGCCTGCTGGCGGCGCGCATTGGCTGCGTCGAGCTGCGCCATCAGCGCCAGCACGTCAGGTCGGCGTTGCAGCAGCGCGGCGGGCTGCCCCGGCTTGGCCTCGGGCACCGCCGCCACATCGCCACCCGTGGGTTGGATGTTCGCGGTATTGAAGGACTGGTCGGCGATCAGCACCGCGATACGATGGCGCGACACGGCCGCCAGCGTTTCCAGCGGCGGAATCTGCGCCCGCGCCGACAAGGCGTCGGTCTGCGCACGCTCGACGTCGAAGGCGGATGCCAGCCCCACCTGCTGGCGCGCGGTGACCAGACGCAGCGTCTCGTCCTGCATCGCCGAGATGGCGCGCAGCGTCGCGACCTGGCGCTGCGCGCCGACCAGTGAGAAGTAGTTGCTGACAACGTCGCTCATCACTAGCAGGCGTACGCCGCGCATGCTGTCCTCTGCGGCCAGCGCATCGGCGTTGGCCGCCGCTGCGCCGGCGCGCAGGCGGCCGCTCAGGTCGAGCTCCCACGAGACGTCCAGGCCCACACTGGTGGTCTTGGTATCCGGATAACCCTGTTTCGTGGCCGAGTTGTAGCCACTGCTGCGATCGCTGCCGGAGGCGGATGCGCCGACGCTCGGGAGCAGCCAGGAATGGCTGACCGTTTCTCCGGCATGCGCAGCGCGCAGACGCTCGGCGGCAATCTTCACGTCGCGGTTCTCGCGCGCTGCTCGGCGCACCAGATCCGTCAGCACTGGGTCGTGGTAGACCTCCCACCACGCCGCCTCGGGTTCCATCTCGGAGGCCGTGCTCGCGGCGAAGTTGCTCGGCAGGTCGACCGACGGCTTGACGACCGGCGTGGAGCAACCGGCCAGGGCGAGGGCGATCGAAGTGGCAAGGGCGGCCGCAACGGCGAGCCCGGTCTGTTGCAAGGTCGTCCGGCCGGTGTGGAGGGGCAGTGGAAAGGAAACTGGAAGTCGCGGCATCGCATTGGACTCGTGTGGATTCGAGATGGCATCAGCGTAGGGCCCGGTGTGCGCGAAGTCGTCAGCGAAGCGTCGCCGTTCGGTCGCCATATCGAGCGCTCATTCAGGTTGGAGGCGTCACTCGCCGTCGGCATCTGCCATGTGCTCGCCGGCCGCCGACACAAGGTCTGAGGCAATCGACTCCAGCAGCTCTTCGGCGGACGAGAACTCGCGCTGACGTCCGGTGACCAGGTTTTCGAGGCGGCCCACCAGGGCCCCCGGCGCGGCATCGCCACGCAGTTTCACTACGTACGAGCGGCGGCTCGGGTATTTGGATTCAGGGTTCAGGATCATCGCAGACCAGGGGCTCAAGAAAGTTCGACGACAGCGTAGGCCGTCCCCTGGGTCGAGTCGTAAGCGAAAGGTCAGACTTCGGTCGGGACTGCACCGCTCCCACAGAAATTAATGCCGGTAAGTTAAGGGCTTGAACACCGCAACCCTGTGGGAGCGAGCTTGCTCGCGATAGCGGCGGGTCAGCCAATATTGATGCTGAATGTACCGCCGTCATCGCGAGCAAGCTCGCTCCCACAGGGTTGCGCCCTTAACTCTTCAAGCTGGCTTGGCAGCCTGAAGCAGCGAGCGCGCGCGTTTCACCAGCTCGGTTCCATCCGTTTCGGGCAACTGCTCAACCAGCGTCGCCAATGTCTGGTAGTCCTCCGTCGTGGCGTCGTGGTGCTCGCACAGTTCGACCAGTGCGAGCAGTTCCAGCCACGGAGCTTCCTGGGCACGAGCCTCCTCAATCGCACGTCGCACCGCAGTGTTGCCGGCGTCGAGCCGGCCCTGCATCCGCGCAATCGCTGCCTCCAGCAGCAATAGTTGCGGCAGGTATACGCGCTCGCCCAGTTCTTCCCCGACCCGTAGTGCTTGCTCCAGCTCGACTCGCGCGGCGTCGCAATCACCCGCCAGCAGCAACGCCTCGGCGGCGTAGCCGAGCACTTCGCTGGCACCGGAGCGCATGCCGAGCCCGGTGTGTTCTTCGTAGGCCTCGCGGATGCGCCGGTAGCCGTCGCGCGGCGCACCGCTACGCGCGTCGGCCCAGCCTCGCCACCAGCGGCAAGCCGTCCGCCCCAGTGCCAGAGAATACTCATCGACCAGCTTCTGCATGTCGTCAGCCAGTGCTGCCACACGCACAGGGTTGCCCATCCGCACCTCGATCAACACTTCCTGCCAGGTGGCGACCAACCAGGTCATAGGTTGGCGAAGCACCTGCGCGCGGGTCCGCGCCCGCTGCATGTGGGCTCGACCTTGCTCAACCAGACCAGAACGCACGAGCTCTATGGCCAGCATTCCGTGCAGCATGACCTGCGGATCGGCCGCAAAAATCTCGTTCGCCCCGATGTCCAGCGGCTCGGCAATCGCGAGGGCGCGCTCTAGCCAACGGCGGGTCGTCTGTGTGCGACCCTGAAGGTGATGCACCTCGCCCTGCACGATGCACGCCGCCAGCATGAGCGCTGGATCGTTCGTCTCGGACGAAAGAGTTTCGGCACGTTCCGCCACCTCCAGCGCCAGCGCATAGTCACCGCGCAGACCGAGCAGATAGCCGAATCCGTGCAGCAGGCGACCGCGCATTGGATGCTCGGGTACATCCGCTAGCAATGTGTACGCGCGTTCGAACGCGTTCCTGGCTTCGTTGCCGACACCGAACGTGTGGAAAGCCGACACCCCCAGCAGCGTGGCCAAGGTAATTTCGAGCGCATCGCGCTCGGTCCCTTCTGGTGCCTGCGTCAGCAGAACCAATGCGCGCTCAGTCAGGCCGATACACAAGGCCGGACTGAAGTGCAGCAGCGCGGCTTCTGCGGCCTCGGCGTAGTAACGCAGCGCGATCATCGGCTGCCGAGCGCGGTCGAAGTGCATTGCCAGCTCCGAGGCAGCAACCGGCACGCCGGCCGTGCGCTCGTGTTCGAGGGCAGCGCCAACCTGGCGATGGAGGTGGGTGCGCAATGAGCGCGGTGTGCGGTCGTACAGCACCTGGCGGAAGAGGGCATGCCGGAACGAGTAGGGGGGCTCTACCGACTCTTCAACGTCGGTGGCCCGCGACCGTGTGAGCCATACCTGCTCGCGCACCAGTTCCTCGCAGGTGTCGGTCACAGAAGCGAGGTCGCGCTCGAGGGCCAGCGAAACTGTCTCGACCCGGAATTCGACTCCGCACACCGCTGCCGCCGAGAGCAGTGCACACTGCTCCTGTCCGAGCTTGGTGATGTAGTGATCGATGATGGCCGCGAGGTTCTCGGGGACCGCCAATCCCGTCAGCCGAGCCTCGATGGTGGCGTCGTCGTCCGTTGGGTCCATCACGTCACTGATGATTGACGATACGAACAACGGCACACCGTCAGTGCGCTCGTGCAGGGCACGCACGAAAGTTTCATCTCGCGCCAACGAGGCCGAATGCAGTGCGACATAGTCAGCGACCTCGGTTTCCGAGAATGGATCGAGCACCACTTCCTCGCACAGACGTTGCAGGCGCAGTTCGTGGCGCAACGAGCTGAGCGGATGATCGAGCGCTACCACCTCGGCGAGGCGGAAGCTCGACAGCCACATAAGCCGCGTACGGCCACGTCGCCGCGCCACATAGTCGATGAGCTGGACCGTCGCCCGATCGCTCCAGTGCAGATCTTCGGTCACCAGCAACAGCGGGCGCTGCTCCGTGTAGCGGTCCAGCAGTTCGCCCATTTCCCGCAGCATGCGATCCGGACCGATGCCAGCAAGTTCGCGCCGCAATGCATCTCGCTCCTCCGTAGTGCTCAGCCACGGCAGTTGCAACAGCCAGGTCGGCGCCACGGCGCGCATCAGCGCCGGGAGGGTAGGGTCGCTGCGGCACAGATCGGCCAACGCCTCCAGCACCGGCAAGTACGGCTCGCCGCTGCCGTAGTGTTCCACGCAATGGCCGCGTGCGCAGGCGATGCCGCCAAGGCTGGCGAGGAAATGTTCGATTAATGTGGTCTTGCCAATCCCCGGCTCTCCGGCGAGCCAGACCACTGCACGGTGGCCGCCGTCAGCTCGCCCCCACGCCCGTTGCAGCCTTGAGACTTCATCGGTGCGACCGATGAATGGCGGCGACGGATGCGCAGCCGCCGCAGGTAACGTCGTGGATGCAGACGGCATCGAAGGTGCAGGGGACGGCGCGGCGATGAACCGATAACCGCGCCGCGACACAGTCTCGATGAAGCGGGGCTGCCTGGGGTCGTCGCCCAACACCTTGCGCAGATCGCTGATGGCCGTCTTCAGCACCGAATCGCTGACAAACCGATGCCCCCACACTGCATCAAGCAAGGCATCCTTGGTCACCAGCGATCCCGGCTGGCGTGCAAGTACGCACAGCAGAGTGAAGGGAGTCGGCGCTAACGCCACGGCTTGTCCGTTACGTAACAAGCAGGCGTTGGCCTCGTCGAGCTCGAACTCGACGAAGCGGAGCTGGACCGGGTTCGGATGGGACTGCGGACGCGCCACGATCGATTCCTGAAGATTAAAACAAAGTTGTGCGCTGTGAAGCATGGCTCCAATGACAACGCTGATCGGCCCGGAAGCCAAGCCTCGCCGGTCGGAAACTGACGCAAGCGTGACTTCACTCCTCAGGCATCTGGATTCATCTCTTCGGAGCGGACTCGATTCGCCCCACTCCTGACCCCCTGAGCACAGCCCACGTGGTCTCATTTTGGTGTGGTAATGATCTCAAAAAAATAATGACAAAAATATCAATATTGAAATATGTCTCAATTTTTCATATCTTCACATGGCCTGACGATGAGACCTGCGCGTCCCACGACTTCAATCACAACAAGGGCTCGATATGAACAACAACAAGAAAGTATCCGAACTGCCTCCCAACGCCGTCGATGTGCTGGTCATCGGTAACGGTCCGGTAGGTGCGACAATCGCGGCGCTGCTCGGCCGCTATGGGGTCAAGACACTGGTACTGGACAAGCTCCATGAGATCGTACTGATGCCCCGCGCCATTGCCCTGGACAACGAGGCGCTGCGTATCCTGCAACTTGCCGGATTGTCGGAGGACGCTTTCGAGAAGATCGCTATCCCTGAAGTAAGGATGCACTCCCCGGTTCTCGGGCAATTCGGTCGCGCCAACACTGCCGGGTGTATCGACGGCCATCCCAAGCTTGTGACCTTCTATCAACCCGACCTCGAACGAGCGATGCGCAGCCAGGTTTCCCGGCTGAAGTCAGTGACCAGTCTGGGCGGCTTCGAGCTCGAGAGTCTGGTCGAGGAGTCGGACTGCGTCGTCGCCTCCGTACGGGATCAGGAGGGTCACTCGCATTCCGTTCGCGCCCAGTACGTGGTCGGTGCGGATGGCGCAAGCTCCAGGGTCAGAACACTGATTGGCCAGGAGTTCGAAGGGCAGACCTATGCGGAGGATTGGCTGATTGTCGATGTCAAGAACCGGCATAAGTCAGCGATTGATCACATCGAGTTTCTCTGTGATCCACGGCGCCCAACGCCGCACATGCCCGCACCCGGCGGCAGGGAGCGCTGGGAGTTCATGCTACAACCCGGCGAATCGCGCGAAGAGCTGGAAAGCCCGGAAAGCATAGCCCGGCTGATTGCGCCATGGATCAAACCGCAGGAGCTGGAAATCGAGCGCAAGGCTGTGTATCGATTCCACGCGCGCTGCTGCAACAGATTCAGCAAGGGACGCGTCTTCCTCGCTGGCGACGCAGCGCACATTACCCCGCCTTTTGTCGGGCAAGGTCTTGTAGCGGGACTTCGAGATGGCGCCAACCTGGCCTGGAAACTGGCCTGGGTCCTTCGCGGCCATGCCGCGCCTGCGGTGCTCGAGACCTATGACATAGAGCGCCGTCCCCATGCTCAGGCGATGATCAATCTGGCGAAACTCATGGGCCGCCTGGTGATGCCCAAGAACAAGATCGCAGCTTTCTTCATCCACGGCCTGATGCGCATGCTGACGTTGACTCCTGCTACCCGTAGGTATTTCGAACAGTTGGACATCAAGCCGAAGAACATCTTCAAACACGGTCTGTTCGTGAAGCACTGTCGGGGCGACAAGCTGGTACGTGGCAGCCTGTTTCCCCAGGCCTGGGTTCGCAACATGCAAAAGCAGATCCAACTGAGCGACGATGCTCTTGGGGACAACCTGACCCTGGTTGGTTTCGGCGTAGACCCATTGTCACTGCTGACCACTGCTCAAGTCGTTTCATGGGAAAAAATGGGCGGCCACTTCCTGGAAATCAAAACACGCGGCCAACGCTCCGGCGGCCGTTGTGACTTCATCGAAGACATGAACCATGACATCCTGCCGCTGGCGGCTAAAGGCACGCTCGTCGCGATTCGCCCCGACCGTATCATCATGCACCACGCCCCTGGCGCAGAAGTGGCCAGTTTCCTCAGAGACTGCCGAGGTCTTTTGGCCAGCGATGATGTCACTGCCGATAGCGTTTCCATTACCATCAACGAACCACCTCGACTAAGAGCCTGAAGATGCCGTCCCCCATTTCTCCTTCAGTAGCCACTGCGCAAGAGCCTCTCACTCGAGGCCACAAGAAGCGTGAACGCACCCGTCGCGGCCTGGTGGACGCGGCATTGCGTCTTGTCGCGCGTAAGGAGGTGGGGGAGATCGCACTGCTCGAGGTCGCCGCGGAGGCCGAGGTGTCCAACGGCACCATCTACAACTACTTTCGAACGCGCGATGAAGTACTCGAGGCGGTTGGCATCGCCATGGCGACCGAGTTCTCCGATGCCATTTCCGCCCTGAGCTCGGACGTGCACTGCGGCGCACAGCGGCTTTCGATTGGCGTGCGCATGTTCGTATGCCGGGCCGCGTATGACCATCAATGGGCCAACGCACTGCTGCGCATTATCCATTCCGATCAGACCATGCGCTCGCGCTTGGCTGCCCATGTGCTTGGCGACCTGCGTGAAGGTCTGCGCACGGGCATTTGCGCTTACGAGGACGAAGGGATCGCCCTGGACATGGTCGTATCGTGCACAACCGGAGCCATGCGCTCGGTTGTCGAGGGGCGTGCGGTGGCGGAGCACGATCAGCGGGTCGCCGAGATGATTCTCAAGGCTCTGGGCGTAACACCTGCCAGAGCCAAGCGAATCGCCAGTAAGCCGCTACCCTAGTCCTGATGTTAGCTTCGGCCCGTTAGCCCCGGCCAATCCATTGCCGATAGTTCTTTGCCTGGCGACGAGATTTCAGCTGATTGCCGATCAATGCCATGAGTGGCGACGTCGTGGGTTTTGTCCGCTTCCCTTGGCTCAACAAGCCGAGCTGCTTCTTGACGACCGACGCCAATGCAAGCGATGCCAGTGCCTTGTTCTTCCAGCCGACGACGATGGGCTCCACTTCAGTGTTCTGACCTGCCATCCACTGGCTTGGCAGGGCCGGTTCGATTGCCAGTGCAGTGGCAAGCCCCACCATCGACACCGAGCCGCTCACCACTCGCTCCGCGACCTCCTTTCTACGCACGCCGCCGGTGACCATCAGCGGCATGCGCGCAATTTCTCCTATCTTCTCCGCGCACTCGAGAAAATAGGCTTCTCGAGCCAAGCGGCTGCCATCGCGGGTCTGTCCCTGCATCGCCGGGCTTTCGTAGCTGCCACCTGACAACTCGACCAGGTCGACCGCTTTGGCGTTGAGCATTTTCACCACGCGAGCCGCATCCTCAGCATCGAAACCGCCTCGCTGAAAGTCCGCGGAATTGAGCTTCACAGCGACGCAAAAGGTCGGTGCCACTCGCTGACGTATGGCGTCGATGGTTTGCAGGAGAATGTGCGCGCGATTTTCCAGGCTGCCACCCCAGCGGTCGCTACGCCTGTTGGTCAAGGGCGACAGGAATTGGCTGAACAGGTAGCCATGCGCTGCATGAATCTCCACGCCGGTGAATCCGGCACGCTCGGCCAGCACTGCAGCATGGGCATAGCGCTCAATCAGCTCTTCGATCTCCTGCTCATTCAAGGCCCTGGGTGGCACAAAAGCCTTGGATAGTCCGGGAATGTCGACGGCAACCGCGGAGGGCCCCCGTGCTGATTGCCCCATTGAAGCCAATAGCTGCCGTCCGGGATGATTGATTTGCATCCAGGCCTGGGCTCCGCGACTGCGGCAAGCATCGGCCCATAGACTGAATTTGCCCAGGTTCCGATCGTCCTCAAGCACCACGCCAGCCGGTCCGGTCAAGGCGTGGCGATCAACCATGACGTTGCCAGTGATGATCAGGCCGGCCCCACCGTCCGCCCAACGCCGATAGAGCCTGGCCAGCGCTTCCCCTGGAGCGTGATCCTCATTGGCAAGGTTCTCCTCCATGGCAGCCTTGGCGATTCGGTTTGGAATCACCGTGCCGTTAGGCAATCGAAGCGGTTCGAAGAGCTTTGAGCCGGTCATGTTCTGTCCTTCAGTTGATGAAAAATCGGCCAGCCGTCGGGAAGGACCAATACCTGAGGAGCAACGTAGGCACGGTGCTCCTCAGGTTTGTTGAGGTCCTGGTTTACATCAATGGGCCGGTTTGATGGCTCTACCGAGAAGATGAGCCAGAAGTACGACGGAGCTGAACACGCGTGTTCAATTAAGTCAATATGTAGAAATCTAAAGACCCTTCATGGACCTCGCCACATCGCTCATAACATTCAGATTCATGAGGCATAGAGCGGTTTTTTTTGTGATGCGCGCCCTTGATTCAAAAATCCTTGTTGACGTCAGCTGAACACGAGTGTTCAATTCAGCCATAAGGTAATTCTGGAGAGAGAGCGTGAAATCCCTAAATCCGATACAGCGCCGCATTCATCAAGCCGCCTTTCGCCTGTTCGCTGAAAAAGGCACCTCTCAGGTGAACATCCTCGACCTTGCGCAAGAGGCAGGAGTGGCGCGCGGAACGATCTATAGCAATATCGACAGCATGGGAAACCTGTTCGAGGAGGTCGCGGGCTATCTCGCGCGGGAGATGCATGAGCGCGTCAACAAGAGCTTCAACTCCCTCTCCGATCCGGCTCAGCGTCTTGCCAATGGCATTCGATTCTTCATTCGTCGAGCTCACGAGGACCCTCAGTGGGGAGCATTCATACATAAATTCGCCATGAGCAACTCTTCGTTGCGCGAAATGTTTAGCAGCCAAGCGACTACTGATCTTCTGAGCGGGATATCCAGCGGGCGGTACACGTTTGCGCAGGATCAATTGCTCTCAGTACTGACGCTGATATCGAGCAGCGTCCTCGGCTCGATTTTCCTGGTGCTGGAAGGGCATAGAACGTGGCGCGAATCGGGTTCTGACACGGCCGAGCTAGTGCTGCGGGCATTGGGTGTGTCTCACGAGGAGGCTAGAGCGCTGGCAACCAAAGAGTTGCCGGCACTTCCCCCTCTCGACTGAGCGCGGTAACTGACTCAACAAAAAACACCTCTGGCATTTTCAGGGGGTCGGGGATCGCTTTGCCCTGAAAAACCGGAAAACAAGAACAATGAACAACAAAAACCAAATGCCCCAGTTGACGACACAACATCCTGCCCGGCATCCGCAGCCGACGGTGAAGGCCCAGGATCTGACTCACCTGATCTTTCAAAGGCCGGACTTGAACGAGGCGGCACGTTTCCTGACTGACTTCGGCTTGACGGTCAGTCATCAGAACGCCGATACGCTCTATCTGCGCGCCACTGGACCGGCTGCCTATTGTTACCGTGTCCATCGTGCAGAACATGCACGCTTTGTCGGGTTCGGACTGGCAGTCCGGTCTCTCGAGGATCTGCAAAAGCTGGCTCGAATCCCGGGCGCGTCACCGGTCGAGAAATCGGCACATCCCGGCGGCGGGCATTACGTCAGACTGACTGATCCTTGCGGGTTCATTGTGGAAGCTGTATGCGACCAGGCTCCAGGTAAAACGCTGGTACACAGAGCCCCACTTCCCTGGAATCTGGCGCAAGAGCAGCCGCGCATCAACTCCACGCAGCGCTCGCCGATTGCTCCGCCTGAAGTACTCAAACTTGGCCACATCGTGATTGAAGTGGCTGACTACCAGGCGACCTGTGCCTGGTATACGCAGCATTTCGGGTTTATTCCCAGCGATGTGCAGGTACTCCCCGACGGCACACCTATCGTCGCTTTCATGCGCCTTGACCTCGGTGAGATACCCACGGCTCACCATACGCTCGCGATAGCGCAAGGGTTCATGGCTACCTATAGCCATAGCGCCTATGAGGTCGTCGATGCAGACGCGGTGGGCATGGGGCAGCGCGTCCTGCGGGAGCGGGGTTGGGAGCACTCATGGGGAATCGGCCGGCACATCCTGGGCAGTCAGATCTTCGACTACTGGCAAGACCCTTGGGGCGATAAGCACGAGCATTACTGCGACGGGGATATCTTCACGGCCGTACACCCTACGGGCATTCATCCCGTGAGCCCCGAGGCAATGGCGCAGTGGGGGCAGCGCATGCCCAAGAGCTTTACAAAACCCAAGATGAACTTGACCAATCTGCGTGCGCTGATCCGCAACCTGCGACGCAGCCCGGACCTGACCATTCGCAAGTTGATAACGCTTATGCGGATGTTCGGGTAATTCCGCCAGCCCTTCCTAAGAACAACAACCACAGTTCTCGCGCCGCCGCGCGCGGGACAAACACTGCTCCAGGAGTACCTTCAATGTCTGCTGTACACGTAGTCCGCTTTGAGTTTCAGAACGGTATTCACTGGGGCGTGCTACGCCAAGGCCGTATCACTGTTGTCCCCGGTGTTTTTGAAACCACCGGTGACTTCATTCGCCAGAACAGTATCGACGACCTCGCTCGAATGAACGGTACGGAGTTGGAGGAGGGCGAAGTGAAACTGTTGTCGCCGGTGACCCGTAACCAGCAGTTCGTCTGCCAGGGCGCCAACTACCGTCAGCACATGATCGAGTCGGGCATGGACCCGGATGCAAAGAAATTCAACATGATCTTCACCAAGGCGACGAGTTGCCTGGTGGCGGCTGACAGTGACCTGATCAAGCCGCGCAGCGTGCGCTTCCTTGACTACGAGATCGAACTGGGGCTGGTGATGAAACGCGCGATCACCGGCGCTGTTGCTGTCACCGACGCCAATCTGCATGAGTTCATCGCAGGCATAGTCATCGTCAACGACTACTCGGCTCGTGACATTCAGATTCCCCAGATGCAGTTCTACAAGGGCAAGAGCTTCCGCACTTTTGGCCCGGTCGGCCCCTACCTCTGCCTTCTGGATGCCAAGGACATGCATTACCTGAAAGCACTGCAGTTGCGCCTGACGGTCAACGATCAGGTGCGACAGAACGACAGCACGGCGAACCTGGTTTACGGCCCCGCTGAAACCCTGACCGAGCTCTCCTCCGTGCAAGATCTCGCCGTTGGAGACCTGATCGCCACCGGCACTCCTGCCGGCTGTGCGCTAACGGTACCTTCGCCTGCCAAACAGCGTATTGCGGCCCTGATGCCAGAAGCCACCAAGTGGAAGCTTTTCCTCAAGGCGCAGGAAGGCCGGACGCAGTATCTCAAGCCGGGTGATGTGGTCGAGGCGCGCATTCGCAGCGCCGATGGCGTGATCGACCTTGGCGTGCAACGCAACCGAGTCGTGGGGGAAGCCTGATGACGGTACAGACCCTGAGCGACATCGAAAATATCGAACGAGTCCCCTTGTCGGAGCGCGGCCTGGCTTCCAGCACTTATGAAGCGCTGCGACAGGCGGCCAAGTGCACCCCCCGGGCGCCGGCGCTAAGCTTCTTCGCCGATGCCGCCGATTTCAAGCACACCTATGAGTGGAACTACTCCCAGCTTTTCGCGGATATCACCCGCGCGGCGAATGCCTTCCATGACCTGGGCATAAAACCGGGCGAGGTACTTGCCTTCATCCTGCCCAACCTGCCGGAAACTCATTTCACGATATGGGGAGGGGAGGCGGCAGGCATCGTCATGGCGATCAATCCTCTGCTCGAAGCCAATCAGATGGCTGGCTTGCTGAATGCCGCGAAGGCATCTGTGGTGGTGACGCTCGCGCCGACTCCGGGCAGCGACCTGTGGCCCAAACTGGCTTCGCAGCTGGATCAGTTACCCGCGATCAGGAGTGTCGTTTGGGTCAGCATGGAACCCTATGTCACCGAACTTGTGCGTGGGGCCCTGAAAGCCGTGGCACTCAAGGAGCGAGAATTACACAGGGGGATCGCGATCCACGATTGGCTATCGCTGATGAATACTCAACCGCACACATACCTGAAGAGCGGTCGGCAAATCCGCCCGGATGAATGCTCCTCCTACATCTGTACCGGTGGCACCACCGGGCTTCCCAAGATCGCCGCGCGCACCCATGGTTCTGAAGTATTCAATGCATGGGCCGTGGCCGCTCACTTGCAGCCGCGCAATGGTGGCCAGGTTATCTTTTGTGGTCTGCCACTATTTCATGTCAATGGACAACTGGTGACTGGACTGGTGCCTTGGACTCAAGGCGACCATGTGATCCTTGGGACGCCTCATGGGTATCGTGGCGAGGGGGTGATCGGACGATTCTGGGAGATGGTCGAGCACTTCGGTATCAACTTCTTTTCCGGCGTACCCACTGTCTATGCGGCACTTTTGCAAAATGAATGGCAGGGCCGCGACCTATCCAGTCTTCGTTATGCAATGTGTGGCGCCGCACCAATGCCGGCTGAGCTTTTCCGTGAATTCGAGAGCCGGACCGGGGTGAAGATCCTCGAAGGCTATGGCCTCACGGAAGGTGCCTGTGTCTCCTCGGTCAATCCTCCCCATGGCGAGCGCCGTATGGGCTCCATCGGGATACGGATCGCCTATCAGAATATGCGCGCGGTCTTGCTCAATGACGCCGGAGAGTACCTGCGTGACGCCAACGTGGATGAGATCGGCCTGATCACGATCAGTGGCCCGAACCTCTTTGGTGGCTATCTGGAGGAGAGTCATAACCGGGGCCTTTGGATCGATATCGATGGTCAGCGCTGGCTGAATACCGGCGATTTGGGACGCCAGGATGCGCAGGGTTACTTCTGGCTGACCGGACGCAAGAAGGAGTTGATCATCCGCGGCGGCCACAACATCGATCCCAAGCAAATTGAAGAGGCTTTGCAGGCGCATCCCGCCGTGGCCTTAGCCGCTGCAATCGGCAGCCCTGACGTCTACTCGGGCGAGGTGCCGGTCGCCTACGTTCAACTGCGACCCGGGCAAGCCTGCAGCGCCGAAGAACTTGAGGCGTTCGCTCATCTCAACATCAGCGAGCGGGCAGCAGTTCCCAAGCGCATTGAAATTCTCGAAGCGCTGCCACTGACTGCCGTGGGCAAGATATTCAAGCCCGCCTTGCAGCAGCGGGAGATTGCCAGAGTGGTCCATAAGGAAGTGGAACGCCTGGGGCTTTCGGGTATTGCAGTGGAGGTCGTGCAGGATAATCGCCGTGGGCATGTCGCCTGTATCAGGGCCGGAACTGGTCGAGAAGTCCTGGCTCCTCTCCTGGGACACTATAGCTTTCAAGTCGAGTGGCTTAAATGAGCCCGAATTCGCTTCCGTAAGTCCAGCACACATGCCCTGGTACTAATCCGCCAGGGTTTTTTACACAACTTCTACCCACTCCAACCGGCACTGACAAGTGCACAGGAAGGCGAAGCCTTGCCTGCGTGCAATCAACAAAAACAATAAATAAGAGGTGGAATATGCAACTGAATAGCCGTGCGGTCCCGTGTCTCTCTGCTCAGCGAACGTGTGCTGCGTGGATCAAGTTCACCAGTGCCATGGCACTGCTCAGCGCCTCTACAATTGCAGGCGCCAATGGTATTGCGCTTAACGAACAAAGTGCCAGCAGTGCGGGAACTGCATATGCGGGAAGGTCGTCATCCGCGTTGGACGCCAGCACCATCTACGGAAACCCTGCAGGCTTGACCAAGTTACAGCGCAGTGAGATTTCCGGCGGGGCCGCGATCATCTCGGGGAGCGACGACATCAGTGATGCGCAGAGCAGTGTCGCAGGAACGAATAAGGGGGACTCGGTACCTTTGGCGGTCGTGCCCTTCGCCTATATGTCGACGCCGCTTGATGATCGTCTTTCGATTGGTCTGGGCCTCTATGCTCCGAGTGGTCTGATCAATGACTACGAGAGCAGTTTTCAGGGCCGCTATCATGGTTCCTATAGCTCGACCAAGGAGGTAACCCTGCAGCCCACCATTGCCTATCGGATCAATGATTATGTGTCCATTGGTGGCGGACCGACCATAAACCATTTCGATGCAAACCTTCAGAATTACTTGGCCACCGGCGCCCTGAACAATGGCCAGGACACACGGGTCACCATCAAAGGCGATGACACGGCAATTGGCTACAACGTCGGCCTCTTGGTTGACGTGAGTGATGCAACGAGTTGGGGGATTAACTATCACTCGAAGGTGAACTATCACCTCAAAGGGAATACTGAGGTTTCCGGCTCCCCAAGCGTTATCCCGCTGGACGGAAAATATCCCGCCAAGATAGATCTTACTATGCCCGAATCGGTGGATACGTCCATCACCCATCATTTCAATAGTCGCTGGACGGGATACCTGGGGACCACCTGGAAACGTTGGAGCCGGCTCGAAAAGTTCGAGGCAATCAACAGCGATGTTTCCGCCCTTGGCCAGAGTGCGGGTCTGGAGCGTGTGGGCGAACCATTGAACTGGCACGACACGTGGTCCACCGCAGTGGGCACATCCTATCAATTGACCCCGCAATGGCTGATGCGCGCAGGCTACGCCTATGATCCGTCGCCCGTAGGAAATGCCGATCGCAGCGTGCGCGTTCCGGTGGGTAACCGCCAAGTCGTGACCTTGGGCGGCGCTTATTTGCCGACTCCCGATCTGACGATAGACTTTGCTTATGGTTATCTCTGGGATTCCAAAGTCTCGGTAAAGCAGTCGAACAACTCCGGCCTTCAACCTGAATACAGCGCCAATTACGAAAACAGTGCGAATGTATTTTCAGTGCAGGCAACCTATCGGTACTAATCGAAACGCCCCCCTTTTTAAGGGGGGCGTTTCGATTTGCAGGTCCCGTTACCGTCAATGAATCGTTTCATGGTCACCCCCTGCGAAAGATACTCAAGGGTAAGAGACGGTTGTTGGCCCAGCTTTGCCGCGTGCTGAATCGGTAGGCGCTCAACTGTGCGAGAAGTACTGCTTCAGGCCATACACCAAGCCGGCGAAGGGCATGTCGAGCGCAGCGTAGACGGCCTCGGCTTCGGGGGCGGCGTTGTCGGCCAGAATCTCGACGGCGACGCTCGAATAACCGACGGGGATCACGCCGGCCTGCTGCATGCGCGCTACGCCCATGTCGACTTGCGTCTGGGTGAAGCCGCCGGAAGCATCGATCACGGCATAGCTGTTGAAGCCGTCGGCAATGGCCGAGATCGCCGGGAAGGCGAGGCAAACGTCGGTCGAGATACCCGTCACGATCAGGTTCTTGCGACCGATCGCCTTGACCGCATCGACGACGCGAGGCTCGTCCCAGGCATTGACGCTGGTGCGCTCGATGCGCTTCATGCCCGGTAGCGCTTCGGCGAGTTCGGGGATCAGCGGCCCCCACATCTTCTCGGTCGTCGTGGTGACGATGATCGGCAACTTCAGCGCCAGCGCTGCCTTGGCCAGGCCGACGACGTTGTGCTTGAGGGCCAGTGTGTCGATGTCGCGCACGCCGGTGTAAAGGCCGACCTGATGGTCGACCAGCAGCAGGATGGCATTTTCGCGGGTCAGGCGTTCGTGGAGATTGGGCGAGTTCATGGCAAGGCTCTCCTGGGCGGGTTGGGATGCCTAAACATTATAATCCGGGAACAATCGGGCAAAATGAGAACCATCGTCTATACGACCGGCGCGACAACCTGTGCCCCACGAGCATTCAACAGCTCCCGCAACACCGAACGATGGCAGTGGCGTTCTTCCTTGCAGTAGCAGCCGATGGCCAGCGATGTTTGATGGGACAGGGCGGCCAACAGATCCAGCAGTTGGCTGGGCGCCGGGTGGTTCATTTCGGCCTTGAATCTGCGTCGAAAGGCTTCCCAGTCTTTTTCGTCTTCCGCAGCTTTGGCTTCGGCCACCAACTCTGGGCTGGGGGAGAGCACGGGGAGCCAGGTGTCGTAGAAGTCGCGGCTGGCGAATTCGGCTTTCGGAACGCCGCGAGGTGGGCGGCGGACCGTGCCCAGGCGCAGGCCTTCATGGGGTGTTCGGGGTGAGCCGAGTTGCACGATATGGATAGGCATTCATGCCTCCATTAGTGATGGGTGCGCTCGAGCCAGTCCGCGGCGGTGCGGCAGATGCAGATCCCCAGAAAGTAAGCCGACATCGCGAGCCACAGTCCCATGACCAAAGGATTGACGGTCGGGTGGTTGAGGACCAGCGACAGGCTGCACAGCAACCAGATGGACGTTACGGCAATGTTGATCGGCATGAACCGCCGCACCCGAAACGGGTGAAGGAACTTCATCCGGGTCACCGTCAACAGTGCCAGGCCGATGATGGTGAGCAGCGTCAGCCAGGGTGTCGGCGCAATGATGTAGAGGCACAGGGTGACGACGTTCCACGCGGCAGGGAAGCCCTGGAAGTAGTTGTCCTTGCTCTTCATGTTGACGTTGCAGAAGCAATAGAGCGACGAGACCAGGATCACCGAGGTGGTCAGCAGCGGGGTGTAGGCCGGTAAGTCGATGTAACGGTAAATGAACAGGGCCGGGATGAACACGTAGGTCAGGTAGTCGATGACCAGATCCAGCACCGACCCGTCGAGATGCGGCAGTACCGTTTGGACATTGACCTTGCGTGCCAGCGAGCCGTCCACGCCATCGACGATCAGCGCCACGCCCAGCCACAGCAGGCAGGCTCTGGGCTGGTTATCGAACAAGGCGAGGGTCGCCAGGAAGGCGGTCACCACGCCGGTTGCGGTAAAACCGTGGGCGCCCCAGGCTTTGAGCGTGGCCATGCGTCGGGTCGTTATCAAGGGGCGTTCTCCAGCAAATGAAACGGGCCAGTTGTTACCACCGACGGGGTCACCGGAAAACTTGGCCAGACTGCACCTATCGACCGGGTATCCGGCGATAAGGTTCACCTGCACTCAAACGACCCGAAGTCGGCACTCATTAAAAATAGACCATCTCTCGTCACTGCCTTGTCTATCGAGCAGTACTTTTTACCTGTCCGCGCTCAATCACCCGCCTGGAACTGCAATTGCGCAAGATTGTTCAAGACAGAAGGCTGATCGGCTGACACAGTCAGAGACCTTTCCTTCGTTGTAGAGAGCTATGTCTGACAATCTATTGCCGCGCAGTGCTTTCCTGCGCGGTGCCGCCGCCGTAATGCCCTTGTCCCTGGCGACTGCGCCGTGGGGGCTGTTGGCGGGTTCGATGGCCATTGAGGCCAACCTCACTCCACTGCAAGGCCAGGGCCTGTCGAGCATTGTCTTTGCTGGCGCTGCGCAACTGGTGGCGATCGGGATGCTCAAGGGCGGTGCGGGGATTTTCTCGATTCTGCTGACCACCTTGCTGCTGACGTCACAACACTTGCTGTATGGCATGAGCATGCGCCCGGTGGTTTCGCCGTTGCCGGGTCGCTGGCGGGTAGGGCTGGGCTTTTTGCTCACCGACGAGTTGTTCGCGCTGACCAGTCAATATGACAAACAGCAGTTCAATCGTTGGTACGCCCTCGGGGTGGGCCTGACCTTTTATGTGGCGTGGAATATCTTCACTTTGGCCGGGATTGTGCTGGGCAGCAGCATTCCGGGTCTTGAGCATCTGGGCCTGGACTTCTCCATCGCCGCCACGTTTATCGCGCTGATTACCCCCGTGGTGCGCAACGTTCCGACGGTCGTCTGTGTGGCGGTGTCGCTGTTTTGCTCGGTGTTGTTCAACTACTGGCACTGGGGCTCGGCGCTGGTGCTGGCCGGCTTGCTCGGGATGAGCGCCGGGTTTATCTGCAACAAGTTTTATGGAGAGCGCACATGATGGTCTGGGCGGTTATTTTCGGCATGGGCTTGCTGGTGTTCCTCAACCGCTACGTGTTCCTTGAACCACGCTTGCCGGTGCGCTTGAGCAGCAACGCGCGACAGTTTCTCGGGTTTGCGGTGCCGGGCATGCTCACGGCGATCTGCGGGCCGATCGTGTTCATGCCCGACCATCAATTGAACTTGCAGTACGATAATCCGTACCTGATCAGTTCACTGGTCGCCATCGGCCTGGTGCTCTACACCCGCAGTACCTTGATCAGCATGCTGCTGAGCATGGGGTTCTTTTTTCTGCTGCGCTGGTGGCTGTGACGCGCAGCCTCACTTTTTCGAGGTTTTGCTGCTGCCGGGAATGTGCAGGTAATTCATCACGCTTTCGGTGAGTTCGGTCGCCAGTTTCACGGCCTCTTTGTTACGCGCCATCACCCCGGCGACCAAGCCTTCGATCAAGGCCAGCACGGCGATGTTGGAGCTGGTCAGCACCGGGTGGTCGGCGGGTGCAAACAGCACATGCTGGGCAATGTGGGTCAGGGGCGAGGCGGGTGAGTCGGTGATCGCCAGCACGGTCGCGCCACGCTCAAAGGCAAAGCGCGACAGTTGCAGGGTGTCGAGGGAATAACGCGGCAGCGAGATCGCCAGCAGCACGTCCTGGTCGGTAATCGCAGCCAGTCGATAGGCCGCGTTTTCGTTGCCGCCTTCCATGCTGATTGCCGTAGCGTCAGCGCAGAACGGCATCAGTGTCGAGGCCGCGAGACCGGCCATATAGACGCTGTTGCCAAACCCGAGGATGTAAATCTTGCGCGCCTCGATCAGGCAGGTGACCACGGCTTCGAAGGTATCAGGGTGGTTGTTGGTGCCGGCGGTGCCGAGGTTGCTGGTAGCGCTCTGGATTTGTTCATGCAGACCGAATGCACCACCGGGGCGGTGCGCCAGTTCGTTGCGCAGTTTGTCCACCGGGGACACCATCTGCTGCAAGGTCGCCACCAGCTCGGCTTTCATACCGCTGTAACCCCCCAGGTCCAACGCCTTGGCCAGTCGGTTGACCGCCGCCGGAGAGGTGGAGGTTTCATGGGCCATCTCTTCGATGGTCAGGGTCGCCGCCTTCAGCGGATGACGCAGGATAAAGTCCGCCACCTTGCGCAGCGACGGCTGCAAGTCGGCAAGAATTTCTGCCAGTTTGCGCATCACCGGCGCAGCGTAGACCGTGGTGTTTTTCGAAGGAGTAGGCATAACCGGCTCAACATCCGCTGGAGATTGGAAGGGACCAAGCATGGTTCCCGACATGAATGCATGGATATCTACACATGTGATCCGATCACCCGTAGGAGCTGCCGCAGGCTGCGATCTTTTGATCTTCGGCGTCCTTTGTAAACGCCAAAAGATCGCAGCCTGCGGCAGCTCCTACGAGAGATTTAGAGAGGTGTCGATACCGATGGGCGCCAGTGTATCCGAAGCCGACCGTTGGCGTGCAGCACGCCAACGGTCGGCGAACGGCTTACTTCAGGCTGCCGGCCAGAAACTGCTGGAGGCGTTCGGACTGTGGGTTGACCAGCACTTCACGCGGGTTGCCACGCTCTTCGACCTGACCTTTGTGCAGGAACACCAGTTGGTTCGACACTTCACGGGCAAAGCCCATTTCGTGGGTCACCACCACCATGGTCCGGCCTTCGAGCGCCAGGTCCTGCATGACTTTAAGCACTTCGCCGACCAGTTCCGGGTCGAGGGCCGAGGTCGGTTCATCGAACAGCATCACTTCCGGCTCCATCGCCAGCGCGCGAGCAATCGCCACGCGCTGCTGCTCGCCACCCGACATGTGCGCCGGATAGGCGCCCATGCGGTGGGCCACGCCGACCTTGTTCAGGTAGTGCTCGGCTTTTTCCCGGGCGAGCTTCTTGTCCATGCCCAGCACATGCACCGGCGCTTCCATGACGTTTTCAAGGGCGCTCATGTGCGACCAGAGGTTGAAGTGCTGAAACACCATCGCCAACCGTGAGCGCATGCGTTGCAGCTGTTTCGGCTCGGCCGCCTTGAGCCCACCGGTTTTGTTGGCGACCAGTTTCAGCTGCTCGCCATTGAGCAGGATGTTGCCTGAGTTGGGTTGCTCCAGCAGGTTGATGCAGCGCAGGAAGGTACTTTTGCCTGAGCCACTGGAGCCGATGATGCTGATCACGTCGCCGGCTTTGGCTTCCAGGGACACGCCTTTGAGCACTTCGTGGGTGCCGTAGCGTTTGTGCAGATCCTGAATTTCAAGTGTGTTCATGATGTCGATTCTCTGGAGTCAGTCGCTGAGCAAGCGACCCTGGCGAATGGGGGTAGAGCCTGCGACCTTGGCCAGCCACAGCCCGGGTTGGGCAAAGCGCAGACGTTCGCGGGCATAAAGGATGCCGTCGGTGCTGGCCGTGACCACGCTGTGGCGATCGGTCAACGGATCCATCACTTCAAACAACGGGTCACCGACCGAGACCCGAGCCCCCAGCGGTTGCAGAAAACTCACCACGCCGGGGTGTGGCGCATAGGCGTATTGCGCGCCGGCGAAGGGCGTTGCATCGCAGCAGGTGGACGGCGCGTCTGGCCAGTCGCCACGGATCAAGCCTTGTTCGGCCAGATAGCCGAGGATTTGCTCGGCACTGGCCATGCACGGTTCACGATCGGTGTCGGCCATGCCGCGCAGTTCGATGGTAGTCGCCACGCAGGCCAGCGGAATGTTTGCCTGCGGGAACAGTTCGGCCAGGCGCAACCAGGGAATCGCGCAGGCTTCATCAAAGGCATTGCCACCGGCGTCCTCGGCCAGCAGAACGGCACCGGCGTCGAGGCGTGCGGCCAGTGAACGCAGGCGCGGCCAGTTTTGCGGCAGGGCATACAGCAACATGATCGACTCGAAATCGCAGTGCAGGTCCAGCACCACATCGGCATCGCAGGCGTGCTGCAACAGCAGGCGGCGCAGGCCGTCGAGTTCCGATTCGGCCAGCGGCATGTCGGCGATGACCTCGACCATCGCGCGACGGATCAGCGCCACGTTGGCCTCGGCATCCGCGCCCAACTGGCCTTCCAGGTGCACGGCCACGGCTTCGGCCAGTTCCGGAAAGTCCCGGTTGAAGTTCTTGCCGCTGTTGAACTCGAAGCGCCCCTGATGGGTGGCCTGGAACATTTGCCCGATACCGATCGGATTGGCCATCGGCACCAGTTCGATCACGCCGGTCAAGCGGCCTTGTGATTCCAGCTCGCGCAGACGGCGCTTGAGTTCGACGGCGACGCGCATGCCGGGCAGTTCGTCGGCGTGCAGGGACGCCTGAATGTAGGCCTTGCGTGAGCCACTGCCGAACCGAAACAGCGACAGCGTGCGTTCAGTGCCGCAGGCGCTCCAGGGCAGGACGTAATGAATGTGCTCCATGGGATTTCCTTAATGCTTGCGTGGGGCCAGGTACGCCAGCCAGTGACGTTCGGCGAGTTTGAACAGGCGCACGAGAATGAAGGTCAGGGCCAGGTAGATCAGGCCTGCGGTGATGAACGCTTCGAACGGCAGGTAGAACCGCGAACTGACGGTACGCGCCGCACCGGTGATGTCGACCAGGGTGACGATCGACGCCAGGCTGGTGGTCTGCAGCATCATCAGCACTTCATTGCTGTACTGCGGCAACGCCCGGCGCAGGGCCGACGGCAGCAGAATGCGGCGGTACAGGGTCAGGCGCGACATGCCCATGGCCTTGGCTGCTTCGATTTCGCCGTTGGGTGTGGACTTCAGACTGCCGGCCAGCAGTTCCGCACTGTAGGCACTGGTGTTGATCGCAAAGGCCAGGCAGGCGCAAAAGGTCGCGCTGGACAGATACGGCCAGAGCACGCTTTGGCGTACCGCTTCGAACTGCGCCAGGCCGTAATAGATCAAAAACAACTGCACCAGCATTGGCGTGCCGCGGATGGCGTAGGTGTAGAGCCAGGCCGGGAAGTTGATCAGCGGCGAGCGGGAGACGCGCATCAACGCCAGCGGAATGGCCAGCATCAGGCCAAAGGCCAGGGAAATCAGCAGTACTTTGAGGGTCAATAACGCGCCACTGAAATACAGCGGCAGGTTTTCCCAGATCAGGTTGTAGTCGAGCATGGTCGGTTCGCTCCCACTCACAGAACGGCGGCTTTGATGCCGACCGAGTAGTGTTTTTCCAGTGCGCGCAGCACCAGCAACGAGACACTGGTCAGCACCAGGTACAGCGCCGCCACCGCGAGGAAAAACGTAAAGGGTTCGTGGGTCGCGTCGGCGGCGTTCTTGGCCTTGAACATCATGTCCTGCAGGCCGATCACCGATATCAACGCAGTGGATTTGGTCAGCACCAGCCAGTTGTTGGTGAACCCGGGAATCGCGAAGCGAATCATCTGTGGCACCAGAATCCGCCAGAACACCTGGGCGCTGCTCATGCCGTAGGCCGCCCCGGCTTCACCCTGACCTTGCGGGATGGCCATGAAGGCACCGCGAAAGGTTTCCGAGAGGTAGGCGCCGAAGATGAAACCCATGGTGCAGACACCCGCCACAAACGGGTTGATGTCGATGTAGTGGGTATAACCGAGCCCGAGGGCAATGCGGTTCACCAGGTCCTGGCCGCCGTAGAAAATCAGCAGAATCAGTACCAGGTCGGGGATACCGCGAATCACCGTTGTGTAGCCTTCGCCCAGTGTCGACAACCATTTGAGCGGCGAGAGGCGAAACGCCGCGCCGATCAGACCCAGGGTAATGGCCAGTGCCATGGAGCTCAGAGCCAGATTGATCGACAGCCAGGCGCCATCGAGAATGCTCGATCCGTAGCCGTGAAGCATGATGAAGTTCCTCACCCGAAGCGCCGGCAGGCGCGCGGGACCATACGGGTTAATTGCTATCAATCAAGGTGCAAACCTGTGGGAGCGAGCTTGCTCGCGATGGCGGAATATCAGTCAACATTGATGTTGAATGTGCTGCCGTCATCGTCGGAACGCCGCCCGGAGCAAGCTCGCTCCCACAAGGCTTATTCGCCGTAGATATCGAACGCGAAGTACTTGGCCATTACCTGCTGGTACTTGCCATTGGCACGGATCGCATCAATCGCCGTGTTCAGGCGTGCCGCGTTCGCGGTATCGCCTTTGCGCAGCGCAATCCCGGCGCCTCGGCCGAAGTATTTCGGGTCATTGATGTCCGGTCCCACGAGGGCGAAGCCGTTCCCGGCGGGGGTCTTGATGAAGCTCTCATCGGTGTTGACGCTGTCGGCGAGGGTGGCGTCCAGTCGGCCCGATGCCAGGTCCAGCGAGGCTTCGCTTTGCGATGAGTAGCGCACGACCTCGACGCCGGCGGGTGCCAGTTGCTCGGTGGCGTAACGGTCGTAGGTCGAGGAGCGTTGCACGCCGAGTTTCTTGCCTTTGAGATCGACCTTAGGGTCGTTGAGGACCTGGCCGGCCTTCATCGCGAACTTACCAGGGGTGTGGTAGTACTTTTTGCTGAAGTCGACTGACTTCAAGCGGTCGTCGGTAATCGACATCGACGACAGCACCGCATCGATCTTGCGCACTTTCAACGAGGGGATCATCCCGTCGAATTCCTGGATGACCCACTGGCATTTGATCTTCATTTCTTCACACAAGGCGTTGCCGATGTCGTAGTCGAACCCGCTGATGTTGCCTTCCGGGGTCTTGAAGGAGAACGGCGGGTACGCGGCTTCGATACCGATACGCAGACTGTCTTCGTCAGCGTGGGCCAGGGTGCTGACGGCGCAAAACGCCAGAGCAGCCAGAAGTCCTGTCTTGTTCATATTGTTGACTCCGTGGATAGGGTGTTTCGGGGGTGAATGCCTTCCGGTCTGGCGGGGGTGTGCAGCGGGTTGCGTGTCCATGGTGCATATGATTGACATGTTTTATTTCATAAATCAATTGCGTGAAAATAAAAATATCAAAACGAGCTGTTGTGTCAGCCAGACGGTCATGGCGCAACAAGGAGAATTGAGCGGCGAAGGTTGATGGCGGGAGGTTATAAAGTCAGATCATATTGGTATAAGTGGTTATAAGAAAAATCGCTATGCTGACTGCCAGATTTTTAAGTCGTCGCGCTGGTTTTGTAAGGTATGGCAATGGACTTCGGTAATTTGGGTTTTGTAGTCGCAGGCTTGGTTGTCGGGTTCGTTGTCGGAATGACCGGTGTCGGTGGCGGCTCGTTGATGACGCCGATTCTTCTATGGTTCGGCATCAATCCGGCCACCGCCGTCGGGACCGATTTGCTGTATGCGGCGATCACCAAGTCCGGTGGTGTGCTGGTTCATCAAAAGCACCGGAACATCGACTGGAAAATTACTGGCTGGCTGACATTGGGCAGTGTGCCTGCCGTTGCCATGACCTTGTTGTTCCTGAAATACCTCAACACGGATCCGCAAACGACCAATGCCGTTATCAAGCAGGCGTTGGGCTTTGTATTGCTGCTGACGGCGCTGGCTATTTTCTTCAAGCGCCAGCTCTTGGCGTTTGCCCAAAAACATGCGGGCGACCATTACCACCTCAGTAACCGGAACCTGAACCTGCTGACCATCGTCACGGGCGCGATACTCGGCGCGATGGTCGCTTTGACCTCCATCGGTGCCGGTGCATTGGGGACTGTGGCGCTGTTCATCCTGTACCCGTTCCTGGCGACCAAACGCCTGGTCGGCACAGAAATCGCCCACGCCGTACCGCTGACCCTGGTCGCAGGATTGGGGCACGCGAGCATGGGTAATATGGATTGGCACTTGCTGGGCTTTCTGCTGATGGGGTCGTTGCCGGGGATCTATATCGGCAGTCACCTGACTGGAAAAATTTCCGATGGCGTATTGCGTCCTTGCCTGGCCGTCATGCTGGTGTTCATCGGTTACAAGTTGGCGTTTTGATCTTGATCCCCGGCACGGCGCTGCCCCTCGCAGTGCCGTGCTTACGGGATGCCCCTGCGATTACTTGCGCGCCTCCAGTATCAAGTTGAACGGTGTTTCCGCTGCCCGGCGGAAATGCTTGAATCCGGCCTTGGTGAACACATCCCGCAACCGTGTTTCGCCCGCTTGAGCCCCGAGCCCCAAACCCACTTCCTGCGACAACGAGTTAGGCGTGCAGATGAACGTCGAGGCGGCGTAGAACAGTCGTCCTACCGGGGTCGCGTTTTCGTCGAGATGGTCATTGGCGTAGGGTTCCACCAACAGTACCGTTCCGTCGGGCTTGAGGGTTTCATAGGCGTGTTTGGCTGCGCCTACCGGGTCGCCCATGTCGTGCAGGCAATCGAAGTAGCAGATCAAATCGTAGTCATTGCCCGGGTAGTTCTTGGCCGTGCCCTGAACGAAGCGTACGCGATCGTCCACGCCACTTTCTTCTGCACGCTGGGTGGCGGTGGTGATGGAGGGGGCGTGGTAGTCGAAGCCGACAAAATTCGAGGCCGGAAAGGCTTTGGCCATGACCACTGTTGAAGCTCCATGCCCGCAGCCGATATCCGCGACCTTGGCACCGGCTTGCAGTTTTTCCACCACGCCTTCAAGCGCGGGTAACCATTCGCCGACCAGGTGCGCGCGGTAACCGGGTCTGAAAAACCGCTCGGTGCCGCTGAACATGCAGCTATGGTGATCGCCCCAGGCGAGGGCGCCATCGCCGCGCATGGCCGCAATCAGTTTGTCTTTGTCATGGTAAAACGAGGCAATCACCGAGGCACCGCCTGCGACATAAACCGGTGAGTCCTCGACCGCCAGCGCCAGAGCTTGCTCTTCTGGCAGGCGGAACTTCCCGTTGGCGTGTTCCATGTAGCCTGAGGCTGCGTGGGCGCTCAACCATTCACGCAACAGTCGCGCATTGCAACCAGTCTTGCTGGCCAGTACTTCGGGGGTGACGGGTTGGTTGTCGGCCATGGCCCGGTACAAACCGAGTTCATCGCCCAGGATCACGTTCGCGAGCATCGCTGCGCCGCCCATGTCGGAAATCAGCTTGCCCATGAAGTCATTGAGTTTGGCTTCGTCCATAACTGCTCCTCCTGAAAAAAGACCACCGATGAAGGAGGGCGCATGCGCAGGCAGCAACCTTTCAGACGGCGGTCGGACGGATGATCAGGGCGACAGTGCAGGCGCGTTGTGAAGCCAAATCGTCTGCCACGCGAATGCCCGGGCATGAGGTATGTCCGGGCGAGTGGGACGCGAAAACGTCGTCCTGCATGATGTCACTGTGGGGGCGCGCCCCACAGGACAATTACGATAGGCCATTGGCTCCAGCGTCGAGAGCGAGGTTTATCGACAGACTCGCTGCTTACGGACCCGGATTTGGCAACGTCCCCCCTACGGGGGACAAATTAAGTGTAGTACGCGAACAAGCACTGTGCCGCGTGCCAAGGAGTGAGCGGCGCGAACCTGGACAAACGGAGTGGTCTAAGCCGGCGTCGCTGGATACGGTTGCGGATTAAGCCCGCTGACCTAAGCTTCGCAACATGGCGATAGAAAATTCAGGCAACTGATCTGGATCTTTCGCTTTGATGCGCAATCATAAAGCGTGGATATCAAAAGGAGATGCGCATGCTCATTCGGTCACTGACCCTCGCTACTCTGCTCGCTGTCGCCGGCCCTTTGTTCGCCGCCGACAACGACACCCCTCTGGCCCAGGAGCGCGGCAGGAACCGGCCGCTGATCGTCATCGCTCCCAGCAGCATCGACCCGACGCTGGTCAGCCTGAAAAAGTCCCTGGCGGAACCGGCCAACAGCCAAGCCTTCAAAGAACGCAATATGGTGCTGTACACCGTGGTCAACCTTATGGGCCAACGTGACGGCAAGGACCTCGATGCACAAACCACCATGGCGCTGATCCGTGAACTGAAACTGGGCGTCAGTGGTGAGACCAAGGTGATTCTGGTGGGCAAGGACGGTGAGAAAAAACTCGACCACCTCGGCCCGATAGAAGCCAAGGATCTGTTCGCCACGATTGACCAGCTTCCAGCCGCCGAGAAAGAAGCGGCGCCACCTGCGCCGCCGCCGGTAGAGGCTGCGCCGGTCAAGGGCGGTAAAGGGAAGGGCGGCAAGGCTGCAAAAGCTGCAGCACCACCGACACCCCTGGACGATTGATCATTGCGTACGGCCTTTGCGCAAGGCAAAAAAAACCCGACGCCACCGAAGTCGCGCCGGGTGTGTTGCCAGTCAGCGAGCGGATATCGTGGGTCCGCACGCTGACTGTTGAACCCCTACGGGCTTAGGCTCGTTCGATCGCCAGAGCAACGCCCTGACCGCCACCGATGCACAGGGTGGCGAGGCCTTTCTTGGCGTCACGCTTGATCATCTCGTGCAGCAGCGACACCAGCACCCGGCAACCTGATGCACCAATCGGGTGACCCAACGCAATCGCGCCACCGTTGACGTTGACCTTGCTGGTATCCCATTCCAGCTCTTTGCCGACCGCCAGTGACTGTGCGGCGAAGGCTTCGTTGGCTTCGATCAGGTCCAGCTGATCAAGGCTCCAGCCGGCCTTGTCGAGGCAGCGGCGGGTCGCGGACACCGGAGCGATGCCCATGATCGCCGGGTCGACGCCGGCATTGGCGTAGGCGGCAATTTTTGCCAGCACCGGCAAGCCCAATTGCTTGGCCTTGTCGGCGCTCATCAGCAACACCGCAGCGGCGCCGTCGTTGAGCGAAGAGGCATTGCCGGCGGTGACGCTACCGTCTTTCTTGAACGCCGGTTTTAGCTTGGCCAGGGACGCTGCGGTGGTCTCGGCGCGAGGTTGTTCGTCGACCGCGAAGGACAACGGATCGCCTTTGCGCTGCGGGATCAGGATCGGCGTGATCTCGTCAACAAAACGCCCGGCCTCGATAGCGGCTACGGCTTTTTGTTGCGAGGCGGCGGCGAAAGCGTCCTGCTCCTCACGGGTCAGGTGGTACTTGTCCACCAGGTTCTCGGCGGTGATGCCCATGTGGTAATCGTTGAACGCATCCCACAGGCCATCGCTGATCATGCTGTCGACCATTTTCGTGTGACCCATGCGCAGGCCGGTGCGAGCGGTCGGCAACACGTACGGCGCCAGGCTCATGTTTTCCATGCCGCCGGCGATGATCACCTCGGCATCGCCGCAACGAATCGCCTGCGCGCCCAGATGCAGCGCCTTGAGGCCCGAGCCGCAGACCTTGTTCAGGGTCAGCGCCGGTACGGCGTGGGGCAGGCCGGCGAGGATCGACGCCTGACGCGCCGGGTTCTGGCCTGAGCCTGCGGTCAGTACCTGACCGAGGATCACTTCATCCACCTGATCCGCCGCCAGACCGGTTTGCGCGAGCAATTGACGAATGACCGCGGCACCGAGTTCCGGCGCTGGAATGCTGGCGAGCGACCCCTGAAAACTGCCAATGGCGGTACGGGTGGCGGCAACAATCACGACTTCTTGCATCGAATTTCTCCTCAGGGTGCGGTTCAGGCGAACTGCATTTCCGGAACGTGGTCGGGAACGATCAGTTTACCAGCAGTCTTGCTGACGATTTCCTCGACGCTCACACCGGGTGCGCGCTCCTTGAGAATGAACGCACCGTTCTCGATTTCCAGGTAGGCCAGATCGGTCAACACGCGTTTGATGCAATTGGCGCCGGTCAGCGGCAGGCTGCAACGTGGCAGCAGCTTCGATTCACCATCCTTGGAGGCGTGGGTCATGGTCACGATGATGTTGTCTGCGCCGGCCACCAGGTCCATTGCACCGCCCATGCCCTTGACCAGTTTGCCGGGGATCATCCAGGAGGCAATGTTGCCGTGTACGTCGACTTCAAAGGCGCCGAGCACGGTGAGGTCGATGTGGCCGCCACGGATCATCGCGAAGGATTCGGCGGACGAAAAAATCGAGGCGCCAATGCGTGCGGTGACGGTCTGTTTGCCGGCGTTGATCATGTCGGCGTCGACTTCGTCGTCAGTCGGAAAGGCGCCCATGCCGAGCAGGCCGTTTTCCGATTGCAGCATGACTTCCATGCCTTCGGGGATGTAGTTGGCGACCAGGGTCGGAATGCCGATGCCGAGGTTCACGTAGTAGCCGTCTTGCATTTCGCGGGCGACGCGCTGAGCCATTTGTTCGCGGGTAAGAGCCATTGTTATTCTCCGTTGAGCTGGGGGCAGGGGATCACTTACGCACGGTGCGTTGTTCGATGCGTTTTTCGAACGTGCCGCAGATGACCCGGTCGACGTAGATGCCAGGGGTATGGATCTGCGAAGGGTCCAGCTCGCCGGGTTCGACGATTTCTTCGACTTCGACCACGGTGATCTTGCCGGCAGTGGCTGCCAGCGGGTTGAAGTTCTGCGCGGTGTGACGGTAGATCACGTTGCCGAAGTGGTCGGCTTTCCAGCCTTTGACGATGGCGAAGTCGCCGGTGATGGATTCTTCCATCAGATACGGACGGCCCTTGAACTCGCGGATTTCCTTGCCTTCGGCCACTGGAGTGCCGACGCCGGTGGCGGTGAAGAACGCCGGAATGCCAGCGCCGCCAGCACGCATTTTTTCCGCCAGGGTGCCTTGCGGGGTCAGCACGACTTCAATCTCGCCGCTCAGCAGTTGCTTCTCGAACAGGGCGTTTTCGCCGACATAGGAGGCCACCACTTTGCGGATCTGCCGGTCTTCCAGCAGCACGCCCAAACCAAAACCGTCGACGCCGCAGTTGTTGGAAACCACGGTCAGATCGCGGGTGCCTTTGCGCTTGATCTCGGCGATCAGGTTTTCCGGAATGCCACACAGACCGAAGCCGCCAGAGATCACGGTCATGCCGTCTTCGAGGCCTGCCAGAGCCTCCTCATAGGAACTCACGCGCTTGTCGAAACCTGCCATATGCACCTCTTTTATTCTTTGTGGGCGGCTGGCTAGCCGTATGGATGGAGTGTTGCTCTACCAGATTGATTTGATAAGTTGATTTTTAAGGTTGATTGATAGATAAAACTCAGTAATCGGTTGCGGTTGCATGTTGAGGAACGGTGATGACAGTCAAGCAGATCAGGGCGTTTTTGGCGGTGGCGCAGAGTTTGAGCTTTGCGGTGGCCTGTGAGCGGCTGCATCTGTCGCAGTCGGCGTTGAGTTTGACCATCAAGGCGCTGGAGGACGGACTGGGCGGGCGCTTGTTCAGCCGTACGACACGCAACGTCGCGCTGACCCCGGAAGGCGAGTCCTTGCTGCCGCTGGCCCGGCGGTTGATCGCTGACTGGGACAATACCGAGGATGAAATGCGTCAGCGTTTCACCCTGCAGCGCGGCCGGGTGACGCTGGCGGCGATGCCATCGTTTGCCGGCAACCTGCTGCCGCCGATCCTCAAGACCTTTCGTGCGCGTTACCCCAAGGTCAACGTCACGGTGAACGACGTGATCAACGAGCAGGTGCTGGAAATGGTCCGTGATCGCCAAGTTGAGTTGGGTGTGGCATTTGAGCCGATGCAGAGTTCGTCGCTTGCGTTCACTCCGTTGTATGTCGACCGCTTTGTCGCGGTAGTGCCGAGTGATTCACCGCTGGCCGAGCGTGCCGAGATTGACTGGAAGACCCTGTTGGAGCAGCCGTTTATCACGTTGCAGCGGCCGTCGACGGTGCGGGTGATGCTTGAGGAGCACTTGCTGGCGCGGCAGATGAAGCTGCCGGTGGAGTTTGAAAGTCATCAGTTGGCAACCGTCGGGCGGATGGTTGCCAGTGGGCTTGGGGTTAGTGCTGTGCCGGCGTTGTGTGTTGAGCAGATGCGTGAACTTGGGGCTTGTTGCATTACGTTGAGTGATCCGGTGATTGAGCGGGCCATCGGAGTGTTGACCAAGCCTGGTCATGAGTTGTCGGCGGCGGCGCAGGCGTTGTTCGACATCCTCAAAGGCGAAGTTCGTTGACCTGTGGGAACTGGCTTGCTCGCGAAGGCGGCCTGACAGCCGGCCAATCTTTCACAGACGCACCCAGTTCAACTGTGGGAGCGAGCTTGCTCGCGATGGCGACCTGACAGCCGACCCATCTCTTGCGGATGTACACCAATCAAAACTGTGGGAGCTGGCTTGCCTGCGAAGGCGGCCTGACGGCCGGCCAATCTCTTGCGGATGTACACCAATCAAAACTGTGGGAGCTGGCTTGCCTGCGAAGGCGGCCTGACAGCCGGCCAATCTTTCGCAGATGTACCTCAATCAAAACTGTGGGAGCGAGCCTGCTCGCGAAGGCGGCCTGACAGCCGACCAATCTCTTGCAGATGTACATATCCATTTCTGCGGTAACGGCCACTTACGGTTTCGCCCTGACGGCGACTCACTTTTTTTACAAGCGCCAAAAAAAAGTAAGCAAAAAAACGCTCGCCCCAAGCGTACGGCACCTCGCCTAGGCTCGGCGTTCCCTCGCTCCGGTGTCCATCAGGGGGCATCGCCTACGGTCTGCTGCGCGACGACCTCCTCTCGATGTGTCCGGCTGCGCCGTACGGCGCTGCGCGCCAACCCCCTGCTGAACACCTCCACTCGGCCTCCCGACGGGGCGGGTGGATCAAGATCAACGGCAACAGCACGGCGGCCTGACAGCCGGCCTGAGTGGTTGGGGCGCGTGCGGCTTTGTGGTGGTGAATTGTTGCTTTCATGACCTGACTTCAACGCGGTCTCGGGTTTTTACACAGGGTTGAAATACGCTGAAGGACTACATCCGTAGCAGCTGTCGAGCCTGCGAGGCTGCGTTCGGCCGCGCAGCGGTCGTAAAATCAGGCACCGCGTTCTTTCAAGCAAACCGCATACCCAGGATTTGCGAGGACTTCGTCCTCGAACGCAGCCTCGCAGGCTCGACAGCTGCTACGGGCGTGGTCCTGCGCCACATTTCAAAGTACTAGGCGGTGAAGTTTCTGGGCGAACTCGTCGGAGATTTCCCGCGTGCTGTGTCGGTGTGCATGAACTGGTGCGTGATGGGCTTCATCGATAGTCTTTGGGCTGTCACTGCAAATTCAGTGACAGGGTGTGGAAGCCCTTCAAACGTTAGGCGCATAAGCGCCACCATGATGTCTGGCGACTTCAATCCACACGTTAGGAATAAGAACAATGAACACCTATAACCCCGATCCACCCTATATCCCGCCCACTTCCCACCCCTCCAACCGCTACATGGCCCTCACCAGCAACTGCTCTGACATGCCGACCCTGTTCGTCGATACCCACGCGCCGCTCGATATCCTGCTCAGCGCAGCCGGTTATCGTATTCGTGCGGTGACTCAGGTGCTGGAGAACCTGGCCATGCGCGGGGAGATTGCCAGCGACTCGGTGATCCTCAACGATTTCGCGTTACTGTGTGCCATTCCGTTGCGCGACGGCTGTGATCTGCTGGACGTGCTCGGGCGGCGGTTGCCGGAACCCGTTTCGGATTCAGTTAAATAGCGTGTTCGGTGCAGTCGATCTTCTTCTCAATCCTGCGACAGGCTTTTCACGAATCGCTCACATCCTGGAGCGCAGATTGAGCTGACAAAAGGATTTGACCCCATCGACAGCGAGCCCGCCATGTGCGGGCTTTTTGCTCTTGATTGGTTTTGCGGTGAGATGGCTTGCGACAAGGCCCGTGTTGACACATCAAGAGCGGGTGTTTGGCAAATTACGCGGCAACCGCCTGTTGCTGTTGCTTGAGCAGCGGTACGGCGCGCACCGAATTGCCCGGTTGCAGTTGCAGGTGCTTGGCGGTCAAACGATCGACCAGCAGGCTGTTGCCGACCTGTCGGGCGCGGGCGGTGGTGATGCGGCAGTTTCTCAGGCGTCGGTTGTGTATCAGCCAGATCGGCGCGTTGTCGTCCGGTGTACCGACCTCCAGGTCCAGCGACTGGCTGTCGCGTACGGCACGGATCTTCGGGATCTGGGCTTCGATTACTGGACCGCCGTCGAAGATGTCGATGTAACCCTTGTGGGAAAAGCCTTCGGCGCAGAGGATTCTGCGTGCCGGTTCGGCGTTCTGGTGGGCCTTGCCGATCACCGCCTGAGCCTGCTCGGTGAGCAGGCAGGTGTACAACGGTTGGCGTGGCATCAGCTCAGCGACGAACGATTTGTTGCCGAGCCCGGACAAGTGATCGGCGTGGCTGAAATCCATTTTGAAAAAGTGCCGGCCGAGGCTGTCCCAGAACGGCGAGCACCCGTGCTCGTCGGCGCTGCCGCGCAGTTCGGCGATGAGTTTTTCGCCAAACAGCTGCGGGAACTCGGCGACAAACAGTAACCGCGCGACCGACAGCAATCGGCCGTTATGGCCCTGGCGTTGATCCGGGCTCAGGAACAACGAGCCAATTTCCGATTGGCCGGTCATCTCGTTGTTAAGAAACAAGGTCGGGATTTGCCGCTGGATCCCCAGGTCAGCGGATGTATTGACCGTCAACCCGACGCGATAGTTGTACCAGGGCTCACGCAGCCCGACGGCACCTGCCAGGGCGCTGACGCCGATCACTTGCTGATCGTCGTCTTCGAGCACGAACAGGTAGTCGGCGTCGGCCCGTTCTACCTGTTCGGCGAAGGTTCGCTGTGCCCAGCGCACGCGGTGGGTCAGGCGTTCTTCGTTGGCCGGTAGCGTGGTGAATCCCGGGCCGGCGCGGTCTGCCAACGCCAGCAACGCGGGCAGATCGCTCATTTGAACCGGGCGCACGATCATGATGGAGCTCCTTGAGTGCGGATGATCTGCTTCATAGCGCAATCAGCCGAACCGGGCTGCCGTTGTCCAGTTGCAAGGCGTCGAGCTGGGCGGCGTTGAGCATGACGGGCGCGTCCGCGCTCCAGTCCAGTTCGGCGACAATCGCCCGGTAGTTTTCCAATGCGTCATTGCTCAGCAGGTACAGCGTCTTGCCGCGGCTGTGTGCACTCAAGTGCGCAACGGCGGTGCGGGTCTGAGCGATAGAGCGAATGCTCGGGGTGCGTGCAAAAAGCGTTGGCCCACCGTCGAACAGATCGATGTAGCTATTGGTCTCGAAGCCTTCGCGCTCAAGGATATCGAAGGCTTCCTGACCATCCGGGTGAATCCGGCCAATACACTCCTGCGCGCTTTGCGGCAGCATCGGCACATAGATCGGGTAGTGCGGCATCAACTCGGCGAGAAAGCTCCGATTCTGCAAGCCGCAGAGGCGCTCGGCCTCGACGTAGGGCAGGTCGAAAAAATGTTTGCCCAGGGCATCCCAGAACGGTGACTCCCCCGCGTCGCTGCTGTAGCCGACGATTTCGGTAATCACCGCGTCGGAAAAGCGTTGAGGGTGGGCGGCGATGAACATCAGCCGGGCTCGTGAAAGCAATTCCGAGGTCGGCGTGCGCTCAAGCTCGGTGTTGATGTGGAAACCGCGCAGTAAGGTGTGGGCACTGAGGTCCTGGCATAACGACAGCGCTGGCACTCCGTGCTGGATGTTCAGCTCACGGGACTCACTGGTGAACGGGCGGTTGCGCAGGCTGTAGAAGGGCTCATTGAAACCAGCGGTCGCGAGGACTTCCGAACAGCCCAGCAGCTGTTGGCTGGCCAGATCCTCAAGCACGAAGAAATAATTCTCTGCGCCATTGCTTTGCGCCTCGCTGGCAAACGAAGCGCAGGAGCCGAGAATCTTCTGGCGCAGGCACTCGGTGTCGTCCGGCAACGAAGTGACGCCTACCAGGCTGTCGCGCGCAAGTTGCTGCAACTGAGGCAGGTCGGATAACTGAACTGGGCGTAAGGCCAGCATGGATGTACTCCTGTATCTAAGGGCCTGATGCCGGGCATCAGGCTTGACAATCACTGTCGGTTTCCACGCGTCACAATGGCGGTCGGCCAATCCCTGTCAGCAACCGCTCGACTTTCCAGACACTGGCCTCTTTCAACTGTTGGAGGGGTCTGGCAACACCGTGCTGGCGCCGATTCTGTTGAGGAAAAACAGGTAGACCAGACCGACCGCAATCCAGATGCCGCCGAGCTTCTGCGCATCGACGCCCATGTTGTACAGGATGGCGCTGACAATGATGAAGCCGATCACCGGGCAGATCAGATGGCGAACCACCTGGCCGGATTTCTGCCGCCGCCAATAATAGTTGATCACCGTCAGGTGCAGCAGCATGAAGCCGCTCAGCGCACCGAAGTTCACCAACGAAGTCAGGGTGTCCACCGAGTTGATGAACAGGTAGCAGATCAGCAGCGACAGCACTGCCACCAGGTAAATGCTGACGTACGGGGTGTTGTGTTTGGGGTGTACTTTGGCCAGCACTTTGGGCAGTTTGCCGTCGCGTGCCATGCCGAACAGCAGGCGCGACACGGCGGCTTGCGAGGTGATCGCCACCGCCACGCCCCAGGCCAGTGCCGTGGCCACACCGGTGACGGTCGCCAGCCAGCTACCGGCGGCGATTTCGGCGATTTCATAGAACGCGGTATCGGCGGACTTGAAGCCCATGCCGGCGGCCAGGTCCGTGGCGATCCAGGTCTGCACGACGAAAATCACCCCCATCACCACCAATGTGATCAACGCGGCTTTGCCGACGCTGCGGCCGGGATCACCCTTGATCTCTTCGGCCAGGGTCGAAATGGCGTCGAAGCCAAGGAACGACAACACGGCAATCGACACCGCCTGCATCAGCAGCGCGAAGTTGAAATTTTCCGGGTTGTACAACGGCGCCAGAGTCAGCTGACCGTTACCGGCACCGCCGTGCAAGGCGGTCCAGGCGTAGAACAGGAAGATCCCCAGCACCACCAGTTGTGCCAGTAGAAAGATGATGTTCATCCGTGCGGTAAAGGTGATTCCCCGCAGGTTGACGAAGGTTGCGCTGACCAGGAAGGCGAGGATGAAACCGACCTTGGGAATGTCCGGGTACAGGTGATTCAACGCCATCGCCGCATACACGTAGAGCAACGGCGGGATCAGCAAGTAGTCGAGCAGCATCAGCCAGCCGGCGATAAAGCCGACATGCGGGTTCAGCCCGCGTTGTGCGTAGGAGTAGACCGAGCCGGCAATTGGAAAGGCTCGCGCCATGCTGCCGTAACTCAATGCCGTGAACAGCATCGCCACCATGCCGATGATGTAGGCCAGCGGCACCATTCCAGGCGCCTCCTGATTCACGTAGCCATACACTCCGAACGGCGCGATGGGGATCATGAAAATCATCCCGTAAACCACCAGATCGGTCAGTGACAGGCTACGCTTCAACTCTTGCTTGTAGCCGAACTCTTCTATTTCCATGAAGCGGTTCTCCTTGTAAGCCAATACGGCAATGTGTTTGAACCTGGCAGGTCAAAACACGCTACAGCGTTTGTTATCGTTGTTTTATCACTACAACCCTCCGTGTTTTTTTGCAGCTTGAAACTGTTTGCCTGACGCGTCGCGTTACAGCAGCGGAGTCAGATAATCGTTCCAGGTCTGGACCGCCAGCCGGTTGCGCAACAGGTCGTTGCGCACCTCGATCAGTACCGAATCGATACCACGGGCGTCGCCGTGAAACGGCACCGTCATGTCGCTCGCCGGATTGATTGTGTAGGGCTGATTGCCGGCGACTCGCAGTGGATGCCTGGCCAACCCGTCGATCAGGCGCTTTGCATAAACCTCGGCCCGCGCATACAGCACGCCGGCTTCCAGCGCCCGGGGCTGGCCGTAGTAGATCGGTGTGAAACTGTGGATACCCACCACACGCACCGCACGGCCTTCGGCCAGACGTGTATCGATCAGTTCGCCAAGGCGCGTGTGAAATGGCTGGAACAGACACTGGCGACGGTATTCGCGAGTCGCTTCGTCGAGGTGCTGATTGCCGGGGATCTGGTAGATCTCGCTCTTGGCCGGGATGCTGTCCGGGGCTTGCAACGGACGGTTGAGGTCGATCAGCAGGCGCGAGTAATTGGCCGCCAGCAGAGTCACGCCGAGGGTTTTCGACAGACTTTCGGCCAGCGCCAGGGCGCCGATGTCCCAGGCAATATGCTCGCGCGCGGCCTCGCCGCTCAAACCCAAATTGTTCAAGGCTGTCGGGATGTAGCGGCTGGCATGTTCACAGACCAGAATCAGCGGGTGCTCGGACGCTTCCCGACTCAGGCTGTAAGCCGGCTCGGGGTAGAGCCCAAACTCGGCGGACTCAGTAGAGGCGCGCATAGTGCTCACACAGTTCGGCGGGCGACAGGTGTTGGGTCAAGGCCAGTTCCTCGGTTTTGACGGCGAAATAGGTGTCGAGCAAGGCGCGTGGCAAAGCTTCCAGCAGGGCTTCGCTGTCCCGCAGGTGACTGAGGGCCTGGTCGAGTGAGGCGGGCAGGGCGACGATGCCACGGCGCTGGCGTTGTTCTTCGTTCAGCGAATCCGGGACTTCATCGGTGATCGCGTTTAACGCCAGACGTTGCTCGATGCCCAGTCGGCCGGCAATCAGCATGCCAGCCATCGCCAGATGAGGTGAGGCCGTGGCGTCCATGGCGCGGAACTCGAGGTTGTATTGCGCGGCCTCGGATTTACCGCCCAGGCTCACGGTCGGGCAGATCCGCAACGAGGCTTCGCGGTTACGTTGCCCCAGGCATGCGTACGAGGCGCTCCAGTGATGAGGTTGCAGGCGCTCATAGGAAATCGGTGTCGGCGCCGTCAATGCGCAGAGTGCCGGCAGGTAGTGCAGCACCCCGGCAGCCCAGTGCTGACCGAGGGTCGACAGACCATTGGCGGTCCCGGCGTCATACAGCACCGGATGGCCGGACAGATCATGCAGGCTCAGGTGCAGGTGTACGCCGTTGCACACCGCGTGCTCGGAAGTCTTGGGCGCAAAGCTCAGGTTCAGGCCCATTTGCCGGGCGATCTCGCGCGTGATCTCGCGCACGTTGACCGCCCGGTCGGCCGCTGCGACACCCTGGGTCGGCCGACAGGTAATTTCGTATTGGTGTTTGCCATATTCGGGCAGGAACATTTCCGGCTCGACCCCGCCGGCGCGCAAGGCGCTGAGCAGCCAGCCGCCGAACGCCGCGCCTTGACGCTGGGCCTCCAGCGAAAACGCCAGATGCTCGGCCTGTGGGCTGTCGGTGGTGAGGTTGAATTCGTGCTCGAAGGCCGAGGTGATGTGCAACCCCAGTTCATCGTGGTAACGCTGCACTTCATTGCGCAACAGCGTCCGCGGGCAGGCCGCCCAAGGACGGCCGTCGGTTTCGCAAATGTCGCCATGGATAAAATCCAGGGCCGGCGCACCGGCATCGGGGCCGTTGCTGACCGTCACGCGACTGGCCAGATCCGGGATCAGCCGCAAGTCGCCGTAGGCACCCCACGGGTTGCTTGAGGCGATGATGTCTTGTGGGGTCAGCGCGCTGTTGGCCGGGACCCAGCCGCAACCGGCGGTTTGGTAATGTTCCAGTTCATCGGTGGGAAACGAGCGGCCACGCGTCACGCCGATCAGGTCAGTGGTGACGATGGTGGTTATTGCCACGGGTGTCAGGGGCTCACTGCTATTGATGCGACTCATGCCTGCAACGCCTGCAAACGGTCGAGCACGGTGTGGGTGTCGGTGATCCAGCAATAGCCCTTGATCGCGTTCAGGCACGCCAGATGGCGTTGTGCGGTGTAGGTCGCGCAGGCGTCTTCCACCAGCGTTACCAGATAACCGCGGTCGGCCGCATCGCGCACGGCCATGTCGACGCACTGATCGGTGACGATGCCGGCGATGATCAGATGACGGGTTTGCAGGTTGCGCAGCACGTAGTCGATGTTGGTCGAGTTGAAGACTCCGGAGGAGGTCTTGGGCAAGACGATTTCGTTCTCGACCGGTGTCAGCTCTTCAATGATCGCAGCTTGCCGGCAGCCTTTTGGCAGGTGCATGTCTGACAGCTTGTGGTCCAGCGAGCAGTCGCGACCGTCGGCGGTGAGGCTTTCGATGATCGTGTGCAGGACGTTCTGCCCGGCCGCACGCGTTGCGGCCAACAGTTTGCGCTGGTTGGGAATCACCTGTTGGCGGGTACGGTTGAGAAAGTACTCGGCGTCAGGCCCCTGCAGATGCGGGTCGAACTGCGGCTCAAGCCAGGCGCGTTGCATGTCCACCAGCAACAGCGCGGTGTGGTCGCTGGCAAACGGCAGGTCGCGGGGCGAGCGATGGGGGAGCATAAACATCCTTATTTTTCCTCCAGCAGGTGAGTGGTGAAATCGCTGCGTAGTGCATCGATACCTTCCAGTCGCTCGGCAAGATCGGGGCAACGCAGCGACAGGCAGGCAATCAATGCCTCGACCTGGGCCAGTGCCGGCACCAGGGTGTCGAAGGCTGACGCCGACTCCACGGGCGCGGTGATCACCAGATCCGCCATCTCGCGCAGCGGTGAGGCGTAGATGTCGGTGAACAACACGACGCGCGCATGCCGGTTCCTGGCCGCGCTGGCGACGCGCAGTGCCTGGGATTGATAGCGTCGATAGTCGAACACCAGCACTACGTCCTGGCGTTGCACATCGAACAGCCGATCGGGCAGTTGCGCGTTGTCTTCCAGGGCGAAGCAGCCCGCACGTAACAGACGCAAGTGATTGAGCAGGTACTGGGCGAGGAAGCTGCTGAAGCGTCCGCCGAAGCAATGCACCTGATGCCGTACATCCAGCAGCAACGAAGCCAGAATCCGCACATCTTCGGGCTGGGTCAGGGCCTGGGTTTCCAGCAGGGCGCGGTGACTGTCCGCCAGATAATGGGTCCAGGCATCGTCTTGCTTGAGGTGCGAACGCGGTTGCAACAGCGCACTGGGCGAGCGCTGCCGGTGATCCATGTCGCTGAGGAGCGCGTCCTGAAATTCGGCATAACCACCGAAGCCGAGTTTTTTCACCAGACGCACGATAGTCGGATCGCTGACCCCGGCATGTTCCGCCAGGCGCGACATCGGGCCAAGCCCGTTACGCGGGTATTGGTCCAGCAAAGCCCGTATGACTTTGCGTTCCGACGGCGTGAGGTCCAGGCCGGGATCAGTGATCCGGTCTCTGAGTGAGGGCATCCGAGCTCCTGCTGGAGGGTTATGTTGCTTTTGTTTCATAATCCGTTAAATGAGTATTTATGTAATTTATGCTACATGTCTAGTGAATTTTTTCTGCTCTCGCCAAGGCACCAAAGTGGGGCGAAAGTCTTGTCTGACGGGGCCTGCGCGGGTTTCGACTGATGTTGTACGTCAGTACTTCATTTCATGTAGGAGATTGGCTTTCGGCGCGTGCAGGATCGCCAAGATCGCAGCCTGCGGCAGCTCCTACGGATTTACGTACGGATTCGACTGTTCGGCGTAGGAGCTGCCGCAGGCTGCGATCTTTTTGGGGCCACTAACGTTTAGCTGACAGGTATTACGCAGACGTCTGTTGTTGCGGCAAAATTTGTCTGTTGCATGATCGGTTGTACACTTTCGTACCCGCAAACCTGAGTGATCCCACGTGCCGGTAACCCGCTTGACCTTGATTTGCCATGCTCGAACCGTCGCACAAAAACTGGCGCGTTTTCCTATGGATGAGCCGCTGGAAATGGATTGGCAAGCGGTGAAGGGCAGTCGTTCGGGGTGCTTCAAGCGCGCGCCACAGTTGCTGGGTGGGCCGGAAACCCGGATCAGGCAGACCGCCGAACTTTTTGGTAGCGACCTGCAGATCGTGCCGGCGCTCGGCGACTATGATGTCGGGCGTTGGCGCGGGCAGCGCATCGACGATCTACAAAAGACCGAACCAGAGGCGTTGCACACCTGGCTCGGCGACCCGGCCTCGGCCCCGCATGGTGGCGAGTCGGTGACACAACTCTGCCTGCGAGTGGGCGACTGGCTGGACGCACTGTGCACAACGCCTGGGCATTTCGTGGCAATTACCCATCCTTTTGTGATCCGCGCAGCACTGATGAAGGTGATGCAGTGTGGCCCCGAGGCGTTCAACCTGATTGACGTCGAACCGCTGTCAGCCACTGAACTGCGTTTCAATGGCCGTTGGCGCCTGCGTTTGTTGGACACGACTGCGCACAGCGAGGTGAAGCATCCATGAAGCAGCTACTGATCATCGGCATTGGCGCCGGTAATCCCGAATACATCACGATGCAGGCGGTCAACGCGTTGAACCGGGTCGATGTGTTCTTTCTGATGGACAAGGGTCAGAGCAAGGACAAGCTGATCGACCTGCGGCGGGAAATCTGCGAGCGCTATATCACCGATCCTGCCTACCGCTTCGTCGAGGCTCACAGCCCCGAGCGGGAGCGCGGCGATGTGGACTACAACGCCAGCGTCGTTACACTTAATCGCGACAAGCAACAGACCTTCGAACGGCTAATCAACGAGGAGATGGCGGACGGCGAATGTGCAGCGTTTCTGGTGTGGGGCGATCCGGCGTTGTACGACAGCACTCTGCGGATTTTGCAGGCGATCCTCGATTCGGGTCGCTGCACCTTCGACTTCGAAGTGATCCCTGGCATCAGCAGCGTCCAGGCGTTGGCGGCGCGGCACAAGGTGCCGTTGAACCGCATTGGGCGTTCCATTGAAATCACCACCGGCCGCCGACTGGCTGCGGGCCAGGTCAGCGATGCCGACAGTCTGGTGGTGATGCTCGACGCAGAAGATTCCTACCACCAGGTTGCCGATCAGGAGCAGCAGATCTACTGGGGCGCCTACCTTGGCACGCCCGATGAAATCCTCATTTGCGGCAAACTCAAAGACGTCGCTGACCAGATCGAACGGGTGAGAAAAGCTGCGCGGTTGGCCAACGGCTGGATCATGGACACGTATTTGTTGCGCAAGCCTGAGTAGCCTGCGTGAGTGGCTTGTAAAGGCCTCAATAAACCCAGACTTCCACCCGGCGATTCTTGATCCGTCCTTCATCGCCACTGTTGGCCGCTACCGGCATCTCGGCGCCGAAGCCACGAATCTCGCGAAACACCACACCGCTTTTCACCAGCTCGCGGCGTACCGCCATGGCGCGAAGTTTCGATAGCAGGGCGGCCCGCTGCGAATCGGTCTTGGCATCGCCGAAGCCGACCAGTGTCACCTGTTTGTTCAGCTTGTCGTGTTGCCTTAAATAGTCGAGCACGCGTGACAGGTCCTGCCGGGCCTTGTTGTCCAGGCTGGCGCTGCCTTCTTCGAAGCGAAAATTCACCGTGAGTCGTTGTGCGTGAGCGGTGATTGTCTGGTAACCGTCAGGCATGTGCGGATTCGGTGCGACGTTCATGGCTTGCACTGTCTGTGCGATAAAACCATTGGCGGCGACAATCTCCTGGCCCTTGCTGCTCTGGGCGAATTTCACCAACGCGTCGCTCCAGGGATTCTGGTCGTTGGGTGGCACATAGAAATACAACCGACGCGACAGTGGATAGTCCTCGGTGGCGATCAGGCTGGCGAGCGGCAGCATCGGCTGCGAGTCGCCGTCGACAATCGCCAATGCCCTGGCCTGGCGCACGTAAGGCAAGCCGATGAAGCCGATACCTTGCGGGTCCTGGCTGACCGCATCGGACAGTTGTTCGCTGGACTCGAAGCGTTTTGCCGACTCGGCCAGCGCTTTCCCGCGATGACTCAGAACCAGTTCCTTGAAGGTGTCATAGGTGCCTGAGTGGTCGTCCCGGGCATAGAGGTGTATAGGCCCGCCGAGGCCGCCGAGTTCTTCCCAGGTTTTCACTTCACCACTGAAAACACGCGCCAGCTGTTCGGTGTTCAATTGAGTCAGCGGGTTTTGCGGGTGCAGGATGATTGCCAGGCCGTCGATAGCGATGACTTGCTCGGCGTTTGGACTTTTCAGGTCGCCGAGGGCTTCGAGGTCGACCAACTCGCTGTCCTTGATCGGGCGCGAGGATGCTGCCAGATCGGCGCTGGCGTTTTTCAGCGCGGCGAAACCGGTGCTGGAACCGTGGGCGGCGATGTCCACGACCACCCGCTGACCTTGGGCCGTCTGGCCGACAATGTGCTGTTCATTGTATTTATCCGAGGCTTCGCTATGGACCTTCAGCAACCCTTGTTCCAGCAGCAACCCTTTGGCCAGCGCCGGGCCAAGGTCCGCACCAATGGTGTTGGAGCCTTGAATGCGCAGGGCAGGGCCGCGCTCGGGGGTTGGCAGCGCAGTGGCGGTGGCAGATAAAGGAAGCAAACCGCAGAGCAGCAGCGGTAACAGAGCGCGCAGCATCAGGCCGGCACCTTCTAAGGCCAAAGGAAGTGTCGGGAGAATAAGACAGTAAGGTTGCGCAAATATGACACTTGGCCAAATGTGACGGCGTGTCTCTGGAACAGGCCCCAGGATCTACGCATTTTTCCGTTCTAACTCCCGTAGCAGCTGCCGAGCCCGCGAGGCTGCGTTCGGCTGCGAAGCAGTCGCTGAATCAGACAGTGCGCTCTTCCAGGCAAACCGCGGGTTCAGGATTTGCGAGGACTTCGTCCTCGAACGCAGCCTCGCGGGCTCGGCAGCTGCTACAGGAGTAGTCTTTCAGCGTATTTCAACGTTGCATGATTCTCAGGCGGCTGTTGCCACCCGTGGACCATAGCGAAGCAGCGGCTTTGTTCTATCCTGAAAGTTGAAGACAAACCTCAGGAGGAGGGCTCTATGGCAAACGAAAAGAAGTATGAGCAATACGAAGATCGCGAAGATGAAAAGCCAGACGAGGCGACCCCGGAAGAGAATCCGCCGGATCCCACCTGGAAACATCCGGACGACGGCAAAAGCCTTTCGGATCTCGATCAGGAATGGCCTCTGAAACCCTGAAACATCAGCCCCTCGCACAATGCCCGTGACCCGTCGCGGGCATTGTGTTGTCTGCGTTGCGCTTTAATCCAGGGCTGTCGTGGCGTCTACCGGCTGTGGGCGTGCGAGCACGTTATACGACACGCGCGGGACGCCTGGCAGACGGTTATCGAGCAACTTGCTCAAGGACTCGCCCTGATACAGATAGGCATCGCCAAAGTCGCGACCGAGCATCGTCGGATGGGCGACGATTTCCAGCAGCCCGTCTGCCGGTGGCGCGGCGTTGCGCACATCCACCGGGGTACAAACGTAGTCCGCTGTAGCACCGGCAAGGCTGCGTAAACGCCGGTTGAGCAGGTGTTTGAACACGCACGTGGGAAGGCTGAGGTTGTGCCCCAAATTGCGTGCCAGACGCACCGGAACGCCTTGGCGGGCGGCAAAGCGCGCGACGATCTCACCGATCGGCCAGATAGTGTGAACATGCTGATGGGAGTCGAGGTGGCTGGGCCGCAGGCCGTTGTCCAGGCAGTGTTGCCATTGCGCTTCGAGCTCTTGCAGCACCGCATCGCGTTGCTGACGGGCGAGCCACAAGCGGTGGCGTGGCAGGTTCAGGTCGAACTCGCCAGTCGTGTCGCAAAAGTTTGGTAACTCGAGAATCGCCCGGCTGAGGGGCCGGCCGTACGTGAGGTTGACGTGCAGTCCCACGCGGCCCTTGAGCAGTGGCTGTTGCGCCAGCTCACAGGCCGCTGCGAAGGCCGGCATGTTGGCCATGACGGTAGCGGAGCTGATCACCCCGGCCTGGAAGGCCCGCAGGATGACTGCGTTTTCGTTCAGGCTGAGACCGAAATCGTCAGCGTTGACTATGACTTGGCGAGGCATTTTCGTCCTCCATGAGATGTGCAGTGGGCGCGATTTATTATCGACGCCGGTCACGACGGGGGGGCGGGTCAAACGTGCGACAGCTGCCGCAGGTTTGGCTTGCCACTGTTGCAGCCTCGGTTTGATGTGCTGCCAGCCCTCGTCCAGACCCCAGCGAATCCACTCATCAAGCAGCACTCGGCCGCTGCCCAGACCGGCATATTGCGGCAGGAACGCCAGGTTGTAGTCGTAGAGCCGACCCTGTTCCAGCAAGCCTAGACGATAGCTGATGCAACGCCCGTCAAGTTCCAGCACGACCACGCGTACCCGCCCTTGGGCGGCGAGGTCGGCCGAAAGACTGTGACCTGGTTCTCGATTCTCGGCGTGGCGCCGTTCACGCTGTTGCTGCCTCATGTGGACCTGTTCTGGACCAGTGTGCTGAGCGTGGTGATCGGCTTCATCCTGGCTTCGGCGTTCTCGGCTATCGTGGTCTACGCTCAAGAACAAGTACCGGGCAACGTCCGGATGATTGCCGGGGTGTTCTTCGGTCTGATGTTTGGTTTCGGCGTAAATTGGCCGCCAGGAAGCTCGAGGCGATTGCTGTTTGATCGTTTCTTTGGCGTTAAAGGAGGGGAGTGTTTTCGCCCCGTTTTTATGTGAATCTCTGTGCATGCTACTTGGTCGGAGGGATCCTTATGTTGCGTTTGTTATTACCTGTGCTCTGCGCGCTGGTGGTCTGGCCCAGCATTACCAGTGCCGACGAAAGAGCCGCGGCTTATCTGCTAAGTCCGGGTGACGTCATTTCGGTTTCCGTTTGGGGCGAAGAGAAGCTGAAACAGGAGGTGCACGTACTTCCTGATGGCAGCATTACCTTCCCGCTGGCCGGACAAATCGATGTTGCGGGGCTTGATGCCACTGCAGTTGCAAAGAAAGTCGCTGCCAGGCTTAAGGAGTTCATACCCGATCCGAACGTGAGCGTTGTCATCACGAGCACCGCAGGCAATCTCGTCTATGTGCAGGGTAAGGTGCTGAAGCCCGGCACCGTACAGATGTCAGGTCCAACTACAGTGCTGCAAGTATTGAGCATGTCGGGCGGGCTCGACAAATTCGCCGACAAGGAGGGCATCAAGGTCGTGCGCCGCAATGGGGCTAAACAAGAGATCCTGCCCGTCCATTACAGCGATTTGATGTCCGGGAGTGACATGTCCACCAATATTCAACTCCAGTCCAGCGATACGCTGGTCGTGCCTTAGCCTTGCGCGATGCACTAAGGATTATCTTGCCTGTGCTGCGAACGACGGGAGTTGCGACGGCCATCCTGATCTTGCCGTGCTCCGGTGTGGCCTATGCTGCCACTTGGCATTCAGCAATCGTTGTGCCTTCGACTGTCGAGTACGACAGCAACCCGGTGCTTGTTACGGAAAACAAGAAGGGTGTGACTCGTACGATCATCGCCCCCGATTACACGCTTGTCGGTACTTCAGACCGGGATCAGTGGCGGTTCGGTCTTGGTATGAATCTGGTGCGTTCGTCTGATACGTCCATCGTTTCGGACCGCGAAGACCCCAACGTGCAGTTAGGGTGGCAGCGCGAGACCGAAACGGGTGGTTTTGGACTCACGGCGAAGTATGTCGAGAGCTCAACGCTCTCCACTGCGGTTCAAGAAACCGGTGTGATTACCACCGATGGTACGCAAAAGCTAACCTCGTTCGGCGGCAACTGGAGTACCGCTCTCAGTGAGCGAACTACCTTGGTTAACGAAACCGACTACACACATGTCACTTACGACATTAATACACTGACCAACTATAACGAGCTTTCGAACCGCCTAGGCTTGAACTACGCATGGAGCGAGCGTGTGGAGCTATTCACACGTTTTGGCGTGAAGCGTTATGAGCCGCAGCAGGGATCTGCGGCGTCTTCCTCAAACAGTTACACCCCCACTGCCGGCTTGAACTTTGAGATCTCCGAGCGGCTCAAGGGGTCGCTTTACGCAGGTGTCAATCAAGTCTCTGGCTCGAACAGCCGCCCCCGTGGCCAAGGCGGTTTTTCGTTGCACTATACCGGTGAGCGTGTTGATACAAGTATCGGCGCCAGTCGTAGTACCGTCGCCAGCGGCGACGGAGGTTTTGTCGAGGTTGATAACCTGAACGGTACATGGAGTTATGCCCTCGACGACACCAGCCGTACCGGTTTTGATGCCTCATGGCAAAAAACCAAAGGGCTAACGCCTAATACCCTGCGCAATGTCGGTGTCTGGTTTAGCCGGGAACTCTCGCCTTTTTGGGTGGCGCGCCTATCCTTCATGTACAAAGAACGCCAGCAAGATGGCTTGCCGGATGCCACCGCAAATGTCGTCGGGTTGACCTTGACCTATAGTCACCCCAACTTCTGAAATTCAGCTGGGTGATGAATATGACCTCTGAATACGAAATGTCGGTCAACGACTACATTGCTGTCATCAAGCACCATGCCTTGCTGTTGATCCTGAGTTTCACGGTAATACTCGGCCTGAGCGTAGTGGTCGCGATCTCTATCCCGCCCATCTACGAGTCATCTGGCACTATTCTGGTCGAGTCTCAGCAGATTTCGCCAGACCTGGTGGCGGCGAACAACAATACCTTTGCCGATGAGCGCATCGAAGTCATTCGCCAGCGCGTGATGACCCGTGAGCATCTGGAAGCGATCATCGACAAGTACAATCTTTTTAATTCGCAAAGCAGGCAGTTGAGCGTTTCCGAGAAAATCGATGAAATGCGCAATGCGATTACAGTCTCCTTGGTCAGTGCTGTCGTTAAGGGGCGCGGAGAAGTGACGATTGCTTTCCGTCTTTCCTTTGAGCACCGGCAGCCAGAGATTGCCAACAAAGTGGCCAACGAGCTGGTGACGCTGTTTCTGGATGAAAACATCAAGCAGCGCACCGAGCGCGCCAGTGAAACAACAGAGTTTCTGACGCAGGAGGCGGACAAGCTCAGGGTCGAACTGGAAGCCCTGGAAAATCGCTTGGCAGACTTCAAGCAAGCGCACAGCAACGCGCTTCCCGAGCATCAGGAGTTGCGCATGAATATGTTGTCACGCGCCGAAACCGAGCTCAAAGAGGTCGACCGTGACTACAAAACTGCCCGTGAGGAATTGCGCTTCAATGAGTTGGAGCTTTCCGCAGCAGCGACCAAGCATGGATTGCCCGGCGCGGCGGGTGATAAACAGCAAGATCTGGGTAGCCTCAAGGCGGAGTACACCCGGTTACTGTCGCTGTATACCGAAGCCCACCCCGATGTGCGTGCCGTCAAACGCAAAATTGCTGCACTTGAGGCTACCAAAGGTGTTGGTGTTGGTGCTGGTGGTGCAGCGGCTCCAGTCAATCTGGACCTTGCCAAGGCTCAGGCCCGGATCGCTGCCGCAGAAACACGTATCAAGTCGCTGGCCGATCAAAAGCAGGAAATACTCAAAAAAATAGCCGACTACGAGGCGCAAATTCTTGAGACGCCGCAAGTCGAGCGCGGCTTGGTCACACTGATGCGTGACTATGAAAACGCCAAAAAAAAATACGAGGAAATACGCACCAAGGAAATGAGTGCGAAAATTTCCGAAAGCCTGGAGCAGGAAAACAAAGCCGAGCGTTTTGTTCTTCTGGAGTCGCCATTGATGCCTGAAAAGCCGATACGGCCGAACCGTAAAAAAGTGGTTGCCATGGGCTTTGTTCTCGCTCCGGTGGGCGCTGGCGCATTGGTGATGCTCCTTGAGATGCTGAACCAGCGCGTGCGCGGAGCTGAAGCCTTGGCCAGTGTGCTGGGTAGACGCATATTGGTTGCGATTCCCTACATATACACCAGAGCGGAATTGGCACGCCGTAAGCAGTGGCGAACGCGATTGATCCTCGGTGGAGTCGTGATGATCGTGCTCTTTTTGGTGCTCCTGCACTTTTTCTACATGCCTCTGGACCTTCTGATGTTTAAAGCTCTGGGCCGGTTTGCATAAGGAATATAGCCATGGAAATAATCAAGCCCGATACCGAGAATTCCGAGCAACAGCCTTCGTCAAGTCTCGTGACAATACCAAAAGCCATGACAGTGACCGGGCAGTCTGCAAGTCTGAATGCGCTGAGTTATGTGCAAACCAAAGTGGTACCGCTGCGGCCAGATCATCTCGAGCGCAATCGCATTGTGGCGTACAACAAGAATTCGAATATGGGGGGGGCTTTCGATCTGCTGCGTACGCAAGTTCTGAAAGTCATGGAAGAAAATGGCTGGCGCACGCTTGCTATCACCTCGCCAACTCCGGAGGCAGGCAAGACTGTATTGGCTATCAACCTGGCAATGAGCATCGCCCATCACACCACCAAGACAGCGCTACTGGTGGATTTCGACTTGCGTCGTCCGATGGTGGGTGCCTGCCTGGGTCTGCCGATGGAGAAATCGCTCAATGAATTGCTGGACGATGAAGCGGAACTGCAAGAGGTTCTGGTCAACCCGACCTTGCCGCGCTTTGTAGTCCTGCCGACGCGAGAGCCGATCCCTCTCTCCACCGAGGTGCTGTCATCGCCCACAGTGAGCCATTTGATTGCTGATCTGCGCGAGCGCTACGACTCGCGTATCGTGATTTTCGACTTGCCGCCGTTGTTGAGTTCGGACGATGCTATTACCGTCTTGCCTAAATTCGACTGCGTCCTGCTGGTGGTCGCCAACGGCATGAACAGCAAGAAAGAGATCGAGGAAAGCCTTTATCATCTGGGGACAGCCAATCTGATTGGCACGGTACTAAACAAAGCCGAGCGCCCAAGCCGCTCTTACTACTAGAGCGTCACCCTCAGGCGTTCGGCGTTATGCGCCAGCGCCGACTTTCAGTGCCAAGGGTACTTCTGCTCCCAGCTCCAGGCGTGCGCCACTATCTGTTCAAGTGAGGCAAATTGCGGTTGCCAGCCAAGTAATATGTTGGCCATGCGGGGATCGGCCACAAGGCGTGGCGGATCGCCGACGCGGCGTGGCGCTTCGCTCACGGAGATATCCTGGCCGGTCACGGCGCGTGCAGTGTCTATGACTTGTTGTACTGAGAAACCTTGACCGTTTCCGAGGTTGAAAGCCGTGCTTGCACCACCTGCCAGTAAATAATTCACGGCAAGTGCATGAGCTGCAACGAGGTCGACAACGTGGATGTAGTCGCGAATGCAAGTGCCGTCAGGTGTGTCGTAGTCACGGCCATAGACGGTGATGGTTGTGCGCCGACCGGAGGCAGCTTGCAGTATCAGTGGCAGCAGGTGGGTTTCCGGTTCTCGGCGTTCACCTAACTGTCCTTCAGGGTCTGCTCCGGCGGCGTTGAAGTAGCGCAGGCAGACCGATTTGAGCCCGTATGCACGGTCGAAATCTTCAAGCATCTGCTCCACCATCCACTTGCTGCGACCATAAGGGTTGATCGCGGCCTTGGGATGCTCTTCGTCGATAGGTACATACACCGGATCGCCATAGACGGCTGCGCTCGAGGAAAAAATGAAGTTTTTAACCCCGGCACGAACCAAGGCTTGTAGCAGCGTAAGGGTTCCAGCCAGGTTGTTTTGGTAATACTTGGCAGGTTCAGTGACGGATTCGCCCACCTGTGTAAATGAGGCGAAGTGGAACACGGCATCAAAGTGCTGTCCCGCAAACAAGACATCCAGGGCTTGTGCGTCGGCGATGTCCAGTTCGACCAATCTCCCTCCCATCAACGCGCCGCGATGGCCTGTTGAAAAGTTGTCTGCCACCACCAGTTCGTGACCTGCACGCAGTAGTTGCTTGACCATATGCGAGCCGATATAGCCTGCGCCACCAACAACCAAAAATTTCATCCTGATCTCCTGGAAACTGCTGCTGGGCAAGCGCAGATTGGAACGCCAGTTCGATCCGCCTGATCATTACGTTAAAAGACAGGTTAGCTAATGAGTCACCAGCTCGCTGGATGATGTTGTATTGACAGGGCCTGGCTGTGCGTTGCCTGAGGTTGTAGCTGGCGTGACGCCTTTTTTCAAAAACAACCAGTTCGACGCTTGCAAGCCGTCGAACTTGATCGTATAGCGTCCATCAAGATAGGTGGCGGGTAGCTTCTTCATTTGTCCAGGGATGCCGTGGGTGAACAGTGTCAAGCCTTGCGGCGCCTGGATTGCCAGGGTGCCTTCGAGGGGCTCGACATAAAAAGGTGTTTTGCTGTCGTCTTTGGGGATGGCACGGGTACCCAGCGAAATCAGTAAATTCTGCGATCGGCCGACAGGCGCGTCGTCCAGGCTTTGCACCACCACACTGGCATTAGCGGTCTTCACTTGAACCTGGATGTTGCCAAGGCTGATCGACTCGCCGCCGATCCAGCCGGTTGCTGCTTGGGTGCGTGGCGTATTGATGGTGTAGATGCCTAGTTTCCAGTTGCGCTTTAACTCGCCAGTGTCTGTCGTGGACTCGCTGGCGTTGGCGTCCAGCAGCGACTGGTTGGGATCATGAAACACCTGTGCATTGCTCGGGATAGCACTCTGTTGCAACCAGGGCAATTGCGGCGTCTGTGGCATGGCGATTTCCAGCTTGCCTTTCTCCATGGCTGTGCGCAGTAGAGCCGCGTTGGCGGGTGTGATGCGTTGGTTGAACAGGGTGCTTGGTGTCGGCGCGAAGACATAGGTCGTTGTTGCTTCGCGAACGTCTGCACGGCGATAAAGCAAGGCGGCGGCGGGCAGGGTGGCCAGCATTGCAGGGTCGTTATAGGCGTGCCAGTTGTCGGCAGTTATCCATTCGCCGGTTAGCGGCTCCTGGCTGTAGGCATATTGCATCAGCGCATCCCAGCCTTGGTGGCTGGCGGTGCCGGCTATATAGAGTGGCAGCGAGTGGCGGTCAGGTGCCGGGAAAGGTTCAGTGTTCCACTCGGTGACGGTCAGGGGTTTGCCTATCACTTGGCCGGCGGCAATCCAGTTCAGTAAACCGTCGCTGGTGAGCGGGTTTTTCTCTAGCTGTCCAGGGCCACCGTAGCTATGGACGTCGATCAGGTCGCCGGCGGTAAGGGCCGGTAGGGAGCTTAGGCTGTCGCCGCCCCAGCTACTGGTCGTGGCGATGGGTACCTTCACTCCTGATTCACGTAGGTGCTGAATCATGTCTACGTTGAAACGTCGCTCCAAATCGTTGAGGAACAGCTTGCCGGGGCCTGGCTCCCAGGAGCGCCAGGTCTGGCTTGCAGATAGATTGTGCTGGTTCGCAAAGGCCTTGGCCTCGGCCATGTAGATCTGGTTGTGCTTTGGCACTCGTTTGTCTGGTAACAGGGCGTTGCCAAAGTGCTGGGTGACATCGTTTTCGTTGGTAATCAGTACGGCGGCGATCGCCGGATCGTCTTTGTAGGCGAGTCCGGTGTAGGTGTTTACATGGGTCAAATAGGCTTGGGCAAAGCGCTTCATTGCCTGCTGAATGGTGATGTTTACATAGGCATAGCCCTTGAGATCGGCGTTGTTCTGGCCATTCTTTGGCATTTCATCGAAGCCATAGATGTTGTCGTTTGCAGTCAAGGCTCGCTCGACGTGCATATCGAGCCATACATAAATGCCCTCGTCTTTGAGGCACTTGATCCACCAGTCGATTTTTTTCAGTGAGTCGGGGCTTAGTTGCTGAGTGTCCTGCGTGAGGTTGCTGTCGCGAAAGATGTTTGGGCTGACCCATGGGGAATCATGGTGGTGCAGTCGTACGAGATTGAAACCGAGTGCCGACAGACGTTTGGCCTGCAGCTTGATTGCATCGTCTGGCGTACGAAACAGCGCATAGGCCGTCAGGTTAGTGCCCCAGAAGCGCGCTGGGGTGTTGTCTGCGAATAACAGTTGCTCGCCGGATACTTTGACGAAGCCGCGCTTGCCTGCAGGTTTTTCGTGAGCGTTAAGAAAGGACAGATCGACCGGCGAGGTTTTCCAGTCGAGCGTGTCACTCGGCCAGCTCCTTGTGTCCGCCAGCCCGAAGCGCTCGGTTGTGGTCGGACCGAGTACCACATCGCCAGATAGGCTCAAGGTGGCTTTGAAATTCTGGCGGCCGGGTTTGATCGTGTTCTTGTAAAAAAAAGCACGCACCTGAGATTTATCACCCGGTTCAAAGTACACACTTGCCAGTGCAGGCTCAAAACGCATCTCGATGCGTCGGCTTTGTGTATTCCCCCAGGACCAGCCGCGGTTGTCGGGTAGCAAAGCCGGCTCACCCATTTCTCCATCGTAAAGGGCAGGATCGAACTTGAAGACGATGCCCCCGCCCATCACGTCCGGCATCATGCTGTGTGCATCCAGGGCAATGTTCCAGGTCAACTTCTGCTCGTCTTCCTTCTGAATTTGCGCAGTCACGTCGAAATCCAGGTTTTTGTTCTTGCCAGCAAGGGAGTAGCTATAAGGGGTGTTCACCTTGAACGCGGTCGGTAAATCCGTCCATTCCCAGTTGCTCCCCCAGAAGGCGAATGAAGACGAAACTACAGGGTTGCCACCGCGCGCCAGCATTGGCAGACCGCTGCGCTCATCCACGCTGGAGACCCAGTCCGACGCCCAGCTGCTAAACGGCCAAACAGCAAGGAGAACCACTAGCAGCATATGGGCGCGGTGAGCAAAAGAGGTCATGAGCGTTACCAGGGTTGAAGGTTGGCGCTCGCAATGCTTGCAGTCTCAGTGCGCTTGAGCCTGCGCACCATCTGAGCATAGGCCACACCCAGTCCGGCCACCGACCAATACACCACGGGGATCACCGTGATACTGCTAACGGTAAAGATGGTCACCAGTATCCCGGCCAGTACCGCCAACAGTGCACGTCCGAGTCGGCGCGCCTCATCGTCTTTGTTGGGGACCGAACGCATAGCTCTGCGGATGCTGAGCAGCACAGTGGCGAAAAAAACCACGAATAGCGTCAATCCGATCAGGCCGATGTCCAGCGCCAGGGCGATATAGGTATTCACAATATCGATGATGCCCTCGCCCTGAATCATGGACTGCATCTCAGGAGTGTTGCGGTAATCGAAAGAGCCCAGCCAAGGGTTGCGCTGGATGACGATCACTGAGTTATCAATCAAGCGCTGCCGGTACGTGATGTTCTCTACGTCTACCGTACCGATGAACGGTAGTAGATCCAGGAGTTTTTGCCCGCCAGGCACGATGGCCAGCAGGGGAAGGGCGAGCACTCCGGCGATTGCCAGAAGCATCAGGCGTTTGACAGCTTTACGGCCGGTGGCGATGAACACGGTGATCATGACGGCTGCACCGATCCAGGGGCCACGCGACAGCGGTGCAAACAGACCGCCAGCCAGCAAGAGCGCGCCGAGGCATTGCTGCAATCGGCTGCGTACGCTCTCGCGCAAGAACAGGTAAAAGCCGATGGCCACGCTAATGACGTAACCCAGTGCGATTGCCTGGCCGGTGGTGGCGCTGGCGCGTAATGAATCACCACGATCCAGGTAGCTGGACATTCCCCAGTGCATGTCCAGGGCGACAATCAGCGCGTTGTACAGCAGCCAATGGCGGGCAAACTCGACGAGACCAATAAGCGCCAGCACCATGGCGGCGAGTACAAATCCCAACAGAGCATCCTTGAAGTCGCTGAGTTCCTTCAGTGCCCTGCTGGCAACGTAGTAAGGCAAAAAAACGTCTGTGAACAGGTAGAGCGCCTGGCGCAAGGTGTCGGTCAGCGTGGTGTCACGCAGGTAAAGCAGGCTCGTCAGCAAGAGGTAGGCCGCTAGCAGTTTGTCAGGCCAGGTGCGTCCGAAGCTCAGTGTGCTTGCTTGCCTGCGTAGCATGAAAAAAGCCGGCAACAACAGACACAATGCGAGCAGACGAATATGGTTAAGTGCAAAAAAATAGTTGATCAGGCCGAAGCCGGGAATCTGTGCCGGGGCCGGCGGGATGAGAAACAGCAGAAGGAAAAACAGTGCCAGAGGATTGCGTTCGCGTTGTCGTGCGACGGTCAAAATGATAGCGGCAATGCCCGCGTACACCCAGAAACTGTGCGAGACAAAGGCCAGTAGCGTCAATGCGAACCACAGATTGCGGCGACGAGTGAAGTCGTGGTGTGGGATCAGGTCTACTGCTGGTCGACGCGCCAGGGCAAAAACGATGCCAGCTAAAACTAGAATGACGATTAACGCGCGAAAGTGCTCAGGCATGGATTCTTGAACTCATGGATTGGTGAGCAACGGCTAGTGAGATGACCAATTGTAGCTATAGTAACGTGCGTACCATTTGAGTTCGGGGTTGATGTCATGCCTCCAATTGATTTATCGCCATCGTTGAGCCTTCGCAGGCGAGCGATATCTGCTGGGGCATGGAATCTGGGTGCGCTTGTTGCCTCTCAAGCAATTCGCTTGGGCGGCAACCTGGTAATGGCCCGTCTGCTGATGCCGGAAATTTTCGGCGTAATGATCATCGCCACCACCGTTTCGGTGGTTCTGCACTTGCTTTCCGATGTCGGTTTGCGTCAGAACATTATCCAGAGCCCGCGTGGCGACGATCCAGTGTTTCTCAATACCGCCTGGACAGTGCAGATCCTGCGTGGCGTTGTCCTTTTTGCTTCGACACTTCTAATCGCAGGCTTCACCTGGTTTGCGCAAGTCATCAATCTGTGGTCGGCCAATTCCACCTATGCCGCACCGGAGTTGCCGCTGGTGTTGGCCTTTACCGGTTTTACCGCGATCATCTTTGGGTTCCAGTCGACGAAACTCGATTTGGCCGTTCGCGATTTCCAGCAAAAGAAAGTGGTGCTCCTCGACTTTGCGTCCCAGCTTGCGGGCCTGCTGGTGATGCTGGGCATCGGTTACTTCACCAGGTCTGTCTGGTCGCTGGTGATTGCAGGTCTGGTCTCGGCCATGGTCGGCACTGTTATTGGTCATCTATGGTTTCAGGGCCCGCCTAACCGTCTACAGTGGGACCGCTCTGCGCTTGAAGAGTTAGTCGTCTTCGGCCGTTGGATACTGTTGTCTTCGGCAGTGGGAGTATTGGCCATGTATGGTGATCGCATCTGGTTCGGCGGCAGCATGTCGGCCACTGAACTGGGCGTCTACTCCATTGCGGTGCTGATTTTGGGCACTCTTCAAACCGCAGTGCTTAGGTTGGTCGGGGCCGTGGCCCTGCCGGCCTTCAGTGAAGCCTCAAGAAGTAATGACACCGTGCGGCTCCGCGTTTTGTATTACCGCTTCAGATTGATTTTCGATCTTGCTTTGCTGTTTGTCTGTGGACTGTTCTTGACCGTCAGTCCGCTCATCGTGGGTGGGTTATACGATGAGCGTTATGCCGCTGCCGGCACCATGATGGCCGTTCTTTCCCTTTCTTTTTTCACATTGCGCTACACGGTGGCGCATCAAGTTTGGCTTGCCTTGGGACTCACAAAGTACCAAGCCATGGATAACATTATTCGCATTGTCTCGTTATGGGTGCTACTGCCGCTGCTGCTGGCGATTGGCGGGGTAAAATATGCGATTTGGGGCGTTGCCCTGCATACGTTCCCTACGCTTATCCTGATTGTTTATGTCAATTGTCAGGTGGGGCTGTTCGATCTCAAGCGTGAACTGGTGGTGCTGCCAATGCTGGCGGTGGGGGCTTTGTGTGGAGAGTTAGTGTTGGGCGTTGCTAAATGGCTTTGATTCGATCCATGTCTCTTGCTGTTTCCAATGCTGTGACAGACCGTCACGATGTGTTGATTGATGGAAATTGCTTGGCTGGAAGTGCATTGAGTTTGAATAGGCTTTCAGCGGTTTTGGAGGGAATCTAATGAAAGTGACTTTTGTGTTGCCGGTGGTGAACATGTCGGGTGGAATTCGCGTCGTTGCAATTTACGCTAAGGCATTGTTTGAAATGGGGCATGATGTAACGCTCGTTTCCCCGCCTGCACCTCCTGTTCCGCTGGATAAGAAGATGAAGCGTTTCATCACGGGTGAGGGGTGGCCGATAAGCGAAAGAAGTCCATCTCATTTAGACGGTCTTGGTCTTGATCACCGGGTGATAGAAAAATACAGGCCTATTGTGGATTCGGATGTTCCAGATGCGGATGTTGTAATTGCAACATGGTGGGAAACGGCTGAGTGGGTGAGCTCTCTAGGTCAGGCCAAGGGTGTAAAAGTGTATTTTGTGCAGGGGCATGAAGTGTTTCCTTATTGCCCGGTGGATAGGGTGGTGGCGACATATAAGATGCCTTTGCATAAGATAACCATTTCGAAGTGGTTGGCTGATGTGATGAGCGTGGAGTATGGCGACTCTGATGTTAGCTTGGTTAGGAATAGTGTCGATCATCAGCAATTTTTTTCCGCGCCTAGGGGAAAACAGCGTTGCCCAACCATCGGGTTTTTGTATCATGAAGCGCCATTTAAGGGGGTTGATGTTGCGCTTCAGGTAGTTTCTTTGCTCGAGAAAAAATTTTCAAAACTTCGAGTTATAGCCTTTGGAAGTGCTCCTCCTAGTGGTCTTTTTAAACTTCCAGAGAGTCTTGAGTTTTATCGTTCTCCCGATCAACATCGTATTCGTGATTTATATGCACAATGTGATGTCTGGCTCGCAGCAAGCCGGAGTGAAGAAGGCTTTAATCTGACGGCGATGGAAGCGATGGCATGTAGAACGCCGGTAGTTTCAACGCGTACTGGCTGGCCGTTAGAGGCAATATCTTGTTTCAAAAACGGCGTACTGGCCGATATTGATGATACGGTTGCCTTGGCTCGTGGTGTTGAATGGCTATTGACTTTAGACGAGCAGGGGTGGCGTGCGGTTTCAGAAATGGCATGTCAAACGGTGGCCTCAAGTTCTTGGGAGAACTCTGCAAAATTATTTGAAGCGGCACTTAATAATGCGTGTGTGAGGGATTTTCCTGAATAGCGGTCGTTTAAGCGGAGCTTGAATGATGTCGATTTATAAATGGTTTTGTAATCCGACGATGAGAGTTCAGCACTTTTTGGGGGGGGCAATCTAATGAGTAGTGCCCCTCTTGATGTGTTAGTAGTTAACTACAATACAGCGACGCTGCTGCAGCCCATGTTTAATGCGTTGCGCGAGTCAAACAGTGCGGATCGAACGCGCTATTTAGTGGTGGACAATGCCTCTGCCGATAATTCACTGGAGTGCTTGGCAACTATTTGTCCAGAGGCATTTCTGCTGGCCAATGAAAATAATGTTGGCTTTGGTCGTGCCAACAATCAATTGGTTGAGCACCTGCAGGGCAAGTACGCGTTGCTCCTCAATACCGATGCCTTTGTTGCTGCTGATACCCTGAGCAAGACCCTCGATTACATGGAGGCTCACCCTGATTGCGGAGTCCTCGGCGTTCGGTTGGTTGGGCGAGAGGGTGATTTGCAGCCCTCCTGTCGCTATTTCCCGACGCCGTTGAATGTCTTCCTCTCGCGTACAGGGCTTGAACGCTTTTTCCCTGTGGTGAAGAGGGTCGACGACATGGACTGGGATCATGCCTCGGTCCGTGAGTGCGACTGGGTGCCCGGCTGCTATTACTTGATCCGCCGTGAAGTCATCGATCAGGTTGGCTTGTTCGACCCGCGCTACTTTCTTTACTACGAGGAGGTCGATCACTGCAAACGCGTTAAACAGGCCGGTTGGAAGGTGGTTTATTACCCGCATACCTCGGTGGTGCATATCGGCGGTGAAAGTGCCAAATCGGTTGTCAAACTCAATGTGGTCAGTCGACAGATACCCAGGTTACAAATCGAAAGCGAGCTTTTGTACTTTCGCAAGCACCACGGTCTACTGGGTTTGGCCTCACATATGTTGCTGGTGAGCCTGGGGGATCTGATTCTGGCGCTCAAGGCTCTATTGAAAGGCCGCGGCCGGGCCGCCATAGGGGCGTGTTGGCAGCATGCTCGTGATACTTGGGCGTTGCTGCGCGATACCCAATTTGCTAGCCGACCAACACGGTAGGTCAACTTATGTTCGAAAATATACGTGCGGACTTGCGTGCATACGCTGGTGATTGGGCTGCTCAGGGGTTCTGGGTGATGCTGGTTTATCGCTTTGGGCGCTGGCGCTACGGAGTGCGCCCAGCATTCTTGCGAAAGTTGTTCTCCTTTATATACAAAGTGCTCTTCAAATTGGTGCAGATCGTGACGGGTGTCGAGCTGCCGTGTGAGGTGGTGATCGGGCGCAACTTCGTCATCGATCATTTCGGCGGAATCGTGATCAGTGGTTATGCTCAGTTCGGCGATGATTGCCGCATCCGCAATGGCGTGGTCGTGGGGCTCAAGAATGTGGATGAGCCGATTGCCCCGGTGATGGGTAACAACGTTGATATCGGTGCCGGGGCCAAGGTGCTGGGCAATATCCGCATTGGTAACAACGTCGTGATTGGTGCCAATGCCGTGGTGCTGACAGATGTACCGGACGACTCGGTGGCAGTGGGCGTGCCTGCGACTATCAAGAAAAGGCAGCGCGCAGAAGCAAGGGAATGCTTATGAACCCTCCGGTGGACGATATCGAGCAGTTTTACATTGCTGGGTGAACTCAATGGCTACTGGTATCGGTGTCGTTGTTATCGGTCGCAATGAAGGCCTACGGCTTGAGCGTTGCCTGGCTTCGCTGGGCGGTGCGGCGCAGAAGGTTATTTATGTCGACTCTGGATCAACGGATGGTTCAGTCCAGATGGCACGGCGGCTTGGGGTCGAGGTGGTTGAGTTGGATATGTCGATTCCCTTTACGGCTGCGCGCGCGCGCAATGAAGGATTTGCCTGCGTGCAACGTTTATTGCCGGCGATGCGTTATGTGCAGTTTGTCGATGGTGATTGCGAGATTGTCGGTGGCTGGCTGCCCCGGGCGCAGGCCTTTCTTGATGCACAGCCTGAGGTTGCGGTGGTCTGTGGACGGCGCCGTGAACGTTTTCCCCAGCGATCGATTTACAACTTATTGTGTGATCTTGAATGGGATACCCCGATAGGTGAGGCCAAGGCGTGTGGTGGCGATGCGCTGATACGGGCTGACGCCTTCGCCGCAGTGTCTGGTTTTCGAGCGGATCTTATTGCCGGGGAAGAGCCTGAGTTGTGTGTGCGTCTGCGTGCGAATGGATGGAAGGTCTGGCGCCTGGCTGACGAAATGACCTTGCACGATGCGGCCATGACCCGCTTCGGCCAATGGTGGCGGCGTACCCTGCGTGGTGGCTATGCCTTTGCCGAGGGCGCATTTTTGCATGGGGCCGCACCGGAGCAACATTGGCAGCGTGAGTCGCGCCGGGCCTGGCTCTGGGGTTTGGGTGTCCCGCTGGCGACTATGATCGCGAGTTTGATGCTGGGATGGTTTGGGCTGCTTCTGCTGCTGGTCTATCCACTGCAGGTGGTGCGCTTGGCTCGCCGGGGCGATAGATCAGCGCGCGAAAACTGGCTGCAGGCCTTCTTTCTGGTGCTGAGCAAATTTCCCGAGATGCTCGGGCAAGTCAAGTTTTTGTTGCACAGATTTGGCGCCGGCAAGACGGCGTTGATCGAATACAAGTGAGACGGCTATGAATGATTGGCTGATACTAAAAAGGGTGTTTTCTTTACATGCAGGGTATTCCTTTAGGGCATTGAAAAATAAGCTTGTATTACTGATTTTAGTTGGAAAAAACTGGTCCGAGCTAAAGTTGTTTTTGTGGCGTATGTCGAATGCCCTGGGCAAGACTGGTTTTGAGAAATTGGGAGGTGATTGTGTCGGTGTTGTTCATTGGCCGTACATCAGTAGATGCTGGAGATCTCAGGATAGACTTGGTGTGTTGGCCTCGCATTACGAAGTCGTCACAAAAAGCTGTCCGCAGCTATTACTGCTGGGACGAAATGACAGCTTGATGTTGAGTGACTTGTCGGAGTGCTCTGTGGGTTGTTCCTTGGTTCTAGATCGTCCGGTATGGTTTATGCGTGAAGGGGAACTGGTGCTGAATTTGTTTCAGGGTGATTTGCGTATTGCATCAATAGCGTTCACCTTGTGTCGCACGGAAGTTGAGTTATGTATTTTTATCGGTGCCGTTCAAGGGATACACAAAGGCGTAGAGAGTGATAGGTCTCTGGAAATTTATAGAGCACTGACAAAAGATTTTGAAGGCCTTCGCCCAAGAAGTCTTCTGATCGAAGCCATTAAGTATATTGCAAGAAGTGTTGGTGTTGAAAAGATTTATGCGATAGGGGATGGATATCGTCATCATCGTCATCCGTATTTTGGGGATGAAAAAGCTCAAGACCTGGCGGCTAATTATGATGCCATATGGTTGGAGCATGGAGCGATTCCGTCCGAGCGCGAAGACTTTTTTGAAATCCCCATGGTGTTGTCCAAAAAAGCGCTTGATTGTATTCCTTCAAAAAAACGTGCCATGTACCGCAGGCGTTATGAGCTTCTAGATGATATTTTTACAAGGATAGACAGTGTGTTAATAGGCAGCTGTGCAACTAACGCAAGCGCTAATTAGGTCGATATTTGACTGTCGGGCCTGGCGGCATGAAACGGCAGTAGTCACTCTTGGTCAGTGGGCGGGTGGCACTGTTTCAACTATTGGTTTCGACGTGTATATAAGGTGCTGGAGCGAAAGTTCCAGGTGGGGTATTGCTCGGAGAAAATGCAAGGGTCGGAACAAATGCCGTGGTGCTTGTTGACGTTCTTGATAATTGTACTACTGTAAAAGTACCTGTAGTAATAATTCACTGCGACGACATCTAAGCTGGTTCCTATGCGTATCGCTTATTTGATCAATCAATACCCCAAGGTCAGCCATAGCTTCATTCGTCGCGAGATTTTGGCGTTAGAGCGCCAGGGCTTTGTGGTGCAGCGCATTGCTCTGCGTGGTTGGGATGCCGAGTTGGTGGATGCCGAGGACGTGTCCGAGCGCAGTAAAACTTTCTATGTGCTGCAGGGCGGAGTCAAAGAGCTGTTAGTGCCTGTGCTGCAGGTACTGCGCGCCCAACCGCGACGCTTTTTTTCGGCGTTGTGGCTGGCGCTACGTATGGGCCGGCATGCCGATCGGCCCTGGCCGTACCATTTGGTCTATTTGTCCGAGGCATGCCGCCTGCTGTTTTGGTTGCAGGCGTTCGGCGCCGAGCATGTGCATGCGCATTTCGGCACTAACTCAACCGAGGTGGTGATGCTGGCCAATGCACTCGGCGGGCCAGCGTACAGTTTTACGGTGCACGGCCCGGAAGAGTTCGACAAACCGCAGTTTATTCATTTGGGCGAGAAAGTCCGGCGCGCGGCTTTTGTCGCGGCTATCAGCTCTTATGGGCGCAGCCAGCTGTTTCGCTGGGTAGCTCATGTGCACTGGGCAAGGGTAAAGGTGGTGCATTGTGGTCTGGAGCGGGCGTTTCACGATGTACCTGCAGTTGCCGTGCCGTCCGTACCGCGGTTGGTCTGCGTGGGTCGCTTGTGTGAGCAGAAGGGCCAACTGTTGTTGCTTGAGGCCGCCCGTATCCTGGCAGCGCAAGCCGTGGTGTTCGAGATAGTACTGGCCGGCGATGGGGAAATACGTGCGGAAATCGAAGCCCTGATTGCACTGCATGGCTTGCAAGCGCAGGTGCGAATCACTGGCTGGATTAGCAGTGAGCAGGTGCGGGCGGAAATTCTTGCGGCGCGGGCCTTGGTGTTGCCGAGCTTCGCCGAGGGCTTGCCGGTGGTAATTATGGAGGCCATGGCCTTGCGCCGGCCAGTACTGACGACCTATGTGGCGGGCATTCCCGAGTTAGTGCGCCAGGGTGAGAACGGTTGGTTGTTTCCCGCTGGAGCTGTGGATGAGTTGGTGGCGGTGCTGGCGGACTGCCTAGCGCAACCCGTCGAGGTGTTGCAGCGGATGGGCGAGGCGGCTTATCAGAGAGTGCTGGAGCGACACGATATCGATACCGAAGCGGCCAAGTTGGCTAATTTGTTTAGGGCGCAAGCATGATCACCTTACTTGATTGGCTGTTCAGCGCACTGCTGGTGCTCATGGTCCTGCCGGTGTTGGTGCTGTTTTTGCAGGTGCTGCTGGCCTGCCTGCCTGTGCGGTTGCGCTTGTCGGCGCAAAGATCGCGGCTGCGGGTGGCGGTGTTGGTACCGGCACACAACGAATCCTCGATGATCGTCGCGACGTTAAATACCATTCGGCCGCAGTTGCTAGAGGGCGATCGCTTATTGGTGGTGGCGGACAACTGTTCTGACGACACGGCCGCGCTGGCCCGCACGGCGGGCGCCGAGGTGGTGGAACGCAACAATGATCAGCAGTGTGGCAAGGGTTATGCGCTGGACTTTGGGGTGCGTCATTTAGCGAGCGTTGCGCCGGACGTCATGATCGTTGTCGATGCCGATTGCCAGGTGGGTGAGGGCTCTATTGAGCGTTTGGCAATGTGTTGTATCGACTCAGGGCGGCCAACGCAGGCACTTTATTTAATGCGTGCTCCAGCAGGTTCCGGGCTAAAAGTACGGTTTGCCGAGTTTGCCTGCCGTGTGAAGAATCTGGTGCGGCCGCAAGGTTGGGCTTGGCTTGGTTTGCCCTGTCAGTTAATGGGTACGGGAATGGCTTTTGTCTGGCGAGATCTGGCTTTGATCGATTTAGCCAGTGGCCACATCGTCGAAGATTTGAAGATGGGCTTCGATTTCTGCCGCAACGGCAAGCCGCCTTTGTTTTGCCCAGATGCCCTGGTGACCAGTTATTTTCCACGAAGTGATGAAGGCTTAAGTACCCAGCGTACGCGCTGGGAGCATGGTCATCTCGGGGTAATCCTTGGTGATGCGCCAAAGTTGTTTGTAGAGTCGATCAGCCGGCGTAACTGGAACCTCCTGGCGATGACGCTGGATTTATTGGTCCCTCCGTTGGCCTTATTGACGTTAGTGTTGGGGGCTGTTTTTAGTCTGTCATGGTTGGTGTTTATGCTGTGTGGAGCTTTGGCTCCAGCATTAATCGCTTCTGCCGGGGTGGCACTATTGAATGTGACTATCTTGCTGGCATGGAGCCAATTTGGTCGCGAGATTATATCTTTTTCAGCCTTGTTGTATGCGCCGTTCTACGCGGTGAAAAAAATACCCTTGTATCTAGGCTTTTTGCTTAAACGCCAAGTTGAGTGGGTGCGTTCGAAGCGAGATGACAATTAATGCGCGCTTTTGCTTGGCAGCACAACTGGCAAACGATTATCCAGAAACTCAGGGTGGTCAGTGATCTCGATGATGAGCAAGGATTGATTGATGCTTTATCCAAGCCTGAGGCGGCAACAGTACTTGGATTCGTCAATGCCTTTGCCATGAACATGGTGGCGGGCAACACCGATTACTATAACGCGTTGTCCGCTGCTGACGTGTTACTACGGGATGGCTCCGGCATGGCTATCCTGTTTCGCCGACTCGGCTTAGTGTCGGGGCTAAATATGAATGGCACGGATTTTATCCCCAAATTACTGGTCGCGTTCAAGGGCCGGCGCGTGGCTTTTTGGGGCACTTCAGAGCCCTTTCTAGCGAATGCGGTGCAGCGCAGCGAAGCGGTATTTGCGGTCAATGTAGTTTCTGCTCACCATGGTTTTGCTGAGGTGGATGCCTACATCAATCTTGCCCAGCAACTGCAGCCAGAATTGGTTGTGCTGGGCATGGGCATGCCCAGGCAAGAAGTCGTTGCTGCCAGGCTGGCTGCCAGCGGCGTGCCATGCCTGATAGTGTGCGGCGGGGCGATCCTGGATTTTCTCGGTGGCAAGGTTGTTCGGGCTCCGCAATGGGTGCGTCGTCTCGGTTGTGAGTGGGTATTCAGGCTGATGATTGAGCCAAAGCGGTTATTCGGTCGCTATGTGCTTGGTAATCCAATGTTCTTGTTGCGCACGCTGATCTGCAGAGAGGCGCCTACATTAAGGAAGCCCTGAACTACATTGCCCGAAGGGTGAAGGCGGTTCGTCCGGCTTCTGCGTTGATGGCGATGCTGCGCGTGCATCTGTTGCAGAACTGGTTCGGTTACAGCGATCCGACCATGGGCAGGCATTGTACGAAAGCACTACCTACACCTTCCGTCGATTGGCAAACACGATAAATCCAAACAACGCGGAAGAAAATAACCATGCTGCCGCAGGAAGTGGTACCGCACTCCGTTGATTGATATAAGAATTAGCTGTCCCAGCCAGACCTATACCCTGGACATGCCGACCAACCCTGAACTGGCCATTGGCAAGCGCCGCAATCAAACTGTTAAATGAAGAAGCATTGGCGCACGGCCCAAGGAAGCTGACCCACTTGCCGAGAGCGTTGACCCCATTGTTGAGCGCGCCCTTGGGAGCAATGCTCTGCGTGTGAGAATCACCGGAGAAGTCGGTGTGAAAGCCAATGGCGTTGCCATCTGAAAGAGGTGAAGGCACGTCAATGCTGTTTCTAAAAATAAACAGCACGCCACCCGCGTGCTCTTCGATCAGCATACCTGGTTGAGGCCCTAAATTCTCGCCAGCGTTGCTCATGCAACTAGATTTATAGACCAAACTGGCCGCCTGAGCACTAGAAACAGCCGCACCATTCAGGAGCATTAATAACAAAACGGATTTAATAAAAAGTGTCAGGTGCATAACATCGCCTCCCTGAGCAGAGGAGTATTCTTTTGTCGGACGAAGGAATCTTTATCAAGTTAAATTGAGCATAGTAGGCACATAGCTATCGCGTCAATAGTGCGTCATCACGATAAATATAAATAGAAAGCCAGTGTGATTTCGTCAAAATAACGTCACGGCAAACACGTCAGTCATCAATCAAGCGGATTCTATCCGCATGAAATAGCTTCAGGCTTGAGCATCGCCCGCAACAGGGCGGTCTCAAAGACCAAATGCAACACACGCCCCGCACCGCCTTTGGCCTTTCCGCTCACCGTGATACGGGGCGGCCGCGGGCGGATGCATGGAGCGCTTACGGAAAACTGACCCTCCCTGTCGATTGAAATTTGACCCAAGGCGCGTTGCTGATACCCAAATTGGCGTTTGATCACTCGGAGTGGGGGCTCGACCTTGGCACGAGGAGCGTGGTTCAGATCAAGTCTTCATGAAGGGAATAGGTCTAGAGTGCGCTCAACCTCATCGGGGTCGATTGTAAAGCCATCGCCCTCTGGCGTTCCCACCACAAAGCCAAAATTCTGGTGATCGCGATCCGTTAGATACTTGTAATAACAGATGAAACGATTCGGGGGCTGCAGAGCCAGCAGTGAGCCACCAGGCTGAAGTACATTGACACCATGTACGAGATGACTCCCCTCGACCCCCACCACGGTTTGTGCTCCAGCGCAGGTCGCCACGATGGTCGGAACATCGGTTTTCGAAGGGTCGAGAATGCGAAAACCTCTGCGGTTATGCAGACGTTCAGCGAGTTCCATTTCATTGTGTAACCGTCGCAATTCACCGTTGCCGCCTCGCAGAATGAAAACTCCGGGGTGAGAGCTGTACCTTACGTGTGACAGTAATTTTTCACCCATCGCGCGAAAGCGTAAATGCCTATTTCGATTTTGACTTAGGTCATCGAATATCACGAGCTCACGAAAAAAAGCATTGCGCAAACGGACCGGTGTTATGCCAAGCCAGTCCTCATATTCGGGAGCCTGGGGAAATAGAGGAAACCTGGTGGATGGCGCGGTCGTCACCGGAACTCCTTCGTCGCATGCTAATGGGTAAGTTGCACAGTCTTCCATCAGCCAGGAGCCAAACCATTGGTTTCCACCTGCAGTACAGTAAATCGCCCCGCGCTCCATCTCGGTTTCCACGGAGATTTTTGGAAGCCAACCAGATCTAGGAGATAAGCAGGATTTTGCGTTGCCCTTGTAGAGTGTTCCATCTATCAGCCAGACATCTTTAAGCAGGTGGCCCCGTGTTGGACCATGATCAACGCTGCCTATTCCTTCCATTGTACGACGGGGGTGTTCGTAAGGAAAAAAGCGTTCTTCCTCCCATCCTGTCACACGTTCGAGTTGATTGGGCAGGAAAAAAGCCGGTGGAGAGATTGATGTTTCGCCAGGCGCAATATTCCAGGATTTCACCGCTGCACTTTGCGGGGTTTCCGCCGGCTTTCGCATGACCCGCGCTCTTACAATATGCCGGTATGCAGCAAGGCTCCATGTTGTCCGGTGGCTGCTCGTTAACACGCGTAATTCCGACATATCATGTTCACTCTCATCCGCCTCTACAAAAAACAGTAAATGGCGCAAGCGCCTAAACTGCATTTTTTAACATCAGAAAGCTGCTCAGGTAGATATGATCCTCTCCATAATGGGCGGGGACTTCAAATGAGCATAACGGCTACGTAACCTGTCGAGAAGAGGTTCGCTTGGGCTCTTGGCGCAGTAGAGATAAATTTTGTATAGCCCGCCAAACCCCATGTTAATATAGCGAGTCGCCACTTCCTCATCGTTTTGCCCGTCCGGCAAGCCAAGATGAAGTGTCAGTTTTTTTCCCTCGACAGCAAATAACGGTGTATGCCAAAGGAGTTGGGCTGCACCCACCTTGGGCAGTCGGACAAACATATAAGCGTGGTTACCCAGCGTATCAACATCACCGCCACGTCTTCTTTTCCATTCGAGAAGTCCGTCGTCTGGACGGGCCAGGCAAGTACCGATGTCATAATAGTCAAAGCCATTGTTTATGGCCCACTCAAGCTCCATAAATGTAGTGATCGAGTTGACTTCATTCAGCCTTTTGGTATCTGAAAAAACCGCCTCAGGATAGCCAGCACGTATCATGCTCCAGTAGCGCTTTCCGGCCCGAGTAATTACGCACGCAAGTTGGCATGCAACAATTTCGTCTTCCAACAGTATTAGATCGAGCCGGCCGAAAGTCTTTGCTATCCTTAACACTTCATGTGAGGCAATTTGCGAGGCGGCGGTGCCATGCCTTGCGATGGCATAGGGTTGAAGCATTTCCCTGTCGGCTCTTTCAATTTCGTCATCCGTCAGCGCCTGCTTCATTCGGTAGCGCGACTGGTTCTTGCGTATGTTTCGACGTAACTTACTATCGTATTCCGCCGTGATATCGTCAATGGAGCGACCCAGCGGCACGATAGCACTCAGAAAGTGAGGCACATACAACGCGCCCAAGGTTGGCATTTCACTGACCAGAACCGTACGGTTCGATTTATCCGATTCCGATTTGCTGTCGGCCACAGGAGACTCCACCCCCATGAGAATCTTGGCCATCTCCCGCTGTGTTCTCCTTCCCACATAGAGGATGTCGTAAGGACTGTCTTTGCGCAGCTTGAATCTGACAATCTCCCAGCGCCAGAAACAGGCTCGCCCAAGTATGTCTCGCAGCCAGGCTGCAGTTTTTCTTAGCTCAAATCGTATTGAGGGAGATATGAGTTTTCGGATCGGCACCGCTAAATACGCTTTCATTTCCGGCACTCTTTTTAACTTGCCTTGTGTGGTTTATGGGTCGCTTGCAAGACTGGCTAATAGGCTCGCTTGCCGGTGAAGGCAAACAGAGTTCGCAGAAGAATGACGAAATCGAGCCAGAGCGACCAGTTGTTGATGTACTCAATGTCAGACTCAACACGCTGAATCATCTGCTCTATATCTCTCGTTTCACCGCGAAAACCACGCACCTGAGCCAGGCCTGTGATGCCTGGCTTGATATTGTGACGCGCAAAGTAGTCTGCGATCCCATGCGAGTACTGTGCATCATGCTGAATAGCATGCGGGCGAGGCCCCACCAGAGACATTTCCCCCATCAAAACGTTGAACAACTGTGGTAGCTCATCCAGACTAGTTCGCCGAATAAAGGCTCCAACCCTGGTCTTGCGCGGATCATTCTTTTCTGCCTGCTTGACGATGCCGTCTTCCAGTTGATGGACGACCATGCTTCTGAACTTCCAGATACGGAAAACTCCACTCCACCCCATGCGCTCCTGTCGAAAGAACACCGGTCCAGGGCTATCGACCTTGATGGCAATCGCTATAGCCACCAGCAATGGAGCCGCAAGAAGCAAGATGAGAAAAGCCAAGACTTTGTCCTCGAAATTCTTTAGAAACAGGCGCATCCCCATCAGCGGAGTTTCAGACAAAGTCAGCACGGGAATACCGGCAATTTCACGAACGCTGTGATTGATCAAGCGCAGTGAAAAAATGTCAGGCACCCAATTAATAGCAATGTGCTTATCAAGCAGCTTTAAGTAAACATCCTTAATGACCTCCGAGCCATCCAGAGGTGTAACGAAATATACGGTACGAATAGAATGTCGCACGATTAACTCATCTAGGTCGGAGATATTACCCAGTATCGGCAAACGTTGCGTGCTTTCTGAGCCCTGCTTGCCCCGATCATCGCCCGCCTCAATCAACACACAACCGACCACCCGTTCACCCAGCCAGGGATTATTGCTTATTTTCTGGTGAAGGAAGCTAGCCAGCTCCCCCGAGCCAATAATAAGAGCGGCTTCCAATTGATTCGGGTGGGTCAAGTGTTTCTTCTGCACTTCGAGTATCGCCAGGTGCAAAAGCAACTGAGCGAAATATCCAACAATAAATAACTGCGCAACCAATAGGCGCGAGTACTGTTCACTTTGTTTGGTCAGAAAAGCCATGACCACGAGAAAGCCAAAAGCCGCAAGCCACGCCTTTAAAAGCTTAAATGCTTTGACGGTAAATCCAACATTGCTTCGGTAAATAGCATAATGGTCGTACACGACGGCCAGCGCCCCAAGCAGCAACAGGAGCATGATGACATAAGCCTGCGTTATAACGCCGATATGATAATCGATCAGATACCATGCGACACCGATCACAGCAACAAAATCGAGACCGGCCTGAATAGCGTTACTGGTACTGCTTCGTCGCTGGAGTATGGAGCGGCTACTGCTGGGTTCGAATATCATCATTAGACCTCATTAAACTGAGAATCCAAAACGCTTATCTATCAAACAATAAAAAGGCAATGAAAATATAATTATTAATTAACGTATCAGCGTTGAATGATCCATCAGCGGTGCACCGCAGCTTCGATGATTCGCACCACATTGACAGCTCTCCTAGTGCCAGAGCCTTGAGCAAGTCGCCCTGAACCATCAGCGCCAGACCCTTCTCGTAATACTTGCTGGCCTTCTCAGCCGGCGAGGAGCAGGCCGCCAAGCCAGCAGAACAGACCGCAAGGAGCGCGCCCCAGGCGTCTTTGCCAACTTTGCTCAAATACATCTTCATCGAATTCACCCCCTTGGAGGTCAATGCGGAATATGAGCCGCCAGCCGTGACACAGCCAATCTCATAAAATCTTGTAAGCGCTTATCTGCAGCAGTAGGCGCTTCGCAGGCTCTCCACAACCGTCTTGCCACGACGGTAATCCGCGATCACATAATCTCCAGCCCTGGACTCACTTCGGCCTGGACGTCCAATCGACTCTCACTAGCACGCCACTCATCCAGGAGATCCTCCCCTGATCGATCAGTCGTTATCCGCTCCCGTTTCAGCAGCTGAAAGAAGCTTTCTGCTATGTCGGGGTATAGTCCAGCGTGGACAAACCATGTCAGCAAACTGACATGTTCCTCATGTTGAAAAATGGTCAGGAGTTAGGCGATCCGCCATCAAGTGCCGTCAGACAACGGCTCTGCCTGTGGTTGAGGCGTTTCAGACGCTGTAAAGAAAGCGATAAACGGTCGTAAAGTTTGAGTTACAAGGATTGACAGATGTAGGTGTGTCATTTTTGAGTCATCTGTTTTTTGACGCTTTTGCACGTTAGATGGCATTTCCTGCGCTTTAAGTGCGTGCTGCTAGTGCCAAAAGATGGCCAGTCACTAACTCGCCATACCGATCAGGAGCGAGAGAGGACTCATGACGAGATACCTGAAGGAACTGCTGCTGTTGTTCGGAATTGGCCTCAAGCCGCGTCGGCGTCTGGCATTGCCAGGCTATGCGTTGATAACGGCGCCGCAGGCTGCGATCTTTTTCGGGGCGCCGGAAGATCAAAAGATCGCAGCCTTCGGCAGCTCCTACGCGAGGGGGAGGCATGGGAGTTCCATCCTGTCCGCTATCCTTGATCTGACCTTCTGTCGAGCGAGCGTTCCCATGCTTCAGGTGCACGGCGTGTTCAAGAGCTACGCCACCCCGCAAGGTCCGTTGGCGGTGTTGCAAGGTGTCGACTTGCAGCTGACGCAAGGCAGCAGCCTGGCGCTGATGGGTGAGTCCGGCAGTGGCAAGAGTACCTTGCTGCACTTGATTGCCGGGCTCGACAAGGTTGATCGCGGCAGCATCCGCATGGGCGATCAGCGTCTCGAGCAGATGAGCGAAGGGCAGCTGGCGAATTGGCGACGCACTGAAATCGGCCTGGTGTTCCAGCAGTACAACCTGATCGGTAGCCTGCGGGTCGAGGACAATCTGGCATTTCAGGCACGCCTGGCCGGGCGCCATGACTTGCGTTGGCAGGCGCAACTGGTGGCGCGGCTGGGGCTGGGGGATTTGCTGCAGCGTTATCCGGAGCAGTTGTCTGGCGGCCAGCAACAACGGGTTGCCCTGGGGCGAGCGTTGGCGTCACACCCGCGTTTGCTGTTGGCCGATGAGCCGACCGGCAGTCTCGATGAACACACCAGTGACGAGGTGCTCGACTTGCTGCTGGAACTGCTCGATGACAGCCCCACCAGTCTGTTGATGGTCACGCACAGTCAACGGGTCGCTGCACGATTGGCGGAAAAAGTGATATTGCACGGCGGACGTTTGGTCGACGCAGGCCAACGCTGAGATGGGCGTTCTGCGTGAAACCTTGCGAGCGCTGATCAGCCATTGGCGTCAGCACCCGGTGCAGTTTTTCAGTGTGCTGACCGGGCTCTGGCTGGCCACCAGCCTGTTGACCGGGGTGCAGGCGCTGAACAGTCAGGCGCGAGAAAGTTACGCCCGAGCCAGCCAGCTGATTGGCGGCGAACCCCAGGCCAGTCTGAGTGCACCGAATGGCGCGACCTTTTCACAGGTGCTGTTCGTCAACCTGCGTCGGGCCGGTTGGCCGGTATCGCCGCTGTTGCAGGGGCGAATCCAGCTCAAGGGCCATGAAGACCAGCGTTTGCAACTGATGGGCATCGAGCCGTTGTCGTTGCCAACCGGTTCGGCGTTGGCCGGGCAACGCCTGGACATGGCGCAGAGGGTTGATTTTGTCGTCCCGCCGGGCCGTACCTGGATTGCCCCGGCAACGTTACAGGCGCTTGGTTTGCGCGAGGGCGATCAACCGCAAAACCTCAACGGGCAGACCTTGCCGCCGTTGCACAGTCAGGTCGATATGGCCCCCGGTGTATTGCTGCTGGACATCGGCTTTGCCCAGCAGGTGTTGGGCTTGCCGGAACAGTTGTCGCGCCTGTTGTTGCCCAGGGACTTCGCCGCCACCGAGCTTCAGTTACCCGCCGAGTTAGTCGGTCAGTTGCAGTTCAAGCGCAGCGGCGAGGAGAACAATCTGGCGCGGCTTACCGAAAGCTTTCATCTGAACCTTGATGCGCTGGGGTTTCTGTCGTTCGTGGTCGGTCTGTTCATCGTCCACGCCGCCATCGGCCTGGCGCTGGAGCAACGCCGCGGGCTATTCAGGACCCTGCGCGCTTGTGGGGTCAGCGCGCGGAGGCTGATCCTCTGTCTGAGCCTGGAATTGGGTGGGTTGGCACTGCTCGGCGGGATGGTCGGGGTGGCCAGCGGTTACCTGTTGGCCAGTCTGCTGTTGCCGGACGTTGCCGCCAGCCTGCGCGGGTTGTACGGCGCGGAAGTGGCGGGGCAGTTGAGCCTCAGCCCGCTGTGGTGGTTCAGCGGACTCGGTTTGAGTCTGCTCGGCGCACTGCTGGCCGGCGCCAACAGTTTGCTGCGGGCAGCGCGACTGCCGCTGCTGGCATTGGCCAACCCGCAAGCCTGGCATCAGGCTCACGCACGCTGGTTGCGGCGTCAGGGCTGGGTCGCGGCTGTTGCCGCTGTGATCGGCCTGATCGCGTTAACGTGGGGAGACAGTCTGGCCAGCGGTTTTGTGCTGATGGCTGCGCTGTTGCTCGGTGCGGCGCTGAGTTTACCGGTGCTGCTCAATGCTGCGCTGAACCTGGTATTGCGGCGCAGTCGTTCGGTGCTGGGGCAATGGTTTCTCGCCGATTGCCGTCAGCAGTTACCCGCACTGAGTCTGGCCTTGATGGCGCTGCTCCTGGCGCTGGCGGCCAACATTGGTGCCGGCAGCATGACCGCAGGTTTTCGCCAGACGTTCAGTGACTGGTTGGAGCAACGACTGACCGCCGAGCTTTACATCAACCCGCAGAATCCGGCGCAAGCGACCGCGCTGCAACAGTGGCTGCCCGAACAAAAGCTCAGTGCGGTGCTGCCAAGCTGGCAGGTCGCAGTGTCGTTGCAGGGCTGGCCGGCGGACCTTTACGGGGTGATCGATCATGCGACTTATCGCGAGCATTGGCCGTTGCTTGAAGCGCTGGGCGAGCATCCCTGGGATCAGTTGGCGGCGCACGACACGCTGATGCTCAGCGAACAACTGGCCCGTCGACTCAAACTGCGTCTCGGTGACCGCCTGAATATCCCCACGCCTCAAGGCACGTGGTCACCGCAGTTGATCGGGATCTACGCCGACTACGGCAACCCCAAGGGGCATCTGTTGGTCAATGCCGAACACTTGCTGCGTTATTGGCCGCAACTGACGCCGAGCCGTTTCAACCTGCGGATCGAACCGGCACAAATTCCACTGTTGCTGACGGCGCTACAGGCGCGCTTTGCCCTGGACGACAGTCGCATCGTCGATCAGGCCCGGCTCAAGGGGTGGTCGGCGCAGGTGTTCGAACGGACCTTCGCGGCCACCGCGGCGCTCAACAGCCTGACCCTCGGCGTGGCCGGCGTGGCGCTGTTCATCAGTCTGCTGACGCAAAGCCAGAGTCGTCTCGGGCAACTGGCACCTTTGTGGGCGTTGGGTGTGACGCGCCGGCAATTGATGTTGCTCAACCTCGGACAGACCTGGTTGCTGGCGCTGCTGACGCTGGTGGTGGCGTTGCCTCTGGGGCTGGCGCTGGCCTGGTGCCTGGACACGGTGATCAACGTTCAGGCGTTTGGCTGGCGTCTGCCGTTGCGGGTGTTCCCGCTGCAACTCGCGCAACTGATGGGGCTGGCGATGCTGGCGACGTTGCTGGCATCGGCGTGGCCGCTGTTCAAGCTCTATCGCACGCAACCGGCGGATCTGCTGAGGAGCTTTGCCCATGAGGATTAACCGGGCGGTCGGCGTGTTGTTGCTGGCCGTGCTGTTGCTGGCATTGACCGGTTGTGACGACGCGTCGAAAACCAGCGAGAGCTTCGCCGGACTGGGCAGCGACGCGGCGGCATTCAAGCAGGTAACACCGGGCCGGGTATTCAGTTTCCCGGCGGATCACGGTGCGCATGACGGTTACCGCGTCGAATGGTGGTACATCACCGCCAACCTCAAGGACCCGCAGGGCCGGGAATTCGGCGTGCAGTGGACACTGTTTCGCAATGCCCTGAAGGCCGGACCCGAGCAGCCCGGCTGGGCCAGCCAGATCATCTGGCTTGGCCACGCGGCGGTCACCTCGGCGACCGTTCACCATGCCGCAGAACGTTATGCCCGCGGTGGTATCGGTCAGGCCGGGGTTCAGAATGTACCGTTTGCGGCGTGGATCGATGACTGGCGCCTGAGCACTCAAACCGACACCGCGAACCCGCTGGCAGAAATGCACGTGCAGGCCAGTGGCAAAGGCTTCAACTATCGACTGCGACTCACCTCAAATCGGCCGTTGGTGCTGCAAGGCGAGCAAGGCTTCAGTCAAAAATCCGAACAGGGCCAGGCGTCGTACTACTACAGCCAGCCGTTCTTCCAGGCCAGCGGTAGCCTGGAAATCGATGGCGCGACGTATCAGGTCAGCGGCCCGGCCTGGCTTGACCGTGAGTGGAGCAGCCAACCATTGAGGGCCAACCAGACCGGTTGGGACTGGTTTTCCCTGCACCTGGACAGTGGCGTGCAGTTGATGCTGTTTCGGGTGCGGCAGAAGGACGGGGCGGCTTACCTGACCGGCACCTGGATCAACCCGGATGGCAGCGCTGTGCAGCTGTCGCGGGACGAGATCAGCCTCACGCCGTTGGCATCTTCCGAGGTGGCCGGGCGGAGTTTGCCGACGCACTGGTCGATCAAGGTGCCGGGCAAAGGCCTGGACATCACCAGCAGCGCATTGAACCCCAAGGCCTGGATGGATTTGCGCATTCCCTATTGGGAGGGGCCGGTGCAGTTGAGCGGCAGCCATGTCGGCAACGGGTATCTGGAAATGACCGGGTATTGAGTCGTGCGCCGCATTGTTTCGGGTGAAGTCGTGATCTGCGTCTATGCTCCTTCGGCACAGATGGCCTTAGGCATGAGCCGAGGGTCGCTGTTTGCATTTTTTACTTCAAACACAGGGAACGTACCGTTATGAAACTTCACTCACTGACCAAAGCCATTACCCTCGCGACCTTGCTTTCTGCCGGTAGCCTCAGTGCCTATGCGGCCGATATCCCGTTGTCGAATACGGTGGAAGCCGATCAACTGGTTACTAAAGTCATTTCGGTCGACGCCGCCAAGCATCAAGTGGTGCTCGAAGGTGCCGAAGGCAAACAGGTTCATGTCCAGCTCAGCGATAACGCCAAGGATCTGGGCCATCTGAAGACCGGTGACAAGGTTCAGGTCGACGTCACCCACTCGGTGGCCGTTGTACTCGACACCGATGTCGAGAAGGGCCTGCCGAGTGCTAGCGAAAGCAGCGGGGACGCGCGTGCTACCAAGGACAATCCAAACCCGGGCGGCGAAGCGTTCCGTCACGTTCAGGTACAGCTGAAAATCACTGCCATCGATCTGAAGAAACACGAGCTGACCTTTGAAAACCCGGCTGGCGTGAAAAAAGTCGTCACCGTGGAAAAACCGGAAGTTCGGGCCCACCTGAAGAACCTCAAGGTTGGCCAGAGTGTGGTGGTGACGTACACCGACGTGCTGAAAATCACCACCCAGCACGAAGGCTAGAGCGACACCTGGTGTCTATTAAGTATCTACGTCCCGTAGCAGCTGCCGAGCTTGCGAGGCTGCGTTCGGCCGCGAAGCGGTCGTGAAATCAGGCAACGTGTTCTTTCAGGCAAACCGCGTACGCCGGATTTGCGAGGACTTCGTCCTCGAACGCAGCCTCGCAGGCTCGGCAGCTGCTACAGGGGGAACGAAAAGATGTGTAGGTACTTATGTTACTCGGGGACGCAATTTGACCGAACTGGTTCGTTTTTTTTCATTTCAAAACATTGCGCTGAAACAGTATGTCCAGATTAATTCAGAATTTTTGAACGGACAGATCGTTTTCGTTGCATTAAAATCCCCCCGTTCGCCCAGTGTCGGGGCTCTTTACCGGTGCATGGATTGCCAGGCCAATACACTGGGCGAACACCTTTCACCAAGCGCGATAAACAACATTTCACCGCGCGTCTCGGGGCCGATGGCCTTCAAGTTACGCCCCCCATTAAAAAACACGCTGTTCAAGCAACTGGCTGAAGACTTCCAGTTCGGTTTTTTCCAGATCGGATATCACGATAAAACGCATGTGATGGTCTTGCCAGGCGACCACGTTGTAGCCGCGGATGGACTGACTAAGCCTTGGGGTATCGGTTGCTGTCGTTGGCAGAATGAACACGTTGATGATGTGTTTCGCCCGCCCGTAAGACAGCGCCGCGGTTGTCTGGTGTTGCAGGTAATCCAGTCGCCCGCCGAGTAAAGGGAAGCCCTGTGCCGAGAAGTCGAACACCGGCGGCGAAAAGTCCAGCTTGCCGGTAAACCATGGCTTGACCGTGTGCCGGTCGGAGGAAACGACATCGTTCAAGTGTTGGGCCATCAGCGAACGCACATGGTTGGACACCGCTTCGTCCAGCCAGGGTTGCTCAGGCGAAGGCGTGGCCACATACAACACCAGTGCCATGGCCAGCGCGACCGCGGAAAACGCCGGTGCCAGCCACTTTTGTGCGACGTCTCTCAGAGCTTGCCAGGGAGAAGTCGGTGACGGGGGATTGGCGAAGACCTGTTGAATCAGTGCGTCGGGCGCCGCGTAATAAGGTGCATAGGTCTTGACGCTGGCGATCAACCGTTGCGCTTCGTCATGCACGCGTTGGCAGTCGGCGCATTGCGACAGGTGCTCGGCAACGTTCGTTGCGCTCGCAGCGTCCAGTTCATGGTCCAGGTAGCCATGAATCAATTCGTGGCAGACCGTGCAGTTGATCTCATTCATGGCCTTGCAACTTCAGTAGTTCCAGCTTGAGCATGGCGCGGGCGCGGGCCAGTCGGGACATGACGGTTCCCAGAGGAATGTCGACCACCTTCGCGATGTCCTTGTAGGGCATGTCTTCCAACTCCTTGAGGACGATCATTTCACGGAAGACCGGGGGCAGGGCGCGCAGTGCCTGTTGAATCCGTGTGGCGTCCTCCGCCTGCATGGCGAGCAGTTCCGGTGTCTGGCTGTGGCTCAAGGCAAGATTGTCTTGCGAGATCTCATCGTCGATGGCGACCCAACGATGACCGGTCGAGCCCTTGAGCCAGTTGTAACTCTCGTTGCGTACGATCGTCAGGAACCAGGCCCTGGCGTTGCCGTCCGCGAAACGATGCAGAAACCTGAATGCCTTGAGCGCACTTTCCTGCACCACATCATGCGCCGCGCTGTCACTGCCGGTGAGCCAGCGTGCGAGGTTATAAGCCGCATCCATATGTGGCGCAAACAGCTCCTCAAATCGCTTCATAGTGGCTCCAGCCTTTGCCCCCTATAACCCGGATGCGTTGCATTTTATTCCCGAAACAAAAAATATTTTTTTGCCTGGAATAAATCCCCGACCCGCTCGGTTGTACATCGTGTCAGTTCATCAATGTAGACCGCTACGAGGGCGTTCCCATGAACATTCGTTCGACAACACATGAAAAGCGTACAGACGGCCCCTTGGACCCCGACCGCCGAAACTTGCTCAAATGCTCGGCATGGGCTGGTGCCGGCGTTATCTGGGCGTTGAGTGGCGGTATACCGCGAGCGTTTGCCCTGAGTGACGATGGCACCGTATCGGACCCGAAAGCGCTGGACAGCACTTTTCACTTCGTACAAATCAGCGACTCGCACATCGGTTTCAACAAGGAAGCCAATCCCGAACCGCTGAAGACCTTGCAGGTCGCCATCGACAAAGTTATCGCGCTGCCGAAAAGGCCTTCGTTGATCCTCCACACAGGGGATATCACCCACCTCTCCAAACCGGAGGAATTCGATACTGCCGCGTCTATGCTCAAAGGCCTGCCTTCAACCGTGCACTACATTCCGGGCGAGCACGACACCCTCGATGAAGGTGGCGGCAAGCTCTACCTCGAACGCTATGGCAAAGGCACCAAAGGCAACGGCTGGTACAGCTTCGATGACCATGGCGTGCATTTCATCGCGCTGGTCAACGTCTTCAACTTCCAGGCGGGCCACGAGGCAACCCTCGGTGCCGAGCAACTGGCCTGGCTGCAGGATGATTTAAAGGCAGTGAGCACCAGCACACCGGTTGTGGTGTTCACCCACATTCCGTTGTGGACGATCTATCAGCCGTGGGGCTGGGGCACCGAAGACGGTGATCAAGCCATCGCGATGCTGCGCAAATACGGTTCGGTGACGGTGCTCAATGGCCACATCCATCAGGTCATCCAGAAGGTCGAGGGCAACATCACCTTCCACACCGCACGCGGCACGGCTTACCCGCAACCCGCACCCGGTGCCGGGCCAGCACCGGGACCGATGACCGTGGCGGCCGATCAACTGCGCAACTACCTGGGGATTACCGAGGTCAAGGCGACGCAGGGCAATCATCCGTTGGCACTGATCGATTCAACACTTGTTTAGGGGAGGCGCTGACATGAAGCATTTACTGCGGGTACTGGCCTTGGGTTGCCTGATGGTTTCGATACCGGCGTGGGCGGAAGGGACCAGAATCGACATCAAGGAATTCATGTTTGGTCCCAAGGAAGTGACGATAGCGGTGGGCACCACCGTGACCTGGGTCAACGACGATCAAACGGTCCATACGCTGATGGAAACCCACAAGGTGTTCCATTCGGCAGCGCTCGACACCAACGACCAGTTTTCCTATCAGTTCAATACGCCGGGGACCTATGAATACTACTGCACGCTGCACCCGCAGATGATCGGGAAGATCATTGTCAGTGCGGCGAAGTGAGGGGAGGGTCGTTGCAACGCAGAAAAAATGGGTGACCCCAGGGTTTGATAACGGTCAATCAAGTGAACGCAAAGTTTGAAACAGCAGAGATCTAATGTGGGAGCGAGCTTGCTCGCGATAGCGGTGTGGCAGTAAACATGTGTGCTGACTGTAAAACCGCTATCGCGAGCAAGCTCGCTCCCACAGTGGACTTGCTTCGTTTTACAGAATGCATTTCCTTGGCTGACCGTGACTAAACCCGAGGTCGCCCATTTTCATCAGGAAGTACCGGAGCTGCCATCGCCGAAGCTTTTCAGCGGAATGCCAGTCAATTAAGCGAACGCAAGGTTCGAAACAGCAAAGATCAAATGTGGGAGCGAGCTTGCTCGCGATAGCGGTATGACAGTAACCATTGATGCCGAATGTAAAACCGTCATCGCGAGCAAGCTCGCTCCCACAGTGGACTTGCTTCGTTTTATAGAATGCATTTCCTTGGCTGACCGTGATTGAACCCAGGGTCGCCCATTTTCATTACGGCGCCGACACCTGCGCCTGCAATCGTCGGCCGATGACATCCAGCAAATCACAACCGTCGCGCAGCGGAATCGCCAATACCCGTGCGAAGTCCTGAAAAACGACGCTGTCGTTGTGGGGCGCCTCACGCAGGGCGAGGTTCTCCAACAACTGCGTCACCGCGCTGATGCGGTAGGCGGCCGTGTCATGGAGTACATCGAGCGGTGCTTCGGTGTCGATGAGCAGCGAGTGAAAATTGTTGTCGATCCCGGTGATGGGCATGTAGCGAGCCATGGCTGTACCTCCATTGGTGAGCACTCAGTGACGAACGCCAGATGTCGAATCAGGCGTATCGAGGTGCTCCAGCGCCCGGTTCACCATCAACTCGGCCAGCACGGTCAACTGTTGAATGGCCAGCGCCACGTTGCGGCGCGAGCCTTCGAGTTCAAAGGCCAGGTCGGTGGCCATGGCGTTGAGCGAGGCGAGGGTTTCGGAGGTGTGGATCAGCAGGGTTTCGGTGTCGACGTTTGGGGCGATGGTGAAGATGTGGCTGATGGGATCGGAAGCGACTGGGGTTTCGAGAGGGTTGAGGGTGATTTTTTTCATTGGCTTGTTCCTCGAACAAAATTAAGGAAAAGCGCCTGCATAAATTTTGCGGCGCTTATGCGCCTAGATCTTTTGAAGGGCTTCCACACCCTTGCCACTGATTTTGCAGCGACAAACGAAGGCTATCCGCGAGGCCCGCTCGGCACAAGTTCACCAAAACCGCTACAGCGTGCAGGAAATGTCCGAAGCCCGTGTTTCTGTTGACGATCCGGCTATTCATATAAACCAAAGAGCCGAGAAGGCGCTCATTCGCACCGCCGAAGTTTTTCAACAGCTAGTCGTCACGACGCCTTGCCAGTGCAAGGCGTCGATCCGTTTAACCGCTTAGAACCAGTAATGCAGGCCGAGCATTAATGACTGGGCGTTGTAGTTAGTGCGCACATCGCCTTGGGGTAGGCCTTGAATGTCACCGAAGTGTGCATCGCGAGTCTTGAGGTAGCGATAATCCAGGGACATGGACCATTGTTCGGTGAGTTCGTAACCTACTCCGGCGCCGAGTTGGTAGGCCGATACGGTGTCGCGATGCTCGTTGCCGAACTGGACGCCGCCGGCTTCCAGGCCACTGACTGTCAAGGTGGTGTAGCCCAGGCCGCCGCCAATGTAAGGGGTGAACCGACTGAACGGCGCAGGGAGGTTCAAGACGTCATACCAGAGGTTGGCCATCAGGCTGGTGGCTTCCTCTTCGCCTTTGCCGTCGATGCTCCCGCCGCCTTCGTAGACCCGGTGATTGAACTGGGTCAGGGTGTTTTTGCGGTAGCTCAGTTCCAGTTCAGGTCTGAGCCCGACGGGAAATCGCCAGCCGAATGCCAGTCCGGTGGCGTAGCCGGAGTGCAACGGCTGGTTGAACTCCATCTCGACAAAATCGAGGTTGTTCTGGTTGAGGTCCTGCGGAGCAACCCAGTTCAGGCCGCCCATGACACTGAGGTAGGGGCCGAGCGTGTCGGCGGAACTGGACGCTGGGGCGATCAAGCCCATGCCAATGACGCCCATCACGAGATACTGAGTGTTTTTTAGTAGGTTCATGCTCGGTCCGAAGTGTGCCGTTATCGATAAGTAAGCGAAGCGTGTTCAGGAGCGAGCGTTCAACACTCCCGCTCCCGGGATGGTTCATGCGCGGTGCAAATGCGGCCCAGGTTTATCGAGCGCCGGGTTAGTCATGGCTTTCGTCCGTTGTTCAGCCAGCGCGCACAGGTTGTCCAGTGCGGTGGTCATTGCCGCGGTGAGCATTTTGCGTAACAGCCTGCGGTACAAAAAACTCAAGGGGCCGGAGATCTTCGCGCTGTGGACGACCTGGGTTTCATGCGCAGAAAGCCTGTGCATCCGGTGATCGAATTCAAGGCCGATCCAAAGCAGTCTTGCCGTGTTCCGATAGCTTTCATGAACCTTCACCGCTTCCAGTTTCAGTGGCATGCTCAGGCCATTCTTGAGGACGCATTTGCCTCGCGTTCCAGGCTGAAACGGGCCATTGAGTTCACAATGGCTGACGTCAGTATCCCATAACGGGGCTTCTGAAAAAGTGCTCCAGATCTTCCATATTTCAGACGGCGGCGATTTGACTCGGACTTGCACATTGACATCGTTCACGGCGACACCTTGGTTGTGGGGGGCACTGTCATGCTGGAGAGTGAGATCAATTCAATACCTCAGGCCGCGGGCGCCGATTGACTCAGCACTTGAGCGGTAATACTGGCTTGACCGATTTTTTCGCCCCGGTTGAACAGGTCGATATAGATGCGGTTGGTTTTGAATGGCTGATCCTGCGCGTCAAAACCGGCTTGCGGTGCCAATGACAGCGGACTGTTCCTGGGGATTGGCCGATCCAGAGTGAAACTCAAGGCCAGCAAGTTCATCGGGGTATTGAGCGGGATCCGCAGGTAGCTGTGGGCAATTTGCATGTAGCACTGGCGGGCAACTTCGAGGAAATAGACCATCGAATAGTGCTCGGGGTCGCCCTCCTGGAAGAAGTGCTCATCCGGCAGCTTGAGCGTGTCCACGCTCAAGCCCTGAGCGATACCGCTCATGTCACTGACGATGACGTTTTCTTCCCGGGCCTTGTGTAGCAAGGCCTTGTCGCGGCAGCGAACGGCCGTGAACTCGCTGGCGGGCGATGTCTCGAACGCCGAGCTGTAAGCCATCCCAAGAGTACAGGTGCACATCAGCTTCCCGGCCTGCATGACCTTGGCATTGAATACCTGGGGTTCTTTGCCTTGTTCCAGATGCAGGTCAATCACACCCTCTTTTTGTACGTATTGCTGGAATTTGATATTCAGGGTTTTGACATAGGCGACTCGCCCAGTCAGTGGGGGCATGGCGAGCTCGATCAGTTGCAACACGCCCTCGAGCAATAAAATGCCGGGGATGTGATCAAGCGGGTGATCGAAGAAATAAGGGTGCGCTTCATTCACCACGAGCTGGGCGTGCAGTGACTGCGGGCTGCGCCGGACGTTGGCGATCACGATATTTTCCGGGCAACGTTGCCAGTGCTCGGGACGCTGGACTTCAGCTCCACGGTGCAGGGCAAAAAGGCCCTCCATGGCGCGAACCCTGACTCGCAGCCCTGTGAGCAGGGTGTTGGTCAGCATGTCGCTGAGTTCGAGTACGTCGACGCCGTCGTTTTGCGGCTCCCGGACAAGGCTGACAGGACGGGGAGGCGGGCTGACCTGCTGCAATTGCTGGGGTGCCGAGTGAGCGAAACGCAAATTGAAGGGATGCTTGATGGCGGTGACGGATTCAGCCGCCGCCGGGCTCCACTCCTGAAGCTTTTCAGTGAATAGCCACATCACGGCCTTGCCGGCCTCGCGAACCTCGATCACGGTGTGAGCCGATGCACTCAACATCACCGCCAACAGGGTTTCGATGCCACTGGCTTCAGCCAGGAAGCCGGTCATCTCTTGCAGTGATCCGCTGGCACGAGTCGCATTGGGCTGCAGCTCGCAGATTTCAATGTTCTGGAATTGGCTCGGCTCTTTGCCCAGTTGCTGGCAAGCCTGTTCCAGCGAATTCGCGGCATGGGCCAGGACCGCCGCGCGGATCACCAGCAACGGTTTGTCGCTGGCGTTCGGTTGATAAGGACGCAGAGCAAGCACCCCCAGTCCTTCACCTTGGGTCGTCGCCGCGTTGCGGGCACGTTCGATCTCGATTTCACCACTGATAAAGCGTCCCGCACCGAGCAGGAGAGTCGTCACGCCTTCCTTGAACCATTGCTGCGATGCCAACAGGGTTTGCCAGAACAAACCCGGGGTGCCGACCAGTGTCTGATGGAAACCCTTGAAGTCAAAAATCTGCGCTGGGTAGCCGGACAACATGTTCGGCAACATGGTTGCCACGTCCGCCACTTCCACACCCGGTGGCATGCCTTGAGCCCGGGAGTAGAAACTGTGAGCGCTGCTATAGGCATTGCTGAAGCGCTCGCCACCCATGTTGCAACACATGACCATCGCGGTGCCGGGTGAACCGGCCACACCTGGCAGGCGGCGCAGTAAATGACCGACGCGATCGGTGATCAGCAGCTTGAACGGATCGACATGGGCCAGCGGTTTGGGGCCCATGCCGAAGCCGTCGATATCAATGAGGTGATCCTGCGCCAGGAATTTTCCCAGTAAAGGCTGAGCTGAAGTGGCGGTGTAATCAACGAAGCGCCCATAAGGGAAACTGACTGATGGCGCTGCGGGCTGATCGAGTTGTTGCTTGAGTGACTGCAATGAGAAGTGGCTGCCGATCGCCGCTTCTGCCTCGACAATGGCCAGGTCCAGCATCAGCACGCCGGGAGCGGTCCGGGGGACGACAGGGTGGTTGTCGGGAATGTATTCATCCACCACCAGGTGCGCATTGGCGCCGCCAAAACCAAAGCTGGAGATGCCAACCCGGATCGCCGACTGACGATCAGCGAGGGGCTGAATCTGCTGTGTGGCCAGCTGCAGGCAGGTCTCATCGACTTTTGCGCTGGGCCGGTAGTCGGGCTGAGGTGGAATACCTTTGTGACGCAATATCATCAACGCCTTGGCGAGCGAAGCGCCGCCGGCGGCAGCCAGTGGGTGACCAATGACGGACTTGATCGAACCGATGGTTATTTTTTTGCCGTCTGCGCGATGGGGGGCGAAGAAGCTGTTCAACGAATCCAGCTCTGTCGCATCACCCAGCGGTGTACCGGTACCGTGGGTCTCGATGTAGTCCACGTCGTTGGGGTCAAGACCGCTATAGGCACGCTGGTAAGCCGTGTACTGGGCCTGTTTGCCAGGCGCAAACACCGAGCCTTCGGCGCCATCGGCCGAAAGTCCCAATGCCCGCAAAACGCCCAGCGGGCGGCGCTGCGCAATCAGGGCTTGCGATACGGGCTCGACCAGAAAAGCCACCGCGCATTCGCCCGGCACAATGCCGTCAGCGTCCTGGCCGAACGCCTGCATTTGGGCTCTGGACGAAAAGGCGGTCAACTGCGAGAACCCCAGAAACAGTGCCGGCGGCAGTACGGTGTTCAATGCCATGACAATCGCGTTATCCGCCTGTCCGCTGTTGACCAGGGCCTGCGCCATATCGATTGCATAGGGGAACGAACTGCAAGCGGTGTCGACCGACAACGCCGGTCCACCCAAGGCAAAAGCCGCCGCCAGTTCAGCCACTTGTTCACCCGGCGTATAGCCCTGTGGTGCATCGGCTTTTCCAGACATTCCCGTGACGAAATAACTCTCATCACTCCAGGACGTCGCGACCACCAACGCCGTGCGTTCCCTGATCAATGCCGAGCCTTGTCCGGCAAGCTGAGCGAGGAGCGTCTGGAGCACTTTCTTGCCGATGGCGACCTGCCGTCCTTCATGCCGTGAAGGGATCGCAGCGTCATCGGTCAGGCAATAAGCACTGTCCAGGTAAGTGCGATCCTTTTCACCGGCCTTTGCTGAATAGATCGACGCCTTATCCAGTTCCCAGCGTGTCAGCATCGAATGGATAGGAGCTATCTGTCCTTCCGAGAGCAAGTGCCAAAGCGCATCCGTTGATGGCGCCCCAGGAAACTCGCCCGCCATTGCACTGAAGCAAAAATCGCCCTCTGTCGTTACCGCGCCACTCATACCCTGTCTCCTGATTGCCAAACTGCTGGGTGATCTGTCCGATCACCCGGATTCCATGCCATTTTTTTAGCGGCTCAGTGCCTCAGCGCAGTCTTGCCAAAAGCGACAAGGCGTCCTGCGGCGTACGACGCGACATCAGCGCTTCACCGGCAAACTCGCTGGCAGAACATTGTTGCGCCATGGATTGGCAGAGTGTTTCTCGGGCAAAACCGTTGAGCCCCAACTGGGCGAAGGGCGTCTCGATGTCGATCGACTTTGGCGCGTCCGGGATCAGCGGCGACAGGGAGTTGAAAAGCAGATTGCCGACCGGCTCCTGGGAGCCCGTTGAGGCAGGTGATTGCGCCTCGCAGGGTGCAACTGATGTCGACTCGGGGGCGGCCAGGGCGGCTTTGATCAGTGCGATGGTGTCTTGTGGAAATTTGGCGTTGACCAGCTCAGTACTGTTGGCTTTGAGTTGCGGCCACAAGGCGACGACCGATTCCAGGAAGTCCAGCTGCACCAGGGAGTCCAGGCCCAGGCTTTCATAGCTTTGTTGCTGGTCGATCTGGTCAACCGTAAAACCGGTGATATTCGCCAGTTGTTCCAGTACCCAGGCCTCGACATCCACGGCAGGTGCCTGTGGATTGGCTTCAAGTCGTGCCAGCAAGGCGGTAGGGCTCGGGGCATCAAAGAGCAGCGAGGTGAGCTCTTTCTTTTCCGGGAAGTGCTGGGCCAGGGATTCGAAAATATCGACCAGCCCCAGAGAGTCGATGCCCAGGCTCTCGAAACTTTGATCGAAGTCGATTTGTTCCTTTTTGAATCCTGTGACCGAGCTTATTTCGGCGCGCAACCATTGACCGTAGGTGAGCGCAGGTGTTTGTTCGGCAACGGGGGCCGATGCCAGCATTGCCGAGTTCGAGTTCGAGAGTACGGGCTCCAGCACCGGAAGAGTTTTATTGACGGGGGCTTCAACCCCATGGGCATACACGCCTTCAAGAACTTGTTGATGAGCATTGAAGTAATGCGCCGTGACGGTTTCGGCCTGCTCCAGCAAACGCATCAATATTGATTCTTTTGCTATATTGGATTCGCACAGTGAATCAATGATTTTCTCTGAAAGAGAAAAATAGCTGTGGGCTATTTTTCCATTGGACACGATGAATTCCTGCACAACATCGTTGAGTTGGAAGCGCATGAGGTTCTCCTAACCAAAGTCGGTCTATGTTTCTATAAGTAAGAAATCAAAAGTCATGGCCCAGGGGAGGGCCTTGTGTAAATCAATTAACCAAACTGGCAGTAGCCATAGAGAGACTTAAAGTTGGAGTTCCACTGCGTCGATCTCGGAAGATGTTGTTTTTTTAGCGCCCTTGAGCAGCCCGGATCTGACGTTCAGATAAGTAATGAGCGTGATTGCATCGGCACCCTGGAAAGCGATGTAGCCATCAGGACGAATCAGCATCAATGTGCCCGCTTTGGCATGGTAACGCTTGTGCAGTCGCCAATCGGGGTCCAGCAACGTCGAGTGCCAGGAAGGCAGGTCGGTGCTGTTCAGGGCATCAATAACGCAATAAGCCTTGATGCCGGGGTAATCCTTCTCCACCGACTCGGCCAGCGAGTAATAGCCCGGTAACAACGGAGAAAACTGATCGGCTGCGCTAAAAATCAACAGCGTGAACGTTCCGTGGAACACGTCGATCAAGCGTTTTGGCGGCATACCTTGCAGTTGCCACAATTCAACATCGGGAGCCAGTTGACCTGCGCGAGGCACAGACGTCTGGAATTCGGCTTTCCGGCCTTTTTTGTCCCAATTCATGCGCTGCTTTTTCGTCAGCGATTCTTGAATGTAATCACTTTTGCCGTAGTGGTACTGATGACCGGAAATCATCGAGGGCAGCTTGCGCTGAACCTTGCGCCTGTTGCTCAGCAGCGGCAGAACATTGTCGCGTAGCCAAACGAGGGCGCGATGCTTGAGGGTAATCAGTCCGGTCAGTCGGTGTGCCGTGTTCTCGACTTCCAGAGCAACCGGGTAGCGTTCTTCGTTGTAGCTTTCGAGCAATGATGGATCCGCCAGGCCCTGATCGACATAGGCCATTTTCCACGCCAGGTTATAGGCCTCGGAAACCCCCAGGTTCATCCATTGCCCGCCGATCGGGCTGCCGATATGCGCCGAATCGCCCACCAGAAACACAGAGCCTTGCTGCAGCGACTGCACGCGACGATGTTGAAAAGAGGCGATGGTGGTCGATGAAATATTCGACAGCGTCATCTTTTGCCCACGGCCTTCACACAACCGCTGAAAGTTCTCCAGGCTCAAGGAAGGGCGCTCACCTTCTGGCGGCAGGTTATAGGGCATCTCGATGAACAGCCGATAACGGGATTGGGCGCTGATCGGCGCGACCGCCACATAACCGTCCTGTGCACCCAGGAAGAAAGCCCCTTCGTCCTTGCTTCCAGACCACTCGATATCGGCATCGGCCAGCATGAAAAATCGGTCGTAGGACGATCCTTCGAAGGTCATCTCAAGACGTTTTCTAATGTTGCTGCGAGCACCGTCGCACGCGACCACCCAGCGACTGGTCAGGGATTCGTCGCTGCCGTCCGCATGATGCAGTGTCATGCGCACTGATCCCGGCTGGTTTTCTATGTCGACCAGTTCGGTATTCCACTCGACATCCGCCCCTAACTTGTTAAGTCGCTCAAGCAGGATCTTCTCCGTCTGCGGCTGTGGCAGGCTGAGGAGCAGGGGATAGGTGGCATCCAGGTAGGAGAAGTTATAGTTCAGCACCCGTTTGGCGTTCGACTGCACCGAAAACTGGTTGATAGTAAACCCGTCGCCGATGGCCTGATCGGCAACACCCAGATCCCGAAAAATTTCCAGGGTTCTGGAATGGATGGCCATCGCTTTGGTAGCGGTCGAGGGGCCGGCATTCTTTTCAATAATGCGAAAAGACACGCCCCATTTTTTCAGCATGATTGCCATGGACAAGCCAATAGGGCCGGCGCCGACGATCATGACGGTCGGGGCGTGACCGGGTTGCCTGAAGTGCTTGGGGGCCAAAGTGCTCAGAGTGTTCATCGGTTAGTACCAGTTTCTATAGAAGGGAGAGTTGGCAATGCCGAGCAGGGCATCGTCACCTGATGAGTCGCCGTAGGCATAAATGTAAAAGTCATCAAGGTTGCTCAAACAGCCTTTCAGCCGCGTGACTTTTTCTCTCTCAACACAGTTGGCACCTGATATCCCGCCGGTCAGTTTGTTTTTCGCAGTCGCCAGGCGAGTGCCGCACACATAGTCAAAGCCCGCTGCCTGGCCCCAGGGAATCAGGTAGTTTTCTGGCGAGTTGCTGACCAGAGCAGTGACATGCCCCATGGACTGATGCCATTGCAGCCGGCGCAGGGCTTCGGGCCTGAGCCAGAGCGGTAGTAGCTCGCTAATGAAATACCTGGCGTGCTCGCGCTCTTGCTCAACCGACAGACCGCCCAGGTAACAGGCAATAAACGCCAGGCGGGCTTGCATCAACGGCGTGATGCCAAGGATCACGCTGAGCATTTTGGGCAGCAGGGGAATGATCCTGAGCCAGAACGATCGGGTTCCCACGATGTAACGCATGTAGCGCCAGAACGTATGTCTGTCGGTCAGTGTGCCGTCAAAGTCGAAAACGGCGAGTACCGGTTGTGTGCCATTAGCTTGCATGGATCTCTTCCTTGAGAGAGACGATCTCGATGGTTCTGGGCAGCTTGAAGCCCGAGAGGTAGTGCGAGAGCAGGGTGGAGATAGCGCTCTGGGTCAGGTCACCGCTCCCTTCAACGCACAGGTGCAATACGTTGACCTCTTTGTTGTCGGGGACGATGTAGGCTTTCGCGCGCACCACGTCGGGATGCTTCAGGGCGATGGATTCGATTTCCGTCAGGTCAACCATTTGCGCTTTGATCTTCGAGATGCGCAGGCGTTGGCAATAGAAAAACACATGTCCATCGTCGTCCCGCCAGACCAGATCACCCGTGTGTAGCCAGCCATCACGGAAGAACCGGGCATTGGCGTCCTCGGCATCGTTATAGCCGTCAATCACCATCGAGCCGCGTATCAACAGTTCGCCGATACGCCCAGATGCGACGTCCCGCCCTTCGGCATCGACGACCCGCAGTTCTACACCGCTAATCGGTTGTCCCATGGCGCCGCGATGGACCTTGCCAATAGAACTCTGGACAATCACCGGCATGCTCTCGGTCAATCCATAGCCTTGCAGCACCGGGTTGCAGCCCAGCAGCCGGCCCAGTTTCTCGGCTTCGTCCGCCGGCAAATGGCTGCCACCCGAATAAATCATCAGTTGCGGGTGCATCGGCAACAGCGCGCCTTTGCGTTTGGCCAGTCGCGTATTGAAGTAGCGAATGACGTCGGGCACCAGGCAGGCAAAGGTGACCTTATGCTGGGACAAGACTTCTGCCAGATCCCTATTGAGCAGGGTGTTGGTCATTAACAGAGTGGCGCCCACGCTCAATGGAAAGACCATCATCACGGACAGTCCGAAGATGGCATACAGCGGCAGCGTCACCAGATGAACGGACCCGACGCCTTGAAGATGAAACTGCTCATGCAGCCCATCGCTCGATTGCGTCAGGTCAAGGTAGCGGTGAGAAACGGCCAGCGGTTTACCGATACCCCGATAAGTGAACTGTACCGAGACGATTGGATTGCCTTCGGGCAGTAACAACGGCTCGGTCTGTCGGGGAAGCCGAGAATCGGCCGTTGCGTTGTCGGGCAGGGGAGATGACAGCTCGCCCCCGGCGTTCAACACCAAGGAGTGACGAACGCCGTAGGTAGGCTGAAATGTCTCGCTATGCTGCTCCCATAGCGTTTCGGTCGTCACAACCAGCGTCGGTCTGGCGATGCTGATGACGCTGGTCATTTCGAATGGCGTCAGTTTGTAGTTGAGGATGACCGGAATCGCACCGCGCCCGATGATCGCCAGATAGTAAGCGATGAACTCCACCCCGTTGGGTAGAACCAGCGCCACTTTGTCGCCCGGCAATACATCCAATGCGGTGAGGGCACCGTTGCACTCTTCGGCTTTTATTCGCAACTCGCGGTAAGTAACAGTGTCTTCTTCCGCGTCCAGATTCCTGATAGCAATATGGTTGGGGAACGACTCTGAAAAACCGACAAAGCGATGCAGAAAACCTTCTTTAGATGAAAGGCTTTTCATTGACCAACCTCTCTCAATCCTTGAATTTATGGTTAAACAAAAAAGTACTACAGAGGCAGGCTATATATGAAATGTTTCAATTACGCATCTATGTAGTTATTTTTACGATACCAGTCCAGAGTATCAGTCAGTGTTTCAGCGACGGGGCGGAACTTGCAGTCCAGCTCCTGCAGGCTTTTGTTGTGGCTGAAATGGGTGCGGCCTTGCTCTTGTTCCATAAGTTTGACGGTGGACGTACTGATGAGCACTGGCTTTTTTGTAATCCGGTAATACCCTTCATACACCAGGGCAATTATTCGCAGCATGAACAGTGGCACTTTACGTTCTGGCGCTTTTACGCCGCTGACACTGGAGAGCGCCTGGAAAATACTTTTCATGTCCATGTGATTGCCGGCTGCCAGGTAGCGTTCTCCGGATCTGCCGCGTGTGATTGCCGCGAGTTGATGCTCCGCCACATCCCTGGCGTCTACAACGGAAAAGCTTCCAGGCAATACGCCGGGCAATTTCTGTCCGACAAAGTCGAGCAGGAACTGTCCTGATGAGGTGGGGCCGATATCCCCGGGGCCAAACATCCAGCCTGGCAATACCATGGCGATGAACATATCGGGGTGCTGCAACAGAAATTCCTGAACTTTTTGCTCAGACAATATTTTACTCAAGTAATAATCGTCAGCCTCCAATTCACTGCGAGACATTGTTTCATCGATCACTTGATCTCTGTTGCCTTTCAAGACGGCAATGGAGGAAGTATGAACTGCACGACGAATGCCGGCGGCATAAGCGGCTTGTAATAGTCGCTCGGTTCCGGTCACGTTGGTGTCATACAGTTTCTGCCAGTGCTTTCCGCCTTTGTAACTATCGCGGAAATAGGCGGCCGTATGAAACAAGGCATCACAGCCTTGCAGCGCATGGCTGAAGGCGTCGACATTGAGCATGTCGCCTTCGACAAATTCGACAGGCAGATTGCCGAACTGCTTCTTGGCTTTTTCTACGGAACGGACCAGCGCTTTTACTTTGATATTTCGCTTTAAAAGCGCATGAACCACATTATTACCGAGCAGGCCTGTAGCGCCTGTAACAAAGGCATATTCCATTAAAATCCAGCTCCTGAGAGGTAACCTGCTACTGCATTGAGGGTGATGTCGCCGGGCTCAATGCTCTGATCAGGCGTTGGTCACACCAACGGCGGCAAGTAAAAACCATTCGGTATCTGAAAATCAAGCGGTATTTCATGATCGCCGCAAGGTCGACGTCCCTGAACCTGACCTAAAACACGGGAATCCAGCGATTTAGAGCGGTGCCGACAGCAGATTTTCACCCGGATCGAGCGGATCAAGGTCATCGCAAGAAATATTCACCACCCGTCGCCTGTCTTCTGGAGGGAGTCAAAAGACAACCTCGCTGACTCAATCGGGCAGGGAGGCACCCATAAAACGGGTTACCAAGGCGCCTGAACGTACTGGAGCCAAGGCCTCTTTATGAGTTGTGAACGCTCGCAATTCCGGCGAAAAATCGTCAGTGCAGCACATCCAGGATCCACCACCCGCTGGTCCAATAGATGGCATTTACATGGCACTCCTTGAAAGTTTAAATGTAAAGTGATTAAGAAGGCCTAGTATAAGATATGATAGTTAAAACAGGTTTTGCACAGTGAGTGGCAAATCTGTTGCATCCAGTTACAAATAGATTTTTTGTTTGGCCAAAGGAGCCGAGGGCGTGATTAAAAAGAGATTAGGTCGAGAAGAAAGTCAGCAAGTAACAAGGGACAAGTTATTCGATACCGCCACTGACCTTATGGTGAGAAAAGGCTTTCACGCTGCCAGTGTCAACGTTATTTCCGAGGAGGCCGGGTTTTCGAAGGGGGCTTTTTTTTCAAACTTTGCAAGTAAGTCAGACTTGCTTCTGCAATTGACTCAGAGATTCAAGAGGGTTGAAATCGATCGGTTGAGTCTTACCCTGACGTCGGGGTATTCATCGGAAGAGCTCACCCATGGATTGAATGCTTATATCGATACGCTTAAAGATAATGCCAGCTGTGCGATTCTTGATGCTGAACTGCAACTGATCGCCTTGCGCGACGAGGAGTTCTCAACGCATTACTACGATCTGCATCAGGAAAATAGCGAGGCTTTAGGCAAGCTGATTACTATTATCTTCAATCACGCCGGCAAGAAGCCTCCTTTGGCGTATGCGACGCTGGCAAAGACCTTCACCGCTCTGTCGGAAGGTTTGATACTGCAAGGGCATAAAGATCCGGCCTCTGAAATAAAGCTGGTGTTGAACTCGCTTATCCAGACAGCAGAGCCTTTATAGAACTCTGCCATCCTTGTGATACATACGGAATTCGCATGTCCGAGGCTCAGACCTCGGGCAGGATGCGAATGGGCCTCCTCTGGTTTCCACCTTGTTGAGCACACCGGTCAGTGTATTTCGCGTCTGCTTAAATTTAGGGGCGCTTGTGCACCTGGATTTTTTGAAGGGCTTCCACACCCTTGCCACTGATATTGCAGCGACAGACGAAGGCTATTCACCTGGTCCATTCCGCACAAGTTCACCAAAACCACTACAACGTGCAGGAAATGTCCGAAGCCCGTGTTTCTGCTGTATCTCGGCAAAGAGCTAAACTCGTTTCAAGCGATCCTCAGCATGTTCGTCTAACCTCCGATGATTGTGCATCGAGAGTCTGCAGATGGAACCCGAATACGCTTTGCACCGCAATACACCCACGCTGGCGGTGGTCGACGCTCGGGGGTTGGCCGTAGCGTCCGTTGCCTATTACCGCAAGACCAGCAGCGATGCGCGGCCTGAGACACGGGTGACGCGTCAGACTTTCGATGTCGCAGGTCGATCGGTGGCGAACCGGGACCCGCGTTTGGGCACGGGCAGCACGCCGATTGCCTCGATGATTCGCGTGCCTGGCTTGTCGGGACAGCCCTTGTTGACCGTCAGCGTCGATGCCGGCTGGCGGTTGGTATTGCAGGATGAAACCGGGCAGGTCCGGCAGAACTGGGACGGGACGGGGAATACAACGCGCTTTGACTATGACTCGATGGGCCGGCCACTGAGTATCGAGCAAGCCCCGCCCAAGACTGCCATGCAGTGCGTGGAGCGTTTTTATTACGGATCGGCTGAATCTGGGGTCAGCGTTCGAAATCAATGCGGTCGGTTGATTCGTCATGTTGACACCGCTGGTGCGCGTGAGGTGCCCGACTACAGCCTGCAAGGGGAACCGCTCACGGAGTCGCGGCGTTTTCTGGCAGAGCTGGATCACCCGGGGTGGCCTGCTGCCGAGAGCCAGCAGGATGCCTTGCTGGAGCAGGGCGCGGACAAAATCTACAGCACCTGTTGGCAGTACGACGCGCTGGGTGGCGTGCTTGCACAGCTTGATGCCGCCGGACATACCCGGCGCTATGCCTACAGTGTTCAAGGGCAATTGCAGAGCACCTGGCTGACGGTTGCCAGCAAGCCGGAGCACTTGTTGGCCAGCGACATGGCCTATAACGCTTTCGGCCAGATCGAGCGCGAGAAGGCCGGCAATGGCGTCATCAGCAGCAGCGTCTACGATCCCGCCGATGGCCGATTGCGGCAGTTGCTCGCGAGTAACGGTGAACGGAGCCTGCAGGACCTGCAGTACGACTATGACCCGGTGGGTAACATCGTCTGCATGACCGATGAATCCCAACCCGTCAGCTGGTTTGCCAATCAACGTGTTGAGCCGATCAATCGCTATGGCTACGACTCGCTCTATCAATTGATCAGCGCCACTGGGTGTGAGGTAGCGTCAGCCGTTAATGGCCCTGCGCTGCCCGAGCTGATCTCACCGCCGGATCCCGCTCGACTACAGCACTACAGCCAGAGCTGGAGTTATGACGCAGGCGGCAATCTGCTCGAACAGCGTCACAGCGGTAAACCCATGCACCGCATGCTCATTGAAGCCGGCAGCAATCGAGGGCTGACCCAGGTCGAAGGCCAAGAGCCCGACTTTGGTGCGAGTTTTGATGACAACGGCAATCTCAAGGTCCTGGCGCCGGGACAAGCGATGCGCTGGACGGCTCGCAATCAACTCAGCGAAGTCCTGTTGGTGACCCGCGCAAACGGCCAACACGACAGCGAGCGTTATCTCTACGACGGTGCTGGTATGCGGGTGCGCAAAGTTCGTCATGCGCGGGCGGCGAGCGTTACCCGAAAAGCCGAGGTGCGGTATTTGCCGGGATTGGAGATTCGTAGCGAAGGGGCGGACAGCCCCGACGAAGTGTTGCATGTGCTTAATGTCCAGGCGGGACGCAGCGGTGTCCGGTTGCTGCATTGGGTGCACGGTCAGCCGGATGAAGTCGAAGAAGATCAGTTGCGCTACAGCCTCGACGACCATTTGGGCAACAGCACACTGGAACTGGATGGTCGTGGCAACCTGATCAGTTATGAGGGGTACTACGCTTATGGTGGTACGGCCTGGTGGATGGGGCGCTCGCAAGTTGAAGCCAAATACAAGTGTGTGCGTTACTCGGGTAAGGAACGGGATGCGACAGGGTTGTATTACTACGGCTTCCGGTATTACGCACCGTGGTTGCAGCGTTGGATTAATCCAGATCCGGCCGGAATTGTTGATGGGTTGAATGTATTTTGTATGGTAGGGAATAATCCGGTGGGTCGTCGGGATGTGATGGGGTTATATAGTGGGGAGGGTGATGTCTACGAGCAGGAGACTGAACAAGATTTCAAGATTATTTCTCGTGGTCGTGCGCAATTTGAAACAAGTCATCTTGAGGCATTCGACCAGGCATTGCTTCTTACTCATAAGGTGCTTGTGGAATCAATTGTTGTTCTTAGTAGTAAAGATGCTCAAGACGAAGCGCTTAGGGATGTGAGTGAAATATATGGACGGATTGCGGTGTCTGCTGAGGATATGGTTAGTGAGTTTAGAAAGATGCGAAGTTTGGTGTCCGATTACTTTAAGAATGGCGCGCTGAGTGATCAAATAGTCTTTGTAAAAGCTAAAGATAAAGATCGAAAGGCTATAGCTTTTGTTCAGCGTCACGATGACAGACGGCGACTTTTTTTGACGCCTTATTTTTTTGCCACTCAAAAAGGGATTATTCCACTGGTTAGGACCATTCTTCATGAGAGCTCGCATATGGTGTCTCATACGGTGGATTTTTATAATCATTTTGAGAAAAGAAATGAACCGGCTTTTTTGTCTGATAAATACAGTGTTCAGGAACTCGATAAAAGTCTTTTGAGAATGGGGCGTTCTCGTACCAAAGATATTTTTGATGTGTCCATGGATATTACAAATGGCGAGATTTCTGACGATCGCTTGCAGTCTGTGTTCGGAAATTCTGATCGGCAGGTGATAGGGTTTGGAGTTCTTAAAGGTGGAGGAGTTAGGGATAAGATGATTTTAAATAATGCGGACACTAAAGCTGTAGTAGCCCTGTATGTAGGTCGACGCGCTTTGCATAATTATGTAACTTCAAAGCAGTCAACCAGCTCTGCTCATTAACTGCTACCGCGCAATTCTCGTGCTATTTGATTGACAGCCAGCCCTTTCCTTGGGCTCGCGTGCCGAGCCCCGTGGGGCAAGCCACTCAGGGCAGCAGCGGCAGATTAAGCGCGGCGCAGCATTCCTCAATCGAACGCTGTTGCGTTTGCGCGTACAACGCCAGTTCATCGATAGTCGACCGCCCCAGGGCTTGTTCAAACGCTTGCCGATTCGAGTGCTCGCCGTAGTGGGTTTGCGCGGCGTCGCCGAGGTTCGACTGGAAGATCCCCGCCGCGCTGACCGGTAGAAAGTCTTCGTACACCAGCGGCACGGCACGGATGTACTCGGCGTCGAGCAGGCCTTGCAACGACACAGACCCGAGTTCGTCGCTATCGGCCGCCAGGCCTTTCTCGGTGACGAAGTAGCGGAAGTAGGCCAGACCTAGTTCGCGCATTTCGCTGTAGCTGTCCGGGAATGCCTTGAAATGCTGTTCCATCAGGCTGTTGTAGCGCGCCGCGTTGGCTTCGTTGGGGAAGTCCTTGAGTTCATCGCGGGCGGCGTTGAGCAGGCGGTCATAGAGTGCGCGACCTTCAGGCGTCAGCGCGGCGCCGCGTTGTTCGATTTCACCGAAGCGGGCGCTGTGGCTGCCGAGAGCCTGCTGCTGATCGGTGAAGGCGATGGGTTCATCCAGCGCTTTGAAACTGGTCTGGCGCAGCAGAATCGGGCACTGGCGGCGCGGTGGACCTTCGATCACCGCTTTGGGGGTGATGCCATGTTCGGGCATTTTTGCCTGCACGATGTCGATGTCCAGCGTGCGCGGCGTCAGGTGATTGATGTGCGGGCCTTTGAAGGCGACCACGTCGGCGATCAACCGATGCTGGGCGCTGAGTTGCTGGTATTGCGCGGCGGTGACGGTGGCGTGGTGGTGCCAGCGGAAGGTTTCCAGTGCCTGTTCGACGAAATCTTCGGCTTGTTGCTCGTTGAGTCCACCGTGTTGTTCGGACTGCTCGATCAGCGCCAGCGCCTGCGCGGTGAAAATCGAACGCTTGGCCAGCACCGATTCGGCAAAGGCGCGCAGCTCGGTATTTTCGATCAGTTCCAGGCGCAGCAGCGAGGTGAAGACCCGGAACGGGCTGACCTGCAATGACGTTTCATGCACGGCGCGGAACGCCGTGGAATGCACCGGCACCCCGGCTGGCGTCAGGTCGTAATAGCCGACCGGTTGCATGCCCATCACCGCGAACAAGCGGCAGAGGGTCGCCAGCTCTTGCGCGGTGCCGACGCGGATCGCACCGTGGCGTTCCAGGTCCAGGCGCTCGATTTCGCCGGTACTGCGTAACTGCCGGGCAATCGCCGGATCGCTGTCGAGCACCTGGGCGTTGGTCTGTGCCACCAGTTCCATCAAGGCGCCGTACAACGGCACTTCTTCGCGGTACATGTCTGACATCGCCCGCGAGAAACGTTGGCGGATCAGGTCTGGGCTGACGACGTTCTGGTTGCTCATAAACACGAATCCCGGCGCAGTGACAGTGGAGTAGGCCGATTCTGTTCGGCACGGGCGGCGCTGACAAACGAAGTTTCTTCTGAACTTCATTCTGCAAATGACTGCTGCGTTCAGCGCAACATCTGATCCACCAGTTCGATCCAGTGCCTGACCTGCGTCCGTCCAGCGCTGGCGATGTGGCTCTGACAACCGATGTTGGCAGTGACGATCAGCTCCGGCCGGCCGCTTTCCAGAGCGTTGAGCTTGTTATCGCGCAGTTGCCGGGCGAGCGCCGGTTGGGTCAATGAGTAAGTCCCGGCCGAGCCGCAACACAGATGGCTGTCGGGCACGCTGGTGAGATTGAATCCCAGTCGGGTCAGTAGTTCTTCGACTGCACCGCCGAGTTTTAGCGCGTGCTGCAAGGTGCACGGGCAGTGGAAGGCGATCCGTCGCTCGGTGGCCGCACACACTCGCTCCAATGGTTCGTTGCGCAGGATCTCCACCAGGTCTTTGCTCATTTCGCTGACCCGTTTGGCTTTGGCCGCGTAGGCCGGATCGGTCTTGAGCAAATGCCCGTAATCCTTGATGAATGCACCGCAGCCGCTGGCGGTTTGCACGATGGCCTCGGCGCCGTTTTCCAGCGCGGGCCACCAGGCGTCGATGTTCTGGCGGGCGCGATTGAGCCCGTGTTCCTGAGCATCGAGGTGATAGTCCAGCGCCCCGCAGCATCCGACCTGGCTAACGGTGCTGACGTTGATCCCCAGTCGATCCAGCACCCGCGCTGCAGCGGCGTTGGTGTTCGGTGACAAACCCGGCTGCACACAGCCTTCGAGCATCAGCACTGTTCGCGAATGCACCGAGGTTGGCCATTCTCCCGCTGGCGGCACGTCGTGCGGCAGTTTGGCTTCGAGGTCGCGTGGCATCAGCGGTCGGAAGGTTGCACCGATTTGCAATAGCGCTTTGAACAGCCCGGGATTCGGTGCCATCGCCAGCAAGCCCTGGCGCAACACGCGCTGACTCACCGAGCGCGGCACCGCCTGATCGACGACGGCGCGGCCGATGTCCAGCAGGTTGTGATAATCGACCCCGGACGGGCAGGTGGTTTCGCAGGCGCGGCACGACAGGCAGCGATCCAGGTGCAATTGGGTCTGGGCGGTGGCGGGGTGGCCTTCGAGGACTTGCTTGATCAGGTAGATGCGCCCACGCGGGCCGTCGAGCTCATCGCCGAGCAACTGATAGGTCGGGCAGGTGGCGTTGCAGAACCCGCAATGCACGCAGGTGCGCAGAATGCTTTCGGCCTCTGCCGCGCGGGGCAGGCGTTTGGCCTGTTCGCTGAGGGTGGTCTGCATGCTTCAGAACTCCGCGTACATCCGGCCAGGGTTGAACAACCCCTGAGGGTCGAGTTGAGCCTTGAGCTGCTGGTGGTAACGCAGCAACGCCGGCACCAACGGCTGGAACGGGCTGTCGCTGACACCGTGGCTGTAGCACGTCGCATGGCCGCCCAGATCAGCGGCCAGCGACTGAATGTTCGGCGCCTCGGATTTCAACCAGCGTTGCGCGCCGGCCCAATCAATCAGTTGTTCGCCGGGCAGCGTCAGCGGGCCGAGGTTGTTGGGCAATGACAGACGCCACAGTGGCAAGCCTTCATCGAAAAATGCCAGTTGTTGTTCATTCAACGCCTCCCAGTATTGAGCGTCCAGCACCTCGCCACCGAGGCGCTGATGGGCGGCGCTGACCGAACCTTCGCCACCCTCCAGCCGCAGGTGCAATTGCTGCCCGTCATGGCTCGCCGCGCTGATGGGCAGCGGTTGCTGGCCCCACTCGGCGAGTTTGCTCAAGGCGTGGGTGTTATCGAGTTCCAGGCTGATGCTCAGGCATTGGCGCGGTTTGGGCAGGACCTTGAGCGAGACTTCGGTGATCACGCCGAGGCAACCGAAGCTGCCGGTCAACAACCGCGACAGGTCATAACCGGCGACGTTTTTCATCACCTCACCGCCAAAACGCAGCGGCTTGCCGTTGCCGGTGATCAGCCGTGTACCGAGGACGAAATCACGCACCGAGCCGGCCCAGGGTCGACGCGGACCTGATAACCCCGAAGCGATCATGCCGCCGACGGTGGCGTTTTCACCGAAGGAGGGCGGTTCACAGGGGAGCATTTGCCCGGCCGCATCCAGCGCTGCCAGTAATTCCCTCAGCGGTGTACCGCAGCGGGCAGTGATGACCAGTTCGGTCGGGTCATAACTGACGATGCCGCGATGGATGCGGGTATCGAGCACTTCGCCAGCGACTTCTCGACCGAGGAAGGCTTTGCTGCTGGCGCCTTGAATGCGCAACGGCGTCGCATTCTCCCGGGCCTGGTTGATCTGCTCCAGTAACTCCGCGTTGGCGTCCCGGTCCTGTTCGGCACGCATCAGAAACGCTCCAGATCGGGGAAGGGCAGTTGCCCGTTATGGACATGCATGGCGCCGAACTCGGCGCAGCGGTGCAGGGTGGGAATGTTCTTGCCGGGATTGAGCAGGCCGTTGGCGTCGAAGGCGACTTTTACCGCGTGGAAAACCGTCAGCTCGTCGCTATTGAACTGCGCGCACATCTGATTGATTTTCTCGCGGCCGACACCATGCTCGCCGGTGATGCTGCCGCCAACCTTGACGCAGAGTTCGAGGATTTTGCCGCCGAGGGCTTCGGTGCGTTCCAGCTCGCCGGGTTGGTTGGCGTCGAACAGGATCAGCGGGTGCATGTTGCCGTCGCCGGCGTGAAACACGTTGGCCACCCGCAAGCCGTATTCACTGGCAAGCTCGGCAATGCCTTTAAGCACAGCCGGTAACTCGCGTCGCGGGATGGTGCCGTCCATGCAGTAATAATCCGGCGACAAGCGCCCGATCGCCGGGAACGCAGCTTTGCGTCCGGCCCAGAACCTCACCCGTTCCGCCTCGTCACGGGCTTGGCGCACTTCACTGGCGCCGGCCTGTTCCAGCACGGCGCGAACCCGCAGGCAATCATCGCGTACATCGGCTTCGACGCCATCGAGCTCACACAGCAGAATCGCCTCGGCGTCCACCGGGTAACCGGCGTGAATGAAGTCTTCGGCGGCGCGCAAGGCCAGGTTGTCCATCATCTCCAGACCCGCAGGGATGATCCCGGCGGCAATGATATCCGCCACGGCGCCTCCGGCTTTTTCCACGGAGTCGAAACTCGCCAGCAGCACCTTGGCCGCCTGTGGTTTGGGCAGCAGTTTGACCGTGACTTCGGTGATGATGCCCAGCAATCCCTCGGAGCCGTTGAACAGCGCCAACAGGTCAAAACCCGCTGAGTCCAGCGCGTCCGAGCCCAAGGTCAGGTGTTCGCCTTCAATCGTCAGCACTTCCAGTTTCAGCACATTGTGGACGGTCAGGCCGTATTTCAGGCAGTGCACGCCACCGGCGTTTTCCGCGACATTACCGCCAATCGAGCAGGCGATCTGCGAGGACGGGTCCGGCGCGTAATACAGGCCAAACGGCGCAGCGGCCTGGGAAATCGCCAGGTTGCGCACCCCCGGCTGAACCCGTGCCGTGCGGGCGGCGGGGTCGATCTGCAAAATCTGGTTGAAGCGCGCCATCACCAACAACACGCCTTTTTCCAACGGCAATGCACCGCCGGACAGCCCGGTGCCCGCGCCACGCGCCACCACCGGCACCTGACGGGCGTGGCAGAGTTTGAGCACGGCCTGAACCTGCTCAAGAGTGCGCGGCAGCAGTACCAGCATCGGCGTGGTTCGATAGGCCGAGAGCCCGTCGCACTCGTAGGGTTTGAGTTCTTCTTCGCGGTAGAGAATGTCCAGTTCCGGCACCTGCTCGCGCAAGTCATTGAGCAAGGCATCCCTGTCGACCGGGGGCAGGGCACCGTCGATGCGTTCGTCGTAGAGGATGTTCATAGCGCTCAGTGACCCCGGAGATCTGTGGCGAGGGGGCAAGCCCTAATGCCGGTAAGTTAAGGGATTTCGGGCTCGGCACATTCCCCGTAGCAGCTGGCGAAGCCTGCGTTCGGCTGCGAAGCAGTCGTAAAATCAGACACCACGTTTTTTCAGGTTAACCATGGAGGCAGGGTTTACGGCCGCTGCGCAGCCGAACGCAGGCTTCGCCAGCTGCTACGGATCGTGTAGCGGCTTAACTTACCGGCATTAGGGCAAGCCCCCTCGCCACAACGTGTTGCGTAATGGCTGGCATCTGACAGCAAACGTCGACGCAGGCCTCTTGTCATTTATAGTCAAATTTTCGACAGTGGGCCTGCCGACAGGGCTATTTCGGGCCGCCGGGCGGTGATGGCTATTTGATCTCGCCCTGATAGACTCCCAACACCCCTGTCTGAGTTACTCGAAGTTTCAGGTCAGTTGTGAAGAGGAGCTTTGTCCCCCTATGCACCAAAATGGAGGAAAGGGACTTTCACTGGCAAGGAGGCTCTACACGTCGCGAACCCTGGGGATGGTCCTGGGTCTGCTCTGCGTGGGCGCGGCGATCATTCCACTCAAGCCACCGCATTGGCTGTTGGCGCTGATGCTGTTCAACGGCCTTGTCTGGCCGCACCTGGCCTATCAGTGGGCGCGCCGCTCGCCGTCGCCTTATCGTGGTGAACACCGCAATATTTTGATCGACGCGTTCATGGGCGGGTTCTGGGTTGCTGCCATGCAGTTCAACCCCTTACCCAGCACTGCCACGTTGTCGATGATGGCGATGAACAACGTCGCCCTCGGTGGCTTGCGTTTTCTGCTTGTCGGTACCGTGGCTCAACTGCTGGGTATGGGGGTTGGGTTACTGCTGTTCTTCCCCATGTTCATCCCGCAGACCAGTCCGGTTCAGCTGTATGCCTGCTTACCGTTGCTGACGCTGTACCCCTTGATGCTGGGCTGGATCTGCTTTCGCCAGGCCCACACGCTGGGCAGACACAAACGCGAACTGCTGGCCCTGAGCCGCACCGACAGCCTGACCGGGCTGTTGAATCACGGCACCTGGAAAGATGCGCTGGACGTCGAGTTCCAGCGTTGTCAGCGCCAGCAACGGGGCGGTGCGATTGCCTTGATCGACATCGACCACTTCAAGATCATCAACGACAGTTACGGCCATGTGGCCGGCGATATCGTGTTGCGTCAGCTGAGCAAAATCCTCAAACAAAACCTGCGTGCGAGTGACGTGGCCGGGAGGTATGGCGGGGATGAGTTCTGCGTGATCCTGCCTGACGTACCTCTGGCCCACGCTGCCCAGGCGATGGACGCTTTGCGTGATCGATTTTCGGGGCTGGGTTACGAGCAAAATCCGGCGTTGAAAGTCAGCCTGAGCATTGGTTTGGCCGCCTTCGACCCGATGCACAGCGAAGCCCTGCAGTGGCTCAACGATGCCGATGAGGCGCTGTATGCCGCCAAGACCACCGGGCGTAACCGGGTGATTTGTCATGCCGATGGGCTGGTGCAGCGGGTGGCGATGGGGGCGGTTTGACTATGCATAAACAAGCGCGGCCCGTCGTAGCAGCTGTCGAGCCTGCGAGGCTGCGTTCGAGGACGAAGTCCTCGCAAATCCTGCATACGCGGTTTACCTGAAAGAGCGCGTTGCCGGATTTTACGACCGCTACGCGGCCGAACGCAGCCTCGCAGGCTCGGCAGCTGCTACGGGGGGATCGGCGGGGCGCACGGTCCTCAAAATCACCCCACAACTTTCCAAGACCTTTCCGACAACGTACCCTGTTGCCGCGTCTCAGCGTCGGGCCCTATAGTTCGAACTCGCGGAAAGAATCCGCGAACGACCTTGGCCGGTCGGACGATGACCACGCTTCAGCGTCAAAAACACCGTTGCAGACGCTTTTTTTGTGTCTGGCAACATTGTGTTATGGCAGCTGTGTGCGGGACACCTTCGGGTGTGCCGGTGTGGTCGTTACCGGTCGGCCAACCCTCGCACAGCCGCCACCTCTCTCGTTTGGCCGCGAATGGTGGACGCTCAACAAAGAGTAAAAACCATGAACGACCAAGTCATGCCTCGCTACCTCCCCGTCGACACCTACGACTCCGCAAACCCCGTGCTCTTCATCAACACCCACAAAGAACTCAGTGACCTGGCTGCGTGCGCCGCGCACCGTTTCACGGTGGTTCGCGACCTGATGGACACCTTGACCAGCCTGTCCCTCAAGGGCATTTCCGATTGCGACCTGACCCGCGTCACCCGTGGTGTGCATTTGCTTACCCGTGAAGGGTGTGCGGTGCTGGAGGTGATTCAGCTGCGGGTGGGACAGTTGGAGGAAGGGTACAAAGCCAAGCCTTAGCGGCTACCGCCAGTCAGTTAAAGTGCGAAACCTGTGGGAGCGAGCTTGCTCGCGAAGAGGCCATCACATGCAACATCAATGTTGACTGGTACACCGTCATCGCGAGCAAGCTCGCTCCCACACGAGACTTGCTTCGTTTTACAGAACGTATTTCCTTCACTGAATGCCATTAGCCCTAGTGGCCCGGTTCTGTAGGAGCTCTTCAGGTTATTGGTGTGCTGATGAACGCCGGCAGCTGTTCGGCGTAGGCGGTGAACGCGCGGATCTTCGGAAACTGCGCATCACTGACCTGATCCGGCACCACCAGATTGCTGAAGCTCCAGGCCACAGCGAGGGTGATGCCGTCCTGCCCGATGGAGCCATCCATCTTCAGTGGCTGCTTGTCCAGTTCCTGCTCCAGCGCCGAATACGCTGCCAGCAACTGCCCGCCAACGCGTTCCAGCCACGGTTCATGCTGTTTCTCGGCCGGCCGCAAAGTGCGCTCGTAATAGATCTGCACCGATTTCTCGCAGGCCGCCAGGGCCAGGCCGATCAACCGCAACGAACGCAGGCGCTGGTCCAGTGGCGCGGGCATCAGGCTTCTGTCCGGTCCGCTCAAGGCTTCCAGGTAGTCGATGATCAAGGTCGAATCCATCAGTACTTCGCCGTTGTCCAGCACCAGCGTCGGAGCCTTGACCACCGGGTTGATCTGCTGGAACTGCGCAAAATGCCGGAACACCGACACCGAGGCGTGTTCGAACGGGATGTCCAGCGACTTCAGGCTAATGGCGACGCGTCTTACATAAGGTGAATCGAGCATTCCGATCAGCTTCATGTACAGCTCCTCTGATAATGGGCAGTGAATAAACGCAGGCAGTGCGCCGAGCAGTCGAATCCGCACGCAAATCCGTAGGAGCTGCCGCAGGCTGCGATCTTTTGGGGCGCCAACGCTTAACTGACAGGCATTAGGCAGTGCGCCGCCAATTTAGCGGCAAACCCATGACCTTCGCCACTGCCACAAACACTTGATGCGCAGGTGGCGAACCGAGTGCAATCGGGCCCAGCCGCTATGCTGGAGAGTCTAAGTACCCGAGTGGTTCTGGAGGTCTGCCATGCCCGCGGAAAAAACTGCACTCGTCCTCGCCGGTGGTGGCAGCCTTGGCGCGGTTCAGGTCGGCATGTTGCAGGCGCTGGTCGAAGCGGGCGTTGTATTCGACCTGGTGATCGGTGCTTCGGTCGGCGCGATCAACGGTGCGTACTTTGCTGCGCGACCGACTGCGCAAGGGGTGGCCGAGCTGGCGGACTTCTGGCGTGGCTTGCGCAAGTCCGATGTGTTTCCGTTTTCGCTGTTCGACAGCCTGTCGGCGATTTTTCGACACAGAGGCTTTCTGTTGCAGTCTGCGGCGCTGGAGCATCTGGTGCGGAAGGCGTTACCCTTCAAGCAGATCGAAGACACCGAACTGCCGCTGTACATCGTCACCACCAATTTGCTCACCGGCGCCGAAGAACTGCTGTCCAGCGGCAGTGCCGAACAGGCGTTGCTGGCCAGTGCGGCGATTCCATTGGTGTTTCCGTGTGTGCAAATCGGCGACAAGCTGTTGATCGACGGCGGCGTTGCCAGCAATACACCGATTGCCAGTGCGGTGTACCTGGGAGCGACGCGGGTTGTGGTGGTGCCGACCGGATTCGGTTGTGACTGCCCCAGTCCGCCATCAGGGCTGGTGGCGTTGGCGTTGCACACCTTGAACCTGATGAGCATGCGTCAACTGGTGCGCGACATTGAGCTGTACTCACCGCGAGCAGCGATCCATGTGGTCGCGCCGCTGTGTCCGCTGGGGATTTCGGTGTTCGATTTCACTCAGACCGATCAACTGCTGCAACGCGCTTATCAATCGACCCTGACCTGGATCGAAGAGGGCGGTTTGGTTCGCGCCGGGGTGCCGAGCTCGTTGCAGGCCCACACCCATACCCATCATGACGGTGAGGGTCAGTCCTCGAACCCGACCTGCTCGTGAATTTCATCCATCTTCAGCTCCAGGCGATAGGCCACGGCGATGAACAGTGCCTGGCACAGGCACAAGGTCGCGCTCAAGGAGCGGAACGCAAACGAGGAACCTTCATTGACCAGCAACACCGTGTTCGCCCGTTTGGCCAGCGGTGACAGGTTGCTGTCGGTGATGATCAGGGTTTTTGCCTGATGGTGCTGGGCAATGCGCAGGCAGTGCTGGGTTTCCTTGCCGTAGGGCGTGAAGCTGATGGCGATCACCAGGTCATTGGCCCGCACGCTGCGCATTTGCTCGCGGTAGCTGCCGCCCAGTCCCGAGACCAGGTGAATGCGCTTGTTGGTGTGTTGCAGGTTGTACACCAGGTAATCGGCCACGGCGAACGAGCGGCGTACCCCGACCACGTAGATGTTGTCGGCATTCACCACCAGGTCCACGGCTTTCTCGAAGGACTGGTCATCCAGCTCCAGGCCCAGACGTTCGATGCCCGACAGCGTGGCGTCGATGCACTCGCGCGCCAGATCGCCGCCGCTGGCCTTCTGCGACTTGTTGGCGATCATGCTGCGAATACGCTGCTGGTAGTTCTGCACCGGCGTGGTCTTGTGGGTGTACGCCTCGCGGAACAATGCCTGCATTTCGCTGAAACCGCTGAAACCAAAGCGTTGCGAGAAACGCACGATGGCCGAGGGGTGCACTTCGCATTCGCGGGCGATATCGCTGATGCGGTCGACCATGATCCGGTCGCTCTGCTGGCTCATGTAGCTGGCGATGCGTTTGAGCTGGCGCGGCAGGCTTTCGTATTCGTCGGTGATCAGCTGCAGCAAGCGCTCGGCATTGATCGGGGAGCTGGCGAGGTCGCTTTGCGGCGTGGTCTCGGCGGTAGCCGGCTGATCGGTGCGGGACATAAATGATCCTTCTGGCTTGTTCTTATAGGGCCGCTCGGTGAAGCGTTGCCCATGACAATAGGTTGGCTGTGCGCAGTCTACAGGGTAGGCGTGAATAAAATCTTGAGCCGTGGGTCAGCCAGACATTTGCTGAAACGATGCACTGTGTCTGGAGCGCTTCTGTAGAAGTTTATTGGAAAAAATATTCCACGTAAAAATTTAATGGAATAAATATTGATTTGTGGGTTCCACCCGTTTTAGTCTGCATCCACCAAGAGTGTTCGGCGCGACCACAGCCCCGAACGCAGGCTGATAAAAATAACAGGAGCCAGCATGGGCCAGACTCGTTTTGCCAGTGGGCGTCAATTGGATCTGATTTGCCTGGGGCGCCTTGGCGTCGACCTCTATGCACAGCAAGTCGGTGCGCGGCTGGAGGATGTCTCAAGCTTCGCCAAGTACCTCGGCGGCTCATCCGCCAACATTGCGTTTGGCACGGCCCGGCTGGGACTGAAGTCGGCGATGTTGAGTCGGGTCGGCGATGACCACATGGGCCGTTTCCTGCTCGAGTCACTGGCCCGCGAAGGTTGCGACATCAGTGGCATCAAGGTCGATCCGGAGCGCCTCACCGCCATGGTTTTGCTGGGCCTCAAGGACCGCGAAACCTTTCCGTTGGTGTTCTACCGCGAAAACTGCGCCGACATGGCCCTGCGCGCCGAAGACATCAGCGAAGCCTTTATTGCCTCCAGCAAAGCCTTGCTGATCACCGGCACCCATTTCTCTACCGACGGCGTCTACAAGGCGAGCCTCCAGGCCCTGGAGTACGCCGAAAAGCACAACGTCAAACGCATTCTCGACATCGATTACCGCCCGGTTCTCTGGGGCCTGGCGGGCAAGGCGGATGGCGAAACCCGTTTCGTCGCCGACCAGCAGGTCAGCCAGCACGTACAGAAAATCCTCCCGCGGTTTGACCTGATCGTCGGCACCGAAGAGGAGTTTATGATTGCCGGTGGCAGCGAGGACTTGTTGAGCGCACTGCGTAACGTCCGTCGTCTGACGGCAGCGACGTTGGTGGTCAAGCTCGGGCCGCAAGGCTGCACGGTGATTCACGGGGGGATTCCGGTTCGTCTCGAAGACGGCGCGATCTATCCCGGCGTGCGGGTCGAAGTGCTCAACGTGCTGGGCGCCGGCGATGCGTTCATGTCGGGCTTCCTCAGCGGTTGGCTGGAGGATGCCAGCGATGAACGTTGCTGCCAGTTGGCCAACGCCTGCGGTGGTTTGGTGGTTTCACGCCACGCCTGCGCCCCGGCGATGCCGACCCGCGCCGAACTGGATTACCTGTTCAACAGCCCGGTGCCGATCACCCGGCCGGATCAGGATGCAGTGCTGCAACGCTTGCATCAGGTCAGCGTGCCGCGCAAAGCCTGGAAGCAACTGTTCATTTTTGCCTTCGATCATCGCGGACAACTGGTGGAACTGGCGCAAAAGGGCGGTCGCGACCTGAGCAGTATTTGCGAACTCAAACAACTCTTTATCAAAGCCGTGGAGCGGGTCGAAGCGGATTTGCGCGAACAGGGCATCGAGGCGGATGTCGGTCTGCTGGCTGACCAGCGCTTCGGCCAGGACTCGCTGAATGCCGCCACCGGTCGCGGCTGGTGGGTGGCGCGGCCGGTGGAAGTGCAAGGTTCACGGCCATTGGCCTTCGAGCATGGTCGCTCGATTGGCAGCAACCTGATCGCCTGGCCGCAGGAACAAATCATCAAGTGCCTGGTGCAATTTCACCCGGACGACGAACCGCTGTTGCGTCTGGAACAGGAGGCGCAGATCAAGGGTTTGTATCAGGCGGCGCAGGTCAGCGGCCATGAGTTGCTGCTGGAAATCATCCCGCCCAAGGATCATCCGTCAGCGCATCCGGACGTGCTCTATCGCGCGATCAAGCGCCTGTACAACCTGGGGATTTTCCCGGCCTGGTGGAAGATCGAGGCGCAAAGCAGCGATGAGTGGAAACAGCTCGACGAACTGATCCAGGAGCGCGACCCCTATTGCCGAGGCGTGGTGCTGCTGGGCCTGAACGCACCGGCCGCAACGCTGGCCGAAGGCTTTGCGCAAGCGAGCCAGAGCAAGACCTGCCGAGGGTTTGCAGTAGGCCGGACGATTTTCCAGGAACCGAGCCGAGCGTGGCTGGCCGGTGAGATCGATGACGAAGCGCTGATCCAGAGAGTGCAGGGCACGTTTGTCGAACTCATCAATGCCTGGCGCAAGGCCCGCAACTGACACTGATTTTTGATTGAAATGCGAGACCTGTGGGAGCGAGCTTGCTCGCGATGCTTTTGGCGCCCTTGAAGGCCCCATCGCGAGCAAGCTCGCTCCCACAGGGGGCATCGCCACATTCAATGGTTAATGTAAAAACAATAAAAGGTGCAGCCATGCCCGCTATCCGAATTGGCATCAACCCGATTTCCTGGAGCAACGACGACCTGCCGGCCCTCGGTGGGGAAACGCCGCTGAGCACTGCGCTGAGCGAAGGCAAGGAAATTGGCTACGAAGGTTTTGAACTCAACGGCAAGTTCCCCAAGGACGCCAAAGGTGTGGCCGACGTGCTGCGGCCTTATGACCTGGCGCTGGTCTCTGGCTGGTATTCCAGCCGCCTGGCGCGGCGTTCGGTGGCTGAAGAAATCGACGCCATCGGCAGTCATGTCGAGTTGCTGGCGAAAAACGGCGCCAAGGTGCTGGTGTATGGCGAAGTCGCCGATTCGATCCAGGGCCAACCTGTTCCTTTGGTCGAGCGCCCGCGTTTTCACACCGAGCAGGCCTGGCAGGAATACGCCGACAAACTCACCGAGCTGGCACGTTTCACCCTGTCCCAGGGCGTGCGTCTGGCGTATCACCACCACATGGGCGCCTACGTCGAATCGCCGGCGGACATCGATAAATTGATGGCGCTGACCGGCAGCGAAGTCGGTCTGCTGTTCGATTCGGGCCATTGCTACATGGGTGGTGGCGAACCGCTCGAGGTGCTGCGCAAACACATCGGGCGCATCTGCCACGTGCATTTCAAGGACGTGCGTAAACCGGTGGTGCAACTGGCGCGCAACAATCTCTGGAGCTTCCCGGACTGCATCATCAACGGCACGTTCACTGTGCCGGGCGACGGTGATATCGACTTTGCCGCGCTGCTCGATGTGTTGCTGGCCGCCAATTATCACGGCTGGCTGGTGGTCGAAGCCGAGCAGGATCCGGCCGTCGCGCCTAGCTACGTTTATGCCAAGAAGGGTTATGAGACCTTGCGCGCCTTGCTCGATCAGAGGACCGGACAATGAGCCTGCTGGTCAAGAGCAACGCAAAGGGCCGGACCATGGTCGAGTTGGCTGCCGGCGCGCTGGAATACGTCGGTTTCTCGGCCTACCGCCTGAGCCTCGGCGAAACCTTGCCGGTCAGTGCAGGTGACAAAGAGTTGTGTCTGGTGCTGCTCAGCGGCCGGGTCGACGTCAGCGGTGAGGCACCGGGGCAGGGTGCGTTCAACTGGGACAACATCGGCGAACGCCATTCGGTGTTCGAAGACAAATCACCGTTCGCCGCTTACCTGCCGCCCGGCAGTCAGGCGCAGGTAGTTGCCCTCAGCGATGTACAGATTGCCGTGTGCGCCGCTCCCGGCTCGACATCGGCAGGTTTAGGCCCACGGCTGATCACACCTGAAAGCATGAAGCGTAGCATCCGTGGCAAGGGCGCCAACACCCGTTACGTCTGCGACATCCTGCCGGACACCGAGCCTGCGCATTCGCTGCTGGTGGTGGAAGTGCGCACGCCGTCCGGGCATTCGTCGAGCTATCCGCCGCATAAACACGACACCGACGACCTGCCGCACCAGAGCTTTCTCGAAGAGACCTATTACCACCAGATCAACCCGCCGCAAGGCTTCGTTTTTCAGCGGGTCTACACCGATGACCGTTCCATCGATCAGGCCATGGCCGTGGAAAACAGCGATCTGGTAGTGGTGCCCAAGGGGTATCACCCGGTCAGCGTGCCTTATGGCTACGAGTCGTATTACCTGAACGTGATGGCCGGCCCGAAACGCGTCTGGCAATTCCATAACGATCCGCAGCACAGCTGGCTGCTGGACCTCTGAACTCTGAAGACTGACTGGAGAACAAAAACAATGAGCGACGTCCCGGTTATCGGCCACTACCTCAACGGCCAGGTGCAGGACACTGGCAGTGAGCGCTTCAGCAATGTCTTCAATCCGGCCACTGGCACCATTCAGGCGCGGGTCGGCTTGGCCAGCCAGCAGACCGTCGATGAAGCGGTGGCTTCGGCTCTGCGGGCATTCCCGGCCTGGTCCGAGCAATCGTCGCTGCGCCGCTCGCGGGTGATGTTCAAGTTCAAGGAACTGCTCGACCGTCATCACGATGAGCTGGCGCAAATCATCAGCCGTGAACACGGCAAAGTCTTTTCCGACGCCAAGGGCGAAGTCACTCGCGGCATCGAGATCGTCGAATACGCCTGCGGTGCGCCGAACCTGCTGAAAACCGAATTCAGCGACAACATCGGTGGCGGCATCGACAACTGGAACCTGCGTCAGCCGCTGGGCGTTTGCGCCGGGGTCACGCCATTCAACTTTCCGGTGATGGTGCCGCTGTGGATGATTCCGCTGGCGCTGGTCACCGGTAACTGCTTCATCCTCAAGCCTTCGGAACGTGATCCGTCGGCCAGTTTGCTGATGGCGCGTTTGCTCAGCGAGGCCGGGTTGCCGGACGGTGTGTTCAATGTGGTGCAGGGCGACAAGGGCGCGGTCGATGCCTTGTTGCAGCACCCGGACATCGAAGCGATTTCGTTTGTCGGTTCGACGCCGATTGCCGAGTACATCCACCAGCAAGCCACGGCCCGTGGCAAGCGCGTGCAAGCGCTGGGCGGGGCGAAAAACCACATGATCGTGATGCCCGACGCCGATCTGGATCAGGCCGCCGATGCCTTGATTGGCGCCGCGTACGGCTCGGCCGGTGAGCGCTGCATGGCGATTTCGATTGCCGTGGCTGTAGGCGACGTTGGCGACAAACTGATTGCCAAACTGCTGCCGCGCATCGATCAGCTGAAGGTCGGCAACGGTATGCAGGGCGACAGCGACATGGGCCCGCTGGTGACCGCCGAGCACAAGGCCAAGGTCGAAGGGTTCATCGATCAAGGCGTGGCCCAGGGCGCGCAACTGATCGTCGATGGCCGGAACTTCAAAGTGCCGGGCGCGGAAAACGGTTTCTTTGTCGGCGCGACGCTGTTCGACAAGGTCACGACCGAGATGAGCATCTACCAGCAGGAAATCTTCGGTCCGGTGCTGGGCATTGTCCGGGTGGCGGATTTCGCCAGCGCCGTGGCGCTGATCAACGCCCACGAATTCGGCAATGGTGTGTCCTGCTTCACCAGCGACGGCGGGATTGCCCGGGCGTTTGCCCGCACCATCAAAGTCGGCATGGTCGGCATCAACGTACCGATTCCGGTGCCCATGGCCTGGCACTCCTTTGGTGGCTGGAAACGCTCGTTGTTCGGCGATCACCATGCCTACGGCGAAGAAGGCATTCGCTTCTACAGCCGATACAAAAGCGTCATGCAGCGCTGGCCGGACAGCATCGCCAAAGGCCCCGAATTCAGCATGCCCACTGCCAAATAATCAACTTGAGTGCGGAGAACAAGAATAATGAGCCAGCCCCTGCGTTTCGCCCTGAACCGTATGGTCGCCCCACGTTTGTCACTGCCCGAATTCATTGAACTGGCGGTCACGCTGAAAGCCGATGCCATCGAGATCCGCAACGACCTCAAGGGTATTGAAATCGAAGACGGCACGCTGCCCGAGCGCGTACGTCAGTTGTGCCGGGCCAACGGGATCAGTGTGCTGTCGATCAACGCGCTGTACCCGTTCGATGTGTGGAACGACGAGCGCCGTGCGCAAACCCTGAAACTCGCCGCCTATGCCCGTGATTGCGGCGCGCAAGGGTTGGTGATGTGCCCGCTGAATGATCGCGCCGACCCGCGCAACGAAGCTGAACGCAGCGTCGGCCTGCGCACCGCGTTGAGCGAACTGGCGCCGATCCTGCGCGAGTACGGGATTCTCGGTTTTATCGAACCACTGGGCTTCGAAGAGTGTTCACTGCGGCGTAAACGCACGGCAGTGGACGCGATCAAGGCGATTGGCGGGCTGGATGTGTTCCGTCTGGTGCACGACACCTTCCACCATCATCTGGCCAGTGAGTATGAGTTTTTCCCTGAGCTGACCGGGCTGGTGCACATCTCCGGTGTCGAGGACGCGCAAGCACCACTGGCGACCATCCGCGACGGCCATCGGGTGCTGGTGGGCGAGGGCGACATCCTTGGCAACGCGGCGCAGATCGATACGTTGCTCAGCACCGGCTATACCGGTTACCTGTCGTTCGAACCGTTTGCCGACAGCGTGCATGGGCTGACGGATATTCAATCAGCGATCGGCGCGAGCATGGATCACCTGCAGAAATCCCTGGCCTGACACCGCTATCGGGCTGATGGAGATCAACTGTGGGAGCGAGCTTGCTCGCGATGGCGATGTACCAGGCTCCACCGTGTTGCGCCCATCGCGAGCAAGCTCGCTCCCACAAGGTTTCTTCGTATATTGAAGGATCGCACATGACCACAACACGACTGACCATGGCCCAGGCCCTGGTGAAATTCCTCGATAACCAATACGTCGAGGTCGATGGGGTTCAAAGCAAATTCGTCGCCGGGATCTTCACCATTTTCGGCCACGGCAATGTGCTCGGCCTCGGCCAGGCGCTGGAGCAGGACAGCGGCGACCTGATCGTCCATCAAGGCCGCAACGAACAGGGCATGGCCCACGCGGCCGTCGGTTTTGCCAAACAGAATCTGCGGCGCAAGATCTACGCCTGCACTTCATCAGTCGGTCCCGGCGCAGCGAACATGCTGACCGCTGCGGCGACGGCCACCGCCAACCGCATTCCCTTGCTGCTGTTGCCCGGCGATGTCTACGCCAGTCGGCAACCGGACCCGGTGCTGCAACAGATCGAGCAGTTCCACGACCTGAGCATCAGCACCAACGATGCCTTCAAAGCGGTCAGCAAATACTGGGACCGCATCAACCGTCCCGAACAACTGATGAGCGCTGCGATCCACGCCATGCGCGTGCTTACCGATCCAGCAGAAACCGGCGCGGTGACGCTGGCCTTGCCGCAAGACGTGCAGGCCGAAGCCTACGATTACCCTGATTATTTCCTGCAAAAGCGCGTGCACCGCATCGACCGTCGTCCGGCCACCGAAGCCATGCTCGGCGACGCCGTGGCATTGCTCAAAGGCAAGCGCAAGCCGTTGATCATCTGCGGGGGCGGGGTCAAGTATTCGGGAGCGAATGCGGCGTTGCAGGCGTTTGCCGAGCGTTTCGACATTCCGTTCGCCGAGACCCAGGCCGGCAAGAGTGCGGTGGTTTCCAGTCATCCGCTGAACGTCGGCGGGATCGGCGAAACCGGTTGCCTGGCGGCGAATCTGCTGGCCAAGGAAGCCGATCTGATCATCGGGATCGGCACCCGCTACTCGGACTTCACCACGTCGTCGAAATGGCTGTTCCAGCATCCCGAGGTGAAGTTTCTCAACCTGAACATCAGCCCTTGCGATGCACTGAAACTCGATGGCGTGCAGTTGCTGGCCGATGCCAGGTCCGGTTTGCAGGCATTGTCCGAAGCGCTGGCCGATTACCGCTCCAGCTGGGGCGATCAACCGCGTCAGGCCAAGGCGCAACTGGATGAAGAGGTCGATCGGGTCTATCAGATCGAATACCAGACCGAGGACTTCATCCCGGAAATCAACGACCACATGGACCCGGCGGTGCTGCGCGAATTTATCGAGCTGACCGGTTCCTGCCTGACCCAAAGCCGTGTACTCGGCGTGTTGAACGAAACCCTTGCCGATGATGCGGTGATCGTCGCGGCTGCCGGCAGTTTGCCTGGCGACTTGCAACGCAGCTGGCGCAGCAAGGGCGTGAACACCTATCACGTCGAGTACGGTTATTCCTGCATGGGTTACGAGGTCAATGCCGCACTCGGGGTGAAACTCGCCGAACCGGCGCGTGAGGTCTATGCGCTGGTGGGCGACGGCTCGTACATGATGCTGCACTCAGAGCTGGCGACCTCGATCCAGGAGCGGCGCAAGATCAACGTGATCCTGCTCGACAACATGACCTTCGGCTGCATCAACAATTTGCAGATGGAACACGGCATGGACAGCTTCGGCACCGAGTTCCGCTTCCGCAACCCTGAAACCGGCAAGCTCGATGGCGGTTTTGTTCCGGTGGACTTTGCCATGAGCGCGGCGGCTTACGGCTGCAAGACCTACAAGGTGAATACCGTCGAGCAACTGCAAGCGGCGCTGGCCGATGCGCGGTTGCAGACGGTGTCGACGCTGATCGACATCAAGGTTCTGCCCAAGACCATGATCCACAAATACCTGTCCTGGTGGCGGGTGGGCGTGGCGCAAGTTTCCACCAGCGCTCGCACTGACGCAGTGGCCAAAACCCTTAATGAACGACTGGCCAAGGCCCGTCAGTACTGATTGCTCTGCCATCTCAACAGGAAGGAGTCTTCGCATGTCTTTAAAGCTAGGCGTCATCGGTACCGGCGCTATCGGTCAGGATCACATCCGTCGTTGCAGCCAGACCCTGCTCAACAGCCAGGTGGTGGCGGTCACCGACATTAATTTGCAGCAGGCCGCCAAAGTGGTTGCCGACCTGAAACTCACCGCCGAGGTGTACCCGGACGGTCACGCGCTGATCAAGGCGCCGGAAGTCGAAGCGATTCTGGTCACCTCCTGGGGACCGAGCCACGAAGAGTTTGTGCTGGCGGCGATTGCGGCGGGTAAACCGGTGTTCTGCGAGAAGCCGCTGGCGGTGACTGCCGAAGGTTGCCGCAAGATCGTCGAGGCCGAAGTGGCCCACGGCAAACGTCTGGTGCAGGTCGGTTTCATGCGCCCATACGACGAGGGTTATCGAGCACTCAAAGCAGTGATCGATAGCGGCCAGATCGGCGAGCCGCTGATGCTGCATTGCGCGCATCGCAACCCGACCGTGGGCGAGAACTACAAGACCGATATGGCGATCACCGACACGCTGATCCATGAACTGGATGTGCTGCGTTGGTTGCTCGACGACGATTATGTGTCGGTACAAGTGGTGTTTCCGCGCAAGACCAGCAAGGCCCACACCCATCTGAAAGACCCGCAAATCGTCCTGCTGGAAACCGCCAAGGGCACGCGGATCGACGTCGAAGTCTTTGTTAACTGCCAGTACGGCTATGACATCCAGTGCGAAGTGGTTGGCGAAACCGGCATTGCCAAGCTGCCGGAGCCGTCACAGGTGCAGATGCGCAGCGGGGCCAAGCTGTCCAACGCGATTCTGATGGACTGGAAGGACCGCTTCATCGCGGCCTACGACGTCGAGTTGCAGGCCTTCATCGATGGCGTGCGCGCCGGACAGGTTGGCGGACCGTCGGCGTGGGATGGTTTTGCGGCGGCGGTAGCGGCGGATGCCTGCATCGAAGCACAGCAGAGCGGCCAGATCGTAAAAGTCGGTCTGCCAGACCGCCCACACTTCTACGGCTAACCCACATCCCAATGTGGGAGCGAGCTTGCTCGCGATAGCGGAAGGTCAGCCAACATTGATGTTGAATGTGCCGCCGTCATCGCGAGCAAGCTCGCTCCCACAGGTGATCGCGGAGAACAAAAAAATGCGCATCGCACTAGACCCCTACATGTACCGCACTCTGTCCCTGGGCAAGATGGTCGACAAGGTCGCCGAGCTGGGTTACGAGCACATCGAGCTTTCGCCTCGGGAAGATTTTCTGCCGTTCTACAAGGCCCCGCGCGTCGACAAGGCGCGGATCAAGGAGTTTCGCAAGGCCCTGAGCGACACCGGGGTGAAGCTCTCGTCCTTACTCCCGATGTACCACTGGGCCGCCGCCGATGAGGGTTTGCGGGTGGCGGCGGTGCGGAACTGGAAGCGCGCGATCCAGATTGCCGTCGAGATGGACTGCGAACTGGTCAACACTGAATTCACCGGTCAGTCGGACAACCCGCTGGTTTGTGAAAATCAGTTCATGCGTTCCATGGATGAGTTGATTCCCGAGTTCGAACGCGAAGGCATCAAGCTCGATATCCAGGCGCATCCCTATGACTTCTGCGAGCGCAATAACGAGTCGGTCGACATCATTCGTGGCCTCGATCGCGACTGGATCAACTACCTCTATGCGGCGCCGCACACCTTTTTCTACGACGATGGCAAAGGCGACATCGCCTCGATGCTCAAGTACGCAGGCTCCAAGCTGAGCCACCTGATCATCGCCGACACCTACAACCACAAGGCCTCATCGGGGTTGCGCTACATCGTCAACCCGCCGGGTGTTACGGCCACCGTGCACCAGCATCTGGACATCGGTCAGGGCGAGGTCGACTGGGAAGTGTTCTTCAGCACCCTGCGCGAGATCAAGTTCGACGGCATCGCCACGGTCTCGGTATTCGCCTGGGAAGATCGCCCGGACGAGTCCAACCGGATGATGCTGGAGCGCGTTACTCGCGAGTTGTGCCGCTGAGCACTGAACACAAATCCTGTGGGAGCGAGCTTGCTCGCGATGGGATCAACGCGCTGCCTCTGATAAACCGCATCGCCTGCATCGCGAGCAAGCTCGCTCCCACAAGGGCCTTGCCAACCGGCGACTATTTATAAGGAAAGCTTCATGCGAATCGGACTTGTCGGTTACGGCCATGGCGGTCGGTTTTTCCATGCGCCGCTGATCAGCAGTTTGCCAGCGGCGACGTTCGTCGGCGTGGTCACGCGTTCCTCCGAGCGCCGTCAGTTATTGGCGACTGAACACCCAGGTGTCCCGGCCTTCGACAGCATTGGTCAATTGGTGGAAGCCGGGGTCGATGTGCTGGTGATTTCCACCACGCTGGAGGGGCGAGCGGCGCTGGTGCTTGAAGCCATTGAACACGGAGTGGCGGTGGTCTGCGACAAACCCTTCGCCGCCGATGCGCAGCAGGCCGAAGCGCTGGTGATAGCCGCTGAGCAGCGCAAGGTCCCGCTCAGCGTTTATCAGAACCGGCGCTGGGATTCGGATTTTCTTACGGTACGCAAACTCATCGACTCCGGTGCGTTGGGCCAGGTCACGCGCTTTGAATCCAGCGTAGAACGCTGTTCGCCGCTGTCGGTGGGCAAGGGCAGCGGTGGCGGATTCCTGCGCGATCTGGGCAGTCATCTGGTGGATCAGGCGCTGCAACTGTTCGGACCCGTGACGCGGGTCTACGCCGAACTGGATTACCTCACTGAAGCTCAGCGTTACGACAACGGCTTTTTCCTCTCGCTGACCCATGCCAACGGCGTGATCTCGCACTTGAGCGGCAGTTGCCTGCAGAACAATCTTAAGCCGCGATTTCGGGTCAACGGCACAGAAGGGACTTACAGCGTCGACGGTCTGGACGGGCAAGAGGCCTTGGCGCTGGCCGGGCTGACGCCAAAATCCGAAGGTGATCGCTGGGGTGTTGAAGAGCATCGCCGCTGGGGCTGGTTCGAGCACGGTGCAGAGCGCGAGCGGATTCCGTCTGAGCGTGGTTGCTGGCATCAGTTCTATTTACAGCTGCAAACCGCGTTGCAAGGCGCTGGCCCACTGCCGGTCGAGGCCCGTGACGCACTGGCGACTACCCGCGTTCTAGACACCGCACGGCTGAGTTTCGAACGCCATCAGGTGATTGAAATGAACCCTGTGTGCGGCCATGGAATAAAATCAGAATAAAATTCTAAAATGAGTTGATATGGAAATTAAATTCCAATAAAGTCTTTTCCAGGTTACCGACTATCAACGTCCCGATCGACCTCAAGCCAGCCTTGAGTGCGGGGAGGGCGAACAAAAAACAAGAAACACCGATAGGTACCGCCGATGAAAACCTTCAGCTCTGCTCTGCACGTTTTACGTAACGCGTTCCTGCCTCGTGTTCAAACCCTTTCTCTTTCCGGTTTCCTTTGCATTGAACGCAAAGGCGCCCTGGTGTGCTGCATTCCCGGTGCACCCATCGTTCGCTTGCCCACTCACTGAATATGTCCTGCGCCTTATCCATAAAACCAACAAAAATGTGGAGAAAGACTTTTCATGAAGACCAAGATCCGTTTCGCCTCACTTGCCCTGTCCCTGATGCTTGCCAGCGGTGCTGCGTTCGCTGACCTGAAGATTGGCGTAAGCATGTCGCAATTCGATGACACCTGGCTGACTTACCTGCGTGAATCCATGGACAAGCAAGCCAAGTCCATGCCCGATGGCGTCAAACTGCAATTCGAAGATGCTCGCAGCGACGTGGTCAAGCAGCTGAGCCAGGTCGAAAGTTTCATCAGCCAGAAGGTCGATGCCATCGTGGTCAATCCGGTGGACACCGCCGCGACCAAAAAAATCACCGAGGCGGCGGTCAAGGCCGGGATTCCGCTGGTCTACGTCAACCGTCGTCCGGATGACCTGAACCTGCCCAAAGGCGTGATTACCGTGGCCTCCAATGACCTGGAAGCCGGCCAGATGCAGATGCAGTACCTCGCCGAAAAAATGCAAGGCAAGGGTGACATCGTGATCCTGCTGGGCGACCTCGCCAACAACTCCACCACCAACCGTACCAAAGGCGTCAAAGAGGTGCTGGCCAAGTACCCGGGCATCAAGATCGACCAAGAGCAGACCGGGACCTGGTTACGCGATAAAGGCATGACCCTGGTCAACGACTGGCTGACCCAGGGCCGCAAATTCGACGCCATCGTGGCCAATAACGATGAGATGGCCATCGGTGCTGCCATGGCTCTGAAACAGGCCGGGGTGGAAAAGGGTAGTGTGTTGATCGCCGGTGTCGACGGTACTCCCGACGGCCTGCGCGCCGTGAAGAAAGGTGATCTGGCGGTCTCGGTATTCCAGGACGCTAAAGGCCAGGCTGTCGGCTCCATCGACGCGGCCGTGAAGATGGCCAGGAACGAACCGGTCGAGCAGGCGGTGTGGGTACCGTATCGCCTGATCACCCCGGAAAACGTTGACCAGTTCAAATAGTCAGTCCGTTCAATAACAACAATAAGCATGCAAGGTGGCACTGCCAACCTTGCTGATGGAGTACCTGATCATGTTCGCTTCAGCGACTGCTTCGAGCACCCCGTTGGTGGGTATCCAGCCAAACGTCGTACCTGTCGATGAGCCGTACCTGCTGGAGATCATCAACGTCAGCAAGGGTTTCCCCGGTGTGGTGGCCTTGTCCGATGTCCAGCTGCGGGTGCGTCCGGGTTCGGTGCTGGCCTTGATGGGCGAGAACGGAGCCGGCAAATCCACCCTGATGAAAATCATTGCCGGCATCTATCAGCCGGACGCCGGTGAGCTGCGTCTGCGCGGTAAACCAGTGACCTTCGATACGCCGCTGGCAGCCTTGCAGGCCGGGATCGCGATGATCCACCAGGAACTCAACCTGATGCCGCACATGAGCATCGCCGAGAACATCTGGATCGGTCGCGAGCAGCTCAACGGCTTCCACATGATCGATCACCGGGAAATGCACCGCTGCACGGCGCAATTGCTGGAACGGCTGCGGATCAACCTCGACCCGGAAGAACAGGTCGGCAACCTGAGCATCGCCGAGCGGCAGATGGTCGAGATCGCCAAAGCGGTGTCCTACGACTCGGACATCCTGATCATGGACGAACCGACGTCGGCGATCACCGACAAGGAAGTCGCCCACCTGTTCTCGATCATTGCCGACCTCAAGGCCCAGGGTAAGGGCATCATCTACATCACCCACAAAATGAATGAAGTGTTCAGCATCGCCGACGAAGTCGCGGTGTTCCGTGACGGTGCCTACATCGGCCTGCAACGGGCCGACAGCATGGACGGCGACAGCCTGATCTCGATGATGGTCGGACGTGAACTCAGCCAGTTATTCCCGGTGCGCGAAAAGCCGATTGGCGATCTGCTGATGTCGGTGCGGGACCTGCGTCTGGACGGGGTCTTCCAGGGTGTTTCCTTCGACCTGCATGCCGGCGAGATCCTTGGCATCGCCGGGCTGATGGGCTCGGGCCGGACCAATGTCGCCGAAGCGATTTTCGGCATCACCCCGAGCGACGGCGGTGAAATCCGTCTCGACGGCCAACCGGTACGCATCAGCGATCCGCACATGGCCATCGAGAGGGGCTTTGCGTTGCTCACCGAGGATCGCAAGCTCAGTGGCCTGTTCCCGTGCCTGTCGGTGCTGGAAAACATGGAAATGGCGGTGCTGCCGCATTACGTCGGCAACGGCTTCATCCAGCAGAAAGCCTTGCGCGTCCTGTGCGAAGACATGTGCAAGAAGTTGCGGGTGAAAACCCCGTCGCTTGAGCAGTGCATCGACACCTTGTCCGGCGGCAACCAGCAAAAAGCCTTGCTCGCCCGTTGGCTGATGACCAATCCGCGAATCCTGATTCTCGACGAGCCGACCCGCGGCATTGATGTCGGCGCCAAAGCCGAGATTTACCGACTGATCTCCTATCTCGCCAGTGAAGGTATGGCGGTGATCATGATTTCTTCGGAGCTGCCGGAAGTGCTCGGCATGAGCGACCGGGTGATGGTCATGCACGAGGGCGACCTGATGGGCACGCTCGACCGCAGCGAGGCGACTCAGGAGCGGGTCATGCAACTGGCCTCTGGAATGACCGCGGTTCACTAGATGTTCAACGAATTGAGGCTGGTGGCGGTTTCCTCCGTACCCGGCAACGCGATAGAAGGGTGAGTGGTTATGAACGCGATACTGGAAAACAAGCCTGCAACGGCGCCGGTCAAGAGTCGCCGGCGCTTACCGACCGAGCTGAGCATCTTTCTGGTGCTGATCGGCATCGGTCTGGTCTTTGAAGTGTTCGGCTGGATTGTGCGTGACCAGAGCTTTTTGATGAACTCCCAGCGGCTGGTCTTGATGATCCTGCAAGTGTCGATCATCGGCCTGCTGGCGATTGGCGTGACCCAGGTGATCATCACCACCGGCATCGATCTGTCGTCGGGTTCGGTGCTGGCCTTATCGGCGATGATCGCCGCCAGCCTGGCGCAGACCTCGGATTTCGCTCGGGCGGTGTTTCCGTCGCTGACCGACTTGCCGGTGTGGATACCGGTGATTACCGGGCTCGGGGTCGGGCTGCTGGCGGGGGCAATCAACGGCAGCATCATTGCCATCACCGGGATTCCACCGTTCATTGCCACCCTGGGCATGATGGTCTCGGCCCGTGGCCTGGCGCGTTACTACACCGAAGGCCAGCCAGTGAGCATGCTCTCGGATTCCTACACGGCCATCGGCCATGGCGCGATGCCGGTGATCATTTTTCTGGTGGTGGCGGTGATTTTCCACATCGCACTGCGCTACACCAAGTACGGTAAATACACCTACGCCATCGGCGGCAACATGCAGGCGGCGCGCACCTCCGGGATCAACGTAAAACGCCATCTGGTGATCGTCTACAGCATCGCCGGGTTGCTGGCGGGACTGGCAGGCGTGGTGGCGTCGGCCCGTGCTGCAACCGGACAGGCCGGGATGGGCATGTCGTATGAGCTGGACGCGATTGCCGCAGCGGTGATCGGCGGTACCAGCCTGGCGGGCGGCGTGGGGCGCATTACCGGCACGGTGATCGGCGCGCTGATCCTCGGGGTGATGGCCAGCGGCTTCACCTTCGTCGGTGTCGACGCCTACATCCAGGACATCATCAAAGGCCTGATCATCGTGGTCGCGGTGGTCATCGACCAATACCGCAACAAGCGCAAACTCAAGCGCTGAACTGCCCCCCCATGGGAGCAATGCTTGTGTGGGAGCGAGCTTGCTCGCGATAGCATCACCGCGGTGTTCCAGGAAAACCGCAGCGCTTGCATCGCGAGCAAGATCGCTCCCACAGGTCCGGCGTCCAAAAGTTGTACTTCGCAATACCCACATCTCGCACTGAAAAAACCTTAACAACAATAATGAAGGTGAGCTTTGCCATGGGCGTAAGAAAATCAACGTTGTACCTTTCCCCGTGCCTGCTGCTGGCGGCCATGGGCGGCGCGGGGCAGAGTCTGGCAGCGGATGCCTTCTCGGCCGATTCGAAATGGCTGACCGGTGATTGGGGCGGTCTGCGCACCGACTGGCTGGAAAAGGGTTACGACATTCAGCTTGAGCACGGCGGCGAGTTCGCCAGCAACCTCAAGGGCGGCTACAACGACGACAAGACCGCACGCTGGACCGAGCAGTTCGTCTTCGGTCTCAAGGTCGATCTGCAAAAGGCCATGGGCATCGAGCACGCGACCTTCAAAATGGCGATCACCGAGCGCGACGGTCGCAGCCTGACCAACGACCGGATTACCGACCCGCGAGTGGGGGGCTACACCTCTTCCCAGGAAGTCTACGGCCGTGGTCAGACCTGGCGTCTGACCCAGTTGTGGTTGAGCAAAGGGTTTCTCGACGACGGTGCGCTGGACATCAAGGTCGGTCGTTTTGGCCCTGGTGAAGACTTCAACAGCTTCCCGTGCGACTTCCAGAGTTTGACCTTCTGTGGCTCCCAGGTCGGTAACTGGGCCGGCGGTATCTGGTACAACTGGCCAGTGAGTCAGTTGGCCGGGCGGGTCAAATACAGCCTCAATCCTGAAGTGTTCGTGCAGGTCGGTGCCTACAACCAGAACCCCTCGAACCTGGAAGTCGGCAACGGCTTCAAGCTTGATGGCAGTGGCACCAAGGGCACGATATTCCCGGTGGAACTGGTCTGGTCGCCGAAAGTCCAGGGACTGCCGGGCGAATACCGGGTTGGTTATTACTACAGCACCGCGAATGCCGACGATGTGCTCAAGGACGTCAACGGCCAGCCGCAACCGCTGACTGGCAACGCGTTCAAGTCCCACAGCAGCAAATCCGGTTACTGGCTAGTGGCCCAGCAGCAGATTACCAGCCATAACGGCGATGCCAGCCGGGGCTTGTCGCTGTTCGCCAACCTGACGCTACATGACAAGGACACCAACCAGGTCGACAACTTCATTCAGGCGGGAATGGTGTACACCGGACCGTTCGATTCACGGCCCAAAGATGCCATCGGCTTTGGTGTTGCGCGGGTTCACACCAACAGCGACTATCGCGAGCGTGCGCAATTGCAGAATCAGGTCAACGGTGCGACCGACTACAACGACCCGGCGAGTATCCCGCTACAGCACAGCGAATACAGTTCCGAGGTGTATTACGGCTTTCATGTCACCAACTGGCTGACGGTACGACCGAACCTGCAATACGTGCGTTACCCCGGAGGCGTGCGTGAAGTCGATTCGGCGGTGATCGGCGGGATAAAGGTCGAAACCGTGTTCTAAAGGCACTTTTTGCGGTGAATTACGCCACGCAGGCACGCGTGGCGTAGCCGTTTGTCTTCTATATACAGCCGCTCGATTGAATTTCTTGCTATAAACGCACTCCGATAACCGCCTCAAAGCTTGCCATAGAGCAATTTAAGGGCTTTGTCGGGCAAATTCCCTGTCTTTTCAGTTGCTGAGGCTGCAAGTCGGCCTTAGACTGCCGCCCCTCGTAAATTGAGTGCCGGGTGGCGCTTGGAATGTATGGCGCCTTTCCGAGGCCTTGCAGGTCGACCGGAAAGCTCCCTGATTCGCCTTAATGCACGTATTTTTTATAGAGAAATCAATGACAAAGGAAAAGTTGCTGGCCATGCCGGCGGATGACTACATGAATGCCGAGCAACAGGCTTTTTTCACCGAGCTGTTGCAAGCCATGAAAGTGGAAACCCACGAGCGCATCGAACAGAACCGCATCGCCATTGAAAGCCTGGATACCCCGGCTGATCCGGCTGACGCGGCTTCGGTCGAAGAAGAACGCACCTGGCTGGTCAACGCTATTGATCGTGATCAGCGCATGCTGCCTCAGCTGGAAAGAGCGCTGGAACGTATCGGCGACGATACTTTTGGCTGGTGCGACGACAGCGGCGAGCCGATCGGCCTGAAACGCCTGCTGATCAGCCCGACCACCAAGTACTGCATCGAAGCTCAAGAACGTCACGAGCAAATCGACAAGCACCAGCGTCAGGCCTGATTCTGTGTGACGGCCAGTTAATGATTGGCTGTCGTTAAAAGATCGCAGCCTGCGGCACCCCTACGCGGTAGCGCATATACCTGTAGGAGCTGCCGCAGGCTGCGATCTTTGCATTCGCGTGCCCGCGATTCTATTGATCTGCTGCAAGTACCACGACTAATGGACCATAGATAATGGCCTTCTAGTGGCGTCTAATGCAGACACAACAAATAGAAGATGCAGTGGGGTAACGAACATGGCAAGCGACGGATCTCTGGCTGGCGCAGCAGCGCAATCGCTGGTTTCACCCAAGGCCGACGGGCGCTGGTTGACGCCTGCACTGCAAAGCGTCGCCCTGATGCTGTTGCTGTGCGCCTTGGCACTCGGCGGCTGGTCGCTTTACCTCTGTTTGCCGGTGGCGGTGCTGATTATCTGGCTGCCCCGTCTGCGTTCGCGGGCAACCGTCGACGTTCCCGTCGCCGACGCGTCCAGTGCGATCGCCGAACTGACCCGCGATCTGTCCTATTCCACCAGTCATAATGCGTTGTCTGCCGCAGGCGTGGCCTATTCGGTCAAGCAATTGGCCGGCAAGCTGCAATCGCAACTCGATGCCGCCGCACAGATCGTCAGCAGCGCCGAAGTGATGATCGAGACTGAGAAGGCGACTTCACAACTTAGCCAGCAAGCCTTGAGCGCGGCCAGCGAAGCCCACCAAAGCAGTGTCCTGGGGAGCACCGTGCTGGCCGAATCCATCACGCGGATGCATCAGCTCAGTGTGTGTGCCAACGACAGTCGTGAGCTGATCGAGGCCCTGAGCGTGCGCAGTGAAGACATTCAACGAGTCACGCTGGTGATTCAGACGATCGCCAGTCAGACCAATCTGCTGGCGCTGAATGCGGCGATTGAGGCGGCGCGGGCAGGGGAGCATGGCCGTGGGTTTGCGGTAGTCGCCGATGAAGTTCGCGGGCTGGCTGGGCGTACCGCGGCGGCCACGGGAGAGGTCGGGTTGATGGTCGCCGACATCCAGCAGCGCACGGCGCAGGTGGTCGAGCAGATCCGCCAGCTGTCCAGCGACCTGAACAACGGTGTCGAACAAGTCGAACAGACCGGACAGCAATTGCAAAACATCGCGCGACTGGCCGCCGGGGTTGAAGCCCAGGTCGGTGAAATCGCCAGTGGCTCAAGCAACAATCACCAACAATTGGACAGCCTGTTTCATGCCGTCGAGCAAATGCGCGGCGATCTGGCGGTCAGTGATCAGCAAACCCGGCACCTGGCGCAAGCGGCGGTGCAAATGGAGGGGCAGGCCGAGACCATCAGCGAACGCCTGGCCGAAGTCGGACTGGACGACTACCACCAACGGATCTTTGACCTGGCACGCGAAGGTGCGAGTCAGATCGCTGAGCGTTTCGCGCAGGACGTCGACCAGGGGCGCGTTAGTCTGGAGGACCTGTTCGACCGCAACTATCAGGCAATTCCCAACACGGTGCCCACCAAGTTCCAGACCCGTTTTGATCGCTACGCCGATCAGGTGCTGCCGGGGATACAGGAACCCTTGCTCAAGCGTCATGAAGGTCTGGTGTTTGCGATCGCCTGCACCCAGCAAGGCTACGTACCGACGCACAATGCGATCTTCAGTCAGCCGCTGACCGGCGACGTAGATGTCGACACGCTGCAGAACCGCACCAAACGCAAATTCAGTGACCGTACCGGTATCCGCTGTGGCAGCCATCAACAGCCCGTATTACTTCAGACCTATACTCGTGATACGGGCGAATTGATGCATGACTTGTCGGTTCCAATCATGCTCAAAGGGCGGCATTGGGGTGGATTGCGGTTAGGTTACAAACCTGAAAGCCCACGTTAAGGCTGGTCCAGGGGACACGTGATTGTTACCGGTTATGCAAGGAAATTGTGCAGGCAGGTGGCTATTTCCAGGGTGCGGGACTCATTAACATTTCTACATTGTTAGGAAGCTAATGAAAAATTCCAAGGTGCTCTCATGCAAAGTAAAGTCGATGTGGCGGTGATGATTGGCAGTGGCGTGCCTGCCGGATTGCGGGCAGCGGGGCAAAGCGTGTGCTGGGTCGTCTTGCTCAATGGCGAGCAACGTGGCACTGCATTCTCAAGCCGTAATGAGGCCGAGGAATGTAAGGCTGCCTGGTTGGCGCAACTGAACGCCGAAAAGCCCGACAGCCTGCATTAAATCGTTTTCGCTAATGAGTCTGCTCAAGTCGCAACCTGTCGATCAGGTTTTCAGCGCGCCTCCATCAACGGCAAGCTTCAGCGCTTTGGCAGATTCCATGGCAGCGAGTGCGGCAACGTCCGAGGTCTTGAACCAACGGTCTTTCTCGACCTGGTGGTAAGTCACGGTGGTCAGCGGTGGCTTGGCGCGCATCACAATGACCGCCTGGAATTCGCCGTCGACTTCTCTGGCCTCGCCCCAAATAAAAAACTCGCCGATATCAAATTCGGTCACGTGCGCCTTCCCTTGGAAATTATTCTGTTGTTTTCAACGCAGCCCGCCGAAGGGGCTGTGTTTGAATGGTCGGGCAGTATGGCAGTTGTTGCTTGTCGGTGGCGCAGTTAAGTCATCGGTGTGACGAAACGACTGCGCCGGTAAACTCAGTGTGGGGTGTCAGAGGCTCGCTTCCAGGTTCCTGGCGAGGGTGCAGGCTTCGTTGTGGTCTCCACGGAATCCTCTTACAAGGCCTGTTGCAGTTTCCTTGATATGGAAAAAGCGATTGCCCGCCAGAACCACCTGATAACGCAGATGAGGACATTGCTCCAGATCCATGCCATGTTGACTGGAAGTCGTGCAGTGCAAGGCGTGCGGGCTATGGGCGCGGGTGTTTGTGTGCTGGGCAGGGCTGGTCAGTGTGCTCATATGAATTCCTTTTCTATGGTTTACCGACGGTTGCACGTCGCTTTAGGTAGTCTAGGAGCGCCTGGCTGCTCTAGAATCATCTCCATTGGTTGGAGGTTCATGCTCATCTAAAGCAATTTTTTTCTGGCGATCTGTCAGAAAAGTGCTTTTTTTAAAGAGTTTTTTCCCTAAAGTTGGTAGTCCAGCATTCTCTGGCCGTTAGAAGGGCGATTTCCTTCAACATCTGACGACCGCCAGAGAAGACGGCGAGAGTAGCGTTCCAGTAGTCTTCTCCTGCCCTTCGATGAAGGAGCTTTCTGCTTACTTCACAGCTTCAGCTTGGGTCATTGTTGCGATATTTTCGGTATGACCGTTTTTTTGCTGCCTGTTTTTTCTGCGGGTAGCGTCATTTTCAGATGTGGGGATGTTTCCTTGGCAGTAAGTAATCTCGATATGCATGCTTTGTTCGTGCTGGGTGATCTGCGCGCAAAGCTGGTCAAGCAATTTCAATCACGTTTCGTTTACCTCACCGAGCAGACCGCTGAAGGCATTTACATTGCCGAGATCGATACCGAGTCGGCGCTGGTGGTGGACGACAAGCCTCGCCTGGAGCTCAAAGTCGGCGATCATTTCCGCGCCGCGGTATTGCCGAGTCGTGAAGGTGGCAAATTCGAAATCAAGTTTCGCGAGATCAAATTGACGGTCTACGGCCTCGGTGACTACGCATTCGTGACCACGGCAGAAGGCCAGGCGATTTTGTTCAAGGAAGGCCATAGCGTGGTGACGGTATTTGCCGCTCACGAACAGCTGCAGGAAGGCTTGACCAAAACCTTGAAAGCGGTGACCGGTAAAGCTGCCAAGTGGCGCAAAGGCGAGCTCACGACGTTCAAGGCCAGTGAGTAAATGAGCCTTTCCCGGGCCGTTTTCCATGAGCAGAACCAGGGCAGCGCTCGCGAACACGCCCAGCGACTGTTCGCTCGGAAGGCTGTTCTGCAGGGCGCCTGGCTGAGCTGGGTGGCATCAGAGATCTACACCTTGCGTCCGGCGGAGTACGCCAGCATGGTGCGAAGGGAGTTGCAGCGCTTGCAGGACGCTTCTGAAAATTGATCGTTGGCCCTCGAACGCAGAAACCTCTACTACAGTCAGTTGACTGAGTATTCGCAGGTGCGCGGCCTTTGTACGCAAAGCCGTTCTGCCATTGCTGTGAACAGCCCGAGGTGCAAAGCATGAAAGGTTTTCGATTGTTGCTGGCTGGCGCGCTAGCCACTGTGGGTCTGCTGGCGTCACCCGTGGTCGTTACGGCCGCCCCGGCGCCGATTCACTTTGCTGACCTGAACTGGGAAAGCGGCAGCCTGATCACCGACATTTTGCGGATCATTGTCGAGAAGGGCTACGGCCTGCCGACCGACACCTTGCCGGGCACTACCATCACCCTGGAAGCCGCTTTGGCCAACAATGACATTCAGGTCATTGGCGAAGAGTGGGCCGGTCGCAGTCCGGTCTGGGTCAAGGCCGAGGCTGAAGGCAAGGTGGCGAGTATCGGCGATACGGTCAAAGGCGCAACCGAAGGCTGGTGGGTGCCGGAGTACGTGATCAAGGGCGATCCGGCCAAAGGCATCAAGCCCCTGGCGCCGGATTTGCGCAGTGTGTCGGACCTGCCGCGTTACAAGGATGTCTTCAGCGATCCGGAAAGCCCCGGCAAAGGCCGCTTTCTCAATAGCCCGATCGGCTGGACCTCGGAAGTGGTCAACAAGCAGAAGCTCACGGCCTACGGCCTGACGGACAGTTACGTGAATTTTCGCAGCGGTTCCGGTGCAGCGCTGGACGCGGAAATCACTTCGTCGATTCGTCGTGGCAAGCCGGTACTGTTTTATTACTGGTCGCCAACCCCGTTGCTCGGACGCTTCAAGCTGATTCAGCTGGAAGAACCACCGTTTGATGCCGAGGCCTGGAAAACCTTGACCGATGCCGATAATCCCAATCCGAAACCAACACGCTCGTTGCCCTCGAAATTGTCAATTGGGGTGTCCGCGCTTTTCCAGAAACAGTATCCGCAGGTGACTGAGTTTTTCAGCAAGGTCGACCTGCCTATCGGACCTTTGAACAAGGCCCTGGCCAAAATGAGCGAGAAGCACACACCGCCGCGTCAAGCCGCCGAAGCTTTCATGAAGGCGCATCCGGAGGTCTGGCGTGCGTGGCTGCCGAAGGATGTCGCAGACAAGGTGTCTGCCAGCCTGTAGCGCACCCAGGCGATCAATGAGCGGTCGGTTCGGGCGAGTTTCATGGGCGTGACTTCAACATTGCCATGGAACAACGCGCTGACAAAAACTCTGGTCTAGGCTATTTCATCTGCCATCGATTCCAGGAACCCCGCTCATGACGTTTGTGCTTGCTCAATGGATTGTCGCCGTGTTTGTGCTGATCAGCCTGATTCATCTGTATTGGGCGCTCGGAGGTCGATGGGCCTTCGACGCGGCGCTGCCACAGGTACAAGACGGCGTGGGCGAAGAACTGCGCCCGGTCTTCAAGCCTTCAGCACTGGCAACCCTGGCGGTGGCTGTCGGGTTGTTGCTGATAGCCTTGATGGTGAGCCTGCGGGTCGGTCTGTTTGTGCCGGCAGTCGGGCACTGGTCGCTGCAATGGCTGATCAGTGCGATTGCCTTGCTGATGTTTGCCCGCGCAATTGGCGATTCGAACCTTGTCGGCTTTTTCAAGGAAAAGGCCGAGTCGAAGTTTGCGCGCCTCGACACCTGGGCCTATTCACCGCTGTGTGTGGTGTTGGGGGCGGGGTTGTTAGCTGTGGCGTGGGGCTGAGTTCTTTTGCTCCTGTAGGAGCTGCCGCAGGCTGCGATCTTATCGGCTCAACGCTCGCTTTCCGTCCGCCGACTGCTGACCTCGGCCGGCACATCATCCCCGGCCATGCGCTTGCGGAACAACGCCGCCCGCGCCAGCAACAGGGTAGTCACCGGCATGGTGATCGACAGCAGTATCGGGATCAGCCAGGCGTGCAACACCGGGCTGGATTTGAGTGCCGAGAAATAGACGATCGACGCTAGTGCCACGCACCAGGCACCCAGCGTGGAGGCCAGGGCCGGCGGGTGCATGCGCCGGAAGTAGTCCTTCAAACGCAGCAAGCCGATGGCGCCGATCAACGCGAACAGGCTGCTGGCTACCAGCAGGATCGCCACCGGAATTTCGACCCACAGAGACAATTCACCAAACTCATTCATTCGATCACCTCGCCACGCAGCAGGAATTTCGCCAGGGCAAACGAGCCGACGAAGCCGAACAGCGCGATCAGCAACGCCGCTTCGAAGTAGGTATCACTGGCATAGCGGATCCCCAGTACCAGCATCATCAGCATGGCGAGGATGTACAGGTAATCCAGCGCCAGAACCCGGTCCTGTGCCGACGGGCCTTTGAACAGGCGGATCAACGTCAGCAGCATCGCCAGCGAGAACATGAACAGGCTGAACAGAACCGCATTCGAGAGCAGGGCGCTCATTCGAAAATCTCCATCAAGGGGCGCTCATAAGTCGTCTTGAAGTGCTGGATGAAGTGCGCTTCGTCATCCAGATCGAACACATGCAACAGCAGAATGCTGCGATCCAGTGCCAGTTCCGACCAGACCGTACCGGGAATCACCGTGGTGATCATCGACAATACCGCGAGGCCGTTGGCGTCATGCAGGTCCAGCGGCACCTTGATGAACTGCGAGCGCGGTGGTCGTCGACCGGCGTTCAACACGCCCCACGCGACCGCGAAGTTGGACGCCAGCACGTCGCGCCCGACCTGGAAGAACAGGCGCAGGATCACCCCGGGACGACGAATACGGATCGGCAGCGGTCGCAGCTTGCGCATCATCAACGGTGCGCAGAAACCCAGTATCGCGCCCAGCAGCAGGTTGCCTGGACTGATGGACAGGTTCAGCACCAGCCACAGAACCCAAAGCGCCAGCGATAACCAGGGTGCCGGGAACAGACGTTTCATGGTTGCACCTCCTGCATCGCGGCTTTGGCTTCGGGGCTCGGTACGGCGCGGGTACCGAGTACCGCCATCACGTATTGCTGCGGGTTGTTCAAGGTGTCGGCGGCCGCTTGGGTGTAGCGCATCAGCGGTTCGGCCTTGAAGGTCAGCAATATGCTCAAGCCCAACAGGGCAAAGATCGGCACGCATTCCAGGCGTCGCAGCACCGGCGACGGGCGCTCTGCCGGCGTCCAGAAGCGCTGGATGCCCAGGCGCGAGAAGGCGATCAACGAGGCCAGCCCGGACAGAATCAACAGCGCCAGCAGGCTCCACGCGGCGTTCGATATCGGCTGCTCACCCGAGGCACCGAGGCCCAACGGGTTGAGCAGGGCGCTGAGCAAGCCGAGTTTGCCGATAAACCCGGAAAGCGGTGGCATGCCAATGATCAGCAGCGCGCAGGCAATGAAGCTCAAGCCAAGGAACGCCATGGTCCAGGGAATCACCTGCCCGACCACGGCTTTCTGCTCGTCGTCGAGGTTGATGCCCTTGGTCGGCGGCGAGGATTCCAGCGGTCGTGGCAGCGCTTCGATTTCATCGTCCAGCGGCATCTCGATGGCTGTGCGCGAACGTTCGATCAGTTCCGCCAGCAGGAACAGCGCGCTCAGCGCCAGGGTCGAGCTGACGAGATAGAACAGCGCCGCACCGATCAGGCTCGGCTGGGCGAAACCGATGGCCGACAGCAGGATACCCGCCGACACCAGAATGCTCAGGCTGGCCATGCGTTCCAGGCGCTGCGTGGCCAGGATCGCCACCGCGGCGCAGACAATCGTCGCCATGCCGCCGTAGGTCAGCCAGTCGCCACCAAAGTACGCCGAAGCGCCGGCCTGGCCGGAGAACAGCAGGGTCCACAGGCGCAGCAAAGTGTAGACGCCGACCTTGGTCATGATCGCGAACAACGCCGCCACCGGCGCGCTGGCCGAGGAGTAGGCAGGCACCAGCCAGAAGTTCAGCGGCCACATTCCGGCCTTGGCCAGGAACGCCACGGCCAGAATCGCCGCGCCGGCATGCAGCAAGCCGCGATCGGCTTCCGGCACCAGCGGGATTTTCAGCGCCAGGTCGGCCATGTTCAGGGTGCCGGTGACGCCGTAGATCAGCGCCGCGCCAATCAGGAACAGCGACGAGGCCAGCAGGTTGATCGAAATGTAATGCAGACCCGAGGACACTCGGGCGCGGCCCGAACCGTGCAGCATCAAACCGTAAGACGCCGCCAGCAGCACTTCGAAAAACACGAAGAGGTTGAACAGATCGGCGGTCAGGAAGGCTCCGTAGAGGCCCATCAGCTGAATCTGGAACAGCGCGTGGAAGCTTGCGCCAGCACGATCCCAGCGGGCCATGGCGAACACCAGAGCGCTGACGCCAATGATCCCGGTCAGCACCAGCATCAACGCCGACAGGCGATCGACCACCAGCACGATGCCGAACGGTGCTTGCCAGTTACCTGGCAGGTACACGCCGATCGAGCCGGGCACGCCTTGCTCTTGAGTCCATTGCAGCAACAGCACGGAAATGCCCAGGCCCAGCAGGCTGGAGAACAGGTTGATCCGCGCTTTGAGCGGACGGTGTTTTTCGCCGAGCATCAGCATCAGGGCCGCCGTCAGCAACGGCAGCAGAATCGGTGCAGCGATCAGATGGGGCATCCAGCTCATTCTTTAGGCTCCCGGCCATCGACATGGTCGGTGCCGGTCAGGCCCCGGGACGCCAGCAGCACCACCAGAAACAATGCGGTCATGGCGAAGCTGATGACGATGGCGGTGAGTACCAGCGCCTGGGGCAGCGGGTCGGTGTAGTGCAGCAGGTCTTGCGGCACGCCGTCCTTGATGATCGGCTCTTTGCCGATGAACAGGCTGCCCATGCTGAAGATGAACAGGTTGACCCCGTAAGACAGCAGGCACAGGCCCATCACCACCTGAAAGGTCCGTGGGCGCAGCACCAGCCAGACCCCGGAGGCCGCCAGTACGCCAATGGCGATTGCGATGACTTCTTCCATCAGGCGGCTCCTGGCTTGGCAATGGGTTTAGGCTGGCTGCCCGGCTTGTGGCCACGCACCGATTGGTGCGCCAGGGCAGTCAGGATCAGCAGTGTCGAACCCACCACCACGGCGTACACGCCGATGTCGAAGAACAGCGCACTGGCGATATGAATGTCGCCCAGCAGCGGCAGCTCGACGTGCCAGGTGTGGGTGGTCAGGAACGGATAACCGGCGACCATCGCACCGAGGCCGGTGAGCGTGGCGAACAGCAGCCCGGTGCCCATCCAGCGCACCGGCCGCAGGCTCATCTGCGCCTCGACCCACTGAGTGCCGGCGACCATGTATTGCAGGATGAACGCCACCGACATCACCAGCCCCGCGACAAAACCGCCGCCGGGTTGATTGTGGCCACGCATGAACAGGTAGAACGACACCACCACTGCAATCGGTAGCAACAGCCGCACCAGCACCGCCGGCACCATCATGAAGCCCAGCGCGGTATCGCTGGCGTGACGCGGGTTGACCAGATCGGTGACCACGTCCGGTGCCAACAGGCGCTGTTGCGCTGGCAGTTGCATGCTTTCCTTCGGTGGACGGAAGCGTCGCAGCAGGGCGAACACCGCCAGCGCCACGGCCACCAGCACGGTGATTTCACCGAGGGTGTCGAAATTTCGGAAGTCCACCAGCATCACGTTCACCACGTTGCTGCCGCCACCTTCAGGCAGCGCGCGACTGAGGTAGAACGAGGAAATATTGTTCGGCGTCTGGCGGGTCAGCATGGCGTAGGCGAGCAGCGCCATACCGATACCGACCGCGCTCGACAGCAGCAAGTCGCGCAGACGGCGAACCCGTGCTTTCGGCACACTGCCGGGCAGTGGCGAGACGTCTTCGATCCGCCGTGGCAGCCAGCGCAGCCCCAGCAGAATCAGCACGGTGGTCACCACTTCGACTACCAACTGGGTCAAGGCCAGGTCCGGTGCCGAGAACCAGACAAAGGTGATGCAGGTCATCATTCCGCAGACACTGACCATGGTCAGGGCCGCGAGTCGGTGATACTTGGCTTGCCAGGCGGCGCCCAGCGCACAGGCAATCGCCAGTAGCCAGAGAATGACAAAGACGATCGACCCCGAGATCTTCGGCCGGTCGCCCCAGCTCAGGCCGCTGTGGAGCATCGGAATCAATCCGGCCAACACCGCGACCAGCACCAGCAGGAACAGCTGGGTTTGCAGACGCTGAGTGCTGATCCGCCGCTGAAGGCGTCGGGCCAGGCGCATCATCACCACCAGGCTGCGTTCGAACAGGCGCTTGCCGTTGAGGCGGCCGATGATCGGCGGGTATTTGAAGCGCCCGCGTTTGAGCTGGTTGCGCAGCAGCAGGTACACAACGATGCCGGCGGACATGGCGATCAGGCTCATGATCATCGGCGCGTTCCAGCCGTGCCAGATCGCCAGGCTGTATTCGGGCAAGGTTCCGCCAACCACTGGCAGGGCAGCCGCAGCGAGCAATGGGCCGACCACCTGAGCCGGAAACATCCCCACCAGCAGGCAGGTGAACACCAGCAGCTCCACCGGCGCACGCATCCAGCGCGGCGGTTCGTGCGGGGTGTGCGGCAGGTCGGTGGCGGTTGGGCCGAAGAACACATCAACGGTAAAGCGCAGCGAATAGGCGACGCTGAACGTACCGGCGATCGTCGCGACGATTGGCAGGGTCATCTCGACCCAGGCTGTGGCATTAATGAACACGGTTTCGGCGAAGAACATCTCTTTCGAGAGGAAACCGTTGAGCAGCGGCACTCCGGCCATCGAGGCACTGGCGACCATCGCCAGCGTCGCGGTGAACGGAATCAGCCTGATCAGACCGCTGAGCTTGCGAATGTCACGGGTGCCGCTTTCGTGGTCGATGATCCCGGCGGCCATGAACAGCGAGGCTTTGAAAGTGGCGTGGTTGAGAATGTGGAACACCGCCGCGACTGCGGCCAGCGGGCTGTTCAGGCCCAGCAGCAGGGTGATCAGCCCCAGGTGGCTGATAGTCGAGTAGGCCAGCAGGCCCTTGAGATCGTTCTGGAACATCGCGCAATAAGCGCCGAGCAACAACGTACAGGCGCCGGCCCCGCTGACGATGTAGAACCATTCTTCGCTGCCGGACAGCGACGGCCACAGCCGTGCCAAAAGGAAAACCCCGGCCTTGACCATGGTCGCCGAGTGCAGGTACGCCGAGACCGGTGTCGGGGCGGCCATGGCGTGGGGAAGCCAGAAGTGGAAGGGGAATTGGGCGCTTTTACTCAAGGCGCCAATCAGGATCAGCGGCAGCAGGATGGGGTACAACGCATGGGCGCGAATCAGATCGCCAGCGGCCAGGACCTTGTCCAGGTCATAGCTGCCCACGACATGGCCGAGCAGCATCACCCCCGCCAGCAGGCATAAACCTCCGGCGCCGGTCACCATCAGCGCCATGTAGGCGCCACGGCGAGCATCGGCGCGGTGGTGCCAATAGCCGATCAACAGGAACGAGAAGAGGCTGGTCAGTTCCCAGAAAAACACCATCTGAATCAGGTTGCCGGAGATCACCAGCCCGAGCATGGCGCCCATGAATGCCAGGAAAAACGCAAAGAAGCGCGGCACCGGGTCGTCCGGCGACATGTAATACCGCGCGTACAGCGACACCAGCGTGCCGATGCCCAGCACCAGCATCGAGAACAGCCAGGCGAAACCGTCCATGCGCAGGACGAAATTCAAGCCCAGGCTCGGTAGCCAGAAGAATTCTTCGCGAATCACTCCACCCTGGGCGATCTGCGGGTACAGCAACGCTACCTGGACGGTGCCGATGAGGGCGACCAGGCCTGCGAGTATTGATTCGGCGTTACGCGCGTTGTGCGGCAGCAAGGCCGCCAGACAGCTGCCAATAAAAGGCAGAAGCAGTAGAACTATCAGGGACATAGGCTTCTAATCTGCGGAAGTTTGTGAAGGATCATACGTGCCGAGCCCCGGATCACCAACTGCCAAGCTGTGGCAGGATCCTACAAGGTAGGCTGAAAAAGCCTGATTCACATTGTTTCGAAGGGCTTGATCGACCGGTCGGACGCCATCGCGAGCAAGCTCGCTCCCACAGGGTCCGGATGTGTACACACAATCGCGACACAACGCATGTCCAATGTGGGAGCGAGCTTGCTCGCGATAGCTATTTTTCAAGCACCGCAGATTTCACGCCTTAACCTTGAATTTCCTGTTCCAACTCTTCTTCAGTCGCAGCAGCCTTACCCTTGGTCTTGAGCTCACTAACGATCACCGCCGCGACAATCAACCCCGCGCCGAACAGCGCCAGCCCCGGCAGCCGTTCACCTGCAAGGCGCCCGGCGATACCGGCCCAGACCGGTTCGCCGGCGTAGATCAGCGTCGCGCGGGTCGGTGAAACGCTTTTCTGCGCCCAGTTCATTGCTACCTGAATCGCCGCGCTGGCGGCGCCCAGGCCCACGGCACTGGCCAGCAGCAACCACGAGAAACCGGGAAGCGCTTCCTGAGTCGGCACAATCATCAAAAATGCCAGCACCGAGGTGGTCGCCAGTTGCACCACCGTGACCCGACGCACGTCGACTCGGCCAGCATAGGTGCTGATCAGGATGATTTCGGCGGCGATGGCGACGGCGCTGATCAGTGTGGCGATTTCCCCCGAGCTGAAATTCAACGACGCCCCGGCGGGGCCGGAGAGCAGCATCAACCCGGTGAACGCCAGCATGATCCCAATGCTCGGCATCAACCCCGGCCGACGTCCCAGTACCAACCATTGCAGCAAAGGCACGAACGGCACGTAAAGTGCGGTGATGAATGCCGACTGGCTGCTGAGGATGGTCTGCAAGCCAACGGTTTGCAGGCCGTAACCGAGCATGATCGCCACGCCAATGAACGCGCCGGCCTTGAGTTCAAACAGGGTCAACTCACGCAGGCTGCGCCAGGAGAACAGCGCGACAATGCTCGCCGCTGCAGCGAAGCGCAGGCCGACGAAAAACATCGGCCCGCTGACCGTCATCGCATGCTGCACCAGCAGGAACGTCCCGCCCCAGACCATGGTGATCAGCACCAGCACGCATTCAGCCTTGCTGAACCGTGAGAAAAGGGCAGAGGGTTTGGAAGTATTCACCGACGTCATGGCCTTGCGCACTACCTGAGGGGGACGCACAATGCGCCCGAAGATGGGCAGTATACTGCGCAAACCTACTAAGTGAGCAATATAGTGCACAAAGATTCCGGCCAACGGGCCTCCGTCCTGCAACACGTCAGCCAGAACGTCCGGCGCCTGCGGCATGCCGCAGAGCTGAGCCAGACCGCATTGGCGGAAAAATCCGGGGTCAGCCGGCGAATGCTCGTGGCCATCGAAGCCGGCGAGAAAAATGTCAGCCTGACCACCCTCGACCGGGTGGCCGAAGCGTTGGACGTGGCGTTCAGCGACCTGATCCAGGCCCCCGAAGTGCGCGACCCGAGCCGCATCAACGAACTGGCGTGGGCCGGATTGATTCCCGGCAGCAAAGCCGTGCTGTTGGCCAAGGCTAATGCCAGCCGCGAAGTCGAACTCTGGGAATGGCGGCTGGAGCCGGGCGAGCAATACCTTTCGGAGCCGGATGCCGATGGCTGGAGTGAACAGCTGTATGTGTTTGAAGGCAGCCTGACGCTGGTGCTGGGGGATGAGGAGCGGATCCTTGCGATGGGTGAGTTCTTAAGCTTCGCCAGTAACCGGCCTCACGCCTATCGCAATGATGGTGTCGTGGCGACCAGGTTCGTGCGCAATGTGGTGATCTGACCAGCAACATTTTGTTGCTCCGTCTCGGTCAAAATAGCTGTTAAATCTGCCGACCTGTAAGTTCTGACAGTAGACGAAGTTCTGATACTGAAGGCTAATGACTTGTGAGTGAACGGCTGCGCGCTGTTGTACTCGAAATCATCCGGATTTATCAGCTGAAAGGGCTCAAAAGTCTCATGCTCCCAATACAAAAACTTCCCGCCCCGAGCCTGCCGTCAGCGTATCGCGACTGCATCTTTCTAGAGGATATTCTTGGGGGCGCCGAGGTCTACGTGGCCTTGAGCCGGGGTATGTGCATGGGGGCCAGACTTACTCTTCAGTTTTGTGACGGCGTCACTTCATGGAGTGACGCCAAGGAGATCGTGGGCTCGGGCTGCCTAAGCTTTACAATTCCCTCTGCCCTATGGGTAAAGAGTTTGAATAGAGAGGTTCGCTTGCAGTATTTGATTGATGGTCAGCCCGACCTTTGCGAGATTCTCTATGTCGGGGTGTGCTCCAGACTGTGATGATTGCCACCCTCGGCCCATTTAGCCCTTGCCCGCGATTGACTGCGCAGCAGCCACGCTATTAGCCATCGGGTGATACATTTCAGACAAACACGGACCAGCGAGCAGTCAATGAGTGAAACCCCAGGCGGACAGGCAACAAACACCCTCCGCAACGCCGACATCCTGATCGTCGGTGGTGGCCTGAGCGGCGCGTTGCTGGCCGCGCAGTTGCTGCGCTTGCCTGGCAAGCGTCAGGTGCTGGTGATCGAACCCCGCGCCGAGTTGGGCCGGGGCGAAGCCTACAGCGCGGTTGAGCTGGGCCATACGCTGAACGGTAATGCCGCACGGATGAGTGTCGATCCGGACAACGCCGATGACCTGACCCAATGGCTGAGCGCGTTTATCGCGAGCGGCGGTTGGCCCGAGTCGGACCAGCAGTCAGTGCCGGTCGCCGAATTGTTCCCGCCTCGGGGCATTTTTGGTCTGTATGTGCAGCAACGTTTGGCTGAAGCCAAGGCAGTCGGCGCACTGCATGGCTCAAGCGTCGAGCATGTGCGCGGGGAGGTGGTCGATCTGCAAACCGAAGAACATGCCACGTTGTTGACGTTGAGTGATGGCACACAGTTGCGCGGCGGGTTTGCGGTACTGGCCACCGGTTTGTTCCCGGCGGCGCGAACCCCACAAACCGAATCCAGTGGCTTGAACGCCGCCGCCGTGGACCCTTGGGATGTGGCAGCGATGACGCAGCTTGATCCGCAATCAACGGTGCTGATCATCGGTTCGGGCCTGACCATGGTCGATGCCGTAGTGTCGCTGGAGCAGGCCGGGCATCGTGGGCCGATCGAAGTGTTTTCCCGTCACGGCTTGTTGCCCCATGTGCGGCGTCAGCCACCGGCGTGGGAGGATTTTCTCGCAGAAGATCCTGACATACGCAGCCCTCGTCAGTTGATGCACGAACTGCGACGTCATTGCCGTGCAGCGATGGCGGACGGTATCGACTGGCAGGCGCCACTGGATACCGTGCGCGCCCATATCGGGCGACTGTGGAGCCAGGCAACGGACGTGCAGCGCCGGCAGTTCGTGCGGCATGTGCGGCCATGGTGGGAAAGCCACCATCACCGTTCGCCGCCCTTGAGTGCCGAATTGGTGGGGCGTTTGCACCAGGAAGGGCGGTTGCGGATTCAGGCTGCTTCGTTCAAGGGGCTGGCACCCGCGATGGAGGGTCGGGTGAGTATTCGCATTCGTCGTCGCGGGGAGTCCGAAGTGACGGTGGTCAGTGGCGACGCGCTGATCAACTCCAGTGGCATCGAATACGACTGGCGCCGGGTCGACCGAGCGTTACCGCAGCAGCTGTTGGCCCGCGGATTGATTCGTCCGGGGCCATTGGCGTTGGGGATCGCGGCGGATGTGGATGGCGCAGTGCTGGATGCCGAGGGGCAGGTATCGACCCGCTTGTTCGCCATGGGCCCACCACTGCGCGGGATGTGGTGGGAGAGCACGGCGGTGACAGACGTGGCGAGTCAGGCCAAGGTGTTGGCGCAGCGATTGGTGCGCTGAGCAGGCGCGGTGCCGCGATCAGACTTCCCTGACATTGACCCAGCGCTGTTCCCGCGCCGCCAATCGAATCGCCGCTGCCAAGCGTTCCACTTCAAAGGCTTGCTCGAAGTCAGTGCCGTTCTGGCCTTGCCCGGCCAAGGCCATGATCAGCTCATGCACCTCCAGCGTCTTCAACTCGTTGTAGCCCAATTGATGCCCCGGTGCAGGACTGAACGCCGCGTAGCCGGGCAGGTTCGGCCCGGCCAGCAAACGCTGGAAACCGCCCTCGCCGACGCGGCACAGGCGTAACTCATTCAAGCGTTCCTGATCGAACGCCAGGGTGCCTTGGGTACCACTGATCTCGAAGCTCAGATGATTCTTGTAGCCATGCTTGAGCCAGCTGCTGCTGAAGGTCCCGCGAGCGCCGCTGGCGAAACGCAGCAAGGCGTGGGCCTGATCGTCGACGGCAATGCTGCGTTGTTCCGGGCTGCCTGCCGTGGCTGGGCGCTGGCGATGCACTGTCTGGGTATCGGCGCACACGGCCTCGACATCGCCCAGCAGATAGCGCGCCATGGCCAGCAAATGACTGCCCAGATCCGCCAGCGCGCCGCCGGCATGCCCGGCTTCACAACGCCATGACCAGGGTGACGCCGGGTTGGCCATGAAGTCTTCACTGAACTCGCCCTGAAAACTGATGATCTCGCCAAGCTCGCCGTTTCGAATCAGGTCGCGGGCCAATCCAATGATCGGGTTGTGCTGGTAGTTGTAGCCCACACGGGTGACCACACCGGCGGCTTTGGCCGCCAGGTGCATGGCGCTGGCTTGTTCAAGACTGACCGCCAGCGGTTTTTCGCAGTACACCGGTTTGCCTGCCGCCAGAGCTGCCATGGCCATGGGGTAGTGAAGATGATTGGGGGTGGTGATGGCGATCAGGTTGACCTTGGGATTGTCGATCAACTGCTGCCAGTCACTGTGGACCTGCTCGAAACCCCAGGCAGTGGCACACGCTTGTGCGCGAACAGGATCGGCGTCGGCAAGGGCGGCGAGGCGAAGCGTGAAGGGCAGCTCGAATGCCGCACTGACGTTACGAAAGGCCAAGGCATGGGCGCGCCCCATGAAGCCTGTGCCGATGAGTCCGATTCCGAGTTCGCGCATAACAGGGTCCTTTGGATTATTGTTTTCAGGATGCCTATTTATGGAATATAAATTCGATTATTGCAAGATATGGAATTCATGTTCGCTCGCGTAGGAGCTGCCAAAGGCTGCGATCTGTTGATCTACCAGCTATTTATGTGGATCGTTCCCACGCTCTGCGTGGGAACGATCATACGAGCCGTATCGCTTTAGCGGTGACTTGACTGACCTGACCTGTCGTTCAGCGCGAGCTGGTCAGAAGGAAGGTAGGTAAATGTCGCGTCCTCCGAGGGGGACCGAGGCAACGTGACGTTCAGGATTGGAACAAATCTTCCTGTTTCTGCATGGAATGCCTTTTGATCTTTTTGTGCGGCCTCAAGGCCACCTTCAATGTAAAAGAACGACATCACCGGAAAAGCTTTTCCAAGGCCATCTGCCCATGTGGCTATGCGTAACTCGTTATTGCTCTTTCCCAGGGAGCCAAAACTTTCATCTTGTATGTATTGCATCGCCCGCAGAGTTTCAATGAACTCTTTTGCCGCGGGACCGGTTGGGCCGGTGAGTACATCGAAAGAACACTGGCGATGATGTGACTTGTCGTTTTTGAGATAAAATGCATACCACTGTTCGGCGGTGGTGATTCCTTGTCGTTGGCAACTGCTTTCAAACTCAGGGGTCAGGTTGGAGTCGTCGCACCCTAATACTTGCCGTTCATCACTGCCGCCATCAATCGGGAAGGCACAAATAACTTGTGTGCGATTCATTCCGGCAGGCATTTGATGATCCGGGTAGCGGATGAAGCCGTTCCGACCTACCCCCGCCATTTCGTTGAACTTCGAGTCGGCCCTGAGGTAAGAAAACGATACCCCTCCGGACGCTTTGGATTTTGGGCTGGGCTCCCACGAACGATAGGCATCCGAATAACGCGTGGACCTGATGATGACGCCTGAACAGGCGAAAGCCGGTTGTGCGTAGCTACCGCAGGAGTCACGGGTATCCGCATAGTTCGCGGTGACCTGTGCGCTGATCTGGGTGCCGAACGTGTCGTTGTCTGCGTAAAGATGAGCTGTAAAACCGGCCGTTATCAGGCAGGCCATGGTTAAAGAAAGTTTCATTCGTGATTTCATGGGTAAGTTCCAATATATAAAGTAAAGGCGCGTTTTTGCCCTTGTTGATCGTGACAGGGGTTATTGGCGCGCGAACGTAGTGCAGCGAACTTATTTAAAGTTAAGAGTTCTGGTGTGTTTGGCTGCGGACTGGAGGCTAACGTGTTTGAGGGGGCGGGTCGTGAAAAAATGCACTTCTAAATGTTTAAGTTGAGCTGCGGGGTGCTGCGGGCAATAGTGCTATTTTTATTGTTTTCAGCTGCGGATTAGACTGTTAATGAAGGTCTGAAGTATCCACCGATTTTGATGCTCTTGCTGTTGAAGTTCAAAAAATCCAAGGCGGCCGAAAAGCAGACCCATCCTGTCTTTAATTCACGGTTCTTTCCTCTGGTCGCGCTGTTTCAGGACGATTGGCCCAACACTACAGGCGCACTTTTCCTGCACTCAACAACCGCTTTCGCACCATCCACAGATTCGACAAGGTAAACAATGTCATCTGCTGCGCAATGTTTTTCGCCAGACCACGAAAGCGTACTTTCGTATAACCAAACTGACGCTTGATCACTCGAAAAGGGGTTCAACCTTCGCTCGGACGTGTGCTTTCGCGTATTCGATCTTGCGTCGCATGCGACCGATCAAACTCTTTTTTCCATGCTTTTTATATCTACTGGGCCGTGCGGCAATCGACCGGATCATCTGGCGATCCTGATGCTCAGCTCGCTTGTCCACTCCGGTGTAACCCGCATCGCCGCAGACGTAAGTTTCCTCGCCGTGTAGCAACTGATCGACCTGTGTCACGTCCGCCACATTGGCCGCCGTGCCCACCAGACTATGGACTAAACCTGACTCGGCATCGACGTCGATGTGCGCTTTCATTCCAAAAAAGTATTGGTTTCCTTTCTTGGTTTGATGCATTTCAGGGTCGCGTTTGCCGTCCTTGTTCTTGGTCGAATTCGGCGCATGAATGATCGTTGCGTCGACCACTGTGCCTTGGCGCAGCATCAAACCACGATCACCCAGATAGCCGTTGATGACTTGCAAGATCCCGCCCGACAACTCATGTTTCTCCAGCAAGGGCCGGAAGTTGAGGATCGTGGTTTCATCGGGAATACGATCCAGGTGCAGCCCGGAAAACTGGCGCAGAATCGTGGTTTCGTAGAGTGCTTCTTCCATCGCCGGATCGCTGTAACCGAACCAGTTCTGCATTAGATGAGCCCGCAATATGGCCATCAACGGGTACGCCGGACGACCGCCGTCGCCCTTCGGATAATGCGGTTAGATCAAGGCAATCAAACCCTTCCAGGGCACGACCGACCTGATCCATCTCGATCAGGAAGCACTCACGGCGGGTCTGCTTACGTTTGCCGGCATACTCGGCATCGGCGAAGGACATCTGTTTCATCGGAGCTCAGCCGTTGGGTCCGTGTGAGGCGGTTATTTCACCAGATTCGGGAAGTCTTTTTCAGAGTTTCCTTAAGGCGGGCCGACTGGATCAAGCTCATGATCGCAGCCGTTCGTTTTCCACTGCGGAGCGAGCCTGCGAACAGCCAGTTCGAGCGCCCAAATGCCCACAGCCGGATCTGATTTTCGATCCAGTTATTGTCGATGGATACCGCATCGTCAGCACTATCTAGCGTTTCAGGCTGTAGTCCAGCGCTTTGTCGATAGTTGAACCTTCGGGCATAAGCTGTCTTTGGGCGATCATTCAGGTGTGCAGTGCATCGATGATTGGGTCAGCTTTTCCTGCCGTGTTCGTTGCCGGACATCCGACTCCAGCTCTCGGACTTCGCGTTCAACTTCATATAAAGCCGCGATTCAATGCGCGTCTTTTCGGCAACCCGGCGCTTGTTGGTCACATGCAGGTCGAAGAACTTACGGCGAGCATGAGCGCGACTCGGGCTGAAGTCGTAAACGACAGCTGCTAGGTCGGCGAACTGGCTGGTGGCATAAGCCCAGACGTAGGCGCGGTGGGTATCTTTCTCGCCTGGCGTCAGCATCTGTACCGGCGTTTCGTCGGCATGGTCGACGCCGTGCGTAAGCACGGCTTACCGCCTCACCCGAGCAGGGAGACACAGCCTGTGCTCGGAGCGAGGGGGAAGTATGAGTCAGGCTGTCAGGTACTGCTCCGATACTGCAACCGCGCAAGTGGATGCGGTTGTAAAAACGAAAATCACCATTGGGTCGACCTCTTGGTCAATGGCTTGGGAGATTTGGAATCCAGCTTCCACCGCCAGTAATGAGTCGCCGCCGGAGTTGAAGAAATCGTCGTCTGCGGTCAGTGATGGTACTTGGGTAACTGAGCGAAAGATTTCGAGGATTTTGTCTTCTAGGATCTGGATCTCGATGGTCATAACCACTTCCTTTGGTTGGTATCACGAAGTTTTCGTTACAAATGGGCAATGCGGGAAACGGGTTGCTATAGCTCGGACATGTACTTGCGCAAGACGCTCAGTTGGTCAAGACCATCCATGACCCTCTCGTGCTTGAGGCCGAAGTCGATAAGGCAGGCAATCTCGTCAACACCCGCCGTATGGCAACGATCAATCACTTGTCTTGCGTAGTTCAAATCCCCGATCAGGCCTGCTTCGCATAGGTATCGCTGAGCGCTGCCCTTTATTTGGGCGCGCACCGTTTCATGGGGTTTAGGGGCCACCCGTTGGCTGGTGCCTGCCCGATACGGCGTCAAGGAGCCGATCAGATAGTCTTCCAGCGGAGTTCGGGCGTCCTGCAGCGCCTGTTCACGGCTGGGTGCCAAGTAGGTATGAAGCATCAGCGTGACGTGTCCACGCCAGGAACTGCCGGTTTGCGCCAGTGCCGTGCGATAAGCTCTGATTTTTTGCGTCAGCTCGGGGATGTCCTGTTTGACCAAGTGGGTCAATACGCTTGCCTGGGCGCGACCGGCTTCTTCAAAGGTATCCAGTGTGCCCGAAGACGAGATCCACAGTTGAAGAGGGGCGACAGGAGGAGGAAAGGTCGAGACCTTCGAAGCACCCTCCCCGAAGGGCTGGCCCGACCACAGGTTTCTGAGTGTCTGCACGGTTTCAAATGTTGAATCGCGCCTGTGTTCATAGGCCCCGGGAGCCAGCACAAAGTCGCGAGGGTTCCAGCCGGAAGCCAGTGAAATACCCACTCTGCCGTTCGACAGATTGTCGACGACGGACCATTCCTCGACCAGGCGTAAGGGGTGGTGCAAAGGCACGACGACACTCCCGGCCCGGATATGTACCCGCTCAGTCACCACGGCTACCGCGGCACCGAGTACCGCGGGGTTTGGGTAAAGCCCGCCTACGGGGTGAAAGTGCCGTTCAGGGATCCACACTGCGGCGAATCCGTTGGCGTCGGCGTAGCGAGCCCCATCCAGTAACAATTGATAGGTATTGTTGGTGGATTTTATACCGGTTGCCGCATCCGCAAAATAAAACAGGCTGAGTTGCATGTTCAGGTCATCCTTAACGTGTCATGAGCAGCGAAATTTCAACGGGGTCGCCAAGCGCTCGAATGTTCGGTAAACGTCAACGAGCACCGCCGGCGGGAGGGAAAAATCCCTGTTCCACTCCATGGGCCACGAAGTCTGCAATCCACGATTTCGTTGGCTTGAAGTACTGGAAGCCCAATTTGTCGAGCCAGGCGTCAGTCACTGCATGCTTGAGCGCAACCGGGCGGCCAGGTCCTCGGTAGGTCATGGGCAGAATTCGGCCGACATCTTCAACCAGTGCCTTGTCGCGCCCCAATATCGGGAGCGTGTTTTCGAATTCCTGTGCCGATATCAAATCGATGCTGTACCCCAGTTCATTGAGGATCTGGATGAACTCTCCATAGGGCAGTGCGTTGGGCGTCTGGATATGGAATGTGCGTCCTGCCGCCAGAGGTTGGCCGCCAAGCAGCAAGACCGCCTGGGCCATTGTGTCGGCCGGTATGAGTTGAATACGGCGCTCCGTCCAGTTGGCGGCAACGCCGAGGCCCATGACGGCGCGTACGTAGCGGCTGAAAAAGTGGGCATCGATATTGCGCTGGAATTTTCCGCTCGCGGAGTTGGGAGAAACTGTGCCGACTCTGAAGACGGTCGCGTAGTCGCCTGATTTATTGAAGTCGGCGATCAAATGCTCCGCGAAAATCTTGCTGGCCGAATAGGCTTCGGTCGGTGTTTGTCCAACTTCAAGTTGATATTCGTTTATGGATCTCGCGACGCCGTCCAGGCTGCGCCCCGCCACGCCGATAGTCGAAATGTGGCACAGGCTGGGTCTAGAGAGATGTGAGCACAGCTCGATCACGCGCTCTGTGCCATCGGTGTTGACGGCAAAGAAGTCACGCTCCGAGCCTACATGACGGACATCTGCTGCCGCGTGAATGACTCTGTCGCACGACGCTATCAGTGCCGAGCGTACCTCGTCGCCAAGGCCCAGATTCGTTTCTCGCAAGTCCCCCTTGATGCAGCGTACCCGTCGGGAAAATAGCGGCGGAGTGATCACAGACTGCGGGAAGTGCCAGGCGTATTGGCTGGCGAGCCGCTCTTGGGCGGCTTGGTCATCCTGGGAACGCACCAGGCAGATAATTTCCAGGTGCGGATAGCTGCAAAGAAGCTCGTGCAGAATATGTACGCCCAGCATGCCGGTGGCTCCGGTCAACAGCACTTGCCTGCAATGACTCCAGGTGTCGAGGGCGGGATCAATGCGCGTGAAGTCGACTTCGGGCTCGGCTGCTGCTGGTTCCGCGTGGGTGATGGCCTGTGGTTGCTCACTGCTTGGTTGGGCAGTGTCGATCCACCGGGCTAGCAGCTCCACGGTTCTGTGTTCGAATACCACCTGAGGCATCAAACTGATGCCGGCCTGTCGCAAGTGAACGGTAATGGAAATAGCGAGTAATGAGGTCCCGCCGACCTCGAAGAAATCATCTGCCACCGACTCCACTTTATAGGCCAGTACGTCCTGCCAGATTCGTGCGATCAACAACTCTGAAGGGCTTTTCGGAGGCCGGCTGTCGGTGGTGGTGCTGAAGACCGTCGGTATTCTCTTTCTGTCTATTTTTCCGTTGGCCGTGATAGGCAAGGCATCCAGGACGGTTATCACCGAAGGCAGCATGTAGCTGGGCAGGCGTTTGGAGAGAGCCTCCTTGATGAGGTTGGCCAAGTGAACCTTCTTCAGCCGTGCCCCCGGATTGTTACCGTCGGCTGACGGCTCTGACAGGAAGCTGCGCCCGGCAAGGGTGGAGAACAGATTGGCCGGATGCGGCGAACCGGCTGTCGACAACACCATGTCGTAGTGCCCGTCCGGATGATCGGAGCAGTTGAACGAGACGGTATATCCACATTCTGCGGCGAGCTCACGAAGTTCTTCAGGGATGACACCGTTAGACGGTGTTGATTGAGCATCCATTGCGTACAGTTCATCGCGGCGGCGCAGATCGTTAATCAACAGGCCGTGAGGTACGCAGGTGAATGAGAAAGCAGCGTTTGTCCCCGAACGCAAATGATCGGCCAGCTTCTCAAAAGTCCAGTTTCCATTACCCCAGTCCTGCCAGTTCAACGCTGGCAAGTCATCGTCGCAGAGCCCCGGGCGTCGACTGAGCGTGACGTCATATCGATACTTGTTCATTTCCGTCGCGTACCGTCCGCGACGGGGTTCGATGCACGGCGTCAGTTCAGTATTTTTTGCGTAGTTGTGGAAGAAGCAAGGGTTGACGTTCAGTTCTGGCTCGTCCTGGACGGCCTTTGCAATTCTGGGCAGCAACTCATTGTTCGTCAGTTGCGGCGCTCGCGCAGACTGCACTGAAGCATGAAACGTCTCCAGCAAGCAGTAATTCCTGACATCCCCGATGTAGATCACCCCGTCGGGAGAGAGGCGGCTGCGCAGGGCGTCCAGTACTTCGGTCAAATAGGTCATGTCGGGAAAGTACTGACTGACCGAGTTGATGATGATGACATCGAAAAGGGTATCGAACTCAGGCAGGTTCCTGGCTTCCGCAACTGACAACTCGATGTTTGTCAGTTTGGACAGCCGAAGTTTCTGGCGCAGCTTGAGAATGGCGGAGGTGGAAAAGTCTGTGCCTACATAGCGCGCGCAGTGCGGCGCAAGCTCTTGAGCGAGCAACCCCGTGCCTACCCCGATTTCAAGAATATTGGGTGGGGTTGAGCGGCGGTCTGGGAGACGATGAAGGATGTTCTCAACGGTACCGTTCAGCCATTCGTCCATCAATGATGCCGCAATGGGCTGCTGGTCGTAGCTGGAGTTCCAGCCGGTAAAGTCCCTCGTTCCGGGTGCAGAAATTTCGTGGGTCTGGTCGAATAGGGTTCGCCAATGCGCGACAACGTCGGAGTCGAACTGATTCATCAGGTCCTGTTCGATCTCAGATGCATACTGCGCTGTCACGCAGGCCACGAGCCTGCAATTGCTCCCGGGCTCGCCGACCGCCAGCACCACGGCATTGTGGACACTAGGCAGGCTGGTCAATACTGCCTCAATTTCACCCAGCTCAATGCGAAAACCGCGGACTTTCACTTGGCTGTCCAGGCGCCCTCGGAACTCGAAGGTTCGCTGCGCCCTGTTCCACCGTCCCCGATCACCACTGCGGTAATACTTGCGCCCGCTCAACTCGATAAAGCTGGCTCTGGTTTCTACCTCACGATGGATATAGCCAGTGGCTACGCCTCGACCACCAATCCAGATTTCACCGGTGACATCATCGGGCAGCACATTGCCGTGTTCATCCGCAATGATGACTTCAACTCCGTCCAGCGGTCGTCCTATCGGATAACCGTTTACCGGGCGTTGTTTGTCGTAAAGATACAGAGTGGAAAAAATGGTCGCTTCGGTGGGGCCATAGGCGACAAAGACCCTGGCGTTGGGGAAGGCTTGCGACAAGGTGGCCAGCAGGTCTGCAGGTACGATGTCCCCACCTGTAATCACGACTCGAAGCGACTCATGGCCGCGCGATGAGGATTGGGACATAGACGTCAACAGGTTTTCCATCAGTCCGGGAACGGCCTGAAAGATCGTGGCGGTCTTCAGCAACTCGTCAATCTTCTGCGGCGAAAAGATTTCCTCCTGGGTCACAATACGGCTTTGTCCACCGGCCAGCATCGCGATAAACAGCTCGAAGTAGAAAACATCAAAGGTGCTTGCAGCGAGTACCAGCCCGACATCCGAAGGCGAGCATTCATGCAGCAACTGACAGGCCCGCATCGTGTTGACGATATTGCCGTGGGAAACCATGACGCCCTTGGGCCTGCCGGTGGTACCGGAGGTATAAAGGATGTAGCAAGGCGATTCAGGTACGACTGCCGCGTCAATCGAGCTCATTTGTTCTGACGTAGGGTGGTCGTAGGCTTTACCGATGACGATACTAGGAATCGTATCGCAGCGTTTGTCTGCGGATGAAAAAATGATCGCCCGAGCATTGGAGTCCGAGGTAATAAAAGCACGTCGGTCGTCGGGGTCTGCCGGATTGATCGGGACAAATGCCGCACCCGCTCGCAGGACGGCGAGTGTGGCAACGGCAATATCGACCGAGCGATTGACACATATTGCGACAGTGTCGCCCTGGCGAACGCCACTTTGCAGCAACTGCAGGGCCAGCGCGGCTGAGTGGCGGTTGAGTGTGTCAAAGGTCAACACCCCATGCTTGTCCGATACAGCACAGGCGGTCGGTGAGATCTTCGCCGCCTCAAGAAACAAGCCATGCAGCCCGCTGTTTGGCCAGGCCAGGTCGTCTGGAGTGCCGTTCGAGGAGGACGGCTTATGGAAGAGTGGGAGCTGGGAAATATCCTGTTGCGGTGTCTGGACGATGCAATTGAGCAAGCACTCGTAGTGACTGGCCATTTCCCGTATCACCTGCTCGTCGAACAGGTCCAGCGCATAGTTGATACGCAGGCGCGCGTCCATGGGGCGACGCCACAACGTCCATTCCAGGTCTACCCGGGCGACGTCCAGATCGACCTTCAAGAGCTCGGTTCGCGTACCTTGCAACTCGATTTTTCCGGCCTCGACGTTCTGCAGGGTAAAAAGCACCTGGAACAACGGGTTATGACTGAGTGAACGCTCCGGGTTCAGGTCCTCCACCACCTGTTCGAATGGGGTTCGTTGATGCTCCAGCGCGAGCAACGTCGTGTCTCTGAACGCTTTGAGGGCTGTGGTGAAGTTGGCCTGTGGAAGAATGCGGGTCCGCAGGACTACGGTATTCACGAACAACCCCAGGACATTCTCCAACTCTTCGACCGGTCGGTTGGCGACAGGGGTGCCAAAGACAATGTCGGTCTGGCCTGAATAGCGATACAACAGCACCTTGAGCGCGGCACCCAGTACCATGTATAGCGAGCAATCATGCTGCTTGGCCAGGGCTTCCAGTGATTGCACTAGCCCTTGTGGAAGCGTCAGATCGATATGTTTGCCCCGGAAGTTAGCGATGGCCGGGCGAGGTTTTGCCATTGGCAATTCAATTTGCGCGAGGTCGTGGAGCTGGTTTTTCCAGAATTGCCGGCTGCGGATGCCCGCCTCGCTGGTAATCCAGGCTTTTTCGGCCGCGACGAATGTACTGAAATCGATATTGCCAGTGACGGGTAACGCTTGTGACGCAAGTGCGGCGGCATAGAAGCGCTGCAGGTCTGCGTGCAAGATACCCAGCGACCAGCCATCCGCGATGATGTGGTGAATCACCAGGGCCATCAGGCAAGTGTCATCGTCGTTGCGGATGACAACGGCCCTTAGCAGGGGTGCAAGGCCCAGGTCAAACGGCTTCCAGATAAAGTCATCCAGGCATTCTTGTGGCGATGCAGGATCGTCGACGACGGACACGTCAGCGCCCACGGTGGTGTGTACCGTCGACTCAGGTTGGCCATTGGCGTTGGATTGGAAGGAGGTACGCAGGCTGGGGTGTTTGTTGATCAAGGCTTGAAATGCTTGGCGTAACGCAACTACATCAACATTGCCATGCAATTTGGCGATGCTGAAAATATTGTAGGCCGCACTGTTTGGGTCCATCAGGTGCAGGAACCACATGCGTTTTTGGCCGTAAGACAAAGTTGATGGATCAATGGCGGGCTGAGTGTGCGATTCAGATGTTTCCTGTGCCCGTTTTATATGCTGGGCAAGAATGCGTTCAGCCGCTGACCTTTGGTCTTTACGTGCGCTAGCCTTAGAACCAAAATCCATTCGATATATCATCCATAGTCGGGTAGCTCCATACAACTAACCATAAAGTTCCAATTGCGTTAGGGTCAAGTGCAAAATTAAATTTCATCCGCCGAAGAAGTAGTGGCATATAGCTATAATTCGCTGGACGCCCCATATTACTTAGCGTCGCGGCTGAAGTGGCTGATGGAAAAATAATACGGGTTGTCCCCTGATCACGGGGGCAGGGGTCTGCAATGGTGCTGTAACGTAAATGGTTGCTTTGGCAGTGGCATTGGTCTTCGATTTGTAATTTATATGTTTAAAAACAATGAGTAAGCGTGTTGCTGGGAGTCTGGGGCAGGTTTTCTAGCAGGTTTTTTGATAATCGTGCAGTCTGTGTGGGCAATATTGCTGTTTCTTCCCCAATGCGAAAAAATTCTTTACGCCTCCGTTTTTCCTGTGTTACCAATATAAAACTGCTGACGAAGGTAATGGATTTAGCTTGCAAGTTAACAAAGCTTACGCTTTGGCGACTTAAAGTTCGCGAGCGGAATAAGGGAATATGGCGCTGCCCGTTGCTGGGTGGAAAAATGTCGGGAGTTTATTGTTTGACTATTAAAGAAAAGTCACTCTGGCGGGACAGAAATTTCATGTGCCTTTGGATGGGGCAGTCCGTCAGCGAGATGGGCTCGGCTATCACCAATATAATTCTTCCGCTGCTTGCTATTACCACGCTAAGTGCAACTCCAGGTGAGATTGGCTTACTCCGTGCCATGGCCTCTATTGCTGTGCTACTTGCGTCAATACCTTCCGGTGTTTACATCGACAGGTTCAACAAGCGAAGTTTGATGATCGTATGCGATTTCGTACGGGCGGCCATATTAGTCACGGTACCGTTGCTTGCGTTTTACGATCAGCTTTCGATGTTCTGGTTGTATGCCGTTTCCTTCCTGTGTTCCGTGTTCTCGGTCGCCTTCGGAATTGCCTACCACTCCTACTACCCGATTTTTGTGCTGCGCAAGGATTTGCCCGAAGCGAACAGCAAGATCGAAACCACAGAGTCCGCCGCGCGGGTGGGCGGCCCGGGGATCGGTACGTTCATGGCAGGCTGGATTGGAGCCCCGCTCACTCTGTTATTTGATGTCTTTTCCTATATTGCCAGCGCTGTTCTTCTGAGCTTTACCAAGGCGGACGAGTCTAGCAAAGTGAAGGTAGTCAGAAGGCCTCCCTTGCTGCAGGAAATAGGGGCGGGATTCAAACTTTTGTATGCTAACTCGGTATTGGCGCGCACCGCGGTGACCACCATTGGGTCGATGTTCTGTCTGGCCATGATGAATGCGGTTTTTTTATATTACTTAATTACCGATTTGAAACTGTCACCGCAAATGGTAGGTGTTGTGTTTTTTATCGGTGAAGGTGGAGGGCTGTTGGCAGCTATCCTCGCTAGTGCATTGATGCGTTCGGTCGGCAGCGCAAAAATAATGTGGTGGGTGGTCTTTCTCAGTCCGGCAGGTTTTCTCCTTAGTGGGGCGCAGAGTCATCCGCTGCTGCTACCGACACTTTATCTATGTTTGACGTCTATTCGCTTTGTATTGTTTGACATTGCGCAGTACTCATATCGGCAGTCTTCTTGCCCTCTGGAAAGTCTAGGCAAGGTGACAGCCAGTATTAGAACCTGTATCGGTATTGCTGCGGCAAGCGGGGCAATTATCGGAGGGTGGCTAGGCAGTGTTATAAGTCCCAGTGCGAGTATATTTATTGCTACGGCATTGATGTGTGTTTCATCCCTTCCTGTAGTTTTTTCGGCGTTACGACATACCAGGGATATTGAAGACCTTCCAGCATTGACCCATGTAGATCGGTGATGTCCGACGGGTCTGCAACAAAGTTTCCCGGACGTCGTTATGGTTGACAGGATTTCCTTGGTAAAGAGGGAGTTGATTAAGCATGGATAGCAAAAACGTGTATGGCGTTGTAATAAATGAGCAAGAGCAGTATTCCCTCTGGAGTAACGACCGGCCGATACCGGGTGGATGGGTATCCATTGGCGTGACAGGCTCTCAGGCTTTTTGTTTGGACTGGATTCAAGCTAACTGGCTGGATCAGCGGCCCAAATTCTTACGCGAAAATGTTGTACCGAGAAAGGCCCTCTCGGCCGAGGAGCTGTAATGAACAGCCCCTTTGAAATAACTAATCATACACTCGACTTATTATCACGTTATCTTGAGTGCGGTGTTTCCATCCAGCTTGCCAACGACAGATTTGAGCCGCAGTACCTTGAATCGTCGACCTCGGAATACCTGGAAGCACTAACACCAGATATTCAGAAGAGCTTGCTGAGCCTGCTCCAGGAGGAAATCGGCAGGCCTTTGCAGGACGGTACAATATTGCCTTTGTCCTGGATTCAACGCAGGCATTACTTCGTCACCCGGCACGAAGGAGCGGAAGTTTCATCAACAGTGCCTCATGCGCTGCGCTTCAACGGCAAGTTGGATCGAGATGCATTGCGCGATTCGCTGCTCCACATTCAGCGAGTTCACCCGATGCTTCGGGCGTCCGTGCATGAAATGTACGGGGTGCTTTTTCAGTGGGTCGCGCCGGCTGCGCAATTAGCCGTTGAATTCAAGGACCTTTCGCACGCTCCGGTCAGTTCCCGAGAGGCGCAATTGGCAGAGTTTTCACTTGACGTCATGCGCCGCCCCTTCCAACTGAATCGTGCGCCGCTGATGCGCTCGGTGCTGTTCAGGCTCAGTGAAGAAGAGCATGTTCTGCTGCTGCCGTTGCATCATCTGGTCGCTGACGGCTTATCTCTGCGTGTGATCAACGACAGTCTGTTATCTGCTTATGAGGTTTATCGAACTTCTGGTCATGTTGACCTGCCGGCGCCGAGTTCAACCTACGCGGACTTTATCCGGTTTCATCATTCCGAGCGGTCCAGGACAGAGAACAAAAGGCATCTGGATTACTGGATCAAACACATGGCCGGCCAGCCCGTCATGCTCAGCTTGCCCACCGACAAGGCGCGGCCTGCGACGCCTTCCTACAAAGGCCGTTACGTCGAACGGGTGCTTGATGAAGAGCTGACCAACGCACTCAGTGACTTTGCGAAGAAGCAACACGTGACGCCCTTTATGCTCTACAGCGCGGCGTTTCATGTCTTGCTGGCCCGGTATTCGGGCCAGAGCGAAGTGACCCTGGGCTACCCTTTCGGCAATCGCATTCGGCGAGAGGACACGGATACCGTCGGACTGTTTGTCAACACGCTGTTGCAACGTGTCGACGTCAGTGATGATCCCGTGACGAGTGTGTTCCTGACTCGTGTAAAGCGCGAGATCCTGCTGGGGACGGGGCACCATCGATTGCAATTCGACAAGCTGCTGGATGCACTGGATATAGAGCGCAGCGCCAGTTACCACCCGCTGTTCCAGGCGTTCATCGGTTATTACGGCCAACAGGCAAACGGGGTAAAACCCACCAGCGTTGCAGTGAGGCCCTACATTGTCGACACGGGGGCGGCACGTTTCGACTTGGAGTTGTTCCTGCGCCCACAAGGCAGCGAAACGGCCATGATGCTGTGGGCGCAAGATGATCTTTTTCGACCGGAAACATCCAGCAGGATGCTGGCCCACCTGGAAAACATCCTCAAGGGGATGCTGGCGGCCCCCGAAGAGAAAATTTCCTCGTTGTCGCTGCTCTCCGAGCAGGAGTCTGGCGATCTGCTGATGCTGGCTAGGGGGGGAGACCAGCTGCCGCAGGGCATCACGATCCTTGAACAGATAGCCATCACGTGCCGTTCTTTTCCAGACCAGGCTGCCGTTCGATTTGAGGGGCAATCAATCTCTTACCGGGAGCTGGACGCGGCTTCGTGGCGTGTGGCGTGGTGTCTGGCGGACCTTGGGGTAAAGGAGGGCGATGTTGTCGCTGTCCAGTTGCAACGCTCAAGGGAGTTGCCGATCTGTCTGCTCGGGATTCTCAAGTCGGGTGCCGCTTATATGCCGCTTGATATCCAGGCCCCGCAGAGTCGAATGATGGAGATGCTCGATGATTGTCCCCCACGTATCCTGATTGTTGAAGATGAGGCTATGGCACCTTCGGGGGGGCTACCTTGGGCCACACTTTCTTCCTTGTTCACCCGGGAGCCGGCTTGCCCGGGCCATACGGCTTTTGGGGAGGAACCAGCCAGTAAGGATCTGGCCTACGTGATCTTCACCTCGGGCTCCACGGGGCGGCCCAAAGGGGTGATGAATACTCATGAAGCGTTATTGAACCGTCTGACGTGGATGCAAAAGGCTTTCCCTCTGGAAACAAGCGATGTCGTCGTACAAAAGACCCCGCTGACCTTCGACGTCTCTGTGTGGGAAGTTTTCTGGCCGCTCATGTACGGCGCAACGTTATTGATGGCTAAACCCGAAGGACACAAGGATCCCGAGTACCTAGGGGAGCTGTTTTCAAGGGAACGAGTCAGCGTCGCTCATTTTGTGCCTTCCATGCTGAGCGCGTTCGTGGCTGCCGAAGTTTTGCCGTCCTGCACTCATCTCAGACATGTGATTTGCAGCGGCGAGGCATTACCGTTGCGCTTGGCCAACGCCGTCAAGCAAATCAGTGCAACAGCATTGCACAACCTCTATGGGCCTACCGAAGCGGCCATCGATGTCACGTGGCACACGGTGACCGACAACAGCTCGGATTTCAGCGTACCGATCGGTCGTGCCATTGATGGGCTTGAAGTATTTATCCTGGATAAAAACCTCAATCTGGTACCGCCCGGCGTCGTTGGAGAAATCCATATCGGCGGCATCGGCCTGGCGCGTGGGTACATCAACCAGCCGGCACTTACTGCACAAAAATTCATCCCCTCACCCTTCAGCGAAAACGGCGCGCGGTTGTACCGCACGGGTGATCTGGCCAAGCATCGCTGGGATGGTCAGATCGAGTATCTGGGTAGGAACGACAACCAGGTCAAACTGCGGGGCTTTCGCATCGAGTTGGGTGATATCGAAACTGTGCTGATGCGCATCCCTGCAATTCGCGAAGCGGTAGTGACACTTAATCAGGATGCCCAGGGCCACTCGACGCTGGCGGCATTCCTGGCGAGCGATGACGCCAGCCCGGAACTGATACGACTCGCTCGCGAGTCGCTTTCATCCTCCTTACCGGAGTACATGATTCCCTCTCTATGGTCGGTCGTAGAGGTGTTCACGAGATTGCAGTCAGGCAAAGTCGACCGGTCCAGTTTGCCGATGCCTGTCACGTATGCCGACGCGGTTGTCGGTGCGGGGCCGCGTGAGCAGGCGCCGTTGAGTAGTGTGGAGGAAACATTGGCAGCCGCCTGGGCTAGCGTGCTTGGCAGGGTGGTGACGCACGGTGGTGAGGACTTTTTTCATTTGGGCGGAGATTCAATACGGAGTATCGAACTGGTGGTAGCGGCCAGGCGAGCAGGCTTGCAACTGAGTGTGGAGAAGATTTTCCAGAACTCCACGCTGAGCAGAATGGCCCTGGCTTCGACGCCCCTGAGTGGCCCCGTGTTGATGACCATTGCGCCATTCGGACTGATTTCTGCGTCCGTCCGGGAAGGGCTTTCTCAGGACATTGAAGACGCCTTTCCCTTGTCCCGGTTGATGACCGGACTTTACTACGAATCTGTTGCAAGCCCGGATTACCACATCTATACAACTGCGGTGGAGATGGAGGGGGCGTTCTTCGAGCCAGTATTCAAGCGTGCTGTGGCACTATTAATGAAGCGCCACCCCTTTTTGAGAAGCTCCATTGACGTGTCTTCTTACCAACAGCCTCTGCAGTTGATTCATCGAGACGTAGAGGTGCCGTTGTCGGTTGTCGATCTGAGTGGCATCGACCCGGCTGCCCAGGCTGTTTTGTTCAAAACATGGTTCGATGAGCAGCGGGCAGTCAAGTTCCAATGGGACAAGGCGCCGTTGTTTTCCATGACCGTGCATCGCTATTGCGCCTCCAGGTTCACCCTGACACTCGCGGAGCCCTATCTTGACGGGTGGAGTGTTACGCTGGTCATCAGTGAGTTGCTCGAGCTGTATCAGCAACTCCTGGAGCAAACTGTTCCCGTCGTTGAGCAAGTGTGCGCACAGGGCGAGTTCTTACTCGGGGAGGCCGATGCGCTGGATAACCCGGACCACAAGGCGTTCTGGGCCCGGCAGCTTGTGTCGCCTCATCAGGGTCAATTGCCGCTCGCCAAAGGCAGCGATTACCGTACGCTCAATGTGGCGGTCTCTACTGCGACGTCCAATAACCTCAAGCGTATTGCGCAAACACTGGGAGTGTCGATCAAGGCTGTCCTGCTCAGCGCCCATTTGCAAGTCATTGCCTTCATCAGCGGCCGTACTGAAGTCATTACCGGCCTGATGTCCAACAGTCGCCCGGAAACGACAGCGGGAACCTCGGCAGTAGGCATGTTCTTGAATACGTTGCCCTTGAACATCAATGTCGCGGGCCTGACGGGCAGCCAGCTGATTCAAACCGTGCACGCTTTCGAGGCGCAAGCTCTGCCATTCAGGAACTACCCGTTTGCGCAGATGTTAAGTGATGCCGGGATCGATAACGTTATCGACTCCACGTTCAACTACACCCATTTCAGACCTTATGAGCAGTTCGCGAACAATCAGGGGCTGAAGCTGAAGTCCATCAGGGCAACCGACCAGACTTATCACTTGTTGACCGCTCAATTCAGGCTCGATGTATTAACTCAGGGAGTCGGCCTGTTCATTGAGTTCTCCAACACAGCTCTGTCCGCAGCGGCGATGATACGAATCGCTTCGTACTATGAAGCGGCCTTGTCGCAACTGGCTGCCGCCCCGGATTCAAGCGTCTGCCCCTTGGACAGGCTGGCCGGGAACCACGCTCACTCGCTCCTGGTGTCACCGGGAGTGGAGCTTGAAGTATCTCGCCTGATAACTGCCTTTGATCAGCAATGTCAGGCTTCACCCCTGTCATTGGCGTTACTCTGCGATGGCCGGTCGATCAGCTATTCCTGCTTGTCTCAATGGGTCCATGGGTTCGCCGAAACGCTGCGTGAACAGCAGGTGGTACCAGGTTCCATCGTCGGCATCTGCGTCGAGCGTTCTGCTGAGTACGTCGTCGCGGTGCTGGCATCGTTGCGCCTCGGTGCAACCTACATGCCGCTGGATCACGCCAGCCCGACCGAACGGTTGGGGCAGATCTTGCATCAATCACAAGCCCGGCTGGTGATCGTTTCTGAGTCGACCCGAGGAAAGACGCCCAGTGAGATTCGTTCCTTGGCGGTTGATGCAATGCCAGTCGCTGAGCGGCGGTCCACCGGTAACTGGCCACTGGAGGCTCGGCATCCGGCGGTCTTGATGTACACCTCCGGCAGTACGGGAACCCCCAAGGGCGTCCTGTTGCACGACGAGGCCATTCTGACGCGCTTGCAGTGGTCGCGAAGCCAGGAGCCAAGCAAACCCTCGGACGTTTTTGTTCTGCGAACGCCAGTCGGTTTTGTCGACGGCATCGCCGAGATGTTCGATGGACTGCTCAGAGGCGTGCCTACGGTGGTCTTGCCGGAAAACATCAAAGACCCGGTGGAGCTGATGAACTTCATCCAAGCGCACCGAATCACCAAGTTGACCTGCGTGCCCGCCCTGGCAACCGAGATGCTCGAACTGGGCGCCGAATCGACCGACAAGCTGACAACGCTCGATTGCCTGCACTTGAGCGGTGAGTTGCTCAAAGGGGAGTTGGTGGAAAAAATCCAGCAACACCTGCCGGGCGTAAATGTCATCAATTTGTATGGCTCGACAGAGGTTTGCGCGGACGCCACGGTGTTCAAGGTTCAAGGGGGGGCGGCACTGCTTACCCCGGTCGGCCTGCCGATTCCTGGCGCGCACGTGATGGTGGAGCATGAGGGGGGCGGTTACGCACCGATCGGTACGCCAGGCGAGCTGTTGGTGGGCGGTAAAATTCTTGCCCTGGGCTACTTCAGCGACGCGGGGCAGACGGCGCAGCGATTTACACCCTCTTTGCTCAATGATGGCGGCCGGGTCTATCGCACGGGCGATATCGCCGTGTTGAGTGACAGCGGCGATTTGAATGTGTTGGGCCGTGCCGACCGGCAGATAAAGATTCGAGGAATACGCATCGAACCTGCGGAAATCGAGGCCGCCTTGAAAACCCACGTGCAGGTTGCCGACGCATTGGTCGTGCAACGTGTGCTGGAGGGGCGAAAAGTGCTGGTGGCTTATGTTCGTCCGGCCACGCAGGCTAATGCGGCGACGCCTGATTCGCTGATCGAGCATTTGTCGTCGAGTGTCCTGATGGCGGCTATCCCGGATGTTTTTATCACCGTTGAAAGCTGGCCGTTGTTGCAGTCCGGGAAAGTCGATATCAACGCCCTGCCGGTGTGTGGGCCGCAGCGGGCTGAGGGCCGCCAGCCCGATGGGCTTATCGAGCTGGAGCTGGCGACACTTTGGGAGCAAAGGCTGAAGACTTCGCTGGTCAGTGTCGAGGATGACTTCTTCCAACTCGGCGGCAATTCGCTGTCCGCAATTATCTTGGCCGGCATGATCGGGCGTCGATTCGGCGTGTCCGTGAACGTATCAGATATTTTTGACCACAGAACCCTGGCGAAACAGGCACATCTGCTTGAAGTGAAACTCCTCGAGACCGCGGCAGCAGAGCTGGCGGACGAACAGTGATCACCGGCGGGCGGCTGACATCGTTTAGATAAGGATATGAACTGACATGGAAAATTCCAAAAGTTGGCGTTGGTGGGACGAGGTTCTGGTACGCGGCGCAGGCTTTTCCGCAGGCGGCGTATTGCGCCTGGCGAGTTCAAGCCTGGCGGCGGAGGCTGATCGGATGGGGGCGGCGCCTTTTTCCGAAGCTGACTTGACCGACTACCGCACGTCATTTGCGAAGGTGTCTGTCGAACTCTCCCAGAAGCTGCAAGGCATTGCTCGGCAGGACGACTTTCTCCGAGCCGTCTCCTGGCAGAACCATCGCCTGTTGGACGGTGCCGTGCGCCCGTTTTGCGAGTGGGATCCAGTCACTCAGGTAAGGCATTCCAAGCATCGCCAGCGTGAAGAACTGATCGCCAACTATTGGCAGCGTTACTGTGTAAAGAATGACACCATCGGTTTTTTCGGCCCGTCAGGATGGGGCACGTTCAGCGAGGAGCCTACAACCCGCTACGCGCCGGGTGAAACGTTGATTGAACACCGTGAAGTGTTCTTTGAATCCTGGGCCATTGATTGCCTGGCGGAATCATTCGAAGCGGCTCCAGCGATTCGTGAGTGGTTGAAGCCTCGCCGGCTTACATTTGTAAAGATCGAGGGCGACATCAACTTCAACGGTCCCGGCCTGAAGGTCAAACTACCGGCTCTGGAAACAGCCGTGCTGTCTATGTGTGACGGCAAGACTTCCGTTCACGATATTGTCCGCGAGCTGTCAGGCAATTATTCAGTCACGTTGTTGGATATTCTTGGCATTCTCGATGTGCTTAAGGCCAAGCGTTGGATCGTGCTGAAGATCGAATTGCCTGCCGGGGCCCACCCGGAAATATGCCTGCGCAAGTTCTTGCTGGGCATTGGGGATACGCAGTTGCAATCCTCGTTGTTGGCGAAGTTGGATGCCATGGAGGTCGCGCGCGACAAGATCGAGTCGAGCAGTGGCGCCACCGAGCTGACCCAGGCGCTGTCTGAACTAGATTCGCTTTTTTCCGGGTTTACCGAGACCAACTCCACCCGGAACGAAGGCCGTACCTACGGCGGCAGGACGCTGGTCTACCACGACAGTCGCCGCAACATGGCTTTTTCGGTAGGCGAGGATATTAAGCAAGGCCTGGCTCCGCTGTACCTGCTGGCCAAGAGCGCTCGCTGGATTTGCTGGACGCTGGGGACTGAGGTTCGTCAACTGCTGAAGCAAACCTATCAACGGTGCGTCGAAAAACATGGGCCGCAATTTGACCTGACAACCATGTGGCTGGAGTCTCTGGGCCCCTTGTCAAAGGTCATTGATGCGGCGCTCGACAACATCGATCAAGTCTTCCGGGCCAAGTGGGCGAACATTATCGCTGTCGAGGATAGCGAGCGACGGGTCGAGTTCACCTATGCGCAATTGGAAGAGCGGGTCAACCAGGAGTTTGAAGCTCCCGGCGCCGGCTGGGAGGGCGCGCGTTATTTTTGCCCAGATGTGATGCTTTCCGCCGTCGATATCAATGACCTGAAGTCGGGTGATTTCAAACTGGTGTTGGGGGAAGTCCACCTGACAATCAATACCATGAGAAGCTCATGTTTCGTTACGCAACATCCCGATAAATCAGCATTGCTCAAAGAGGTGGATAGGGACTTTCCCAAGCCACAGTTACTCAACGTCCTGCCCAAGGAAAGTCCACCTCGTCTGTCGGTGCGCACGCACCCGGTGCTGTCGCGAGACTGCGACTACATGATCGAACTCAACTATCACACCGTAGATGCGAGCCGCGATCGTCTGGTGAAAAGTCGGGATACCACCATCCTCGAAGAGAACGGGCTGGTCAAAATCAGGATCCCCAATGGCGAAACGTTTGATCTGGTGGACGTTTACGCTGAGCTGCTGATGGGCCGCGTGATTGACAAGTTTCAGTTGTTCTCGGACCGCGCGCACATGCCAAGAGTCAGTATCGATAAATTAGTGATTGCGCGAGAAAGCTGGCGTTTCCAGGCACAAGACCTGGAGTTCGCGAATGAAAAAGATGAGGCGCTGAGATTCATGAAGGCGCGCAGTTGGTGGAAATCTCAAAACATTCCACGCTTTGCCTTCGTCAAGTCGAAAACCACTGAAAAGCCATTTTATGTGGATTTTGAAAGCCCGATTTTTATCAACATCCTTTCCAAGTTGATACGGCGCAATCAAACCTCTGAGGCAATCAAGAACAAAGAGGTGACATTCGTTGAGATGTTGCCGGACCACCAGGATCTCTGGCTGACCGATCATGCCGGTAATAAATACACGTCGGAACTCAGGTTTACCTGGGTCGATAACTACCCGATCAAATGACCGGTGACTTACGCCAGGTCCGGGTTTGGAAAATGACTTTTACACGGAGGTGATGGGTATGCGAATTTATGAAGGCGCAGGACAGGCTGACACTCACGAGTCATTGTTGCGAGAGGATGCTGCCTATGTCTGGCATCCTTGGGCACCTAACCGCATAAGCACCAGTACGGTCATTGCCGTCGACGGTGCCGGCAGCTACATCACGGATGCCAAGGGAGATCGATACCTGGATGCCAAGGCTTCCGGCATGAATGCCACGCTGGGGTACGGCAATCAAAAGATCGTCAATGCCATAACGGCTCAGCTGGAAAAGCTGATGACCTATGACATGGTCGAAGGGGGCAATGCGCCCGCCGTCAAGTTGGCCTGTGCGATTGCCCAAGTGACCGCACCGGGCCTCACCAGGACGTTCTTTTGCAACAGTGGTTCGGAGGGTATCGAAACCGCGCTTAAGGTATCCCGTCGCTACCACAAGTTGCTCAACGACCCGCAGCGAACACTGATTGTGTCGCTGAAAAACTGTTATCACGGGACCACGCTGGCGGCCTCTACTTGCGCCACATCTTCTGCCGGTGACGAACAAGGACTGCTTCCCGCAGGTTTTGTTTTAGCGCCCGGGCCCGACTGGGAGGTCGTGCGCCGCGAAGGCCCAGATGCATCCCAGTCGGGGGTCGAGGCACTCGAAGGTTTTTTCGCTGAACATGGGAAAAATATTTCGGCCTTCATTGTTGAACCTGTCCAAGGTATTGGCGGCTATATAGTGCCAGACAACTATCTGAGGGCTGCCCGACAGCTCTGCACTCGGTACGGTGCGCATCTCATACTGGATGAGGTTCTGACCGGGTTTGGGCGTACCGGCAAGATGTTCGCCTATGAATATGCGCATATTACCCCCGATATCCTGATTACCAGCAAGGGGTTGACGGCGGGTTACATGTCGCTGGCGGCAGTGACCACCCATGACACGATTTTCGATGTGTTTGAACGTGAAAAGGAAATGTCAGGTTTCAGCCACGGGCACACTCACTCGGGGCACGCTTCGGCCTGCGCGGCAGGCTTGGCGGTACTGGATATTCTGCAAAACGATGGGGTATTGACCCGCGTCCATCAGTTATCGACGGTTTTGCGCGAAGCAGTGAGTGCGTGCGCCGAGACTGCAACGGTCAGGGATGTAAGATGCCGCGGATTGCTCATGGCTGTCGAGTTCGACAGTGTCCAGCGAGCGGTCGCCATCAAGAAAAACCTGCAAGACAACAAGATACTGATCCGGCGCAGTGGTCGAAACATCATTTTTGCGCCGCCGCTCAATATCGACCTGGTTGATATCGAGTACCTGGCTGCGCAGTTTCTCAACGCCGTCAGCGCAGTATCCACGCAATAAACGCAATGGGTTGAGTGTTGTAATCAGGAATCGGGAGGTGTCGCAACATGGATGAAGCTTTGTTTTTCGATGACGTCAGCGTCGATCATATACGCCTATATGTGAATGATCTTGAGTTGGCCTCACTTACTCTGGGCGAAAAATATGGTCTTGCGTCATGTCATTTCAATCTTCCGGTTTGTTCTCTGGAGACAGAGCGTTCGCGATGCTTTTCCAAGGACGATATCTGCATTGTCCTAACTCAACCCTTGGTGCAGTCGCATCCGGGCAGCGAGTTTTTGCGACGGCATGGCGAGGGGGTTGCGGACATTGCCTTTCAGGTATCGGATGCCATGCAGGCCTTCTCGCTGGCCGTGTTACGCGGTGCGTTGCCGCACCAGGCTCCGCAGCAGAAAGACGGAGTAGTGATAGCTTCCATTTTTGGGGCGGGGGACCTCGTTCACACGTTTGTTCAGCGAGTGACGCCCAGGCATCGGCGTTCGCCGGACAATGACACACCAGGGAGAACAGTCACCGGTCTGCATGCCTTCGACCACTTTGCCGTGTGCCTGCAGGCCGGTGATCTGGCGGCAACCTGCGCCTTCTATATGTTGGCGCTGGATTTTTCCGTTCTCTATGAGGAGAAAATCGTGGTTGGCAAACAATCCATGAACTCCAAGGTGGTGCAGAACAGGTCCGGTCGGGTGACATTGACCTTGATAGAGCCCGATCTGAGCTATGAGGCAGGGCAAATAGACAGTTTCATTCAGAAGAACAATGGGGCGGGCGTTCAACATATTGCCTTGCGTACAACGAATATAGTCAAGTCAGTCCAGGCATTGGCTGAAAAGGGAGTCGACTTCTTGAAGTCCCCCAGCGCCTATTATCAACAGTTGCCGGAGCGTCTTGAGAGCCTTAAATATGATGTCGACAAACTGATGGAGTTGAGCTTGTTGGCTGATCAGGACCATGCCGGCCAGCTGTATCAGATATTTGCAAAACCCTCCGACCCCGACTGCCATTTCTTCTTTGAAATTATCGAGCGTGTCGGGGCCAAGAGCTTTGGCAGCAGCAATATCAAAGCGCTGTATGACTCTGTAGAAATGAGTAAGGCATCATGATCTCGACTCCAGTTAACCTCGCCGATTATTCGGAGTTGGCGCGCCTCGCCGTGTGCGACTCGATCTGGGATTTTCTTTGCGGGGGCAGTGGCGAGGAGATCACGTTAAGGGCCAACCGTACGGCACTGGATCGCGTTTCACTGCTGCCACGTGTTCTGACGGGCCTGACCGAGCACAGCACTGCCTGCACCTGGTTCACACACGCCAGCGCTATGCCAGTTGCCATTGCGCCCATGGCCTACCATAAATTGTTCAATCCGCAAGGCGAACTTGCCACCGCACGAGCGGCGAAGGTCAGCGGTGTGCCGTTGATCGTCAGTACCTTGAGCAGTGTTTCGATCGAGGAAATTGCCGCAGTGGGTACTGATCTCTGGTTCCAGTTGTATTGGCTCAAGGATCAAGCTCAGGTCAGGTCATTGGTTCAAAGAGCCGAAAATGCCGGTTGCAAAAGCATCATGGTAACGGCCGACGTGCCGCTGATGGCGCGGCGTAACCGAGACCTGCGTAATGGATTTGTATTGCCCGCTGATGTGCATGCAGCCAATCTGACGCCGAGTGCGCATCTTCATGCTGTTTCTCATACCGGCAGCGCTGCCACTTCCGCCGTGGAGCGGCACACCCGGGAAGCCTTTCTGGCAGGTTTGAGTTGGCGTCACATCGAGCAACTGCGCGCTATGACGACCTTGCCCATCACCGTCAAGGGGGTTATGGACCCTCGGGATGCGCGCCTGGCTTTCGAAAGCGGTGCAGACTGCGTTGTAGTTTCTAACCACGGCGGTCGACAGTTTGATGCCGCACCCGGCGCGCTGGAGAGTCTGGCGAATATTGTCGAGGCGACCCCGAGGGAATGCTCCGTGCTGTTTGACAGTGGAATCCGAACGGGTAGCGATGTACTGAAGGCGTTGGCCCTGGGGGCAGATGGCGTGCTGGTGGGTAGGCCGATCCTATGGGGCCTGGCCGCGCAAGGGCAGTCTGGCGTGGAGCAGGTTCTCGCGTTGCTCAAGGCTGAACTGCTGGACGCAATGGTCCTGGCAGGGTGTCATTCGCCCTTTGACGCCAAGGCGTTGGCTGTAAGGTAAGTAGACTGTTTGCGCTCTATTTCAATGGATGGAACCTACGTAATGAATCTAAATCTGGACGATCTGCACACCAGCCTCACCGACCCGGCGCTCAACTCCATGAACTTTCTCAATGAAGTGGCCGAGCGATATCCCCAAGCCATTTCCCTTGCCGCAGGCCGCCCTCACGAGGATTTCTTTGAGCTGGAGACAGTTCAACGAGCCATTCGCGTCTTTACCCGTTATTTGACTGATGACTGTCAAATGAGCGAGGAAAAAGTACGGCGAACAATTTTTCAGTACGGGCCTACCGCCGGAATCATCCAGGGACTGGTCAGCGAGCACTTGGCCATTGATGAAAAGATGCAGGTCGACTCGCACGCGATTGTGATCACGTCGGGATGCCAGGAAGCAATCCTGCTTACGTTACGCGCACTCTGTCGTGATTCCGGTGACGTGCTTCTCGCCATCAATCCCACCTATGTGGGGCTGACAGGAGCTGCACGCCTGCTCGATATTGATGTAGTGGCTGTTGCCACCGACGCTACCGGCGTTGACTTCGCTGACTTCAAGGTAGTGGTAGCCCGCTTGCGTGCCCAAGGGCGCAAGCCCAAGGCCTGTTACGTGATGCCCGACTTTGCAAACCCCTCCGGGGCGAGCATGAGTCTGGAAACGCGCCAGGCGTTACTGGCATTAGCGTTTGATGAAGAGCTATTGCTCATCGAAGATAACCCCTATGGCTATTTCCATGGGGATGAAACTAGGCTGCCGACGTTGAAGGCGCTGGATAAAACGCGCCAGGTCGTCTACCTGGGGTCTTTTTCGAAAACCATATTTCCTGGGGCAAGAGTCGGCTTTTTGGTAGCCGACCAGCTCTTGGAGCCAGCGGGCACAGCAGGTTTCTTGGCTGATCAAGTCGCCAAGATCAAAAGTATGGTGACAGTCAACACGTCCCCCATTGTGCAAGCCATCATCGGTGGGCAGTTGATTGAGCATCGACTCAGCTTGTCCACCGCGACACGTGACCTGCGCGGCATTTACGAGCGTAACAGGGTGGTAGTGCTTGCTGCCCTGGAAGAAAAACTGGGGACGCATGATTTGCCCGTCAGTTGGAATATCCCGACGGGCGGATTTTTTCTCGTGCTGACGGTACCTTTCGCTGCTGACGAAGCCGCCCTTGCACAGTGTGCGCAAGAGTTCGGCGTGATATGGACGCCCATGACCCATTTCTATCTGGGAGAGGGCGGGGTGAACCAGCTACGCTTATCCATCAGTGCCTTGAGCCCCGAGCAGATAGAGGAAGGTGTCGAGCGTCTGTCGCGTTTCATTCGGATGAGGTTCGATCGTGAACTCAATGCAACACGCACATCTAAGCGGATCAGGGGGGATCAACAGTGAATGGCTGAAGCTTTCCAGGCTAGCCAATGAAGATCTGGCCAATACCTTCAGCAAGCTCTTTGATCTGAAAAATGACCTACCAAAGTCCAAGGGGCCGAAGTGGCGCGCCCCGCTCGTGCCCCTTCTGTAAGCGGATGGCGAACTGGCTCGCGATAAATTACGGTGATGCAACCAGGTGTCGAACCAGATCAGACCGAGGGCACTTGAGCGTTCGAACTGGTTGTTTGCCGGGTCGCTACGCAGCAGCAAGCGGGTGGTGGCGATCATGAGCCTGATCCAGTAGACGCGCATGAATGGGCATGATCCGTATGCGTATCTCAAGAATGTGCTGACGTGACTGCCGACGCAGCGGGCGAACGATGTCAGTCATTTACTGCTGCATCACTGGCGTATAAGTGTACCCATGGGTGAGCGTTGCCTTGGACATGTTATTAATTGTTCCAATTATTTTCATCGCTCATTTTTGATCCTATGCTGGATTAATTTTTTAAATGATAAGGATTGAGCACCATTATGAATAGTTTTGTCTGTCGGAACAGGAGGGTGGAGAAGAATGAATACACCGGAATCAAGGTTGTAGGTGCTGAATTCTATAATTGTGATTTCTCACAAGCTGACTTGAGTGAAACGCAATTTGTTGATTGTAAGTTTTATGATCATGATGCTGAGCTGGGTTGCAATTTCAGGAGCGCAACTTTAGCGAGGTCCGTGTTTGCAAAGTGCGATCTTACAATGTGCAGCTTTAATTTTGCAAAGGCATTGGGTATAGAACTATCCGGATGCAAGCTGCAAGGTGCCGATTTTTCCAATACAAGTTTTATGAACATGATTACACACAAAAGCTGGTTCTGCCACGCAACGATTACGGACTGCAACCTCTCGTACGCAATTTTTTCGAGGGTGATACTGGAGAAATGCGAGCTTTGGGGCAATAGATGGGTCGGAACAAACATCAAAGGTGCAAGCTTTAATGGCTCAGATCTGTCAGGTGGAGAGTTTAACTCATTTGACTGGGAGCATGCGGATTTTAGAGGGTGCGATCTGAGCAACTCAGATCTTGGGGTTCTTGATGTTAGAAGAGTAAATCTTGATGGGGTAAAGTTGGAAGTTGAGCAGATTTGCAATTTGGCCAGAGTACTTGGAGTTGAGGTGGTGTGATGCTTTGAATGGCTTATAATCATGAGTTGATAGAGGAACGATTGTTCGACCGGCTTTGATTTTTTAACCTCAGGCAGCGAGGGCATCAAAATCGGTGGGTACTTCAGACCTTCCATAGAGACGTTAGAAACCCTCAACTGCAGATTGCTTCCGACCGGCCAATAGAAATCAATATTTATGATTTCTATTGGCTCCGGCTCAGTGGATGTCCTTTTTTACCAGCCTTATACAAGTCTTTCTGTGAAGACCTTGGCAAGGTCTGAAAGTCAACTTTGGCGATGCTATCGCGAGCAAGCCCGGCTCTTTCAGGGTGCGGAGAATCAGGACAAGAACCCACCATCCACATTCAACGAAACCCCGGTCGTATAACTCGACGCATCACTGGCCAAATACAGCACCGCACCGGCCATTTCACTCGGGTCAGCCACACGCTTGAGTGGAATCTGCTGCAACGCGGTCTTCAGAATCGCGTCGTTTTTCACCAGCGCCGAGGCAAACTTGGTGTCGGTCAGGCCCGGCAGCAGGGCGTTGCAGCGGATGCCGAACTGCGCACACTCCTTGGCGAAAACCTTGGTCATGTTGATCACTGCCGCCTTGGTTACCGAGTAGATGCCCTGGAAGATGCCCGGCGAAATGCCGTTGATCGACGCGACGTTGATGATGCTGCCGCCACCGTTTTCGCGCATCAGCTTGCCGGCTTCCACCGACATGAAGAAGTAGCCGCGAATGTTCACGTCGACGGTTTTCTGGAAGGCGCTGAGGTCGGTGTCCAGCACGTTGCAGAACTGCGGGTTGGTCGCGGCGTTGTTGACCAGGATGTCCAGGCGTCCGAACTGTTCGCGGATGCCGGCGAACACTTGAGTGATCTGTTCCATCTCGCCGATGTGGCAGGCGACGGCGGTGGCTTTGCCGCCGTCAGCGATGATCGCGTCGGCAACGTGCTGGCAGCCGTCGAGTTTGCGGCTCGAAACGATCACGTGGGCGCCTTGTTGGGCCAGCAGCTTGGCGATGGCTTCACCGATGCCACGGCTGGCACCGGAGACGAAAGCGATTTTACCGTCGAGGTCGAACAACTGAGTCTTGGACATGGTTTTTCCTTGTGATGGGCGTGGCGCCAGGGGCGCGATCAGAGGCTGGATTTCTGGATGACTTGCAGGCTCATCTGCTCCAGCAGCTTGTTCATGTGAATGAACTGCGCGAAGCGTTTGTCCTGGGTCTGGCCATGGAAGAAACGGTAGTAGATCTGCTGCACGATACCGGCCAGGCGGAACAGCCCGTAGGTGTAGTAGAAATCGAAGTTTTCGATCTTGATCCCCGAGCGTTCGGCGTAATAATCGACGAACTCGCGCCGGGTCAGCATGCCGGGGGCGTGGCTCGGTTGGCGGCGCATCAGTTGCACCGGTGCCGGGTCGCCGGCTTCGATCCAATAGGCGAGGGTGTTGCCCAGGTCCATCAGCGGATCGCCGAGGGTGGTCAGTTCCCAGTCCAGTACGCCGATGATCTGCATCGGGTTGTTCGGGTCGAGGATCACGTTGTCGAAGCGATAGTCGTTGTGAACGATACTCGACGTCGGATGGTCGGCCGGCATCTTGTCGTTGAGCCAGTCTTTGACGGCTTGCCAGCTCGGCGCATCGGGGGTCAGGGCTTTTTCGTAGCGGTCGCTCCAGCCACGAATCTGCCGCACGACATAACCCTGCGGCTTGCCCAGGTCGGCCAGGCCACAGGCCTGGTAATCGACGCGGTGCAGTTCGACGAGTTTGTCGATGAAGCTCTTGCACAGGGCTTCGGTTTTAGCCGCATCGAGGCCCAGTTCCGGCGGCAGATCAGAGCGCAGGATGATTCCCTTGACCCGCTCCATCACATAGAACTCGGCGCCGATCACCGATTCGTCGGTGCAGTGTACATAGGCTTTCGGGCAGTACGGAAAACCGTCCTTGAGCTGATTGAGAATGCGAAACTCACGGCCCATGTCGTGGGCGGACTTGGCCTTGTGGCCAAACGGTGGCCGACGCAGCACGAACTCCTGCTCGGGGTATTCCAGCAGGTACGTCAGGTTTGAAGCGCCACCGGGGAACTGGCTGATCTGTGGCAACCCGCTCAGGCCCGGAATGTGCGCCTTGAGGTACGGATCGATCAGGCTGGCATCGAGCTCTTCGCCAGAGCGGATACGGGTGGACTGGTCAGTAAGCGCCATGCTTATCCCTTCTGCTTATTTTGGAGGCCAGACATCATTGGCTAATTTAATGGCGCACCGGGGGCGCCACAAGCGTGACAAGGTCTTATAGGTTAGCGTGTTGCTGGATAATCAGCGTTCCTGATGTGCGAGAACAGGCTCGGCGGACTATGGTTCAGAGGAGCATCGCTTCCAGGAAGGAGATTCGAAATGGGCTGTCCGCAAGTTTGCGCCACCGCGACCCTGCAATGCAGTTTCGGTGCGGCACCTGGGGTGCTCAACGTGCTGCCGGTGAACCGCACGCTGACCGGGGGCATGCCGGCGGCGAACATCATGGATCACATTCCGCTGCTGAACATCATGCCGTTCGGCATGTGCATGAGCCCGGCCAACCCGATGGTCGCGGCGGCCACCGCTGCTGCTCTTGGGGTGTTGACGCCGATGCCGTGCATTCCGGCCACCGCCGCCCCGTGGATGCCCGGAGCGCCGACCCTGTTGCTGGGGGGAATGCCTGCCCTCGATGCCAATTGCAGCTTGATGTGCAACTGGGGCGGGATGATCAAGATCGCGATGCCGGGGCAGATGCAGATGCTTATTCCCTGATACACACACGATTAAAAGTGGGAGCGAGCCTGCTCGCGAAGGCGGTGTTTCAGTCACCATTGATACTGGATGTGCCGGCCTCTTCGCGAGCAAGCTCGCTCCCACACTGGATCGCCGGTGTACGCAATTACTGTGTGCAATGAAAATCCCCTGTGGGAGCGAGCCTGCTCGCGAAGGCGGTGTTTCAGTCACCATTGATACTGGATGTGCCGGCCTCTTCGCGAGCAAGCTCGCTCCCACACTGGATCGCCGGTGTACGCAATTACTATGTTCAATGAAGAACCCTGTGGGAGCGAGCTTGCTCGCGATGAGTCCATCAGATTCAATACACGGCGTTAGGCTTGTGTCGGATCGGCCCAGCGCCGATACCACCAGCGCATTCGCGAGATCGGTTTGCCCTCGGTGTCCAGCGGTCGTCCATCGCTGGCAAAGGCTTGCTCCGGCTCCAGCAACTGACCATTGAGATAACGGGCGTTGACGGCTGGCTTGCCGTTGGGATGAAAACGCTGGTAAACCCCTTCACGCACACCGTCGCGGTAAAACTCCATTTCAGCCACTTTTCCATCGGGAAAATAGTTGCAGGCTTCACCATGCAGCAGGCCTCGGCGATACGTGGCCCTGCGTTGCAGCCAGCCTTGCGGCGCATAAAACGTCGCGACGCCCTGTAACTTGTCGTGCACAAAAGGCATCTGTGCCGACAGCTTGCCGTTGGGGTGATACAGCAGGCTCATCCCTTGCAGTTCGCCCTGGCTGTAATTCAAGGCTGCCTGGGGCTTACCGGCTTCCTTGATGTGCAGCGGACCTTCCAGTTGGCCGTCGAGCATTCGTCCGTCGAGCCGGCTGTCACCGCGTTCCAGTTCCAGTTTGTCCGATGACATCCTCAGTCGCTCCTCAATTGACCTTCACCAGTCCGCCCTTGATGGTCAGCATGCCGCCGCCGTCCACGGTCTGCTCGGCACCGCCCTTGTTCATCAGGCTGACCCCGGCGTCGTTGGTCAGGGTAGTACCGGCCTTGTTGGTCAGTTCCGTACCCGCCTGATTGCTCAGGGAAGTGCCAGCCTTCTGACTGATCGAGGTGCTGGCCTGAGCCGCCAGATCGGCACCGCTCTTGATCGCGAAACTGCCGCCGCTTTGCAGGGTGAGGGTGCCGGTCACCTTGATGGTCAGGTTGCCATCCACTGTCAGGCTGTAATCGCCGGTGACCTTGTGTTCATAGTTGCCGCCAGTGCTGTGCTTCTGATCGGCACCGACCTTGACCGTGCGGCTGTCTTTTACGTCGAGGCTGTCGCTGCCGGTCTGGATCGTCACGCTGCGTTTGCCTTTTTCCAGGGTCACGGTCTCGTCGCCTTCCTTGACCGTGCGGGTGCGGGCATTTTTCACCGTCAGGGTTTCGTCGTGGCCGACGGTGGCAGTGGTGTCGTTGAGTACATTAATCTTGAAGTCCTTCTGCGCCTGCAGAAAAACCTCCTCGGCGTCCTTCTTGTCCTCGAAGCGCAACTCGTTGAAACCGCCACCACCTTTGGATGAATTGGTCTTGATCCCGGACTGAGTCTGGTTTGCCGGCAGAGCATAGGGCAGGGCGTTGTCGCCGTTATAGACGCAACCGGTGACCAGTGGCCGGTCCGGGTCGCCGTCGATAAAGGTCACGATCACCTCCTGACCGATGCGCGGCACGAACTGCATACCGAAACCTTTGCCGCTCCAGGGCAGCACCACGCGCACCCAGCAGGAGCTGGCTTCATCATTCTTGCCGTCGCGGTCCCAGGGGAACTGCAACTTGATCCGGCCATATTGGTCGGTCCAGATCTCCTCGCCGGATTTGCCCACCACCAATGCGGTCTGGGTGTGCATCCGCGGTTTGGGCGTGATCCGTCCCGGGCGATAAGGTGTGGCTTTGGGGATGGCTTCGAAGCGGTTGCGGTAGCTGTCATGACTGGCCTCATGAGTGACCGCCGTCACTACCCAATCGATATTCAGCGTCGCGTCATCATGGTCGGCCAGCGTGAACCAGTGCCCCGGCACCAACCAACGGCAATCGCTCTCGCCGACAAAGCGCTTTTCCTGACTGCGCAAGCCGTCTACCCGTTGCTTGGTCAGCGCATCGCCCCGGGCCTTGGCGTTGTAACCGCCCGGATGCTCATAGATGGAACGCGGCCCGGCCACGGCTTCGGCCTGGTCGTAGAGGGATGCGGTGGGTGTGGTGAACTCATAATCCGTCGCCCGATACACTCCGGCCACCGCCTGCACACAGACTTGGCCTGCGCGAATGCCATGCAACTCGCGCTCGCCCATCCGTTGCCCGAGGTAGCTCACCTTGGGTCCATTGGGAATCGGCACGAAGGCATCGTTACTGTCCCCGAGCACCAGTGTGTGCTTGCCATCCTCGTGGGTGAAGAACCAGAAAATCCCTTCGTCCTCCAGTAACCGCGAAACGAAGGCAAAATCGGTTTCGCCGTACTGCACACAGTACTCGCGCGGGGCGTAACTGCCGGTGAGCTTCAACTGAAAGTCGGTGAAGCCGTGGGCTTTGAAGATAGTGGTGACGATGTCCGAAGTGGCGAGGTTCTGGAACACCCGGTTATTGCTGGCCAGGGTCAGCCACCAGAGCCAGGGCCTTAAGGTGAGCTGATAACGTTCGGCGGTGGCGTCGGCGGGGAGTTGGCGGATTTCCGCGACCAGTGCGTCGAGCGGGCGAGTCAGGGTGTCGTTGTGCAGGGTAGTGGTGACGTGGGTGGCGACGGCAGTGGTCAGCGTGAGGGAGGTGCCGTCGTTGAGACCGTTCAGGGTTTGCGAACCCAGTGCATTGAGCACTTCTTCACCGGACAGCGACTCAGGGTAAAGCGCCGACAGCGAGGAGGCGGTAAGGGAGAGGCTGGTATTGCTGTCAGTGGCGCGGGGCATTGAGCACGCTCAGACAGTGATCAATGATTCGAAATCACTGTAAAAATAAATCTGTCCCTTTTCTGTAATCAAAGAATGCTCCACGACGTAGGGACTCCTGGAGTCCAGGTATAGATCCGACCAGGTTGAGAGTTGGAAACTGCCCACCCTCGGCAGACGTACAATCGGTTAGCACTGCATTGCTGTATCAGAAAATCCCAGGTTCGAGGGTCGGGTATTACGGCGGCGACACCATATTGCAAGGCGAACCAGATATCGATAACAAACGCATCATCGCCCCATGCCGCAAGGTTGTTGATATCGACGTTCCGATCGCGCGCTGCAACGACAAACGCATGCGATCCTGTACCGAGTAATTCAACATTGGTGGTTGAGACGGTATCGCGAATCGCTCTGAGGCAAAATCCTACAGCTGTTGCGGCGGACTCATCGCATCTGCCAACGTCAGTGTCACCCCAGGCGGTCATGTTTAATCGCATTCGAATGGACTCTTCCGAATAGAAGTTCTGATTGACTTCATTCGTTATTCTGTTCCGAATGTGTGTGACCTCAGGGTCTCGTTGTGGGACGAGTAATGCGCCCATCGCGCCAGGATTAGGGTTTGTTATTCTGAGTTGGCCTATCGGCGCCGCACAAGAGGCCGCCACATTTGCCATCATATTGGTGATCAATTGTTGCCTGGCCATGTTTCCTATCCTTGCGAAATTTTGTGAAGAAGAGGAAAGGGAGGAAAGGGGACAGATTTATTTTCGTGTCACCTGGGTATTACACGGTGATTGATCAATAAATCCGTCCCCTTTCCCATTTCAATCAACCCATACGACCCAGAACACCAATCAGATTCAGACTCGCTTGAGCCGCCTGAAACAACCGAAAGCCCGGTGTGCCCAAATGTGCTCTTACATCGTTGAATGCATCATTGAACGGTGCCGTCTGTGCAGGGCCCTGGAGCACAACCTGAATGCCATTGGGGTACGTCAGACCGGTGACGTTGTCCCAGCCAAAGGGGTTTGCACCACCGTTCTGGGTGATCCAGGCCTGGAGGTTGTTGAAGTAGGCAGTGAAGGCCGGCACCATGGGGCCCTGATTTTGCAGGGTAGAGTTCGCCCATAGCTGCAGGTCAGTGCGGTTGTTATTGATCTGCGCGGCCAGTTGTACGGTTGTAAATGCCATATAAACGCTCCTTGTTCACAACAATGGTTTGCATTGCCCAAAGAACGGGGCGGGCTACGTCTACTGTTTACTCCAGCACCCACTCCGCCAGTTTCCCAGTCACCTGGGTCATCAATACATTCTCGACATCCCTCGCTCCGGCGGCGCTGCACTTGGCCAACACCGCCTGCACAATCCCGGCATCGAATTCAAACTGCTTGCCGGTCGCGGCCTTGTAGCGAGCACGCAGCTTCTCCAGTTTCGCCAACACAATCCCTTCCAGCGTCGCCTCATCCAGCGGTCGGTACGCCACCACGGTCATGCGCGCCAGAAACGCCGGGCGGAAGGCTTTCAGCAGGACGTTGTGCAGGGCTTCGTTGAACGCATCGCTGTCCAGGTGCGCGGTCGGTGTGTCGAGCAGCAGCTCGGCACCGACGTTGCTAGTGGCGAGCATCACGGTATTTTTGAAATCCACTACCAGCCCCGTGCCGTCTTCCATCAGGCCCTTGTCGAAGACGTTATAAAAAGCCTCCAGCACATCCGGATGGGCTTTTTCGATTTCGTCCAGCAGCACCACGGAATAGGGTTTGCGGCGCACGGCTTCGGTGAGTACGCCGCCGCTGCCGTAGCCGACATAGCCGGGTGGGGCGCCTTTGAGTTGGCTGACGGTGTGGGCTTCCTGGTATTCCGAGAGGTTGATGCTGATCAGGTTGCGTTCGCCGCCATACAGCGCATCGGCCAGGGCGTAGGCGGTTTCGGTTTTGCCGACGCCGGTGGGGCCGACCAGCAGGAATACACCGACCGGTTTTTGCGGGTCGGTGAGACCGGCGCGATACGCCTGCAAGCGTTGGGCGATAGTGTTCAGCGCGGTGCGTTGGCCCATCACCCGCTGGCTCATGCGTTGACCGAGGGTGCGCACGGCGTGGGCTTCGTCGGCGAGCATTTTACCTACCGGGATGCCGGTCCAGCCGGCAATCACCGCCGCGACGGTTTTCGCGTCGACCTGCTCCGGCACCAGCGGGTCGTCCTGGCGAATGGCGTCGAGGCCGGCTTCCAGGCGCAGCAGTTCGGCGGCCAGGTGGTCGATGCGTCCGTCGGTGACATCGTCCGGCTTGTCACTGTCGGCGCGTTCGCTCAGGGCCAGCAGTTCGCGCCGGGTTTCCAGTAGCTCGCGCACGGCGACGCGTTCTTCGCTCCAGCGGATCTCCAGTTCGCGAATGGCCTGCACGTTGCTGATGGACTCGGTCTCCAGCACGGTAATGCGTTCACGGTGATCGAGGCCGGTGGCTTGTTCGCGGCGCAGGCGTTCGACCTCGTCCTTGAGGCTTTGCTGGCGATGACGCAGGCTTTCCAGCGGCGGCGGTACGTCGTGTTGCCCGAGGGCGACACGCGCGCAGGCGGTGTCGAGGACGCTGATGGCTTTGTCTGGCAGTTGCCGGCCGGAGATGTAGCGATGGGACAGTTTCACCGCCTCATGAATTGCCGCATCCAGCACCTGCACGCCGTGGTGCTGTTCGAGTTTGGCGGCGACCCCACGAAGCATTTCCACGGCAGTGATTTCATCCGGTTCTTCGACCTGGACCAGTTGAAAGCGTCGGGCGAGGGCCGGGTCTTTCTCGAAGTATTTTTTGTACTCAAGCCAGGTGGTCGCGGCCAAGGTCCGCAGTTCACCACGGGCCAGTGCCGGTTTGAGCAGGTTGGCGGCATCGCTTCCGCCCTCGACACCCCCGGCGCCGATCAGGGTGTGGGCTTCGTCGATGAACAGAATGATCGGTTTTTCCGCGCTGCGGACGGCGTCGATCACCCCTTTGAGCCGTTGCTCGAATTCACCTTTGACCCCGGCGCCGGCCTGCAACAGGCCGAGGTCGAGAACCCGCAGGCTGACTTCTTGCAGCGACGGTGGCACGTCCCCGGCGGCGATGCGCAAGGCCAGGCCTTCGACCACCGCGGTTTTGCCAACGCCCGGCGCGCCGACCAGAATCGGGTTGTTCTGGCGACGGCGCAGCAGGATGTCGATGCACTGGCGAATTTCACCGTCACGCCCGACGATCGGATCGATGCGCCCGGCATGCGCGTCGGCGGTCAGGTCCTGGGTGAACTGGTCGAGCACCGAATCCTGTTTCTGCTGAGGTTTACCTGCGGCTGCAGTTACCGGGCGGGCGCCGCCGACGTGTTCGCGGGAGCTTTCGGTCCATTCCAGCAGGTTGCTGCGCAGGGCGTCCCGAGGAATGCGCAGCAGCGACGAAGCACTGTTGAGCAACAGGCTGCGGCGTTCATCACGGTCGAGCAGCGCCAAAAGCAGCAGACCGGAACGGATGCTCTCAAGGCCGAGCACACTGGCCTGCACCACGGCGTCCTCCAGCAGGCCGATGGTCTGCGCCGAGAGTGCCGGGGTGCGGGTGCTGCCGGTCTTGAACAGCTCCAGGGCCTTGTTGATTTCCGCCGTCAGGGCGTCGCGTTCCAGGCCGAAGCGCGGTAGCAGATAAGCGAAATCGCCGCCTTCGATCTCCAGCAGTTCGAGCAACAGGTGCTCGATTTCAACGTAATGATGACCGCGTTGCAGGCAACGCTGGGCAGCCCGTTCCAGGGCGCGGCGGTTGTCCGGGTTGAGGCGTCCGATCAGGCTGGCCAGTTCCATGTTCAGGTGATCTCCAGCTGACGAAGGCGAGTCTCGATACGTTGCAGGGCGAGGCTGGACTGGCGTTGCAGGCCGCCGTTCCAGCTCAACAGCGGCGGTGTCTGGCGGCCGAGTTTTATCGGGCTGGCGCCACGGACCAGCAGCACCAGCGTGCAATCCAGGTCCGGACCGAAATACAGCGCGCTGAGGCTGGCCAAGTCCGCGTGTGCTTCACCGTCCGGCAAGAAGGCGGCGGCTTGGGCAGGCGTCAGCGGGCCAAGGGTCATGCGGATTCCGGCATGTTCGTCCCAGACCCGCGTGCCGGCCACGGCGCTACGCCCCAGTTGCAGGTTGCGACCTCCGGGCTGCAAGCGGCTGCGACTGGCGGGGGGAATCTCGCGCCAGGCACCGTCGTAGGCGCTGAGCTCGACTGGCAATTCGAACTGTTCGCGCACGATCGCGGCAAAGCCTGCCAGTGAACGGCGCCCGTCGGCGAACAGCGCGCTGCACGCCAGCACGGCGGCATCGGGAATCGCCAGACGTTCGTGCAGGGATTTTGACAGCAGGCCGGTCAACGCACGTAACTGAGCGTGCACTGGTGTCGCGCTCGGCACTGAAAAGCCCACGGCAATCCGGTGTTTGCGCAGCACTTTGTAGAGCAGGCTGAGCAGGCGGTGCTGGAATAGGTCGAGGAACTCGGCCGGCGCATAATCCTTGGCGCGGGCCCGTTGTTGCAGCCATTCCTGATAGGCGTAGGGCAGTGGTCCGTCTGGTCCGCCGAGGCCGAAAACCGGAGTGGTGAGGGTCGGCTTGTGACCCGTTTCGTCGGTCAGGCTTTCAACCTGGCTGGCGGCGAACAACGGCGTCAGCGGGCCGCGCAGACGCAACGCTTCAGCCTGCGGTGCAGTGCCGCTGCCCAGCGATTCGGCTTGCGGATGCTCGCGCTCGAGTAGCAACAAGGCCTGCAGCAACTCGAACGCCTGAGGATCGTGGCGCAGTCGTTGGCTCAGGCTCAGAGGGAGAGCGGCATGCCGGCTTGGGGTTGCCATGCCTTGATCTCCTTGTCTGATTCAACCAGTACTGTGCGCACGAAGCGATTGGCCGTGGCATAGAGTGAGAAAAACTGCGCCAGCACCGCTGAAAACAGCACCGCGCTATTGCCGACAAAATGCTGAGGATCGAGCTGCAAGCGAACTTCCAGACCGTTGCGCCACCCGCGCCAGGCATCTTCACCGACATGCGCAATGACGCGCTCGCAGCTCAGGCTCAGCAGGCCTTCGATTTGCCTCCGGGCGCTGGCCCCGTCACGCAGGTTATGCAGCGCGAGGATTTCCTTGAGTGCGTCCAGCGCCTGAGGACCTTCGACCAGCGACAAATGATTGAGGGTCAGTTGCGAAACCAGCCGCCAGCGTGACTCACCGTCCAGGCGCGGCAGGCTTTGCCGGCTCGGCGGGTTGCGCAGACGGGCCGCGGCGATCGGCCCCGGCCGCTCGAAGCCCAGCGGTGTTCCGGCCGACAGGCTCTGGGCCAGGTGTCGATTGGTGCAGAGCAACTCGGCGGTCAGGCTGAGTCCGGCAACCTCTGCAAACGGATCAAGCTGGGTGTCCACCAGACTCAGCATCAGGTCAGTGCCCAAGCGGTTCGGGGTCATGCCGCTGATTCGCCGGGCGTGCCAGTAACAGCGATGGTTGCCACCGTGCTGGCTGCCGTAATACGCCGGCACGCGCTGCACACCCTGAGAGGTACTGGCGCGCATGGCTCTAATGCTGTGGATTTCGACGCTGTTTTCCCGATGGCTGTCGGCAACCAGGCGGTATTCGCTGCGAGTGCCGTCCGGGCGTAGCGGCTCGGAAGTCCTTGGAAACAGGTTGATCACCGGCGCGCAGCCCAGCGCGATATCGCTGGCCTGCAAGTGCAGGCGGCTGCCGGGTGCCTGGTCGAAAACGATGTACAGATACAGCGTCTGGCTGTCGCTGATTGCACCCGCCAGCGGCACGTCGAAAAAATTGAATTTGTCCGGAAAGGCAAAGTATTCGGCGAGTAAACGCATCCCCGGATGCACGCCGTCTTCATCGGGCAGCAGCACTTCATCGTTGCCGAAACCGACGATCTTCGGCAGCCCGGCCACCCGCTTGGGCGCACTGCCTGGTGGTCCGGCGAGGAGTTGAATCGCATGGGCGCCAAGCAAGTCGTACAGGTTGGCGTTGATCACCGGCGACGCGGCCAGGTGCAGGCGCAACTGCTCGATGCCGAGCTCTGCCCACTGGTGTTTACCGAGGCAGCTCAGGCTCAAGCGCAGGGCCGAGCGCGCCTGAGCGACGCCGGTCAGGGCCTGGGCTTCGTCGCTTCCCAGCAGCAATGCTTCATCGATTTCCAGCGGCCAGAGGTGAACGGCAGCACAGGTGCGAAAGTGGATGCTTTCACCCTGGCGGGTGGTGACGAACAACGGTGTGTCGCGCGGTAACGGATAACCGCCGGCCAGGTTGCCCTTGCTCGGATCCGGCTCGAATTGCACGATGGCGCAGGACGGCAGCGGCCGCATCGTCAACGGATACAGTTGTTCCAGTAGCGCATCGCTGAACTCGGCGTAATCGTCGTCGAGTCGCCGTTGCAGGCGCGCAGCCAATAAGGCGAAACCCTCCAGCAAGCGTTCGACATGCGGGTCCGGACATTCGCCGGGAGACAGCTCCAGGCGTCTGGCAACCTTGGGATAGCGTTCGGCGAAAATGCCTCCGGCATGCCGCAGCCAGGTCAGTTCCCGTTGGTAGTAATCGAGCAGTTCTGTGTCAATCGAGTCGCTCATGGCGCACCTCAAGGCCATCGCCGGCTTTCTCGATGACGAATGCGACAGGCCAATGCTGCCTGCCGCTGCGTAGCTCTCCTTGCAACCTGATGCTCAGTTGTTGCGGGTGTTCGGGCACGGGTGTGACGTCGACCTCGCCCAGTTGCAGGCGTGGTTCGAAGTGGTCGATGGCTTCGCGAATCTGCCGCGACAGTTGACGGCGGTCATCGCTGCGCTGTTGCTGCAGTGCAGTCCAGTCAGCGATGCCGTAATCAAGCACACTGGGTGGCGTGGTCAGCGGGCGCTGGCCACGGCGGGTGTTGAACAAACGCAGCAACTCGATACGGACCGACTCCAACAGTGCCTGGCGATCGAACGCCTGCACGGTATCCGCCTCGCTGGCGGCAAGGCGTTCGAACAGCGGCGGCAGAATGCCGGTGCCGGTCATTGTCGTGGTACTCCGTCAGGCCTTGATCAGCTTGTTCGCGGCCATGTCCCAGGTCGAAGCGGCCGTGCCTTCCTTGGTGCCATCGTCTTTCTGGGCGGTCAGTTCCCACTTGATCTTGGTGAAGTTCAGCGAGAGGGTTTCCACCGGTTTACCGCCCGTACCACCGCTGACGCTGACGTTGGACAGCACCACGTTGGTCAGGGTGTAGATGATGAAGGGCATCAGTTGGCCGCTGCCTTCGGCGGCGTTGCGCCCGATGGTGATCTTGGCTTCCGGGATCGGTTTGCCGGCGCAGCAGTACTCGTTGAGAGACGGGGTCGAGCTGTCGACGAACTTGGTCAGCGTGAACTCGCCGATGTGCGGCTTGCCGGAGGTGCGCTCCGAGTTGCTGACGTCGTTGGTCACCTGCATCGCCACGTTGTGGCTGTAGGACATGACTTCGATCTTGTCCTTGTAACCTTCGAGCAGGCTGTCGCCTTTGATGTCGCCGCCGAGGTCGAGAATAATTGCATCCATCGCATGAAACTCCTGAAGAAAAACGCGCTAGATAAACAAAGGGAATCCCGCCGGCCAGGCCGGCGGGAGGCAGGTCAGGCTGCTACCGGTGGTGGCAGGGTGGCGACCAGGCGGATCGAGGCCGTCAGCTCTTCGAGCTGGAAGTGCGGCCGCAGAAACACCGTGGCTCGATAGACGCCCGGTTTGCCGGCGACTTCCGAGACGTCCACTCGGGCCTCACGCAGCGGGTACTGCGCCTTGATTTCCTGTGGGGCGTTGTCGTTGATCAGCACGTAGTCGGCGATCCAGTTGTTGAGGTAGGTCTGCACGTTGTCGCGGGTCATGAAGCTGCCGACCTTGTCGCGCATGATGACCTTCAGGTAGTGCGCGAAGCGGGACGCCGCGAGCACATAGGGCAACATGGCCGAGATCCGCGCGTTGGCGTTCGCCTCGTTGGTGTTGTAGGCCTTGGACTTGTTGGTGGTCTGGCCACCGAAGAACACCGCCACGTCGCTGTTTTTCTTGTGGCACAAGGCAATGAAGCCGAGGTCGTTGAGCTCTTTCTCGCGACGGTCGGTGATCGCCACTTCGGTCGGACATTTGAGCGACAGATCGCCGGAGGTGGTGCGGAACGTGTGGGCCGGCAGTCCTTCGACTGCGCCACCGCCTTCGGCACCGCGAATCGCCGCGCACCAACCGTATTTGGCGAAGGCTTCGGTGATACGTTGCGACAAGGCCCAGGCTGCATTGCCCCAGAGGTATTTGCTGTGGTCGCTGCCGTTGACGTCTTCGATGTAGGTCATGCCTTCCACCGGCAAGGTTTCCGGACCGTAAGGCAGGCGCAGCAGGAAATGCGGTAGTACCAGCGATACATAGCGCGAGTCTTCGCTTTCACGGAAGGAGCGCCACTTGATCAGCTCCTGGCTCTCGAAGACTTTCGACAGGTCACGCGGCACCGCGAGCTCGGTGAAACTGTGCATGTCGAACAGTCGCGGGCTGGCAGCGGCAATGAACGGGGCATGGGCTGCGGCGGCGACGTTCGAAAGTTTCTCCAGCAGGCCGATGTCCTGCGGATGTCGGCCGAAGGTGTAGTCACCGACCAGCAGGCTGAACGGATGACCACCAAAGGTTCCGTATTCCTCTTCGTAGATTTTTTTGAACAGCGCGCTCTGGTCGAACTCGACGGCTTTTTCCAGATCGTTCTGCAGTTCTTTCTGGGTCACATTGAGCAAGCGCAGTTTCAGCCGGGAACTGGTTTCGGTGTTCTGCACCAGCAGGTGCAGGCCACGCCAGGAGGCTTCGAGTTTCTGTAGGTCGGGGTGATGCAGGACTTCATTGAGCTGGGCGCTGATCAGCTCGTCGATCTTGCTGATGCGGTCATTGATCATCGCCACGGTGTCCTTGTCGACGGCCATGCCTTTGTCAAGAACCTGGGTGGCGAACTCCGCGAGCATGTCGCGGGCGTAATCCTTCTGGCTGTCGTCGTGGGCCATTCGCCCTTCGGCGATGATTCGGTCGAGCAGAGACAAGGTCTCGTTCACACTTTCGCTGGCTTGGGCCTGAGCGCTGGATGAGGCGGGCATGGCAATTTCTCCCTAAATGAATAAACGATCAGGCTTGTGCGTCCGGCGCTGCGTCGGCATCGCTAGCCGGTGCGGCTGCTTGCGGCGTTGCTTCGGCATCACTGGCCGGTGCGGCAGCTTCAGGCCGAGCCGACTTGATCTCTTGCAGGCCTTCGGTGTTGGCGATGACATCGCGCAGCAGTTTGTCCAGGTCATCGTTGCCATCGAGTTTGGTCAGCAGGTCACGCAGACGCTGGCGCGCTTCGAACAGGCGCCGCAACGGCGTCACTTGCTGGACCACTTTGACCGGGTCGAAATGATCGATATGACCGAACTTGAGCTCGATGTTGAGCTTGCTGTCGTCGCCGCCGAGAGTGTTGTTGACTTGCAAGGTGACGCGGGGGGCGATCGAGGCGAGCACTTCGTTGAAGTTGTCGCGATCGATTTCGGTGAAACGCCGTTCATTCAATTTTGGGAGTGGTTCCAGAGGTTTGCCGGAGAGGTCGGCAAGAATGCCGACCACCAGAGGCAATTCTTTCTTCTCGATGGCGTTGCCTATTTCAACGTCATAGGTGATTTGCACGCGGGGCGGACGGACCCTGTCGAGCTTGTGCTGAGTACTTTCTGCCATGGTGGCGGACTCCGATGCATTGGGTGGGAGCAATGCTTCGGGAGGCCCGCTCATCGCATTCCCTTGCTGAACCGTAGGTTAGAAAGGGAGGCAGTGGGACCTGTCATTCCCTTGACGAACCTTCCACATTCGTCGTGCTGACCGAACTACCCAAGACGCTAGAACAGGTCTATAAAAAAGCAAACAAAAACAATTTTTGACCGTCATCAGAAAAGGAAAATTCACTGTGCGCGCAGGTTTTTTTAGTCCTCTCCCGTTTCTGTTGCTCGCAGGCTGTTCGTTGTTCGGGCCGCGAGTCGATCTCGATAGCCTGACCCTGGACGTCGCCGCCCATGCCAATGATGACACCCCGATTGCCGTGGATTTCGTGGCGGTGAATGATCCAGACCTGCTCAAGCAGCTGTCGGCCATGACCGCTCGGCAATGGTTCAGCGAGCGCGAGCAGTTTCAGCGCGACTACCGGCAGATGATGACCGTCTGGGGGCTGGAGCTGGTTCCCGGGCAGTTCATCGATCAACAACCCTTTCCCCTGGGCGGCAAGCGCGCCGCTGGACTTTTGATCTTCGCGAGCTATAACACACCCGGAGCGCACCGACTTCGACTGGACGATCAGAGCAAGGCCTGGCTGAAGTTCGACAGTCGCGAGATGACGCTGGTCAGCGACGCTGCGCACTGATCCGCACTGAACAAATCGCCAGGCCGCTGGCAAGCGGCGACATTCGACGTCGAAGGGAATCGTATGAGTTTGCTACCTGACGCGGTTTGCTGGCACGAGGGCATGCAATTGCTGCCCCAGCATTTTCAGTTGCAAGGGCTGCGCGCCGAAGCGTTGGCCGCGTATTTCGCCAAGGCCTGCAACCCCTGGTTCTGGGGTGTCACCCATCTGGAGATCGACCCCTCGGCACTCAGTGCCGGGCACGTCAGGTTGCTCGCTTTGCAGGCGACGTTGCCGGATGGTTTGCCAGTGAATGTGCAGGCCGGCGCGGGGCCGATGTTGGAGCTCGATGTCAGCGAAGCGGTCGATGCAACGGACAATGCCACCGTGACGGTTTACCTGGCGGTCAGCCCGTTGTGGCGTGCCGGGCAATTACTGCCGCTCACGGGACGATTGCAATCGGTGGTCGGCGATGCGCTGCCAGACCTCACCAGCGGTCAATACCCCGAATCGATCACGGTATGGCGACCCAATCCGCGTTTGTGCACGCAGCTGAACAAGGCGGACTCGATCTGTGTGCCGCTGCTGCGTGTTCGCAAGGAAGGCGGCGGCTTTTTGCAACTGCCCTACACGGCGCCGACACCGTGTCTGTTGCCGGAGTCGGCGTTGGGGCGGCGGGTCGCCGGTCTGTGTGCCCGGACGCGGGAGAAATGCATGTTTCTGGCCGGTCGCTTGCGCCAGGCGCAGCAGGCCGGTAACCAGGATGACGCAGCAGAAATTCGTCGCCAGCTGACGGCGCTCTGGGCGCGTCTGCCGGAGGTCGAGGGCTTGTTGAACAGCCGGCTGGCGACACCGCAAGCGCTGTATGGCCTGTTGCTCGGGCTGGCCGGCGTCTGGTCGGCGCTCGATCCACTGGCGGGTGTGCCGGCCTTTGCGGCGCTGGACTTTCTCGAGTTGCAGCGTGGCTACGACAGCGTACTCGACTGGTTGGAAAATACCCTGGAACTGATTCGCGCTGGCTATCGCAGCCTGCCGTTCGAACGCCACGAACATCTCTTTTCGATCCAGTTGCCCGACGATCAACCGAGCCAGCGTCTGGTGATTGGCTTGCGTATGCCCAACGGCGCGAGTGAGCAGTCTGCGAGTGAATGGTTGAGCCGGGCGATCATCGCCTCTGCGCCGCACATTGCCTTGCTCGGTCGACAGCGCATGAGGGGGCTGACGCATGAGGCCATGAATCGCAACGAGCAGGTGGCCTACAGCGTGGGCGACGACACCCGGTTGTTTGTGGTCACCGCACAGGGGCAATGGTTCGACGGGCAACTGCCATTGCAGATTGTCGCGCCGGCATCGCAGCTGGCGAGCAGCCCTTGGCAAGTGGTGTTGTTTGTCGCTCAAGCCAATGAAAACGCTTGATCAGGGAAGGGGAGTCAAATGCCTGAAGGGAACGTCGGCAGCGGTGCGCGAGGCCTCCACGAAGCGCCGCTGAGCAGTGCTTTTCGTCAGGCCTGGCAAGAGTGGTCGCAGGCCTGGAACGAACAGTCCAAAGACAGTGACGATGAGGCGTTGGTCGAGTCCGTCGTCGAATTCTCGACACAGATTACCCAGCGCTTGTGGCGAACGGCATTCGCCAAAGTCGGTGATGCCGCCACCGAGCAGGTGACCGCCGTGGTGTATGCGTTTGTCGCGCTGATCGACGAAACCCTGTTGTTCGCTCCCTGGCCGGGTCAGCTCGCCTGGCAGGACAAACCGCTGGAGTCGCGGATGTACGCCAGCCGTCAGGCGGGCGAACGGCTACCGCTGGCGATCAAGGCATTGCTCGACGATCAGGTGCCGACTACCCGGGATCTGGCCAATGTCTATTTGCAGTGCCTGGTACTGGGTTTCGAAGGGCGTCTGCGCGGCGAGCAGAATCAGCTCCAGCATGAAAAATGGCGGCTGGCGTTGTTCGCCTTCGCCTGGCAACACGAGCCCGATTACGCCGATGTCAGCGCGCGGCTGGAGCAGCCTTCGGCGGTCGCTCCCGTGCAGTTGCCCATGCGTCTGTCGCTACCCGACGGTTTTCGCCTGGGCCTGGCGATTCTCGGCGTGGTGTTGTTGATGACAGGGTTGGGGCAGATGTTCTGGCGCGACATTCGTCAGGAGCTTGAACCGGTCATGCACCTTTCCGAAACGGCAGCGGCCCAGGAGCAAGACTCATGAGCGCCCTGGGCATTGTGTTGACCGTCGTCGTGGTGCTTTTGCTGCTGACGCTGCTACTGGTGGCGGTCTGGTGGTTACGGACCCAGAGTGGCGCCGCGATTCGCAGTTTCTATCTGTCGGTCCGGCACATGGAGCAGGAGCAAGGCACCCAGGACCGCTATCAGATTCCGTGGCTGCTGATGCTCGGCAACGAAACCCAGGGCACTCAACTGTGTGCCCAATGGCGCTTGCAGCCCACCGACAAACCAGCCTGGTTCGGGCGCTGGTGGTCGGACCCCGAGGGCGCGGTGCTGGTGGTGCCACAGGCGTTGTTCCTGCCGGATGAAGGCTTGAATCTGCAACGGGGCGGCTGGTGGCGTCTGTTGGGGTTGATTGTGCGCCTGCGCAGCAAGCGGCCGCTGGACGCGGTGATCTGGACCGTGCCTTTCAGTCAACTGGGCGATCCGGAGCGGGCGGCCAGCCTCGGTCTGGCGGCACGGCGGCGCTTCATCGATCTGTTACAGCGTTTCGGGCTGAGCCTGCCGGTGTACGTGGTCGTCACCGGGATGGAGGAGCTGCCGGGCTTTCAGGAATTGATTGGCGCGTTACCGGCCGAGGCGCGGGAACATGCATTGGGCTGGTCGTCGCCGTATTCGCCGGAGGCGGTCTGGCAATCGCAATGGAGTGATCAGGCACTGGATCAGGTGCGCCGGGCATTGTCCGAGTCGATCATCGAGATCGGTGCCTTGTCCGGGCATTTGAGCAGCGAGTTGTTTGCCGTGCCGGACCGCTTCGAAGCGTTGCGGCGCACGCTGCAAACCCTGCTTGAGCCGGTTTTTCAGGGCAATGCACAAGGCGAAGCGCCGCGTTTTCGCGGGGTTTACTTCACTGCCAATCAAGCACCAGAGAGCACTCGGGAGAGTTTCTCGGCCTACGACACGGTGTTGCAGCAGAGCGCGTTTGCCCGGCAGTTGTGGCAGCGACGGATTGTTGCCGAACGTGGCGTGGCTCAGGTCGTACCGCGTATTTTGCGGCTGCGCCAACGCTGGCAACGGGTGACTGGCGTGGTGGCGCTGGTGGTCGGGCTGGTCTGGGCGATCGGTATGGTTTGGGTCTGGCACGACTCGGTCAAGGATGCCCATGAGTTGTCGCGCTTGCTGCAAGGCGCGCAGAAAAACTATGTCGCGGTCACCGACGAAGCCCATCGGCTGGAACCGACGCGACGCAACGTCGAGGGTTTCTGGCGGGTACTGGAAAGGGCCCCGCGCTGGAGTTTCACCTCGGTGGTCTTTCCCACGTCCTGGTTTTCCTCGCTGGATGCACAGATGGAAGACGAACTGCGGCTCACTGCCCAGCGGCAGTTGCTGGTGCCGCTGCAAGAGTTGCTGGTGTCGGACCTGGGGCAACTCAAGGCGATCCGCAATACCGAACGCCGAGTGAGCGTGGAAAGCGAAGACCCGGCGCAATGGCAAAACTACGTCAAGGCCAAAGAACTGGTGGAGCGCGCGGTGCGTCTCGAGCAACAGAATCAGTGGTTCAATCAGGCGTTGAACAATCCTCGAACCCCACTCGATGACCTGGTGCTGCTCAGCAATAACGCGTTGTCGCTGAATCTCAACGTCGGCACGTTGCGTCGCTCGGCTTTCTATAACCGGGTCCTGCTCAATTCCGATACCAGCGGGTTGAAAGCGCTGGACCTGACCACGGAACGCTCGTCCATCGCGACGAATTTCGAAGGCCTCATGGAGCGCTGGCTGGACCAGTACTTTCTGGCTGACAACTTCGTGCGTCAGGCGGGTTACCTGAAGTTGCACCTGGAGCGGTTGGAGTCGGGCAGTGGAAATTCCCTCAGCGAACTCGAGGACTTGAGGGCGCTGATTGACGACCTGCAAGCGTTGATTGGCTTGACCAACTCGGCGTGGGGGCGTGGCAAAGGCCAGGACCTGGTGCCGGGCTACCGCGAGATGATGGATAAAGTCCGGCAAAGCGCCTTGCTCGGGCCGCAACTGGAGCAACAGCTGGACATGCAGGCGTCGAAGTTGCAGCAGAGCTTTCGCGATCAATGGATTGCCCAGGCCGGTTCGCGTGGCAATTTGCTGATTCAGCAAGGCAGCGGACAACTGGTGTTGCAAGAGCATGTCAGCCAGCTTAACAACGCCGTGCAGGCGTTGTTCAAGCGCGATTTCGTGGCCATCGCACTGCGTCAGGATGATTCCGACCTCAGCGCGTCACAGAGTCAGAGCGCCGACAATGATGGTCTCAACAGTGCGTTGAATTACTTCGCCAGTTACAAAAGCTACGCCAGCGAAGAGTTGCCACGTATCCCGCCGGCTTACCGAGGCGCGCTGCTCCAGGCGGCGGAAGGGGCAGCGGCCAAGGCCATGTGGCTCAGCCTGGAGGAGCAGGGTGGTCAGGCGCAGCAAGGCGTCGGGTTCAATGTGCAGGCCTCGCAGGCCGTGGCGTTGCAGAAAGCCTTTATCGAGTTGCGGCGCAGTGACCTGGCCACGCGCTTGCAGAACGCGCTCAACCGCCGGGCGTTGGCCGAGGTTGCCAGTGGTCTGAACGAAATAATCGCTCAGCCGCTGTTCAGCGAAAGGACCAGTATTGCTCGGTGGGATGGTTCGAAAAACCTCGGCTTGCAGCTGTACGGTGCCAGTGATGTGCAGGACCTGAAACTGAGCCTCAAGCAGCAGTTCAACACCATGTTGGGTATTACCGAACAACGTACCCCGGCGCTGGAGTGGCTGAAGGTCCAGCAGCAAAATCTGTCGGGCCTGGATTACGAACGAGTTGTACAGTTCAGTGCCTTGAATGATGAACTGCTCAAGTACAAGGAGCAGAACCCCGCCAGTTCTCCGGCACAGATCGAACAGTTGGTGAGCCGGGATTTTATCGACATGGATACCGGGTCCTGCGCGCAGATCCTGCAAACCGCCAACCTTTCCGGCGGCCGTGGGACGCTGGCCCTGAGGGCTCAGGAGCTGCAGCAAACCGCGATGCAACGCTGCCAGTCGCTGCAACAGCAACAGGCTTCGGCGGCGTGGAACGACCTGGCCAATTACTTCAATCAGTACCTGGCCGAGCGTTTTCCGTTCTCCAATGGCACACAGGTCACCGATGCCGACCCGGCGCGGGTCCAGCATTTGCTGGAGTTGATCGACAAGCGCCTGCCGGTGGCGCAAGCCGGTTTGTTGCTCAGCCAGACGCCGGAGCGTTTGGCCGCGGAGGATTTTCTCAACCGTTTGAAACAGGCCAGCACCTGGCTCGGGCCGCTGTTTGTGCGAGACAAAAGCGGCATTCTGGGGGTGGAGATGGACGTGCGCTGGCGCACTGATCGCGAGGAAGAACGCGGCGCCGATCAGGTCATTGCCTGGGGCCTGAATGCCGGTAATCAACAGATCGGTTATCCCGGCGAGGCGCAACAGAACCTGCGCTGGATGGTCGGCCAACCCGTCAGGTTGACCTTGCGCTGGGCCAGGAACGGCCCCCAGCGGCCGGTCAGCGACCCGTTGCAACCGAACCTGGTGATCCGGGATCTGGAGGCCGGCTGGGAATACGGTGGCCCTTGGTCGTTGCTGCGCCTGATGCGCTCGCACCAGTCGAATCAGCGCCAGCCAAGCATGGACTACACGGACTTTCCGCTGACCTTGCGCTTGCCGGTCACCGCGAGTAGCAGCATTGAGGGACCAACGCAGATGTTCATGCGCCTGTCATGGATGACTCAGGGATCGAAACTGCCGTTGTCGATTCAACCGTTGCCGACGCGTGCTCCGCGTTCGCCCTTTATGTCGACGGGTTCGACGGCAGCCATCGTAACGAACGAGGAGGGCTTGTGAGTCTACCGTCACCATCATTGTCATCGCCGCTGCCGGAGCTGATCACGCAGTTGATCGAACCGATCAGCGACGAAATGCCCTGTGGTCAGGACCTGCGCTATGAGCCTGAATTCGACCAGTTGCGCGAACTGCGTCGCGAGGACGATACCAGCTTGCCGACAGGTGTCTGGCAGTCGTCGATCAAGCGTGCCCAATGGCCGGAACAGGCAAGACTCGCCACCCGCTTGCTGCTGGAACGCAGCAAGGACTTGATGCTCAGTGCCTGGCTCGGCGAGGCCTGGTTGCATCTGGACGGTCTGGAAGGGTTGCCGGGCAGTCTGGCGCTGGTGGCGGGTTTATGTGAACGCTACCCCGAGCAACTTCACCCGCAGGCCGAGGAGGGCGACCAGTCGTGGCGGGTAATTCCTCTCGAATGGCTGGCGCGCCGCTACAGTGAAATCCTGCTCACCCGGGTGCCGCTGTTCGACACTCGCACCAGCGAATTTGCGAGCTATTGTCTGGATGACTGGCGGCGCTTGCAGGTGCAGCAAGTGATGGTCAATGACACCAAGGCGGCGAAAACGTCGGCTGAAACCGCTCGCAACGAGCAGAAAAAACTCACCGAACAGATTCGTGCGACGCCGCTGTCATTCTGGTTGCGCAGCCAGGGCAGCCTGTTATTGAGCTTGCAGCATCTGCAACGGCTCCAGGACTGGAGTGATGCCTACCTGGGCAATCAGGCGCCAGGCTACAAATCGTTGCAGGACATCATCGAGGCGCTGTTGACGCTCGTTCAGGAGTTCATCGCCATGCATCCACGTCAACCCGCCGAAGCTTCGGTCGAGCCACCGCAGGTCCCGGCGCCACAAGATTCTCTGGCGCCGGAGATTGCGCCAGCCCAGCAGGCAATGCGCGAGCCGGTGAATCGTGAAGAGGCTTATCGGCAACTGTTGCTGATTGCCGAATACCTGGCGCGAACCGAGCCCCACAGCCCGGTGCCTTACTTGATCAGGCGCGGTGTGGAGTGGGGCAATAAACCGTTGAGCGAACTGCTGGGCGAGTTGATATCGGCTGACGCGGAGTCGCGTCGACTCTGGACGTTATTGGGGGTTCTCTAGCCCCCGCCATGTTCTCTCAGAGCGGCTCGGGTAACTTGACCGGCGTCAACACCGGACGATCGGAGAAAAACGCCATCAGGTTCTGCCCGACCAATTCAACGGTTCCCCGGGTTGCTTCCGGTGACAGGCCGGCCACGTGAGGTGTGAGGATCACGTTGCTCAATGCCTTGAGCGCATCCGGCACCTGAGGCTCTGCATCGAATACATCGAGTGCGGCACCGGCGATCCGCCGTTGCTCAAGCGCGGAAATCAGATCGCTGGTGGCAACCACGCTGGCGCGGGCAATGTTGACGATAAAACCGTGGGGCCCCAATGCATCCAGCACCTGCTTGTTGACCAGATGCTGTGTGCCGATGCCGCCCGGTGTGCAAACGATCAGAAAGTCAGAGGCCCGAGCCAGCTCGGTGGGCGTCGAGCAAAAGTCGTAGGGCACATCACTGAGCAACTGGCGGCTGTGGTAGCTCACCGTCATGTCGAAGCCATTGGCGGCGCGTTTGGCGACGGCCATGCCGACGGCACCGAGGCCCAGAATGCCTATGCGTTTGCCGGCCAGTGACGGGCGCATGATCTTCGGCCATTCACCGCGTCGCACCGCCGCGTCGCACCGAGGGATGTCACGCACCAACGACAGCAACAAAGCCATCGTATGATCGGCCACCGACGAGGCGTTTACGCCGGCGCCATTGGTGACGGTAATGCCCCGGTCGCTGGCGGCTTGCAAATTGACCTGCTCGTAGCCGGCGCCGATTACGCAGATGATTTTCAGGTTCGGTAGCGCAGCGATTTCTTCGGCGCACAACCCCAGTGGCCCACGCGTCAGCACCGCATCGATTTGTCCGCCATAAGTGGCGATGGCTTGGGCGCGTTCGACGGGAGTAGGGGCGAGAATCAGGTGGAAGCCTTGATGCTCGAGGATCGGCAGGTAGTCGTTGATCGTTTCAACCAGTACCAGGACGGTTGTAGGCATGCTGGGCTCCTGAAGGCATCGGAATGTCGGGGCTCGAATGTCGGTTCAGATTGCTGACTACAGAGCGGTTTGGCAATCTCCAATAATAGAAGCAAGATCAAAGGATCGTCCGAACGCGGCCCGAGCCTTCGGCAGCTCCTACATTGACCACGTTCGCCGCAACGATTGTGATCCTGTAGGAGCTGCCGAAGGCTGCGATCTTTTCAACGCATCAGAACCTGGCGTCCGCTGTGTTCACTATTTTGGCGAATGCTGTGGGTTCAGGAAGCATGTCAATGAAGTCATAAGAAGCTTCTTGAGTGTGCTCAGCTCGCGTATTGAGCGACCCCGTTGCCGAACGACCAGTTCTCTTTCTTGACCTCCACCAGATTGATGAAGACATCTTCCAGACGAACCGCCAACTCCGTGTTGAGACTTTCGGCAATGGTCTTGTAGAGCAGTTTCTTCTGCTCCAGGGTACGGCCTTCATTCAGGCTGATCTGGATGATGACCAGATTGTCGCTGCGGTTGATGCCCAGGTAGACCGGATCAAAGATGAAGTGCAGCTCGTCATGTTCGGCAAGGATTTGAAAATTATCGTGCTCAGGGACGCCGATGGCGCTGCGCATGGCGGCATAGATGAGCTCGCCAACGCGTTTGGCGAAGGTCGGGTTCTGGTGTTTTTTGATGTCGACACGAACGAGTGGCATGGCATCACTCCGTCAGGTTGTAGCCAGGCAGATTGAGTGGCTTCGTTAAAACATTGATTCAAGCAGCTTTTTCGGATTTTTCGCGCCCAGGCGCTGGTTTTTGTGGGTTGTGGTGTTCAAAGCCATTGCCGAGCATCTGATCCGCATAACCACTCCTCAGCTAAGTCTTTGCTTCTGCTCATTAATCCCGGACAATCGCGCCCCTGTTTCGGCCAGGGCGCTGCCTGTCAGCTTTTTCTGACTCGTCCTGACCGAGTGGCAAGTGACCGGAATGCGGAGATCTGACCGGATGAATGATCAGGCCAATAGCGTTGATGAACGCTATGAAGCGGCGGCACCAGCGAGCCTCAGCAGCTGGAATCGCCATGACACCACCTGGATGCTGGGCCTGTTTGGCACGGCGATTGGTGCGGGTACCCTGTTTTTGCCAATCAACGCAGGTCTTGGCGGTTTCTGGCCGCTGTTGATTCTGGCGTTGCTGGCATTCCCAATGACCTTTTACGCACACCGTGGCCTGACCTGCTTCGTGTTATCGGGTCGTGCGGGGGCAGACATCACCGAGGTCGTCGAAGAGCATTTCGGGATCAAGGCCGGCGCCCTGATCACCTTGCTGTACTTCTTCGCGATCTTCCCGATCCTGCTGATCTATAGCGTCGCCCTGACCAACACCGTGGGCAGTTTCCTCGAGCATCAGTTGCACATCATGCCGCCGCCACGGGCGATTCTGTCGTTAGTGCTGATTCTTGGGCTGCTGGCCGTGGTGCGTTGCGGCGAGCAGATGATCGTCAAGGCCATGAGCCTGATGGTGTACCCGTTCATCGTGGCGCTGCTGTTTCTGGCGGTGTTCCTGATTCCGCACTGGAACGGCGGTATTCTCGCCACCGCCAGCACTTTGCCTGAGCCGTCGGCGCTGCTGCACACCTTGTGGCTGGCGATTCCGGTGATGGTGTTCTCGTTCAACCACTCGCCGATCATCTCGGCGTTTGCGGTGGACCAGAAGCGTCGTTATGGCGTGCATGCAGAAGAGCGCAGCTCGCAAATCCTGTCCCGCGCTCACGCCTTGATGGTGGTGATGGTGCTGTTCTTCGTCTTCAGTTGTGTGCTGACCCTGTCGCCAGAGCAACTGGCCGAGGCCAAGGCGCAGAACCTGTCGATCCTGTCGTACCTGGCCAACCACTTCAGCAACCCGACGATCGCGTTCGCCGCGCCGTTGATTGCGTTCGTGGCCATTTCCAAGTCGTTTCTGGGGCACTACATCGGCGCCAGCGAAGGCCTCAAGGGTTTGATCGTCAAGAGCGGTCGTCGCCCGACACCGAAGACCCTGGACCGTATGACCGCAGCGTTCATGCTGGTGGTCTGCTGGATCGTCGCCACGCTGAACCCGAGCATTTTGGGGATGATCGAGACCCTCGGTGGCCCGGTTATCGCGTCGATTCTGTTCCTGATGCCGATGTACGCGATCCGCAAGGTGCCTGCGATGGCGCGTTATCGCGGCCAGGCCTCCAACGTCTTCGTGACGCTGGTGGGCCTGGTGGCGATTTCGGCGTTGATTTATTCGCTGACCGCTTGATAGGCGAAGGTCAAAAGATTCCGGCCTGCTCGCGCAGTGCCGGATTGACAGCTACAGTGGCTGCTGTGCGTGATACGTGCAGCAGCTTTTTTTTCGCCCGTTGATCGGAGACATTGGATTGCCGAACGTCTCACCCCCAAATCCTGTCGAGCAACCCAATCGCTGGCAGGACCTGTTGGCCGGGTTATCGATTGCCGGATTGCTGCTGCCCGAGGCTGTCGCCTATTCGAGTATCGCTGCCCTGGCGCCGCAGGCGGGGGTGATCGCCCTGTTCGCCGGGTTACTCTGCTATGGACTGTTTGGCACCAGCCGGTTTGCCATTGTTTCCGCGACTTCTTCGTCAGCCGCCGTGCTGGCCGCCGCCACCGCGACGCTGGCCAATGGCGATCCGCAACTGCGCGCGAGCCTGGCCATCGGGCTGGTTCTGGTCACAGGCGCGTTCTTTTTGCTGGCCGGGTTGTTCAAGCTCGGCAGCGTGACGTCGTTTATCGCCAAGCCGGTATTGCGCGGCTTTGCCTTTGGCCTGGCGCTGACCATCATCCTTAAACAACTCGCCAGCGTGGTCGGGGTGCACCTGAGCGACGGCAACGTGATTCGCTTTTTGCCGCAGTTGCTGGAGCAACTGCCGCAGTGGAACTGGGCCGCCGCCGGTGTGGCCGTAGTGGCGTTGGCATTGTTGTGGTTGTTTGGGCGGTTCCGGCGCTTGCCGGGTGGGTTGCTGGTGGTGGTGATCGGCATCGTGGCGGGACAATGGCTGAACTTGCCGGCCTATGGGGTCAGGCTGATCGGGGTGATCGACCTCGGCCTGGAGGTTCCGAAGCTGCCGGTGTTGCCCTTTGCCGATTGGTTGCGCCTGGGGGAGCTGGGCTTTGCCATGGTGATGATCCTGTATGCAGAGTCCTACGGCTCGATCAGCTCCTTCGCACTCAAACATGGTGATCGGGTGTCCTCGAACCGGGATCTGCTGGCGCTCGGGGCGTCGAACCTGCTGTCCGGACTGTTTCACGGGATGCCGGCAGGGGCGGGGTATTCCGCGACTTCCGCGAATGAGGCAGCCGGCGCGACTTCACGCTTGGCCGGTGGCGTGGCGGCATTGGTGGTGTTGATCATCGTCCTGACGGTGCTGCCTTATATTGCCTTGACCCCTGAGCCGATACTGGCCGCGATCGTCACCCATGCGCTGGCTCGCGGCTTGAGCCTGCAACCGTTGGGGCGCTATTTCATCTGGCGACGCGATCGCCTGCTGGTGATCTGCGCCGTGGCGGCCGTGTTGGTGTTGGGGGTGCTGGACGGTTTGCTGGTGGCGGTGGCGATCAGTGTGCTGCTGATGCTCAAGCAGATGTCGGCGGCGGATATCCAGATTCTCGGGCACATCGGCACCGGACACGACTTTGTCGACGTACAACGTCATCCATTGGCCAAGGCAGTGCCGGGGATGTTGATTGTGCGACCGAGCGAGGCGTTGTTCTTTGCTAACGTGGAGCGAATTCTCGGGGGCGCATTACGCTTGATTCGACACTCTGAAACGCCGATTCACACGGTGATTCTCAGCCTGGAAGAGTCGCCAGACCTGGATGGCACCAGTATCGAGGCGTTGGAGGAGTTCTTTCTGCGAGTACGCATTGAAGGCAAACGGTTGCTGCTGGCACGGCTCAAGGACGAGGCTCAAACGGTATTGTCGGCGTTGCCTGAGGCTGAGCGTTCGCAAGTCGTTCTCTGTGGCTTGAGTGTGGATGGCGCGGTACAGCTGGCGCTCAATGATCCAGGGCAAAACCTTCCGGCATAAAAAAACGCCGCGCACCTTACGATGCACGGCGTTTTCTATGGCGTTGTAACGTTAGGCTTGAACGACCGGGATGTTGGCGTTCGCTGCAGCTTCACGGAACTCGGCGATCTGGTCGAAACTCAGGTAGCGATAGACATCGCTGGCCATGGTGTCGATTTCTTTCGCGTAGGCCATGTACTCCTCGACGGTCGGCAGGCGACCCAGGATCGAGGCCACCGACGCCAGCTCGGCCGAAGCCAGGTAGACGTTGGCACCATCGCCCAGACGGTTCGGGAAGTTACGGGTCGACGTCGAGACCACGGTGGAGTTCGGCTCAACGCGAGCCTGGTTACCCATGCACAGCGAGCAGCCCGGCATTTCCATGCGCGCGCCAGCCTTGCCGTAGATGCCGTAGTAGCCTTCTTCGGTCAGTTGGTGAGCGTCCATCTTGGTCGGCGGCGACAGCCAAAGACGGGTTGGCAGCTGACCCTTGACCTGATCCAGCAGTTTACCGGCAGCGCGGAAGTGACCGATGTTGGTCATGCACGAACCGATGAACACTTCGTCGATCTTCTCGCCAGCAACGCTGGACAGCAGACGGGCGTCGTCCGGATCGTTCGGCGCGCAGAGCACCGGCTCTTTGATGTCGGCCAGGTCGATCTCGATGGTTTCAGCGTATTCGGCGTCAGCATCGGCAACCATCAGCTCAGGGTTGGCGATCCAGGCTTCCATCGCTTGAGCACGACGTTCCAGAGTACGCGCATCGCCGTAGCCTTCGCCGATCATCCAGCGCAGCAGGGTGATGTTGGAGCTCAGGTACTCGGTGATCGACTCTTTCGACAGCTTGATGGTGCAACCGGCAGCCGAACGTTCGGCCGAGGCGTCGGACAGCTCGAAGGCTTGTTCGATGCTCAGGTTGTCCAGGCCTTCGATTTCCAGGATGCGGCCAGAGAAGGCGTTCTTCTTGCCTTTCTTCTCTACGGTCAGCAGGCCAGCCTGGATCGCGTAGTAAGGAATGGCGTGAACCAGGTCACGCAGGGTGACGCCCGGTTGCATTTTGCCTTTGAAGCGCACCAGGATCGATTCCGGCATGTCCAGTGGCATCACGCCAGTGGCTGCGGCGAACGCGACCAGACCGGAACCGGCCGGGAACGAGATGCCCATCGGGAAACGGGTGTGCGAGTCACCACCGGTACCGACGGTGTCCGGCAGCAGCATGCGGTTCAGCCAGCTGTGGATGATGCCGTCGCCCGGACGCAGGGAAACGCCGCCGCGGGTCATGATGAAGTCTGGCAGGGTGTGGTGAGTGGTGACGTCGATCGGCTTTGGATAGGCCGCGGTGTGGCAGAAAGACTGCATGACCAGATCGGTCGAGAAGCCCAGGCATGCCAGGTCTTTCAGTTCGTCACGGGTCATCGGGCCAGTGGTGTCCTGGGAACCGACGGTGGTCATTTTCGGTTCGCAGTAAGTACCTGGACGAACGCCAACTACGCCGCAAGCCTTACCGACCATTTTCTGCGCCAGGGTGAAACCCTTGGTGCTTTCAGCCGGAGCTTCCGGCTTCTTGAACAGGTCGGACGGTGGCAGACCCAGTTCGGCACGCGCCTTCTCGGTCAGGCCACGGCCGATGATCAGCGGGATACGACCGCCAGCACGGACTTCGTCGAGCAGGACCGGGGTCTTCATTTCGAAGGTGGTCAGGATTTCGTCGCTGTTGTGCTTGGTGACTTTACCGGCATGAGGGTACAGGTCGATCACGTCGCCCATGTTCATGTTGGTGACGTCGAATTCGATTGGCAGTGCGCCGGCATCTTCCATGGTGTTGTAGAAGATCGGAGCGATTTTGCTGCCGAAGCAGAAACCGCCAGCACGCTTGTTCGGCACGTAAGGAACGTCGTCGCCGAAGAACCACAGCACCGAGTTGGTCGCCGATTTACGCGAAGAACCGGTACCCACTACGTCGCCGACGTAGGCGATAGGGAAGCCTTCACCGCGCATGGTTTCGATCTGCTTCATCGGACCGGTGACGCCTTGCTCGTCCGGCACGATACCGTCGCGGGCCATTTTCAGCATGGCCAGGGCGTGCAGCGGGATGTCTGGACGCGACCAGGCATCAGGAGCAGGGGACAGGTCGTCGGTGTTGGTTTCGCCGGTGACCTTGAACACGCGCAGGCTGATCTTGTCGGCCAGAACCGGGCGGTTCTTGAACCACTCGCCGTCAGCCCAGGATTGCAGTACGCCTTGAGCGTGAACGTTGCCGTTCTTGGCTTTTTCCGCGACGTCGTGGAAAGCATCGAACATCAGCAGGGTGTGCTTGAGTTGCACGGCAGCGACTGGAGCCAGTTCGGCGGAGTCGAGCAGGTCAACCAGCGTCACGATGTTGTAGCCGCCTTGCATGGTGCCAAGCAGTTCAACAGCGCGCTTTTTGTCGATCAGAGGGGAAGTGGCTTCGCCTTTGGCCAACGCAGACAGGAAGCCGGCCTTTACATAGGCTGCTTCGTCCACGCCAGGCGGAACGCGATTGGTGATCAGGTCAACGAGGAAAGCTTCTTCGCCAGCCGGGGGATTCTTCAGCAGCTCGACCAGGCCTGCAGTTTGTTCGGCGTTAAGCGGCTGGGGAACGATACCCAGTGCTGCGCGCTCTTCGATATGTTTGCGGTAGGCTTCAAGCACAGTTATTACCCTCATCAGTGGTCCCAAATGGGTGTCCGGGACGCTCATCCCGAAATTGCCGTACTCATGCGCTGCGTGGCGTTGTGGGCCGCTTAGCCAGAATTACCGGCAATTCCTTACAGAAGCTGCTTTCAAAGTTTTACGCCTGCAGAACGGGGAGCTGATGAGGGTTGGCGTTGGGCTTTTCCCCGCTGGAAAAACCCTTCGCCAACACCGCTCTGAAGGAACGACTGTGCTCGTGACGCTTTGAAAACAGCTTCTAACGGACATTGGCGCCTTAAAAGGCTGGCTGATTCTACGGCAAAAAAAAATTAAAGGTAAGTTAGGCCCTGAACTTTGAGGGGTGATGAATGTTAGACAAAGGGCTAACATGCCAACCTGTTTTGCTTTCTCGCGTTCTGCCTACCTATGCCCAATCAAACCATCAAGACTCCCTGCGTCGGCCTCTGTTCCACTGTTTACGGTGATCTGGTGTGCCGCGGCTGCAAGCGTTTCCACCATGAAGTGATTCACTGGAACGGTTACAACGAGGAAGAAAAGCGCGCCGTCTGGCTGCGTCTTGAGCAGCTGTTGGTGCAAGTGATGGCCGGGAAACTCGAAATTTTCGATCCCGCGCGCCTGCGTGAGCAACTGGTGCAGCGAAAAATCCGCTTTGTGCCCCATCAGTCGGAATATTGCTGGGCGTATCAGTTGATCGCCAGGGGCGCGCGGGTGATCAACAATCTGGAAGCCTATGGGATGGTGTTGCTGCCGGAGTTTCGTGACTGGAATTTGCCGGAGTTGCGCGACGCCATCGATCGGGAATTTTTCCTGCTGTCGGAGGCGCATTACCAGCGCTACATCGCGCCGGGCTTCCTTAAGGATGCCTTGGCGCCCGGCGCTTAAAAGCATCGCGAGCAAGCTCGCTCCCACACTGGATTTGTGAACGACACAGATCAACTGTGGGAGCGAGCTTGCTCGCGATGGCGATCCATCAGGCGCCTTATTTGCCGCTGGTCACCAATTCCTCCAGGTGATCCATGATTTCCTGTGGCTTGAGCACCAGCACATCGCTTTCCAGCGAATCGAGCACCACTTCCGCTGTATTACCGATCAACGCGCCTGAGAACCCGGTACGCGCCACGGTGCCGATGACGGTTACCGATGCCTGCAATTTATGTGCAACGTGGGGAATCAGCACATCGGCCGGGCCTTCTTCGATATGCAGGTGGTCGTCGTCGATGTCGAACTCGGCCTGGAACGCCTTGCATTGCTCGCGGTAGCGGGCTTCGATGGTTTCCTTGAGCTGGAAAACCGGGTCGGCCGCCGAGAGCATCGGCGACGGATGGGCGCTGATGACATGCAGCTGGGCTTTGGCCAAGTGGGCGATGTCGAAGCCATGATCGACAATGCTGGCATGCAGCACGCGGTGTTCAGGATCGCTGTTGCCCACGTCGATGGCCGCCAGAATCGTCCCGCCGGCCCAGGATTTCGAGGTTTTCACCAGTAACACCGGACTAGGGCACTGACGCATCAGCTTCCAGTCTTCCGGGGTCAGCAGGGCTTTTTTCAACGGGTTGTCGTGAAAGTGTTGCTTGACCACCAGCCCGCAACCTTCAGCCTGCTGCACATCGATGATGGTTTCATGCAGGCTTTTGTTCCACGCTTGCTCGGTGGTGACGCTATGACCGTCTTCCAGCAGGCTGGCCTTGAGCACGCTCAACAGCGCCGAGTGATCGTGCTCTTTATCGCAGATCAACAAGTGCAGATGCGCCTGAGTCACCCCGGCGATCAGCTTGGCGCGTTTGAGGGCCAGGCTTTCGTTGGGCGAGGGCTCAATGACCACCAGGATGCTGCGGATGGCTTGCATGGTCGGAATCTCCGATGAATGAGAAAACACGTCGTTGCACAACTATAGTTGCTGGTCGCGAATCCGGGTCTTGATGCATATCAAGTGCGGCGACTGGTGGTCTGCCGGCAGGCAAGTATAATCGGCGCCCTTCGCTGTGAACCTATTGCCCGTGAGCCTCATGTTACTGAACCCTGAAATCCTTGCCGTCCTGCCCAATGGTCCTGTTGAACTGTCGGAAGTGAGCCAATGATCCTTCCTGAGATTCATCAGTTCCTTGGCTGCCGCACGCCTGACGGCTGGGTTCAGGCCGCATTGGCCGACCAGGAAACCCTGCTGATCGACCACAAGAACTGCGAGTTCAAGGCCGCCAGCACCGCGCTCAGCCTGATCGCCAAGTACCACTCGCACGTCGACCTGATCAATTTGATGTCGCGTCTGGCCCGGGAAGAACTGGTGCATCACGAACAAGTCATGCGCCTGATGAAAAAGCGCAAGATCGAACTGCGCCAGCTGTCCGCCGGTCGTTACGCTTCGGGTTTGCGCAAAGTGGTGCGCAGCCACGAGCCGGTAAAACTGGTGGACACGCTGGTGGTCGGGGCATTTATCGAGGCGCGCAGTTGCGAGCGTTTCGAAGCCCTGGTGCCGCACCTGGATGAAGAACTGGGCAAGTTCTACTTCGGCCTGCTGAAAAGCGAGGCGCGGCATTTCCAGGGGTACCTGAAGCTGGCTTACCAGTACGGCGACGCCAAGGACATCGCGCAGGTGATCGACAAGGTGCGTGCCGCCGAGCAAGAGCTGATCGAGTCCCCGGACGTCGAGTTCCGTTTCCACAGTGGTGTGCCTGCTGCAGGTCTGTGAAAGAAAACAGGCAAATTGTCAACGCGAAACTGTCAAAGACTGTTAACGGGCCAGCCCCAGCCGTTCGTGCCACTCGGCAATGGATTCTTCCGGGTAGACCTCGAACAGCTGATCCTTGGGATGTGCCTCGACTTCGACCCACGGGGCTTTTGAACCGAGCATCAGGTGCGTATGTTCCGGCGGCACCGGCAGCGGGGTGTCGATGGCCGAAGCGAAGGGGTGAATCAACTCGGGCCATTCAGGGCTGAACAGCCACAAGCCAGTGCCGCAGAGCGAGCAGAAGTGCCGTTCGGCGCTGCTGCTGTGGGCACGTCGGGCACCGTCATCCTTGAGGCGGGCGTGATAGATCGAGATGTGTTTACGACCACGGACTTTCAGGCTGTTCGCCTTGCCGCCGAGGTTGATCGCATAGCCGCCCGCGCCCTGGGTCTTGCGGCAGATCGAGCAGTAACAGCGTTGATAAGGGTAGGGGTGGGCACTGCTCAGACTGAACGACACCGCGCCGCAATGGCAGGAACCTTCGAGTTGCATGGGAGACCTCCAACAGGTCTGCGGATCTCCCGGAACAGCGTAGCTGTTCAGCCATATTTCAGTCCTAGGTGTCAGCCTCTGCGGGTCGCTGCGCTCCAAGGCGAACCGAGCCTGCAGCGGCCGGTTCGCCTGGTTGAGGATTCTGGCCTTTTAATGGGTTTTTTTTGCTGCCTCGAGCCGGTCCTCGCGTTTTTCCTGTTCATTGCGGAACAGCTTGTCGGCGTTTTTTTTCTGAACGTCGGAAAACGTGCCATACAGAGCGCTAAACGCGGTTGCAAGCTTCTGCATATTGTCCGCGTGCAATTGGGCTAATTTGGCATAGGACATCATCGCGTCATCGGCACTCAACGCTGGCAGCTTTTCCGCACGCTCCAGAAAGGCTGTATCGGCGTTGTGAGCGTTGTCGCGTATGGTTTGCGCATAGGCATCCCATTGAGTTGACTGCTTGTCGGTGATTTTCAGCTTGGCGTGCAGTTCTTTGATCCTCTTATCTACAACGTCCATGTGCTTTTTGGCATGAGTGGCAGCCGTCTGTGACGGTGCGCCAGGACTGCTCGCTGCCGTCGTCTGTGCCGAGACAGAAGTGGTGAGGAATGCCAGCATCAACGCTGCCGGCATAGCCGCTTTAAGTACGAAGTTGTTCATGTCTTTATATCCGGATTGAGTTGTCGAATTGACGACCGTTGCAGGGGATATATCAGTGCGAGCGGCGGTCGCTCGGGTTTCATGCGGCTAGGGAGCTTAATAGCCGGGTGGAGGATATCCATTGGAGTTGTACGTGTTGGGATAGTAGTACCTGACCCCCGGTGGTGGCGGCGGAGGTGCTTCCCGGTAAATCACGGCGGGCGGCGCCCGTACCGCACCCGCGGCCACGGCTCCCACTACTGCGCCAATGAGTATCGCGCCCAAGTCGCCGTTGTCACCACCGCGATAGTCACCGCCACGGCCGCCGCGATAGTCACGATGGCTATCACGATTATCATGGCCACCACGATAGTCGCGATGGTAAACCTGCCGGCCATAGCCCTCGCGTTGGTCGTGCTGCGCTTGTGCCGGTAGCGCTGCGGCTGTCGCCATAACAGCGACGAGCATTACTGCCAGTCGTCGATATAAAGGTATTTGCGAATGCTGAGTCATGAGTCGTGCCTCCTTGAATGAGGGAATCACTGAACCCCACCGTCCACTGGATGAGCAGGAGGATCGCACCGTCCTGATTTGGCAGTGATCTACCTCACGCCACGTTAACTCCGCTGCCCGCGCGGGTCTGTTCGGTAGCGCACTCTGCGCCCGGCACAGAGCGACTGACGCAGACGTGCTGGGGGACAGCGCTCTGACCTCACGCAACGGCCGCACTATAATTAACCTGTTGATGACACGAGAGAGGGTCCAGCTATGAAAACTCACTCCTTCCAGCATTACTCTCATGATCTGGGAGTCGCTGTTCACGACGCGTGGATTACAACCCGGGTGAAGTCGGCTCTGGCCTTTTCAGAACCGACTCTCGGTCTGCATGTCAATGTCAAAACCCATGCCGGTACAGTGGCGTTGAGCGGCCGCGTTAACACCCATAAAGAGTGTGAACGGGTGGTAGAACTCGCCCGTTCGGTGAATGGCGTCAACGAAATCGATGCCAAAGACCTGCTGACTCATGTGTTCACTCCAGGGCATCTCCCTGAAGCACCCAACGCTGAAGAGAACACCGAGTATCGGCCGCCATCGTCGGAAAAAAAGATGGATGACAAATGATGCTGACAACCGTGTGAGCGCCGCGCTCCTGGTTGGGAAACGGGAGCGGGGCGCGGAGCGTTTGATCGAAAGGCTCTGCGCTCATGCAAAAGTACAAGGCGCTCGTTTTCACTTACTCGGCTGTCTGCGGGTGCCGAGCAGATAGTTCTTCTTCCCCTCGGAATGAACCTGAATAGCCTCACTGAGGCTTCGGTGTAGAAGCTTGTCATGATGAAATAGCTGCCAGCTTTTGCTATAAGCAACGGCCGATTTGGAGCAGAACATGATGAAATCCGCAGTACTGACCTTTGCCTTAGTGCTTAACGCAGGGTTGTTGAGCACGCAAGCAGAAGCGGCCGGCGATGCTGAAGCAGGTCAGAAACTGTTTAACCGAATTTGCGGCGGGTGCCATCAAACAGGCGTTTCAGCACGGGGTTCTTTTGGGCCGCAGCTCAATGCCATTTTCGGACGCCGTGCCGGGAGCACGACGGACTACCAGTACTCTTCCTCGATGAAATCATCGGGCGTCGTCTGGACCCGCGAAACACTGGCCGCGTACATCGAAGATCCAAAAAAAGTGGTACCCGGAACCCGCATGATTTTCTGGGGTATCAGCGATCCGGAAAAGATCGAAAACCTGTTGGCTTACCTTCAGACATTTCAGCCGCAGTAATCTGTACCTCATCGTCAGTTCAGCAATGACTGAACAAAACGGGCGCCTTAAAAGGCGCCCGTTTTCATTCACTCCACTGTCCGTTTACAACTGTGGATTCAACCGTGAGACGTTGGTCTTCTACTTGCCGCAAAACACCGCTGGCCTACGCTCGGCAAATGCCGCCAGTCCCTCATCGAAGTCGCTGCTCTCACACGCCTGCCGACGCAGTTCTGCGATCTGTTCCATCGCCTGGACGGGCATCGGTTGCAGGTCTTCAAGGATGCGCAACTGCTCCTTGACCGCCGCAATGGCCAGCGGCGCTTTGCCGGCAATCGTGCGTGCCAGTTCAAGCGCAGTTACCTCCAGCGCGTCGCTGTCGACCAGTCTGTTCACCACACCGAAGCGTTCAGCACGCTCTGCATCGAGCTTCTGCGCACCGAAAAACATTTCCTTCAGTACGTGAATCGGCAGGTTGTTGAAGAAGCGCAGCAGCCCACTGGTTGTGTAGGGCAAACCGATGTTTGCCGGTGTCATCGAAAAGCTCGCGTTGCGATCGGCGACGACCAGGTCGCAACTCATCACCAGGTCGACCGCACCGCCCCACACTGAGCCGGAGACCATGGCAATCACCACGCCGGGGTAGGCGCGGATGCGGCGCAACACTTTTTCGAGTGGCTTGCCGTAGGCAATCGGATCGTGGTCGTGTTGCAGTTCGCGGATGTCGTGGCCGGCGCTCCAGACGGGCTGGCCGACTTCGCTGCCGAGTATCACCACCGGTATGCGTTGTGACGCCAGTGCGGCGAGGCTTTCGTCGAGGGCGGTCAGCAGTTGTGCGCTGAGGGCGTTGCGGTGGGTGGGGTTGCTGAAGACCAGCCGACCGATTCGTTCATCGACAATGTTGACGGTCACGGCGGCGGAAGAGGTTTGTGTCGGGGTCATTGGGCGGTTCCTGTTGATTGCTCGGTAGCCATTGCTGGCGAATCGTTGGTGTCCTGGTACACGGCCTTCGCGGCCAGCAGTGCGTCGATCGACGCAGCGTCGAAACCGGCCTCGCGCAGCACTTCAAGGGTGTGTTCACCGAGCAGCGGCGGTGGTCGCTGGCTGACGCCAGGCGCAGGTTCATCTGCGTCGGTGGCGCTGAACACGGGGGTCACTACCTGACGCAGTGCGCCGAGTGTCGGGTGCGTGAGTGTCCTGGTCAGTTGGCTATGCAGCACTTGCGGGTCGTCGAACACTTCGTCGAGTGTATTGATCGGGCCGGCGGGCAAACCGGCCTCGATGAACAGCTCGGTCCATGCGCGTTTGCTGCGGGTTTTCAAGCGGCTTTCCAGAATAGCTTTCAACTCGTCACGTCGCTCGACCCGGGCTTCATTGGTCGCGAAGCGCGGGTCGTCGGGCAGTGTCGGTAAATCGAGCAGCGTGCATAAACGTCCCCACATGGCCGAGGTGATCGGCGCCAGATTGAGCGGGCCATCCAGCGTCTGGAACACCCCGTAAGGCGCAATGACGGAATGGGCGTTGCCGGTGCGGCGGGGGACATCGCCGAGGCTGAGGTAGCGTTGACCGTGCACGCTTAGCAGCCCGACCAGGCTGGCCAGCAACGAGGTGCTGACGTGCTGGCCGTGCCCGGTGCGTTCGCGCTCCAGCAGGGCGGCCAATACCGCCGTCACCAGCCACATGCCCGAGGTCAGGTCGCCGATGGCCGTGCCGGTGCGGGTCGGATCGCCATCGACGAACCCCGTCAGGCTCATCAGCCCCGAGTAGCCCTGGGCGATCTGGTCGAACCCCGGCCAACTGCTCATCGGCCCGTCGCTGCCAAAGGCGTTGATGCTGCCCATGATCAGCCGCGGATTGCGTGCGCTGAGCACCTCATAGCTGAGCCCCATGCTATCGAGGGTGCCGGGTTTGAAGTTTTCGATCACCACGTCGGCATCATCGATCAGCCGCCGGATCGTGGCCAATCCCTGGGGATTGCGGAAGTCGATGCACATGCCGCGTTTATTGCGATTGCACGACAGATAGTAGGTGCTCACGCCCCGGTCGAACGGGCCCCAGGTCCGGCTCATGTCGCCGGTCGGGCCGGGCTCGATCTTGATCACATCGGCGCCGAGATCCGCCAGCACCATGGTGCAGAACGGCCCCGACAGCGCACGGCTCAGGTCGACGATCTTCACGCCTTGCAAAGCTTGCATACGGTTCTCCTGTGAATGTTTGAGCGCTGCTGTTTTATTGCGGCAACGGCTGATTACGGGTTTCGACGGCAAACGGCAGGATCAGAATGCCGGCCACGAAAGCTGCGGCGGTCCAGGCGATCGGTGCGCCCAGCGAGCCGTGCCAGTGGATCGCCGCGGCCAGCAGGAAGTTGACGCCTGCGCCGATGAAGCGGCCGACCGAGGCATTGAAGGCGAAGGCTGTGGCGCGGATCCGGGTTGGATATTGCTCGGGCAGCCAGAGTGAGAAAATCGCGAAGTTGCCGCCGAAGAAGCCAAGAAACACCAGCGACACCATGAACAGATGCAGGCCGTCGTCCATGTAGAACACCCAGCCGAACGCGAACACAATCGACGTGGCCATGCCGGCGAAGTAGATGCCCAGCGCAACCCGTCGCCCAAGCCGTTCGGCCAGCCAGGGCGCGACGAGGCAGCCGAGGATGGTGCTGAGCGACAGCACCGCCGCGCCAATGGACGCCAGATGAACCGCCCCGACGTGGTCGATACCGGCGCGGGTTGCCAGTGTCACGACGGCCGTCGCTTCGTAAACCGAGCCTGCCCACAAGCCGACGATGGCAACCCCGACCAGGGCAGAGCTGGTCAGCGTGCGGCGGCGAAAGGCCGGGGCGAAGATTTCCCACCACGAGGTGCGTACAGAAGTGGTTGGCGAGTGGGAACTTTCGATGTGGTGCGCCGCCTTGTGCGTCTGGGCAGGTTCTTTCACCTTCAATGCGGTGTAGATCGCCACCGCCGCCGGTGCGAGGCCGCACAGAAACATCACGCGCCAGCCGTAGGTTGCGCCGACGGTGTAGTTCAGCAACGCGGCAATGAAAAAGCCGAAGTAGTAGCCCGTTTGCAGGTAGCCCGCGCCCATCTTGCGCCGGTCTTCCGGCCAGCTCTCGGCCACGTAGGTGCCGGCCAGTGCCCACTCGCCACCGACACCGATCCCGGCAATCAGCCGAAACGCCGCTAACTGCCAAATGTTCTCCGAGAACGCCGCCGCCCCGGTAAACAGCGAGTAGACCAGAATGCTGGCTGCCAGCATCTTCACCCGGCCAAAACGGTCGGCGAGCGGCCCCCAGATAAACGACAGGCCCCAGCCGATCAGAAACAGCCCGAACAAGACGGAACCGTACATGGCGATGTTGGCGGGGGTTGGGGTAATGCCCGAGTTGGGCAGCAACTCGGTCAGGGCGGGAATCAAGACCAGTGCGAAAATCACCGAGTCCACGCCGTCCAGCACCCATCCCAGGTAGACGGTCCAGAAGCCGCGAATCTGCTCGCGGGTCAGGGGCGTTTTGATCGGCTTCACGCTCGTTGCTGATGCGGTTAATGCTCTAGACATTAAGATCTCCCATTGACCTTTATCAGGCCTATTGAGGCGCTGCGAGGCTGTGGCAGCCGTCAGCGCTTCGTTTATTGTGAAATCAGTCTAGGCAGCGCATGCCATAAGCAACAAATATGAAATTCCTTTGGTCCTATCGGAATATTGTATAGAGTCAAGTTCTTTGGAAACCCCCCTCATGGACCTGCGCCAGCTGCGGTATTTCATCAAAGTGGTTGAGTGCGGCAACATCACCCGCGCCAGTGAAGCGCTGCATATTGCGCAGCCCGCCATCAGCCAGCAGATGCGCAATCTGGAACTGGATATGGACATGCAACTGCTCGAGCGCAGCGTGCATGGCGTGGTCCCCACGGCGGCCGGGCAGACGCTTTACCGGCATGCCATCGAACTGCTGCGCCAGGCCGATGGCACCCAGGAGCTACTGCGTCAGGACGCCGAATTCCCGCAGGGCAAGGTCTCGGTCGGCATGCCGTCGAGTACGGCTCGCATGTTGGCGATTCCGCTCGCTCGCACGATTCGCAGTCGCTATCCGGGGATCAAGCTGGAGTTGATCGATGCGCCGAGTGCCAATCTCGGCCGCCTGATCACGGTGGGGCGGGTGGCGCTCGCGGTGAATGTCGATGTGGTCGAAACCCGTGGGATGATCTCGCAGCGACTGCTCACCGAAACGCTGTACCTGATTGCGTGGCCGGAATTTTCGTTACCCGATGGGCCGGTGACGATCGACGCCCTGGCGAAGATGCCGCTGGTGTTGCCCAGTGCACCGAACACGATTCGCAGCCGAGTCGAGTCGGCATTGCAGGAGGCCGGTCTGCACTGTGAGGTCGAGTTCGAAGCCAACTCCACGGACTTGTTGTTCTCAGCCGTTCTGGCAAAGCTGGGTGTCACGATCCTGCCTTGGGCGGCTGCCCATGTTGAACTGGATCAGCATAAGCTCAAGCTGGCCAGGATCGATCATCGGCTGTTCACGCGTGAGCTCTCTCTGTGCTGGCCTGACACCGCCGTGCAAAGCAACGCGGTGCAAAAGGTCAAGGCGACCATTTTCGAACTGTTCGAGGCGTTTGGACGGCACCCGGGGTGGGCGGACGGACAATGAGCACATTCAGAGCGCGGTGGAAATTCGCCAATTCATAGCCAGCAGGAAGTGACTACCGCATTGCAATGCAATCAAAGCATAGGGCTTTCGATGTAGAAACTTTTATCAAATATCTCAATATTCTGACTCGCTGCCACCGCTTGCCCCATCCGTTTGGCTCGTACAATTTTACGTGGCGCTTTCGGTTTGGTGGTTTCGGCGAACCAGCTCTTTGCTTTCGGTATGGCTGACCAATTTATCTGTTGAGCGTTTGCCGGGCTGTTGCTGTCCATGGCCAGCTTTAACAGGTGAGTATTGATGCTTCGCACGATGGCGATCACTTCATCCTCGATGGTTAATAGCAATTTGTATTCAATGTCCGTAAGCCCCAGGCGATAATATTCCTCGGTTTTCTTCAGGGTGTTCTTGTCAGCTTTTTTGTCGGCCATGTTTTTTAACATGGATATCGCCATGTCAATGTATAGGCGAATGTTGGTGAGTGATGCGCAGGGGGCGGCGCTGGTTGGGGAAAGTGTTTGTATGTGGACGACCCTGTGAACGATATCAATGACTTTGTCGGGTCCGAGATTGATGGCTTGTGGTAACCATCTGGTATTACGGCACGTATCGACGCATCGGCTCAAAAGATCACTGACCATAGGGTCGTACTCACCCAGTTGTTTACCCTTTTGAAGAAAGTTATCTTTCAGTCCCAGATTGTTGAAGTGGGCGGCGTCCATGCTTCCCCATCCCGTGACTTGCAAGTCAGCGGGTGTTTGGGAGTCCAGTTCCAGTTTTCCGCGTTTAGAGTCTCGTACACCGGTATCTACCTGATGTGTTGCGTGGTCGGTAATGACTGACGTGGGCTCGAAAGTTTCCCCATGGATCGTCGACAGGTAGTCGCACGTCACTTCGACGTAAAAGCAAAACAGGAAAAAGTGGCGGATTCGCTCCGCTGAATGCCGCCGTAGCGCGTCATCAAGCGTGCCACTTTCAAGCGGAGCATATTCCGCGCGATCACTGGCTTTCCTTTTACCCATGTCAATCTCCCGGCTGATGCAGTGATCGCAAGAAATGAATAGCGTGTCGCAGTCTTTCGCAGGTCGCTCACATCACCGCCAGCGCCTGGGCCAGGTCGGCGCGCAGGTCTTCGATATCCTCGACACCCACTGACAAACGCACCAGCGCATCGCCGATGCCGAGCTGCGCGCGGGTTTCGGCGGGGATGCTGGCGTGGGTCATGATCGCCGGGTGCTCGATCAGACTTTCCACTCCGCCCAGGCTCTCGGCCAAGGCAAAGATCTGCACACTCTCGAGGAAACGCTTGGTGCCGGCCAGGTCGCTGTTCAGGTCGAGGGAAATCATCCCGCCGAAACCGCGCATCTGCCGCCGCGCCAGTTCGTGCTGCGGGTGTGACGACAGGCCTGGATAATAGACGCGCGCCACCTGCGGCTGAAGCTCCAGCCATTGCGCCAGCTTCAGCGCGTTGCTGCAGTGGCGTTCCATGCGCAGCGCCAGGGTTTTCACTCCGCGCAGGGTGAGAAACGCGTCGAACGGCCCGGCGATAGCACCCACCGCGTTCTGCAGGAAGCCCAGGCGTTCGCGCAGATCGGGGTTCTGCCCGACCACCGCGATGCCGCCGATTACGTCGGAGTGACCGTTCAGGTACTTGGTCGTCGAGTGCAGTACGATATCGAAGCCCAGCTCCAGCGGGCGCTGTATCCACGGGCTGGCAAAGGTGTTGTCGGCCACACAGATGATGCCCCGCTCGCGACAGATGCGCGCGATGGTGGCGAGGTCAGTGAGGCGCAGCAAGGGATTGCTCGGCGTCTCGACCATGACCATTCGCGTGTCGTCCTGTAGGGCCGCTTCGAATGCCGCCAGGTCAGTCAGATCGACGAAGCTGAAGCGATGCCCGGCACTGCGTTGGCGCACTTTGTCGAACAGGCGGAAAGTACCGCCGTACAGGTCATTGCCGGAGACGATGTGCGCGCCGGCGTCGAGCAGTTCGAGCACGGTGGAGATCGCCGCCAGCCCGGAGGCGAAGGCGAATGCCTGGGTACCGCCCTCGAGGTCCGCCACACAACGCTCCAGCGCCCAGCGCGTCGGGTTGTGCGAGCGCCCGTAGTCGAGGCCCTTGTGTACACCGGGGCTCTGCTGCAAGTAGGTGGAGTTGGCGTAAATCGGCGGCATCAGTGCCCCGGTGGAAGGGTCCGGCACCTGTCCGGCATGGATCACACGGGTGGCGAAGGCGCGTGGCGCGGCAGTTTCATCGTGCTGACTCATGCGAGGGATCTCCGCAAGTGATTGAGCATGTCGACGCGGGTAATCAGGCCGTAAAAGCCCGAGGTGTCGGCAATGATCGCCACCAGCCCACGGTCGAGTTCCGCCTGCAGTTTAGCCAGACTGGCGCCGGGAGGCAGGGTTTCCAGTTTGTCGGTCATTGCGCTGGCCACGGTCGCACGGAAGTGCGAAGCGTCTTCATGCACGTCGAGTAGAATATCGGACTCGTCGATTACGCCGATCAGTCGCTGTCCGCCCACCAGCACCGGCAGCTGCGACACATCAGCCAGGCGCATGCGCTGGAAGGCGGTGAGCAGCGTATCGTCCGGGCCGACGCTGATCACCCGGCCATCCTCGAAGCGCCGCGCGATCAGGTCGCGCAGATCGCCGTAACGCTTGCGCGCAAGCAGGCCCTGATCAGTCATCCACTGGTCGTTGTAGATCTTCGACAGGTAACGGGTGCCGGTATCGCAGACGAAGCTGACCACCCGTTTCGGTTCGGTTTGTTCGCGACAGTAGCGCAGTGCCGCCGCCAGCAAGGTGCCGGTCGAAGAGCCGCCGAGAATGCCTTCGGCGCGCAGCAGTTGGCGGGCGTGATCGAAGCTTTCCTCGTCGCTGATCGAGTAGGCGTGGCGCACGCTGGAAAGGTCGGCAATCGATGGAATGAAGTCTTCGCCGATACCTTCCACCGCCCACGAACCGGGTGTGCCGAGGGTGCCGCTGCGGCTGTATTCGGCCATCACCGAGCCGACCGGGTCGGCCAGCACCATTTCCAGGTCCGGCTGCACGCGGCGGAAGAAGCGGGTCAGCCCGGTCAGCGTGCCGGCCGAACCGACGCCGACGACGATGGCATCCAGATCATGCTGAGTCTGCGCCCAGATCTCCGGTGCGGTGCTGCATTCGTGGGCCAGCGGGTTGGCCGGGTTGTTGAACTGATCGGCGAAGAAGGCCTCGGGAATTTCCTGCGCCAGCCGCGCGGCAACGTCCTGGTAATACTCGGGATGGCCCTTGCCGACGTCGGAGCGCGTGATGTGCACCTCGGCGCCCATCGCCTTGAGGTGCAGGACCTTCTCGGTGGACATCTTGTCCGGCACCACCAACACCACCCGGTAACCCTTGGCGCGGCCGACCAGGGCCAGGCCGAGGCCAGTGTTGCCAGCGGTAGCCTCGACGATGGTGCCGCCGGGTCGCAGACGGCCATCGCGCTCGGCGGCATCGATCATCGCCAGGCCGATGCGATCCTTGATCGAACCGCCGGGGTTCTGCGATTCGAGCTTGAGGAACAACGTGCACGGGCCGGTATCGAAGCGGCTGACGCGCACCAGTGGCGTATTGCCGATCAGTTCGAGCACGGCGGGGCGGGAGTCGTTCGGCATGTTGTCATCTCGCTGCGGGAATTAGCACTGGATGGACCGCAACCTGCGGCCAGTCAAGCGCGCGAGTCGCAGGCAATGTCTCGCATGAAACATAGGCCGGGATTGTGCTGCCCGCAACTTTACGCAGCCAACCGGTAGCGTCGCCGCCGAAACGACTCAGCGACTGCTGTCCTGCAACATATGCTCGTTTACGTGTTAGCGCTAACCCGCGATTTTTTTTGCAAGCTCAGCGACATGTTTGCCCTGGAAGCGCGCAATATCCAGTTCATTTTGTGACGGTTGCCGTTTCCCGTCGGCGCCTGCCAGCGTAGTCGCGCCATAGGGCGTACCGCCGGTGATCTCGCTCATGTTGGTCAGCCCTGAGCATGTGTAAGGCACACCCACGATGACCATCCCCTGATGCAAGAGTGTGCTGTGGAACGACGTAATAGTGGTTTCCTGGCCACCATGCTGCGTACCCGTCGACGCAAAAACACTGCCGATCTTCCCGACGAGGGCACCACTCATCCACAGTCCGCCGGTCTGGTCGAGAAACGTGCGCATCTGTCCGGCCATATTGCCAAAGCGCGTCGGTGTACCAAAGATGATGGCGTCGTAATTGGCAAGCTCGTCAGGTGCAGCCACCGGTGCCTTCTGGTCAAGCTTGACGCCGATGGCTGCTGCCTGTTCGGCCGGGATGGTTTCAGCGACACGCTTGATCGTCACGTCGGTGCCGGGTACGGATTGTGCGCCTTCGGCCACTGCGCTAGCCATCGTTTCAAGGTGACCGTACATTGAGTAATAGAGAACAAGTACCTTCGCCATGATTTTTGTCCTGGGTTAAGAGCCACTCGATGGATTAGGAAGATCTCGGACTACACCACCGTCAACGAACAGCAGTGGCAGGTGTAGGGCTTGGTCACGAACAAAAACGCAGCTCAGCCCCACCACACTGTAGAGACTTCGACGTCATGCGGATTTAACCCTAGCAGCTCTGTTTGCTGTCTGCTGCCAGACAGAGACGCTTTTATTGCTCCTCCCCGTCACCGCCATTTATCAAGCCTTCCACGCGCTCCATGAGGGTGACTTGCGCATCGTGCGCCAGAGCGCCATCGACACCTTGTTGGGGGCGCTGGTTCCGCCGCACCTATCAGCTCACGCCAGCGGACTACCGCAAGCGCTGCTCAAACCTTCCCATCGTGTTCGATAATTTGCACGGATCTTGCAGAATAATTTACAAACACCTTGATCTGTAACCCTTCTACCCGCGGAGTCGTTGAACATGCCGTTACGCTTGAAGTTAGCCCTAAGCTACCTGTTGATCGGTTTGATCCCGGTTCTGGGCATGGCATTTACGGTCTATCAACAAGCCAGTACGGCCCTGCGCGAGCAGACGCTGAACGCCCTCGAGGCGGTTGCCCATATCAAACAGCAGCAATTGCTGGATAACTGGCAGGAGCGGCGCAACCAGATCAGCACCCTGGCCAGTAACCTGAGCAACAACTACCAGGGACTGGACGACTCTGCGTTGATCAGTACCGCCCATTACGACCGCCCGATGTTTCAACACTTCATCAGCACCTTTGGTTACCGCGAGCTGAAACTGATCATGCCCAATGGCACCGTCATGCTCAGTCTGCAGAGCGACAGTGACGAAAAGCACAACCTCAGCGAAGACAGCCTGCGCGACACCTCGCTGGCGCGCCTGGTCAAGCAAAGCCGCGATAGCGGCAAACCATTGATCAGTGATCTGCAGTACAACCCGTTGAGCAAGGAGCCGACCCAGTATTTGGCCACCCCCGTGATGTCGAACGGTGAGCTGCAAATGACTCTGGTTCTGGAGTTACCCATTGCTCCGCTCAACAACGTGATGCAAACCCGCCAGGGCCTGGGTGAAAAAGGCGAAACCTACCTGGTCGGCAGCGATGCCGGCCTGCGTTCGGACTCGGCACGCTTCCCGGAACGCCAGGTCAACCGCAGCCTCTATGCGCAAGTTGGCCTCACTGGCAGTGCCGTCAGCAATGCCCTCGCGGGCCAACAAGGACGCATCGCCGAACCGGGGCTGGACGGCAATAGAGCACTGAAAGTATTTGTCCCCGTCGCCTTCGATGACAACCACTGGGCCTTGATTGCCGAAATGGATCAGGCCCAGGCGTTCGCCCCGGTGCGCCAGCTGATGTGGCAAGTCTTGCTGCTGGGCTTGCTGACCGTCGCCGCCGTTGTCATCGCCACTTGGTTGGTCAGTCGCAGTGTGATGCGTCCGCTGGGTGGCGAACCGAGCAATATGACGGTACTGGCCCGTCGCTTGGCCGCAGGCGAGCTGAACTTGCCGACCGAGCAACGACAACAGGCCGGCTTGATGCTGGCCCTGCATGAAATGGCCCAGGCCTGGCGCGATGTGATTGAGCGTCTGCGCCAATCCAGCCAGGATGTTGGTCAGGCCAGCAGCGAAATTCTAAGCGCTGCCGGGCAAACCAGCGAACGCCTCGACCTGCAGCAAGAGTCGCTGGAAATGGTTGTCAGCGCCGTCGAGCAAATGTCCTGCACCGTGCAGGAAATTGCCCGCAACGCCGCCGACAGTGCACACGGCAGCACCGCCGCACGGGGTGCTTTTGGCGAGATGCAAGGCACCTTGCAACAGATGATCGGCCAGCAGGGACGCTTGCTGAACGACATCGGCCGGGCCGGCAGCGTGGTCGACACCCTGACCAGCGACGCCCTGAAAATCGGCACCGTGCTCGCGGTGATCCGCGCAATTGCCGAACAAACCAATCTGCTGGCACTCAACGCCGCTATCGAAGCTGCGCGCGCCGGGGAACAAGGCCGTGGCTTTGCTGTGGTCGCCGACGAGGTGCGCAACCTTGCCCAACGCACCAGCAGCGCCACCGAAGAAATCGTTGCCATCACCAACACCTTGCAAAGCTCTTCCACCGAAGCTCTGCAGGCGATGCAGGCCTCGGCCGAACAAGCACAGACGCTGGAGCGTGAAACCCAGGTTGTGCTGACCTCGTTCAGCCAGTTGGACAACTCCCTGCAAGGCGTGCACGCCCTTGCCGTGCAGATCGCCGTCGCTGCGGACGAACAGGCGGAGACCACGCAGGAAGTGAATCAGCATATGCACCGCTTGCACGACATGACCCGCGATAACCGGCGGAATGCGGCGCATACCCGCAGCAGCGGCGAGCACCTGCAGCAAGTGGCCAACAACCAGCAAGCCCTGGTGCTGCGTTTCCGCCTATAGCCCAATGCGCGTAAGTTCCGCCACCAGAAAGTCAATAAACGCCCGAGTCTTCTGCGGGACCCGACGTGCCGACGAGTAGACCGCGTTGATGGTGATCGGCGGGGCCTGCCATTCGCACAGCACCGCCACCAGCCGGCCTGCTGCGAGAGCGTCTTCGACAATGAAATTCGGCAGCAGGGCAATGCCCATGCCGGCCTCGGCGGCTTGGGCCAGCAGGTCGCCATTGTTGGCATGCAGGGGGCCGGTGACGTGCACGCGCTGTGTCTCCTGACCGTTGCTTAGTTGCAGGCTGACGCCGCTCTGCAGATAGCCGTAATTCAAGCATTGGTGTGCGCTCAGGTCCTTTGGCGATTGCGGTATACCCGCGCGCTCAAGATAGGCAGGGGAGGCGACCATGATCCGCGGAGCGGGTGCCAACAAGCGGGCTACCAGGGAGGAGTCCGGCATGCTCGCGATGCGGATGGTTACATCGAAGCCGCCGCGTACCGGGTCGACCTGCTGGTCACTCAGGACCAGTTGCAGCTCAATGTTCGGATGCTGCTCATGAAACAACGGGATCAGCGGTCCCAGCCGACGCAGACCGAACGACATCGGCGCGTTGACCCGCAGTACGCCGCGTAGTTCGCCAATTCCGTTACGGGCACGTTGCTCGGCTTCGTCCACGGACGCGATCACTTCACGGGCCGCTTCGTAGTACTCCGCGCCAGCCTCGGTCAGGTGCAGGCTGCGTGTCGTGCGCTGCAGCAGTTGCACACCGATGGCCTCTTCCAGTGCCTGAATTTGTTTGCTGACTTTTGAGCGTGGCACATCCATCGCTCGGGCTGCGGCGGCGAAGCCGTTTGCTCCGACGGTGGCGACAAAAGCACGCATGCATTCGATCCGGTCCAAGACTGTCCCTATTTTGGAAATAATGATTATGCATTTTAGGTAATTGTTTCGGTTTTATCCAGAAACTACATTAGGTTCCAAGCCGGTAGCACACAGTCTCCCACCGGAGTACGCACCGAGCTTGGCAGTCCAAAGAACTCATCCATCCAGAACACCGACATCAAAAGGAACACGCCATGTCCATTCGTGAATTGCTCAACCCAACCAACTCCGCTCTGATCCTGATCGACCACCAGCCGCAAATGTCGTTCGGCGTGCAATCGATCGATCGTCAGACCTTGAAGAACAACACCGTTGCACTGGCCAAAGCTGCGAAGATTTTCAACGTGCCGACCATTTTGACGTCGGTCGAAACCGAAAGCTTCAGCGGCTACATCTGGCCGGAATTGCTCAGTGTGTTTCCGGACCAGAAGCCCATCGAGCGCACCTCGATGAACTCCTGGGAAGACAAAAAACTGGTGGAGGCGGTGAAGGCCACCGGTCGCAAGAAACTGATCATGGCTGCACTGTGGACTGAAGTGTGCTTGAACTTCCCGGCGCTGGAAGCACTGGCCGAAGGTTACGAGGTGTACATCGTCACCGACGCATCGGGCGGGACGAGCAAGGAAGCTCACGACATGTCGGTGCAGCGGATGATCCAGGCCGGCGCGGTGCCGGTGACCTGGCAACAAGTGTTGCTCGAGTACCAGCGTGACTGGGCACACAAAGAGACTTACGACGCAGTGATGGGCCTGGTGCTGGAACACAGTGGTGCCTACGGCATGGGCGTGGATTACGCCTACACCATGGTGCACAAGGCGCCGCAACGTCAGGTCAAGTGAGTCACGGAAAAATTCAGATGCTCAACGGCGCAGTTCGCTGCGCCGTCACTGCCAGGAGCTATGGTCGGAGAGTCAATCATGAACATCGAATTGTCGGAAGGCGTGGTCACGCTGCTGGTGCGCCATCGGGTCAAAAAGGGCGGGGATGAGGCGTACGAAAACTGGTTGCGTCGCACCATCGCCAAGGCGCGTACCTATCCGGGGCATCTGGGCATTGATGTGGTGCGCGGACAAAGCCAGGGGCTGGCTCAATTCACCAGTGTGCTGCGCTTCGCCACGACCGAACAATTGCAGGATTGGCTCGACTCCGAGGACCGCCGCACGCTGGTGGAAGAGGCGCAGCCATTGCTCGCCGATGGCGACCAGACCGAGGTCAATGCCGACCATGAGTTCTGGTTTACTCCGATCGATGCAACTGCGCCGCCGCCACCGCGCTGGAAACAGGCCTGCGTGACCTTTCTGGTCATCCTGCCCCTGAGCTTTTTGGTGCCAATGCTGTTCAAACCGCTGTTTGGCTGGATGCCCTGGCTGGGTGGCTACGTGCAAGGCAATGTGCTGATCACGGCCAGCATTGTGCTGCTGGTGGTCTATGTGTTCATGCCACGGGTGACCCGGCTGTTCGGGAAATGGCTACAGCCAGGATCGGGCTCATGAATGAGGCCATCGACCCAGCAGTAGAGATGTTCGTGCTGGGTGCCGCGCCTCACTGAGCGTCCGCATGTTCTCGTTTTGCGTGACGTTTTCAACACTAAGCCAGGTACCGCCGGAACCAATCCAGTGTCCTGCTCCATGCAAGCCTGGCGGCGGCTTCATCGTATCGAGGCGTGGAGTCGTTGTGGAAACCATGGTTAACGCCGGGGTAAATGTAGGCTTCGTAAGTCTTTCCGGCAGCTTTCAATGCCTTCTCATAGGCGGGCCATCCTTCATTAATGCGCGTATCCAGTTCGGCGTAGTGGAGCAGCAGAGGCGCCTGAATCCGGGTGACCTCTTCAGCCTTTGGCTGACGGCCATAAAACGACACTGCGGCACCCAGTTCTGGGTAGGCCACGGCCGCGGCATTGGCGACGCCACCGCCATAACAGAACCCGATGATGCCGACTTTTCCAGTGGTCGAGTCATGCTTCATCAGCCACTCGATGGCGGCGAAAAAGTCATTCATGAGTTTTTCAGGATCGACGGTCTGCTGTAGCTCCTGACCCTTCCCGTCGTTGCCGGGATAACCTCCGACCGACGTCAGGCCATCGGGAGCCAGGGCGATGAATCCCGCCTTGGCCAGCCGCCGGGCGACATCCTCGATGTAAGGGTTGAGACCACGGTTTTCATGCACGACCACCACCGCCGGCACCTTGCCGGCAGCTTTCGCCGGGCGCACCCGATAGCCACGGACTTGCCCGTGTCCCTTGGGTGAGGGATAGGTGATGTACTCGGCGATGATGTCCGGATCGGTAAATTCCACTTGCTCGGCGAGCGCATAATTTGGACTCAGGGCGGCGAGGAGTGCGCTGGCCGTCAAACCGCCTAACGTGAACAACGCCGCACGATCCAGAAACTCTCGCCGGTTGATCGTGCCATGGGCGTAGTAGTCATAGAGCTCCAGCAGTTCAGGGGCAAAATCTTTCGCCGTGAGACGGTTCATCCGTGCGCTCCTTTTGAATCATCCGGGTTGCCCTGCCGGTATTGAACTGCAAGGGCTGGAGTTGAATCATTAAAGCAGTCTTTGGCACCTTGGAAGATTGATCCTCCCGAGTGGCATAGGTGCCCGTGCGCGCAAAAAAGACCGCTACACGACGCGGCAACAACTACTGCGAATGCCGCTTGCCTGGCCATTCGATATCAGAGAAGCTCCGTCCCAGCCTCTATCTCGGGGGTGAGTTAGCCGCATGATCGAATGGTTTAGGGAAGAGTTGAATGACACTCAGGGTGATGGTGATCGGTGGCTACGGAAATTTCGGCAGCATCGTTTGCCGACATTTAGTTGTGATGCCAGGCGTATCTCTGGTGGTTTCAGGGCGCGATCCACACAAGTTGTTGCGCAAAGTCGATGAGTTGAAAGCTCAATCGGGCACAGCCTGTGAAAGCTGGTGCGGCGATGCCATGGGCACTGCGTTCAAAACCGCCTTGAGCGCGATGGGTATCCAGCTGGTTATCCATACCGGCGGTCCGTTTCAGGGGCAGTCCTATGCAGTGGCGCAGGGCTGCATCGACGCGGGCGTGAACTACTGCGATCTGTCTGACTGCCGTACCTTCGTTACCAGTATCGGAGCGCTCGACGCACAAGCCAAGCGTGCGGGAGTGGCTATCCTCAGCGGTTGCAGTTCGGTGCCGACGCTATCGGCAGCAATAATCGATGAACACCGGTATCGCTTTAACCGTATTGACTCGATCGAACACGGTATTTCATCTTCAGCCAAGATGCCGGGACTGTCGACCGTCGAAGGCGTACTCGCCTACGCAGGTAAACCGATCAAGCAACTCAAGAATGGACAGGTGCACGAAGTATTGGGCTGGCAGGACTTGACGCTTCGCAAGCTGCAACAGCTGGGCACCCGGGTTCTGGCCAATGTCGACGTGCCGGACATGGATATCTTCGCCCACCGTTATGGCGCCCAGACCCTGAGCTTCAAAGCAGGCTCGGGCCTGAAGCTCAGTGGTGTGGCTAACTACCTGCTCGCTCAGGCTCTGAGAGTGGGGCTGGTTCGAGACCATGCGCCATGGGCTGCCAGGTTGCATCGCTGGGGGCAGCGGTTCGAACGATTCGGCGATGGCAAAAGCGCAATGTACATCGACGTCCAGGGCATCGATGTTGACGCAAAGCCGCTGTCCATGACGGTGCAACTGACGGCTATCAATGACAAGGGCCCAGAAATCCCTAGCTGCGCAGCTGTCGCCCTGGCCGCAAAAATCGTCCAGGGGTACTTGCCCGAGCCCGGTGCGCGTGCCTGCGTGGGCGAGATCACCGTCGATGAATACATGGCCGCGATTAACGATCCGGCGAATCTGCATTTGTCCGTACACTTTTCTGACGAGCAGAGCTGACCATGCTCTATCTGTGCCTGAAGTACATCCACGTCATCGCCGCCATTTTCCTGTTCGGATTCGGCATGGGGTCTTACCTCTACTTGATCGCCGCCAGCCGCACGGGCAACCCTCAAGTGATCGCGCACGTGGCCAGAATGGTTGTGCGGTTCGACACCTGGATTACCACACCGGCAGGCTTCATTCAGATCGTGACGGGCTACCTGCTGGTGAGGCTTGCCGGACTTCCACTGACCACGGAATGGGTTCTGACGTCGCTGATCATCTTCCTGTGTGTGGGTTCGCTTTGGCTTCCGGTGCTGGTGCTTCAGAAGCGGTTGCACGTGATGGCCTTGAGTGCGGTTGAGGCGGGGGTGGGGCTCGATGATGAGTACAAATCCGTTTACAGGAAATGGTTCTGGATGGGGGTTTTGGGGTTTTGTGGAATGTTTGTGATCGTGATGATTATGGTGACGAAGATGACGCCCAGGTACTTGATTGAAGTGTTGGGGTAGGAGGCTGGGGTACGCTGTTGAATGTCCGCTTTCACTCAATGCGCGTTGCGCCAATCGGCCATGCTCGTCGCGCGCCTTAACGGGGCTCCATAATCCGTAGTGTCGGGTGCCCGTCGATATCCTTGAGTGGAAAATACGAGCGGTGTGTCGCGGAGTCGACGGCTACGACATGCGCGTGCGGGCCTACACGGCCACTGCCGATTTTCGTGACGACTGCGTCCTTGACGTGAAAAATTGCCACAACGCCGGCCTCTGCGGCCACATAAAGTGTGCTCAGCATGGGATCGAACGCAAGCACATCAGGCGTTCGCCCAGTATCGAACGCCTGGATGACCCGCATGGTGTGCATGTCCAGTACGAGGAGCTTGTCGTTACCTTGGCACGCGATAAAGGCAAGCCGCTCACGTGGTTCGATCAACAAACCGTGGTTGCCACGCGCCCCCGGCAGATCAATGCGCGCAATGATTTGGTCGGTCGCGGGGTCTATCTCGATAAGTTGCCGACGTGTCTGGATATTGATGAAAATGTGTCGTGATACCGGGTCATATTGTGTGTTGCCGACTTCACCTCCCAGCGCAATTGTCGTGACACGCGTGTTGGTGCGCACGTCGATTACCGTTTCGGTCTCGCCGTTTTCGTTCGATACGTAAAGCTTGTGAAGGTCGGGCACATAAGCCATGCCGTCGGGATAGACACCGCCGGGTATACGACTGACAACTGCCAGGGTCGCTTCGTCAATCGCCACGATTTCGTTGGTACCCGTCGCCGACGCATAGACACGCGACAACTCAGGAATAACAAGCACACCGTGTACCGACGAGACATTCGCAATGCGCCCGACGACGCGGGACCCACGCATGTCAAAGGCGATAACTTCGCCGTCGCCAAGATGTGCGATGAACAACAGCTTGCGGTCTGGATCGTAGCTCTCATAGTCGAGCCGAGTGGTGCCACCAGGCAAAGGAATGTCGGCGACGTGTTTAAGTGGCAGGTCGCTAGTCGGCGGTTCGTCTGCCGCCTGACAGTAACGAAGGTTTGCGAAGTCCATAACGGCCAGCGCAGTCAACAGGACGGCGAAAGCTGGCAGAGCGAAACACCGATTGCGCCGTATGTTCATGAAACCCTCTTTTGCTCGGGCAGGGTGGGTTCAATCACCCTGCCTTTGTTCCACTCATACAGGATTAGAACGTTCAGCGTTCCGCTGATCATGAGCCCAGCCCTGGGCTTCACTGTGAACAAGCCTTTTCACATCTGTGGAGGCCAGTTATGCGTTTCGGCCTGACACTCCTTGCACCAGGCATACAGCGCGTCATACATGATCAAACCGTGTGAAAGCATTTCATGGTCGTCGGCAAAGCGCTGCGACAGTCCCAGTGAAATCGCGTAGAGCCCAGCCGATTGTGGCGTCAGGTCGAGGCGGGAAGTATCTGCCCCGCGCACGATCTTGGCCAAATGCTGCAAGGCAGGATCACTGAGCTGATACTTCTTCAGGAACGCATCAAAGCTGCACAGCTCACCTACGTGGGAAAGCTCAACGCCCGGAATGTCGTAAGGCGTTGCATCTTTTTCAGCGGCAATCCGCAGAACCTCTCTGCTGGGCACGTACAGAAACTCGGCCTGGGGATCGATAAAACGAGTGATCAGCCAAGGGCAAGCGATGCGATCAATCTTGGGTCGTTCACGGGTAATCCACCTCATGGAGCACCTCCTGCCTAACGAGTAGGTTGAGTGATCTGGCAGGCCCTTTGCCCACCAGTAATTGTTGATACCCCCGTGTTTTCTAACGCAGCAAATGCACTGCCAAACCAATGAGCGCGCAGGCCATCAGCACTTGAATGACACCACGCTTGAAGCGAAACAAGGCGATCGCTGCGGCAATCGCGATCAGTGCCGAAGGCCAGTCCAGATGACCGCTGAATCCCGTTGGCCAGAGCACGTGGTAACCGAAGAACACTGCAAGGTTGAGGATCACCCCAACCACAGCGGCGGTAATCCCGGTAAGCGGCGCGGTGAACTTGAGTTCGTTATGAGTCGCCTCCACCAGCGGACCACCGGCGAGGATGAACAGAAACGAAGGCAGAAAGGTGAACCAGGTCACCAGCGTGGCGGCGAGGGCACCCGCCAGAAATACCTGATCAGCGCCGAACACCTGCGAAACGTAGGCCCCGACAAAGCCGACAAAAGCCACGACCATGATCAGCGGCCCCGGCGTGGTTTCCCCCAGCGCCAATCCGTCGATCATCTGTGTCGGGGTCAGCCAGCCATAGTGACCGACTGCGCCCTGATAGACATACGGGAGCACCGCATAGGCCCCGCCAAACGTCAGCAGTGCGGCCTTGGTAAAGAACCAGCCCATTTGGGTCAAGGTACCTTCCCAGCCAAAGAGTGTGGTCAAAACGCCCATTGGCAAAGCCCATAACGCAGCACCGACGAGTGTCAGCAGCGCCAGTTTCAACCCGCTGAATCTGGCATGGTCAGGGGAGGGCGTGTCGTCATCGATCAAGGCCGGGCCGTAGGACTTTTTGGTGGCGCTGTGGCCCCCGACTCTGAACTTCTCGGGTGCCAGGCGTCCGCCGACATAGCCGATCAACCCAGCACTGAGCACGATCAGCGGGAACGGCACATTGAACGCGAAGATCGCCGTGAACGACGCCGCCGCCATGGCCCACAGCCAATTATTCTTCAGCGCGCGCGAACCAATCCGATGTGCCGCCTGCACCACGATCGCTGTCACGGCGGGCTTGATCCCATAGAACAGACCGGCCACCACCGGCACTTCGCCGAAAGCGATGTACATCCAGGACAAGGCAATCAGGATAAACAGCGAGGGCAGCACAAACAGCCCTCCGGCGATGACGCCACCCCAGGTGCGATGCATCAGCCAGCCGATGTAGGTTGCCAGTTGCTGAGCCTCAGGCCCTGGCAGCAACATGCAGTAGTTGAGGGCGTGCAGAAAACGCCGTTCGGAAATCCAGCGCCGCCGCTCGACCAACTCCTGGTGCATGATCGAGATCTGTCCCGCTGGCCCGCCGAAACTGATGAAACCGAGCTTGAGCCAGAACCAGAATGCTTCACGCAAACTGATCGCCTCAGGTCTCGGCAGATCCTCTTCAACGAGTGACGGAGAAACCTTACTCATTGGGTTGTTCCTCTTTCACAAACGCTGCGAGCAAACCGTCGAATATGGCGCTCGCAGCCGCCAGCAAGTGGTCGTCATGAGTAATGGTTTCACGTAGCCCGGCCAGCACCCGTTCGATGCCGGCAGCCTCCACCGGCTGGATCCCCCCGACGTCGAGGTAGTGCACCAGGGCCGCAATGCGGCGCAGACCGGGCTCCTGGATTTCAAAGCTGGCTTGCAGGGTTTCGAAGGTCACACGGTTACCGACATGACTGAAGGCTGCCTCATCGAAGTCGAAGCCCAGAGCATCCGCCGGACAGTCCTGTGGACTGTTCAACCAGAGGATCTGGGCGTGTGGGTCGATGAAGCGTCGAATCAGCCAGGCGCAGGCGAGTCGGTCAACCCACGGCCGCCGACGTGTTGCCCATACGCGACCCTGAAAGTCAGCGAGATTCAGCGGCACTATTGGCTGGTCTCGGCTATGGGGTTCGTCCGCAGACAACGCTCTACTGACAGCGGTCTCAAGTTCCTGCAACGCCGAATCGATCTGCTGCTTCGGCTTGCCAGGAAAGTAATCAATAGTGGTCAACTGTTCGTAGGTTTTGCGCAGTTTTCGAATCTGCCTGGTGGTCGCCAGTGCATTCTCGGTGTTGAGCTGTGCACGGCAGGCATCGATCTCAGTGCCTAACTTGCTGTACTCATCACTGCGGTCGAACAACGCTATGAAGCGTTCGCCATTGGGGTCGACGACAGGCAGGACAAAGGCGGTGCCATTGATGGCCAGAATATCGCGCTCGACAGAGGCCAGCGCATCACGACAGGCGCTGGTATCCGGCAACAGATAGGCTCCATCGCGTAACACCGCAGCCCCAGAGGCTTTTAGGGCGCGCCAGGCTCGCATGCGCTCGGTGGCATTTGCGGTGGGAAGGCCAAGGATTAAAGCGAGCCAGTTTTTCATGTAGAGATACATTCAAAAAAAGTTTGTTTCTCTACAATATTCCTCTGCCGAGCGATTGAAAAGCCCTTGACGTGCAATACGCTGGATTGGGTTATGAATGGAAAATCTGCCGACAGTGGGTCGTGCTGTGTCAGCAGTTGGGACTATTCGAAGAAAGCCTGGTCGTCATACCTGCTCTTTGACTTACTGCTTGTAGCCGATCTGTCGCAACAGGTTCTTGCGCCACAGGATGTCTTCGTCGTCTTCAATGCCCTTGGCGCAGAAGCCATCCACTACGCCGAGGATCGCGCGCCCTTGTTCCGTCTCGGCGAGAATCACCTCGGTTGGATTGGCGGTCGCACAAAAAATACGGCACACCTCTGGAACCATTTTGACGGTGTTCAACACGTTCAGCGGATAGAAACCGTCGCCGAGGAAAATGATGAAGCTATGGCCGGCCGCGATGGCTTGGGCATTTTTCCGGGCCAGTTCGATCATCGCGGAATCGGTGCCAGACCAGCGTACCAGGCATTTGCCAGAGGCTTCGCAAAAGGCCACGCCAAACGCGATACCCGGCACGGTATTGACCAACGCTTCATGAATGTCCTCGACGGACTTGATGAAGTGCGTCTGACCAAAAATGAAGTTCGTTGCTTCCGGCTTATCGATTTTCAACGTAATGAGTTGCATCTCAAACGTCTCCTTTCACGGTAGTGCTTAGCATAGCTACTCATTTGCCATTGCTCCGTCCACTGACGGCGTCTGGTCGAAAACTACCCTCCATTGCGCATAAGCCTGCGGTAAACACACGGCACACGGTCGATAACCGACAGCCCGAGCGGTGGCTTCATCGGCAAAGAACACTCGATGCGCGACATAGCCGCCACGAGCAATGGCGCGTAGCGCAGCAGGGCAGTCCAGTCGGCCGAAGATTCGTGAGCGCCGATGACCGCCCAATTGCCCGGGCTCGGCGCTGTCTACGTGCTCGCCCTGAGCGTTGAGCAACACAAAGCGTTTCATGGGTTCGGCACCCGCCACAAATACCAGGCCGCCACGGTGCGGTGAGGGCTCCATGCCTCGCCGATATCGATCATTTGCTTACGGCTCGGCTGTTGCTCCAGACCTTTGAGGCGACGGTAGCCATCGCGCACGCCAAAGTCGTCGGCGGGCAGGATGTCCATGCGTTCCAGGGTGTAGATCAGCAGCATCTCGACGGTCCAGCGGCCGACGCCGCGCAACTGAGTCAGACGTTCGATCAGCACGTCGTCGCTCATCGACAGTGCGCTTGAGCGATCCGGCACCAGCCCCTCCAGCGCGCCTTGGGCGATGCCTTGAAGCGTGGCGATCTTGCTGCCGGAGAAACCACAACCGCGCAGCACCTCGAATTCGCAGGCCAGCAGCTGTTCGGGTGTCGGGAAGGGGGATTCAGGAAACAGCGCCAGCAAACGCCCAAGAATCGCATCGCCGGCACGGGCATGCAGTTGCTGATAAGCAATGGCCCGAACCAGCGCCTCATAGGGATCGCGGGCCGGTTTCGGCTGATGCAGGCACGGGCCGATGGCTGCGATGTGCCGCGCCCAGTCTGGGTCGATGGCGGACAGGAACTGGCTGGCGCGGTGATAGGGCATGGGTGTTCCGGCAGAAGTTTAGGCACAGCAGGCAGATTAAAGCTCTGCCTGCAGGATCGCACCCGGTCTCTTGCGCTCAAACTTTAATGTTTGTGCCGGTGATGAATATCCGGGAAGTGCGGATGGCTGTGGCGGATCTGCGCATGCTGGTGATAGTGGCTGTGAGGTTCGCTGCCGTCCCATTCAAAGTCGTGTTCATGCTGATGGTGCTCATCGTGAATATGTCGATGGTCATGGCTGAGTGGGTCGTGCTGATGTTCGTGGGCATGGTTTTCACGAAGGTGAATCCATACGCCGATCCCCATCAGCATGGCGGCGATCCAGAACGTAACTGACACTGGCTCGCCCAGCAGCACAATGGCAATCGCCGCGCCCAGAAACGGCGCGGTCGAAAAGTACGCGCCCGTGCGTGCAGTGCCCAGGCCGCGAAGGGCGAGAACGAACAGCACCAGGCTAATGCCGTAGCCCAGAAAGCCGACCAAGAGTGTCGGCGCGAGGGTGGCAATGTTTGGTAGTTTGGCTCCCAGCAAAAGCGCAAGCGTACAGTTGACCGCCCCTGCGACCAGTCCCTTGATGCCGGCAATAAATAGCGCGTCGGACGCCGAGATCTTGCGGGTCAGGTTGTTATCGATGGCCCAGCAGGCACAGGCCAGCGCCACCGCCAGCGGGCCGATCCAGCCCTGCGCCTGCGCCGGACCTTGTGGCCAGGCGAGGATCACTCCGCCAACGGTGATGGCCAACATCCCCGCAACGATTCGCCGATCGGCGTTCTCCTTGAACACCAGCCAGGCCAGCAGCGCCGTCAGCACCGATTCCAGATTGAGCATCAGCGAGGCCGTTGCACCTGAAGTCAGGGTCAAACCGAACATCAAGGCCACCGGACCGAGCACGCCGCCGAAAGCAATTGCCCCGATCAACCACGGCCATTCTCCGGCCGTCAGGCCGGTTGCCTGCCAGCCGCGGTCGCGGAAAAACCTGACGATGGTCAAACCGACACCACTGCCCAGGTACAGCAATCCGGCCAGCAAAACCGGTGAGACGTCCACGCCCAACAGCTTGGCCAGTGGTGTGCTGGCGCCAAACAGCGCGGCCGCGCTCAAGGCGTAGAAAATGCTCAGATTCATAGGGCTTCAGTTCCACCGGGGGGGGGCATTAACGCAACAGATTCACGGCTAAGACCGTGACTGTGCAAGCAATCAATACTTCAGGTTTGCGGACGATCACATCTCTACGACGCAAACATACAAAGCTTGCGACAGCCATAGCGTGGTGAGATCAATCGGAAGGGCGCGTTATTTGATCTGCACGATGACTGGACCTTCCGTCACGATCGGCGGGTTCGCGTGGATATTCGAGGCGTTTTTCTGAATCCAGTCGCGCGCGACTTTCAAGCTCGCATCGCTGCCGGCCTTGTCCGTGCAAACAGTCACCGCCGTACCGCCATCACCCGTATTGAGCAGTGTGTAGCTTACGAGGCCAGGCACTGTCCGCAGGGCAGCCTCGACGTCGGCCCTGCGCTCTTCTAAAAGCTTGAAAAGCTGCTTTGCTCCAGTACCCAGGTAGGTTCTTATAACTGCATACATGGTCGTCTCCTTTGGGAGTTACCGTCTTGATGCCCATCCAGATCCGCTGATGGCCGCTATCACTCAGGTTTCAGTTCACCCCCGATTTATTCAGCTTAGCCAAACGTCGGCGACAAGCGAAATGCAACGACCACCGGCCGCTTTTGGCCGTTCTCTGCCGGTCGTTACTACCGCGTGTCCTGTTCAAGTCGGATCGAAACGACTGGTGAGCGGCAATGCAAATGGATGGTCAGTCCATGCAATTACGCAGCACTTAAGGTGAGATCGCCGGACGGATTTTCGGATTCAGCCGCTAGCTTCAATCGGTCAGCTTTACTAATGTATTTAGACTTGCTTGGCGGTGCCAATTTGGCACTAGCCTTTTTGGCGTGAGCCTTTAATAACTGCTTTATTTTTTTACGACGATTCATAGTGTTCTACTCGGTTTGTATGTTCTGGAATGATACCAGCTTAAAATATTCGGCCAGATCCCTGTGGTGCGCACTTACTGCATAACGTTGGAGATAGGCGGTGAATTGCCCCTGGTTTCCTGGAAGCCTCCGCATGACCTCTTCTGCCCGAAAGCCGCCCATCTGGAGCATCAAGCAAGGCCATCAGGCACGGCGAGCCATCAGCAATACGGACGCGGCGGCGGACAACAACCCGGCGCAGCAACGGTTGAAAATCCGTTTGCCTCGCGGCTCGGCGAACCAGCGACGCATGTGCAAACCCATGTAGGCGTAGGCGCTGATGGCGATCCATTCCAGACACAAAAACAACGCACCGAGCACCGCGAACTGTGGCGTCACGGCCTGCGTCGGGTCGACGAACTGTGGGAGGAACGCGGTGAAAATCAAGATTGCTTTCGGGTTTCCTGCTGCGACGAAAAACTCCTGCCGAGCCAACGCCATGATGCCAATCGGCGCGCTGGCGACTGCGCTTTCAGCCTGCGGGTTGGCACGCCAGAGCTGAACCGCTAGGTAGAACAGATACGCCGCACCGAGAATCTTGATCCCGTAAAACAGCAGTTCTGACGTTTGCAGCACCACTGCCAGCCCGGCCGAGGCCAACGCGATCATCCCGGCAAACGCCAGCAAACGGCCGATTCCGGCTACACAGGACGTGCGGTAGCCGTATCGGGTCGAGTTGCTGACCGAGAGCAGATTGTTCGGGCCTGGCGCCATGTTCAGGGCGAAACAGGCGGGAAGGAACAGCGTAAGCGTGGCGAGATCCATGGCGGGCTCCGGGAGCAGGGACGATATTTTTATCACAGGTGTATGGCCGTGGTCCCGGTTGGCTTTGCATTGCATCGAGAACTATTCTCCAGTGGTGAAATCCGCACGCAAAGGAGGGCTGTCATAGCGCGTAACTGCGTTGTACCCCCTCACGCTCTTCCCAAACGCCGCATGTCAGATCGGTAGAGCGTGCTGCCGAATGCTATCCACCAAGCCCGTTCAGGGTGTGCAAGCTCAAGCAGTTGTCGTTGCGAGAGCATCAATGCAATAGAGGAGGACTGCAATGAAGTACATGATCAGCTGGTTCGAACGCCCACAAGGTTCGCCTGCGGAGTACGAGAGTGCGCAGAAACGGATCCTTGAAGTGTTCGGTCAATGGAAAGCACCGGACAATTTCAAGATCGAAGTGTTTGTCGTGCGCGTGGGGGAGTGGGGTGGACACATGTTGGTGGACTGCGACGATCCGCTGGCGGTTCACAAGGTTTGCTCGACGTTTCCTGCGTTTGAGTTCCAGGCGCGCCCGGTGATTGCCGTCGAGGACGCGGTCCGGGTCGAACTCGAAGCCATTACCTGGCGCGATGGACTGAAACGCCAGTGATAGTCGCAATTGCTTTCTACTTCGGTCAGACGGCGGGCCAACCCTTTGTCAAGGCCAAGGGCGGCGACGCAATGATCAACACCCAGGTCCAGGAAAACTGGTTCTGGGCTTGGGTCCTGACCGGTTACACCACCAAGATTTCCGGTGATGTGGTCAAGCTGAAAAACGTTCAGTAAACGCAGTGCTTCGCCTGCTGGCGAGCGCGTTCTGACGTTAAAAAGCCCGGTTATCCGGTAATGCTGTTCACTTAAGCATTTGAGTCCACGCCGGGCTTCCTAGAAAATC
>NZ_MOBJ01000007.1:267407-491646 GCF_003732225.1 Pseudomonas brassicacearum | reverse complement strand
ACCCGTTTTCCAGTAGACCGTAAGGCTGCTCCGCTTAAGTGAACAGCATTACCATCACTGATGGGCCTTTTTTTGTGCCTGCTTTATGGCAATACAAAACCAACTTTAATAAATAGCCAGCTAATAATAAGCCAGCACCCTATTCCAGTTTCAGAGCAACAAAACAGCAGACTGTAAAAACACTCAAGGGGCTTATCGCCCCTTGAGTTCGTCGCCGATACTTGACCAAAAGGCCAAGTAACAAACCGGTACTTGTTACGCCGCTTCCTGAACCACGCGAATCACGCGCTGAGGAAACGGAATATCAATACCGGCGGCTTTCAGACGATCACGGGAATGTTCGTTGAACTGGAACAGCACATCCCAATAGTCGGCAGTATTCACCCAGACACGCAAGGACACGGTGATCGAGCTGTCACCCAAGGTCGAGACCACGGCCACCGCTGCAGGATCGGTCAGTACGCGTTTATCCTTGGCCAGTTCCAGCAGCACCTCACGGGCTTTTTGCAGGTCAGCGTCATAGTTCACACTAACGTCGAACACAACTTTGCGAGTCAGCTGACGGTTGGTGTTGGTGATGATGCCGTTGGACAAAATGCCGTTGGGCACGATGACCGTCTTGTTGTCGCCAGTGCGGATCACGGTATGGAAGATCTGGATACTGTCGACCGTACCCGCAGTGCCTTGGGCTTCGATCCAGTCACCGATCCGGAACGGACGGAACAACAGAATCAGCACGCCGCCAGCGAAGTTCGCCAGACTACCCTGCAACGCCAGGCCGATGGCCAGTGTCGCCGCACCGATAGCCGCCACGAACGAGGTGGTTTCCACACCGATCATCGAGGCTACGCTGACAATCAGCATTATCTTGAGAACGATGTTCGCAAGGCTGGTGACAAACCCCTGCAACGCCAGGTCGGCATTACGCATGGCCAGCAATTTGCCAACCTTGGCGGTCAGCTTGTTGATCAGCCACCAGCCAATGGCCAGGGTAATGACCGCCAGCAGCACACGGCTGCCGTATTCCATGATCATCGGGATCCAGGCCTGGGAAGCCTTGACCAGGTTGTCCACTTCAGCATTTATGTCCATTTGTCTCTCCTGATTCCCGGCTACCCGGCTTGTTGAAACTGAGCGGCAGAAAGATCGAACCGTCAGGGTTCAATCATTTCTGCCATTGCTTGGGCCTCGGACGTCAATAACGCCCGGAGGTTCCCTGAAGACTGATCAGTCGCGGAAGTTGTTGAACTGCAGCGGCATGCCAAATTCCTTGGCGCGCAAGGCCGCAATGGCTTCTTGCAGGTCGTCACGCTTCTTGCCGGTGATCCGCACCTGCTCGCCCTGAATGGCGGCCTGGACCTTGAGCTTGGCGTCTTTGACGTGAGCGACGATCTTCTTCGCCAGCTCCTTGTCGATGCCTTCCTTGAGCACGGCGTCCTGCTTCATCAGCTTGCCGGAAGCATAGGCGTCTTTTACCTCAAGGCACTGCACATCGATCTTGCGCTTGACCAGGGCCAGCTTGAGGATCTCGATCATCGCTTCAAGCTGGAAGTCGGCCTCGGCGGTCAGGTTGACGGTCAGGTCCTTTTCCTTGAACTCGAAGCTGCCTTTGCCTTTCAAGTCATAACGACGGTCGAGTTCCTTGACGGCGTTCTCGACCGCGTTGGTGAGTTCGTGTTTGTCCAGTTCGGATACCACGTCGAACGACGGCATGTAATTTCTCCAATAAAAAGGGCGCGCTCAATAGAGATGGAACACGCCTGGCTTGCGGTTAAAATCCGCGCTGATTATAACGGGTCTTTACCTTCCTACGCTGCGAGCCTCACATGCACCTGCCAATCCGAGCAAAACACTGATGTCGACCACCTGGCACGTCCTTGGCGCCGGCAGTCTGGGTACCCTGTGGGCCACGCGCCTGGCGCGGGCTGGCTTGCCGGTGAAACTGATTCTGCGCGACGCGGCGCGATTGCAGGCCTATCGTGCTGCAGGCGGGCTGACCCTGGTCGAACAGGGCGAAGCGCAGTTGTATGCGGTTCCCGGCGAGACCGTCGACAGCATCGGTCCAATACAGCTCCTGCTGGTGGCCTGCAAAGCCTACGATGCAGAAGCAGCGGTCGCACAACTGGCGCCGCGCCTTGCACCCGACGCCGAGCTGATTCTGTTGCAGAACGGTCTTGGCAGCCAGGACGCGGTGGCCGCACGCGTCCCGCAGGCGCGCTGCATCTTTGCCTCAAGCACCGAAGGCGCGTTTCGCGATGACGACTGGCGCGTGGTGTTTGCCGGTCATGGGTTCACCTGGCTCGGCGATGCCAGCCACCCCACCCCACCGATCTGGCTGGATGACCTGAGCGCCGCCGGCATCCCCCACGAGTGGAGCACGGACATCCTGACCCGTTTGTGGCGCAAACTCGCGCTCAATTGTGCGATCAATCCCCTGACAGTCCTGCATGATTGCCGCAACGGTGGCTTGCAACACCACCATTGCGAAGTCGCCACCCTCTGCGCCGAGCTGAGCGAGTTGCTGCAGCGTTGCGGTCAGCCGGCCGCCGCACAGAACCTGCAAGAAGAAGTCGAGCGGGTGATTCAAGCGACCGCCGCCAACTACTCGTCGATGTACCAGGACGTCGCCAACCAACGCCGAACCGAGATCAGCTATCTGCTGGGGCATGCCTGCACCGTTGCGTCGAGGCACCAACTGGTGCTGCCGCACCTCAACCAATTGCAGCAGCGGCTGATCACGCACTTGCACACGCACGGATTGCCCAGCGACTGAGCAGCGGCTACGCTGCCTTCCTGTTCCTTTTTAGCGACGACCCCGATGCCATTGCGCCAGCGCCTTGAAAACCTGCCGGTCGGCCAGAAACTGCTGGCCGCCCTGTTGGTGCTGTTGACCACCGTATTGCTGGTGGCCAACCTGACCTTTATCAGCGCCGCCTATTGGATCTCCCAGGAAAGCATGGCCCCGCAGGCCTTGCAGACCATCGGCCGCCTGGTGGCCAATCCGTCAATCGCCGCCCAGGCGCTCAACTCGCCAGAAGAAGCCCAAAGGCTGCTCAACGAACTCAACAGCTATTCACCGCTCAAAACGGCGGCGCTGTATGACGCTAAAGGCCAACTCCTGGCCCAGGTGCAGCACGGCGAAAAACTCAAGTTGCCCGAGCTCTATCGGAATATCGAAGCGTGGCAGGCCACCGAATTTCGCAGCAATCAACTGATCACCCTCCTACGCCCAGGCGAGGCGCCGGGCCATCTGCTGCTGGTAGCCAGCAGCGAATTGCCGATGGCTTTCTATACCGGTACTTTGACCGCCAGCCTCGGGATTCTGATATTCAGCGTGCTGTTGTGGCTGGTCATTGCCCGGCAGATCAAACGCCTGATCACCCGACCGATCCATGAACTCGAAGAATTGTCCCGGCAGGTCACTCGCGAAGAAAACTACGCCTTGCGTGCCTCTCGCGGTAACCACGACGAAATCGGCAGTCTCGCCGAAGCCTTCAATACCATGCTCTCGCGCATCGAAGCTCGCGAGCAGCAACTCAAGCGCGCGCGAGACGACTCCCAGGCTGCCTACGACCAGGCTCAGGGCCTGGCCGAAGAAACCCGTCACACCAACCGCAAGCTGGAGCTGGAAGTCCAGGTGCGGAGCAAGATCGAGAAGAAACTCACCGGCTTTCAGAACTACCTCAACAGCATCATCGACTCGATGCCTTCAGCACTGATTGCCCTCGATGAACAGCTCTACGTGACCCAATGGAACCAGGAAGCCAGCGCACTTTCCGGCACGCGCCTGGACGAAGCGCTGAACCAGCCGATCTTCCTCGCCTTTGAACCGCTTAAACCTTTCCTGCCGCAGCTCAAGGAAACCGTCGAGCAGCACAGCGTGGCCAAGATCGAGCGCGTCACCTGGATCAAGGACGACGAACCCAGGCATTACGCACTGACCTTTTATCCGTTGATGGGCGGCGCCGGGCGTGGCGTGGTCATCCGGATCGACGACATCACCCAGCGCCTGTCCCTGGAAGAAATGATGGTGCAGTCGGAGAAGATGCTCTCGGTCGGTGGCCTCGCCGCTGGCATGGCCCACGAAATCAACAACCCTTTGGGCGCGATCCTGCACAACGTGCAGAACATTCGCCGGCGCTTGTCGGCGGACCTGCCCAAGAATATGGAAACCGCCGAACAGCTCGGCCTCGAGCTGGACAGTGTCAATCGCTACCTGCAAAACCGCGAAGTACCGCAACTGCTCGATGGCATTCAACAGGCCGGCGCCCGGGCGGCGAAGATCGTCACCCACATGCTCAGTTTCAGTCGTCGCAGCAACCGCCAAATGGCCCCGTGCGACCTCCCGGCACTGATCGATCAAGCCGTGGAGATCGCCAGCAATGACTTCGATCTGGCCATCGGCTTCGACTTCAAGGGCCAGGCCATCACGCGCCAGTTCGACCCGCAGTTGGGCCCGGTGCCAGGCACCGCCAACGAACTGGAACAAGTGCTGCTCAACCTGTTGAAAAACGCTGCCCAGGCAATTCACCAGCGCGAAGACGACAGAGAACCCGGGCGAATTATTCTGCGCACCCGATTGAACCCGCCGTGGGCGGAAATTCAGGTGGAAGATAACGGCGTGGGCATGAGCGAGAACGTGCGAAAACGCACCTTCGAACCGTTCTTCACCACCAAGGAAATCGGCCAGGGCACCGGCCTCGGACTGTCGGTGTCGTACTTCATCATCACCAACAATCACAAGGGTCAGATGGAAGTGCAATCGACCCTCGGCCAAGGCACGTGTTTCACCTTGCGCCTGCCATTGGCGGGCACCCCGCTCGCCTCTCACGAACTCAAACAACTGGAGCGCTAAGCATGGGTTTTCGCTTGTCGAAGATTTACACCCGCACCGGCGACAAAGGTGAAACCGGGCTTGGCGACGGTCGCCGCGTGCCCAAGGATCATCCACGGGTTGAGGCCATCGGCGAAGTCGATGCGCTGAACAGTCAGTTGGGATTGCTGCTGGCCGGATTGGCCGAGCAATGCCGCGAACATCCTGACCTGGCTGAGGTGATCGAGGTGCTTGAACCTTGCCAGCACCGGTTGTTCGACTTGGGTGGCGAACTGGCAATGCCGGTGTATCAGGCCTTGAATGCGGCGGAAGTCGAACGCCTGGAAGCGGCGATCGATGCCTGGAACGAAGAGCTGGGGCCACTGAAGAACTTCATTCTGCCCGGTGGTTCCGCCTTGATTGCCCAAGCCCACGTCTGCCGCAGCCTGGCGCGCAGTGCCGAGCGACGTTGCCAGCATCTGAATGCGCTGGAGCCGTTGGCCGGGGTTGGCCTGGCGTATATCAATCGCTTGTCGGACCTGCTGTTTGTGGCGGCTCGGCTGATTGCCAAGCGTCAAGGGATTGCCGAGATTTTATGGCAGGCGGCGGACAAACCCAAGGTTTAGTCAGCTGAAGATCTGGCGTCTATCAGGCCGTCATCGCGAGCAAGCTCGCTCCCACAGTGGATTGGGGTGTACACAGATCCAATGTGGGAGCGAGCTTGCTCGCGATGGGGCCAGTAGCTACAACGCAAATCAGGCCTCAGGCCAAAACGCCCGAATCCCCGCCACGCCCTGCGCGCCCGCTTCCCAGGCTTTCTGCCGTTCAGCAGGCCCTACACCACCGAGCAGGAACACCGGTTTGCTGAAGCCTGCAATCAACTGCGAGGCCTGCTCCCAACCGAGTGGTAACGCATCCGGATGAGTCTGGGTCGGCTGAACCGGTGACAGGGTGACGAAGTCCACACCCATCTGCTCGGCCAGGCTCAGCTCCTCGGCGTTGTGGCAGGAGGCCGCCAACCAGCGCGAGGCTGGCAACGGACGCCCGGCGCTGGCGTATTTACGCAGTTGCGCGGCGGTGATGTGCCAGCCGGCGGCCGGGAAGTCTCCCAGCCACTCGAACGGGCCCTTGAGCATCAGCTGCGCCTTGCCGGCACACAACCCCACGGCGTCCACCGCCAGATCACGGTATTGCGGGTCGTAGCCATTAGGCGCACGCAACTGAATCAGCTTTATCCCACCGGCGATGGCTTTCTGAATACCGCGCAGCAGGGCCGGAGTTTCCAGGCCTTCCGGGGTGATCAGGTATTCGCCAGGCAGACGCGCAGCCGCCACGATCGGCTGGTTGGCGGCCGGAAACTCGTAGTCGCGCAGTTCACGCGCCGTCACCCACGCCAGAGGCTGGCCTTCAGCACCATGGGGTTCGCCGGTAAACGCCGAGACCTCCCAGACATCCAGCAACACTTGCTTGTCCGGATAGTCATGCTGAACCTTGATCAATGGCCGAGCGGCACTGACCACAATGCCCAACTCTTCCTGCAGCTCGCGGGACAACGCAGCTTGCACCGCTTCACCGTCCTCGACCTTGCCGCCGGGAAATTCCCACAGACCGCCCTGATGCTGGGTATCGGCGCGGCGAGCGATGAGGATCCTGCCGCTGGCATCACGGATGACAGCTGCCGCTACATGAACTCGTTTCACCGCACTATTTCCTCTAAACCGGCTTTCTGCCAGGCCTTGAAGGCTGGCCATTGGTAAATTGCTTCGACATAAGCGGCATCAACCGCCGGCAACGCTACTTGATAAGTACGCAAGCGCACGGCAATCGGTGCGAAAAAGGCGTCGGCCAGACTCACGCTCCCGAACAGGAACGGGCCGGTTTCGGTTGCAACCGCGCGGCATTCAGCCCACAACGCCAGCATCCGTTCGACTTCCACCGTCACTTCCGGCGGCATCGGCGACAGCGGCGCATCGTGGCTCAGGTCAAACGGCATGTTGCCACGCATGGCGAAGAAACCACTGTGCATCTGCGCGCACGCCGAGCGCGCCTGGGCACGGGCGGCAATGTCCTTCGGCCAAAGGTTGGCGTTCGGGAAACGCTCAACCAGATACTCGGCGATCGCCAACGAGTCGGCAATGGTGCCGTGTTCGGTTTTCAGCAATGGGACCTTGGCGGTCGGCGAGTGCTTGAGCAAGCGCTCGCGGGTGTCAGGCTGGTTCAGCTTGATCAGTTCTTCGGTGTAGGTCGCGCCAGCCAGTTCCAGCGCCAGAGCGCCGCGCAGGGACCAGGAGGAATACAGTTTGTCGCCGATGATCAGGTGGTAACTCATGTTCAGGCGCCTTTTTATGAAATGAACAAGCCAGTCTTGTGGTAACTGACAGACCCTCATCGCGAGCAAGCTCGCTCCCACATTGGATTTGTGTGCACCTCAATCTACTGTGGGAGCGAGCTTGCTCGCGATTGGAGCGATACGGTCTAAACGTAATTACGTGCGGTATTCGGCGTTGATCTTCACGTATTCGTGGGACAGGTCGGTGGTCCAGATGGTTTCGCTGCAATCACCGCGGCCCAGCTCGATACGAATGGTGATTTCTTCGCGTTGCATCACGGCCGAACCCTGGGCTTCGGTGTAAGTCGCGGCGCGGGCACCACGGCTGGCGATGCAGACTTCACCGAGAAATACGTCGATCTTGCTCACGTCCAGGTTCGGCACACCGGCACGCCCCACGGCCGCCAGAATGCGACCCCAGTTTGGATCGGAGGCGAACAGCGCGGTCTTGATCAATGGCGAATGCGCCACGGTGTAACCAACGTCCAGGCATTCCTGGTGATTGCCGCCGCCGTTGACTTCAACGGTGACGAACTTGGTCGCGCCCTCGCCATCGCGAACGATCGCCTGAGCCACGTCCATGCACACCTCAAACACCGCCTGCTTCAGCGCCGCGAACAGCGGACCACTGGCGGAGGTGATTTCCGGCAGTGCGGCTTTACCGGTGGCGATCAGCATGCAGCAATCGTTGGTCGAGGTGTCGCCGTCGATGGTGATGCGGTTGAACGACTTGTTGGCGCCGTCCAGCAACAGGTTCTGCAACACTTCGCGGGACACTTTGGCGTCGGTGGCGATGTAACCGAGCATGGTCGCCATGTTCGGGCGAATCATGCCAGCGCCTTTGCTGATACCGGTGACGGTGATGGTCACGCCTTCATGCTGGAACTGCCGGCTCGCACCCTTTGGCAGGGTGTCGGTGGTCATGATCCCGGTAGCCGCGGCCTCCCAATTGTTCTCCGACAGGTCGTCGAGGGCCGCTTGCAGCGCGCCTTCGATCTTTTCGACCGGCAGCGGTTCACCAATCACGCCGGTGGAATACGGCAGCACCAGGCTTGCATCGACACCGGTCAACTCAGCCAGTTTGGCGCACGTGCGCTCGGCGGCGGCCAGGCCAGGCTCACCGGTGCCGGCGTTGGCATTGCCGGTGTTGGTCAACAGATAACGTACCGGGCCCTGCACGCGTTGCTTGGCCAAAATCACTGGCGCTGCGCAAAAGGCGTTCAACGTGAACACACCGGCGACCGTGGAACCTTCGGCGCAGCGCATGACCACGACATCTTTGCGCCCAGGGCGCTTGATGCCGGCCGAGGCGATACCGAGTTCAAAACCGGCAACCGGGTGCAACGTTGGCAAAGGACCAAGACCAACAGCCATGAAAGCGCTCCTCTTAATGTAATGTCTGCACCGTCGTCGCCCTGTTCTTTTTAACGTGGCATCGGTGTTTTAAATGGTAAAACGCCGCGACGGCTGAAGCCGGTCGCGGCGCGGGTATTTCAATGTCTGGCAGAAATCTTAGTTGATCTGACCATGACAGTGTTTGAACTTCTTGCCCGAACCGCAGTAGCAGAGCTCATTGCGGCCCAGCTTCTGCTCGTTGCGCACCGGAGCGGCAGCGAGTGCCACATCGACCTCTTCGCCCAACATTTCCGGTTGCTCCAGACCAGGGGCTTCGGCGTGTTCGAACTGCATGCGTGCAGCCAGTGCCTCGGCTTCCTGACGCAGGCGCGCTTCTTCTTCGATCGGATCTTCGCGGCGAACCTGAACGTGCGACAGCACACGGATCGAGTCGCGCTTGATCGAATCCAGCAACTCGGAGAACAGCGTGAACGACTCGCGCTTGTATTCCTGCTTCGGGTTCTTCTGCGCATAGCCACGCAAGTGGATACCGTGACGCAGGTGGTCCATGGTCGACAGGTGGTCTTTCCATAGATCGTCCAGAACGCGCAGCACGATTTGCTTCTCGAAGGTACGCAGCGCTTCGGCGCTCGCTTGCTCTTCTTTCTCGTTGTACGCCGCCAGCAGCTCTTGCATCAGCTTCTCGCGCAGGGTTTCTTCGTACAGGTGATCGTCTTCATCGAGCCATTGCTGGATCGGCAGTGCCACCCCGAAGTCGCTTTGCAGGGCAGCTTCCAGACCGGCAACGTCCCACTGTTCAGGCAGCGATTTCGGTGGAATGCAAGTGCAGACGGTCGCGTCGAGCACGTCCTGACGGAAGTCGGCGATGGTTTCACCGATGTTATCGGCAGCCAGCAACGTGTTACGCATGTGATAGATCACTTTACGCTGTTCGTTGTTGACGTCGTCGTACTCGAGCAGTTGCTTGCGAATGTCGAAGTTACGACCTTCAACCTTGCGCTGAGCCTTTTCAATAGCGTTGGTCACCATGCGGTGCTCGATCGCTTCGCCAGGCTGCATGCCCAGGGCTTTCATGAAGTTCTTCACCCGGTCAGAGGCGAAGATACGCATCAGGCTGTCTTCCAGCGACAGGTAGAAACGGCTGGAACCGGCGTCACCCTGACGACCGGCACGACCACGCAGCTGGTTGTCGATACGGCGCGATTCATGGCGCTCGGAGGCGATCACCTGCAAACCGCCCGACTCGAGCACTTGCTGGTGACGCTTCTGCCAATCGGCCTTGATCTGGGCGATCTGCTCGGGTGTCGGATCCTCAAGGGAGGCGACTTCCACTTCCCAGTTACCGCCCAACAGGATGTCGGTACCACGACCGGCCATGTTGGTGGCGATGGTCAGCGCACCCGGGCGACCGGCCTGAGCGATGATTTCGGCTTCTTTTTCGTGGAACTTGGCGTTCAGAACCTTGTGTTCGATGCCTTCCTTCACGAGCAGGCTGGACATGTGCTCGGAGGTTTCGATGGTCGCGGTGCCCACGAGAACCGGACGCCCCTGAGCCATGCTTTCCTTGATATCGGCAACGATGGCAGCGTATTTCTCATCCGCGGTGAGGAACACCAGGTCGTTGTAGTCTTTACGCGCCAGCGGCTTGTTCGGTGGAATGACCATCACCGCCAGACCGTAGATCTGGTGGAATTCGAACGCTTCGGTGTCCGCCGTACCGGTCATGCCGGACAGCTTGTTGTAGAGACGGAAGTAGTTCTGGAACGTGGTCGAGGCCAGGGTCTGGCTTTCGGCCTGGATGTTCAGGTGTTCCTTGGCTTCGATGGCCTGGTGCAGGCCTTCGGACAGACGGCGACCCGGCATGGTACGACCGGTGTGTTCGTCGACCAGGACGACCTGACCGTCCTGGACGATGTATTCGACGTTGCGATTGAACAGCTTGTGCGCGCGCAGACCGGCATAAACGTGGGTCAGCAGGCCCAGGTTGTGTGACGAGTACAGGCTCTCGCCTTCGGCCAGCAGGCCAATGCGGGTCAGCACGTCTTCGATGTACTGGTGACCGGCTTCGTTGAGTTCGACCTGACGGGTCTTCTCATCGACGGTGTAATGACCGGCCTTGGTGACGACACCTTCGACTTCTTCGATATGCAGCTCCAGTTGCGGGATCAGTTTGTTGATCTCGATGTAGAGCTTGGAGCTGTCTTCAGCCTGACCGGAAATGATCAGCGGGGTACGGGCTTCGTCGATGAGGATCGAGTCGACTTCGTCGATCACGGCAAAATTGAGTTCGCGCTGGAATTTTTCTTCCATGCTGAACGCCATGTTGTCGCGCAGGTAGTCGAAACCGAATTCGTTGTTGGTGCCGTAGGTGATGTCGGCGGCGTAGGCGGCACGCTTCTCTTCCGGCGGCTGGAACGGCGTAACCACGCCGACGGTCAGGCCGAGGAATTCGTAGAGCGGACGCATCCAGTTGGCGTCACGACGAGCCAGGTAGTCGTTCACGGTGACAACGTGCACGCCATTGCCGGACAACGCGTTCAGGTAAACCGCCAGTGTTGCCACCAGGGTCTTGCCTTCACCGGTACGCATTTCGGCAATCATGCCTTCATGCAAGGTCATGCCGCCGATCAACTGGACGTCGAAGTGGCGCATACCCATAACCCGCTTGCCGGCTTCGCGGGCAACCGCAAAGGCTTCAGGCAGCAGTTTGTCGAGGGTTTCACCTTTGGCGATGCGGGCCTTGAACTCATCAGTCTTGGCGCGCAGCTGATCGTCCGAAAGGGCCACCATTTGCTCTTCGAAGGCATTGACGATCTGTACCGTCTTGAGCATGCGTTTGACTTCACGCTCGTTCTTGCTTCCAAAAAGTTTCTTTAACAAAGGCGCAAACATATCGGCAGGATCTTCCACACAAAGGGATGGAGGGCGGCCCCGTGAGTCGCCCGTGCAGCCCTCATGGCCGCATGCGAACGAGCATTCTACCCGGAAACGATGGTGAGGAAAGTGGCGTTGTTCCACGATGCATGCACAGCGCTGTTACGGGGCTCACTTAAAATAAGGGCTTTTTGCTGAACTTCAAGCCATTCACGGCATAAGTTACTCGTTGATTTAATGAGTAAAGCGGTCACAAAGCAATGGGTCAGGCGCATCAAGTGCTTTCTGCTACCATGGCGGCTCTGTTACTTCAGGTGCCCCCTCATGGCATTTCGCCCTCTTACGGCCAGAGCACCCGCCGTTCTGCTTCGCGAAGCCAAACCGTTAAAAGCCATTTTCGGTCACGCACAACGCCTGGGTCATTTACAGCGGTTACTGGAAAGCCAGTTGCAGCCCGCCGCCCGTGAACATTGTCACGTGGCCTCGTGGCGCGAAGGCAGTTTGTTGCTGATTGTCACCGACGGTCATTGGGCAACCCGTCTGCGCTACCAGCAAAAGCGTCTGCAACGGCAATTACAGATGTTCGACGAATTCGCCAGCCTGACGCGAATTCTGTTCAAGGTGCAACCGCCGACCGTGCAGCAAGGGGCGACTGGCCATACCATCAGTTTGTCGATCGATGCGGGCGCAACCATCCAGGCTACAGCCGATGGCATCAGCGATCCGAAATTACGTGCAGCGCTGGAACGCCTGGCGGCTCACGCCAAACCGAAGGTTTAGAAGCGGGATCAAAAGATCGCAGCCTGCGGCAGCTCCTACGTGGGTGGGCGCAGGAGCTGCCGAAGGCTGCGATCTTTCGCTTTTTGGCCGCCTGTCGCGTCGCCGATTTCAAGCCCCTAAGCTTTAGTCCTGCGCAGCCGATAGATACAAGCAAGAGACCAGACTGAAAATCAGGTCCGATAATTCCTTAAGGACAGACGGAAATATCAGCTTACGTGCGACAGCGCCCATTTTGCGCGCGCTTTTTAATGCAACACGCCCCAACAAATATGACCTTAGCGGACACCACAAGCCATGAACAAAAACCTGCGCTTCAGCCACAAAATCCTGCTTGCCGCCGCCCTCATCGTCATTGCCGCCTTCGCTTCGTTCACGCTGTACAACGACTATTTACAGCGCAACGCGATTCGCCAGGACCTGGACAATTACCTGCATGAGATGGGCGATGTCACTTCCTCCAATATCCAGTCCTGGCTCGCCGGGCGGATTCTCATGGTGGAAAACCTGGCCCAGAACATCGCTCTCAACCCCGAACACAGCAACGTTGCCAACCTGCTTGAGCAGAATGCCCTGGCGTCGACCTTCATGGCCAGGTACCTGGGCGATGCCAGCGGTACCTTCATCAACCGCCCGGACTCCAAGATGCCGGACGGCTACGACCCCCGGGTTCGCCCCTGGTACAAAGGCGCTGAAAACAGCAGCACCGCCACCCTGACCGAACCCTATATAGACGCGGCAACCGGCCAGACCATCATTTCCATCGCCACCGCCTCGAAAAAAGCCGGGCAAAGCATTGGTGTGGTCGGCGGCGACTTGAGCCTGCAAACCCTGATCGACACCCTGACCGCGCGTGACTTCGGCGGCATGGGCTATGCCTTCCTGGTCAGCGCCGATGGCAAGATCCTGGTCCACCCGGACAAAGCCATGGTGATGAAGTCCCTCAGCGAGGCTTACCCGAAGAACACCCCGCGCATCAGCGGCGGCATCAGTGAAGTCGAGGTCGACGGCAAAACCCGTATCGTCACCTTCACGCCGATCAAAGGCCTGCCATCGGTCAACTGGTACGTCGGTCTGTCGGTGGACAAAGACAAAGCCTTCGCCATGCTCAGCAGTTTCCGCACCTCGGCCATCATTGCCACGATCATTGCCGTGGCAATCATCATTGCCTTGCTCGGCATGCTGATCCGCATCCTGATCCAGCCACTGCACGTCATGACCCGCGCGATGCAGGACATTGCCGACGGTGAAGGCGACCTGACCCGCCGCCTGACCATCCAGAGCCAGGACGAGTTCGGCATCCTGGGCAGCGCGTTCAACCGCTTCGTCGAGCGTATCCATGGTTCGATCCGCGAAGTGTCGTCGGCGACCGAGCACGTCAACGAAGTTGCACTGCGAGTCGTCAGCGCATCGAACTCGTCGATGCTCAACTCTGACGAACAATCGAGCCGAACCAACAGTGTCGCGGCCGCGATCAATCAGTTGGGCGCTGCTGCTCAGGAGATCGCCCGTAACGCGGCGCAGGCCTCGCACCAGGCCAGCGATGCCCGCAGCCTGGCCGAAGACGGCCAGCAAGTGGTCGATCGCAGTATCGCCGCGATGAATCAGCTGTCGAGCATGCTCAGCGCCTCCAGCACCAACATTGAGTCGCTGAACAGCAAAACCGTGAACATCGGGCAGATTCTCGAAGTGATCACCAGCATCTCCCAGCAAACCAACCTGCTGGCGCTCAACGCGGCGATTGAAGCAGCACGGGCCGGTGAAGCCGGACGTGGTTTTGCCGTGGTGGCCGACGAGGTGCGCAACCTGGCGCACCGCACCCAGGAATCGGCGCAGCAAGTGCAGACCATGATCGAGGAGCTGCAAGTCGGCGCCCGCGAGTCGGTCAGCACCATGAGCGACAGCCAGCGTCACAGCCAGGACAGCGTGGAGATTGCCAACCTCGCCGGTGAACGCCTGAACAGCGTGACGCTGCGCATCGGCGAGATCGACGGCATGAACCAGTCGGTGGCCACCGCCACCGAGGAACAAACCGCCGTGGTGGAATCGATCAACGTCGACATCACCGAGATCAACACCCTGAATCAGGAAGGCGTGGAAAACCTGCAATCGACGCTGCGTGCCTGTTCCGATCTGGAGCAGCAAGCGGCGCGGTTGAAGCAATTGGTGGGGAGCTTCAGGATCTGACGCGCCCTTGAAGGCCCCATCGCGAGCAAGCTCGCTCCCACAGTGGATCTCCAGCGCGACAAAGATCCATGTGGGAGCGAGCTTGCTCGCGATAGCGGTCTGTCAAACACCACAAAACCTCACCAACACCCCGCCACACATCCCCAACCGAACATCTATTCTTCATAAGGGTCAACCCTAAGGAGAACAACGGATAGACGGGAGGGTCATCGTGCATATCGCTGACATCACCATGTTCTACGCACCGGCCAGCGGTGGCGTGCGCACCTATCTGGATGCCAAGCACCGTCGTCTGGGCCGCAAGCCTGGGATTCGTCACAGCTTGCTGATCCCGGGGGCGCATCCGAGCGAGCACGACGGGGTTTATAAGGTTCCCGCTCCAGCCCTGCCCTTCGGCAAAGGCTATCGCTTCCCTCTTCGACTGGCGCCCTGGCGTAATGCCCTGCACGACCTGCAACCGGACCTGATAGAAGTCGGCGATCCTTACCTGACAGCCTGGGCCGCTCTGGATGCGCGGCGCGAACTGGACGTTCCAGTGATTGGTTTCTATCACTCCGACTTGCCGCATTTGGCGAGCAACCGTATGGGCAACTGGGTCACGCCGAATGTCGAAGCTTATATCCGCAAGCTGTACGGTAATTTTGATCGGGTACTGACGCCAAGCCAGATCATGGCCGACAAGCTCATGGGGCTTGGGGTCAAAAACGTTTACGTCCAGCCCTTGGGCGTGGACCTGCAAACCTTCAATCCAGACGCCCGTGCCCCGGATCTGCGGAGGAAGCTCAAGATCGCCGAAGACACTCGACTGCTGATTTTCGCCGGGCGAGGTTCCAAGGAGAAAAACATTCCCGTTTTGCTCAATTGCATGAAGCGTCTGGGAAACCGCTATCACCTGTTGCTGGTCGGCTCCTCGATGCCGGCACAGGTACCGGATAACGTCACGCTGGTCGATGAGTTCTGCCCTGCATCACAGGTGGCCCGGCTGATGGCCAGCGCCGATGCCTTGCTGCACGCAGGCGATCAGGAAACCTTTGGTCTGGTCGTTCTCGAAGCCATGGCCTGTGGCATTCCGGTGGTCGCAGTGGCGGCTGGCGCCTTCAACGAAACCATCAACGAGCACTGCGGCGTACTCTGCGCCCCCAACAATCCAGTGGCGATGGCCAACGCTGTGCGCGAACTGTTTGCACAGCCTGACGATCTCGGCCAATACGCCCGCCGACACGTCGAACAGCATTACGCCTGGGACTCGGTGGTCAACAGCCTGCTGGGTCACTATCACGCAGTCCTCGGCGACACGTTGCCGCTGCTGGCCAATGGCTGAACCCATGAACACGCCCAGCCTGCTATTGGTGCTACATGACGTCACCCCGCAAACCTGGGCCGACTTTCAGCCGTTTGTCGCGGCGGTGGACGCGCTCGGCGAGGTGCCGATGACGTGGCTGGTCGTCCCCGACTTCCACAAACACAACGACCTCGATGCCCATCCAGGTTTGCGGCGCGTGCTGACCCGCCGCATCGAGCGCGGCGACGAACTGGTGCTGCACGGTTATTACCATTGCGATGACAGCCCGCTAACGGCGCGCCCCCGTGACTGGTTCATGCGCCGGGTCTACACCCATGAAGGCGAGTTCTATAGCCTTTCGCAACCGGCTGCGCTCGCCCGCCTGCGCGCCGGGATCGAATTGTTCAGCCGTTACGACTGGCCACTGGAGGGTTTTGTCGCACCGGCCTGGCTGATGAGCGAAGGCACGCGTCAAGCCCTGCGCCAGTTACCGCTGAGCTACACCAGTGATCCGCAGCATCTGTATCGCCTGCCGGACTTCTCCCGGATCAACGCCCCTGGCCTGGTCTGGAGCGCGCGCAGCGCCTGGCGTCGTGGGGCGTCGAAGATTGTCAGCGTTCAACGCGAACTGCGCTGGCAGCACACCCCGGTGATTCGCCTGGGCGTACACCCGGTGGACATCCGCCATGAGTTCTCCCGTACTTACTGGCTGCACACCCTTGAACGCTTGCTCAATGACGGCCGGGTGCCAATGACCAAAGCCCAGTGGCTGCACACGCAAAGCGCTCGGGTCAGTAGCGCCGCATGAGTCGCGTCCTATGGCTGGTCGCAGCCCTGCTCTGCGCAGTGCTGATCCCCCTGTTGCTGGGCGCAAGTGAACTATGGCCACGACTGCAGCACTTTCCGCTGACATTTTTGCTGACGATGCCGGGAATGATCCTGCTCTGCTGGCTCATCAATTCATTGCGCTTACGCTTGTTGCTGGGTAAACAGCGCAGCCGGATAGGTCGCCTGAAAAGCCTTGGGGTGGTGATGTCCACCGAGTTTGCGATTTGCGCGACTCCTGGCGGCGGCGGTGGACCGCTGACGCTGATGGCGCTGCTGGCACGCAATGGCGTGCGCCCGGCACATGGCAGCGCGGTGTTCGCCATGGACCAGTTGAGCGATTTGTTGTTCTTTCTCTGCGCGCTGATCGCCATTGTGGTGTATGCGCTGTTTCAGCACCTGAGTCAGAACCTGGAGTGGATGCTGACGCTCAGCGCCATTTCGATGGTGGGCGGCCTGTTCAGTTGCGTGGTGGTGGCACGCTACCATCGTCTGCTGATTCGCCTCAGCGGTCGCGTGCTCAAGCACTTCAAGCTCAACGCTGCCACCCGACGTCGTTGGGCACGCAAGCTGCTGCACTTTCTCGCGGCCTTCACGGACACACTCAAGTTGCCTGTTCACACACTGATCATGGTATTTGCACTGACCTGCGTGCACTGGTTACTGCGCTACAGCGTGTTGTATCTGGCCTTGCGGGGGCTGGGCACGGATCTCCAGTGGGCCTGGAGCTTTTTGATCCAGATGCTGTCGCTCAGCGCCGGGCAGTTCAGCCTGCTGCCGGGTGGTGCCGGAGCGGCGGAATTGACGTCGGCGGCGCTGTTGGCCCCCATGGTGGGGAAATCGACGGCGGCGGCAGCGATTCTGATCTGGCGAGCGATGACCTATTACTTCTACTTGCTGGCCGGCGCACCGGTGTTCCTGCTGATGGCCGGCAAACCACTGCTGAACAAATTGATGAAGTTCAAAGAAGCTTAGGGGTGAATTCCCAAAAGATCGTCCGAACGCGGCCCGAACCTTCGGCAGCTCCTACGGGGGCGGATGTACGCAATCCGTAGCAGCTGGCGTAGCCTGCGTTCGGCTGCGCAGCAGTCGTAAAATCAGGCACCACGTTTTTTCAGGTTAACCGAGGAGGCAGGATTTACGGCCGCTGCGCAGCCGAACGCAGGCTACGCCAGCTGCTACGGGTTATGCGTTGCGCTCGGAATCTTTTCAGGGCTCGCAGTTTCATCGTCAACGTCTGGCTTCAACTGCTCCCACAATTTCGCGGCGCCGGGAAACTCCGTGCCGTCTTCAGGGCTCAGCTCATCCGGATCGTACCGACTCAAGCAGCCCTCGCCCAAGGTCGCGGGCGCTTTGGATGTCGCTTTATCCAGTGGATCAGCCATCTCCCCTACCTCACTCTGAAAAAAAGGGCCTGAAGCGATTGAACGCTCAGGCCCTTGTTTTTTCAATCAGTACTCGGCAATCAGAACACTACGGTTTTATTGCCATGCACCAGCACGCGATCTTCCAGGTGATAGCGCAGGCCGCGGGCCAGCACCATTTTCTCGACGTCGCGGCCGAAACGCACCATGTCTTCGATACTGTCGCTGTGGCTGACGCGTACCACGTCCTGCTCGATGATCGGACCGGCGTCCAGCTCTTCGGTCACGTAGTGGCAGGTCGCGCCGATCAGTTTCACGCCACGCATCGAAGCCTGGTGGTACGGCTTGGCACCGACGAACGACGGCAGGAAGCTGTGGTGAATGTTGATGACCTTGTGGGCGTACTCGGTGCACAACTCGGGTGGCAGGATCTGCATGTAACGTGCAAGCACGACGACTTCGGCGTCGTGCTGTTTGACCAGGCGCGAGACTTCGGCAAATGCCGGCTCTTTGTTCTGCGGGTCCACCGGCACATGGTAGTAAGGAATGCCGTGCCACTCGACCATGCTGCGCAGGTCGTCATGGTTGGAAATCACGCAGGAGATTTCGCAGTCCAGTTCGTCGCTGTGCCAGCGGTGCAGCAAGTCCGCCAGGCAGTGAGACTCGCGGCTGGCCATCAGTACAACGCGCTTTTTCTGCGCGGTGTCGGTGATACGCCAGTTCATCGAGAACTCTTCGGCGATCGGCGCAAACGCCTCACGAAACGCCTCAAGGCCGAATGGCAGCGAATCGGCACGAATTTCGTGACGCATGAAAAACCAGCCACTGAGATTGTCCGAGTGATGGCTCGCTTCAGTGATCCAGCCATTGTGTGACGCCAGAAAGTTACTGACTTTAGCAACGATACCGACGCGGTCCGGGCAAGCAATCACTAGCCGAAAAGTGCGCATGGGGGGAAAACTCCAGAACTTCGCAAAGGCCGCCATTCTAGGGTCTGTACGAAAACTCGTCGAGCGGCGATCAGGCAAGGCAAAAACAGGCGAGGAAGCGGAGTTTAGGCCCCTAAATGAGCATTCCGAGCCTGTTTTTAACGCAGCCTGGTCGACGCGCAGACAGTTTTCGTACAGAGCCTAGCGATTGCGCAGCAAAACTGCAGTAATCCTGATGCCCTGCCCAGTAGAGCGCGTCCTCGCGCTGCCGGTTGGCTGCGTCTGAACGTTCAACAATGTTCTTGGGAAAAATACGCAAGCAGGCATTTGTGTGTATCGGTGATGAAACCCTGACAAGTTTTAACAGCGAGTGAGGCTTTTGCGCTAAACACTCTAATTAAATTAAATAAAAACCCGCTTAAATGTTTACTTGGTGAAACACCCTGACTATTATTGCGCCACTGTACCCTGTCATCCAGCGCCTAACATAAGGTAGTCCCCATGTCCTTGATCAACGAATACCGCGCCACCGAAGAAGCTATCAAAGAGCTGCAAGCCCGTTTGAAGAACCTGTCCCAAGACGACAAACTGCAAACCGAGCTGGAATTCGAAGGCAAACTGCGCACCCTGATGGGCGAATACTCCAAGTCCCTGCGCGACATCATCGCCCTGCTGGATCCGGAATCCAAAGTTAAAGCGCCACGCGGCGCTGTAAAAACTACCGGCACCAAGCGTGCTCGCAAGGTTAAACAATACAAAAACCCGCACAACGGCGAAGTCATCGAAACCAAAGGTGGCAACCACAAGACTCTGAAAGAGTGGAAAGCCAAGTGGGGCGGTGACGTGGTTGAAGGCTGGGCTACCCTGCTGGGCTAAGCCGCAACCCGCTTCGCAGGTTCATTTGCGAACACCAGAAAACGCCAGCATCCGCTGGCGTTTTTTTATGTCCGGCATTCGGGCATTTGTACAGAGTATTTCAAAGGTCCAAACGTTTGCGTAATGCGTCGGCATACTCACGCCACTCGTCCAGTACCTGCTGCTGAATCGCTGTAGCACTAAGTGACCACTCTGTCATCGCCTCATTAAACCGCTGCAAGGTATTGGGTGCCCCCCATCGCGCGTCTGACAAACGTTGCTGACAGAATAATCTCCAGCGCTCGTGTTCCTCGTCATTCAACGTGTAGGGAAAGTTACGTGCGCGATAACGAAATAATAATTCCGGCAGACGTTCATCATCGAACGGCCATTGCTCTTGTGCCAATTGCATCGGGTCAGCCGTTCTGACTTGTTCACATAAACGCCGATCGCGGTCGCCAATGAAGCCGTCGTATAACTGTTGCTCAGGGTCTTCACTTGGGGTGAAATCCTCACTGGCATAAATCGCCAGAACTTTATCTCGCCACACTTCTTGTGCGTCACTTAGCCGCAGCGCCCGTGTCTGATATAGCGCCATGTCCAATTGCAATCGTTGCTGGTCTTCACCGCGCACCACCGACAACGGCGCCACTACCGGGCAGCGATTGATGTGAATCAGTTTGAGCGGCACCGGTAACTCGCCTTCGGCCAGTTCCTCACGGCGGGTATACAACCGCTGACGCAAGGCTTCGGCGTCCAGGTCAAGTAGCCCCTGAGGGTCGAGATGCAGGTCGCAGACAATCAATGCATTGCGATTACGCGGGTGCCAGGCCAGCGGCAGGACCACACCCACATAACTGCGGGCGGCCGAGAAACGCCCGGAGATATGCACCATCGGTTGCAGCAAGCGGATTTGATCCATGACTTTCTGCTTGCTGCGCAATTTGAACAGCCAGTCGTAGAGTTTCGGCTGTTTGTCGCGGATCAATCGCGCCAGGGCAATAGTTGCGCGCACGTCGGATAACGCATCGTGGGCCTGACCATGGTCGATGCCATTGGCGGCGGTCAGGCGTTCGAGTTTCAACGTGACGCGGCCGTCCTCCTCGGGCCAGACGATACCGTCGGGGCGCAACGCATACGCCGCGCGCACCACATCGATCAAATCCCAGCGACTGTTGCCGCCCTGCCACTCCCGCGCATACGGGTCGAAGAAATTCCGGTACAGGCTGTAACGGGTCATTTCATCGTCGAAGCGCAAGGTGTTGTAACCGGCACCACAGGTTCCGGGGGCCGCGAGCTGCGCATGCACCCGGGTCATGAAGTCGGCCTCACTCAGGCCCTGTTCTGCCAGTCGGCCGGGAGTGATGCCGGTAATCACGCACGCCGCCGGGTGAGGCAGGATATCGTCGCTCGGCTGGCAGTAGAGATTGACCGGGTCGTCGATCTCGTTGAGGTCGAAATCGGTGCGAATCCCGGCTACTTGCAGCGGACGGTCGCAGCGCGGTGTGATGCCAGTGGTTTCGTAGTCGTACCAGAAGATGGAGGTCACGGGGCGTTCCTGAACTTGAGACGGGCGAAGTCTAGGCGCTCAAGCGCGGCGCCGACCAGCAATCTTGCTATTCAAGCATTTCTCGTTGATGCCTTGTCATACATAGTTATGTCGTTTGCTCTACGAAGGCTGCTAGCATCGAAACCGTATTGAATCCGACCATCAGGTTGATCATGCGCAAGAATTTGGCACTGCCAAGGAAAGCAACGCTGCCTCCGCCACTGGACACGCGGTATCAGGTTGAAACGCCGGAAGGCATCGATCTGCCTCTGCGACCTGCCGGGTTGATGCCCCGTGTACTGGCGTTTACCGTCGACCTTGGGGTACGCGGGCTGGTGCTGGGTCTGCTGTTCATTGCCCTGGCCTTTCTGGGGAAACTCGGCATCGGGTTGGGCTCGGTGCTGCTGTTTCTGGTCAGTTGGTGGTACATGGTGCTGTTCGAAGTCCTCAATCAGGGCTGCTCGCCCGGTAAACAGCTGATGGGGTTGCGCGTCGTGCATGACGATGGAACGCCCGTTGGCTGGTCGGCCTCGCTGATCCGCAACCTGTTGCGGTTCGTCGACATGCTGCCGTTTGGCTACGCCCTCGGTGCCATCAGTTGCCTGCAGCATCCGACTTTCAAACGGCTGGGCGATATTGCGGCCGGCACGCTGGTGATCTACCGCGAGCAACCGGTCACCCGACCACAGATACCGCCGGCCCTGGCGCTGCCCCCGTCTTTTGCGCTGACCCTCAACGAGCAACGTGCGGTGCTGGGTTTCGCCGAGCGTCAGGCGGAGCTTTCCAGCGAACGGGTCAATGAGCTGGCCGCCATCCTCGCCGAGCCGCTCCACGTTGCACCGTCCCACGCGGTCGCCGAACTCAATGGCATCGCTCGCGGCCTGCTGGGGCCGACATGAAACAGAGCCTTTTCGAAAGTCGCCATCAACCTGAGTGGGATCAATTTGCCCAACGGCTCGATCTGCTCGAGCGCGGTAAAGCCGACGCCAATGACTGCGCCTCGTTCCCCAAGGATTTCCGACAGGTGTGCCAGCACCTCGCACTGGCTCAGGAACGCGGCTACAGCAGCTATCTGATCGACCCCTTGCAACAGCTGGTACTGCGTGGACACCAACAACTTTATCGGTATCGCAGCCGGGTCGGCGCCCAGCTGCTGGCCTTTGTCCTTGCCGACTTCCCTCGACTGGTTCGTGCGCAATGGCCCTTTGTACTGGTCGCCAGCCTGCTGTTTTTCGGCTCGCTGATCGGCATCGGTCTGCTGGTGTACCGGTTCCCCGAGCTGGTCTACAGCCTGATCCCGGTCGAACAGGTTGCCGAGATGCAAAGCATGTACGACCCGATGGCCGGTCACCTGGGGCGCGCGGCGGAACGTGCCGCCAGTGATGACTGGGTGATGTTCGGTTATTACATCATGCACAACATCGGCATCGCCTTTCAGACCTTCGCCAGCGGTTTGCTGTTTGGCCTGGGCAGCGTGTTTTTCCTGTTCTTCAACGGCTTGATGATCGGTGCGGTTGCTGGCCATCTGACGCACATCGGCTACGGGGAAAACTTCTGGTCATTCGTCGTCGGCCACGGCACCTTCGAACTCAGCGCCATCGCCCTGGCCGGTGCGGCAGGTCTGCAACTGGGCTGGGCGCTGATCGCTCCCGGCCGTTTGCCACGCGGTGAAGCGCTGCGTTTGGCGGCGCGCAAAAGCGTGTCGATGATCTGCGGCGTCATGCTGTTTCTGCTGATTGCCGCGTTCATCGAAGCCTACTGGTCATCCCGTACCGGACCTGCGCCGCTGATCAAATACCTGGTGGGCGCGGTCCTTTGGGTGGTGGTGGCGATTTACCTGATATTTGCCGGACGCACACGCCATGCGCCTGACTGACGCCAGCGTGGTCATTCGCCCTCGTACCACTTGGGAAGCCATGGACCTCGGCGTTCTGCTGAGCCAGCAACATCGCCGCCTGTTGATGACCAGTTGGGCCATCGTCACGCTGCCGGTTTTTGCCCTGCTGACCCTGTTGCTGTGGGACTCGCCCACGATGGCCGTACTGCTGTTCTGGTGGTTGAAACCGGCCTTCGAACGACTACCGCTGTACATCCTCTCCAGCGCCCTGTTCGGCGAAACCCCGACCTTGAAGCAAGCGCTACGCCAATGGCCACGCCTGCTCAAACCACAGTTGCTGGCCAGCCTGACCTGGCGCCGCCTTGGCCTGAGCCGCAGCTTCATCATGCCGGTCGTGCAACTTGAAGGGCTCAGCGGCCTGGAACGCCAACAGCGCCTGGCCGTGCTGCAACAACGCGATGCTGGCGCCGCACGCTGGCTGACGCTGATCGGCGCTCATCTGGAAGCTGCCTTGTGGATCGGTCTGATGGTGCTGTTCTATCTATTGCTGCCCGCGCAAATCGAACTGGACTGGGACTGGCAAACGCTGATCGCCGCCACCGAGCAAGACTGGCTCTGGCTGGACCACCTGATCAATGCGCTTTACGCGTTGATCCTGATCGTTTGGGAACCGATCTATGTCGCCTGCGGTTTCAGCTTGTACCTGAACCGTCGCACCCGGCTCGAAGCCTGGGATATCGAACTGGTGTTCCGCCGCCTGCGCCAACGCCTGAGCAGCGTCGCGGCCAGCCTGCTGATGGTCGGGTTGCTGTGGCTACCCGCAGCTCAGCCACTCTGGGCCGCCGAACCCGTCGACGCCCCGGACAGCCCGCGCCTGCTCCAGCAACCGCTGACCAGCCAGGCCGCCAGCAACAGCATCAAAGCCATACTCGACGCGCCACCGTTCAAGAATCCGCAGACCGTCACCCACTATCGCTTCGGTGAAGAACAGCCCGATCAACCCGCCAACGCTGAAACACCGGGTTGGCTCAAAGCGTTTTTCGCACTGTTCGACAGTCAGCGTTTCGCCCATCTGGCGCAAGTCATCGAGGTGCTACTGTGGGCGTGCGTCATCGGCGCCATCGCGCTGCTGATCTGGCGCTACCGTGATTGGCTACAGACCTTTGTCAGTCGCCAGCCAAAACCGCGGACTACACCCGCCCACCCGACGCCGCCGCAATTGTTTGGCCTTGATCTCAACCGTGAAACCCTGCCAGACGATATCGCCGCCAGTGTTGAAAACCTTTGGCTGACCCAGCCTCGTGAAGCCCTCGGGTTGCTCTATCGAGCACTGCTCAGCCGTTTGCTGCACGATTTCGATCTACCACTCAAAGCCGCCGACACCGAGGGCCAGGTGCTGGAACGTGTCCAGCAGTTGCAACAACCGGCCCTGCAAGCCTTCAGCAACACATTGACCGTGCACTGGCAGAACATGGCCTACGGGCATCGCCTGCCACCGGTGCACCTGCAACAGGAATTGTGTAATGAGTGGCGAGCGTTGTTCGGCCCGGGAGCCATGCGTTGAACCGGCGAATGCTGACCCTCGGCCTGCTGATCGTCGGGCTGCTCGGTGCATTGGGCGTTTATCTGTACCAGCAGGCCACGCCCTACCAGGAAGTCATCGACCACGGCCCTTCCCCCGAAGCCCGAGCCAACCCGTATCTGGCGGCCGAACACTTCTTGCGTAAACAAGGGCTGACGGTGACTCACGCCAACAGCCTGGACATTTTGCCGCTGCTGGAACCACGTCAGCACAGCCTGTTACTGCTCGGCGATCGCGCCAACATGACCCCGCGCCAGGCCGATCAAGTGCTGAACTGGACCCGCGCCGGTGGACGTTTGCTGTTCGTGGCCGAAGCCTTGTGGGATGAAAAAAACGGTAAAAGTGGCGACTTGCTGCTCGACCAGGTGCAACTGCATCAATCCATGAGCAAAGACCTCGGCAACCCACCGCCCGATGCCGAAGCAGATCCTTACCCGAACCTGACCAAACTCTATCTCGAAGACGAAGACGCCCCGGCCTACGCCAGCTTCGACCCGCAGTTTCATCTCGACGACCCGAAAAACCTCGCCCAGTCCTGGGCCAACAGCGCCTTGGCCACCCACATGATGCAACTCAGCTACGGCCTGGGCTCCATCACGGTGGTCACCGACGCCGAACTGTGGAAAACCCCGAACATCGGTCAATACGACAACGCCTGGCTGCTCTGGTATCTGTATTCGGACACGGGCGTGACCCTGCTCTTCAATATTGATCACGACAACCTGCTGACCTTGCTGCTGCGTTATTTCCCTCAGGCACTGGTGGCGCTCGCCGTGTTGACGGGCCTGTGGATCTGGCATGTCGGGTTACGTCAGGGCCCCTTGCAGGCACCGACACCCAAACACCGCCGGCAACTTCAGGAGCACTTGCGCGCCAGCGCTGACTTCATGTTGCGGCGCGGCGGCCAGGACAATCTGCTACTTGGCCTGCAACACGACGTGTTGCGCCGGGCCCGACACCGTCACCCGGGCTTCGAACAACTCGGCGTTGCCGAACAATGGCAGGTGCTCGCACGCCTGACCGGTCAACCGACCCGCGCCATCAGCCAGGCACTCAGCCCACGGTCCAGACAGCGGCTCTCCAGCGCCGACTTCAGCCGTCAGGTCGCCCACCTGCAAACTCTCAGGAATGCCTTATGAATGAACCTATCGAGCCCGTCGGCCAGACCCACGCCGCCCAACAGCGCCAGCGCGCCAGCCAACTCGCGCAAGCCGTGCGCCTTGAGTTGCAAAAGGCTGTCATCGGCCAGGACACGGTGATCGACGATGTGCTCACCGCGCTGATTGCCGGCGGCCATGTGCTGCTCGAGGGCGTTCCGGGGCTGGGCAAAACCTTGCTGGTTCGCGCCCTCGCTCGTTGCTTTGGTGGCGAATTCGCACGGATTCAGTTCACCCCGGACCTGATGCCCAGCGACGTGACCGGGCATGCGGTGTACGACCTGCAAACCGAGCAGTTCAAATTGCGTAAAGGCCCGCTGTTCACCAACCTGCTGCTGGCTGACGAAATCAACCGCGCACCGGCGAAAACCCAAGCGGCATTGCTCGAAGCCATGCAGGAGCGCCAGGTCACTCTCGAAGGCCGCGCCCTGCCCATCGCGCAACCTTTCATGGTGCTGGCGACGCAAAACCCGATCGAACAGGAAGGCACTTACCCCCTGCCCGAAGCGGAGCTCGACCGTTTCATGCTCAAGGTGCGCATGGACTACCCCGACGCCGATCAGGAGCTGAACATGGTCCGTCAGGTCAGCCGCTCGACCCGCGCCGACATGCTCGACGTGCAACCGCTGCGCACCGTCCTGCAAGCCAAGGATGTACTGGCCTTGCAACGGATCGCCAGCGACCTGCCGCTGGACGAACAGGTGCTGGACTACGCGGTACGCCTGGCGCGCACCACCCGCAGCTGGCCCGGCCTGACCCTTGGCGCTGGCCCACGGGCCAGCATCGCGCTGGTGCGGGTAGCCCGGGCGCGGGCGTTGCTGCGCGGTGGCGAGTTCGTGATTCCGGACGACATCAAAGGCTGCGCGCTGGCCGTACTGCGCCATCGCGTGCGGATCGCCCCGGAGCTGGACATCGAAGGGCTGGAGGTCGATCAAGTGCTCAAGCAACTGCTCGATCAGGTTCCGGCGCCGAGGATATGAGGGATAACCGTTTGGCTTGGGTTCAGTGGGGCGCCGGGAAAGATCGCAGCCTGCGGCAGCTCCTACGGGATCGCGATGAGAATACGGTCGGCGTAGGAGCTGCCGCAGGCTGCGATCCTTTGATCTTCCGTGTGCATGATCCCTTCAACGAGTCACAGGGTTGCGAAAGATGAAACCCACCCGCCTCTTGCTGATCTGGCTCGCCGCCCTGCTCGGCCTGAGCATCGTGCTCGGCACACTCCGGGCGCTGGCCGTCAGCGTTGCGCCGAGCCTGCTGTCGATCAACTGGGGTTTGCTGTTGGCGTTGTTACTGCTGGCGCTACTCGATGCCGTTCGGCTGATGCGCCTTCCATCACCCAGGGTGCAACGCCAGATGCCCGGCAGTCTTGCGCTTGGGCGCTGGGGAGAAGTCTATGTGGAGATTGCGCACGACTATTCGCAGCCACTGAAGGTGCAACTGTTCGACCACGTCCCCGACGGCCTGAGTTTCGAACACCTGCCGCAATCGGTCGAACTGCAACCCGGCCAACACAGCCTGATCAGTTATCGCCTGCACCCTCTGCGGCGCGGCCATTTCGGCTTCGAGTGCTGCGAAATCAACCTGCCCAGCCGATTCGGTTTATGGTCCGCCCGACGCTACCTGAGCGTCAGCGACAGCACCCGCGTCTACCCGGATTTCGCCCGTCTGTACGGCGCGCAGCTACTGGCCGTCGACAACTGGCTCAGCCAGCTCGGTGTCCGCCAGCGCCAGCGTCGCGGGTTGGGTCTGGAGTTTCATCAGTTGCGTGAATTTCGCGAAGGCGACAGCCTGCGGCAGATCGACTGGAAAGCCACCGCCCGCCAGCGCACTCCCATTGCCCGGGAGTACCAGGACGAGCGCGATCAGCAAATTATCTTCCTGCTCGACTGCGGCCGCCGGATGCGCAGCCAGGACGGTGAACTGGCGCATTTCGACCATGCGCTCAATGCCTGCCTGCTGCTCAGCTACGTGGCGTTACGTCAGGGCGATGCGGTGGGCCTCTGCACCTTCGCGGGCGAGCAACCACGCTACCTCGCCCCGGTCAAAGGCAGCAGCCAGCTCAACGTGTTGCTCAATGCCGTTTATGACCTCGATAGCAGCCAGCACCCCGCCGACTACCAGGCCGCCGCCAGCCAGTTACTCGCCCGGCAAAAACGTCGGGCGCTGGTGGTGCTGGTGACCAACCTGCGCGATGAGGACGACGAAGAATTGCTCAGCGCCGTCAAACGCATTGGTAAACAACACCGGGTGCTGGTGGCGAGTTTGCGCGAAGAGGTGCTCGACACGGTGCGGCAAATGCCGGTGCACACCCTGGACGAAGCCCTCGCCTATTGCGGCACGGTGGACTATTTGAACGCCCGGGCCGAACGCCATGAGCGCTTGAGTGCTCATGGCGTGCCGGTGCTGGATGTGCGGCCCAGTGAACTGGGCGCTGAACTGGTGACACAGTATTTGAGCTGGAAGAAAGCCGGGGTGCTTTAACTGCGCATTAACCAACATGGCTCAACGAAACCAACCCGATCCTTGATGTCGTCTGTTCAAACACCCGCGCCTGCTACTCCAGAATCGTCAAGGTCACTGTTCTGGACGAAGGGCCTGCGTCCCCGGCATGCCGTACTTCAGCCTTGATTTGCGTGCTCCCGGATTCAGTACCTGTGAAGCTGATACTGGTCTTGCCATCTGTTCCGGTGTAAGTCGTAGCAAACGGTTCGCTATCAGCATCTTGTATCCACTCCACTTTCCTACCCTCTATGGGGTTCAAGCCAACGAGTGTCACTACCTTTGCTTCGATAGACGCTGATTCTCCTACGCTAAGCGTAGAGGGGTTAGCCGATAGTGCAGACACCCTTGCTGCCTGCAAAGGCTTCACCGTAATCCGCTGTGTCTTTGAACCCGGTAAGCCGGAAGCCTGCGTGGCCACCAGATCAAATCCCCCTATTTCGGATGTCGTAAAGGTAACCGACGCGACGCCATCGGCGTTGGTAAGCGAATCAGGCAATGAGCGCCCCGCGAAACTCCAATTGATCTTGATACCTTTAAAGGGCTGACCGCCGGGAGAGCGAATGACCCTGGCCCAGGCATTGACCTCATACCCCGTATAAGTGACTGGCCTGTCGCAGGTGAGCGACTCGATCACCGGTATCACCCCGCCATACACCAACTGCGCCGTATCCCAGCCAGCCACACCACCTTTCACCGCCGCCGACAATATGCCATGCCCCTCGGCGGCCAGGACGAAGGTCAACCTTGCAATCCCGTCTTTATCCGTTCGAGACGGCGACAGTGCCTGAGCTGCGTACTCCCACATCACCTCGACACCTTCCAGCGGCAGGCCCGTTCTACTGGAGACCACTTTGGCCAGTGCGTGAACCTGCGACTCCCATTCAACAGGCCACTGTGCGTTATCGGGTTCATACAGTTCACTGATCTTGCGTGGCTCGTTCAGCGTAAAGGTCAGCGTAAGCGTGTCCGAGTGCAACTCATCCCCGACCGTTGCCGTCAGCTCAGCGCCCCCCGGGGTTTTCGGATTGAAACGGATCCGGGCCACGCCATAGAAGTCGGTCACCGTAGTCACCCCCCCCAAGTCGGGGCTGCGCCAGGTCACGGTCCGACCGGCCATCGGCTTGCCGCTGATGGCCGACACCACCTTGACCTGCTCATCAAGCGCCTGCCCCCAATCCAGGGTCTGATGAACGCGATTGCTCACGATGATCTTCAAGACTTGCGCACCGCTGCCCAGCGACAACGCATTGGCCGGTGACAGGTTAGACAACCGCGACGCGGCCAGACGCAATGCAAAACTCCCGTCCTTCAGATCGCCACCTTTGAGCGTGTAGATCAACCCCTCGCTGGTTAACAACCGCGGCACCCCGAGCGCTGACGGCACGAAACTGACACCCAGTTCGACAGGCCCCGTGCCCGTCAACCCCAGCGTTACGTATTGATCCAGCAACGGGCTGTCGTCCGGTACCGACAACTCGATACTGTGTTCACCCTTGCGCCGCGGGAAATACGTCTTGTCGCCCCAAAGCTGTGGCGATTGCCGATCGAACTGAACAACAAGTCCCTGCCATGGATCGCTCGGCAGTACGTCGACCGTCATGGCGCGTTTGTCCGGATAGTCGTCATAAGGGCTGGAAACGAGCACCTCGACGACATGCGGCTGCGCGGTCTTTGGTGCGAGGGCATAACCGGACCAGCCACTGGCATCGGTTTGCACTTCACTCGTAGCCCCCATCGCCGTCCACTTCACAGGCACCTGCGCTACCGGCCGGCGGGTGAAGCTGGAGATCACCTGTACCCACTGCCAGGCACGATCCTGCTCGACGACCGGGTCCACGGCCGCTTCGTGCAGCGCCGCGATCCTGACTTTGTTGTGTGCCAGTTGCATCACGTTGGCCGTAGACGACAGCTTGAGTTGCGGCAGCTCCAATGCGAGGGAGAACTGGCCGTTTTTCTGACTTTTGCAGAAGTTCAGCACCCAGGTCGCGCCCCCGGCGCTGATGACCTGTGACAAGCCCGGCTCCGGCTCCACCTTGGCCTCCAGCTCCTCGACAGACGTGCCCGACCATTCCAGTTTTAAATCCAGCCCGATCAACGGGCTCAGCGCATGGGGCAAGAAGTTGTAACGATGATCCGCCCCCAGACACGGGAAGAGCGTCTGGTTGCCCAGCGTGGCCGACACCTGATCGAGCACGACGCGCCCTTCATCGGCCAGGTTCTCGGACAGTAAACGCCCGGAGAGCTCCCGAGCGCCCGATATCACGTCGCTGGTGAGCGACAACTCGAATAAACCACTGCGGCTGATGTTGGCCACGGAGCTCAATTGCCATTCCCAGCCACCTGCCGGCGTAGCTGTCGGCGCCCTGATGACCAACCCCAGACCCGGCTCTTCATTGCGCAAGGCCAAGATCATGGGTTTGTCCTTGACCGGGCTATCCGCCGTCGGCGTCACGCGAAAGGTATGCGTCTTGCCACGTCGACAGGCGATCCCGACGGTGACCCGGTCCACGGGTTCGTTATCCAGATGAAACGCAACTTGATCCTTCCATGGGCTGGTTTCCAATGCCGTCACCGCAAACACCCGCTCAACCGGCTGCATTTCCGCGTGTGCCCTGACCTTGGCGGTGATGTGGTAAGAGCCACCGTTTTCCGGTTTATCCAGCACACTGGCCCAACCGCCGTCCCCCGTGACCGTAGACACCGTGCCATTGGGGCCCACCCAGTCAACCAGGGCATTGACCACCGGATCACCGGGGCCGCTGGTGACGACATGCACCACCCGAACCATCAGCAGCACACTTTCCCCTTCATCCGCCACCGGGAACTTGTTGGCCTCTCGCACCTCGCCGATCTCGACCCTGTTGCGCGCCAGTGACATTGGTTTTTTACGTGAGGGGAGCAACAGCTTCGAACAGCCCAGCAACAGCTCGAACTTGCCGTCGAGGTCATCGCCGCAGGTCAGGGTCCAGGTCAGTTCAGCGGTGCTCACCGGAACGGGCTTTTCAAGCTCGGGATCCACCGTTACCCCTAACTCGAGAGGGGAGTCGCCTTCCCATTGCAGAGACAGTTCGGTACCCCGCAACGGACTGTCGTCAGGCAATTTCAAGGTCACCGGGTATTGGGTGCCGCGATTGGGGTAACCGGTCTTTTCGTCCCAGTGGGTTTCGTTGCCATCGATGACGGCCATGACCTCCTTCCAGGGATCCGTCGCCAGCACCCGAACGTCAAACGCTTGCGTGAACACGCCGCTGGCGTAGTACAGACTCGCTACCGACGCCTCGATGACAAAATCGCCACAGCCACTCGGTACGTATTCGAAGTACGCCCAGCCCTCTTCATCGGTGGGCGTGGTGATGACTTGCCGCTGCCCCTTCAATCCCCAGTTCACCGTCCGACCACTCAGTGCTTGACCGGTGTAGTACGACGCCACCTGAACTCCCAGGCGCACGCTTTGTGCGTACTCGAAAATCGGGTAGTAGGCCGCCTCCAGTACCTCGCCGAACGTGAGTCGATGATGCCCAAGCGACGCGTTGATGCAGTAGGCATCGGCAGTGTATTTGTTCAGCAGGTTGAACGAAAACACATGAGGCCCGTCGTCGCCGATCTCCGGACAGTCGAGCGACCATGGGGCATCGAGCGGATGGTCTAGCCCCCACATCGGCGTCGCAACAATGCTGCCTAATTGAGGGTTATTTTCGATATTAAGCGATGCCTCGGTGTCCAGCCAGGCGTTGCCCGGCACCGGCACAAAACCAAGCCGGTGTTGGGAAGCCCCGAGACACAGATACAACGGACGATCCGGCGACAGAGTCTGGTCGTCGACTGTCATCTGCTGCAGCACCAACGGTTCCAGGTGCAGGAGAATCCTGATTCGGGTGATGCGGATGAGCCGCTCATACTCATCGTCTTTGCTGGCCGGGCTGAACACGCTGACGCGAACCTTGTCGCGTTGTTTGAGCGGCAGCGTCAGCTCGACGTTGTATTCTTCAGGATCGAATAGCATCGGTCGCTGATCGTCAGCGTGCTCTCTATCGAGCAAGCCGGGAGGCAGTGTGATCACCTGTGCAGGTTCCGAACTCCCGTCAATACAGACCTCCAGACGACCGGCGGCGTAATGCCACGATTCGCAGAGAAAGCTCAGGAAGTAACGAGCGTCAGTGCGAAGGTCCTTTGGCACCTCTATAACCTGACTGACTGAAGACTCATTCCCGGTCATCAAAAGCCGTATCGGACTCCCTTCGTACTCATCGCCACCGAGGCTGGTCCACGTCGGGTTAGTCGGGCCTCGGATCCACCCCTGATTGAGGGGCTCGGTAAAATCGCCATTGACTACCAGACTCGCATTGGCCTGAATAATTGGTTCACTCATGTTTGCCTGCTCCTGTCCCTGCCCGGTTTACCCATGCGTATTCGCGATCAATCAAGCGCCAGCAGATCTTCCGTATCGAAGCGATTGACCAGCTCCTCGACCCTTCGCACAAACGTCGGGTCGCCGGCCTTGGCCGTGTAGCGAACCCGCACGATGATGTCCGTCAACGACGCCAGCATGGATTTCTGTGGCTCCTTGCCGGGCCGAGGAAAGCTCAGTGTCCAACGCGATACCGCCCCCGTGCATTCAAACGGATTGAGCAAGCCTTCATCGGGTTTCACCGTGGCCATGCCCGTGTCGCCGACGCCCACCGACAAAGCGATCTGCTGGCCGCTGCGCAGGTTGAACCGCACATCGGCGGGGGCTACTGCGTTGCCTGGCTTGTGCAGGTACTCCACCGAACGGATCGACGCCTTGGTCGCGGTGATGCTCTGGACCTGGGACACGATCGCCTTCACATTGTCGAACGGACTGACCAGCACCGGCAGGTCAACTTCCAGCGTGCTGATCTGCCGGCAGTAATGGCCTGGATGGTCACGGTCGAAGAGCAACTGCGTGAATTTGAAATCCAGCGTGCCGGTCTTTTGCAGGTCCGCCAGCGCATCCTTCCAGTAATCGAAACCTTCTTGCGGATCCTCCGTGTCACTGAACAATTGCCGCAGGGAGATGGTCTTGACCAACTCCAGACGGCGCTCATGGCGGTGCAGGTACTCACGCTCCATGCGCAGCAAGTGCACCCGCAGGTGTTCACCCGACGTGAGGCCGTGACGGTCGTCCAGCCAGACTTGTGGCAGGGGAATTTGCGCATCGTAATCGCCGGTTTCGAAGCTCAACGCGGCCTGTGCACTGAGGCACAAACTGACGACCGCGTCGTGAGCCTGATAGTGCAAGGCCTTGAATTGGCCCAGCAGCCAACCGAACAACTCGGCGTTGGTCGCCCGCTTCTTCATAAAGGTGTAAAGCGTCAGCGCGTGGGCATTGGCCCGCTCGGTTTGCCGCAGGTTGGCCCTGGCCGCTTCGACGGCGTGGCTTTGCGCGGTGATTTGCGCGTCGATTGCCCGGACCTCTGCCAGCGCCTGATGGCGTTGCAGGTCCCATTCGCCGCGACGGCGGCGGTAGGTTTCGGCAGTGGCGATTCGTTCAGCATTCAGTGATAAACCGGCGGCAGCGATATCGAAAGTCCCACCCACCGCGTCCATTATCCCCCCAGGATTCGACACCCCCCACGACACTGTCATCCCCGCGCCTACATGATTCGGAATGACTGTCTTAGCTAGAGCCCCCGCCGCCTTGTGCGCAATGCCCACTATCGAGGTTATTTTCGCCGCCAACAAGAAATCCATCACTTCATATTCCGCAGCACTCACATTGCTCTCATACTTTTGCGCATACGCATCCGCACGCTCCTGAGCCACCGCCCTGCTCTGCTCCAAGGCTGTCTGGGTCGCCTTCATCTGCTCGATGGTCTGCTCCTGCACGGTCTGGGCGTACGTCCCCAAATCCACCAGATGGCTGTGTTGCAATTCCTCCATCTCGGCCCGGTCCCGTTGTTCGAGCAGGCGCAGCACCTGGTTGCCGTGATCCTGCAGCGTCTGCACCGCACGCAGCGCGGCCTCGAACATCACCCGCCAACGAAACGCCACCACCACCAATTGCCCGCCCATCGGCCGCGGTGAGCCGGCGCCGCCAGCGGCCAAATCTCGTAAAAGCTGGTTGGGGTCTGTCGGCGGACTGAACAGCGGAATCAGCAGCGGCTTGCCGTCAAGGGTGAGGTTATTGCGCAGATTGTGCAGGCGGCTGCCGGGCATGGCGAAGAGTTCGAGTAACAGCTCATTGATCGGCACCTTAAACGGCTCGATGCAGATCAGACCAAGTGCGGGCATCACCTCGGCCTTGGCCGGTACATTCGCCAGGGTGAATACAAGGTTTTTTTCGAACGCTTCCAGCGCGGGCCGCGAGCGGGTATTGGCCATCAGCTCAGCGACGGTTGCTGGTTGCCAGCGGTTGACGGTCCTCGCCGTCGGGGCCTTGCCCATCAGGAACTCGGCCTGCACGTAACACAGCCTGGCTGCCACCAGGCTGTCACGGGTGAGCTGGCGATAGTACCCATCGCCCCAGGCCATCAGGTTCTTTACATACTCGGTGAACGCAACGATCTGAAAATGCCGGGGAGCCGAATAACCGATGGCATCCGGATCGGTGGGTGCCTCGGCTTCACAGTCCGGGTTGCCAGAGCTTTCAGCGTTCGCCAATGGCCGACAGCGCCAGTAAGTGGGTTTGGGGGGGATGGTTGTCGAATCCGCCGGTGCCTGTGGATCGAAGAGATAATGCAGCCATTGCTGCGCCTCCAGAAAACGGTTTTCGGCGCTTAAGCGTGAAGCCACCAGGTGCGGCAGGTGAAAAAACAACTCCCAGAAGAACAACCCGTTGGCGCCATCGAACGCGCCGTTGGGCTCGCTGAAGGAACCCGTGGCCGGCTTCGGCTCTTCCAGATGCTGGGTCTCCCAGTCCAGCACAGCCTCGACCGAGATGTTGGCGCGCTGCACCAGCTCGGGCCCGAACAACGAGTTCAGGCGTGCGTGTTTGAGGGTCGGTTCAGGTTGATTGAGGGCAAGGAATTGCGCGCCCTGGGCGTTGGTCTTGTCCAGCGACGGCGGAACAAACGACACAGCCGTGCCCACTGTCACCACATAATTTTTGCGCCCGAGGTTATCCGTTGGGGTAGAACCACCGAATTCAAAACTGATTGACTCTGTAAAACCGCCCTTATCCCGACGAACGGCCATCCAGTCGGTACTCCACCCCCCCATATTGGAGAAGGATTTTTTGATCGGTCCGGGATCTCCCTCTCCCCCGTTGATCAACGTCAAATCGAAGAAATTGTTCGTCCCGACGGCGCCCGGTTTCACCGCGCAACGGCCACTAACCAACAACACATCCTGCTCGGCAATACGCAAAACCATCGCCTGCAAAGAGTAGTAAGGCGTCAAGCTACCGGGGGTTAAGACGGAGTCGACAATAGTCGTAACGTTCTGCCGCAAGATCGGATGCTGCACAATCTCTGGTCCGACAAAACGATAGTTCGCCAAGGGCGCCAGCCAGCCGCCATCATCATTGACAACACTTCGGAACAGGACATCGCGGACCACGTACACATCGAACGCTGGATTGCTGCGATTGGTCAACAACACCCCCAACTTGCCTTTAGGGTGCTGGTCATCGACCAACACCGTGGCAATCAACCGGTAGCCAGCCGAAACATCCGTTGCCGGTTCAGCGTCGTCCAGAGGAAACGGTGGCGACCAATGACCGTTCTGCGCCATGAACGCCAGTTTGATCTCCAGTTTGAAAGGCACGGGAGGAGTGAAATCCACACTCGCTACGCGGTGGTCACTCCACTCCGCCCAGACCAGACACAAACGTCCGCCCCAGAACACCGGCCGCATATCCAGTATCCTCCCCCCGGCAGGGATCTCGACCGGCTGCCATTCGCTCCACGCCGCCGGGTTGATCGCCGGGCTACTGGGCGTCAGTTCCACCTCGGCCTTGCGCCAGAAGTACTCAGGGGGGTTAGCCCGGCTCTTGCCGACAAAGTAATAATCGGCGCGTGTGGGGGAGAGGTTGCCCGTGAGCGAGGTGCCGTCCATGTAACCGCTGATCACCTCCAGGTTGCAGGTCTGCTCGAACGTTTGCAGGTAATCCTTTAACGCCACTTGCACGGAATCAGTGCTCAGGCGCGTCTGGTTCAGGTTGTTTTCAAGGGTTTTGAACAGGCTGGTCTTGCGCCGACGCACATAGGGGTTGATGTAGTTCTCCGGGTACAGGGCGATCATCTGTAACGCCGCCCAGTCCGGGTAGTTGTTATAGAGTTCCCAGGTTTTCAGATCCCGTTTATCGAACTCGACGGTTGAATACCCCGGCTCCAGCTTGCGGTAAACCGCATGGATGTAGTGCTGGGCACAGCTGGTGGCCTCGGCGACCCAGGAGTTCTGCACCGGGTAACTGTCCAGCGGATCCATGCGCAGGAGCTCGAACAAGTCCCCCGGTGTTCTCAGGAAATTGAACTGATCGTCCTTATCACCGGGCCGGCCCTTTCTCAGTTGCCCGATGCAATATTCGACCAATGCCGTACGACGCTGTTCGAGCAGTCCGGCGATGTGCGAGTTGTCCATGATCCTTGCTCCTGAGGTACAGCCAGGTTGAGCGCGACCGGGCAGCCCGCACCCGGATTGAGGAAGTGCCCTTCAGCGGGGCAGTGCGCCACCGGCGAAGGTAATTGACTCAAACAAGGCGGTGATCTTGCTGTCGAGGCTGGTGACACCGACCTCGAATGTCCCCCCCGACGGACTTGAAACAAACACCCGCGTAAGCCCGTCCTGATTGGTCAATGCCTCGCTGGGTCGAATAACCATCTGAACCTGGGGTACAGGGAAGTCCACGTCACCCTGCGGTTTACCGCCCCACTGAACAGACATGCCAATACCCCGATTTCCATACCTATCCAAGATCACGGCAGACAGCTCGACTTCCTGACCGACCAGTACAACGCCGTCCGGCACCTGGGACATGAGTGGTGCCGGGAAAAACAGCGTGGTTTCATCGAGATCAATCTCCACACTGGGCGCCTGCTGTTTCGGATACAGGTCCAGCCAGTAACGCGGGGCGGCGGTGCCCATGACCTTGCCTGGGGTGAACACCGCCGTGGCCACCCCGTTGACGTCAGTTGCACTTTTGTTGATGTTGCCCAGTTCGGCCTGCCAGTACACATTGACCCCTTTCAAGCCCTTCCCGCTGAGGTCTTTAACGGTCACCGTGTAGGTGGCTTGTTCATCGGGTTTATTGGCCACCAACTTGGTACGATCCACCACGCACGTCGTCATCACCGTGTGTTCCAGCGCCTCCCCGTCGTGGGGAACGAAGGGCACGGGGGACGTCGAGAGGCTGAGCAGTGCATGCTCGGCCGCCAGTGAGTAAGCGCCTTTGTCAACCGCTGCCGGGAGTGTGCCCATCAATAAAATCGTCTGGGCATCCATGCCACTGCTGGCCGCCAACTCACGGACGCGGATCAGCAGATCCAACTGCACCAGGTTTTTGATCAGCTCCTGCTGCGGGTCGACCCACTTGGCACACTCGCGCACTTCCTGAATGCTCCAGGTGAAAAAAATCGCCAGCCGGATGGCCGCTGTCTCCTGGGCCAGACTCAAGGCATCCGTCCCCAGATCGTCGGGCAAGGCGTTGACCTCCCGCAGGTAATCGAGCAGCGCTGCTGGCGGCTGATCCCCCAACTTGAATGCCCGGGTGAGCACCGTCAGGTAGTACAGGGTACTCAAGGTGAACTCATGTTTGTCCTCACGCTTGAGCCAGACGCGGTAGCCGTAAGTCAGGTAGTCCTCCAGCAGTGCGGCGCTGAGGTCGAGCTTCATCACTACTGCACTGCGACGCCGCACATCGGCCAGTAACACCAGAAACGGATCGCCTTCATCCTCTTCTCGTCGCCGGTAGGCCGCCACCTCGTCACCCTCGGTCGTGCGCTCGATGGCTTGCCTGAGTACTTGATAAACCGTGCCCTGCGCCCAGGCGAGTACCCACACCACCAGCTCCGAGCGCAGCTGCGCGTGCACCGCCAGACACTCCCTGACCACCGACACCTGGCCGGCCCTGGCTTGCAGCAGTACGTCGAGCATTTTCTCGACGATCTGCGCGCGTGAGGCCGCATCGCCTTCGCCAATACCGGCCCTCACGGCCAGGTCGAGCCGTTCGCGAGCGTACGCCAGGTAATCGAGCTCTATCGCCTGCGACTTGACCATCACCAAGCCGTCGTGGTCGACCAGGGCAGTCAGCAAATCCAGCCAGTCAGCCCCGCCGGCCAGCGGCGGAACACCGGCCATCAGTAACGCCGTATTGGAAAACAGCGCCGCGGTCAGCAGGTTGCGCAGTTGTTCGAACAACTGGCGCTCAGCCGAAGACGCGGCTGCCGGTACCGTAATGGGCGCAACCACCAACAGCATCCAGGGCACGGGCGGCTCGTCCCAGCGATGCTCGTTGCACCAGCGCACACAGGCATCCATGGCATGAATCACGTTCAACACATCCGGTGTTGTGTCTTGCTGCTCGTTCGACTGGAGCCGAGGAGTCCCGGCCAATGCGTTGAGCCAGCGCTCCCCGCCCAGCGTCATGAGCAAGATGATGGCCTCCACCGGGGTAATCCCCAACAGCAGCGGTAGCTTCACCAGGCGATAAAAACTCGAGACAGTCGCCAGGTCACAGTGCAGCGTTTGTTCCTTTTTCTGAGCCACGGCAATGGCCTCGGCCAGGTGACGGTACGTGTGCAGGTTAATCCCCAGGCCATGGCAGAGCCGGCTGACCGTCATCTCCTCCGCGCCGGGGGCGGGGAACACCGGGAAGGGGCTGCCATCGAGCTTTAATGGTTCGGCAGAAAACGAGGGTGGATTGAAGACCCGATCAAACTGCGAGAGCGTTTCGCCACGACCGAAGATCGACAATTGGTCGATAAACACCGCGAAGTCCTCGACAGTACAGCCGCAACGCTCGCGCAACCCTTGAAACAAGCCAATGGCGCGCAGGGTGTCAGGCGATATCCAGCACGAGTGTTCTGGTGTCTGCGTCCGCGTCTCGGTATTGATGGCCGCCATGAGCAGTGCATCCACTTGCTCGGGGGGCAGGCCCAGCCATTGGTCCAGACGCAGCTTGCGGTTCATGCGGTCAATTCGTGAGTGGCTCCAATCTTTCAACCGATGAAGGATCTCACGATCTTCGCCCCGGAAATCGATACCGACAGAAGGCGACTTACCCGCGTTGAGATAGACCGAGCCCGACTGCGCACCATCCAACGGTACAGCGTTTTTCAGCGCTGTATTGGCAGACCGTACAGGGGCGAAGCTTTCAATCGAAAGCAGCGCCTCAAGCTCCAGCGCCTCGAGCTTTGTCCTCTCGCAGAAAAACCGTACCTGGTTGATATTCTGTCCCTCGATACCAGAGGCTCCAAAGTTCAGTAGATAAAATTCCTCCAGTTCATCGGGGTCTTCACTGAGAAAGGGATCCTCAGTCAACAACATCCTCTGGTAAGGCCCCAACCGAGAGGCATGCAGCAAAGCTCGCCCCGCATCAGCGCTCTGTCCATCGGGTTGCAGAAAGTACGGAAACGACAGGTCAACCACCCGCGCCACCTCCCCCACCGACAGGTCATGGTGGCGGGCGACAAAATCGATCGTCGTCCAGTCCCGGTAATAGGGCAGCCCATTGGGATAACGGGTCGTGCTCATGGCCTCGTCAACGTCCACCGGTTCCTTGCTGTTGGCCTGGATGAAGGTTTCCAGCACCGGGACGATGATGTCCACCGAGGACACTGCCTGATGCACCGCCTTGAAGTCGATCGACAAGTTCGCAAGATCTGTCCGTCGCCCGTTCAGCGGCATCTTCGGAAAGGGCTCAGTGTCGTCATCTGAGACAGACTCGATCCGGTCCCTGATCCACATCAGCAGCTCAATCAGATAGGCAACCGGTGAGGTCACGGACTCCAGCGCATCCGGTGGGCAAAGCCTGTCAAAGGGGGGGTAGAACAACCGATAAAAACTTGGCCCTGGTACCAATGACAGCAATCCGCTCAGTGCCTGGAGCGATTGTGTTTCATCACCGGTCAACGTCTGCTCGATGAACTGGCGCCGCACATGGATGGCCAGTGCATTCGCCCGCCGCAGATAGGCGTGCGCATCCTCTCGGCTCAACTTGAAGTCGCGCACCAGGCCTTGCACACCCTTTTCCACCAGCGGGAACACCGACCCACCCTCTTCGATGTACGTGCTCAGCTCGGGATATTTCTTGCGCCGCTCATCTTCGCTGAACACTTCATCGAATAGCTGTTGCAAGGGGCGATTCCGGGAAACAGCCATGGTGAAACTCCTTGTACCGATGACGGGGCGCTGAACAGCCTGACGAGGATGTTGCAGGGTTCAGTTCAATGGTTGGATTGAGCGCCAGAGCCAGGCCAGCGTCTACTGTCATAACTGACAGTAGAGCCGACCGCTCGTCGGAAGCCATGCGGGGGTGCTAATCAGACAATGGCGGCTGTGGGCCCACTTCGAAACGTTCGCTGTCGGCCCAGTCAGAGAACTCTCGATAGTTTCCCTCGCCATCCACAACGATTTGCGCGAAGCGAACCCAATTCCCCCCCGTCCTCAACTCTCCTTTGGCCGTTGCCTGCCAATCCATTCCAGCGATCGGAATGAAATTGACCAGCCCCTGCTCGGGATTGAACCAGGCAGCCACCCCCCCAACCCCCACTTGACCTTGCCCTGCAAACCCGACCGGGTCGGTGACCCATCGCCCTTGCTCAGGCTTGTCGATCGTCGGTAGATACGAACCCAGCAGGACTGGCCGTTCAGATGACGCGACGGACGTGAAGCCATCGCGCGATTGCACGGCAATCAAGTGGTGAGCCCCGCCCGGTCGGTCTAGCGTGACCCTCACGGACCACGTGCGATCGTTCAGGACCGGGCCTTGCCCCAACACCGTCAGTGGCGCATTGGCAAACGCCACCGCCACCGAATCCCCTGAATAACCAAAACCTGACACCACTACCTGCCGACCCACCCGTTCGTTATCGGCGGGGGTTTCGATAAACGGCGCAGCCGGCACAACGTTATAGGTCAGCCGAGGACTGTCCTTGGACGATTGTTCATTACCAAAGGTTTGCCTGGCCCAGATGGTTTTCGCCCCGATCGGCAACGTTACCTCGCCCTTCCAGCCACCGTTTTCGCCGACGAGAACATTGCTGAGCAAAGGCTGTTCACGGCCTTGCAGCCACACCTCGACCCGAGCACCGGGCAGGCCGGTGCCGGAGATCGTTGAAGTCCGCGGCAGATTGCCTCCCGACGCCGGCACCGTGATGGTCGGCGGCAACACCACCACCTCAAAAAAACAGTAGTCGCTGCGTAACTCGCGCGAGCCAATGCTCTGTATCGCGTCAATGGTGTACTTGCGAAACGCCAACCCCTCGAGCTCGATTGACCAGGCGCCGTCGCTGGTCAGCGGCTTGGGCTCCCCCAACGGCCTGTCGTATTGGGCATCCCGAAGCTTCATTGTGGCCCCCTTCACCCCGGCCGTGCCGCGAACGATCAGCTCGCGGCCGACTTCTTGATCCTTCTGGGGTTCGGTGATGACCGGTTTGAGGAGTGGCGTGAGTAGGGTGAATGTTTGGGATGTCGGCAGCGAGGTCAGTGTCGCAAAGGTCTGGGTCACGGTGACCGTATGGGGAACATCCGCAACAAAGGGCGTGTCGCGCCGAAAGGTCCAGTTGCCGCTGGCGCCGGACGGTTTGTGTTCGATGGCGCTGCCGCTGAACTTGATTATCACAATCGCACCCGGCCAGCAGGTGCCGGTGATGGTCGGCGACATCCCGTTCTCGGTCACGGTGAAGGCAGGTGCCAAGGGCGGGATGGTTACCTCGATTTCAACCGGAAGGGATGGTGGTTGCCCACTCAGACGTTGCTGCACACGAACAAGCCGTTTGTTCTCGGGCCCCCACAGTTGCGAAGCTTTGCTCGACCATGTGCCATTAACAACATTGACCTCAGGCGCGATAGAACTCCCCTGCGAATTCCTCAGAGACACCGTGGCACCGGTGTACCCCTTCCCAGAGAAGGTGGGTGTGTATTCTTTCGTATAGGTCACCTCAGTCGGGCTGGGCGGTGCCCAAGAGAAACTGAACGAAGAGGACTCGGAGGGGATCCAGTCATCCCCGTCATCCCCGTTACCACTGACCTTTTGCAAGGCCGACATCGTGTACATGCCTGGCGGCCAGTTACTGACAGTCGTTTCCCATTGCCCCCCGCTTACGGTGAAAGGGGGCAACGTCTGCCCACCCGGCCCGCTGACTTTACTGATTTCAACCGTGGCACCGGTAAACCCGGCACCGGAGAACTTCATGCGCTCATTGGGTTGTGGCGTTACGGTGACGACCAGTTTGGCTGGGCGGATTTTGAAGAGGCGAGCAACACTGGGCTTGGAATGGTCAGCGCTGCCAATGAATTGCTCAGCCACAAGGGAGATAGGCCCCGGCGGTACGGTGACACTGACATCCCAGCTTCCGCCATCCTTCACTGGGCCGAAGCCAAGAACGATGTGTTCGATGTAAAAGTCACGAAGAATCTCGACGGTGGCACCTGCCTCACCGCCCGTTCCTGAAATCGTAAACGTCTGATCCTGTACCGTGTTTTCCCCAGGCGGGGTGATAACCGGTGCATCGGGCTTCGTCTTCACGGTGACGGATACTGGATCTGACCAGCCAATATGCTGCGTGTTGAACGTTGTTTGAGCATGAAAAACAAACGAACCTTCAGGCAGGTCTTGGGTCAGTCTTACTTTCCAAATGCCATTGGCGACCGTACCGCTGCCATAGGGCCCGCCGGAGCCACCCTGCCGATATACCGTGACGGTCGTACCGTTAGAGCCCGTTCCCCAGACTTCCGGTCTACGCACGAGTACGACATCGTTTGTTTTCGGTGAGGAGATGAGTGCAGCCCCGGGGACAACAGTAATGGGGTAGGCCGTGCGACTGGAATCACCATCAGGGAACGGGACGTAGTACTCGACATAGACCGTATGGGGGCCCGGTTCCAGACTTCTTGTCGGTTGATACGTCCAGGAGCTAGTTGAGGACACAGCCCGCTCCCCGATATTGACATTATCAATTGCTATATAGACGACTGCCTTCGGGTTTGTGTCTTTGGTGCCTGAGAAGGTCGGCTTCTCAGGCACCGAAGAACCGGAAGTCAGTGTCGGCTTTGCTGCGAGGTCAAAATCCACATAGCGCTTCTCCGTCCACGTACCTCTCACATTAGCCTGGAAACTAAATCGCCCCCGGCCGTTATGCTTAGTGGCAGGCTCGGTCCTCCTAAGCTCACCGATATCGTTTGTAAGACCGCTATAACGTTGGCCACCATACTCATCGACCAGAAGATAGTTATGACGTCCCCATTCCCCCCCCACCCGAATGTCGAAGTACACCGGCGACACCAGCATGGAGTCCTGATAGGGGTAGAAAAAACTGGGTGTTGCTCGCGCGGTGGGCTCGTCGGCCTCGTGACCACCCTCAGTTTCTGGCGACGCCTGACCTTGCGTTATGAGTTCTTCCCGATCATCAGACATGAATTCAGCTCCTCAGCGGTGGTAGGCGGCCAGTGGGATGGCATTGAGAGATTCATACCCTCATCCCCCGGCACTGCCCACCTGTAAAAACTGACAGTCCCGACCAACGGTAACCGCCTCCCCGCCCCTTCCCCCCGTATTTTCAATCCTCAGCCCGCGGCTACAGCACCTTGCGCCGCAGCCTACAGATCCGCCAGAATCCGCCGGCTTGTGCGCCTTGTCCGCCACGGCTAACGTGAGTCCTGTCGCTGCCCATCAGCGATCGGGTTTAGTCGCTCGGAGGTGATAAGAAGGTGCATTGCACTCCATACGGTCAGGTAATTCCTATCCTTGCTCGTTATGGTGGCTGTGCGCAGGGCGCCCTCGGGCGCGCCGGTTTTTCTTGTCTCCTCCCGGTCGACTAACCTGCGTACAGCCGCCACCCCTTCGTTTAGTCGCGAATTGGTGGCAGCCCCACTACAGGAACAAGAAAATGTTCAAAGCCACACCGAATCCCCCAGAAACCGACCCCGTTTCCCCCTACGCCTCACTCGACTCGAAAGAACTCCACGCCGCCGCGCACCGTGCGCTCGATCATTACCTGGTGCTGCCTGAAACCAAGGCATTGTTAGCCGACCGGCGTCCCAGCTGCATTTTCGTCATCGCCCCCGATGTCGACAGCGAAACCCTGCTGGCCCATGCCAGTGAAACCCTCGCCTCGGCCAACGTCATGGCCAGCGATCTGGCATTCGACCTCGACGGCCCCAAGCGCAATACCGCGCTGGCGATTCAGCAGATGATTTCTCTGGCCGAGTTGGCGGTGAATCGCGCACTGGATCACCTCGATCCACCTGAACCCGCGTAGGAGCTGCCGAAGGCTGCGATCTTTTGGGAGCACTGATTACACATTACAACGGTGCTGGCATGCTTTTGGCGCTGCTGCGCGGCGGGTACCAGCCCAGCGACTGCAAGGTTTCCAGGCGCGCGCGGGCGCGGTAGGCGTATTCGTTGTCCGGGTACTGGGCGATGATGAACTGGTAGGTCTGGGCCGCATCCACGTAGAGCTTCTGGCGTTCCAGGCACTGGCCGCGCAGCATCGACACTTCCGGCTGGATATAGCGCCGCGCCCGGCTGGCGCGGTCGACCTGGGACAATTCGAGCATCGCGTCTTCGCAGTTGCCACGGTCATAGGCACGGTAGGCGTTGTTCAAATGATGGTCCATCGACCAACGGGTGCAGCCCACAGCACTGAGGACAAGGGCAGCAATGAGCACGAATCGCATGGGGGCTCTCCTGTCTTGAGCTCTGTATCGACCCGTTGGCGAAAATCTTCAATAACCGGGTGATGGAATTGAGCGTGTTGTAGCAGCAAAAGACATAGGGTAACGAACCACCCACTTCGGGGTATTGGCTGAAGGTGTGGTACTGAACATCCTGACCGAACGAAAAAACCCACTGGGCTGCCAAGGCTCAGTGGGCTTTCAAATGAACGAAAACGTTCCGGTCATTCGACCTTGAATTTTCGATCCCGCGACGCAGGCGAACCGACGCCGTTAGGAAGGGTCTGAAGTGCCGAAACCGTAATCAAACCCTTGGGCAGATTTTCAGGAGCAGTACCTGTCCAGGTACCGTCCGCCAATACAGGGGTTTTCAAAACCAAATGGTTGCCTTCTACCGTTGTAACGGTAACGACGGCACCTGCCTCGCCAGTGCCCTTGAACCTGACTTTGTTTTCCACTGTAGCGCCCGCTTTCGGTTGATCGATTACCGGCGCAAGCAGTACCTTCGTGTCCGTGGTCATGTTGTCATCTCCTTGACTCGTCACCCTTTGACGAGGCTCCCACGCATTCAACCCCGCCCCCAAACTCCTGCCTACCTGTTAGAACTAACAGTGCCGACGAACGGTAGGCTCATCGAAATCGGCGGGGCTGAATATTTTCGGAAATGTTCGTTCAATAAAGAAACCAATAAGTAGTGCAAACGAACAATGACTACAACTTCGGACCATAGCAGCCTCACTCAGCGCTTGAACTCAGGAGTCTCTGCATGACCGTCCGTCGTACCAAAATCGTCGCTACTCTTGGCCCGGCCAGTAACTCGCCGGAAGTTCTCGAACAGCTGATTCTGGCTGGCCTGGACGTCGCCCGCTTGAACTTCGTTTAGTCGCGAGTCGGTGGCAGCTCCAATAAAGGATTTACGATCATGTTCAAACCGACTCCAAATCCCCCAGAAACCGACCCCGTTTCCCCCTACGCCTCCCTCGATTCAAAAGAACTCCACGCCGCCGCGCACCGTGCGCTCGATCACTACCTGGTGCTGCCTGAAACCAAGGCATTGTTAGCCGACCGGCGTCCCAGCTGCATTTTCGTCATCGCCCCCGACGTCGACAGCGAAACCCTGCTGGCCCATGCCAGCGAAACCCTCGCCTCGGCCAACGTCATGGCCAGCGATCTGGCATTCGACCTCGACGGTCCCAAGCGCAATACCGCGCTGGCGATTCAGCAGATGATTTCTCTGGCCAAGTTGGCGGTGAATCGAGCACTGGATCACCTCTATCCACCTGAACCCGCGTAGGAGCTGGCGCAGCCTGCGATCTTTTGACGTTGCTTTTCAAGATCAAAAGATCGCAGCCTGCGGCAGCTCCTACGGGGATCGACGTATATCCATAAGTCCCGGGTGTACACGATCGGCGTAGGAGCTGGCGAAGCCTGCGATCTTTTGCGGATAAGGCTTAAGCCGAAGCCGGCAGCGGATAAAAGCTGAAGTACTGTCGCAAGGCGCTCACCAGGTGCCCATATTCGGGCGGTGCGCGTTGCACCTCGAAACCGGCGTCGTAATGCTGGGGGGTGGCGTCTTCATGGCACCACAGGCAACGGGCGCGCAGGTCGATCACCTGCAAAACACCCTCGGTGGCGGGGATTTTCAGGCGCAGCTCGAACGCTGCGCCGACCATCATCGGCAACGGGCAGATGAGCATCAGGCCATCTTCGGAGAGACTGCCGATAAAGCCGATGGGTTTGTCGGTGACGCTGTTGAACACTCTCAGAAAATACGGCAGTTGATGCCGCTCGATCCGGCGGTCAGTGAACATGCTGAATATCGCTATGGAAAGGCCCTTAAGCAGAGCCGCACTACTACTTCGCAACGGACCTGTGGCAGGTGCGCTGTCCCCGATCCTGGTGCGAACGTCACTGTTGCGCGCTCGCTTTACCGCTGCCGTTCACGGGTGCTACCGCGTTTAAGTTGAACATTCTAAAACGCGCTAATCGAAGATTAGCTCAAGGCTGGCACGTACACCCGTCAAAAGATCGCAGCCTGCGGCAGCTCCTACACGAGGAGGTCTATGCCACCGTAGGAGCTGCCGAAGGCTGCGATCTTTTGGGAGCACTGATTACACATTACAACGGTGCTGGTATGCTTTTGGCGCTGCTGCGCGGCGGGTACCAGCCCAGCGACTGCAAGGTTTCCAGGCGCGCGCGGGCGCGGTAGGCGTATTCGTTGTCCGGGTACTGGGCGATGATGAACTGGTAGGTCTGGGCCGCATCCACGTAGAGCTTCTGGCGTTCCAGGCACTGGCCGCGCAGCATCGACACTTCCGGCTGGATATAGCGCCGCGCCCGGCTGGCGCGGTCGACCTGGGACAATTCGAGCATCGCGTCTTCGCAGTTGCCACGGTCATAGGCACGGTAGGCGTTGTTCAAATGATGGTCCATCGACCAACGGGTGCAGCCCACAGCACTGAGGGCAAGGGCAGCAATGAGCACGAATCGCATGGGGGGTCTCCTGTCTTGAGCTCTGTATCGACCCGTTGGCGAAAATCTTCAATAACCGGGTGATGGAATTGAGCGTGTAGTAGCAGCAAAAGACATGGGGTAACGAACCACCCACTTCGGGGTATTGGCTGAAGGTGTGGTACTGAACGTCCTGACCGAACGAAAAAACCCACTGGGCTGCCAAGGCTCAGTGGGCTTTAAAGTGAACAAAAACGCTCGGTCAGTCGATCTTGAATGCTCGAGGCGGCGACCAGGGAGAATCGACGTTGCCCAGGGTCTGGCGTGCCTGAATTTTATGCACACCTTTGGACAGCTCTACACCAAAAGTACCTGACCAATGACCGCTCTGTTCCGGGATGAGTTTCAAATACAAATCGTCGGGGTGCCCTGCCTTTGCGATGGTAACAATAGCATTTGGATGAGCGGTTCCCTCTACCTTGACTTTGTTTGGCACGGTTGCGCCCTGTTCCGGTCGAGTGATTACCGGCGCAAGCAGTACCTGTGTGTCCGTGGTCATGTTGTCATCTCCTTGACTCGTCACCTGTTGACGAGGTTCCAGCGCATTCAACCCCGCCCCCTAACGCCTGCCTACCTGTTAAAACTAACAGTGCCGACAAACGGCAGGTGCTTCTCATTGGAGGGTTACGAAAATTTTCAGGATTGTTCGTTTCAAGAAACAAACGAATAAGTAGTGCAAACGAACAATGACTACAACATCGGACCATAGTAGCCTCACTCAGCGCTTGAACTCAGGAGTCTCTGCATGACCGTCCGTCGTACCAAAATCGTCGCTACCCTTGGCCCGGCCAGTAACTCGCCGGAAGTTCTCGAACAGCTGATTCTGGCTGGCCTGGACGTCGCCCGCTTGAACTTCTCCCACGGCACCCCCGACGAGCACAAGGCTCGCGCCAAGCTGGTGCGCGACCTCGCCGCCAAGCACGGCCGCTTCGTCGCCCTGCTGGGTGACCTGCAAGGCCCGAAAATCCGTATCGCCAAGTTCGCCAACAAGCGCATCGAGCTGAAGATCGGTGATCAATTCACCTTCTCCACCAGCCATCCGCTGACCGAAGGCAACCAGCAAGTGGTCGGCATCGACTACCCGGACCTGGTCAAGGATTGCGGCGTGGGTGACGAGCTGCTGCTCGACGACGGCCGCGTGGTGATGCGCGTTGATACCGCCACCGCCACCGAACTGCATTGCACCGTGACCATCGGCGGCCCGCTGTCGGACCACAAAGGCATCAACCGTCGCGGTGGTGGCCTGACTGCCCCGGCCCTGACTGAAAAAGACAAGGCCGACATCAAGCTCGCCGCTGAAATGGAAGTCGACTACCTCGCCGTGTCCTTCCCACGCGACGCCGCCGACATGGAATACGCCCGCAAACTGCGTGACGAGGCCGGCGGTACTGCCTGGCTGGTGGCGAAGATCGAACGCGCCGAAGCCGTGGCCGACGACGAAACCCTCGACGGCCTGATCAAGGCTTCCGACGCGGTGATGGTCGCCCGTGGTGACCTCGGTGTGGAAATCGGCGACGCAGAGCTGGTGGGGATTCAGAAGAAAATCATCCTGCACGCACGCCGCCACAACAAAGCGGTGATCGTCGCGACCCAGATGATGGAGTCGATGATCCAGAACCCGATGCCGACCCGCGCTGAAGTGTCCGACGTGGCCAACGCCGTGCTCGACTACACCGACGCCGTAATGCTCTCGGCGGAAAGCGCCGCCGGCCAGTACCCGCTCGAAGCGGTCCAGGCCATGGCGCGGATTTGCATCGGCGCTGAAAAGCACCCGACCAGCAAAACCTCCAGCCACCGCATTGGTAAAGTGTTCGAAAGCTGCGACCAGAGCATCGCCCTGGCCGCCATGTACACCGCCAACCACTTCCCGGGTGTAAAGGCGATCATCGCCCTGACCGAAAGTGGCTACACGCCGTTGATCATGTCGCGCATTCGTTCGTCGGTGCCGATCTACGCGTTCTCCCCGCACCGCGAAACCCAGGCCCGCGCGGCGATGTTCCGTGGCGTCTACACCGTACCGTTCGACCCGGCATCGCTGCCACCTGAGCAAGTCAGCCAGGCCGCGATCGACGAGTTGCTCAAACTCGGTGTGGTCGAGAAAGGCGACTGGGTCATCCTGACCAAGGGCGACAGCTACCACACCATCGGCGGCACCAACGGCATGAAGATCCTGCACGTTGGCGACAAGATGGTCTGAGTGATCGGTTGCTGACAAACGAAAGCCCCGCCATGTGAATGGCGGGGCTTTTGCGTTTGCACCGCGCAGCCAATGCTTTATTTCAAGTAAGCCGTCGCCGGTGCATAACTCACGATCTGCGTTCTTTTTGCCATCGTCGACTGGGGATCAATCACTTTTTTCTGAAGGTGGCGCCTTTCCGAATAAGTGATAGGTTCGAAAATTTTGCCGATTTGCGCAGGACCTTTATACCGTTTCGCCTCTAAGGCAGCTGATATGAGCTCCTGAAATCCGCTATGCCGTTGCTGCGGATCTTGCAAGTCTACATCCAGAAAGATAAAGCTCCCTCGTTCCTGTGTTTGCTCGAACCAATCAATTCCCATTTTTGAAGTCTGACGGATAAACCAAGCTGCGATCGTAGTTTTCGCCGCTGCCGGCAGGCCCTCAACCGACAGGGAAAACTCGTCAGGGGTTTTCTGCAAAAGATCTGTCATAGCTGAAACGTCAGCCGTCGGCACCAGCCTTTTCGCGTTCTTTTTCAAGAACTCATCCAGTGGTTTGCCGTGTGCGTGTAGACGTTCCATTTTCCCGCCAATATTCAACAAAGAGACATGGTCCTTCAGATAGTCCGCCCAGCTCTGCAACATGACCTTCGCATCATCGATAGTTCCTCTGTAGAAGTGGGCATCATCTATAAATTCTTTGGCACGCCCCTCATCAACGACAATGCCGTTCCCGATTCTTTTCATTAAACCCGAATAGTCCATCTCGGCCGCCATACCGAAGACACTCAACCCATTATTGAGCAAATCGATAGTTACCAAGCTCCGGCCCGGATTGGCATTACCAAAACGCGGAAGAAACCGGCTGCGCACCTCGTCAAAACCGTAGATCAAATCAATAGGCGGACTGAGCCCATTGCTATCGTTCAAGGTGACGGGATTGTTCCTGACGAACCGGTAAAAATTGAGACCATCAATGTTTGCGGCCGGGTCAGGATTTATCCAGCGCTGCAACCAAGGCGCGTAATAACGCAAACCATAATAATAAAGCCCACTCGCATCGCGCTCTTTACCTGCATAACGAATGGTTTTGTAACCGGCCTCAGGGCTGCCGTTATCCACACTCCAGGCCGTTCCTCCGTAAGGGTAGTAACGCTCCTGACTCAATACTTCACCCGTCTGGCTCAATCCGACAGTGCTGGACTCCAGATGATCAGACAGGCTGTAACGCCAAAACTCATGTTCAACCCCAGCGGGTGGCTCTGACTCCCAATACATGATACTGACGTGACTGTGCCCTCCAGTCACCCTGATGACCTGATAAGTCCTGTCATTGATTAAATCAGTATGAAGTTCAAGCCCGCCCGGCAAATAGCGCACCTCTTGTGTCACCACCCCGCCCTTGCTCAAGCGCATTGCAGTTTTACGTAACCGCTGCCCGTCGCTGTCATAGCCATACACTTCACTATCGTGCTGGCCATCAGGCCTGATGACCGGGGTTACGCGATACAGTTGGTTCCTGCCACTCCACTCCAATACCTGACCACGCAACAACTCTCGCAAATTGCCGCTGTGGTCAAACCCGTCGCCTATTTCCGGTTCTCCTGGCTGCTCATCCTCGTAAACGGCCAGGCTGCGATTACTGTGAACCGATGTGAACATTCTCCGGGTGTAATGGTTGCCGCCGACATGCACCAGCGTGCGTAAATTACCGGCGTCGTCATAGTCATAATCTTCACGATAATTGGCGACCTGTCCGGGGTCATGGAGCGGAGTAAACAGCGCTTGGGGATCGCCTGTGCCCTTGGTTCTGATTGCTTCGAAACCTGTACTCCGAATCAACTGATAGAGCGAGTCATAGCTGTAGGTGCAGCGGTGTTCGACCCTTTGATTTCGAAAGTAAACCGGTTCGGCTGCCTCGTCGTTGATTGCGACCACATTACCAACCGGATCGTACTCATAACGCAGACTTTGCAAAGGCCGTTGGCCGCCATCCGCACAATGTAGGCCAGCAAGCCGCCCATCCCTGTCATCGTATTCGAAGCTGGATATGACTCCATTGCCCGCTTCTTCTCGTTCGATCCGGTTCAACACGTTGTAGGTAATATCCCGAATTACGGTTTTTTCATCTGCGCCTTTGACCTGCAGATAAGCTCGCTTCAGATTGCCTGCCACGTCATAAACACTGCGCTGAGTATTTTTTCGGGCGTCGACTTGTCGGAGGGTTTCGCCTAAGGCGCTGAAGTCCCAACAAGTAGTGGCTTGCTGCTGTTCAAGCAACGTATCCCGTGAGTCCTCATCCAAGGGCCAGTCCGATACGGCCAAAGCTTTGGTGAAGCGCCGTGCTTGCTCAAGTGGTGAGCCAAGCAGTCCATAGCCTGAGGTGAAAACGGTACCCACGGTGTCGTCATGCCGGATCAGTCGCCCGGATTGATTATGCGCGGCCATCTCGGTGTCCGAAGCGCCGTAATGCAAGCGCTCGACAACCGCAGCAGGTTGATCTGGAGTGTTTTCGATCACAGCGACAAGCCTGTTCAGCGCATCATATTGCTGCTGTCGAAATTGCCCTCGACCGTCCCAGGAACACACCGAATTCCCGGTTTGTGCCAACAGACTCAAGCGCCACCCCGAATCAACGCTGTTAGAAAAAAGCGTTGCTCCGGACAAACTGAACGTGTTCGAAAGATTATCCGGTACCGCTGGATCCGACTCGGCCAACGAGCCCAGCCTCGGATCTATCGACGCGCTCAATCGTCCGTGCAAATCATACTTCTGGCGAGTGACTCTCGCTCGTGCGGGCGTATCCACCTGGGCTCGATGGTAGTTGATCACTCTAACCGCCAAGCCGCGAGGATCTACCGCAGTCACGGCTGGAGTGAAGGCATCGAGCGAGGTACGTGCGGTATCCAACATGAGCGATTTCAATCCATGAACAAGTGTAGAAATGCATCACAAGCAAAGAACGCCACCTCGCGTTTGATTACGCCAAAGGACAAAGGAGAACTACTGTCAGAGTTGACAGTAGTGACGGACGGTCATCGCATCCTTGCCCTCCTTGCCACCTGAGCAAGTCAGCCAGGCCGCGATCGACGAGTTGCTCAAACTCGGTGTGGTCGAGAAAGGCGACTGGGTCATCCTGACCAAGGGCGACAGCTACCACACCATCGGTGGCACCAACGGCATGAAGATCCTGCACGTTGGCGACAAAATGGTCTGAGTGATCGGTTGCTGACAAACGAAAGCCCCGCCATGTGAATGGCGGGGCTTTTTGGTTTCTGACCCTAAACATGTGTCGCCCGCTCTGCCGCCATCGCGAGCAAGCTCGCTCCCACATTGGCCAGAGGTGTTCACACATTATGTGTCCACCACAATACCCTGTGGGAGCGAGCTTGCTCGCGATGAGGCCCAAGCATTCACTACAGACTCAGTGTTTTCGGACAAATGCCGACAACGCCGCAATCGCTTCCGGCGAGCGCAGCCGTTGAGTAAACAGGTTGCCCTCCTCCTCGATCACTTTGCGCAGCTGTTCACGGTCAGGAGTTTTCATCAGCTGTTTGCTGATGCGCACCGCTTCCGGCGCCAGTGTTTCGAAGCGCAGCGCCATCTCTCGCGCCTTGGCCAACGCGGCCTCGCCAGTGGGCAACGCGGCGGTGGCGATGCCCCAGGCGGCGGCTTGTTCACCATTGAAACCTGCACCCAGCAGCAACAGTTCGGCGGCTTTGGCCTGCCCGAGCAAGCGCGGCAGGATCAGGCTCGAACCAAACTCCGGGCACAGCCCGAGGTTAACGAACGGCATGCGCAACTTCGCATCCGCGCTGATGTACACCAGATCGCAATGCAGCAGCAGGGTCGTGCCGATGCCCACAGCAGCGCCGGCCACGCCGGCGATCACCGGTTTGCGGCATTCAAGCAGGCTGCGCATGAACTGGAACACCGGACTTGCGAGGTCACTCGGCGGCTCTTCGAGAAAATCGGCGATGTCGTTGCCGGCGGTGAAGCAATCGCTACTGCCAGTGATCAATATGGCGTTGATCTCTGGGTCAGTGTCGGCCTGTTGCAAGGCGTCCGCCAGCTGGCTGTACATGGCGCGGGTCAGGGCGTTTTTCTTGTCCGGGCGGTTCAGGCGCAAGGTCAGCAGCCCGCGCTCACGTTCCAGCAGGATGGCGTTCGTCATGGTGAGTCTCGTGAAAGTGATTTCGCGTTCAACCGCGAGGCACGAAGACATCGGCCAACAGTTGATTGCGCGGCAGCCCCGCCAGGTACAGGCGTCGGGCAAAGGCGTCGACACTGTCGGGGTGCCCGCAGAGTAAAGCCAGGGTTTGCCGGGAAACAAGGCGCAATTGCGCCAAAGCCGCTGTCAGCTCTGCCGCCGTCAGCAACTCGATACTCAGGTTGGGACGGTTCGCCGCCAGCGCCGCCAAGGGTTTGGCCAGGTAATGCTCGCTGGCATCATGGGCCAGGTGAATGACGCGGATCTCACCCTGATGATCCTGACGCAGCGCTTCACGCAACACGCCGAACAATGGCCCCAAGCCGGTGCCGGCCGCCAGCAGCCACAGCGGCCGGGTTTGCCAATCGGGGTCGTAATGCAATGCGCCGCCACGCAATTCGCCCAGGCGGATTGGGTCGCCGATGTTCAACTGGCGCGCCGCATCGCTGAATTCGCCGGGCAAGCGGCAGTCGAGGTGAAACTCCAGAAAACGATCTTCCTGCGGCAGGCTGGCCAGTGAGTACGGCCGCGCCACGTTGCCGGCCCACAGCACCAGATGCTGACCGGCCTGATAGCGCAAGGGGCGTTCAGGCCGCAAACGCAGGCGTAAGACACTGGGGCTCAACCAATCGGCAGCCTCGACAGTGGCCGGTAAACCGTCGCGCAGTGGATCGAACACCGCCACTTGCAGGTCGTCGACGACTTCACACTGACAGGCCAGGCGCCAACCTTGTTGACGCTGTTCGGCGCTGAGCGCATCGGGGCGTCGGTCGCTGACTTCGCCTTTAAGGCAATGCACCAGGCACGCATGGCAACTGCCGGCGCGACAGCTGTAGGGCACGTGCATACCGTTCTGGTTCAAGGCATCGAGCAGGTTGCTGCCCTCCGCCACCGACCACTGACGATCGCCAACGCGTAATTCAGGCATCGGCGTTTTCCCAGGCCGCGGCGCAGCGATTGCGACCGTCACGCTTGGCGCGGTAAAGCGCCTGATCGGCACGCTGCAAGGCGTCATCCAGATTGTCACCCGGTTCCAGCAAGGTCATGCCCGCGGACAAACTCAGGTCGCGCACATTCAGGCCGATCAGTTCGACATCGGTAAAGGCAATGCGCAGCCGCTCGCAACAGGAGGTCAGGCGCTCGGGATCGCAATCGGGTAGCAACAACACAAATTCCTCGCCGCCGTAGCGCGCCAGTACATCGTCTTCGCGCAGGCAGGCCGTGGCGACGGCGGCGAACGCTTGCAAAACCTGGTCGCCGGCTGCGTGGCCATGCCGATCATTGATGCGTTTGAAATGGTCGAGGTCAACCAGCGCCAGGCCATGCACCACGCCCTCTTCCATGCTGCGCAGTTCGCGCGAGGCCAGGCGTAGAAAATGCCGGCGGTTGAACAGCCCGGTGAGCTCGTCGGTGGCCACCAGGTCTTCGAGCTGGCGCATCATCCCGCGCAACGTTACCTGGTGCGCCTGCAAGGCAAACCGTCGCTGGCGCATGCGTTGCCGCGAGGTCTGAACGTAGTTGGCATACAGCGCCAGCCAGACCAGCACGATGAACAACACGCAGACTTGCAGCGCCGCCAGCGCCGGATCAGCCAGTTCGAAGTGATAGCCTTCCCAAAGGTTGAGGCTCGCAAAGCTGATAAAAACCAATACCGCACATCGGACAAAGCCCCGGCGCGGTAGATGGAACAGGCCGAATAACAGAATCAACAGGTAAAACACCAGAAAGGCGCCACGGGCCGAGTCCAGGTGAGCGATCAGCCAGGTCTGCCAGCCAAGCCCCAGCAGCACCTGAACTTCGGTCAGGCTGGGGTCGGCAAAACGCAGATTGCGCCCGGTGAAAAACACCGCGAACAACACCGACTGGCTGAGCATCACCAGCACTGTACCGATCAGCGCGCCGCGCACCGGCCCTTGGTAATGTCCACTGAGTATCGCCAGCCACAGCAGCAATAACGCCAGCGCATAGGTGCCCGCCGCCAGAATAAAGCGCTTGAGCAACAGACTCTGGAGAGCGTTATGGGCCAATCGTTGACTCACCGTACAGAGGGGGCTGACAAGAGTGTCCTGCCCTGAAATTCCAGATGTAACTTTAGTGTTGCACCTCAAGAATGACCATTCAATTTTTGGGCAATAGATCGTACACCAGCGCCCCGTAGGAGCTGCCGAAGGCTGCGATCTTTTCGTTCGCCGCGCGAGAAGCAAGAGACGCAAGAGACGCAAGTGTGGCAAGAGAGATAGACGACCTTCGTTTGATCGCCAACGGATGTGCCGCAACCCGAGGCGCGTTATACTGCCGCGCCTTTTTAGCGTCGCGCCAGCAACCCCGGCGTGCCTTGAAAGGTGTTTGCAGCCGACCGATGCACCCCAACTGCAAGCACCTTATTGAATGTTCCCGTCTTTTAGAGGAGCGCGACTCATGACCGTGATCAAGCAAGACGACCTGATTCAGAGCGTTGCCGACGCCCTGCAGTTCATTTCCTACTACCACCCCGTGGATTTCATCCAGGCGATGCACGAGGCCTACCTGCGTGAAGAGTCGCCGGCAGCCCGCGACTCGATGGCGCAGATCCTGATCAACTCGCGCATGTGCGCCACCGGCCACCGTCCGATCTGCCAGGACACCGGCATCGTCACCGTGTTCGTCCGCGTGGGCATGGACGTGCGCTGGGATGGCGCGACCATGGGCCTGGACGACATGATCAACGAAGGCGTGCGTCGCGCCTACAACCTGCCGGAAAACGTCCTGCGGGCTTCGATCCTCGCCGACCCGGCGGGCGCTCGCAAGAACACCAAGGACAACACCCCGGCGGTGATCCACTATTCGATCGTTCCGGGTAACACCGTCGAAGTCGACGTGGCAGCCAAGGGCGGCGGTTCCGAGAACAAGTCGAAAATGGCCATGCTCAACCCGTCCGACTCGATCGTTGACTGGGTGCTGAAAACCGTTCCGGAAATGGGCGCTGGCTGGTGCCCACCGGGCATGCTCGGCATCGGCATCGGCGGCACCGCCGAGAAAGCCGCAGTGATGGCCAAGGAAGTGTTGATGGAATCCATCGACATCCACGAGCTGAAAAAGCGCGGCCCGTCCAACCGTATCGAAGAGATGCGCCTGGAGCTGTTCGAGAAGGTCAACCAACTGGGCATCGGCGCCCAGGGCCTGGGTGGCCTGACCACCGTGCTCGACGTGAAGATCATGGATTACCCGACCCACGCCGCTTCGTTGCCGGTGTGCATGATCCCCAACTGCGCCGCCACCCGTCACGCGCACTTCGTGCTCGACGGTTCCGGCCCGGCGTCGCTGGAAGCGCCACCGCTGGACGCCTACCCGGAAATCGTCTGGGAAGCCGGCCCATCGGCTCGCCGTGTCAACCTCGACACCCTGACGCCTGAAGACGTGCAGAGCTGGAAGCCGGGCGAAACCGTCCTGCTGAACGGCAAGATGCTCACCGGTCGCGACGCCGCGCACAAGCGCATGGTCGAGATGCTGAACAAGGGTGAAACCCTGCCGGTGGACCTCAAGGGTCGCTTCATCTACTACGTCGGCCCGGTTGATCCGGTGCGCGAAGAAGTGGTTGGCCCGGCTGGCCCGACCACGGCCACGCGGATGGACAAGTTCACGCGCCAGATTCTTGAGCAAACCGGCCTGTTGGGCATGATCGGCAAATCCGAACGCGGCCCGACCGCGATCGAGGCGATCAAGGACCACAAGGCGGTTTACCTGATGGCAGTGGGCGGCGCGGCTTATCTGGTGGCGCAAGCGATCAAGAAGTCTCGCGTGGTGGCTTTCGCCGAGCTGGGCATGGAAGCGATCTACGAGTTCGACGTCAAGGACATGCCGGTGACCGTTGCGGTCGACAGCAAGGGCGAGTCGGTGCACATCACCGGCCCGGCCATCTGGCAGAAGAAGATCAGTGAAAGCCTGGCGGTAGAAGTGCAGTAAGCCTTTAACCGCTGGAACAGAAAGCCGCACTGTTTGCAAAAACAGCGCGGCTTTTTTTCGCCTGTCATCCGCCCGAGGCGATACGCACGGATGGCAATAAAAAGCTCCATGGTTAAGCTTATTTGTTCTAGAAAAACCCTGCCTACCTGTCAGGTATGACAGGTTACGTCGCGGGCCCAACTTGGTAGCGTGAGTCATCCGTATCCCCGCTCGCCAGGCTGGAACAGAATCAAACCATGGAAGATCAAGCCTCCCAAAGCATCACACCGCCTTCCATTGCCAAGAGTGCCGCGATTACCACCATTGGCAAAAGCTTGGGTGCCATTGGCGCCAGCGGCAAGGCTTTCTTCGAGCTGCCCTTGCCGATCTCACCGGGACGCGGCTTTGATCCGGCACTGGGGTTGAGTTACGACAGCCAGGCAGGCAACGGCCCGTTCGGCTTCGGCTGGCGCCTGACCATCAATGCCATCACTCGCCAGACCAGCAAAGGCGTACCGCGCTACCACAAAGACGACGTCATCGTTGGCCCCAGTGGTGATGAATGGATGCCCGAGCGCGATAAGGATGGGCACATCCAGTCCCGTCTCGAAGATCACTACAACGGCGAGCCCGTCGGCAAGCATTTGGTGGTCCGTTACTGGCCTCGGGTCGAAGGCGCCTTCGATCTGATCGAGCTCTGGCAAACGAGCACCCGGCTTAACGAGCCACCTTTTTGGCTGGTGCACGGGGCCGACGGCAGTCTGCACATTTACGGCAAGACCGAGGCTTCGCGATGCGCCGATCCGCACGACGGGTTACGGGTCGGGGTCTGGCTATTGCTCGAAAGCATGAACGCCCATGGCGAACACATCGTCTACGAGTACAAACCTGAAGACCCGCTCGATGATCAACCCCACGATTATCGTGCCCAGCGTTATCTGCGGCGGGTGTGTTACGGCAACTTCAGCGCCAGCGAACATTTATACGCCTGGACCGTGGACAACCCGGCCACGCTGGATTGGCACTTTCATCTGCTGTTCGACTACGGTGAACGCACGCTCGACTGGAGTGAAAAACCCGTTTATGGGGAACCGTTTCCAGAACAGGACGACAACATCGGCGAATGGCTGACTCGCCGCGATCCGTTCTTTTCCTACGGTTACGGCTTCGAATTGAGCACCCGGCGCCTGTGCCGACAGGTTTTGATGTTTCACCACTTCCCCGCTGAACTGGGACCAAACCCTGCGCTGGTCAAACGTCTGCTGCTGGAGTATCACCCGCACCCGGCGTTCTACAGCCAACTGCGCGCCGCGCACTATCAGGCCTACGACGCCAGTGGTGCGGTGGAAAACATGCCGCCCATGGAGTTCGACTATTCGCCGTTCGAGATCAACCCACAGTCGACAGCGTTCTTCCCCTTTGAACACATGCCCGGTATCCAGGACGGGCAACAGCATCATTGCCTCGACCTGTATGGCGAGGGTGTACCGGGCTTCCTCTGCCAATACGACCAGAGCTGGTATTACCGTGAGCCACTGCGAGGGCTGAACTACCCCGATGAAATAAGCTACGGCCCGTGGCAAGTATTGCCGACCATCCCGGTCGCCGATGGCAGCAAGCCGGTGAAGCAGTCGCTCAACGACCTGACCGGTGATGGCCGTTTCGACTGGATTTTTGCACAACCGGCCTTCAGTGGTTTCTATGCGCTCAAGCCTGACCGTAGCTGGTCGCCGTTCAGCCTCTTCAGCGCCTTCCCTCTGGAGTTTTTCAACACACTGGCGCAGTTCGGCGACCTGACAGGAAACGGTCTCAGTTCACTGGCGCTGATTGGCCCCAAAAGCGTGCGGCTGTACGCCAACCTTCGCGAAGACGGTTTTGCACCCGGGCAGGATGTACCTCACGAGCCCGACGACGACAGCCTGCCGCTGTTCAGCTCATTACGCAGCGAACTGGTGTTTCTGGGCCATATGCTCGGCAGCGATCTGCCAGATCTGTGTCGCATTCGCCACGACGAGATCAAATGCTGGCCGAACCTGGGTCATGGACGCTTTGGCAAAGGCTTCGTCATGGGGGCGCTGCCCTTTGAGTACGGGCAGTTCGATGCGGCGCGGATGCGCATCGCCGACCTCGACGGCAGCGGTGCACCGTCGTTGATCTATCTGAATTCGGATCACTTCGATATCTACCTCAATCGCGGTGGAAACCGGCTTGAACAGACACCGATCAGCGTGGCCTGGCCCGAGGGCGTGCGCTACGACACCCTGAGCCAGGTCAACTTCGCCGACCTGCAAGGGCTCGGTTGCGCCAGTTTGATCCTCACGGTGCCGCACCCATCGCCACGACACTGGCGTTACGATTTTGTCAGCGTGCGGCCGTACGCGCTGGTGGCGACCCATAACAACATGGGTTGCAGTGGAACCGTGCGCTATCGCAGTTCTGCACAAGAGTGGCTGGATGAAAAACAGCAATGGCCGGATGCCGACAAGCCACTGCCCTGCTACCTGCCGTTCCCGGTTCAGGTGGTCAGCCGGCAGAGCCAACTCGATGAGATTACCGGCAACTGCCTGAAGCAGTTTTTCAACTATTTCCATGGCTATTACGACAGCCATGACCGCGAGTTTCGCGGCTTTGGCCTACTGCATCAGACCGACAGCGAAACCAGCCCGGAGGAAGGTGAGAGCGGTTTTACCGCGCCAATATTGACCCGTACCTGGTTCCATACCGGGCGCGAGGTGGATATGCCTCGCGAGGGATATTTCAATGGCGACCACCAGGCCCATCCGTTGGGTGACACGCTGATCAGTCGCTTCCACGAGAACGACGGTATCGATGAACTCATCGAGCCCACCGACGAGGACACACTGCACGAAATCGCCCGAAGCCTGAGCGGCTCGGTGTTACGTGTGGAAGTCTTCGCCGCGCTGGATGACCTCAAGACCGGCGTTCCCTATTCGGTGGAACAGTCACGTTATCTGGTGCGTGAACTGCGGCCCAAGGCCCTGCATCATCCCCATGCGATTGTCCTGCCATTGCTGCTCGAAAAGATCAGCTATCAGTACGAACGCCACGCCGATGATCCGCTGTGTCGGCATGAAATCACCCTGCAATGGGATCGTTTCGGCACGCCTGTTCACGCCTTGACCGTGAGCTATGCACGGCGCAAAACCGAACGGGACGAACCGCCCTTTACCGATCCCGATGAGGCTCAATGGTGGCTGGATGCCCACGATGAAGCTCAACAACGTTATTACCTGAGCGAATCACGCGCTGAGTTCATTCACCTGGACGGGTTTGAAGATTGGCGACTGGGTCTACCGTGGCGCCAGCGCCTCAATGTGCTGGAGCTGCCCAAAGGATCGCTCCCTACAGGACTCAAACCCGATGAGGTTTCGTATCAATGCTTGAGCCAATCCCATACCTGGGAAGAGTGGAAAGCGTTGCGATTGTTGAGCCAGTTGTCGCGGCAAAGTTATCTAGCCGCCGACGGTAGCCTGTTGCCCGACGGCGCAGCCGACTTCCAGGCGTTGGCTGGCCCGCTGGAGCTGGCGGCGCTGGACAAGACCGCGTTGACGGCCTACGACAGCTTGCCCCCACCGTTCAACATCAGAGAGGAACTGAAAAAAATCGGCTTCCTGCCCATGGAGCTGTTTCTCGACGATGACGAAGATGAGGACAAGCAGGAAAACCTGTGGTCGGGACTGAACGGTTTTTCCCGGTACGCCGATCTCGATGGTTTCTACAAAGTGCTGCAATTCAATGCGACCGCCAGTCATGGGGTGACTCACGTCAGCCATGACGACTACCACCTGCTGACAACCCGCGTCGAACTGCCGGATGGCTGCACAACCCGCGCCGAATACGACTACCACGTACTCCAACCCAAATGCGTCATCGATGCCAACGAGAATAGTCAGGAGGCCCAGTACGAACCCTCCGGACAACCGCTGGCAACCAGTTTTTTTGGCACTGAAAATGGCGCGGACGTCGGTTTCGATCCCCTCGATCAACACCCGCCCCCCGAAGACTCCAGCCCAGGTGAAGCGATTCAGAACCCGGTTGCAGCCCTGCGAAGAGCCGCCAGCGTATTGCGCAAGGACTTGCGCAGCTGGATGAGCACGTTGCCCGATACTGCGCGCCGGCTCCCCGATCAGTTAGCCCAGTGGATCGCACAGGGTTACATTCTGCCGTCCCTGCACATTCGCGCCGGCGCACGCGCGCGGCTTGCCCGGCTCAAGGCCCGAACAGCGGACGAACAGGCACTGCTGGAGCTGATCCGCAGCACTCCCCGGGAACCCGTGCACAGTCTGGTACTGACCGCTGACGACTATCCAGACGCCGAAACGGGACAGCAAATCCAGATGCAGCTGACCTGTGTCGATGGCTTTGGCCGGACCTTGCAAACCAAGCAATTGGTGGAGCCGGGAATGGCCTATGTCGTCAATGCACACGGCGAACTGGAACTCGACCCGCAAACCGGAAAACCATTGGAACGTCACGCCGACCTACGCTGGCGCGTCAGCGAACGCGTGGAATACAACAACAAGGGCTTGGCCGTGCGGGTTTATCGACCCTACTTTGCCAACGCCTGGCGCTACATCAACGACGCATCGTTTCGCCGGTTCGGCTATCACGACCAGCAGTTCTATGACCCGCTGGGCCGGCCGGTCAAAGTCATCAGTGCCAAAGGTTATGAGTCACGCGTGACCGTCCACCCCTGGTATCAGACTGATGAAGACTTCAACGACACCGATGACTCGCCGCCCGTCGAACCTCAGAGCCGGGGTACGCGATGAGCTTTCAGGTACACCACCATACGCCGACCCTGCAGGTCAACGACGGCCGTGGCCTGCCTATAAGACAGGTGGCCTACCTGCGCAAGGTCGCCGATGGGGCACTGGACACACTGATCACCCGACAACGCCATGACACTCTCGGGAGACTGATAGAGCAATGGGACCCGCGACTGTCCAGACCCAACCTGACCTCTGTCTATCGGCTGTCAGGCGAAGCGCTCAGGGTCGACAGTGTCGATGCCGGTTGGCGCTTGAGTCTGGCGGGGGTCGCCGGTGAAATCCTTCAGCACTGGGATCAGCGCGCCAGTCACTGGCGAACCACTTACGATCGTCAATTGCGTGTGATAGCCGTCGAGGAAAACGCTCAACCGAACGTCGAGACCCTCACCTATGCCGACGCCTTCGCCGTCCCTGGACTCAACCTGCGTGGTCATCTGATCAAGCAGACCGATCCCTCAGGCTCGCTTGAGTTTCGCAGCTTCAACCTGCGGGGCCTCCCCTTTGAGGAAACCCGCACGTTCCTGGACGACAAGGCTTACACCACGACATGGCAGTACGGCGCGAGCGGCCAACCCCTCAGCCAGTCCGATGCCGCGGGTCATCAGCAACACTCGCGCTACGACATCGCCGGGCAACTCAAGCAGGCGATGCTTCAGGTCACCGCTGTCGATCCGCAGCAGGACGTCTTCAAAGACGCCCAGTACAACGCCGCCGGCCAGATCATCACACAGCTCGCTGGCAACGATGTGCTCAGCACCTGGACCTACGATCCCGCCAATGGGCGTTTATGCCGACTGATGGCGCAAAAAAACCTGGAGCCACCGTTACAGGAGTTTGAGTATTTTTACGACCGCATGGGCAACGTGACCCGCATCGATGACCTTGCCTTTACGCCGAGCCATTTCGCCAACCAGCGCATCGACGGTCACCGTGAATTCACCTATGACTCGCTGTACCGACTGACCAACGCCACCGGCTACGACGACGCCCCACCTTCCGACAACCCGGGCCGGCCAGGACCAACCGATCCCAAGGACCGACGCAACTACACCCAGACGTATACCTACGATACTGGCGGCAACCTGATCAAGCTCAACCATGTGCGCGACGGGGCCAGTGATACCCGCGAGATGTTCATCGACCCGAACAGCAACCGCGGGGTGCGCTGGGGGAAAGACGACCCGCCACCCGTTTTTGACGACCTCTTCGACCGCCACGGCAACCTCCGGGCACTACAACCTGGCCAGCCCCTGTACTGGAACAGCCGTGACCAACTGGAGTCGGTGACCCTGGTCACTCGCGAAAACGACTCCAACGATGAAGAGCGCTATCGCTACAGCCAGGGCGTGCGGGTCTACAAGCGCCACGAAACCCATACCGCCTCGACCACCCACTTCCACGAAGTGCGCTACCTGCCGGGACTGGAGATCCGCACTCGCGATACGGGCGAAGAGCTGCATGTGATCACCCTGCCGGGCGGGCGCGGCGCGGTGCGCTGCCTGCATTGGGTCAGCGGAAAACCCGCTGGTATCGAGGCTGACCAGTTGCGCTACAGCCTCGACGATCACCTGGGCTCAAGCCTGATGGAACTCGACCAACAGGCCCGCCTGATCAGCCACGAAGGTTATTACCCCTTCGGCGAAACCGCCTGGCTGACGGCGAACTCGGAACTTGAGGTCAGTTACAAAACCATCCGTTACTCGGGCAAGGAGATGGATGTCAGTGGACTCTATTACTATGGCGCCCGGTATTACGCACCGTGGTTGCAACGCTGGGTGAGTGCCGACCCGGTAGGGGATGTGGATGGGCTGAATCTGTATGGGTTTGTGGGGAATAATCCGCTTGGCTACATCGATCATGAAGGGGGCATGAAAATACCCTTTGCAATCATTGAACAAACCAAAGCTTCATTTGCCAACGGTGACGAGAGCAAAAAGTTTGACCTGCAGATCTACCGGCATCTGGAAATACTGAGCGAAATCACGATGGGCGTACGCGATGTCACCCAGCAAATACTCAATCATCGATCAGCCACAGAGCATGCTTTGTCCTCGGCCAAGCGAACGGGGAGTTTCCTGATGTCAAAAGGTACATCCACGGCTGTCGGAGCCGGCGTTGGTGCATTGCTGGGAACACCTGGAGGTCCCCCCCTCATGCTATTGACAGGAGCGGCCGGGGCGCTTGTCGGCGTTGGCGCCGGTAAAACGATGGAGTACATCGGCAAAAAAACCGGACTGAACACGTCGGTCAGCCTGAAATCGGGCCGCCTCAATCTGGAGAGGATCAGAACCGAAGTCTATTCCAAAACTTCCGATCGCTATATCGGTAACACTTTGGCCAAATACTCGCCAGCTACTAAAAGCGGACTCATAGAACTGGCAAGCGCTGCGGTACCGGCGGCAATGGGGTTAATTCCGTATGTCGGAAAGGGTTTGAGCGCCATTCCCAAAACAATCGACATACTCAAAGAAGTTGACGCCGCCGGCGGCGACCTCACACCCGAACAGATCAACGAGTTGGATACCGATATCGAGAATACGATCGGTGGCCTGGAGCGAGGAAAAAGCCGATTGATGGAAAAGGCAGAAAAATTCAACAGGCAGGAAATCCTTGGCTATACACCGCAAAGAATCGCAGAGAAAACAGACAAGAGGATCAAAAGCCTGAACGACCTGCGGACGATACTCCACTCTCGTTCCTCGAAATTCACAAGCGTGTAGCCTGAATCATGCCCAAGCTCAGAATCTACGTGACATCGCATGTTATCGTGCGCGCCCGTATTGCTGACTGCCGCTTACGCCATGCTTGCAATCCCTCGTCCATTACGCCTGACGCTTTACACCTGCCTGATCCTCGCTGGCGCCGCCCTCACCGCCACCCTGGCCATGCGTCACGCCGAACGCCAGGCCCAGGTAGACGATGCCGCCCGCGCCAATCAGCAACTGGCGCTGTACGCCAATTCCCTGCACACCCTGATCGAACGCTACCGCGCCCTGCCCGCCGTGCTGGCGCTGGACCCGGAACTGCGCTCGGCGCTCGATGGCCCGGTGAGCCCGGAACAGCAAGACGCGTTGAACCGCAAACTGGAGAAGATCAACGGTGCGGCGCAGTCGTCCACCCTGGAACTGCTGAATCACACAGGGCTGGCCGTGGCCGCCAGTAACTGGCGTTTGCCCAGCAGTTACGTTGGCCACAACTACGGCTTCCGCCCTTACTTCAGCCAGACCCGCAGTCAGGGCACCGGGCGCTTTTATGCAGTGGGCGTGACCAGTGGGATTCCCGGCTATTTTCTGTCCAGTGCGGTAACCGCTGACAACGGCGAGTTTCTCGGCGCCATGGTGGTGAAACTCGAGTTTCCGGAACTGGAGCGCGAATGGCGTCAGGGCAGCGATACCCTGCTGGTCAGCGATGCGCGGGGCATTGTGTTCATCGCCAATCAACCAGGGTGGCGTTATCGGCTGCTGGGCACGCTGTCAGACACTGATCGCGCCGAGCTTAAAACCACGCGCCAATACGACAAGCAACCGCTGACCCCGCTCGATCATCAACCGATCCGGCGCTTTGACCAGAACAGTTATCTGGCCCGCGTCGACGGCCCCGATGGCGCGGAGGATTACCTGTGGGAATCGCTACCCCTGAGCGCCGAAGGCTGGACCCTTCATCTGTTACGGCGCCCGCAGATAGCCTTCGAAGATTTGCGTAACGCCGGGCTGGCCGCCGCCGGGGGGTGGTTGACACTGGTGTTCTTGCTGCTGTTCCTCAACCAGCGTTGGCGTCTGGCCAGGTTGCGCCAGCGCAGCCGCGAAGAGCTCGAACGCCTGGTCGAGGAACGCACTCGCGATCTGCGCACCGCGCAGGACGGTCTGGTGCAATCGGCCAAACTCGCGGCGCTGGGGCAGATGTCGGCGGCGCTGGCCCATGAAATCAACCAGCCACTCACGGCCCAGCGCATGCAGCTGGCGACCTTGCGCCTGTTGCTCGATCACGGTCGGGTCGACGATGCTTATAAAGCGCTGAAACCGTTGGATGAGATGCTGACGCGCATGGCGGCGATCACTGGCCACCTGAAAACCTTCGCACGTAAAAGCCCCAGCGGTTTGCGCGAGCGTCTGGACCTGGCATCGGTGGTTGATCAATCGCTGCAGTTGCTCGACGCTCGGCTGCGCGATGAACAGATCGACTGCGTATTGCACCTGAGTCGCCCGGCCTGGGTTCGTGGCGATGCGATTCGCCTGGAACAGGTGCTGATCAATCTGCTGCGCAACGCCCTCGACGCGATGCGTGAAAAACCGCTCAAGCGCCTGGAAATCCGCCTTGAAGCCGATGAGCAGTTATGGCGCCTGACGGTGGCCGACAACGGCGGCGGTATTGCGCCGCAGGACCTGCCGAATGTCTTCGACCCGTTCTTCACCACCAAACCGGTAGGTGATGGCCTGGGCCTTGGGCTGGCGGTATCGTTCGCCATCGTGCATGAACTCGGCGGCCGCCTGAGTGCCGACAATCACGGCGACGGCGCCGTCTTCACCCTCACCTTGCCCATTGATCTGGAGGCGCACATTCAATGTTGAACGCGGTGATCGTGGTCGATGACGAACGCAGTATTCGTGATGCCGTCGAACAGTGGCTGAGCCTCTCGGGGTTCGAGGTGCAACTGTTCAGCCGCGCCGATGAATGCCTGACGCAGCTGTCGGCGAATTTTCCCGGAGTGATCCTCAGTGACGTGCGGATGCCCGGTATGACCGGTCTGGAACTCTTGGCTCGGTTGCAGCAGGTAGACGCCGATTTGCCAGTGATTCTGCTAACGGGTCACGGCGATGTGCCGATGGCCGTCGAAGCGATGCGCGATGGTGCCTACGACTTCCTCGAGAAACCCTTCAGCCCCGAGACTTTACTCAGCAGCCTGCGCCGGGCGCTGGACAAACGTCGGCTGGTGCTGGAAAACCGCGCCTTGCACGAGCAGGCCGATAACCGCAGCAAACTCGACGCCAGCCTGCTCGGCGTCTCCCGGGGTTTGCAGACCCTGCGCCGGCAAGTGCTGGACCTTGCGGCGCTGCCGGTGAACGTGTTGATCCGTGGTGAAACCGGCAGTGGCAAAGAGCTGGTCGCCCGCTGCCTGCATGACTTTGGTCCGCGCGCCGACAAACCATTCGTGGCGTTGAACTGTGCGGCGATCCCCGAGCAGTTGTTCGAAGCCGAGTTGTTCGGTCATGAAAGCGGCGCCTTCACCGGCGCTCAGGGCAAGCGTATCGGCAAGCTGGAATACGCCGATGGCGGCACCTTGTTCCTCGATGAAATCGAAAGCATGCCGCTGGCTCAGCAGGTCAAATTGCTCCGCGTGTTGCAGGAGCAAAAGCTCGAACGGCTGGGCTCCAACCAGAGCATTCACGTGGACCTGCGGATCATCGCCGCGACCAAACCCGACCTGTTGGATGAAGCCCGCGCCGGGCGTTTTCGCGAAGACCTGGCGTATCGGCTGAATGTCGCGGAACTGCGTTTGCCGCCGTTGCGCGAACGGCGTGAGGACATTCCATTGTTGTTCGAACACTTCGCTCATGCCGCCGCGCAGCGGCTGGGACGCAGCTTTCCACCGCTCAGTGGCCCACAGTTGAGTCGGTTGCTGAGCCACGACTGGCCCGGCAACGTCCGCGAATTGGCGAACGTTGCGGAGCGTCAAGTGCTGGGCCTGGGTGAGCCGGAACCGGTCGGCATCGAACCTGGCCAATCCCTCGCCGCCCAGCAGGAAGCCTTCGAAGCACACTGCCTGCGGGCCGCACTGACCCGGCACAAAGGCGATATCAAAGCCGTGCTGGAAGAACTGCAACTGCCGCGCCGGACCTTCAATGAAAAGATGCAGCGGCATGGGTTGAGCCGAGAGATGTTTTTGTAAGAAAGCTGATTTTTTGTGGTGTCTGTACTGGCCTCATCGCGAGCAAGCTCGCTCCCACATTGGTCCTATGTGAAGCACAAATAGTGCACACACCGAAAATCTACTGTGGGAGCGAGCTTGCTCGCGATGAGGCAGGCACAGACAACGCAAGTTAATGAACTGAATAAGCGGATTTTCGCTCACACCCCTTTCAAAATAAGCGGATTTCCGCTCACCAAAACCTTACACCCCCTCTAAACCGCCCCTCTCCCCCTTGGCACAGCTCCTGCTATAGCCCTCGCAGGCTGCGTTTACGCGCGCTCCACAAAAACAATTAAATGAAGGATCCGTCATGGATAACTCACAAGCCCTGCCTCTTGGGTCGGCAGCTACGCCTGCCAAAGAAAGGACCACCGCCAGCCGCATCAAATCGATCTTCAGCGGCTCTGTCGGCAACATGGTCGAGTGGTACGACTGGTACGTCTACGCCGCCTTCTCGCTGTACTTCGCCAAAGCCTTTTTCCCCAAGGGCGATACCACTGCACAACTGCTGAACACCGCTGCGATTTTCGCCGTGGGCTTCCTGATGCGCCCGATCGGCGGCTGGCTGATGGGCCTGTATGCCGACCGCGCTGGCCGTAAAGCCGCGTTGATGGCGTCGGTGTATCTGATGTGCTTCGGCTCGCTGATCATCGCGTTGAGCCCGGGTTATGAAACCATCGGCGTCGGCGCACCGATCCTGTTGGTATTCGCCCGTTTGCTGCAGGGCCTGTCGGTCGGTGGCGAATACGGCACCTCGGCAACGTACCTGAGCGAAATGGCAACCAAGGAGCGTCGCGGTTTCTTCTCGAGCTTCCAGTACGTCACGCTGATCTCCGGCCAGCTCATCGCCCTGGGCGTGCTGATCGTGCTGCAACAAACCCTGACCACCGAACAACTGTACGACTGGGGCTGGCGCATTCCGTTTGGCATCGGCGCACTGTGTGCAGTGGTCGCGCTGTACCTGCGTCGCGGGATGGAAGAAACCGAGTCGTTCACCAAGAAAGAAAAGTCCAAAGAAAGCGCCATGCGCACCCTGATGCGTCATCCCAAGGAACTGATGACCGTGGTCGGCCTGACCATGGGCGGCACCCTGGCCTTCTACACCTACACCACCTACATGCAGAAGTACCTGGTGAACACGGTCGGCATGAGCATCTCCGACTCCACCACCATTTCGGCGGCCACGCTGTTCCTGTTCATGTGCCTGCAACCGATCATCGGCGGCTTGTCGGATAAAGTCGGGCGGCGGCCGATCCTGATTGCCTTCGGCATTCTGGGTACTCTGTTCACCGTGCCGATCCTCACCACACTGCACACCATCCAGACCTGGTGGGGCGCATTCTTCCTGATCATGGCGGCGCTGATCATCGTCAGCGGCTACACCTCGATCAACGCGGTGGTCAAAGCCGAATTGTTCCCCACCGAAATCCGCGCACTGGGCGTGGGCCTGCCGTATGCACTGACCGTATCGATCTTCGGTGGTACGGCTGAATACATTGCCCTGTGGTTCAAGAGCATCGGCATGGAGACCGGTTACTACTGGTATGTCACGGCCTGCATCGCCGTGTCGTTGCTGGTGTACGTGACCATGAAAGATACCCGCAAACACTCGCGGATCGAGACTGACTAAACGCGTTTGGCGGTCACTGCAACGGTGACTGCCATGGCCCTATCGCGAGCAAGCTCGCTCCCACATTGGATCTCCAGCGTTCACGAATTAAGTGTTCACCGCAGATTAAATGTGGGAGCGAGCTTGCTCGCGATGGCCTCGACTCGGTTCGATTAATGATCCGTTAATGCCCTGACGACACTCTTGCTCTGTCGCCGTTTGAATCCATATCGACATCTCGTGCGTATACAGAATGCAGGCCTCAAAGCAGCGTCTGAAAATACTCTGCCACGGCCTTAACATCGAATTAATCGATTATTTTTAGCATTTATTTGCGCTTTTTAATCAAATTTACATGCGTAGTATGAGCTCCATACCCAACGCACAAAACGCAAACAAACCTGGAGTACACATCATGAAAACCCAACTGATCCTCGCTCTGACCCTTTCCGTACTGGCCGCCAACACCTTCGCCGCCGACGGTTATGACCGTACCGGTTCTGCCGCTTTCACGTCTGAAAGTTCCGCCGCTGTTGCAGCTGATGGTTACGATCACACGGGCTCAGCCTCTTTCGCTGCTGACGGCTTTGATCACACCGGTACCGCTGGCGCTATCGCCGCCGATGGTTTTGATCGCACCGGTACTGCCGCCGCCATCAGCTAACACCTTGGGCAGACTTCACAGCCCGGCTTCGGCCGGGCTTAGTTGTTTCTGGGGGGACAAGAAATGTCTAAGGCCAACACAATCCCTGTGGGAGCGAGCTTGCTCGCGATAGCGGTCTGTCAGTCACATCAATGCTGGATGTGCCGCCATCATCGCGAGCAAGCTCGCTCCCACAGGAACGCTCATTGTTTTGATGCACCATGACAACTGGAAATAAGCCACCAGCCCTTGCACTATGGCCTTCAACCTTCCAAGTCTTGTATTCAGGAACCCATGCAATGCCCGACGACATCCACTACTACGAACCTGCCCTGGGCCACGGCCTGCCCCACGACCCGTTCAATGCCATCGTCGGCCCACGCCCCATCGGCTGGATTTCTTCGCAAGACGCCGAAGGTCGGCTGAACCTGGCGCCGTACAGCTTTTTCAACGCGTTCAACTACATCCCGCCGATCATCGGGTTCGCAAGCGTTGGCCGTAAAGACAGCCTGAACAACATCGAACAAACCGGCGAATTCGCCTGGAACCTGGCCACCCGTCCGCTGGCCGAGCAGATGAACCAGAGCTGCGCGATGGTCCCGGCCGACATCAACGAATTCGAACTGGCCGGGCTGACGCCAGCGGCGTCGAAAATCATTCAGGTGCCACGGGTCGCTGAAAGCCCGGTGTCCTTCGAATGCAAGGTTACGCAGATCATTCAGTTGCAACGCGCGAACAAGGAAGTGGTGCCGAGCTGGCTGATCCTCGGCGAAGTGGTCGCCGTGCATATCGCCAAGTGGCTGCTCAAGGATGGGGTGTACGACACCGCCGCGGCAGAACCGATTCTGCGCGGCGGTGGGCCGGCGGATTATTTCCAGTTGGGGCCTGAGGCCTTGTTCAAGATGTACCGCCCAGGGGCGACCAAGGCATAAGCCCGGTGGCTACCAGACCAGATCACCGTCTTCAGCGACGTCGGTCAACTGCTCAAGCTTCTGCTCGGCAGCCTGATCGGCTTCGAAGGCGGTCTTGAACTTCTGCTCATCGAGGATTTTGTGAAAACGCGGGGCGCCTGAGCCACCCAGGGCTTTGACGGCAATGGCGGCGCTATAACCTCCTTCACCCGGTACTACGGCGGAAACTGCTTCGAACTGTGCAAACTCTTTACGTGCCATGTCGCGGATCCTGGCCAATGGAAAGTCGGCCATTCTAAACCCTCAACTGGCCAACTGCTGCAATGGCGCTGTGTTCAACTGCGGATATTCACCGCGAGCCTGAGCCGCCGACACTTCGCTGAAGGTGTGAAAATCCAGGCTGTTGACCACCAGTTCCTGCACCAACTCGGCAAATATCTGCATGGCCGGGGTGCCGAAGTAGGCGGTCATGGCCTGCTGGTCGACCCAGAAACCGGACACCAGCCACAGTTCGGGATCGCACAACGAATGTTGCAAGGCAAAGTGCAGGCAACCGCTGGCCTGTCGCGACGGTTCGATCAGGCTGCTCAAACGCGCGCCCAACTCCATCGAGCGGCCAGCACGGGCACGAACAAAAGCCATATGGCTGACGGGGATCTGCGTGGACATGTTCGACTCTCCCTGGATGTAAACGATCAGTAGCGGTAAACGATCGGCAGCCTGAGAGAGGCTGCGACAGGAACAGAGATTAAGCGACGGGCTCAAGGCCCGTTAGTCGATTTCTGCCGGCTTGTTGCACAATCCTGCACGCGAACAGCGTTATTGCCGCGCCATGGCAAGATCTGATCCTGAAATGTGACAAAGGGGTTTCAAGCAAGTTTTCCCGCGTTCCGTTCAGGTTCTTTATGCTGAACCTGACCATGCAGCAGGATCAGGCAAGTTTTGCGCAGGATTCGCCTACCACCTGGACTTGCACAAATTTAAGCTGTGCTCATCCCATCTCCTTGCCGAGGATGTTTCACATGTCGCCTCTGGATTCCACCCACGCCCCGCTGGACGCCAACATGGAAAAACAGCGGGTGGAGCTCGCGGCAATCATCCGCCGCAATACCGGTGAAGACGGCAGCTACGCGACCGCCATCGGCTCGTTGTTTTTGTCGCGTCACAGCCAGTCCCACGACTTCGCCCCGGTGCTCGCGCAACCGGCCCTGTGCATCATGGCCCAGGGCCGCAAGGAAGTTCGGCTGGCCGACGACGTCTTCAACTACGACCCACTCAACTATCTGGTGGTCTCGGTCTCGATGCCACTCAGCGGACGGGTGGTCGATGTCTCGCCAGATAAGCCGATCCTCGCCTTGCGCCTGGATATCGACCCGGCGGAAATCACCGCATTGATCGCCGACGCCGGCCCCATCGGCGTGCCAACCCGCCCTGCCGGCCGCGGCCTGTATGTCGAACAACTGGATCAGCCGATGCTCGACGCCGTGCTGCGTCTGACGCGCTTGCTCGATACCCCGAAAGACATCGCCATGCTCGCGCCGCTGATTCGTCGGGAGATTCTCTATCGCTTGTTGCGCAGCCAACAGGGCCATCGGCTGTATGAGATCGCGGTCGCCAACAGCCAGAGCCATCGCATCAGTCAGGCGATCAAATGGCTCAACGGCAACTACGAGCAACCGTTGCGCATTGATGAGTTGGCCAGGGAAGTGAACCTGAGCGTGTCGACCCTGCACCATCGCTTCAAGGCGATGACGGCCATGAGTCCACTGCAATATCAGAAGCAACTGCGCTTGCAAGAGGCGCGGCGCCTGATGCTCGCCGAAGGCATAGACGCCTCGGCGGCGGGTTACCGCGTGGGCTATGAAAGCCCCTCGCAGTTCAGCCGCGAGTACAGCCGGCTGTTTGGCGCGCCGCCGTTGCGGGATTTGGCGCGGTTGCGGATGACTGTCTGATCAGAGTTTTTGGCCGACTATGCCGCCCTCATCGCGAGCAAGCTCGCTCCCACAGTGGATCTACTGTGAATACAGAATGTGTGAACACAACAGATCACCTGTGGGAGCAGCCGGTCGACGCTCGATTGCTCGCGATGGGGCCAGTACAGACAACTCACCTCTAAAGTCAGGCGCCGAGCACGCGGCAGGCTTCGGACGGAATAGTCACCGACACCGGGTTGCCGATGCTCAGGCCGATGCCCTGGCACGGCGTGCTCAAGGCTGTCAGCGTCACGCCGGAGCACTCGACCGTGGTTTCGATGGTCGCACCGATATCGCGCACGAACGTCACTCTACCCAGCAGCCGATTACCCGCGGTCGCCTGTGGGTGCGACAGTTGCAGGTCCTCGGGACGCACGAGCATCTTGAGCTTCTCGCCGACCACGATGCTGCTGCAAATCGGCACTTGAAGCGCATCACCGCCGGGCAAACCGACTTTGCCATCGCCCAATGCCGTGGCCGGGAAAATGTTCCCGGTGCCGATAAAGTCGGCGACAAATTCATTGGCCGGATGGCGGTAGATCTCGATCGGCGTGCCGACCTGCTGCACCCGATTCTCGCCCAACACCACCACGATATCGGCCATGGTCATGGCTTCGCGCTGATCGTGGGTGACCATGATGGTGGTGATGTTCAAGCGCTGCTGCAGCTGACGAATCTCTACCTGCATCGACTCGCGCAGCTTGGCGTCGAGTGCCGACAGCGGTTCGTCGAGCAGGAGAATTTTCGGGTGCGTGGCAATCGCCCGGGCAATCGCCACGCGCTGACGCTGCCCCCCGGAGAGTTTCGACACCGGACGATCAATCATCTCTTGCAGCTGAATCAGTTGCAGCAATTCGACAACCCGCGCCTGCTGATCGGCCTTGCTCACGCCACGCAGTTTCAGTGGGTAGGCGATGTTCTCGCCGACCGTCATGTGCGGGAACAGCGCCAGCGATTGAAACACCATGCCGAAGTTGCGCAGGTGCGCCGGCGTGTTGCCGATGTCTTCGCCATCCAGACGAATCTCGCCGCCGGACAGGGTTTCCAGACCGGCGATCATCCGCAGCAAAGTGGTTTTGCCACAGCCCGAAGGGCCGAGAAAACACACCAGTTTGCCCTCGGGCAGGTGCAGATTGACGTCCTTGACCGCGCATGCGGTGCCGTAGCGTTTCTCGACGTTTTCCAGAATTAAACCAGTCATGCTTCACCTCAAGAATCAGAACGAGACGCCACCTTCACCGACTAGCTTCTCCAACGCCCAGATCAGGACGAAGTCGATCAGCACGATCAGCACGGCAAACGAGAATACGGTTGGGTCCAGCGACGACACGGTGCGGCTGAACATCCAGATAGGCACCGTCATGACATCGATGGTGTAGAGGAAGTAAGTCACGGTGAATTCGTTGAACGAGACGATGAACGCCAGCAGCATCCCGGCAAGGATCCCCGACTTCATCAACGGCACCACCACATCGACAATCGCCCGCAGCGGCGAAGCGCCGAGCATTTGCGCGGCCTCTTCGACTTCGCTGCCGATGGAGAGCATCGCCGCCGTGCAGTTCTTCACCACAAACGGCAAGGCCAGAATGACGTGGGCAATCACCAGTCGCGAAACCGTCATCTGAAACGGCAGGCTGTCGAACACCAGCAGCAACGCCAGGCCCAGCACCACCATCGGGAACACCAACGGCAGCGACATCAATTGCAGAGCAACGGCTTTGCCACGAAACTCCAGACGGGTCAGCGCATAAGCCGCCGGCACCGCAACGAGGGTGGCGAAGATCATGGCCATGAACGACACCATCAGACTGGTGGTCATGGCTTTGCCCAGACTCAGCACATCGCTGGCGTCCGGGGACGCGAAGGTGTGCCAGGCCGCCTTGTACCATTGCAGGCTGTAGCTGCTTGGCGGGAAGTCGAGGTTTGAAGATCCACTGAACGACATGACAATCATGGTCAGGATCGGCAACACCGCCAGAAACAGGATGACACCCGAGAGGATCCCGGCAAATTTGCCGGTGTCGCCTGGCAGCAGCGACAGGCGCTTCTTGATCAACGTGCTCATTGCGAAGCCTCCAGCATGCGCCGACGACGGCCAGTGATGTATTCGGACAAAGTCATGATGGCCAGTGTGGTCACGATCAGTACCACACCGGCAGCGGAAGCCGCAGGCCAGTTCATCAATGGAGCGATCTGGTCATGCACCATCACCGCAAGCATCGGCACACGCCGGCCACCGAGCAGCAAAGGCACCACGAAGCTGCTGGCGTTGTAGGCAAACACCAGGGTCGCGCCGGTGATGATGCCTGGCATGCTCATCGGCAGCACAACCTGGCGAAACACCTGCATGCGGCTGGCGCCGAGGGTCGCTGCGGCTTCTTCGTAGGTCCGCGCGACACCGCGCATGGCGCTGGCAATCGGCAGCACGGCCAATGGGAAAGCGGTTTGTACCAGGCCCATCAGTACGCCATTCTGGTTGTACAGCAGCATGATCGGACGCTTGATCAAACCGAGGCCCATCAATGCCTGGTTGAGCATCCCGCCTGGGCCGAGAATCACCAGCCAGCCGTAGCTTTGCAGCAACAGGTTGACCAGCAACGGCAACAGCACTGCGGCCAGAAAAACCCGGCGCAACAATGGAGAGGTGAGGCGCGACATGGTATACGCCACCGGAATCGCCAGCAGCACCGCAATCACCGCGCTGATCAATGCCAGACGCAAAGTCAGCAGCAGGGATTTGAGGTAATAGGGTTCCAGCAACTGGGCATAACTGGCCAGGCTGAACCCGCTCCATTCCGCCCCTTTGGTGCCCACGCTCATGCGCAACACCAGCAGGCTGGCGGCAATCAGCACACCGAGAAACAGCATCGATGGCGAAAGAAATAACCAGGCGCGCGTCGTCGGCGAAATGCCAAGGCTCGGGCGTACGGCAACGGGGCTGACCGATTGGGTCAGAGGTTGGTGTTCCATAGCAATGGTCTCGTCAATGGAAAGCAACTGAGTGAACACAGGTCTTCAAACCAGCGCATTTCCCATGTGGGAGCGAGCTTGCTCGCGATAGCGGACTGTCAGTCGATATCAATGTCGACTGATGAGCAGTCATCGCGAGCAAGCTCGCTCCCACAGGGGTTTTGTGGTGTTTTAAAGACGTGTGTTCGACACTCGATCAGGAAGAGAAGATTTCCGTGTAACGACGAATCCATTGGTCATGCACCGTCGCCAGGAAGGCGTTGTCGTGCATGATCGCCTTCTCGGCAATCTGCTCTGGCGTCAGGATGAACGGATTCTTGCGCGCTTCGGCAGAGATGATCGCCTTGGCGTTGACCGGGCCGTTGTAGATGTCTTCGGCCATCTTGCCCTGCACCAGTGGGTCGAGTGAGTGGTTGATGAAGGCATAGGCCAGGTCGGTATCGCCCGGACGGTTTTTCGGCATGACCGACTGCATCAGGTCAGTGTAGAAACCTTCCTTCATGCCAAAGGTTGCACTCAGGCCGTAGGCCGGATCGCGGATCTGTTTCGGGAAAAACGCTGGAGCGTACAACCCCCCCATATCCAGGGAACCGGTACGGAACAGTTCGGCGATCTGGTTCGGGTTTTCGCCCAGGGTCACCACACGGCTCTTGAGCTCGGCGAGTTTCTTGAAGCCGGGTTCGATGTTGTGTTCGTCACCACCGGCCAGTTTGGCGGCGATGATGATCAGGTCCATGGCCTCGGTCCAGTTCGGCGGCGGCAGGAAAATGTTCGGCGCCAAGTCCGCGTCCCACAGGGCCGCGTAGCTGTCCGGGGCTTCTTTCTGAGTGCGGGTGCTATAGACGAGGCTGTTGCACCAGAGCAGGTAACCGATGCCGTGACCGTTGGCGCCGGTGCGGTATTTCTCAGGCACGTCGACCAGGTTGGGAATGCGGTTCAGGTCAGGCTTTTCCAGCAGCCCGGCGGCGGCCAGGCCTTCAGCGCCGACACCGGCCAGGGTAATGACGTCATATTGCGGGCGATCACCACCGGCCTTGAGCTTGGCGACCATTTCCGAAGTACTGCCGGTGCGGTCCGCGATGACCTTGGCGCCGGTTTTGGCTTCAAAGGTCGCGGCGATATTGCGCAGTGCGGCAAGCCCGGTGTCATCGGACCAGGTCAACAGCCGCAGGGTCTTGCCCTGAAAGCGCGTATCGCTGGCGTTGGCGCGGATGAACGGCATGCTCATCGCGGCCGCGGCAACCGATGCAACACCTACGGTCTTGATGAATTGTCTTCTGTTCAGATCATGATCGCCCATGAAGGACTCCGTTTATTGTTGTAGGTATGAGGTGGGGCATCCCTTGCGCCCGCGCTGTTCGATCCACTGCAAGCCCCCGTATTACGGGGGCTGTAGCGAGGTCTGCGGGTTCATCCTGAGGTCACGCAAAACGCGCAACAATCGAAAAAAAATCATTGGAGCCATGTCCCGGACGCATGCCTCGTTTCGAGGCATGCGCGGGCCGTTTTCGTGCCTTCAGACGGCGCGAATCACGTGCTTTATTTCTTGAAACGCCTGCAGGCCCCACGGCCCCAATTCGCGGCCGATGCTGCTCTGCTTGTAGCCGCCCCAGGCGGTCTGCGGGAAAATCACCTGCGGCGCGTTGATCCACACCAGCCCGGCCTGCAAGGCGTTGGCGACCCGTTCAGCGGTCACTGCATCGCGGTTGACCACACTGGCCACCAGACCGAACTGGCTGTCGTTGGCCAACTCGATTGCCTCTTGCTCCGTGGCAAAACTGCGCACGCAGAGCACCGGGCCAAAAATCTCTTCACACCACAGCGCACTGTCGAGGGGCACTTCGGTGAAGATCGTCGGCCGCAAAAAATAACCGCGTGGCAGATCGGCCGGGCGCTCGCCGCCGCAAACCAACCGGGCACCCGCGCTCAAACCGCGATCAATGTGCCCCAGCACCCGCTGGTATTGCGCCTGATTGACCAGTGCGCCCATTTCAACCTCGGGGTCAAACGGGTCAGCCACGCGAATCGCTTCGGCCCGCGCCGTCAGACGCAGCAGGAATTCATCCGCCAGCTCATCGGCGACCAACACCCGGCTGGTGGCCGAACACATCTGCCCGGCGTTGAAGAAACCACCGCCACAGGCCAGCTCCACGGCCAGCTCGAGATCGGCATCGGCCAGCACCAGCAGCGAGGATTTACCGCCCAGTTCCAGGCTCACGCCTTTGACGGTTTCCGCCGCACGTTGCATGACCTGAACGCCGACTGCATTACTGCCGGTGAAGGAAATTTTCGCCACGCGCGGATCAGCCGACAGCGGCGCACCGACCGCCAGCCCCGTACCGCAGACCAGGTTGAACACACCGTGGGGCAAGCCGCTTTCGGCGATGATTGCCGCCAGTTCCAGCTCCGGCAGCGGCGTGACTTCGGAAGGCTTGAGCACCACGCAGCAACCCGCCGCCAGGGCTGGCGCGAGCTTCCAGGCGGTGGTGACCATCGGGAAGTTCCACGGCACGATCAACCCCACCACGCCGCACGCTTCACGGCGCACACGGGCGGCGAAGTCTTCGCTCGGCAGGTCCACGACACGGTCCTGGCCGGCGTCCAGTGCTTCGGCGAGACCGGCGTAATACTCGAACGTGGCGATCACGTCATCGACATCGATGCCCGCTTCGAACTGTGGCTTGCCGTTGTTGCTCGACTGCAAATACATCAAGCGCTCACGGCGTGCCTGCACACCGTTGGCAATCTTGCGCAGGATCGCGCCACGCTCGGCGCCGGTGGTTTTCGACCACTGGGCAAATGCCGCGCTGGCTGCGGTGACTGCTTGATCAACCGAGCGCTCATCGCCACCTTTGACGGTGGTCAGCAGGGCTTCGGTCGCCGGATTGATGACCCGCAAGTGCTCGTCGCCGGCCGACCATCGACCATTGATGTACAGACCGTCCAGAGTGATTGGGAAACTCATGCCGACACCGCCTTCATCCACTGGGTCTGGTCGATTTCGATCAGGGTCGGGCCCTGGCGATCGGTGGCCGCACGCAGTGCCGCGCGCAGCTCTTCGACACCGTTGACGGCGTGAGCCGCACAGCCCAGGCCTTTGGCCACGGCGATGAAATCCGGGGTGTAGATGTCGACGCCAACCGGTTCGATGTCGCGGTTGACCATGTATTTCTTGATCTCTTCGTAGCCCTGGTTGTTCCACAGCAGGACGATGACCGGGGTCCGTGCTTCCACCGCGCTGGCCAGTTCCGGCAAGGTGAATTGCAGGCCGCCATCGCCGATCAGGCACACCACCGGCGGACGCGTGTTGCGCTCCTGACCACCACCGAGCCAAGCGCCGATGGCCGCCGGCAAGGCATAGCCGAGGGTGCCGTAACCGGTCGACGAGTTGAACCAGCGACGCGGGCGCTCCGGGTTGAATGTGAGGTTGCCGGTGTACACCGGTTGGGTCGAGTCGCCGACGAATACCGCTTCCGGCAACTCATCCAGAACGGTGTGCAGAAACAGCGTCTGTGCACGGGTTGGCGCGTCCCACGTGGTTTCAAGCTCGGCACGCAAACTGGCGGCGCGAGCCTGGCCCCAATCGCTACAACGCTCGGCCAGCGAATGTTTGGCCACGCCGTCGAGCAAGGCCTGGGCCGCGCTTTGTGCGTCGGACACCAACGCCACTTTCGGTGGGTAGTTGCGCACGGTCTGGTCTGGATCGATGTCGACGCGCAGCAAGGTGCCCGGAATGTCGAAGCCACCGGCGAAGGTCACGTCGTAGTCGGTCTCGGCCAGTTCAGTGCCGATTGCCAGCACCACATCGGCGTCAGCCACCAGTGCACGGGTGGCCACCAGGGTCTGGGTCGAACCGATCAGCAACGGGTGAGCCGACGGCAGCATGCCTTTGGCGTTGATGGTCAGTGCCACCGGAGCGTCAAGCAATTCGGCGAGCCGGGTCAGCTCGGCCGCCGCGTCAATCGAACCGCCACCGGCGAGGATCAACGGGCGTTTGGCGTTGGCCAGCAGTTCGCTCATCCGGGCCACGGCCGACGGCGCCGCACCGGCGCGAGTAATGCTCACCGGTTGGCTGGCAAGCAAGGCATCGGCGTCTTCGACCAGCACGTCGAGCGGAATTTCGATGTGCACCGGACGCGGACGTCCGGCCTGGAACAAAGCGAAGGCACGGGCCAACACGCCCGGCAGTTCCGCTGCGGACATCAGCGTATGGGAGAACGCCGCAACGCCGGCCACCAGTGCGCCCTGGTTCGGCAGCTCATGCAGCTTGCCGCGCCCACCGCCCAACTGGCTGCGCGATTGCACGCTGGAGATCACCAGCATCGGGATCGAATCCGCGTAGGCCTGGCCCATGGCCGTGGTGATGTTGGTCATGCCGGGACCGGTGATGATGAAGCACACACCCGGTTTACCGCTGGTGCGTGCATAACCGTCTGCCATGAAACCGGCACCTTGCTCGTGACGCGGAGTAACGTGGTTGATGCTCGAACGGGCCAGCCCGCGATACAGCTCAACGGTATGCACGCCGGGAATGCCGAACACCTGCTCGACCCCGTAACCTTCGAGTAACTTGACCAATACTTCGCCGCACGTCGCCATATCTTTGCCCTTCTTGTTCGTTGAGACGCTGGCCCCGTGCGGCATTTGTAGGTGCGCAGCGGTGCTCAGTCATGGCGTTATTGGAACGGTCAGCGGGTAGCCGCAACAATCGATAAAAAGTCATACTCGCCATGTCCTCACCTCATGCCTTGGCGTCCCATGAAACGACTTCCCCCCCTTCCCGCGCTGCACACATTCCTGATCACCGCCCAGTGCTGCAATTTCACGCGGGCGGCCGAGCAGTTGCACATCACCCAGGGCGCGGTGAGCCGGCAGATCGCCGGGCTGGAAGAACATTTGGGCTACACGCTGTTTCACCGCCAGGCGCGCGGTTTGAGCCTGACGGCCGAGGGGCTGGAGTGGCTGCCACGGATCCAGCAGGTATTCGGCTTGATCGATGAGGCGGTGGAACAGGTCGGCGCGCACCGTGAAACCCTGCAGCTCAAAGCCCCGACCTGCGTCATGCGCTGGCTGCTGCCGCGTTTGCTGCAATGGCAAAAGGAACGCCCGGACGTGCCGGTGGAACTGACCACCACGGTGCAACATGGTGTGGATTTTCATCGCGAACAGTTCGACGCCGCCGTCATGTACGGCGCACCGCCGGACAGTTCACTGGCGTCACTGCACCTGTTTGACGAACAACTGACGCCGGTCTGTTCCGGACCGCTGCTTGACGGCCCGGTGCCATTGGATAGTCCGTCGGACCTGGATAAACATTTGCTGCTGCACCCAACGCGTGATCAACGCGATTGGAAAAACTGGCTCAACGCCGCAGGCGTCCAGCTGGGCAACAGTGCCCGTGGACAGCAGTTCGAAACACTGGACCTGGCCATGTCGATGGCGTCTCAGGGGATGGGCGTGGCGATTGGGGATTGGTCGTTGATCGGTGAAGACCTGAGCGCCGGACGGCTGGTCATGCCCTTTGATTTGAAGGTGAAAACGGGGCTGGGGTATTACCTGGTGTTCCCGCAGAAACCGGGACCGTCGCCGCAGTTGCGTGAATTGATGGAGTGGCTGGTGGTGCAGGCCAATAGGGACCAAGGCACGCAGGCCCCGTAAGCCGCCCATGCCCAAGGCATGAAAGCGCTCCGTCTTCAGCACGGAGCGCTTTCACCCACACCTGACTCGATCAGGCTTTTTTAATCGCTTTCAGATAGCCCAGCATGGCGCCATAACGTGCTGCCATCTCTTTGATCGACACTGCATCGCGAAACATTTCCGGTTGGGTCGTCGTCAGGAAATGCTCATAGGCCCTGGAGACCTTTTGTGCCTCTTGCAACCAGCTCAGCCTGGATTGGTCGAGGGCGCCGATCTCATTGAGTTTGTTCAATGTTCGGCTCAACTCAAGCAGCTCTTTTTCAACGTCCTTGACCTCAACCCGTAGCCCATCAATACGCTTGTGAATAGCGTCTCGCGCCTCCACGAAATTCACGTATTGACGCCCTTGCTCGATGCCATCGAGATTGCCGTTGAGCCTTTTCAATGCAAGTTCCAGGAACTCACGATCAGGCTTTTTGGTGCTGACCAGCTTGAGCGCTGCCTCGATTTCCTGGGCAGTTGGGATCATGCCCTTAAAGATGTCGATCCAGGTGGGGGACTTGAACTGTTGCAGCGCCTCGTCGACCCTGCGTTTCTCTTCTGCAAGTTCGTTGAGATCAGAATTGAGCAGCAGGCGCCTGCGCTCTTGCGCCTCACGCCTTGCCTCGTAGGGATGGCCCCACTGCGCGCCCTCCTGAACCAACGTGATGCTGCCAATTTCTGATAGCTCTCGGGATAGATGGTCTTGGGCCGCAAGCACCGGCGCCAGCGAACTGGTGATCCGCTGCCCGCAATACGTCACCAGTTCCTCGACTTTTTTGGCACGCGTTTCGGCGGTGGCCAGCGAGTTCCCTTCGATCTCCGCGATACGCGCCAGAGTACTCTCAAAACTTACATTGCCCAGGGTGGTCTGCACCCTCTTGATGTGTTCAAACAGTTGATGGTCTGCGTCGTTGATCTGTGTACGCAGGTATCCAAGTTTTTCCTGTACCGCTGGAGCGAATGCGTAGGTGTTATCAGCCACTTTCAAGTCAAACTGGCTTTTAGCCTGTTTCATTACCGCGGCATCAGGCACGGCATAAATGAACAGACCCTTAAACTCATGAACGGTCATAAAATTCTTCCTTGAACTCAATTTATTTACAACTTAATCCACAACCGAATTAAAAACACGAGACAAATTGGCGGCATGACCCTTGATGGTTTCCCACGGTGCCACCACCGCCTGAATATCCATAACCAGCAAGCTCAGGTCAAATGCGTTATCCACTTCGAATAGCCGCTCTCGAGACTCCTCGACGTTCATCCAGATAATGGCCCAGACGTCCTCCAGATTTTTCGCCCCCTGTTCGGCATCGATCATCTGCGACTTCATATTTTCCAGCCGTATGCGCAGTTCCATCAATAGCTTGGACAAGCGCGCCTTATCCATTGTCTTGAGCAAGTTATCCCGCGTCTCGATCAAGCTGTTTTTCTCTGCCCTGGTCGCTTCTGCCTTCGAACCAAAAATACCGCCGGTGATAGCAACGCCAATGGGGCCAAATACCAATCCGGTAAAGGCATACCCCACCAGACTGTCGTACTCCTTGAGTTTCTCGGCAATACGCTCATCCAGTTCTTTTATTTCGACTCTCAGTTGCTCTTCCTCTGCGACCTGATCAACACCGGCTCGCTCCACATCGCTGAGCTTTGCTTCGACGAGAGGCAACAGGTCTTCGGTGATCTTGCGGGAGAACTCCGTCGCCAGTGCCTTTACCGCGCTGATCCTGCGACAGAAACTCTCGATATCGCTTTTCATCCGAGTGAAGTATTTGTCCAGGTTCTCGACTTTTTCAGTGGCCGAGCTCCCCAGCGGGATTGCGGCCATCTCAGCCCGCTCGCCCTCCGTCAACGTGTCAATCGTACCGGTCAGATCCTTGTACCCCTGAAAGCGTTTAAGATGATCCACAATCAGGTTTCCGGTATTGATAAACCCGCGGGAAAATAGATCCAGCCGCCCTCCAAGATCCTTGGTATCACGCTCAAGGGTTCCCCAGGACAGTGCATGCTGGTGAATTTTCTGATGAAGGCTCTGTATGTCTGCCGGTTCCAATCCCTCTCTACCTGATCTGATGTAACCCAACTGACGCTCAATGAGAGTCAGGTCGACCGGTAATGCCAAGGCGGCTTTTACATAACGTTTGATGGCCACAATATTGTGTTTCTGAACAACAAATGTTCCGTCCTTATAAGAATCTCCATTTTTGCCCGCCATGACACCAAAGTATTGAACCGGCACGTACTTCGCCGCATCACTTATATTGTCTATACCTTCCAGATCGGTAACGGCTTGAATGGCTGTCGACCTCAGCCTTTCCTGAAGTTCCTTCTGAAGTCTCTTCTGAAGCTCTTCCTTTGTTTCTACAATCATTTATCACCTCCATATAGTGAGGGCAAACCGCCTCAAACAACCTCCTTTTTTACAAGTCTTGGTCGCGTGCCTCACCACCAAAACCAGAACACAACACTAATAGCGCACACGCGAAGCCACAAGTTCGCCGCCCGCTCCACACCTCGTAGGAATAAACCCGTCATGACACGAAGCACTAACAATGAAAACATCTAGAAAAACAACACACTGACCAATACACCCCCGCGCCATCCAAAGCCTCTAGATGTGCACACTCGAAGTAAAATAAAATTAATACCTGACAATTCCCAAAAAACAAAACGCAACAAAACCCATTACTCGCCATCTTTTTTTCAACATTAAACTTCACTAACAACAACAAAAACTTTAATCGCCCCCATGCCGAGCAGTATTAATTGAGCATTAATAAACAGCAAAAAGCACGGACCTCCCGTGGGATAGTCCGTGCTTTGGCGACAGATCAGTAACCGACAGTAAACCGCTGACGGCTATGCACTGGCTTCTCAACTTCATCGAGCATCGCAATCGCGTAGTCGGCGAAGGTGATCCAGCTCTTGCCTTCGGCGCTCACCAGCAGGTCATCCTTGCCCACACGGAAGGTGCCGGTACGCTCGCCTTCGACGAACAGCGCCGACGGTGAAAGGAAGGTCCAGTCCAGATCCTTTTCCTGACGCAAGGTGTCGAGGTAGACGCCACCGGCAGAGGCCTCGGCCTTGTACTCTTCAGGGAAGTTCGGGGATTCGATGACTTTGCTGCCATCCGGCACCAACAGCGAACCGGCACCGCCGACCACCAGCAGACGCTTCACGCCAGCCTTTTTGACCGGCTCGATAATCGCCTTGGCCGGGATCGTCGAAAAGTGCGCCGCGCTGATCACCACATCAACACCTGCAACAGCCGCTTGCAATGCTGCGCCGTCGGCAACGTCCACATCCTTGGTCACCACACCGGCACGCTTGCCGATTTTTGATGCATTGCGGGCGATAGCGGTGACGCTGTGACCACGACGCAGGGCTTCTTCCAGCAGTTGGCTACCGGCACGGCCGGTAGCGCCAATGATTGCGATCTTGCTCATGACATTCTCCAATGGTTGGGATCTATCTGTGGCGATTGGGTTTGTGCTTTACCACTTCATCTCGCCTTTGGCGACTTTGGCGCTCAGCTCAAGCGAGCTTTCTTCGCCGAGGTTCGGGTAACGCTTTTTCATCGCGGCGATCAGCTCGGCCGAGTCTTTGGCCTTGGCGGTTTCTTCATCGAACGCCTTGATATAGTCGGCGGTGAAGTGCACGGCGGCCAGCGAACGTGCGCTGTCACCCAGGTAATGACCTGGAACGATGGTGTTCGGTTTCAGGCTTTCGATGGTCTTCAGGGTAGTCAACCAATCGGCGTGGGACTGTGCAGTTTGGGTATCGGCCATCCACACGTGGATGTTTTCCGCCACTACCACACCACCGACCACGGCTTTGATCGACGGGATCCAGACGAAGGTTCGATCCGGTTGTTTGCCGTCCAGGCCGATGATGTCGAGCTTCTTGCCTTCCAGGGTCAGGCTGTGGCCCTTGAGCACGCCCGGCACGATGGTTTTGGCCGGTACATCGGCGCCCATTTTCGGCCCCCAGAACGCGACTTTGCCTTCAACGGTGGCCTTGATGTGATCAACCGTCGGCTGCGAAGCCAACACTTTGGCTTTAGGGAAAGCGGCGGTAATAGTGTCCAGGCCGAAGTAGTAATCCGGGTCACCGTGGCTGATGTAGATGGTGGTCAGTTGCTTGCCGCTGGCGCGGATTTTTTCCACCACCTGCTCGGCCTGGGATTTGCCGAATTGCGCGTCCACCAGAATCGCTTCTTTCTCGCCGCTGACCAGTACCGAGGTCACCGGGAAGATCGCTGCCGTACCTGGGTTGTAGACGTCCAGGGTCAGTGCCGGGGTGGCGGCGGCCGCATGAGCGGCAAAACCCAGGGTGGCGCTGGCGAGTAACAGACGCTTGAGAGAAGTGAAGCCGATCATGGTGCTGCTCCGTTATGCATAAGCCGTGTTTGGCGATGGGACAGAGCTTAGTTGCCTGAGTCAGTACAAAAAATGCGATGCTTGAACATAGTTTGTTTCTGAAAGCGGGCAAATCATGGATCGTCTTCAAGCAATGCGGGTGTTCGTCACCGTCGTCGACCTCGGCAGCCAGTCAGCCGCGGCCGATCATCTGGACCTGTCGCGCCCGGTGGTGTCGCGCTATCTGGCCGAACTGGAGGACTGGGTCGGGGCGCGCTTGATGCACCGCACCACGCGCAAACTCAGCCTGACCGCCGCCGGCACCGAGATCCTTCCGCGCTGCCGACAGATGCTCGATTTGTCGAGCGACATGCAGGCCGCCGTCAGCGAACCGGACGACGCGCCACGCGGCTTGCTGCGCATCAGCGTCAGCACCTCGTTCGGCCAGGCGCAACTGGCCGACGCCATGGCGGCGTACGTCAAACGCTTTCCCGGGGTCTGCATCGACCTGCAAATGCTCGATCGCACAGTGAACCTGGTGGACGAGCGTATCGACCTCGCGATCCGCACCAGCAACGACCTGGACCCGAACCTGATCGCCCGGCGGCTGACCGTCTGCCGTTCGGTGATCTGCGCCTCCCCCGCCTACCTGCGTGAACACCCGACGCCGCAACGGGTGGAAGACTTGAGCCAGCACAATTGCCTGACCCACTCCTACTTCGGCAAAAGCCTCTGGCATTTCGAACAGGACGGCGAGCAGGTTTCGGTGCCGGTGCAGGGCAACATCAGCGCCAACGAGGCCAGCACTCTGTTGCGCGCAGCAATGGCCGGTGCCGGCGTAGCGATGCTGCCCAGCTACCAGGCCGGCGTGCATATCCACAGCGGTGAACTGGTGCGGCTGCTGCCTGACGCCGAACCCCGGCAGATGAACATGTACGCGGTGTACGCCTCACGCAAACACATGCCGGCCGCATTGCGCAGCATGCTGGATTTTCTGGTGTTGAGGTTTCCCGAAGAACCTGCGTGGGATGTGGGGCTTTAAGATCAAAAGATCGCAGGCTTCGCCAGCTCCTACAAAGGCTAGGCATACACCTCGTAGGAGCTGCCGCAGGCTTCAATCTGACCTATGCTGATATCAGTACCCCTTGAAAAACAAGGGGTATGGGTTCAGAGGTCAGCGCCATGAACGTCAAAACCAGAAGGTATCTCGCGATCTTTATCACCTGCACCGCCGCGCTGGCGTTGTATGGCACTGCGGCCTACCGCGTTGAACAGGCCCGGCAGTTGCCGCGCGACTACGCCAGCTGCAACTTCGAGCGCTGCATTCCACACACCGCGACCCTGAACCTCAAGTGACGAGGGTTCTTAACCCTCGCTGTCCTGATCGGCTTTCAAGCGATCGCGAAACGCCTTCGGTGAGATCCCGACGCGGCGCCGAAACAGCCGCGTGAAATTGGTCGGGTCGGAGAACCCCAACACATCGGACATCTCGTAAATCGTCATGCTGGTGTAGGTCAGCAGTCGCTTGGCCTCCAGCAACTGACGCTCGTGCATGATCTGCAACGCCGGTTGTCCCGCCAGTTCGCGGCAGGTGCCGTTGAGGTGGGACACGGAAATCCCCAACCGGTGTGCCAGATCCTCGACCTTCACATGCTGGCGATAATTCTCTTCCACCAGTTGAATAAACCCGTTGAGGTATTCCCGTGCACGCTGGGGTCGCTGACTGGCGGTGCGGCGCTGGATCACCTGACGACTGACCCACACCATGATCACGCTGACCAGCGAGTGCATGAGCATTTCGCGTGCGGGCTGGTGCCCGACGTATTCATTCTGCAGGGCTGAAAACAGGCTGTTGAGGTAGTCCGCGTCGCTACCTGCCGAGTAGCTCTCCGCCAGCGCCAGGGCATTCACCGAATTGCCCAGCTGCGCTTGAAGATGAGCCACCAGCGGTGCAGCCAGCGTCACCACAAACCCTTCTACATCTTCGGAAAAACGAAAACCGTGTACCGACAGCGGTGGCAGGATCTGGATCGCGGCGTCGCTCAGCTGCGTTCGCTGGCCCTCGATCTCAAGCTCCGCCTGGCCTTTGTACACAAACAGTAATTGGCATAAATCGGCATGCCGATGGGGTTTGATTTCCCATTGGTGTTCGCGGCTGCGTTTGGAAATGGTTTCGCAATGCAACAAGTCAGGGGTCGGCCAGTCCAGGCTCTCGCCATAGAGTTTGAATACAGGAATCGAAGGAAGGGCAGGCTTGTTCATAACTTCAGTCCAGGCCTCAGCGTAACGGGCGATAATCGCCCCGATTGGCGAAATGTACAGGTATCGGCTCAGTTTTCACCTTCAATTGACCGACTCACAAGAGAAAAATGCAAGCACTCGATTCATAAAAACCATTCACCGACTTTGTCCGCGTGAAGCTTGCGAGCCATAACAACAATGAAAACCCTCAAAACCCAAGTTGCCATTATCGGCGCCGGCCCCTCTGGCCTGCTGCTCGGCCAGTTGTTGCACAACGCCGGCATCGCCACGGTCATTGTCGAACGGCAGACGCCTGAATATGTACTGGGGCGAATCCGCGCCGGGGTCCTGGAACAGGGCATGGTCGATCTGTTGCGCCAGGCCGGGGTCAGCCAGCGCATGGACACTGAGGGTCTGGTGCATGGCGGCTTCCAGCTAGCCCTCGGTGGACGCCAGGTGCACATCGACCTGCACGCGCTGACCGAAGGCAAAACCGTGATGATCTACGGCCAGACGGAAGTGACCCGTGACTTGATGGCCGCCCGTGAGTTGTCCGGGGCATCGACCCTCTACGAAGCCAGCAACGTGGTGCCCCACGGGATGAAATCCGCTGAGCCGTTCCTGACCTTTGAAAAGGACGGCGAAACCTGGCGTCTGGACTGCGACTACATCGCCGGTTGCGACGGGTTTCATGGCGTGGCGCGGCAGTCGATTCCCGCCGACACACTGAAGGTATTCGAGCGGGTCTACCCGTTTGGCTGGCTCGGCATTCTCGCCGACACCCCGCCGGTCCACGATGAACTGGTGTACGCGCGGCATGCCCGTGGCTTTGCGTTGTGCAGCATGCGTTCGACCACGCGTACCCGTTATTACCTGCAGGTGCCCGCTGATGAAAAGGTCGAGGACTGGTCCGATCAGCGTTTCTGGGATGAGCTGAAATCGCGTCTGCCACAGGTCCTCGCCGATAACCTGGTCAGCGGGCCGTCGATCGAAAAAAGCATCGCGCCGCTGCGCAGTTTTGTGGTCGAGCCAATGCAGTACGGACGGATGTTCCTGGTCGGCGATGCCGCGCATATCGTCCCGCCCACAGGCGCAAAAGGCCTGAACCTGGCCGCCAGCGATGTCAGCACCTTGTTCAACATTCTGCTCAAGGTCTACCGCGACGGTCGCACCGAGTTGCTGGAGAAGTACTCCGAAATCTGTCTGCGCCGGGTCTGGAAGGCCGAACGGTTTTCCTGGTGGATGACCTCGATGCTGCACACCTTCGAAGGCAACGATGCCTTCAGCCAACGCATCAGCGAGTCGGAACTCGAGTACTTCGTCGACTCCGAAGCCGGGCGAAAAACCATTGCAGAAAATTACGTCGGCCTTCCGTACGAGGCTATCGAATAGCTTCCTACCGACTTACACTGGTGAGCATCCCCGCTCGCCCTTTTCCTTGCGGGTCAATCAGCGCCCGCAGGTTTACCCGTGACCAATCTGAACCAGCCTGACTCCACCAAACCGGCCATCCGCAGCGTGCTGATCGCCCTGATGCTGGCGATCTTTCTCGGGGCGCTGGATCAAACCATCGTGGCCGTGTCGATGCCGGCGATTTCCGCACAGTTCAAGGATGTCAGCCTGCTGGCCTGGGTGATTTCCGGCTACATGGTGGCGATGACCGTGGCGGTGCCGATCTATGGCAAGCTCGGTGACCTTTATGGCCGTCGGCGGCTGATGCTGTTCGGCATGGGGTTGTTCACGTTGGCCTCGGTGTTTTGCGGCATGGCCCAGAGCATGGACCAGCTTGTCCTCGCCAGGATCTTTCAGGGCATCGGCGCCGGCGGGATGATTTCGGTCAGTCAGGCGATCATCGGCGACATCGTGCCGCCCCGTGAACGCGGACGTTATCAGGGTTATTTCAGCAGCATGTACGCGATGGCCAGCGTGGCCGGGCCGGTGCTCGGCGGTTACATGACCGAGTACCTGTCGTGGCGCTGGGTGTTTCTGATCAACCTGCCGCTGGGCCTGGGTGCCTGGCTGGTGGCCAACCGCACGCTGGTGGGTTTGCCGGTGCCGCAGCGCAAGCCGATTATCGACTACCTCGGCACATTGCTGATGATCATCGGCCTCACCGCGTTGCTGCTGGGCATCACTGAGATCGGCCAGGGGCATTCGTGGCGCAGCAGCGAAGTGCTCGAGTTGCTGGCGTGTGCGCTGCTGACCCTGGCGCTGTTCGTCTGGCATGAACGTCGGGCGCGCGAGCCATTGCTGCCGATGCACCTGTTCGCCAATCGCAACGCGATCCTCTGCTGGTGCACGATTTTCTTCACCAGTTTCCAGGCGATTTCACTGATCGTGCTGATGCCGCTGCGCTTCCAGAGCGTCACCGGGGCCGGGGCCGACAGTGCGGCGCTGCACCTGTTGCCGCTGGCGATGGGGTTACCGATGGGCGCCTACTTCGCCGGTCGCCGGACCTCGGTGACCGGTCGCTACAAACCGATGATCCTGACGGGCGCCCTGCTCACCCCGATCGCAATTCTCGGCATGGCGTTCAGCCCGCCGCAAGCGATGATCAGCAGCAGTTGCTTCATGTTGCTCTGCGGCATCGCCGCCGGCATGCAGTTCCCGACGTCATTGGTCGGTACGCAAAACTCGGTGGAACAACGGGACATCGGCGTCGCCACCAGCACCACCAACCTGTTTCGCGCACTCGGCGGCGCGGTGGGGGTAGCGTTGATGTCGGCGTTGTTGCTGGCGTTGTTGCAGGATTCGAGCTTCGCCCATTTGACCGGCTCAGCGCTGATCGCCGAGGGCCGCTCCGGGAACGTGCTGCTCGACGGTTTGAACGCCGCACCGGGCGACGCGCAAAACGCCTTGCGCGCCCAACTGCTGCTGACCTTCCGGCATTTGCTGATGGTCAGCGCGGCGGTGTCGTTGCTGGGTTTGGCGGCGGCGATTGCGATGCCGAACATGTTGCTGCGTGGGCGGGAAGACAAGGTTCGATAGATAGACCGCGTCGCCTTCATTCGCGAGCAAGCTCGCTCCCACACTGGATCGTCTCTGTTCGCCAAATCTCGGGCGAATGCTGATCTAATGTGGGAGCGAGCTTGCTCGCGAATGTGGTGGGTCAGAGATCACAATATCAAGGCCGAGCGTTGATCTGCTGCTGCAGATTCTGAATCTGGCTCTGCAAGGTGGTGATGTTGCGCGTGACCTGGCCGCGAAAGGCGTCGAATTCGGCGACGTTGGCGCTACTGCCTTGAGAGGCGGCCGGGCGGTTGTCCTGTTGGCTTTTGATCACCACCAGCTCTTGCTCCAGACGCTCGATGGCCGCGCTCGGGTTGCCCTGCTTCTTCAACGCGACGATATCGGCGCCGAGGCTTTTCAGCTGGGCGTCGAATTTGCTGGTGTCGGTCGGGGTGTTTTTCAGGGCTGTCAGTTCAGCGCTCAGGGCTTTCAGGTCGGTTTGCAACTGAGTGTTGACGGTATGTTGCTCGACGCTTTGCGCAGCGATTTGTGCCAGGCGCTTGTCCAGGTCAGACGCCTGACCGACCACGCCCTGCTGCTGTTGGTTCTGCTCCAGCAGCCTGGTTTCCAGTTGCTTGATTTGCAGTTTCAGCGCTTCGCTGTCGCTGGTGACGTTCGACTGACTGGCGACCACTTTGCCGGAAATGTCCTGCAAGCGCCCCGCAGCTTCCTCGCTGATGCGGGCGAAGCTTTCCTGAGTCGCGACCAATTGCTGTTCCATCAACGAGATCTGCTGAAAGCTCCACCAGGCAAGGCCGGCGAAGGCAAAAACCAATGCGCCGACCAAGGCCCACAGCGGCCCGGTGCTCGGGACTTTGGCCTTGGGCGCCGTCCGCGCATGCACGCCGGTATGTTCACGGGGTTTGGCGGTGATCGGAAAATCGTCGTCATCAAGGGTGTCGGCACGCAGGCTCGGTACATCATCGAAGTCGTCGTTGGCATCGTTACGCATGGACATGAGGCAACCTTTCTGAACCACAGTGATGGCTAAATGCGGCGAGTATAAACCCTGAACTCGCCGCCTTGATCGACCTTGATCCGCGAGCTCGGTTCAGTGTTTATTTTGCGCCCGGGTCCTGGGCTTTCCACCAGCCGCAAAATTCATCGAGCGCCGTCCACAGACTGACCTTGGGATCGTAGTCCAGATAATGCCGGGCGCGGCTGATATCGAGGGTGAAGTTTTTGTTCATTACCTGCATGCCCAAGCGTGACAGAGTCGGTTCTGGACGCCCCGGCCAAAGTGCGCAAAAGCCCTCGTTCAGCGCCGCAACGCTGTAGGCCAATCCATAGGAACGGTGGCGAGTCACCTGTGGGACGTCCATTTGACGCATCACGTAATTGACCACATCCCACAGCGGCACCGGCGCACCGTTGCTGATGTTGTAGGCCTTGCCAAGCGCGGAGCCCGTCGCCAGCAAACAGCTGAGCATGGCCTCGTTGAGGTTCTGCATGCTGGTGAAATCGACCTTGTTCAGGCCGTTGCCGATGATCGCCAAACGCCCTTTGCGCTGCATGTTCAGCAGACGCGGGAAGATGCTCATGTCACCCGCTCCGGTGACAAAACGCGGGCGCAGGGCCAACACTTCGAGACCGAACTCCTGAGCACCGAAGACCTTTTGCTCAGCCAGGTATTTGGTCGCCGCATAAGGATGCTTGAAACGCTTGGGCACTTGCTCTTCGGTCAGCCCCAGGTGATCGCGGCCATCGAAATAGATCGAGGGTGACGACAAGTGCACCAGCCGCCGGACGTTTTGCTTCAGGCAGGCTTCGACGACATTTTCGGTGACCAGCACGTTGCCCTGATGAAAGTCCTGATAACGCCCCCAAAGCCCGACGGCGCCAGCGCAATGCACCACGGCTTCGACGTCCGCGCACAGCTCGCGAACCCGTTCCGGATCAGTCAAGTCGCCCTGGACGAACTCTGCACCCCGCCGTACCAGATGTTCGACGCCTTCGGCCCGACGGCCGTTGACCCGTACGTCCAGCCCCTGCTCCAGGGCGAATCGCGCAAAGCGCCCGCCAATGAAGCCGCTTGCGCCGGTGACCAGAATTTTCATGACTTGCTCCGATGTGTTTCGTTTTTCATACGTGTCGCATTACAAATTTCGTGAGGTCTTGACGCTGCTCGTCAGTCCAACGGCACCAGCCACTGTTTAGATAAACGCACCAGATGCTCGGTGAGTAACCCCAGCAACTGGCCACCATTGCGCCAATGATGCCAGTACAACGGCACATCGATCGGTTTATCTGGCAATAACTCCACCAGTACACCGCGCTCCAGCTGTTCGCGCACTTGCAACTCCGGCACTAGCCCCCAGCCTAGACCGGCTTCAGTCAGGCGGATGAAGCCTTCGGATGACGGGCACAAATGATGTTCGAAACCACCGTCCACACCCAATGACGCCAGGTAGCGGTGCTGCAAAAAATCATCCGGGCCGAACACCAGCGCCGGCGTGCGGGCCAACTGATCGGCCCTCACGCCTTGGGGAAAATGTCGGGCAATAAATGCCGGGCTGGCCAGGGCACGGTAACGCATGGCACCCAGCAACACGCTACGGGCACCCGCCACCGGGCGTTCGCTGGCACACACGCACGCCGCCACTTCACCGGCGCGCATGCGTTTGAGGCCGACGGTCTGGTCCTCCACCACCAGGTCGAGCAATAGATGTTGCTCGGCACAGAAATCGCCCACCGCCTCGGCCCACCACGTGGCCAGGCTGTCGGCGTTGAGGGCGATACGCAGGCGTTCCGGCAAGCCTTCTTCGTCCAGCGCCGGCACCTGGCTTTGCAGGTCACGCTCCAGCAAACGCACTTGCTGTACATGGTTGAGCAGGCGCCGGCCAATCTCGGTCGGCGCTGGCGGCGTGGCCCGCACCAGCACTGGCTGGCCGATGCGCGCTTCGAGCAACTTGATGCGCTGGGAGATCGCCGATTGCGACAACCCCAACACCTGAGCGGCGCGCTCGAACCCGGCCTGCTCAACCACCGCAGCAAGGGCGGACAGCAATTTATAGTCGAACATCAGTTTTCCTAATGAGCGATCAGCAATATTGGTTTTTCTTATACAGCCTGGAGCAGGAGAATGACCAGCAAGAACTACTCAACAAGGATCACGACATGGCTGGCGAAACCTCACTGAACACCCTGCTGCGCAGCATGAGCCCGCAGCTCAACGACGGCGAATACGTGTTCTGCACGATTCGCGACGGCCAGCTGCCCAAAGACTGCGAGATCATCGGCAGCTTCCGCGAACAAGAAGGCCTGACGGTGATCCTGGAGCGCTCGCAAGCCGAGAAGGCCGGGTTGAGCTTCGACTACCTGGCGGCGTGGATCACCCTCAACGTGCATTCGGCCCTCGAAGCCGTTGGCCTGACCGCCGCATTCGCCACAGCCCTCGGCCAGGCCGGTATCAGTTGCAACGTGATTGCCGGCTATTACCACGACCATTTGTTTGTCGGCCAGGCCGACGCCAAGCGTGCGATGTCGGTGCTGCGGCAACTGGCGGCAAACGCGGAGTAAACCTTATGTGGCAAAGCTATGTGAACGGCCTGTTGGTCGCTGCGGGACTGATCATGGCGATCGGTACGCAAAATGCGTTCGTGCTGGCGCAAAGTTTGCGCCGCGAACATCACCTGCCGGTGGCCGCGCTCTGCGTGACCTGCGATGCGTTGCTGGTGGCCGCCGGGGTGTTCGGGCTGGCGACGGTGCTGGCGCAAAACCCGACGTTGCTGGCTATCGCCCGTTGGGGTGGTGCAGCGTTTCTGCTGTGGTATGGCAGCCTGGCACTGCGTCGGGCCTGCTCGAAGCAAAGCCTGCAACAGGGCGAAAATCAGACCGTGCGTTCATTGCGAGCGGTATTGCTCAGTGCACTGGCGGTGACGCTGCTCAATCCTCACGTGTATCTGGACACCGTATTGCTGATCGGTTCTCTCGGGGCACAACAGACAGTACCGGGCGCTTATGTGGTGGGCGCGGCCAGTGCGTCATTGCTGTGGTTTTTCACCCTGGCGCTGGGTGCCGCGTGGCTGGCACCGTGGCTGGCACGCCCGAGCACCTGGCGGATTCTCGACCTGCTGGTGGCGGTGATGATGTTTACCGTGGCCTTTCAACTGATCACTGCGGCCTGATTATTCCAAACAGCTCTGGAGCCTCTATTCCACACAGTTGTTGCGTGGTTAAGCCGCACCCCCGGTGCTATGATCCGACACCTGCGCCGCCAAAGAGTACAAACTCCCCGGCGCTTGTCTGGCCGCCCGTGATCGGCCTTGCGCTCACCGCAACTGACCTGATTAGGAGAATCACCATGGCTTTCGAATTGCCGCCACTGCCTTACGCACACGATGCACTGCAGCCGCACATTTCCAAGGAAACGCTGGAATATCACCACGACAAGCACCACAACACCTACGTCGTGAACCTGAACAACCTGGTGCCAGGCACCGAGTTCGAAGGCAAGACCCTGGAACAAATCGTCAAGACTTCTTCGGGTGGCATCTTCAACAACGCCGCTCAGGTCTGGAACCACACTTTCTACTGGAACTGCCTGGCGCCAAACGCCGGCGGTCAACCAACCGGCGCACTGGCTGAGGCCATCAACGCGGCTTTCGGTTCGTTCGACAAGTTCAAAGAAGAGTTCACCAAGACTTCGGTCGGCACCTTCGGTTCCGGTTGGGGCTGGCTGGTGAAAAAAGCTGACGGTTCCCTGGCCCTGGCCAGCACCATCGGCGCCGGCAACCCGCTGACCAGCGGCGACACCCCGCTGCTGACCTGCGACGTCTGGGAACACGCTTACTACATCGACTACCGCAACCTGCGTCCGAAGTACGTTGAAGCGTTCTGGAACCTGGTCAACTGGAAGTTCGTGGCTGAGCAGTTCGAAGGCAAAACCTTCACCGCTTAAGTCTGCTTGCAGTCAAAAAAACCCGGCATTGCCGGGTTTTTTTATGCCTGTGCCACGTGAAAGTCACCTGCAACACCCAGAAAACAAGCACTCCCTTGCCCCAACGCCACAGCCGTCTACCATCAACCAGACACAAATATTCTCCCCTGCCCCTCAAGTTGCAGGAGCTGCCTACCGAAACACTACTAATGGGCTCTAATTGTCAGTACCCCGGCAATGCGGCCAAGCCTGCAGACAAAATCTACACGGCTTGATTGTCCCTTTGACTGCCATCACGGGATTGCCAATACTCATGGCAACTTGACGTTACCCGCACGGAACAAGGAATAACCCTTTGAAGCTGGAACTCAAAAACAGCTTGTCGGTGAAGTTGCTCCGGGTCGTGCTCCTGTCGGCATTGATCGTCGGTGTGGTTTTGAGCTGCGCGCAGATCGTTTTCGATGCTTATAAAACACGCCAGGCCGTGGCCAGTGATGCCCAGCGCATCCTCGACATGTTTCGCGACCCCTCGACCCAGGCGGTGTACAGCCTCGATCGGGAAATGGGTATGCAGGTTATCGAAGGCCTGTTCCAGGACGACGCCGTGCGCATGGCTTCCATCGGCCATCCCAACGAAACCATGCTTGCGGAAAAGTCTCGTGAATTGCAGCACTCTCACAGCCGCTGGCTGACTGATCTCATTCTGGGCCAGGAACGCACGTTCACCACACAACTGGTGGGCCGTGGCCCCTACAGCGAATATTACGGCGACCTCAGCATCACCCTCGACACCGCCACCTACGGTCAGGGCTTTATTGTCAGCTCGGTGATCATTTTCATCTCCGGCGTGCTGCGGGCCATGGCCATGGGCCTGGTGCTGTACCTGGTTTATCACTGGCTGCTGACCAAACCACTGTCGCGGATTATCGAACACCTGACCAACGTCAATCCCGACCGCCCCAGCGAACACAAGATCCCGCAGCTCAAGGGCCACGAAAAAAACGAGCTGGGGATCTGGATCAACACTGCCAATCAGTTGCTTGAGTCCATCGAGCGCAATACCCACCTGCGCCATGAAGCCGAAAACAGTCTGCTGCGCATGGCTCAATATGATTTCCTCACGGGTCTGCCGAACCGTCAGCAATTGCAGCAGCAACTGGACAAGATTCTGGTCGACGCCGGTCGCCTGCAACGCCGGGTCGCCGTGTTGTGTGTGGGCCTGGACGATTTCAAAGGCATCAACGAGCAGTTCAGCTACCAGACCGGCGACCAATTGCTGCTGGCCCTGGCCGACCGTCTGCGTGCCCACAGCGGTCGTCTCGGCGCACTCGCCCGCCTGGGGGGCGATCAGTTCGCATTGGTTCAGGCCGACATCGAACAACCCTACGAAGCCGCCGAACTGGCGCAAAGCATCCTCGATGATCTGGAAGCGGCGTTTGCCCTCGATCATCAGGAAATCCGCCTGCGCGCAACCATCGGCATCACCCTGTTCCCGGAAGATGGCGACAGCACCGAGAAGCTGTTGCAGAAAGCCGAACAGACCATGACCCTGGCCAAAACCCGTTCGCGCAACCGTTATCAGTTCTACATCGCCAGCGTCGACAGCGAAATGCGCCGTCGCCGCGAACTGGAAAAAGACCTGCGCGACGCCCTCACCCGCGATCAGTTCTATCTGGTTTACCAACCGCAGATCAGCTATCGCGATCACCGGGTGGTCGGGGTCGAGGCGCTGATTCGCTGGCAACATCCGGAACACGGACTGGTGCCGCCGGATCTGTTCATTCCACTGGCCGAGCAGAACGGCACGATCATCGCCATCGGCGAATGGGTGCTGGACCACGCCTGCCGACAGCTGCGCGAATGGCACGACCAGGGGTTCAGCGACTTGCGCATGGCGGTCAACCTGTCCACCGTGCAACTGCACCACGCCGAGCTGCCGCGGGTGGTCAACAACCTGCTGCAAATGTATCGCCTGCCGCCGCGCAGCCTGGAGCTGGAAGTCACCGAGACCGGCCTGATGGAAGACATCAGCACCGCCGCGCAGCACTTGCTCAGCCTGCGCCGTTCGGGGGCATTGATCGCAATCGACGACTTCGGGACCGGATACTCATCGCTGAGTTATCTGAAAAGCCTGCCGCTGGACAAGATCAAGATCGACAAGAGCTTCGTTCAGGACCTGCTCGATGACGACGACGATGCGACCATCGTTCGCGCGATCATCCAGCTCGGCAAAAGCCTGGGCATGCAGGTGATCGCCGAGGGTGTGGAAACGGTCGAACAAGAGACTTACATCATCTCTGAAGGCTGTCACGAAGGTCAGGGCTATCTCTACAGCAAACCGCTGCCAGCGCGGGAGCTGAGTGCTTATCTGAAACAGGCCCAGCGCAGTAATGCGTTGATCTTGTGACCTGACTCTGTCCCGTAGCAGCTGGCGCAGCCTGCGTTCGGCTGCGAAGCAGCCGTAAATCCTGACGCCGCGATTAGCCTGACACAACGCATTGCCTGGTTTCACGACTGCTGCGCAGCCGAACGCAGGCTGCGCCAGCTGCTACAAGGTCATGTACAGGCGCCCCCCTCCCGTAAACAAGACATATTTCCAATCGCGGCCCTTTACACATAATGCGAAAGATTTGCATTATGTCGCAGTTTTGCGCACCCCCGCGCCTGTCCATTATTTACCGAAGCAGGATGTTCGCCATGATTCGTATGCCTCTGGCTACCGCCAGTTTGCTGGCCATCGCTATTTCCCTCGCCGGTTGCGGCGAAGGCAAAGACAAGGCGGCTCCTCAAGCGCCTACTCCGGCCGCCAGCACCGCAGCACCTGCTGCGCCTGCTGACGCTGGCAAAGTCGATGAGGCCGCAGCCAAAGCCGTTGTCGCGCACTACGCCGACATGGTTTTTGCGGTCTTCAGCGATGCCGAATCCACCGCGAAAACCCTGCAAACCGCCATCGACGCCTTCCTCGCCAAGCCGAATGCCGAAACCCTGAAAGCTGCTCGTGCAGCCTGGGTCGCCGCGCGCGTACCGTACCTGCAGAGTGAAGTGTTCCGCTTCGGCAACACCATCATTGATGATTGGGAAGGTCAGGTTAACGCCTGGCCGCTCGACGAAGGCCTGATCGACTACGTCGACAAGAGCTACGAGCACGCACTGGGTAACCCGGGCGCCAACGCCAACATCATCGCCAATCCGATCATCCAGATTGGCGAAGACAAGATCGACGTGACCGACATCACTCCGGAAAAACTTGCCAGCCTGAACGAGCTGGGCGGTTCCGAAGCGAACGTCGCGACGGGTTACCACGCCATCGAATTCCTGCTCTGGGGTCAAGACCTGAACGGCACCGGCCCTGGTGCCGGCAACCGCCCGGCTTCGGACTATCTGGAAGGCGCCGGCGCTACCGGTGGCCACAACGATCGTCGTCGCGCTTACCTGAAAGCCGTGACCCAGTTGCTGGTCAGCGACCTGGAAGAAATGGTCGGCAACTGGAAGCCGAACGTGCCCGATAACTACCGCGCCGAACTGGAAGAAGAACCGGCTGAAAGCGGTCTGCGCAAAATGTTCTTCGGCATGGGCAGCCTCTCGCTGGGCGAACTGGCGGGCGAGCGCATGAAGGTTTCCCTGGAAGCCAACTCCCCTGAAGACGAGCAGGACTGCTTCAGCGACAACACCCACAACTCGCACTTCTACGATGCCAAGGGCATTCGTAACGTGTACCTGGGCGAATACACCCGTACAGACGGCACCAAGATGACCGGTGCCAGCCTGTCCTCGTTGGTGGCCAAGGCCGACCCGGCTGCCGACGCTGCACTCAAGGCTGACCTGGCCGCCACCGAAGCCAAGATCCAGGTCATGGTTGATCACGCCAACAAGGGTGAGCACTACGACCAACTGATCGCTGCCGGCAACACCGCGGGCAACCAGATTGTCCGTGATGCCATTGCGGCGCTGGTCAAGCAGACCACCTCGATCGAACAGGCCGCCGGCAAACTGGGCATCAGTGACCTGAACCCGGATAACGCCGATCACGAGTTCTGATCAACGCTGACCGAGCGAATGACAAAGGCGACCTCCGGGTCGCCTTTTTTATACCCGCCTGAATGCAATTCCTGTGGGAGCGAGCTTGCTCGCGATGGGGCCATCATTGCCAACATTGATTTTGAATGTACGACCGCTATCGCGAGCAAGCTCGCTCCCGCAGGGAATCGCGGTCAACCTGTGAGAGCAAACGATAATTCCTCTTATTCAAACTCCCCTGCCCTGTTAGACTTTGCGCCCTTGTTTTGCTCGTCTTTCAGGATGTCTGATGCCCTCGCTGCCTCTTCGCTTGTCTGCACTGATTCTGGCCCTGGGCCTGAGTGCCTGCGATGACGCCCCGCGCTTTACCAAGGCCGAACCCGGTGAAGCTCGCTCCGGCGGCGCGGCGACCGTCAGAAAAACCGACCGGAACGCATTTTCCCTGCCTTCAGCCAACCTCTCGCCGACCCGTCGGCTGGACTTTAGCGTCGGCAACAGTTTCTTCCGCAGCCCTTGGGTGATCGCCCCGTCGACCACCACTGCCCGCGATGGCCTTGGCCCGCTGTTCAACACCAACGCCTGCCAGAACTGCCATATCAAGGACGGGCGCGGTCATCCACCGACGGCCGATTCCGATAACGCCGTGTCGATGCTGGTGCGTCTGTCGATCCCCAACGATCCGGCCTATGCCAAGGTCATCGAGCAAATGGGTGTGGTGCCTGAGCCGGTCTACGGCGGGCAACTTCAGGACATGGCCGTGCCCGGCGTCGCCCCCGAAGGCAAGGTTCGCGTCGACTACGACCCGGTCCCGGTACGCTTTAGGGACGGCACCGAAGTCGAGCTGCGCAAACCCAAGCTGCTGATCACCCAACTGGGCTACGGCCCGATGCATCCCGACACGCTTTTTTCCGCGCGAATCGCCCCGCCAATGATCGGCCTCGGGCTGCTCGAAGCCATCTCCGACGCGGATATCCTGGCCAACGCCGATGCGCAGGCTAACGACAAGAACGGCATCGCCGGACGTCCGAACCGGGTCTGGGATGACGCGCAACAAAAGACCGTTTTGGGCCGTTTTGGCTGGAAAGCCGGGCAACCGAATCTCAATCAGCAAAACGTTCACGCGTTTTCCGGTGATATGGGCCTCACGACCAGCCTGAGACCCTTTGATGACTGCACCCAGGCCCAGACTGCCTGCCTGCAGGCGCCCAACGGCAATGGCCCGAATGGCGAACCGGAAGTCAGCGACAACATCTTGCGCCTGGTGCTGTTCTACAGCCGTAACCTGGCTGTTCCTGCCCGCCGTGACGTCAACGGCTCGCAAGTCCTGGCCGGTAAAAACCTGTTCTATCAGGCCGGTTGCCAGTCCTGCCACACGCCGAAATTCACCACCGCCGCGAATGCCGCAGAACCTGAACTGGCCAATCAAGTGATTCGCCCCTACAGCGATCTGTTGCTGCATGACATGGGCGAAGGCCTGGCCGATAACCGTAGCGAATTCCAGGCCTCTGGCCGCGACTGGCGCACACCGCCGTTGTGGGGCATTGGCCTGACGCAGACGGTCAGTGGCCACACTCAATTCTTGCATGACGGTCGCGCCCGCAATCTGCTCGAAGCCGTGCTCTGGCACGGCGGTGAAGCGACGGCCGCGCAGCAACAGGTTTTAGCGTTCAATGCCGAGCAGCGCGCTGCATTGCTGGCCTTTTTGAATTCTCTTTAATGCGTTTCCCATAAGCTTTCGCTCATACTCTTTTGCCCATAAAAAAGGGAGCCCGACATGTTCCGCCCCAAGCTGTTGTTCACCAGCCTTGCCGCACTCGCCCTGGGCGCCTGTTCGCCCCAGGATCCTCAAGCCGTCACGTCGGCAGCCATCGCCAAGCAAGTGATCCTGCCGACCTACAGCCGCTGGGTTGAAGCTGACCGCCAATTGGCCGTCAGTGCGCTGGCCTACTGCGAAGGCAAGGCCGACCTTGCGACCGCTCGCGCCGATTTCCTCCATGCACAAAAAGCCTGGGCACAATTGCAACCGTTGCTGATTGGTCCGCTGGCAGAGGGCAATCGCTCCTGGCAGGTGCAGTTCTGGCCGGACAAGAAAAACCTGGTCGGCCGTCAGGTCGAGCAACTGGTCACCGCGCAACCGCAGATCGACGCCGCTGCGCTGGCTAAATCCAGCGTCGTCGTGCAGGGCCTCTCAGCCTATGAGTACATTCTGTTCGACGACAAGACCAACGTTGCCGACGCCGCGCAAAAAGCCCGTTACTGCCCACTGCTGACCGCTATCGGCGAACGTCAGAAACAGCTGGCCGAAGAGATTCTGACCAGTTGGAACAGCACTGACGGCATGCTCGCGCAACTGAGCAAATTCCCGAACCAGCGTTACGCCGACTCTCACGAAGCCATCGCTGATCTGCTGCGCGCGCAAGTGACGGCACTGGATACCCTGAAGAAAAAACTCGGCACGCCGATGGGTCGTCAGACCAAGGGCATTCCACAGCCGTTCCAGGCGGACGCATGGCGCAGTCATACGTCGCTGCAAAGCATGGAAGCGAGCCTGGCTGCCGCCCGAACTGTCTGGGTGGGTGTCGACAACAAGGGCCTGCGTGGTCTGTTGCCGGCCGAACAGAAGCCGCTGGCCGACAAGATCGATGCCGCCTACGCCGCGTCACTGAAACTGTTCGAAAGCAACCAGCGCTCGCTGACCGAAATGCTCACCGACGATGCCGGTCGCCAGCAACTGAACGACCTCTTCGACAGCCTCAACGTCGTCCATCGCCTGCACGAAAGTGATCTGGCCAAGGCGCTGGGTATCCAACTGGGCTTCAACGCCAACGACGGTGACTGATGAGGGTTAGCTCCATGCTGCGACGCCAGGCTCTGACTTTAGGCAGTTTGTTGCTGGGCGCCGTAACGCTGGGCGGCTGGAAGCTGTTCAAGCAAAAGGACCACGGTCCTTTGCTGCTTTCGGCGCGCGACGACAGCGACGGCAAACATTACGCTGTCGGCTATCGGCTGGATGGCACTCGGGTGTTCGCCACCGAAGTCGGCCAACGCTGCCACGACATCATCAACCACCCGACGTTGCCGATTGCGCTGTTCGTCGCCCGTCGTCCGGGCACCGAGAGCTATCTGGTCGATCTGCGTGACGGCACGCTGCTGCAAACCGTGGTGTCGCAACCGAACCGACACTTCTACGGTCACGCGGTCATTCACAATAGCGGTGACTGGCTGTATGCAACCGAAAACGACACCACCGACCCAGGTCGCGGCCTGCTCGGGGTGTACCGTTTCGAGGGTGAGCGGTGGGTGCACAGCGGTGAGATTTCCACCCACGGTATCGGCCCGCATCAGGTGTCGTGGATGCCCGACGGTGAAACCCTGGTGGTGGCCAACGGCGGGATTCGTACCGAAGCCGAGAGCCGGGTCGAGATGAACCTCAATGCCATGGAGCCGAGCCTGGTACTGATGCAGCGTGACGGCACTCTGCTGAGCAAGGAAACCCTGGCCCAGCCGATGAACAGCGTCCGTCACATGGGGATCGCCAGCGATGGCACCATTGTCACCGGCCAGCAGTTCATGGGGGCCGCGCACGAATCATCCGAGCTGTTGGCGATCAAGCGTCCCGGTCAGCCCTTTGTCGCGTTCCCGGTCGCCGAGCACCAGTTGCAGGCCATGGGGCACTACACCGCGAGCGTCGCGGTGCACAGTGACTTGCGTCTGGTGGCACTCACCGCACCGCGCGGCAACCGCTTTTTCATCTGGGACATGGACAGCGGTGAAGTGCGCCTCGATGCACCGTTGCCCGACTGCGCCGGTGTCGGTGCAGTGGCCGATGGTTTTGTCGTGACCTCGGGGCAAGGGCGTTGCCGTTTCTATGATTGTCGCCAGACACCGCTGCTGGCCAAACCCCTCGAACTCCCCGCCGGGCTCTGGGATAACCACCTGCATCTGGTCTGAAATCTGCGCTGCCAAATTGATCGTTCCCACTCTGCGTGGGAACGATCAATCTGGTCTGATACACCCCCCCGTAGCAACTGGCGCAGCCTGCGTTCGGCTGCGCAGCAGTCGTAAAATCATACGCCGCGGTGTGGCAGGCTAACCGTGGCAGCAGGATTTACATAAAGGGCAAAATCAAAAGATCGCAGCCTTCGGCAGCTCCTACGCACCAGGCGTGATCGTCGAAAAAATGCTGTCTGGAATCACCGACACACACGGAGTAATGTTCGGCCTGTCTGACCAGATTTTTTCCAAGGAAGTGGAATATGCTGCGTCGCCGCATGCTGATCATGTTGGGTGTTGTCCTGTTGATCATCCTGATGCTGGGAGGCTACAAAGCCTTCTCCATCTACAAGATGATCCAGACCTTCGCGGTCCCAAGACCAGCGGTGAGCGTTGCCGTGGCCACGGCCACCGAACGGCCCTGGCAATCGCGCTTGCCCACGGTCGGGACCCTCAAGGCGCTGCAAGGGGTCAACCTGAGTCTGGAGATCGCCGGCACGGTCAAGGACGTGCAGTTCGAGTCAGGGCAAAAGGTCAAGGCCGGCCAGCCGCTCGTGCAGCTCGACAGTGCCGTCGAAAGTGCCCTGCTGGAAACCGCCCAGGCCGACCTTGGCCTGGCGCAACTGGATTACGGCCGTGGCAGCCAACTGGTCGGTAGTCGGGCCATCTCCAAGGGTGAATTCGATCGGCTCACCGCGGTGCTCGCAAAGAGCAAGGCCACGGTCAATCAGCTCAAGGCGGCACTGGCGAAGAAACACATCGTCGCGCCTTTCAGCGGCACCATCGGCATTCGTCAGGTGGACGTCGGCGACTTCCTGCCCAGCGGCACTGTCATCGCCACACTCCAGGACCTGAGCAGCCTGTACGTCGACTTCTACGTACCGGAACAATCGGTACCGAAAATCGCTATCGGCCAACCGGTACAGGTCACAGTCTCGGCCTACCCGACGCAAAACTTTCCCGGTGTCATCAGCGCGATCAACCCCAAAGTCGAAAACAGCACGCGCAACATACTGGTGCGCGCCACCCTCGCCAACCCGGACGGCAAACTGCTGCCAGGCATGTTCGCCAGCCTGCTGGTCATGCTGCCGGACCCACAACCGAAAATCGTGGTACCGGAAAGCGCGATCACCTACACCCTCTATGGCAACTCGCTCTACGTGGTCGCCCAGAAGAAGGACGCGGACGGCAACGTCGAGAAAGACGACAAGGGCCAGCCGGTCCTGATCGCCGAGCGGCGCTTCATCGAAACCGGCGAGCGTCGCGACGGCATGGTGCTGATCAACAAAGGACTGCAGAACGGCGAACAAGTGGTCAGCGCCGGCCAGATCAAACTCGACAACGGCACACACATTGTCGTCAGCCCCGACAAGAATCTGCCAGCCGAACAGACCAGCCCACCGCGCACGAACTGATCAAGGAAATCCCTCATGGCTTTTACCGATCCGTTCATCCGCCGCCCGGTGCTCGCCACTGTCGTCAGCCTGCTGATTGTGCTGCTGGGCTTCCAGGCCTGGAGCAAACTGCCGCTGCGCCAGTATCCGCAAATGGAGAACGCGCTGATCACGGTGACCACCGCCTACCCCGGCGCCAACGCCGAAACCATTCAGGGCTACATCACCCAACCCTTGCAACAAAGCCTGGCGAGTGCCGAAGGCATTGACTACATGACCTCGGTCAGCCGCCAGAACTTCTCGGTCATTTCGATCTATGCACGTATCGGCTCCAACAGCGACCGGTTGTTCACCGAATTGCTGGCCAAGGCCAACGAGGTCAAGAACAAGCTGCCCAAAGACGCTGAAGACCCGGTGCTGAGCAAGGAGGCAGCCGGCGCCTCGGCGCTGATGTACATGAGTTTTTTCAGCGAGGAACTGAACAACCCGCAGATCACCGACTACCTGTCGCGGGTGATCCAGCCCAAGCTGGCCACCCTTCCCGGCATGGCTGAAGCTGCCATTCTCGGCAACCAGGTGTTTGCCATGCGTCTGTGGCTCGACCCGGTGAAACTCGCCGGTTTTGGCCTGAGCGCCAGTGACGTCACCAACGCCGTGCGCCAGTACAACTTTTTGTCCGCCGCCGGTGAAGTCAAAGGCGAGTACGTCGTCACCAGCATCAACGCCAACACTGACTTGAAGACCGCCGAAGCCTTCGCCGCGATTCCGCTGAAAGTCGACGGCGACAGTCGGGTCCTGCTCAGCGACGTGGCACGCGTGGAGATGGGCGCCGAGAACTACAACACCGTCAGTTCCTTCGGCGGTACACCGTCGGTGTACATCGGGATCAAGGCCACACCGGCCGCCAATCCGCTGGACGTGATCAAGGAAGTGCGCAAGCTCATGCCGGAACTGGAATCCCAGCTGCCACCCACCCTCAAGGCCGAAATCGCCTACGACGCCACGCTGTTCATTCAGGCCTCGATCAACGAAGTGGTGAAAACCCTTTTCGAAGCGGTGCTGATCGTGATTGTCGTGGTGTTCCTGTTCCTTGGCGCGCTGCGCTCGGTGCTGATCCCGGTGGTGACCATTCCGCTGTCGATGATCGGCGTGATGTTCTTCATGCAACTGATGGGCTACTCGATCAATCTGCTGACCTTGCTGGCAATGGTGTTGGCGATCGGCCTGGTGGTGGACGACGCCATCGTGGTGGTGGAAAACATTCACCGCCACATCGAAGAAGGTAAAACGCCGCTGGACGCGGCCCTCGAAGGCGCGCAGGAAATCGCCATGCCAGTGGTCTCGATGACCATCACCCTGGCGGCGGTCTATGCGCCCATCGGCTTTCTGACGGGCCTGACCGGCGCCCTGTTCAAGGAGTTCGCCCTGACCCTGGCCGGTGCCGTGGTGATCTCCGGGATCGTCGCCCTGACGCTGTCGCCGATGATGTGCGCCCTGCTCTTGCGCCACGATGAAAACCCGTCAGGCCTGGCCCATCGCCTCGACCTGATTTTCGAAGGACTCAAGCGTCGTTATCAAAACCTTCTGCACGGCACACTCAACACCCGACCGGTAGTGCTGGTATTTGCCGTGATCGTGTTGTGCCTGATTCCGGTGCTGCTCAAGTTCACCAAGTCGGAACTGGCACCGGATGAGGATCAGGGCATCATTTTCATGATGGCCAACGCTCCGCAACCGGCCAACCTGGACTACCTGAATACCTACACCGACGAATTCCTCGCGATCTTCAAGGCGTTTCCCGAGTACTACTCGTCCTTCCAGATCAACGGATTCAACGGCGTGCAGTCAGGTATTGGCGGTTTCCTGCTCAAACCCTGGAATGAGCGCAAACGCACCCAGATGCAGCTTCTGCCAATAGTGCAAAGCAAGCTTTCGAGCATCACCGGTCTGCAAATCTTTGGCTTCAACCTGCCCTCTCTGCCGGGCACTGGCGAAGGGCTGCCGTTCCAGTTCGTGATCAATACCGCCAATGACTACGCGTCGCTGCTGGAGGTGGTCAATCGAGTGAAAAAGCGTGCACTGGAGTCTGGCAAGTTCGCGTTCGCCGACATCGACCTGGCCTTCGACAAGCCCGAAGTGGTGGTTGATATCGACCGCGCCAAGGCAGCGCAGATGGGCGTCTCGATGGAAGATCTGGGGGTGACCCTGGCGACGTTGCTGGCAGAAGCCGAGATCAATCGTTTCACCATCGAGGGGCGCAGCTACAAGGTCATCGCCCAGGTCGAACGGCCCTACCGGGACAACCCCGATTGGCTGAGCAACTACTACGTCAAAAACACCAAAGGTGAACTGCTGCCCTTGTCGACCCTGATCACCGTCAGTGACCGGGCACGACCGCGGCAGTTGAACCAGTTCCAGCAACTCAACTCGGCGATCCTCTCGGGTGTTTCGACGGTCAGCATGGGCGAGGCGATTGATACCGTGCGCCAGATCGCCCAGGAAGAAGCACCGCCGGGTTATGCCTTCGATTATGGCGGCACCTCGCGGCAGTACGTTCAGGAAGGCAGCGCCTTGTGGGTGACTTTTGCCTTGGCGCTGGCGATCATTTTCCTGGTGCTGGCGGCGCAGTTCGAAAGCTTCCGCGATCCACTGGTGATTCTGGTGACCGTGCCGCTGTCGATTTGCGGCGCGCTGATCCCGTTGTTCCTGGGCTGGTCGAGCATGAACATCTATACCCAGGTCGGTTTGGTGACCCTGATCGGACTGATCAGCAAACACGGGATCCTGATCGTCCAGTTTGCCAACCAGTTGCGCAAGGACAAGGGGCTGACGCCGCGCGAAGCGGTCGAGGAAGCGGCAGCCATTCGTCTACGCCCGGTATTGATGACCACGGCAGCCATGGTCTTCGGCATGGTGCCGTTGATCATCGCCACGGGCGCGGGCGCCGTCAGCCGCTACGATATCGGGATGGTGATCGCCACCGGGATGTCGATCGGGACGTTGTTCACCCTGTTCGTGCTGCCCTGCATCTACACGCTGCTGGCCAAACCCGATAAGAACTGAGAGTTCCGTATGTGGGAGCGAGCTTGCTCGCGATAGCTCACTGACAGCCGGCAACATTGTTGAATGTTAAGCCGTCATCGCGAGCAAGCTCGCTCCCACACTGGTTTTCGGCAAATTGAAGATTTGGGTTCAAAAACAAAAGGCCTCGCATAGGCGAGGCCTTTTCTGTGGGCTTGAGGGTTTTCAACTCTGGCGTTTCATTCCCTGAGTCATGCCAAACATGAACAACAACAACTCATCATTATCAGTGTGGGTCACCACGGATGACTTCGCAGCCCGTGGCAATGGGCAATGTGTGCCGCCACTCATTGCACTAAGAATTTTCGTTCGCGGCTGCTCCAGTCCAACCACCGCCAGTGAAACAACTGCCAAGGCTCCTGCCATAAACAAACCTCTAGCAAATTCTAGTTTCATGGCTACAAACCTTTGATGGAGCTGCCAGATGCCTTGTTATAAAAATAGACGAGCTTTTCCCTATCTGCCGAGCCCCACGACGAATGGCGGCGCAATGGTTTTATGTCAGGCGCCCGTCTTGCCCAGTTCGACATGAAAGCGGCAGCCGTTGGGCTCCATGGTGCTGAGGCTGACGCTCCAGCCCTGGTTCTCACAAATCCGCTGCACCAGCGACAGGCCCAGCCCAAGCCCTTCGCCACGCTTCTCGCCACCCCGCACAAACGGCTCGAACATCGCTTCGCGCTTCTCTTCGGGAATACCGACGCCGCTGTCTTCGACCAGAAAACCGCAGGGCAGAATGCTCAGGCGGATAAACCCGCTGTCGGTGTAATGCAAGGCGTTACGCAACAGGTTGCCCATGACTGCATGCAGGAATGTCGCGTTATAGCGCGTATCCAACGGATTGCCGGGTTCATAAAACAGCGTGAGTCCCTTGTCCTCGATCGGCTCGCGCCACATGCCGAGCAGGTCTTCGGCCACCTGTCCCAGGGTCAGTTGCGGCGACATGCTGGCATCTTCGCGCTGGGCACGGGCAAGCATCAGGAAGGTCTGGACCAATTCGCGCATTTCTTCACAGGCGCGAGCGATCCGCTCGACCTGATTGCGACCACGTTGATCGAGGTCCGGATTCTCCAGCAACAATTCGCAGGAACTGGCCAAGACCATCAACGGTGTACGCAGTTCGTGACTGACGTCGCTGGTGAACAGCCGCTCGCGACTCAGTGCCTGGCGCAATCGGCCCAGCGTGGCGTCGAAGGCCACGGCCAGCTCACCGACTTCATCGGCGGCATAGTCCGGCGCCAGGGGCGGTGCCAGACCGAGCAGTTGATCGCGGTGACGCACCTGTCGCGCCAGCCGCACCACCGGAGCCATAACCTTGCGTGCCAGAACCCAACCAAGAAACACTGCCAATGCCAGACTTAATACGAACCCCACCAGCACTACGGCAAACAGCACCCGCTCGCGCTCTTCGAAATCGCTCTGATCTTGCAGCAAGACGTAACGCCGGCCGTCAACGATCTCGACGATTGCGTGGTACGAGAGGTGCTCGCGAAATACTTCATGGAACCCCGCATTCAGGTGCCGCAGGTCCCTTGGCAAATCAAAGTCGCCAGGGCCACCGCTGAAGTAGAACAACTGATCGGGCTCGGGACGGTGGCTCCAGTCGGCCATGCTGTCCATCAACAGCAAACGCTGTAAATCGCCACCCAGGCCTGCGGAAATCAGCTTTGCTTCGACCAGATGCACGGTCGCCACGATACCCATGGCGAATGCCCCTGCCACCAACGCACTCATCAAGGCAAACGCAATAATGATCCGCTGAGCAAGGCTCTGCTTAAACTCCATCACGCCCCTCGGCCAGACGATAGCCGACGCCGTGCACGGTTTGCAGCAACGGTTTGGCGAACGGCTTGTCGATCACCTGGCGCAGCTGATGGACGTGACTGCGCAAACTGTCGCTGTCCGGACAATCGTCGCCCCAGAGGGCTTCTTCGAGGATTTCGCGACGCAATACGTGGGGGCTTTTCTGCATCAACACCGCCAGCAGCTTGAGGCCCACCGGGTTGAGTTTCAGCAGGCGACCTTCGCGGGTCACTTCCAGCGTGTCGAGGTCGTAGCTCAGATCGCCAACCTGCAAGGCGCGGCGACCGCCCCCCTGGGTACGACGCATGACCGCCTCGATGCGCGCCGCCAGTTCGGACAGGGCGAAGGGTTTGATCAGGTAATCATCGGCACCGGACTTGAAGCCCTGCAGCCGGTCATCCAGCTGGTCACGGGCAGTCAGCATGATGACCGGGGTATCGCGCCGGGCGTCTTCACGCAGGCGTTTGCACAGGGTGTAACCATCGATGCCGGGGAGCATGACGTCGAGCACGATCAGGTCGTAATGTTCGGTGGCCGCCAGGTGCAGACCTGACAAACCGTCCTGCGCGCAATCCACGGTATAGCCTTTAAGCCCCAGATAATCAGCCAGATTGGCGAGGATGTCGCGGTTGTCTTCAACCAATAGAATTCGCATGGGCACTTGCTCCGTACACAGTAACGGCCGTCTTGGCCCGCGCAGCTTAAGGCCAAGAGTGGCTCAGGGCTAGGGCTGTCTGATTATCTACCCTGTCAGAATGCCCGTCGGTTTTTTGTCTGGCCGAAGATCGAAAGATCGCAGCCTTCGGCAGCTCCTACAGGTATACGTCGACCCCCGAAGGCTGCGATCTTTTGACGTTGATGTTCACAGGCAATAAAAAACCCCGCAGGCTTAACGCCAGCGGGGTTTTTTCGTACAGGGTAAGGCTGGCTTACATCATGCCGCCCATGCCGCCCATACCGCCCATGTCTGGCATGCCGCCGCCAGCTGGACCGTCTTCCTTGATCTCGGCGATCATGGCTTCGGTGGTGATCATCAGGCTGGCAATCGACGAAGCCGCTTGCAGAGCCGAACGGGTCACTTTGGCCGGATCCAGGATACCCATTTCGATCATGTCGCCGTATTCGCCGGTAGCAGCGTTGTAACCGTAGTTACCCGAACCCTGCTTGACCTTGTCGACGACAACGCTTGGCTCGTCGCCGGAGTTGGCAACGATCTGACGCAGTGGCGCTTCAACAGCGCGACGCAGCAACTGGATGCCCACGTTCTGGTCATCGTTGTCGCCTTTGAGTTCAGAGATAGCTTGCAGAGCGCGAACCAGTGCCACGCCACCGCCAGGTACCACGCCTTCTTCAACGGCTGCACGGGTAGCGTGCAGGGCGTCTTCAACGCGGGCTTTTTTCTCTTTCATTTCAACTTCGGAACCAGCACCAACCTTGATCACTGCAACGCCGCCGGACAGCTTGGCCAGACGCTCTTGCAGTTTTTCACGGTCGTAGTCGGACGAAGTGTCAGCCACTTGTTGACGGATCTGAACAACGCGAGCCTGGATATCAGCCTCAACGCCAGCACCGTCGATGATGGTGGTGTTTTCTTTGGACAGGATCACGCGCTTGGCATTACCCAGGTGTTCCAGGGTAGTGCTTTCCAGGCTCAGACCGATCTCTTCGGAGATAACGGTACCGCCAGTCAGAACAGCGATGTCCTGCAGCATGGCCTTGCGACGGTCGCCAAAGCCCGGGGCTTTGACAGCAGCAACTTTAACGATGCCGCGCATGTTGTTCACGACCAGAGTCGCCAGGGCTTCGCCTTCAACGTCTTCGGCAACGATCAGCAGAGGACGGCCGGCTTTGGCAACGGCTTCCAGTACTGGCAGCATTTCGCGGATGTTCGAGATCTTTTTGTCGACCAGCAGGATCAGCGGACCGTCCAGTTCGGCGGTCATGGTCTCAGGCTTGTTGACGAAGTACGGGGACAGGTAGCCACGGTCGAACTGCATGCCTTCTACAACCGACAGTTCGTTTTCCAGGCCCGAGCCTTCTTCAACGGTGATCACGCCTTCTTTACCGACTTTTTCCATGGCTTCGGCAATGATGTCGCCGATGGAGCTGTCGGAGTTGGCCGAGATGGTGCCGACCTGAGCGATTGCCTTGGTGTCAGCGCATGGCTTGGACAGGGCTTTCAGCTCTTTGACGATAGCGATGGTCGCTTTGTCGATACCGCGCTTCAGGTCCATCGGGTTCATGCCGGCAGCGACGGCTTTCAGGCCTTCGTTGACGATCGATTGAGCCAGAACGGTAGCGGTGGTGGTGCCGTCGCCTGCGTCATCGTTGGCACGGGAGGCAACGTCTTTGACCAGCTGCGCGCCCATGTTTTCGAAACGATCTTTCAGTTCGATTTCTTTGGCTACGGAAACGCCGTCCTTGGTGATGGTCGGAGCGCCGAAGCTCTTCTCGATGATCACGTTACGGCCTTTAGGGCCCAGGGTCGCTTTTACTGCGTCAGCCAGGACGTTCACACCGGCGAGCATTTTTTTACGGGCGGAATCGCCGAATTTAACTTCTTTAGCAGCCATGATCGATATTCCTTAAATACTTTGTAGTAGCGGGAAATTGAGCGGAAATCAGCCTTCGATAACAGCGAGAATCTCGTTCTCAGCCATTACCAGCAGGTCTTCACCGTCGACTTTCACAGTGTTGCTGCCGGAGTACGGGCCGAACACAACCTTGTCACCCACTTTCACGGCCAGCGCACGCACTTCACCGTTGTCCAGCACGCGGCCGGTACCGACAGCGAGGACTTCACCGCTGTTGGCTTTTTCGGCAGCCGAACCTGGCAGAACGATACCGCCAGCAGTTTTCTTTTCTTCTTCGCTGCGACGGATGACGACGCGGTCATGCAGAGGACGAAGCTTCATTGTCGATCTCTCCTAATTGTGGTTTTCAGCGGCCGGTGTAATCCCGGCGGGTTAAATTCCGGCGTTGCCGGTTGCGGTTCGCCAAGCGAACCGCGGAAGTCTGTCTGGTGATCATCACCAGAAACCTTGCGGTGACCGTTACATAAGGGCGCATAAGCTTATTACAAGGGCTGGGCAGTGAATTTTTTTACATTACTGGCCACAGAAACGAACACGGCACCCGAAGGTGCCGTGTCGCTAAAGGAGTTACTTGGAATCGCGGTGCTCGAACTCGCCTTCGATCACGTTCGGCTCACGGCCCAGCGGTTGCCGCGGAGCCGGGCCGCCACGCGGTTGCAGATCATCGGCAAAGGCACGCTGACGAATCGCCTGTTCTTCAGCGCGCTTGCGCATCGTGTTGGCCAGCAGCCGACGGCTGAGCGGCAACGTCATGATCAGGCCGATCACGCTGCTGATGAAACCTGGCAGGATCAACAGACCGCCACCCAACGCCAGCATCAGGCCTTCAAGCATGGTCTGCGCTGGCAGTTCGCCGCGGTTCAGACTTTCACGAGCGCGCAATGCGGTGGCCAGACCGGCGATACGCAGCACGAACACGCCAAGCATCGAGCCGAGAATGATCAGCAGCAGTGCCGGGAAAAACCCGATGGCCGCGCTGACCTTGACGAATACGAACAGCTCCAACACCGGGAACAGCAGAAAGAGCAACAAAAAAGGGCGCATCAAATGGTTCCTCAACGCAAGAATGCCTTGCAAGTAGAACTTAGATGACGTCGCCGTTTCGTGATTTCAAGCGTCGGCTATCGCATTTTTTGGCCAATGCTCGGCGTGAGCCAGTAAAACCAAGGCTTCGCGTACTTGTGTCGGCGTATTGCAAACATCCGGGAACGGCAACCAGTACAGCCCCTGACCGATGCGCAGGTGCATCCCTTCGCTGTCGATACCCGCCAATTGAGCAGGTGAAGTTTTCGGCAAACCGGCCAGGTCGACGTAATGAGCGATGGCCTTGGCATGATCGGCGTTCATGTGTTCGACCATGCTCACTTCGGCCTTGCCGGCAAACGGGTTGGCCAGGGTCAACTGGTCGACCCAGTGAATCGCACCGAAACCGCCGATGTAGCGATGACGAACCGGTTTGAGTACCCAGAAATCGAAATCATGCGCCTTGTGATAATTCTGCGAGTCCGGGAAATAGCGGTAATAACGCTCGGCGGCAGTATCGATGGCGGCCTGGTCTTCAATTTTTTCCGCTTCGGCCAGGTAAGTCAGTCGACCGACAGCCTGCACGTCTTCAGCCTCGCGCTCACCCACCAGCAGTGAGCATTTGGGATCTTTTTGCAGATTATGGGTGTGCTGGGCGATCCGGCTGATCAGGATCAGCGGCCGGCCCTGCTCGTCCAGGCAATAAGGAACCACTGAGCCAAACGGGAAACCGGGCATCGCCTTGGAGTGCGTCGAGAGCACTCCGCGGTATTCCTTGAGCAGCAATTCTCGGGCATGCTTGGCAGCTTCAACGCTCAATTTATGACTCCTTATATAGAATCCGTCAAAAAAACGGACAGGCACCTGGGGCAAAGTTCCAGCAACGCCATCGGGGCAGTTCTCATGTGCAGCCAGGCCACATCAGGTGCAGATCGAGAGGCTCTCTAAAAGGAAACCACTCTGACCTGCTATTGGGGCATGCGAATGCAACTCACTGACAAAGTAATCATTATCACCGGCGGTTGCCAGGGTTTAGGCCGTTCGATGGCCGAGTATTTCGCCGCCAAGGGCGCGAAACTGGCGCTGGTCGACCTCAACCAGGAAAAACTCGACCTGGCCGTCGCTGCCTGCAAAGCCGCCGGTGTCGAGGCTCGCGCCTACCTGTGCAACGTCGCCAATGAAGAACAGGTGACTCACATGGTCGCCCAGGTCGCTGAAGATTTCGGCGCGATCCATGGTTTGATCAACAACGCCGGGATCCTGCGCGATGGCCTGCTGATCAAGGTCAAGGACGGCGAGATGACCAGGATGAGCCTGGCCCAATGGCAGGCAGTGATCGACGTCAACCTGACCGGCGTGTTCCTGTGCACCCGTGAAGTGGCGGCCAAGATGATCGAGCTGAAGACCAGCGGCGCGATCATCAACATCTCCTCGATTTCCCGCGCCGGCAACGTCGGCCAGACCAACTACTCCGCCGCCAAGGCCGGTGTTGCTGCGGCCACCGTGACCTGGGCCAAGGAACTGGCGCGCTACGGCATTCGTGTAGCCGGTATCGCTCCGGGCTTCATCGAAACCGAAATGACCCTGGGCATGAAGCCTGAAGCGCTGGAGAAAATGACTTCCGGGATTCCGCTCAAGCGCATGGGCAAGCCGGAAGAAATCGCTCATTCGGCGGCGTATATATTCGAGAACGACTATTACACCGGCCGGATTCTGGAAATGGATGGCGGTTTGCGGATTTAAAGCAAGATCAAAAGATCGCAGCCTGCGGCAGCTCCTACAGGCTGCGATCTTTTTTCGGGCTACCGGATATCAATCGTCGCTGACGGTGATGTTCGGCATCGCTGGCGCGACAGCTTCCTGCAAGACGATCCGCGCACCGACGTGACGGGCCAGTTCCTGGTAAACCATGGCGATCTGGCTTTCAGGCTCTGCAATCACCGTAGGCTTGCCGCCGTCGGCCTGCTCGCGAATCAGCATCGACAGCGGCAGAGATGCCAGCAGCTCGACGCCATATTGGTTGGCCAGCTTCTCGCCGCCGCCTTCGCCGAACAGGTGCTCGGCATGACCGCAGTTGGAACAGATGTGCACGGCCATGTTTTCCACCACGCCGAGTACCGGAATGCTGACCTTGCGGAACATTTCCACGCCTTTGCGCGCGTCCAGCAACGCCAGATCCTGCGGCGTGGTGACGATCACCGCACCGGCCACCGGAACTTTCTGCGCCAGGGTCAGCTGAATGTCACCGGTGCCTGGCGGCATATCGATCACCAGATAGTCCAGATCGCTCCAGGCTGTTTGCGTCACCAGTTGCAGCAAAGCACCGGAAACCATCGGGCCGCGCCAGACCATCGGCGTGTTGTCGTCGGTCAAAAAAGCCATGGACATGACTTCAACGCCATGCGACTCGATGGGCACGAACCATTTCTGGTCCTTGATCTTCGGTCGGGTGCCTTCCGCAATACCAAACATGATGCCCTGGCTCGGGCCGTAGATATCGGCGTCGAGAATCCCGACCTTGGCACCTTCACGGGCCAGCGCCAGCGCGAGGTTGGCGGCGGTGGTGGATTTGCCCACGCCGCCCTTGCCGGACGCCACCGCGACCACGTTCTTGACGTTGGCCAAGCCTGGAATCTGCGCCTGAGCCTTGTGTGCAGCGATTACGGTGCTGATGTCGACCTTGGCCGAGGTCACGCCATCCAGGCCTTCGATAGCCATCTGCAGCATTTGCGCCCAGCCACTCTTGAACAGACCGGCGGCGTAGCCCAGTTCCAGCTGAACGCTGACGCGGTCGCCCTGGATGTCGATGCTGCGCAGACAACCGGCGCTGACCGGGTCCTGGTTCAGGTAAGGGTCGGTGTACTGACGAAGGACGGCTTCCACCGCTGCGCGATTGACGGCGCTCATGGGCAACTCCGATAACAAGACTGGGAAATCAGACCGGTATCGTACCTGTTCTGCACGTCGGACGGCATGCTTTCAGGATGTGACAAAGATCGAATGACCGATCTCCGACCTGTAGCAGCTGGCGCAGCCTGCGTTCGGCTGCGCAGCAGTCGTAAATCCCGCCGCCGCGGCTTATCAGACAGACCGCGTCAGCCGGATTACGACCGCTTCGCGCTCGAACGCAGCCTTCGGCAGCTGCTACAAGGGGACGGGAAACCGCGCTCACGGGGTGAAAAATATGCGCCGGCGCTTTATAGTGGCCGACCTCCGTTTCATCAAGTAGCCGAGCCCCATGTCCGAGCCACGCAAGATCCTCGTCACCAGCGCCCTGCCCTATGCCAATGGTTCAATCCACCTTGGCCATATGCTTGAGTACATCCAGACCGATATGTGGGTGCGCTTCCAGAAGCATCGCGGCAATCAATGCACTTACGTCTGCGCGGACGACGCCCACGGTTCGGCCATCATGCTGCGCGCAGAAAAAGAAGGCATCACCCCGGAACAACTGATCGCCAACGTCCAGGCTGAACACAGCGCCGACTTTGCCGAGTTCCTGGTCGACTTCGACAACTTCCACTCCACTCACGCCGAAGAAAACCGTGAGCTGTCGAGCCAGATCTACCTGAAGCTGCGCGACGCCGGGCACATCGCCACGCGCTCGATCACCCAGTATTTCGACCCGGAAAAGAAAATGTTCCTGGCCGACCGCTTCATCAAGGGCACCTGCCCGAAGTGCGGCACTGAAGACCAGTACGGCGACAACTGCGAAAAATGCGGTGCCACCTACGCGCCAACCGACCTGAAAGATCCGAAGTCGGCGATCTCTGGCGCCACCCCGGTGCTCAAGGATTCCCAGCACTTCTTCTTCAAGCTGCCGGACTTCCAGCAAATGCTGCAGGAATGGACCCGCAGCGGCACCTTGCAAGACGCGGTCGCGAACAAGATCGCCGAGTGGCTGGATGTCGGTCTGCAACAGTGGGACATCTCCCGCGATGCGCCGTACTTCGGTTTCGAAATCCCGGACGAGCCAGGCAAATACTTCTACGTCTGGCTGGACGCGCCAATCGGCTACATGGCGAGCTTCAAGAACCTCTGTGCACGTCGGCAGGATTTGGACTTCGACGCGTATTGGGCCAAGGACTCCACCGCCGAGCTGTACCACTTCATCGGCAAGGACATCGTCAATTTCCACGCGCTGTTCTGGCCAGCCATGCTTGAAGGCGCCGGCTACCGCAAGCCGACCGGCATCAACGTACACGGCTACCTGACCGTCAACGGCCAGAAGATGTCCAAGTCCCGCGGCACCTTCATCAAGGCCCGGACCTACCTGGACCACCTGTCGCCGGAATACCTGCGTTACTACTACGCCGCCAAACTCGGCCGTGGCGTCGACGATCTGGACCTGAACCTCGAGGACTTCGTACAAAAGGTCAACTCCGACCTGGTCGGCAAAGTCGTCAACATCGCCAGCCGCTGCGCAGGCTTCATCCACAAAGGCAACGCCGGCGTGCTGGTGGCCGGTAATGCCGCACCAGAACTGACCGAAGCGTTCCTGGCCGCCGCGCCGAGCATTTGCGACGCTTACGAGGCTCGCGACTTCGCCCGTGCCATGCGCGAGATCATGGGCCTGGCCGACCGCGCCAACGCCTGGATCGCCGACAAGGCGCCATGGTCGCTGAACAAACAGGAAGGCAAGCAAGACGAAGTCCAGGCGATCTGCGCCCTGGGCGTCAACCTGTTCCGCCAACTGGTGATTTTCCTCAAGCCCGTGCTGCCGTTGCTGGCCGCCGACGCAGAGGCGTTCCTCAACGTCGCACCGTTGACCTGGAACGATCACGCGACCCTGCTCAGCAACCATCAGCTGAACGAATTCAAACCGTTGATGACGCGCATCGACCCGGTCAAAGTGCAAGCCATGACCGACGCTTCGAAAGAAGACCTGGCCGCCAGCCAGACCGACACCGGCGATGCCGCCCCTCAAGGCAATGGCGAGCTGGCCAAGGATCCGCTGTCGCCAGAGATCGAGTTCGATACCTTTGCCGCCGTCGACCTGCGGGTTGCCCTGATCCTCAAGGCCGAAGCCGTGGACGGTGCGGACAAGCTGCTGCGCCTGACCCTGGACATCGGTGACGAGCAACGCAACGTGTTCTCCGGCATCAAGAGCGCTTATCCGGACCCAGCCAAGCTTGAAGGTCGCCTGACGATGATGATCGCCAACCTCAAGCCACGCAAAATGCGCTTCGGGATCTCTGAAGGCATGGTCATGGCGGCAGGCCCTGGCGGCGAAGAAATCTACCTGCTGAGCCCGGACAGCGGCGCCAAGCCGGGTCAGCGCATCAAGTAAGGCTCGACCTGCTGAACCGATCCCACAGTCGTGCCCGGCATGACTGTGGGATTTTCATGTCTGGCCCATACTGTCGTAGGAGCCATCAACAGCGCGTGTATATGGACGCTCATGACCGAATTACTCCTCACGCTTATCAGCGCCGCCCTGATCAACAACCTCGTGTTGCAGTGGCCGCTGGGCGTCGATCCGCTACTGGCCACCGAACGCAGGCAGGTTCACGCACTGGGCATGGCCACGGCGAGCCTGATGCTGATCGTGGGCGTGGCGGGCTACCTGGCCTATTTTTGGTTATTGGTGCCACTGGAGCTGACGGCCCTGCGCCTGTTCGTGTTCCTGCCGCTGAGCGTCCTGCTGATCGCACCGTTGCTGAAACTGCTTTCGCGCCTACTTCCAAAGTTTTCGTTCGACGGCCTCTGGCCTTTGCTGCTGGGCAACGCCGGCGTGCTCGGGCTGACCTTGTTCAACGCTGAGGACGACAAGGGATTTTTCCACGCCACAGCCTTGAGTCTCGGCGCCGGACTGGGTTTCTGGCTGGTGCTGAGTCTGTTCAGCGATCTGCGTCAGCGCACCTTCAATAACGATGTGCCCCTGCCCTTTCGTGGCCTGCCGATCGACCTGATCAGCGCCGGATTGATCGCGGTGGCATTTCTCGGCTTCAGCGGACTGATCAAAACATGAGTCTGATTCAACGCATCGACGCCCTCCTGCCCCAGACCCAATGCGGCAAGTGCGGCCACCCCGGATGCAAGCCCTACGCCGAAGGCATTGCCAATGGCGAGGCGATCAACAAGTGCCCGCCGGGCGGCAACGAGACTATTTCGGCACTGGCCGAGCTGCTGAAAATCCCGGTTCTGGAATTGGACGTCAGCCGTGGTTCGGCACCGGCGCAAATTGCATTTATCCGCGAAGCCGAATGCATCGGCTGCACCAAGTGTATTCAGGCCTGCCCGATAGACGCGATTGTCGGTGCGGCAAAACTGATGCACACGGTAATCATCGACGAATGCACCGGCTGTGATCTGTGCGTGGCGCCGTGCCCGGTGGACTGCATCGAAATGCACCCATTGCCCTTGGCCAACGTTCTGCCGATTGTCGGAGGCCTGGCCTTCACGCTCGAAGAACAACGAGCACGCAACGCCAAACGCGACCACGCCCGACAGCGCTTCGAACAACGCAATGCGCGCCTGCGTCGTGAAGAAGAGCAAAAGCACGCCGAACGACTGGCCCGCGCACAAAAAACCGCACAGCACAGCGAAGCCAGCAACAATCCACTGCAGGACGCGATTGCCCGGGTTCAGGCACAGAAAGCCGCTGCCGCCGATGCCGCGCTGAAAAAAGCCAAGATCGATGTGGCAATGAGCCGGGCGCAACTGAACAAATCGCTGAAGGCTTTCGGGCATCCACCGACCTTCGAACAGCAGTCGCAGCTGATCATTTTGCAGCAGCAATTCGAAGCCGCCGAACAGGCCCTGGCGCAACTCGAAAGCACTGCGCCGACGGTCCCCGTGCCAGCGACGGCTCCGGCCAGGGATGCCGAACTCAAACGCGCGAAAATCCAGCTGGCGATGCGTCGCGCCGAACTGAAAAAAGCCCAGACCAGCGAAGCCCCGTCCGAGCAACTGGAGGCGCTCGGCGCTGCCTTGGCTCAAGCAGAACAAGCACTGCACGCTGCCGAAGGCGCCAGCGAACAACCGGTGCCGGACCTTGTGCGCTTCGAAAAACGCCCCATCGACGCTCATCTGCGGCAACTGAAAACCGAGTTGGCTTACGCTCGCGCCGACGTCAGCAAGCTTGAACGAGGCCCGGATACACCGGCGGAACTCTTGGCCAAGGCCCGCGAAAGGCTCTGCGAAGCCGAACGTCAGGTGAACGCCTATGTCGCCCCTTGAACCGGTCGATGATCGCCTGCAACAGGCGATGAAGCGGGTTTTGTTGGCCACCGTGCCGGGCATGCTGGTGTTGTTCTGGTTATTTGGCTGGGGCGTTCTGATCAATCTGCTGCTGGCCTGCGGCAGCGCGCTAGCAGTTGAAGCCGCGGTACTGCGCTTGCGCAGGTATCCGATCAAGCCAGCGCTGAGCGATGGCAGCGCGCTGGTCAGTGCCACCTTGCTGGCGCTGGCGTTGCCGCCTTATTGCCCATGGTGGCTGACTGTCAGCGCTGCGGCATTTGCAATGTTTTTCGGCAAGCACCTGTATGGCGGCGTGGGCAAAAACCCATTCAATCCGGCCATGCTCGGTTTTGCGCTGGTGCTGGTGTGTTTCCCACGACAGATGACCCACTGGCCGACGTCTCACGGGATGAACCTGGCCGCCGGCCTGCAACAGATTTTCGGCTTCAATTTCAGCGGTGCCGAACAGCCCGACGCCTGGGTGACGGCCACGGCGCTGGATAGCCTGCGAATCAATAAAAGCCTGACCATGGACGAACTCTTCGCCGGCAACCCGGCGTTCGGCCACGTTGGCGGTAAAGGCGTCGAATGGGTAAATCTGGCCTTTCTAGCAGGTGGCGCATTTCTGTTGCAGCAACGAGTGTTCAGCTGGCACGCGCCGGCCGGCATGCTCGGCAGTCTGTTCGTCATCAGCCTGCTGTGCTGGAACGGCTCGGGTTCGGACTCCCACGGCTCCCCGCTCTTTCACTTACTGACAGGCGCGAGCATGCTCGGAGCTTTCTTTATCGTGACCGAACCGGTGTCCGGGGCAAAGAGTCCCAAAGCCCGGCTGATGTTCGGCGTGGGCGTCGGCCTGCTGACCTACCTGATTCGAACCTGGGGTGGTTATCCCGACGGGGTGGCCTTTGCGGTACTGCTGATGAATCTCTGCGTGCCAGCCCTGGAACGCCTCGCTGCTGCACAACCCGAGCCTCGTACGCCATGAACCGCAATCTCAGTGTGCTGATGCTGGTGGTCGTGGCCGGATTAGGTGCAGGCGCGACATTTTTCCTGCAGCACGCCACCGCACCGCGGATATCGGCTGAACAGCGCTTGATTGAAAGCCGCAGGCTCTTCGACATGCTGCCAGCCGGCAGCTACGACAATCAGCCATTGGACCAGCCGCTCGCGCTCAAAGGTATCGAGCTGAGCAAAAGCACATTGCTGGGCGGTTATTTGGCAACTGCGGGCGGTAAGCCCAGCGCCGTTATTCTGCGAAGTCAGACAATCGGCTACGAAGGCGCAATCGAACTGCTGATCGTGATCGACATCAACGGCAAGCTGCTGGGTGTGAAAACCCTCAAGCAATCGGAAACACCCGGTCTGGGTGGAAAAATCGCCGACCAGCCCAACCCCTGGCTACAAGGCTTTTTCGGCAAGTCGCGCAATGACCCTGGCGACAGTGGCTGGGCACTGAAAAAAGATCAGGGGCAATTCGACCAGTTGACCGGCGCAACCGTCACTTCCAGAGCAGTGATCAGTGCAATCCATGATGCGTTACGCTATTTCGACGAGCATCAGCCACAGCTGATCGGGAGCGGACAATGAACCAGTCCTCGATGCTCCAGAACTCGCTAATATTGACCCCGTTGATCGGCGCGAGCGACTCCCTGGTAAAAGCCTTGGGTCTGTCGCTGCTGTCGCTGCTGGTCATTGGCGTTTACGGCCTGAAGATGAGTGTGTTGCGGCCGCGGATCGTTCCGTCCATGCAGTTGATCACCAGCATTGCGCTCGCCGCCACATTGACCAGCCTCGCAGCATTGGCATTGCAGGCCTGGGCCTTTGAACTGCACCAATATCTGGGATTTTATGTAGGGTTGATTGCCCTGCAGTGCGTCGCGCTGGAGTACAACGGCTTCTTCACCCAGGCAGGCATGATCGACCGGATTCGCTTGTACGGTATGTTTTTGGGGCTGATGATTACGCTCGGTTTAGTGCGCGAAGGTTTTGGCAGCGGGTCTTTCGCCAGCCATGTGTCCTGGTTGACCGGACTTACAGAATCGAACTGGCAGGGTTGGCTATTGTCCGCAGACGGCGGCATACGACTGGCCGTCATCGCTCCTGGCGGGTTTATCCTGCTGGGACTGCTCATAGCCGCCAAACAAGCCTGGCCTGGCGCCTCAACCTCACACTGACCGCCTTGAAGGAAATGCTCTACCCATGAATGCCGCAAAACGCCTGGAAATTTTCCGTCGGCTTCACGAGGACAATCCGGAACCGAAAACCGAACTGGCCTACTCGTCGCCCTTCGAACTGTTGATCGCAGTGATTCTTTCTGCTCAGTCCACTGACGTGGGTGTCAACAAGGCCACCGCCAAACTGTTTCCGGTAGCCAATACGCCGGCAGCGATTCATGCGCTCGGTGTAGAAGGATTGTCCGACTACATCAAGACCATCGGCCTGTACAACAGCAAGGCAAAAAACGTCATCGAAACCTGCCGAATGCTGGTAGAGCTTCATGGCGGCGAAGTACCGCAAACCCGTGAGGAACTGGAAGCGCTGCCTGGGGTAGGCAGAAAGACTGCGAACGTGGTGCTCAACACGGCTTTCCGTCAACTGACCATGGCCGTTGACACGCATATTTTCCGGGTCAGTAATCGCACAGGTTTAGCGCCAGGCAAAAATGTCGTCGAGGTGGAACAGAAACTGATGAAGTTCGTTCCCAAGGAGTTTCTGCTCGACTCACATCACTGGCTCATCCTCCACGGACGTTATGTTTGCCTGGCCCGCAAGCCCCGCTGTGGCAGCTGTCGGATCGAAGACCTGTGCGAATACAAGCAAAAGACCTCTGACGATTGAGGTTCTATTACTTTTATTGATTTATCGATTGAAAAAATCTTTTTTACCCGCCAGGAGTTTATCGATATAAGAGGCGCCAATGGCAGTCTTAGCCTGGAGTTAACCTTATGAGCACTGGCAAAGAACAACTGGACACAGAAGACGACTTCATCGCTGTTGAGGCCGATGATGCCGAGCCTGTGGTAGAGGTAGCGAAGACCAACCTGAGCAAACGTCGCACCATCGATAATCTTCTGGAGGAGCGGCGCTTGCAAAAGCAGCTGGCCGATTACGATTTTGACCTTTAACACCTGAAAGCCTCCCGAAATGGAGGCTTTTTCATCAAGCCCTCAACCGCTGCAAAAAAGTCGCACAGCGCACCCGATCAATCGCAGGACAATGCGCTCTGGTTCAACGGATCCAGAACGGCCAGGACCTCAGGGCGAGCGATCCTGCGGCTCAAAATCCGACCAGGCGCCTCTTGTCTTCAAGTGCTTGCCACGCGCACAGCACTACTCCCCCCCCGAGAGAATCAAACCAGACCATTACGCTGCGCAAGCTCGATCAGGTCAACCAGCGAGCGAGCATTCAGCTTTAATAGCAAACGCGTTTTGTAAGTACTGACGGTTTTATTGCTGAGGAACATTCCATCGGCAATTTCCTTGTTGGTCTTGCCTCGGGCCAACTGTTGTAAAACCATCATCTCCCTTCCGGACAGACGATCCACCATGTCTGCTTCACTCGCATTCCCCAAACTTGCGCGAACCGAGTGCAAGGCTTGATTAGGAAAGTAACTGTACCCGGACAGTACCGCCTTGATTGCACTGAGCAGTTCGGTGAGGTCCTGCTGCTTGCAGACATACCCTGCAGCCCCCGCCTGCATACAACGCATTGAAAAGTGTCCGGGGGCCTGTGAAGTCAACACCAGCACTTTCAAAGGCAGGGTGACCGAGGTCAAGCGCGCAATAACTTCCAGGCCATCCAGTTTCGGAATACCGATATCCAGTATTACGATATCCGGCATATGTTCACGGGCAAGTTGCAGTGCATCTACACCATTGTCCGTTTCAGCAATGACTTCGTAGCCATGACGCTCCATTAGCATACGTACAGCAAGACGAATGACGGGGTGATCATCCACGATCAGCACTTTATTCATGGGCAAGTCCAATTTCGCTGTTCGAATTTTTAGAGCCCGCACAATAGCGTAGTCGTTTCGCCCGTGGGATGCTGCCCACCCCAACCACCCACACCGAGAGACAATCCCTACAAACAACAAGGATTCCCCCTACAAGAACTCATAAAAAACAATGTCTCTTAAAGTTTACTCGAGACCATACTCTCCTCTGATCAACTGTTTTCTTCAGCAGACATCGAAGAAAATCACCTGGCAGCACGCAATCTATCCCGGCAAGTCTCGAACACTGGTCTATTATCAAAAATAATCGGTGAGTTCCAGCGCCAAATTGATACCAAACACAAACCCGCAAGACCGCCAGTGCTCCACTCGGCAACCTCCAACTTCCACTTACCGCCCCGAGGCGCCAAGGATATAAAACAAACTCATGTTCGCCCCACATAAATCACACTAAAAGAAAGCTATCGATCCATTCTAATCAGTGATAAAACTGCAGAGCATGGCGCCCCCCCGAAGAAGCGCTTTACAGCCAGTGTTCAACCCACACTATACAACCACTATTACTTAACATCTTTTGCCCACAAGGATTCCACTATAAAACACTTTTTAACGAGCAATCAGAATGACAAAACCTCAAAAGAAAATAACCAACCCGATGACTATAATTGCGATATTCGCGGCACTCTCCGAAACGTCGGCGGCGGTATCGTTGCCCTTCCTCGACAACCAGGAGCGCCAGACTTACATCTGGTTTCTGATCAGCTTTCCTTTTTACCTGCTGTTCCTGTTCTTTATCACGCTAAACTTCAACTACAAATCATTGTATGCACCTTCTGACTTCCAAAAGAGCAAGCAATTTATCAAAGTCATCGACGACTCTGCTCGACCAGAAAAAAGCAAAAAAACCTCGATCAATGCCCCTGTTGAAAAGGACAATCAACCGAATTCAATCAAGCGAGACAAACCTGACTATCTGCTTCAGAGCACGCAAGACCCACCCGCCTATATAACGTTCATCGCAAATCAGTCCACCCAGTACCAGGTGCCTTTACCTGCTTCGATACACGGCATACGGATCATTGATGCCCGATGGATACGCAAGAAGAAAGATCTCGGCAACCTGATGACAGCTATCCCATTGAAAAAACACAGCCACAGTGAAACGATCGTATTTCTTACGAGCTGTGAGTCGGAACATCTGGTTAACGAAAAAGCACTCAAAAAATCAGATGCAAAAACAATAGAACCCACACAGTCTTTCTACATGACTTATAACTTGAGCACACTGGCGATGACCGTCGTCAGCCAGCACTGACCACTGCCCTGTATCAAGCAACAGGACACGTCGTTTCTGACCCAGACAGAACAGAGAGGAGATACAGACAATCCAGGCAACTAAAGCCCCAGACTGAGTGACGCAGATTCAGGATACGAATATCCAAACACGAATTCTTCGATCCCATCGTGACCCCGTTACACGCGGGGCCACGATGGTTGATCATGCCAACAGCATCAGAACAGCTTGCGGCCTTTGTTTGCGGCAATCCGCATACGCAGAGCGTTCAGCTTGATGAAGCCGGCTGCATCAGCCTGGTTGTAGGCGCCGCCATCTTCCTCGAAGGTAGCAATGTTGGCGTCGAACAACGATTCGTCGGACTTGCGGCCGGTGACGATCACGTTGCCCTTGTACAGCTTCAGGCGAACCACGCCGTTCACATGCGCCTGGGAAGCATCGATCATCTGTTGCAGCATCAGACGCTCAGGGCTCCACCAGTAACCGGTGTAGATCAGGCTGGCGTATTTAGGCATCAGCTCGTCTTTGAGGTGAGCCACTTCACGATCCAGAGTGATCGATTCGATCGCCCGGTGAGCGCGCAACATGATGGTGCCGCCAGGAGTTTCGTAGCAGCCACGGGACTTCATGCCGACGTAACGGTTCTCGACGATGTCCAGACGGCCGATACCGTGTTCGCCACCGATACGGTTCAGGGTCGCCAGCACGGTAGCCGGGGTCATTTCGACGCCGTCCAGTGCAACGATGTCGCCGTTGCGGTAGGTCAGTTCCAGGTACTGCGGCTTGTCGGGAGCGTTCTCCGGGGAGACGGTCCAACGCCACATGTCTTCTTCGTGCTCGGTCCAGGTGTCTTCCAGCACGCCGCCCTCATAGGAGATGTGCAGCAGGTTGGCATCCATCGAGTACGGGGATTTTTTCTTGCCGTGACGCTCGATCGGGATCGCATGCTTCGCGGCATAGTCCATCAGCTTCTCGCGAGACAGCAGGTCCCACTCGCGCCAAGGAGCGATCACTTTCACGCCAGGCTTGAGTGCATAGGCGCCCAGTTCGAAGCGAACCTGGTCGTTACCCTTGCCGGTCGCGCCATGGGAAATGGCGTCAGCGCCGGTTTCGTTGGCGATTTCGATCAGGCGTTTGGCGATCAACGGACGAGCGATGGAAGTACCCAGCAGGTACTCGCCTTCGTAAACGGTGTTGGCGCGGAACATCGGGAAAACGAAATCACGCACGAATTCTTCGCGCAGATCGTCGATGTAGATTTCTTTTACGCCCATGGCTTGTGCCTTGGCGCGGGCCGGCTCGACCTCTTCACCCTGACCCAGGTCAGCGGTAAAGGTCACCACTTCACAGTTATAAGTATCCTGCAGCCACTTGAGGATCACCGAAGTGTCCAGGCCGCCGGAATACGCCAGAACGACCTTGTTTACGTCCGCCATGCCATCACTCCACGGGGTTCTACGGAAAGCAGAGAAGTCTACCGCCGCGAGAGGATAATTTACAGTGGCGCGACAGCTTATGATGACGAAGCGACAGATTATGTCGAGCGAGCGACGATTTCAGCAGGTTCAGGAGGTCGCCGCAGCGGTGCCTGTCGAACTGACTTGCGGGGCCGGTTTGTCGGTGGGTGCGACGCGCTCAAGGTGAACGTTGACCCGGCGATTCTTCGCCCGATTGGCGGTGTTGGTGTTGGGGGCCAACGGATAACGTTCGCCGTGAAAACGCATCGTGATTTGCGACTCCTGAATGCCATTGGCCTTGAAGAAGTCCATCACCGCCAGCGCTCTGCGCCGGGACAGGTCACGATTGGTCAGGCGATTGCCGCTGTTGTCGGAATGACCGTCGAGTTCGATGTGATTGACCGTCGGGTCGGCCTTCATGAACGTCAGCATGACCTGCAGCTTGGCCTTGGCCTGCGCGTCCAGATCGATACCGCCACCCGGGAAACCAACTTCGGCCTGCTTCACCTGTTCGTAATTCATCGGCAGCAACTTGGCGACGCACACCTGGTAATCGGCGTAGGCCTTGCTGAATTTGACCGGCAACAAACGGACTTCCGACACCCCGCCATCGCGCGAGTAATGACGAACCAACGGACTTCGACCGTCCATCAAGCCACCAATAAGGCGTCCGGCCTGGAGCTGAGAACTGTTGAACAGCACCTCGCCGCTGCCGACTTTGACTGACCCCAGATTGATATCACCACGCCCAGGTTGCCAAGGCGCCTCGGCAGCCAGCAAGGTCGCCGAACCGCCCGCGAGCATTGGGTTGTAAGCCTTCAGACGAAAGATTGCCTGCTCGCCCGCGCGCCGCACGAACTCACCCGAGCCGAAATCGGTAATCGGTTGGGTCAGGCGACATTCGAATTTGTCGCCTTCGACCGTCCACTCGATGCTCTCCAGACGCGTCTGGAAAGTGAGAGCCATCGCAGGAAGGCTGGCAAACACGCTGAGCAAGGCTAAATAACGCTGGCGCACGGGAGGCTCCACTGGCTTCTACAACAAAAAGACCGATACATATGATTACGGCATACCTTTGTCATATCGGAAGCTTGCTGCAAAACTTGATAGCGAGTGCCTGGATGAGTCTTTTCCGGTAGCATTCCCTTGAGTTTGACCCGCCTGGAATCCCCAATGTCCGACCGCCTGACCCTGCTGCGTCCCGACGACTGGCATATTCATCTTCGCGATGGTGCTGTGTTGCCCAATACTGTCGCGGATGTCGCGCGCACCTTTGGTCGCGCCATCATCATGCCTAACCTGGTACCACCGGTGCGTAACGCCGCTGAAGCCGACGCCTATCGCCAGCGCATTCTCGCTGCGCGCCCGGCCGGCAGCCGTTTCGAACCGTTGATGGTGCTCTACCTGACCGACCGGACTACCCCCGATGAAATTCGCGCGGCCAAGGCCTGCGGTTTCGTTCACGCCGCCAAGCTGTATCCGGCTGGCGCGACCACCAACTCGGACTCCGGTGTTACCAGCATCGACAAGATCTTCCCTGCGATCGAGGCCATGGCCGAGGTCGGGATGCCCTTGTTGATTCACGGTGAAATCACCCGTAACGACGTCGATGTCTTTGACCGCGAAAAAATCTTCATCGACGAGCACATGCGCCGGGTCGTGGAGCGTTTCCCAACGCTCAAAGTGGTGTTCGAACACATCACCACCAGCGACGCCGTGCAGTTCGTCAACGAGGCTTCGGCCAACGTTGGCGCAACCATCACCGCTCACCACCTGCTGTATAACCGCAACCACATGCTGGTGGGCGGGATTCGTCCGCACTTCTATTGCCTGCCGATTCTCAAGCGCAATACACACCAGGTCGCCCTCCTTGACGCCGCCACCAGCGGCAGCGAGAAGTTCTTCCTGGGCACGGACTCGGCCCCGCACGCCCAGCACGCCAAAGAAGCAGCCTGTGGCTGTGCCGGTTGCTACACCGCTTATGCCGCGATCGAGCTGTACGCCGAGGCTTTCGAACAGCGCAATGCGCTGGACAAGCTCGAAGCCTTCGCCAGCCTCAATGGCCCGCGTTTCTACGGCCTGCCGGCGAACACCGATCGCATTACCCTGGTCCGCGAAGAATGGACCGCCCCAACCAGCCTGCCGTTCGGCGAGCTGACTGTCATCCCGCTGCGCGCCGGTGAAAAACTGCGCTGGCGCCTGCTGGAGGAACACGCGTGAGTGAAGACCATTTCGACGACGAACAGGAAGGTTCAGGCGGTGGTGGTTCACGCCACCCGATGGCAGCCAGGTTCCGTGGATATCTGCCAGTCGTCGTCGACGTTGAAACCGGTGGTTTCAACTGCGCCACTGACGCCTTGCTGGAAATTGCCGCCACGACCATCGCCATGGACGAAAAAGGTTTTGTGTACCCCGATCACACCTACTTCTTCCGTGTAGAACCGTTCGAAGGTGCCAACATCGAAGCCGCAGCGCTGGAGTTCACCGGAATCAAACTCGATCACCCACTGCGCATGGCCGTGAGTGAAGAGGCGGCGCTGACCGATATCTTCCGTGGTGTGCGCAAGGCACTGAAGGCCAACGGCTGCAAACGGGCGATCCTGGTCGGTCACAACAGCAGCTTCGACCTGGGCTTCCTCAACGCCGCCGTCACGCGCCTGGACATGAAGCGCAATCCGTTTCACCCGTTCTCCAGCTTCGACACCGCGACGCTGGCAGGTCTGGCTTACGGTCAAACCGTCCTGGCCAAGGCATGCCAGGCCGCGGACATCGACTTCGACGGTCGCGAGGCTCACTCGGCACGCTACGACACCGAGAAGACGGCCGATCTGTTCTGCGGCATCGTCAATCGCTGGAAGCAAATGGGCGGCTGGGAAGACTTCAACGACTGATTCAGTCGCAGGATTTATCCCGCCCATAAAAAACCGGCCACTGAGGCCGGTTTTTTATGCCTGACGCGTGGCTTACAGCTTGCCAGCGTTCTCGGTCAGGTAAGCCGCAACGCCTTCTGGCGAAGCAGTCATGCCCTTGTCGCCTTTTTTCCAGTTAGCCGGGCAAACTTCGCCGTGCTCTTCGTGGAATTGCAGGGCGTCGACCAGACGAATCAGTTCTTCCATGTTACGGCCCAGTGGCAGGTCGTTGACGATCTGCGAGCGAACAACACCTTTGTCGTCGATCAGGAATGCGCCACGGAAAGCCACGCCGTCTGCGGACTGAACGTCGTAGGCTTTCATGATGTCCTGCTTGATGTCGGCAGCCATGGTGTATTGAACCTGACCGATGCCGCCGGCATTGATCGGGGTGTTGCGCCAGGCGTTGTGAGTGAAGTGCGAGTCGATCGAAACAGCGATCACTTCAACGTTGCGTGCCTTGAAGTCAGCCATGCGGTGGTCCAGAGCGATCAGCTCGGACGGGCAAACGAAGGTGAAGTCCAGTGGGTAGAAGAACACCAGGCCGTATTTGCCTTTGATGGCCGAGGACAGGGTGAAGCTGTCAACGATCTCGCCATTGCCGAGTACGGCCGGTACGGTGAAGTCAGGGGCTTGTTTGCCTACGAGTACGCTCATTGGATATCTCCTGGTGTGGTGGCGTGAAGAACGGCATCGAACCAGTCTGTCGCGGATAAACGACAGGTTCATGACTCGAGTGCCCTTCGCAAAGACCGGACATCATACACCGCGTTTTTCACCTGTCCTTAGCGCTTTTTACAACGACATCAAAAACCTCGACGCAGGCTTAATGACACCATCCCGGGCCGCATTATGCCGTTCGTCAGGCAATCGCTGCTCTGGCGTAAAGCCTGTCGAAACCACTTTGACAATCATTCTCGTTAACATTAAGATCCGTCGCAACTGAGCCACAACCAACGACGGTTCTCACTTTATGTATGTCTGCCTCTGCACTGGCGTCACCGACGGAAAAATCCGCGATGCGATCTATGAAGGTTGCTGCAGCTACCGCGAGGTGCGCCAAGCCACCGGCGTTGCCAGCCAATGCGGCAAATGCGCCTGCCTTGCCAAGCAAGTGGTTCGCGAAACCTTGGCCGACCTGCAATTGAGCCAGGCGGCGATCCCCTACCCTGTAGAATTTTCGGCAGCGTAAAATAGAACATTCTAAAGAACCGGACTTAGCGTCCGGTTTTTTTATGCCCGCAATTCAATTGCTTAGCGCAAGGATGCGGAACACAAACATTCTTATTCCGATTAATTTTCATATAGTATTCAATAACTTAGGTTTGACACTAACCACTGCTCAGCTCAAACTCCGCCTTATATATGGTAATTAAAGGACAGGAGCCCATCATGAAAGGCGACATCACAGTCATCCAGCACCTCAACAAGATTCTTGCCAATGAGCTGGTCGCAATCAATCAGTACTTCCTGCATGCCCGCATGTATGAAGATTGGGGCCTGAACAAGCTTGGCAAGCACGAGTACCACGAGTCCATCGACGAGATGAAGCACGCGGACAAGCTGATCAAGCGCATCCTGTTTCTCGAAGGCCTGCCGAACGTCCAGGACCTGGGCAAGCTGCACATCGGCGAGCACACCAAGGAAATGCTCGAGTGTGACCTGCGCATCGAGCGCACCGGCCATGCCGACCTCAAAGTGGCTATCGCCCATTGCGAAACAGTCGGTGACTTCGGCAGCCGTGAACTGCTCGAAGATATTCTCGAATCCGAAGAAGAACATATCGACTGGCTGGAAACTCAACTGAGTCTGATCGACAAAGTGGGTCTTGAGAACTATCTGCAATCGCAGATGGGCGACGAATAATTTATACGGCGCTGATCTCGACTTAATAAAAAGCCCCGCTCTCTTGCGAGAAGCGGGGCTTTTTTACATCTTGAAGATCAAAAGATCGCAGCCTGCGGCAGCTCCTACAGGAGTCGGATACATCCACGACTTTATTGTGAATGTCAGTCCGTAGGAATTGGTAATGCCTGCAAGCGCATCCTGATCAGGCTTCGGTCTTGGCAGCAGCGGCTTTTTCGACAGCCGCTTTGATCGTGGCCTGCAACGAACCGTCAGCGGCCATTTCAGTCATGATGTCGCTACCACCGACCAGCTCACCACCGACCCACAGTTGCGGGAAGGTTGGCCAGTTGGCGTACTTTGGCAGGTTGGCACGGATCTCGGGGTTCTGCAGGATGTCCACGTAAGCGAACTTCTCACCACAGCCCATGACGGCCTGAGCGGCTTTCGCGGAGAAGCCACACTGCGGGGCATTCGGCGAGCCTTTCATGTAAAGCAGAATGGTGTTGTTAGCAATCTGCTCTTTAATAGTTTCAATGATATCCATGGAGCACCTCGGCTGAACTTTCCGACTCAGTTGTCGGCACGGTGACGCATTGTAACGGAAAGCCGAGCGCCATGCTCGGTCTCCCCGACAGACATCCTTACGCCGCTGCAACAGTCACCGGTACACCATTGAGCGCCGCATTTCCGGACAACTCATCGAGTTGGCGTTCATCGGTCAGGTCATTGGCGCTGGAGCCCGGCTGCCCCATGGCAATGGTCATCTGCACGCCCGGCCGGGCATGGCCCCAACCGTGCGGAAGACTGACCACGCCTTTCATCATCTCGACGCTGCTCAGCACCTCGACTTCGATCACCCCGACCCGCGAGCTGACCCGCACCCGTTGCCCATCGCTGAGCCCGCGACTGGAGAGATCATCCGGGTGCATCAACAACTGATGACGCGGCTTGCCTTTTACCAGGCGGTGGTAATTGTGCATCCACGAGTTATTGCTGCGCACATGGCGGCGACCGATCATCAACAGTTCATCGGCGGGCGGCGCTTGCAGCGCGGCAAATCGCGCCAGATCGGCCAGGATCGCCGGTGGCGCCGCCTGCACGCGCTGGTTGGCGGTTTTCAGACGCGGCGCCAGGTTTGCCTGGAGAGCGCCAAGGTCGACCCCATGAGGATGATCGAACAAGTTTGCCACCGACAGCTTGTGCGGCGACGCATCACCATAGCGTCCGGCTCGCAAGCCGCGGTCGATCATCTGCGCCGGAGTGATCGTAGGTTTCAGCTCTTTGCCGGTCTTCGCTGCAAAGGCCTGGGCCAGGCCGACGAAAATTTCCCAATCGTGCAGCGCGCCTTCCGGCTTGGGCAGGATCGCCCGATTGAAACGGCTGACATTGCGCACCGCGAACATATTGAACGTGGTGTCGTAGTGATCGTTTTCCAACGCCGAAGTCGACGGCAGAATCAGGTCGGCATAACGCGTGGTCTCGTTGATATACAGGTCGATGCTGAGCATGAATTCCAACCCGTCCAGCGCCTGCTCCAGCTGCCGGCCATTAGGTGTCGACAACACCGGATTACCGGCCACGGTGATCAACGCCCGTACCTGACCTTCGCCTTCGGTGAGCATCTCTTCGGCCAGCGCCGACACCGGCAACTCACCGGCGTATTCCGGACGACCAGACACGCGACTTTGCCAGAGATTGAAATGCCCGCCCGAAGTGGACGCCACCAGATCGACCGCAGGCTCGGTGCACAGCGCACCGCCCACCCGATCAAGATTGCCGGTGAGCAGATTGATCAACTGCACCAACCAATGACACAGCGTGCCGAACGCCTGAGTAGAAACGCCCATACGGCCATAACACACGGCGGTCTTCGCGGCGGCGAAGTCTCGCGCCAGCTGACGAATCTGCTCGGCCGGCACTGCGCACAACGGGCTCATGGTCTCAGCACTGAAGGATGCGATGGCCTGACGGACCTCCTCCAACCCGTCGACCGGCAAATGACTGCCACAGGTCAGACCTTCAGCGAACAATGTATTGAGCAACCCGAATAACAGGGCCGCGTCACCGCCCGGACGGACGAACACATGCTGATCGGCAATCGCTGCCGTCTCACTGCGACGCGGATCGACCACCACCACTTTGCCGCCTCGGGCCTGAATCGCCTTCAAACGCTTTTCGACATCCGGCACGGTCATGATGCTGCCGTTGGAGGCCAGCGGATTACCACCCAGGATCAGCATGAAGTCGGTGTGATCGATGTCCGGGATCGGCAGCAGCAAACCATGGCCATACATCAAATGACTGGTGAGATGGTGAGGCAATTGATCGACCGAAGTGGCAGAGAAACGGTTGCGGGTTTTCAGCAAGCCGAGAAAATAATTGCTGTGAGTCATCAACCCATAGTTGTGCACGCTGGGATTGCCCTGATAAACCGCGACGGCGTTCTGACCATGGCGCTCCTGAATCGCCGACAGGCGTTCGGCCACCAGAGTGAATGCCTCGTCCCAGGCAATCGCTTGCCACTCGCTGCCAACCCGCAGCATTGGCTGTCGCAGGCGGTCGGGGTCATTCTGGATATCTTGCAGCGCCACTGCCTTGGGGCAGATATGACCGCGACTGAAGCTGTCCTGCGGATCACCCTTGATCGAGGTGATTTGCACGCCAGCGTCGTCGGTTGCGGTGGTTTCGATGGTCAAGCCGCAAATGGCTTCACACAGGTGGCAGGCACGGTGATGAAGAGTCTTGGTCATAGCCATTCTCTGTTTTATTCAGGGCAACCCGTGTGAGGTTGCGGGAACAAAACTATGGGCCGCGACTGCCCGCTGCGCCAGCGATGTTCGTCTTGTGAATCGAGGCCCATCAGGCCCGCAGATATCAGCCCTGTGGAAGCCTTGGCGGCGCTTGCAGCTGGATTTCCTGGATGGTTTCGATCTGCTCCTGGGCAATGTGCACGCCCGTGAGTTCGCCGATCAGCCGCCAGTGCTCGTCGAGTCCGGCACTGATGGTGGCCATGCGGTCGATCATCCGTCGCCCCGCCGCCTTGGTCACCTCGTCTTCGCTGCGCATCAACTCAAAAGACATTGAGGTCATGGAGGCGGTCAGGTGGGTCAGGGAGCGCGCCGTGAGGCCCAGCAGCTCCAGCAATAACTGTTCTTTCGATTCCATTCCAAAGGCTTCCCGAGTCGCTCGTGACTTAGTTATAACCCAGCACTTTGCATTAGCAAATGTTTCAGCCGAAGGCTGCCTGGATCCTGCCTGCAAACATCCTGGCCGACAGGTCAGAAACCGACCGAGACGGTGCTTTGCCCGCCCCGCTTGATTGCCAAGGCGCGTGAGCGCAGTGTACAAAGAGGTCGCTGCTGTCAGGAAACAGGCTTCAACAGCGCTACTGCGGTTATCCCGTAGCCCGTCTGAAATCCCCTAAAAACCGTAGCCCTATTGGTAAGACGCGACATTTAATTATAAGATCGCGCCTTCCCCTATTTCGTCGCCCCGTGCGGCTTTCGCCGCAGGTCTCGCCCGTTTTTCAATTAAACAAGGCTTTGAGTATCTGCGGTCTGTTGCAAAAAGGTAGTCAATGATGAGCGCAAGGCACTTTCTCTCCCTGATGGATTGCACGCCCGAAGAGCTGGTCAGCGTGATCCGTCGAGGCATTGAGCTCAAAGACCTGCGTAACCGCGGCGTACTGTTCGAGCCATTGAAAAATCGTGTGCTCGGGATGATTTTCGAGAAATCCTCGACGCGCACCCGGTTGTCGTTTGAAGCCGGCATGATCCAGCTTGGCGGCCAGGCGATTTTCCTGTCGCCCCGTGACACCCAACTGGGTCGTGGCGAGCCAATCGGCGACTGCGCCATCGTCATGTCGCGCATGCTCGACGCGGTGATGATCCGTACCTTTGCCCACAGCACCCTGACCGAATTCGCTGCCAACTCGCGTGTACCCGTGATCAACGGGCTGTCCGATGACCTGCACCCGTGCCAGTTGCTGGCCGACATGCAAACCTTCCTCGAACATCGCGGTTCGATCCAGGGCAAAACCGTGGCCTGGATTGGCGACGGCAATAACATGTGCAACAGCTATATAGAAGCCGCGATCCAGTTCGACTTCCAGCTGCGCATCGCCTGCCCTGAAGGTTATGAGCCGAATCCTGAGTTCGTGGCCAAGGCCGGCGATCGGGTGACCATCGTCCGCGATCCTCGGGATGCGGTACGCGGCGCTCATCTGGTCAGCACCGACGTCTGGACTTCCATGGGTCAGGAAGAGGAGACCGCCAAGCGCCTCAAGCTGTTCGCGCCATTTCAGGTCAATCGTGCCTTGCTCGACCTGGCCGCCGGGGATGTATTGTTCATGCACTGCCTGCCCGCTCACCGCGGCGAAGAAATCAGCGTCGACCTCCTCGACGACCCGCGTTCGGTCGCCTGGGACCAGGCCGAGAACCGCCTGCATGCGCAAAAGGCCCTGCTCGAGTTTCTCGTTACGCCTGCGTACCACCACGCATGAGTCATTCGTTACTGCTGAACCTGCGTAACCTGGCCTGCGGCTATCAAGACCAGCGGGTCGTCCAGAACCTCAACCTGCACCTCAATGCCGGTGACATTGGCTGCCTGCTCGGCTCGTCCGGCTGCGGCAAAACCACCACCCTACGCGCGATTGCAGGCTTTGAACCGCTTCACGAAGGGGAAATCCAGCTGGCCGGTGAAACCATCTCCAGCGCCGGTTTCACCCTCGCGCCGGAGAAACGCCGGATCGGCATGGTATTCCAGGACTACGCGCTGTTCCCGCACCTGAGCGTGGCCGAGAACATTGCGTTTGGTATTCGCAAGCATCCACAGAAAGATCGGGTCACCGAAGAGATGCTTGAACTGGTCAACCTGAAGAACCTCGGCAAGCGCTTCCCCCACGAACTCTCCGGCGGCCAGCAACAGCGTGTCGCGCTGGCCCGGGCATTGGCGCCGGAACCGCAACTGCTGTTGCTGGATGAACCGTTCTCCAACCTCGATGGCGAATTACGCCGCAAGCTCAGCCATGAAGTCCGGGACATTCTCAAGGCGCGTGGCACCAGCGCGATTCTGGTGACGCACGACCAGGAAGAAGCCTTCGCCGTCAGCGATCAGGTCGGTGTTTTCAAGGAAGGTCGCCTGGAGCAGTGGGACACGCCCTACAACCTGTACCACGAACCGCAAACACCGTTTGTGGCGAGCTTTATCGGTCAGGGTTATTTCATTCGCGGTCAACTGAAAACCCCGGAATCGGTGCAGACCGAACTGGGCGTGCTGCGCGGCAACCGCGCGTATACCTGGCCAACCGGTGGCGCGGTGGATGTGTTGCTGCGTCCCGACGATATCGTTTACGCGCCAGACAGCCAGCTCAAGGCACGCATTGTCGGCAAGACCTTCCTCGGCGCATCGACCTTGTATCGTTTGCAGCTACCGACCGGCAGCCAACTGGAATCGATCTTCCCGAGCCATGCCGATCATCTGGTCGGTGCCGATGTCGGAATTCGCGTAGCCGCCGAACACCTGGTGCTGTTCCAGGCACCCGGCAGCACGGCGGCGCAGATTCCAGCGGTAGAATCCGGGGTTCGTCGGTACAGCACCGCGCATTGAACAATACGAACTAATGTGGGAGCGAGCTTGCTCGCGATAGCGGACTGTCAGTCAACATCATCGTTGACCGGCATACCGCCTTCGCGAGCAAGCTCGCTCCCACATTGGATTGTCGTTGTCAGTTAACCGAGTAATAACGTCCCGCTGGCCACCAGCGTCGCATGACCACCGATTTTCACCCGATCCCCTTCAAAACGGCAGAACAACTCCCCTCCCCGCGCCGAACACTGATACGCCGTCAGACTTGATTTGTCCAAACGCTGTGACCAGTACGGAATCAGGCTGCAATGAGTCGAACCGGTGACCGGGTCCTCGTTGATACCAATGGCCGGCGCGAAGTACCGCGAGACGAAATCATGTCGCGTTCCACGCGCCGTAATGATTGCGCCAAGCCAGGGCAACTTCGCCAGCGCGACCATGTCCGGCTGGCAATCGAGCACTGCCTGCTCCGACTCCAGCACCACGAACAATTCCTTGGAACCCAGCACCTCAACCGCCTGCACGCCCAGCGCCCGCTCCACATCGAGGGTCGCGCCCACTTCGCGCGGCTCGATCACCGGAAAATCCAGCCATAGTCGTTCGCCTTCCCGGCTCACACTCAAGGGGCCGGACTTGCTGATGAAGTCCAGGCGCTCGACCGGTTCTTTATAGACCTCGAACAACACATAAGCGCTGGCCAGCGTCGCATGACCGCACAACGGCACCTCGGTGGTCGGCGTGAACCAGCGGATATGCCAGCCTTGCGCCTCACGCACCACGAAGGCGGTTTCGGCGAGATTGTGTTCGGCGGCGATTTTTTGCATCAGGTCATCGGCGAGCCAGGCGTCGAGCCGATAGACCATTGCCGGATTGCCACTGAACGGTCGATCGCTGAATGCATCGACCTGATGAAACGCTAGCTGCATGGATGCTCTCCTTCTTTTAGGTAAGGACGAGCTTGCATCAACCGTCAAGTGGCAACCAGAGACAGAGCCTGCCGATTTTCACCATACAGCGCGGCAGTCAGGCCCGACCGATATCGGCGAATTTCGCCTGGGTGTGCTCGGCCAGCACCGTCGCCGCCAATTCGACCTCAAGACCACGTCGGCCCGCACTGACGTAAATGCTCGCGAAAGGTTGAGCAGTGTTATCGATAAAAGTGCGCAAACGCTTCTTCTGCCCCAACGGGCTGATACCGCCCAGCAAGTAGCCCGTCGCCCGTTGCGCTGCAGCGGGATCGGCCATTTCGACTTTTTTCACCCCCGCAGCATGCGCCAGCGCCTTCAAGTCCAGGCTTCCGACGACCGGCACCACGGCCACCAGCAATTCCCCCTTCTCACTCGCGGCTAACAGCGTCTTGAACACCTGCGCCGGATCCAGCCCGAGCTTTTCCGCAGCCTCCATCCCGTAGGACGCTGCCTTCGGATCATGTTCATAACTGTGCACGCGATGTTCGGCACGAACTTTTTTCAACAGATCCAATGCGGGGGTCATGGCAGCTCCAAGCCTGGCGACAAAAGAAAAATACTGCGCTGGATTCTAGGTCATCGCGGAGCAAAAGGCTCTATTACCGGGCCCTGATCCCTTAAGGACAGGTAAGCGCAGGAGAAAATCCAGCAATGTCCCAGGGCCAACCAAATGATCATTCACCTGACTAATAGTTTAAATATGACTGATGGTTCACTTTCGACCTTTGACAGCAGTGTTTCTTGTCTATATTTTTTCGAATCTGAATAGTATGAAAAAGTTTCCACGCAGCACCCGGCAGTAAGCCGAGACCAGGATGGGGATCCTGCCTCGGCGAAAATCGCGCTCGGACCCTTTCGGAAAAAGTGCCCAACAACAACAAAAAAGGATGTTTTCAATGACAACTGCATTACAACAACCCTCGCTCTCGAGCCAATGCATGGCCGAGTTCCTGGGTACTGCCTTATTGATTTTTTTTGGTACTGGCTGTGTCGCGGCGCTCAAAGTCGCGGGGGCCAGCTTCGGCCTATGGGAAATCAGCATCATCTGGGGGATCGGCGTCAGCATGGCGATCTACCTGACCGCGGGTGTTTCCGGCGCCCACCTGAACCCGGCCGTCAGCATCGCGCTGTGCATTTTCGCCGATTTCGAGAAGCGTAAACTGCCGCTCTACATCTTCTCCCAGGTCGCTGGCGCCTTCTGCGCAGCGTTGTTGGTTTACACGCTTTACAGCAACCTGTTCTTCGATTTCGAACAAACTCACCAGATGGTTCGTGGCTCACAAGCCAGCCTCGAACTGGCCTCGGTGTTCTCGACCTTCCCTAATCCTGCCCTGTCGACGGGTCAGGCGTTTCTGGTCGAGGTGATCATCACCGCCATCCTGATGGGCGTGATCATGTCCCTGACCGATGACAACAACGGCCTGCCAAAAGGTCCACTGGCGCCGTTGTTGATCGGCCTGCTGATCGCCGTCATTGGCAGCTCGATGGGCCCGCTGACCGGTTTTGCGATGAACCCGGCCCGAGACTTCGGCCCTAAACTGATGACTTTTTTCGCCGGCTGGGGTGAAATTTCCTTCACTGGCGGACGTGATATCCCGTACTTCCTGATTCCGATCTTTGCACCGATCCTGGGTGCTTGCCTCGGCGCTGCGGCCTATCGCGGGCTGATTGCCCGTCATCTGCCGATCGCCATACCTGCTACAAAGGATGCAGAACCCGCCATTGACGGCAAAGCACGAATCTCCTGAAAGCGGCGGCGCGTGATCCTGCCCACCATTGATCATGCGCCCCACCCCACTCCCTTATTTCGTCCAAGGCAATCGACATGACCGACATTCAGAATAAGAACTACATCATTGCCCTCGATCAGGGTACGACCAGCTCCCGGGCGATCATTTTCGACCGTGACGCCAACGTGGTCTGCACTGCACAACGCGAATTCGCCCAGCATTACCCACAAGCCGGCTGGGTCGAACACGACCCGATGGAAATCTTCGCCACCCAAAGCGCCGTGATGGTCGAGGCCCTGGCGCAAGCCGGCCTGCATCACGATCAGGTGGCAGCCATCGGCATCACCAACCAGCGTGAAACCACCGTGGTGTGGGACAAGACCACCGGCCGTCCGATCTACAACGCGATCGTCTGGCAGTGCCGCCGCAGCACCGAGATCTGCCAGCAGCTCAAACGCGATGGCCATGAGCAGTACATCAGCGACACCACTGGCCTGGTTACCGACCCGTACTTCTCCGGCACCAAGCTCAAGTGGATCCTCGACAATGTCGAAGGCAGCCGCGAACGTGCACGCAAAGGCGAGTTGCTGTTCGGCACCATCGACAGCTGGCTGATCTGGAAATTTACCGGCGGCAAGACCCACGTCACCGACTACACCAACGCCTCGCGCACCATGCTCTTCAACATCCACACCCTGGAGTGGGACGCGAAGATGCTCGAGGTGCTGGACATCCCGCGTGAGATGCTGCCGGAAGTCAAATCGTCGTCGGAAATCTACGGCCACACCAAGAGCGGCATCGCCATCGGCGGCATCGCTGGCGACCAACAGGCCGCACTGTTTGGCCAGATGTGCGTTGAACCGGGCCAGGCGAAAAACACCTACGGCACCGGCTGCTTCCTGTTGATGAACACCGGCGACAAAGCGGTGAAATCCAGGCACGGCATGCTCACCACCATCGCCTGCGGCCCACGCGGCGAAGTCGCCTATGCACTGGAAGGCGCGGTGTTCAACGGCGGTTCCACTGTTCAGTGGCTACGTGACGAGCTGAAGATCATCAACGACGCTCACGACACCGAATACTTCGCCAACAAGGTCAAGGACAGCAACGGCGTGTACCTGGTACCAGCCTTCACCGGCCTCGGCGCTCCGTACTGGGACCCGTATGCCCGTGGCGCACTGTTCGGCCTGACTCGCGGCGTACGCGTGGATCACATCATTCGTGCAGCACTGGAGTCGATTGCCTACCAGACCCGCGACGTACTCGACGCCATGCAACAGGACTCCGGCGAACGCCTCAAAGCCCTGCGCGTAGACGGCGGCGCGGTCGCGAACAACTTCCTGATGCAATTCCAGGCCGACATCCTCGGCACCAAGGTCGAGCGCCCGCAAATGCGTGAAACCACTGCACTCGGCGCCGCCTACCTGGCTGGCCTGGCCTGCGGTTTCTGGGGCAGCCTGGACGAACTGCGCGGCAAGGCGGTGATCGAACGTGAGTTCGACCCGCAACTGGACGAAACCTCGAAGGAAAAACTCTACGCCGGCTGGAAAAAAGCCGTCAGCCGCACCCGCGACTGGGAACCGCACGAAGGCGCTGAATAAGCCAAGTAGCGGATTCGTATCGGTATGTAACTGGTAGGGAGGTGATTCGTACGGCATCATGGGCAAATTTTGCACGGCAGCCCAAAGGAAGCCCTATGAATCTGCCTCCCCGTCAGCAGCAAATCCTCGAACTGGTCCGCGAACGCGGTTACGTCAGTATCGAGGAAATGGCTCAGCTGTTCGTCGTTACACCGCAGACCATCCGCCGCGATATCAATCAATTGGCGGAAGTGAATTTGCTGCGTCGCTATCACGGCGGCGCCGCTTACGATTCAAGTGTCGAAAACACTGCCTACGCCATGCGTGCCGATCAGATGCGCGATGAGAAACAACGCATCGCCGAAGCCATCGCCGCACAGATTCCCGATCACGCCTCGCTGTTCATCAATATCGGTACCACCACCGAATCCATCGCCCGGGCGCTGCTCAACCACAGCCAGCTCAAGGTGATCACCAACAACCTGCACGTCGCCTCGATCCTCAGCGCCAAGGATGACTTCGAAGTCCTGCTGGCCGGTGGCAACGTACGCCGTGATGGCGGCGTGGTGGGTCAGGCCTGCGTCGACTTCATCAACCAGTTCAAGGTCGACTTCGCACTGGTCGGCATCAGCGGTATCGATGAAGACGGCAGCCTGCTCGATTTCGACTATCAGGAAGTGCGGGTCTCGCAGGCGATCATCGCCAATGCCCGGCAAGTCTTGCTGGCAGCAGACTCCAGCAAGTTCGGCCGTAACGCCATGGTCCGCCTGGGACCGATCAGCCTGATCGACTGCCTGGTGACCGACCACGCTCCAGTACCGGCATTGGCGCAACTGCTGAGCCAGCACAAGATTCGATTGGAAGTCGTTTAACCCCTCCCCCGAGATTTTCGTCGCCTATAGCGGCGCCATCGCGAGCAAGCTCGCTCCCACAGAGTCCGCGCAATCCCTGTGGGAGCGAGCTTGCTCGCGATGGCGGCCGCCCATTCACCACACCTTCCGCGCCCTACCGAGGGCCTGAATGTTCGAAAATTTTCCTTTCCCCTCCCTTCAATCAGAATTTTCAATCGAAGCCGGCTGGTTGCGCCTGGATTTATGCGCTACTATTTTCGCAAATGAACATTAATGTTCGAATTCAAATATTGAAAGAACCCCGAGGCCAGCCGATGCCCACTTCAACCTTGCCTACACCCCCTCTTGCCGAGGTCTACGATATCGCCGTCATCGGCGGTGGGATTAACGGTGTGGGGATTGCAGCAGATGCCGCCGGCCGCGGTCTTTCGGTGTTCCTTTGCGAAAAGGACGATCTGGCCAGTCACACCTCGTCCGCCAGCAGCAAGCTGATCCACGGCGGCCTGCGTTACCTCGAACATTACGAATTCCGCTTGGTGCGTGAGGCCCTGGCCGAGCGTGAAGTGCTGCTGGCCAAGGCCCCGCACATCGTCAAACAGATGCGCTTCGTGCTACCGCACCGCCCGCACCTGCGCCCGGCGTGGATGATCCGCGCGGGCTTGTTCCTCTATGACAACCTTGGCAAGCGGGAAAAACTCGCCGGTTCCAAGAGCCTGAAGTTCGGCGCCGACAGCGCGCTGAAAAGCGAAATCACCAAAGGTTTCGAATACTCCGACTGCTGGGTCGACGACGCCCGTCTGGTGGTGCTCAATGCCATGGCCGCCCGCGAAAAAGGCGCCCACATTCACACCCAGACCCGCTGCGTCAGCGCCCGTCGCAACAAAGGCCTGTGGGAACTGAACCTGGAACGCGCCGACGGCAGCCTGTTCACGATCCGCGCCAAGGCGCTGGTGAACGCCGCCGGCCCATGGGTCGCCAAGTTCATTCGCGATGACCTGAAGATGGAATCGCCTTACGGCATCCGCCTGATCCAGGGCAGCCACCTGATCGTGCCGAAGCTGTACGAAGGCGAACACGCGCATATTTTGCAGAACGAAGACCAGCGCATCGTGTTCACCATTCCGTACCTCAATCAATTCACCCTGATCGGTACCACTGACCGCGAATACACCGGCGACCCGGCAAAAGTCGCGATCACCGAAGGCGAGACCGACTACCTGCTGAAAGTGGTCAACGCGCACTTCAAGAAACAAGTCAGCCGCAGCGACATCCTGCACACCTATTCCGGTGTTCGTCCGCTGTGCAACGACGAATCCGACAATCCTTCGGCCGTGACCCGCGATTACACCCTGGCGTTGTCCGGCAGCACTGAGGAAGCCCCGCTGCTGTCGGTGTTCGGTGGCAAGCTGACCACCTACCGCAAACTGGCCGAGTCGGCCATGGCGCAACTGGCACCGTACTTCAAGGACATGAAGCCGAGCTGGACCGCGCAGGCGACCCTGCCAGGCGGCGAAGACATGACCACGCCGCAGGCATTGAGCGCGTTGATTCGCGACAAGTTCGACTGGTTGCCGACGGAAATTGCCCGGCGCTGGGCCACCACCTACGGCAGCCGCACCTGGCACATGCTCGAAGGCGTTCAGAGCCTGAACGACATGGGCGAACACCTGGGTGGCGGTCTCTACACCCGCGAAGTCGATTACCTGTGCAGCGAAGAATGGGCAACCACCGCTCACGACATTCTCTGGCGTCGCAGCAAACTGGGCTTGTTTACCACCAAGGCGGAACAAGAAAACGTGCAGCTGTACCTGAACAAGGTCGAACAGAACCGCAGCAAGATCGAAGCGGCCTGATCGGTAATCCGGTTCAACGAAAGCCCCTGAATCTCACGATTCAGGGGCTTTTTGCATTCTGATGCACATCACAAATCCACTGTGGGAGCGAGCTTGCTCGCGATAGCGGTGTGTCAGGCAACCTCAATGCTGGATGTGCCGGCCTCATCGCGAGCAAGCTCGCTCCCACAGGGTATTCGGTGACCGGGGGATTGCATTCGGTTTTCCGAACGCGACCCGTCAGTCGATTCGGTTAACCGGACTTATTAGCCCTTGAATCAACGCCATAAATATTTAATATCTTTTAAAATCAATGCCTTGATTGAGGCGGCATGGCCTGGCACGAGTCATGCTCTACACTCTGGGACGAATGTCTGATGTACCAGCACTTCAGGAGCCGTCAAGGCATTCCGCAGTACATAAGGGCCGATGAACTGGCTCCATATAAAAACAATGTTGAGGAAAATTTGATGCGTATCGTTCCCCATATCCTGGGCGCAGCCATTGCTGCCGCACTGATCAGCACGCCAGTTTTCGCCGCCGAACTCACCGGCACCCTGAAGAAGATCAAAGAGTCCGGCACCATTACCCTGGGGCATCGCGATGCTTCTATTCCGTTTTCCTACATTGCAGACGCTTCCGGCAAACCGGTCGGCTACTCCCACGATATTCAGCTGAAAATCGTCGAAGCCATCAAAAAAGACCTGGACATGCCGAACCTGCAGGTCAAGTACAACCTGGTCACCTCGCAAACCCGTATTCCACTGGTGCAGAACGGCACTGTGGACGTCGAGTGCGGCTCCACCACCAACAACACCGAACGTCAGCAACAAGTTGACTTCTCCGTTGGCATCTTCGAAATCGGCACCAAGCTGCTGTCGAAAAAAGACTCGACTTACAAAGACTTCGCTGACCTCAAGGGCAAGAACGTCGTGACCACCGCCGGCACCACGTCCGAGCGCATTCTGAAGTCGATGAACGCCGACAAGCAGATGGGCATGAACGTGATCTCCGCCAAAGACCATGGCGAGTCCTTCCAGATGCTGGAAACCGGCCGCGCCGTGGCTTTCATGATGGACGACGCGCTGCTGGCCGGTGAAATGGCCAAGGCCAAGAAGCCGACTGACTGGGCCGTAACCGGTACTCCACAGTCCTACGAAATCTACGGCTGCATGGTCCGCAAGGGCGATGCACCGTTCAAGAAGGCTGTCGACGACGCGATCATCGCGACCTACAAGTCCGGCGAGATCAACAAGATCTACGAAAAATGGTTCATGCAGCCAATCCCGCCAAAAGGCCTGAACCTGATGTTCCCGATGAGCGACGAGCTCAAGGCTCTGATCGCCAACCCGACCGACAAAGCGGCTGACGAAAAGAAATCCTGATTTCTGACTAACCTTACCTCCTGAAAGGGCCCTCGCCCGTTCAGGAGGCAGTCACTACCTGCTGGCATTTTCTGGAAGCACTCGAACCGGTGGTTGTCGAGCCGATCGCGTGTGCCTGACCGTCGAGGTCAGAGGGAACGGAGTTTCCCCAGGCGGGCACTTGTACATCGATCGATCTGAGGGGAGACCCTAATGAATTACAACTGGGACTGGGGCGTGTTCTTCAAGTCCACCGGCGTGGGCAGCGAGACCTATCTCGACTGGTACATTTCCGGTTTGGGCTGGACCATCGCCATCGCTGTCGCGGCATGGATTATCGCCCTGTTGCTGGGCTCGATTCTGGGCGTCATGCGCACCGTGCCGAACCGCATCGTATCGGGCATCGCGACCTGCTACGTCGAACTCTTCCGTAACGTGCCGCTGCTGGTACAGCTGTTCATCTGGTACTTCCTGGTACCCGACCTGTTGCCGCAAAACCTGCAGGACTGGTACAAGCAGGACCTGAACCCGACCACCTCGGCCTTCCTCAGCGTCGTCGTGTGCCTGGGCCTGTTCACCACCGCGCGTGTTTGCGAACAGGTGCGCACCGGCATCCAGGCGTTGCCGCGTGGCCAGGAATCCGCCGCTCGCGCCATGGGCTTCAAGCTGCCGCAGATCTACTGGAACGTGCTGCTGCCCCAGGCTTACCGGATCATCATTCCGCCGCTTACCTCGGAATTCCTGAACGTATTCAAGAACTCGTCCGTCGCCTCCCTGATCGGTCTGATGGAACTGCTCGCGCAGACCAAACAGACCGCCGAGTTCTCCGCCAACCTGTTCGAAGCCTTCACCCTGGCGACCCTGATCTACTTCACCCTGAACATGAGCCTGATGCTGCTGATGCGCATGGTCGAGAAGAAAGTTGCCGTACCGGGCCTGATTTCCGTAGGGGGTAAATGATGGAATTCGACTTCTCGGGCATCATCCCGTCCCTGCCGGGCATGTGGAACGGCATGGTCATGACCCTCAAGCTAATGATCATGGGCGTGGTCGGCGGGATCATCCTCGGCACGATCCTGGCACTGATGCGCCTGTCCCACAACAAACTGCTGTCGAACATTGCCGGCGCCTACGTTAACTACTTCCGCTCGATTCCGCTGTTGCTGGTCATCACCTGGTTCTACCTGGCGGTGCCGTTCGTGCTGCGCTGGATCACTGGCGAAGACACGCCGATCGGCGCGTTCACTTCGTGCATCGTGGCCTTCATGATGTTCGAAGCGGCGTACTTCTGCGAAATCGTCCGGGCCGGCGTGCAGTCGATTCCCAAGGGCCAGATGGGTGCTGCCCAGGCCTTGGGCATGACGTATGGCCAGATGATGCGTTTGATCATCCTGCCGCAAGCGTTCCGCAAGATGACCCCGCTGCTGCTGCAACAGAGCATCATTCTGTTTCAGGACACCTCGCTGGTCTACGCGGTCGGTCTGGTGGATTTCCTCAACGCCTCGCGTGCCAGTGGCGACATCATTGGCCGCTCCAATGAGTTCCTGATCATCGCAGGTCTCGTGTACTTCACAATCAGCTTTGCCGCCTCGCTGCTGGTCAAGCGTCTGCAAAAAAGGTTTGCCGTATGATCTCTATCAAGAATGTCAACAAGTGGTATGGCGACTTCCAGGTACTGACTGACTGCAGCACCGAGGTCAAAAAAGGCGAAGTGATTGTGGTGTGCGGACCGTCCGGCTCCGGCAAATCCACCCTGATCAAATGCGTCAACGCCCTGGAACCGTTCCAGAAAGGCGACGTAGTGGTCGATGGCACGTCCATCGCCAACCCGAAGACCGATCTGCCGAAACTGCGCTCGCGCGTTGGCATGGTGTTCCAGCATTTCGAGCTGTTCCCGCACCTGACCATCACCGAAAACCTGACCATCGCGCAGATCAAGGTGTTGGGCCGCAGCAAGGAAGAAGCCACCAAAAAAGGCCTGCAACTGCTTGAGCGCGTCGGCCTTTCGGCTCACGCCCACAAGCACCCGGGCCAGCTCTCCGGTGGTCAGCAACAGCGTGTGGCGATTGCCCGCGCGCTGGCGATGGACCCGATCGTCATGCTGTTCGACGAACCGACCTCGGCGCTCGATCCGGAAATGGTCAACGAAGTGCTCGACGTGATGGTGCAACTGGCGCACGAAGGCATGACCATGATGTGCGTAACCCACGAAATGGGCTTCGCCCGTAAAGTGGCGGATCGGGTGATCTTCATGGATCAGGGCAAAATCATCGAAGACTGCAAGAAAGAAGAGTTCTTCGGTGACATCAACGCCCGCTCCGACCGTGCGCAGCATTTCCTCGAGAAAATCCTGCAGCACTAACAACAGCACCGCTCCCCACCTGTGGGAGCGAGCTTGCTCGCGATGACTGCCTACCAGTCAATGATGATGTCGACTGTTAGTCCGCTATCGCGAGCAAGCTCGCTCCCACAAGGGCCGATGGTGGTCTGGAGATTTGTGTTGTGGTTGACCCAAGGCATCTGTGATGAAATGCGACCCCACTCTCTATCGCGCAGCGCCGCCATCACTTGCCGTGAAACCCCGTCTGATTCGCCATCTGTTTCTGCCTCCGCTGGTCATCTTGCTGATGGTCGGGTTGGGTTACGTCGGCTTCTGGGTCAGCGAACACTACGGGATTCGCAGCCTCAGCGAGAACGGTCAACGGCAGCTGGAACTGCACGCCCGCGCGGTCGAAAGCGAGATCAGCAAATACACCTACCTGCCCAGCCTGCTGGAACTCGAGTCGAGTGTTTCCAAACTGCTGGACGACCCTACGCCTGAACACCGGCAAGCGGTCAATGATTACCTCGAGGGCCTGAACCGGCGCAGCCGCAGTCGGGCGATCTACGTGATGGACACCACCGGTCGGGTGCTGGCGACCAGCAATTGGCGCGATGTCGACAGTTACCTCGGTGAAGACTTGTCCTTTCGTGCCTATTTCCAGAATGCCGTACGCGGCCAGCCGGGGCGTTTCTACGGCATCGGCAGCACCAACGGCGAACCCGGTTACTACCTGGCCCACGGCCTCGAAGAGCAAGGCAAGATCATCGGCGTCGCAGTGGTTAAAGTCCGCCTCGAAGCCATGGAAGAGCGCTGGCAGCGTGCACGCCTGGAAGCCTTCGTCAGTGACGAGAATGGCATCATTATTCTTTCCAGCGACCCGGCGCGCCGGCTCAAATCGGTTCGCCCGCTCAGCGATGACACCAAAGAACGCCTGGCCCGCAGCCTGCAATATTACTGGTTCCCGCTCAACGAACTGGAACCGCTGGCCCGTGAGCGACTGTCCGAAGGCGTGGAAAAAATCACCTTCCCGGCCAACGCCGAGCTGGTCTCCGATGAACAGGAAATCAGCTACCTGTCGCAAACCCGCCCCTTGAGCGATACACCGTGGAATTTCACCCTGCTCACACCGCTCCAGGACTTACGCCGCGAAGCGATCAATCAGGGCATTCTGGTCGCGGTGGCCTTCGCGCTGGTGGCGTTCCTGCTGATCGCCTGGAACGAACGACGCAAAGTCATCGCCACCCGCCTCGCTGCCCGTGAAGCACTGCAAGAAGCCAACAGCCAACTGGAGCGCAAGATCACCGAGCGCACCACCGACCTGCGTGCCAGCAACGAACGCCTGAAAAGCCAGATCCGCGAACGCCGCCAGGCTGAAGAAACCTTGCGCCGGGCCCAGGATGAACTGGTCCAGGCCGGCAAACTCGCGGCTATCGGCCAGATGTCCACCAGCATTGCCCACGAATTGAACCAGCCGCTGGCCGCCTTGCGCACCTTGTCCGGCAACACCGTGCGCTTTCTTGAGCGCGGTCAGCTGGACATCGCCAGTGCCAACCTGAAAACCATCAATGAACTGATCGACCGCATGGGCCGGATCACCGCCAGTCTGCGCTCCTTTGCCCGGCGCGGTGACGATCAGGGCCAGGCCAGCCTCGGCAAAGCGGTAGACGCCGCCTTGCAACTGCTCGGCGCTCGCCTTGAAAGCGCTCGCTTGCTGTTGCACCGCGAGTTCAGCGATGTGCAAGTGCAGATCGACCAGACCCGTCTGGAACAGATTCTGGTCAATCTTATCGGTAACGCGCTGGACGCCATGCAAGCGCAGCCGCAGCCCGAGCTGTGGCTGGAGGGTGACGTCGTCGACGGCAAATATCGCCTGCGCGTACGCGACAACGGCCACGGCATCGACGCCGAAACCCGCAAGCACTTGTTCGAACCTTTCTTTACCACCAAACCCGGCGAACAGGGCCTGGGCCTCGGCCTGACCCTGTCGGCAAGCCTGGCCGCCGCCACTGGCGGTCACCTCGGCGTCGAACACCCGACCAGCGGTGGTACTGCTTTCGTCCTCAGTTTACCGTTGGTAAGCCCCCTTCCCGCCGAGCCAATATGAACAACGACCTTAGTGTGCTGATCGTCGAAGACGATCCCCATGTCCTGCTCGGTTGCCAGCAGGCCCTGGCCCTGGAAGATATTCCCTGTGAAGGTGTCGGTAGCGCTGAAGAAGCCCTGGCGCGAGTCGGCGACAACTTCGCCGGGATCGTCATCAGCGACATTCGCCTGCCGGGCATCGATGGCCTGGAACTGCTGAGCCGCCTCAAGGCGCGCGATCGCAGCCTGCCGGTGGTGCTGATCACCGGCCATGGCGACATCTCGATGGCGGTCGGCGCGATGCAAAAAGGCGCCTACGACTTCATGGAAAAACCGTTCTCCCCCGAACGCCTGGTAGACGTCGCGCGCCGCGCCCTGGAGCAACGCAGTCTGGCTCGCGAAGTGACCTCCTTGCGTCGGCAACTGGCCGAACGCGACTCCCTTGAGGGGCGGATCATCGGCCGCTCGCCCGCCATGCAGCACCTGCGCGAGCTGATCGCCAACGTCGCCGACACCTCGGCCAACGTGCTGATCGAAGGCGAGACCGGCACCGGCAAAGAGTTGGTCGCGCGTTGCCTGCATGACTTCAGTCGCCGTCACTCGCAGCAATTCGTCGCGCTGAACTGCGGTGGCTTGCCGGAGAACCTGTTCGAAAGCGAAATCTTCGGTCACGAAGCGAATGCCTTTACCGGTGCCGGCAAACGACGGATCGGCAAGATCGAACACGCCAACGGCGGCACGCTGTTCCTCGATGAAGTGGAAAGCATGCCACTGGCGCTGCAAATCAAATTGCTGCGGGTGTTGCAGGAGCGCACGCTGGAGCGGCTCGGTTCGAACCAGAACATTGCGGTCGACTGCCGGGTGATCGCGGCGACCAAGTCCGACCTCGATGACCTGAGCAAAGTCGGCCAGTTTCGCAGCGACCTGTATTACCGCTTGAACGTGGTGACCCTGGAACTGCCGCCGCTACGTGAACGCCGCGAAGACATCCTGCAATTGTTCGAACACTTCTTGCAGCAATCGTCGCTACGGTTTGACCGTGCAGTGCCTGAACTGGACAACCAGACCCTGTCGACCCTGATGAGCCACGACTGGCCCGGCAATGTGCGCGAACTGCGCAACGTCGCCGAGCGTTTTGCTCTCGGTTTGCCGGTCTTCAAGAAATCCGGCACCAGTGGCGCCGCCCAAGGCCTGGCGTTCTCCGAAGCGGTGGAAGCCTTCGAGCGCAATCTGCTCAATGACGCCTTGCAGCGCAGCGGCGGCAACCTGACCCAGGCCAGCCTGGAACTGGGCATGGCCAAGACCACGCTGTTCGACAAGGTCAAAAAATACGGTTTGAGTCACTAACCCACTGCGAGACGTTCCGTGGATCTACTGTTGAAAGCTGCACTGGGCGCCGCGGTGGTGGTGATCCTCGCCTTCCTCGCCAAAACCAGAAACTATTACATCGCAGGCCTGGTACCGCTGTTTCCGACCTTTGCACTGATCGCTCATTACATCGTCGGCAAGGGCCGCTCGCTGGACGACCTGAAGACCACCATCGTGTTTGGCATGTGGTCGATCATTCCGTACTTCGTTTACCTGGCGATGTTGTATGTGATGGTGGATCGGCTGCGGTTGGAGGCATCATTGGCGGTGGCGGCGCTCGCGTGGCTGATGGCGGCGACGGTGTTGGTTTCTGTTTGGGTGCGGGTTCACGCCTGATAACGTGCCGTTCTCCAAAAGATCGCAGCCTGCGGCAGCTCCTACGGGTGTACGCGATCTTTCTGATGTCTGGCCCGTCCCTTGCATTTACCCGTTAAAGCCCGCCCGGCCTGCGCTCGTGATCGACCGCGCCGGCTTTGGAGGGGCGCTGCCATGGGTAAGAATACGTTTTGAATATCTTGGATCTCGACCACAGCCTGACAGCCCAGGCGCCGATTGTCCGGCTGCTGGAAAGCGGTCGTGCGAATCGTCTGGACCTGCTCGATCTGGGACCCAAACTGCGTTTGTGGTCCAGTGAGAAAAACTACCGACGCTTTTCCGAACGCCTGCGCCAACGGCCCCCCCATACGGGCCCGCAGCCGGAAATATTCTTTATGGGTTCCGGCGACTACCACCACCTGACCCCGGCCTTTCTCGCCGAGATTACCGAGCCGGTCAGCCTGATCCATTTCGATAACCATCCCGACTGGGTGCGCTTCGCGCCGCGTCGGCATTGCGGTTCGTGGGTCAATCGGGCGCTAAAGATGCCGAACATCAAACGCATCGTCACCCTCGGGCCGTGCAGCGACGACCTGCATAACCCGCAACTGCGCGGCGGCAACCTCGGCGCGCTGAAGCGTGGTGACTTGCAACTCTTCCCCTGGCAGCACCCGCCGTCCCAGGTCTGGGGCCTGATCGGCGATGGTGCCGGGCATCAACAGCGGGAAAACATGCTGCACTGGCGCAACCTGGCGGACCTCGACTGGCCAGTGTTTCTCCAGCAATTGATCGAAAGCCTGCCGACCGAAGCCGTGTGGATCACCATCGACAAGGACGTGCTCGCCAGCGAAGATGCCGCGACCAACTGGGATCAGGGCGGCATGCGCTTGACGCACTTGCTGCAAGCCCTGCGTGCATTGGCCGCGAGCAAGCGGATCCTGGGCATCGATGTCTGCGGCGAGTTCGCCCAACCGGCCTTCAGCAATGCGTTCAAGCGCTGGGAAGCCAAGTCCGACCAGCCGCCTCCCGAGCGCTGGAGCGAAGACGATCTGCTGCGAAATGCGGCAACCAACCAGGCACTGATCAGCCTGTTCGAGGAGTTATTCCCGTGAATTTGACCGTGGTGTTACTGGTGGCGTTTTCGATTCTCCTCGACGTCATCGGGCAGCTCTGTTTCAAGCTGGGTCTGGATCGTTTGCCCGAGCTCGAAGGCGGCTTCCGGCTGAATGCGTTCTGGGGCCAGGTGTTCAATGCGCCGTTGCTCTGGTGTGGGATCGGCGCCTACGCAATCGAGTTCTTTGTCTGGCTCGAAGCCTTGTCCCGCGCGCCGCTGAGCCTGTTGTTTCCGGCGGCGGCACTGGCTTACTGCGGCGTCGTACTGGCGGGCAAAGTGGTGCTGGGTGAAACCGTCAGCCGCCGGCGCTGGCTCGGCACCGTGGTGATTACGGCGGGCGTGATGCTCGTGTGTGTCGCCCATGCCTGAAGCTCAATCGATGATGGAAAGGAACAGCACTATGGGTTGGCTGCACGGGCGTCTGGGCACCGTTGTGCTGTGGATGCTGCTGATCGGTTTTGAAAGTAGCGGTCAGATCGCGACCAAAGTGGGTGGTGATCAACTGGGGCAGATGGACTTCAACCTCCAATGGCTGGCAGCCGTGGCCGGTAATCCTGGGGTGCTGACGGCCATCGCCTGCTACATCGGGGCATTCTTCGTCTGGATGTTGATATTGCGACGCAGCAGCCTGTCGCTGGCGTTTCCGCTGAGTTCGCTGGTATTTGTCGGCGTACTGCTCGGCTCGTGGCTCGGCCTCGGCGAACAGATCAGCCTGCTGCACTGGTTGGGCGTGGCAGTGATCATGGGCGGGATTGCGTTACTGGCTGAAGGCGAAGAAACCTGAATACAACGCTATTCCATGTGGGAGCGTGGCTTGCCCGCGAAGCGAACACCGCGGTTTTTCAGGCATTACGCGTTATCGTTCTTCGCGGGCAAGCCACGCTCCCACAAGGTCAGCGCTTATGGTGGGCCGTCAGGAAGCCCAAACCGTGTGACAGCGCAATCACCTTCACCCCCGCCGCTCGTTGCTGTTCGGCAATTTCGCGGTGGAATGCCTTGACCTGGGTCCAGTGCATTTTCGGCCGGTAATGATGCTCGGCGTGATAGCCGTTGTTCATCCAGATCAGGTTGTAGAGCACGCTGTAGCTGCTCACGCCCCAGGCAATCGGCAAGTCCGGATTGCCGCCAAAATGCTCGTAATACCCGTTGAGCGAAGACAACGCCTGACCGAGATACCAGAACGGCAACAACAGCAGCACCGCATGCCAGTCGTAGAACGCCAGCGCCACATATGCCGCCACCGTCACATAAATCTCGACCTTGACCCAACGCGCATCGCTGGGCCGCTTGCGCTGCATTTCTTCGTAGAACGGCTTGGGATCATCGCGGAAAAAGCTGAGAAAAGTGTATGACCAAGGGTTTTCGGGTTGTCCGTCCTTGCCGCGCAGGTAGATCGACAGCGGATCGACGGTCTTGCCATTGGCGTCCGGCAGATCGGAGTTGCCACGGTGATGGCGGTTATGGATGTCGCGGTACAGCGTTTGCGAGAACCCGATGGTCACCGACAGCAACAAGTCGAACGCCCGGTTCATCCAGGCAATGGTGAAGTACGGGTTGTGGATCTGGTTGTGGGAAATGCTGTTGATGCTCCACGACAGGCTGACGGCGTAGACCAGTGCCAGCGGCACGATGGCCCACCACGACAGGTCATGGAAGGTCAGCACCAACCACAAAACAAACGCCAGATGAGCCACACCGAGCGCGATCGGGACCAGATCCCACAGCGAATAGGCGAGGAAACGATACGCGGGACGAGCCATGAAGCACTCCTGAAATATTGAGTTCTCCACGACTATTGCAAACAGCAGACCAAACTTACCTGTAGCAGCTGCCGAAGGCTGCGTTCGGCTGCGTAGCAGTCGTAAAACCGGCCACCCGGCGCTTCCAGAAATACCGAGGGTTACTTGATTGCGACTGCTGCGCAGCCGAACGCAGGCTACGCCAGCTGCTACGGGGATCTGCGCTCAGGTCAATTGAATTTGTAGCTGATCGCCGCCTGTACTTCGCCCTGGTTCACGCGGCCTTCTTGCTTGACGATGGTGCTGTCCGCCGCCGAGTTGGTCAGGTGCTTCCAACTGGCACTGGTCACCAACGACCACTTTGCTGCCAGCGGGAACTCGAAGTTCTGGGTCAACGCCACATTCTGCAAGCCGCCACTGGCCTTGTACGGACGGAACTCCGAATCCCGGGCGTCTTTGTTGGAAACGCCAAAGAACGTCTGAGTCTGCCGGCCATCGGCAAAATTCGCGGCCAGTTCGCTACTGCCAATGATCCCCAGCCCCAGCGGATAACCCACTTCCCCGCCCACACGACCGAGCACACCACCCTGGCCGCGATTAGCCCCCACGGTATGGCCGACGAAAGCGAAAATTCGCCAGAAATCAGCCGGGCTGTACTGAACGAAGCCACCGGCCTCGCCCATGGCCGACACATTGTGCAGGCCCCGCAGCGTGCCATTGGAGTTGCGTCCCGGAATGTAGTTGATAAACGGCCCGGCACTGAAACCATTGGTTTTCAAGGCGCTCCAGGTCAAACCGTCGTCGGTGCTGAGGCTGACATCGCCCCAGTCCAGATCGAAGTAAGGCACCGGCACGGTTTCATAACGACTACCCGTGGGGTCATAGGGCTGATTGCTCATGCCGAGACCTGCCTCACCGGTAATTCCGGTCGCCTGCGCGGTGGCGCAAAACCCGCCAAGGCCCAGCAAGGCAGCGAATACAGCAGAGGTAATCCTGAACATAGAGCAATTCCTTGGCAGTGCAGGCGCGCATCAACTCCCGGGCCGATTTTCCTGCGCAAGCACTCATGTTGTTTGTAGCGACCTACAAAAATTGTAGCTTCGCGGACACATATCCCGCACAGCATACCTCAGAGCCCCAGCCTATAGGATCTGAAACAACTTGGCACAATCCCTGCTCTACCCCGTTGCAAGCGCAACAGCGCGCCCCTGTCCTATAGGTAATGCAGATGATTGACTGGCATATCGTGTGTGATTTCGACGGGACCATCACCCGCACCGACGTGATCGACAGCATCCTCCAACGTTTCGCCGACCCGAGCTGGGAAGCGATCGAGGACGAGTGGCTGAGCGGTGCTATCGGTTCGCGTGAATGCCTCAGTCGCCAGCTATCGCTGGTCAAGGCAACACCCAACGAACTGCTCGGGTTCTTCGACAGTGTCGAAATCGATGCCGACTTCCCGGACTTTGTCGACCACGTGGTCGGTCTGGGCGCCTCCATCGAAGTGGTCAGTGACGGCATCGAGCAAGGCATCGCGCGGATTCTGGCGCGCAACTACGTCAGCCTCCTGCCGATCCTCGCCAACCGCCTGCGTCAGGTCGACCACAACAGCTGGCGCATCGACTTTCCGTATTCGAGCGACGCCTGCCGTGCGGCCTCCGGCAACTGCAAATGCAAGTCCACGCCCAGCAGCAAACGCGTGCTGGTAATCGGCGACGGCCAGTCCGACATGTGCGTGGCGTCCACCGCCGACTTCGTATTCGCCAAGGACCGCCTGGCCGAACATTGCGAACGCAATGGCATTGCCTACGCCCGTTTCGACAGCTTCGCCGAACTTCCGGCCTTGCTGGCCAAACTGCCTGCCGGCAACGCCGCCAACGCCACTGCCTTCGCGCTTGAAACCTCTTCTGAACTCTCGCTACACAATCAGGAACTCTTCCACCATGTCTGATATCCGAATTGCTACCGCAGAAGACCAGATCCTTCTGGACAAAGAAGCCAAGTACTGCTCCTACGGCGACACCGTTCACTACATCGATCCGCCGCGTATTTTCAGCCGTTGCGAAGGCTCCTACGTCTGGGACACCGAAGATCAGGCTTACCTCGACCTGCAAATGTGGTACTCGGCGGTCAACTTCGGTTACGCCAACCCGCGTCTGAACAACGCCCTGAAACAACAGATCGACACCCTGCCGCAAATCGCCAGCCAGTACCTGCACAAAGGCAAGATCGAGCTGTCGGAAATGATCGCGGTCGACGCCAAGAACAAGTTCGGCCTCGACGGTCGCGTGCACTTCAACGTCGGCGGTTCGCAGTCCATCGAAGACTCGTTGAAAGTGGTCCGTAACGCCACCAACGGCAAGAGCCTGATGTTCGCCTTCGAAGGCGGCTACCACGGCCGTACCCTCGGCGCCTCGTCGATCACCTCGAGCTACCGCTACCGTCGCCGCTACGGTCACTTCGGTGAGCGTGCCAACTTCATCCCGTTCCCGTACCACTTCCGTGGCCCGAAAGGCATGACCAAGGAAGAATACGGCAGCCATTGCGTGCAGCAGTTCGCCCGTCTGTTCGAAACCGAATACAACGGCGTCTGGGACCCTAAAGTCGGCCAGAGCGAATACGCAGCCTTCTACGTCGAGCCAATCCAGGGCACCGGCGGCTACGTGATCCCGCCGATGAACTTCTACAGCGAGCTCAAGCAAGTGCTGGATCAGCACGGCATCCTGATGGTCGTCGACGAAATCCAGATGGGTTTCTGGCGTACCGGCAAGCTGTGGTCGATCGAACACTTCGACGTCAAACCGGACGTGATCGTCTTCGGTAAGGCGCTGACCAACGGCCTCAACCCACTGGGCGGTATCTGGGCTCGCGAAGAGCTGATCAACCCTAAGGTGTTCCCGCCAGGTTCGACTCACTCCACCTTCGCTTCCAACCCGCTGGGTACTGCGGTCGGTCTGGAAATGTTCAAGATGACCCACGAAGTCGACTACGGCTCGATGGTCATGGCCAAGGGCAAATACTTCCTGGACGGTTTGCAGGACCTGCAGAAACGCTACCCGATCATCGGCGACGTCGACGGCCTGGGCCTGGCTCTGCGCTGCGAAATCTGCGGCCCGGACGGCTTCACTCCGGACAAGGCCACTCTGGACTTCATGGTTGATGAAGGCATGAAGGGCGACATCGAAATCGACGGCAAGCGTCTGGGCCTGATTCTCGATGTGGGCGGCTACTACAAGAACGTCATCACCCTGGCCCCGTCGCTGGAAATCAGCTACGCGGAAATCGATCTGGGCATCGCCCTGCTCGACCGCCTGCTTGATCGGGCCATGAAACGATGAATCAAACAGAGATCGATCTCGGCGAAGGCAGTACCGGTTTCGTTCTCGGCAGTGGCGAGGTCGCGGTGTTGTTGATCCACGGCCTGACCGGCACCCCGACGGAGTTGCGTCGGGTTGCCATCGGCCTGGCCAAATCGGGTTGCACGGTGTACGTGCCAACCCTGGCCGGGCACTGCGGTGACAACGCCGACCTGCAAGCCACCGGCTGGCAGGACTGGTATGAAGGTGTACGCAAGACATTCGTGGGCATACGCCAGCGGCACGAACAGGTGTTCGTCGGCGGTCTGTCCATGGGCGCGGTCATGTCCATGTATGTCGCGTCCGAGCATCCAGGACAGGTCGCCGGCCTGCTGATGTATTCAACCACCCTGCGCTACGACGGCTGGAACATCCACAAACTGGCGTTCCTGACCCCCTTGTTGATGAAGATCCCATTCGGCGTGAACATCTGCAGCTTCGAAGAATCGCCGCCCTATGGCATCAAGAACGAGCGTCTGCGGGCGATCGTCGAACGTCAGATGAAGGAAGGCGAAAGCAGCAATGCCGGTCTGTTGACCATGGAAGGCGTGACCGTGCGCGAATTGCACCGGATGAATGCGGTGGTCAAGAAGCGCATGCCGTCGATCAAGACACCCGCCCTGGTACTGCACTCCATCGAGGACGACATCACCAGCCGCTGGAACGCCGATTACGTCGAACGCCATCTTGGCGGCCCGGTCACCAAGGTCATGCTGGACAACTGCTATCACATGATCACCGTCGACCTGGAATACCGACGCGTCGTGGAGTTGAGCGCGGACTTCGTCCAACAACTCTCCATGAAGCCAAGCGAGCGTGAAGAGTATCGACAACTGGCGTAGCTTAAGGACAAGACGTGATTACCGCCCAAGTCTTTTCAACCATCGAGGCGATCGAACGTTGCGCCTGGAATGACTGTTTCCCCGGGGAACTGGAGGACTGGGATTACTATCGGGCGGTTGAACAGGCTGGGGTCACCGACTTCCAGTGGCGTTACCTTGCACTCTATGAAGGCAGTACGCTGATTGCCGCGGCGGCGGCGTTTACCACCCAGTACTCGCTCGACACCACGGTGCAGGGCATCGGCAAACGCATCACGCAGCGCTTGCGCCAATGGCTGCCGGGTGTGCTGGATATTCGCTTGTACGCCTTGGGATCGCCAGTGACCGAGCAATGCCACGCAGGCACCGCCAGCCACATCACCGAAGAGCAGCGTCCGGCGCTGTTGCGTCAGTTACTGACGTTGGCCCGTAACGATGCCAACCAGGCGGGTATCGGCCTGTTGGCGGTCAAGGATGCACCCAGCCACGATCAGCAATGGATTGACGTCTGCCACAAGGCCGGGCTGCAAACCATGCCCGGTTTGCCGAGTGCGATATTGCCGATCGTTTTCGGGTCTCTTGATGCCTACCTCGGCACGCTGGGAAAATCCACCCGCAAGGATTTACGCCGAAAACTTCGGGCCCAGGGTCCGCGGATCGAATGGCGACGTTCGGTCGACGATGTGTTGCCAGAAATGATGCGCTTGTATGAAGCCACCCAGGCACGCAGCGAACTGGAGTTCGAACGACTGTCGGCAGAGTACTTCACCAACATCCTCGAACACCTCGACCAACGCGCCGCGTGCGTGCTGTATTGGGTGGGCGAGCAACTGGTGGCGTTCAATCTGGTGTTGCTGGATGAACATCGACTGGTGGACAAGTTTTTTGCCCACGACCTGGAACAGACCCGCGAGTACAACCTGTACTTCAGAAGCTGGCTGGCCAATGTCGACTACTGTATTCAACACAAAATCCCGCTGTATGAGTGTGGCCAGGCTGGTTATGCCAGTAAGCTGCGGCTCGGCTGCAAGTTCGAAGGCAATACGTTGTTTTTTCACCACCGTAACGCGCTGCTCAACGCTTTGCTCAAACTCGTGAAACTGTTTGTCCGACCGGATAAGTCCGACCCTGCCATGGCTGCTGCGATAAGCGAAACCTGATGAAACAAGACCGACGCCGTAAAGCCCTGCCCTTCGCCATCTCCCGCTGGAGTGTCCAACGCAAGCTGGTATTGGCGTTCTGGCTGGTCAGCGTGATCCCTACCATGATCGCTGCGGAACTGGCGGCCACCACGCTGTCACAGATCTTCGATAGCAACGTGCGGATCTGGTTGCAGGAATCGACCAAGATCGTCGAAGACGAGGTCCGGGAAATCCTCCGCGAAAACACGCGGGTCGCCCAGTTGTTGCTGCGCCACATCCGCCCGATCAACGACCGGCTCTCGGCCCGGCAGGACCGCCTCAGCGCCGACATTGCCGAAGCCATGGGCATCGACGTCGTGGCGCTGGTGCGCACCAGCGATCACAAAGTGCTGTTCAGTACCGTGACCGACGACATCGTCGAGCAAATCAACACCGCGCCCAAAGCCGTCCTGCAAACCATTCAGGTCACGGGCGCGTCCACCGGCATCCTGGTCTCGACCTTCCAGACAACCCAGGCTGGGGTCGACTATCAGTTGGTCCTCGCCAACTACCTGGACAGCAGCTTCCTCACCAGCGTCGCCGATGTGCATTCCCTTGACCTGCGGTTGTACCTGGCCAAGGACGAAGACTTCTCGGAAATTTTCGCGACCCAGCGCTTCGAAGATCACCCCATGAAGGTGCCCGAAGACATCGAGCAAATCCTGCGCACCACGAAAAAACCGATCGAACAGTTCACCAATAACTACAGCGGCATCTATCGGCCAATCCTCAATGACAGCGGTGAACTTCAGGGGGTGATATTCAGCGGCCTGCTGCGCCACAACAGCCTGGTCGGGCTGGTGAACCAGAGCAATCTGTTCATCCTGATTTTCATCCTCAGTTCGGCGCTGTCGCTGGGTGTCGGCTGGCTGGTCTCGCAACGCCTGACCCAGCCCCTGCGCAATCTCTCCAAAGGCGTACGGGGGGTCATCGACGGTGATTATCGTCAGCGGATACCGGTCACCGGCAGCGATGAGCTGGCCGAACTGAGCAGCACCTTCAACCACATGACCGAGCGCCTGGGCGAACTGCAGCACCTGGAATCGCAACTGCGCCGCCGGGATCGCCTGCATGCGCTGGGTGAAGTGGCCATGGGCCTGGCCCATGAAATCCGCAACCCGCTGGGCATCATCAAAACCGCGACCCAGTTGTTGCACCGTCGCGCCGACCTGCCCGAAACCGACAAGCGGCATCTGGAATACGTGGTCAGCGAGGTCAGCCGGATCAACGACCTGATCACCGAATTCCTCGACTTTGCCAAGCCCAGCGCGCCCATGCGTTCTACCCAACTGGTGCGACCGCTGGTCGATGAGCTGATCGGATTCTGTGCCCCGGAACTGGCGACTCATAACATCGACGCCCGGATCGAAGACAATGCGCCGGCCGCGACCATGCACGCCGATGCCCGGCAACTCAAACAGGCTTGCCTGAACCTGGTGATCAACGCCATTGACGCAATGCCCGATGGCGGTCGCCTGACCCTGGGCATTTCCAGCGACAAGGAGTACACCGTCATCAGTGTTTCCGACACCGGTCAGGGCATCGAACCGGACATGATCGAGCGTATCTTCACGCCGTTCGTCACCACCAAGGCTTCAGGTACGGGTCTTGGGCTGGCAAAAGTCTTCTCGATCATGGAAAACCATAACGGGCGAATTGAATGCGTCAGCGAAAAAGATGCCGGCGCCACATTCAGCCTGTACATTCCGGCCAACGGTGAAGACGACAGCGACGACGAGGACAGTGATGACGCATAACATTCTGGTAGTCGATGACGAGCCCAAGCTCTGCGACTTGTTGGCGTCCGCCCTGAGCCAGAACGATATCCAGGTGTTCACCGCCAGCAATGGCTTGCACGCGCTCAAGGTGCTGGAACAGGAAGACATTGACCTGGTGATCAGCGACTGGCGCATGCCCGGCATGGACGGGCCGCAGCTACTGGCCGAAATCAAAGTGCGCTTTCCGCAATTGCCGGTGATCGTCATGACGGCCTACAGCACGGTGAAAAACGCCGTGCAGTCGATGCGCAACGGCGCCTTCGACTACATTGCCAAGCCGTTCGACATCGATGAGCTGGACATTACGGTCAGCAAGGCCCTGCAGTTTCGCGAGATTCTCAAAGACAACCAGCGCATGCGCGCCGAGCTTGAGGAGCACGCGCAAATCGACAGCCTGGTGGGCGACAGTCCGACCTTCCGTCGAGTGCTGCAAGCGGTGGATTCGGTGCGCGAAAGCAACGCGACCATCCTGCTCACCGGCGAAAGCGGTACCGGCAAGGAAATGGTCGCGCGGGCCATCCACAAACATGGCAACCGCGCCGACAAACCCTTCATCGCAGTGAACTGTGCAGCTATTCCCGAAGGCTTGCTGGAAAGTGAAATGTTCGGCCATCGCAAAGGCGCCTTCACCGGCGCGGTGGCCGATCGGGTCGGGCGTTTCATGCAGGCCGACAAGGGCACGCTGTTTCTCGATGAGGTTGGCGACATGCCGCTGGCGTTGCAGGCGAAGATTCTGCGTGCCTTGCAAGAGCGCGTGATCGAACCGGTGGGTGATCCGCGTGAACGCAAGGTCGACGTGCGAGTGATCGCTGCCACCAACAAAGACCTGCTGGAAGCGGTGGCCAACAAAGAGTTTCGCGAAGACCTTTACTATCGCCTCAACGTGTTCCCGATCCCCCTGCCTGCCTTGCGTGAACGGGTCGAAGACATCGCGCCATTGGCCCGGCACTTCGCACACACCATGGGCGCCACCGCCGGCAAACGCATCAACGGTTTCAGCCCGGAAGCCTTGCAGGCCATGGTCAGTTATTCGTGGCCGGGAAACATCCGCGAACTGCAAAACTGCGTTGAACGCGCCACCATCGTTGCCTCGGGTGCGGTGATCGAGGAAGACGATCTTCCGGCCTATCTGTTCGCCTCAAGGCGCTCCGGCGACGGCGCCAGCGCGGTCCTCAACGAAAGTACCGGTGTGCCGCACGACCTCGACGCCGCACTGGCCGAAGTCGAAAAAAACTACATCCTGGCGGCCCTGCAACAAAGCAACGGCGTGCAAGCCGCTGCCGCGCAACTGATCGGTATCTCGGAGCGCAGCTTCTGGTATCGGCTGAAGAAACTGGGGATTCATGTGGACAAAATCGTCCGCTGAGCGCCATGTCAGGAAAAGATCGCAGCCTACGGCAGCTCCTACGGGGTCAGTGTAGGAGCTGCCGCAGGCTGCGATCTTTTGATCTTCTCGTTACAACAGATTCGGTGCCCGCACCGGATCGATCTGCGCCCAATGCGAGGTATCTTCACGATGGGATTGCAGGTACGGCAACACCGCCGCCAGTAACGGCGCCTTGAACGCTTCCTGAAAACGATGGGCCAGCCCTGGAATCAGCTTCAACTGACTGCCCTGGATATGCGCCGCCAGGTGAATGCCATGCATCACCGGCAACAGCGGATCGGCGGTGCCATGCACCACCAGCGTCGGCACCCGCAACTGATTGAGCAGCGCCACCCGGCTCGGTTCGGCGAGGATCGCCATGATCTGGCGCTTCACGCCGTCGGGATTGAACGCCCGGTCGTAGGCCACCGCCGCCAGATGCAACAGAACCTGACGATCATCGCTCACCTGAGGACTGCCCAGCGCGGCCAGCAGATCGGCCTGTTGCTCCAGCGCCACCTCACGGTTCGGCGCACTGCGCCGCGACAGCAACTGCACCAGCGCCGCGTTGGGTGCCGGCAAGCCTTCAGCACCGGAACTGGTCATGATCAGCGTCAAACTCTCGACCCGTTGCGGCGCCATCGCCGCCATGTGCTGGGCGATCATTCCGCCCATGCTCGCGCCCAGTACATGGAATTGCTCCACGTGCAGCGCATCCATCAGGCCTAGCGCGTCGTCCGCCATGTCGGTCAGGGTGTACGGCGCCGCTACGGGTAAACCGAGTTTGTAGCGCAGCACCTCAAAGGTCAGGTTGGCATTGGCAGGTGCCTGACGCCAGGTCGACAGCCCGACATCGCGATTGTCGTAGCGAATCACCCGAAAACCTTGCTCGCACAGCGCAACCACCACCTCATCCGGCCAGTGAATCAACTGGCCACCCAGGCCCATCACCAGCAGCAACGCAGGATCGGACGCACGACCGATGCTCTGGTACGCCAGGCTCACCTGCGCCAGATCGACACGCTCGGTCGGAACATTGACATCGCAGCGCGACGCCGCAAAAGACGGTAGGCCGAACAGCAGTGCGGCCAGAAGAACCGCAGTTGAAAAAAATCGTACCCGCATGAAAAAACACCGAAACGCAGAACCCCAGTAGAGCGCGAGTCTGATGAACTTTGTTAAAGCGCGCTGCCACAGTTACGTGACAGTTTGATGAAGGGTGCCGAACGGTCGTATTCAAGACCGAGTTATCGTTCATCGCGAGCAAGCTCGCTCCCACAGGATTTATGTCGGATACAGACTTTGTGTACGATATCGATCAACTGTGGGAGCGAGCTTGCTCGCGATGGCGTCCTACGCCAATTGACTACGCAACTGCCGAGCGGCAGCCACCATGTTCACCAACGCCGCTTCGGTCTCCGGCCAGGCGCGGGTTTTCAGGCCGCAGTCCGGGTTGACCCACAGTCGTTCGGCCGGGATCCGCTGTACGGCTTTACTCATCAACTTGACCATCTCGGCCGTGTCCGGCACCCGTGGCGAGTGGATGTCGTAGACGCCCGGACCAATGTCGTTCGGGTAATCGAAGGCCTTGAAGGCTTCCAGCAATTCCATGTCCGAACGCGAGGTTTCGATAGTGATCACGTCCGCGTCCATGGCAGCGATGGACTGGATCACGTCATTGAACTCGCTGTAGCACATGTGGGTGTGGATCTGGGTTTCATCGCGCACACCCGATGCACTCAAGCGGAACGCCTCCACCGCCCAGTCCAGATACTCCTGCCATTGCGCCCGGCGCAGCGGCAAGCCTTCGCGGAACGCCGCTTCGTCGATCTGGACGATTTTGATTCCGGCCCGCTCCAGGTCGACCACCTCGTCACGCAGGGCCAGCGCCAACTGTTGCGCCTGCACTTTACGCGACACATCTTCACGCGGGAACGACCACATCAACATCGTCACCGGACCGGTCAGCATGCCCTTCATGACCTTGTCGGTCAGGCTCTGGGCGTAAGTGATCCAGTCGACGGTCATGGCCTTCGGACGGCTCAGGTCGCCGTAAATGATCGCCGGTTTCACACAACGCGAACCGTAGCTCTGAACCCAGCCGAAACGGGTGAACAGGTAGCCGTCGAGTTGCTCGGCAAAGTATTCGACCATGTCATTGCGCTCGGCTTCACCGTGCACCAGCACATCGAGACCCAGGCGCTCCTGAATTTGCACCGCGTGGCGGATTTCGCTGTGCATCGCGTCGGTGTAATCGTTGACCGAAAGCTTGCCCTGCTTGAACGACTGGCGCGCCAGACGGATCGATGCGGTCTGCGGGAATGAGCCGATGGTAGTGCTCGGGAAGGCCGGCAGTCGCAGACGTGCACGTTGCAGTTCGATACGTTTGGCAAACTCTGAGTGACGCTGGCTGTCGGTGTCGCGAATGGCCAGGATGCGCGCCTGCACCTCGGCTTTATGGATACGTGGCGATTGCACACGGCTGGCCTGCACGGCGCGGCTGTGTGCCAATGCGGCTTTAACCTTCAGCGACTGAGGATCGTTCAGCGCGTCACGCAGCACGGCGATTTCACCGCACTTTTGCACGGCGAACGCCAGCCAGCTCTTCAGCTCGGCGTCGAGTTTATCTTCGCGATCCAGGTCCACCGGGCTGTGCAACAACGAGCACGAGCTGCTGACCCACAGGTTGTCGCCGTAGCGCTCTTGCGCCGGTTTCAGCTGTGCCAGCGCCTGTTCCAGCTCGCAACGCCAGACGTTGCGACCGTTGACCAGGCCCACCGACAGCACTTTATAGGTTGGCAGACGATCGAGTACCTGGCCCAGTTGCTCCGGCGCTCGTACCGCGTCGATGTGCAAGCCGTCCACCGGCAGGCTCACGGCCAGCCCGAGATTGTCTTCCAGACCACTGAAGTAGGTGGCCACGAGCTTTTTCAATGGTGAATATTGAAGGATGTGGTAGGCGCGCTCGAAGGCGTTTTTCCAGGCTTGCGGCAGGTCGAGGGTCAGGATCGGTTCATCGATCTGCACCCATTCCACACCTTGAGCCTTGAGGCGATTGAGGATTTCGCCGTAGAGCGGCAGCAGGCGCTCGAGCAGGTCGAGTTTGTCGAAGTCGTTACCTTTTGCCTTGCCCAGCCACAAGTAAGTCAAAGGGCCGATGATCACCGGTTTGACGGTGTACCCGAGGGCGTGGGCTTCGTCGACTTCGTCGAACAGTTGCTCCCAGCTCAATTTGAACGGTTGGTCAGCGGTGAATTCCGGGACCAGGTAGTGGTAGTTGGTGTCGAACCACTTGGTCAGTTCCTGCGCATATTGCGCCTTGGCAGGCTCATCGCCGCAACACCCCGCGCTGGCGCCACGGGCCATGGCGAACAAGGTGTCGAGGGTCGGCAGGCCTCGGGCATCCCTGGCACTGTCGAAGCGCTCGGGGATCACGCCGAAAGTCAGCGAGTGCGTCAGCACCTGGTCATACCAGGCGAAGTCACCCACGGGCAGCAGGTCAATGCCGGCGTCTTTCTGCAATTGCCAGTGCCTGGCCCGCAACTGGCGGCCGACGGTTTGCAACCCGGCCTGATCGAGATCGCCCTTCCAATAGGATTCCAGGGCTTTTTTCAGTTCGCGGTCGGCGCCGATGCGTGGAAAACCGAGTGTGTGGGCCAAGGCCATGGCATATGTTCTCCGAAGTAAAAGATGGCCCTATTGTCGACAGCCAACCCAACATGAGACAAACTCAACCTTTTCGTGTTGATCACAAAATTCATTCATGGAGGCCCTGGTGCTCGAAATCCGTCACCTGAAGACCCTGCACGCCTTGCGCGAAGCCGACAGTCTGGTCGAAGCCGCCGAACGTCTGCACCTGACCCAATCCGCCCTGTCCCACCAGTTCAAAGAGCTGGAAGAGCGCATGGGCATGCCGCTGTTCGTGCGCAAAACCAAACCGGTGCGCTTCACCAGCGCCGGTCTGCGCCTGCTGCAACTGGCCGACGCCACCCTGCCGCTGCTGCGCGGAGCCGAACGTGACATCGCGCGCCTGGCCGGTGGCACCGCCGGACGGCTGCACATGGCGATCGAATGCCACAGCTGCTTTCAGTGGTTGATGCCGACTATCGACCAGTTCCGCGATGCCTGGCCGGAAGTCGAGCTGGACCTGGCGTCGGGCTTCTCCTTCGCCCCGCTGCCGGCCCTGGCCCGTGGCGACCTGGACCTGGTGGTAACGTCCGACCCATTGGAGCTGGCCGGGATCACCTACGTGCCCTTATTCACCTACGAAGCGATGCTCGCGGTGGCCAATCAGCATCGGTTGGCAAGCAAGCCCTACATCGTCCCGGAAGATCTGCTCAGCGAAACCCTGATCACCTACCCGGTGGAACGCGATCGACTGGACATTTTCACCCGTTTCCTGGAGCCGGCCGACATCGAACCGGCGCAGGTTCGTACTTCGGAACTGACGGTGATGATGATGCAATTGGTAGCCAGCGGCCGTGGCGTCTGCGGCATGCCGCATTGGGCGCTGCACGAGTACAGCTCACGGGGTTACGTGAAGGCCAAGCGGCTGGGAGAGAAAGGATTGTTTGCCACGCTGTACGCCGGGATCCGCGCCGACATGCTCGACGCGCCGTACATGCGCGACTTCCTGCTGACGGCCAAGGACACCTCGTTCTCGACCCTGGATGGTGTCAGCGCGGTGCGCTGAAACACATGGATCGAGCAACACCGATCAAACGTGGGAAGAGCCGGGCGACGTTCGCTTGCTCGCGATGGTGGCGGCACATCCAGCATTGATGCGACTGACACACCGCTATCGCGAGCAAGCTCGCTCCCACAGGTAATCGCATTGGTTTCAGAGCTCGCGCCACATGTGGATCTTGTCGAAATAATCTTCGCCAACCCGCACCGCCAATGGTTCGAGCCCGAATTGCACGAAACCACAGCGTTGATACAACTTGAACGCGGCGTCATTGCCGGCAGTGACGGTCAGTTGAATCAGCTTCAACCCCGGCCGTCCCCGCGCCTCCTCGAACAGCGCCTGAACCAGCTCATAACCCAGCCCGCGCTGTCTGACCGTGCCTGACACGTACATGCCAAACAACGTTGCCTTGTGCCGGGCTTTTTCCCGTGCCTCGAAGGCCAGGCCGACAATGCCCACCAGTTCGCCCTTCTCAAACGCACCGAGCAGCAGGTCCAGCGGGCTGCTCAATCGAGACTCCCACCAGCTCAACGGCATCACCGCGCGCTCGCGGACACTGGAGGTGAACGCCTGCGGATGGCGGTCATAGGCCTCAAGCATCAGCGCCCGGTAAGCGAGCGCATGGCTGGCATCGAGTCGTTGGATCGCCATGTTATTCAGGCCATACGCCGTGGTTCAGCCATCAGGCGCACCGCCAGGCCAACCAGCACGAAGCCCATGAAATAACGCTGAGCCGCCAGCCAGGTCGGGTTGTTGACGAACCACGAAGCAATTCCGGCAGCAAACAGTGCGATCAACAGATTGACGGTAAAACTCACGCTGATCTGAGTCAGGCCCAGGGCAATACTTTGGGTGAATATCGAACCGTGTTCCGGGCTGATGAACTGCGGGAACACCGAGAGATAGAACACTGCGATTTTCGGGTTCAGCGCGCTGGTGAGAAAACCCATCAGCATCAGTTTGCGAGACGAGTCCGGCGGCAGTTGCTGAGCTTCAAAGGGCGAGCGCGCGCCCGGTTTGACTGCCTGCCAGGCCATCCACAGCAAGTACAGGGCACCGGCCCACTTGAGTGCCTCGTAAGCCATCGGCACCGCCATGAAGACCGCGGTCAGACCTGCCGCCGCCGCAAACAGATGCACGAAAAAACCCGCGACCACCCCGAGCAACGAGGTCACGCCTGCCTTGCGTCCCTGGCAGATCGAACGGGAGATCAGGTAGATCATGTTCGGTCCCGGTGTCAGCACCAGCAGCAGCGAAGCAGCCGCAAAAATCAACAGATCGTGGGTTGGAATCATGACGCAATCCTTGTCGTTGAAAGGGTCAGGCCGGAGCCTTCAGGGAGGTTCGATAAAACGGCAGGATCAGGTCCCGTGTCAATGGCGCCAGCATCACATCAACCACATTGTGCGGGTCAATCCACAGCAGCTCTTCGATTTCCGCCGCCGCAGAGACTTGTTGCTGGATATCCAGCTGAAAAACCTCGGCCTCGACCACGAACCCCGGCTCATTGGCTGCCGGAGCAGAAAATTTGCCCAGATAGCTCGCTTGAGTGGTATCGATGAGCAAACCCAGTTCTTCTTCCAGTTCGCGGGCCAGCGCATCGACCGGTTGCTCGCAGGCTTCGATCTTGCCACCCGGCTGCATGAAGGCCTGGGTCCCGCGCTTGCGCACCAGCAGGGTTCGGCCGTCCGGGCCGATCAACAGGGCGGCGGCGATGCGGATAATGCGCGGTGAAGCAGAAGATGAAAGCGTCATGGATCAACGATGGCCCTGAACAAAAAAGCCAAGGATCACATGAGCGCAGGTGCCCAGTCACGTCGAAAAGACCACTGCGGTTTCCGGCTCCTTGGGCATACTGACAAATACACTGTACCTGGCGCCCTCCATCGCTTCGAAGGCGATGAGTTTTTCCACCAGCGGGCCGTTGAGCACCTTGCCGGCATTGAGCAACAGCATGCCGTTGTCGGCATTGAGGTTGCGCGCCAGCACCATGCCAGCCGCCAGGTCGCGAGTGGTCAGTACCTTGACCGTCGGATCGCCGAGCGTGACATCACGCAGGTAAGTGGCGCAGACCTGAACGAAATCCTCCACCAGTTCCGGGTCGTAGAAACGCCCGCTGTATTTGCGGATAAACAGCAGCGCTTCATCACTGTTCATTTGGCGCTCAAGGATCAGCCCGCGCTGCAATTCGATGAAATCCACGGCCAGCTTCAACAGGCGCGAACCCAAGGGGATCGCCTCCCCCTTGAGGCGGTCGGGAAACCCGCTGCCGTCCCAGCGTTCCTGGTGGTGCAGGATCAGGCGTGCGGCATCTTTCATCGGATCAAGGGTCATCAACAGCGATTCGCTCTGTTTCGGATAACCGCGATACAACTCCCGTTCGGTGTGATGCAGCAGGTCCGAAGGGGTCGTCATCATGCTGTCGGTCCAGCTCAACTTGCCGATGTTGTAAAGCGCCGCGGCCATGGTCAGGTCTCGGCTGCTGGCCTCGTCCAGCCCATGGGTCTGGCAGTAGATACGCACCAGATCGATGATTTGCCGGTTGGTTTGCTTGGCGGCGGGCAGACGCAGGTTGGCCAACAGCGAAAACACCTCGGTACCGGTGACATAGCTGTGCTTGAGCTCTTCGTAGGCCAGATCGAGCATGTCGGCGGTCTGTTGCAGTTCGGCGGTGCGCGCCATGACATGTTTTTCCAGGGTCGCGTTGAGTAGCTTCAACTCCTCGTTCCGATCCCACACCAACTGCACCAGTCGCAACCGCTCGCGCTCGGAGTGTTGATACTCCAGGGACTGACGCAACGTCAGTAGCATTTCCTCGTCGCTCCAGGGTTTGCTGATGTAACGGTGGATCTTCCCCTCATTGATTGCCTTGATGATCATCGACAGGTCGGCATACCCGGTCAGCAGGATGCGTACGGTGTCGGGATACCGCTCGTGGATACGCGCCAGCAGGGTCGCACCGTCCATGCCGGGCATGCGTGCATCGGTCATCACCAGATCAACCGGTTGCTTCTCCATGATCTCCAGCGCCTGGGCGCCGCTCGCGGCCAGCAGCACTTCATAGGGTTGGCCGCGCAACAGCCGACGCAGGCTATTGAGGATCGATTCCTCGTCATCAACCAGCAGCACTCGGGGTTTAAGCAGCTCATCCATGGCATTACCTCATCTGAAACAGCCCAATCGTTTCGTGAGCGCCCAAAGGAATTCCCCCTACTCCATGGGCCTGAACTACAGGCTAGACGGTTTTTCAGCACAGCTCGCAATAGATTTGCCACGCAGCGGGCGGCGAACTCAACAGCTGCAGACTATGCTGTGGGTACCTGGATCCAAGAACTGCACCTGTAACACTCCGTGATCAGGAAGGGATGCCGCATGAACACAACCCAGCGCAGGGTCATCTGCAACGGTGCATTGCAATGAAGGCACCGTATGTGCGGAACAACCGACGGATCCTGATCGTCGACGACACCGCCTCCATCCATCAGGACTTTGCCAAGATCCTCTGCCCCCACGCGCTCGATAACGATGCGTTGAGCAGCGCCGAAGAAGCCCTGTTCGGCACGCAAGTGGTGGTTTCAGACGTGGGTTTCGTGCTCGACAGCGCATTTCAGGGCCTGGAAGCCTTGGGCAAGGTCGAAGCCGCCCTGGCCAAAGACCTACCTTATGCGATGGCCTTTATCGACATGCGCATGCCGCCCGGTTGGGACGGTCTGGAAACCATCGAACGGCTCTGGCAGGTCGATCCAAAGCTGCAAGTCGCACTGTGTACCGCGTATTCCGACTATTCCTGGGACGATATCGCCGAAAGGCTGGAACTGGGCGATCGCCTGCTGATCCTGAAGAAACCCTTCGATGCCATCGAAATCCGTCAGATGGCCAGCGCCCTGACCGTCAAATGGCAAATGACCGAAGACGCTGCACTGAAAATGAACCTGCTGGAGCAGGCGGTCGAAGAGCGAACCCGAGAGCTGTCCGACGCCAATATCATCGTGCAGAACAGCCCGACCATTTTGTATCGGCTGCGCGGAGAACCCTCGTTCCCGCTGATGTACATCTCCCACAACATCACCAAGTTCGGTCACGTGGCTGCGCAACTGGTGGCGTCGGCCAACTGGGCCAAGGAGCTGATTCATCCCGAGGACCAAGGGAAAGTCGACGACGCCATGGCCCGCATCCTGGACCGTGACGCTGCCGGTGCGTCCATTGAATTCCGTCTGCGCACCGGCACAGGCGACTGGCGCTGGGTCGAAAACCGCTACGTGCCGGTGCGTGACCACGACGGACGCTTGCTGGAAGTCGAAGGCATCATCATCGACATCACTGAACGCAAGCTGGCCGAAGAGAAGATCGCCCTGCTGGCACGCACCGACGGGCTGACCGGGCTGGCCAACCGCGCGACGCTCCTCGAGCGTCTGCACCAGGCATTCGCTGCCGCACGTCGGGGAGCAGCGACATTCGCCGTGTTCTACCTGGACCTGGATCATTTCAAACGCATCAACGACACCCTGGGCCATCCCATCGGGGATTTGCTGTTGCAGGAGGTCGCCCGGCGCATCAAGGCCTGCATCCGCGAAAACGACGTGGTGGCGCGCTTGGGGGGCGACGAGTTTGCCATCGTGCAGCTCGACGCCGGCGACCCGACACAATCGGCGACCCTGGCGGGCAAGGTCCGCGATGAGCTGGTGCTGCCCTACACACTCGATGGCAACAACGTGCGGGTTTCGGTCAGCATCGGCATCAGCACTTACTCCAGTAGCAGCTTGAGTGCCGAGAGTCTGTTGGCTCAAGCCGACATGGCGCTGTACCGCTCCAAGGAAAAGGGCCGCAACCAGTACCATTTCCACTCCGAAGAGATCAATCAGGAAGTGCTCGACCGGATTTCGATTGCCAACGATTTGAAACAAGCCATCGACCGAAACGAGCTCGAACTGCATTACTTGCCGGAAGTCGACCTGAGTACCGGAAAAATCCTCGGCATGGAAGCCCAGGTTCGCTGGAGTCATCCAGAGCGAGGATTGCTGGAGCCCGACATGTTTCTTCCTGCGGCGGAAAAAACCGGTGTGATCATCGCGCTTGGGCACTGGTTACTGGATCGGGCCTGCCAGCAAATGCGTCAGTGGCGCGACAACGGCATGGCGCCACCGGTGATTGCGATCAAACTCTCGCTGGCCCAGCTCAAGAGCGGTCCGGACCTGATCTACGACGTGCTGCGCACCACAGCCCTCTGGAACCTCTGCCCCTGGGACCTGCGCTTCGACGTCACCGAAGCGACGCTGGCGCAAACCAAATGGACCCACAACGACGTGCTGCCACGCTTGCGTGAGCTGGGCGTGAAAATAGCCATCGACGACTTTGGCACCGAGTATTCCTCATTCGACTACCTCAAGACCTACCGGGTCAATCACCTCAAACTCGCCCAGGCCTTCATCGACACCGCAACCCGCGACCCCGCCAGCGCCACGACCCTGCGCGCGATCATCAATTTTGCCCGCGAAGTGGGGATCGGCATCATTGCCGAAGGCGTCGAGACCCAGGAACAGCGCAGCTCGCTGATCTCCACCGGCTCGCCAATGAACGCTCAGGGCTACTACTTCAGCAAAGCCGTCAGTAGCCAGCAGGCAGCGGCGTTGCTGATGGCCGGCAGCATCGTGCCACCGACCTTCCCCGGCGCAACAAACCCGATGTTCGAAGATGCGCCCCACCCACCGGAGGACCGGGGATGAAACTATCGCTCGCCCCCACTAACCGGCGCATCCTGATCATCGATGACATGCCTTCGATCCATCAGGACTTTCGCAAGATCCTCAGCCCCGACGCGCAAAACGAACAGACGCTGGCGGGTACCGAAGAGGCGTTGTTCGGCACGGAACAACCCTCTCGCCCGACGTTTCTCCTCGACTCGGCCTATCAGGGGGAAGAGGCGCTGGAACTGGTCAAACGAGCCCAGGCCGAAGGCCGCCCCTATGCTCTGGTATTTACCGATATGCGCATGCCGCCGGGTTGGGACGGTCTGGAAACAATCGAACGACTCTGGCAGGCCGACCCGCACCTGCAAATCGCCTTGTGTACCGCCTTCTCCGACTACACTTGGGAAGCGATGGCCGAGCGTCTGGCGTTCGGCGACCAGTTGCTGGTGCTGAAAAAGCCTTTCGACAGCCTGGAAATCCGTCAGATGGCCAGTGCCCTAACCTGGAAATGGCAGATGGCCCAGGACGCCGCGATAAAAATGCTCAGTCTGGAGCGAACCATCGAGGACCGCGTTCAGGAGCTGCTCAAAGTCTCCCATCTGCTGCAATACGACGTACTCACCGGCCTGCCCAACAGCACCTTGCTGGGTGACCGGCTGACTCAGTCCCTGGCCCTTTCGCGGCGACACGACAAACAACTGGCGGTGATATTTCTGGGGCTGGACCGCTTCAAGCGCATCAATAACGCACTGGGACATCCGGTTGGCGATGAAATGCTCAAACGGGTCAGCCAGAGCCTCGTGGCCACGGTGCGTGAGTCCGATTCGGTATTTCGCTACGGTTCCGACGAGTTCGTGGTGATCCTCGCGGACATCCACCATCCCCAGCAAACCAAAGGGGTTGCCGAAAAGCTGCTGAAGGCCGTCAGCGCCCAACAGCACATTGCCGGCCATGACCTGAGCGTGACCGCCAGCCTGGGCATCAGCATCTACCCTGACGACGGCTTCGATGCCGTGCCACTGATCAAAAAAGCCGAAACCGCGATGCACAACGTCAAGGAAAGCGGCCTCAACGATTTCAGTTTTTTCATCGACGACATGAATCAGCGCGCCCGCGAACAACAAAACACCGAATCCGGCATCCGCCTGGCGCTGGAGCGCGACGAGTTCGTCCTGCATTACCAACCCAAACTGGATCTGCGTACCGGCAAAGTGGTCGGCGCAGAAGCCTTGGTTCGCTGGTTAAAACCCGGTCACGGCTGGGTGTATCCAACAGACTTCATCGGGGTGGCCGAGGACAGTGGGCTGATCGTTCCGCTGAGCAAATGGGTGTTGACCCAAGCCTGCCAACAGGCCCGCGCCTGGCAGTTGGCCGGGTTGCCAGCGATCAGCATGTCCGTCAACGTTTCCGCCATCGACTTCCGTCAACGCGACTTTGTCGACGGTATCGTGAAGATCCTCGAACAGACCGGCTTCGACCCAACACTGCTGGAACTCGAAATCACTGAAAGCGTGCTGATGCAGAACGTCGAGGCCACCGTACTGACCTTGCACGCCATCAAGGCATTGGGCGTGCGCCTGGCCATTGATGACTTCGGTACCGGCTATTCCAGCCTGAGCTACCTGCGACGGTTCCCTGTCGATGTACTGAAAATCGACCAGTCATTCGTTCGCGGGCTGAGCAGCGAAAACAACGACGCCGCGCTGGTCAGCGCTATCATCAGCCTGGGCAAGAGCCTCAACCTCAATATCATCGCCGAAGGTGTGGAAACTCTTGAACAACTGGACTTCCTCAAAGCCCTTCAGTGTGAGGAAGGTCAGGGTTACTTCTTCAGCAAAGCCGTGCTCCCGGGAGAATTCGTGCAGTTTCTCACCGACAGCCAGCAGACGTCACCGCGCACGTAGACCAACGACCCGACGGCGCAGGCACTCAAGCCAAGGAATCATCAGATGTCGCCCTATGGATTCACGCTGCTCATCACACTGATGTTCGGACTCTGCCCGATGGCGAGCGCCGAGCCTCTGGACGAACCCCTTAAACCGCTACCGCCGGTGCCGGTGCAAGACCCTCAGCGTGTCGAGTTGGGTCGTCAGCTGTTCAACGAAACACGGTTGTCGGTCAACAACAGCCTGTCCTGTGCCAGCTGCCATCACCTGGAAAAAGGCGGGGGCGACAACAAGGCATTTTCCATCGGTTTCAACGGCCAGCCGCTGACCGTCAATACCCCCAGCGTGTTGAATGCCAGCTTGAACTTCAGGCAGTTCTGGAACGGTCGCGCCGCTACCCTGGAAGACCAGGCTCACGCAGTGGTGCAAAGCCCCACTGAAATGGGCAACAACTGGGAACATGTGGTGCAAACGCTGTCCACTGACCCGGCCTACCACTTGGCGTTCGGCAACGCTTATCCCGATGGGGTCACGGCCGCCAATGTGCAAAACGCCCTGGCCACCTACGAGCGCACCTTGCTCAGCGCCAATTCGCGATTCGACCAGTACCTGCTGGGCAACACCGACATTCTCAGCCTCGATGAAAAGTACGGTTACCAACGCTTCAAGGACTACGGCTGCATTGCCTGCCACCAAGGGGTCAACATTGGCGGCAACATGTACCAAAAGCTGGGGGTCATGGGTGACTACTTCCAGGCGCGGGGCAATCCGACCGAGTCGGACCTGGGGCGTTATCTGGTGACCAAGGACGAAGAAGACCGCAACGTGTTCAAGGTCCCCAGTCTGCGAAACGTCGCAGTGAACGCACCGTACTTTCATGACGGCGCGGCGAAAACCCTCGAAGAAGCCGTGGATGTGATGTTCAAGTTCCAGCTGGGACGCGTTCCCTCCGATGAAGACAAGGCGCTGATCATCAAATTCCTCGGAACCCTGACCGGCGAGTGGGGAGGCAAAGCACTATGAAAGTGTCCCGTCGACTCAGTTTGCTGCTGCTCAGTGGCATGACCGTGTTGCTCGCTTCCATGCTGGTGTTCCTGTACATCAAGTCCAGCACCGACCCGGCCTCAGGCTATTCCGACGCTCGAGACCTGATCGGCCGGATGAAGCAACTCAATGCGCAATGGGAAACCGAGATTCTCAAGGCCAGGATCGCCATCAGCCACGACTACGATCCACTGGTCGCGCCCCTGACCGAGATGACTCGCCTGTGGCAACAATTTGAGGCTATCGAACCCAGCCACGAGCGCAGTGACTCAGCAGTCTGGCAGGCGCGTTATGACGCCTACCTCACTTTAATCAAGGAAAAGACCCGCCTGGTAGAGCAGTTCAAATCGCACAATGCGGTATTGCGCAACTCCCTGGCCTTCTTGCCGACCGCCGAAGACGACATCCAGAACCAGTTCGCCCACCTCCAGGATCACGACAAACTGCAACTTCAGAACATCGCCACCGACACCTACGACCTGCTGCTCAGCAGCCTGGAGTTCGCCCAGGTCGCCTCCGACGACAAGGCCGCCGACATTCTGGTAGGCCAAAACAAACTGGTGGTGAACAAACTGCGCCTGCCCGATGAGTTGCATGAGCAGGTGGATATTCTGGGCAACCACATCGCGTTGATCCTGCGCGAACAACCGATCGTCAACAGCCTCCTGACGCGGATCGAAGCGATACCGGTAGCCTCGCGCCTGGACGATATCACCGACCTGTTCAATAAAGATGAGCAACAAATCGACACGAGCCAGCAGCGATATCACCTGTACATGCTGGTGTTTTCAGCGCTTCTTGTTCTGTTGTTGCTGTTTATGACCATCCGGCTGCTGCGCAGCTTCGCGGAAATCAACCGGGTCAACAGGGACCTGCAAACAGCCAATGAAGACCTGGAACAACGGGTCGAGGAGCGCACCCGCGAACTCAGGGACACCCAAAGCGAACTGCTCGACACCGCACGCCAGGCCGGGATGGCCGAGATCGCCACCAACGTGCTGCACAACGTCGGCAATGTGCTCAACAGCGTGAATATCTCCGCCGACCTGGTCACCCGAAAATTGCGCACCAGCAAGGCGCTGGGGCTGGGCAAGGCGATGCAGCTGATCAACGAGCACCTGGGCGACCTTGGCCACTTCATCACCGAAGACGAAAAAGGCAAATTGCTGCCCGGATACCTGAATCAACTGGTGGAAGCCATTGCCCTTGAGCAGCAGGGCATCACCGACGAACTGGCGCAATTGAGCAAAAGCGTCGACCACATCAAGGACATCGTTGCCACTCAACAGTCTTACGCCGGCGCCAACAGCCTGATGGAACCGCTGCAGGTCAGTGAGCTGCTCGAGGACGCCCTGCGGATGAATTCGGGCGCCCTGACCCGCCACCATGTAACGGTGGTCAAAGACTACGCCGAGGTGCCCAAAGTGATGGGCGATAAACACCGGATGTTACTGATTCTGATCAACCTGATCAGCAACGCCAAATATGCCATGTCCGACCTCAGCGACCGCCCCCGGGAAATGACCCTGGGGGTCAAGGTGGTCGACGACTCCATCCTTCAGGTCAGCGTCAAGGATGAAGGCGAAGGTATCTCTGCCGAAAACATGACCCGAATCTTTGCCCACGGTTTCACCACGCGCAAGGAAGGTCACGGTTTTGGTCTGCACAGCTGCGCCCTCGCCGCCATCGAGATGAATGGCCACCTGACGGCCCACAGCGACGGTCCGGGTAAAGGTGCGCTGTTCACCTTGAAAATCCCCTTGAAAATCGCCGAAGGTGAAACATGAGCGAGTCAGCGAACCGACGCATCCTGCTGATCGACGACACACCGTCGATCCATGACGACTTTCGCAAGATCCTTACACCTGAGCCGCCACAACACGGTGAACTGGACGAGATGGAGTCAGCGCTGTTCGGCACGCAAATCAAAGCAACGAGTGCCAGCTTCGAACTGGATTCGGCCTATGCAGGCCAGGAAGGCTTGAGCAAACTGGTCCAGGCCCAACAGGACAATCGCCCCTATGCACTGGCATTCGTCGACATGCGCATGCCCCAGGGCTGGGATGGCGCCGAAACCATCGAGCATTTATGGCAAGCCGATCCGCGTCTGCAGGTGGTGGTCTGTACCGCGTATTCCGACTACTCCTGGGATGAACTGCTCAATCGCTTGCAGGCCCACGACCGACTGCTGATCCTGAAAAAACCCTTCGACAACATCGAAGTCCAGCAAATGGCCAACACCTTGACCAGCAAGTGGGACATGACCGAGCGCGCCACCGTCCAGATGCATCATCTGGAGCACCTTGTGGTGCAACGCACCGCGGAACTGCAACAGGAAATCGACGAGCGCAAGCAACTCGAAAGCCAGTTGGTCCAGTCGGAAAAACTCGCTTCCCTGGGGCAACTGGCAGCCGGCGTCGCCCATGAGATCAACAACCCCATCGGCTTCATTTCGTCGAACCTTGGCAGCCTGGATGGCTACTTCAAGCAGTTGCAGGACATGCTCGACGCCTATCAGAGTGCCGAAGAAGCCATTGGCTCCGTTGAACTGCTCGGGCGCCTCAAGGCACTTCGTGAACAGGTGGAGCTGGACTTTCTGCGTGAAGACATTCCGCTGCTGATCAGGGAATCCAAGGACGGCATCAACCGGGTCGGGCAAATTGTCAGGGACCTGAAGGACTTCTCCCGCGTGGATACCAGCCAGGAGTGGCAGTGGGTCAACCTGCAAGTGGGCATTGATTCGACGCTGAACATTGTCGCCAACGAATTAAAGTACAAGGCCGACGTGATCAAGGAATATCAGCCGCTTCCCGAGATCGAGTGCCTGCCCTCCCAGATCAATCAGGTGGTCATGAACCTGATCGTCAACGCTGCACAGGCCATGGGGCCCGAACGCGGGACTATCACCCTGAGTAACGGGGTTGTCGGGGAAAGAGTCTGGGTCGAAGTCGCGGACACCGGCTCAGGCATCGCCCCCGAAAGCCTGCAGAAAATTTTTGACCCCTTCTTCACCACCAAACCGGTGGGCCAAGGGACGGGATTAGGCCTCTCATTGTCTTACGGCATTGTGAAAAAACACCGTGGGGACATTACAGTACGCAGCGAACTCGGGGTGGGCACCACCTTTCGGGTGGAGCTGCCGATCCGACAGTCAAAAACCGCAGCCTGAAAGATCGCAGCCTGCGGCAGCTCCTACAGGGGATCGGTGTAGGAGCTGCCGCAGGCTGCGATCTTTTGATCCTGGATATTTGCCCGGCCAGTCCCTGTACGCCAGTATGCACCGCAGCAATCGGCCCACCACAGTGACCGGCGTATCCGCCTCGAAGCCTTGGTGAAACAGCTCAAGGGTGCACAATTGACGTCCCGAGAGCTGGATGTCGGGCGCTTGATGCTCAGCGGTTGCACCAGTAAAGAAATCGCCCGTAAGCTGGACATCTCTGTTGAAACCGTGAAAGTCCATAAGAAACACATGTACAGCAAGCTGGGGATCAAATCCCAGTCCGAGCTGTTTTCGATATTTCTCCAGGCCCAAACCCCGTAGCAGCTGTCGAGCCTGCGAGGCTGCGTTCGAGGACGAAGTCCTCGCAAATCCTGCGTACGCAGTTTGCCGAAATTACGACCGCTTCGCGGCCGGACGCAGCCTCGCAGGCTCGACAGCTGCTACGGATCGATCCAGTAATCAATGAGTCCGAACCCAAGGAAACCGTATGAGCCTGTCACTCCTGAGCCGCTACGCCTTCTTTGCCGTCTGCGTGATGTTCACCCTCGCCAGCCTGCCCTTTCTTGAATACGACTGGCTCTGGCCAATCTCCATCGTCACCGGCCTGCTGAGCCTGCTGGGTATATTCGACCTGCTGCAAAGCCCCCACGCGGTACGCCGCAACTACCCGATCCTGGGCAATATCCGTTATCTGGTGGAAGGCATTCGCCCGGAAATCCGCCAATACCTGCTCGAATCCGACAGCGACGCCCTGCCCTTCTCCCGAGCCCAGCGTTCGTTGGTCTATTCGCGAGCCAAGAACGAAAGCGCCGACAAACCCTTTGGCACACTGATCGACGTGTACCAGTCGGGCTTCGAGTTCATCGGCCATTCGATGCGCCCGGCACCTGTGAGCGACCCGAGCGGTTTTCGAGTGATTGTCGGCGGCCCGCAATGTACAAAACCGTACTCGGCCTCAGTGTTCAACATCTCGGCGATGAGTTTTGGTTCGCTGAGCGCCAACGCAATCCGTGCCCTCAACCAGGGCGCCAAACTCGGCAACTTCGCCCATGACACGGGCGAAGGCAGCATCAGCCCCTACCACCGCGAACACGCTGGCGACCTGACCTGGGAACTGGGCAGCGGCTACTTCGGCTGCCGCACCGCCGACGGACGCTTCGACCCGGAACGCTTTGCCGCCCAGGCCCAGGATCCGCAAGTGCGGATGATCGAAATCAAAATGAGCCAGGGCGCCAAACCCGGCCATGGCGGCATCCTGCCCAAGCACAAAGTGACCCAGGAAATTGCCGACACGCGTGGCGTTCCGATGGGCCAGGACTGCGTGTCGCCTTCACGCCACAGCGCGTTTTCCACACCGATCGAAATGATGCACTTCATCAAGCAACTGCGTGAACTGTCCGGCGGCAAACCGGTGGGCTTCAAGTTCTGCCTCGGCCACCCGTGGGAGTTCATGGGCATTGCCAAGGCCATGCTGGAAACCGGCATCCTGCCGGACTTCATCGTGGTCGATGGCAAGGAAGGCGGCACCGGCGCTGCGCCAGTGGAGTTCACCGACCACATCGGCGTGCCAATGCGCGAAGGCCTGCTGTTCGTGCACAACACCCTCGTGGGCCTGAACCTGCGGGACAAGATCAAACTCGGCGCCAGCGGCAAAATCGTCAGTGCCTTCGACATCGCCAGCGTCCTGGCGATTGGTGCCGACTGGGCCAACTCGGCCCGTGGCTTCATGTTCGCCATCGGCTGCATCCAGTCGCAAAGCTGCCACACCAACAAGTGCCCGACCGGCGTCGCCACTCAGGACACCCTGCGCCAACGTGCGCTAGTGGTGCCGGACAAGGCTCAGCGCGTCTTCAACTTCCACCGCAGCACCCTCAAGGCCCTGGCCGAAATGCTCGCCGCTGCCGGCCTCGAACACCCATCGCAGCTGTCGGCCAAGCACCTGGTACGACGCATGTCGGCCACCGAGATCAAACTGTTTTCCCAACTGCATGTGTTCCTCAAACCCGGCGAATTGCTGACGGGTGACGTGAATGGCGAGTTCTATTCACGGATGTGGCAGATGGCGCGGGCGGATAGTTTTGAGGCGAATGAGGTGGCGGCCTGAAGATAGCTTTTACGCCAGCCTCATCGGGAGGTTGGCGGCCAGCTCAACGAAGAGCACCAGACTCTAAGTGTTTGCCAGGGCCTTCATCCAACCCGAATACATTCCCCATCCAAATCTTCATCGGGCTAGAGCGAGGCATTGCTGGTCATCTCGGGATACTACGTCGGGCTAGCAAGCAGTCACCTACGATCAAAGTCTTTCGCAGCAGTCCATCTTTTCATTACGACATACCCGTTTTCTTCCGAAGTATAAATATAATAGTACCTGCTACTTACAACCAACTTGCACGCACCACACCCTGAAAAATCACCTTGATAATTATCCATCCTTAGTACATTGGTTAATCCTGCCGTTCGCATGGTCTCGGGCAGAACTAAAAAATCGAGAGCAAGAATATAAGAGATGGCAGGAGACGCTTTTAATGTTCTACTCGCACCAGGAATCCAATCATAGGTGCTATCGACCACTAACCAGATTTTTTCAAGCCTCCGAAGTTCCTCACGTGAGACAACGTCATAGTTCAAACTATGCACAACTGTATATTCAAACTCCTTTTTCGCGATCATGACGCGACCGTAAGCATAAGAAAAAGTCAACATAAAAAACAAAGGGACCACAAGAAAAAGCCCCAAATGCCGATGTATCCTCACTAACAACTGAGCATTCAACAAAAGCATAAAAACCAATAGCGACGAAAACCCCAAAAGATTTCGAGCCCCCGAATAAGAAACACTCACAAAAAGATCAATACCATAAACTGCCAATATAGAGACAATCATCGTCAACAGAAAAATCACGAGGACCGTCGACTTTTCCAACATACCCTCTTTTCTCAAAACACGCTCATAACCTGTTAGTAAAAAACTAATAGATGCCATGACCGCGAGTATCAAAAAAAGCCAGGAATTACCCGAATTAAACAAAAGAAAAACATTTTCAGTCACCGTCGAAATTCGCTCGATGACTTCCATCATTCCGGCACTGTTCAGACTAATAAAGCCCTGCCGATCACCACTGATAAGCTGATAGGAGGTCATACAATAAATACTGAGCCCCCCCGTTAATTGAGCCACTCTCAATATACCAGCCCGCACAATGGCTCTTGAAGAGGCTCCCGAATTAATACATCTGTAAACATCAATACAGGATAGTCCCACGAAGACATTCAAACACACTTGATAAAAAGAAAGCGCCACTGCAATTAATACAGCAGGGAGTATGATCAGCCACCACCCTGATATATTTTTGTAGGTGATCGCATATATGACGGCAACAATCCCAAGCACCATTGTGGGTCCGTCATACTGATAAGAAAGATTTTGAAGAAAAAATGGGCTGTACCACAAGGGCAGCACAACCAAGCATCCCACCAGCCCTACGACTGAAAAATAATGCTCGGTCAGTTTTGTCAGCGCTAATGATATGGCTATTGTGGCAATTAGCAAAGGCAGCGGAAAAACATTAGTAACAGACAGAGAAAACGTCATAACGGTATAAAACAGTTCGACAAGCGGTCGACCGTCTTCAGTCCATCCCTTGAGCCCCAGTACCGCCCTCCAATGGTCATCAATGTACATATAGTCCGCATACACTATCGGAAAAACATACAAAAACGTCATCACTTGAAAAAAAACATAGACCTCCCCGCGAGCCCACGGCCGACTCAAAATACCCTCAAACATTTTTAATCCTACGATCCAAAAATTCTGAATGACTCACACTTTTAGCCACAACGTCTTTAACCACATACCTTGGCCGACGTTTGGCCTCAATATAAATCCGCCCTATATACTCCCCCAATATCCCGATACCGACCAGCTGCACCCCACCCAAAAACAAAATCGCGGTCATCAGCGACGGATAACCCGGCACTGCATTACCGAAAAAAATCTTCTCCAGCACCATGTACCCCGCATACAAAAGTGCCAGTAATGAAATGCCACCACCGATATAGGTCCACAATCGCAGCGGCACCGTGCTGAAAGACGTAATCCCCTCCAGCGCCAAATTCCACAACTTCCAGCCATTGAACTTACTCCTGCCAGCGACACGAGGAGCACGGTCGTATTCGATGATCACCGTGTTGAACCCTGCCCACGACAATACGCCTTTCATGAACAATTGCTGTTCGGGCAAGGCTTTGATCACGTCCACCACCTTGCGGTCCATCAGGCGGAAGTCGCCGACGTTTTCTTCAATGTGGGTGTAAGCGATGCGGTTGAGCAGGTGGTAGAACATCGACGCGCAGTTGCGTTTGAGGTAGCTGTCAGTCATACGGTCGTGTCGTTTTGCCAAGACCACGTCCGCACCGGTTTGCCACTCGTGGATCAACCGTGGAATGACTTCGATCGGATCTTGCAGGTCCACGTCCATGGGAATCACCGCATCGCCACTGGCGTATTCCAGCCCCGCGAACAACGCAGGTTCTTTACCGAAGTTGCGGGAGAAGTTGATCACTACAACGTTGCTATCGACCAACGCTATGGCCTGGGCGAGTTCTGCGGTTCTGTCGGTGCTGCCATCGTTGATAAAAACGATCTCGATCTGGTGCGCTCGCAGTACCACGCTGTGCCTGATGGCTTGATAAAACGGTCCTATGGCTTGTTCCTCATTGAAGACCGGAACCACCAGAGAGACTTTCATGATTCACACCCGCGAAACACCACGAATTTCGAATAGAAAAAGCCACACACCAGGCTCAACAGTGAGAACACCAATACCGTCACCAGACCGTGAATTCTCCATCGGTCTCCCACCATCCCCACACCTAGACTCAACACCCCCATGAAACCAATAAAGAGCAGATACCGTCTCACCGACACCTTGGCATCGAAGGTATAGAGCGCATTCACATAAAAGGAAAAGGATGCGGCGACACAGAAGGCCGAGAAATTGCTGATAGCCTGATTGAGTTCAGCAGCCGTCGTCAGCACGAAAAATATCTGCCAATGAATCAAGGCATTGGCCACCCCAACCACTGTGTAGCTTGAAAACCCCTTCCATAAAGTCTTCATGCCAGCTCCTTCCAATGTTGGCTTGTCAGACGTTGTTGAAGCTAGGCCCCCCATCCGGAATCCGTCTACTGTCAGAAATAACAGGTACCGACAGATATCAGACAGACGGTAGCCGACAGTCAGGTCATTTGACCTGGAAGGTTCATGCCCCCGGGTTGCGAAAGAATGTGCCGGAATACACGACAGCGCCGATCACCCCGCAGGTGCAACCGATGAGTAAAGATGCCCAACCTGATAGACCGCTGAAATCGGCAACAATACTTATGCTCAGGCTCACGCCCGCCAGGATACTGGTCACCAGCAAATAGAGAGCGTCACTGGAGCTGTCGCTGTCGCTGTCGCTGTGCTGCACATTGAGCCACTGGCAAAAAGTCATGACCACGCAGAAAGCAGCGAAATGACTCAAGGCTTGATTCAAACCCAAAAACCAGTACAACAGCGAAAAAGAGGCTCCGTAGATCAACACGAAAAAAAGTGCAGTGGTTAAACACTTGAAAAAGTCGCCGACTATTAACTTCATGCTCATGGGTGACGATTCCATTTTTTCGTTGAACGATGCAGTGGCGTTCTATTAACGAACATGGCCCCTGATATGAAGCCTGACACTAATCGGCCGTTTTCGACCTGTCTACTGTCAAGTCTGACAGTAGACAGGTCGAAAGAAATACGCGCCCATGTGTTCAAGAGCGCGTTGTAATGACTAATAGGCGTGACGTGAATGGCGAGTTCTATTCACGGATGTGGCAGATGGCGCGGGCTGACAGCTTTGAGGCCAATGCCGTGTAACGCGTACTCGTGACCATCCGGTGGCTGGGTAGAACAGCCGCCGGTGGTTTGGCCGGCAGAGGTGCTGGTCATATAGAGTCGAAGCTCCATGTCCCCCACGCCTTGCGCGAACACGCACTGCCAATTGCCTGGAAAATGGTTTTCATCATCCGCCAGGCGAGTCGATGTCACCCACCACACTCGCTTGGTGTCTGGCGATACGCTGACAAGGTTGTCGAGAAAGACTTTATCCCGATCCTGGTAAATCAACGTGGACGCGCCATAGCCGTTGGGTCGGTTATCCGTGCTGTTATCCCAGGGCGCCTGATACAACCTTGGTTGAATGTCGGAGCGATTGTAGTAAGCAACGCTGTAATACCAGTACGCGCCATCCACAATGATGTTATCGCCAGCGACAGAGCTCTCATTGATACGCGACACAATATTGTCAAGCGGGTACATGGATTCATTACGTGGATCATCCAGATCATCTTGTTGTTTATAGATAGTATTCAGCCCCATGAGTTGAACCCCGACCATCAACAGGACAGACACCCACGCCAAGGCACGCGTGCGACGGGCAATCCGGCTTATTGCCAATGCTGCAATCATCGGCAAGCCAAGCGCTGCAAATGCCATGTACCGTTCGACAAATATGGGAAAACCGAACGACACCATAAAAACAATCAACACTGGCAACAGCACATAGATCATCAGCAATAACTCAAGTTTCAACCTGCTTCTTGCCTTGAGCCCGACCCACACCACCGATGCCAGCACCAGCGCTGGAAGCATTACATAAAGCGGGCCTGCAAACTCCAACCCATTCCTCACCGTTAAAAATTTCCAGACCGCTGAAGGCAACGTGTAAATCGTCAATTCAGGTATCCAGAAAATATCCCCTCCGGTCTTTAACTTCTCTGTATTTAAAAACACCTCATTACCCAGGCTGATCAACCAAGGGATATACAGAACAACAATGACCACATTAGCGGCCCACCATATCGGCCGTGAGAGGTAATGAAGCGTTTCATCTCGCTGAAGGCGCAAGACAACGAGGTATAACCAATGAGACAGCAAACATAAAACAGCCAGGTAATGTGTGTATAAGGCGGCCGTCATGAGCACAACGTAGCCTGCCAGGTATCGGTTACGAGCGCTTTTGATCCAATAGACCAGGGCGATAGTTGCTCCCAGCAGCCACACCCCCTCCAGCGTATACATCCGGGCTTCCTGGCTGTAGCGAACAGAGATCGGCAGCAAGGCCAGAAACAGCCCGGCCAACAAGGCCACCCTTGGCGTGGTGATCAATCGCATCAACCACACACCGAGCGCAACTGTCGCGACACCCGCGAGCGCGCTCAGAGCCCGAATCGCAACCACACCCTCACCAAAAACAGACATCCAGGCATGGAGAATTAAAAAATACAGCGGCGGATGAACGTCATGCCCCAGGTGAAACCAGATACGCTCCGGCGACTGAACCCCTACCAGCGCCGAGAACGCTTCATCAGTCCAGAAATAGGGAAGGCTGATGTCGTAAAACCGCACAATGAGCGCAAGCATCATGACAAGCACCCACCCACCGCTGTCTACTGATGAGCGCTGGGATAGAAACCCTGTACCGTCACGATGCTGAAGACCCATATGTCCCCCCCGACAACGTAAACCTGATAGAAACAGGTGCCTGACCACGGACTGCTGACCTTCGTCGTGGATCCGTGTTTACGCTAAACGCACTCGATAAAACGGCCTGCTGTCATTGATAAAGGCTAGCTAACAGGGCTACTCAGGTCGGTTTTTTTTAGCGGCTTCACGGAATCCCGGGACGCACTGAAAATAACCGGACGTCTCCATCACCCGCGGTAAAGGTGTCGAGCAACTGCCAGTGTTCTGGGATAACCACCTTTTGCGCCCCGTCACCACGACCGTCCAGAACCCACGCCCGACCTGAGCTCGGCGTTAGCCATTCAAGGTTATCGAGGTAGACCTTATCGGCGTTTTGTTGAACCAGTGTCCATATTTGATACCCCTCAGGACGGCCGGAAGTACCGTCCTGATGCGGCGGGGTATAAAGCATCGGCGTCACGCCGGTCTTGTTGTAGTACGCAAAGGGATAGTAAAGAAACACACTGGCCACCACGATACCGTCGCCAGGGCTAGCCATTGCGTTGATGTGTTCTGCCAGGGCATCCACCTTGTTTACCTCGTCATACACAATATGCCCCTTGTGATACACGTTATATAACCCGACACTTTCAGTAGACACCATCAATACCAGCAGGATAAAAAACAACGTTTTTGTGCGCCCCCACAGTGCATCCAGTGCAACCGCCATGATCATTGGCAAGCCCAACGCAGCGAACACAAAATAACGTTCAACAAACAGTGGACGAATGAGTGAGACGATCGCGATCAAAACCAGCGGGAACCAGGTATACATGACGAGTAACATGCCGAACTTCTTCTCACTCCTGTCGCGCATGACAACCACTACCGAAATTGCCAAAAACAACAGCGGCACGCTATAGAACATCCAAACCGATTCTTTTGGCCCATCGCTATAGCTCACAAACTGCCAGAGTGCTGAAACCACAGTAGAAACGTCCAGCGGCACTATCCAGTTGAACCCGGAAAACCTGAACTGATTTATCAGACTGGGAATCCAGGGCACGAAAAGCAAAATGACGACCCCATTGGCCACCCACCACGCGGAGGCTGACAACGGCTTGTATTTTACTTCTGGCGAAAACCTCAACACCCACAGGTAGGCCCAATGCGACGCCATACACACCGCCGCAAAATAGTGGGTATAAAGTCCTGCCACCATCAGCAATACATAGACCGCAAGCGGCCAATGACCGCCCGAGCCTTTTACCCAGAAAACGAAAGCAATCGTCGCACCGACCATTAACAGCGCGAGCAACGCATACATGCGAACTTCCTGACTGTAGCGAACCGCTATTGGCAGTAACGCCAACATAATGCCGGCGAGTATCGCCGCTCGTCGTGTACTGACCAAACGAACCAGCCAGATACCCAGCGCGACAGTCGCGACATCCGCCAGCGCACTTAGACTTCTAGCAGCAAAAACGCCATTTCCGAACACACTCATCCATTCATGCAGTATCAGATAGTACAGCGGCGGGTGCACATCTCGAGCGGTATGAAAGAGGATTTGAGACGGAGAATATGAGCTCAGCAGCAAGGTAAAGCCTTCATCAGCCCAGATAGCCGGTTTGCTCAAGTCGTGAAAACGCACCCATGCCGCCAATAGAATAATCGACAGTGTCCAGCACGTACTCAGGAGAACGCGTTCACTTGACCTGTCGACTCCTCTTACCACTTATCCTCTCCGGAAGAGAGCACTTCCTTCATGACGATAAAGCCATAATCGCCAATCAGATACATGGAGTAAAACTTGCTGTCCACCAGAGGCGTGTACTTTCGATAACCCACCAGCGTCGCATTCCGCCGCTCCTTTTCCGGAGCGACATTAGTAATGCCTGCCCTGAGAAAACTCTCAGGCAGCATATAAAAATCAATATTGAGTATGTATTTCAGCACCGGAATCCGCTCAAAGCTTCCCCTGGCGCTTAGCAACCAACTATTTGAATAGTTGATTGCCATGTATATCCGCTTCGCTTCGCGCAAGCGCTGATGCGAAGCAATGTCATAGGCCATATTGAATTCAGCATTCAGTCCAAACTCTTTCTGCAGATTCAATACCCGCCCATACGCATAGGAAATCGAAAGCATGCTGAGCAACGGCACAACCAATAAAACACCGAGCCTGGCGTTAACCGTCACTAACAGCTGATGAGCCAGATAAAACAAAAACACCAGAAGCACACCAAAACCCAATAACGTTCTGGCGCCCTCGTTGAAAAACCTGAATAACAGGGCCGAACCTGACACCAGAAAAACCAGAAAAAATATTAGAAATAAATATAAAACAACCCGAAGCATCTTTTTTAATAACGACTCTTTTCCTTGAGTGATTTTTCGCCCAACCCACCCGCCTCCAACGACAGCAAACAACAACACCGCCCACGACAACCAACGATTTCCACTCTCAAAAAGCAAGCCGATTTTTTCGACTAATACGCCTGCATTACTCAGGACCAGCCACAGCCCGCTCACATTAAACGGAATCATCTCCACGCGCTCAGAGGTCATGAACGGATAGGCCAGCAAAAAATAAATGATCAACCCTGCTACCAACTGCGACGCTTTCAATCCTGCCATTGCCGCTAGACAAGCAAGGGACTCCTTATTATTAAGACCTCTAACTAACTCAATGCAGCACAGCCCCAAAAACACATTGATACTCAGTTGATACAAACCGAGCCCAACGGCAATAAATGCGCCGGACACCCCTACCTGAACGGCAGTAGTTTTGCTTTGAAATACAATTGCATAAATAACCGCCACCAGGCTCAACGCCGTTGCCGGCCCATCATATTGATAAGATAAATTCTGCAGAAAAAACGGGTTGTACCACAGTGGCAGGAGTACCAGACAGCATGAGAGATCGGGTATTTTGAAGTAATGCATCGTCAGTTTCGTCAAGGCAAAGGCCATGGCCAGCGTGGCGATCAACAGGGGTAACGGGAAAATATTGGGCGCGCCCGAAGTGAAGGTCAGGGCGTTGTAAAACAACTCGGTAAATAAACGCCCCTGCTCCGCCCAGGCAGTACCGGCAGCCAAGGAGCGCCAGCTATCGTCTATATAGTAATAATCAACCAGTATCAGCGGAAATACGTAAACAAACGTGGCCAGTAAAAAAAACACGAACACTTCACGATCAAGCAATTCCTTAGTCAAAAAATTCGCCACCTTCATTTCGGCGCTCCTTTCCCAGCCCGGACTTCACTGACATCGCTTACCGTTCGTGCTTTCCTTTGCCGACAATAATATCTTTCACCACATACCTCGGCCGATGTTTCGATTCAATATAAATTCGACCGACATACTCACCCAATATGCCAATGCCGATCAGTTGCACACCACCGAGAAATAGAATAGCGGTCATCAACGAAGGATATCCCGGCACGTTATTACCGAAGAAAATCTTGTCCAGCACCATATAAATCGCATAAAAAATTGCAAACAGGGAAATCGCACTACCGACATACGTCCACAACTGCAAGGGCACCGTACTAAACGACGTAATCCCTTCCAGCGCCAGGTTCCAGAGTTTCCAGATGTTGAACTTGGACGTGCCCGCCACGCGTTGGGCCCGTTCATATTCGACGACCACCGTATTGAAACCCGCCCACGACAGGATGCCCTTCATGAATAACCGGTGTTCCGGGAGCGTGCGGATCACGTTCACCACCTTGCGGTCCATCAACCGAAAATCACCGACGTTCTCTTCTATCCGGGTATAAGCGATCCGGTTCAACAGGTGATAGAACAGTGCCGCGCTCTGCCGTTTCATATAACCGTCGGCAGTGCGGTCGTGGCGCTTGGCAAGTACCACATCAGCCCCGTTCTGCCATTTCTGGATCAGTAGCGGGATCACGCTGATCGGGTCCTGCAAGTCGACATCCATCGGTATCACCGCATCGCCACTGGCGTACTCCAACCCGGCAAATAACGCGGGCTCCTTGCCGAAGTTGCGCGAGAAGTTGATGACCAGCACATGCTCGTCCGCCAACGCGAGGGCCTTGGCCTGCTCCGCAGTCTGGTCGGAACTGCCGTCATTGATGAACACGATCTCGACGTCACAATCAGCGATCGACAGCTCCTGACGAACAGCCTGATAAAACAGGTTAATCGCCTGCTCTTCATTGAACACCGGGACAATCAGCGAGATTTTCACTGCTCGCGCCCCCGAAAGATTAAATATTTCGAGTAAAAAAAACCGCAGACCAGACTGATACCGGAAAAGACCACCAACGTCATCAACCCCGGCAGCAGCAACTGATCCGCCACATACCCCACGCCATAACTCAACACGCCCATGAACCCGACAAACAGCAGATACCGTCGAACGCTGGTTTTTTGTTTGAAGGTGTATCGCGCATTGGCATAAAAGGAAAAAGAGACCGCCAAGCAAAAACCAACCAAGTTACTGGGTGCCTGACGAAAACTCATGACTGTGTGCAAAACAAAAAACGTTGACCAGTGGATCAACGTATTAAGCAGGCCAACCGACACGAATCTGGGGAAACCGTGAAATGCGGCTCTCATGTCCATTGCGTTTGTTTCCAATCTGAACGCGTGCCCCAGAGAAAGCTTGGCACCCCTACCCCACTTGTCTACTTTCCGGTCAACGATTAGACCAATGGCCAGAAATGCCGCTCTACCGACTCGCCTCAACTTCCAGTTATATGCCCAGCCCTGCCCGTCCTGCCGCTGATACATCCGGTAATAGCCGACCTTTGCAATTACCTCCAAATCACGCCACCCTGCGCGCCGCCGATGTGCGGCGCGCAACCTTTTACGCCGCTGACCACTCTTTACTCACCCCTGCTCAAGAGCCCGTTGTCATGACCCAAGGACGCGACCTTCGTATCGATTTCTTTCGCGGACTGGCGCTGATCTTCATTTTCTGGGATCACGTGCCACACAATCCCCTCGCCCATATCACGGTGCGCAATTTCGGTTTCAGTGATGCGGCGGAAATCTTCGTGTTTCTGGCGGGCTACGCGGCGGTGCTGGCCTACGGCAAGATTGCCCGGCGCGATGGTTTTTTGATCGCCACTGTGAAAATCCTGCGCCGCGCCTGGGTGCTGTACGTGGTGCATATCTTTCTGCTGGCGGTGCTGATGGGCATCGTGTTCTTTGCCAACAGTCACGTGGAAACCCGTGACCTGGTGCAGGAAATGGGCCTGCAATACTTCCTCAGCAACCCGCAACAAGCCTTGGTCGATGAGCTGCTGCTGCGCTTCAAGCCCAACCTGATGGACCCGTTGCCGCTGTACATTCTGTTGTTGCTTGGGTTGCCGCTGGTGTTGCCGATGTTGCTGCGCAAGGCCGAGTACGTGGTGGGGTTGTCGGTAGTGCTGTACATGCTGGCGCCGTGGTTTCAATGGAACCTGGCGGCAACCGACGGCGGTGTATGGTTCTTCAACCCGATGGCCTGGCAGTTGCTGTTTATCCTCGGTGGCGCTGCGGCGATTCACGGTCAGCGGCCCTCTATACCGGACACCCGCCCCTTGCCGCGTCAGCCGCTGTTTGTCGCGGCAGCGCTCTATCTGTTGATCGCCGGGTTGATCGCGCTGTCGTGGAAATGGCCGGCAATGCATGACGCGCTCATGCCCCGAATGCTTGGCGAATGGCTGTACCCGATCAGCAAGACCAATCTGTCACCGGCGCGACTGCTGCACTTTTTGGCGCTGGCCTACGTCATTGCCAAACTCTTGCCCAACAGTGGCTGGACGCAAAACTGGCTGGCGCGACAAAGCTGCCGTATGGGTCGTTACTCGCTGGAAGTGTTTTGTTTGGGTGTGCTGCTGGCACCTTTGGCGGACATGCTCAACTCGCTGGCAGAAGATGCGTTGGCGATACAGGTTTTCAGTGCCTTGCTGGGGGCGGGATTGATGGCGGTACTGGCCGCGTGGCTGGATTGGAACAAACGGCTGAATCGACCGATGCAAGCGGCAGCCGCTTAAGATCAAAAGATCGCAGCCTGCGGCAGCTCCTACAGGAAACACGATCAGCGTAGGAGCTGCCGCAGGCTGCGATCTTTTTACGTTTACAGCATCAGAAGGCTACTAAACCGAGCGCACCGCACCTTGCGAGACGTTGGTCGGTTGCAGCTTGAACACGTAAAACAGCACCGTCAGCAGCGCCAGAAACGCAGGCCCCACATAGAGCGCGACGCGGGTGTCCGGGAAGTAGGCCATCAGGCCAACCACCAACACCAGGAACGCCAGCGCCAGGTACGAGCTCACCGGGTACAGCCACATGCGGTACTTGAGGCCGGCACGTTCAGCCGGGGTCAGGCCTTTGCGGAACTTGAGCTGCGCCAGCAGAATCATCACCCAGGTCCAGATCGCACCGAAGGTCGCGATGGCGGTGACCCAGACGAAGACTTTTTCCGGCACCAGGTAGTTGAGCAACACGCCCAGCAACAGCGCGCCAATCGACAGCAACAAGGCGCGACGCGGCACACCGTTCGAGGTTTTGGCGAAACCGGCCGGAGCCTGACCGTTCTGCGCCAGGCTGTAGAGCATGCGTCCGGTACTGAAGATGCCGCCGTTGCAGGACGACAGCGCGGCGGTGATCACCACGAAGTTGATGATGCCGGCAGCGGTCTTGATACCCAGACGCTCGAAGGTCATCACAAACGGACTGCCCTGAGTGCCGATTTCATTCCACGGATAGATCGACAGAATCACGAACAGTGCGCCGACGTAGAACAGCAGAATGCGCCAGAACACCGAGCCGATCGCATTCGGAATAGTCTTCTGCGGGTTCTTCGCTTCACCGGCGGTCAGGCCGATCATCTCGACACCGAGGTAGGCGAACATCACCATTTGCAGGGACATCAACACGCCCTGCACGCCATTAGGCATGAAGCCGCCATGGCTCCACAGGTTGGAAATCCCCAACGCAACGCCGTCGTTGCCGAAGCCGAATGCGATCACGCCGATACCGCCTATCACCATCGCGATGATGGTGACGATCTTGATCAGGGCGAACCAGAATTCGAATTCACCGAAGGCCTTGACCGCGATCAGGTTGATCGAGCCCATGCTCACCAATGCCGCCAGCGCCCAGATCCAGCGCGGCACATCGGGGAACCAGATGCCCATGTACACCGCCACCGCGGTAATTTCCGCGACACAGGTCACCAACCACAGGAACCAGTAGTTCCAGCCAGTGAGGAAGCCCGCCAACGGACCGAGATAATCTTGTGCGTAGCGGCTGAAGGAGCCGGCGACCGGGTTGTGCACGGCCATTTCACCGAGGGCGCGCATGATCACCAGAATCGCCAGACCGCCGATGATGTAAGACAGCATGATTGCCGGTCCGGCCATTTCGATGGCCTTGGCCGAACCCAGGAACAGGCCGACACCGATACAGGCACCGAGCGCCATCAGGCGAATATGCCGTTCGCCGAGTTCGCGTTTGAGCGGGCCGCCCTGAGCAGTCTCGCCGTGAGGCAGGTGATTGCCGACTGGCATAGGGGTACAACCTCCATATTGTTATTGGATATGACCACCGAGTGTCGAAGCGCAGACCGATAAGCCTGGACTTCCTGATACCGGATCCACTTTGTGGGTCGATCCGTCTTGTAGGACAAAACCTGCAAGATCAGCGGGGCGTGCAGTATAAAAAGCTCACGGCAGGGCTTTTCACTCTATAAACGACAAGATTCAGCGAAAACTCTCGGCAAAACCCGCATTTGCGGAGGTGCATTACCTGGGATTCGGGCCTCAACTCGCCAGCGAAGCGGCGCCGAGTATTGCACAGCAATGGTGCAGCGTCATGCCCCTACCTAGGCAGTATTTACCTGTTCGATGGCTCTAGCCCAGCCATTTCAGACTACACCCGACCTCTCGTTATGCAGAACGACACCCGTAGCAGCTGCCGAGCCCGCGAGGCTGCGTTCGAGGACGAAGTCCTCGCAAAACCTGTGTACACGGTTTGCCTGAAGGAACGCGTTGTCTTATTCAGCGACCGCTTTGCGGCCGAACGCAGCCTCGCGGGCTCGGCAGCTGCTACGGGAACCGTCCTGCATGGCATTTCAATGTTGTGATGCCCAACGGGGGCAAGCCCCCTCGACACAGGATCACGATCAGACGATCGTTAGAAATTCTGCATTCACAAATTTTTCACCAGTTCCAACCAGCGTCTAAGCTTCAGACAAGTCCGATAAATCTGCGTGAATGGATCAATCGACTATGGGCGCTTTATGGCAATCCGATTCGAGTAAAACTGTGGAACCAACTGATCGCGTGGAAGAAGCGCCTTTACCGAAAAAACCTCGCCGTCCCCGTTATGCCTGGCGGATGTTCTGGTTGTTGCTGGTGATCATTCTGGTCGCGCTCGGGTTTGCCGCCTCCAAGGAAATGCGTACCTCGAAACTGCAGGCACGCGAATTCAGCCAATTTGCCGCATCGCTGAAGTATTCAATGCAACCTGGCCCCAGCGATTCGATTTTCTATCCGGGAGACGGGCCTTTCGACAAGCGCCTGGGCTACAGTTCTCTGGGTGAATTTTTGCCGCGCTTGCTCAAGCGTGACTACATGATCACCGCGCAAACCCGCTTCTCGTCGAAACTGTTCGACTACAGCGAAAAGGGCTTCTTCGTGCCCTACACAGAAAAGATCCAGGCCGGTTTGTCCATCACCGATTGCCGCGCAGCACCGTTGTATCAGTACAACTATCCGCAGCAACTGTATTCGAGCTTTGCTGCGATCCCGCCGCTGGTGGTGCACAGCCTGCTGTTTATCGAGAACCGCGACCTGCTCGATCCCCAACAACCCTTTGCCAACCCCGCCGTGGACTGGCCACGTTTTGGCAAGGCCGCCTGGTCGCAAGTCGCCAAACTGGTGCACCTACCGGGTCAAACGGCCGGTGGCAGCACCCTCGCCACTCAGCTGGAAAAATACCGCCACTCACCCGATGGCCTCACGGTATCGGGCAGCGAGAAAATCCGTCAGATGGTTTCCGCCAGCGTACGCGCCTATCAGGATGGCCCGCAGACCCTGACAGCCCGGAAAAACATCGTCCGTGACTACCTCAACAGCGTGCCGCTGTCGGCGGTGCCCGGCCACGGCGAAGTGCATGGCATGGCCGAAGGTCTGCGTGTCTGGTATGGCGCCGACTTCGCTCAGGTCAACGAAACCCTGACCAGCGTTGCCAGTGATCCGCTGAGCCTGTCCAAACGCGGCCTGGCCCTGCGTCAGGTGCTGTCACTGATGATCGCCCAGCGCCGGCCTTCCCACTATTTGGCCAAGGGCCGTGACGAACTCGCAGACCTCACCGACAGCCACATCCGCCTGCTCGCCCAGAACTCGGTGATTGACGCGCCTCTGGCCGCCGCCGCACTGGCCAGCAAAGTGACCTACCGCGACTGGCAGCAACAACCGACTATCCAGCCGATCGAATCCAACAAAGGCATCAGCGTCGCTCGCAGTCGCTTGGGCGCCCTGCTCAATCGCCCTTTGTATGACCTCGATCGCCTCGACCTGTCAGCCACCAGCACCTTGCAGTACGACCTGCAAACCAAGGCCACCGAGTACCTCAAGCATCTGGCCGACCCGACCTACGCGGCGCAACTGGGTCTGCTTGGCGAACACTTGCTGACGCCTACCAGCACGACGCAGGTGCGCTACAGCTTCACCCTGTTCGAGCGCACGCCTGATGGCTCGCGCGTGCGCGTGCAAACCGACAGCACCGATCAGCCCTTTGACATCAACGAGGGCAGCAAGCTGGAACTGGGCTCTACTGCCAAACTGCGGGTGCTCACCACTTACCTGCAAATCATCTCCGAACTGCACGACCGTTATGGCGCCAAGACACCGGCCGAGTTGAAGAAAACCGACGTCCCCGAACAGGACCGGATATCCCGCTGGGCCGTCGATTACCTGATCCAGAACAGCGACCGCAGCCTGCCAAAAATGCTCGATGCGGCCCTCAACCGTACCTACTCGGCCAACCCCGGCGAATCGTTCTTCACGGGTGGCGGCCTGCACACCTTTCACAACTTCCGCAAAGAAGACAACGGCCGCAGCCCGACCCTGCGCGATGCCCTGCGTGAATCGATCAACCTGCCGTTCATTCGCTTGATGCGCGACCTGGTGCGCTACACCACCTACTCGGAGCCCAACAGCAGCGGCCAATTGCTCAATGATGATGACAACCCACGGCGCCAGGAGTATCTGGCGCAATTTGCCGACCACGAGGGCACCGCGTTTTTACTGCGCTTCTGGAAGAAGTACCAGAAGAAGGACACCCAGGCTCGCCTCGAGACTTTCCTCGACGGCATGCACCCGACGGCGATTCGTCTCGCTGCGGTGCACCGCTACCTGCTGCCCGAGGCCAGCCAGGAAAGCTTCAACAGCTTTGTGCGTGCGCATTTGAAAACGGCCAAGAAAACCGATAAAAATATTGAAAAATTCACCGGAAAACCCAACGAAAAACTCACTGACGAGCGCCTGGAAAAACTCTATAAAACCTACGGGCCGGGTGCCTTTGACCTGCCCGACCAGGGCTTTATCGCCAAGGTCCACCCACTGGACCTGTGGCTCATGGGTTACCTGCTGAACAACCCCGACGCCAAGTTCAGCCAGATCGTCAAAGCCAGTGAATTCGAGCGTCAGGAAGTCTACAGCTGGCTGTTCAAGAGCCGTCACCGGAGCGCCCGCGACAGTCGTATCCGGACCATGCTGGAGATCGAAGCCTTCCTCGATATTCACCAGCGCTGGCAGAAAGTCGGCTACCCGTTCGATCACCTGGTGCCGTCACTGGCCACGGCCATCGGCAGTTCCGGAGATCGGCCAGCGGCGCTGGCAGAGCTGATCGGCACCATCCTCAATGATGGCGTGCGGATGCCGACCCTGCGCATCGACAGCCTGCACTTCGCCGCCGGCACGCCTTATGAAACAACGCTGATCAACGACCCGAGCAAAGGCAAACGCGTGATGCCTTCCGAAGTGGCGACGGCGATGCGTGAAGCGTTGTCGCAAGTGGTGGATGCCGGGACCGCCAAACGGGTCGCCGGTACGTTCAAACTGCCGGACGGCACTCCCCTGGCCATGGGCGGCAAGACCGGCACGGGTGATAACCGCATCGAAGCCTTCGGCTCCGGCGGGCGGGTTCTGAGTTCGAAATCGATCAACCGTACCGCGACCTTCGTGTTCTATATCGGTAACAACCACTTTGGCACCCTGACCGCGTTCGTCCCCGGTGCCTCGGCGCAAGCCTACAAATTCACCTCGGCGTTGCCGGTGCAAGTACTCAAGGGCATGGCGCCGATTCTCACGCCGTACCTGCAACCCGGCACCCACACTCTGTGCCAGGCAACCATGGCCGATCGCTGACCATCACGATAACTATGTAACTCATTCACGCTGCTCGTCTGGGTAGGCTGGGTTTTCCCACCTGACTCAAGGAGACGAGCAGTGTTTGAATTTCCAGGAAACCCTCGCGAGTTGTCCGCTCTCAAAGAACCGGGCGCACATTTTCACATCATCAAAAATGCCATTTCGCAGCAGCATTTCCAGGCGGCTGCCGATCGACGCGCGGCACTCAAGCAGACCCGGCCGATCACCCCGCCGTGGTACGACAACGCGTCACAAGCACAGAAGAGCCAGCTTAAAATCTTCAACGATGCACTCTTGAAATCCCAGAACGAGCAAGACCGGATTTTCAAGAAAAACCTGAAAAACATTCATGACTTCGCCAGGGAGCTGCTGCTGCCGGAACTGAAAAAGCTGGACGCCAATCTCGACCCCGACACGACCTGGCTGAGGCTCTACGCCCCCAAAAGCCTGGGTATATTCGGCATCAAGAGCGGTGGCTTTGCCGTCAAGACGTTTTCATTGCTACAGGCGGCGTTGCACAACTTCGAAGCAGACGAAGTTCAGCCCGGATTCTTTGACAGCAGTTCTGGCTTCATCAGCCAACCCGATAAACGAGGACACTTTGATCGCGTCCGGACGTCGCTTGGCATCGAGACGTTCACGCGTTTCTGTCGATCCCTGGACATTGGCGGAAAGTACCAGGCTTACCTCAAGGATTTTCTGCGCCCTGAAGATCCGTTCGCCAAATCGCTTCTGCAGAACAAGGTCACAACCCATCAGAAGAACGCCCTGAAAGCAGCGGCGTACATGGCACTGGTCAAAAAAGACATTGAACAACGCGATTACGACCTGCTGCTGAAGGTGGTCGCCGGCCAACAAAAAATCATCGAGGGCGACAAACAGGTTTTCTTCATGAGTTTGAGTGTCATGGGTCTGAGGCTGTCCGACTGCATGGTCTTCATGCCCACCGTTCCACATCGCTATCACCACGGCTACGTGCTTGCCTACATTCCCGATGACCCTGAACATCCGGTCAAGCGCTATGCCTCGTTTTCCGGGTTCGAGCAGGAGTTGACCCGACAATTCATGGCCCGCCCGCAAGGGAGTTCCAGTGGGCAAACGGCTCTGGAGCCAACCGACTACCAGGTTTTTTTCAGCCGATTCGTGGCAGAGCGAGACAAATCCTATTACTTCAGTCGCTTTACCGAGAAAGCCAGCGACGGACCGCCGGAGTCATTCGCCATCACCTGGCGGCGTCATGAACTGGTACGAATAACCGAACAAGCGCTGCTCCACACCGCGCTTCCCGGACCGGGGGATCGGAGCACGCGCCGCGACCCGATAGAGAACCCCTACTTTTATGTCCGGGGCGTCACCATGAGAGGCAAAGGCTTGTGGGAATCTTTCGACCCCTGGTCATTGCTTCACGACATCAAGCTGGATCGCTTGTTTGAGGATGCCCGAATCATGGCGATCCCCACCGAGGATCAAGATGCCAAGGCTCGATCAGCGCGCTGGGCCAACTACCTGAACATCGGCTTCACCGCTGTCGGCGTATTTGCGATGTTCGTACCCGGTCTCGGCGAGGCCATGCTGGTGGTCATGGCTGGCCAGTTGCTTTCAGAAGTCCTCGAAGGTGCTATAGAACTCAGCGAAGGCGACCGCGAGGCCGGTTGGGCGCACATCACCGACGTCATCGAAAACGTCGCCACCGCTATTGTCCTCGCACCCGTGTTCCACTACACGGTTTCACCTTTTATCGAAAGCTTGAAGCCGATCAAATTGCCCGATGGCAACACCCGCCTGTGGAAACCCGACCTTGAACCTTACCGCTTCAAGGGCCAACTGCCGGAAAATCTCACCCCGATTGAACCGGGCGTGTACCGACATGCCGGTAAAACCTTCGTGCAACTCGATACACACTTTTATGAGGTCAAGGACAACTCCCGAACCGGCCTGCAACGCCTCCAGCACCCCGCGCGCATCGACGCCTACCAACCGGCACTCAGCCATAACGGCGCCGGCGCTTACGTGCTCGACTTCGAGCAACCACGGGCATGGGACACCTCGACACTGCTACGCCGGATGGGGCGTTCGGTGAACGACCTGAGCGAAGCCCAACGTGAAGAGGCCCTGCGGGCCAGCGGCACACAGCCCGACGAACTGCGCCGGATGTATGCCGAGAACACCACGCCCCCACTGTTGTTCGACGACACCCTCAGCCGGTTGACCATCGACAACGACGTGCAAACCTTCATCGATCAAATGAACAGCGACAACCCCGCGATCTACGCCCAGGCCAGCCCAATCACTCAATTGCACCTCATGACACGCTACGGCCTCTGGCCCGACGGTGTCTCGATGCAAATCATCGACAACCAGTTCAGTACCGTCTGGGAGTACACCCGTTCAAACGCTGCGCATGGCCGCAAACTGGTCGTGCAACTGACTGAACGAGAGTTGCTCAAAGGCAAACTACTGGACAACGTGATGGAAACACTCGATGCCAATGCGACGCCGGTCATGCTCGATCAGCCGCTGGATACCCCACGCGCCTCACTCAAGGTTCGCACCCGACAGCTACGCCAGAAACTGGCAGCACTGGCGCAGCAAAACCGGGCAGCGCTGTTCAATGATGACTACACCAACCGCGGGCAGACCGGCGACAAGCCTGCCGAGGTGATCAAACGCCAGTTCCCTGAACTTCCCATCACGCTGATCGAACGCCTGTTGACCAACGCCAATCCGCTGGAAGGCGCCGCCATCAACGACGAAGAGCGCATTCCCCTGCGCTTGAAAAACATCGCCCGGGAGCTGCAATCCGAGGTACAGGCCACCCGGGCCAGTGAAGGCTTGATTCGCGACTCGCTGTTTACCGAGAACACCGAACGGCTGGTACTCGGGGCCCTGCGCCAGAACACCGATACATTCGGTGACCTGCGAATCGAGGTCCGCGTGGGCAGTGTCGACGGCCCACTGAGTAGCAACGCAGGCGCAGCGGACGCCTCGACCGTCAGGTTGCTGATCAACAAGGAGCCGCAGCGGTACGAGGTCCGTGATGCAGAACACAATCTGCTGCACGAGGCCGATGACTTCTACGAATCACTCCTCCATGCGCTGCCCGCTAAACAACGCAGCGCCCTGGGTTACCGCGTTGGCCAGGGCGAGTTCTTCAAACAATGGGTCATGGCCAAAACCGAACCGCCAAATGTGCGTCGCACACTGTTGGCCGAGCCGCCAGTGCGGGGGGCTCCACGTCGCGAAACACTGCTGTTGCTTCGTGGTGGTGCCCAGAGCAGAGAGGGCACCACCCTGACCGAAAGAGTCCAGGACCTCTACCCGAACATGAGTTCCCGTGATGTGGCCTCGTTCGTTGAATCCTTGAACCGTCACCCCGAGCCACTCGCAGCCGTTACGCAGCTTGAGCAAGAGCTCGACGAACTGCGCGTCATCCTGAATCAATGGCGCTATCAACAGCCCGATATCTGGGAGCCCGTTGGCCTGAATTTTGTCGACGACGGAGGACGACACATTGCCAGGCAACTGATCAAGTGCTTCGAAAGACAAACCAGAGCAGTCGATGCGCCGGGGCCGCAGCTGGACAGCGGTTACACCCTGGATCTGTCGAGCGCTTTTCAGCAAGACATTAATCTGGAGTACTGGTGGAAAATGCTGCCAGATCTGGGCAAGTATCTGGATAAAGTCACGACGTTAAACCTGGACAGCACCCCGTTTTCAATGCAAGCCAACGGCCTGCTGAAAGACTTTCGACACCTGCGCAATTTGTCGGCGCGTCGATGCCGATTGACTGCGTTGCCTGAACACATCGGCCAGATGCACTTTCTCAAGACGCTGCGGCTGAGCGACAACTTCATTCCGTTGACGGCCGAGAATGTTCAGCAACTCAAAGACCTGACCCGCCTGGAAGTCCTGCGGCTCGATAACAATCCGTTGGGGCGTCTTCCCGACGTCGGACGCATGCCGGCGCTGCGCGAATTGACGCTGTTCAACACCAACATCAACACCTGGCCAGAAGGGCTCTGGGCCAAACGCCGACCCCGTGGTTTTTTCCTCGACATGAGGTTTAACCCCATTGCAACGATCCCCGAGGTCGTTCCGGGCTCCGACGATGCCTTCATCGTGGCGCGCACGATGCTCAACGCAAAGGACCTGTCGGAGCCAAACCGACTGCGCTATGAAGACTATCGAACCTCGGTGGGAATACCTCGCCGTCACACCTACAACGCACTCGCCGAAAAGGCCAAGGAAAAATGGCCAAGACCCAACGACAGGGGCTGGTGGGGATTTCTCGATGGGCAAGGCGTTGCCAGGCCCGAAGCCTGGTCTGACCTGGGTGCTGAACCCGGCTCAACGGACTTCTTCACCGTCATCGATAGCCTGACGCAGTCCGCGGACTACCGCACCGGCCGCGACGCACGCCAGCAATTATCTGCACGGGTGTGGCGAACCATCGATGCCATGGACCTGAACCCCCGATTGCGCGAAAAACTCTTCGCCATGGCGTCCACCCCCGCCACCTGCGCCGACGCGGGCGCTCAACTCTTCAACAACATGGGCGTGCAAGTGCTGGCCGCCGAGGCGCACGCGTTTTCGACCTCGAATGCCGTGCTGCAAAACAAACTGGTGACCTTGGCCAGGGGAGCTGCGCGCCTGGAGCGGGTCAACGAGATTGCCCGTGCCGATATCCAGGCTCGAGGGGGCAACCCGGATGACGTCGAAGTCTATCTGGCCTACCAGACCTCCCTGGCCCAGCGCCTGGATCTGCCGTGGCAGTCGCAACGCATGCTCTTCCGGCGCGTTGCCGGTGTCAGCGACGCCAACATCGAGCAAGCCTTTGAAACGGTAACCGCACTCGAGGAAGGTGACGGCCTGGTGGACTCGATGAATGAGCGAGACTTCTGGATCAACTATCTGAATGACCGCTACCCAAGCGAATTCAGAGCAAATGAAGCGCTGTATCAGACAAGGTCGGGCCTGTTGACCGACCTGATTACGGCACAACGGGAGTGGGCGGCCGCCAAAGAGTTGTCCACCGAGCAACGCATCGGGTTGCAGGACCGTTTGAAAGTCCTGGCAGACAGACTATCGATGCCTCACGAGGAGGTCTTTACCGATCAGCCGATGTCCCTGCAAACAGAGGATCGCCTGAATAATGAAATGTACGATCAGGAAAAGAACCTGAGCAGACGCCTGACACACGAAGCACTGAAAAAAGCCGGCCTGTGACAGGCTGATCCCGCCCTCACAGCGATGTGCTCGACAGGTGAAAGTTCACTTTCATCTGTCGAGCCTCGACGCGTCAAACAGGATTAAACCTCTGAATCCCAGATCACCGTCACGCGTCCCGAGTACTGCCGTTGTTGTCCTGGGTGAATCATCTCCGGCACTTCGTCCGCCGGGATTTCGAAGTGCAACGTCCCGGGTTTTCGGTCTACGTAAAGATCAGGCTGAAACAGTTCGGTGCCGCTGCCGTCAAGCAGTAACTGTCGTCGACTGACCGGCTGCCCACTCGCATCGTTCAAACCCGGGGGAAGACTGACCCTGATAACGAGTGGCACGAAGTGACCAGAGGCAGGTTCGTGCAACGAGCAGGTATTCCTATCCTGGGTGTACTCACACTCCAGTCGCATTTTGAAACGCGAACTCGCTGAAATATTGAATGTTTGATCCCTGAATAATCGCGTCGGTTTGCGACCTTGTTGCAGCCAGCTTTGCCAGCCGCCGGCCGGCACCAACTGAATACGGTTGCCGCCCGGTGGAATATCGACTTTGAGGGTGTGTTGCACCTCCAGGTCGAAGTTGAAGGTCAACGTATCGTCATTGGGAATCATGATGTCGCCGAAGTCGAAATCCTTGTTCGGACCCACTGAGTAGGAAATCGACCCACTGTAGTGCCCCGTCGACATGCCCAAGGGACTGGGCGTTCTCAATTCGTAGCCGTATTCGAAGGTGGAGGCGTAATGAAGGGCGGGTATCTCATTCACGGCGTTCAGGGAGCAAGCACCCGCCCCCTCAGGCACAATCCAGAACCACAAACCGTAAGAACTGGTCGCCGTAAAAAAACCGGAGCTCACACAGGGGGCCGGCGCATACAGCCAGGTTCTGGGGCCCCACGAGCTAGTGGTTGCAGGCCTTGTGACATCAACGCGATTGCCAATTCCGGCAATCCGCATCTCAACCGTCTTTCGTTCGCCCCTGTCTGACACCACCTCGAAACTGCGCCACTCGGACGGCACCTTGAACATCACACCTTTGCGCTCATCCACGGGGCCAGGCCCGACATGATTGAGCAATATCGGGCCATTGGAGCTGAAGGTGATGTCGTAGCTGCGGATGCTGAAAATATTGAGGGCCTTGCATCGTGCGGGCATGTGCCAGGGGCAGACGCCGCTTTCCGGTGTCGTATTGGTGAATTTGTTAACCATCGGGTTTTGCGGATCAGGCCTGAAAACCGCCGTCACGTTTTGCGTTGCCGCACTGGCAGAAAACGCAACGCACCACAATAGAATCCCCTGGAGCAACATCGGTCGGGTCATTTTCATCATGGGTCAGCTCCCTGCTTCGGACATGAAAGTGGAGTCGGCCAAGGTGGCCGACGTACAGCGCAAATCCCTGCTTACGCGTCAATACCGGTCAATCGCTAATGATTGAACACAGCCCAATCGGGCCACTGTGAATCGGGGGGCTTAAACTTCCGAATCCCAGATCACCGTGACGTTGCCGGAGTATTTTTTTGCAACGCCCGTCAACATCTCTTCGACCTGATCCCTGGCAACCTCGAAGTGCAGGGTTCCCGGTTTGCGTTCGACATAAAAACCGGGCTGAAACAGTTCGGTACCACTGCCGTCGCGCAACAACTGACGCCGGTTGACCGGTTGACCGGTGGCGTCCGTCAGGCCATTGGGCAGGCTGACGCTGATGTTCAGCGGCACGAAGTGCCCGGAGAGCGGCTCATGCAACGAACAGGTATTGCCGTCCTGGCTGTACTGGCATTCGAGCCGCATCTTGAAACGTGACGAGGCCGAGATGTTGAAGGTCTGGTCACGGAACAGCCGCGCAGGTTTACGCCCCTGATTCAACCAGGCTTGCCAGCCGCCCTGGGGGACAAGTTCCACCCGGTTACCACCGGGGGGCACTTCAACTTTCAGTGCATGTTGCACATCCAGGGTGAAGTTCAGGGTCAGCGTGTTGTCACTGGGCAACATTATGTCGCCCATATCAAAGTCGCCAGCAGGTCCAATCGTGTAAGTCACACTCCCGGCATAAATCCCTTGGGACAGTTTTAGCGGCTCAGGCGTTTCAAGCTCGTAAGCAAAATCGAAAGCAATATAATCGACAGCAGGAATTGTATAGGCGGCTGTCTTGGAACAAACACCCTCAACCGGCGCCAGCCAGAACGACCTGAATTCTGTTGGAGTAAAGGTACTGGTACTAGTGCGTCTACACGGAGAAGAAGGTTCGGCCCAACTCTGCCCAGACCACAACAAACGATGATCACTGTCCGGACGTCCTACCAGATTCGATGCCGTATCACTGAGTCGATATCGAGTACCTATACCCGCAATACGCACTTTCATTTCCACAGTCTCACTCCCCCCTGAATGCTCACCTTCCATTTTGGTCACGGTGAGCGTTTTCCATTGGGCAGGAACCTTGAACATCGCCCCTTGTCGAGGGTCCGTGTGCCGACCAATAATCGGCCCCGTGGAGCTAAAAGTAACAGGGGTCTGGAGACTGAATATTTTCTCGAATCTACAGGCCTCCGGAAGCTGGGCGCAGTACCCCGTAGAAGGTGTCACATTGACAAACCTATTGACCATGGGGTTCGCGGAGTCCGGACTGAACTCAGCCCGGATATTCATAGTGGCGGCCTCGACTAACAATGGAGTTCCCCCCAGAGCCACGCCAAGCAAACAAGAACCTAGCAGTTTTTTCACGGAGTAAATGGTATTCACCTTAATAAATCCTGTTTCTTCGGCATGATCTAGACGGCCAATCAGCCAAAGGTCAAAGCCCTATATGTCGCATCTGCCAGGGTATCGGGCGTGCAGCACAAACCACCGATCATCAGCACATTAATTCCGATCACTCCACTCAGGGGGTGAGCGCTTCAAACATCATGTTTACATTGCCGTTAAACTTCCGAATCCCAGATCACCGTGACATCACCCGTGTATTTACGCCCATCAAACGCTAACATTTGTTCTACCGATTCCTTTCTGATTTCAAAGTGTAAGGTGCCAGGTTTACGATCGACATAAACATTGGGTTCAAATTTTTCCGTCCCAATACCATCGAGCTGTAACGGTCGTTTGTTAACTGGAGAGTGGGTTACGTCCGCCAGACCGTGAGGCAAACTGACGGCAACCTGTACGGGGACTTCTTTACCTTCTTCGTTACGCAGGCCGCAGGTATTGCCGATTTCAATGGCGCACTTCAATTGCATCTTGAAGGGCGTAGAGGTCCAGATATTGAAGGTTTGATCTCGAAATAATCGTGCCGGTTTTCGACCTTGCTGCAACCACGCCTGCCAGCCACCTTGCGGAATCAGTTCCACTTTATGACCACCCGGTGGTAGTTCGATATTGAATACATGGTCGACCGTCAGGGTGAAGGCGAGCTGAATAGTGCCGTCCGTGGGCTGCATGATATTCCCCATGTCGAAGTCCGCCCCCGGGCCGACGGTATAAAGTGTCGTTGCCGTATAGACGCCCGGAGCCATTTTCAGCGGGTTGGGGGTCTGCAGTTGGTACGCGAAGTCGACACTCTTATAGGAGAATCCCGGGATGTCATAGGCCGCCTGCATCGAGCACACGCCTTCAACCGGAGTGGTCCAGAAAAATTCAACAGTATAGTCTTCAGAGCGGGTCACTCCCCCCATGCCGCACGGGGGCGGGGGGTCCAGCCAACTTCCTTCCCTCCAAAGCAAACTGTGAGCATAAACAGGGTCGAGTTCTCTACCAATCAGCTGCTGAACCCTCTCACTCAACTGGTATTGCCCGCCAATGCCGGCGATTCGTACCTGCACCACGCCTGACGCCTTACCGTGCGTGTCAAAGATGGGAACATCTTTCCAACCGGCCGGTACATTAAACATCGCGCCCTGACGGGGATCGGTATGCCTGGCAGGAATTGCGCGATCAGCATGCAGTTCGATCAGGGTGCCGATGCTGAAGATCTGCCATCGCTTGCATTGGGCTTCATGCCTCGTGCAATGCCCACTATTCGGTGTCGTGTTCTTGAATTCATTAACATTAGGCCTTGACGGGTCCGGCTTGAACTCAGCAGTAATTTGCACAACTTCAGCGCCGACAGGGCGAATAAATAATCCCAACGCCAAACCTATCAACGCCGAGCGGATCAGCGCTCTTTTGAACATCCCGCACCTGCTCACTTTATAAATACTCAATTCGCCACCTCGGTCTTATAGGTTGCATCCGCCAAGGTATCCGGGATGCAACACACATCACCGATCATCAGCACATTAATGCCGGTCAAACCACTCAGGGGGCGATTGCTTCAAACATCATGTTTACATTGCCGTAGTACTCACCGGCCTTGTAACCGTCATCCGGTTTAACCGCCGCGATTTCCAGGCCCACGCGTTTACCGGTTTTGCCATCGGTTTCCGAAATCACTTCTTCAGCATTGACGGTGAGTCGTTGTTTGTTGAACGTGACGATCAATGGAATATTGTCGGTGTCCCTGCCGTTGCTCAGGTACGGCTCGGCATTCAGCCGGGCAGAGATCCCGCCGTTGGTGTTTTTGACGTCGAAGTTTTTACGCAAAGGGCTTAATTCAGAAGTGACCAGATTCCACACCAGACGTTGCTCCCGGTGAATCCAGTCCGATTCCGACGGCAAAACATAGAACTCCGCGGTGGGAATAGTCACCGACACTTCAAAGGTTTCGCTCTCTCGAATAGCCAACGCATAGGTACTGGCCAGCGTCAGGAGCGTCATTGAAGTTAATGTCGTTAATATTTTAAACATGCTGATCACCTGTTGCTTACGCTTCGATGCCGGTAAAAAGATAACAACTTACCCCTTTATCTCCAGTTTTTTGGTACTTGCACCTTCAATCATCGTGAACCGGTATTCACGACCGGCCTGCTTTTCGAACTGGAAGGTGCGCCCGGCCAGAATGTGATGTTTGGTCGTCGGTTGGCAGTCGCTCTCGCTCTTGATCGAGCAATCCTTGAACTCGTCGATCACCACCACGCTGTTGCCGTTATTGCGAACTTGGTACTTACCCGGGCCGTCATTGATCACGCTATCGAAGCGTGTCTCTTTGGGACGCACGAAAAACACCGTGCCATAACCGGCCAATACGTTAACCCCGGCCGACAAGCCTTTTTTATAGTCTTCTCGTTCTTCGGCAGACACCACGAATTCGTCCTCCTTTTCCGGGACCACCGGCACGAAACGAACCCGGAAGTAGCGCTCTTTTTCCCGCTCGCCCATGTACAGCAAGCGCGAACCCTGCATGCCGTTGGCCGGCACGATCAGCCGTGCCGGGCTGGCCATCAGACCGTCGCGGGACGCGCCATCGGTTTGGTTCTGCAACGGGATTTCGCGAGCAGTGCCGTCAGCGTCGTAGATGATCTCGAGGATGTTGATCTTGACGAAAGCGGTGCTGTCACCGCCATTGAACACGCGCTTCAAATAAGTACTTTTATCGCCGTCCAGATAATCGTATACAACACCGACATTTATTTGCGGCCCGGCAAGGACCGTGTGAGAAAACAGATAAAAACCAAAGAGTGCCAACAGGCGTTTCATAACATTTCACCTTAATGATTAAACACAGCCGAATCGGGCCAATGTGAATACGGCTTAAACTTCCGAATCCCAGATCACCGTGACGGTGCCGGAGTATTTTTTAGCGACGCCCGTCAACATCTCTTCGACCTTTTCCCTGGCAATCTCGAAGTGCAGGGTTCCCGGTTTGCGTTCGACATAAAAACCGGGTTGAAACAGTTCAGTGCCGCTGCCGTCGAGCAACAATGGACGCCGGTTGACCGGTTGACCGGTGGCGTCCGTCAGGCCATTGGGCAGGCTGACGCTGATGTTCAGCGGCACGAAGTGCCCGGAGAGCGGCTCATGCAACGAGCAGGTTTTGCCGTCCTGGCTGTACTGGCATTCGAGCTGCATCTTGAAGCGCGACGAGGCCGAGATGTTGAAGGTCTGGTCACGGAACAGCCGCGCAGGTTTACGCCCCTGATTCAACCAGGCTTGCCAGCCGCCCTGGGGGACCAGTTCCACCCGGTTACCACCGGGGGGCACTTCGACTTTCAGTGCGTGTTGCACCTCGAGGGTGAAGTTGAAGGTCAATGTGTCTTCGTCAGAGATTACAACATCGCCGAAATCGAAATCCCTCCCCGGCCCCATCGTATAGTTGAGGGTGCCGGTGTATTCCCCGGAGGACATACTCAACGGATTGGGAGTCTTCAGCGCGTAAGAGTAATCCATGCTAGCGAATGCAAAACGTGTAGCGTCCCGAATAGGCTTCACACCGCAAGCACCCGCACCTTCAGGGACTAGCCAGAAGAAGCGTAAATTGACCCCCCCGCCCGAGGAGAGCCCGGAGGCAACACACGGGGCGGACACATTCGTAAAACCTCTCCATGGCCAAACGTCGATACCTGGACGCGTCACTGTCGCTTGACCAATCCCTGATATACGCATCTGCACGGTTTCCACTTCACCCGTGCGGGTATGGGTGACTGGCACATCCCGCCATTCGGAGGGTACCTTGAACATTGCCCCGTCCCGAGGGTTTGCATGATTAGCGTAAATCACCGGAACACCCGGCCCCAGGTCCGGTGACGACCCGCCGATAGGCGCTTGAATGGAAAAATATCCGTGATTTTGACAAATAGTATGGCCAAAGCCGGCACAAAACCCGCTGACCGGTGTGGTATTGACGAACTCGTTCTTGAGCACGTTCGCCGGATCAGGTGTAAACACCGCCGTGATGTGCTGGGTCAGCGCATGGGCCGACGGTGCGAACACCGCACACAACAATCCGGCCAAGTAATTTTTTACATCACTATTCATCATCAACCTGCCGATCCGGCGGTGAGGGTGGTATCTGCCAAAGTGTCCGGCGCGCAACGCAAATCACCGATCATCAGCACATTGTTTTCATTACGCGCATTGGCCGTATCGAGTCGGAACTGGCACAGCAATTGATCGCCACGCCGCACTTCAAGCGTCGGCGAGCCGGCGTTCATTTCCATGGAGAAGAAGCCATCCACTTCACTCACGCCACGGCTGGCGTGGTTGATGAGGTGATGGCCCTTGAGTGGCTTACCCTGAGGATCGACCAGGCGACCGAGCACGGTCAGGGTTTTGCTGACGGTGATCTTGCGGTAGTCCACGCCGCCCTTGTTCAGGTGATAGCCGGTGCGTGCCGGTTGAATGGTCGCCGCCGGCGGGTGGTTGCCCTCGAAGTCGAAACTCACCGAACTGCTTTTGTAAGCGGTGATCGGGATGAAGTTGCGCCCCGGCCGCAAGCTCGTGCTGCCACCACTCAAGTCGTCGGCGCGCAGGGCGATTTCATCGAGGTCGGATTCGACGTCGATGATCATCCCGGCACCACTGCCTTGATGCTGGCTGGTCATGACGATTTTCTGGCCACCCACGGCAACGGTACTGTCCAGGTTCAAGCCGCCGGTGAGGTTGCCGTTGAAGGAGGAACGCTGGACAAAGGCGTCGCCATTGATCGCCTCGGTCTGGAAGTTGCTCATACCGGACAGCCCGACGCCGTAGGTGTCGGTGATCGCGGTGGCCGAGACGCTTTGCAGTAAATGGCCTTGCAGGTCTTTGCGGTAGGTGACCGAAGCATTGTTATCGCGACCGCCGTCACGGGAGGTGCGTGTACCGATGCTGCCGGATATCTGCTCACCCGGCCCGCCGAGGGCCAGGCTGACGTTCAGGTCGACCCCGCGATTGCGCGCGTCGCCACTGCTGAAGGAGCCGGGTCGATCGAACACCGAGAAGCGCCAGTTGGCATCGCTGCCGAACAGGTTGCCGCGCTGGGTCCAGCCCAGATCCAGGCCCACGCCTTCGGTGTTGCCATCGCTGTGGGAGACCCGTGCATTGACCGAGCTTTTACTGCTGACCCGGTGATTCACCGATAACGACGAATTGCTGGTCTGGCCGATAAACACATTGCGCTGGCGCACGCGTGTACCGTCGGGCAGGGTTTCGAAAGTATTGGTGGTGTCCAGCCAACTGCGGTTATGGGTCGCGAACACGCTGCCGGCGCCATAGTTGTACATGGCTTGCAGATCGAGGCCGGTGCCGTGATTTTCGGTTTTATAAAGGTTGGCGTAGAGGCTGGTGTTGTCGGCCAGCGTCCAGTCGACCGACGAGCCGTATTGCAGCGCATCCCGCACCTGGCGGCCCGAAAGCCCGAGGATGACCCGTGGATGCAGCAGGTAGTTGACGGCAGCACCGGCCGTCATTTCGCCGTAAGCCTGATCATCCCAGTTACTCAACAGCTTGCTTTCCTGCCCGGCGAACAGGTTGTAACGCCAGCGCTCATCGTGGTTGCGCCAGTTGCTGGGCTTGTACACCAGCTCCTGGGTCGTGGAGGTGATTTGACCGTCTTCGATCAACCGCACTTCCACTTCGTAGATACCACCGGGCAAGGGCCGGGTATCCAGGGTTTGCAAACCGGCATCGACCGGTTGGGTATTGATCAGCACGCCATTGCGGAAAATCTCCACCGAGGCCTGACGGTTGGCGGTGACATAGATCGGGTAGACGCTGGGCTTGGCGCTGTTGATCGCCAGGCTGTCGGAACTGCCGTACATGGCGCCCACCGCCGTGTCCGGGCTGGCACCGAACGAGCGCAACTGACGGCTCAGACCTTCGGAGTTGGGGGTGAAATAGCCCAGGCGCAGAAAGCTGCCCTCCAGCTCACGTTGGCTGTAGAGCTCGTGCACAGCATGATAGAGCTTGTCATCCGGCCCGCCGAGGCGAGCCAGTTGCATGTTCAGGCTCTGGGTCCAGTTGCCCAGGCTGCCACTGGCCTCCAAACCATAACGCCCGCCCAGGTCCTGATCCTGGCCGCCGTTGAGGTTCAATTGGTTACGCACGATCAAGCCGCTGCTGCCGTCTTCGGGCAACGCGTAATAACGCTTGGTTTCAGTGTCGCGCTCGGCGTTTTCAGTGACGATCGATACCAGGGAATTGGCGAGGTTGTAATGCACGGCCAGCATCTGCTCCGGACAACTGCCTTTGCAGGCGCCAAGGGCCACGCTTTTTTGTAAGTAAGCGCTCCAGATTTCACGCTCGCTGGCCTTGAAGTTACTGTCACTGGTATCGGTAAAGTCGAGCAGGGTGATGCGATCATCGCGGGTTAATACGATCATCGCCTCCCCGAGAAACTGTTGATCAAGTTCCACCCGAACGGCCAACGGCACATCGAAGAAATGCTCTTCGAAGTCCGCCGGCAAACCTTTGGCCTGGGCGAGCAAACTTCGGGGGGTTGTGCCGTTATTAGTGGGCGCAGCCAAGGCATTGGCACAAATAAAAAGTGCGAGCGCAGCCGCGATGGGAGTCATCGGGAACATGAACGAAATACTCTAAGTATGTACGGTCGACACAGTAAAAGTCCGGTCGACAGGAGGTTATTGGCCTGCCGACCGGCGAGGGATGCCTGATGAGATTTGCGCTCACCGGGCATCAAGGAACATCAAGGTGTTGTAAGTACTGCATCGAAGCGCATGGCGACCTTACCGGTATAATCACCCGGCTTATAGCCACCGGTGGCTGGCTTAGTAGGAGCAACGACCAGTTCGACACGCTTGCCTGGAGTGGACTCGGACTCGCCGACTACTTCCACTGCCGTAGAAGTGTTCAGTACCTTGCCGTTGAATGTCACTGTCAAAGGGATCTTATCGGCCGCTACACCGTTGCCCAGGTAGGCTTCCTCTTCAAGCATGGCCGCAATCGAGCCAGCGGCGTGTTTGGTGTCGAATTGTGCACGCAAAGTGCTTAACTCATCGGTGACCTGGTTGTGGACCAGCCGTTGATCGTCGACGATCAAGCTTGGCTCCACTGGCTTCACATGGAATTGCACGGTTGGAATCGATGCAATCATATTAATGGAGTGACGCTCTTCACCTTCTGCAAAAGCCATGGAAGAACTCAGCGCCAGAACAGTCAGAGGAGCAGCGATTGCGATTTTCTTGAACATCATTTGATACCTGTCTTTTTAATAAGGTTTGGCTCATCGAAAGTTAAAACAAACCGAAGGTCCCTAACGCTCCCTGATAGCGTTTTGTCTTAACTTTCAACGCCGGCAAATGATCGGGGAATCCCTATGGAAAGTAAGCAGGAAAAATCCTGCGACTCTGTAGGTTAGATCGCCGCAAGCATAGAGAGATAAAATACGAAATATCAAAAAAACCGTTAGCAACTGTAAGATCCAGACCACAGACAGAAAAGCTTAGAAAAACAATACAGGACACCAGACAATGCGTTGTCCGTAATACCAATGCCTAATAACCAGCAAATAAAGGCCCGAACCAAACTATTAGAGAGTTAACACTAATTTTTTAAGGCTTGACTGGATTAAAACCATCATTTTTTCGATATTGAATTGTCCGACAATTGTACGAATAAATTTCTTGCCTTCTCCCACGCCTGCGCCTGACCGTTGTCTTTTGTAAAGATATATCTTAAGTTGTATCTAAACACGACGAGAGAACGCAGAAATGAGAGACCATCATTCCCACCGTGACCACAGCGAAGGCCGCGACGGCTTCGAAAAACGCCCAGGCCCCAGCCGCGAACGCGGTGGTCGTGGCCCGCGGGTGTTCGCCCCCGGCGACTTGAAATTGCTGTTGCTGGCGCTGATCGCCGAACAGCCGTGCCACGGCTACGACCTGATCCGCCAGATCGAAAGCATGTTCGACGGCGCCTACTGCCCCAGCCCCGGCGTGATCTACCCGACGCTGACCTTTCTTGAAGAAAGCGAAATGATCCTCGGCGACGCCGAGGGCGGGAAAAAACGCTACAGCATCACCGACGCCGGACGTCTGTCACTAAGCGAACAGGCGATCGCCCTGGATGGCGTGCGCATGCGTATCGAAGTCAGCAAGCGCTCGTTGCGCGGCCAGGATCGACCCGCCGAAATTCACGAAGCGGTGCACAACCTCCGTCATGCCCTGCAAATGCATCACGGACGCTGGAGCCCGGAAGAAATCCTGCGGGTGCGCGACTTGCTCAACAACACCGCCAAAGCCATCGTCGATGGCCCTGTCGTTCAACCTGTTCAGGAGAAGGCCGAATGACTGAAGTCATCGTGCAAACCATTCACCGTGTCAGCCACGAGCTCAAGCGCCGTCGTCTGGAAGTGCTGCGGGTGCTCGACCTGACCCCGCGCATGCGCCGGATCACCCTCGGCGGAGCGGAGCTGGCCGGTTTTGTCAGCCTCGGAACCGACGACCACGTAAAGCTGTTTTTCCCGCAAACCGCAGCGGAACACGCAACACTGGAAACCCTGGTGCTGGGCGCCGGCAAAGACCACGGGCCGCTGCCTGCGATGCGCGACTACACGCCACGCCGTTACAACCTGGACACGCTGGAGCTGGACATCGACTTCGTCCTGCACGGCGATGGCCCTGCCGCCACCTGGGCGGCGCAGGCCACACCCGGCCAGTTCCTGCACATCGGCGGGCCACGGGGATCGATGATCGTGCCGGACGTCTTCGACAGTTATCTGCTGATCGGCGACGAAACCGCCCTGCCCGCCATCGCCCGCCGCCTCGAAGGCCTGGCGGCCAACCGGCGCGCACTGGTGGTGGTGGAAATCGAGAACGGCGCTGAACAGCAAGTCCTCGAAAGCCAGGCAGAGGTCAAGGTGATCTGGGTCTTGCGCGAAGCGGGTCAGAACCACCTGCTGACCACCGTGCAACAGCTGCCAATGCCGAGCGGCGATTTGTATGCGTGGATCGCGACGGAATCCAAAGTCTCACGGCAGATCCGCCGCGTGCTGCTGGACGAGAAGGGTTTGAGTCAAGATCAGGTGAAGGCCGTGGGTTATTGGAAATTGGACGAAAGCGACGAAGACTGATCACCTGCCGGTGTTCGACACCCCGTAGCAGCTGTCGAGCCCGCGAGGCTGCGTTCGAGGACGAAGTCCTCGCAAATCCTGGGTATGCGGTTTACCTGAAAAAACACGGTGCCTGATTTTACGACCGCTCTGCGGCCGAACGCAGCCTCGCGGGCTCGACAGCTGCTACGGGAGTCAGAACGCAAAGATGTGTCGTTACTTATGTCCGCGCCACCGATCCAGCCCAACCACCACCAGCGCAATCAGCACAAACCCCAGCAATATCCCGCAGGCATTGATGAACACCTGTGGATAACCGAGCTTTTCGACATCGATGAAAGGATAGGGATAGAGCCCCAGCGAGTGCCCGCGCAGCAAGGCATAAGCGAAATACACCACCGGGTAAATCGCCCACAAGCCGATGTGGCTCAGGCGCAAGGTGCCCTTGGGCACGCACCGCCACCAATACAGCAGAAACAGCAACGGCATGACGTCATGCAGCAGCTCGTCGGCGATGAACTGCCAGCCCTGCGGGTGCCATAAATGCCGCAACAACAGGCTGTACGCCAGGCCGACCAGCGTAATACTCACGGCGATCCCACTGCTGACCCACGGCTGTAAAAAAAACGTACGGCCCTTCGACTCGCGTGAAGTCACGGCGCAGGTCAGCACCGTCGCCACCAGCGTATTGGTCAGGACCGTAAAGTAACTGAAATAACTCATCAGCCCACCCAGCTGGCTGGCGCTGACACTCCAGCGGCCGTAAAACACCAGGTACAACTGAATGCTCAATCCCAGCCAGCCAAGCACGGCGGCCGAGTGGGCAAAACGTCTCATGACGGGCGACAGTCGAGTCGGCTCGGCGGGCATCTATATTCCTTAGAGCGGACGTTTGGTACGCATCAACTTTACATAGAGCTTTTCGACTTTCTCGCGGGCCCACGGGGTTTTGCGCAGAAAGGTCAGACTCGACTTGATACTCGGATCACTCTTGAAGCAACGAATGTCGATGCGCTCGGCCAGCCCCGACCATTCGTAGTGTTCAACCAGCGCGTTGAGGATCTGTTCCAGGGTCACGCCGTGCAGCGGGTTGGTGTTCTGTTCGGTCATGCCAGGCCTTTGAACGAAGAAAGTAAAGGAAGCCGCGCACCATAGCCGAGGGTGCTGTCCGGTGGAAGGACCTTCGGCAAAGGTGTTTGTCGGATACCGGGTTAACTGTAGGTCCCCCGTAGCAGCTGTCGAGCCTGCGAGGTTGCGTTCGGCTGCGAAGCAGTCGTTGAATCAGACAGCGCGTTCTTCCAGATAAAACGTGGACCCAGGATTTGCGAGGACTTCGTCCTCGAACGCAGCCTCGCAGGCTCGACAGCTGCTACGGGCGTAGGACAGCAAGATGCTTATGCGTTATTCACACTGTTACCAAATCCGAAATGATCCATGTCAAGAAAAGCCCTTTCTCTCTGTGTAACAGATCATTATCCTTGCGCCCCTAAAGCTGAAACGCTTCACCTGCCCGACTCACCCTCGCAGCGTTCAGCGCTCTCCCCCCTAAAAGACCAAGAATTCCTTCTCTATGCCCGACATTCAGACTTTGCGAGACAGCGCTGTCCGCCCTACTGTTGCTGCCCGAAAAGCCATAACCCTGATCGGTGGACTCAGCGCACTGAGTCTTGCCGCCTGCGCTCAGGCTGCCCCTGCGTTCGATAGCGACTCACCGTGGATGCTCGGCGACTGGAACGGCACACGCACCCAACTCGCGGAAAAAGGCTACGACTTCAAGCTCGACTACACCGGCGAGATGGGCAGCAACCTGCACGGCGGCTACGACCACGATCGCACCGCGCGCTACAGCGACCAGTTCGGCCTCGGTACGCACCTGGACCTGCAAAAGATCCTCGGCTGGCACGACGCTGAATTTCAGCTGACCATCACCGAACGCAGCGGCAACAACATCAGCAACGACCGGATCAACGATCCGCGTGTCGGCGGTTTCACTTCGGCCCAGGAAGTCTGGGGCCGTGGCCAGACCACCCGGCTGACGCAGATGTGGTATCAGCAGAAATTCTTCGATCAGAAACTCGACATCAAAGCCGGCCGCTTTGGTGAAGGCGAAGACTTCAACAGCTTTCCCTGCGACTTCCAGAACCTGGCGTTCTGCGGCTCTCAGGTTGGTAACTGGGCCGGTGGCATCTGGTACAACTGGCCGGTCAGCCAATGGGCGCTGCGGGTCAAATATCACCTGACGCCTGAGCTCTACGCCCAAATCGGCGCCTATGAACAGAACCCGTCGAACCTGGATCGCGACAACGGCTTCAAGCTCAGCGGCAGCGGCACCCAAGGCACGGTGCTGCCGGTGGAGTTGGTCTGGACGCCAAAACTCAATGGTCTGCCGGGCGAATACCGCGCCGGTTACTACTACAGCAGCGCCAAGGCCACCGACGTCTACAAGGACAGCAACGGTCAGCCGGCGGCCCTGAGTGGCGAGGCGTATCGCAGCGCATCGAGCAAGCACGGCGTCTGGCTGGGCGTGCAGCAACAACTGACCAGCCGCGCCAGCGATAACTCGCGGGGCTTGAGTGTGTTTGCCAACGGCACGATGCACGACAAAAAGACCAACGCCGTCGACAACTATGTCCAGGCCGGCGTCGTCTACAAAGGCCTGTTCGATGCCCGCAGCCAGGACGATATCGGCTTCGCCCTGGCCCGGGTTCACGTCAACCCGGCCTACCGCAAGAACGCCGAGGCGACCAACCAGGCGCACGCGGTCTTCGACTTCAACGACCCGTCCTTTTTGCCGCCGCAAGACACCGAATACAGCGCCGAACTCTATTACGGCGTGCATGTGACCAACTGGCTGACCGTGCGCCCGAACCTGCAATACATCCGCCATCCGGGGGGTGTAAATGAGGTCGATGACGCGCTGATCGGCGGGATCAAAATCCAGTCGTCGTTCTAACTAACGCTACAAAACCTGTGGGAGCGAGCTTGCTCGCGATGGCTGCGTAACATTCAGCATGGATGTCGACTGACATACCGCTATCGCGAGCAAGCTCGCTCCCACATGGATTGCATCTACCGAATCCTTATTAACTGAAACCTGCCCATGCCTGATCGTCATCTACAGTGAACAGGCGCGGGACTACTTAAAACGTCACGGAGAACCACACTATGAGCACTGATGGTGCTTTGAGTCGAAGCCGTCTGCTACCGAGCCTGCTCGGTATCGTGCTTCTGCTAATGGGCCTGGCCTTGCTGGCCGGGGGGATCAAGCTGAGCATGCTCGGCGGCTCGCTGTACTACCTGCTGGCCGGTATCGGCCTGGCGCTGACCGGGATTTTGCTGCTGGCCACGCGCCGTGCGGCGCTCGGCCTGTACGCAATGGTACTGTTCGCCAGTACGGTATGGTCGCTGTGGGAAGTCGGCCTCGACTGGTGGCAACTGGTGCCACGTCTGTCGTTGTGGTTCGCCCTTGGCGTGGTCCTGCTGTTGCCGTGGTTCCGCCGTCCGTTGCTGCGTGACGGCGCCGCTCCACTGGGTACCGCTGCGCTGAGCGTGGCCGTGGTCCTGGCCGGCGCCACCGCCGTTGCCAGCCAGTTCACCCACCCGGGTGAGATCATGGGCGAGTTGGGCCGCGACACTGCCGACATGACCAGCACCGCGCCAGCCATGCCCGAAGGCGAATGGCAGTCCTATGGCCGCACCGAATTCGGCGACCGCTACTCGCCGCTGAAGCAGATCACCCCGGCCAACGTCGGCAAGCTGCAGGAAGCCTGGCGCATCCGCACCGGCGACCTGCCGACCGCCGACGATCCGGTGGAGCTGACCAACGAGAACACTCCGCTGAAGGTCAACGGCATGCTCTATGCCTGCACCGCCCACAGCAAGGTGCTGGCGCTGGACCCGGACACCGGCAAGGAACTCTGGCGCTTCGACCCGCAGATCAAGAGCCCGGTGGGCTTCAAGGGCTTTGCCCACATGACCTGCCGTGGCGTTTCTTACTACGACGAGAACGCCTACGCCAAGGCTGACAACGCTTCGGCCGCAGTCATCTCCGAGGCTGGCAAAGCCGTTGCCCAAGCCTGCCCGCGTCGTCTCTACCTGCCCACCGCCGATGCTCGCCTGATCGCACTGAACGCCGACACCGGCAAGGTCTGCGAAAGCTTCGGCGATCACGGCGTGGTTGACCTGACCCAAGGTATCGGCCCGTTCACCCCCGGTGGCTACTACGCCACCTCGCCGGCGGCGATCACCCGTGATCTGGTGATCATGGGCGGTCACGTCACCGACAACGAGTCGACCAACGAGCCGTCCGGCGTGATCCGCGCCTTCGACATCCGCGACGGTCACCTGGTGTGGAACTGGGACAGCGGCAACCCTGAGGCGACCGAGCCTTTGGCACCGGGCAAGGTCTATACCCGCAACTCGCCGAACATGTGGTCGCTGGCCAGCGTCGACGAGAAACTCGGCATGGTTTACCTGCCGCTGGGCAACCAGATGCCTGACCAGTGGGGTGCCGACCGCACACCGGGCGCAGAAAAATTCAGCGCCGGCATGGTTGCCCTGGACCTGGCCACCGGCAAGGTCCGCTGGAACTTCCAGTTCACCCACCACGACCTGTGGGACATGGACGTCGGCAGCCAGCCGACCCTGCTCGACCTGAAAACCGCCGACGGTATCAAGCCGGCGCTGATCGCACCGACCAAACAGGGCAGCCTGTATGTGCTCGACCGTCGCGACGGTAAGCCGATCGTGCCGATTCGTGAAGTTCCGGCACCACAAGGTGCGGTCACCGGCGACCATACCGCACCGACCCAGGCGCGCTCGGACCTCAACCTGCTCGGCCCGGATCTGACCGAAAAAGCCATGTGGGGCGCCAGCCCGTTCGACCAGATGCTCTGCCGCATCCAGTTCAAACAACTGCGCTACGAAGGCCAGTACACCCCGCCATCGTTGCAGGGCAGCCTGATCTATCCGGGTAACGTCGGTGTGTTCAACTGGGGCAGCGTGTCGCTCGACCCGGTTCGCCAGATGCTGTTCACCAGCCCGAACTACATGGCGTTCGTCTCCAAACTGATCCCGCAGGCTGAAGTGGCTGCCGGGAGCAAGCGCGAGAGCGAGACCTCGGGCATCCAACCCAACACCGGCGCACCGTACGCGGTGACCATGCACCCGTTCATGTCGCCATTCGGCGTACCGTGCCAGGCTCCAGCCTGGGGCTATGTCGCCGGTATCGACCTGACCACCAACAAAGTGGTGTGGAAGCGCAAAAACGGCACCAGCCGCGACAGCTCGCCGCTGCCTATCGGCCTGCCAATCGGCGTGCCAAGCATGGGCGGCTCGATCGTCACTGCCGGCGGCGTCGGCTTCCTCAGCGGCACCCTGGACCAGTACCTGCGCGCCTATGACGTCAACAACGGCAAGGAACTGTGGAAGTCGCGCCTACCGGCCGGCGGCCAAGCCACACCGATGACCTACACCGGCAAGGACGGCAAACAGTACGTGCTGCTGGTGGTTGGCGGTCATGGTTCGCTGGGGACCAAGATGGGCGACTATGTGATCGCTTACAAACTGTCGGAATAAGCGTTAACCGCAGTTAAAAAGAAGGCGACTACTGTGAGGTAGTCGCCTTTTTTGTGGGCCACAGATGACAGATGCAACACCGTTCCGTTGTGAGGGGGCTTGCCCTAATGCCTGTCAGTTAAGCGAACACAAGGTTCGAAACAGCAAAGATTAAATGTGGGAGCGAGCTTGCTCGCGATAGCGGTGTAACAGTAAACATTGATGCCGAATGTAAAACCGTCATCGCGAGCAAGCTCGCTCCCACAGGTTGTGTGTTTATCCCATGAGTAGGACTCAGAGAAGCGTCCGACATGGTTTTCAGGTTGTCGGTGGGAAGCCGCATCACTAGTCTTGGGTGGTCGCTGCCCATTCAGCGACCGGGTTTGACCGTCCGAGCACACTCTAGGCGCACTTAGGAGCGTCACCATGGACAAAGTCACCCCCGATTCCCCTGAAACCCCAAGCACTTCCCCGTACGCTTCCACCGACTCCAGAAAACTCCACGACGCCGCCGAGCGCGCACTGGATCATCACCTCAAACCGCCCTTCCCCCAAGCCAACCTGCCCGATAAACGTCCCTCCAACATCTTCACGGTGCTCCCCGACCTGGACAACGAAACCCTGCTGGCTCACGCCTCGGAAACACTCGCCTCGGTCAATGTACTGGCCAGCGACCTGGCGTTCGAACTCGAAGGCACACGCCGACATGTAGCGCTGGCAATTCAGCAAATGATCTCGTTGGGGGAACTGTTGGTGAATCGAGCGCTGGATAGTTTCGATCAGCCAGAGGCGCCGTAACACCGCACGGTGGGCGGGTCGCCCGTCCCGTCCCACCGTTTTAATTGATGTACATCAGCCTCCAAAGCCGCACACGCCCCCAACCACTCAGGCCGGCTGTCAGGCCGCCAAGATCAAAAGATCGCAGCCTTCGGCAGCTCCTACGGGGATTCCCACCCACAATGCAGTGACGCGCGCCCAGCACTCAGGCCGGCTGTCAGGCCGCCAGGGTCAAAAGATCGCAGCCTTCGGCAGCTCCGGGTATCACCCACCATCAATGAAGTGACACGCCCCAACCACTCAGGCCGGCCGGTAGGCCGCCGTGCTGTTGCTGTTGATCTTGATCCACCCGCCCCTTTGGGAGGCCGAGTGGAGGTGTTCATCAGGGGGGTGGCGCGCAGCGCCGTACGGCGCAGCCGGACACATCGAGAGGAGGTCGTCGCGAAGCAGACCGTAGGCGATGCCCCCTGATGGACACCGGAGCGAGGGAACGCCGAGCCTAGGCGAGGTGCCGGACACTTGGGGCGAAGCCTTTTGCTTACTTTTCGGCGTCTGGAAAAGTGAGGCGCCGTAAGGGCGAAACCCTAAGTGGCCGTTACCGCAGGAATGGATATGTACACCTGCAAGAGATGGGTCGGTTGCCAGGCCGCCATCGCGAGCAGGCTCGCTCCCACAGTTTTGATTGGTGTACATCTGCGAAAGATAGGCCGGCTGTCAGG
>NZ_MOBJ01000007.1:0-267332 GCF_003732225.1 Pseudomonas brassicacearum | reverse complement strand
ACATCTGCGAAAGATAGGCCGGCTGTCAGGCCGCCATCGCAGGCAAGCCAGCTCCCACAGTTTTGATTGGTGTACATCCGCAAGAGATTGGCCGGCTGTCAGGCCGCCATCGCAGGCAAGCCAGCTCCCACAGTTTTGATTGGTGTACATCTGCAAGAGATAGGCCGGCTGTCAGGCCGCCATCGCAGGCAAGCCAGCTCCCACAGTTTTGATTGATGTACATCTGCGGGAGATTGGCCGGCTGTCAGGCCGCCATCGCAGGCAGGCCAGCTCCCACAGTTTTGATTGGTGTACATCTGCGAAAGATAGGCCGGCTGTCAGGCCGCCTTCGCAGGCAAGCCAGCTCCCACAGTTTTGATTGGTGTACATCTGCGAAAGATAGGCCGGCTGTCAGGCCGCCTTCGCAGGCAAGCCACACAGTTTTGATTGGTGTACATCCGCAAGAGATTGGCCGGCTGTCCGGCCGCCAGGATCAAAAGATCGCAGCCTTCGGCAGCTCCTACAGATGCCACCCATTGAAACCACCCCCCACCTGCCCCATCTAACTTACATAGCCCATTACGCAGGTGCCCCATGAGCGACCAGCAAGAATTCCCGGATAACCCAAGCGACTACGCCGACCCCGAAAACGCCGAACACCCCACCTCCGAAGGCAAAGGCCTGGCCCTGCCCGGTCAGAACCTGCCGGACAAGGTCTACATCATCCCGATCCACAATCGCCCGTTCTTCCCGGCGCAAGTACTGCCAGTGATCGTCAATGAAGAACCCTGGGCCGAAACCCTCGACCTGGTCGCCAAGTCCGAACATCACTCGCTGGCGCTGTTCTTCATGGACACCCCGCAGGAAGATCCACGACACTTCGACACGTCCGCCCTGCCGCTCTACGGCACCCTGGTGAAGGTCCATCACGCCAGCCGCGAAAACGGCAAACTGCAATTCGTCGCTCAGGGCCTGACCCGCGTGCGCATCCGCACCTGGCTCAAACACCATCGCCCACCGTACCTGGTAGAAGTCGAATACCCGCACCAGCCGAGCGAGCCGACCGATGAGGTCAAGGCCTACGGCATGGCGCTGATCAACGCGATCAAGGAACTGCTGCCGCTCAACCCGCTGTACAGCGAAGAGCTGAAAAACTACCTCAACCGCTTCAGCCCCAACGACCCGTCGCCGCTGACCGACTTCGCCGCCGCCCTGACCTCGGCCACCGGTAGCGAGCTGCAAGAAGTGCTCGACTGCGTGCCAATGCTCAAGCGCATGGAAAAAGTCCTGCCGATGTTGCGCAAGGAAGTCGAAGTCGCGCGGTTGCAGAAAGAAATCTCCGCCGAGGTGAACCGCAAGATCGGCGAGCACCAGCGCGAGTTTTTCCTCAAGGAGCAACTCAAGGTCATCCAGCAGGAACTGGGACTGACCAAAGACGACCGCAGCGCCGACGTCGAGCAGTTCGAGCAGCGGCTGGTGGGCAAGGTCCTGCCGCCACAGGCGCAGAAACGCATCGAGGAGGAATTGAACAAGCTGTCGATCCTCGAAACCGGCTCGCCGGAATACGCGGTCACCCGCAACTACCTGGAATGGGCGACGGCGGTGCCGTGGGGCGTTTATGGCGAGGACAAACTCGACCTCAAACACGCGCGCAAAGTCCTCGACAAACACCACGCCGGGCTCGACGACATCAAGGACCGGATCCTCGAATTCCTTGCCGTCGGTGCCTACAAAGGCGAAATCTCCGGTTCCATCGTGCTGCTGGTCGGTCCGCCGGGCGTGGGTAAAACCAGTGTCGGCAAATCCATTGCCGAATCGCTGGGGCGGCCGTTCTATCGCTTCAGCGTCGGCGGCATGCGCGACGAAGCCGAGATCAAGGGCCACCGCCGCACCTACATCGGTGCGTTGCCCGGCAAGCTGGTTCAGGCGTTGAAAGACGTTGAAGTGATGAACCCGGTGATCATGCTCGACGAGATCGACAAGATGGGCCAAAGCTACCAGGGCGACCCGGCCTCGGCGCTGCTGGAAACCCTCGATCCGGAACAGAACGTCGAATTCCTCGATCATTACCTGGACCTGCGTCTGGACCTGTCGAAAGTGCTGTTCGTCTGCACCGCCAACACCCTGGACTCGATCCCCGGCCCGTTGCTCGACCGGATGGAAGTGATTCGCCTGTCGGGTTACATCACCGAAGAAAAGGTCGCCATCGCCAAGCGTCACCTGTGGCCAAAACAGCTTGAGAAAGCCGGTGTATCGAAAACCAGCCTGTCCATCAGCGACAGCGCGCTGAAAGCCTTGATCGACGGTTATGCCCGCGAAGCCGGGGTGCGGCAGTTGGAAAAACAACTGGGCAAACTGGTGCGCAAGGCCGTGGTGAAACTGATCGACGAACCTGCAGCTGTGATCAAGCTCGGCCCCAAAGACCTCGAAGCCTCACTGGGCATGCCGGTGTTCCGCAACGAACAAGTACTGTCCGGCACCGGCGTCATCACAGGTCTGGCCTGGACCAGCATGGGCGGCGCGACCTTGCCGATCGAAGCCACGCGCATTCATACCCTCAACCGCGGCTTCAAACTCACCGGGCAACTGGGTGACGTGATGAAGGAATCGGCCGAGATCGCCTACAGCTACGTCAGCTCACACCTCAAGCAATTCGGTGGCGACGCGAAGTTCTTCGACGAAGCCTTCATCCACCTGCACGTCCCCGAAGGTGCAACACCGAAAGACGGCCCGAGTGCCGGCGTGACCATGGCCAGCGCCCTGCTCTCGCTGGCACGCAACCAGCCGCCGAAAAAAGGCGTGGCCATGACCGGCGAACTGACGCTGACCGGGCACGTACTGCCGATTGGCGGGGTGCGCGAGAAGGTGATTGCGGCGCGCCGGCAGAAGATCTTCGAACTGATATTGCCGGAGCCCAACCGTGGCAGTTTTGAGGAATTGCCGGACTACCTGAAAGAAGGGATAACGGTGCATTTCGCCAAGCGCTTTGCGGATGTGGCAAAGGTATTGTTTTAATCTTTTCTGTATAGCCGACTGCCAAGTTACGCACTTGGCAGTCACCACATTTCATATAGCAAAAAAACTGAAACCCTCGAAATAATCAGTCTAAAAAACTGTCAACTCTGACAGTTACCGCTCCTGCCTCCACTCCACATACTGGTTGCCGAGGGCGCTGATCCCTGGCGCCCCAGCCCATCTGTAGTTAAAAGAAATCTATAGATAGAATTTATTCAGATTAAGGAGAATCTCATGAACCCTTTTATTACAAACCCTCATACAATCAAGCGCCCCCTGCAAGCCTCGACACAAGAAGAAGACATAAAATTAATTCACGACAAAAGATTGGAAACCGACTTTACATCGGGCCGCATTGAAATCATCCCCTCTGACGGAAAATGGTGGGCTGCAAAACTCACCCTCAAAGTAAAAATAGCGCCAGCAGAAACCATATTTAACGTCGACAAGGAAATCATCACTCAAAACCCTGAATACCATGCAAGCTCTGGCTTTTTTTCAAGACATATATTTAGTCACGTCGCCGGCTACAAACTTGACAAAGAAGACACCGAAAGTCTTTTAGGGGGCGATACCGCTGAATTTGCACGTCTCACACATATATTTATCAAAAGGCATGCCATACTAGACTGGTTCGATACAATTTTTTTGCAACTCGAAGACAGTCAATTTAACGCAACCAATAACAACATTAACTTCACATACTTTATATATTCCCTACCAACTGCCGGCATTTCTAAAGAAGAATTCATCAAGTCTATTCAGACAGAATTAAAGTGGATCCCTATACGCCTTGGCATGGGCATTGAAGCGCCGGGGCTACAAACCAAGATTTATAGCAATGGTTCGGATTATTTTGTAAACCACACTACCTTGGGACGAGTTCCTGGTGGACTTTACTATCTGGACTTAATGAACTGGGATGGTCAAAATCAAGACTTCCAGCTAGGCCATATTAAACACACAGGCTAACCCTCCTGCTTCTGGAGAACACAATTCAAGGTAGAGCCTAATCCACACTGATGCCCCACAAAACCACCTGAATGAAGGGATCACCGTGCACTTTGCCAAGCGCTTTGCAGATGTGGCGAAGGTGTTGTTCTGACCTCATACCTCACCGTATTGCGGTTGAAACATAGTAAGCGCCGCCTGTCGGAACTGTTATTTTTAACAGGTGGCGCTCACCTTCCAGACTGATAAAACGGTTGCTCACTCCACATTCAAGGGTAAGCAATCATGGAAAAGAAAACCAAGCTGCCTATTCCCACCATCTCGATTCCAATGGAAGGAGGCGAGTACGATATGTTGATACCGGAAGGAACCGGCGAAGTCGATGCTGAAATTTTCATAAATTTTTCCTACGCCTCCGAGACTGATTGGGTAAGGGCCGGCCAGGTGGGGCAGGATGGACGCTGGCAGCATCGCTATCCCTCCGGCGGATTTGAATTTCCTAACAAAAATATCTAGATGCGTGTAAGGCAGGAACATTGGAACTATGAACCGTCAGATCCAAGCCAAAGGGTAACTTACACAAAGTTACTTGGGCGACCGGTCATTAATATACCGGGCGCGGGAGAATCACTGCCTCAGCACGAACAGAGGATCGAAGGCACAACTAAATTTCTACTGCACGCCAACATTGAAATTGAGCTGACGAAAGTAACCCTTCCCGTCCTCATTTACAAAACCAGTGCTCGCCCCGATCCAAGCGGATGGTGGAAGTGTTGTTCTGACAATGATGTAGCGAATGCACTACCGCTATCGCGAGCAAGCTCGCTCCCACAAGGACGGCGATAAACCTGTGGGAGCGAGCTTGCTCGCGATGGCGTCAGCACTCACGACGCCAAACCCTCGGCCGTCCCAGTCGGGACCGTCACAATTTGTCTCATCTTCAGTTATGCTCGCCGTTCGTCGTGAATGCCGGAGCCGCTGACCTTATGTCCCCCACCCGCCTGTTTGTCCCCCTGAGCCTCGCCCTGCTGGCCGCCTGCGCCACTCAACCGAAACAGAACGTGACGGTGGAAAAACAAAGCGAATGCCCGGTGCAACTGAACAACGGGCAACACCTGATCCTGACCCTGCCGAGCAACCCGACCACCGGTTATCGCTGGGCGGTCCAGGATTCGGCTGGCGGTGTGCTGCGGGCGATCAGTCCTGAGGTGTACACCAACCCGGAGAACAGCGGACTGGTGGGCAGTGGCGGGCAATCGACCTGGCGCTTTCAAGCCTTCGCCGCGGGCAACGGGCGCTTGCGTCTGACTTATCAACAGCCGTGGGAGCCAGAAGTCACGCCCGCGCAAACCTTCGACTGCGCGATTTCGGTTAACTGATCGTGGGTTGGCTGATTCTGGCGCTGATGGGCGCGGTGACCTTTCTCTACGGGGTGAGCGTTCACGCCGAGTTGCTGTGTCTGCTGGTCAAACCGTTGCCGGTGTTGGCGCTGCTCGGCTGGTTGCACGATGCACCGCCCGGCGACTATCGGCGCTGGATCAGCCTGGGTTTGATCTTTTCCCTGCTCGGCGATGTGCTGCTGGCGTGGCCGGGGGATTTATTCGTGTTTGGCCTCGGCGCGTTTCTGGTCGCGCATTTGGCGTATTTGAAGGCGTACTTGAGTGATTGCCGGCGCTTGGCGCTGTTGCCGCTGATTCTGGCGCTTGGGGTTGGCGCGCTGCTGCTGGGGATACTGATCAGCCATGGCCTGGGGCCGTTGCTGATTCCGGTGATTGTTTACGGCGTGGCCATCAGCGCCATGCTCTGGCGCGCTCTGGCCCGTTTGGGCAGTGACGTGCCGAAGCGTTCAGCACTGTTGGCGGCCGCTGGCGCGGTAGCGTTTGTGTTCTCCGACAGCGTGATTGGCATCTGCCGCTTTGTGCTGCCGTTCGAGGCCGCGCCCTATGTGATCATCCTCAGCTACTGGCTGGGGCAATGGGGGATTGCGGCGTCGGCGTTCCACCAGAAACCGCGCTGAACCCATCGCGAGCGAGCTCGCTCCCACATTTGATTTGTGCTGCACACATAGTAAGTGCCCGACTCAGAACCACTGTGAGAGCGAGCTTGCTCGCGATAGCGGCATAACTGAAGACACAGACATCAGCGCCTGCCCGGCGGTTTATCAGACAACCCGCGCATCCGCGCGCCAAGTTGGCTAAAATGCCGGCCTTTTCCACATCCGCCGCTGGAACCGCCGTGAGCAAAGAACCCGATCGCCTTTTCGCCCAGCCCCTGGCCCAGGTGCCCGACTTCGCCTTTAACGAGGACGTGGTGCGGGTGTTCCCGGACATGATCAAGCGCTCGGTGCCGGGTTACCCGACCATTGTCGAAAACCTCGGCGTGCTCGCGGCGCAGTTCGCCCAGCCCAACAGCGTGCTTTACGACCTCGGTTCTTCCCTCGGCGCAGTGACCCAGGCCCTGCGCCGTCACGTACGCACCGACGGTTGCCGGGTGATCGCTGTGGATAACTCGGCGGCGATGGTCGAGCGCTGCCGCGAATACCTCAACGCGCAGGACTCGATGTTCCAGGAGCTGCTGCCGGTTGAAGTGATCGAAGGCGACATCCTCGCGCTGGCGTTCGAGCCGGCCTCGGTGGTGGCGCTGAACTTCACCTTGCAGTTCATCGCCCGGGACGAGCGCACTGCACTGCTGAGCCGCATTCGCCAGTCGCTGTTGCCGGGCGGTGCGCTGATCCTTTCGGAGAAGCTGCGTTTCGAAGACGCCGAAGAACACGCGCTACTCACCGACCTGCACATCGCCTTCAAACGCGCCAACGGCTATAGCGAACTGGAAATCGCCCAGAAGCGCAGCGCCATCGAAAACGTCATGAAGCCCGACAGCCTCGAAGAACACCGCGAACGCCTGCTGGCCGCCGGGTTCTCGAAAGTCGTGCCGTGGTTCCAGTGTCTTAACTTTGCCTCGTTGATTGCCTTGCCATGATCGATCTGTCTCCCCTCGCCCGCCGTCTGGCCGGTACACCACTGGCCGACTGGGCCAACACCCTGCAAGCGCAACTCGACACCAAAATGGAAAAAGGTCATGGCGACCTCGAGCGCTGGCAGAGCGCGCTGGACGCTTTGCCGAAGATCCAGCCGAGCGAAGTCGATTTGCTGAACGGCTTGACCCTCGACACCGACTGCGACGATGAAACCCGCGCGCAAATGCGCACCGCGTTGATGGGCCTGTCGCCATGGCGCAAAGGTCCATTCGACTTGTTCGGCGTACACGTCGACACCGAATGGCGCTCGGACTGGAAGTGGTCGCGGGTCGCCCCGCACCTGAACCTCAAAGGCAAACGCATCCTCGATGTCGGCTGCGGCAACGGCTATTACATGTGGCGGATGCTCGGCGCCGGCGCCGACAGCGTGATCGGCGTCGACCCGAACTGGTTGTTCTTCTGCCAGTTCCAGGCAGTGCAGCGTTACCTGTCAGAACCGTCGGCCTGGCACCTGCCGTTTCCCTTTGAGGATCTTCCTCCCAATCTCGAGGGCTTCGACACGGTGTTTTCCATGGGCGTGTTCTATCACCGCCGCTCGCCGATCGAGCATTTGCTGGCGCTGAAGGATTGCCTGGTCAAGGGTGGTGAGTTGGTCTTGGAGACGTTGGTAATCGAAGGCGACGAACAGCAGGTGCTGGTGCCGGAAGACCGTTATGCGCAGATGCGCAACGTCTGGTTCCTGCCGTCGGTGCCGGCGCTGATGCTCTGGCTGCGCCGTGCAGGCTTCAGCGATGTGCGCTGCGTGGACGTCAGCGTGACCACGGTTGAAGAACAACGCGGGACCGAGTGGATGAAGTATCAGTCACTGAGCGACTTCCTCGACCCTGATGATCACAGCAAGACCATTGAAGGTTTGCCAGCGCCGATGCGCGCAGTGATCGTCGCCCGTAAATAAATACCTATCTCCTGATCACTGGAGATCCCCTGTGGGAGCGAGCTTGCTCGCGATGGCGGCCTGAAATTCAACATTGATGTTGGATGTTAGGGCCTCATCGCGAGCAAGCTCGCTCCCACATTGGTTTGGTGTTTAGTCTGCTGGCTTGGCTCTTCGGGCCTTGAAAAACTCGCTCAACACCGCGCCGCACTCGTCAGCCAATACCCCGCCTTCGACCAGCACCCGGTGGTTGAGAAAGCCCTGGGTGAAAAACTGCCCCTGGCTTTGCACGATCCCGGCCTTGGGCTCCAGCGCCCCATAGACCACCCGCGCAATCCGCGAATGCACGATCAAACCGGCGCACATGCTGCACGGTTCCAGCGTGACGTAGAGCGTGCTGCCCGGCAGACGATAGTTGCTCACGGCCTGCGCCGCAGCGCGGATCGCGACCATTTCGGCATGGGCGCTGGGGTCGCTGCCGCTGATCGGGCAATTGAAACCACGCCCGATGATTTCGCCGTCCTGCACCAGCACCGCGCCCACCGGCACTTCGCCGAGGGCGGCACCTTGCGCGGCCAGGGCCAGGGCTTCACGCATGAAGTCCTGATCGCGGCTACGGTCGATGATTTGTGTGGGGCGTATCTGACGCATCAGGCCACCTCAATGGCGGCCATCAGGCCGGTTTCCATATGGTCGATCACATGGCAGTGGAACATCCACACCCCCGGGTTATCCGCCACCAGTGCCACCTGGGCGCGCTCGTTCTTGCCCAGCAGGTAGGTGTCGGTGAAGTACGGAATGATCTTTTTGCGGTTCGAGGCAATGACCTTGAAGCTCATGCCGTGCAAGTGAACCGGGTGCTGGTACTGGGTCATGTTCTTCAATTCGAAAATGTAGCTTTTGCCTTTCGCAAGCTTAGCAATCGGGCGGTCGGCGCAGGTTTTATCGGTGATGTCCCAGGCCTTGCCGTTGATCTGCCAGAGGCTCGGCGGCTTGCCATTATCGACATTCACCGAGACCGAACCGACCCACTCGAAATTGAAGTTGAGCTTCTCGGCGTTGGCCAGGTCCGGCTCGGAAATCGGGTTGGCCGGCAGCGCTGGCGGCCACTGGGTTGACGCGTCAGTGTTGGCCACCGAGCGCAACGTGCCAATGCGTACCGGCCCGTTGCGCAGCGACAACTCTTCACCCGCCGCCGGTGCCTTGATTGCCAGGCAAATGCGCATGCCCGGGCCCAGCCAGTATTCCTTGCCCAGCGGACGCGGCTCGATCGGGTTACCGTCGAGCGCGTAGATCTGCGCTTCGACACCGGGAATGTTGAGGCGGTAAGTCAGGGTGTTATCGAGGTTCAGCAGGCGCACGCGGGTGATTTGCCCGGCCGGCAACTCGATCACCGGCAGCGGTACGCCATTGATCGTCGCCAGACGACCGGCCGTACCACCACGCGCCGCTTCACGAGGAACGCTGAACGGCACGAAAGCGCCCGCTTCATCGACGTGCCAGCTTTTCAGGCTGAGTGTCTTCTCGTACTTGAAACCGGTGGGCTCGCGTTCTTCGATGATCAGCGGCCCGACCAGCCCGCGACCCAGCTCTTGGCTACTGTTCACATGCGGGTGATACCAGTAACTGCCAGCATCCGGCACACGGAACTTGTAGTCGAAATACTCGCCCGGCAACACCGGCAGTTGCGAGACATACGGCACGCCGTCCATCTCCAGCGGCAAACGGATACCGTGCCAGTGAATGGTGGTGGGCACCGGCAGGTGGTTGATAAAACGCACTCGCAGCCATTCGCCCTGGCGCACCCGCAATTCCGTCCCCGGCGCCGACGGACCAAAAGCCCAGGCCTCAGTTTTGTGCCCCGGCACCAGTTCGACATCCAGCGGTGCGGCGATCAGTTCATAATCGTGACCTGCGTTGGCGTCTGCCATTTTCCCCAGCCAGTAACGCGATGCACCACCGGCCCCGACGCCCACCACTGCCAGACCGGCCAGACCACCCAGTATTTGTCGACGGGTAAAAGACATGAACTCAACAACCTCACGTATCAGCGGCAGGCCTATGCCCGCAAAAGGCGAATACGATACACCTGCGGTTGAGAAACAGTAAGGGCAACGCGGCGACTGGTCACAGTCAAATCATGGCTGGCAATGCCCTGTGGGAGCGAGCTTGCTCGCGATGGCGTCGTTGAATACGCCAAAAGCATCGCGAGCAAGCTCGCTCCCACAGGATGACGTTTACGCTTGAAGACCGGTGATCAGATGAACCACCCCATCTTCCAGCATCATGACTCCCGGCACACCCGCCGCGCGCAAGGCCGTCGCGTCCAGCAGCGCGGCGTCTTTCAACTCCACCCGCACCCGCGTCAGTGCTACGCGCTGCCGGGATTTGAGGTTACCGGCTCCACCCAACGCGGCCATGACGCTCGGTGTCAGCAATGCTGAAGACGACCGTGCCACCTTCGGCTCATCCACCAGCAGATCCGGGGTCAATGCCTTCCAGAACGCCCGTTGCATTTTCTCGAACATGTTCAGTTCTCCAACACCTGTGAAGTTTCGACCATCGCCTGTTGCTGCACGTACAGCGCCTCGCGAACCTGCTCGGCGCTCTCCAGTCCTAGCACCTGATGGGCGATGGCGTGGCAATCGCTGAGCTCGACCTCGCGAATCGCGGCCTTGATCGCTGGAATCAGCGGCACGCTGACCGACAGCTCATCCACCCCCAGCCCCAGCAACAGCGGTACCGCCAACGTCTCCGAGGCCAGCGCGCCACACACTCCGACCCACTTGCCATGGGCATGGGCGGCCTTCACGGTGCTGGCGATCAGGCGCAGTACCGAGGGATGAAAACTGTCGGCCTGGCTGGCCAGACGCGGGTGATCGCGGTCCATGGCCAGGGTGTATTGGGTCAGGTCATTGGTGCCGATGGAGAAAAAATCCACCTCGGGGGCAAACAGGTCCGCCATCAGCGCCGCCGCCGGGACTTCGATCATGATGCCCAGTTTCGGCAACTCCTTGAGCCCGAGCGGCAGCGCCTCTTCTTCGAGCATCTGCCGCGCCAGACGAAGCTCCGACAGCTGGCTGACCATCGGCAACATGATGTGCAGACGCGCCAGGCCGGCGCTGCTCAGAATCGCCCGAAACTGCTCGCGCAACAGCTGCGGACGCTCCAGGCACAAGCGAATTCCGCGCATGCCCAGAAACGGATTGGCCTCGCTGTCCATCGGCACGTAGGCCAAGGGTTTGTCGCCGCCGACATCCAGTGTACGGACCACCAGATTGCGCTGCGGCCCCAGTGCACGGGCGATGGCGCTGTAGGTGCCGGCCTGTTCATCATGACTCGGCGCCAGACTGCGCTGCTGATACAAAAACTCCGAACGCAACAGGCCGACACCCTCGGCCCCGAGGCTCATGGCCTGCTCGGTTTCAGCCAGCGAAGCAACGTTGGCCGTGACTTCGAAGTGATGACCGTCGCGGGTGACGGCCGCCCTTGCAGCGTTTTCCAGCTCGTGTTGATGACGCAGGCTTTGCTGCTGACGCTTGGCGTGCAACTGCTCGATGTCCTGTAGCGCCGGATCCAGGTGCAATTCACCCTTGTCGGCATCGAGCAGCACCCGGGTGCCACTGGCCAGCGACAGCACTTGCAGCGGCAAACCACACACCGCTGGCAAACCCAGGGCCCGGGCGAGTATCGCTACATGGCTGGTCGCACCTCCGCCCACGGTAGCGAAACCCAACACTTTGCTGGTGTCCAGGGCAGCGGTCTGCGACGGCGTCAGTTGTTCGGCAATCAGAATCGCTTGATCCGGCAACTCCCAGACACCGTCCGGCACCCCGAGAATCAGCTTGAGCACGCGCTGGCCGACATCCATCAGGTCCAACGCACGCTCGGCGAGCAACGTGCTGCCCAGCGTCTTGAACAGCGTAGCGGTGGCTTCAGTGGCGCCGTTCCAGGCAAACGCCGCGCTCTTGCCCTCGGCGATCAGGGCCTGGGCTTGCTCCAGCAGGCTCGGGTCTTCGAGTAATTCCTGATGCGCCTTGAAAATGTCCGACTGCGCCTCGCCCGCCGCGTTGTCACGCAAGCGTTGCAGCGCCTGCTTCGCGTGGGTCAGCGCGCGCTCCAGCGACTCGCGCTCCACGCGTTGATCCGCGGCAAACTCAGGTATCTCCAGAGTGCGCTCAGCCACTTGCACCACGTGCCCGAAGGCCGAACCCGCCGAAGCACAGACACCGCGCAGCAGCTTCGTCGACACGGCCTGCGCCTGAACCACTGGCGCTACCAGCGCAACCGGAGTCACCGCCTCACCGCAGCCATCCGCCAGCAATTGGACCAGCGTGCTGATTGCCAATTCGGCATCTTCGCCCACCGCACTGACCTGCAGCGCATCGCCGTGCACCGTCTGCAACGCCATGATCGCCACCAGCGACTTGGCGTTGGCGCTGTCCTGTTGCTTGTGCAGGCAAATGCTCGCCGCAAAAGCTTTCGCCGCCTGCGCAAAGATCGCCGCCGGCCGTGCGTGCAGACCATTGGGGTTGGGCAGGTGGACCGGTTTGGAGAACAGCGCTTCGCCCTCCTCCTGCGTAGCACTGGAACGTGGATCGCCAAGGCTCAGGCGCAACAGGGGCTGTGCGCAGGCCACCAGACCGTTGTCCGGTGTCAGCAGACTGAAGGGCTCGCCACTGACCACCAGCATCAAGGTCAACAGGCTACGGGCATGCAGGGCGATATAGTCGGCATCGAACTCGATCAATGGCTGACCGGCCTCGACACGCTGGCCCTGCTCGACCAATGCGCTGAACCCGTGGCCCGCGAGGTTCACCGTGTCCAGACCAATGTGCAGCAATACCTGAACGCCGCTGTCATCGGTGATGCTAATCGCATGACCAGTGTGTTGAAGGTTGCTGACGACACCGGCCAACGGCGCGCACAGGATCTGCGAGGTCGGATCGATGCACAGGCCGTCGCCGATCACGCGGCTGGCGAACACCGGATCCGGCACGTGATCAAGCGGCATCAGCACCCCGGACAGCGGCGCCAGCAATTGCAATGGTTGGGTTATGGTCATGACTTCACCTGCAGTTTTGTTCTGTGTAGATACATTGAGCAGCACAACACTCCGTAGCAGCTGGCGCAGCCTGCGTTCGGCTGCGTAGCAGTCGTGAATCCTGCACCCTCGGTCTACCTGAATCACCGTAGTGCCTGATTTTACGACTGCTTCGCAGCCGAACGCAGCCTTCGGCAGCTGTTACGAAAGCGAGTTGAGCCTGCAGCTAATTACCGTACTTACTTCCACCAGTACTCGACCTGCAATCCGACGTTCGACCCATGCAGTGCCGTGCCGAACGCGCCGGTATCGGATAACGCCGAACCTTGCGCCAGTTCATTGGCCGCACGCTTGGCCGCTTCGTTCCAGCTGGCGTAGGTGTAATACAAACGCACCTCGGGACGCGCCCAGAAGTCCGGACCTTTTGGCGACCAGGTCGGGGCAAAGGTGAATTTGCTCAACTTGCGCGTACCATCCGATGCCTGAACCTGATCGTGACCCAATTCGGTGACCAGTTTGAATTGCTCGGTGATCGCGTAGGTTGGACGAATGCCGAGAGAAAGCCAGTTCTGGCCGTTACCGTCAGGGCGAATGTCCTTTTGATAGACCGCTTCGACCTGACCACCAAAACGCGGTGTCACTTGCCAGTCGAAGAACTCCACCAGACGATAGCTTTTGTTGTGGTCGTCCAGGCCCACATCGCCGGTGTAGCCCAACCCGGTGCCAGGCCCTTCACCATATTGCAGTGCCAGTTTGTTCTTGCCGCCGAGGAAGTTTTTCTGCACATGCTGGGCGGTGATTGCCCAGCCTGCATGTGCGTCACGGCGATCGGGTTTGTCGATGTAGCTCAGGCCAAACTCCAGCTCACCGCCAGGGTTGGTGTCGAAGCCTGAGACGTTGAAATCCTGCCGGGTGACGTAGTCCTTCTGGTACAGGTTGTCCTTGCGCGAAAACGCGTAGCTGTATTTCAGATCGCCGATCTTCACGTCCTCGATACCACCACCGGTGGCGCTCTGGTTCCAATAGTAGAAGTCGGAAATGTGGATGTCGTTTCGTTTGTAGTAACGCCGACCGGCCCATAACGAACCACCATTGAGGCTCGGCAGGTTCGACCACTGGGCGTACATCTGCGGCATCCGTACCGAACCGTTGTCACCCTGGAAGGTCAGGTTGCGGTCGTACTGGTTGTACAACGAGGCCATGCCGTCGACGCTGAGTACCGAACCGTCATCGAGGGTCAGCAGGTTCTGACGCAATTCCAGTTCCGCGTACTGTTCGCACTCGTTGCCCAGACGGTACTTCGACTCTGCGCCGGGCAGTTTGAAGCACGATTGCGAACCGCTGTTGACCGAGGTTCCGACGCCGCTGCGCAAGTAACCGGCGAACTCCAGAGCGTGCGCCGAGAACGGCAATACCAGGCACACGCACGACGCTGCAAGGCTGCGATTTATTGTTGTTTTCAAGAGCCACCCCATTATTTTTTTATTGTCTTGAGTCTTTTTTCAGGCGGAACAATCCCCGTAGGAGCTGGCGCAGCCTGCGATCTTTTGATCTTTGGCGTCCTTACAGAAACCGAAAAGATCGCAGCCTGCGGCAGCTCCTACGAAAGAAGGAGCGTGTTTTTTAGTGGTCGGTCAGGTGCAGGACGAACGACTCATAAGGCCGCAGGAACAGCTGCTGATTGCGCACCTCACAATCCGGGTAGTTGCTGATCACCAGGCGTTGCAACATGCAGTCGGTGATCACCCGTTCCGGCAGCTCGACTTCACACGCCGTGCCGTAGAAGTTATTCACCACCAGCAGACGCTCGCCTTGGCCTTCACGCAGATACACCCAGACCTGCGGGTGCGTGGGCAAGAGCTGGCGATACACGCCGTCCTGAATCAGCGGTTCGCTGCGGCGCAAGGCAATCAACTGACGATAGTGGTGCAGCACCGAAGTCGTGTCGTCGAGTTGGTTTTCGACGTTGATCTGCGTGGCGTTGGCCGGTACGCCGATCCACGGCTCGGCACTGCTGAAACCGGCATTCGGTTGCGCATTCCAGTGCATCGGGGTGCGACTGTTGTCGCGGGATTTCTGCATGATCGCGGCCATGCTCGACACCGCGGACTCGCCCGCCTCGCGCTTGAGGCGGTAGATGTTCAAGGTCTCGACATCGCGGTACTGCTCGATGCTCTCGAAGCCCGGATTGGTCATGCCCAACTCTTCACCCTGATAGATGAACGGTGTGCCCTGCAGAAAGTGCAGCGCGGTGCCGAGCATCTTCGCCGAGACCACACGGTGTTCGCCGTCATCGCCAAACCGCGACACCACGCGCGGCTGATCGTGGTTACACCAGAACAGCGCATTCCAGCCGCCACCAGCCTGCATCCCGGTCTGCCAGTCGGAAAGGATGCGCTTGAGCTCGAGGAAGTCGAAGTCGGCGCGAACCCACTTCTGCATGTTCGGGTAATCGACCTTCAGGTGATGAAAGTTGAAGGTCATCGACAGTTCTTTGGAGTCCGGCCGCGAATAGCGGATGCAATGCTCAAGGCTGGTGGAAGACATCTCGCCGACATTGATCAGGTCATGGCCTTCGAACACTTCGCGGTGCATTTCCTGCAAGTACTCGTGCACGTTCGGGCCGTCGGTGTAGAAGCGCCGGCCGTCTGTGTTGTCCTCAGGGAAGTCCGCCGGTTTGGAGATCAGGTTGATCACGTCCAGACGGAAACCACCCACACCCTTGTCACGCCAGAAGCGCATCAGCTTGAAGACTTCAGCGCGCACCTGCGGGTTGTCCCAGTTCAGGTCGGCCTGGGTGTGGTCGAACAGGTGCAGAAAGTACTGACCGGTTTGCGCCTCGTACTCCCAGGCCGAACCGCCGAACTTCGACTCCCAGTTATTCGGCTGATCGCGCCAGATGTAAAAGTCACGGTACGGGTTGTCGAGGCTACTGCGCGCTTGCTGAAACCAGGTGTGCTCGATGGAAGTGTGGTTGACCACGATATCGAGCATCAGCTTGATCCCACGCTTGGCGGCTTCGGCGATCAGCAACTCGCAGTCAGCCATGGTCCCGTAGCTCGGGTCGATGGCGTAGTAGTCGCTGATGTCGTAGCCGTTGTCGCGTTGCGGCGAGCGCAGGAACGGGGTGATCCACAGACAATCGACACCCAGCCATTGCAGGTAATCGAGCTTGGCCACCACCCCGAGCAGATCACCCGTGGCGTTGCCGGCGTGGCTGTGAAAACTCTTCGGGTAGATCTGGTAGATCACCGAACGCTGCCAGTCTTGCATGGCGCAATTCCTTCAATTGGTTTTGTACTGGCCCTGAGGGCCTCATCGCGAGCAAGCTCGCTCCCACAGTTGATCGCATTCCAATGTGGGAGCGAGCTTGCTCGCGATAGCGATCTATCAGGCGACTCGATACCCGGGCCGAACAATCTTCATGCTCAAGCCACAGGTCAGAACGAACGGCACGACCATGGCGATGACCATCCCGATCACGAACATCGGAATGTACTGCGGGATGATCGAGATGAAACCGGGCAAGCCACCAACACCGATCGCCGAGGCCTGAACCTTGTTCAGCGACAGGAACATGCAGCCCAGCGCCGAGCCGATCAGGGCTGCGTAGAACGGAAACTTGTAGCGCAGGTTGACGCCGAACATGGCCGGTTCGGTGATGCCGAAATAGGCGGAAATCGCCGAGGTCGAGGCCATGCTTTTATCCCGCGCGCTGCGGGTCATGTAGAACACCCCGAGTGCCGCGCTGCCCTGGGCGAGGTTGGACATGACGATCATCGGCCAGATGAACGTGCCGCCCTGCGTCGAGATCAACTGCAGGTCCACCGCAAGGAACATGTGGTGCATGCCGGTGATCACCAGCGGCGCATAGAGCAGCCCGAAAATCGCCCCGCCAACCATCGGCGCCAGTTCGAACAAGGTCACCACGCCTTCGGTGATCAGAATCCCCAGGTGACGGGTCACCGGGCCGATCACCGCCAGCGCCAGCACCCCGGTCACAACGATGGTGGTAATCGGCACCACCAGCAGTTGAATGGCGTTCGGCACTCGTGCCCGCAGCCATTTTTCAATGACGCTCATGACGTAGGCAGCCATCAGGATCGGCAGGATCTGCCCCTGATAACCGACCTTCTCGATCTTGAACCAGCCGAAAATATCGAAGTACGGCAGGCTCTGGCCGTCCAGCCCGGCCACCGCTTTGCCGTAGTTCCAGGCGTTGAGCAGGTCCGGGTGAACCAGCATCAGGCCGAGCACGATGCCAAGGATTTCACTGCCGCCAAAACGCTTGGCTGCCGACCAGCCGACCAGCGCCGGAAGGAACACGAACGAGGTGTTGGCCATCAGGTTGATCAGGCTCCAGACACCGTCCAGCGTCGGGTAGGCCTCAAGCAAGGTCTTGCCGGCAATGAACATGCCTTTGGCGCCGATCAGGTTGTTCACGCCCATCAGCAGACCGGCAATGATCAGCGCCGGGAGAATCGGCATGAACACATCGGAGAACACCCGCACCAGCCGCTGTATCGCGTTTGTCTTGTCGGCACCCTTTTGTTTCACGTCGGCGATGGTCGACGCGGCGAGACCGGTCTGCTCGCGCAGTGCGGCGTAGACCTTCTCGACCTCGCCGGGACCGATGACCACCTGAAACAGGCCGCCGGTGAAAAACGATCCTTTGACCAGGTCGATCTGATTCAGCGTCGCGCTGTCGACCAGGCGTGGGTCTTTGAGGGCCAGGCGCAGGCGCGTGACGCAATGTGCGGCCTGTTCAAGGTTGTCAGCACCACCGAGGCTCTGAAGCAGCTCGCTGGCGATAGTCGCGTAATCGTGGCTCATGCTTTTTCATCCACTGTGTTTTTTTGTTGTTGGCAGCATGCCGAAGCGAAAAGTACTCGTCTGTACGAGTTATTGCAACAACTCGTACAGACGAGTTTGAATTTGTTTAATGAGCAGCCGACCAGCGGCCATATTTCCGACATAGATCCTCTACCCGTAGCAGCTGGCGAAGCCTGCGTTCGGCCGCGTAGCGGTCGTGAAATAAGCTACTTCGGTCTTCCAGGTAAACCGCGTATGCCGGGTTTACGACTGCTGCGCAGCCGAACGCAGGCTTCGCCAGCTGCTACGGGGGGTGCGTATTTCAACGCTAAATGGACAAACCCCACCTCTGCCCTTAAGGTTCCTGCCTTGTGCACAACGCAGCCATTACCATGAGTAAATACAACCAGATCTACAGCGATCTGCTTGCCAGCATCACGACCGAACGTCTGGAACGCGGCGCTCGGCTGCCTTCCGAAACCGAATTGATGGACAGCTACCAGGCCAGTCGCGGCACCGTGCGCAAGGCTATCGAACTGCTTCAGGAACGCGGCTTCGCCCAGAAAGTCCACGGCAAAGGCACCTTCGTGCTGTCTACCAACCCGATCGAGTTCCAGCTCGGCGGCATCGTCAGTTTTCAGGAAACCTACCCAAGGCTGGGCAACGACGTCAGCACCGAGGTGGTGGAGTTCGAGCAGATTCCCCTGCAAGGCGCCTTGCTCGAACACCTGAAAGCCGAAGAAGGCAGCCTGATCACGCGGATCAAACGCGTGCGTCGAATCGATGGCAAAAGGGTGATTCTGGACATCAACCACTTTGTCGCCGAGCTGATTCCAGGGCTGAATCGCGAGATCGCCGAACACTCGATCTACGCCTTCATCGAGCAGACCCTGCAATTGCAGATCAGCTACGCCCAACGCACCATCGAAGCGGTGCCACGCAGCAAGGACGACCAGCAGCATCTGGACCTCGACGGCCAGAGCCATGTGATCGTGGTCAGCAACCAGACCTTTTTGCAGGACGGCCGCCAGTTCGAGTACACCGAGTCGCGGCACACCCTGGACAAGTTCTATTTTTCGGACGTGGCACGGCGCTGAACCCTACCCCGGCACTCTCCATGTCCTGCTTCATCTGTCAGCCGTTGCACGCAGCCAGCTACCCTGCGTCTTACAGATAGAACCGATAGCCCTTGAGATAGTGAGCGGCCCTCAACCGCCTCTCAAGGAGCGCATCATGGAAGATACCGCAGACATCACCCAGCCCAATGCCGTCGATGCATTGGCACTCAAGTCACTGATCCCTGATCTGGTTGCCGATTGCCCCGACATGTACGCCATGGCGTACCAGGTCGCCAAAGACATTCTCGTCCGGCACCACATCACCGATATCGAACCCGACAAGATCTACTGGCACCGTTTTCGTGCCGCTCAAAGCAGCTCGAAGACCTTTACCGGCTGGCAGCATGTGTTTGAAAAACCCAGCGAGTCAGCGACCTTCCCGCAACTGGTCATGCAGCGTTTCAGTGTCCACGACCAGGACAATGCCGACCTGCTGGACCTCTACGGCGGCTTTTACCGTGTGGGGGCGGACGCCGATAATTACGACGAATCCAACGAAGTGCGCCTGCACGCCAACGAAGTGCTGAAAGACTTCTGGGACATCAATTTCAGTGACCGCTACAAGACGGCCATCGCAACGTTCTGGGAAAAACACAGCGCCAACTTCCGCGCGCTGGCCAAGTGCACCTTTATCGCCAAAGCCATTGAAGACTATGAGAACGGGCATTTGTCTCGTGAACACTTCACCACGGTGCTCAGGGCCTGTGCCGGTAATGTGAGCAGACCGCTCACCCGGCAAATGCTGCTGGATGAGGCACCCACAGGCAGCGGTTTATCGATTCGCAAGTTTTGCATTGACCACTTCGTGTCGACGGACATCCTCAGCATCACTGACGACAGTGCCCTGAACATTCTCTACGTTCCGGGCGAACCTAGAGGTTTCCATTGCTTCAACAAGGTCAAGGAGCTGCACGAATGGCTGGTCAATGAGGTCAAGGATGAAGAGGGTCGTGAGCGCATGCTCATGCACTTCAAACAGGAAGAGCGCGACATTCTTCAGGAAAAGCCGACTTCGCTGGGGCACAAGCTCGCCAATTTCACCGGCATTGGCCTGATCGTTCATTTCCTGGAGAACACGGAGTATGAAAATGTCGGCCTCACTCATGCCTATGACGTTTTACCGAGTGACAATGAAGCCGCGAACTTTCATTTGCTCCACTACCGTGGCGAGAAAATTGCCGGTGATGCGTTCACCCATTTAAGCCAGTCCGCCCATGACCGCATGCTCAGCGATGCGACCTTCCTGTTGCATTCCAATGGCGAGTTGCGCAAAAAGCTATGGATCGGCTACCTCAATGCCTTCAACCGCGTCTTTGGGCCAATGGCTGCGGCGGGATGGCCGGCAGCGCTGGTTGTCGTTGGCGCGGGTATTGCCAATGTCGGCCTGCACATCGATCAAGCCATCAACGCTACTACCCCGGCTGAGCGCAAGGCAGCTGTCACAGGTGCCATTCTCGGTAGCATGGATGTGCTGTTCAACTTGCCATTTTTACGAGGGGCGGCCGAGTTCGCCGAAGCAGCGGAAGCAGAGGCTGAAACGCAAGAGGCACTCACGTCCGAGGAGGAACTGAAGGAGCCGGACACTACAATCCATCCTCCCATCGAATCCATTGAATCCGGCCCGAGCGATGCCGACATATTGGCCCCTTTTGAAACCAACGAGATTCTCGACGGCTACTCTCCAATCAGCGACGAAGGCAAATTTCAAGGTATCTATCAGCCTGAAACAGGGGGTAACTACATTGCCATAGACGACCGTTTCTACCTGGTGCGCTATAGCAACGAACTGAAGACCTGGGCAATCATTGACCCGGTCAATCCTTACTCCTTTTACCGCAACGTTCCGGTGCGCCTGAATGAGCTGGGTGAATGGGTGCCCCTCACACGCCCCGGTCTGGCGGGAGGAGGCAGGTTTTCCGATCTATTTGCCAGGGTCGAGCCGCCACTTCCGGACTTCGATGCGCCGGCGACTGCATATGATGTTCCGCAGGAGCTCAAGCCAGGCCTCAAACAGGCGGCCAGGGGTATGGCCATGAAGGGGGACTTGAGGGACGGCTTTGTCAATCCAAATAACCCAGATGATGAGTTCGATGCCTTCAAAAGACTGCGCCGAACACTGCACGACGACGCCGTGACCTTTTATTCGCAACCGCAACTGCCACCCAGACCGACCATTCCATCGTTCATCGCGAATGCAAAGTTCAAGGACATCATCAAGACCCTTTTCAAGCGCTCACAAAACCTGGTCATCGGTGAAAGTCATAACAGCGTGGGCAGTAAACAGTTTCTGGTCGAGAACATGAGCGTGCTGCGCAAACAAAAGGTCAAAACTCTGTACATGGAACATCTTCTGACCGATTTCCATCAAGCTGACCTGGACGTGTTCAACCGGACAGGGGTGATGTCCGAGGATCTGGAAAGCTACCTCAAGGATCTTGACGCCGGTTTTTCGACTGACCCCAGCGAACAATTCACCTTTGAGCAGGTGGTCAGAACAGCACAGAAAAATAATATCCGCGTTCAGGCCATCGACTGTCTGGCCAGTTACCGCAGCAGCGGCATTCAGGGGGCAAATATTAATTTTCGGCAAAAAATGATGAATTTCTTCGCCCGCCAAGTCATCGGCGCCGACCAGACGGCCAGAGGCGCGCATCGCTGGGTGGCATTGGTCGGCAACAGCCACGCCAATACCTATGCCGGCGTGGCGGGTATCAGCGAACTTGAAGGCGGCATCGGGCTGCGTATTGAAAGTGTGGGCCCGGATGAGCTCGGCGGTATCAAGGTCGACCCGGGGGTAGCCGACGAGGCGCGCCCAGGGCAAGCAGCCGGCTTTGCCAAAAATGACTTGTTGCTGCAAATCAAAACACCTGAAAGCGTGATCCTTGCGCAAAGGCTGGAAGACGGTCTGCCCAAGCCTGGCATGTACACCCTCAGCACCAGTACCGGTGAACCGTTTCTGGTTCATCGCAGCCGGACCGTCACCAACAGAGCCATCACCAGCAACGGCATCATCACCCGTGGAACACTCGTCCGAACGCCCATACACCATGATGCAGCTGGGTACTACGTCGAACGCGATTCCTGGCAGATCAGCGGTCGGCGCTTTGAAACCACAGAGGGCTTGAGTTCAGCTCTGCACAGAATGGGCATGACTCCCGTCCGACTACCCGGCGTCTAAAACGCAAAAAGGCCGTGTGAACACTGTTCACACGGCCTTTCTTTGTTACCTGCAATCAAGCCATCAAGGCCTGTGCGGGATCACTCCCACTCCTTGCACTTGCAGCACGCGAAAATTCTTCATCTGAGAAATATTAAGTAAAGCATTGTCGCGCACTCATCACGAACAAATGGGGCACGACCGTCACATGCGACAAGGGCGCCTCACGGCGCCCCTGTGGTTCAAATTGCACCCACGGCTTAATTCGAAACGCTGCTTGCCCACTGCGCCAGAAATGCGGCCACCCGTTCCTCAATGCGGCTCTCGACGGTCCGCAAACGCAACAAGGGGATATCACACTTGCGCAGAATGCTGTCTTTCAAGGCATCCCGTTCCGCCTGATCCGGCTTGTCATGTTCGCCCCCATCGACCTCTATCACGCCCAGCGGCTTTTTTCCTACTTTGTAATAGAGCACGAAATCGCAACTGGCGTGGTTTCTCATGAATGCCAGCTCCCGCGTCGTCAGGCCCGCGCAGTCTATCGAGACCAACTGAATCAGCACGATCTGGGAGTGGAACGTGATCCCCCGGCAGGCATCCTGATCCAGCGCCTCACGCAGTATCTGCGCCACGATCTGCTCGGATCGGTATCGGGAGTCATCCCGTCGCAACCTGGCCTTGAGCCGTTCGAGCGATTGGTCGTATTCCTTATAGAGCAGGTCGAAGGCCGAGATCACCGGTGCGCGGTGCAGTTGCCCTTCTTCCGCGTAGTATTCGATGTAGCGAACCAGCGCCGCGATGTGCCCGTTGTTCTTCGTGAAGACGTCGTCTCCCGTGACCAGGGTGAAGCGATGCTTGGCGCGGGATACCGCCACATTGACCATGCGTGGATCATCCACGAAAGTCAGGAATTTTGGAGTAATGCTCTTTTTGTCCAACACTGTTGAAAAGACGATCTCGTCACACTCGCGTCCCTGGAACTTGTGCACGGTGTCATTGACGAAGTCAGCCGGCAAAACCGTGCCCGAAAGCGTCGCTTGAGCCCTGAAAGGCGCGATGAAGCCCCGGCCATCCTCGCCCTCCCAGGCACTTTCGCCCTCTCCTTCAAGCATTGCCAGCAACGAGTCCAGCTCGCGAAGGTTGGTGGTCTTTCGCGTGTGGTTGCCCTTGGCAGTGACCAGCAGCGACAACGGCTTTTCACCGCTGTCTTTGGTCATCGGAACCAGTTGGTTGTCGTAGAACTGCTGATTGCAGAACTGAATGATTCGCGGGTGGCAACGATAGTGCTCTTTGAGCAACGTCGTCGGGATCGAACCATTGAACACACTGATGCACGAATCGAGCAGGCTGTGCTTCTCGCAATCGTAGTGATCCTTGGGCGCCGCCATGCCCAACGTTGCCGGAATGTGCGCCAACTGTTTTCTATCGCCCACGATGATCAGGTTCTTTGCGCAACCGAGTGCCAATATTCCCGGAACGATGTCCTGTTGCGAGGCCTCGTCGATGATGACGTAGTCGAGCATCGCGCCGCTTTCGAGCGAGTTGATGATCGAGTGCGTGCTACTGGAAATGATCGGATAGCGCTTCAGGAACCCATCCAACTTGCGTTTGTAAGTCTTGGCATCGAAGGGTTCAGGGTTCGGCACATGCTGATGCAGGTGCTGCTTGAGGTACTTCATCGAAGCGCTCGTCAGCTCTTCCAGCAGCGCTTGGTAACTGCCAAGTCGTAACGCTTGCTGATGGCTGGTCAATGCCACCTGCTTTTCCTGCAAAACCTTGTCGTAGTAATGAAGCTGCAGGGCATAGAAAGTCGATTTGCGCTTTTCCCAATTATCGAATGGCTTCGTGCGCAAAATTCGAAAATTGAACAGCATCTCGATTCTGTCCTTGATCCTGACGCGGCCGCCAGCCATATGTGTCAGGTAAGCCATCAAATCAGCGGACTTTTGCGGGGAGAGCTTGTACTTGTCCAAGGCAGGTATTTGCACGCCGTTGTCCTGCTGCCATTGCTGCAGATAGCGCCGCTCCACCTCAAGCTCATCGATTTCAATCTGCAACTGCGCCACCGCGTTGCGGGCACTCAGAAAACCCTTGAGCTGTTGCAAGACGACCTGAATACGCTCCATTGAAGGAGCGACTTCGGGAACCGCCGAAGGTCGAGGACGCGGATTGGCGAAGAATGCCTCACGGTTCTCGGTGCTGCCCAAACTGGCAACAAGATAATCCAGCCCGGACTTACCCAGTTTTTCGCAGACATTCGCAACGGCCGAATTGTTGTTGGACACCACCGCCACGTTTTTTCCTCGCAACAAGATGTTGGCGACGATGTTCAAAATGGTCTGGGTCTTGCCGGTGCCGGGTGGCCCTTCGATCAGACTGATCTGCGAGGTGAAGGCCTGCTCGACGGCCTGAAGCTGACTTTCATTGATACCAAAAGGAAAGATGAAATGACCGGCTTGTTCCTGCTGTGCGTTCTTCCCGGTGCAGTAGGCGTGCAATGCAGTATCCGCGCATGAAGGTATTGCGCTTAGTTGGCGCAGCACATTTTCAGCGATCACCTTGTCCGCAGGTTTCACGGCCTGTTCGACCCGACTATTGGCGACGGAAAGGAAATAGTTGTAGGTCGGCTCATCCTTCATCTTTGTTGGGATGACAAGCTCGATAGTGTCCATCTTGAACAGGTAACGTGCCGTACTTCCCGAATACTGTACGACGGCATATTTCTCGCCGTAGATCGCAGCTTTATCAATGGGACTTGTTACTGAGCTGCCCTTTTTGCGCAGAAGCTGGTTTTTCAGCTCTCGGGTCGGAACGACTTCGCAGTCCCCGAGCGAATAAGGAACGCGCTCGCCCGATAGATCGCGACAAGTCAGCACGAATTCACCGTGGCCGTCACTCTTCATCGTCCAGTCACTGATCTGCTCGGCGTTGTCTTTACCTCTGACGTAAATAGAAACCATATATCCCTTACGCAGGCTCGTTCAAAGCCTGTCCACATCCATGTTGTCGGAATCCGAATTCAGTGATCCGGCGAAATTGACACTATTTTGACATCACTTCTCGTCCGAGCACCAGCTTCCGGTCAGTACGCAGAATACACAGATGTAAACATTTCCCGCAGATGCAACAAGGGCGCCTTACGGCGCCCTTGTTGTTCAACTCACTCCCACTCGAACACAAATAATCATAGAAATTCTTTTTAAATCAAGGCCTTACTTTAATAAAACCAGCTGATACCACGAAAAACACCATTGACGAAAAACTGTTTCGCACGCACAGCGTTACTCGTGCGGTGTGGTCATCGACTACCACACCGCGACACCCCCGTGGAAACCACCTTCAAATTCATCTGTTCTCGTGTTTACCTGAGCATTCGCTCCGAGCTGGTGGCTTCACGCGCCATTTGTAGGTCTTCACCTTTGAGCCATTGGCTGTAGTAGTCCTTCAACTCCTCTTCCCAGCTTGCTACCTCATCAAGCAGATGCTCGGCGTGCTCACGCTCAAGCGCAAAGTGTCTGTGATGGCTGAGTAAGTTGGAGCGACTAACTTGGGGGCCGTCACTCCCAACCGCCATGGCTAACGCCTTAGCTGGACCTTCCTCCAGAATCGGCAGAACGTCATACATGGGTGAAAGGCGCCACTGGCCTTGGATTAAAATTACTGCATGGTTACGCGGGTGATCATCGCTATTTCCAGCCAGTGCGTTGTAGCACATGCGCCTGAACAGCTCATGCAAGTCCTCATCAGGAACACCACGTCGGCGCATCTCATCGGCCATGCCCGCGTACAACCAGTCACGATGGTACGGCTCATTCCAATCAGCATTCAGCAAGGTCAATGCGCTGAGCATCGGAATACGTTTCGCACCTTCAGCAATCGGAGTTCGGTCAAAGCGCTCGACTAGCAGGGTGGTTGGGGACTCGGCGTGAAGGGCCGTCTTCGCGACGCTCAATCCCTTCGATGCCGCGAAAGTCATGCACGCATACTCAATCGATGGAAAGTCGTAGTTATCGAACCGGTCTCGTGGCTTGGCCAGGATCAACATTCCGTTGTCTTGCAGAGTTCGTTTCGGACGCGCACCGCCGAGTGCCGATCGCTGCTGACGAATGTTGAGCGTGATAATCGCCTCATCTTCGAGCTGCCCGTCGTAAACGGCTTCACAGGCCTCAACAAATTTTGCCAATCCTCGCAGAGTTGGAACTGTTCCCCCACCTAAGCCCGGTGCCGGTGCCGCCGTGGTCCCAGCCATCAAGTTCCCAACCCGGTCGATGTTTGGCGACCTGAGCAAAAAATCGATTGGACCAAGATCCCTTCCGTATGCGCGATAGAGCAATCGCTCGCCCCAACCGTCGGGCATCGCGTCATTGATGAAGCCGGGAACGCCACGGTTCTTCGTAATTCCGGTGTACGGCTCGGCGCGCAGTGGATAGTTGATGTGGTCAGGCACCCACCCCCCGCGCTTAACTAATTCGGGCGCATAGAGAAACTCACCAGTACTCCCTCTCAAGACCAGTCTTCCTAGGGTCAGAAGCTCGCCGGTTTCGGGATGGTCCATGTAGATGTAAGCACGCGACATCAGAAATCCTCGGGCTTGGATTTAGGCAGTCGCACACGCTTTGTTGCTATGCCGTGGTGTGATTCACCTTCGTCGGTAAAGCGGGTGATTTCGGACGTTTTTTCGATTCCTTCCAAGGAAGCGAAAACCGTTTCCGTGATTCCCAACTTCCACAGCACCAACATGAACGACCGAAGATCCACGAGTTCAGATCCACCCTCAATCTTGCGGAGCGTGTGCTCCGAGACGCCAAGTGTGACCTTGAGGTCGGATTGGCGCACTCCTAACGCAAGGCGCTTGGCTTTAACGAGTAGCCCGACTTTACTGAGCTTATCAGCGCAAGCGACGGGAAAAAAGGCATCCATAAGACTCACCATCATGAGCATTAAATTACTTAAGATTAACCATATCACCTATTATGAGCACACCAAAGAAAATTAAAGCGCGCCGGTGTGAATCTTAAGAACTATAAGGGTAACGGAGGTTAATATTATTTCTAGCCTCGCGAGCCAGGTAGTGCCTGAGAGCGCCGTGAGCATCAAAATTGATGAGTTGCAAATGCTGCGTGAGAGGAGACCGAACGACCTCATCAGTTGGCGGCGGCGGGGTTAACCTAAGCGCTTGCAGCGCTGCGCGGGTTTTGCTGATTTCGGCACGGTGCTGGCGCTGGCGGAGGTTGACAGGTCGGCAACGAGCCGTTCACGCGCATGTGTACGGATAACAAACTGGTCAACGCTCAGATAAGGCTTGCTGTGATCGACGCACGAATGGCCATGAATGATTTGTACAGTCTCAACGTCGCCTGTCGCGGCCAACACCCTTGCAGCGAGTGAGCGCCTGCCGCTGTGCGATGCCCCCTGCCGGTAGAGCCGACTGATCGTTTGCTGGCATGAATCACAGGCCCGTTAGACCTCCGGTCTGCTGTTCAACTCGCCGTAGTGAGCCGCGAAATGCAGTGACCAAATAGGTCGACGGGCAAAGGTTAAGTGCTGAGGGTTATTCGACGATGCTGAAGGATTTTCGCACCAAATAATTCCCCTTTCACGGCGCCGATATTTTGCATAGTGTGAGCTATTAGCCGGCACCGCAGTTGTCGCTGAATCAGAACTGCCGCCAGTCGTAACATCCTCTGAGCTGATAAGCACTTTCGATACCATGTCGGCATCACACAACCGAACATGGTATCGATGTACATTCTGACGATGTTTGCGCTACGCACCATGGCCAACGCCATTAATGACGTAAGAATACTCGTAACCATTAAAGATATTTAAATATAAATCAAATAGTTACGACTAAGACCTACTCCCACTCAATAGTCGCTGGCGGCTTGCTCGACACGTCGTAGGTGACGCGGGAGATGCCTTCGATTTCATTGATGATGCGGCCGCTGACGGTTTCCAGCAGCTCGTAAGGCAGGTGTGCCCAACGCGCAGTCATGAAGTCGATGGTTTCTACCGCACGCAGTGCGACAACCCAGGCGTAACGACGGCCGTCACCGACCACGCCTACCGATTTCACCGGCTGGAACACCACGAATGCCTGGCTGACCTTGTGGTACCAGTCGGCTTTGCGCAGCTCTTCGATGAAGATGTGGTCGGCGCGACGCAGCAGGTCGGCGTATTCCTTCTTCACTTCACCAAGGATCCGCACACCCAGGCCCGGGCCCGGGAACGGGTGACGGTAGACCATGTCGTACGGCAGGCCGAGTTCCAGGCCCAGACGACGGACTTCGTCCTTGAACAGCTCGCGCAGGGGTTCAACCAGCTTGAGGTTCATTTCTTCCGGCAGGCCACCCACGTTGTGGTGCGACTTGATCACGTGAGCCTTGCCGCTTTTGGCGCCAGCCGACTCGATCACGTCCGGGTAGATGGTGCCCTGGGCCAGGTACTTGATGTTGTCCAGTTTGTTGGACTGGGCATCGAACACGTCGATAAACGTACGGCCGATGATCTTGCGTTTCTTCTCCGGGTCCGACTCGCCGGCCAGGTTGTTCAGGAACTGCTCTTCGGCGTTGGCGCGGATAACCTTGACGCCCATGTTCTCGGCGAACATGGCCATCACTTGCTCGCCTTCGTGCAGACGCAGCAGACCGTTGTCGACGAAGACGCAGGTCAGCTGATCGCCAATGGCTTTGTGCAGCAGCGCGGCAACTACCGAGGAGTCCACACCGCCGGACAGGCCGAGCAGGACGTTGTCGGTGCCGACCTGAGCGCGGACCTGAGCGATCGCGTCTTCAGCAATCTTCGAAGGCGTCCACAGGGCTTCGCAGCCGCAGATGTCGAGGATGAAGCGCGAGAGGATGCGACCACCCTGCTTGGTGTGGGTCACTTCCGGGTGGAACTGCACGCCGTAGTAGCCGCGAGCATCGTCGAACATGCCGGCAATCGGGCAGCTCGGAGTACTGGCCAGGATGTGGAAATCCTGCGGCATTTTGGTGACCTTGTCACCGTGGCTCATCCATACGTCGAGGCCGAACAGGCCATCAGCGTCGATATGGTCTTCGATGCCGTCCAGCAGACGGCTCTTGCCGACGACGTCGACACGGGCGTAACCGAACTCACGCAGTTCGGAGCCTTCAACCTTGCCACCCATCTGTTCGGCCATGGTCTGCATGCCGTAGCAGATACCGAAAACCGGTACGCCGAGGTCCCAGACCGCTTGCGGGGCGCGTGGGCTGTTGGCTTCGTGCACGGACTCCGGGCCACCGGCGAGGATGATCCCTTTCGGTGCGAATTCGCGAATCGCTTCGTCGTCCATGTCGAACGGATGCAGTTCGCAGTAAACACCAATTTCACGCACGCGGCGGGCGATCAGTTGGGTGTACTGGGAACCGAAGTCGAGGATCAGGATGCGGTGAGCGTGAATGTCGAGGGCCATGACTCATTCTCGTCTAGTGAATCAGAAACAACTCGGGGCTGATTAGAACAGCCCCGGTTACTTAACTTTTTACTGGAAGCATCAACCTACGCGGTAGTTTGGCGCTTCTTTGGTGATCTGCACGTCGTGGACGTGAGATTCCGCCATGCCGGCGCCGGTAATGCGCACGAACTCTGGCTTGGTACGCATTTCTTCGATATCGGCGCTACCGGTGTAGCCCATGGAAGAACGCAGGCCGCCCATCAGTTGATGGATGATCGCGCTCAGGCTGCCCTTGTACGGAACACGCCCTTCGATGCCTTCCGGAACCAGTTTCTCGGCACCTGCCGAGGAGTCCTGGAAGTAACGATCGGAAGAGCCTTGCGCCTGGGACATGGCGCCCAGCGAACCCATTCCACGGTAAGCCTTGTACGAACGGCCCTGGAACAGTTCGATCTCGCCTGGCGCTTCTTCAGTACCGGCAAACATCGAGCCCATCATCACGCAGGAAGCACCGGCAACGATGGCCTTGGACAGGTCACCGGAGAAACGGATGCCGCCGTCGGCGATCAATGGAACGCCAGTGCCTTCAAGGGCAGCGGCAACGTTGGCGATGGCGCTGATTTGCGGCACGCCGACACCGGCAACGATACGGGTGGTGCAGATCGAGCCAGGGCCGATACCGACCTTGACCGCGTCCGCACCCGCTTCGGCCAGCGCCTTGGCGGCAGCGCCGGTGGCGATGTTGCCGCCGATCACCTGGACTTCAGGGAAGTTCTGTTTGACCCAGCGAACGCGGTCGATCACGCCTTTGGAGTGACCGTGGGCAGTGTCGACCACCACCACGTCAACGCCGGCAGCAACCAGTGCCGCAACGCGATCGCCGGTGTCTTTACCGGTACCGACCGCAGCGCCAACGCGCAGACGACCCTGGTCGTCCTTGCTGGCCAGTGGGTAGGCCTTGGCTTTTTCGATGTCTTTGACGGTCATCATGCCTTTGAGGGCAAACTTGCCGTCGACGATCAGGACTTTTTCCAGACGGTGCTTGTGCAGCAGCTCGCGGACTTCGTTCTTGTTGGCGCCTTCACGGACGGTCACCAGACGCTCTTTGGGCGTCATGACTTCACGAACGGTGGCATCCAGACGGGTTTCGAAGCGCACGTCACGGGAGGTGACGATGCCGACCAGGTCGCCATCGTGCAGCACCGGAACGCCGGAGATGTTGTGCATGCGGGTCAGTTCGAACAGATCACGAACCGTGGCATCCGCCTCGATGGTGATCGGGTCCTTGACCACGCCGGCTTCGAACTTCTTGACCTTGCGCACTTCGGCAGCTTGCTGCTCGATGGTCATGTTCTTGTGGATGATGCCGATGCCACCTTCCTGAGCCATGGCAATGGCCAGACGGGCTTCAGTGACGGTGTCCATGGCAGCGGAAACCAGTGGAATATTCAGCTCGATGCCACGGGTAAGGCGGGTTTTGAGACTGACTTCGTTAGGAAGCACCTCGGAATAACCGGGCACTAAAAGAATGTCGTCGAAGGTCAGAGCTTCTTGGCTGATACGCAGCATCGCGGGGGCTCCCGAGCGGGAAAATGGAAGCGCGCCATTATACTCAGACACCCCCACCGGCTCAATGCAAAACTCTGTCTATTATTGGTATTACTGATATACGGGGATTATCGCTCCCGTAGGAGCTGCCGCAGGCTGCAATCTTTTGATCTTCAGCGGCTCCAGAGCCACCGAAAATCAAGATCAAAAGAGCGCAGCCTTCGGCAGCTCCTACAATGTGTCCAGCGTTTATAGCTCTACTTTGACCCAACTCACCGGCAGGTCCAGCCATTCGGCGAATTCGTCGATGAAGCTCTGTTTGAACCCGGCCTCGGCCCAGTTATTGAAGATAAACCCCAGGTTCGAAAACCCGCACTCTTGCAGGAACAGAAAGCCATTGATGTCATCTTCATGCCCGCATTCAGGGCAGATGAAGTTGTCGGTGCGCCCCGGCATCCAGTCTTCAAGGCTTTCGAACAGAGCTTCGCCAATCTCTTTGCGGCATTCGGCACAACCGGCCTCTTCGAGAAACCCCTTGGCCGGTGTATAGATGCAGCGCTTGGTGATGATCTCCAGCCCATTGATCGGCTCGCCAAACGGCAGCGCTTCGGGATGCAACACCACCGCCCGCGCGCCAGGCGCAATAGCGTGGGCCATGCGATTGCCAGTACGACCGCAGGTGGTGAGTTGTTCTTCAATGATGTTCTTGCGCACCAGCCACCGCACAATCGCCCGCGCCCGAGGCTCGTGCACCGGCAGTGTGGAGATTTTCGGGACGATAATGCTTTGCGAATTCATGGGTGCAGCCTACTGCGTCAAATGGATGTTCTGCGGCGTACCGAATGACGCCTTCGCGAGCAAGCTCGCTCCCACACTGGATCTCCCGTCGACACATAATTGTATGACCACCAGAGATCACCTGTGGGAGCGAGCTTGCTCGCGAAGGCGATAGAGCGGCCGGCAGCTTAATCCCTGTCAGGCTCAGGTCAAGTGCTCAGATACCTGCCGATCAAGGCAATGCCGCTGGCCAGCACCAGCCAGGTTACCAGCCGCACAAAGGCCTCGCGGGACATCTTCATGGTCAACCGTCGACCGATCCACAGCCCCAGCGCCATTGCCGGCAACAAACACACTGCCAGTACCAACAAGGGTAGCTCGGCATAAACGCCGGCGAGCGTGAACAGGCTCAAACGCACCACCGTGCTGCAACTGATCAGCGCACTTTGGGTCGCTCGGGCCGCGTCCTTGGGTAAGCGACTGTTCAGATAAATCGCATATAAAAAGCCGCCACTGCCGAACAACGCCCCGAACATTCCGCCCACCGTCCCCATCGGAATAGCCCAACCGGAAGCCAGCTGCGCAGGTCGGACTTTTACCCACAGGCTGTAAATCGCATAAGCGCTGATAAACAGCCCCATTAATAACAGCAACAGACCGGATTTGAGGTTCAGCAGAAAAATCACCCCCAACGTGCAACCCACCGCCATGCACGGCAGTAACCGCAACAATTCGGGTTTGGCGACATCGCGTCGCGACGGCAGCAGATTGCCGAATGCCGCGACGAAATCCAGCAGCACCAACAAGGGCACGATTTTCGACAGTGGCATGAACAGAATCAGGATGGGACCCGCCACCAGCGCCGTACCAAACCCGGCGATGCCGAAAACGATATAGGCAAGGCTGATGCCCAGCCCGATCACCAGCCAGTCCGTGGCGCCAAAGGACCATTGACTCAATAACTCAAGCACGTTCATTCCCCCGTCTTCCTTGAATACCACTGACGACTTTACCCCCTGTGGGAGCGAGCTTGCTCGCGATTGCGGTTTAACATCCAACACTATTATTGAATGTCACACCGCAATCGCGAGCAAGCTCGCTCCCACAGAGTTCACTTCAGCAAGAAGGTAATCGGCCATGGAGATTGAGCGTCGAATGCCTTTAAACTGCGCCCCATGATTAAAGATCCCTTTGCAAGACTCGGCCTGGACCGAGAAGTCCTGACGGTCAGTCAGCTCAACGGCCGCGCGCGGGTGTTGCTCGAAGACGTGTTCAGCAACATCTGGGTCGAAGGCGAAATCTCCAACCTCGCCCGCCCAGCGTCCGGCCACATCTATTTCACCCTCAAGGACAGCGGCGCCCAGGTACGTTGCGCGCTCTTCCGGCAGAACGCTGCGCGGGTCCGTCAGGCGCTGAAGGATGGCCTGGCCGTCAAGGTCCGGGGCAAGGTTTCGCTGTTCGAAGGGCGTGGTGACTATCAACTGATACTCGACACCGTGGAGCCGGCCGGTGACGGTGCGCTGCGCCTGGCGTTCGATGCACTGAAGGAAAAACTCAGCGCCGAAGGCCTGTTCAGTGCCGAACGCAAAGTACCGCTGCCGGCACACCCGCAACGCATCGGCATCATCAGTTCACCGACCGGCGCGGTGATTCGCGACATCATCAGCGTGTTCCGCCGCCGTGCGCCGCAAGTGGTGCTGACCCTGATCCCCACCGCCGTGCAAGGCCGCGAAGCCACCGCGCAGATTGTCCGCGCACTGAAACTGGCCGACGCCCGCGGTTTCGACGCACTGATCCTCGCGCGTGGCGGCGGTTCGCTGGAAGACCTCTGGTGCTTCAACGAAGAAGCCGTGGCCCGTGCGGTGGATGCTTGCGTCACCCCGATTGTCAGCGCCGTCGGCCATGAAACCGATGTATCGATCAGTGACTTCGTGGCCGACGTCCGTGCACCGACACCTTCCGCCGCAGCTGAACTGCTGGCGCCGGATTCCAGCGATCTGGTGCGCCGGGTCGAAAGCCTGCACCGGCGCCTGGTGATGCGTATCCGCGACCGCTTGATGCGTGATCGCCTGCGTCTGGAAGGCATATCGCGTCGCTTGCGCCACCCCGGCGAACGCCTGCGTCAGCAAGCGCAACGTCTCGACGACCTGGACATGCGCCTGCGCCGGGCCTTCGAACGCAACCTCAATACCCGTCGTGAACGCCTGATTCGCCTGGAAACCCGCCTCGCCGGGCAACATCCGGGACGGCAATTGGCGCTGCTTCGCCAGCGCCTCGACAGCCTCGCCGAGCGCCTGCCGCGCTCAATGCGCGAAGGCCTGAAGGCCCGTCGCCTGCAACTGCAAACACAGATGCAAACCCTGCACGTGGTCAGCCCTTTGGCGACACTCGGCCGTGGTTACAGCATTTTGCTCGATGAGCGCGGCAACGCGATCCGCAGCGCCGCGCAGACCCAGAACGGCCAACGCCTGAAAGCCAAACTTGGCGAAGGCGAATTGCAGGTCCGGGTCGAAGACAACCATCTGACACCTGTCACCCTTTCTTTACTGGATTGATCCATGCCGCGTTTTCTTGCACCGTTGTTGTTGCTTTGCCTGACCTTCAACGCCCACGCCGACAGCTACATCACGCGCCTGCTGAACAAACCGGTGCCAGGCGGTGTGGCGGTGGTCGATCTGGGCACTTCGGCTCAGGCGCCCAAGGCCAGCTACCAAGGCAAACCGGTGCTGGTGGTCAAGGAACAGAACAACTGGCTGGCGATTGTCGGCGTGCCCCTGACCGTCAAACCCGGCAGCCAGGCACTCAGCGCGGGCGGTCGTAACCTGACGTTCATGGTCGGCAACAAGAAGTACCCGGAACAGCACATCACCCTGAAGAACCGGCGTCAGGTCAATCCGAACCCGGACGACCTGAAACGCATCGATGCCGAACTGGACGAACAGATTCGCGCCTATCGCAGCTTCAGCCCGGTAACGCCGAGCAATCTGCTACTGGACAAACCAGTCAATGGTCCGCTGTCGAGCAAGTTCGGTGTGCGCCGGTTCTTCAATGGCGAAGAGCGCAATCCCCACGCCGGGCTGGACTTCGCGGTGCCGGCCGGTACGCCGATCAAGACCCCGGCGGCCGGCAAGGTGATACTGATCGGCAACTACTTCTTTAACGGCAACACGGTATTCGTCGACCACGGCCAGGGCTTTATCAGCATGTTCTGCCACATGTCGAAAATCGACGTGAAAGTCGGCCAGCAGCTGGCGCGCGGCGGCGTGGTCGGTAAAGTCGGCTCCACCGGTCGAGCCACCGGGCCGCACATGCACTGGAATGTCAGCCTCAATGACGCCCGAGTGGACCCGGCGATTTTCATTGGTGCATTCCAGCCTTGAATACTCGCCGAGGCTCATGGCCCCATCGCGAGCAAGCTCGCTCCCACACTGGATCTTCGATGTGCACGCAATTTGCGACACACTAGCGATTCACTGTGGGAGCGAGCTTGCTCCGGGCGGCGATCCGACGATGGCGACTCCAGCATCACCCACAACTTTAAGATTGCCGACCTTCAAACATCGACGCAATCAATGCCGTCAGATATCAAATTCAGCGCCATAAAATCGCGCCAAACTCCGCCAAAGCAGAACTTATCTCAAAGTTTTTCGACTGCTTGCCATCTTTCACCCTCGCGGTTAGGGTTGAAGACATGAAAACCTCTCACACCCTCATTCAGCTCCGCCAGCACCGCAGTCTGTGCCTCGTCAGCGCACGACTGCCGGGCTGAATCGCGGTGCCTCGTCTTACGTTTTATCCAACGCTTTTTTGACCCACCGGCAGGCCGCCTTTTTTCGGCCCACACAATAAGGATTTCTCGATGAGCATGCTCAAAGACCCGTCTTCGAAATACCGCGCTTTCCCGACTATCGACATTCCGGATCGCACCTGGCCGTCGAAGACCATCACTGCCGCGCCGATCTGGTGCAGCTCCGACTTGCGCGACGGTAATCAGTCGCTGATCGAGCCAATGGACGCAGTGAAAAAGCTGCGTTTCTGGAAAACTCTGGTCGCCGTCGGTGTGAAAGAAATCGAAGCCTCCTTCCCGGCCGCTTCGCAAACCGACTTCGACTTCGTACGTACCCTGATCGAAGGCGGCCACATCCCGGACGACACCACCATTCAGGTGCTGACCCAGGGCCGTGAAGACCTTATCGAGCGGACTTTCGAATCCCTGCGCGGTGCGAAAAAAGCCATCGTTCACCTCTACAACGCGACCTCCCCTTCCTTCCGCCGGATTGTCTTCAACCAGGACAAGGACGGGATCAAGGCCATCGCCGTGAACGCCGCCAAGCTGTTCGTCAAATATGCCGCCAAACAGCCGGAAACCGAGTGGACCTTCGAATACTCGCCAGAGACCTTCAGCGCCACTGAGCTGGAATTCGCCAAGGAAGTCTGCGACGCCGTGATCGAGGTCTGGAACCCGACGCCTGCGCACAAGGTCATCCTCAACCTGCCGGCTACCGTCGAATGCGCCACACCGAACATCTACGCTGACCAGATCGAGTGGTTCGGCCGTCACATCAATCGTCGTGACAGCGTGATCATCAGCCTGCACACCCACAACGACCGTGGCACTGGCGTTGCCGCCACCGAGTTGGGCCTGATGGCCGGCGCCGACCGTGTCGAAGGCTGCCTGTTCGGTAACGGCGAGCGTACCGGTAACGTTGACCTCGTCACCGTGGCCTTGAACCTCTACACCCAGGGCGTTGATCCTGAGCTGGACTTCTCCGACATCGACGGCGTGCGCAAGGTCGTTGAAGAGTGCAACCAGATTCCCGTGCACCCACGTCACCCATACGTCGGCGACCTGGTTCACACCGCGTTCTCCGGCTCGCACCAGGACGCCATCCGCAAGGGCTTCGCCCAGCAGAAACCGGATGAGCTGTGGGAAGTGCCGTACTTGCCGATCGACCCGGCCGACATCGGTCGCAGCTACGAGGCGGTGATTCGCGTCAACAGCCAGTCGGGCAAGGGCGGTATCGCCTACCTGCTGGAACAGGAATACGGCATCAACTTGCCACGCCGCATGCAGATCGAGTTCAGCCAGGTCGTACAACGCGAAACCGATCGCCTGGGCCTCGAGATGACGGCCCAGCAGATCCACGCTCTGCTGCACAGCGAGTACTTGCAGGCCAACACGCCATACGCGCTGGTCAGCCATCGCTTGCAGGAAGAGAACGGTCACAGTGCCGTCGAAGTGGAAGTCTCCAGCAAAGGCCAGGGCGAAACCAACCTGCACTGGCGTGGCAAGGGCAACGGCGCCCTGGAAGCACTGGTGGCCGGCCTGCCGATCCCGGTGGAGATCATGGACTACAACGAACACGCGATCGGCGCAGGCACCAATGCCAAGGCTGCGGCCTACATTGAACTGCGCGTAAACGGCGAGCGTGCGGTGCATGGCGTGGGCATCGATGAAAACATCACCACTGCCAGCTTCAAGGCCCTGTTCAGCGCGCTGAACCGCTCCCTGAGCCAGCCGGAAGCGAAAGCGGCGTAAACCCGCCAGCTGAAACGCAAAAGGCCCCGAGGTGAAAACCTCGGGGCCTTTTTTATCTTCAGGTTTTCGTTGCCTGTCAGGCCCTCATCGCGAGCAAGCTCGCTCCCACATTGGATTTGTACAGGTCCAACAATCAGCACATAACCCTGTGGGAGCGAGCTTGCTCGCGATAGCGGTCCGTCAGGCAGCGAAGATCCTCAGGTCAGCTCGAAGGTATCGGCATCCAGATTCGCCGGGAACCGCGTGCGGTACGCCGCCAGCTCCGCAGCGCTCAGAACGACCTGAAACACTCCATCGGCCTCACCGGCGCTGAGCAGCGTCTCGCCCTGGAAATCCAGCACCTGACTATCACCGGTGTAGGCAAAGCCCTTACCGTCAGTGCCAATCCGGTTCACCGCTGCGACATAACAGAGGTTCTCGATCGCTCGCGCCGGCAGCAAACGGTTCCAGTGCTGACGACGGGCACCCGGCCAGTTGGCGGTGTACAGCAGCAAATCGGTGTCTTGCGCATCGCGGCTCCACACCGGGAAGCGCAGGTCGTAGCAAATCAGCGGACGCACCCGCCAGCCCTTGAGCTCGAACTGCACCTGATGCTCGCCCGGAGTGAAATGGTTGTGCTCGCCGGCCATGCGAAACAGATGACGCTTGTCGTAATGCAAGACCTCACCGTCCGGCCGCGCCCACAACAGCCGATTGCGATGGCTGCCATCGGCGGCCTGGACAATCACGCTGCCGGTAATCACTGCGTCAAGTTTGGCGGCCTGCACTCGCAGCCATTTGCTGGTCGGGCCGTTTTCCCCCTCAGCGAGGGTCTGCGATTCCATCGAGAAGCCGGTGGTGAACATCTCCGGCAGGATGATCAGGTCGGCGCCCCGCGCCTGCTCCAGCAACTGCTCGAAATGCTCGAGATTGGCCTGACGATCATGCCAGGCCAACGTGGTCTGGATCAGAGCAACGTTCAGATTGGGCAAGGCGGTCAGATCGCGCATAGTTTTTCCGCTGCCTGACGCAGCGTCTCCTCACGCTTGGCAAAACACAGGCGTACCAGACGCTGCTCCTGCAGCGGGTGCTGGTAGAACACCGAAATCGGGATCGCCGCCACGCCATGTTCGCGAGTCATCCACTTGGCCATATCGACATCGTTCAGGTCGGGACGAATCTGCGAATAGTCGACCAACTGGAAATAGGTCCCGGTGACCTTGGTAAAACTGAACCGCGAAGGCACCAGCAAATCACAGAACAGATCACGCTTGGCCTGATAGAAACCCGGCAACTCTTCGACATGCTCCGGATGCTCGGCCATGAAGTCGGCCAGCGCGTACTGCAACGGGGTCACGCCGCAGAAGCTGACGTATTGATGCACCTTGCGCAGTTCTTCCGTCAGCGCCGGTGGCGCGACCACGTAGCCGGTCTTCCAGCCAGTGACGTGGTAAGTCTTGCCGAACGAGCTGACCACGAAAGCACGCTGATACAGCTCTTCATGGGCCAACACACTGACGTGCGGCACGCCGTCGAACACCAGGTGTTCATACACCTCGTCACTGATCACATAGATATCGCGGTCGCGGATCAATGCGGCCAACTGGTCCAGCTCGGCGCGCGAGATCAGTGCACCACTCGGGTTATGCGGCGAGTTGAGGATGATCATCCGCGTACGCGGGCTCAGCGCTTCGCCGAGTTTCTGGAAGTCGATGGCGAAATCCTTCCCCCCCAATGGCACATGCACGCAACGACCGCCGGCCAGCGCCACCGAAGGCTCATAACTGTCGTAGGCCGGATCGAAGACGATCACTTCGTCACCGCTGTGGATAACCGTTTGAATGGCACAGAAAATCGCCTGGGTCGCGCCGGGAGTGATGGTCACCTCGGTGTCGGCATTGACGTTTACGCCATAACTGCGGGCGATCTTTGCCGCCACCTGTTGGCGTAGCGCCGGCAGGCCGGTCATCGGTGAATACTGGTTATGGCCATTGGCGATGTGCCGGCCGACCGCATCGCACAAGGCTTGCGGAGCATCGAAATCGGGGAACCCCTGAGACAGGTTGATCGCGCCGGTCTGTGCCGCGAGCTGAGACATTTGGGTGAAGATAGTGATGCCGATATTCGGCAGCTTGCTGGTGATCATCGGTGATTCCCTACTGAACACCCGGCTCTAACGGCGGCGCGGGAGAGCCCGAGGATAGCCCATCCAGCGCCCATAAAAAAAGGGTGCCCTGGGGGGCACCCTTTTTACTATCGCCACCTGTAGGAGCTGCCGCAGGCTGCGATCTTTTGATCTTCGGCGTTCTAATCGCTGAAAAGATCGCAGCCTGCGGCAGCTCCTACAAAGCAGTTGATAATTTACCCGCGAGTTCGGCGGTGATCCCTTCGAATCAACGCTTGTCGCGGCGCTTCTTGTCGGCTTTCTTGTGGTGCGTCATCAAGCGGCGCTTCTTGTTGACCTGACGGTCGGTAAGCGTGTTCTTGTTGCCTTCGTACGGGTTCTCACCACCTTTGAACTCGATGCGGATCGGCGTACCGACCAGCTTCAAGACGCGACGGTAAGTGTTTTCCAGGTAACGGACGTAAGACTTTGGAACCTTCTCGACCTGGTTACCGTGGATCACGATGATCGGCGGGTTCGCGCCACCCAAGTGGGCATAACGCAGCTTGATCCGGCGGTTGTTGACCATCGGCGGCGCGTGCTCACCGACCGCATCTTCGAGAATCTGGGTCAGGCGGTTGGTCGGCCAGCGAGTGACCGCGGACTTGAACGAGTTCTGCACCGACGCGTAGAGGTTGCCCACGCCAGTACCGTGCAGGGCCGAGATGAAGTGGATGTCGGCGAAGTCGACGAAGAACAGCCGACGTTGCAACTCGACCTTCACGAAGTCGCGCTCGCTCGGCGTCATGCCGTCCCACTTGTTGATCGCGATCACCAACGCACGACCCGCTTCCAGGGCAAAGCCCAGCAGGTTGAGGTCGTGGTCTACCACGCCTTCGCGGGCGTCCATCACGAAGATCACCACGTTGGCGTCTTTGATCGCTTGCAGGGTTTTGACCACGGAGAACTTTTCGACTTCTTCGTGGATCTTGCCGCGCTTGCGCACACCCGCGGTATCGATCAGCGTGTACTTCTCGTCGTTACGTTCGAACGGGATGTAGATACTGTCGCGGGTGGTGCCTGGCTGGTCATACACGATCACCCGGTCTTCACCGAGCATGCGGTTGACCAGGGTCGATTTGCCGACGTTCGGGCGACCAATGATAGCGATCTTGATACCGTCTTTTTCGCTCGGGCCAGGAATGCGCTTGGCTTCCTCGCCTTCGGCAACGATTTCTTCTTCGCCGTCTTCCGGCTCTTCATCGTCTTTAGGGAAGTCGCTCAGGGCGATTTCCAGCATCTGGGTGATGCCACGACCGTGGGCACCGGCGATCGGGATCGCGTGGCCCATGCCCAGCGGGGCGAACTCGGCGCGGGCCATTTCAGGGTCAATGTTGTCGACCTTGTTGGCAACCACGTAAGAACGCTTGTTACGCTTGCGCAAGTGCTCGGCGATCATCTGGTCGGCCGCGGTGAAACCGGCTTTGGCATCTACCAGGAACAGAACGACATCCGCTTCTTCAATGGCCAGCAGCGACTGCTCGGCCATTTTTTCGTCCATACCGTGTTCGTCACCGGAGATACCGCCAGTGTCGACCAAAATGTAGGAACGCCCTTGCCACTTGGCCTCACCGTATTGGCGATCACGGGTCAGACCGGACAAGTCGCCGACGATGGCGTCACGAGTCCTGGTCAGGCGGTTGAACAAGGTGGACTTGCCGACGTTCGGTCGGCCCACCAGGGCGATTACGGGAACCATGCGGCTCTCCACTTCGTTATTTCAGAAAATACAAAAGCCGCTGCGAGGCAGCGGCTGGTGCTCGGGGCAGCGCCTGTAAGCGCTGCGAGCCCCGTAGAACGGGGCCGCTTGGGGAACTAACCCCAAGCATAGTCAAACCATTACTTGATGGTCAGGGCTTCCAGTTTGCCGCTGTTGCCATACACGTAAATCATGTCACCCATCACCAGCGGACGGGCACGCAGGCCGTCGCTGTCGATGCGTTCACGGCCGACGAAACGACCGTCTACCTGACTCAGCAGGTGCAGGTAACCTTCCAGGTCACCGACTGCAACGTAGCTGGAGAACACTTCCGGCGCCGACAGTTGACGGCGGGCCAGCGAGTCGTTGGCCCACAAAGACGTGGTCGAACGCTCGTCGACGCCTTCAACGGTACCCGAAGCGAGGCTGATGTAGACGCTGCCGAAACCTTGAGCGACACCGGCATAGCTGGAAGCATCACGCTGCCAGAGCTGACGACCGCTTTGCAGGTCCAGGGCCGCAACGCGCCCCTGATAGCTGGCCACATAGACCTTGTCGCCGGACAGCAGCAGGCCACCGTCGATGTCGACCACACGCTCCAGCTCCGAGCGGCCCTGTGGAATCGCAATGCGCTGCTCCCAGACCGGCACGCCGTTGGAGATATCCAGCGCCACGACTTTACCGGTCGACAGACCGGCAATCGCCAGGCGGTTGGTAACGATCGGCGCACTGGTGCCACGCAGAGTCAGTACCGCTGGAGTGCTGTCATACAACCAGCGCTGATTACCGGTGGCAGCATCCAGACCGATCACACGATCGTCCTGAGTCTGCACCACTACAACGTCACCGTTGTTGGCTGGCGGCGCGAGGACTTCACTGGTCACGCGAGCGCGCCATTTCTCTTCACCCGAACTCGCATCCAGGGCAACGACTTCGCCTTTGAGCGTGCCGACCATGACCAGCCCGTAACCCACGCCAACGGCGCCGGACACCGGCAGTTCAAGATCTTTCTTCCATTTGACGTCGCCGTTCATGCGATCCAGCGCCATCACAATGCCTTTGACGTCGGCGGCATAGATGGTATTGCCATCGATGGCCGGCACCAGCATGTTGTAGGTTTCGCCCTGACCATTACCGACCGAACGGCTCCACTGCTTCTGCAGGACAACTTCTTCTTTGAAGTTGACCAGCTCAGCCGGCGGCAGTTCTTTTTTGCTGTTGCTGCTGCAACCCGCGGCCAGAATGGCCAGAGCCAGCAATGCTGCATGTTTCCAACGGATCACGTCACGCATCCCCTTTGGCCAGGTCGTCCAGCTTGATTTGTAAGCCACCGACCGCCGCTTCATCCGACAGCGCAGCCTTGGCTTTTTGATAAGCAGCGTGGGCTTCATCGGTACGACCCAACTGGACCAGCAGGTCACCCTTGAGTTCTTCGCGAGTGGCCAGGAATGCCTTGTCGGCATCGCCTTCGAGCAGTTTCAGCGCTTCGTCAGCCTTGTTCTGTGCGGCCAGAACCTGAGCCAGACGTTGACGCGCCACTTCGCCCAGAGTCGGGTTGACAGGCTTGTCAGCCACAGCCTTGAGTTCGCTTGCAGCATCATCCAGCTTGCCGCTGTCGACCGCGACTTTCGCCACGAACAGGCTGCCGTATTGTGCGTAAGCCGTGCCGCCGAACTCGCTGTTGAGCTTGTTGGCGAGGTCCGCTACGCGGGCCATGTCAGGCTTGCCGTCCGGGGTCAGCGTGGTTTCCAGCAATTGCTGATAGAGCATCGAGGCGCCTTGCGACTGATTGCTCTGATACTTGTGAAACGCCTGCCAGCCGAACACGATGACCAGTGCCAACAGGCCGCCGGTCACTAGAGGTTTGCCGTTACGCTGCCACCAGTCTTTGAATTCCGCCAGATGTTCGTCTTCGGTACTCGACACCCCAATACTCCTTATTCGCTAAATCGGCTGTTTGACAGCTTCAACCCTGCACGACGCAGGTGGCCAGGTGAGCGGCAAGCGCATCCCAGGCAATGCTTTGTTGTTCGCCCTGGCCACGCAGGGGTTTGAAACCTACCACTTGCTGGGCCATTTCATCGTCACCGAGGATCAATGCGTACAACGCACCACTCTTGTCGGCCTTCTTGAACTGACTTTTGAAGCTGCCGGCGCCAGCATTGATCTGCAGACGCAGGTTAGGCAGTTGATCGCGCACCCGCTCGCTCAGCGTCAGAGCAGCCAGTTCGGCCGCCTCGCCGAAGGCGCAAAGGTAGACGTCAACCTGACGGGAGATTTCTTCCGGGATCTGCTCCAGGGTTTCGAGCAGCAGCACCAGACGCTCGATGCCCATGGCGAAACCAACGCCCGGGGTCGGCTTGCCGCCCATCTGCTCGACCAGACCGTCGTAACGGCCACCCGCGCAGACGGTGCCCTGGGCGCCGAGCTTGTCGGTGACCCATTCGAATACGGTTTTGCTGTAGTAATCCAGCCCGCGCACCAGCTTCGGGTTGATCACATAAGGAATGCCGGCAGCATCCAGACGCGCCTTCAGGCCCTCGAAGTGAGTACGCGACTCTTCGTCGAGGTAGTCCGCCATCTTCGGCGCATCGAGCAGTGCCGCCTGGGTATCGGCGTTCTTGGTATCCAGCACCCGCAGCGGGTTGGTTTTCAGACGGCGCTGGCTGTCTTCGTCCAGTTGGTCCAGACGTGCTGTCAGGTACTCCACCAGTGCATCGCGATAACGACCGCGAGATTCGCTGGTGCCCAGGCTGTTGAGCTCGAGCTTGACCGCGTCACGGATCCCCAGCTCGCCCCACAGGCGCCAGGTCAGCACGATCAGTTCGGCGTCGATGTCCGGACCATCAAGGTTGAAAACCTCGCAACCGATCTGGTGGAACTGACGATAACGGCCTTTCTGTGGACGCTCGTGGCGGAACATCGGACCGATGTACCAGAGTTTCTGCACCTGACCACCGCCCGTGATGCCGTGCTCAAGCACTGCACGCACGCACGCCGCCGTGCCCTCGGGGCGCAGCGTCAGCGAGTCGCCGTTACGGTCGTCGAAGGTGTACATCTCTTTTTCGACGATGTCGGTCACTTCACCGATGGAGCGTTTGAACAGCTCGGTGAATTCGACGATCGGCATGCGAATCTGCTTGTAACCGTAGTTATCCAGCAGACGCGAAACGGTGCCCTCGAAATGACGCCACAAAGGGGTCTGTTCGGGCAGGATGTCGTTCATGCCACGAATGGCTTGCAGAGACTTGCTCACAAAAATTCCTTAATTCGTTCGATCAGCCGCGGGCGATAACTGCCGCGTCGGCTTCGACCTTTTCGGCCGCTTTCTGACGGATCAGCCTTTCCAGCTCATCCACCAGATTGTCATTCGTCAATTTCTGCGACGGCTTGCCGTCGATGTAAATCAGGTTCGGCGTACCGCCAGTCAGGCCAATGTGGGCCTCTTTGGCTTCGCCGGGACCGTTGACCACGCAACCGATGACTGCAACATCCAGCGGCACCAGCAGATCTTCGAGGCGCCCTTCCAGTTCGTTCATGGTTTTCACCACATCGAAGTTCTGCCGCGAGCAGCTCGGGCAGGCGATGAAGTTGATGCCACGGGAACGCAGGTGCAGGGATTTGAGAATGTCGTAGCCGACTTTCACTTCCTCGACCGGGTCAGCCGCCAACGAGATGCGAATAGTATCGCCAATCCCTTCGGCGAGCAGCATACCGAGGCCCACGGCGGATTTCACTGTGCCTGAACGCAAACCGCCGGCTTCAGTGATACCCAAGTGCAGTGGCTGGACGATTTCCTTGGCCAGCAGACGATAGGCTTCGACGGCCATGAACACGTCGGAGGCCTTCACGCTGACCTTGAAGTCCTGGAAGTTCAGGCGTTCAAGGTGCTCGACGTGACGCAGGGCCGACTCGACCAGCGCGGCAGGCGTTGGCTCGCCGTATTTCTTTTGCAGGTCTTTTTCCAGGGAACCGGCGTTGACGCCGATACGGATCGGAATCCCGCGGTCACGGGCGGCATCGACCACCGCGCGCACACGGTCTTCACGACCGATGTTGCCCGGGTTGATGCGCAGGCAATCGACGCCCAGTTCGGCTACGCGCAAGGCGATCTTGTAGTCGAAGTGAATGTCGGCAACCAGCGGCACCTTGACCAGCTGTTTGATTCGACCGAAGGCTTCGGCGGCGTCCATGTCTGGAACGGAAATCCGCACGATATCGACGCCAGCCGCTTCCAGACGATTGATCTGGGCCACGGTGGCGGCAACGTCATTGGTGTCGCTGTTGGTCATGCTCTGTACAGCGATAGGCGCATCACCGCCCACCGGTACCGAACCAACCCAGATTTTGCGGGATTCGCGACGCTTGATTGGAGATTCGCCGTGCATGACTTATTGACCCAACTTCAGGCGAGCAGTCTCGCCACTGGTGAACGGAGCTACATCGACCACTTGCCCGTTGTAGCTGACCTGCGCGCCACGGGCGTAGCCCAGGCGTACTGTAAACGGTGGTTTACCGCTGACGTCGGCGGTTTCGCCCTTACGTTTTAGACCGCTCAACAGCACTTTGCCGTTGCCATCGGTGACTTGCGTCCAGCAGTTGGCAGAGAACTGAATCCGAACCTGACCCGCGCCGGCAACCGGAGCGGCCGGTGCAGCAGCCGGAGCGGCTAGTGCTGGCGCGGCGGCCACGACTGGCGCTGGCGCAACAGGCGCGGGTGCCACGGGTGTCGCAACAACCGGGGCCGGCGCAGTGCGAGCTGGCGCGACAACCGGAGCCGTCGGCACGACTACAGGGGCTACCGGAGCAGCCGGAGCTGGCGCTTCAACAGTTGCCTGAACGTCGCTAGTCGCCGGGCCTTCAGGCAGTGCAAGAGGCGTCCCGGCTTCGGTCTGACCTTCTACCACAGCTTGATCTTCCGGCTCGTCGAGCGGATGGATCTGTGTGGTGCCATCGGCGCCTTCGACTTCGACGTGCTCTGGGCTCAGACCAATCAGGTCCTTGGTGCGCAACGACGTTTGATCCTGCCACCAGACAAAACCGCCCCCCACCACGGCAATCAGCAGCAACAGGCTGACGATGCGCAAAATGGTGTGGGAAACCCGCGATGGCTCCTCGATACGCCCAAGGCCTTGCACGTTGCTGCCCTTGGAATCGGTGCCGGTGTGCTGGTCGAACTGCTGCACCAGAACGGCCTGGTCCATGCCCAGCAATTTAGCGTAAGCACGGATATAGCCGCGAGCAAAGGTATGCCCAGGCAGCTTGTCGAAAGCGCCGTCTTCCAGATTCTTCAAGGAATTCACGGTGAGATTGAGCTTGAGCGCTACTTCCGCCAGCGACCAACCATTGCCTTCGCGGGCCTGACGCAGGGTCTCTCCGGGGTTTACGCGAGTCGCTGCTACAACTTCTGGATGCGCCGCTTTCATCATTGCTCCGACAGGTATTGCTGATATTCCGGCGTACCGGGATAGAGTCGTTTTAATTGCAGGCCAAAACTGGCGGCCTTGTCGCGATCTTCGAACACTTTGGCCAGCCGAACGCCGAGCAATAGACTACGTGCATTTTGCTCGGCGAGCAGGCTAAAACGATCGTAATAGTCACGCGCGGGCACATAATGCCTGTCTTCGTACGACAACTCAGCCATTTCCAGCAACGCACGTGGCTGTTGTCGGTTCAGGCGCAGGGCTTTTTCCAGTTGCTGCCGGGCCAGGTCACGCTGGCCGAGCATTGAAGCAGTCATGCCAAGGTTCTCGAAAACCCGTGAACGCTCAGGATAAAGGCTATCGGCAGCCGCTTGCTCAAAGCGCTCGTACGCTTCTTTGTAACGTTTCTCTTCAAAGAGAAAGCTGCCGTAGTTGTTCAGGATGCGTGCATCGCCCGGACGACCGGACAGTGCCTTGCGAAAATGTTGATCGGCGAGCTCAGGCTCCATTTCGGCCTGAAATACCAGGCCCAACGCCGCGTTGGCATCCGGGTCGGAGCTATCCAGTTCAAGGGCCTTCTTCAACGGGACTTTCGCCCGCTCGGTCATGCCCTGTTGCAAATACCCCACGCCCAGCTGCACGTAAGCAGCACGCGCCTCGTCGCGCCCCTTGCTGGTTTTCATCGGATTGAAATCACCCGACAGAACACAACCAGCCGACAGGCTGGCGAACAGCAGAAGCAGCGCTAGGCGCAGTGACATAGAGATCCTCTCTTAAGTGCGATTCGCAGCGTCTTGCGCCATATCGTTGTCGGCGCTCAACTCACGCACGGCGATATAACGTTCGCTACGACGGGTGCGATCCAGCACCTGTCCTACCAATTGGCCACACGCAGCGTCGATGTCTTCGCCACGGGTGGTGCGCACGGTGACATTGAAGCCAGCGTGATGAAGTTGATCCTGGAAACGACGGATGGCGTTGTTGCTCGGCCGCTCGTAACCGGAATGGGGGAACGGGTTGAACGGGATCAGGTTGATCTTGCAAGGGGTGTCCTTGAGCAACTCGATCATTTCAACCGCATGCTCGACCTTGTCATTGATGTCCTTGAGCAAGGTGTACTCGATGGTCAGCACGCGCTTCTCGCCCAGGGACGACATGTAGCGGCGGCAGGACTCGAGGAGCATTTTCAGCGGGTATTTCTTGTTGATCGGTACCAGCTGGTTGCGCAACGCATCGTTGGGTGCGTGCAGGGACAACGCCAGGGAAACGTCGATGTGCTTGGACAGCTCATCGATCATCGGCACCACGCCTGAGGTCGACAGGGTTACACGGCGCTTGGAAATGCCGTAGCCCAGGTCGTCCATCATCAGGTGCATGGCGGCAACGACGTTGTCGAAGTTCAGCAGCGGCTCACCCATGCCCATCATCACCACGTTGGTGATGGCACGGTCGGCGGTTGCCGGGATGCTGCCGAACGATTTATTGGCAATCCACACCTGGCCGATGACTTCGGCGGCGGTGAGGTTGCTGTTGAAACCTTGCTTGCCGGTGGAGCAGAAACTGCAATCCAGGGCACAGCCTGCCTGGGACGAAACGCACAGAGTGCCGCGTTTGCCCTGGGGAATGTAGACGGTCTCGACGCAGCTGCCGGACGCCACGCGCACCACCCACTTACGGGTGCCGTCGCTGGAGATGTCCTCGCTGACCACTTCGGGGCCGCGAACTTCGGCAATAGCCTTGAGCTTGTCGCGCAAGGCCTTGCTGACGTTCGTCATGGCGTCGAAATCATCGACGCCAAGGTGGTGAATCCACTTCATTACCTGACCGGCACGGAAACGCTTCTCCCCGATTGAGTCGAAGAATTTTTCCATTTCCAGCTGAGTCAGACCCAGCAGGTTAGTTTTTGCAGTCGATGTAGTCATGGATTCACCTTCACTCATAAGCCAATGCTTAGCGAGTGGTTACTTCAGTAGCTGCGAAGAAGTACGAGATTTCGCGAGCAGCAGCGGCTTCGGAGTCCGAACCGTGCACAGCGTTGGCGTCGATGGAGTCAGCGAAGTCAGCGCGGATGGTACCGGCAGCAGCTTCTTTAGGGTTGGTAGCGCCCATCAGCTCACGGTTCAGAGCGATAGCGTTTTCGCCTTCCAGAACCTGAACGACAACCGGACCGGAGATCATGAAAGCAACCAGGTCGTTGAAGAAACCACGAGCGCTGTGCTCAGCGTAGAAGCCTTCAGCTTCAGCTTTGGACAGTTGCTTCAGTTTCGAAGCTACAACGCGCAGGCCAGCTTTTTCGAAACGAGTGGTGATCTCGCCGATAACGTTTTTTGCAACTGCGTCAGGCTTGATGATGGAGAAAGTACGTTGAACAGCCATGGTGTAACTCCAGAAACGGTAATTTGCGAAAAATTAAACCCGCGAATTATACGCGGGTTCTTTGGTATTGCCTAACGGCGTACGGTGCGTTCAGTCGGCTTCTTCGATCCAGGCCGCTTGAATGGCTTCAAGCACCTTCTCGCCACCGCGAGCAGCGTCATCATTGAACTCCGGCAACGCCAGCACCCATTGGTGCAGATCGACGAAGTTCACGTAACGCGGATCCACATCCGGCTTGCTTTCAGCCAGCTGGATCGCGATTTCCAGCACATCAACCCATTTAAGACTCATGCCAGTTCCTTGAATCAATGCGGCGCTTCGGCTGCATGGTTGAGCGAGTATTTAGGAATTTCGACGGTCAGGTCTTCAGTCCCGACGACTGCCTGGCAGGTCAGTCGCGACTGCGCTTCCAGACCCCAGGCTCGATCAAGATAGTCCTCTTCCAGCTCATCGGCCTCATTCAGCGAGTCAAAGCCTTCGCGAATGATGCAGTGACAGGTGGTGCAGGCACAGACGCCGCCGCAGGCGCTCTCGATCTCGATATGGTTGTCATGGGCCACTTCGAGGATGGACTTGCCGGTCTCAGCCTCTACAACCAAACCGTCCGGGCAATGCTCGGCGTGTGGCAGAAAAATGATCTGCGGCATCAGTTATTCCTCGATTTCATTCAGGTTACGCCCCGCCAGAGCGGCTTTCACCGTCGAGTCCAGGCGGCGCGCAGCAAAGGCATCGGTCACTTGCGACAGACGCTTGGTCTGCTGCTCGATGGCGTAACCATCGGTGCCTTTCATCAATTCGGTCAGTTTCTGCATCTGCAACTCGATGACCATGCGCTCTTCGGCGTCGAGCAGACGCTCGCCGTCAACATCGAGGGCGCCCTGCACCGCTTCGATCAAACGCTGGGCATCGACTTGCTGCTCACGCAATACGCGGGCGACTTTGTCGTCGTTGGCGTGCTGGAACGAATCCTTGAGCATGCGGGCGATTTCGCCGTCGGTCAGGCCGTAGGACGGCTTGACCTGGATGCTCGCCTCAACGCCCGAACCCAACTCGCGGGCGGCCACGCTGAGCAAGCCATCGGCGTCGACCTGGAAGGTCACGCGAATCTTCGCCGCACCCGCCACCATGGCCGGAATACCGCGCAATTCGAAGCGCGCCAGGGAACGGCAATCGCTGATCAGCTCGCGCTCGCCCTGCAGCACATGAATCATCATGGCCGACTGGCCATCTTTATACGTCGTGAAATCTTGAGCGCGGGCGACAGGGATGGTGGTGTTACGCGGAATCACCTTCTCCATCAGACCGCCCATGGTTTCCAGCCCCAGGGACAACGGAATCACGTCGAGCAGCAGCAGTTCGCCGCCATCGCGCTTGTTGCCAGCCAAGGTATCGGCCTGGATCGCAGCACCAATGGCCACCACCTGATCCGGATCGATCTCGGTCAGTGGCTGACGACCAAAGGCTTGCGCCACGGCATCGCGAACACGCGGTACACGGGTCGAACCGCCGACCATCACCACGGCGTGCACTTCTTCCAGTTCGATACCGGAATCACGCACGGCGCGACGGCAGGCTTTCAGACTGCGAGCAACCATCGGCTCGATCAGCGCATCGAAGGCTTCACGGGTCAGCTGGGATTTCCAGCCGTCATAGGCGACTTCAACCGTCGCGGCATTCGTCAGGGCTTCTTTGGCCGCACAGGCGGTTTGCAGCAGATGACGTTGCGCCCCCGGATCGAGGTCAGCGGACAAGCCCGCGCTCTCGATGATCCAGCCAGCAATCGCGTGGTCGAAATCATCGCCGCCCAGGGCGCTGTCGCCACCGGTGGCCAGCACTTCAAACACGCCGCCGGTCAGACGCAGAATCGAAATATCGAAGGTGCCGCCGCCCAGGTCGTAAATGGCAACCAGGCCTTCAGCATGCTGATCCAGACCATAAGCCACCGCCGCCGCGGTCGGCTCGTTGAGCAAACGCAGCACGTTCAGACCCGCCAGCTTGGCCGCATCCTTGGTCGCCTGGCGTTGTGCGTCATCGAAATAAGCCGGAACGGTGATCACCGCGCCAACCAGTTCGCCGCCCAGCGTCAACTCGGCGCGCTGACGCAGCACCTTGAGGATATCGGCGGAAACTTCGACCGGGCTTTTCGACCCTTGCACGGTGTCGATGAACGGCATGTGCGACTCGCCATCGACAAAGCGGTACGGCAGCTGTTCGCCCAATTGCTTGACGTCGGACAGACCACGACCCATCAAGCGCTTGACCGACAACACCGTGTTCAGCGGATCGGTAGCGGCTGCCAGTTTGGCGGACTCGCCGACCTCGACACGGTCAGCGTGATAGCGCACCGCAGACGGCAGAATGACCTGCCCGTCTGCGTCGGCCAGCGGCTCGGAAAGACCACTGCGCAACGCAGCGACCAGCGAATTGGTAGTGCCCAAGTCGATCCCCACAGCCAGACGACGCTGGTGCGGTTGAGGACTTTGGCCGGGTTCGGCGATCTGCAGTAGGGCCATCGTTATCAGGACTTATCTGTATATCAGGCGTGCGACCGAGGCGGCACTGGGTTAATCGTCGAGGCGCTCTTCTAACTGGCGCACTTCGTAGGTGAGCTTGTCGAGGAACTGCATGCGCCGCATCAGGCGTTCGGCCTGTTCACGTTGCGCTGCATCATTCCAGCAAGCTGCGAAGCTTTCGTTCAGTTCATCCTGAGCGACCTTCAGGCGACGCTTGAACACTGCAATACCCGCCAGATCGGCGCTGTCCTGCAGGTCTTCGAGCTCTTCACGCCAATGCATCTGCTGCAGAAGAAATTCCGGATCATGCACCGTGACCTCCAGCGGCAGCTCACGACCACCCATGGCGAGCAGGTAACGCGCGCGCTTGGGGGGACTTTTGAGCGTCTGGTAGGCCTCGTTGAGGCTTGCGGATTGCTCTAGCGCCAGCCGTTGCTCGCGCTCGGAAGCGTCAGCAAAGCGATCTGGATGAACGCCGCGCGCCAACTCACGGTAGCGCGTAGCCAGCTGATCGAGATCCAGAGTGAAGCTCGGTTGCAGCTCAAATAAAGCGAAATGACAAGGAGTACCCACGAGCAGCCTCAGATGTTGAAGCTTTCGCCGCAGCCACATTCACCGCGCACGTTGGGATTGTTGAACTTGAAGCCTTCGTTCAACCCTTCCTTGACGAAATCGAGCTCGGTGCCGTCCAGGTACGCCAGGCTTTTCGGATCGATGATCACTTTCTCGCCGTGACTTTCGAATACCTGATCGTCTGCCCCTACCTCATCGACAAACTCCAGCACGTAGGCAAGGCCGGAACAGCCCGTGGTGCGAACACCCAGACGAATCCCATCACCCTTGCCGCGCCCGTCGAGGGAGCGTCGCACGTGTTGAGCAGCCGCTTCTGTCATGCTGATAGCCATCGGTGACTCCTTACTCGTCGCCAATACTTGAAAGTCAGATCAAGCCTTTCTTCTGCTTGTAATCGCGAACGGCAGCCTTGATGGCGTCTTCAGCGAGTACCGAGCAGTGGATTTTCACTGGCGGCAAGGCCAGTTCTTCAGCCAGCTGAGTGTTCTTGATGGTTTCTGCCTCATCCAGCGTCTTGCCCTTCATCCACTCGGTGGCGAGGGAGCTGGAAGCAATGGCAGAGCCGCAGCCGTAGGTCTTGAACTTGGCATCTTCGATGATGCCTTGCTCGTTGACCTTGATTTGCAGGCGCATAACGTCGCCGCACGCCGGAGCGCCGACCATGCCGGTGCCGACATCAGGATCTTCCGCGTCCATCTTGCCGACGTTGCGCGGGTTCTCGTAGTGGTCGATGACCTTTTCGCTGTAAGCCATGATTCAATCCTCACTCATCAGATAGTCGCTCTTCGGGCCCTGCAAGCCAACGTTTCAACAGGTTTACAGAGCCCGTGTGCGGCGACTTAATTCGTTAGTGTGCCGCCCACTCGATTTTCGAAATGTCGACGCCGTCTTTGTACATGTCCCACAGCGGCGACAGAGCGCGCAGCTTGGTGACGGCCTCGCAGACTTTCTGCGCGGCATAATCGATTTCTTCTTCGGTGGTGAAACGGCCGAAGGTGAAGCGAATCGAGCTGTGTGCCAGTTCGTCGTTGCGGCCCAGGGCGCGCAGTACGTACGAAGGCTCAAGCGACGCCGAGGTGCAGGCCGAACCGGACGATACTGCCAGATCCTTGAGCGCCATGATCAGCGACTCGCCTTCAACGTAGTTGAAGCTCAGGTTCAGGTTGTGCGGAACGCGAGCAGTCAGGCTGCCGTTGACGTACAGCTCTTCGAGGCCTTCGACCTGCTTGAAGAAACGGTCGCTCAGGGCTTTGATACGGACGTTTTCGGCAGCCATGTCTTCCTTGGCCACACGGAACGCTTCGCCCATGCCAACGATCTGGTGAGTCGCCAGGGTGCCGGAACGCATGCCGCGCTCGTGACCGCCGCCGTGCATGGCCGCTTCAAGGCGAACACGCGGCTTGCGGCTTACGTACAGCGCACCGATGCCTTTAGGGCCATAGGTTTTGTGAGCCGAGAAGGACATCAGATCGACTTTCAGCTTCTGCAGGTCGATCTCGACCTTGCCAGTGGACTGTGCAGCGTCGACATGGAACAGGATGCCCTTGGAGCGGGTCAGTTCGCCGATGGCTGCGATGTCGTTGATGGTGCCGATTTCGTTGTTCACGTGCATGACCGAGACCAGGATGGTGTCATCACGCAGCGCGGCTTCGATCATCTCAGGCGTCACCAGACCGTCTTCACGAGGATCGAGGTAGGTGACTTCGAAACCTTCGCGCTCCAGTTGGCGCATGGTGTCGAGGACAGCCTTGTGTTCGATCTTGGTGGTGATCAGGTGCTTGCCTTTGGTGCCATAGAAATGCGCGACACCCTTGATTGCCAGGTTGTCGGACTCGGTGGCACCGGAGGTCCAGACGATTTCACGCGGGTCGGCGTTGACCAGATCGGCGACCTGGCGGCGAGCGTTTTCGACCGATTCTTCGGCTTTCCAGCCGAACACGTGGGAGCGGGACGCCGGGTTACCGAAGTTTCCGTCGACCAGCAGGCATTCACTCATCTTTTGCGCGACACGCGGATCAACCGGGGTGGTCGCAGAGTAATCAAGGTAAATCGGCAATTTCATGGACTCTCTCCTAAATCAGGCTGGCTGGCGTGCCGCTAGCTCTTTGGCTGTCATTCGACGGCGGACGCTTCAATCTTGTCCAGACGCGGTGTCTTGCTGTTGCAACGACGCTGGTCCTGACGCTGGGCTACTTCCTGCACCTCACGGCGAGTGACAAGGTCAGCCAAGCTGATACCGCTCAGAAATTCGTGGATTTGCAGGCTCAGATCACACCACAAGTGGTGAGTCAGGCAGGTGTCGCCACCATGGCAATCACCCAGGCCCTGGCATTTGGTTGCATCGACCGATTCGTTTACCGCATCGATCACCTGAGCGACCTGGATGCCCTGCATGTCACGCGATAGCTGGTAGCCACCACCCGGACCACGAACACTGGAGACCAGATTGCTGCGGCGCAATTTGGCGAAAAGCTGTTCGAGGTAGGACAGGGAAATGCCTTGGCGCTCAGAGATATCGGCCAGGGACACCGGCCCGTGTTGCGCGTGCAACGCCAGGTCAAGCATGGCGGTGACAGCGTATCGGCCTTTTGTAGTCAGTCGCATGGACAATTACCACGGAGTTTCGGGATGGGGGCGAGTATGCAATTCCCGAGTATTTAAGTCAACTATAAGACCTAGTACTTTAGTCAGGTTTACCCGCAAAAGAGCGCGCGCACTATAGCAAAGGCTGGAGGTGATCGACCAGCAAATGCGCGTTATCGCTCATCGCGAGCAAGCTCGCTCCCACAAGGGTTCTCTGGTGTTGCATAGATCCAGTGTGGGAGCGAGCCCGCTCGCGATGGGGCCAACCCGATTCAGCTGGCCTTGCTTTCATCCTTGCCTTTTACACAGGCGAAGTCTTCTTCGCGCAGCTCGGGCAAGTCTTTGGCACAGTAAGGGCTGCCCAGGTCCTTGAGCGCGCCGCACATGTCTTCCAGACGACCGTCGACCGCTTGCAGGTGATCCAGCAACTGACCGATGGCGCGCGCCACCGGGTCCGGCATGTCTTCACTGACGCCGTAGGCATCAAAACCAATCTTCTCGGCCATGGCCTTGCGCCTGGCTTCCAGCTCATCATCGGACTTGACGATAATCCGCCCCGGAATACCGACCACCGTTGCCCCTGCCGGCACAGCCTTGGTCACCACCGCATTGGAACCCACCTTGGCACCGGCACCCACGGTGAACGGACCCAGCACCTTGGCACCCGCCCCCACCACTACGCCGTCTTCCAGCGTCGGGTGGCGCTTGCCTTTGTTCCAACTGGTACCGCCGAGGGTCACGCCCTGATACAGCGTCACGTCATTGCCGATTTCAGCGGTTTCGCCGATGACAATACCCATGCCATGGTCAATAAAGAAGCGACGGCCAACCTTGGCGCCTGGATGAATTTCGATCCCGGTCAACCAGCGACCGAAGTTCGATACCAGCCGGGCCAGCCATTTCCAGCCCATGCCCCATAACGCCGACGACAGACGATGAATCCAGATGGCGTGCATGCCCGGGTAGCAGGTCAGCACCTCGAAAGCATTACGTGCCGCCGGGTCACGGTGGAAAACGCTCTGGATATCTTCATGCAAACGCTCGAACATCATTAATCCTTCCGCTTAAGGAGCTCACCACGGGCCGCTTTTTGGGTTTCCGTGAGGATGCCACGCAAAATATTCATTTCCGCCCGACTGACCGAGCTTCGTCCGTACAACCGACGCAGGCGCGCCATCAAGTGCCGTGGCTTTTCCGGATCGAGGAATTCGATGGCCACCAGAGTCTGTTCCAGGTGCTCATAGAATCGCTCAAGCTCATCCATGGTCGCCAGCTCGCCACTCTTGGTGGACGCCACTTCATCCTTCTCGATCTTGCTTGGCTGACCTTCAGCCGCCAACCAGGACATGCGCACTTCATAGCTCAACACCTGCACCGCTGCCCCGAGATTCAGCGAACTGAACTCAGGGTCCGATGGGATGTGCACGTGATAATGACATCGCTGCAGCTCTTCATTGGTCAGGCCGGAGTCTTCACGACCAAACACCAACGCGATCTCGGCGCCTTGCGCCGCTTCCTCGACCACCTTCACCCCACATTCACGGGGATCGAGCAGCGGCCAAGGGATACGACGGTCACGCGCGCTGGTGCCGAGCACCAGATTACAGCCGACCAGCGCATCTTCCAGCGTGGCGACGACCTGGGCGTTTTCCAGGATGTCGCCAGCACCGGAAGCACGCGCATCGGCTTCGTGGTGCGGGAACAACCGCGGCTCGACCAGCACCAGTCGCGACAGGCCCATGTTCTTCATGGCACGCGCAGCCCCGCCGATATTCCCCGGATGGCTGGTATTGACCAGGACGACACGAATGTTCTGCAGCAAGGGAGGCGCTCTCTGACACTAAATATGGGGAGCAAATCTTACAGTTGATCCTACCGTTAAGCTATGAAAGCGAACGCCGACCTTCACCTGAAGAAAACTTCTGATAGAATGCTCGGCTTTCTTTAACAACCTTAGGTGACACATCCATGCAGCCCATGCTGAATATCGCGCTGCGCGCCGCCCGCAGCGCCAGTGAATTGATCTTCCGCTCCATCGAGCGCCTGGATACCATCAAGGTCGACGAAAAAGACGCCAAGGACTATGTGTCCGAAGTGGATCGCGCTGCCGAACAGAAAATCATCGACGCGCTGCGCAAGGCTTACCCGAATCATTCGATCATGGGTGAAGAGACCGGCATGCACGCCGGTACCGGGATCGAAGGTGAAGAATACCTGTGGATCATCGACCCACTGGACGGCACCACCAACTTCCTGCGCGGCGTTCCGCATTTCGCCGTCAGCATCGCCTGCAAATACCGTGGCCGCCTGGAACACGCAGTGGTTCTGGACCCGGTTCGCCAGGAAGAATTCACCGCCAGCCGTGGTCGTGGCGCTCAACTCAACGGTCGTCGTCTGCGCGTAAGCGGTCGCACCAGCCTTGAAGGCGCGCTGCTGGGTACGGGCTTCCCGTTCCGTGACGACCAGATGGACAACCTCGACAACTACCTGGGCATGTTCCGCGCCCTGGTTGGCCAGACCGCCGGCATCCGCCGCGCTGGCGCAGCGAGCCTGGACCTGGCCTACGTAGCTGCCGGCCGTTTCGACGCATTTTGGGAGTCGGGCCTGTCCGAGTGGGACATGGCTGCAGGCGCCCTGCTGATCCAGGAAGCTGGCGGCCTGGTGAGCGACTTCACCGGCGGTCACGATTTCCTTGAAAAAGGCCACATCGTTGCCGGTAACACCAAGTGCTTCAAAGCAGTCCTGACGGCCATCCAGCCGCACCTGCCAGCCTCGCTGAAACGCTAAGCGCCAGGCACAAAAAAGCACCCTTCGGGGTGCTTTTTTTATGCCTGAGATTTGACCTTGAAAACACCACATCCCCATTGTGGGAGCGAGCTTGCTCGCGATGACCATCTAACATTCAACATTGATGTCGACTGATATATAGCCATCGCGAGCAAGCTCGCTCCCACAGGGGATGAGGGGTGGGCATAAATCCCGGGTACAAAAAAGCACCCGTTCGGGTGCTTTTTTTGAGCCTGGCAATCAGCTTATTTCTGAGCGGGCTGATTCTGTCCCAGGATCAGATGACCGTCCTTGTCGACCGGAATCTGGTTGCCCGGATCACGATCCATCCGCACTTTGCCTTCTTTACCACCCAACGAATACCGAACGTCATAGCCTACGAGCTTGTCGCTGACGTCGTTGACCGTTTCGCAACGCCTTTGCATCGAGGTGCTGGTATCACGCTCCTGCATGCCTTCCTGCACTCTGTTGCCGGCGTAACCGCCGCCAACCGCACCGGCCACGGTGGCAAGTTTTTTGCCATTACCGCCACCGACCATATTGCCCAACAGACCACCGCCGACTGCGCCGATCACCGTACCGAGGATCTGATGCTGATCCTTCACCGGCGCCTGCCGGGTAACAGGTACATCCCTGCACACTTCACGTGGCGTCTTGATCTGTGTCTTGACCGGCTCGACTGCCAGTACTTGCGCATACTCAGGTCCGCCGCTTTTTACCAGGCTGTAGGTGGCAACAGCGCCTCCGGCAGTGACACCGACAGCACCCAATACCGCACCAACCAGTAACGACTTGTTCACATGAACCTCCTGACCATCACATGCGGGACGTGCCCGCGCTTCTCCCAATGTTGGAGCATAAAAAAAGGCGCGAGTTCAATACTCGCGCCTTCTGGTTATAACGAGAGGAAATAACGCCTCAAGGGCGGTCGTCCACTTCCTTCTCGGTATTGGCAGGAGGAATCAGGTCCTCGCTGCTCAGGTTCAGCCAGATCAGCACCACGTTCGCGATGTAGATCGACGAGTAAGTACCCGCCAGAACACCGATAAACAGCGCAATGGAGAAGCCGAACAGGTTGTCGCCGCCGAAGAACAGCAGCGCCGAGATCGCCAGCAAGGTGGAGATCGACGTCGCCATGGTCCGCAGCAGGGTTTGCGTGGTCGAGATGTTGATGTTCTCGATCAGCGTAGCCTTGCGCAGCACCCGGAAGTTCTCACGAACCCGGTCGAATACCACAATGGTGTCGTTCAGCGAGTAACCGATGATCGCCAGTACCGCCGCCAATACCGTCAGGTCGAAGGTGATCTGGAAGAACGACAGGATACCGATGGTCACGATCACGTCGTGGATCAGCGAGACAATCGCACCGACCGCGAACTTCCACTGAAAGCGGAACGCCAGGTAGATCAGAATGCCGCCCAGCGCCATGAGCATGCCGAGGCCGCCCTGGTCGCGCAGCTCTTCACCGACCTGCGGGCCCACGAACTCGACACGCTTGACCACGGCCGGGTTGTCGCCGCCGACTTTCTGCAGCGCTTCAGCGACCTGGTGACCCAGCTGCGGGTCTTCGCCAGGCATGCGCACCAGCAAATCGGTGGTAGCGCCGAAGCTCTGAACGATCGCTTCGTGATAACCCGCCTCAGTCAGCTGGGAGCGAACCTTCATGACGTCGGCCGGATGCTCGTAGGTCAGCTCGATGAGCGTACCGCCGGTGAAGTCCAGACCGTAGTTCATGCCCTTGTGGAAGCAGCTGAACAACGCCAGAGCGGTAAGGAACAATGTGACGCCGAACGCAACGTTGCGAACGCCCATGAAGTTGATAGTACGTAACATGGCAGCCCCTTAAATCCACAACTTCTTGAAGTCACGACCGCCGAAGATCAGGTTGACCATCGCGCGGGTCACCATGATGGCCGTGAACATCGAGGTAAAGATCCCGAGGGACATGGTCACTGCGAAGCCTTTGACCGGGCCGGTGCCCATCGCAAAGAGGATGCCGCCGACCAGCAGAGTGGTCAGGTTGGCGTCGAGAATCGCAGTGAATGCCCGGCCGAAGCCTTCGTTGATTGCCCGCTGCACCGTCATGCCGGCCGCGATCTCTTCACGTATCCGCGAGAAGATCAGTACGTTGGCGTCGACCGCCATACCCATGGTCAAGACGATACCGGCGATACCTGGCAGGGTCAGCGTTGCCCCCAGCAGAGACATCAAGGCCAGCAGCAGCACCATGTTCACCGCCAGCGCAACCGTGGCGATCAGGCCGAAGAAGCGGTAGATGGCCATGATGAACAGCGAAACGAACAGCATACCCCACAGCGACGCATCGATACCCTTGGTGATGTTGTCAGCACCCAGGCTTGGACCGATCGTGCGCTCTTCAGCAAAGTACATCGGTGCCGCCAGACCACCGGCGCGCAGCAGCAATGCCAGCTCCGAGGACTCGCCCTGACCGTTCAGGCCAGTGATGCGGAACTGCGCACCCAGCGGCGACTGAATGGTCGCCAGGCTGATGATCTTTTTCTCTTCCTTGAAGGTCTGAACCGGCACGTCTTTCTCGACGCCGTTGACCATCTGCTTGACGTAAGTCGTCACCGGGCGCTGCTCGATGAAGATCACCGCCATGCTGCGACCGACGTTGGAACGCGTCGCACGGTTCATCAGCTCACCACCGTGACCGTCCAGACGAATGTTCACTTCCGGCGCACCGTGCTCACCGAAACCAGCCTTGGCGTCAGTGACCTGGTCGCCAGTGATGATCAGGCCACGCTCGATTTGCGCAGGAGGACGCTTGCCCTCACGGAACTCGAAGGTCTCGGAAGTAGCTTTGGACGCACCTGGCTCAGCGGCCAGACGGAACTCGAGGTTGGCCGTCTTGCCGAGGATACGCTTGGCTTCGGCAGTGTCTTGCACGCCTGGCAGCTCAACCACGATGCGGTTGGCGCCCTGACGCTGAACGATAGGTTCGGCAACACCCAGCTCGTTGACGCGGTTACGCACCGTGGTCAAGTTCTGCTTGATGGAGTATTCGCGGATTTCCGCCAGCTTGGCCGGGGTCATCGCCAGACGCAGTACCGCCTGACCATTGAGGTCGGCCGGAACAATGTCGAAATCGTTGAAGTTCTTGCGGATCAGCGCACGAGCGTCTTCGCGGGAAGCTTCATCACTGAAACCCAGCTGAATGGCGCCATTGAGTTGCGGCAGGCTGCGATAGCGCAGCTTCTCTTTACGCAACAGGCTCTTGACGTCGCCTTCGTAGACTTTCAGGCGGGCGTCGAGGGCTTTATCCATGTCCACTTCAAGCAGGAAGTGCACACCACCGGACAAGTCCAGACCCAGCTTCATCGGATGCGCGCCAAGGGTGCGCAGCCATTGCGGGGTTGTTTGTGCCAGGTTCAGCGCGACAACATAGTCATCACCCAGCGCCTTGCGCACGACGTCTTTGGCTGGCAGTTGGTCTTCAGCCTTGGTCAGACGCAACAAACCGCCCTTGCCGTTGGCCGAAAGAGTGGCAGCCTTGACGTTGATCCCGGCGTCGTTGAGCGCTTTGCTCACACGATCCAGATCCGCCTGATTAACCTGCAGCGCAGTACTTGCACCACTGACCTGAATGGCCGGATCGTCAGGATAAAGATTGGGAGCGGAATAAATCAAACCGATCGCCAGCACCGCCAGGATCAGTACGTATTTCCACAGAGGGTATTTGTTCAGCATCACGCCGCCCGCTTATGACGCGGGGCGCCTTGCGCGCCCCGTCGATTGGTAAAAGATGAAACTTAGATCGCTTTCAGCGTGCCTTTTGGCAGCGTGGCAGCGATAGCGCCTTTCTGGAACTTCAGCTCTACCGAGTCAGAAACTTCGAGAACAACGAAATCATCAGCTACTTTGGTGATCTTGCCGGCGATACCGCCAGAGGTCACAACTTCGTCACCTTTTTGCAAGTTGCCAAGCAGGTTCTTCTGCTCTTTGGCGCGCTTGGCCTGTGGACGCCAGATCATCAAGTAGAAAATGACCAGGAAACCCACCAGGAAAATCCACTCGAAACCGCCACCCATAGGGCCGGCAGCAGGTGCAGCGGCGTCAGCCATCGCATTAGAGATAAAAAAGCTCATTTAGCACTCCAGTTGCAAAATTAGGGTCTTAAACGTTTTAAAACTCAGTCCAAAGGCGGAACAGGCAACCCGCGTTTGGCATAGAAGGCATCGACAAAGGCGGCCAATGTACCCTGTTGAATAGCCTCGCGCAAACCAGCCATAAGCACTTGGTAATGGCGCAAATTATGGATGGTATTGAGCATGCTCCCGAGCATTTCGCCGCACTTGTCCAGGTGATGCAGATAAGCGCGCGAGAAGTTCTGGCAGGTATAGCAATCGCAGGTCGGATCGAGCGGCGAATCATCATGGCGATGGAACGCGTTACGGATCTTCAGCACGCCGGTATCAATGAACAGGTGCCCATTGCGGGCATTACGGGTTGGCATCACGCAATCGAACATGTCCACACCGCGGCGCACACCCTCAACCAAGTCTTCCGGTTTGCCAACGCCCATAAGGTAACGAGGTTTGTCAGCCGGCATCATGCCCGGCAGGTAATCGAGCACCTTGATCATCTCGTGCTTGGGCTCGCCGACCGACAGACCGCCGATCGCCAGGCCGTCAAAACCGATCTTGTCGAGGCCTTCCAGCGAGCGCATGCGCAGATCCTGGTGCATGCCGCCCTGAACGATGCCGAACAGCGCAGCAGTGTTATCGCCATGAGCGTTTTTCGAGCGCTGAGCCCAGCGCAACGACAGCTCCATGGACACCCGCGCGACATCTTCGTCGGCCGGGTACGGCGTGCATTCGTCGAAAATCATCACGATGTCAGAGCCCAGGTCGCGCTGAACCTGCATCGACTCTTCCGGGCCCATGAACACTTTGGCGCCATCCACCGGAGAGGCGAAGGTCACGCCCTCCTCCTTGATCTTGCGCATGGCGCCGAGGCTGAACACCTGGAAACCGCCGGAGTCGGTCAGAATCGGGCCTTTCCACTGCATGAAATCGTGCAGGTCGCCGTGCTTCTTGATCACTTCAGTACCAGGACGCAGCCACAGGTGAAAGGTGTTGCCCAGAATGATCTCGGCGCCGGTGGCGACGATATCCCGCGGCAACATGCCCTTGACCGTGCCGTAAGTGCCGACCGGCATGAACGCCGGAGTCTCGACAGTGCCACGCGGAAAGGTCAGGCGACCGCGACGAGCCTTGCCGTCAGTGGCCAGCAATTCAAAAGACATACGACTAGTGCGACTCATGCTTGATCCTCAGGGCCGCGTGGCGCGGGATTACGGGTGATGAACATCGCATCACCGTAGCTGAAAAAGCGGTATCCATGCTCGACGGCGGCCTTGTAGGCGGCCATGGTCTCGGGATAACCGGCGAACGCCGAAACCAGCATCAACAACGTGGATTCGGGCAAATGAAAGTTGGTCACCAGGGCATCGACCACATGGAACGGCCGGCCTGGGTAGATAAAGATATCGGTGTCACCGCTGAACGGCTTGAGCACGCCATCGCGGGCCGCGCTTTCGAGCGAACGCACGCTGGTAGTCCCCACCGCCACCACACGCCCGCCCCGCGCACGGCACGCGGCGACCGCATCCACCACGTCCTGGCCGACTTCCAGCCATTCACTGTGCATGTGGTGATCTTCGATCTTCTCGACCCGCACTGGCTGAAAGGTGCCAGCGCCAACGTGCAAGGTCACGAACGCAGTCTCAATACCCTTGGCAGCAATCGCCTCAAGCAACGGCTGATCGAAATGCAGCCCCGCCGTCGGTGCCGCCACTGCGCCCAGACGCTCGGCGTAAACCGTCTGATAACGCTCGCGGTCCGAACCCTCGTCCGGGCGGTCTATATAAGGAGGCAACGGCATGTGCCCGACGCGGTCGAGCAGCGGCAGCACTTCTTCGGCGAACCCCAGTTCGAACAACGCATCATGACGCGCCAGCATTTCCGCTTCGCCACCACCGTCGATAAGGATCTTCGAACCCGGCTTCGGCGACTTGCTGGAGCGCACATGGGCCAGCACGCGATGACTGTCGAGCACCCGCTCGACCAGAATTTCCAGCTTGCCGCCGGAAGCTTTCTGGCCAAACAGCCGCGCCGGAATCACCCGGGTATTGTTGAACACCATCAAATCGCCCGGGCGCAAATGCTCAAGCAAATCAGTGAATTGACGGTGTGCCAGAGCGCCGCTGAGCCCATCCAGGGTCAACAGGCGACTGCCGCGCCGCTCAGCCAAAGGGTGGCGAGCGATCAGCGAATCAGGGAGTTCGAAAGTAAAGTCAGCAACGCGCATGATGGGGTTCGTCTAGCAGGGCCGGGAAGTCTAGCGGAAATAGTGAAAATTCTCCATGTACCTGATTGACCGACGGTTATCTCATCTCTATACTTCGCCGCCATTGAGCCCTGATGGCGGAATTGGTAGACGCGGCGGATTCAAAATCCGTTTTCGAAAGGAGTGGGAGTTCGAGTCTCCCTCGGGGCACCAAAATTAAGAAAGGTCTTGCTTAGCAAGGCCTTTTTTTTCGCCTACAGAAAAGTGAGCCCACCCCGCCGCCCCGTGGGAGCTGCCGAAGGCTGCGATCTTTTGATCCTGCTCCTCTTCCACGCCCCTTGACCGGCGGACCATTTCAAAAGGATTCCCCCCCATGGAATTACCCCTGGAAACAGTCGCCCTCTTCTCCCTCAAACTCGCCTACGAAACCGAAGGCCAAAGCCCGATCCTGCGTGACGATCTGATGATGGGCGACTACCAGCGGGACGTATTCGGCTTGCTGGTACGCAGAGGTGATGTCGAGACCATTAAGGTCAAAGTGGCTGAATGCGTGGGGCTGGCGCTGAACGCTATTGGTGGTGTTAATACCGTCCTGGGACGCGAGCTGCATAGGTTGGCGGTAGATTTCAGCGGTGTGCGAACGATGGAGCAGCTTGAATCCCCGCTCTTCGCGCTCAAGCACTATTTGATAGATATCCAGTGAATGAAGCTGCTCAAATCTAGGATCTTTGGATTCTGAGAGAGCCAACCCAGGGTAATGCCCCCAATGCAAGGGCCATCTTCGCCCTCAAAATCGGATCTATTTTATAACCGCGCCACAACAATCGCATCAGATCGGCAGATATCCAGCACACGTCTGACCCCACGCCAAAGCCACGAAACTGACTTGCTGGCATAGAAAAGCGTTAACAGCCGTAAAAAATTGTAGTACCTCTGTGCCCGTCATCCCAAAGGCTTTCACGCAGGACCATAGGCATTGGTGACAATTGAAGGAGACTAGCTTGGAGTAAAACCTAATCGCCAGTATCCTGCTAAGACAAGCGTGTTCAAAAATATTGTTAACCATCTATTAATAGTTTTAAACGTGCACAGAGAGAAAACCGGGATGTTGACATCTGAAGAAGAAATACAAGCACTTACTGATAAAATACGTCCAGACCAAACCTTAGATTCAAATTTTGATTTGATTTCAAGTATAAAATTACAAAAAATAGGTTTTACTTATACAAACAATGAAATCACCACTGAAGTCACAGGCAACATAGATCTCAAATCTCGCACAATAGAAATCCATCCACTTCAAAAACTTAACGCATCATCTACGCACTGCCTTTCTTACCTCCTAGGCGCAGCAGTATTATTTAATTCAGATGAAATTTCATCCATCTCAGCATCGAAGAACATCATAGATCTCACTCTAAATAAAAATCACTCCATACCAAAAAGTATAATTGAATCTAAAATCAGCTTATTCATAAACTTATTATTAATGCCCAGAAAACTTACAGAAAGGCTCGTAGATCAACTTATGAGCGATTTCGATATAAAAGACCACAACCATGGACTAATATACGTAGACTATCAAGAGTGCAACCACACGCAGTATGTAAAAATGATCAACAATATTTGCAGCATCATGTCCGTTTCTAGCAATTTTGCGATAAGCCGTCTTACCGAGCTAGAAATATTAAAAGACACACGGACACGCAAGCCCAAAAACTGGTCAACTTATGTGGACGACCCGAAAAGAGAAGCTAACAGAAAAGCCGAAGCACCACGACGGGTATATATTGATCTTGACAAAGAGTCAAACCAAGAGCCCCTCTCTGACTAAATATTTATACTAGACTGGGAGCATTAAAATGCAGCCTGAACATTACGACTTCGATAACGCCCTGTATCTCCCAGTTAGCGAAAAAACTGTTAACCGCCTAATAGCATCAGGCGAAAACAGCATATTGGACACCCTCTCCAATGCAGAACTCTCTGCAATTCTAGTAATTCAAAACCTCACAGAAATCTATAAGCACAGCAAAAACCACGCCTCTGAGCAAATATTAAAAAAACTTATAGCATGGGGAAACGAAAGCGCTAGCAACAAAAACACAATTAGATTACTAAGCGAAACCAAACGCTTGTTAGACCTACCAAAACTAAACATCGGACTTAGTATTCTTTCCCAAGCAAAAATCGAGTTACTTCCAGACAGTCTAGTCAAAGAAGCAGCATACTTACTTCCTAATGGAGATTGGGATACAACGTTCAGAGGAAGGTACTTTAATTCAACATCATCCTATCGTCATCAAATAGTCACCCCAGGAAATCAGGAATTGTGGCTTTCAAATGCGCAAAATATGATAGTCCGTACTCTGCAGGCCAACACTCACGAACATCTACATATTCAAGGCTATGCGGGCATAGGAAAGAGCTTCCTAATTTCATCTTTATTGAATTTCCTGAACCTAAGCAAAACTATAGTTCTAGTGAAAAACACTAAAAAACTCAACGAGCTAAAAAAGCGTTCAAAGCTTGAAAAATTCAAGCTTTATACATTTGAAGAATTTTCATTCCGTTTGATTTCAAATAAATTTGATCGTACATCTCTGCGCAACGCTTACGAGACCAAACAATATACCAACGCAGAAATCGCAAAAAATCTAAATATATCAAGCATAAAAAAACTCGATGAAAATCAGGTGATTTCTATATGTATGGAAACGATAAATTCATATTGCTTATCCGACGACTACAGCCTAAAAGACAAGCATTTACCTAACATCGAAAACTATCTTTCACAGATAGACAGAACAGCACTACTTGAATATTCCATCCGGATCTGGCAAGCCATTGATCCAACTCATATCGGTCCGCTGGCATTACCATTCAACGGGTTTAGCGTAGTAAAAAAAGCGTCCTTGCTTGGAGGCTCTGTGCACCCAAGCATTACCCACATACTTATAGATGAAAGCCACGACCTTCCTCCATCTCTTTTAAAAATACTTGAACGTGGCCCTCAATGCCTGATAACTCTAGGCGATGAATATCAGCGATTAACCGGAAAACCAACAAAACGTGGTCTAGAGGTGCGTCAAAAGGAAGCCACGCAGTCTGTAAGAACGGGAAAAAAAATGGAGAAAATTCTTAACCCGCTAATTTACGCGCACCCCAACAAGCTGAAATTGCCCTTTGAGGGAGCCAAAGATACCACGTTAAATATTTCCCACTATGATATGGCTAATTTACCGCCACCTGCTAATACAATATTAGTTGCTAGCCGATGGGGTATGCTTCTTTGGTTTTGGTCACTCAGCGATGCCGGACACTATATTTCCTTTATGGGAGATAGCGCTGCTAATTTTTCTCAGTTTGCCCATGATTGCCTTCGTCTTTTCCGCGATGGCACACCATCCACACATTCAGACTTAGTCCACTATCCAAACTGGCAATTATTATCTTTAGACCTTAGCAACGACGAGTCATTTTGCGCAGTAGAAAGAAAACTACAAAGTGGATATAAGGTTGCAGACCTAACTGCCACATTCAACAAACCCGGCAAAAGCCTAAACAACTCATATACATTGGCACTAGCTGAAGAAATCGGAAACATGGAGTTCAATAGCGTGATAATCGCAAACGATCTGATGCCCGACCGCCCACCAAAAGATGGTTATGAATTAGACCGAAGAATATCTACCTTATACACGGCCATTTCCAGAGCGATACAAGAGCTATATTTACCTATTGATATTGAAGAATGGCTCGCAAGCTATCGTGTCGCCGGGCTCTATATTCCAACCAAAAAAAGCTATTAGTTTCAGGAGCGAACCTTTTGAAGAAAAAGGGGACAGAAAAAAGTGACACCCATTAGCCTTGACTTGAGACCGGCTAATGGGTGTCACCTTTTCTCCCACAAAAGATTACCGGAACAACTCCGCGTTACGGTGGATTGCCCAGAGCCGCTGATCGGAGTTGTCGTCGGCTTATTTTTTCCACGGACGGTACGGAACACACAAAGGAGAACACTATGAAGCAGACAATATTCGCTGGAACGCAGGGCAATCTTGCCGTGATTGAAGCAGGACACGGCGAAGGTTTGCCGGTGCTCTTCCTCCATGCGGACTCCGGTCGAGCAAGCCAGTGGGCGGAAATGCTCGAACCTATCGGACGAGACAGGAAAGTCTATGCCCTTGATTCACGGGGTAGCGGCGACAGTTCCCCGGCTGCGGATGGTGACTATTCATATGCAGGGCGTGTACAGGACATCATCGATACAGCGGCAGGATTGAAACTTGAACGCTTCATCATCGTGGCCCACAGCGGAAGTGGCGCAGCAGCGCTGGACTATGTCGCCAGACACGCCGACCGGGTGGCGGGCTTGTTCCTGCTTGATCCCGCGACAGATCCAAGGGCACTTCCCGATGAGGTTCGCGCCGGAATGCTGGAAGCGCTTGTGGGGCCTGCGAGCCTTGATGTGCAACAAGGGTTCTACGCCACGATCGCGGGCAAGAACGAAAAGGTAAAGATCAGAGTTCTGGAAGACTGCGCTGCGGTCGATGCAGCCGCACGATTGGGGTTTGCGGTGGCGTTCGCCAATTGGAACCCCGAACCCGCGCTGGATGCATGGAAAGGTCCTGTTTTTCTCCTGGTCAGTAGCGCGAACGACAATCCCAATGCGCTCTACGCGTTACGACCGGAGTTACCCCACGCCGTGGTGGCTGATACGGGACACTGGATACAGCTCGACCAGCCCGAAAAGGTCGAGCTGGAAATACTGCGTTTCATAGCTAGCGTTCGATAACGAAGTAGTTGGGAGATACTGGGCAGGGCTTTGGCTGATATGAAAATAAACATGTCCACTTTTCCATAGCGCCAGCAGACAACAACGAAAGACTTTTTCGGCATCACAAGGACGTATCAATGCGGCAAATCGCCCTCAGCAACAAGCCACTCAGAGGCATTCCCCGCCGCCTTCGCGCTCTGGAACGCTGGGCCTCCAGTTTTCGCGACGAGTTTCACCCGCGATCCGTGCATATGGAGCGCTACACACATTGGAAGATCCCGGTGCACGCGGCCTTGGTCCAAGGCCCTCAAGCCAGGATCGAAGTTCAGGCCTTCTGCATTCAGCAACTGCTCGAAGCCGCTAGCCACCTGTCCAACGCTGCTGACCGCTCACAGGGTTACTACCGGGTCGCTTGCCTGCTGGTGTGGCCATGGGCTCATCAGAGCGAAATCACCCTCTTCTATGACCGGGACTATTATCTGGGTTTTCTCGGTGAAACCAACGCGCTCAAACCAGAGCGGATCAGTGATGCTCTTGCGTTGCACACGCCAGCGCATTTCATCGAGCACGGGCATGACGTAACTCAACCTGACGATGAGGTCGCAGTACAGTGGTGGTGCATCGGGGAACCGGCCTGACGTGGAGAAAAACGGGATAGATTTATTTTCAGAGATACGGGGACAAACCACGATTATGAGCGTTAAAAAACGTGGTCTGCCCCCGTTTTTTTCAAACTCTTTTATTGGAAAATTGCTTTGGAACATCTTGACCATCCGACATTCGAACAATGGAACAAAAGGCGCGATTGGTTTGAGGCCTTCATTTTTGATTACGAAGAAAGAGGCTCCTACTTAGTAGGAGAACAAGCATGCGCTATTATTTCTGACGTTCAGTCTTGCTTCTGCTCGGGCGCTTGGGCAGCAACAATCGTACTTGCCTTTACGGTTATCGAAGCAAATCTTCAAGAGACAAGTTATACAGAAAAAAAACAACGCTCTGTCGAATTATTGAGCTCATTTAGTACCGACACAAGATTTGACATACTACGAAAACGCAGAAATGCACTTATACATGCCACCCCTAGCAACCCAGCCATTACAACAGATCAACAATGGGATGATCGTGACTCACTGGAATCCGAAGCAAAAGAAGCTATAGAACTTATGTTTATAGCATTTTATTCGCAAATTGGGACCTAACCTGAAGTCACTGACATTTCTCGCAAAGACAAACCTTACAAAAAGGTAAACACTCGCAAGCCGTACATCATGGATCAAACACATGAAAACCACACACAAAATTTGCGAAATCTTCATGTATGTCAACGCTCTTTAAAAATATGATCCATTCACTCCAAATAACCTGAAGACAACACTGGAGATACAGGGACAGACCACGATTATGGGTGTGAGAAAACGTGGTCTGTCCCCGTTTTTCCGATGTTCCAGAAATAAGAAGGCCCGAACGTAATGCCGGACTAAGCCGGCACCAGAGGATCGGGCGCGATTGGGATCAATGCTGCCGTAGCCTAATAACCATGTCAATGTATACGTCACATAAAACGCGGCAACCACTAGGGTTTATGCGGGTTTTCAACGATCTGTTGCAGACGATACCGCCCGCGTATGAACAGCCTAAATAGAGCACTGTGGATTGTTGTCAGACCATTCCGAAATAGCGGTAGGGGTATTTTCTGCGATGCCTGATGCTAGCGATTTTCAGAGAGAGCGCTGAGAAAAGGGCCTTCGAAAGTTGCAGGAACGAGGCCTGCACAATATCCCCCACCGTCGCAGCCAATTCAGCGACCGGGTGTGGTAATGCACTCAGCATTGATGTTGGCTGAACTGGCGCTATCGCGAGCAGGCTCGCTCCCACAGGGGTTGTGTGTGCTGACTGGGATTTGGGATTAGCCCTGAGGGTTTCGGGGTTTTCAGTATTCGGGGCAAAGCGAATGCGGAGAAACCCGTTTCGAAATCTCCACCGTCGAATTCCTTCCGGTGAGCTCAGCCGTGACCTTCCCCGCCTGCAATCCTTTTTGCATAACCCCTAAAGCAAAAAAGCATAAATCCCCTCCAGAGACGGCGCCTTGGGCCACACTCTTCTACACTCAACGATTGGTCGTAGAAAGAACCAAACACGTCGCTTTCGTGCAGATGAATCAAAGGCAGCGTGGCAAGCTGCCGTATATGCCCTGAACAGGTGCGGCAAAGACCGCGCCGGGCCCAACAAGATGCCCGCTCAGGGTGCCTGGCCAACGGCCTGAAAATGCCACGAGACCGTGACGTGGTGTGAGTGCCGCAGCCGACACTTTCGGACAACCGACAACCGCCTGGTTTGCCCGTGACCGTGAGGAATGCTGTATGCCTGATGAGATGTTGCACCTGCCGATGGTCAACAGCCTGCTGGAGCGCCACAAGGGTTCGCCCGGCGCACTGTTGCCGATCCTTCATGATATTCAGGAGGGCATCGGTTACATCCCCGATGCCGCCGTCCCCGAGATTGCCCACGCCCTGAACCTGAGTCAGGCCGAGGTTCGCGGGGTGATCAGTTTCTACCATGACTTCCGCACCGCGCCCCCGGCGCGGCATATCCTGCGTCTGTGCCGGGCCGAGTCCTGCCAGAGCCGCGGCGCCGAGCAGCTCGCGGCGCAGTTGCGTGAACGCCTGCAACTGGACGACCACGGCAGCAGCGCCGACGGCAACATCAGTCTGCGCCCGGTGTATTGCCTCGGCGCCTGCGCCTGCTCGCCCGCTCTGGAGCTGGATGGTCAGGTGCATGCGCGGCTTAGCGCCGAGCGTCTGGATGCCCTGCTCGACGCTTGCCTGGAGGACGCATGATGCCGAGTCTTTATCTGCCCTGTGATTCGCTTGCCCGTGCCGTGGGCGCCGATGAGGTGGCCGTGGCCCTGGCCACTCAGGCCCGCGAACACAATCTGCCGCTGGACCTGCAACGCACCAGTTCTCGTGGTCTGTACTGGCTGGAACCGCTGCTGGAAATGGACACGCCGCAAGGCCGTATCGGCTTTGGCCCGCTGACCGCTGCCGATGTGCCGTCGCTGCTCGAGGCGCTGCAAGGCGAGCCGTCCGCCCATCCACTGGCCTTGGGCCGGGTGGAAGAGCTGCCTTATCTGAAGACGCAACAACGCCTGCTGTTCGCCCGCGCCGGCATTACCCGGCCGCTGTCCCTTGAAGATTACCGGGCCCACGGCGGTTTCGAAGGCTTGACCCGGGCCGTCGCCCTGGGCGGCGAGCAAACCGCGACCGCCGTGTTCGATTCGGGCCTGCGTGGCCGTGGCGGCGCGGCGTTCCCGGCCGGGATCAAATGGCGCACGGTGCGCGCCACCCAGGCGGCGCAGAAATACATTGTGTGCAACGCCGACGAAGGCGACTCCGGCACCTTCGCCGACCGCATGTTGATGGAAGGCGACCCCTTCCTGCTGATCGAAGGCATGGCCATTGCCGGCATCACCGTCGGCGCCAGCTATGGCTACATTTATGTGCGCTCGGAATATCCACAGGCCGTGGCCACCCTGCGCGAGGCGCTGGATATCGCCCGGGCCGCCGGTTACCTCGGCGCCAATGTCGGCGGCAGCGGCCAGGCTTTTGATATGGAAGTGCGGGTCGGTGCCGGCGCTTACATCTGCGGTGAAGAAACCGCGCTGCTCGACTCGCTCGAAGGCAAGCGCGGGATCGTCCGCGCCAAGCCACCGATCCCGGCCTTGCAGGGCCTGTTCGGCCTGCCGACCCTGGTGCATAACGTATTGACGCTGGCCTCGGTGCCGCTGATTCTGGCCAAGGGCGCGCAGTTCTATCGCGATTACGGCATGGGCCGTTCCCTCGGCACCATGCCCTTCCAACTGGCGGGCAATGTTCGTCACGGCGGCCTGGTGGAACGGGCCTTTGGCCTGACCCTGCGGGAACTGGTGGAAGACTACGGCGGCGGTACCGCCAGTGGCCGGCCGCTAAAGGCCGCCCAGGTTGGCGGCCCCCTCGGCGCCTGGGTGCCGCCAGGGCAATTCGACACGCCGCTGGATTACGAAGCGTTCGCCGCGATCGGCGCAATGCTCGGTCACGGTGGTGTGGTGGTGGCTGACGACAGCCTCGACATGGCCCACATGGCGCGCTTCGCCATGCAGTTCTGCGCCGAGGAATCCTGTGGCAAATGCACGCCTTGCCGCATTGGCTCGACCCGGGGCGTGGAGGTGATCGACCGCCTGCTGGCCGCGCCGGACCAGAGCAGTCGTGATGAGCAGGTGATCATCCTCAAGGACCTGTGCGACACCCTGCAGTACGGTTCGTTGTGCGCATTGGGCGGCATGGTTTCCTTTCCGGTCGCCAGCGCCCTCAAGTACTTCCCCGCCGACTTCGGTCTGCAATCTTCGGAGGCCGACCAATGATCACTCTCTTCGACCCGAACACCGATATCGATCTGGGCACTCCTGCTCGCAACAGCGAAGTGCAGGTCACCCTGAACATCGACGGCCAAAGCATCAGCGTGCCCGAAGGCACCTCGGTGATGCGCGCCGCCGCGCTGCTGGGCACCACCATTCCCAAACTGTGTGCCACCGACAGCCTGGAAGCCTTCGGCTCCTGCCGCATGTGCCTGGTAGAGATCGACGGCATGCGCGGCTACCCGGCGTCCTGCACCACGCCGGTCAGCGAAGGCATGAGCGTGCACACCCAGACGCCGAAGCTCGCCACGCTGCGGCGCAACGTCATGGAGCTGTACATCTCCGATCACCCGCTGGACTGCCTGACTTGCTCGGCCAACGGCAACTGCGAGCTGCAAACCGTCGCCGGCCAGGTCGGCCTGCGGGAAGTGCGTTACGGCTATGAAGGCGAGAACCATCTGGCCGACCAGAAGGACACCTCCAACCCCTATTTTGACTACGACCCAAGCAAGTGCATCGTCTGTAACCGCTGCGTGCGCGCCTGCGAAGAAACCCAGGGCACCTTTGCCCTGACCATTACCGGGCGCGGTTTCGAATCCCGGGTCGCGGCCGCCGGTGGCGAGAACTTCCTCGACTCGGAATGCGTGTCCTGCGGTGCCTGTGTACAAGCCTGCCCGACCGCGACGCTGATGGAAAAAAGCGTGGTCGAACTGGGTCAGCCCGAACACAGCGTGATCACCACCTGTGCCTATTGCGGCGTGGGTTGCTCGTTCCGCGCCGAGATGAAAGGCGACCAGGTCGTGCGCATGGTCCCCGACAAGAACGGCCAGGCCAACCACGGCCACTCGTGCGTCAAAGGGCGCTTTGCCTGGGGCTACGCGACCCACCCGGATCGCATCACCAAGCCGATGATCCGCAAGCACATCAACGACCCTTGGCAGGAAGTCAGCTGGGATGAAGCGGTGACCTACGCCGCCAGCGAATTCCGCCGGTTGCAGCAAAAATACGGTCGCGACTCCATTGGTGGCATCACCTCCAGCCGCTGCACCAACGAAGAAACCTATCTGGTGCAAAAACTGGTGCGCGCCGCGTTCGGCAACAACAACGTCGACACTTGTGCGCGGGTCTGCCACTCGCCGACCGGCTATGGCCTGAAACAAACCCTGGGCGAGTCCGCCGGCACCCAGAGTTTCGACTCGGTGATGCAGGCCGACGTGATCCTGGTGATGGGCGCCAACCCCAGCGACGCCCACCCGGTGTTCGCTTCCCAGCTCAAACGCCGCCTGCGTGAAGGCGCGCGGCTGATCGTCATCGACCCACGCCGCATTGATCTGGTGGACACGGTGCATGCCCGCGCCGAACTGCACCTGGCGCTGCGCCCCGGCACCAACGTCGCCATGCTCAACGCCCTGGCTCACGTCATCGTCACCGAAGGCCTGCTCAATCAGGCCTTTATCGACGCCCGTTGCGAGGGCAGCGATTTCGCCCAGTGGCAGGCGTTCGTCAGCCGCGCGGAAAACTCGCCGGAAGTCCTTGGCGAAATCTGTGGCGTCGTCGCTGCCGACATCCGCGCCGCCGCCCGTCTGTATGCCACCGGTGGCAATGCGGCGATCTACTATGGCCTGGGCGTCACCGAACACAGCCAGGGCAGCACCGCGGTCATGGGCATCGCCAACCTGGCCATGGTCACGGGCAACATCGGCCGCGAAGGCGTGGGCGTGAACCCGCTGCGTGGGCAGAACAACGTTCAGGGCTCCTGCGACATGGGCTCCTTCCCGCACGAACTGCCCGGCTACCGGCACATCTCCAACGAAGTGGTACGCGCGCAGTTCGAACAGGCCTGGAACGTTACGCTGCAACCCGATCCGGGCCTGCGCATTCCCAACATGTTCGAAGCCGCCCTGGGCGGCAGCTTCAAGGGCTTGTATTGCCAGGGCGAAGACATCGCCCAAAGCGACCCCAATACCCAGCACGTCACCGCGGCCCTGTCAGCCATGGAATGCATCGTGGTGCAGGACATTTTCCTCAACGAAACTGCCAAGTTCGCCCACGTGTTCCTGCCGGGCAGTTCGTTCCTGGAAAAAGACGGCACCTTTACCAACGCCGAGCGGCGCATCTCCCGGGTGCGCAAAGTCATGGAACCGCTGGGCGGCAAGGCCGACTGGGAAGGCACCGTGGCCCTGGCCAACGCCCTCGGTTACCCGATGAACTACCAGCATCCGTCGGAAATCATGGATGAAATCGCCAGCCTGACGCCGACCTTCACCAACGTCAGCTACGCCTCGCTTGAGCGCCACGGCAGCCTGCAATGGCCGTGCAACGCTGCGGCACCGGACGGCACGCCGACCATGCACATCGAGGAATTCGTGCGCGGCAAGGGGCGCTTCATGCTCACCGGCTACGTGCCCACCGAGGAAAAGGTCAACAGCCGTTATCCGCTGCTGCTGACCACCGGGCGCATCCTCAGCCAGTACAACGTCGGCGCCCAGACCCGGCGCACCGAAAACGTCGCCTGGCACGACGAAGACCGCCTGGAAATCCACCCGACCGACGCCGAGAGCCGTGGCATCAACGAAGGTGACTGGGTCGGCATCGGCAGCCGCGCCGGGCAAACCGTCCTGCGTGCGCGGATCACCGAACGGGTAGCCCCGGGCGTGGTGTACACCACCTTCCACTTCCCTGAATCGGGGGCCAACGTCATTACCACCGACAACTCCGACTGGGCCACCAACTGTCCGGAGTACAAGGTCACCGCCGTGGAAGTCAGCCGCGTCTACCACCCTTCCGAGTGGCAGAAACGCTATCAGGAGTTCAGCGACGATCAACAACGCCTGCTCGACGAACGCCGCCAGGCACGCACCACCGGAGCAAAAGCCGAGGTACGCCGATGAGCACCGCCAACCTGATCAAAATGGCTAACCAGATCGCCCAGTACTTCGCCAGCGAACCGGACCAGCAACAGGCCGTGCTCGACGTGCGTAATCACCTGAAAATGTACTGGACGCCCGGCATGCGCAAGGAATTGCTGGCCTGGCAGACGGCGCATCAAGGGGCAGACTTGCACCCACTGGCGCAGGCGGCGGTCAGTGGGGCGGGCTGGGAGGCTTAGGTTCAAACCGAACCCTTGGGATTGCCACCTTGGCGCATTGACGCCTCGGCTTGGGCGAGACCATCCAATTACGCCGAGCAGTCGAAACCATACGCAAATCTGTAGGAGCTGCCGCAGGCTGCGATCTTTTGGGGGAGTAGAAAAAGAGAAAAGGGCACTGATTTATTTTCATGACAACTGGACGCCAGTTATGGAAATCAAATCAGTCCCCATCAATTATCTCTACCCCTCCAACACCGGCAACACCACCCGCGCCTCCAACCCTCCAACCGAGCGGTTGCACACCGTCAACGTCCCCCCATGCTCCAACACAATCGCCCGCGCCGCCGACAACCCCAACCCCACTCCCCCCGTGCTCTTATTCCGCGACCCTTCCAGCCGAAAGAACGGCGCAAACACCTGTTCATAACTGTCCGCAGGTATCCCCGGCCCGCGATCAAGTACGTGAATGATCACCTGCTCATCCTCCTGCCGCAGTTCAATCGCCGGTTCACTGGCGTACTTGATCGCGTTATCCAGCAAATTGGTAATCACCCGTTTCAGCCCCAGCGGGCGGCCGAAGTAGACCAGTCGGGGTGGGCCGCTGAAGGTGATGTCGATGGACTGGTCGCGGTAGTCGTCGATCAGGGTTTGCAGCAGTTCGGCCAGGTCGAACTGGGTCGCCTGTTCCAGCCGGGCGTCGTCGCGGAAGAATTCCAGGGCGGAGTTGATCATGGCCTGCATTTCGTCGACGTCGCGAAACAGCCGTTGTTGCTGCTCGGGGTCTTCGATGAATTCGCCGCGCAGGCGCATTCGGGTCAGAGGGGTGCGCAGGTCGTGAGAGATGGCGGCGAGCATCTGCGTGCGGTCCTTGATGAAGTGCTGCAACTGAGCCTGCATGGCATTGAACGCGAGGATCGCCTGGCGGATTTCATGCGGGCCGAGCGGATCGATGGGCGGTGCGCGAAAGTCGACGCCGAAGCGTCGGGCGCCTAGGGCGAATTGCTGCAAGGGTTTGGCCAGACGGCGGGTGGCGATCAGCGCCACGATGCCGGTCGACAGCAACACCAGCAGAATCACGATCAGGGTTCGTGGCCCTTCCGCCAGCCCCCAGCTGCGTGACGGCACGCTGAACATCAGCCAGGACTCATCCGCCAGTTGCACCAGCAAAGCGTAGTGACCGTTTTTTTGTGGCCAGTCGCCGGGTTGATAAGCTTCGACCCGACGGGTCGGCGTGTTGAACAGACGCTGAGCCTCCGGTGAGGCGGCGCGGTGAGCCGCTTCGGGAGTGTCCGGCAAGTCCAGGCCCTCACGGCTGGCATGCCAGCTCACGCTCAAGGCACTATCGCTGCCGGCCTCGGCCAGGCGTTCGCGCTGCGACACTTGCGCGGCTTCGATCATCCGGGTGATGGACGCGGTTTTTTCCAGGAGGCCGGTTTCGACCAGCGGTGGATACGCCCAGACACCGGCCAGCTGGATAAACAACGCGTTGAAGGCCAGCGAAATGAGCATCGCGATGAGGGTGGTCAGGGCGATCCAGCGGGCCACCGTGTCACGCGGGCGCAGGCGCAAACCGGTCATGAGTTTTTTCACTGGCGGGTCACGCTGGGGGTGAACAGATACCCGCCATTGCGCACCGTACGAATCATCTCCGGGCGTTTGGTGTCGTACTCCAGCTTGCGCCGCAAACGGCTGACCTGAACGTCGATGCTGCGATCGAACGCCTCATGCGTGCGGCCCCGCGCCAGGTCCAGCAACTGCTCCCGAGTGAGAATGCGCTGTGGATGTTCGACAAACACCAGCAGCAAGTCGAACTCCCCGGCCGACAGCGGGATCATCACCTGATCCGGTGAGCGCAGTTCCCGACGCGTGAGGTCCAGTTGCCAGTCGGCGAATTTGATCAGCGGGCGTGGCGCTTCCCCGGTCAGCGGGAGGCTTTCCCCCGCCCGGCGCAACACTGCGCGCACCCGGGCCAGCAGCTCGCGGGCGTCGAACGGTTTGCTCAGGTAATCATCGGCGCCCATCTCCAGCCCGACCACCCGATCACTCAACTCACCCATGGCGGTCAACATGATCACCGGCGTCGGGTATTGCTGGCGCAGGCGCTGGCACAGCGTCAACCCGTTCTCACCCGGCAGCATCAGGTCGAGAATGATCAGGTCCGGCGCCTGGCGCTCAATCGCCGCCCACATCGAGACGCCATCGGTGGCAACCTCCACCGCATAGCCTTGTTGCACGAAAAACTTCTTCAGCAGCGCGAGGACCTCAAGGTCGTCGTCCACGATCAAAAGACTGCTCACCAGCGGGCATCACTTATGGCCTGAAAGAACCCACATCTAAAACCATTCGGCGTGGCCCGTCATATATTTCAATCGGGTAACAAAGCGACATCGCGGTAAAAAAGCAGACATCTTTGCGCAAGACCCGAATGTCAGCATCCAGCACCTATTCCCGAAGACTGTTTGCCCATGCCCTCGCTCACGCGTTCCACCGCTGCCAGGAAACCCCGACCGATGACCTCTGAAAACCAGTCCCTGATCCTGCAACAACGCGTGGTGAAACACGCCAACGCCAACCTGCACTGCCGCGAAGTCAGCCTGCGGTTGTCAAGCGACCAGCGCGAGATGATCCTCACCCGCTACACCGAACACTACAGCCCCGACGGCCTGCAATGGGTCGAACGCAGCCACCGCGTGCCCGTGACCGACCTGCTGCGCTGGGTGATTGAACAGGGTGAGGCGCAGACTTTGGTGCAGGGTGGTGACGCTTCAGACAGCTTGCCGATTGACCGTTCTCACGCTCTCGCGTGACCTACACCTACGAGACTTTCTGCTCTGTGAGCACGTTTATCCTCGATCTGTCCGACGACCTGGAACACACGCATCGCAACTTGGCGCTGGACAATGAGCACTAGATCCAGCCGATCAATTACACGCTACAGTTGTAGCGCGCTGAACGTCAAAAGATCGCAGCCTGCGGCAGCTCCTACACAGTATCGGTGTAGGAGCTGGCGTAGCCTGCGATCTTTTGATCCTGCGTTGTCGTTGATCCGCTAAATACGGAAACCGGTATTTTGAACACACATTGATCGGGCTGGACGCTCACCAAGGAGAGGTATGTTTTCAAGGAACAGGATGGTCCCCGAACTGATGGTCGGCGACCTCAGGAAAAGTCTGGATTTCTGGACCACATTAATTGGATTCCAGGTGGCCTACGACCGCCCGGAAGAGGGATTTGCCTACCTCGACTTCGACGGCGTGCAAGTCATGCTGGAGCAGTACGACCCGCTCGAAGGGCAATGGGTGACCGGCCCACTGGAGGCGCCGTTTGGGCGCGGCATCAACTTTCAGATGACGATCGACAGTGTCGAGCCGATTCTCCAGCGGCTGACTGCTGTCGAGTGGCCGTTGTTTCGCCCGTTTGCCGATGCCTGGTATCGATCCGGCACGGTAGAAGTTGGCCAACTTGAACTATTGGTGCAGGACCCGGACGGCTATCTGCTACGGTTGGTTGAGTATCTGGGGGAGCGTCCGCTCTCTAATGCCCCCACCACATGATCCACAACACCGGACGCAACGAAGCCACACGGTAACGGTCCACATCCGCCAAGCACCCCAACGTTCAAAAGGTCGTCGATAGCCCATGTTCGCGCACATAGACCTCAACCACTTCCTCGCGGCCTACGGCTACTGGGCGGTTTTCCTTGGCTGTGTCATGGAAGGCGAAACCATCCTGATATTGGGCGGCATGGCGGCGCATCAGCATTTGCTGAAGCTCTGGCCGGTGATTGCCTGGGCCAGCGCCGGCGGAATGTTGGGGGATCAGTTGCTGTTCTGGACCGGTCGTTATTTCGGCCCGCGACTCTTGCCTCGTCTCAAACGCCAGCAAGCGCAGATCAAGCGAGTCTCCGGATTGATCGATCGTTACCCGTCGACATCGGTTTTTTCGGTACGTTTTCTGTATGGCATGCGGTTGGTGGGCCCGATGGTGATCGGTGCCAGTGGTCTGTCACCGTTACGCTTTTCACTGCTGAACATGTTCGGTGCAATGGTCTGGGCCACGCTGTTCGTCATCGGTGGTTATTGGGCTGGCGAAGCACTTCAGCAATTGTTCGGCAACCTCAAGCCTTACCGGCTGCCGATTGCCCTGGGTGTTGTGGTGGTCGTTGCAGTGGTGGCGGTGATCCTGCACCTGAGGAACAAGCGTAAGTTCCAGCAGTAAATCTGGCCCCTTCGTACCTGACGACGGACAAAAAACCGTAGGAGCGGCCAGACGGCATAAGTATCGGCACATCTGTTCGTTCTAACCCTTGTAGCAGCTGCCGAGCCTGCGAGGCTGCGTTCGAGGACGAAGTCCTCGCAAATCCTGGATCGACGTTTTACCTGGAAAAACGCGCTACCCGATTCAACGACTGCTTCGCAGCCGAACGCAGCCTCGCAGGCTCGGCAGCTGCTACGGGAGGGGTAACGATCAGTTGCCAGCACCTCTCACCACCCGCCCTACCCCGCGCACAATCATCTCCACCTCGCGCTCATCAATGGTCAGCGGTGGTAGCAAGCGGATGGTTTTGCCCCGTGTCACGTTGATCAGCAACCCGTGATCCCGCGCAGCGATCAGGGTCAGGTCGCGAATGGGCTGGGCCAGTTCGATGCCGATCATCAAGCCTTGGCCACGGATAGCCAGCACCTGCGGCTCGCCATCGAGTTCGGCGTGCAAGCGTGCGAGCAAGCGTTCGCCCTGACGCTTGGCGTTCTCCAGCAGGCCTTGCTCTTCGATGATTTCCAGCACGGTGCAGCCGACCCGACACGCCAACGGGTTTCCGCCAAAGGTGCTGCCGTGGCTGCCGGGGGTGAACAGTTCGGCGGCTTTGCCACGAGCCAGGCAGGCGCCGATCGGGACACCGTTGCCCAGGCCTTTGGCCAGGGTCATGACGTCCGGGACGATGCCTTCGTGCTGGAAAGCGAACCATTGCCCGGTGCGGCCGATACCGGTCTGGATCTCGTCGAGCATCAGCAGCCAGTTGCGCCGATTGCACAGTTGGCGCAGGGCTTTCAGGTAGCCGGGTGGCGCGAGCTGTACGCCGCTTTCGCCTTGAATCGGTTCCATCAGAACGGCCACGATGCGCTGGCCGTAGGTCCGATGGGCCTTATCCAGCGCGGCGAGATCGCCGAACGGGACTTTGATGAAGTCCCCCGGTAACCCCTGAAACCCCAAACGCACCGCAGGACCATCGCTGGCCGACAAGGTGCCCAGAGTCCGGCCATGAAAGGCGTTTTCCATGACCACCACCAACGGCTGCTCGACGCCTTTGTGCCAACCGTACAGCCGCGCCAGCTTCAACGCGGTCTCATTGGCTTCGGCACCAGAATTGTTGAAAAACACCCGATCAAGACCAGACAGCTGTGTCAGTTTTTCCGCCAACCGCTGCTGCCAGTCGATGCTGTACAGGTTGGATGTATGCAGCAACAGGCCGGCCTGTTCGCTGATAGCGCTGACCACTCGCGGGTGCGAGTGGCCGACGTTGGTCACCGCCACACCCGCCACCGCATCCAGGTACTCGCGACCGGCCTGATCCCACAGGCGTGTGCCCAGCCCTTTGGTAAAGCTCAAGGCCAGGGGTTGATAAGTGGTCATCAGGCAGGCGGCGGTCATGACATCAAGCTCCATCATCAGTCGGTGTTTTTGCAGTATCGTTAACCACCTGAGCTGGATAAACGCCTGAACACTTCAATCATTTTAAAGCTGAGCTTGATAATGGACTTACTGCTGGCGATGTCGGTTTACGTGAAAGTGGTCGAGGCTGGCAGCATGACCGCCGCCGCCCTGGAGTGCGAAATGTCGACCACCATGGTCGGCAATCACCTGCGAGCGCTGGAGCAACGCCTGGGCGTCAGCTTGCTTCACCGTACGACACGGCGTCAGCGCTTGACCGAATTTGGCTCGACCTACTATCAACGCTGTCTTGAGGTGCTGGGACTGGTGGCCGACTCCGAGCGGCTGGCTGAACAAACCCAGGGCGAACCCAGCGGTACGCTGCGGATTACCGCCCCGCTGACCTTTGGCACAGAACGCCTGGCGCCGGCCTTGAGCGAATTCGTGCTGCGCTGTCCGCAGGTCAAGCTGGACGTGGTGTTGACCAATCAACGCCTTGATCTGCTGGACAACGGTTTTGATGCGGCGATTCGCCTGGGTAACAGCGAACCCTCCAACCTGATCGCCCGGCCGCTGGAGGACTACACCCTGACGATGTGTGCCTCGCCGGCGTATCTGGCACGCCGTGGCACACCGCAAAAGCCGGAGGAGCTGGCCGATCACGACTGCCTGGCCTTCGCCTACCCGGCGGGCGATGAATGGCGCTCGGTGGAAAAGCAGTGGCGCTTGAGCGGCCCTGACGGGGAGATCGTCGTTGCGGTGAGCGGTCCGATGCTGATCAATAGTTCATCGGGTCTGCACCAGGCAGCGCGCACCGGGATGGGTGTGGTGATGCTGCCCGATGCACTGGTGGATCAAGATCTTCGGGAAGGGAAACTGGTGGCACTGATGCAAGACTATCAACTGCCCCGCCGTCCGATGAATCTGATCTACGCGCAGGACCGATACCGCTTGCCGAAACTGCGCAGCTTTGTCGAATTTGCCTTGCAGACGTGGGGTAAACAGAACTGATCGCGCACGCCATTATTACTACGAAAGAGGCTTCTATCCCTTGATTCCCGGCGCTACAGTGTCAACGTGCCATGAGTTAGTTTCTACGACTGGCCGGCCACTTCAAGTTCAGGGCAGCAGGGAGAGCGGTGATGGTTGAGTTGTCCAGTATCGAGCCGTTGAAAGTCAGCCTGATTGATCTGAATGAAGACATGCTGCACGCGATTCTGGAGCTGGTCAGCGACGGGATCTGGGACTGGAACGCCAACACCGGGTTTGTCTACCGCAATCGCGGTTGGTACGAAATGCGCGGCTACGAGCCTCATGCACTCGAGAACAACGTGCTGGCCTGGGAGCGCGCGATTCATCCCGACGATTACCCCCGGGTGATGATGTATTTCGATGACCACCTGCATCAGCGCTCGCCCCACTACCAAACCGAGTACCGTTGCCGCAAGCAGGATGGCAGCTACATCTGGATCGAAGATCGCGGTCACGTGATCGCACGTAACGCCGACGGCTCAGTGGCGCGGATGATCGGAGCGAACCGCAGCATTGAAGACAAGAAGCGTCTGCTCGAGCAACTCGAACGGCGCAATCATTCCCTGGAAGCGATAGTCGAGGAACGGACCCGCGAGTTGTCTCTGCTCAATCAGCAGTTACAGGCTCAGTTGGACGAGAACCGCAAACTGGCAGAAAGCGACACCCTGACCGGAATCGCCAACCGCTATCTCCTGGAAAAAGCCCTGCCGCTGGAATGCGAGCGCTCCCAACGTTTTCGTCAGCCGCTGTCATTGATCGCCATGGACATCGACGACTTCAAATGCATCAACGACCATTACGGCCATGCCTTGGGCGACGCGGCGCTGGTGCACGTGGTCGAAAGCGTCAAACGCTGCGTGCGCGAAGGCGACTTGCTGGCCCGTTGGGGCGGCGATGAGTTCATCGTGATCCTGCCCAACAGCACCGCTGCCACCGCACGCGCCCTCGCCGAAAAAATCCGCCTTGAGCTGTCGAGCCTGCCACCAGTGGGCGACTTCCAGGTCACGATGAGCTTTGGCGTGGCGCAGCGCTTTGAGGACGAGCAACAAACCGGCCTGCTGGCCAGGGCGGATCAAGCGTTGTATCGCTCGAAAATCATCGGCAAGAACATGATTTCCGGATGATCCAGAACTACATACCCGCCTTCACCAACACTGGTTTTTCCTGATACCGCTCCGGGTACAGCTGTTTAAGCTGCGCCACTTTCGGCAGATCGTTGATCACGATGTAGGGATATGTCGGATGCTCCGTCAGGAAGTTCTGATGGTAGGCCTCTGCCGGGTAGAAGCCGTTGTAGGTTTCGAGTTTGGTCACGATCGGTTTGTTGAAGGCATGTGCTGCATCCAGTTGTGCGATGTAGGCCTGGGCGACTTTTTGTTGTTCGGCACTTTCCACGAAGATCGCCGAGCGATATTGCGTGCCGCTGTCGGGGCCCTGGCGATTGAGTTCGGTGGGGTTGTGGGCCACCGAGAAGTAGATTTGCAGCAAGGTGCCGTAGCTCACTTGAGCAGGGTCGAAGGTGACTTCGACGGACTCGGCATGGCCTGTATCGCCATCACTGACGCGCTCGTATTGCGCGGTGTTCGCTGCACCTCCGGCGTAGCCGGAAACCGCATTCTTGACGCCTTTGACATGCTGAAACACGCCTTGAACGCCCCAGAAGCAACCACCGGCGAACACCGCCGTTTCGCTGTTGGCCTTGGGGGTTTCGTCGAGGGCTGGCGGCGCAATGGCGACCGCGTCCTCGGCAGCGCCGAATGAAAAGGCCAGGCATTGACCTGCGACTGCAGCGACGGCCAGCCCGAGCAGGGTCTGGCGCCAGGTAAATAGGGCTTTCATGATGATGACTCCTGCATAAGTAGATTCACGGTGTACCGGAAAAGATCGCAGCCTGCGGCAGCTCCTACGGACTGAAGGTTCATCAACCAAAGGTAAACGCATACGCCGACACGCCCGGGTCAAGGAACTCGATGCTGAAGGTTCGATCTGCCACGTCGCCGGGTTGGCGCACCAACTGGTAGAGGCGTTGTTCGGTCACACTGCCGCTGCCATCCGGTGCAACGTCGGTGCCGTGGGCATCACCTGGGGCTTTGCCGTCGATCATGACTTTGAAACGCACCGGTTTGCCGTCGGCACCGGGGCCTAGCACCAGGTGCAGGTCGCGGGCATGGAAGCGGTAGACGATGCGACTGGCCCGAGCCGCCGATGTGGCGCGTTCCGAACCGACGTTCCATTGACCGTCCAGCGTCCAGTCATTCAGCGCCAACGTCGCGGGTGCGCTATACGCAGCAACCTTGTCGGGCGCGAGGCTCGCCTCAGGTACGAAATGTTCCGAGCGCTGGTAGCCGACGTAGGTTTCTGGCGAGCGTACTTCGTTCATGTCCGGCGCCCGTTGCACGCCTTGAGCGCTGGCGTCGATCAGGCCATCGGCAACTTTCGCCGCGCCGGCTTCGCGCAGCAGTTGCTGGATCACCCGTTCTGATTCAGCGTAGTTACCCTCACCAAAATGGTGGTAACGAATGCGTCCTTGAGCGTCGGCAAAGTAGTGGGCCGGCCAGTATTCGTTGTTGAAAGCACGCCAGATCTTGTAGTCGTTATCAATGGCCACCGGGTAATTGATGCCCAGGTCCTTCATGGCCTTGGTGACGTTGCCCACATCCCGCTCGAAGGCGAACTCCGGCGCATGCACGCCGATCACCACCAGGCCCTGATCGCGATACTTCTCGGCCCAGGCTTTGACATACGGCAAGGTGCGCAGGCAGTTGATGCAGGAGTAGGTCCAGAAATCCACCAGCACTACTTTTCCTTTGAGCGCCTGAGCGTTCAACGGCGGCGAGTTGAGCCACTGCACCGCGCCGTCCAGCGACGGCAGGTTGCCTTCGACAGGCAGCGTCACCGTGTCTTTGGCGGCCATTTTCATCGCACCACCGGCGGCCATCATGCTGGCGCCCGATTGATCGTCGGTGGACGACGGAATCTGCGCCATCATCACCCCGCTGTTGGCGGGTGATTTAGCCGCCAGTCGGCCGACCAGCGCTTGTTCGAGCCCACCGGTGGACGCGGTCGATACCCGCGCCAGAATCCCGGTATCCAGCCCCAAGCTAATAGCCGCCACACCCGCCAGCATCGCCGCACCGAGGCCACGGCGCAGCCATTCACCGGCACCGATCGAACGTTTCATCGCCGCGAAGACTTTACCGCCCAGCAGCAAGGCGACCGCGAGGGAAGTGGCGGCGCCCAGCGCGTAGGCCAGCAACAGCAAGGTGGTGCCGATGCTTGCCCCTTGCAACGCAGCGCCGGTCAGCACCAACCCGAGGATCGGCCCGGCGCATGGCGCCCAGAGCAGGCCCGTGGCGACGCCGATCAGGAATGACGCACCGGGACGCGGCCGGGCATCGGCGCCCGCCACTTCCGACAGCCGACTGCCGGCCGCCACCAGTGGCCGCGTCAGTCGTTCGGCGAGTTGTGGCAGCAGCAGCGTCAGCCCGAACAGTGCTACGAACAGCAACGCGAGCCAGCGACCGTACTGATTGAGTTGCACCACCCAACCGCCGCCCACCGCCGCCAACGAGGCGACGAGCGCGAAGGTCAGCGCCATCCCCGCCAGCAGCGGCAAGCCACTCTTGATAAACGGCTGCCCGGTGCGAGCGAAGACAAAGGGCAGTACCGGCAGAATGCACGGGCTGACAATCGTCAGCACACCACCGAGATAAGCGAGGACCAGAAGCCACATAACAAGGACCTGTATGAAGTGAAGGAGAAAACCTGCCCATGGTGTCAGGCCGATTGCGGCTTAAAGGTCATCGCCAGGCCGTTCATGCAGTAGCGCAGACCGGTCGGTTTTGGCCCGTCGTTGAACACATGCCCCAGATGCCCGCCGCAGCGTCGACAGTGAACCTCTTCGCGCAGCACGCCAAAGGAACGGTCGTCACGCGTGGCCACGGCGTTGGTCAGCGGCGCCCAGAAACTCGGCCAACCGGTATGGCTGTCGAATTTGGTGCTCGATGAAAACAGCGCCAGATCGCAGCCCGCACAGGCAAAAATACCGTCGCGGTGTTCGTTGTTCAGTGCGCTGCTGTAGGCGCGTTCGGTGCCCTCTTTACGCAGGATTTCGTACTGCTCGGCGCTGAGCATCGCGTGCCACTCGGCATCGCTATGGGTGACCTCGAAGGTCTCGGCGGCGCTCGCCTCGCCGATCAGCACCGAGCGCGCGGTCATTTTTGGCAATACACCGGCAACCAGCGCCGCAAGGCCCAGCCCGCCGCCCGTTAGAAGAATCTGTCGCCGTGAAAACATGGCCCTCTCCCTAAATTCGCCGTGGTTTACATGGAACACAGCCTAGGCTTCAGGTGATCGCCAAATCCTCACGTGGAGTTAAACAATTCGTGATAACTCGCCGAGGGAAAACCCCGCACAATGCATTCACTGCGCAACAGGATTTAGCCCAAATGGATCAACCCAAACGAGTTCTGGTGGTCGAGGACGATGTGCACATCGCCGACCTGATCTGCCTGCACCTGCGCGACGAGCAGTTCGAGGTCGTGCACAGCGCCGATGGCAACGAAGGCTTGCGCCTGCTCGAACAAGGCAGTTGGGATGCATTGATTCTCGACCTGATGCTGCCAGGCGTCGACGGTCTGGAAATCTGCCGCCGCGCCCGCGCCATGGCCCGCTACACGCCGATCATCATCACCAGCGCCCGGTCGAGCGAAGTGCATCGCATCCTCGGTCTGGAACTGGGGGCCGACGACTATCTGGCCAAACCGTTTTCGATGCTTGAGCTGGTGGCACGGGTCAAAGCCCTGCTGCGGCGGGTCGACGCCATGGCCCGCAACCTGAAAATGGATGCCGGGAGCCTGACCAGCGACGGACTGTTCATCGACCCGATCACCCGCGATGTGTCCCTCAACGGCAAGCGCCTGGACCTCACGCCGCGCGAGTTCGACCTGCTGTATTTTTTCGCCCGGCAGCCGGGCAAGGTCTTCTCGCGCATGGACCTGCTGAATGCGGTCTGGGGTTACAGCCACGAAGGCTACGAGCACACCGTCAACACACACATCAATCGCTTGCGGGCCAAGATCGAAACCGACCCGGCGCAACCGGTGCGGATTCTCACGGTGTGGGGCCGTGGCTATAAATTCGCCCCGGCGCAGGAGCAGCCATGAGACTGACACTCACCCAGCGCCTGTCGGCGGTGTTCGCCCTGTTGCTGTTGGTGTGCAGCGGCACCTCGGTGTGGATGCAGGTGCGCTCCAACCACATGCATGAGCTGGAAGTGGTGCAAGGCTTGTCCCGGGATCTGGCGCAGCACATCGCCCACGACACCCAGTTGATGGACGCCAATGGCCTGAAACCCGACGCACTGCGTGAGTTGTTCAGCCAGTTGATGCTGGTGAACCCGAGTGTCGAGGTCTATCTGCTCGACATCGGCGGCCGGGTGGTCGGCAATGCCGCGCCCGAAGGTCACCTGCGGCGCGAACAGGTCGATCTGGCGCCGGTGCGGCGCTTGCTCAATGGTGAGGCGCTGCCGATTCTCGGCGACGACCCGCGCAGCATCGACGGGCGCAAGGTATTCAGCGCCGCGCCACTCAAGGTCAACGGTCAGCAAGCCGGCTATCTCTACGTGGTGTTGCTCAGCGAAGAACATGACCGCTTCGCCGAACGCGGGGCCACCAGCGTGGCACTGAACACCGCGCTGTGGTCGATCGGGATGGTCGCGTTGCTGTGCCTGATCGCCGGTCTCACAGCGTTTACCCTGATCACCCGACCGCTGCGCCGTTTGACCGACACGGTCGCGCATTTCGACATCGACGGCGCACCGGTCGCCCCGCCGTCGCCGGCGCCATCAGGCACACCGGACACCCTCACCAGCCACGACGAAATCGCCGTGCTCGATGCCGCGTTCCGGCAGATGCAAAACCGTCTGGGCGAACAATGGCGTTCCCTGACCCGCCAGGATCAGGAACGTCGCGAGCTGGTCGCCAATATCTCCCACGACTTGCGCACACCGCTGGCATCGCTACATGGCTACCTCGAAACCCTGTCACTCAAAGACGCCAGCCTGACCCCGGCCGAGCGCCGCCGCTACCTGGGCATCGCCCTCGACCAGAGCCGCAAGGTCGGCGGTCTGGCGCAGTCGTTGCTGGAGCTGGTGCGCCTGGAACACGGCTTCGTCCAACCGGTGCTTGAGCGCTTTTCACTGACCGATCTGGTGCAGGACATCTTCCAGAAATTCGAGCTGACCGCCGAAGCCCGGCAAGTTCAACTCAAGGCGAGCTTCGCACCGAATGTGTCAGCGGTCTGCGCCGACCTTGGGTTGATCGAGCGTGTGCTGACCAACCTGTTCGACAACGCCTTGCGCCACACACCCGGTGGCGGCGAGATTGATATCAGCCTCGTCCCCCAAGGCAAGTTCGTCGAGATCACCGTCAGCGACAGCGGCCCGGGCATCGCCGCCGAGCTGCGCGAAGGCTTGTTTTTGCGCCCATTCAACATTGGCGGTGCGCGCCGCGACGGCGGTTTAGGCTTGCGCATCGTGCAGCGGATTCTGCAACTGCATGGCCGCGAAATCCGCCTGATGGACGTGCCGGGACGAGGCGCGACCTTCCGCTTTTCGCTGCCGGTGGATGAGGAAACGGCGAGCGCATTGGCGGTTCGTTCGATGAATTTGAACTCGCCCCAGCGATAAAAAAACACTTCCATCGCATAAAGAAAAGCCCGCACTTCATCGCGAAGGCGGGCTCTTTTTCAACGGTGACCGAACCTAGCCGGCCACCGCGACCATATACACAAACCCAGCCAGCGCAAACGCCAGCGCAAACTGTGCGTGGCTTTCAAAACTGACCTTCCACGGCGACTCATTCACCGACGCCGCAGCCGTCACCGCGCTGATGGACACCGGCGAGATCAACTGCGAAATCACGAACATTGCAATCCACGCCTGATACTCGACCGTGACCGGCAGCTGGGTGATGGGATGAAAGATCGGGAACGCGCCGGCAAACAGAATCATCGGGTGAATGCCAATGATCGTCAGCAGTGGCATCAGCCCAAGGATCAACAGCAGTTGCACCGGAGCCGAACTCAACAGCAGTTTGAAGTCACCGCTCAACGGGCTGAACAACTGCGCGGTTTCCGGCGCGCCGAGTGCTACTTGCAGCGTTCCGCAGGCGATGAACAGCAGGATTTCGGCACTTGAACGCTGAAAACCATCAGCTATGGTCGCGGCCAATTGCGCAATGCCATATTTGGCCCATAGCGACACCGCACCGGTAATCGAAACCGCCAGCGCAACCGTCGTCACCGTGGCGTAACCGAGCAGCAGTTTGCCGAGCACAATTACACTGATGAAGATGGCCATCGGCAGCATCAACCCATGGGAAGCGCCATCTTTTTCCACAGGTGACAGCTCGATCGCCGGCTCTTTCTCGCTACGGGTGAACAGCAGGCACAACAGCGCCAGCGGTAACCCCGTGAGCAGTGCTTGCGACCAGCTAAGCCCGGGGAACATCGCGCTGACCGCCGCCGCCCCCGCTGTAGTCGGCGCAATGAACATCGTTGCGCCCACCGCACGCATGGCCAAACGCAGGTGGTACATATGATTCAGGCGGGTGCTGCGGGTCAGCGAGCCGACGATGGGCACGGTCGCCAGGCTCAGGAAAAACGCCATCGCGCTGTAGAGAAGAAAGATCGGCCGCGCACTGCGCCGAACGGCCGGGTGACTGAGTGCTCGCTCGATCCGCCCTTTGATGTCTTGCCGATCCAGGTAAGCGCGCAATTGCCCAATCCCCAGCAACAGCAAAATCACCCCTTCAAACGAACCGGCGCCGCGCAGCGGATTAAAAGGAATGGTGGTGAAGACCGCGAGCGCGGCAACAATCACCAGCAAGCCCAGCCCCAGACGCGCAGAGGTTTTGCCGAGCCAACTGCTGAAGGTCAGCGCCAGCCCGGCGACAATCAGGCCGAAGGTCAGAGCATCCGCCACCGCCCCCTGAGGAATGACCAGCGCCTTGGCGATCAACCACATCACCAAAGTCGTGGCGATCACCGCCAGCGCAGTGCCGCGTGTCCGCCACTTCGACGCCACAGAAGACTGGACGCAGAGCGTGTCCTTGGACATTACAAATTCCTGAGCTGAGCCCTATCACTGTGTGCGATGGCGACCGGCAGGTGCTCCTTGGCCAGAGCGTTGGTGATCACCAGCGCATCGCACACCGTTTCAGAAAACGACGCCATGGCCGGCGTCCAGGTGTTCTGCTGCGCCGCCGCAAAATAGGTGTCGACGATCGCATAGCGCTCCGGCAGGTCGAGGCTATAGATGTTGAAGCGAGACCTCTGAGCCTCGACCGTGGACTTTGGCAGTACGGCATACCCCATACCCGCTGCGACACAGCCAAGCATGGCGTCCAGCGTACCGAAATCGATGATGCGTACCGCCGAAACCCCGCAAGAGGCCAGCAACAATTCAATACTGTGGCGATAACTGCAGCCTTGGCGGAAGGCCAGGAAGGTTGCCGTCAGCAGGGTTTCCTTGGGCGGCATTTTTTCCAGCGGCCGAGAGGAAATCAGCACCAGTTCCTCGGTGAAGGCTTTGTACATGTGGAACCGTCGATGATCGACTTTACCGGCCACAAACACGCAATCGAAGCGCCCTTCCGCCAATCCCCTGACCAGATCTGCCGTCGGCCCGGTGGTGAGCTTGATATCGACTTCCGGGTTCTTGCCATGAAAGCTCGCCAGGATCCCCGGCAAGCGAAACGCCGTGGTGGTTTCCATCGCGCCGATGCGCAACTCGCCACTTAGGGACTGATTGCCTCGGAAAAAGGCTACAGCCTCGTCGTGATTTCGCTGAATCCTGTCAGCATATTCGCTAAGTGCGTGACCGGCGGAGGTAAGACGCGCCCGACCATTGCGGTCGATCAGTTGAGCGCCCAACTCGGTTTCGAGCTTCTTGATATGCGCAGTGACGTTGGACTGCACGGTGTGCAGGCGCTCAGCGGCCGCCACAAAGCTGCCCGTCTCAGCCACAGCCAAAAAAATACGCAGTGATTTGAGCTGCATGGATCTGCCATCCCTGGACGCGAATATCTCGAAAAGTGATGCGCAGTATCTCGGATAATCGTTGGCAAAGCTATTTTTGCGCTGCGTATCCTGCCCCCGATTTAAACGCATATGAGGTGATGTTGAGCAGAACACGACCTGAAACGGGGAGATGTCCTGCACAACGTCGAGGAAACGCCTCTCTAAGAACAAGGGAGTTGGGCAGATGCAACACGCTACGCCAGCGATCGCGATTATCGGCATGGGGCCACGAGGCCTGAATGTGCTCGAGCGAATCACCGCCTACGCTTGCGATCAGAAAACCGACAAGAAAATAGCAGTGCATCTCATCGACCCCGGTGTACCGGGCGAAGGCATTCACCATTCCTCGCAACCTGACTACCTGCAACTCAACACGGTAGCGTCGCAGATAACCCTGTTCATGGACCCGACCGTGGTCGACGCCGGGCCGTTGATTCAAGGGCCAAGCCTGTACGAATGGGCTGTCGGCAACTGGAAGCACCCGTTACCGCTAGGGCCCGACACCTACCTGCCACGCAGTGCTTTTGGCGAATACCTGAACTGGGTTTTCAAGTTCCTGATCGACCGACTGGAACAGCACTGCGACGTGCACCTGCATACGTGCACGGCCACCGATATCGAGCAGACCGCGACGCATTCGTTTGTCATCCAGATGGCGCACGGTAAAACGATCAACGCCGACTATCTGTTCCTGACCACGGGCCACTCGGAAAACCATCCGGACGCGCTCGACATCGACCGTCGAGCCTTTGTCGCGACCCACCGTTTCAACAACGCCAACCTGCGCTACGTGGTCACCGGGCCACTGCCGATCCACAAGCAACTCGACGAGATTGCCCCTGACGCCTCGGTGGCTATCGAAGGCATGGGCCTGACCGCCATCGACGCGATCACCGCGCTGACCGTGGGTCGTGGTGGTCGCTTCAAGCGTGACGAAGCGACCGGCGTGCTGAACTATCAACCGTCTGGCGCAGAGCCGTCGCTGGCGCTGTTCTCGCGCAGCGGGATTCCGTTCGCCGCGCGCGCGGTGAACCAGAAGGGTGTCTCGGGCCAATACCAGGCACGGTTCCTGACCCTCGAGCGGATCAATCAATGGAAGCAGACCCACAAGCCCGGTGAGCTCGATTTCCATGGCCGTATCTTCCCGCTGATTCTGCGCGACATGGCCCACGCTTATTACTTGTCCCATGCCACCCGGTTGCATGGCAGCTCCTTCGCCGAGTTGCTCGACACCACCCTGGTCCATCTCGACACGCCCGCAGCTGAAAACGTGCTGCGCCAATGCTGCCCACAGATTCCGCGGTTCTCCTGGGACGCGCTGGCCAACCCCATCAGCCGCAACGCCCTGGCCAGCAAGGAGCACTTCCATCAATGGCTGACCGACTACCTGGAGCAAGACCTCGCCGAGGCGCGTGAAGGCAATTGCGAAAGCCCGATCAAGGCCGCCTGCGATGTGCTGCGCGACATTCGCGACAACCTGCGTCGAGTGGTCGATTTCGGCGCGCTGTCGGCCGCGTCGCACAAGCGCTTCATGAACGAGTTCATCCCGGTGATGAACCGCCTGGCCGTTGGCCCGCCACTGCAACGCACCGAAGAAATGCTCGCACTGATGCGTGCGGGTTATCTGATGGTCAGCTTCGGCCCTGGGGCCCGTGCGTACATGGACAGCGCCTCGTATTCGTTCGCGATCAAAAGTACCAGCCTGCCCGACCGCGAGTTCCGCGCCGATGTGCTGATTCGCGCTCGGGTGCCGAAGTCGTCGCCCAACCAGGACAAATCACCGCTGCTCTATCGCCTGCTGGAGAAAGGCCTGGTTCGCCCGTTCACCAATCAGGGCATGGAAGTCAGCGGCATCGATGTCGATGAAGGCCTGCACATCGTCCCGCTGAGCGGCAAACCACTGAGCAATGCCTGGGCGTTGGGGACGATCTGCGAAGGTGCCAAGTTCTACACCTACATCGTTGCGCGACCGTTCGTGAACTCCACCGCACTGGTGGACGCCGGACGCAGCGTGGGCGAGTTGTTCCGGCAGATCAACGCGCCACAAATCGTGAAAAAACCGGCTGTCTACCTCATTGACTCATCGGCCACCCACAACAGGGAAAGGACCTTGGCGTATGAATGAACACCGCAACACTACAAACCTGACGCTGACGGAACTGCTCGGCATCCAGTATCCAATCATCCAGGCGCCCATGGTTGGCGTGTCTACCCCGGCACTCGCGGCGGCGGTGTCGAATGCCGGCGCCTTGGGCTCGATCGGGCTGGGCGCGAGCAACGTCAATCAGGCCAAGGCGATGATTGCCGACACCCGTGCGCTGACCCGCAAACCCTTCAACGTCAACCTGTTCTGCCATCGCACGCCCGAGCCGGACGAGGCCCTGCAGTCCGACTGGCTGAATCACCTGCAACCGCTGTTTGCCGAGTTCGACGCCTCGAAGCCCACCACGCTGAATGAGATCTACACCAGTTTCCTCGATGATCCGGACATGCTCGAACTGCTGCTGGTGGAACGTCCGGCCGTGGTCAGCTTTCATTTCGGTCTGCCGCCGACGTCCTGGATCGATGCCTTGCAGAGGGCCGGCATTGTGCTGCTGGCCACCGCGACCGATCCACACGAAGCCGAGCTGATCGAACGCGCCGGCCTCGACGCGATCATCGCCCAAGGCGTCGAAGCCGGCGGCCATCGCGGCGTGTTCAACCCGCAGCAGGATGCCCTGACCGGAACCCTGGCGCTGGTCAGAACCCTCAGCCAGCAGCGCTCGGTCCCGATCATCGCCGCGGGCGGGATCATGGACGGCCAGTCGATCAGCGCCATGCTCAAACTCGGCGCGCAAGGTGCGCAGTTGGGCACCGCGTTTATCCTGTGCCCCGAGTCCGCCGCGAATACGTGCTACCGCACCGACCTGAAAAGCCCGAAGGCCACCCACACACGCATCACCAGCGCGATTTCTGGACGACCGGCGCGGGGCATGGTCAACCGCCTGATCACCGACCTCGACGCCGGCGCACCGCAATGCCCGGCGTACCCGCTGACTTACGACGCCGCCAAAGCCCTGCACGCAGCCGCGAGCGCCAAGGGTTGCAACGAGTTCGCGGTGCAGTGGGCCGGCCAGGGAGCCACACTGGCACGGGAAATGAGCGCCCGTGATTTGGTTGAAGTGCTGGTTGCCGAAATGAACTGAATACCGCTTGCCCTAATGCCGGTAAGTAAAGAAATTTCAGGCTCGGCACACTCCCCGTAGCAGCTGGCGAAGCCTGCGTTCGGCTGCGAAGCAGTCGTAAAATCAGACACCACGTTTTTTCAGGTTAACCGTGGAGGCAGGATTTACGGCCGCTTCGCAGCCGAACGCAGGCTACGCCAGCTGCTACGGATCGTGTAGCGGCTTAACTTACCGGCATTACGGTTTGCCCACCGGCCTCCCTTTAGCCCTGCCTTCGGATCGAACGCGGGGCTTTTTTTGCACAATGAATCGCTGATGTTGCTGTCACATTGGTCGCCGCGCTGTCCTAATCCCGTGACAACATCGCAGCGCTCCAATAGATTAAGCGACCCGAAAACGCCGACGCCGTTCTCGTCTCAAATTCTGTTTAAAGAAGTAGTGAAATTTCAATGCCAGATTCCAACACCGCTGAATCCGTAATCACCTTGTCGTCCAAAGCGGAATACGAAAACTCCATCAATCTTTCACAACACGTGCCGCAGGCCAAAACCATCAGCGAGATGGTCCTGGACGCCTTCCACACCTCGAAAGAAAGCGACCAGATTCGCGAGTTGCGCACGGCCATCCGCCAGGCTCACGACCGCTTCGACGACGACAAAGCCTACGAACTGATGGGCGAACTCAAGCAGCTCAAGGACGCCGAGGCCGCCGATATCGCCGCCCTGGAAGACCTGAGCAGCAAGTTCCCGATCAGCCGGATTCTGTCGAGCTTCAAGGATGACCCAAGCTTTCAGGAACTGGTCTATGGCCTGGCGCTGAAAGTGCTGAACCAGACCCATCAAGCGATCAGCAACCCAAGCAGCGGCAAAAGCAAGGCTGCGCGTGCCAAGAAAGACATCGAAGTGTTCAGCATCAGCAAGGACGGTGTCAGCGTCAGCCTGCCACTGCGCAACCCACGGGTTAAGCCGAACGCCGACCGCGAAGCGTTCGAATTCCTCGGTTTCACCTTTGTCGGTGAAGGCGATGACGCTGAGCTGGAAAGCGAGACGTTCATCGACAACGCTGGCACCGAGCAACCGGCTACGCGCAAGGCCATCGTTACCGCGCTTCAGCAGCAGACCGCTTTCGACGGTTACAGCATCGCTGTGCAGTAACTGCTGAAATTGATCGTTCCCATGCTCGCGTGGGAACGAGCGTCAAACGTAGGACCGTTCTGAATTTTGCTTTTGGATATCCGGTTGATTTCCGAGCCACCTCCCCGCACAACCGCAGCCCTGTTGCGCCCCCCCTCTTCACACCTCAAAAAAGCGTACCCGAGCCACCACATCGCTACGATTGTTCGCCCAATCTCTCCAGGCTAACTTCAAGCCGTCGCTGCCCATTCAGCGACCGGGCCTGATAACCCGGGTAATATGTAGGCGCACCAACGCCCCACATCACGATTGCCGGCGTTTTTTTATGCCCGCAATCTGTGCAATGGCGGCTGTGCGTGGGAGACCTTCGGGTCTGCCGGGTCCTGCATACCGGTTTATCAGCCTGCGCACAGCTGCCACCCATTCGCCTGATAACGAATGAGGCAGCTCTCACGCCATGTAGGAGTTTTGCCAATGTTCACCAATGATCTGTCCAACGTTCGCGCTTCTGCTCCGCCCGTCGTCACCTCCCAACTTCTCGGAGGTGCCCAATGACTAACCCCCAAGACCTGAAAACCATCGGCCTCACGCCCTTCTCCATTCACTCCGACCAAGCGCTATTTCGCGTCTGCAGTGGCGTCCCGATCCTCGAAGCCCTGTCGCACGTTTCCGACTTGCTCCACCTCTCCAAACTGCTGGCCGAAGACGCGGCAATGGAACGCGGCAAGGACCGTTATGCCTGGGCGTCGCATTATTTGCAGGAGATGAGTAAAGCGGTGATTGATGACGTGGTGAAGGTGCTGGGTGCGCCGGGTAACAACCGCAATTGAATAGAAAAAGCCCCGTGCTTCTCTTGAAGGCGGGGCTTTTCAGGTGCTCGGTTATCTGCTCAAACGGCGCCTAACCGCTCAACCATGTCGGGGAATTTCTCCACCAGTCTGATCAACAAGGCGGCCTGCGCATTGGGCTTCGACGTTTTCTTTCGCGTCCACCTCGGGAGCCGGTTTGTCTTGCACGGAATTACTGCGCAGCGTGATCTCGCCTTCGCGCTGAGCCACCATCTCATCAACGCCCTGCATTAACTCTGCAAACAGGTCACGCTTTTTCATGGAGCTACCTCGTACTTTCAACTTTGCCTCAGTGGCTTTTTTGAGCGCATCGTCTTGGTCGGCGACCATCGCAAAACTATAGGCATGTTGCTGAGAGCTAGGCAATTGGTGGCAGACCGCCAAGATCAAAAGATCGCAGCCTTCGGCAGCTCCTACAGATATCCCCTACCCACAATGAAGTAGCGCGCCCCCACCACTCAGGCCGACCGGCAGGTCGCCGTGCTTTGGCTTTTGACTTTGATCCACCCGCCCCCTCGGGAGGCCGAGTGGAGGTGTTCATCAGGGGGTTGGCGCGCAGCGCCGTACGGCGAAGCCGGACACATCGAGAGGAGGTCGTCGCGAAGCAGACCGTAGGCGATGCCCCCTGATGGACGCCGGAGCGAGGGAACGCCGAGCCTAGGCGAGGTGCCGTACGCTTGGGGCGAAGCGTTTTGGTTACTTTTGGGCGTCTGCAAAAGTGACACGCCGTAAGGGCGGAACCCTAAGTGGCCGTTACCGCAGCAACGGATATGTACACCTGCAAGAGATTAGTCGGCTATCAGGCCGCTATCGCGAGCAAGCTCGCTCCCACAGTTTTGATTGGTGTACGTCTGCGGGAGATTAGTCGGCTATCAGGCCGCTATCGCGAGCAGGCTCGCTCCCACAGGTTTGGTTGGTGTACATCTGCGGGAGATTGGTCGGCTGTCAGGCCGCCATCGCAGGCAAGCCAGCTCCTACAGTTTTGATTGGTGTAAATCTGCAAGAGATTGGTCGGCTGTCAGGCCGCCTTCGCAGGCAAGCCAGCTCCCACAGTTGAACTGTTTACATCCGCAAGAGATAGGCCGGCTGTCAGGCCGCCTTCGCAGGCAAGCCAGCTCCCACAGTTGAACTGTTTACATCCGCAAGAGATAGGCCGGCTGTCAGGCCGCCTTCGCAGGCAAGCCAGCTCCCACAATTTTGATTGGTGTACATCTGCAAGAGATAGGCCGGCTGTCAGGCCGCCATCGCAGGCAAGCCAGCTCCCACAATTTTGATTGGTGTACATCTGCAAGAGATAGGCCGGCTGTCAGGCCGCCATCGCGGGGGAGCCCAGCCCCACAGGGACACGCCCAATAAAAAGCCCCGCGTTTCTCTCGAAGCGCGGGGCCTTTTGTACAACCGCAAAACCTTAAGGCGCGTAAGTCAGCAACAACTCGCTCGGCACCTTGAAGTCCAGCGACATCATCACGCTCAACGCCGTGATGGTGAAAATCGAGAACACGAACAGCTTGCGTGCCCAAACCGTGTCATCCACCGCCTTGTAGCCAGTCCAGGCCATGTACAACCAGTACATGCCCATGGCCGCAGCGACAGCGAGATAACTCATGCCAGCGTAACCACTGAACGTCAGCATCAAGGTCGCCACCAGGAACGCCAGGATGTAAAGCAGGATGTGCTTCTTCGCCACCTGAATCCCACGCTTCACCGGCAACACCGGAATCGATGCCGCCAGGTAATCATTGAAGCGAAAGATCGCGATCGCATAGGAATGCGGCATCTGCCACAAACTGAACATCACCAGCAGCGTCAGCGCCGCCATGTCGAAGCTATTACTCACCGCGACATAACCAATCACCGGCGGCATCGCCCCCGACAGACTGCCCACCAGCGTGCCGTGAACCGACTTGCGCTTGAGGTACAGGCTGTAGAAGCCGACGTAGATGACAAAACCGATCACCGCGAACAGCGCCGCCAACGGATTCGCCACGCGGTACAACAGGGCAACGCCGACAACACCTAGGACAGTCGCATAAACCAGCGCCAGTTTCAGGGAGATCAAGCCCTGCACCAGCACGCGGTTCTTGGTGCGCTCCATCTTCAGGTCGATGTCACGGTCGATGCAGTTGTTGAACACGCAACCCGATGCCACCACCAGGGACGTGCCGATCATCGCAGCCAGGAAAATGGCCAGATCGACATGCCCTTTCGAGGCCAGGAAAAACCCGCCTGCCACAGAAAGCACGTTACCGAAAATGATCCCCGGTTTGGTGATTTGGATAAAGTGCTTTAAGGACATCCGGACTTTCCTCAGTGCGCCATCATGACGGAATGGATGCTGTACATGATCCACAGCGACAGACCGACCAACAGGACGATAACCAGCGCCGCGAAAACAAACGCAATCACGTTGTTACGCTGGGCGGCGGAGCGGTCCAGGTGGAGGAAGTAGACCAGGTGCACCAGCACCTGGATCACTGCGAAGGCCAGCACGATCCACAGGGTCATGGCTTTCGGCAGGGATGGGTACATCACCAGGCCGAACGGAATGACGGTCAGGATCACCGACAGGATGAAGCCGATGGCGTAGGACTTGACGCTGCCATGGCTGTCGTCGTGGCTATCGTGGCCATTGTGTGAGTGAGCTGCGTTAGCCATTACAGAGTCCCCATCAGGTAAACAACGGTGAATACGCAGATCCACACAACGTCCAGGAAGTGCCAGAACAGGCTCAGGCAGCTCAAGCGGGTCTTGTTGGTCGACGTCAGGCCATGCTTGTTGACCTGATACATCATGATCGCCATCCAGATCAGACCGCTGGTCACGTGCAGACCGTGGGTCCCGACCAGGGTGAAGAACCCGGACAGGAAGCCGCTGCGGTTCGGACCGAAGCCTTCGGAGATCAGCGTATGGAACTCGTTGATCTCCATGCCGATGAAGCCCAGACCGAACAGGAAGGTGATGGCCAACCAGCCCAGCACCTGAGTCTTCTTGCCTTTGAACAACGCCAGCATGGCGAAGCCGTAGGTGATCGAGCTGAGCAACAGGCAGGCGGTTTCGCCCAGCACGTATGGCAGTTCGAAGATGTCGTGGCCCGACGGGCCACCGGCTACGTTGTTTACCAGTACCGCGTACACCGCGAAGATCGACGCAAACAGAATGCAGTCGGTCATCAGGTAGAGCCAGAAACCGAATACGGTCATCTCGCCCGAGTCGTGGTGATGGTCATCGTGCCCATGGTCATGACCATGGGCGTGTCCAACATTGGTCACTAAGTTCGACATGGTTTAAGCCTGTTCCAACGAGGTTTCAACACGGGTGGCGGTGGCCGGAATCGCTTTGGCCGCAACCAGACGCTTGTGCTGCTCGGCTTCAATGCGCTCGATCACGTCGACCGGCACCATGTAGCCCTGATCATCACGGGCAGCGTGGATCACGAAATAGATCACGGTGCCAGCGAGGCCGAAGATGGCCATCCACCAGATGTGCCAGATCATCGCGAAACCGAACACGGTCAACAGAGCACCCATGACCAGACCGGTCGCGGTGTTGTTTGGCATGTGGATCGGCTCGTACCTGGCCGGAGCCTTGTACGCAGTACCGTTTTCCTTGGCTTCGGTGAACGGGTCGATACCGTCGGCTTTCGGCAGTACAGCGAAGTTGTAGAACGGTGGTGGCGACGAGGTCGACCATTCCAGCGTGTGGGCATTCCACGGGTCGCCGGCTTCGCACATGTTCTGCGGCAGCTTGCGATCACGGATACTCACGTACAACTGGATCAACTGGCAGGCAATACCGAAGGCGATCAGTACCGCACCGACCATTGCCACGTGCAGGTACGGCGTCCACTCAGGGTTGGTGGTGCTGTTCAGACGACGGGTCATGCCCATGAAGCCCAGTACATAGAGCGGCATGAACGCGACGAAGAAGCCCGAGATCCAGAACCAGAACGCTGCCTTGCCCCAACCTTCGTGCAGCTTGAAGCCGAACGCTTTAGGGAAGTAGAAGCCGAAACCTGCGATGTAGCCGAACACGGCGCCGCCGATGATCACGTTGTGGAAGTGCGCGATCACGAACAGGCTGTTGTGCAGTACGAAGTCAGCACCCGGGATGGCCAGCAGTACGCCGGTCATGCCGCCGATGGCGAAGGTCACCATGAAGCCCAGGGTCCACAGCACCTGGCTGGTGAAACGCAGACGGCCCTGGTAAATGGTGAACAGCCAGTTGAATAGCTTCACCCCTGTCGGGATCGAAATCAGCATCGTCGCCAGACCGAAGAAGGCGTTGACGTTGGCACCCGAACCCATGGTGAAGAAGTGGTGCAGCCAAACCATGAAGCCGAGGATCGAGATCGCGCCGCTGGCGTAGATCATCGAGTGGTGGCCGAATAGTTTCTTGCCGGAGAAGGTCGAGATGACTTCGGAGAAGATCCCGAACGCCGGCAGAATCAGGATGTAAACCTCGGGGTGACCCCAGGCCCAGAACAGGTTGACGTACATCATCGGATTGCCACCAAGTTCATTGGTGAAAATGTGGAAATCCATGTAACGGTCAAGCGTCAGCAATGCCAGGGTAGCGGTCAGGATCGGGAAGGAAGCGACGATCAGTACGTTGGCCCAGGTGCAGGTCCAGGTGAAGATCGGCATGTCCATCATTTTCATGCCCGGGGTACGCATTTTCAGCACGGTGGCCAGGAAGTTGACCCCCGTCAATGTCGTACCCAGTCCGGACAGTTGTAATGCCCAGATGTAGTAGTCCACACCCACGCCCGGGCTGTAGCCCAGTTCCGACAGCGGTGGATACGCAACCCAACCGGTACGGGCGAATTCGCCGACACCCAGGGACACGTTCACCAGCACGACGCCGGAGACCAGCAGCCAGAAGCTCAGGGAGTTCAGGAACGGGTAGGCAACGTCACGTGCGCCGATCTGCAGCGGCACTGCAAGGTTCATCAGGCCGGTGAAGAATGGCATCGCCATGAAGATGATCATGATCACACCGTGAGCGGTGAAGATCTGGTCATAGTGTTCAGGTGGCAGGTAGCCAGGCGAACCCTCAGTGGCCAGGGCCAGCTGGGAGCGCATCATCACGGCGTCGGCAAAACCACGCAGCAGCATGATCATGGCAACGATGATGTACATCACGCCGATTTTCTTGTGGTCGACCGACGTCAGCCACTCGGTCCACAAATAGGTCCACTTCTTGAAGTAGGTGATTGCAGCAAATACCGCCAGACCACCGAGCGCGATCATGGCGATGGTCACCATCACGATCGGCTCGTGGAACGGGATCGCTTCCCAACTTAATTTACCAAACATCGTTTACTCCTCTGCCCCGGCAGCTGAATGCGAACTCATGTCCATCCCTTCCATACCGGCCACTTCCTTCTCTTCTTTCTCGTGGTGCATCGGCTTGCCCGGTTTCATGCCTTCATACTTGTCGATGATGGTCTGGAACAGGTTCGGCGCGTACGAGGAGTAGAGTTCAACCGGGTTGTTCTGGCTTGGTTTGGAAAGGGCTTCGTATTCAGCTTTTTCAAGCTGTTTAGGTGCCTTCTTGACATCACTGACCCAGGCATCGAAATCTGCCTGAGAGGTGGCGATTGCTTTGAATTTCATGCCAGTGAAGCCAGCACCGCTGTAGTTGGCGGAGATACCGTCAAACTCGGCATTCTGATTGGCGATCAGGTGCAACTTGGTTTCCATGCCCGCCATCGCGTAGATCTGACCGCCCAGGCCCGGAATGAAGAACGAGTTCATCACGGTGTCGGAGGTGATTTTGAAGTTAACCGGCGTGTTGGCCGGGAACACCATCTTGTTGACGGTGGCGATGCCTTGTTCCGGATAGATGAACAGCCACTTCCAGTCCATCGCGACCACTTGAATGGTGATCGGCTTGACGTCGGATTCCAGCGGACGGTATGGGTCCAGGGCGTGGGTCGACTTGTAGGTGACATAACCCAGGGCAATGATGATCAGCACGGGAACAGCCCACACCGCGATTTCAATCTTGGTGGAGTGCGACCATTTCGGGGTGTAGACGGCGTCCTTGTTGGAAGCGCGGTATTTCCAGGCGAACAGGAAGGTCATGACAATGACCGGAACCACGACCAACAGCATCAGCAGCGTTGCGGTGATGATCAGGTTTCGCTCGTCCAGGCCGACCTGGCCCTTGGGATCGAGCAAGGTCATGTTGCAGCCTCCCAGCAACAGCGTGCCGAGCAGCGGCAATAAGCCTAGTAGTCTGGGGTACCTGTTTTTACTCATCTCACGACCTCTAAAGCAGCTTGCGCAATGCAGTTGGGTTTTAATCGCCAACACTTCACCCTGCCAAGGGTTGGCATTTTTCTTGGATTGAATAAGGGCTTGCCCGTCGCGCGTTAAACGCTGATCGACACATCCTGGGCTAGCGGTGAGTTCTTATTCGATTTCGTGGTCAAAGGCCTTGTTACAGACCAATTCCATTTGGTGCGGATAATTTGGAGGCGCCGACACCTGGCGTCGCATGAAGCCTCTAAAGCCCCACGACCACCCCTTGTGCCAAGGAGCGCGCCGCGCCGGAATTTCAGTGCGGGCGATTGTAGATATGTAACGTTGTATAAACCATGTCTCATCCCGAAATAATTTTTATCGGATACGGCAACAATCATTAACGAAATCTGCAAAGATTAGCCATGGTATCGCGATTAATTCGCAACAAGAACCCCTGAAATTGTAAGTCTACTGTCCACAGTTCAGACAGCTTCGATGCCTTTCGAAGCATCGCCGACCTTGCGCAAGCCCCCTTGTCACAAGGCCTTTGGCCATTCGTCCGAGCCTGTTAAAACTGCCTGCTGCAATGCATTTGCTGGCTTCCAGAGAGGCCCGTCAGCAAGGTAAATTCCTTGTCAGTTTCAGCGACGACAATCGTCTTTGAAATGAGTTGCGACACATGAGCTGTGACAACATGTCGCACGCGAGCCGCACCCTTCTTTGCCGCGCATCACACTCCTTTTACAAAGCCGCTGAAACGCAAAACGCCCCGGCCTCTTTCGAGGACCGGGGCATTCTTTTCAAGGCCCGAAGCTGCGGCGAGAAGCCTCAGTTCAGGTGTTTGCGGTTACGCGAAATGAGCAGCGGCACCAGCACGACGGTCAACACGAAGGCCACCAGCGCCCACTGTGCCAGCGACAAGCCGAGGATCGGCGGGTACGGCGTCTCGCAGAAGCCGTCGACCTGGAAACCCAGCGGGAAGATTTTCGCCAGCGGCAAGCCGTCGACAATCGGTTGCAACACATCGATGCCACAGCTGACCGCCGGGTAGAACTGCGTATAGACGTGATGCCCGGCAGCCGCAGCGCCGGCGAGGGCGAAGATCACCACCAGCACTTCAAACGCGGTAATGCTGCGACGAGTGCGCATGGCGGCACCAATAAAGGCGCTGATCGCGATCAGCAACAGCGCATACCGTTGCAGGATGCACAGCGGGCATGGTGCCTCGCCCAGCACCACTTGCATGTACAGCGCGCCACCGATCAGCGCCAGGCAGATGATGCCCAGCAACACCAGGAAGCGCCGCTCACGGCCCAACCGCATCATTTCCTCATTCATCGCGTTTCCCTTCTAGATATCGATTACAGGCAAGTCTACACGCAGGTTCTGACCTTGGAGAGCCTGGCGCGTGCCGGTGGATATCGGGGAATAGACGATAAACCGGTTAAGAAAGAATTAACTTTCAAGTGTTTTTCAAGAATAGGGACCGCAGCGCGGCCATCGCGAGCAAGCTCGCTCCCACACTGGGCCGATGTGAACACACATCTTGCGTACGTCGCGGTTCCAATGTGGGAGCGAGCTTGCTCGCGATGAAGGCGACTCGGTCCCCCGAGTCGCCTTAGTACGCTTACTCCAGCGCAGCAGCCGGGCCGAAGAATTCGTAGCGGCTCTGTTTCTCCGGCACACCCAAGGCCTTGAGGTGGCGCTTGATCGCGGCCATGAAACCTTTCGGGCCGAGGAAGTAAGCATCCAGGTCACGCTCTTGCGGCAACCAGTCCGCCAACTGCTCCTGACTCAACAGCCCGACCTTATCCGCCGCCGGGCTGACGCCATCATCTTCGGCGTAGCAATAGAAGCGCTTGAGTTGCGGGTGACGCTCGGCCAGACCGTCGATCCAGTCGCGGAAGGCATGCACGCCACCGTTACGCGCACAGTGGATAAAGTGCACTGGACGCTCGGTGGCCAGCGCCGCTTCAAGCATCGGCAGGGTTGGCGTGATGCCGACTCCCCCGCTGATCAGCACCAGCGGTTTGTCGCTGGCGGTCAGGGTGAACTCGCCCGCAGGCGGGAACAGCAGGATGCTGGCGCCGACAGGGAACTGGTCGTGCAGGTAATTCGAGGCGCGACCGCCCTCTTCGCGTTTGACGCTGATGCGGTACTGACCGTTGTCGCCCAGGGACGACAACGAGTAGTTGCGACGAATTTCTTCGCCGTCGAGGATCAGTTTCATGCCGATGTACTGACCCGGTTCCGCCGCGAGAATCGGTCCCTTGTCCGCCGGTTCAAAGTAGAACGAGGTAATTTCCGCGCTCTCTTCCACACGCTTGGCCAGTGTGAATTCCCGCGCCCCGCGCCAGCCGCCGACCGCTGCAGCTTTCTGGTCGTAGATCGCGGTTTCGGCGCCGATCAGGATATCGGCCAATTGGTTATAGGCAGCGCCCCAGGCGCTCATCACTTCTGGCGTGGCGATCTCGTCACCCAGCACTTCGGAAATCGCCCGCAGCAGGCAAGCGCCGACAATCGGGTAATGCTCCGGCAGAATTTGCAGGGCAACGTGCTTGTTGATGATCTTCGCCACCAGGTCGCCCAACTGGTCGAGTTGATCGATGTGCCGCGCATACATCAGCACCCCGCGCGCCAAGGCCCGAGGCTGGTCGCCGCTGGCCTGATGTGCCTGGTTGAACAGCGGACGAACCTCCGGGTACTCAGAGAGCATCATGCGGTAGAAGTGAGTGATCAGGGCTTCGCCACCGCTTTCCAGCAACGGTACGGTGGATTTGACGATGGCACGGTCTTGAGCGCTAAGCATTAAGGGGGTACTCCTGAACGACTGGGTTTATAGCTTTCTACCCATTGCCTATCAGTTTCCATGCCAAGAATTAAAACGATATAAATCAATAACTTAATAAACATGTAGTCATAACGACACAAGCGAATTTATAGTCACCTCGACTACACGGAGTCAATATGACTGCAAAATCCTTGCTCACCGCCCTGCTTCCACTGGTCTCCGACCTTTCCCGCGAACTGCCCGAAGGCGAGCGCTACCGGCGCTTGCTCGAAGCGATGCGCGCCCTGCTCCCCTGCGACGCCGCCGCCCTGCTGCGGCTCGACGGTGAATGGCTGGTGCCGTTGGCGGTGGATGGCCTGAGCACCGACACCCTGGGACGACGCTTCAAGGTCAGCGAACACCCACGCTTTGCAGCGCTGCTCAACAGCCCGGAGCCGACGCGTTTCCCCAGCGACAGCACCTTGCCCGATCCCTATGACGGTTTGGTCGACGGCCACGGCGATCACCTGGAAGTCCACGACTGCATGGGTTGCCCGCTGTTTATCGATGAGCGTCCGTGGGGCTTGCTGACCCTCGACGCGCTGGACCCGGAGCGCTTCGAGCCGATCGAACTGGACGCCCTGCAAGCCTTTGCCAGCCTCGCCGCCGCCACGGTCAACGCCGCCGAACGCATCGAACGGCTGGCCAATCGCGCCGAAGACGAGCACCAGCGCGCCGAGGTCTATCGTCAGGCCAGCGGCCAGCAGAACCGCGAATTGATCGGCCAGAGCAAGGCGCACAAGCGTTTGGTGGAAGAGATAAACCTGGTCGGCGGCAGCGACCTGACGGTACTGATCACCGGCGAAACCGGGGTCGGCAAAGAGCTGGTGGCCCAGGCGATCCACGCCGCGTCACCGCGCGCCGACAAACCGATCATCAGCCTCAACTGCGCCGCGCTGCCCGACACTCTGGTGGAAAGCGAACTGTTCGGCCATGTGCGCGGCGCCTTCACCGGGGCGATGAACGACCGGCGCGGCAAATTCGAACTGGCCAATGGCGGCACGCTGTTTCTCGATGAAGTCGGCGAATTGTCGCTGACCGTGCAGGCCAAATTGCTCCGTGTGCTGCAAAGCGGTCAGTTGCAGCGCCTGGGTTCGGACAAGGAGCATCAGGTCGACGTGCGCCTGATCGCCGCGACCAACCGTGATCTGGCGGAAGAAGTCCGCAGCGGCCGCTACCGTGCCGACTTCTACCATCGCCTGAGCGTTTATCCGTTGCTGGTGCCGGCGTTGCGTGATCGCGGTCGGGACGTGTTGCTGCTCAGCGGTTATTTCCTTGAGCAGAACCGCTCGCGAATGGGCCTCAACAGCCTGCGCCTGAGCAGCGACGCGCAAGCGGCATTGCTGGCCTACAGCTGGCCGGGCAATGTCCGCGAACTGGAACACTTGATTGGTCGCAGCGCGTTGAAAGCACTGGGCAACTCTCGGGAGCGGCCGAAGATTCTCAGCCTGAGCGCGGCGGCTCTGGACTTGCCCCACACGCCCCTCGAAACACCCCCAGCGCCTGTGGCGATTGCTCCGGCGCCTGCGGTTGAAGTATTCGGTGACCTGCGCCAGGCCACCGAAAACTATCAACGCCAGCTGATCACCGCTTGTCTTGAGCGTCACCAGAACAACTGGGCCAGCGCCGCCCGTGAGCTAGGCTTGGATCGGGCGAACCTTGGGCGGATGGCAAAAAGATTGGGTATGAAATGAAATAACACCCCCTGTAGCAGCTGCCGAAGGCTGCGTTCGGCGGCGAAGCCGTCGTAAAACCTGGGTGCGCGGTGCAACAGATACAACGCGGTGCCAGGTTTGGCGAGGACTCCGTCCTCGAACGCAGCCTTCGGCAGCTGCTACGGGAGTTACGCCGATCAGGAAACCGGGATCAGTCCTAAAGCCTACCCCGTCCGCGTCGATAACCCGATATCAATAGTTGCTGGCGGTCCCACAATCGCCCGTCACCTTTTTTCACAGAAGGTTTTTATGTCTTCCAACAAAGCCCGCGCAGATTCACTTTCGCTTCTGCTCTTTACCTTGCGTAGCGGCAAGCTGATGGCGATCAACCTGCTGAAAGTCAGTGAAATCATTCCCTGCCCGCCGCTGACCAGGCTGCCGGAGTCGCACCCGCACGTCAAAGGCATCGCCACCCTGCGCGGAACCTCGTTGTCGGTCATCGACCTGAGCCGGGCGATCGGCGAGCGGCCGCTGGAGGACCCGGACGGCGGCTGCCTGATCGTTACCGATGTCAGCCGCTCCAAACAGGGCCTGCACGTTCAGGCGGTGAGCAAGATCGTCCATTGCCTGACCACCGACATCCGCCCTCCACCCTACGGCTCCGGCGGTGTGCGCTCGTACATCACCGGCGTGACCTCGGTCGATGGCACGCTGGTGCAGGTGCTCGACATCGAGAAAGTCATCCACGGCATCGCCCCGGCGCAGATCGAAACGGCCCCGACCGAGCTGAGCATGGAAGACGCCGAAGTGCTCGGCAACGCACGCATTCTGGTGGTCGATGACAGCCAGGTGGCACTGCAACAATCGGTACACACCCTGCGCAACCTCGGCCTGCAATGCCACACCGCACGCAGCGCCAAGGAAGCCATCGACTGCCTGCTGGACCTGCAAGGCACCGCACAGCAGATCAACCTGATTGTCTCGGACATCGAAATGTCCGAGATGGACGGTTATGCCTTTACCCGAACCCTGCGCGAAACCCCGGACTTTTCCCACCTCTACATCCTGCTGCACACCTCTCTGGACAGTGCGATGAACAGCGAAAAAGCCCGTCTGGCCGGGGCGAACGCAGTGCTGACCAAGTTCTCCTCGCCTGAGCTGACCAAATGCCTGATCACGGCCGCAAAAGCCGTCGCGCAGCAAGAACAAGGTCATTGAGCCTTGGCTGAGGAGTATTGCCTGCTGCTGCGGCGCGACCTCGCTGGAGTGTTGCCGCCAATCGTCTGGCCGGATGGCATCCAGCTGAGCCTCTATCGCCCGCCATTGGCCAACGCCGTTCATGAGGTGATGGAGCTGGGTTATCAGCAAGGCGGCGGTCGAGTACCGGCGCTCCAGGTGTGGCGCGAGCGCTTTGAAAGCGATGCAGAGTATGACCCGGCGCTGTGCTTCATCGCCTCGGATGCCCAAGGCATTGTCGGCGTGGCCCAGTGCTGGACCAGCGCCTACATCAAGCACCTGGTGGTGCATCCGCGTGCTCAGGGCCAGGGATTGGGACGGGCGTTGTTGTTGCATGCCTTCAGTGTGTTTCAACAGCGGCGCGAAGGGTTTGTTGACCTGAAAGTACTGGAAGACAACCACCGGGCCCGGCGTCTGTATGAAAGCGCTGGAATGCGCGTGGTTCGCCGGGAGCTCGTTCCAGACTGAGACCGCTATCGCGAGCAAGCTCGCTCCCACATTGGATCTGCGTCGTTCACAAATCCCCTGTGGGAGCGAGCTTGCTCGCGATAGCGGTCCGCACTACCAACATCAAACCATCATGCAGATTCAGCCCTTGGTCAACACGCGCCCAAGGCCCAGTGACTGGCGCATAACTTGCTTCGAGACACGCCCTCGCGGTGGTTTTCCGTCATCGCTGACGCCTCTGGAATGTGACCGGTCGCCTAATGAATACGACGTTTTCCTGCGTAGGTTGCGGCAAGTGCTGCAACGATCACCACGTGCCTCTGACCCTCGCCGAGGCCCGGATGTGGGCGGCTGACGGCGGTGCCGTGATCGTCCTGGTGGAAGGTTTTCTCGGCAATGGCCTGGGCCTTCCAGCCTTGCAACGCGAGCACGCCGAACGCCGTTCGGTGGTGGTGCCCAGCGGCGCGACCCAGGCCCATGTAGCCATCACCTTCGCCGCATACAACGCCGGTCCCTGCCGGAATCTTGACGAAGACAACCTCTGCCGCATCTACGAACGCCGGCCGTTGGTGTGCCGCATCTACCCGATGGAAATCAATCCGCACATCCCGTTGACACCGGCCGCCAAGGATTGCCCACCCGAGTCATGGGAGCAAGGCCCTGAGTTGATCGTCGGCGGTCAGTTGGTCGATCAGGCGCTGGTCAGCCTGATCCAACGCTCGCGTCAGGCAGACCGCGACGATGTTCAGACCAAGGAAGCGATTTGCCAACGTCTGGGGATTCGCACCACGGCCCTCAAGGGCGACGGGTTTACCGCCTACCTGCCGGACATGGCGGCGTTTGCCCAGGCGATTGATCAGGTTCAGGCACAACCTTCGACGGGTTCAGCCAGTGAATGGCAGTTCCATGTGTCGGGCGACGACATCGCCGAGCAAGTGCAGGCCGCCGGGGCACAAGTGGCCACGGCGGAACCGCTGAACTATGCGTTTATCTCGTTGCGCGCGGCCTGAGACGACAAGCCAGCCGAGACCCCGGACATTACCGCATAGGGCATGTTTATGGAGGGCTAACGCGCAGTGACCGCCAGACATTCAACTTCCACTCGTGCGTCCAATAGCAGCTTCCCGGCAGCGAACGACGTGCGAGCCGGCAATCGATCCGCCGGGAAGTACTGCCTATAAACCGTATTCATGGCGGCGAAATCCTTGATGTCGGCGAGGATGACCGTGCATTTGGCTACGTGAGCCTGGGACGAACCACTACGTTGCAATGCGTCGCGCAGATTCTCCATAGCCTGGGTCATCTGCGGAACGATGCCGCCCTTGACCAGTTCGCCGTCAGCCCCCAGACCGAGCACGCCGGACAGATAGATGGTCTGGCCAACTTGCACCGCATCGGAGAATGGCAGGCCTTCTTCGTTAGGAAAATAGCGTGGCGAATCGGGTGCTGCAGGCGGCAGAAAGCGCTGGGTGATGGTCTGGTATTGGCCGTTTTGCTTGATACGCTCAAGGGCACCGTTCAGGTTATCGCGCAACGCTGTGTCGTTTTTGCGCACGGCGATGGCCACGCCACTGCCCAGCAAAGGGTCCTTGAGGGTCGGGCCGACAAAATCGAAATCTTGCCCCTGGGGTTGGCTTAACAGCGCGTGGGTGATTTCAATGGAGTCTTGCAGGGTGGCGTCGATCTCACCGGCCAACAGACTGGCAACCAATTGGTCGTTGAAATCGAAACTGCGCACCGTCACGCCCGCCGCAGCCCAACGAGTCTTGGCGAACGCCTCACGACTGGTACCCGCCAGTACGCCGACCCGCTTGCCTTTGAGCGATTGCGGATCGGGTTGCAGGCTCGAGTTTTTGCGCGCCACCAGGCGGTTATTCAGGGGGTACAGGTCTTCGGTAAAGTCGAGCCGTTCCCGACGCAAAGGCGTGGCAGTCATCGGCATGATCGCATCAAAGCGCTTGGCTTCAAGCGCGTCGATATTGGTGGCGTAGGCTTGATCGATCCAGACACAGCGGGACTTGAGTTCGGCACACAGCGCGTTGCCCAACTCGATGTTCAGCCCCACCAACTCGCCTTTCTCGTTGCGACTCTCGAACGGAGGAACCAGGGCTTCGACGCCGAAGCGGATCTGAGGGTCGACCGCGGACGACACGCAACCGGTGGTCAGAGCCATCAGAGAGAGCAAAGTTACGGTTTTTACCAGAGACATTTCGGTGGCCTTCATCAAGCAATCATGGGAATCCGCGATGCCTGCCCCTTCAGTGCGGGCAATGTCATCTGGCAATGGGTCAAACGACACACATTACGCGGGCATGAATCTTCAACGAGTGACCACCGACGTCCCAGAGGACAGATCGCTTATCCTTGTGGGAACTATCTCAGTGACAGAGAGAATTGTTTCCAGCCAAAAACGCCTGACTGTCAGCGTTTACCCATCGAGCGACGGGTGCCAGGAGGCGCTGCGCCCGGGGTCTTGGTGTGGCCATTCTTGGCGCCGTTCTTGTACCACGGCTGATTGGCGTTTTTGGCGGCTGCCAGTTCACCCGGTTTGAACGGGAACTTGAAGGCCGGAATTGCGGCTTTGGTTTCGCTGTCGGCGCTGGAGTCGACGCTGTCTGGCAGGTCAGCCTGTTCGTCAGCCGCAGGCGCTTGTATCGGGGAAGTCATGAATGCTCCGGGTGTTACATTGAGTCGGGCCCGATGAGTGGACCACGAAAGGCCGGCAGTATACCTGCGTGCCCATGATCTTTAACCTCCCGCTGAATGAATGGTCGCCTTTGCTGACAACCCTGTCAGTTAGCAGTCACCCTGCTGACCGCAAGGAAGGGCTATAAATAGGCCATTATCCTCCGTCCTTTTTGCCCGGCGCTTGATGCTCATGCCCATTCCAGGAAAAAAACTGCTGATTGTCGCTCTGCTGGCGACGGTCGCTGCCGTGGCCATCGGGGTTGCGATCAAACCCGCAACCAGCAAACTCTCGGCACCGACGGCGATCCCGGTGCGAGTGGTCAGCGTCGCCGAGCGCGATGTGCCGCGATATGTCAGCGGGATTGGCTCGGTGCTGTCATTGCACAGTGTGGTCATCCGTCCGCAGATCGATGGCATCCTCACCCGGCTGCTGGTCAAGGAAGGTCAGTTGGTGAAGGCCGGTGACCTGCTGGCGAGCATCGATGATCGCTCGATCCGCGCCAGCCTCGATCAGGCCCGTGCGCAACTGGGGGAAAACCAGGCGCAATTGCAGGTGGCCGAGGTCAATCTCAAGCGTTACAAGTTGCTCAGCGTCGATGACGGTGTGTCCAAGCAGACCTACGACCAGCAACAGGCCCTGGTCAATCAGTTGAAAGCCACCGCGCAGGGTAATCAGGCGGCGATTGATGCGGCGCAGGTGCAGCTCTCCTACACACAGATTCGCTCGCCGGTGACGGGTCGCGTTGGTATTCGCACCGTGGATGAAGGCAACTTCCTGCGCATGAGCGATACCCAAGGACTGTTCTCGGTGACCCAGATCGACCCGATTGCCGTCGAGTTTTCCCTGCCGCAGCAAATGCTGCCGACGCTGCAACGGCTGATCAGCGCGAATCCACCCGCCGACGTGAACGCCTACCTCGGCGCCGACACCAGCGGCCAGACCGGCGATTTGCTCGGCGAAGGCCACCTGACGTTGATCGACAACCAGATCAACACCAACACCGGGACCATTCGCGCCAAGGCCGAATTCAACAACGCCGGGCAAAAGCTCTGGCCGGGGCAACTGGTGACCATCAAGATCCAGACCGCGCTCGACAAAAATGCCCTGGTGGTGCCACCGAGCGTGGTCCAGCGCGGGCTGGATCAGTATTTCGTTTATCGGGTCAACGCTGACAAGGTCGAATCCGTCCCCGTGCAGATGGTTTATCAAGACAGCAGCCTGAACATCATCAAGGGTGTGCAAGCCGGTGATGTGCTGGTCAGCGATGGTCAGTCACGGCTCAAGCCCGGTGCCCGCGTGCAGATTCTCGGCGAGCCGCCAGCGCTCACGCAAAGCACTACGGCGGAGCAACAACCATGAAGGTCCATGGCGGTATTTCGGCCTGGTGCATCGACCATCCGGTCGCCACGGCACTGCTGACCTTCGCGCTGGTGCTGCTGGGCTTGATCGCCTTCCCGCGCCTGCCCGTCGCACCGCTGCCAGAGGCCGAATTCCCGACCATTCAGGTCGCCGCCCAATTGCCCGGCGCCAGCCCCGACACCATGGCTTCGTCAGTGGCAACGCCGTTGGAGGTGCAATTCAGCGCCATCCCCGGCATGACCCAGATGACCTCCAGCAGTGCCTTGGGTTCGACCAACCTGACCCTGCAATTCACCCTCAACAAAAGCATCGACACCGCCGCGCAAGAAGTTCAGGCCGCGATCAATACCGCCGCCGGCAAACTGCCCAAGGACATGCCAACGCTGCCGACCTGGCGCAAGGTCAACCCGGCAGACAGCCCGGTACTGATCCTCAGCGTTAGTTCGACGCAAATGCCCGGCACCGAACTCAGCGACTACGCCGAAACCCTGCTGGCGCGGCAACTGAGCCAGATCGACGGCGTCGGCCAGATCTACATCACCGGCCAGCAACGCCCGGCGATTCGGGTCCAGGCCTCGGCCGACAAACTCGCTGCCATCGGCCTGACCCTGGCCGATGTGCGCCTGGCCATTCAGAAAACCAGTCTCAACCTGGCCAAGGGCGCGCTGTACGGTGAGTCGAACATTTCCACGCTGTCGACCAACGATCAGCTGTTCCATCCCGACGAGTACGGGCAGCTCATCGTCTCCTACAAGAACGGCGCGCCGGTCCAGCTCAGGGATGTGGCCACGGTGGTCAGTGGCTCGGAAGACGCCTATGTCCAGGCCTGGTCCGGCGATCGTCCGGGGGTCAACCTGGTGATCTTGCGGCAACCGGGGGCCAACATCGTCGACACCGTGGACCGGATTCAATCTGCGTTGCCGGGCCTTCAAGCGATGCTCCCGGCGTCGATACAGGTCGACGTGCTGATCGACCGGACCCAGACCATCCGCGCCTCGCTGCACGAAGTGGAAGTCACCCTGCTGATCGCCATCCTGCTGGTGGTCGCGGTGATGGCGCTGTTCCTGCGCCAGTGGTCGGCGACGCTGATCGTCGCAAGCGTGCTCGGGGTTTCGCTGATCGCCAGTATCGCGTTGATGTACATCATGGGTTTCAGCCTGAACAACCTGACCCTGGTGGCGATCGTCATTTCCGTGGGTTTTGTGGTCGATGATGCGATTGTCGTGGTGGAGAACATCCACCGCCATCTGGAGGCTGGCGACGGCATGCGCGAAGCGGCGATCAAGGGCGCCGGCGAGATCGGGTTTACCGTGGTCTCGATCAGTTTCTCGCTGGTGGCGGCGTTCATTCCGCTGTTGTTCATGGGCGGGGTGGTCGGCCGGTTGTTCAAGGAATTCGCCCTCACCGCCACCTCGACCATCATGATTTCGGTGGTGGTTTCGTTGACGCTGGCACCGACGATGGCCGCCCTGTTCATGCGCGCCCCGGTGCATGACGCCCACGCAAAACCGGGTTTCGGTGAACGCCTGCTGGCGCTGTATGAACGCGCATTGCGTCGTGCCCTCGCCCATCAAAAGCTGATGCTGGGAATCTTCAGCCTGACGTTAGGCATGGCGATTGCCGGCTATGTGTTCATCCCCAAAGGCTTCTTCCCGATCCAGGACACCGGTTTTATCCTTGGCACCACGGAAGCAGCGGCTGATGTCTCCTATCCGGAAATGGTCAAAAAACACCAGGCGTTGGCCGAGATCGTCGCTGCCGACCCTGCGGTGCAGACCTTCTCCCATTCAGTGGGCGTATCAGGCAGCAACCAGACCATCGCCAACGGACGCTTCTGGATTTCCTTGAAAAAACGCGGTGACCGCGATGTGTCCGCCAGTGAGTTCATCGACCGGATTCGTCCGCAACTGATGAAGATTCCGGGCATCGTGCTGTACCTGCGCGCCGGGCAAGACATCAACCTCAGCTCCGGCCCCAGCCGCGCCCAGTATCAATACGTGCTCAAGAGTAACGACGGCCCGACACTGAACCTCTGGACCCAACGCCTGACCGAAAAACTGCGCGGCATTGCGGCGTTCCGCGACATTTCCAACGACCTGCAATTGGGCGGCAGCATCACCCACATCAACATCGACCGTGCCGCCGCGGCGCGTTTCGGCCTGACTGCCAGCGATGTCGACGAAGCGCTCTACGACGCCTTCGGCCAACGGCAGGTCAACGAGTTCCAGACCGAAATCAACCAGTACAACGTAATCCTCGAACTCGACACCCGCCAACGCGGCAAGGCCGAAAGCCTGGCCTACTTCTACCTGCGCTCACCGCTGAGTGGCGAGATGGTGCCGTTGTCAGCGTTGGCCCGATTCGATGCACCGACCATCGGCCCGCTGTCCATCGCCCACGACGGCATGTTCCCGGCCGCCAACCTGTCGTTCAACCTCGCTCCCGGCGTGGCCTTGGGCGATGCGGTGATTTTGCTCAATCAGGCAAAAAATGAAATCGGCATGCCGGCCTCGGTCAACGGCAATTTCCAGGGCGCGGCCCAGGCGTTCCAGAGCTCTCTGGCCAGCCAGCCATGGCTGATTCTGGCGGCGCTGGTGGCGGTGTACATCATTCTTGGCGTGCTCTATGAGAGCTTCGTGCACCCGCTGACGATCATCTCGACCTTGCCTTCCGCCGGTCTCGGCGCCTTGATTTTGTTGTGGATCCTCGGCCAGGACTTTTCGATCATGGCGCTGATTGGCCTGGTGCTGCTGATCGGTATCGTCAAGAAAAACGGCATCCTGATGATCGACTTCGCCCTCGATGCCCAGCGCAATCGTGGCCTGCCCCCGGAAGAAGCGATCTTTGAGGCATGCCTCACGCGGTTCCGCCCGATCATGATGACCACCCTCGCCGCCCTGCTCGGCGCGCTGCCGCTGATGCTCGGTTATGGCACCGGCGCCGAACTGCGTCAGCCGCTGGGGATCGCGGTGGTCGGCGGTTTGCTGGTCAGCCAGGCGCTGACGCTGTTTACCACGCCAGTCATATACTTATGGCTTGAGCGGGTGTTCCATCGGTCGACACCAGCGCCTGCGCTGGCGACCACACACTGAGGCGGGTCATGCGCGTTCTGATTATCGAAGACGAAGAGAAAACCGCAGACTACCTGTACCGCGGTCTGACCGAACAGGGTTACACCGTGGACCGGGCTCCGGACGGGGTCGAAGGTTTGCACCTGGCACTGGAAAGCGATTACGCGGTGATCATCCTCGATGTGATGCTGCCGGGTCTCGACGGCTACGGCGTGCTGCGCGCCCTGCGTGCCCGTAAACAGACCCCGGTGATCATGCTCACCGCTCGCGAGCGTGTGGAAGACCGGATCAAGGGCCTGCGTGATGGCGCCGACGATTACCTCGGCAAACCGTTTTCGTTTCTCGAACTGGTGGCACGGCTGCAAGCGCTGACCCGCCGCAGCGGCGGTCATGAGCCGGTGCAAGTGACCATCGCCGACCTGTGGATTGATTTGATCAGCCGCAAGGCCACCCGTGCCGGCACGCGACTGGACCTGACCGCCAAGGAGTTCTCGCTGCTCAGTGTGCTGGCCCGGCGTCAGGGTGAAATCCTCTCGAAAACCGCGATTGCCGAAATGGTCTGGGACATCAATTTCGACAGCGACGCCAACGTCGTCGAAGTCGCGATCAAGCGTCTGCGGGCGAAGATCGACGGGCCGTTCGAAGAGAAATTGCTGCACACCATTCGCGGCATGGGCTATGTGCTGGAGAGCCGCAGTGCCTCGTAACTCCATCGCCCTGCGCCTGAGCGGCATGTTCACGCTGGTGGCGGCGCTGGTGTTTCTGTTGATCGGCTGGGCCTTGTATCAACAAGTCGAAAAAGGCCTGGCGCTGTTGCCGGCAGCCGAACTGGATGCGCGTTACAGCGTGCTCGAATCCACGGTCGGGCGCTTTGGTACGCCAGAGCACTGGGTGAAGATCAACAACAAACTCAAGCTGCTGGGCGAAGAGGACAAGCGCATCAGCTTCTGGATCATCAGCGGCGATGCCAACTACGAATACGGCAACATCACCCCGCAGATCCGCGCCTTGGCGCAAGGGACAACCGGCAAGCGCGACATACAGCTGCCGGAGCAACCCTATCCGATGAAAGTGCTGGTCAGCCAGTTTCCGGCCAAGGACCAGCGCCCACCGCTGCGCTTCATGATCGGCATCGACACACAAACCTTCTATGAAACCCAGCATCACTTGCTGATTGCCTTGATCAGCCTGGCAATCATCGGCGTACTGCTGGCCTCGGTGCTCGGTTACTGGGTGGCGCGGATCGGCCTCAAGCCCTTGATCAAGGTGTCTCAGGAAGCCCAACGCCTGGCACCGCCGTTGCTGTCCGCACGACTGCAACTGTCGCCACTGCCGCCGGAACTCAATCAGTTCGTCAGCTCGTTCAACTCGACGCTGGAGCGGGTCGAACAAGCCTATACCCGTCTCGAATCGTTCAACGCCGACGTCGCCCACGAACTGCGCTCGCCGTTGACCAACCTGATTGGTCAAACCCAGGTCGCGCTGACACGTGGACGCTCGGCGGAACACTACTTCGAAGTGCTGCAATCGAACCTTGAAGAGCTCGAACGGCTGCGCTCGATCATCAATGACATGCTGTTTCTGGCCAGCGCCGACCAAGGCAGCAAGGCCACCAAACTGACCACCACGTCGCTTGCGGACGAAGTCGCCACCACCCTGGACTACCTGGATTTCATCCTCGAAGACGCTCAGGTCAAGGTTCAGGTCAGCGGCGATGCCCAGGTGCAGATCGAAATCGCCCACCTGCGCCGGGCGCTGATCAACCTGCTGAACAACGCCGTGCAACACACGGCTCCCGGCCAGGTCATTCAGGTGCGGATCGATGTTCAGGAGCACCAGGTCAGTATCGGCGTCACCAACCCCGGTGAACCCATCGCCAGCGAACACCTGCCGCGCTTGTTCGAGCGTTTCTACCGGGTCGACGCCTCACGCACCAACAGCGGGGCCAACCATGGCCTGGGACTGGCCATCGTCAAGGCGATTGCGCTGATGCATGGCGGTGATGTTTTTGTATGCAGCGATCACGGGGTGAACACATTCGGGATCTATTTGCCGATTTAATTCCAGCATCATGCCCCCCCCGTAGGAGCTGCCGCAGGCTGCGATCTTTTGATCTTTTGATCTTTTGATCTTTTGATCTTTTGATCTTTTGATCTTTTGATCTTTTGATCTTCAGCGATCGTACAGGCGCCAAAAGATCGCAGCCTGCGGCAGCTCCTACTGTTGTTTATATCGCAACAGTCCTTTATTCAATCTGCTCTTTTTCCCAACACCCAAGACCTTTACTTTGGCCGCACCAAACAGCACTTGCCAAGCAAGAAGGTTTTCCAGATGTCCAACAGTATGGGTATTGCCAGCGCTTTCGTTTTGTCGTCCTTGTTCCTGTCGCCGTTCGCCATGGCTGAAGAATCGCCGGCATTTATCGCGCATAATGCTGCCCGCGCCGCAGCCTTCGACAAGGCTCAGGCTGAACTGACCGCAAAAACCCAAGCCCCCGCGCAAACCCGGCAAACATCGGCTAACCAGGCTCAACCACAGGTTGAAAAAGATAGCTGATCGGTAACACACCCCAGTTTCCCTCGACACTTCTCAGGGCTCTTTCCCTTGAGAAGTTGTCTTCAAGCCGCTGCTATCAGCGGCTTTTTTTCGTTGTGTATTTTTCAGGCATTCCTTCGTTATTACCCAATAAGAAACACCCGGATTATTAAAAAATAACAGTTACTGTTATTGACCCAAGGAGCTGTATCTCACGTGAGCATCACCCTCAAACTCAGTCCATTATTCATTGCAATAGCCGCAACGATGGGCGCAAGTGTCCAGGCCGCCGACGATTCCAGCCGCGACGGTTTCGTTGAAGGTTCCAGCCTCAAGCTCAACGCCCGCAACTACTACATGAACCGCAATCGTCAGCAGCAGACCAACGACAATATCGAATGGGGCCAGGGTTTCCTCGGTATCTTCGAATCGGGTTACACCCAGGGCACGGTCGGTTTTGGCGTGGATGCCAACGCCATGCTCGGGCTCAAGCTCGACGGTGGTGGCGGCACCGCTGGCTCGAGCATCCTGCCGATCAGCGATGGCAACGGCAAAGCACCGGGTTCGTTTTCAAGCGGTGGCGGTACCCTGAAAATGCGCGCCCTGGACACCGAGCTGAAAGCCGGTGACCTGTTTCTGAACAACCCGGTGATCGCCGGCGGCATGAGCCGCATGCTGCCGCAGACCTTTCGCGGTGTCAGCCTGACCAACCACAGCTTTGACGGCTGGTTGATCGAGGGCGGCCAGGCCAGCTTCACCAAGCCTTACAACCAGAGCGGGCACAAACGCATCGATACGTCCTACGGCAAGCTTGCGGACGGCGACAAAAGCCAGCACCTGAACTGGGCCGGTGTGGCCTGGAGCGGCCTGCCGGGCCTGACCAGCAGCCTCTATGCGTCCGAACTCAAGGACATCTGGAACCAGTACTACTACGACCTGGACTACACCTACGCGGTCAACGAACTGGTCAGCCTCAACCCGGGCCTGCACTACTATCACACCCAGGACACTGGCGACGCGTTGCTCGGCAAAATCGACAACAACACCTACAGCCTGCACTTCACCGTGGGCGTCGGCAGCCACAGCGTCACCGCCGCCTACCAGCGTGTGAACGGCAACACACCGTTCGACTACATCTCCCAGGGCGACAGCATCTTCCTCGACAATTCGCAGCAGTATTCGGACTTCAACGGCCCGAACGAGCGCTCGTGGAAACTCAAGTACGCCTATGACTTCGCCGGTGTCGGCGTGCCGGGCCTGACCTCTGCCGTGTCGTATTCGCGTGGCACGCTGGACTTGAGCAAGGTCGACCCGAACAGCCGTGGCTACGCGAGCTTCTACAACGCAGACGGCAAAAACGCCAAACACTGGGAGCGTGATATCGATCTCAAATACGTGGTCCAGGGTGGTACGGCCAAGGATCTGGCGGTACGTCTGCAGTGGGCCACCAACCGTGGCGGCAACGGTTATGGCGCGCTGGATACCGACACCGATGAATACCGGATGATCATCGACTACCCACTGAACGTTTTCTAAGAAAAACCTGCAAAAAGGCCAGCACCTTCTGCTGGCCTTTTTTATGCCCGGGATTTATACATGCAGCTGAAACGATAAATGTACTGATATCTGCAACGCTGCCCGACCCGTTCGGGAACTACGCTGATGAAGTCCCCCTGCAGAAATCAGAACCATGAGTGCAAGCCGTACGCCCCACCACATAACGGGCACTACCCGCCGACCGGAACTCATGCTGATTCTCGGCAGTTCGCTGACTGTCATCGCGATCATCGCCATCGTCACCTTCCTGCTGATCCGCGAACGCGCCAACGCCATGCAGGCGGCCACGCGCGGTGCGACCAACATCGTGCAACTGATCGACGCCGATGTGCTGCGCAACGTCGAACTCTATGACCTGTCACTGCAAGGCTTGATTGCTGCCGCCCAACGCGACGATCTGCAAAAGGTTTCCGCTCAGATCCGTCACCTGGTGCTGTTTGACCGATCCAGCACCGCACGTTTCAAGGGCGACATCCTGTTGCTCGACAAGCAGGGCGAGGTGATCGCCGATTCGTCGCTGATTCAGCCCAAACCGGGCAATTTTGCTGACCGCGACTACTTCCTGGCCCACGTTTTAAACAAGGACACCGGGATGTTTATCAGTCGCCCGTTCAAACCCCGTTGCGACTGCGCCGACAGCGAGCAGTGGCGCATCAGCTTCAGCCGGCGCATCTCGTCTCCCTCCGGGGAGTTTCTCGGCGTTGCCGTCGCCTCGATGCGCCTGGCGTACTTCGACGAACTGTTCAACAGCTTGAACATCGGCGCCGACAGCACCCTCAACGTGCTCGACAAGGACGGTATTCTGCTGGCGCAGAAGCCCATGCTGACGGACGACAGCATTGGCAAGAGCTTCGGCAGTCGGCCCAACGTCATACGCATCATGCGTAAAGGCAGTGGCAGCTTCGTCAGCGTCTCGAGCATGGATCACCAGGACCGTCTGTACACCTTCTCGCGCGTCGGTAACCTGCCGTTGACGGTCATCGTCGCGCTCTCCCTGGACGAAGTCTTCGCCAGCTGGAAACGCACTGCATACGTTATCAGTGGCGCCACCGGCGTGTTGTGTATTGGGCTGATGTGGTTGACCTTACTGCTCTGCCGCGAATTGCGCCTGCGCCGTCACGCCGAGCAGGAACTGGCGCAACAGGCCGCTATCGACGCTCTCACGGGTGTGGCTAACCGCCGAACGCTCGACCAGGCCCTGAACCGCGAATGGTCCCGCGCCCAGCGCTCGGGCAAGCCGCTGTCGGTGTTGATGATCGACGCCGATCATTTCAAGTCGTTCAACGACCGTCACGGTCATCAAGGTGGTGACGCGGCGTTGCGCGTGCTTGCCAGGGTCATCAGCGAAAACATTCATCGTCCGTCCGATCTCGTTGCGCGGTATGGCGGTGAGGAGTTTTCCGTAGTGCTGGCCGAGACTGACACCGCCGGTGCACTGCAGATTGCCGAAAATATCCGGGCGGCAGTCGAACAACTGCCGCCGTTCGAAGGCGACACGTCACCGGTCACCGTCAGCATCGGCCTCAGCACCTCGACAGGGCAACCGGGCGAAAGCCTGGAAAACTTGATGTACGCTGCCGACAAAGCGCTGTATCAGGCCAAGCACCGTGGGCGTAACCGGGTGGTCAGCGCCCAGGAATAGACTGCGCCCTCTTCGCCTGCGGCAGCTCCTACGCGGTTTGGTGCAAGCAATGGTGTCACCACAAAACCACGGGCATAAAAAAAGGCCACCCGAAGGCAGCCTTTAAAAACTAGAGAGGTTTTTGCTTACACGGCCGCAACTGGGCGCATGTAAGAGATCGGTGCAGTGCTGGCGTCTTCAAAGGTCACGACTTCCCAAGCATCTGTCTGCTCAATCAATTTGCGCAGAAGCTGGTTGTTCAGTGCATGGCCCGACTTGAAGCCTTTGAACTCACCAATCAGGCTATTGCCCAGCAGGTAGAGGTCACCAATTGCATCGAGGATCTTGTGCTTCACGAATTCGTCTTCGTAGCGAAGGCCGTCTTCGTTCAGTACACCATCCGCGTCGACCACAATGGCGTTTTCAACGCTACCGCCGAGTGCGAGGTTGTGCTTGCGCAGGTACTCGATATCACTCATGAAACCAAAGGTCCGGGCGCGGCTGACTTCTTTTACAAACGAAGTGCTGGAAAAATCCACGCTGGCACTTTGAGTACGGTTGCGAAACACCGGGTGATCGAAATCGATCTCGAAGCTCACTTTGAAGCCTTCGAAAGGGACGAAAGTGGCGCGCTTGTCGCCGTCTTCCACTGTCACTTCACGCAGGATCCGGATGAACTTCTTGGCTGCGTCCTGTTCTTCCAGGCCAGCCGATTGAATCAGGAATACGAAGGGTCCAGCGCTACCATCCATGATCGGGACTTCGGACGCGGAGAGCTCGACGTAGGCGTTATCGATGCCCAGGCCAGCCATGGCCGAGAGCAAATGCTCCACCGTGTCCACTTTGACGTCACCGTTGACCAGTGTCGTCGACATAGTGGTTTCACCAACGTTTTCCGCGCGAGCAGGAATCTGCACCACAGGGTCCAGGTCGGCACGACAAAACACGATGCCGGTGTCTACAGGTGCTGGCTTGAGGGTCAGGTATACCTTCTCCCCGGAGTGCAGGCCTACACCTGTGGCACGGATAATATTTTTCAGTGTGCGTTGTTTAATCATGGCTTGGGCCGCTTCAGCGCAAATTGCGAACTGGTATCAACAAAGGCTGGCGATAATAGCAGACCAGACCTTTGCTGAACACCAATCAACTTCATAGCCCTGATACATTCCATCAATCGGCCTGACGACGCAGGAATGCCGGGATGTCCAGGTAGTCCAGATCGTCTTGCGGATTCATCTTCGCGGCAGTCGCAGCACCGGCCTGAGCCTGGTTGCGCATGACAGTCGGACGGTCCAGATCACGGTAGTTCACCGCAGGCTGTTCCTGACGAGCGGGTGCCGGTTGCGACTGAGAAGCCATGGAGGTGTGAACGGTATTGTCGATGACCTTCACCGGCTTCTCGATTTTTGCGCCTAAACCTGTGGCAACCACGGTCACGTGCAGCTCGTCGCGCATGTCCGGATCGATAACGGTACCGACCTTGACCATGGCGTGCTCGGAAGCGAACGCTTCGATGATGCTACCCACGTCGGAGTACTCACCCAAGGATAGGTCAGGACCGGCGGTGATGTTCACCAGAATACCGCGTGCACCTTGCAGGTTCACGTCTTCGAGCAGCGGGTTGCGGATCGCCGCTTCGGTCGCTTCACGCGCACGGTTAGGACCACTGGCGCAGCCAGTGCCCATCATCGCCATGCCCATTTCGCTCATCACGGTACGGACGTCGGCGAAGTCGACGTTGATCATGCCCGGACGCTTGATGATGTCGGAGATACCGCGAACGGCACCGGCCAGAACGTCATCAGCCTTGGCGAAAGCCGACAGCAGGCTGGCATCTTTACCGAGGATGGTCAGCAGCTTCTCGTTGGGAATGGTGATCAACGAGTCGACGCTTTCAGACAGCAGACGGATACCTTCGTCGGCGATCTGCATACGCTTGCGGCCTTCGAACGGGAACGGACGGGTCACCACCGCAACGGTGAGGATCCCCATTTCCTTGGCCACTTCAGCAATGATCGGCGCAGCACCGGTACCGGTACCGCCGCCCATGCCAGTGGTGATGAACACCATGTTTGTGCCTTGCAGCACTTCGGCGATGCGCTCGCGGTCTTCCAGAGCGGCCTGACGACCGACCTCAGGGTTCGCGCCAGCACCCAGACCTTTGGTCACGCCGGTGCCCAGTTGCAGGATGGTCCGCGCGCCGATGCTTTTCAGCGCCTGGGCATCAGTGTTGGCGCAGATGAACTCAACGCCTTCAATGTTGCTCTTGACCATGTGATTTACAGCGTTGCCGCCGCCACCGCCAACACCGATAACTTTAATAACCGGGCTTGCGGGGATGTTGTCTACGAGTTCGAACATTTTCCCTCTCCTTACATTCTCTAGTTTTTTTCGCCTACTGCGCCTACTGCATACAACGGTGTTGCGGTAAATCTTTAAAAATTGCCCTGGACCCAGCTTTTGATGCGATCGATCAACGGGCTCTTGGCCTCGTCGTTGTTGTAGCTATCGCGACTGCTGCTGATCCCGGAGAAGGAAATGCCGTCGGACTGCTTTTGCAGGCCATACATCAGCAAACCAACACCGGTGGAATAAATCGGGTTGCGTACTACGTCGTCCAGACCCCTGACGCCATGCGGCACGCCCAGGCGAACCGGCATGTGGAAAATCTCTTCGGCCAGCTCGACCGCGCCTTCCATCTTCGAGGTGCCGCCGGTCAGCACGATGCCGGCCGGGATCAGGTCTTCGTAGCCGCTGCGACGCAGCTCGGCCTGGATCAACGTGAACAGCTCGTCGTAACGCGGCTCGACCACTTCAGCCAGGGCCTGACGGGACAGCTCGCGTGGCGGACGGTCACCGACACTTGGGACCTTGATGGTTTCACCGGCACCGGCCAGCTTGGCCAGGGCACAGGCGTAGCGAATCTTGATTTCTTCGGCGTACTGGGTCGGAGTGCGCAACGCCATGGCGATGTCGTTGGTCACCTGATCACCGGCAATCGGGATCACCGCGGTATGACGAATCGCGCCTTCGGTGAAGATCGCGATGTCGGTGGTACCGCCACCGATGTCCACCAGGCACACGCCCAGCTCTTTCTCGTCATCGGTCAGCACCGAGTACGCGGAAGCGAGCTGCTCGAGAATGATGTCGTCGATTTCCAGACCGCAACGACGCACGCATTTTTCAATGTTCTGCGCCGCGTTCACCGCGCAGGTGACCACGTGGACCTTGGCTTCCAGACGTACGCCGGACATGCCCAGAGGCTCACGCACGCCCTCCTGGTTATCGATCACGTAATCCTGCGGCAGCGTGTGCAGAACACGCTGATCCGCTGGAATGGCCACGGCCTGGGCGGCATCGAGCACGCGCTCAAGGTCGGCCGAGCTGACTTCGCGATCACGAATCGCCACGATGCCGTGGGAGTTCAGGCTGCGAATGTGATTGCCGGCCACGCCGACGAACGCCGAGTGAATCCGGCAACCGGCCATCAGTTGCGCTTCTTCGATCGCGCGCTGAATGGACTGCACGGTGGATTCGATATTCACCACCACGCCCTTCTTCAGGCCGCGGGAGGGGTGAGTACCGATACCGACGATTTCCAGTTGGCCATCGGCCGCGACCTCGCCTACCAGCGCCACCACCTTGGAGGTACCGATATCCAGACCGACGATCATTTTGCCGCTTTGCACGTTTGCCATGGTCCTGCCTCTTCTCAATTCTTCGCGACGGCGGGTTGGGCCGTCGTGGGCGCTGCAGGTTCCCGCCAGCCGACGGCGAGGCCGTTGGCATAACGCAGGTCGATGCGCGCAATGTTCGTAATCTGTTCTTTAAGCGTCTTGTCGTAGATGGCAATGAAGCGGCGCATCTTTTCCACCAGGTGATCGCGTCCCAGCAACAACTCGATCCCAGGGCCCGCGCTACCCGCGCCAGTGGTCAAAAACCAGCTGCCGCGTTCACGCAATTCCAGCCGGGCAATCGAGAAGCCCAATGGCCGTAACATCTGGCTCAACACCTGATACTGCTGCATCACTTGCTGCTGAGCCCGCTGTGGGCCGAACAACTGTGGCAAATGTTCGTAGTTGGCCAATTCACGCGGCGTAAACGCCTGCCCCTGGTTGTTCAGCAGCGCTTCGTCACCCCAACGGGCCACGGGCAGTTGCTCTTCCAGGCGAATCACCACCTGGTCAGGCCAGACGCGACGCACTTCGGCGTGTGCAATCCATGGCATCTGTTCCAGCTCGGTACGCATGCTCGCCAGGTCGATGGTGAAGAAGCTCGCCGCCACGTACGGGGCGATCCGCTGCTGCACCGCTTGCTGGCTGATGTAACTCAAATCGCCCTGCACGTTGATCTTGGTGATCGGCCGGTCGGCGTACGGCAGCAAGCGCTGTGCACCTTCGTAAGTACCGAACCCCAACGCAACCAGCAGCACGGGCCAGAACAAGGCTTTGAGAAAACCAAAATTGGCTTTCGGCAGGCGCACCGACATCGGCTCTTTGGCCACCATTCGGCTGGCACCCCGCGGCACCGGCTTGCGGCCGGGTGCGGGTGGCTGATGACGTAGCTGGGCGCCTTGCATGGACTTAACCTCGCGGCTCTTTGTTACTGGCAGCGTTACCGGCAACACTGGCTGCCAGGATCGCCAACACCAACTGTTGGAAATCCAGACCGGCGGCGCGTGCGGCCATTGGGACCAGACTGTGATCGGTCATGCCCGGTGCGGTGTTGACTTCCAGGAACCAGAACTGCCCATCGGCGTCCTGCATCACGTCAGCCCGTCCCCAACCGGCGATACCCAGCGCCTCACAGGCTTTCGCCGTGAGGTCCATGAGCTCTTGTTCTTTGGCGCTATCGAGGCCACACGGGATCCGGTACTGGGTATCGGAAGCCAGGTACTTGGCGTCGTAGTCATAGAAAGTGTGTGGTGTGCCCAGAGCGATCGGTGGCAACACCTGATCACGCAGGGTGGCGATGGTGAACTCAGGACCTTGAATCCATTGCTCGACCAACACTTGCGAATCGTAGGTACTGGCCGCTTTCCAGGCTTCGATCAATTCAGCTGCCGAAGTCACTTTGGCCATACCGATACTTGAACCTTCATGCGCCGGTTTGACGATCAAAGGGAAGCCCAGTTCCGTCGCCGCCAAAATACAGTCGGCTTCGCTGCTCAGTACCGCGTGACGTGGCGTCGGAATACCCAGGCTGTGCCAGACCTGTTTGGTCCGCAGCTTGTCCATGGCCAGTGCCGAGGCAAGGATGCCGCTGCCGGTGTACGGAATCCCTGCGCATTCCAGCAGGCCCTGCATGCTGCCGTCTTCACCGCCACGACCGTGGAGAATGATGAAGGCGCGGTCGATTCTTTCGTTCAGCAGGCGTTGCAGGAAATCGTCGCCGACGTCGATGCCGAACGCATCCACGCCCGCGGACTGCAGCGCTTCAAGCACCGCGTTACCGGATTTCAGCGAAACCTCACGCTCGGCGCTTTTGCCACCGAACAGCACGGCAACGCGGCCGAAGTCTTTCGGGGCGATGGTCGAGAACAGGTTGGCGTAGGCAGCAGTCATTTCAACTTCCCTTCGTTTGGAGCGACAACAGCACCCGCGAACAACGGACTATTCAACAGTTTCGGTGCAAGACCGCCGATATCCCCGGCGCCTTGGCACAAGAGGATGTCGCCAGCACGCAGCAGTGGCTTGACCAGCGGCGCGAGGTCGACACCGCGCTCGATGTAGATCGGGTCGAGCTGGCCGCGCTGGCGGATGCTGTTACACAGCTTGCGGCTGTCGGCACCCGGGATCGGCTCTTCGCCGGCCGGATAGACTTCCATCAGCAGCAACACGTTGGCGTCAGCCAGTACATTGACGAAATCGTCGTACAGGTCGCGGGTGCGGCTGTAGCGGTGCGGCTGGTAAACCATCACCAGACGGCGCTCCGGCCAGCCACCGCGCACGGCTTTGATCACCGCAGCGACTTCGGTCGGGTGGTGACCGTAGTCGTCCACCAACATCACGTTGCCGCCTTCGACCGGCAGTTCGCCGTAGACCTGGAAGCGTCGGCCAACACCCTGGAAGCCCGACAGCCCCTGAACGATGGCTTCATCGCTGACGCCCTCGTCGGTCGCGATGCAGATGGTCGCCAGCGAGTTCAGTACGTTGTGATTGCCCGGCATGTTCACCGAGACATCCAGCGGTTCACGATCAGGACGCAGCACGGTGAAGAAGGTCTGCATGCCTTGCTGGCGAACATTGATGGCGCGTACGTCGGCGTCTTCGCTGAAGCCGTAGGTCATGGTCGGACGTTTGACCAGCGGCAGGATTTCACGCACCACCGGGTCGTCCAGGCACATCACCGCCAAACCGTAGAACGGCAGGTTGTGGAGGAACTCGACGAAGGTTTTCTTCAGCTTGTTGAAGTCACCGTCGTAGGTCGCCATGTGATCGGCGTCGATGTTGGTGACCACGGCCACCAGCGGCTGCAAGTGCAGGAAACTGGCGTCGCTTTCGTCGGCTTCGGCGATCAGATAACGGCTGGTGCCCAGCTGGGCATTGGTGCCCGCTGCATTCAGGCGGCCACCGATCACGAAGGTCGGATCCAGGCCACCGGCGGCGAACACCGAAGCGATCAGGCTGGTGGTGGTGGTTTTGCCGTGAGTACCGGCAACGGCGATGCCGTGGCGATAACGCATCAGCTCGGCGAGCATTTCGGCACGCGGCACCACGGGGATACGACGCTCCAGGGCCGTCGCGACTTCCGGGTTGGAGGTGTTCACGGCGCTCGACACCACCAGCACATCGGCGCTCGCGCTGTTCTCGGCGCGGTGGCCGATAAAGATCTGTGCGCCGAACGATTCGAGACGCTCGGTCACCGGCGATGCTTTCAGGTCGGAACCGGACACTTGATAGCCCAGGTTCAGCAACACTTCGGCAATTCCGCACATGCCCACACCGCCGATTCCGACGAAGTGGATGCGACGGATACGGCGCATTTCCGGCTGCGGCATGGCTTTCTGATTCTCAACCATGAACCACCTCCAGGCAGATATCGACTACGTTGCGGGTTGCATCAGGTTTGGCCAGGCGACGAGCGGCGCCAGCCATGTCGTTGAGTCGTTGCGGTTGCATCAAGACCTCTGTCAGGCGTGCAGCGAGATCCGCTGCGCCAGTCGTTCTTTGCGGCATCAGGAAGGCAGCGCCTTCACGAGCCAAATATTCGGCATTGCGGGTCTGGTGATCGTCGATAGCGTGGGGCAAAGGCACCAGCATCGAGGGCAGACCGGCAGCAGCCAGCTCACTGACAGTCAGCGCGCCCGCGCGACAGACCACCAGGTCGGCCCAGCCATAGGCTTGGGCCATGTCTTTGATGAAAGGCTGCACTTGCGCCTCGACACCGGCAGTGCGATAGCGCTCGGCAGTCACTTCATCGTGGTTTTTGCCGGCCTGATGAAACACTTCCGGGCGCAGTTCAGCAGGAACCAGCGACAGGGCTTCAGGCAGCAATTTGTTCAACGGTTCTGCGCCCAGGCTTCCGCCCAGGATCAGCAAACGCGCTTTGCGTCCAGCCAGGGCTGAACGCGGTGTCTCGAGGAACAACTCGGTGCGCACCGGGTTACCGGTAGTGCGCCGGCTGCCACTGGCAGCAAAGGTGTCCGGGAAAGCTTCGCAGACTCGCGCGGCCAACGGCACCAGCAACCGATTGGCGGTACCGGCGACGGCGTTCTGTTCATGAACGATGACCGGCACACCGGCCAATCTGGCCGCTACACCACCAGGGCCGGTGACATATCCGCCAAAGCCCAGTACGCAGACCGGTTTCAGCTGACGAATGACCGCACGTGCCTGCCAGATCGCCTTGAGCAATACAAAAGGTGCCTTGAGCAACGACAGCTTGCTCTTGCCACGCAGGCCGCTGACGTTGATCAAGTGCAACGGCAGGCCGGCATTCGGGACCAGTTCGTTTTCGATCCCGCGTGGCGTCCCGAGCCAGTGCACGGTGTAACCGCGCGCCTGAAACTCGCGAGCGCAAGCCAGCGCCGGGAACACGTGGCCGCCGGTGCCGCCCGCCATGATCAGCACGTTAGCGCCCATGGGTCGGCTCCTCGGCGAAGTCGCTCTCGCTGAATTCCATCTCTTCGCTGCCCAAGTGGGTTCGACTCTCCCATTCGATGCGCAACAGCAAGCCAAGACAGGCGCAGCAGATCACCAACGAACTACCGCCGTAACTGAGGAACGGCAAGGTCAGGCCCTTGGTCGGCAGCAGGCCGACGTTCACCCCGATGTTGATCAGGAACTGGCCAATCCACAGGAACGACAGGCCGTAGGCGACGTAAGCGGCGAAGAATTGTTTGGCCTTTTCTGCCCACAAACCGATGTACATGCCACGAATACAGACAAAGACGAACAGTGCGACCGTGCACAAGGAACCCACGGCACCCAGTTCTTCGGCCAGAACCGAGAACACGAAGTCAGTGTGGGCTTCCGGCAGGTAGAACTGTTTCTGCACGCTGTTGCCCAGACCAACGCCCAGCCATTCGCCGCGACCGAAGGCGATCAATGCTTGAGACAACTGATAGCCGGCGCCGAACTGGTCGGCCCATGGATCCGCAAAGTTGGTCAGGCGCGCCATTCGATACGGCTGCACTTGAATCAACAACACCACCGCCCCGACAGCCAGGACAACCATCAAGGAAAAACGGAACAGCCCGACCCCGCCCAGGAACAGCATCGCCGCAGCCGCCGCCATCATCACGACGGTGGCGCCGAAGTCCGGCTCCATCAGCAGCAGACCGGCCATTGGCAGCAACACGATGAACGGCTTGAAGAAGCCCATCCAGCTCTCGCGAACTTCTTTCTGCCGACGCACCAGATAACCGGCGAGGTAGATCACCACAAACACCTTGGCAATCTCGGAGGGCTGAACGTTGAAGAAACTGAAACCGATCCAGCGCATCGAACCGTTCACCTCACGGCCGATCCCTGGGACGATCACCATCACCAGCAAACCGAACGCGCCGATCAGCATCAGCCAGCCCAGGCGTTGCCAGGTGGCGATCGGGATCATCATGGTGACGATGCAGGCACCCAAGCCGAGCACGACGTAAATCAGGTGACGAATCATGTAATACAGGGCACTGCCCGATTGCACCGCCGCCACTTCGGTCGATGCCGAGGCGATCATGACCAGCCCCAGCCCCAGCAACGCCAGGCAACCGGCGAGCATCGGGAAGTCGAGGTCGATACCACGCCCGGTGATGATCGGCGACGGGTACGGCTTGATGATGTTTCTCAAGCTCATGCCAAGTCCTCCACGGCTTGGGCAAACAAATGCCCACGCTCTTCGTAGTTCTTGAACATGTCGAAACTGGCGCAGGCTGGCGACAGCAGCACGGCATCGCCTGGCTGGGCGATAGCGCGACATTGCTCGACCGCTTCGATCAGCGAGTTGACGCGAATCAGTGGTACGGCATCGCCAATGGCCTGGCCAATCAGTTCGGAGTCACGGCCCATCAACACCACGGTGCGGCAGTTGGCCGCGACCGGATCACGCAGATCCTTGAACTCGGCCCCTTTGCCGTCGCCACCGGCGATCAGCACCAGCTTGCCTTCGATGTCCGCGCCCAAACCTTCGATGGCGGCCAGCGCAGCACCAACGTTGGTGGCTTTGGAATCGTTGTAGTAACTCACGCCATCCAGGTCACGAACCCACTGGCAGCGATGCTCAAGCCCGGCGAAGGTGCGCAGGCTCGACAACATGGCGTCGAACGGCAGGCCGACGGCGTGCCCCAGGGCCAATGCCGCGAGGGCGTTGGACTGGTTATGCGCGCCACGAATTTTCAGTTCACGCACAGGCATCAGGTTCTGGAATTCAAAGGCCAGATATTTCTCGCCATTTTCCTCACGCAGACCAAAGGCCTTGAAATCAGGTTTGCTCAGACCGAAGGTCCAGCATGGCAGGCCCTCGCCCATCAACGGACGGCTCAGCGCATCCTGACGATTGACCACCACTTGCCTGGCACCACGGAAGATCCGGTGCTTGGCCAGGTGATACGCCGGCAGGCCGCTGTAACGGTCCATATGGTCTTCGCTGACGTTCAGCACGGTGGCCACTTCGGCGCCCAGATGGTCGGTGGTCTCCAGCTGGAAGCTCGAGAGCTCCATCACGTACAACTCGACATCATCACTCAACAGGTCGAGCGCCGGAGTTCCGAGGTTGCCGCCCACCGCCACGCGCTTGCCAGCCGCAGCCGCCATTTCGCCGACCAGGGTGGTCACGGTGCTTTTCGCGTTGGAGCCGCTGATGGCGACAATCGGCGCCTTCGCGTTACGTGCGAACAATTCGATATCACCGGACAACTTCACGCCACGAGCCGCGGCGGCTTGCAGGGCCGGAGTCGACAAGGCCAGGCCCGGGCTCACGTAGAGCTCGTCGGCACGGCAAAGGAATTCGACATCCAGCTCGCCACAACGCACTTCCACGTGCGGATAGTCACGGCGCAGCGTGACCAGTTCCGGTGGATTTTCCCGCGTATCGGCGACAGCGAACGACACACCCCGGTTCGCCAGGAAGCGAACCAGGGACATGCCGCTCTTGCCGAGGCCGACAACGATGCGGAAGTGGTCAGAAGCGATCAGAGACACTCGTTCTACCTCAGCTTCAGGGTGGCAAGGCCGACCAGTACGAGAATCACGGTGATGATCCAGAAACGGACGATCACGCGTGGCTCGGGCCAGCCCTTGAGTTCAAAGTGGTGGTGAATCGGTGCCATGCGGAATACCCGGCGACCGGTCAGTTTGAAAGAGGCAACCTGAATAACCACCGACAGGGTTTCCATCACGAACACACCGCCCATGATGAACAGGACGATTTCCTGACGGACGATCACTGCGATGGTGCCCAAAGCTGCGCCCAGCGCCAGTGCGCCGACGTCGCCCATGAAGACTTGAGCCGGGTAGGTGTTGAACCAGAGGAAACCCAGGCCGGCACCGATCAGCGCGCCGCAGAACACGATCAGCTCACCCGCGCCCGGCACATAAGGGATCAACAGGTATTCGGCGAACTTCACGTTACCCGACAGGTAGCAGAAGATCCCCAGTGCACCGCCGACCATCACGGTTGGCATGATCGCCAGGCCGTCGAGGCCATCGGTCAGGTTGACCGCGTTGCTGGAGCCGACGATCACGAAGTAGGTCAGGACCACGAAGCCAATGCCGAGCGCGATGCTGGCATCTTTGAACATCGGCACGATCAAGGTCGTTTCAACCGCGCTTGGTGCAGTCATATAAAGAAAGATCGCCGCGCCCAGACCGAACACCGACTGCCAGAAGTATTTCCAGCGGCTCGGCAAGCCACGGGAGTTCTTCTCGATCACTTTGCGGTAATCGTCGACCCAGCCCACCGCACCGAACAGCAGGGTGACCAGCAACACGACCCAGACATAGCGGTTGTGCAGGTCAGCCCAAAGCAAGGTACTGACGCCGATGGCGGTCAGAATCAGTGCGCCGCCCATGGTCGGAGTGCCCGACTTGGACAAGTGCGATTGCGGGCCATCATTACGGACCGACTGGCCGATCTGGCGGTTCTGCAAGGTGCGGATCATCCAGGGACCCAGGCACAGCGACAAAGACAGGGCGGTCAGTACACCGAGAATCCCGCGCAGGGTCAGGTACTGAAAGACCGCGAAGCCTTTGTAGAACTGTTGCAGATACTCCGCTAACAACAGCAGCATTAATGTTTCTCCCCGCTCGAACCGCACAAAGCCGCAACGACGTTTTCCATCGCAGCGCTGCGCGAGCCCTTGATCAAAATAGTGGTGTTTGTATCGTGTTCGGCGCCCAGCGCCGCGATCAGATCAGCCTGATTGGCAAAGTGACGAGCCTGCTCACCGAAGGCTGCGACGGAATGCGCCATCATCGGGCCAACGGCGTAAAGCGCGGAAACCTTGCCGCTGGCATACGCGCCAACGTCGCGGTGCCCCTGCTCCGCCCACTCGCCCAACTCGCCAATATCTCCGAGCACCAGAACGGTGCGGCCGGAAAAGCCGGCGAGTATATCAACGGCGGCGCACATCGAGGTGGGGTTCGCGTTGTAAGAATCATCAATGACCCGCATGCCATTGGTCGCCAGTTGTGCGACGGCACGGCCCTTGACCGGTTGCACCGCATTCAGCCCCGTGGCGATACCGAACAACGACACGCCCAACGCGTGGGCAGCCGCCGCGGCGGCCAAAGCATTGGCAACGTTGTGGTTGCCGAGCAGGTTCAACTGAACATGCTCGACACCCTGCGGGCTGTGCAGCTTGAAGGACGAGCAACCGCGCGCGTCACGGTCCAGATCGCTGGCGTGGAAATCCGCACGGCTGTCGTTCAGGGCAAAGCTCAGCACCTGGCGACCGGCGGCACGTTTTTTCCAGATATCAAAAGCCTTGTCGTCGAGATTCAAAACGGCGACGCCATCGGCGTCCAGCCCTTCGAGAATCTCGCCCTTGGCTTCAACGATTTTTTCCGGCCCGCCGAATTCACCGACGTGGGCGGTCCCGGCGTTGTTGATCACGGCCACATGCGGTTTGGTCATGCCGACGGTGTAGGCAATCTCGCCGATCCGCGAAGCACCGAGTTCGATGACTGCGGCTGTATGTTCCGCGGCCAGTTCGAGCAAGGTCAGCGGAACGCCGAGGTCATTGTTCAGGTTGCCACGGGTCGCCAGCACCGGCCCGCGTGTGCGCAGAATGCTCGCGAGCATTTCCTTGACCGTGGTTTTGCCGCTGGAACCGGTGATCGCCGCGACCGGGTTCGAATACGCCGCACGGTTCAGCGCGCCGAGTTCGCCCAAGGCCTGACGGGTGTCCTTGACCAACAACTGCGGCAATGTGCTGTTCGTCACTTCGCGCTCGACCAGGGCTGCGACCGCGCCTTTGGCAGCAACGTCGTTCAAGTAGTCATGACCATCGAAACGTGGTCCGGTCAGGGCAACAAACAACTGGCCCGGCTTGATTGCCCGGCTGTCGATGCTGACACCATCGAAGCTGCAATCGGCAGCCAGCACACGCCCAGCCAATGGACCGGCCACTTCGCTCAACGTCAAGGCTTTAAGCATGGGCCACCTCCCACGCGGTCAAGGCACGGTCGGCCTCCACCAGATCGGAGAAGTCATGGCGTTCGCCGTTGATTTCCTGATAGTCCTCGTGACCTTTACCGGCCAGAACAATCACGTCATCTGCGCTGGCGCTGGCGATCAACTGGGCTATCGCCTGGCCACGGCCGGCGACGAAACGGACGCTTTCCACCGCCGTGAACCCGGCGCGGATATCGTCGAAAATCTGTGCAGGGTCTTCGCTGCGCGGGTTGTCATCAGTGACCAGCACACCATCCGCCAGACGCTCGACCACTTCGGCCATCAGCGGACGCTTGCCGCGATCGCGATCACCGCCGCAACCGAACAGGCAGAGCAATTTGCCCTTGGCGTGCGGACGCAGAGCCATCAAGACTTTTTCCAGCGCATCCGGGGTGTGGGCGTAATCGACCACCACCAGCGGCTGAGTGCCGCCGCCCAGGCGCTGCATGCGACCGGCCGGGCCTTCGAGTTTTGGCAGCACGCGGAGGATTTCATCCAGCGCGTAATCCAGACCGAGCAAGGCACCGACAGCGGCCAGCACGTTGCTCAGGTTGAAACGACCGAGCAAGGCACTGCGCAAATGGTGTTCGCCCTGCGGCGTCACCAACGTAGCGCGCACGCCTTCGTCGTCAAACTGCGCTTCACGGCAATACAGATACGCGCTGGCGTCTTCGAGGCTGTAGGTGATCAGGCGCGACTCACGTTTTTCAGCGGCCAGTTGCCGACCGAATTCGTCGTCGAGATTGATCACCCGGCACTTCAGATCGTTCCATTCGAACAGCTTGGCCTTGGCCTCGCCGTAGGCTTGCATCGTCCCGTGATAATCCAGGTGATCGCGCGACAGGTTGGTCATCACCGCCACATCGAACGCCAATGCGGTGACGCGCCCCTGGTCCAGACCGTGGGAGGACACTTCCATGGCCACTGCCTTGGCGCCGGCCTTTTTCAGGTCGGCCAGGGTCGCCTGTACGGCAATCGGGTTCGGGGTGGTGTGCAGGCCGCTTTCCAGTGCACCGTAGAAACCGGTGCCCAAGGTGCCAACGATGCCGCAGTGCTGGCCCAGCAGATCCAGCGCCTGCGCGACCAGTTGGGTCACGCTGGTTTTACCGTTGGTACCGGTCACGCCAATCAGGTTCAGGTTGCGGCTCGGGTCGCCATAAAAACGCCCGGCAATGTCCGACAGCTGCGCAGCCAGGCCCTTGACCGGAATCAGCGGTACTTCGGTAATCGGCAGAACGGTCGCGCCTTCAACTTCATAAGCGACAGCCGCGGCACCGCGCTGCAAGGCGTCGGCAATGTGTGCACGACCATCGAACTTGCCACCGGGGACGGCCAGGAACAGGTCGCCTGCACGGACATTACGGCTGTCCAGGGTCAGTTCGCGAATCAACAGATCACGGCCAGCGTGGGCGAAAATCTTGTTCAGGCTAAGAGACATCAGCCGCGCCCTCCATTGGTTTTAACAGGGATGACCGGGGCAGCGTTGGCTTGCTGAGTGGCCGGTAGGTTGTCCGGCGTAACGTTCATCAGACGCAGGGTTCCAGACATCACTTTGCTGAACACCGGCGCCGAAACCAGACCACCGAAGTAACCGGCCTTGCTCGGTTCGTCGATGACCACGACGATCGCGTAGCGCGGGTCGCTCATGGGACCAAAACCTGCGAACAGCGAGCGGTAGGAGTTCTCGGCGTAGCCTTTGGTGCCCACCGATGTCTTACGTGCAGTACCGGACTTGCCAGCGACGTGATAGGCCGGCACTTGCGCACGGAATACACCGCGCGGCGCTTCGATCACTTGCTGCAACATGCCCTGCATGGTTTTCGCCACGGTTTCCGGAATCACTTGAGTGGTTTGCGGGGCCTTGTCGGTCTTGATCAGGGTCAGCGGTGCGATACGACCGTTGTTGGCCAGCGCCGAGAAGGCGTGGACCAGTTGAATCGCGGTCACCGAGATGCCGTAGCCGTACGACAGCGTGGCCGTCTCGGCTTTGCGCCATTCGCGATAATTCGGCAGGTTGCCGACACGCTCGCCCGGGAAGCCCAGGCCGGTGTCCTGGCCGAGACCGACTTTCTGCGCCAGGCGGAAAATGGTTTCGCCGCCGATATCGAAGGCGACCTTACTCATGCCGACGTTACTGGAGTTGATCAGAATGCCGGTCAGGTCGAGCACCGGGCCTTCGGTCTTCGACACGTCCTTGATGGTGTACTTGCCAATCTGCAAGGAGCCCGGGTACACCTCGACGGTGTCGCTCGGTTTCCAGCGCCCGGTTTCCAGTGCGGCGCTCATGGAGATCGCTTTCATGGTCGAACCCGGTTCGAACACGTCGATCATCGCGCGGTTACGCATCATCGCCGGTTGCAGGTAGCGACGGTTGTTCGGGTTGTAGGTCGGCTGGTTGACCATGGCGAGGATCTCGCCGGTCTTGACGTCCATGATCACCAGGCTGCCGGCCTTGGCGCCGTTCTCGATGATCGCGTTGCGCAGCTCGCGGTTGGCCAGGTATTGCAGACGCAGGTCAATCGACAACGCCAAGGGCTTGCCGGCCTTGGCGTTTTTGGTCACTTGAACGTCTTTGATCAGTCTGCCGCGCCGGTCCTTGATGACCTGACGTTTGCCGGCGACACCGGCCAGCCATTCGTCGTAAGCCAGCTCCACACCTTCACGCCCGTGGTCATCGATGTCGGTAAAGCCGACCATGTGCGCAGTGACTTCACCGGCCGGGTAGAAACGCCGGAACTCTTCGATGCCGTAAACGCCCGGTACTTTCAGATCAAGCACGACCTGGCCCTGCTCGGGGGTCAGCCCGCGCACCAGATAGATGAATTCTTTATTGGCCTGGGCTTCGAGGCGTTCGGTCAGGGCTTTAGGGTCTTGACCCAGCGCAGCCGCCAGTGCTGGCCACTTTTCCTTGGCCAGTTGCATTTCCTTGGCGTTGGCCCACAGGGTGGTGACCGGGGTACTCACAGCCAACGGCTCGCCGTTACGGTCGGTGATCAAGCCACGGTGAGCCGGAATCGGGATGTGTCGAACACTGCGCGCATCGCCCTGACCGATCAGGAAGTCACGGTCGATCACTTGCAGGTCGATAATGCGCCAGGCGATGGCTGCCACCATGACGCCCAGCAAGCCGAGCACCACGCGAAACCGCCACGGAAAGAGTGCCCCTTCGAGTTTCATCATGGCGCCACCATTCGTACTTCGGCAGCGCCGGGAATGCGCATCTTCAGCTGTTCGGTGGCCAATACTTCGATGCGGCTGTGGGCGGTCCAGGTGCTCTGCTCGAGAATCAACCGGCCCCACTCTGCCTGCGCCTTGTCGCGCACACTCAACTCGTTGTACAGCGAGTTCAGCAACTGACGATTCCAGTGAGCGCTATAGGAAACGCCGATCGCCGAGACCAATACGGCGAGAAATAGCAGCAGCATGAAAAAGCTTCCGCCTGGAAGTGGCTTGGCGAAGAGCTTGCTCACCGAAGTTTCTCCGCCACACGCATGACAGCGCTACGGGAACGAGGGTTGGCTTTGAGCTCGGCTTCGGAGGCCGTCTGCGTTTTGCCATGGACTTTGATTTTCGGCTCGAAGGCGACGTGCCGCACCGGCAGATTGCGCGGCAGGTTATCGGCTTCACCCTTGACCAGTTTGCGCATGAACAGTTTGACGATGCGGTCTTCCAGCGAGTGGAAGCTGATCACTACCAGACGGCCACCGATCTCCAGCGCTTCAAGGGCTGCTTCAAGACCGGCTTCAAGATCGCCCAACTCGTTGTTGACGTGAATTCGCAGGCCCTGGAACGCGCGGGTCGCCGGGTTCTTGCCCTTTTCCCAGGCAGGGTTGGCGACTTTCAGGACTTCAGCCAGATCGCCAGTGCGCTCGAAGGGCTTGATGTCGCGACGCTCGGCCACGGCACGGGCCATACGACCGGAGAAACGCTCTTCGCCGTATTCCTTGAACACGCGGGCAATTTCTTCGACGGGTGCGGTATTGACGAACTCTGCCGCACTGATCCCGCGAGACGGGTCCATGCGCATGTCCAACGGACCATCATTGAGGAAACTGAAGCCACGCTCCGGGTCGTCGAGCTGTGGCGAAGACACGCCCAGGTCGAGCAGAACGCCGCTGACCTTGCCGGCCAGACCGCGCTCGGCAACTTCCGAACCGAGCTCGGCAAAGCTGCGCTGCACAACGACAAAGCGGCCGTCTTCGGCCGCTAGCGTTTGCCCGGTGGCAATCGCCTGAGGATCTTTGTCGAACCCCAGCAACCGACCATCGGGACCGAGCTGGCTGAGAATCAGACGGCTATGCCCGCCGCGCCCGAACGTGCCATCCAGATAGCAGCCATCAGGGCGTACGGCGAGAGCCTCGACGGCTTCGTCAAGCAGTACGGTGATGTGGTTAAAGCCGCTATCAATAGTCACAGGATCAAATCACGCAGTTCATCAGGCATGGCGCCCGGTTGTTGAATAGCAGCCAGGTCAGCAGCAGAAACTGCATCCCAGGCATCCTCGTCCCACAATTGGAACTTGTTCAGTTGGCCTACCAGCATCGCGCGCTTATCCAGCTTGGCGTATTCGCGCAGACGCGGTGGAACCAGAAAACGACCACTGCTATCGAGCTCGAGGTCGACGGCATTACCAATCAGCAAACGTTGCAAACGGCGGTTCTCTTCGCGAAGCGAAGGCAGTGCGCGCAGTTTGGTTTCAATCAACTCCCACTCATCGAGTGGGTAAACACACAAACAAGGATCAACGGCATCAATTGTGACAATTAATTGCCCGGAACTTCGCGAAACGAGCTCGTCACGATACCGGCTCGGCATGGCGAGACGGCCTTTTGCATCGAGACTGATAGCGTTAGCTCCGCGAAACACGTCAGCGTTTCTCCAAATTTTAGCGTTTTACGCTCAAAAAACCCACTTCATGCCACTTTCCGCCACTTGCGCACACTATAGGAATGCGCCCACCACACCGTCAAGGCGCGGATTGAAGGAAAACCCTTACAGATCGGAGATTTAGCACTGCAAAAGAAGGGGTTACGAGTATTTGGCGGATGATTCAGCTCAATAACTTGAAGCAGCGCTGAAGGCTACGTTCAGAAGTTAAAGTGATTTGTTAAGAGTAAGATTTTTTCGGTATTACAAATGCGCTTCTGCTATTGATTCAAGCAGGGAGGGTAATCACTACTGTATCGGAGCCTCTGCAGGGGGTCAGCAGATGGCCAATCAGTATTACCACGTCCTTCCGCCAAAGAATCAAGCCGAAGGAACAAAAAGGTGGAGAGTCGATCTATAAGCCGGGTTCTGTCTTGAACAGTCATTCGTCTACGATGGCCATCACTGGACATCTTTAGCAACCTACCCGGTCCCAGCGCGGGCCACGCCTTGGGACCCTATTTGGTCTTGCTCCAAGTGGGGTTTACCTAGCCACGAACTGTTGCCAGTCGTGCGGTGCGCTCTTACCGCACCTTTTCACCCTTACCGGCACCGAAGTGCTTAGGCGGTTATTTTCTGTGGCACTTTCCGTAGGCTCACGCCTCCCAGGCATTACCTGGCACTTCGCCCTATGGAGCCCGGACTTTCCTCCCCCCCCTAATTTTCATAGAGGGCAGCGACTGTCCAATCGACTCTCCGCCGCAAAGGTTAACGGCAGAGAGCCCGAAGAACAAGCGATAAAAGCCTTTTGCCGCCCTGCAACCCGCGTTCTTACTCGCCTTTCTGTTTATCCAGGGCGACTTGATAGAGAACATTCTTGCGTTCACCGGTAATTTGCGCCGCCAGAGCCGCGGCACGCTTGAGTGGCATTTCCTCGAGCAGCAGATCGAGAATACGCATCGCCTCGCTACTCACCGCCTCCTCACTCTCCGGCGCCGACCAGCCCGCCACCAACACCACGCACTCGCCGCGCTGCTGATTGCTATCGTTTTCAACGAATGCCCGCAACTCGGCCAACGGCAGTCCCTTGAGGGTTTCGAAGGTTTTGGTCAGCTCACGAGCGAGCAAGGCCGGACGCTCTGCACCGAACACCAGCTCCATATCCTGCAAGCATTCAAGAATCCGGTGCGGCGCTTCGTAAAAGATCAGTGTGCGCGGCTCTTCTTTTATGGCCTCCAGGCGCGCACGTCGCCCCACGGCCTTGGCTGGCAAAAAGCCTTCGAAGATGAACCGGTCAGATGGCAACCCCGCCGCAGACAACGCCGCAATCAGCGCGCAAGCACCGGGAACCGGTACTACATTGATACCTGCCGCCCGCGCCTGACGCACCAGGTGATAACCCGGATCGGAGATCAGCGGCGTACCCGCGTCGGAGATCAGCGCGACATTGTCACCGGCCAGCAAGCGCGTGATGAAGCGACTGCCCTCATCGCGCTCGTTGTGCTCATGACACGCCGCCAGCGGCGTGGTGATCCCGAAATGTTGCAGCAACCGCAAGGAGTGACGAGTGTCTTCAGCAGCGATCAACGCCACCTCACGCAAGATTTTCAGTGCCCGCGCACTGATGTCGTCCAGGTTGCCGATGGGCGTCGCCACCACATAAAGCGAGCCAGCAGCGGAATTCAAAGCACCTGGAGCAGTCAAAGCGCACACCTCATGATCGGTAAAACCGGCATTGTAGCGCGTAGAAGCGCTTTGAATGCGCACCGCGACCATCTTGCGCTGCAGCCTTTTCTTGAGCTCCGTAACATTTACACGACCTAAATTGAAGGTTTAACGCCAGTAACATCGCGCCCCGGCCAGCGCTTGGGTACAATTCCACGCTAATTTGATCGAGTATCAGGAACATTACATGATCGCTTGCCTGCGGCTGTTCTCTGCCCTCTGCCTCGCTGCCCTGTTGGCGGCTTGCGCCAGCTCGCCCTCCTCCAGCCTTGGCGAACTTCCACGGACTGCGGATGCCAGTATCGAGCAACTGCTCGAACAGGCTGCCACCAGCAAAACTCCGGAAAAGGCCGCCCTGTTGCGCCTGAGCGCGGCAGACCTGGCCTACCGCCAGGGCAACGCCGGCCAGTCTGCACAAATCCTTCAACAGGTCCCGATGGACCAGCTGAAGCCCGGCCAACAGGTTTTTGCCAGCACCCTGGCCGCCGAACTGGCGATGACTCGCAACCAGCCCAAGGCGGCGCTGACCGCCCTGAGCCATCCGAGCCTGCAACGCCTGGGTGAAATGCCAGTCGAGCAACAAGTGCGTACCGGCACCGTGCATGCCCGTGCCCTTGAAGCTGACGGCCAGACCCTGGCCGCCGCCCGCGAGCGCATCTTTATCGCCCCAATGCTTAGCGGCGATGCGGCCAGTAAAAACCATGAGGCCATCTGGGCACTCATTGCCTCCTTGCCAACCGATCAACTGCAACCCATCACCACCGACGACCTCGGCGGCTGGATGAGCCTGGCCGTGGCGGTGAAAAACGCCGCTACGCTGGAACAGCAACAGGCCGCCATCGACAACTGGCGCGCCCAGCACCCTAAACACCCTGCCGCCATTGTGCTGCCACTGCCGCTGACCAAACTCAAGGAACTGGCGAGCCAACCGGTCAGCAAGATCGGCTTGCTGCTGCCGCAAGACGGCCCGCTGGCTTCGGTCGCCAAAGCCCTGCGCGAAGGTTTCATGGCCGCGCACTATCAGGCTCAACAAGCCGGACAGAAGCCGCCTGCCATCGAATTCTACGACAGCTCGCACCTGACCTCGCTGGACGACTTCTATCGCAAGGCACAAGCCGACGGCGTGCAACTGGTTATCGGCCCGCTGGAAAAGCCGCTGGTCAAACAACTCGCCGCTCGCCCGCAACTGCCGATCACCACCCTGGCGCTGAACTACAGCGAAGGCGAACAAGGTCCGGCCCAACTGTTCCAGTTCGGCCTGGCTGCCGAGGACGAAGCCCGCGAAGTTTCCCGTCGCGCACGCGCCGACGGCCTGCATCGTGCTGCTGCCCTGGTGCCGAAAGGCGAATGGGGCGATCGCGTACTCAAAGCCTTCCGTCAGGATTGGGAAGCCAACGGCGGCACCGTCGTGGGCATTGAACGTGTTGATCAGCCGGTGGCCCTGGCCCAGCAAATCGCCGACCTGTTCCAGCTGCGCCAGAGCGAAGGTCGCGCCAAGAGCCTGCAAAGCACCGTAGGCTCGCAAGTGGCTGCACAGCCTTCGCGCCGTCAGGATATCGAGTTCATTTTCCTCGCCTCGACACCGCAACAGGCTCAACAGATCAAGCCAACGCTGAACTTCCAATACGCAGGTGACGTACCGGTTTACGCCACGTCCCACGTGTTCAGCGCCAGCGGCGACCAGAACCAGTACAACGACATGAACGGCGTTCGCTTCTGCGAAACCCCATGGTTGCTGGACGCCAACGACCCACTGCGCAGACAAGTAACCGCCCAATGGCCACAAGCCGCGGGCAGCCTGGGCCGTCTCTATGCGATGGGTGTCGATGCCTACCGCCTGGCTCCGCGCCTGGGCCAACTCAAGGCTCTGCCAGACAGCACCATCGAAGGTCAGTCGGGCACCCTGAGCATGACGTCGTCGCAACGCGTTCAACGTCAGCTGCCATGGGCACAGTTCGTCAACGGCCAGGTTCAACGCCTGCCTGACACACCTCGCTGATGCCCGACAGATCACGCCAACAAAGCGGTCGAGATGCTGAAAGCCAGGCGCTCAAGCATCTCCAGCAACACGGTCTGCGCCTCTTGGCGCAGAACTGGTTGTGTAAACGCGGCGAGCTTGATCTGGTCATGCTTGACGGCGATACAGTAGTATTCGTCGAAGTCCGCTACAGACAAAACACCCAATGGGGTGGCGCGCTCGGCAGCATCGATGCGCGCAAGCGTCAGAAACTGATACTCGCCGCGCAGTATTTTCTGCAGCGCGAGTCGCGCTGGGCCAACTCCCCCTGCCGTTTCGATGTAGTTGCCATAGACGGCAGCGCGGCTCATTTGAACTGGCTAAGGAACGCCTTTGACAGCTGACTGCTCAAAGGCAAGGCCGATCTTCACTCAACACTTTTGCTCTTTGCTTTGCGGGCCGCACATTGCTGTGCCACCAAGCCGCGCTACTTAAGGTCACACAGATGGACATGCAATCCCGAATTCGCCAGCTTTTTCAGGCCAGTATCGATACCAAGCAACAGGCGATGGACGTACTTGCACCGCACATCGAGCAAGCCAGCCAAGTGATGGTCAACGCCCTGCTCAACGAAGGCAAAATGCTCTCGTGCGGCAACGGCGGTTCAGCCGGTGACGCGCAACACTTCTCCTCCGAGCTGCTCAACCGCTTCGAGCGCGAGCGCCCGAGCCTGCCGGCCATTGCACTGACTACCGACAGCTCGACGATCACCTCGATTGCCAACGACTACAGTTACAACGAAATCTTCTCCAAACAGATCCGCGCGCTCGGCCAACCCGGCGACGTGCTGCTGGCGATTTCCACCAGCGGCAACTCGGCAAACATTATTCAAGCGATCCAGGCCGCACATGATCGTGAAATGATTGTCGTAGCATTGACTGGACGCGATGGCGGCGGCATGGCTTCGCTGTTATTGCCCGAAGACGTTGAAATTCGCGTACCGGCCAATGTCACTGCACGTATTCAGGAAGTCCACCTGCTGGCGATCCATTGTCTTTGCGACTTGATCGACAGCCAATTGTTCGGGAGTGAAGAATGACCCTTAATCGCCTTGGCCTTCTGGCCTTGACTCTAAGCCTGGGCATCAGCGGCTGCACCTCGGTACTCACCGCGACCCGCGACGCCCCCATTGAAGACGATCGCGGCACTCGCACCTTCGGCAGCAAGATCGACGACTCCCTGATCGAAACCAAGGTCGGCGTGAACGTGGCCAAGGCCAGCCCGGACCTGGATAAAGGCTCGCGCATCATCGTCACCAGCTTCAACGGTGTGGTGCTGCTCGCCGGGCAAACACCACGCCCCGACCTCAAGGAACTGGCCGGACAAGCCGCCGCTGCAGTTCAGCGGGTAAAGACCGTGCACAACGAACTGCAGGTGATGCAACCTTCGTCAATACTGGCCCGCAACAACGATGCCTGGCTGACCACCAAGATCAAAACCCAGATGATCGCCGACGCCAGCATCCCGGGCTCGCGCATCAAGGTCGTGACCGAGAACGGTATCGTCTACTTGCTGGGTCTTTTGACCAAACAGGAAGCTGACCAGGCCACCAACCTGGTGCAAGGCGTTTCCGGCGTACAGAAGATTGTGAAACTGTTTGAGTACATCGACTGATTTACGGTTTGTACGGTCTGTATGGTCTGTAGGAGCTGCCGGAGGCTGCGATCTTTGGATTTTAATCAAAAGATCGCAGCCTCCGGCAGCTCCTACGTAATAAAAAAGGCGATCCATTCGGATCGCCTTTTTTATTACTTCACTACCTTCAAACTCGGCCGGCCGCTGGGACGCGGTGGCTCGCTGTCAGGGGGCGGAAGATCATCATCGGGCTCGACCCCTTCCTCGTCTTCCATAGGCGATTCCAGATCGAACACCATGCCCTGACCGTTCTCCCGGGCGTAAATACCCAGGATCGCAGCGATAGGCACGTACAGCGTGTGCGGCACGCCACCGAAGCGCCCTTCAAAACTGACCGCATCGTTGTCCATGTGCAGATGACGCACCGCCGCAGGCGATACGTTCAGGACAATCTGTCCGTCACTGGCAAAGCCTTGCGGCACCTGCACCGACGGATACTCGGAATTGACCAGCATGTGCGGGGTGCAATCGTTGTCCACAATCCACTCATAGAGCGCGCGGACCAAATAAGGTCGACTGGAGTTCATAGCGGCTCCTTAAGCCTTAGCGCATATCGCGTTCGACACCAGACAGACTCGCCTGGAAAGCCTCACGCGCAAACTGACGCTCCATGTAATCAAGCAGCGGCTTGGCAGGCCGCGGCAGTTCAATACCCAGAATCGGTAAACGCCAGAGTATTGGCAGTAGGCAACAATCCACCAGACTTTGTTCCTCACTTAAGAAAAACGGCTTGTCGGCGAACAGCGGCGAAACGCCAGTCAGGCTTTCACGCAACTCCTTGCGAGCCTGCACACGTGCCGACTCCTTGGTCCGCGAATCCAGAATCAGATCCACCAGAACACACCAGTCACGCTGAATACGGTGAATCAGCAGACGGCTGTTGGCACGCGCCACCGGATAAACCGGCAGCAAAGGTGGATGTGGGTAACGCTCATCCAGATATTCCATCACCACGGTCGACTCCCACAACGCCAGGTCACGATCGACCAGGGTGGGCAAGCTGCCGTAAGGGTTCACTTCGATCAGTTTTGGCGGATGACGGCCCGCCTCCACACTGATGATCTCGGCGCTGACACCCTTCTCTGCCAGTACGATGCGCACTCGGTGGGAATAGTGGTCGGCGGGGTCGGAGTAACAGGCCAACCGATTGGTCACGCCCATGGCGGTCCTCCTCGCTTGTTGAAATTATCGGGAGCGGAAAAACGAGCGCGCCCAGAGGGTGCCTCCCGTAACGCCTGGATAACCAGACTCGTTACACGTTCAGAGACACCCTTGGGCGCGCGCGATTAACAGCAATTGCTTAAAGCTTTATCAATGCACGTCTTTCCAGTATTCACGCTTGAGCAAGTAAGCGAATACGAAGAAGAACGCCAGGTACAGCAACACATAGGTACCGATGCGCTGATGCTGCAGCTTCACCGGGTTGGCCGAATAGGCCAGGAAGGTCACCAGATTCTTGACCTTCTCATTGAATTGCTCTTCGTTCAGAGCACCGGTTTTCGGCACGATAGTCAACTGATCGCACGCTTCATGAGTCAGCGGCGTGCCGGTCAGCGGATCATACTGCTTCTTGCCGTCTTCGACGATTTGAACTTGTTTGCAGCCTACCACCTGGCGCCCCTGCAGGCCGACCAGAACGTTAGGCATACCGACGTTCGGGAACACCTTGTTGTTCACACCCCAAGGGCGCGAAGGATCTTCATAGAAAGACCGCAGGTAGCCGTAGAGCCAGTCAGTACCACGAACGCGAGCGACCAGCGTCAGGTCGGGCGGCGCAGCGCCGAACCAGGACTTGGCGTCTGCCGGCTGCATGCCGATACTCATGTGGTCACCGATCTTGGCGCCAGTGAACACCAGGTTCTTCAGCATCAGGTCATGAGGAATCCCCAGATCGTCGGCAACGCGCTCATAGCGCTGGAACTTGGCACTGTGGCAGCCCATGCAGTAGTTGGCGAACGTACGCGCGCCATCTTGCATTGCCGCTTTATCGGAGACGTCGATATCGACTTTTTCCAGCTCTGGACCACCGTGCTCGGCCGCGAAGGACAAGACAGGCAAAGCAGCAAGAATCAGTACAGCAAATAGCTTTTTCATCAGCCAGTCACCCTTTCCGGAACCGGTTTGGTCTTCTCGAGCCTGGTGTAGAACGGCATCAGAATGAAGTAGGCGAAGTACAGGAAGGTACACACCTGCGACAGCAACGTACGTTCCGGGGTAGGCGCCATGACACCCAGCCAGCCAAGAATCACGAAGGAGATACAGAACACCCAGAGCCAGATTTTGCTCAGCCAGCCCTTGTAGCGCATCGACTTGACCGGGCTACGGTCGAGCCAGGGCAGGACGAACAGCATGGCAATCGAAGCACCCATGGCAACCACGCCCAGGAGCTTGTCCGGAATCGCCCGCAGAATCGCGTAGAACGGGGTGAAGTACCAGACCGGGGCAATGTGTTCCGGGGTCTTGAAGGCGTTCGCCACTTCAAAGTTCGGCTTCTCGAGGAAGTAACCGCCCATTTCCGGGAAGAAGAACACGATCGAGCAGAAGATGAACAGGAACACCACCACGCCGACGATATCTTTCACGGTGTAGTACGGGTGGAAGGCAATGCCGTCCAGCGGTACGCCGTTTTCGTCTTTGTGTTTCTTGATGTCCACGCCGTCGGGGTTGTTCGAACCGACTTCATGCAGCGCCAGAACGTGCAGCACCACCAGACCGAGAATGACGATCGGCAAGGCCACGACGTGCAAGGCGAAGAAGCGGTTCAGGGTGATGCCCGAAATCAGGTAGTCACCACGGATCCACTGGGTCAGGTCGTTACCGATGACCGGGATCGCACCGAACAGCGAGATGATCACCTGGGCGCCCCAGTAGGACATCTGGCCCCACGGCAGCAGGTAACCCATGAAGGCTTCAGCCATCAGCGCCAGGTAGATCAGCATGCCGAACACCCACACCAGCTCACGCGGTTTCTGGTACGAACCGTAGAGCAAGCCACGGAACATATGCAGGTAGACCACGATGAAGAACGCCGAAGCGCCGGTGGAGTGCAGCAGACGCAGGATCGAGCCGTACTCGACGTCGCGCATGATGTATTCGACGGAGGCAAACGCCTCTTCCGCCGACGGGGTGTAGCTCATGGTCAGCCAGACGCCGGTTACGATCTGGTTAACCAGAACCAACAGCGCGAGGGAGCCAAAGAAATAGAAGAAGTTGAAGTTTTTTGGGGCGTAGTACTTGCTGAGATGGTCTTCCCACATTTTAGTGGCGGGAAAGCGCGCATCAACCCAATCCATGAACTTGCTCATCACGCTTTCTCCGTATCGACGCCGATGACAATAATGTCGTTCGACTCATAGGAATGCGGGGGAACTGGCAGATTCAAAGGCGCGGGTTGCGACTTGAAGACGCGGCCAGCCAGATCGTAGTGGGAACCGTGGCAAGGGCAGAAATAACCACCTACCCATTTCGGACCAAGATCGGCCGGGGCCACTTCTGGACGGAAGGTCGGCGAGCAACCCAAGTGCGTGCAAATACCGATCAGCAACAGAACTTCCGGCTTGATCGAACGCGTCTTGGGATCTACATAAGCCGGTTGTACCGAATTCTTGGAGTCTGGATCAGAGAGGTCACCCTCGATCTTTGTAAGATTCCCCAATATCTCCTGGGTACGGCGGACGATGAATACCGGCTGACCGCGCCACTCAGCAATCATTTGCTGACCTGGTTCGATTTTGCTGACATTCACTTTCACCGGTGCACCTGCGGCTTTCGCCTTGGCACTGGGAAACCATGACCCCACGAACGGGACCGCAGCCCCCACCGCTCCTGCAGCACCCACCACGGATGTGGCTGCTACCAAGAAGCGACGCCGGCCTGCATTCACGCCGTCATTGCTCATTCAGTCCTCTCCCATCAGCTTTGTGGCCTGTTAAATCAGGCATCTACTAAGTAAAAATCTGAACTTATAAAAATTTTGCAGAATGGTAATGAAAAGCCCCAGTTCTGACAAGGTAATTACCACCCAAGGTCAGCGCCAAGCCTTGTAGTATAGGGGCTCTACAGATGTGGCAAGTTGTCACATCATAAATCTTCAAACAAAAAAAACGCCCAGCTCCGCGAGGAGACTGGGCGCTTTGAACGCGAAAGCGAATTAACGCTTCGAGTACTGCGGACGCTTACGCGCTTTACGCAGACCAACTTTCTTACGTTCAACTTCACGTGCATCGCGAGTAACGAAGCCCGCTTTGCGCAGAGCACCGCGCAGAGTTTCGTCGTACTGCATCAGAGCGCGAGTGATACCGTGGCGGATTGCGCCAGCTTGACCACTTACACCACCACCGATCACGGTGACGTAGATGTCGAACTTCTCGACAGTCTCAGTCAATTCCAGCGGCTGACGAACTACCATGCGGGCAGTTTCGCGACCGAAGAAATTATCCAGGGAGCGGTTGTTGATGGAGATGTTACCAGTACCCGGACGCAGGAAAACGCGTGCGGTTGCGGTCTTGCGACGGCCAGTGCCGTAATTTTGAGTCGCCGACATAATGAACTATTCCGTTAAAACTTCAGTTCTTGGGGCTGCTGAGCAGTATGAGGGTGAGCAGCGCCCGCATAGACTTTCAGCTTACGATACATGTCGCGACCCAGCGGGTTCTTAGGCAGCATGCCTTTGACCGCGGTCTCGATCACGCGCTCAGGGGCTTTAGCGATCAGCTTTTCGAAGTTGATCGACTTGATGCCGCCCGGGAAACCGGAGTGGGAGTAGTAGATTTTGTCGGTGGTTTTAGCACCGGTTACACGAATCTGCTCGGCATTGATAACGACGATGTAGTCGCCGGTGTCAACGTGAGGAGTGTACTCAGGCTTGTGCTTGCCACGCAGACGGCTCGCGATCTCGGTGGCCAGACGACCCAGGGTCTGACCAGCAGCGTCGACGACAAACCAGTCGCGCTTTACTGTTTCCGGTTTAGCAGTAAAAGTTTTCATTCTTTATAGCCTCAGGGGCCGCCCTGTAAATTTAGACGGCGGATCTTACTGAATAGTGCGTACTTTGACAAGTCAAAGGCAGCCGGGTACAGACGCTATCGGGGGCTCGGGTCGGCGCGTCCGTTCAACGGCAAGATTCTTCGGCAGGCGGCGCATCACTTCCACTGCAGAAAGAGGTGCGCAATTATGCAGATTGCGAAAAAAAATTCAACCTGCTTTTATGATTGTTTTCCGCCAAGGACTACCCGATGGACTATCGACAGCTGGGCCGTACCGATCTGAACGTGAGTGCAATCTGCCTCGGGACCATGACCTGGGGCGAGCAAAACAGCGAGGCAGAGGCCTTCGCACAGATTGAACGGGCCAAGAGCGCCGGGATCAATTTCATCGACACCGCCGAAATGTACCCGGTGCCGCCCAAGGCCGAAACCTACGCCACCACCGAGCGCTACATCGGTAACTGGTTCAAGAGCCGTGGCGATCGTGCCGACTGGATTCTGGCGAGCAAGATCGCCGGCCCCGGCAACACCATCGACTACATTCGCGATAAAAACCTGCGACACAACCGCCAGCACATCACGCAAGCCGTCGATGCCAGCCTCAAGCGCTTGCAGACCGACTATATCGACCTCTATCAGTTGCACTGGCCGGAACGCAGCACCAACTTCTTCGGTCAGCTGGGCTACAAACACAAGATCGAAGCCAACCTGACCCCACTCGAGGACACCCTCGAAGCGCTGGACGAGCAGGTCAAGGCCGGCAAGATCCGCCACATCGGCCTGTCCAATGAAACGCCGTGGGGCACCATGCGCTTTCTCGCGCTGGCCGAAGCCCGTGGCTGGCCGCGTGCGGTGTCGATCCAGAACCCCTACAACCTGCTCAACCGCAGCTTTGAAATCGGCCTGTCGGAAATCGCCATCCGCGAACAATGCGGACTGCTCGCTTATTCGCCGCTGGCGTTCGGTTTTCTCTCAGGCAAATACGAAGGCGGGGCTCGCCCGGCGAAAGGTCGCTTGAGCCTCTACAGCCGCTTCAGCCGCTATTTCAACCCGCAGTCGGAAGCCGCGTGCAGCCGTTACGTGGCACTGGCCCGTGAACACGGCCTGGACCCGGCACAAATGGCCCTGGCGTTCGTGACCCGGCAGTCGTTCGTCACCAGCAACATCATTGGCGCGACCACGCTGGAACAGCTGGACAGCAACATCGCCAGTTTCGATCTGAAGCTGTCGGATGAAGTGCTGGCGGGGATTGAGGCGATTCACAAGGATCACCCGAACCCTGCTCCTTGATTGATTCATAGGCCCAATCGCGAGCAGGCTCGCTCCCACAGGAGTCCGTGCCGATCACAAACATGTGGTCACACGCAGATCCAGTGTGGGAGCGAGCCTGCTCGCGATGGCGTCCGCCCAGTCACCACAAACTCAAAGCGACCGCGCAATGATCTCCTTCATGATCTCGTTGGTCCCGGCATAAATCCGCTGCACCCGCGCATCCGCCCAGGCCCGGGCGATCGGGTATTCCCACATGAAGCCGTAACCGCCATGCAACTGCACGCACTCGTCGAGCACCTTGCATTGCAGGTCGGTGCCCCAGTATTTGGCCATCGCCGCCGTTGGCACGTCGAGCTTGCCTTGCAGGTGCAGTTCCAGACAGCGGTCAACGAAAACCCGACCAATCTGAATCTCCGTGGCCATCTCCGCCAATTTGAAGCGGGTGTTCTGAAAGTCCGCAATCGCCTTGCCGAACGCCTTGCGCTCGCGGGTGTAATCCAGGGTCCACTGCAACGCCGCCTCGGCTGAGGCCAGACCGCCGATGGCGACCGTCAGACGCTCCTGCGGCAATTCCTGCATCAGATAGGCGAACCCCATCCCCGCCTGCCCCAAGAGGTTTTCCTTGGGCACACGGACGTCCTGGAAGAACAGCTCCGAGGTGTCCTGCGCTTTCATCCCGACCTTCTCCAGGCGCTTGCCCTTTTCAAAGCCCGGGGTGTTCGCTTCCACCAGAAACAGACTGGTGCCCTTGGCGCCGGCCTTGGGATCGGTCTTGGCCACGACAATCACCAGGTCCGCGAGGAAGCCGTTGGTAATGAAGGTTTTCGAGCCGTTGATCACGTACTCGTCGCCGTCCAGCACCGCAGTGGTTTTCACTCCTTGCAGGTCGGAGCCAGCGCCTGGCTCGGTCATGGCAATCGCGGTGACCATCTCGCCCGAGACCAGCTTCGGCAGGTATTTATGCTTCAGCGCTTCGCTGCCGTAATGCAGGATGTACGGCGCCACGATGTCCGAATGCAGGGAAAAACCGATACCGGTCAAACCCAGTCGACCGACCTCCTCAATCACCACGGCGCTGTAGAGGAAGTCCGCATCGAACCCGCCGTACTCTTCCGGCAGGTGGGAGCAGAGCATCCCCGCCTCCCCCGCCTTGTTCCACAGTTTGCGGTCGATGTAGCCCTGTTTTTCCCACTGCGCATGAAACGGCACGGCCTCTTTTTCGAGGAAGGTTCGTACGCTGTCGCGAAACAGTTCGTGCTCGGAACTGAACAAGGTTCTGGGGATCATCGGGGCACCTGTGGTGATTGTGGGTCGCAAAAGAATCCCAGAGCCTAAGCCTCCAGTAGATAACAGGACACTGGACACATCAGACAAAAAATAAGACGATCCAGCCGCTTGGTGACCACTTTCCCCTATAAGAATAAATTGAATATGTCTATCCAACTCTCCACGCCCTTGCGGCGCGTCAGCATCCTGGCTATCGACCGGGTTTTTGCTTCCACCCTCATGCAAGCCAAGGATTTCTTCCATCTGGCCAGCCTGCGCTATGGCAAACAACTGGGCCACGGCCTGACCCCGGCGTTCGAAACCCGCCTGGTCAGCCCCGACGGCAAACCGGTCAACAGCTTCAGCGATGTGATCATGCCGGTAGACGGCGGCCTGGAAAACGCCGACATCATCATCCTTCCAGCCTTCTGGGACGATTTCGAGACGCTCTGCAAACGTTATCCACAGGTGCTGCCGTGGCTGCGCGAGCAACACGCCCGCGGTGCGGTACTCTGCGGCGAAGCCACCGGGGTGTTCTGGCTCGCCGAGGCGGGCCTGCTCGATGGCAAGGAGGCGACCACCTACTGGCGCTTCTTCAACGCCTTCGAAGAGCGCTTCCCTAACGTTCAGCTCAATCAGGACAAACACCTGACCGACGCCGATAACCTGTACTGCGCCGGCGGCACCACCTCGGCCTGTGACCTCTACATTTACCTGATCGAGCGCTTCTGCGGAGCGAACGTCGCCCAAGCCGTGGCCCGCGACATTCTGTATGAAGTGCAGCGCAGCTATTCACCCGGCCGCATCGGTTTCGGCGGGCAGAAGCTGCACCAGGACGTGATCATCCTGCAGATCCAGCATTGGCTCGAAGAGCATTTTGCCGACAAGTTCCGCTTCGAAGACGTCGCCCGCGAGCACGGCATGAGCATTCGCAACTTCATGCGCCGCTTCCAGACGGCCACCGGCGATAAGCCGCTGCACTACCTGCAACGGCTGCGCATCGAAACCGCCAAGGGCCTGCTGTCCGCCAGCCGTAAAAGCATCAAGACCATCAGCTACGAAGTCGGCTACGACGACGCGAGCTTCTTCGCCCGGCTGTTCCGCCAACACACAGAGCTGTCGCCAAACCAGTATCGGCAGCAGTTTCAGCAAGCGGCGTAAACCGAGGACCCAACACAAATCAACTGTGGGAGCGAGCTTGCTCGCGATGACGGCTGCACATCCAGCATTGATGTGACTGACAGACCGCCATCGCGAGCAAGCTCGCTCCCACAGGGGCTCTTCGGCGCACAAAAAAAGGGTCTGCATTGCAGGCCCTTTTTCAACGTATTCGTGTTCGATTTCAACAACCCCGCCCTACGCCTCAATACCGTCCGAACTGCTGCCGATACTCCAGCGGAGTCAACGCTGTCAGCTCCTTGAACATGCGCCGCAGGTTGGAGTCACTGCTGAAACCCAGCTCGGCGCTGATCGTATTGACCGCAGTGGACGTGAGGATCAGGCGTTCGCTGACCTGATTCAGTTTGATACAGCGAGCATAGGTCGCTACGGCAATGCCGGTTTCACTGCTCACCTTACGAGACAAGGTGCGCTCGGACATTCCGAGCTGCTCTGCCAACCGCTGCACGGTTATCTGTTCGGCCGGTAACTGCTCAACCAGCGCATGCAGCTGGCGCAGCAGTTTGCTCGACTGCTCAATCAGACTCATGGCCGCAAAGGCGCTATGCGCCTGGGCCGGACGCGCAAGCACCATCAGCTTGGTGAGATCGCGAAACACCTCCGCGCTGACATACCGCTCGATCAAGGCTTGAGCAATGGGCAAGTAACCGTTCACGCCGGACGCGGTAGCCGTTCGCTCGTTAATGATGCAGTGACGCTCGCTTTGCCACTTCACAGCCTTATGCCGCTGCGCCATAACGTCTGCCAGCCACCACGTCACCGTTGCCGGCTGACCGTCAAGCTTCCCACTCGCAGCCAACAGACAGACCCCACTGCAATAACTCCACAGCTGCTGCTTCTTCGAACGTGCCGACAGCGACGCAACCAAAGAGACATTGGCAGCCAATGTATCGTCGACCTGCCGAGCTGACTCAGCCCAGAAGCCGGGGATCAACAGCGCGTCAAAATCAGCCTCCGCCAGTGTGCTGTCGACGTGTAACGACAGGCCCTGAGCGCATTCAACCGTACCGGCTTGCAAGGCCACGAAGCGCGTTTCAAAGATCACACGCGAGGCGCGACGATTGGCGGCGTGCAACAAATCGGCAAAAGCCAACAAGCCCGCAGGCATGCAACGAGGGAAAAGCAGCAAACCGATTCGAAGAGGTGGAGTCATGGCTGAAATCGAATTAATTATGTCCGGGCCTGCCATTCTGTGGCGCAACGCGACTGGACACAATGGCGTCTCTTCCCAGAGGTATCGCCATGAAGATCCATCAGCTACGTAACGCGACGATTATTGTGGAACTCGGTCCCCATCGAATTTTGATCGACCCGATGCTGGCGCGAAAACACGCACTTCCACCCTTGCGCATTTTCAGCGCACGAGACCGCAACCCACTGGTCGAGCTACCCGGCTCGGCAATCACCGCACTGGAGTCCGTCACCCACTGCCTGATCACCCACTGTCAGAAAGGACACTTCGACCACCTGGATCGCGCAGCAAAGAAGTGGCTACGCGAGACCCGGATACCGGTCATCTGCACACCGCACGACGCTGCCCATCTGGCCGAGCACGATTTGAACGTTCAGTCATTGCCGACCAATCACGAGCAACCGAGCGCTTTCCTCGGCGGTCAGATCCGCACGGTTCGCTGCACCCATGGGCGGGGACTGGTAGGCAAGATGATGGAACACGGCGTGGGCTATTTGATTGAAATGCCTGGCGAGCCGAGCCTCTATTTGACTGGCGATACGCTGCTCACGCCTGCCGTTCAGGCGTTCGTTGCGCTGCACAACCCAGATGTTTCGGTGGTGCCGGCTGGCGGTGCGCGTTTCGATTTGGGTGGGGACATCATCATGGGGATTGATGAGGTGTTGGCATTCACTCGGCAGTCGTCAGGCACAGTGGTCGCCAATCATCTTGAAGCGCTGAGCCACTGCCCCGTGACACGCCAGTCACTGGCCAGCGCCGCCCGACAGGCCGGCATCGAGTCGCGCCTGCTGATCCCGAATGACGGGGACCTGCTGGAATTCCAGATCCCGCCTCAAGCGAATGTATCTACACAACGTTGAAATACGCTGCAGGACTGCTTCCGTAGCAGCTGTCGAGCCTGCGAGGCTGCGTTCGGCTGCGTTCGGCTGCGAAGCAGTCGCCGAATCGGGCAATGCGTTTCTTCAGGCAAACCGCGTACGCCGGATTGGCGAGGACTTCGTCCTCGAACGCAGCCTCGCGGGCTCGGCAGCTGCTACGGGGGGTTAGAACGAAGCCACGCCTTTTATGCAGACCGTTATGGCTTGTGCGCCCGCGAGAGGAACTCGTGGGACTGCATTTCCAACAGACGGCTGAGGGTGCGCTGGAACTCGAAGTTCAGGCGACCGCCGGTGTAGAGGTCTTTCAACTCGACTTCAGCGGAAATGATCAGCTTGACGTTACGGTCGTAGAACTCGTCGACCATGTTGATAAACCGCCGGGCGATGTCGTCAGTGGTGACGCTCATCTGCTCCACACCGCTGAGCAACACGGCGTGGAAGATCTTGCCGAGCTCGATGTAGTCGTTCTGGCTACGTGGGCCGTCGCACAGTTCGCGGAAGTCGAACCAGGCCACGTCGTCGCACGTACGCACAGCACGGATCTCACGGTTCTCGATCATCAGCACATCGTTTTCCAGCGCTTGCGTGCATTCCGGCGTAAGTGCGCGGAAGCTTTTGCGCAGGCTCTCGTGGGACGCTTCGTCGAGCGGGAAGTGGAACAGTTCGGCTTGCTCAAGGTGACGCAGACGGTAGTCGACGCCGCTGTCGACGTTGACGATGTCAGTGTTCTGCTTGATCAGCGCGATGGCTGGCAGGAACCGCGCACGTTGCAGACCGTCCTTGTACAGACCGTCCGGCACGATGTTCGACGTCGCGACCAGGGTCACGCCGTTCTTGAACAGCTCTTCCATCAAGGTGCCGAGGATCATCGCGTCGGTGATGTCGGACACGAAGAACTCATCGAAACAGATCACCCGCGCTTCGTCGGAGAAACGCTTGGCGATGATGGTCAGCGGGTTCTTCTCGCCGCCGAGGGTCTTCATCTCTTCGTGCACACGCTTCATGAAGCGGTGGAAGTGAGTGCGGACCTTTTCCTTGAACGGCAGCGCTTCAAAGAAGGTGTCGACCAGGTAAGTCTTGCCGCGACCTACGCCGCCCCAGAAGTACAGGCCCTTGACCGGCGCCTGGTCTTTCTTGCCAAACAGTTTGCCGAGCAGGCCCGGTTTGTTCTGCGAAGCCGCGACCAGATCGTCGTACAGACGCTGCAAATGACGCACGGCAGTTTCCTGCGCGGCGTCATGGAAGAATTCCGGGCGTTTCAGATCAGCTTGATATCGTTCTAGGGGCGTCATAATTCGTTAGCAAGGCAACAAAAACGGGCCGACACTGTAGCGACGGCCCTTGAGAATGGCAATCAGCCCTTGGTCGGGCCGAGCCGTTGATTAGTCCTGAACAGGCGTCAGCGCAACCCGCAAGGCGTCGATGGCGACATCCCGCGCGGTGCTGTCAGCGAAGGCCGGACTGTCGGCGACGCACTCGCCTTCGAGCCAGACGCTGAAGCTCAGGTCTTCACTGCGCACATCCAGCGCCTGGCCGGATTGCAGTTGCTTGGTCACCTGGCCGGCGGTTTTGCCGTCAGCAAAGTTGCGCGACAGCAGCAGTTGCTCGCCATCGGCCGCCAGCAGACGGAAACGGAAACTGCCGTCGTCTTCACGGAAACTGACGAAACGCGCGGCTTTCGCGGCCTTCTTCTTGGTGGTGGCCGCCACTTGCACCTGATTGACGAAAGAGCGCAGGCCGACCGCTTCACGCAGCTCGTTGAGGAACGGCGTGGCCACGGCGCGAGCCTTCGCGGCACCGTGCTGCAGAATGTCTTCGAGGTCTGCCGGGCGTTCGATCAGTTGGTAGTAACGCTCGCGGGACTCGCCCAGCTCGTTGTCGAGCAGTTGGAACAGACGATTCTTCGCCTCGCCCCAACCCAGGCCCTGCAACAGTTCGCTGCGGAACTCGGCGGACTGCGCCGGGGTGGCGAAGGCCTGGTACAGAGTGAACAGGTGCGAGTTATCCGGATCTTTCGCTTCGCCCGGCGCACGGGAGTCGGTGACGATCCGCGAAATCGCGTCCTTCATCTCTTTGGCGCTGGAGAACAACGGAATGGTGTTGTCGTAGCTTTTCGACATCTTCCGGCCATCGAGGCCCGGCAGCGTGGCGACGCTTTCTTCGATCAACGCCTCCGGCATGGTGAAGAATTCCTTGCCCTGGCCAAACAGGTGGTTGAAGCGCTGGCCGATGTCGCGGGCCATTTCCACGTGCTGGATCTGATCGCGACCGACCGGCACCTTGTGCGCGTTGAACATCAGAATGTCCGCCGCCATCAGCACCGGGTAGCTGTACAAGCCCATGGTGATGCCGGCGTCCGGGTCTTCACCGGTTTCGACGTTCTTGTCCACCGACGCCTTGTAGGCGTGCGCACGGTTCAGCAGGCCTTTGGCGGCGACGCAAGTCAGCAGCCAGGTCAGCTCAGGGATTTCCGGGATGTCGGACTGGCGATAAAACGTTACCCGATCCACATCCAGACCACCGGCCAGCCAGGTCGCAGCGATTTCCAGACGCGAGCGCTGAATGCGCAGCGGGTCATCGCACTTGATCAGGGCGTGGTAGTCGGCCAGGAAGTAGAACGAGTCGGCATTGCTGTCGCGGCTGGCGAGGATCGCCGGACGGATCGCGCCGGCGTAGTTGCCCAGGTGCGGGGTGCCGGTGGTGGTGATGCCGGTGAGGATGCGCGTACGAGTAGTCATGGGTAATCGCTTATCAGACTGCAATCAATTCGAAAGGCGCGGCAGGATCAGATCCTTGAGATCGGTCAGCTTGCCGTGAAAAAAGTGTCCGCATTCTGCCACTTTCAGCAGCTCATGGGGGCGATCGAGGGCATCAGACCAATCGTAAACCAGCTGCGGATCGATGACTTCGTCGGTTTCTGGCTGGATCAGCGTCAGTTCGCCATGCTGCGGCAACTGATCCTGATCACCCAGACGCATCACCGCCGGCGCGACCATGAACAGATGTTTGAGCTGTTCACCCTTGGCTTCCAGACGTCCGCCGAGACTGGCCGCGACGAAACCACCGAAGGAGAAACCGAACAGGGTCATGGGCAATTCAGGGTGTTTGGCGCGCAACCATTCGGCCACGGCTTGTGCGTCGTCGACTTCACCAGTGCCCATGTCATGCGTGCCAGCGCTGGCGCCAACGCCACGGTAATTAAAACGTAATGTGATCAAACCGGCGTCGCGAGCGGTGCGCTGCAAGGTCGAAACGACTTTATTGAGCATGGTGCCGCCCTGCACCGGGTTGGGGTGGCAGATCAGCGCCAGGCCACGTGGCTCGGGGGAGTCCAGGTACAAGGCTTCCAGTTGGCCCACCGGGCCATCAATCAATACAGGGGTTTCACGCATAAGCAAGGAAGGAACTCCGTGACCTCTCGAAGGGTCGACTCGTCTAGCTAAAAGTCTGTGCCTGGCATGATTGCGATCTCGTCGCGGTATACAGCGCAGGTCCGAGCCGTTAACGTAAAGCAAAGCCGTTTATAGAGGAAGGACTCGTGGAACACTCGCTCTTAGTTTGGTTGTTGCCGACTCTTGCCCTGGTTGCCGGTGTCGCCATTGGATTCCTGGTTGCCCGCCTTCTGCCGAATGCCGCGCCTAGCAGCACGCAACGTCAGCTGGATGACATTCAGGAACGTTTTGACAGCTATCAGAATGAAGTGGTCACCCACTTCAACAGCACCGCAACGCTGGTCAAGAAGCTCACTCAGAGCTACCAGGAAGTGCAAGACCACCTCGCCGAGGGTGCCAACCGCCTGGCCCTGGACGAACAGACTCGCCAACGCCTGCTGGCCGCCCTGCATTCCGAGGCCGCCGTGCAAGCACCACGGGAACGCCTGACGCCGCCACGCAATCAGGAGCCTCCACGCGATTACGCGCCGAAAATGCCAAACTCCCCAGGCATGCTCGACGAGCATTACGGCTTGAAGAAGTAACCAGGTTTCACGCGACATAAAAAAAGCCCTCGGACAGGTGATGTCCGAGGGCTTTTTTGTTGCTGAGAGCTTGAGCGCCTGTGAGGGCCTCATCGCGAGCAAGCTCGCTCCCACAGGGGATCTCCATTAGTCGCAGAACGTGTGGTCACTGAAATTCAAATGTGGGAGCGAGCTTGCTCGCGATGAGGCCCTAACAGGCAACAAAAAAAAGCCCACCCGATCTGCTGAGAATCGGGCGGGCTTTTTACACCTGGGGTTCAGTCAGGTTTTTTGTTACTGGTACTGCTGACCTTGCTGCTGGGCAGGTTGGCCATACTGCTGACCCGGAATCGCCTTGAGGTTAACCTCTACACGACGGTTCTGCGCCCGACCATTGACATCAGCGTTGCTGGCAATCGGGTTATCCGGACCAGCACCACGCGCCGACAGATTGGCACCGCTAACACCTTGCGACGTCAGGTAGGTTGCCACGCTTTGAGCACGACGCTGGGACAGGTCCATGTTGTGCTGACGAGCGCCGGTGCTGTCAGTGTAGCCGACGATTTCAATCTGGTTCTGGCTGAACTCTTTAAGCGAACCCGCCAGGTTGTTCAGTGGCTGGTAGAAGCTTGGAGCGATGTTCGCCGAATCGGTGCCGAACGTAATGTTGCCCGGCATGATCAGCTTGATCTGATCGCCCTGACGCTGCACTTCAACCCCGGTGTTGGCCATGCTGGCGCGCAGTTTCTTTTCCTGCTGGTCGGCGTAGTAACCGTAACCGGCGGCGGAGGCACCAACGACAGCAGCGCCAATCAGCGCGCCCTTGCCACGGTTATTGTGATCGATGGCAGCACCGGCCAAAGCACCGGCCAGCGCACCCAGGCCGCCGTACTTGGCGGTTTTGCTCATGCCCGCGGAGCCGCTGTCGGCCTGACCCTGGTTGTCATACGGGTTCTGGTTCGCACAGCCAGCCAGCATGGCCACGGCAGTAGCGACAATAATCAAACGACTCGAGGTGAACATGGAGAGCTCCTACTTTTACATTCTGTGGTGCAACGGACGTTGGCAATAGACCCCTGCGGGCGTTGGAACACGACCCACGGCAAAAATTCCATCAGGTCGTTCCGCAGCCCGGAAAATCAGGCTCGAACAAACGGATTTTCACGCATTTCATCACCCAGACGGGTATCGGGACCATGTCCGGTTATTACCGTCGCCTCTTCATCGAGGGTGTACAGACGCTGCTTGATCGAACGCACGATGGTCGCCTGATCACCGCCCCACAAATCCGTACGCCCTACCCCGCGACGAAACAGCGTGTCACCGGCAATCAGCAGCTTAGCCTCAGAAAACCAAAAGCTCATGGACCCCGGCGTATGACCCGGCGTGTGCAACGCCACGCCACAGCCGCAGGCCAGCTCTTCATCATCGGCCAACCAGCGATCCGGCGACGGTACCGGCGTGTACGGCACCCCGAACATCTGGCACTGCATCTCCAGATTGTCCCAAAGGAACTGATCCTCTTTATGCAGGTGCAACGTCGCGCCGGTTTTCTCCTTCAACTGGCCCGACGCCAGGAAGTGATCCAGGTGCGCGTGGGTATGAATGATGCTCACCACCTTCAACCCCAACGCCTCCAGCCGCGCCAGAATCAACTCATGATTACCACCCGGATCGACCACGATGGCCTTCCTGGTGATCGGATCACCGATGATCGTGCAGTTGCACTGCAACGGCCCAACGGGAAAGGTTTCGCGAATCAGAGCGGGTTTGGCAGCGTCCATGGGCGTTCCTGAAAAAATGGATCGCCTATTCTGTCACACCCCACCCGCCCCGCCGATTGCTGTCCTGTTACAAAACGGACAACCGCCCCTACGCGGCAGCTCGGGGGTACGCATTCCTCTGTAGGAGCTGCCGCAGGCTGCGATCTTTTGACCTCAATCTTGCCGCAACCCCACCCATCACCAAGATCGCAGCCTGCGGCAGCTCCTACGGGGGCGGCACATGATCAATCGAGGGAGTGGGCCTTACTGCCAGCCAGTTGAGCGAACGCAAGGCTCCAAACAACAAAGATCAAATGTGGGAGCGAGCTTGCTCGCGAAGAGGCCATCACATTCAACACCTCAGTTGACTGTCAGTCCGCTTTCGCGAGCAAGCCCGCTCCCACACCAGACTCGCTTCGGTTTACAGAATGTATTGCCCCCTGCTGGCCACACTATGGTGCTACGGCGCCTCCGGCTGATCAAAACTATCCAACGCCCGATTCACCAACAATTCCCCCAACGAAATCATCTGCTGAATCGCCAACGCCACATGCCGCCGCGTGCCCTCCAGCTCAAACGCCAGATCACTGGCCATCACATTCAGCGACGCCAAGGTTTCCGAGGCATGCGCCAGCAAGGTTTCGTTATCCAGATCGGGGATCACCGTAAAGATATTGGAAGGACGCTTATCGGACAGCGGCGCCTGAACAAACGGCGGCTTGAGGTAATGATCCAGCGCCCGCTCGGCAGCGTCGTGGAGTTTTTTAGAGTCGGTGGAGGCGTAAGGGGAAGTGCCTGGGGTTTCTGTAGTATTGGAAGTGTCGTTGTGCATGGTGAAGCTCCTAAACAAAGTTTTGGGTGCTGTATCACCTATACCTGTTCAGGTCGCTAAACCCGGTCGCTGAATTGGCAGCGACACCCGGAGGTTATCCACATACCTTCCCACCCGGCAACCTTGAAAAGCTGTCAGAGCATTCTCACCAAGCCCGTATAGTTGTAGCCGCCTCGTAGGACTGAATCAGGTAATGCTACCCCCATTCTGCTTCAAATCTTGCAAATCGCACCTGATAGGGAACGGCCAAGAGCGATTGCTCGAAAAAATGAGCTTCCTGTCACTACAGTAAATTCCGCCTACGACCAGCTTCCCGGTTGTATTTTGTCTCTGCCACGCGCTAGGCTCCAAGCTTCTGAACCAAGTACGCAAAGGGATGTGTCGGCATGGTGCATAACGAACCTATACCTCTCGCTACCTTCGCAAATACAGCGCTCCAGCAGAGAACATTCAAATGCACTTACCGCCTCGTATCGAAGAACTCATAAGTCGAGACCATGCTCTGAACGCCGTAGTGCTAAAAGCACTGGCAATTGTTGAGCCGTGGACTCTCGACAACAGAACCGTTTTCTTCCACGAGTATACTGATCACAGTCTGAAGCACTTAACAGAAGTATTGCTTACCGCCGAAGGGCTAATATCTGACGAATCGTGGCCGCATCTAACAGCTGAAGATGGCGCCGTCATCGTACTGTCCGTACTCCTGCACGATTGTGCCCTCCATATTTCCGAAGACGGCTTTTTTTCCCTGATAGGTGGTAGTTATCAGCCAGCACCATCTCGCTACATCCAAGGTGAGATAGGGTGGCCAGCTCTTTGGGACCAATTCCTCTCGGAGGCACGCCGCTTTGACCAGCGCAAGTTACATGCGCTATTTGGAAACTCTGATCCGGTTCAAGACGTCCCATCAAACAAGCTCGACCTGACATTCAAGCATCGATTACTAATTGGTGAATTCCTCCGGCGACATCACGCGAGACTTGCGCATGAAATCGCTATCTCCGGAATACCGGGGCCAAACTCTCCAGTCGCTCTCGCAGATGGTGAGTTTAAGGATCTAATGGACCTTTCGGGATACGTGGCAAGGAGTCACAACTCCTCCATCCGGTCGGCTGTTGATGTGCTCGAACCTAACCAGCGACGTGTACACCGCAACTGCCGAGCTCCTTTTGTAATGATGGTGTTGCGCATAGCAGACTACCTTCAGATTCATTCCTCACGAGCTCCAGGACAGCTACTCCGACTTAAATCACTCGTTAGTCCAGTATCACGCGGCGAGTGGCGCAAGCATATGTCTGTTCGCGAGATCAACCAAGCGCACGACGACCCAGAAGCTATCTTTGTGGACTGTGAACCAGAGAGCGCCGTAACGTTCTTAGGGATGCGGAGCTTGCTGCGCGACATTCAGACTGAGCTAGACAAAAGCTGGGCAGTACTCGGTGAGGTCTATGGGCGGCTCCCACCTCTCAACTCTCTTGGAATTACAATCAGACGTATCAGATCCAATCTCGATGACCCGGACTCTTTCTGGAAAAAACGGCGCCCACCGTATCTTCCGCGCGACTTTAGATTCAAGACTGCTAGCGCTGAGCTAATGGACTTGCTAGTTATGCCACTTTATGGTGAAAAGCCAGAGATTGGAATCCGCGAGCTAGTTCAAAACGCTGTAGATGCTTGCCGGGAACGTGATGACTTGATAGTGAAGGGGTTAGTCACTTCTACGTTCAAACCAAGCGATGATGTAATCGTCACCTTAAGTTTTCCTGAGGATACGAATGCAAAGCTAATTATTGAGGACTTCGGCGTCGGCATGACTCCCGACGTAGTCGACAAGTATCTTCTAAATATTGGTGCATCTTTTCGACGCAGCGATATATGGAGGAGGAATCACGAATCTAGTGGTCATTCTACAGTCCACCGAACAGGTCGTTTTGGAATAGGTTTACTCGCGGCCTTCCTACTTGGGCCCGAGATTAGAGTTACTACTCGATCTATCTACGATGCGGAAGACAATGCGATTACATTTTCGTGCAAACAAGGTTCAGAGTCGATCGAGGTGACACCATGTAAGTTTCACGCGGGAACCCGGATCGAGATCCCATTATCAGATGAGGTCGTAGCCAAACTCATCAAGGATGACGAATTATGGGATTGGTATTGCCTTACGAGTCCGAACGTACAACGAATTCTCGCTACAGACACACAGGTTAACCTCAAGCAGAGGTACGTAGTCCCAGAGTGTGACTCCCCTCTCGATTCAACCAAGTGGCGCCGCATCACCGCCGAAGGGTACGACGATGTAATTTGGAGCTATGAGACGCTTGAGCGATGGGGGCAACCCGAAAGTTTGGTCATCTGTAATGGCGTATGGGTTTGCCGAAGCAGCTATAAGCTAACACCTGAAATTTCGAATGAGCTAGGCACTATTGCTGCAAGGCCGCCCAGTTTGGTTGTATTTGATGCTGATGGACGATTCCCCATCAACCTGCAACGCGACGAGGTAGCCACAGGCCGTACCGAATTCGAGAGAGAACTTGCTCTCGACATTTCGGACTACCTTGTCACCCGATTAATTCAGACGTTTGAGAATCTCAACCCAGGCATCACACCCGAAAATGTGTTGCTCTCCATCAAGCCTCGAATACTTGGCCTATCGTCAAAAAATGAATATCGCAGTAATACTGCTCCTGTGGTGCTCTCAAAGACCGGGATCATTCCGACTGACGCCGATCTTCTGCGAGCGGCAGAGGTAACGAGCATTGTCATCGATGCAGTCAACATATCGAACAAACGCGGAGCATTCACGTCTCCATCGTTCACCGAATGGGCCGAGCATTATGTGGCCGTAGAAGGCATCAGCCACACTAAAGTAAGTAGAACTAACTTCCTGCGCGACTCAATCGGCGGCTTCGACTACCATGGAAAGTCAACTGGTTTTTTTGTACCACTAGGAGTGGTGGGGCGGCGGATACTTGTTCGCAAAACAGATGTCGCTGAGCTTGTCACGCCTGGGAACGTACCACGGAGTCAATGGAATAGGTTGACTCTAGAGGTCGATCTCGGTGGATGGGGACTTTGGGCATCTGGAATTGTTCCCGCACTGACGCTCGACCTAACCTCTGTGTGTGCAGAACTTAACGACTCAGAAGCTTTCGGAATCACGTTTCTCTACTTTGATAGCGACGCTAAGCGGAAAGAAACTACTGACACTCAGCCTTCTGCATTTGCAGAGGTATGGAATCAGCTAGTCCGCTCACCAGTTTTGCAGCAACGCCCCCGTTAGTATAAGTGCGAAGTGGTACCTAACCCTTCGCTCCAGCGGTCCGCCTTCAGCGGCCGCTGAACTCAGACGTTGGGGGCACATATTGGTTGCTCTATAGCCTCGTTAGCGTATGGTTATTTTTGGTCGCAAGCAGTCGGATGCTAATGCGGTAAAACAGGGGAAAATTTATTCTTTGTTAAAAATGCCAATCTGAGACTAGAGTCACCGATACAAAATACATCGGTCTAATTTTTTACTTCTCCTAACTCAATCGCCAGGTCATTCCATATGCGGCAGATTATCTGCATTCCTAGAATCTCAAATAGAGAAGAGCTAGCTGCTCTAAAGAACAACCCGGGCCTTCAAAGCGGGGTCAATGTAGTCTACGCCTACTTCCTCTCGAAGAAATTGATTCCGTATCCAAAAGGAGAAAGCAATATTCTCTATATCGGTGAGGCAATGCGTGAGTCCGACGCGACGGGGGTTCGATTCCGACAACACCTAACACCAACAGCAACCGTTGGAGCCGACTCCGGAAATAACTTCACACTATCGCAGTACTTCCACGCAGGCTGGCAGCTAGGGCTCACCGTATTCGAAACAGATACACAAAAGCTCCAGCGTGAACGAGACCTAATATACGCGCATATCTCCCTATACGGTGCTCCGCCGATTGCACAGGGAAAGGTTCCGCACGATAGCCGGAAAAGAAATCGCACGACGCATATTACGTCGTTCATAGCGAACAACCAGCTAGAGATCGAACGAGCGGGAGTTGTGCTTGCGGATTTAGTCGCCGAACACGGCCTAATAAGTCTTTCCAGCGGACTGCCTTCGGTGTCCACGATAGTGAATGACCGCTCGGGGTCGTAATCAGTCGGAAGTGGTCTGCTTGCGAATAAAACCCCGATCAACTTGCGCCGCGCCATCATCCAATGACTACAAACTAAAACATTCGCTTTTTTTGCGCGCTGCCCCCCTCAAAGACCAGTTAACTGGCCTTTGAGCTCACCTTCTCCACTGCTGACGCAATTCGCCCAACCCCCTTCAGAAAGCCAACCCCAACGTCCCCCTCCCCTCCAACCCCAACAAAAACTGCTTCGCCCCCAACCCACCCGCAAACCCGGTCAAGCTCCCTGAAGCCCCAATCACCCGATGGCAAGGCGCAACAATCGAGAGCGGATTTTTACCGTTCGCGGCGCCAACAGCCCGAACCGCTTTCGGATTACCAATCTGCACCGCAATCTGGCTATAGCTCCGCGTCTCCCCAAACGGAATGGTCAGCAGCGCGTGCCAAACCTTCTGCTGAAAGTCAGTGCCGGCAAAATCAAGCTCCAGCTCAAAGCAATCACGCTCACCCGCAAAGTACTGATTGAGTTGGCGCTCAGCCTCCAGCAGCACCGGGCTGTGGATATCTTCGTGCAATGGGCCGAGGCGAACGCGGTCGGGTTTGTCGTTTTCCCACAAGATCGCGCAGAGTTTGCTGCCTTTGGCGACCAGGGTGAGGGTGCCAACAGGGGATTTCATCAGTTTGAATACGTACGACATGGTTTGACTCCTTGATCCGACGGGGGCTTCGGACGTCGTTGGACGTTGAAGGCGATCGTTCATCTTTGTCAGAGGACGCATTCAGAGTAATTGTGTGTTTAAACGCAAGAACTACGTTTCTTGCGGTTGAATTTTGTAGGCTGATGCCACCCGCACTGCCTATTGCCTGGCAGTTAAGTGTTGGTTGCCCTGAAAGATCGCAGCCTGCGGCAGCTCCTACGGATTTGCGTACGATTTGCGCGCGGATGCCACCGGTACTGCCCGCTATTCAGCTTCAGCCGCCTCGGCATCTTCAACAAAATAGCAATTATTGCGCTTACCGCTGGGGTCGATGATGAATGCGCCCTGCCCTTTGCCACACTCGAGCGAGTGGGTTGCCAAATAGGCTTTTTTCTTGCTGATCCAGGTATTCAGTTTGGAGATATAAATGCCCATGCCAAGGGCGATGCACAGCACCAGCAGCAAGCAAAAAACAAACTGTGCGGTGTAGTGGTCGCCTTCCTTTTCCGAGCCTGCGGGTTGCATGTCGAGGTCCTGTTGTTGAAACACGCCGTCACGATAAGGAGCAGCGGGTTAACGTCAGGTGAACATTGTCGCGATGAAAGGTAACTCCGCTATCCTCTGCCCCACTAGTGAAAAACCGTGGGTCTGTGCGTGCATATTCATCTGCTGTTGGTCGAAGACAACCTCGACCTGGCGAACACTGTCATCGAGTACCTGGAGATCACCGGGATTGTCTGCGACCACGCCAGTGATGGGCAGATGGGTTTGAACCTGGCGCTCGCTCAGCACTATGACGTGATCTTGCTGGACATCATGCTGCCGCGCCTGGACGGTCAGCAGGTGTGCAAAAAGTTGCGCGAGCACGGCAATCAGACACCGATTCTGATGCTCACCTCGCTGGATGCCTTGGCCGACAAGCTGGCGAGTTTCTCGGTCGGGGCCGACGATTATCTGGTCAAGCCGTTCGAACTACCGGAACTGGTTGCACGGATTCGTGCCCTGAGCCTGCGCCGCAGTGGTCAGGCCAGTCGGCTGCAAGTCGCCGACCTGATCATGGATCTTTCAACCCGCAAGGTCAGTCGCAACGGTCAGGAGCTGCACCTGTCACCGACCGGCTGGACGTTGCTCGAATGCCTGATGCGCGCCAGTCCCGCGCCGGTCAATCGCGAGCGTCTCGAAGCAGCGATCTGGGGCGACGAACTGCCGGACAGCAACACGCTCAAGGTGCACATGCACCGTCTGCGCAAGGCCGTCGACAAGGACTTCGAAACCGCACTGATCCACACCTTGCCCGGTATCGGTGTTCAGTTGGGGACGACATGCGCAAAGGCCTGAGCCTGAAGTGGGTGATCAGCGGCAGCCTGCTGTTGATCATTGCCGTGGTGCTGATCATCTATAACCAGTTACTGCCGGTGTACACCATGCGCGGGTTGCTGTTTACCGCCAGCGCGATGATGGAAGAGGAAGCGCAATACTTCGCCCGGCATTACCAGCAGGACCCGACGACTCCGCCGCCCGATAATTACTTCCTGAAAAGTGCTGTCGGTAAGGAGGCCCTGCCGAAAGAGGTCCGTGACCTGCTCGACACCAAGCCGAGCATGGTGTTTGGCGCCGTGCAGTTCTTCGGCGACATGGACTCCGATGACGATGATGACGGCACGGCCATTCTGATCCACCCGTTGTACGACGGTAAAACGCTGTATATGTACGACACCGATCACGACCATGAAGAAGGTGGCGTGGTTGAGACGCCGTTGTCCGATGCCTACCTGGAACACGAGTTGGCGATGATCAGCATGATCGGTCTGGCGGTGTTCGTTCCCGCGCTGATCATCATCGCCCTGCTGGTGTGGTGGGTGGTCCGGCCGCTCGGTCGGCTGACGCAATGGTCGACCACCCTGGAAAGCCTCGATGCGGCGCCGAATGGCCGACCGCATTTCATTTTTCGCGAGTTCAATGTGCTGGCGGATTCGCTGGCCCACAGCGTGCAACAGGTCAAAGCCGCGAGCCTGCGTGAGGAGCGTCTGCTGCGCTACACCAGCCATGAACTGCGTACGCCGTTGGCGGTGCTCAAGGCCAATGTGGAATTGCTCGCCGTGCAGTCCGGCGGCGAACTGCCGCCGCCCTTGCAGCGGATCGAGCGCTCGGTGCTGAACATGCAACGGATTGCCGAGACCTTGTTGTGGATGAGCCGCGAGAGCCCGGAAGCGCTACCGGAAGAAGCGCTCGACATGCGCCAGCTACTCAATGAGCTGATAGAAGAACACCGCTACCTGATTGGCAAACGCGATATCGAATTGATCCTGCACATCAGCGACGAACCTTGCCGGCTGCCCCTGACCGCGTGCCGCATCGTTGTGGGTAACTTTCTGCGCAATGCCTTGCAATACGCTGACGATGGCAGCGTCGAGATCACCTTCGAACAGCTGCAACTGCGCATCGTCAACCGGATACGCGACACCCAACAGCATCAGGAATCCGCCGATTTCGGCTACGGCCTCGGGCTCGAACTGATGCGCCAGCTCTGCGCAAAACTGGGCTGGCACATCGAGGTCGCGCCGGAAAAGAACCGCTTCACAGTCACCCTGAACTTTTCGGCTCAGGCGCCGCAACAGCTCCCGGGTTCGTCCATCAGCAGGATTTAGGCGAGGGGCTTGCCCTGATGTACGCAATCCGTAGCAGCTGCCGAGCCTGCGAGGCTGCGTTCGAGGACAAAGTCCTCGCCAATCCTAAGCAAAGAACTTAACGGGAAGAACGCGCTGCCTGATTTGACGACCGCTGTGCGGCCGAACGCAGCCTCGCGGGCTCGGCAGCTGCTACGGGTCATGTGTTGCCCCGAACCCCATAACCGCCGCCCCCCTTTGCCACGGCGGGCAGCCGATTAATGCGCCTCCTCCAACTCGTCATGCATTGCCCCAGCCCCGTACAGGCCGTTAAGCCAGTACGCAATCCGTAGCAGCTGCCGAGCCTGCGAGGCTGCGTTCGAGGACAAAGTCCTCGCCAATCCTAAGCACAGAATTTAACGGGAAGAACACGCTGCCTGATTTGACGACCGCTGTGCGGCCGAACGCAGCCTCGCGGGCTCGGCGGCTGCTACGGGTCATGTGTTGCCCCGAACCCCATAACCGCCGCCCCCCTTCGCCACGGCGGGCAGCCGATTAATGTGCCTCCTCCAACTCGTCATGCATTGCCCCAGCCCCGTACAGGCCGTTAAGCCAGTACGCAATCCGTAGCAGCTGCCGAGCCTGCGAGGCTGCGTTCGAGGCGGGCAGCGTTCGGACAAAGTCCTCGCCAATCCTGAGCACAGAACTTAACGGGAAGAACGCGCTGCCTGATTTGACGACCGCTGTGCGGCCGAACGCAGCCTCGCGGGCTCGGCAGCTGCTACGGGTCATGTGTTGGCCCGAACCCCATAACCGCCGCCCCCCTTCGCCACGGCGGGCAGCCGATTAATGTGCCTCCTCCAGCTCATCGTGCAGCAAGCCGAAGATCTCCCGCTTCATCTCGATGAACGAGCGCTCCATGACCATGTCCAGGGTGCGTGGGCGTTCGATCGGTACATCGAGAATCTGTTTGATCCGCCCAGGCCGAGCGCCCATCACATAGACCCGGTCGCCGAGCAGGATCGCTTCGTCGATGTCGTGGGTGACGAACAGCACGGTCTTCTTGCTGTTGCCCCAGACCCGCAGCAGCAGTTGCTGCATTTGCAGGCGGGTCTGGCTGTCTAGGGCGCCGAAAGGTTCGTCCATCAGCAGGATTTGCGGGTCGTTGGCCAGGGCGCGGGCGATGGCCACGCGCTGCATCATGCCGCCGGAGAGTTGCTTGGCATAGTTGTCGGCGAAGCCGGTCAGACCGACTTCGTTGACGTAGTAGTCGACGATTTCCTTGCGCTGGGCCGCAGGCATGCCGCGACGCTTGAGGCCGAACTCGACGTTTTGCCGCACGGTCAGCCAGGGGAACAGCGTGTAGCTCTGGAAGACCATGCCGCGATCCGCACCGGGGCCTTCGACGTGCTGGCCGCCGACGTAGATCTCGCCTTCGGTGGGTTCGGCCAGGCCTGCCGTCAGGTACAGCAGGCTGGACTTGCCACAGCCCGAAGGCCCGACCAGCACCGCGAACTGCTGGTCCGGCACTTCGAACGAGACCTTTTCCAGCGCGGTGAAAATCCCGCCGTCGGGCTTTTGGTAACGCAGGCTGACCTTGTCCACTTGCAACCGTGGCGCGGCCTGCACCGACGCTGCAGTGGGTGTGGTGAAGCGATGATTGGCAGCGGTTACTGAGCCCATGCGGCGATCCTCAGTCGAAGGAAACGGAACAATTGATCGGTGACCAGGCCCAGCAGGCCGATGATCGCGATTGCCAGAAAGATCACATCCACCTGAAAGCCGCGCATGGCTTTGAGGCTCAGGTAGCCGAGGCCACTGGAAGCGGCCACCAGTTCGGCGACCACCAGGTACGTCCAGGCCCAGCCCATGGTGACGCGCAAGGTGTCGAGCACACCCGGCAACGAGGCCGGGGCGATCACGTGCAGCACCGCGTCGCGGCGGTTCGAACCGAGGGTGTATGAGGCGTTGATCAGGTCCTTGGAGATGCCTTTGGAGACATCGGCGATCATCACCAATTGCTGGAAGAACACGCCGAAGATGATCACCGAGACCCGCTGCTCCAGACCGATGCCGATCCACAGGATGAACAGCGGCACAAACGAGGTCACCGGCAGGTAGCGGATGAAGTTGACCATCGGTTCGAGGAACGCCTGGACGATGCGGAAGCTGCCCATCAGCAGCCCCAACGGCACCGCCACCAGCGACGAGACGATGAAGCCGACCATCACCACTTCCAGGCTCGCCCAAACGTGGACCCCGAGTGTGCCGTCGCGCGCCAGGCGCACGGCGGCATCGAGTACCGCGCCGGGTGTCGGCAGGAACATGCCCGGCACCACGCCACCATAAGACAACCCGGCCCAAAGGCCGACCAGCAGCACCCAGGCCAGGCCGCTGGCGCTCCAGATCACCTTGACCGGCAAGCCGGTCTTGGGCGTGATGCAGCGGCTCAACCATGAATTTCGCTTGAACATGGCCACCTCCTACAGCGGGCTGACGAAGCGGTTGTCGACCAGTTCGTCGTGGCTGACGTTGTAGGGCTTGCCTTGCAGTTCGCTGGCGGTTTCATTGGCGATTTTTATCAGCGCCGCGCTGTCACCCGGGTTGCCCGGCGAGCCGAGGAGTTTTTCGCTCATCGCCTGATCGTAGAAGCGCACGCCTTTGGCGGCAGCGGCCAGTTCCTTCGGATCGGCGAGGTAACCGCCGACGCCTTTGGCCATGATTGCGTAGGCCTCGTCCGGATGGTCCTGGGTGTACTTCACCGCTTTGTACAAACCGGCGACCAGCGCTTTGACGTCCTCCGGTTGTTTTTCGATGACGTTGCAGTTGAGCGCCACCACGTCGACGATCACGCCGGGGGTGGTGCTGCTGTCGATCAGTACTTTGCCTTGCTTCTTGTCGCGGACCATCGACAGATGGGGTTCCCAGGTCACGGCGGCCGGCACACGACCGGCGATGAACGCGGTGGCGGCATCGTCGGCGGTCATGTTCTGCACGGTGATGTCGCTCATTTTCATGCCGTTCTTTTTCAGCAGGTACGAGAGCCAGAACTGCGAGGTCGAACCTTCGTTCACCGCCACGGCTTTGCCTTTGAGCTCTTGCAGACTCATGACGTCCTTGCCCACCAACACACCGTCGCCACCATGGCTGTCATCCAGTGCCGCGACTGCCTTGAAGCAGAACTGCGGACGGTACTTGAGCACTTCATCGATGGTCGAGGCCGAGCCGGATAACTGACCCGAGGCTTGGGCGGCCATGTACATCGAGGCCTCTTCCACCACCGGCAGTTCGACGGTCAGGCCGTTCTCCTTGAAGTAACCCATGTCCTGGGCAAGGTACAACGTGCCGTAGCCGACCCACGTGGTGTGGCCGATGGACAGGGTGCCGGCCTGGGCGCTGGTGGCGACCCCGGCAGCGATGGCGGTGATGGCGAGGGGTTGAGCGAAACGGGTTAGCAAGGACTTGATCATGGAGCACTCCCACAGCTGTTGATTTAGTTTTGTCTTGCGGGGCAGTACGGCCAGCGGCCTCGAACAGTGACTCGGTGCGGTCTCTGAATGGACCTTAAGGTGGTCAGCGTTCGGCTGACTGGCAAGGTTGATGTTGGCCCAAGGGAGACCATAGGAAAACGAGGAAATATGTCGCCGCGAATGAAGAAAAACCTCGGTAGCGCGCACTGCAAAAGGGCGCCATGGGCGGGGATGCCCGGGGTGGGTGCAAGACGTGGGGAATGGGTTGAATGGGCAAAAGCAATCGCGAGCAAGCTCGCCCCACAGGGATCTGCGTTGGTCACATTACCGAGACCGACACCCATCCAATGTGGGAGCGAGCTTGCTCGCGATTAAGGTCCGCAGGACCTTCCGGCAATCTCAGAGCCGGCCGTACTCCTGCGCCGTACGATCCACCGCACGCAAGGTTTTGCCGACCAGTTCATCGACTTCTTCACGCGTGGCAATCAGCGCCGGGGCCATGATCATCCGGCCCAGGGTCGAACGAATGATCACCCCCTCTTCGAAACCAATCGTGCGGCAGCGCCAGGCGATGTCGTTCTCGTTGGCGAAGCGTTTGCGGCTGGTTTTGTCCTCGGCCAACTGCAAGGCCGCAACCATGCCCACGCCCTGGATATCACCCACCAACGGGTGATTACCGAACACTTCGCGCAGGCACTTTTGCAGGTACGGCCCGATGTCATCCTTGATCCGCGTGACCACGCCTTCATCGCGCAAGGCCTTGAGGTTGGCAATCGCCACCGCCGCCGCGACCGGGTGCCCGGAATAGGTCAGGCCGTGGGCAAACACCCCGCCCTGCTCCACCAGCACCTGTGCCATGCGCTTGGACAAAATCAGCCCGCCCATGGGGATGTAACCCGAGGTCAGGCCCTTGGCGATGGACAAGGTGTCGGGTTCAAAACCAAAGTGCTCGTGGGCGAACCATTCGCCGGTACGACCGAAACCGCCGATCACTTCATCGGCGCACAGCAGCACGTCGTACTTGCGGCAGATCCGCTGAATTTCCGGCCAGTAGCTTTCTGGCGGGAAGATCATTCCGCCAGCGCCCTGGAATGGCTCGGCGATAAACCCGGCGACCTTGTCGGCACCCAGTTCAAGAATCTTTTCTTCGAGTTGACGCGCCGCCCGCAGACCAAACTCGGCTGGCGTGAGGTTGCCTTCGTGGGCGAAGAAGTACGGTTCGTCGATGTGCGCGATGTCCGGAATCATCCCGCCCATTTCGTGCATGAACTTCATCCCGCCCAGCGCGGTGGCGGCCAGGGTCGAGCCGTGGTAACCGTTCCAGCGGCCGATCATGATTTTCTTCTCGGGCTTGCCCAGCACCTGCCAGTAGCGCCGTACCGTGCGGATCAACACCTCGTTGGCCTCGGAGCCGGAGTTGGTGTAGATCGCGTGGCTGTAGTGCCCCGGCAGCAGGCTGAACAGCAGCTCGGAGAGCTCGATCACCTGCGGGTGGGTGGTGTGGAAAAACATGTTGTAGTACGGCAACTGCTCCAGCTGCTGGCTCGCCGCAGCCGCCAGGTCCTTGCGCCCGTAACCGAGGTTGGTGCACCACAACCCGGACATGCCATCGAGGTAACGCCGACCGTCGTTGTCCCACAGATGCAGGCGGTCGCCACGGACCATCACCCGTGGCCCCTCGTCGTTGAGGGCTTTCTGATCGACGAACGCGTGGATGTGGTGCGCAGCATCGGCGGCCTGGTAGTCGCGGGTGTCACGTGGGGTGGTCATCGCCAGTTCTCCGTTTTTATTGTCAGCGCAGTTGAAACCAGGTGGTCTTCAACTGGGTGTATTTATCGAATGAGTGCAGCGACAGGTCACGGCCAAAACCGGACTGCTTGCCGCCGCCAAAAGGCACCGTCACATCGAGCGCATCGACGCTGTTGACCGACACTGTACCCGCACGTAATTGCCGCGCCACGCGGTGGGCGCGATTGAGGTCGTCGGTCCACAGTGACGCCGCCAGACCGTAAACGCTGTCGTTGGCCAGTTGCAAGGCGTGGGCCTCGTCATCGAATGCAGTGACTGCCAATACCGGGCCGAATACCTCGTCGCGAAACAGTGGCATGTCCGCCGTCACGCCGGTAAAAATCGTCGGCTGAATGAAGTTGTCCGAGCCGTTGAAGGTCGACTGCTGACCACCGCACACGCGCTTCGCTCCCTGACGCTCAGCCTGCTGGATGAACTTCATGATCCGCGCCGCTTGCCGGCTGTCGACAATCGCCCCAGCAGTGCTCGACGGGTCCAGCGGATCGCCCGGCTGCCAGCGTTCGACCTGGGCCTTGAGGCGCTCGACGAACTCGTCATGAATCGAACGCTCCACCAGCAGCCGCGAGTTGGCGGAACAGACTTCACCCTGATTGAAGAAAATCCCGAACGCAGCTTTCTGCGCCGCCAGGTCAAGGTCCTGACAGTCGGCGAACACCAGATTGGCGCTCTTGCCGCCGCACTCCAGCCACACCTGTTTGAGGTTCGACTGCGCCGAGTACTGCATGAAATATTTGCCGACTTCGGTCGAGCCGGTGAACACCAGGCAATCGATATCCGGGTGCAAACCCAAGGCCTTGCCCGCCTGTTCACCGAGGCCCGGCAGCACGTTCAGTACGCCTGCCGGCACACCCGCTTCCAGCGCCAGCTCACCCAGACGCAAGGCGGAGAACGGCGATTGCTCGGCCGGTTTGAGGATCACCGAATTGCCGGCCGCCAGTGCCGGCGCGAGTTTCCACGCGGCCATGTCCAACGGAAAATTCCACGGCACCACCGCTGCTACCACGCCGAGCGCTTCGCGGGTGATGGTCGCCAGCACGTTCTGCGCACTCGGGGCGATCTGGTCGTAGAGTTTGTCGAGGCTTTCGGCGTACCAGCGAAACACCCCGGCGGCGCCCGGCACGTCGATGGTGTAGGCATCCATCACCGGTTTGCCCATGTTCAGCGAATCGAGCAGCGCCAGTTCTTCGCGGTTGGCCATGATCAGCTCGGCCAAACGCAGCAGCACCTGTTTGCGCTCACTGGGCGAACGCGCCGACCACACGCCCGACTCAAACGCCCGCCGTGCGCTGATCACCGCTGCATCGACGTCTTCACTGCCGCACGCGGCCACCTCGGCCAACACGGCGCCAGTGGCCGGGTTGATCGCGGTAAAGGTTTGCCCGGATTGCGCCGGCCGTTGTTTGCCATCAATCAACGCCTGGGTACGAAACTGCAGCGCGGCGGCCTGGCCTTGCCAATATTCAAGCTCGAACACGTTCGGATGCTCCTTGGACTTTTTATTGTGCAATCGATGGTGGCTCAGGCTGCTGCCGGGGAAAAATAGTAAATATGTGGTCGCAGGCGATGAAAAAACTGGCTAGCTAAACTCCCTGCGTGCGCGCCATGTGGTTATTGTTCAAACACAACAAGACCGTCGCCCAAGCGGATAAGGGCGGTGCGCACATTGCTTGGGTTCAACGGTCGAGGCTGAAGTCGAATCCATCCACCCCGAGGTTTGCTGTGGCTGCCTACAATCTGCGTCAATTGAAGTACTTCATCACCACCGTCGAATGCGGCAGCGTCGCCGAGGCATCGCGCAAGCTGTATATCGCCCAGCCGTCGATTTCCACGGCGATCAAGGGCCTGGAAAACAGCTTTGGCGTGCAACTGCTGATCCGTCACCACGCCCAGGGCGTTTCCCTGACACCCAGCGGCGCACGCTTCTATCGCAAGGCTCAGGAGCTGCTGCGCATGGCCAAGGAGTTCGAACAGAACGCCCTGGCCGACAACGACGTGGTGTCCGGGCAGATCGATATCGGCTGCTTTGAAACGGTTGCGCCGTTGTACCTGCCGCAATTGATTGCCGGGTTCTCGGCGCTGTATCCGGGGGTGGAAATCCGCATCCGCGACGGCGAGCAGCAAGAGCTGGTGCAGAATTTGACCTCGGGCGCTTTCGATCTGGCGATCCTTTACGAGCACGACCTGGACGCCACCATCGAAACCGAACCACTGATGCCGGCGCAACGGCCTTATGCGCTGTTGCCAGCCGATCATCGTTTTGCCCGGCAAGCGCAGGTGTCCCTGCGTGACCTGTGCCTGGAACCGATGATTCTGCTCGACGTGCAGCCGAGCCGAACCTACTTCGTCAGCTTGTTTGAAGAGCTCGGATTGACGCCAAGAATTGCCTTCAGCTCGCCGTCGATCGAGATGGTGCGCGGGATGGTTGGCCAGGGTTTCGGCTTTTCGATTCTGGTCACCCGACCGCATTCGGAATGCACCTACGACGGGCAGAAAGTGGTGTGCGTGGACATTGTCGAAGAGGTGACCGGTTCGGGGTTGGTGGCGGCCTGGCTCAAACGCGGGCAACTGACCAAACCGGCGCAGTTGTTTGCGGATTATTGTCGGGAGCAGCTGACCGCGAAGGCCCACCCGTGATCAATCAACAAAAGGCTGTTGGGCATTACGCCAACAACCCTAATTCCTTGGCCCGGGCCACCGCCTGAGTGCGGCGTTCGACGCCGAGTTTGCTGTTGATGTGGCTGGCGTGGGTTTTGACGGTGTGCAGCGAGATAAACAGCTGATCGCTGATTTCCTGGTTCGAGCAGCCTTGGGCGATCAATTGCAGTACTGCCTGTTCGCGGGCACTGAGGGCTTCACTGGGGTGCTGCGGCTCAACCATCTCGCGCACAACCGCTTGGGGCAAGCGTTCGACCAGGCTCTCTCGCAGTGCACCGGGCGGGCAGTTCAGCAGTTGCTCACGCAGCCAGTCCGGGCGCTCACGCAGTAACCACTCGAAGGGTTGCAGGACGCCACCCGCCGCAGCCTCAAAGGCCTGCCCCAGGGCCTGACGTGCCTCGGGTTCACGGCCATGATTCAGCAGCAGCGCAACCTTCTGACTCAACGCCATCACACAGAGCATCTGCCGTCCGGTCTTCTGCCCGTGCTCAAGTAGCGCATTGAGGCGCCCTTCGGCCAGCATCGGCTGCCCTTGAATGGACTCCAGCAGCGCTTGCTGCAATTCGATGTGCAGCGGCATTTGCGGATGAAACTCCGGTGGCGCCGCTGCCTGTTCGCCGTTGTAGGTCTGGCCCAGTCGCGCCAGCCAGGCTTCGGCCAGGTCGGTACGGCCCTGAGCCAGCCAAAGTTCGCATTTGACCAGGGTGATCATCGCCAGGTAGTAGATCGGCGGCACGTCCCAGATGTGCATCAGCCGTTCGGCCTCGGCCAGTTCGGCGAAGGCTTTGGCGAACTCGCCTTTGGCGCCCTCAAGCTTGGCGATCACGCAGTGACCGATCAGCACGCTGATATCGCGACAGGCTCGCGCTTCGTTCAGCCCCGTCCGTAAACGCGCCAGCCCGGTTTCGGGTTGCATGCGCAGGGTCAGCAGAAAACCTTCATACAAGGTCAGGCGTGCGCGAACGGCGTACAGCCGCTGCGGCGATAAACCCTGCAAGCGTTGCTGGCCCTGATGCACTTCGTCCAGCGAACGGAGAATTTCCCCCCGCGCTTGCAGCACTCGCGCGCGGTCGTAATGGGCCAGCGCTTCGAACAGCGGGTTGCCAACCCGTTGCGCCAGTTCCAGCGACTCACGGTTCAAACCCCGGGCACGCCACAGGTCTGCGTCGGCGATCGCCAGGTTGGACAAGGTCGACAGGCACATCAAGCGTTGGCCATAGCGTTTGTGCGGCAGGCTCTCCAGCGCTTCGGTGCAGTACACCAACGTCAGCTCACGCTGGCCGCGACCACGGGCGATGATCCCGCTCAGTGCCAGCCATTGCGCCAACATGGATTTTTGCGCGGTGGCCGAAGGCGCCGGCAGGAAGCGGCTCAAGTGGCTCGCCAACTCTTCGGCAGCGTCGAGCTGACAGGCCAATCCCAGCGCCCAGCTGTACAACACGATCAACCTTGGGGTGCTGATCAGCAGGCTGTCGGGCAAGTCCATTTTCCAGCGCAGCAGCATGCCGACGTTCTGTTCGGCCAGCAGTTGTTCTTCGGAAAGGTTCTGTACCAGGTTCGCCGCTACATCCAGGTGCCCGGCGCGTAATGCCTGCTCCACCGCTTCATCGAGCAAACCCTGGGCGTTGAACCAGCGACAGGCGCGCAGGTGCAGGCTGGCGGTGGGCACCATGGCATTGGCGATCGGCCGGCTGCGCAACAGGTCGGAAAACAGATGGTGATAACGATACCAATGGCCGTGCTCGTCGAGCGGCACCAGGAACACCTGATGCGACAGCAGAAAACGCAGGATCTCGGCGCTGTCATGGGCTTCACGCACGGCGTCGCAGAGTTCGCTGCAAAAGCGCTCTTGCGGCGCGGTGTCGTACAAAAATGACTGCACCTCGGCGGGCAGGCAATCGATGACTTCTTCAAGCAGGTAGTCGCGTATCAAGCCTTCGCCACCGTGCAGCGGCTGCGGCAACGCGCCGCCATTGCGTGCTTCGGAGGCGGCCAGCAACCAGAAACGCAGCCCCGCGACCCAGCCTTCGCTGCGCTGGATCAGACTCTCCAGCGCCTCGCCACGCAATGAACTGCTGTGTCGATCCAGCAGGGCCTGGGATTCGTCGTGAGTCAGGCGCAGGTCCTGTTCGTGCAGCTCAAGCAATTGCCGCGACAGACGCAAGCGCGCCAGATGCCAGTCGGGGCGCTGGCGACTGGTCACCAGTACCAGCAGGCCTTCGGGCAAATGATTGAGGAAAAATTGCAGGCAGCGATCGAGCACCGGGCCCTGGGCCAGATGGTAGTCATCCAAAACCAGCAGCAGCGGCGTGCTCGGTGACAAGTGAGTCGCCAGTTCGTCGAGCAGCCCGTCCAGCCATTCTTCGAAGGCGAACGGTTGATGGCGCTGACGCATTTTCAGCAGGCCAAGGGCCTGTCTGCCCAGCTGTGGAAAATAGTTTTGCAGGCCTTCAAGCAGCCGTTCGAGGAAGCGCCCGGGATCATTGTCGCGCGGACTCAACCCCAACCAGAGGCTTTGCCAATGCGCTGGCAGGCTCTGACAGAACTCCACCGCCAATGAGCTTTTACCGAACCCCGCCGGCGCGCTGACCAACAGCAATCGCCCCTGCAACCCGGCGCTCAGCCGCTCGCACAGACGAGGCCGCAGCACATAGCCGTCGGGCAAGGGTGGCCGGTAAAAACGCCCCTCCAGCACAGGCATTGCCGCGCTGGATGGCCTTTGGATTCGGAACAGGTCAGTCATAGCCAACTCTTGTTGAAGTGCTGTTGTCGGCATTGCAGATGTCCGCAGACTAGCGGTAAACCGGATCGGATTGAAGGTTCCTGCTACAAATGGCTACAAAAAGACTACGATCTTTTTGAGGCAAAAAAAAAGCCCCGAACCAGTCGGGGCGTTTTTCGAGGATGCGGCCTCTGTGTTACGACACGTTAGCGAACGCCGTCCTGAGCCAGTGCAGCCGGGGTGAAATCACTGGTGCTCGCGGTAAAGCCGAAGTCATACGCGCGCTTCTCTTCGTTCTTCATGCCCAGCGCCAGATAGCGGCCGGACTGCAGGTCGTAGAGGGTTTCCAGGGCATACCACGGCACTTGCTGGTCGTAGTAGTTCTCGGCATGCGCCTCAGCCACACGCCAGAGTTGACCACGACCGTCGTAGTGATCGATGACCGCGGCTTGCCAGGTGTCTTCGTCAATGTAGAAGTCACGCTTGGCATAAATGTGCCGCTGACCTTCCTTCAGGGTGGCAACCACATGCCAGACGCGACGCAGTTCGTAACGCGCCAGGTCCTGGTTGATATGCCCGGCCTTGATGATTTCGTCGTACTTGAGCGTCGGCGAGTCGAGCTTGTAGCTGTCGGAGGCGATGTACATCTCTTTCTTGCCTTCGAGCTTCCAGTCGTAACGATCCGGTGCACCGTTGTACATGTCCAGGTTATCGGAAGTACGCAGGCCATCGGCAGCCGTACCCGGCCCGTCATACGACACTTGCGGGGCACGACGCACACGACGCTGACCGGCGTTGTAGACCCACGCCGAACGCGGTTCCTTCACCTGGTCGAGGGTTTCGTGAACCAGCAGCACACCACCGGCCAGACGCGCCGGCGCGGTCACTTTCTGCTTGAAGTAGAACAGGATGTTGCCCGGGTTTTTCGGGTCGTAATCCTTCATCTTGTCACGGAACACGAACTGGTCCTGGAAATACACCAGGCTGTACGAGCCGTTTGGCTGAGGCGTGGCCTGGGTCACCAGACGGGTCACGCTGCCGCCACGATAGCGGGTGATGTGGTTCCAGATGACTTCGACGCCGCTTTTCGGAATCGGGAACGGCACGGCCGTTTCGAAGTTCTCCAGGCCGTTGCCGCCGGACACCAGGTTGGTGTTGGTGGCGTTCTTCTTGATGGCGGCGAACACCTGATCCGGCACGGTCGCGCCACGATGAGACGGGTAAACCGGCATTTTGAAGGTGTCCGGGTAACGCTTGAACATCGCGTATTGGCCCGGCGCCAGTTTGTCTTTGTACTTGTCGACGTTTTGCGCAGTGATGGTGAACAGCGGTTGCTCACTGGCATACGGGTTGGACAGGAAACCTTTGCCGTCGACGGTGCCGGCGTTTTTCTCCAAGGGTTTCCAGGCCGGGATCGAGCCATCGGCATTGCCTGCCATTTCCGCGCCCATCGGCGTCAGGCTCTTGCCCAACTTGTCCGCTTCAGCTGCCGGAACCGCTGCCATGACCGCGGTCGCCAGCAGCGAAAGCCCAAGGACACCCGCTTGCAAAAGACTTTTGGTAACTTTCATATTGTTGTTTGTCCTGAATATGCAGTGCTTAGAAGTTCACGCCGACGCTGAGCGCAACGAAGTCGCGATCATCCACGGTGCTGTACTTGCCGCCAAAGAAGTTGGTGTACGCAAGGCTCGCGGTGTAGGTGTTCTGGTACTCGGCATCGAGCCCCAGGCTGACCGCTTTGCGACCTTCCTCGAAGTTGCCGCCAGGGCCAGGCGAGTAACCGCTGACGTCATGCGACCAGGCCACGTTCGGCTTGAGGTTCACGCCGGCGAATACGTCCGGGTATTCCCAAATGGCGCGTGCGCGGTAGCCCCAGGAGTTGGCGGTGGTGAAACCATCGTTGTTGCAGTTGCTGCTACGGTTGTTGGTCGCAGCACCCGCCCCCGCGCCGTTGATGGTGGAGGTGTTGAGGATCTGCGAGCAGGTGTCCAGACCACCCGTGGCGGGCAGTTCGCCTGGGCCGAAGACCGGATCGCGGCCATAACGGACATCGGACGTGCTTTCCAGGCCACCAACGTGAGTCAGTCCAACTTCACCCACCACGGTCAGACGCTGGGCGCCCATGACCTGGTCGAAGAAGTGCGTGAAGGTAGTCTGGATCTGGGTGATTTCCTTGCGGCGATAGCCGTGCAGGTCTTCCCCTGGAACACCCTGGAGCAACGAAGCGTTGGTCAGCGCGCCACCCAGCGGCCGAACACCGGCGAACAGGATATCGGTGGAGTTCAACTGCACCGGCGCATTCGGCCGGTAGCTGATCTCACCGCTCCACGCCGTACCGGTAGGCAGGGTGGTGGAGAAGCTCAGGCCATAGAGGCGGATGTCTTCCGGGTACTCGACGAAGTACTGCGAGTTACCCGCGACCAGCAGCGGACCCAGCGCCTGGAATGGCCCCGGCAGTGCCTTGACGCCGTTATAGACCGACTGCGGAGCACCGGTGGCGCTGAAGATCGGCGCACGGCTGTGGTAGTTCATGAAGTAGGCGCCGAACTCGGTGTCCAGCGGATCGAACATGTACTTGAAGGCCGCGCCCCACTGACCGCCGTTGCTCGCCTCGCGGTCCCGACCACGACGAACCAGTACCCCCTCTTCGTTGACGTCGACACCATTCGCGGCCAATGGCCCCAGAGCGACGGCCGGAATGGTCGAGCGCTTGTTCAGTACGCGCAGGTTATCGGTGCAACCGTTGGCAATAATGTCTGGCTGAGAGAAGAACGTGCCGCAATTGTCGACAACGGTCTGGTCCCAGCCGATCTGGTAGAACGCTTGAGCCGACAGGCTCTCGGTCAGGCTTTGCGAGATGTAGAACATGTTGACCGGGATCAGGCCTTCCTTGATCTCGGCACCGGGACGACGGAATGCGGACACGTCGATCGGGTTGATCGAGTTGATGCCGCCGCCGATGAAGGTGCTTTCACCCCAGTTGACCACCTGTTTGCCCAAGCGCACGGAACCCGGCTCATCGGCAATGGAGTAGTTGTGGTAGACGAAGGCGTCGAGGATTTCCCCACCCGACGACCTGGCGCCTTCCTTGCGTCCGTCGTTGCTGACGTTCTTGAATTCCAGGTCCTGGTTTTGCAGCGCGAAGTCGTACCAGTATTTACCGCGTACGAAGACGCCGGTATCGCCGTATTTCAATTCAAGGTCATGGATGCCCTTGAAGATTTTCGAAAAGGCTTGCCCGCTCTTGAAGTTCAAGTGACCGTCATCGGAGGTCTGGGACAGGCCCTTCCCACCGTTGTTGACACCGATCAGGTTCTTGTTCGGCTGCTGGGTAGACACACTCATGCCCAGAGAGAGGGACGAGTCGAACTGACCTTCGATTTCACCGACGTTGAAACTGACGCCGAATGCGGGCCCGGCGAGCGTAGAGGCGAGACTGACCGCCAGAGGCAGTTTCGCCCGGCGCCAGAACTGGTTTACTGATGTCATCGACGCTACTCCATGTGCTTTTATTGTTATGGCAGTGAGCACTTTTAAAAACGCTTTGAAGGACGGAGAGCCATGCGCTCGCGAAGTCATTCAAAGTTGCATCGCCGCTTTCCTGTGCGTTTGCCGCGTTCTTAAAAATCCTTGAGCGGACTATAGCCAGCAGGTGGTACTGCTTGATCCCTCTAAAGTGTGATTTGCAGCCCCCGACCACCCTGGAACAGTCCTGTGCCAGCCCGACAGATGTCGGCCCGGCAAGGATGGCTGAAAATTTGGAATAAACAAGCCAAGCGCTTGCTTGGTGGGCTTGCCGGGCCCTTTCGGGCACGGCAAAGGACGCTTAAAGCGTCGAAAGGAAGGTGCTGTTGCTCGCCTGCCATTGTGCGATGTCGACGCGGATACGCTTCTTGTCGAGCTTGCCGACACTGGTCTTGGGAATTTCAGTAACAAGGGCGATCTGGCTCGGGATGGCCCACTTGCTCAGGTGCCCCAGTTCGACGAAAGGCTTGAGATGTTCCTTGAGTTCCCTGGCCCCAATCACGTGGCTTTCACGGACCACCAGCAAGGCAAACGGGCGCTCGCCCCATTGCGGATCCGGAATACCGACCACTGCTACTTCACGTACCGCCGGATGGCGACTGATCAGGTCTTCGAGGTCCAGGGAGGAAATCCACTCGCCACCGGTCTTGATCACATCCTTGATCCGGTCGCGGATGTCGATCACCCCCATGCTGTCCAGGGTCGCGACGTCGCCGGTATGCAGCCAACCCCCGGCCCAGAGCTCTTCGCCCTTCTGCGGCTCGTTGAAATAACCTTCGGTGAGCCACGGCGCACGCAGCACCAGTTCGCCCTGGGACTCGCCGTCCGCCGGCAGGAAGTGACCGTCAGCGTCGATGATCGCCGCTTCGACCAAGGGGCCGGGCACGCCGGCCTTGATCCGATAGGTGGTGCGTTCGTCTTCGGTGCCGGCCATCAGCTCATCGTTGAGGTGAGCGCAGGACACCAGCGGCCCGGTTTCCGACATGCCATAGGCGGCGGTCAACTGAATACCCTTGGCCTTGGCCGCTTCGTACAGCGCACGATTCAGGGCGCTGCCGCCGATGACGATTTTCCAGCCGCCGAAATCCGTGCCTTGTGCGGCCTTGGCGTTGAGGACCATTTGCAGGATGGTCGGCACGCAATGGGAGAAGCTGACCTTCTCCTTGCGCCACAACTCGACCAGGTATTCCGGGTCGTAACGGCCGGGGTAAACCTGCTTGAGCCCGAGCATGGTCGCCACGTACGGCAAGCCCCAGGCATGCACGTGGAACATCGGGGTGATCGGCATGTACACGTCGTTGGTGCCCAGTAGGCGCACGCTGTCGATGCTGCCCATGATCGTCGACACGCCCATGGTGTGCAGCACCAGTTGCCGGTGGGTGAAATACACGCCTTTGGGATTGCCGGTGGTGCCAGTGGTGTAGAAGGTGGTGGCCACCGAATTTTCGTCGAAATCTTCGAAGCTGTACTGCGGGCTCGCGGCGGCCAGCAGTTGCTCGTACTCGCCCACCAGGTTGGGCAGATCGGCAGTTTTTTCCGGCAAGTCGGTGAGCAGCAGGGTTTTCTCGACGGTGGTCAGGTGCCCGGCAATCGCCTGATAGAGCCCGACGAACTCGCTGTTGACCAGCACGAAGCGGTCCTCGGCGTGGTTCATGGTGTAGAGGATCTGCTCGGGTGACAGGCGCACGTTGATGGTGTGGATCACCGCACCGATCATCGGGATGGCAAACATGCATTCCAGATAGCGATGGCTGTCCCAATCCATCACCGCCACGGTATCCCCGGCCTTGACCCCGGCCGCCGTCAGTACGTTGGCCAGCCGCGCGACACGCTCGATGAGGGTCGGATAGCTGTAGCGCAATTTGTCGCGGTAAACGATCTCGCGGGTTTTCTCGTAGCGGCTGCCGGACATCAGCAACCGCTTGATCAACAGCGGGTATTGATAAGCGCCTTTGGCTGGCGGAATAACGCGAGTCTCCAACATAAGCATCCCTTTATCTGACTGCACGGTCGTGGCTGAAAGATTTGCACTTTAGTCAGCCTGAGCGCCAGCTAAATCAGCCAAAGGGATGATTTGCACAGCCGTACAAATGCTAGCTTTGCGCCAGCATCCTTCCTGCCACCACGCAATCAACCGTAGGAGCTGCCGCAGGCTGCTCCTACGAGCGATTCCCGATCAATGCATCTCGGTAAACGCCAGCTTCACGCCGATCGCAATCAGCACCACGCCCATCGTGCGATCGAACCAATGCCCCATGCGGGCAAAACCGGCCCGTACGCGCTGTTGGCTGAACAGCATTGCCACCAGGCAGAACCAGGTCGCGGTGGCCGCAGCCAGGTAAACGCCGTAACCGGCCTGAATCGCCAGCGGTGTATGCGGGTTGATCACCACGGTGAACAGCGACAGGAAGAACAGCGTGGCTTTGGGGTTCAGGCCGTTGGTCACGAACCCTGCGGTGAACGCGCCGCGGGCGGTGCGCTCGCCGGCTTCCTTGTGCAGGTTTTCGGTGGCAGGCTTCGCCGGTTGCGCGCGCAGGGCCTTGAAACCGATGTACAGCAGGTAGGCGGCCGCCAGCCATTTCAGCGCGTTGAACAGCATGATCGACTGCGACACGATCAGGCCGATACCGAGCAACGAGTAGCCCACGTGCAGGAAGATCGCCGAGCCGACGCCCAGCGCCGTCCACGTCCCGGCGCGACGACCGTGGGTCACGGCCTCACGCACCACTACGGCAAAGTCCGGGCCTGGGCTTGCCACGGCAAGCAGGTGAATCAGGGCGACGGTCAAAAACTCTGTCCAGTACATGGGGGGGGGCTCCTTTAGGCCAAGCGTAACGACTTGTTTCATCTGGTAGGCTCGGCAGATTACGCCTTCAGACTCACGCGCAAAAGGTACAGTTAATGACGAACAATCGCCGCGCCGTATTCCTCGACCACAGTTCCCTGGACCTCGGCGACCTTGACCTCAGTGGATTGCAGCAATGCTTCGATGACTTGCAGCTGCGCTCACTGACCACGCCTGAAAACATTGTCGAACGGCTGCAAGGCGCCAGCGTAGCGATCAGCAACAAAGTCCTGCTGAATGCCGAAACGCTCAAAGCCTGCCCCGAGCTGAAGCTGATCCTGATCGCCGCCACCGGCACCAACAACGTCGACCTGGCCGCCGCCCGCGCCCAAGGGATTACCGTGAGCAACTGCCAGGGTTACGGCACGCCTTCGGTGGCGCAACACACGATCATGTTGCTGCTCAACCTCGCCACCCGCCTGAGCGACTACCAGAAAGCCGTCGGTGAAGGTCGCTGGCAGCAGGCCAAACAGTTCTGCCTGCTGGATTTCCCGATCGTCGAACTCGAAGGCAAAACCCTTGGCCTGCTCGGCCATGGTGAGTTGGGGGGCGCCGTAGCGCGGCTGGCCGAAGCCTTTGGCATGCGCGTGTTGCTCGGCCAACTGCCTGGGCGCCCGGCCCGCGCCGACCGCTTGCCGCTGGATGAACTGCTGCCGCAAATCGACGCGCTGACCCTGCACTGCCCGCTCAACGAACATACCCGCCATTTCATCGGCGCCCGCGAACTGGCGCTGCTCAAACCCGGTGCATTTGTAGTCAACACCGCTCGCGGTGGCCTGATCGATGAACAAGCCTTGGCCGATGCCTTGCGCAGTGGTCATCTGGGCGGTGCGGCGACCGACGTCCTGAGCGTCGAGCCACCCACCGCCGGCAATCCACTGTTGGCCGGCGACATTCCACGCTTGATCGTCACCCCGCACAACGCCTGGGGCAGCCGCGAGGCGCGGCAACGAATCGTCGGTCAACTGACCGAAAATGCCCAAGGCTTCTTCAGCGGTACAGCGCTGCGGGTCGTCAGTTGATAAACTGCCGCACTTTTTTTCAAGGAGCAGAGTATGGATCCGCGCAGTGAAGTACTGCTTCGTCAGGCCGAGTTGTTTCAAGGCGAGTTGCTGCTGGCCGGCTTGCCCGCCGATGACTTGCTGGGCAAATTGCCCAACGCTCACGGCTGGTGCTGGCATGCAGGCGACCAAGCGGCGCTGGACGCACGCTTTGCCGAGCGCAGCCACTTTGGCGTGAATGCTCCGAGCCGTGAATTTGAAACAGCCGTGGTGTTCCTGCCCAAATCCAAGGATTTGACCGACTACATCCTCAACGCCCTCGCCTCGCGCCTGGCCGGTCGTGAGCTGTACCTTGTGGGTGAAAAACGCAGCGGCGTCGAAGGCGCGGCCAAACAGCTGAACCCCTTTGGCAAACCGCGCAAGCTCGACAGCGCACGCCACTGCCAGCTCTGGCAGGTGACCGTGGCCAACGCACCCGAGGCCAAATCACTGGAAAGCCTGGCGCAGGAATACGAGCTGCCGTTGGCCGAAGGCCCGCTGAAAGTCATCAGCTTGCCGGGCGTATTCAGTCACGGTCGACTGGATCGCGGCAGTGCCCTGCTGCTCGAACACCTGGACAAACTGCCGAGCGGTCACTTGCTGGACTTCGGTTGTGGTGCAGGCGTTTTGGGCGCGGCGGTGAAACGGCGTTATCCACACAACACCGTCACCCTGCTCGACGTTGATGCGTTCGCCGCGGCCAGCAGTCGCCTGACATTGGCCGCCAATGGCCTGGAAGCCGAGGTACTGACGGGTGATGGTATCGACGCTGCGCCGATGGGGTTGAGCGCGATTCTGAGCAACCCGCCGTTCCATGTCGGGGTCCATACGGACTATCACGCCACGGAGAATTTGCTGCGAAAAGCAGCCAAACATCTGAAAAACGGTGGCGAGCTTCGGCTGGTGGCCAACAGTTTCCTGAAATATCAGCCGCTGATCGAGGAGCATCTCGGTGTGTGTGCGATCAAGGCCGAAGGTCAGGGTTTTCGAATCTACCGGGCCAAACGCGGCTAGAAATTAGCGCTTGCCGAATGGATTTTGCCTAGGCAGAATCCGCTCCGTCCTAGGGGAGTAGTCTCCCACGAGCGCCATGCTCGTCCGGCATACGTCAACATACTTGGTCCTCAGACCATGGCGTATGCGACCCAAGCGACCGCACAGACGGATCGCAGGGTTTGACAAGACCTATGACACGCACACCTTACCCGGGGCGGGGAGGCTGTACGTGTCATAGCCGTGTCGACCCGCCCCTTAGGAAAACCCTGATGCTGGATTCTCTGCTCGTCCCTACTGCAGTCGTTGCCTTGGCCGAAATCGGCGACAAGACGCAATTGCTCGCGCTCATTCTCGCCGCACGCTTTCGCAAACCCTGGCCGATCATCGCCGGTATCGTCGCCGCAACCCTGGCCAACCACGCCGCTGCGGGCGCTGTCGGTGCCTGGTTCGGGAGTTTCTTCTCGGATGCGACACTGCACTGGATCCTCGCCGCGAGCTTTACCGCGACGGCGCTGTGGACCCTGGTGCCGGACAAGATGGATGACGACGAAGCCAGCACCGCACGCAAATTCGGGCCGTTCCTGACCACGCTGATTGCGTTCTTCCTCGCCGAAATCGGTGACAAGACCCAGATCGCCACTGTGATGCTCGCCGCTCAGTACCCGGAACTGTGGCTGGTGATCATCGGCACCACGCTCGGCATGCTGATCGCCAACGTGCCGGTGGTGCTGGCCGGTAATTTTGCCGCGGACAAACTGCCCCTGACCCTGATCCGTCGCCTGGCAGCGTCGGCGTTCTTCATCCTGGCCATCGTTGCGGTGTACAAGGCAATGCAGAGCAGCGGGTGGGTTTGAGGTGGTAGGTCGGTAGACCGCGTTATCGTTCATCGCGAGCAAGCTCGCTCCCACAGTTGATCTTTGGTGTACACGGGACCAGTGTGGGAGCGAGCTTGCTCGCGATGAGGCCATTACTAACGATATAAAACCATCAGGACTTTTTGGCCTGCAGGTAAAGCGGCATGACTTTCGGAATCGCTGCCTTTAGCGACGCAACCCGGCTGCTGGAGGCCGGGTGAGTGCTCATGAACTCGGGTGGCGAACCTTCGGAAGCCTTGCTCATTTTGTCCCACAGGGTGATTGCCGCGTTCGGGTCGTAACCGGCGCGGGCGGCCAGTTCCAGGCCGATCAGGTCGGCTTCGTTTTCATTGGCGCGGCTGTTGGGCAAGGTCATGCCGTAGTTGGCCACCGTATCGGCCAGTGCCAGGGTGTCCTGTCCCAACCCAAGCAAGGCGCCCGCGCCCTGCTTGGCCATTTCGATGCCATAGGCCTTGGACATCGCTTCACGACCATGTTCGCGCAAGGCGTGGGCGATTTCATGGCCCATGACCGCAGCGATTTCATCGTCGGTGAGCTTCAGGCTGTCGATCAGCCCGGTGTAGAAAATGATCTTGCCGCCAGGACCACAGTTGGCGTTGAGCTCGTCACTCTTGATCAAGTTGACTTCCCACTGCCACTGCGCCGAATCCGGCCGGAAGACCGGGGCCTGGGCGATCAGCCGATTGGCAATCGCCTGAACCCGTTTGGCCTCGTTACTGTTCTTGTCCAGCACACCCTTGTTGCTCGCCTCACCCACGGTCTTTTGGTAAGACTGGGCATACATCTGGTTGACCTCATCGCTCGACAGCATGCTGAACATGTACTGTTTGCGTTCCACGCCCACCGCGCCGCCGTTGGTGGTGTTGACCGACTGGCAACCACTGAGCAGCAGACTTGCGCCCAGCGCACACAAAACCAATGTTTTATTCATCAAAAAGCTCCCTGAAAACATGCCGCGTATCCTAGGCGGTGCAATGTATCGGCGCCAGATACAACAGACGTGTAGCACGTCATTTCCAGATACATACCACCTCACTGTCGCAATAAATTCATAAAACAGCGCAAGCCCTAATTCCCGAAGGCCCGATACCTGTCTCTGTGCGACATGCACAGATCAAAAACAGTCATGTGCAAAAAATCCACTCATGGACCGCCACACGTGCGCCGATACAACCCGGCAGACGTCATTCCCGCGTCCGGAGCCTTTATGAAATTCAAGTCGATCCAGTTTTCCGTCGCCGCGCTCGCCGGCGCCATCGTGCTCAGTGTGGTGGCTGCGCTGGTGCTGTATGCGCTGTTTTCCGGCGCGCGCACCCAGGAAATGGTCCAGGAGCGGACCCAGGCGCAATTTGAGCAAGTCATCGAGCAACGCCTGCGTGGACTGGCGCAAACCCAGGTCAGCCAGATCCAGCGCGAACTCGAAGCGCCCCTGCTGATCGCCGGCGGACTGGTTCGGGTCAACGCCTTGATCGGCTCCCAGGATGCCGACGGCAAACCCTCGCTTGCCCTCAGCCGTGAGCAGTTGATCAGCCTGATCAAGGAAAACGTCGCGAAGAATCCGAAAATTCTCGGCACCTACATCGGCTGGGAACCGAACGCGCTGGATCACAACGACGCGGCCTACATCGGCAGTAAAACCGTCGGTATCGATGCCACCACAGGGCGCTTTCTGCCGTGGTGGTTCCGCAACGACGACGGCAGCCTTGGCGTCGACAAGCTGGCAGACGTCAACGACCGCACCGTGCTCTCTACCGGCGTGCGCGCCAGTGAGTACTACCTGTGCTCCCAGGAAAGCAAAAAATCCTGCGTGATCGACCCGGCGCCTTACAAGGTCGGCGACAAGATCGTCATGCTCGCCTCCTTTATTGAACCGATCATGCTCAACGGCACCTTTCAGGGCATCGTCGGCGCCGACTTGTCGGTGAACTTCATTCAGGAAATGCTCCTGGCCGCGAACCAGAAGCTCTATAACGGTGCCGGTGAAATGGCGCTGATTGGCGGCAACCAGCGTCTGGTGGCCTATACCAAGGATCCGAGCAAGTTCGGTGAAAAAGTCAGCGACATCCTTGATGCCAATCAGGTCGCCAACCTGGGCAAACTCAATCGCGGCGAAGTGACCTATAACGTCGACAAGGCCAACGGCAGGATCGAGCTGTACTTGCCGTTCGGCATCGGCCAGACCGATGCGCGCTGGACCCTGCTGCTGCAATTGCCGCTGAACGCGGTCATGGCTGACTTGCAACAACTGCAGGGCGACCTCAACACCCAACGCAAGGCAGACACCTTCGGCATGGCGATGGTCGGCCTGGTGATTGCCGGTCTGGGCTTGCTGGTGATCTGGCTGGTCGGTCACGGTATCGCCCGGCCACTGAAGCAGATGGTCGCGATGCTCGATGACATCGCCCAGGGCGAAGGTGACCTGACGCGCCGCCTGACCAGCGACCGTGCCGACGAACTCGGCTCGATCGCCAAGGGCTTCAATACCTTCCTCGCCAAGTTGCAGGCAATGATCACCCAGGTGGTGACCTCGGTGCAGAGCGTCAGCGATTCGTCCGAACATACCGCCGACATCGCCATTCGCACCAACCTCGGCGTACACAAGCAAATGGCCGAGATCGATCAGGTGGCCACCGCGGTGCAGGAAATGACCGCCACCGCCCAGGACGTAGCGCGCAACGCGACCCAGGCTGCACAAGCCGCCAGCCATGCCGATCAGGCCGCAGCCCAGGGCATGCAAATCGTGCGCGACACCTCGACCTCGATTGGCGTCCTCGCGGTGGAAATCGGCAAAGCGGTCGGCGTGGTGCAAACCCTGGCCAAGGACAGCGAGAACATCAACGCGATCCTGATCGCCATTCGCGGGATTGCCGAGCAGACCAACCTGCTGGCGTTGAACGCCGCCATCGAGGCCGCACGGGCCGGTGAACAAGGTCGTGGGTTTGCGGTGGTGGCCGATGAAGTGCGCAACCTCGCGCAGAAAACCCAGCAGGCAACTGAAGAAATCCAGACGATGATTCAGCAGTTGCAGCAAGGCACGCGCGACGTGGTGCGGGTGATGGAAGACAGTCAGAACAAGACCGACGAAAGCGTGCAGCACGCGGCCAAGGCGGCGCAGGCGCTGGAGACCATCACTCAGGCGGTTTCGGTGATCAACGATATGAACACCCAGATTGCCAGCGCCGCCGAAGAGCAAAGCGCGGTGGCCGATGACATCAACCGCAACGTGATCAACATCGGTCAGGTGGCCAATGAAGTCGCGGGCGGCGCGGATGAGTCGAGCGCGGCCAGTGCGGATCTGACCAAACTGGCCGAGCAACAGCGGCGGTTGATCAATCAGTTCAAGGTCTGATCCCAAGGCCCCATCGCGAGCAAGCTCGCTCCCACATTTGATCTCCAGTGGATACAAAATCCGCGAACAATGGAGATCCAGTGTGGGAGCGAGCTTGCTCGCGATGGCGTCAGCACAGACAACTCATCAACCCGGCGTCAGGCATTCCGGCGCATTGAGTTTCGGATCATTCACCAGATTCGCCAGCACCCGCTCGCGCAATACAGCGGGTTCGCTGGCGAGCAGCGCCTGCAAGGTGTGCAGCGGGGTTTCGGGGTTGAGCCAGGCTTCCTGACCAGCAGCATCGAGAATCAACGGACGACGCTGATTCGACGCCGCCTGAGTCACCACCGCCGTACTGAGCCACACCTGTTCCTGCACCGGATACGCTTCCCAGATCGCCGCAAAAAACAGCGCCGAACCTTCGCCTGGCGTCAACCAGTACGGGCGCTTGCGGGTGGTGCCGCGCCATTCGTAGAAACCGTTGGCCGGCAGCAGGCAACGGCGCTGGCGGAAAGCTTCGCGAAACATCGGCTGCTCGGCGACGGTCTCTGCCCGGGCATGGGCCGGGGTCTTCGACAAATCGGTCAGCCACGGCGGCGTCAGCCCCCAACGTGCGCGGGCAAGCGTGCGCTGACCGGCCTCGGCGCGCAGGATCAGCACCGAATCGTTGGGCGAAATATTCCACTGCGCCTGCTGATCGGCCGGGAAGCCGGGCAAGGCCGCGAACGCGGGGTTCCAACGAAACAGGGCAAAACGTCCACACATGGGGCAACACGACTCTGAACGAAAACGGAGGCCAGCCTAACAGACCAGGACGTCGGGAAAGCTATCCGGTTCGTCGCCGGGCATCGGCAGCGCGGCATTGTACGCGGTGATCAACTCGCGCGCGTATTGCGCCTGATCGTTATCCACCGCCAACCCCAGCAGCCCGAACACCGGCAATTCACCCGCGCCACCCAGCAGATCACGCCCCACCAGATGAGCCTCTACGCCTTCGCTGGCCAGCATGCCTTGTAACAACTCGCCTTCCATCAGGTTTTCCGGTTCGTAGATGCGCTGCATAGACGCCACCCTTCACTCGTTTTCGCTGTGAACTTCGAGCATCCATTCATGACCGTCGGTCTGCAGAGTAAATTTGATCGGCCGACAACACACGGGGCAATCCTCAATATACGTCTGATCCCCTCCCGACAAATCCAGAACGGCCTCTGACTCTTCACCACAATAAGGACATTCGTAACGCTCGGTTTCCAGCATCGCGGTCTCCCAAGTGACTTGTGCGTATAATCGCCGGTCTATTTGCAGGGCTATTTTTGTTTGAGCTGACTTTTCAGACCGCGCCCTGTGTGTAATCGATCTAATCCATTACTTACCCTAGCCGTTTCTAACAAGAGAGCATGATGGGCGAATTCGATGCCATCCGACCTTACGACGACAGCGAAGTCCCAGCAGTGCTGGCACGGTTGCTGGGCGACAAGGCGTTTCTAGATATCCTCACCCACTTCCGCTTCCCGCGTTTTGCCGGTGCATTCGGCTGGATGCTCAAACCACTTATAGCTTATCGGCTGCGCCGTGAGTTTGCCGGCATCAGTTCGGTGGCGACCCTGCAGGACAAGGTCGAGTTTTATGTCGATCACACCATCGAGCGGGCCACCGACGGCGTGACCTATACCGGCGTCGAACAATTCAAGTCCGGCAGCGCTTATCTGTTTCTGGCCAACCACCGCGACATCGTGATGGACCCGGCCTTCGTCAACTACGCGATCTACCACGCCGGCCTGCCGACGCCACGCATCGCGATTGGTGACAACCTGCTGCAAAAGCCCTTCGTCAGCGATCTGATGCGCCTGAACAAGAGCTTTATCGTGCACCGCTCCATCAGCGGCCGTCGCGAGAAGATGGCGGCGTATCAGTTGCTGTCGGGCTACATCAATCACTCGATCCTCAACGATTGCCAGTCGATCTGGATCGCCCAGGCCGAAGGCCGCGCCAAGGACGGTGACGACCGTACCGAGTCGGCGATCCTCAAGATGTTCCACATGAGCCGCAAGGACGAGCCGTTTGGCGAGGTCATCAAGTCGCTGAACCTGACGCCGGTGTCGATCAGTTACGAGTACGACCCGTGCGATCAGGCCAAGGCCCGCGAGCTGTACATCCGCGCCACCACCGGCAGCTACACCAAGGTGCCCGGCGAGGATGACGTGAGTATCGCCAAAGGTATCACCGGCTACAAAGGCCGGGTCCACGTGAACTTCGCCGCACCGATCAGCGAGCAGTTCGAAGACACCAAGCAATTGGCAATCGAGATGGACCGGCAGATCCTCGGTGGCTACCGGTTGTTCCCGGTGCACTACCTGGCGTACGCCCAATGGAGCAACGCCGACCCGCAACTGCAAGTGCCGAGCGCTACCCAGTTGTTCCCGGCCGAGGAACTGGCCAAGGCCCAGCAAGAGTGGCAAAGCCGCCTCGATGCCTGCCCCGAGGAACATCGGCCGTTCCTGGTGCTGCAATACGCAACACCGGTGCGCAATCAGTACCGGGTCAAAGCGGGTTTACCGCTGTAAGGCTTTGGCTGAATACAACAACGGCGTCTCGGGGCGCCGTTTTCATGGGTGATGCAAACCTCAAAAATGCCTGCTGATCCACGACAGCAGTAGCGCCAAGGCCAGGCAGACAAAGCCGAAACGGTAGAAAAACCGGTTCATCCGTAGCGTCGCGATGTCCAGAAACAGCATCGGCTCATCGATCGCCCGTACCGCGCTTTGTGCCGCCAGCTTCTTCAGCGCCAGCTGTTCACGGCGACGGGTCACGTGCAATAGCCAGGCACCGGGCAAGGCGATCAACAACGCGAAAAAATTCATCAGGCTCCCGGGATGGGCACTGACAGCAGACCAGCTCATGTGCAGCGACATCATGACCCTCACGTAAAAAAAGCGCCTGTGGCCTGAAAACAGCTGCAAGTAGCCAAACGTTTTTTACGCCCTGCGCTTTGCACTCCAGAGACCGGCAATTTACTGATTAATCTGCGCTGTCACCTGAACGTCACCTTAACAAGCCAGTCTGTCGCCCCTCGAATCCGACACGGAGCCTGTCATGCTGCACGCAGAAAACCAGGATCGCCTCTACCTGATCACCCCCAGCGACGAACAACAAAACCTTGTCGGCAGCCTCGCCTTCAACGTCCAGGACCGCCACTGGCTCGTCTACTGCGCCCTGGGCGGCCACCAACACGCCGACCTGCCGGAAACTGACCTGTTGACCGGCGTGAGCATGCTGGATTTTTATGTAGAAGCCGCCTAGAAGCCGCGGTACCCCGTCAAAAAGCCAAGATCAAAAGATCGCAGCCTGCGGCAGCTCCTACGAAGATCATCACCAGTGGCGCGCCTTTACCACTCAGGCCGGCTGTCAGGCCGCCGTGCTTTGCTTTTGATCTACCCGCCCCATCGGGAGGCCGAGTGGAGGTGTTCAGCAGGGGGTTGGCGCGCAGCGCCGTACGGCGAAGCCGGACACATCGAGAGGAGGTCGTCGCGAAGCAGACCGTAGGCGATGCCCCCTGATGGACGCCGGAGAGAGGGAACGCCGAGCCTAGGCGAGGTGCCGGACGCTTGGGGCGAAGCGTTTTGGTTACTTTTGGGCGTCTGCAAAAGTGACACGCCGTAAGGGCGGAACCCTAAGTGGCCGTTACCGCAGCAACGGATATGTACACCTGCAAGAGATTAGTCGGCTGTCAGGCCGCTATCGCGAGCAAGCTCGCTCCCACAGTTTTGATTGGTGTACGTCTGCGGGAGATGGGCCGGCTGTCAGGCCGCCTTCGCGAGCAAGCCCGCTCCCACAGAAAGCCCACACAAAAGTCCGACAGACACAAAAAAACCCGGTGCCATCACTGACACCGGGCTTCTTGAATACCGCGAACCGTTATTCGCCGAGCACCTGACCCACCGTCGGATCCTTGAACAACCGGGTCAACGCATCGCTCAACACATCGCTCACCAGCTTGGTGTTGGTTTCCTGATTCGGCGCCATCCCGAAACGCTGATTCAGCGACGCCGCATAACGGCCACTGTAACGACGGTTGGCATTCTGCACATCAGAGCGGAAAGCCGCGCCAATAGTCGCTTCAGTCACATACATGCCTTCTTTAGGCGACTGATACGTCAATTCCGCCAGCGTCACCGTCAACTGCGGCGCGTTGTAAGCATTAGGCGTTGGAGTGAAACCCAACAAACGCACAGCCGCTTCGGCCTGAGCCTGCAACTTCGGCAAAATTTGCGCACCTTGCACCGTGATTGCGCTGGTTTCAGGGTACAGGCCACCACGGGTGCCCAAGGTTGGCGACGGTCGGCCATCGACCACCCTCACCACCACCGGCTGACCATGCCCGACCGGCGCCAGCTGAGTCGTGAGCTTAGGCTCCGGGGCTAGTTGTTGCGGGCTGTTGGCGCAGCCAACCAGGGTCAAACTGGTCACAGTGATCAAACCGAACAACAGGCGTTGCAACATGCGCTACTCTCCAGATACAAATACAATCAGACCCGCAGTATAGCGGTGGGTATCCTCTTCAAACCAGCAACCCTGAACACTTGCTGAAGAGATGCGCAATGTCACTTGGCTCGGGTGCTCCGTAACGCCAGTGTCATGCCACACTGCTAACTTCAAGGCCGTCTCACTTCGAGAGCATTGCCATGCAATTTCTTTGGTCGCTATTCGCTCCACGCCGCAAATATCGCTACTTCGCCCAGCTCGACAGCAATCAATGCTGCCTGGCGTTCAAGCACTGTCGCGTGCCGCCAACGGGCGATGGTTGGGTCGAAATCCGGGAGATTCGTCTCAACTGGTTGCACCAGCCGCTGCCTGCCAGTGCCCGCCTGAGCCCGCGCAATCCTCATGCACGGTTGCAGACGGTGTAGTCCATCTGACCGAATGGCTAATAAAAGTCATTAAACACGACCATTTCCCTGCGTTTCTTCGCTACAATCTCCCCCCGATTATAAGGACGTCTCCTGATCGGGCCTCGCAGCATCGTCAATGCGCTTGTATTGACACCCCGCACCGCCCACAGAGAGCCGCCCACACAGATCGAGTGAAGCTGGCGAGCTTGCTGTTTATCCTGCAAACCACCACTTTTCGCGAATCTGCCAGAGCTGTCGTTACGCTCGGTCACTGAGCTGTTTGCCCGTTTTGCCTGCCCTGTATCCCATGGCGGCAATCCATCCGGGCACAGTGCCAGGCTGGGACAGCCCTTTTTTGAGGTTCACGTCTTCAAAAGAGCGTGAAAAAAACGGGTTTTCACAACTTCACAAGAGTGTGGCGAGCAAATGAATAGTTTTGCGTCTGAACATGCACCATTAGCGTCTACAACAGCCCAACGACACAGGACTGAGTACTCCTCAAGAACTGGAGCCTGAAGCCTGTCCACTACGGATTTGGTTGCACAAACGGACGTATCGACCATAAGTCGAATTGCCTCCCGCGCGCTGAAGTGAGTTCATAGGAACCCTGAGCCCGGTAGGTAGCGTCTGTCGAAGTTGCAAAAAATTGCGAAGATTCGGACATGGCGATCCTGGCCATGGGTGACCCGGGGCTCTACAGAGCATGCCCCGTAACTCCTGGCAGCTATGCCGACAATTTGGTGCTGCAGATTTTGGAGACGCGTTAAATGGCGCATAACGAAGCAGTCGACGTAGTACTGGTTGGGGCCGGCATCATGAGTGCCACCCTGGCTGTATTGCTCAAAGAGCTCGACCCCGCGATCAAGCTGGAAGTCGTCGAGCTGATGGATTCCGGTGCCGCGGAGAGTTCCAACCCGTGGAACAACGCCGGTACCGGTCACGCCGGGCTGTGTGAGCTGAACTACACGCCACAGGCCGCTGACGGCAGCGTCGACATCAAGAAAGCCGTGCACATCAACACCCAGTTCGAGGTGTCGAAGCAGTTCTGGTCCTATCTGACCCGAAAAGGCACCTTCGGCTCGTCGAAATCCTTCATCAGCCCGGTTCCGCACCTGAGCTTCGTGCAAGGTGACGCTGGCGTTTCGTTCCTCAAGGAACGTTTCAAGGTACTGAGCAAGCACCACGCCTTCGCCGACATGGAATACACCGAAGACAAGGCAAAAATGGCCGACTGGATGCCATTGATGATGCCTGGTCGTCCAGCCGACGAAGTCATCGCCGCGACCCGCGTGATGAACGGCACCGACGTCAACTTCGGCGCCCTGACCAATCAACTGCTCAAGCACCTGACCAGCGCACCCGATGCCCAGGTCAAGTACTGCAAGCGCGTGACCGGTCTCAAGCGTAACGGCAACGGCTGGACCGTCAGCATCAAGGACGTTAACAGCGGCAACAGCCGTGACGTCGACGCCAAATTCGTCTTCCTCGGCGCTGGCGGCGCGGCATTGCCGTTGTTGCAGGCTTCGGGCATCGAAGAAAGCAAAGGTTTTGGCGGCTTCCCGATCAGCGGCCAATGGCTGCGTTGCGACAACCCGGAAGTGGTCAAACACCATCAGGCCAAGGTCTACAGCCAGGCAGCGGTGGGTTCGCCACCGATGTCGGTGCCGCACCTGGACACCCGTGTCGTCGATGGCCAGAAGTCCCTGCTGTTCGGACCTTACGCCGGCTTCACCACCAAGTTCCTGAAACACGGCTCGTTCATGGACCTGCCGATGTCGGTTCGCGCCGGCAACATCGGCCCGATGCTGGCCGTGGCCAAAAACAACATGGACCTGACCAAGTACCTGGTCAGTGAAGTGATGCAGTCGATGGAACAACGCCTGGAGTCGCTGCGCCGCTTCTACCCTGAAGCCAAGGCCGAAGACTGGCGTCTGGAAGTCGCTGGCCAGCGCGTGCAGATCATCAAGAAAGACCCGAAAAAAGGCGGTATCCTGCAGTTCGGTACCGAACTGGTTGCTGCCAAGGACGGATCCCTTGCGGCACTGCTCGGCGCATCGCCTGGGGCTTCGGTCACCGTGTCGATCATGCTTGAGCTGATCGAGAAATGCTTCCCGAACAAAGCCAAGGGTGAATGGGCAGCCAAGCTGGCGGAAATCTTCCCGGCTCGGGAAAAGGTCCTGGAAACCGACGCTGCGCTGTATCGCAAGATCAACGCGCAGAACAACGTCGCACTGGAACTGGTTGAAGAAAGCAGCGAGACCCCAAGCTTCGCTTGATTGTCGCGCATAAAAAAACGCCCCGTTCTCGTTGAGAGCGGGGCGTTTTTTATACCTTTTAAAAGATCGCAGCCTGCGGCAGCTCCTACGGGTGTTCACATTCCCATGTAGGAGCTGCCGCAGGCTGCGATCTTTTGATCTTAACCGCGAGCCTTGTTGATCAGCTCGATGTACTCAGCAGCGTTGCGCTGATCCTGGATCAGCGCAACAAAGTCCTTGCCGTGCTCGTCCTTGCCGTCCAGGTCCAGGCCTGCCTCGACGAAGAACCCCAGAAAACGCTCGAAATCATCGATACGCAGGCCGCGGTAAGCCTTGATCAGCTTGTGCAGGGACGGTGAAGTCGCGTCGATCGGTTCAAAATCGAGAAACAATTTGATCTGCGCATCGCCGATCTCGTCACCAATCACCTGTTTCTTATCTTTACGCATTGCCGACTCCAGCTCGCAGACATTACACGGGGCGGGCAGTTTACCCCTGCGCCGACCCAAGCCTCAACGACCAGCGTTCACTCGCAAAAGCGCTTGGCGCCCTGACACGCTCGTATACAATATCCGCAATCACGCCTGCCGGGACTCATTCAAGTGCCTCTACCCAGCTTCAACGCCCCCAATCTGGGGATTGCGCCCTCGGCTTCGGAAGTTATCGCCAAACACCTGCGCGAGGCAATCATCGGCGGCCACTTCGCCGAAGACGAGCCGATCCGTCAGGACGACATCGCTCGCCTGTTTAACGTCAGCAAGATTCCCGTGCGCGAGGCGCTCAAACGTCTTGAGGCGGAAGGCCTGGTGCAATTTCAGCGCAACAAGGGCGCGGTGGTGACGAAGATTTCCGAGCCCGAACTGGCGCAGATCTTTGAAGTCCGGGTGCTGTTGGAGGTCCAGGCGATTCGCCTGGCCGTGCCGAACATGACCGAAGCCACGTTCGCTCGCGCCGAAAGTATCTGTGCCGAGTTCATCGACGAAAACAACATCGGCCGCTGGGCCGAGTTGAACTGGGCGCTGCACGCGTGCCTTTACGAACCGGCGCAGCGGCCGTTCCTGATCAACCTGATCCGCTCGATTCACGACAAGGTCGAACGCTACCTGCGCATGCAGATGAGCCTTTCCGAAGGCAAGGACCGTGCGGACCACGAGCATCGCGACATTCTCGCCGCCTGCCGGGCCGGCGATGCCGACAAAGCCGCCGAACTGATCGAGCAACACATCATTGGCGTGTGCCGTACGCTCTACGAACACCTGCCGAACGCACCCGCGCGGATCTGATCGACTGTGCCGATTTCGTCATCGGTAACGGTTAAATCCCTCAAGCCATCCCGCGCCTCAAACGCCAGTCTTGCACAGACATTTCCTGTGCAAGGTGGCGCCCTTCATGAAACGTATTCACGTCCTCGACTCTCACACTGGCGGTGAACCGACGCGTCTGGTCATCACCGGCTTCCCGGATCTGGGCAGCGGCTCCATGGCCGAACGCAAGCGCCGCCTCGCCGAGGAGCACGACCACTGGCGCACCGCCACGGTGCTTGAGCCACGCGGCAACGACGTGCTGGTTGGCGCCCTGCTCTGCGAGCCGCAGGATCCCGGCGCCTGTGCCGGGGTGATTTTCTTCAATAACAGCGGCTACCTCGGCATGTGCGGTCACGGCACCATTGGCCTGGTGGCCTCGCTGGCGTACCTCAAACGCATCGAGCCCGGCGTGCATCGGATCGAAACCCCGGTCGGCACGGTCGAGGCGACTTTGCATGAGGATCGCTCGGTCAGCGTGCGCAACGTCCCGGCCTATCGCTACCGCAAGGCCGTGCAGCTGACATTACCGGGTTACGGCGCAGTCAGCGGTGACATCGCCTGGGGCGGCAACTGGTTTTTCCTGATTGCCGAGCACGGCCAACGCATCGCCAGCGACAACCTCGAGGCCCTGACCGCTTACACCTGGGCGGTCCGCGAAGCGCTGGAGAACCAGGGCATTCGTGGCGAGGACGGCGGCGAAATCGATCACATCGAACTGTTCGCCGACGACTCCGTGGCCGACAGCCGCAACTTTGTCCTCTGCCCCGGCAAAGCCTACGACCGCTCGCCCTGCGGCACCGGCACCAGCGCCAAGCTGGCGTGCCTGGCAGCCGACGGTAAATTGCAGCCCGGCGAAGTCTGGCGCCAGGCCAGTGTGATCGGCAGCCAGTTCGAAGCCAGTTACCAGCGGCTCGACGAACAACGCATCATTCCGACCATCCGTGGTCGCGCCCACATGAGTGGCGAGAGCCAATTGTTGCTGGAGGAAGACGACCCGTTCGTGTGGGGCATCGGTTCATGAATGCCGACGTCATCGTCATCGGTGCCGGCATTGTCGGCAGTGCCTGTGCCTATGAGCTGGCGCAACGTGGGCTCGACGTGCTGGTGCTCGACAGCCAGCGCGGTGGCGCCACGGCGGTCGGTATGGGTCACCTGGTGGCGATGGATGACAACCCGGCCGAACTGGCGCTGAGCCAATACTCCATCGAACTCTGGCGACAATGGGCACCGCGCCTGGATCCCGGCTGCGCCTACCGCAACTGCGGCACGCTGTGGCTGGCCGCCAATGACGAGGAAATGGCCGGCGCCGAGCACAAACGTCAGACGCTCAAGGCCCAGGGCATCGCCTGCGAAATGCTCGACCCGCGCGCACTCTACAAGGCCGAGCCAATGCTCCGTCCCGGCCTGAGTGGTGCGCTGAAGGTCAGCGGCGACGGCATTCTCTATGCGCCGAATGCTGCTCACTGGTTGCTCAACCAAAGCGCTGGGCGGATCACTCGGCGCACGGTCGAGGTCACGCAGGTCGACGGTAATCAGCTGCGATTGGCTTCTGGCGAGCGGTTGCGGGCCGAAGCAGTGGTGCTGGCCAACGGCATTCACGCCACCGAGCTGTGCCCCGACCTGCCGATCCGCCCGAAGAAAGGCCACCTGCTGATCACCGACCGCTACCCCGGCAAGATCCATCACCAGTTGGTCGAGCTGGGGTATGTCACCAGTGCTCATGCCAGCGAAGGCACCTCGGTTGCCTTCAATGCCCAGCCACGCCCGACCGGGCAAATCTTTCTCGGCTCATCGCGCCAGTTCGACAGCACCGACCTGAGCGTCGAACCAGCCGTGTTGGCGCGCATGCTGCGCCGGGCGATCGACTATTTGCCGGAGCTTGCCGGGATGAACGCCATCCGCAGCTGGACCGGCCTGCGCGCGGCCACGCCCGATGGCTTGCCGCTGCTCGGTGAACATCCACAGCAAGCAGGTTTGTGGCTGGCGGCCGGGCATGAAGGATTGGGCGTCACCACGGCCCCCGGTAGCGCACAGCTGTTGGCCGCGCAGCTGTGTAAAACCACTCCGGCCATCGACCCGACGCCCTATCTGCCGGGGCGTTTCCTGACCACCGCACAAGGGTTACGCGCATGATTGAATTGAGTCTCGACGGCCGCACGGTAGCGGTCGACGCCGGTACAACGGTTGCGGCGCTGCTCTCTCTGGCAGGCGACGGCTGCAGTCGAACGTCGGTCAGCGGTCAGCGTCGGGCGCCTTTTTGCGGGATGGGCGTTTGCCAGGAGTGTCGGGTGAGCATCGACGGTCAGCGCCGTCTCGCCTGCCAGACCACCTGCCGCACCGGCATGTGCGTGGAGACCCGGGCATGAAAGTCGATCTGCTGATTATCGGCGCTGGGCCTGCGGGCATGGCAGCAGCATTGGCGGCCGCACCGAGCACCGCACGCATCGCCATCATCGATGACAACCCGGCACCCGGCGGGCAAATCTGGCGCGATGGCGTCAATGCGCACTTACCGGGCAATGCTCAGGCTCATCGTCAGAAACTGGCGGCGGCGAGTAACGTGCAGGTGTTCAATTCGACACGCGTGGTCGCCTTGGCTGGCCCCAAAAAACTGCTGCTGGAAGACCCTGAGCACGGCTGGGTCATCGAATACCAGCAACTGATTCTGTGCACCGGTGCCCGTGAACTGCTGCTGCCGTTTCCCGGCTGGACCTTGCCCGGTGTCACCGGTGCAGGCGGGCTGCAAGCGCTGATCAAGGGCGGGATGCCGGTGGCCGGCGAGCGGTTGGTGATTGCCGGCAGTGGTCCGCTGCTGCTGGCCAGCGCCGCCACCGCGAAAAAGGCTGGCGCCCAGGTACTGCACATCGCCGAACAAGCGCCACTAAGTGCGGTCGCCGGGTTTGCCTTGCAACTGCCAAAATGGCCGGCCAAATGCCTGCAAGCGGTTCAACTGTTTGATCGTCACTACCGCTGCGACAGTCATGTCCTCGAAGCCTATGGCGACAGCCGCCTGCAAGGCGTACGTGTGAAACGCCAGAGGCGGATCGTCGACATCCCCTGTGAGCGACTGGCTTGCGGCTTCGGCCTGATCCCCAATACCCAATTGGCCCAAGCGCTGGGCTGCGAATTGAAAGACGACGCGATCGCCGTCGATGCGAGCCAGCTCAGTAGCCTGAACGGGCACTATGCGGCGGGCGAATGCACCGGCTTCGGCGGCAGTGAGCTGGCATTGATCGAAGGCGCCATCGCAGGGTGGATGGCCATCGGTGAAGTACAGCAAGCACGCACCCTCTGGCCGCAACGGCAGCACTGGCAAGCTTTCGCCGATCAACTGCGGCGCAGCTTTGCCTTGCGTGATGAACTCAAACAGCTCGCAACGCCCGACACACTGATCTGCCGTTGTGAAGACGTTGAGCTGTCAGCGCTCAAGGCCTGCTCCGCCTGGAACCAGGCCAAACTGCACACGCGTTGCGGCATGGGCGCCTGCCAGGGGCGAGTCTGTGGTGCGGCGACCCGTTACCTGTTCGACTGGCCACAACCGGCGCCACGTCCGCCGTTTTCCCCGACGCGCATCGACACCCTGTTGCAGCTTGCCGAGCTTCCCAATGGCGCGTCCGTCACCGTAGAGTAAGGCCCTCATCCCTGCGGGCCGCCACCTGATGACGTTCCCCCTGCCACTGCCCTGCCCCCGCGACCTGCCCGAGCTGCTGGGCAGTTTGCAACTGATCGCACCGCTGCTCGATGCCATGCCCGGCGTGGTGTTCTTCATCAAGGACACCGCCGCCCGCTACGTGCTGATCAATCAGACCCTGGCCCAGCGCTGTGGCGCCAAAGACCCCAACACGCTCCTCGGTAAAACGGCTGAGCAGGTGTTTCCCTCGCACTTCGGCCCGCATTACACCGAGCAGGACCGGCGAGTACTGAGTGACGGTAGCCCGTTGAGCGATCAGCTTGAACTGCACCTTTACCCTGGCCACGAACCTGGCTGGTGCCTGACCCACAAACTGGCGCTGCGCGATGCTCAGGGCAGCATCATCGGCATGGCGGGGATTTCCTACGACCTGCTCGCGCCCCAGTCCAGTCACCCGGCCTATGAAAAACTCGCAGCGGTCGACGGGCACATCCGCGAACACTACGCGCAACACGTCGCCCTGAGCGAGCTGACGGCCCTCAGCGGTTTTTCCGTGGCGCAACTGGAGCGCCTGTGCAAACGGATCTTCCAGCTGACGCCACGCCAGATGATTCACAAGGCACGCCTGGGCGCTGCCACGCAGCTGCTATCGGGCGAGCTGCCAATCACCGAGATCGCCCTGCGCTGCGGTTACACCGACCACAGCGCGTTCAGCCGTCAATTCAAGGCACTCACCGGCGTGTCCCCTTCGCAGTACCGCGATAACCATCGCTGACTGTTACCCGTTACCGAGCACCCCGCCAACCCCTGCTCCCTTTTGTGACACGGCGCCCGCCTTCGAAGCGTTCGTCTCGCCGCGCATTTCCTTGGCCGGTTTTTGCACCGTTGGCTGTTGCCCTCTGTTTCGGGCCTCGCAGCCCGTCACCCGTTGAACGCGATGTGAACTCCAGATTTTTGGCACATCCAGTGCATATCAAATATCGTATACGAAATTCTAAATACCCATTTGATAAGAACTGCCCAACGCTCGACACCATCCGACAACGAGGCCCCTTATGAAAAATCCTGCATCCGCCGTCTTCATCACCGCCCTGCTGAGCAGCGCGTTCATCGCCCAGGCCCAGGCCGACAAACTCGACGACATCATCGAATCCGGCAGCTTGCGTTGCGCGGTCACCCTGGACTTCCCGCCCATGGGCTTTCGCGATGAGAAGAACACCCCGGCCGGCTTCGATGTCGACTACTGCAACGACCTGGCAAAAACCCTCGGGGTCAAAGCCGAGATTGTTGAAACCCCGTTCCCGGACCGAATTCCGGCACTGGTTTCCGGCCGCGCCGACGTCATCGTCGCCTCCACTTCCGACACGCTGGAGCGGGCCAAGACCGTGGGTATGACCATTCCCTACTTCGCCTTCCAGATGGTGGTGTTGACCCGCAGCGACGCCGGGATCAAGACCTACGACGACCTCAAGGGCCATTCAGTGGGCGGCCCGGCCGGCACGTTTGAAGCCATTGCGCTGGAAAACGACGTGAAGAAATGGGCCAACGCCAAGGGCGCTTTCCATGCCTATCAGTCGCTGGCTGACGCGGTACTTGCCCTGAGCCAGGGGCAAATCGACGCGACCACCGTGACCTCGACGGTCGCCTCGTCACTGATCAAATCCGGCAAGTACAAAAACCTCAGCGTCGCCGGCACCGCGCCCTATGACATCGACTACGTGTCCCTGGGCGCCAAGCGCAATGAGTTCGGCCTGATCAACTACCTCAACCTGTTCGTCAATCATCAGGTGCGCTCCGGGCGTTATCAGGAGCTGTTCGCGCAATGGGTCGGCGGCACGGCGCCACAGCTGACGGCCAGCGGCGTGTATCGCTAGCCTCCAAAAGATCGCAGCCTGCGGCAGCTCCTACCGGGTGTACGCAAATTTGTAGGAGCTGCCGCAGGCCGCGATCCTGGCGATTTTAAAACCAAGGAACTCCTTTGATGTTCGACTACACCTTCCATTGGCGCGCCGCCTTCCAGGCGTTGCCGGGTATGCTCGACGGCGCCCGGGTGACCCTGGAAATCGCGGTGCTGTCGATGCTGGCCGGCACGCTGATCGCGATGTTCCTCGCCCTCGGCCAGCAGTCCGACAAGCGCCTGTTCCGGGCGATTGCCGCCAGCTGGGTGTCGATTGCACGTAACACCCCGGCACTGTTTCAGGTGTACATCCTGTACTTCGGCCTCGGCGCCTTTGGTATTCACATGGGCTCATGGCTGGCGTTGCTGATCGGCATCACCTTCAACAACGCCGGTTATCTGGCCGAGACCTTTCGCGGCGGCCTCAACGCCGTGCCTGAAACCCAATTGCGCGCGGCCCGCTCGTTGGGCATGAGCGCACCGAAGGCCTATAGGCTGGTGGTTCTGCCGCAATTGTTGCGCGTGGTGTTTTACCCGCTGACCAATCAAATGGTCTGGGCCTTGCTGATGACCTCTCTGGGCGTGGTCGTCGGCCTGACCAGCGACCTCACCGGCGTGACCCAGGCACTGAACGTGAAGACTTTTCGCACCTTCGAGTTCTTCGCTATCGCCGCCGTTCTCTACTTCGTCCTGGCCAAGCTGGTGGTGTTGATCGCCCGCCTGCTGGCCTGGCGTTTGTTCCGGTACTAGGAGGCCTGCATGTACACCTCAAGTTTTACCTCGGGCGACTTCCTCTACCTGCTGCAAGGTGCTGGTACGACGCTGCTGCTGACGTTCTGGGCGATGTTGATCGGCACGTTGCTGGGTGTCGCCTGTGGCCTGGTTCGGGCCTTGCTGCCGCGTTTGAGCCTGCCGCTGGCCTGGGTACTGGACGTGTTTCGCAGCGTGCCGTTGCTGATTCAGTTTGTGCTGCTCAACTCGTTCAAATCGATCGTCGGCCTGAACTGGAGTGCATTCACCGTGGCCTGCGTGATCCTCGGCGCCTACTCCACCGCCTACTGCGCAGAAATCGTCCGCGGCGGCGTGCTGTCGGTGCCGTTGAGCACGCGGCGGGCCGCCCGTTCGCTGGGCCTCAGCCACCGTCAGGACTTGCTGCACATTGTCCTGCCGATGGCCACGCGGGTGGCGTTTCCGGGCTGGATCAACCTGACACTGGCGGTCATGAAAGACACCTCGCTGGTGCTCTGGATCGGCATCGTCGAACTGCTGCGTGCCTCGCAAACCATTGTCACCCGGCTCCAGGAACCGTTGTTCGTCCTGGCCCTGGCCGGCCTTATCTACTACGTCATGAGCCTGGTGATCGCTCGTCTGGGTGCGCGGCTCGAACAGAGGTGGCAGGAAAATGATTGAGATCGAGAACGTTCGTAAATCCTTCGGCAACCTGGAAGTCGTCAAGGGTGTCGACCTGACCGTGAACAAAGGCGAAGTGCTGTCGATCATCGGCGGCTCGGGCTCGGGCAAGTCGACCTTGCTGATGTGCATCAACGGCCTGGAAGCCATTCAGGGCGGGCAGATTCGCGTCGACGGCACACCGGTGCATGCCAGCGGCACCGACCTGAACAAGTTGCGGCAGAAAATCGGCATCGTCTTCCAGCAATGGAACGCCTTCCCGCACCTCACGGTGATGGAAAACGTGATGCTTGCCCCGCGCAAGGTGCTCGGCAAAAGCCGTCAGGAAGCTGAAGAAATCGCCGTGCGGCAACTGACGCACGTAGGCCTCGGCGACAAGCTCAAGGTGTTTCCGAGCAAGCTTTCCGGCGGTCAGCAACAGCGCATGGCGATTGCCCGGGCGCTGGCCATGTCGCCGGACTACATGCTGTTCGACGAAGCTACTTCGGCCCTCGACCCGCAACTGGTGGGTGAAGTGCTGGACACCATGCGCCTGCTCGCCGAGGAGGGCATGACCATGGTCCTGGTGACTCACGAAATCCGCTTTGCCCGCGATGTTTCGGATCGGGTGGCGTTCTTTCGCGACGGCAAGATCCATGAAATCGGTTCACCGGACCAGGTGATCGGCCAGCCGCAGCGTGCGGAAACCGCCGACTTCCTGAAATCGGTGTTGTAACCCACAGACAGGCCCCAGGAGACAGTCATGCGTTCGAGCAAAATCATTCATGTGGTGAGTTGCCACGCCGAAGGTGAAGTCGGTGATGTTATCGTCGGCGGTGTCGCACCACCACCCGGCGCGACCCTGTGGGAACAGTCACGCTGGATTGCCGAGGACCAGACGCTGCGCAACTTCGTCCTTAACGAGCCGCGCGGCGGAGTCTTTCGCCACGTCAATCTGTTGGTACCCTCCAGGAACCCGCTCGCCGACATGGCGTGGATCATCATGGAACCGGCTGACACACCGCCGATGTCCGGCTCCAACTCGCTGTGCGTGGCCACGGTGCTGCTCGACAGCGGCATTTTGCCGATGACCGAACCGCTGACCCGGCTGGTGCTCGAGGCACCTGGCGGCTTGATTGAGGTGACCGCCCACTGTCGCAACGGCAAGGCCGAGCGAGTCGAAGTACGTAACGTGGTGTCATTTGCCGATAAACTCAACGCCTGGATCGAAGTCAAAGGCCTCGGTTCGCTACAGGTCGATACCGCTTATGGCGGTGACAGCTTCGCAATCGTCGATGCCCAGCGTCTGGGTTTCTCCCTGACCGCCGATGAAGCCGCGGACCTGGTCGCTACCGGTCTGAAGATCACTCAGGCAGCCAATGAGCAACTGGGCTTCGTGCACCCGCTGAACCCGGACTGGAAACACATTTCGTTCTGCCAGATTGCCGCACCGCTCGACCGCAGCAACGGCGTGGCCAGTGCCGCCAACGCGGTGGTGATCCGCCCCGGCAAGATCGATCGTTCACCCTGTGGCACCGGCTGTTCGGCGCGCATGGCGGTGTTGCACGCCAAAGACCAACTGGCGGTAGGCGAGGTGTTTATCGGGCGCTCGATTATCGGTTCCGAATTTCATTGCCGGATCGACAGCACCAGCGAAATCGCCGGCCGCCCGGCCATTATCCCGTGCCTGTCCGGGCGCGCCTGGATCACCGGCACCCACCAGCATCTGCTCGACCCAAGCGATCCTTGGCCGGGCGGTTATCGACTGTCCGACACCTGGCCCGTCGAACTGGCTATTTGAAGCAACGTACCTGGCAAAACCCTTTGAACCCCACGGCACTTTCAGTGCTCAACCTAAACGTATACGAAATACTAAAAAGTCATCATCGGAGGCAACATGAGCAAGCACGTTAATTGGAGCGGCGTATTCCCTGCGGTCACTACCCAGTTCAACCCGGACTTTTCCATCGACTACGAAGGCACCCATAAAGTCATCAGCGGGCTGGTACGCGATGGAGTTTCGGGGCTGGTGATCTGCGGCACCGTCGGCGAGAACACCTCGCTGAGCACCGAAGAGAAAATCAGCCTGGTGGAAGTCGCCAAGGACGCCGCGGCGGGTCGGGTGCCGGTGATTTCCGGTGTCGCCGAATTCACCAGCGCCAACGCCAGCAAGGTCGCCAAGGAAATCCAGCGCGTGGGTGCCGACGGCATCATGCTGATGCCGGCACTGGTCTACTCCTCGAAACCCTTCGAGACTGCCGCGCATTTCCGTAGCGTCGCCGCCAGCATCGACCTGCCGGTGATGGTCTACAACAACCCACCGATCTACAAAAACGACGTGACCCCGGACATCCTGATCTCCCTGGCCGACTGCGACAACGTCGTCTGTTTCAAGGATTCCTCGGGCGATACCCGGCGCTTCATCGATGTGCGCAATGAAGTCGGCGACCGCTTTGTACTGTTCGCCGGGCTCGATGACGTGGTGCTCGAAAGCATTGCCGTTGGTGCGGTGGGCTGGGTCTCCGGGATGTCCAACGCGTTCCCGAAAGAAGGCGAGACGCTGTTCCGTCTGGCCCGCGACGGTCGCTTCAAGGAAGCGATGCCGATCTACGAATGGTTCATGCCACTGCTGCACCTCGATGCACGCCCGGACCTGGTGCAGTGCATCAAGCTCTGTGAAGAACTGATGGGCCGCGGCACGGCGCTGACCCGTCCACCTCGCCTGGGCCTGCTTGATCACGAACACAGCGAAGTCGAGGCGCTGGTCAAAGCCGCGCTCGCCAATCGCCCGACTTTGCCGGACGTCGGTCTGTAACCGCCCTTCCCCACTGCCGCGCTCGGTATCGAGCGCGGCCATGCCGAGCATTTTTTATGTCAGCCATTATCGGCCACAACTTTATCGGCTTCGGCCGCAGCGCCGCAGGTGATCAGCTCCTGCACAGCGTCGACGCCCACAGCGGTGAACCTCTGCCCTATGGCTTCAGCCAGGCCAACGCGGAGGAAATCGACAACGCCGCACACTTCGCCGCCAAGGCCTACCCCATTTATCGCAACCTGCCGGCCAGTGTCCGCGCTGGTTTTCTCGAGATTATCGCCGAAGAAATTGACGCCCTGGGCGATGACTTTATCGCCATCGTCTGCCGCGAGACGGCCCTGCCCGCTGCGCGGATTCAGGGCGAACGGGCGCGAACCAGCGGCCAGTTGCGGCTGTTTGCCCGGGTACTGCGCCAGGGCGACTTCCTCGGCGCACGGATCGACCGCGCCCTGCCCGAGCGCCAACCGTTGCCACGACCCGACCTGCGTCAATGGCGTATCGGCCTGGGCCCGGTGGCGGTGTTCGGTGCGAGCAACTTTCCGCTGGCGTTTTCCACCGCCGGTGGCGATACCGCCGCCGCCTTGGCCGCCGGTTGCCCAGTGGTGTTCAAGGCCCACAGCGGGCATATGGCAACCGCCGAACAGGTTGCGGCCGCGATCATTCGCGCGGCACAGCGCAGCGGCATGCCCGAGGGCGTGTTCAACATGATTTATGGCGCTGGTGTTGGCGAGGCGCTGGTCAAACATCCGGCGATCCAGGCGGTGGGGTTCACCGGTTCGCTCAAAGGTGGCCGGGCCCTGTGCGACATGGCTGCCGCCCGACCACAGCCGATACCGGTGTTCGCCGAAATGTCGAGCATCAACCCGGTGCTGCTGCTACCCGCCGCCCTGGCGGCCCGCAGCGAAACCATCGCCAGCGAGTTGAGCGCCTCGATCGTCCTGGGGGGTGGCCAGTTCTGTACCAATCCGGGTTTGATCATCGGCCTGCGCTCGGCGTCGTTCAGCACCTTTATCGAACAACTCACCGCGCAGATGAACGAAAAACCGCCACAGACCCTGCTCAACAGCGGTACCCGACGCAGCTATGAAAGCGGCGTGCAGCGCTTGCTGGACCACCCGCGTGTGACGCGTTTGAGCGGCAACCATGCGTCAGGCAATCAGGTGCAGCCGCAACTGTTCAAGGTTGACGTCAGTCTGCTGCTTGAAGGGGATGAGGTGCTGCAAGAAGAGGTGTTCGGCCCGGCAAGCATTGTGCTGGAAGTGGCCGACGAGCAAGAGCTCAGGCTGGCGCTGCAGGCGTTGCACGGGCAATTGACCACCACGCTGATCGCCGAACCGGCAGACCTTGAGCTGTGCTCGCAATTGCTGCCGATCCTCGAACAGAAAGCCGGGCGCCTGCTGCTCAACGGTTATCCGACGGGTGTCGAAGTGTGTGATGCAATGGTCCACGGCGGACCGTATCCAGCGACGTCGGATGCCCGTGGCACCTCGGTCGGCAGCCTGGCGATCGAGCGCTTCCTGCGGCCGGTGTGTTATCAGAACTGTCCGGACGGGTTACTGCCGGACGCGCTGAAGAACGCCAATCCGCTGGGGCTTTTGCGTCTGGTGGATGGGGTGAATACCCACGAGAAGCTGAATCAAGCGGGCTGACGCCCGCTGTACACCGTCAATCGAACTGCGCACGCATCCAGGCCTGATACTCGGCAACGCCGGGCTCACCTTCGCGGGGTGCCCAATGCGCATGTTCACCCTCGCCCACCGGACGATACGGCCCGGCCTTGCATTCGAACATCACGCTGTCCGCTTCAAGCACGACCAGACCGTGATAAACACCGGCAGGCAGGTCGATCCCCAGCGTATCGCCGCCGCACTCCAGAACTCGTTTGGCAATCACCTGGCCCGCGTCGTCGAAAACCAGCACCCCCAGACGGCCCTTGAGGACCAACAGGGTTTCAGCCTTGTCGTCGCTCAAATGCCGATGTGGCGGAACATAGGTCGATGGCTGCAATCCCACCGCCATGCGGTGGCACGGCTCGTCCATCTGGTGGAAGTTGTGATGCTGCCGACCACGAGGATTGGCCGCAGCCTTCTCGGTCAGGTCGGTAAACAGTGCTTGATCAAGAAAGCTCGGCGTGGTCATGTTTTACATTCCTTTGACGGCATAGATCCCGGCGGCGTTGCGCCAGTAGCCTTTGTAGTCCATGCCGTAACCGAAGATGTAGCGGTCGATGCACGGCAGGCCGACGAAATCGGCCTTCAGGTCTGGGCGAGCCTTGCGGTCGTGATCCTTGTCGATCAGTACGGCGGTGTGCACGGCGCGGGCGCCAGCATGTTTGCAGAAGTCGATGATCGCGCCCAGGGTGTGACCTTCGTCGAGAATGTCGTCGATGATCAGCACATCACGGTCGATGAACGAGACTTCCGGCTTGGCTTTCCAGAACAGCTCGCCGCCGCTGGTTTCGTTGCGATAACGGGTAGCGTGCAGGTAGGACGCTTCCAGCGGGAAATTCAGATGGGTCAGCAGTTTGCCGGAGAAAATCAGGCCGCCGTTCATCACGCAGAACACCACCGGGTTGCTTTCAGCCAACTGATCGTTGATTTGCGCACCGACGCGGGCGATGGCCGCCTCGACTTCAGCTTCGGTGTACAGGCAGTCAGCCTCTCGCATGATTTGACGGATATGCTCGAGATCAGCGGACATGGTGCTCTCCAAGGGGGTGGCGGATTCGGAAAAGCGAGCAAAGGTACGCATCCAGCCGGGTCAGATCAAGCGTTTCTGGACTAACGTACTGTATGTCTATAGGACAACACCCTCGGATAGATTAATCTAGGCCGGTTTTTTTGCCCGCCGCCGGAGCCTTTCCCTATGCCCATCCGTGAGATCCGCCACCCGCTGATCCGACACAAACTTGGCCTTATGCGCCGCGCAGACATTAGCACGAAGAATTTCCGCGAGCTCGCTCAGGAAGTCGGTGCCCTGCTGACCTACGAGGCCACCAAAGACCTGCCCCTTGAAACCTACGATATCGAAGGCTGGTGCGGCACGGTTTCGGTCGAGAAGATCGCCGGCAAGAAAATTACCGTCGTGCCGATCCTCCGTGCCGGCATCGGCATGCTTGAAGGCGTGCTCAGCCTGATCCCGGGCGCCAAAGTCAGCGCCGTGGGCGTGGCCCGCAACGAGGAAACCCTCGAAGCACACACGTACCTGGAAAAACTGGTTCCGGAAATCGACGAACGTCTGGCGATGATCATCGACCCGATGCTCGCCACCGGCGGTTCGATGGTCGCCACCATCGACCTGCTGAAGAAGGCCGGTTGCAAGGACATCCGCGCAATGGTCCTGGTTGCTGCCCCTGAAGGCATCGCCGCAGTAGAAAAAGCTCACCCGGACGTGACCATCTACACCGCTTCCATTGATCAAAAACTGAACGAACACGGCTACATCATTCCTGGTCTGGGCGATGCCGGCGACAAGATCTTCGGCACCAAGCAGAAGGACGCGTGAGCATGCAGGATGAGTTCAACGACCCGCTCTGGCGCACGGTGCTGTCTGGCGCGCAGATGCTGTTCGTGGCGTTTGGCGCGTTGGTGTTGATGCCGCTGATTACCGGCCTCGACCCAAATGTCGCGCTGTTCACGGCGGGCCTCGGGACTCTGCTGTTCCAGGTGGTTACCGGACGGCAAGTGCCGGTGTTCCTGGCGTCGAGTTTTGCCTTCATCACCCCGATCATTCTCGCCAAGGGCCAATTCGGCCTCGCGGCGACCATGGGCGGGGTGATGGCGGCCGGTTTCGTTTATACCTTTCTCGGCGTGGCCGTGAAGATCAAGGGCACCGGTTTCATCGACCGCTTGCTGCCACCCGTGGTGATTGGCCCGGTGATCATCTCGATCGGCCTGGCCATGGCGCCGATTGCCGCAAACATGGCGATGGGCAAGGCCGGCGACGGTAGCGAGCTGATTCATTACCAGACGGCAATGATGATCTCCATGCCGGCGCTGCTGACAACGCTGATCGTGGCGGTGTTCGGCAAAGGCATCTTCCGCCTGGTGCCGATCATCTCCGGCGTACTGGTCGGGTTTGGCATGGCGTTTTTCTTCGGCGTCGTCGACACCGCGAAAATCGCTGCTGCGCCGTGGTTTGCGTTGCCGCACTTCACCGCTCCGGAATTCAACTGGCAGGCGATTCTGTTCATTGTCCCGGTAGCGCTGGCCCCGGCCATCGAACACATCGGCGGCGTGATCGCGGTCGGCAGCGTAACCGGGCGTGATTACCTGAAGAAGCCCGGCCTGCACCGCACGCTGTTTGGCGACGGTATCGCCACCACCGCAGCCGGGCTGCTCGGCGGTCCACCCAACACCACGTACGCTGAAGTGACGGGTGCGGTGATGCTGACCAAGAACTACAACCCGAAAATCATGACCTGGGCGGCAATCTTTGCCATCAGCCTGGCGTTTATCGGCAAGTTCGGTGCGCTGCTGCAAAGCATCCCGGTGCCGGTAATGGGCGGGATTCTCTGCCTGTTGTTCGGTTCGATTGCCGCGGTGGGCATGAACACCATGATCCGCCACAAGATCGATTTGGCTGAAGCGCGCAACCTGGTGATTGTCTCGGTCACGCTGGTGTTCGGGATTGGCGGTATGCTGATCGGCACCGGCACCGGCGCGCAGGACTTCGGTCTCAAGGGCATCGCGCTGTGCGCCGTCGTGGCGATCGCGCTGAACCTGATTCTGCCGGGCAATGACAGCTGGAAGCACAAGAAAGCGGACGAGCCGTTGCTTTAATCAGTTTGAAATCTTTGCTGCCAGTGAGATAGCTATCGCGAGCAGGCTCGCTCCCACACTGGATTTTCTGTGAACACACTATTTGTGAGCACTCAGGATCAAATGTGGGAGCGAGCCTGCTCGCGATGCTTTTAAAGGGCCAACGGCGCTCGCTCGCACAAGGTTTTCAACGCCCGCGCCCAGTGCGGGTCGTCGTTGAGACACGGCACCAGCACCAACTCCTCTCCTCCCGCCTCGCGGAACTGCTCGAGCCCACGGTCACCGATCTCTTCCAGGGTTTCGATGCAGTCGGCCACGAACGCCGGGCACATCACCAGAACCTTCTTCACACCCTGCTTGGCCAACGTGTCGAGACGCGCTTCGGTGTAGGGTTCGATCCATTTGGCGCGGCCCAGCCGTGACTGGAAAGACACCGACCATTTACCGTCCGGCAAGCCCATGCGCTCGGCGAACGCCGCAGCGGTACGCAGGCACTGACCGCGATAACAGGTCGCGACCACTTCCGGCGGCGCGCCGGCACAGCAATCGCCGCCCCCCTCGAAGCTATGGCCAGGGTTGAGCTTCTTCAGGTGCCGCTCCGGCAATCCATGGAAGCTCAGCAGCAGGTGATCGTAATCCTGCTCAAGATACGGCCTGGCGCTGGCAACCAGCGCGTCGAGGTATTCCGGCTGATCGTAAAACGGCTGGAGAATCGAAAACTGCACGTCCAGTTTCTTCTCGCGCACCACACGCCTGGCTTCTTCAATTACCGTGGTCACGGTGCTGTCGGCGAACTGTGGATAAAGCGGTGCGAGCGTGACCTTTTTGATCCCTTGAGCGGCCATGCGGGTCAACACCGACTCAATCGACGGCTCGCCGTAACGCATGGCCAGTTCGACCGGTCCTTGGGTCCACTGTGCGGTCATTGCCTGCTGCAAGCGGCGGCTGAGCACTACCAGCGGCGAGCCCTCGTCCCACCAGATCGAGGCATAGGCGTGAGCCGATTGCTCAGGGCGCTTGATCAGAATCAGCGAGACCAGCAAACGTCGTACCGGCCACGGCAGGTCGATGACGTAAGGGTCCATCAGAAATTGATTGAGGTAGCTGCGCACGTCTGCCACCTGTGTGGAAGCGGGCGAACCCAAATTGACCAGGAGCAACGCGTGATCGGTCATGCAACGTCCTATTTCAAAGGCGGCTGGACACGTCGTCCAGAGCCGCGCGCAAATCAGTGAACCGGAAAGTGAAACCCGCCGCCAGCAAGCGCGTCGGCGTCGCCCGCTGGCCGCCCAGCAGCAACAGCGACAACTCGCCAAGACCGACCCGCAAGGCAAAAGCGGGCATCGGCATGAACGCCGGCCGGTGCAAAATACTGGCGAGGGTCTTGGCAAACTCGCGATTGCGTACCGGTTTTGGTGCGCACGCATTATAAGGACCACTGGCGTTTTTCTGATGCAGAAGAAAATCAATCAGGGCGATTTGATCATTGATGTGGATCCATGACATCCACTGCCGACCATCGCCGAGCGGCCCGCCCAGCCCCATTTTGAACGGCAACAACAGCCGCGACAAAAAGCCGCCCTGCGCCGACAGAACCAACCCGGTACGCACCAGCACCACGCGAATCCCCAACGCCTCGGCGCGCTGCGCGGTCTCCTCCCAGGCGATGCACAGCTGGCTGGCGAAGTCTTCGCTGACCGGCGGTGAGTCCTCAGTCAATTCACGCTCGCCGCCATCGCCGTACCAGCCAAGCGCTGAACCCGAAATCAACACCTGCGGTTTCTGCTCGCGGCTTTCAAGCCACGCCAACAGGGTTTCGGTGAGCCTGATCCGGCTACTCCAGAGCAGCGCCTTGCGTCGATGAGTCCAGAGACGATCGGCAATCGGTGCCCCCGCGAGATTGATCACCGCGTCCACCGGCTGTTGGCCAATGTCTTCCAGATGCCCAACGCCACGTACCTGAGTGCCGCATAATTTGGCCACTTTTTCGGGCCTGCGACTCCACACAGTCAGGCTGTGACCCTGGCTCAACCAGTGTCGGCAGAGTTGACGTCCTATCAAACCAGTACCGCCGGTCAGCAATATGTGCATGACATCTTCCTCGCGTGGCGTTTTACCCCAATCACTAGTCTATTTTTATAAGCAGGGATGTTTCGGATCGGACAGGCTCTGTGCTTAACCATAGGCCAACCTGTCAGAACGAGAACGCTGAAAGTTATACCAGAAAACAATATTGTATAGGTTTAACCCGAAGCGTAGCCTGTACAGAAAGGTAAACGAGGCCCCTATGACTGTACCCATCGCAATCATCGGCACTGGCATCGCCGGACTCTCGGCAGCCCAAGCCCTGCAAGAGGCCGGGTACGTCGTTCAATTGTTCGATAAAAGCCGTGGCAGCGGCGGTCGCATGTCGAGCAAGCGTAGCGACGCCGGCGCATTGGACATGGGCGCACAATATTTCACCGCCCGCGATCGCCGTTTCGTCATTGAAGTCCAGCGCTGGCAAGCCAATGGCTGGGTCGCTGAATGGACACCGCAGCTCTACAATTATCACGGCGGTGTCCTCAGCCCGTCGCCGGACGAACAGACCCGCTGGGTCGGCACCCCGCGCATGAGCGCCATCACCCGCGCGCTGATCGGCGACACAGAAGTGCATTTCGCTTGCCGGATTACCGAGGTCTATCGTGGTGAAGAACATTGGCATTTACAGGATGCCGAAGGCTTCACCCACGGTCCCTTCAGCCATGTCGTCATCGCCACGCCGGCGCCACAGGCCACTGCCCTGCTGGCCGCCGCACCGAAACTCGCCGGGGTCGCCGCCGGAGTAAAAATGGACCCGACCTGGGCCATTGCGCTGGCCTTCGAAAAACCGCTGGAAACGCCAATGGAAGGCTGCTTCGTTCAGGACAGCCCGCTCGACTGGCTGGCTCGCAACCGCAGCAAACCGGGGCGCGACACGACCCTCGATACCTGGGTATTGCACGCCAATAGCAACTGGAGCCGACAACACATCGACCTGCCGAAAGAGGCGGTGATCGAGCAACTGCACGGCGCCTTCGCCGAGTTGCTGCACGATTCCATGCCCGCGCCGATCTTCAGTCTTGCCCATCGCTGGCTCTACGCGCGCCCGTCCAGCAGCCATGAATGGGGCGTATTGGCCGACGCCGACCTGGGCTTGTACGTGTGTGGCGACTGGTGCCTGTCCGGGCGTGTCGAAGGGGCCTGGATGAGCGGTCAGGAAGCGGCTCGCCGCCTGCACGAACACCTGCAATAAAGCGCATCAACCGATGGGTTGGTCGTAGGAGCTGCCGCAGGCTGCGATCTTTTGATCCTGATTGACGGCCTCTGTGGTGCAACCACCAAGAAGATCGCAGCCTGCGGCAGCTCCTACAGGGGTTTTGCCCTCAATAAAAACTTATACAAACAATTTGACTTGTACACCTTTGGTTCTATGATCAAACCGTGTTGTACAGCGCGAACAGCCTGTACAGATATAGATCCCAGGTGCGCCAATGCCCAGCCACTGCGCGAACAAACCAAAACCTGACACTCGTCCTCATGACGAAGACCCCGGTGCCGACTATCAACAGGCCCTGGAGGACGGTTGGCTGCCGATCCGCGAAGTCGCCCGAGTCACCGGCGTCAACGCCGTCACCCTGCGCGCGTGGGAACGCCGTTACGGGCTGATCGTGCCGCAGCGCACGCCCAAGGGACACCGGCTGTTTTCGGCCGAGCATGTGCAGCGAATCCATAACATCCTTACCTGGCTCAATCGCGGCGTCACCGCCAGCCAGGTCAAGCAACTGCTGGACACGCCGCAAGCATTGAGCGAATCCGTCGAGAATGACTGGCACGTCCTGCGCCTGAACCTGATACAGGCGATCAGCCAATTGGTCGAGCGTCAGCTCGATGACACGCTCAATCAGGTCATGTCGCTGTATCCGCCACGCACCTTGTGCGAGCAACTGCTGATGCCGCTGCTGGTCGAACTCGAGCAGCGCTGGCAAGGGCAGTTTGGCGCACAGATGGAGCGGGCGTTCTTTTATTCCTGGTTACGCAGCAAATTCGGCGCAAGGATCTACCATAACAACCGTCAGTTGCGCGGCGCACCATTGCTGCTGATCAATCACTCCGACCTGCCCCTGGAGCCGCATCTGTGGCTCACCGCCTGGCTGATCAGCAGCGCCGACTGCCCCGTGGAAGTGTTCGACTGGCCGCTGCCGGCTGGCGAATTGGCACTGGCGGTCGAGCAGCTGCAAGCGCGTGGTGTGCTGCTGTATTCCAGTAAGGCGATCAATCTCAAACAACTTCCGAAGCTTCTGCACAAAGTCAGTTGCCCAAAACTCGTGGCCGGCCCCGCGGTGCGCATCCACCACACCGAATTGTCCGCAAAAGCCTCTGAGATCGCTGATTTGTCTCTGGCCGTAGATCCGTTGTCGGCCCATCAGGCGCTGGTTCAGCGCGGGCTCATTTAAATGTCACGCAAACGTGCGCTGGCGGCGTTCAAGAATCTGCCTTCACCTCTGGATGTCGGAGCGATACATGGCTGAACAGAAGAATGGGGTGAATCTTACAACTCCACGACGGTATTGGCTGACGGGAGCCGGCAATGGCATTGGTGCTGCATTGGCCGAAGAACTGTTGAAGTCCGGCGTGCACCTGGCAGTCAGCGCACGCGCGGTTGCGCCATTAAAAGTCCTGGCCCAGCGATATCCAGGGCAGGTGCTGGTGGTGCCGGGCGATTTGACCAACAGCCAGACTGTGCGCGAGATCGGTGAGCAGATCCAGCAGGACTGGGGGTCGCTGGACACCGTGATCCTCAATGCTGGCACCTGTGAATATGTCGACGTCAAGCAGTTCGACACTTCGATCATCGAACACGTAGTACGCACCAACTTGCTCGCCAGCAGCTATTGCATCGAAGCCGCATTGCCGTTGCTGCGCGCCGGTATCGCCCCCCATCTGGTGGGTATCGCCAGTTCGGTGACGTACCTGCCCCTACCTCGGGCCGAAGCCTATGGCACCTCGAAAGCCGGGCTGCGCTATCTGTTCGAATCCTCGCGCATCGATCTGGCATCGGAAGGTATTGAAGTCACCGTGGTCAGCCCCGGTTTCGTCGAAAACCCGCTGACCGAGAAAAACGACTTCCCGGTGCCACAGATCTGGCCAGCCGACAAAGCCGCGCGGTATGTCGCCGAAAAACTCAAGCAGCGTCCGCTGGAAATCCCCCTCCCCGCCCTGTTCATGGCCGCACTTTGGCCTCTGTCGAAAATCTCCAACCGAGTAAAGTGGGTGATTGGCAAACGTCTGGTCAGGAGCTCGCCACCGATCATGGATAAGCCGTAAACATTTCATGGCCCAACGCGTATCGGCAACCTCATCCGGTTGAGCGTCCGTCAGGCCTTTCACACAGCGTCGGCGCACTGCCTTACACTGCGCACCTATGAACACGATCCCCCTCAAGACCATTGTCGAACCGGCGGTCACCTGCTCGACCTGCGCAGCCTGTTGTTGCCAGCTCGAAGTCATGCTGATTACGGACACCGGCGTGCCCGAACGTTTTATCGACACCGACGATTGGGGCGGGGAAGTCATGCTGCGCCTGGATGACGGCTGGTGCGCCGCGCTGGATCGCGACAGCATGATGTGCACCATTTACGAAAAACGCCCGCTGATCTGCCGGGAGTTCGAGATGGGCGCGCCGGAGTGCATCGACGAGCGTCAGGGGATTGCGACGGCGTATCGCTGAAGACTGGTTAGCCAATACACCTGTGGGAGCGAGCTTGCTCCCACAAAAGCCCGCACACAATAAAGCAGCAAGTCATTACAGCGGCATCGTGTAATGCAACGCGTAGCTTTCTATACCGTCATTGAATTTGCTGAGACCGGCGTCGGAGTAGTGCGTCGCGCGAATCCCGATTTCATGCCCGCCAGCAAACCGCAGGCCGAACCCCAATCGATCCTCAAATTGAAAAGCCTCGCCCAACCGGCGGTCGTCCACTTTGCCGTGAGCGAACAGCGCAACGCCAATCCCGGCCTCCAGGTAAGGTCTGACGGTTTGCCCGGTAAACTCGTAAACGAACACCGGAGAGAACGACAGGCTGTGATTGTTCGCCGCTTTGCCACCATTCCAATAGGTGTACGCACCGCTCCAGTAGCCCGTCACGCGCCCGACATCACTCTGCCACCAGCTTTTATCCCAATCCCATTGCAGGCCCAGGCGATAAGTCTGGGTCGAATCGGTGGTATGGCCAACCGCAAACTCGACGCCAGCCGCTTGCGCGGTAAAACTGTGCCCCAACAATGCGGCCGCAATCGCGGCTAAACAGAACAGTCGCTTCATGAGAAACATCCTTTTCCGAACGATTATGTTTGGTTTTTTTGGCTCGACAGTCGTGTTATGGAAATCCACGCTTCAACAGAAACTCATCCACTTGAAGCGTTCCCCAAAATGTTTTCTACAGACTGAAGCTTTGCACAACCCCAGCGTTATGCCAGAGCAGCGGCAGGATATTTCTCAGGTGCTCGGGGCTGGCACTGGTCCAGAACTGCGCGTCGCGAGGTGGCCCTTCGGCAAGTAATTCACGTTCAGCCAGCAGGCGTTGGGTCTGCCGGGCAACAGCCGCGCCAGTATCGATCAGGCTGATGTCGGCGGGGATCAGTTGCATGAGCAACGGTTTGAGGAAGGGATAGTGCGTGCAGCCCAGAATGATCGTGTCACACCCGGCCACCAGTAAGGGCTCGAGATATCCAGCCAGCATCAGGCGCAACTCATGGCTGTGCAGATCGCCCGCTTCAATCAGCTCCACCAACCCTGGACACGGCTGGGTGATGACCCGCACATCGGTGGCAAAACGGTCGAGCAAGGCAGCGAACTTGGCGCTCTGCAACGTCCCGGTAGTGGCGAGCACACCGACCACGCCACTGCGAGTGGCCGCGGCGGCTGGCTTGACCGCAGGCTCCATGCCGATGATGGGCCAGTCCGGGTAGTCGCGACGCAAGTCCGCGACACCGGCCACGGTTGCTGTGTTACACGCAACAACCAAAGCCTTGGCACCCTGCTGCTGAAAAAACTCCGCCACCACACTGCAACGCTGACGAATGAACTCAGGGGTTTTCTCGCCATAGGGAATATTCCCGCAATCGCCGACATACAGCAGCGACTCATTGGGCAGCAGATGCTGGATCTCGGCCAGCACCGACAATCCACCGACGCCGGAATCGAACACGCCGATCGGCGCCTCACGCATGTTTGGCCCCGCAAACGCTACAGCCTGGATCACGCTTGACCCGCAACTCACGGAATCGCGTACTCAAGGCATCGATCAACAGCAACCGGCCCACTAACGGCTCGCCGAAACCCACCAACAGTTTCAGCGCCTCAAGCGCTTGCAGGCTGCCGACCAGCCCCACCAGCGGACCGAGCACCCCGGCCTCGCTGCAGGTCAGCTCGGCTTCGCTGCCGTGCCCGTATAAACAGTGGTAGCACGGGCTCTCGGCACGACGTGGATCGAACACCGACAACTGCCCTTCCAGACGAATCGCCGCGCCGCTGACCAAGGGTTTGCGCGCCGCCACACACGCTGCGTTCACCGCTTCACGGGTGGAAAAATTGTCGGAACAGTCGAGTACCACGTCGACCGCCAACACCGCAGCTGCCAATGAATCTTCGTCCATCGCGGTGCGATGGGCGATCAGTTGAATCTCGGGGTTGATCACCGTCAGACGGCGGATGGCCGAATCGACCTTGCTCAGGCCGACGCTGTCCGTGTCGTGAATGATCTGTCGTTGCAGATTGGTCAGGTCGACCGTGTCGAAGTCGGCCAGATGCAGCTCACCGACCCCGGCCGCCGCCAGGTACAGCGCGACCGGCGCACCGAGACCGCCGAGGCCGACGATCAAGACACGGCTTTGCTTGAGTCGCAATTGGCCGTCGATGTCGACGTGTTGCAACAGAATTTGCCGGCTATAGCGCAACAGCTCCTGATCATTCAGCACGGTAGACGCCCCAGACTGATACGTTCGTGGCCACCGAGGTCTGTGCGGCTGTGGACCTCTTCAAAGCCTCGGGTCAGCAGCAAATCGCGCACCGCGTCGGCTTGATCGTAACCGTGTTCGAGCATCAACCAGCCGCCAGTTTCCAGATGGTCCGGCGCCTGGGCGATGATCAAACGCAAATCGTCGAGCCCATCAGTGCCGGCCACCAGCGCGCTGGCGGGTTCGAAACGCACGTCACCCGCCACCAGATGCGGGTCGGCGGACGCAATGTAAGGCGGGTTACTGATGATCAGCGTGTAGCGATGCTCTTTCAGCGCACTGAACCAGTGACTGCCGAGCACGCTGACGTTGTTCAGGTGCAGACGCTGGCGATTGCGCTCGGCCAGGGCCACGGCTTCGAGGATCCGGTCTACCGCAGTGACCTGCCAGGCCGGACGCTCGCTGGCCAGGGCCAAGGCAATTGCGCCACTGCCGGTGCCCAGATCGAGGACCTTGGCGGGCGTAGCAGGCAACAGTTCCAGTGCAGCTTCGACCAGCAACTCGGTGTCCGGGCGCGGGATCAGCGTATGCGGCGCCACTTCCAGATCAAGCTTCCAGAACCCCTGCTGGCCGAGGATGTACGCCACCGGTTCACCGGCCCGGCGACGTTGCAGGTACTCGGCAAAGGTCAGCGCGGCTTCACTGGGAACGATGCGCTCCGGCCAGGTGTGCAGAAAACTGCGGGACTTGCCCAGGGCCGCGGCCAGCAGCAATTCGGCATCCAGACGCGCGGTCGGCGAGTCAGGCAGGTCGGCTGCACGTAACAAACTGGCAATGATGGTCATTTATTCACCTATCGCTGCCAGTTGGTCAGCCTGGAACTCGGCCAGCAACGGCTCGATCACGGCATCGACGCCACCCGCGAGAATTTCGTCGAGGGAATACAGCGTCAGGTTGACCCGGTGGTCGGTGACCCGGCCCTGAGCAAAGTTGTAGGTACGAATTCGTTCCGAGCGGTCGCCCGAGCCCACCAGCAACTTGCGCTCGCTGGCGATGGCGTTCGCCGCGGCGCTGGTTTGTTGGTCATTGAGTTTGGCCGAGAGCCAGGACATCGCCCGCGCCCGGTTCTTGTGTTGGGAACGCTCTTCCTGACACTCGACCACGATGCCCGACGGCAAGTGAGTGATACGGATGGCCGAGTCGGTCTTGTTCACGTGCTGACCGCCCGCGCCAGAAGAGCGATAGGTATCGACCCGCAAATCCGCCGGGTTGATCTCGATCGCTTCCTGTTCGTCCGGCTCAGGCAACACCGCCACGGTGCAGGCCGACGTGTGGATACGGCCCTGGGATTCAGTGGCCGGGACCCGTTGCACGCGGTGCGCGCCGGATTCGAACTTCAGCTTGCCGTAGACGTTATCGCCTTCGACCCGCGCGATGACTTCTTTATAGCCACCGTGTTCGCCGATGTTCTCCGACAGAATCTCGACCCGCCAGCCACGTCGCTCGGCGTAACGCGAATACATGCGGAACAGGTCACCGGAGAAGATCGCCGCTTCGTCACCACCGGTGCCGGCGCGGATTTCCAGGAACACGTTGCGCCCGTCGTTCGGATCCTTCGGCAGCAGCATGCGTTGCAGGCTGGCTTCGAGTTCGATCAGTTGCTCTTTGGCTTCGCGGACCTCTTCGACGGCCATTTCGCGCATGTCCGGATCGCTGTCCTTGAGCAACGCCTGGGCACCTTCGAGGTCACCCTGAACCTTGAGCAGCTGTTTATAGGTGGCGACAATCGGCTCAACTTCCGCGTATTCCTTGGAATAGGTGCGGAACTTGTTCTGATCGGAAATGACTTCGCCATCGCCAAGCAAGGCGGTCAGTTCCTCGAAACGGTCCTGGAGGATGTCCAGCTTATTGAGCAGTGACGCTTTCATTGCGGTTTTTTATCCGAAGAGCTATCCGAAGAGCCCTCACCGAGGGCAAAGAGTTCCTGGGCCATGGCCAACGCATCGAGGCGGCCTTCGGCGGTAAGCTTTTTCAACTGCACGCTGGGGGCATGCAACAGTTTATTGGTCAGGCCACGGGCCAGTTGCACCAACACGTCTTCAGCGCTGCTGCCGTTGGCGAGCATGCGCTGGGCTTTTTGCAATTCTTCATCACGCAGGCGCTCGCTCTGTTGACGATAGGCCTTGAGCACATCCACCGCCGCCAGTTCACGCAGACGGACCATGAAGTCGTCGGCGCCGATGGAAACCATTTCTTCCGCCGCCTGGGCAGCACCCTGACGGCTCTTGAGGTTTTCAGCGACCACTTCGTGAAGGTCGTCGACGCTATAGAGGTAAACGTCGTCCAACTCGCCGACTTCCGGTTCGATATCCCGTGGCACGGCGATATCGACCATGAAGATCGGCTTGTGCTTGCGCAGCTTCAAGGCACTTTCTACCGCGCCCTTGCCAAGAATCGGCAACTGGCTGGCGGTCGAGCTGATGACGATATCACTGCGTACCAGTTCTGCCGGGATGTCCGAGAGCAGCACCGCGTGGGCGCCGAACTGCTCGGCCAGGATGCTGGCGCGCTCCAGGGTCCGGTTGGCGACCACGATCCGCTTCACGCCCAACTCATGCAAATGGCGGGCGACCAGGGTAATGGTCTCGCCGGCGCCGATCAGTAAAGCCTGGCTGCGCTGCAAGTCACTGAAAATCTGTTTCGCCAGGCTGACCGCGGCAAACGCCACGGACACCGGGTTTTCACCGATAGCGGTGTCGGTGCGCACCTGCTTGGCGGCATTGAACGTGGCCTGGAACAAACGCCCAAGCAGCGGACCAATGGTGCCGGCCTCGCGGGCCACGGCGTAGGCCGATTTCATCTGGCCAAGAATCTGCGGCTCGCCCAACACCAGCGAATCGAGCCCGGAGGCGACACGCATCATGTGACGAACTGCCGCATCATCTTCATGCACATAAGCACTCGCGCGCAGCTCATCGAGGCTTAAATGGTGATAATCGGCCAACCAGCGCAGCACGGTGTCCGCCGAAAGATGATCCTGTTCTATATAGAGTTCACTGCGATTGCAGGTGGAGAGGATCGCAGCTTCGCGGCTGTCGGTGAGTCGGCAGAGCTGCTGCAAGGCCTCAACCAACTGCTCTGGAGTAAAAGCCACGCGCTCGCGGACGTCTACGGAAGCAGTCTTGTGGTTAATACCGAGTGCAAGGAAGGCCATTCAAGGTCGCTGATGATGTCGAGAAGCCGACAATTGTCCTACTTCGCCTGACTCAGAACAACCACTCGATATCTATTGCCCCCGCAGGAGCTGCGATCCGCCCTCGTTTACAAGGGCGCCGGGCTCTGCAGGAGCTGGCGAAGGCTGCGATCTTTTGGCGGTCGAAAAGCAAGATCAAAAGATCGCAGCCTTCGGCAGCTCCTACGTGGATTGGCCGCATACGTAAATTGACAGGCCGGTTATGTTTGGCCGAAGGCTTGTGTCATGATGATCCGACCGCAGGTTAGTCGTCCTCTTCCTATATGAATAGATCTTCCGCGTTGCTCCTCGCTTTTGTCTTCCTCAGCGGCTGCCAGGCCTTGGCACCCGTTTCGTCGAACGGTACGCCGCCGGTCGAAGGCAGCACAAAAGCCCCTGAAAAGCCCAAGGTTTACAGCTCGTTCAGCGAAGACACGATCTTCAGCCTGCTGAGCGCGGAACTGGCTGGCCAGCGCAATCGTTTCGACATTGCCCTGGACAACTACGTGACCCAGGCCGTCAACACCCAGGATCCGGGCATTTCCGAGCGAGCCTTTCGCATCGCCGAATACCTGGGCGCCGACCAGGCAGCGCTTGATAGTTCGCTGATCTGGGCGAAAAACGCCCCGAACGACCTCGAAGCGCAACGTGCCGCCGCCGTGCAACTGGCCCGTGCCGGGCGTTATGACGACTCCATGGTCTATATGGAAAAGGTTCTGCTGGGCAAGGGCGATACCCATTTCGACTTCCTCGCCCTGTCTGCGGCCGATACCGACCAGGACACCCGCAACGGCCTGATGAAAAGTTTTGACCGCTTGTTGCTGCGCCACCCGAAGAACGGTCAGCTGATTTTCGGCAAGGCGCTGTTACTGCAACAGGACGGTGACTCCCAGGGCGCACTGACCCTGCTTGAGAAAAATCCTCCGGAAGCCGGTGAAATCGCCCCCATTCTGCTGCGTGCGCGCCTCCTGCAAAGCCTCAACCGTGGCAAGGAAGCGCTGCCGCTGCTGGAAAAAAGCATTCGCAAATACCCGGACGATAAACGCCTGCGCCTGACTTACGCACGCCTGCTGGTCGAACAGGACCGCATGGACGATGCCAAAGAACAGTTCTCAAGCCTGGTTCAGCAATATCCGGAAGACGACGAACTGCGCTACTCCCTGGCACTCGTTTGCCTGGAAGCCAAGGCCTGGGGCGAGGCCAAGGGCTACCTGGAAGACCTCATTGCCCGCGAAAGCCATGTCGACTCGGCCCACCTGAACCTGGGTCGTATCGCCGAAGAACGCAACGACCCGCAAGGCGCCCTGATCGAATACGCATTGGTGGGCCCGGGCAACGACTATCTGCCGGCGCAATTGCGCCAGTCCGATATTCTGATGAACAACGGACGCACCGCCGAAGCCCAAAGCCGTTTGGCCAGAGCCCGCGACGAACAACCGGATTACGTGATCCAGCTGTATCTGATCGAAGCCGAAACCCTGTCCGCCAATAAGCAGGACGATCGCGCCTGGGCAGTCCTCGATAAAGCCTTGAAGCAGTATCCGGACGATCTGAACCTGCTCTATACCCGGGCCATGCTGGCGGAAAAACGCAATGACCTGGCGCAGATGGAAAAAGACCTGCGACTGATCATCAAGCGCGACCCGAACAACGCCATGGCGCTGAACGCCCTGGGCTACACCCTGTCTGACCGCACCACGCGTTACGCCGAAGCCAAGGCGCTGATCGAGCACGCGCACCAGTTGAACCCGGAAGACCCGGCTGTTCTCGACAGCCTCGGCTGGGTGAACTTCCGTCTGGGCAACCTTGATGAAGCCGAGCGTTACCTGCGCCAGGCTCTGGAGCGTTTCCCCGATCAGGAAGTCGCGGCGCATCTGGGTGAAGTCCTGTGGGCCAACGGCAAGCAACGCGAAGCCAAACAAATCTGGGGCAAATTCCTCAAGGAACAGCCCGACAGCCCTACCCTGCGCAGCACCATCAAGCGCCTGACCGGTTCCGAGACTCTTTAAAATCATGTTTTTGCGCCACATCATTGTTTTCAGCTTCATCGCCCTGCTCGCCGGTTGTGCGGGCTTTGGCGCCCGCGAATCCGTCGAGGGTCACGGCAACCCCGCGCAATGGCGCGAACACAAACAGCAATTGACGGGCCTGGATGGCTGGCAAATCAATGGCAAGGTCGGCATCCGGGCCCCGAAAGACTCCGGCAGCGGTACCTTGTTCTGGCTGCAACGACAGGACTATTACGATATTCGCCTGTCCGGCCCGCTGGGTCGCGGCGCAGCACGCTTGACCGGTCGCCCCGGCCAGGTATCGCTGGAAGTCGCCAATCAAGGGCGCTTTGACGCGACAACGCCTGAAGCCCTGCTCGAAGAACAGCTGGGCTGGAAGCTGCCGGTTTCGCATTTGGTCTGGTGGGTTCGCGGCTTGCCCGCACCTGACAGCAAAAGCCGCCTGAACCTGGATGCCGACAGTCGACTGGCCAATCTCGAGCAGGATGGCTGGCAAGTCGAATACCTCAGCTACATCCAACAAAACGGTTACTGGCTGCCCGAGCGGATCAAACTGCACGGCACCGACCTTGATGTCACGTTGGTGATCAAGGACTGGCAACCACGCAAATTGGGGCAATGACATGCCTGCCACTCGCCTGACCCTGCCCTCGCCGGCAAAACTCAATTTGATGCTGCATATTTTGGGTCGCCGTGAAGACGGCTACCACGAGTTGCAGACGCTGTTTCAATTTCTCGATTACGGTGACGAAATCACCTTCGCCGTACGCGATGACGGTGTCATTCGTTTGCACACCGAGTTCGAAGGCGTCCCTCACGACAGCAACCTGATCGTCAAAGCCGCCAAAAAACTTCAGGAGCAATCCGGTTGTTCGCTGGGGATTGATATCTGGATCGAAAAAATCCTGCCCATGGGCGGTGGAATCGGTGGCGGTAGTTCGAATGCGGCCACCACTTTGCTGGGCCTCAATCATCTCTGGCAGCTGGGTTGGGACGAGGATCGACTGGCCGCCTTGGGCCTGACGCTGGGCGCGGACGTTCCGGTTTTCGTGCGTGGGCACGCGGCTTTCGCCGAGGGCGTGGGGGAAAAGCTCACCCCTGTAGACCCCGAAGAACCGTGGTATGTCGTGCTTGTGCCGCAAGTATCTGTAAGTACAGCAGAAATTTTTTCAGATCCGCTGTTGACACGTAACTCTTCTCCCATTAAAGTGCGCCCCGTTCCCAAGGGAAACAGTCGGAATGACTGCTTACCGGTGGTAACAAGGCGTTATCCAGATGTACGTAACGCTTTGAATTTGTTAGGTAAATTTACCGAAGCAAAACTCACCGGAACTGGAAGTTGTGTGTTTGGGGGCTTCCCAAGCAAAGCTGAAGCTGATAAAGTCTCGGCCCTTCTTACAGAGACCCTTACAGGGTTTGTAGCAAAGGGAAGCAACGTTTCGATGTTGCATCGCAAGCTGCAAGGTCTGCTCTAAAAGGAACCGGGTACTGGGTACTCGTTGCAACAGATACAGGGGCGTCGCCAAGCGGTAAGGCAGCAGGTTTTGATCCTGCCATGCGTTGGTTCGAATCCAGCCGCCCCTGCCATTTTCCTATACTCATCCAGGTTACCCTCAGCCTTCAGGTACTGCGCGTGTCCAAGATGATGGTCTTTACGGGGAACGCTAACCCCGATCTGGCTCGGCGTGTCGTACGTCAGCTGCATATCCCTCTCGGTGACATTTCTGTCGGTAAGTTCTCCGACGGCGAGATCACTGCCGAGATCAATGAAAACGTCCGCGGTAAAGACGTCTTCATTATTCAGCCGACTTGCGCTCCGACCAACGATAACCTGATGGAACTCGTCGTGATGGCTGATGCCTTCCGTCGTTCCTCAGCAACTCGAATCACTGCGGTGATCCCCTACTTTGGTTATGCCCGTCAGGATCGCCGTCCGCGTTCCGCACGTGTGGCTATCAGCGCGAAAGTCGTCGCTGACATGCTTACCGTAGTCGGCATCGATCGTGTTCTCACGGTTGATTTGCATGCTGACCAGATCCAGGGTTTCTTCGATATTCCGGTAGATAACATCTACGGCTCCCCAGTACTGGTGGATGACATCGAAGACCAACGCTTCGAAAACCTGATGATCGTGTCCCCGGACATTGGCGGCGTCGTGCGTGCACGTGCTGTTGCCAAATCCCTGGGCGTGGATCTCGGGATCATCGACAAGCGCCGTGAGAAAGCCAATCACTCTGAAGTGATGCATATCATCGGTGATGTCGAAGGGCGTACCTGTATTCTGGTTGACGACATGGTCGATACCGCCGGCACCCTGTGCCATGCGGCTAAAGCCTTGAAAGAGCATGGCGCTGCCAAAGTCTTTGCCTACTGCACACACCCTGTGCTGTCGGGTCGGGCCATCGAGAACATTGAAAATTCCGTGCTGGACGAGCTGGTGGTGACTAACACCATCCCGCTGTCCGCTGCAGCACAAGCCTGTGCACGTATCCGTCAACTGGATATCGCACCGGTAGTTGCCGAAGCGGTTCGCCGCATCAGCAACGAAGAATCGATCAGCGCGATGTTCCGCTAAGGGCCCTGCCCTTCGGATACATCTCGATGACGAAAAGCGCCCCGCCCCGGCATAACCTGTCGGGGCGGGGCTTTTTTGCCCATATCGCCTTTAGCGCTGGTCGCAAACGCTGGGGCGAATGTGGTTATTTTGGAGATACAACATGAACGATTTTACTCTGAATGCTGAAGTGCGTTCCGACCTGGGGAAAGGTGCGAGCCGCCGCCTGCGTCGTCTCGCAAGCCTGGTTCCAGCTGTAGTTTACGGTGGCGAAAAAGCCCCTGAATCCATCAGCATGCTGGCCAAAGAAGTTGCCAAACTGCTCGAAAACGAAGCGGCTTACAGCCACATCATCGAGCTGAACGTTGGCGGCACCAAGCAAAACGTAATCATCAAAGCTCTGCAGCGTCACCCGGCCAAAGGCCACGTGATGCACGCTGACTTCGTACGCGTTGTTGCTGGTCAGAAACTGTCCGCTCACGTTCCTGTGCACTTCGTCAACGAAGCTGCTGCAGTGAAAAAAGGCGGCGAAATTTCGCACGTTGTTGCTGAAGTTGAAGTTTCCTGCCTGCCAAAAGACCTGCCTGAATTCATCGAAGTCGACCTGGCTAACGCCGAAATCGGTTCGATCGTTCACCTGTCCGACATCAAGGCCCCTAAAGGCGTTGAATTTGTTGCTCTGGCTCACGGTAACGACCTGGCTGTTGCCAACGTTCACGCTCCACGTGTTGCTCCAGAAGCTGCAGAAGGCGCTGCAGAGTAATTCACTCTGTACGCCGGAGTGAGCCAGTAACATCGCGGACTGGAACGTAGCGAGAAAGCGGGCGGGAACGCGGAGTTTACATAATGGTAAATGAGCATTTTTCGTCCACTTTCGCCGCACACACCTATTGCAGCGATGTTATCCACCACTCCAAAGAAGGGCCCCTGACGTGACTGCCATAAAACTGATCGTTGGCCTGGGAAATCCAGGCGCCGAATACGAACAGACCCGGCATAACGCAGGGGCCCTTTTTGTTGAGCGCATCGCGCAGGCACAAGGCGTCAACCTTGTGGCCGATCGCAAATATTTCGGCCTGACCGGGCGCTTCTCGCATCAAGGTCAGGATGTTCGTCTGCTGATTCCTACTACCTACATGAACCGTAGCGGCCAGGCCGTGGCGGCTCTTGCCGGTTTTTTCCGCATCAAGCCGGAAGAAATACTCGTAGCGCACGACGAACTCGACTTGCCACCCGGCGTTGCCAAGCTCAAACAGGGCGGCGGGCATGGCGGTCACAACGGGTTGCGCGACATCATCGCGCAACTGGGCAACCAGAATACCTTTCACCGCTTGCGGCTCGGCATTGGCCACCCAGGCGTTGCCAGTATGGTTTCAAACTTTGTCCTGGGTCGTGCGCCTCGCGCCGAACAGGAAAAACTCGATGCCAGCATCGACTTTGCCCTCGGCGTGCTGCCGGATATCTTCGCCGGTGAATGGAACCGCGCGATGAAAAACCTGCACAGCCAGAAGGCCTGACTCTTATCCAAGGGGAAACACCATGGGATTCAATTGCGGCATCGTCGGCCTGCCTAACGTCGGCAAGTCCACCCTGTTCAACGCCCTGACCAAATCCGGTATCGCGGCCGAGAACTTCCCCTTCTGCACCATCGAACCGAATACCGGTATCGTGCCGATGCCGGACAAGCGTCTGGACGCCCTCGCGGCCATCGTCAATCCAAAGCGCATCCTGCCGACCACCATGGAATTCGTCGACATCGCTGGCCTGGTTGCCGGCGCCTCGAAAGGTGAAGGCCTGGGTAACAAATTCCTGGCCAACATCCGCGAAACCGATGCCATCGCTCACGTGGTCCGCTGCTTCGAAGACGAGAACGTGATTCACGTCTCCAACAGCGTCGACCCGAAACGCGACATCGAGATCATCGACCTCGAACTGATCTTCGCCGACCTCGACAGCTGCGAGAAGCAACTGCAGAAAGTCGCTCGCAACGCCAAGGGTGGTGACAAGGACGCAGTGGTCCAGAAAGGCCTGCTGGAGCAGTTGATCGCTCACTTCACCCTCGGCAAGCCAGCGCGCACGCTGATGAAGAACATGGGCGCCGACGACAAAGCGGTGATCCGTGGTTTCCACCTGCTGACCACCAAACCGGTCATGTACATCGCCAACGTTGCTGAAGACGGCTTCGAAAACAACCCGCTGCTGGACATCGTCAAAGCCATCGCCGAAGAAGAAGGCGCAATGGTCGTGCCGGTCTGCAACAAGATCGAAGCCGAAATCGCCGAACTGGAAGACGGCGAAGAGAAAGACATGTTCCTCGAGGCCCTGGGTCTGGAAGAACCTGGCCTGAACCGCGTGATCCGCGCCGGCTACGAAATGCTGCACCTGCAGACCTACTTCACCGCCGGTGTTGAAGAAGTCCGCGCCTGGACCGTCCGCGTCGGTGCCACCGCACCACAAGCCGCTGGCGTGATCCACACCGACTTTGAGAAGGGCTTCATCCGCGCCGAAGTCATCGCCTACAACGACTTCATCCAGTACAAGGGCGAAGCCGGTACCAAAGAAGCCGGTAAATGGCGCCTGGAAGGCAAGGAATACATCGTCAAAGACGGCGACGTGATGCACTTCCGCTTCAACGTGTAAAACACACGCTCAAGAAAAAGCCGCGTTTATACGCGGCTTTTTTTGTACCTGAAATACTCATCCGCCACACCACCGAACAACTGTGGGAGCGAGCTTGCTCGCGATAGCGGTCATTCAATCAACATCATCGTTGAATGTTCAACCGTCATCGCGAGCAAGCTCGCTCCCACAAGGGGATTTGTGGTGAGTCAGATCTTTTTGGTTCTCGGCAGGAAGATCGCCAGCACCCCGAACAACGGCAAGAACGAACACAGCCTGTACACGTATTCAATGCCGTGAATGTCCGCCAGATGCCCCAGCAGCGCCGCGCCAATCCCGCCAAAACCGAACATCAGACCGAAGAACACTCCGGCGATCATGCCGACATTGCCCGGCACCAGTTCCTGCGCGTAGACCACAATGGCCGAGAACGCCGAGGCCAGAATGAAACCAATCACCACGCTCAAGATGCTGGTCCAGAACAGGTCGACGTGAGGCAGGATCAAGGTGAACGGTGCAACACCAAGGATCGAGAACCAGATCACCGCCTTACGGCCGATCTTGTCGCCAATCGGCCCACCGAAGAAGGTCCCCGCCGCTACCGCCCCAAGAAACAGGAACAGGTGCAGTTGCGAACTGGCCACCGACAGGTCGAACTTCTCGATCAGGTAGAAGGTGAAATAACTGGTGAAGCTGGCCATGTAGAAATACTTGGAGAACACCAGCAATCCGAGTACCACCAAGGCACTGATCACCCTGCCCTTCGACAACCCGTGAGTTGCCGCCTGGCCTTGCTTGAGCTTGAACAGGCTCAAGTGGTTGGCGTACCAACGGCTGATGCCATACAGCACCACCAACGCAAACACTGCGAACAAGCCGAACCAGGCGACGTTGCCCTGGCCGAACGGAATGATGATCGCCGCCGCCAGCAACGGCCCGAACGCTGAACCGGCGTTACCACCGACCTGGAAGGTCGACTGCGCCAACCCAAAACGCCCGCCCGAGGCCAACCGCGCGACACGAGAAGCTTCCGGGTGAAAGGTCGAGGAGCCGATGCCGATCAACCCCGCCGCCAACAGAATCAGCGGAAAGCTGCCGACCTGGGACATCATCAGAATGCCGGTCAAGGTGCAGATCATCCCCGCTGGCAGCAGATACGGCTTGGGATGGCGATCGGTGTAGTAACCGACCCACGGCTGCAACAGCGATGCCGTGAGCTGAAAGGTCAAGGTGATCAGGCCAACCTGGGTGAAGGTCAGCCCGTAATTGGCCTTGAGCATCGGATAGATCGACGGCAGCACCGACTGAATCAGGTCGTTGATCAAATGCGCCAGCGCCACCGCGCCGATGATTCGCATGACCAATGGGCTGCTTTGCGAAGTCGCGAGTGCCGGCGATGCGGCAGTTTGAGTGTTACTGGTAGCCATGAGAGTTTCCATACCGCGGATGGGTGCGCACTTGCAGGTGCGTCAATGTGCCATTTTTCAGTGCAGCAACGCCATCCCCTTAGCCTGCTAACGACTTTTAAATTGTCGACGTTTAAGTGATAGCGCAAAGCCATGGTCTGAATCTTGCCTTGCTTATCCGCTTCAACGCGGCCCCTTACAAAGGGGATCGAGAATGGGAAGTTTCACCACAGCGCCGGTCCTATCAGACCTGCCAAAGTGAACTTTCGAGGCCTTTTATGAGGGCACGGGTAGCGGTCACAAGGCCGCGACCGCACGCCAATGGTGCGTGGTGCCCAGAGGAGTAGTCGGGCATGCAGGCTTTTCTGGCACCGGGGATTGGACTGCTTGGGCGTTTCGGTTTCGCCCGCAAGTTTCAGTTGTTGTTTCTGCTGTTTATCCTGCCGCTGGCGGGCAGCCTGTGGATGATTGGCCAGGATTACCGCGACAAGCTCAGCCTGATCGCAGGCGAGCGTGCCGGCGTGCGCCAGTTGATAGCCCTCGATGCGCTGGACAACTTGCTCGCCGCCCAACGTGACCGCGCCGCCCGCTGGCGCGCCACCGAAACCAATCGCCAGCCAACACCGGCCACCGTCGCTGCAATGGCGGCGTTCGATGCAGTGCAGCCTGCGCTGAATCAAGCCGTCAATGATCTGGGCCATTCACTGACAACCGAGGGGGCCGAGGCCGATACCCTCAGTCGCTATCAGACCCTGCAAACCGCGCTCAATGGTCTGGACTCGAAAAGCCTGAGCAGCGTCGGTTGGTGGCCGGATGGCTATGAACGCTTCACTGCGGCCCTCAGTGCGCTGCAAGCACTGCGCGAACAGATTGCCATGGACAACCGCCTGACACTGGCGCCGTGGCTGGAAACGTACTTGCTGACGCAGATCTCGACCCAGCACGCGCCGGACCTGATCGAACGGGTCGGGCGCCTCGCCAGCATCGGCCAGGCGTCGGTGGTGTCCGGACAATTCTCGCTGCAAAGCCGCTTGCAATTGCGCGACCTGCGCGGCCGCATTGGCGACGCTCGCGAGCAACTGATCAAGACTGGCAGCCTGCTCGAAGCACGGCTGCCAAGTGCGTTGCAGGCCTGGGCCGGGCAATACCACGACAGCCTCAAGCATCTGGACGCCGGATTGAAAGGGCTGGATGACGGCATGTTCGGCGCCAGCATCACGCTCAAACCGGAAGACTTCGAGCGCAACCTCGACGCCCTCCTCACTGACCTCGCCTCGCTGCGTCAGCAATCGCTGGTATCACTGGATCAGCGCCTGGACTACTACCACGGCTCAGCCATTCGCCAGTTCATCCTGGTAGCGAGCATCCTCGGTTGCCTGCTGCTGGCCGCGCTGTATTTGTTCATCTGCTTGCAAGCCTCGATCCGCCGCAGCGCCAGCGGCATCACGCTGCTCGCCGAAGCCCTGCGCGATGGCAACCTGAGCCTGCAAGTGCCGGTGCATGGTCGCGATGAGCTGGCGGCGATCAGCACCGCGCTCAACGTTGCGGTGGTGCAACTGCGCACCAGCCTGCTCGGGGTCGATCACGAAACCCTGCAACTGAGTAACGCGGTGCGAGCCCTCAATACTCACGCCAGCGGGGCACTGGGCGAAGTCGAAGCTCAACAGTTGCAGATCAGCCAGATCGCCGCTGCCGCCACGCAACTGGCCGCAACCTCGCAAGGCGTCGCCCAGAGTTGCGAACAGGCCTCAGGCAGCGCTCAGCAGACCCAGCGCATTGCCGCCGAGAGCAGTCGTGACAGCCAACGCACCACTGCGAGCATTCAGCAGCTCAACCAGCGCCTGAACGACACCGCCGCAGCGTTAGGCCGGGTCAGCGAACAAGGGCAGCAGATTCAACTGGTGGTGGACACCATTCGCGGCGTGGCCGAGCAGACCAACCTGCTGGCACTCAATGCCGCTATCGAAGCGGCCCGTGCCGGCGAACAAGGCCGAGGCTTTGCGGTAGTCGCCGATGAAGTGCGCAGCCTGTCGCAGCGCACCCAATCTTCCACCGCGCAGATCGCCGGCACCGTCGACAGCCTGCGCAGCACCGTCAACGAAGCCGTGAGCCTGATGGAAGCCGCCTGCGGCCAGGCACACACCGACGCGCAAGCGGTAACCGGTCTCGGCGAACGCTTGGGGGAAATCGCCAGCGCGGTGCAAAGCGTCACCGATACCCTGGCGCAGATCGCTACTGCGGTAGAAGAGCAAGCCAGCACGGCCGATGAGGTCAGCGGCAACATCCAGCAAGTCGATCAGGCCGCCGTGCGCCTGCTCGAAGGCGCACGGGCGGTGAACCTCGCGGCGGACACCTTGAGTTCGGGCAGCAAGGCTTTGAGCGAGAATACCGGGCGGTTTCAGCTGGGTTGAAGCGGCAAACTCATCCGTTTTTGTGGGTCAGGTCGATAAGCGGTTGAAAGCGTAGAGAAATATTTTAGATTTACGCTTGACACATCATCGTTACGAGCCAATAATGCGCGCCACTTGGCTACATAGCTCAGTTGGTTAGAGCATAGCATTCATAATGCTGGGGTCCGGGGTTCAAGTCCCTGTGTAGCCACCAAGTACTAAAAACGGCTTACCGAAAGGTAGGCCGTTTTTTTATGCCTGAAGAAAAGCCCCCTCCCCACCGACGGCTCACATCGCAATGTGAGCCGCAGCGTTCATCAAGCGCCGAGGCGTTCGACTATATCGTGGGCAATGCCGACAACGCCTTTTCCCATATCTGCCGGGTACGAACCCAGACCATTTCCTGCCAGTCACTGTCGGCGGGATAGAACTGCTCAACAAGATTCAGCTTGATCTCGCGCCCCACGGCATCACTCGGATTGCCGTGCAGGTGCAGCCAGTGATCGTCACGCAGATGAGCATGCACCGCTTCTCCCGGGTAGGTACCGCACTCGATGACAAACGGCATCAGGCGCACCTGCGGCAGCGCATCGAGCAGCGCTTGTGAGGTATAGCCGGTGGCTGTGGCAGCAATCCCGGTTTCGCTCTGGGTCTGCGCGCCGGTCTGTATGGTGTAGAGCCACGGACCGTAAAGGGCCTGTGCCTGTTCCAGTGCCGGGTAGGCCTCCTGGGTAACGGTCAGCAGCATCGGATGGCCGTACTCCCCCGCGCCGGAGTGCAGGTCGAAACACATCGCGACCTCGGCCTGAGAGAGATGCGCCGCAATGATCCGATGCAAGGTCCGGTTCGACCAGCTCGGTGCCAGCCCACCGTAAAACAGACCGTCGGGATGACTGTGCTGGCCGCCCTCGACAATCGACATCACTGCCGGCCAGCCATGCTCGCGTAACTGCGCGGCGAGCAAGGCATCGGCGCGATCACGCTCCAGGCCCTGCAACCGGGAGAAGGCATAAATCTCGTGCAACGCCGCATAGGCCTGATTGTCGGGCAGCGGGCGATCGAAGTTCAGGTGGTTGCGGTTCAGGTCTATGTTGTCTTCGTTGACGCGACGCAGCCACGCCGTACCCCAAGGGTTGATCAAGTGGATCATCACCACCGCGACGTCGGCGGGCAGTGGGCGTTTGCCGAACTCGTTCAGCCAGTTGATCTGGCACTCCGAACCATAGAAGCCCTCAACCCCGTGGGTGCCGCTCAACATCACCAGCAGACGCTTTGCGCCGGGATCGCCGAGCACCGCCACATCAGTGCTCAGGGATTCGCCAAACGGCCCCTTGAGCGGATGCGGGTATTCGGTCAACGTCGCACCGGCTGCGGTTGCAGCCGCCAGGAATTGTTCGCGCTGCGAACGGTAACTTGGCTGCGTTGGGAACTCGGTCTGCATGTCGGCCTCTTGTTGTTATTAACTTGTTATTGACTTGTTATTGGTGAAGATCTCGCCCCCCCGACCCTACAGAAAAACCCTGCGCTGAAGAAGGAAAAAGGCACCCATCCATCGATCAATACGCACAAGACCAGCGTTGCAGCTGACGCCTGCGGCCGATACAGTCCGCTGATCTTTTATCCCACGGACGGAGTGCCCCACGTGTTCCCAGCCTTCCATTTGAATCGCTACCGCCTGACTGCCCTGTCGCTGATAGCCACCGCGCTGACCCTCGCTGCCTGCAACGCCCCGCCCTCTTCGCCGTCCGTCAGCGCTTTGCCGGTGGCCCCGGAAATCGCCTCGGGGTATCGCACCGACCTGCATACCCAATACGCCTCCAAACACATGGCCGCAGCCGCCAACCCGCTGGCAGCCGCAGCAGGACGGGAAATGCTGCGTCAGGGCGGTTCGGCGATCGACGCCGCCATCGCCATGCAAGCCGTGTTGACGCTGGTTGAACCGCAATCCTCGGGGATCGGTGGCGGCGCGTTGATCGTGCTTTGGGACGGCAAGGCTGTGCGCACCTACGACGGCCGTGAAACCGCCCCCGCCGGTGCGACTGAAAAGCTCTTCCTGCAAGCCGACGGTAAACCCATGCCATTCACCGATGCGCAGATTGGTGGTCGGTCGGTTGCCACACCGGGTGTGTTGCGCGCACTGGAACTGGCCCATCGCAAGCACGGCCGCCTGCCATGGGCGAAGTTGTTCGAACCGGCCATTGCCTTGGCGGAAAAGGGCTTTGCGATCTCGCCGCGTCTGCACACGATGATCACCTCCGATCCGTTCCTGCCGCGCTCGCCGGACATGGCTGCGTACTTCCTGAATGCCGATGGCAGCCCGAAAGCCGTAGGTACGCTGCTGAAAAACCCGGCACTGGCCAACGTCCTCAAACGTATTGCCGCAGAAGGACCGAGTGCGCTGTATCAAGGCCCGATTGCGCAGGAAATCGTCGCCAAGGTTCAAGGCCATGCCAACCCCGGCAGCCTGTCGTTGAACGACCTCAAAGGCTACAGCGCCAAAGAGCGTGCTCCGCTGTGCACCGACTACAAGCGCTGGCAAGTGTGCGGCATGCCACCGCCATCATCGGGCGGGATCGCTATTGCGCAGATTCTCGGCACCTTGCAGGCACTCGAAAGCTACGACAGTCGCTTCGCTCTGGCACGACTGAAACCGGCAGGTATCGAACCTGCGCCTGAAGCCGTGCACCTGATCGCCGAGGCCGAGCGCCTGGCATACGCCGACCGCGCACAGTACGTCGCCGACTCAGACTTCGTACCCGTCCCGGTCGCAGGTCTGGTCTCCCCCGCCTACCTGGCCAGCCGCGCAACGTTGATCAGCGATCGCAGCATGGGCAGCGCCAAACCCGGCACGCCACCGGGCATTCAAGTGGCCTACGCTCCTGACCGCTCGCCACTGCGGATCTCCACCTCGCAAGTGGTCGCGATCGACGATCAGGGCGGCGCCGTGTCGATGACCACCACCGTGGAAGCCGCCTTCGGCTCGCACCTGATGGTGCAGGGCTTCATGCTCAACAATCAGATGACCGACTTCTCGTTCATTCCCGAAGAAAACGGCCAACTGGTGGCCAACCGTGTCGAACCCGGCAAACGCCCGCGCTCGTCCATGGCTCCGACGCTGATCTTCGATCGTCAGAGCGGTGAACTGGTCGCGACGGTCGGCTCGCCCGGCGGTTCGCAAATTATCGAGTACGTCGCCAAATCGGTGATCGGCATGCTCGACTGGAACCTCGACCCGCAAGCCGCCATCAGCCTGCCCAACTTCGGCAGCCGCAACGGCCCGACCGAACTGGAACAAGGCCAGTTCAGCCCGGCGCTGATCCAGGCCCTCAAGGACAAAGGGCACGCGGTCAACGAAATCGACATGACCAGCGGCACCCAGGCCATCGTGCGAGTGCGGGATGCGCAGGGCAAAGCCTCATTGGCCGGTGGCGCCGATCCACGGCGTGAAGGAGAAGCGCTGGGGGATTGATCGGAACTGGAAATGACCAAGGGCTTACCGCGAGGCAAGCCCTTTTTATTGTCTGGCGCCAGCGCACTGGATCGGCCGATCCCGCCAGTCGGCCCACGCCTTGTCCAGCCCCTCGGCATGGGACACGCCCGGCAAGACCACCACTTCAAGGCAATCAGCCTGCCCCAGTGCTCGACGATAACTGTCGAGCAGAGCCGGCGGGACGATGGGATCGTCAGCCCCGACCAAATGCCGTTGCCGTACATGAGCCAGACGCGCGGGGTTATCCAAAGGCTCCAGCGAGCCCTTGAGCGGGCTGAGGTGCAGCCGTTCGGTCCACAACCTGGGGCTGAGATTGCCGGCCAGGGTTTGCACCTGAGCAATATCGTCACGGCGAGCCGCCAACAGCAAGGCCAACGCGGCACCGCCGGAATAACCGATCAGTTCAAAGTCCTGATTGCCGTAGCGGCTTTTGATCTGATCCAAAGCCTGATCGAGACTGTCCACCACCTCGGGAGAAAAGCGTCGCTCGGTCCACAGTGCCGGCACGCACCCAGGCGCGCTGACGAACTGACAAGGGCGCGCCAGGTAAAGACTCGGCGTCGGATCACTGAACGCCATTGTGGCCATCAGCAACTGTTGTGGGCTGGGGTCGAGGCTCGGCTGGGAGGCTGTCGCCCAGGCATGGCCGTCACCCTCCAGGTAAAGACGAATCCGGCTGGAATCGGAGCGCTTCAACGGAGTACTCAGCATCAGCGGATAAGCGTGAGTTGCAATGACTTCCACCTGCTGACCCTGCCCTGCCGCCAGCGCTTCAAGAGACTGCCTGGGCGACTGGCAACCACTCAACAAAGCGCCGAGCAACAACGCAATCGTCAAGACACCTGGTTTGCGCTTCATCTGCTCTCTCCGACACGTTCGGCCAGGACAGACACCCGCGCCTGCTGCCACCGAGCGCGCGATTGTAGTCGCAAATGACAGTCTGTTCGTGCCGTTACCCGATAGCGAAGCACAGGTGTGTAAACGGCCACATCCAGCAATGATATTTGCGCCTGACCTATCCAAGGGCTCGGACAGCGGTCGCTATGCTTGAGTGCCGGGGCATTGAGTGACATGGACAGCAAACTCGATCCGCCCGCACATCGCAATTCACCTACATCAACTTGCAACAGTCCCAGCACGGGACTAGGATCGTGCCATGAGAATTATCGCTATCAGTCACATGAAAGGATTCTGGGAGAAATACCCTGACTCAGAGCAGTCATTCCTGGCCTGGATTGACGAAACAAAGGACGCGAACTGGGCAAGCCCTGCGGATATAAAGGCCAACTTTGGTAGTGCCAGCATCCTCAAAAGCCGTAGGGTGGTGTTCAACATCAAGGGCAACGCTTATCGGCTTGTCGTCGCCGTGGCCTATCGCTTCGGGGCCGTATACATAAAGTTTGTCGGCACTCACCAGCAGTACGACGCTATCGATGCCGATACCGTTGAAATGGAGTAACCCATGAATATTCGTCCGATTCATACCGAACAGGACTACCGTGCAGCCCTCAAGGAAGTATCTGTACTATTCGACAACGAACCAGAACCGGGCACACCTGAAGGTGACTACTTCGACGTCATGATTACCCTCATTCAGGCCTACGAAGCGAAGCAGTTCCCGGTTGACCTTCCCAACCCGATAGATGCGATCAAATTTCGCATGGAACAATCGGGCTTATCTGCTGCTGACCTGGCACCAGCCATTGGCCGGACAAACAGAGTGTATGAAGTACTCAACGGCAAACGGGCGTTGACGCTACCCATGATCTGGAAACTCCATGAGTTGTTCGGGATTCCGGCGCAGAGCCTGATCAAGCCCGTCAGAGGCATTTAAGCATTGCGCGTTTCGTTCGAAAAAAGCGAAACACGCAGGCTTGAGCTTTCCTACTCGGCTCCACTGATATCAGGCCGGCACACCCAGAATGATGTGCGAGGCCTTGATCACCGCCGTGGCGCTAACGCCAGGAGCCAGTCCCAGCTCTGCAACCGCTTCGCGAGTGACGATCGAATAGACCTCGGAGCCGCCGTCGAGCCGGATCACCACTTCGGCATTCACCGCGCCATCAGTGACGCTGGTGACTTTACCTTCCAGGCAGTTGCGCGCCGAAAGACGGATATCGCTGGACTCGGTCATCAACATCACCCACGGCGCCTTTACCAGCGCGACCGCTTCCTTACCGACCGCCAGGCCCAGGTTCTTCACGCTTTCCATGGTCACCACGGCGACCAGTTGATTGCCGCCGGACAGTGTCAGGGAAACCTCGGCATTGACCGCACCTTCCTGCAACTGACTGATGGTGCCCTTGAAAACGTTACGCGCACTGACTTTCATGACGTTGTCGCCTCGAATAATAGTTTTTTGTATACAACTTTTCGCATCATTCGGCAAAACTTCAGAACATTCAAGCAGCGTCTAGCCTTGCAGATTCATGCACTCACATAGACCCATGCCTCGATCCCGGACGCCAGCACCACGCTGACCCGTTTGTAATCCGAGACTTCATAGCTGTCAGCAGCCGCCAACTCCGCTGGCGTGATCCGGAACACCGTACCGGGGATTGGCGCATTGTCCGCACCGCCGGGACGCAAAATCGGATGATGAGTCTTGCCGCTGGTGGCCAACACTTCGGGGTCGGTAATTTCGACCCAAGACTGCTCGTAACCGAGCATCTGGTCCGCACTACCGGACAACTCGCGGCCGAAGTTGGCGACAGCCAGCCCGCACCTGAGCTACCGTGTTCGTCACCGAACACCCGGCCACGAAGGCTCCCCATGGGCAAGCAGAAAATCCTCACCGACTGGTTCCAGCGAGCCCCCGATTCGGGCGGGCTGGAGCGTATCGAGGCGTTTTTCTCCGGCCATGGCTACGACCTTCACCGTCACGACACCTACGCTATTGGTCACACGCTGTCCGGTGTGCAAAGTTTTCAGTATCGCGGCAGCTGGCGGCATAGCCTGCCGGGCGGGACCATGGTGCTGCACCCCGACGAAGTCCACGATGGCGAGGCCGGTACCGAGGACGGCTTCAAATACCGGATGCTCTACGTAGAGCCTGCGCTGATCCAGCAGATACTCGGCGGCCAGCCGCTGCCCTTCATCAGGACCGGTATTTCGACGGATCCACGCTTGTTCGCTGCGACTGAGGTCCTGCTGCAGAGTATCGATCGCCCTCTCGATCCACTGGAGCAACAGGACGCATTGTTTGATCTGGCGCACGCCATGAGCGCGGTATCAGGAGCAAACACCCATCGCCAGAGCTTTGATTATCTGGCAGCGGAGCGCGCTCGCGCGTTCATGCACAGCGCCCTCGACCAAACGGTGACCCTGGATCAACTGGCCGAGTACAGCGGGCGCGATCGTTGGAGTCTGTCGCGGGATTTTCGCCTGCTGTTCGGTACCAGCCCCTATCGTTACCTGACCATGCGCCGCCTGGACCTGGTGCGCTCGTTGCTGATTCAGGGTGAGTCCCTGACCAACGCCGCGCTGATCGCAGGATTCAGCGATCAAAGCCACATGACCCGGCAATTTGGCAAAACCTACGGTTTGTCACCCGCCCGCTGGCTGAAAATGCACCGCCCGTAAGCCACGCACAATCGTGCAAGAAGTGCGGGGTCGCGCAGGCTACCGTGGGCTCACAATCACCAATGGGAGCCGTGCCATGCAGCCGTATCAAAGCCTGAGTTTTGCCAACAAGCTTGCGCAGATCAACGAGCACTGGTCGCCGCGGGTCATCGCCGAAATGAACGACTACCAGTTCAAGGTGGTGAAGCTGCTGGGGGATTTCATCTGGCACGATCATCAGGACACAGACGAGACTTTTATCGTCCTCGAAGGCCAATTGCGCATTGATTTTCGCGATGGCCAGGTGCTGGTGTCCCAAGGCGAAATGTACGTGGTACCCAAGGGCATCGAGCACAAGCCGTTTGCCGAACAGGAAGTCAAACTGCTGCTGATCGAACCCAAGGGCGTGCTCAATACCGGGAGCGAAGGTGGCGAGCGTACGGCGCTGAATGATCTGTGGGTCTGAGGAGGCTCAATCGTCGAGGTTTTTGCCGGCCACCGGATCGCCAATTTTCAGGAAGTGCCCACCGGCAACATGGTGCAGCGTGCGCAATGCATCGTGTCCTTCAAAGTGCCAGCGTCCATCGCTGAATACGCGCTCGTCCGCCTGGGCGGCAATCACTTCAGCCAGGAACAGGTCGTACTGCTGATGATTGTGCGGCTCGGGCAGTAGCCGACATTCCAGCCAGGCCACGCACCCTTCGAGCATCGGTGCATCGAGCAGTTCACCAGCAAATGCTTGCAGTCCATAGGCCTGGAATTTATCCCGCTCAAGGCCGGACGTCGAGCCGACAGTTTGTACGATATCGGCCTGGGCCGCGCAGGGAACGTTCAGCACGAAACTGCCCGACGCTTCGAGCAATTGGCGAGTCCAGGTCGACTTGTCGAGCACCACGGCGATTTTCGGCGGTTCGAAATCCAGCGGCATGGCCCAGGCCGCCGCCATGATATTGCGCTTGCCGTCGTGGGCCGCACTGACCAGCACGGTCGGCCCATGGTTGAGCAGACGGTAGGCTTTGGACAGGGGAACCGGACGGCGATGGGAAACGCTCATGGATGTCTGCTCCTGAGAAAAGAGCGAATTGTAGCGGTATCGCCTCGGTCGTAGTGCAGAACCAAACTGAACAGCAGCCTGCACCTCAACGCGAGGGCAGGCTCGTTCAAACCGCGCTTAGGTCGACAGCTGATTGGCGAACTGCCCTACCGCGTTGACCACTTTCTGCGCACCGTCCTGGATCTCGACGATCACCGTGCCCGCCTCGGCGGCCAATGCCAGACCTTGTTCAGCCTGGAGTTTGCCGTCGGTCATCAGCACCACGGCATCGCGCGCCATGTCCTGGTTCTGACGCACCACGCCGACGATTTCGTCGGTGGCTTTGCTGGTGCGCGAAGCCAGTTGTCGAACCTCGTCCGCCACCACCGCAAAACCTCGGCCCTGCTCACCGGCACGGGCCGCTTCGATGGCGGCGTTCAGCGCCAGCAAGTTGGTCTGTTCGGCAATGCCGCTGATGGTTTTGACGATGGTGCCAATCACCAGCGACTGTTCGTTCAGCGCCTCAATCCCTTCGCCGGCCTGCTGCATGTGCTTGGCCAGTTCACGCATCACGTCCACCGCCTGGGTGACCACCGCGGTGCCGCGTTGCGCGCAGCTGTCAGTCTGCAACGAGGTGCTGTAGGCGATATTTGCCGCTTCAGCAACCGCTTGCTCCTGATTGACCTGATCGGTGATCACAGTGGCGAACTTGACCACTTTGTAGAGTTTTTCGTTGGCATCGAGCACCGGGTTATAGGACGCCTCGAGCCAGACCACCCGACCGTGGCTGTCGACACGCTTGAAGCGGTCGGCCACGAACTCACCGGCGTTCAAGCGCCGCCAGAAGTCCTGATATGCAGAACTGTTGTACTCCTCTGGATCACAGAATGTGCGGTGATGTTTGCCTTTGATCTGCGCCAGGCTGTAACCCATACCGTTCAGGAACCGCTCGTTGGCCGTCAACACATTACCGTTGAGGTCGAACTCGATGACTGCCGTCGAACGAATCAGCGCCCCGATCAGGTTCTCGTGCTCACGCGAGGCTTCAATGGTGCGGGTCAGGTCGCTGGAGTAAATCGAAAAGTGTTTGATCCGGCCATCAGAGCTACGAATCGGCTGAGCGATAGAGCGCAACCACGCCTCTTCACCATTGCCTCTGAGCAAGCGCACGGCACCCGCGAAGTGCTCGCCACGGGTCAGAGCATTCTTGAAGCGCTGGTGAAACTCATCGGCTTTGACGTGGGCCGGAACGATATCTTCAATGTGTCGGCCAATCAGCTCATTACCCTTATAGAGCATCTCCTGGGCGAAATTCTGGTTAATCGATTGCACCCGCCCATCCGGGTCCAGGGTGAGCACGAGCATCTCGCTTTCGAGACTTTCCTTCACTTGTTGAAGGCTGGAGAGTTCCTCGCGAAGAGCTGACAGCTCCTGCTTCAAGCGTTTGTTGAACATGGCGATGCACCGATGGGCAGGGTTGAGAGCGTCCTTCAGCCTAACCATCGGCATTACGAAACATTTCTGAAGAGCGTTTCGCGGTTGTCCTACAAAAATACTTGGCACCTGGCCACTATCCACATCGCGACGCCTCAAAACCGGTGTTTTGAAGGGGATTCAACGCGCTATAGTCGGCCCTGCACCACCGCCACCCACAGGAGAATCGACATATGGATCAGTCACGCAAAGCGCTATTCGATGGTATCGCCCAACAGCTGGGACACCGCTTCGACGGTGAAATGCGCATTGGCGGCAACTACGTGCCAGCCGTGCAAAACGGTGATGAGGTGTACATCAGCGGACAGATCCCGCGCATCGACAATACGGTGATGGTGGTTGGGCGTGTCGGTGCCGAGGTTTCCCTGGAGCAAGGCCGGCATGCCGCGCAGATCTGCACGATGCGCGCATTGGCGATCCTCACGCAGCTGCTCGGCGACCTCGAACGCATCAAGAAGATCTTGCGCATTAACGTCTACGTGCAAAGCGCCGCCGACTTCACGCAACAAAGTGAAGTTGCCGACGGTGCGTCAGAAGTGCTTTACCGGATTTTTGCCGAGGCCGGCGTGCACACACGGACCTCGGTGGGCGTGTATCAGTTACCGAAAAACGCCTCGGTGGAAGTCGACATGATCGTCGCGCTCACCCCTGAGCCAGCACCGGTTGGCGAAGACGACTCTTACGATTGAAACATCTCAGGGGAAACAGGTCGCGCCAGCCCCCTGGCCGACCTGCGACAGGCGCGAACCAAAGTACAACGCGCAGCCGATCCCGACCATGCCCATCACCGCGCAGAACATCACGCAAATCCACGGACTCCACGGCATCAGGCCGATCAGCAACAACGGCGTGATACTGGCCCAAATGGCGTAGGCAATGTTGTAGGTGAACGAAATCCCCGAGACGCGAATCCGCGCCGGGAACAGGTTGACCATCACCGACGGCACCGCACCGACCACCCCGCAACTCAGACCGGCAATGGCATAGGCCACGCCAATCCACTGTGCACCGCCAATCAGGCTGGTATAAAGCACGCCAATCCCCAGCGGCAGCAGCAGGCTATAGAGCATCACCGTACGCCAGGCGCCAATACGGTCGACGATCAACCCGGCGATCACGCAACCGATGTTCAAAAACACGATGCCCAGGCTGCTCAGGGCGAAGGTATGGCTGGCGGTCATGCCGAAGGTTTTCTGCATCGTGGTCGGAGTGATAACGACAAAGGTCACCACCGCCGAGGTCAACACGCAGGTGAGGATCACCGCCGGCAGCATCGCCAGCCGATGTTCACGCAACACTGTGCGCAGCGGCAGTTCGACGTGCCGTTCGCGACTCGCCTGCATGGCCATGAACACCGGGGTTTCATTCAGCCAACGGCGCAACCAGACGCCAATCACCCCGAACACTCCACCTAACAGAAACGGGTAGCGCCAGGCGAAATCGAGGATTTCCGTCGGAGTGAAAACCTGCGCCAGCAAGGTCGCCGTCAACGCGCCGATCAGATAACCAAAGGTCAACCCGGCTTGCAGGAAGCCCAAGGCATAACCTCGGTGCCCGGCCGGTGCGTGCTCGGCGACAAACACCCAGGCGCTTGGCACTTCACCGCCTACGGCCGCGCCTTGTAGCACTCGCAGGAGCAATAACAGCAACGGTGCGAAATAGCCGATCTGGGCGTAGGTCGGCATGATCCCGATCAGCAGGCACGGCAGCGCCATCATCAGGATGCTCAGACTGAAGACCTTCTTGCGCCCCAGCCGGTCAGCGAAATGCGCCATCAGAATCCCACCCAGCGGACGCGCCAGGTAGCCGGTGACAAAGATCCCGAAACTTTGCAGCAGACGCAGCCACTCGGGCATTTCCGGTGGAAAGAACAGCTGGCTGAGGGTCAGGGCGAAAAATACGAAGATGATGAAGTCGTAGATTTCCAGTGCCCCGCCGAGCGCCGCCAGGCCCAGGGTCTTGTAGTCAGACCGGGAGAACGGCGCCGGTCGTGCATCAAGGATGGCAGTCATAAAAATGCTCTGAAATAGGCAAAAAAACACGGCGCCCATGGTCTACGCAAAAACGCGTTCGAACAACCCGTTAGACCATAGTCCCAAGTGTGCAAAACAGCACCGCAAAAACATCTTGATTGATTTACTGTTTATGTCTGACCGGCAAGGGCTTGTGCGGCCCTGTCGCATCACAATAAACATAAAAATTCGAGGTACTCCCGTGGCCGCTGCAATCGAAGATAGCCGCTCCGCCCGCTTTGCCCTGCACTGCTCAAACTTTGCCGAACGCTGGTTTCCCGACTCCTGGGTGTTTGCCGCGCTCGCTGTCATCATCGTTGCCGTGGCCACCATGATCATGGGCGCCAAACCCACCGATGCCGCGATGGCGTTCGGAGATGGTTTCTGGAGCCTGATCCCGTTCACCATGCAAATGGCCTTCGTGGTGATCGGCGGCTACGTGGTCGCCAGCTCGCCACCCGCGGTGAAACTGATCGACCGCCTGGCGCGCATCCCGAAAAACGGGCGCTCAGCCGTGGCCTGGGTCGCACTGATTTCCATGGTTGCGTCGTTGCTCAACTGGGGGCTGTCGCTGGTGTTCGGCGGCTTGCTGGTGCGAGCACTGGCGCGTCGTGCCGACTTGCACATGGACTACCGCGCCGCCGGTGCCGCCGCCTACTTGGGGCTCGGCGCAGTCTGGGCGCTGGGGCTGTCTTCGTCGGCGGCGCAATTGCAGGCCAACCCGGCCAGTTTGCCGCCCTCGATCCTGTCGATCACTGGCGTCATCCCGTTCACCCAAACGATTTTCCTCTGGCAGTCCGGCGTGCTGTTGCTGGCACTGATCGTGGTCTCGCTGATCATCGCCTACGCCACCGCCCCCGGCCCGAACTCAGCCCGTGACGCCAAGGCTTGCGGCATCGACCCAAGCTTCAGCATGCCCGCGCCACAGCCGCGCACTCGCCCTGGCGAATGGCTGGAATACAGTCCGATATTGACCATTCTGTTGGTGTTACTGGCGGCCGGATGGTTGTTTCATGAGTTTTCGACCAAACCTGCGATCAGCGCGATCTCTGGCCTGAACACCTACAACTTCCTGTTCCTGATGCTCGGCGCGCTGCTGCACTGGCGCCCACGCAGTTTCCTCGACGCCGTGGCCCGTGCGGTGCCGACTACCACGGGCGTGATGATCCAGTTCCCGCTGTACGGCTCCATCGCCGCGTTGATGACCGTGGTCAAAGGCGCCGACGGCCAGACCCTGGCGCATCACATCTCGACTTTCTTCGTCAGCATCGCCTCCCACGACACCTACGCCCTGCTGATGGGCGTGTACTCGGCGATCCTCGGCTTTTTCATTCCGTCCGGCGGCGGGAAATGGATCATCGAAGCACCGTACGTGATGCAAGTCGCCAACGACCTTAAATACCACCTGGGCTGGGCCGTACAGATCTACAACGCCGCCGAAGCCCTGCCCAACCTGATCAACCCGTTCTACATGCTGCCGCTGCTCGGCGTACTCGGCTTGAAGGCGCGGGACCTGATCGGGTTTTCGTTCGTGCAACTGCTGGTGCACACGCCGCTGGTGCTGTTTCTGCTGTGGGCGCTGGGGACGACGCTTACGTATGTAGCGCCGGTGATGCCGTAGTAAAAAGGCGGCTGAAACCCTCTTGTCACCTCGCCGTCATATCTCGCTGCTAGCGTCCAGCCGAAACATACGGCAACACTTTTCCGCAAAACAGGATTCAGGATGAACGACGATAAAACCGGCAACGATGCACCACCTCCAGCAGACGACAGCCCCACCGACACCAGCCGTCGGCGCTTTCTGGGTGGTGTTGCAGTCCTGGGTGTCGGCGCGACGCTGAGTGCGTGCGGCAACAATGGCGACACGCCGGGTAAGCCGGATGAGCGGCCGCTGTCGCCTGCCGAGCTGGACAAGGCGTTGCACGATCAGGTGAAAACCGTGGTGGTGATCTACGCCGAGAACCGCAGTTTCAATAACCTGTTTGGCGACTTCCCTGGCCTTGAAAAACCGTTGTCGGGGCTCAAGCCTGGGGACTATCAGCAGCGCGACCGTGACGGTAGTCTGCTGGAAACCTTGCCCCCGGCCTGGGGTGGTGTACTGCAGATCGGCCCGCAAACCCTTGATGGCGTGACCTATCCGAACGAAACCCAATTCCAGGAACACTTGCCCAACGCCCCCTTCGCCCTCAAGGGACCGAATGGCGAAGACTTGCCGTTTGGCCTGGTGACGCGGGATCTTTGGCATGTGTTCTATCAGAACCAGATGCAGATCAACGGCGGCAAGAATGACCGTTTTGTCGCCTGGGCCGACTCGGGCGGTTTGACCATGGGGCATTACGCCCAAAGCCGTTATTCCCTGCGCCTGTGGGACGTCGCCCAGGAATTCGTGCTCTGCGATAACTTCTTCCAGGGTACGTTTGGTGGATCGTTTCTCAACCATCAATACCTGATCAGTGCCGCCGTGCCGTTTTACCCGGATGCCGTCAACTCGGTGGCGAAGGCGCAAATTGCTTCCCTGCAAAGCGAGGACCCGCTCGATACGCGTCTCAAGCCGCTGGAGAAATCCCCGGCCAGCGCCATGACCGGTCCACCGCAATTCGGCCCCAGTGCCCTGACTCCGGACGGCTATGCGGTCAACACGATGGCCCCGCCCTATTGGCCGACCTGGATCCGCGACCCGGAACGCCCGGAGTACGCCAAAGCCGATCTGCCCAGTGTGCTGGTGCCGCAAACCCACGAACACATCGGCGACAAGCTGTCGAAGAAGAACATCGACTGGGCCTGGTACGCCGGCGCCTGGCAGGCGACGCTGGAGCAATTCAAGGATTCGGGGGGCATTCCGAAGATCCCTAACTTCCAGTATCACCATCAGCCGTTCAACTATTTCAAGCAACTGGGCCCGGAAAACCCGGCCGAACGCAGCAAACACCTGCGCGATGGCGGTTTGGGTGACGAATCGAGCGGCAACCGGTTTTTTGCCGATGCCGAGGCCGGGAAATTGCCGGCGGTGAGTTTCTACAAACCCCAGGGCAACCTGAACATGCACGCCGGTTACGCCGACGTGGCGTCCGGTGACCGGCATATCGTCCGCGCCCTGAAAGTGCTGCGCGAAAGCCCACAATGGAAAAACATGGTGGTAGTGGTCACGGTCGACGAAAACGGCGGGTGGTGGGACCACGTCGCGCCGCCGCAAGGCGATCGCTGGGGTCCGGGCACACGAGTGCCAGCGTTGGTGGTGTCGCCGTTCGCCCGCAAAGGCACGGTGGATCACACGGTGTACGACACCGCGTCGATCCTGCGGTTGATCACCCGGGTGTTCCAGCTTGAGACGCTCGACGGGATCAAGCAGCGGGACGGTGCAATGATTGCCCGGGGTCAGAAGCCCATGGGCGATTTGAGCAATGCGTTGCATTTTCCCGGCTGATTGCTCTTCTGTCTTGCGATCTTTTCGCGTGGGTACTAGACCTAACGACGCAAGTGGTTTCAGTATGTAACCGCCCTCGCTTCCGAGGACCCACGCTGAAAAGGATCTGAGCATGTTCAAACTCGCAGGATTGAGCCTCACCCTGGCCGCCCTTACCTTGGGTGCTACCGCCCACGCCGATACCGACCTGAAACTGGGCAGTACCGAACGGGTAACGCAGTTGTTTGCCTACCCCAACAACTGCAACGTGATTTGCTATCGCGACTGGACGCTGGAGCAAACGGTCGAGCACTACCTGACCCAAAGCGTTCAGCGGGATGGCTACAGCACCGCAAAAGTCAGCGTGAAAACCGACAACGATCAGCTTTACGCTAACATCAGCGGCGTGCCAAAAGACTACGCAAAACCGTTGAGCGCATTGCTCGATGCCGGGGATCTGGCCCACGCCGGCGCCAACAAACTGAATGCCGACAGCAAATGGGCGTACAACTGGTACCTGTTCCTGCCCTTGGGCATGGCGCTGGAAAACCGCAAAAGCGTCGAGTTGCTGCACTTCCCACCGGACTATTCGTTGACCCAGGCCCAGGATTACCTGGAGTCGAAGACCACCGACCGCTGGGCCACGCTGCTGACCGCCAACGGCATCGCCGCCGAACAAACGCCGGCCTACCAGACCATCATCGATATCGCACCGATTGCCGCCCCATCCACCGCTGGCAAGGACCTTGAAGGCGTCTACGGCTACTTCAAGGACTACCAGACCACCCTGGTCAAGCAATTCAGCCAGACCGCCAGCGGTGTGACCTTGCCGATGGTCGCGTTCGGTGCACCGGTGCGTAACTGGGTCAAGGAGCAGTATGGGCAGACCGTGGCCGTGTTAGGTCTGGCACAAATCATCCCGACCCCGGGCGTGAAGGTGCCGGTGCTGGGTTCTAACCACCCAAGTTACATCTGGTATGCGGCCGACCCGGCGAGCTATGACGGCGATCAGGCCAAGGCCGACGCAGTGGGCTTGAAGGTGATGGGCCAGGACTTGAGTGCGGCTTGCTGGCAAGCGGGTATGGGCAGCAAACCCGGCAGTGACCCGAGCGCACAACTCAACACCTGCACGCAAACCTGGCAAGTAGCCCAGAAAGAGAAAACCTGCGAGCTGTTCTACACCTCGATCCGCAACCTGACGCCCGAGCAAGCTACGGCCAAGTGCTCGACCCCGGACATCAAACCCCAACTGGACCAGTTGAAGGTGCCTGCACCCGCGCTGGCTGCGGCTCACCTGTAATCCTGCGTTGCATGCCTGTTGCGTAAGCATTCGCTTACACAGCAGGCAGCCTCTATCTACTGTCAGATCTGACAGTAGACCCTCGGCTTCATTTACGAGACTCTTTGAGCGTACCCACGTGCTGCAGGGCTGACAGGATCGCCAGCCTTCGGAGGTCGCAGCACCTATCAGACAAGGATCGTTATGAAACCCCAGGCCCAGGATAAGACACGTCCACAGCCCCACGAGTGCATTTACCCGTACGAAGGACTCGGCACTCGCCAGGGCTATCCTTCCAGGACCGACTTCACGGTTATCCAGACTGATGATGGGCGCGGCGCAGCAATCACGGCACAACGCAATTACCTGCGCATCAGCCGAATCTGCCGGGTGTCCGGGCTACTGACCCATGCGCGCCATCTGCATACCCTGCAATTGATACCGGGGGTCCACGTCTACGACCCGTTTTTTTCCGGGCTGCTGCTGCACTCCTGCGACCCGAATGTCTTTCTCGACATGAGTGAGATGTGGTTATGGGCGTTGAAAGACATCAAGCCGGGCAGCCTGCTGTGCATGGACTACGCCAGCACCGAAGACAAACTGATGCGTCAGTTCGCCTGTCAGTGCGGCTCACCCGACTGCCGTGGCTGGATCACCGGCTACGATGATCCGCCAAGCGCCGAAGGCCAGAAGTTCTTGCAACACTGGCATCGACATAGCCTCTGATGAACAGAGGCTCGCTGCTGTTTACAAGGCGCCGACCGGGCGCAAACGGTATTGCGGCGGCAATTGCTCGAAACCGCTGATGGTCGCGTTCAGGCTCTTCCAGCGACCGTCCTTGATGCCATAGATGCAGCCGTGAACAGACAGGCTCTGCCCGCGGTGCCAGGCATTTTGCACAATGCTGGTATGGCCGACGTTGGCCACTTGCTGGATCACGTTGAGTTCGCAGAGACGGTCGACCCGTTCTTCTTCAGTTGGCAATTGACCAAGCTCTTCGCGGTGTTCGTAATAAAGATCACGAATCGAGCGCAACCAGCCGTCGATCAGGCCCAACTGACGGTCCTGCATCGAGGCGCGCACGCCGCCGCAACCGTAGTGGCCGGTGACCAGGATGTGTTTGACCTTGAGCACGTCCACCGCGTACTGAATCACCGACAGGCAGTTAAGGTCGGTGTGCAGCACCACGTTGGCAACGTTACGGTGCACGAACAGGTCGCCGGGCAACATGCCGACAATTTCGTTGGCCGGTACGCGCGCGTCGGAACAACCGATCCACAGGTACTCCGGCGTCTGTTGGCGAGCCAGCTTGGCGAAGAAGTCAGGATCTTCTTTGGTGATCGCGTCGGCCCAGCGCTCGTTGTTATCAATCAGATCTTGTAATTCGTTCATGCTCTGAAGCCTCAAGAATGGTGCGTTGCTTTGACAGACAACCGTCCGTCTGGGTCACGCCGGTGTTACAGGTAGCCGAACGTAAAATGCCTTTGAATCTTTAAGGGTAACGCCTGTCCACCCTATAAGGCCCCACATTATGAGGATTTTCCATGACTGATTCACGACGTCCTTACGGCGCGGTACAACCCGAGCCTATCGACGACAATGAAGACCGCATGGGCTCGATGCGCGAACTGGATTTCGATGAGGAAGAACCCAGCGAAACAATCGGCGGCCTGACTCGCGAGCACGAGCGTGAGCAACGAATGCCCACAGAGCGCGTACGTGAAACGAGTATGACCGGGGACTCGGCCGATGATGACGAGTCCACCGATGACGACATGAGCCCCGGAAACCTGATCCGTGAAGATGGCGCCCGTGACGCCCATGAGGCCGGAGAAGGCGAACAGGCTGATTGGGACTTGAGCATTGTCGATGAGGACGAGATCGGCGGCGGCAACGGGCTGGATGAGGCTGAAATGGCGGAGCGCGATCCGGTTGATGGCAATCGTTGATCATGTGGCGCCTGAGAGACCGTCATCGCGAGCAAGCTCGCTCCCACAGGATTTATGTCGTTCACTGCATGTGTATGTGTGACACAGATCCAATGTGGGAGCGAGCTTGTTCCGGGCGGCGTTCCGACGATGTTTTTAAGGCTCAATCCACCAGCGTGCAGGCCATGACGACTGCATCTTCACGTCCGCCTACCGCCGGATAGTAATCGCGACGGCGACCGACTTCATTGAAACCATAACGCTCATACAGACGGAACGCCGCCTGATTGCTGTCGCGCACTTCCAGAAAACACTCCCGGGCCTGCGCCTTGTAGGCAATCGACATCAGATGCTCAAGCAGCGCCAAACCCAGACCGCGCCCCTGATTTTCCGGTTTGACCGTGATGTTCAGCAGATGCGCCTCATCGAGGATGATCTGCACCACGCCATGGCCAACCTGTTGCTGACCTTCGAACATCAGCCAGATCTGGTACTTGCCCAGACCATCGAGAAAAATCCCACGGGTCCAGGGATGACTGAACGCTGCGTATTCGATTTTCAGTACAGCGTCCAGATCCGCTTCGGTCATTGGGCGGAACGATACAGCGTCACTCATTTGATTCTTTCCAGCGCGCCATCAGCCGACGCATGGCTTGCCAGACATCAGCCTTACGCTGTGGCTCTTCCATTAATAATTCCAGGCCAGGCAGCGCCCAGACCGAACCCAGGCCTTCGACCTGAAGTTCGCGGTTATAGGATTCGGCGTTCGCCTCACCGGCAAAGCGTACCGCCGGCAGGCCGATCAACCACAGGCACACGCAAGGCGCATCTTCCAGGCGAGCCGAAAGGAAGCCTTGAACGAAATCGCGAGCGGCTTCCGGGCCCTGATCCATGGTTCCACGTGCCAGCAGCGGCCAACGAACCGGTTCGCCAACAATTTGCGGGCTGTCCGGCAGACCAGCGGCGCGCAACATGTCCTTGAGCAGCAAGTAGGCTGGATCGCGAGTCTGGAACGCGCCGCCTGTGGGTAACTCCACCAGCAGCAGGCAGCGGCCGGCACGCAGCAATTGCAGGGCAAAACGCGGCGGCGGTACTTGTGGAGCCTTGGTCACGACCGGTGCGTCTTCGACGTCTTCTGCCGGCTTGCTCGCCGGACGCGCGACCGAAGGCGTCGGACGCGGCACTTCGACCTTGACCCGCTCGGCCGGCCTGGCCACAGGCTCTGCGGCAACTTTCGCGACCTGAGCGGGCACAATCGGCGTCTCGACCAACGGCTCTGGCGCTTCCAGCAGCTCGGGCCGCGACGGCGCGGCAAAGGGCAATTCGGTGCGCGGCAGCCAGTTGACCACCTGCATGGCGGTCAAATAGGCGCGGCGACGGGACTCGATAAGCAAAGGTCGGCCACTTGTGGATAACTGAAGTGCAGGGATTCTACCGCCCTTCGCTCAAGATCGCCCGCAGTTGATCGATAGAAAAGCGACTGTCCGTCCCGCCGATCCCTCGAGAGTGATTCCCATCGCACGTGATGCAGTACAATCGCTGCTTTTAATCGCCAACCAGCCGGCCATTCCAATGATCGAACCCAAGCGCGTCTTGCGCGCCCTCGCCGAACACTGGGCACTTCTGGAGCCTTTGTGCGAGCACTTCGACCAAGGCACTCTGAGCCTCAACGAACTGCGTTCGCAGCTGGCCGCCCAGCAACTGGACAGCACGCCACAGGACATCACCAGCCTGCTGGACGTGTGGATCCGCCTCGACATTCTGGTTCCGGTGGCCAAAAGCCCGAACCGTTTTGAACTGAACGCGCAGATTCACGACTTCCTCGCCTATCTGCGCCGTGAGCACCGCCTGGGCCTGTGCCTGGAAATCGAAGCCTACCTGCGCCATCTGGAGCGGCTGGCCGGTTACATTCAGGACGCCTTTGACATCCGGGACGGTAATGATCTGGCGCGCCAACTGCGTTTGCTCGACATGCGCGTGCGCGATGTCCTGAAGAAGCTCGCCAACGACGAACAGGCCCTGGTGGCCGTCGCCGAGCGGGCCAAGACCAGCGACCGGCAGATCCCGTTGCGTCAGCGGTATGCCGAAGTGCTGGCAACCTGGGACGAATACGTCGAGCCGATGATTCAGTTGGTCAACGCCGACGGTGCCTTCGAGCAAGGCGTGCGCAAGGTTGAAAACGTGCTGCTGCGCATGCTCAGCGAACAACAGCGTCTCGGTCACCTGGTCGACGACGACATGCTGTTGCGCACCCATGCGCGCATCCTCGAAATGCAGACCAGCGCCCAGCTGACCTTGCGTCACGCTCGCGAGCTGTTGCTGCCGCTGCGTGAAGAAGCCCGCCGGCACAACGCCGTGACCCGTGGCGCGGCGCTGGCGCTGTCAATGATCCGCCGCAAGGGCATCGACGCGGTGCCACAAGCGGCGATGCCGATGTTCACCCGCCCGCAAAGCACCTTCCTTGGCAGTGCCAGTCAGGTCGAAGCCTATGTTTATGCACTGGCGCGTTTCGAGCCAAAACCGGCGCGTTTCCCCAAGGCCCACAAGACGCAAAAAGGCGAAGCCCCACGGGCACCGCGCACCGTTCGGGAAATGCTCGAACGCTGCGAAGATGCGCTGCCGATGCCGGACTTGATGACCTGGCTGCTGGAGCAGGAACCGGACGGCGCAACCGACGAGTTGCTGTACTGGTTCTCCCGCCTGTCACGGGAAAAACGCTTCAAGCGCGAGCGTCTGGAACGCCGCGACTACCACACTCACGAGCACCAGGTCAGCCTGCGCTCCTTCGCCCTGCTCTCGGCTCGCGACACCGCCGAGGATTCTGCGAGCACCCTCTATGCAAGTACTTCCCATGCAACTTGATCTATCCGAACTGTCTCAACTGGCGCCGATCTTTCGCGAGCTGTTCAAGGGCTACCACGTCAGCCGTCGCGATCCAGAACTGTACGCGCAGCTGTCGAACTTTCAGGACCAGTACCGCACGCTGTTCAAGGCTCTGGGGTTTGAATTGGTCTGCGACACCCGCGGCTTCTACTACTTTGTGCCGGACCTCGCCGCTGCGGCGGTGAACAAGACCGCCCAACGTTTGGCATTGTTCACCTTCATCCTCGTCGAGCATCTGGCTGACCAGGGCCGCGACCCTATCGCCGTGCTCGATGGTGGCAGCCTCGGTCGCGATGAACTGCCTTCGTTACTGGAAAAATACCGCGACCTGTTTATTCAGGCCGAGGTACAAACCCAGGAAGAGCTGGAAGAAAAAATCATGCGCCGCATGACTCAACTGGGTTTCGCTGGCGAAGAGAACGGCATCTACCGTTTCCTGCCGCCGATGCACCGTTTCCTCGACGTTTGCCTGTCGGTCCAGCAAGACCGTGACCTGGCCGCCAGTTTGCACAGCGTACTGCCATTGCCGGCGCCGGTGCTGATCGATGACGACAGCGACGAAAAGCTGCTGCAAACCGATGACCCACTCGACCTTAGTGACTTCGAAGAAGACAGCGAAGACGACGCGCTGGCCCGTGCCATTGCCGAAGAACAGGAGCTCGACGCATGAGCAAGGAACGCTACGGCATTCGCCGCTTTGCCCTTTTGAACACCGCAGGTTACAGCCTCGGCTTGTTCCTGCTGGAAGAGCCACTGTCGGTCTACGGCGCGAACAACCTCGGTAAATCCGCCTCGATCAACGCCTTGCAGTTTCCGATCCTGGCACGCATGTCAGACATGAGCTTCGGCAAGTACAGCCTGGAACAATCGCGGCGTTTCTATTTCGCCACAGACACCAGCTACATCCTGGTCGAAGTCGCCCTGCCCCACGGTCCCCACGTGATTGGCGTGGTCGGACGCGGCCCGGGCGGTGGTTTCGGTCACCAGTTCTTCGCCTACGCCGGCAAGCTGGATCTGGCCCATTACCAGAAAAATGACACCTGCCTGCGTCAGAAAGAGCTGTTCACCAACCTTGAGCGCGAGGGCCTTAAAGCCTACGAACTCAAGCCGGATGAACTGCGTCGCCTGCTGGTCGGTGGTCACACGTCGGTCCCACTGGACCTGACGCTGATCCCGCTGCGCTCCACCAGCGAGCAGAGCCTGAAGACCTTCCGCGCGTTGTTTATCAACCTGCTGCACATGCGCGAAATCACTGCGGCCAAGCTCAAGCAGCTGTTCCTCGATGCCTTCGAACACAGCCTGCGTTCCGGCAGCGTCGATTACATCGCCGCGTGCGAAGAGGCCTTCCGCGACGTGCGCCGCATGGCGCAGGACTACAACTCGCTGGTCACTGCCGGTCCGTTGGTCGAGGCACTGGCTGCCGGCGTTACCCAGCGCAACATTCTGCGCGGCAAGTTGCACCGCATTTCGCCGCTGCTCGACTCGCTGCTCGGCACCTGGTCGGACTACGCCAGTGCGCGCAAGGAAGAGCTGACGATTCAGGCCGAGCACTACCGCAACGAGCAGGACGCGCTGCAAAACGATCAGCGCGGTGGCACTCAAGAGCTGATGCGCCTGGAGCGCGAAATTACCGGCATCCAGCGCTGGCTCGGCGAGTTGTCGGTACTCAAGCATCGCTTCGCCCTGGTCGATGACGTCAAGGTGCTTGAGCAGCAACTGCTCGCCGCCAAGGACGCGCACGATGAACTGGCCGGCGCGCTGGCACAGTCCCGTCAGTTCAGCGCCGAAGACCTCGAAGAGCGTCTGCGGGATCTGGAAAAGCGCCTGAAGTCGGTCAAGCAGCAACTCGATCACGCCGACAACAACAGCTACGCCCGCTTGCGCGAAGAGTTCTCGCAACAGGACGTCGAACGCCTGATGCGTCTGTTCAACAGTGCGTTGTTCAGCTTGCCGCTGGGCGAACATGGCATTGCCCTGGACGAAGATGGCCAGTGGGTTAAATCCATGGAACTGATCCTCGACAGCTTCAAAGGCGAGCGTTTCGAAGCGCCGGGCCTGTCCATCGACCTATCGCACATTGAACCGCCAGCCTTGCAAGCCCTGGCCGACCGCGCCGCGCTACGCGATCAGAAAGAGCGTCTGGACAAAGAACTCAAGCAACTGAAAACTCAAGCCGCCGTCGCGGCGGACCGCGCGGCCAGCAAAACCCAGACCGAAGCGCTGTACCAGCAAGTGCTGGATGCGCAAAAAGCCCTGGAAGACTTCCGTCGCTCGCAAACCCTGAGCGCCGAAGAGGGCGACAAACTGGAGCAACTGGCGCAGATGGAAGCCGCGCAGGACGAGTTGAAGCGTTCCAGCGACGCCTTCACCGAACGCGTCCAGCAACTGTCGGCCAAGCTGCAACTGGTCGGCCGGCAGATCGGCGACATGGAAGCCAAGCAACGCACCCTCGACGACGCCCTGCGCCGCCGTCAGCTGTTGCCGGCGGACCTGCCGTTCGGTACGCCGTTCATGGACCCGATCGACGATTCCATGGACAACCTGCTGCCGCTGCTCAATGACTATCAGGACAGCTGGCAAGGTTTGCTGCGGGTTGACGGGCAGATCGAAGCGCTTTACGCCCAGGTTCGCCTCAAGGGTGTGGCCAAGTTCGACAGCGAAGACGATGTCGAGCGTCGTCTGCAATTGCTGATCAATGCTTACGCGCACCGCACCGACGAAGCCCTGACTCTCGGCAAGGCGCGCCGTGCAGCGGTCACCGACATCGCTCGGACCCTGCGCAACATTCGCAGCGACTACGATAGCCTCGAACACCAACTGGCGCTGTTCAACCGCGAGATCAACAAGCGCCAGGTCTCCAACCTGCAAAGCTTCCGCATCGTGCTGGCGCCGAACAAGGAAGCCCTCAAGCATATCGACCAGATCATCCACAGCGCGGGTCAGTATGAGGAAGGCGAAACCCTGTCGGTGTTCGACCTGAGCCAAAGCGCCGATCAGGACAACAAGAACGAAGAAGCCAAGGAATACCTGGCGCGGCTGGTGGCGGCAAACCACAACCAGCTCGGCCTGAAGGATCTATTCGAGCTGGCGTTCGAAATCACCAAGGTCAACGGTCAGCCGGTGATTCACACCGACATCGATGGCGCCGCGTCCAACGGCACCACCATGACCATCAAGGCGCTGACCAACATGTACTTGTTGCTGCACTTGATGGACCGTGATCAAGCCGGGCGCGTACGTTTGCCGTACTACCTCGACGAGGCGGCAGACATCGACGAGAAGAACCAGGCAGCCTTGCTCGAAACCAGCTTGCAGCTGGGTTTTGTGCCGATCCTCGCCAGTGTGAAGCCGCAGGTCTGCGCCAGTGTTGCCATCGACCTGGAAGGTGGCAGCGGGCCGCATGGTATCTACATCGACGAGGCGGACTGGAAGTACATTCGCCGGCATGACGAGGTGAAAGCGGCGGTCAAGATTGAAGCGGACGAGCCGGAGTTGGATGCGGTCTGACGTTAATCGCTGGAAATGAAAAAGGCCGCGATCCATTGGATCGCGGCCTTTTTTGTGTGCATTCGTTAGCTTTTCCTGGCGACTTTGAGGACCCCTTCGCGAGCAAGCTCGCTCCCACATTAGGTCGGTATCGGGTGCATCCAGTGTGGGAGCGAGCTTGCTCGCGATGACGACAGTTCAGACGCCAAAAGACTACTTGCCGAGTGAAATCTTCGGTGCCCAGACTAGCCACTCGTCCTCAAACTTATCGAACAGCGGGAACGTTTGCTCAGGTCGTGCAGGGCTACCCATACGGTCACCTTCCGGTGTGGCGAACGCAATACCGCCCTGAATCAGCGTCTCCAGCGACTCGGTCCGCACCGTTGCGCCTTTGAACAGGCCAAAGTCCAGGCCAAAGCCGCTGGTGTTCCAGAAGCGCGTTCCACTGCGTACCAACGGCGCGTACTTCGGCTCGATCAGGATATGGACCAACACGCGATCCGCAGTTTGACCCAGTTCATAGCCGGTCACCTTGCCGACGGTGATTTCACGATAAGTCACCGGCACTCCGGTTTTCAGCGAACCACGGCGAGCCGCGCTCAACACCAGACTCAACCCGGCCTCTTCCTTGGCAGACTCCGGAGGATTGGCCAGCGCCACGAAGTTCTTCTGTGGCCCAAGGTTTTTCGCAGCGGGCTGAACCTCAATGTATTGCCCAGTGACCAGGGTTTCCAGGTTGGACGTTTTGATCAGGCCCAGCTCCGGCTTGACCACCCAGAACTGGCTGCCAACTCGGGCAATGCGCTCCGGCACTTCGGTGATGCGTGCAGTGAGCAGCACCGATTGCAAGTCATCACTGAGGTCGACGTTTTCTACCTTGCCGACGTCCAGACCTTTGAAGCGAATCGGCGTGCCGTTGCGCAAACCATCCGCACGATCAACCTTGATCGTGACCACGGCGCCCTTCTGGCTCGCCTCTTCATGGTTGGCGAACAGGCGGAAACGTGGAATCCGCTTCTGCAACGGCGCCGTGGCTTGCGGTGTTTCGAACGCAATACCACCGGCCATCAGGCTTTGCAGGGATTCGCTTTTGACCTGAATCCCGCCGGTGAGACCACCGGTGAGGGTAATCCCGCTGGCATTCCAGAATCGCGTCGAGGCGTTGACCAGTCCTTCGTACTCTTTCTCGATGTGCACACCGATGACCAACTGCTTTTTGGTCCGCGAGAACTGATAGCTCTGCACCGAACCGACTTTGACCTGTTTGTAGAGAATCGGGCTACCGACCTCCAGCGAACCGAGGTTTTCAGTGAACAGCACCAAGTGCAGACCTGGGGAGCGCAGATCCAGAGGCGGCGCCTTCGGCCTGGCTTCGAATTCGCGTTGCGGCGCGCCACCCTTGTCGCCAGGGCGCACGGCGATGTAGTTACCTTTTACCAAGGCTTCCAACCCGGTGATCCCCGCCAGCGAGATCGACGGTTTGACCACCCAGAACTGAGTCCCGGTGACCAGATAATCCTCGGCCAGTGGATCAAGGGTCAGCTCGGCCGTTGCACTGGACAGGTCCGGGTCGATCTTGAGCGCTTTCAGATTACCGACCTGAATGCCTTTGTACATCACGGGCGTGCGGCCGGCTTGCAGGCCTTCGAAATCGCTGAGTTTCACTTTGACGCGAATGCCGGCCTGAGCAGCATCGAAGTCTTCGTAGAGACGAAACGGCAAGCTCGGGTCGGTGGGCGGGCTGTCTTTGCGGTTGTCCGGCGTGGCGAAGGCGATACCGCCCGCGACGATACTGGCCAGCGACTCGCTGCGCACTTTCACCCCTGACAGGTTGGCGTCAATGCTGATCCCGCTGGCATTCCAGAAACGCGTATGTTTGCGCACCAGGTTGGCGTAAGTGGGTTCGATGAAGACTTTGATCTCGACGGTGTTCTGGTCTTCAGACAGCTGATAACTTTTCACCTGACCGACCTGAATCTGCTTATAGAACACCGGACTGCCACGGTTCAAGGAGCCCAGACGATCAGCCTTGATGGTCAAGTGCAAGCCTGGCTTGAAGTCAGACAGCGGTGGCTCTTTGGTCAAGGCGGTGAACTTGCGGCTTGGCTCACCTTCACCCGGACTGATTGCCACATAGTTTCCGGAGACCAGCGTTTCCAGACCAGTAATCCCGGCCAGGGTGACGCTCGGCTTCACCAGCCAGAAGCGCGTACTGGTCTTGAGGTATTGCTCGACATCCTTGTTCATCTCGATGGTGGCGATAACCCCGCGGGTTTTCCCCTCATCATCCAGCGTCAGGCTTTTTACCTTGCCGACCGGCATACCTTTGTAGACAACCTCGGTCTTTTTGGCCTGAATACCTTCGCCACTTTCAAAGCGAACCTGAACCTCAATACCGGTCTCATTGTAGGCACGCCAGCCCAGCCATCCGCCAATCATCAAGGCGATCAAAGGCAAAACCCAAATGGCCGACCAGTTCGAAGCCGGTCGAGTTTTCGCTTTAGGTAAATCAGTCATGGTCGTCGTCCGACTCCGTGTTATCCCAAATCAGTCGGGGATCGAAAGTTACTGCAGCAAGCATTGTCAAAATCACCACGCTGGCGAAGGCCACCGCACCGAGATTCGCTTCGATACTGGCAAGCCGACCAAAGTTCACCACCGCTACCAGAATGGCGATCACGAAAATATCCAGCATTGACCATCGGCCAATGAACTCGATAAACCGATACATCACGATGCGTTGTCGTGCGGACAACGGCTGACGGCGCTGCACCGAAAACAACAGCAAAGCGATACCCACCAATTTGAAGGTCGGCACCAGAATACTGGCGACAAACACCACAGCAGCAATCGGAAACATCCCGTGCTGAACCAGGGTGATCACGCCGGACATGATGGTATCTCCTTCACCCTGTCCTAACGTGCTGACGGTCATGATCGGCAACACATTGGCGGGTATATAGAGAATCGCCGCAGTAATCAGCAATGCCCATGTACGCATCAGACTATTGGGACGCCGTGCATGAACCAGTGCTCCACAGCGGGTGCATGTCTGCTCGTCGGTGTCCGGTTCCTGCTTGTTCAGCTCATGGCATTCGATACAAATCAGAATGCCTGCATCAATCGCCCGCATGAACATCCTCTCCTGACAACGCCTGCCAGATTTGATGAGGTGACATCACTACCTCTAGCCAGACCTGGACCAATAGCAAACTGATAAAGCACGCCAAGCCCAAGCCAACCGTTATCGAGGCAAGGTCAGCCAGTTTGACGATAGCCACCAGCACGCCCATCAAATAGACCTCGAGCATTCCCCAATCGCGTAGATGGTGATAAATGCGATAGAGCAGCAAGCCATAGCTGCGTCCAACATCAAAACGAACGCTCAGCAATACCAGCAACTGACAGAGCAACTTGAGCAGGGGGATCCCCATGCTGCACAGGAACACCACCACTGCTACGCCTTGCATTCCAGTGTCGAACAGGCCAACGACGCCACTCCAGACAGTGTCGTGCGACGACTGTCCGAGTAGATGAAGCTGCATGATGGGTAAAAAGTTCGCGGGCACGTACAACAGCAGTGCGGCGATCACTAGTGCGAGGCTACGCTCCACGACATTGTGCCGGTGAGCGTAGAGCTCATAACCACAGCGCGGACATAGGGCTTTCTCACCATGAGCGAGTTGCGGCTTGCGCATCAGCAAGTCGCATTCATGACACGCCACCAAGTCGTCCAGCGGTAAATCTGACAGCCCTGGGGCGTCAACCGGATCTGGCATAAAGGGCTCAGGTTCTGAAAATAAGGGCTCTATTTTAGTGTTCTGACCGAAAAATAACTGCGCATTTTTGTTTCAATCCTGAAATGAAACTTTCTCGCAGGCAAAACAAAACCCCTACCTGCGGTCGCAGATAGGGGTTTCGGAATTTAATCTTGACGATGACCTACTCTCACATGGGGAAACCCCACACTACCATCGGCGATGCATCGTTTCACTGCTGAGTTCGGGATGGGATCAGGTGGTTCCAATGCTCTATGGTCGTCAAGAAATTCGGGTACTGAGTCGTCGCCGGTTGGCTTCGCTTCAGCAAATTGGGTAGGTGATAGATTTGTGTGTTTTTTCCGAACTTTCGGTGTACTTCGTCTTCACACACCGCAATCTGGCGCTCTGTCGAGTCACTAAATTGCT
>NZ_MOBJ01000006.1 GCF_003732225.1 Pseudomonas brassicacearum | reverse complement strand
TTTCTAGGAAGCCCGGCGTGGACTCAAATGCTTAAGTGAACAGCATTACGGCATAGCGCTGGGCTTTTTCATTTTTGGGGTGTATGGGCTGCGGGCTGAGCCAGGTATCGACAAGAATATTTTCTGGCCAGCCACCACAGCGGACAAGGCCCTCATCCCCGACATCTATACTGTTTGTCATGCGTTCATTCATGGGGTCACGATCCTGGTGCATATCCAATTCACTCGGTGATGATGAAGTATTGGCATAGTTCTGCGAGGGCTCGACATGCGGATTCTGATAGCTATTGCAGCCTTTGTATTGATTTCAGGGTGCATGACCTCACCGGTTCCAGCAGAAAAAGCAGCTCGGGTTCCAAGTGATCGGGTCTTTGCGTTTCAGCAACCCATCGCGGGAGAAAGCGGAACGATTTTTGTGACGCGTGATGGTGGCTTGCTGGGTTCGGCCTGCTACATCGGTATTTACGTGAACGGTGATTTTGTCGCGAGGATGGGGCCTGGTGAAGGAGCAAGATTTTTCACTAAGCCTGGGGAAGTCTTTGTAGGTGCAGGAGAAGATCTGAAGGGTAACGGCCTGTGCTCGATAGGTATTTCCTTGCGTGAGGTCGTAACGACCATGGATGCCGGCGAGGTAAAACGTTTTCGGATTTACGGTGATGCGAGCGAGGGCATTTCAATAGCTCCAAGCTCTCGCTGAGCTACAGCCTTGAAAAATGTGTGGTTATTTAAGGGGTTAGGTGATTTTTTGTGTGAAAACAAGATGTAAATATCTTGTTACATGTTGGGTGATGAGCTATTATCGCATCCGTGTTCACCTACCACGGTTTACGCATTTTTAAGCCCCAAGCGTCCATCAGCTGCTTGGGCTTTTTTTTGCCTGAAATTTGTCCTTCGTGGAATGGTCTTTCAGCGTCTCCGGAAGCCTCTCACGCGCACTTTTCTAACGACTCGTCTTTGAACATTGGTCGTTTCGCAACCTCTAATGCGTATCGACGTAGGGCGTACGGAGGTGAGCCATGAAAATCCATCTGCACTTACCGGGTGCTAAAAAACCGGTTCAGCCGATCCTTTCGGATGAAGCGCAACAGGACAGCGACGAGCTACAGGAAAATAATCCGAAAGAGTGGAAGGATGTTCAAAGCACGGTTGATAACGAGCTTGAAAAATTGCACGACAAAGCCAGGCCCCTTACTTCACGGTAAACAGGCGCGAGTCTGCGGGTATCAAAAGATGCATCGCACCGCTGGGTGAGATGCATCTTCCACATCAGGCGATGAGATCTACTTTGCCACTGGCCAGTCGATAGATGCCGCCGACGACTTTCAGCGTGCCCTTATTGAGCGCTTCCATCAGTACGGGTGAGGCATTCTTGAGGTTCTTGATCGAGTCTCTGACGTTTTGCACGGTCGCGTTCTCGAGTAGATCTCCCGGATCCTTGATCACCTTCTCGATAGCGGGCCTGAGTGCATCAGTCAGTTTCTGGATTTGGCCAGGGAAAACCGCATGGTCCTTTACTGCCTTGATGCCGGCAGTGAGGGCACCGCAACTTTCATGCCCCAACACCAGAATCAGTGGTGCGCCGAGCACCAGGACCGAATATTCCAGGCTTGCCAAGCCTTCCTCGGTGACGAAGTTGCCCGCGACACGCACCGCAAAAAGATCGCCGCGAGCCGTGTCAAACGCGTACTCGGGGGCGATGCGCGAATCAGCACAACTCAATACCGCCACGAACGGGTTCTGGCCAGAGACCAGGGCTTCACGCTCGGACTTGAAGTCATGTGTCTTGGAGGTGCCGCTGATGTACCGCTTATTGCCCGCGATGAGTCGTTGAAGGGCCGCATCCGGGCTGATCGAGTTTTGTGGTTTTGGAGGAGGGGCCTTTTTCTCGGCGGCCTGGACGATGCTGTCAGGCAGCGCACCGGCAAGCAGCAGGGCACCGGCGCCTATTCCTGCAAGCCGGAGAAATCGACGACGACTCTCTGCATCTGGCGCAGGGTTTGAATCACATGATTCACACATAGTCTTGTGTACTCAGGGTTTGGGTGGGAGTGGCTTGCTATCAAGGGCAGATTCTTGCCTGTATCTCCAGCACTTCTTCGTTGGAGTCTAGATGCTTTGTAAAAGCCTGTTGCGGGCTTCGCGGCATTACGACGTGCGAAACACATAGCACTTTGAGGTTAATTCGTTCGCGTTCGCCGTGGTCAGCTAACCTGTAACGATCAGGCAACACTCCCATACACAATCCCACGGACGGAATGCCATGTTTCCTCTTCTTCAGCTTTGCCAGATTGTGGAGTCCGGTTTCCCTCCACTCTCGTGCACCTGCACGGTGAATCCCGACGGATCGTTGAGGATCGAAATTGTCGAGCCAGAATCCGGACGCGTTGAATTACTGATCACCGGCGTATCGACCGCGAAGCTCACCAGTGCACGGGAAGTATCCAACTTTATCGGCGAGCTGCGGACTGAGATGAAAGCCGGGCGCAGAGCATTCGCCGGCTGATGCAGTGATTATGTTCGGTATATAAAACAATAGTTTATGGTATAAAGCTTATGAGAATCCTTGCAAATATGTCGGGCTTCGGGTCCTGAATCACAGTCATTCAGGCCGACGAGATGCAAGTCGTCATGATCGCTGATGCGCTTGTAACCTGGCCGAGTTGATGGCTGTTTTCGCTGTACCTGAGTAGGCACGCGCCTGGAGAGCAATCGGGTGGCAGGTTTGATTGGCCGATGGCGCGGGGTACTGAATCCGGGAGTTGCATCAAGTGCACGAGAGGGTTATGAAGTCTTGTGCAGTCATACCGATTTTCAGAGCGTCGCATCGTGTGAAGCGCCGACGCGGAGGGAATTGCCATGTTACTCAACAAACCCGAACACGAACTGCGCAGCGATTTCCAGAATCTTGCGTCTGATTTGCGATGGTCGGCGGTGGCGCTCAAAGGAATTGCCGAGCGGCTGAGGCAGACCGGTAATGAGGTCGACGCCGAGGCACTGCTGAAAACGTGTCAAGTGCTGGAGACCGCCGAAGATCGGCTTGCAACCTACGCGGATGAAGTGAAAGCACACCGAATCAGCCTTAAATGAGCATCGCTCACTCTGTCTGCTCCTCGGGCCTCGTAATTTCAAGGCCCTGGCTTGCTGCATGCTTTTAGATTTGACGGAACGATGGAGATTTCCAGGCGTCCAAAATGAGGTCGCCGGAACACAGTAGGGAGAGGTGTCAAGTTGAAAGCAAGGTTATCAAGTCTGGCCGTTGTCACATTAATGGCACTCGGCGGAATCTCGTTGCTGTTCGTAGTCAAGTACTGCATCGAGTACTTCGAAGGGCCCATTGCCGAGTCCTGGATTGATCTCGCACTCGTTCTGGCAGCCTATGTACTGTTTTTTCTGCTTGAGCCCTTACACAAGTGGTTGAGGAAAAAATGGAGTAAAGGTGCGAGGCAAAAAGAAAGACAACGTGAAGGTGAGGGTGTCAGATAAGGCGATGGTTTCAACCGCTTGATACACAGGCTTTGGTCCAGATGTCTGGAATCGCGAGATTTCCGTAACGCTGACAACCCTTTCACGAACTCTTCACCCTAACCTGCCTAGATTGACCTCACTCCTTTGAAATATCCCCTTTAAGCCCGCCCGCATGCGGGCTTTTTTTCGAGCTGAAGAATGTCCGCTCGTCGATCACTCCCCCAGATCCCAAGCGGTGCTGAAGGGCGCCAAGGGATAACTTTGTAGACGAACTGATAGCGTCGTGCTAATCCAAGTGGTGGCAAACGCGCAGCAATGGGCGTATTGCGCCACATCATGAAGGCCTGCGCCGAGTGAGAGTGGCGGTTACTCAACTCTACGAAACCGGGAGCGATCTGATGAGCGACAAACCCACGATTTTGTTGGTACACGGCTTTTGGGGAGGCGCAGCGCACTGGAACAGGGTCATCGCGGAGCTGCTTCGAAGGGGCTATGCCTCTATTCGCGCCGTTGAACTGCCGCTGACCTCACTGGCCGACGATGCGGAACGCACGCGCAAGATGATTGCGCAACAACCGGGACCGGTCTTGCTGGTGGGCCACTCTTATGGCGGTGCGGTCATTACCGAGGCGGGCGATCAACCGAATGTGGTCGGCCTGGTGTATATCGCCGCGTTTGCCCCCGATGCTGGCGAGAGCCCGGGCGGTATCACTCAAGAGCATCTGCCTGTTGCGGCGCGGAACCTTGTACCCGATAGCGACGGTTATTTGTGGGTCGATCCGAAGCTCTATCACCAAAGCTTCTGCCAAGACCTGCCGGAGAATGAGGGGCTGGTGATGGGCATCACGCAGAAGGCACCTCTGGCCAGTACCTTTGGCGACACGATTACCGCGCCGGCCTGGAAGAACAAGCCCTCGTGGTATCAGATCTCCAGTGACGACCGAATGATCGCCCCCGAAAACCAACAGCGGATGTCCGCGCGGCTCGGCGCCAGAAAGGTGATCACCCTGAAGGCAAGCCATGCATCACTGGCTTCGATGCCGGTTGAAGTCGCTGGATTGATCGATGAAGCAGCGGCGGCCGTGACGAAGTAGCGACTACCGAAAATACTGAACCCCGCCATCGTGCGGGGTTTTTTATGCCCATGAAAAGATCCGGGAACGCTGTGCATCTTTAAACCCGCGTAAAGAGCCCCCTCTTTCAACGAGGGAAAACCACCTTCGAACTACTATTACTTTTGCCGAGGCCTGACAAATTCGATAAAGTTAACCATTAGGTCAGCTTTTCGGCTTTTCAGCCCTTCGCATCGCCAGGAAGGGCTCCTGAGACCAAAGATTTTCCAGTACACCATAACGACATGGGCGGAATTCATAACCGTCCAGAGGATGATCCATGTCCAACCGTGATATATCCCGGCGCTCCTTCCTGCAGGGCGGGTTGATTGCTGGTGTCAGCGTGACGCTGACCCCGCTCAGCTCCCAGGCGTTGGCTGCCTTGATGGAAAACAGCGTGACCGTGCCGTCCGAGCAATGGCTCGGCAACAACGGCAAGGCCCGCATGCGCAACGACTCATTGTCCAAGGTCTGCGGTAGCAAGGTATTTGCTCGCGACATCCGCGCCAAGGACATGCCGGGCTGGCCGCAACAACAGGGCCACGCGATGCTGCTCAAAACCATTCGCGCTGACCGCATTTATGACGGTTTCGACCTGTCGTTGCTGGGTCCCGAGTTGCAGCCTGATCGCATCGTCACCAGCGAGGACCTGGACAAGGACGGCATTGTCTTCCCTGAAGACCATGCGCCCGATCCACTGCTGCCGACCGGCAAGGTGCCGATGTTCATCGGCCATCCGGTGGCGATCCTGATCTGGAACGACTTCGAGCGTTTCCGCCAGGCCAAGAACAAGCTCAAGTTCAACGACAAAGCGATCCGCTACGGCGCCGAGGCTCCGTTTTACACGCGCGATCCTTATGGCAGTTTCCGTTACGTGCGGGTCGGCGGGGCAACCTCAGCGGATGAAGACGAGTTCGCCAGCCTGAAGGACTCGATCCTGTTCCCGATGATTCGCGAACGGCGTCCAGTGTGGAACGCCCAGCCAAACCTGCATGGCAACCTGACCGAGCGCGGCCTGTTTTATGCCGACCGCATGCAGCAGCAACTGGAAACCCCGCCAGAAGGCTGGATGGTCTTCGACGAACGCTACAAGACGCCGTCGATTGAACCGGCCGCAATGGAGCCGGACAACGGCAACGGTTGGTACGACCCGGCGACCAAAACCCTGCATTTTGTCGTCGCCACCCAGTGCCCGTTGGAGGCCGCAACTGAAACCGCGAAGATGATCGCGCCGTCGCGTTTCGGCTTGAGCACGCTGAACATGCACCCTGGCTACACCGTTGGCTACGGTTCCAAAGACCACAATATTTTTGTCTACTACGCAGCCCTGGCAGCGTTGTATGGCGCCGGTGTGCCGGTGCGTCTGGCCAACGACCGTTACGAGCAATTCCAGAGCGGCATCAAGCGTCATCCGTTCGACATCCGTTACCAGTTGGCCGTCGACAAACAGGATCACACCTTCAAGATTTTCCGTGCGGACATGTCCATCGACGGCGGTGGCCGAATCAACTACAGCCCTTCGGTGGCAGCGGTTGGTGCGACGGCTGCGCAGTCGATTTACTACATGCCGCAGAACGACCTGCAAGTGACCGCGTACCACTCGCGCGGCGTTGAAGCCGGCTCCATGCGTGGCTACGGCACCCTGCAAAGCATGGCCGCCACCGAGATGATGGTGGATGAAATCGCTGATCGTCTGGGTATCGACGCCATCGACCTGCGCAAGAAAAACGCGCTGCTGTCCGGTATGAAAAACACCCAGGGCGCAGTGCCGGCAGGTGCGTTGCGCCTGCATGAAATTCTTGAGAAGGCAGCTGATAACGAGCTCTGGAAAAACCGTCACGCGCTGAAAAAACAAGAGGACGCCAAGGACCCGGATAGCTGGTACGGCATTGGTTTTGCCATTTGCCAGAAAGACTTCGGCACCGGTTCCGAAGCACCGATGGCGAGCGTCGAGTTCACCGCTGACGGCCATATCACGCTGCGCCACATCGGCATCGAGATCGGTACCGGCATGTCCACTTCCCAGGCCTTGGTGGTCGCCGATTTCCTCGGCAACCCGGCCAGTGAAGTGAAGACCGGTGAAACCGAATGGAAAGAGCTGCAATTGACCAGCAGCGGCAACCCGTACCTCATGAGCCAGGCCGAGCAGGACACGCTGCTGCGTAACCCGCGTTGGGTCGGCAAGATTGCCTCGGCGTCGTCGGCGACCAACTCGGCATACTACTTCAGCCACGCCACCCGTGAAGCCGCGCGCGTGCTGTTCAACCACGGTCTGTGGCCAGCGGCCGTCGAAATCTGGCGTCAAGGCCCGTTCGGTGGCCAGGCCAACCCTTACGTGGTGCGCCGCGAAGACGCGCATTGGGTGGACGGCAAACTGACCGCCAACGGCATGGAACCGCTGCCATTCGCCGTGTTGGCCAAACGTGCCCATGAGCGCGGCCTGGTGACCGGCGCGACCGTGCACGGTTTCAATCGCTGGAGCTGGGCTGAGGCCGAATACAGCATCAATGGCGTGCGCGAGCGTCTGCCACTCGACGGTCTCGCCGTGAAGTATGGCGACGGCGCACCGAGCGCGATAAAGGCACAGATGAGCAGCGCCGGTTTCCACCTGCTGGATCGGCAGAACATTGCGTACCCGGCGACCCAGTTGAACAACGCGGCGGTGACGTATTACAGCCCCGTGGCCACGCTGGTCGAATTGAAAGTGAATAAAGGTTCGAGCGAGGTGCAAGTCCTCAACCATCACTCCTGGCTCGAATGCGGCCGGGTGCTGGTGCCGGAACTGGTCAAGGGCCAGCTCGAAGGCGGGATCGCCATGGGCATCGGTCACGCGCTGCTGGAAGAAATGCCGCTGTACGAAGGTGGACCGGGGGAGGGTGACTGGAACTTCAACCGTTATCGTTTGCCGCGCGCCAAGGACGTTGCGGTGTGGAAGCAGACCTCGGAAATCCTCCCGCCATTGTCGCCAAGCGATCCGTCCAAGGGCATCGCCGAGGTGGTGATGATTCCGGTGGTGGGCGCCATCGCCAATGCCGTGGCCCACGCTATCGGCAAACGGGTCCGTGACCTGCCTATCACGCCAGCACGCATCAAGGAGGCCCTCAATGGCTAACCGTCCGCTTCAAATGACCCTCAATGGTCAATCTGTCGGTCCCGTCGAGGTCCCTGATGATCTGCCGATGATCGACTACCTGCACGAATACCGAAACCTCACCGGCTCGCGCCTGGGCTGCGGCCAGGGTATTTGTCACGCCTGTGTGGTGATTGTCGACAACCCCGACGGCACCAGCGAAGAAGTACGCACCTGCATCACCGGCGCGCATTACTTCGAGGGCAAGAAAATCCGCACCATCGAAGGTCACGCAGTTCGCGATGACAGCGGCAAGGTCACTGAACTGAACCCGATCCAGCAACGTTTCGTCGACGAGTTCGCCTTCCAGTGCAGCTATTGCGCCCCGGGCTTCGTCAACGCCGCGACCGTGCTGGTGGAAAAACTCCAGCGTCAGCCGATCAGGAAAAGTCAGCTGGAAGCGGTGATCGAGGACAGCCTCGGCCACCACATCTGCCGCTGCACCGGCTACGTGCGCTATTACAGCGCCACGCGCAACGTGCTGACCGATCTCGGCCTGGTCAAGGAGGGTTAAGCATGAAGCGACTACTCTCCGGCCTTGGCGCTGCGGTCGGTCTGGCCGTTTCGCTGATGGCGATCCAGCAGGCCCAGGCCGCCGATCAGCAACAGGTCAAGCGCGGCGAATACCTGGCGCGGGCGGCGGACTGCATGGCTTGCCATACCGCACCCGGTGGCGCGCCTTATGCGGGCGGGCTGCCGATCATGTCACCGTTCGGCACCATCTACGGCACCAACATCACCCCGGACAAGGATCACGGCATTGGTCTGTACAGCGACGCTGAGTTCTTTGCCGCGCTGACCGAAGGCAAGCGTCGTGACGGCGCCAACCTGTATCCGGCGATGCCGTACACCTCGTATCACTTGATGCCGCGTGAAGACTCCGACGCGATCCACGCGTACCTGCAGACGGTCGCGCCGATCAACCGTGCCGCCCCGGTCACCCGCCTGAGCTTCCCGTTCAACGTGCGTCCGGGGTTGATGGGCTGGAACATGCTCTACGGCAAGGACGTGAAACTGGCGTCGGCGATCGGCAAAAGTGAAGACTGGAAACGCGGCCAGTACCTGGTCGATGTACTCGGTCATTGCGGTGAGTGCCACACGCCGCGCGGTTTGCCCGGTGCGATGCAGCAAGACAAACGGATGACCGGCGGCCTGCTCAATGGCTACCTGGCGCCAGGCTTGCTCGCCAACGATCTGGCGGCACGTGGCTGGACGCATCAGGACCTGAGCTCTTTCCTCAAGCACGGCATGAGCGCTCAAGGTACGATGTTCAACGAGATGTTCCCGGTGTTCCATAACAGCACCCAGAATCTCAATGACCCGGACCTGACGGCCATGGCAACTTTCCTGCTCGGCGACCCGCCACCCCAGGCGAAAGTGTTGACCGAGGTACCGTTGGCGAAAATGACCGAGAGCGCCCAGCGCGGCCATCAGGATTACCTGAACGTTTGCGCCGGTTGCCATGGCGCCAACGGCGAAGGCAAGCCGCACATCGCGGTGGCGATGCAAGGCAACACCACGTTGCGTCTGGAAGATCCGCGCAACCTGTTGCGGGTGATCACAGACGGGATTGGCGAACAGCAGTTTGCCGGTTTCGAGCGGATGCAGCCGATGCCGGGTTTTGCCGACAAGTTGAGCCATCAACAAACGACCGACCTGATCAACTACTTGCGTCAGGCCTGGGGCGGTCAACCGGCTGATCTGCCGATCAGTCAGATCGAGCAGTTGAAGGCGGACACTCCCGCTGAGCACAAGGCGTACTGATATGCAGCATCTTGACCTGCAAGTGGTTCGGCGAGCATTGGCCTGGTCCAGCGCCGGTCAGCGTGTGTGGCTCTGCAGCGTGCTCAGCACCTACGGTTCGGCGCCCCGTGCGCCGGGCTCGATGCTGGCGGTCAACGACAGCGGCCATTGGATTGGTTCGCTGTCGGGCGGCTGTGTCGAAGACGACTTTCTTGAGCGCATGGCTGAAGGGGCCTTTCAAGACGCCGTTTCGGTGGTGCGTTACGGCGAAGGCGATGACCCGCGCTCCCAGGTGAAACTGCCCTGCGGCGGGTTGCTCGACGTGCTGGTGGAAAAGCTTGAGCCGGACTGTGAGGTGCAAGCCCATCTGCGTGAGCTGGAGTCCGCATTGCTCGGCCAGCGTCGCTTGATTCGTGAAGTGAATCTGGCCAGCGGCGCACGCAGTTTGCTGGTTGACCGTGAACACGGGCCGCGCATCGAACGAGAAATCGATCGGGTGCGGGTGCGCGTCGGTGCGGCCCAGCGACTGCTGCTCGCCGGTTACTCCAGCGTGGCGCAGGCGTGTGCCGAGTTTGCGGTTGGCCTGGGTTTCGAGGTGATTCTGTGTGATCCGCGTGATGAGGTCCTCGAAGGGGTGGTCCTTGAGAACGTGGAGATTCGTCGTGAACTGCCGTCGATGTTCATCGCCGACGGTGGCTGTCACAGCGATACGGCGGTGGTGGCGCTGACACACGATCCGCGCATCGATGACCTGGCCATGATGGAAGCGGTGCGCACCGAGGCGTTTTACATCGGTGTGATGGGTTCGATGCAAACCTCGCAAAAGCGCTTCGAGCGTTTACGCCGTATCGGTGGATTGGGTGAGGCTGAGCTGGCACGTATTCACGCGCCGATCGGGCTTAATCTGGGCAGCAAGACGCCGGCGGAAATCGCCTTGGCGGTGCTCGCCGATATTCTGCGTATTCGCAGCGGTATTGCGCGGGATCGGCTCTGAAAAACGCCGTGTCGGGGTGGCGCCGATCCTGAGCGAGTCCCGGCTTGAACTGGCTTGAGCGTACGAGCCGGGACTTGCTTAGCGGAATCGAGGCAATGGCCGGTCGATAGGTTTGAGCGACGTCAGTGCATTCTGAATCAGCGGTGCATCTTTCTCGATGTCTTGCAGACGGTCGCGGATTTTCATGGCAGTGGGGTGGCCGCCATGGATGTCGACCCAGTCGGCAATTTCCTTGCAGGCAGCCGCCAAGCGCGCCTGACGCGAGTCGAGCAGGGTGAGCAATGTGGTGATGGACTCTTTTTCGGACATGAGAAACACCTCCGTATCAGAGAAGCTTTTGATCGAGCAACAAAACGCTCGCCGGGAGCGAGCGTTTGCCGATGAGGTCGCCGATCCTTCAGCTGAAATCAGTATAGACCCAGAAAGCCAATTGCAGCGGAGCCGCTTCAGGCCTGCGTTTCAGACTTTACGCGAGCTTCGCGAACTGGCGGCATTGAGCCGTCGGCACTCACGCATGGCATCTTCCATACGCTCATAGCCATCGCCAATAAAACCGCCCCCGGTGCGGGTATCGGCGATCCGGTACCAGACTGCCGTAATCGGCTGCTGATGAGACACTTCACCCGCACGGCGACCCTGGACGATGGTCTTGTTGCAACGTTTCACAACGAATATGTCTTCCATGGCGTCACCGAGGTGTGATCGTGCTCACATCAACTATAGAAGCAAGTTGGAAAGGTGCAAAACGGCTCCGTGCTGTTCGTCGCTTGAGTCAACGCGATAACCGCGCTTCGACGCGTTGCAGGCACCACCCGGTGCGCTGCCAGTGCAAGGTGTGGGTGGGTGCCAGTGCCCGCAGGAACTCGGCATCATGTGAGGCGGCAATGATCGCCCCCGGAAAGTCGCGTAATGCCAGTTCCAGAGCCTGCACAGACGCAAGGTCCAGGTGATTGGTCGGCTCGTCGAGCAACAGCAACCGGGCCGGATTCTCCCGCCATAAGGCAATGGCAATTGCCGCTTTCAGACGTTCGCCGCCGCTGAGCAGGCGAGTCGGCACGCTCACGCGCACAGCGTCCAGTTGCAGTTGGGCCAGACAACTGCGCACCGAGCCTTCCGATAACGGTGTGTCGAGCAGGTTCAATTGCTCGAGGATGGAGCGTTCTGGATCGAGCAATTCCAGATGTTGATCGAGGTAGGCGCTGGGCACGTGGGTCTGGCAATCGCCGCTGACGGGCCGGCAGTGTGCCGCGAGCATTTTTAGCAAGGTGGATTTTCCGCAACCGTTCGGGCCACTGAGCGCGACCCGCACCGGGCCCGCAAGTGAAATAGTGAGGAAGGTTGTCGGCGCCTCGGGTGGCAGCCAGGGCAGCTGCGCGGCGATCAGCGTGATGATCTGTCGACTGGCCGGCACAGCGGTTCCCGGCAACGTCATCAGCACCGGATCTGACGGTAGAACCCGCGCGGTGGCCTCTCGTACCTGATCATTCATTGCTGATTTGTGGGCCTGGTGAGCGTGACGTACGTGGCCCATGATCTCGGTGGCCGCGCCTTTCATTTTGGAACGTTCGAACCGTGAGACGTTGGCGGTTTCAGCGTTTTTGCGTGATCCAGCGGCGCGTCGCTGGATAGTGTCGTGTTCGCGCTGTAGCCGTTTGAGCTCACGACTGCGCAGTGTGCGGCTGTGTTCAAGGGCGGCGTGGGCCGCGGCTTGCTCGACCTCGCGCTGCTCAAGGTAAGCCGCATGATTGCCGCCAAAGACCTGCACACCCAGTGCGCTGAGTTCGACGATGCGCTGAAGGCTATTGAGCAGCGTTCGATCATGGCTGACCACGATCAAGCCGCCGTGCCAGTGGGCGAGCCGGTCCATTAGCCAGCGGCGGCCGTCAGCATCCAGATGGTTGGTCGGTTCATCCAGCACCAGCAAATCGGCCTGGCTGAGGAATGCACCGATCAGTGCAATGCGTGCGCGTTGGCCGCCGCTGAGCGTATCCATGGGCTGATGCGCCGTCAGCTCCGGCAGGCCGGCTTCGTCGAGCAACAGGCGTAATCGTTCGGGTAGGTCCCAGCGCTCAGCCACATACTCAAGGTCTTGGGCGGATGCGGTGCCATCGGCCAATCTGGCGAGCGCATCAAGTATCAGGGCCACTCCCGCTGCTTGCGCGACGCTCTGGCCGCCGACGGCAATCGGTTCTTGCGCCACGTAGGCGACGCTGCCAAAGCGCCTGAGTGTGCCCGAAGCAGGCGTTAACTCGCCGGCAATCAGTCGGGCAAGCACGGATTTACCGGTGCCGTTACGGCCGACAATGCCGGTGGGAAGATGATCGAAGCGCAGATTCAGGGAGTCGAACAGTGTTTCGCCATTGGCGAGCTGATAGGACAGTTGGTTCAGGGTTACAAGCGCAGGCAGACGCGTGACGTGAGTCATGGCACCTCCAAAAAATGTCGAAAAGATCAACAAGTGCTTGTGGCAGCTTGTTGCGCATACATTTTTGAAAGGCTTAGTTGTTCACGTCGAAAGGTCGTCCGGCATAGGGGAAAGGCGGCCAGACTAGCTCAAAAGACTTTCCCCTTACAACGTTTATGGTCTTGTTGCGCGCGCCAGCCGATCACGCGAGGACCGCCACTGACTTGATTTGCGCCCACAGTTGTTGGCCGGGATGCAGTTGCAGGTGATCGCGGGAATAGCGGGTGATGCGCGCCAGCAACGGCGTTCCGGCAGCATCCAGGCGCACCAGCACATGGGCGGCGTTGTCTGCGGAAATTTCACTGGTGACGGTCACTGGCAGCCGATTGAGGATGCTGCTGAGTTCACCACCCTGAAGGCTCAGGCTGACATCTCGAGCCTGGACTTTGACGCGCAGCAGTTTGCCCGTGGCCAAAGGCGAATGTGCGACCCGCACGTTCAATTGGCTGTGGGGCAGTTGCAGAGTCAGCAGTTGGTAATTGGCGTCGTAGTTCGTCACCTGACCCTCGATGACCACGCCCGCGTCGTCGCCCAAGGCCAGTGGCAGGTCGAGCCGCGCCAGGGTTTCGCCGACAGGACCGCTGGCCAGAGCCTTGCCGTAGCTGAGCAAGACAATGTGGTCGGCCAGCCGCGCTACCTCATCCTGCGAGTGGCTGACGTACAACACCGGGATTTCCAGTTCGTCGTGCAGCCGTTCGAGGTATGGCAGGATTTCGCTTTTGCGCTGTGAATCCAGCGCTGCCAGTGGTTCGTCCATCAACAGCAGTTTCGGGCTGGTGAGTAGCGCCCGGGCGATGCCGACCCGTTGGCGCTCGCCACCCGAGAGGTGCTGTGGATGACGGTCGAGCAAATGGCCGATTCCCAGCAGTTCGGTGGCGTGGACCATGTCGACCCGCCGTTGCTGGCGTGGAATGCGCCGCAGACCAAACTCCAGATTGGCCAGCACCGACAGATGGGGAAACAGACTGGCCTCCTGAAACACATAGCCCAGCGCTCGTTTGTGTGGGGCGACAAAGAGTTTTTTGCTGCTGTCCTGCCAGACTTCGTCATTGATCTGGATAAAGCCTTGCTCGGCTCTTTCCAGGCCGGCGATGCAGCGCAGGCAGGTGGTTTTGCCCGAACCGGAATGGCCGTACAGCGCGGTCACGCCTCGGCCTGGCAGGTTCAGGTCGACGTCCAGGGAAAAATCCGGATAGCTCAATTTCAGTCGAGCGTGAATCGTTGAGGCCATCGATCAGCTCCAGCCGGCTTTGGTTTTGCGGCTGGAGTACAGCGCCAGCAATACCAGAAATGAGAACACCAGCATCGCCCCGGCCAGCCAATGGGCCTGGGCGTATTCCATGGCTTCGACGTGATCGTAGATCTGCACCGATACCACACGGGTTTTGTCTGGAATATTGCCACCGATCATCAGCACCACGCCGAACTCACCGACGGTGTGGGCGAAGCCGAGAATGGCGGCGGTGATAAAGCCTGGCCTGGCCAACGGCAAGATCACGCTGAAAAAAGTGTCCCAGGGGTTGGCGCGCAAGGTGGCGGCCACTTCCAGCGGACGAGTGCCAATCGCCGAGAAGGCGTTCTGCAATGGCTGGACGACAAAGGGCATCGAGTAGATAACCGAACCGATCACCAGCCCCGCAAAGCTGAACGTCAGGGTGCCCAGCCCCAGTGATTGGGTGAGCTGGCCGACGAACCCGTTAGGGCCGAGGGTCAGCAGCAGATAGAAGCCGATTACTGTTGGCGGTAGCACCAGGGGCAGGGCGACGATTGCGCCGATGGGCCCGCGCAACCAGGAGCGGGTGCGCGACAGCCACAAGGCAATTGGAGTGCCGATGACCAGCAGGATGACCGTCGTCAGGGACGCCAGTTTGAGGGTCAGCCAGATGGCGGAAAAGTCGGCACTCGATAGCGTCATTTAGAGTTGATAACCGTAGGACTTGATGACAACAGCGGCTTTAGGTCCTTTGAGGTAGGCAACCAGTGCCTTGGCGGCCGGGTTGTCTTTGCCTTTGTTGAGGATCACTGCGTCTTGTTTGATCGGGTCGTGCATGTCGGCAGGGACGATCCACGCCGAACCGCCGGTGACTTTGCCGTCTTTATAGATCTGCGACAAGGCGACGAAGCCTATTTCAGCATTGCCGGTGGAGACGAACTGGTAGGCCTGGGTGATGTTCTGGCCTTCGACGATCTTGTCTTTGACCTTGTCGGTCAGGCCCAGCTTGGCCAAAACCTGGGTCGCCGCGAGGCCGTAAGGGGCGGCTTTCGGGTTGGCGATGGACAGGTGCTGATATTTGTTGTCGCTGAGCACTTTGCCCTTGGCGTCAACGTAACCGTCCTTGGCCGACCACAGCGCCAGGGTGCCGATGGCGTAAGTGAAACGCGAACCCTTGACCGTGTCGCCTTCGCTCTCGAGTTTTTGCGGGGTGCTGTCGTCAGCCGACAGGAACACTTCGAACGGCGCACCGTTTTTGATCTGGGTATAGAACTGGCCAGTGGCGCCATAGGCGGCGACCAGTTTGTGTCCGGTGTCTTTTTCGAAATCGGCAGCAATGGCCTGGATCGGTGCGGTGAAGTTGGCCGCGACCGCAACCTGGACTTCATCGGCCTGGGCTGAGCCAAACGCGAACACGGCGAACAAGGATGCCAGGCAAGTAGGGGCAAAACGTGAGACACGAATAGTCATGAAGCGGCTCCGAGGTAGGCAAGTGCAGTGGGCAGTTTTTATTAGGGGCGGACTGCACCGATGCGAGGGGGTGAAACGCTATATAGGTGAATATATAGCGAATTGCCGACAAACGGAATGTATCAAATACCACGCAATGAGCCGTCACGCGCCCCGTACCCCGTACCCCGTAGCAGCTGCCGAGCCCGCGAGGCTGCGTTCGGCTGCGAAGCAGTCGTTGAATCAGGCAGCGCGTTCTTACCGGAAAACCGCGTATGCAGGATTTGCGAGGACTTCGTCCTCGAACGCAGCCTCGCGGGCTCGGCAGCTGCTACGGGGGATTAGAGGCGAGTCAATTTGGCCAGCGCATCGTCAGCCAGGCGTCGGGTCAATTCTGCAGTCGGTAATTCAATCCCAAGCCGCAGCGCTTGCCCGGCCCAGAGGTTGCTGAAATCTGCTTCATCCTTGGCCCGCAGTGGCATCAGCGCGCCACCGGCCAGCGGGAAGCTCGGTGCTTGCGGGCTGATCGGGCCGAGTTCGCGCATGACCCGATTGATAATCCCCCGTGCCGGACGCCCGCTGAAAATGTTAGTCAGCGCCGTCTCGCTTTCCTTGGCAATACGCAGTGCCCGGTGATGGGAGACACTGACCTTGGCTTCAGGCGTAAACAAATAAGCGGTGCCCAATTGCACCGCCGAGGCGCCCAAGGCGAATGCGGCGACGATTCCGCGCGCATCGCCAATCCCGCCAGCGGCGATCACCGGTACGTTGACCGCATCGACGATTTGCGGCACCAGGGCAAAGGTGCCGACCTGGCTGCTCAGATCATCACTGAGAAACATCCCGCGATGGCCGCCGGCCTCGTAACCCATGGCGATGATCGCGTCGCAGCCGTGCTGTTCAAGCCAGATCGCCTCATCGACAGTGGTCGCCGAAGACAGGACTTTCGCGCCCGTGGCTTTGACCCGCTCCAGCAGGGATTTTTCCGGTAGGCCGAAGTGAAAACTCACCACCTGCGGGCGGAACTCCTCGACCACCGCGCAGGCGGCGGCGTCGAACGGTGCACGGTTGGAAACCGGTGTCGGTGCGTCAAAGTCAGCGCCCAGTTCGCGGTAATACGGTTCCAGCAGGGTTTTCCATTGTGCTGCGCGTTGCTCATCGGCCAGCGGTGGTTGATGGCAGAAGAAGTTCACATTGAACGGGCGCTGGCAGTGTTGGCGAATGATCTTCAGCTCTTCGCGCAATTGTTCGACGCTGAGCATGGCCGCGGGCATTGAGCCGAGAGCCCCGGCATTGCTGGCCGCGATGACCATGGCCGATCCGTTGGCGCCGGCCATGGGGGCCTGGATAATCGGCAATTCGATGCCGAGCAGATCAAGAATGCGCGTGTCAGGCCACTGGCTCATTGGGACGTCCTCTTCATGACAAGAGCGGATTTTTTAACAGGAGTCGCCGCCACAAGGATAGTGGCCTTTAGGCGCAGATGCCGAGTGCAGAAAAGCGTAGCCCTCGGTTGTGATATCGGTCATGGCTTTTTTGTGCAACGGCTGCGAAGGTGTTCGTTCGGGCTTGCCCTTCGACTAACGATCAAGTCAGGAGACAACCATGTTCAACGGCATTTTGATTGAGAAAGATGACAGCGGTTACCGCGCCAATCTCCGGGAAATCGGCGAAGATCAATTGCCCGACGGCAATGTCACGGTTCGCGTGGCGTACAGCACGCTGAACTTCAAGGACGGCTTGGCGATTACCGGTGCAAGTCCCGTGGTACGCAAATTCCCGATGGTGCCGGGGATTGATTTGGCAGGTACGGTCGACGCCAGCAGCCATCCGGATTTCAAGGCCGGCGACAAGGTGTTGCTCAATGGCTGGGGCGTGGGTGAAGGTCATTGGGGTGGGCTGGCACAGAAGGCGCGGCTCGATGGCGATTGGCTGATCCCGTTGCCTGCGGCTTTCACCGAGGCCCAGGCCATGGCGATCAGCACGGCCGGTTACACGGCGATGCTAAGCATTCTGGCACTGGAGCGTAACGGCGTGACCCCGCAGCAGGGTGACGTGCTGGTCACGGGCGCCAACGGTGGCGTCGGCAGTTTCGCCATCGCACTGCTGGCCAAACTGGGTTATCGGGTGGTTGCCTCCACCGGCCGCACCTCGGAACACGCGTACCTGAAGCAGCTGGGTGCCAGCGAGATCATCGACCGCGCCAGTCTTTCCGAACCGGGCAAACCGTTGGCCAAGGAGCGTTGGGCGGCGGTGATTGATTCGGTCGGCAGCCACACCCTGGCCAACGCTTGCGCCAGTACTCGGGCCAATGGCACCGTGGCCGCATGCGGTTTGGCGCAAGGCATGGATTTCCCGGCGTCCGTTGCGCCGTTCATTTTGCGCGGCATCACCTTGGCCGGAATCAACAGCGTGACCCAGCCCAAAGCCAACCGCATCGTTGCCTGGGATCGTCTGGCCAAGGATCTGGATTTCGCTTTGTTGCCGCTGATCAGTCATGAAATTGGTTTGAGCGAAGCGATTGAAGCAGCGTCGCGGTTGCTGGCCGGCCAGTTGCGTGGTCGGGTTGTGGTAGATGTGAATCGTTAACTACGGAGGAATTGTTCCATGGATTTGAAGCAACTCGAGATTTCACCATTCCGCGTGTCGGGACTGCGTGTACGTACGCTCAACAGTGCCGAGCAGCAGGCAACTACCGCCAGAATCGGCCCGATGTGGCAGCGATTTTTTGTCGATGGGCTGTTTGACAAGATTGCCAATAAGAAACCGGATTCACCCGCTTACGGGGTGTACTCCCACTATGAGTCCGATGCCTCGGGCTCTTTCGATGTGATGGCCGGGGTGGCGGTCAGTGAAGCCGCCCCCGGCTACGAAACCATTGAGGTGCAGGGCGGCCAGTATCTGGTTTTCGAGGCGAAGGGGGCGATGCCGGGCAGTGTGATCGAGGCGTGGGGCAGAGTCTGGGCGTATTTCGAGGCCAATCCGCAGGTCAAACGCCGATTTGTCACCGATTTCGAAGCCTATACCGGCCCTGAGTCGGTGGCAGTACACATCGGCATTTTCTAGGCTCTGTACGGAAACTGCCTGCGCGTCGACCAGGCTGCGTTAAAAACAGGCTCGGACGAGCGGAGTGAGAACGTCCGAAGGACGGCCCGAAGGGGCCGCGCAGCGGATAATGCTCATTTAGGCCCCTAAAGTCGGGTGCGACCCCAGCCGTTCCTCGCCTGTTTTTGCCTTGCCTGATCGCCGCTCGGCGAGTTTTCGTACAGACCCTAAGATTGGGTTTCACGCGCAAGCAGTTGACGCTTGCGCTCCACACCCCAGCGATAACCCGAGAGGTTGCCGTCGCTGCGCACCACTCGGTGGCAGGGAATGGCCACCGCGAGAGTATTGGCGCCACAGGCCTGGGCCACGGCCCGGAAAGACTTCGGGGCGCCGATGCGTTGGGCAATTTCGGCGTAACTGGCAGTGCTGCCCGCCGGAATATCCCGTAACGCCATCCATACCCGCTCCTGAAACGCCGTGCCGCGCACATCCAGCGGCAAGTCCAGGCCAAGCGCCGGGGCTTCGATGAAACCCACCACTTTGGCAATCAGTTGTTCGAAGTCATGGTCGGCGCCAATCAGGTTGGCTTGGCGGAACTTGTCTTGCAGGTCGCAGACTAGCGCGTGAGGATCATCCCCCAAAAGGATTGCGCACACCCCGCGTTGACTTTGCGCCACCAGAATCGCCCCCAGCGAACATTGGCCGACGGCAAAGCGGATGTCGGTGTTCTGGCCCGCGGCACGGTAGTCGCTGGGCTTCATGCCGAGCAGGTGGTCGGCGGACTCGTAGAAGCGGCTGTTGGAATTGAAGCCTGCGTCATACAGCGCGTCAGTCACGGAACCTGCGACCTCCAGGCGCTGACGAACCTTGCGTGAACGCTGTGCGGTGGCGTAACCCTTGGGCGTCAGGCCGGTGACCGCTTTGAACACCCGGTGAAAGTGGAAGGCGCTCATTCGCGCGGCTTCTGCCAGCTCGTTCAAGCTGGGCAACGTCTCGGCGGACTCGATCTGCCGGCAGGCTGCTGCGACCAGTGTCGCGTGCTGTGCGGCGAGATGGGTTTGGTCTGCCGCCGCGCGTTTGCTCGGGCGATAACCGGCGGCCTGAGCCTGTTCCTCGGTGTCGAAGAACTCGACGTTTTCTGGTTTCGGCAGGCGCGCCAGGCTACTGGGGCGGCAATAGATCCCGGTGGTTTTCACCGCGTAGACAAATTGACCGTCAGCACGAGGGTCGCGAGCCAGTACTGCGGACCAACGGGGATCTTGCTCTGTCGTGTGTTTGGCAGTGGTCATGGGGTATTACCGGTAGAAGGTTCAGTTCAGCCTAGGCTCCATACGAAAACTGCCTGCGCGTCGACCAGGCTGCGTTAAAAACAGGCTCGAAATGCTCATTTAGTAAACTAAACTCCGCTTCCTCGCCTGTTTTTGCCTTGCCTGATCGCCGCTCGGCGAGTTCTCGTACGGAGCCTAGCGACTGCGGGCGATGCGGACACTCCGGCGCTTGCGGTCAAACTCCGGGTTTCATCCCGCGGTGCGGAACGTGAAGTTGATCCGTTGTGCGCCCAATTGTGAGTGATGACCTTCCTTGAGCGGCAGCACGCCGTGATAACGCAAGCGATCCACGCCGCCCCACACCACGATGTCACCGTGGAACAGCGGCACTCGCTGACTTTTGTCGCTACGCGCAAATCCCCCGAACAGGAACATCGCCGGCAACCCGAGGGACACTGAAACAATCGGTGGATCGTAGGATTTTTCATCTTTGTCCTGGTGCAATGACATCTTGGCCCCCGCAAGGTAACGGTTGATCAGGCAGGCATCAGGCTCAAAGTGTTGGAAGCCGGCTTCTTGTGCGGCTGCTTGCGCCAACGCCCGAAAGACCTCGGGCATCGCCGGCCAAGGCTGGCTGCTGACAGGATCGATGCGAGTGTAGCGATAACCACTGCGATCGGTGGTCCAGCCCAGCGTGCCGCAACTGCTCAAGCCGACAGACATGGTGAAACCGCCAGGGGTGATCATTTGTCGAAACGGTGCGGCCAGCAAAATCTTCTCCAATGCCGGTAGCAATCGCTCCACCCAGGGCAGGGCGAAGCCTCGGAGAACGAAGGATTGTTCGCCGATTTGCTCGGTCCTGGCCGGTTGCTGATCTTCATCGGCAAACAGATCAACCGTGGCTGTGGGCGTCTCGTTACTGCGCATCGTGAAAGATCACTCCAAGGGTATGCCGTTTGCCGCTGTGCAGGCGACTGACACCGTGGCGCAAGTTAACCCGGTAATAACCGCGAACACCTTTGACCGGGCGCTGATGCACGGCAAAGATCAGCGCATCGCCTTTCTCCAGGCTCATCACCATGGGCCGTGATTGCATCCGCGGGCGCTGTTCGGTCAGCACGAACTCTCCACCGGTAAAGTCTTCACCGGGGGCTGACAGCAAAATCGCTACTTGTAGCGGGAACACATGTTCGCCGTACAGATCCTGATGCAAACAGTTGTAGTCCTGCGGACCATATTGCAGCAACAGCGGCGTAGGGCGCTCCTGTCCTGCGTCATGACAGCGTTGCAGGAAGGTTGCGTGCTCCATGGGAAAGCGGCTGGGCAAGTCCATCCGTTCATTCCAGCGGTTGGCCAGCGGGACAAGCCTTGGGTACAGCGTGCCGCGCAGGCGAGCAACGATGCCAGGCAGCGGGTATCTGAAATACTTGTATTCGCCGCGCCCGAAACCATGCCGGGCCATGATCACTTGCGAGCGGAAAAGCGCAGGCTGAGCGTAGAGTGCGCTGAGGTCTTCACATTGCCCAGGGCTCAGCAGTCCTTTGATCGTCGCGCAGCCGTCCCGGTCGAGGTCTTGCTCCAGGGAAGGCCAATCCAGTGCATTGATACGCGAGGTCAGAGAATGTTCGGCCATCGCACAGACGCCGTCGATATAACGCGCTACGGGGGCGTTGTGCTGCGAAGAAGTGGGCATGTTCCGGCTCCTGAACTCAAGGTTGAGGTTTGCCAGTCTAGGGAGCTCAAGGGTGGGCGACACTCCGGTGCTTGCGGTCGAACTCCAGAGTGGTTGTCGAGGAGCTTTCAGGGCGGATAATATCATCCGCCCTTGCTTGTCAGCGTTACAGCGCTTTGCTCACGCTGATATCGCTGATGATGTCTGACGCATCGCGATGAATGGCGGCGAGCGCGGCCTTGGCCTCTGCTTCGGTACCATTCTCAAGTTGGGCGAATTCGAAGCGACGCTCGCCGTTGAGTTTGTATTTGATGACGTACTTGGTCGTTTGAGCCACGGTCGTACCTGTCTGTCGCAGTGCGGGCTGGGGCCTCAGCTGAGTTTCGAGCTGGACCGGCGGATGATTTTGATCGAGTGAGTCAGGGTCGGTTTGCGGGTCACGCTGATCGGCCGGCGGTTGACCGTGTCGATGGTGATGTTCCAGAAACCGGTGCTTGGCGCGGTGATCTTCGCAGGGAAGGTGTCGAATGCGCCGCCGTGGTAGGTGTGACGGCCGCCATTCTTGAAACTGCGAAAATTGGCGTCGTTCATCAGGCGGATGTTGCACATTTGGGAGCATTGAATGACGACGATGTCATCTTCGTTGAGGTGCTCGCGCTGGTGGATAAATTTCATTGGGGCGCCTCCAGAAGGGCTTTTTCTACAAAATCAAAACGATAGCATGGGCAATGGCGCAGTTTATCAGCACGAACGGTTTATTATTGGGCTGCCGCAGGCTGCTTTGACAATTAAAAACAGTTATTCGGGTTTTTATGAGTGATAAAGCAGCGGTCCCCGGAGAAAAACAGTATTTGTGCTGTCGGAGGGTCTTTATCGGAGGATTTGTATGAAGTGGGGCGTTTTGGTGCTGGCGTTGGCGATGAGTGGTTGTGCGACAGTCTCGGAGATTAGTCAGACGCTGCCGACCATGAATGTAATCTCGGGGAAAAAACCTCAAGCGTATGCCGACTGCGTGGCCAAGCATTTGGCCAGTACCCGAGGGGCTGTGCAAATGGAGCCCTACAACAAGGACGGCGTCCGGGTCATTGTTGCGGGAAAACTGTCTGCGAGTCCGGCAGCAGTGTTTGACATCGAAGAGCGATCCGGCGGAAGTAGCATCAAGCTCCACGAAAGTATGTCCAATGTGCCAATTCGGCCTGGAGACGTGCAGGATGCGGCCAACAAGTGCATTTCTGGCTCATAGTTTTTTTGGCGACTCCCCCTCGCTCGCTGAATTTGAAATTAGCTGATTGACCATATCGTCCGATAAACTGTCGTCGATCAGCAGGAATGCCGTCCAGCCTCGGGCTTGGACGGCATTGTCATTTTTGGAGTGGCCAATGAAGCGAGAGCAAGTAAGAGAGCGGCATGCAGAGGGGCACATCTCTGCGACCCATGTGATTCAAAATCCGGCAAACTCCGGCGAATGGATTGTGTTCTTCAAGAAAAGTGCAGGGCGCAGCTTTTTCCTGGTGGATGAAAACGACGAGGTCGAATCCTTCAGTCGGCTGGACGATTTGATCGAGACGGTGCGTGGCCTGGGGATCAAATTCGCTGAAATTCACATGTAACGGCCAACAACGTTTTGCCGGTTACTTGCACACCACTACGACACTGCGGCTCTTGAAGTTGCCAACATCGACACCCAGGGTCTTGTCGCTTTCCTTGGTAGCTGGCGTGCCATCGGTGCCAATAATCCGATAGCCGGTTCCGGCGCAGGACGCATCAGCCATTTCATAGCATTTGGCCCACGAATTGGCTTCACCCGAACAGTCGATCGACAGGCCTTGCTCGCCGTTATCCAGATAGGTTTTGGACGCGGTGGCGCAACCGCTCAAAGCCAACACCGCAATCAGAGCCAGATATTTTTTCATGGAATGGTCGTCATCGAGTGAAAAGGGTGAAGAGGGCACGAGTCGCCCTGCAGCGAGATGCTATAGCGAACAGCCATGTCGGTACAGGCAAACACCGAAAAGCCCTGCACGTTGGCAGGGCTCTCCAGAGACCCTGGGAACCGCGCGTTACTCAGGCTTGGCGCCGCGCCGCTTGGGTGCGGGCGGGGTGTCTTGCAGCACCGAGGCCACTTCAATCGCCAATGCTTCTGTGGGGAAGGGCCCGGCGATGTTTTCGCCACTGGTGCTGTCGACCCACCATTGGCCATCTTTGGCCTGATTGATCAGGTAACCGTTCACGCTTTTTGCTGCCGACATCTATCTGCCTCGTTGGCTGGTTCAGTCGCGCAATGATAACTGGAAAAGTGCCGGGGTGCGTTCACTGGTCTAAAGTGAAGCCTTTGCGTTGTTCCGTACGCGTTAGCCTGGAGGCTAATCTGTGTCGCTGCGGAACTATCCGCTGGAATATTTCTCTATGATGGCATCGGTTAGCCAGTGTGGGGCATTGTAAGGTGCTCGCCGCCTGATTAGACTGCGCCGAAACTCGTACACACAGCCCTTTCAAGGACTTTTATGATCAAGAAATGCTTGTTCCCAGCAGCCGGTTACGGTACTCGCTTCCTGCCAGCGACTAAAGCCATGCCTAAAGAAATGCTGCCGGTGGTGAACAAGCCACTGATCCAGTACGGCGTTGAAGAGGCGCTGGACGCTGGTTTGACAGAAATCTCCATCGTTACCGGTCGTGGCAAGCGCGCCCTGGAAGACCACTTCGACATCAGCTATGAGCTGGAAAATCAGATCAAAGGTACTGATAAAGAGAAGTACCTGGTCGGTATCCGCAAGCTGCTCGACGAGTGCTCGTTCTCCTACACCCGTCAAACCGAAATGAAAGGCCTGGGTCACGCGATTCTGACCGGCCGTCCATTGATCGGTGACGAACCGTTCGCGGTCGTGCTGGCGGACGACTTGTGCGTCAACCTGGAAGGTGACGGCGTACTGACCCAGATGGTCAAACTGTACAAACAGTACCGTTGCACCATCGTCGCGATCCAGGAAGTCGACCCGCAGGAAACCCACAAATACGGCGTAATCGCTGGCGATCTGATCGGTGATGACCTGTACCGCGTCCGCAACATGGTCGAGAAGCCAAAGCCGGAAGATGCTCCATCCAACCTCGCGATCATCGGTCGTTACATCCTGACTCCGGACATCTTCAAGCTGATCGAAGAAACCGATCCGGGCAAAGGCGGCGAGATCCAGATCACCGACGCCCTGATGAAGCAGGCGCAAGACGGTTGCGTGATTGCCTACAAGTTCAAAGGCACGCGTTTCGACTGCGGTGGCGCTGAAGGCTACATCGAAGCAACCAACTTCTGCTTCGAACACTTCTACAAGACTGGCAAGGCTTACTAAAAGCGCTTCGCTGTTTTGTTCTGAAAAGCCACCTTCGGGTGGCTTTTTCATTTTCCGGCCCCATGTAATTCGCAGCGCTGACCGAGAAAGCTGCAGCGGGTATGCTTGTGGCCTGCCGAGGAGATTGAAAATGGCCTACGATTTTGACCTTTATGTGATTGGCGCCGGTTCCGGTGGTGTACGAGCAGCGCGCTTCGCTGCAGGTTTTGGCGCGAAAGTGGCAGTGGCCGAGAGCCGCTATCTGGGCGGGACCTGCGTTAACGTTGGTTGCGTTCCAAAAAAACTGCTGGTCTACGGGGCGCATTTCGCCGAAGACTTCGAGCAGTCGCAGGGCTTTGGCTGGTCGTTGGGCGAGGCGAATTTCGATTGGGCAACGCTGATTGCCAACAAGGATCGCGAGATCAATCGTCTGAACGGTATCTACCGCAACCTGCTGATCGGAAGCGGTGTGACCTTGCATGAAGGTCACGCGAAAATCGTTGGCCCGCATGAGGTCGAGATCAATGGCGAGCGCCATACCGCCAAGCACATTCTGGTTGCCACGGGCGGCTGGCCGCAGATCCCCGAGATTCCGGGGCATGAGCACGCCATCAGCTCCAATCAGGCATTTTTCCTCAAAGAGCTGCCCAAGCGCGTTCTGGTGGTCGGCGGCGGCTATATCGCCGTAGAGTTCGCCGGGATTTTCCACGGGCTAGGTGCTGAAACCACTTTGTTGTATCGCGGTGAACTGTTCCTGCGCGGCTTTGATGGTTCGGTGCGCAAGCATTTGCAGGAGGAACTGACCAAGCGCGGGATGAATCTGCAATTCAACGCCGACATCGAGCGCATCGAAAAACAGGCCGACGGCAGTTTGAACGTGACCCTCAAGGATGGTCGCGAGTTGCAGGCGGACTGCGTGTTCTACGCTACGGGGCGGCGTCCTATGGTCGACAACCTGGGGTTGGAGAACACCAGGGTCACGCTCGACAAGAAAGGCTTTGTCGAAGTCGACGAGCAGTATCAAACCGCCGAGCCGTCGATCCTGGCGATTGGCGATGTGATCGGTCGCGTGCAACTGACGCCGGTAGCCCTGGCTGAAGGCATGGCGGTGGCGCGTCGGCTGTTCAAGCCTGAGCAGTATCGTCTGGTCGACTACAAGATGATTCCCACGGCGGTATTCAGCTTGCCGAACATCGGCACCGTTGGCCTGAGTGAAGAGCAGGCCAGGGAAGAAGGCTATGAGGTACAGATTTTCGAAAGCCGTTTTCGGCCGATGAAGCTGACCATGACCGAGTGCCAGGAGCGCACGCTGATGAAATTGGTGGTGGACGCCAAGACCGACAAGGTTCTGGGTTGCCACATGGTCGGTCCGGAAGCGGGCGAGATCGTTCAGGGCCTGGCGATTGCCTTGAAGGCTGGCGCCACCAAGCGCGATTTCGACGAAACCATCGGCGTGCATCCTACTGCTGCCGAAGAATTCGTTACCATGCGTACACCGGTGGCGGGCTAATCGTCCTTCCGTGCCTCTGAAGCTATGGGGGTACACGGATTATTGAGCACCTGAGACCAAATGTGGGAGCGAGCTTGCTCGCGATGAGGCCATAACATTCACCATTGTGGGTGACTGTTACACCGCTATCGCGAGCAGGCTCGCTCCCACAGTGCATCTTGGGCTCCGTATCGCTGAAAAGGCTGTTGGCGAATAAATACGGTTTTCTTCTATTGATAGTGCTGGCTAATAGCGAAAACCAATTAGCAGCATCAGGTTTGCCAATGAGCCATCAGGCGATCGGGTGGGTAGGATTCGCCTCATCAACTTTTCAACCCTGATGGAGAATCAACGATGCCTATCATCAACAGCCAAGTAAAACCATTCAAAGCTACTGCGTACAAAAACGGCGACTTCGTCCAAGTGTCGGACGCCGATCTGAAAGGCAAATGGTCTGTCGTGTTCTTCTACCCGGCTGACTTCACCTTCGTTTGCCCAACCGAGCTGGAAGACCTGGCTGACAACTACGATACGTTCCAGAAACTCGGCGTAGAAATCTACAGCGTGTCGACCGACACCCACTTTGCCCACGCTGCATGGCACAACACCTCGCCAGCAATCGGCAAAATCAAGTACACCATGATTGGTGACCCGACCCACGTGATCTCCCGCAACTTCGACGTGCTGATCGAAGAAGCTGGCCTGGCAGACCGTGGCACCTTCGTGATCAACCCGGAAGGCCAGATCAAAATCGTCGAGCTGAACGACGGCGGTGTTGGCCGTGACGCTTCCGAGCTGCTGCGCAAAATCAAGGCGGCTCAGTATGTCGCTGCTCACCCAGGCCAAGTCTGCCCAGCCAAGTGGAAAGAAGGCGAAGCCACCCTGGCTCCGTCTCTGGACCTGGTCGGCAAGATCTGAGTCTGTGAGTCGATCGAGGGCGATGAGCTCTTAAGCACGTAAACCATATCGCCCCAAAAAACGCCTGGGCGAATCTGCCCGGGCGTTGTTTTTTCTACACTATTCAAAATGGAAATCGCCCGTATGTTGGACGCCAATCTTAAAGCTCAGTTGAAGTCATACCTGGAACGGGTCACCCAGCCGATCGAGATCGTCGCCTCCCTCGACGACGGTGCGAAATCCCAGGAAATGCTCGCGTTACTCAAAGACATTGCCAGTCTTTCCCAACAGATTACCTTGCTCGACAACGGTACCGATGCGCGTAAGCCATCGTTCTCGTTGAATCGCCCGGGAAGCGATATCAGCCTGCGTTTCGCCGGTATCCCCATGGGCCACGAATTCACTTCGCTGGTATTGGCCTTGCTGCAAGTCGGCGGTCACCCTTCGAAGGCCAGTAGTGAGGTGATCGAACAGATCCGCTCGCTCAAAGGCGAGTTCAACTTCGAGACCTACTTCTCGCTGTCGTGTCAGAACTGCCCGGACGTGGTCCAGGCGCTGAACCTGATGGCGGTGCTGAACCCGAACATCCGTCACGTCGCCATCGACGGTGCGTTGTTCCAGGACGAGGTCAACGATCGTCAGATCATGGCCGTACCAAGCGTTTACCTGAACGGTGTGAATTTCGGTCAGGGGCGCATGGGCCTGGAAGAAATCCTCGCCAGGATCGACACCAGCGGCATCGAGCGTCAGGCCGAGAAAATCAGCGCCAAACAAGCCTTTGACGTGCTGGTTGTCGGCGGTGGTCCGGCCGGTGCTTCGGCGGCAATCTACGCCGCCCGTAAAGGCATTCGTACTGGCGTTGCGGCCGAACGTTTTGGTGGGCAGGTGCTGGACACCATGGCCATCGAAAACTTCATCTCGGTACAGGAGACTGAAGGGCCGAAGCTCGCTGTCGCGCTGGAAGAACACGTCAAGCAGTACGACGTCGACATCATGAACCTGCAACGCGCCGATAAGCTGCTGCCAGGCAAGAGCGGCGAGTTGCACGAGATCAAATTCGCCAGCGGCGCTTCACTGAAAGCCAGGACCGTGATCCTTGCGACCGGTGCTCGCTGGCGTGAAATGAACGTCCCGGGCGAGCAACAATATCGCAACAAAGGTGTGGCGTACTGCCCGCACTGCGACGGCCCGCTGTTCAAAGGCAAACGCGTTGCGGTGATTGGTGGCGGCAACTCGGGTGTCGAAGCGGCCATCGACCTGGCCGGTATCGTTGCCCATGTGACCCTGCTGGAGTTCGACGTGCAGTTGCGTGCCGACGCGGTGTTGCAGCGCAAATTGCACAGCCTGCCAAACGTGACTGTCATCACCAGCGCCCAGACCACTGAAGTGACTGGCGATGGTCAGAAGGTCAACGGGTTGCGTTACAAGGATCGTCAGTCAGGCGAAGTCTTGAGCGTCGAGCTGGAGGGGATCTTCGTGCAGATCGGTTTACTGCCGAACACCGACTGGCTCAAAGGCACCATCGAGCTGTCGCCGCGCGGCGAGATCATCGTCGACAACCGTGGTGAGACATCGATACCGGGTGTGTTCGCTGCCGGTGACGTAACGACCGTGCCGTACAAGCAGATCGTGATTGCAGTAGGTGAGGGTGCCAAGGCATCGCTGAGCGCTTTCGATCACCTGATTCGCACGTCTGCACCTGCGTAAACGTCAACGCTGAAGACACAAAACCCCATGAGCGATCATGGGGTTTTGTGTTTGTGGATCAAAAGATCGCAGCCTTGTAGGAGCTGCCGCAGGCTGCGATCTTTTTACAGCGGTGCCGGCTGAATGATCTCAACCCAATACGCATCCGGGTCCTTGATGAAGGCCAGGCTCTTCATGCGACCGTCGTTCAGGCGTTTCTGGAAATCGCAGCCCAGGGCTTCGAAGCGCTCGCACGCGGCACGAATGTCTGGCACCGAAATGCAGATATGGCCGAAACCGCGAGGGTCGGTGTTGCCGTTGTGGTAGGCGAAATCCGCGTCGTTCTCCGTGCCGTGGTTGTGCGTCAGCTCAAGAATCCCGGGAATCGATTTCATCCACTCGGTGCGTGCAGCGGCGTCGGCCGGGATCTGGTTTTTATCGACCAGCGCCAGGAAGTACAAACTGAACTCGGCTTCCGGGAAATCGCGCTTTTCCACCAGCGTAAAGCCGAGGATGCGCGTGTAAAAATCCAGGGACTTGGTGATGTCCTTGACCCGCAACATGGTGTGGTTGAAGACGAATTGTTGCGTGGCGGTGTCAGGTTGGGCGGTAACGCCGGGGAACGTATTCAGTTCGTGCAGGCTCATGGGCCCTCCGGAAAGCAGTTTTGCAGTGCGCCAATGATACGCAAGGGCCCGCGTTGCGCCAAAGCAAAACCTTCGGCTATTGCCTGGTGGCGTGGCTGGGCTCAGACTTTAATGCTCGCCCCACCAGTGTTTAGTGCAATGATTCGACCGTATAGCTACCTGATTGTTTTGACCTGCCTGTTTTCGGCGGTTGCCAGCGCCGAGACGGTGCTTCCCGAGATCACCTGGCCCACCGGCTGGGAAGTACAAGTATTGCCTCAAGATAATGCGACAACTCAAACACCGGCCAAGGTTTCCAGGCAGCGGGCAGTGAAAAACGATGCAAACGGTGATCCTGTCCTGGTCATGGAGTTGACCATGACCGAGGTTGAGCCCGGGCATGAAGTCAATTTACAAGGTGTGCTGCTGGAAATGCGCAAGTCCGTGCAAAAGGATTTTTTTCAGGGCGGCTATCAAAGTGTTTGCAACAAAATTCACCCCGCTACATTGAGCCGCCTGCAAGCGCTGGAAACCACCTGTACGGTCACCCAGAATGGGCGACATGTGTTGTCGCAAACATTAGTCGCAGCGCTAGATGCCGATAAAGCCTATGTTTTTTCCTACGCAGGTCAGGCCGAGGTTTATGCGGCAAGTCAGGATGAAATACGCGATGCGCGAAACAGTTTGAAACTTTAGTAGTGCACGACGCCTGCACGCTTTCAGTGCCGAGGGTTATTGCTCAATATCCAAAGGGATTAAGCATAAAGTTGTGCCAGGCACCGACGATATTTGTCGGGCGTTTGCAACTAGATCGCCGATCATCGTTGCATTAAGTCTGGATGGGCATAAAAAAGCCCTGCACAGGCAGGGCTTTTGGAGGGGCACAGGGAAGCTTAAGCGCGCAGCCAGGAGTCAACGGTGCTCGCGCCATATTGTTCTTTCCAGGCTTTCAGGCCGCGGTGATTGCCGCCCTTGGTTTCGATCAATTCACCGGTGTGCGGGTTTTGATAAACCTTGACCACGCGGGCGCGGCGAGTTTTAGGTGCGGCGGCCTGCTGGAGGCTGGACTTCGGATTCGGGTCGAGGATGGCGATGATGTCGCGCAGGCTCTTGCCGTAGGATTTCATCAGCCCCTGGAGCTTTTCTTCGAATTCGATTTCTTTCTTGAGCCCGGCGTCGTTCTTCAGCGATTCCAGCTGCGCGAGCTGTTCTTGAAGGGCCTTTTCAGCGGCACGAAATTCAGCGAGTCTGGACAATATCTTTACTCCAATAGTGTGTTTGGCTGATACCAACCGCCAACAAAGCTATAAGCCAAGAGCCTTGTAGCGACTCGGTGTTATTGGCTCACCTGTCAATCTTGCGCAGGCAAGAAAAATTGTAGTAGTTAATTCGCTCAGAGTAAATCGCGTCTTTTTCTTTATGTAACGCACGCTGCTGTTTGATGCAATTTTCTGCAGGGGCCCACTTGTTGAGGGTTTCCCTGGAGCGCGAAAAGTGGCTAATTAGTGGCTGTCCAGCGCAATAATGAAATCGGCGCCCGGCAGTGGTCGTCCAAATAGGTAGCCTTGCAGGAAGTTCACCCCGTGAGCGGCAAGATAATCACTCTGTTCAATGGTTTCGACACCCTCGGCAACGATACCAAGGTCCAGCTTGGCCGAGAGTTCGATGATGCTGTCGAGTATATGACGGGACAAGGCATCGACCCCGATCATCGCCACAAAGCTTTGATCGATCTTCAGAAAGTCCACATTGAACTGGCGCAAGTAGCCCAGGCTCGAATGCCCGGTGCCGAAGTCATCGATCGCAATCATCACCCCCAGCTCATGTAACTGTTCGAACAATTGAAGGGTGATGGCGTCAGGTTCGATCAGCTCGCGCTCGGTCAGTTCCAGAACCAGGGCGATCTTGCCTGACGGGAAAGCTGAGAGAAACTCGCGGCAATCGTCTACCAGCTCAAGGTCACGACAGTGGCTGGCGGTGATGTTGATGCCAATGTGAAAGCGCTCATGGAACAAATGCGCATGCGGGGCGAGTAACGCTGCCGTCTGGTGCATCAACGAGCGAGTCATTGGCACGATCAGGCCGGAGTGCTCGGCGAACGGAATGAACAGGTCTGGGCGCACCAGGCCTTCTTTCGGGTGCTTCCAGCGCATCAATACCTCAATGCCGGCCCACTGTTTAGTGTCGCCGTGAACCACGGGCTGAAAGTAAGGGACGAACTCACCGGCTTCCAGTGCCCGCTGCAATTCGTGACTGGGTGACGACGAGCGTTTCTGTAGCCAATGACCAAGGGTCCCGGCAATTCCCCCAAAGAAGATCAGCAGGCTGAACAGCGGCGGGTATTCGCTTTTCATGTAGCGCCAGACTTCGCCCTCGGGAAAGCCGGCCTCTACTTCATAGGCGTACCGCGAAGACTCACGATTGCTTTGGGCTATCGGCAATACGGGCAGGGCGCCCTCGTGGACCTTGCCATCGGCCGACAACCAGTGGGGGCCGACCTGCAGTAACAGTAGGGTCTTGCGTCCAATCAGCCGCAGGACGTTGCTCAGGTGATAGCCGTCAATGGAGGTCAGGGCGCCTTGCTTGCCTTCGCTGAGGCGATACACCAGCAGCGCGGTGTCGGGTGTGACCGGGTTGCCGCTCATCAACCACAGCTTGCCTTGTATGTACTCGCCAGGATCAACCGTTGCCTGATAGTCGCCAAACAGTGAACTGCAATATATGTTGTTGTCCCACACCAGATTGGTCGAACGCACGAAGGGCCGGCGTGTGACTTGTTCGCGCAGGGCCAGTTTGACATCAGCGCAAGGCTGTCCGGCCAGCGGCAGCAGTTCTTGCGCCGCCTGCGCGGTGTTGTCGAGCATCAAATCGAATTGGCGCACCGCTTCTTCGGCCGTCTGGTTGGTGCTTTGCTCCAGCACCCGTTCGGCTTGCATGTGCAGAATGATGCTACCCAGTAGCACAGGAACCAGACCGATCAGCAGTGTGATGAGGTTGCGAGTCAGCGGCGTGCGGCGGGCTTTGACGGTCAATGGCATTTGTGGAACCTGTGCCGATGGACTAGGGCACTCAGATAGAGAAGGGCTCTCAAATGCAGGCAGGACACAGGCTTGCCTCTCAAAAAGAGTACAGACACGGGCCATGATAGATGGCGTACGGGTTTTGTGCTTTTCAACGGTAATCCAGATTCACCGCCAACTTGATAAACGCCAGGGTGGCCGGTGATGACTGGCGCTGATCGAGCACCGCCAGACCCACCTGGCGTTTGACCGGCGGTGTAAGGGGCTTTGTCACGTAGCGCGGCTGTTCCGCGTCCGGTAGCGAAAGTTCGGCGACCAGCGTCAAGGCGTCGCCACGGCTGACGGTTTCCAGCGTGCTGAGTAGTTGCGAGCTGCGATAGCGAATGTCCGGGGTCAGCCGGGCAGCGCTGAACAGGCGTGAAACCAGCTCCGAGGAGCCTGCTTCGGTGAGAATGAACGGGTCGTGACACAGATCACTCAAGGTTAGGCTGTCGCGCCGGGCAAGCTCGTGATCGGCCGGTATCAGCGCGACCATCTGGTCTTCCACCAGCGCAAAGGTATCGAAACGCTCCTCGGGCAACACCACAAAACCGACATCGATACGCCGCTCTTCAAGCCACTGCAGCACTTGCCGATCCGGACCTTCGTCGATGTGTACCTCGATCCCCGGATAGGTCGCGCGGTAGTGCTGCAAAATCTTCGGCAGCAGTTTGATCGACGAGGTCGGTCCAAATGAGCCAATGCGCAGCGTGCCGCGCTTCATCCCGCGGGCATCCGCTGCTTCCTGGCGCAGAGTGCTGGCCAACCCGAGCATGGCGCGGGCGCGCAACAACAGCTGTTGTCCGATATCGCTGAGCTCGATGTGGGACTGATGCCTTCTGAGCAACTCGACACCGAGTTCCTGTTCCAGCGACTTGATGGCATGCGACACCGCCGACTGAGTGATGCCCAGGCGGTTGGCCGCGCTGGTAAAGCCATGCAGCTCGGCCACCAGCGAAAAAATCTCGAGTTGGGTCAGGGTCATGAGTATTTACTCATTTTACGATGATCAAGCATTACACAAAGAATACTCCATACCGTACGCAAACTGACTGCTCATTTATCGTGGAGACTTATGAAAAGCCTTGTCCAGAGCGGCTCCCGTGATTCGGATGTCACGGTTTACCTGAAACTCGCCACTGTCACCATGATCTGGGGCGGGACCTTCGTTGCCGGCCGGTTTCTTGCCGACACACTGAGCCCGTTATTGGCCGCGAGCCTGCGTTTTCTGCTGGCGAGCCTGGCCTTGCTGCTGTTCATGGCGTTGGCGCGTATCCCTTTGGCACGCCCGACCTTCAGGCAGTGGTTGCAGTTGGGGGTATTGGGTTTTTTCGGGATCTTCTTTTACAACCTGTGTTTCTTTTACGGCTTGCACTACATCAACGCCTCTCGTGCCTCACTGATCGTGGCGTTGAATCCGGCGATCATCGGGTTGGCGTCGTGGCTGCTGTTCAAGGAGCGCTTGAGTCGAGTCAAAGTTGTAGGCATTGCGATATGCATCGCCGGGGCTGGGGTGGTGATTGTCAGCCGCAACCAGCAAGTGTTTGATGGCGATGCCGCGAACACCTGGGTCGGTGACCTGCTGATTTTCGGTTGCGTGCTGGGTTGGGGCGTCTACTCGTTGTTTTCCAAAGGACTGAGTCAGACATTAGGCCCACTGCACACCGTCACCTACTCGATTGTGCTGGGCACATTGATGTTGTGGGCGACCAGCGCGGTGCGCGGCGAGGTGAGTCTTGAGGTCCTGAGCGAATTGCAGGTGGGGCAGCTTCTGAGCCTGCTGTATCTGGGCGTACTCGGTTCGGCGCTGGCCTATATCTGGTACTACGACGGCATCCGTAAAATCGGCGCCACCCGCTCGGGAGTGTTCATTGCGCTGAATCCGCTGACCGCAGTGATGCTGGGTGCGCTGTTGCTGGGCGAGCAACTGAGCCTGGCGATGTGCCTGGGAGGCGGGGCGATTCTGCTGGGGATCTACCTGTGCAACAAACCCCTTGCACCGGCGTCAAAAAGGGGGATTTTATAGAGAAGGCGGACAAACCCGGTTACGCTGTGTAGAATCCGGTTACGCATATAAGAATAACGTCTTCTGGCAGCAGAAGCCTCGCCCGCAAGAGCCTTGGGTCGACAATGAAGATATTTGGGTTCCAATTGATCTACGGTGACTTTCTCGCCCGCAGTGTGCGAGGCATCTCCTGCGCGCCACCCGCCGCTCTCAGCATTGCTCGTAACTAACGATCCGTTAATCAGCATGATGAGGCGCCAACCATGGCAGATTTATACGAAAACCCAATGGGCCTGATGGGCTTTGAATTCATCGAGCTCGCATCGCCGACCCCGAATACCCTTGAACCGATCTTCGAGATCATGGGGTTCACCAAGGTCGCGACCCACCGTTCCAAAGACGTGCACCTGTATCGCCAGGGCGCGATCAACCTGATCCTCAACAACGAACCTCACAGTGTCGCCTCATACTTTGCGGCTGAGCACGGCCCGTCGGTGTGCGGCATGGCGTTCCGCGTCAAGGATTCGCAAAAAGCCTACAAGCGAGCCCTGGAACTCGGCGCCCAGCCGATTCACATCGAGACCGGCCCGATGGAGCTGAACCTGCCAGCGATCAAAGGCATCGGCGGCGCTCCGCTGTACCTGATCGACCGTTTTGGTGAAGGCAGCTCGATCTACGACATCGACTTCGTGTTCATCGAAGGCGTTGACCGCCACCCAGTCGGGGCGGGCCTGAAGATCATCGACCACCTGACCCACAACGTGTATCGCGGCCGTATGGCTTATTGGGCGAACTTCTACGAGAAGCTGTTCAACTTCCGCGAAATCCGTTACTTCGACATCAAGGGCGAATACACCGGCCTGACCTCCAAGGCCATGACCGCTCCGGATGGCATGATCCGCATCCCGCTGAACGAAGAGTCGTCCAAGGGCGCCGGGCAGATCGAAGAGTTCCTGATGCAGTTCAACGGCGAGGGTATCCAGCACGTTGCCTTCCTTTCCGATGACCTGATCAAGACCTGGGATCACCTGAAAAAGATCGGCATGCGCTTCATGACCGCGCCGCCAGAAACCTACTACGAAATGCTCGAAGGCCGTTTGCCGAACCACGGCGAGCCGGTCAACGAACTGCAAGCGCGGGGGATTCTGCTGGATGGCTCGTCCGAGTCGGGCGACAAGCGTTTGTTGCTGCAAATTTTCTCGGAAACCCTGATGGGGCCGGTGTTCTTCGAATTCATCCAGCGTAAAGGCGACGATGGCTTCGGCGAAGGCAACTTCAAGGCACTGTTCGAATCCATCGAACGTGACCAGGTTCGCCGTGGTGTGCTCTCCACTGAGTAATCTGCTTCAACTGTAAACCTGTGGGAGCGAGCTTGCTCGCGATAGCGATCTGTCAGCCAACATCAATGTTGAAACTGAAGACGCCATCGCGAGCAAGCTCGCTCCCACATTGTTTTGCGCAGCGTTAAGGTCGGCGATGCCGCATCAAATGCTTGAACCCCTCAAACACCAGCACCAGCACTGCCATCCAGATCGGGATGTACGTCAGCCATTCCCCAGCCTTGATGCTTTCCCCCAGCAGCAACGCAACCCCCAGCAACAGCACCGGTTCGACGTAGCTCAACAGACCGAACAGGCTGAACGGCAGCAGCCGGCTGGCGATGATATACACCACCAGCGCCGAGGCACTGATCACCCCGAGCAGCGGGATCAGCAGCGACAGCCACGGATGTTGATCGAACACCGCAAAGCCCTGTTCGCCGCTGTGCACGAACCCGTACGCCACCGGTAGCAGCAGCGCCATGTCCAGCCACAAACCACCGAGGTTGTCCGCCGCCAGACGTCGGCGCAGCACGAAGTAGGTCGGGTAACCGATGGCCACCAACAGGGTCGCCCAGGAAAAGCTGCCCACTTGATACAACTCATTGAGCACGCCGAGGGTGGCGAAAAACGCGGCGATTTTTTGCAGGTACGAGAGCTGCTCGCCATAGGCGATGCGCCCGGTCAGTACCATGGTCAGCGGCAGCAGGAAGTAGCCCAGCGAAACGTCAAGGCTGTGGCCGTTCAGCGGCGCCCACATGAACAACCAGAGTTGCACGCCGAGCAATGCCGAAGACAGCAGCAGACCACCGAACAATGCCGGTTTGCTGCCCACCCGACGGAGGATTTCGACCACTCGCCGCCACTCGCCGGAAACCACCATGAACACGGTCATGCAGGGTACGGTCAACAGCATTCGCCAGCCGAAGATTTCCACGCCGCTCAGGGGAGACAGCAAGGAAGTGTAGAAATACATGACGGCGAACAGCACCGAGGCTGACACCGATAGAGCAATACCTTTAGACAAACTGTCCTCGCGAGACATGGCAGTAATTCAAGAGGCGCAGAGGATAGCCTAATACCCGTAGGAGCTGCCGCAGGCTGCGATCTTTTGATCTTTAAAAACAAAGATCGCAGCCTGCGGCAGCTCCTACGGAGGAGGGGGTTAACGAGGTGTGCGGCCCGAGACGAAATGGCTCACGTCGTTGAACCCCGGTGTCGAGGAATGCCCCGGCGTCACCAGCGAATCAATGAAAGCTTCGTCTTCAGCCGTGATCTTCACCGACAGCGCCTTGGTGTAGGCATCCCATTGTTCTTCGGTGCGCGGGCCGACGATGGCCGAGCTGACGGCCGAGTTGTTCAGCACCCAGGCGATGGCGAACTCGACAATGCCGACGCCGCGTTCCAGGGTGTATTTCTGAATCTGCTGGGCAATACGCAATGACTCGACCCGCCATTCGGTTTCCAGAATGCGCTTGTCCTGACGACCGGCGCGGCTGTTGACGTCCGGGGTGACGTCCGGCGCGTACTTGCCGCTCAACACGCCACGGGCCAACGGGCTGTAAGGCACCACGCCGAGGCCGTAGGCGTTGGCGGCGGTGATTTGTTCGGTTTCCGCCTGGCGGTTGACGATGTTGTACAGCGGTTGGCTGATCACCGGTTTGTCGACGCCGAGTTTTTCGGCGATGCGAATCACCTCGGCGATGCGCCAGCCACGGTAGTTGGACAGGCCCCAGTAACGGATCTTGCCTTGGCGAATCAGGTCGCCGATGGCTGACACCGTGACCTCCAGCGGCGTGTTGTGGTCTTCGCGGTGCAGGTAATAGATGTCCAGATAGTCGGTGCCCAAACGGGCCAGGCTGGCATCGATACCATTGAACAGGTGTTTGCGGCTCAGCCCGCTGCGATTCGGCACACCGTCGACCGGACCGAAACCGACCTTGGAAGCCACCACCCATTCATGGCGGTGACTGGCAATTGCTTCACCGACGATTTCCTCGGAGCGACCGCCTGTGTATACATCCGCCGTGTCGATGAAGTTGACGCCCTGATCCCAGGCTTTTTCGATGATCCGCAGCGAATCTTCGGTGCTGGTCTGTTCGCCAAACATCATGGTGCCCAGGGTCAACGTCGAGACCTGTAGTCCCGAATGGCCGAGTGTGCGGTAGCTCATGACGAAATCCTTTTACCGGTGAGAAAGGCTCAATCAAATACCAGAACAACCGCACGGGGCAAACGGAATTATCGAACACCTCAAATCAAGTGTGGGAGCGAGCTTGCTCGCGAAGAGGCCATAACATTCACCATTGAGGGTGACTGTTACACCGCTATCGCGAGCAAGCTCGCTCCCACAGTGATTGTCAGGTATTAAACGCGCAGCGTGCGGGTCATGCGCAACGCCAACAGGCTACCGCTGACAATCACACCCGCCAGCAGGTACAACGCCGCATCGGTCGAGCCGGTGCTGTCCTTCACCCAACCCACCAGGTACGGGCTGAGGAAACCGGCCATCTGCCCCATGGAGTTGATCAACGCCAGGCCACCGGCGGCAGCGCCGGCGCTGAGCATTGCGGTCGGTACCGGCCAGAACATCGGCAGGCCGGTGAGGGCGCCCATGGTGGCGATAGTCAGGCCAAGAATCGCAATAGCCGGGTTGGCGGCAAAGTTCACGGCGATCAACAGACCTGCCGCGCCCATCAACATCGGTACCACCAAATGCCAGCGGCGTTCTTTATGCAGATCGGCCGAGCGGCCCACCATCAACATGAACACTGCCGCCAGCAAGTACGGAATTGCACTGAGCCAACCGATCACCAGGTTATCGGCGAAACCGAGGTTCTTGATGATCGACGGCAGCCAGAAGTTGATCGCGTAAACGCCGCTTTGAATGCAGAAGTAGATCAGCCCGAACGCCCAGATCGCCGGGTTCTTGAACACCGCCAGCAGTGAGTCGGTGGCGGTTTTCGGTTTGTTGGCCCAATCAATCGCTTGATCGGCTTCAAGTACCGCACGCTCTTGCGGCTTGAGCCATTTGGCACTGGCGAAGTTGTCGCTGAGCAGGAAGAACGCCAGGGCGCCGAGGGTGATGGTCGGAATGCCTTGCAGCAGGAACATCCACTGCCAGCCGGCGAGGCCACCTTGACCGGCGGCGAAGTGGTTGAGGATCCAGCCAGAGAACGGGCTGCCGAGCAGGCCGGACACCGGGATCGCCGACATGAACAGCGCCATGATGCGGCCACGGCGGAACGTCGGGAACCACTGCGAAAGGTACAGCACCACGCCCGGGAAGAACCCGGCTTCGGCGGCGCCAGTGAACAGGCGCAGGGTGTAGAACTCGGTCGGTGTGGTGACGAACAGCAGGCAGGTCGACAGCGTGCCCCAGGTGACCATCATCACTGCGATCCAGCGCCGTGGGCCGAATCGGGTCAGCGCCAGGTTGCTCGGAACGCCGCACAGCACGTAGCCGATAAAGAATATTCCGGCCCCGAGGCCGTACACGGTTTCGCTGAATTTCAGCGCATCGAGCATCTGCAGTTTGGCAAATCCAACGTTGACCCGGTCGAGGTAGTTGAACAGATAGCAGATGAAGATGAAGGGGATCAGGCGCAGGGTAACGCGCTTGTAGACGGCGTTTTTATCGTCATCGGTGGCCAGGGTGGCAGCGGCGCTCTGTGACATGGCGGGTCTCTCTTTATTATGATTTTTTGCGAGGCAAGGGTAACGTTGGTCGCCTGAAGAGTCTCGGTCACCCCTGAGCGGATGTCTTTGTGCCTGAGCACAGGGTTTACGCCAACAGCCTGTGCGGGTGAACAATCAATCACCGCACGTTTTCAAGGATTACCCCGCATGTTCGAACTTGATCACGACCTGGCGCAGGATATCGTCGACCGGGCGATGGCCATCCTGCCATACAACGTCAACGTCATGGACAGCCAGGGGCTGATCCTCGGCAGCGGCGAGCCAGAGCGGATCAACACCCGGCACGAAGGTGCGCAACTGGTGCTGGCGAATGGGCGGGTGGTGGAAATAGACGCCCAGACCGCCGTGCACCTCAAGGGCGTGCAGCCGGGGATCAATTTGCCGCTGCTGCTCGATCAGCGCCTGATCGGCGTGCTGGGCATTACCGGTGAGCCCGAGCAACTGCGGACCTATGCGGAGCTGGTGCGGATGACCGCCGAGATGCTGGTCGGCCAGCGCAACCAGCAGGCCGAACAGCAATGGCGTCGCCAGCGTTGCGATGATCTGCTGGCGTTGCTGCTCAGCGAGGCGGGAGATTCGCCACGGCTGATCGACGAAGCACAGCAAATGGGCCTCAAACCGCAATTGTCGCGTACCCCTTATTTGTTTGAACTGGGTCTGGAGCATGGCGCCGGGCAAACCGCTGAGGCCTTGAGTGCCTGGTTGATCTCACGCTATCCCGACAGTTGGTGCGTGAGCTCCGCCAAGTCATCGCTGCTGTGGTGCCGTCCGACCACGCAAGCAGTGGACAACGAACGCTTGCTGGAAAAACTCGAAGGCCTGGGCTGGAACATTCTGCGCATCGCTGTTGGCGGTCAGGCGGATGGATTGCAAGGCTTGCGCCGTTGCTATCGGCGGGTCGGCGACTTGCTGGCCTATGGGCGTGACGTGTTGCCCAACAGCCGTTTGCTGACGCTGAACCGCTATCGACTGCCGGTCATGCTCTGGCGCCATCGCAACGACGATGCGCTGGACGAGTTGCTCACCCCACTGCGCAAAGTCATCGCCAAGGACGGTAACGGCCAACTGTTGGCGACATTGCGCAGTTGGTGCGAACACGACGGTCAAAGCCAGGCGTGTGCCGATGCGTTAGGCATTCACCGCAACAGCTTGCGCTATCGCATGGAGCGCATTGCCGAACTCAGCGGCGTCGACCCGTTGCGCCTCGATGGCATGCTCGCGTTGTACCTGGGCGTGCAACTGCTGCCGCAGACCGACACCACCCCGTGACAACACAAATCCCGTAGCAGCTGCCGAGCCCGCGAGGCTGCGTTCGGCTGCGAAGCAGTCGTAATTCCTGCGGGCAACTGTTCCCTGACACACCGCAGCGATTGATTTCACGACGGCTGCGCCGCCGAACGCAGCCTCGCGGGCTCGGCAGCTGCTACGGGTGGTGTGTAGGGTTTTGTGAGAATGAACAATAAACCCCTGCCGCACTTGTGCAGCGGACCGGCGTTATTGTTCATTTCAACTGGCAGCATGGGCTCCATTGGAACTGGAGAATTCACATGAAAATCGTCATCGCCCCCGATTCGTTCAAGGACAGTCTGAGTGCCGAAGCCGTGGCCAATGCCATTGCGCTGGGCCTGGCCGAGGTCTGGCCGGACGCGACGCTGGTCAAGTGCCCGATGGCTGACGGCGGCGAAGGCACGGTCGAGTCGATTCTTGCTGCCTGCGAGGGTGAGTCGCGTAGCGTCACCGTACAGGGGCCGCTCGGCACACAGATCGAGGCGCATTGGGGCTGGCTGCCCCACAATCACACCGCGATCATCGAAATGGCCGAAGCCAGCGGTTTGCAGTTGGTGCCGGTGGGCCAGCGCGATGCGTGCATCAGCAGCACTTTCGGCACGGGCGAACTGATCCGCGCGGCACTCGATGCGGGCGCGCAGCGGATCATCCTGGCCATCGGCGGCAGCGCCACCAACGACGCGGGTGCCGGTGCGTTGCAGGCGCTGGGTGTGCGACTGCTCGATGCTCAGGGCCAGACGTTGAAACCGGGTGGCCTGGCATTGGCGCAACTGGCGCAGATCGATCTGAGTGGCATGGACCCGCGTCTGGCCAACGTGCGCTTCGAGATCGCTGCCGACGTCAACAACCCGCTGTGCGGCCCCCACGGTGCCTCAGCAATATTCGGCCCGCAGAAAGGCGCATCGGTCGAGCAGGTGCAACAGCTGGATCTAGCCCTTGGGCATTTCGCCGGGCTTTGCGCCCAAACCCTGAAAAAAGATCTACGTGACGAACCGGGCAGTGGGGCTGCGGGTGGTTTGGGGTTTGCAGCGAAGGCGTTTCTTGGCGCGCAATTTCGTGCCGGAGTGGAAGTGGTCGCCGACCTGGTCGGCCTGGAAGCTGCGGTACGTGACGCGGACCTGGTGATCACCGGCGAGGGCCGCTTCGACGCTCAGACCTTGCGTGGCAAAACGCCGTTCGGCGTGGCGCGTATCGCCCAGCAGCAGGGCGTGCCGGTGATCGTCATCGCCGGCACCCTTGGCGAGGGCTATCAGCAGATGTACGAACATGGGGTCGACGCGGCATTCGCGCTGACGTCCGGGCCGATGACGCTGGAACAAGCCTGCGCCGACGCTTCGCGCCTGCTGCATGAGCGAGCACGGGACATCGCCCGCGTTTGGCGCATCGCAGTTCGCAAGGGCTAAAGGCAATCCTGTAGCAGCTGGCGAAGCCTGCGTTCGATTGCGTAGCAACCGTAAAACCGGTGAACGCATTCAGCCTGACAAATTGCGTCTGGTCCTTCTACAAGAGTCCTCTGAAACCCGACAAGTGTTTCACCCTTGAAACACTTGTCACACCAAGAAATATATTTTTCTCAAGCCTGCATAAAACCTAAAGCCCGGCCGATACAGGGTATAGGCGTGCACACCCCTCCAAACAAAGTCGCCTACCCGTACGCCGGGAGCGATCTCCTGCTTGCCAGCGTTCACTGCATGGATGCTCGAAGACATCACCACTGCGAGACTCACCCTATGTCCTTGCGAAACATGAATATCGCGCCTCGAGCTTTTCTGGGTTTTGCTTTCATTGCGTTGCTGGTGATCGTGCTCGGCATCTTTGCCGTGAACCGCATGTCGATCATCCGCCAGGCCTCCATCGACATGGAAAGCAATCAGTTACCCAGCGTAGCCTTCCTTGGGAATATCACAGAGAGCGTCCTGCGCTTGCGCATTTTGTCGTTCCGCGTGCTGATCAACCGTGAAGCAGCCGGGTTGCAGGACGCAGAAACCCGCATCAGCGTACTCACCGACAAGGCCAGACAAGCTCAAAAGGGCTATGCAGCCCTGCCGGCGGGCCCGGAGGAAGCGGCGCTGTACAAAGCCTTTGCCGCCACCCTGGACAGCTATCTGCAAGCGCAAAACCAGATGATGGAGCTGTCGCGGCAGAACAAAGTCGATGACATGCGCAACCTGATCAATACGCGTATCAAGGAAGGTACCGATTTGATGGGGGAGCAGTTGAACAAGCTGATCGCGATTAACCAGGCGGGCGCAACCGAAGCCGATGCCGTAGCCGGCGACCAATATGCTTACGCCACCAACGGCATCATCGCGGTTTCGGTGATCGCTGCTCTGGTGACGGTGTTGCTGGCCTGGCTGCTGACCCGCAGCATCGTCACACCGCTGAACCGTGCTGTCGCCGCCGCTGAGTCCATTGCTGGCGGTAACCTCACTAAACCGATAGAAGTCGATGGCAAGGACGAACCGGCGCGTTTGCTCGGCGCCTTGTCGACCATGCAAGCCAACCTGCGCAAAACCATCGAGCAGATCGCCGGTTCCGCGAATCAGCTGGGTGCCGCCGCAGAAGAGCTCAGCGCCGTGACCGAGGAAGCGTCGCGCGGTCTGCAACAGCAAAACAACGAAATCGAACAGGCCGCGACCGCCGTTAACGAAATGACCGCCGCCGTGGAAGAGGTTGCACGTAACGCGGTGTCGACGTCCGAAGCGTCGAATCAATCGACCCAGGCCGCTCGTGAAGGTCGCGACCGTGTGGTGGAAACGGTCAACGCCATTCAGACGATGACCCATGACGTACAAAACACCTCGCTGATGATCGAAGGTCTGGCCACTCAGGGCCGTGATATCGGCAAGGTGCTGGACGTGATTCGGGCGATTGCCGAGCAAACCAACCTGCTGGCGCTCAACGCCGCCATCGAAGCAGCGCGTGCCGGTGAAGCCGGGCGCGGATTTGCGGTGGTGGCGGACGAGGTCCGCGCCTTGGCCCATCGCACTGCGCAATCGACCCAGGAAATCGAAAAAATGGTTGCCGGTATTCAAAACGGCACCGGCGAAGCGGTCGATTCCATGCAGCAAAGCAACCAGCGCACCCACACTACGCTGGAGCTGGCCCGTGCCGCGGGTGTGGCGTTGGAGCAGATCACTCAGTCGATCCACCAGATCAACGAGCGCAACCTGGTGATCGCCAGCGCCTCGGAAGAACAGGCGCAGGTGTCGCGCGAAGTGGACCGCAACCTGGTGAACATCCGCGACCTGGCTACCCAGTCGGCCGCCGGTGCCAACCAGACCAGCGCCGCCAGCCATGAACTGTCGCGTCTGGCGGTAGATTTGAATGCCATGGTGGCGCGTTTTGTGATTTGAGCCTGCATCGAACCGACCCCTAGGGCTCTGTAAATGGACAGAGTCCGGGGGCATTCAATCAGATGTCAAAAACCCGGTATTGCCGGGGGCGGATCCAGTGCCAATCTAATAAAGTTACCTTTGGAGTTAGGCCCTTCATTGCCTGCTCGGTCTTTGAGGGTGTAAAAAATCAAGTGAATGCCGTTGGCAAAACGGCGTAGTTCTTCACCGGGTACCAGTAGGGTCGTTTTACTGTTTGTGTACTCAACCTGTTTGAGGACGATGGGGGAGGCATCCGCTCCACCCATACAAAAGTGAATTTCATCCCCCACCTTCGGATTCAGATAGTCCGTGTGCTTGATGGTGACGGCGACACAATCATCATGGGTCTCCAGATATTGAGTCGTCACTCCATTGACCACTTCTTCCGGTAGTTCTGACATGACCGGCGTATTACCGTAATTGGGGGGTGTCCAGTTAGTGGTGAGCTCGGTTACTGGAGACTGGCCGACAAGGCAATCGTCTTTGCTAACTCGATAGAACACTTCGAATGGGCCTTGATAAACCAAGCGTTGTTTGGGAATCGTTACAACAAGGGGAAACAGGTCTGGATCAATAGGGCCGGACAGGCAAAAGCTCGCCACAACGGTATGAACGGGCGCATTTTTGGGACCAAGCAGCAGCTCAAAACGGTCCGTGCCGCCAGATTTCGCAGAGTTCGCCCAAGGTTGCGAGATCACCACGTTAAGGTCCTTGCCTTTCAAGTGTGCAGGCAACAGGTTGATTTCTCCGTTGGGGTCGGGGATGTTGGGTAAGGCGTCAGGGATATCCAGTGGAACCAGTTCTGACTCGGATGTTGCTGAAAAGAGGGCCATTTCGTATTCCTTTTGCACTGGGAAAGTAACTCTTTGGCTAGCAATGACTCGCTAGCTTCATACGGATTGAAGGACTTATTTTTGCGAACAACAACTGTCAGGTCTGACAGGTAGATGTCTCATTTATGATGAGCTTATGCTGATCGGTTAACTGAGGTGTGCCAGGCCTAGTCCGGTTAAATCCGCTGTCGAGTGGCGTGTTTCGTGATTTGAGATAGGGTTCAATGTGGAGTTCGCGCGACAGGAGAAGTGCATGCGCTATTCAGCCTTGACCCAACGAATCGCCGGCGACGGAGCCGATGCCTGGCAGATTCACTACCGAGCGCTGGAGTTGCGCGAGCAGGGCGTCGATGTGCTGCTGTTGTCGGTCGGCGACCCGGATTTCGATACACCGAAGCCGATCGTCCAGGCGGCCATCGACAGCTTGCTGGCCGGTGATACCCATTATTCGGAGGTGCGCGGCACGCGGTCGCTGCGCACCAGCATCGCCCGTCGTCACAACCGGCGCAGCGGTCAGACAGTGGATGCCGACCATGTATTGGTGCTGCCGGGCGCGCAGTGTGCGGTGTACTCGGTGGTGCAATGCCTGCTCGACCCGGGTGACGAGGTGCTGGTCGCAGAGCCGATGTACGTGACATATGAAGGCGTGTTCGGCGCCTGCGGGGCGAAGGTGGTGCCGATAGCGGTAAGGCCGGAGAACGGTTTTCGCGTCGACCCGGCGGACGTCGCCGCACGGATCACCGCCAGGACTCGAGCGATCCTGCTTAACAGTCCGAACAATCCTTCCGGGGCAAGCTTGTCGCTGCCGATCTGGCAGGCCCTGGCGCGTTTGTGCATCAAGCATGATCTGTGGCTGATCAGCGACGAGGTCTACAGCGAGCTGTTGTATGAAGGTGAGCACATCAGTCCGGCCAGCCTGCCGGGGATGGCCGAACGCACGGCGACCGTGAACAGTCTGTCGAAGTCCCATGCCATGAGCGGCTGGCGAATCGGTTGGGTGATCGGTCCGAAACCCTTGACTGAACACCTGGAAAATCTGTCGTTGTGCATGCTCTTCGGCATTCCGGATTTTGTTCAGAACGCTGCGCGTGTGGCGCTGGAGGCCGATTTGCCGGAGCTTGAGTCGATGCGCAACGAGTACCGTGCGCGGCGTGATCTGGTGTGCGCACGCTTGAGCGATTGCCCGGGCATTAATCCGGTCATTCCGGATGGCGGGATGTTTGTGATGGTCGATGTGCGCCAGACCGGGGTTGGCGCGCAGGCGTTCGCCGAAAAATTGCTGGAAGGCTATGCCGTGTCGGTGCTCGCCGGGGAAGCGTTCGGGCCCAGTGCGGCGGGGCATATCCGCATTGGTCTGGTGCTGGATCAACAGCGGCTGGCCGAAGCCTGCCGCCGAATCGTACGGTGTGCAGCGCAGTTGCTGAAAGCCCATCGTTAACAAATGAATCAAAAGATCGCAGCCTGCGGCAGCTCCTACGCCGAGCGCGTACATACCGTTTCCGTAGGAGCTGCCGCAGGCTGCGATCTTTTGATCTGCTAATGCGCCTTCCACGCCTGGCCATTCACCAGATTCGCCGGGCGTTCACCGGCCAGCGCCGCCAGCAGGTTGTCGACGGCACAGCGGGCCATGGCTTCGCGGGTTTCGTGGGTCGCAGAGCCGATGTGCGGGGTCGCCACCACGTTGTTCAACTGCAACAACGGCGAATCATGAGCCAGCGGCTCGCGCTCGAATACATCCAGCCCGGCCGCACGAATCTGCCCTTGGCGTAACGCTTCGATCAACGCCGTTTCATCGACCACCTTGCCTCGGGAGATATTGATAAAAATGCTCTCCGGGCGCATCAGCGCAAACTGTTCAGCGCCGATCAGCCCTTCGGTTTCAGCGGTCAACGGCAACGTCAGGCAGACAAAATCTGCCTGCTGTAGCAAGTCCGACAAGCTGCGGTACTGCGCGTTGAAGCGTTGCTCCACCGCAGGTTTGGCGCTGTGACTGTGATAGAGAATCGGCATGCCAAAACCAAAATGCCCACGTTGGGCCAGCGCCTCGCCGATGCGGCCCATGCCGATGATGCCCAGGGTCTTGCCATGCACATCGCTGCCGAAATGCGCCGGGCCGATGTTGCGGCTCCATTGTCCGGCACGCACCAGGTTGGCCAGTTCAACCAGGCGCCGGGCAGTCGCCAGAATCAGCGCAAAACCGGTGTCGGCAGTGGTTTCGGTCAAAACGTCCGGGGTATTGCTGAGCAGGATCTGCCGCCGGTTCAGGTAGTCGATGTCGTAGTTGTCGACGCCGACCGAGACACTGGCAATGGCCTTCAAGTGTGGCGCCAGGTCAAGCAGTTCGGCGTCCAGTTTCAGACTGGCGCCCAGCAGACCGTGGGCGCTTGGCAGCGCTTCGCGTAACAGCTTCAGACCCTCGGCGTTCAGGTTGTCGATCAGCGTCACCTGCGCCTGTTCATGCAGGCGAGCCATGAGCGGCGCAGAAAGTTTTTTGTACAGCACGACCTGCTTTTTCATCGGTTCAGTCTCTCGTTCAATTCAGGAATGTGCCGCGACGGGCCGGGCTGGCGCACGCGTGGGCTGGGCCTGGTCATTGGCACCGGGCTTGAGGAAAATCGTCAGGACCACCGAGAGCATCAGGGCCGCGCTCATCAGCAGGTAAGAGGCGCCGGGCGAACCGGTGGAACTGTTCAAATAGCCGACCAGATAAGACCCGCCGAACGAGCCAAGGGCGCCCATGCTGTTGATCAGCGCCATGGCACCGCCGGCAACGTTGGCCGGCAGGATCTCCGGAACGATGGCGAAGAACGGCCCGTAAGGGGCGTACATGCAGGCGCCGGCAATCACCAGCAGCGCATAGGACCACCAGAAGTGTTCGGCGCCGAGGGCATAGGAGGCGTAAAACGCGATCGAGGCGATCAACAGCGGTGGCCAGACAAAGCGTTTGCGCCGCTGAATCCGGTCCGAGCCCCAGGACACCCCAAGCATTGCAATCACCGCCGCCAGATACGGCAGCGCCGACAGCCAGCCGGCTTCGATCATGTTCATCTGCGCGCCATGTTTGAGGATCGACGGCAGCCACAGCACAAAACCGTAAACGCCGATGCTCCAGCAAAAAAACTGTAGGCCCAGGATGATCACTTTGGGTGAGCGGAACGCTTCGGCGTAGTTCTTCACCGCTTTGATCCCGAGCTGTTCGGCGGCCAGGGCGCTTTGCAGGTCTTGCTTCTCCTGGTTGCTCAGCCATTTGGCGTCGACGGGACGATCATCGGCCAGACGCCACCAGATAAACGCCCAGAGCACCGCCGGTAACCCTTCGACGATGAACATCCAGCGCCAGCTGAAATGCTGCACCAGATACCCCGACACCACCGACATCCAGAGCATGGTCACCGGGTTGCCGAGGATCAGAAAGGTGTTGGCCCGCGAGCGTTCGGCGCGGGTGAACCAGTGGCACAGGTAAACCAGCATCGCCGGCATCACCGCAGCTTCGACCACCCCCAGCAGGAAGCGGATGGCGATCAGCATGTAGGCGTTGGAGACGATCCCGGTCAGCGTGGCCAGGCCACCCCAGAGGATCAGGCTGACGAAAATCAGCTTCTTCACGCTGTGCTTTTGCGCGTAGATCGCCCCCGGTACCTGGAAGAAAAAGTACCCGAGGAAGAACAGCGCGCCGAGCAGCGAGGAAAGTCCCGGCGTGATCATCAAGTCGGCGGCCATTCCGGAGGCGGCGGCAAAACCGTAGTTGGCGCGGTCCAGGTACGCCAGGCTGTAGGTGATAAACACGATCGGCATGATGTACCACCAGCGGCGGGTGGCGAGGTTCAGCGTTTGCATGGTAGTGCTCCTGAGCTTGTTGTTTTTGTCGCAACAGGTAACGGTTCAAAAAATCAGTGACTGTGTGGGCCTCATCGCGAGCAAGCTCGCTCCCACAGGGGATCTGTGGGTGCATGCGATCCAGTGTGGGAGCGAGCTTGCTCGCGATTGGCGGCCTCAGACCCAGCCGATAATTCGGCCCGGGTCGGCAAACCCTCCATATCGCCTCGGCTCTGCACCGCGCGGCTGCCAATCCAGTTGGCCCGCTGCACGGCGTCGGGGACGCTGAAGTTCTCCAGCAAGGCGCTGATCATCCCGACCGCAAAACCATCGCCGGCACCCACCGTGTCCACCACCTTGGTCACCGGTACACCGGGTACAAAACCCTGATCCTGTTGGGTGCGGTAATAGGCGCCGTTGGGGCCTAGCTTGATCGCCACCGCTTCAGCGCCCTGATCCAGATAAAACGCTGCAATGTCGGCCGGATCATCGAAGCCGGTGAGCAAGCGCCCCTCACTCAACCCCGGTAGCACCCAATGGGCCAGCGCCGCGAGCCGATTGATTTCGCGGATCATCTGCTGTTGGCTGGCCCACAGTGTCGGGCGCAGGTTGGGATCGAACGAGACACTGCGACCGGCCTCGCGCATGCGCGTCATCAACTCGAAGGACATCTGGCGCGCAGACTCGGACAGCGCCGGCACAATGCCGGTGGCGTGCAAGTGCCGGGCTTCGAGCAGTTCCGCAACGATCGACTGCACTGACAGAAGACTGGCTGCCGAACCCCGACGGAAGTATTCGACGCGAGGATCGCTGCCATCGTCGGCACGCGACTTGAGCTGAAAACCGGTCGGGTGCGCCGGGTCGGTCTCGACGAAGCGACAATCCAGGCCTTCCCGCTCCAGGGTCTCGACCACGAATCGGCCCAGCGAATCAGCGCCGATCCGGCTCAGCCAGGACACCTTGAACCCCAGTCGCGACAGGCCGATCGCCACATTGCTGTCGGCTCCGGCGATGCGTTTGTGGAACTGCCCAACGTCGGCCAGATCGCCACTCTGTTCGGCGACAAACATCGCCATGGTTTCGCCAAACGACAGAATATCGATCTCAGACATGAGCGCTCTCCAGCCGAGCCTGACCGAGGCCGGCGAGAGTGGCGACATGCTTGGCGGTCAACTGCACCAGGTCTTCACCTTGCAACGGATATTCCGCCGCCCGCATCACCCCTTGGGGCATGTACTGCAACTGCTGTTCCCATTCCTGCAAATCACCGGGCGAGGGCGGTACGGCAATCCATTTGCCGTCGGCGCGGCGGCGGACCGCTTTGCAATGCACATAGCCGACATGCCGGCCAAGCAGGCGCGCGGCGTTGGCGGCGGACTGGTCCTGCCATTGCCAGTTGCCGATATCGAAGGTCATCTGCACCGGCAGCGCCTGCGCTTCAATCGCAGTGAAAAATCGCTGGAACGGCTCGATGCGCCCGCCGTGCAGGGTCTGGTCGTTTTCCACCAGCAACTGCACCGGGCTTTGGGCCAGACACCGGGCCAGCGCCGGTAGAGAGTGAGTGTCGGTGAAGTAACCCAGCGAGACTTTCAGCCACCTGGCACCAAACGCCTGCGCTCGATTCAAGGTGTCTGCCAGTTCCGGATTGGGTTTCGACTGACCGGCCAGCCACAGTTCCAGTGGCGAGGAATACACACAGCCCAAGCCGCTTTGTTCGATCGCCGACGCCACGTCGGCAGCGACTTCATGGGTAAGCAGTTCTTCACGCAGTTCAATGCGGTCAGCACCGGCAGCGGCCAGTAATGCGACAAAACTCAACTGCCCACGCTGGCGAACCAGATCGGCGCCGTAGCTGGAGAGACTGATGGAAACGGGTGATTCATTCATTGTTTTGCACCTCTGAAACCGGTTTCATTTTTGTTCAAAAAAATAGTTGGTCGTTGATTTGTGTGGTGACCTTGCGGGCCTCATCGCGAGCAGGCTCGCTCCCACAGTTGATCTCGGTGCCTTTGTGGGAGCGAGCTTGCTCGCGATGGCGTCAGAAGCATCACACCAACTTCCGCCGTGTCGAGCCACGCTCAATCAACCGCGCCGCAAAATCCAGTTTTCGCGCCGGCCCGTCATCGCCACGCAAGCGCTTGAGCAAACACTCGAACGCGCTCGCGCCAATCTGCGCCGTTGGCTGGGCGAGGGCGGTAATCCCGCTGCCCACCAGCGGGTACCAGTCGAGGTCATCCAGGGCGATCAAACCGATGTCTTCAAACAGATGGCAGCCCAGTTCGCGCAAGGCGCGGGTGCCGGCCAACGCGGCAATACCGTTGGCGCAAAACAGTGCTTTCGGACCGGAGCCGGGTGTAGTCAGGAAGGATTTCAGGCGTGTGTTCAGGTCGCTGCCGATTTCGACCACCGCACCGCTCAGTAGAGCGCGCTGATCGATTTGAGCCTTGAAGCTGTTGACCCGCTCAATCCGCGAGCTGGTGCCGTCGAAGGGTTCACTGAGCAGCAGGATGTCGCGATAGCCGCGTTCTTCAAGGTGGGCAAGGGCCATCTCAACCGCCGCCGGGTTATCCAGCCCGACCAGGTCGCTGTCGAGCAAATCGACCTTGCGATCCACCAGCACCATCGGCAGTTCACGGTGCAACTCGCGCAGTTCATCGAGGTGATGACCGAGGGTGTTCACGATCAAGCCTTCGATGTTGTACGAGCGTAACGCCGCCAGATGCTGACGCTCCTGCTCATCGTCACGGTCGGTGTTGCACACCACCAGGCTGTAGCCGTGCTGACGGCAAGCGGTTTCCACGCCATGCATCACGGCAATCGAATACGGGTTACGGATATCGGCCACCAGCATGCCGATCAGGCGGGTACGCCCGCGCTTCAAACCGCGAGCCATCTGGTTCGGGCGATAGCCCAGTTCGCTGATCGCTTGCTCGATGCGCTTGGCAGTGGCATCCGACAGCAAGGCCCGGTCTTCACCAATAAAACGCGACACGCTGGCCTTGGAGACCCTGGCGTGTTCGGCGACATCAAGCATGGTGACGCGGCCGCGCTGGGCGGCGGAAAAAGTAGTCACGGTGTAAAGCCTTGTTGTTTGAGTTGTTGTGGCTGGCGCTGAAACCGGTTTCAGAAAACACCAAACGTAAGTGAACGTCAAGCTCATCGGTGAAGGAGGTTGTGGGAAAAGTCGCATTAAACCGACAGGCGGTCGCAAAACCTGTCAGATCTGACAGTAGCCGACGTTGGGGATAGAGCGTTTAATTTTGAACAACGCATGGTGAGTGACGACTCCAGAAGTCTTGCGAACATAGAAATCCGCTTCGGTGTTGCACATGCAATGAATAGCGGGGAACGGCAATGTGTTCTTGGGCATGAATCGGCTTGAGCACACAAAATTGGCTAATCAGTGATCAGTGATGGAGTACATGAAATGACGGCTAAACAAGATCTGGGGAAGGTATCACTCAACGCATTTGAATTGGCAGAACAAAGCCGAGATCAGCTTCGTTCCTGGCGTATGGACGACCCCATTGTTCAGAATGATCCGCCGAGTATTGATGGCTTGCTCAGGGGCAATCTGGTGCCGAAGTCTCTTCTTGATAATACAAATATCAAGGTCATGCCGATTCCATACCTCAATACTCCCCATCTACGTGACTATTATCAGGTCTTGCTGCGTAAGAAAGGTTCGTCAGCTGAGGATATTGTTGAGGAAAATGATCTCGGGCCGGTAGACGCCACTCGTGATTGGCCACGTGAAGTAAATTTACCGAGCGCCAAGTTAGTTGATGCTGAGATCAGCAGATTCTCGACAGAGTATGAAGTTGCTGTGATTGTCAGGAACGGGGATAGTGACAATCCAACCCCGAAGGTCTGGTTGGGTATTCAGGTTGACAGATGCTCACCCTATCAAAACAAGCAAAGTGGTGTATTCGATAATCCTGTAAAGGCCACTCTTGTAAGTCCAGCGCCGGACGCGGAATTGGACAGCCAGTGGCTGGAAAGTAATACAGAAATAAAGTTTTCTATTTCTACCGGTTATCAGTTTTATGATGTGGTTGATGATAAGGTCGACGTCTACTTCTCCAAGGATTATTCACAGACAGCGCCGTCGGGGTTTGTCACGACGCTGCCTTTAGGCAATGGTCAACTTTCGATACCAGTAGCGGGCCTCTCACTGGAAAGTGAAACGTTCTACCTTTACTACCGTCTGAGAGACCTGGCTGGAAATGACAGTTGGGTTTCTCTTGACCGCTCGATAGTCGTGAATATCTACCCTGATGCCGTGCTCACTGCCCCTGTGGTTCCGTTAGCCATTGACGGTGCGATCGATCTTCACGACGTTCAGAGTCGCGTATTCGTCGAAGTGAAGTATCCGGTGAATGGTCGGAAAAATGACCAGGTCACTCTCTATATCGTAAAGGGCCAGGCGGGAGCAACACCGCTGCTGGTGGATACCAAAGAGTTGGCGGACCGGGGAGACTTGCAATTCGAAATGTTCTACCACACACACCTTAAACCTGTGTTCGGAGACTCTGAGATCGAAGTGCCGGCTAAGGTTTATTACGTGTACAAACGTGGGAATAGTACCTATCCGAATCAACCGGAGACGCTCTTTGTTGTGGACTTTAGTGTTAGGGGGCCAGCGACAGGAGAACTGCCCGATCTCACTAACAAGAACATGCTCAGGGTGACCGTGGAAGGCGAGTCAAAAACGCCTAATCACATTACGTCGGAGGACCGTAATGGTGATGTCGAAGAATATACACCAATGGCGAAGACGGATGCAGGCGGAGACCCGGAATGGACGCCGATGGGGGATGAAGAGTTTGAATTGTGGCTTGACGGGAAACTGGTAAAAAAGGACGTTCTGTTAGGGAGCGAGACAGAAATACGGTCTCTGGTTAATCCAAGTCTTATTGACAGTATCGTGCCAGGGGCGAACAAAATGGCTTTGTGGAAAATCAGGGAAGGAGGCGGTCGCAACACACTGTCGTCTGAGCCACAACCCGTACAGGTTGATGAAGTCGGCATCGAGTTCCCTGAACCGAAGATTCCACTCAACAGGTTTGGCGATGTCAACTGTGAAAGCCTGGGTTCTATGGATTATTCGTTAACGGTAACCGTTGAGTTTGATCCGCTGCTTATACCTGTGGGCACGGATATTATCGTAGAGTCTATTGGTACAACGGAGCGAGACGGTACAGGGGAAATTTCGAGTACGGCTTTTTCTAAATCTTATAAAATTAATGGTGGTGAGGTCGGTAACAAGTTTGAGGTGGTAATTGAGCCTTATGCAAGGTGTATAAAACCTATTCAGCCTACTCTGGGTTCCGGAAAGTTGAGTGGTTGCATCAAGGTTTGGTACTTGGTAGGGCCGAATCAAACCAAGTCTGCTGTGAATATGAAGATAGTGAAGCTGCTCTCCGATGAAAACTACTGCGAGGGTACGCCCATTCGAAAGTAACTGATTGAGTCTGTGTGGCTCAGGGCGGAAGCATAAGTGCTTCCGCCTTTTTCAATAGCTATTAGAAGGGAATTATCTGCTGAAATAATGGATTAGTCCTACATACCATAAGCGTATGTGTCCGTAGTCTGCCGACCTCTCTATGGGGAAGGTGCGCTCTCCTGCTGAATTACCTGGGTCTTTCGTTTGGAAAGACCACCAGACGGATACCTGCTATGTTGAAACCTCGATTTAACGTGAAACCTTTGGTCATTGCATTGGGGGCGTCGTCCCTGGCCATGCTGTCGTTGACGGCCACCGATGCCAGCGCACGGGATCTGGTCGATGAAAGTCTGACCATTGATTCGTCGGCAGATGTCGAATCCTGGTCGCTGGCTCGTAACGCTGTGTTGACGGTCAACGGTGGTCAGGCTCTTGGCATCACGGCTCAGCAGTCGACTCTAAATGTCAACGGCGGCAGTACTCAGCAAATCTCCGCCCAGAGCGGTTCTACCGTTAACCTCGACAAGGCGACGGTGAACGGTATTGACCGCCGCAAGGCTGGCGTCGAACTGATCAACAGCACCGCAACGATTACGAACAGCACCCTCTCTGGCATCACAAACGGTCTGCAAGTCGGTCATGTGGAAGGTACTCTTACCGGGTCTACTGCCACCGTCGCCGGCAGTCGCATTAGCGGACAGGATCTGGGCGCGCGGGTCACCGCCTTCAGTACGCTCACGCTTTCGAACTCAATGGTTGAAGGAACCGGCGCTACAAGCACCGGGTTGTTGCTCTTCAGCAGCAAAGCTTCAGCCAGCAATGGCACTCGCATCATCGGCGGCCAGAACGGTGTTATGGTCAAGGTCGAAGTGCCTGGCGAAGGCAGCCAACTGGTGCTGGACAACTCGAGTGTCGAAGGCAAAACCGGCTCGGCCATTGTTGTGGACAATGCCGGGGCGACCAATACCATCACTGATATTCATGTCCTGAACGGTTCGACCCTCAAGGGCGGCAATGGCACCCTTCTTGAAGTGAAGGGTGCGGCGTCGGTCAACATGAATGTTGGTGGGAGCGCACTGAACGGCAATGCTCAGGTGGCCGGCAACAGCACCGCCAACCTCAACTTCAATCAAGGCTCGCTGACCGGTGATGTGATCGCCGAGGCGGGCAGTACCGCCAATGTTCAGTTGAAGCAAGGTTCTCTGTTGACCGGGCGCATGGAAAACGTCGCCGCAGTGGGTATCGATCATCAATCCGAATGGAACCTGACCGGCAACAGTCAGGTCGGTAACCTGAACATGATGGACGGTGGCACCGTCCGGTTCGGTGCTGCGGATGCCTACTATCAGCTGGACGTCACCAACCTGTCAGGCAACGGCCTGTTTATCATGGGCACCCACTTCACTACGGGTCAGACCGATGCGCTGAACGTCACCGGCACCGCCAGCGGCAACCATCAACTGTTGATCACCAGCAGCGGTGTCGATCCAGCCAGTGGCGAGCCGATCACCGTGGTGCACACACAAGGTGGCGATGCGCGGTTTTCGCTGGCCAATGCCGATGGCGCGGTCGATCTGGGGACGTATTCCTATGGGTTGAGTCAGGATGCGACCGGCAAAGACTGGTTCCTCGATCCGGCCAAGCGAACTGTCAGCCCTTCCACTCAGGTGGTCAGTGCCTTGTTTGGCGCGCCGCTTACCGTGTTGTACGGCGAAGACGCCTCGTTGCGCACGCGCATGGGGGAAGTGCGTTTCAACACCGACAAGTCGGGTGCCTGGAGCCGCGTGTATGGCAACAAGTACAACGTCGGTGGGGCTTTCGGCGATGGCTATCGGCAAACGCAGCAAGGCTTCGCGCTGGGTGTCGATACACCTTTGGGCGACGGTCAATGGTTGCTGGGAGTAATGGCCGGCTATAGCCAGTCGGATCTCAGTTTGAGCCACGGTTCTTCCGGCACCGTCGACAGCTACTATCTGGGCAGCTACCTGACCTGGATGGATGACGCGAGTGGGTACTACGTTGATGGCACCCTCAAGCTCAACCGTTTCGAGAACAAGGCGAAGGTTGCGATGAGTGATGGCACCCAATCCAAGGGTGATTACGGCAACACCGGTGTGAGCGGCTCCGTAGAGTTCGGTCGGAATATCAAACTCGATGATGGCTATTTCATCGAGCCCTTCACTCGCTGGTCGACCGCGTTCATTCAGGGTCAGGATTATGATCTGGACAACGGTATGCAGGCCAAGGGCGACCGGACCTGGTCATTCGTGGGCAAGGCGGGGCTGACCGCAGGTCGTGAAATGCCGATGGCCAACGGTGGCACGCTGCAACCTTATGTCCGTGCAGCGCTGGCCCATGAGTTTTCCAAAGGCGAAGAGTTCAAGGTCAACGACAATGCGTTCAGCCATGACCTCTCCGGGTCGCGTGTTGAAGTGGGTGCAGGGGTTGCCCTGAAGCTGACAGACCGCTGGAGTGCACACGCCGAGGTCGAGTACATGAACGGCAACAACATCGAAATGCCGATTGGCGGGACGGTAGGTGTGCAGTTCAAGTGGTAATGGGCGAATAATTTTTTATCGCTGCCCAGTCGTAAAGCCCTGTCTCTATCGAAGCAGGGCTTTTTTGTGCTCAGCGATTTGCGTTGGTTAACAGGGTATCGAATTGTCCATCAGCCGCGGTGGAGTGAGCATGGGTGTCTTTCTTTTTGATCTGCACGTTAAAGTCACCTGAGAATCGACTGCCTGTGACATCGAGTTGAAAGTTTATATCTCCAGATATCGCCAGTTGGCTGGTCGGGTTCTGTGGATCCGTGTAATCAACGAGCTCAATGGTAACGTGGCCTTGTTTGTCCTCGCCAACCTTATGATTCCCGTTGGAGAGCGTCTTGGAGAACACGATCAAAAACACCCGCAGGCGTTTTTCATCGCCATCCCTTTCAGTGGCTTCTACCACCCAGGTTTCACCACGGTTCGGGCTAGTGCTACTGCGCAGTGCCGTTCCACTGGTCTGGAATGGGGCGGCATCTTCCAGCGTGACGTCGAAGTAGTCTTGTGTGCTGGTTTTTTTTGCGGCTACGTTCATGATTGCTTTCTCCCTGGCAATTAACAAAGAATCCATAAATAGGTAACCATCGCTAACTTATGGATTAACTGATCAGAGCTCAGTAGAGTCATTCTGTAAACTGTCAGATATACCAGTTTACAGTCGATGTTTTACAGGGTCGGTCAGTGGGAGGTTTTATAGGTGTGAATGTTATTTCAACAATATATAACCGCTAGTTGAAAGGCATTACATCAACTGAACAACCCGGCGGCGATATTGATCGAAAAACCCAGGATGGCCGTGTTGAACAGAAAACCGATCAGTGACTGGGCGAGCACGATCTTGCGCAAACTACGTGTGGCGACCCCGACATCGGAGGTTTGTACCGCCACGCCGATGGTGAAAGAGAAGTACAGAAAGTCCCAGTAGTTGGGGGTCAGCAGGCCTTCGGCAAAACGCAGCGCCGGGTCCTTGCCGTCCCAGGTGTAGAACAGCCGTGCGTAATGCACGCTGAAGATCACCCCGACCAACAACCACGAACCAATCACTGTCATCCCGGTGAAGCCGTAGTGCAATAGTCTTCGGCTGGTTTCCAGGTCCTTGCTGCCGGCCAGTTCCAGGGTGATGGTGGCGAGGCTGGCAATCGCGGCGATGCAGACAATGAGCAGCACCACCCCGGCGTTTTCATCCTCGACTTCGGCGATGCGTTTTACGTCATCGGCACGCGCACGCACTGTCAGCCAGAGCATCAGCACCAGATAGGTCCAGACGCCGGAATTCCAGCCGATCAGGATCTTGCTGATGAGTGAGTCGGCCGGAGCCAGGATGCTGACCGCCACCCCCAGCAGGGTGGCGGCGGTCAGGCGAGGGTGGGTGCGCAGGAGGTGTGGCATGGAGGCTCGATACGTCAGGGCTTTGCAACACCTTAGCCCAGCGGGGTCCGTTGTGACCACAAGGGTGAGATTGATGAGAACCAATGTGGGAGCGAGCTTGCTCGCGATGAGGCCGTAACATCCAACATCCATGTTGGCTTTTATGCCGCTATCGCGAGCAAGCTCGCTCCCACAGTTGATTTATGTTGTGCAGATGTTCTTATGTCGCTTGCGGACCAATCTCATCACCACCACAAAAAACACCGGCACAAACACCACCGCCATGGTCGCGGTGATCATCCCGCCAATCACACCCGTGCCGATGGCTTGCTGGCTAGCCGAGCTCGCTCCGGTGGCAATCGCCAACGGCACCACGCCCAGGATGAATGCCAGCGAGGTCATGACAATTGGCCGCAGGCGCAAGCGCGCGGCTTGCACCGTGGCGTCGATCAGGTCATGGCCTTCGTCGTACAGGCTCTTGGCGAACTCGATGATCAGGATCGCGTTTTTCGCCGACAGACCAATGATGGTGATCAGTCCGACCTTGAAGAACACATCGTTGGGCATCCCGCGCAAGGTCACGGCCAGTACCGCGCCGAGCACACCCAGCGGCACCACCAACAGCACCGAGGTCGGAATCGACCAGCTCTCGTACAGCGCCGCCAGACACAGGAACACGATCAACAACGACAAACCGAGCAGAATCGGTGCCTGACTGCCAGACAGCCGCTCTTGCAACGACAACCCGGTCCATTCCTGACCCAGTCCCGCCGGCCCCTGGGCGACCAGGCGCTCGATTTCCGCCATCGCTTCACCGGTGCTGCGACCGGGCGCCGGCTCACCGGAAATGCTGATGGCCGGGTAACCGTTATAGCGCGTCAGCTGCGCCGGGCCCTGGGTCCATTTGGCCTGGACGAACGCCGACAACGGCACCATTTTTCCGGCGTTGTTGCGCACATGGATTTTCAGCAAATCGTCAATCTGACTGCGTTGATCACCTTCAGCCTGAACCACTACCCGCTGCATCCGCCCCTGGTTGGGGAAGTCGTTGATGTACGCCGAACCGACGGCGGTGGACAGCACGTTGCCGATATCGGCAAACGAAACGCCCAAGGCGTTGGCCTGTTTGCGGTCGACCTCCAGTTGCACTTGCGGTGCTTCAGCCAAGGCGCTTTCGCGCACATTCATCAGGATCGGGCTCTTCTCGGCGGCCGCCAGCAACGCGCTGCGTGCTTGCATCAGCGTGGCATGGCCAAGGCCGCCACGGTCTTGCAGACGGAACTCGAAACCGCTCGACGTACCGAGGCCGTCAACCGGAGGCGGCAGCACCGAGAAGGCCACGGCGTCCTTGATCTGGCTCAGCGCAATGTTGGCGCGGTCGGCAATCGAAGCCGCCGAATCATCACTGCTACGTGCCGACCAATCCTTGAGCGTGGTGAACGCCAGGGCTGCGTTCTGGCCGCTGCCGGAGAAACTGAAACCGAGAATCACCGTGCTGTCGCCGACGCCCGGTTCGGTTGCGTTGTGCGCTTCAATCTGCTCGACCACCTGCACCGTGCGGTTCTTGCTCGCGCCCGGCGGCAGTTGAATGTCGGTGATGGTGTAACCCTGGTCTTCAACAGGCAGGAAGGACGAGGGCAGGCGGCTGAAGCAAAACACCAGGCCGATCAACAGCACGCCATAAACCAGCAGAAAACGGCCACTGCGTTTCAGTGCGTACACCACCCAGCGCTGATAACCCTCGGTCATCTGCTCGAAGCGCCGGTTGAACCAGCCGAAGAAACCACCCTTGGCGTGGTGTTCACCCTTGGCGATCGGTTTGAGCAGCGTGGCGCAGAGTGCCGGGGTGAGTGTCAGCGCGAGGAACGCCGAGAACAGGATCGAAGTGGCCATCGACAGCGAGAACTGCTGGTAAATCACTCCGACCGAGCCCTGCATGAACGCCATCGGAATAAACACCGCCACCAGCACCAGGGTGATGCCGATGATCGCCCCGGTGATCTGACTCATGGCTTTGCGCGTGGCTTCTTTGGGCGACAGACCTTCGTTGACCATGATCCGCTCGACGTTCTCGACGACGACGATGGCGTCGTCCACCAGAATGCCGATCGCCAGCACCATGCCGAACATGGTCAGTACGTTGATCGAGAAGCCCAGCGCCAACATAACGGCAAAGGTGCCCATCAACGCCACGGGCACCACCAACGTCGGGATCAGCGTGTAGCGGATGTTCTGCAGGAACAGGAACATCACCGCGAACACCAGCAACATCGCCTCGCCGAGGGTGTAGATCACTTTGGTGATCGAGACTTTGACGAACGGCGAGGTGTCGTACGGGATTTTGTACTCCACGCCGGCCGGGAAGTAGCGCGCCAGCTCGTCCATCTTCTCGCGCACCAGCGTTGCGGTGCTCAAGGCGTTGGCGCCGGGCGCCAGTTGCACGCTGACGGCGGTCGACGGCTTGCCATTGAGGCGGGTGGAGAACTGGTATTCCTGGCTGCCGATTTCGACCCGTGCCACGTCGCCCACGCGCACCGTGGAACCGTCGGGATTGGCCCGCAGCACAATGTCGGCGAACTCTTCGGGGGTCGACAGCTGACCTTTCACCAGCACCGTCGCGGTAATTTCCTGAGTGGTGCGGGTCGGCAAGTCACCGATGCTGCCGGCCGAGACCTGGGCGTTCTGCGCAACAATCGCGGCGTTGACGTCGGCCGGGGTCAGGTTGAAGCCAATCAGTTTCTGCGGGTCGATCCAGATCCGCATGGCCCGCTCGGCGCCATACAGCTGGGCCTTGCCGACGCCGTCCAGGCGCTTGATCTCGTTCATCACGTTGCGCGCCAGATAATCGCTGAGCGCCACGTCATTGAGCTTGCCGTCGCTGGACGTGAGGGTGATCAACAGCAGGAAGCCGGCCGAGACTTTCTCGACCTGCAAGCCTTGCTGAATCACTGCTTGCGGCAGGCGCGACTCGACCGCTTTGAGGCGGTTTTGCACATCGACCTGAGCCATTTCCGGATCAGTGCCAGGCTGAAAGGTTGCGGTGATGGTGGCGGTGCCGAGGCTGCTCTGGGATTCGAAATACAGCAGATGGTCAGCGCCGTTGAGCTCGCCTTCGATCAGGCTGACCACGCTTTCATCGACGGTTTGCGCCGAAGCACCGGGGTACACCGCATAGATCTCGACCTTTGGCGGCGCAACGTTGGGGTACTGCGCGACGGGCAGCTGCGGGATGGCCAGCGCACCGGCCAACAGGATAAACAGCGCGACCACCCAGGCGAACACCGGGCGGTCGATAAAGAATTGCGGCATAAAGTCTGCGTCCTGCCTACTGCCCGGTTGCCTGGGCAAGTGGAAGAGGGGTGTCGTCGATCTGCACTTTTTCGCCGGGACGGGCGTGTTGCAGGCCTTCGATGACAATGCGGTCGCCGGATTTCAGGCCGCCGGTAACGATCCAGCGATTCTTCTGCACCTGGCCAAGCTGCACCGGTTGTTGGCTGATGCGTGCGTCGGCGTCGAGTAGCAGCACCTGAGCAATGCCGGCGCTGTCACGCAGGATCGCCCGTTGCGGCACGCTGATGCCTTGCTGGTTGACGGCTTGCTCCAGGCGCACGCGGATGAAACTGCCCGGCAGCAGGTCGAGGTCCGGGTTGGGGAACTCGCTACGCAGGATGATCTGGCCGGTGCTCGGGTCGACGCTGATGTCGGCGAACAGCAGCTTGCCCGGCAACGGATAGAGGCTGCCGTCATCCTGAATCAATGTGGCTTTGGCCTGATCCTGACCGACCTGCTGCAACTGCCCGGCACGAAAGGCCCGGCGCAACTCGTTGAGTTCGCGGGTTGACTGGGTCAGGTCAGCGTGGATCGGGTTCAATTGCTGGATCAGCGCCAAGGGCGTGCTTTCGTTCTGCCCGACCAGCGCGCCTTCAGTGACCAACGCACGACCGATGCGCCCGGAAATCGGTGCGGTGACGGTGGCGTAACCCAGGTTCAGTTTCGCCCGTTGTACCGCCGCCTGATTGGCCGCGACGTCGGCGGCGGTCTGCCGGACGGCGGCGCGGGCGTTGTCGTAATCCTGACCGCTGATGGCGTTGCCTTCGATCAGTTGCGCGTAGCGTTGCTCTTGCAAGCGCGCCTGAAAGGCATTGGCCTCGGCTTTGCGCAGCGCCGCCTGGGCGCTGTCCAGGTCTGCCTTGAACGGTGCCGGATCAATGCGAAACAGCACGTCGCCCTGTTTGACGTCGCTGCCTTCGCGGAAGGTTCGTTGCAACACGACGCCGGCCACCCGGGCGCGGACTTCGGCGATTCGTGGTGCGGCGATCCGCCCACTCAGTTCGCTGCTGATCGACAGCGGCCCGGCGGAGATGGTTTCGATCCGGACGGTGGCCAGCGGCGCTGCTTCTTCGGCGGTGGAGGACTTGTCACACGCGCTCAGCGTCATTGCCAAGGCAATCAGGCCGAGCTTCGCAAACAGGTTCTTTAACATGTGAATACCCCAATAATGACCCCAGCATCCTACTGGGCGCAGGCGAGGGTAGCGGTGAAGCTTTGTAGGCGCTGTGTGAAATTGTGTAAGGGTTTTACTCATGCGCGCGTGAGGGCGTATATCCTTGGGCGCTTGATTTCTATTGCGACGGGTCGATTGCTATCGCGAGCAAGCTCGCTCCCACAGGGATTTGATGTGAACACGATGTTGTGAACATCCACGATCAACTGTGGGAGCGAGCTTGCTCGCGATAGCGGTTTATCAAGCGCCACTGCACTTTCTGGAAACACCCATGCCCAACATCCTCCTGGTCGAAGACGACTCCGCGCTCTCTGAATTGATTGCCAGCTACCTTGAACGCAATGGCTATCAGGTCAGCGTGATCAGCCGTGGCGACCATGTCCGCGAACGGGCGCGAATCAACCCTCCGGATCTGGTGATCCTCGACCTGATGCTGCCGGGCCTCGATGGCCTGCAAGTCTGTCGTTTGCTGCGCGCCGATTCGGCGACCCTGCCGATTCTCATGCTGACGGCCCGCGACGACAGTCACGACCAGGTGCTGGGGCTGGAGATGGGCGCCGACGATTACGTGACCAAACCTTGCGAGCCGCGCGTGTTGCTGGCACGGGTGCGGACCTTGCTGCGGCGCAGCAGCCTGAACGAACCACAGACCGCCAGCGACCGAATCCTCATGGGCAACCTCTGTATCGACCTGTCGGAGCGCACCGTGATCTGGCGCGAGCAGTTGGTCGAACTGTCCAGCGGCGAATACAACCTGCTGGTGGTGCTGGCGCGCCACGCCGGTGAAGTGCTCAGCCGCGACCAGATTCTGCAACGCCTGCGCGGCATCGAATTCAACGGCACCGACCGCTCGGTGGACGTGGCGATCTCCAAGCTGCGGCGCAAATTCGATGACCACGCCGGCGAAGCGCGCAAGATCAAGACCGTGTGGGGCAAGGGTTATCTGTTTAGTCGCTCCGAGTGGGAATGCTGAAACCATGCTGCGCATTCTGATCCGCCTCTACCTGATCACCATCGTCACCTTCAGCGCGGCGATCTATTTCATCCCGGATCTGGTGATCAAGGCTTTTCATGAGCGATTCCAGAACTACAACCTCGATCAGTCCCGAGGCTTGCAGAACCTGATCGTCAAGCAGTTTCACGCGGTGCCGAGCGAGCAATGGACTCGCCTGGCGACGCAACTGGACAAAGACTTCAGCCCGTTGCATGTGGTGCTGGTGCGCAATGACGACGCGGACTTCACACCCTACGAACGTGAACGTCTGGAGCGCGGTGAAAAGGTCATCCGCATGGGCGACTGGGGCTGGCGTACGCTGGCGGTCTCACCGCTGGACGAACAGCTGTCGGTGAAGCTGGTGGTGCCACCGGATCCGCTGGACGTCAATTTGTTGTACTGGAGCATCAACGTACTGATCGGTGCGGCGCTGCTGGCTTGCCTGCTGATCTGGCTGCGGCCGCACTGGCGCGACCTGGAACGTCTGAAAAATACTGCCGAGCGCTTCGGCAAGGGCCACTTGAGCGAGCGCACGCAGATTCCGCCGAGTTCGAACATCGGCAGCCTGGCCAATGTTTTCGACACCATGGCCGGCGATATCGAAAACCTCCTGAACCAGCAACGTGATTTGCTCAATGCGGTGTCCCACGAATTGCGCACACCGCTGACCCGACTGGATTTTGGCCTGGCACTGGCGCTGTCCGACGACTTGCCGGCCGCTAGCCGCGAGCGTTTGCAGGGGTTGGTTGCACACATTCGTGAACTGGATGAGCTGGTGCTGGAATTGCTCTCCTACAGTCGCCTGCAAAATCCGGTACGGGTGCCGGAGCAGGTGGAGGTGTCGCTGGATGAGTTCATCGACAGCATTCTGGGCAGCGTCGATGAAGAACTGGAGTCGCCGGACATCGTCATCGACGTCATGCTGCACGGCCAACTCGAACGCTTCAGCCTCGACCCGCGCCTGACCGCCCGAGCGATCCAGAACCTGCTGCGCAACGCCATGCGTTACTGCGAAAAACGTATTCAAATCGGTGTGCAGGTCTGCCCCAAAGGCTGCGAAATCTGGGTCGACGATGACGGTATTGGCATTCCGGAAGACGAACGCGAGCGGATCTTCGAGCCGTTCTATCGGCTGGACCGCAGCCGCGACCGCGCCACGGGCGGGTTTGGCCTGGGCCTGGCGATCAGCCGTCGGGCGCTGGAAGCCCAGGATGGCACGCTGACGGCCGAAACCTCGCCACTGGGCGGGGCGAGGTTCCGGTTGTGGTTGCCGACCCCGGCCTGAGCCTACTGTTGTGGCCGTAACGCAATCCGTAGCAGCTGCCGAGCCCGCGAGGCTGCGTTCGGCTGCGCAGCAGTCGTAAAGTCAGGCAACGCGTTCTCCCAGGCAAACCATGTGCACAGGATTTGCGAGGACTTCGTCCTCGAACGCAGCCTCGCGGGCTCGGCAGCTGCTACGGGCTCCTTCGTCATGTTTCCAGGGTTTAAACGGAAACTTCAGCAGCGGTGATCAACCCTACGCCAGCCTGGTCCATCTGCTCCATTGCCGAGGCCAGCGAGCCGTTCAGGTCTATCGCCCGGCAGGCGTCCAGCACCACCGTGGCATTGAACCCGGCTGCCCGGGCGTCCAGCGCCGAGAACATCACGCAGAAATCCAGCGCGAGTCCGACCATGAAAATCGTATCGACGCCGCGTTCCTTCAGGTACCCGGCCAATCCGGTGGGGGTTGTGCGATCCGCCTCCAGAAACGCCGAATAGCTGTCGATGTCCGGGTTACAGCCTTTGCGGATGATCAGTTGGGCGTGGGGCAGGTTCAGCTCGGCGTGCAGTTCGGCGCCGCCAGTGGCTTGCACACAGTGCTCCGGCCACAGGGTCTGGGCGCCGTAAGGCAGCTCAATGACGTCATAGGGCGCGCGTCCGGGGTGGCTGGAAGCGAACGAGGCATGCCCGGCTGGATGCCAGTCCTGGGCGATGATCACCTGGGTGAATTGACCGGCCAGGCGATTGATCAATGGAATGATCTGATCGCCCTCGGGTACCGCCAGACGGCCGCCCGGAGTGAAGTCGTTTTGTACATCAATGACCAATAGGGCGCAGTGTGTTTGAGCAGATGTGGCAGTCATGGCCGGTTACCTCCCTGGAAGTGAAAAACTCAAGCATAGCCCCTGGTTCAATCTCTTCAAACGCTGAACCGACTCCTGAACAGCGTCGCCGACGCAAATCCGTAGGAGCTGCCGCAGGCTGCGATCTTGGCGATCCGCATCAATCCGCGGGCAGTAAATGCTGGCGGCAATCAAGTGTCAGGCGGGCACCGCCGAGTTCGCTGCTGCCGACATCAAGGGTGAACCCATGCAGGTTCACGATGGCCGCGACAATCGATAATCCGAGGCCAAAACCTCCTTTTTTGGCGTTGTCGTCCACGCGATAGAAACGTTGAAACACTGCCGTGCGTTTGTCCGCAGGGATGCCGGGACCGGAGTCGAGTACCTCGATGCGTGTGCTGCCGGCGTTATCGCTCGCCCGCACAATGACCTGACCGCCCGCCGGGGTGAACTTGATCGAGTTACTCAGCAAGTTCGACAAGGCTTCAAACAACAACGCCCGGTCGCCTGTCAGCGCTGGCAAGGTTTGCGGCGTTTGCAGGCTCAGGTTCAGATGGCCTTCTTCGGCCAGCGGCAGGTAAAAATCATGCAGTTCCTGCAGCAACGGCAACGGATCGAACAGCACGAAACCCGAACGCCGCTGTTGATCCTCCAGCTCGGAAATCCGCAGCAAGCCGCGAAAACGCGCCATCAGGGTGTCGGTTTCGGCGAGCACCTGATCCAGTTGTGTCGCTTCGGCGGACCCTTCGGCGGCCTGCTGCTGAATGCGGTAAAGCTGCGCGCGTAGCCGGGTGAGCGGGGTGCGCAGGTCGTGGGCGATGTTGTCGCAAACTCCCTTGACCTCGTTCACCAGCCGCTCGATGCGTTCGAGCATGGCGTTGACGATGGCCGCGAGCATGTCCAGCTCATCGCGGCGGCTGGACAGCGGCAAACGGTGGTTCAGGTTACCGGCGACGATGGCTTCGGCACTCGCTTGCAGGGCGCGAATGCGCCGTAACGGCCGACGGCGCAACAGATGCCAACCGGCGATGCCGGGGATAATGGTCAGCGAGACTCCCCAGAACAGTGCATACAGGATGATCCGCGTGACCGCGAACAACGAACCGTTGTCACGCACCAGAACCAGCCAGCGGCCATCCAGAGTGTGAGTCGCCACCGCGTCGCAACTGTCGGACGGCATGCTGGCGTCATCCGGGTCGGCGCAGTCGGGCAGTTCATGGATCTTGCCGTCCAGCGGCAGACCTGCGGGGATCTTGCGGATCAGTCCGTGCAGGGGCCGATGCTGCTCGTCGAACAGCCCGTAGGCGTCGATACCGCGCTGATCGAAGGTGATGCTGGCGATCAGCGCCTCATCCAGTTGCTCGCCGTGGAAACGCGAAAACAGGTGCTGGCGTTGCATCAGCGAATGTTTGGCAAGGTTCTCCAGGTAGCTGGAAACCTCGTAATACATCACCCCCATGAGCAGGCCGCTCCAGACCACGAACAGCGAACTGTAGAGCGCCAGCAAACGGCTGCTGGATGACCGCCAGCCTTTAGACGGGTTCAGCAATGACATAACCCGAGCCTCGCACAGTCCGTATCAGCGGCAGTTGGCCCGGGGGGTCGATCTTTTTGCGCAGACGTCCGATGTGTACATCGATCAGGTTGGTGCCCGGGTCGAAGTGATAGCCCCAGACCTCTTCGAAAATCATCATCCGCGAGAGTATCTGCCCGGTATTGCGCAGCAGAAATTCCAGCAGTTTGTATTCTGTGGGCAGCAGGCTCAGCAACTGCCCGGCGCGGCTGGCTTCGCGGCTGATCAGATTGAGCTCGAGATCGGCCACGCGCAGGGTCGTGGTGTAGTCCTTGACGGTGTTCTGGCGTCGCAGCAGGACTTCGACCCGGGCGGCCATTTCGTCGGTGGCAAAGGGTTTGGTCAGGTAATCGTCGCCGCCGGCGCGCAAGCCGCGAACACGCTCGTCGACGTCGGACAGGGCGCTGATCATCAGAATCGGCGTCGACACACCCATGGTTCGCAAGGTGGTGACAATCGCCAGGCCATCGAGCTCCGGCAGCATGCGGTCAAGGGTGATCAGGTCGTAGTCACCGCTCACCGCTCGCGCCAGGCCTTCTCGACCATTGGCGACCCAGTCCACCTGCAAGCCATGGCTGCTCAGCTCGGCAACGATCTCCCGTGCGGTGACGGCGTCGTCTTCAATGGTCAGGATTCGGGTCATGGGGCTTGCCTGAGAGTAAATGAAATACACAGGGCGGCAGTGTGCCAAGAAATGCCCGTGAGGTTTCTGAAAAAACTTTTATATAGACAATCATTGATATCATCTAGCCATACGTTGCCTGGAAGCTCTAAACGAAAGTAGCCGATGCTGGAAACGCAGGGCAAGGTGACACGATTTTTTGCTTTTTACCTTGATAGACGTGGCCGTTTTCAGGTGCTGGCCACGGATGGACAAGATGCTGACGCTCTACTAGCGTTGGCCGATAACGACTGTGCCTGAATCCGCGAAGGGGAAGTGTCTTGGACAGAAAGAAAATCAAACGACAGCTGGAGGAGATGCTTGAAGCAGGCCGCTCCAGGACGGACACCTTCAAGGCGTTTGCCGGAGGCGAGATCAAGGACCGGGTGCTCGCCTACTGGATCGCCGCGTATCCGGATCAGGATCTGTACGAGGCGCATTACCGCAAAATCAATACGCTGGTGACCATCAGTTTTATTCAGGCATTGCTGGGCACGGTGCTGGGGTATTTGCTCGGAGCGAACATAGGGCCCAAAGCGAGCATTATCCTGGCAGCGATTGCCGGTGTGGTTCCGCTGTTGTTTGCTTATGGCTTCTACAGAAACTCGGCGCAGGCTTACACCATCTATATCGTCCTGACGATTTCTCAGCTGCCGCGATTGCTCTCGGGGTTTTCCGAGGCACCGTTGGTGGCCACCGCCGGTGCCGTGTACACATTGGGCATGCTGTTCTTCGTAATGCGCCTGAAGTCTTTGCTGTTTCCGGACTTCGCCTTTTTCGGTCCGAAAAAGGTCAAGGGGCAATACGTTTTCTCCAACTGATGCGCCTCTCGCGCATCATCTCGTTCTGCAAAAAAGGATGAGTCCGGGCTTTCACTGGCCTGGATCAATATTGTCCTGTGAAATAACTCCTAACGTATGCGCTCCAGGTCTGTCGCATGGCATCGGCTACATTGCCGTGGTGCGCGCATGTTGCGTTGTCGAGTTACCGGTACAGGTCGGCGCATTTTTTGCGGATCAACCGACTTGCAAGGTGTAGGGTCTGTACGAAAACTCGCCGAGCGGCGATCAGGCAAGGCAAAAACAGGCGAGGAAGCGGAGTTTAGGCCCCTAAATGAGCATTCCGAGCCTGTTTTTAACGCAGCCTGGTCGACGCGCAGGCAGTTTTCGTACAGAGCCTGGTGCGGCATGGAGCTGGCAACCTTTACCCAACCCTTTCATGGATGAACTATGCAATGCAACGCCTAGACCGCACCTTTGATATCCAGCCGCTTGTGCGGGCGGATATGACCATCGAACTCAATGGCCAATCGGTCAGCGCCGCGATTGGCGAAACCGTGCTGACGGTCATTCAATCCCTCGGCGTGCGTCAGGTCGCACGCAACGATCACGACCAGATCAGCGGTGCCTATTGCGGCATGGGCGTGTGCCAATGCTGTCTGGTGAAAATCAACGGCCGACACAAGCGCCGCGCCTGCCAGACTCTGGTGCAGCCGGGCATGAAGGTCGAAACGGTGGTCAACCGTATTGCCGAGCGGGAGGCGCTATGAGCCTGCATCCGGTAATCGTCGGCGGTGGCCCGGCGGGTATGGCGGCGGCCATTGAACTGGCCGAACATGGCGTGCACTGCACGTTGCTCGAAGAGGCTTCCCGACTGGGCGGGGTGGTTTATCGCGGGCCGTTGCGTGACGGCGTGCAGCTGGACTATCTGGGGCCGCGTTACGCCGAAGCTCTGGCCAGGCTGCATGGCGACTTTCAGGCGCGTTGTGCGCTGATCGATGTGTGTTTGAACACTCGGGTCATTGGTGCAGAAGGGACTCGGGCGTTGGTCATGCTGGACGCTGACGAACGCTTGCAGGAAATCACCTACCCGCAATTGTTGCTTGCCGCCGGATGCCATGAGCGCAGCGTACCGTTCCCCGGCTGGACCTTGCCGGGAGTGATATTGCTGGGCGGTTTACAGCTGCAAATCAAGAGTGGTGTAGTCAAGCCGCAAAGCCCGGTGGTGATCGCCGGTACCGGTCCGTTGTTGCCGCTGGTTGCCTGTCAATTGCATGCATCCGGGGTGAAGGTTGCCGGTGTGTTCGAGGCCTGCGCTTTCGGCAAGATCGCCAAGGAAAGCCTGGCACTGCTGAACAAGCCGCAGCTGTTTCTCGACGGGCTGAGCATGCTCGCCTATCTGAAATTGTACCGAATCGCGATGCGTTACGGTTGGGGCGTGGTCGAGGCGCAAGGCGAGGGCGAGTTGCGCAGTGTGACGGTCGCACCGTATTCCAGCAGTTGGCAGCCAGACCTGAGCCGCACCGAGCAGGTTGCGGCGCAGACCCTGGCGGTGGGCTATGGCTTTATTCCGCGTACCCAACTCAGTCAGCAAATGGGCCTGGGACATGGCTTCAGCGATGACGGTTACCTGCGCGCCACGGCCAATATCTGGCAGCAAAGCAGTGAACCGCACGTCCACCTGGCCGGCGACATGGGCGGGCTTCGTGGCGGTGAGGCGGCCATGCTCAGCGGACGGATCGCCGCGCTGTCAATCCTCATGCAACGTGGTGTGCTGGACGTCGACCGTGCGTTGCAATTGCGTGACCGCTATCTGGCGAAGCTCAAGTCCATCGTGCGCTTTCGCGCGGCGGTGGATCGCTACACCGAGCGCGGTGCCGGGCAAACGGCGTTGCCGGCTGCCGACACGGTGATCTGCCGCTGCGAAAACGCCACCCGCGCCGATATCGATCGGGCGCTGTCCCAAGGTGTTGAGGACATGGCCAGCCTGAAAATGCGCACGCGGGTGAGTATGGGCGACTGTCAGGGGCGGATGTGCGTCGGCTATTGCAGCGACCGCTTGCGTGACGCCACCGGGCGTCAGGATGTGGGCTGGTTGCGCCCGCGTTTCCCAATCGAGCCGATTCCTTTTTCGGCTTTCCAGAACCTCGGCACGGATGCGTTGAATCATGAGTAAGTTCTACGATGTGGTGATTGCCGGTGGTGGTGTGATCGGGGCTTCCTGTGCCTATCAACTGTCGAAACGCAAAAACCTGAAAGTCGCACTGATCGACGCCAAGCGCCCTGGCAACGCGACCCGCGCGTCGGCCGGCGGCCTCTGGGCGATTGGCGAATCGGTGGGGCTGGGCTGCGGGGTGATCTTTTTTCGCATGATGTCGGCCAACCGCAAGCGCGAAACCCAGGGCACGGCGGTGGCGGTCGACTCCAGCACGCCGCACATCCTGCCGGATTCGTTCTTTGACTTTGCCCTGCAATCGAATGCGATGTATCCAGCCCTGCACCGCGAGTTGCAGGAGAACCACGGCATGGACTTCAAGTTCGAAAAAACCGGGCTGAAATTCGTGATCTACGACGATGAGGACCGATTGTACGCCGAGCACATCGTTGCCTGCATTCCACACCTCGCCGATCAGGTGCGCTGGCTTGATCAGGCCGCACTGCGCGAGGCCGAGCCGAGCGTCAGCCATGAGGCGCGCGGGGCGCTGGAGTTTCTCTGCGACCATCAGGTCAGCCCGTTCCGTCTGGCGGATGCCTACACCGAAGGCGCCCGGCAGAATGGCGTCGACATGTACGTCAACACCAACGTCACTGAGGTGTTGCGCCAGGGTTCGCGGGTGGTCGGTGTGCAGACTGCCGAGGCCGGCGAGTTCCGTTGCGACACCTTGATCAACGCCGCCGGTGCCTGGGCCGCGGAACTCAGCCTGAAAGCCACGGGCATCAGCATTCCGGTGAATCCGGTCAAAGGCCAGATTTTGCTGACCGAGCGTATGCCCAAGATCCTGCGCGGTTGCCTGACCACCAGTGATTGCTACCTGGCGCAGAAGGACAACGGCGAGATCCTGATCGGCAGTACCACCGAAGACAAAGGCTTCGATGTGACCACCACCTACCCGGAAATCAATGGTCTGGTGCAAGGCGCGATCCGCTGCATTCCAGAGCTTGAACACATCAATCTCAAGCGTTGCTGGGCGGGGTTGCGGCCGGGCTCACCGGACGAGTTACCGATTCTCGGGCCGATGAAAGGGGTTCAGGGCTATCTCAATGCCTGCGGGCATTTCCGCACGGGCATCCTGACCTCGGCAATCACCGGGGTGTTGCTGGACAAACTGGTGAACAACGAAGCGTTGCCGCTGGACATCACACCGTTCCTGGCGGATCGGTTTGAAGTGCGGAAACCGGTCGTGGTCAAACAGGCAGAAATGGCCTGAATTGGCTCAGGCGTTCTGCGAGCAGCGGCAACAGCTGTTCGCAGGACGCTTCTATTTTCATGTCCAGCAACTCATCGGCGCGGGTCTTGCCCAGGTTGATGGCGATCAGCGGTTTGCCACGGTCGGCGATCACCCGACACAGGCGAAACGCCGAAAACGCCATCAATGACGAGCCCACCACCAGCATGCCCGCTGCCTGTTCGGCAGCCGCCATGGCCTTGGTCGCGGTGGTTTGTGCGACGTTCTCACCGAAAAACACCACGTCCGGTTTCATTCGCTCGCCCTCGCAGTGAGGGCAACGGGGAACTTGAAAGTGCGCGACGAAGGCCGGGTCGAGCAGGGTGTCGCCATCGGGTGCCTGAACCGCATCGACGCCCGCCAGATAGGGGTTTTGCGCTTCCATGAGGCGCTGGATCGAGTCCCGGTCACTGCGCTGGCCGCAATCCAGACACAGCACCCGATGCAGGCTGCCATGCAATTCGATCACCTCCGGGCTGCCGGCCTGATCGTGCAAGGTGTCGACGTTCTGGGTGATCAGTCCGGCGATCTGTCGTTGTGCCTGCAACGTGGCCAAGGCTTCGTGGGCCTGGTTCGGCCGCGCTTGCCGAACCCGAGGCCAACCGAGCATCGCCCGTGCCCAGTAACGTTGGCGCGCCTCGGGCGCTTTCAGGAACTCCTGATACATCATCGGCTGCCGACCGCGCCGCACCCCATCGGTGTCACGGTAATCGGGAATGCCCGACGGCGTGCTGATGCCGGCGCCCGTAAGCACCAGCAACGGCTGGTCGGCCATCAGGTTCTGAAGGTGGTCGAGCTGTTCGCGAATGAGGCTGTCGAACATGGTCAGCGCTCCGGTTGCCGGGTTTCACCACACGATGCAGGATAGTTGTTATTCGGTCCACCGCGTGGACGTGGCAGTTGAGCACAAAACTGTGCTTTGACGCGGGCACGCGGCGTCTAGCGTCTGTGTCCCCGCAGTGGTACGGGGTGTGAATTTGGAACCCGGCATGCAAGCGTTGTTGAACGAAATCCTTGATACGGTTCGCCCCCTGATCGGACAGGGCAAGGTGGCTAATTACATTCCTGCGCTGGGCAGTGTGCCGGCCGATCAGTTGGGCATTGCGGTGTATGGCAATGACGGCGAGCTGTATTGCGCGGGCGATGCGCACACGCCGTTTTCGGTGCAGAGCATTTCCAAGGTATTCAGCCTGGTGCAGGCCATCGAGCATTCCGGTGAGGCGATCTGGGAGCGACTCGGTCACGAGCCTTCCGGCCAGCCGTTCAACTCGCTGGTGCAGCTGGAATTTGAACGCGGTCGGCCGCGCAATCCGTTCATCAATGCCGGGGCGCTGGTGATCTGCGACATCAACCAGTCACGCTTTGCCGCGCCGGCCTTGTCGATGCGCGATTTTGTGCGGCGTTTGTCCGGCAATCCGCAGGTGATGGTCGACAGCAAAGTCGCCGAGTCGGAGTACCAGCACCGTGCACGCAACGCGGCCATGGCCTATCTGATGCAGTCGTTCGGCAACTTCCATAACGATGTAGAAGCGGTGCTGCGCAGCTATTTCAGCCATTGTGCGCTGCGCATGAGTTGTGTCGATTTGGCCCGGGCCTTCTGTTTCCTGGCCAATGACGGGTTCTGCAAGCACAGCGGCGAACAGATTCTCACCGCGCGCCAGACCCAACAGGTTAACTCGATCATGGCCACCAGCGGTCTGTATGACGAAGCCGGCAACTTTGCCTACCGCGTCGGTCTACCAGGCAAGAGTGGCGTGGGCGGCGGCATCGTGGCCGTGGTGCCGGGGCGCTTTACCGTATGCGTCTGGTCACCGGAGCTGAACCCGGCGGGTAACTCGCTGGCCGGCATGGCGGCGCTGGAGCTGCTGAGTCAGCGCATTGGCTGGTCGGTGTTCTAGAGATCACAAAGACCCGTCGTAGGAGCTGCCGAAGGCTGCGATCCGTTGATCTTGATTTTCGGCATTCCCGGCACCGCCAAAAGATCGCAGGCTGCGCCAGCTCCTACGCCGCATGACGTGATCCTCTTAGGAACTCTCGATTGATTTCGCTCGCGCCCATCATTTTCGGAAGCGCCCTACAGCCAGCCACGAAGTAGCGTATTAACCTGTCTTTCATATTTCTCTTGGTTGAGAAATACGTAAACACTGTGTATTGCGTGTGCCAAGGAAGTTGCGCGCGGGTGATTCGCATGGATTTATCGCCCAGTTGCGCGCTTGGCATTTTGAATGGACTCTTTTTGATACCGGATAACTCTCTTGAATCCTGTCATTTTATTTGCGCCTGCAAAAATCCTGCTTCAACACTCCGAAGCAGAATGGCTCAGTGTATTGGGCAACAACAGCCTGATTTATAGTGACTTGTCAGCCAAGGAGTTGCTGACACAACAATTTCCCGCGCTGACCTCAGCTTTGCGGCTCTATGCAAACTTCAATGACTCGGGCGTGGTTGAGCTGGATGCGCTGGCCGCCGCAAAAGAACTGGGAACCAACACTCTGGTGGCACTGGCGGAAGTCGATTTGTTGCGCGTAGCGCGGATCAAAGACCGGCTCAGCGGCTCGACGACGCGCTACGAAGAGATGACCCTGCTGTATCGGGACAAATTCCTCATGAAGCAAAAACTGGCCGAGCATGGTATCCGCATCAACCCCATGGCAGTCGTCCGCTCTGCATGCGAAATCAATGACTTCGCTGAGCAATATGGTTTTCCCGTAGTGGTGAAGCCTCGCGACGGCCGCGGTTCCGGTGGGGTCAGTGTGCTGCACGATGACGCTGAACTTCGCAGCTACCTGCACGAGCAGGAAAGTACAACGCTACACAACCTGATGGTCGAAAAGTACATCGATGCATCGCTGTTGAACGTCAACGGGCTCTACATTGACGGCCGGCCGGTGATCATCTCTCCAGTGCGCTCAACGGTGACCTGCCTGGATTTCCTTGACGGTAAAAGTCTCGGTTTCCAGATGCTGGCCGAGCATAATCCGCTTCACCAACAATGCGTGAAGCTCACCCGACGGATCGTTGAGCAGGCACTGCCGCGACTCGGCACAATGCTGTTTCATCTCGAGGTTTTTCTCGACGGCGAAGATCTGGTCGTCTGCGAAATCGCCTGTCGCCTTGGCGGTTGCAGCGTTAACCAGGAGTTGACCGACGCTTACGGTTTGAACCCGCGCTTGACCCTGATTGACGCGGAGCGGGGCGGGAAAGCGGCATCGCTCAAAGAATTGATCAAGCCGAGCCGCTTGCTGGGACAACTGAATGTTCCGCCACGCACCGGCAAATTGATCGAGTATCCGGCACACATCGATTTGCCCTTCATTCGTTATTGCTCGGTCACCGCAAAAAAGGGCACGGACTACGCCGGGATGAAGTTGACCAATGGCGAAATTGTCTCAGCGATTGTCGAGGGCGATAGCGAAGAAGGCGTCAGCGATCATCTCGCGCAACTCGATAGTTGGATCAGAGACGCGTTTATCTGGGAATAACGGAATCTTCCCACCCGATGCCTTAATGGAAAACGAAAGGCATCGTCACCCACATTAAGGATAGATATGGGCAAGGTAGCAGTGGTCGGAATGGGCTACAGCGGCGCCATTCTTGTGGAGCGACTAAAACACCTGACGCCCGCATTGAAAGTGGATGTCTACGATACAACCGGCAGCACCGGGTCTGGTCAGGCCTATCAACAGGACAATTTGAGCAATCTGGTCAACCGCCCGGCCAGCCTTATGTATTTGCGCGAGCTCGGCGATTTCAAACATTGGTTGCGCGAATGTCCCGTGTCGCAGACCAAATCTTATCAGCCGAGGCCGGTTTTCGGGAGGTTCATCGAGGAGACACTCAAGTCGTCTCTGCGCGCCCATAGCGCCATCCAGTATCACCGCGAGCAGGTGATCGGGATGACTGCAGAACAGGGACGCTACGCCCTGAAAACCGCCAGCGGCGAACGCGCGGGCTACAGTGCTGTGGTTCTGGCGACCGGCAACACCGAGCCGACCGATATCTATCGGCTTGAAGGCGTCGAAGGCTACATCAACAATCCCTATCCGACGACCAGGCTAGCCGACATCCGTTCAGAAAGTATCGGTGTGCTCGGCAATCAGTTATCGGCCATCGATGTGGCGCTAACCCTGCTCGACGCCCACCCTGACAACCACGTCACGATGCTCACCCGAAGCAGCAAGATTCCCAATTACAGCGAGCACTACCATCCGCGCCCGCTCAAGGTGCTGAACGAGAGCAACCTCAAGCAACGGCTGCGGGGCACCGGCTCGGTACTGAAAACCGTACAGGCGATGTTCGACGAGGAGCTGGGCGCACACGGCATTCACGTCAACATCGAGGCCTTGATGCGCGATCACACCCAGGCCTCGGTTGCCCGAGAGGCGATCTACTCGGTGCTCTCATCGACCAACCTGATCGTGCCGATGATCTGGAACCTGTTATCCGAGCGCGACCGAAAAGTTTTCGTCGGGCGATACCGAGGCGCGTGGCGCCAACTGCGGGTGCCGATTCCCAAAGAGAACTGGACCAAGATCCATCAACATATCCATTCCGGGCGGTTGGTCTGCAAAACCGGGTTGGCGGATGTCAGCGTCATCGAGGATCAATTCGTGGCACGCGGACGGGATTTTCAGTGCTCGTTTTCCAACCTGGTTAATGCGACCGGCGCCGGCGATGCAATGGAGGGCGCGTTGTACCAAAACCTGACGGCCTCCGGGATATGCATCCAGCATCAGTACGGCGGAATCGATGTGCGCTTTGACGACTGCCGGGTGATGAACGAACAGGGGCCGACCAATATTTTCGCAATCGGCGCCCCTACCGCAGGGGTGTTCTACGCGGTCAGCAATATTGATGTCCTGCAGATGCAGGCTGAAATCATCTACAAAAACCTTCGTGCATTAGGCACTTGAGAAACTATGAAAACCTTACTGTGTTTACTGATTGCCACTGCGGTGGGCACTGGTTTTCAGTATGCCGGCGTCCCACATGGCCTGTTGCTGGGCTCGATACTCGCGACTGCATTGATCGTCAGCAACCGCCAATTTTCGCCGAGGATGCCGCTCGGTCTTGGCTACGTGCAAATTGTATTGGGGATCGCCACCGGCCTGATGTTCGAGGCCTGGGACAGCCAGACAGTCGCCGCGCTGTTGCCCAGCCTGGGTTTGTTGCTGCTGTGCCTGACAGCGCAGATTGTCGCGGCGGGTTTGTGGCTGCGCAAAGTGTCGGGATGGAATCTCAAGGACTCGCTGCTGGCCGTTTACCCGGGCGCACTCGCGGCGGTATTCGATTTGCTGGAGTCCGAGCGGGCGTCGAGCAAGGTGATCATCGTGCACCTGGTCCGTCTGTTGTCGATCACCGTGCTGGTCAGTTTTTGCATCCCCGGGCCTGTCGACGCCGTGCTTGTCGAGAGCAGCCCGCTGGGCATCAACACCGTGCTGACGTTGTTGTCGCTGCTCGCCCTGTGCCTGGTGCTCGGGCGCCTGCTGTTGCGCATTGGCGTCCCGGCACCGTTCATGCTCACCGCGATTGTCGCCACCGGCGTCTACGTCAAACTGGGTTATCTGCATGACTTCCACATGCCGGCATGGAGCGTTGATGCCGCTGCGGTCATCCTTGGTGTGCTGATCGGCTCGAAATTCAAGGATATTACCCCGGCGGAGCTCGTGCGCCACGGCCGTGCCGGGTTGATGTCTGTCGCGCTGATGTTGCTGGTCGCCGCGGCGTTTGCCGGGGTAGCGGGGCGGTTGCTGGGCAGCGATCCCTTGGCTTCATGGTTGGCGTACATGCCAGGGGCCATCGAAACCATCGCGATCGTCGCGTTCAGTGGCGGGTTGAATGTGGTGTTCATTCTGTCCCACCACTTGGTGCGGATGGTCGTGTTGCACTTCGCTCCCGCCTTGATTGTTCAGGCGCGTAGACGGCGGGAAAATGCCTGATCAGGCAAAGGCCAGGTCGTTTACGGGAGGGCTCAAGTCGGGCCAGCCATTTGACCCGAAACTTGCGCTTGCTCGGTGAGGTTCAAGACGGTATCTACGCGGGACACGCCATTCGGCGTAGGAGCTGCCGGAGGCTGCGATCTTTTGATCTTGAAAAACGACGTCAAAAGATCGCAGGCTGCGCCAGCTCCTACGCCGGTTCTGGTGGATCGAGGTGATCCAGTGCCCGATTCACCGCCAACTCGGCCAGCGAAATCATCTGCTGAATCGCCAGCGCGGTATTGCGTTTGGGGCCTTCGAGGTCGAACGCCAGATCGCTGGCCATGACATTGGCTGAGGCGAGCGTCTCGCAGGCGTGGGCCAATAGGGTTTCAGGGTCGACGTCGGGGGCGATGACGAAAATACAGCCGGGACGTCGGTCAGCTAACAATGCCTTGGTTTCGGGCAGTACCAGGTAATGATCGAGCGCACGGTGTGCGGCGGCGTGGAGTTCTTTTGAATCGAGAGAGGCGTAGGGGGAGGTGCTGTCGGTTTCTGGAGGGTTCGGCGTAGCTTTGAACATGGTAATGCTCCTGATTGTTCCAAAGGAGCTGCCAATATCACTTGCAGATGATGGGTGGCAGCTATGCGCGGGTCTGCAAGACCGGGAAACCAGGAACCCGGCAGACCCGAGGGTCTCCCGCGCACAGCTGCCATAAAAGCGGACACAAAGAAGCGTCCTTTTGCTTATGGTGTTGCTGTGCGACTGGTTATTTCCGGCGGGCTTGCAGACCCGATCACTGATGAGCAGTGACACGGAAACAATAGAGGCGACGACCAAAGCGCACAAGCCGGCGGATTCTGGCGCAGGTGTAGGTTGCTACGCAAGGCGCTGTAGCCTCTGATGGGCACTGCGTAGGCAAGCTTAAACGCCCGTAGCAGCTGTCGAGCCCGCGAGGCTGCGTTCGAGGACGAAGTCCTCGCAAATCCTGTATACGCGGTTCGTCTGAAAAAAACGTGTTGCTTGATTTTACGACCGCTGTGCGGCCGAACGCAGCCTCGCGGGCTCGACAGCTGCTACGGGCTACGAGCTTGTATTGAGCGATTTTCGTTGTTCGGGCAAGGAAATACGTAGTGTTGAGATGGGGCTCATCGCGGGGCGCCTAGCTCTTGCTCCTACAAGGTAGGTTTCGCTTTGCGCTTGGTGGCGGGCGCGGTTTTGCGCTTGGTGGTTTTACGTTTGTTCTTCCACGGTGCCGCACCCTTGCCGGCCGGGCTTGCCGGGCCGCTGATGGTCAGGCGCAGGCCGGTGCAGCGGCCGACCTGTTTGCTCATCCAGGCGGCTTGTTTGGCGACGAACTCTTCAAGGCTCATTTCGCCGCTTTGCACCATGTCCAGTGCTTGTTCCCAGATCGCCGTGGTGCCGGGGTCGGCGATGGCCCGGGGCACGGCATCGATCAGGCTGAAGGCTGGCGATGTGGCGGCCAGGGCTTTACCGTTCTTGATCAGATAGCCTCGATCCAGTAACCCCTGAATGATCCCGGCGCGGGTCGCCTCGGTGCCGATGCCGGTGGTGTCCTTGAGCTTTTGCTTGAGCAGCGGATCTTCCACCAGTTTGGCGACGTTCTTCATCGCCTTGATCAGGTCACCTTCGGTAAACGGCTTGGGTGGCTGGGTCCAGAGATCCTTCAGCGTCACGTTAGCGACGGCGTAATCCCATCCTTCAGCCAGTGCCGGAAGCATCTGCGGTGCCGGGGCTTCCCGTCCTTTGGCCGGGGCCAAGGCTTCGGGCAGCGCGCGCTTCCAGCCGGGTTCGACAATCAGCTTGCCGACCGCCCGCAGCGCTTGCCCGGCGCAGTCGAAGTCAGCCTGGGTGCGGTCGTATTCGTGGTTGGGCAGGAATTGCGCCAGATATCGCGCCCGGATCAAGGTGTAGACCGCACGGTGTTTGCCGGTCAGGCGTTCGAAGTTTTTCGCCGCAGCAGTGGGAATGATCCCGTGGTGGGCGCTGACCTTGGCGTCGTTCCAGGCCCGCGAGCGGCGCTGCGGCTCAAGGTAGTTGAGCAGTTCGCCAAGGCCCGGATCGGCACGTCCAAGGGCGGCGAGAATGCCCGGTGCTTCGCTGTGCTGACTCAGCGGCAGGTAGCCGCAATCGCTGCGTGGGTAGGTGATGACTTTATGGGTTTCGTAGAGTGCCTGGGCCACATCCAGGGTTTCCTGGGCGCCGAGGCCGAGTTTTTTCGAACAGATTTCTTGCAGCGTACCGAGATCGAACGGCAGCGGGGCGGCTTCGCGGACCCGCTCGGTGCGCAGTTTGGCCAGCCGCGCACTGGCGGCGTTGCGCATGGCGGTGGCCGCCTCCTGGGCCAGTGCCTGATTCAGGCAGCGGTCATGTTCGTCGCAGACGTCTGACGCCGCACGCCATTGGGCGGTGAATGGGATGTTGTCATGCAGCAGTTGTACGTCGATGGCCCAATACGGCACGGGTACGAAATCGGCAATGCTGCGGTCGCGATCGACCACCAGACGCAAGGTCGGGGTTTGCACGCGCCCCACCGGCAGCACGCCTTGATAGCCGGACTGGCGCCCGAGCAGGGTGAACAGGCGACTCATGTTCATGCCGATCAGCCAGTCGGCGCGTGAACGCCCGAGCGCCGAGTGGTAGAGGCTGAAGGTCTCGGCGCCGGGCTTGAGCGCCGCCAGAGCCTTGCGAATCGAGGCGTCGTCCAGCGCCGATAGCCACAGGCGCTGGATCGGCCCGCGATAGCGACAATGCTCCACCAGCTCACGGGCAATCATCTCGCCCTCACGGTCGGCGTCGGTGGCGATCACCAGCTCATGAGCCTCGCCGAGCAGCCTCTTGACTGCTTTGAACTGGCTGGCGGTCTTGGGTTTGACCAGCATCTTCCACTTCTCGGGAATGATCGGCAGGTCTTCCAGTACCCAGCGTTTATAGCGGGCATCGTAGGCATCCGGCGGTGCGGTCTCCAGCAGGTGGCCGATGCACCAGGTCACTGTGACGCCCGTTCCCAGCCAGCAGCCGTCGCCGCGCCGGCTGGCACCGAGCACCGCCGCAATGTCTTTGGCCTGGGAAGGTTTTTCACAGAGGAACAGCCGCATAACCACCATCAGTTATCAGGGTTTGAGAGGTGCACAGCATGCGGGCTACGGCGGCATGGATCAACCTTTATCTGTATGGATGTACAGTTAGTTAAGCGCTGTGCCCCAAAAGATCGCAGCCTGCGGCAGCTCCTACGGATTTTGCGTACGAGGGCTACGTCCGTTCGTTCACCGAGAGCGTTTGAATGCCGGCCGTCCTGGCCTGTGCGATCAGCTCTTCGGTGTCTTCGCCGCCGGGCAGTGCGATGACGATGTCCGGTCGGCTATCGCTCAACATGAAGGTGTTGCGCAGGCGCTCCGCCAACTTGCCGTGCAGTTGCCAATTGGCTGGATAGCGCACGATGTTCGCGCCCAGTTCCCGGGCCCAGTCTTCGATTTCGCCACCCAGAAACTGATTGCCTCCGTGAATCAGTACGCGCACTTCGTGCAGGCGCTGGAAGGCTTCCAGCACTCGGCGGCAGGTACGGGTGTCGGCGTAATAACGCCCGGCACAGATCAGGACGCGCATCGCAGGTCATCCTTGTCGCGGGTGGATTGCGGATGAATATCTGCCAGGTCACTGCTCTCGATATCGCGCTCTCCGGCGCGCTCGAGCACCGGGTAGGCCAACGCGGCGATGTGGTGATGCACGCGTCGGTAATCGCGCAGCAGCCGTTGAAAGATGTCACCGGACTCGGCCCAGGCGCTTTTGTCTTCGCGCAACGTACGAAAGTGTTCCCGGCTGGCCGCTGCTTCCAGTCTTCTTACCGACTCCTTGCGATTGATCAGGTGATGGGCGGTTGGCAGGTCTTCGCGAAGAAACACGGTAATCGCCAGGCTCAGGCTTTCCAGCAACTCGTTGTGCAGCGGATAGAGCGTGCCGAGTTCGAAGGCCGAGAAGGTCTCGCCGCGGCGCAACCGCCGCGCGGCTAACTGCGCAAGGCTGGTGGAAAGGATGTCGGCGGCGTGTTCCAGGTTGATCACGAACATCAGGATTTCCTGCGAGCGATCGGCGTCGCTGTCACTGATGCCTTCCTGGCCGATGTCCGCCAGATAAGCGCGGATTGCCGCGCTCAACAGATCCAGGGATTGGTCGATTTGCCGTATCTCATCGGCGTTGGCCTGGTCCGAGGTCTGGAACAGTTGCAACACGCGGTTGAGCATGATCGACAGCATATCGGCCAGCCGCAGGGCTTCGCGTGCCGCGTTGGACAGCCCGATGTTGGCCACCTCAAGCCCGGCCTCGTCCAGATACAGCGGCATGCCGGGGTCAACGTCCCGCGCAGGTGACGGCAACAGACGCGTCAGCAGTTTGGCCAGCAGCTCTGTCAGGCCGATGAACACCAGTGCCAGCACCAGATTGAAGCTGGTGTGCAGGCAGACCACCAGCAGCGCGGGTGTCAGGTCTGCAATCTGACTGGTCTGAGCCAGCATCGGCACGAAAGGCAAGAGCACCACTGCACCGACGACTCGCACCAGCAGATTGCCGACCGGCAAGCGCCGGGCCACGCTGGAGCTGGCGTTGAGCACCGAGGGCAGGGCGCCACCGATGTTCACCCCGAGCACCAGCGCCATGGTGGTCACGGGCGACAGCAGACCGGTGCCGGCCAGCGAGGCGATCAGCAACACCACGGCAACGCTGGAATGGCAGATCCACGTCAGCAGCATGGCCACCAGCAAGGCAATGACAATGTCGCCGTCCAGGCTTTGCATGACGGCGTGGAAGATTGGCGTGCCTTCAACCTCTCCCAATGTCGCCCCGAGCATGCGCAGCGCCAGCAGCATCAAGCCCAGGCCAATCAGCGCGCAACCGACGCTCTCGTAGCGTGAGTCATCGCGCAGCCGGAAGACGATGAACCCCACCAACAACACGAGCGGGGTGACGATCGAAATGTCGAAGCTGAGCAGTTGCACCACCAGCGTCGAGCCGATATTGGCCCCAAGCATCACCGCCAGTGCAGGCGCAAGGCCTAGGGTTCCGGCGGCGGTGAAGGAGGTTGCCATCAGGCTGACAGCGGTGCTGCTTTGCAAAATGCCGGTGATACCGACGCCCGACAGCAAGGCCATCCAGCGGTTGTTCAGGTTTTTTCCCAGCCAGTGACGCAGTGGCGTGCCGAAGCCGCGCAACAGCGCCGAAGAAATCATATGAGTGCCCCAGAGCAGGAGTGCGATGGAGCCGGCGAGGTTGATCAATAGAGTAGTTCCCGACATGAGGACTCTCCCTTATTTCGTGTTGCATTTATTAACGGCCCGGGAGCCGGAGGGCGGTGCGATGAGGTGTACTGATCAGGTGCGGCGAACACAAAATCTGTGGGAGCGAGCTTGCTCGCGATAGCGGACTGACAGGCAGCACAAGTGTTGAATGTGCAACCGTCATCGCGAGCAAGCTCGCTCCCACATGGATTACGGTGTGTTCAGACGATCAGAACCATTGCTTGAAGCGGCGAATGTAGAAGGTTTTCATCAACTGAGCGAACACGCAGTAGCTGAGCAGAGTACCCACCAGCCATGGGAAGTACTGCCATGGCAGTGGCTGCAGTCCGACCAGCGTGCCGAGTGGCGAGAACGGGATGTAGATGCCCAGCGCCATCACCAGTCCAGTCATCAGGATCACCGGCAATGCCGCGGTGCTCTGGAAGAACGGGATCTTCTGGGTCCGCAGCATGTGCACCACCAGCGTCTGCGACAGCAAGCCTTCGATGAACCAGCCGGACTGGAACAGGGTCTGCATTTCCACGCTATTGGCGGAGAACACGTACCACATCAGGGCAAAGGTGGTGATGTCGAAGATCGACGAGGTCGGTCCGATCCACAGCATGAAGCGCCCGATGTTCTTGGCGTCCCACTTGCGCGGTTTGCGCAGGTATTCCTTGTCCATCTTGTCCCACGGCAGCGCCAGCTGAGAGATGTCGTACATCAGGTTTTGCAGCAACAGGTGAATCGACAGCATCGGCAGGAACGGAATGAAGGCACTGGCCACCAATACCGAGAAAACGTTGCCGAAGTTCGAACTGGCGGTCATGTTCAGGTACTTCATGATGTTGCCGAAGGTCTCGCGCCCTTTGAGCACACCTTCTTCGAGCACCATCAGGCTCTTTTCCAGCAGGATGATATCGGCCGATTCCTTGGCAATATCGGTGCCGCTGTCGACCGAAATACCGACGTCGGCATCACGCAGGGCAGGGGCGTCGTTGATGCCATCGCCGAGGAACCCGACGGTGTGACCGTTCGACTGCAAGGCCTTGAGCACTCGCGATTTCTGTAGCGGTGTGAGCTTGGCAAACACCGTGCGTTCTTCGACCCGTAGCTTGAGGGTCGACTCGTCCATCTTCTCGATGTCCTGGCCGAGCAGCGGCGTTCCAGGCTCCAGACCGACTTCGCGGCAGATCTTGCAGGTCACCACAGCGTTGTCGCCGGTCAGCACCTTGACGGTCACGCCCATGTCACGCAGCGCGGCAATCGCCGGGCCAGCGGTCTCCTTCGGCGGGTCGAGGAAGGTCAGGAAACCGCGGATCACCAGCTCTCGTTCATCACTGGTTTTGTACTGATTTTTGCTTTGGGCTTTCGGGATCTCGCGAGTGGCGACCACCAGCACCCGGAAACCGTCTTCGTTGTACTCGTTGGCCATCGCCAGCAGCTCTTTACGACGCTGCTCGTCCAGCGCAACCACCACGCCGCCCTCATGGATGTGGCTGGAAATGCTCAGCATCTCTTCGACCGCGCCCTTGCAGACCAGCAGATGATCGTCGCGGCTGTCCTTGACGATGATCGACAGGCGCCGGCGAATGAAGTCGAACGGCAGTTCATCGATCTTGCTGTAGGCGAACGGGATCTTGAACTTCGGGTTGCGCTCGGCGAACTGCACCACCGCCTGGTCCATCAGGTTTCGCAGACCGCTCTGGTGATGGCTGTTGAGCCAGGCCAGTTCAAGGATCGAATCGTCGCGCCGGCCACTGATGTCGACGTGGTGCTCGAGGATGATTTTGTCCTGGGTCAGGGTGCCGGTCTTGTCGGTGCACAGCACGTCCATCGAGCCGAAGTTCTGAATCGCGTTGAGGCGCTTGACCACGACTTTGCGTTTGGCCATCGCCATCGCGCCCTTGGCGAGGTTGGCGCTGACGATCATCGGCAGCATTTCCGGGGTCAGACCGACCGCCACCGCGAGGGCGAACATGAATGCGTCGGTCCAGTCGCCTTTGGAGAAACCGTTGAGCAGGAAGACGATCGGCACCATGACCAGCATGAAACGGATCAACAGCCAGCTGACGCTGTTCACCCCGCGGTCAAAGGCAGTTTGCACACGGGAGCCGACGATGGCTTTGGCGAGTGAGCCGAAGTACGTGCGTGAACCGGTCGCGACCACCACCGCTTTGGCGGTGCCGCTGACCACGTTGGTGCCCATGAAACAGATGTTTGGCAGATCCAGCAGGTTGGACTGATCAGCCGGCGTCGCTGAAGCGGACTTCTGTGCGACGTTGCCCAAGGTGTCGTACTTCTCGACCGGCAAGGCTTCCCCGGTCAGCACGGCCTGACTGATGAACAGGTCTCGGGATTCGATCAGGCGAATATCCGCAGGGATCATGTCGCCAGCGGACAGCTGAACGATGTCGCCTGCCACCAGTTCGCGCATTGGCACTTCGCGCAGTTTGGGCTTCATGCCCATCTGCTCGCGCCGCAGCACGGTGGCGGTGGTGCGGACCATGGCCTTGAGGGATTCGGCAGACTTGGCTGAACGGTGCTCTTGCCAGAAGCGCATCAGGCCGCTCGCCAACACCATCACCAGCACGATGATCACGCCAGTGAGATCAGTTTCTTCGCCGTCTTGAAAGGGTAGCCAGAAGTCGGTGACGAAGCTGATGGCGGTCAGGGTCATCAGGACGTAGATGAAGGGGTTGTTGAAGGCCAGCAGCAACTGCATCAGCGCATGAGGCGGCTTGTCATGGGCCACTTCGTTGAAGCCTTCGCGTTGCAGACGGCCTTCGGCATCGAGCTCGGTCAGGCCGTCGGCGGAAGTTTTCACGTTGGCGAGGGTGACAGCGAGGCCGTTTTGCGCCTCACGGGCGGCGCGCATCGACAGCTTGGTGTCGTCGCTCGTGGCGCCTTGGGCGGGTGTTTTTCGATTTTTTACAGTGGTCATTGTGTGTGCTCCTGCCGCAGTCTTGCGGCACGACACACAAGCAACTCAGCTAATTAAAGGCGAGCGAAAGTATGTCGAAGCGCAAGTAAGCGATCGATTCAGGTCGTTGTGTTTTTTGTGTTTTAACGTTCGCTGCATAACCAATAACAAACGGTATGCAGCGAACCTACTACTGGCGTCGTCCATAGCAGACTCCAATAAGTGTGTGTTTTAAACAGGCAATAAGAAGTTGCCGAATTCCTTATTAAGGAAAACGTGGGGTTAAATGCCTGGGTGTACTTTCAGATCAACTGAAAGTGCGCGCTCCGAGGTACAGACCCAGCATCAGGCTGGCCTGCTGCAACAGGTACGAAAAGCACCGACTCGGTGGTTCCTGGCTTTCGTCGACGCTCCAGCGTTGCTGGAGTTGGCCGGTCGACGGGCAGACACGCCAATTGGCACGCAGGTGAGCCTGAGTGCGCGAAGAAGGGGAGGAAAACGGTGAGTGAGCCGCCACAGGGCGCTCACGGCAGAGCTTTACGCGCATCGTCGAGGCGAAGGCGCGTACACCTGGCATTACAGTAGATTTGAAGTTCATAACATGCCTCGCAACCGGACTGACGCCGGAGAGGCAAGTTACGATGGAGCGTCAAGCCCTAGCGCAGCTCACCCGACCGAGGAGTCGAGTCCCGTCATTTTCTGGGTTAAATGCCCAGCTCTGCGAATTCGCATCAGCCAGACAGCGTCTAGATACTGTGTCCATTGGATTCTTTTGTGAGTTGAAAAAAGGCCTGAATTACCGGCCCGCGCAATGTACTCAGGCAGGCCACTGAAGTCAACCTTAAAAGCACTCTGTTTAGGTATTAGACAGGTAGGAAGTGTGGCCGATGGAAGCGGAAGGATATAACAGGGTCTTTATATTCGATTGTTATCGATGTTGTAGCGGGAAGTGCTCATGACATTACGCTTGAATGTCATGAGCACCAGCATTTGCAATGTAACGCTTAATGGCTCATGTGCCGGGATATATCCCGGTAAGTATCGCTGTCCGTTGCCGCCAACAGCTTGCTGCCATCCTTGAAGGTGGCGATGAACGTGATCTCGGTTTCCTTGCCGGCCATCAGGTAGCCGGCGATCGCCCCGACGGGACCGAGCAGCATGGCGCCGGCGATGCCGTAGCCAATGGCATCCTTGTTGGCAACGCTATCCTCGGATGCAACTTCCAGGGTTTTGAATGCCGAGGCTTGCACTTTGACCCCGAGCGCTGGATTGAAGGGTGTTTTCAGCCGGAACGCGCCTTCACGGTACTCGCTATCGCCTTGTAGAAAATTGCCTGCCAAAACGTTGATTTTTGCCATGTTGAACCATCCTTGCCCGATGACTACCGGACTCATCATGACGCGCTTGCGGGGGGCGGAGGTCAATGAGCTGGCGATGAAGGGGCGTACCGTCAGTCAGACCAAAAAGAGCCGTGACGCTTTGCCTTGAACAGTCCGCTATCTAAAAATTCAATAGCCCCGCCGCTTCAAACTGTGTCAGTTTCGTTACGCCTTCAACAGGGCGAGTGATAGGACGATCTCGCGAAGGGGTCGCCGTGGTCTATCGGAACCGACTATTTGAAACAAGGACGTAGTGATGTCACAAGCCAAAGCAAAAGCCGTCGTTTCTTCAGGACAGGTCAGTTCGGCCTACAGCCAGGTCGATGCCTTCAACCATCTGTATGATCGCGGTGGTTCTGAGTTGATCAACGGCAAACCGTCGTTCACAGCGGATCAGGCGGCCGATCAGATTCTGCGTAAAAACCTGTCCTGGCACGACACGGACGGCAACGGCAAAGTCGAGCTGAGCTTCAGCTTCATGACCTCGGCACCGGCGAACTACAACACCAAACTGGGTCAGTTCAGCGAGTTCAGCGACCTGCAGAAAGCCCAGGCGAAACTGTCTCTGCAATCCTGGTCGGACGTGGCCAACGTCACTTTCAAGGAGGGGGCGACGGGCGGCGACGGGCACCTGAGCTTCGGTAACTACAACGTCAGCACCGGTGGCGCAGCGTTCGCTTACTTGCCTTCGGGTGGCAGCTACGATGGTCAGTCCTGGTACCTGATCAACGATCAGTATCGGGTCAACGAGACGCCGGGCACCAACAACTACGGTCGTCAGACCCTGACCCACGAAATCGGCCACAGCCTGGGCTTGTCCCATCCAGGCGTCTATAACGCAGGCAGCGGCAACCCGACCTATAACGACGTGACCTACGCTCAGGACACGCGTGGCTACAGCCTGATGAGCTACTGGAGCGAGAGCAACACCGGCCAGAACTTCAGCAAGGACGGCAGCGGCGCGTACGCCTCGGCACCCTTGATGGACGACATCGTCGCGGTGCAGAAGCTCTACGGTGCCAACCTCGGCACCCGTGCCGATGATACGGTCTATGGCTTCAACTCCAACGCCGGTCGCGATTTCTACAGCGCCACGTCAGCTGATTCCAAAGTGGTATTTTCGGTGTGGGACGGTGGCGGCAACGACACCCTGGACTTCTCGGGCTTCAGCCAGAACCAGAAGATCAACCTCAACGAAGGCTCGTTCTCCGACGTTGGTGGCCTGGTCGGCAACGTGTCCATCGCCCATGGCGTGAGCATGGAAAATGCCATCGGTGGTTCGGGCAATGACCTGTTGATCGGCAACGCTGTGGCCAACCTGATCATGGGCGGTGCCGGCAATGACATTATCTATGGCGGCGGTGGCGGCGATACCTTGTGGGGGGGAGCAGGGGCCGACACTTTCGTATTCGGTGCGGCATCCGATTCGACCATGACCGCGCCAGACTGGATCATGGATTTCACCAGTGGCCAGGACAAAATCGACCTGTCGGGCATCGCGCAGTTCTCGTCGGGTGCCGCCACGCTGAACTTCGTCAGCGGCTTCACCGGTCATGCCGGCGACGCGATCCTGACTTACTTCGCCCAGACCAACCAGACCAGCCTGTATGTCGATCTCACCGGCCACGGTGCGGTGGACTTTGCTGTCGGAACGGTAGGTCAGGCTGCAACCACGGATATTGTGGCCTAAACTCTGCTGACAAGAACCGCAGACGCGGTTCTGTGCAGTGAAAGTCCGCCCAGGGCCAACATGGGCGGACTTTTTTATGCTCGTAGGATCCGTCAGTTTTTGTCCAGGTCCACGTCCTTGGTCTCGCGCAAGCAGATCATGCCCACCACCAGGCTTACGCCGGTGATCAACACCGGGTACCACAGCCCGTAGAAAATATCCCCGGTATAGACCACCAGCGCGAACGACACGGTCGGCAGGAAACCACCAAACCAGCCGTTACCAATGTGATAGGGCAGCGACATCGAGGTGTAGCGGATACGTGTCGGGAACAGTTCGACCATCAACGCCGCCAGCGGCCCGTAGCACATCGCGGAAATGATGATCAGCGCCACAATCAACGCGACGATCATCGGTTTGTTGATCAGTTGGGTGTCCGCCTGTTGCGGGTAACCGGCCAGCGTTACGGCACCGCGCAGGGCCGCCTCGTCGTAACCCTCGATCTTCACGTCACCAACGCTCACTTGCACCGCGCTGCCAGCAGGTGCGGCTTCGCTGCTGTAAGGCAGGCCTTGTTTGACCAGGAAGGTTTTGACCTTGTCGCAAGGGCTGTCAAAACGCGCCTTGCCCACCGGGTCGAACTGGAAGGTGCAGGTCGCCGGATCGGCCAGCACGCTGATCGGTGCCTGTTGGCTGGCGCGGTCGATGGCCGGGTTGGCGTAGTGGGCCAGGGTTTTGAAGATCGGGAAGTACAGTGCGGTAGCCAACAGCAAGCCGAGCATCAGGATCGGCTTGCGCCCGACCCGGTCAGACAGCCAGCCGAAGAAAATGAAGAACGGCGCTCCGATCACCACGCTGACGATCAGCAAGGTATTGGCCAGGGCCGGGTCCATTTTCAGAAACTGTGTAAGGAAGAACAGCACGTAAAACTGCGCGGCGTAGAAGGTCACTGCTTGCCCGGCGTTGATGCTGAACAGTGCGATCAGCACCACTTTGAGATTCTCCCACTTGCCGAAGGATTCGCGGATCGGCGCTTTGCAGCACTTGCCTTCTTCTTTCATTTTCAAGAAGGCCGGCGACTCGTGCAGGCTCAGGCGAATCCAGGTCGAAATGCCCAGCAGGACAATCGACAGCAGGAACGGAATACGCCAGCCCCAGACTTCGAACTGATCACCGGTGAAGTAGCGGCTGCCGAGGACCACCAGCAGCGAAAGCAGTAAACCGAGGGTCGCGGTGGACTGAATCCAGCTGGTGTGGAAACCGCGCTTGCCGACTGGCGCGTGCTCTGCAACATAGGTTGCAGCGCCACCGTACTCGCCACCGAGTGCCAGGCCCTGGAGCATGCGCAGCACCACCAGGATGATCGGCGCGGCAATGCCGATGCTGGCGTAGGTCGGCAACAGGCCAACGCAGAAGGTCGCCAGGCCCATCAGGATGATCGTCGCAAGGAACGTGTATTTTCGTCCGATCATGTCCCCCAGGCGACCGAATACCAGAGCGCCGAACGGCCGCACGATGAAGCCGGCAGCAAAGGCCATCAGCGCGAAGATGAACGCCGTGGTGTCGTTGACCCCGGCGAAAAACTGTTTGCTGATCACCGCCGCGAGGGCGCCGTAGAGGAAGAAGTCATACCACTCGAATACCGTCCCGAGGGACGAGGCGAAGATGACTGTCCGGGTTTCCTTGCTGGTGCCGGCGCTGAGCGTCGCGGCTATTGCTTGAGCCTGTTCTGACATGTCGGTATCCCTCACAGTGTTTATTTATTGTTGTTCCACTGTCAGCGCCGGCCTTGTGGGCTGGCGCTGCTATTCCATTTTCCGAGCTCCCGTAGCAGCTGCCGAGCCTGCGAGGCTGCGTTCGAGGACGAAGTCCTCGCAAATCCTGAGCCCGCAATTCGCTACCTGATTCGACGACTGCTTCGCAGCCGAACGCAGCCTCGCAGGCTTGGCAACTGCTACGAAGATAGTCTTTCACCTGTTTCAACGTTGTGTAGATACCTTTGGGACGATGCGGCGAGAATCAGTTGCGCCGCTTTCTCGGCGATCATCAGTGTAGGTGAGCAGGTATTGCCCGAGGTGATGTGCGGCATGATCGACGCATCGGCAATGCGCAGGCCGGGAATGCCGTGGACCCGCAGTTGGGCGTCGACCACCGCGTCTGCGTCGTTGCCCATGCGGCAAGTGCCGACGGGATGGAAAATCGTCGTGCCGATGCGCGCGGCGGCTTCGTGCAGTTGTTCTTCGCTTTGCAAGGCAGCCCCCGGCAAGTATTCGACCGGGTTGAACGGTTGCAAGGCTGGCGCGGCAACGATGCGTCGGGTCAGGCGAATGGCATCGGCGGCCACGCGCAGGTCTTGCGGATGGCTCAGGTAATTGGGCTGAATCAACGGCGCCTGCTGCGGGTCGGCCGAACGAATCTCCACGCGGCCACGGCTTTGCGGGCGCAGGTCGCACACCGAGGCGGTGAACGCCGGGAACGCATGCAAGGGTTCGCCGAAACGCTCAAGCGAAAGCGGCTGGACGTGGTACTCGAGGTTCGCCGAGGTCTGTTCCGGCCCGGAGCGGGCGAACGCACCGAGCTGACTTGGCGCCATCGACAACGGGCCACTGCGGTCGTATAGATAACGCAGGCCCATGCCCATTTTGCCCCACAGGCTACCGGCGATCTGGTTCAGGGTCCGGGCGTTTTCCAGCTTGTAGATCAGCCGCAGCTGCAAGTGATCCTGCAGGTTGCCGCCGACCCCGTTGAGTTCGTGGACGACGCCGATGCCCAGGCGTTTGAGCAGACTGCTCGGGCCAATGCCGGAACGTTGCAGGATGCTTGGCGAACCTACTGAGCCGGCGCTGAGGATGATCTCCTGGCGGGCGACGAAGGTTCTTGTCTGGCCTTGCCAGCGCGCATTGACCTTTGATGCCCGGCCATTTTCCAGTAGTACGCGGTCGACGTCGACGTCGGTCAGCACAGTAAGGTTCGGTCGATGGCGAATCGGTTTGAGAAAGGCCTTGGCGGCATTCCAGCGTATCCCGGCTTTCTGATTCACCTGGAAGTAGCCACAGCCTTCGTTGTCGCCCTGGTTGAAATCATCGACGCTGGCGATGCCGCTTTGTTCGGCGGCACTGCGGAAAGCGTCGAGAATCGGCCACGACAGGCGTTGGCGTTCGACACGCCATTCCCCGGCGGCGCCGTGAAACGCCGAGTCACCGGCAAAATGGTTTTCGCTCTGCTTGAACAACGGCAGCACGTCGCTCCAGCTCCAGCCGGGATTGCCCTCGGCGGCCCAGCGGTCGTAATCACCGGCCTGGCCGCGCATGTAGATCATGCCGTTGATCGACGAGCTACCGCCCAGTACCTTGCCGCGCGGGTAGCTCAGGCTGCGGCCTTGCAGGCCGGTTTGCGCTTCGGTCTTGAAGCACCAGTCGGTGCGCGGGTTGCCGATGCAGAACAGGTAACCGACCGGGATGTGAATCCACGGATAGTTATCGCGCCCGCCGGCTTCAAGCAGCAGCACCCGGTGTTGCGGGTTGGCGGAGAGTCGATTGGCCAGCAGACAACCGGCCGGCCCGGCGCCGACCACGATGTAATTGTATGCATCAACGGCAGGTTGCATCCATGACCTCGCAGCGTGTTGTTCTTATTGAGATCCATCCTAGTTGTTAGTTTTCGGCAAAAGAATGTTAGTTTTTGCTCAGCTGCTGTGCGTTTTTAAACAGTGATCAACTCCCATGCATGCAAGGAAGGCAGATGTTCGACTGGAATGACCTGCGGTTTTTTCTCGAATTGCAACGCAGCGGTCGCTTGCTGACCGCCGCCCGGCGCTTGAAAACCACCCACGCTACGGTGGCGCGGCACATCGAGGCGATAGAAACGAGCCTTGGCACTGCGCTGTTCGTCCAGCAAGCCCAGGGTTACCAACTGACTCCGGCTGGCGAAGCACTGCTCAAACATGCTGAAGCCATGGAGAACGTCGCTTTGCTGGCGCAGGAGGAGATCACCCAGTCCAGCGCGCCGCTGGGCAAAATCCGTGTCGGGGTGACCGAAGGCCTGGGGATCATGTTCCTCGCCAGTCGTATGCAGGGCTTGTTTGATCGCTATCCGGGGCTGGAAGTGGAGCTGGTGGCGGTGCCGCGATTCGTCAGCATCCTCAACCGTGAAGCCGAGATCAGCATTCATCTGGAACGCCCGGCCGCCGACATGTTGGTCACCCGTAAGCTCACCGATTACCGTCTGGCGCTTTATGCCAGTCAGGCCTACCTCGACCGTTCGCCGCCGTTGCGCAGCCGTGAAGACCTGGCGCGGCATGTCTGGATCGGTTACGTCGACGATCTGTTGTTCAGTCAGGAGTTGATGTTCCTCAATAGTTTCTGCCGCAGCCCTCAGGTGGTGTTTCACAGCACCAGCGTGATTGCCCAGCAGCAGGCGGCGCGCTCGGGGTTGGGGATCGCCGTGCTGCCGTGCTATATGGCTAGTAGCGACCCGGGATTGGTGCCGCTGCTGCCGGCTGAAAGTATTCAGCGCAGTTACTGGATCAGCACTCGCCGTGAATTGCATAAGTCGGTGCGGTTGCGGGTGTTGTGGGATTACGTGGTGGGGTTGTGTGATAGCGAGCAGGCGCTGCTGCTCGGCCAGCCCCCAAACGCGTAGGAGCTGCCGAAGGCTGCGATCTTTTGATCTTGGCGGCCTGATAGCCGACCAATCTCTTGCGGATGTACACAGTTCAACTGTGGGAGCGAGCCTGCTCGCGATGGCGGCCTGACAGCCGTCCCATCTCTTGCAGGTGTACATATCCATTCCTGCGGTAACGGCCGCTTAGGGTTTCGCCCTGACGGCGACTCACTTTTTTTACAAGCGCCTAAAAAAAGTAAGCAAAAAAACGCTCGCCCCGAGCGTCCGGCCCCTCGCTTAGGCTCGGCGTTCCTTCGTTCCGGCATTCATCAGGGGGCATCGCCTCCGGTCTGCTGCGCGACGACCTCCTCTCGATGTGTCCGGCTGCGCCGTACGGCGCTACGCGCCAACCCCCTGATGAACGCCTCCACTCAGCCTCCCGAGGGGGCGGGTGGATCAGGATCAAAAGCTGCAGGCGAGCTAACGCTCGGCCTGTTGAGTGGTGAAGGCGCGCCGCTGGTGATGATCTTCGTAGGAGCTGCCGCAGGCTGCGATCTTTTGATCTTTTGATCTTTTGATCTTTTGATCTTGACGGCCTGACGGCCTGACGGCCTGACGGCCGAGCAATTTCTTGCAGGTGTCGTGAATCCATTGTGGGGGCCGAGTTTGCTTCGGGATTACGGGGTGATTTCGAACGCTGTGCTTCCCAGTCGTTCGCCATTGACCATGATGTGGATCGCGTGCGTGCCCGCGTAATGCTTGCGGGTGGTCAGTTCGCGGATCTGCTGGGCGCGGCTGAGGGTTTGGCGGGCGTGGGCGGGCAGGGTGAGGCCCTTGAGTTTGAAGATTTTCGCTGAGGTTGCGCCTGAGGCTTTGACGTAGTCGATGGCGTAATCGACCACCAGTCGCTGGTTGCCGCTGGCGGTTGAATGAAGGTCGAACGAGAGCGTGATGGTCTCGCCGAGACTGATCACCGCCGGTTCAACCTTGAGGTTATGGATCTGGACCTCGGGTTTACCGCCAGCGCCGATGATTGCCAGTGCCCGTTGGTTGCCTTGTTTGATCAGGCTGCGCAGGGCATGTTTGGCGATCCACGCGGTGCGCGGGTTTTCCATTGACCAGCCTTCAATCAGGCTCAGCACCCACTCGGGGTGGTCCTTGGTGATGTCGTTGAGGTGATTGGCCACCGACTTGCGTACGTAAAGGCTGCTGTCGGCCTTGAGGTTGTCGAGGATTGCTGCGGCCAGCGTCGGGTCGGCTTGTACCTGTTCGAGGCGAAACGACCACGGCAGGCGCGGGCGACTGCCTTCGCTGGCCAGGCGACGGACGTGTTCGTTGTCGTCCAGCGACCATTCGCGCATCAGCGCCAGCGAGCGCCCCAAGTCGCTGCGCAGGAAATGCCGGATCGCGAACTCCGAGGATCCGAACGTGGTGAAGTACTTGAGCGCATCCATCGACAACTCGAACGCGTGAACACCATAAGTGGCGACATAGTGGGGCAGGAACATGCTGACGAAGCCGCTGTTCAGGCGCGGTGCAAGCGGGCGCAGGATCTCCAGCGTCTGCTCATAGCTCAGCGGCAACACCGCGTGCAGGCATTCACCGACCCGTGCCATGCGCTGCATCACCGACAACTCGCCCAGGCCGTCATTGGCCAGTTTCAGGAACGCCTTGGCGTTGAACGCCGGGTACACCGCGCGCATTTCGGTGGCGATGTGTTGCAAGCGCTCGGCGTTGAAGATTTCCTTCAGCGCGGGGGAGGACTGCTCTGCATTGCTCATCAAAGATTCCTTTGAAAAATCGTTTACCGGATAGACCGCGATGGGCATAAGTATCCATACATTTTTGTGTTCCAACTCCCGTAGCAGCTGCCGAGCCTGCGAGGCTGCGTTCGGCCGCGGAGCGGTCGTCAAGTCAGACGGCGCGTTCTATTAGGAAATCCGTGTGTACAGGATTTACAGATCAAAAGATCGCAGCCTGCGGCAGCTCCTACGGGGAGCGCGATCTTTTCGGGGTTCAAGGTTTGCCCGTCTCTTCCTCAAGCTGATCCGCCTCGAACAGCCGCGCCAGTTCGACTCGGGCTTCCTGGGCGGTCTGCATGACTTTCGCGGCATCGTCGTAGATCGCGTGCTGGGCTTCGAGCACTTGTTCGTCGTGATGCTTGAACGTTTCGATGCGGGCTTCCGCCTGGGTCTTGCTCAGGCCCAGACCGAGCAGGGTCCGGCGACTCATTTCCAGGCTTGAATAATAGGTTTCCCGGATCGCCTCGGCACCGAGGTCGACCAAGCGGTGCACGTGCTGACGGTTACGCGCGCGGGCGATGATTTTCATGTGCGGGTAGAGCTTGCGCACCAACTCGGCAGTCTTGATGTTGGTGTCCGGGTCATCGGTGGCAATCACAAAGAATTCCGCCTGCCCGACCTTGGCCGCGCTGAGGATTTCCGGGCGCATCGGGTCACCGTAGAACACCGGTACGCCGCCAAAACTGCGCGACAGTTCGATGGTTTCCACCGACGTGTCGAGGGCAACGAACTGGATTTTCTGCGCCCGCAGGATCCGCGCCACGATCTGTCCCATACGGCCCATGCCAGCGATCACTACGCGGGGTGCGTCGGTGTCGATTTCACGCAAGTGCGGCGGTACGGCGACGGGTTGTATTTTCGATTTCACCAGTCGACCGCACATCAGCAGCAACAACGGTGTCACGGCCATGGACAGGGTGATGGTCAACACCTGAAGGTCGTACATCCGTGGGTCGAACAGGCCTTGATCGCGGCCGATCTTGAACACCACGAACGCAAACTCGCCGCCTGCCGCCAGCACGATGCCCAGGCGCAGCGCACTCAGCCGACTCAGGCCTCCGGCCAGCCGACCGACGATAAACAGCAGTGGCAGCTTGAGCATGATCAACAGCAGGGTCAGGCCCAGCACGGTCGCCGGGGCGCTGAACAACAGGCTGATATTGGCACCCATGCCGACACTGATGAAAAACAGCCCCAGCAGCAGGCCCTTGAACGGTTCGATTTGCGCTTCCAGTTCATGGCGGTACTCCGAGTCCGCCAGCAGCAAACCGGCGAGGAATGCCCCCAGCGCCATCGACACGCCGACCAGGTCCATCAGCCACGCAGTGCCTATCACCACCAGCAGCGCAGTGGCGGTCGAGACTTCCGGCAGACCGGTTTTGGCGACGATACGAAACACCGGCCGCAACAGGTAACGGCCACCGATTACCACCACCGCGATGCTACCCAGCACACGCAGGACATGGTTCAAATCTTCAGCGGCGGTCGTGGTGTGATCACCGCCCGCGAGCAGCGGCACCATGGCGATCAGCGGGATCGCCGCGATGTCCTGAAACAGCAGAATGGCAAACGCCAGCCGCCCGTGAGGGCTGGTCAGTTCCTTGCGTTCGGCGAGGCTTTGCAAACCGAATGCAGTGGACGACAACGCCAGCCCCAGACCGAGCACGATCGCACTGTTGAGTGCCTGGCCGAACACGTAGAACGCCAGCACGCCGATCGCCGAACCGGTCAGCAGCACCTGCGCCAGACCGACGCCAAACACCGCTTTGCGCATCACCCACAGCCGTCGCGGCGACAGCTCAAGGCCAATGATGAACAGCAGCAAGACCACGCCGAGCTCGGAAATATGGCTGACGCTTTGCGGGTTGCCGATCAATCCCAGCACCGATGGCCCGATGATTACCCCGGCCAGCAAATAGCCCAACACCGCACCCAATTGCAGGCGTTTGGCCAAAGGCACGGTGAGCACCGCCGCGAACAGAAAGACTACAGCGGCTTGCAACAGGTTGCCTTCATGGGGCATGGCTTACTCCTGGGAATACGTAGAACGACACACATTGCGGACAATCATGGGTCACAAGGGCGGACAGGATAAAGGCTGGGCCGGTATCAGTCAGTCATGAGTGCCGGCTATCGCGGATTAGCGCGTTACAATTTGCATCAATTTGTTACATTCATAGGATAAGCTGATCAATTCGTTTGCCGGTGAGTGTGCGTCATGGCCATCAATTTCGACCTGAATGACTTGCAGGCATTTCGCGCGGTGGTCGAGCAAGGCAGCTTTCGCAAGGCCGCCGATACGGTGCGCATCTCCCAGCCGGCGTTGAGCCGACGGATTGAAAAACTCGAAGATGCGCTGGGCGTCAAACTGTTCGAACGCACCACTCGCCGCGTTAGCCTGACCCAGGCAGGGCGCGCGTTTGCGCCCAGTGTCGACCGTTTACTGGATGACCTGGATGTGGCGTTGCTGGGGATCAGCGACGTGGCGTCGACCCGTTTGGGTTACGTCACCGTGGCTTGCGTACCTTCGGCGGCCTATTACTTCATGCCGCAGGTGGTCGCCCAATACCATCAGCGATTTCCGCGAATCAAGGTCAAGGTCCTCGACTCCAGCGCCCATGACGTGTTGAGTGCGGTGGTCAATGGCGAGGCGGATTTCGGCTTGAGTTTCATGGGCACGCTGGAGGCCGAGGTCGAGTTCGAACCGCTGGTGCAAGAGCGTTATGTGGTCGCTTGCCGGCGCGATCACGCCTTGGCCAGTCGCGCAAGCGTGAGCTGGAGCGAGCTGTACCAGCAGGATTACATCTCCCTCGACAAAACCTCGGGCAATCGCTTTCTGCTGGATCAGGCGCTGAGCGGGATCGTGCCGGCGCGTCAAAGCATCTGCGAAACCCGACACGTCACCACGATGATCGGTCTGGTCGAAGCCGGGCTGGGTATTGCCGCGGTGCCGTTGATGGCGATGCCCGGCAGTGACCATCCGATTTTGACTCATGTACCGCTGACCGACCCGCAGGTTATGCGCAGCGTCGGCCTGCTCAAACGCCGGGGGCGGACGTTGACGCCGGCGGCGTTGGAGCTGGAGCGGTTGATCGTCGAAATGAAGGTCAGCCAACCGCCAGAACCGGTCTCAGCGTAGATCGGCTGAGGCCGGCGGCAGGCTTAGCGGCTGACCGAGTCGAGTCCGGTTGCCGTGACATCCGGCTGGGCGGTCGGGGAGGCAAGGTAGTCGAGCAATGCCTTGGCTTGCACCGGGTGTTGCGCGCCGACGGGGATGCCAGCGGCGAAACGCGTCACTGACTGCACGGATTCCGGAATCTTGCCGACGAAGGTCACGCCGGGCACCGGGAGCAATTCACTGACCTGCTGGAAGCCCAATTGGTACTCGCCAGTGGCAACCACAGAGCCCACCGGGATTTTCGGCACCATGGTCGATTTGGCTTTGAGCTGCGGCTCGATCCCCAGGCGCTTGAACATCTGGTCCTGGATGTACACGCCGCTGGCGCTGTCGGAGTAGGCTACGGACCGGGCGTTGAGCAAGGTCGCCTTCAGCCCCTCGACCGAGCCGATGTCCGGCTTCGCCGCACCCTCGCGCACCACCAGACCAATCCGCGAATCGGCCAGTTCAACCCGTGACCCGGGCAAGACCTTGCCTTGCTTGATCAGCTCATCCAGCGCATAGCCAACCATGATCACCACATCGGCGGGTTCGCCACGGGCCAGCCGATTAGGGATTGCTTCAGGCGCCTTGCCCATCGACGGGCCGAGTGCCGTGTCGAGGGTGTTGCCGGTGGCGGCGGCGAACTTCGGACCGAGCACTTTATAGGCGGCAGTGAAGCCACCGGAGGTCATCACGCGCAGCTCTTCAGCCTGGGCAACGCTGCTCAGGCCCATGACGCCGATCAGGGTCAACGCCATGAGGTTCAATCGTTTTTCCATAGTGTTTCTCTCCGCAAGGCATAAGTATCTACACATCTTTCTGTTCCGACTCCCGTAGCAGCTGTCGAGCCTGCGAGGCTGCGTTCGGCTGCGAAGCAGTCGTTGAATCAGCTGGCAGGTTCTTCCAGGTAAACCGTAGACTCAGGATTTGCGAGGACTTTGTCCTCGAACGCAGCCTCGCAGGCTCGACAGCTGCTACGGGAGCAGTTCGGCAGCGCATTTCAACGTTCTAGAGATGCCTATGCTCATCAAGGGGCAGGGGTGGCTTGCAAACGACCGGTCGAGCGCCGGTACAGGTAAAGCGTTGCGCACAACGCACACAGCGCGGCGAAACTCATCCAGTAACCGGGGGCGGCCTTATCGCCTGAGTATTGAATCAAGAAGGTCGAAATCGCCGGAGTGAAGCCGCCGAATACTGCTGTCGCCAGGCTGTAGGCCAGAGAGAAACCGGCCACGCGAACTTCCACCGGCATGATTTCAGTCAGTGCTGCAACCATTGCGCCGTTGTACAAACCGTAAATGAACGACAACCACAGCAGCACCAACAGCATGTTGATGAAACTCGGTGCCTGGACCAGGTACGACAACGCCGGGTAGGCCGTGGCCAACGTCAACAGAGTCATGGCCAGTAACACCGGACGCCGACCGATGCGGTCCGACAGTGCGCCGCCCAGTGGTAGCCAGCAGAAGTTCGACACGCCGACCAGCAAGGTCACCAGCAACGCATCGGCGGTGCTCAGGTGCAGCACGGTTTTGCCGAAGGTCGGTGCGTACACGGTGATCAGGTAAAACGCGGTGGTGGTCAGCGCCACCATCAGCATCCCGGCGATTACGATCTGCCAGTTCTGCAGCAGCGTGCCGAACACCTGACGCATACTTGGGCGGTGGCGACGGGCAGTGAACTCTGCGGTTTCTTCGAGATTGCGCCGCAGCAGGAAGATGAACGGCACGATCATGCAGCCGACGAAAAACGGAATGCGCCAGCCCCAGTCGGCAATCACTGTAGCCGGCATCCATTGATTCAGCGCATAGCCCAGCGCGGCGGCAATGACGATTGCCACTTGCTGACTGGCCGACTGCCAACTGGTGAAGAAACCCTTGCGGCCCGGTGTGGCGATTTCCGCCAGGTACACCGACACGCCACCCAGTTCCGCGCCTGCGGAAAACCCCTGAAGCAGGCGGCCGATCAACACCAGCGCCGGGGCAAACAGGCCGATGGTCTCGTAGCCGGGCACCAGCACAATCAGAATCGTGCCGCTGGCCATGATCGACAGGGTGACGATCAAACCTTTGCGACGGCCGACGTCATCGATGTACGCACCGAGAATCACCGCGCCCAACGGCCGCATCAAGAAGCCCGCGCCAAACACCGCGAAGGTCATCATCAGCGAGGCGAATTCGCTGCTGGCAGGGAAGAACGCCGCCGCAATATAGGTGGCGTAGAAACCGAAGAGGAAGAAGTCGAACTGTTCCAGGAAGTTGCCCGAGGTGACCCGGAAAATCGCACTGGCCTTGCTGCGAGCGGATGTCGCTGGCGGATGGGTTGTAGCCTGCATGTTTTGTCTCCCGCACTTTTTATGACATGCGCAACGTGGCGCATGGATCTTATTAGGGCGGGATACTGGAGCAGGTCGATCGATATGATAAGTGCATATTTAACATCTATTGATGCGTGCAGATTATCACTGGGGCGAAGCTCCCCAATGACTCACTGCACACGTTGCCGCGTGGTGTTTTATCCGGGTGCAGTCAGACAGCCGCCTGCATTGCGGAGTGGATATGCGACAGCGCTCGCGTCACATACTCGTCCTTTTCGCCCACCGGGGCGAAATAGTGCAGTACCTCGCGGGCGGCTTCGTGGCTCTTCAGGCGGGCGATCAGCCAGGCCGAGAGGTACTGAGCCGACAGACAGCCGCCGGCCGTGGCGATATTGCTGTCGCTGTAGAACGCCTGATTGATGATGTTGATTCCGGCGGCCACCACCCACGGTTTGCTGGTGGTATCGGTGCAGGCCGGTGCGTGGCCCAGCAATCCAAGCCTGGCCAACAGAAACGTGCCGGAGCATTGCGCCGCCAGCAGTTGGCGGGTCGGGTCCAGTCGTAGTTGGTCCATGATCGCCGGGTCGTTGGCCACCTCGCGGGTTCTCATCCCGCTGCCCACCAGTACCGCATCGGCCTGACAGGCTTGTGCAAGGTCGATGTGGGCGTCGATGGTCAATCCGTTCATGGACGTCACTCGCGGAGTTGGCGAGGCAATGCTCACGCGCCAGTCTTTATCTCCCAGCAAGGAAATCCGGCTCAACATGCCGAAGGCAATCAAGGAGTCCAGTTCGTTGAACCCTTCAAACGTCAGAATGGCGATGTGCATGGCAATCATCCGGCAGGGCCCGCTCAGGCAGGCGCGATTGTGTTGTCAGCAGACTACTCTGGCCTTTGGTGAAAGCGCAGGTACAGTCAAGCGCAGAATCATCGCTACAGTGAGGTGTGAGCGTTTCGAATGACTGGACGCAAGCGTGGTCCCAGAGCGGGTGCCACGAATTCACTGGAGGAATACCGATGCTGCATAAAGAAAACCTGGCTGCCATGGTGGTGTTTGCGAGTTTTGTCGTCGTTTGCCCGATGGTCCTGGCCGATGATCCCGTGCAAGCCAGCGTCCAGGCTTCGCCGATCAATGCACGTAACCTGCAAGTCGGCGATCATGCGCCGGAGATCTACAGACGCTATGAAAAAGCCCTGGTCAACTGGAAGAGTCACGGCTTGAAAACCCCGCCAAGCCAGAGCCAATGGGTGCAAGTCAACGACAAGTACATGCTGGTGCAGACCACCAACGGGCAGATTCTGGCGGTCATGCCGATCGAGCGTTGAGCCGCTGCCCGCACCAGCGTCTTCAACAGCATTGCCCTGCGAGGCGAAATCTGAGAAAACGCGGTCCGTGTTTAGGGTCATCGCTAATGAGAGAGCAGTAATGAACGAAGAATTGCAGGTCATCGACCTTGAAGTGGGCGATGGCAAAGTGGCCGTCAAAGGCGCCTTGATTACCACCCAGTACCGCGGCTTTCTGGAGGATGGCACACCGTTCGATTCTTCCTGGGAACGTGGTAAACCCTTTCAATGCGTGATCGGCACTGGCCGAGTGATCAAGGGCTGGGATCAGGGCTTGATGGGGATGAAGGTTGGCGGCAAGCGCAAATTGCTGGTGCCGGCGCACCTGGCCTATGGCGAGCGCTCGATGGGCGCCATCACGCCCAACTCCAACCTGATTTTCGAGATTGAATTGCTCGAAGTGCTGACGCGCGACGACTGACGCTTTTACGCCTCGAACCCCGGTAACTGGCCGATTCGCTCGCTGAGAAACTCTGTGAGCAACCGTGCGCGCAACGGTCGGTAGCGGCGCTCCGGATAGAGCAGGAACGCTTCGTTGGCCGGGCCGCTCCACTGCGGCAGCACGCGTACCAGTTGGCCGCTTTCCAGCAGATCGCTGACCAGCCAGGCCGGTGTGATGCACAGCCCAGCGCCGAGCAGAAGGCCGTCGCGGATCGCCAAAGAGCTGTTGGCTCGATAGCGTCCCTGAGCGATGACCGTTGCACGTTCACCGTCGGGGCCGCTCAATTCCAGTTGATCGCCGGTGGTCAGCCAGGCGAAGCGCAGGAAGTTGTGTTGGCCCAGATCCGTCGGGTGCGTCAATGGCGGATGCTTGCGCAGGTACGCAGGCGCTGCCACCAGCATCCGTGGCGAGGTTGCGACGCGGCGGGCGATGACGTTCGGCGGTAGTGCACCTCCCAGACGCAGGGCCAGGTCGACGTTTTCTTCGGTCAGGTCGACAAATCGATCATTGAGGATCAACTCGACCTCGATCTCCGGGTACTGCGCCATGAATTCCAGCAGCAAGGCATTCAGGCGCAACACGCCGAGGCTGACCGGTGCGTTGATGCGCAGCAATCCTTGGGGGCGTTCAGTCAGACCTCTGACGTCGGCGAGCGCTTCGTCGTATTCCTCAAGAATCCGTTTCGTGCGTTCGTAGAAACGCTTGCCCGGCTCGGTCGGCGTCAATCCGCTGCTACCACGGGTCAACAGGCGCGCACCCAATTGCTTTTCCAGAGCGGCGATCAGCTTGCTGACGCTGGGTTGAGTGGTTTCCAGCTCACGGGCGGCAGCGGACAGACTACCGAGCTCGAGTGCACGGACAAAGCACTGCATGGCTTTCAGATCATTCATGGCATTCAATTCTGGAATGGGCTGTATTCGAATTAACCTTCTACCACGTCTTTTTTGAATGGAACACGCTGACCTCCTCGAAACGCTTCCTCAAGGAGATTCAGCATGAAAAACCTTCACAGTGCATTGCCAGTGATTCTGTCGTTGAGCGCCTTGTTCGCCATGGCGCCGGTCAACGCCCAGGAGCATTGGGTCAGCACCTGGACCGCCAGCCCTCAACCGATCTGGGGCCATGAACTGCCACTGCCCACACTCATTCCCGAAACCCTCACCGACAGCACCGTGCATCAGCAGTTGCGGATCAGCAGCGCGGGGGATCGGATGCGCGTGGTGATTTCCAACGAGTATGGTCAGCAGCCACTGCTGATCGGCGCTGCACGGCTGAAGCGGGTTGAGGAGAGCAATGCCGGGCAGCCGCTGACCTTCAATGGCCAGACGCAATTGCGCATCGCCCCCGGCGAAAAACGCACCAGCGACCCGATTGACCTCCATGTCCCGGCCCTCGCGGAACTGCTGGTCTCGCTGTACTTGCCGCAACGCACGCCGCTGAGCACCTTCCATTGGGACGGCAAGCAAACAGCCGTTATCAGCCCGGGTAACCAGACCCAGGCCATACAGCTAAAGGGCAACAGTGAGGTCGAAGCGCGGCTGTTCCTCAGTGAAGTACTGGTCGACGCGGCGCCTGAAACCCGTGGCGTGGTGGTGCTGGGGGATTCGCTCACCGACGGTCGTGGTTCTACGCTGAACGGCAACCGGCGCTGGACCGACTTTCTCGCACAACGCTTGAGCACCCAGCCTGTCGCCGTGCTCAACGCCGGGATCTCCGGCGCGCGGCTACTCGACGACGGCATGGGCGAGAGTGCGGCCAAGCGCTTCGAGCGCGACGTGTTGCGCCAGCCCGGCGTCAGCAGTGTGGTGTTGATGCTGGGAATCAACGACATCAGCTGGCCGGGCAGCACCTTCGCTCCGAATACGCCGATACCGACACTGGAGACGCTGATCGCCGGTTATCAGCGCCTGATCGCCCAGGCGCGGCAGCATAAAGTGCGGATCATCGGCACGACCCTGATGCCGTTTGAGGATGCACTCCAGGGCACCCTGATCGAGCACTACTACAGCGCCGAGAAAGACCAGTTGTGTCAGGCACTCAACCGGTGGATTCGCAGCAGCGGGGCGTTCGATGCCGTGATTGACTTCGACCGCATCATGCGCGACCCACAACATCCGACTCGTTTTCTGCCGAAGTACGATTCGGGCGATCACCTGCATCCGGGGGATTTCGGAAATCAGGCGATGGCTGAGGCGGTTGATCTCGAGGTCTTGTTTTAGAATTTTTTGCGAACTCCGTTTGTAAGAGACGGGAGTACGGCGAGGCACCTCAGTGCGCAAATGCTTCAGGGTATTTGTCCAGATAGGCATCATCGAGCTGCGTATCCTGGGAACGCATGAAAGTTTTGAAATCGGGTACCAGAAAAACCAGCAGAGATAACAGCAGCACCATGATGCCCAGCAGCGTGATTGTCAGTGCGACCCCCAGATAAGCGATCAGGGTGTTCATCGCGAAACTGCCCAAGGGGCTGGCCGCCGCAGACAGAAATGAAACCGTGGCAAAAATCCGGTTGCGATGGAGCTTGGGCGTTGCCAGCAACCTCACAGCGGAGGTGGGGATGTTGATCAACATCAGGCCGACGCCGCCGCAGAAAAAGGCCGCGGGCACGATGAACGACGATGAAACGGTGCCGACCACCACCAGGTTGCACCCCAGTAATGCAAAACCTGCGGACACACACATGTCACGGGGGACCCGGTCGGATAACCAGCCGATGATCTTGTAACTGCCCGCCAGAATGCCCAGTCCGAAGCACGAATCCAGAAGACCGATGTAAGTGACCGGGTACTGGATGACGTCCTTTACGTACAGTGGGATCAGGATGGTGAAGAACGGAAACAGGGCAAAGTTGATCAGCATCGCAATGATGGCCAGGTAAAATTCGACTTTCACTCCGTAAACCACTTTGAAGCCGGAATAGATCATGCTGAAGCCACTGGCACCCGGGGCTTTTTCGCCTCGGCCAGTGGCACCGATGTGGCTCGGGATGGTCGCGATCAACGCCCCGGCGATGAGAATCGCAAAAAAATCAGCGGCAAAGGCGAACGTGATACCGAACCCGTAAATCAACCCGCTGGCCAGTACCGGCCCAAGCAGAATGGAAAAGGACGACATCACGCTTTTGGTCCGAAAGGCCAGGGAGACTTTATCGTCGTCCGCAAACAAAGGAATGATCGACGCCTGGAGAGGGTCGCGTACGCCGACGATCGCACTGCTGATCATCATCAGCGCGCCCACCGTCCAGGGGTTGAACGACCCCGTGGCGGACAGCACCACCATCAACAGCGCTGTCAGCAGGCTGATCCATGAGGCCAGCTTGATGATCAGAATTTTGTTGTACTTATCCCCCAACCATCCCAGCAGAGGTTTGGCTAACACTTCCGCCGCGATGGAACAGGCAATCATGTTGGCGAAATAGAGCGCAGAGCCTGTTTCCTGCAAGGTCCACCAGGCCACCGCCAGTTGATTGCACCGTCCCCCCAGAACCATCAGCAAAAAACTGAATTGCACTTTCAACAGACGCCGGTCGATGCCGGGAAAGCCCCACGTAATGCCCGAAAAATTTGCACTCATTGACATTCCTTTGATCCGGATAGGGCGACTGCGCAAGCAGGGGCGTCCAAGAGTACAGGTCGACGCGGCGAGGCGGTTGATCCGAGCGCCTTGTTCTAGCGCTGTTGAGGGGCTTGTCCCATAACCATTGGGTGAATGCAGGGTTGCCAATGTTGAGGTGATCGGCGACTATCCTTTTTTGCAGATAGGTATAGGGGGTATTGGTATGTCGCACATTCACGAACACAAAGACGATCTGCTCAAGCGGGTTCGTCGTATCGCCGGCCAGGTTCAAGCCGTCGAGCGCGCATTGGAGTCGGAAGCTGACTGCGCCAAAACCCTGCATTTGGTCGCGGCGATTCGTGGCGCGGTCAACGGCCTGATGGATCAGTTCATCGAGGCCCACGCCCGTGAGCACGTGGCCAGCCCCGAGCTCAGCGATCAAGAGCGTGCCGAGGGCCTGGAAGAGTTGCTGCAAGCCATTCGTCGTTATTCAAATTGAAGGTCATGCAACCCATGAACAGTTCACCTCAGGTTTCGCGTTTTTCCCACGATCATATGTTTCTGGGAGCGACCCACGATGACAATGCCAGACGCACACTGTGGGTCGTTGCGCTGACGTTCGTCATGATGATTGGCGAGATTGCCGCCGGTTACATCACCGGTTCCATGGCGCTGTTGGCGGATGGGTTTCATATGGCCACCCACGTCGGTGCGCTCGGCATTACCGCGATCGCTTACGGGTTTGCCAGACGAAATGCCGGTAATGCGCGCTACAGTTTTGGTACGGGCAAAGTAGGAGATCTGGCGGGTTTCGCCTCGGCCATGGTGTTGGGGCTGGTCTCGATCGTCATTGCCGCAGAGTCCATCATGCGGTTGTTTCAACCGACCACCGTGGCCTTCACCGAAGCGACACTGATCGCGGTGGTGGGCCTGGCCGTGAACATCGTCAGCGCGCTTTTACTGGCCGGCAACTCTGCGCATCATGACCACGGTCACGGTCACGGTCACGGTCACGGTCATGAGCATCATCACGACAACAATCTGCGTTCGGCCTATGTCCATGTGCTGGCCGATGCGATGACCTCCGTGCTGGCAATCGCTGCGTTGTTGGCCGGTCGCTATCTGGGTTGGGTCTGGCTGGACCCGGTGATGGGTATTGTCGGTGCAATCGTGATCGCCAATTGGGCTTATGGCTTGATGCGAGACAGCGCGGCGGTGCTGCTGGATACGACCGATGAACACGTCGCCGCCGAGGTGCGTGAACTGCTTGAGTCGACAGGCGATGTCAGCATCACCGACCTGCATGTCTGGCGCGTAGGCCCACAGGCCCGTGCAGCGATTGTCAGCGTTGTGACCTCGGCAGCCCTCACGGCCGATGCCATCCGCGAACGGCTGGCCCCGGTCCATGAACTGTCACACCTGACGGTTGAATATCGCAACGCTTGAGGACACCGCTACAGGTATTTACCTGGCACCACGTCAGGTAAATAGCTCGATATCTTCGAGGGTGTCCGAGATGACAGGTTCAAGAGAGGGGAATCTCGCCTTCGCACGTTCAAAGGCTGCGAGTACCTTCTCTACCTCCAACTGACCGTGTCGGCGTGCCACATGGCCAAGGGCTGTGATGGCTGCTGATGCAACGTTTTCACTCCCACTGTTCAGATAGTGCAGGCAAGTGTTCTGAGCCCACACCCCATCTGGCTCGTTAAGACCGATGGAAATCAGTGCGGCGATGACATCCGTTTCCTTTCCTTCAGCAAGAAGAGTGCTCGCTTTGTCATGGTACATCGATGGATCTTGATAGAGCAGGCTCACTTTTTAACTCCCTGAATGTTGCCTTTGTTGTCGACCGTTCCAGCTTTGATCAGAGCATGTCTTCATATGCCTGCTGTCGAGCCTCACGCTCTGCAAGCTCGGTTGGTGTCATGTATCTAGAGGTGCGGTGATGACCGTCGCCCAATGGAGGGTTCCAGACTTTTGGTATTTCCTTGCTATAAGCCATGCGTGTCCTTGTTTCGCCTGTTAAATGCGACAAGACGCTATCTTAAGTCTGAGTGTCGTGGCTGTAGGACGGGGCTGAAACGTCTGCTCATTTAGGCGCAGCGCCAATGCTGGACGGCTTTTTCGTCGTGCCAGAGTGAGCCTGGCACACCGTTGTGCGCCAGGCTCACTAGCGGCTGGCCGAGGCCATGAGCAGGCCGAATCCGGTGAAGGTCACGCCTGAGATTTTCGCGGCCAGCCAGGCACCCTTCGGACTCGACAACCAGCCTTTGGCGGCATTGGCGAGCAAGGCATAGCTGCTATGGACCACGATCACCACCACGCCGTAGGAGCTGACCAGTTTGAAGAATTGGGCGTAGAAGTGCGCCGAGGGGTCGATGAACTGTGGAAATACCGCCAGAAAGAAGAACACTGCCTTGGGGTTCAAAAACTGGATTGAAGCTGCTTCTATGAAGCGATATCCAGGGCTGGTGGGGCGTGTTTCAAGTAGCGTACTGAAACGATCCGAATGCCAGCTTTTGTAGCCCAGGTACAACAAGTAGGCGGCCCCGGCGTATTTCAGCGCGATAAAGGCGTTTGCGGACGTGGCTAGAATCAGGCCAACGCTGGTGGCGCTGATGGCGGCGACGACAAACGCCCCTGATGCGATCCCCAGAATCCCTGGCAGTGCGCCCGTCCAACCATAGCGCAGCGCGTTGGTCAGCGTCAGCAGCACACCTGGCCCGGGGCTGAGAATGGTCAAGGTGGCAAACAGTAAAAATAATCCGTAGCTATTCATCTTTCACTCCAACAGGTGGCACTGGCTGCGTGCCCGCAGATTGGCCTGACGAGGAGAGTGTGACAAACGCTTTAATTGCGCCGCATATGTGACTAAATTAGACGCATGATTAATCAACTCCCCCCCTTGAATGCTGTTCGCGCTTTCGCGGCCGCCGCTCGTCATCAGAGCTTCAGCCTCGCGGCCGAGGAGCTACATGTCAGCCACAGTGCTGTTAGCCGTCATATCAAATTGCTTGAGGAGCACCTGGGCGTGCTGCTGTTCGAGCGGCGTATCCGGCAATCGGTGCTGACTCCGGCAGGACAGAGTTTCTTTGAGCAGGTCAGCGCCGGGCTGTCACAGATTGCCAACGCCGCAGCGGCGCTCAAACAACAGGCTTCACTGCGCACAGTGAAGATCAATGTCCGCCCGACGTTTGCCCAGCGTTGGCTGACGCCCAGGCTGGCGGATTTCATTGCGCTGCATCCAGACATAAAACCTGTGGTGGTCACTTCCACTCTGGCGCCCGATCACGCACGAGACGGGTTCGACATTGTCATCCGACGTGGCCGCGACGGCTGGGCGCCCGACATTCACGCTCAGGTACTGTTTGAAGACGAACTGCTGCTGGTCGCGGCGCCATCGCTGATCGAGCGCCTACCGCTCGACGACTTGAACGCCCTCAGCCGACATACCTTGCTGACCGCCAAGACGCGTCGCGAGGACTGGCACAACTGGGCCCTGCTGTTTGGCGAAACGCAGTCAGCGACTCAGACGACGCTGCAGTTCGATCATATGCATCCGGTGCTTGAGGCCGCCGTGGAGGGACAGGGCATTGCCTTGTGTCCGGCCTCCTTGCTAGGCAGTGACGTGTCGAGCGGCCGTCTGATCTGCCCGTTGCCCGAACTGCGGATGCCGTTGCCGCGTTATTACTACGGTATTGCGCCGGATGTGACGGCGCAGACTCAGGTGTTTCTGGAGTGGTTGTTTGCCTGGATCGAAGTAGATGCCGGTCAGGTAGGGCGATTGATCGCAGGGTGATTTTAAGATCAAAAGATCGCAGCCTTCGGCAGCTCCTACGGCGCGAGGTATACATGTAGGAGCTGCCGAAGGCTGCGATCTTGATGCTTTCACTGGCGCTGAAAATCAAAAGCCCACCCACCGCGTTAGCGATGGGTGGGCTTTTTAGTGCCGCAAGCGCTGGATCAGACTTTGACGATCCAGCCCTCTGGCGCTTCGATGTCGCCGGTCTGCACACCGGTCAGCTCTTTGTAGAGCTTCTGGGTGATCGGGCCGACTTCGGTTTCGCTGTGGAACACGTGCAGTTTGCCGTTGTACTCGATGCCGCCGATCGGCGTGATTACCGCAGCAGTACCGCAGGCGCCGGCTTCCTTGAAGTCGCCGATCTTGTCGATGAACACGTCGCCTTCAATGACTTCCATACCCAAACGCGATTTTGCCAGCTCGATCAACGATAGGCGGGTGATGCCTGGCAACACCGAAGGGGATTTCGGCGTAACGAAGGTGTTGTCGTGGGTGATACCGAAGAAGTTGGCCGAGCCGACTTCTTCGATCTTCGTATGGGTCATCGGGTCCAGGTAGATGCAGTCGGCGAAGTGCGCCTTCTTGGCCTCGGAGCCGGGCATCAGGCTGGCAGCGTAGTTGCCACCGACCTTGGCTGCGCCGGTGCCTTGTGGCGCGGCGCGGTCGTAGCTGGAGATCAGGAAATTGTGCGGGGTCAGGCCACCCTTGAAGTAGGCGCCGACCGGGATGCAGAAGATCGAGAAGAGGAACTCGGGAGCGGTACGCACGCCGATGTTGTCACCCACGCCAATCACGAACGGACGCAGGTACAGCGCGCCGCCAGTGCCGTACGGCGGAATGAAACGCTCGTTGGCACGAACCACGGCCTTGCAGGCTTCGATGAAATCTTCGGTTGCCACTGGTGGCATCAGCAGGCGAGCGCAACTGCGCTGCATGCGCAGGGCGTTCTGGTCGGGGCGGAACAGGTTGATCGAGCCGTCCTTGCAACGATAGGCCTTCATACCTTCGAAGCATTGCTGGCCGTAGTGCAGGGCGGTCGAGCCTTCGCTGATGTGCAGCACATTGTCGGAGGTCAAGGTGCCTTTGTCCCAGGAACCGTTGCGCCAGTACGACAGATAACGCTTGTCTGTCTTGATGTAGTCAAAACCCAGCTTGTCCCAATTGATGCTTTCGTTACCCATGACACCCTCTATCACTTAACAATCGCCTGAACGGTTCAAGGCTTCTGACGTTTTTCTGGATGGGGACAACAATACTTCATTCCGGACCGAAATCGCAGCCCGGAATGCGATATCCCCGTAGCAGCTGTCGAGCACCGCGAGGCTGCGTTCGACGGCAAAGCCGTCGCAAAATCTGCAACCGTGTTATTGCAGGCTGACCGCGTCAGCCGGATTACGACGGCTGCGCCGCCGAACGCAGCCTCGCGCTGCTCGGCAGCTGCTACGGGGTTTGCGGCAGCTTTTTACAGGTGCAACGCGTGCCCCAATGCGCGCAACGCCGCTTCCTGCACCGCTTCACCCAACGTCGGATGGGCGTGGATAGTGCCGGCGATATCTTCCAGGCGTGCGCCCATTTCCAGGGACTGGCCGAATGCCGTCGACAACTCGGACACGCCGACACCGACCGCTTGCCAACCGACAATCAGATGATTGTCACGCTGTGCGACCACCCGTACGAAACCGCTTTTCGACTCCAGGGTCATCGCCCGGCCATTGGCGGCGAACGGGAAGCTCGACACGATGCAATCCAGGCCCGCGGCCTTGGCTTCGTCCGGAGTCTTGCCGACCACCACCAGTTCCGGGTCGGTAAAGCACACGGCGGCGATGGCAGTCGGGTTGAACTCGCGGTGTTTGCCCGAGATCAGCTCGGCGACCATTTCACCCTGTGCCATGGCGCGGTGGGCGAGCATCGGCTCGCCGCTCAGGTCACCGATGGCCCAGACGTTACGCATGCTGGTCGCACAGCGGTTGTCGATCTTGATCGCCGAACCGTTCATGTCCAGGTTCAACGCTTCAAGGTTCCAGCCTTGGGTGTTGGGTTTGCGCCCGACGGCCACCAGCACCTGATCGGTAGCCAGGTTCAGAATTTCGCCATTCGGGTCGCGCACTTGTAATGAATTTGCTTGTGAATCAAAGCCTTCGACGCTGTGCTTCAAGTAAAGCTTCACGCCGAGTTGCTTGAGCGCTTCGTTGACCGGTTGGGTCAGTTCGGCGTCGTAGGCTGGCAGAATGCGATCCTGCGCTTCGACCACGCTGACCTCGGCGCCGAGCTTGCGGTAGGCAATGCCCAGCTCAAGCCCGATGTAGCCGCCACCCACCACGATCAGCCGTTTTGGCAGGCTTTTCGGCGCCAGGGCTTCGGTGGAAGAGATGATCGGCCCGCCAATCGGCAGCATCGGCAGGTTGACGCTTTTCGAGCCGGTGGCCAGCAGCAGGTGCTCGCACTGGATCCGGGTGTCGCCGACTTCGACGGTTTTGCCATCGATGACCTTGGCCCAGCCGTGAATGACCTGGACCTTGTGCTTTTTCAGCAGCGCGGCGACGCCGGTGGTCAGGCGATCAACGATGCCATCCTTCCACTCGACGCTTTTGCCGATGTCCAGGGTCGGCGCCGAGACGTTGATCCCGAGGGCCGAGTGCTGACTGTGGTGCTGAGTCTGATGGAACTGCTCGGCCACATGGATCAACGCTTTCGACGGAATGCAGCCGATGTTCAGGCAGGTGCCACCGAGCGCCTGGCCTTCGACCAGAATGGTGCTGATGCCCAACTGGCCGGCGCGAATCGCCGCCACATAACCGCCAGGGCCGCCACCGATGATCAGCAGCGTGGTGTTCAGAGTCTGTTGCATGCCTTGCTCCACAAATGCTTATTCCACGAACAGCGTGGCGGGTTGTTCGAGCAAGCCACGGATGGCCTGGATGAATTGCGCCGCGTCCATGCCATCGACCACCCGGTGATCGAAAGAGCTGGAGAGGTTCATCATCTTGCGAATCACGATCTGGCCTTTGATCACCATCGGCCGTTCGACGATCTTGTTGACGCCGACGATGGCCACTTCCGGCAGGTTCAGCACCGGGGTGCTGACGATGCCGCCCAAGGCGCCGAGGCTGGTCAGGGTGATGGTCGAGCCGGACAGTTCATCGCGGCTGGCCTTGCCATTGCGTGCAGCAGTGGCCAGACGGGAGATTTCCGCAGCGCTGTCCCACAGGCTGCGAGCTTCGGCGTGACGTACCACCGGCACCATCAAACCAATGTCGCTTTGGGTCGCGACGCCCACATGTACGGCGCCGAGGCGGGTGATGACCTGGGCTTCGTCGTCGTAACGGGCGTTGATCTGCGGGAAGTCGCGCAGGGCGACGACCATGGCGCGGACCAGGAATGGCAGCAAGGTCAGCTTGCCGCGAGTGGCGCCATGCTTTTCATTCAGATGCGCACGCAGTTCTTCCACCGCAGTGACGTCGATTTCTTCGACATAGCTGAAGTGTGCCGCACGCTGAGTCGCGTCCTGCATCCGCTGGGCGATCTTGCGACGCATGCCGATCACCGGGATCTGCTGTTCGTCGTTGCGTTCGGCATAAGCGGCCACAGCGGTCGATGCGTTCGACTGACCTTGTGCCAGATAGGCGTCGAGGTCTTCGTGAAGAATCCGCCCGGCAGGGCCGGTGCCGCGCACCAGGCGCAATTGAATGCCGGCATCCAGCGCGTGTTTGCGCACGGCCGGGGAGGCCAGTGGGCGTTCATCGGCGTCGCGAGCGACCAGCGGGCCTTGCGGCACGACAGGGCGAACCGGTGCGGCGGGTTTGCTTTCAACCACGGCTTCGACTTTCGCTGCGGCAACCGGCGCAGGCTTCGGTGCTTCTGCGACCGCCGCAGGCTGAGACGACTCTTTGACGTTGCCCGCGCCTTCTACTTCGATGCTGATCAAAATGCTGCCGACGGCCATGACTTCACCTGGCACACCGCCGAGGGAGATGACCTTGCCATGCACCGGGGACGGGATGTCGACCATCGCCTTGTCGGTCATCACATCGGCCAGTACCTGATCTTCGACGACCATGTCGCCGACCTTGACGTGCCACACCGACAGTTCAACTTCTGCAATGCCTTCGCCAATGTCCGGCATCTTGATAACGTGCGTGCCCATTCAGACCTCCATGACCCGTTTCAAAGCCGCGCCCACACGGGACGGACCTGGGAAATACGCCCATTCCTGCGCATGCGGGTAGGGAGTGTCCCAGCCGGTCACACGCTCGATCGGCGCTTCCAGGTGGTGGAAGCAATGTTCCTGAACCAGCGACACCAGTTCGGCGCCGAAACCGCAGGTGCGGGTGGCTTCGTGAACGATCACGCAGCGCCCGGTTTTCTTCACCGACTTGACGATGGTTTCCAGATCCAGCGGCCACAGGCTGCGCAGGTCGATGACTTCGGCGTCGATGCCGGTTTCCTCGGCGGCGACTTGCGAGACATACACCGTGGTGCCGTAAGTCAGGATGGTCACGTCCTTGCCCGGACGGGTAATGGCGGCGACGTCCAGCGGCACGGTGTAGTAACCGTCCGGCACTTGCGCGGCCGGGTGTTTCGACCACGGGGTTACCGGGCGATCGTGATGGCCGTCGAACGGGCCGTTGTACAGGCGTTTTGGCTCAAGGAAGATCACCGGGTCATCGTTCTCGATGGAGGCGATCAGCAGGCCTTTGGCGTCGTAAGGGTTGGACGGCATGACCGTGCGCAAACCGCAGACCTGGGTGAACATCGCCTCGATGCTCTGGCTGTGAGTCTGGCCACCGTAGATGCCGCCGCCGCAAGGCATGCGCAGGGTCATCGGGGCGGTGAACTCGCCGGCCGAGCGATAGCGCAGGCGTGCGGCTTCGGAAATGATCTGGTCCGACGCCGGGTAGACGTAATCGGCGAACTGGATCTCGGCCACTGGCCGCAAACCGTAAGCGCCCATGCCGACGGCGACGCCGACGATGCCGCTTTCGGAGATCGGCGCATCGAACACCCGAGAGGTGCCGTATTTGCTTTGCAGGCCTTCGGTGCAACGGAACACGCCGCCGAAGTAGCCGACGTCCTGGCCGAACACCACGACGTTGTCGTCACGCTCAAGCATCACATCCATGGCCGAGCGCAGGGCCTGGATCATGGTCATGGTGGTTGTGGTCATGGCGGTTTCCAACTGAATATTATTGTTGTGATCGTTCATGTCAGATCCCCAACTCTTGACGCTGGCGCTTCAAGTGCTCCGGCATCTCTTTATAGACGTCTTCGAACATCGTCGCGGCGCTCGGAATCTGGCCACCGGCGAGGGTGCCGTACTGCTCGGCTTCTTTTTGCGCGGCAATCACTTCGGCTTCGAGTTCGGCGCTGAGGGCCACGTGTTCCTCTTCGGACCACTGACCGATTTTCACCAGGTGCTGCTTGAGGCGCGCAATCGGGTCGCCCAACGGGAAGTGGCTCCAGTCGTCGGCGGGGCGGTACTTGGACGGGTCGTCGGACGTCGAGTGCGGGCCGGCTCGGTAGGTGACCCATTCGATCATGGTCGGGCCGAGGTTGCGGCGGGCGCGTTCGGCGGCCCAGGCAGAGGCCGCGTAGACCGCGATGAAATCGTTGCCATCGACTCGTAGGGAGGCGATGCCGCAGCCGACGCCACGACCGGCGAACGTGGTGGCTTCACCGCCAGCAATCGCCTGGAAGGTGGAGATTGCCCATTGGTTGTTGACCACGTTGAGGATCACCGGCGCACGGTATACGTGGGCGAAGGTCAGGGCAGTGTGGAAGTCCGATTCAGCGGTGGCGCCGTCGCCGATCCAGGCCGAGGCGATCTTGGTATCGCCCTTGATCGCCGAAGCCATGCCCCAGCCCACGCCTTGCACGAACTGGGTGGCGAGGTTGCCGGAAATGGTGAAGAAACCGTGATCGCGTACCGAGTACATGATCGGCAACTGACGGCCCTTGAGCGGATCGCGCTCGTTGGACAGCAGTTGGCAGATCAGGTCCACCAGCGGCACTTCGCGGGCCATCAGAATGCTTTGCTGACGGTAGGTGGGGAAGCACATGTCGTCGATGTTCAGGGCCAGGGCCTGGGCGCTGCCGATGGCTTCTTCGCCAAGGCTTTGCATGTAGAACGACATCTTTTTCTGACGTTGGGCGACCACCATGCGGTTGTCGAAAATCCGCGTCTTGAGCATGGCACGCATGCCTTTACGCAGAATCTCCGCCGGTACGCCTTCCGCCCAGGGACCCAGGGCATTGCCCTGATCGTCGAGTACGCGAATCAGGCCCTTGGCCAGATCAGCGGTGTCGGCAGGTTCTACGTCGATTGGGGGTTTGCGCACCGTGCCGGCATCGGTCAGATGCAGGTAGGAGAAGTCGGTTTTGCAGCCGGGACGGCCCGAAGGTTCGGGAACGTGCAGGCGCAGCGGTTCGTACGCTTGGTTCATGGCTTCTACGCTCGATCTTGTGAATTTCTTGTAGTGAGCTGACCGTCATTCTTCGATAAAAGAAATCTTGTCCTACAACAATCATAGGCCGGGCCAAGAAGAATATTTATCTCTGTTTCGTTGCGCTCAAGGTCATTTGAGGATAAAAAATCTGCATAAACATAAAAAGCAGGTGGTTTTGTCTCATGCGCAAACTTGACCGTACCGACATCGGCATTCTCAACAGCCTTCAGGAGAATGCCCGCATCACCAACGCCGACCTCGCTCGCTCGGTGAATCTGTCTCCAACACCGTGCTTCAATCGGGTCAAGGCCATGGAAGAATTGGGGCTGATTCGCGAGCAGGTCACGCTGCTGGATGCCGAGCTGCTGGGGCTGCACGTCAACGTGTTCATTCACGTCAGCCTGGAGAAACAGGTGGAGGAGGCGCTGGCGCAGTTCGAGGCGGCAATCGCCAACCGTCCGGAGGTGATGGAGTGCTACCTGATGGCCGGCGACCCGGATTATCTGATCCGCGTATTGGTGCCGACCATTCAGTCGCTGGAGCGTTTCATGATGGACTTTCTGACCAAAGTCCCGGGCGTCGCCAACATCCGCTCAAGCTTTGCGCTCAAGCAGGTACGCTACAAAACCGCATTGCCGTTGCCAGCCAATGGGCTGACCCTGGCCAACTAATCCCGATCTAGTTCAGTACGCGGATCGAATGGCCGGTTGCCCAGGCCTGGATATCCTCAATCATCTGTGAAAAGAACAACTGGTAGTTCTGTTCGCTGACATAGCCGATATGCGGGGTGGCCAGCACGTTGGGCAATGTCCGAAACGGATGGTCGGCGGCCAATGGTTCGTGCTCGAAGACATCCAGCGCTGCGCCCTTCAGACGGTTTTGCTCAAGGGCCCGGATCAATGCGGCTTCATCGACAATGGGGCCGCGGGCAGTATTGATCAGCACTGCGCCAGGCTTCATCCAGCCCAGTGCCTCTGCATCGACCAGGCCGCGGCTGCGCTCACTGAGCACCAGATGGATCGACAGCACATCGGCCTGCTCGAACAGTTCACGCTTGCTGACATAACTCACGCCGGCTTCAGCAGCGCGCTCGGCGGTGAGGTTTTCGCTCCAGGCGATAACGCGCATACCGAACACCTGGCCGAACTGGGCGATTCGTTTACCAATGCTGCCCAGGCCCAGAATACCCAGGGTCTTGCCGTGCAAGTCGCCGCCCAGGCCTTGCTGCCAGTGGCCGGCACGCAGGGCGTTGGCTTCTGCGAGCAGATTGCGGGTCAGGGCCATGATCAGCGTCCAGGTCAACTCAGGCGCCGCGTGTTTGTAGCTGTCGGTGCCGCAGACCTGAATCCCCAGCTCGGCAGCAGCCTTGAGGTCAATGGCCGCGTTGCGCATGCCACCGGTCACCAGCAACTTGAGTTCGGGCAAGCTGCGCAGAAGTGCTTCGTCGAACAGCGTGCGCTCGCGCATCACGCAAATCACCTCGAAGGGTCGCAGGCGTTCACTTAGAGTGGTGTGGTCGGCGGGATAGTCATGCAAAAAGCTGACTTCGCCGATACCCTCCAGCGACGCCCAATCCACCACATCACGGGCCACGCCCTGCCAGTCATCAATCACCGCAATCTGCACAGCCATGAGCATTGCCTCTTCTAAAGGGTTGGCGCGGTCTTGGTCAGCCAGCCAAGTAGCGCCTGATGAAATTGCGCGGGTTGTTCTATTTGTGGTGCGTGACCCAGGCCGGGGAATTCGATCAGCGTCGACTGTGGAATCAGTTGTGCGACCTGTTTGCCCAGGACCTTGTAGTCACCCAGTCTGGCCTTGACCGCCGGCGACGCAATGTCTTTGCCAATGGCTGTGGTGTCTTCGGTGCCGATCAACAGCAGGGTGGGCATTTTCAGGTCCTTGAATTCGTAATACACCGGCTGGGTGAAGATCATGTCGTAGATCAGTGCCGAGTTCCACGCGACCTGAGTGTGCCCCGGCCCTTTGTTCAGGCCGGCGAGCATGTCCACCCAGCGCTCGAATTCGGGCTTCCAGCGTCCGACGTAGTAAGTGCTTCGCTCATAGTTGCGAATGCCCTCGGCGGAGACCTTGAGTTCGCGTGCGTACCATTGATCCACCGTGAGATAAGGCACGCCGAGGGCTTTCCAGTCTTCGAGTCCGATGGGATTGACCAGCGCCAGTTGCTCGACTTGCTCGGGGTATTGCAGCGCATAACGGGTGGCGAGCATGCCGCCGGTGGAGTGGCCCAGCAGGCTGGCTTTTTGAATGCCGAGTTTGGTCAGCAATGCGTGGGTGTTGCTCGCCAGTTGCTGGAAGCTGTACTGATAATTGTCCGGTTTGCTGGAGGTGCAGAAACCGATCTGATCCGGGGCGATCACCCGATAACCTGCGTCGCTCAGGGCCTTGATCGAACTGTCCCAGGTTGCGCCGCAGAAATTCTTGCCGTGCATCAGCACCACGCTGCGGCCGTTGGCCTTGCCGCTGGCGGCGACGTCCATGTAACCCATTTGCAGAGTTTTACCCTGGGACTCGAAGGCAAAGTGCTTGACGGTGTAGGGATAGTCGAAGCCTTGAAGCTCCGGCCCATAGGCGGGGCCTTCGGCGTGGGCCAGGGCGGGCAGGGCAAGTGTCAGGAGCAGGCCGGACAACCAAAGAGGACGCGAGTTGGGCATAGGTGAACTCCATTACGAATCGGCCGATGCTGGAACACCGCGATTAGCGCGACATTAACAATTGACCGCAATAAAGGTTCAGAGCATCCAGCCCGATGTCGCCAGCGCCAGCACACCATAACGTGCACCTTTGGCGAAGGTCACCATCAGCAGAAAACGCCCCACTGGTTCGCGCATCACGCCGGCCACCAGGGTCAGCGGGTCGCCAATGATAGGCACCCAACTCAGCAGCAATGACCAGTGACCGTAGCGCTGATAGTGCACGCGGGCTCTTTCCAGATGATCAGGGCTGACCGGAAACCAGCGACGTTCCCTGAAGCGCTCGATGCCGCGCCCCAGCCACCAGTTCACCAGCGAACCCAGCACATTGCCGACCGTGGCGACGCCGAGCAGCAGCCACAGCCAATATTGGCCGTTGAGCAACAACCCCACCAGCACCGCCTCGGACTGCAACGGCAACAGCGTCGCGGCACCGAACGCCGCGAAGAACAGCCCGAGGTAACCTATAAACATTACTGGGCCGGGTAGTCGGCGATCACTTTGTCGGTGCCGTTTTTGGTCAGGCCCATGACCTGATAAGCGTCGGCCATGCCATCCGTTTCCATGCCTGGCGAGCCCATGGGCATGCCCGGAGCCGCTACGCCGAGCAGGTCGGATTTACTCAAGGCCAGTACCTGTTCAGCGGGGACATGGCCTTCGACAAATTTTCCGTTGATCACAGCGGTGTGGCATGAAGCCAGTCGCGGCGGGACGCCGAGGCGCTGCTTGACTTCGCTCATGTTGGTTTCGACGTGGTCATTGACCTTGAAGCCGTTGGCTTCCAGGTGCGCGATCCACTTTTTGCAGCAACCGCAATTGGCATCGCGGTGTACATCGATCGGAATCAGCTCGGCGGCCTGGGCCAGCGATGTGATGAGCAAGGCAGAAAGGGCCGTCAGACGCAGTGTGGTTTTCATCGGTTATCTCTCGTTGATCATTTCACGCAGCGCATTTTGATCATTTTTTCCGATGAAGAAGGACACTTATGTTTCAAAATTATACATGGACATCCCTTGAAGGCAGGTCTTGGTTGGCCATGGGTGAGTCTTCACCAGTGAACACCAAGCCTTCTTCCAGAAACTCGATACACACGCGGCTTTTCAAACGCTAACCTGACTTGATGTCTGGTAGCCTGGCATCAAGTCAGGGTATACGTCAGTCTGACGGAGTTCAGTAGCTGTACCCAGTGGATGGTCTACCGTGCGCAAGGCGCCCCGTATTTCCTGTCGGAAACAATCAAAAAGCAACGAGTCGAAGCTCAACCCAAATCTACCAGCAGTACTAATCAGGAGAAATCAATGACTATCGTCGCAATTGTGTATTCATCCGGACGAGGTCACACCCGGACTGTTGCGGAGCATGTCAGGCGAGGCTCGGAAATGGTTGAGGGAACATGTGCCGAACTCATCGAGATCGTGCCCGCTCAGATTGATAGTGATGGCAGGTGGCGTGACGACGATGTGATGAACCGGCTAGCGGCGGCTGACGCCATAGTCTTCGGTGCGCCCACCTATATGGGATCCGCCCATGGTTTGTTCAAGCTGTTCCTCGAGGCTGGCATCGTGCCTTGGCGCAGCCAGGAGTGGAAAGACAAGATCGCAGCCGGGTTCACAAACTCTGGAGCGCGCTCCGGCGACAAGCTCGTAACGCTGCAGCAGATGTCGATCTTCGCGGCGCAAATGGGAATGATGTGGGTAAGCGCCGGGGATTTGCCTGGTGGCAACTATACCGATGGCGGTTTCACCGACGTGAACGTCAACGGATCATGGCTAGGCCTGATGACTCAAAGCTTGAATGATGGCACGGCGGAGAATGCTCCGCACTCAGGCGACAGGCTTAGCGCGGAGCGCTTTGGACGTAGGGTGGCGCGAGCGACGGCACGTTGGACGGTCGGTGCGGAACGGTTTCCTCCCCTGCGGATCGACGCACAAGAGAACCGGCGGCGGAATCGCGCTGGGATCGACGAATGGCGCCAATTTGACGACTGACCTCATCCTCAACCGGTGGGACCAGATAAATGTCGAGGAAGGGTCTCAGCCCTTCCTCGATTCATCACGTACCGGACCTACCTATCAACCGGTTTGAGAACGACACGGTAGATATCTGCTGGGACGTTTCGGCCACTGCAGCGGCCCTTAAAACCTTAGCGTGCGATTGTTTCCGAGTTCTGTGAGCTCCCAAGTTGATGCCCGCGCGACACACGCGGGCATCATTTACTGGTTCACTTGACCTTGAAGCGTCCCATGATCGAACTGACCCGGCTATTGGCGTCCAGCAACTGGCGCGTATTGAGCTCGGTGGCGTGACCGCTTTGCACCAGCTCTTCGACCATGTGGCGGATCTGCACCATGCTGCGGTTGATCTCCTCGGTCACCGCGCTCTGTTGTTCGGCGGCAGTGGCGATCTGGGTGCTGAGGCTGTTGATGTGGCTGACCGAACCGGCCATTTCGTCCAATCCTGCGTTGACGCGTGCCGTCGCATCGGCGGCGGACTGACAGCTGGTCTGGGTATTTTCCATCGCCGCCACCGAAGAACTGACGCCCTGGGTCAGACGGCTGAGCATCTCGTTGATCTCCGAGGTGCTGGCCTGGGTACGGGCGGCGAGGGCGCGCACTTCATCGGCGACCACTGCAAAGCCTCGACCTTGTTCACCGGCGCGTGCCGCTTCAATCGCTGCGTTGAGCGCCAGCAGGTTGGTTTGTCCGGCAATGGCGCCGATCACTCCAAGGATTTCGGTGATGCGCTGGGCGTCCTGCTGCATGCTTTCGACTTTATGGGTGGCGCTGGCCACTTCGCCGATCAATGCGCTCACGCTGCTTGAGGCTTCGCCCACCACCACCCGCGAACGGTCGGCGTGTTCATTGGCGCGCTGGGTAAACGCGGCGGTTTGTGCAGCGTTCTCGGCGACGCTGTCGGCGGTCGAACTCATCTCGGTGATGGCGGTGACGGTCTGGTCGGTCTCCGAGGCATGACGCTGCAGGATCTGGTTGGTGTGTGCCGAGGTCTGTTGCAGTTTGTCCAGGCTTGAGGCCATGGCGCCCGTGGCCTGGGTGACTTCGCCGATCATGTTTTGCAGGTAGGCGATGAAGGTATTGACCGAATGACCGATCGCGCCCAGCTCATCCTCGGCGCGAATGGTGATGCGCCGGGTCAGGTCGGCGTCGCCGGTGGACAGCGCGTCAATGTTGGCTTTCAAGGCTTTCATGCGCTGGATCAGTTGGCGGATCGCATAGATTTGCAGCAGCACCAGCAGCAAGACCATCGGGATCTGCAACAGGCTCAAGGTGCTCAGCACATCGTCGCGTTGAGCAGTAATCAGTTTGGTCGGCAGGGCGGTGGCGAGGAACCACGGCGTGCCTTCGATCGGACGCATGAAGAAGGTGTTCGCCACGCCTTGATTGTCGAACTCGACGCGCTGCAGCGAAGCGTCACGGCGCTCAAGTGCGGTTTTGATCTGCGCGGCAAAAGGCGAGTTGCTTGCCAGTTCACTGATGTTTTTCAGGACAATCGGGCTATTGATGCGTGAGCTGTTGCTGATGATCTTGCCGTCGGCTTCGACGATCAGCATTTCGGCGCCGAGGTCTTTTTCCTTGCGCGCTACCAGATCATTGAAGAAGCCCAGCGTGACGTCAATGGTCGCGACCCCGTACGGCACGCCATTGCGCGCAATCGCCATGGCGCAGTTGGTACGCGGTTCTGCACTGGCATCGTCCTTGTAGGCGGCGGCCCAGGCGCATTGACCACGCGGCGTCTGCATGCCGCCCTTGTACCAGGACTGGTCGTAATAGTTGGGCGCAGCGTCGCTGTTCCAGAACGTGTTGACGGCCAGTTTGCCCGACGCATCCCGGTGCCAGAAAGTACTGAATTTGTTGCGTCCGGCTTCGCGCTGGCCAGGCAATGGCCAGATCCCTCCACCAAACACCTTCAGCTCACCGTACTGATCCACCAGGCCAGGCAGCACGGTGTCGATGGCCGCGCTGTCGAGCAGGGGGATGGTTTGGGTGATGCTGCGTTGTTGCGCTTGAACCTTGTTCAGTTCGCCCTGGATCTGATCGGCCACTTCGGCAATACGGTTCAGGGCCACCTGTTCTTCCGTGTGCCGAAGTTTCGGCGCGACCAACTGGCTGATGCCCGCCACCGTCAAGGCGAATAACAACAGGATGAACAGCACCAGAAACAGAGTGTAACGGGCTTGAATGGTACGGAATGCGGGCATTGAACCTGTCCTTCTGTGGCGTGCTAAGCGCTCTTGTTGATTTATTGCGGCGTTTAGCAGCTATCGGCCTGCGGCAGACGAACTTTAGTACCATGGTCCCAAAACAGGCTTTTTACGGACGACCGGTTAGTCACGGGCGCGAGACACTTACGCTTCCGTTCCGGGCTGGCGACGTGGTTTTGTTGGGACGCTTTTAAATCGGATTCAGTGACGGTCCGATTGTTAAACAATGGTTTCAAATCAATGAATTCAAGGGTTTGGTGGTTTGTATCCGAATTGTACAAAAATTGTAAAAAGCTGAAATATTTGTAGGTGGAGGGGCGCTGGCACATTGATACTTGCGCGCAATTCCATCGGTTGAATAAGGACTTTTTATGCTCGCCTTACAAGGATGTCTGCACACAGGGGCACTGTCATGACGATCGGTTATGTCGGTGGCTGGACCAGTAAGGCCGGATTACTGATTCGCGAGGGCGGAACGAGTGGCAGCAAACCCGTACCGCAGAGCGTCAAGGTCAAGCAGATGCTCGCACTGGTGGGCAACGACCCATTGGCGCTGAACACCGCGAAAATGAACGAGCAGAAGCTCTACAAGAATTTCAAGGGATTCGACCCCGAGACGGTCACGGTCAAACAGCTCGGCAACATCAGCGCCTTTTTGCGCGATCGGGGTTTGATCAGCGATGTGACGGCCCTGACGCTGCTCAACGCTGGCGACAAGTTCGATCGCTTTGGGGTGCCGAAAAACCTGGACGAAAAATTCAATGCGCTGGAGTACTTCGCGACGCAGCTGGATACCATCCAGAACAACAACCTCAAAGGCAACAAGTACGCCAATCATCTGATCCCCGAGTACAAGAAGGCGATCTACGTACTGCAGAACCTGAAGACTTATGGCATGGGCAATGGCACTGCCGTTCCGAACACCAAGGGTGTCAACGGCAAAGCCTGATCTTCAAGCGCAACAGGCCCGTCGGCAACGACATGAACGGGCCTGCCGATGCTGGTCATAAGTATCTACACATCTTGCTCTTCCAGCTCTTGTAGCAGCTGCCGAGCCTGCGAGGCTGCGTTCGAGGACGAAGTCCTCGCATATCCTGCACACGCGGTTTGCCTGAACGAAGGTGTTGCCTGATTTTACGACCGCTCTGCGGCCGAACGCAGCCTCGCGGGCTCGACAGCTGCTACGGGGGTGGCCCTGTAATTGGCTGTTTGATCGTTCTCATGCGCCGCAAAAGAATGCCTCTAGGGACGCGGAGCGTCACGGGCTCGACAGCTGCTACGGACATAGTCCTTCACCGTATTTCAAAGTTGTGTAAATACCTATGCGATGCCGGTGTTATCGATCGAGCATCTGCATGACGGCTTGCGGGTAACGCGCCCCGAGCACCGCATCATCCGGAAAAATCGCCTCCAGCGCCGACAAATCTTCCTGACTTAATACAACGTCCAGCGCCGCGATATTCTCCTCCAGATACTTGCGTTGCTTGGTGCCCGGAATCGGGATCAGGTAATCGCCTTGCGCCAATACCCAGGCCAGCGCCAGCTGCCCTGCGCTCACGCCTTTATCCGCCGCCAGCGTTTGCACTTGCTGGACCAACTGTAAATTCCTGTTGAAGTTGTCGCCCTGAAAACGTGGGCTGAAGCGTCGGTAATCGTCCGCTGCAAAGTCATCGGGACTTTTCAGGGCGCCGGTCAGAAAGCCTCGGCCGAGGGGGCTGTACGGCACAAAGGCAATCCCCAGGCGCTGGCAGGTGGCCAGGCAATCGTTGTGCTCCTGATCGCGACTCCACAGCGAGTATTCACTTTGCAGCGCGCTGATCGGGTGAACCTTGTGCGCTCGCTCAAGGGTTTTCGCTGAGGCCTCGCTCAAACCGAGATAGCGCACCTTACCGGCCTGGACCAGTTCGGCCATGGCACCTACGGTTTCTTCGATGGCCACGTCCGGATCGACGCGATGCTGGTAATACAAGTCCAGGGTTTCTATGCCCAGGCGTTTCAGCGTGCCATCGATGGCGGCACGGATGTAGTCCGGTCGGCCGTTGACCCCGCGCGCGGTCGGGTTGAGCGGGTCACGCACAATGCCGAATTTGCTCGCAAGAAACACCTGATCGCGCTTGCCGACCATGGCTTTGCCGATCAGCTCTTCGTTGGTGTGGGGGCCGTATATATCAGCGGTATCGAGAAAATTGATGCCCAGTTCCATTGCACGATGCAATGTCGCCAGTGCCTCAGAGGTATCGCCGCCGGTGGTGTAGAAGTCGGTCATGCCCATGCAGCCCAGACCGATCGCAGAAACCTGAGGGCCGTTTTTGCCCAATTGACGAGTGTGCATGGTGTCGCTCCTTTTTTGATGTGGGCCCATTGTTACGCTCGACAAAAACAAGATAAACCGGCTAAAAGCGCTATCACTATTTGTAATTTCTAAATAATCATCGGATGGCCAAGGGCAATGGACCGATTTAATGCCATGCGAGTGTTCACTCGCATTGTCGAGCTGGAAGGGTTTGCCAGGGCCGCTGACAGCCTGCAAATGCCCCGTGCCTCGGTCACTATCCTGATCAAGCAGCTTGAGGCGTATCTGGGTGTCCAGCTGTTGCAGCGCACCACGCGGCACGTCAGTCCAACCGCCGATGGCGCGGCGTATTACCAACGTTGCGTGCGCCTTCTGGCTGATCTGGATGAGGCGGAGGTGGCGTTTTCCAGCTCCCGGCAAAACCCGCGCGGTCTATTACGCATCGATATGCCTGCCGGCATCGGTCGTTTGCTGGTGATCCCGGCCTTGCCGGAATTTACCCGCCGTTACCCGCTGATCGAATTGGAAATTGGCTTGAACGATCGTCCGGTCGACCTGATTCGCGAGGGCGTCGATTGTGTGCTGCGCGGTGGTTCGTTTCTGGATGAGTCGCTGGTGGCACGACCTCTGGCGATGCTCGATCAGGTCACCTGCGCCAGTCCCGAATACCTGCAACGCCAGGGCACGCCGCGTTGCCTGGAAGATCTTGCGGGGCACCGGATGGTCGAGTATTTCTCCAGCACCACCGGCAAGCGTTTCGGTCTGGAGTTTGAAATCGATGGGCACGTGCGCCTGGTGGATTTGCCCAAACAGGTGGCGGTCAACAGCGCCGATGGTTACCTGGCCTCTTGTGAAGCGGGTTATGGCCTGGTTCAAACGCCGTACTACCACGTCGCTCGGCAGTTGCGTGAGGGCAGTTTGTGCGAAGTGTTGGAGCATCTGCCGCCGCCAGGAATGCCCCTGACGGCGCTCTATCCCCCGCACCGCCAGTTGTCTCTGCGGGTGCGGGTGTTTGTCGATTGGCTGGTGCAGCTCTGCGCTCAGCCGGGTAACGGACTGGTGCGCAGAGATTCAGGCAACTGAGTGTGTTGTCGCCGACTCGGTATCGGCTAACCGAGTGCGAGGAGTGTTTGACCGCTTGAGGAGTAAAGCGTCATGCAGTTGTTGCATGTGCGGGCAGTAAAAACTGACTGGCCGCTGTCTTGCGCCGCGATGAAACAACGCATACCAGCCAGACGCTGCGGGTGCGGGCATCAGGCCGGTAAATACGAAGTCGATGGCGCAGAGCGCTTGCAGGTTTCGTGGAAAATGCCGCGACAGATCAAGCTTGATCGAGACCATCCAGTGCCTGGGTAGCTGTCCCAGTTGCAGCAGTGTGCTTTTGTTCAACTGGCAAAGGACGACCTCCACACGCTCGTGATGCTGGCTTATCTGAATGGGATAAGGCCGTTGCGATGGCGAGTCACGTTGGCTGCCGAATGCTGCAGACAGTTGTCCCATGAGGGTGGCACAGGCCTGCGGCCATTCCAGTTGCGGTAACGGACGCGCATGCCCTTTGACCATTTGATAGCCAATGACAACGCTTTCCTTGTAGCGCTCACCAAAGGGTGAGGGGACATAGTCGGGAAGCAGTCCAATGCTTTGGAAACCGAGTCTTTGCGCCATCCGCTGAGTGTAGGGATGATGGGTGACCTGTTTGATCGAGACGCTCTTGAGTCCGAGTCGACTCGCACGTCGCAGCAGTTCACGCCCCAATCGGCTGGCGATACCTTTTCCCTGGACTGCCGGGTGCACAAGGCTCAAGGCAAATTCTGCGTGATCCCGACCCTGTGGGTCTCGGCAGAGTGCAGCGTGGCCAACAATCCGATCATTGATCACGGCCAGCATTGAATACCATTGGTGGTCGGCGTTGTGTTGGCCAATCATCGACGGCAGATAGACATCGGGCTGTACATAATTTTCCCCGTACACCTGACGAAACAACGCACTGACCGCTGCAGAGTCCGCTTGCTTGAAGCGTCGAAGTCTTACTGTGCTCATGGAGTGGGCTCCCGCTGAGGGGCGCCATACACACGCAGGTCAACGATCCGGCGCTGTTTTCCAGAGCGCGGATGCAGCAGCAGTGCGCTTGCCGAGCAAGGTCTGACCACACATTCAAGCTGACCATTGCCGATCATCTGGTTGATTTCCGGGTACTGAGCGAGCAGCGCTGCGTGAATGGCCAGGGTCTTGGTTTCTATTGAACTTGCGCCTTGGGCAGGTACCCACATCAGGCTCATTCGATCCTTGACCCCGACACTTTCGAGCACTAACTGCCATTGCCAGCAATCGGCCAGACGTTGAAGGATCTCGGCCATTTCTTCCTGAAACAATGATGCAACGCCGATGCGGATACGGTTGCTTTGCTCGCTACGCCCGAGCAAGGCGAACTTGCGTTTTGGGGTGCCGCTCGGCTCGCGCCAACAGGCACGATCACCGACCGGATAACGCAGCAGCGGCATCAATTTTCGGGTCAGGTTGGTGATGATCAATTGACCTGGACGGTTACACGTGTCGATGACTTCATGAGTGTGTTCATCGACAATTTCCACCACCGTCTGTTCATCGAATACTCGATGTTCTCCCATCTCGCAATCCCGGGTGCTGGCGCCTACCAGTCCTGCGTCGACACAGGCGTAGCCTATGGACACAGTGCGTGCATTGGGAAAGACCTGCGCCAGCAACGGCAATTGTGCGGCAAACAGACTTTCGCCGCCGTAGAGCACGGTCGTTACCTGTGGCAGGACGCATTGTTGCTCGATCAGGTAGGCGGCAAAGCGCAGCAGTTGTGCCGGCACGCCAGCGAGGACATTGATCCGGTGCTCGGTAATGGCTGCGGTAAGCGTTGCGCCATCGACTTCGCCGGCAAACGGAAACTCACAGATGGCAGGGGTCACATGGGCCAATGAGTCATGGATGAACAGAAAACTGGCATAAAGGTCACCGGCAAAGAACAGATTGGCGACCCGGTCACCGTCGCAGAGCTGCCCCGAGAGGGAGTGACCGAAGTGCGTCACCATGCTCTGCCATTCAGCGCGCGTGTACGCGACCAGTTTTTCCTGGCCGGTTGAACCGCCGGTTTTATAGATCAGGGCGTTTTCGGTTTTACCGGTCAGTACTGACCAGGTGTCCAAGTTATGACTGCCATTCCAATACTCCGAGGCAATAGTCAACGGTAAGTCGTCGAGAGTGCAGGGATGTTCCGGCAGGTGTTTGAAGTGTGTTTTGTAATAGCGTGAGTGCTTTATTGAATACGACAGCAACGCTTCAAGTGAATAGCTAATATTCATTGGTCTGTACTCTTTATCATTTATGAATGTGATTTTTGTTGTGCTATTAGTGAGTCGGGAAGTTCTTCCGCAGATCAATGATCAAGGGGATTTTGCCGCTGTGCCTGTTGCGTTCGAAACGGTGTGCAGAGCACCGCTGAACTTCAAGTTCCAGCAAACAATTATTCACGGCCATTGAAATAACGGGGATCTCCAGCAAACGTTGCCGAAGGGTGTGCGGATCGTGTTCTGCGCGCACCAGCAAGCGTTCGTTTCCGTTCGAGTCGTAATCAAGGACCAGCTGTAGTTGAGTGGCGGCTTTTTCTTCCAGATCGCGGGTCGAGACAAAATACGAGGCGACCCGCAGCAGTCGGCCGTGTCTTCCATGCAGTTCAAATCGAGGCGTGTCGAGGCCGCACGGGCAGGCCCCCGGCACCCAACGCCCACAGTCCCCGACCTCGTAACGGTTGATCGTCTGACCTTCGCGTGCCCGCGAGGTAAAGAGCAAACGACCGACTTCGCCGGGTTCGACGGGAACGTCGTGCTCGACATTGACGATTTCAAGCCATTGGATGTCGCTCATCAGGTGAAATACGCCATCTACGGTCGCAGGGCACGCATGACCGAGAGGGCCGGCGTCGACAGAACCGTAGAGTGCGGAGCGAATCGTCGAGACCCCGCAACTCGCCATTAGCCGTCGGCTGGCATCGCCAGGATGTTCACCGCCCATAAAGACTTTATGGACCCCGCCATAGGCCTTGAGGCGATCCTGCTCATTGAAAAACAGGCGCTGCAACGTGCTGGGCATGCCAATCAGCGTGTTGATGCGCTGGCTCACGATCAGTTGGGCTATTTCACTGAAATCGTCGTCGTTGGGGCCACCCATGGGGAAGTGCGTGACACCCATCTGTTCGAGGATGCTGGAGAAACTGAACAGCCCGCCATAAAGGCTGCCGCCGTAGAACAGGTTCATCACGCGATCCTGGCCTGGGGTCAGCCCCATGGCGAACATGCCATCAGCCGCCGCGCGCATTTGCCGGTTAAAGTCTCGATAGCTGAAGCCTGCCAAGGCCGGAACCCCGCTGCTGCCACCTGAGCGGAAAAACAGTTGGGCTTCGGGCGCTAAAGGTTGCGCGATGAAATCCGCCTTGCTCATCACCGCACAGGTGTTCAAGCCTGCAGGCGCGCAAGGGCGCTGGTCCAGTGTCGCGCGGTTGGCCAATAGCTGCGTTGGCAAGGTTACCGAGGTCCTGCGGGTCATGCGTGACAGGGCGTAAACGCCGTCATGGGGTTCGCCCGCATAGCCCTCATGAATCAGCTCGGGCGGTGTGATTCGATTGACCCCGGCACTCAGCAGTTTCCTGACCAAACCTGGCGTTTGCGCGGGTGTGCTGATCAGCGCGCAGCTTTGCAGAAACGCCCGCCACGGCAGCAACGATTCGGCAACCAAAGCGTGTGGCATTGGCCGTAACAACAGCGTACGAAACAACGGTGAAGGCGCCAGTTTGCGATGGTGCTCCCAAATGACCCGCCATCCCTCACCGGACCAGACGTGCCCCGTTTGATCGGCAAAGCTCTGATCGAGTTGCGCGAAGGCCACCCGGGTGGTGATCTCCGAGGCTTCCTGAGGTGTGGGAGCTAACGCTGGCCAGCGCTTCGCGCGGCGTTCAAAGGCGTGGGCGAGTTGTTCGCCGATTGCGTGCAGCGTTTGCGGGTCAGCACTGTCAACCAGCAGCCACTGCGGACTGGAGCAGGCTTGTTGGTCCAGTCGGCAAACCTCATCGACCAGGATATCCAGCGCTTCAGGCGACAGCGCTTCAGGGGACACGTAGGCAAAACTGATCTTGTGTCCCCAGTCGATCCAGCGACAACCGCTGGGAATCTGCTGGCGAATGGCGCTGAGCGCGGCTTCGCCACCCCATGCGCTGACGCCATCGGCGTGAGCGCATAGAAGACCAATATCAGCGATGTCTACCGGTAGTACGGCAATGCAGTTGACCAGCAACCCGCCAGAGTCACAGTCGAGCAATGCCGCCAGTAATTGCGCGCTCAGGCCATTGTCACTGGAGCTTGGGCGCAGCCAGTTGACGTTGCCCACCAACAGGCTTTCCAGTACCGCGCAGAACCCCAGCAATGGAGCGTTGGCAGGCGTGATATGCACCACAAGCCCTAACGGGTGCCAGTTTTCAAAAGGTTGTTGGTCGTAGGCGATACGCCGCAGCGATTGCGGTTGTACGCCCAACTCTCGTTCCAGTTTGGTGCTCAGTGTGCTGCGTTGGCAGAACGCGATGAGTTCCTGGCGTTGTCCCTCATCGAGTTCAAGGTTGTGCTGACGGGTCAGCAGTTTCTGCGCGAAAAGCTCCGCGCATTCAAGGACGCTTTCGCTGGTCGGTGGTTGCTCCAGTTGTTGCGCCAATCCTGGCAGCAGCCGGTCGAGGGCGGCTGTTGGTGTGAGGGTGTCGTGCAGTTGGCCGTTGATCAGGTACATATCAAGCTCTCCCTATCAGTTCGGAGGCGGCCATCGCACAACTGCGACTGGCGCTGGTTCCGGCGCGGCCATGCAGCTCGAACCAGTCGGTGGCCAGGCCACAGCCGCAGGTTGCAGCGGGGTGCAGGGTTGCCAGGTCACTCATGACCACGGAGTGCGCCGGGCTTGATGAAATGTAGGGGGAGACCAACTGCAACAGACCGCTGTTGCCGTAAGGTTGAACGGCGAAATCGGTCGGGTTACGTATAAACACCTTCGAATAAACCGGGACATGAAAGTGGTGGTTGGCGCATTCGATATAGGGCACCGCATGCTCGACAGCGCCGTACCCGTCGCGACAACGACTGACGTCTATCCCCAACTGCTGCGAAATGCTGGAGTAAAGCTGTTGCCTGGAGACTTCCTCGCTCGCTCGGGTTTTCCAGCCACCGCCAAGGAACACCAGCGAATCGGGATGCAGCTCAAGCGTTGGCGCCTCAAGGTCTTTCATTCTTTGCAAGGCCTGCCAGAGAAACGCCGGAAAGCCAAAAATACGCACGGGCAAACCCTCATTGGCAAACTGGCGCAGGGCTTCGATCACGCCGAATACATCGAATTCGTGGCTGCTGCCGGTGGCGCGCAGCGCGTAGACAGTCCGGTTGATCGGCGCGTATTGGCACAGGAATTGGTCGGTATAGGACGTTCCCAGGCTGATTGCGCCCACAGGTTCGTAACTCAGCAACAGGTAGTTGCACGGGGTGTGGCTGTTCCAGTGGTAATGCTCGAAGATCCTGCTCACCATGTTCTGCGCTGCCGTCAGGCTTCGTACGTCATAACGCATGCGGCTTTTCTGGCCGCTGGTACCTGAAGAAGTCAGCTCCAGGGCATCTTGCCCGGTGGGGCTCAGCAGCAGACGTTGCTTGAAGTAGTTGGCGTACAGCGGCGGCAATCGCGCCCAGTCGTCCAGCTCACCCAGCGCTTGGGCACTCAAACCATTGGCGCCCAGCCAATGTTCATAACCTGGCGTGTGATGGCAATGAAAGAGGCTGATTTCGCGCATCGAGTTGTCGAATAACCCTGGCGGAACAGAGTCCAGGCAATAGGGCCGTGGCAATGCACACAAGGCATCGGTGTAGGGTAGATGAATCATCAAAAGTCCTTTTTTGATTGAGTTATTTATAGAGAGAGCGCGGGCCTGGTCGCAGGCAAAAACCAGCGCAATGGCACCAGTGCCAGAAGTCCTGAGATACCGATTGTCAGAGCGAAGTAACCCAGGTCCTCGCCAGCGCCCAGTGCGGCGATCACTGAGCCTGCGCCGGCCATTAGCGCGATGGAAATCATCCCCACCATGGCCGAGACCAATCCTTTGCTATCGTCACTGGTGAACAGCGCCGCGCGGTACAGTGCTGCATTGCTCATGCCGAGACCTATGCCGTAAAGCATCAGGCCACTGACCAGAACCGGGATCGAAAGAGAAAACCGACTGGCGATGATGAGTAGCACCAGGCCCGCACAGAATGGCCAGAGCGCACATTGGATCAAGCCTTCCAGAGTGGTTCTGGAAATCATCAGGTTCAGCAGCAGATTGCCGATGATGACGGCGCTGAAGACCGGGATCTGCCACAGCCCGTACTCAAGAACGGACAACCCTTGTCCCTGAATCAACAGAAGGGGTGACAGACCGATCCAGGCGATCAGTGGCAAACTCATCAGCCCCAGCGCGACACTGGCGCAGATGAATCGACGGTTCTTGAGCAGGGCGATGTACCGAAGGGCTAACGTATGCAGCCTGAATGGCGTGGGGGTTAGCCGTGTACCGTCCTGACGCAGGGCGCCGATGGTTTCCGGCATGACCCAATAAAGCACGAGCCACACCGCGGAGCCGCAGACGCCAAGCATGAGAAAAAGCTCACGCCAGGACATCCATTTCAGCATCAGGCTCCCCACCAGAGGGCCGAGGAGCGGAGAGAGCAGGGCGACATTACCCAGCACGGCCATGATCCGAACCGCATCGGCTTCACAAAACACTTCCTGAAGCGCCGGGTAACTGACGGCGATGACAAACCCCAATCCCATGCCCTGAAGCAGGCGCAACAGGTTGAATGCAAAAATACCCTGCACCCAGACGGTCATGACGCAGGTCACGGCGAAGGCCGCGCAGCCAATCAAGAGTACTTTTCGGCGTCCGAAACAATCCGCGAGCGGGCCAATCAGCCACTGCAAAAGAACACCGCCCAGCAAGTACAGATTGAAGGCTGACGGAATATGCTTTGTACTGGCATTCAGGTCTTCGGTCACCGTCAACATGGCGGGCATTATCATGTCGCTGGCCATATAGGTCAGCAGTTCAAAGAGTGTAATCGCCAGGCAGAAGCCTAGCGCCTGGAAAGTTCTGATTTTTATGATGGGCTTGAGCATAAAGTTCCAAAGTTTGTGTGGTGACTTATATGAAAGTTCTATATTTAAGTTGAGAGTAGTTCGGAATGAAAATAAGCCAAGTTAAATTATTGATTTATTGAGAGTAATAGTTGTCGTGTTATTTCGAGATTCTGTATCGGGTAGTAGTGTGGTTTATGGTGAGGGCGTTAACTTACAGAGTCACGTGTAAAGCCCAGGTACGAAAAAGCCCGCACTCAGTGGCGGGCTTTTATCTTGATGTTATAAGTAGTGGTCAAATAGTGAGGATGTGGGAGCACTTAATGATGTGGACGCCCCCTGAATAAAGGTCAACGGCGGTAGTAACCATCATGGTAGTAGCGGTGGTCGCCATGCCAGCCACCTCCGCGTGGGAAACATACGCAACCGCTCAGGGTCAGGACAATCAGCAGGGGAATCAGCAGTGTGATTCGACGGAACATTTCTCAATCCTCATCGTTTGAACCGCATGAAGCCAAAATGCTTCATGGGCTGTAACATGAGACCCCGCATGCTGCCGCTCATCCCCGAAGAAGCGTATGAGCTTGGCATGCATCAGGATACAAACCGGATACACATTTTCAGGTTCAGGAACCCGCAATGACCCAGTCGCAACGTTTGAAATATTCGATTCTGATCTCCCTTGTCGTGCTGGGGATCATGGTTGGTCTGTCCTACATGCAGAACGCCGGAATGATCAGCGAGAAGCTGTTCCAGTACATCGCCATTGGCGTTGCGGTGATCGTGGTGGTGATCAATGGCGTGATGCGTCGCAAGGTCAAACCTTAAGCCACGCGCCAGCGCTTTATTGATTGCCGTAGAGCACGGCAGCCGCTTGCGGGTGCAGGCTGTAGCTCTTGTCCTCGTTCAAGACAATCAGGCCTTCGCTGCACAGTCGCTTCAACACTTCGCGAACGCTGAGAAAGGACAGGGGAATGCCCAGGTCCAGCAAGTGGCTGTGCACGCCGCGCACTCCCAGCGGGCGATCGTTCTCGGTGGCGGTCAGTAGCGCGTCGATCACTTTCAGGCGAATCAGGCTGGTGCGCAGGCCGAAGCTTTTGAGCAGTTGCCGGATGCGCTCATTGTTGTGGCGCTCGGTGTTTTTGGCGAACGCGCCGGTGTCCAGGTTCAGCGAACCGTTTGGTGCAGGGGTGCCATCCGTTGGCAGTTGCGAGTTGTACATGCAAAAACTCCTTTTCAGAGCCTGATCAGGAAAAAGTGATGGGTGCTCTCATTGATTAATGACGAATGAGCTGAGCAAATCATGAAGGCTCGTATGTAGAAAATTTGTCGGAACCACGTCAGCGCAAGGTGAGATGCCCGGTTTTGCCGGGGCGTGGAGGATTAAATTTATTTCACAATCGCTCGCCGGTTACTCGCCCTTGATCAGTCAGGCCGGGCAACCGCTGGGCCAGCGTAGGTTGCCCCAAAAGATCGCAGCCTGCGGCAGCTCCTACGGATTTACATACGGCTGCGATCCTGGTGATCCTGCACGCGCCGAAGTAGGCATTAGGCCGCGCCCTTCAGCGTTTTACTGGTTGTTGCGCGAGTGAGTTCAGCACTGTAGTTGCTGTGTATTTGAATGCATGCAGCGGATGGGCATTACGCCATTGCTCGAACGCCTGACGCTCGGCCACGGTGCAGTCACTGGCGTGCAGACGCATGCACCAATGAGCCGCCGCGTCTGTGATGGCGCCGTATTCAGTTTCCGAGAGAGTTTCTTCGCTCATTGACTCATCCTGATTTCCTGCATTCTAACCTTCGCGGTGAGCTGGCGAGAACAGCCGTCTTGGCGACTACGCATCAACGCAGCGGCTTTTCTTCCACCCATGTTCTGAGTCAGGACATGGGTGAGCATGATCCCCAGCTGGAGTGAAAAAAAGGGTCAATGGCGCCTTTGTTGTTGCGGGCGCTGTTCTCTCGGTGTCAAGGCGTGCTGATATCCAGTTGACGCCCCAGGTGGCTGATAAACAAGGCCACAGAGTCGGCGTTGCCCAATTGTACGGCCAGCCTCACATTTGCATCGTTCATGAATGTTGTGCGGGCTGTCTGGAGGGTCTGTTGCCCGGTCAGCGCCAACACCTGTTTCAGCGCATCGGCAGTATTCTCGTAGGTCGTGCTGCCCAAATCTTCCCAAACGCCGCTGCTGGAATTAAAAATCGTGAAGAGCTGTGCCAAGGGCGATCGGCTCGATAGCGCTTCTTGCTGGAGTTCCCCCAGTTCGCGCTTGAGCAGCTGCGCACGTGGACTGAACGTCCCCAGCAGGTCGACGAAGGGCTTGCAGGAGTCCATGTACGCAATATCTTCGGTGTTACTGACGAGATGCGAGAACTCATGGATCAGCGTTACCGCACGGGCATGGGCGCCGATGGCAAACGAAGGATCCGCCATGTAGTTGCGATAGTGATCGAGCCTGGGGAGAAAGAATTTCTCCAACAGGTAGAGTTTTCGCCCCGCATCGTTCGGGATGGTAAAGGCGAATACACTTTCGGGGTCTTCACGGCTCGTACCCACAACAAAACGCTCGGAATTCACGTTTCTGAGGTCCGGGTCCAATAACGCGCCAAACATATCGCCGATGACTTTTTCAAGCTTCGTCACATGGTCGGGCAGTACCGCCGGCACACCCAGGAAGTCCTTGATCAGTTGATGCACGCGTGTCGTCTGTACCACGCTGGTCTTTACCAACTGGAGATTGCGCTGGCTGTTCCAGACATAAGTGGTCGCCAGATCAAGCGCTTCATCAATCAGCCGAGCCCTGACCGGATAGAGCTGGCGAATCGCGCGCATACCGCTCGCTTCAACGTTCATGGCCGCCCGACGGGTGGTGCGTGTCTCTAGCCGGTTGAGCATTCCGTAGCGCGGGGCGTGTGCCGTTGGGTCGAGAATCCACTGTTTTGAGGTGTTCTGCAGCAGCGTGGGACCCTCGCCGCGATCACTGACAATGCGCCAGGGAGTGCCACGCTTTTCAACGCGATACACCTTGCCTTCGACCGGCGCGTAGTACTTTTTGGTGGTTGGGTGAAGGTAGAGTCCTGACGCCGAGGCAGGCGTGAGTGACTGCAGATTGATGTCGATACTTTCATGACGCTGCAGGCGGGTTCGTTCGGGAGCTGTTATGTCTATGTCCTGCCATTGACGTTTTGTGGTGGGTATTTCCAGCGAAGGTTCGGGCTCGGCCACTGCCGTAGTCGGCGGTGCTTCCATCGATTGACGCAACATCGCCAATTGCGCGATGCCACTGATGAACGCCTTGAGGGCGCTGCCCCATTTGTGTTCTTGAAGGTCCTCGGCAGACGTTTTGATAGCGCGATAGCTATTCCAGACGATGATCGGGTAGGCGAGCTTCCCGCTGAGGAAGGTGAATGCCTGTTCCAGATCTTCGCCGAAGACGCGTTTTATGGTTTGCCATTCACTCTTGGCATCGCTGTCTGACTGAGTGCCAAGCAACCGCGCCAGGACGTTCGTATTATCGTCAAACAACTGACCGAGCAGATTTCCGGTGATCGGATTGGACGCCAGCCTGATATCGCTGGACGCGTTGTGCGTTGAGGCCCACAGGTTCTTATAGGTAGCACGGACGGACGTCGACAGGCATTTGAGCACCCAGTCCTGCAGCGCTCCTGTTGTATTGAGCTCGGCCAACAGGCTGCTTTCACTTTCGTACTCCTTGATCCCGTGGGTGCTGCTATAGGGCGCCAGGAGAACATGCGGACCGTCTTTTCCCGGGCCAGGTCCGATCAGGTAAACCCCGAGTGCCTTGGCCACTTGGGCACCGTGTGTGGCGACCAACTCAAGCGGGCGGATCACTGCATTCGCGCCTGTGAGCGCCGCACGGGCGATGGCGTCCGGCATGTTCATAATCTGCGCAACCAGGTTGAACCCTCTCTCGCTCAGGCGCTCCTGGAGTTTTTCCGAATGGGCGTAATGCAGAAGTTGCCAGGGTAACTGTTTGGCGAACAGGGTTCGGTACGACGCCGCGTTGGCATTGCTCGATGCGAATGCCGTTTCAAGGACTGATTGCTGGAATTCTCCCAGTTTGAGATTGCGTACCAGCTTTTTCACATAGTTTGCGTCCAATCCTGAGGGAAGTGCGGCCTCGGTGAGTGACCTGATCTTCATGATCGGGAGGGCGTCGAGCTCATCAAAATGAGTCAGCGCAAACGTTGTCAGCGTCTGGGTCAGACCTGTGGCGGTCAGTCGCGGGCTGAACTGCAACTCGACGTTGTCCGGATCAACGTCATGCTGTTTGAAGGCGGTCTTGATTTGCTTCTGGAGTTCAGCGTGAGCGGTGCGCGTCAGAGAGGTCAGGTCGCTGAGGTAATCCTTGTCGTCATCGGCATTGGCCAGGTACTGCTGAAGCAGTTCGGCATGCAGTACTTGATCGCCGATGGATGCTTTCGCCAACCATGCCGGTATTTTTTGCTGGGTGATCAAGGACCGGGCAATGCTCATTCCTCTATACAGTCCGTTGATCGGTACGCTCGCTGCAATCAAATCCAGCAGTTTTTTCAGGGTGTTTCCAGGGAGCTTCGAAGCAAGCGCCTGCTCGATCGATGCGCGGTCCAATTGGGCATAGGGCTTTTGCAGATGGTCGAGGAAGTTCTCGTGAACCAGTTGCAAGGGCGCCAGTGTGAACGTCTGGTCTGCCATTCGATCGTAAAGTCCAAGGTTTTCCAGAAGTCCTCTGCGTTCATCCGGATCGAGCAGCCGTCGTTGGAGTTCAGCCTTCAGCGGCGTCAATGAACCGAATGCTTCAAACCCACAGGCCGGGGTCCACAAAATGGCCCGTCCTGAACGATATGGGTCCAGGCCACCGCGCTCCGTGAGCATGAAACAATTGGCCAGGTGCAATAACGTCGTGGCCGTGCCGGCCTTGACCGCCAGTGAAAATACATCGGGCAGAAAACCGTTCAATACCCGGCGCTGCAAGCGTACAGGGCTGTCGAGTACGGTGGTGATAATGGCCTGGTCCACAGCCGACAGCGTGCGGCTCAAGGTCCGCAATTTGACTTCGCTGCGCAAGGCGACAGACAGGGTGTTAGCCAGTTTCGGTGTCAATAGGTTCAGAAACGCTGCGGTGACGGTTTGTACGTCCTCGAAACTCTTTGGTTGTTGTGGCAGAACGAGATTTCTTTCGAACTCCAGATCAAGCGCTGCGCTGATGCTGGAGAGTTGCGCCAACAATTGTTTTGCCGACTCCGCTCGCACGGTGACCGGTTGGCTATTCCACCGCTGATCTGCCCGCGTACTCCAACGGCCGTCGGTGTCGGCGTCGGTGCTCAAAAGACGCTTATCGATCAACGTCCGCACATCCAGAGCGTTATCCAGCAGGACATCCAGAGCAACGGTGCCTTGCGCTTCACGGTAGCGGCTCAAGGTGAACTGTAGATTTTGCGCCTGCTTGGCAAGGATCTCAGTCATCAAGTCCTGAAACACCGGGCCTGATATCGGTACGCCGACAATCTTTCGTTCTTTCTGGTCCAGTGAGAGGAAGGTAGCGCGCTCTTCCAGCGCCAGGAAGTTGAGCAGGTTGTCTTCATGCCCTTTGGTTTTCATCATCGTCAACACGATGTTCTGGATCTGTGACAGGTCGGTGCTGGTCTCAATACCTCGAGACTGGCTGTACAGAAAGGCATTTGTCTGCGGCACGTTGGGGATGCTGATCATCAGGGTGGAGGCCAACTCCACGTAATGTTTGTAGAGGGCAGTGACGCGTATTTTTTCGACCTGGATCGAAGGGCTCGTCGCCAATTGAACGGCAGTGTCTGCGCGGCATACGGCCATCAAGCTCTGGTGTTCTTCAGTGGTTAATATCCCCTGTTGGCGCTTGAGCAAGAGGTCCACACAGTACGTATCACGCAGGTTTTGGGTGAAAAAATCCGCGCGTGAATCCCCGCTGCTCATCGGGCTGTTCCAGAAGGTATCGAGCAAGCTTTGCAGGCGCGGCGTCAAGCTCTGTGCGACTTCCTTCAAAGTCGCTTCCCAGGCCTGATTGTCGTCATTGCTGCTGATGCCATGTGCCGGGTTGGAAAAACGCCTGAAGTCACCTTCCGGCCAGGCGTTGGTCAGGTACAAATGCAGGACCGCGTCACTCAGCGACAGGGAAGACACCATGCGCTGATTGACGCCGCTACCGTCCACGGTGACAGGCACGGCCGTGGTGACAAAGCTGTCCATCCGGGTGTGACGCTGCTCCAGTGCCGGGAAGCGTTTGGTCAGGGCGATAGTCAGTGTCTCGTCGAGCATTGACTGTAGCGTCGGTGTCTTGATGAGTTCGGCCAACATCGTTTTGATGTTGTGTGACTGATTTAGCTCAATGACGCTTTCCTGGTCCTGAAACACTCCACCTTCGACGATCACTGTCGAAATACTCGGCTCGCTGAACGCCTGAAGAGAATGACGTTGTTCGATGGAGAGGTAGCGCAGCAGTTCGTCCTTGCGGGAGGCGTTGCCCAACCATTGCGTGAGTTTACTGTTGAGGTCCTCCAGATCCGCATGTTTAGTGAGACCTCGATAGGGCGTGTAGAGCGTCACTTCTCCCCCCGCAGGCCTGCTCATCAGAAAGGCCCCGGCCAAGGGGATTGCCGTCTTGCCTGGAGGCGTCAGGATCACCCGGTCGACTTGCATGGGATAAGCACCGTCGACACGGGTTGCATGGGTGGGCAGATACACCCGGTTCAACCATTTCAGGTCAGCGGTGGTGAACCCCAGGTTTTTTTCCCTGTCGCCGGGCTCCTTCGCAAAGGAGGCAAGATTGGCTTCATGAAAAAAGTACGGGAGAGGGGGAGCAGTCATAGTGATTCCTCGCCCTGCTGCAATCGGCAGGGTATTTGGGTGAGGAAAAACATTACGGTCAGCGGAGTGTTGAGGTGCGGTACATATCGCTTGAGGTGTTTGTGCGCTCCTGAGTCTTGACAGATCACCTGCAAAACAGCACTTAATCGGCAAGTTTTCGGTTGCTGTGCAACCCGATTTCACGCTGTTGCCCGTATTCAATAATAAAAGTGGAGCTTCAGATGCCTGTATCGCCCGAAATGGCTGTCAACCCGGACACCCCAGCACTGAGTTTCGCGGAACTTGTGCAGTTATTGACCCAGATCTTTTTGCGACATGGCACCTCGATCGAGGTCGCCGGGGTACTGGCCGAGAACTGTGCCGGCGCCGAGCGCGATGGCGCCCACAGTCATGGGGTGTTCCGGATTCCGGGCTATGTCTCGACGCTGAACAGCGGCTGGGTCAATGGCAAGGCGGTTCCGGTAGTCGAGGACGTGGCCTCGGGCTTTGTTCGAGTGGATGCCGACAACGGCTTTGCCCAACCGGCGTTGGCCGCAGGTCGCGCGTTGCTGGTCGAGAAAGCCCGCAGCGCCGGGATCGCGGTCATGGCGATCCGTAATTCCCACCATTTCGCCGCACTTTGGCCGGATGTCGAGCCCTTTGCCTATGAAGGCCTGGTGGCGCTGAGTGTGGTCAACAGCATGACCTGCGTGGTGCCGCACGGCGCCGATCGCCCGTTGTTTGGCACGAACCCGATTGCCTTCGCCGCGCCACGCGCGGGGGCCGACCCGATAGTGTTTGACCTGGCCACCAGCGCCATCGCCCATGGCGACGTGCAGATTGCCGCGCGCAAGGGTGAGCGTTTGCCGCCCGGTATGGGCGTAGACAGCCTGGGCCAGCCAACGCAGGACCCGAAAGCCATTCTGGAGGGCGGTGCATTGCTGCCATTCGGCGGGCACAAGGGGTCGGCGTTGTCGATGATGGTCGAACTGCTGGCGGCGGCTTTGACCGGTGGCAACTTCTCGTTCGAGTTCGACTGGTCCAATCATCCGGGAGCGAAAACCCCGTGGACCGGCCAGTTACTGATCGTGATCGATCCGAGCAAAGCCGCCGGGCAGAGTTTCGCCGAACGCAGTCAGGAACTGGTCAGGCAGATGCATGCTGTGGGGCTGCGGCGTTTGCCGGGTGACCGACGTCATCGCGAGCGGGCCAAGGCGCTGGCTGGGGGCATCACGCTCGATGCGCAAACCCTGGCGCAATTGCGCGAACTGGCGGGTAATTGAGGTGAAAAGGCGAGCCATGACGTAATGCCGGTTTAGTTAAGCGAATACAAGCTCCGAAACAGCAACGATCGAATGTGGGAGCGAGCTTGCTCGCGATTGCGATATGACAGTAAACATTGATGTCGAATGTAAAGCCGTCATCGCGAGCAAGCTCGCTCCCACACTGGACTTGCTTCTTAAGCCCATGGGCTCGCTTTTGATTCTTCAGCGACGCCCCAGCAGCAACCCCACCACCAGACCAAAACCGGCCGAGATCGCTACGGTTTGCCAAGGATGACCACCGATGTAGGTTTCGGTCGCCTCGATCACGGGTTGGGTCCGCTCACGCACACTGGAGACAGAATCGCGTGCCTGCCGCAGTTTCAGCGCGACTTGTTCGCGCAGGTTTTCAGCTTCCTCACCGACCAGTGAGGCACTGCTTTTGAGCAGTTTCTCCGACTCTTCGATCAGCGCTTGCAGCTCGCTGAAGACCTGATCCTTGATTTGCTCGTCATTTGCGTGCACCGGGGTTTTTCGGGCCATCAGGTGACTCCTTGCTGGTTTTGGGACAGTGATCAATTGAGTGTAGGCGCGGCGGAAAAGTTGCAGTTTTTTTGCCCTGAAACTCAACGCAAATGGAAAATCCGCCCCCGGAAATTTCTGCCTACAGTGTAAGATGGCGCCTATTTTATGCAGCAGGTAACTCCCATGAGCTTCAATCTGGCCGACAAGCCCCTTGCCGAGCGCGCTGCGCTTGAAGATGAAAAGTCCCGTCTGTTCGACCTCTGGCAGAGCAACCTGGGCAAATCCAAAGGCGAAGCGGCACGCTTGTTCGGCGAGCGCTCCAAGCGCAAAGGCAAATGGGCCGAATGGGTGCGCTCCGAGCTGGATGCCATGTCACCGCCGGAATACGCCAACATGGTCCGCAGCGAAGTCAATCGCTTGATGGCCGCCAAGTAGGAGCTGCCGCAGGCTGCGATCTTTTGATCTTGCTCTTTGGCATTCTTCAGCACCGTCAAAAGATCGCAGGCTGCGCCAGCTCCTACGGGATCGCGTCCCCATGTAGGAGCTGCCGAAGGCTGCGATCTTTGTGGCGGATGAGGCATCGACAAAATCAAGATCAAAAGATCGCGGGCAGTGCTTTTAAAAAGCTGGCCACAATCGCTTCACGAACCTTCAGCAACAGCGGGTCGAGTTGGCTGTTGGTCCGCCAGCCCAGTTCAATCGGATAACGCGGCAGGCTCAGCGGGCAGGGCAGCACTGTCAGCCCGCTGAGTGCGGCGATGCTCTGCGCCGCATGGGCCGGGATGGTTGCCACGGCCTGGCTGCCCTTGAGCAAGAACGGCAACGCGGCAAAATGCGTGGTTGACGCGCACACTCGCCGACTCAATCCCAGGCCCGCCAAACCCTCATCGGTAATGCCGATAAACCCTCCAGACGACACCAGAATGTGCTCACGAGCGACATACTCGTCGAGGCCTATTTCCTGTTGCCCGTCGGCCAGGCTGTCGGGGTCGACCAGACACTGATAGCTGCCTTCACCCAACACCTGACGGCTGAGCAAGCGCTCGGCAAAACCGCCTGCGGTAATCGCCAGGTCAACGCTGCGCTCCAACAAGGCGTGAGCCACGATCTGGCTGTGGGTCTGGCGAAAGATCAACCGCAGCTTTGGCGCTCGACGCTCGATTTCCTCGATCAATCGCCGGCCATAGGCGATCTCGAAATCATCCGACAAACCCACAATCACTGAACGACCTTCGTACTGGTTGGCCGCAGGGTCGATCATCGCCAGGCTTTGTCGGCACTTGTTCAGCGCATCGCTGATCACCGGTTTCAATTGATTGGCGCGTAACGTCGGCGCCAAACCACGGCCGGTGCGCACGAACAATTGATCGGCGTACACATCGCGCAGCCTGCGTAATGCCGCACTCACGGCGGACTGCGTAACCCCTAAACGCAGCGCGGCGCGGCTGGCGCTGGACTCGTCGTGCAGCGCTTCGAAGACTTTGAGCAAGTTGAGGTCAATGTCGGCGATATTCATTTGGCTCATATCTTTCAGCAGTGAATTGGGCTTTATTCATGATCGGCGGTGGCCGGAGAATGAGCAATACCTCAATACTCAGGGAGTTACCGCGATGCCAAAGTCCATTGTTGCTGCACTGCAAATCGGTTCGTTGCCAGGCGGCAAGGGCGAGACCCTGGAACAGATACTTTCTTATGAACAGGCGATCATCGAGTCCGGTGCCAGGCTGGTGGTCATGCCCGAGGCGTTACTCGGCGGTTACCCCAAAGGCGAAGGCTTCGGCACGCAGTTGGGCTACCGATTGCCGGAAGGTCGTGAGGCGTTTGCACGCTATTTTGCCAATGCCATCAAGGTACCGGGCGCTGAAACCGAAGCCTTGGCGGGATTGTCTGCGCGTACCGGTGCGAATCTGGTGCTGGGCGTGATCGAGCGTTCAGGCAGCACCTTGTACTGCACCGCGTTGTACTTCGAACCGCAAACCGGCTTTGTGGCCAAGCACCGCAAACTGATGCCCACCGGCACCGAGCGGTTGATCTGGGGTAAGGGCGACGGCTCGACACTGCCCGTGATCGACAGCCAGGTCGGGCGCATTGGTGCCGCCGTGTGCTGGGAAAACATGATGCCGCTGCTGCGCACGGCGATGTACGCCAAGGGCGTGGAAGTCTGGTGCGCGCCAACGGTCGACGAGCGCGAAATGTGGCAGGTCAGCATGCGCCACATTGCCCACGAAGGACGTTGCTTCGTGGTCAGCGCCTGTCAGGTCCAGCCATCACCGCAAGCCTTGGGAGTGGAGATTGCCAACTGGTCGGCCGAGCGCCCGCTGATTGCCGGCGGCAGTGTGATCATCGGCCCGATGGGCGACGTGCTGGCCGGGCCGCTGTTGGGCGGCGCAGGCTTGCTGACGGCCGAAATCGACACCGACGAACTGGTGCGTGCGCGCTACGACTACGACGTGGTCGGGCACTACGCGCGCCCGGATGTGTTCGAGCTGACCGTGGATGAACGGGCCAAACCCGGTGTGCGGTTTATCTGAGGCGCTGTGCTCTGCGGCTGATTTACCAGATGCCTGCTGTCGAGCCCGGCAGGTTGAGTGTGCCTTTATCGACAAAGCGCAGGGTGCCTAACGCCCCGCCAGACAGCTTGCCGCGTAACACGTAAGGCAGGTTGTTGAGGGATTGCGTCTGGCTCAGGCCAAGGGTTTGGCGCAGCACGGAGAACGCTGAAATACTCACGGGTACGGTGAGGATCGCTTCCGAGTAACGCGGGATCGTTCCCGCTTGATCGCTCACGCCAGTGGCGAGGGGTTGACCATTGACCTCCAGACTCAGGGCTACGCCGTTGTAGTTGATGGGCGTTTCGTTGGGGTTTTGCAGGCGCAGCTTCACCGCAAAGCGCACTTCCAGGTCCTGGTTTTGCAACGGTTCGATGCCGACCACGTTGACGTTCAGCGGGTCGCGATTGGGAAACAGGGCGCAGGCGCTCAAGCTGAGCAACAGCAGGGAAAGGCTTAAAGCGAGGAATCTGCGCATGAACGAGCTCTCGATAAAATAAGGGTCGAAGCGCTGGCGGCTCGACCCTCGAGCAGCGTTAGCGGTTCACCTGTGCGACCACGGAAGGCTTGAGTGGTTCGCCGTGTGGCGTGACATCCGGGTTCTCCATGACCGTGAGGATCGAAGCTTCCGGATCGAAATCGTCTTCTTCCAGCTCGATGAATTCTTCGGGCAGAAAGATATTCAGCACGATAGCGCACAACGCACCGACGGTGATCGGCGACTCGAAGATGTTGTGCAGCGCCTTGGGTAATTCGCGCAGCACTTCCGGTACGGCGGCGACGCCCAGCCCCATGCCCAGCGAAATGGCGACGATCAGCATGTTGCGCCGATGCAGACCGGCCTCGGCGAGGATCTTGATCCCGGCCACTGCCACAGTGCCGAACATCACCAGCTCTGCGCCGCCAAGCACCGGTTTGGGCATCAGTTGCAGCACGGCGCCAATCATCGGGAACAGCCCCAGCAACACCAGCAGCCCGGCGATGAAGAACGCGACGTAGCGGCTGGCCACGCCGGTCAGTTGGATCACCCCGTTGTTCTGCGCGAAGGTGACCATCGGCATGCTGTTGAAGACCGCCGCCATCGCCGAGTTGAGGCCGTCGGCGAGCAAACCGGACTTGATCCGCCGAATGTAAATCGGGCCTTTGACCGGTTGCTGGGAAATCATCGAATTAGCGGTCAGGTCACCGGCCGCTTCGAGCGGCGAGACCAGGAAAATCACCGCCACCGGAACGAACGCCACCCAGTCGAAGTTGAAGCCGTACTTGAACGGCACCGGCACGCTCATCAGCGGCACGGCGGCCATATTGGCGAAATCGACGTCACCCATCAGCCACGCGACCACGTAACCGAGGGTCAGGCCAATGACGATGGCACCGAGGCGCAAGAAGGGTACGTCGACCCGGTTGAGCACCACGATGGTACCCAGCACCAGTGCAGCCAGGGCCAAGTGACTTGCTGCGCCCAGATCCGCAGCGCCAAAACCGCCGGCGATGTCGGTCATGGCGACCTTGACCAACGACAAGCCCATCAGGGTGATGATGGTGCCGGTCACCACCGGGGTGATCAGCATCCGCAACTTGCCAATGAACTGGCTCAGCACCACTTCGATAAACGCGGCAAAGAAGCACACGCCGAAGATCGTCGAGAGGATTTCATCGGTGCCTCCGCCACGCGCCTTGACCATGAATCCGGCGCTGAGAATCACGCTGATAAACGAGAAACTGGTGCCTTGCAGGCACAGCAGACCGGAGCCGATCGGGCCGAAGCGTCGCGCCTGGACGAAGGTGCCCAGGCCGGAAACGAACAGCGCCATGCTGATCAGGTAGGGGATTTCGCTTTGCAGACCCAGGGCGCTGCCCATGATCAGGGTGGGCGTGATGATCCCGACGAAGCTCGCCAGCACATGTTGCAGCGCGGCGAAGACGGTCGCGGTGAAGTGTGGGCGATCGTAGAGGCCGTAGATCAGGTCGGAACGAAGCGCAGTTTTCGAGTGGTCAGATGAGGTCACGGGGAGGGTGCCAATAAGGCCAGGTCAGAAAATGGAGGCGCAGGATGCCAGCCGCGGGCATCGAGGGCAACGCGCGGAAACGACAAACCCGCCAGCCTTTTGAAAAGGTGGCGGGTTTTGTGTGGTCTGCGCGCACAGTTCAAGGGCTGGCGAGGGGGCTTGCGCTAATGCCAGTCAGTTAAGCGAGCACAAAGTTCGAAGCAGCAAAGATCAAATGTGGGAGCGAGCTTGCTCGCGATAGCGGTGTGACAGTAACCATTGATGCCGAATGTAAAACCGTCATCGCGAGCAAGCTCGCTCCCACAAGAGCTCCACAGTGTTGGCCGTTATTCCGGTGAGTCAGGTGGATCGAGGTGATCCAGTGCGCGATTCACCGTCAGTTCGGCCAGGGAAATCATCTGCTGAATCGCTAGCGCGGTATTGCGCTTGGGACCTTCGAGGTCGAACGCCAGGTCACTGGCCATGACGTTGGCCGAGGCGAGGGTTTCGCAGGCATGGGCGAGCAGGGTTTCGCTGTCGACGTCGGGGGCGATGACGAAAATGCAGCCGGGGCGTCGGTCGGCTAACAGTGCCTTGGTTTCGGGCAGCACCAGGTAATGATCGAGCGCACGGTGCGCGGCGGCGTGGAGTTCTTTCGAGTCGAGGGAGGCGTAGGGGGAAACCGGATCGGTTTCGGGGGGATTGGGCGTGGCTTTGAACATGGTGAAACTCCTAAGTCTAAGTCGAGGGGAGTCGCACCCATTGCTACCAAACAAATAGGGTGGCGACTGAACACAGGTTGGTAGACCGGGACTAAGGCAACCGGCGTGCCCGAAGGCACCCTGCGCACAGCCGCCATAACAAACAACAGGCAAAATGAAACCGCCCACTGAGTGGAAATGTCGGCGCTGTGCGCCTTAGCCGAACTCGGGCTACCAAACCCGATCGCTGATAATCAGCGACACGGAAACGATAGAGGTGAGGGCCAAAGCGCACAAGCCGGCGGATTCTGGCGCAGGTGTAGGCCGTGACGCAAGGTGTTGTAGCCCGCGACTGAGGTTACGTAGGCAAGCATAAACACCCGCAGCAGCTGCCGAGCCCGCGAGGCTGCGTTCGAGGACGAAGTCCTCGCCAATCCTGCATACGCGGTTCACCTGAAAGAACGTGTTGCCTGATTTTACGACTGCTTCGCCCGAGCGCGGACCGAGCCGAACGCAGCCTCGCGGGCTCGGCAGCTGCTACGAGTGCGGGTGCGGCTCTCCAACGTATTTGACGGGGGGCGTTACGGCGTGTGTGCAAACGCCGTCAGCAAATCCTCTTCAAACGCCAACTGTGCATCGCCCGGCACTTGTGCACGGTGTCGGGCCAGGTGGAAGGTTACGTCAAAACTCAACTCTGGCTGGCCCACCGCTTTGAGCAAGCCTTTGTCTTCCCACGAGCGGGCGAAATGATCGGGCAGGTAGCCGACATGCTTGCCGGAAAGAATGAAGGCTAGGGTGCCTTCGACCTGTTCCGAGCGCGCCGAGCTGAGTGTGCTGTGCAGCGGCTCGTCACTGCGCAGGAAACGATAGGGGTGATCGACCCGGTCCGTGTTACGCAATGCCTCCTCATCCGGGGCGTCGTTGCTGAACAACGGATGCCCGGCTGCGCAATACAAATGCTGGGTTTCGCTGAACATCGGGCGGTAGTCGAAGGCGCTTTGCACCTGGGAGAAGTAGCCGACCGCCAGGTCCAGCCGTTGTTGGAGTAACAGCCGTTCCATTTCCGCTGGCATCGCGCTGATCAGCTCGATACGCACTGATTCATCCCGTTCACGAAAGCGTCGAATCGCCTCGGCAACCTGTTGCAACACGGACTGATCGAGGGCTTCGGACAGTCCCAGGCGCACCTCGCCGATCAATCGCCCGGCCACACCGTTGGATTGATGGCGGAACGCTTCGATGGACTCGAACAGCCCGCGAGTCGCCAGCAAAAGCTGCTCGCCCTTGGGTGTCAGCTTGAATCCACCTTTGCCGCGACTGCACAGCCGATAGCTGAGGCGGGTTTCCAGCTTGGCCATTTGCTGGCTGATGCTCGACTGGCTCAGGCCAAGCTCGCCTTGGGCCGCGCTGAAGCCGCCGCATTCAACGACGCTGACGAACAGGCGCAGCAGGTGCAGGTCCAGATCATGCAGTTGACCGAGCATCAAACATTACTCACGGTTAAAGTCAGGATAATAAACTTAATATTTTTACAATGTATCTTCCGCTGCAAGCTGCAAGCACTTCAATCGCTCAGGTGCTTGTCATGGTTACGGCTCTCAGGTTTGCGTTTCCCGCGTTAGTGTTGGCTACGGCCATGTCGGCGCAGGCCGAAGAAAAGGTCATCAATCTTTACAGCTGGGCTGACTATGTGGCGCCCGAAACCCTGCAGCGCTTCGAGCAGGAAACCGGCATCCATGTGCGCTACGACACCTTCGACACGCCGGAGGTGCTGGAAACCAAGTTGCTCACCGGCGGCAGTGGTTATGACGTGGTAGTGCCATCTTCCAGCGTGTTGGCTCGTGGGCTGGCGGCCGGGGCGTTGAAGGAAATTCCCCACGACCAGCTCAAGGGTTACGCCAACCTCGATCCTGACCTGTTGGGCAAACTCGCGGCGGTCGACCCCGGCAACCGCTACGGCGTGCCGTATACCTGGGGCACTCTAGGGCTGGGAATGAACGTCGAGGCGGTGGAGAAACGCTTGCCGGGTGTGCCGCTCAACAACCTGGATCTGTTGTTCAAGCCCGAATACGCCAGCAAGCTGAAGGATTGTGGCATCGCAATTCTCGATTCGCCGCAGGAGGTGATCGGTCTGGCGCTGCATTACCTCGGTAAAGATCCCTACAGCACTGACAAGAATGATCTGGCGGCTGCCGAAGCCTTGTTGCATCAGTTGCAGCCTTCAGTGCTGTACGTCGCCACCGGCCGGCAGATCAACGATTTGGCCAACGGCAGCGTTTGCCTCGCGCTGACCTACAACGGCGACGCCAGCATGGCCGCCGATCAGGCCCGCAAGGCCAACAAAACCTTCGAAGTCGCCTATCGGATTCCTACACAAGGCACGCTGGTCTGGCAGGACAACCTGGCGATTCCCAAGGACGCGCCACACCCGGAAGCCGCCCGGGCCTTTATCGAATTCATGCTGCGCCCCGAATCCGTCGCGGCGCTGACCAACACGCTGTTTTTCGCTACCGCCAACCAGGCCGCCACGCCCTTGGTCGATGCTGCCGTACGCAACGATCCGGACATCTATCCGCCCGCCGATGTGCGTGGCCGGTTGTATGCCGACCGCAGCATGAGCCTCAAGGACATGCGTCAGCGCACCCATCTCTGGACCACTTTCCGTACCCGTCAATAACAAGGAACACCTCATGGAAATCGCCGATCAGAACGACCAGGCCATGACCCGCGACAGTCTTTACGGGACTGCCGCCGAAAGCACCTACGCCGGTATCACCAGTTTCATGCGGCGCCGTTACAGCCGAGATCTGCGCGGTGTGGATGTGGTGGTCAGCGGTGTGCCGTTCGACACCGCCACCAGCAACCGCCCCGGCGCACGTTTCGGGCCACGCGGGATTCGCGCCGCGTCGACCGGCATTGCCTGGGAGCGTCACTGGCCCTGGACGTTTGACCCGTTCGATCATCTGGCGGTGATTGACTATGGCGATTGCGCCTTCGACGCCGGCACGCCGCAGTCGGTACCGGACAGCATCGAAGCCCACGCCGAAAAAATCCTCACGGCTGGCTGCGCGATGCTGACCTTCGGCGGCGACCATTTCATCAGTTATCCGCTGCTCAAGGCCCATGCCCGCAAGCACGGCGCCTTGTCGCTGATTCATTTTGATGCGCACAGCGACACCTGGCCGGACGAAGACGGCAAGCGCATCGACCATGGCACGATGTTCTGGCACGCAGCCAAAGAAGGCCTGGTCGATCCATCGCGTTCGGTGCAGATCGGTTTGCGCACCACCAACAATGATCATCAGGGTTTTGAAGTGCTGGACGCACGGCAAGTGCATCGGCGCGGCTGCGACGCGATCATTGAGGCGATTCGCGCCCGGGTCGGCGATAACCCGGTGTACCTGACCTTTGACATCGACTGCCTGGATCCGGCCTTTGCGCCAGGCACTGGCACTCCGGTGTGCGGAGGCTTGAGCACGGTGCAAGCGCTGGAAATTCTCGGCGGGCTGCGCGGGATCAATGTGGTGGGCATGGACGTGGTGGAAGTCGCGCCGGCATACGACAGCGCGGAAATCACCTCACTGGCGGCAGCGACGCTGGCGATGGAGATGCTGTGTTTGTACGCGGCTAAACATAAGGTCGATCAATAACCCTGTGGGAGCGAGCCTGCTCGCGATGACGGTTTTACATTCGGCATCAATGTTTACTGTCACACCGCTATCGCGAGCAGGCTCGCTCCCACAGGGGGCTTTTTTGCTGCTGACAGTTTCTGACAGTGGCCTCTGCTAAGCTTCGTCGACCTTCATTCCTCAGAGCATGCTGATCGTGTCGCGTACCAGTCGTTTGTTGACCTTGTTGCAAGTGCTGCGCGGTAAAAGTCGTCCGGTGACGGCGGCGACATTGGCCAGCGAACTGGAAATCTCCGAGCGCACGCTGTACCGCGATATCGCCGAACTGACGGCCCTCGGCGCGCCGATCTTTGGCGAAGCGGGCATCGGTTATGTGCTGCGCAGCGGTTTGTTTCTGCCACCACTGATGCTCAATGCCGACGAGACCGAAGCGGTGGTGCTGGGTTTGCGTTATGTCGATCAGCGTGGCGATGAGGTGTTGAGCAAAGCCGCCGCCGATGCGTTGGCGAAGATTGCCGCCGTGTTGGCGCCGGACGCCCAGGAGGCCTTGCGCAATCCGACGGTCTTGCCGGGGCCGCCGGGCTATGGCTATCCGCAAAATGCTGTGGAATTGAACGTGTTCCGCCAGGCGATTCGTGCGCAGGCCAAGTTGCATATCGATTACGCGGACGTGAACAAAACCCCTAGCCAGCGGCTGATCTGGCCGTTGGCGCTGGGTTTTATGAATGAGGCCCGCGTGATTGTTGCCTGGTGCGAGTTGCGCGAGGCTTTTCGAACCTTTCGTACCGACCGGATTGCCGCCGCCCGAGAGCTGGGTGAACGCTATCCGGGGCGTCGCAGTGACCTGTTGCGGGCCTGGCGCAAGGCGATGCAACTGGATGAAGCGGGGCGTTTCACTCCTGACAAGAATTGACACAGCACTGCTTTAAAATGGCTCCAGAATCAACCAACAAGGAGCCGCACCATGTCGAACCCAGCCGTTTCACTCGCACCTGCCATTGCCGCCTATATCGCTGCCGCCAATGCCCGTGACAGCTCGACGGTCGCCAGTTTTTTCGCCGAGGATGCCAACGTTTTCGATGAAGGCGCCCATCAGGTCGGCACCCACGCCATCGCGCAATGGATGGAAGACACCGCTCGACGTTACCAGCCTCGGGTCGAAGTACTGGACGTGCAGCAGCGCACCGGCAAAGTGCTGGTCAGCAACCTGATTTCCGGCACGTTCCCCGGCAGCCCGCTGGAGTTGCGCTATGTGTTCCGCCTGAACGAGCAAGGCAAAATCGCCCGACTCGATATCTCGCTCTAGGCCCCTGTAGCAGCTGGCGAAGCCTGCGTTTGAGCGCGTAGCGGTCGTAAATGCTGACGACTCGGTGAGCCTGAAGCACCGCGTAGCCTGATTTTACGACTGCTGCGCAGCCGGACGTCGCCTGCGGCAACTGCTACGGGGTTGTGTGTGCCGGGAGTTCTGTAGCAGCTGGCGAAGCCTGCGTTCGAGCGCGTAGCGGTCGTAAATGCTGACGACTCGGTGAGCCTGAAGCACCGCGTTGCCTGATTTTACGACTGCTGCGCAGCCGGACGTCGCCTGCGGCAACTGCTACGGGGTTGTGTGCGCCGGGAGTTCTGTAGCAGCCTGCGTTCGAGCGCGTAGCGGTCGTAAATGCTGACGACTCGGTGAGCCTGAAGCACCGCGTAGCCTGATTTTACGACTGCTGCGCAGCCGGACGTCGCCTGCGGCAACTGCTACGGGGTTGTGTGCGCCGCGAGTTCCGTAGCAGCTGGCGCAGCCTGCGTTCGAGCGCGTAGCGGTCGTAAATGCTGACGACTCGGTGAGCCTGAAGCACCGCGTAGCCTGATTTTACGACTGCTGCGCAGCCGGACGTCGCCTGCGGCAACTGCTACGGGGTTGTGTGTGCCGGGAGTTCCGTAGCAGCTGGCGAAGCCTGCGTTTGAGCGCGTAGCGGTCGTAAATGCTGACGACTCGGTGAGCCTGAAGCACCGCGTAGCCTGATTTTACGACTGCTGCGCAGCCGGACGTCGCCTGCGGCAACTGCTACGGGGTTGTGTGCCGGGAGTTTTCGCGTGTCGTGGCATACTCCAGACTTTTGCGTTCGGACCAATGGCCGATATGACTTTCGATTCGCCCCTCAGCGCTTACCAGTACGCCCTCTCGCAAAAAGGCTTCGTGCCGGATGCCGCGCAAGAACATGCCGTTCTGGCGTTGCAGCAGTGCCACGAAGCCTTGCATCAGGGACGAACGCCGATCACCGGGGTTTATCTTTGGGGGCCGGTCGGGCGGGGCAAGACCTGGTTGATGGATCAGTTCTACCAAAGCCTGCGGGTTCCGGCGCGGCGTCAGCACTTTCATCATTTCATGGGCTGGGTGCACCAGCGCTCGTTTCAACTGACTGGCACTGCCGACCCGCTGCGAGCGCTGGCCCGTGAGCTGGCCCGGGACGTGCGGGTGTTGTGTTTTGACGAGTTGTTCGTGAACGACATCGGCGATGCGCTCATCCTCGGGCGGCTGTTCCAGGTGATGTTCGACGAAGGCGTGGTGATGGTCTGCACCTCCAATCAACCCCCGGATCAGCTGTACGCGGACGGTTTCAACCGTGATCGTTTTTTGCCGGGGATTGCCGCGATCAAAAGCCACATGCAGGTGGTGGCGGTGGACGGTGGTGAAGATCACCGATTGCATCCTGGCGCCGCTCTGCAACGGTATTGGGTCAGCGCACCTGGTCAGCCCAGCCCGATGAGTGAAGTGTTCAAGGAACTGACCGAAGGACAGCCAGTGTCCAGCGATCCCGTAACCATCGGCTATCGTTCGGTGATTGCGGTCAAGGCCAGTGAAACGGTGCTCTGGTGCCGTTACGCGGACCTGTGCGAGCAACCGTTCGCGGCGATGGATTTCATGGCGCTGTGCGATCGCTTCAGCGCTATTCTGCTGAGCGAAGTGCCCAATCTCAGTGCCCATCAGCGCCCCGGACGCATTGCCCGAGGCACCGAGGATGGCGCCGAGCGCGTCGATGCCGGTGACCGTGAACTGCCGCAATTGTCGGTACACGACGACAGCGTGCGGCGCTTTATCGCACTGGTCGACGAGTGCTACGACCGCAAAGTGCCGCTGTACCTCGAAGCGCAGGTGTCGATGGATGAGCTGTACACCGAGGGTTACCTGGAGTTCCCGTTTCGCCGGACCCACAGCCGGCTTAAAGAAATGCAGTTACAGCGCTTTGCCGAGGCTTGAAACCTTGTGCCGGGGGAGGCGGGATTAAAGGCAAAGGAGATAGGTGTAGGAGCTGGCGCAGCCTGCGATCTTTTGATCTTGATCTTCGGCATGGCGTAACACGGCCAAAAGATCGCAGCCTTCGGCGGCTCCTACGGGGGCGACGTACATCCATAAGTCCCGGGGTGTACGCGGTCGGCGGAGCTGCCGCAGGCTGCGATGTTCAACTTCGGGTTACCACAGCTTGACGCTATAACTGAGGACCAAGCGGTTTTCGTTGGTGTCGCGCTGGTAGTTGCTTTTGCTCATGCCGTTGCGCCAGCGGGCGCTGACGTTTTTCAGCGGGCCGCTCTGGATGGTGTAGCCCAGGTCGATGTCACGCTCCCATTCCCGGCCTTCACCGACAAATTTCCTGATCTGTGCCTGATCGCCCTTGGCGTAACGCGTGGAGAACAGCAGCCCCGGAATGCCCACCGTCGCGAAGTCGAAATCGTAGCGGGCGTGCCAGGCACGTTCCTTGGTTTGCGAGAAGTTGCTCAGTTGGTACTCGGTGAACAGGTAAGTGTTGCTGCCGTCGACGTAGGCAAACGGTGTTTCACCGTACTGCTGCTGGAAGCCGCCTCCGATGGCGTGCCCGGCAATCGCATACATGAAGCGGGTGCTCAAGGCGCGGTTATCGACGGTGCCGGCCAGACCAGCGCCGGCGGTGTCGGCGCTGAAGTAGCGGATATCGCTTTTCAGGGTGCCGCCGCCCAACGCCAGGCTGTGTTTGAGGCCGACGTAGTGCTGCTGATAAATGTCCTCAAGCTGCGCGTAGTAATAGCTGCCGGCAAGCGTTGGGTTGAACTGGTAATCCGCGCCGCCGAAACGGAACTCGTCGCTTTTTGCCGAACTCTTGTAAGCCCCGCTCTGACTGGTCAACCCCATTTTTTCGTAGTCGGTGGATTCCCGCTGTTTGACCTGATCGATCTGCCCGCCGCGTAACGTCAGGCCTTTGATGTCTTTGGAACTGAGCATGCCACCTTCGAAGGTCTGCGGCAGCACCCGGCTGGTGTTCGGTTGCAGCAAGGGCAGGTCGGGCAGCAGATGACCGAGGCGCAGTTCGCTCTTGGCAACACGGGCCTTGGCGGTCAGGCCAACCTTGGAATAACTGTCGTGGGCACGCCTGGCGTAGCTCGGCTTGCCCGGTTCGGCCTGGCTTTCTCGGGACAACAAACCGCTGCCGGAGCGATCCGGACTGGAGTCGAGCTTCAGCCCGAGCATGCCGAGCGCGTCCAGGCCAAAGCCGACCGTGCCTTCGGTGTAACCCGATTGCAGGTTCAGTAGAAACCCCTGGGCCCATTCGTCACGCTTGGACTGGCCATCGCCTTCGCGGTAGTCGCGGTTGAAGTAGTAGTTTTTCAGGTCCAGCGTGGCCTTGCTGTCCTTGAGGAATTCCGCTTCGGCGGCTATCGGCAGCAGGCTGGTGCCGCCGATCAAGGTCAAGTGCTGCATGAGTCGTGCGTTCATGGTGTTGGCTCCTGTGAGGGCTTTTGTTGTTTTTCTCGGGCATGGCTTCGCCAGGGGCGCATTCAGGGGTGTCTGAAGGCGCCAGAGGTGAAGTCAGTGATTAACTAAGGCGTGGGCTGCAGATTTTCGGGTGTTGGTCGGAGGCGGTAACCGCCGCCCGACAGTTGTTCCAGTGGGCTCGCGGCCGCCAGCAATTGGCGGGTGTAGGGATGCAATGGGTTGTCGAAGACCGCCTCACGGCTGCCAATTTCCACGATATGACCCTGGTGCATGACCGCCACCCGATGGGCGATGCGTTCGACGGCCGCCAGGTCATGAGAAATGAACAGGCAAGCAAAGCCGTACTGCGCCTGTAGGCGCTCGAACAGTTCGAGGATCTGCTTCTGGATGGTCATGTCCAGCGCCGAAATCGGTTCGTCGGCGATCACCAGTTGCGGGTGCCGCACCAGCGCTCGACCGATGGCCACCCGCTGGCGTTGTCCGCCCGACAATTGATGGGGAAAGCGCTCCATGAACGCTTCAGATAAGCCGATATCCACCAGCGTGGTGGCGACGCGCTGACGTTTTTGCTCTGCGCTCAGCTCCGGTAGATGACGCAGCGGTTCGGCGAGGGTTTCGCCAATGCGCATCCGCGGATCAAGGGATGAGTACGGGTCTTGAAAGATCATCTGGCATTGCAGCCGATGATCACGCTGACCCGCCTTGAGGATATCGACGCCCTTGAAGCGAATCTCGCCGGCACAAGGGTTGACCAGTCCCACCAGCGCACGACCCAGCGTGGTTTTGCCCGAGCCGCTGCCACCGACCAGCGCCAGGGTTTCACCGGGGGCGATGCACAGGTTGGCGTTGTGTACGGCGCGCTTGGGTTGCGATTTACCCCAGAACCGCGCATGCCCCGGATGCTCGATGCTCACGCCGGTGATTTCCACCAAGGGTTTGTCGGTCGCCAGCAACGCAGCCAATTCGCCGCGCTTGGGCAGCGCTTCGAGCAATTGGCGGGTGTAGGCGTGTTGCGGAGCCAACAGAATGTGATTGATCGAACCTTGCTCCACCGCCTGACCGTGGCGCATGACCACGACTTTGTGGGCATAACGTGCCACCAGCGACAAATCATGGCTGATGAACAGGATCGCCGTGCCTTGCTCGCGGGTCAGCTCCAGCATCAGTTCAATCACGTCCAGCTGCGCCAGGCAGTCGAGCGCGGTGGTGGGTTCGTCGGCAATCAGCAGCGCCGGACGCAGCAACATCACCGAGGCGAGCATGATCCGCTGGCGCATACCGCCGGAGAACTCATGGGGATAAGCGTTCAGGCAGCGCTCGGGATCGGCGATGCCGATGCGCGTGAGCATGTTCACGCAGCGTTGGCGAATCTGTGCCGTGTTCAGGTCGGTGTGCAGGCGCAGACCTTCGGCCATTTGCTCGCCGATGCGGATGGCCGGGTTGAGCGAGACCATCGGTTCCTGAAAGACCATGCCGATTCGCGCGCCGCGGATATCACGCAATTGCGCGCTATTGAGTTGATTGAGGTCCTGGCCTTCGAAGTGGATCGCGCCGCCACAGACCTCCATCGGCTGTGGCAGCAGGCCAATCGCTGCGCGAGCGGCCATGGTCTTGCCGCTCCCGGATTCGCCCACCAGCGCGACAATCTCGCCGGGCGCGACAGTGAAACTCAGATCATTGACCGCCAGCGGGCCTTCGGCGCCGGCGCGGATCAGCAGATGGTCGACTTCAAGCAACGGTTTTTGACTGGGCATGATCAACGGCTCATTCGCGGGTCGAGGCGGTCGCGCAGGGCGTCGCCGAACAGGTTGATGGCGACCAGCGCCAGGGCGATGAACAACCCCGGGAACAGGCCGAGCCAGGTAGCGTTGGCAATATACGGGCGGCTGGCGGCGAGCATGTTGCCCCAGGTCGCCGCAGGTGGCGGAACACCCAGGCCGAGGAAGCTCAAGGCGCTTTCCGACAGCAGCGTCCAGCCGAACATGCTGGTGGCAAGCACGCACAGCGGCGCGACGCAGTTGGGGGCGACGTGTCGGTACAGCGTGTAGATCTCCGAATTGCCGATCACTCGCGAGGCTTCAATGAACTCGCGTTCACGCAACGACAGCACACTGCCACGCACCACCCGAACCACCGACGGCGTGTAGGCGATGCTCAAGGCCAGGACGATGCCGTACTGGCTGGCACCGATGATCGCCATCAACCCCAGCGCCATCAGAATCCCGGGGAACGCCAGCAGTGCGTCGTTGATCATCATCAGGATGCGATCGGTCCAGCCTCGCAGGTAACCGGCGAGCATGCCGATCACACTGCCGAAAAACAGCGCCAGGCACACGGTCAGCAGGCTGATCCACAAACTGGTGCGTGCACCGATGATCAGCCGGCTGAGCACGTCACGACCAAACTCGTCGGTGCCCAGCCAATGCAGCGCCGAGGGCGCCTTGAGGCGTGACAGCAAGTCGATTTTCAGCGGATCGTAAGGTGTCCAGAACACACCGAGCAGGGCCATGCTGATTAACAACGCCAGCAGCGTGCCGCCAATCAAGGCGTTCGCCGGTGGCCAACGCAGCGGACGACGCGCAGGTGCAGGGCTCACGGAAGACAGGGAGACAGTCATAGCTTCACCCTTGGGTCAAAGAGTGGATAGAGCAGGTCGACCAACAGGTTGACCGCTACGTAGATGAAGGTGATCAACAGCAGGCAGCCTTGCAGCACGGGGTAGTCGCGAGCGTAGATGGCGTCGACCATCAAGCGGCCGATGCCGGGCAGGGTGAACACCGTTTCCAGTACCGCGATACCGCCCAGCAAATTGCCGAGGATCAAGCCGATCAAGGTCCAGGTCGGCGCGAAGGCATTCGGCAGCGCGTGACGCCACAGCACCGCGCGTTCCGATAAACCTTTGGCTCTGGCGTGGGCGATGTATTCCAGGCGCAGCACCTCGATGGTGCTGGCCCGGGCCATCCGGGTAATCGCCCCCAACTCCACCAGCGTCAGGGTGACAATCGGCAGTACCAGATAGGTCACCGCTTCACCGGGGTTCTGCGCGAACGGCACATAACCCACCACGGGCAGCCAGTTGAGCTTGATCCCGAACGCGTAGAGCAACAGCAAGCCGAGCCAGAAGCTGGGAATCGACAGCAGCAGGGTCGCGCCGGTGACCAACCCCAGGTCCAGCGCGCTGTCCTGTTTCCAGGCCGCGAACAGGCCTGCTGGAACGGCAATCAGCGCCGCCAGCAGGACCGCCACCAACACGATGCTGGCGCTGACCGAGAATCGGTCGAGGATCAGTTCCAGCACCGGTTGTTTGCTGGTGATCGACACACCGAGGTCACCGCTGAGTACCGACTGCAACCAATAGACGAACTGCACGCCAATCGAGTGATCCAGTCCCAGTGCTGCGCGGGTGCTGGCCAGGCTTTGCGGGTCGGCCATATCGCCGAGCATCAACAGCGCCGGGTCGCCGGGGATGAAGCGGATCAGCGCGAACACCACCACCGAAATCAGCAACAAGGTCGGCACCGACAATGCCAGGCGTTGAGCGATAAATCGCAACATGATCGATCTCCTACTCGGCCAGTTTCACGCCCCACAGGCGCGGTTTGGCGATGGGCCAGGAGCGGTAACCTTCGACCCGATCCTGAAAGGCACCCACGGTGCTGCCGTTGTACATCACCACCATGGGCACATCGGCGAGCATCTGTTGGTGCAACTTATCGAACAGCGCCTGACGTTTGAGCGGAGCGATTTCACGCATGGACTCAAGCATCCAGCCCTGTGCCAGGGGGTTGTCCCAAACCTTGCGCGGTTGCTGATTCTTGTCACCCATCACCGACTCGAAGTTCAGCGCCGCGTCGAAGCGCGCCGAATAGGGGAACGCCATGATCTGGTAGGCACCGGTCTGGTAGCGCTCCAGTTGCGTGCCCCATTCGAGGGTTTCGATATCGATGTTCAACCCGGCCGCCTGGGCCATGGCCTGGCTCAGTACCGCCATGTCGAACACACTCTGGTAGCGTTTGTTGGTAATGATTTTCAGTGGCTGGCCGTTGTAACCGGCTTCCTTGAGCAGGCGTTTGGCTTCTTCGATGTTGGCTTTGTAGCCTTGCTTCTGAACGCTTTTATAGTAGGGGCTGGTGTCTGGCACCACCGAGTTGTTGGCGTGGGAAGTGCCTTCGGTCAATGCCTGGACCATTTGCTCGCTGTCCAGCGACAGCGCGATGGCGCGCCGAATGCGTACGTCCTTGAGCAGTGGGTCGCGGGTCTGAAACAGCAGGGCGTTGAGCGACATGTTGGAACTGCTGGAGGTCTTGATGCCTGGCAAGGCCTCGAGTTCGCGGGCGTCCATTACCGTGACATCGGGCAGCACGTCGACGCCTTTGGATTGCAGCGCGGCTTTGGCTGAGGCGGCATCGGGAATGACCATGAAGCGCAGGTCGTCGACGAAGGCCTGTTTGTTGCCGGTATAGCCGTCGGTGCCTGTCTCTGGACGGGCGCTGTAGTCGCTAAAACGCTGTAGATCGACGTATTGCCCCGGCTTCCATTCGGCGAGCTTGAACGGCCCGGTGCCGATTGGCGCTTGCCACTTGCCGTTCGCATCGACAGAAGACGGATGCAGGATACCGGTGCCGCCGCAATCGGAGCGGGCCATTTGTGCGAGGAATAAGCCATTGGGTTTGTCGAGGGTGAAGACCACGGTCAATGGATCTGGCGCGCTGATGTCGGCGACTTTCGCCACGCTTCGGCCATCGAAGTCTGCGAGACAGCGCCACTGGGTCTGCGGGTCGAGATAACGTTTCCAGGTCCACAGCACGTCGGCGGCGGTGAGGGTCGCACCGTTATGAAACTTCACCCCGTCACGCAGGGTGAAGCGGTATTCCAGGCCATCGGCCGACACCTCGACCTTACTGGCCAGCAGCGGCCCGACGGAGGCGTCTTCGCGGTAGGCCACCAGGCCTTCGACGATGTGCAGCACCACCGCGTCAGTGTTTTCGTCGCGATTGACGCCAGGATCGGTGCTGCGAATGTCCGCGTTGAGCGCTACACGCAAGGTGCTGGCGGCCTCGGCGCTGAGACTACCTATAGCGAGACTGCTGAACCCTAGCGTCAGGGCGATACGAGTGAATGTATGCACGGGAGTGATTCTCCATTGGCGGTTTGCGACGGTTGGAACCGGCAGAAGTCGCAAACCGTTAGTTGTTTATTGTCATTGTTGTTGTCGTGCCGCCCGCAGGCGTGGGTGTCGCGTGAGTTACTTGAGGTAGTGGTTGATGTCGCTCTCCATTGCCAGCGTATAGGCGCTGAACTCGCGGTTCACCGCCGGCAGCGGTGCGACCTCCATTAAACCTTTGGCCGGGCGCATCACCACCATGGCGACCGTGGCCGAAAGGTTGCCGGCCGTATTGGAAAGCGGTGGGCGACACACGGCCCATGGCGTGCCGAAGTCATCGAAGAAGGCTTTTTTCAGGTGCTCGACGGTCAATTGTCCGGGCGTTTCACTGAGGATCTGTCGCACACGCACATCGCGGTAGAGACTTTCCGGCACGCTGTTCAATCCGGCTTCACGCAACTTGCCCAGTGCCACCGGGCTCTGCCAATGGTTGGCGTGCACCAGCAATCCCTGTTCCGCCTGAATCGGGAAGACTTCGTCTGGGGCGCATTCAAAATTGATCGCGTATCCACCGGCGTGGCTGAGCATCATGTTGTTGGAGGTGGATTTGGCGGTGGTGGCGACCACCTTGATCGACAGCGCGAAGTGCGCGGCCTCCAGCGCCTTGCGTCGAATGAACGGCAGTGGTACGCCGACCTGGGTGTAGTCGCGTTCGGACTCCAGGTAATTGGCGGTGATTGCGGTGCCAATCGAGTTCAACCCGTTGCGGGCCAGACCTCCGGCCTCGGTGAAGGTCAACACATCCGGGCCGTCTTCGCGCAGGACCTTCAACACGATGGCGCTCTCGGCACATTCCGCGCGCCAGTCCCAGTTTTGTCCGTGAATCACTTCGTTTGCGGCCGAAGCCGTTGGCAGAATCACCGCCCCGGTGCAACCGTCCGGATCTGGCAGGCGAGCCTTGCGTCGGCCCAACTGGATGATCTCGGTGCGGGCGTTGATCAGCACGATAGCTTCGAAATCACAGCCTGCACCCTCGGCGATGCCGCGCATTTCCTGAGCGTACTCCGGCTCGAATGCTTCGATGCTGGGCACGAACTCATTGGCAAAGCCACGGATGTCAGCCCAGGTGTAACCCATCTTCAGCAGTTGGACAGAGTAGATCTCGATGCTTTTGTGAATCCGTTGACTGACGGCTTGACCGTATTGAACGCCGCGTTCGAAAGGGGTACCGCTGATCTCGACGAGAGGGAAAGGGGAGTGGCTCATGGTTGGCAATCTCATGTTTTTTGTTTGCGTTGGGTACAAGAGTTGCTGGATCCGACTCCCCTGTCAATGCTTTTGGTTGACTGATAAAACCTTGCTGTAGGCGTCCTACAGCGCTTCATTCATCGGGTCGTGCTCGAAAAGGCCCGGTTTATCTATGCTGTAGCGATGTTTATGGCCTGTCGTCCTGCCTGTTGTTTATGTTCTGTGTATTTAGCTTTCAGAAAAATCGGAAAACTCCTGCTTTTTGTACCGCTGAGCGACAGAGGGAGGTGTCCCGTAATGCATTGCCGATAAAAACGTCGCTCGGTGGTGATTTGGCAGTTGTCCGCAGTGCTCCCGGCACGCTAATGTCGGTTAGCCCAGCGCTGACAGCGCGATGCGCGCAGGGATGCACACTCACTGTTTGATCGAGGATGGAAATGGAATCCGCAGATATCCTGGTACTCCAGGCCAGCTACACCAACCCGATACACGCCGAAGCGATCAGTCTTGTTCTGAACCACTACGCAGAAGACCCGATGGGTGGTGGCACGCCGTTATCGGCCGATGTCTTGCAGCAATTGCCCGGCGAACTGGCCAAGCGACCCCATGCGTTCAGTGTCCTGGCGTTTGTTCACGGGGAGCCTGCCGGGCTGGTGAATTGCTTCGAAGGTTTCTCGACCTTTGCCTGCCGTCCACTGATCAACGTCCACGACGTAATGGTGGTTGGGAAATTCCGCGGGTTGGGCCTGAGCCAAAAGATGCTGCAAAAGGTCGAGGACATTGCCCGTCAGCGCGGCTGCTGCAAAATCACGCTGGAAGTGCTGGAAGGCAACGCAGTCGCGCAGGGTTCCTACAGCAAGTTCGGGTTTTCGGCGGGGATGTTCGATCCCGCTCATGGCCGCATGCTGTTCTGGATCAAGGCGCTTTAAGGGCAGAGGAAACGCAGGCTGCCCCCAAAAGATCGCAGCCTTCGGCAGCTCCTACGGATTTGCGCACGGCCTCGGTTATTCGGCGTAGGAGCTGCCGCAGGCTGCGATCTTTGTTGCGCAGAAAAGGGGGCTGGAACCAGCCCCCGAAGAGATTACGGCTTGGTGCTTGAAGCACTGACAGCGGTAGGTGCAGCAGCCTTGGGTTTCATCAGGCTGAAGTCGATCAGTGCCTTCTGCTCGCGTTCATAAGGGTTGCCGATCAACAGCGGACGCGGTTTGAAACTGTCGCTGACCAGGCTCTTGCTGTGGTCCAGTTCATCGAAGCTCAAGCCTGCAAGTTCTGCCCAGGTGTGGATCAGGTGCGAACTGCTGTAAGGCCGTTGCAGATCCGCGGCAAAGTTCCAGTCATGGGTTTCTCGCCATTGCGGCGAAGCCCAGGCGATGAACGGAATCGTGTACATCGGCGCGGTTGGTTTGGCTTCGTTACGACCCAGGGTGTTGTGACCTGCGGAGTCGAAAACGTCTTCGCCGTGGTCGGAGAGGTACAGCAGGAAGCCGTTTGGATCGGTCTTTGCGTAGTCTTTGATCAGGCTCGAGACCACGAAGTCGTTGTACAACACCGCATTGTCGTAGCTGTTGTAGGTCGGCAACTGGTCATCGCTGATACCGGCCGGCACACCCTGACGATCGTTGAATTTGTCGAACGTCGGCGGATAACGGTACTGATAACTCATGTGCGTGCCGAGCAAATGCACGACGATGAGCTTGCGCGGGGCACTGTCGGCCATGGCTTTGGCGAACGGCTCCAGCACATCGCCATCGTACTGACGGGCGTTCTGGTTGCGGTTGTTGTTCAGGTAGACCTGTTCATCAGCCTGCTCGGAGAACGTTGTGAGCATGGTGTTGCGCTTGGTCATGGTCTGCTGGTTGGTGATCCAGAAGGTCTTGTAACCCGCCTGTTTCATCACGCTGACCAGTGACGGCGTTTTCAGATACAGGTCCGGATTTTCTTCGTCGGCGAAGGTCAGAACCTGTTGCAGCGCCTCGATGGTGTAAGGGCGCGGGGTAATGACGTTGTCGAAAACCGCCAGTTGGTCCTTGAGCTTGTCCAGTTCCGGCGTGGTTTCACGCGGGTAGCCATACAGGCTCATGCGTTGACGGTTGGTCGATTCGCCAATCACCAGCACCAGGGTCGCGGGCTGGTTTGCCAGCGCATCCTTGAAGTTGTGCAATGGCGGGATCTGACTGGCGTTGTCGAGCATGCCTTGCATGCTGCCGAGTGTTTCGCGGTAGCGACGATAGGCAACCATCATCTGCCACGGCACAGCGGGCTCGACTCGGGTTTCAAATTTTTCGATGCCACTGGCGAAGCTACCGGTATGGGCAGTCTGCTTGACCAGCGGATAACCGATAATGGCGACCAGAATGGCGGTCGCGGTCAGCAGCGCTTTGCCACGAGACAGGTAAACCGGGCGCAGCCGCGTCCACAGGAACACGGCAACGGAGGTATGCGCGAGGAAGGCCAGGACCATCCACCAGGCGAAATACTGAGCCATGTATTCACCCGCTTCCGACACGTTCGATTCGAACATGATGAAGATGACGCTTTGCGAGAATTCCTGCTGATAGATAAAGAAGTAGCCCAGGCTCGCCATCGAGCAGGCCCACAGCACTACGCCGATCAATGCGGCCAGCAAGCGCGTACGCGCCGGGAACAGTAACATCGGTGCCAGCCAGATGGCGCTCATGATGAAGGCCTGGCGGAATCCGGCGAAACCTGCAGTGTCGGACACCAGAATGAGTAATTGGGTGATGCCGGAGAAATACCAGAAGAACAGGAACAGCCAGCCAAATCCGGCCCAATCGAAACCATTCGCAGACGTATTGCTGCGTTTAAACATCGTCATTCAGCGCTCCAGCCGATTATTTACTGCGGATACTGGAGCATTCCAGACACCAACAATTGCACCGCTCACAAGGTGGGCGGCTATAACCGACGAATTATCATCAGACAGATGTGAAAAAAATGTGAGTTTCGTTCAGCTAACTGACAGCTTGCGCAGTGGTCGTTGCATCTCTGTTTGCGCGGGCGCGGCGCCTGGATCGTTACTCAGGCACCCGTCGGTTTAGCGCGTTACCGGTTGCTCAGGCAATTGTGCCTGGGCAAGCAACCGGCGCAGTTGCGCGACCTGCTCGAGCAGCTGCTCACGTTCGGCTTTGAGTTGGCGCAACTCGTCACGACGGATAGTGACGTAAAGCGTTTGTGGAGGCAGTGCGTTTACTACGGTGCCCATTGCTCACCTCGCAAATGGCGTGTCACATCTGTGGCCGGATTGCTCGGGAGCCATGCTCGAACCACTTTCGGCGCCGATTCTGGTTTCTTTTTGTTATTTATGGAACTTTTTTATTTTTCGTTGTCCCTGTGTCTTCGCCAACGTTTGGGACGTTATCCCTATAGCTCGGGCAAATCGTCCGGAAACTATGTTGCAGCGCTCTGGACTAACCTTAATCAGGCTCATTGCGCTATAACCTTTGGCACACCTTTATTTGTAGTAAGGAGCATCAGCACATGCAACTGGGGATTATCGGACTGGGCCGCATGGGCGGCAACATTGCGCGGCGCCTGATGCTCAATGGGCACACCACTGTGGTCTATGACCGCAACACCGCGTTCGTTGACACCCTGAGTCAAGAGGGCGCCACTGGCGTTGCGGACTTGCCGGCACTGGTCGCGGCACTGGATAAACCCCGAGCGGTCTGGATCATGCTGCCAGCGGGCGCGCCAACCGAAGAAACCATCGACACCTTGAGCCACTTGCTGGACGCCGGCGATGTGATCATCGATGGCGGCAACACCTTCTATAAGGACGACATTCGCCGCGCGAAAACCTTGTCGGAAAAAGGCTTGAAGTACATCGACGTTGGCACCTCCGGCGGCGTTTGGGGGCTGGAGCGCGGTTACTGCATGATGATCGGCGGTGATGCTGACGTGGTCGATCGCCTTGACCCGTTGTTCGACGCGCTGGCGCCAGGCCTGGGCGATATCCCGCGGACCAAGGACCGGGTGGCCGAAGATGATCGTGCCGAACGTGGCTACATTCACGCCGGCCCTGCAGGTTCCGGGCACTTTGTGAAGATGATTCACAACGGTATCGAATACGGGATGATGCAGGCGTTTGCCGAAGGTTTCGACATCCTCAAAACCAAAGCCTCGGAGAACCTGCCGGAAGATCAGCGTTTTGATCTGAACGTGGCCGACATTGCCGAAGTCTGGCGTCGTGGCAGCGTGGTCTCGTCCTGGTTACTAGACCTGACGGCCGATGCCCTGGCCAGCGATCCGAAGCTCGACGGTTACTCCGGTTCCGTCGCCGACAGCGGCGAAGGTCGCTGGACCATCGAAGCGGCGATGGAGCAAGCGGTGCCGGTACCAGTGCTGTCCAGCTCACTGTTTTCCCGTTACCGCTCGCGCCAGCAAGGCGCCTATGGCGACAAAATCCTTTCGGCCATGCGCTTTGGTTTTGGCGGTCATGTCGAGACTCCGAAAAAATGACTTCGATCCGCAAGAAATCCAAGGCACACCCCGCACCGCCAACCACGCTATTTCTGTTTGGTGCTCACGGCGACCTGGTCAAGCGCTTGCTGATGCCGGCGCTGTACAACCTCAGTCGTGACGGTTTGCTCGGTGATGGACTGCGGATCATCGGTGTCGACCACAACGCGATCAGCGACGTGGACTTCGCCAAAAAACTCGAAGACTTCATTCGCACGGAGGCGGCCAACAAGGTCGGCAACGGCCATGACACTCTGGACCCGGTGCTCTGGACCAAACTGGCCAAGGGCATCAGCTATGTCCAGGGCGATTTTCTCGATGACAGCACCTATCAGGCGCTGGGCGCGAAAATCGCCGAGAGTGCTACCGGCAACGCGGTGTTCTATCTGGCCACCGCGCCGCGCTTTTTCAGTGAAGTGGTGCGCCGTCTGGGTTCGTCCGGGCTGCTGGTGGAGAGCGACGACGCCTTCCGCCGGGTCGTGATCGAAAAACCCTTCGGCTCCGACCTGCATACTGCCGAAGCCTTGAACGCTTGTTTGCTCAAGGTCATGACGGAAAAGCAGATCTACCGGATCGACCATTACCTGGGCAAGGAGACCGTGCAGAACATTCTGGTCAGCCGGTTCTCCAACAGCCTGTTCGAAGCGTTCTGGAGTAACCATTACATCGATCATGTACAAATCACCGCCGCCGAGACCGTTGGCGTCGAAACCCGTGGCAGTTTCTATGAGCACACGGGCGCTCTGCGGGATATGGTGCCCAATCACCTGTTTCAGTTGCTGGCAATGGTCGCGATGGAACCGCCGGCGGCCTTCGGTGCCGATGCGGTGCGAGGTGAAAAAGCCAAGGTTGTCGGGGCGATTCGTCCCTGGTCCACCGAAGAGGCGCGAGCCAACTCGGTACGCGGTCAGTATGTCGCCGGTGAAATCGCAGGCAAGCCGTTGCCCGGTTATCGCGAAGAACCCAACGTCGCGCCAGACAGCACGACGGAAACCTATGTCGCGCTCAAGGTGATGATCGACAACTGGCGTTGGGTCGGCGTGCCGTTCTACTTGCGTACCGGCAAACGGATGAGCGTACGCGACACTGAAATAGCCATCTGCTTCAAACCTGCGCCCTACGCACAGTTTCGCGATACCGAAGTCGATGAGCTGCAACCGACTTACCTGAGGATCCAGATTCAGCCCAATGAAGGCATGTGGTTCGATCTGCTGGCGAAGCGTCCTGGGCCAGCGCTGAACATGGCCAACATCGAGCTGGGCTTTGCCTACAAGGACTTCTTCGAAATGCAGCCGTCCACCGGTTATGAAACCTTGATCTACGATTGCCTGACCGGTGATCAGACGCTGTTTCAGCGCGCTGACAATATTGAAAACGGCTGGCGCGCGGTTCAGCCGTTCCTCGATGCCTGGAAAGAGGACGCAACGGTGCAAACCTACGCTGCCGGCGAAGATGGGCCGGATGCCGCCGATGAGTTACTGGCCCGCGACGGTCGCGTCTGGCACAGCCTCGGCTGAGTCAGGTAATAATTCACACAAAACCCTGTGGGAGCGAGCTTGCTCGCGATGACGGTGTGTCAGGCAACATCTAAGTTGACTGACAGTCCGCTATCGCGAGCAAGCTCGCTCCCACAGGGCTGGTGTTACAACCAGTAGCTCACCGCATACCAGCCCAACACGCCCATCACCACGGTGTACGGCAAAGCCATCCAGACCATGCGTCCGTAAGACAGCCGAATCAGCGGGGCAATCGCCGAGGTCAGCAAAAACAGAAAGGCCGCCTGACCATTGGGTGTGGCCACACTGGGCAGGTTGGTGCCGGTGTTGATGGCAATCGCCAGGGTTTCGAAATGCTCGCGGCTCATATGGCCGGAGATGAACGCCTGCTTGACCTCAGTGATGTAGATGGTCGCCACGAACACGTTATCGCTGATCGCTGACAACAAACCGTTAGCGATAAACAGCATGCCCGGTTGCTGATCTACCGGCAGGGCCAGCACCCACTGGATCAACGGCGTAAACAGTTGCTGATCGTGAATCACCGCCACGACGGCGAAGAACACCACCAGCAACGCCGTAAACGGCATCGCATCCTTGAAGGCATTGCCGATCCGGTGCTCTTCGGTGATGCCGGTGAACGCGGTGATCAAGACGATCACCATCAAGCCGATCAGCCCGACCTCGGCTATGTGAAGCGCCAACCCGACAATCAGAATCAGCGCGGCTGCGCCTTGTACCAATAATGCAGCGCGTTGGCGGGCCGTGCGTTCTGCATTGTCTTGTGCCGCATAGTTGGCCAGCACCGCGCGAACGTTGTCGGGCAGTAAAGTGCCGTAACCGAACCAGCGCAATTTCTCCAGCAACACACAGGTCACCAGCCCCGCCACCAGTACCGGCAGCGAGACCGGGGCGACTTTGTGGAAGAACTCTGCAAAGTGCCAGCCCAGCTCATGGCCGATCAGCAGGTTCTGCGGCTCGCCCACCAGGGTGCAAACACCGCCGAGCGCCGTCCCCACGGCGCCATGCATCAACAAGCTGCGCAGGAATGAGCGGAACTGCTCAAGGTCTTCGTGATGCAGGACAGGCAGATTGTGGTCGTCGCTGAATTCACTGTCCTGCCGTGGGTCATTGCCCGACGCTACACGGTGATAGACCGAGTAAAACCCCACGGCCGCACTGATGATCACGGCGGTCACCGTCAACGCATCGAGAAATGCCGAAAGAAACGCTGACAGAAAACAGAACATCAGCCCCAATAATGCCTTGGAGCGAACCCCAAGCAACAGTCGGGAGAACAGGAACAGCAGCAGGTCTTTCATGAAGTAAATGCCGGCGACCATGAACATCAGCAGCAGGATCACCGGGAAGTTGTGTTGCAGTTCGTCATACAGGGCAACAGGTGTGGTCATGCGCAACAGCAACGCTTCGACCATCAACAGACCACCCGGCATCAGCGGGTAGCACTTGAGTGCCATGGCCAGGGTGAAAATGAACTCCGCCACCAGCAACCAGCCTGCCACCACCGGACCTGTCGTCCAGAGCACCAGCGGGTTGAGAATCAGGAACGCGAGAATGCTCGCCTTGTACCAGCGCGGTGAATGCCCGAGGAAGTTGTGCGCAAACGCCTGGGCCATTGAACCGGACATCTGTTGCTCCTTCTATTAAGAAGCGCGCAACTTGCCGTAACAGTCGGGGAAGATCAAGTTCTTGAGTTTCATTATCAATCGGTGATGGCGCACCTGTAGCGGAGCAAGGGCAAAGCACTATCCCAGATAGCGCGCCAATACCGCCCGATAGTGGCCGTCCAGCGAGTAACCGCTTACCACAATTCGCTCGTCTGCCTGCACCGCCAGCGAGGTCGCTGTGTCGAGGCTGCGCCCCAGTCGAGTGCGAACCCAGCCTTGGCCATTGGCAAAGGCTGGATCCAGGTGTCCGTTTGGGAGATGTCGCGCCAGAATGAAATCCGCTGTAACACCGCCAATGGTTGCACCGACGCTCAGCACCCGGCCATCGGCGAGAACCTGGGCTGCCGTCCATTGGCAGCCACTGCTACCTAATTCAGTGAGCAGCGCGTGCCCCTCGTTGCAATGAGCGTCCGGCCGACCATTTCTATGCACTGTCATTGTTAGGCAATGCATCGGGTCGCGACTGCTGCCGAAGCACTGCAAGCGGCCATCCTTCTGCTCGATTACCTGACTCACCTGGGCGCTGCGTCCCAGAACCTTGAAGCTGAAGAAGCCGGATTCAGCGAAGTCGTCGTCCAGCCGACCGGTGTTGTCGAAGCGTGCCAGCAAACCTTCCTGCGGCGGGTCAATGGACCCGGCGACCACAATCTGACCATCGGCCTGTACCAGGATGCTGCCAAGCCAGGTATTCATCAGCAGGTGCCTAACCATCACGAAACCGTGGCCGTTGAATGTGCTGTCCAGCATCCCGTCCGGATTGAGCCGTATCAGGATGCCGACGTGATCCGCAAACTCGTAGTAATGGTTGGCCAACAACAGGATTCGACCATCGGCCTGTACACGGAAGACGCAGGCTTCGGCCCCGGGGACTCCCGGCGGTAACCAGTCGTCACGCAGACCACGGGACAATCCACCGGGTAAACGCACCACCCGTATACCCCGATGACCAAAACTCAGATCGAGGCATCCATGCGTGTTTAACATCGCCAGCGCCGGCAGCGTACGGTGGGAGTCTTTGTAATGCAGGCCGGATAGCAGAATTCGTCCGTCGGGCAGTTCTTGAACGTTGCCACCTGTGGCTTCGAATCCGCTTTCGAACTGTCCGATGATGCTGCCCTGGTGACCAAAACTCAGATCCGGACAGCCGTCTTCATGCAATCGGGCCAACCCATAACGCCAGCCGCTCCGTGTTCTGACCTTTGCTGCGACCAGCAAGCGGCCCATCGAGTCCACCGCGACATCGTTGGCCATGCTGGAAAGGCTGCCAGCGAAGTGCACCCAAGCCTTACCGGACGATGCAAAGCTTGAGTCGAGTTGGCCTGCCGTGCTGAGGGGGGTAGCGAAGTCAAAAGCGTTATGGACGGACATGTCGCATCTCCTTGCGAGTCGACCGGATCCAGAACCGCGGTGGAAGACTTCACGAAGGAAATATTCAATCCCATGATTGATACATTGCACAACTGTCAGAAGTGACAGGTGGAGCGGCGTTGTTTGCCAGAACAATGTCTTTGCGAATCGATGACAGGTTTATCAGACGAATACGACCGTCTATCGCAATGAAGCGTCAACAGTGTGTGGCGAAGAGGAGGGGAGTTTTGAGGTGCATCGATAAAACAGTGCGGATCACTTCGTGGTGATCCGCACACTTCATTTGATTTACTGCGGCATTGTCCAGGATTGCAGCTGATAACCTTCCTCGCTCAACTTGGCGCGAACCTGTTCCAGCAAGAATTCAAGTTGGGCCGGGTCGGTGTAGGCGCTGCTTGGGATCTGTTTGCGGCCGATAGGGGTGCTGGTGCGGTCGATGACGGTCAGGCTGAGTTCGCCAGTACCGTCCTGTGGAGCCCAGGCCACGCATTGAAATGGCGTAAATGCGCGGTCGGCAATCAAAAGAGCTTCGTTGATACGGAGCGGGGCGTTCATGGGGTCTTCTCTCGTCTGTGCCCAATCAAGTGATGTGCCGTCGGTTGGGCTTACCGTTCGGCTGGTTACTTGTACTGATGCGCGCAACAGGGGGGCGGGTCACACACAATCAAAAGAAATTTCAACTTTCTTTTATGGGTTCTACTGCAAGGGACGCGTTGAAAGCTGAATGAAAGGTTCAAACCCGTCAGGTAACTGACGGAGGTGTGTTTTATAACGAAAACGACGTTAACCTTATAGTTAAACGATACAAGGCAGCGTCAATATCTTGCTAACGTTACATTCAGGGCCGCCAAACGACTGTTTCCAATAACTTTTCTAATTTTTTGGCGCCAAGGAACAGTCATGACCGAAACGCCCGCATTGCGACGTTTGCTAGTGGTTGATCCGTGTGACGACTGCCATCGCTTATTACCCGGCCTGCGTACGATCGGCTGGGATGTCGACAGCTGTACCCTGGAGAACGCTTCCCATCATTCCTGTGATGTCGGCCTGCTGCGCCTTCAACCTGTTCATTTTGAACGTCCTGAAGCCGTCAAGGAACTGATCAGCCGTAGCGGCACTGAATGGATCGCTGTTCTCAACCAGGAAGTCCTGCGGCTGCAGAATGCCGGTGATTTTGTCTGCGAATGGTTTTTCGATTTCCATACCTTGCCGTTTGACGTCTCCAGGGTTCAAGTGACCCTTGGGCGAGCATTCGGTATGGCGCGTTTGCGCGGCCAGGGCACGATTCACGTCCACCAGCCCGAACATGAACTGCTGGGCGACAGTCGGCCGATCCGCGAACTGCGCAAATTGCTGAGCAAATTGGCGCCCACCGAGTCGCCGGTGTTGATTCGAGGGGAAAGTGGCACTGGTAAAGAGCTGGTCGCCAGAACCTTGCACCGCCAGTCGCAACGCCGCAGCAAACCGTTTGTCGCGATCAATTGCGGTGCGATTCCCGAACATTTGATTCAGTCCGAGCTGTTTGGTCATGAAAAAGGCGCTTTTACCGGAGCACATCAACGTAAAGTCGGACGCATTGAAGCGGCCAATGGTGGCACCCTGTTTCTGGATGAAATAGGCGATCTGCCCCTTGAGCTGCAAGCTAACCTATTGCGTTTCCTGCAGGAAAAACACATCGAACGGGTCGGCGGCAGTCAACCGATTCCCGTGGATGTCCGGGTCCTGGCAGCCACTCACGTGGATCTGGAAGCTGCGATCGAGGCCAAGCGTTTTCGCGAGGACTTGTACTACCGGCTCAATGTTCTGCAGGTGGTCACTGCGCCGCTACGCGAGCGTCACGGCGATCTGGCGATGCTGGCCAACCATTTTTCCCACTTCTACAGCCAGGAAACCGGACGTCGGCCGCGCAGTTTCAGTGAAGACGCGCTGATTGCCATGGGCAAACACGATTGGCCGGGCAATGTTCGTGAGCTGGCGAACCGCGTGCGTCGAGGGTTGGTGCTGGCTGAAGGCCGACAGATCGAGGCACGGGACCTGGGGTTGATTGGCCAACAGGTGATTACCGCACCGATGGGCACCCTCGAAGACTACAAGACCCGCGCCGAACGCCAGGCATTGTGCGACGTATTGAGCCGCCACAGTGACAACCTCAGCGTAGCCGCTCGAGTACTGGGCGTTTCACGGCCGACTTTTTACCGATTGCTGCATAAGCACCAGATCCGCTAGGGCGCGGAGAAACGAAAGGGCCCGCTGCGATTTACGTCGCAGCGGGCCTTTTCCTTGTGTGGCGTTTAGAAGTAGTACGGGAATTTCAGGCTGAAGGAGAAGGCCGGTGCGTCCTGGGTCAAGCCGATGGAGAGGTTGGGGACTATCGTCAGTTTGTCGGTTGCCGCCAGGGTCAGGCCGATGTTGAAGTTGGCAGCGTTGTAGTCGCTGTCCGGGATTGATTGCCAGTCCTGGCCGCTTGGTTTGACTTTGCTTTTGCGGGCGAATTGGTCGGAAAACGAAAACGACATACTCATCTTCTCGTTCAAGGCAAACGCAATACCGGCGCCGACCTGCCAGGAATCGCCCAGTTTCACGTCTCCCGGGACCGTGGAATCTACAGTGGGGCTGATATCGCTGAAGGAGTCCTGCATGTTGTAGGTATAGGACAGGCTGCCGAAGAGCACGGCAGGGTCGAAGGTCTTGACCAGTGAGATACCCGGGGTAATCGACCAGACACCGTTGCCGGTAGGGAGTGACTGAGGTACCGACAAATTGTCGTTGCCCGGGTCCTTGATCAGCTTGATTCCGTACGGATTTTTGCCGGTCGGCGCCTTGACTCGCAGAGTGACGACCGCGTCGGGCAGGCTTTCCGATTCATCCAGGAACTTGTAGGCAACACCAAAGTTGACATCGCCTATGGTCGGATCGCGCTTAACAGTGGCGTCGGATGAGACCGGGGCTGCGCCTCCTGCACCACCAGAAGAGTATGTCGATTCTCGATAGACGACCGGGACGTTGAGGTCGAATTGCCAGCGTTGCGCCACGTTATAGCGGCCTGTCAGGTCCAGGGTCCAGTTGTCGGCCTTGATGCGGTCAATGTTGATGTTGCCGAGAAAAATCGAGTCAAGAGCCAGAAAGCCATTGAGCACCAATGCACGGGTATCGTAGTGCGTATAGGTCATGCCCGTTTCGAGACTGAACTTGCCACCACCGAAGAAGCCGCTGGCTTCGTCATACAGGTTGGACACGCTTTGCGCCGGTCCCGAGTCATCCTTGAGCGACTGCCCATACGAACTGGTCCCAGGGGCACCCGTGGCCACGGTCTTGGCGCCTGCGGTCTGTTCGGCAGGGGAGCGGGTCAGGCGCTTGGGGGCAGGCGTTGCTGGTGTTTCTTCGACTTGTTTAACGCGCTGCTCCAGTACCATCAGCGCGTTCTGTTGTGCTTCGTAACGCTGTTTCAGCTCCATGAGTTCTTGTTTTAGGGCTTCTACCTGGGGGTCCGGTGCTGCTTGCAGCAAAGTGGCCGGGACCAGGGTACTCAAACAAACGACAGCTCTGAACGTGAACGATCTGTGCATGGGTTTGCCGTCCCTTCTGACTACATTCGATGAGACTGAGCGTAGATCAGTATCCGAGAGTGCGTAGGCCTTTTAGTTGATCCAGACTGCAGTCCAGCGCCCCGGCGGTCGGCAGGTTGTTGCGCAGGACAACGTTGAGGGACGTCAGGTTGTTCACCTGGTTTCCTCCGCCCAGCAAGGTCGTGTTCTGCATCAGGCTGCCCTGGGCAAGGCTTTGCACGGTACTGCCCTGATTGTTGTTGGCCTGGATGCTCAACTGCACGCCAGCGCCACTCGACGACATACTGAAGGTCCCGGCGCCGTTGGACGCGGACAGGGTCGTGCCGGCGGTCAATGGCTGGCCCTGGGTATCCATTGGTGGTGCCTGGTTGGCTTCTTTGACGTTGATGCCGACATTGTTGTAGGCGCTGTTGTAGTCGCCGGCGGCGCGCACGACCTGGGTTACACCCTGGGTGGTACTGAGGCCGCTGCCGCCGCTGACAGTGCCGGAACCCTGGGAGACCGGCGAACCATCTCCTTTCTTGTCGATCATCGACACATAGAACTGTGGCTTGATGGTCGATTCCTGAATCTGCATCGAGGAGGTTGCCCCGATCACTTCACCGCTGGCATTTTGCCAGGTACTGGTCATGACAATCCCGAAACTGATGATCCGGCCCGGCATGACATACCGGCCGCGAAGGGTCGCCAACTCCTGATCCTTGAGTTCAATCGGTTTGAACGTGAGTGCTTGTGTTGGCAGGCTGGCGGCCAGGCAAACGACGGCCAGCCAGTATGGAGTCTTCATTGGATACTCCCGGAGCTTCGTGCTCCCTTGTCATTAGAAAAAGTCGCTCTGGATGAATCCGAAATCCATCAATTCTGTGTCCGGCACCGGGCTGAAGGTGTTGATGCGGTTCTTGGCGGTCAGTGGCAAAGGTGGTTCGCGCAAGACGTTGGTCTTTTCGTAGCCCTGGCCTATGACGGCGAAGATGATGCCGTTCCAGCCTTTGACAAAGTCGTCGAACTTGAAGCGTTTGTGACCGAGTACCGGATCACCGATATACACCCAGTCTTTCTCCGCTTTTTGCATGACCACGAAGTGCTTGTAGCCTCGGATGTCCATGAGCACGATGACCGGAATCGCGACGCTGGTCAGAGTTTCCGGCGTTACCCGGTAACCACGGGCTCGCATGCCGATACTTTCTACGTAACGCTTCATGTCGAGCATGGAGAAGCCCTGGACGCGGACCAGATTCTGGTCGGAGTGAGCCAGCATGCCTTCGATGATTTGTGCCTCGGTTACGTCCAGCCAATAGGCCTGGCGCAATATGGTCGCCAGGGAAGCTGCACCGCAACTGAAGTCGGTTTTCTGTTGGACCAGGTCGGCAAATTTGCGCTCACGCATGCTCTGGACCGGTTTGAAAACGACCGCTCCGCCTGGCAAGACGGAAAGCGGCATTTGTCCCGCTTCGCTCAGGCCAGCCAGAAAAACCAGGAACATCAGGGCGAAAATGCGCATGATCGGAAGCCCTCGTGCAAGAGTGAAAAAAAGCCCCCCGAAGGGGGCTCTCCAGACTCTGGAGCTAGGTTTACAGGCAGGTTCTGCAACCGGATGCAATGGACAGCGAGTTGCTTTGCTGGTTGCCAACACCGGCAGCCACGTTAACGCCCAGGTTGCCGCTGCCACCATTCACCGAACCGTTCAGGTTAGCAGTGTTGGTCACAGGGTTTGCCCAGCCAGTTGGGGTCAGCACTTGCCAGGACACGGTGTTGCTCAAGTCAAAGGAGCTGGACTCGCTGAAGCTTTGCGACTTATCTTTCGATTCACTGCCAGAAGCGGCGAACGATGCGCTACCCGATGCGTCGCGCGATGCGCTGCTAGATGCGCTGTGCGATGCGCTGTTCGATGCGCTGTTCGATTTGTCGAGTGATGCGGCGAGCGATGCGTCGATATCGGCGTCGAAAGTCGCACTCCTGCTGTTGGTGTGCCAGCCATTAGTCCTGCTAGCGCTAACATCCACGTCCACGTTCACATCCAGATTAGCTTTCACAGCAGCATGCGAAGCAGCGGCGCTGGCAGAGGCACTAGCAGAGCGCGAAGCAGAACTGCTAGCTTCGTGCGTAGCAAAGGCGGTATTCAAGCGCTTGGTAAAGTCCGACGCTGAGTGCGATTTGGATGCCTCTTGGAAAGACTCATGACCGCTGGCTGAGACGGTACGCGACAGCGTATCCACGCGGTACGTCCGATCGGCGTCGTTATCCACCCTCAGGCCTGGGCCTGATTGATCGGCACTCGCGGTTGCAGTAGCGTGCTTGCCGCCAGACACAGCGATCGCCATGGTGTTTTTCTGTTGGTTAAGGTCGCCAGCAGCCATGTTGATACCCATGTTGCCGCTGCCGCCGTTAGCCGAACCACTCATATTGGCGCTGTTGGTGGTGGATTGGTTGTAGACCTCGTTGTTGTTTTGGGTTTGCGTAACCTTGGCGGTTGCCACCACAGACCCAAAGACAAACGAGCCATCGCCGCTGGCAATGGCGGCAGCGTTGTCTTGTTGGTTGCCGTCGCCTGCTGCAACGTTGACACCCACGTTACCGGAGGCGCCCGTGGCCGAGTTGGTCATGTTGGCGGTGTTTTTAGTCCCTTCATTGCTGATGTAGTTGTTAGTGCTGGTTTGTTTATCTGTGGCGTTGGCAGTGGCGCCAGCATTGGTGGTGTCTTTTGGATTTACGTGATGACGATGATGATGCTCGTCACCACCCTGACCAGCTTGTGCAGCAATAGCCATTACCGCAGCGATTGCGAAAACCAGAGGCTTGATTGCCATTGTGGGTTTCATGCTGATTCTCCGTACTTTATTTTTAGGTTAAGTGTTGTTTTTTACCTTTTGGGTCAATCCGCGACCCGTACGCTCAGGGTGTTGGCCGTTCGGTTTCCCACCCCGGCGCTCTGATTCAACTGGATCACCCCACGGCTACCGGTGAAGGCCTGGTCGCTGGTAGCGACCTGGCGATGGCCAGGGGTAAGATCCGTTGAATCGGAGTTGTTGAGCAGCGCCACGTTCTGTTGCTTGAGGACGCTGTCGTCGATACTTTGCGGCGTAGCACTGATGCTTATCCGCAGGGCGTTGGCTTGCTGGTTGCTGGCGCCCGAACTCTGGTTGACCCCCAGTACGCCATTGCCGTTACTGAAAGCGTTGCCTTTAATGGCTGACTGGGCATCGATCCTGGGATCGACCTGAGTACGCAACCGTTGGCGAATCTGCGTGGTGGCGCTGGCGTTGGTGTCAATGGCAATGGCTCGGGCGTTGGCCTGTTGTTGCTGATCGCCGGCAGCCTGGTTGACCGAGAAGTTGCCCTGGTACTGGCTGCCGGAATTGTCGATGGTGGCCGTATCGATAACAGGAGGTTGGGCAAAGGTCGGCGCACTGCAAAACATGGCCAGAATCAGCAGAGTGCGATTCATTTCATTGTCCCCCCGATAGCATTCAGACTGCCCAGGCCTTGCTGGATGGTGCCGTTGATCCTGTTGGCAACACCGTTGCCGGAGCCTGCGGAATGTCCAGCGGACAAGCCGGGCAACTGTGACTGACCATTGATGCTGCCGCTCAGCGCGCCGGTGCCTTGAGCGATCGTGCCGGCGATGCTTGCACCGCTGCTGATGCCGGAAATGTCACTGTCCGTCAGTTCGTTGGTTGCACTGATGACTTGTTTGGACGGGTTGGCATTGACGGTCAGGGGGTTAGGGTCGGGAACCATGGGGGGGCGAGTCGCGTTACGCGTTTGGACTTCCCGCTGAATGACAATGATCCCATCGGCGGCCGTGACAGGCAGACTGATGACAGAGCTGAATGCACATCCGATCAGCAGGAGGCGGATAAAGCCTTTATCGATTGTCTCCACGTCGGCACTCCCTCGTCTTTTGTGCGCTGGCCCTGGTCAGCGTTGTGAAGGAGAGAGCAGAAGCTGTGCCGCTTTTTATTTATTGATTGAATTCAATAGGTTAAAGGGTGGGGCAGGAAGGGGGATGTTTGAGCTGTATCAACCGTGAGACGGTGCCCGCCGTCGCGAGCAGGCCCCATCGGTCGAAAAGCTCTAAATCAAGTGTTTGCGGGCGAGTGTACCAATGACTTAACAGTCAGCATGACAAGAGGATGAAGGCAGTTGATAGGGCTGTTGCGCTGCACTGGAGTGTTTCAGAAACGGACATATTCCCCCCAGGATGCAGATGCCGTCACGGCTTTAGCAGATACTCAACGGCAGTAAATGCCTGACGGCGGCGCTCGGCCCAATCGCCGTTGATGACCTGCAGTCTTTGCTGGTGTTGTTCCAGCCAGGCTTTTGTTGCGTTGAAGAACGCCAGGCGCTGGCTCAGATCCGGTTGGCAGCGCTGGCCGTCATCCGTCCAGTCCACCACTTCAGGGGAAAGCAGCAGATGCAGGTCGTAATGCCTGGCCAGCAGCGCTTCTTCGATCCATGCGGGGCATTCGCCAAACAGGGTTTGGCTCCACAGCATATTGCTCAGCAGGTGTGTGTCGAGAATCAGCAACTCAGGGCGCTTGGCCCGGGCGCTGTCTTCCCAGGCCATTTGGCCGCGGGCAATCTCCGGGATATCGGCAAGGCAGGTATCTCGAGGGTTCTGTTCAATGAAGTAACGTACGTATTCACCTACCAGCAACCCGCCAAAATGGCCTTGAAGCTCTGCCGATAACCAGCTTTTGCCACTGGATTCAGGGCCGGTCAGTACCAATACTTTCATGCGCGCAACGCCGGATCGGTCCGCCACTCACGCCAGCCTTGCACGGCGATCAGCGTAAACAGGCCATAGAGTGCGGCGGTCAGGTACAAGCCTTTATAGATAAACAACCCGACGAAAATCACATCGACGGCAATCCACAGCGGCCAGCATTGCAGGCGTTTTTGCGCCATCCACAGTTGCGCCACCAGACTGAAACCGGTCAATGCTGCGTCCAGCCAGGGCTGCGCGGCGTCGGTCCAATGAGCCATGGCGGCGCCCAGCAGCAAGCTGCCGACGGCACCGACGGCCAACCCCGCCCACATCGAGCGGCCATCCAGTTGCGTGACTTGCCGTCCATGCTGTGCTTCGCCGGCGCGGGTCCACTGCCACCAGCCGTAGAGCTGCAAACCGGCGTAAATCACCTGCAGCAGCATGTCCGAATACAGCTTTACCTCGAAGAAGATCCAGCTATAGAGCAGCACCATGACCAGTCCGATCGGCCAGCACCAGGGGTTCTGTTTGACCGTCAACCAGACGGCAATCACGCCGAGTGCGGCGGCAAACAGTTCAAGCCCGGACATGAAGGTTCCTTGGTGAAGTCGAAAAGGGCGCCGATTGTAACGCAGGTGGTAAGTGAAGAGATTTCAGGCTAGGCACATTCCCCGTAGCAGCTGCCAAGCCCGCGAGGCTGCGTTCGGCTGCGAAGCAGTCGTGAATCCTGCCTCCACGGTTAACCTGAAGAAACGCGGTGTCCGAATTTACGGCCGCTTCGCAGCCGAACGCAGCCTCGCGGGCTCGGCAGCTGCTACGGATCGTGTAACTACAGAGGCATTGTTTCAGCGCAAAATGTGTCTACACCCGAAACTGCTTGAGCAGGCTGTTCAACTGTTCACTGAGCTCTTTCAAATGCACGCTCGCGACGCTCGACTGCTCAGCGGCCAAGGCAGTGCTGTGAGACAAACCCGCCACCCGACCTATCCGACTCAAGTCCAATTACGGCGCAGCGTTATTCAGGCATGTCTGGTAGGATTTCGGCCACGTCAGTGGAAACCTGAATTCGCGCTGATTTCTCAGGAAGTTTTTACGATTTCGCGTGGATCTTGCGCGCGTCTTGATTCAGCGATGCTGGCTGATCGCAGTGAAGGCTTAAATATTATTGACTAGGCATGCCTTGGAGGCATTGCTTCATGGGGGATTGATGGATCTTTGGACCGCCGTTCAGGCTTTGATTCTTGGCGTTGTAGAAGGACTGACAGAGTTTTTGCCCATCTCCAGTACCGGGCACCAGATTATCGTCGCCGATTTGCTCAACTTCGGTGGCGAGCGCGCGATGGCGTTCAATATCATCATCCAGCTCGGCGCGATCCTGGCCGTGGTCTGGGAGTTTCGCCGCAAGATCCTCGACGTGGTGACGGGCTTGCCCACGCAGCGAAATGCCCAACGGTTTACCGTCAACCTGTTGATCGCGTTCATGCCGGCCGTGGTGTTGGGGGTGATCTTCGCCAATATGATTCATAAATACCTGTTCAACCCGATCACCGTAGCGACGGCTCTGGTAGTGGGTGGGATCATCATGTTGTGGGCTGAGCGTCGCGAGCACACTGTGCATGCCGAAACCGTCGACGACATCACCTGGAAAGACGCGTTGAAGGTCGGTTTCGCCCAATGTCTGGCGATGATTCCCGGCACATCGCGTTCCGGTTCGACGATCATCGGCGGCTTGTTGTTTGGGCTGTCGCGTAAAACCGCCACCGAGTTTTCGTTCTTCCTGGCCATGCCGACCATGGTCGGTGCCGCGGTGTACTCCGGCTACAAGTATCGCGACCTGTTCCAGGCCGCTGACCTCCCGGTGTTCGCCCTCGGCTTCGTTACTGCGTTTATTTTCGCAATGATCGCGGTCAAGGGCTTGCTCAAGTTCATTGCCAGCCACAGCTACGCTGCATTTGCCTGGTACCGGATCGCGTTCGGCTTGCTGATTCTGGCGACCTGGCAGTTCGGTTGGGTCGACTGGGCAGCTGCCACATCGTGATCAAGCCACGCAATGGGCGCGGGATTCAAAACCCGCGCCTCAAAGGTCTGATTTTCCTGGTGCTGTGCGCCTTGCCGGCTTTTGGTTCGACTCTTCTATGGTGGCGCGGAATTTCGCTGATTCCGCTCGCGGCCTACGCCGTTGTCAGCCTGCTGACGTTCTTGCTGTACTGGAGCGACAAGCGCAAGGCCCGGGCAGACAGCTGGCGTACACCGGAGAATGTGTTGCACGCAATTGAACTGGCCGGTGGCTGGCCGGGTGCGTTGCTCGCCCAGCAAGTGTTCCGGCACAAGACCCGCAAAGTGTCCTATCAGTTGGTGTTCTGGATCATCGTGCTGCTGCATCAGGTGTTCTGGATCGACCAGTTGTACCTAGGGAGCGGCCTGTTCGCCTGGATTCCGTAGCAGCTGCCGAAGGCTGCGTTCGATTGCGTAGCAGTCGCAAATCCTGCAACCGCAATCTATCTGTAAGACCTCAGTGTCTTATTTTACGATCGCTTCGCGACCGAACGCAGCCTCCGGCAGCTGCTACGGATCGTGTCATGACTCAAGCAATAACCCGACCTGCACGCGCTTGGGCAACTTGCTCACTACCAGTTGGTGAGATCGTTGCAGCAAGCCTTGCAGTTCATCGGCGCCAAGCGGGTAGGGCGTTTGCATGATGATCCACTGCGCCCTTGCCAGATAGGGCGCAGGCCCGATGCCCGGGCGGTCGACATGCCCCAAAAACAGTTCTTTGTCGACCTTGAACGCCAATGATTCACCCCGCAGGTTTTGCAGGGCGAACATCTTGTTTCCGGCCACTGAAAACACCCGCACGCCGCCCCATTTGTAATCTTCTTGCGCGCCGGGCAGCGCCAGGCAGAAGCGCGCCACGTCTTCCTCGTTCATCGGTTTAGCCTTCATAACAATCGATCCCCGCAGGCTTTGAATGATTCGGTCAAATGGTCGATCCAGGCACGCACCGCCGGTAGCAAGCCGCGCCGATGAGGGTAGACCGCCAGCAGCCAACCGCCAGGCAGCGACCACTCGGGCAACAGCTGCACCAACGAGCCGTTTTCCAGTTCCTCTTCGCAGTACATCATTGGCAGCAGGGTGAAGCCAAGACCTGCAAGCACGCAGGCTTTGCGCACAATGAAATCATCGATCCCCAGTCGTGCTTCCAGCGTCAGGTCGCAGGTTTTGCCCTGAGCGTCGAGCATGCGCACATGCACCATGCGGTCTGCTTCCAGAGCGCCGAGCACCGGAACCTGCTTCAGATCTTCCGGATTGCCGATCGGGTGATCGCGTAGAAAGGCCGGACTGGCGATCATCACCATTTGCGCCTGACGCAGACGCCGGGTAACCAGCAGCGGGTCTTCATCCCCCAGATCACGCACTCTCAAGGCGACATCGATGCCTTCGGTCACCAGATCGACCCGGCGGTTGAGCAACTGCATCTCCAATTGCACTTGAGGGAAACGTTCCAGAAAGGAACTGATGACCGACGGCAAAAACTCATGGGCCAGGCCAACCGGGCAGGAAACCCGCAACCGCCCTCGGGGCTCGCTGGACATGCTGGCCACGGCCTCGTCAGCCATCTCGGCCTCCAGCAACATCGCCTGGCAATGGCGCAAATAGCGCTCGCCGACAGCGGTCAGCTTGAGCTGGCGAGTGGTGCGCTGTAGGAGGCGGGCACCCAGACGCTCTTCAAGTTCGGCGATGCGCCGCGACAGTCGCGACTTGGGAATGCCCAACACGCGCCCGGCGGCAGCGAAACCGCCGGCTTCGACCACTTTGGCGAAGTAGTAGAGGTCATTGAGGTCTTGCATGGCGTTACTCGATTGTCCTGTCAGTGGGACGAACTATCGCATTGTTGCTGGCTAATCAGCTATTGGTTTCGTCTGTAGGATTGTCCCCACTAGATCGCCCGGTGGCGGTCCTCACTTGGAGATCCCACATGAAACTTTTGCACATTGATTCGAGCATCCTTGGCGACAACTCTGCTTCCCGTCAACTGAGCCACAGTGTCGTCCAGGCCTGGAAAACCGCCGAGCCTGCTGCCGTGGTTACCTATCGCGACCTGGCCAGCGACGCCATCAGCCACTTCTCTGCAGCGACTCTGGTCGCGGCCGGCACCACCGCTGAGTTGCGTAACGCCGCGCAACAGCATGAAGCCGAACTGAGCGCTTCGACCCTGGCTGAATTCCTCGCTGCCGATGCCGTCGTGATCGCAGCGCCGATGTACAACTTCACCATCCCGACTCAGCTCAAGGCCTGGATCGACCGCATTGCCGTTGCCGGCCAGACTTTCCGCTACACCGAAGCCGGCCCTGAAGGCCTGTGCGGTAACAAGAAAGTTGTGGTGGTATCGACGTCTGGCGGTATGCACGTCGGTCAGGCGACTGGCGTCGGTCACGAAGAGTACTTGAAAGTCATGCTGGGCTTCATGGGCATCACCGACATCGAGTTCGTCCGCGCCCATGGCCTGGCTTACGGTGACGACGTTCGCAGCAAAGCCATGAGCGATGCTCAGGCGCAGATCAGCGAGCAACTGTTCGCTGCCGCGTAAGGCTTTCGTAAAGAGTTAAAAAGCTCAGGCAAGACCTACTAGACTCTATACCCTGATCGTCGTAAAACGATCGGGGTATGGAGTTTTCCTGTTTCCTAACTTTTCTTTCATGAATCAAAAGTGCTGGTGTTACAGGTGTTGGCCCAGGTTATGCAATTCAGGGTTATCGGCCCCGTTCTGCACAGGCCTTGAAAGCGGCAAAAGCCGGCACAAGGCTCTAAATCCAAGGGAATGGAAGAAAACGGGTATTCCAGTCTGGTAACAAGGTGGGGCATCCCATGGTGCGTCTTTGTGCAATGTTACTGATATGCCTGCTCAGCAGCCTGAATACAGTGCAAGCCGCGCCTGCGCCGTCCCCTCACTGGAGCGTTGGCTACCATGAGCTGACGTTTCTCGATCCGCTGGACTTGCAACCGATGCGGGCCATCGCCTTTTATCCGTCGACCGGCATCGAGCATTCAAGCAAGCTCGAGGGTTATCAAGTCCAGGCGACCGAAGACGCAAGGGTCGCGATTGGGCGCTTTCCGATGTTGATGCTGTCCCACGGCAACATAGGTACTCCACTGGCGTTGCATGACCTTGCCACATCGCTGGCACGCAAAGGCTTTGTGGTGGTGGCGGTGATTCATCCCGGTGACAACTCCAAGGACCACAGCCGCCTCGGCACATTAAGCAACCTCTATGGACGGCCGATCCAGATTTCCGAAGCCATTACCGCAACCCTCGCCGACCCGATGCTGTCGCCATTCGTCAATCCTGACGAGGTCGGGGTGATCGGTTATTCGGCCGGTGGCGAAACCGCATTGATTCTCTCGGGTGCCACGCCGGACCTGAATCGTCTGCGGCGTTACTGCAAGGAGCGTCCTGACGACGGGGACGCCTGCAGCACCAACGGTGAACTGATTGTCGACCGCGATGACTTGCGGCCAGTCGCTGACCCACGGGTTCACGCCTTGTTGCTGATGGCGCCATTGAGCCTGAAGTTTGGTCGCCATACCCTGGCCGGTGTGCATGTGCCGGTGCTGCTTTATAGCGGCGATGGCGACAAACTGGTCGCGCTCGATAAAAACGCCGCAGCGCTCGCTCGCAAACTACCCGTCGCCCCTGATTTCAAACTGCTGGCCGGGGCCGGGCACTTCGTGTTCATGGCGCCATGTACGCCGGAGCAACGGGTGGCGATGCCGGCGTTGTGCACCGATGCCGATGGTGTTGACCGTGAGGACATTCACCGCAACCTGATATCCGAAGCCGGGCGTTTCTTTGCCCAAACCCTGAGCAAGCCGAGTCGGGCCGGGATGCAGACGGCTGACCAGACTTTGCCGTAGACGCCAGGCTCTTACGACGGGCTGAGTGCTGAACGACGTTTCAGGATCAGGGTCAGCCCCAGTCCGGTGATCGACAGCAGCGCCGCGCAGAAGAAAATCCACGAGTAGCCCAGGTTCAGAGCCACCGCGCCCATCAATGGCCCGGCAATCGCCAGCGCCAGATCGAAAAACACCGCGTAGGCACTCAACCCGGCGCCTCGACTGGTACTTGGCACTTGCTTGATCGCCTCGACACCCAATGCTGGATAAACCAGCGACAGACCGAACCCGGTCAGCCCGGCACCAATCAACGCCACTGCCGTCGTAGGTGCCAGCCACAACAGGCCCAGCCCCAGGGTTTCGATGCTCATGCAGGCGATCGCCGAGCTGAACCCGCCAAAACGGTTGATGCTGGAGATGAACAGCAGGCGCGCGAGGATGAAGCAGATGCCAAAGACCGTCAGGCACCAGGCCGCGCCGGTCCAGCCGCGACTGATATAGAACAAGGTAATAAAGGTCGTCAGTGTGCCGTAGCCAATCGAGGCCAGGCTCAGGCTCGCGCCAAACGGCGCGATGCGCCCGAACACCGCCCAAAACGGCAATCGCTCACCACGAATCACCGGCACCGAAGGTTTGTTGCGAATCAGCAGCAATGCCGCCAGCGCCAACACCGAGAGCGCAATCCCAAGACTCACAAACCCCAACTCACCGACCATCACCACACCCAGTGGCGCACCAATGGCAATCGCGCCATACGAGGCAATGCCGTTCCAGGAAATCGAGCGGGCGGTGTGCTCGGCACCCACCTGGCCCATACACCAACTGATAGTGCCGACACCGATCAAGCCTTGGGCGATCCCCAACAACAATCGACCGCCGATCAGAATCATCAGGCTCAGCAATGGCAGGTTCTGCAACAAGGTCGACAGCAATGTCAGCACGCCACTGAGCACAATCCCCAGCAAGCCATACACAATCGCCCGTTTGGTGCCGATGCTGTCAGACATACGGCCCGCCATAGGGCGGCTGAGCAGGGTGGCGAGGTACTGCGAGCCGATGGTCAGGCCGGCCACAATGGCGCTGAAACCCAGTTGCTCATGGACATAGCCCGGCAATACCGCAATCGGCAGGCCGATGCAGAGGAAGGCAACAAAGGTATAAAAAACGATGGAGACGATCTGCCGGGTGATCGCCATGGAGCTGACGGGAGGCGGTTGTTGCGCAGACATGAGGACTCGTTCGCGGGCGGGCGGCAGGAGAGCTGCATCATGGCGCGGGTCTGAAATAAAAGGAAGCAGGCTAACGGTTGTTTTCAGGGGATGGGCGCCTGTAAGACCGCCTTCGCGAGCAAGCTCGCTCCCACATGGGTTCTATGTTGATCACGACAGTGTGGTCAGACACAGATCCAGTGTGGGAGCGAGCTTGCTCGCGAAGGCGTCAGTTCAGGCAACGTTGAAACAACGGTTAATTCAGACCCAACTTGCCACGCAGGGTCGACAGGTCTTCCGCCAGGGTATTGACCGGCCCGACCAATGCCTTGCGGTCGTTTTCCTTGACCTTGTCGTAGGTCTCGAAACCACCGTCGGCGGTTTTGTACTTGGCCAGAATCTTGTTCACGCTGGCGAAGTTCTTGTCGACTTTGGCAACGAAAACCTTGTCCTGCTTCTCCAGCTGCGGACGGAACAGGTCGACGATTTTCTTCGCGCCGTCGATGTTGCCCTGGAAGTCATACAGGTCGGTGTGGCTGTAGCGGTCTTCTTCACCGGAGATCTTGGTGGCAGCGACTTCTTCGAGCAAGGTGGCCGCGCCGCCGACAACTTTCTCTGGCGGGAAGGTCAGGCCGGCAACGCGGGTTTGCAGGTCTTTGACGTTGTTGTTCAGCCCATCGGCCAGCTCACCAAGGCCCTCGGTGGTTTTCTCGGAGAACAGCGTGTATTCGATGCGGTGGAAACCGGTGAAGTCTTCAGCCTTGACGCCTTTTTCGTGGTCGTTGACGCGCGAGTCGATGGACGCATCGAGGTCACTGAACAGCTCGGCAATCGGCTCGATCGACTCGTAGTACACACGGGTGGGCGCATAGAGTTTCTGAGCGGTAGCCAGGTCACCTTTTTTCACTGCGTCGGTGAATTGCTGGGTGTGGCTGGCAAACCCGTCGAGCTGTTCGGTGACGTAGATTTTGTAATCCGAAATCGGTCCCACCAGATCCAGCGGCGCTGTGGCAGCGAAAGCCGAAAGTGGGGCGTGGAGCAAGCCAAGGGCAACCAGCAAAGCAAGAGGCGACTTTTTCATGGGACGTTTCCGTGGGTTTGTTGTGATTAGGGGTTAAGCCGTGGTTTTCGGTTGAGTGGCATTGAGCAATGAACGACCGATGAAGTCCTTGTCGCCGGTAACACCTGGCAAGGTGAAGAAATAGCCGCCGCCGATAGGCTTGAGGTACTCCTCCAGCGGCTCGCCATTGAGTCGGGTTTGCACGGTGATGAAACCGTTGTGCAGATCGGCCTGGTAGCAGATGAACAGCAAGCCCATTTCCAGCTGACCGTTTTTGCTCACGCCGTTGGAGTAGTTGAACGGTCGACGCAGGATCAGGTTGGCCTGGGTCGCGGCAGTGCGCGGGTTGGCCAGGCGGATGTGCGCGTCCATTTTGGTCAGCTTGCCGTGCGGATCCTTGGCGTAGTCCGGGACCTGGCTTTCATGGCTGCCGCCCATGGGCGCGCCGGTACTTTTGACCCGACCGAGAATGCTTTCCTGTTCTTGCAGCGGCGTGCGGTCCCAGCGCTCGACAAGGTTGCGGATAATCCGCACCGCCTGATAACTGCCATTGGCCGCCCAGGCCGGCTCATCGCTGCCCGGTTGCACCCAGACAATCTGCTCCATGGTTTTGTTATCGTTGGAATCGGGGTTGGCCGAGCCGTCACGAAAACCGAGGAAGTTGCGCGCGCTCTGCGCAGGTGTCCCAGGCTTGGCCGGCGCTTGCGGCGGCACGCTGCCTTCCTGTTTCCAGCGCACCAGCAGCAAGTCCGGCAGGTTCTTCACGATGTCGCGCAAGGCGTGAATATTGGTGTCCGCGGTGTTGGAGCAGAACTGCAGGCTCAGGTCGCCGTGGCAGAGCTCGGGTTGCAGCGCATCATTGGGGAAGCCGACCATGCGGATCAACCGCTTGGGCTTGGCGCTGGCCAGGCCGAAACGCTCGTCGAACAGCGATTCACCCACCGACACGGTGATGGTCAGGTTGTCGGGTGTCACCACCGGGCCGAGAATCCCCGAGTCCATGGGTGGCAATTTCGGGTCGACCTGAGCCACCGGGCCGCCGGTCATCAGGAACGCGATGCGCTGGTTCAGCGTGCGAAACAACCGCTCCAGGTCTTCGCGATCGGTGGCCAGTACGTCGAACGACACCAGCATGCCACACGCCGGGCGCGGCGTGACGATGCCGGTCTGGTGCGGGCCATGGAAGTCATGGCGATCCTGGGTTTTGTCGCTGTTCGGTGCTTCAGTGACTTGTGCCGGGCTGGCGGCCATGGCCGGGCAGCTCAAGGCGCTGCCCGCCAACGCGACGCCGGCGGCGCCCATGCCCAACAAGACGCGGCGACGCTGGGCATTGATCTGATCTAAATCGTTCATCTGATTTTTTGTCTTCTGCTTACAGGCCGGAAAGGCCAAGGGCGGGATCGATTCCATCGAGTGCATCGGCCAGAGCCTTGGCCTTGTCGGCGAGTCGTGCGCGTTGATCGGCGCCGACGCTGTCGTAACTGCTGTAGCCGTCCTTCACTCGCAAGCCATTGAGTTCGGCATCGAGAGCGTGGGTGGCCGTGTCCAATCGGGTCAGCAACGCTGCGGCAGACTTGGCCAGTAACGGACGCAACAGATCGAGCACTTTGCGGGTGACCTCAAGGTTGGCGGCAAATCCGTTGAGGTCCGTGTGGCTGTAGCGTTCTTCTTCGCCGCTGTTGGCTCGAACATCGGCCATGTTGCGGATGTTGCGTGTGACGATGCTCACCAGTTGCTCCGGCGGGAGCGACTGAGCCAGCAGTTGTTGCTTGAGCTGGGTGACATCGGCCAGCAGGCGCTGAGCGATCGGCGCCAGACCTTCGATTTTTCGTTGCTGGAACAGCGCGTATTCGAGGCGATGGAAGCCGACGAAATCCGGATCCTGCTCGCGCTTTTCAAAGTAATCGGCGCGAGCATTGATGACCTTGTCCAGTTCCGCCAGACGTTGAGCCGCCGGCGCGATACGTTGATAGGCAACGCGGGCCGGCACGTAGAGCGCCTGGGCCTGGCTCAGGTCACCGGCGTCGATAGCCTGTTGCAACGCGGTGACAGCGTTAATCAGTGCAGTGCCCTGACTGCTCAGGTAAACCCGAAATTCCGACAACGGGCCGATAAACGCCACCATCGACGGCCGTGCCTTGGCCGCAGCATCGGATGCCGCGGTGGGCGTGACGTGCAGGGTGCCGCGTGGGTTACTGAGCAGACCGCAGGTAATCGCGTAGTCGCCCGGCAACAGGTTGGCGGTGATCACCTGACTCAGGCCGGGGGCGATGTTTTCCCGCTCTACAAGCACCAGCACGCCGTCGAGGACTTCCCATTCAACGGCACGATCCGAGCGGTTGACGATGCGGAAACTGCTGTGACCCGCCGGGACGCTCAGAGCATTTGGCTCGCAACTGTGCGGGTTAATAGTGACGGTGATCTCGTCGTGGTTGATCTGGCGCTTGGCCGCGGCCATTTGCGACGCGTAGTAGAACAACCCGCCAGCGGCGATCATCACGATCACCGAACCGGCCACCGCCCAACGCAGGGCGCGGGGAGGCGAGGTCTGAAGAGGGGCCTGGTTTGACATGAATGCCCTTAATGGCTGGAAACGGAAGAAGGTGGCGTGGTGGCCGGTTTGGCAGGCGCGCTGCCCGGAAGGAAGAACATCACCAGAGCGACCACCAGATAAATCAGGTACGCGCCCAGGGTGCTGACGGTCGGTGCATCCTGATAACCGAACATGCCGGCCAGCACTGATCCGAGCGGGCCATCCATCGGCAGGGTTGCGCTGAAGTCGAACAGGACCGTTTGCAGGTGATTCCACAGCCCGGCTTCGTGCAGTGCCCGCACCGAGCTTGCGAGAATGCCGGCCGCCACTACCAGAATGAACAACCCGGTCCAGCGAAAGAACACGGCCAGGTTCAGGCGCATGCTGCCGCTGTAGATGAGGAAACCGATGACAATCGACAGCGCCAGGCCGAGCAGGGCACCGGCAGGCGCTCCCGGACCTTCGCTTTGCTGGAATACCGCCAGCAGGAAGAACACGGTTTCCAGACTTTCCCGGGCGACGGCGAAGAACACCATGGCAATCAGTGCAGTGATCTGGTGTTTGGAACCGGCCATCGCGTGATCGAGGGAAGCGTGCAGCGAGTGTTTGATCGAGCGCGCCACTTTGCGCATCCAGAACACCATGGAGCTCAGAATGCCGACCGCCAGCAGGCCGATCACGCCTTCGAAGAGTTCCTGTTGTTTTTGCGGGAACTCGGCGCTGACCAACTCCAGGCCACCACCCACCAGCAGGGCCAGCGCGACGGCGAGGAAAACTCCGATCCACATGGCGGGCATCCATTGGCCGCGTCCGGTTTGCTTGAGGTAACTGGCAATGATGCCGACGATTAACGCCGCTTCAACGCCTTCGCGCAGCATGATCAAAAAGGGAACCAGCATTCAGCACCGCGTTGGCTATAGAGTGGAAGCTAATTTGTAACATAATGATACTCATTACTAAATAGAGATGATTGGCATTTAGCTGAACGGTGACTGAACAACATAAAAGATCACAGCCCAACGTAGGAGCTGCCGAAGGCTGCGATCTTTTGATCTTAAGAAATCAACGCCTGCGCTAAGATGGCCGACCAACAAAAAAGGGTTCACCACGCTCAATGTCGGAAAAAGACACCATCTCCATTCACCTGGTGCGCGAAGCACTGTTGCAAAGCTGCGAGCCGGGCGTGGTCAGTGACGAGATCTTGCTCAAGGTCGGGATTGAGCCACGCTTGCTGGACGTGGCTGACGCTCGTGTTCCGGCCACGGCCTATGCACGACTCTGGCGGTTACTGGCACGGCGCATGGACGACGAGTTCTTTGGCATGGACCCGCGCCAGCTGAAATCCGGCAGCCTGGAATTTCTTTGTCGTTGCGCCATGGCGCAGCCGACGCTGGCAGCGGGATTGACGTCCGGGCTGGGGTTTCTGTCGTTGATGCTTGAACGCATGCCGGCGCAGCTGGTTCATCAGCAAAGCCTGGCGGAAATCGTCCTGCTCGAAGACGACCAGGACCCGCGTCGCGCCTTCACTTATTTCACCTACTGGATGATCGTCCATGGCGTTGCCTGCTGGCTGGCGGGACGACGGATACCGATTCTGGCGATCGAACTGCGCTGCGCGGAACCGGACTTCTGTGATGACTACAAAGTGATGTTCTCCGAGAACCTGCGTTTCGACCGACCGCGCACCCGGATGATTTTCTCGGCTGATTGCCTGGATCTGCCGATCAAGCGCAGCAGCGACGAACTCAAGCGCTTTTTGGCCCATGCGCCGGCCAATATCCTGGTCAAGTACCGCGATCCGCAAAGCCTCGCCAGCCGGATCAAACACGATTTGCGGCAACTGCCGGCCGAACAGTGGCCGGAAACCGACAGCCTGGCGCAGCGCCTGTGCATGTCCGCATCGACATTGCGTCGACGGTTGGCGGAAGAAGGGCAGACCTATCAAGGCTTGAAGGACAGCGTGCGCAAGGAGCTGGCGATTGTCTGGCTGGCCGAACCTTCGATCAGCTTCGCCGAGATCGCCACGCGGCTCGGGTTCGCCGATGCCAGTTCGTTCTACAAGGCGTTTCGCAAATGGTCGGGGTCCAATCCCGGGCATTACCGCAGTTTGATCCTCAACGAAGCCCACTGATCCAGACCTTGTATTGATCGGTCTGGCCTCTTCGCGAGCAAGCTCGCTCCCACAGGGGAACGCGTTCCAAATGTGGGAGCGAGCTTGCTCGCGATGACGTCCGCCCAGACGCCACATCTCTTGAATCTTGGCCAAACCAGTCACACAACTTGAAAGCTTTGACCATTGTCCCGCGCCGCCCGCGGAGCGAGTATTTCCTGGATTTTTACGGTTCCCCCAACCTAATAAAAATACAGAGGGATTCTGGCAATGCGCGATTACCTGTCTGCGACTTCACAGTTCAATTATCAGCACACCGTCGAGGCGGCGCTCAAAGGCTCGTTGACGGCCCTCAACGCCTGCGTTGAATGCTGCGACCGCCATGCGTTGCCCGGACGCATCGCCTTGTTCTGGGAGGGGCGCGACGGTGCCAGCGCCACGTACACCTTCAGTGATTTACAGGATAAAGCCGCGCGCTTTGCCAATTTCCTGCTGGCTCAAGGCGTGAAGAAGGGCGACAAGGTCGCCGGTCTGCTGCCACGCAATGTCGAATTGCTGATTGTGGTGTTCGCCACCTGGCGTATCGGCGCGGTCTACCAGCCGCTGTTTACCGCCTTCGGCCCGAAAGCCATCGAACATCGCCTCAACAGTTCCGGCGCCGCCGTGGTGGTGACCGATGCGGTCAATCGCCCAAAGCTCAGTGAAGTTGCCGACTGCCCGATCATCGTCACCGTAGGTGGCCCGAAAGGTCAGGGCATCGTCCGCGGCGATTTCAGTTTCTGGGCCGAACTGCCCAACTATTCCGCCCAATGTGAACCGCTGCTGCTGACGGGAGAAGACCCGTTCCTGCTGATGTTCACTTCGGGCACCACCGGCCCGTCGAAAGCCCTGTCGGTGCCACTCAAGGCAATCGTCGCATTCCAGAGTTACACCCGCGACGCGGTGGACCTGCGACCTGAAGATGCGTTCTGGAACGTCGCCGATCCGGGCTGGGCTTATGGCATCTACTTTGGTGTGACCGGACCGTTGTCCATGGGCCATCCGATCACCTTTTACGATGGTCCGTTTACGCTCGAAAGCACCTGCCGGGTGATCAATAAGTACGGCATCACCAACCTCACCGGTTCACCGACCGCCTACCGTTTGCTGATCGCTGGCGGCGATGAGTTCGCCCGTTCGATCAAAGGCAAACTGCGCATTGTCAGCAGCGCCGGCGAACCGTTGAACCCGGAAGTGATCCGCTGGTTCGCCGACAACCTCGACGTGGTGATCCACGACCATTACGGCCAGACCGAACTCGGCATGGTGCTGTGCAACCACCATGGCCTTGAGCATCCGGTGCATGTCGGTGCGGCGGGCTTTGCCTCGCCCGGCCACCGGATCGTGGTACTGGATGAGGCCTGCAACGAATTGTCGGTCGGTCAGCCGGGGATCCTCGCCATCGACCGCACGCAATCGCCGATGTGCTGGTTTGCCGGTTACGAAGGCGCGCCAACCAAGGCCTTCGTCGGTAACTATTACCTGAGTGGCGATACCGTCGAACTGAACCCGGACGGCAGCATCAGCTTCGTTGGCCGCAGCGATGATGTGATCACCACTTCCGGCTACCGGGTTGGCCCGTTCGACGTGGAAAGTGCATTGATCGAGCACCCGGCAGTCATCGAGGCGGCCGTGATCGGCAAGCCGGATCCGGAACGCACCGAGCTGGTGAAAGCCTTCGTCGTGCTCAGCGCGCGATACCGTGCTTCGCCCGAGCTTGTCGAGGAGCTGCGCCAGCATGTGCGTAAGCGCTTGGCGGCGCACTCATACCCGCGTGAAATCGAATTTGTCAGCGAGTTGCCGAAAACCCCAAGCGGCAAATTGCAGCGCTTTATCTTGCGCAATCAGGAAATCGCCAAGGCTCAAGAGGCCACGGCGAAGAACGTTTCAGCTTGAATCCAAGGAAACAATGATGCAGATCGAAAACAAGGTTTTTCTCGTCACCGGCGGTGCGTCGGGCCTGGGCGCGGCCACGGCTGAAATGCTGGTGGGCGCCGGTGCCAAAGTCATGCTGGTGGACTTGAACGCCGAAGCCGTCGCCGCTCAGGCAAAACGGCTCGGCGCGCATTGCGTCGTGGCGGACATCAGCCAGGAGGCGGCAGCAGAAGCGGCGGTGCAGGCAGCGGTTGCAGCCTTTGGCGGCCTGCACGGGCTGGTCAACTGCGCCGGTGTGGTCCGTGGCGAGAAGATCCTCGGCAAGAACGGCCCTCACGCGCTGGCCAGTTTCAGCCAGGTGATCAACGTCAACCTGATCGGCAGCTTCAACATGCTGCGCCTGGCCGCGGCGGCGATTGCCGAAACCGAAGCCAATGAAGACGGTGAGCGCGGAGTGATCATCAACACCGCCTCGGTGGCGGCTTTCGACGGCCAGATCGGCCAGGCTGCTTACGCGGCGTCCAAAGGCGCGATTGCCAGCCTGACCTTACCCGCCGCGCGTGAACTGGCGCGCTTCGGTATCCGCGTGATGACCATCGCTCCGGGCATCTTCGAGACACCGATGATGGCCGGCATGACCCAGGAAGTTCGCGACTCGCTGGCCGCTGGCGTGCCGTTCCCGCCGCGCCTTGGTAAACCGGTTGAGTACGCCGCGTTGGTCAGGCATATCATAGAAAACAGCATGCTCAACGGCGAGGTGATCCGTCTCGACGGTGCCTTGCGTATGGCCGCCAAATAAGGAGTATTTGTCATGACTATGTCCCACGATCCAATCGTTATCGTCAGCGCCGTCCGCACCCCGATGGGCGGTTTTCAAGGTGAGCTGAAAAGCCTCAGCGCGCCACAACTGGGCGCTGCGGCGATCCGCGCTGCCGTCGAACGCGCCGGCGTGGCTGCCGATGCAGTAGAAGAAGTGCTGTTTGGTTGTGTGCTGTCCGCCGGCCTCGGTCAGGCCCCGGCACGCCAGGCTGCGCTGGGCGCCGGGTTGGACAAATCGACCCGTTGCACCACCCTGAACAAAATGTGCGGCTCGGGTATGGAAGCCGCCATCCTGGCCCACGACATGTTGCTGGCCGGCAGTGCCGACGTGGTGGTTGCCGGCGGGATGGAAAGCATGTCCAACGCACCGTATCTGCTGGACCGCGCCCGCAGCGGTTACCGCATGGGCCACGGCAAAGTGCTCGACCACATGTTCCTCGACGGTCTGGAGGACGCCTACGACAAGGGCCGCCTGATGGGCACCTTCGCCGAAGACTGCGCCGAGGCCAACGGCTTCACGCGTGAAGCGCAGGATGACTTTGCAATCGCTTCGACCACCCGCGCACAGCAGGCGATCAAGGACGGCAGTTTCAACGCCGAAATCGTCCCGTTGCAGGTCATGGTCGGTAAAGAGCAAAAGCTCATCACCGATGACGAACAGCCACCGAAAGCCAAACTGGACAAGATCGCCAGCCTGAAACCGGCGTTCCGCGACGGCGGTACAGTGACGGCGGCCAACTCCAGTTCGATTTCCGACGGCGCGGCGGCATTGCTGCTGATGCGTCGTTCAGAAGCTGAAAAACGCGGCCTGAAACCACTGGCAGTGATCCACGGTCACGCGGCGTTCGCTGATACGCCGGGGCTGTTCCCGGTGGCACCGGTGGGCGCGATCAAGAAACTGCTGAAGAAAACCGGCTGGTCGCTGGATGAAGTCGAACTGTTCGAAGTCAATGAAGCCTTCGCGGTGGTCAGCCTGGTGACCATGACCAAGCTGGAAATCCCTCACAGCAAGGTCAACGTTCATGGCGGCGCCTGTGCGCTGGGCCACCCGATCGGTGCTTCTGGCGCGCGGATCCTTGTGACCTTGCTCTCGGCCTTGCGCCAGAAAGGCCTGAAACGCGGCGTTGCAGCGATCTGCATCGGCGGCGGTGAAGCCACGGCCATGGCCGTTGAATGCCTGTACTAAGGCCCACGCCAATCCCTGTGGGAGCGAGCTTGCTCGCGATGGCTGACTCACATTCAACATTCCTGCTGAATGACACACCGCCATCGCGAGCAAGCTCGCTCCCACAGGTTCTCGCATTCAGGTTTGATTTTTAAGGACTTGGCATGATTCCCAATGACGAACAACTACAGATCAGCGATGCGGCCCGGCAATTCGCCCAGGAACGGCTCAAGCCGTTCGCTGCCGAGTGGGATCGCGAGCACCGTTTCCCCAAAGAAGCCATCGGCGAGATGGCCGAACTGGGCTTCTTCGGCATGCTGGTGCCGGAGCAGTGGGGCGGTTGCGACACCGGTTACCTGGCGTACGCCATGGCCCTGGAAGAAATTGCCGCCGGCGATGGCGCCTGCTCGACCATCATGAGCGTGCACAACTCGGTGGGTTGCGTGCCGATCCTCAAGTTCGGCAACGACGATCAGAAAGAGCGCTTCCTCAAACCGTTGGCCAGCGGTGCGATGCTCGGGGCGTTCGCGCTGACCGAGCCGCAGGCCGGTTCCGACGCCAGCAGCCTGAAAACCCGTGCCCGGCTGAACGGCGATCACTACGTGCTCAACGGCTGCAAGCAGTTCATCACTTCCGGGCAAAACGCCGGGGTGGTGATTGTCTTCGCGGTCACCGACCCGAGTGCCGGCAAACGCGGAATCAGCGCTTTCATCGTGCCCACCGATTCACCGGGCTACAAGGTTGCACGCGTTGAAGACAAGCTCGGCCAGCACGCCTCGGACACCTGCCAGATCCTTTTCGAGGACGTGAAGGTGCCGGTGGCCAATCGGCTGGGAGAGGAGGGCGAAGGTTACAAAATCGCCTTGGCCAACCTTGAAGGTGGACGTGTCGGAATTGCCTCGCAATCGGTCGGCATGGCCCGCGCCGCATTCGAAGCCGCTCGCGATTACGCCCGTGAGCGTGAGAGTTTCGGCAAACCGATCATCGAGCATCAGGCAGTAGCCTTTCGACTGGCGGACATGGCCACGCAAATCGCCGTCGCCCGGCAGATGGTGCATTACGCCGCCGCCCTGCGTGACAGCGGCAAACCGGCGCTGGTGGAAGCCTCGATGGCCAAGCTATTCGCCTCGGAAATGGCCGAAAAGGTCTGTTCAATGGCGTTGCAAACCCTCGGTGGTTACGGTTACCTGAGCGACTTCCCGCTGGAGCGGATCTACCGCGACGTGCGGGTTTGTCAGATCTATGAAGGCACCAGCGATATTCAGCGCATGGTCATTTCGCGCAATCTTTGAGAAGGAACGCTTGCATGAGCTACGAAACGATTTTGTTGGAAGTCCAGGGCCGCGTGGGTCTGATCACCCTCAACCGCCCACAAGCCCTGAATGCCTTGAACGCGCAGATCGTCAGCGAGTTGAACCACGCGCTGGACGGTCTGGAAGCCAATCCGGAAATCGGCTGCATCGTGCTGACTGGCTCGAAAAAAGCTTTTGCCGCCGGCGCCGACATCAAGGAAATGGCCGAGCTGACCTATCCGCAGATCTACCTCGACGACCTGTTCAGCGACAGCGATCGGGTTGCCAACCGCCGTAAGCCGATCATTGCCGCTGTCGCCGGTTTTGCCCTGGGCGGCGGTTGTGAGCTGGCGCTGATGTGCGATTTCATTCTGGCCGGCGACAACGCCAAATTCGGTCAACCGGAAATCAACCTCGGCGTGCTGCCGGGCATGGGCGGCACCCAGCGCCTGACCCGAGCGGTGGGCAAGGCCAAAGCCATGGAAATGTGCCTCAGTGGCCGCTTGATCGATGCGGTGGAAGCGGAGCGCTGCGGCATCGTTGCGCGCATCGTGCCGGTGGATGAGCTGTTGGATGAAGCGCTGAAGGTTGCAGCGCTGATCGCCAAAAAATCCTTGCCGATTGCGATGATGGTCAAGGAGAGCGTTAACCGTGCCTTTGAAGTCAGCCTGTCCGAAGGCGTGCGCTTTGAACGTCGGGTATTCCATGCGGCGTTCGCCACACAGGATCAGAAAGAAGGCATGGCAGCGTTTATTGCCAAGCGTGAGGCGCAGTTCCAAGGTAAGTGATGTAGCGTTCTCACCGACGTCATCGCGAGCAAGCTCGCTCCCACAGGATCTCATGAGTATTGGAGATCCAATGTGGGAGCGAGCTTGCTCGCGATGCTTTTAGGGCCTCAAACCAGATAGTTCTTGAGTTCCCGCGCAATCACCATCCGCTGAATCTCGCTCGAGCCTTCGTAAATCTGCGTGATCCGCGCATCGCGGTAGTAGCGCTCCACCGGATAATCTTCCAGATAACCGTAGCCGCCGTGAATCTGTATGGCGGACGAGCAGACCTTCTCGGCCATCTCCGAGGCAAACAGCTTGGCCTGCGAGGCTTCCGACAGGCAGGGCTTGCCGGCGCTGCGCAACCGTGCGGCGTGGAGGATCAGCAAGCGCGCGGCGTTCAGTTGCATGTGCATGTCGGCCAGCATGTTGGCGATGCTTTGGTGTTCGATGATCGGCTTGTCGAACTGCACCCGGTCTCGGGCGTAGGCCAGCGCTGCTTCGAAGGCTGCACGGGCGATGCCCAGTGCCTGCGCGGCGATGCCGATGCGACCGCCTTCGAGGTTGGACAAGGCAATCGCCAAACCCTTGCCGCGCTCACCCAGCAGGTTGGCTTCGGGGATAGTGCAGTTGTTCAGCGTTACCGCGCAGGTGTCGGAAGCGCGGATGCCCATCTTGTGTTCGCTGCGGTCGACGATAAACCCCGGGGTGTTGGTCGGCACCAGAAACGCTGACAAACCTTTCTTGCCCAGGTCCGGATCGGTCACCGCAAACACAATCGCCAGTTTTGCCCGTCGACCGTTGCTGACGAACTGCTTGGCGCCATTGATCACCCACTGGCCGTCGCGCAGTTCGGCGCGGGTGCGCAGGTTGTGCGCTTCGGAACCGGCCTGCGGCTCGGTCAGGCAGAAACAGCCGATGGCCTGACCGCTGGCCAGATCCGCCAGCCAGATCTGTTTCTGTTCTTCAGTGCCGTAGTTGAGGACCGGCCCGCAGCCCACCGAGTTGTGAATACTCATCAAGGCGCCGGTGGCGCCGTCGCCGGCAGAAATCTCTTCCACCGCCAGCGCGTAGGCCACGTAGTCGACGTAAGTACCGCCCCATTCCTCGGGAACCACCATGCCGAGCAAACCCAGCTCGCCCATTTTTGCCACCAGCGCGTCGTCGATCCAGCCGGCTTTTTCCCAGGCCTGGGCGTGGGGGGCGATTTCGCCGCGGGCAAAATCCCGGGCCATGTCGCGGATCATCACTTGTTCTTCGGTCAGTTCGATATCGTGCATGGCTCAGCTCCCGCTCTGGTCAAAACCGCTGAAGAAACTCGCAACCTGTCTGGCGTCCAGCGCCTGCACGGTCGGAGGATTCCAGCGTGGGCTCTTGTCTTTGTCGATCAGCAAGGCGCGGACGCCTTCGATCAGGTCGCCGCGTTCGAACCACTGACGGTCCAGATGCAGTTCGAGGGCGAAGCAGTTTTCCAGGCTCAGCTGACGACCACGTCGCAACATCTCTAACGTTACACCCATGGCCAGCGGTGAACGACTGTCGAGCAGGTCGGCGGTGGTGATTGCCCAGTCGTGGCTGTCGGCAATCGTAACGGTGCGCAGTTGCTCAACGATGCTCGGCACATCCGGCAGGGCGAAGAAGTGGTCGATGGTTGGCCGCAGTGCCTGCAAGGGTGCGTCGGGCAGTTGCTGTACCGCGAGTTTGGCCAGCAGACCTTGCAGGTCCTTGAGCGGGGTGTCGTGCCACTTGAGGCTGTCGAGGCGTTGATCCAGTTCGGCGAGTTTTTCGCTTTCCAGATACCAGTCGGCCAACCCGCAATACAGCGCATCGGAGGCGCGAATCTGCACACCACTGACGCCAAGGTAGATACCCAGCTCGCCGGGAATCCGTGGCAGGAAGTAGCTGCCGCCGACGTCCGGGAAGTAACCGATGGCCACTTCCGGCATCGCCAGACGGCTGCGTTCGGTAACCACCCGCAGGTCTGCGCCTTGCACCAGGCCCATGCCGCCGCCGAGGACAAAACCGTCCATCAACGCCAGTACCGGTTTGCGGTAATGGTGGATCGCCAGGTCGAGGGCGTATTCCTCGACGAAGAAGTCTTCATGCAGGGTGTCGCCGCTTTTGAAACTGTCGTACAGCGAGCGGATATCGCCGCCGGCGCAGAAGGCTTTCTCGCCAGCACCGCGCAGCACCACGGCGTGGATGTGCGGGTCACGGGACCAGGCATCGAGCTGCTGGTGCAGGCTGCGGACCATGTCCAGGGTAATGGCATTGAGGCCGGCGGGGCGATTGAGGGTCAGGTGGCCAATGTGGTTGCGGACCTCGGCCAGCACTTCGTTGGCGGTGGCATCAATGCCTTGGGTCGCCTGGGATGAAACCTGAGCAGTCATCGCTAACTCCCTGCTTTTATTGTTCTTTATAGAAGTGTTCGCGCGCGAACGATGCCGGATCGTAGCAGTGCAAATTTGCGATGTACAACCCGGATAGATGCAGGTCCGGTCTGCATTTTTGCAATACCCGCAGGCTCATCCATCGCATAAATACCCCAATAGGGCATTCACGACAGAATCGGCTGTGAAAATGCCGACATCAGCACAAGCGAGCTGTCTGCGACGGCTCTTTCGACACCTCGACACAATCGTCTGTTGGCATTCTGGCCTTCCATTCGAAGCCGTCTGCGCCAAGGGTTTCAGGGTGGGGTGTGGCCGGCCTTTGGCGGTGCACCGAACACAAACAATAAGAACGCTGCTGCGGCAGATGCCGCATCGACTCTCTGTTCCTGCCCATAAAGGCGTCCAGGCCTGCGTGCCCGGTCGCGATAATTCCAAACAAATCGGGACTTACGAAGATGAAAACCCAATGGCTGACTTTGCCTGTACTCGCGTTGCTGTTCTGCTCGGCCGGCGCTAGCGCCAAGGAGTGGACCGAACTGCGCTTCGGCACCAACCCAAGCTACCCGCCGTTTGAGTCGACCACCGCCGACGGTGGCGTGCAAGGCTTTGGCGTGGACCTGGGCAACGCGATCTGCGCCGAACTGAAGCTCAAATGTGTGTGGGTCAGCAATGACTTCGACGGGCTGATTCCTGCGCTCAAGGCCGGCAAGTTCGACGCCATCGAGTCGTCGATGACCGTCACCGACGCACGCCGCAAGCAGATCGACTTCACCGACCGCCTGTACGCCGGGCCGACCGCCATCGTCACCCGTAAGGATTCAGGTCTTGAACCCACCGCCGAGTCGCTCAAGGGCAAGACCATCGGCTTCATGCAAGGCACCATTCAGGAAACCTACGCCAGGGCCAAACTGGCGCCGGGCGGGGTGAAACTGCGCGCCTATCAGAACCAGGATCAGGTCTACGCCGATCTGGTTTACGGCCGCCTCGATGCTTCGATTCAGGACAAGCTGCAAGCGCAGATGAGCTTCCTTACATCGCCACAAGGCGCCCAGTTCAAGAACAGTGAAGGCATCAGTGATCCGCTGGTGCCGGCGGACATTGCCATCGGTGTGCGCAAGGATAGCGACGAGCTCAAAGGCATGCTCAATACCGCCATCAAGGCCCTGCACGAGAAGGGCATCTACGCGCAGATCCAGAAGAAATACTTCGGCGATCTGGACCTTTACAACAACTGATCAGCGCACCTGAGGCATTGGGCCGTGGTTCACGACCCAATGCCTCGCTGTGGTGCTTCAAGACAGGTGACTTGCGTGAATACCTTCCTCAATGCTCTGGGTCTGGATCTCTCGGCCCTGCAAGGCTATGGCCCACTGTTGCTGCACGGTACCTGGGTGACCCTGAAACTCTCGGCGCTGTCGCTGGTGGTTAGCATGCTGCTGGGCCTGCTCGGTGCGGCGGCCAAGCTCTCGCCACTGCGGCTGCTGAACCTGCCGGCAACCTTTTACACCACGTTGATTCGCGGTGTACCGGACCTGGTGTTGATGTTGCTGATCTTCTACAGCCTGCAAGGCTGGCTGAGCAGCCTGACCGAATTCATGGGATGGCCGTACATGGAAATCGACCCGTTCGTGGCCGGTATCGTGACCCTGGGGTTCATCTACGGCGCTTATTTCACCGAGACCTTTCGTGGCGCGATCCTCAGTGTCCCTCGGGGGCAACAGGAGGCCGGCGCCTCGTTTGGCCTGAGCCGCTGGCAGCGTTTTCGCTATGTGGTGTTCCCGCAAATGATGCGCTTCGCCTTGCCGAGCCTGGGCAACAACTGGCTGGTGCTGCTCAAGGCCACGGCGCTGGTGTCGATCATCGGTTTGTCGGACCTGGTCAAGGTCGCGCAGGAGGCCGGTAAAAGCACCTTCAATATGCTGGACTTTTTGTTACTGGCGGCAGCGCTGTACCTGCTGATCACCAGCGCCTCGAACTATGTTTTGCGCGTCCTTGAACGGCGCTACAACCAGGGCGTACGGGGGATGACACGATGATTGAATTGATCTCTGAATACTGGAAACCGTTCCTGTTCAGCGATGGCTACACCTTCACCGGTTTGGCCATGACCTTATGGCTGCTGGTGGTGAGCATCGTGCTCGGGTTCTGTCTGTCGCTGCCGCTGGCGATCATGCGCACGTCCGGCTGGGGCCTGCTGCGCTGGCCGGTGCAGCTGTTCACTTATGTGTTTCGTGGCACGCCGCTGTATATCCAGTTGCTGATTTGCTACAGCGGGATCTACGGCATCGCGGTGGTCCGTTCGCAGCCGTTGCTGGAAGCGTTCTTTCGCGATGCGATGAATTGCACCTTGCTGGCCTTCACTCTCAATACCTGCGCCTACACCGTGGAAATTTTCGCCGGGGCGATTCGCAGCATTCCCTACGGTGAAATCGAAGCCGCCCACGCCTACGGCCTGAGTGGCTGGCGCTTGTATGTGAAGTTGATTCTGCCCTCGGCGTTGCGTCGGGCGCTGCCGTATTACAGCAACGAAGTGATCCTGATGCTGCACGCCACGTCCGTGGCCTTCACCGCGACCATTCCGGACATCCTCAAGGTGGCTCGAGACGCGAATGCCGCGACCTTCATGACCTTCCAGGCATTCGGTATCGCCGGGCTGCTGTACCTCGGGCTGTCATTCGGCCTGGTCGGCGCGTTTCGTCTCGCGGAGAAGCGTTGGCTGAATTTCCTCGGGCCGGCTCACTGAAATCTGGAGCCGGCTTTTTTCCTCCCTCTTTCTGTCCAGAACGCTGTCGCCAACGGCAGCGCTCCAGGAGTGTTCCATGTACAAGCTGACCGTTGAAAATCTGTATAAACGCTTTGGTGACAATGAAGTGCTCAAGGGCGTCTCGTTGAATGCCCGCGCCGGTGATGTAGTGAGCATGATTGGCGCCAGTGGCTCCGGCAAAAGCACTATGCTGCGGTGTATCAACTTTCTTGAACGGGCGGATGATGGCGCCATCGAGCTGGACGGCGAGCGGATTGTCACCCGTCAGGCTCCCGGTGGCATGCGGGTTGCCAACCCGGCGCAGTTGCAGCGCTTGCGCACGCGGCTGGCGATGGTGTTTCAGCACTTCAACCTGTGGAGTCATCTGACGGTGCTGGAGAACATCACGCTCGCGCCGTGCAAGGTTCTGGGTGTCAGCCGCAAGGACGCTGAAGCCAGCGCCCGGGCCTACCTCGACAAGGTTGGTCTGCCGCAACGGGTGGCCGAGCAGTACCCGGCATTCCTCTCCGGCGGCCAGCAGCAACGAGTGGCAATTGCTCGCGCGTTGGCGGTGGAACCACAGATTCTGTTGTTCGATGAGCCGACCTCGGCCCTCGACCCGGAACTGGTGGGTGAAGTATTGAAGGTGATTCAGGCCTTGGCCGAAGAGGGCCGGACCATGCTGATGGTGACCCACGAAATGGGCTTTGCCCGGCAGGTGTCCAGCCAGGTGCTGTTCCTGCATCAAGGCCGGGTCGAAGAGCAGGGCGATGCAACGATTCTCGACCAGCCAAAAAGCGAGCGTTTGCAGCAATTTTTATCGGGCCGTTTGAAGTGAGGCAAAACGTACATGGCGGATATCCGCGATATGTCGATCGTGCTTGATCGAATCGATCAGGCGATCATTGAGGTGCTGCGCCACGAAGGGCGCATCACCTATCAGAAGCTTTCCGAGCGCGTGCACCTGACGCCAAGGCCATGCCTTGAACGAGTGCGCAAGCTCGAACAGCTCGGCGTCATTCGCGGCTACGGGGCGATTCTCGACGAGAAGAAACTGACCCCCGGTTTGTCGCTGCTGGTGCTGGTGGCGCTGTCGAACCAGAGCGGACGCGCCGCGCAGAAAGCTTTCGAAGCCAAAGTCCGTGCCTGCCCGCAGGTGCTGGAGTGCCAATTGATCAGCGGCGCCTTCGACTACAGCCTGCGGATGCGCTGTCGCGACATGGAACACTACCGGGTGCTGACCGAAGTCTGGTTCGACGACCCGGACCTGCATATCGACAAACTGGTCAGCCACCCCGAGCTGGCAATGGTCAAGACCTCCACCTAGAACGGCTAAGCGCCGACTTCCCAAAGTCAGCTGATTCCGTAGCAGCTGGCGCAGCCTGCGTTCGGCTGCGCAGCAGTCGTAAATGCTGACGACTCGGTGAGTCTGAAGCACCGCAGAGCATGGTTTTACGAGTGCTGCGCACTCGAACGCAGGCTGCGCCAGCTGCTACGGTAATCATCGATTTCAGACGATTTATCACGCCCACCAAATCGGCTGCAAGCCCCCTCGTTTTCAGCCATTTTCAGCACTGCCTCCCTCCTTATCAGCCGGGTTTTTCCGGCGCCGAATCAGACAATGAGCACCTCTCAACCCTCATTGATTCTGTGCCCATGCAAACCACAAATACCGTTTTGATGATTCGCCCGACACGTTTCTCCTTCAACCAGGACACGGCCGCCAACAACCGTTTCCAGCGTCCGGCGGCTGCGGCCGAAGACGTACAACTCAAGGCCCTGCAAGAGTTCGACGGTTACGTTGCGGCCCTGCGTGAACATGGGGTTGAAGTCATGGTGCATAACGACAGCGAAGCACCGCATACCCCGGATTCGATCTTTCCGAACAATTGGTGGAGCAGCCATCCCGACGGCACGCTCGTGCTGTACCCGATGCAAGGCCATAACCGTCGTCTTGAGCGCGACAAAGGCGTACTCGACTGGCTGCGCAATGCCTACCGCGTCGAGCAATTGCTCGACCTCTCCGGCCTTGAGCAGCAGGAAGTGTTCCTCGAGGGCACCGGCAGCATGGTCCTCGATCGGGAGCAGCGGATCTGCTACGCCGGGTATTCGACCCGCACTCACGCCAAGGCCCTGGATCAGGTGATCGAGCACCTCGGCTATGAGCTCTGCGCGTTCAACGCGGTGGACCGTCACGGCGTGGCGATCTATCACACCAACGTGATGATGAGCGTCGGCACGAAACTGGCGGTGGTCTGCCTGGAATCGCTCAGCGACCTGGACGAGCGCAATGCACTGCGCTCACGCCTGGAACGCAGCGGCAAGCAAGTCTTGACCCTGAGCTTCGATCAACTGGAGTCCTTCGCCGGCAACATGCTCGAAGTGCACAACCGTGCCGGCGAGCCCTTACTGGTGATGTCGCGCACGGCCTGGCGGTCGCTGCATGCCGACCAGCGCCGGATGGTCGAAGCGTATGCCAAACCTTTACCCGTAAACATCGACACCATCGAGCGGATTGGCGGCGGCAGCGCGCGCTGCATGCTCGCGGAAGTCTATCTGCCTAAACGCGTGAGCCCACAGGAGCACCATTGATGATCGTCCGTCCTGCAACGATGAATGACCTGCCGGCGCTGCTGGCACTGGCCCACAGCGCCGGCACCGGTTTGACCACCTTGCCGGCCGATCCCGGGCGTTTGCGTCAGCGCCTGGAATGGGCCGAAAAAACCTTCGCCGGTGAAGCCGAACGGGCTGATGCCGATTACCTGTTTGTGCTGCAGGCCGACAACGGCGAGGCCGTCGGTATCTGCGCCCTGGCTGGCGCGGTTGGGCTGCGTGAACCTTGGTACAACTACCGGATGGGGCTGTTTGTCGCCGCTTCGAAAAATCTCGGGATCAATCAGCAATTGCCGACGCTGTTTCTCGGCAATGACATGACCGGGCAATCGGAACTCTGCTCGCTGTTTCTGCACGCCGGGCATCGCAGCGGTTTGAATGGTCGTTTGTTGTCCAAGGCGCGGTTTCTGTTTCTCGCCGAGTTCCGTCAGTACTTTGGCGACAAGGTGATCGCCGAGATGCGCGGTTATTCGGATGAAGAGGGTGTCTCGCCGTTCTGGGAAGGGCTGGGCCGGCACTTTTTCAAGATGGATTTTGCCGACGCCGATTACCTCACCGGGCTAGGCAACAAGACCTTTATTGCCGAGCTGATGCCCAAGTTTCCGCTGCCGACCTGCTTGCTGCCCGAGGCTGCGCGGGCGACGATCGGCCGGGTTCATCCCAACACCGAACCGGCGCTGGGGATGCTCAAGGCTGAAGGGTTCGAGCACAAGGACTACATCGACATCTTTGACGGCGGCCCGTTGATCGAGTGCGCAACCGGCGACATCCGCGCCGTGCGCGACAGCCAGGTGTTGCAGTTGAGCATCGGTACGCCGGGAGAGCAGGCGGCGGTCTATCTGATTCACAACCGCCAGTTCGCCGATTGTCGGATCACCGCCGCGCCAGCGCGGGTCGCCGCCGGGACCTTGATTGTCGATGCACAAACCGCCAAGGCACTGGGGTTGAGTGCCGGAACTTCGGTGCGGGCGGTGAGCCTGGCAGTGCCGGCGCGGCAGTTGTCGGCGGCTTAGCGGCTGCCGAACGCTTCACCGATGCTGCGGCGTTTAGCGTGCAACTCGCTGGCGTGGATCAACTGCTCAAGGTCCTCAGGCGTGACGTCGAAGAACTCCTGCATGTCGGCCAGGGCCAGCTTGAGGTCTTCGGCGGTAATCGCCAGCGCGTCTGTGGGTGGATGATCGGCAGGCACCACGGCAACCGGTTCGCTGTGGCCCTTGGGGTAACGGATCCGCGTCAGGTTGTTATAGGCCAGGGCACTGAGCAGCATGCACGTCGCGGCGAGCATCACCGGCCCGAGCGCGCGCCAGTCCATGGCGATGGTCGCCGGGTCCGCCAGCACCAGCAGTAACGCCAGCGCTCCGGCCGGCGGGTGCAGGCAACGCAGCCAGCACATCAACATCAGTGCCATGCCGGCCGCCAGACAGGCGCTGCCCAGCGTGCGTCCGAGCACACGGGCCACCAGCAACGACACCACTGCCGCGCAGAGGTAGCCGCCAAGAATCGACCACGGTTGCGCCAGTGCACCGGACGACACCGCAAACAGCAATACCGCCGAAGCGCCCAACGGGCCGATCAGGTGCAAGGCCACGTCCATCCCGAACACCTGGCCGCAGACCCAGACACTCAGCAGTGTGCCCAGAGACATGCCGATGGCAGCACGGCTCCATTCGGTGGGACGGGTGTTGATGGCAGCGGGTATCCAGCGAGCGAGCATAACGAAAACGATCCAGTGGCAAAGAACAGGCAAAAAGAAGGGCTTGTCTGGATCACCAGAAAGCCCTTTAAGCGTTCCAACATTTGGGGGAGGAACCGGCACAGTGTGCCGATCTATCCGCCAGCTGACAAATTCATATTAATGCGGTTTGAATGCATTATTTTTGAAGTATGGCGACGCGTCGGCCGCTCAAGAAACACAGCAGACCACCCATGGCCGTCATTGCACTGAGGGCATAGAACATCGTAGCCGGTGCGCTGTGGGTCAACAAAAAGCCGCAAATCACTGGACTCGCCGCGCCACCCAGTGCCGCGAGATTCTGTGCGCCGTAGTAGCTGCCGCGCAATTCTTCCGGGGCCAGGGTGTCGACGAACAGGAACTCTGCCGGGTAGATGATCATTTCGCCCAGGGTGAAGACAAACATCGCCAGGCACCACTGCAGCAGGTTCTGCGCGAAGCTGAAGCCGATCAGCCCGAGGATGAACAGGCTGCTGCCAATGACAATCCAGTAACGCAACTGTTCACGCTTGAGGAAACGGCCGATCTGGTACTGCAAGAGAATCACGCTGATCGCGTTGCAGGCGAGGATCGCCGCCATGGTTTGCAGCGCAATGTGCTCGTTTTGCGTCACCAGCAGGTATTGCGACAGGTACAGGGTGAAACGCCCGTGAACCACGGTACTGAGCAGACAGCCGCAGGTGAACATGATCAGCGTGCGGTCGTTTTTCAGGGTCACCAGGGTTTTAAGAAAACTTTGCGGTTGGCCGAGCGCTGCGTCCTTGGCCGATCCGGGAATTCCTCTCATCAGGAAGGTGCTGAAAAAAGCGATGCCACCGGCAATCAGGAACGGTGCCAGTGGCTGCACGCCGGCGATCACCACCCCAAGCATCGGGCCGGTGGCATAGCCGATATTGGTCAGGGTGTAGCGCAACGAAAACGCCTTGGCCCGCTGGCCCATCGGCAGGTTTTCACTGAGGATGGCTTTGGAACCGATCAGAAACAGTGCCGAAGCGGTCTCGGTAATCACCAACGTCAGCGTGGTCAGGTAAAGGTTGTGGGCGAAGGTCAGCAGGACGAAGCCGACAGAACTGGAGAGCATCGCCAGAATCAGCAACCGGCGTTTCTCCAGGCGGTCGATGATGTAACCGCCATACAACGCGAGCAGGGTGGCGATGAACACCGCGATGCCCAGCAGCAGGCCGACGTCTTGCTGGTTCAGGCCCAGCTTGTTGCTGAGGAACAGCGTCAGCAGCGGGCTGGTGATAGCGCGGCTGACGACGATGGTCAGCGAGCAGATCATCAAGCGACGAATAACGAGCGAGTAAGTGGCCACGGTGGTGCGGATGTCCTTATTCAGATTTGGCAATGCGGCGACGCCATTCGCGAGCAAGCTCGCTCCCACAAGTGCTGCGGTGCTTGTGTGGGAGCGAGCTTGCTCGCGAAGAGGCCGGTCCTGACAACCGAGGGCTCATGCCAGCCACTGATCCAGTTCCCAAACCGACTCCAGTTTTTCCAGTTGCCACAACCGTTCCAGCAACCCGGTCGCCTGTTCCTCCGACATCACCCGCGTCGCCAGGCTGAGAAACTTCTCCTCCAGCGCTGCATCACTCAACGGATTCCCCGGCGCGCCCAACGGGGCTTCGACACACAGGCTGGCCTCGCGGCCATCGCGGCTGCGAATGCTCACGACTGGCTCGCCATCCTCTGACAGTTGCGGATCCACTACAAGGTGAATGCGCGACATCCAGTGAGCGATTTCTGACGCACTGCGTTGTTGGTCGTCGTAAGCCTCAAGCCGGCAATGACCATAGACCAACCGAGCGGCCAGGGCATACGGCAGACTCATTTGCGCGGCGGCCAAACTGCTGACATCACGTGCGCCGCACATCTCGTTGAGAAAACCGCACAGCGACACCTGGACGTCCTCCAACTGATCGGCCTCGATCTGCAATTGCTCAAGCAACAAACCCAAGGCATCGATGGCCGAATGCGTGCCACGGCAAGAGGCATAAGGCTTGATCGAGCAGCGGGCGAGTTTCCACACCACGCCAAGCTCCGCGTCCAGCGCCTCGGGCTGCGCGTGTTCGGCCGCGAGGGTCTTGAGAAAGCCGCCCCAGACGTTGTCGAACAACTTCGTTGGTCCGCTGATCCCTTGCTCGGCAAAGCGTGCCGCGAGCAGGCCACCTTCCGCCGCCCGGCCGCTGTGAAGCTTTTTGCTTTGCGAGCCATCGTGGATAAACGCCCAGAGACCGCCGCTGAAACTGCCGGCAATGCCCAGTGCGGCGAGAGTCTGTGCCTGATCAAGACCGAGTATTCGCGCACTGGCCGCCGCCGCACCGAACACGCCGCAGGTGGCGGTCGAGTGCCAACCGGCGCCGTTGTGCGCCGAGTAACCGCCACAGGCCTCAAGCACGCGCCGACCGATCTCATAACCGATCACCACGGCGGTGATCAGCTCGCGACCGCTCACGGGGGCGGGACTCAGGCTGACCGCCGCCATCACTGCGGGCAGCACCACCGCGCCGGAGTGATCGCAGCCGCCGGTATCGTCCAGTTCCAGCGCATGGGCGGCAATGCCATTGAGCATCGCTGCCTGCGCCGCACCGACATGCTGCTCGGTGCCCCAGACCAGCGTTTTGCCGTTTTCATTGGCAAAGGTTTGCCGGGCGGCGACGGCAATTTCACTGGCGGCCCCGGCCAGGGCCGCGCCGACGGTATCAAGAATGTGTCGCCTGGCTTGTACCACCAGTGCCGGCGGCAAGTCTTCGAAACGGCTCTCGACGCAGAATTGCGCCAGACGCTGCAATCGTTCGCTCATGGCAAGTACGCTCGATAATGCCGCTCATACACGGCTGACGGATGCTCTTCGTCCATCGGTGCGGCGCGCTCGGCCCACCACTGGGCGACTTCGCCCGCCGTGGCGATCCACACGTCGTTGTGTTGCTGGATACCCAGCAGCAACTCGCGCAGCACACCGATGCGCCCTGGGGTCGCGATGATTTCCGGGTGCAGGCGCAGCACGTAGCACAGGCCAAAGCGATGAAACCCGGCGAAGTCCATTTGCAGGTTGCCCAAGGTGTGGCTGTAAGAGGCAATCCGCGATTGCGCGGGTGGCACCGCCGGGCTCAGGTTGAACGCGAAATAGGGTTCGTCCTCCAGCTCATAGTGCAACGGCAGTTCGATCACCTCGGGCGCCGTCGGATGGGCGAACGGCAGATCATCGCCGCGCCAGCAGGACGACCAGCGAATACCTTGCTCGCGCAACGCTTCGGTAAACCCCGGCGCCCAATTACCGGCGGGAATCCGGAAACCCGTTGGGCGCTGGCCGGTAATGGCCGTGAGAGCCTGGCAGCCGTGCTCAAGGGCGGCGGTCTGCTCAGCCAGGCTCAGGGTGTCGTAGTTCTGGTGGCGATAACCGGCGCAGGCAATTTCATGGCCACCAGCCTGAATCGAGCGGATATGTTCCGGGTTTTCTTCGGCAACGATGCCCGGTACGCACCAACTGCTGGAAACACCCAGTTCCTTGAACAGTACGAGCAAACGTTCGACCCCACGCTGGGTGCCGTAGCGCCACACCGATAGGGTCTTGTCGCGACCGGCGACTTCCGGGGCCTGGGTCAGGATGCCGTGCACATCGTTATAGTCGACGGTCAACACCACCGCGCAACGGTAGCCTTTGGGCCAGACAGTCGACTCAGCCATGTTGATGCTCCTTGAGCCACCAGTGGGCGACATCGCGGCAGGTGGCGAACCACACGTCATCACGCGTGCGCATGTGCTCGAAGAGTTTCTCCAGCAGCAGAATGCGCCCCGGTTTGCCGGTGATCTTGGGGTGGAAGAGGGTGGTCAGGCACAGCCCTTCATTCATCGCGCCGTCGTATTCGCGGCACCAATTGTCGAGGGTCAGCTCGTAGCTGGCGGTACGGTCCAGCCCCGAGGGAAAGTCCGGCGCACGGGTGTAGGCGATGGAGGCGTAATCGTCCATTTCCCAGCGGCCGGGGATTTCCACCAGCGGGGTTTCATAGCCCGGGACTTTCACCAGATACGGACGGTCATCGCCGCGCATGCTGCTGGAGTAAGTGACGCCGGCCTCCACCAGCATGGCCGGTGTCTCGGCCCGCCAGTCTCCGGACGGAGTGCGAAAGCCTTCTGCGCGGATGTTCAAATGCTGCCAGAACACCTCGCGGCATTTATTCATGACGTCCTTTTGCTGTTCCAGTGTCAGCGCATAGAAGGACTCGTGTTTGTAGCCGTGGTAAGCCACTTCATGCCCGCGCTCGATGATCGACTGGCACTGTTTCGGCCAGTTTTCCACGACCCAGGCCGGGACGAAGAAGGTCGTCGGGATGCGGAATTCGTCGAGCAGATCGAGAATTCGTGGCAAGGCCCGATACGGTCCGTAACCGCCAAAACCGAAATACTCGGGCTTGTGCCAGATCGAACCGTTGAGCATTGCATCGCCGGTTGGGCCGTCGAGATCGAAGGCCAGGGCCAGGCAGGCGCTGTGGCCGTCGGGCCAGGTGGGTTGGGGCGAGGAGGACATCGTGGCGCTCCGTACATTTATAATGTGTTACACGGATCCTGTGGGAGCGAGCTTGCTCGCGATGACGGCAGCACATTCAAAATGGATGTGACTGAACGTCCGCTATCGCGAGCAAGCTCGCTCCCACAAAGGGCATCCCTCAGATGCTTATTTCCCGGCGTTGATGGTCACCGTCTTGATCGCACCCAACTCCAGATCCCACTTCTTCAGGATCGCCTGATAGCTGCCGTCATCAATCATGCTCTGCAACGCCACTTTCACTGCCTCACTCAACTCAGGCTTTTTCTTGCTGACGCCCAGTCCGCTGAACTGCACCGAGATCGGCGCCCCCACGGTCTTGTAGGTGTCCTTTTCCTGGGTCTTCAGATAAGACAGGGTTTCGCTGCCCTGCATCGCCGCGTCGATGCGGCTCTGGCGCAGTTGCGCACGGGCGTCGGCGGAGCCTTCGGTGCCGATCACGTTGATCGCCGGTTTACCCTTCGCCTCGCAATTGGCCTTGCTCCACTCGGCGATTTCCGCCGGGAAGGTGGTGCGTCGGCTGGTCCCGACTTTCTTGCCGCACAGGTCGGCAATTTCATTGGTGTCCTTGTTCTTTTGCAGGGTGTAGAACTGCGGCCCGCTGGTGAAGTAGTCAACGAAGGTCACGCTCTGCTGACGCTCGGCGGTATCGGTCATGCCCGACAGCACCACGTCTACGCGATCAGTGGTCAAGGCATTGATCATTTGCTCGAAGCCGGTTTCCTGCCATTTGATCTTCACGCCCAGACGCTCGGCCAAGGCATTACCCAGGTCGTAGTCCAGACCGGTGAGGGTGTTGGTGGCCGGGTCCTTGAAATCCATCGGCGGATAGTTGGGCATGATCGCCACGACGATTTCGCCCTTGGCCTTGATGCTCGCGGGCAAATCAGCTGCCCAGGTCACCGAAGAGGCCATCAGACCAGCCAGTACTGCAGGGATAAGAAGGTTTTTCATGGTCGTTCTCTTTTTGAGTTGTCGTTAGGTGCGAACGGCAGAAATGAAGCTTTGGGTGCGCGGGTTTTGTGGACTTATTAGTATTTCTTCGGGGCTTCCAGCCTCCACGATCTGCCCGCCGTCCATGAACACCATGCGATTGGAAACCTCGCGGGCGAAGCCCAGTTCATGGGTGACGACGATCATGGTCATGCCGGTCTGCGCCAGATCGCGCATCACCGACAGCACCTCACCGACCAGTTCCGGGTCGAGTGCCGAAGTGGGTTCATCGAACAGCATCAGCTTGGGCCGCATGGCCAGCGCCCGGGCAATAGCTACCCGTTGTTGCTGACCACCCGAGAGTTCGATCGGGTAGCTGTTGCGCTTGTCGGCCAGGCCGACGCGGGCCAGCAGCTCCAGTGCATCTTCGTGCGCTTCCTTGGGCGAGCGCTTGAGCACCTGGCATGGGCCTTCGATGATGTTTTGCAGCACGGTCATGTGCGGAAACAGGTTGAAACGCTGGAACACCATGCCGGTGGCCAGGCGTTGGCGGGCAATCTGCGACTCGTTGAGCTCGTGCAGTTTGTTGCCGGCAATGCGGTAACCGACCAGTTCGCCGTCGACCCAGAGGCCGCCCTTGTCGATTTTTTCCAACTGATTGATGCAACGTAGCAAGGTGCTTTTGCCGGAGCCGGATGGCCCGATGATGCACAGCACTTCGCCCTGTTCGACTTCGATGTTGATGTCTTTGAGCGCGTGGTATTGGTCGTAGTACTTGTTCAGGCCAACAGCCTTGACGATGCTTCTCATGTTCAATTCTCCTGCGCGACTCACGAGCGCTTGCCGGCGCCACGAGCAAAACGACGCTCCAGACGGCTTTGACCAAAGGACAAGACGGTGACGGCGGCCAGGTACCAGATCCCGGCGACGATCAGCAGCTCCATCACGCGGGCGTTGGCGTAGTAGATGTTCTGGGCGTTGTAGAGCAGTTCCGAGTACTGGATCACACTGGCCAGCGAGGTCATCTTGACCATGCCGATGAACTCGTTGCCGACCGGCGGAATGATGATGCGCATGGCCTGCGGCAGAATGATCCGGCGCAGCGCTTGCAGGCGCGGCATGCCGATCGACTTGGCGGCTTCGTACTGGCCGGTGTCCACCGAGAGCAGGCCGGCACGTACCACTTCAGCGGTGTAGGCGCCCTGGTTGATGCTCAGGCCCAGCAGCGCCGCGACGAAGGGTGTCATCAGGCTGACGGTATCGAGCTGGATCACCCCGGGAATGCCGATGGTGGGGAAAATCAGCGCCAGGTTGAACCACAGCAGCAGTTGCAGAATCAGTGGCGTACCACGGAACAGCCAGGTGTACGTCACCGCGACATAGCGCAGGATCGGGTTCGCCGACATGCGCATCACGGCGGTAATCACCCCGAAGACAATCCCCAACGCCATCGCCAGCACGGCCATGACGATGGTGTTGAGCAAGCCGAACAAAATCGCCTGGGAGGTCAGGAACTGGCCGATATACGACCACTCGATCTTGCCCTCGGCAAAGGCCCTGACCAGACCGACGATGGCGACGACGATCAGCGTGGCGAAGAAGATCCGCCCGTAATAGCGCCGCGGCACATGCTCGTACTGGGTGATGTCGAACTGGTTTTCGGCCTGTTTACGCTCCGCGAGGAGCTCTGCCTGAGTCTGGTTCATTTGGGTTCTCCGAACACCGCCCTTCCTGATGCAGACGGTGTGTGTGGTTCTTCAGGTTAAACGCAGCCCCTGTGGGAGCGAGCTTGCTCGCGATGGCGGCATTACATTCAACATCAATGTTGGCTCATCCGCCGCTATCGCGAGCAAGCTCGCTCCCACAGGTTCTGTGCAGTGCTTCAGAGGCGGAAGCCCTGATAATTTTCGGTCCATTGCTGTTGTGCGGCGAGGGCGGTTTTCAAGCGACCGATCTGTTCACGGACCTGTTGCGGCGCGGTGCCGCCCCAGCCACTGCGCGCAGCGATGGCGGCTTCCAGAGTCAGACTGTCGCGGACTTCGGGCGTCAGTCGTACATCAATCTCGGCGAGCAGCGCTGGCGAGGCTTCCCAAAGTTCGATGTCGTGTTTTTCACAGGCCTGAACCAGCGCGCCGGTAATTTCGTGGGCTTCCTTGAACGGTACGCCGCGTACCGCCAGCCAGTCGGCGACCTCGGTGGCGAGGGTGAAGCCCAGCGGTGCCTGACGCCGCAGTTCTTCGACATTGACCTTCATGGTTGCAACCATCCCGGCCATGGCCGGCAGCACCAGCAGCAGGGTGTCGACGCTGTCGAGTACGCCGTTTTTGTCTTCGCTCAAGTCGCGGTTGTAAGACAGCGGCAGGGATTTGAGGGTCGAGAGCAGACCGGTCAGGTTGCCGATCAAACGGCCGGCTTTGCCACGCGCCAGTTCGGCAATGTCCGGGTTTTTCTTCTGCGGCATGATCGAACTGCCGGTGGCATAGGCATCGTCCAGCGCGACCCAACGAAATTGCCGTGAAGACCACAGGCAAAACTCTTCGGCCAACCGCGAAATGTTCACGCCGAGCATGCTCGCCACGAACAGGAACTCGGCGACGTGGTCGCGACTCGCCACCGCGTCGATGGAGTTTTCACAGACACCGCTGTAGCCCATTTCCTTGGCAGATTGCTGTGGCAGACGGGCGATGGCGGAACCGGCCATGGCTGCCGCGCCCAACGGCGACAGGGAAGTGCGCACATCCCAATCGACCAGACGTTGCACGTCGCGCAGCATCGACTGCGCGTGCGCCAGCAAGTGGTGGGCGAACACGATCGGCTGCGCCTGTTGCAGGTGAGTGAAGCCTGGGCAAATGCTTTCAATGTGTTGCTCGGCCTGGTCGACCAGCGCCTGTTGCAAGGCCAGCACTTCAGTGGTCAGGGTGCGAGCGTGATCACGCAGAAACAGCCGCAGATCGTTGGCGGTCTGGTCGTTGCGCGAGCGTCCGGCGCGCAGCTTGCCGCCCAGTGCGCCCAGGCGTTCGGTCAGCAGGCGCTCGATGAAGGTGTGGACGTCTTCGTCATCCAGCGTCGGGCTGACGAGACCTGCGCGGAAGTCTTCGCCGATGCGCTCCAGCGCATCGAGCATGGTTTGGGTTTCTTGCGCATCGAGCAGCCCGGCGCGCTGCAGTTCCCCGGCATGAGCCTTGGAACCGGCGAGGTCGTAAGGGGTGAGACGGAAGTACCGCTCAGGGCAGCGGGACAGGGCCGCCAGGGCTTCGGACGGGCCGCTTTTGAAGCGCGCGCCCCACAAACGATCGGTTGCTTGAGTCATTGTTATTTTTCCTCGTCGGTAATACGAACTGATGTCGTTACGCAGAGCCTTGAACGCTCGCCGGGATCTTCCGGGCGTGGTTCGGCTCATGCAGTTTTCAAGAGGGCAGTTGCAAATGGCGAGAGCTGATCGAAGTGTCAGCTTTTAATAGTTTCGAATCAGCGACTTGGCGCTGACTGGGGGGAATTATTGGGAGTTGCCAAGCCTGGTTTTCTGTGTTCATTATTATTGGCCAGCGTTATTTTTGTTGTTGGACACAGGTTGTTGAATCGGGCGCCAGAGGTAAATAAGCATTATGGAAACCCCACTTTCCAATTCTGGAAACCCGCCGTTGAAAACGGCCCATCGAGCCCCTTTGGCCCTCAGCGGGCTGGACTTCAAACTGCTCAAAGTGTTCAAGGCAGTGGTCGAGGCCGGTGGATTCAGCGCCGCTCAAAACGAGCTGAATGTGGGGCTTGCAGCCATCAGCAAACAGATCTCCGACCTCGAAATTCGCATCGGCATGCGCTTGTGTACACGGGGGCGAGAGGGGTTTTGCCTGACCGAAGAAGGGCGTCTTGTGTACCAGGCGTCGATCGATTTATTTGCCTCGGTCGATAACTTTCGAGACCGGCTTAGTTGTGCGCAGAATGAATTGATCGGGGACTTGGGGGTAGGGGTTATCGACAATACGATTACCGATGAAAACTCTCCGTTAGTTGCAGCGCTTAAACGAATAAATGAAGAGTCACCGAAGGTCAGATTTCAACTTCATGCCTCGCAACTGGATGAAGTGGAAAGAGGCGTTGTTGAAGGTCGTTTAGTCGCTGGGATAGTGCCAGTCTATCAAAAAAGAGAAGAGTTCGATTACTTCGCGTTGTATGAAGAAAGGTCCGAAGCTTACTGCGCGGTGGGGCACCCGCTGTTCACTGTTCCGGACGAGGAGATGGGCGAAGATGTGCTCAAGCATCACGAGTTCATCAACCATCGCTACGCCATTCACCGCGACAAGCTGACGTTTGCCCGGTACGACAGTTTTTCCGCTTCGGCGTCGCAGGTCGAAGCGGTCGCCATGCTGATAAAAACCGGGCGTTTCCTGGGTTTTCTTCCGCAGCACTATGCGGCGCCACTGGTTGCACAAGGCACGTTCAGAGCCTTGCGGCCGGACCTGATCAGCTTCAATACAACGTTCAACCTGATCCTGCGGCACAACACGGTGCGCAGTCCTTTGGTCAAGGCATTTGCCCGGGCGTTGGGGGTGGATCTGAAGGTGAGTGTCTGATGTCAGGCCATTTGCCGTGGTCATTGAGCGCGAAAGTCTGTCTGCTCGATAGCCGTTGATAGGGTGGCGGAGTTGTCGCAGGATTTGGCGCTTATAACGTCCACGTGGGGGTGTCGATCACTTTTTTGCAAGTGCTCGGCGGACAATTAAAACAGCACGTCTGTTTTACCCGTTCAGCCTTGTCAGATTAAGCAATCCCACGCTATCTGATTACCGCATATTATGTCCCGTTAGAAAGGAGCCCCACGAAGTGAACAAACGGATTTACATAAGCGGCGCATCTGGGGCCGGAGTGAGTACTCTGGGGGCTGCACTGGCCGCAAAGCTTCAAGTGCCTCACTTTGATGTCGATGATTACTATTGGTACCCGACAGAACCACCCTTCGAGCGATCACGACCTCCCGCAGAGAGAGTCAATCTACTCAACCGTAGTCTGGCTGATGGTCAATGGGTACTCTCCGGCTCATTGGATGGTTGGGGAGACGAAGTGATTCAATCCGCCCATTTGGTCGTCTTCATTGATACTCCGACATTGCTCCGAATAGAGCGTCTAAAGGCCCGTGAATCACAGCGCTATGGTCAACGTATTCTTCCAGGAGGGGACATGCATGCGAACCACCAGGCGTTCCTCGCGTGGGCCGAAAGTTATGAAAAAGGCGTTCAAGCTGGCCGCAGCCGACCACGACATGAGCAGTGGTTCAAGCAGTTGACCTTACCTTCCCTTAGGGTCAGCGGAGAGTTACCGATTGAGTCGTTGCTCGCAGAGGTGCTTGCTGCATTAGGTGTAGCGTCTCGTGCTTGAAAACAGCCCGGCTCGCATCTCATCGCGATGGGCTCACGTTATGCCTCAGCGATTTCCTAAGGACAAAAACCCGTTCCTTGTAGGGGGCTTCTGAAACTCCGGCGGCGGGTTGTTTGCCGGGAGAGCGCGTCCCTACACTCGCCGCGAACGCTTCAAGGACCCTACCGCACCGAGGCCTGAACATGCTCAACGAACTGCGCACCTTCTTCGACCACAGCCGGCATAAGCTCTGGGTCCGCAATCTCCAGGCCCACCTTGACGTCCTGGCCTTCGAGGGCGAAGAGCGCCTCAGCCAGCCGTTCACCTACCGCGTGGAATTTACCAGCACCGAACACGACCTGGCCGCCGAACAACTGCTCGGCCAGGACGCCTGTTTCAGCCTGCACGCGCCGGCGAAAAAGGCGACATTCCTCGACCCGCCCACCGTCAAACCGTTGCGCACCCTGCACGGGGTGATCAGCGGCTTCAAGCGCCTGTCCGGTTCCAACGACGAAGCCCGTTACGAGCTCACCCTGCAACCCCGTCTGGCGCTGCTTGGCCGTGGCCGGCAATTTCGGATCTACCAGCACCAGTCGGTGCCGGAGATTGTCGAGAGCATCCTGCGCAGCCGCCACGACTTTGAGGGGCAGGACTTTCTGTTCCGCTTGGTGCGCGAGTATCCCAAGCGCGAACAGGTCATGCAGTACGGCGAAAGCGACCTGGCCTTCATCGCCCGGCTGCTGGCCGAGGTTGGCATCTGGTACCGCTTCACCAGCGACGAACGCCTGCGCATCGACGTCGTCGAGTTTTGCGACGACCAGCGCGGCTATCAGTTCGACGTGCAGTTACCGTACCGCCCGCCCGCCGGGCTGAGCAGCGGCCAGGACGGTGTGTGGCAACTGCAATCGAGCCACGTGGTGGTGGAAAAAAATATTCACTTTCGCGCCTACCACCCCCTTGATGCCAAGGCCCACCTCGACGGCGCCGTCGACCAGAGCCGTGGCGCCAAAACCACCTACGGCGAGGCCTACCACTACGCCGAACCCTACCGCGTGCTCGGCAATGCCCTGGCCCAGGACGAAGACCTGCACAGCGAAAGCGGCTACTTCTACGCCCGCCTGCGCCACGAGCGCTACCTCAATGGCCAGACCCGACTCAGCGGCCTCAGCAGCAGCGCCACCCTGGCCCCCGGCCAGGTGCTGAAAATTTCCGGCGGCGCGTCGCAGGCCTTTGCTCCGGGGGCGGTGATCATCGCGCTGAGCACCCGCGCTGCGCGTGATCGCAGCTTCGACGTCAGCTTCGAGGCCATGCCCTATTCGGAAACCGTGTGCTTTCGCCCGGAGATACCGGCCAAACCGCAAATCGCCGGCACCGTGCCGGCCCGCGTCAGCAGCCCGCTGGCCCACGACCGCTACGCCGAGATCGACGCGCAAGGGCGCTACCGGGTCAGCTTCCTGTTCGACCGCGATAGCTGGAAACCCGGGCGGGAAAGCCTGTGGCTGCGTCTGGCCCGACCCTACGCCGGCGACACCCACGGCCTGCACCTGCCGCTGATTGCCGGCACCGAAGTGGCGGTGGCCTTCGAACAAGGCGACCCGGACCGCCCCTACATCGCCCACGCCCTGCACGACAGCCAGCACCCGGACCCGGTCACCCTCTACAACTACAAACGCAACGTGCTGCGCACCCCGGCCAACAACAAACTGCGCATGGACGACACCCGCGGCCAGGAGCACGTCAAGCTCAGTACCGAGCACAGTGGCAAGAGCCAGCTCAATCTCGGGCACCTGGTCGATGCCAAGAAACAAAAACGCGGCGAAGGCTTTGAACTGCGCACCGATGGCTGGGGCGCGATTCGGGCGGGCAAGGGGGTGTTCATCAGTGCCGATGCGCAGCCCAAAGCGCAGGGGGACATGTTTGAAATGAGCGCTGCGTTGGCGCAGCTCAATAACGCCTTGCAACTGGTGAGTGCCCTGGCGCAAAGCGCCTCTGTATCGGGTGCATTACCGGCAGACGCCCAGTCGCAGCAAGGGCTACGGGAGGCGTTGATACGCCTCAAGGACGCTGGCTTGATCGCCTCGGCACCCGCCGGCATAGCGCTCACGACGCCGGCCAATATTCAACTTTCAGCAGGGAAAACCCTCACCGCTACGGCGGGGGAGAGTGTCGATGTCAGTGTATTCAAGCGCTTCAGCGTGGCCGCCGGTGAATCCATAAGCCTGTTTGCCCAGAAGCTGGGGCTCAAGCTTTTTGCCGCCCGCGGCCCGCTGGATATCCAGGCACAAAGCGATGCGATGACCTTGCAAGCGGATAAGGCGCTGACGCTCAACAGCATCAATGGCGAAATCATGCTTGACGCACAACAGGGCATCACGTTGGTCAGTCGAGGTGCCTACATCAAACTCAAGGACGGCTCCATCGAGATTGGTGCACCGGGTGAGTTGCGCATCAAGAACGACAACATTGCCTGGGGCGGCGCTGCCTCGCTCGACAAGGCCCTGGCAGCCATGGTCCTGGAAGACCCTATTTATAAAAATCCAATGCAGGGCGGATTCCAGGTCAGGGACAAGGTGAGCGATGAGCCCAAACCCTACGTGCGTTATCGCATCGAAGCCGCCGAATCCGGCAAGGTCTGGAAAGGCACCACCGACAGCCAGGGTTTCACCGAGCGGGTCTACACCACCACCCCGGAAAAACTCTCGCTGATCTACGACATGGAAGAAGAGGAAGAGGAAGAAGAACTCGACGGCATCACCCTGCGCCTGGGGCTGTTTTTCGATGGCACCGGCAACAACCAGGCCAATGCCGGGGCCACCGAACAATGCCGACGCGAGGACCTGGTGCTGTTCGACCAGAGCGAGCTGACGAGCATCATCGAGCAGTGCAACCAGTACGGTTTTGACGGGTTCGACGGCAATGGCTTCGACCGGGCGCCGGATAGCAGTTATGGGAATGCGCCGAGTAATGTGGTGCATTTGTTCAGGTTGTATCCGGACAATACGGCAACACCGGTAACGCCCGCTGCGCAGATCGGTTATGTGCCGGTCTACCTGCCGGGCATTGGCACTAGCAGTGGCGGCAAGGACGTGCTGCACGGCCTGTTGACGGGACGGGGGGAAACCGGGGTGGTGGCGCGGGTTGAGCAGGCGCCGGCTGCGATAGAGGCGACACTGATCGACTTCGTCACAGCCAATCCTGGTACCTCCATTCGGCGTATCGAGTTCGATATTTTCGGCTTCAGCCGCGGCGCAGCGGCGGCGCGGCATTGTGCCAACGAACTGCTCAAGCCGGGTCGCGGTTTGTTCGGCGAGCTGCTGCAAGCCGGTCGCTTCGGACTACAGGCCAGTTTCGACCCGGCGGTGGACGTCAGCCTCAACCTGATCGGCCTGTTCGACACCGTCGCGGCCATCATGGGTTCGGACCTGAGCGTGGCCAACGACGACAACCCCGGCGTCAACCTGTACCTGCCGCCCGGTTGCGCGCAGCAGGTCATCCAGTTGCAGGCCCGCGACGAGCGTCGGCACAATTTTGCCCTCAACAGCGTGCTGGACGGCCATCGGGAAATCAGCCTGCCTGGGGCGCACTCGGACATTGGCGGCGGCTATTTGCCGCGTGCCCGCGAGCGGCTGTGGCTGACGCCGCCCCGCCGGGTCACGCAGGAAGCCAACCGCCCGGTGCAGGCGCATCTGGAATGGGCAAAGGCCCGGACCCAGATGCTGGCCCTGGAGGCCAGCGGTCTGGCCGGTGATGAAGGCCACCTCTCCATCCATACCTGGTCGATGACCCCGGCGCCGCAGGGCAAGAACAGCGAGGACAAGGATGACTACCTGCTGACCATCGCGCTCGACCGGCCGGTGCGCGGCGAGTTGTCGCTGATTGCCCTGCGGGTCATGCGTGAGCTGGGGGTGCGTCATGGCGTGCCGTTTGACGTCATCGATGACCAGGACCGACGTTTCCGGTTGCCCGAAGAGTTGCAACCGATTGCCACCCAGATCCTGGATCAGGTGCTGGGGGGCGTCGAGGTCAGCCTTGATCGTGCGCAGGAGCGTTTGTTGCGTCGCCGCTATATCCACCAGTCCGCCCATTGGCTCCCCAGCACGGGGGTGATGGCCATGAAACCGACGCCGGACAACACGCGCAAGGTCTATCCCAACCAGCCACACAAGGGCTATCCCGAATGAAGCGCCTGAGCCTGCTCCTCGGCCTGCTGTTCAGCCTCAGCGCCTGCGCCAACGGGCCTCAACCCCCGGTGCCGCCCAAGCTGCCGTACAACAACTGGTACGTCGGCCTGGCCGCGCCGCGCCATATGGAAGTCTGGGTCGAGACCGTGGATGTGCTCGATCAGCGCGGGCTGGCGTTTTTCAATGTGCATGCTGGCGTCGCCAGTTACACCGGCAAAGTGGAAGGCTGGCACCAGGGGGGGGGGGAAATGATGCCAGTGACCAACGTCGACCTGCCGGAACGGCTCTTTCTGCGCTGGCAATCGCTGGTGGAGCCGCAGGCCTACAAGATCAGGATCCCGATTCCGCAGTGGGTGCGCGACGAAATGGTCAGGCCGGAGCGGGTGTTTTGCGAACCTGCTCAGAAAGAAATGACGCTTTATCGCAACAGAATAACTTTGGGCATGGCTCCCGGCGGCATCGCCAAAGTCTGGGTGGGTGCCGGTTGCCTGGGGTACAAGGAAGTCGGGCGCTTTCAGGCTGAGGTGGAGCCGCTGGGGCCTCATCGGAACGGCAACGGTATTTATTACCGGGCGCCGAACCCCGAGGCTCAGGCCTACATCGACCAGCATGGAATCCCCTATGGCTCTTGGTAAGTTACTGGTGAATTTTGACCCGGCGGTGGACGTCAGTCTCAACCTGATCGGCCTGTTCGACACCGTCGCCGCCATCATGGGCGCGGACCTGAGCGTGGCCAACGACGACAACCCCGGCGTCAACCTGTACCTGCCGCCCGGTTGCGCGCGGCAGGTCATCCAGTTGCAGGCTTGCGACGAGCGTCGGCACAATTTTGCCCTCAACAGCGTGCTGGACGGCCATCGGGAAATCAGCCTGCCGGGGGTGCACTCGAACATTGGCGGCGGCTATTTGCCGCGTGCCCGCGAGCGGCTGTGGCTGACGCCGCCCCGCCGGGTCACGCAGGATGCCAATCGTCCGGTGCAGGCGCATCTGGAATGGGCAAAGGCCCGGACCCAGATGCTGGCCCTGGAGGCCAGCGGTCTGGCCGGTGATGAAGGCAGCCTTGAAATCCATGCCTGGTCGATGACCCCGGCGCCGCAGGGCAAGGCGCAGAACAACAACGATGACTACCTGCTGACCATCGCGCTCGACCGGCCGGTGCGTGGCGAGTTGTCGCTGATTGCCCTGCGGGTCATGCGTGAGCTGGGGGTGCGTCATGGCGTGCCATTCAAAAGATTGGAGGAACGACCTGATCTGGCGCTACCGGCGGAGTTGCAACCCATCGCCACCCAGATCCTGGATCAGGTGCTGGGGGGCGTCGAGGTCAGCCTCGATCGGGCGCAGGAGCGTTTGTTGCGTAGCCGCTATATCCACCAGTCCGCTCACTGGCTACCCAGCACGGGGGTGATGGCCATGAAACCGGTGCAGGACAACACGCGGAAGGTCTATCCCAACCAGCCACACAAGGGCTATCCCGAATGAAGCGCCTGACCCTGCTCCTCGGCTTGCTGTTCAGCCTGAGCGCCTGCGCCAGCGGGCCTCAACCCCCGGTGCCGCCCAAGCTGCCGTACAACAGTTGGTACGTCGGCCTCGCCGCGCCGCGCCACATGGAGGTCTGGGTCGAGACCGTGGATGTGCTCGATCAGCGCGGACTGGCGTTTTTCAATGTGCATGCTGGCGTCGCCAGTTACACCGGCAAAGTGGAAGGCTGGCACCAGGGGGGGGAAACGATGCCGGTGACCAACGTCGACCTGCCGGAACGGCTCTTTTTGCGCTGGCAATCGCTGGTGGAGCCGCAGGCCTACAAGATCAGGATCCCGATCCCGCAGTGGGTGCGCGATGAGATGGTCAGACCGGAGCGGGTGTTTTGCGAAGCTGATCAGAAGGAGGTAACGCTTTATCGCAACAGAGTAAATCTGGGGATGGCTCCTGGCGGCATCGTCAAAGTCTGGGTGGGGGCAGGTTGCCTGGGGTACAAGGAAGTCGGGCGATTTCAGGCTGAAGTGGAGCCTCTCGGGCCATACATAGGCAAGAGCAACGGTAAATACATACCCATAGAGCCAGAGAACAAGGCCTATGTTGACCAGCATGGAATCCCCTATGGCACTTGGTAAGTTACTGGCGAATCTCGACCCGGCGGTGGATGTCCGTCTCAACCTGATTGGCTTGTTCGACACCGTCGCCGCCATCATCGACAGTTTGAGCGGCGACCTGAGCGCGGCCAACGACGACAACCCCGGCGTCAACCTGTACCTGCCGCCCGGTTGCGCGCGGCAAGTCATCCAGTTGCAGGCCCGCGACGAGCGCCGGCACAATTTTGCCCTCAACAGCGTGCTGGACGGCCATCGAGAAATCAGTCTGCCCGGCGTGCACTCGAACATTGGCGGCGGCTATTTGCCGCGTGCCCGCGAGCGGCTGTGGCTGACGCCGCCCCGCCGGGTCACGCAGGATGCCAATCGTCCGGTGCAGGCGCATCTGGAATGGGCAAAGGCCCGGACCCAGATGCTGGCCCTGGAGGCCAGCGGTCTGGCCGGTGATGAAGGCAGCCTTGAAATCCATACCTGGTCGATGACCCCAGCGCCGCAGGGCAAGAACAGCGAGGACAAGGATGACTACCTGCTGACCATCGCGCTCGACCGGCCGGTGCACGGCGAGTTGTCGCGGATTGCCCTGCGGGTCATGCGTGAGCTGGGGGTGCGTCATGGCGTGCCATTCAAAAGATTGGAGGAACGACCTGATCTGGCGCTACCGGCGGAGTTGCAACCGATCGCCACCCAGATCCTGGATCAGGTGCTGGGGGGCGTCGAGGTCAGTCTCGATCGGGCGCAGGAGCGTTTGTTGCGTCGCCGCTATATCCACCAGTCCGCCCATTGGCTCCCCAACACGGGGGTGATGGCTATGAAACCGGCGGCGGACAACACACGTAAGGTCTATCCCAACCAGCCACACAAGGGCTATCCCGAATGAAGCGCCTGACCCTGCTCCTCGGCTTGCTGTTCAGCCTGAGCGCCTGCGCCAGCGGGCCTCAACCCCCGGTGCCGCCCAAGCTGCCGTACAACAGTTGGTACGTCGGCCTCGCCGCGCCGCGCCACATGGAGGTCTGGGTCGAGACCGTGGATGTGCTCGATCAGCGCGGACTGGCGTTTTTCAATGTGCATGCTGGCGTCGCCAGTTACACCGGCAAAGTGGAAGGCTGGCACCAGGGGGGGGGAAAACGATGCCGGTGACCAACGTCGACCTGCCGGAACGGCTCTTTCTGCGCTGGCAATCGCTGGTGGAGCCGCAGGCCTACAAGATCAGGATCCCGATCCCGCAGTGGGTGCGCGACGAGATGGTCAGGCCGGAGCGGGTGTTTTGCGAAGCTGATCAGAAGGAGGTAACGCTTTATCGCAACAGAGTAAATCTGGGGATGGCTCTTGGCGGCATCGTCAAAGTCTGGGTGGGGGCAGGTTGCCTGGGGTACAAGGAAGTTGGGCGTTTTCAGGCCGAGGTCGAGCCGCTGGGGCCTCATCGGAACGGCAACGGTATTTATTACCGGGCGCCGAACCCCGAGGCTCAGGCCTATATCGACCAGCACGGGATTCCGTATGGCACTTGGTAGGGGCTAGCCCTGCGGGTCATGCGTGAGCTGGGCGTGCGCCATTGCGTGTCGTTCAAAAGTCTCGAAGCACGACCTGACTTGGCGCTACCGGCGGAGTTGCACCCCATCGCCACGCGGATCCTGAATCAGGTGCAGGGGGGCTTCGAGGTCAGCCTCGATCCTGCGCAATAACGCATGGCACACCGTCGGGTACCCGGCAATCCATGCGAGATTTCTGCTTCCAGCACCGCTTTCAAGCGCTGATCGAGACTGGAAAACGGCAGTGTTTGAAAACCGAATCGCCGATAAAACAGCTCATTCCATGGCAGTTCACGAAAGGTCGTCAGCGTCAGCGCGGTCAATCCGTTATGGCGCGCGTGCTCAAGGGCGGTCTGCAACAACCTGCGTCCCAGGCCCTGACCCTGAAACCCGCTGCTGACGGACACTTCCTGGATATGCAGTTCGGTATCGACGGTATGGGCGCTGAGAAAACCCACGATTGATGCATCGGCCGCCTCGGCAACCCAGATCAGCGCGCAACGAATATCATGCTGGTGCTGTTCGACGCTGGTCACGGGGGCGTCGGCAAGCCAGGCAAGTTCGGGATCATTACGGAAGAGTGCGGCAGCTGAACGCTCTACGGCGGGCAGTGCGCTGGCATCGGCGAGTTGGGCACGGCGGAGGGAAGGAGTCATGGGCGCAAGCTTAAGCAAGCGCCCTGACGAAGTGCAACCGGTTCAGGGTTGCACGGGTACCAGATGCAGCAGGACGTAATCGTTCTTGTCGAAGGTCCCGTTAAGCACCGGCTGCAATGTCGCCAGCCGAGAGCCTTTCAGGGCCTCGTAGTCGCTTTTGTCCATCACCAGCCAGGCAGGGCCTGTCAGGTTCTCCAGCTCTTGCACTGAAGAAGTGAAAACCGGGAGCAGGTCGTGATCGACGTTGACCATGAACTTGATGGCCTTGGCGTCTTTGCCCATGGCGTGCAGCACCACGGGCGCCGGATCTTTCTGGATCAGCTCAACGGCTGCACGGCTGAACGTGCGGGTGTCGAAGAGCGTACGCTCCACCGGCTCGAACACCAGAATGTAGGTCGACCACAGCGCCAGCACCGCGGCGAACGCCAGGCCCACCGCACGCATACGCGGCTTGAATAACAGCCCCAATGCGACTGCCTGCAGCACACCGAGTATCGCCATCACCGCCGTCATCGAGGTGAGATGCTCCGGAAAGCGTCGCTTGGCCACCACCAGCCCAATGATCAGCAAGCCAGGCATCAGCAACCACAGGCCCTGCATCAGGCCGCGTAACCACTGAAATACCCGACCCTGCGCACTCTGGAACGGATACGCCGCGACGATTGCCGCCATCGGCAGCATCGGCAGCATGTAGCGGGCTTTTTTCGCCATCGGAATCGACAGGCCAATCATCACGATCAGCCCGGCAGCCGTGCACAAGGTCAGCAGACGCAACGCCGGTCCACGGTCGTTGCGCCCGACCAGCAACACCGCGGCCAGCACCAATGCCGCCAAAGGGTACGCCAGTGCGTAGTTGCCCAAGGAGCTGCTGAAGTAATACAGCGCGCCACTCGCACCTTCGCGACCGTCCATGCGCCCCATGAACTGCATGCGGATCACGTCTTCTACGAAGGTCGGGCCACCACTGACGTGTGCCAGCCACAGCAACAGGCCGATACCGGCTGCCAGCAGCAACGCAGCCAGCAAGCCGACGCTGATCATCCGGCGCCACTGGCCATTGAGCAGGTAATAAGTGCACAACACACCGGTAGGTACCACTAAACCGATCGGCCCACGAATGGCAAAGCCCAGTACCAGCAACACGAGTATCAACAACAGTCGTCGTGGTGCCTGGAAATGGTCAGCGGCATAGCCCAGATAGAACACAGCGAAAGTCACGGCCGCGACCATCTGGTCGAGGGACACGGCGCGAGTTTCGGTGATGAACATATTGCTGAGCAGCATCAGGGCGATGCTGATCAGCGCCCAGGTTCTGGAGTAGGGCGCTACCAGTCGGTACATCAGCGTGACAATCGTTGCCGAGGCAATGGCGCTGGGTAACCAGGCCGTCAACGCGTTTACCTGGCCAAAGGGCAACGAAAGCAGCCAGGTAAAAAACGTCGAAGTGGCCCAGTAATCAGCGTAAGGCTGGCCATAGGTGGTCGGGAAGAATCCCGGCCCATGGCGCAGCATTTCCTGGGCAAACAGTACAAACCGCGAGTCGAATCCGATCGCCGATTGCTGGTAGACCCCGGCGCAGAACAGCAGCAGCGCCAGTAGCCCCAGACCTAACGATTGTTGACGGATCCCTGTCGATGGATATGCGTGCACGCGGCCTCCTGGGCTTAGACGGAAGAAGCTGGCCACTGTTGCTGAGGGATTGGCAGATTGCGCGACTCGCCACGACCCATCGGGAAGTACTTGAAGCCTTTGCGTGCCAGGCGATCAGCGTCATACAGGTTACGCCCGTCGAAGATCACCGGGGCTTTGAGACGCTCCTCGATCAATTTGAAATCCGGCGCCTTGAACTGTTGCCATTCGGTGCAAACGATCAAGGCGTCTGCGCCTACCAGCGCGGATTCCGGGGTGCCCATCAGCGACAGGTTCGGTTGATCCGGGTACAGGTGTTGGGTTTCCTGCATGGCTTCAGGGTCGAAGGCCCGTACGTGTGCACCGGCAGCCCACAAGGCTTCCATCAGCACCCGGCTTGGGGCATCGCGCATGTCGTCGGTGTTGGGTTTGAACGCCAGACCCCAGAGGGCGAAGGTCTTGCCTTTCAGCTCACCTTTGTAGAACGCATTGATGCGTTCGAACAGCTTGTGTTTCTGCCGCTGGTTGATGGCCTCGACCGCTTGCAACAGGTCGCTGGAGCAATTGGCTTCCTGGGCGCTGTGGATCAACGCGCGCATATCTTTCGGGAAACACGAACCGCCATAGCCGCAGCCAGGGTAGATGAAGTGGTAGCCGATGCGCTGGTCTGCACCGATGCCCATGCGCACGGCTTCGATATCCGCACCCAGGTGTTCGGCCAGTTCGGCGATCTGGTTGATAAAGCTGATTTTGGTCGCAAGCATGCAGTTGGCTGCGTACTTGGTGAGTTCGGCGCTGCGCAGGTCCATGAACATGATGCGGTCATGGTTGCGATTGAAGGGGGCGTAGAGGTCGCGCATCACTTCACGGACTTCTTCACGTTCGCAACCGATGACGATGCGGTCAGGGCGACGGCAGTCACTGACGGCCGAACCTTCCTTGAGGAATTCCGGGTTGGAGACGATATCGAACTCCAGGGTGCGCCCGGCTTTCTTCAGCACTTCTTCAATGTGCGCGCGCAGGGTGTCGCCGGTGCCGACCGGAACAGTGGATTTTTCCACCAGAATCAGCGGCTCGACCCGATGGCGCGCGACGGCGTCGCCCACGGACAGAACATATTTCAGATCGGCCGAGCCGTCCTCGTCCGACGGCGTACCGACCGCGATGAACAACACCTGGCCGTGCTCGATCGCCATCTTCTCGTCGCTGGTGAAGTGCAGGCGCCCGCTCTCCAGGTTCTCCTTGACCATGCTTTCCAGCCCTGGTTCAAAGATAGTGACGTGGCCTTTCTGCAGCATTTTGATCTTGTTCTGATCGACGTCCATGCACACGACATCATGACCGACTTCAGCCAGGACAGTCGCCTGCACCAGACCTACATAACCGCTACCAATTACACTGATTTTCATGAGGCATTCCTGACTTCTGGGGCGCTGGCAGTTCGAGAGTTAATAGTGATGACACCGAGGATGACCAAGGCCACCCCGAGTGTTTTGGAAAGACTGAAGTTTTCGTTGAACAGCGGCAGGCTGGCGGCCAACAGATACACCAGTGCATAGCTGATACTCAACAACGAGTAGGCCCGGCCCAGGGGCAGATCGCGCAGCGCGGCGAGCCAGCACAACATGGACAGGGCGTAAGCGCAGATCGAGGCAAGCACCACGCCGAGCGCGAGCAGGTCGATACTGCTGTTGCTCAGGGCCTGCAGCCACTGATCGGGCAGCGGTAAATGGCTCATGCTCCAGCGCATGCCCAATTGGGCTGCACTGACCAGCGCCACGCTGCCCATGGCAAAGCTGATTCCGCGACGAAGGCTCATGCGTGCCTCCCGAGCAGAACGACGCCGGCGATGATCAGCGCAACACCGATCCAGTGACGACGATCAATGGTTTCGTGGAAGACGAAGTGGGCGGCCAGGGTGATCAGCACAAAGTTGAGGCTCAACATCGGGTAGGCGACACCGACCTCCAGACGCTGCAACACCAATAGCCACACCAACAGGCCGAAGCCCAGGCTGGCCAGGGCCAGCCACAGCCACGGCGAGAGCAGTTTCTCGCCCCAGCCGGAGTCTTTGCCGCGCCAGCTTTCGACGGCGTATTTCTGGGCGATCTGACCCAGACAGGTCAGCAGGCAGGCCGACAACAGCAGTATCAGGGTCATGGCGCGCTCTGCGGGATGATCAGAATAACCATGTTGCCTTGCTCGTAATGCTTGCCATCTTTAGGCAGCAGTTCGAGTTCGCGGATTTCGTCGTCACCCTTGACGCGCATGACCACGCCGACCGGGCCGGTCTTGCGGGCTTCGCTCATCCACTGCTGCACATGCTCGGTATCGACCCGACGTGCAGCGGCATCCGGATAATCCAGGCCGTATTTCACTTCGCCGATGGTGTTGTACAGGGCCACTTCAGGGCGTTGCAGACGCCAAGCCACAGCAGACGCAGCCCCCAGGTCATTGCTCAGCAGGCTTTTGGTCTGGCTGAGTTCGTCAATGTGCTGGAGGACAAACTGGTCGGGCATCTTGTTGTAGACCACCGAGTGCGGCAATGCGGCCGGCAGAATGGCGATCAGCAGCCAGCTGCCGATTGCTGGTGCAGCCCATGCGCTGAACGGTCGGAATACCAGCAGCAGGTTGGACAGGATCCAGCCCATGAGCACGATGAACACCAGCACCAGGTTGTGCATTTCATCGACATACACGGGGTTTTTCAGTTGCAGGTAAACCATCGCCAGCAGGGTGGTCAGACCGATGACCAGGTTCAGCAGGCCGTTGATCCTGAACAGTCGGCTTTGCCCCAGGTTCAGTCGGTCAATCAGTGCATTCCCCATCAACAGCGCCAGAGGCAACAGGCACGGCAGAATGTAGGCCGGCAACTTGCCTTTGCTGAGGCTGAAAAACGCCAACGGAAGGACCAGCCACAGCAACAGGAATCCGCTGCTGGCCTGACGCCTGGTTTGCCAGGCTTGTTCGAGCGCCGAAGGCAGGAACGCCACCCACGGCAAGCTGAACGCTACCAACATCGGCAGGTAGAACCACCAAGGGGAGGCGTGCTGCGCATCGTCACCGGCAAAGCGGCGGATGTGCTCGTGCCAGAAGAAGAAACGCCAGTAATCGGGCTCCTGCGCATGCACGGCCAGGGCCCACGGCAGGCTGATGACAATCGCAACCACGATAGCCACCGGGCCGTACACCAGCAGTTCACGCCAGCGTTTTTGCCAGATCATGTAGGGCAGGGCGATCAGTACCGGCAGCAACCAGGCCAGGAAACCCTTGGTCAGAAAGCCCATGCCGCAGGCCAGACCCAGGCTCGCCCAACTCATCAGCCGCGCATTGCGACTACTGCTGTCCAGCGCAAACCACAAGGCCACCAGGCTAAGGTTGACCCAGAAAGTGAATTGCGGGTCGAGGTTGGCGTAGCCCCCTTGAATGGCGATTACTGCGAAACTCATATACAGCAATGCGCTGGCGATGCTTTTACGCGGATCGTTCCAGAGCCTGCGTGCGATCAGGTAAGTCAGCATGATGCTCAAACCGGTCGAGAGTGCCGACGCAATGCGCACCCCGAACAGGTTGTCACCGAACAGGGCCTGGCCGATCGCGATCATCCAGTAACCGGCAATCGGCTTCTCGAAATAACGCAGGCCCATGAAGTGCGGCGACACCCAGTTGCCACTCAGGAGTATTTCCTGACTGACCTGGGCGTAGCGGGTTTCATCCGGAATCCACAGACCATGCGTGCCCAGCGGCAACAGATAGACCAGACCGAAAGCGATAAGCAGTAACGGCAAAGCCCAGCGTTTGCTCATGCGCCTTGCACTCCCAACCATCCTTCTCGGCCTTCAAGGGCACCACGTATTACGCGGCCTTGAGGCAGGGTTGTCGGCTGGGCGGGCAATAAATCACCCAAAGGCTGGAACTGGATGCCGCGCTGACGCGCGTCGACCAGCAACTGACGGAAATCGTTAGCCATCAGAATCCCTTCTACCTCCGCATGTATCGTATATACGTTCAGCTTCGAGGGGCTGAATCGGTCAAGAATGTATGAGTTGAACTCATTGGCTGCTACGACGGGACCCACCACTTCATCGAAGGTTGGCAAGTCGACCGGAATTTGTGGCGTGCCGAGGCTACCGTCTGCCAGCCGTGGCTGGAACAGGCTTTGTCCGCGACAGTCGCTGTTGTAACGAAAGCCAAAACGTTGCTTGGCTTCGATGACCCGTTCATCGGCGCGCCAACCGGCGGCCGCCGAACAGTCCACGCTCTGCCCGAGAATATCGCTGAGCGTGTCTACGCCCCGGCGAATCTGCTCGATCAGGTCAGCGTCGCTCCAGCGCCCTGCGTTGGCTTGCCAGCCGTGGTGATCCCAGGCGTGCAAACCGACTTCATGGCCAGCCGCGAGGGTCTGGCGCATCAGGTGCCCCAGGTCACGGCCGATGGGTTTGCCGGGCCAGGCAGTGCCGGCCAGCAAAATATCCCAGCCGTACAGACCCGCGGCATTGGAGCGGAGCATTTTCCAGAGAAACTGCGGACGGATGAGGCGCCATAAATGGCGCCCCATGTTGTCCGGACCAACGCTGAAAAAAAACGTCGCCTTGACTTGTGCTTCATCGAGCATCTCCAACAACCGGGGTACCCCCTCACGGGTACCTCGGTAGGTGTCGACATCGATCCGAAGACCTGCCTGCATCAGCGCTTGTCCGCGATTTCGAGCATGGCTTCGCGCAGGAAGAAGTCCAGCGTGTTACCGATGGTTTCGCTCATCTCGACGGTTGGCGTCCAGTCCAGCAGGCGCTTGGCGTTTTCGATGCTTGGCTTGCGGTGTTCCACGTCCTGGTAGCCAGCGCCGTAGAACGCCTTGCTCTCTACGTCGCGGAAACCGGCGAACGGAGGGAAGTTGGCGCGCAGCGGGTGAGCTTCGAACTGACGCAGCAGTTCTTCGCCCAGCTGACGGATGCTGGCTTCGTTGTCCGGGTTACCGATGTTGATGACCTGACCGTTGCACGCGTCATTTTCGTTATCAACGATACGCGCCAGAGCTTCGATACCGTCGGCAATGTCAGTGAAGCAACGCTTCTGCTCGCCGCCGTCGAACAGACGGATTGGCGTGCCTTCCACCAGGTTCAGGATCAGCTGGGTGATGGCGCGGGAGCTACCGATACGTGCCGAGTCCAGACGGTCCAGACGTGGGCCCATCCAGTTGAACGGACGGAACAGGGTGAAGTTCAGGCCCTTGGCGCCGTAAGCCCAGATCACGCGGTCCAGCAGTTGCTTGGAGACCGAGTAGATCCAGCGTTGCTTGTTGATCGGGCCAACGATCAGATTCGAGGTGTCTTCGTCGAAGTTCTTGTCCTGGCACATGCCGTAGACTTCGGAAGTCGACGGGAAGATCACGCGCTTGTTGTACTTCACGCAGTAGCGAACCAGTTTCAGGTTCTCTTCGAAGTCCAGTTCGAATACGCGCAGCGGGTTGCGGGTGTATTCGATTGGGGTGGCGATGGCCACCAGCGGCAGAACCACGTCGCACTTCTTGATGTGATATTCGATCCACTCGGAGTGAATGCTGATATCGCCTTCGACGAAGTGGAAGTTTGGATGGCTGCGCAGACGCTCGATAGCGTCGGAACCGATGTCCAGACCATAGACGTCGTACTTGTCGTCACGCAGCAGGCGCTCGGACAGGTGGTTACCGATGAAGCCGTTGACGCCAAGGATCAGTACGCGGGTGCGACGCGGGGCACGGCCCGATTCAGCGCCACGCAGTACGGAACCGTCGACCAGACCCAGTTCATTGGCCAGTTGCGGGCCGCTCAGGTACAGACCGTTTTCGTTACGCTGACCCGAAGTGACGACCAGGGAGTCTTCGCCGCAAGCGATACGCAGAGGGTCGACGCTGATCACGCGGCCTGGTGCCAGACCTTCGTTGCCTTTGACGACTTCAGCGCTCCAGACAATCAGTTTGTGCTCACCCACGGCGCAGAAAGCACCCGGGTAAGGTTGGGTCACGGCGCGAACCAGGTTGAACAGCTCTTCAGCCGGTTTCTTCCAGACCAGCTTGCCGTCTGCCGCAGTACGACGACCGAAAACAGTGGCCTTGGATTCGTCCTGGGCGGTTTCGGTGATTTTGCCCTGAGCCAGCAATGGCAGGGTGTCACGCAGCAGGTTGGAAGCGGCTTCGCGCAGCTTGCCGTGCAGGGTCAGAGCGGTATCGGCACGCTCGATCGCAACGCGTTGCTGGGCGATGATCGCGCCAGCGTCGGCACGCTTGACCATGCGGTGCAGGGTCACGCCGGTTTCGGTTTCGCCGTTGACCAGTACCCAGTTCGCTGGAGCGCGGCCACGGTAGGTTGGCAGCAACGAGCCGTGCAGGTTGAACGCGCCTTTGCGGGCGGTAGCCAGCAGTTGCTCACCCAACAGGTTGCGGTAGTAGAACGAGAACAGGTAGTCCGGGTTCAGTTTGGCGATGCGCTCGATCCACAGTGGGTGGTTGGCGTCTTCCGGTGCGTGCACAGGAATGCCTTTACGGGCGCACAGTTGCGCGACCGAGCCGTAGAAGGTGTTTTCCTTCGGATCGTCGGCGTGGGTGAACACGGCAGCAATCTCGAAACCTGCGTTGAGCAGTGCTTCGATACCTGCACAGCCAATGTCGTGATAGGCGAAAACAACAGCTTTTGAACTCATGGCGAAACCTGATCAGTAGGGGTGGAAGGCAGACCGTCGACAGTGACAACGGGAGCAGGAGCAGCGGGTTGGTTACGTAGGATTTTTTCAATAAAGAAACGCGGTCGGGCGCGAACATCGCTGTACATGCGGCCCAGGTATTCACCCAGAAGGCCCATGCCGATGAACTGGCCACCCGTGAACACAAAGAGCACGGCGAACAGGACGAAGGTGCCGCCACCCGCCCAGCTGGCGCCGAAGATCAGGCGCAGGAAGATCAGCAAAAAGGCAAACAACATGCCCAGCGCCGCCAGACTGAAGCCAATGATGCTCAGCAGGCGCAGTGGGGTAGTGGTCATGCAGGTCAGCAGATCGAACATCAGGCTGATCAGGCGCATCGGGCTGTACTTCGACTCGCCATGCTCGCGCTCGGCGTGCTGCACCAGAATCTCGGTGGTGTGGCGGGCGAAGCTGTTGGCCAGGATCGGGATGAAGGTGCTGCGTTCACGGCAGGCCAGCATGGCGTCGACGATGGTGCGGCGGTAGGCGCGCAGCATGCAGCCGTAGTCGCTCATGGCAACGCCGGTGGAGCGTTGCACCGCCAGGTTGATCAGCTTCGACGGCCAGCGGCGCAGGGCCGAGTCCTGGCGATTGTTGCGCACAGTGGCAACCACGTCGTAGCCCAGCTCGGCTTGTTCCACCAAACGGGGGATTTCTTCCGGCGGGTTCTGCAGGTCGGCGTCGAGGGTAATGACCACATCGCCTTTGCAATGCTCGAAACCAGCCATGATTGCCGCGTGCTGGCCGTAGTTGCGGTTAAGAATGACCGCAACCACTGAACTGCCTTCACGCTGAGCGGCGTCTTCGAGAATTTGAGCCGAGTTGTCGCGGCTACCGTCATCGACCAGTACGATCTCGTACTCGTGCTTGAGTTGCTGACAGGCCGCTTCGGTCCGGCGTAGCAGTTCAGGCAAGCTTTCTTCTTCGTTGTAGACCGGGATAACGATCGACACGCAGTTAATTGGATATGGCTTCAAAGGCTTCAGTCCAGAATGTTTTCAATGGCGCCAACGACGCGTTCGACATCGTCGGTAGTCATGTCGGGGAACAGCGGGATCGAGCACAGCCGTGCCGAGTTCCACTCGGTGTTGGGCAGATGGATGTCCGGGAATCGCTGGCGGTAGTAAGTGTGCAGGTGGGTGGCCACAAAGTGAATACCCGTACCAATATTCTGTTCTTGCAAGGCTTTCATGAACGCCTCGCGGTCCATCCCGCAACGTTCAGCGTCGATGCGCAGTATAAACAGATGCCAGGCGTGTTGCTGCGGGTAAGTGGTCGGCACACTCAGTGGTTGTACCGGCAGGCCTCCCAGGCGTTGCAGATAGGTCTGCGCCAGCGCTGTACGCTTGGCGTTGATTTCGTCGAGACGCTGCAATTGCACCAGCGCAATGGCCGCGTTGATGTCGGCCAGGTTGTACTTGAATCCCGGCTCGATGACCATGGCCTGAGGTTTACGGCCATGGGTCAGGCGATCGTAAGCGTCTACGCCGAGGCCATGAAACTTGAGCATGCGCACACGATCGGCCAGCGCTTGATTGTCGCTGACGAACATTGCGCCCTCGGCGCAGGTCATGTTCTTGATCGCGTGGAACGAGAAGATTGCGGTGCCCTGAGCGCCAATGGCGCGGCCACGGTAACGGGTACCGGCTGCGTGGGCGGCGTCTTCGATGACGGCGATACCGTGCTTGTCTGCCAGCGCATAGAGCGGATCGAGATCGAACGCGGCACCGGCGTAGTGCACCGGGATGATCGCTTTGGTGCGTGGGGTAATGGCGGCTTCGATGGCCTGGACGTCGGTCATCAGGGTGTCGCGGTCGACGTCGACAAACACCGGGGTGGCGCCCAACAGGCAGATCATGTTGGCGGTCGAGACCCAGGTCTGCGACGGCGTGATCACTTCATCGCCAGGGCCGATACCCAGCGCCAGCAGCGTGATGTGCATGCCGCCGGTGGCCGAAGACAGTGCTACGGCGTGCTTGCAACCTACGTACTGTGCGAATTGCTCCTCCAGTTCCTGGTTCTTCGGCCCGGTAGTGATCCAGCCGGAGCGTAAAACCTGCTCGACGGCGGCGATTTCTTCATCACCGATACTTGGGCGAGAGAAGGGGAGAAAAGCCTGATTCATGTGGACCTCGGGTTTGGAAGTGTCAACAGCCCTGGTAGGCGGTAAATCAGCGGTCACATGCTGCGAATCAGCTCGAAGCGCTGCTTCGAAGCGTCGTCCGTGACAACGTAGACGTAAAAAACGAAAAGTATATCAATCAGTTAACCAATCTTTTGGGAAAAGTGCACTAATTGACTTATTTTTTGTCGGTCGGCAGATTGAACGATCCAAAGGCATCGCTCCGGATGCGCAGAGGGTAATCTCGAAAATGTGAAAGGGACATGAAAAACCGGTATCGAGAATGTTTAACTGTAACCTTTACAGCAAATGTTCAGGGTTTTTCATAGCTTAAAGTCCTTTCTGACAGCTCTCGCCATTTTTTTGGCACTGCGAAAAAGCCCATCATATGGCCTGTGCATCGCTGATCCGTTACCCTGTTGATCTCCATTTCCCATCGTTCTCAACACAAATTTCGTACGTTGAGGGGCGCTCATTTAAGGCCGGTTCAGTTTGATTGATCTACCCGACACCGCATTGCCTCGCTGCGCCACCGCCCAGCCAGAAATGACAGCCATTCGGTCGGCCAAGCCCAACTCTCTGACGTTTTATCTGGCGCGTCTTGCCCCTTCAAGTCAGCTGACCATGCGCTATGTGTTACAGGATGCCGCAGATCGACTGGGCTTTGAAGAGCTGAACATCGAAGAGATCCCTTGGCACGAACTTCAACCCGAGCATGTTATCGCACTGGTCGCGACGCTGCGCAGTGACGGTTACGCCCCCAACACGTCCTCGCTGTACGTCAACGCTGTGCGCGGCGTGATGAACGAAGCCTGGCGCCTGAGCCTGATCAGTCACGAGCACCTGCTGAAGATGCGCTCGGTCAAAGGCATCGCCGGCACCCGGTTGTCTCAGGGGCGCAACCTCAAGCGCACGCTGATTCGCGACCTGATGGCGGTCTGCGCTGCCGACCCAAGGCCTCAGGGTCTGCGCGATGCCGCGATCATTGCGATTCTCTACGGTTCGGGGATGCGCAAGTCCGAGTCGGTGAACCTGGACCTTGCGCAAGTCGACTTTGCCGAACGCAGCCTGCGGGTCACGGCCAAAGGTAACAAGCAACTGATCAAATATGCGCCGAGCTGGGCGTTCGCCAAGCTGCAAGCGTGGCTTGATTTGCGTCGGTCGCTGTTGTCACCAGGGCAGGAAGACGATGGGTTCCTGTTCAACCGGATTCGCCGCGGCAGCCACATCACCCGCGAGCGGATTACCAAGCACGCGATCTATTACATTGCCCGACAGCGCGGTGCGCAGGTGGGGGTGAAGATCATGCCTCACGATTTTCGCCGTTCGTTCATCACCCGGGTGATCGAGGAGCATGACCTGTCGATCGCCCAGAAACTGGCCCATCACAGCAATATCCAGACGACCGCCAACTACGACGTGCGTGATGACAACGAGCGGCGCCGGGCGATTGATCGATTCGACCTCTGAGCGGGATCGATCAGGGTGCCGCAACTGCCTGTCGGCGAACGGGCTCGCTCAGTACGTGCGCATGACCCAAGGTCGAAATGTGCACCAGACTGCCTGCTTCCGGTGCGTGTACCCCGGAGCTTCGAACCAGTAGCGAACGGCTCGCTGACTCTCCATTCTTCGCGGGTGAGGGCAGTTTCAGTTCCACCGTCAAGGTGCAGGTATTGCCGCCAAAGTCGCGATCGGTCACCACCCCGATACAGCCGTTCACCTGTTCCAGATCTGCGGCCTGACTGGAAATCTGCAATTGCTCGGGCCGCAACATGATCTGCGCCGCGCCGTTTTGCGAGGTGTTGGAGACATGAACCCGTCCCAGGTCGCAGGTCGCGTGGCCATTTTCGACCCATGCCGGCATGACTACGGCATCGCCGAGGAACAGCGCCGTTTCTTCATCATGAGGGCGCAGGTACAGGTCCATCGGTTGTCCGGTCTGCACCAGCCGGCCTTGACGCATCACGGCCAGTTGATCGGCGAATGACAGCGCTTCGGACTGGTCGTGGGTAACCAGAATGGTGGTCACGCCGGTGTCTGACAGAAGCCTGGCAACCATCTTGCGCATGGACGCCCGCAGGCCGGTGTCCAGTGCAGAGAAGGGTTCATCCAGCAGCATCAGCCGCGGCCGTTGCGCCAGGGCGCGGGCCAGGGCTACCCGCTGTTGCTGGCCACCGGAAAGTTCGTGCGGCCAGCGTTGGCTCATGCGCGAATCCAGCGCCACCATGTCCATCAACTCGGCGACGCGAGCTTGCTTCAAGGCGGAGTCACCCGAGAGTCCAAAGGCGATGTTGCCGGCAACCGTCATGTGCGGAAACAACGCGCCGTCCTGCGGTACATAACCAATCATGCGCTGATGCGCGGGGACTTCGGTCGAACCGTCGACCAGTGTCTGGCCGTTGAGCGAGATGCTGCCCGAATCGGGAAACTCGAACCCGGCAATCATCCGCAGCAAGGTGGTCTTGCCCGAGCCGGAAGGGCCGACGATAGCCGTGCGGCTGCCCGCGGGTACCGACAGGCTGACGTTGTCGAGGGCGGGCAGGGCGCCGAAGGTTTTGTAGATGGAGTTCAGTTCGAGAGCGTTCATCGGCCTGCCGTGCGTTTGGATTGATGATAGAGAAGCGCGGTCAACGGAAGCGAAAGCAAAATCATGATCAGCGCGTAAGGTGCCGCTGCGGCGTAGTCGATTTCGCTGGTCATGGCCCAAAAACCGGTGGCCAGGGTGCGGGTGCCACTCGGCGAGAGCAACAGGGTCGCGGTCAGCTCATTGGTAATTGCCAGGAACACCAGCGCCGCACCGGCGGCTGCGCCCGGTGCAGCCAGGCGCATGGTAATCAGCCAGAGCGCCTTGCCCGGCGAGCGGCCCAGGCTGCGGGCGATGTTTTCCAGCTCTACCGGCGCCTGGGCAATGCCCGCACGCAAACTGACCAGCGCGCGTGGCAAGAACATCAGCAGGTACGCCAGCAGCACGGTGATGGTGGTCTGGTAAATCGGCCGGGCGAAGTTGATGGTGACTGTCACCAGTGCCAGCGCCACGACGATTCCAGGTAAAGAACTGGTGATGTAGTTGCAACTTTCCAGAATGCGATGCAGGCGTCCCGGTGAACGTATCGACAGCCAGGCCACCGGAACTGCCGCGCAGGTGGTGATGACCGCGCCAACGCTGGCCAGAACCAGGGTTTGCTTCAACGCAGGGAGGATTTCCGACATGCGCCAGACCTCCGCGCCACCGGCAATCAACCATTGGGCCAGGGTAATCAGCGGCACGCCGAGTGCCAGCACGCTGCTGATGATCGGCAGCAACAACATGACGGCTTTGGTGTTGCGTGTCAGACGCTGGGTACGTTGCAGGCGCGCGCTGCCGGAACCGACCCGAGCGTAACGGGCATGGCCACGGGAGGCTGATTCGGCGGTCAACATCAGCAGGCAGCACAGCGCCAGAACCCCGGCCAGCATGTTCGCCGCCGGACCGTTGAAGGACGACTGAAACTGGTCAAAGATCGCCGTGGTGAAGGTGTCGAAGCGAATCATCGCGTACAGGCCGTATTCGGCCAGCAAGTGCAGCCCGACCAGCAAGGCGCCGCCACAGATGGCCAGGCGCAGTTGCGGCAGCACGACCCGGAAAAACACCGCCCAGGGTTTTAGCCCCAGCGATTCGGAGACATCTTCGATGGCCGGGTCGAGGCGCCGCAGGGTGGCGGCGATTGGCAGGTAGAGGAACGGGAAGTAGGCAATAACCGAAACCAGTACCCCGGCAAACAACCCGTGAATCGGTGGTACCAGGCTGACCCAGGCATAACTGTGGACAAAGGCCGGCACCGCAATCGGTGCCGTTGCCAGTACCGACCAGAGGCGGCGGCCCGGCAGGTCGGTGCGTTCGGTCAACCAGGCGAGCGCCACGCCCAGCGCGATACATAAAGGAATCGTGATCACCACCAGTAGAACGGTGTTGATCAAAAGTTCGGCGACCCGAGGTCGCAAGACCAGCTCGGCGATAGTCGCCCAGCCGGTCTTGATGGAAATGCCGATGACAAACGCCAACGGCAGCAGCGCCAGCAACGACACCAGAATGGATATGGCCACCACCCACGAGCCGCTGCGCCTCCCGGAGGCGCGGCGAGGGTGTTGACGAGGGGTGGCCAGAGTCGTCAGATGGACGACTTCGGTAGCTTCTGGCAGCGCGACTGGCTTGGACATCGGATTACAACAGCCCCGCCTGAGTCATCAGCTCGACAACTTTTTTGCTGTTGAGCCTGGAGGCGTCGACGGCAGGCGCGTCAAGTTGCGCCAGCGGTACCAGTTTCGGGTTCGACTGTGCATCCTTGCCTACCGCGTACTCAAACGAGTTGCCGGTTTTCAGAACGGCCTGACCTTCTTTGCCGGTGATCCACTTCAGGAACGCCTGAGCTTCTTCCTGGTGTTTGCTGGAGGCCAGAACAGCACCGCCGGAGAGGCTGACAAACGCGCCCGGATCTTTGTGCTTGAAGTAGTGCAGCGAGGTGTTCTTGCTGTTTTCGCCGGTTTTGCTCTGATCGACGAAGCTGTAGTAGTGGTAGATCACGCCGCCTTCGATCTGGCCGGCGTTGACAGCCTTGAGCACAGCGCTGTTGCCGCGGTAGGCGGTAGCGTTGGCTTTCATGCCCTTGAGCCATTCCAGGGTAGCGGCTTCGCCTTTGAGTTCGAGTACGGCGGCGACGATGGCCTGGAAGTCGGCGCCGGCAGGCGAACCGGCCCAACGACCTTTCCAGCTTGGGGAAGCCAGGTCCATCAGAGACTTCGGCAGATCGGCTTCGGCCAGCTTGCTTTTGTTGTAGACAAACACGGTCGAACGAGCAGCGATGCCTACCCATTTGCCATGGGCCGGACGATAGGCTGAACCGATTTGTTCAAGGGTCGAAGGGGCGACTGGGGTAAACAGCCCGGCGTTGTCCACCAGCACCATGGCTGGGGAGTTTTCGGTCAGGAACACGTCAGCCGGGGAGGCCGCACCTTCTTGCACGAGCTGATTGCCCATTTCGCTGTCGTCGCCGTTGCGCAGCGTGACCTTGATTCCTGTTTCACGGGTAAAACCTTCGACCCAGGCCTTGGTCAGGGTCTCATGCTGAGCGTTGTAGACGACGATGCCGTCGCTGCTTGGCGCAGCAAAGACATGGCCGGCACCCAATAGAGCGGTGGCGAGCAGCGCGGTTTTCAGAAACGAAGGAAGACGAGGATTCATTTTGTTAGCAGCTCCTGCAGTTTTTTTAAGAATCAGGTGGGCAAGCCTGTCAATCAGTTCCCGCGATCCCTGCAGCTTGCTCAAAACAATGCGAATCATTCGCATGCTTTTCGTGCGCCGGCAATTTAGTGTGGGATATGTGAAAAAAACGTCAAATAAATTATTAATCAATGTCGTTTGTATTTAGATTGAGCAGCTCAGGGGGGAGTTTGAAGGACAGAGCTGCTTGAATTCAAACGATATCGTCGACGAGGCTCACTGATTTCACGTGAGTAGTGCTGGAAAGGATCGAGAGGCCCACTGGGCCTCTCGATCCTTTTTCATTGGGCGGGGGCGTTGGGGATGAAGGCGACGCTGGCGTCCGAGCGCGGATGCATCAGTCGTTCACCGTTGTCGGGTTGCGTGACGACGGCCTGATGGTCGACAGTCAGGTAGTTCAACGGCAGCTGATCGCCACGTTTGTAGTGCGCCACAATGATGGTGCGTTGCGGGTCCCACTGCTGACCGCTGGTCTTTTCCAGCCACGACATGAACTGTGCGCTGTTGCCTTCACGAGGGAAGTCCTGGGTATCAGGCACGTAGTAGAACGGCGCACCGTCGTTTTGCAGGTAGATCGGGACTTTGTTGTCGACCTCGACCATCACCATCCGCCATTGATTCCACGGAGCGATCAGGCTCGCTTGAGCCTTGACGTCCTTGCCGAACTGCACGACGCCACCACCACCGTTGCTCCAGGGCACGATAATCCCGAGTATCAGCAATAGCAGGACGGTCGTGACGCCAAAGCCGATCTTCAACCCGCGTCCTTCGACTTTGCCGGCAACACGCCGTTGTTCCATGCGCCGGGTGACCCACCAGGCCGCCAGCAGTTGGGCAAATGGCACCAGTGGCAAGACGTAATAACTGCGTCGACTACCGCTGGCGGTGAAGAACAGGAACAGCAAGCCCAGACCCCAGATCAGCCAGCGGGCATTAGGTTCGAGCGTGCGCCAGTTGCGAGCCGCGACCCACAGCCCAAGCACCCAGAACGGTGCCCAGGGCAGGGTATAAACCGGCAGATAGATCAGGTAGGTGTAAATCGGCCCGATGTGGTCGAACGGCTGGAAAAACCGCACCACGTTTTCCCGGAAGACCAGCCCCAGACCACTCTCGGCGGAGGTGGGTGCGCCGTAGATATTCGACAACACGAACGGTACTGCGTAGACCACGCCGCCAACCAGCAGGGCGACGCATACGCGCAGGTTGAGGTGACGTTTCCAGCGGCCGTCTTGTAGCAGATGGGGCAGTAGCACCAGCCCCGGCAGGATGAAACCGATCAGGCCTTTGAACAGCGACGTCACGGACAGCAGCAGGAAGAACACGCAGTAGCGACTGAGTCGGGTGTCGTCCGGTCCGCGCCAATACCACCAGACCGCCGCCAGCACGCCGCACACGGTCAGAATGTCAGCCGTCGCGACCCGCGCCCAAAAGACGAAGTAGAAGGTGGTTGCCAGCATCCAGCCGGCGATCAGACCGGTGCCTTTGCGAAACAGCTGCTCGCCGATCAGGTAGACCAGCCAGACACTCAGCCAGGCTGAAATCACCGACGTCAGGCGCAAGGACCAGTGGCCAAGGCCACCGGTGAACCAGGTGGTGGCGGTAATCAGCCAGTAGGAGGGCAATGGCTTGTCGTAATAGGAGCCGCCCATGAGGTACGGATCGAAGTAGTTACCGCTTTGCAGCATCTGCAACGTGATGTTTGCCCAACGGGTTTCCGGGCCCCAGAGTTCCCGTGTGCCCAGCCCCAATAACAGGAGAAGCGCTGAAACCCCAAGCAGGATCAGCAGCGCGCGTGTTTCCGTTTCCCGCGACTTCATGTGGTATTTCCCTAGGTCTCGACCGCCAGCCGCAGGATTGCTCCGTGCCTATGGACGCCGCGACCTGCGCGCCAGGGTCAGAAAATGCAAATCATCTACTTGCCGGGTGACGATATGGATATCGTCACCCGGCAATCCAGCGCTTCAGGAATCTTCAGGGCAGTTTCGGGAAAATCAGGATCTCCAGTTCGCCCCGCTTGTAGTGCTTGCCGTCGATCGGCAGCAGCAAGACTTCCTGCTCTTCCAGGGCGTTTTTCACCCGCATGACCACGCCCACCGAACCCTTTTTACGGGCTTCGGTCATCCACTGCTGGACACCGTTCATATCAATTTTGCGGTGTTCCGCCTCTGGGTAAGCCGCGCCATACTGCAGTTCGCCGACGGTGTTGTACAGGTCGACTTGCGGGCGTTTCAGGCGCCAGGACAATGCCGAGGCCGCGCCCAGATCGTTACTCAACAGTGACGTGGTCTCGCTCAACTCCTGAACATGCTCGGCAATGAACTGGTCAGGCATTTTGCTGTTGATGATTGTGCTTGGCATCGCGGCAGGCAACAAGGCGACCAGTAGCCAGATCCCCAGCGCCGGGGTGGCCCAATAGACCAGCGGCCGAAGGGCTTGCAGGGCGTTGGCAATGATCCAGCCGGCCAGCACGATGAAGCCCAGCGACATAGGGAACATTTCGGTGTTATCGAAGATCTGCCTGGTGATCTGCAGATAGATCAGGACAATCAGGGCAATCGTCGCGATTGCCGCGTTGAGCAAACCGTTGATGCGAATCGACCGGCCACGGGCCTGGTTCACCAGATCGATCAAGGTATTGGCCATCAGCAAGGCCAGCGGCAACAGGCAAGGCATGATGTAGGTTGGCAGCTTGCCCTTGCTCAGGCTGAAAAATACCAACGGCAGGAGCATCCACAGCAGCAGGAAGCCCGTGCTGTTCTGGGTCTTGTTTTTCCAGGCCTGGGCCAGCGTCGATGGCAGCAGGGCCGCCCACGGCAGGCTCGAAACCACCATGATCGGCAGGAAGAACCACCACGGCCGGGTGTGTTGGGCATCTTCGGCGGCGAACCGGCGAATGTGCTCGTGCCAGAAGAAGAACCGCCAGAAATCGGGTTCCTCGTTATGGATCGCCAGTACCCACGGCAGGCTGACAACAATGGCGACAACCATCGCTACCGGGCCATAGCGCAGCAACTCACCAAAGCGCTTTTGCCAGATCATATAAGGCACGGCGATCAACACCGGCAGCAGCCAGGCGAGAAAGCCCTTGGTCAGGAAACCCATGCCACAGGCGAGGCCGAGCAAGGCCCAGGCACCGAGTTTGCCGCGTGGGGTTTGGTTATCCAGGGCAAACCACAGGGCAACCAGGCTCAGGTTGACCCAGAAGGTGAACTGCGGATCGAGGTTGGAGTAGCCAGCCTGACCTGCGATCAGGCCGAAGCTCATGTAGAGCAGGGCCGCAGCGAAGCTCTTGCGCGGATCGTTCCACATCCGACGGGCGATCAGATAAGCCAGCCATACACTCAGCCCGGTGCTGAGCGCCGAGGCAATGCGCACGCCAAACAGGTTCTCGCCAAAGATCGCCTGACCGATGGCGATCATCCAGTAACCGGCAATGGGTTTCTCAAAGTAGCGAAAGCCCATGAAGTGCGGGGACACCCAGTCACCGCTCAGCAACATCTCCTGGCTGATCTGCGCGTAACGGGGTTCGTCAGGGATCCATAACCCGTGGCCCATCATCGGCAACAGGTAGAACAGGCCGAAGGCCAACAACAGGAAGGGTAAAGCCCAGCGCTTGATCATTTGACTCGTGCTCCCTGCGACTTCATGCGACGGTTCGGATTGCTGCGTGGGCAATCAGTAAAGTGATGCGTGACGAGTATGATTTTTCGCTTCATGAGGCGGCCTTGATACCGGAAGACATTGCTCGGTTTTTAGTGTTTTGGTTATGACGTTCGGTGCTGTGCAGGCCTTCTTCAACAAAGACGTACGCAGGGCGCAGACATCGCTGCAGCGACGAGCCGGCCGTATTATTCGGCAAAAGAAAAAAGTCGACGCATGACATTGGAAAAAAAAGTTATTCAACTTGTTTCAAATGCACGCTAGCGCTGACGAACTGTCGTAATGGCGACTTTTTTTGAGTTCGTTGACAGCGCCGGCGTGTACCGACCAGAAGCACTATTTGCTGGCGAATCGTTTATCCAGCACGGTTGGCCAGTCCTGGGAGTTCACAATGCCGAGGATTTTCAACTGCCCATCGGCGGTAACCGAGACGAACAGGGCGCTGGTGTACTCACTGGTGGGGGCATGCTTGAAGCCGGTTTGCTTCTCGAAGTCACTGATGCAGCCGCTGTGGGTGACCAGGACCAGGTTGCGATGCGCGGTTTTGTGTGCGACGACATCGTCACGCATGGCCTTGCCGCACTGGGCCAGCCATTCCTGATGCGTCGCCTCTTTACCGAACATGTATTTCGCGGTTTGCATCGTACGGGTCGCCGGGCTGCTGAACACATCGGCATGGTCCATGCCCAGAGCGTTGAACCCCTTGCCGACATCTGTCGATGCCGCACTGCCTACCTGGGTAATGCCATCGGCTGGGCCCAGGCAAGGATTTTTCGACTGATCGCAACGTTCGGCATGTCGAACCAGCACGACCACGTCCCCAGCCTGCCAGTGTTCGAATACACCAGCAGTTGCCATGTGATCTCCTTCCGCCAGTATTGCAGGCGAGTGGGGCCACAAGACGAAACCGGTGACCATTGCTGCCACGACCACTGCCGACACTGCGAGGGTCACTTTCATGAAGCGGTTTTTGATCGCCCGTTTAGGCGAGTCCTTGGGCATTGCAGAATTAACCACGCCTTTCACCTGTAAATAGTATTGGGACGAAGAAGTTCGACACCGTTCAAGCAGGCAGCTTAGTCAGTACATAAGAAACGCGAGCATTGAAGGTCGAATTGTGCCGGCCAATTTAGGGGCAGGCAGGTGGGGGATAAGTGAAACGAATGTGAAAATTTCGCTGGGGCTCTTAACCTTCCCTTAATCAAGGCTAATTAGTTGATTTTAGATGCATTGCCAGCCATGGGAACCGCCTCGCCGGGACCGTGAGTGTGGTCGTCGGGGAGGCGGTAAATACCCGCTTGGGCGCAAATGTTTCAAATTGCTGCTTGGGGCGGTTTTCCCAGCAGATCGATTCGGCAACCCGGGGCCGCATCGTAAACCGCCAGTTTCATGTCGTGTAATCGCGCCACGGCCGAGACCATGCTCAAGCCCAATCCGTTGCCGGGTGTGTGGCGGCTCAGTTCTGAACGGTAGAGCCGGCGAAATACCGCCTCGCGCTCGGCTTCCGGAATGCCCGGACCGTTGTCGGTTACCCGAATACCGACGCCTGCTTCATCGGCAATAACCCTGAGATTGACGCTGCTATGGTCGGGGGAGAACTTGATCGCGTTATCCAACAGGTTGCAGCACGCATCGAACAGCAATTGGGCATCACCGGCGATCAGCGCGGACTCCGTACTGGCATGGAACGCCAGGCTGATGCCGCGCTCCTCGGCCAACGGCTCATAGAGCTCACAGGCATCGGCGCCAATCAGGTTCAGATCGATCGGCGCAAAGTGGCTGCGTCGCGCACTGTCTTCAATCTCCGAAATGCGCAGCAAGGCACGGAACGTCATCAGCAAGCCCTTGGCCTCGGCCAGCGCCGAGTCAATGCTGGCGGCGTATTCGTCCTCGCGCAGACCTCGGCGCTGTGCGCGCTCAAGGCCCGCGATCAGCCGGGTCAAGGGCGTGCGAAGGTCGTGGGCGATGTCGTCGCAGACACCCTTGACCTCGCTCATCAACCGTTCCAGCTCATCCAGCATGCTATTGACGACGTGGGCGAGGCGGTCGATGTCATCGTTGTTGCCCAGCGTTGGCAAACGGCCACTCAAGTCGCCTTCGATAATGCCTTTGATCGAATCGCTCAACCTGTCGAGCCGGCGCCGCGCCGAGTAGCCCAGGCCGATCGCACCCAGCAGGCCGACCACCAACAGCAGGACCCCGCCGGAAATCAGTGCATGGACAAGAAGTTCGTCGAACTCGCGGATATCGTGCATATCCTGGGCGACCAGCAGCGTTTTGCCGTCTTCCAGTTTATGGGCGATAAACCGCACGGGACGGGAGCGATCGTTGCTTTTTTGCCAGTCAAACTCGGTGGGGCGATCATATTTTTTGAACGCTGGCAGTTGATGAATGGCGCCGGCAATGTACTGGTTGTTTTCATCGAACAAACTATGGGGCAGGCGACCTTCTGTATCCGAAATGGCGTGTTTGCGGATTTCCTCTTCCCGCAGTTGCGGGGTTTGCTGGCTGCGACTTTCTACCTGACGATAGAGCGCCGTGTCGGCCTCGGTCTTCAGGTAAAACGCGGTCTGCCAGTAGATGTAACCAAACAGCGCCAGAAACGAGCAACCGAACAGCCCCAGAAACATCAGGCCCGTGCGAAAACTGATGGTGCGCGGAATCTCACTCAGGTGAACGGAGAACATAACCGGCCCCCCGAATGGTGTGGATCATCTGCGCTTCGCCTTCGGCGTCGATCTTGCGACGCAGGCGACCGATATGCACTTCGATGACATTGGTGCGCTCGTCATAGCTGTAATTCCATACGGCTTCAAACAACATGGTGCGCGTGACCACCTGTTCGGCGTTGCGCATCAGGTGCTCCAGCAGTGCGTATTCACGCGGAACCAGCTCGATGGTTCGATCGCCACGGCGAACACTGCGCCGTAACAGGTCGACGTGCAGGTTGCCGACGCGCAACTGATTGTCCGGTTCGCGGGTAGTGGGTTCGGCACGGCGACGGCTCAAGGCGTCCAGCCGCGCGGTGAGTTCGATAAACTCGAAGGGCTTGGTCAGGTAGTCATCGCCACCGGCGCGCAAACCTCGGACACGTTCGTCCAGCGCACTCAGGGCACTGAGGATCAACACCGGCGTGCTCACGCTCGCCGCCCGCAAGGCAGTCAATACGCCCAGCCCATCGATGCCGCCGGGCAGCATCCGGTCGAGGACGATCAGGTCGAAGGGCTCGCTCAGGGCTTTGAGCAAACCGTCGCGGCCGTTGTTCACACAGGTGACCGTAAAGCCGTGGTCCTGCAGGGCTGCTTCAATTTCGCGAGCGGTGGAGTTGTCGTCTTCGACGACCAGAACGTGGGTCATGGGAGTTGAACCGGCCACTTGAACGAGTGAGAGATGGCATAGTGTGTCAAATCCAGGCAGACGCCAACGTCGCCGCCAGATAAATAAAAGTTTAGTTTTTTGTTAAGAGAGGAAGCTCCTTGCGCATTCTAGTCGTTGAAGACGATGCCCAGACCGCTACCTACCTGTTGCGTGGGTTGACGGAAAGCGGGCATGTAGTGGACGTCGCCGAAGAAGGCAACGATGGCCTGGCCATGGCCCTGGAAGGGATTCATGACGCGCTGATTGTCGACCGGCGCTTGCCGGGGCTCGACGGTATCGCGCTGGTGCGGGCAATACGCAGTCGCGGCTTGCGCATTCCGGTGTTGATGCTCAGTGCTCAGTCGACCACTGCGCAAAAAGTCGAAGGCCTGCAAGCCGGTTGCGACGATTACCTGGCCAAACCCTATGCCTTCGCCGAGGTGCTGGCGCGACTCGAGGCCTTGTTGCGCGGTGCCGATCAACCGAGCGCGACCGGGCGCAAGCTGGAAGTCGGCGAGCTCGAACTCGACTGCGCGACGCGTACTGCGGTGCGTCAGGGTCGCAGCATTGTCTTGCAACAGCGTGAAGCGCTACTGCTTGAGAAGCTCATGCGCCACAGCGGCCAGGTGGTGACCCGCGACATGCTGCTCGACAGTGCCTGGGATTACGCTTTCGACCCCAATGACAATGTCATCGACAAACATATCCATCGGCTGCGGCGCAAACTCGACGAGGGTTTCGAGTACTCGCTGATCAAAACCATTCCGGGTGCGGGCTACAGCTTTCAGGGCGGTGGTCCCGAGCCCGATTAAACAAAAGTTTACCTACAGGCGAACGCTCTGCTAGGCGCTGTTGGCTATCTTCGGCTGATTCGTGGACTTGCTCCACAAACGTTTCAGCCGGAGATCGCGTGCCAATGTCAGTTGCAACCTCACCGAGGCGTAACTTCTTATCAATATCGGTGCTGCTGGGCGTATTGATGCTCGGCGGTTGCTCGATGGTACCCACTTACCACCAGCCGGACATGCCGCTGGCGGCAAACTGGAACGGCGCCGAGCAAACGTCTGCCACGCGAGGAGGGCAGTGGTGGAGCGAATTCCACAGCGCTGAACTGAATGACCTGATCGCCCGCGGCCTCTCGGCCAACTACACCCTTAAAGCCGCAGCCAGCCGCATCGAAGAAGCCCGCGCTTCGGCTCAAGTCGTCGGCGCCGGGCAATATCCGACGCTGGCGCTGGGTGGCAACGTTCAGCGTCAGAACAACTACGGCACCACCAGGAAAAGCAGCGTGTTCGCCCAAGCGACCTACGAGCTGGACTTCTGGGGCAAACAGCGCGCCGCCGCCGATTCCGCCGATGCGTTGGCCAATGCCAGTGTGTTCGATGCGCAAACCCTGCGCATGAGTCTGGGGGCGAGCATTGCCGACAGCTACTTCCAGGTCTTGTCACTGGAAGAACGGCTGCGCCTGGCCCAGTCGATTGCCGATGACGCCAAGCAGGTACTTGACCTCGTCGAGGTCCAGGCCAGCCAGGGCGCGGTATCCAATCTTGAAGTCGCGCAGCAACGCAACGCCCTGCAAACCTTCCAGGCCGCAATGCCACCGTTACGTCAGCAGCGCGATCTGGCGCTTTACCAATTGGCGGTACTGGTGGGTGAGACGCCACAAGGCTTCCACCTGCAAAGCTCCGGTCTTGATGGCTTGCAGGTTCCGCGTCCGTCTGCTGGCTTGCCGATCGGCCTGCTGCGTCAGCGGCCCGATGTGCAAGCAGCTGAAGCGCGACTGGTCTCGGCGAACTTCGATGTCGGGGTCGCCCGCGCGGCGTTCTTGCCGAATCTGTCGCTGGACCTGATCGGCGGTATCGACACGATTGCCGGTGGCACTATCTGGAGTGTCGTCGGCACATTGGCCCAACCGGTATTTACCGGCGGCCAGCTCAGCGGCCAATTGCACGTTGATCAGGCCCACGTGCAGGAACTGACCGCCAGTTACCGTGAATCGGTGATCGAGGCGCTGCAAGACGTCGAAACCCAACTGAGCGCTACCCGCGAACTGGACAAAAGCTATGCCTTGAATCAGGCCGCGGTGGACTCTGCCCGCGAGGCCGCGAGGTTAGCGCAGGTTCGTTATCGGTTGGGCTCCACCGATTTCCAGACCTTGTTGATCGTCGAGCGCACCCAGTATCAGGCCGAAGACACGCTGTTGCAGGTGCGCTTGCAACACCTGCAGGCCGCCGTCGGTTTGTTCCGGGCGCTGGGCGGCGATTTCACGCCCGACACCCTTGCTTCCCTTTCTCCTTCCCAGGCGTCTCACCCATGAATACTAAGCCACGCGTTGCGAACCCTCGCCATCGAGCACTTACCTGGGCGCTGTTGATCCTCCTGTTGGGCGCAGGTGCAGGTGGATTTCAGTGGATCAAACGAGCCCAGGCCGCGCCCACCAAGGCCGAAGCCACGGCAGTCCCGGTGCAACTGACGCAAGTCAGCCAACAGGACTTGCCGATCTGGCTCAGTGCGATAGGCAACGTCCAGCCGCTCAACAGCGTCAATGTGCGGGTTCGGGTGGATGGCGAGTTGCAGAAAGTCCTGTTCAAGGAAGGCCAGACGGTGAACGCCGGCAGTCTGTTGGCGGTGATCGATCCACGGGTCTATCAGGCTCAAGTGGCACAGGCGCAAGCGCTGGTGGCCAAGGATCAGGCTCAGTTGGCCAACCTGCGGGTCAATCTCGACCGGGCCAGCAAACTGGCGGCTGCCAAGGCCGGGCCGACCCAGGACGTCGACACCTATCGCGCCCAACTGGCAGCGCAACAGGCCACGGTGCAGGCCGATCAGGCGGCACTGGATAACGCGCGCCTGCAACTGGAGTTCACTCAGGTCAAGGCGCCGCTGACCGGGCGCACCGGTCAGCGCTTGCTGGATGTTGGCGCTATCGCTCATGGCGCGGAAGCCACAGGCCTGGTGACGATTACCCAGATGAATCCGATCTCGGTGGCCTTCGCTGTCTCGCAGGATGAACTCCCGCAGATTCTCGAAGAAAACGCCAAGAACGCCTTGCAAGTGGTCGCCATGACCCGCGACGGCCATCAGGAAATCGCTCGTGGCCGTCTGAGCTTCATCGACAGCCAGGTCGCTGCGGCCAGCGGTCAGATCCAGTTGAAGGCCGAGTTCGACAACAGTGCCAACCAGTTGTGGCCCGGCGAGTTGGTCAGCGCACGCTTGCTGGTCAGCACCCGTCAGGACGTCACGGTAGTGCCGGCCAATGCGGTGCAGTTCGGTCGTCAGGGCAACTTCGTCTATGTGGTGGGTGCCGATCAACGAGTGCAGCCGCGTCAGGTCGATGCCGCCGCCGTGGTCGATGGCCAGCAGTGGATTCGTCAGGGCCTGGCGGCTGGAGAAACGGTGGTAGTGCAGGGCCAGTCACGCATCGCGCCAGGGGTCAAAGTCGCACCGATCAAGGCTGACGAAGCCGCTGCGCTGGCTGCTGCCACGCCGGTGGAGAGTGCACGATGAACGGACTCGCCGGACTGATTCAACGACGCGTCGGCCTGAGCCTGTTGGCACTTGGGGTCATGCTGCTCGGGGCTTTTGCTTACTTTCAATTGCCGGTGGCACCCCTGCCCACGGTTGATTTTCCGACCATTCAGGTCACCGCCAAACTCTCCGGGGCCAGCGCCGAGACCATGGCTTCATCGGTCGCGACGCCACTCGAAAGAGCCTTTGCCGCCGTTCCGCAAGTCACCTCGATGACCTCATCGAGCGCGGCCGGCAAGACCCAGGTGGTCTTGCAATTCGACCTGTCACGGAACATCGACGGTGCCGCCCAGGACGTGCAGACCGCGATCAACACCGCCACCCCGAACCTGCCGAAAACCATGACCAGCACCCCGACCTTCAACAAGGTTAACCCGGCCGAAGGCACGGTGCTGTCGCTGGCGGTGACGTCGCCGACGCGCACACTGCCGGAACTCGACCGGTACGCGGACAACTACATTGCCCAGCGTTTGTCGCAGATGCCCGGCGTCGGCCTGGTGGATTTCCATGGTGAACAAAAACCGGCGGTGCGTATTCAGATCGACCCGGATGCGTTGGCCGCACGTGGCCTGAGCCTGGAAGACGTGCGCAGCGTGATCGGCGTCAGCACCGTGGATCAGCCTAAAGGCACCCTTGACGGGCAGACCCGTTCCGTCACTCTCGGCGCGACCGACCAGATGCTCGACCCGCAGCATTACCGGGATCAGGTGATTGCCTATAAAAACGGCATGCCAATTAAACTCGGCGACCTCGGCCGAGTGATTGCCGGTGCCGAAGACACCCAGCAAGCCGCACAGTTGGGCGGTGAGCCGACAGTGATCGTCGACATTCACAAACAACCGGGGTTCAACCTGCTGTCGACCATCGCCACGATCAAGGCCAAGCTGCCCGAACTGACCGCTTCATTGCCGCGTGATGTGCAGGTCCAGGTGGTGGGCGACCGCACCCAGACCATCGAAGCCTCGGTCAATGACATGCAATTCACCTTGCTGCTGTCGATTGCCCTGGTGGTCGTGGTGATCTTCGTGTTCCTGCGCAAGGCCACCGCCACCCTGATTCCCAGCCTGACCATTCCGCTGTCGCTGGTGTCGACCTTCGGCGTCATGTATTTGCTCGGCTACAGCCTCGACAACCTGTCGATCATGGGCCTGGCGATTGCCGTCGGTTTTGTGGTGGACGATGCCATCGTGGTGATGGAAAACATCGTGCGCCATCTGGAAATGGGCAAGTCACGCCTGCAATCGGCGGTCGATGGCTTGCGCGAAGTGGCGTTCACCATTGTCTCGATGACGGTGTCGCTGATCGCGGTGTTCTTGCCGATCCTGTTGATGTCGGGGATCGTCGGGCGCCTGATGCGCGAGTTCGCGGTCACGGTCAGCGTGGCGATCATCATGTCCTGCATCGTCTCGCTGACCATCACGCCGATGCTTTGTGCCTGGCTGCTTAAACCGCATGCCGAAAGCGAGGAGGGGCGTTTCGCCCAGGCTTGCGAGCGGGTGTTCACTGGCTTGCACGACGGCTATCGCCGCAGTCTCGACTGGGTCCTCGACCATCAGCGCCTGACCCTCGGCGTGGCATTGGCGACATTGCTGGCGACAGCGGTGTTGTACGTGAGCATTCCCAAGGGCTTCTTCCCGCAGCAGGATAACGGCCTGATCCAGGGCGTGGCCGAAGCCGCTGCCGATATCTCGCCGCTGGCCATGCGTGAGCAGGTCAACCGCGTTGCCGAAGTCGTCGGGCATGACCCGGCGGTGGCCAAGGTGTATTTCTGGATCGGCCCGAACCCGACGGTCAGCCAGGGCAAGGTGATGATCAACCTCAAACCGTTCAGCGAGCGCAACGACAGTGCCCGCGAGGTGATCAGCCGCTTGCAGCCGGCCCTTGATCAGCTGTCCGGGGTCAAGGTCTACCTGCAGGCTAACCAGGACATCCAGATCGGTGGCCGCGCCAGCAAAACCCAGTATCAGTACACCCTTCAGGACCCGGACAGTGCCGAACTGGATCACTGGAGCGGAGTGTTGCTGGAAAAACTCAAGACTTTGCCGCAACTGCAACACGTGACCTCTGACCAGCAGCAGGCAATCCCACAGGCAACGCTGGTCATCGACCGGGCCACGGCGGCGCGCCTGGGCGTGACGGTGCAGGCCATCGACGACGTACTGTACGACGCCTTCGGGCAGCGTCAGGTGGCGACGATGTTCACCCAACTCGACCAGAACCATGTGGTTCTCGAACTGGACCCGCACTGGCAGACATCGACCACCACGCTGGAACATTTATATGTGCGCGCAAGCTCGGGAACCCTGGTGCCATTGAATCTGTTGGCGAGCATCAAGACCGAGCAGGTGCCGATCATCATCAACCACCAAGGGGTATTTCCGGCCATTACCCTGTCGTTTGACCTGGCGCCCGGCCAAGCCTTGAGCGATGCGGTCAGTGCGATCAATCAGGCGTCCCTGGCAGTGGCGATGCCTGACTCTGTCGTCGGCAGTTTCCAGGGCACCGCCCAGGCGTTCCAGGACTCGCTGAAATCCCAGCCGTGGCTGATTCTGGCGGCGATTCTGACCGTCTACATCGTGCTGGGCGTGCTCTACGAGAACGCGATTCACCCGTTGACGATCATCTCGACCCTGCCGTCCGCCGGGTTCGGCGCGCTGCTGGCACTGATGCTGTGTGGACAGGACCTGTCGGTACTTGGGATGATCGGCATTATTCTGCTGATCGGTATCGTCAAGAAGAACGCGATCATGATCGTTGACTTCACGCTGTCGGCCCAGCAACGTGGCCTGTCCGCCAGAGACGCCGTGCGTGAAGGGTGCCTGTTGCGGCTGCGGCCGATCCTGATGACGTCACTGGCGGCGTTGCTCGGTGCGGTGCCCCTGGCGTTTGGCCACGGTGCCGGCTCAGAGCTTCGCCAGCCGCTGGGCATCGCCATCGTCGGTGGCCTGGCGGTCTCGCAGATCCTGACCTTGTACACCACACCGGTCGTCTACCTTTGGTTTGAGCGTCGGCGTCGCAGCCAAAAACTCGTCGCGCAAGACATCAAGGTGTGAAGCCGGCATTCGAACACTGGAAAGACATGGACTCCAAACAGAGCCTGACAAAAAGGATCGTGATTGTTTTCGCACTGATGACTGCGTTTGTCGCAGGGGTCTTTGCGGTCGGCATTGTCGTGACCGTGCACGTCGTTGAAGGAAAGCTCACCATGACCAGTCTGAGCGGTGGGCTGCAACGTTTGCTGCTGATGGACAACACCGATGACTGGACCCATCGACCGGAGAAAGACGAGCTGTTTTTCTTTGAGGGCGGGCTGGGCGAGATGCCCCCCGACGAACAGCTCAAGGCGCTGCATCCGGGCTTTCAGGAAATTGTCTATGACGGCGAGGACTACTACGCCATGGTGCGGGTGGTCGACGGTCGCCAATACATCCTGCTGAAAGATCAGCGAAGCCACGAACAACGCGAACGGGTGTTGTACGCGGTGGTCATTGTCGGGTTCGTGTTGAGCATCCTGCTGGCGATTCTGTTGGGTTGGCTGCTGGCTCGACGCGTCATGGCGCCAGTGATTCGTCTGGCGCGCCAGGTGCGTCACCGCGACCAGTTGCTGGAACTCGCACCACCACTGGCGCCCGAGTATGCCGTCGACGAGGTCGGCGAACTGGCGATTTCCTTCGATCAAACCCTGGGGCGGCTGCGCGCGGCGCTGGGCCGGGAAAAACTCTTCACCAGCGATGTGAGCCACGAATTGCGAACCCCGCTGATGGTGCTCGCCAGTTCGTGTGAGCTGTTGCTGAGCAATCGTGCCCTGGATCCGCGCTCCATGGCTCAGGTCAGCCGTATTGCCAGGGCCAGCGATGAAATGCGGCAACTGGTCGACACGTTCCTGATGCTGGCGCGTGACCGGGACAGCGAGTCCGGCAACGGTGTCAACGCGTCCTTGAAAGAGGTCGCCGACAGCCTGGCGGAAATTTGGGGCCGGCTGATCCGGGAAAAAGGTCTGGAGTTCATCTACATCAACGAGCAGGCCTCAAACACCCACTACAACCTGACGTTCCTGCAATCGGTGATGGGCAACCTGCTGCGCAACGCCTGGCACTACACTGATCATGGTTTTATTCGCCTGACCCTGCGTGACCACGGCTTCAGCGTGGAAGACAGCGGGATCGGCATTCCGGAAGAAAAACGCCACGCGATGTTCCAACCCTTTGTCAGGGGCGACGAACACCGGGGCGAAGGGCTGGGCCTGGGACTGTCGCTGGTTCAGCGGATCTGCACCAACCAGAACTGGCGAGTGGAACTCACCACCTGTGAACCCCACGGCTGCCATTTCGCCGTGGACCTGACAGAGCGTCAGGAGCAAGTCCTGCTCTGACGGATGCGGTGCAGGACTGCCCCGTAGCAGCTGTCGAGCCCGCGAGGCTGCGTTCGGCTGCGAAGCAGTCGTTGAATCAGGCAATGCGCTCTTCCAGGCAAACCGCGGGTTCGGGATTTACGAGGACTCCGTCCTCGAACGCAGCCTCGCGGGCTCGACAGCTGCTACGGGGGTAGCCATGCACCGCATCTCAATTTATGTCCGTTGGTCGGTTTACCTGACAGGCCTGTCGATTTGAGCTTCAGTGGATCGACTACTTGGTAAACCGATGATGCAATTCAACGAGGAGAGTGATCATGTCCTATGTCGATGGTTTCATTGCTGCCGTACCTACCACCAACCGCGATAAATTCAAGCAACACGCCGAGTTCATGGCCGCCATTTTCAAAGAGAACGGCGCATTGAGCGTCACCGAATGCTGGGGGGACGACGTGCCCGAAGGCAAGGTGACCTCATTCCCGATGGCGGTGAAACTCAAGGAAGGCGAGACCGTGGTTTTCTCGTGGATCGTCTGGCCGGATCGCAAAACACGCGACGCCGGGATGCAACAGTTTATGGCCGACCCTCGAGTCCGCTCGGAGGGCAACTCAATGCCCTTCGATGGTCAACGGATGATCTTCGGCGGCTTCGAGACGATCGTAAACGTGTGAGGTTCGCGTGACCCAGGGTGGGGCGAGCAAGGACGTCGCCCCATTCCTATTCCTGAACGGTGATCCTGCAGCTCTTGCGATTGTGGATCTGCTGATCCGTCGGCCGCTCTCTGACAAACTCAAAGCGCGGTTCACCCTCGCTGTACGTGACCAGCCAACCCCACTCCAACTCGGACTCATCTTGCCCAGGTTTAGGCGGCGCAGCCCACCATGGCTCTTTGCTGACAATCTGGCGCATACCCCCTCCACGTGGTTCGGGTCCCTTCAACTATAACGTGGATAGCCTGGGGTGCCAGATTGCGTTGTCACCACAGGCTTTCTGAAGGACTTGTCTGTAGTCATTGCCCCTCAAAGATCGCAGGAAAAATCCGCAATAAATCAGGGTGATTCTGACTTTTCAGTCGTCCACTCAATCCCTCAAATCTCTCATGCAAAATCGCCCGCCCTCATTTTGCTAGAGACATCGGATGCTCGCGCCAGCCCATCAACCGTGCTTCACGCTGACCCTCAATAGCCTTCAGAAGGGTCAGTGCTGATGGACCGCGTTGCCCGGTTCGAGCAGGAACTCGACAGCTTCAAAGACACCCTCAGCCTCTACCGCCAACAACTCGACCATTGGTTCCTCCGGGCCGCCGACAAGGTCAGCCACGCTGCCGATATGCCGTCGCTGATGGGCATGGATCGGCGGATCAAACTGGGGAACACCAGCACGACGGTCAGCACCGGTGATGACGATTTTATCTCCAGTGTGGCGCAGTGTCCGGCCAGCGGCATTCTGGAAGTCGAGAGCAAGTTCGAATCGGTCTATGACATTCCGTTGGGCAACATTCAGATCGAGGTTGTGCCGGCTGACGGTGGGCCGAGTACATCGATTGATCTCGATGAATTCGGCAAGGGGCAGTTCAAGGGCGAGGCCGGAAAGTTCTATCGGGTGCGGGTGCATGGGGCCGTCACGCCGAAGCAACTCGATGAGCTGTTTGGCGCTTATGATGGGTTGAGCGAATCGCTGGAAACCTGGCTGCGCAACGAGTGGAAAGGCTTCAAGCCGCAGTGGTCGCAACAGTCCGCTTCGGCCTCGCTGCTGGCGGTGGGCAACGGATTGCTCGCCGGCAGCTGGGCGGCCATCGAAGGAGTGTGGGACAGCATCGGGCTGATTGGCGAGATACTCAAAGACCCGACGAAGTTTCCCGAAAGGCTCGGCAGCAGTGCCGATGCTCTGGCCGCTCTGGCGCAAAAATCGCCAGAGGTGATGGAAAAAGCCCAACTGCTGGCCAGTGACGAAGCGGCGCTGTGTTTGTTGTTGCGTACCGCGAGCCTGTGGCTGGAAGCGTTGCCGCCGAGCCAAATTGCCGGGTCTACGGCGCAGACGGTTTCGAAGCTGGTGGTCGAGCTGGTGGTCGATCTGCTGATCGGCATCGTGCTGAGCTTTTTCGGCGTGGGTGTCGCCTACCTGTCGGTGCGGCTGATGCGCTACGGCCAATACATCGTCGACGCCGGCCTGCGTTTCGTTGCGGCGATGTTCAAGATCATCGACAGCTTCATGGGCTACGTCGACCGCTACAAAAAAGTCGCGGCCCGAGGCGTCGCCGCCGGCCTGAAAAAAGGCGTGATGCAACTGCGTTGGGACGGGCGCCGCAACACCACGCTCAAGCCCAACCAACACCACGACAACGCCCCCGATCAGGCGAAAAACCCCAACGGTGCCAGCGCCGACACCGCGAACAAAACCGCCACCCACAACTGCCCGGTGTCGATGGTCACGGGAGAAGAGTTGCTGACCCTCACTGACGGCGAACTGGATGGTGTGCTGCCGTTCGACTTCACCCGGCTCTATCGCACCAGTGCGGCGGAGATTGATTGCGGCCTCGGCTACGGCTGGAGCCATAGCCTGGCGCATCGACTGGAAATCGACGGCGACAACGTCATCTGGATCGACCACGAAAACCGTCGCAGCACTTTCCCATTACCGAACGTCGAGCGTCCGGCGATTCACAACAGCCTGTCGCGGGCGGCGATTTACCTTGGGGGCGACGCCGATGAACTGGTCCTTGCTCAGGCCGGTGAAACACCGCGTTTTTATCACTTCCGCGACGGACGCCTCACGGTCATCAGCGACGCCTACGACAACCGTCTGCGCATCAGCCGTGACCGCTTCGACCGGATCAAACGACTCGACAACGGCGCCGGTCGCGCCTTGCTGTTGCGCTACGACCGCCAGCATCTGATCGCCGTCGACTATCAGGTCTTTCACCCGGCCGACAATCTCGACGACGCCTGGCAGACCGAGCAAACGCTGGTCGCCTATCGCTACGACGAACGCGATCGACTGATCGAAGCCAGCAACGCGGCGGGCGAAAGCGAGCGTTACGACTACGACGGTCAGGCGGTGATTCTCCAGCGGCAACTGGCCGGCGGCGCGAGTTTTTTCTGGGAATGGGAGCGCAAAGGCAAGGCCGCTCGCTGCGTGCGCCACTGGGCGAGTTTTGCACAGATGGATTCGCACTACGTCTGGGGCGATGACGGCAGCGTCACGGTGTTCAATGCCGATGGCAGCGAAGAGGTTTACGTTCACGACCAGCAAGCGCGGCTGGTGCGCAAGGTCGAGGCGGGCGGTGCCGAACACCTCAAGGCCTACGACGATGACGGCCGGTTGATCGCCGAGCAGGACCCGCTCGGCGCCGTCACTGAATACCGTTACGACGAGGTCGGTCAGCTGATTGCGTTGCTGCCACCGGACGATGAACCGACGGCCTACGAGTACCGCAACGGCCACCTGCATATGCGCTCTCGTGGAAAAGCTGTCTGGACTTACCGCCGCAACGAGCAGGGCGATATTACTGAACAGGTCGATCCCGATGGACATGTCACCCATTACAGCCATGACGCCAAGGGTTTGCTCGTCGGCATTCGTTATCCAGACAACAGCCGCCACGTTTTCAACTGGAACACCCTCGGGCAACTGATCGAAGAGCAGCTGCCCGACGGTGGTCGGCGGTATTTTGTTTACGACACGTTGGGCCGGCAGATTACCCGTCAGGACGAATACGGTGCCGTCACCCACTACCAATGGGATGCCGTCGGACGACTGATTCAGACAACGCTTCCCACCGGTGCCAGTTGCGCCTTCAGCTACAACGCTTACGGAAAAATCATCGCCGAACGCGATGAACTGGGCCGCGTCACGCGCTACGAATACGCCGATGACTTGCACCTGGTCAGCCGCCGGATCAATGCCGACGGCACGCAACTGCGTTATCGCTACGACAACGCGCAGCTGTTGCTGACAGAAATCGAGAACGAGTCCGGCGAGAAGTATCAGCTGGACTACACGCCCAACGGCCTGATCCAACAGGAAACCGGTTTCGACGGCCGCCGTACCGCCTACGCCTACGACCTCAACGGCCACCTGCTGGAGAAAACCGAGTTCGGCGATGACGGGGCGCAACGGGTTACCGCCTATCAACGGGACTCGGCAGGGCGGTTGCTGGTCAAGACCCTGCCCGACGGCGTCAACGTCGAGTATTGCTACGACCGCCTTGGCCGACTGGTCAGCGTCGATGACGGTCACGACCACCCGCTGGAGTTCGAGTATGACCAGCAGGACCGGCTGATCACCGAACATCAGGGCTGGGGCACCTTGCGTTATGGCTACGACGCCTGCGGCCAGCTCAATCGTCTGCGCCTGCCGGACAACAGCACGCTCGATTATCACCACGCCAAGGGCGGCGCGCTGACGGCTATCGACCTCAACGGCGCACGACTCACCACTCATCAGTTCGAATTCGGCCGCGAGCGACAGCGCCAGCAAGGCCTGCTGCTCAGCGAATACGCCTACGACGATCAGGGACGTCTGAAAGCCCACGCCGTCAGCCAACAGCAAAAAAACCTGTACCGCCGCGACTATGCCTACAGCGCCAACGGCAATCTCGAGCACATCACCGACACCCGGCACGGCCAACGCAGCTACCAATACGACCCGCTGAACCGCCTGACTCGCGTCCGCCACACCCGAGACAACCCACCGGAAACCTTCGCCCACGACCCGGCGGGCAACCTGATCATGCAGGACCGCCCCGGCCCGACGAAAATCCAGGGCAACCGCCTGCTGCTGCAAGGCGACCGCCATTACGACTACGACGCCTTCGGCAACCTGATCCGCGAACGTCGCGGCACCGCACAGAAACTCGTCACCGAATACCGCTACGACTGCCAGCACCGGTTGATCGGTATCACGCTGCCGGATGGCAGAACCGCCAGCTACCGCTATGACGCCTTTGGCCGTCGCATCGCCAAAACCGTCGACGGCCACACCACCAAGTTCTTCTGGCAAGGCGACAACCTCGTCGCCGAAAGCAGCAAAGAACACTACCGCAGCTATATCTACGAACCCGGCAGCTTCCGCCCGTTAGCCCTGCTCGACGGCAAAGGCCCGCGCAAGGCCTGCCCGTTCTACTACCAACTCGACCACCTCGGCACCCCGCAGGAACTGACCGACTACAGCGGCGAGATCGTCTGGTCCGCCACCTACAAGGCCTACGGCAAACTCGCCAGCCTGAAGCACTTTGGCGAAGAGCAGCTTGAGCAACCGTTGCGCTTTCAGGGACAGTACTTCGATGCTGAAAGTGGCCTGCACTACAACCGGCATCGCTACTACAATCCGGATATTGGTCGGTACCTGACACCGGACCCGATCAAGTTGGCGGGCGGGTTAAACGGGTATCTGTACACCCCGAATCCGACGGGTTGGGTGGATCCGCTGGGGTTGAATGGCTGTCCGGGCGGGGATGGGTGTAAGCCGTCGGGTGGAGTGGAAGACCCGGCGGGGAAGGCGCGGGTTGATGAGGGTGAGCCGAAGGTTCCAAAACCAAAAGGGGAACCTCAAAATTTTGGAAGTGAGGAAAAACTTCATAGTCATTACGAAAAACACGGTGCGGAGTTTGGAGCGCTGAGCAAAGAGGAGTATTTGCTCATAGCTCGCGATGTTGTGAGTCAAGGAACTCGCGTTGATTACAAATATCAGGGAGAGATACGGGCGGGTTACTTGCAGCTCATGGGTAATAATCGTAGAGGTGATGCGAAATTTGCTTTTGTCGGCACAAACAACAATAAGGAAATTACGACTTTGCATACAAAAAGCGGGAAGGATTTCTGGAAAACTGTAAATGGTGACGCGCACGACAAGGTGCTGAGGCCCTCGAATGAGTAAAACAGAACGTGCGCTGGTGATCGCGATAAGTGAGGCAGTCGAGGAAGAGGTTGTGCTACTCGTTAACGGTACTCTCGTTAAGTGCTTTTTGAGTTATTGCCCTGGAAATATTGAGGTGGGAGGAAGCTATGACATTGAGATGGACATGGTTCTTCCTGACGACAACTTCATCGTAATGGCTGAGGAGAAAGGGTCCATGGTTGAAATGTGCGATGAGGGCTTTTCGTGTTTTCTCTATGGTTTTTTGGATGGGGGCGTTTTCAAATCATTCATTGAGTTTTCGGATCAGGATATTCACTACGAATACCCGTCGTTCAATGAGAAATTTGTAAGGATTAAAGTAGATCGGATTGACGTGGCTTTCTGCAGTTAACGCAGACGGATCTATTTGCCTACGACCGCTTCGCGCTCGATCGCGGGCAAGCCATGGGTATCTGCACATTTTTCAGTTCCGGTCAGATCACCCGTAGGAGCTGCCGCAGGCTGCGATCTTTTGGCGTCCGCAAGGGCCCGAAGATCAAAAGATCGCAGCCTGCGGCAGCTCCTACGGGAGATTTGGCGGTCATCAGAGATGTGTAGATACCGATGGCGCGATGGCGGTCGGTCAGGCGGTGAAGTTTCTGGGCAAGCTCGTCGGAGATTTCCCGCAGGTTGTAGCGGTGTTCATGAACTGGTGTGAAATGAGTTCCATCGATAGGCTTCAGGTGTCACTGCACATTCAGTGGCGGGGTGTAGGAACCCTTCAAAACTATGAGAGACGCGTAAGCGGCAGCTTCCATTTCTACTAGAGGCTTCAATATGAACACTTATAACCCCGATCCACCCTACGTCCCGCCAACCTCCCATCCCGCCAACCGCTACATGGCCCTCACCAGCAACTGCTCTGACATGCCCACCTTGTTCGTCGATACCCACGCGCCGCTCGATATCCTGCTCAGCGCAGCTGGTTATCGCATTCGTGCGGTGACTCAGGTGCTGGAGAACCTGGCTATGCGGGGGGAGATTGCCAGTGATTCGGTGATTTTGAATGATTTCGCGTTGCTGTGTGCGATTCCGCTGCGCGATGGCTGTGATCTGCTGGATGTGCTCGGGAGACGGTTGCCGGAGCCCGTTTCGGATTCAGTTAAATAGCGTGTTCGGTGCGGTCCGTCTTCTTCTCAATCCTGCGACATGCTTTTCACGAATCGCTCACATACGGGAGCGCAGATTGAGCTGACAAAAGGATTTGACCCCATCAAACAGAAAACCCGCCATGTGCGGGTTTTTTGTTTTTGATTGGTTTTTGTGGCGACTCATGCGGCTCCCACTGAAGCAAACCGACCAAAGCTCATCGCTTTGGCTAGGCAGATGCTCGACGCTCACTGACATGATCAAACTCCAAGAGAGGCGTCATCAGAAGTGAACTTCGGCGGACTTGATGCCAATGGCCCGAAGCTCATGGATCAGGTCATCCAGGTGTCCAAATGACTCGATTTCCTCGTTGTCATTGACCAGAAAATAGCTGCTTCCCGCGTCTTTTTTGAACAGGATGATCCACTCGTGCGTGTTGGCCGGGTTAACGATCACATGCGTGTCGAAGTGCATGCCTTCACCGTGTTTGGTTTTGACCTCTTCGCGTTTCATGCGGATCTCCGAGCGTGGACTCATTCTGTCCATGAACATGATTTTGGACCGTTTAGCAGTAGATTTTCAACGCACCTTCTGCGAGTTTTCGACCAATCACCTGACGGACATCATCGTCATGGGAACGGTGCAGCATAGAGGTTTGAACAAACGCTTGGGCAGCACCGCCGAACATCTCTTGCATCAAGCGCCGTGCAGTGTGCTGGCGATCAAACCGGGCGAGTTGTTGCAGTCATAAGTATTGAATCGTCCCTGGAGCGCCAGTGTGCGGTGCACCAAGGGGCGTTTTTTACAGCATGAGGCGGTAAATGACCTGGCGGGCATCGTCAGGATCGCTATGGGTTTCAAACCCCAAGAATTTTGCCAAATCACGCATGGGCGCATTGCTTGAGGCATCAATGGAATACATCTGATGAAAACCGTTTTTACGCCATTGACGACAGTCGAATCTGATCTGGATCAGATACTTGGTGCGGGTGCCATCAATTGCCCGGATTTGATGTAAATCAACTGCATTGGGGGGCAATGAGCGCAGTCTTGGAGCATGCCGGCGGGATAGACCGGTGCCGAGCCGAGGTGTGTGATGGGTCAATATCAACGTTTACTGCTGATCGCCGACCGAACCCTGCATCAATCTCCAGCCTTGCTGCGCGCGGTCGCCCTGGCCAAGGCGAGTGGGGCGGTCTTGCATGTATGTGCCTTTGTCGAGCCGGTGCCAATCGTTCATTTGTGGGATGAAAAAGTCGATGAGGCGGCTTTTCAGAGCTATCTGCGTCGCTATCGTCGCTGGATGTCGGAGGAAATCCAGCGGCTGAGCGGTGAGGGACTGAAAGTCTCGGTGGAAGTGCTCTTCACCACCCATCCGCTGCTGGATATCTTGAAGCATGTCGAGGAGTTCAAGCCTGACCTGCTGATCAAGGACGCCACGTTGGAGCCGGTGCTCAAACGGGTGTTTATCACGCCACTCGATTGCCATCTGCTGCGTGAGTGCCCGGTGCCTGTGCACTTGGTCAACCAGGCCCGTTACAGTTTGCCTCATCGGATCGTGGCAGCGGTGGACCCCTTCGACCCGCAGACCCAGATCAGTGGCCTCAACGACACTATCATCCAGACCGCGAACGCCCTTGCCGTGCAGTGCGATGCACCGCTGCATTTGCTGTACGCCTATGACCTGTCGCCTGCCTTCAATGGTGATGCTGCATTGGTCAACGAAGGATGGGGCGTGGATTTCATCGAGGAGCTGCGTGAGTCCCTGCATCTGGCCTTTGTGACCCTGGCTGACCGCTATGGTGTACCGCCTGAACGTCGGCACTTTGTCATGGGTCAGCCGGTTCGGGTATTGAGTGAGTTTGTCGAGGAGTACCTGGCCGATGTGGTGGTGATGGGTACTGTGCACCGGGTTGGGCTGGATCGGCTGATCGGCAGCACCACCGAACGAGCCCTTTATTCGGTGCCGGGAAGTATTCTGGCGGTCAGGTCACCCGGTTTGGCCGTCAGGGAGTGAGCACGATTGCACCTTTGACCTGGCTGTCTTCAGGTGCGTCAGCGCTTGATTGGCATCGTCAGAGAGGCGCTTCCCGGTGACAGCCTGCGATCAGATGCTTGAGCCCCTCCATATTCAGGACTTTGACGTTACGACCGGAGATTTCGACCAGTGCCTGATCGCGCAGATGGGCAATGCCTCGGCAGATGGTTTCCAGACGCAGCCCCAGGTAGGAACCGATCTCTTCGCGACGCATCTTCAGCACAAACTCCAGGGACGAATAACCGCGCAGGTTAAGCCGCTGCGACAGGTTCAGCAGAAAGGCCGCCAGGCGTTCGTCCGAGTTCATCTTGCCCATCATCATCAGCATGTCGTGATCACGCACTATTTCGCGGCTCAGGAGTTTGTTCAGGTTGTGCTGCAGCGAAGGCAGCTCATGGGCAAGCTTTTCCAGCTGGGTGAAATGGATGGGACACACTTCGCTGTCCTCAAGGGCGAAAGCATTACAGGCGTGCTGGTCTGCGCTGATGGCGTCCAGACCGAGCATCTCACCGGGTATTTGAAAGCCGGTCACCTGCTCGCGACCATCAATAGAAAGCACATTGGTCTTGAAAGAGCCTATGCGTACCGCGTAAAGCGAGCGCAATGGATCGCCCGTGCGATACAACGCAGCGCCTTTTTTAACTTTCATGCGCTGGACGATCAGGGTGTCCAGTCGCTCTACTTCCTGGCCGGTCAGGCCAATTGGCAGGCACAACTCCAGCACGCTGCAGTTGGAACAGGCAGCCTTGAGGTAATGAACGTGAAGTGGCCGAACCTCAGACGGTGACATGACGCACCCCTCTATGAATGTATCAAGCATAGGTGTTGAGAACCCGGGCAAGCTCTTAATGTGTAAACCGGGGGGAGGGTGTACGACAAACGGAGATGGCAAGGATTGATCCTTACGGAGGTGCCTGTGTCGGTTGCGGCGACGTCGAGGAGGAATTGAGGGGTATCAATGGAGGGAACTCTTCGGGAGTCAGTGTTTCCTTTTCCAGCAGCAGGTGGGCGCCGGCATCCAGGTCGGCCCGACGACTGTCGAGCAGCGTTTTGGCACGGCCATAGGCTTCATCCAGCAAGGCACGGATGCCCAGGTCGATTTCCCGTGAGGTTTGCTCCGAATAGTCCTTCTGGCCAAATCCGGCCATGTGCTCGCCCAAATAGGTAGGATTTTGCCGTTCCAATACCGACTGACCGAGTTCGGCACTCATGCCGAAACGGGTGATCAACTGCCGGGCGATGTCGGTCGCCCGGGCCAAATCGTCGGCGGCGCCTGTGGAGATCTGGCCATAGACAATGTACTCGGCAGCCCGGCCGGCCATCAGTACGGCTATTCGATCCTTGAGCATCTGACAACTGATCAGGAAGTGATCCTCGGTCGGTCGCTGCAAGGTATAACCCAGCGAGCCAATGGAACGGGGGATGATCGAGACTTTGTGTACCGGGTCCATCCCCGGCAAGGTGCCAGCGGCCAAGGCATGCCCCATTTCGTGATAGGCCACCACCAGGCGTTCATCAGGCCTTAGCAGGCTGCTCTTGCGTTCGACACCCGCGACGATGCGTTCCACCGCAGCCGTGAAGTCGTCGAGGTTGACGGTCTGGCCTCCCCGGCGGGTGGCAACGATGGCGGCTTCGTTGATCAGGTTCGCCAGGTCCGCACCGGTGAAGCCCGTGGTGATTTCGGCGATACGTTCGGAGTCGATGTCGGGCGCCACGGTGATTTTTTTCAGATGGACCTTGAGGATGGCCTGTCGGCCTTTTCGATCGGGGCGGTCGATCACCAGTTGACGGTCGAAGCGACCGGCCCGCAACAGCGCCGGATCAAGGATCTCTGGCCGATTGGTCGCCGCCAGCAGGACCACACCTTCACGCGGGTCGAAACCGTCCAGCTCGGCCAGAAGCTGGTTAAGGGTCTGCTCTTTTTCGTCGTTGCCACCCAACGCACCGACACCGCGCATTTTGCCCAAGGCGTCGAGTTCGTCGATGAAAATAATGCAAGGTGCCGCTTGCCGTGCCTGCTCAAACAAGTCGCGCACTCGAGCGGCACCGATACCGACGAACATTTCGACGAATGCGGAACCGGAAATCGAGAAAAACGGTACTCCGGCTTCACCGGCGATAGCCTTGGCGACCAGGGTCTTGCCGGTGCCAGGTGGGCCGACCAGCAGGGTGCCCTTGGGAATATGGGCCCCCAGACGTGCGTATTTGGCCTTGTCCTTCAGGAACGAGACAATTTCCACCAGTTCGGCCTTGGCTTCATCGATGCCGGCTACATCGGCGAAGGTGACGCCGGTATCACGCTCGACAAATACCTTGGCCTGTGACTTGCCGATATTCATCAGCCCGCCAATGCCCTGTTTTTCAGCCATGCTGCGAAACAGGAAATGCCAGAGCGCCATGATCATGGCAAAGGGCAGGAGCCAACCCAGCAGCCCGTTCAGCAGTGTGTTTTCGCTGACTCCGGTAAAGCCGACACCTGATGGAGCCAATTCAGCCGCCAGCGTGGGGTCGACCCGCACGGTGGTGAACAGGTCACGGCCGTCGATGGGCTCTTGCAGCTTGCCGCTGATCTGGTCCTTCTCGACCCGCAACTCGCTGACCTTATGCTCGTCCAACAGTTGCAAGAACTGACTGTAGGGGATGCTCTGCACAGCATGACGTTCAACAAAAAAAAAGCTGAGCGAGCGCAAGAACTATAAAGGTGATAGCGAAGTAGGAAAGATTCCACTGGTGATTCTTCTTCATGGCCTTGGCTCAGGGGGAAGACGGGCGTGGGCGGGCACCCTGCGCATCGGCTCAATCGTCCAGTGCTGAGGCTCAAGCCCTTTGGGCATCTGAATACGATTCTAGACGCCATCAGCTCGAGCGCCGGATTTACGCTGAACATCGAGCTGTCAGGCTCCGTAGCTCGCAACGGGCTGCAGGAGCCTGGTATCGACTTGCGGTTCTACGCTTGGGAGTCGGGCACTTTTTGGTCTTAGGCGCACAACAATGGTTTTTTGTGATTTTTATCAACCTCATCAAACGCCTGCCGCTCAGTATCGATACTCATCAGTGATGTTTTTCGTCGATCCGTTTACTGATGGAAAGCCAGCAAAGGAGTGCTGTTCATCAGACTCAACTGACAAAGCGTCTGCCGACGAGGTGTGTGATGTTCGAAATTAACCGTTTACTGCTGATCACCACGAGCGAAATGTCACGTACCCCCGCTTTTGATCGGGCGGAGTCCCTGGCGAAGGCGGCCGGTGCGATGTTACACATCGTCGCTTTCGATTACGTCGAAGCATTGGCCGTTGCTGGCCTGTTTGACCATCAGTCCATGGCGCAGGCACGCGAGGGGTACTTGCAGGTGCACCGTCACTGGCTCGAGCAGCAAGCACGGTTTGGGCAGTGCAAAGGCCTTGACGTGACCACTGAAGTGGTCTGGGCCAAACCGAGTATCGAGGAGGTGCTTGAGTACGTGAATGACTTTCGGGCGGACATCGTGATTAAGGATGTGCAGTGCGTATCGGCATTTAAACGGGTTTTCTACAGGCCGCTGGACTGGCTACTGCTACGTGACTGTCCGGCCCCGTTGCACCTGGTGACCGATGCGAAAAATCCGCTGCCCTCGAAAATACTGGCGGCTATTGATCTTTCCCATCTTGAAGAGCTGACGCAGGGTCTTAATGTCCAGATCCTCGACATTGCTTCGACGCTGGCCCTGTCCTGTGGTGCGAAGTTGCACTTGCTCAATGTCAGCGGCTGGACCATGGCGGGTGACCTTGGCGTGAACCTGCAAAACCTGACTATGGAAGAAAGCTTGAGAGACGCTGTCAACGACGCCCAGGAAGAGGCCTTTGATACGCTCGGCGAACGCTACGGGGTAACACAGGTACGACGGCATCGAGTGACCGGTACTCCCCACACAATGATCGAGCGCTTCGCGGCGAATAATGCATTCGACATGATTGTGATGGGCACCGTGCACTATCGGGGCGTTAACGTATTCATCGGCAGTACCGCCGAGAACACCCTGAACCGGGCTCCCTGCAGTCTGATGATCGTCAAGCCGCTGTCTTGATGGGGCATAGCGGTGGCGGAATACCGTGACAGCGTTTAGTCCCGTCCTGATAACGCGGGCCACCTGCAGGTACCCGTTGTCAATAGAGCAAGTTCTCCTGCCGTAGTCGCGCGAAGCGTTCAAGCGCCGCTGCGTCGAGCGCTTGCGCTGCGTCAGGCGTCACGCCGTCGCTGATCGCTTGCCACACGGTTTGCGAGCCGATTGAGTCGCGGGTCGCCGCAAGATCTAACGTGCCCGGATAGAGCGCATGCAGTGTGGCGAGCAGTGCCAACCCCAGGTTTGCTACGGGACGTCCCTCAGGCACCGGGGCGCGAGTAATGCTCACGCCATGACAGAGCTGACCGTGCCAGGTTGATTCGGTGGGCACGAAGTCGATCGGCTCGAAATGCGCGCCGAGGTCGAGGGCATTCAGCGCGTGTGCGAGCCGGGTCGCGTTGATCCAAGGTGCGCCGATCCACTCGAACGGATGCGCTGTGCCGCGTCCCACGCTCAGTTTTGCGCCCTCAAGCAAACCGACATCCGGGTAGAGGTCGAGCTGGGGCAGGGTGCGCAGGTTTGGCGAGAGCGGCACCCAACCGAGACCGGTGTCGGTGAAGGTCATCGCGCGCCGGTATCCCTGCATTGGCACAACACGCAGATCGGCGCCAATGTGCTTGTTGCGGTTGAACAGACTCGCCAGTTCGCCGACCGTCATGCCGGGCTGCAGCGGCGCCGGGAAATAGCCGGTGAACGATTCGCGGCGGCTGTCCAGCACCGGTCCGCCGAATCGCTGCGCACCCAGCGGATCAGGCCGGTCCAGCACGAACAGCGGAATGCGCCGCGCCGCTGCGGCCTCGAGTGCGTAGCCAAGCGTCGTTTCGTAGGTGAAAAAGCGCACGCCGGCATCCTGAATGTCGAAGATCAGCGCATCCAGTCCAGAGAGCGAGCCGGCCGGAAAGCGCCGCGCCGCGCCGTAGAGGCTGTGTACGGTGAGGCCCGTCGCCGTGTCGAGGGTGTCGCCGACTCGCTCGTCCATATCGATATTCAGCCCATGTTCCGGCGAGAACAGCGCTGCCAGCGTGACGTCTGGCGCGTGCGCGAGTACGTCGATGGTGCGCCGGCCCTCGGCGTCGAAGCCGCTGCGATTGGTGATCAAGCCCACGCGCTTGCCGGCGAGCGGCGCAAACCGCTGTGCCTCGAGCACGTCAATGCCGGTCTGTACCGGGCCCGTCGAGGTCGGCAGGCGATCGGCGGCACTCAGTGCCGGCAACGTCGATGGCAGCAACCGGCCGATTTGCGCGACGCTCGCAGGCGGGGCCCGGCTTGCCAGCAGCGCGAGCAACTGCGCACGCAGCGGGCGGGCGTCACCGCGGTCGTCCGGGTACACACGGTTGGTCAGGATAACGATGAATTGGCGTGTCAGCGGATCGATCCACAGGCCTGTGCCGGTGTATCCGGTGTGGCCGATCATGCCAATCGGCGGCAGACGGTCATGGTTCGACGCGAACGGTGCGGCCAGATCCCAGCCGAGTCCGCGCCACGGCGCCGTCGCGAGCGGCGAGGCGGCACTCGTGAGCGCGGCGATGCTCGCTGGCCGCAGAATCTGCACGCCGCCAGCGCGCCCCTCGTTGAGCATCATCTGCGCGAAGCGGGCGAGGTCATCCGCGGTGGAAAACAACCCGGCGTTGCCGGAGACACCGCCCATCCATTCGGCCGTCGGATCGTGCACGCGGCCGCGGCGGATGCCGGCCTTGTTCGCGAGTGTCGGCGCACTGCGGGCCGCTCGCCCGGGGTCCGGCACAAAGACTGTGTCACGCATACCGAGCGGGCCGAAAATCTGAGCCTGGCAATACGCGTCGAGAGTGCGGTGCGTGATGCGCTCGACCAGTTCGCCAAGCACCACGAAATTCAGGTCACTGTAAATGACACGCTCACCTGGCGCGCTACGCAAACGCTGCGCCGCGATGGCGCTCAACACGCCTTCGCGGTCCGGATGCAGTGGTCGCACAGGCAGGTCTGGCAGCAGCCCGGAGGTGTGCGCCAGCAGATCACGCACCGTTACCGCGTCTTTGCCGAATGCCGCAAAGGCCGGCCAATACTCTGCAACGTGTGCGTTCAGGTCGATGCGGCCGGCTTCGGCCAGTTGCATAATCGCCGTGGTGGTCGCGATGACCTTGGTCAGCGACGCGAGATCGAACTCGGTACTCAGCGTCATCGGTTCGGGCTCGGGCGTTGTCGCGCGTTGCCCGAAGGCCTGACGATAGAGCACGTGCGTGGCGTCCCCGATCAGGACGACGGCACCTGGAACGCGTCCGGCGCTGATCTGCCCCTCGACGATCTGTGCGGCTTGCAGGCGCGCCGCCGCATCGAAATCGGCGGCTCCCGCGATCTGCGCCGCCGCTATTCCAACCAGCATCGCCCAGCATTGCAGCGCACCGATCAACGGTGCGGTAAATCGGCGGCGTCGTAGTGATTGCGTGGGTTCCATAACATCCATCCATCGGTGCCGGCTGCATCGGCGGCGTTGACCTGCGCACTGATCGCCGCTGCGTCAAACAGGCGACGATCGAACGCATAGTCGCGAAAGGCCTGCAGCCACGGACGAAAACGCACGCCCGGCAGACGGGTGCGCTTCATCGCCTCCGTCAGGGAGCGCCTGACGATCTGGCCGGGATCGGTGACCGGGTCGGTCAAGCCCGGGAGCCCCCAGGTAAAACCGGACGGGTAGAGCATCGGCGAAATATAGTCGAGCGGCTCGCCGAGCAATTCGATTTGTTGGCCGATCGCGGTATCGTCCAGATTCCAGCAAACGTAGCCGAAGATGTCCGCGGAGACGAATACATTGTAGGGCGCGAGCCGTGTGCGTGCGGCCTGCAGGAGGCCGACGATCGCCGCAGTCCGGTTGCGCCGGGTATTGGAGAGGACAAAGTGAAGCCCGCTCTTGTCAGGAAAGCGCACATAGTCGAACTGGACCTCGTCGAAGCCCATCCGCGCCGCCTCCTCGGCAATATCGAGATTGTGCTGCCGTACGGCGTACGAAAACGGATCCATCCATTGCAGGTTCTCGCCATCACGCCACGGCTCGCCTTCGGTGGTGTGCACGCTCCACTCCGGATGCGCGGCGGCGAGCGGGTCGTCCTTGAACACCACGATGCGTGCGATCAGATACAGGTGTTGCGCATGCAGCTCGGCCAGTAGCGCCGGAAAGTCCTGTGCCTGTGGGGCGTGCACTGTCACGTGTGCTGCCGCGCCGATCGCCTCGCGCGCCGCGCTGCGATACGGCGTCAGGCCGCGGTCGCCCTTGACGTCGATCACCAGTGCATTGATCAAGGTGTTTGCGGCAAGGCTGACGGCACTATTGCGCAGCGCCTTGCTGGTCACGCCGAACACCGACAGGTAGAGCGCTTTCGGGCGAAACGGGGTCAACGCGAGCGTCACGGGCGTATCGCCGGACACCTTGGCTTCGGCGCGCAGATACCCAGGGGCGCGGGCCGCGATGCTCTTGACCGCCTCGGCAATCTCGAACCGCCCGCGTTCGTCGGTGCGCATCACGCCAGCCGATGTCGTGATGATTGCGTCGGCGAGCGGATTTTGCGTACTCGAGTCGAGCACGACGCCAGTGATGCCCTGGGCGGCTTGCTCGGTCAGCAGGGCAATGACGGCGGTGAGCAGCGTCGGGAGCGCATAGCGCCTCACTGCGCGGATGAAGCTCATCGTGCGCTCCCCGTTGCGGGTATCGGCGGGGTGTTCGGTTCGCCGAGCAGGTGCGCGAATGCGCTGGCGCCGTAGGCATCGGTCATCAGAAAGCGCGGCAGCGCGAGCAGCCGTGCATGCCGGTCCGCCTTGTGCGCGTCCAGTGTGAAGGCAACGATGTAACCCCCGTCGGAGGCGAGTGTGATCAACTCGTCGTCGTAGATCCCGAACGGCCACGCGAGCATGTCGATATGCGTACCGGTTTGCGCCTCTAGACGTCGACGGGACTTGTCGAGTTGCATGCGGACAAATTGCTGGAAATCCGCTGGTGTACGGTGTCTGCGCTCGACCTTGAAATTGGGATGCCAGTACGTGTGCGACTGGATGTCAAAGAGCCCGGTCTGTTGCAGGCTACTCAATTGCTCCCAGGTCAGCGCATAGGAGGCGTTCGAGATCGCCGATGGATAGATGAACAGCGTGACCGGAAATCGCTCGCGCAGCACGATGGGCAGCAGCTTTTCGTATACCGAACGATGCCCGTCGTCGACGGTGATCGCTACCGGTTTCTGCGGTAACGTCGCATTTGGATCCTGCAACCAATCGACCACTTCACGCAGCGGCACGATGTGGTAGCCATGCTCGTGCAGGACACGTAACTGGGTTTCGAAGGTGCTCATGCGCACGGTCATCGAGTCGTCCAGTGTCTGCGAAAAACGGTGGTAAACGAGGATCGTGACGCGCTGTTCGGCGCTCTGCGCGGCTGCGTCCGCGCCCAAGGCCAGCCGGCAGATGCACACCAGCATGGCGCACACCAGAAGCCGAATCGAACCATTCATATAAGCAACCCACCGTACGGACGCTCAGAGGGATCCGGTCCGAACACTTGGATTAATCATAGTGCAGGGACTGTGTTGCCGATGGCGGTGACTTGATATAAATCAAGACCAGGGAGACTTCATGGGAGAACGCTGACTCGCCTTGCCCCGTGGCGGTGTTCCGGTGGCGTATGAGGTCGCCACAGCCCTGGAGGTTCGCCGATGGCCGCGATCCACGCTGTGCGTCTGCAAGCGCCATCGCGCATCGTCGTTGCCGTGCCCGTGGCACCGCTTGAGACGGTCGAGGCGCTGCGCAGCGAAGTGGATGAGCTGGTTTGCCCGCTGATTCCCGAGTGGCTGATGTCGATCGGCTATTGGTACATGAACTTCGCCCAGACTTCGGACGAGGAGGTCATCGATCTTTTGCATCGAGCCTGGCAAAGAGATTCCGGTACGGGTATTGCCCCTCAGGAGGATTCCGATGCTTGAGTCTCACTAGCATTCTGGAAGTCACGATCACAAAGCCTGCAGTAACCTTGTTCAGCACCGTCGTGCTGTTTGCTTCCGGCAAAGCCGCGCCGATGGTCGGTGGAATGGTCACGGCGCCGTTGCTTTCGTTGTTTGTCATCCCGGCGGCTTATCGGTTGATGCGCCGCCGAAATCTTTCAGGCACTTGATTCACATTGAACTTGAGGAGGCGGCGAGATACACCCTGTGCCGACTATCAAGCCAGTCCAGAACTGATTCGACACGCGTGCTCTCATCCATGGCACTCGCCAAGGGCTGCATCTCGATGGCGATCTTCGGGCGAGATCCATTCAGGTCAGCCAGTTCAGTGAGCCACGGGTAGTTTTGAATGTTATTGATTACAAACTGGTGACTTTTAGGTGCTTGAGCTTCGCCCACCTGAGTGACCAATGTGCTGTCTGTTTTCTCTGATTTGATTTTGTCAGTCGAGTAGGCGGCGCAATCTTTATTCAGAATCTCCAGCATTTTCGCCAACGGCGCGGTAATCATGAGGATCTTTGCAAGCCCACGACTCTCTTGAAGACAACGCTTGGCAGCAAAGGCATGAAGTTGGGTTGAAAGCCGGCGGACGGGGTGTGCCAGGGTTCGCTTCTTTTCCAGAACGTTAATGATGTCACCCACGCTGACACCACCGGCCTGCAAGCCACGAACCTTTTCCAGCTCGGGAGTTTTCACCAAGCGCAGGGGAGAGCGAAAAATCCCCATGTGTGTGGTTATCGGGATGTCCGGATGTGTTGTAACAGTCATGCACATCTCGATGTTGGCAAAGGACTTGGCAGTGGGGGCGCTCTTGATTGATCCAAACGTGGCGATGGCCACCCAGACCTGGCTGCGAGGTGTTCTTTCAAAACAATCCAACGCATCCATAAATCCTTTTACGGCCTGTTGGTAGCCATACACGGCGACACCAGAGAAAAGGTTGGAGGCGATGAATCGCATGAGCTTTGCGTAATTTCTCCAAAAATCCATATTTTCGGCAGTAAGACTGATGAACTTGAACGAGATAGGCGAGACTTTCGGCAATGGCAAAATAGGTGCCAGTGGTGTGGTCAACGGTGTGGCGCAAAGGCTGGACGGTGTAGGGCCTGGATAGGGTATGACCTGGCCGCGACAAAATGGGCAAAGTGGAACGGACGCAGCTTCTTCTTCGAATACTTTTACGCAAGGCAGGCATTGATAAAGTCCCATGAAGGTCCTTCTCCGATAAAGGTCTGCTGCGGCCCACTGGTCTGGATCGTTGGTGGGGGGCGATCAGAACAACAGTGTAGTTAAAGATCGTGTAGGTGGGCGACCCGTCTGAAACCTTCATTGGTTTCTGTTCTTGCGCTTGATCCGGTATCTCGCAGCGACGAACGGCCCTGGGCTATGACTTCAGCTCCTATGTCGCCAGAGAGGGGGCGAGATGCTTGACTCCAACAACGTTGTCGACGGCGAGACCTCCGAGCCAAAGCGTCCTTGGTAAAAAGCCGTATGCCATGCGAAGTTCGACCGTCTCGAGTGGAAGTGGGGCGTGCGAATGCTACCAGCCGCGTCCGCCAGCTTAGCACTCAGCTTTACTTTCCCTTGATACACATGCCGCTTCAGGTAGAGATAGCACTTGCTGGATAATCTTCTAGACCTCGCGACAATTATGGTCATGCCACGCACGATCCGAGCACGCTTTGATCGAGGACGGCGAGGTGCTGGTGGTGGGCTGAGCATATTTGCAGTTAGGGGGCGAGGTCTTCTGCGATGTGTCGCAGCAGCGGAGCATCAAGTCTCGCCGACTTGGAGGAGGGGCGAACCTGTCATCCGAAAAGGCCGCAAAGTCCGTTCAACGTTGTTGGCAGCGGCGTTTTCTCGTTTCGTTTCAATGAGGCAGCTTTGACAGTCCAATGAAACGACGAAATTAATATAACTAAACTAAACAAGCATTTAGTTCAGTTATAACTATATAGCATCAAAAGAGTAGGGTAGCTCATCCTTGAACGCTATCTTCCAAAAATGGACGACATCGCTCAAGGTGAGAAAATCAGCATCTGCCAATAAAGGAAAAAACATCAATCGGCATGGAGCTCCTGCTCAAAAGCTTCATCTCATTGCCTGATCAGAACCAAGGGACATCTGGCGAAACTTACAAGCTTGATCCGGCAGCGCTTGCCAAGGCTCACCAGCAGCTGCTGAGCATCGGCAAAACTAACCGCAAGAATCCTGACAAGCATGATTTGCTGACTTCGCTGCAGCTTGGCCTTGGACAGCCAAGAAGATTGCTTTGAGAGATACCGCAATGTATTCACCAACAGCCGGTATCCGTATGAGTCCGACAGCGCGAAATTCTCTGACCCGATTCTGATGAGAATGCTGCGGTGGACGTTGGCCAACGTGGTTGGATATCACAAAGAGCGCGGATCGCAGGATGCATTCATTCTGAGTTACATCGCCAAGCAGCAAGCTGGACCAGGTGATGCGTAAGAGGCAGTGCCTGCCTTCAAATCTGACCACTCGAGCCCCCCACGTAAGAATACGAAGGTACGCATAATGTATATTATGTTAAATCATGTGTCTGAATGGAACTTTTCCATTGTCATGTCCAATATCACTAACCTCCGGTGACGTTTGCACAGAACCCCGTTTCTCGAAAATTCAGCACCTTGAACATCCATGCTCATCCCGTTAGCGGCCAAGAGGGTACGGGTCGTCTTCGACGCTGTAACTTACGAGTGTTAGCAATTCGAACTGAATGCCATCCGCCTTCAGGGCAGTCGCAGCCGTGCGCATTTCCTCATCGAGCCGACTGCCTTTCTCCATGACAGCCAAAATAGCCCGATCCGGTCTAAGTCGCTTTGCAAGGTGAACGAAGTCTTCAATATGCGCCGCCCGTAGACTGCGCCACGCCGACTTCACCTCGCAGAGGATGGATTCGCCATCAACGATAGCAAGCTGATCCGCCTCCACATCCGAATTTCTGGAGTCCAGCGAGTAGCCAAAGCAAGTCGGCCCCAGATACATGAACGACGAACGCGCTCGATCACACAGAGCTGACAGGAGCCAAACGAGTGGCAAAACACTATGGGAGCGAAGGCTTTCAATGAGGAATTCGTTCGGTCGAAAATACCAGGGAATCCCGACGGGCAACTCAGTTTCAGTTCGACAAACATCACACACGAGAGACGGCGACAACGCCTGAAAATCAGTCCAATTCCGATGCTGACAGGTGTCGCAGCTCCAAGGGTATCCTTGAAAGAGCATCCGACGTGTCCTCATTTCGGCGAGCCGATCATCAATCGCCTACTGCTCCATCGCATCCCAATCTATCCCGTCCTCTTCAATATCCGATTTAGGTAATGGGTGTTCCGCCCAAGACCGCTCTCTGTGTACTTTCCAACACTTTCGTAAATAGTCGAGTGAGACGTGCATTCGAGGGACTTTGATTGACTGCGCGGCTTTCACGATCAGCGCAGCGAGGGTTTCACGTTCACTTTCCAGCTGAAGATCGAATACCGGTCGTCCTTTCGCACGCTTAGCAAGCGCGTTCGCAGTAGCTTTGACGTCTGCATCCGCAAGGTTGGGTGCACCACCTAAACTAGCAACCTGTCGTCTATAGATACTAGACGAAAAGCATTCCCCCTCTATGATTAACCGTATCAGCGGCTATATTAACCCTGATAACCGACAATTCTAAGGCAATGCGGAATTAGACCCTTTTCATTGAAAATCTGATATGGAAATCAACGATGCTAGACGGTACCAAACTCTCCCTATTTACTCAAAATAGCTATCGATTTTCGACTTCTGATGAAGGTCGACCTACCTCACTATACTTTGAAGACAATCTTGGCAACCAAGGACGATGGCGCAGAGGACACCACCAAGGTGAGCTGCTTTGCTATCAAGGTCAATCTCTACGTTTATTCATTGAGCCGGAAGCGGTGGAGAGTTATCTGTTCGGCTTAGAGGCTCACAATATTCGACTACCTAAACAGCAGCAGCCACGATTCGGTAATCGTGCATATGGTGATTATCTGGTTTTGCAACGCGGCGTTATCGTTCGAGGTATATCGCTCGCTCCGATTCAAGGGTGGCATGTGCTAGAGCTGTGTTCACCGGATTATTACGCCCGCCATGGCTCATCTGGGACAGTTGAACTAAATGATCACACAGCACCAGCAGCAAACTACGCAACGATTCCTAATATTCAGAATACCGTTGATTGGACTCTGTAGGCCAACTGAACATTGAACGCCGAGCCCCCAAGGTAGATCACAAGTGCCTTGTGCGCATTATGACGCTTGCGCTGCTCATGGCCCCCGAGTGAACTGGTCGACCTCCCCACTGTGGATGACGCGAGTCACTCCAGTAGATAAATCAGCCGAGGCTCAATTGAAGTCGCAGAGACCTCAAGCAGAGCCAACGTTACCGGCAGCTTGAAGCGTCGTCGCCCTGCACTGCCGGGATTGAGGTAAAGCTGCTCACCACGCCATTCTATGCATGGCTTGTGGGAGTGGCCGGTGATCACCAGCTTTATGCCAGGATCGAGTACGACCGGGATATCGGCAAAGTCATGCACCAACAGCGCCTGCCATCCGTTGACGTCGAAACGTAGTAGATCAGGGAAATTTTCTGCCCATGCTTCGTCTTGGTCATTGTTGCCGCGTACGACGTGCAGAGGAGCGATAGTCGCCAGTTGATCAAGAATCTCCGGGCTACCAATGTCACCCGCGTGAATGATCTGCTCACAGCCCATCAGTGCATCAAGAGCTTCAGGGCGAAGCAAACCATGGGTATCGGAAATTACGCCAACCTTCATGCAATCTCCAGAACAGGCTCAGGAATTTGACTGCAGTGTAATGGGGTGAGCGCCTTCGATGTGCAGGGTCTTCGTTACAGGCTGTTTTGCGCCAAAAGCTGCCTCTCAGTAGAGAGAAGTCGGCTCCTGACATCTACCTTTACTCACTGCTTCCCATCCACTCATTTGATCGATCAACGGCTGTTTTGAACAGTTGCCATTCTGTACTGCGGCAGTTATTGCAACTCGAATCGTCGGTAATCATTGTTCGTAGAATGACCCGACCGCTGCGAATGATGATCAGGTGCTGGATGCGACCTAGAGGTCGCACTATCAGTTGTTTGCAAGCTGAGCCACTTCGCCGGATGACACGAGAGCCTTCAGTGACGCATCGAACTGCTTCAGCGCGTTCAATTGCAGCTCGGTTTGCTGGTTGATCTGCGCGGCGATCTCTGGAGCCGCTTTGCCATGAACCCAGACCGAAGGCATTTGTTGTTCACGCGAGCCTTCGGCCTTGCCGATGTATTGCAGGTTCGAATCGTAAAACTTGGCCATGAATCGCGCTTCAACCTGGTTGTTGCGCTTCGACACCAGACGGCTGTAAGTGTCCAGCATCACCACCACGTCAGGATGGGCTTGCACCAGCGCGTCGAGGTTGTCGTATACCGTTACCGAGGCGAATTCTTTCTGTAACGAACCCATGAGCCAGTTGATCGCGAGTTTCGGATCGGAGCTGTTGACGAACGCGTTGCTGATGCGCGAGTCGAGCGCAGGGTTCTTCGCGCCGTTCAGCGCTACCGAATGGTACTGCTCCAGGTATTCGAGGGTGTTGACGGTGTTTTCGCTGTAGAGCACACCCACCGATTGAGCGTGCTGCAGGCCGATGGTGCTGTCGACCACTGGTAAAAAGTGGCAGGACTGTTCGGCCGCGTAGGCCGGCGCTGTGGCCGCAACGCTACCGGTCAAAATGGCGACAAGTGCCAGCAAGGTAGAAATTCTCATCGCACAGTTCCTTCAGAAGCGCCTTTGGTATAGCGCCATCCTCCTCCTTTGCCGGCAAAACAGAACGTGCATTCCTTGATGGTAACTATCGACCGAACGAATGGTGGGAAGCCTATGAGCTACAGTTGTGATGAGCGTGGGCAGGCTATACCTCACATGTCGGTATCGTCTGTCATCAAATGCCAAGTCACTGACGCTCAATGAAAAGCAGTCGTTTTGCAGGTGACGATACTGGCTTGCTAATCGAAGTCGGTCAGTTAATTGAAAACCCACTTACGCATTACATCGGATACCTCTCCTCCCCCATGGGTGTATGTGGGGCTGCTGTCAGATACATCTCAGTAAAAAAACAAAGAGAGAACAGCATGAAGTTCAGTCTTGTTGATAACGGCAACCCGAGTCGCCGGCGCGTTCTACGCGATGCCTTCGTCCTGGCTTTGGCAGCTTCGCCATTGGCAAACCTTGCCAAGGCAGCCGACGAAACACCGGAAGAAGTGACCTTTGCTGCCGGCCCACGGCCGCTGGTGCAATACCCGCAAAAACGACCGTTAACCCTGGTGACCACCCGCCCGCCGCACCTTGAGACCCCATTCCCGGTCTTCAACGAAGGGCCCATCACGCCGAATGACGCCTTTTTCGTGCGTTACCACCTGGCCAATATCCCTACCAGCATCGATCCGGACAGCTACCGTCTGACGATCAAGGGCTCGGTCAACACGCCGCTGTCACTTTCCCTTGCAGAACTCAAGACTCTGGCCGAACCGGTAGAAGTGGTGGCCGTCAATCAGTGTTCGGGTAACAGCCGTGGCTTCTCGATGCCGCGCGTGTTCGGCGCTCAGCTGGGTAATGGTTCAATGGGTAATGCCCGCTGGGTGGGGGTACCGCTCAAGGCGGTATTGGAAAAGGCGGGAGTGAAAGCCGACGCCAGGCAAGTGACATTCCGAGGGCTCGATAAGCCAGTGCTGCCGAGCACGCCGGAGTACATCAAAGCTCTGGACATCAGCCACGCCATGGACGGCGAGCCCATGATCGCCTGGTCGATGAATGGTACCGACCTGCCATTCCTCAACGGTTATCCGATACGTCTAGTGGTGCCAGGCTATTTCGGTACGTACTGGGTCAAGCACCTGAGTGAGATCGAAGTCGTCGACCATACCTACGACGGTTTCTTCATGGCTAAAGGTTACCGCGTCCCGGACAACGATTGTTTCTGCATCGCCCCCGGCACCACTGCGGTGCAAACGTTGCCGATTTCCAGGTTGCCGGTACGTAGCTTCATCACCAGCGTCAAACACGGCGATGTGTTGCCGCTGAAAAAAAACGTGGTGCTCAAGGGCATTGCGTTTGACGGCGGCGTTGGGGTCAACAAGGTGGAAGTGTCGATCGACGGCGGAAAAAGTTGGCGCGAAGCCAAGCTTGGGCAGGATCTTGGCCGTTTCTCCTTCCGTGAGTGGACGCTGCCGATCACCTTTACCAGCAAGGGCGCCACACAGTTGATGGTGCGAGCCAGCAACAGTGCGGGCGAGACGCAGCCGCTGCGAGCCGACTGGAACCCCGGTGGCTACCGCCGCCATGTCGTAGAAACCAGCCACGTGACCGTCGCCTGAGGGGGCCCCGCATGAAACGCATGACCACTTTGCTGTGCGCGGCTCAGGTTTGTTTGGCTACCATGGCTAGCGCAGCGCCATTATCGATCACGTTGCCCCCCGAAACGGCTGTGTTCAAACCCAGTGCTCTGCCCGGCTACCCATTGGCTCAACAGAAGTGCTCCACCTGCCATTCTGCCGACTACATCAACTTCCAACCTCCCGGCATGAGCCTGGCGCAGTGGACTGGGGAAGCGAGCAAGATGCAGCACGTGTATGGGGCTCCGATCAGCGATCAGGATGTGAGCATCATCGGCGCCTACCTTGCGGTGACCTACGGGAGTGCCCATGCGAGCGATGCCGATGTGCAGGCTGCCTCGAACCCGTCGGCAGGCCAGACCCCGGCGGCGCCTGTAGCCAAAGTCGACGCCATGGCCTTGCTGCAGAGCAACTCCTGTCTGACCTGCCACGCGATCGATCATAAGGTCGTAGGCCCGGCCTATCACGATGTGGCTGCCAGGTATGCCAATGACCCGCAGGCACTGGCCAAGGTAACCTCCAGCATTCAGCACGGCGGTACCGGCAAATGGGGGGATATCCCGATGCCGCCTTTCACGCAGTTAAGCCCGGGCGATCTGCAAACTCTGGCGACTTTCGTACTGCATCAATGAGTTCATTTGTTGAAAAGGTGCTTAAGCCAACAGGTTTCAGTTCACTCGATTGCGCCCGCTGCGCTTGGCTCGATAGAGCGCATCATCGGCACGAGTCAGAAGGCTTTCCACATTGTCACAAGCTTTGGCGAGGGCGACACCAAAGGATGCAGTTACCGTGTCGAGCACCTCATCCGTGCCACGAGCCTTGATCCGCAGCGCCTGAATTTTCAGGCGTAGCTGCTCAGCGAAAGTCTGAGCACTGGTGAGATCAACACACTCCTGCAGGACTACACAGAACTCTTCACCACCATAGCGCGCCGCCAGAGCCTGAGGTGGGAGTGAGTTCCGTAACACCTGACCAACATGCTCAAGGACGCGGTCGCCCAAAGGATGGCCATACTGGTCATTGAACTGCTTGAAATGATCGATATCCAGCATGACCAGTGCCACCCCCTTGGCGTTGATCAGCGCACGCTCCAGCGAGCGGGTGAAGGTGGCACGGTTCAACACCTTAGTCAGACCATCCAATGATGCGGCTAGTTGGGCTCGCTCAAGCTTGTCTCTCAAACTTTTGATTTCATTTTGCGCAGAGTGCAGTTGGGAGAGGAAAAGCTCTTGCTGATCCCGCATGACCTGAGTGCTCTGTTGCAGCTCACTCAGAATGGCGGGCAACCTCTTGTCGACCGGCTCCGCGAGCATTTCCATACAGTGCCCAAGACTGGCTTGAAAGTTGACGCTGCCATTCACGCTACGCGAGATATCACGCTCCATGTCGTCAACCAGATTGATCGCTTGTTGTTGCCCTGCGCGAGCATCCTCCAGTTCGTCACGAATGATGTAGTCGCGAAAAAGCTTCATCGCGGATTCTGGAGGGAAACTGTCGAAGTCTTTGACCACCCTGTCCAGATGGCGATTGAGCTCTGGTTCCTGACCTTTGCTGTAGGTGTACCAGAGCGCATAGTGCACGGGATTAGGTGGAATGTTGTGACGCACCATCAGTGGTACGGCCTGCTTCAGCAGAGCCGCCGCTTCGCGGGAGTTCTCTGGATACAGCGCTAGGGCAGTCGCACGCGTCTCTGATTGGCTCATAACGTCACTGTGGTTGGATTTTATTGGCATATATGAAGTCGCGGCAGCATATCCTTACGTACACCACGCGGCCATACATAATGTATGCCTACTGCCTGTTGAGATGGGTGGTTGTGGGCGATCTTGATGGTTTCATATCGCCTTGGCGTGCCTGGGTAAGGCGATAGAAATCACTGCGGCCAATAGGACAAAAGCGCTGGAAACCCATAGGCAAGCGACCAGCCCATAGGCTTGGAACACCCATCCTGACAATACCGTCCCGATCAACCGCCCCATGGCGTTGGACATGTAATAGAACCCCACATCCAGGGACACGCCGTCTTCTTTGGCGTAAGACACAATCAGGTAGCTGTGCAGTGATGAGTTCACGGCGAACAGTACGCCAAACAGCATTAGTCCACCCAACAAGACGACATGGGCCGACAGATCAGTGTTCAAACCGATGGCGATAGCGGCGGGCAGAACGGCCAGCGACAGAGCCCAAACGAAGGCTGCGCGACCATCGGGGACTTCTCCGCGTTCCTTGCCGGTAATCGAGGGCGCCAAGGACTGCACGATGCCGTAGCCGATCACCCAGGCGGCGAGAAAACCGCCGACCTGCCAAAAGTCCCATCCAAACGCAGTGCTCAGGTATACCGGCAGAGCCACCACGAACCAGACATCGCGTGCCCCGAAGAGAAACATACGCGCCGCAGAAAGGATGTTGATTGCCCGGCTCTTGGAGAGAATGTCGCGAAACTTTGGTTTGGCCTTTGCCTTGCCCAAATCCTTCTTGAGCAGAAACAGACTGCCTATCCAGATCACGCCCAGCATTGCCGCCATGGCCACAACCGCACTCTTGAAACCCAACAACGCGAGCAGCGCTCCCCCGAGGAAAAAGCCCACGCCCTTGAGTGCATTCTTGGAGCCGGTGAGGATGGCCACCCATTTGTACAGCGTGCCTTGCTGACTCTCCGACACCAACAACTTGATCGAACTCTTGGCGCTCATCTTGTTGAGGTCTTTGGCGATACCCGACAGCGCTTGAGCGCCCATTACCCAGGGAATGGTCAGCCATGCCGATGGCACCGCCAGCATCAACAAGGCAATGACCTGTAACGCCAGGCCGACATTCATGGTTCGGTTCAAGCCCAACCAGGCACCGAGATAGCCCCCTAGCAGGTTGGTGATGACACCGAAGATTTCGTAGAACAGGAAAAGAAACGCAATCTGCAAAGGCGAGTAGCCCAACGCATGGAAGTGCAGCACCACCAACATGCGCAGTGCGCCGTCCGTGAGGGTAAATGCCCAGTAGTTACCGGTCACCAGCAGGTACTGGCGCACATCCTGGGAAAGGGCTGACAACGCCTTCATGCTGACTTCCTATCCCTGCTGGTCGGCAAGACCGACCAACCTGGCCAGTTCGACGGTACGGTTGGCGTAACCCCATTCGTTGTCGTACCAGGCGTAGAGTTTGACCTGGGTGCTATTGATGACCATGGTCGACAGCGCGTCGATGATCGCGGAGCGCGGGTCGGTGCGGTAGTCGATGGACACCAGCGGACGCTCCTCGTAACCGAGGATATCCTTGAGCTCGTTTTCGGAAGCATCTTTCAGTAACCGGTTCACTTCTTCAACAGTGGTGGCACGCTCAACTTCAAAGACGCAATCGGTCAACGAAGCATTGGCCAGCGGTACACGCACGGCATGGCCATTCAATCGGCCACGAAGCTCAGGGAAGATTTCAGCAATGGCGGTAGCTGAACCGGTGCTGGTGGGAATCAAGCTCATGCCCGAAGCACGAGCCCGACGCAGGTCTTTGTGCGGTTGATCCAGAATGCTTTGGGTATTGGTCAAATCATGGATAGTGGTGATCGATCCATGGCGAATGCCGAGTTTCTCGTGGATCACCTTCACCACTGGCGCCAGACAGTTGGTGGTACACGACGCAGCAGTGACGATGCGATGTTTCGCAGCATTGAACAACTGATGATTGACGCCCATGACGATGTTCAAGGCGCCCTTCTCTTTCACTGGAGCACTGACCACCACGCGCTTCACACCTTGATCCAGATAAGCCTGGAGCACCGCGACGGTCTTCATCTTGCCACTGGCTTCGATCACTAGATCACAACCCGACCAGTCGGTTTCGGCGATGGTTTTATTGGCGCTGATTTTTATGTGCTTGCCACCGATCACAACGTTATTGCCCTCGGCGCTGGCCTCATGCTGCCAGCGGCCATGAACTGAATCGAAGTTCAGCAGATGGGCATGAGTGATCGCGTCGCCTGCCGGGTCGTTGACCTGCACAAATTCAAACTCGGGCCAGTCCCATGCGGCACGCAGCGCCAGCCGACCGATACGTCCGAAACCGTTGATACCTACTTTGATGGTCATGCGCTACGGCATCTCTGATTACATACGGAAATACGAATATATGAATTATCGTATATCTAGTAAAGCAGAGAGTTCTGAAAATCAGCGCTTCGATTGCCTACTCTCCCGATAGCGCTCAGAACTGCGCTGCTTCCAGCTCGTAGAGGCATTCGCTGCCAGCCTTGACCGAAGCACTCAGCGAGTGGATACGCGGCAGCAGTCGGGCAAAGTAGAAGCGCGCGGTGCCCAGCTTGCTGGTGTAGAAGTCACCCTCGGCCTGTTTGCCCATGGCCGCTTTGGCCATCAGTGCCCACATGTAGGCATAAGCGGTGTAGCCGAACACCTGCAGGTACTCGACCGAGGCAGCGCCGATTTCGTTCGGGTTGTTCTGTGCCCGATCCAGCAGCCACCCGGTCAACTCGTCGAGGGTGTCCACGGCGGCGCTCAACGGCTTGCAGAACTCGCCGAGGTCAGTGCCGGCGTTGGCGATGAAGTGGCGAATTTCAGCAGCGAACAAACGGTAAAGCGCCCCGCCGCTGCCGACGATCTTGCGCCCGGCCAGGTCCAGTGACTGGATGCCGTTGGTGCCTTCGTAGATCTGGGTGATCCGCACATCGCGAACCAATTGTTCCTGCCCCCACTCGCGGATGTAGCCGTGGCCGCCGAAAATCTGCTGGCCGAGCACCGTGGTTTCCAGCCCCATGTCGGTGAGAAACGCCTTGGCCACCGGAGTCAGTAACGACACCAGCTCTTGGGCGCGGGTGCGGGTTACCGCCTCTTCGCTGTACTTGGCGGTATCCAGTTGCAGGGCGACGTAGCTGGAAAACGCCCGCCCGCCTTCGTTCAAGGCCTTCATGGTCAATAGCATGCGGCGTACATCCGGATGCACGATGATCGGATCGGCGGCCTTGTCCTTGTTCTGCGCGCCCGTCGGCGAACGGCTTTGCAGACGGTCACGGGCGTATTCGACCGCGTTCTGGTATGAACGCTCACCCAACGCCACCCCCTGGATACCCACGCCCAGACGTTCGTAATTCATCATGGTGAACATCGCTGCCAGGCCCTTGTTCGGCGCATCGACGATCCAGCCGGTCGCGCCGTCAAAGTTCATCACGCAGGTAGCGGATGCCTTGATGCCCATCTTGTGTTCGATTGAACCGCAGGACAGCGAGTTGTGTTCCCCCAAGGATCCGTCGGTGTTGACCAGTACCTTGGGCACCAGAAACAGGGAAATACCTTTAGGGCCGGCGGGCGCATCCGGCAGTCTGGCCAGCACTAGGTGAATGATGTTTTCGCTCAGGTCGTGCTCGCCGCCGGTAATGAAAATCTTGCTGCCGCTGATCGTGTAGCTACCGTCGGCCGCGGGCTCGGCTCGGGTGCGAATCAGGCCCAGGTCGGTGCCGGCATGGGCCTCGGTCAGGCACATCGAACCGGTCCAGGTGCCGGCGTACATGTTCGGCAGATAGCGTTCCTTGAGCGCCTGACTGGCATGGGCATTGATCGACAGGCACGCGCCGGCGGTCAGCATCGGGTACAGGCCGAACGACAGGCTGGCGGAATTGACCATCTCCTCGACCTGGGCCGAAATGGCCTTGGGCATGCCCATGCCACCGAACTGCGGGTCGCCGCCCACACCCACCCAACCGCCTTCGGCGAACGCCCGGTACGCCGCGACAAAACCGTCCGGGGCGGTCACCGTGCCATTGCTCCACGTACAGCCTTGTTCGTCGCTGCTGCGGTTCAGTGGCGCGATCACTTCGGCACTGATCTTGCCGGCCTCTTCAAGGATCGCGACGGCCGTCTCTTCATCGATCACCTCGGCCAGGCCGGGCAGTCGGGCCCATAGCCTGGACACCTCGAAGACCTCGTTGAGGACAAAGCGCATGTCGCGCAAGGGAGCTTTGTAATCAGACATCGTTGGCTTACTCCGCAATAGTCTGGGCGTGATGCATGCCCGAAGGTTGGGTTGGGACGGTTTCACCGGCATGCCCCTGAGGGGCCTCCGGAACAGGGTGACGATCAAGCGACACCCCCCGCAGCAGGAAATGCGACAGGGCAGGAATCAGAATCAGCGCACCGAGCATGTTCCACAGGAACATGAAGGTCAGCAGGATGCCCATGTCCGCCTGGAATTTGATCGGCGACCAAACCCAGCACACCACACCGGCCGCCAGGGTGATGCCCACCAGACCCACCACCCGGCCGGTAAACGACACGGCGTTGCGGTAGGCCTGAGTCAGCGGCAGGCCCTGACGCTGGTAATGCAACTGCACACTGAGCAGGTACAACGCGTAGTCCACACCGATCCCCACGCCCAGCGCGATCACCGGCAGGGTCGCCACCTTCACGCCAATGCCCATGACCACCATCAACGCCTCGCAAAGGATCGAGGTCAGCACCAGCGGTAACAGCGCAACCAGCGTGGCGCGCCAGCTGCGGAAGGTCATCAGGCAAAACAGCGTCACCGCCGCATAGACGTAAAGCAGCATGGTGCGATTGGCCTCGCGCACCACGATGTTGGTCGCGGCTTCAATGCCGGCGGTCCCGGCAGCCAGCAGGAACTGGCGGTCATCGCTGCTGTTTTCCCGGGCGAAGGTGTCGGCGATCCCGACCACCGCATCCAGGGTCTCGGCCTTGTGGTCCTTGAGAAAGGCAATCACCGGCATCAGTGAGCAGTCGGTATTGAACAGCTCCGGGGAGTTGACCGAGGCTTGCTGCGCGGCGTAGTTCAAGACGTCCTGGTTGCGCTGGATACTGTTGAGCTTGGGGTTGCCCTCATAGCTCCCCGCTGTGATCTGGCGCACGGCATTGACCAGCGAGGCCGTCGCCTGCACGCCCGGATACTGTTGCAGCTCCCAGGCCAGACGGTCGGCGAGGACCAGTGTCTTGTAGCTCAGGCAGCCTTCCGGAGGTGTCTTGATCATCACCGCGAACAGGTCGCTGGATAACGCGTAGTGACGGGTGATGTAGGCGTTGTCACGGTTATAGCGAGAATCGGCACGCAACTCCGGTGCACCACTCTCGAGGTCGCCAATCTTCAGGTGCAGGCTGATCACAAAGCCGCCGATGCCCATCAAGAGTGCGATCAGAACGGCGCCCGTGGCCCACTTGGCCGTGGTGAAACGGTCGAGCCAGTCCCACAGTTTGCCAAAGCCTTTGTGCCCGTCCGCCCGGGTGTCGATTTTCAGGGCGCGCTCTGCAGCCTTCGCACCGACGCCAACATAGGAAAGCGCCACCGGCATCAGCAACAGCGAGGTGAAGATCAGTACCGCAACGCCGATACTGGCAGTGATGGCAAGGTCCTTGATCACCGGAATGTCGATCAGCATCAGCACGGCGAAACCCACAGCGTCGGCCAGCAGCGCGGTGACGCCGGCAATGAACAGACGGCGAAAGGTGTAGCGCGCGGCGATCAGTTTGTGGGTGCCACGAGCAATGTCCTGCATGATGCCGTTCATCTTCTGCGCCGCGTGGGACACACCGATGGCAAAGATCAGGAAAGGCACCAGCACCGAGTACGGATCAATGGCATAGCCCAGCCAGGCGACGATGCCCAGTTGCCAGATCACCGCGACCAGCGAGCAGCCGACCACCAGCAAGGTACTGCGCACGCAACGGGTGTAGAGGAAAATGATTATCAGCGAGGTGACCACGGCCAGTCCGAAGAACATCATCACCTGAATCAGGCCATCGATCAGGTCGCCCATCAGTTTGGCGAAACCGATCACCCGGATCTTGTACTGGCCCTTGCCCTCTTCCCCGGCTTTGCGGGCGGAGCTGTCGCCGGCGAACTCGATCCTGTCGCGCAACTGCTCTTCAAGCATCTGCGAGAACCCGTGGTAGTTGATGCGCTGACCACCGGCGGCAGCCTTGTCCAGCAGCGGTACGACCAACATGCTCGACGTGAAGTCACTGGCCACCAGACTGCCGACGATCCCGGCGCGGGAAATGTTCTGGCGCAACTGTTCTATTTGCTCGGGCTTGCCCTCATAGGCATCGGGCATTACCGGGCCACCCTGGAAGCCTTCCTCGGTGACTTCGGTCCAGCGCACCGCCGGGCTCCACAACGACTTCATCCAGGCGCGGTCGACGCCTTCGGTGAGGAACAACTGATCGTTGACCTGTTTAAGCACGTCCAGGTAAGCGGGGTCGAAGATATCGCCCCGGGTGTTCTCCACGACCACGCGCACCGAGTTACCCAAGCCGCGCAGTGACTGGCGGTTTTCCAGAAAGTTCTGGATGTACGGCTGGCTCTGCGGAATCATTTTCTCGAAGCTGGGGCGCAGTTCCAGACGTGTTGCGGCCATGTAGCCCAGCACCACAGTGGCCAGCGCCATCAGCAGCATGAACAGCGGGCGATAGTTGAACACCATCCGCTCCAGCCGGTTGCCGGAGTGGCGGTCGAAGTCACGCACGTCGCGGATCACCGGCATGGTGTCTTGCTTGATATTGCCCATGTCTGGGTTCTCGCTCTAAGGGTTCGAGGTCTTATTCGATGGACAATGTCTGTGCACCACGACTGCCCACCACCACCAGCGCGCCATCGGCGGCCTGAGTGGCGCCGGCCACCGGTGACGGTTCGGGTTGCCGCATCAGGTGCATGTCCGCGCCAGTCCCTTGACTGACCAGCATCTGTCCGCCTTGGGTGAACAAGCGATAATGACCGCTGGCGTCGACGATGCCGGCGGTGATGCTGACGTGAAGGCCGCTGTCCAGCGCAGTCCAACTGAGGCCGCCGTTCGTGCTGCGCAGCACGTTGCCGCGCAAGCCATAGGCAATCACTTCACCGGGCTTGCCAACCACGCCGAAAAAGCTGCCCTGATAGGGTGTTTGCACGGCGGCGAAACGCTGATGAGCCTCATCCCATTTGAGCAACAGGCCTTGCTCCCCAGCGATGTACAGCCCGTCGCCAGTGGAGGCGATGGCGTTGAGGTGAAAACCCTGCGGGTTGTCGGTACGGTCCTGAAACGGTGTCCAGTTCTGGCCACCATCCTCGGTGCGCAGGATCAGGTTGAACACACCGACCACATAACCAAGGTTGTCGTTGGCGAACCAGACATCGAGCAAGGTTTTATCCGCGCCCTGCTCCACCAGCCGCTGGCCTTCGGCGGCCAGCAGTGGCCATTGTTCGTTGCCGGGTTCTGCACTGGCCAACGCCCCATAATGCTTGACCAGCAAGGCACCGATCTGGCGGCCGTCCAGTTGCTTGCGCCAGGTAACCCCGGCGTCGCTGCTGTGCAACACCACGCCGTCGTTGCCGACTGCCCAGCCCTGCATGGCGGAAGGAAAATTCACCGCAGTGAGATCGGCACTCACCGGCACCGCGGCTTGCTGCCAGTGTTTGCCGGAGTCATCGGAATAGAGAATGTGGCCACGTTGCCCGACCGCAATCAATCGCTCACCAGCGCGCGCCATGCCGGACAACGGGCTGCTGACAGCCAGGGCGCTGGCCCTGGCCGGCAGATCCAATACATCGACATAACTGGCCGCCTGGGTGAGCCCCTGCAACATTGCAAACAAGATGCCTAGCGCCAATTGCAGGTACTTTTTGTACGAACACATACCGCGTCCTCTTCAGATAGCCGCGCCGGGACACACAACCGTGCAGCCCGACGTTCAAACCTGGTGTTCGCATTAGCGAATGCCGGAACCCGCCAGGGACTCCGGCGACCACTGCGCCTTGGAGAGCGGATCGGTGTACCTGATGCCGCCGTAAGGCCCCACCACACCGTTGATGTTGTAGGAACCACCGACCAGGTCGTAGATCATGAAGGGTGTGGAATCCGGGATCTGCTTGTCATAGCTTTGGCTGAGGAACGCGAAGGAACCACGGTACAACTGACCACGGGCGTCATACTGATCTGAGGCCAGAGCGGTCCAGCTGTCTTCATCCAGGTAGAAACGACGCTTCTGATAGATGTGCCGCGCACCGGCCTTGAGGTTGCCTTCCACCACCCAGACCCGGTGTTTTTCCCAGCGCACGTAGTCAGGTGCCAGATGATTGGCGGTGGTCAGCGACTTGGGGTCCTGGGCGTAGGTCAGCTTGTAGGTGTTGTAAGGCACGATCATTTCCTGCTTGCCCACCAGCTTCCAGTCGTAACGGTCCAGTGCACCGTTGAACACAAAGACATCGTCGTAGGTGCCCGCACCGGCGGTGCCGGGGTTAGGCGTGTCGTAGGCCAGGTTCGGCGCCAGCTTGACCCGACGCTGGCCAGGCAGGTACTGCCAGGCGCGGCGCGGCTGTTGCAACGGGTTGGCGGCGTCCTTGAGCATCACCGCTTCGCCGGCCCGGCGCGCAGGTCCGGTGTAGGACAGCTTCATCTGGTAGTACACGTCGGCGCTGCTGATCGGCTGCGCCAGGTTTTCGTAGATCGGATAGGAAATGAACGCCTGCCCGGTAGTTGCCAGGCTCGGAACGCCTGCGGAGTCGACGTTCCAGGAGTCGTACTTGGAGTTGATGCTGACCCCCTGATAACGCAGCAGGAAGTTCCACATCGCCTCGTTGCCCGACTGCGGGATTGGAAACGGCACTCCGGGCAGCACGTTGTCGATCGCCAGCCCACCTTCGAGGGATTTGGCGCCAGTCGCATTTTTCACGCCATTGTCCAGCACAGCCTTGGGCAGTGTGACGGTGCGGTGAGTCGGATAGACATTGACATGGAAGCTGGGGAAACGCCTGGCCAGTTCTACCGTGGTCGCCGTCAGCTCGCCTTTGTACTGATCGACGTTCTTGCCGTCGATCACCAGCAGTGTTTTTTCGTCGACAAAGGGGTCCGGGCGCATGCTGTCACCGGCTTTGAAGCTGGCCGGTGGCGTGGTCAGGCCACCCGAATAGGCGGGAATGGAGCCATCGGCGTTCCCGGCTTTTTCCGCCCCGACCAGGGTCAGGTTGCTGCCCAGTCTGGCGGCTTCCTGAGCCGATACAGCGGCCTGTGCCTGAGCGGCAACGGCCATGGTCAGAGAAACGGCCAGCAATGTGTGCACGAATTTCATCTTGTTGTTCTCCTGCTTAGGTGACTAAGCCATGGGTGAATCAAAAGGTGGTTTTCATCGTCAGGTAAACGGCGCCACGGTCCGCAGTAGTTGCGCCACCACCGGAAAAGGCCGAGTAGCCACCGCCATAACACGCGTAGTTCTGGTTGCCGCTGAAGGCGTTCGGCGTGGAGCCGTCCCCGCTGCCAGCATTGGCCGCGCCGGTACTCACACCACTGACATCACACTTGTCGGTCTTGCCGAAGGAGTCCACGTACTTCAGGTCGACAAAGTATTTGTTGTAAACAACGGCACCGACGCCGACCGCATAGTTACCGGTGTCTTTCGCACCGCCGCCGGATACCGGTGACACACCGGCAAGCCCCATGTTGATGGACATCGGCATGTTGAAGTCGACACCAGGAAGTACCTGGTACCAGGTCGGCGTGAAGTTGGCTGCGATGCCCCAGTTGTCCCGAGTCGGAGCATCGACGCCGCGGTAGCTGCTATTGCCCTTGTAGAGCGCTTCGTTCTTGCTATCGAGCTTGAGCAGATTGCTGTAGTACAGCTCGGTGAGCAGGGTTGCCGAATCAAATACGGGCGTCTTGGGAAAGGTCATCAGACCGTTGAGCGTCCAGTGCAGCGTGTCGCCGGTGGCGCTCATGCTGTCGCCCTTGCTCGGGACGTCATAGACGATGCCGGTCTGCGCCGTACGAGCAGGCAACAGACCCAGACCGGCGCCCAACCCTAGCGGCCCGGTGGAACTGAGAATCGCCGGGATGCTGGCAAGCGGCATGTTGTGACGAATGTTCAGGTCCGAGCCCACACTCACACCGCCCACATCCTTGGACAGGCTCAGACCGAAGATGTGGATATTGTCGGCATAGGCCAGTTGATAGGTGCTGGTGCTCAGCGAGTTAAGCGTGTTAACGACCGCCGGCACCATACCCGCTGGCGGAGTCCCGTTGGGATTGGCCGACGTCAGCCCGGTAGCGTTCAACCAGGCTTGAGGCAAAATGTCCGAGGTCTTGCGGTAATAGACGCCGAGCGTGCCGTCCAGCCAGGCGGGCGACCACTTGGCCATCACGCCCCAGTCTCCGCTTTTATCCGGCGTCAGATCGTGTCCCCGACGCACGTTGGTCAGCCCATTGCAGGGGGCCAGGCCGCAGCCCAGAGGGCTGCCGGGTACCACGGCATTGGTGTTGCCCAGTAGGAAAGACTGCGCGCCGAAGCCGACCAGATCGGAACCGCCATAGTAGGTACCGGCTTCCGGCAGTCGGGCAGCATCCCAATCCAGGAAGTACTGGGCGCCAACGGTCAACTCCGGATTGACGGTGAACGACATCGACAGCTGATTACGCGGAACGAACAGTTCCTTGGCTTCGGTACCGGGCGAGGCCGCCAGTTTGGCCAGGTCCAGGCCAGACTGGCCGTAGCTGATCGAGTGCACGGGGTTGAGAACGGTCTCGCCCCAGAACACGTTGTGCTGACCCGCCTTGACGCTCAGCAGGGACTCTTCGCCCACTTCGGTGCTGTAGAAAACGAAGGCATCAAGAATTTCGCCGGAGGGACCGGTGTAATAACGCTGGGCATAGTTGCTCAGGTGGGGACTGCCATTGCCGACATTGTCTGTAGTGACCGCGGCAAGGCGTGGGTCGTTGGCGACCAGGCCCGACCTTGCGTCGTTGCCGTTGACGAACGGATTGGAATTGGAGCCGGTATTTTCATACGCCTTGTCGTACCAACTGGCGGCACTGAGGCGAAAGCCCATGCTGTTCTTGTAGACCACATCCATCTCGGTCAACAGGTCAATTCGGTTGGTGATATTGGTCCCGGACTTGCGAAAGTTATAGTCGCCATCGTTGTTGTTCGGTGTCCCCAACATGCGCTTGTCGGCGCTCTCGGTGCGCACGCCGTAGTTGTATTTGACGGTGTTATCCAAACGCGCGGTCCAGTCCGGGTTACCCGTATCGAGTTCGACCGCATGGGCCACCGGCATGGCTGCGGCCAGAATGGCCGAGGCCAACAAGGTGTAACGCGAGGGTGTAAACCCGTGACTCTTATTGTTGTGCATTGCGTTGCCTCCGCCTTTTTGTATTTGTTTTAAGCGCAGCCGCCCTCACGCAACCCCTTGTTCCAGGGGTTTGCGTTTTTCAGGAATGAGGGCAATTGCCGGATGGCTAGCGGCCAGCCGGCTCCTGAACTAGCGGTCCAACTCGAGGATGAGTGCTTCGGCTTGTGGCCAGCGGCCATAACCCGCAGCCGGATTGAGATGACCCACCGCGCCCAGATTGAGCAGTTCGGCACCCCAGCCTTTAGCCAGGCGAGTGACGGCATCCAGGCTGGCAAGGTGATCGTTGGTGCTGCCGGCCACCAGGCTGCGGAACGGCAGCGGGCCTTGGGGAAGAGGATCCCAACCCTGGGTACGCAGGGTTTGGGCGGATGGGTAGCCTTGCGGCCAATCGGCATCAAGATCCGGTGGCGCGGCCAGCAGAGCGCCCTTGATTGGGCGGCTATGTCGCGCAGCCCAGTGCGCGACCATCAACACGCCGGCGCTGTGGGCCACCAGAATCACTGGCCCTTCGATCTGCTCCAGTTCGTGCTGAATCGCCCGGACCCGGGCGCTGCAGTCGAGCTTGTCGGTTTCAAGCGGCGGCACACTGCGCACCTTGCTCAGCCTGGCCTCAAGCAACGTTTGCCAATGCTCGGCAACATGCTCGCGCAGGCCCGGTACGATCAGAACGGTTGCGGCAGTTTGCAGTTTGTCCACGTCAACACCTTCGCTTTCTCGATGACTCGACCGGCTCTATCGCCAGAAGCTTTTTGTAGTACCGACATTAAAGAGCGCCCACCCGAGGCGCTTTTCATTGGACGTCAGCCACTTTTCTTTTGATGACAGATTTCCAGGCGTTGGAGTGGCGCGACCACTGGTCAAAAAACCGACAGGTCCGCTCAAGGCCACTGTAATCAACGGGTGAGCGTCAATTGATCCATAAGTCGGTGGTGAGTCCCGACAGATCCGCAGGAACACCATCGATGACGTCACAACTGTTCAATTGATGATGTGCTGGATATAGTCGCCACGCTCATTTCCATCGGAATCTGCCCAGGAAAGACCTTCGCATGACCAAGCTTGTTCGCGCCGCCGTCTTGACCAACTACCTGGAGGTCACTCAGTACCTGGGGTTCAACCCACGCGATTTACTGGCGGCCGTCGGCCTGAGCAAGGCCCAGTTGCAAGCCCCTGAACACCGGATTCCCATCGATGCCGCCGTGCGCTTGCTTGAAGAGTCGGCTACCGCCAGTGGCTGCCAGAGCTTCGGCCTGAGCATGGCCGAGTCGCGCCAACTCTCGGACTTCGGTGTGGTCAGCCTGCTGCTCAGCCACCAGCGTACGCTGCGTGATGCTTTGCAGGTCGTGGTGCATTACCGTCATTTGATGAACGATTCGCTGGCCATTTTCATTGAAGAGGCCGGCAAGATGGTGATCATTCGCGAGGAGGTGGTCACCGAATCACCGATGCCCTGCCGACAAGCCACTGAGCTGGCAATCGGGGTTATGTTCCGCCTGTGCGCCGCCTTGCTTGGCACACACTGGCACCCCTACAGCGTCAACTTCACGCATCAGGCCCCCGACAACCTGCAACTGCATCGTCGCCTGTTCGGTTGCACTCTGGAGTTCGGCAGCGAGTTCAATGGCATTGTCTGCTCAGATGCCAGCCTCGACATGACCAATCCCCATGCCGATCCGGCCATGGCTCGCTACGCCCAGAGTTACCTCGACTCACTGCTGAGCCACGAAGGACCGTCGATGCTGTTCGAGGTGCGCAAAGCCATCTACCTGTTGTTGCCGATGGGACGCGCCACCATCGAGCAGATCGCCCAGACCCAGGGCATGAACGTTCGGACGCTACAGCGCCGCCTCAAAGACGATGGCTGCGCCTTCAACGACCTGATCAACGATGTGCGCCGCGATCTGGTACTGCGTTACCTGGAAAACCCGAATTACTCGCTGGGCCGGATCGCCGACATGCTCGGTTACTCCATGGCGAGCTCCTTCACACGCTGGTTCATCTCCCAGTTTGGCATGCCTCCCGCCGCGTGGCGCAGCGCACAAAAACAGGCCATCAAAGCACCGATGGCCCCGACCACCCTGCCCGGCTCCACCGAACCCTGAACCGATTGAGATAGACGCAGGGATTGCAAAAAAAAACGGCGACTGCTAGTACAGTCGCCGCAAAAGAACCGGTGTTTGTGACACCGGCCGAGAGTCCCACCGCGCCATGGAGGCAACGCAGTGCAACGCTCAGTAGCAGCTGGCGAAGCCTGCGTTCGGCTGCGTAGCAGTCGTAAAAACTGAGTGCGCGGTTTTCCTGAAGCACCCTATCGTTTGAATTCACGACCGCTGCGCGGCCGAACGCAGGCTTCGCCAGCTGCTACAAAAAGGTTTGCCGCAGCCAGTATTTCTTAACGGGCTTAGAAGCCCCAGTGCAGCAACAACAGCACCAGCACAGCAAGGAACACCGTCTCCCCTACCATCAGCAGGATGGGCTTGATGCCGACTGCGGCCAGCTCCTTGAGCTGAGTCTTCATCCCCAAGGCGCTGATGGAAACCACCAGGCACCAGCGCGACAGTTCGTTGACCGAGCCCTGTACCACTGGAGCGACCCAGCCGGTGCTGTTGATACAGGCCAGAATCAGAAAACCGACGGCGAACCACGGTAGCAGCGGCGGTCGTTTGCCCGCCGTATCGGCGCCCTGCATACGGGTGATCAGGGTGGCGCAGAGGATCACCGGCAGCAGCATGGCGACCCGCATCAGCTTGACCACCGTGGCTATGTCACCGGTCTCGGTCGACAGGCTGTAACCGGCACCGACCACCTGAGCGACATCGTGGATGGTGCCGCCGAGGAACATCCCTGCCATTTGGGGTGACAACGACAGCCAGTTGGCAATCATCGGATACAGGATCATCGCCGTGGTCGACAGTGCCGACACCCCAATGACGGTGAACAGCGTGGCACGCTCTTTCTGCGGATGATTGGGTAACGCCGCCGCTAGCGCCAGTGCAGCCGAGGCGCCACAGATCGCGGTTGCCCCGCCGGTGAGCATGCCGAACAAACGCTGAAAACCCAGCGCCTTGGCCGCGACCACCGAAACGCCAATCGTCACCACCACCAGAATCACCACCAAGGCCACTGGCTTCCAGCCAAGAGCGGCAATCTGCTCCAGTGTGATGCGCATGCTCAGCAGCGCCACGCCAATACGCAACACGGTGCGGGCGGTGAACTCGATGCCGGCCTTGCACGCGCCGTCACTGGCCAGGAAGTTGAGCGCCATGCCCAGCAGCAAGGCGAACAGCATCACCGGCGCACCATAATGCTCGGACAGAAAGGAGGCTGCCGCCGCCACAATCAGACTGACGATGAAACCCGGCGCCAATTCGCGCGTTCGGCTATGGACACGGGTGAGAGCGATGGTGCTCATGGCACGGACTCCTCAGAAACAATGACGATGAATGCCTGGCCGTCGACGACCTCGACCGGGTAGTTGGCGACTTTGAGTTGGGTTGAATTGAGCAAGTAGCCGCTGCGCAGATCGAAGCGCAGGCCATGGGCGCAGCATTGAATCACCCGCCCCTCAAGGCGCCCGCCACACAGCGAGGCGCCCTGATGTGGGCAATCGTCGTCGATGGCAAACAGATCGCCCTCGACGTTGAACAACGCCAGGCTTTTGCCCTCGAACTCAACCAGCGCACGGCCTCCCGCCCGCGGGAGTTTTCCGGCAGGCACGGGTACACGCCGGCTCATGCCGGTAGCCGCGCGCGATGGCTATCGAGCAAGGCTTCGCCCATTGCGCCAAGCAGTTCCTCGGCAGGCTGCGCGCCTACCACCGTCAGGCGACGGTCGAATTGAAAACACGGCACACCGCTGCCAGCTCCTGCCTCGTTGCCGACGTAAGGATCGCCGTCACCTTGCAGAACGGAGGCCATGGCATCAGCGTCGAAGCCACACGCCTGGGCGATGGCGATCAAGGTCTCATGACAACCCAGGTCCTCGCCGTACTGGAAGTAGGCAGCGAACAGACGTTCAAGCAAGACATCACGCTGTGCCGTACTGCCCAGCACAGCGGCACGCTCCAGCAAGCGATGGGCATCAGCGGTATTGGGCATGGTGGCGATGCGGCTCAGGTCGATGGGCACCCCCACCGCCATCGCGGCTTGCTGCACCTGAGCCTGGCGCAGACTCACCGCTTCGGCACTGCCCAGGCGCTTGCGATAAAACTCGGCAAAGGGCTCGCCCTGTACCGGCAGTTGCGGCAACAACTGCACCCCGTGCCACACCGTGGTGATTTGCACATCCGGTTGCTGGATGCGCAGCAAATCCTGCGCACGTTCCAGTTGGCGCTTACCGATCAGGCACCTCGGGCAGATGAAATCGAAGAACACATCAATACGTAAACGACCACTCACACCTTCACCTCCAACACGGCTTCGCTCACCGACTCGTTGACACGCTCTCCCGCAAGGCGGGCGATATCTTTGTGGTAATGACACTTGGCATAAAAGAACACCGCCGCTGCCGCGATGCTGACCAGTGGCACCCATTGAAAAGCAGCATGCAAGCCGATGAGGTCGGACACCTTGCCGGTGATGAACGGCCCCGGGGCCAACCCAAGCATGTTGTTGGCCAGGGTCAGCGTGGCGAAGGCAGTGCCGTGGACTGAATAATGAGTCAGGTTGGCAACCATCGCTCCGGCAGGTCCGGTGGTGCCGGCGGCAATCAGCATTCCCAGACAGATCAGCACCAGTTGCGCTGGCCCCGCCGGCAAGGCGAACGCCGCCGACAGCAGCAGGCAACTGCCCAGGCAAAACGCGATGGCCAGAGCGACCTTGCGTTCCGGTGAGTCGCGACACATGCGGTCGCTGAGCATGCCGCACAGAATCATTCCCGCTCCGCTGCACAGCACGATGATCGCCGCGACACCGCCCGCCTTGTCTGTACCCATGTCGTAATAACGATTGAGGTAGCTGGGCATCCACACAATCACGGTGCCGCCAACGAACAGTTGCAAGCCACTGCCGATATAGGCCGCGACCACTGAACGGCTGGAACACAGCGTGCGTAATGGGCGCTTGACCGCTGCAACGGCCTTGTTTGCGGTGAGGGCTGCGCGTTGGGGGGCGATGCGCGCCTCCTTGACGATGATCGGGTAAAGCACGGCCAGTAGCAGGCCGAACAGCGCCATGCCAGCGAACGACCAGCGCCAACCCAACTTGGCGGCGATTACACCGCCTAACGCCATGCCCAATACTGAACCGAACATGCCGCCCGCCATGAAGGCGCTGGCCAGGGTTGCGCGCATATGTTTGGGAAAGACCGAAATCACTACCGCGATGCCAACGCTGCCGTAGGCCGCTTCGCCGACACCCACCATGAAGCGGGCAATAAACAGCTGCTGGTAGTCCTGCGCCAAGGCGCAGCCCAGTGTGGCCAGACTCCACAGCAGTGCCATCAGTGCCAGACTTTTTACTCGTCCGAAGCGATCCGCCATCAATGACAGAGGGAATGTCAGCAGGCCAACCATCAAGGCGACAATGCCACTGAGCAACCCGAGCTGGCCGTCGCTCAGTGCCCACTCGCCCTTGAGCATCGGGAATACCGCGTTCAGCACCTGACGCGACATGTAATCGGAAATCAACAGGCCGAACGTCAGTGCGAAGACGATCCAGGCATATTTGCGCGCAATACCGACACCACTGGCGTCGTCATCGTCTGCGGCGATTGGGTGAAAGGCCATGCAGCCTCCTCGAAACATTGTTGTATTTATTGTTATCGAGCGTGTTGCAATGCAGCGAACGAGAGGCCGTCGACCTCCCGCCCTCGCTGTCGATCAGTCGCGTTGCGGCACACCTTTCTGGCCAGCCTTGCGGTTGGGGGCCATGCCGTTGGCCAACAGGGTTTCATCGATACTCTGGTACTGCACACCGATGCGGTAAATTTCACGGGCTTCTTTACCGGTGGCGATTGCGCGACCCAATTCATGGGCTACGCGCACGGTTTGCTCGATCTGCTGCACCGAGCTGAAACGCTCACCTTTGTGATCGATAATCGTGTCTTCAATGCCCACCCGTGGATGCATCCCCATGGCCATTGCCATGACATTGAACGGCAGCACGTTCTTCAGCAGCGATTCGGCGGTCAGGGTACAGCCGTCCGGAGCGCGGTGGACAAAGTTGAAGAAGTTGAACGGATTGGGGCCATCGAAACCGCCGCCGATGCCGATCCAGGTCAGGTTCAACGGTCCCATGTACACGCCTTTGCGCACCAGGCGCTCAAGGGTTTCCATGGCATGCATGCCGGTCAGCTGGAAATGCGGCTGCACACCCGCCGCCATCAGCCGACGCAGATGCTCCGCGACCCAGGCCGGGCCCGCCGGCACGGTCATCTCGCTGTAGGCAGCCTGATAGGCCGGGTTAGCCAGGGAAGTGCCTTCCAGGTATTCCGGATAGAGCAGCTCCATGATGTTCATCTGGGTGGTGTTGATCGCCACCGTGACCTGATCGGGTTTTGGCGTCAGCTCGGCCAGCATGTGGCGCGTATCGTCAGACAGCCACTTGGCGGCTTCGCCATCGCTTTCGGGGGCGAAGGAAATCGAACCACCGACCTGGATGATCATGTCCGGCACGGCCTCACGCACACCGGCAATCAACTCATTGAATTTGGACAGACGCTTGGAACCCTTGCCGTCCAGTTCGCGCACATGCAGGTGCAGTACGGTAGCCCCGGCTTCATAGCAATCGACCGCTTTCTGTACTTGCTCATCCATGGTCAACGGGATGTCTTCGGGAAAGTCTTCCGGCATCCACTCAGGGCCATACGGGGCCACGGTGATGACCACCTTTTCCATGTTTTCCGGGTGCAGGGAATCGTCGAAGAATTGCATGAGTTACTCCTATTATTATGGTTGTCCGCCCACATGGGGTCGTGCCGGGTAAGCCTGTATGCAGGTGCGAGTGCGAATGCAGTTGCGGTCGATCAGTAAGTCTTGTCGCCGATGATCCCGGCACGCTCCATCTTGCGATGGCACGGCGGGTAATCCATGACGGCGTAGTGCTGGGTACTGCGGTTGTCCCAGATAGCGATGCTGTTGGGTTTCCAGCGCCAGCGCACCTGATACTCGGGGATATAGGCCTGGCTGATCAGGTAGCGCAGCAGCTCACTCGCGCCAGGGTTGGCGTCCTGGCCAAAACGTACCCGCTCGGGGGTGTGGTAGTTACTCAAGTGGGTGGTAAAGGCATTGACGAACAGTACCTTTTCAGCGGTTTCCGGATGGGTGCGCACCACCGGGTGCTCGGCATCCGGGTACATCGCCTTGAGTGCCAGACGCTTTTCGATCGGCATGGCGGCACCAAAACTTGCTTCGATACTGTGGCGGGCGCGCAGGTCGGCAATCTTCGATTTCACGTCATCCGGCAAGCGTGCGTAGGCTTCCACCATGTTGGCCCACATGGTGTCGCCGCCCACGGGCGGGCATTCCACGCAACGCAGCACACAGCCCATCGGCGGTGCTTCGCGCCAGGTAGCATCGGTGTGCCAGGCATTTTCGTAGCGGTCAATCGGCTGATCCGGACTCTTGTAGATGCGCACCAGGCCCGGATGATCCGGATCGCTGCCAGCCACCGGATGATCCTCCAGCTCGCCGAAACGGCGGGCGAATGCCACATGCTCGGCGCGAGTGATGTCCTGATCACGCAGGAACACCACCCGATGCTTGAGTAGCTGAGCACGAATCTCGGCAAAAAGACCATTGTCGTGGATCGCGTCGGCGAGGTTCACGCCGAGCAGTTCCGCGCCAATGCTGCAGGTCAATTGTTCGACTTTCATGGCAGGCGACTCCCTTAAATGACGAAAATCGATGAACCCGTGGTCTTGCGTGATTCCAGGTCGCGATGGGCCTGCACGGCATCTTGCAACGCATAGTGCTGGTTGATCTCGATCTTGATCCGACCGCTGCCGACGAGGCCAAACAACTCGTCCGCCAGAGCAGTTTTTTCCAGCGGGTCGGCGATGTAATCGGCCAAGGCCGGGCGGGTCATGAACAGCGAGCCTTTCATCGCCAGCAGTACCGGATCGAAAGCCGGGATCGGGCCGGACGCCGTGCCGACGCAGACCATCAGGCCGCGGCGCTTGAGCGAATCCAGGGAGCCCATGAAGGTGTTCTTGCCGACACTGTCGAACACCACGTTGACACCGACGCCGTCCGTCAATTCGCGAACGCGCTGGGCGACGTCTTCATGGCTGTAATTGATGACATGATCGCAGCCATGGGCCTGGGCGATTTCGCCCTTGAGCTCGGTGGACACGGTGCCGATGACAGTCAGGCCGAGCAGCTTGGCCCACTGCGAAACGATCAGGCCCACACCACCGGCGGCGGCGTGCAGCAGAATACTGTCGCCCGCCTTGAAATCGTAAATGCGCCGCATCAGGTACGCCGACGTCAGGCCGCGCATGGTCATGGCCGCGGCCGTCTCGAAACTGATGGTTTCCGGCAGCTTGATCAGCGGCGCGGCCGGAATCAGACGCTCAGTGCTATAGGCACCCAATGTATTGAGAAATCCGGTGTAGGTGACGCGATCACCCACTTGTACGTTGGTTACCCCCTCGCCGATTGCCTGGACCACACCGGAGGCCTCAACCCCCATGCCGTTAGGCATCGGGATCGGGTAGGTGCCATTGCGAAAATAGGTGTCGGCATAGTTCAGGCCGACCGCCACATGACGAAGACGGACCTGGCCTGGACCGGGTTCGCCGACTTCGACCTCTTCATAACGAAGAACGTCGGGACCACCGGTTTCGTAGAAGCGTACGGCGTTGGCCATGTTTTCTTATTCTCCATTCTGCAAGGTTGGCGTGCTGCGTCGATTTGCGCTGATTGGACTGTAGGACGCAGTCTGGCGGGCCGCTTCTCATCAGACGACAATGGCTTTTCATTTCGTGACAGCTACCCGCTTGCAGATTCGCAAACAGATTCTCAGCGGAAGAATTCAAGGGGGCGTACGCAGACTCGAAAAAAGTTTTTATTTGACGAGTCGCGTTTCCTTGGAGGGCCTGTATCCAAAGTACGAGCTATAGCACTTGCTGAAGTGACTGGGGGATACAAAGCCACAAGCAACCAACACGTCTACCTGGGATAGCTCTGTGTGCTGGAGCAGTCGGCGCGCCTCGGTGATACGCAGTTCCATGTAATACCGTTGCGGCGTCGTTCCCAGTTGTTCCTTGAACAAGCGTTCGAGTTGTCTGCGTGAACGGCCAGCGTAGACCGCCAACTGCTCCAATTCCAAAGGCTCTTCGAGGTTGGCATCCATCAGCTTCACCACCTCGCGTAATGGTGCGCTCACACAGATATTTTCAGCCGGTTTTATACGCCGATAACGAGACTCCTCGAAAGCCAGGATGTCCTCAATACCCTCGACGAGCGCTTTACCGTGTAATCCCTTGATCCAGTCCAGCGCCATGTGGAATGCCCCAGAGGGACTGGAAGCAGTAAGCCGGTCTCTATCAATGATATAGGGCTCACTGCTGACCTGCGTCGCCTTGCAGAACTCCGCAAGTGCGGGGCGATGTTCGGGGTGGATGGCGCAACGGTAACCGTCAAGCAATCCTGCCCTGCCCAGGAACCATGCGCCATTCCACAACCCGGCCAGACTGACACCGAGGTCTGCGGCAGCTCTCAGCACATGGATGAGCTCGTCCGTTGCCTTGAGTTCTGTCCTGTAGCCGCCGCAAATGACCAGCAGATCGACGTTTTGAATGGCTGAAGAATCGATGCGTGCATCCGGCCGAATGACCAGGCCCAGATCGCTGACAACTTCCCCGTCATTCAAGCCGAACGTTCGGGAAGAGAACAACCCGGGCCGTAGAAGATTCGCAGTGACAATCGTATCCAGTGCCTGGGTAAACGCAGGCAGCGAAAAATGCTCGAGCAGCAGGAATCCTGTCCGAGCCATTTGAGGCATCTCGCTGGGGTTTTCATTCAGATAGCGAAGATTCTTGCCCTTCATACCTCCGCTAAATTGGCGTCGTTCGATCAATGTTTGATCCACTCGGTTACGTTAACGACACTGTCGTTTGGTGCGTTGATAAAGCGTCATGCTAACCGCCGGAGTATAAAGTGTACTACGGGCTGAAACCCGGCCGCCGCCAGCCGGTGTGGCAGGTTTTGAGCACTGACTTACACTGCGATACACCCAATGCAAATGAATGACTGTTCAACAGATCGATAGGTCCCACGGCAATCCGGGCATCACGTAATGATCTGGGTGAAGCCAACATGAAAACGCTCACGACCCTTTTCACCTGTCTGCTCGCTGCCAGCCTGTGCGCGGCGACGAGCACCTGTGCAAATGCTGCGCCCCCTTCGCCACTCTTCAAGACCAGCTTCGACTGTGCCAAGGCAAGTGCATCCGTCGAAAAGCTTATCTGTCGCGATCCGCAACTGGCGCAGATGGATATCGAACTGACGCGTCTTTATCGCCTGGCGCTCACGGATGAACATTCAGTATCGCGTCCAGACAAAGTCATGATCGACCAGCAGTTCTGGATCGAGGCCCGCAATCAGTGTGCCTCCACGCCTGCGCCCAAGGCGTGCACGATCCGAAGTTATGCCGAGCGCGCGCACCAGCTACGCCAAGGCTCGGCAATTGTGAGAACCAAGGATCCAGACAGACTCACCGAAGGCCCCCTGGTTTTTCGTTGTACCGGGATTAACGCGCTGATTGCTGCCACGTTCTTTAGCACGCAGCCTGGTGTGGTGTACCTGAAATGGGCAAACAGCTCGATCACCCTGAGCCAGGTGCAGAGTGATTCGGGAACCCACTACACAGGCAAAGATTACCAGGGGAACTACAGCTTCTGGCAAAACGCCGATGTGATCCTTTTCCAGAAGCCCGGCTCAGGGGAAATGAGTTGTACGGCCGAGCCGGCCAGCTGATTTCTCTGGCGCAGGTACGGTATACACATTTAGGTCAGATCAAGAACCTTCACCAGGACTGCAAAGAGGACATATAGCAAAGCCATCGATGCCAACAGCCAGCGCGAGATGATGCCCTTTCGGAAAGCCAGGAACATGATGCCCACACCTAGCAGAGTGATGACCCCCGCCAAAACCAGCGACTTGTCCAGCGCCCAAGGCGTAAAGAACAAACCGAATGCAGTGGGCACTGTGGCTTGAATCATCATGGCGCCACTGATGTTGGCCAAGGCCAGCCGGTGCTTGCCCTGCCGAATCCAGATGATGGCATTCAGCGTCTCGGGTAACTCGGTAGCAATCGGGCTGAGCAACAGGGCCAACAGTTGAGGGTGAATACCCAGCATTGGACCCAGGGCATCGAGCTGTCCAACAAAGAAGTGCGAAGCAGCAAAGATAACCGCCAAGGCGATAAGCGTTTGAGTCACGGCAGCCGACGTCGACGGAGTCGCTTGGCCTGGCGACAGCTTCAGGGGTTCAAGCTCATGCTCTTCTTCATCCTGCTCAGCACGCATTTCCTTCCAGAAATACGCTGCATAGGCCGCCAGGAAAAGAACACCGAGCCAAGGTTTGTATACGAATACGACAAGACCGAGCGCGATCTTCGCCACAAAGATCGCGAGGAACCATCCTTGATCACGGCTGAGTCGTTTGAAGTCCTGACGGATCGCCTCGGTATTCGCCAAGCGCTGACGACACAGCAAGAGCGTCACACCGACTACCGCATAGGCGATCGTAGCCAGGACCAGAGGACCGCCGAGTGCAGCGCCGACACCGAGGGACTTCTGCTCTGGCGTGTCGCCAAACACAACGGCAATGAACGTGATCACACTTTCGGGTAACGCCGTACCGAAGGCCGCCAGAATGGAGCCCGTGGCCTGCTGCCCGACCGCAAGTTTGCGACCGACCCACTCGACGCCATTGACGAAGTATTCACAAGCCAGATAGATGACAACCGCGGAGCCCAACAGCAACGCAAACGTCATGGGCATTGAATGCATGAGGAAACCTGAGGGGCCGGACACAAGAGCCAATGGTTCAGACACCCGCGTCCGACCCACAGACAGGTATCTTCACCAATGGTCTTGCCAAGTCATACGACCGGTCACGCCATGGCTTGCGAGCCAAGTATGTTGACGTGACCCCTTCCGGAAACGAAGGCGGCTACTCCCCAAGGGAACGGCGATCCTAAAGATGAAGTACACATGCGTCAACGGCTTAGTTGCGAGTCTTCAAACTCAAGACCTTATTACTTTGTTGCAGGCTCATATATAGCTAGAGCAGGCGGAACTTTAAGCGCTCGATACAAGCATTTGTAACATTCCATGTCTCAAAAGCGCTTCGGCAGCAATTTCTGAATGAACGCTGAACACTATCCATCGAGCGGGTTACAGCAAAAGCAATCTCTCTTACTCTTGTTCCGGAAGTAAGCCGTTGGGGATTACCCAACAGTCTTGCGTGGTAATTTTTATATTTGGAGGTAATCAAAAAACAGTGTGTTGACACCGGCGATGCCCGATTCCAGATCGGCCCCGCCTGGTTTATTTAATGTTGCAGTATCTCGTTCGGCGAGGCTCCTGTACAAACACAGGTCACTGATCTGACGACGTCGAGAGACGCCCAAGGTTAAGACAGGCTCTATCGGATTAAGGTTTAGCCCAAGTGACTTCCGGCCGGAGTGGCCCGGATACGTTGTACAGTGCCAAAACTTAGACGTGGAGATCGCTTTCTGCACTCTCTTCTCTGGTTTACGCCCCTATGTGAGAACTGTTTGTGGTCAAAACAGCTACGGGGACTACCTCAAATGTCAATGGCAAGCGCTACCCCTTCCACGTTCAAGGACATCCGGCTGAAAGACACAGTGGTGTCTTATATGAGCCCTCTGCTCATCACCGTGACCGGCAGCATGACGGTCAGCCAGGCCAGGGAACATCTGCTCAAGCAACTGCCGGACGATGATATTCCGGCGCACATCTTTGTCACTGATCCGAATAGCGCTGTGCATGGCCAACTGTCGGTCAAGAAACTGCTCACCGAAAAAATCACGGACCTTTGCGTTCGCGAACTGATGATGCCTATCCGCTTTTCGGTTTCACCGAATCAACTGCGGCGCGACATCGTGCCGGAGCTGATCGAGAAAGGCGTGGACATCGTCCCCGTCGTCAGCGAAGGCCGGCTGCTGGGTGTGTTGTATGAGAAAGAAATCGCGGCGCTGATTCAAGACGAAGGCACCGACGATGCCCAACGCCAGGGCGCCAGCCTGCCGCTGGAAACGCCCTATCTCAGCACCAGCCCGTGGAGTTTGTGGAAAAAACGCTTGCCTTGGCTACTGCTGCTGTTCCTCGCTGAAGCCTACACCAGCACCATTTTGCAAGTATTCGAAGAGCAGCTCGAAGCCGCTATCGCCCTGGCCTTCTTCATTCCCTTGCTGATCGGCACTGGCGGCAACAGCGGCACGCAGATCACCTCCACCCTGGTGCGGGCCATGGCCTTGGGCGAAGTCAGCCTGCGAAATGTCGGCACGGTTTTGCGCAAGGAAGTGACCACCTCCTTCATGATCGCGCTGGCGATCGGCATCGTGGCCTGGATCCGGGCGTGGATGCTGGGGGTGGGATCGGAAATCGCCATGGTGGTCTGCCTGACGCTGGTCGCCATCACCATCTGGAGCGCCATCGTCTCATCCATCATCCCGATGCTGTTAAGAAAGATGCGCATTGATCCGGCAGTGGTCTCGGCCCCCTTCATCGCTACTTTTATCGACGGTACCGGCCTGGTCATCTATTTCAACATTGCCAAACTGGTGATGACTGACCTGCCGGTTTAAGTCGAAACCACCCTCTGTTAAATGGCGGAAGGCAGCGGGAGTCGAACCTGCCCGGGAACGGCTGCCGCCCCCAACCGGGTTTGAAGCCCGGCCGCGCCACCGGACGCGATTGCCTTCCTTGAAGTCAGTCCTCGGTTCGCTGTGCCAGAGCATTCTCCGCACGGATGCGACGCTGGTCGCCAAACCGCCGGGTCAAGCCGATCCGGTCGAAAAACTCAAGTATCTGGATACTGCGCTTGCGGCCGATCCCTACCTTGTCTCGAAACGCCGCCGTCTGAATCAGCGGATTGTCGGCGACCAGTTGCAACAGCATAGCTGCCAATTCGCGCACCGAAGCGTCGAGGTAAAACAGGTCACGGACAACTTGATGAACCAGCCCTGATCTCGCCAGCTTGCGTAGCAGCAAGCGCACGGCAGCTTCATCACATCCAACGGCGCTGGCCAGGTTGCGCACCCAGGGTGGATCGAAGCCAGCCTGTTCGAACAGCGGCTGCAAGCGTTGCCACAGGGCCTCGTCTTCTTCGCTCAGTCGAGCCTGGTGTTCGGGTAAATGCAGCCATGGTCCACTGGCGGCAATGGCGCCGCTGGACAGCAGTTCGTCGAGCAGAGCGATGAAGGTCGGTCGGTCCAGCGGCGTGGCTGCGAACCGGCGCAAGCGATCCCGGTCTGGCCCCAACTCGTCCGGTTCAAGTTGATGAAAGCGCGCCAGTTGCTCCAGCAACGAAACTTTCAGCGTCTCCCAACGTGCAGTGTTGAACAATAACGGACCTTGGCGCGTAGCAATGACACGAACATCTGCCGGCAACTGCCAGGTGCTGCGCAGGCGATTGAACTGGCGTTCCAGGCGCAAGGGGTCGAGCCCGGCGTCACTGTTGGCAAGCAGTTCTGGCAGTGTTTGCTCCAGACTTTCGCTGGCGGCCAGGGCTTGCAACTGCATCAGTCTGGTCGGACTGCGGCGCTGGCGTGCCGGTGCAAACGGGTCGAGCACCCGCCCGCCGCCGAGGGTGCGCCGCGCGCTCTGGTCGCGCAAAACCAGATGGTCGCCATGCACCGCCTGCAACGGCGTGTTCAGCAACAGTTGCGCGAACATCCGCTCACCCGGTTCCAGGTGTGTGCCCTCCAGTAATGCGACCCGGGCGGTGACGTCCTGAGTGCCCAGATGCACGTGCACCGGGCTGAAATGCTCGAAGGCGCGTGGTTCACTGGCCAGCAACTGCATCTCGATGTCCAGGCGCTGCGTGGGCGCGAACAGCCACTCGGCCAGTAACCAGTCACCCCGGTGAATTTGTTCCAGGGCCAGGCGCTCGGCACTCAGGTTCAACGCCACCCGCTGCCCGGCCCAGGCCTCGACGACGACGTGGTTCTGCGCATGCAAACTCCGCACTCGCACAAGCTTGCCTGTCCGACCCAACAGGAGTGTATCGCCCACCTTGACCTGCCCGGCCAACGCTGTGCCGGTAACCACAATACCGGCGCCGGTTACGCTGAAAGCGCGGTCGATTGCCAGACGGAATCCCCCACTGGCGCTACGCTGGCGGACCTCACACTGGGCGGCCAGCAATGCTAGGCGCAGGGCTTCAATGCCCTCCCCGGTAAGGCTCGACACGGCGAACTGCGGCGCACCGTTATACGACCCTGACGCCAGCAACGCGGCGACCTGGGCGTGTACCGACTGCACTCGGTCGGGCTCGACCCGGTCACATTTGCTGATCACGACCAGCAACTGGGGGATGCCCAGTAGCTCGACGATTGCCAAATGCTCGCGGGTCTGGGGCATGACCCCGTCATCGGCAGCCACTACCAGCAGCACCAGGTCGATGCCTTGAGCGCCAGCGAGCATGTTGTGGATGAAACGCTCGTGACCGGGCACGTCGATAAAACCGGTCATTTCCGCCCCGGGTTTCAGCGGTGCATAAAGGAAGTCCAGGTCGATGGTGATGCCACGTTCGCGTTCTTCCCGGCGCCGGTCACCGGCCTGCCCCGTCAGGGCTGCGAGCAACGCTGTTTTTCCATGGTCGATGTGTCCGGCGGTGCCGACGATCACCTTGCCTCCCCCACCCCTTGCAGCAGGTCCAGTTGAGCGAGCCAGGTCGCTTCGTCGTCCAGTTGGCGCAGGTCCAGCCACAGGGCATCGTCGTCGATACGACCGATCACCGGAATGGGCAAGGCGCGCAACGCCGCTTCCAGACCATGCAATTGCCGTCCCCGCATACGTTTGGATACCAGCGGGCGCAGGCATAAGGCAGCGCTTGGCAACCGAGCCACCGGTTGGCTGCCGCTGCCGATCATCCCCAGTGCAGGCAACGCGGCCACCCCCCAGCCGTCGCCCAACACGTGCGCCAGCAGCGGACGCAGACGTTCGGCCTGAACCAGGATATCGGCTTGCGGGCGGGTCAGCAGACGCAGACTGGGCAGACGTTCGGCCAATCGGTTAGGGTCGCGGTACAGCCCCAGCACCGCTTCGAGGGCCGCCAGGGTCAGTTTGTCGACGCGCAAGGCCCGTTTGAGCGGGTTCTTCTTTATCCGGGCGATCAGGTCCTTGCGACCGACGATCAATCCCGCCTGGGGACCACCCAGCAACTTGTCGCCGCTGAAGGTGACGATATCCGCCCCGTCGGCCAGCGCCTGGCGTACTGTCGGTTCGGCGGGCAGGCCCCAGCGAGTCAGGTCCAGCAGACTGCCGCTGCCCAAATCTTCAAGCAATGGCAGTCCATGCCGGTGGGCCAGTTGCGCCAGTTCGGCGGTCGGCACCTGGGCCGTAAAGCCCTGAATGCTGTAATTGCTGGTGTGTACGCGCATCAACAAACCACTGCGAGTGCCAATGGCGGCTTCGTAGTCTCGGGCATGGGTGCGGTTGGTGGTGCCGACTTCGTGCAGCTTGACCCCGGCCCGAACCATGATGTCAGGGATGCGGAATGCACCGCCGATTTCGATCAGTTCGCCACGGGAGATGATGCCCTCTTTGCGCGCACCCAGGCTGTTGAGCGCGAGCAACACGGCAGCGGCATTGTTGTTGACCACCGTTACCGCCTCGGCACCGGTCAGCTCGCGTACCAGGCCTTCGATCAGATCATCGCGATCACCGCGCTTGCCACTTTCCAGATCGAATTCCAGATTAAGTGGATAGCGGGCAGCCTGTTGCACTGCCTCGATCGCTTCCTCCGGTAACAGTGCCCGACCGAGGTTGGTATGCAGCACCGTGCCGGTGAGGTTGAACACTCGCCGTACCCGACTGCGGTGCTGGTTTTCCAGGCGCTCGCCGGCCCTCCCCGCCAATACCTGAGCCGTGAGTTCAATGGCGTCAAGCTGGCCCAGTTGAACCGGTTCGCGCAGGTCATCAAGCAACTGGCGCAGGGTGACGAGCAAGGCCTCGCGGCCATAGCGTTCGGCCAGCGGTTGGCAGGCGGGGCTGCGTAGCAGGCTGTCGATTGAGGGCAAACGCGATGGGGCCTTGGCAGACAACATAGAAATTTCCACCGTCTGTACAGGCCTTGAGTGTAGATGCCGTCTTGCTCCTCGTGAGGCAAGCGCTGATGTTGGGGCAAATAGTGGCCCCTGTAGCAGCTGCCGAAGGCTGCGTTCGCTCGCGAAGCGGGCGCAGAATTCGTGATTGCATGAAAGTCCTGCGGACTTTGACGCAGCCTGGCGGCAGCTGCTACAGGGGTTACGGTATGCGTACCGGCGATCAATCTCCCCCAGGCGTCAGCATCAGGTTCGGCGCCAGACGCTGGTAGCCTTCCAGGTCCAGGCGCATGTCCAGCGTCAAGCTCGCCAGGTCCGCCGAGAGTGCTTCGGCTTCAGCGTCATTTTCCAGGTAGAGCAGTTTCAGGTAGCGGTTGCAGCCGGGGCAGATTTCAGCCCGCAGCGGTGCCTGGTCGGCCGTATGGCGGTCATCCTCGAAGCTGACGTATTTGAGCCCTTTGCTCTGCTCGCAGTAGACGCATTTGACCCGCACCACATGCCATTCGCAGGCACACAGCGAACACACCAGATAACGCAGCCCGTTGTATTTGCCCCGCTGGTGAATCACCCCGGCCATGGCCGGTGAACCGCAAGCCGGGCATTGGCCGAGGCTGGTGCAAGGCTTCAATTCGCCAGTCGGCATGCTGAGTAACCATTGGCTCCAGGCCGCCTGCAAGGCCGCGCCGAGAAACGGCACCAGTGCCGCCGGCAGCCCCGCGTACTGGCCGCTGAGCAAGGCAATCGCCCAGACTTTGCGTTGCCCGACACTGGCGTTGTGCAAGGTTGCCACGGCATTTTTCACGGCAGAGCGTGGCGGTGCCTGGTAACGCCGCAGCAAGGTTTCCAGATACGGCAGCCAGCCGCCCTCGCGCACCAGACTGTCGGCGGCCAGCGGTGGCAAGCCGTGTTCCTGGCACAACAACAGGCGTTCGTGGGCTGGGGCAGGAGTTAGCGGCGGTTCGTCCAACAGACTCTGCTGGAGGTGGCACAGACTGGCGACCAGATGCAGGTAGTCGGCGAGTGGATGCCCATTGGCCAATCGCTCCAGGCGCATCGCGCGCAAGGTGAACAGGTTGTGCGGCGGCAGACGCAGGAACGGCGGCGTGCTCGCCGACGCTTCGATCTGGCCGGGCTCAAGTATCAGGCTCAAGGCATCATCCTTTTTTGCTGATCGGGCGGTCGGGTGGCTCGTCGCGCGTCACCTCGCGGTACCAGAGCGCATGGTGTTTTTTCGCCCAGGCGCGGCTGACCCAGCCATGCAACATCGCGCTGACCGAGCCCTTGATCCAGATGCCGGCATAGATGTGCACGATGATGCTCAACACCAGCACGAAAGCCGCCAGGGCATGCAACAGCATCGCCAGGCGAATCGAGGTGATACCGAAGTATTGGCTGAAATAGACCCGCCAGATCACCACTCCGCTAAACAGCAGCACCAGCATGCAGGCCAGCAGGGTCCAGAACAGCAGCTTCTGCCCGGGGTTGTATTTGCCGATCGGCGGCACGCCCTCCTCCTCGTTACGTATCACCCGGTCGATCCGTTTGAGCCACAGGCGGTCGTTGGCAATGAAAAAATTGGCCCGCCAGAAGCGGATCACCAGCCCGAGGAAAAACACGAACATCAGCACGCCCATGAAAGGATGCAGGATGCGCGTCCAGGGCCCGCCGCCGAATAGCTGGCTGAGCCAGAACAGCGACGGGTGGAACAGTGCCAGCCCCGACAGGGCCGCCATCAAGAACAGAATCGCCACCAACCAGTGGTTGGTGCGTTCGTTGGCGCTGTAGCGCTGGATCGTTTTGTCGTTCATGGTCGTTTTCCCTCCGGCGATCCAGGCGTGTTCGGGTCATAGACATGCACGGTCGGGTCGACCTCATGCACGCTGAGGTCCTTGCCGGGCGGGTGTTCGTCTTCCTCGACGCGCTGCGGGCCGATGCGCACGTAATGGAAGAAGCCCGCCAGCACCGCGGCTCCCATGGCCAACAACGCCAGGGGTTTGCTCACGCCTTTCCACAGCCCTACCAATGGGCTGATGACCGGCTGATTCGGCAAGCCGGCGTACAACGAAGGCTGGTCGGCGTGGTGCAGGACGTACATCACGTGGGTGCCGCCGACTCCGGCGGGGTCGTAGAGACCGGCGTTGTCGAAGCCCCGTGACTTGAGGTCAACGATACGTTCGGCGGCATGCTCTTTCATGTCCTCCTTGCTGCCGAACACGATGGCTCCGGTCGGGCAGGTCTTGACGCAGGCCGGTTCCAGCCCTACCGCCACGCGGTCCGAGCACAGCGTGCACTTGTAGGCCTTGTGGTCTTTCTGCGAAATACGTGGAATGTTGAAGGGGCAGCCGGTGATGCAATAGCCGCAGCCGATGCAATGGTCCTGATCGAAGTCGACGATGCCATTGGCGTGCTTGATGATTGCCCCCGGACTTGGGCACGCCGCGAGGCAGCCAGGTTCGGCGCAATGCATACAGCCATCCTTGCGGATCAACCATTCGAGGTTGCCGGTGTCGGTTTCGTGCTCGGTGAAACGCATCAGCGTCCAGGTCTCGGCGCTGAGGTCCTGAGGGTTGTCGTAGGTTCCATGGTTGTGACCGACCTCGTCGCGTAATTCATTCCATTCCGAACAGGCCACCTGACAGGCCTTGCAACCGATGCATTTGGTGGTGTCGATCAGCTTGGCGACTTCCTCCTGTTGACGTACCGAGGGCGGCAAGGTGGTGGTGGCCGAACGGGCAATGATGTCTTGGTTGGCCATCAGATTTTCTCCACATTGACCAGGAATGACTTGGATTCCGGGGTCTGTGTATTGCCGTCACCGAGAAACGGCACCAGGGTGTTTGTCAGGTAGCCATGCCGGGTTGCCCCGGTGAAGCCCCAGTGCAATGGGATGCCAATCTGGTGCACGGTCTGGTTGTTGACCTGCAGTGGACGGATCCGTTTGGTCACCACCGCCACCGCCTCGATATGCCCACGCTTGGAGCTGACCCGCACCCGGTCACCTGCGGCAATGCCCTTCTCCTTGGCCAACGCTTCACCAATCTCGACGAACTGCTCGGGCTGGGTCACGGCATTGATCGGGCAATGCTTGGTCCAGAAGTGGAAGTGCTCGGTCAGACGGTAGCTGGTGGCGGCATAGGGGAAGTCCTTCGCCGTCCCCAGCGAATCCCAAACGGAATCGAAGATGCGTCCGGCCGGGTTGCTGGTCGCCTTCTTGTTGCCGGGGTGCAGCGGGTTGATGCCGATGGGGGTTTCGAACGGTTCGTAATGCTCCGGAAATGGCCCTTCGTTCATCTTGTCGAGGGCGAAGAAACGCGCCACCCCTTCGGGGTTCATGATGAACGGGTTCATGCCGGCTTCCGGCGGCACATCGGCTTTGTAGTCGGGCACGTCGGTGCCGCCCCAGGCCTTGCCATTCCACCACACCAGGCGCTTTTTCGGATCCCAGGGCTGGCCCTTCGGGTCGGCCGAGGCGCGGTTGTAGAGAATGCGCCGGTTCATCGGCCAGGCCCACGCCCATCCCAGGTTCTGCTTCATCCCGAAGGGGTCGCTGTTGTCGCGGCGAGCCATCTGGTTGCCCTGCTCGGTCCAGCTGCCGCAGAAAATCCAGCAGCCCGACGCCGTGCTGCCATCGTCCTTGAGTTGGGCGAAACCGGACAACTGCTGCCCGGCCTTAAGCGTCGTTCCCGTGGCGTCGGTGACATCGGCAATCGCGTAGCCGTTGAACTCTTTGGCGATCTCTTCCGGCGTCGGATCATCGGGCACCTTGTAGGGCCAACTGAGCTTGAGAATAGGCTCGGCGAAGGCACCGCCGTTGGCCTGGTAGCGCTGACGCAAACGGATGAACAGTTCGCTCATGATCTTGATGTCGGTGCGTGCTTGCCCCGGGCCGTCGGCGCCCTTCCAGTGCCATTGCAGCCAGCGGCCGCTATTGACCAGTGAGCCGTCCTCTTCGGCGAAGCAAGTGGTGGGCAGGCGGATGACTTCGGTCTGGATGCTGGCCGTTTCGACATCGTTGTAAGGCCCGACATTGCGCCAGAACTCCGAGGTCTCGGTGGCTAGCGGGTCCATCACCACCAGCCATTTGAGTTTGGCCAGCGCGGCCATCACGCGGTTCTTGTCGGGCAACGCGGCGATGGGATTGAAGCCCTGACAGACGTAACCGTTGACCTGCCCGTTGGACATCATGTCGAACACTTTCAATATGTCGTAGCCGGGGATGTCGAGCTTGGGCAGCCAGTCGTAGCCCCAGTGGTTGTCGGCGGTGGCGTTGGCGCCGTACCAGGCCTTCATCAGGCTGACATGGAACTTGCCGTAGTTCTGCCAGTAGGACAGCTGTCCGGGCCGAAGTGGTTTGAGCGCACGCTTGGCGATGTAGGTGTCGTAGTCCTGCTCGGCGTCGCCCGGCAGGGTCAGGTAGCCGGGCAGCAGGTTCGACAGCAACCCAAGGTCGGTCAGGCCCTGGATGTTGGAGTGCCCGCGCAGCGCATTGACGCCCCCGCCCGGCATACCGACGTTGCCTAGCAGCAACTGCACCATGGCCGCGCTGCGAATCATCTGCGAGCCGGTCGAATGCTGGGTCCAGCCCAATGCATAGAGGATCGTCATGGTCTTGCCCGGTTGCGAGCAGGTGGCGATCTCTTCCCAGATTTTCTGCATGGCGTCTTGCGGCATGCCGCAGATCTGGCTGGTCAGCTCCAGGGTGTAGCGGCTGTAGTGCTGCTTCATCAGTTGGTAGACGCAACGCGGGTGTAACAGGGACGGATCGACTTTGGCGAAACCGTCCTCGCCGATTTCATAGCCCCAACTGGATTTGTCGCTGTAGGTGCGCTTGGTCGCATCGTAGCCGGTAAACAGCCCGTCCTCGAAGCCGAAGCCTTCCTTGACGATGAACGACACGTCCGTATAGGCATGCACATACTCGTGCTGGATTTTGTTTTCAGTGAGCAAATAGTTGATCAGACCGCCCATGAAGGCGATGTCGGTGCCGGTGCGGATCGGTGCGTAATAGTCGGCCACCGAGGCGGTACGGGTGAAGCGCGGATCGATCACGATCAGCCGCGCCTGGTTGTGCGCTTTGGCTTCGGTCACCCATTTAAAACCACAGGGGTGGGCTTCGGCGGCATTACCGCCCATGACCAGAACCAGATTCGCGTTGGCGATATCGGTCCAGTGGTTGGTCATCGCACCTCGGCCATACGTTGGGGCAAGACTTGCCACCGTCGGGCCATGTCAGACACGTGCCTGGTTATCGAACCCCAGCATGCCCAGACTGCGAACGACCTTGTGAGTCATGTAACCGGCTTCGTTGGAGGACGCCGAGGCGGCGAGAAAACCCACCGAAAGCCAACGGTTGACCGTCTGGCCCAGGGCGTTCTTCTCGATGAAATTGGCGTCGCGATCGGCCTTCATCAGGTCAGCGATGCGATCCAGCGCTTCATCCCAGGAGACCCGCGTCCATTCTTTGCTGCCCGGCTTGCGCACCTGCGGATAGTGCAGCCGGCTGGGGCTATGGACGAAGTCCAGCAGGCCTGCGCCTTTGGGGCACAGCGTGCCGCGATTGACCGGGTGGTCGGCGTCCCCTTCGATGTGAATGATGCTCTGGGTGACGTTCTTGGCCGCATCGCCCTGGCTATACATGATCAAGCCGCAACCCACCGAACAGTAGGGGCAGGTATTGCGGGTTTCACGGGTATGGGCCAGCTTGAAGTGGCGTACTTGTTCGGCGAAGGCAGGCGCCGGGGCCATGCCCAGCGCAGCCAGACTGGAGCCTCCAAGGCCGATAGCGGCGACCTTGAAGAACTGACGACGGTTGAGGTCCATCGTGCACTCCTGATCAGGTTAAGTTACCCGGAGTTTGGCCGGAAAATCCTGGACGATCACGGTGGCTGCGATACGGCCACACATAGTTGAAACTTTAGTCAAGATTTCAAGGGATGTAACGAAACCCGATCGTCGGCGGGGCATGCGCCCTGCTCCGCTTACTTCCTTGGGTGGCCGGTCAATTCAGATGCCCAATGGCCCGGTCACTGGTTTTTTTTGCGATAGGCCATCGAATCGTCGATACGTTTAAGAATGTAGTCGCCCGCAGCCACCGGCGGGTACAGGCTGAGTGCCGGGTCGATACCCAAATCACAGGGATCGACTCTGGCGTTATAGGTCGGGTCGTAGAATGTCGCGATGGAGTAGCGCTCATGGCCTGAAGAGTTGATCACCCGGTGCAGGGTCGAACGAAAACGATTGTTTGACCAATGTGCCAACAGGTCTCCGACGTTCACTACAAGACTGCCCGGAATCGGCGTGGCCTCGATCCAGCGATTGGAGCCCAGTTCGCGCACCTGCAAACCACCGCTGTTGTCTTGATAGAGCAAGGTGATGCAGCCGTAATCGGTGTGAGGGGCCACACCGAACTGGTCAGCTTCTGCCTGCGGCGGTTGTGGCGGGTAATAGACCATCTGCGTGCGCTGCAGGGGTTTGGTGTATTTATCCGCGAAGAAATCTTCTTCGATACCCAACCCCACCGCCACCACCCTCAGCAGGTCCGCCCCAGCCTTGCCGATTTCCGCATAGTACTCAGTCAATGCCTCACGCAGCTGCGGCATGAATGCCGGCCACTGGTTCGGTCCACGCAGAGCCTCACCGGCGAGGACGCAAGGATCATCCTCCGCCAGCTCCAGCCCCATACTGAAGAACTCCTTGTGATCGGGCTTGGTCGCTTCATACATGGTCGCCCCACCCAGCGCATGCCAGCCTCGATGGCGCTTGTTCACCGCGACCTGACGTTTGACCTCGACCGGATAGGCAAAGAACTGCCCGGCAGCCGACATGGCTTTGTCGATCACCGTTTGCGGCACGCCGTGGTTGATGATGTAGAAGAACCCGGTTTCGCTACAGGCTTTTCGAATGGCGTCACCGGCACGACGAATACTCGCCTGATCACCTTCGCGGACACCGGACATATCGATCAAGGGCAGATTGGCGCTAGAGGTCATGTTCATTCCTGGGTGCATCGTGCATGCAAGGGTGGGATGAAGGGTTTCGTCAGTAAACTGTAAACCGGTATATACAGGTTAAAGCACTTACTGTGCCGCTCCGCCAGGCAATCACCGGCAAGCCTCAGACCAAAGCGAACATCCCTTTTTGATAACGGTACAAAACCGCCAGCGAGCTGTTACCTACCGGTTTCCATTCGCCCCAGCCGGGTGCAGAGAGCCCCCACTTGGTGCAACCTTTGGTGACAGGCCTGAAAAAAAAAGGCGCCCGCGATTGCCTCTTCGTCTTGGGTAAACAGCGTCTGGAATGCTGGTTGGCGAGCGAATTCGAAATTATGGCCTGCATATTGCTCTACCTGTATATACAGGAACATATAGCTGCCCTATTTCCCGCCACCCTGACCTCAGGACACTCTCTATGTACGCACCGCTGCAGCTCAAACCCGGCCAACTCTCGCTCGATCAACTGCGCGCCATTTACCAGTTGCAAAGCCCTTTCGAACTGGACCCGACCGCTCGCGACGTGGTCAACGCCAGTACTCGTACGGTAGACGAAATTATCGCCAACCAGCGCACGGTGTACGGCATCAACACCGGGTTCGGCCTGCTGGCACGGACCTCCATTCCCACCGAATCACTGGCCAGGCTGCAGCGCAACCTGCTGCTGTCGCACTGCACTGGCACCGGCCCATTGCTGGATGACGCCAGTGTCGGCCTGATCATGGCGCTCAAGGTCGGCTCCCTTGCCCGTGGTTTTTCCGGGATACGCTGGGAAGTCATTCAGGCCCTGAGCAAGCTTTATGCCGCCAGGGTTTATCCCTGCATACCGTCGCAAGGGTCGGTCGGCGCTTCGGGCGATCTGGCGCCGTTGGCGCATATGTCCGCGGTGCTGATCGGTGTCGGCCGGGTGCGTCATGAAGGGCGTGAAATGGATGCCGTCGAAGGCCTGGCGATTGCCGGCCTGGAACCGCTGGTACTGGGCCCGAAGGAAGGTCTGGCGCTGATCAACGGCACCCAGGTTTCGACGGCGCTGGCCTTGCGTGGTCTGTTTGCCTGCGAAAAACTGTTCAGCGCTGCGGTGGTCGCTGGCAGCCTGAGCGTTGAAGCGTTGAAAGGCTCGGACGTGCCGTTTGACCCACGGATCCAGGCAGTTCGCGGACAACCGGGGCAAATCGACGTGGCATCGTTCTACCGTGAACTGTTGGCCACCAGCGAGATTCGCGAATCCCATCGTGACTGCGACCGGGTGCAGGACCCTTACTCGCTGCGCTGCCAGCCTCAGGTCATGGGCGCCTGCCTTGACCACATGCGCTTCGCTGCCGGGGTGTTTCTGCGTGAAGCCAACGCCGTCTCGGATAACCCGCTGGTGTTCTGCGCCGACGGCGACGTGCTCTCCGGCGGTAACTTCCACGCCGAACCGGTCGCCATGGCCGCCGATGTGCTGGCCCTGGCCATTTCAGAAATCGGTGCGCTGTCAGAGCGCAGGATCGCCCAACTGGTTGATCCGGCACTGTCGGGCCTGCCGGCCTTTTTGGTGCGCGAAGGCGGCCTGAACTCCGGTTTCATGATCGCTCAGGTCACCGCTGCCGCTCTCGCATCAGAGAACAAGACCCTCGCGCATCCAGCGTCGGTGGATAGCCTGCCGACTTCGGCCAATCAGGAAGACCACGTCTCGATGGCGACCTTTGCGGCACGTCGTTTGCTGGACATGGCCGGTAACAGCAGCGCAGTCGTCGCCATCGAACTGCTGGGCGCCGCTCAAGGCGTGGACTTGCATGCGCCTTTGCAGACCTCGGAAAAACTCGGCGAAGTGCTGACGATGATTCGCCGCGAAGTCGCGCATTACGATGAAGACCGCTATTTCGCACCCGACATCGCTGCTGCACGGGCCTGGGTCGAAAACGCAGCGTTCACTCGCTGGTTGCCTGTCGAACGCCTGTACGCCTGATCCTGATCTGTACACCTGAGCCGAACCCGTTCGCCGCGGCGCTGCTGCGCTGCTGCGCTGCTGCGGCGAACACTGATTCTTCCGTAGCCGAGGGGAAATGCTATGCGCCGCTTTTTTTTCAGACCCCGATTATCGTCGAGCACAGAGCTCGCTACCGATGCGGTTTTGCTTGGGCGCGCTACTTTGTATGGAGTGTCGACCGTCACCCGTTGAGCGCGACGCCTACCACCACCTTCACCGTGAGTTGAACCGATGAACGATCTGCAACAGACCCTCGAACAGTTGCGCCAGGCACTGGGCGATGCCGCGGTACTAACGGGCGCCGATATCAGTCAACGGCACTACAGCGACTGGACTGGCCATGCGCCGGCCTGCCCTGCCGCGCTGTTGCTGCCGCGTACCACGGAGCAGGTCGCGAGCGCCTTGCGGATCTGCAATGACGCACAGCAATCGGTGGTTCCCCAAGGCGGGATGACCGGGCTGGCCGGTGGCGCAGTGCCTCGTGAAACAGACATTGCCCTGTCCCTCGAGCGCCTGCGCGGCATCGAAGAAATCGACCCGGCGGCGGCGACCATCAGCGTCTGGGCCGGCACTACTCTTGAGGAAATCCAGCAGGCGGTTGTCGATGCGGGCTTTGTATTCCCGCTGGACCTCGGCGCCCGTGGCTCGTGCCAGATTGGCGGCAACATCGCCACCAATGCCGGCGGCAATGCCGTGATTCGCTACGGCATGACCCGTGATCTGGTACTCGGGCTGGAGGTGGTCCTGGCCGATGGCCGGGTCCTCAATCTGCTCAACAAGATGATCAAGAACAACTGCGGTTATGACCTGAAACAGTGCTTCATCGGCAGCGAAGGCACCCTTGGGGTGATCACCCGTGCGGTATTGAAACTGGCGCCGACACCCGGCGAAACCACCACCCTGCTCTGCGCCCTGCCCGATTACGCCAGCGCGGTCAGCCTGCTGCGGCGGGTGCAGCGCAGTGTTGGTACTCCGCAGGCGTATGAGCTGATGTGGCAGGACTTCTTCCGCCTGGGAGTCAGTTGGCTGGAAAACACCGCCGCGCCGATCTCGCTGGATTACCCGTTGTATGTCTTGCTCGAGTCCGCCAGCTCTCGGGAGTCTCTTGAGCAGACGCTGGAAGAGGCCTTTGGCGCCGGTGAAGTGGTTGATGCAGTCCTCGCCAGCTCCGAGACCCAGGCCCGCGCGCTCTGGAAGATCCGTGAAGCGACCGGCGAATTCCCCCTGCGCATGACCCCGTTGAACTTCGACGTCAGCCTGCCCATCGGCCTGATCGGCGACTTTGCCGAACGCTGTCGCCAGCGCCTTGAGCAACGCTGGCCGGGCAACCACAGCGTGTACTTCGGCCACATCGGTGACAGCAACCTGCACCTGACCGTCGACTGCGCCTCCTTGCCCCAGCCCGCGCCCATCCTTGAAGTCGAGGAGCTGGTCTATAGCGCTGTCGGCGAACTGGGCGGCTCGGTCTCGGCCGAACATGGCATCGGCCTGCTCAAGCGCGAATTTCTCCATCACTCGGTCAGCCTTGAAGCTCGCCAGGCGATGCAGCAACTGAAGGATTGCTTCGACCCCAAAGGCATTCTCAATCCGGGGAAAATCCTCGGCTGAATTCGAATTGAAGCTGTATATACCGCATTGGCACGTTAACTGCTGCAGCGGTCATGAATCACCTGCAACACATAACTAGATCCAACACACACCATAAGCCTCGCTGCACCTGATGAAGGAGTTACACCATGCAACTCGATTCTCTGTTCAGTAAAAAAATCAACGGTCTGTGCATCGCACTGACCCTGGCGGGCGCCTGTATGGCGGCCCAGGCCGATCAGCTCGCCGATGTGAAAAAGGCCGGTGAGCTGGTGGTTGGTACCGAGCTGCAATTTGCACCTTTCGACTTTACCGAGAACGGTAAACAGAAAGGCCTGAACGCCGAGCTGTTCGAGCAACTGGGCAAAGAGCTGGGGGTCAAGGTCAGGTTCATGGACTTGCCATGGCCAAGTGTGTTGCCGGGGCTTGAAGCGAAGAAATTCGACATGGTCGCAGGCCCCATTATCGTCACCAAGGCGCGTAAGGAGCGTTATCACTTCGTGATGCCGATCGCCGAGGCAACAGTGGCCTTGCTGGTCCGCGCCAAGGACAGTCCCATCAATAAACCCGAAGACATCGCTGGCAAAGCCGTGGGCGCCGGCAAGGGTTCGGCGCAGCTCGAAGAACTGAAAACCTTCTCCTCCACCCTGCCGAAGAAAGTCGATGTCCGGGAATACATCGACAACAACCAGGCCTACGCAGAGCTTGGGACCAAACGCATCGTTGCCGTCGCCAACTCGCTGCCGAACATTTCCTACGTCGCCGCCCAGCATCCGGACAAGTACAAAGTGGTCATGCCTCCGTTCGGCAAGAAATCCTACTTCGCCTACCTGGGACGCAAGGATGACGACGCCAATAGCCTGATTGCCGCCCTCGATACCGCCATGTTGAAAATGCACGATGACGGTCGTCTCGCCGCCCTGCAGAAGAAATGGCTGGGAACCGAAATGGACGTGCCAAAAGCTGACTTCGACCCGACCTGGTAAACCGGGTTCGCGGATTCGATGAACGGATCGCCGGCTCAGCCGAGCCGGTGATTTATCCATGCTGGAGGCACGACGATGTTCGATTGGCCTTTACTGCTGCAAAACCTGCCGCTGCTGTTGGGCAGCCTGCTGGTGACCCTCGAGATTTCCGTCTCGGCGTTGGCCATCGGCTTTGTCATCGGCGTTATCGTCGGCAGCTTACGTCTTTCGCCCTTGCCGTTGTTGAGGCGCTTGGGTGGCGCTTATATCTTCGTGTTCCGCGGCATTCCGCTGCTGGTGCAATTGCTGTTCATCTATTACTTCCTGCCGCGTATCGGCCTGCCCAACGTCTCGCCCATGGTGGCGGCGGTGATCGGCCTGTCCCTGGCGGCGGGAGCGTACATCGCTGAAATCATGCGCGGTGGCTTTCTTGCCATCCCCGGCGGTCAGCTGGAAGCCGCCGGGCTGCTGGGGCTGAGTTCAGGGCAAATGCTGGTGCGCATCCGTGTCCCTCAAGCCGTGCGCCTGACCCTGCCGGCACTGGTCAATGAAATGATCCTGCTGATCAAGGCCTCCTCGCTGGTGTCGGTGGTGGGCCTGGCCGACCTGACCCGCACGGCGCAGAACATTGCGGCCAGTGACTACCTGTTCGTTCAGGACTACCTGATGCTGGCCGGCTTCTATTGCCTGATCAACATTCCGCTGGCGTTTTTTGGCGGCCTGCTGGAACGCCATCTGAAGGAGCGCACCGCATGATCTTTGACCCCACGATCATCACCGACCACCTCGGCGACATCGGTGAAGGCTTCATGGTCACCCTCGGCACCTGGTCTTCGGGTGTAGCGCTGGGTCTGCTGTTGGGGCTGTTGATTGCCGTCGCCCAGCTGTTCGGCAACAGCCTGGTTCGCGCGCCGTTGCGGATGTTCATCGAGATGATTCGAAGTACGCCGTTTCTGGTCCAGTTGTTCCTGGTGTATTACGGCGGCCCGTCTTTCGGTCTGAGCCTGGACCCGATACCGGCCGGTATTCTCGGTTTGGGCATTTATGGCAGCGTGTACTTCGCCGAAATTTTCCGCACCGGTTTTGAATCGGTAGCCCGCGGGCAACTGGAAGCCGCCGACTGCCTGGGCATCAGCCGTCTGCAATGCATCACCCGCATCCAGATCCCGCAAATGCTGGTGATCATCCTGCCAGCGTTGGTCAACCTGGTGACTATTCTGTGCAAGGAAACCGCCGTGCTATCGATCATCACCATCCCCGAACTGACCATGGTCCTGACCGGCATCGGCTCGGAAACCTTCGCCTTTGTCGAAACCCTGCTGGTGCTGTGCATTGGCTACCTGCTGCTGGTGGAAGCCTGTTCCCGGCTGGGCATGCTGCTGGAACTACGCGTCGGGCGTTTCATGCAGAAGCAACCGCGATGAACAACCTCCTCCCCACCGCTACGGACCTGCGCGCGAACCCCGTCACTTCGACGCCAGCAGTCCCGCCACACTCATCCGTATTGAAACAATCAGGTGAAGCGATGAAGACTCCCAAGGCACTCTCCGACAACCGCGAGCCGATGCTCACGCTGCACAACGTCGGCAAGAGCTTCGGCACTCTGCGCGTACTCAAGGGTATCGACTTGCAGGTCCGGCATTCTGAAGTGGTGTGCCTGATCGGCCCCTCCGGCTCGGGCAAAAGCACCCTGCTACGCAGCATGGCGTTCCTCGAAGAATACGACGAGGGCGAAATTTACATCGAGGGTCAATTGCTTGGCTGGGTGCCGGAAAACGGCAAAGGCCGCAAGCGCGCGACGCAGTCGCAAATCAATCGGGTGCGGCGCAATGTCGGCATGGTCTTCCAGCAGTTCAACCTGTGGCCGCACATGACCGCCCTCGGCAATGTCAGTGAAGCCTTGTTGCGCGTGCGCAAGCTGTCTGCCGATGACGCTCGGCAACGGGCCATGGCGATGCTCGATAAAGTCGGCTTGGCCCACAAGGCCGCGGCCTATCCGGCGCAGCTGTCCGGTGGTCAGCAACAGCGCGTGGCGATTGCCCGGGCATTGGCGATGGAGCCGCACATCATGCTGTTCGATGAACCCACGTCTGCCCTCGACCCGGAACTGGTCGGCGAAGTGCTGCAGGTCATGAAGACCCTGGCCAGGGAAGGCATGACCATGGTGGTGGTCACCCACGAGATGGGCTTCGCCGCCCAGGTTGCCGACTCGGTGGTGTTTCTCGATCAGGGCCAGGTGGTTGCTCATGGCACGCCCCGCGAAATTTTTCACAACGCCGAACAGCCGCGTCTGCAGCAGTTCCTGCAGAACTACCTGGACCGCAACGCCTTCTGGCAAGACACCCAAGAGATCAGCCCAGTATGAATGCCAACGACTTGAATCTGTTAGCCCGCGCCGAAGTGCGCGACCTTGCCAGCTATAACGCCGGCCTCGGCTCGGATGCGGTGCGCCAGCGCTTCGGCCTGACCCGCGTCGCAAAACTGGGCAGCAATGAAAACCCGATGGGCCCGGCCCCCGCCGTGACGGCCGCCACGGCCCAGGCCTGTGATGAAATTGCGCTGTACCCGGATGCCAGTTGCCAGATATTACGCGCCGCCCTCTCGAAAAAACTCGGCGTACCAGGTGATCAATTGGTCTTCGGCAATGGCTCGGAAGATCTGCTGAGCATCATCAGTCGAGTGTTTTTGGACCACGACGATGAAGTCGTCACAGTGGTACCGTCCTTTGGCTTGCACTTCATTTATCCAATGGCCGCCGGTGCCCGAGTGGTGGGCGTACCGATGACGGCCGACGGGACCTTCGACGTGCCGGCGATGATCGCTGCGCTCACCCCGCGCACTCGTCTGCTGATGTTCTCCTGCCCATCCAATCCCGTCGGCTGCACCCTCAGCGCCGATGAGTTGCAGCAATTGCTCGACGCATTGCCCGCGCACTGTTTGCTGGTGTTCGACGAAGCCTATTACGAATACGCCCGATTCGAGGCCGATTATCCGGATTGCCTGGGCTTGATTCAGGCCAGCGGCAAGCCATTCATCTTGCTGCGGACCTTCTCCAAGGCCTTTTCCCTGGCGGGGTTGCGAGTCGGCTACGGCATCGTCAGCGATCCGCTACTGGCTGATCTGATCAACCGTCTGCGTACGCCCTTCAACGTCAACCGCGTAGCCCAGGCCGCAGCGGTTGCGGCGCTGGCCGACGACGAACATCTACAGGCCTGTCTTTCCCATGTTGCCAGCGAACGCCGGCGTCTGGTGGCCGCTCTGCAGGAACAAGGCCTGGCGACCGCGCCGTCGATGGCCAATTTCCTGTACTTCAGCACCCCATGGCCTGCCGAAATCATCAATCAGGCGCTGCTACGCGAGGGGGTGATCATCAAGCCCTGGCGCGAAGTCGGTCACACTCAGTACTTGCGGGTATCCATCGGAAGCTGTGAGGATAACGACCTTTTCCTCAAAGCCCTGGCAAGAGTACTTGCCGTACAAGAGACGCGGACCGACTGATGATCAAAAATGCACCGCAAGCCCTCTATCGGCGCGCGAAGGACTTTGTGCAGAGCCAGCTTCGCGCGGGCGTCTGGAAGCCCGGCGACCTGATCCCGTCAGAGAACCGTTTGGTGCAGGAGCTGGGCATGTCGCGCATGACCGTCAATCGGGCATTGCGCGAACTGACCGAAGAAGGTCATCTGGTGCGGATCTCGGGCGTCGGGACCTTCGTGGCGGAAAGCAAACCGCAATCGAACCTGCTGCGAATCACCAACATCGCCGACGAGATCGTCGCCCGGGGTCATAGCTACACGTGTCGCGTCCTGCATCTGGGACGCGAGGCCGCCTCGATGCCGGTGGCCGCCGCCCTGGCGCTGGCCACCGGCTCTTCGGTTTTTCATCTGATCTGTGTGCATTGCGAAGAAGGTGTACCGGTGCAACTCGAGGATCGCTACGTCAATCCCGAGTTGGTACCGGAATTTCTGCAGCAAGACTTTGGCGAACACCTGCAACCGGCCAGATACCTGTTGCAGGTCATCAGACCCGATGAAATGGAACATATCGTCGAAGCCAGCCACCCCAGCAGCGATGAAAGCAAGCACATGCAAATCGATGCCAACGAACCCTGCCTGGTCCTCATGCGTCGGACCTGGAGTCAGGGCAAGATCGTCACTTACGTGCGCTTGGTTCATCCCTCCTCACGCTATCGCCTGGGCAGTCGCCTGCCAGTAAACGGAGCCCACAGAGACAGTTGAGCCCTGATCGCCCTAGTGTCACTGGGGCAACCGCTACAGGACCGTTGACTCAGGCATGCCATTGCCGCCTTTCCCGGTCACATCGTCCACCCAGCTCATGGCCGCAATGACGGTCGGGAAACCGATGGTGCTGGTCAGTGCGATCAGTGTGTGATGGATCTCCTCAGTCGTCGCCCCGGCTGCCAGCGCTCGTCGGGTATGACTGTGCACTGCGCCCTCCGAGCGGATCGCCGCCGCGGCACCGAGCTGAATCAACTGGACGGTTTTCTCGTCCAGCGGCCCGGCATGATGCGCCGCTGTACCCAAGGCCTCCATGGCACTGAAGTAATCAGGGTATAGATGTTTGAGGCGTTGGTACGTGTACGGGTTGTGATCGCTCTTGCTGTCCATCTTTACCTCCTCGCGTTGACGGTTCGATTCAGTTCTGGCCCTTCACTTCAGACAGCGCTCTACAAGTTCCTTGGCGCTGGTTACCGGGGGTTCGCACGTGTGGTTTCGGCACACATAGGCGCTGGTTTGCCCCGCGAGCGCATGCCGGCCCGCGCCGATGGGCACATCCTCGGCAAAGGCCAGGACGCGCGCCGGCAGGTAGCGGCGCTGCAGGCTAGTGACCAAGTCGCTGGCGGCGGAACGCTCGCCGGCAATCACGATGCTGATCGGGCCACGCTGTACCCAGTCCTGCGCCGCCAGTAGATGGGCGAAACCGAAGGGATTCTGCGCGGCTGCGGCGCGGTACATCGTCAATACCTGCTCGGCACGCTCGCGGTAAAGCTCGCGGCCGGTCAGTTCAAAGAGTCGCAAGAAAGCGAACACGCAAGCCGAGGTTCCCGACGGCCAGGCACTGTCGTGTGGCGCCCGAGGCCTGTGCACCAGCGGCTCGCCATCGCTGGGCGTGAAGTAGAGTCCGTCCTCCCAGAACTTATCGAGGATCACCTCAACCAGTTGCGTGGCGCGTTCGAAATAGCGTTTTTCGAAGTCGCACTCGTAGAGATCGATCAAGGCGTTGGCAAGGAAAGCATAGTCTTCGAGGAAGCCTGGAACCTTCGCCACGCCCTCCCGCCAGGCCCGGTACAGACGACCCTCGGAGGTCAAGAGTCGGTCCAGAATAAAATCGGCGGCGCGCCTCGCGGCATTCAGGTGGGTTGTGGTTCCGGTCGCCTGGTAGGCGGCGCAGAGGCCCTGGATCATTAGCGCGTTCCAGCTGGTGAGGATGTTCTCGTCGCGACCCGGACGAATACGTTGGGTACGTGCCAGCAATAACCTGTCGCGCAGCCCCGCCAGTTGTACTTCCTGCGCCGCGTCCAGATCGACTGCGCGGTGCAGCACTGTGCTGGCATGCTCGAAGTTGCCAACAGCGGTGATGCCGTAGGCCCGACAGGCCAGCGCGGCATCCGGGTCGCCGAGCACGGCTTGCACCTGAGCGGGTGTCCACACATAGAACTTGCCTTCTTCACCCTCGCTGTCAGCGTCCTCACTGGCGTAAAAACCACCTTCAGGGTGGGTCATGTCACGCAGGATGTAGTCGATCGTCTCCTCGAACACGCGCCGCCAGGCAGGATTGCCGGTCTCGCGATAGCAGTCGGCATAGAGCTTCACGAGCTGGCCGTTGTCGTAGAGCATTTTTTCGAAGTGGGGCACGGCCCAGCGTTCATCCACGCAGTAACGAGCAAAGCCGCCGCCCAGGTGATCGTAGAGCCCACCGGCGGCCATGCGATCAAGAGTCAGCTCCACAGAACTCAGCAAATCGGGTTCACGTAGACGCTGATAGAGACGCAGGACGAGATCATGGCAGGCCGGGTTGGGAAACTTCGGTGCGTTGCCCAGGCCACCGTGTACAGGGTCGGTGCTTCGGGCAAACAATCGGGCTGCGGCCGCCGGTTGGTCTTGCTCCAGCGGAGTATCGCCTTCCAGCATTGACGCCTCCAGCGTGCGATACCCCTGAAGGAACTGCTCGACGTTCTGTTGCAGCGCCGCGCGGTTGTTTTGCCAGGCGTCGCTCAGACCGAGCAGGAGTTGAGTGAAGCCTGGCCTGCCATAACCGTCGTCTGGCGGGAAGTAAGTGCCGCCGAAGAACGGCTCGCGCTGCGCAGTCAAGAACACTGTTAGCGGCCAGCCACCGCCCTGCCCCATCATTTGTACGACTGTTTGATAGATGTCGTCGAGGTCAGGCCGTTCCTGGCGGTCGACTTTGATGTTGATGAAACGCTCGTTCATCAGGCGCGCGGTCTCGGGGTTCTCGAACGACTCATGCGCCATCACGTGACACCAGTGGCAGGCGGCATAACCCAGCGACAGGTGGATGGGTTTGTCCTCGTCGCGCGCGCGGCGGAACGCCTCCTCGCCCCAGGGATACCAATCCACAGGGTTCTCTGCGTGCTGCCGCAGATAGGGCGAAGTTTCTTTGGCGAGTCGATTGCTCACGATTGGCTCCTCACACCGGGTTCCTCAGAACAGCCCCAACTGCAAGCGCGCCGCCTCGGACATGCGGCTTTGATCCCAAGGCGGGTCCCAAACGATCTCGACCTCGACCTCGCTGACCCCAGGGATAGTCTCGACTTTGCTGCGCGCCTCTTCCTTCAGCACGTCGCCCATTCCGCAACCGGGCGCGGTCATCGACATCTTGATCTCGACTCGCTGGCCGCCGTCGGCGAGCAAGCGGGCTTCACATTGGTAGATCAACCCGAGATCGACCACATTGACCGGAATCTCCGGGTCGTAGACGGTGCGCAACATGTCGAGCACCTGCTGGATGTCGAAGGCACCGCTGACCGCCGGTTGCACGCTTGCCTGAGGTTGCCCTTGCGGGTGAGCGTCCTGGCCCAGCGCATCGGCGTCAGCGGAGGCGATTCGCGCCAGCCGACCCCTGGAGATTTGAACCGTGAAGCTGCCACCGAGCGCCTGGGTCACCACCACCCGCTCGCCGCGCCCCAGTTGCAGTCGCTCCCCTCCGGGAATCAGCGTCACCACGCAGTCCCGTGTGAGTTCGACCGGTTGCAGATAGCCCGGCTTATTCGGGTTATCGAAGTGGAAGCCGGCGCCATGCAGGTCATACTCGAAATCGATGGACAAGCCATCGGCACGTTCCGCGCTCGCGGGATCGAGCAACAGCGTGATGCCGTCTGCCTCGACCGCGATATCTCCTTCGGCAGCGCGCTCGAAGAAAAACTGATGCGCGAAGTGCTCGTCGATTTTCAGCCGCACCCCGCGCACGTGCCCATCCGCCAGAGCATCGAGCAAGACTTTTCGCGCCGAGTTGCTGAGGTGAATGCCGGGGATTGGTAATGTGGCTGCCATGGCTGATTACTCCGTCGTGACCTGCGAGGCGCCGCCTTCGAGGGCGCTACGCAGTGTGTGCCAGGCCAGAGTGGCGCACTTGACCCGCACCGGAAACTCCCAAACGCCTGAAAGCACCGCGAGTTTGCCGAGTTCCGCGGGCGTCACCCGGGCGTTTGGCCCTTCGGTGAGCAACGTATGCACGCGGGCAAAAAGTGCCTGCGCCTCCTCCGGTTTTTTGCCCTTCACCGCCAGCGTCATCAGAGATGCCGAGGCCTGGGAGATGGCGCAGCCAACCCCCTGAAAACTGATGTCCTCGATCACCCCGTTCGCAAGCTTGAGGTAAATCTTGAGCTCATCGCCGCACAACGGATTGAAACCCTCCGCCGTACAGGTAGCATCCTCTATCTGGCGGAAGTTACGCGGCCGCTTGCCGTGGTCGATGATCACGTCCTGGTAGAGGTCGCGCAGTTCGTCGTGGCTCATCGGAACACCTCCTGAACCTTGGCCAGCCCCGCCACCAGCGCATCGATATCAAGCTCGGTGCTGTAGCAGCCAAGTGAGGCGCGGGCGGTGGCGGCCACGCCGAAACGGTTCATCAAGGGCTGCGCACAGTGGTGCCCGGTGCGAATCGCGATCCCTTCGCGGTCAAGGATGGTGCCGATATCGTGCGGATGGATCCCGTCGAGGACAAACGAGAGAACACCGACCTTCTCCGCTGCCGTACCGATCAGCCTGAGGCCGGGCACCGCTGCCAGCGCCTTCGTTGCGTAGGCCTGCACGGCCTGCTCGTGAGCAGCAATCGCCTCTGGTCCCAGTTCACCGAGAAAATCGATCGCTGCGCCGAGGCCGATAGCGCCGGCCATGTTCGGTGTTCCCGCTTCAAACTTGTACGGGGGTTTGTTGTAGACGGTCTTCTCGAAGCTGACCGAGAGGATCATGTCGCCGCCGCCCTGATAAGGCGGCATGCTTTCGAGCAACTCGTGGCGGCCGTAGAGCACGCCGATGCCCGTGGGGCCGTACATCTTGTGGCCGGACAAGGCGTAGAAATCGCAGCCTAGTGCCCGCACGTCGACCTTGAGGTGGGGAGCCGCCTGAGCACCGTCGACCAGCACGCGTACGCCTTGGGCGTGGGCGAGTTCGACAATGCGCCGGATCGGATTGATGGTGCCCAGCACATTTGAGACATGCGTGACGGCCACCAGCCGGGTTCTGGGTCCGATCAGCCGTTCCAGCTCATCGAGCAGCAGTTCGCCAGCGTCGTTGATAGGCGCCACCCGTAGCCGGGCGCCAGTCTGTTCGCAGAGCATCTGCCAAGGCACGATATTGGAGTGGTGCTCCATGGCAGTAATCAGCACCTCGTCGCCTGCACGGAGCTGAGTCTTGCCATAGGTTTGCGCCACCAGATTGATCGCTTCAGTCGTGCCGCGAACAAAGACGATCTCCTCGACATGCTCGGCATTGAGGAAGCCCTGGACCTTGGCCCGAGCCTTCTCGTACTCCTCGGTGGCGCGCACCGAGAGGTAGTGCACGCCACGGTGTACGTTGGCGTTCTCCTTCAGGAAGAAATGCGACATGGCATCGATGACCGCCTGCGGCTTCTGGCTGGTGGCGGCGTTGTCGAGGTAAATCAGCGGTTTGCCGTAGATCGTCTCCGTGAGGATCGGGAACGCCTGGCGCACGCGTTCGACGTCGTAGCCAGGCGCAAGATCAAGCGGTTTCGATAGTCCTTGAAGGCTGTTTTCGAGGTCACTCATGCCGACACCTCCAGGCTACGCAGCTGCGCGGCGACCCGTCGTTCCACATGCTCGCGCAGCGGTTCCAGCTGAATCAGTTCGAGCATCTCGCTGACGAACGCAAAAGTCAGTAAAGACCGCGCCGCCGCCAAGGGAACGCCTCGCGAGCGCAGGTAGAAAACAGCTTGCTCATCCAGTTGGCCGACGGCGGCACCGTGAGCGCATTTGACGTCATCGGCGAAGATCTCCAGCCGTGGCTGGGTGTTGACCTGGGCCGACGTCGACAACAACAGGTTCTTGTTGGTCTGGCTGGCATCGGTCTTCATTGCATGTGGGCGCACGATGATCCGCCCGTCAAAGATCCCATGCCCATGATCATCGATCACACCTTTATAGAGTTCGCGGCTGGTGCAGCGCGGTGCCAGATGCTCGATGGTCGTCTGGTTGTCGAGGTGCTGCTGTCCTCGCGGCAGGTACAGACCGTTCAGGGCAACCTCCGCGCCGAGGCCCTCGAGCATGACCCGCACTTCCTGCCGTGCCAGTGCCGCGCCGAGTGCAAAGGAATGCGAAGCAAAGTGACTGCCCTGAGCCTGACGCACGCTGAGCAGCGCGACATGGAACGCAGCCGTGCTCTCGTTCTGCAGCGTGTAGTGTTCGAGTACAGCCTCCGCTTCGAGTACCACCTCGCTGACGGCATTGCTCAGGTAGACCTCACCTGCGCTGCCAACATGGCTTTCCACCAGAATCGCCCGGCTCCCTGCCCCCACCCGCACCAGGACGCGTGGCTGTGTCACCCGTGGCGTGGCGCCTGGAGCCGAGAAAAACACCAGGTGGATCGGTGCTTCGACCGTCGTGTGAGCGGGTATCTGCACCAACGCCCCGTCCTCGGCGAGCGCAGCATTCAGCGCCGTAAAGGCCTGCGGCTGCGAGCGAAACGCATGTGCGAACAGACTTTCGAGCGCCCCGTTTTCGGCGTTCAACAAGGTCGCAAAAGGGCTCACCTGAGTGCCTGGGGGTAGCCCTTCAAGTACCGAGAGCTCAGCGGCGTAATGGCCATTGACGAAGACCAGCCGCACACCGCCGTAGTCGCCGGCGAGTCGTTCGACGTTGACCGCAGACAGGTCCTGACTCGCGCCCGGTTCGGCCGGCTGGAACGGGATCTTCAGGATCGGCGCGACTCGTGTGTGCTTCCAGGCCTCGTCCTTGGCCGTGGGAAAGCCTTGTTCGGCCACCCACTGGAACGCTGCGCTGCGCAACGCTTGCAGCCACGCAGGATGCCGGGCATCGGTCCTGGGCGTGAGCGGCGCAAGGAACGCCGTGGTGTTCATGGCCTGACTCCGGGCGCCGGATCCTGCTCATAGCTCGCATAGCCGTGTTTTTCCAGCTCGACGGCCAGCTCCTTGCCGCCAGACTGGACGATCCGGCCGTTGGCCATGACATGCACGCGATCCGGGACGATGTAGTCGAGCAGTCGTTGATAGTGGGTAATCACCAGCAGTGCGCGGTCCTTGCTCCGCAGCGCGTTGACGCCCGCCGCGACGATCCGCAGCGCGTCGATGTCGAGGCCCGAGTCGGTCTCGTCGAGGATCGCCAGCCGGGGTTCGAGAATCGCCATCTGGAAAATCTCGTTGCGCTTCTTCTCGCCACCCGAGAAGTCGACGTTGACCGAGCGGTTCATGAAGCTCTGGTCCATCTCGACCAGCGCCATGCGCTCCTTGGCGAGTTCGAGGAAATCCAGCGCATCGAGCTCTTCGAGCCCGCGCTGCTTGCGCACAGCGTTGAGTGCCGTGCGCAGGAAATACAGGTTGCCGACGCCGGGAATCTCGACCGGGTACTGAAACGCGAGAAAGATACCGGCGACTGCGCGTGCTTCCGGCGGCATGGCCAGCAAGTCCTGGCCGTCATAGAGCACCTCGCCGCTGACCTCGTAGGTCTCAAGGCCCGCGAGCACCTGGGCCAGCGTGCTTTTGCCAGAGCCGTTCGGCCCCATGATCGCGTGCACCTCGCCCGCTTCAACCCGCAGTGTGATGCCCCGCAGGATTTCACGGCCTTCGACACTGGCGTGCAGATCATTGATGTCGAGCATGCTCCCACCCCGGGCCTCAGCCCACGCAGCCCTCCAGGCTCACGCCCAGTAATTTCTGGGCTTCCACCGCGAACTCCATCGGCAGTTCCTTGAGCACCTCGCGGCAGAAGCCGTTGACGATCATCGGCACCGCGTCCTCCGCGCTGATGCCGCGCTGCCGGCAGTAGAAGAGTTGCTCATCGCTGATCTTCGAGGTCGAGGCCTCATGCTCGACCTGAGCGCTGGGGTTTTTCACGTCGATATAGGGGAACGTGTGCGCGCCACACTCGCTGCCCAGCAGCAGAGAGTCACACTGCGTATGGTTGCGTGCGCCGGTCGCGGCTTTCTGGATCTTCACCAGACCGCGGTAGGTGTTCTGTCCATGGCCGGCGGAAATCCCCTTGGAAAGAATGGTGCTGCGTGTGTGCCGGCCGATGTGGATCATCTTGGTGCCGGTGTCCGCCTGTTGGTGATTGGCTGTCAGGGCGACTGAATAGAACTCGCCGACCGAATAGTCGCCCTGGAGAATCACCCCCGGATACTTCCAGGTGATCGCGGAGCCGGTTTCGACCTGAGTCCAGGAAATCTTCGAATGCACGCCTGCGCACTTGCCGCGTTTGGTCACGAAGTTGAAGATACCGCCGCGTCCTTGGGCATCGCCCGGGTACCAGTTCTGCACCGTGGCGTACTTGATCTGGGCGTTATCCAGCGCGACCAGCTCGACCACCGCCGCGTGCAGCTGGTTATTGTCGCGCATCGGTGCGGTGCAGCCCTCGAGGTAGCTGACGTAGGCGCCCTCCTCTGCAACGATCAGCGTGCGCTCGAACTGACCGGTGTCCGCGGCGTTGATGCGGAAATAGGTCGACAGCTCCATTGGGCAGCGTACGCCCTTGGGCACGTAGCAGAAGGAACCATCGGAAAACACTGCCGAGTTAAGTGTGGCGAAGAAGTTGTCGCTGTAAGGCACGACCGAACCGAGGTACTTGCGCACCAGCTCCGGATGGTTCTGCACGGCTTCGGAGAAAGAGCAGAAGATCACGCCGACTTCAGCGAGTTTGTGCTTGAAGGTGGTCGCCACCGAGACCGAATCGACCACGGCATCCACCGCGACGCCGGTCAGGCGCTCCTGCTCGGCGAGCGAGATGCCGAGTTTGCCAAACATCTCGCGCAGCTCGGGATCAACCTCGTCAAGACTATTGGGGCCCGGCGTTTTCGGTTTGGGCGCCGAGTAATAGATGATGTCCTGGTAGTCGATGGGCGCGTAATGGACGTTCTGCCAGGTGGGTTCGCGCATCAATAGCCAGTGGCGATACGCCTTCAGGCGCCAGTCGAGCAGCCACTGCGGCTCGTTCTTCTTCGCCGAAATCAGGCGAATGAGGTCTTCGTTGAGCCCGCGCGGGGCCGCATCGCTCTCAAGATCAGAGACAAAGCCGTACTTGTAGGCCCGGTTACTGAGTTCGCGGATCCTGGCATTGTCAGTGCTCATCGCTGATGCCTCCCGCTTTTGGCAGGACGATGTGATCTTTTAACTATACTCCTTCCCTCTATCTTGCGACCCGAGCTCGTCGGTAGGCTCTGTACGAAAACTGCCTGCGCGTCGACCAGGCTGCGTTAAAAACAGGCTCGGACGAACGGAGTGAGAACGTCCGAAGGACGGCCCGAAGGGGCCGCGCAGCGGATAATGCTCATTTAGGGGCCTAAACTCCGCTTCCTCGCCTGTTTTTGCCTTGCCTGATCGCCGCTCGGCGAGTTTTCGTACAGACCCTAGCGTTCAAACATCCGACGATTGCCGCAACAGAATGTCGTTGCCGTCCACCCGGACCTCGAACTGTTCGACTTGGTAAGCCGGCTCTGTAAGGCATTCGCCACTGGTGACGTCAAACTCGTAGGCATGAACCGGGCAGATCACCACGTTGTCGCAGAGTATTCCTTCGCCCAGCGAACCGTCTTCGTGCGGGCAGGTGTTGTGGATGGCGAAATACTGGCCATCGACATTGAACAGCGCGACGGGCGTGCCCCCAAGGTTCACGGTTATACCATTACCCGGTTCGATATCACCCACAGATGCGACTTTGACGAACTCACTCATGGTGCCACCCCTCTTGAGTGTCATTTTAGCTTCTGGAAGCGGCTGCTGATTAACAGCAGTAGGCTAAGCTTTCAGCAGCTATTCACCGGTGTACGCCTTCACCGTAGGGTATTTATGGATATTTACGGGGATGGCGTGCAGCCGACATTTCAGACAGGCCAAACAATTCACGCAGGACTGACGTGATGACCGAGCCCCTTCTCAGCTTCGAAGAACTGAAACTTGCCGCTACCGCAGGCGATATCGATACCGTGCTGGTCTGCATGGTCGACATGCAGGGACGACTGGTCGGCAAGCGATTCCAGGTCGAGTTTTTCATCGACAGCGGCCATGAAGAAACCCACTGCTGCAATTACCTGCTGGCCGACGACATCGACATGGAGCCGGTGCCGGGTTACGCCGCCGCCAGCTGGAGCAAAGGCTATGGCGATTTTGTGCTGAAACCCGACATGGCCACCTTGCGTCGCGTGCCGTGGCTGGAATGCACGGCGCTGGTGCTCTGCGATGTGCTCGATCACCACCATCGGCGGGACCTGCCGCACAGCCCGCGGGCAATCCTGAAAAAGCAGGTCGAGCGATTGCACGAGCGCGGCTATAGCGGCATGTTCGCCTCTGAGCTGGAGTTCTATCTGTTTGACGAGAGTTATGAGGCCATCCACGAGCGCAACTACCACAAGCCGAAAACCGCGGGCCACTACATCGAGGATTACAACATCCTCCAGACTACCCGCGAAGAGCCGGTGCTCCGGGCGATTCGCAAGCATCTGCAGGCCTCGGGCATTCCCGTGGAAAACTCCAAGGGTGAATGGGGGCCAGGCCAGGAAGAGATCAACATCCGTTATGCCGATGCCCTGACCATGGCCGACCACCACGTCATCATCAAGCACGCCTGCAAAGAGATCGCGCAATTGCAGGGCAAGGCGATCACGTTCATGGCCAAGTGGCGCTATGACGCTGCCGGCTCCAGCAGCCATATCCACAACTCGTTGTGGGACAAGAATGCCAAAAAGCCGCTGTTTTTCGACCCCAAGGCCGAGTTTGGCATGTCGACACTGATGCGCTCCTGGGTGGCCGGGCAGCTCAAATACGCTAACGACATCACCTGTTTTCTCGCGCCCTACATCAACTCGTACAAGCGCTTTCAGGCCGGCACCTTCGCGCCGACCCGTGCAGTCTGGAGTCGGGACAATCGCACCGCTGGCTTTCGTTTGTGCGCCGAAGACAGCAAAGCCATCCGTATCGAATGCCGCATCGGCGGCGCTGACCTCAACCCTTATCTGGCCTTCGCCGCGTTGATCGCCGCGGGTCTGGCCGGTATCGACGAGAAGCTCAGCCTGACGCCGCCCTTTGAAGGCGATGCCTACCTCGACGAGCACTTGCCGGAAGTCTCGAAGACCCTTCGCGATGCTTGTGCCGCGCTCAAGGCCTCGAGCATGTTGCGCGAGGCGTTCGGCGATGAAGTGGTCGACCACTACGTGCACACCGCCGAATGGGAGCAGAAAGAGTACGACCGGCGGATAACCGACTGGGAACTGCAGCGCGGCTTCGAGCGCTATTGAGGCCACCATGACTTCAATGATTCAACTCATCTCACCGGTCGATGGCCGGGTCTACGCCGAACGCCACTGCGCCGATGCGACGCAGATCGAACAGGCTCTGACGGCTGCCGCAGTCGCCCAGGCGTTATGGAAGCGCCGGCCACTGAGCGAACGCGCCGCCCTATGCAGCGCCGCCGTGGACGCGATGCTGGCAATGAAGGCCGAAATAGTGCCGGAACTGGCTTGGCAGATGGGTCGCCCGGTACGTTTTGGCGCCGGCGAGTTGCGCGGTTTCGAAGAGCGCGCCCGCCACATGATCGCCATTGCACCTGAAGCGTTGGCAGCAATAGAACCCACGCCTATCGCGGGTTTTCGGCGCCAGATCAAACGCGAGCCGCTGGGTACGGTCCTGGTGGTCGCGCCCTGGAATTACCCTTACCTGACGGCGGTCAATACGATTATCCCGGCGCTGATGGCCGGCAACAGCGTCATCCTCAAACACGCCTCGCAAACGCTATTGGTCGGGGAACGTTTCGCCGAGGCCTTTCGCCGCGCCAACCTGCCCGAAGGGCTGTTCCATAACCTGCTGCTCAATCATACCTATACCGCGGCGATCATTGCCTCTGGACGGGTGCAGCAGGTGAACTTCACTGGCTCGGTCAACGCCGGCAAAGCCATGGAAAACGCCGCCACCGGGCACTTCCTCGGCATGGGGCTGGAGCTCGGCGGCAAAGACCCGGCTTACGTGCGGGCAGACGCCAACCTTGCACATGCGGTGGAAAACCTGGTGGACGGTAGCTTCTTCAATTCCGGGCAGAGCTGCTGTGCTGTCGAGCGTATTTATGTCGATGAAAAAATTTACCCGGCATTCGTCGAGCGCTTCGTCACCTTGACCCGCCAATACGTGCTGGGCAACCCGCTGGACGAAGCCACCACGCTCGGCCCGTTGGTCAATCCGAGTGCCGCTGAATTCGTGCGCGGGCAGATCGCCGATGCACTGGCAAAGGGCGCCACCGCGCTGATCGATCCGAAGACCTTCGCTGCTGACGCTCCGGGCAGCGCTTACCTTGCACCGCAGGTGTTGGTCGACGTCACCCATCACATGTCGGTGATGCGTGAGGAAAGCTTTGGTCCGGTAGTCGGCATCATGCCGGTGGCCAGCGACGACGAAGCCATTACCTTGATGAACGACAGTGAGTTCGGGCTCAGCGCCTCGATCTGGACCGCGGATCTTGCCGCCGCCGAACGTATCGGCAACGAGATCGCCACCGGCACCGTGTTCATGAACCGTTGCGATTACCTGGACCCGGCCTTGGCCTGGACCGGAGTGAAGAACAGCGGGCGCGGCGTCACGCTTTCACGCCTGGGTTTTGAGAGCCTGACCCGAGCCAAATCCTTCCATTTGCGCCACGAGATCTAAGCCATGAGCCTGACCGCGAACTGGAACTACCCCACGAGCATCCACTTCGGTGTTGGCCGTATCGCCGAGCTGGCCGAAACCTGCCGCAGTCAAGGTATCCAGCGACCGTTGCTGGTCACCGACAGCGGCCTGGCGCGCGCGCCAATCACCACCGCGGCGCTGGAGTCCTTGCGCGCCGCCGGCCTTGGCGTAGAACTGTTCTGCGACCTCAAACCGAATCCGGTTGAAGCCAACCTGGCGGGCGGGCTCGACGCCTGGCGCGCCGGCAAGCACGATGGCGTAGTCGCTTTCGGCGGTGGCAGCGGGCTGGACATGGGCAAACTCATCGCCTTCATGAGCGGCCAGACCCGACCGGTGTGGGATTTCGAAGACATCGGCGACTACTGGACCCGCGCCGACGAAAGCAGCATCGCCCCGATCATTGCGGTGCCGACCACTGCCGGTACGGGGTCCGAGGTCGGCCGTGCAGCGGTGATCATTGATGAGAGTACGCATACCAAACGCATCATTTTCCATCCGAAAATGATGCCGCGGGTGGTCATCAGCGACCCGGCCCTCACCGTCGGCATGCCGACAAAAGTCACCGCCGGCACCGGCATGGATGCCTTTGCGCATTGCCTGGAGTCGTACTGCGCTCCCGGTTTTCATCCCATGGCCGAAGGTATCGCGGTCGAAGGCATGCGCCTGGTGGCCAATGCCCTGGTGCGGGCAGTACGCACACCCTCCGACCTTGAGGCGCGCGCGGAAATGCTCGCAGCGGCCGCGATGGGCGCTACCGCCTTCCAGAAAGGCCTGGGCGCGATACACGCGCTCTCACATCCGGTGGGCGCCCTGTACGACACCCATCACGGCATGACCAACGCCACGTTCATGCCCTATGTCTTGAAGTTCAATCGCCCGGCTATCGAAGAACGCATCACCCGCCTGGCGGCTTACTTGCGACTGCCATCCCCAGGCTTCGACAGCTTTCTGGCCTTCGTCCTCAAGTTACGCAAGGACATCGGCGTGCCGCATACGCTGTTTGAGCTGGGGGTGGATGATCGGCAGGTCGATCTGATCGCCGACATGGCGATTGTCGACCCCTGCGCTGGCGGCAACCCGCTGCCATTGACACGAAATGGCGCGGCAGAAATTTTCAATGCGGCTTATCACGGCCGTCTCTAGGGCCATCGTCAGTCCATGGCCGAGGTATGAACGCGCACTGCCAAACCGACGAACGGTTCCCGGCGGCAATGTACACAGCGCCCCATGGATTAATCTGTAGGTATCGGGAAACTCATCTTCGGACGGTAGTGGATATGCTTGATGCTCCCAGGCCACAACAGAACCATCTGCTGGCGGCCCTTCCCGCACAAGCACTGGAACGCTTGTTGCCCTACCTCGAACCGGTCACCCTGCCGCTCGGCAAGGTACTCTACGAGTCCGGAGATGCCTTGCGGCATGTCTACTTCCCCACCGACTCCATCGTGTCCCTGCTGTACGTGATGGAAAACGGCGCATCGGCGGAAATTTCAGTGGTCGGCAATGAAGGCTTGATCGGCATCGCCGTATTCATGGGCGGCGAAAGCACGCCGAGCCGGGCGATTGTCCAGAGCGCCGGGCATGCTTTTCGGCTGCCCGGCCAGCGACTCAAGGATGAGTTCAACCGCCACGGCGAGATGCTCCTGTTGATGTTGCGCTACACCCAGGCGTTGATCACGCAGATGGCCCAGACCGCGGTGTGCAACCGCCACCACTCGATTGATCAGCAATTGTGCCGCTGGTTGCTGCTGTCCCTCGATCGTCTGCAAGATAATCAACTGATCATGACCCAGGAACTGATCGCCAACATGCTCGGCGTACGCCGCGAAGGCGTAACCGATGCCGCCGGCAAGCTGCAACGCCTGGGCGTTATCGAATACACCCGTGGCCACATCAAGGTGCTGGACAGGGACGCGCTCGAGAAACTCAGCTGCGAGTGCTACGCCGTGGTCAGAAAAGAAACCGAGCGCCTGCTGCCCTACGTTCCATTAAAGCCCACTCGCTGAGGCCTGCGACCGACGCCTGCGTGTTCTAGCGAACAGACCGGCCCTATCGGAGTCACTCACACTTAACGCATGAGACGGCTCGGCACCTGTCCCGCCCAACCCGGGCCCACTGTGCTGCAGGACGCTCGTGTGCCAAATACACCAGGGCGGCAAGTAGAAAACCGACTACTTCAGGGGCTGTCGAAAATTGACTACGGCCGGCTGGAGGCGCAGTGCGATAAAGTCGAACTGACCGTTGGCACCGTCCTGTGTGAGCCGGGTCATCCGATCCTGCATGTGTACTTCCCGCAAACAGCGTTCATCTCTCAAGTGGTTACGCTGTACAGCCACCCTCCTCTTCAAATGAGCCTGATCGGTAATGAAGGGATGCTCGGGGCGACGCTTGCTCTGGGGGTTAATACCGCCCCCATGCGCGCCGTGGTGCAAGGCGCCGGTACGTGCCTGAGGTTGAGTGGCTTACAGCTGCAGGTCGCATTGCGCGAGAGCCCGTTATTACTGCGCAGGCTCAATCAGTACCTGTATGTGCAGATGATGCAGCTCGCTCAAACCGCCGCCTGTACCCATTTTCATAAGATCGAGCCGCGTCTGGCGCGCTGGTTGCTGATGACCCACGATCGTGCGCACGGCAATCACTTTCATCTGACCCACATGTCCCTGGCGAACATGCTTGGGGTTCGGCGCAGTGGCGTGACGCTGGCAGCCGGTGCGCTGCAACAGCGTGGATTGATCCGCTACACCCGTGGTGAAATCACGATTCTTGACCGCAAGGGATTGGAGGCGGCGTCATGCGAGTGCTATAGCGACACCCACTCGACTCCGCTATGACGTGGCTATCGTGACAGGGGAAACGTCGCCGTAAACGTAGTGCCCTCTTCTATCGAGGAGCTCACCTTCACATTGCCGTGATGCGCTCTGACAATCTCTCTCACAATGAACAGGCCGAGCCCGACACTGCGCAGTCGCGCATTATCGTGACTGCCGCGAATCATCGGTTCGAACAGGTTGTCGAACAGCTCTGAGGGGATCGGCGTGCCAAGGTTGTGCACGGCAATGATCACTTGACCCTCAAACCGCGAAGACACCGTAACCCCACCCTCAGCCGTGCCATAGGCAATCGCGTTGGCAACCAGATTGCCAATAAGCTGGTAGAGCCGATCACTGTCGGCGATGAAATTACCTTGGCCGACACAAAGATGGGTCAGCGTGTGCTCAGGGAACACCAGACTCAGCTCGTCCAGGCATTCGCCCACCAGTGTGTGCAAATCAACCGGTTTGAGAGAAACCGCAATGCTTCGCCCAACTTGCCTCAGGGTGAAGTCCAGCAGGTCTGCCACCAGACGCTGCGCACGCTCTGCTGCCTGCGTGATGTGGCCGAGTATTTGTGCTTGTTTAGGAGGCAAGTCACGGCATCCGAGCAATTGCGAAGCCATTTTTATCGCCGCCAGTGGATTGCGCAGATCGTGACTGACAATCCCGATCAACTGTTCGGCGAACAGCGCCCGGTCTTCTGCCGCCGCATAGTTGCTACGTAACCCGTCCTGTGCAACGTCCAGTGCGTGTTGGGGCTTTAGGTTCGTTGCCAGGTGCCGTCCGGCAAGCATGCGTGCAGCGAGAGGCCGGTCGTCAGTCTTGAACAGCCTCATCTCATGAAACGTGCCGTGATACGTAATGCCGGGTTGCACGCTATTCACTCCAATGCAAGTTCAGCGTTTCGATGGATTTACCATCGAGTGCAATCGTGTGGCGCTCTTCATGGCCATTCAAACTGGCAATGACCAGGTATTTGTTTGCCGGCAATTGCGCGTACACGATGGGTCCCACCTGACTCAGCGACAACAGGGGGCTACCTTTTTCGCTCTGGATCACCACATCGACATTGCTGACGTACTGATTGGCCGATCCTGTTGAAAAGGTCATGTGAAGGTTGTAACCCTGAGTCTGGAGCAAGGCCTTTGACTCATCCAGGCCGATGCCACCCGTCAGATAGCGGATTCCGTTCTGCTCTTGCGGTTCCAACTGTACGGCCGACATATCGACCGGCTCTGCGGTGGCTGCATGCAGCACCACGGGAGACAAACCGAGCAATAGGGCCAGGGCGAGACTTGAAAGCGTCAGTGAATGACTGAACATCAGGCTGGTTTTCATGTGTTCTCCGGTAAATGACTGGCAGCAATAATCTGCCTGGCACTCAGAGTGCGCGTAGTGGCCGGATTGAGTCTGTGCGCTAGTGCACGGAGACCTGTTTGTATTATTGACAGGCTGATGACGGAAAGTAGCGGTAAGCGAAGGTGGTGGTGTTGCGCTCCCCCACGGCGAATATCTCCCCACTATTCACCGCAACCACTTGAGCGCTGGGTTGATTGTCGAGGGGTGTCAAATTCTCCCTAGCAATAGCAACACAATCAGGACAATAACGACGACACCCAATAAACCGCTAGGCGCATAGCCCCAGCTTCGGCTGTGCGGCCATGTCGGAATGGCGCCAAACAGCAGCACAATCAGCAAGATCAATAGAATGAGTCCCAAGCTCATGGCTTTTCTCCTTGAGTCTGCAAGTGAGTGAATTATGTGCAGGCAGTGAGACCCTGATCTGCGCGCTGCATACCACCAAAGTGGCCCAAGTATCGGGTACGGTCTGTACGGCAACACACATATCGTCATTGTTTAATTGATCAAATGCGCAGTAGTTGTTATTTCGCTTGTGCTATGAGCTGGGTCCTATAAACGGCCGCGCAAAACACGCAACCGACTGCGAGTTAGCCGATACGCAAGTCTGGGAGAGACTGCCTTAGGCAGCCTCTATACCCCAGTTGTTCGTTATCGGATTTATCGTTTGATCAGCGAAATCTTGGTGCCTTCAATGCTGACGCCAGCCATCAGGCCTTGCTGGCCAAAGACAAACGCATAAGCATCGTCCTTCAACGTCGAGCTAGACAGATTTTTCGCCAGACCTTCATCAACCAGGACGACGGTCGGGCCCACGCCAACTTCCCAGCCTTTGGTCTCACGGACATACTTAACCGCCTTGTCTGTCATCAGGAACACGGCATAAGCATAGGACTGGGCACCCGCCTGCAAACCCCATGAACCGGTCACAGTGTTGTAGTAATTGTCTACTTTTGAGCCACTGAACATGACCCCCTCGCCATAACTGCCACCAAATACCAGACCCGCCTTGATAACTTTCGGGAACACCAGCACAGCCTTGGCAGTGCGCGACATGGTCTCGGCCACCGGATTGGCTTTGTAGAGGATTTGCAAGGCATGCCGGGAATCCTGGTCCAGGTCCGCGGCCGTTGCGGCGCTTGCGGTATTGAGCAAACCTGTTGAAGCCAGCGACAGGGTTGCGAGAGCGATAAACAGAAGTGAGCGTAGTGAGGTTGTCATGGTTGTACTCCAATGCAAGCGATACAAACGATGCGGTAAGCCGATAACCATCAGGATGGGCAGCCGCCGACTGTTCATTAGAGTGTAGTAGCGACCGGCCCGCGTCTGTTCGGTGGCGCACAATACCGGCGTCTGAAACGATTCAATCCTGGCGCAACTACTCGATAACCACCCGAACTCTGCTCTGGATGAGCGGACGAGCCTGCTAATGAGGGATTTTGCGGGCAGCACCATAAGCGGGTGTTGTCGGAATGATCAACACTCTCAAGACAGTGGAGATCCCTGTGGGAGCGAGCTTGCTCGCGATGGCGGCGTATCAGGCAGCTTCGATGTTGGATGTGCCGACGTCATCGCGAGCAAGCTCGCTCCCACAGGGTTTCGTGTGTTTATGCCAAGCGGCGCGGTGTCAGTCGAGGGCTACGCGGCCTTGCGTTGTGACCTACACCTGCGCCAGAACCCGCCGGCTTGCGCGCCTGGCACCGGGTCTCTATCGTTTCCGTGTCGCTGAATGTCCAGTGACCGGGTGTGAGAACTCGAAACAATCAAGGGTGCAACAGTGCCCTACATGACATGTAGTGGCTCCCAACAGTCAAGGAGCTAGACCATGCCCCACCCTCTGCCTCTGAAAACCGCCGGCCTCACCCCCTTCTCCATCCACAACGATCAAGCCCTGTTCCGCGTCAACAGCGGCGTGCCGATCCGCGAAGCGCTGTCCCATGTTTCCGATTTGCTGCACCTGTCCAAGATGCTGGCCGAAGACGCCGCCATGAAACGCGGTACCGACCGCTATGCCTGGGCGTCGCACTACTTGCAGGAAATGAGCAAGGCGGTGATCGATGATGTGGTGAAAGTGCTGGGTGCGGCGGACGGCCAGCGCACCCAGTAGAAAGGAATAGCGTCGATCCCGTCATTGTGATCCTCGCCTAACCCAATGTGGGAGCGAGCTTGCTCGCGATGGCGGCGTATCAGGCAGCTTCGATGTTGGATGTGCCGACGTCATCGCGAGCAAGCTCGCTCCCACAGGTTATGTGGTCTTGATCAGGCGTCGGCGGCTGCCGGTTTGCGCAACGGATACAGCTGTTCGTCGAACTGCGACAGACGAGGAAACTCAAGGGGTTGCTCGTCGCCAAGGTGCTCCAGGCGCAGGCGATAATCCTCAAGGAATGCCTGGCGCGCCTCATCGCTGATGTAAGGCACATGCCAGGCCACGAATGGTTCCAGCACCTCGAACCCGACGTAGGCCAGGGTACCGCGCAGAATTGGCCGCAACATGTCCTGCAACGGGCCGTGAATCGCGTCCTCGCCGAACATGTGCTCACGTCCGCCAAGGGTCACGCTCACCAGCGCCTTCTTGCCGCTCAACCCGCCCTGATCGTAAAAGCGCTTGCCGCCGTAGCAGACACCGGACACCAGCACCCGGTCGATCCAGCCCTTGAGCATCGCTGGGGCGGAGAACCAGAAGATCGGGAAGTTGAGGATCAGCAAATCCGCCCACAACAGTTTGTCGAGTTCTTGCTGGATATCCATCGCCAGCGACTGGCTCTTCACGCCCAGCCGTTGCTCCAGCGCATAGACCAGGTACTCCGGGTTTTCCCGCGAAGAAAAGTCATCGCTGCTTGCCACCGGATTCCAGTTCATGGCGTACAGGTCGCTGACCTGGACCTGATGCCCTTGGGCTTCAAGGGTGGCGACAGCCTGGTCACGCAGTGCGGCGGTAAAGGATTTCGGTTCTGGATGGGCATGGACGATCAGTACTTTCATGGTAATTCCTTAGACGTTTGCAAGCTTTGTGTTTGAAGACGGTGACGCGCGTTCATCTCGAGATCACACCTGGATCGCCTTCACTTCGACGAACTCGGCAAGCCCTTCTTCTCCCCATTCGCGACCGTTGCCTGATTGTTTGTAACCACTGAACGGCGCCTGATAGTTGAACGCCGCACCATTGAGAAAGCACTGGCCCGCCCGTAACTGACGACCCAGCTGCAAGGCGCGGTCAGCGCTACCGGCCCAGACACCGCTGGACAGACCGAACGGTGAATCGTTGGCGATCTGAATCGCTTGCGCTTCATCGGCGTAAGGAATCAGGCACAGCACCGGGCCGAAGATTTCTTCCTGAGCGATGCGCATCCGGTTGTCGACATCGGCGAACAGCGTCGGGCTGACGTAGTAACCACGCTCGAACGCCTGCGCCGTGTCGCCGCCACACACCAGCCGTGCACCGTCTTGTTGGCCGACCTGAATGTAGTCACGCACGGTGCGCCGTTGGGCTGCCGAACACATCGGCCCGAGGAAACTTTGCGGATCGAGCGGATCACCCATGGACAGGCTCAAGGTTTCTGCCCGCGCCAGTTCCACCGCCTCGGCGTAACGACTGGCCGGCAGCAACATGCGGGTCAACGCGGTGCAGGTTTGCCCGGAGTTGATCATCACGTCCTGCACGCCGTAGCGCACCGCTGCGGCCAGGTCCGCGTCCTCGGCAATCAGCAACGGCGACTTGCCGCCCAGTTCCAGGCAGACGCGCTTCACCGACGGTGCCGCCGCTTGCGCCACTCGCACGCCGGCGCCGGTGGAGCCGGTGAACGACACCATGTCCACGTCCGTGTGCTTGGCCAGCGCTTCACCGACCTTCGAACCCGGCCCGCTAACCAGGTTGAACACCCCGGCCGGCAAGCCGATGGCCTCGATCATCTGCGCCAGTAAAAAGGCGTGCAGCGGGGTTTCCTGACTCGGCTTGACCACCACCGTGCAACCGGTGGCCAGCGCCGGTGCGAGCTTGCCGATCAATTGATGCAGCGGGTAATTCCACGGATTGATGAAGGCGCAAACCCCTACCGCCTCGCGAATGACCAGCGAATTGCCGACCTCGCGCACTTCATCCATCAGGCCTGCGAGTTCGACGTACTGCTCCAGCCCGATGATCGGTCCATCCACTTGAACCGAACGGCACCACTGCACCGGCATTCCCAATTCAGCGGTGATGACCGCCGCCATTTCGTCGGCCCGCGTACGCAACTGATCGGCAAGTGCGCGGATGTATCCGGCGCGTACGCTGGATGGCGTCCGTGACCAGGGTCCGAAGGCCCGACGTGCGGCGGCCACCGCGTTCTCGACATCGCGTTCATCACCCAGCGGCACCACACCGGCCACTTCCTCAGTCGCCGGGTTGATCACCTCGGCAATGCCTTGCCCTGACGGTGTTTGCCAGCGTCCATCAATAAACAGCGTCGTGTGCTTATGCATGGACCTGAGCCTCCATCAGTTCACGGGCACAACGGGCGATCCGCTGGCAGGCATCGCGCAACGGTTGCGCTCCCACCACCAGTCCCAACCGAATATGCCCGGCGGCGCTTGGGCCAAACGCTTCACCGGCCAGCACTGACACGCCATGGCGGTCCAGCAGGCGATCGGCAAATGCCTGGGCGCTGAGCCCGGTTTCGCGAATATCGACCATCACGAACATCCCGCCATCAGGCTTCAACGGGCGCACGCCGGGGCAATCGGCGAGGCTTTCGCACACCAGATCGCGGCGCTGGCGATAGGCATCGCGCATGGCTGCGAGCTCCGGCAAGTTGCTTTCCAGCGCGACGACAGCGGCGTCCTGAACGAAATCCGGCGAGCCGTAAAGCATGCACAGCGCTAGGTTTTCCAGATGCGCTGCCAATGATTGTGGCGCCACCACCCAACCGACTCGCCAGCCGGTCATGGCGTGGGATTTCGACAGGCTGTTAAGCGTCGCGGTGCGCTCGGCCATGCCCGGCAAACTGGCCGGACTGACGTGTTCACCCTCGAACAGCAACTCGCTGTAGACCTCATCGGAAATCAGCCACAGGTCGTGGGCGATGCACAGCTCTGCCAGCGCCTGCCAGGTGGTGCGCGGCAGACTGGCGCCCGACGGGTTGTGCGGGCTGTTCAGCGCCAGCGCCCGAGTGCGCGGAGTGATGCGTGCGGCGACGTCTTCGGGCAGTACCCGAAAACCGTTCTCCGAGCGCACCGGCACTGGAATCACCACCGCACCGCAAGCACCGAACACCGCTTCATAAGTGACGTACATCGGCTCGGCAACAATCACTTCATCGCCTGGGTTCAGCACACATTGGGCGACGCTGAACAGCGCACACTGCGCGCCGGCCAGCACGGTGACCTGATCGGCCGAAACCTGCTGGCCGCTGCGTAGCTGGTGACGCTTGGCGATGCTTTCGCGCAAGGCGCGTTTGCCACGCACTTCGGCGTAGTGAGTGTTGCCGGACAACAGGCTGTCGATAGCCGCCTGCACGATCGGCACCGGGGTATCGAAATCCGGGTCGCCCACCGACAGCAACAGAATGTCTTCACCCTGTTCTTGCAGCGCCAGTGCACGGTAATGAATGTCCCAGGCGGCGGCGCCGTCACCGGCGATACGTTGAGTCAGATCGGAAAAGCGCATGGCTCCATCCCCTTAAAAAAAGCCCCGCAACAATGTTTGCAAGTCAGGCTGAAAGTCAGTGCGCGCACGCATGCTTGAGTTCGATCAGGGTCACGCCGTTGCGCTTGAAGCCGTGGCGCAAGTCGGTTTGCAACTCAGCCAGACTCTGCGGCTGGCTCACGCTGCAACCAAAGGCACGGCCAAGGGCGGCGAAATCCGGGTTACGCGGCAGTACGCCAATCGGCTCGATATCCAGCCCGAGCATGTCGTCACGAATCTGCCCCAGCGCGTCGTTGTTCCACAGCAGCACCACCAGCGGGCTGTCCAGTTCCTCGACAGCGGTCGCCAGTTCCTGCGCGGTGTAGAGAAAACCGCCGTCGCCGACCAGCACTAATCCGGGCCGCTGCGGCGCGCCGAACTTGGCGCCGATGCCCGCCGGCAAGCCATAACCCAAGGTGCCGTAGCCGGTCGGATGCAACCAACTGCGCGGCGCCAGGCTATTGAAGGCGTAGTTGCCGGTGTAGGCCAGTTGGGTCATGTCGGTGCTGATGAACGCGTTGTCCGGCAGCTCGGCGGCGATACGCTCAAGAATCGCCTGATGGATCGACTGTAACGGACCGTGGCCGGCCCTCACTGCTTCTCGCAATGCAGCGACGGCGGCAATCGACGCGCCGGCATCCCGCGTGGTGGGCGACAGACGCTCAAGCAACGCTGCGAGGGTTTGTTGCGCATCGCCGTGCAACGCCACCGCGCACGGATAGAAGTCGTTGAACTTACGTGGGTCGATGTCCACGCGCAGCAGCTCGGCGTTCAGCGGCAGACGCTCGCGCCAGAAATCGGTGTCGGCCATTTCAGTGCCAACCGCCAGCACCACATCGGCCTCGGCGATCAATTGCCAGCCGGGTTCAACACACAGGGTCGAGCCAGCATTGAGCGGTGCATCCGGCGGCAACAAGCCTTTACCGGCGACGCTGGTGAAAAACGGCGCAGCCAGTCGAGTGCTGAGGCTCTGGAGTTCCTGCGCCGCGTTCAGTGCACCGCCGCCGGCAATAATCATCGGACGCTTGGCCGCCTGCAGCTTGGCCACGGCTTGATCCAGCGCAGTAGCTGCCGGAACGCCGCGACCTGGACGACGCACCACTTCATGACTCCAGTCGCGGGTCACTTGCGCCGACAGCACATCCAAAGGCACGGAAATATGCACCGGGCGTGGTCGCTCACTGTCGAATACCGCGTAGGCACGGGCGATCAACTCAGGCAGATCCTCAGCGCTCAACGCCACTGCCGAGAACGCGGTGATCGGCGCGGTCATTGCGCGCTGGTCCTGGGTTTCGTGCAGGCAACCCCAGCCCTTGCCGAGGCTGGCGGTATGGTTGACGCTGGAAATCACCAGCATTGGAATCGAGTCGGCATAGGCCTGACCGATACCGGTCGCGGCGTTGGTCACGCCGGGGCCGGTAATGATGAAGCACACGCCGGGTTTGCCGCTGACCCGCGCATAGCCGTCGGCCATGAAACTGGCGCCTTGCTCGTGGCGGGTCAACACGTGGCGAATGCCGCTGCCGGGCAAGCCGCGATACAGCTCCAGGGTGTGCACCCCGGGAATACCGAACACGGTGTCGACGCCGTAGTTGGCCAGCAGGCGTACCAGGGCCTGGCCGCCGGTCAAAGTTGTGGTTTGCATGTTCATATCCTCACTTGTGGCCGAGGCGAATCAACGCATCGACCGCAGTCGTGCCATAGGCACCGACCAACAATGGGTTCACATCGAGTTCCAGCAACTGTCCGGCGTTCTCGCAGGCGTAATCGGCCACGGCACGGATCGCCGCCACCAACGCATCCAGGTCCGCCGCTTCGCGACCGCGAAAGCCTTGCAGCAAAGCGGCGCTGCGCAGGCTCAACAACGCCCCGCGAATCGCGCCATCGGTGGTCGGCAGCAGCAGGCTGCGGCTGTCCTTGAGCAACTCCACCAAAATCCCGCCAGCACCGATCACCAAGGCCAGGCCGAAGTCGTTTTCACGCTTGATGCCGACAATCAGTTCGGCCAATGGCGATGTAGCCATGGGCTCCAGCAGCACCCGATCGAACGGTACATCCGGCGCGTAATCGGCAATGCTGGCGCGCATCTTTTCCAGCGCTGCGCTCAAGGCCGCGCCATCCTTGAGGTTCAGCGCCACGGCGCCGGCTTCGGTTTTGTGCGGCAGTTGCGCGCTGAGCGCCTTCAACACCAAGGGATAACCCAGCGCATTGGCATCATTCAGTGCCTGGTCCGGGGTGCTCAACACGCCGTTCGGAGTCGGTAGGCCGAAGGCTCGCAACGCCTGTTTGGAGTCCCACTCATTGAGCAAGCGGCCTTCGCCGTCCAGTGCCTGCGGACACAACGGCACCAGCGCCGCTTCACCGAGCGCCAGCAACGCCTGACGATTGCGCTGATAACCGGCAATGCGTCCCCACGCGGCCAGTCCATCCTCCACGCCTTGCAACGCCGCCACGCCTTGAGCGTGCAATCGCTCGCGAGCACTGGCCGGCAGCAGTTCGGGAAAGGCCGAAGTGACGAAACCGGTTTTGCCGTGTCGGACCAACGCCGCGCAGTACAACTCCAGCAGCAGGTCGCATTCCTTGCGTTCGCCGGTGAACTCCGCCGGGTAATCCAGCACCAGCATCGCTGCATCGGCTTCGGTACGCAGGGCGCTGTCGAGCATGCGGTTCAAGGCGTCGCCATCACCCCAGATCGCCGTGGTGAAATCCAGCGGATTGACCAGATTGGCGTAGCTCGGCAGCACTTCGGCCAGCTCGCCGCGCTGACTTTCATCAAGCTTGGGCAGGCTCAGGTCGTTGCGTTCGGCGTAGTCGGCAATCAACCCGGCATCGCCGCCCGAACAGGCCAGCGCGATCAGACTGTTGCCCGCCGGCAGCTTGCCGCACGCCGCAGCCTTGAGGGTTTCGACGAAACTCACCGGGCCACTGACGCGGATCACCCCAAGCCGTGCAAACAGACTGTCGTACAGCGCATCGGAACCCGACAGCGAGCTGGTGTGACTGAGGGCCAGTTCGGCACCGATCTGCGATACACCGGTTTTCAAAGCGATGATCGGAATGCCCTTCTCCAGCGCCTTGTGCGCCGCGCGGGCGAAACCTGGAACGTCTTTCAAACCTTCCAGGTGCAAGCCAATGGCAGTAACCCGAGGTTCGTCGAGCAACACGTCCATCAATTCGGCAATACCGAGTTGTGCCTGATTGCCGACCGAGGCCATGTAGGCCACCGGCAGCGAACGGTCGCTCATCGACAGGTTGTAAGCGAAGTTGCCGCTCTGAGTCAGCACCGCGACGCCCTTCTCTACCGGTTTGCCGCCATGGGCCACCGGCCACAGCGCCGAGCTGTGCAGGTAGTCGAGCAAGCCGTAGCAGTTAGGCCCGAGCAACGCCATGTTGCCGGCAACCTTGAGCAATTGCGCTTGCAGGGCCTGACCTTCGGCGCCGGTCTCGGCAAATCCGGAGGCATAGCAAATCACCCCGCCCGCGCCCTTGGCGGCCAACTCGGCCACGCAGGTCAGGGTCAAATCACGGTTGGTCGCGACAAAAACCGCGTCCGGGCCGCACGGCAGTTCGGCGATGTTGCGCACGCACGGCACGCCTTCAAGGCTTTCATGCTGCGGGTTGACCAGCCACATTTGCCCAAGGTAGCCACCTTCAGCGCAACGCTTGAGGGCCCGGGCCATGCTGCGGCCGCCGACAAACGCCAGATGGCGCGGCGCGAGCAGGCGTTTGAGGTTGTCACGAATCGTCTGGGACATGGGTATTCTCCGGGGCGATCAGCGCAACAGCGGCCGCAGCAGCTCGCGGGAAATGATGTGGCGCTGGATTTCCGAAGTGCCTTCCCAGATCCGCTCGATCCGCGCGTTACGCCAGATACGCTCCACCGGACCTTCATCCATCAGGCCCATGCCGCCGAAAATTTGCACCGCCTCATCGGCCGCCCGACCGAGCACTTCACTGGCGAACAACTTGGCCATGCCGGCCTCGCCGTCAGTCATCGTGCCCTGATCCATTTTCCACGCCGTGTGCAAGGTCAGCAGTTCAGCCGCGCGGATCTGCGTGGCCATGTCCGCCAACTTGAACGACACACCTTGGTAGGTGCCGATCGGCTGGCCGAACTGCTTGCGATCCGCCGCCCATTGCAGCGACACATCGAGTGCGCGTTGGGCCTGACCGACGCAGTTCGCCGCAACCATCACCCGCCCGGCAGTGAGCCAGGCGTTGGCCACTTCCCAGCCCTTGCCGACTTCGCCCAGCACCTTTGACGCCGGTACGCGGCAGTCGTCGAAGAACATCTCGAAGGTGTGATAACCGCGGTTGCTTACGCACCTTGGCCCACGGCGAATGGTCATGCCTGGAGTGTTGCGATCCACCAGGAACGAGGTCACGGCGTTGCGCTGGCGGCCATTGTGTTCGTAGGTGTCGGTGACCGCGAAAACGATGGCGAAATCGGCGTGCCCGGCGTGGCTGATGAAGTGCTTGCTGCCGTTCAACACGAAGTCATCACCGTCACGCACCGCGCGGGTCTTGATCGCGTTGGCATCGGAACCGGCACCCGGCTCGGTCAACGCGAAACAGTCGATCTTCTCGCCCTGAATGCACGGCAGCAGGTAATCGTTGATCTGCTGGCCGGTGCAGGCCATGAGGATTTTCGACGGCCGTGCGACAAACACATGCAGCGCCCAGGAAACCTTGGACAGCTCACGTTCGATCAGCGCCTGCGACAGGTAATCGAGGCCGCCACCGCCGACTTCTTCAGGCATGTTGAAGGCATAAAAACCCGCCGCAATCGCCTTGCCGCGAATCTGTGCCGCCAGCTCCGGGGAGACTTCGTCGGCGCGATCAACCGCTTCTTCATGGGGCAGCAGTTCCTTGGCGACAAAGCTGCGTACCGCGTCCACCAACATTTCTTGTTCTTGGGTCAGCTGGAAATTCATGGTGCTACCTGTTGTTCGTTTACTGAATAGATGAGCGACGCGGGCCTACTTGCCGACAAACTGTGCCGAACGCTTTTCCATGGCCGCGCGCAAAGCTTCGGCGCCGTCTTCACTGCGACCGCAGAGCAAACCCGCCGCCAGCTCGGCTTGCAGCTGTTCTGGCAGGCTGCGCTGGGCGCCTTCACGCATGAGTTTCTTGGTCTGGGCAAACGCAAAGGTCGGGCCAACGGCCAGGCGTGCGGCCAATTCACCGGCGGCGCCAAGCAGCTGTTCATCGGCGCACACTTCGCTGACCAGACCCGCTGCCAAGGCGCGATCGGCGCCCCACAACTCGTCGAGAAACAGCAGGCGTTTGGCTTGTTCGGTGCCGATCAGGCGTGGCAGATGCCAACTGGCACCGGCGTCCGGCGAGTAAGCCATGCTGGTGTAACCGGCCTTGAAGCGCGCCGATTGCCCGGCGATGCGCAGGTCGCAGCACAGCGTCAGGTCCATCCCGGCGCCGACGGCGGTGCCGTTGATGGCGGCGATGGTCGGTTTATCCAGGCTGTACAGCCGGCTCATCAGCGCATGGGCGGTTTCGGTCCAGCCATAGCTTTCCAGTGCGCCACGGGCTTCGGCTTCGGCCCACTCCGCGAGGTCGGCACCGGCGCAGAAACTGCGGCCGCTGCCGGTCAGCACGACGACCCGAACCATAGGGTCGGCATTAAAACCGTCCAGCAAGGCGTGAAGATTTTTCAGGGTTGGAATGTCCAGCGCATTGCGCTGAGCGGTGCGATTGAGGGTGATCCAGGCAACGCCTGCTTCGACCTGACTGAGCAGAGAAGATTGAGTAGTCATGCGAGTCCTCGAATTATTGTGTTTGGCATGAGGTGATGCGACTTGAGGCCATACTAAACGAGTGTTCAGCAAGACGGCAATCTGCGAAGAAATGGGCTGTAACAGCCTTTTTAACTCTATAAATAATTGATTTTATTGAATTATTTTCTGTTTTCTGGCTCTGCAACAGCTGAACTGTTACAACTTTGAACAACTGGCGACAGGGCACCGCAAACCACTGTGGGAGCGAGCTTGCTCGCGATGGCGGCACCCCATTCAACATCTCTGTTGACTGATCGACCGCTATCGCGAGCAAGCTCGCTCCCACAGGGAATGTGCTTAATAAAAGGAATCAAATGGTCGGCAGAGTCGGCGCCAACACCGCTTGGCGTTTGCGATGAATCAGGAAATACGCGCCGTAGCACAGCGCCATGAACCCAAAACCCCAATACAGCGAAGGACGCTGGGTTTCATCCATCGCCAGGAACACGAACAGCGAGCAGCACAAGGCGATGCACAGGATTGGCAACAGCGGGAACCACGGTGCACGGTATTTCAGGTCGCTGAGTTTTCCACCATCGCGCAGGTAGGCTTTGCGGAACTTGTACTGCGCCAGTGCAATGACGATCCAGGTCACGGTGCCAGCCATGCCGCTCACCGCCATCAGCACCATGAACAGCGTGTCGGCCGCGACGAAACTGGTCATCAGTGAAACCAGTGCAAAACACAAAGTGACGCTCAACGCCCGCAATGGCACGCCGCGCTTGCTCAATGGAGACAGGCTTTTCGGTGCCATGCCGGTTTTCGACATTGCCCACAAAATGCGGGTCGAGGCGTATAGGCCAGAGTTACCGACCGACAGAATCGCCGTAAGGATCACGAAATTCATCAGGTCGGCGGCGTAGGGAATGCCAACCATGTCGAACACCTGCACGAACGGGCTTTCCATCAACCCGGCCTGCTGCCACGGCACGATGGCCGACAGCACCACGATCGCCAACACGTAGAAGATCAACACCCGGAACACCACGTTGCGCACGGCACGCGGGATGCTTTTTTCCGGCTGATCGGTTTCACCGGCGGCCACGCCCATGATCTCGCAGCCCTGGAAGGCGTAGACCACGGTCATCATCACCGCGAACACTGCCGACAGGCCGTTGGGGAACAACGAGTCGCCAATCAGGTTGGTCATCATTGGCGCTGGTGCGCCGCTGGTCAGCGGGATGGCGCCGAAGATCACCAGTACGCCGACCACGATGAAACCGAGAATTGCCGCGACCTTGATCCCGGAGAACCAGTATTCCGCTTCACCAAAAGCACGGGTCGCCAGGGCATTCAGGCCGAACAGGACAACCACGAACAGCGCCGACCAGTACCAGATCGGCACGGTGGGGAACCAGCGCACCATCAACATCCCTGCCGCGGTGAATTCCAGGCCGACGGTAGAGGCCCAGCTCATCCAGTACACCCAACCGATCATGAAACCGGTGGCCGGCCCGATGAACTTGGTCGCGTGGGTCTGGAACGACCCGGATACCGGCATTTGTACCGACAGTTCGCCGAGGCAAACCATCACCAGGTACATCAGGAAACCGGCAACCAGATAGGCCAGAATCGCCCCCACCGGACCACCCTGGTTGATGGTCACGCCGGAGCCCATGAACAGCCCGGTGCCGATCACGCCGCCCAACGAGAGCATGAAAATGTGCCGGCTTTTAAGGGCGCGGGTCAGTTGTATGCCTTTGCGTTCGATAGTTTCACTCATGTCGGCACCTCAGTAGTCGGCGAGGTGCGCGGCGGATGACAGGACGTCATGGCGCTGGGAAGGATCAGCTTTACGGCAGTTCATTATTATTATCTCCAATAAGCTTCGAAGACCGCACTGAGGCGGTTGTGTCGATTATTGGAAACCCATGTAAGTTCGCGTTGAACGTAACGATCAAAGATGTAAAAAGTCGTAACGTTTTTGTACGTCAGGCTTGTACATCAAGCGTGCAACAGGTCCGCCAGCGTCTGTTGCGAACGCTGCAATTGCTCATGCACCCGTGGTGCCAGCACTCGCAGCGCCGACGCATCGTTGACCAGCGCCGCCTCTTCCAGCGTGCGCAGCACGTTGGCCAATGCGCGAAAGCCCAGTGAGTCGCTGCTGCCGGCCAAGCGATGGGCCAGATGGGCGACTTCGGTACAGTCGTCGGCCTCGATGGCCTCGGTCAGTGCGTCCCGGTGCTGAGTGATCGAGTTGCGCAATACCGCCAGCAAGCCCTGAACCTTCTGTTCGCCGAGCAAGGTCCGGTGAGTGTCTAACAACGGCCAATCCATCGCATCGTCATCGTGCTGCGGCTCAGGAGTTGGCGACTGCCCGGCCAACGCCTGTCGCAGGTTTTCCAGCTTCAAGGGTTTGGCGAGAATGCCGTCCATCCCGGCATCCAGATACCCGCGCACCAGGGCGGGTTGCACACTGGCGGTCAGGGCGAAAATCCGGCTATGGCGATTCGGGCCGGCGCTGCTGCGGATCAGTTTGCACAACTCGACACCGCTGATACCCGGCAAGTGCACATCGAGCAGGATCAAATCGAAGGTCTGGCTCGCGCATAGTGTCAGCGCCTGTTCGGCCTCCTCAGCGAGCCACACCTGATGCCCATCGCGTTGCAGCAAACCGCTGACCACTTCACGGTTCAGCGCCACATCCTCGACCACTAGAACATTGAGCGCCCGGCCCGGTGCACTGCTCGACACCACTTCAGTCACGCCGGTGGCCGGTTGCAACGTCAGCTCAAACCAGAAACAACTGCCGCGCCACACTTCACTGTCAACGCCGATCCGCCCGCCCAACTGCTCCACCAAGTGTTTGCAAATGGCCAGGCCGAGGCCGGTGCCGCCAAACCGTTGCGCGACATCTTCGCTGGCCAGGGTGAAACGCTCGAAGATTTTCTCCTGCATCGCCGGGGCAATGCCGATGCCGTTGTCCGTCACACTCAAACGCAGCCGTTGACCGCTCTGGCCCGAGGCTTGTGCCAGTAGCGTCACCTCGACGCTGACCCGCCCGCCTTCGGTGAACTTGATCGCGTTGGCCAGCAGGTTGCTCAACACCTGACGCAAAAACTGCTCGGCGCCGTGATGCCTGTCGCCGACCTGCGGATCGATGCGACAGTGCAGTGTCGTGTCGTTGCTCAGCGCGCGCGGTTCCAGCAGCGTCAGCACCTCGTCGAGCAATTGCCGGACCGAGAAATCGACCGGTTCCGGGTGGCTTTCACCCTCTTCCAGCCGGGCGAAATACAGCACTTCGTTGAGAATCGTCAGCAACCCTTCGCCAGCCTTGTACAGCGCATCCAGACGTTTACCGTCGCGCTCATCAAGGCTGGCGCCGCGCAGCAACTCAGCCATGCCAAGGATGCCGTTCAGCGGCGTACGCAGTTCGTGGCTCATGGTCGCCAGGAACCGCGACTTGGCGAGGTTGGCCGCCTCGGCTTCATCCTTGGCGCGCATCAGGCTGGCGGTACGGCGCTCGACCATTCTCAGCAGTTCATCCCGGTTATCTTGCAACGCCAGACGATCAGTTTCGCGCCGATCAATGTCACTGAGGATCGCCCGGCGCATATCGTCCAGGGCGTGAGCCACCGTATCGATTTCGTCTTCGTGGGCGCCGCGGCTCTTGTCCAGGTGCAAGGGCTCATGCCAGTCGCCGGCAGCGATGCGCCGGGCAAACCCGGCCATGACTTGCAGATGGCGCGTGACCAGCCGGTAAAACAGTCCCGACAGCGCCACCGCCAACCCGCAGAGAAATACGCTCATCCACAACAGACTGGTCAAACCGGTGGCGAACAGCCGCTGATGCACCGCGCCCAAATCGGTGCTGACTTCCAATTGCCCCAGATGCCGCACGGGACCTGCCGGCGGTTGATAGTCCAGTTCAAATCGCTCGACGCGCAACGGCCCGATCGGGTCCGGGCTGCCTTGCAGCAGATCGAAGTCCGGACCGGTCAGATGAACCCGGGCCACGTCGGAGAAATCCACCAGACCGCGCAGTTGCACATTCAACTGTTCCTGGTTCAGGTCCCAGAGGCTACGTTCCAGACTGGCCAGGTATCCGGCGCGAATCAGCTCCATGCGTGAGTCGATGTCGCGCATCTCGCGGCGGTACTCGAAATACAGTTGCACGGTACTCGCCAGCACGGTGAAGCACAGGCTGAACGACAGAATGAACAGCAACAGACGCCGCAACAGTCCGCCGGGCCGTGCGCGGATCATTGTGCATTCGCCGGCAGGTTGATCATGTCGCGGTAAGTGACTTCACTTTCGTTCAGCCAACGCTCGATCTCCCCGGCATCGACCATGCGTTTGAGCTGCGCATCGATGTCCGGCATGCGGCTGGCCAGCGGTGAACGGCGCGATACCGCGATCCGCAGGTAATCCACGCTCAAGGCATTGGGCAAGGCAACGATGTCTTGCGCCCCCGGCAGGTTTTCGACGTAAAGCTGCCCGGTGCGCCGTTCCGAGGTGATGAAATCGATGCGCCCGCGAATCAGTTTGCCGAAGTTCTGGCTACTGTCGGAAACCCATTCGATGTTCTGGTGTTGGGCGACAAAGCGGTCGAAATCCACGCCGTAACTTTCACCGAACAACAGCCCGCCACGGTAATTCGCCAGGTCCTCCAGACGTTCGAACTTCACCGGATGCTGACGGTTGATGAACAGCGCGACTTCTTCGCGCAACACCGGCACCGTCGAGAACCGCATGCTTTGTTCGCGTTGCGCAGTGCTGTAGGCCAGTACCACGTCGACCCGGCCTTCGGCGGCGTCCAGCAGGCAACGTTTCCAGTTGCCCAGCACGACCATCTCGACCTCGTAGCCGAGTTGCCCAAACAGGTTTTTCACCACGCTGGGGGCCAGGCCGCGCACCTGTTTGCCGTCGCTCCAGGAAATCGGCGGGTACACCGGATAGTCGCAATAGCGAATTTTCTCCGCCGCCATCGCGCTGTTGGCGGTCAGTGCCAACACCAGCGCCATCATCAGACAAAATAGCCGCAGCATGCGGCTCAGGCCGCCACGCTGGCGGTGAACAGATAACCGGCGCCGTGGATGGTGATGATCAATTGCGGCTCGGCCGGATCGTCATGCAACTTGCGCCGCAAGCGCCCGACCAGCACGTCGATGGAGCGATCGTTCGGCACCCACTCGCGGTTACGGATCTGGTCCATCAACTGGTCGCGACTCAAGGTGTGGCCACTGTTGCGCAGAAACACACTGAGCAACTGGTACTCGCCGTGGGTCAGCAGGGTTTCGCTGCCGGCGTGGTCGATCAGCCGACGACGGTCGGTATCCAGCGCCCACGCGGCGAACTGTTTGACCGGCCGGGAGATAGCCGCCACCGGTTGCGGCGTCTGCGCATGACGAACCCGGCGCACCAGGTTTTTTGCCCGGGACACCAGTTCTCGTGGATTCAGGGGTTTGATCACGTAGTCATCGGCGCCGCACTCAAGGCCGACGATGCGGTCGATTTCATCATTGCGGCCGGTGATCAGAATGATCCCGACTTCCGAACGGACCCGCAGCTCCCGGGTCAGGGTCAGGCCGTCCTTGCCCGGCAGACGAATATCGAGCATCACCAGATCGACCGTCTGGCTCGCCAGAAAGGTTTCGGCCAGTTCCGCCGTGGCAGCGCAATGTACGTCGTAGCCTTCCTGGGACAGGTAGGCGTGCAGCAGTTCGCGAATCAGCGGATCGTCATCGACGATCAGTACCCGAGGAGTCATCGCTTGGTGTCCTGCGTATGCCCGAAGGCGTGTTTCTTATTAGAGTTTTTTCCTGCACCGGCGCCAGAGAGTATCCATTGCTGAACGGGCGATCAACAGCCCGTCGTCTGCAAACAAAAACGCTGGCGTCCACCGGCCTGCAAACCGTCGACCCAGGCTTCGCAAATCTGTATGCCCTGGTCCGGGGTAAAGGTGCCGGGGTTGAGTCCCGACTCCAGCCACAAGCCGTCGAGCAAGGCGCTAAGGCTGATGGCCGCCAGATCGGCGTCGAACGGTTCCCAGCCCTCCTCCTGCGCCAACTCGGTCAGGACCTTGCGCAATATATCGCGGTACTCGCCATAGGAATGTTCGTGCGCCAGATTGATCGCTTCCGCGGTTTTGACCGCGCCCCAGAACGCCAGCCAGGCATCCAGCAGTTGTGGGTCCAATAGCTCCGCGGAAAACGAACCCCGGAAGAACGCCGACAAGCGCTCACGCGCAGTGGGTGCGGCCTGTTCCATGGCCTCGCGCAACAGGCTCATGACCCGCCCGGTGACTGCCATGTAGGCCTCGGCCACCAGTTCGTCCTTGCCGGAATAGTGATGACTGATCAGCCCGACCGAGACCCCGGCCTCGGCGGAAATCTTGCGGATCGACGCGCCCTGAAAGCCGTGGCGCTTGAGGCACACCAGCGTCGCCTCGATCAGGTTGGCCTTGCGCAACTCCGGCTCCATGCGGGAAAAACGGGCTTCCTGACTCATGCGCGACACTCTCCTGGATCAATCGTTAGGGGTCGCGGCCGGGAAGACCGCGAGCTAAACGACTGTACAGCAAGAGCATGGCAAGTCTCCAGTCAGTCGCACGCCTGAGTGACCGTGTTGCCCCCATCGCGAGCAAGCTCGCTCCCACACTTGATCCGGGCGGCCACAATCACTTGTGCTCGACACAAACCCTGTGGGAGCGAGCTTGCTCGCGATGGGGGCAGCCCATTCAACACAGGGCACTCAGATCAATCGCGATAACCCGGCGCTACCCGTTCAAGCAATCGAAGCAGCGCGGGCCACACCAGTTGCATGCCATCCGGATCGCTCAACTCGCCCTCGTCCAGCGGTCGACCGTGGTCGTTGAACTGGCGCTCGGTGTATTCGCAAACGTCGGCCGGCGGAAGTACCAGCTCACCGCAGGCTTGCGCGGCCAGTTGGATTTCGCAGGCCTTTTCCAGGTAATACATGCGCAAGAAGGCCTGACTCACGGTTTCACCGACGGTCAGCAAACCATGATTGCGCAACATCAACACCGGCTTGTCGCCAAGGTCGTGCACCAGTCGCTGCTGCTCACTCAGGTCCAGCGCCACGCCTTCATAGTCGTGGTAAGCAACCCGACCATAAAACTCCATGGAAATCTGGTTCACCGGCAACAACCCACACTTCAACGCCGCCACCGCACAGCCGGATCTGGTGTGAGTGTGCAGCACGCAGTGCGCGTCTTCCCGGGCACCGTGAATCGCGCTGTGAATCACGAAACCCGCCGGATTGACCGGATACGGCGACGGCTCCACGGCCCGGCCATCCAGGCCGATCTTCACTAGATTGGAGGCCGTGATCTCATCGAACATCAGCCCGTAAGGGTTGATCAGGAAGTGATGTTCAGGCCCCGGCAGGCGCACTGAAATGTGGGTAAAGATCAGATCGGTCATGCGAAAGTGCGCGATCAATCGATAACACGCCGCCAGTTCCTCACGCAGGCGCTGCTCGGTGGCGTTGCGTTGAGGCGTGGCGCCAAGGTGGGTTGCGATCTCATTCATTGTTCTGGTTCTCCAGGCTGATCGGCTGCGCAGACAGTAAAGCTGGACGCTGCTAAACGTCCAGCCGCTTACGGTTACTTGCTGGCCCAGGCGTTGAAACGCTCTTCAAGTTCCTCGCCGTGATCGACCCAAAACGCCACGTTCATCGACAATGCACCCTTGAGGTTTTGCGGCGCAGTCGGCACCCATTGCGCCAGTTTGCTGTCCAGCCGGGCGGCGGCCTGGGTGTTGGTCGGGCCATAAGGGATCTGCTCGACATACTTGACCTGCGCATCCGGCTGGTTGGCAAAAGCGATAAAACGCTTGGCCTGATCGACGTGTTTGGAACCCTTGATGATTGCCCAGTAGTCCATGCCGTACAGGCTGCCCGGCCAGACCAGCCCGAAATGACTGCCGCTCTGCGCAGCGGCGGCCACACGCCCGCTGTAGGTCGACGTCATCACCACATCGCCGGCGGTCAGCCATTGCGCCGGTTGCGCGCCGGCTTCCCACCACTGGATATGCGGTTTGAGTTCGGTGAGTTTGGCAAAAGCCCGGTCCACGCCCTGCGGGGTGCTCAGCACCGAATACACATCCTCGACCTTCACCCCATCCGCCAGCAAGGCGAACTCCAGGTTGTACACCGCACGTTTGCGCAGCCCGCGCTTGCCGGGGAATTTCTGCACATCCCAGAAGTCGGCCCATGAGGTCGGGGCCTGCGCAAGCTTCTGGGTGTCGTAGGCAATCGCCACGCTCCACACCAGCGCCGCCGAGCCGCACTCCTGCGCGGCATCCGGGATCAACTGCTCGGCGCGTCCCAGAATCTTCCAGTCCAGTCGTTCGTACATGCCTTCGTCGCAGCCGCGCATCAGGTCCGGGCCTTCGATCTGCACCACGTCCCAATCGACGTTGCCGGTGTCGACCATCACTTTGATCCGGGCCATCTCGCCGTTGTATTCACTCTGGATCAGCTTGCTCCGATCCGCGGTGCTGAAGGGTTGGAAGAACGCCACATCCTGGGCTTTTTGTCCGGCTCCGCCGTAACCTACCACCACCATCTCCGGTGCTGCCTGAGCGCTGCCAAGGCCGATGGCCAGGGTCAACAACAAGGGATAAAAACCGTGCTTGAACGTATTCGATTTCATCAGTGGTTCCTCGTGCAGGTGTCACGTGAGCAAACGCCGGTGTGACCCTTTTTTATTGTGGTGAGGTTCGCCCCAGGAGTGCATCAGTCTCTACACATCGTTCTACTCCAACTCCCGTAGCAGCTGCCGAGCCTGCGAGGCTGCGTTCGAGGACGAAGTCCTCGCAAATCCGGCATACGCGGTTTACCTGGAAGAACGCGCTGCCTGATTTCACGACTGCTTCGCAGCCGAACGCAGCCTCGCAAGCTCGGCAGCTGCTACGGGAGCTGTCCTGCATCGCATTTCAATGTTGTGTAGATACCTATGCCCAGGAGTGGGCGCCAAAATAAGCTACTGCATGCGCCAGTAAAAAAACAAGTTGATTTTTTACTAGCGGTAAATTTCTATAGGGCAATAACAACAACGCCGAAACCCCGGCCTTTCGGCTTCAGCCCGCCTGGAGTACCCGCACCATGCCGACCTCGACCCCAGCTTTTGCCCATCTGTTCGAACCCTTGCAGATTCGTGGCAAACGCCTGAAAAACCGCATCATGTCCAGCGGTCATGACACCTCGATGCCCACCGATAACCTGGTCAACGAGCAACTGATCGCCTACCACAAGGCGCGCGCCGAAGGCGGCGTCGGACTGATCGTGTTGCAAGTGGCCGGCGTGCATGACAGCGCGCGCTACACCTCGCATGTGCTGATGGCCACCGACGACGCTTGCATCGAGGGCTACCGAAAACTCGCACAAAGTTGCCACGCCCACGGCACCGTGGTGCTCTCGCAGATCTTCCATCCGGGACGCGAGATCATGGAGTCCAGCGATGGTCTGCTGGCGGTCGCCTACTCGCCTTCGGCAGTGCCCAACGAGCGTTTCCGGGTGATGCCGCGTGCCCTCGATCAGGCGATGATCGACGAAATCGTCGGCGGTTATGGCGCCGCCGCAAGGCGCCTGTATCAGGCTGGGCTGGACGGTGTCGAAGTGGTCGCCAGCCATGGTTACCTGCCGGCGCAATTCATCAATCCACGGGTTAATCGCCGCACCGACGAGTACAACGGTGACCTGGAACAGCGCTTGCGTTTCTTGCGCGAAGTGATCGCCGCCGTGCGCGCCAACACCGATGAACACTTCATCATCGGTTTGCGCATTTCCGCCGATGAGCGCGACCCCGAAGGGCTCACCGAAGACGAGTCGCTGGAAGCGGTCAAGTCACTGCAAGCGCAGCTGGATTACGTGCACATCGTCGCCGGCACCTCGGCGTCGTTGGGCGGCGCGGTGCATATCGTGCCGCCGATGGCGATCGAAGCGGCTTACCTGGCCAAGGAAGCCGGGACGTTCAAGGCCAGCCTGAGCATTCCGCTGTTCGTCACCGGCCGGATCAACCAGCCGCAGGAAGCCGAACTGATTCTGGCGCGTGGTCAGGCCGATGTCTGCGGCATGACCCGCGCGCTGATTTGCGACCCGCAAATGCCCAACAAGACCGACGCCGGCCGCGCCGAAGACGTGCGGGCCTGCATCGCCTGCAATCAGGCGTGCATCGGGCACTTCCACAAGGGTTTGCCGATCTCCTGCATCCAGCACCCGGAAACCGGTCGCGAACTGCTGTTCGGCCAGCGGCAACCGACCACCCAGCGCAAACGCATCATGATTGCCGGCGGTGGCCCTGCCGGGATGAAAGCCGCTGCGGTGGCCGCGCAACGCGGACATGAGGTGACCCTTTACGAGGCCAGCGCGCAACTCGGTGGCCAAGTGCTGCTGGCGCAACTGCTGCCGCGACGCAGCGAGTTCGGCGGTGCCAGCACCAACCTCCAGCGCGAGATGGAACTGGCCGGGGTGCGCGTGGTGCGCAATACCCGTGTCGACCGGGCGTTGGTGGAGCGCGAGCGGCCGGACATGGTGATCGTCGCCACGGGAGCCGAGCCCTACTGGCCAGCGTTCGAACGCGGTGGTGAGTTGCAGGTGGTGGACGCCTGGCAGGTACTGCGTGATGAAGTGCAGATCGGTCGTTCGGTGGTGGTGGTCGACTGGCGCTGTGACTGGATCGGCCCCGGTATCGCCGAGCGTCTGGTGCGCGCCGGTCATCAAGTGCAACTGGCGGTCAATGGCACCCATTGCGGGGAAAACCTGCCGCTGTACGTGCGCGATCAACTGGCCGGAGAACTGCATAAGCTGGGCATTCCGATCACGCCTTATGCCCGGCTTTACGGCTCCGATGACAACACCGTTTACCTGCAACACACCGCCAGTGGCGAACCGATGCTGTTCGAAAACATCGACACGCTGGTGCTCTGCCAAGGCCATCAACCGGTGGACACCCTGGGTTTCGAGCTGCAAGGCCTGGTGGAGTTTCGGCGTATCGGCGACTGCCTGGCACCGCGTACCGCCGAAGAAGCGATTTACGAAGGCTTGAAAGTCGCCTGGGAGCTGTGAGGCTGTTTATACTCCGGGTCCGTATAACCTGTGGGAGCGAGCTTGCTCGCGATAGAGGCGGGTCAGCCAACATTGATGTTGAATGTGCTGCCGCTATCGCGAGCAAGCTCGCTCCCACAGGGATTTCGCTCATCAGCCCGGTTCGGAACTCACCATGAGCAACAGCACGACACAGCCCGCAACCGGCACCGCCGAACCGCATTTTCTCGGCACACGAATTCGCGGCCTGCGCAAACGTCGGGGCATGACCCTGGCTGAACTGGCGCAATTGAGTGAGCTGACAGCAGGCTACATCAGCCAGCTCGAACGCAACCTCGCCTACCCGTCGATCCCCGCGCTGTTCAACATCGCCCGCAGCCTGGGCGTGACGATTCAGTGGTTCTTCGCCAGTGAAGCCAACACCGCGCCCGAAGACCACGGTTACGTGGTGCGCAAAAACAGCCGCATGAGCGTGCATTACGAAGACGGTATCGTCGACCAGCTACTGACGCCACAACCCAACCGTCAGCTGGAAATGCTCCATTCACGCTTCCCGCCCGGCACCTACAGCCAGCACAGCTACAGCCACGAAGGCGAAGAAGCCGGTTATCTGCTGTCGGGGAGTTTCGAGTTGTGGGTCGCAGAGCGTTATTTCCAGCTCAACGAAGGCGACAGCTTCAGCTTTTCCAGCCAGGAACCCCACCGTTATGGCAACCCCGGCGACGTCGACGCGATAGTGGTCTGGGTGATTACCCCGCCAACATTCTAACGAGGCACGCGCCCATTCGGCTGACTGGCGCAAGCGCGCTTGAGCGTGTCACTCGGTAATTCCTTGAACAGCGCCCGGTAGTTGCTGGAAAACCGGCCGAGGTGCCAGAACGACCAGTTCATCGCCACTTCGGCCACCGTGGTGTCGGTGACCGTTCGGCTGAGCAATTCGCGGCGGGCGCTGTTGAGCCTGCGCAAGCGCAGCCATTGCGTCGGCGCCATGCCGGTGTAGGTTTTGAACGCGTGTTGCAGCTGACGCAGCGAGACTTCGGCGACCTGGGAAAGCTCCAGCAAATTGAGGTTCTCTTCCGGCGTGTCGGCAGCCCATTCACCCACCCGCTTCATGATCGCCCGCTCCCCCGTCCGCCGCAGCAACGCGCCTCGGTCCAGGCAGACGCAGGCGTTGTCGAGAATGAACAGGCAGTCGTCCAGAAGCTGCTGGGTCAGCGCTTCCTTGCTCGGTGGATCGAAGGTCTGTGACAGCCGCGTCAGGGTGCCGCTCAGCCAGCGGCTGAACAACGCGTTCTGCTGCGAATTGAGCGGCGCCATGAACAAGCCTTCCAGCCGTTCGATGCTCAGGCCGTGGCGCTGAACGAACTCCGGGCCGAACACCACGGCCACTTCCTGGTAGTTCTCCGGGGTGATCCAGATGTTGCGGCTTTCGCCGTTCAACACATAAAGCGCGTTGTCGCTGCGATCGAAACAGAACGCCAGTGAACCCGGTGGAGCGCTGAAATTCTGCTCGACACGGGTGTTCATGCATTCCTCGTAAATCTCCACGCCTTGCAGGTCCAGATAACGCACTTGCCCTGCGAAATGCCCGGGCGACATCTGCTGATAGTGCTGCACCCACCCAGGGGTCGCGCGGATCTGTTCGGCGACATCAGCGGTGTTGAAAGCCTGCACGTGCAAGGGGTTTGACTCTGTCATGGAATGACCTGTGCGCACTTTTTTGGTGCGTTCTGGTTCTGCTTAAAGTGGATAGATGGATCGAAACGCCTCGCCCAAGATAGTCGTCAACGCGCTACAGGGGAAGTCTCTTGCCGCTTGTACGGAATGCAGAGATCAACTCTGGCGCTGATAAAACCAACAACGAGGTCTTTATGAATGCCCCTTTCGATCAGCTGTCCACATGGCTGAAAGATCACAAGATTACCGAAGTCGAGTGTGTTGTCAGCGATCTGACCGGCATCGCCCGCGGCAAAATTGCGCCCACCAACAAGTTCCTGCATGAGCGAGGCATGCGCCTGCCGGAAAGTGTGCTGTTGCAAACGGTAACCGGGGACTTTGTCGACGACGACATTTACTACGACCTGCTCGACCCTGCCGACATCGACATGGTTTGCCGACCGGACTCTTCGGCGATTTACGTGGTGCCTTGGGCCATCGAGCCGACCGCCATCGTGATTCACGACACCTTCGACAAGCTCGGCAATCCGATCGAACTGTCGCCGCGCAACGTCTTGAAGAAAGTCCTCAAGCTCTATGCCGACAAGGGCTGGCAGCCGATCGTGGCGCCGGAAATGGAGTTCTACCTGACCCAGCGCTGCGAAGATCCGGACTTGCCGCTCAAGGCACCGCTGGGCCGTTCGGGCCGCGCCGAAAGCGGTCGCCAGTCGTTTTCCATCGATGCAGCCAACGAATTTGATCCGCTGTTCGAAGACGTCTACGACTGGTGCGAACTGCAAGGTCTGGACCTCGACACGCTGATCCACGAAGACGGCCCGGCACAGATGGAAATCAACTTCCGTCACGGCGATGCGCTGGATCTGGCCGACCAGATCACCGTGTTCAAGCGCACCCTGCGCGAAGCGGCGCTCAAGCACAACGTCACCGCGACCTTCATGGCCAAGCCGATCGGCGACGAACCCGGCAGCGCCATGCACCTGCACCAGAGCGTGGTCGACATCGCCACCGGCAAACCGATCTTCGCCACAGACGACGGCCAGATGAGCGAGCTGTTCCTGCACCACATCGGCGGTCTGCAAAAGTACATTCCAAAACTGCTGCCGATGTTCGCGCCCAACGTCAACTCGTTCCGCCGCTTCCTGCCGGACACCTCGGCACCGGTCAACGTCGAATGGGGCGAAGAAAACCGCACCGTCGGCCTGCGCGTACCGACCTCCAGTCCCGAGGCCATGCGCGTGGAAAACCGCCTGCCGGGCGCCGATGCCAACCCGTACCTGGCCATCGCCGCCAGCCTGTTGTGCGGATACCTGGGCATGATCGAGCGCATCGAGCCGAGCGCACCAGTGCAAGGCCGCGCCTATGAGCGACGCAACCTGCGTCTGCCGATCACCATCGAGGATGCGTTGGCGCACATGGAAAACTGCCCGACCATCGAGCGTTATCTGGGGACCAAGTTCGTCCGCGGCTACGTCGCGGTCAAACGTGCCGAACACGAAAACTTCAAGCGGGTGATCAGTTCCTGGGAACGCGAGTTCCTGTTGCTGAGCGTTTGACTCCAGTCAATTGAAACACTACCCCTGTGGGAGCGAGCTTGCTCGCGATAGCGGCATTACATTCAACATCAATGCTGACTGAACTACCGCTATCGCGAGCAAGCTCGCTCCCACATGTATTGCGCTTGACTGAAAAGCTCCGACCAAACACACATCGAAAACAATCATTCAAAGGGGTGTCGAAATGCGTCTATTGAAATCAGTCGTTCCCGCAGCGCTCGCGCTGTTTTGCAGCCTCGGCGCACAAGCGCAGCCGAGCGTCAGTGTGTACAACTGGACCGACTATATCGGTACGACCACCCTCGCCGACTTCCAGGCGAAAACCGGTATCAAGGTCATCTACGACGTATTCGACTCCAACGAAACCCTGGAAGGCAAACTGCTCGCCGGGCGTACCGGGTATGACGTGGTGGTACCTTCCAACCATTTCCTGGCCCGTCAGGTCAAAGCCGGAGCGTTCCTCAAACTGGACCGCTCGCAGCTACCGAACTGGAAAAACCTCGACCCGAAATTGCTGGCACTGCTGGAGAAAAATGACTCGGGTAACGAGCATTCGGTGCCGTACCTGTGGGGCACCAACGGCATCGGTTACAACGTCGACAAGATCAAACAAGTGCTGGGCATCGATCACATCGACTCCTGGGCCGTGCTATTCGAACCGGAAAACCTGAAAAAGCTCACCCAGTGCGGTGTATCAATGATGGACTCGCCCGACGAAGTATTCCCGGCGGTGCTCAATTACATGGGCATGGACCCACTTAGCTCCAATGTCGAAGACTACAAAAAAGCCGAAGCCAAGCTGCTGACGCTGCGCCCTTATATCACCTACTTCCACTCTTCCAAGTACGTGTCGGATCTGGCCAACGGCGACATCTGCATCGCCTTCGGTTACTCGGGGGACGTATTCCAGGCGGCGAATCGTGCCAAGGAAGCGAAGAACGGCGTGAACATCGCCTATGCGATTCCCAAGGAAGGCAGCAACCTGTGGTTCGACTTGCTGGCCGTGCCCGCAGACGCCGGCAACGCCAGGCAAGCCCACGAATTCATCAACTACCTGCTGGAGCCGGAGGTGATCGCCAAAGTCAGCGCCACCGTCGGTTACGCCAACCCCAACCCTGCGGCCAAGCAGTTCATGGACGCGGAGCTGGTGAACAATCCAGAGGTTTATCCCTCCCAGGCGGTGCTGGACAAGCTGTATATCTCGACCACACCGACAGCGGAAATCATGCGTGTGATGACCCGCTCCTGGAGCAAAGTGAAGTCCAACAAATGAATCAGATTGCAATAAACCTGTCGGCGGAACACGCCCGTTCCTATTACAACGCCTCCGCCAACGCGATGGTGCAACACCCGACGCTGACGTCGGATCTTGAGGCCGACGTCTGCGTGATTGGCGGCGGTTTTACCGGCGTCAACACCGCCATTGAACTGGCCCAGCGCGGGCTCTCGGTGATCCTGCTGGAAGGCCGGAGGATCGGCTGGGGCGCCAGTGGCCGTAACGGCGGGCAGTTGATCCGCGGCATTGGCCATGACATTTCGGGCTTTGCCCGTTACGTCGGTCAGGAAGGTGTGCGCTATCTGGAGCGCGCGGGCATCGAATCGGTCGAGGTGGTGGGCAATCGCATCCGCGAGCACGGCATCGACTGCGACCTGCGTTGGGGCTTTTGCGAACTGGCCAACACACCCGCGCAATTCGCCGCGTTTCAGCTGGAGCAGCAAACCCTGAACGCCCAGGGTTATGCCCACGAAACCCGCCTCGTCAGCCCCGAGGACATGCGGCAAGTGGTGAACTCCGGTGTTTACGCGGGCGGACTGGTGGACATGGGCTCCGGCCATCTGCACCCGCTCAATCTGGTACTCGGCGAGGCACGAGTGGCCGAGTCACTGGGGGTACGGATCTTCGAGCAAAGCCCGGTGCTGGAGATCATCCATGGCAGCACCGTGCAGGTTCGTTGCGCGAGCGGATCGGTGCGCGCCGGGAGTCTGGTGCTGGCCTGCAACGCACATCTGGAGGAGCTTGAGCCAAAGCTCAGCGGCAAGGTGCTGCCGGCGGGCAGCTACATCATCGCCACCGAGCCGTTATCGGCGCAGGCTGCCGCCGAGTTGATCCCGAAGAATCTGGCGCTGTGCGACCAGAAAGTCGGCCTCGACTACTACCGGCTTTCGGCTGATCGGCGCCTGCTGTTCGGTGGCGCCTGCCACTATTCCGGGCGTGATCCAGCAGATATCACTGCCTACATGCGCCCGCACATGCTCAAGGTGTTCCCGCAACTGGCCAACGTGCGCATCGACTATCAATGGGGCGGCCGGATTGGCATTTCTGCCAACCGCTTCCCTCAGGTCGGGCGTTTGCCAGAGCATCCGAATGTGTTTTACGCCCAGGGTTATTCGGGGCATGGCCTTAACGTCACGCACTGGACTGCACGCTTGCTGGGCGAGGCGATTCACGCCGGGCACAGTCAAGGCATGGACGTTTTCAGCGCGGTGCCGCACATGACCTTTCCTGGTGGGCGTGCATTGCGTACACCGCTCCTGGCACTGGGTATGTTGTGGCATCGTTTGCGTGAGGTGCTAGGTTAATGGCCATAGCCATCGAATCGACTGGAGCTTCGGACAATGGCCACGATCGAACTGCACTGCGCACAACGGGACGAACTGGACTGCATCGAAAACCTGATGCAGTTCTACATGTACGATTTCAGCGAGTGGCTGCCGCTGAAGTTTGGCGCGCATGGCTTTTTCAATATTCAGCCAAAACTCGACTACTGGAGAAAGCCTGCGACGCAGCCGTTTCTGATCAAGGTTGACGGCGACATCGCCGGGTTTGTGACGGTCGACGATGCGGTTCGTTTTGACGACGTGCAGTACAACATCGGTTACTTTTTCGTCAGTCGCCGCTATCGAGGTCGCGGTGTCGGGAAATGTGCAGTGTCTGCCCTGCTCAAGCAGCTTCCCGGTCAGTGGCAGATTTTTCATATCGACGCCAATCATCCGGCCCAGGCATTCTGGGCCACAGTCATCTCGCAACTGACCCAGGGTGAGTTCACTTGCCATAAGCTGTCCGTCGACGGCTACCCGTGCACGCTGTTCAAGTTTCAGTTCATGCCGGCTTAAGCCCCCTTCATGCATCGAATGATGCTGGCAATGGCTGGCGTACTCCTGACACTGCGTCCAGACTCTGGTCAATAGCCGATCCCCCGCGCTGACGTCTCGAGGCCCTGTGCATGCTGCTTTTCCTGTTACCTCAGGCTGACTACGACCCCACTGAAAGCAGCGTGCCCTGGCAGGCGTTACACGACGCCGGGATCGAGGTGCGCTTTGCCACGCCGCAAGGCTTGCCGGCCTATGCCGACGCGCGACTGGTGGACATCGGTTTCGGTCCGCTGAATTCGCTGCTGATGACCCGCAAAGAAGATCTTCAGCATTACGTGACCATGACCATCGACGAAAATTTCAGGTCGCCCATGGCCTATGCTGACGTGGATCCCGAGCAGTTCGAGGGGCTGGTAATCCCCGGTGGCCATGCCAAGGGCATGCGCAGTTTGCTGGAGTCCGAAGACGCGCGGCGGATTGTCCGGCACTTCTTTGAGGCACAGAAACCGGTCGCGGCAGTCTGCCATGGCGTATTGCTGCTGGCCCGCACGCTGGATGCCGACAACGTGTTTTCGGTGCTGCACGGTCGCAAGGTGACCGCGTTGCTGGCCAACACCATGGAGTTGCCGGCCTGGTGGGTCACCGCGCCCTGGCTCGGCCGTTACTACCGCACGTATCCGCAAACAGTACAGGCCGAAGTCACCGCGGCATTGGCCAGCCCCCATGATTTCTTGCCGGGGCCGCTGTTCCCGCAACGCGATTCGACAGATAAACCGCAACACGGGTTTATCGTGCGCGACGGCAACCTGCTGACCGCACGCTGGCCGGGCGACTGCCATCGATTTGCGGCAGAACTGGTCAGCATGCTGCGCCAGGTACGCGGGGTTCAGACTCAGCGCCGGGCCGACTGGACAGTCGGCATGCATTGATGGCTGCGGGACGCCTCACACGCGCCCGCTGACCGACCACCAACGCGGCAGCAGCTGTTGAACCTTGCTTTCGCCAAAGCGGTCATCGATCAGCATTACTACACCTTGATCCTGTTGGGTACGGATCACCCGTCCAGCGGCTTGCACCACCTTCTGCACACCGGGAAACAGGTAGGTGTAGTCGTAACCGGCGCCGAAAATTGCGGCCATGCGCTGTTTCAGCTGCTCGTTGACCGGGTTCAGTTGCGCCAATCCCAATGTTGCGATGAAGGCGCCGATCAGCCGTGAACCCGGCAAGTCGATGCCTTCACCAAACGCCCCGCCCAACACCGCAAAGCCGATGCCCTGGCTAGCTGGCGTGAACTGTTCAAGAAACTCCTGACGCCGGGCTTCGTCCATGCCACGTGACTGCGACCACTGGTTGATCTGCGGCCAGGTCTCGGCAAACAACTGCGCCACCTGTTGCAGATAATCAAAGCTGCTGAAAAACGCCAGGTAGTTGCCGGGGCGTTCTGTGAACTGTCGGGCCATCAGCTCGACAATCGGTGCGAGCGAAGCCTGCCGGTGCACGAACCGGGTGGAGATCCGGCTGACGATGTGCACCTTGAGCTGCTCGGCACTGAACGGCGACTCAACGTCGATCCACACCGTGGTCGCCGGCAACCCGAGCAGGTCGGCGTAATAGCGCTGCGGGCTCAAGGTCGCGGAAAACATCACGGTGCTGCGCGCCGCCGTCAGACGCGGGCGGATAAAACCGGCCGGTACAACGTTGCGCAAACACAATTGCGAAAGGCTGCGCGTGTTGTTGAGGTCACGCTTGCTGATGTCGAACAGGAAATGCTCATCAAACAGCTCGGCGACCCGGCTGAATTGCAGCGCATCGAAATAGAAGCTTTGCAACGCAGCGTCCAGCCCTTGCGGGTGATCGTTGAGGTAGTCGCCGATAGTCGCCGTGCAGAGCGACAGCGCCTGCAACAATTTGTCCGGCGCCTTGGCGTAGGCCTGATAAGGGCTGAGCTGTGCTTTGTGCAGCGAGTTCCATTCACGGTTGACCCGCTGCAAACCCTTCTTCAGAACTTCGGGAGCGCTTTTGCGCAACGCAGTCAGCGTGAATTGATCGAGGCTGGCGCTGTACATCTGCCGGCCGCGCTCCACCAGGTTGTGGGCCTCATCCACCAGCACCGCAACCTTCCACTGGTTGGCCTGGGCCAAACCGAACAACAACGCACTGAAGTCGAAATAGTAGTTGTAGTCGGCAACCACCACGTCAGCCCAGCGGGCCATTTCCTGGCTCAGGTAATACGGACAGACCTGATGTTCAAGGGCGATCTCGCGCAGGGCCGCCTGATTAAGCAGTGTCACCCGGCTCGCGGCCTCGCGTGCCGCCGGCAAGCGATCGTAAAAGCCTTTTGCCAACGGACAGGATTCGCCGTGGCAGGCTTTATCCAGGTGCTCGCAGGCTTTGTCGCGAGCAATCATCTCAAGCACTCGCAACGGCAAGCCAGCGGCGCTGTCGACGATGACCTGGGTCGCATCCAGCGCCAATTTGCGCCCGGGAGTCTTGGCCGTGAGGAAGAACACTTTGTCCAGTTGCTGCGGCGCCAACGCCTTGAACATCGGAAACAGCGTGCCCACCGTCTTGCCAATGCCGGTCGGTGCCTGAGCCATCAGACAGCGACCGGTGCTGACCGCTTTGAACACCGATTCGGCGAGGTTGCGTTGCCCCGGCCGAAAGTCCGGGTACGGGAAGCGCAACACCTGCGCGGCCTGATTGCGCGCTTCACGATGAGCCATTTCCAGTTCGGCCCACTGCAGAAACAGCTCGCACTGCAGTGTAAAAAAGCGCTCCAGCTCAACCGCGCTCCAGGTTTCGAGCAGACTGGTTTCCTTTTCGCTGACGATATCGAAATACACCAGCGCCAGATTGATCTCGGCCAATTGCAGCTTCTGGCACATCAACCAGCCGTAGATTTTCGCTTGAGCCCAATGCAACTGGCGGTGATTGGCCGGCATCCGCTCCAGCTCGCCACGGTAGGTTTTGATTTCCTCCAGACGGTTCTGGCCAGGGTCGTAACCATCCGCCCTGCCCCTGACCTTCAACTGCCGATATTCACCGTCGAGGACGACTTCGTTTTGATAGGTCTCGCTACGCCGCGAGGCTACAGTGCGGTGGCCAACGATACCTTCCAGGGCTGTCGGCGACGGTGTGAAGCGCAGGTCGAGATCACCGGCCTTGGCGGTGAACTCGCACAACGCACGCACCGCAACGCTGTAACTCACGCCTCGATCTCCGCCCATTGCACATAACAGACGGCGACAGGCATCTGATGCTCGTGGCAGAACTCCAGCCAGCGCAGTTGGTTGTCTTGCAGGCGATCACCCGGGCCTTTGACTTCGATCATCCGGTAGGTCTTGTGTTGCGGCCAGAACTGGATCAGGTCCGGCATTCCGGCGCGATTGGCCTTGATGTCCAGCAACAGGCGGTTGAACCAGTGCTTGAGGTGTTCGGCCGGCAGACAGTCCAGCGCCTGCTCAAGCAGCTCCTCGGTCAGCACGCCCCAAAACACAAAGGGCGACTGCACACCTGATTTGGCGCGAAAACGCTGGCGGATGGTCTCGGCATAACGCCCATCGTCCAGCTCTGCCAGGCACGCCTGGAACAGCTCGGCACGCCGGGAATGAAAGTCCTCGTTGAGCAGGTCCACCGGCCCGCGCTGGAACGGGTGAAAAAACGCCCCCGGCAACGGTGCGAAAATCGCCGGCCAGCAGAGTAATCCGAACAACGAGTTGATCAGGCTGTTCTCGACGTAATGCACCGGTGCCGTGGGTTCATCGAGATGAGCCTGAACGTGGAACTCGACCGACAGCGCCGGGTCGACTCGCGACAGGCTCAGGTCCAGACGTTCAACTTCGCGCGGCTTGATCCGTGGCGCCGGCGGCCCGCCGAGTTTGCGCCGCAACCTGGGCAGCACCCGCAACAGTTGTTGTTGCTCGGCGGCGCTCTCCGGTGCTTGTTCAGCGTCGTTCGCCAACTCCAGGGCCAATTGAAACTCAGCGCAACGCTCCAGCACCCGGATCAAGCGCAACCTGGCGCCGGGATACGCACATTCGCGGTAGATCGCCAGTGCTGCCGAGAAATCGGTGATGCGCTCGCAGTGTTGCCCGATCTGAAACAGCAGCTTGGCGCGCCGCCGCTCAAGCCAGGGGTTCACGGTTTGCAGTGCCTGGATCTGTTCGACGACCTGTGCCAGCGCCTCCCCGGCTTCAAAACGCAGCTGGCAATCGTGCAGATAGAGAAATGCGCTCACGTCGTCACGACTGCGCAAGCCTCGGGACTCGGCGCAAAACTCGACTTTCTCGTAGGTATAGATGCCAAGATCCGCCAGTACGAACTCCGACCAGTCCTGATACAGGTTGCCGAAGAACATCAGCCGCAGGCGATCGCACAGGTCCATGATGGTCAGGCTCAACAGCCGGTCATCCAGCGTTGGGCACCACTTCTTGAAAGTCTGCGGCTGGGTGAATTGCTTGCTCAATGCGGCCAGCCAGTCAGACTTTTTCGCTTTCGGTTGTTCGATGGCCGTGCTGAAACACTGAAGGATTTCCGGTTTGAGCAGCACCTCGAACAGTTGCTCAATCGACAGTGGCACCTGTTCGTCGACCCAGCCAAGGTTCAACAAAGGTTCTGCCGCACAGACGATTTCGCCAATTTCGGCGTAGTGCAACTTGTCGAGGCGAAAATGCAGGCCCTTGCGCATGACCATTCTGACCAGCAGTGCCTGGGAGGCGCGCGGTAACCGACCAAAGTCGACGATAAATTGCTGCTCCTCCACGCTGAGCACATCGACATAGCGTTGCTCAAGCCAGGCGAGCACTTGCTGGAAGTTGTTCAGGTAATAGAAGGGATCATCGAGCGGATTGACTGTCACAGATTGAAAGCGCCATGGCGAGCAGGTACTGGTTATGCGTACAGATATCAGCTGTGCCCCAGTGTTGGCAAACGGAAAAAGATGAGTGGCCATCACGCCCCCCCCGTAGCAGCTGGCGGAGCCTGCGTTCGGCTGCGCAGTAGTCGTAAAATCAGACCATGCGGTCTTCCAGATCGACCGTGGAGGCAGGATTTACGAGCGCTGCGCAGCCGAACGCAGCCTTCGGCAGCTGCTACGGATCGCGTTACGGCTTAACTGATCGTCATCAGCCGGTTTGGTGGCTTTTTCCGCCATAAACCGAACTTTACCGAAATGAGTGACACCAAGGACGGTCAGTATCGAAATGACGCACCCGTGCGCCAAAACGATCTAGAGAATTCTGAAAGAGAGGTTTGTCTATGAATATCCGCATTCTGAGCTTGCCCCTGGCCATCGTGGGCTTGCTGGCATTAGGCGGTTGCGCGTCACCAACAGTCGTGACGTTGCAAAACGGCACCCAGTATTTGACCACGGACATGCCTAAAACCAAGGGCACGGGCGGTTTCGTTGAGTTCGAGGACATTTCCGGCGCCAAAATCAAGGTCAAGGCGGACGACGTCGCCACCATCCGCAAAGGAAAATGATCGAAAGCTTTAAGGCGTTAGCAGTGTAGGGTCTTGCCCCGGAATACTGTTATCGCAGGAAATAACCTGCCCACCGCGCCGCAGCAATTGCCCTCTGATCGTTTGGCAGCGCTCGTACTCCCGAGCATTCGCGTTATCGATGCTGATGTTGCCGGTCACTGGCGGCTGTTTGCCGTCACCCAGGCTGAGTTTCACCCAGGGTTGTTCCGGCTGAATCTGAAAACGGCTTTTCTCGGGGTCAGGCTCAGTCTGTTCGGCCTGTGTGGGCATTGGCAGTTGATCGGCGGTCACACCGTATCGGTTCAAAATCGAGCCATGAGGCAACTCCTCAGCCATCGCGCTCGCCGATAAAATCATCAGCGCTGCTGCGACTGCCTGCCTCTTGCTGTTACTCACTGTGTTCAATCTCCTGTTTTGAGTTGATCGCGCCTGGCGTCTGTGCTGCGCGAACGTGGTGCAACCTGTAAACGCATGGCCTGGCCAATAATTTAGGCTCTGCACGAACCCCCTTGAAATGCCCTGACGTTCAGAACTACTGCCATCAAGCATCTGCGGACCGTTGTCATGCTTGAATACGAACTTTGCGTATATTCCGGACTTAAACGAAGCCCGCTCATTCAAAAATAATATAAACGACTAGTATTTCTAACAGTTTCGATTCTGAAGCACTTGGGCCAACGTAAAGCTACCCGCTTGATTGCGCGTGACGCAGATATCTTGTTCTCCCTAAATTAGTTCATGGGTGGCGGTGGCGTTAGCTACGTGAGACCTACCTATAAATCAAAGAGGCTCTCTATAATGGATACTGCTGTCAGCTTGTTCAATAAGATACTAATTACTCACCCTGAAAAATTGGCGATCATTGGCCATGGAGAAGGTCTCACTTACTCATCTTTAGATCATAAGAGCTCTACGGTAGCAGCATACTTGCAGTCGCGCGATATAGGACGAGGCGACCTCGTATTGGTGCAGGCAGAGCGCTCGATCGAGCTAATCATTGCATTGCTGGCAGTTATAAAAGTAGGTGCTGCATTTGTACCGATGGATCGACGAATCCCACAGAGGCGCAAAGAGTACATTGCTGATCAATGCGCTGCATCAATCATGCTTTCCACCAACAGCAGCGATACCTCATCGCTATCATCCTGCGAAGTTAAAACGATCCAGGAATTATTAGAACCCCCTGAAAACATACCTTTTCAACCAGTTGATATTTATCCTGACGACGCGATGTACGTTATCTTCACATCGGGAACTACCGGAAACCCAAAAGGAGTTATCATTGAACATCACTCGATTGTCGAGTTAATGTTGCAACATAATCTCAATTTAGAGGTTAACCCATCCAGTCGGGCTACGTTGATGGCTTCCGTAGGATTCGACCTTTGCCAGTCGGAGATCTGGTCGACGCTGATTGCGGGTGCCTGTCTTTATTTATTGGATGAAGACTCGTTACTGAACAGTGATGACTTTTTGGCATTCTGTGTAACCAACAGCATCACTCATGCGTTTGTGCCAACAATGAAAATCTACGATGTGTTGAACGCCGCTCAACCTGAAGGTTTGAATTTAAAATATCTCTATACCTGTGGTGAAAAACTCCATCCCGTTGAGGTTGCTCACTTACCATACTGCTTAGTGGACTATTACGGGCCTACCGAAGCCACTATTTTCGTGACGTCAAAAATAGTAGAGAGCAAACATCTTAATAAACCAGCGTCCATCGGATTTCCAATTGGGAACTGCGAGGTTCATATCCTGGATGAGCAGTTGGCTGCCCTTCCGGCGGGTGCGATTGGAGAGCTTTGTATCGCGGGTAACTGCTTGGCCCGTGGTTACTTGGGGGACCCTAAACTGACAGGCGAACGTTTTATCTATTCGGAAAGGCTTGGACGTCGAATTTATCGTAGTGGTGATCAAGCACGTCTGCTGGAGGATGGCAGTGTCCAGTTTTTGGGCCGAATTGATGGTCAGGTCAAAATACGCGGTTATCGAGTGGAAGTGGGAGAGATTGAGTCTCGCCTACTTAAAGAGCAAGATGTCAACTCGGTTGCGGTGGTTGTTGAAGACGAGGGAGTACAGGCTGACAAGCGTTTAATTGCTTTCGTCGTGCCGCGCAATAAGCAAATACACTCAGAGCGTCTGATTGCTAACCTCCACCGTAGCCTTGAGGCGGATCTGCCTGATTATATGTTGCCGGAAAAATATATTTGCCTTGGGGCTCTCCCCAGCAACGCCAATGGCAAAACAGATAAACCTGCTTTGCTTGAGTTCTTGAAAAATGTAAAGCCAACGACACTGAACCTTGAGCATTTTGCTGATGAGAGACAGCGAGAGTTGGCAGGCATCTGGTTTAAGCTACTGGGTCATGGAGACTTCCAACAGAACGATAGTTTTTTTGATGTCGGAGGTCATTCACTGCGAACTGCGGAACTGGCAAAGATGCTTACAGATCACTTTATGATAAAAGTGACCGTTCGCGATATTTATGAACACATCGTTTTCAAGAACCTGGCGGCCGAGTTGTGCCACCGGATGCACACCAAAGAGAAGGAGGTCAAGGTCAGGCACGTCGGAGCATTCGAAGGTGATGTGACACTGGCATCTAACATTGAGTGTTCTGGAGATTTTGATCCCGCTCAATTAACTGATCCACAACACATCTTGCTCACCGGAGCAACAGGATTTGTCGGTATACATTTACTCTGGCAGTTGCTGGCTACAAGTGCAGCCGACATCCATTGTCCGGTACGCTGTGAAACCCCCAGTGCCGGCATGGCTCGCATACAACAAATAAGTGAACGTTATCAGGTTGCCATTGGGGATCGCGATTGGGCGCGCATTCACGTCTATGTCAGTGATCTTTCGGAGGTGAACCTGGGCCTGAACAATGAGAGTTACTTCTTGCTCGCCGAGGTGATTGACCTGGTCTATCATTCTGCGAGCGCCGTCAACTTCATCATGCCTTACTCCTATATGAAGAAAGACAACGTGGAAGGGCTTAAGCAAGTCATAGCTTTTTCTGCTGCAAAAAAAATCAAACCACTGATATTGATGTCTACTATTTCAATCTATAGCTGGGGGCATCGATACACTAAGAAGAAACGTGTTTATGAGACTGATGACATTGATGAGAACCTTCCTGCAATACGTAAAGATCTAGGTTATGTGCAAAGTAAATGGGTCATGGAAAAAATAGCTGACCTTGCAGCTTCCAGAGGCCTCCCCGTAATGATCTTTCGCCTGGGATATGCCACTTGCCATAGTCTTACTGGAGTCTCCGCTCACTACCAGTGGTGGGGGAAGTTCATTCAGACTTGCCTGACATACAATGCAGTTCCAGAACTGTGCTGTATGCGTGAGGGGTTGACGACAGTTGACTATATGGCAAGGGCGGTTGCTTTTATTTCGCGCAACCCAAAAGCATTAGGTAAGAAATTCAATCTCTGCCAGACGGATCGCGCAAATCTTGATCTCAAAGAGTTCTGCGAACGTGTAGGACATCACTATGGCCGAACACTTCCAACAATACCTTTTCAAGACTGGGTTGCACTTTGGGAGAAAAATTCCGAGAGTTATCTTTATCCTTTGCTGGGGCTTTTCAAGGACGATATGCATGAAGGAGAATCAATTCTAGAACTGTATCAGAACAACTATTCCTGGGATTGCAGTAATGTGAAACATTTTTTGATGGGAAGTGATATTCGCGAATCAACATTTGATGATGAAATACTGGCTCGCTATCTTGAGCGTTTGAAAATTGCAGTCGCTTGATTTTTTGCCCAAGTGGCGTCGGCTCCGACTCCTAATGCCATGGCAGAAAAAAAACACCAAAGCAAACGCAGAAAACTTTGTTTACGCCTGGCTCACCGGAACATTGTGGCTATGCTTTTCAGAATTGACAGGCGTATCCCTGAGCTTGGGAAACCGTTTTTGTCAGGTATTGGAGCCTTCCGTGTAGCGACAGGCCACCTTTTTCGATCACAAGGAATTATCAGTGTGCAGACCCTACAACGCCCTTTGAGCGATAAGGACTTCGCGCTTGCCCTGCCTGGCTTCAAAGTACTGGCGCTGGCCCTTGCGGTATTCGGGCTCAGTGCGTGCAGTAGTATCCATTCGCACACCACCGAATACGCCGGTGTCCAGCACACAGCCGCCACGTCCCCGAACTCGGTGCAGATATTGCGTAGCGCGCCCACACGACCGTACACACGGTTGGGTGAAGTGATTCTGCACTCAAGCGAGCAGCCGGCTCCGCCCGTCAACGAGTTCGAGCAGAAACTGCGTGAAGAAGCGGCAAAAATCGGCGGCGATGCGGTGGTGGTGATCTACGACATGGTCCTGCCAATATCGGCTTACGTCAGCGCTCCGCTTCCGCTGAATCGGGATGTCCACACCGAGCAGAGACGCAAGCTCAAAGGCATCGTGATTCACTATGAATAAACACTGAAAAGCCCGGCACGAACCGACGTTCGCGCCGGGCTTTTTAACGTCAGGCGATAATCACGGCTGAACTGGCCAGGTGATCGAGCCCAACCCCGACCAGTGTCACCGAGTCGTTGCCGAAGCTCAGCACGGTATCGGCGCCAACCGCTTTGGCATGGTCGCGTACGTCGTAGTTTTGCCCGACACCTTCGACGCCGAGGAAGACCAGCTTGTCGCTGCTCTGGTAGCCCACAATCCGATCGTTGCCGAAGTCGCCGCTGAACAGGAAGGTGTTTTTTCCCCCTCCCGACTCCATCAGGTCATTACCGGCACCGCCGACAAACACGTCATTGCCCTTGCCGCCGATCAGATGATCATTGCCATCCAGGCCAAACAACCAATCGCCAGCCGCATGCGCCGTGAGGACATTGTCTCCCGCGTTGCCCTTCACCGATGACGCGTACTGGGTCAGGTTATTGCCGACCTGCAAGCCTTTGTCGGTGACGCTATGAGTCACGTCATCCTTGAGCAAACCCCAGAGGAACCCCGGCTCTTTGCTGATGATGCTGCCGATATCGCGGGTGATGCTGATCCCGCCGTTGGCATCGCGCACGTACAAAGTACCGGCGCCATCGTTGGCAAAGTCGAAGTTTTTTACCGACTGTTGCAGGTCCAGTGTGTTGCTGCCCTTACCGCCCAGCAGGATGTTGTAACCACCGGAATCCCTGAACGTGTCGTTGCCGTCGCCGCCCTCCAGGTAGTCATTGCCTTTGCCCCCCTGGATCAGGTCGTCACCGTTACTGCCGATGATAAAGGTGCTGCCCTTGTGGGGCTCGGCGTTGCGGTTGAGGTCCTGAACCCAGGTGTTAGCGCGCGCCGGATCCGACAGGTTGGCGACGATGATGGTCGAGTCCTTGCTGGTCAGGTCGTAGAACTTCGACTCCAGTACCCGGGTCATGCCATCGCCGTACCCGGTGGGCAGATGGGAAATCCAGGTCGGGACGTTGAGGATCGAAAACGGCAGCATGTTCCAGGCCGCCGAGGCGTAATGGTCGTTGAAGCTGACGATGTTGTTGGTTGCCGAGTCCTGATGGGCATCGTGTACGCCCACCGATGCCAGGTTGAACGTTGAACCGTCCAGCGCACGGAATACCGGATCGTTTTCGTAGCCGATGTTGAGCACTTTGTCGGTGCTGCTCTGGGTCGGTGACGCGTAGGCGACGTAGTTGGAATCCTTGTAGAAACCGTTCCAGTGATCGCCGCTCAGGTCCGCCAGGCTATTGACCGCCAGCCCACCGAGGCTGTGGCCGCTGACCAGTACGTCCTTGCCGCTCAGGCCATTGGCCGCAGCAAACTCAGCAACATTCTTGAGCAGTGAACCAAAGGCTTCACCGACGTAGTTCTTGGCGTAATCCTTGGGACCCAACGCCGCCATCAGGTCGTTGATTACATCACCGATGGAGTCCGAAATCTGTATTTCACGGGGACCACTGGTGCCACGAAAGGCGATGCCGATTTCCGTGAGATGCCCTTGAGCGTCGTACTTGCCGAGGATCTCGACTTGAGCCGTGGTGTAACCGGCTTTCACGCCAAAGAAGGTTCCCCGTACATCGACCTTGCCGTCATAGCCTAACTGGCTGGCGGTGATCGGTGTCCAGCCAGCTTTCTGCACTGCATCCAGCGCGGTTTTTTCCGAATCGGGGTTCCAGGGAACGCCGGGAATCACCCCTTGCGAGTCTGTGCCGCCGATCAGCGCGGTGACCAGCGTCGCCGGTAACCCGAGGCCGAAACCATTGTGCTGATAGCCCGTGGCAAAGCCATTGTCGAGGTTGTGATAGGAATACAGCGTGATCGCCAGCGCATCGGAAAACAGCGCTTTTGATTCGACCGAGTTGTGGTTTTTGTAGTCATAAACACCCATGGTATTGCCTCTCTTTTGTTGAAGTTGTTAGAGATAGCTCACGCAGCTGGAACGCCCCGCAGCGCAGGGCGTTCTATTTAGTGCAATGCCTTGTGCTGCGGTTTAAACAAATACGATCTCCGCACCAGACAGGTTGTTCAGGCCAACACCGACCAGCGTCACCGCGTAGTCGCCGACCTTGAGCAGCGTGTCGTTACCCGATTGCGAAACGTGCTGGCTGTAGTCATAGCCCTGCCCCGCGCCTTGAACGCCCATGAACACCAGTTTGTCGCTGCCCTGATAGCCATTGATGGCGTCGAAACCAAACGCGCCGCTGAACAGGAAAGTGTTGTGGCCACCGGCGGCATACATAACGTCATTGCCCTCGCCGCCCACGAACGTCACCTGGCTTTTGTCGCTGCGCAGCACGTCGTTGCCGGACAATCCGAACAGCCAGTCACCGTCGGCGGTCGCCACCAGCGAATTGCCGTAGGCATCGCCGTTGAGCGAGTGGTTGTAGTGAGTCAGCTCGGTGCCGGCCAGCAGGCCTTTGGCGGTGACGTTGTAGGTAACGTCTTTATTCAGCAGGCCCCACATGGCCCCTGACTCTTTGCTGACCAGCGCGCCGATGTCGCGGGTCATGCTGATGCCGCCGTAGCTGTCGCGCACATACAGCGTGCCGTCACCGTCGTTGGCAAAGGTGAGGTTCTTCAGCGGCTGTTGCAGTTCGAAGACGTTCTGCCCTTTGCCGCCGAGCAGGATGTTGTAGCCACCTGCGTCCCTGAAGGTGTCATTGCCGTCGCGGCCTTCGAGGAAGTCATTGCCCGTGCCACCACGCAGCAGATCGTTGCTGTCGGTGCCGATGATGAAGGTACTGCCGGTGTGCGTTTCGCCGCTGCGGCCCAGGTCTTCGATCCAGGTGCTGGCCCGCAACGACTCCGACAAGGTCGAGACGAGGATCGTCGAGTCCTTGCTGGTGAGGTCGTAGAAGCTCGAGCCAATGACCCGGTTCAGGCCGTCGGCATAACCGAGGGAGCTGTGCGCCGCCCAGTGCTGCGGGTTGGCAATGCTGAACGGGGTCATCTGAGTGGAGACGTAGTGGTCGTTGACGTTGACGATGTTATTGGTCGCCGACTCCTGGGGCTTGTCGTGCTTGTACAGCGATGAACTGGTGAAGGTGGTGCCATCGAGCACACGAAACACCGGGTCGTTTTCGTAACCGATGTTCAAGACATGGGTGCCTGCCGAGCTTTGGGTTGGCGAAGCGAAGGTCACGTAGTTGGCCTCCTTGAAGTAACCGCCCCAATGGTCGGCACTCAAATCGGCCACGCTGTTGGCGCCCAGACCGCCCAGACTGTGGCCAGTGATCAGCACGTCCTTGGCGCTCAGCCCCTTGGCGCTGGCGAACGCCGCGACATCCTTGAGCAAGGTGTCGAAGGCGCTTTTGGCATAGTTCTTCGCATAATCCGTCGGGCCGACAGCGGCCAGCAGATTGTTCTTCATGTCGCCGTAGGTGTCGCTGTAACCGAGGCCTCCAGTGCCACGAAAGGAAATGCCGAGGGAGATCAGCTTGCCCGCCGCGTCGTACTTGGCCAGCACTTCGGCTTCGGCACTGGTAAAGCCGCCCTGCTCGCCAAAGAACGTGCCCTGGGCACCGACCTTGCCCTTATAGCCCAATTGTCCGGCGGTGACCGGCGTCCAGCCGGAAGCCAATGGCTTGCCGGTCGGCGTGTAGGCGTACAGCGTCAATGCAATCGCATCGCTGTACAACGCCTTGCTGGCCTCGCTGCCGAACTTCCTGTAATCAAAAACACCCATTTTCTTGCCTCTTCATTGCTGGTACGTGTTGCGGTTTTTCAAATCAGAACTGCCAGTCGAGGGTCAGCCCGACGCCATGGGTCTTGTCCCGCGAGCCCAGCAGTCCGTTGTAATCCAGGTTCAGGGTGATATCGCGCGCCAGCGCCAGGCCTGCGCGAACGCCGACCACGGCCGCGTTGCGGTCCATGGAAACGCTTTGCACGGCGAACGGCGTAGCGCCGGATGCAAACGCGAGGTTTTCCTCGGAGTGGGTATTGCTCAGGTTGTGCTGCCAGCCCAGGGTCCCGGACAGGTCGAGTTGCTGATGCTCGGTGAGCGCCAGGCGTTTGCTCGCTCGCAGGCCCAGCGTGGAAAGCACTGCATCACGGTTGTCGTCGCCGCCCTTGAGTGCCGCCGCGCCACCCTTCTCGGTAAAGCTGTCGCTGCCCAGGTGCACGTAGGCCAGGTTGGCGAATGGCTCCAGCGCCAACGGTTGCAGGTCCAGGCGATAGGCTGCCTCAGTGAACACTTGTGTAGTGTGCGCATCGCGCTTGGATTTCTGCTTGGTGCTGATGTCGCCGAACTGCACATCGCGTTGAGTGTCGATGCGGTGCCAGCTGTACGCACCGCCGACGCTCAGACGCAGCGCATCCATTTCATGCCCGGCGTACAGCCCCAGGTGGTAGCTGTCGACCGAGGCAGAAGAATGGGTGCCATTGCCCATGTTCAACGAGCTGTTGCTGTAGCCGGTGACGAAACCTAGTCGAGTGTGGTCGGCAATCAAACCGTCGCCCCCAGCCAGCAGACCGCTGATGGAACTGGTGTAGTTGGCGTTGTCGTGGCCGCTGTCGGTCTTGCCCCAGGCGCCCAGCACTTTGACCCAGGCGTTGTTCTCGTTGCTGTTGGGTGTTGCGGCGTCATAGAGGCCGCCATCGCGCAGACGCTCACCAACGGCATCACGCAGATAGCGCGAATCGTTGACCAGCAAGGTGCCAACCGCCGGATGAATTTCCCCGGACAGTTGCTGGAAAGCTTGCTGCGCGGCCGCCGCGCTCGGTGACAGCAGCAGGCTTTCATACACGGGATCGCCCGCGCCCAACTGCTCGGCAGCCGCTGCCACGGAACGCTGATTCGGGGTTTGCCCGACGCTGGCAAAGGAGTTGCCATTACGCTCGATCGCCAATTGCACGCCGGTCGCCGAGTAATCGAGACTGCCACCGATAAACGCGTAGTTTGGCAACACCGCGGCAAACTGGCCCTGAATACCGCCGGCCGCTTGCAGGATGTTGTACTGATGACCGATCAGGCTTTTCACGTCGCTGGGGCTCAACAGCGTCGGACTGTTTTCCCGCGAAAGGCTAACGGTCGCGCCCTGGATCGTGGCTGTGCCGCCGGCAACGATGCTGTCGCTGCTGGTGGGAGACAGCTCGACGGCATAGGTCGAACCGGGCTCGAAGGTCACATCGCCGGCGACGTGCAAGGTGCCGATCGAGTTGCCCGGTGCGACGGTGCCACCGCTTTTCGCGGTCAATGCGCCGACCTGCCCGGAACCACCGAGGATGCCGCTGTCATTGACCGTGACCGCTGACTGCAACGAACCGTTAACCGCCAACCGCCCCTGGTTCACCAGGGTTGGCCCGGCATATGTGTTGCTGCCGGTCATCACCAGCGTACCGATACCCTGCTTGGTCAAACCACCGTGGCCGGAAATATCGTTGCGCCAGACATCGAGCCCGCACCTGATGTCATTACAGATTCGCTGCGTTGGCTTGCCAGCATCGATGACCGCGCCAACGCCTGGCAGGTCGGCGACAAACTGGCCTGAGCCATAGGCCCCGGCCACGCGGAATTCCTGCGGAATATCGGCATCGGCGACGAACATGCCCGGACCATCGATACCCTTGCGCAGGTTGATCATGCCCCAGCCGTACAACGAGTCGATGCCCGGTGCGCCCAGGTCGGTGGCGGTGGTTTTCAGTACTGTGGCGACCTGCGCGCCGGTCATGTACGGGAAGCGTTCCATCAACACTGCCGTGGCGCCGGCCGCGTGTGGCGCGGCCATCGAGGTGCCGTTCTTGTTGGCATAGCCCATGGTCAGGTTGTCGACGCTGGTGCCGCCGATCACTGCGCTGTAGATCTTGGTACCCGGTGCCGACACGCAAAAGCCTGCGGTATAACCACAGCGCGACGAGAAGGTGCTGATGATGTAGGGATTGGGGCTATTGGTGTCCGGGTTCATCTGCAGAGCCGCGACGGTGACCCAGTTCGCAGCAATGTCCGGCACGAAGTAACCCAGGCCGGCAATCGCGTCCGGGTTGTTGAGATTGTAGTCGTTACCAGCAGCGAAGATCGTCACGATGCCGCTACGGGCCGCGTCGATGGCGCCTCGGTAAGCACCGCCCTGTTTGGTGTTGAGCAACGGCTGGATCTGATCGAACTGAGCCTGGCCGTCCTGCACGGTGAAATGCGCGAACGCCGGGTCCTTGCCACCCTTTTTGAAGCGGTCGGTGATGCCGATGCCCCAGCTGTTGTTGATGATCCGTGCACCACTTTCTCGCAGAGCGTCCCAGCCGGCTTTGTAGACCGCGCCGTCGTTGCCGAGAATGATCCCGTCTTCAGGTCCCGGGTCGCCGTTGTCGGCGCTGATGATTTGCGCATTGAAGGCCACGCCGTGCATCGGGCTGCCATCGCGGCTGCCGGCGGCAATCCCGCCGACGTGGGTGCCGTGAGAGCCCAGCTTGCCGTCGGAACCCACCGACGGTGTGCCGTCATACCGAAAGGCATCTCCGGCTTTGACCGGAATGTAGGGGTCGGTGTATTCGCGGATACCGCTGGTGACCAGGGTCAGCACTTTATTTGCCCCGGAGAACTCCGGGTGTTGGGCGTAGACCGGTTGATCGAAGATCCCCAGTTTGACGCCTTTGCCGGTGTAGCCGGCCGCGTAGGCATCCTGAGCGTTGATCGCGCCCAGGCCCCATTCGGCGTTGAACTCGCTGCTGCGCCAGCTGTTCGGATCGCCGGGCACGCCGTTTTCCACATAGGGTGCGGCCTGAGCGACACCGGTCGCTGCCAGATACGCGATAAAGGCCCCATTGAGGGCTTTTGCCTTGCGGCTGATGCCGATTTGCACAGGCGTGTTGTTGCGAGACTTGCCTTCCATGCAGCTACCTTCCTTAGTTGTCGTGCTTGAATCCCGGCGTGCTTACCTGCACGCGTCTTGTTTTGTTCCGAGTTCCCCCGTAGCAGTTGCCGAAGGCGACGTTCGGCTGCGAAGCAGTCGTAAATCCATGCCCTGCGGTACGTCAGGCTCACCGAGTCGTCCGCATTGGCGAGCGCTGCGCACTCGAACGCAGGCTGCGCCAGCTGCTACAAAAGCTGTGGCGAGCACAAATCCGTAGCAGTTGCCGAAGGCGACGTTCGGCTGCGAAGCAGTCGTAAAACCATCCCCCTCGGTTTTCCTGACCAAACACGGTTGCCCTGATTGCGAGCGCTGCGCACTCGAACGCAGGCTGCGCCAGCTGCTACAAAAGCTGTGGTGTTCTTTAGAACTGCCAATTAAGGCTCAGCCCTACGCCGTGGCTGTTTTCGCCGCTGGCCAGACGGCCGTTGTAATCAAGGTTCAAACGAACGTCCTTGGCCAACGCCAGCCCTGCCTGGACCCCGATCAGCGCCGCGTTGCGTGCCAGTGGTGCGCTTTCCACCGCGAACCCAGGCCCGCCGCTGGCAAACGCCAAATGGTCTTCCGATTGAGTAGCGCTCAGGTTGTGCTGCCAGCCGAGGGTGCCGGCCAGGTCGAGCTGTTGCTGACTGGAAAGGTTGATGGTTTTCAGCATTCGCACGCCCAACGTGCCGAGCACCGCATCACGTTTGTCGCCGTCACTTTTAAGCGCTACGGCATCGCCTTTTTCGGTGAAACCTTCGGTGTCCAGGTGCACATAGGCGAGGTTGGCGAACGGCTCCAGTGCCACGGGCTGTCGGTCCATTCGGTAGGCAGCTTCGGTGAATAATTGCGTGGTGTTGGCGTCGACCCTGGTTTTCTGCTTGGCGCTGACATCGCCGTATTGCAGGTCTCGCTTGATATCCGCCCGGTGCCAGCTGTAAGAACCGCCGAGACTCAGACTCAGTGCTCCCAGTTCGCGTCCGGCGTAAGCGCCCAGGTGGTAGCTGTCGACCTGCGCCCGGGAATGGGTGCCACTGCCCAAGTTCAGCGAACTGTCGCTGTAACCAGTGACAAACCCGAGTCGGGTGTCTTCGTCGAGCAAACCGTCGACCCCGGCCAGCAAGCCGCCAATCGAAGTGGTCGAGCCTGCTGTGTCGTTGCGCGCATCGGTCTTGCCCCAGGCGCCCAGCGCCTTGACCCAAGCATTACTGCCGGTCGCCGGATCCGCCTGCAAACGCTCCGTCACCGCATCACGCAGGTAACGGCTGTCGTTGATCAGCAAGGTGTCGAGCGCCGGATAAATCTCCCCGGACAACTGCTGGAACGCCTGTTGGGCAGAGGCTGGTGATGGCGACAGCAAAAGGCTTTCGTACACCGGATTGCCCGTGCCCAATTGCTCGACGACAGCCGCCACGGAACGTTGATTCGGGGTTTGCCCGACGCTGGCAAAGGAGTTGCCGTTACGCACGACCGCCAATTGCACGCCGGTCGCCGAGTAATCGAGACTGCCACCGATAAACGCGTAGTTCGGCAATACAGCGCCAAACTGGCCCTGAATACCGCCGGCTGCTTGCAGGATGTTGTACTGATGACCGATCAGGCTTTTCACGTCGCTGGGGCTCAACAGCGTCGGACTGTTTTCCCGCGAAAGGCTCACGGTCGCGCCCTGGATCGTGGCTTTACCGCCGGCCACGATGCTGTCGCTGCTGGTGGGAGACAGCTCGACGGCATAGGTCGAACCGGGCTCGAAGGTCACATCGCCGGCCACGTGCAAGGTGCCGATCGAGTTGCCCGGCGCGACGCTGCCGCCGCTTTTCGCGGTCAATGCGCCGACCCGCCCGGAACCGCCAAGGGTGCCGCTGTCGTTGACCGTCACCGCCGAGCTCAGCGAACCATTGACCGTCAGCAAGCCGCCATTGACCGTAGTCGCACCGCGATAGCTGTTGTTCCCGGCCAGAATCAACTGACCCGCGCCGGATTTGATCAGGCTGCCTTCATAGAGTCGTGTGGCGGCTGCCGCATCGCGCGCCGTGCCCACTGCGTAATCGGTCTTGTCCTGCTGACTGGCGTTGGCCGCAATGCCGTTTTCCCAGCCTTTGTCTTTCAAGGTCTGTTGCCAGGCACCGTGCTCGGCGGCATCTTCGCTCTGACGCTGTATCAGCGCCTTGTCCGAGATGTCGTTGCTCCATACATCACGCTGGCCGGCGCCAAGGTTGGCGTCGAATGAACCGAGCAACTGCCCCGGCCCGCGCATTGCCCGCGCAAGGTCGGGCACGCCCCAACCGACCCGAGTGCTCGGCGCATCGGTGATCGAGCCGTCGAGCTGGGTCGCGGTGGTCAGCAGCACCTGCAAGGCTTGCTGGTTGTTCATGTACGGGTAGCGTTCCATCACCAGTGCCAAGGCGCCGGTGGCATGCGGCGCCGCCATCGACGTGCCGTTGTAGCTGGCATAACCGCCACCGACGATGGTGCTGTAGATCTGCGCGCCCGGCGTGCTGATGCACCAGTACTTGGCGATCCCGCACTGGTTGTATTTCTGCTGATTGTTTTTATCGAGCCCCGACACCGCCAACCAGTGGCCTTCCAGGTCCGGCTCGAAATACGGCAGGGCCGCGCGCACGCTGGCGTTGGCGTAACCACTGTTGCCGGCGCTGAACACGTTGATCACGCCACGACGCGAGACATCGGCCGCCGCATCGATCCAGGTGTTCTGGTTCCAGTGCTGGGCATAGGCGGCGTGCAGGCTCTCGATCGTCTTGTAGTCGACATCCTTGGGCTGGCTGCCCCAGCTGTTGTTAATCACCCGTACGCCGGCATCGGCCAAGGCGTCATAGGCCGCTTTGAAATAACGCGGATCGGGGCCCGGGCCAAAGAGGAAGCTGTCGTTCTGATTGGTGTTGGCGACATACACATCCGCGTTGAACGCCACGCCATGCATACCGACGCCGTCACGCGCGGCGCCCATGGTGCCGGTGACGTGGGTGCCGTGGGAGTCGTTGTTGGCGTTGTGATTGCCGCTGACACTGAACGGCGTGCCGTTGAGGTAATTACCGGTGGCCGTGACTGCATGAAAGCGTGCGGCTTCGGGATGGTTCGGATCAAAACCTGAGTCCAGCGCGCCGATCTTCACCCCTTTGCCGGTGATACCGTCGGCATAGGCCTGATTCGCCTGCATGCGGTCCAGGCCCCAATCCCGTTGGTATTCCGCTGTGCGCCAACTGGCGGGATCTCCTACTTGCCCCGGATCAAGGTAGGCCGCGTGAACTGCGGCGGGCAACGCCGCGACGAGCAACAATAATGAGCCGCTGGTGATCGGCTGGGAGCTATAACGACGTACATCCGTGTTCATGACATCTCGCCTTATTAGACTTGTAGTCCCCCATCCGGGGGGAGTGCAGCAGTGAGGTGCTTATCGGGTGGTCTTGCGCGGGCCGAAGGCTTCATCGACCTTGGCCAGGTCCTCTTCACGCAGGTTGCCGGCGTAGTAATGCAACTTGGTCCACGCCATCAAATAGTCATAACGGGCCTGGGCCAGGTCACGGCGCGTGGTGTAGAGCTGCTGTTCGGCATTCAGTGCATCGAGGTTGACCCGCTCGCCGCCGAGGATGCTTTGCTTGGTCGAGACCACCAGCGCTTCGGCCGACGTCAGGGCCTTTTGATAGGCGCGCAGCTTGCTGACACCCGACAGGCAGGCACTGAACTGGCGACGCAGTTCGATCAGGGTTTCGCGGGTTTTCGAGTCCAGATCGTATTCGGCCTGCTCCATCGAACGACTGGCCTGACGAGTCGATGCCGACACCCCGCCACCGGCATACAGCGGTATGGTGACCTCGATACCGATGGTGTTGGTGTCGTAACGCTGGTTGTAGGTGTTGCCGCTTTCCGACTCGTTCTTGCGCGCTGTCGCGTAGGCGTTGACCCTGGGCAAGTGCCCGGCGCGATTGCGCTCCACTTCGAACCGCGCCACTTCAACCGCCTGACGCTGGGAAGCCAGGTTCGGGTTGTTGCTCAGTGCGAGCTCATGCCAGGTGTCGAAATTGGCCGGTTGCAGGGTGAACGACTCAAAGGACTCGCCCAAAGGCTCGAGGTCTTTGATATCAATATCCCGCGTGCCGATCAGCGCCCCCAGCTCACGCAAGGAAGCGTCTTGCTCATCACGAGCCTCAATCTCTTCGGCAGTGGCCAGTTCGTAACGCGATTCCGCTTCGAGAATATCGGTGCGGGTGCCCTCGCCCTGGCGGAACATCTGCTCGTTCTGCCGGAACTGTTCTTCGAAGGCTTTTTTCTTCGCTTGCGCGATGTCGATCTGATCCTGGGCAAACAGCGCCTGGGTGTAATAGGTCAGCACCCGCACCAGCAGTTCCTGGCTCTTGCCGCGAAAGTTTTCATCGGCGAACAGCGATTGCGCCACGCCCTTGCGATACGCCGCGTAGGCCTCGTAGTCGAACAACGGTTGTTGCAGGGTGAAGGTCGAGCCGTAGCTGTCGTAGTTACGGTTTTCGGTCTGGTTGCGGCGGCGCTCGTCCAGGGATGTGGCCTTGGAGTTGTTGCGGCCCTTGTTGTAGTTGTACGACAGTTTTGGCAGCAGGCCGGCGCGACCGATCGTGCGGTTTTCAAGGCCGGCATCACGTTCCTTGATGGCGCCGAGAAATATCGGATCGTTGCGCAGCGCCTGTTCGTAAACCTCGAATGGCCCCATGGCGTGAACGTGGGTACAGACCAGCAATGCTATAGCGGTCCCGAGAATGAAAAGCTTGCTCATACGACGGAACATCCTTATTCCTCGGTCAATGCGGAGCCTGCCCGGTCGAGCAGAGGTTTGAACAGATAGTTGAGGAGTGAGCGTTCACCGGTGCGTACGAACATTTCCGCCGGCATGCCCGGCTTGATCACCAGCCCGTTGAGTTTCTCCATGGCCACATCGCTGACGCTGCTGCGCAGCACGTAGTACGGCACGCCGGTTTTCTCGTCGACCATCTGGTCGGCTGAAATCAGGCTGACTTCGCCTGGTACCCGAGGGGTTTTGCTCTGGTTGAACGCAGTGAACAGGATGTCCACCGGCAAGTGGCTGCCGACCTTGTCGATCAGGTTCACCGGCAGGTGACCTTCAACCTCAAGGTGCGTGCCTTGGGGCACGATCTCCAGCAAGGTTTCACCCGGGCGAATCACTGCGCCTTCGGTGTGCACGCCGAGGCTGACTGCAATGCCGTCGGCCGGCGCGACGATTTCACTTTGTTGCAGATTAAAACCGGCCGAGGTCAGTTGCTGCTCGAGGGTCAGGCTCTTGAGCTGTGCGTCCGCCAACTGGCTGCGTACCTCTTTCTGGTACTCCTCGCTGTGCTGTTGCAACTTCAAGCGCGTTTCAACAATGCCCTGCTCCACTCGCCCGCTTTCGCCGGTGTTCTGCGCCAACTGCTGTTGTACCTGCGAGAGCTGACGCTGGTAATCCATCAACCGGTTGCGCGGGATGTAACCGTTGTCGGCCAAGGGTTGCAGGTTGGTCAGTTGCTGACGCAAGGACTCAGCCTGCGCGGTCAGGTCGGTACGTGCCCGACGCATCCCGGCCAATTGCGCGGTGGCGCCTTCGATGTTGGCGCGCAGCCCGGCCTGTTCGCGATCAAACGCTTCACGGCGGCTGCTGAACAGTTGCCGCTGGCCTTCGAGGACCAACGCCAGACGCGGGTCGGGGTCGTTGCTCAGTTCGGTCGGAAAATTCACCTGTTTGAGGTTGTCACGCTCGCTCTGCCAACGCGCCAGACTGGCCCAGGCCATGCGGTACTGGGCTTGCAAGGATTGCACGTCGGCTTCGACCTGAGTCTGGTCGAGGCGAAACAGCGGCTGGCCTTGCTTCACTGCCTCACCTTCACGTACCAGAATCCGGCTGACCACCCCGCCACTCATCGATTGCACAGCCTTGCGCTTGCCGGACACCACCACCGTGCCCTGCACCGGAATCCCCTGATCGAGAGGCGCCAGGCTGGCCCAGAGAAAAAAACTGCCGGCGCCGACCACGGCGAGAGTCCAGCCCATGCGGGCAAAAAAACCGGCGTCGCGCTCAGGACGCTCCGGTGCGTAACCTTGTTCGATTGTCATGCCGCTGTCCTTGCTCATACACCGCTGCTCTTGGTCGGGGCCTGATACTGGCGGCTCATGCTGAGCCCGGCCGGTGACGCGGGTTTCTCCCGTGGTTGTTCCTGCTGTGCGCCAGACTGCTGTGAGCTAGAGAGTGCCTTGAGCACTTCCTGACTCGGCCCGAAGGCTTGCAGGCGGCCTTCGTTGAGCACCAGCAACTTGTCGGCCTGGGCCAGTGCCGAAGAGCGGTGGGTCACCAGAATCACGCTGGTGCCCTGGGCTTTCATCTGCGCGATCGCACTGGCCAATGCAGCCTCGCCAATGGTGTCGAGGTTCGAATTCGGTTCATCGAGCACCACCAGGCTTGGCCCGCCATACAGTGCTCGGGCCAGGGCCACGCGCTGTTTCTGGCCGCCGGACAAACCGCTGCCATCCTCGCCCAGCAGGGTGTCGTAGCCTTGCGGCAAGCGCAGAATCATCTCGTGCACGCCAGCTTGTTGAGCCGCCTCGACAACCTTCTGCGGGTCGGCTTCGCGAAAGCGCGCGATGTTTTCGGCGACACTGCCACTGAACAGTTCGATGTCCTGTGGCAGATAGCCGATGTAGGGGCCAAGGTCGTCGCGGTTCCAGCGATGGATGTCCGCACCGTCCAGCCGCACAGTGCCGGCCAGGGTCGGCCAGACACCTACCAGCACTCGCGCCAGAGTCGATTTACCGGAGCCGGACGCACCGAGCACGCCCAGCACTTCGCCGGCCCCGAGGTTGAAGTTGACCATGTGCAAGGTCGCCGTGCGTTGCCCCGGCGGGCCGGCGCTGACCTGCTCGAAGGTTACCTGGCCCTTGGGCGCGGGCAACTCCATGGCGCCGTCGCTCGGCGGGAATTCCTGCAGCAAGGCATCCAGGCGCCGATACGCCAGCTTCGCCCCGCTCCATTGCTTCCAGACGGCAATCAACTGATCGATCGGGCTCAGCACCCGTCCCATCAGGATCGAGCCGGCGATCATCATCCCGGCGGTCATCTCGCCCTTGATCACCAACAGTGCACCGAGCCCCAGCACCAACGATTGCAGGCATAGACGCAGGGTTTTACTCAGGGAACTGATGACCGCGCCGGTATCGCTGGCCTGATTCTGCAAGCCCAGAAAGCGCGAATGCACCTGAAACCAGCGCTTGCGCAGCGCCCCGAGCATGCCCATCGCCTGGATGGTCTCGGCATTGTGCAGGTGACTGGTGGCCAGTTGCGTGGACCGTTGCGAGTAACCGCCAGCTTCACCCAAAGGCTTTTTGGTCATCGCCTCATTGAGAAACGCCAAACCGATCAACAACATTGCGCCGACGGTAGCGAACACCCCAAGCCAGACGTTGAACAGATAGATCACGAACAGGTAGACCGGAAACCACGGTGCATCGAAGAACGCGAACAACGCAGGTCCCGTGACGAATTGGCGAATGTGGGTCAGGTCGCCCAACGACTGGCCGGCGTTGCCCTCGCCCTTGAACAGGTTGCGCTCGAACGCGGCCTGATAGACCCGCAGATTGAAACGTCGCTCCAGTTGGCTGCCGATACGAATCACGATGAAGCTGCGCACGGTTTCCAGCAAACCGATAAACACAAAAAAGCCCACCACCATCAACGACAGCATGGCCAGAGTGGTTTCATTCTGCGACGACAGTACCCGGTCATAGACCTGGAGCATGTAAATCGACGGCACTAACATCAGTACGTTAATCAGTGCGGTGAAACAACCAACGCTGATCAGAATACTTTTATAGTCGCCCAGCGCCTTCAATAGCGGTGCAGTGGGAGTGGTCTTCGCCATTCTCATTGATCTTCCCTGAGCTGATAGCCCGCGCGGTAGTTCGACACGGTTCCAATAAACTGCCCCCACGCTGGCGGGGGTTACTTTTAATAATGCAACTGGCAGGCGAACGAACCCTATGTCATGACGATATAGAGTTCAGGTTATTTAGCTGCCAGCGGAAAACTGTGGGTGAATCCTTATTTCCGTGACGGGAAAAGATTCGGCTTACCGCCCTGCCCTTTAGTGTGGCGCGCGTTGCAAAACAATCTGTGGATCAGAGTGTTTGGTACTTTGGTAGCGTCCTTCCTGCTGTCGGCCAAGATGAATAACTCTTGAACCTTCTTTACCGGTCAGTGATATACCGTCAGGTTCCGGAAACCAACCGATGGGTGTTTCACTCAGCCAACCGGCGAGGCATTCAATATCGCCAGCCAATGTTTGATTCTGCTCAAGTTTCAGTGCACAGATGTTCTGTGGGGCAGACTTCAGGTAAACCTGCCACTCCCCGGCCAGTTCTGACGGGTCCGCTAATCTCAGGCTGCTTGCCATGGCTATATCTCCAGAAAACATCATCAGCGTGGCGATCAGCCAAGCCATTGCCCTGTAGGTAAAGGCGTTATGGGTCATAAGGTGTTTCGTCCCAGGTTGTAGCCTGTACAGCCTCGCCTACCGCAGCGGTGCTGGCAAGGACAAAGGGCAGCGCATCGGCGCTGCCCCCATGGTCATCGACTCAGGCCACGATGTCCGTGGTAGCTGCCTGGCCAACGGTGGTGACCAGGAAGTCAGCCACGCCGTGCCCGGAGAAGTCGATGGCAAGGCTGCTGCCACCGGAGATCGAGCTCAATACCGCGTCGCCCGCTGCACCGGTGAACGAGTTCACGAAGTGCAGGCCTGCGCCATTGGTAATGGCACTCAGGTCGATTTTGTCCAGACCGCTGGTGAAATCCATGATCTGATCGACCGCCCCCGGCTTGGAGTCGGAGCTTGCTGCAAACACGAAGGTGTCGGAACCGCTGCCACCCCAGAGTTTGTCCGCGCCACCCGCACCGTAGAGGATGTCGTTGCCGGCACCGCCCTTGAGCTCGTTGGCCACGCTGTTACCGATCAGCAAGTCGTTGCCCGAACCGCCGATGGCGTTCTCGATGGTCACACCCTTGGCAATGGAAACGTTGCCTACCATGCCACCAACATCGGAGAACGAGGCCTCATTGAGGTTGATCTTCTGGTTTTGGGTGAAACCGGAGAAGTCCAGGGTGTCCTTGCCGCCCGCGTCCCACACCGAGAACACGACTTTGTCCGACGACGAGGTCGCGCTGTAGAAATCGCGACCGGCGTTGGAGTTGAAGCCGTACGTGGTGTCACCGGTACGGGTGCTCATGTTGGCGCCATAGAGCTTTTGCACCGCAGCAATATCGTCCATCAACGGACCGGACGAATAAGCCTCCACACCGCCCTTGCTGAAGTTCTGGTTGGTGTTGCTTTCACTCCAGTAACTCATGAGGCTGTAGCCACGAGTGTCCTGGCCATAGGACGCGTCGTTGTAGGTCGGGTTGCCTTCGCCGGCGTTGTAGTCGCCAGGGTGAGACAGACCTAGGGTGTGCCCGATTTCGTGAGTCAGGGTCTGACGACCGTAGTTGTTCACGCCCGGGGTCTTGTTGACGTTGTAGCCACTGCCGGTCAGGTACCACGATTGGCCGTCATAGCCGGGTTCGGTACCCGGCAGGAAGGCGAATGCTGCTGCACCTTCCTGGCCGCCACTGTAGTTGCCAAAGGTCATGTGACCGTCACCGCCCTTGGCTGCTTCAGTGAAGGTGACATTGGCCACGTCCGCCCAGGATTGCATGGCGAGCCCGGCCTGAGCCTTCTGCAAGGAGCTGAACTGGCTAAAGCCGGTGACACCCAGGCCGCTGAAGTTCGACGTCGGGGCGGTCAGAAACGTGTAGGTGAGTTCGATCTTGCCGCTGCCGTTGAGATCATGCCAGGAGGCACCATCACGCAGCAGTTGAGTCGCGGCTTGATCTACCGAGTAGGAGGGTTTGCCATTGACCGTAAGATTGCCGCCACGGTCATACTGATGGCTGAAACTATCGATTTGTGACCACGCAGAACTTGGTGCTGCGTCGGCCGTTTCAATAGCTTTCACTTTTACTTTCGACATAAACACACTTCCTTGTTTAGCAATGGAACAGTTTTTTTGTCAGACAGCGACAATCTCTGGCGAGATCGTCCTATCACTCGCCCAATGAAGGCGAAAGAAAACTGACACAATTTGAAATCAAACGTCCACTACTTTTTTGACGTCAAATTGAACTATTCCACAAAACTCCCGAAAACAATGACCGGCGAGTCGAAATAATCTTTGTAGTTCAATCTCCAGACAGGATTGTCGGACAATGCTCTATTTAAATATTAAATAACAGTACAGTTGTATTTGATTACTACGTCGCAGTATTACTGGCTTTGCGCCATCCAGTTGTAGTCCCCAAAGCGCGCAATAAATATTCGGGGTCAAGTGCACTAATCTGACGACCGTCGTCGCTTCGCATATTCTCACCCGCCAACAACGCCAGCTGCTACAAAACCCACGGCGCACACAACTCCCGTAGCAGTTGCCGAAGGCGACGTCCGGCTGCGCAGCAGTCGTAAAACCAGACCCTGCGGTGTGTCAGATTCACCAAGCCATCAGCATTTACGAGCGCTCCGCACTCGAACGCAGGCTGCGCCAGCTGCTACAAAAGCCACGGCGCAACAAAAACCACGGCGCACACAACCCCCGTAGCAGTTGTCGAAGGCGACGTCCGGCTGCACAGCAGTCGTAAAACCGGGCGCCTCGGTATCAGAACCAGCACGCGTCCCATAACGGATAATCATGAACCCGTTCAACCAACCCGGCACGAATCGGGTTTTGAATAACGTATCGCGCAAGGGTTTGCACGTCCTCGTCCTTACGAACAGCTCGATCGTGATACCCCTTCTGCCACAAACGTCCTTTACGCCCTAACGCCTGATTCACCGCCAGGCTACTGCGTGACTTGATACGACACATCACTCGCGCCAACGTCTTTTCTCGCAGTTCAAGCAAGCAATGAAAATGATCTGGCATCACGACCCAGGTCAAGAAGTCTGCCCAGTCATCCTCCTGAACGAGCCTAAGCTGCTCCACTACCAACCGCCCCAGACGCCAATTCGCAAAAACCGGCTGGCGCTGATGGACGACCGCAGTCAGCAAGTAAATCCGCCCAGCCTCCGACACCCGTCCCTTACGCAATCGTCCAGCATTCGTTGAAACAGGCATTCCTTGCCCCTCATCCATTCAAAGGAGGCGCAGAACTTACAACGTTAACGACATTCAGGCTGGCGCAATGCTCAACCAGATGTAACCCCTCAACGCCCCCGTCCGAATCTTGTTCCACAACCGTGTGCGGACCCGGTCGATGTTCGGTGCCCTGTCTTCAAGGGTGAACAGCCGCCCCGCCCCGATGAGCCAGACGGGACGGTCGGGTTTAGAGGTCTTGAATGACAGGTATAGCCAGGTTGTTTCTTATTTCGAAATAGACCTTCAGGAATATCCTGACCATCAAAGTCCACTGGCCGACCGGTCACCAAGCCCGGCGTCTTTGGGCGAGCAAAAAGCCCAACGCCTCCACACAGGGAGGCGTTGCGGTTTTTTCAGAAACACCGAATGGAATATGACGCCTCTACTCTTGGCAACCTCCCTGGAGCCCCCGAACCTGAGCGATCAGGTCGAGGTGGCCCACTTCAAGACCCGGGGTCCAACGCTCGCGTCACCTGAGGTCGAAGCGGTCAAGGTTCATCACCTTGGTCCAAGCTGCCACGAAGTCCTTCACGAACTTCTCCTGCGCGTCGCTGCTTGCATAGACTTCGGCCAAGGCCCGCAGCTGCGCGTTTGAGCCGAAGACGAGATCGACACGAGTGCCTGTCCATTTGAGGTCGCCGGTTTTGCGATCGCGTCCTTCAAACTCTTCATTGGCGTCCGAGACCGGCTTCCATTCCACGCCCATGTCGAGCAGGTTGATGAAGAAGTCATTGGTCAACGCTTCAGATCGCTTGCTGAAGACCCCGTGCGGGGTTTGTCCGACGTTGGTGTTCAACACGCGCATGCCGCCAATGAGCACCGTCATTTCTGGTGCGGTGAGTGTCAGTAGTTGCGCCTTGTCGATCAGTAACGCCTCGGCCGGTACGCGGTATTTGCTCTTGAGGTAATTGCGGAAGCCATCGGCGATGGGTTCCAGAAATCCGAAGGATTCCACATCCGTCTGCTCTTGGCTCGCGTCCATCCGCCCCGGAGTGAAAGGCACCGTTATGGTGTGACCGGCATTTTTCGCCGCCTGTTCGACACCAGCGCTACCGGCCAGCACGATCAGGTCCGCCAGCGAGATCTTCTTGCCGCCAGTCTGCGCGCTGTTGAACTCGCTCTGGATTTTCTCGAGGGTCGCCAGCACGTTCGTCAGTTTCTCGGGTTGGTTGGCCGGCCAGTCCTTCTGCGGGGCCAGGCGCAGGCGCCCACCGTTGGCGCCACCACGCTTGTCGGAGCCACGGAAGGTGGAAGCCGCCGCCCAGGCAGTTGATACAAGTTGCGAGATTGTCAGGCCACAGGACTGGAGCTTGCTCTTGAGTGAGGCGATGTCGCTGTCGTTGACCAGTGCGTGGTCGACCGCCGGGATAGGGTCTTGCCACAGGAGTTTTTCGTTGGGCATTTCCGGGCCCAGGTAGCGCGAGAGCGGTCCCATGTCGCGGTGGATCAGCTTGAACCAGGCACGGGCGAACGCGTCGGCCAACTGATCCGGATTTGCCAGGAAGCGCCGTGAAATGGGTTCATAGATCGGATCGAATCGCAGTGACAGGTCCGTGGTCAACATGGTCGGATTACGCCGCTTGGACGGGTCGTGAGCATCTGGAATGATGCCCGCGCCAGCGCCGTTTTTCGCCGTCCACTGGTTCGCACCTGCCGGGCTCTTGGTCAGTTCCCACTCGAAACCGAACAGGTTCTCCAGGTAGTTGTTGCTCCACTTCGTGGGCGTGGTGGTCCAGGTCACCTCCAGGCCACTGGCGATGGTGTCGCCACCTTTTCCGCTGCCGAAGCTGCTCTTCCAGCCCAGGCCCTGCTGTTCGAGGCCAGCGGCTTCGGGGTCGGCGCCCACATTGGTTACAGGCCCGGCGCCGTGGGTTTTGCCGAAGGCGTGGCCGCCGGCGATCAGTGCCACGGTTTCTTCGTCATTCATCGCCATGCGAGCGAAGGTTTCGCGGATATCCACCGCAGCAGCGACCGGGTCCGGGTTGCCCTCCGGGCCTTCCGGGTTGACGTAGATCAGGCCCATTTGCACCGCAGCGAGCGGTTTCTCCAGGTTGCGCTCCTGGACAGTAGGGCTCTCATCTTTGCCATAGCGCACGTCGCCCCCCAGCCAGGTTTTTTCGGAGCCCCAGTAGACGTCCTCATCCGGTCCCCAGACGTCCGGACGACCTCCGGAAAAACCAAAGGTCTTGAAGCCCATGGACTCCAGCGCGACGTTGCCGGTGAGGACGATCAGATCGGCCCAGGAGATGTTACGACCATACTTTTGCTTGATCGGCCAGAGCAGTCGGCGCGCCTTGTCGAGGCTGACGTTATCCGGCCAACTGTTGAGCGGCGCGAAGCGTTGCTGACCGGAGCCGGCACCACCACGCCCGTCACCGGTACGGTACGTGCCTGCGGCGTGCCAGGCCATGCGAATAAAGAACGGCCCATAGTGACCGAAGTCCGCAGGCCACCAGTCTTGCGAATCGGTCATCAGCGCATGCAGGTCTTTCTTGAGCGCCGCAAAGTCCAGCTTTTTGAACGCTTCGGCGTAGTTGAAGCCCTCGTCCATGGGATCGGACAGGGACGAGTGCTGGTGCAGGATCTTCAGATTCAGTTGGTTTGGCCACCAGTCGCGGTTCGACGGGCCACCACCCGCGGCGGCGTGATTGAACGGGCATTTCGATTCAGTTGCCATGTGTGAGCTACCTTTGGTCGTGTTCATCCGGCTATCCGGCCCGGGATGGGCGTTAGATAGCAACGAGCGAGATCAATGACATAGGCTGCAGGGCCAACCGTTCGATCAATTGATCGTCATGGTCACACGGGCAATCCGGATAGCGGCAATCGAGTTGCCAGCACGGTGGCCCACGGCAAGCCTAGTACGCTTCTGACTTATTCGTATCTCTTATCAGGTCTCAACCGGCCAGTTTTCACCAGCGCAGCGTTAAGGTTAGCCCCCTATAAAGCAGTCAGCTAATAGGTGGCGTATCAGGTCCTGATAGGCCTAGTCTTTTACCTGACACCGAGGGATGGAATAGACCTGATACGTGACATACGAGGACCAGACCATGAATAAGCGCCAGCGCCGCACGGCCGTCCACGAAGCTGGCCACGCCCTGGCCTTTTGGTGGAATGGTCAGCACATAGAGCGCGTCACTGTGCGCACCAGGACAGAAGCCTGCACCGGCCCAATGATTGATCTGCGCGGCAACCCGCAAAACGTAGAGGGGTTGGTTGAGGCTGATTACCTGGTTCCGCACCCATCCTTCGACGCCCCCGGGATTGCTGAATACCTGCCCTCTATGGTCGATTCTATTGAGCGCGACCTTCTCGATTGCTTCGCCGGCCCCGTGGCCGAAGCAGTCTACGGGCACACCAGATCGGACAAATTCATTTGGGGCAGCGGCAGTGGGGACCGGTGCCGGGGTTACGAATTGATAAGTTTGCTGCCTGCACGAAAGCTGCTCGACGCCGAATCCCAGGCAATCGCCCGCTCCAGCTGTCTGGTGCGTCGTTACTGGCGCGCTGTCACCGCTGTGGCGGACCTTTTACAAGAGCACGGCACGGTTAACGGGGAAGCTATAACAGCGCTGCTGTGCGAAGTCACCGGGGAGTCACCTACGCGGCTCACTAATGACCTGGCAACCCTCGACACGCGACGCAAAGCGCATCGCCGGCTTCTATGTGCAGGGTTTACTGCATGAAGCCTTCCATGAAACCCGCCAGCTGACGGGCCAGTTTGCGGCGCCATGGCGCGCTGGTCGGGTCGGCCAGGGTTTGGTCCTCATGGATGAAACTACGAATGATTGCGTTGTAGCCCAACCAGCGCAGCGGCTCTGGCTCCCAGGCTTTGAGCGCATCGAGACTGCCCTGCGCGGTAACCCACGGCTGACGGACCAACTCGGTGTCGCGCCCGAGAATCAGATCCGCCAGGGTTCTGCCACCGAGATTGCTCGCGCCGACACCCTCGCCGCCGTAACCACCAGACAAGGCGATACCGCTGCGCTGATCGCAGAGCATGTGCGGCTTGAAGCGTCGGGACATGCCCAGGTTGCCGCCCCAGGAGTGGGTGATGTTGACGTTTTTCAGCTGCGGAAAAAGCTCGCCAAACAGATAGCGGCGCAACTCGACTTCACTCTGGGTCAGGTCAAAGTCGTGGCGCAGCTTGCCGGCAAACTGATAGCCGCCACGGGCACCGAACACCAGCCGATTGTCAGCCGTGCGTTGACCGTAAGTGACCTGACGACTGCTTTCGCTGAACGCCTGGCCACGGCTGAGGCCAATCTCGTCCCAGGTCGCGGCAGACAAGGGTTCGGTCGCCACCAGCAAGCTCTGCACTGGCAACTGATAACGCCCCAACGGCGCCAACGTCACGGCGTAGCCTTCCACGGCCGGCACGATCCAACGACTGCGCACTGACGCTTTGGCGGTGCACAAACTGCCGGACTGCCACTGAGTGACCGGGCTGTTTTCGTAGATGTTGACGCCCATGTGCTCCACCGTCCGCGCCAGGCCACGCACCAGCTTTGCCGGCTGGATAGTCGCGCAGTGCGGCGCAAAGATTGCGCCATAGGGTTTGGCGACACGGATCTGTTGAGCGAGTTGCTCGGGGTTGAGCCAGCGATAATCGGCTTCGTTCAGGCCCTGACGGTAGAGTGAGTCCAGATAACGACGCAGGCTGCTTTCCTGCTCGGGATAACGCGCCGCGCAGTAAAGCACCCCGCCCATGCGAAAATCGCAGTCGATGCCTTCGCGTTCGAGGACGACTTCCACTTCATCAGGAATGCGGTGCAGCAAATCAAAGGAAGCGCGGCGCCGTTCGGCCGGCAAATCTGCGAGTAAACGGTCTTCGCCCAGCAGATTGCCCATCAACCAACCGCCATTGCGGCCCGATGCACCGAAGCCGGCGGTCTGGGCTTCAATGATGACAATCTTCAGGTCTGGCGCCTGGCGCTTGAGGTAGTAAGCGGTCCAGAGGCCGGTGTAGCCGGCGCCGATGATTGCGACGTCGACGTCCAGGTCCTGCTCAAGGGACGGCCGCGCCAGCAACGGCTCCTCAAGCTGGTCCATCCACAAACTGATAGTGCGCCACGCCGACATGCAAGACTCCGCCACTCAAACTTCGATGGCGTCGATCCTAGTGCGTCGGTTCAGTGGTTGTCTTGCGCGCGTGCACGCAAAGAAATTTGCTTGGCATAGGCCTTGGGTGACAGGCCGGTGTGCCGGCGAAAGCAGCTATAGAACGCTGAGAGCGAGTTGAAACCGGCGGCGAACGCCAACTCGTCGATGCGCAGCGGCGGCGTTGCTGTGTCCAGCGCCGCCAGCAAGTGCCGCAGGCGTGCCTGATTCACGTAACGGTAAAAGCTTTGGCCGAGTACCTGGTTCAGCAGATAGGAAATCTGATTGCGGCTGTAACCACACTCCTTCGCCACCCGTTGCAGATCAAGCTCTGGGTCGAGATAAGGTTGCTGGCGTTCGAAGTACTGCTGCAAGTCCTCGGCCATGAAACTCAGCTGACGCGGCGAAAGCCCCAGCCGACTGACTGCCGGGCGCAAACTGACCGCCGATTTACCGGGCGCCGGTTCGTGCACCAGGGATGCGTATTCATTGACCCGCCAGATCAACCCGTCGCGCACGGTAATCGCCTCACTGGAGCGAAACGACACCAGCCCTTCGCCTCCGCGCAAGGTCACACGGTACTGAATGAACGCGGTGTTGCCGTCCAGGCGAATCCGGTCCGAATGCTCCAGCGCCTCATCCGGGTCACGCGGCATGCTGCTGCGCACATACTCACGCAGTTCGCTCAAGCCGAGGACGCGGTTCTGGAAAAAATCGTTGTACTGGATGTCCGGGTGATACAGCGCCATGACGCCGTCCAGGTCCCGGTGCTTCCAGCACAAGTGATAACGCAGCACGGTCTCGCCGGTGGCCTGGGTTTGCAGCGGGCCATCATCATGGGCAGACATAGGGCACTCGACGACAGAAAAACCGAGCTTGCCGAACTTCGGCCAAGGCTTCAATGCTCAATTCAACCGCCAGTGGTGCCTTGCCTAATGCCAATCAGTTAAACGAACACAAGGTTCGAAACAACAAAGATCGAATAATGTGGGAGCGAGCTTGCTCGCGATGGCGGCTTTACATTCGACATCAATGTTGACTGTCACACCGCTATCGCGAGCAAGCTCGCTCCCACACTAGACTTGCTTCGTTTTACGGAAGGTACTTCCTTAACAGACTGGCATTAAGCGCTCTGCCCGGTGATAAACAGAACATGATCCAGCTCAAGGAAAGCGCTTCAATCGCCGAACGGTCTGAAAGATTTCACGGACTTTTCACGGGTGAGTGCTATTTTTAAACACTCAAACGGTTGGGCCAGTGAAGGCTCTTCCCTCCTAACACGGGCTAACGGACGCGCTCGATGAAGAAGGTGGGCAACGCATGAATAGAGTGTCGTTGAGCAAGGTTACGTTTCCGAACGCCTGCCAGCTGATGCGCTGGCATTTTCATCCCATGGGATTCGAGGCGAGCATGGATGCACCGGGCAGCATGATTGCCCGACTGTTTGATCGTGCCAGTGGCGAGACCATGATCGCCATTGCCGGAATTCCCTGCGCCACCGTGATGAACGCCACCGATGTCGAGCGGATAATCGAAGCGGTGGAAGATGAACTTGAAACCTTCGTTCCTCCTCTTGCCTTCAGAAGGCTTGCCTGAACCGCCACCGTTGACATCAAAGCCCACATTCAGTGGGCTTTTTCATGTTCGAAAGTACTCCTGATTCCTGCGCCATCCTGTTCAGACTGAAAGCTTTCCGGCGCGCTGATCGGCGAAGAACGGTTTGCCCTGCGCGATCCTGTCGGACGCCTTGGGCATATTGACCGATTGATTGTCCTGACCATCGACATACCAATAGCAATGCTTCACTGCTCGGGTGATGCCGACATAGGCCAACCGCAAAATCTCGTCTTTCTGTGCACTGTCATAAGGTTCCGCATCACCATCCTTACCCAATCCGGCCATGCGATAGACCTGATTCTTGTACGGTGAACTGGTCAGATGCTGGCAATCACCGAGCAGGAATACTGCGTCAGCCTGCAGCCCCTTGGCACTGTGATAGGTCAACTGTTTGAGCCGTCTAGCCTCGAATGGCAAGCTAGAATCCGCATTAACTACAGGTGAAATATGCTCTTCAATCAACGACTTATCGATACTTTTTCGATACAACATCAAGATTGAATCGCCGTTTCGATAATGCTCCGTCAGACGCCTGGCCATCGCCGCATCATCCCGATCATGGATGTTGACTGGCAACAGTTCCCCTGGCTCGCCACTGGCCTTGGCTTTTTTGCCCGGGATTGCCGGCGCCGCGCGCACGATATGCTCGGCAGCGTCGATAATGTGCTGATGGCTGCGGTAGTTTTCGCTGAGCATTACCCGTGTGGTGCTGGGCGACGGGAATTCCTTGTTGAACTCCATGAAGTACTTCGGCGAACTGCCACGCCAGCCATAGATCGATTGCCAGTCATCACCGACGCACAGCAGCGAAGAGCGCTGAGCCCCACGCCCTACATGCATGGCCGGACCACGGCTACGGATCTCCCCCAGCGTCGCCCGAATCCAGGAGACGATTTGCGGGGAAACGTCCTGAAATTCGTCGATCATCAGATGCGACATCGGGCGCAGCAACTCATCGCTCAGCAGCTTGAGGTTTTCCGGCGAATGTTCGCTGAACAAGGCAAACATGCGGTTGTAAGTCATCACCGGCGGCGACTGATCCAGCAGGTGATCCTCCAGGGCTCGCCAGTACAGGCTGAGGGCCTCAAAGAACAAGCGATCCGGATCGTCCTTGGCGAAACTCATCTGGCCCACGGCAGCCGGAACATCCAGCCCAAGGTTTTCGATAAAGCTGGCCGCCGCGACAAAACAATCCAGAAGTGGCGCAGAACCCAGTTCGCCCTTGACCTTGTAATCGAACCCCGGCCCAGCGCTGGCATCCCCCGCCAGTGTGGCCAAAACGCGCTTTGAAGACTCATAGCTATCTAGCCAAATCAAAGGCTTACGACAGAAAGCTTGAAACAGGGTGCGCTTGACTGCCCATTCGGCGCGAACCGTCAGTTTGGCGTTGGGGCGGCTGACCTGTGGGTTTTCACGGGGATCGAAGCCTAGTACCACCCAGGCGTCGAGCGTCGGGATGTAACCGTGACAGTGGAAGGTCGAACCGTTGATCTCGAATGTCTGGCGGCTGGGCTCAATGCCCTTGATCGGCCAGGCGCCCGCGCGAAACCACAGATCTTCGATGGCATCGCAGAGTTCTTCATCACGCTTGGCCGCCAGCTCGGTCACCGCCATACGCTTTTGCACGTCCGGGTGATCGCGCTCCAGCTCCTTGAGCTGCAAGGCATGGCGCGACAGCGGCTTGATCAGTTCGCGAAAGCGCTCGTCTTGAGTAAACAACCGGTGAAAACAGGCATTGAGCTGCTGGCGCTGGGTGTCGTTGATCCGCAGATCGAACGGGTTGCTGTCGACCTCGGCGTCATCGAGCAGCGAGCGGGCATTGAGGTTCTCGAAGGCTTGCAACCGTTCGAACCCCGGCAGGCTGCGGACCATCGGCAGAATGCGCGAATGGAAGGTTCGCACCAGATCGCGGGCGTCTTTCTGAGGGAGTGTGCGCCCCCACACCGCAAACAGCCCAATCAGCTTGTTGATAAAGTCCTTGCGGGATTCGCGGGTGAACGTCACCACGGTCAACGAGTCGAGTTCAAACCCCAGGTAATGCACCAGCAACAGAATGCGCAGCGCCAGGGTCGTCGACTTCCCGGCACCCGCCCCGGCAATCACCGAGGTCGAGGGCGTGTCGCTGAAGATCATCTTCCACTGTGCGACGCTGGGCTGCGCCGACTCTGGCAACAAACGGGCGACATCGGCCTTCACGCGTTTCTTGATGTCAGCACTGAGCGGCAGCCGCCAGTCGTCGAACAGGTTTTCATCGATACGCGGCGCCGGATGCTCGGTGGATCGGCTGTCGCGAATCAGCAGCACCTGGCGGCCTTCTTCTATCCCTTCCAGCTTGCCTTCCTTATAGCCGTAATCCACGCCCGCGCTATGACCGCTACGAAAGCCGTCGGCCTGGCCGTGCAGCCAGGACGCCCGGTGTTGAGCGCGCAGACGAGTGAGGCCGTGGCCAAAAAAACGCGCGGCCAGGCGTTTGAGCAACGGCATCTCGGCCAGGGGCAAAAGCTCGGAAGGAAGATCGGGATTGTGTCGCGGCACGCTGACTCCAGGGTGTGAGGCTGTTGCAGGCTATGGTGTCTGCATTTGCCGGCGAGTTCTAGTCAAATGCTTATCCATCATTGGTTTAAGCGATGAAGTGAATGCTGAAACGCAGAATCCAGCCTTCAATTAATATCTACTAAACTGATTGAATTGAGGCAGTTTTTACGCTTTTTATCGATTGTTAACTGATAGATGATGCTCCCCAACAACCACCGGTTCTCGTTTTGCGGCTCAAGCGTTCTGCCCCATGACGAACCTTTTCAGGAGACGATCATGCTTGAACTCAGACCCTTCAATTCCCTGGGCGGCGCCCATCATGGCTGGTTGGATGCCCATCACCACTTTTCGTTCGCCGAGTACCATGACCCAAAACGCATGAACTGGGGCAACCTGCGGGTGTGGAACGACGATGTGATTGCGCCGGGTACCGGTTTCCCGAAACACCCGCATCGGGACATGGAAATCATCACCTACGTTCGCGAAGGTGCGATCAGCCATGAAGACAACCTGGGTAACAAGGGCCGCACCGAAGCCGGTGATGTACAGGTCATGAGCGCCGGCACCGGGATTGCTCACAGCGAGTACAACCTGGAATCGACGGCGACGAAGATTTTCCAGATCTGGATCATCCCGAATGAAACCGGGTTGGCACCGTCCTGGGGCGCCAAACCGTTTCCTGAAGGTCAGCGCGAAGGTTTCGTGACCCTGGCCAGCGGCAAGGCCGGCGACGACCAAAGCCTGCGGATCCGTGCCGATGCGCGGTTGGTAGCGGCAAATCTGAAGGCCGGCGAAACCGCCGAGTATCGACTGGATAACGGTCGTCGGGCGTACCTGGTGCCTGCCACCGGAGTCATTGAAGTCAATGGCTTACGTGCACAAGCTCGAGACGGTGTAGCGGTTGCGCAGGAGCAGCTTCTGCGAGTCACAGCGATAGAAGACAGTGAAATCGTGTTGGTGGACCTGGCTTGATGCGCTAAAAGCCGGATGCAAAAAGGGGTGACCATTTTGGTCACCCCTTTTTTTGTTTGCCACCGCCCCCTGGCGCACACCACACCTCGTAGGAGCCGCCGCAGACTGCGATCTGTTGATCTTGATCGCCACAATCAAAAGATCGCAGCCTGCGGCAGCTCCTACGAGGATTCAAGATCCAAGGTTCAAGATCCAAGGTCCAGGCAGGTTGGCGTTACGCCCTTATTTCGCGCTGATTGCGCTATCCACCAGTGTCTGAGCTTCGCTGACCAATTGCTTGAGGTGATCGTCGCCAATGAAACTTTCGGCGTAAATCTTGTAGATGTCCTCAGTGCCCGAAGGACGGGCCGCGAACCAGCCGTTTTCGGTCATGACTTTCAAGCCGCCGATCGCCTGATCATTACCCGGCGCCTTGCTGAGAATGCTCTGGATCGCTTCGCCAGCCAATTGCGTCGACTTGACCTGATCCGGCGACAGCTTGCCAAGCAAGGCTTTCTGCTCAGGGTTGGCCTTGGCGTCGACACGTACCGAGAACGGTTCACCCAGCTCATCGGTCAATGCGCGATAAGCCTGGCTTGGGTCACGACCGGTGCGAGCGGTCATTTCAGCCGCCAGCAAGGCTGGAATCAAGCCGTCCTTGTCAGTGCACCAGACGCCGCCATCCTTACGCAGGAACGAAGCACCGGCACTTTCTTCGCCACCAAAACCCAGCGAGCCGTCGAACAAGCCGTCGGCGAACCATTTGAAACCGACCGGCACTTCGTACAGACGACGATTCAGGCGCTTGGCAACGCGATCGATCAAGCCACTGCTGACCACGGTTTTACCCACGGCCGCATCGGCGCGCCATTGCGGGCGGTTCTGGAACAGATAGTCGATGGACACAGCCAGGTAATTATTCGGCGCCAGCAAGCCACCGGACGGGGTAACAATACCGTGACGATCGTGGTCCGGGTCGCAGGCAAACGCCACGTCGAAACGCTCTTTCAGGCCGATCAGGCCCTGCATGGCATAGCTGGACGATGGGTCCATGCGAATCTGCCCGTCCCAGTCGACGGACATGAAACGGAACGTTGGATCGACCTGGGTGTTCACCACATCAAGGTTCAGACGGTAATGCTCGGCAATCGCCGACCAGTAGCGCACCCCTGCTCCGCCCAACGGATCTACGCCCAGACGCAGGTTGGCGCCACGAATGGCATCGAAGTCGATCACGTTGACCAGATCGGCGACGTAAGTATTGAGATAGTCGTGGCGATGGGTGGTGCTGGCCTTGAGGGCCTGCTCGTAGCTGATGCGTTTGACACCGGCGAGCTTGTTGGCCAGCAACTCGTTGGCCTTGGCCTCGATCCACTTGGTGATGTGGGTATCGGCCGGGCCACCGTTGGTAGGGTTGTACTTGTAACCGCCGCTTTGCGGCGGGTTGTGGGACGGCGTGATGACGATGCCGTCCGCCAGCCCCGAGGTGCGGCCGCGGTTGTAGCAAAGAATGGCGTGGGAGATGGCCGGAGTCGGCGTGTACTCATCGCCTTCAGCAATCATCACCGTTACGCCATTGGCGGCCAGGACTTCCAGTGCACTGGCGCCGGCCGGCGTCGATAGCGCGTGAGTATCAATGCCGACAAACAACGGACCGTCAATGCCCTGGGCTTCGCGATACAGGCAGATAGCCTGGCTGATGGCCAGAACGTGCCATTCGTTGAAACTCAGCTCGAAGGAGCTGCCACGGTGACCTGAAGTACCGAACGCAACGCGTTGGGTAGCGATCGAGGCATCGGGCTGACCGGTGTAATAGGCCGTTACCAGTCGCGGGATGTCGACCAACAATTCTGCTGGTGCCGGTTTGCCCGCAAAAGGACTGAGTGTCATGCAAAACCTCTGAAGAAAGAGTGGTTCAGGAATTGGGAGGCAGTTTACTGACAGTTTGACCGGAGAGCGACGATATCTATCCAGACGAAATCTATCCAGTCGTCAGCTGGCTCTTTTGTCCGCCCGGTCAATCGGTAAGTTCAAGCCTCAACGCATCCGCCAGCATCGTCAATGCAACCTCCAGATCATGCTGCCCGCTGAATGTGTGACTGAGCCTGAGGTTCTGCGAATGCAACCCATGCAGGCTGAACAGCTCGCCAGGCGCAATCACCACGCGTTGCTTGAGCATGCGCTGGAAGACCCGGCGCACATCGACCGGTCGCAACGAGCGTGCCCAGATGGTTGCCCCGCCCAACGGCTCGACAAACTCCAGCGAGTCGCTCAGGCGTTCCTGTAGCAGTTGGGTCATCCGGGTTTTACGCTCTTTCAACAGTCGACGCAGCACCAGCAAGTGCTGATCGATACGACCGCTGCTGTACAAGCGTGCGATGGCTTTCTGACGAATCGGCGACAAACGAAATGAGCGCAGCAGAAAGTGTCGTTGCAACTCGACGCTCAATTGCCGTGACAGCAAATACCCGTAAGGCGCCTCGGGCCCCATGAGTTTCTCGAAAGTGGAACAGACGATCAGGCGATCAGGATCGAGCAGATCGCGAAAGCGACTTTCATTCGGCTCATGACCGAGTTCACCGTACACATCGTTCTCCAGCACCCAACTGCCGTGTTGTTCCAACAGCTTGGCGGTGGACTGCCTGTTGTCGGACGGCATCAGGCTGCCGCGCGGCATGCTGACACCCGATGACAGCACCACCAGACGAACCGCCTCGGTCTTGAGCAAATGCCCAAGCGACTCAAGGTCAAGGCAGCCGTTGCCGTCTATCGGCAGTTCGATCACCTGTACGCCAGCGGTCTGGAACAAACGCAGAATGGTCCAGTCACAGGGCGATTCGACCAACACTGTCGCGTCTTTGAGTTCGAGCACCGCGATCAGTATTTCCAGCACGCCACGCAAGTCGGCACCGATGTAAACGTCATCGGCATGCCAGCAACGTGCCGGTGAAGTGGTGTAGCGCGCCGCCAGCGCGGTGCGCAGCTCCAGCTCGCCACACGGTTGCGAGTGAAGCTGCGGTTGGCGCGGATATTGGCGCACCAATTCCCGCTCCAGCAGTAACAACGGACTGTCCAGGGACTGCAACAGCGCAGGCTCGTCGGTGCTCAAGATCAGCATCCCCGGGCGCCTTGCGCTGACATAGACCGATTCAAGCAGGTCGTTGCCGCTGCTGAACGAAGTGTTCAAGGAAACCGGCAGCGCGTAGTAGCCGGATTTTGCCACCGAATACACTCGCCCTTCTTTCTCCAGCAGTGAATAGGCGTACTGGATGGTCGAAATCGACACGCTCAACCGGTCGGCAAGCTGCCTCAACGAAGGCAGCTTGATCGGTGTTTCAGCCCCCATTTCATTGATCAGGCTGGTCAAGTATCGGTACACGGCCTGGTAGGCAAAATCGGTTTCTCTTGGGCCTTTCATGGGCGGTGGCCGATTGCGGTACGCGTGTTTTTTGGATCGGTCAAACCAGGCTCCTTCAACGTCTCGCCGACAGTTCACTCAGCGCATCGGCATCCTCGAACTCTCCCTGTTCTTCAGTGTTCACGCCCGGATCACCCGTCTCAAGTTCGATTCCGGCAACCGAACGCATGCCGTATAGCTTGCAGATCAAGCTGACGGACAAACCACTCACGTCGATCATCCATTGCATGACTTGCTCGGGGGCGGCATTGCCCTGCATCGCCTTGTGTAGCTCGGGCATCGCTACCAACATGCCGGGATGACAGCGGCGTAAAAAGTTTTCCAGCCCGGCACCGGCATCGGCAAAGGGTGCAAAGAGCAGGCACAGCTGCTGTGTTTCATTGAGTCCCAGTGCTTGCTGAGCCTCCATGGCCGCCTGGGCCCGCAGTTCAGTCATCACCTGCCGATTGCCGTAAACCTCCAGCACCTGATCGCAAAGGCGCTCGGGCAGGTGTCGTCTGCGCATCATCAACAACGCCCGCTGAATGTACTCTCTGAATCCGCTTTCGTAGGTCAGGCCTTTGACGAAACTGGCCTGCAACCCCCGTAAGTGGGCCGAGAGCAAAGGACTGGCGTATTCGTTTTCGCGCAGGTGGGCGTCAACTTCATCAGGTTGCAGCCCGAGAAAGTCGGTGAGCAATGGCCAGCGCTCCTCCATGTTGCCGGTCACCAGGTCCTGGATATCGATGTAGTCCGCACCGCGTCGCGTTTCAAAACTCTCGCGTGGCCGCCACTCGACGGTTTCATGGCCCGCATAAAGCACGCGATAACAATCGCCACCCAACTGATCGAGCGTTGACAGCAACCCATCGAAACTACAGGCGGGACGCGTGATCGCCGGCAAGCCGGCCTTCTGCGCGCCTCGCGTCAGCCCCGCCAGAAACTGCTTCTGCTGACGCGCTGTTTCACCGCTGATCAACGCATCGACACCGCCCTCCCATCGGGTCATCTGCGTGTAGAACTCGCCTGTCGCCAGATAACAGTCGTCACACGCTTCGAACACCCCGTCAGTTCCTCGCAGGTGACCGAGCATCAGCATGTTTGTGCGATTCAAATCGCGGCCAGCATCAGACATCGGTGCCAAATGATTGAATGGCAGCACCTCGCGGTTATCGACCATCAGCACCTCGATCCGAGGATCGTCGTAGACAAACAGGGCACCGTAACTGCGGTGAATATTCTCCATGATCGTCGGCGTCGTCCCGCCCAGACGTAGCGTGCTGACACGAAGCTGGAAGGTCGCTGGTGCTCTGCCCGCGATACTCAACTGCGCGGCACGCAGGAACGCTAATGTGTAGCAACTGTCCCGTGTTCCCGAGTGCGTCATCAGCACCTTGTAAGTGCCGATTCTCTCCATGCCCCCGGCAGCCACCACCAGACGCTGGATCAAAAGCTGCAATGCAGTACGCTCCGCGCGGGAAAAGAAACTCAGCAACCGCTGCAAAACTTGCTGGTAGACATAGTTCATTGCTTGATCATGAATAGAGCTCATCGTCATTTACCTGATATTCAAAAAGTCGACATCGAACAAATAATCGTTTGTTTGTTCGATTTGCGATCGGTGATGGCTGATTACGGCGCGTCGTGAGTATCTGCTGTCAAATGCTAACACTTTGATTGTGGTAACCATTTGAAACGATTGTTTAGGAATAACTTTCACGAACGGACAAGTCGCCCACAAAGCCCGAGGCAGAGCGCTCCAACAGGACGAAACGACGGCCTAGGACTATTCCGACAGCGTCCCACAGACAATGAGCACGAAAAATAAAGAAACCAGAGCAGCGCAATAGTTCGGCAACTAATAAGCGAACCGACTACTTCCCATATTTGAACGCAAGGCGCAGATGAGCAATGGTCCGCATACGTAGTACCAGAACCCGTACCGATTAAAAGAAGATGCCCAGCCATGACTCATTCCTTGAGATGAAAGTAATCATTCAATTATCAGGGCTTACATGATGATTAGAAGATACAGATCAGGAGCAAAAACCAGTTCAGTTGCTGAACCAATAGATCACGAAGGGGGAAATCAGAGGTTTGCAAGTCCAACAAAAACGCAAGAGTCCGTAAACACGGACTCTTGCGCAAGGGTCATGCAGGTTCGACTTGAAGCGCCACACGTTCGCGGCAAGGACACTCATCCATGTAACGGTGCGCCTGGACAAACTCGCTAAACGGGAAGACCCGGGTCTTGAGTGGCAGCAGAACACGGTCAGCCGTCAACTGGTTGATATCGCGCAAGGCCCGTTGCAGTGCGACCTGATCCTGAACGATGCCAAGTTCCGGTTTGCCGGTAAAGTTGCCGATGCAGTGGACGAAGAACTGAATGTTTTTCTGGAACGCCGCACACGCCGGGAATGGAGTCTGGTTACCGCCTTGCAGACCATACAACACCAGGCTGCCACGAGGCGCCAGCACGTCACCGAGCATCGACATCTGTGGACCGCCAAGGCCGTCGAATACCACATCGACACCGCGGTTGTCGGTGAGTTTGTTGATCTGCATGAGCAGATCCTGCTCTTCAGTGACGATCACCTTCTCGGCACCGAGGGACAACAGGTACTCGCGTTCTTCGGCGGTTTTGGTCGCGGCAATGACCCGTACACCCAGAGCCTTGCCCAGTTGCACAAAGGACGGTCCGGCGCAGTGGCTCGCATCGGTTACCAGCGCAAACTGCCCCGGCTTGACCCGTGCCAGATCGGCGTAAGCAAAATAGGCAACCAACAGCGGCGTGTAATGCACGGAGGCTTCGATCGGACTCAGCACATCCGGGTAACGCGTCAGCGCCGAACGCGGCAGAACGATTTGCTCGCCATAAACGGGATAGTCATTGGGGCTTTCTGCCGGGAAGCTGGCGACCTTGTCACCCACCGTCAGATCATCGACACCTTCGCCGATGGCCGTCACCACGCCGGCCATTTCATGACCAAGGCCAGACGGTAACCGGGCATGGGAAGACGCCAGGTTCTGACGCCAGAGGATGTCATACCAGCTGATGCCAATCGCCTCGACACGCACCTGCACTTCGCCCGGCGCTGGCAGAGCTGCCGCATGCTCTTCGCATTTGAGCACCTCGGCTGGACCAAACTTGTGAAAACGGATCGTGCGGGACATCGCAAACCTCGTCAAAGTAACCTCTAATGCCCTGAACTCTATCTGGGCTTTCTGACCAAGACCATCAGTGGCTATTAATAGTCGACATGCCTGTCATTGATTCCGCAGCTCCGGCGATACGTCCATCAATGTAGAAAACCGAACCAGCATTTTGGAAAAACTGAATTACTCGGTGCAGAGTACCAGTCTTTCCCCGTAAGATTCATGCCGGCCATTGTTCTCATATGGCCGCTCCCGTCAAGTTTGCTGACTCTGCCAGGACTCCAGATGAATCGTAATGACCTGCGTCGTGTCGACCTGAACCTGTTGATCGTGTTCGAAACCCTCATGCATGAACGCAGCGTGACCCGCGCGGCGGAGAAACTGTTTCTCGGCCAGCCGGCCATCAGTGCCGCGTTGTCGCGCCTGCGCAGCCTGTTCGATGATCCGCTGTTTGTGCGCACCGGCCGCAGCATGGAGCCTTCAGCCCGGGCCGTGGAAATTTTCGCCCTGCTCTCTCCGGCCCTGGATTCGATTTCTACCGCGGTCAGTCGTGCTGCCGAATTCGACCCGGCCACCAGTACCGCCGTGTTCCGCATTGGTCTTTCGGATGATGTCGAATTCGCCCTGCTACCGATGCTGTTGAAGCGCCTGCGTGCCGAGGCACCCGGCATCGTGCTGGTGGTGCGTCGAGTTAATTATCTGTTAATGCCGGGATTGTTGGCCTCGGGTGAAATCTCGATTGGCGTCAGCTACACCACGGATCTGCCGGCCAACGCCAAACGCAAAGTGCTGCGTCGCAGCATGCCGAAACTGCTGCGCGCCGACACCGTACCCGGCGCCTTGAGCCTCGACGATTTCTGCGCTCGCCCGCATGCACTGGTGTCCTTTGCAGGCGACCTCAGTGGCTTCATCGATGAAGAACTGGAAAAACTCGGGCGCAAGCGACACGTGGTGCTCGCGGTTCCGCAGTTCAATGGTTTGAGTACATTGCTGGCCGGTACCGACATCATTGCCACTGTGCCGGACTACACCGCCGAAGCGCTGACCGCAGCGGGCGGCGTACGTGCCGAAGAACCGCCGCTGCCTATGCGCACCTTCGAGTTGCACATGGCCTGGCGCGGCTCCCAGGACAACGATCCGGGTGAGCGCTGGCTAAGGTCGCGGATTCAGATGTTTTTTGGCGACCCTGAGAGTCTTTGATACGGCATTGCGCGCGCCCAATGTCCCTGTCAGCAGTCTCAGGCATCGGCCCGTTCTAGCTTGTTGATCCCGGCCAGCGTGTGGCGCAGTAAATTCATTCCAGAGTTGGAATCCCGGGCATTGATCAGCCCATGGCTGCCCTGGAAACCCACCAGGTCAGTCACGGCCGAATCAGCTCTGCAGAGCAGCAAACTGCGATGGTCACCACCCGAGCTATGGGTAAGCTCATAACTCGGGCGCCCTACCAGTCTCACCTTTCCCCGCAGTGACGTGATGAATGGATAACCACAGGTCTGGGATAACAAGATATCCGGGGAAAGCCAATGGGGCGTTGGATCAACGATCGGCTTTTGCTCACGGCGCGCGCCCAAGATCTCCAGGACGCATTGGAGCCAGGCCTCTTCTGCCTGTAAAACCCTGGCAGGAGCGAGGTACATGGATAGATCGCTGGTCATATGAAAATCCAGTCAGGGGATGTGATTAGCGCTTGGCCCCAGATCACAGCAAGAAGCTGTTAACAGGCCTTTTCAAGCCCAAGCGGTCCCTCAGCGTCCCAGGTTCATATTCCTTGCGGAAAACCCCTTTGGCTTGCAGCAAAGGCACCACGCCGCGTGTGAATGCTTCAAAGTCCGTTGGCAAAAACGGAAACATGAGGTTGTAGCCATCGACGGCATTCGACTCGTATAACGCTGAAAGCTTATCGGCAATATGCTCCGCCGTTCCGATCAGTAGCCAGGTACTGGAGCTCTTGACCAAACGGCGCCCTATTTCGCGGATAGACAACGAAGCATCGTACTTCTTGAGAAGGGCCAGCTCAGTTCGAATGCCATCAAACTCAGACTCATCCGGCAACGCTGGCAGCGGGCTGTCCGGCGACAGGCCTGTCAGATCAAGACGGGTGTAGCTGGAGACCAGATCAATCGCCACGGCATCGATAATGAGGCTGTCCTCCAGTTGCCGACGTCGCGCCTCCTCAGTCTCATCTTCTAGCACCACCGGAAGCACGCCGGTAATAATTTTCAGATCACTGGAATGCCTGCCCTTCAATTCAAGCCGGCGATTCAAATCTGCCCTGTACGCCAGTCCTTCTTCGACCGAATTGATGAAACAGAAATGCACGTCCGCATGGGCGGCGGCCAGATTCTTGCCTGCTTCAGAAGATCCCGCCTGGGCAAGGACGGGATATCCTTGAGGTGGACGCGGCATGTTAAGCGGCCCACGCACGCTGAAATGTGCCCCTTTGTGATTGATCGGGTGAATTTTCGATGGGTCGGCAAAATCGCCGGTGCTCTTGTCAAATTCAAGCGCACCCTCCTCCCAGGAGTCCCAAAGCTGCTTGACGATATGGATAAACTCTTCGGCCCGCAGATAACGATCGCCGTGTTTCGTCACGCCTGACAATCCGAAATTCGAAGCCTCCTCTTCCAACCAGGAAGTCACGATATTCCAACTGGCTCGCCCTGCACTGAGATAGTCCAGCGAAGCAAAATACCGCGAGATGTTGAACGGCTCGTTATAGGACGTTGAAGCAGTGCCCATCAGCCCGATGTGCTCGGTCACAGCAGCCAGTGCGGACAAGAGCGTAATAGGTTCAAGCCGGGCGTTGGCATAGTGCCTCAACCCGCTGGCCACGGAGTCCCAGACCGCCACGTGGTCCGCGACAAAAACCGCGTCAAACTTCGCCGCTTCGGCCGCCTGCACCAGTTTTACGTAGTAGCCCAACGTCAATATTTCGTGGCTCGGTGACAGCGGATGGCGCCAGGAAAAACGATGGTCCCCTTGGGGATTAAAGAAGAACAAATTCAGAATCATACTTTTATTGGACATAACGCCTCCGCGACCTTACCAACGTCGCATTCATTTTCACTGGGCCGTCTTGACGGTATGTTCGGCGACCCACTGCGCCGCGACTTTGGCTGGATCCTTGTGATCGATATCAACAAGGCGATTGAGTTGCTTGAGGTCGTCATCGGTCAGTTTTGCAGAGACCTCGTTGAGCACCTTGGTGACGTCTGGGGTCAGCAACGCCTTGCGCCCCAGTGGCGTGATGTTTTGCAGGGGTTGTTGATGCTTGTCATCCTCAAGCACAACCCAAGGTTCTTTCGCCAAAATGCCTTGCGTGGAGACCACCGTGGCGACGTCGATAGCGCCTGAGTTCAACGCCAGCCGCGACAAGGGCCCGCCCATGTCCAGCGATTTGATGCTCTTGAAGTTGATGCCGTAGACCGCCTTCAACCCGGGCAGGCCCAATGCAGCAGTGGCGACTTCGGGAGGCCCGCCCAGCGTGAAATCACCCGAGACGGGCGCTAGGTCGGACAAGGTGTGCAAGTTGTACTTTTCTGCGGTTTTTCGGGTGACGGCCCAAGCGGTAATGGAGCCCGCGGACGAAGGCTCAAGCAGCTGGAGGTCCGCCGGCAACTTCTGTTGCAAAGCGCTGACGATCTCCTTTTGGCTGGTCAGAGCAGTCTTGTCGTCATAGAAACTCAGCAGTGATCCTATGTATTCGGGTACAACGTCTATATCCCCGTTTTCCAGCGCCTTGGCGATGATCTGACGGTTCCCCAGATTGAGTCGGGTCTTGACGTCAATCCCTTCATTTTTCAAGGCTGAGGCATAGATGTTTGCGAGAATAGTCTGCTCGGAAAAATTGGCCCCACCGATGGTGATGGATTGAGCACTGGCAAACGTGCTACCAACCAGCAGTCCCAATCCCAGTAACAGTGAGGCCGAGAGCGGTGACCGAGCCTTCAAACGGTATTTGTTTTTCATTTTGATTTGCACCTCTGCAGAATTAATACGCACTTTCAAATGCCCATGATCATGTAGCACTCAGTTCAACATCATTCGCTCGCCATTTTCGAACCATGAGTGTGTCTATCATCGAGCACACCCACTCGCTGACAATCGCAAGTGCCGACACCACCAGTGCGCCGCCAATAATTTGCGGCGTATCATTTCGGCCCAGTCCATCAATAAGAAACCTGCCCAGCCCGCCGAACCCTGCATACGCAGCGATGGTGGCTGTTGCGATAAGTTGCACCAGGGCTGATCGGAATCCAGAAAAGATCAGCGGAAAAGCCAGCGGCAACTCGAGCTGAATAAACATCTGCCATCTGCACATCCCCATCGATCTGGCAGCCTGCTTCAGAGACGAATCCACCTGATCGATTCCAACATAGGTATTGGTTAATATCGGCGGGATGCTCACGGTCACCAATGCGATAATCACCGTGCTGGCTTCATAGCCAATGAGCATGATTGCAAGTATCACAATACCCAGAGAAGGTAATGCTCGCCCAATATTGAACAGCCCTATCGCCACCTGCGCGCCTTTGCGGTAGTTAGCCAGAAGTACGCCGAGCGGCAACGCTATTGCACAAGCAATAGCCAGGCTCAAAGACACATAATAAATATGCTCTGCCAGCCGAGTCAGTATTCCGCTTTCACCCAACCAATTGTCAGGAAGAGAAAACCAAAGGTAGACACCTGCGATCATGCTCATCAGCGCACCCAAGGGACCAGCCATTTATTTATTGAATAAAACAGAAAATCAAAACATAACGCCAACATCACCGTCAGGACCAGGCTGACTGCCACAGGCGTAGTGAAACTTTGAGCCAGCCCGGTAATGAACATCTGGCCTAATCCGCCCTGACCAATCAAGGCAGTAACGGTCACCAGCCCCACTAATGTAACCGAGGTCGTTCGCAAACCTGCCAATAACGAAGGCAGCGCCAGTGGAAGTTCAACCCCGAGGAATCTCTGCATGCGCGTATACCCTAGCGCACGGGCTTCTTCCAATACGTCCGGGGGATTACTCGCAAGCCCCGCCAAGGTGTTCTGCAACACAATAAGCAAGGAATACAGGCTCAAACCAATGACCGCCGTCGTCTTGGATAAACCGGTAAAAGGCATTATCAAAATAAACAGCGCCAGGGACGGAATGGTAAAGAGTATGCCGCTGACATAAATCATGGGGCGCGCCAATCCTGGCTGCCACAACGTCAAGAGCACCATTGCGCCCGCTAATAGCATCCCTATACACAGGCCCAAGGTCACCAGCTGAATATGATCAAATAACAGCTGACCGATCTGCTGCCAGTTTTCAACGATCCAGGACCAGTCAATCATTGCGCACTTCCGAAGCGGCGCTCATTGAGTGCGCTGTGAAGGCTGGCAATCGAGAGGCAACCTTCGTAACCGCCCGCCTCGTCCACGCGAACAACCACACCGATAGGAGCCGTTAGAATTTTAACCAGTGCGTGATGCAACGAGTCGTTACTCGACACCGTTGTCAGCTCGGGAACAGGCACGTCCGATTCACTGACCCATTTCAACGGATTGGACTTATCATCCACCAGAAGTTTGAACTCGCAATTGATCTCATCCGCTGGAAGATCAGAAACCTTCATCAGCGAAAGTCTTTTTAACAGCGGATCTTTACCGATAAAGTTCTTCACAAACTCGGTGGCAGGATGGGCAAGGATATTGTGAGGTGTGTCGAACTGAACAAGCTTTCCTTCGCCCTCGAAGATGGCAATCCGGTCACCAATCTTGATGGCCTCCTCCATATCGTGGGTCACCAGAATAATGGTTTTATGCAAACGCCTCTGAAGCGCAACCAGTTCGTCCTGCAGCCGCTCGCGTATCACCGGATCAAGTGCGGCAAAGGGTTCGTCCATCAATACAACCGGTGGGTCCGAGGCCAATGCCCTCGCCAGAGCGACACGACTTTGCTGCCCGCCCGACAGCTGATTAGGATACCGGTCAAGAAATTCCGGCTGAAGTCCAACCAGGGAAATAAGCTCGCTCACGCGCTGGCGGATTTTGTGCTTGCTCCAGCCCAAGAGCCGCGGCACGGCGCCAATATTTTCTGCAACCGTCTGGTGAGGAAATAAGGCTGCGCTCTGCATCATGAAACCAATGCCGCGGCGTAGCGTAACGACGTCAAGCTCATCGGTCGCTACTCCATTGACACAGATGCGACCACTGTCCTGGGTATCCAGCCTATTGATCATTCGCAAGATAGTCGTTTTGCCACACCCGCTTGGCCCGACAAATACGCAGATCTCCCCCTCCCGGACATGAAGCGTTAAATCGCTCACGGCCATTCGCGGGCTGCCTTTATGAGTTTTCTTGATGGCTTCAAAACGTATCATTTTCCGACGCCCAGATTGGCTTTAGTGTTTTTATTGCCTGGCAGGATGGCGGGGACAAGGCGCTGTATTGTTCAACCAAGGTCAGCACCACGGCAACACTTAGCATATGAACTGCCCACACCATCGACAGCCAGAGCACGACCAATGGAATAAACAGAACAATGGTGAATACTTCGCCAAATGCCTGCCCATAAAAAGCAACGACAGCCCAGGCCAGATAGAAGCCAACAAGCAAAAGCCAGGTGGGCTATTCGGTTTGACTGGTAACTGTAGTGCTCAGCTTAACAATTTCAGCTCGATGAGCTTCATCCAAATAGTTTGGCATTGTAGTAAGTCGCGATAAGTATTGTTCTGTACAGACGCCCAATCACTCACTCTCCAAGCCATAACCCTATGGAACCAGGGCATTACTTGAAGATGACTGGCTAGACTTACGGTATTGAAATGACCAGCAGCGAAGCTTCACATGGCGTAGAGCAGAAACGCCAAGCCTTCGCTGATTGCACTGCAGGCTTCGCTGTTGGCCTGACAAGGAAGAGGTTTGCCGGTAACGAATGGAACGGCAATGGAGGCACAAGGACTGATGCGGATATTGCCGGAGTGAGAAATCGCGACCTGAGCTCTATCATAAGACAGAGCCTCAAGGCTGATTTGTAAGATTCGGGCGCCGGACATAGTCGTACCATAAAATAAGGTTAAACATATCCGGCGGTCCGGTAACCACAATGTAGCAGAATGGCTAATGCACTCAAGAAATATATTTTATTATGCTTATTCCAGAAATGAATAAGCATTAAGCGGTGCGTCTCCCCTCCTCTCAACTTGCCTGCTCCGCTAGCCTAGTTTCAGCGTACCGACTCTAAGCAACTTTACGCATTGCCGACTAACTAAATGACCGGACACAACGTCGCGCCGTAGCCCAAGCATCGCATTACACCTTAATCAAGGCTGCTCCCGAAAGGCCTAGATAGCCACGAAAAATCTAGCGCTACATTAATCGGCGACGCTATGCAGCCTGCGCGTAAATGCCCAGGCCGCACCGCAACGCAATATTAATTTACGCGGGTGTTGAGCGGCCTTAACCTGTTCGGTCATTGAAACAGTCATGGCGCACTCAACAACAGATTACGATCTCGACCTCGCAACATCCGAGGCTAGACCTCTGATTCCTTCAGACTAAAACCTTTGTGGCATGAAACTCTCCACTCAGCTGTAAGGCTCAAACCAATTCGGCTAAAGATGCCGGATTGAAGCCCTTTAGGTCTGCGTAATCGCCTTTTTCAACTTTGGCGGCCCAATCCTTGTCACTCAGCAGAACACGCCCTACAGCGATCAGATCAAACTCTTCGCGCTCCATGCGTTCGACGAGCCGATCCAAACTCGCAGGGGTTGATCCCTTGCCGGCGAAGGCATTAGTAACATCATTTTCTAGCCCAACCGAACCAACACTGATGGTCGCGGCCCCGGTTACTTTCTTCGCCCAGCCCGCGCAGTTCAGGCCGTTCTCACCGTCAATCTCGGGGAACTCAGGTTCCCAGAAGCGGCGTTGTGAGCAGTGCAGGACGTCGACACCAGCCTCGACTAATGGCAACAGCCAGTCTTCCATCACAGCTGGCGTTTCAGCGACGCGTACTCCGTAATCCTGTTGCTTCCACTGGCTGACACGCATGATGATCGGGAATTCAGGGCCAACAGCATGACGAACAGCAGACACTATCTCACTGGCAAAACGCGAGCGTTCCTTGATCGTCGGGCCGCCGTAGCGGTCGGTGCGCAGATTGGTACCAGACCAGAAAAACTGATCGATCAAATAACCATGGGCTCCGTGGATCTCAACGGTATCGAAGCCCAGTCGTTTGGCATCCGCTGCGGCCTTGGCGAACGCTGCTACCGTGTCGGCAATGTCCTCTTCACTCATCGCCACACCACGCAGGTCACCTGGCGAATCAAGGCCCGACGGGCTTTCCACTGGCGCATCTGGCTCCCAGTCGTTGATGTAACGCGTGGCACCGGTGTGCCAGATCTGCGGTGCCATGCGCCCGCCAGCGTTGTGGACCGCATCGATCACGTTTTTCCACCCAGCCAGCGCCGCTTCGCCGTGAAAAAAAGGAATGCCAGAATCATTGCGCGATGCTGGGCGATCAATCACGGTGCCTTCCGACAAAATCAGCCCGACACGTCCCTCTGCCCGCCGCCGGTAGTAGGCAGTGCTCGCTTCACCCGGGATGCCTTCGGGTGAGAACAGACGCGTCATTGGCGCCATGACAATCCGGTTTTTCAGTTCAAGCGACCGGATCGAAAAAGGACGAAATAAAATGCTGGTTTCAGGGTTTGACATCGGATGGACTCCATTTGCTTTTGGAAGCCATATAAGTATATTTTGTAAACCAAATGTCAATTAGGCACCTAAAGTCGCCTAGGTATACATGAGGAAACTTCGATGCTGGAATTAAAGCCGCAGTGTTTTTCGTCGGAGTGCCCAAGCCGGGCGCTGTTCGACCAAATCGCAGACAAGTGGTCGATGATGGTTCTGGCGGTACTTGATGACGGGCCGCACCGTTTTAACGCCATCAGGCGTCGCCTGGAGGGCGTCACTCAGAAAGCACTGACACAGTGCCTGCGTCGACTGGAACGAAATGGACTCGTCTCGCGCCAGGTCATCTCGTTTTCGCCCGTGGCAGTCCAGTATGAGATCACCCAACTTGGTCGAACACTGCAGCAGCCATTTCGCGAATTGCATAAATGGACACTCGACAAATTGCCTGAGGTTGAAACGGCCCGGTTGAAGTTTGACGAGGCCGCGCAGGTAAGCCTGACGGAGTGATTGTTGACTGACTCATCACCACTGCCCACCTGCAAGGCATTACTTCGTAGGTTTGCCCGCGATATCCCTGAACCTACCAACGCTATATTAAGTGCCTAATTGACTCTAGGTTTATCGCGCATACCTTGTAATGGTCGACAACGATGGCCTCACTCGATGCCTTATTGCGACCATTGATCAACGCTTCTCTGCGACTCTCAACGATTGGCCAAGCGCCTTCGATATCGACGCGGCAGCGCTGATCCCAGCGGCCTGACCTTTTTTGGAAAGCCCAATGAGTCAATCGATGGTCGGCTGCGCCAGCAGCCGTCCAACCGCACGTTTTTCCATTCATAAAGCTGAACCTGGATGCCGCCTCTCCTCCTAGAGCTTTGCTGCACCAATCTTTGCTACCAGAGCTCACCCAATTCCCATCTGGAGTTACACTGAAAACTACCCTGTACCGTCTTGGTGTTCTGTCAGAAATCGCCATTAGCGATCACTCGTACACCCGATGCGAGCGGGGGCAAATATGAATGTTCTTTGGCAACCCTGAAATTCTATGACTGCACAGAGGTCATTGATTACGCCGTCTGATCTCTCCCCCGCAGACACGATAAAGCCCCGATGAATCGAGGCTTTATCGTTAAATCCAGCGAGAATTCCAGCGTGCCGTGTCGTACCGCCAAGACCGGAGAAAGTCGCAGAACTCTCCCCTGCCTCTAGGCTGGCCGACTGTCAGAAATCAACCGATGCTGAAAGCTGAAGGGTACGTGGAGCGCCCAGGCCGCCGGACAGGCCACTGCCGTCGCCGCCGCTGTAGGAACCGATCCAGTATGCCCGGTTGGCGATATTCTCTACGTTAGCCCGTAAGGTCACAGGTTTGGACATGACTTTGGTGGTGTACCGACCGCCCACATCGAAAACGGTGTAAGACGGCAACTCCATCCGATGGTCGTCCGTGACGTAGCGGCTGCCTACGTAGTTCGTGCCTGCGGTCAGGGTCAACCCAGGAACCATCTCCAGGTCGTACTCGGCCCCCAGCTTGGCGATGATCTTCGGAACGCCGGTCACCTGATTGCCTTCGTTCGCCGCTACCAGCGCCTTCGTCAACACCGCCTGCGTGTAGGAAACACCGCCCATCAAACGCAGATCTGGTTGGGCCTCACCGAAGAAGCTCCATTCCACGCCGCGGTTGCGCTGCTCACCATTGACGCCAAAAATGTTGGTGATCGGGTCGGTAAAGGTGCTGGGTTTTTCGATCTGGAACACGGCCAACGTGGTGGCGAACGTACCCAGGTCAAGCTTGGCGCCCACTTCATACTGCTTTGTCTGAATCGGGCTCAGGATTTCACCCGGGTTGGCTGCCGTCGTCGGAGCCGTCCCCCCCTTAGACAGACCTTCGATGTAGTTCGCGTAGACCGATACATCGTCGGTCACCTTGACCAGCAACGCGGTAGCCGGCGAAACACGGCTCTCGTCATAATGGGAAGTCTTGACCCGATCCGGGGTCAGGTTTGAGCTTTCTACTGTCTGATTCCGCAAGCCCAGCGTCCATTGGATACGGCCATCAAGGAACGAAAGGGTATCGAGCAAAGCAACACTGCCCAGCTTGTCTTCGGTCCGGGAGGTGACAGCACCAAATTTGCCCAAGGGCGGCGTTGGGCCGAAGTCGAGGTTGTAGTAGTTGGTGGTCACGTAGTTGGGTATCTGAAGATCCTTGTAGCTCATCTCCGACTTGTACTGAGTGGCCGCCAGCGACCATTCGTGGCCTACGGGGCCGGTGTCGAAGCGGCCCTTCAGGCCAGCCTCGCCCGATTTCTGGGTGCCCTGCCCATCCGAGCGATAAGCCAGAACATTGATATCACCGGCGTTGTTGACCAGCGTGTCGCGCGTCATCAGGGCGTTGCGGCCACCGTCCCTCTGCCCATAGGCCGCAAAGGCGGTGAGCGAGTCATTCAAATCGACCTCGCCTCTGAGCAAGAAGGTTTCGGTGTCGTTGGTGGTATATGCCCAGTCAGGTGCCAGCGCGTAATCACCCTTCTTCGCGCGGGGTACGCTGGTGACCTTAGGGTTGATCGAGGCAATACCGAAATAGTTGGCGCCCTCCAGATGTTCACGTTGCTTGTAGGCGTCCAACGACAGGCGGATGCGCTCGGCGCGCCAGTCCAGGCCCAGCGCATTGAGCTGCATGTTTTGTTTCTGATCGTCCACGGCGGTGTCGCCGTCGCGGTACACCCCGTTGTAGCGGATACCAAACTGATTCTGATCGCCAAAGCGCCGACCCACGTCGGCATGCGCACCGTATAAACCATTGGATTCAAAAGAGGTCGTCAGCCGCGTCAGGGGTTCGTCGCCTGCGCGCTTGGGCACCATATTGATGCTGCCTGCGACGCTGCCATCTGGTGGCATGCCGTTCAGCAGAGCGGACGGGCCCTTGAGCACTTCGATGCGCTCGGCCAGCTCGGTCGCGCCACGCAGGTTCGGCGCCATACCGATCAGGCCGTTGTAGGTGATGTCGTTGGCGGAAGTATTGAAGCCACGAATGAAGAAGGTTTCGATGATGGCCCGTTTGGACGGGACGTTCACCGATGGATCGGTTGCGCCGATTACCGAACCGATGTCCTTCGCCTGGTGGTTGCGCACGAAGTCATCGGTGTAGCTGATGGCGCTGAAGGGAGTCTCCATAAAGTCCTTGGTGCCCAGCAGCCCGACTCGACTGCCAGTGGCAACCTGGCCGCCCGCATACGCCGGCGGCAGGTCGGCAGATGCGCCCATAGTGCCCTCCACCGTTGTTTCAGACAGGACAAGGCTACCTTCGCCAGTGCCCGCCGGAGACTGCGTTGACGGCTCAAGGGCAGGCGCAGCGGCCACAGCCATCGAGCCTCCGGTCAGCCCTAGCAACAGCGCCATCTGTACGGCAGAGAAAGTACGATTCAAGGTAAACGAAAAAGCGCGTTGTGTAGCCTGCGATGAATCAGGGTTGGCGCTATGTGGGCGACCGTGTTCCGACATGCTGGATTCCTTTCGATGCAAAGAATTGGAGTGCATTCACTAGGTTTCCGTACCAGAACGTCAAATCCTCAATCTAAATGATAAATATTTACATTCGTTACGCTGAGAACACTCCAAGGGTCTGGATCAGGTCGCCCGCTACACCATCCACAAAAAGGGCTGGCGCCTGAACAGGACCAGCCCTTTGTGCTGCAGATACACGTCACGACGTCAGCCCTTGTAGCCCTGAACCACCTCGTCAGCCATTCGATTGAGACAGGTCACGCTGGCGGTACACAGATACCAGGTCTGAGCATCGACAAAGATTACACGGCCGTTGTTCCAGGCCTTGGTCTTGCGCAGCAGCGGGTTATCCAGGCTCTTGATGTCCAGTGCCGGACGATGCTCCATCACCGCGGTGCGGTCGATGACATAGAGAATGTCGGGATCGGCCTGCTGGATAAACTCATTGGAAATCGGCTGTCCATGCAAACCGGCTTCGATGTCAGTACTGGCCGGTTTCACGCCCAAGGTGTCGAAGATAAAGCCGTAGCGCGACTTCACGCCGTAGGAGGTGAAGGCGCCGTTGTTATGCAGCACGATCAAGGCTTTCTCCGGACGTCCTTCGGTGACACGGCGGGTCTGTTCCACCTTGGCTTCCATTTCTGCGACTTTCTGGCGGGCCAGTTCCTCTTTGCCGAGGATGCGTCCCAAGAGGGTCAAATGCGCCTTGGCTGTGCTGATGATATTGCCTTGTTTGTTGGTCAGGTCCACGTCGTCGTAGACGGTCGGGGCGATCTGGCTGAGTTCCTTATAGCTTTGTGCCTGGAGCGGAGAGATCAGAATCAGGTCGGGCTTGAGCGCATGCAACCGCTCGAGATTGGGCTGAACAGTCGCTCCTACATCCATAACATTCGAGTCGTCACGGTATTTAGTGAGAAAGCTGGTGACGTAGTCCTTGGCGATGCCCACCACCGGTGCCCCCAACTGATCGAGTGTATCGAGCTCGCTCATATCGAAAGCCACTACGCGCTCGGGTAGTTTGGTCACCACGGTTGTGCCCAGAGGATGCTCGATCTTGACCGGTTCGTAGTGCGCCTGCGCACTCACTGGCGGGGTGGCCTCTGCCGCCGGCTTGTCACATCCCTGCAGCCCGGCCGCTACGGCCATTGCCAGTAGCACTCCACAGAGTTTTTTCGGGTGATCAGTGCTCATATCAGTTCCCTTGAAGGTGACGGGTTGAAGTAGTTGCAGACGAACCCTTGTTCGCTCTGCAGGATTTCGAAATCCAGACCAAAAAGTTCGCGCAGGTGCGCCTCGGTAACAACCTCCGCGACCGGGCCGTGGCAGTGAATTCCCCCGCCTTTCATGGCAACGATATGATCGGAATAGTTGGCCGCGAAGTTGATGTCATGGACCACCAGGATCACTGTGCGGCCTTGCTCATCACACAAGCGACGCAAGGCACGCATGATTTGTACGCCATGCTTCATGTCGAGGTTGTTGAGCGGCTCGTCCAGCAACAGGTAATCCGTTTGCTGGGCAATGGTCATCGCCAGGAACGCCATCTGCCGTTGTCCGCCGCTGAGCTCGTCAATGTAGGAGAGGCGCAGGGACTGCAAGGACAAGAACTCGATGGCCTCATCGATAACCTCGCGATCCTCGGCGGTAAGCGCTCCACGACTGTAAGGGAAGCGCCCGAAGGCTACCAATTCCTCGACGGTCAGGCGCAGGCTGAAATCCGGGGACTGGCGCAAGGTGGCCACGCGCTTGGCATAGTCGCGAACGGGCACATCCAGAATGCTGCGCCCGCCAATCAGAACGTCGCCCCGGGTCGGCGCCAGCAGGCGTGCGATCAACATCAGCAGCGTGGTCTTGCCCGCCCCGTTTGGACCGATCAGCGACGTGACCTGCCCCGGTGGAAACCGGACGCTGACGTCACTAAGGACATGCTTGGTGCCATAGGCCTTGTAAACGTGATTGAGGGAGATCATGGGGTGCCTCGGGTTCGAATCATCAGCGCGAGGAAATACACACCACACACCAGGTTGACGAGAATGCTGACGGAGGTGTTGTAGTTGAATATCTGCTCGACCAGGTATTGGGCGACAATGAAAATGCCAATGGCGATGGCGCAACTCATGGGCAACGTGACCCGGTGCCGAGCGGTTCGGGCAAGCGCATATGAGATGTTCGCAACGAACACTCCCATGAATGCCGTCGGCCCGACGAGGCTCGTCGAGATCGCCACCAGAATTGCAATAAGTGCCAGTTGAAGTCGCACGCTGCGCAGGTAATCGACCCCCAGGGAAATGGCTTGGTCACGTCCCAGGGAAAGCACATCGAGCACCGGCAGGGTTCGTTGGGCGATGCCGCACACCGCCGCGACCAGCACGCCCGAATAGATCACTTGCCCAGGTTGCGCCTTGTTGAAGGAGGCGTAGTTGAACCCTTGGAAAATCGAGAATTCTCCGGGGCTGATCTTCAGCTGGATAAATTGGGTAAACGTCCCCATCACCATGCTCAGTACCAGTCCCAACAGGAGCAGCAGGTATACGTTGTTGCTCCCGTCTCGGAACAGCCAACGGTGAATAAGCCATGAATAGCCGAGCATCAGCAGGACCGACAACAGGACGTTACCGTCACGCCCCAGCAACACCAGGCTCTGGGTGCCCAGCACCAGAATCAGTAGTGCCTGGAACAGCAGGTAGATCGCCTCATACCCCATGATCGCCGGCGTCAGTATCCGGTTGCCGGCGATGGTCTGGAAAATCACCGACGAATAGGCAATGCACACCCCGGCAATGCACATCGCCGCCAAACGGGTGAGTCGCTTGGGAATGACGTAGTCGAAGTCGAAGCCGGCCCCTAACAACAGGAACGCGATCGCCAGCGCCAGAACCAGCAGCCAGAGACCATAACGGGTAGCCACGCGCCTCATGTGTACTTCCTGATCAGCAGCACGAGAAATAACAGGCCGCCCACACTGCCGGCGGTGAGACCGATAGGCACTTCGAAGGGGTAGATCAGCAGGCGGCCGAGGATATCGCAGGCCAATAACAACGACGCGCCACACAAGGCGACGATGGGCAATGTTCGCTCCAGGTTTTCTCCGTAGTGCAGCGCCACCAGGTTGGGAATCACCAGCCCGACAAAGGGGATCGCCCCCACGGTGATGACCGTGGCGGAAACGGTGACCGCGACGAGCATCAGACCTAGCGCCGCATTGGCTGCGTAGTTCAAGCCCAGACTGCTGGCCATGCCCTCACCCATCCCCAGTACGGTAAACCGGTGCGCATAAAGGTAGGTGAGCACGACGATCGGCAGGATCAGATAGATGATTTCGTAATTGCCCTGCACGATTTTGGAGAAGTCACCGAGCATCCAACCCTGCATGCTCTGCAAGATGTTGTGACGGTAGGCGTAGAACTCGGCGACGGCGCTCAATACGCTGCCATACATCAGACCTATGACCGGAACCATCACCGTGTTCTTGAACTTGATACGGCGGATGATCGCGACATAGATCAGGCTCGCGGCAAAACAGAACGCCAGGGCAAACAGCATCCTGCCGGCAGCACCAACGGCGGGGGCTACCGTCAGTGAAATCAGAATGCCCAGCTTTGCAGCATCCAGTCCACCGGACGTGGCGGGCTCGACGAACCGGTTACGCACAATCTGCTGCAGGATCACGCCGCAGACGGCCAGCCCTACCCCGGTGAGTATCAGGGCCGCGAGACGCGGAAGGCGGCTGGCGGTCAGTGTCAGCCAGGCATCATCGGAAAATGTGAAAAGTGCTGTCCAGGAGACCTGTTTGACTCCCACCATCAGCGAAAGGCAACAGAGCACGACAAACAGGATCAGTAAGGCTGCACGACTCAAGAATCACCCTCACTGCCAAACGCCCCGGCAATGCGCCAGCCCTTTGCCGCCCGGCGCTGGGCGAGAAAGTGCGCGTAGAGCCCTGGCTTGGCACTCAATTGCGCGTGGGAACCTTGCTCGCTGATCTGGCCATTATCGAGCACCAGAATCTGGTCGGCCATGGCCACCGTCGAGAGCTGGTGCGCGATGACGATCAGCGTACGAGTACCACGCAAGCGTGCCAGTGCCTCAGCAATAGCGGCCTGGTTCTCGGCATCGAGCGCAGCAGTGGCCTCATCGACCAACAGAATCGGTGCATCCTTGATCAGCGCACGGGCGATGGAAATCCGCTGACGCTCGCCGCCGGACAGTCGGGCGCCGCCCTCGCCTACTGGTGTATCCAGGCCTTGAGGCAGTCGTTCGACGATCTCCACGACGCCGGCTTGTCTTGCCGCTTCCATCACCTGGGCATCGCTGGCATCGGGTTTGCCGATGCGGATGTTATCGGCGATGCTGCCCTGGAACAGGTAAGCATCCTGGAAGATCTGACTGATCTGGCCGGCCAGTTGCTCGCCGGACATCTGGCGAACATCCACGCCGCCCACGATCACACTGCCTTGAGTCACGTCGAAGAAACGCGCGATCAGCCTCACCAGCGTGGTCTTGCCCGAGCCGGAAGCGCCGACCAGAGCGGTCATGCTGCCCGGCTCGATACGCAGGCTGACATCCCGTAATACATCAGCCTGGTCCTCGGCATAACAAAAGCTCACGTTGCGCAGTTCGACGGACCCATCGACGGGTGCCTGTGGCGTCTGCGGCTCAGGCAGCGGCTTGACCGCAAAGATCTCACGCACGGCTCCCAACTGGCCACGCGCGCCACGCAGCACCTCGCTATAGCCAGCCACTTCCAGCAACGGATCGATAAAGCGGCTGACCAGCAGCAGTGCAACAATGACTGCAATGACCGACCCCGCCTCCAGGCTTGCGCCCAACAACTCACCGAGCCATAGCGTGGCGGCCACCAGCAAGGCTGCGAAGCTCGCCTGTACCGCCCAGGCATTGAACACCACCGACATCGCCGAGACGTGAATCAACCGTCTCGCGGAGTGCTGCTGGCGCCCGATGGCCTGTTCAAGAAACTGAGTACCACCGTCCTCGCCATTGAACGCCCGCAGCACCGCTTGCGCCTGGGCGAACTCGACCATGCGCTGGCTGGTGTGGGCAGCGTTGTGCTGGAAGTCCTGGTCTGCACGCTGCCCCAAGCGAGCGGTCAACACAAAGACACCCAACAGGATCGGCAGCGTCACCAGCGTGATCAGGCCCATCTGCCAGTGCAAGGCGAACAGTGCAATCAGGATCACTACCGGCGTGACCACGCCTGTCATCAGCGGCGTGAAAACGTGGGCGGGAAGCTGAGCCATTTCCATCATGCCCTGGGACGCGACATGGCTTAGCCGCGCGGTGTTTTGTGCGGTGAACCAACCCACCGGCAAACGCGCCACATGGTCGCCGAGCCGATGGCGGCCCCGCTGGAGGACGGCGATGCCTACACGGATACCGGCTTTCTCCACTGTGCGTCGTAGCGCCCAGCAAATCACCACGCCGATCACCAGCGCGATCAACCATTGCCCCGCTGCGCGCGTTTCACTGCCCAGCAGGCTGGTGAGTATCGGCACCAAGGTGACAATCGTCAGCCCGCAGAGCAGGCCGTAGACCAGCGTCATATAGAGATAGCGCCGCAGCACCGGGGCATCTTCACCCAACAGTTGAATAAAGGTTCTCAGCATGCCGACACCGCCTGTTCCTTGGCCTGTTCGTAGCCGCCCAGTGCCCACAGTCGGGCGTAGCGGCCTTTGCGGGCGAGCAGCTCGTGATGACGTCCCTGCTCACAAATCGTACCGTTGTCGATCAGAATGATCTGGTCGGCGTGCATCACCGTATCGAGCCGGTGAGCGATCACCATCAAGGTGCGGCCCTGGGCGAATCGCGATAGCGCTTGCTGGAGCTTCACCTCGTTCTCGGCATCGGCTGCCGCCGTGGCTTCATCAAGCACCAGCACCGGCGGGTCCAGCAACACGGCGCGGGCGATACTCACGCGCTGTAACTCGCCGCCGGAGAGCTGCACATCCTCACCGATCACCGAGTCATAACCCCGCGGCAAGGCGAGGATGCGCTCGTGAATATTCGCGGTGCGCGCTGCGTCTTCGATTTCCTGCTGGCTGGCCGATGGCCTGCCCAAGGCAATGTTGTCGCGAAGGCTGGCATGGATAAGACGCACTTCCTGCAACACAAAACCGATGCGCCGGTACAACTGCGCGCTCTCGATCTGCCTGATGTCGACGCCGCCCAGGGTAATGCGCCCTTCAGTCGGATCGAAGAAGCGCAGCAGCAGGCGTGCCAATGTCGACTTACCGGAGCCGGAAGCACCGACAATCGCCGTCACCGTGCCGGGCTTGAGGGTGAAGCCAATGTCCTTGAGCACCGGGTTCTGGCCGTCGTAGCTATAGCCGAGTTGCTCGACGCGAATCTCGGCATTTTCGGGCAACTGCCGGGATTCGCCCGCCAGGGTTTCCAGTACCGGCGTTTCCAGCAGCGTATGCACACGCTGGGCAGCGGCGGTAGCATTGTTCAGGTCGTGGGTGATGTAGCTCAACAGCAGCAGTGGCGCACAGATACCCGGCGCCACCAAGGCGAAAGGCAAGACTTCTACCGGGGTGATCCAGCCCAGGCTCACCAGCAAAGTGCCAAAGGCCAGCACCACCCCGAGTACCGCAACCGGGGTAATCATTGCATGGGCGTTGGCCATCGCGCTGACCAGCGGCCGTGTGAAGTCGGTGAACGCCTCGGCGAAGGCATCCACCGCTTCCCGGTAACTGCCATGGGCCTTGCCCTCGACACCAAAGGCCTTGACCACGGGAATGCCGTTGACGAACTCAACCACTGCGTTGTTGATACGTGCCATACCGGCGCCGAACGATTGCATGTTCGCCCCACTGGCCTTGGTCGCCCTGGAGAAAAACAGGAAAAACAGCGGGAATGGCAGCAGGGAGACAATCGCCATGCGCCAGTCCATGGCAAACAGGTACAGGATGGCGATGAGGATCGCACCAACGGTACGGCCCAGCGTGGTAAAGAAATGCGCAGTCAGGCCGTGCAGCGTACCGATGTCATCCTGCATTGCCTGTTTGACTTCACCCGAAGCCCGACTGGTAAACCAACCCAGCGGTACCTTGGCCAGTCGACGAGTAATCGCCAAACGCAAATGGCCGGTGATGTGATTGTCGGCCAGGTGCGCGACCATCTCGCCCACCGAAATCAACGTCATGCCGAGGAACAGGCACACCAGGCTGACGCTGACAACCCGCCAGACCTGATTCTGCATCTGGACCCAGCCGGTAGCGACCTCGGCCTGCCCCATCGAGAACTGTGCGATATGGGCGATGCCGGCCAGTGGCACCATCGTCAGCATGGTCCCGATGGCGGCCAGTACCGCGGCGACAATCAGCCGGCCGCGTACGGGTCTCAGTATCCGAGATACCGAGCCGGCGGCGGGTTTGTCTTTAACACTCATGAGCTCTCCTGAATAACCACTGCCGGCAGCCTGAAGGCATGCCTGACTTCCTTTGTGTTCGAGCGTTTTGCGCGTTGCGTACCTTGTATTCCGAACGGCGACGCAAAATCCTCAATCGAAATACCGATTAATCCGTTCGCCGCGGTGAACCGAACGACCGATCACAGGCCCGCCCCTGATGCGAATGGGTGACAGGCCCGAAGGCCCGCAGCGATGTATTTCTCGACGGAGGACACCGACACCTTCAACTCGGCCGCGATATCCCGGTGACCCATGCCATGCAACTTGCACAGCAGCAACGCTTCGCGGGCCTTGAGTGGCTTGTTATGCAAGGCAACATCGATCTGAGACAGGGCCTCCGATGCCAGCGCGCGAACCTCTTCCGATGGCACCAGAGGCTCGGCTTGCTGCATCAGCCCTTCCAGATGGCTGGCCTCAAGATGCCGGCGGCGATACAGATCTATCACCATTCCTTTGGCGATTTGAGTCAGATGACTGCGTGAGTTCTCGGTCGAGGGAACCTGGCCCTTCCTGATGAGGTTGAGATAGACATCATGGGCGAGATCCGCGGCATCCACCGAATTGCCCAGCTTGCGACGCAACAAACTGCACAACCAGCGGTGATGGTCGACATACAGCTTTTCAAATTGCTCCCTGGACGCGAACGCTCCGTTGTCCACAACACCTCTCCTGAGACGATGGCTTTCGCGATCAGATTTTGACTAATGCGAATAGGTATGATTATTATTTGTCATCATACGGTGTTCATAGAGCCCCTGCAATGCGACCTCGTTGCAACTCCTTTGACGCCCGAGATTCCGGGCGTTACACCAGACCGAGGATCGGTCTGTCGGCACTCGGTGCCACCTCTACTTCTTACTGTTCAGTTTGATAAGGCGGGAAATTTCCATGATGGAACTCAGTCCAGATTCGTTACCGAAGCTATCTGTCAACGGTCACGAGGAACATATCTGGCTCTTGCAGCAGCAATACCCCGAACGCATCCTCAAACACCTCTGCGCCTGGCGGCTCGACGCTGATGTCGATCTTTCGAGGCTTGAGTTGGCGATCAAGGCCGTCATCGAAACACTGCCCGATCTGAATGCACGTTATCAATTCAACGACGACGGCGAGGTGGACAAAGTCCACGCCAGTGACTGGAAATCCTGCGTCGAACTCATTCGTTCACACTCCGACGCCGAAGCCACCGAGCAATTGCTCTCGCGGCAAGCGGCATCGTGGGATGCGCAAAGCCAGCCGCCATTCAAGGCGCTGATGATTCAAACCAGGCAGAACGTTATCCTGGCGTTCGTGATCCATCAGATCCTCGACCAGACCTGCCAGGAGATCGACCTGTATCGCGGGGTCCTGAACGCCTATGTCGGTCACTCGACCAGCGACACCCCCTGGTTGCACCGTCAGGCAGATGGCAAGGTTGCGGCGCCAGCAGCCAGTGCAGACAACGCCTGGCCAGTGGCCAACAGCAGTGAAGTGGCGACGATTATCCTTGGCGAATTCCGTGGTGCCCTGGCCGAGCCCGACATGCAACTTACGGATGACTTCTTTGATTTCGGCGGCCACTCCCTGCTGGCCACCCGCATCATTGGCAAGCTGTTGAGCAATCACGGCATTGAAGTCCAGTTCAATGACTTTTTCAGCGCCCCTACGGCCGAGGCCCTGGCATCGCGAGCCCACGTCATCGCGCAAAACAACCCGGCAGCGTCTGCCGCAGGCCTGCCGCAAGACGTGCAGCGGGCACCTTTCGCGCTGGCCCAGGCCTCCCTCGGGCGGGCCTATGTCGCCTATGAGTTCGGGACGATTTTCAACCTGCCCTTTGCCTTGGACTTCCTCGATAACGTGGATGAAGCGCTGTTCGAGCAAGCCTTCAGCGACCTGCTGAAACGCCATGCCAGCCTGCGCACGACCTTCCACTTCCAGGAGGATGAGGCGTACCAGCAAATCGTGCCGATCGCTCAACTGTCCCACTACAAATGGTTCTGGCCTAGCAGTGAAAGCCAAGGGGCAACGCTGGAAAGCGAAGCCTCCTATCAGTTCGACCTGGCCCGCGAACTGCCCCTCAGGGTTCGCTTCATGTACGACTCGCAGCGCAAGCGCCAAACCCTGTCTTTGCTGATCCATCACATGGCCATTGATGAATGGTCGCTCAACGTCATGATGGAAGAACTGGCCCAGGCCTACCTCGCCCGTGCCGCCGACAAAGCGCCGACCTGGGAAGCGCCTGCACGCTCTTTCCACGAATTCGCCGTGCAAGAGCAAAGTACCGGCGTCAATCAGAAGCATCTCGACTATTGGACGAGCCTGTTGCGTGATGCAACCCGCGGCTTGACACTGCCCTCCTCTGATCATCAGGCGAGCGCGCGTGCCAAAGCCGTTTCGACGAAAGCTCAATGGTTCGAAATCAAACCCGACCAGGACCTCACCGATAACCTGTATACCTTCGCCAGACAGAACAACTCGTCACTGTTCGGCGTGGTCTACACGGCCATTGCGCTGTCCCTGCATAAACTCGGTGACTTGCAGGATCTGGTGATCGGCACATCGGCTTCCGGGCGAACCGACCCCGGGTTTTACGAGACGGTTGGTTACTTCACCACCATGGTGGCGCACCGGGTGCAGTTCGATCCTCAGCAGGCAGTGGGCACGCTGATCGAAAACGTCACCCACTTGATCAATGACTCCATGGCTTATGCCGATGTGCCGATGGAGTCGATTCAACAGGCCTTGGGCATGACGGCTGCGGACGGCCTGCTGTTCGACGTCTATATCCAGATTCATGCCAACAACGCATTGAACGGCACCCTGAGCACGCCAGACGCAGGAACGATCCGCTACCGACAGATTGACCCGGACAAGAGCCAATCGATGTTCGGTATTCAGTTCGAGATCATGGAAAACCTGATCGACGGCAAACGCTCACTGCGCCTGGTGATCACCTATCGTTCGGATCGTTACAGCGCCGAACAGATGGCACGCCTCAGCGCAATGATCGATCACGTGTTCGCACTCTTCACAACGCCAGAGGCAGCCGGCATCGCCCTGAATCAAATCCGCGTATAACCCTCAATCAGGGTCTTGGTAACGCCCAAAGCGTTAACAAGACCCTGCACATCAAGCTCTACGCCTCATGCATCCCGTAGCGCTGGAACGACGAGCGCTTGGGCAAGCGGTAGTGCGTTCGACCGAGTAACCGGTTGGCAATCGTCGCATTGCGAATGGCAGCTATCCCGAGATCCGGCGAACCAACACCATGCTGGAAGATCTCCGCGTTCTGCACGAAAATACGGCCCGTGCCGTCGTCGCAGCGGCGCGCTGTAAAATCTTCCTGGACGATACAGTCGCCGTATTCATCGGTTTCAAGCACAGCGCCTTTGAGCCGTTCAAACCACTGCGGCCAGGCATGCCCGTATCCCGTCGCCGCAACAATGGCATCTGCCTCGAGGGTACTGGTCTGATCCAGTTCACGGTGCCGGTAGGCAATTCGCAGCGTGCCGTCGACATCCTCCACGGTCTCGACCTCGCAGTTGGAAAGCAACGTCAGACCTGTATCAGCGCCGCCAATCGAGCGTTCGTAGATCAGGTCGTAGATCTCGGCAATGGTCGAAAAACTGATGCCCTTGTACAGCAACCCCTGCCCTGCAACGATGTCTCGGCGACGCTCCCGTGGAATACTGTGGAAGTACTCCATATAGGATGGCGTAAAGCACTCCTGCCCAAGTTTTGAATACTCCATGGGATGGAAGCCCGGCGAACGCGTGATCCAGCGAATCGAAGCGCCGGCCGCGATCCGCTCGGGGGTCAACTCGTTGAACAATGCCAGCACGCACTCCGCCGCACTCTGCCCGGAGCCAATGACCGTGACCCGCCGGCACTGCGCCAACTGCTCCCGTCTTTTACCGAACTCCGCCGAATGCATGACCGGCGCCGTGCTCTTCAGCTGGGCCCATTTCGGCAACAGCGGCACGGTGCCGACGCCTATCGCCAGGTCCCGGCTGTAGTAATGGCGTTTGAAGCCGGACACGGACTGGCTTTCAATCAGGAATCGGTCAACGCTCGCGTCATAGCTCACATCACAGATGTCTTCGCCGAAGTGGCAGGCGGGCAACTGCTGCGACGCCCATCGGCAGTAATGGTCGTACTCGCGCCGTGGCACCTGAAAGTTCTCGTAGTAATAGAACGGGTACAGGCGATCATGCTGATGCAGGTAGTTCAGATAACTCAGTGGATGCGTGGGATCCGCCATCGTCACCAGGTCCGCGAGGAACGGAACCTGAAGCGTCGTGCCTGGCAAGAGAAGCCCTTCATGCCAGCGAAACTCCGCTTTGCGATCGAGGAAAATACCCGTCACGCCCGGGTGTCTGGACAGTAATGCAGCCAACCCGAGGTTAAAGGGCCCAATGCCAACACCGGCAATATCTACAGTGGGTATATCCGTCATCCGATCCATCTCCCTAAGGACTGCTGTTTGGGTAGAAGGGAGCACACTCTGTGGTGCCCCTCTCCATTCATTTCAATAGTATTCAGAGGCGCGCCACGAGCAGCCGTTCAACGTCTTGTGCATTGCGGCAACGCAGCAATTGCCCGAGTGAAAGCGCCACCGAAAAGTCTTCCTGGAACCGCGCCGAAATGGCTTTCAAATGCTGGGGACGCAACCCCAGGCTGATGAAATCCACCGCGTCATTGACCCCGTCTTCCAACGGGCGGCCCAGTACACTCAGGTAGATGTCCAGCACCTTGTTTCTCTTGGTCGACACGCTCCTGGCGGCAGGCTCGGCCACTTCATTCGCCGGCGCAGTGAGCAGGCTGCGGGCACGCTGGCGATCAGGCTTGCCGTTTTGCGACAGCGGCAACTCATCCACGCTCAAGAACCGCGTGGGTACATGGGAATGCGGCAGATGTTGGCGGGCATAGTTGCGCAACTCGGTTGCCGTCAGCTCTGCGGTACCCTGCTGGCCGACATACAGCGCACCGATGCAAACCTCACCTCGACGCTGCTCGCCATAATCCACGACCAGCACGTGCCTGACCGATGGGTGATTGATCAGTTCGATCTCGATATCCGGGAGCGACACCCGTACACCGCGAACCTTCACATAGCCGTTGACCCGACTGTCGAAGATCAAGGTGCCATCGCGACGGTAGCGACCACAGTCACCGGTGCGGAAAGCACGAACGGCCTGGCCATGTTCATCGCTGACGGTCACGAACTCGCTCTGTGTCAGCTCACCGTTTTCCAGGTACCCCAGTGCGAGATTGACACCCACCGTGTGAATTCGGCCGACAACGCCCGCCGGGCAATGCTCACCCTGTGAATCAAGGGCGAAGTAACGGTTACCGGGCAAGGGCCTTCCGTAGGGGATCAGCGCTCGGTCGTCAGCTGTGATTTCGTGCCAGATACTCCAGATGGTTGTCTCCGTCGGCCCCCCAAGGGAGATCAACCGAGAAACCGGCAGCAGCGCGCGCAGCTCGGCAATGACGGCGGGCTTGATGTAGTCACCGCCCTGCGCAATCAGGCGCAGGCTCTTCAGGTCATGAGTGGCGCGACAAGAAAGGAGCATCTCCAGGATGGCGGGCACCGAACACCACAATGTCACCTGATGCCGGGCAATCAACTGATTCCAGCGCACCGCATCCTTTTCCTCGCCCTGGCCAGGAAGTACCAGCGTCGCCCCCGCTGTCAGGCAGCCCAGCACGTCGAAAACCGACATGTCATGGTGAAGCGGGGTTACGGACATGAACACATCGCGCTCGGTCACTGCCCAGCGCTCAAGGGTGCTGCCGATGACATTGGCTGTGGCTCGGTTGCTCAGCACCACACATTTGGGCTTGCCGGTGGTGCCCGAGGTATAGAGGTAATAGGCCGGCGCTTCGCTTGACGACAGGTCCTCCATCACCGGTGGAACCTGGGCTTGCGCTGCCAGCAGCTCGTCGGGTGTCGCGTAAGGATGCTCGACAGGCTCACCCTGGGTGATCACCACCAGATCGGGTCGACAGTTTTCCAGCAGAAAAAGCCGTCGCTCCTCGGGCGCTGAAGCATCGATGGGGACCCAGATCAAGCCCGTCAGAGCACAGGCCAACGTCACCATCGTGTGCTCCGGGCTGCGCGGCAGGCATATGGCAACCACATTGCGCCGAGAAAGCCCACGCGCTTTCAACGCAGCGATCACCCGGCATACGCCGTCGCCAAGTTCGGCATAGCTGATTTGTCGGTCGCCGCTGATGAGGGCGATTCTGGCGTTGGTACGATCAAAAATATTGCTCGCGATCTGCCCGAGAAACGTTGCATGGCACGCATCAGTCACCGGGCTATTCAGCCGGTAGTGGCACCTGTCGATAATCGCCGGGGCATCAATGGCAAAAACTCCGTTTGCCGTGATCTGACTGATCGCCCTTTCGAAGGCACTCAAGATATCGCTGACCACAGCCGGATCGAGTACTTCGCGTGCATAGTCGATGTCGAACACCAAGGCACCCTCGGCGTTGGCCGAGAAGCGAATATCCATCGCCACCTGTGGTGTCTGGGTCAGTCCGCCACACAGGCTCATGGGACTGTCCGTCGGCGAGACCGGCCAGGAAAAACCGTTGGTGATCACCACGGGCAGGACGGGGCCTGGACCGTGGGATTCGAACAGCAATCGGGCAAGATCAACCCCTGAAAAGGCCAGATGCTGCAAACCTTCCAGCACATCGACTTGCAACCTGGTAGCCCGCTGCGCGAAACCGTCTGGATCGGAGTTCCAATTGACCGCGATAAAGCTTGAGCGATTGGCAAAGGCACCACCCGTTTGCGGAGCAACAGGCACCGCGACACACAATCCCCCCTCATCGACCCAGTGGGAAAGCACTTCCAGCACCAGCGCCATCAGGGTGGAGTTCTTGAACAGCCGTTGCCGCGCTCCCAGTTTGCAGAACGCGCTGAACGCCGCTTTGGGCACCAACAGGCTCTGTCGTTCATAGCGAGAAGCGCCCACCTGGTCCAGCGGGGTGATCCACGGCAAACGTGGAGCACCGCTCACGGAGGCGAGTTTGGCTTTCCAATAAGCCGCATCCGCCTTGCGTTGGCAGGCGAGATCCTCTGACTCGGAGGTAACCTCTGTGAGCGGTTCCTCGCCGACGACACCGTCGAACAGTTCAACCATGAGGGTTGCGATCGATCGCCCATCGAGGATCAATGCATCAAGGCGCACAAAAACGCTCAGCTGACCTTCCGGGAGCCGGAAGACCGTGACATTCCAGGGCGAGCGATCCAGTTCGAACAGCGCATGCGCATAAGTCTCACGACGCTCCTCAAGGTAGCCAAGCGCATCTTCTGGCGACAGAGCAGTGAGGTCGATTTCCTGCAGGTTTATCTGCACCTCATCACTGACAAACTGCACGAGTTTTTGCGCATCGATCCGTGTTCTCAGGCTTTCGTGGCGCTGGACCATCCCGGCCAAACGGCTTCGCAGCAGAGCAGGCTCCAAAGAGCCGCGGTACTCGCGAAACTCCTGCATGGCCACGCCGCCCAGCGGCATCTGCGCGCTGCGCCCAAGCAGATAGGCCTGCTGAAGAGCGGTCAGTGGCTTCTCGACCAGCGTGCGCTGAGAAAACGGTTGATCCAGGACAGCAGAGCAGACAGACGCCTCACGCACGACCGCCACGAAGCGATCGAACAGATCCGACACCCAGGCTTCCGGCAGAGCATCAAGACGAATGTCCCAATTGATCAATATGCCGCCATCGGCGCAGGCAATCTGCGCGTCGAGTGCAACCTGGGGTCCTTGGGAGATCACCCAGTTCATCGGCCCGAAGACACGCCGGACGCGCTCCGAGAGAAGATCGCCGCCCGGCATGTCCAGCGCTGCGGTAAACACCACCGGCGCCAGTTGCGGCGAACCATGATGGCGAGAAAGATCGCGCATCAGATTCACCCCGGGATAGGCGCAATGTTCGAGCAAATCGACCATCTTTTTCGCCATCTGCGTGCAAAGGGCTGCGAGGCTCCCGGCCGACTCGATATCCACATCGAGAATCAGCACGTTGGCAAAATCGCCGACTACCCGCTCGACTTCATCCACCAGTGGCGGACGCCAGAACGTGGGCACGTTGAGGCGGAATTTCCGGTCTCCTGTCTGCGCCCCGAGTACCGCCGCGAAAAGCCCCATCATCAAGGTCGACAGGGTCATTCTTCGCTCACGGGCCAGACGCTGTAACGCCTGACGCTCATCGGGGCCAAGCCATGTGCTTAATCGATGGCTGCGGGCTTGATCAGGCTGAACCTCGAGAAACGGCAATGTGGGCGCAGGAGCGACTTCAGCCAGGCGCTCACGCCACCAAATGCGGTCTCGTTCCCGGGCGACTTTGAGCGAGGTATCGGTACGCGCCTTGTCGTACCAATCGAAGAAAGAAGGCGTGTGTGGAACCGGTCCGTCGGGGTCATCATAAAACCGTGCGAGGTCTTCGATTAAGGTGCGGAAACTCGACGGGTCGATGGCGATCATGTCCGTATCGACGTGCAAGCGGAACTCATCGCCCGCCAGCAGGCTGACCGAGAAACGGACACCCGGGCAATGACCGAGATCAAGCTGCTGATGCGTCCATTCCTCACGCTTGCAGAGCAGATGCCGCGCCATTTCCAGCTCGGTCATCAGGCGTAGATCTTCGACTTCCAACTGCGGTGACTGGTCCATCGAAGCAATGGATTGCAGGCCATCTGCATTCAGCCGAACCCGCAGCATGGGATGCAGCAGACATACCCGTTCAAGTGCCTTGCGAAGCCGCTCCAGGTCGATGGAACGACCATCAAACTCGGCATAAAGATGAGCCGAAACTCTCCCTAAAGACGCATGAGCAGCGCGCCCGATCCAGCAGGCGGCTTGCATTGAAGTTAACTCTCTCATGGCTCACTCATGTGGTTGACAAATCTTAATGATTTACGTTCTTATTAAAAACGAAAATGATTATATTTCAAAATTTAATTTTTTTACCCATAGGCCACGGAGGCTTCCCCCCAAATGAGATCGGGCACCCTAAGAGCGAATGACACAGATGAGGTGCAAGCCATTGATGAAAAAGAGAGTTTTTCATTCACCTCGGGCGATAGAGAACTAATAGTCGCCGGGATGCTTCAGCGAATCGAAACACCTGCCATTGGCGGCGATAACGCCAATAGCCTGTTCCAGAAAACCGTAATGCAAGCCCTCGACCGGGCGCGCAAGGCCGGCCAGAGCAACCCGATAATCGTCGGCGCCATCCCCTTCGATCCTGCTGAAGCCTCTTGCCTCTACATCCCCGAACACGCCGAGTGGCAAGCACGAAGCGCCACCGTGCGGACAGGCGTCGAAACACTGCCTGAGCTGATCGAGCAAAAAAACATACCGGACGAGCAAGGCTTCAAACGCGCGGTAGAGCACGCAATCGTCAACTTCCGCCACAGTGACGTGCGCAAGGCCGTGCTCTCGGTGCAACGTGAGTTGGTGTTTGCGCAGGATGTGGATGTGGGCGCCATGCAGAACAATCTGCGGGCCCAGAATCAAAGCGGCTATCATTTCCGTGTACCCATGCCGGACGGCACTACGCTGATCGGCGTCAGCCCCGAGCTGCTCGTCCACAAGGACGGTCTGAACTTCGTTTCCAACCCGTTGGCAGGCTCGGCCAAACGCATGACCGATCCACAAGCGGACCGGCGCAACGCAGATTGGCTGTCAGCTTCGGAAAAGGATCACTACGAGCACCGCCTCGTGACCGAGGACATCGCCACTCAACTTGGGGAGCTGTGCACACAGCTGAATGTACCCCAGCGCCCTACCCTCATCAGCACGCCCGCACTTTGGCATCTCTCCACGCGTATCGAAGGCACATTGGCGGATCCGACAGTCTCGGCCTTGCAGCTTGCCTGCCGCCTGCATCCAACCCCTGCCGTCTGTGGGTTCCCCACCGAGCGCGCCCGGCGCCTGATCCGCTTCGTCGAACCCTTCGAGCGTGGCCTGTTCACCGGCATGGTTGGCTGGTGCGACGCCCAAGGCAATGGCGAGTGGGTGGTGACCATTCGCTGCGGCACCATCAAGCGCAACAGGGTCCGCCTGTTCGCCGGCGCCGGCATCGTCGAAGCCTCGAGCCCCGACTCCGAATGGACAGAAGTCCAGACCAAACTCGGCACCATGCTGCGCGCATGCGGTTTGGCCCACTAATACGAACTTTTTCAGTAGTGACAATCATGACTTTAGAATTCAATCACTGGCCCCTCGACAGAGCACAGAGCTATCGGGAAAAAGGCTACTGGATCGACAAACCACTCACACACATTCTCCAGGCACGCCGCCAGTCGCAACCTCACGCATCGGCGATCATTTGCGGTGATCGTCGTTTCAGCTATGCCGAGCTGGAGCAGCTGTCGTCCAACCTGGCTTCGCGTCTGGCGGCCAGCGGGCTTGGCAAAGGCGACACCGCCTTGGTGCAATTGCCCAATATTGCGGAGTTTTACATTGTCTTGTTCGCGCTGCTCAAGGCCGGGATTGCGCCCCTCAACGCGCTCTACAGCCATCGAAAACTGGAACTCAAGAGCTACGCCCTGCAAATCACGCCAAGGTTGCTGATCGCCTCTCGCGAGCATGAAGTCTTTCGCGACGACAGCTACATTGCAGACCTCAAGGAAGTGGGTTCCAGCCCTGAAATCACCCTGCTGCTGGGCGAACCGCGTCACGAAAACGACCTTGCCGCCTGGATCAAAACCCCAAGTGAGAGCCACGTGGACTTCTCCCCCAGCGAACCGGGTGAAGTAGCGCTATTCCAATTGTCGGGCGGCAGCACAGGCACCCCCAAACTCATCCCGCGTACCCATAACGACTATCACTACAACGCTCGGGCGAGTGCGCAAGTCTGCGAGCTCACACCACAAACGCGTTTTCTCTGCGCCCTGCCTGCGGCGCACAACTTCTTGCTCAGCTCGCCCGGCGCCTTGGGTGTCCTGTATGCCGGCGGCACTATCGTCATGGCTCCCAGCCCGGAACCGTTGACTTGCTTCTCGATCATTGCGCGCCATGAAGTGAATACCGTGGCCCTGGTTCCAAGTGCGGTTGCCTTGTGGTTGCAGGCCGCACCGGAGCACAAAGAGCAACTGCAATCGCTGGAATTCCTCCAGGTCGGCGGCGCCTGTTTCGCCGACTCGCTGGCACGCAAGGTTCCCGGCGTGCTCGGCTGCAAGTTGCAGCAGGTGTTCGGCATGGCCGAGGGCCTGATCAACTACACCCGCCTGGACGACTCCAACGAACAGATCTTCACCACTCAAGGCCGTCCGATCAGCCCGGATGACGAAATCAAAATTGTCGACGAACAAGGCATTCCCGTCCCGCACGGCGAGCCTGGCATGCTCGCCACTCGCGGTCCTTACACGTTCTGCGGGTATTACCGAAGCCCCGAACAGAATGCCCAGGCGTTTGACAATGAGGGTTACTACTATTCCGGCGACCTCGTTCAGCTCACACCGACAGGCGATTTGCGGGTCGTCGGCAGGGTCAAGGATCAGATCAACCGCGGTGGCGAAAAAGTCGCCTCGGAGGAAATCGAAAACCTCATCGTCCTCCACCCGGACGTGACCCACGCCGGCCTGGTAGCCATGCCCGACGACAGGCTGGGGGAAAAGAGCTGCGCCTTCGTCGTCTCCCGCAACCCCAATCTCAAACCACCCGCCTTGAGACGCCACTTGATGGAACTCGGCATCGCCGAATACAAACTGCCCGATCGCATCCGGCTCATCGAGACCATGCCGCTGACGGCCGTGGGCAAGATCGACAAAAAGCAACTACGCCAGCTCCTGGCGGCGGAAACCACCCGTGCCTGGTTACACACCCGCGTACTGCAACTTGTCGAGGACTGTGAAGACCTGGACCCAGAGGAAAACCTGATTTTCTACGGCCTCGATTCCTTGCAGGTGATGAAGCTCGCAGCGGAGCTCAAAGAACGCGGCATCGCTGTCAGCTTCGAAGAGCTGGCGGCCTCGCCCACGCTCGCCAGTTGGTGGTCGCTGGTAGACACGAAGCAAAAAGCCGCCTGACCAGGCAGCCTCTAAAAGGAGTTGGAAATGACCTTATCCACTGCCGACCAAAGCAGGCTTGAGCGCTTCTGGCAGCACTGCGTGACGAATCAGTACTTCAATATCGGGTACCCCGAATCAGCGGACTTCGATTACTCCCAGTTGCATCGCTTCCTGCGTTTTTCGATCAACAACTGCGGGGATTGGAACGAGTACAGCAACTACCTGTTGAACTCGTTCGACTTTGAAAAGGACGTCATGACGTACTTCTCCGAGCTGTTCAACATCGCGCTCGACGACAGCTGGGGCTACGTCACCAACGGGGGGACCGAAGGCAACATGTTTGGCTGCTACCTGGGTCGCGAACTGTTCCCGAACGGCACCCTGTACTACTCCAAAGACACCCATTACTCCGTGGCGAAGATCGTCAAGTTGCTACGGATCAAATGTCGTGCAGTCGAGTCATTGGCCAATGGCGAAATCGACTACGACGACCTGATGGCAAGAATAACCGCCGACCAGGAACGCCACCCCATCATCTTCGCTAACATCGGCACCACCCTACGCGGAGCGGTCGACAATATCGCCACCATTCAACAGCGTCTGCAGCAGGCGGGCATTGCCCGTCATGACTACTACCTGCACGCAGACGCAGCGTTGAGCGGGATGATCCTGCCCTTCGTCGATCACCCACAGCCCTTCTCGTTCGCCGATGGCATCGACTCGATCTGCGTCTCCGGCCACAAGATGATCGGTTCGCCCATTCCTTGCGGGATTGTCGTGGCCAAACGCAAGAATGTTGCGCGCATCTCGGTGGAAGTGGACTACATCCTGGCCCATGACAAGACCATCAGCGGCTCGCGCAATGGCCATACACCGTTGATGATGTGGGCGGCACTACGTAGCCACTCGTTCGCTGACTGGCGCCAGCGTATCCACCACAGCCTGGAAAAGGCACAGTATGCGGTGGATCGATTCCAGGCTGCGGGCATTGATGCCTGGCGCAACGAGAACTCCATCACCGTAGTGTTCCCTTGTCCGTCGCAAAGGATTGCGAAGAAATATTGCCTGGCGACGTCTGGCGATACAGCGCACTTGATAACGACACCCCATCATCACGACAACGTGATGATCGACGCATTGATCGATGAGGTCATTGCCGAGCTTGAGACGGATGCCTGGCGATTTGGGGGGGCGCAGGTCAAACAAGGGGGTAATGAGCGACGACCTCCACACTCCGTCAGGGAGACGTGCCCCCGATTCGACGTCATCTGAAACTGACTATTTTCATCACACATCGAGACAAGCACTATGTCGCAACTTAAAACGCCTGAAGCCTGCGAAAGCCTCAATGATATTCGGGCCGGCATCGATTTTTTTGATCGCCAGATCCTTGAGTCCTTGAAACAACGCCTGGGTTATGTGAAAGCCGCTGTGCAATTCAAAGCCAATGAGCAGGCTATCCCCGCTCCGGAGCGGGTCGCGGCAATGCTCGAAGACCGCCGCGAGTGGGCAGTCGCCGCCGGTTTCGAAGTGGCCTTCGTCGAGAAGCTCTACGAGCACATTATTCATTGGAATATCCAACAGCAGATTCTGCACTGGCAAGTCACTTATCCCGACCGAAACAAGGCATAAGCCCATTGATGAGCGTATGACCTGGGATACGGTGTAGACGTTTCCGAGTGTGTGGTTTTGAAAGGGCGCCAGAGAGGGGCGCCCTGCACTTTCAATCGGTTTATCGTCCGAGTGAATGGCCAGGCGTGTGTAGCTCATGGCTGACGTCACTGGTGAATGGTTTTTCTCGGCCTGAACCCGGCTCCGCCCGTCACGAGAATTCGATCAGCAGACATGATTGATTCACTCCTGGGTGGCCGTTGTCCGATCCATCGCGATGAGGCCCTCGAATCGTTCGATGAGTTCACGGCCGGCACTGAACATTTGTTGCCAATCGGTGGGGAAGCGAACATTCAACGGCAGTTGATCGATCCGCCAGCGCGGCGGCAACGCTTCATCAAACCGGGCCGCGACCTGCAAGCCCATTTCACTGGTGGCAAACGGTCCCCGTAATACCGTCGGCGTACGTCCGGCACTGTCTACCGCCTGGACCACGTGGGCCGGTAACCAATCGCCGTTCGGCATGCGCACACGCAGGGGCTGACCGATAACCGCGTAGCTGATATTCAGCGGTTCCAGATAAATCCACAGCAGCGGTTCCTCCAGTCGCTCCAGGCGCATCAGCAACGTGCCTGCACCGACGTTTTCGCCCGGATTGACCAGTACTTCGGCGATCCGACCACTCTGGACCGCCTTGACGGACAAAGCGGCCAGGCGCGTCTTCAGCCATTGTTGTTCGGAGTTCTGCGCAATGACCTCCCGCTCAAAGCCGGATGGCGACTGGCGTGCCAATTGCTCTCGACGCTCAAACGCCAACAGGTCTGATTGATACCCGTCGCGTTCGGACTGCGCCGCCAGTACTTCCCCGCGTGTAGCGGCCCCCTGCTCGACGAGGTTTTCCAGCGCTCGAACCCGTTGCTCCGCCCTGCCCACCCGGGTCCTCAGCAACTGACGATCCTTCTCGCCCAGCGCACCGTGCCCGGGTGGCACTGCATTGACCGGCATGGCGGCCAGTTGCAGCAATCGGGCACGCCACTCTGGATTGTCCAGGCTGATCAGCTGTTGGTCGGCCTGCACCTGCTCGCCAGCCGTCACAAATAACTGATCGACCCGGCCGGCCTCACGGGCGCGAACCTCCAGAATAGGCAGGCGCAATTGTGCCGGTGCGTCGATCATCAGCATGCCGTACACCAGTTTGCCGCCCAGCCAGAGCAACGGACTGGCAACCAGTAGCAGGATAAGATACCAGCGCATGCGAAACGCCATGCGCTTGCCGGGCGCATACAACACACTCAGCCCGTGCTCCTGCGTGGGGTTCAGCTCTTTACGACTATCGAATCGAATTTTCATGAGCGGCTCACCATTTTGGGAAGTCTCGCCAGTCTTGCCAGTCAATGCCGGCAATCCCATAGGGTTGCAACTGTTCGCGCCAGGCGCTCACCTGATGTTGCAACTGTTGCGTCGACGAACCCGCCCAGCTCTCCGTGGCGGGCAATTGCGATTCCGTGCTTTGCGCCAGGCGAAATTGCAAAGCCGGCCAGCGTTTGGCGATCTGCTCGGCCATTCGTGCGCTGCTTTGCGGGTTGCGTGTGTAAATCATCAGGCTGACCTGACGCACGCCGACCTCAGGAAGCGCACACGGCACACAGGTCTGTCCCGGGTTTGCCTCAGCGAACCAGCGATGATGGCTGGAAATCTCGACCGGCCAAGGGCTCTCTTTTGACGCCGCACGCAGGGTCTCGAGCCAGTTTTTCAGGCGCTGATCAGGCACTGGTATCCCCAACTGCTCGACCTCCAGGTCCAAATGAAGGCTTGCGAATGAAAGCCCCTTCAATGTCTTCAGCAGATCAATCAGCGACTGCCGTTGCTGCGGCTCGATCCAGCCGGGGTCGCCGAGCAGAAGGCTCACTTGCAGACCCTGGCGTGCCGCCTCCTGAAGCAGTTGCTCGATTCTCGGACGGGTGACGGCAAGATCGTTGAGTTGCGAGGCCTTGAGTCCGAGATAGATTTTATCCATACCGGCCTTGCGCAATGCCTGCAGCTGCGCCGAACGTCGGGCAGGATCGAGCAATGCCTCGCTGTCCCAGACGTAACTGGCCTGGGACCATTTGCCCGGCCCCGGTGATGGCAAGGTACGGCGTGGTTGCGCGGGATCGGCAACAGGGGACGCGGCCAGTGTGGTGTTCGGCGGTGACCATTGTTGATGTTCCTCGCCCAACAGTGCCGCAAAGCGCGGGTTGTCATCGGTGAGGAGGTTCAAATCCGCCTGACGCAACCAGGCTGCATGCCAGGCCGCAATCGAATCGAAAGCTGTCTGAAAATAAATACGTTGGGTGTTGAGCGAGTTTTCCAGATTGCCACCCGGTGCCTGGCGTCTGCTTTCCTCTTCATCGAAGGCCCTTTGAGCAATTTGCGATTGCTTGCGAGACTGATTGATCGTCGCCAATGCTCCGCTGTACGCCCGCAATGCCTTGCTCAGCTCCAGCCCCAGCGCACGCTGTTCAGCGACGACACGCTCAGTGGCCGCTTCGTAGCGCGCATCGGCGACTTGTTGGCGAGCACGAGTATTGCCGACCAGGTCGAATGGCACGGAAAAAACCAGACTGGCCACCAGGCTACTGCCCGCTTTGTCAGAATTGTTGTTGTACTGCTGAGAGTCGGCCAGTACCACATCGGAATCGATGGAGGCGTACCAGGGGGTGTCGCGCTCACGATCAGCCTGGTCGCGCAGGTTCTGCTTTTCGGTCACCCGCGGATGTTGATTCAACAGCGCCTGCCATTGCACCAAAGGTTGTGGTCTTATCGCCAAAGGTTCCGCGACGGCCTCCGCGGTCGGGGGAATGTCGCTCATGCTGACGCGGGCCAGATCCTCGCGAATGTCAGCCTCGACCTGGCGCAACGCGTTGCAACGGCTTGCAACCCCCTCCCACTCGCTCATTTGCAACTCGGCCTCGGAACCCCGCATCAGCTGAGACTGCAACCGCGAACGAAGGGTCGTGCCGGCCCGTTCGGCAACAGGAATGAGTTTGCCGCACAATGCCGCTTCCTGTTGCACGCGCCACCAATCGGCGTACGCACTGCGCAGGGCCAGCCGCTGGCTGGCCTGTTGCAACGCAATGCGCAACTGCTGTCGTTGACGTTCGTATTGATTGGCTTGCACCAGATCCAGTTGGCGCTTGAGACTCCCCAACAATGGGTGACGAATGCCCAGGCTGACATTGCGACCGTAGTAATCATTGCGGATATCTTGTGTCACCAGTTCTCGGTAGCGACCAACGCTAGCGCTGGCAAAAGCATGCCATCCGGCCTCGTCTTCAGAAAGTTTGGACTCTGCTTCAAGCGCGTGCAGGTCAGCCTGGCCAGCAAGAAACAAAGGATCGGATTGTTGCCTGTCGATCAACGCCTGAAGGGTCAGGGGTTGCGCGACCAGCGCCGCAGGGGGCAACGACAACGTCAGGGCCAGAAATATCGATCGCATATCAAAACCTCGTGGCTCGTTTGAGAACCCACCAGGGCGCCATCGCGGTTTCTTCATGGCCACGACGAAATATCTCGTTGAGCATGGCCACTGCACTCCAGCACCGTATAAGCATCATGAACAACGGAAATACCGGTACCAGCAGCGCCAGTGTCATGTCCTGTCGAGGTCGGTCGGACACCATCAACAACATGGCGCCGAACATCATCGCGGTGATCATCAGGTACAAGAGATAAATCAGCGCAAACAGAAACAACAGCGTCTTGCCGGGTAGCACAAACAGCGCCAGCAAGGTGTAGCCGAAAATAATGAACGGCAACACCAACTGAAAGAAAAAGCCGCTGAGCAAAATCATCAGGAAAGTCGGCCAGCCCAGCAAAGCCGGGTTGATGTTGTGGTTGTGCTTTCTGACGTACAGAAAAAACAGGTCTCCGTCCCAGCGCAGTCGTTGCATCAGAAACTGCCTGAGAGTCGCCGGTGCGTCGGTATGCCCGATCGCCTCCGGCTCGAACGGGATCCTCAAACCGTGACGCTTGAAGTAGCTTTTGATCCGCAGCGTCAGATCGAGATCCTCCGCTGTATGGGTATTCCAGCCGCCGATCTTCACCAGGAAACTGCGGCGGAAAGCGCCGAAAGCACCGGAGACGTTGTTGACCAGATTCCACTCGGCCAAACCGATTTTCGACATATGGATCGAGAGCAGGTATTCCAGCGCCTGCATCGCAGTGACCCAGGAGCCCCATACATTACGTACGCGCAAACTACCGGCGACCGCCGGCACCGAAGGGTCCTCGAAATGCCGCACGATGGCGCTGACCATCGTGTTATCGAAGGAGGTGTCACCATCCAGCGCCATCACGATTTCTCCGCTGGCATGGGCCAGGCCGGCGTTCAATGAAGACACCCGCCCACCCCTTTGCCATTTGGCAATCGGCCGCAAATGGCGGCGGGGGTACAACTGCGGGTCGACCCGAAACTGGCGAACGGCACTGAGAGTCGACTGGTTCATCGTGGCCCCATCGACCACCGGAATCATCTCGATGTGCCCGGGGTACGTTTGCTCGCACAGGCTTAACAGCGTCGTCTGAACATCCATCCCTTCGCTGTAGCAGGTGATGATGCAGGACACTTTGGGTCGGTACAGACTGAGCGGCACAACACTGCTGCGCTTGCGGGCAAACCAGCGCAAAACGCCCAGCATCACCATGAACGTCAGTGGCAGTTCAAAAAGCAGAAACATTGGAAATAGCATGTAGAACAACCGACTCAATCCATCCGGTCCCGCGAGCGCGCCGAGCGCGTTATAGAGTTGCTCCAGTAATGGGCTCATGGTCACACCAACTCGCTGGCCAGACGGGCCAGCAGTAGTTCGCCATCTTCTTGCTCAAGCAAATCCTCAGGTGCAGTGAAACTGACGACACGCAGGGCGATATCACTGACTTCTGGCGCGGAAAACAACTCGGCGACCCGGCTCAAGCGCTGCTTGACACTGACCAGACCGGCCTTGTCGGTATGGGGAAGCATGATCCAGAAAAACTCTTCCGTACTCCGGGAGCAACGGTCTGTTTCCCGGACGGTTTCCTTCAGCCTATCGGCAAGGCTATCGATAAAGGCATGCCCGCGGTGCTCACCCAGACGAGCCAACGTACCGGTCAGATTGACGAAGCGCAGGCCGATCACTGAGAACGCCGGAAGTTGATAACGACGCACGACCTGGAGCTGCCAGGTCAGAAACTCATAAAAGTCTTTGCCGCCCAACAAATTGAGGCGGCCGAAGTGATCGACTGATCGGTCGTTGAAGTCCTGGCGACAGCGCAAACGCCCTGCTTCTGCCAGCCGGAAGTCTCTGACTTCCCGTACCCGCAACTTATCGGGTGCGTGCGAAAGGCCGCAGTCCAGACACCGCGCCAGCACATCGGCGTCGACAAAGAATGCCTGGCATGACCTGCAGCGATAATTTTCCAGCGGACGATCATAGTCGCTGCCGATATGTCGCAAACGGTTCAGGCAATTGGGACACAGCAAAACGTTATCTTTGAGAAAGGAATCCTGAGGCCCGACATGCCCACAGGTAAAACAGTGCAAGGAGGGCTGCCTTGAAATGTCCAAAGCCTGGCATTCGGCACACACGTCAATGTAATTAAGCCGGCCCGAGCCACAACCTGAACAGAGCCGGATGCGATCGACCAGAACGCCCTCTTCGAGCCAATCCTGTTGCACCATTAAACTGAGCCAGACGAAAGGATTGACCTGCTCGTTATCGGCCAGTGCTTCGAGCAAGGGATAGCGATAATGCTGGGGGACTTCCGGATCTCGCAGGGCAAACACATGGGCGTTGGCGCGTAACCACAACCATGACAGCACCCGACTTTCAAATCGTTCGGGAGCCGAACCCTGCGTGAATAACGCGAAGCGTTCTTGCCACACATTCCACAACGTCTTTATTTCGCTGGTTTCGGCAGGGCACGCTCCATCTCCCAACGCTTCACACCAGTCGTCCTGGTCTCGACAACAGTAAATGAGGGTGTAGCGATAAGGGGGAGCCGAGCGTAACTTGCGAAGCACTCGCCCAGCGTAAGTTGCCGGCATGTCCAGCAGCAGAACATCAAATACGCGAGCGGCCAGCAAGCTGCTTATATCAGTAAAGTGCTCAAATTCGAGAACATTAGAGCTGGAAACCCTATTGCCAAGAATCGCAATCCGGGGATTTGGAACCGACATGTCGCACTCCCCCCTACCGGTAGGCGAAATGTGATTAACAGAAGACTATCAACACTAGCACCACATCAAGAAAGTGCCTGATCTATTGGAGAGTTTTTTCTGACACTAAAACGCCAAAATATCGCCACCCCTACAGACTCAAACTAGCAACCGTTAATAACATTATGTGATAAGAGCCACTTAATTATACAAATCACTTAATATTCAAACAGTTATGATTTAACGATTTACCTTGAAAATATAAATTAAAGGCAGCCATTAGCTAACAGCCATTATTTAGCCATCCGTCAACCGCACGACCAAAGCGCCATAAAAAAAACACTCAATGCTTTTTGGTAAAAAATTTAACATGCCATACCGTTTATCAATCAATGAGCTCATGATTTCAGTGGGTATAACAGCCCATCACTATCCATTCCAGTACTTAGTTAATAACTATCAGTTGTTACCCAGCCTTTACACTGCTAGCGTATTAATATCAGCCAATGAAAACACGTTAAGGTCTGGGTTTTGTATCGGGGCTGATAGCCTCTTCGCGAGCAAGCTCGCTCCCACACTTAATCTTCAGTGCACACCGGTTTGGCGTCCGGCATAGATCCAGTGTGGGAGTGAGCTTGCTCGCGATGGTCGCGACCCGGTTTTCAGCCTGACCTTTGCATTCCGTGCAACACTGAATTGTCAGTGCGCAGATTGATAGCCACCTAACGAAAGCCCCATGCTAGAGGGCTCACTTCGCACTTATATCATTCCGAATGATAGTTACCTTTGCTTCATTCGATTCGTGAGATACAAGCCCGCCGAGCATCATCCGTCCATCTCAATACAATTGGCGGATGCATCCATGGAACAGTCACTCAAACATTTGCGCTTCCCCTTGGCCGTTCTGGCCTTGCTGGTGATGAGCGCCTGCGGCAAGACCCCGGGCACCGCTGCCGCCATGCCTGCGGCCAAAGTCAGCGTGGCCAAGGTGCTGGAACAACCGGTCAACGAATGGGACGACTTCACCGGCCGCCTCGAAGCACCGGAAACCGTCGAGATTCGTCCTCGGGTGTCTGGCCAGATCGATGAAGTCGCTTTCACCGAAGGTGCACTGGTGAAAAAAGGCGACCTGCTGTTCCAGATCGATCCTCGACCGTTCCAGGCTGAGGTCCGCCGCCTTGAAGCCCTGGTTGCCCAGGGCCGCGCCAATGCTACCCGCAGCGAAAATGAAGCCCAACGCGGTGAACGCCTGCGCACCAGCAACGCGATTTCCGCAGAACTGGCCGACTCGCGCAGCAGCGCCGCCCAAGAAGCTCGAGCCGCAGTCGGCGCCATCCAGGCGCAACTGGACCTGGCCAAACTGAACCTCAGTTTCACCCGCGTCACCGCACCGATCAGCGGCCGCGTCAGCCGTGCCGAAATCACCGCCGGCAACCTGGTCACCGCTGATGTCACCGCGCTGACCAGCGTGGTCTCCACCGACAAGATTTACGCCTACTTCGACGCCGATGAGCGTGTGTACCTCAAGTACACCCAGCTCGCCCGCCAGGGCCAACGCGGTCAAACCACTCCGGTTTACCTTGGCCTGTCCAATGAAGAAGGCAACCCACACCTGGGCCAGATGAACTTCGTCGACAACCAGGTCAACCCGAAAACCGGCACCATTCGTGGTCGCGCGGTGTTTGATAACAGCAAGGGCGAATACACCCCCGGCCTCTACGCTCGCCTGAAACTGGTGGGCAGCGGGACCTATTCCGCCGTGCTGATCAACGACGAAGCCGTCGGTACCGATCTTGGTAAAAAGTTCGTACTGGTGATGGACGCCGACAACAAATCGGCTTATCGCGCCGTCGAACTGGGGCCGAAGATCGAAGGATTGCGCATCGTGCGCAGCGGCCTGAGCAAGGACGACACGATCATCGTCAAGGGTTTGCAACGGGTGCGTCCGGGTTCCCCGGTGACGCCTGAAGTGATTCCGATGGCCAGCCAGGAAACCCTCGCGGCCCTTGCTCAACAACGTCAAGCGCTTGAAGCCAGCAACCTGCCCCAAGTCGCACCTGCCAAGGTTGCGCCGGGTACGGCTGTGAAACTCGCCGCTGCGACTCCACGCGGTTAAGGGACGACAACTCCGATGAATTTTTCCCAATTCTTCATTTCACGGCCGATCTTCGCAGCGGTGCTCTCGCTGCTGATCCTGATCGCCGGCAGCATCTCGCTGTTCCAGCTACCGATCAGCGAATACCCGGAAGTCGTGCCACCGACCGTGGTGGTTCGCGCCAACTTCCCGGGTGCCAACCCCAAAGTCATCGGTGAAACCGTTGCCGCTCCGCTGGAGCAAGCCATCACCGGCGTCGAGAACATGCTGTACATGTCCTCGCAGTCCACCGCTGACGGCAAGATCACCCTGACCATCACCTTTGCGCTGGGCACCGACCTGGACAACGCTCAGGTGCAGGTGCAGAACCGCGTCACCCGCTCCGAGCCCAAGCTGCCCGCAGAAGTGACCCGGATCGGTATCACGGTGGACAAGGCCTCGCCCGACCTGACCATGGTTGTGCACTTGACCTCGCCGGACAAACGCTACGACATGCTCTACCTGTCCAACTATGCCCTGCTCAACATCAAGGATGAGCTGGCGCGGTTGGGCGGTGTCGGTGACGTGCAACTGTTCGGTATGGGCGACTACTCGCTGCGGGTCTGGCTCGATCCGAACAAGACCGCTTCGCGTAACCTGACCGCGACCGATGTGGTCAACGCGATTCGCGAGCAGAACCGTCAGGTTGCTGCCGGTGCCCTGGGTGCTCCGCCTGCGCCGAACGCCACCGCGTTCCAGCTCTCGGTCAACACTCAAGGTCGCCTGGTCTCCGAGGAAGAGTTCGAGAACATCATTATTCGCTCCGGCGAAAACGGTGAAATCACTCGCCTCAAAGACATTGCTCGCGTCGAACTGGGTTCCAGTCAGTACGCCTTGCGCTCCCTGCTGAACAACCAACCGGCCGTGGCGATCCCGATCTTCCAGCGTCCGGGCTCCAACGCTATCGAGATCTCCAACGAAGTGCGGGCCAAAATGGCCGAGCTGAAGAAGAGCTTCCCCGAAGGCATGGACTTCAGCATCGTGTATGACCCGACGATTTTCGTTCGTGGTTCCATCGAGGCTGTGGTGCACACACTGTTCGAAGCACTGATTCTGGTGGTGCTGGTGGTGATCCTGTTCCTGCAAACCTGGCGCGCCTCGATCATTCCGTTGGTGGCGGTACCGGTATCGCTGATCGGTACGTTCGCAGTGATGCACCTGTTCGGCTTCTCGCTTAACGCGCTGTCGTTGTTCGGATTGGTATTGGCCATCGGCATCGTGGTCGACGACGCCATCGTGGTGGTGGAAAACGTCGAACGAAACATCGGTCTGGGGCTCACGCCAGTCGAAGCGACCAAGCGTGCCATGCGTGAAGTAACCGGCCCGATCATCGCCACCGCGCTGGTGCTGTGTGCGGTGTTTATCCCGGCGGCATTCATCTCCGGGTTGACCGGGCAGTTCTACAAGCAGTTCGCCTTGACCATCGCGATTTCCACGGTGATCTCGGCCTTCAACTCGCTGACCCTGTCGCCAGCCTTGGCTGCTGTCTTGCTCAAAAGCCATGACGCGCCCAAGGACCGCTTCTCGAAAGTCCTCGACGGGATCTTCGGTGGCTGGTTGTTCCGTCCGTTCAACCGCTTCTTTGATCGTGCCAGCCATAGCTACGTAGGCACCGTGGGTCGTGTGATCCGCAGCAGCGGCATCGCCCTGCTGCTGTACGCCGGCCTGATGGCGTTGACGTTCCTCGGTTTCTCCAGCACACCGACCGGTTTCGTGCCGGGCCAGGACAAGCAATACCTGGTGGCCTTCGCCCAACTGCCGGACGCGGCGAGCCTGGACCGTACTGAAGATGTGATCAAGCGCATGTCCGACCTGGCCCTGAAACAGCCTGGCGTGGAAAGCGCAGTGGCCTTCCCGGGCCTGTCGATCAACGGCTTCACCAACAGCCCGAATGCCGGCATCGTATTCGTGACCCTGAAACCGTTCGACCAACGCAAGGACCCAAGCCAGTCGGCCGGTGCGATTGCCGGTGCCTTGAATGGCCAATACGCCGGGATTCAGGAAGCCTACATGGCGATCTTCCCGCCGCCGCCAGTACAAGGCCTGGGCACCATCGGTGGTTTCCGCCTGCAGATCGAAGACCGGGGCAACCTGGGCTATGACGAGCTGTATAAAGAAACCATGAACATCATTACCAAGAGCCGCAGCGTGCCGGAACTGGCCGGGCTGTTCACCAGCTATACCGTGAACGTGCCACAGGTCGATGCCGCCATCGACCGTGAAAAAGCCAAGACCCACGGCGTGGCCGTCAGCGACATCTTCGACACCCTGCAGATCTATCTGGGTTCGTTGTATGCCAACGACTTCAACCGCTTCGGTCGCACCTATCAGGTCAACGTTCAGGCCGAGCAGCAGTTCCGCCTCGAACCGGATCAGATCGGTCAGCTGAAAGTGCGCAACAACAAAGGCGAGATGATCCCGCTGGCGACCTTCATCAAGGTCAGCGACACCTCGGGGCCGGACCGCGTGATGCACTACAACGGCTTTATCACCGCTGAAATCAACGGTGCTGCCGCCCCCGGCTACAGTTCCGGCCAAGCGCAACAGGCCATCGAGAAACTGCTCAAGGACGAACTGCCTAACGGCATGACCTACGAGTGGACCGACCTGACCTACCAGCAGATTCTGTCCGGCAACACTGCGTTGTTCGTGTTCCCGCTCTGCGTACTGCTGGCGTTCCTGGTACTGGCCGCGCAATACGAGAGCTGGAGCCTGCCACTGGCGGTGATCCTGATCGTACCGATGACGCTGCTGTCAGCGATTACCGGGGTGATTCTGTCCGGTAGCGACAACAACATCTTCACCCAGATCGGTTTGATCGTACTGGTGGGGCTGGCCTGTAAGAACGCGATCCTGATCGTCGAGTTCGCCAAGGACAAGCAAGAGGAAGGTATGGACTCGCTCAGCGCGGTACTGGAAGCCTGCCGTCTGCGTCTGCGGCCGATCCTGATGACCTCCTTCGCCTTCATCATGGGTGTGGTGCCTCTGGTGTTCTCCAGCGGTGCCGGTGCAGAAATGCGTCATGCCATGGGTGTGGCGGTGTTCTCCGGGATGCTCGGGGTGACCTTCTTCGGTCTGTTGCTGACGCCAGTGTTCTACATATTGATCCGTCGTTTTGTGGAGCGCGGCGAAGCACGCAAAGCGGCCAAGGCCCTGAAACTGGAGGCGCAACAATGAGTCTGAAAGTCTTCCTGCCGAGCTTGCTGGTACTGGCCCTGAGTGCCTGTGCCGTAGGCCCGGACTACAAGACGCCGCTTACTGCGGCGGCCAACATCACGGCCGCCACCGACGGCGCAAACGGTCAGAAGAACTTCGACCGCGCACGCTTCGAAGGTATCTGGTGGAAGCAGTTCGACGACCCGGTCCTCAATCAGTTGGTGACCCAGTCGTTGCAGGGCAACCGTGATCTGCGAGTGGCGTATGCCCGCTTGAAGGCGTCTCGTGCGTTTCGTGATGACGCGGCCACCCAGACCACACCCAACGTGACCGCCCGCGCCAGCAGCGATTTGGCCAAGGGCCAGATTCCCGGCCAGACCACCGACCGCGTCAACAGCGAGCGTTATGACCTGGGCCTGGACATGGCCTGGGAAGTGGATCTGTTCGGCCGTATCCAGCGCAATCTGGAAGCGGCCGATGCCGATCAGCAAGTGGCCGAAGCCGATCTGTACCAACTGCAAGTCAGCATGATTGCCGAACTGGTGGACGCTTACGGTCAACTGCGCGGTGCGCAACTGCGGGAAAAAATCGCGCTGGCCAACCTGAAGAACCAGCAAGAATCGAGCAAGATCACCGTAAGCCTGCGTGATGCCGGCGTCGGTGATCAGCTCGATGTGGTTCGCGCTGATGCCCGCCTCGCTGCTGTCGAAGCCAGTGTGCCGCAACTGCAAGAGGTGCAGGCACGCCAACGCAACCGCATCGCCACCCTGCTGGGTGAGCGCCCGGACAAGCTGACCGTCGACCTCAGCCCGGCCAACTTGCCGGCGATTGCCAAGGCCTTGCCGATTGGTGATCCGGGTGAGCTGCTGCAACGCCGTCCAGATATCCGTAGTGCCGAACGCAAACTGGCCGCCGCCACCGCCCGCATCGGCGTGGCCAAGGCCGATCTGTTCCCACGGGTCAGCCTCAGCGGTTTCCTCGGCTTCACCGCCGGACGTGGTTCGCAGATCGGCTCGTCGGCAGCCAGCGCCTGGGCGCTCGGCCCAAGCATTACCTGGGCAGCGTTCGACCTGGGCAGCGTACGCGCTCGTTTGCGGGCAGCCGATGCTAACGCCGAAGGCGCCCTGGCGACCTATGAGCAGCAAGTGTTGTTAGCGTTGGAAGAGTCGGAGAACGCCTTCTCCGATTACGGTAAACGTCAGCAACGCCTGATCTCGCTGATTCGTCAGAGTGAGTCGAGCCGTGCCGCGGCTGACCTGGCACAAATTCGCTACCGTGAAGGCACCGCGGATTTCCTGGTGCTGCTCGACGCGCAACGTGAACGCCTGGCGGCCGAGGACTCCCAGGCCCAGGCCGAGGTTGATCTTTACCGTGGCATCGTCGCCATCTACAAGGCGCTCGGCGGTGGCTGGCAACCCGAGACGGTCGCCAGCAAGTAACCCTTCAAGAGCTCCTTTGGTTGGCCGCAACCAACCAATTTTTTTGCCCCGCGCCTCATTCGGTCGCGGGGCTTTTTTTTGGTTCTTCACGGATCACCTGTAGGAGCTGCCGCAGGCTGCGATCTTTTGATCTTCGACTCCTTGCAGACGCCAAAAGATCGCAGCCTGCGGCAGCTCCTACGAGAGATCTGGCGGTCATCAGAGATGTGTAGATACCTATGCCATCGCGGGCAAGCCATGCTTCTACGGTTTGGTGGTTTCCAGAACCGTCACTGTTGCGGTGGTGCCCGCGCGCAGGCGGTTTTTGCCCGCATAGTCGGCGTCGATATCGATCCGTACCGGCACCCGTTGTGCCAGTTTGACCCAGGTGTAGCTGGGATTGATGCTGGCCAACAGTCGGCTGCCCGGCGAGTTCTCCCGGTCAGCAATGGCGAACGCGATGCTTTGGACCCTGCCGCCAAAGGTTTCACCACTCATCAGCTGAATCCGGACCCGAGCACCCTCCTCGATTCGCGGCAACTTGGTTTCTTCAAAGTAGCCACTGACATAAAACGAATCGCTGTCGACCAGTGCCAACAGCGCGCTGCCGGCAGCGGCATAATCCCCCTGACGGGTCAGCAGGTTGGTGACGTAACCACTGACCGGGGCCTCGACCCGGGTGCGCTGTAAATCCAGTTCGGCCTGGGTCAACGCGGCAATCGCCAGCTGCACATTGGCTTGAGCCAACCCCAGATTGGCTTGATTGCGCAGCAGGTCTGCCTGTGCCACCGCCACTTCAGTGCTGGACTTCTCCCACTCTTCCCCCGAAACCGCAAACTTCTGCTTGAGGGTACGCCGCCGCTGCTCTTCGCTCTGGCGCTGCTTAAGCAACGCATCACTGGCAACAATCGCGGCGTGTGACTGACCCAAAGCGGCCTTGGCGACCTCCACCGAACGCTTGGCACGTTCGACCGCCAGCGTATAGCGGGCCGGGTCGATTTCCAGCAGCAGGTCGCCCTTCGTTACATGCTGATTGTCCTGGACATGCAGACCGACGATGCGCCCGGACACGTCAGCGGAGAGTGTCACCACGTCGGCGCGAACCCGTGCATCGCGAGTCCAGGGCGCGCGGGTGTAATGCTCCCAGGCAAACCAGCCAAGCACGATGGCCAGCACTACCACTATCAGGGTCAAGCTTTGAGCGAGGATTTTCTTCAACGTCATCAAGCTCCCATCAGCAGAATCACGGTCGCGCAGACGCACGCGTACAACGCGCCCTCGAACAGCGCCTCATGCCAGACCAAACGCAACAGGCCGACACGGCGCAGGGCCCAGTCCAGTAACAAAAAGATCGGCAGCGCCAGTAACAAGGCCTGGGCGATCGGAGGCAAGTAGACACCGCCTATTTCGAAATCAATGGGCAAGAACCGGTACTCCTTCTTCTGATGGCACCAGCAGTGAGCGATAACGCTCCAGAAACGCTGCGACAATCAACAACGAAACGCGCATCCGGAATATCGACCACAAGGTGTCGTGGGCGGTCGGCGATCCATCGGCATGCAGGTCGTCGAGCTCATCACCGAGTATCCGCAAGTCATTAAGCAACGGCGCCAGCTCGACACCGCGCCGGCCGGCAACCAGTCTTCCCGCCTCGCGTACAGCGGTCAGTAGACGGACTCGCATTGGCTGGTTCAGCAAGACATTGCTGAGGTTCAGGCTTTGCTGTTTCAATTGCTTCAAGGCCACACCGAATGCCATGCACCCGAGGCTGGCTTCAAAAAGCTCGTTCGAGCGCGGGTTGTTGGCGGCCGGCAATACCCCCAACATCATGGTCAAGCGGTCGACCATGCGACTTTCAAAAGCGAATTGCTGTTCATCGGTGGCCGAGGCTTTCTGCAAGGCATACACCTGCTCGCGGTTTTCCTTGAACAATCGACGGATCCGCAGTGCCGGATTGAAGGGAAAAATCAACGCGTAAACCATTACTGCAAGCACACACGCACTGCTATAAGCGCCGGCAAACTCGAACCACTGGCTTGCCGTGTTCTGCCCGATACCGATGTTCTGCGGAGCAATCATCAGAAAGCCCGAAAGCCCCAGCCCCATGCCGATGCCGGCGGTCGCAGGGCTCGACAATCCCACGGCAACCACATAGAGCAGTGGCGTAAATATCAGCGCCAGCAACTCGAAGCTGTTAATCGCCGGCACCAGCATGAACTGGTAGAGCGCCGATACCACCAATCCCAGCACTAGCCCCCTGGCGTAGTTCAGGCTGGCCAGCAACGGACGGGGCAACGTCGCCATCAGCGAGCAGAGAATGCCTATCAGGACCATCCCGGCACGGGCGCCATCCCAACCGGTTTCGATCCAGATCACACCGCCAACCAGCAATGCCGTGAACGCTCGAATAGCGTTCATCGTCGCCAGGGTGAAATCCAGGTGCAAAGGATTGATCTGGCCCTCCCGGTAAATACAACTGGCCATGCGCCCTTCCTGTATCGCCTCGCTGAGCTCAAGAATCTGCTCCAGTTGCTGCAGCATCCGGGCCTGCTCCCACCGTAGCGCCCAGGCCAGTGAGCGCAAGGTCGCCGGCATCGCCTCGACCCGTTGTTCGGCTTTTTGCGCCTGACGGTCGAAGCGTTGCTGCAGTGCGCTAAAGTGCTGGCGAGACTCAGTCGAAAGCGCACGCCCGTGAACGGCCAATTCATCAAGAAATGCCAGTTCTTCTGCCCGCAAACGCTGGATATCCTCAGGAAGCTCGCCTTTCCAGCGCTCACTGAGCAGCAGCCGCTGATGGCGCAGGACGGTCAACCGCGAACTCAGTAACACCAATTGGTTACCCAGCAACTGCACCAGACCATTGGCCTCGCGCAAGCGTGGCGCATCGAAATACAAATGCCGACGCAAGCCCTCCAGCGCGCTGATCTCGCCCAGGAGTTTCATTTGCCGTTGGTGAAAATCGGCCTCGCTTTCTTCGGTACGAATCACCGCCGCCGCGTGAGTCGCCGTCAGTTTGATCAATTGGTCGACCTTGGCGAAGTAACCGCGCGCCACGGCTTCCGGCCGTGCTGTCAGCAAACTCACGACACAGACACACGCCACCGCCAGCAGGTTTTCAGTCACCCGGGTGATGGCCAGCATCAAGGTGTTGTCTTGATCGGGCTGAGCCAGTAGCGCGACGACCACCGCGGTGTAGCCGCTCAACACAAACGCCTGGGAACTGGTGTAACGCAGCAATGTGCCGCCGGCGGTACAAATCCCCAGCCATATCGCCAGTGTGACAATGAACGGCAGCGGCGCTTGCGGAAAAATCGCCATGATCAGTACCGCCACAGCGGCACCGAGAGTGGTGCCGATGATCTGACCGAAACTCCGTGCCAACGCCATGCCACCCAACGGCTGGCTGACAATCACCACGGTCATGATTGACCATTTGGGCTGATCCAGGTCGAAGAGAAACGCCAGATAAAGGGTCAACAGGCCAGCCGCGATGGTCCTCAACGCAAACAGCAACGTTGCCTGACCAGGGTTCATGACCATTTTGAAATAGTGAATCAGCGGCTGCATGGGTTAGCTCGATCCGTCATCTCCAGCAAGCGTAGTCACTGCGACGCTACGTTGAGAGGTTTCAGAGTCTGATGGTCTGCTTGAGACCATCGAGTATGCGTTGAACCGAGTTCGGGGTTTGACTCGCAGCGCCGGCTGACCGAAGCTGACGACTTTGCAAACGCTGTCAGATTCCGGATTCCTGCATGCCCAAGCCTCGCCGCCACCTGTTCATCAGCCTGCTTGTCCTGATTGCCGTCGGTATTGCCTGGTTTTCGTTGCGCAGCACCACGCCCGTGGTGCCGCCTGCAATCAAGCAGGGCTATCACGACGCCATGGAAAAAGCCCGCAATGGCCAACCTGGTGCGGCGCGAGTGCTTTATCAGCAACTGGCGCGTCCGGACTTATCAGACACGCGTCGTGTCTTGTTGCATGCAGAACTGCCGAACTACCCGAGCCCGCAGGCGCTGAAACTGGCAGACGCCGACCTGCAAAACCCGGTGATAGAGGTTCGCCTGGCCGCAATCAAAAGCATCGTCGGGCTGGTGCCCAATGGCCAGCGCAGCCTGTTGCTCGGGCCCTTGCTCGATGACAGCGAGCAAGCCGTGCGTTTTGCCACAGCGAATGCATTATTGGGGCTTTCACCGGATGATCTGGGGTTGTACTTCGGCCCCTTGCAGCAGGTCATCGATGAGTATGAGCACTCGCTCAAAGGTCAGCCCGAAAGCGCCGGGACCCACTATCAACTGGCTCGCCTGTACCTGCACAACGCCGAACTGAAAGAAGCACAGCAAGCGCTCGATCAGACATTACGTCTGGATCCGGGCAACCTGCCGGCACTGGTGATGCAGATCGAGGTGCTGGATAAACAGGGCCAGGTCGATGCTGCCCAACAAATGTTGGCCAAACAATTACGGACTCAACCCGATTCCGCCTATCTACAGCATGCTTTAGGGTTGTGGTTGCTGCATCGCGGACAAAGCGAGTTCGCCCTGCTCGGCCTTTCAAAAGCGGTGGAACTGGAACCCGACAACAAGGAATACCGCTACGACCTGGCGACTACCTTGCACGGTCAGGAAGAACTCGATGCGGCGCAAAAGCAGCTGCAAGAGATTGTTCAGCGTCACCCGGCCGATCGCAAGGCACGGGTGCTGCTGATCAACTACTGGAAGGAAAGCGGCCAGCTGCAGAACGTTCAGGTGCTGCTGGCGCAGCTTGAGCAGATGAATCCGGATGATCCGGCGTTACAGCAAGGGTTGTAAAAAATGGCCCGTAGGAGCTGCCGAAGGCTGCGATCTTTTGATCCTGAAAAGATCGCAGCCTTCGGCAGCTCCTACGGGGGTATTTACGAAAGCATGTCCTGCATCAGTACCTGCAACTCATCAAGGTCGAACGGCTTGGCCAGGATCGGCGCTTTTTGCGCGATCGGGCTGCCAGACTCACGAATTTCCTGCGGGTAACCGCTGATGAAAATCACCTTGAGCTCCGGTCGCAACTTCACGGCGGGTTCGGCGATCTGTACCCCGGAGATGCCGCCGGGCAGACGGTAATCGGTGATCATCATGTCCAGGTGCGGTTTGCTGGCCAGAATTTCAAAGGCCTGTTCACCATCGACAGCCTGCAAAACCCGATAGCCTTCACCCGACAGATAGGCGACCAGTACCATCAGGATCGAGGGGTCATCTTCAACGATCAATACGACGTCTTGTGCATCTTCACTCATGGGAAGCCTTTGTTCGGTCAATAGCTGCAGATACGACCCTGCGGTCTTGCAGAGGTTGCGTTGCTTGGGCAGTTTTCCTACAGCGGTAGGCAAACACGAAATAACGAGCCTTGATTAATCTTGCTCTCAACCGTGATATATCCGCCATGGGCAGCGACGATCTGCTCGGAAATAAACAGCCCCAAGCCAAGTCCGGCTACCGCAGTTTTCGCCGATACACGCTCGAACTGCTGGAAAATTCGCTGCTGGTTTTCCTCGCTGATGCCAATCCCCTGGTCCCGGACCTCCACTCGCGCTTCGCCGTCCTGGCTATACACGTACACTTCAATCGGGTTCCTGGCGCCATAACGCAGGGCGTTGGTCAGCAAATTGCACACCACCTGCTCGATGCGGAACTCATCCCAATGGCCTTCCACCGGTTGCGGCGCGACAAACGTCACCGACGATTCGGCGGATTCCACCTGCGGCGCAAAATTCTGCAACAGGTTGCCCACCAATTGCGCCAGGTCAAACCGGCTGGGGCGGATGGACAACTTGCCCGTGCGAATCCGCGACACATCGAGCATGTCCTCGATCAAACGAATCAGGCTCTTGATCTGCCGCTCATCGCGATCGACCATCGCGTGCATCTTGTCCAGGGTAAACGCCGCGGCATTGTCCCGGGCCAAGTGCATCTTGCGCAGTTGGGTTTCGAGGATCAGCCCGTTCAACGGCGTACGCACCTCATGAGCGACGATCGACATGAAGTCATCGCGCATGCGCACAGCCTGCTCCAATTCGTTCTGGGTGGCCTGCAATTGCTTGAGTAACGCCTCCTGCTCACGGCGGCTTTTCTCCAGGGCCTCGACCTGCAGTTTCATCGCCTTGCGTTGTCGGTACAGGTCGACAAACACATTCACCTTGCTTTTCACCGCGTGAATATCCAGCGGTTTCTGCAGAAAGTCCACGGCACCGCTTTCGTAACCCTTGAAGGCGTAATTGCGCTCTCGTCCAGCAGCGCTGACGAAGATTATCGGAATGTTCCGGGTTTTCTCGGTACCGCGCATCAATTCGGCCAGTTCGAAGCCATTCATGCCGGGCATCTGCACATCGAGAATGGCAATGGCGAACTCGTGCTGCAGCAGCAATGACAAGGCTTCGTCTGCCGACAGCGCCTTGTACACCGTACGGTCTTCACGCTTGATCAGCGCTTCGAGAGCCAGCAGGTTCTCCGGCAGATCGTCGACGATCAGCAATTTGGCCTGGATATTACTCAGCATGCTTGCGGTAGATCCGTTCTTGTTTGACCAAAGGTTCGAATTGCTTGCCGTAGGTTGAGAACTCCAGGGTTTCCTTGCTTCCCAGCACCAGGAAACCACGGTGACAAAGCGACTCATGAAACAGCCCGAAGGCGCGATCCTGCAGCTTTTTATTGAAATAGATCAATACATTGCGACATGAAATTAATTGAGTTTCTGAAAAAACACTGTCGGTCGCCAGACTGTGATCGGCGAAGGTCACGTTCTCACGCAGGGTCTTGTCGAAAATCGCGTGGTCATACGCTGCCGTATAGTAGTCGGCGAACGAGCACTGGCCACCGGCCTGCTGGTAGTTATGGGTGTAGGCACGGATGTTCGCCAGCGAGAAAATCCCTTGTTTGGCCTTTTCCAGCGAACGCGGGTTGATATCAGTGGCGTAGATAATGGTGCGCTCCAGCAAGCCCTCTTCGCGCAGCAGAATCGCCATCGAATAGACCTCTTCGCCCGTGCTGCAACCGGCGATCCAGATCTTGATCGAGGGGTAAGTCTTGAGCAGCGGCACCACTTCCTGACGGATCGCCTGGAAGTGTGCAGGGTCGCGAAACATCTCGCTGACCGGAATCGTCAGCAGCTGCAGCAACTGCATGAACGCCGTCGGGTTGTGCAATACCCGCTCCTGTAGCGCGGAAATGGTCTTGCACTCGAACTGATGCAAGGCGTGATTGACCCGACGCTTGATCGAAGCGCCGGAGTAGTCACGAAAGTCATAGCTGTATTTGAGGTAGATCGCTTCGATCAGCAGCCTTAGCTCGATGTCAGGGTCTGTCATCAGTTATTTCCTGTGCCGCGCCGGCCCTGCGTTCCACTTAGATTCTTTCCATCTTCGGTAACCACACGCGAATCAGCGAGAACAGCCGGTCCAGGTCGATGGGCTTGGCCAGATAATCGTTGGAGCCCGCTTGCAGGCAGCGTTCCTGATCGTCCTTCATGGCCTTGGCCGTCACCGCGATGATCGGCAGTTTGCGCCAGCGCGGGTCCTTGCGGATCAAGGTGGTGGCTTCAAAACCATCCATTTCCGGCATCATCACGTCCATCAGCACCAGGTCGATGTCATCCACTTCATTGAGTTTCTCGATCGCTTCACGGCCGTTACGGCCAATCACCACGATGGCGCCCTTGTGCTCCAGTGCACTGGTCAGCGCGAAGATGTTGCGCACATCGTCGTCCACCAACAGCACCTTGCGACCTTCGAAGACCTTGTCGCGGCTGCGAGCAGTCTTGAGCATCCTTTGCCGTTCATGGGACAACCGCGATTCGACTTTGTGCAGAAAGAGTGTCACTTCATCGAGCAAGCGCTCTGGCGAACGCGCGCCCTTGATGATGATCGAGCGTGAATACTTGCGCAGATCCGCTTCTTCATCACGGGTCAGGTTGCGCCCGGTGTAGACGATCACTGGCGGGAACGAGCAGATGTCTTCGGTGGACATGCGCTTGAGCAAGTCATTGCCGAGCATGTCCGGCAGTTTCAGGTCGATGATCATGCAGTCATAAATAGTGTCGCGCAGCAGGTCCAGCGCCTCCTGGGCCAGGCCGACGGCGGTGATCTCGATGTCATCGTCACCGATCAGCCGGGCAATGCTGTCGCGTTGCAGGTCATCGTCTTCCACCAGCAGCACGCGTTTGACCTTTTGGGTCAATTTGGCTTCCAGTCGCGCGAACACATCCTTGAGCTCTTCGCGAGTCGTCGGCTTGAGCGCATAACCGATGGCGCCCATGTGCATGGCGGCTTCGACACGGTCCTCGACGGAAATCACATGGACCGGAATATGGCGGGTTTCGGCATGTTCCTTGAGACGCTGCAATACCGTCAGCCCGGAATGGTCCGGCAAGCGCATGTCCAGCAGGATCGCGTCCGGCATGAATTGTGTCGCCAGGTCGTAACCTTCATCGGCACCGTGAGCCACCAGGCATTGATAGCCCAGTTCGTGGGCCAGATCGAAGAGGATATGCGCAAAGTTCACTTCATCTTCCACCACCAGGATGCAGCGAGTGGTGAATGGCGCGTTGTCACGGTCATCGGCAAAGCGCGCAATGGCCACGTCGGTAATGGACGGTACGGGCGCGGCGCAAACCTTGGGTGCAGCGACGACTGACGCGATCTTCATCGGCTCAACAGGCTCATCGCCAGGTTCAACATACTGCTCGGGCATCACCAGCGTGAATGAACTGCCCTGCCCCGGTTCACTGATGACGCTGATCGAACCGCCGAGCAACGCCGCCAGGTCACGCGAGATCGACAAGCCCAGCCCCGAGCCCCCGTAACGACGGTTGGTGGTGCCATCGGCCTGACGGAAGGCCTCGAAAATACTTTCCTGCTGATCGCGGGCGATGCCGATACCCGAGTCACCGACAATAAAGGCAATGCCCGCGCCCGGATGCCGGGTGACGGTCAGGCTGACAGAGCCCTTCTCGGTAAATTTAACGGCATTCGACAGCAGGTTCTTGAGCACTTGCTCCAGACGCTGACGATCGGTGAACAGCATCAGCGGCGCATCCGACTGCAGTTCGACATTGAACGCCAGGTGTTTGTCCGCTGCCAGTGGTTCAATCATGTCGCGCAAGCCGTCCACCAGGCGCGCGACGCTGGTGTTTTCGGGGCGTATTTCAAGCTTGCCGGCCTCGACCTTGGAAATGTCGAGAATGTCGTTGATCAGGTTGAGCAGATCGTTGCCAGCCGAGTAAATCGACTCGGCGAACTTTACCTGCTCGGCACTGAGATTTTCGTGTGGGTTCTCTGCCAGCAACTTGGCAAGGATCAACGAACTGTTCAGTGGTGTGCGCAGTTCGTGGGACATATTGGCGAGGAATTCGGACTTGTACTTGCTCCGCTCCTCAAGTTGTACCTGGGCCAGGTTCAACTCCCCGTTCTTGCGATCCATCGCATCGCGCTGCTCGGCCAGGATTTGTGCTTGCTCGGCAAGCTGTTCGTTGGTCCGCTCAAGCTCGACCTGCTGGGTCTCCAGGTTCGCCTGGGAGTCTTTGAGAATCCGCGACTGCTCTTCCAGCTCTTCGTTGGCGCTCTTCAGTTCTTCTTGTTGCACCTGCAACTCTTCATTGAGTTGCTGGGTTTCGGCCAGCACTTCCTGCAACCGCTGACGATAGCGCGCCGCTTCGATGGAGGTGCCGATGTTCCCGGCAATCAACTCCAGCAGTTCGATATCACGCTCGGTCAGGACCCGCAGGAAACCCAGTTCGATCACGCCGTTGACCCGGCCGTCATCACTGACCGGCACCACCAGCACACTGCGCGGCGCTCCTTGACCCAACCCGGAGCTGACTTTGAAGTAGTCGACCGGCACTTCATCCAGACGAATCAACCGACCCTGTTGTGCCGCCTGGCCGGTAATGCCCTCACCGCTGTAGATCGCTTGCTCGCGCTCTTCCTGCTCACGGGAGAAGCCGTAAGAAGCTATGCGCGTGAGGCCGCCGTGCTCTTCTTTCAGATACATCGCGCCGACGGCGGTGCCCAGGTACTGCGCGCAGAATTGCAGAATATTGCGACCCAGCAAGTTCAGCGTCAGTTGCCCCAGCACCTGTTCCGCCAACTCGGTCTGGCCGTTGCGCAGCCAGGCTTGCTGCTCCAGACGTTGCGCGCTCTTGCGTTGCTCGGCGAGGTTGACACTGTGGCTTTTCGACAGGCTGAGCAGATCGCGCCGACCGACATAGGCCAATAAACCACTGACACCGACAACAAACAGCAAATACAGGGAAATGGTCCAGATCGTCGTGCGGCGAACGTCTTCGTTGCGAGTGGTGCGCAACTGTTGCTCTATGTCGATGACATCTTCGTACTGCTTGCGGATTTCATCGGTCAGCCGCTTACCCCGGCCAGACTTCACGGCAGCCCGGTAATCACCGCCGCTGCGCTGCAAATCGATCATTCGCTGCGCGTAATCGTTCCACTCGACCTGCAAAGCCTCGAGCCTGCGCAGGCGATCGACCTGTGGCGGGTTATCGGCCGTCAGTTCCTGCAAGGTCTTGAGCGCGGCAAGGATTCTCGGTTTGGCCGTTTCATAGGGATCGAGAAAATGCTCGTCACCGGACAGCAAAAAACCACGCATCCCGGTTTCCAGGTCGACCGTCAGCCTTACCGCTTCGTTGGCGTTATTGATCACCCGGTCCGTGTGCTCGACCCACCGGTTTACCGAGAACAGATAGGTGATCAAGGAGACGAAAAATACTGCGCTAAGCACGCCCACACCCAGCGGCAAACTGATGTTGCGGCTCAGGACGTTGCGAAAACGTTGCTCATCAGCCGAAGACGAAGAAGTCATTAGGTGGCCTTGGTGAACGGTTGTAGATGAAGGAGTTTGCCCCATAACCGCGTCAGGGATCTATTTTTCTGGCGCCTGCGCCGACGATATCCGGCAGCGCTCTACACTGACTCTAGAACAATGGTTCTGCTGGCGACTCCTGTACAGTGGTTCTCTTTTGTACAGCGTCGGGAGCTTGTCAGGGCCCACCACTGACTGATGCAAGAGCCCGGTATTTTCGAACGACCGGTGACCGAACACCTACCGTTGAGAGCCACGCCTATGTCCGCCACAGCGCCCACCATCCTTGTAGTCGAAGACGACGCCATCGTGCGCATGCTGATTGTCGACGTGCTGGAAGAACTGGAGTTCAAGGTGCTTGAGGCCGACAGTGGCAAAGCAGCCCTCGCCCTGATCAACGATAGCGCGCAAATCATCGATCTGCTGATGACCGATGTGGGATTGCCGGAAATGGATGGCCGAGAGCTCGCCGCTCAGACGCGCGTGCTGCGCCCGGCGTTGCCGATTCTGTTTGCCAGTGGTTATGCCGAAAGCATCGAGGTGCCTGAAGGCATGTCTGTGATTGGCAAGCCGTTCTCGATTGATCAATTGCGCGACAAGATTCGCGGCATGCTCTAACAGCATTTCCTGGATAACTGTCTGAATGTAATCTTGCACAGGTTTTACTATTTTATTACATAGGCAACGCTTGCCATTTCAGCGCGACTGCACGCTGAGAGATTGCCTCCGCCTAACGACAGAAATACGGACTTATATATAGTAACTTGCTTATTCCTGAGCAACATAGAAGTATTTCACTCTCAACTTACCATACTAAAAAATGGACTTTTTTGTGAGTGAAATCTTCAAACAAATTTATCGCACTGAAGCATATGACTCTGCCAATGCGGATGCGGCCGACATCAAATACAAAAAGCAGGGAAATAGCGATCGCCTTGAGCACCGACAAATCATTGAGGAGCTGAAAGTCAAGACGAACGGAAAGTCGGAAAAAAAATACGACAATCTGAAGGTCGACTGGAATCAATCCAACATCCCCTTGATCGGCGGATCGTCACTGCATGAAGCCCATGAACCCGGCGTAGTGATGATGGCGAGAATGATAGTAAAACCAGCATTTATAAGCATTTGCGAACAGTTGGGGCTTACTGAAAAGTGTTCGCGGGTAGAGAGTAGCGGTCAAATCCTTTCGCTTCGAAAGCGTCGCTGGGAGAATATTACAGAGTGGGTCAAGCGTGATCCCGATCTGGACAATGATTTACGGGTCATAGCCGACATCGCAGCAACCACTGGAGGTCTGGTAGATCAGATCGGGTTCACGGGGATTACACATTGGCTTGGTTTTCATGAGTACAACGTGCCGGAAACCATTGCGCAGACGAAAAACCTGATCCGCTTTATGGAAATGGCGCCACCCTCGTCTCCAGCACTGGGTACCTATTGGGAAATACTGACAGCAGCCCAAAATATGCCACTGTCCCTGACGGCCTCGCAACGACAGCACATTCGCACTTTGTATTCAGACTACCTGCAAGACTCGAAAAAGCTGCTCGATCATTTACAGCAAAAGCTCTTTGGCAATCAGCCCTTTAAACCTTCACGATCCGAGATCGATGATGTTTTAGAAATGTTGCTCTCCGGCTACGAGTCTCACTCCTTGTCCAGAGCCATCATTGATGAGCTTGGCTGGTATGGTTCTGAACCTGGTCAAACAGCGTCGGATGAGTATCTCCAGCAAGTTATGGTGACGGCCATTCTATTAGACCTTCACCCGGAAATAGGAGAAGAGACATCTGGAAAGCATGTCGCGGGCTACGACATTTACTCACCTGAAAACGTTGAGAAATCCCTTTCCACCGTTCACTCCGAGCTGGAAAGACACCTCATTGACAACCTTAAAGTATCCAGTGCTACTGCCCCATTGGCCTCGCACCTATTGTTGGCGGGCATCGCACCCGAGTTTCTCGTCAAGGACCTGCCTGAGTCCCTTCTGCTGGGCTCTATCGACTGGGTCACCTTGCGCCGGGCAGTTGCACTCGCGGAGTTGAACGCGCCAGGATCCTCACGCTTGATGACCTACTCGCAAATACTGGAATTCGTAGAGATCGATCCTGTCAACAAACAGCTGGAGCTTCTGCACAGCCTGACAACCCTGGACCCTATCCTCGACTGGGCGTTAATCAACGGCATTGTGAGTGCCGATGCTGTAAACCAACCTGACACAAACACTTCGGCTAAAGCTGTTTTAGCCTATGAGCAATACATTGCTGTATACGCTCATACGGCGCATGTGCTGTCTACTCCCCTGCCCACCAGAAAAGATGTTGCACTTGAAGTACTTAAGACTTTTGTACCCGAGTGCGACTTCCTCGAAAAAGAAATAATTTTTCACAAGAATGTTCATTCCGACTCAAAATTCAATCTCCTCCTGCCGGGCGCCCTCCTGGACAACCTACTCTTTAGTGACTCGTCATATTTAGCCATGTCCCTGGTGGAATTATATATGTCCCACGACCTTGTCAGTGACACTTGGGACCGAGCCAACGCCACAAGTATTTATAAAACATTTCCAAAGTTGAGCACACTGCATCCGGTCAAAGAAGTATTTTCCGACAATTTCGACACCCTATACAACGACTTCAAGAACGCCTTCGTCGAAAACATAAAACTGTTCCTTTCATCAGTACCCTATGAGGATCGAGTCAGCTTCCAATGCGGCGACGTCAGTTTTTATACAATTCGCCACTCTGTAGCGGTAGAGAATAATAGTTCGGCAAACTCGGTCGGGTTGTCACACATAGGAACGCAACGTCCAGTCCTTATGGAAAACCAAAGGGACAAGGATGCAGCGACTGGCCGTTATGGCGTCGTGATGTGTTCATACTATCAGGGGAAAGTCAGTTGTTATGAGGTGTTTACCCTGCAACGCCAATATCGAAAGAATAATGACCTGGCAAGGCTGATCGTCGAATCTGGAACCTATCACGCGCCTTCAAGACTGGCATTTACCGGTAATCCGCAAGCGTATAGCAAGCCTGTAACGCCTCTCAACTTGCCTATTGATGTTGAGTGTTACACGCTTGGCGTCGCGCCGCGCGAAGGTATTTCGAGTACAGCTGTCATAGAAAAACTCGGTGTACTGCCAACCGCCGCGCCTTCGGACAAGAGCCAGCGCAGTGCCTATCAGAGTTATCACCATAACAAACAACTTGGTGCTATCGCGAGGTTCATCGAAACACATCGACCGCTGGCCACTTATGAAGAACTGAAACACCAGGCGTGGGGGCAAACCAAGCTGGAGTTGGAACGTGAACAGATCAACAAGGGTAGGCAGATCGCATTTAATATATTGGTTCCGTTCAAAGCATGCATTGAGGATATTTTGTCAGACGATACGGAGCGACAGTCTGAAGGGGCGCTTGCGTGCACGCTGGAAGCCGCCACGTTGATCTTCGTGGTCATCGCCGCTGCCGGAAAAATTGCAAGTATTGCAACAAAGTCCATATCGGCGGCATCAAAAGCTGCCAGCATGGCAAGAGTCGGTCTCACTTTAGGTGTCTCTGTTCTCAACCCGTTGGATGGCGTTCCACAGTTGCTTTATGGCGGTGCAAAACTGTTGAAACGAGGCGCCTTACGATTGGGTAAGTACGGATTGGAAGCAATGGACACCGCTACCTTCCAGCTACGCAGGCTTACCGGCAGCGCACAATCCTATGATTTGATCAAAGCAGCCAATCGCACTGATACCGTACGCGGCACAATACGAACGCTGGGAGACTCCGGAAGCGATGTCGTGGTGTGGGCAACTCGCGAGAACAATCAGTTCTATGCCTTAAATACAACGTATCGAGACTTGCGAGGCGGCATCTTGAAAGAATTTCGAATCAGCGATGATTTACTGCACGTACCGCTGCTCGGTAAAGTGGTCCCTAAAAGCTACGCAAAAACCATCATCGCGAGCGGCATCCCTATCGGGAATCGCAAGGTTGATTTCGCCATTGAGGCCTTAAACAAATCAGTCATCGATAGTGATAGCAAATTTTTGTTAAAGGCATTCTTTGGCTCTGACTCCAACGACGTGACCGAGTGGTTTCTGAATGGACTCAACTCCATAAAAGAAGACTACAAAAAATTATCGACCCGCAATATTGCCATTGAAAGCCTTGGCGATAAAAATGTAATGGGTGGGCTTTACACCAATCGTTACAAGGCGTGGCAGGCAGCGACAACAGCAGATGGCGTGCACGAAAAGTTCATTCAGTTTGACCCGGCTTCATTGAATAACTATTACCGGCACTCGAAATACGATAACAGCCGGATTGGTGACTTGATGAATCATGAGCTGTCCCATGGCCGCCAGGGCACACAGGACTTTATTTACGCGGACATCTCCCACATCGACAAGGGGAACCCAGGTAGCACTGAAATATCCCAACTGCTCAATCTGGGTAAAGGTCCTGATTTTGTCGATTTTTCCGGAACGAACCGGTTTCGAGGTGCGGACCTCAACAAACTTCGCAACCCGCCCATTGGAGAAGATGCAGGTACCATCTGGAGTTTTCTGGATGAGGCTCCAGGCATGCTCAACGCTGACTCCCAATCGACAGTCATATCGCTGCTGAGCCAAGCCAAAACGAATCCTCCGGCCTTTAGAAAAAACCTTCGCGCACTGCGCGAAGCGTTGAATCAAGCTAATGGAAAACGCATAACAGGACCCGTTCGGCTGGGTCTGGGACAAGGGGCGTGAAGCCTTTGAGCTTCAGTCCCTCTTGCTCAATTCATTGAGCGTACTCGCCACCTTCAAGTGCCGATAAAGCAGGGTCGACGCCCACTCCCGGTCACCCTGCTCCAGCGCTTCGATGATCTGCAAGTGTTCGCGGCACGATGTTTTCACCCGCTCCAGATTAGACACCGTGTGAAATTCGGTCAGGCGCCGGAGGCGGTTCTGTTGCTGCACGGCCTGCAGAATGAACGAATTGCCGGATGCCAGCGCCAGCAGCTCATGAAACTCAGCATTGGCTTCGAAAAAGCTCAGGCTGTCGGGAGCCCCCTCAAGTAACGCCTGTTGCTTCTCGCGGCAGCACTGCAGCCGCTCACGAGTCAGTTTGAAGGTCGGCTCCAATAACCCGGCCGGCTCCAGCAACATGCGAAAACGGTAACTTTCGAAGCGCTTTTCTGCTGAGCTCAAGGTCGGCAGGAACATCCAGCCATGCCCATGCTTGCGCTGCATCACGCCTTCATCGGACAAGCGCAGCAAGCAGCGGCGCAGCACCGCCTTACTGGCCCCGTAACGCCTTAGCAAATCACTTTCCATGACCTGATCCGGCAAGGCCTGCGCCAGACGATCGTCTATCAAGCGCTGATACAGTTCTTCATCTTCCCCTACCGGCAAGCTGACTTTATCCGGACCGATACTGAGCGGCGACTCCAAAACGCAAAAACCCTGATGGGGCAACCTCCCTACCAGGTCTTTGGTCGCCAGATACATCAATGCGCCCCGAATCGGCGAGCGGGACACGCCAAAACGCTCGGCCAGCTCCACCTCCTTGAGGTGACTACCAGGCGCCAGTTCGCCGGACTGGATCGCCGCAAGAATCTGCGCCGCTACTTTTACCTGCAGGGTGGTGGGTTCAGTCATTCCATTAGTCCTTGAATCAGCGCCAAGACGCTAACGCAAGACCGCACAAACTTCCAGCCAATACGCCCTCCGTCCTCAGGTATTACCGTCACTGTGGTTTAATTGTGCCCTTTTCGTTTGCCCTTCGACCCGCCCGCCTCCAAGGAATCGCTTTATGAGTCAGCCTGCAACCAAAGTCCTGGTCATTGGTTACGTCTGGCCCGAACCGCGCTCTTCTGCAGCCAGCGGTCACGTGATGCAAATCCTTGAAACGTTTTTGCAGGAAGGCTGGGACATCACGTTCAGCAGCCCGGCCGGTGTCGGTGAGCACAAGGCAGACCTGGCTGAGCTGGGTATTCGTGAAGTCTCCATCGAGCTGAACAACAGCAGTTTCGATGCATTCATCAGTGAGCTTGCCCCCGATATTGTGCTGTTCGATCAGTTCATGATGGAAGAGCAGTTCGGTTGGCGTGTCGAGAAACACTGCCCTGGCGCATTACGCGTACTTGAGACCTCTGATCTGCAAAGCTTGCGACATGCCCGGCACCAACGGCTCAAGGAGCGCTTGAAGGCCAGTGACGACGCCAATGACTTCAGCACGTTGTTCGCCCCGGCGTTGCGTGAAGAGTTCGAACTCATGGCCGATACCGATCTGGCCAAGCGCGAAATTGCCGCGTTGTACCGCTGTGACCTGAACTTGATGATTTCGCAGGTGGAAATCGAATTGCTGGTGGAACAGTTCAAACTGCCACGCCAGTTGCTGCACTGGTGTCCGCTGATGATCGACCCGATCACTCAGTCGTTCACACCGTTCGAAGACCGCGCGCACTTCCTCAGCATCGGCAATTTCCGCCACGCCCCTAACTGGGATGCGGTGCTCTGGATGAAAACCACGCTCTGGCCACTGATTCGTCAGCAACTCCCGGGGGCGCAGTTGCATATATACGGCGCCTACACACCGCCCAAGGCCACCGCCTTGCACAATCCAGCGCAAGGCTTTCACGTAATGAACTGGGCCGAAGACGCGCTGCAAGTGATGTCCAGCGCACGGATCTGCCTGGCACCCTTGCGTTTTGGCGCGGGCATCAAAGGCAAAATTATCGACGCGATGCTCTGCGGCACGCCAAACGTCACCACGCCTGTGGGTGCCGAAGGCATGCACGGCGGTTTACCTTGGGCTGGCGCGATAGCCACGTCGGCCAGCGCCATGGCACACGCCGCTGTTGAGCTTTATTCAGACAGGACCTGTTGGGAACAGGCTCAGCAGGCCGGTACACAATTACTGACCACCCATTATCAAAGGAACACTCATGGTCCTGCACTGGTGGATCGACTCAATAGTTGTCGTCTGAATCTGGAGCAACTACGGCGCGATAATTTTATCGGAAGCATGCTGCGCCACCATCATCATAAAAGCACTCAATACATGGCGCAGTGGATTGAAGCGAAAAACCGTTAACACCGAGGCACGTATAACAATATCAATACATCACGACAACTTTCCGATACCGAGAAGAACTCTTTCCTGGCATGTCAAGTCATTGCCTATTTAAACGTCCCACCTTATAAATACCCGCAACTCGCTTGCGCACTTCAGCGCAAAGCGACTGGCCACCCAACCTATTTATAATCTGGACTTTTAATAAACATGACTAACGCACATTATCGCGCCACCCGTAACTGGATGAGTTCCTCACCCGGTATCGACACATTGACCCTTGGCCAAATCATCTGGCCAGGCGCTCATAATTCGGGGATGGACTGGCGCCTTCCCCAACCTTTATACGACTCCGTGATATCGAACTGGATCTTGTGCCAGAACCAGGATTTCCTCTGGCAATTGAGGAACGGTGCCAGGGCCCTGGACCTCAGGTTTGTCAACGCTCAATCAGGTTTCAGGACATTCCATGGACACGTTCTTGGCCGGTCCCTGAAGGAACTTGTCTCAGCCGTGAATGCCTTTCTGAATGAAAATCCGGATGAATTCATTATTCTCGACCTTCATCAACTCGAAGGGACTGGAGACGTCAACTTCGACTACAAAAGCTTCAATCAAGCGTTACTATCAGGGTTAGAGTCCAGACTTGTCCCTTGGGAGAATCGACACCACACCGTGCAACAGCTGAAAACAAACAAGCGGCGACGCGTGGTTGTTGCCGCCTCTTATCACCCTGATCTTGATGGGCGTTATTTCTGGGCTGGCATACACCATGAGTGGGCGGGTGAGGCAATCGTTAATACCGCTGACATCAGTCGGCATATTGGAAATGTACTGAAGGCCCCCCCAATGAATTCGCCGTGGTCGTTATCCGTCACGAGCTATATCCCGCTCAAAGGTCCTGCAAAACTGACGAAAGAGCTTAACGACTGGTTCTTTCCCGGCGGCGGGCTTATTGAGTACGCGAGTATTATCAATGTTGATTTTTTCGATGAAAGCGAGATCGTAGCATACTGTGCAATGGCGACCGATCGCGTTGCCGAAAATCAAGCCCTGCGCCGATAATTACCAAAAGTATTCCGTACCCTGCCATAGCCATTCTTGAGCAAATATTTCAGCGCCTTGAAGTAACGTAATGCGCTGCTACCCTTCCAAGTACTTTAATCACAAAACATTTCGACACTCTCCCTTCACGGATGACAGGAGGGAGTTTAATAAACAGGGAGTAACCATGCCGCAAATGATTAATGGACACATCAACAAGCAGGGCTGGATGGGTGAAGTACTTAATATTCAGTTCATGAAGCTCACTGACATTATCTGGCCCAGCGCGCACAACTGCGGCATGGATAAAAAAGCCCCCAATTACGAGGTCGTTATCGGTAACTGGACCACCTGCCAGAACGATTCCTTTGGCTGGCAGCTATCCAACGGGGCACGGGTGTTCGACATCCGCCTGGGATACAGGCGCGGTAGTGATCAGGATATTTTCTACTTCCATCACAACGGGCATCAGTCCCACCGGGTGCTGGAGGAACTGATAGACGCTGTCTTGAGTTTTCTCGCGCAACACTCAACCGAGTTCATCATTCTTGATTTTCACGCATTGGGTGACGGTGACAAACCGTTCAACTTCAAAGCCTTCAATGATCTACTGATACGCAGACTCGGCCCCAGAATCATTCCACTCTCGAACATGGAAAAGTCTATCGGTGAACTTAAACGCATCAGTGATTTACAAAGAATTGTCATGAGGGCGCCCGCTTCACGGGATCTCGACGAGGACTATTTCGGGTACAAGATCCCGCACAAATGGAATGTAACCACATTCACCGATGCTGACGATCTGAAAACACACATAACCAGCACACTGAATAGCGTCTATCCCGCCTCTTACCTGTGGTCCTTATCGGCAACCAGTTTTACGTTTCTGGGCGGCCCCATCGACATAAAGAACCATATCAATGACTGGTTTCATTCATCCCGCGACTGGATTACGCGGTGCAGCATCATTAATACCGATTTCATCGATGAGTCCGAGATTGTGCGCTACTGCTGGGTTGGCAGCAGCATGAAAGGCGCCTACATCAGAGGCTGATGGAAATACGCCCAAAGGCTGGTGCCAGGCCACGCTAAAGAGGCATGATCAGGGCGCAATAACAATAAAAGTGCCCAGAGATGACCCGAGCAGCCAGAGTCACCGACCCTTCCTACGAATTGATGGACGACCACAACGGGTTGTCCATCATCTATCGCCAGCACGGTTTTCCTTGCCCGCTGGTGCGCTGGCATTTCCATAAGGAATACGAGCTGCACCTGATTGTCGCAAGCTCGGGCAAGGTGTTCATTGGCGACTACATTGGCAACTTCTATCCCGAAACCCTGTTTCTGACGGGTCCCAACCTGCCCCACAACTGGATCAGCCAGGTCGCCGAAGACGAAGTGGTGCCCAAGCGAGACATGCTGGTGAACTTCACCGACGAGCTGTTCGACAGCGGCCATCAGGTGTTTGCCGAACTCAAGAGCCTGACGCCACTGCTGGAGCGCGCGCAGTACGGCATCGAATTTCGCTGTAAACACACAATCCGCCAGGCCATGGACTTGATGCAGCGGATTGCCGACTCCAAAGGCGTCACCCGCCTCGGGTACTTTTTCATTCTGCTGGAGCTGTTGGTTGCCTGCGACGATTACCAGTTGCTGTCCGGGGCCACCACGCCACAGCTGGCCGACGAACATAACATCGACCGCACCAACCGGGCAGTGGATTACATCTTTGCCCACTACGCTCGCGAACTGCCGCTGGAAGAAGTCGCCGAGTATCTGGGCATGAAGCCGACCTATTTCTCCCGGGTTTTCAAGCAGGCCACCGGGCGTTGTTTTGTCGAGTTCGTCAATCGCTTGCGCATCAGCAAATCCTGCGAGTTGCTGGCCGATGGCGATAAACCGGTGACCGATGTGTGTTTCGAGTCTGGCTTCAACAATATTTCCAACTTCAACCGGCGCTTTCAGCAACTCAAAGGCATGACCCCTTCCCATTACCGTCGGCTGGCGGTGCAGCGTTTGACTGAGCAAAATCTCGGTTAGCCCAAGAGATCGCAGCCTTCGGCAGCTCCTACAGAGGACTGCCCGCGTAGGAGCTGCCGAAGGCTGCGATCTTTTATGTGCAAAATAGTATCAGTACCCGTGCTACCAACGATTTGTCATTGCGTGTTTTGAAGGCTGTAATCAGCCTCAGATTCTTCCTACCTCCGGAAGACACAAAAACAACAACTGTCCTTCTGCTGCCCCCTGGGTTCAGAAGAGGAGTGCGCGATGAAACCCTCTGTAAAAGCTCTGCTTGCCTGCACCTGCTTGACCCTCAGCGGCGTCAGTCTTGGCGCACAAACCCTGACCATTGCCACCGTCAACAACAGCGACATGATCCGCATGCAAAAGCTCTCGAAAACCTTCGAGGCCGAGCACCCGGAGATCAAGCTCAATTGGGTGGTACTGGAAGAAAACGTCCTGCGTCAACGCCTGACCACTGACATCGCCACCCAGGGCGGCCAGTTCGATGTGCTGACTATCGGCATGTACGAAGCCGCACTCTGGGGCGCCAAGGGTTGGCTCGAACCGATGAAAGATCTACCTGCCAGTTACGCCCTCGACGACGTATTCCCCTCGGTGCGTGAAGGTCTGTCGGTCAAGGGCACGCTCTACGCCCTGCCGTTCTACGCCGAAAGCTCCATGACCTATTACCGCACCGACCTGTTCAAGGACGCAGGCCTTGCCATGCCCGAGCATCCTACCTGGGAGCAGATCGGTGAATTCGCCGGCAAACTCAACAAACCCGATCAGGAGCAGTACGGTATCTGCCTGCGCGGCAAGGCCGGTTGGGGGGAGAACATGGCATTGATCACCACCATCGCCAATGCCTATGGCGCACGCTGGTTCGATGAGAAGTGGCAGCCGGAATTCAGCGGTCCGGAGTGGAAGAATGCGCTGAACTTCTACGCCGACACTATGAAAAAATCCGGCCCGCCCGGTGCTTCCAGCAACGGTTTCAACGAAAACCTCGCACTGTTCAATAGCGGCAAGTGCGCGATCTGGGTCGACGCCAGCGTCGCAGGCTCGTTCGTCACCGACAAAACCCAAAGCAAGGTCAGCGACCATGTCGGCTTCACCTACGCGCCCCATCAAGTGACCGACAAAGGCTCGGCCTGGTTGTACTCCTGGGCGCTGGCGATCCCCGCCAGTTCCAAAGCCAAGGACGCGGCGAAAACCTTCAGCGCCTGGGCCACATCCAAAGAGTACGGCGCACTGGTGGCCGAGAAGGACGGCATCGCCAACGTACCGCCTGGCACCCGCGCCTCGACCTACAGCGAGGCCTACATGAGCGCCGCGCCGTTCGCCAAAGTCACGCTGGAGTCACTGAAAGTTGCCGACCCGAGCAAGCCAACCCTCAAACCGGTGCCCTACATCGGTATCCAATTGGTGACCATTCCTGAGTTCCAGGCGGTTGGCACCCAGGTCGGCAAGCTGTTCTCTGCTGCGCTGATCGGCCAGACCACGGTCGACCAGGCGCTGGCGGCCGCCCAGCAAACCACCGAACGTGAAATGAAGCGCGCGGGTTATCCCAAATAACCCTGCAACCCGCTCCTGCCTTCTGTGGGAGCGAGCTTGCTCGCGATGACGGCCTCCCATTCAACATTGTGGGTGACTGATACATCGCCATCGCGAGCAAGCTCGCTCCCACATTAGATCGTCATAGATCTACTTGAAACGGTTTTGATCGCCATGAATATTTCAACTGCTAAAGCTCACATGGTCATTCCCCAACCGCTGCGTAAAAGCCAACTGGCCAACCCTGGCTGGTTTCTGGTCAGCCCTTCGGTGGCCTTATTGCTGCTATGGATGATCGTGCCGCTGGGTATGACCCTGTACTTTTCGCTGATCCGCTACAACCTGCTCTACCCCGGCGACAATGCGTTCGTGGGGCTGGAGAACTTCAGCTACTTCCTGACCGACTCGGGCTTCCTGCCGGGTGCCACCAACACCTTATTACTGGTCGGCAGCGTGCTGTTGATCAGCGTGGTGTTCGGGGTACTGATCAGCGCCCTGCTGGAAGCCAGTGAGTTTCTCGGCCGCGGTATCGTGCGGGTGATGTTGATCTCGCCGTTCTTCATCATGCCCACCGTCGGTGCGCTGATCTGGAAGAACCTGATCTTCCATCCGGTCTCGGGGATTCTCGCTGCCGTGTGGAAGCTCTTCGGCGCTCAACCCGTGGACTGGCTCGCCCACTACCCGCTGCTGTCGATCATCATCATTGTCTCGTGGCAATGGCTGCCCTTCGCGATCCTGATCCTGATGACCGCCATGCAGTCGCTCGACCAGGAACAGAAAGAGGCGGCACGCCTGGATGGCGCGGGGCCGATCGCGATCTTCTGGCACCTGACCTTGCCCCACCTGGCACGGCCGATTGCCGTGGTGGTAATGATCGAAACCATCTTCCTGCTCTCGGTATTCGCCGAAATCTTCACCACCACCAACGGCGGCCCCGGCTACGCCTCGACCAACCTCGCCTACCTGATCTACAACCAGGCACTGGTGCAGTTCGACGTCGGCATGGCCTCGGCCGGTGGCTTGATCGCGGTGGTGATTGCCAACATCGCGGCGATCATCCTGGTGCGGATGCTCGGCAAAAACCTGACTGACAAAGCCTGAGGCCTGCCATGACTCTTCAACAATCCCGTCGTTTGCACAGCCTGTTGCTCGGCACCCTGGCCTGGGCCATCGCGATCCTGATTTTCTTCCCGATCTTCTGGATGGTGCTGACCAGTTTCAAAACCGAAATCGATGCGTTCGCCACGCCGCCGCAGTTCATCTTCACACCGACGCTGGAAAACTACCTGCACATCGAGGAGCGCAGCGGCTACTTCAGCTTCGCCTGGAACTCGGTGGTGATTTCGTTCAGTGCTACGGCTCTGTGCCTGCTGATCGCGGTGCCGGCGGCGTATTCCATGGCCTTCTACGAAACCCAGCGCACCAAAGGCACGCTGCTGTGGATGCTCTCGACCAAAATGCTGCCACCAGTGGGCGTGCTGATGCCGATCTACCTGCTGGCCAAGAGTTTCGGCCTGCTCGATACCCGGATCGCGCTGATCATCATCTACACGCTGATCAACCTGCCGATTGTGGTCTGGATGATTTACACCTACTTCAAGGACATTCCCAAGGACATCCTCGAAGCCGCCCGTCTCGACGGCGCCACCCTGTGGCAGGAAATGGTCCGGGTACTGCTGCCGATTGCCAAGGGCGGCCTGGCGTCGACCGTGTTGCTGTCACTGATCCTGTGCTGGAACGAGGCCTTCTGGTCGCTGAACCTGACCTCGTCGAAAGCTGCGCCGCTGACCGCGTTGATCGCCTCGTACTCAAGTCCCGAAGGGTTGTTCTGGGCCAAGTTGTCGGCGGTCTCGACACTGGCTTGCGCACCGATTCTGATCTTCGGCTGGATCAGTCAAAAGCAACTTGTGCGCGGCCTGTCTTTTGGCGCCGTGAAATGAATCAAAAGATCGTCCGAACGCGGCCCGAACCTTCGGCAGCTCCTACGAGGGCTCACGCGATTTTTTGATCTTGAACCTTAACAATTAAAAGCGGAGGCCCGTCATGGCCCACCTGAAAATCAAGAATCTGCAAAAAGGTTTCGAAGGCTTTTCCATCATCAAAGGTATCGACCTTGAAGTGAACGACCGCGAGTTCGTGGTCTTCGTCGGTCCGTCCGGCTGCGGTAAATCGACCCTGTTGCGGTTGATTGCCGGGCTTGAAGAAGTCACCGCTGGCACCATCGAACTGGACGGGCGCGACATCACCGAAGTCAGCCCGGCCAAGCGTGACCTGGCGATGGTGTTCCAGACTTACGCCTTGTATCCACACATGAGCGTGCGCAAAAACATGTCTTTCGCCCTCGACCTGGCCGGCGTGAACAAGGCTGAGGTGGAGAAAAAGGTCAACGAAGCGGCGCGTATTCTCGAACTCGGGCCGATGCTCGAACGCAAGCCGAAACAGCTCTCCGGTGGCCAGCGTCAGCGCGTAGCGATCGGCCGAGCGATTGTGCGCAACCCGAAAATTTTCCTGTTCGACGAACCACTGTCCAACCTCGACGCCGCCCTGCGGGTACAGATGCGCCTGGAACTGGCGCGACTGCATAAAGAGCTGCAAGCGACGATGATCTACGTGACCCACGACCAGGTTGAAGCCATGACCCTGGCCGACAAAGTCGTGGTGCTCAACGGTGGCCGGATCGAACAGGTTGGCTCGCCGCTGGAGCTCTATCACCAGCCAGCCAACCTGTTTGTCGCAGGCTTTCTCGGCACCCCGAAAATGGGCTTTCTCAAGGGCGAGGTCAGCCGCGTCGATCGCCAAAGCTGTGAAGTCCGGCTCGATGCCGGGACGCGCATCAGCCTGCCGCTGAGCGGCGCCAACCTCAACGTCGGTGGCGCGGTGACGCTGGGTATTCGCCCGGAACACCTGAACCTCGCGCAACCCGGCGACTGCACCTTGCAGGTCACCGCCGATGTCAGCGAACGCTTGGGCAGCGATACTTTCTGCCACGTCCTGACCGCCTCCGGTGAAGCCCTGACCATGCGTATTCGCGGTGATCTGGCGAGCCGTTATGGCGAGCAACTGAGTCTGCATCTGGACGCCGAACACTGCCACTTATTCGATGCCAACGGGGTGGCCGTGGCCAGACCGCTGCGCGCCGCTGCCTGATTGCCGAGACCCGACATGAAATTGAACAAACCCAACCTCACCCGCCTGGCACCTGAAGTGGCGCTGCCCGCCTACGCCCTGAGCGCTACCCGCCACGGCATCGCCCACATCGGCGTCGGCGGTTTCCATCGCGCCCATCAGGCCTATTACACCGATGCCTTGATGAACTTGGGCGAAGGTCTGGACTGGAGCATTTGCGGCGTTGGCCTGCGCGCCGAAGACCGCCGCGCCCGGGACGACCTGGCCGGCCAGGACTACCTGTTCACCCTGTTTGAACTGGGCGATACCGATGACACTCAGGTCCGGGTCATCGGCGCCATCAGCGACATGCTGCTGGCCGAAGACGGCACTCAGGTGCTGATCGATAAACTCGCCAGTCCGGACATACGCATCGTCTCGCTGACCATCACCGAGGGTGGTTACTGCATTGACGACAGCAGCGGCGAGTTCATGGCCCAGCTGCCACAGATCCAGCATGACCTGGCGCACCCAAACAGTCCGAAAACCGTGTTCGGCTTCCTCTGCGCAGCCCTGGCCAAACGTCGTGCCGCCGGCATTTCAGCGTTTACCTTGATGTCCTGCGATAACCTGCCGCACAACGGCGCGGTCACCCGCAAGGCCCTGCTGGCCTTCGCCGCGCTGCGCGATGCCGATCTGCGGGACTGGATCGCCGCAAACGTCAGCTTCCCCAACGCCATGGTCGACCGCATCACCCCGATAACCAGCTCGGCTCACCGCTTGCAACTGCACGACGAGCACGGCATTGACGATGCCTGGCCAGTGGTCTGTGAACCCTTTGTGCAATGGGTGCTGGAAGACAACTTCGTCAACGGCCGCCCGGCCTGGGAAAAGGTCGGCGTGCAGTTCACCGATGACGTCACGCCCTATGAAGAGATGAAAATCAAACTGCTCAATGGCAGCCACCTGGCCCTGACTTATCTGGGTTTCCTCAAGGGCTATCGCTTCGTCCACGAGGCCATGAACGATCCGCTGTTCGTGCGTTACATGCGTGCCTACATGGACCTCGACGTAACGCCACAATTGGCACCCGTACCGGGCATCGACCTGACACAGTACAAAAACACTCTGGTCGAGCGTTTCTCCAATCAGGCGATTGCCGATCAACTGGAGCGCGTTTGCTCCGATGGCTCGTCGAAGTTTCCCAAGTTCATCGTGCCGACTATCAACCGCTTGATTGCCGATGGACGCGATACCAGGCGTGCGGCGTTGGTGGTGGCGGCGTGGGCGATCTACTTGAAGGGCGTGGATGAGAACGGCAATGCCTATTCGATTCCCGATCCACGAGCGGAATTCTGTCAGGCGTTGGTCGTCGATGATCCGTTGATCACTCAGCGGTTGCTGGAGGTTGAGGAGATCTTTGGTACGGCGATCCCCCACTCTGCGGAGTTTGTTGCAGCGTTCGAGTGGTGCTGTAACAGCTTGCGTGAACACGGCGTGACGCGGACGCTGGAGCGGGTGTTGGCAGACTGATCGAAGGACTCTCCATGGCAAACCAACAATTATTCCTCGGCATCGACTGCGGCACCCAAGGCACCAAAGCACTGATCCTCGACGCGCGCAGCGGTAAAGTCCTCGGTCAGGGCGCTGCCGCCCATAGCCTGATCAGCGGCGCCAACGGCTGTCGTGAACAAGACCCCGCCCAATGGCTCGAGGCGTTAACGCTCGCCACTCGCCAGGCCTTGCTGGCCGCCAACATCAGCGGTCTGGAGATTCTCGGCATCGGTGTCTCGGGCCAGCAACATGGCCTGGTCCTGCTCGATGAACAAGGCCAGGTCCTGCGCCCGGCCAAGCTCTGGTGCGACACCGAAACCACCGCAGAAAACCAGCGGTTGCTGGCCCATCTGGGCGGCGAAAGCGGCTCGTTGGAACGCCTCGGCGTGGCCATCGCACCGGGCTATACCGTGTCCAAACTGTTGTGGACCCAAGAGCAGCATCCGCAGATTTTCGCCCGCATCGCGCACATTCTGTTGCCCCACGACTACCTCAACTATTGGCTGACCGGGCGCTACTGCAGCGAGTTCGGCGACGCTTCTGGCACCGGTTATTTCAATGTGCGCACCCGCCAATGGGACGTACAACTGCTGCGCGACATCGACCCCAGCGGACGCCTGCAAGCGGCGCTGCCTGAGTTGCTGGAGGCACATCAGGCGGTCGGCACGATTTTGCCGAGCATCGCCGAACGGTTGGGCATTAACCCAAAGGCGCTGGTCGCCAGCGGTGGTGGCGACAACATGATGGGCGCCCTCGGCACCGGCAATATTCAGCCCGGCGCAATCACCATGAGCCTGGGGTCTTCGGGCACCGTGTATGCCTACGCCGAACAGCCCAAGGTCAGCCCGGATGCGTCAGTCGCGACCTTCTGTTCCTCCAGCGGTGGCTGGTTGCCGTTGATTTGCACGATGAATCTGACCAACGCCACCGGTGTGGTTCGTGAGCTGTTCGCGCTGGACCTCTCGCAGTTCAACAGGTGTATCGAGCAGTCGCCGATTGGCGCCGAAGGTGTGTGCATGTTGCCGTTCCTCAATGGCGAGCGCGTTCCCAACCTGCCCCATGCCACCGGTAGCCTGTTGGGGCTGAACATGACTAACCTGACCCGGGCCAACCTCTGCCGCGCAGTAGTCGAAGGCACCACCTTCGGTTTGCGTTATGGTCTGGACCTGCTGCGCCACAACGGATTGCAAAGCCGCAGCATTCGCCTCACCGGTGGCGGCTCGAAAAGCCCGGTGTGGCGGCAGATGGTCGCGGACATCATGAACACCCCGGTGGTCTGCACCGAACACGGCGAGGCCGCGGCACTCGGCGCAGCGATTCAGGCCGCGTGGTGCGAATCCGGGGCCGGGACCCAGCAAAGTCTGTTGGCCTTGTGCGAACGCTGTGTCAGCCTCGACCCCAGCAGCGAAACCCAACCTGTCGCAGCGAATGCAGCGGCCTACCAACAGGCCTATGAGCGCTATCGACAACAGGTCGCAACCCTTTTTAAAGAGTGAACAACTATGTATCTGGTGTGTGGCGAAGCGCTGTTCGATTTCTTCAGCGAAAACGAGGCCAGCGGTCAGGCTTCAAAAGTGAATTACAAGGCGATTGCCGGCGGATCACCCTTCAATGTGGCGGTCGGCTTGCGCCGCTTGGGTGTGGACGCGGCGCTGTTCGCCGGGCTGTCCACCGATTACCTCGGCCGTCGCTTGCAACAAGTGCTGGCGGATGAAGGGGTACGCCCGGATTACCTGCTGGACGTCGATGCACCGACCACCCTGGCAATGGTCGAGGTCGGTGCCAACGGCTCGCCGCACTACAGCTTTCGCGGTGAAGGCTGCGCTGATCGTCAGCTCACACTGGCCCATCTGCCGGAGTTGAACGAGCAAGTACGCGGGCTGCACATCGGCTCGTTCTCGCTGGTGGTGCAACCGATTGCCGACACGCTGCTGGCGCTGGTGCGCCGGGAAAGCGGCAAACGCCTGATCAGCCTCGACCCGAACGTGCGGCTCAATCCCGAGCCGAACATCGAGTTGTGGCGTTCACGTATCGCAGAGCTGGTAGAACTTGCCGATCTGATCAAGGTCAGCGATGAAGACTTGAGCCTGCTGTATCCGGACCGCGACCCGCAAAGCGTGATCGACGGCTGGCTGGAGCATCGCTGCCAACTGGTGTTCCTGACCCGTGGCGGCCAAGGCGCGACGGTGTTCAGCCGTCGCCACGGCAGCTGGTCTGCGCCGGCGACCCCGGTGGTGATCGCCGACACCGTCGGTGCCGGCGATACCTTCCAGGCCGCGCTGATTACCTGGCTGACCGAACAGCAGCTCGACTCGGTAGAAGGCGTGCAGCAGCTGAGTCGTGAGCAGATCGATTCGATGCTCAAGTTTGCAGTGCAAGCTGCGGCGCTGACCTGCAGCAAGACCGGGCCGGATTTGCCGTATCGGCATCAGTTGGAAATGCGCTGAATGTGAGGGCCTCATCGCGAGCAAGCTCGCTCCCACAATGGATCTTTGTGTGATGCAAATTCTGCATACGACTCAGATCCCCCTGTGGGAGCGAGCTTGCTCGCGATGGCATTCTGTCAGGCGCTACAGGATCGAAAAGTTGTAACTCACAATCAACCGGGTCTCATCCACATCCCGGGCGAACTTCTCGTAATTGGTCCGGTACGTCGCGTTGCGCAGCCGCGGTTACGGAGGGTAATTGCCAATGGTGGCATATGGCTGCTAGCCGAGACAGACAACTTTAGTCTGAAAATGACTGCCTGTTTCTACTCGCGGTAGGTAGCCGATGCTCCTTAACGGCATTACATTGATTGCCAAACGTCCCGATTTCATTGACCTAAACCTTGTAAATAGGGGTTTTCCCGATGCCCATCACTGCCATCGCCTAGGCCATTTGCGCCTTGAACCGATGGATTTAATCCTGCACCATCGCGCCCTGGTTATTCAAAGGACGGAATCAAAGGCATGCTGGATGCTAACGCTACCCATATTTCTCTTACCCTCGAAGGTGTTTCCACTGACCTTCAGGTGCTCAGTTTCGTCGGCCGCGAAGCCCTCAATCAGCCGTTCTGTTTTGATATCGAACTGGTCAGTTCCCGTCCCGACCTGAAGCTAGAAGAGCTGCTGCACAAACCCGCCTGCCTGACTTTCGGCAGTACCGGCGAAGGGATCATTCATGGCCTTGTCTACCGCATCGCTCAGGGCGATTCGGGCAAGAGCCTGACGCGCTACAGCATCAGCCTGACCCCGCAGCTCAACTACCTGCGCCACAACCATGACCAGCAAATCTTCCAGCAACTGAGCGTGCCGAAGATCATCGCCCAGGTTCTCGAAGCGCGCGGCATTCTGTCCGACGCCTACCGTTTCCAGCTTGGCGCGATCTACCCCGAGCGCGTGTACTGCGTGCAGTACGACGAGTCCGACCTGCATTTCATCCAGCGCCTGTGCGAAGAAGAAGGCATTCACTTTCACTTCCAGCACAGTGCCAGCGGCCACACGCTGGTGTTCGGCGATGACCAGACGGTGTTCCGCAAACTGGCGCCCGTGCCCTATCAGCAAGACTCCGGCATGAGTGCCGACAAGCCAGTGATCAAGCGCTTCAACCTGCGCCTGGAAACCCGCACCAGCCGCGTCAGCCGCCGCGATTACGACTTCGAAAAACCACGCATCCTGCCTGAAGGCGCGGCCAGCAGTGCGTTCCTGCCAGACCTGGAAGACTACGACTACCCCGGCCGTTTCACCGACCGCGAGCGCGGCAAGCAACTGGCGACCCGCGCCCTGGAGCGTCATCGCAGCGACTACCAACTGGCCGAAGGTAAAAGCGATCAACCGATCCTGGTCAGTGGCCACTTCCTCGCCTTGAGCGAACACCCGCGTGCCGAATGGAACGACCTCTGGTTGCTGCTGGAAGTCATTCACGAAGGCAAGCAGCCGCAAGTGCTGGGCGAGTCCATCACCAGTGACGTCACCCAGAACAAGGATGACTTCCACCAGGGTTACCGCAACCGCTTCCTCGCCACACCGTGGGACGCGCACTACCGCCCTGCCCTCGAACACCCGAAACCGAAAGTCCTGGGCAGCCAGACCGCGGTGGTCACCGGTCCCAAAGGCGAAGAAATCCACTGCGATCAATACGGCCGCATCAAGGTGCAGTTTTTCTGGGACCGTGAAGGCCAGACCGACGACAAGACCAGTTGCTGGGTTCGCGTCGCCAGCGGCTGGGCCGGTAGCGCTTACGGCGGCATCGCCATCCCGCGCATTGGCATGGAAGTGCTGGTGACCTTCCTCGAAGGCGATCCCGACCAACCGCTGGTCACCGGTTGCCTGTACCACAAGGAAAACGTCGTCCCCTACGACCTGCCGGCGAACAAAACCCGCAGCACCTTCAAAACCCTCAGTTCACCGGGCGGCAAGGGCTACAACGAGTTCCGCATCGAAGACAAAAAAGGTGCCGAACAGATCTACCTGCACGCCCAACGCGACTGGGACGAAAACGTCGAGCACGACCAGAAAATCCGCGTCGGCAACGAACGTCATGACACCGTCGAAGCCAACACCCTCACCGAACTCAAGGCTGAAGAACATCGCATCACCCACCTCGACCGCAAAACCGAGGCCCGAGCCGACGATCACCTGACAGTCGGGGTGACTCAGCATGTGAAGGTCGGCACTGCGCAGTTTGTCGAGGCAAGTCAGGAAATTCATTACCACGCCGGTGAAAAGGTCGTGGTAGAAGGCGGGATGGAACTGACGGCCAAGGCTGGGGGGAGTTTCGTCAAGGTCGATGCGGGGGGTGTGACGATTAGTGGGGCTGAGGTGAAGGTTAATTCCGGAGGTGGGCCGGGTGCGGGGACTGGGATCAAGATATTGGGCCCTCTCCTGCCGGGTCTGGCTGACAAGGACAACTTCGGAAAGCTGCTCCAAGGCGCTCCGCGAAGTCATAAGGCCCGGTATTTGCTACAGGACGAAAAGACGGGCGAGCCCATGGTGGGTGCGCCGTATACCCTCAAACGCGCCGATGGCACTCGTGTAGCGGGCTACACAAACGAGGAAGGCAAAACATTTTTGGTACACAGTGCTGATCCCGCCGATGTGGAGTTATTGACACCAAATCGTAAGCCAGAACCTGAAGAACCGCTCATCAGGGCTGGGGAAAGTGCACCAAAAGAATTGACTCTGGATTTCAAAAACGCCAGCTCGGAGGGCTAAGTAAATGGCCGTCATGCAACCACCTCAAACACCGCAGGGATGCACCAAAACCAGTATCGAAGGTACGGTAAAACAAGCACCGCTGCCTAATCCTACGAACAAACCTTATTTGATGGAAAAAGCGAACTACGCTGCGCGCTTTCCAAAACTGTCTATCAAAAAGACAAAGGGTGGTGGATTTGCCGGCCTGGAGCTGAAGCAACTCGTCATGAGTGGGTTGATTCGCGCGGATGAATATCGATGGGACTTTCGGTGGGACTACAAGGCCGAGGTGTGCTTTGACATGGCATTTCTCCCCCCAAAACCGTTTCTCAGTTCCTCATGGATAGGTGACGAGAAATCACCAGACCCGGAACGCCGTCACACCTTGTTCCCTTTTCCCAAAGGATCAGTCAAAGGGCTGCTTCGACGTCCGGATGTCATCATCGTGAAAAATCGTGGACTTCGATGGCCAGGGCAAGCGGGCCCTGATCATCAGGGGGTAATACATCCAGATAATCTCGAGCGGTTAGTTGAAGTGAAATTTCCGGGGGATGTTTTGGGAATGGCACAGAGGGAGGCATATCTCGACATCGCGGGGGGGCCAAGACGCTTCTCCGTATTAGAGATTAACGACTGCCGGGACGACGGTGATCGCGAACGTGATCGCCAGTACAACAAGGAACACAAACCTACCGGTCAATTCGATCCTTTGCAGTGGCCCTCACTATTGCCACCGAGAACTCCAGATGAACCACCAAGGCCTGCTCCAGTTCCGGTGCCTGCTTATGGCCCATCGGCAACGCCAAGACCAGCATATGTTGAAAGTTGGACCCAACAAGTTCAAGCCGCTGTAGATAGCCTATTGGAACAGGGCGCTCAAGGCATCCGACAGTTATCACAAGAAGTTCAGCAACACTTGGAGGACGCAGCCACGTGGCTGGGCGTTAAAGGAGAATGGGTCCGGCGCGAGTCGCAAAAAGCTTGGGAGTGGATCAGCGAAACGGGCGCAAAAGTGATTCGCTGGACTGATGAGCAACTGCGTGCGGTCTGGAAGGAAGTCCAGCGTTACACCGATCTGTCACTGGAGTTCTTACGTCAAGTCGACTGGCTGCAGGTCCTCATTGATCTAGGAATCGCAGCAGCTACCGTAGTGGTGGCTTTCGCTATAGGTGCAGCGGTTGTGGCAGCGGGTATTCCGGCCACTATCGTGGCAGGTCTGTTAGTAATCATTCGGTTAGCCCAGCTTTCTTGGGCCTTATTGGCCAGTATTTTGGGTGGTGCAGCACTTTCCACAGCCATCACTGCCGGATAGAAGAGAATCTCTATGAACGTATTGGAAAAACTAACCGATCGCGCTCCGGACTTGTCCTTTGAGCTACCTGATGGAACCCCCGTAGTTAGGCTGGGGCTGATCGCCACACTCTACTTCAAAGAGGGTTACACGCCTGAAAGTAAGCAAAAAGTGATGGAGTGCTTCGCTCGATTCAATAATGAGTTCGGCGCTCATCTCACTGGACAATTTGATGAGACATACAAAAAGCTAACCCCCAGCAGTTTTGAGAAAACGACAGACAAAATTCTCAATACGGGTCCTAACGAACAATATGAGTGGCATATCAGCAGTGCCGCGACTGCCAGTGAAGCACCTGAATACAGTCTTTCAGCACTGAACTCCTTTGAGATTCACGGAGAGCAGAAGCGTTCTTACCTGAAACTCGTGCTGCCTTGGTCCATCCTCAAAGAGGATGATGGCCCAACCCGCTTTCAGCAATGGCTTGTCTACCTTTGCGAACAGGTCAAGGCCGAACACGGTTACAGCGGGCTCTCTAGTGTATTGCCTTTTGACTACGACAGTTACATGCCTATGGAATACCAGTTGGCTCAGCAGTTTTCTGGGTTGGAAGTGGACTCCATGGTGCATAACTCCAAGCGGGAGCTGCTCAATCACATTAAGGGCGTGAACTGGTACACGGTATTGGGCTCGCTATTTATTGATCGTCTGGGCGGCGAAAACGTTATACGCCACACTTTCAGCGGTCGAGGGGATATTGAAGTTATCAACTACAATAATGGTTTGATAATACGTGCAGGCGAATCCCCCGAGCTGGGAGCCTTGGAGGATGGTCTCCCTGTGCCATACGTAGCAGTCAACAACGTAGTGAAGCCTGTCCGTATCCCGAATCCTGACCAGCTTCACAGCTACTCGCCTTATGGCGATTGCTTCGAGCAGGAAAGCACCGACCGTTGGTACGCACGTTTTGATCAGGACGAGAACAAGACAAACCACCCTTCCCGCATTGAATCTGGCCAGCCCTGCAGCAAAGCGGGTTATTGGTTCACCCCTTCACAAGCAAATTCGCGCCGTTATTTCCAACAGGGCGAAATAATGCCTGGTTTCAGCGATTCCAGTTGGGGCGATACGCTGTGGTATTGGTCGGGTGAAAGCCAATAAACTGACACTGCTCTTACGCCACCTGCAAAAGGGCGAGTTCGTTCGCCCTCGGCATGAGCGCCGTGTTGTTGAGCAGTACCAAGGCCTGATCAGGGCATTTCAACCCGCAGCCATCTCGCCAGCCTCTTGCGGGGCTGGCATTTGCACAAACAAGCCCAGCTATTTTGGGAGATGGGCTTGTTGTGCAATGGTTAAGTCAGATCGGCGCTGTCCACCCCAACATCCGCTGCTGAGCCACCTTCAACAGGTCGCAACCATCCTGAGTCAGCAAATACAGCGCATGGGTAATGTGCGGAATGTCCTGGACATCGCCGTGTTTGAAGCACTGGCAGTGCAGCGTCTCCAGCAGGTCGCTGGAGGCACGGATTCGGCTTAGAGCGGCTTCAAGTATGTCTTGGGGATTGGCCTCGGTGTCGATGACCATTGGGTTTGAGTCGGTAACACTGCTTTTGATGGCGCGATAACGATCGGGAAATGGATTTAGCTTAGGCATTAGGATTACTCGTTTGTTTTTAAGTAACCGCAGGCACCGTGACCAAACGATGGAGGCGGACTGTGCACAGGCTTGGTCAACCGAGAACAACAACTCAGCTCGCCCGAAGGCGTCCTGCACACAGCCGCCATAACAACTGCGAGGACAAAGACGTCCGCAGGGCAAATAATGGCACACATGTGTGCGTTGCTCTCGGGTGACCAAACCCGTTCGCTGATTTTGCAGCGATGGCGAACAATAAACCCTTGCCACTGACTGGCGAAAGGAGACGATGCCTATGACGTTGTAGGAAGGAGCCGAAGCTCGCTCAGGTTTTTATCGTGAGGATCCTGGTTGGTAAAACGCCCACCGGCGAGTTCCTTACCCGTGGTGGTCAGGGCGCGACAGTCGACGGCTTGCAGCGCTTGAGCCGCGAACATACGCGTGAAATAGTCGGCCTCCCCCTCAGCCCCGCCGCCGCAGGCGATAGAGACCAAAAACCGCTTCATCCATCTTGACCGCCTGAACACCCACCAAACTTAACCCTTGGTTAATCCTGTGGTCCAAAAGTAACTGGACCGCGTTCGCGCAGAACCTTCTGACGCCCTCCGCGGCAGGGCCGACATCGTCAGGTGTCGCGCTGACTTCAAGTCTGCACCGGAGATTTCTCATGAACATGCGTATTTTGCTGGTGGCCTCTGCCCTCGCCTGCACCGGGTTTGCCGGGTTGGCGCTAGCCGACACTGCGCCGTCCCAGCCCGTGCCTTATCACTACGGAATGCCGCTGCACGTCAAAAAAGTGATTTCGATGACCGAACCCACGACGCTGGACTGCAAAGTGGTGACGGCGGAGATGAAGTTTATCGACAACACAGGCAAGCAAGAGGACATCAGCTACCTCAAGCTGTCGGATGCCTGTAACTATCAGAACTGAGTGATCGCTACGGTGGGCGGGAGCCAGGCCAAAGGTTATGCTTTGGCCTTCTCCCTCACTGCCGCAAGGATTCGCCATGCAGTTATCGTTTCGCACTCTGTCTACGTTCACCGCTGGCCTGAGTTTTACTCTGGCGCTGGTCTGGGGCTTTATGCCCGATGTGATGCTGTCGATCTGGAGTGTCGGGTACTCAGACGCAACAGGTCTGGTCGCCAGACGCGGCGCGGTATTGTTTGTGGCGTTAGGCGTGATGTTTTACCTGGCTCGAAATACGCCGCCGTCCGCTTCGCGCAGTGCACTGAGCAGTGGTTTGATGGTGGGGGTATTCGGGCTGGCGGCGCTGGGTGTCGGCGAATGGCTCAACGGCCATGCCGGCCCCGGCATCTTGCTGGCAGTTGCGGTGGAAATCGCGCTGGGCCTGGCATTTCTCCAGACCCAGCGTATACCCGTCGAACTCGCAGAAACCGTGGATTAATGCGTGCGGGCCTTTAGCTCCGTCAGGTGGCTGCCGGGTTTGTGCGCAAGATCGTTGCGCAACTCGGTGATCAGTTCGCTGATTTCACGACAACTATTAAGAGCGTTAGCGTCGATGCCGCTCACGACCAGATCCAGTTTGTCCGTCTGGTTGTCGCCATAGACCTTGACGGTCATCGACAGGTCCGGTGACAAGGTGCACTGGCAACGCTTGGGCAAAAAACTGCTTTCAATGATGCTGCGAAGTTCCAAGGCAGAAAGAAACATTACAACCCTCCGTTCTTATAAGGCCGTCGATCAATCGCCGGGTTAACCGCCGTCAGTCTTGCCAATCCTTATCTCGCGGTTTTTCCTGGAGTGTTTTTCATGAACTGGACTAAGCATAAAACATGCCCGGGAATTCGCACGACGGGCCGTCGGTAAATCGGGGATTTGCGACGAACCGGCCAATGCCTCATGCACAACGCAAGATCCGCCACAAATGATGCCGCAATTTTCCAGCTTCGACGTCGTGGTTTGCATTGAGCGACCAGCGCAGTAAGAATGCTCGCGTTCACTGACTCAACCCAGAGCAAGGAGGCATCATGCGCTCATTTACCCTCACCGCCGCAGCGGTACTGCTGTCCGGTCTGTCCACCTTGGCCAGTGCCGCGAAACTCGAAGACGTTGCGCCCTACCCCAAGGCTGAAAACGGCTTTACCCGCCAGGTGATTCACCTGGCGCCGCAAACCCGGGAAGACAACTATCAGGTCGAGATTCTCGCCGGCAAAACCCTGACCGTAGACTGCAATCACCAGCGTCTGGGTGGAGCGTTGGAAGAGAAAAATCTTGAAGGCTGGGGTTATCCGTTCTATCGGCTGGAGAAAGTCATCGGCCCGATGAGCACCTTGATGGCGTGTCCTGGCGGCAAGAGCAAACAAGACTTCGTGCCGGTCGTCGGCGATGGTTTCCGGCTGCGCTACAACAGCAAGCTGCCGATTGTGGTTTACGTGCCGAAGGACGTCGAAGTGCGCTATCGGCTCTGGTCGGCGTCGGACAAGGTCGAGAAAGCCCGTCAAGAATAAAGGTTACGAGCGGACGTTTCTGCGCCCGCTGCTCGCCTGAATCCCTTCTAGCGACTTACACCAGGGCGCCGCTTAATGCGGCGCGCTCGGCCACATGTCGCAAGCTATCAAAATTGATATTGGCCCCTGAGTCGATCGCCACCAGGGTCTGATCCCGGATACCGGTTTGCGCTACGTACTTCTTGATCCCGGCAACAGCCAACGCGCCGGAAGGCTCGGTGATCGAGCGGGTATCGTCATAGATGTTCTTGATCGCCGCGCAGAGCTCGTCGTTGCTGACTGTCAGCACTTCATCGACGTGATGGCAACAGATCTCAAAGCCATAAGCGCCGATCTGCGCGACCGCCACGCCATCGGCGAAGGTGCCGACGCTCGGCAACACTACTCGTTCTCCCGCCAGCATTGCCGCTTGCAGGCACGCGGAGTGCTCCGACTCGACGCCGATGATGCGGATGTCCGGTCGCAGGTATTTGACGTACGCGGCGATGCCAGCGATCAAACCGCCGCCACCCACCGGGACGAAGATCGCGTCCAATGGGCCTTGATGCTGTCGCAGGATCTCCATGGCCACCGTGCCCTGCCCGGCGATCACGTCCGGGTCGTCGAACGGCGAAACGAAAGTACGACCGGTTTGCCGGGCCAGGTTCAATGCGTACTCCAGGGCGAACGGAAAACTCTCGCCATGCAACACCGCATTCGCGCCACGACTGCGCACACCGATGACTTTCAGCTCCGGTGTTGATGTGGGCATGACGATACTCGCCTCGATCCCCAACTCCCGCGCCGCCAGTGCCACGCCTTGAGCGTGATTGCCGGCCGAAGCAGTGACCACGCCACGAGCCTTTTGCGCGTCGCTCAGTTGGGCCAATTTGTTGTAGGCGCCGCGAATCTTGAAGGAAAAGGTCGGCTGCAGGTCTTCGCGCTTGAGCAAAATCTGATTGCCCAACACCGCGGACAGCGCCGGTGCCACTTGCAGAGGCGTGCGCACTGCCAGTTCATAAACCGGTGCGGCGAGGATTTTTTTCACGTAGTGCTCAAGCAGAGCCTGCTTGGCGGTGGCAGTGCTGGTGTCCATCAACGTCTCCTGGCTTTGTTCGGAGCCCCGGAGACAGAAAATGAAAACCCGCCTCTAGGGCGGGTTGGGTGCAGTCGTCAGCTAGCCCGCCAAATAAGGAATGGCGGTAATAATGCTTGGCTGGTGGCGCAATACGGTGGAAGTCATGGCTCGAAATTAGCTGCGCGCGAAAGGCAAGTCAATGGCCAATTTTTTGTCGAATGCGGTAGTCTTCAAAAACCGCTCATCGCCCCAAGGAAGGAAAGCATGAAGTCTGTCGCACTCCCGTTGATCACCCTACTCGCCTTTGCCGGCTATACCATTTCGGTGATGCTCCAGGCCGAGCAGTCGCTAATTGATTTCGGTATCAGCCTGATGTCCCGCCCCGACACTGCCCAAGTGGTGATCGACCTTTATCTGCTGGCCACCCTGGCTGGCATCTGGATATACAAGGATGCCCGTAGCCGTGGCCACTCAGCATTGTCAGTGCTGCCGTACTTGCTGATCACCGCAGTTTTCGTTTCCATCGGGCCACTGTTGTATTTGGTAGTGCGGGGGCTTCGCGACAACAAAACCAGTGTCATTTCCGGGCAGAAAGCGTGAGCTGAAGAGCGCTGAATGGGTTCCAGTGAAAGCGTCAGCGCTAAATGCGCAACGGCTCACCAAGCCTGCCCGCGACGCTTGAGTTCGAGCCTGCGCACGAACTCTTCGAGTACCAGCGAATACAGATCGTCCTGCAAATAGGCGTCTTCGATGCCGGCGTCGATGTTCGGGTTGTCGTTGACCTCGATCACCACCACTTTGTCACCGGACTGCTTGAGGTCGACGCCGTACAGACCGTCGCCGATGAGGTTGGCGGTTTTCACTGCAAGGTCCACCACGGCCTTGGGTGCTTCGTGAACCGCCAGGGTGCGGCACTCGCCATTGATGTCCTGGCCCTTGGCCTTGTGGTTGTAAATCTGCCAATGGCCCTTGGACATGAAGTACTGGCAGGCGAAGATCGGTTTGCGGTTGAGTACGCCAATGCGCCAGTCGTACTCGGTGTAGAAGAACTCCTGCGCCAGCAGCAACACTGAATGCTCGAACAGCTCGGCAGTGGCTTCGAGCAAGGCTTGCTGACTTTCGACCTTGATCACCCCTCGCGAGAAGCAACCGTCAGGAATTTTCAGCACCAATGGAAAACCCAGTCGTTCACCCACCCGCTCAAAATCTTCCGGTCGTTCCTTGTAGAGAATTTCCGTGGCCGGCATGCCCAGTTGATGGCTGTTGAGCAAGTCCGTCAGGTAGACCTTGTTGGTACAGCGCAGAATTGACGCCGGGTCGTCCATCACCACCAGACCTTCACTTTCGGCTTTTTTCGCGAAACGGTAGGTGTGGTTGTCGACGCTGGTGGTCTCGCGGATCAGCAACCCGTCGTATTCGGCGATACGCGCGTAGTCCTTACGCTCGATCAACTCCACGTCGATGCCCAGGCCCTTGCCCACCCGGACGAAATTCTCCAAAGCCCTGGCGTTGGATGGCGGCAACGCTTCCTGCGGATCGTGAAGGATTGCCAGGTCATAACGGGCCAGCCGTCGTGAACGCGGCATGCGCCAGATCTTGCGACTGAAACTGTCCAGGGAGTTGGCGAAGTGATCTTCCTGATCTTCTCGCAACTTATGTAACGCGCCAGACTTAACGCCTTCGATGTGCCAGCCGTTACTTCGACGAAACTCCACCAGTAATATCGGACAGGGAAACACTTCAAATAATTGACGTGCTAAATCCTGCAACGGCTCGATATTGGTCTTTCCGAAATACAGCGTCAGCGTAAATCCTTCAGTGTCGCTGTAAAGGTGGTTATTGAGTGCCTTATCCAAGGCTTTATCCAAATCGTCCAGAGACAGGCCATACAGGGATTTGCGCGTCAGCTCACTGATGGTTCGCACCGAGGGAATTACCTTGTGCCCACGGGCTTCGGCCAGCAATGAACAGTAGTAGCCATGCCCCAGGTACTTGTAGCTGCGGCACAGGTTGATCACCTGAACCCGCTTGCCCTGCTCGCTGCCACGGGTTTGCTCGAGATATTCCTGGGCACTGACGATGTCTTCACTGGGAAAGTAAGATGCCCAGTCTTCCTTGCGCTCGACAATAATAACCAACTGACTGGAAGCTCTTGCAGCCTCTGATAAATAAGTGGCTTTAGTTATTGCTGCCGGCAAACATTGCTCCGATACTTCACGCCAATGACCTTGTAGCGCTGACATAGTGATTGATCCGTTGGAGAACAAGACCTTTCCTATTAAGCACGAACTTTTTCGAAAGTCCCGTTTCGTTACGCAACTTTTACGGTGGTCATATGAATCTTGTCTTTCGCCTTGCGGTACTGGATGACCTGGCGGCACTCCTGGAGCTTGAGCAGCAATGTTTCACCACTGACCGGCTCAACAGCCGCAATTTTCAATGGATGATCAACCGCGCCCACGGGCAGTTGATCGTTGCCGAATGGGCAAATCAATTGCTCGGTTATGCTCTGGTGCTGTTTCACCGAGGCACCTCGCTGGCGCGGCTGTACTCGATTGCCATCGCGGTTCAGGCCCGAGGTACAGGCCTGGGCAAACAGCTGCTGGAGCGAATCGAGGCCTGTGCGCTGGAACGCGACTGCGCCTGTCTGCGACTGGAGGTGCGTACCGACAACCCGGCAGCGATTGCTCTGTATGAACGTAACGGCTACCGGCGTTTTGCATTGATTCACGACTATTACCAAGACCATGCCGATGCCTTACGCCTGGAAAAACGCATCCGCTGGCAAGCCTGCGCCCGCAATACCCTCAATGCCACTCAATAACTGCTGGTATCCGGATCTCGGGGGGCTGGCTTGGGCGGGACATACGGCTTGACCGAACTCGGCGCGGTGCCGCTGCGCGGATAGCCATTGCCTATCCCGCCGTTTTCGAGAGTCGGCGGGCGGGGAACCGGCACGGTGTTCGGCCCGCGAATGACCGGCCCACTGGGCTGGGTGCCCTGCATACTGTTGGGGTTGGCCCGGCGAATCGGGTTGTTGTAGGGGTTATCGCTGTTGTCAGGGAGATTCTGGGCGAGAACGACCGGATGCCCCACCACTGCAGTCAGCATGCCAATGTCTGCTCCGGCCTGGGCCAGCGTGCCAAGCAAGCCACTCAACGCCAGTGCGGTGGTCCCGAGCACAAACCTGTTCATGGTGGAATTCCTCCCATACATGCAGATACAGTCTTCGATAACACGCTACGCGCAGCGCTCTCCTCTGTGAAGAGAATACTCCAGCGCAGATGTAACACCGATTGACCCCACCACAGACCGGCCGGAAAACCTCAACAACGTAGCGCCCGCAAAGACTGCTGACGCGTTGGTCGTGCTCAGATCAAAACAATAATGGCCAGCAAGCCGCCGAAAATCGCCCACTTTTCGAGGTAGTAGCGCGTCCGGTTGCGCTTTTTCAGTTCTTTACCGCGCAGACGGACCTTGTAGATCTTGCCGAAAAACCGGTTCAAACCACCGGTTTTATCGCCTGCATCGTTTGGCGCGCCTGCAGCGGACATTACGTTGCGGCTGAACCAGCGATTGAATGCTGTTGCCCAGCGGTACTTCATCGGGCGCTCGATATCGCAGAACAGGATGATGCGGTTCTGCTGGGTGGTGTTCTCGGCGTAGTGAATGTAAGTCTCGTCGAACATCACCGCCTCGCCGTCACGCCAGTGGTAACGCTCGCCGTCGACGTCGATGTAGCAACCCTCATCGTTAGGCGTTTCCAGGCCCAGGTGGTAACGGTACGAACCGGCATACGGGTCGCGGTGACGGACCAGCTTCGAACCCGGCGGTAATTCGGCGAACATCGCCGCCTTGATCGAACCGATGCTTTGCACCAGCTCTGTGGTACGCGGGCAGAGCTTGGTAGCCGACGGATGGCTGTCGCCATACCACTTCAGATAAAAGCGCTTCCAGCCGGTTTTGAAGAACGAGTTGAAGCCCACATCGTCGTATTGGTCCGAGCGCTTGATCTCCCCTGCCCTCAGCAGGTTCTGGCCTTCGGCACGAATCTCCTGCCAATTGGCCTGCAACGGGCTCAGATCCGGGAAGTCGGCCGGATCAAGGTAGGGCTTGTTGGGGATTTTCGAAAACAGGTAAAGGAAGCAGTTGATCGGTGCCAGAAAGGTCGAGTGATCACTCAACTGGCGATTCAGTTTGTGTCGAACGCGGCCACGCAGATGCACATACGCAATGGATAAAATGTAGAGGGAGGCAATGATGAGCTTCACGGGAAATCGTCACAGGTCAGAAGAATAAATGCCGCGCGCCACAAGGCTGATATGAACGCAGCGTCCAAGATTTATCTATCGAATGAATCGGTAACACATGGGAGTTTGAACAAAAAGCTAGCTCATGGCCACTGATTCGTATTCTAGCCGTAGTTTGTAACCAACGGTTAACCTGGATTTGTGAAAATCTGTGGGGGAAGTTGTGCCAGAAAAACGCCTGTTCAGCTCAACAGACACAGGGCACCACGGGTAGCTGCCGACGCAAGCGCCAGCGACCCGACGAAACCGGGCTGGATGATTGGCTCACCGCTGCCGGTCTTCGATGCGCTGGCCCAGTACCTGATCAAGCAGCCTTGAAGCGCAGAAGCCACCCCGTCCCATCCGGTCGCGGATGGCGGTGTCAGGCCAGCTTGATCAATACTCCAGAGACATCATCTCTGGCTTGCCGCAACTCACTTGCGTCCTGATTCAGGCGATGAACGACACCCAGCAGCCGCTGGCGCAGCAGCTCGTCGCTGAGCTGATCAATAGCCCGCATGACATCAACTGCAGCAGCCTCGTTATTGGTTGCTGCGGAGTCGAGTGCTTTACGCAGATTTCGTGCTGATCGGTTCACTTCAGTAGCCCTCATGATTCAGGCCTGTACCCTATAACAACATTGTTTCTTTTTAATTTCAGTTGTTTAGCTTCGGATCAACGACTGGTCATGGTCGAACGAAAGGCTGAACCGATTATGGGGCTACGGTTCGCCAGCTCTCGCCGCTGCTCAACGCACCGTTTACGTTGTTCATGGATAACTTCGCGACACCATTCGTCGCATATGAAAACGTGGCGCAGGATAAGCGACCATGCCTGGCTTAAGGATTGCTAAGTACGCCCGTAGCGGCCCCAGAACGACGTAATTCTGACGCGGCGGCAATCAAAATCAACGCTTAAGGACTCCAGCGATACGCTTGGTCAGTCACCGGAGATGTAACGTGTCAACTCTCAATGAAATCGCAGCGAACCACGCGAGAATGGCTAAGGCAAATGAAGCAGAGTCGACCGGACTGAGTGAGCAACACCTTCAAATAGTGGGTAGCTTCGAAATCCCATCCAACGATGCGCAACAGCACATTCCACTGCACCTGATCGTCGGAGCGCAGGACAACCACCTCGGACAAGCAACTGGCTACTTGCTCTGACTGCGTTTGATCTCGGCACCGAGTCGGTTTGTCGCATGCCATGCAGGGCTCGCCGTTCAGCGTGCGGTAGAGACGATCCCCGTCAAGGGGCGAATATTGATATTTTGAACAGTGTGCGAGCAAAACTTGCTATGAGCTGATCGGGATATTCGGGAGGGTGCCATGGCAGCTGTTTCCGATACGCTGAAGCTGTTTCTCGCCGGCGACGTCATGACCGCCCGCGGGATTGACTCAGTACTGCCGCATCCTGGCGATCCACGGCTTTACGAAGCTTACGCCAGGAATGCCGGCGATTACGTCCGGCTGGCAGAAAGACTCAATGGCGCGATTCCCCGTCCAGTCGATTTCACCTATGTCTGGGGCGCTGCGCTGGATGAGTTCGAACTTCGCCAGCCACACGCACGCATCATCAATCTGGAAACTGCGGTGTCACGCCGCGGACGACCGGAGCAAAAGGGCATCAATTACCGCATGAGCCCGGAGAACTTCCCGGTCATCAGCGCAGCCGGCATCGACTGCTGCATGCTGGCCAACAACCATGTGCTGGACTGGGGAGCAGCCGGCCTGGCCGATACGCTGGATACCCTATCGAGCAACGGCATGTGCAGTGCCGGCGCCGGGCACAACCGGCAATCTGCCGAAGCACCCGCCGTGCTGCCGCAGCCTGGCGGGCGGCGCTTGCTGGTGTTTGGTCTCGGCGCACCTGACAGCGGTATTCCGCCGGATTGGGCTGCCACGGATAGGCGCGCGGGCGTCGCGCGGCTGAAGGATCTGTCGATGCAAAGCCTGCGCCCTGTGGCCAAACGGATTCTCGAGGGCAAAAATCCGCGGGATCTGGTGGTCGCCTCCATTCACTGGGGCGGCAACTGGGGATTCGATATCCCGCGGGAGCAGGTCCGGTTCGCTCACGCCTTGATCGACGAGGCCGGAGTTGACGTGGTGCACGGGCATTCCTCGCACCACGTCAAGGGCGTCGAGGTATATCGCGAACGCCTGATTCTCTATGGCTGCGGTGATCTCCTGAACGATTACGAAGGCATCGAGGACCACACAGCCTTTCGCGGCGACCTGGGGCTTCTATACTTTGCCTCGCTGGACCCCGGCGGGCACCTGCAGTCGCTGGACCTGATACCTACCCGCCTCCGACGCTTTCGCATCTGTCGCGCCGAAGGGGATGACCGTCAATGGCTGCACGACACCCTTTCTCGCGAGTGCGCACGCTTGGGCAGCAGCATCCAGCCAGGCGCGAAAAATGCCTTCACGTTGCGTTGGTAGGAATACCGTTAGAGCTCTGACGCCCAGATAACGTTCGAGCTATTGATAACGGGGCACCGGTCAGGGTTGATCTCGCGCTCGCGATGAAGCCAGAGCTTAGTTTGCTCAACATCAAATTTTCGCTCCTTCCTCTCCCTCATTACGATGCCAGATACACTGAAATGCCCGCACTCAGGACAAATCAGTTCAACGCCATCCATTCCGGATTCAATACATCGCGCGTCTTCCGAGCAGTTCAAACACCACATGAGCCACTCCCAAGTACTTGTCAGTTTCCACGGCCAAGTAATCGAGCTGCCAACTCAATACCGCACCGCCGAGCATCGCCGAACGTCTTCCAGGTGCCTGACTCCCCGCCAACCCTTACGTAGCGTCCGCACTCATTGAGCCAGACGATAATGACCCGCGGCGTCGAACTGTCTGGCTCGCCCCAAATGAAGTCGATCGTTGCTTTCCTACCGTTCGGATGAACGTAATCCACGGGATATGGCCTTTCGGTGGCTGAGTCCATGCGGGCCTCCGGCTTGGTGCTGGTTGTCAATTAATAGACCATTTCCAACCGTCACGCTACCTCAACGAGGCATTCTTCATGCCCACGGAAAACCCAACAACTCCAGTCCCGGTCAGATGGCTGTGAATGCCCTCGAACGGCTATCGACGGAGTGACCGTCGGCCTCACCTTTTGTCGCAAGTCGATTGACTGACGGGGACCTTTGGAGCCCAGTACTCAGCGGGCCAGACCAGATCAGAAGAAGAAAAACCATGTCAAAAATAACAGTGATATCCGGTGACTTTCTGGCAGGTGATGCCGAATTTCAATCTGGACTATTCACTCTGAAATCCGCATTGAAACCCTCTCTGGAATTAAAGATTCCCATTTCAAAACTAGAGTCCCTGGAAACCGCAACTGAAGAAGTCGTCAACAAGAAAGGAAGCGCTATTCGATGGGGTCTGGCTGGAGCATTGCTTCTAGGACCCATTGGGCTAGTTGCAGGCTGGTTGCTATGCGATAAAGAGCGGGAGGTGACTTTCTACGCAAAGTTCAAGGATGGCCGCTGCCTTCTTGCCACAACCGATAGCGACACCTACTCAAAAATTTCTGCCTCTCCCCTCAAGCAACACCACTCTCCCCCCCATCAAAGTCAGCCGCTATAGCGGTAAGGACGAAGTATTACTGTCAGCGTCCGGCCAACACACCTTCGTGATCCCAACACCTAGGGCGATGGTGTCAGCGACATGCCGCTGGAGCACATCAGCCTCATCCTCGGACAAGATTGCATTACGACTTTGTAATTGTTCTGTTCGTCAGCTGTTTGAGTTGCCTTGTTACCGTGAACTCACTGCCAAACAACAGGCAGCCCACGTTAAATAAGGAGTTACTGCCATGAAACTGTTCATGCTCGGGTTCGCCACCCTCCTCGCCACCGGTTCAGCCTTCGCCGGTACCACCGGCACCACCGACACCTCGGCGGTGATCCACGACAAGACTGGTTTCTTCGTCCGCTTGGACGTTGCGAAAGTCAAATCCATGACTGACACCTCGGGCCAATGCGGCGTAATTCCGGCCCGTCTCGATTACCTGGATCATCAGGGTCGGGAACATGTGCTGGACTATCCGGTTCAAGGACGTTGCACGAACGAAAACTGATGAGATGCTTTATACATATGACTGTCCGAGAGCAGGCAATACGCAACACAACCTGATGACTGGGCTAAACTTGCGCTACCTGCTCGCGGCTTTCAGGTCCGTTTTTGTGGATCGAATACCGAAACTGAACCAGGGTAATTCTTATGAACATCCTTGTAGTGGAAGACGAACCCAAGGCGGGCAATTACTTGCTCAATGGTCTGCAGGAGCAGGGATACTCCGTCAGCTTGGCCCGCGATGGCGTTGATGGTTTACACCAGGCCCTGGAAACGTCTTTCGACGTCATTGTGCTGGATGTGATGATGCCAAAGATGGACGGCTGGGAAGTACTGCGCCGCCTGCGCAAGGAAGCCGACACGCCGGTACTGTTCCTGACCGCGCGGGATGACATCGCCGACCGAATCAAAGGCCTGGAGCTGGGGGCCGACGACTACCTGATCAAACCCTTTTCTTTCGCCGAGCTGGTCGCACGCCTGCGCACCCTGACCCGCCGGGGCCCGACCCGGGAAGAAGAGCAACTGCAGATCGCCGACCTGCAGATTGATGTACTCAAACGCCGCGTCACCCGCGCCGGCGTGCGAGTGACGCTGACAAACAAGGAGTTTGCATTGTTGCACCTGCTCGCCACACATCAGGATCAGGTGCTGTCTCGTTCACTGATCGCCTCCCGGGTCTGGGACATGAACTTTGACAGTGACACCAACGTGGTGGACGTCGCTGTACGGCGCCTGCGCCTGAAAATCGACGACCCTTTCCATCTGAAGCTGATCCACAGTGTGCGGGGCATTGGCTACCGCTTTGATACGCAACCATGAACTATCGCCATTACTCCCTGACGCTGCGCCTGGCTGTGGTGTTTGCCTTGCTGGCCTTCGCCCTGCTGGCAACCACCGGCGTCGCACTGTACCGCGATCTTGAACGCGAACTGATACAACGCGACGAGTCCACCCTGGTCTACCGCGTAGATCAGCTGCGTAATTTTCTCAATGGCAGCAATACGCTGGAACTGATCAGGAACAAACCTGTGCTGTTTCAGAACATGCTGGGCAATCGCGAGTACGTACTCACTGTTGGCGTTTCAGGGGAGGCCCCTTTACTACAGGTCAATCCCAGAGATATCGATATTCCCGACCTCACTCCCGTGGCAATGGACCATTCCCTGACACTGACAGATGTACAGCATCTACCCGCCGTGAACGGTACCCCCTTCGCGGCCATCTCCGCGAGTATCGACTCGGGCAAGCTGAAAATGACCATTGGCTGCCTGATGACCGAACGAACCGCAGTGCTCGCCAGCTATCGTCTCAGCGTATACGTCCTCGCCGGTCTCGCGGCCATTGTCCTGGCGCTGGCTGGATATCTAATGGTTCACCGCGGTTTGTTGCCCCTCAGACGCCTGGCGCATCAAGCCCACGGTATCGGCATTGGCAATCTGACAGAGCGACTCGACAGCCGAGGCGCTCCGAAGGAGTTGCTCCCGATGATCGACTCTTTCAACACCATGCTTGAGCGACTCGCCAAGGGTTTTGCACAACTGAGCCAGGTCTCGACTGACATGGCCCACGAACTACGCACGCCCATCAACAACTTGCTGGGTGAAACCCAGGTCGCCATGCAGCAGAACCGCAGCATGGAACATTACCAACAGTTGCTCGCCTCCAATGTCGAAGAACTCGAACGCCTGACACGCATGCTCGACAACATGCTGTTCCTCGCTCGTACTGACCCCGGTAGCGCTCGCGATCAGCGCCAGGAACTGGGCGCCGCCGACGAGTTGGAACGCGTAGCCGATTACTTTGAAGGTCTGGCCGCGGACGTCGACATCACCATCCGCACGGAGGGCGACGGCCTTATCTGGGCCGAGCCAACACTGCTACGCCGCGCCTTGGCTAACCTGTGTGCCAATGCGATAAAATATGGGGCACCTCATTCCGAACTGTTGATCCAGGCCACGCCGTCGGAGGATGGCATCCATCTGCGCGTGCGCAACTACGGAACAACCATCCCGGCGGAACACCTTCCAAAATTATTCGAGCGTTTCTACCGCGTTGACCAATCACGCGAGCGCTCCGCCCTGTCCAATGGACTGGGGCTTTCGATCGTAGCCACTATCATGCAACTGCATTGTGGCCGCTACAGCGTCACCAGCGAGAATGGCGTGACCTGTTTCGAGCTGTTTTTCCCCATGCGGGATCAGCAAGAGCCTCAGGCCGACTTTCAAACCGGCCCAGACACCCCCCGCCTCAGCATCGTCGCGAAGCGCCCCTCCCCCGGTTGACCTTAGCTTTTCGGAGGTGCTTTGAGGCTATCCAATCGACCGCTCTCCAGCAAAGCCTTGTACTTCAACGCATCTGCTTCACTGTGATAGACACCTACAAGAACATCTCCTTGATACACATCCCACATTCTGACTCCCGCGCTACTTGAGTCATGAGACATATGGTGCTCATCGCGTTCTTTGATAGTAATGACCATTTGCACATCCTCTGGATTGAGGCAGGTAAGGTATTTTTTACTCCAGTAATCCCCAAGACTCCATACTGAAAACTTTCACATCCCTTCCCTCGCTCCGCCTCCCGCCTCTAAACCTGGGAGGCGCACAAGTCTGAAGGTCGCCAGTGGCAAGCCTGTGAGCCACATTAAAAGAATCACCTCTATCCATTCACTGAGCGGGCAGTGTTTGGCGCAAGCCCCAGAGTATGAGCAGCGCAGCAACAATGATTGCGACCCCGACACTCGCAAAACCTGCAGTCACCAAGCTCTCCTGCCATAGTTCAGCTGTGTGTCCTGCGCCAGTGAAAGGCGACATGGCCGCCGTCCCCAGGACGGCAGCAAGTGCCGTAACCGCCCAGTTTGCATAAGTGCCATAAAGAAGGGTCCAGTAGGCAATTGCCTTACTGCGTGGAGCGAGATGTATCTCCATCCAGACGGCGCCAATCGCCAGGAGCAAAATTCCATTCATTACCCCTTCAAGGTGTGCAGCCAGGGCCATGCGCGGATTGCTGAACTGCTGTTCGATGAGACCTGTACAGAGGCCCAGGAAGAACAAAAACATGCCATGCCAGAGCAATCTACGCCGAGTGTGGACCATGACCAACGGGATAACCAAACCGCTGACGTTAGTCATCTTCGTATCATCACCTGCACAGACGACGGGTCAGATCATTCAGAAGCCATCGGCCTGCTTTCCCTAAAGAGCGATTTTGCATGTGCGCTGCGTAGATCGTCAGTGTGTCTGGTGTGCGCTGAAGTTCGGCGGTTAACTCAAGCGGTAGGAGGCGTCCTGAAGCCAGATGATCCGCAATCAGATGCTCTGGCATTCGGCACCAACCGAACCCGGCGAGCAAAAAATCCAGCCGCCGTGCCAAATCTACAAACCGCCACTGGTGACTGCCCGTCACCCCATAGCTAGGGCCGTCGGGAGAAACCGGATCGGAAAGTACCAGTTGCACATAAGGCTTGAGGTCTGCACTTGTTGCCCGACGGCCTAACATAGCCAAGGGATGCCCGCTGGCTACTACTGGCCTCAAGTCGACGCTGAGCAGCGGCAGCGCGGTGACATCGTCGGGCACTGTCGGAATCAATGTGCAAAGCGCCAGTGCCGCATCGCCGTTGCGCAATCGGCGCTCTGCGCCGCCTAAGCCTTCTGTAGAAAAACTCACTGCCAGATGCGGAAAAGCCTCACGGATAGCGCGCAGGCTTTCGATGAGCGGTGCGCTAGGGACTAAAGGGTCTATGGCGAGAGCCAACTCCGGCTCAACCCCTGCTGCCGTACTTGAGGCCATTGCTTCAAACTGGGCAGCGCTTGCCAGCACTGCGCGCGCTTGAATCACCAGCACTCTACCGACCTCAGTGAGCGTTGGACGATGGCCGCTCCGATCAAACAGCCTCACACCTTGAACTGACTCAAGTGTGGCAATCGACTGGCTAATGGCAGATTGAGCACGCCGCAGGTGACGTCCCGTTGCCGAGAAACTGCCTGTATCAGCAATGGTTACAAGGATTCGCAACTGATCCAAGCTGAGATTTCCGATCATGACCCATCACTTAAACAGATGGACTCAATCATATTTACATCACTCCTGCGTATAGATCGTATTGGGTAGAGTGTGTCGCACATCGCCTAGAGCGACAACGCAAAACATACCGCCGCGTCACCGCGCAGGAGTTACATTCATGTCCAGGCTTCTCTCCATTGAAACCAGCGCACGTGGGGATGCTTCAATCTCCCGGCAGCTCACTCGCCGATTTGTGGCCGCGTGGGAAGCTGCACACCCTAGGGGCGCCATCAAAATACGGGATCTAACGGACACTTCGCTTACGTTCGTGACGGCCCCTTGGTTACAGGCTTACTTCACCCCGCAAACCCAACATTCGCCTGAAATGAAAGCCGTGTTGCAGCTATCCGATGTGCTTGTGGCCGAGTTGCTGGAAACCGATCACGTGGTTATTTCAACGCCGGTCTACAACTATAACGTCCCTGCGGCGCTCAAGGCGTGGGTGGATCACGTGGTACGTAAAGGCCTGACCTTGGGCTTTGATGGTAAAGGGCTGGTGACCGGTAAAAAGGCAACGGTGCTGCTCGCCTCGGGAGGTGTATACACCAACGACTCCCCGATTAGAGACCGTGACATTGCGACCCAATATTTGAAACTGATCCTGAACGTCCTAGGTATCACTGATGTCACCTTTATTGCGGCCGGCGGCGCTAAAGCTGTAGATCTCGGAGATATCAGCATGCACGATTTTCTAGATACATTTGATCATCAAATTCAAAAGTCGCTGGTTTAGACAGCATTTCTCCTCGCCCATACGATTCTGCTCTATCGACTTCGCGTGGTTAAACGGGCATCCACTTATGCGGCAGCAACTGATCGATTTCACTCGCCCGCTGCCATGACCCCATACCGTGGCGCCTTCTGTCGGAAGTCTGAGAACTATAGACAATGCTATGCATCCTAATTCATGCAAACCCACTCTGATCGGCGGAAGCAATCATGCTTTTAAAGAAGACGAATTTCGCAGCTCTGATGACATGCGTAATGATGCTGGCTGCAGCGCCTTTACTCCCAATGTCCTCTGCCTATGCAAAAAGTGGTGGTGGCGGTAACAGCTCGGGTCACGGTAGCAGTAGCGGCGCCAGCGGACAGGGAGTAGGTCATTCTGCCGACGCTGACAGCAATGGCCGTAGCGAAGGCCAGGAAAGCGATCATGACGGTCAAGCGGTCAGGGACCACGGACTCAATGGCAAACACAAAGGGAGTGCTCGCAACGACAGCAAAGGCCATGGCTCGGCTACCTCCGGGATTGCACACTCCAAAACCACACACGGAGTTACAAAAGCCACTGCGATCTCAACTACCACACCCGGAGATCACAATTCAAAAGGCCTGAGTAACGCTGCTGATTCGAGCACCAAACAAGATCAGTAACCCCCCTTTGCTGACGTGCGGGCGTTTCCTGATCTCGTGCGATGCAGAAAGCCCGCCCCTTGCGGGCGTTCTGTTGTCTGCCCTCCCCAGCTCGCTCTGGAAGCAACCCTCGTGGTTCAATCATAATAGACAGGCAGTCAATCAGAGTGCTCACCACCTCGTTAACCAGCCTCCTGGCTCGCCTGTGTGTTACGACCTCTTTCAGCTTTTTGAACCAGCGCGTTCAAGAGTTCTTCGGTATGGTCTATCGAATCACGTATCTCATCAAACGCCTCATCCAGAGCTTTTTCGATCTCGAGTACAGGAGCACCACGTAATGTCTCCTGTATTTCAAGCTCGTCCCGCTTGAACTGCGACAGGTTGGCGCGCAAGCCCTCTAATCGAAGAGATATCTGTGAGATATGGTGTCGGCGGCGCTGAACCATGATGCTTCTCCTATTGAGCTCCCATACCTATTTAGAGCTCTGTCTACAAAGAGATGTTCAGCATTTCCTGACCAAAGGATTCGGTCTCGGCAAAAGTCCTTTAGAAATAAGGACTGCCCACGTCAGGAATCTGCAGCTCGGCCATTGCTCGACTAGGCTATACATCTCCACAGGAGCCAAAGCCATGGAAGACAAAAATCCGGTTTATTTCGCTCTGATCATCTAAATCTGACGCAGCACCTATGCGACTTCGGAGCCAATACCGGTCCGGTGTTGGCAAAACAGGTTCAACATTGGAGGGAACCATGAGCAATATCATCGCCACCGGCGAGCCACCTGAAGCCATCCGTCTCATCATCAAGGTTTATGCCAGCTTGCTGCTCGCAGGATTTGCGTTTATTCCGGCCTATCTGATTGGTTACTTATTTTTCTTCCAGGACCCCACCCTTATATTCGAGAACCACGCGTTCCATATCATTGCGATCACGGCAGCCACCCTGGAAGGCTTGTTTGTGACTTACGTGACGTGGCGCTGCTATCAGTCATCGGGAGAACCGCTGCTGCGATGGATGACACTTGGCTTTCTCGGTTTTGTACTGATCTACGCGTTGCATGGTGCGTTCACTGGGCTCGCACACCACAATCTCTGGCTGTTCCTGCTGTATGGACCGGCTTCTCGACTGGTCATGGCGATTCTGCTGTTAGTCGGAATACTGTCGTACCACCGCCCACCTGATGCTGCGGATCAACGAATGAAGCCCCGCCCATGGCTGACATGGATCGGACTGTTCCTGCTGGTTGACCTTGCAGTGGCATACGTCGCGAATTCGTCGATCGCCGGCGAACTCGCGGTGCGCCTCTCGCTGGAAAGTGGTGCCCTCGTTTTCTCCACTTTGAACGTGGTAATGCTCCTGCTGCGCCGTACCCGCTCGCCGCTGATGGTGATTTTTATCATCTCGGTCACTGCGTTCGCGTTGTCATCTCTCGCATTCATCCTTGCACGTCCGTGGAACCACATGTGGTGGCTGGCTCATGCGATTTTCGCCGCTGGATTCTTCCTCTTGAGCTATGGGGTCGTGCAAGCGTTCCTCACCACGCGGTCGTTCTCGACGATTTACAGCCAAGAGGAGCTGATGGTGCGTCTTGCCGAGGCGATGGCGTACACCGAGAACGCCCTGCAGGAACTCCAGCGCGCCAATCAAGAACTCGGGCATCTTGCGGCGACCGATCCTCTGACAGGAGCTGATAATCGGCGTCGGTTCATGGAGCGGGTCGAAGCCGAAATTGGCCGGACCAACCGCGGTGGTGCGCCGTTCTCCGTACTGGCACTGGATCTGGACAATTTCAAGTCCATCAATGATCGTTTCGGGCATCAGATTGGCGATGACATCCTGAAGGGGTTCGTGCAGAAGTGCCTCGATTCGATCCGGCCGTACGACGGCGTAGCCCGAGTGGGCGGGGAAGAATTCATGATACTGCTGCCTCAGACTTCACTCGAAGGCGCAGGCGTAATTGCTGAGCGCCTCCGAACCACCGTCGCAAATACTTCTTTTAATAGCGGCCTACAGCGGATAAGCGTGGTCACAGTGAGCATCGGCATATCGCAATCTGGCCGCGACGGCGACACCATCGAGGCAATTTTGCGCGTAGCCGATCAACGCCTGTATCACGCTAAACATCAAGGCCGTAACCGTGTGGTCACCACCATCAAAACCAGCCTCCAACCTCTGCCCTGACCATCATTTCGAAGCCGATGGAAACGTCGGAACTGAATTTAAGGTTGTAATCCAAGACCTTGGTAGTGGCAGATCTGAGCAACCGGAAAATCCGGAGTCTGATAAGGACTCCGGATTTTTTATGCCCGTTGCACAGAACTTGAGCGCTGTTCTTGAAGTACAGCGAAGCGCTTGTGAGGATCGTCAGATAAGACGCCGTTTAAATGCGCCGAGCAATCTTGTGACTTATTTGGAGGCGACGACCTTTTTCAGCGCGGCCGGAACGAAGGTATCCAGCTGCTTCACCACCTCGACATAAGCCTCCATCGGCTTGCCCCAGGCATCCGGCACATCGACATTCTTGCCCGTCGCATATTCGGCCAAGGTGAAAGTCTTGTCTTTTGCTTCGGGGAACTGCTCGATCAATTTGTTCTTGTGTTTTTCGGTCATCGTCAGCAATGCGTCGGAGTGTTTGATATCGTTCGCGGTCAGCTGCGCCGATCGATGTGCAGTGACATCAATGCCGCGTTCCAGCATCCAGCTGGCTGCGTGGACTTCCGGTTTGGCGTCATAAGGGTCCCCGTCGACTGCGCGCGAGATTACCGCAATATTTGCATTGTCTTTGCTGATAGCTGCGTTGGCGATTGCTTCCGCCATCACACTTCGGCCAGTATTTCCGGTGTCTACGAAGGCAAGCTTTTTAGGCTCCTCGGCTAGTGCGTGGCCAGATAGACCAACCACGCACAGTACGCCAGCCATGGCTGCAAAGCGAAGTTTCTTGAACATTTGTTACCCCTTATATTATTGATTTTATGGAGTCGAAAACCGCTACATGCAACGTAGTCACTTAAGCAAGTTGTCGATGCAAATCGTGTTTGCGGAGGCAACGTAGCACCGCGCACATACCTGAACAACAGCCCTGTCGCACGAAAGGAATTTGATGACGCATCGCACGACACCCAATGTATTCGCTGCTAAGGCGCCCTGACAAAGTCATCAACGCTTGAGCATTTTAGGTGGACGTGCGTTGAGCAGCTCAATATCAGTGGACGTTCCGCAATAGGGATGAGCTCCGCAGCCTGGGCGATCACCAAAGGTTTCGGAAAAAGTCGAGCACCCCGCCAACTACACGGGGCCAAGGTGATGAGCAAACCAAAGGTTCGCACATGAAAAAGAGTTCGCCCTGATCAGCAGCTGGCCACTCAGCATGTTTCCTGAAGCATCTGGCAGGGCGAACAGGGAAACCTTACGCGCTCCGCAACGCCGCGTCCCCTCCGCAATTCTGAATTAATCACAACTGAACAGCCTGCCAGTGAACGGCGGGCGAGGAACACTCAATCGCGAAGATTTACCAGCACGAACATTGGCCCAGCACCATCTACGCGGCATTTTTCGAGTTTGTTTTTTTCACGGGCCTACGTCTATCTGAGGCTCTGGCCTTGCGGTGGGATGCAGTGAGCATGGAGAAAAGGACCGCCCACGCAGGGATTTTCAAGAAAATAGGCAGGACGTCGGAAAAAAGAAGCCGGCAAGATACTGGCCCCCCGTCATTTCCCCACCGTCCAAGAACAGCGAGGATGACAAACAGACCTCAGATCTGTGTAAGAGTGGGGGCCGACACTGGAGAAGCTGGCGACACGTTATCGCCCCGCCGTACAACTGCCGTCACACTTATGCGACAATATGCATAATGTCTGGCATGAATCCCGCCTTTATTGCTCAACAGCTTGGACACCGCGTCCAGATGCTGCTCTCGACTTATGCGCGTTGGTTGAACGCTAGCGGCGACTGGGGAGAGATGGAGAAACTCCAAAATGCCCCAGGAATGGCCCAAACGCCAAATGTGCAGCCCGCAACCCATTGATAGGTAAAGTAATTGATCTCCACAGCTAACATCACGATGCAGTTCGGCGCCAAGCCGTTGTTCGAGAACGTTTCGGTAAAATTTGGTGCGGGTAACCGCTATGGCCTGATCGGCGCCAACGGTTGCGGCAAGTCGACCTTCATGAAAATCCTCGGCAGCGACCTCGATCCGTCCGGCGGACAGGTCATGCTCGAGCCGAACGTGCGTCTGGGCAAGCTGCGCCAGGACCAGTTCGCCTACGAAGAATTCAGCGTGCTCGACACCGTGATCATGGGTCACGAAGAGCTGTGGAAGGTCAAGGCCGAGCGTGACCGCATCTACTCGCTACCGGAAATGACCGAAGAAGACGGCATGGCCGTCGCCGAGCTGGAAACCGATTTCGCCGAGATGGACGGTTACACCGCCGAATCCCGCGCTGGTGAATTGCTGCTGGGCCTGGGTATCGGCATCGAGCAACACAATGGCCCGATGAGCGAAGTTTCGCCCGGCTGGAAACTCCGCGTTCTGCTGGCTCAGGCGCTGTTTTCCGATCCGGAAGTCCTGCTGCTCGACGAACCGACCAACCACCTGGACATCAACACCATCCGCTGGCTGGAAAACATTCTGACCCAGCGCAGCAGCCTGATGATCATCATCTCCCACGATAGACACTTCCTGAACAGCGTCTGCACCCACATGGCTGACCTGGACTACGGCGAACTGCGCCTGTTCCCGGGTAACTATGACGAGTACATGACCGTGGCGACCCAGTCCCGCGAGCAACTGCTTTCGGACAACGCCAAGAAGAAAGCGCAGATCTCGGAACTGCAATCGTTCGTCAGCCGCTTCTCGGCCAACGCCTCGAAAGCCAAGCAGGCCACCTCCCGCGCCAAGCAGATCGACAAGATCCAGCTGGCCGAGGTCAAGCCTTCGAGCCGCGTCAGCCCGTTCATCCGCTTCGACCAGACCAAAAAGCTCCATCGCCAGGCAGTGATTGTCGAGCGTATGGCCAAGGGCTTTGACGGCAAGACCCTGTTCAAGGACTTCAGCTTCACCGTTGAAGCCGGCGAGCGCGTGGCGATCATCGGTCCGAACGGGATCGGCAAGACCACCCTGTTGCGCACCTTGGTCAACGAACTGACTCCGGACGCAGGTACCGTCAAGTGGACCGAAGCGGCCGAACTGGGCTACTACGCCCAGGATCACGCGTCGGACTTCGAAGACGAATCCAACCTGTTCGACTGGATGGGCCGCTGGACCAAGGAAGGCGAGCAAGTGGTTCGCGGCACCCTGGGCCGCATGCTGTTCTCCAACGACGAGATCCTCAAGTCGGTCAAGGTGATTTCCGGTGGTGAGCAAGGCCGTATGTTGTTCGGCAAGCTGATCCTGCAAAAGCCGAACGTGCTGATCATGGACGAACCGACCAACCACCTGGACATGGAATCCATCGAAGCGCTGAACCTGGCGCTGGAAAACTACCCGGGCACGCTGATCTTCGTCAGCCACGACCGTGAGTTCGTATCGTCCCTGGCCACTCGAATCATCGAGCTGAGCCCAAGCGGCGTGGTCGACTTCAGCGGCACCTACGACGACTACCTGCGTAGCCAAGGCGTAGTGTTCTAAGAGCAGCTTTTAGCGACAAGCTTCAAGCAGCAAGCAAAGCCCTGTCCATGTGACGGGGCTTTTTTTCGCTTACAGGATGCGATAAAGCAAGCGCTCGATCCGCACCCGACTGACCCGACGCAGAAACTTGCTCACCGCTGCCGGGTATTCCAGCAAGGTTTCCAGTTGCTGATAGTGCTCGATCCGGCTGGTATTGCGGAAAATCTGCGCCAGCTCACTGCGACGGGGTTCCTGCAATTCACCTTTGGGATCATCGATCAGCAAAGCATTTTCCAGGTCCAGGCGAAACGCTCGCGGATTGAGGTTGTTGCCGGTCAGCAAAGTGTAGCGTTGATCAATCCACATGCCTTTGAGGTGATAGGTGTTGTCACCGTCGCGCCACAGATGCAGGTTCAACTGACCGCTGTCGATCACTCGCTGGTGACGCTTGGCAAAGCGTCGCAGGCTGATTTCGTAGAGATACGGTAACGCCGCAATCACCTTGAACGGCTCGCTCGGCGGGATGTAGAAGTCGTTGGCGGTCTTGTCACCGACAATGATGTCGATCTTCACCCCGCGTGCCAGGGCCCGGTTGATTTCACGGGTCACCGGCAACGGCAGGTTGAAATACGGCGTGCAGATGGTCAGCTGATGCTGGGTGCTGGCGATCAGTTCACAGATCACCCGGCTCAACGGATTGTTTTTACCAACCCCAAGCAGTGGGCTGACTGACAGACCGTCCTTTGCCAGCGTGCCCGCCGTGGTGTCGTACGTCGCGTGCTTGAGGCGGCTGCGCAGGTCGCCGATGTCGTTGCGCAGGCTGCGAGTGGTCGGCAGGTTCGGCAAATCGAGACGGTGTACGGCCTTGGAAGCGATCAACCCGTGCTGAACCAGATGCTGCATGGAATCGGCCAGCGTGCGGTTGCGCAGCAGGTGATAACGGTCGAATCGGTATTTGTCGAATTTGTGCAGATAGACGTTGTTCAGGCTGGCGCCGCTATAGATCACGCAGTCATCGATCACGAAGCCTTTCAAGTGCAGCACGCCGAACAGTTCGCGGGTTTGCACCGGTACGCCATACACCGGCACTTCGCTGGCGTGCTCGCGGGTCTGTTGCTGATACCACGCCGAGTTGCCCGGTTGCTTGCCGGCACCGATCAATCCGCGCTGCGCCCGCAACCAGTCAACCACCACCACCACGTCCAGTTCCGGACGCGCAGCTTTGGCGGCGTGCAAGGCATCGAGGATTTCCTGGCCAGCTTCGTCGTGTTGCAGGTAGAGCGCGACGATGTAAATGCGCTGGGTCGCCTGGGCAATTTTCTCCAGCAGGCAATGACGAAACTCGGCAGCGCCAGAAAGGACGGAGACCGCATCGGCGGTCAGCGGAAAACTGCGCAGCTTGGGCAGTAGAGAGCGTTTGAAAAGCGACGGCATAGGGCTCGCAAAAGGGTCGAATCCAAAGAACCCGAGAGCTTACACCATGGATCCGCTCGGGTCTTGTTACTGTCTGTAATGGCCTCTTCGCGAGCAAGCCCGCTCCCACAGGGGGCTGCATTTCAACTGTGAGAGCGAGCGTGCTCGCGAAGGCAATTCAACAGTCACCTGGAATACCTGCTTGACCAAGGAGAACGTTCGTTCTACTCTCTGCCACATGAACGAAATCATTAGCAACGACACACGCGACATTATTCTGGATGTCACCGAAAAGTTGATCTACAAAAGTGGCATTGCTGCCACGGGCATGGATCTCCTGGTGAAAACTGCCGGCGTCTCCAGAAAAAGTATTTACCGCTACTTCGCCAGCAAGGAGGAGCTGACCGTCGCGGCCCTGCAACGTCGCGACGTACGCTGGATGAACTGGTTCAAAACCGAAGTGAACAAGGCCCCGACCCCGGCCGAGCGATTGCTCAACCTGTTCACCGTGCTCAAGGACTGGTTCGCCAGCGAAGGCTTTCGCGGCTGCGCCTTTATCAACACCAGCGGTGAAACCGGCGACCCGCAAGACCCGGTGCGCCTGGTAGCGAAGGAACATAAACAGAAGCTGCTCGACTACGTGTGCGAGCTCTGCACCGAACATGGCGTACACGACCCGGAGGCACTGGCCAAACAGTTGCTGATTCTGATCGATGGCGCCATTACCGTTGCTCTTGTCATGGGCGATCACAGTGCCGCCGATAATGCGCAATGCATGGCGCGAAAGTTATTGGACCTGTCACTGTTTAAACAAGACCAACCTGCTGTTTGAACATACACTTTCCCTGGAGACTTTAAATGTCATCTGATGCCGAAGTTCGTCCGCCACTTCCGCCGTTCACCCGTGAGTCGGCCATTGAAAAGATTCGCCTGGCCGAAGACGGCTGGAACTCCCGCGATCCGCAACGGGTATCCCTGGCCTACACGCAGGACACAAAATGGCGTAACCGCGCCGAGTTCGCCAACAACCGCGAAGAAGCCAAGGGTTTTCTGACCCGAAAATGGGCCAAGGAACTGGATTATCGTCTGATCAAGGAGCTCTGGGCTTTCACCGATAACCGTATCGCCGTGCGTTACGCCTATGAATGGCATGACGATTCTGGCAACTGGTACCGCTCGTACGGTAATGAAAACTGGGAGTTCGATGAGCACGGCCTGATGTCCAACCGCCACGCCTGCATCAACGACCTGCCGATCAAGGAAAGCGAGCGCAAGTTCCACTGGCCGCTGGGCCGTCGCCCGGATGATCATCCGGGGCTGTCGGACCTGGGCTTGTAACCTCCCCGCCCCGCGTGCGTACGCGTAGGAGCTGCCGCAGGCTGCGATCTTTTCAAGATCAAGAGATCGCAGCCTGCGGCAGCTCCTACACGCCACTTGAGGTCAGATCGGTCGCCGCAAAGTCAGGATATAGGTAAGATACCGGCCCTTCCCCGCAGCCCGCTCCTGCACCCCGCCGAATAAGTCGACCTCATGCCTTTCGAACTCAGCGTAGACCTCACCACTCTGGCCATTTTGGCCATCGTCGCGTTCATTGCCGGTTTCATCGATGCCATTGCCGGCGGTGGCGGTCTGCTGACCACCCCGGCGCTGCTCACCGCTGGTTTGCCGCCGCACCTGGTGCTGGGCACCAACAAACTCAGCTCGACCTTCGGCTCGGCCACCGCCAGTTTCACCTTTTACCGACGCAAGCTGTTCCACCCACGGCAGTGGCTGCACGCGATTATCGGAACCCTGGTGGGCGCACTGACGGGCGCGATCGTTGCGCACTACCTGCCAGCCGAATGGCTGAACAAGATGCTCCCGGTGATCGTCTTCGCCTGCGGTGTGTATCTGCTGTTTGGCGGCACACCGAAAGCGCCGCTGGACAGCGACGCACCGATCAAGAAGAAGTGGCAATCGAGCCAGGGTTTCAGCCTCGGTTTCTACGACGGCGTGGCCGGCCCCGGCACTGGCGCCTTCTGGACCGTCAGCAGCCTGCTGCTTTACCCCATCGATCTGGTCAAGGCCAGCGGCGTGGCGCGCAGCATGAACTTCGTCAGCAACATCGCGGCGCTGTCGGTGTTCGTCTTTTCCGGGCAAGTGGACTGGATCATCGGCCTGAGCATGGGCCTGTCGGTGATGGTCGGCGCGTTCTTTGGTGCACGCACCGCCATCAGTGGTGGGGCGAAGTTCATTCGCCCGGTATTCATCACCGTAGTGCTGGGTCTGACCGTGCGTCTAGCCTGGCAGCACTGGTTCAGCGTGGCCTAAGCGCCGCGCCACATAAATGTCGATCAGGTAGCGGGCAATCGAGCGTCCCGCCGGCAACGGCGGTAGCGCGTGAATGTTGAACCACTGAGCGTCTTCGATCTCATCGGCTTGCGGCACGATCTCGCCACCGGCGTACTCGGCATGAAAACCGAGCATCATCGAATGCGGGAACGGCCAGCACTGGCTGCCCAGGTACTGGATGTTCCTGACCTCGATCTGCACCTCTTCGCGCACTTCACGGATCAGACAATCTTCAGCCGATTCGCCGGGCTCGGCAAAACCCGCCAAGGTACTGTAGACCCCCGGAACAAAGCGCGGCGAGCGCGCCAGCAGAATTTCGTCACCTCGGGTGATCAACACGATCATGCTCGGTGAAATCCGCGGATAGCTACGCAAATCACAGGGCTCGCAGTACATCGCCCGCTCACGCGGCAGTTGTGTCATGCGCTGACCGCAATTGCCGCAGAATCGATGCTCACGCGCCCAGGTGCCAATTTGCGCGGCATAGCCCAGCACTTTGTAAACCGTGTGATCGCCATCGAGCATGAACGCTCGCAAGCCTTTCCAGTTGCAGCCCGGCACCTCGCTGTGAGCCTTGAGCTCCAGCAAATACACCGGCTCACCGTCGAGATGACCGATGCCATGCTCGGCGAGAATCGACAGGTCCTGACGCTTGAGCCATTCCCGCGGAAACAGCGCGCCGTTGTCGTCGAACAAAAAACCTTCGGGGCTGCGGGCCACGGCCCAGCCGCCGGGTAAGTCGGTGTCGAGTACTGCAGTGGTCCAGCGTGAAGTCATGTGTGCTCAGTCCAGAAATTCGGGTTTCTGCTTGCTCATCGACGCCGCCATGGCGACCCGCAGGTCTGTGGATTGCAGCATCGCGGCGTTCCAGGTAGCGATGTATTCCAGGCCATCGTTGATGCTGTGATCGCGCATGTAGCTGATCATCTCTTTGGTCCCGGCAATCGCAATCGGCGATTTGGCAGCAATTTCACGGGCAATGCCCATCACCCCATCCAGCAGGCTGGCCGTGTCCGGGTAAACCCGATTGACCAAGCCAATGCTGCGCGCCTCTTCCGCGCCAAAGGTGCGACCAGTGTATGCCAGTTCTCGCAGCATGCCGTCACCGATGATCCGCGGCAAGCGTTGCAAAGTGCCAACGTCGGCGGCCATGCCCATGTCGATTTCCTTGATCGAGAACTGCGCGTCCTCTGCCGCATAACGCATGTCACAGGCAGAAATCAGATCGATGGCACCGCCCAGGCAATAGCCCTGAATTGCCGCCAACACCGGTTTACGGCAGTTATCGACAGCATTGAACGAGGCTTGCAACGCCAGGATCTTGCGCCGTAGCAGGCGTGCATTGCGCCCCACGTCCTTGCCCATTTCATTGGCCACCGAAGCCAGCATCATCAAGTCGATGCCCGAAGAGAAATGCTTGCCAGCGCCGCTGATCACCACTGCGCGGACTTCATCCGTGTCGTCGATCCACTGGAAGATCTCGATGATTTCAGTCCAGAACACCGCGTTCATCGCGTTGATCTTTTCCGGGCGGTTTATCTGCACATGGGCGATGTTGTCCGTCAGTTCGACGCGAAAGGCTTGGTATTCGGACATGGCAGTGATCCTTGCTGGCACTGAAAATGAGGCTCGAACTATAACAAGCCATCGCGCGTGGCCGTAAGGCTGTGCATCGGCCAAAAGCGGGACTGAACGTTCGCAGCCCGCGCCGGCGTCTACAATGGCAGGGTCAGGCCGTTACTCAATCAACGTAGAAGATCAAAAAAGGTTGTCGTCATGACACTGCCCTATGATCCAGGCCGCAGAGCGCTCTACAAACCCGAAGAGCGAGCAAGCATTTTCACTTCGCCTGCCGTCGATGATCTGCAACTCTGTACCGAAGCCTCCCGATTGGCGTATGTGCGTTTCGAGCAATCGACAGCCGAGAGCGCGCGGCTGTCCGACACACTGGCGCTGGCGGGATTCAGTCATGGACTCGAGCACTTTGTCGACGTCCCCACCGACGGGGCCGGCTTCGGCGTCATGAACGACCCCAACGGCAGCGCATTGCTGGTGTTTCGGGGCACCCAGCCAGATCACTTGCTGGATCTGGTCACCAATATTCAGTTCCTCCTTGAACGCTGGGATCTGTGCAGCGGTCGCGGTCACGTCCACCATGGATTCAAGATGACCGCATTAGGCCTCTGGGAGCCGGTATCGACGTGGCTTGCCGGGCCGGCCAGAGCCCGTAGCCGTTTGATCATTTGCGGCCACAGCCTGGGCGCGGCAATCGCCACACTGCTGGCCAAACCGGCAAATGCCGATCTGCTGGTGACCCTCGGTTCCCCCAAGGTCGGTGACACGACCTTCGTTGCCAGTCTCACCGAACTGCAAAGCATCCGGATCGTTGACTGCTGCGACCTGGTAACCACCGTGCCGCCTGATTTTCTCGGCTATCAGCACGCAGGTCAGCTGCACTACATCGACTTCAATGGCCTTGTTCACCCAACGCCCGGCCAACCGTTCATGGATCAGGACCAGCAGCTGGGCGAGCAGTATTACAACGCCCATTACAAAACACCGCCAGGAAACGGCAATGTCATGAACCGGCGCCTGGCTGACCATGCGCCGTTCAATTATGTCCGGGCGTTCTGGTAAGGAGACTCAGGCCGCCAACTCACCGCTGGCAATCGCTGCCGAGGCCGCCAGCATCGCCCGTAACAACACCGCACAACCGGCCGCCAGATCATCCGGTGCGGCGTTTTCGATTTCGTTGTGGCTGATGCCGCCCTCGCACGGGACGAAGATCATCCCGGCCGGCCCCAGCTCGGCGAGGAAGATCGCGTCGTGCCCTGCTCCGCTGACAATATCCATGTGCGACAGCCCAAGACCTTGCGCCGCGCCGCGCACCGCCTCGACGCAGCCCTTGTCGAAATACAGCGGCGGGAAGTCGGCAGTCGGAGTCAGTTCATAGCTCAGACCGTGTTCGTCGCACGTGGTATCGATCACCTGCCGCACCTCGGCGATCATCGAATCGAGCCGCGCCGGTTCCAGATGCCGGAAGTCCAGGGTCATGCGCACCTCACCGGGTATCACATTGCGCGAGCCTGGATAGGCTTGCAGGCAACCGACGGTGCCACAGGCGTGAGGTTGATGACCGAGGGCGGTGCGGTTCACCGCAGCGACAATGGCGGCTGCCCCGACCAGTGCGTCCTTGCGCAAATGCATCGGTGTTGGCCCTGCGTGGGCCTCGACACCACGTAGCTTGAGGTCGAACCACTTTTGCCCCAGCGCGCCCATCACCACGCCAATGGTCTTGCGCTCGTCCTCAAGAATCGGCCCTTGCTCGATGTGCGCCTCAAAATAGGCACCGACTGCATGACCACTGACCTTGCGCGGACCGGCATAGCCGATGGCGTTCAGCGCCTCGCCCACGGTCACGCCGCTGGCGTCGGTCTTGGCCAGGGTTTCTTCGAGGGTGAACTTCTCGGCAAATACCCCGGAGCCCATCATGCACGGGGCGAAGCGCGAGCCTTCTTCGTTGGTCCAGACCACCACTTCCAGCGGCGCTTCGGTTTCCACGCCCAGATCGTTGAGGGTGCGCAGTACTTCAACACCGGCCAGCACACCGAAGCAGCCGTCGAACTTGCCGCCAGTGGGCTGGGTGTCGATGTGGCTGCCGGTCATCACCGGTGGCAGCTGCGGATTGCGTCCGGCGCGGCGGGCGAAGATGTTGCCGACGGCGTCGATGCTCACTGTGCAGCCCGCCTCCTCGCACCATCTGACAAAAATGTCGCGGGCCTGGCGGTCGAGATCGGTCAGGGCCAGCCGACAGACGCCGCCCTTGACCGTGGCGCCGAGCTTGGCCAGTTCCATGAGCGACTGCCAGAGGCGGTCGCGGTTGATGTGCTGATGGCTGGACTGCAGAACGTCTACGGCTGCGTTCATGGTGATCTCCTCAGGCTGTTTTTATGGGTTTCTTCAGGCATTTCCTTGGTGCTTTTGAGGCCGTCATCGCGAGCAAGCTCGCTCCCACAGTGGATCTCCAGTGCTCACAAAACCCATGTGGGAGCGAGCTTGCTCGCGATGAGGCCATCCCTCACACCGGAGATTTCACAACAGACGGACTTGTTCGCATCGTGCACAACCCGTAATAAATCAAGCCGCCAAGGGCCGAGCCGGTGAACCAGCCGTAACTGTAGAACCAACTGAAGGCATCGCTGCCCAGCGATAGCAAGGTCAACACCACCGGCACGCCGAAGGCGATGAAGCCATTCCAGTTCCACGCCGGGTACACGTCATCACGGTACAGACCTGCCAGATCCAGTTGCTGCTTCTTGATCAGAAAGTAGTCCACCACCATGATCCCGGCAATCGGCCCAAGCAGGCTCGAGTAGCCGAGCAACCAGTTGGAATAGACCGTCTCCAGGCTGACATCGGAGACGATCAACCCAAGCTTCTTCAGCAGTTCATGCCCCATCAGCGCCAGCCCTACCAGACCGGTCAGCATCACCGCTTTGGTGCGATTGATGACTTTGGGCGCCAGGTTCTGGAAGTCGTTGGTCGGCGAAACGATGTTGGCCGCGGTGTTGGTCGACAGTGTGGCGATGATGATCAGCGCCATGGCGACCGCCACCCAGACCGGACTCTGGATATGCCCGATCAGGCTGACCGGATCAGAGACGGTCACGCCCACCAGTTTCACCGACGCGGCAGTCATCACCACGCCGAGCGAGGCAAACAGGAACATGGTCAGCGGCAAGCCGAAAATCTGTCCAAGGATTTGGTCCTTCTGGCTTTTGGCGTAGCGGCTGAAGTCCGGAATGTTCAACGACAAGGTTGCCCAGAACCCGACCATCGCGGTCAGCCCGGCAAGGAAGTAACCGGTCACGCTGGCACCTTCAGGGCGTTTCGGTGGCTGGGCCAATAACTCGGTCAGCGACACATTCGGCATGGCCCAGACCAGCAGGCCCAGCCCCACCGCGACCAACAGCGGTGCCGAGAGCGTTTCCAGCCATTTGATCGACTCGGCGCCGCGCAGCACCACCCACAGGTTCAGCGTCCAGAACATCATGAAGCCGATCACTTCGCCGGTGCCTCCGAGGGATTTCCAACCCTCGAAAATCGAGCCAAGAAACAGGTGAATCGCCAGCCCGCCAAACATCGTCTGGATACCGAACCAGCCGCAGGCGACCAGTGCACGGATCAGGCACGGTATGTTGGAGCCGATCACCCCAAAGGATGAACGCAGCAACACTGGAAACGGAATGCCGTATTTGGTGCCGGCGAAAGCGTTGAGGGTCAGCGGAATCAGCACAATGACGTTGGCCAGCAGAATCGCCAGTAACGCCTCGCCAACCGTCAGGCCGAAGTACGCGGTGAGCACCCCGCCGAGGGTGTAGGTCGGCACGCAAACCGACATGCCGATCCATAGTGCGGTGATGTGCCATTTGTTCCAGGTTCGTTCGTGCACCTTGGTCGGCGCAATGTCGTGGTTGTACCGGGGACTGTCGAGGACGTCGCTGCCGGCGTCCAGTTCGTACAAACCTTCGCGCTCGGTGACTTGCGATCTGTTCTGTTGCATGGCCGCTCCACTGTTCTTTTGATTATTTTGCTCATCGGGCTGGCCAGCGGTTGGACCGCGAGCCGGACGATGGCCGGAGAACTGACGACTTTTACCGACCGGCCAAGGTGTCAGCGGCAGTGATCAATAAGCATGCCGGACACTCTGCCGCCGACCTGGGTACGTCGGTAAAATCCATGTAAACAACTGATGTGTATCAGTTTTATTTAAACAACAATCAAGCCCGCGAATACTTGCTTGGGCACTCAGGCAAAATGCCAGGCAAGTTGTCCGAACCGTCAGGACTCAATCTGGTGCGCTACATTTATTTTGTATTTTTTCTATCAACCACAGGCACACCTCAAATAGCTGATTTCACATAGGAAATCTTGACCATATTTCGATCCTGTCAAGTGCGTCAAAATGGTGAGAGGCCTCACCATTTTGGTGATTTGTACATTTATCCTTTTAATATCAATATGTTAATACAGTTATAAGCTTATAAAAAATATTCTTGCCCAATCCGATATCTCCAGCTAGCGTTTATTCCTGACAGCGCTGACAGGAATACAACTTCCTTAGCCTGCTACATATAAAACACTTAGAACCGGCACCAGCCGGTCAAGCCTGCGAGGAACTCGGAATGTCTCTGTTGATCCGTGGCGCCACCGTTATTACCCATGATGAAAGTTATCGCGCCGATGTCTTGTGCGCCGACGGCGTGATCAAAGCCATCGGTAATAGTCTTGATACTCCCGCAGGCTGCGAAGTGCTCGACGGCAGTGGCCAATACCTGATGCCCGGCGGCATCGACCCGCATACACACATGCAACTGCCCTTCATGGGCACCGTCGCCAGCGAAGACTTTTTCAGCGGCACGGCGGCAGGTCTTGCCGGTGGCACCACCTCGATCATCGACTTCGTGATTCCCAACCCGCAGCAGTCACTGTTGGAAGCCTTCCATCAGTGGCGTGGCTGGGCTGAAAAATCAGCATCCGACTACGGCTTTCACGTCGCCATCACCTGGTGGAGCGAGCAGGTTCGCGAGGAAATGGCCGAGCTGGTACGCCTGCACGGGGTCAACAGCTTCAAGCATTTCATGGCCTACAAGAACGCGATCATGGCGGCCGACGACACGCTGGTCGCAAGTTTCGAGCGCTGCCTGGAGCTCGGTGCAGTACCGACCGTGCATGCGGAAAACGGCGAGCTGGTCTATCACCTGCAACGCAAGCTGATGGCCCAGGGCATCACCGGCCCTGAAGCGCACCCGCTGTCGCGGCCATCGCAGGTGGAAGGTGAAGCCGCGAGCCGGGCGATCCGTATCGCTGAAACGCTCGGCACGCCGCTGTACCTGGTGCACGTCTCGACCAAAGAAGCACTCGATGAAATCACCTATGCCCGCAGCAAGGGTCAGCCGGTCTATGGCGAAGTCCTGGCCGGGCATTTGCTGCTGGACGACAGCGTCTACCAGCACCCGGACTGGCAAACCGCTGCCGGTTACGTGATGAGCCCGCCCTTCCGCCCGCGCGGCCACCAGGAAGCACTGTGGCATGGTCTGCAATCGGGCAACCTGCACACCACCGCCACCGACCACTGCTGTTTCTGTGCCGAACAGAAAGCCGCTGGCCGTGACGACTTCAGCAAGATCCCCAACGGCACGGCCGGCATCGAAGACCGCATGGCGGTGCTCTGGGATGAAGGAGTCAACAGCGGGCGCCTGTCGATGCAGGATTTCGTCGCGCTGACCTCCACCAATACCGCAAAAATATTCAACCTCTACCCTCGCAAAGGCGCGATCCGCGTCGGCGCCGATGCTGACCTGGTGCTGTGGGACCCACAAGGTACGCGCACCATTTCTGCCAAGACCCATCACCAAAACGTCGACTTCAACATCTTTGAAGGCAAGACCGTACGCGGCGTGCCCAGCCACACCATCAGCCAGGGAAAAGTGGTCTGGGCCGACGGCGACCTGCGCGCCGAACGCGGTGCCGGACGCTACATCGAACGCCCGGCTTATCCGGCGGTGTTCGATTTGCTGAGCAAGCGGGCTGAGTTGCACAGGCCGATGGCGGTGAAACGCTGAAAGCGGCCTTCGGCCTATCGCGAGCAAGCTCGCTCCCACACTGGATCTCTAGCGCTCACAAAACCCTGTGGGAGCGAGCTTGCTCGCGATGGCGTCATCACTGACAACAAAAAACCAATGCCCATCAGAGGCAGTACCTCAATTAACCGTGAGGCCAACACCGTGATCAAGACTCTGAACCACTTGCCCCATCCCGTTGAGGATGCGGCCACCCTCGCCGGCCATTTCACCGATCTGGCGCCACCGCTCAACGACCGTCAGGCGCATCTGGAAGCCTCGCGCTGCCTGTATTGCTACGACGCGCCGTGCGTCAACGCATGTCCGAGCGAGATCGACATCCCCTCGTTCATTCGCAACATCCATCAAGAGAACGTCCAGGGCGCCGCACAAAAAATCCTCTCGGCGAACATCCTGGGTGGCAGTTGCGCCCGGGTCTGTCCGACAGAAATCCTTTGCCAGCACGCCTGCGTGCGCAACAACGCCGAGGAATGCGCGCCAGTGCTGATCGGTCTGTTGCAGCGCTACGCCATCGACAACGCGCACTTCAGTGAGCACCCGTTCAAACGCGCGGCGGCCACCGGTAAACGGATTGCCGTGGTCGGCGCCGGGCCTGCCGGTTTGTCCTGCGCACACCGCAGTGCCATGCAGGGTCACGAGGTGGTGATTTTCGAAGCTCGGGAAAAGGCTGGCGGCCTTAATGAATACGGGATCGCCAAGTACAAACTGGTGGATGACTTTGCTCAGCATGAGCTGGATTTCCTGCTGGAAATCGGCGGAATCGAAATCCGCCATGGGCAAAAACTCGGCGAGAACCTGAGCCTCAGCGAACTGCATCAGCAGTTCGATGCGGTGTTCCTGGGCCTCGGCCTGGCCGCCAGCAAACATCTCGGGTTGACGGACGAGGACGCCCCAGGGCTGCTGGCCGCTACCGATTACATCCGCGAACTGCGCCAGGCCGACGACCTGACGCAACTGCCGCTGGCCGACCATTGCATCGTCCTCGGCGCCGGCAACACGGCGATCGACATGGCCGTGCAAATGGCCCGCCTCGGGGCACACGACGTGAACCTGGTGTATCGCCGTGGCGTTGAGGACATGGGCGCGACCGGTCATGAGCAGGACATCGCCAAGGCCAATCAGGTACGGCTGATGACCTGGGCGCAGCCGCAGGAAGTTTTGCTAGACGACAAAGGCCAGGTGCGCGGCATGCGTTTCGCCCGCACGCGCATGGAAAACGGCCGACTGATCAACACTGGGGAAACGTTCGAACTGGTCGCCGATGCAATCTTCAAAGCCATCGGTCAGCGCTTCGACGACAGCGCGCTGAGTGATCCGCTGGCCCGCGAGTTGAAACGCCAGGGCGAGCGGATTCAGGTGGATGAGCAGATGCGTACCAGCATCCCCGGCGTGTATGCCGGTGGCGATTGCACCAGCCTCGATCAGGACCTCACCGTGCAGGCCGTGCAGCACGGCAAACTCGCGGCGCAAGCAATCCATGCCCAACTCATGCTCAACGTGGAGGCTGCGTAAATGGCCGATCTCTCGATTGTCTTTGCCGGTATCAAAGCCCCCAATCCATTCTGGCTGGCCTCCGCGCCGCCCACCGACAAGGCCTACAACGTGGTCCGCGCTTTCGAGGCCGGTTGGGGTGGTGTGGTCTGGAAAACCCTCGGTGAGGACCCGGCAGCGGTCAACGTGTCGTCGCGTTACTCCGCGCATTTTGGCGCTAACCGTGAAGTCATGGGCTTCAACAACATCGAGCTGATCACCGACCGCTCGCTGGAAATCAACCTGCGGGAAATCACTCAGGTCAAAAAGGACTGGCCGGATCGCGCAATGATCGTCTCGCTGATGGTGCCCTGCGTTGAAGAGTCCTGGAAAAACATTCTGCCGCTGGTCGAAGCCACCGGCGCCGATGGCATCGAGCTGAACTTCGGTTGTCCCCACGGCATGCCGGAACGTGGCATGGGTGCCGCTGTCGGTCAGGTGCCGGAATACGTCGAGCAGGTCACCCGCTGGTGCAAGACCTATTGCTCACTGCCGGTGATCGTCAAACTGACACCGAACATCACCGACATCCGCGTCGCCGCTCGAGCGGCCCACCGTGGCGGTGCCGATGCGGTGTCGCTGATCAACACCATCAACTCGATCACCAGCATTGACCTGGATCGCATGGTTGCGCATCCGATGGTTGGCAGCCAAAGCACCCACGGCGGCTACTGCGGTTCAGCGGTCAAACCGATTGCCTTGAACATGGTCGCCGAAATCGCCCGCGACCCGCAGACCCAAGGCCTGCCCATCTGCGGCATCGGCGGTATTGGCAGTTGGCGTGACGCGGCGGAATTCATGGCGCTGGGCAGTGGCGCGGTGCAGGTGTGCACGGCGGCGATGCTGCATGGCTTTCGGATCGTTGACGAAATGAAGGACGGGCTGTCGCGCTGGATGGACAGCCAAGGCTATTCCAGCGTTCAGGATTTTTCCGGGCGTGCAGTGGGCAATACCACGGACTGGAAGTACCTGGACATCAATTATCAGGTGATCGCCAAGATCGACCAGCAAGCCTGCATCGGTTGCGGCCGTTGTCACATCGCCTGCGAAGACACCTCACACCAGGCGATCGCCAGCCTGAAACAACCGGACGGCACCCATAAGTATGAAGTGATCGACGACGAATGCGTGGGCTGCAACCTGTGCCAGATCACCTGCCCGGTGCAGGACTGCATCGAGATGGTGCCGGTCGATAACGGGAAAGCGTTTCTGGACTGGGACCATGATCCGAGGAATCCCTATCACGTCACCGGTTGAGATCCGCGTCGCCTGATCAGACGCCATCGCGAGCAGGCTCGCTCCCACATTGGATCTCCAGCGTTCACCAGATCCATGTGGGAGCGAGCTTGCTCGCGATGAGGCCGGCAGCTACATCGCAAATCTTACGGCTCCAACCCGATCCCCCGCAGAATCACGCTGGTCACCGCCTGCACCGCGCGCTCGAACTGCATGTCCGACAGCGCCTGGTGATCGTTGAGGATGTTGATCTGATGATCAAAGTCGGCGTAATGCTGGGTCGAGGCCCAGATCATGTACAGCAGGCTTGAAGGCTCCACCGGCAGGATGCGTTTGTCTTCCACCCATTGGCGAATTTTCGCTTCCTTCATCTTGGCCCAGTCGTACAGGCTGGCGTCCAGCGCCTCACCCAGGGTCGGCGCACCGTGGATGATTTCATTGGCCCAGACCTTGGAGCCGTACGGCCGGCTGCGGGAATGGTTCATCTTGGCGCGGATGTAACTGCTGAGCACCACCCGTGGGTCATCGAACATCTCGAAGCACAGGGCGTCCTGCTTCCAGACTTCGAGCAAATCGAACAGCACCGCGCTGTACAGCTCAGCTTTGGTGCTGAAGTAGTAATGCAGATTGGAGCGCGGCAGTTGCACTTCTTTAGCGATGTCGGCCATCGCGGTGCTGCCAAAACCTTTCTCGGCGAAGACCTTCTCGGCGGCCAGCAGGATTTTCTCGACGTTACTGCGGCGGATCTCGATCTTGTGATTGCCCATAAGGGCTCCCTGACAACAGCATTGACCAAGACTAGCATTCACCACCTGCGAAACGAAACGTCGTACAGCGCGCAAGGCGAAGGTAAACTGGCGCCTCTTCCAATCTGCCTGAAAGGGACTTAACGATGCAATTGAAGAAAACCCTGACCACCGTCGCCCTGCTCGGCTCGTTGTTCGCCGCCTCCTCGGTGTTTGCCCACGCCCACCTGAAAAGCTCGACACCAGCCGCCGACAGCAGCGTTGCCGCACCTGCCGAATTGCGCCTGGTGTTCTCCGAAGGGGTTGAAGCCAGTTTCACCAAAGTCGATATCAGCAAGGATGGCGCAGCCGTTGCCGTGAAAAGCATCGCCACCGAAAGCGCCGATAAAAAGACCCTGATCGTCACCCCCGCTGCACCTCTGACCGCCGGTGAATACAAGGTCGAATGGCATGCAGTGTCGGTCGACACCCATAAAAGCGATGGCAAGTACAGCTTCAAGGTGAGTCCGTAATCGATGTCGAGCGCGCTGGTCCTGTGCCGCTTCCTGCATTTCGCCGTCGTGCTGATGCTGTTCGGGGCCTGTATTTTCAGGCCCCTGTTGTTACGCCATGAACCGCTGACCCAAGCGCTCGCGACACTCGATCAACGCCTCGCCGGGATGAGCCGATTGCTCGCCGGATTCGCCTTGTTCACCGGGGTTTGCTGGCTGCTGCTGATCACCGCCAGCATGGCCGGTTCGCTGCCGTCAGCGTTCGATTGGCCGACCGTGCAACGGGTGCTGAGCAACACTTTCTTCGGGCAGGTCTGGAGCTGGCACCTGCTGTTCAACGGACTGCTGGCGGCCTGTCTGCTGAGCCCGCTGAAAAACTCGTTTGTGCTGCGCCTGAGCTTGAGCAGCCTGCTGCTGATCACTCTGGCTCCGGTCGGCCACGGCGCTATGCTCGATGGCTTGAGTGGCCAATTGCTGATCCTCAACCAAGTGATTCACCTGACCTGCGTCGGCGCCTGGCTGGGCGGGTTGATGCTGCTGGTGATGATTCTGCTGCGACCGGCCACTTATGCTGTCGGGCCGATACTGCAACGCTTCAGCGGGGCCGGTTTTGGACTGGTGGCGGGTTTACTGGTAACCGGTCTGATCAACGTCCGGGTGTTGACCGGGGCGTTTTGGCCTACGCCGCTGCTGTCCGGGTTCGCACTGATTTTGCTGATCAAGGTGCTGTTGGTCAGCGCGATGCTTGGCCTGGCGCTGTTCAATCGCTTGAAAATCAAGGACTGCGAACAACGCCTGTCGACGCTGCGCACCAGCGTGATGCTGGAGTGGTTGCTGGGGGTAGCGGCCGTGGCGGCGGTTTCCCTGCTCGGCACCTTACCGCCAATGGTGACCGCCTCGTAGGAGCTGCCGAAGGCTGCGATCTTTTGATCTTCTAAAAAGATCGCAGCCTTCGGCAGCTCCTACAACACCCAGGCATTTACGGATTGTCGGCGACGGCATCGCCTTGCCCGGAAGTATCGATACTCACCACCACCGACATCCCCGGCCGCAGGCGTTCGCTCTGCGCCTGATCCGCATCGACGGTGATGCGGACCGGCACGCGCTGGGCGATTTTGACGAAGTTGCCGGTGGCGTTGTCGGCCTGTAACAGGCTGAACTCAGAACCGGTGGCCGGTGAAATACGCTGCACCCGACCGTGAAACTTCTGGTGGTTCAGGGCATCGACGGTGAAGGTAACCGGCTGGCCGATATGAATGTTGTTCATCTGGGTTTCTTTCATGTTGGCGATCACCCACAACTGACTCGGCACCAATGCCATCAACTGCGCGCCAGAATTGACGTAAGCGCCAAGGCGCACGCCAATCTGGCCAAGCTGGCCGTCCTGCGGAGCGATCACGCGGGTATTGGACAGATCGATCCGTGCCAGCTCAACCGCCGCTTCGGCACTGGCCACCGCCGCCTCCAGCGAACCTCGATTGACGATCACCGTTTGCAGATCCTGCCGGGCGATTTCCAGGCTGGCCTGGGCTTGAGCCACCGCTGCGATGGTTTGCGCATTAGCGGCGCGGGTAACGTCCAGCTCACGCTTTGACACCGAGCCGTCGCTGATCAACGCTTCGTTACGCCGCAGATCCGCAGCACTTTTCTGCACCTGAGCCTGACTGTCGGTCAACGCCGCCTGACGCAGTTTTATGGTCGCCTCGGCGCTGTTGCGTTGCTGCACCGCATTGGCCAGCGCGGCTTTCTGCACCGCCAGTTGCGCCAGCGACTGGTCCAGACGTTGCTTGTAGATCCGGTCATCCAGCCGCACCAGCAGGTCGCCGGTCTTGACGAACTGGAAGTCCTGCACCGGCACCTCAAACACATAGCCACTGAGTTGCGGACCGATGATCGTCACCTGGCCGCGAACCAGCGCATTTTCGGTGCTTTCAATGGCGCTGCCGAACGGCGGCAACTGCCAGGCATACAGCACGATCAACACCCCGACGATGGCAATCGCGGCAAAGCCCAGTGACGAAATGATCCGCACCGGCAGCGAACGCGGCTCGGTGCCGGGTGTTTTAGGGGGTGCCACGCCCTCGGGCGTCGAGGCGATGGCGTTGGTGGTTGTGGTGATGGGTTCGGTCATGAAGAAGAGGCACCGCTGGAGGGAACGGAAGTCGGATTGGCCGGCGCGGGAGTGACAGCTTTGGTCGTGCTCAGCAGCCACAGGCTGCGAATGAAGATCCAGAGCATGGTCAGCATCGCGATCACCGCGATCAGCATGAACACATCGTTGTAGGCCATGACATTCGCCTCCCGGGTCGCGGCCGCTGCCAGGGTGCGCATGCCCTGGGTGGTGCGGGCCGACGGGTCGGCGATGCTCGACGCGTAACTTGCGCTAGTGCCTTGCAGACGGCTGAGCACTTGCGGGTCGATCAGGGTCAGGCGCTCGACGATATGGCTGGAATGGAATTTTTCCCGGGCGATCTGGAACGTCCCCAACAGCGCAGCGCCAATCAAGCCGCCGAGGTTCTGGCAAATCCCGAACAGCACTGAAAAACTCACCAGATTGCGCGGGTTGGTCAACACATTGCGGGTACCGAGTACCATGGTCGGCCCGAGGAAAAACGTCCCGCCAAAGGCCAGCAGAAACTGGCTGAGGTACATGTTTTCCGGGCGTGTCAGGTTGCTCGAGAAGCTGTCCATCACCGAACCGGTGGCCATCAGCGCCAGGGAAATGATCAATGGCATCAACAGGTGCGAGGGATTGATCGTCAGCGCGCTGGTGGCAAGGCCGGCGACGCTGCCCAACAACATGACCACGTAAAGGCTGTGCATCTGCTGGCTGCCCAGGTTCAGGGTTTGCAGCAAACCCACGGCCCCGGTGGACTGTTCGGTAAGCACCATACGAATGAGGATCACCGCCAATGCCAGGCGAATCATCACCCCGCTGCCCAGCCAGCGGGTCATCAGCATCGGGTTGCTGCGGTTATGTTCGATGGCCAGACCGGCCATGATCAACACAATCGAGGCGGCCGAGGCAACGCCGATCCATGGGGCTTCGAGCCACCAGTCGATACGACCCAACGACAATACCGCGCAAAGCAGCGCCACCCCGCCCGCCAACAAAGTGAAGGTCAGGAAGTCGAGTTTTTCGAAGGTTTTGAAACGGTCGCCCGGCGGCAACTTGAGCATGAACACGCAGCCCAATGAAGCCAGCGCCAGGCCCAGTTCAAACAGATAGAGCCCGCGCCATTCGGCGATCTGCAGCAGGTCTTCGGAAAACAGCCGAGCCAGTGGCAAGGCCAGTTGCGAGGTGCCAAGGCCCAGCACCAGCGCCTTCATCCGCCACTTCGCCGGGAACGCCTGAACCATGTAATACAAACCCAGCGAACTCAGCGCCGCACCGACCATGCCGTGTGCAGCACGCACCGCAATCGCCGAACTCAGGTCGTTGACGAACAAGTGACCAAAGGTCACCAACGCATACAGCACCAGGAATACTTCGGTGAACGCCCGCAAGCCGAACTGCTGACGAAACTTCACCAGCAGCAGGTTCATCGAGACGTTGGTCATCACGTACGCCGCCGGTAGCCAGGCCATCTCGGCGGTCGTCGCTCCCAACGCCCCTTGCAGGTAAGGCAGATTGGCGACCACCAGCGCGTTGCCCAAACCACCGGTCAACGCCACCAGCAACCCGACCAACGCATAGGCCAGCCGCTTTGGTGTCGGGTGCAAAGGGGTCGAGGGGGAACCGGGCAGGCTTGGCCGTTCGTGGGGCTGCCAGTTGCGCGGGGCGTAGTGGTCCATTCAGTGGCCTTGTCATCGATATGAAAGGCAGTAAACCTGAGCCAGAGATTTCTTGCCAGTTCGCTGCACTGCCACCACTGATTTCAAGCTTTGAGCAACATGTAACCGGCCACAATCAGGCACACGCTGGCAAACCCCACTTGAAGTCCCCGGGCCGGAACCCGGGCGCACAATCGCCGCCCCACTACCATCCCGACAATGCTGGCGACGATAAAGGCCGCGCCCAGGGCGTCGATGGTCACCCCGGCATGAAAGGCCCCGATCACTCCGATCGCCGAGATCAAACTGATGACCATCAGGGACGTGGCGACAATGCCGCGCATCTGTACGTCAGTCAGTTGCTTGAACGCCGGGACGATCAGGAAGCCGCCGCCGACCCCGAGCAAGCCTGAAACCACTCCGGTCACCGCACCCAACGCTGCCAGGGTCGCGGTGCATTTGGCGGTCCAGGAAAAGCGCCCGGTCTGTTGGTCGAGCATGCAGTTCTTCTGGCCCCAGTTGGCGTGGCCATGATCGCTCGGACCAGCTTCCTGCTTTTCTCGCCGCAGCATCCGCCAGGCCACCATGACCATCAGCAGGCTGAAGAGGATCATCAGGACTTTTTCCGGCAACTGATGGGCGAAGTAGATCCCCACCGGGGAAAACACCGCGCCCAACAAGGCAATCAACAACGCTGCGCGGTAACGCACCAGCCCATGGCGCAAGCCGTCAATGGCACCGACCGCCGCCGCACTGCCCACTGCAAACAACGCCACCGGCGCTGCGTGAGTCATGCTCCAGCCCAGCCCGAGCACCAGGGCCGGTACCGCAAGAATGCCCCCGCCCGCGCCAGTCAGCCCCAGGATCAGGCCCATTACCACACCAAACAATGTCGCCAGCAGCATAGGGTTCTCTCAATCGACCTTGGACACACGGGTCAAGCGTCACGCCCAGCTTTTTATCACCGCGCCGCAATACAGCCCGGAGAGTGTCTTCATCACCTGAATCACTTCGTGACTGGCCAGGCCGTAGAAAATGTATTTGCCTTCACGCCGAGTGCTCACCAACCCTTCGTCGCGTAAAATACCCAACTGCTGGGACAGCGTCGGCTGACGCACGCCGGTCATGGTTTCCAACTCGCCGACGTTGCGCTCGCCCTGGGTCAACTGGCAGAGAATCAGCAGGCGGTCCTCATTGGCCAAAGCCTTGAGCAGCGCACAGGCCTTGGAGGCCGAGGCACGCAGTTGCGCCACTTCACCTTCGCTAAGACTGGATTGCATTTGCAGATAACCTGAGTCGTCACTTAAGCTGCGGACATTATGTTTAAACATAAAGTGTTGCAACCCTTTACGTCTTTCTGTCATCCAGCCGAGGCCCGCCACCATGCCAGCGTTGATCCAAGCCTTCCTTGACGACGCCTCGTCGACTTACACCTATGTGATCTATGAACACGACGGCGGCCCGTGCGCGATTGTCGATTCGGTGCTCGATTACCACCCGACGTCCGGTCGGACCGCCACCACTCAGGCTGACCGGGTGATCACTTTCGTCCGTGAACACCAGTTGCAAACCCAATGGCTGCTGGAAACCCACGCCCACGCCGATCATCTGTCCGCCGCGCCGTATCTGCGCCGCGAGCTGGGTGGCAAGATCGCCATCGGCCAATCCATCAGCAAGGTACAAAATGTCTTCAAGCGTCTGTTCAACCTTGAGCCGGAGTTCCGCAGCGACGGTTCGCAGTTCGACCACTTGTTTGCACCGGACGAAGAGTTTTCCATCGGCAACCTCAAGGCCAAGGCGCTGCATGTGCCAGGGCACACCCCGGCAGACATGGCCTATCTGATCGACGAAGAATTGATTCTGGTAGGCGATACGCTGTTCATGCCCGACGTCGGCACCGCCCGCTGCGACTTCCCCGGCGGTAACGCCAATCAGCTGTTCACCTCGATGCACAAACTGCTGGCCTTCCCCGCCGACACCCGCCTCTACGTCTGTCACGACTACCCGCCAGCTGGCCGCACTTCTCAATGCATGACCACCGTCGGCGAGCAACGCAAAAGCAATATTCATGTGCATGACGGCATCGACGAAGCAGCCTTCGTCGAAATGCGCACCCGGCGCGATGGGGGCTTATGCATGCCGACGCTGATGCTGCCGGCGATTCAAGTGAATGTGCGAGCCGGAAACTTCCCGCCGGCGGAAGACAACGGCATTGTCTACCTGAAGATCCCGATGAATCAGTTCTGACTCAACACAGTACCTGCGCAGCAACGCTGGCTATACCGGTGCATTGATACAAGCCAGCTTACCGCACCAACATGGTGCGCAACGCTCCTTTGCTGCGCCCCACTCTCTGGCAACCCTCTCCCTCTTTTCGTGCCATGGCTGCGAAAAACCTGCACTTCGTCGGTGCGGATCAACCTCGTAAGCCCGGAAATCACCAGGTCAGAACCGATTGTCGAACAATTTCAAAACGTCACACACTCCGCTCTAAGTTCTGACCTAGACTCCATTTCGTGACTGGAAACCGGCCGGTCATTTTGTGGGGAAAAACTCGAAACTTTCTGCCGAAGTAACGGGTCAGGTTAAAGGTGGGGCCGCAGCACTGGTGCAATCCTTGCAACGACCACTACAGCCTTCGAGATTCAGCGCATCGACCAGCGATTGCTGTTCATTGCGTAGCGCTTTTGCGCCCGGCCACAGGAACTGGCCGCCTGCATCATGGGGTGAGATGCCTGAAACAGATCAATAAAACGGGAGAAACACATGAACAGTGCCGCTTTAGAAATCCAGGGAGAGCGTTCTCACCAGCAAATCGGCGAGCCGACCTCGATGTCGGTTCTTGCCCCGGGTGCGAAAACGGTACTGCCCGCTCCACGTCAGAATCCGAACAAAAAGAAAGTGCTGTTTGTCACCTCGGAAATCGCCGATCTGGTGAAAACCGGCGGCTTGGGTGACGTCTCTGCGGCATTGCCGCGCGCCATGGCTCATTTGCATGATGTTCGGGTGTTGATCCCCGGTTATCCGCAAGTGCTGCACAGCGAAAACCCGATCCATATCATCGGCGAGTTGGGTGGTCATGCCGCCTTGCCACCCTGCAAGATTGGCCGCATGGACATGCCGGACGGGCTGGTCATCTACGTGTTGATCTGCCCCGAACTGTACGAACGTGAAGGCTCGCCTTACGGCGCCAACAATGGCCGCGACTGGCCGGATAACCATATTCGTTTTGCCCGCCTGGGTCTGGCCGCCGCTGACATCGCCGCCAACCTGGCACACATTCACTGGTGCCCGGACCTGGTGCACGCCCACGATTGGCCCGCAGGCTTGGCTCCGGCCTACATGCACTGGCGTGGTCAGCGCACGCCGACGCTGTTCACCATTCATAACCTCGCTTACCAAGGTGTAGTGAGCCTGGCGTCCTGCCCCGAACTGGGTATTCCCGAACATGCCCTGCAACAGGAAGGCATGGAGTTCTACGGCAAACTGTCGTTCCTCAAGGCTGGCATGGCCTATTCGAGCCATATCACCACCGTCAGCGCGACCTACGCCCAGGAAATCACCACCCCGGCCTTCGGCTGCGGTCTCGATGGTTTCCTCGCCAGCAAAACCCAGCAAGGTCTGCTCAGCGGCATCCCGAATGGTATCGACGAAAGTTGGGATGCAGCGACCGATCCCCACCTGTTTTGCCCGTTCAGCATCGGCGACTGGGACGGCAAAGCGGTGAATGCCGCCCACGTACGCAAGCTGTTCGGTCTGAAGGATTCCAAAGGCCCGCTGTTCGCCGTGGTCTCGCGTCTGGTCTACCAAAAGGGCCTGGACCTGACCGAAGCCGTGTCCGAGTTCATCGTGTCTTCCGGTGGGCAAATCGCGATCATCGGCCGTGGCGAGCCGGAAGAAGAGCAAGCCATGCGCGCCCTGGCCCTGCGTTTTCCAGGACAAATCGGTGTGCGCATCGGCTTTAACGAAACCGATGCGCGGCGGATGTTCGCCGGCAGTGATTTCCTGTTGATGCCTTCACGCTACGAACCCTGCGGCTTGAGCCAGATGTATGCGCAACGTTTCGGCTCGTTGCCGGTAGCGCACAACACCGGCGGGCTGGCCGACACCATCGAAAATGGCGTCACCGGTTTTCTCTTCGATGAGTCCACCGTTGCCAGCTACGAGGAAGCCTTGCGCCGGGCGTTCAAGGTGTTCGCCTTCCCGGCCCTGTTGAACGCCATGCGCTGCCGGGCCATGGCCGCGCCGTTCAACTGGTGCAAGGCGGTCGAACCCTACGCTGAACTTTATGAACAACTTGTCGCAAAGGCATTGGGTAAGTCGGTCAAGCAGTAAGAGGGGTTCTTGAATGCCGTTACGGACTCTGGAAACCTGGCCTCATGGCGCCGTCATGCTGGATGCCCAACACACCCGTTTCGCCCTGTGGGCGCCGGATGCGTTTTATGTGAGTGTCGAGCTCGAAGACGGGCAATCACTACCGATGCTGCCCCAGGAGGACGGCTGGTTCGTGATCGAGACCCGTTGCCCGGCCGGCACTTGCTATCGCTACAATATCGATGGCGAACGGGACGTGCCGGATCCCGCTTCCCGGGCACAAGCCGGCGGTCTGAAGTCACCAAGCGTGGTGGTCGATCCGCACGCTTACCGTTGGCAGCACCTCCTCTGGCACGGCCGGCCCTGGCATGAAGCGGTGATCTACGAACTGCACGTTGGCTTGCTGGGCGGCTTTACCGAAGTCGAAAAACACCTGCCACGGCTAGCCGAGCTGGGCGTTACAGCAATCGAACTGATGCCCTTGGCGCAGTTTCCCGGTGAGCGCAACTGGGGCTACGACGGCGTGCTGCCCTACGCACCGCAGTCTTCATATGGCACGCCCAAATCCCTCAAGCATCTGATCGATAGCGCCCATGGCCTGGGTCTGGCGGTGATCATTGACGTGGTTTACAACCACTTCGGCCCGGACGGCAATTACCTGCATCACTATGCCAAGGGCTTTTTCCGCGAAGACCTGCACACACCCTGGGGCGCAGCCATTGATTTTCGGCGGCGCGAGGTGCGCGACTTCTTCATCGACAATGCGTTGATGTGGCTGCTTGAGTACCGTTTCGACGGTTTGCGTCTGGATGCGGTACACGCCATCGAGGATCCGGATTTCCTTCAGGAACTGGCAGCCCGGGTACGTCAGCACATCGATCCGCCACGTCATGTCTGGCTCACCGTGGAAAACGAGCACAACCAGGCCAGCCTGCTGGAACAGGGCTTCGACGCACAGTGGAACGACGATGGGCACAATGCGCTGCACGTGCTGCTGACCGGAGAAACCGAGGCCTATTACGCTGACTTCGCCGAGCAACCCACCGAGCAACTGGCCCGCTGCCTGAGCCAGGGTTTCGCCTATCAGGGCCACACCAATCGCCACGGGCATGCACGAGGCGAACCCAGCGGGCATTTGCCGCCCAGTGCCTTCGTGCTGTTCCTGCAGAACCACGACCAGATCGGCAACCGTGCCTTTGGCGAGCGCCTCCATCAGTTGACCGCGCCTCAGGCACTGCACGCGGCGACGGTGCTTTTGTTGTTGTCGCCGATGATCCCGTTGCTGTTCATGGGCGACGAGTGTGCCGCTGACCAGCCGTTTCTGTTTTTCACCAGCCACCACGGCGAACTGGCCAGATTGGTGCGAGAAGGTCGGCGCAACGAATTCGCGGCCTTCAGTGCCTTTGCCGATCCGCACATCCGCGAGCAGATTCCCGACCCGAACGCATCACACACCTTCAACGCCTCGCGTCCGACACTGACGGCAACTGGAGCTGTGACCAGGCAAGCGACCCAGACACTCTATCGACAGCTACTGCTGATCCGTCATCAACACATCATCCCGCGGCTGCCCGGCGCTCATGCCCTGGGCGCCGCGGTGCTGGCAACAGGCGCGGTGAGCGCGCGCTGGCACATGGGCGACGGCAGCCTGTTGTGCATCGACCTGAACCTCAGCGCAGAATCTGTGCCCCATTCGCCACAACCCCACGCCCAACTACTTTTCGACTACCCGCAGCAATCCTTCGAATACCTGCAACAAGGCATCCTCGTCCCGTACTGCGCGCTTGTCAGCCTGACGGCAGCTGCGCCCTTGCTACCCCCCACTGGAGAGCGTCCATGAGCGATGCGCAACTGGAAATCCTCGCCAGCCGAGCAGGCCTGGCAGTCGACTGGATCGACGCCAACGGCCGCCCACAGAAAGTCGCTCCGGCGGCGCTGCGAGCGGTCCTCAACGGGCTCGGCCACCCGGCCGATAGCGCTCGGGAAATCGACGCCAGCCTGCTGGAACTGCAACAGAACCAACAGAACAAACACTTGCCGCCCTTGATGACCGTCGACGTCGGAGCCGGGCTCGCCCTTGCGCATTACTTTGCCCCTGAAACGCCCTGTGAGGTTCATCTGGAAGATGGCGCGATCCTCAATCTGAAACTTGATGCCAACGCGATGCTGCCGGGATTGATCCCGGTCGGCTACCAGGACGTTCGCATCGCCGGCCAATGCTTCACTCTTGCCGTGGCCCCCTTGCAGTGTCATAGCGTGGCCACCGCCGTTGACAACCAGACACCCCGGGCCTGGGGCCTGAGCGTGCAACTGTATTCGTTGCGACGCCCTGGTGACGGTGGCTTCGGCGACATGCAGGCACTGGAAAACCTCGCCCGCGTGGCCGGTGAGCGCGGCGCCGACGCGTTAGCGATCAGCCCGCTGCACGCGATGTTCAGCAACGACACGCAACGCTACAGTCCCTACTCGCCCTCCAGCCGTTTGTTTCTCAACAGTCTGTACGCCTCACCGGGGGAAATTCTCGGCGAGCGCGCCTTGCGTCTGGCCATCGACGCCACCGAACTGGCCGACGAACTCAAGCGCCTGGAAGGTCAACCGTTGATTGACTGGCCAACCGCCGCCAAGGCCAAGCAGCAATTGCTGGAAGCGCTGTATGAGGGGTTTTCCCGGGGTGATCATCCATTGCACGAGGACTTCAGCAGCTTTCGCCACTGCGGTGGCGAAGCCCTGGAAAACCATTGCCGCTTCGAGGCCCTCCAGGAAGCCTGTGTCGCTCTGGGCGAAAGTCTTGACTGGCGCCTGTGGCCCGAGCACTGGCGTAACCCGCGCAGTGCCGAGCTGACCACCTTTGCCGAACAAAATGCCGGGCGCATCGGCTTCTACGCCTTTTGCCAATGGCTGATCGCCCGCAGTTTGCAACGTGCGCAAACCGTTGCGCGCAGCAGTGGCATGGGTATCGGTCTGATCGCCGACCTGGCCGTCGGCGCGGATGGCGGCGGCAGCCAGGCCTGGAGTCGTCAGGACGAATTACTCGCGGCCCTCACCGTCGGCGCACCGCCGGACATTCTCAACCGCACGGGTCAGGGCTGGGGAATTTCTGCGTTTTCCCCTGAAGGGCTGATCCGTAACGGCTTTCGCGCGTTCATCGAAATGCTGCGGGCCAATTTTGCCCATGCAGGCGGCCTGCGCATCGACCATGTCATGGGGCTGCAACGGCTGTGGGTGATCCCCCTCGGCGCGCCACCAAGCGACGGCGCGTACCTGTATTACCCGGTGGACGACCTGCTGCGGTTGCTGACCCTGGAGTCCCATCGGCATCAAGCGATCGTGCTCGGCGAAGACCTCGGCACCGTGCCCGATGGCCTGCGGGAAAAACTCATCGCCCGCTCGATTCTCGGCATGCGTGTGTTGCTGTTCGAACAGGATCACGGTGCACACTTCAAACCGATTCTCGATTGGCCCGACAACGCGCTGGCCACCACCAGCACCCATGACCTGCCAACGCTCAACGGTTGGTGGCATGGCCGTGACATCGAATGGAATGCCCGGCTGAAGCTGATCGACAGCGACGGCGAACAGCAATGGCGCGAACACCGTCAGCGTGAGCGCGAAGGCCTGCGCCGGGCCTTGAGTCAGGACCCACAAAACTTCCGCGAGGAAAGCCACGAGACCGACCAGGTGCTCGATGCCAGCGTACGCTTCCTTGGCCATACCCGCGCACCGTTGGTGTTGCTGCCGCTGGAAGATGCGCTGGGTATCGATGAACAGGCCAACCTCCCCGGCACCACCGACAGTCACCCGAACTGGCGTCGGCGCTTCGCCAATGAAAGTGAAGCGCTGCTGGACGATGCCGATGCTGCACGACGCCTGGAGTTGCTCGCCTGCGCACGCCTTCAGGCGGCCGAGCGTGATCAGTGAGCGACGCGCAAACCCCGCCGGTCCGGGCGACGCTACGCGTGCAGTTTCATCACCGGTTCACCCTGGATGACGCCGTGCCGCTGGTGCCGTATTTCGCCAGTCTGGGGATCAGCCACCTGTATGCCTCGCCGCTGCTGAGCGCGCGGGCCGGGTCGATGCACGGCTACGACGTGGTCGACCCGAGCCGGGTCAATCCCGAGCTGGGTGGCGAGGCAGCCCTGTGGCGACTGGTCAGTGCACTGCGGGCACAGAACATGGGGCTGATTCTGGACATCGTGTCCAACCACATGGCCGTGGGTGGCGCCGACAATCCCTGGTGGCTGGACTTGCTGGAATGGGGTCGACTGAGTCCCTACGGCGAGTTTTTCGACATTCAATGGCACTCGCCAGACCCGTTGCTCGAAGGTCAGCTATTGCTGCCGTTTCTGGGCAGCGACTACGGCATCGCCCTACAGGACGGCACACTCTCGCTACGCTTCGATCCAGGACGGGGCAGCTTCCATGTCGAACACTATGAGCACCACTTCCCGATCTGCCCTACCGATTACGCTGAACTGCTCAAGCCTGACGACTCGCTCGACGCCGAACGGGCACTGCAACTAAAAACCCTGGCCGATCAATTCACCACCCTGCGCTACCAGACCGACGCCCATTCCCTTGCGCGCCCCTTGCAGCAAGCGCTGACAATACTGGCGACTGATCCGCCGATCCGGCGTTGCATCGAGCACAACCTCAGCCTCCACGACTCCCGCGAGCCCGAAGGTTTCAGCCGACTGCACGACCTGCTCGAACGCCAGAGCTATCGCCTGGCCAGTTGGCGCACGGCCGCCGACGACATCAACTGGCGGCGTTTCTTCGACATCAATGAACTCGCTGGGCTGCGGGTTGAACGCCCGGCTGTGTTCGAGGCCACCCACGCAAAGATTTTCGAGCTGATCGCTGACGGTCTGGTGGATGGTTTGCGCGTCGACCACATTGATGGACTCGCCGACCCGCGTGGTTACTGCCGCAAACTCAGACGCCGGGTGAACGCCTTGTCGCCGGCGCGACACGTACCGATCTACGTCGAGAAGATCCTCGGCGACGGTGAAACGCTGCACCGCGACTGGCAGGTCGATGGCAGCACCGGTTATGAGTTCATGAATCAGTTGTCGTTGTTGCAACACGACCCGCAAGGTGCGCAGGTCCTTGGTGATGTGTGGAACCGGCACACCGAACGGCCCGCCGCGTTCATCGAAGAAGCACAGTTGGCGCGGCAGCAGATTCTCAACGGCTCGCTGGCCGGCGACTTCGAAAGTGTCGCACAGGCCTTGCTGCAAGTGGCTCGCGATGACCTGATGAGCCGGGATTTGACCCTCGGTGCAATCCGTCGGGCATTGCAGGAGCTGATCGTGCATTTCCCGGTGTACCGGACTTACATCAGCCCGCGAGGGCGCTCGGCACAAGACGAGGTGTTTTTTCAGCAAGCCATGACCGGCGCGCGCCAAACCTTGAGCGAAGCCGACTGGCCGGTGCTCGACAATCTGGCGCGCTGGCTCGGCGGGCAGCCCTGGCGCGAGCGCCCGGTAGGCCGTCAACGCAAGATCCTCAAGCACGCCTGCGTGCGCTTTCAGCAGCTGACCTCGCCGGCCGCCGCCAAAGCTGTGGAAGACACCGCGTTCTATCGCTCAGGCGTACTGTTGTCGCGTAACGATGTCGGCTTCAATGCCGAGCAGTTCAGCGCCCCGCTCGCCGACTTCCACACGGCTTGCAGCCAACGCCTCGCAGAGTTTCCGGACACGCTGCTGGCCACCGCCACTCATGATCACAAACGCGGCGAAGACAGCCGGGCACGTTTGGCGCTGCTCAGCGAGCGCAGTGCCTGGTATGCCGAACAGGTTGAAGACTGGCGGATACAGGCCGCCGCCCTGCGCAGTGACCCGTCGACGCCCTCGGCCGCTGATGAGCTGATTCTCTACCAGACCTTGCTCGGCAGTTGGCCGCTGGAGCTGCAGTGCGATGACCAACAGTCACTGACGGCCTACAGCGAACGACTGTGGCAGTGGCAGCAAAAAGCTCTGCGCGAAGCCAAACTCCAGAGCAGTTGGAGCGCACCGAATGAGCCTTATGAACAGGCCGCGCGAGCATTCCTCGAACGTCTTATGCTCAGTCCCGAAGGCCTGCCATTACGCAGCGCCATCGCCGATGCCGCGCAAGCGATTGCGTGCGGCGGCGCGCTCAATGGATTGGCGCAAACCTTGCTGCACATGACGGTGCCGGGGGTGCCGGATCTGTATCAGGGCAATGAGTTTTGGGACTTCAGCCTGGTGGACCCGGACAATCGGCGGGCGGTTGATTTCACTGTCCGCCAGCAAGCATTGCAAACTCCGGTGGACGCTGAACAGTTACTGCACAACTGGCGTGACGGGCACATCAAGCAGGCGCTGATCGCTCGCACGCTGGCGGTCCGCGCGCAGTACCCGCAGCTGTTTCGGCGGGGCCGTTATCAAGCGTTGCAGGTGGTGGGCAGCGAGGCTGAACGGGTGTTGGCTTTCGCCCGCGAACTCAACGGCCAACGGGCGATTGTGCTGGTGCCGGTACGGGTCGCACCGCTGCTGGAAAGCAGTGCCACACCCCAGGTGCCTGCCCTGCTCTGGGGCGACACCCGAGTCAAACTGCCGTTCACCGCCCCTGGCGAAGAGCTGAAGGGACTTTTTACAACAGGTGCAGTCACACCCCACAAGGAGTTGCTGATTAGCGCCGCGCTGGGAACCTTCCCGGTCAATCTGTTTATCCAGACTTGAGTTCAACTCAGGAGCATTGCGATGAGTACCGATGACAAACGCGTTCGTGAATTTGCCTATCAAATCTGGGAGTCCGAGGGGAAACCCGAAGGCCAGGAAGCGCGCCACTGGGAGATGGCCTGCAAGCTGGCAGAGGCCGAAGCCCTGGCCCCGAGCAAGCCTGCCAAGACCGCTAAAACCAATAGCAGCAAAACAGCAGCCAGCAAGCCCCCGGCGGCCAAGCCCAAAGCCAAAGCCGCCGCAGCCAAGGTCGTGACGCCGCCGGGTGAGAAGTCCGCGGCCGCGAAAAAGCCTCGAGCACCGCGCAAGCCGGTCAGTTGAGGGCGTCCACACGCTCATCCTGATTGACCGCGTGGCGAGCAGGCTCGCCACTTCGGGGTGGCTCGGCCTTGAGAAACCAGCAATGCCGGCGCCAACACCCAAGCCCAATTGCAGGAGCAATTATGACCACGCCAAAAAAAGCCGCGCCAGAACCTCACGTCGAGGCCTCGCGAATCCGTGAAGGCTTGCCCTTCCCGCTCGGTGCGACCTGGGATGGTCTGGGGGTCAACTTCGCGATATTTTCGGCCAACGCGACCAAGGTCGAACTGTGCCTGTTCGACGATGCCGGTGAAGTCGAGCTCGAACGTATCGAGTTGCCGGAATACACCGACGAAATCTTTCACGGCTACTTGCCGGACGCCCATCCGGGGCTGATCTATGGCTACCGGGTTTATGGGCCTTACGACCCGCAAAACGGTCACCGCTTCAACCACCACAAATTATTGATCGACCCCTACGCCAAGCAGTTGGTGGGGCAATTGAAGTGGTCCGAAGCCTTGTTTGGCTACACCATCGGCCACCCCGACGCCGACCTCAGTTTCGATACGCGCGACAGTGCGCCCTTTGTGCCCAAGTGCAAGGTCATCGACCCGGCGCACACCTGGGGTCACGACCATCGGGTCAGCGTGCCGTGGGATCGAACGATCATTTATGAGACTCACGTACGCGGCATCAGCATGCGTCACCCGTCCGTTCCGGAGGCGGTGCGCGGAACCTTCGCCGGGTTGATGGTCGATGACCTGCTGGAACATATCCGCAAGCTTGGTGTGTCCTCGGTGGAGCTCATGCCGATTCACGCCTTCGTCAACGACCAGCACCTGCTGCACAAAGGCATGACCAATTACTGGGGCTACAACAGCATCGCCTTCTTTGCCCCCGATCCGCGCTACCTGGCCAGTGGCAAGATCGCCGAGTTCAAGGAAATGGTTGCGCACCTGCACGAAGCCAACCTGGAAGTGATTCTCGACGTGGTCTACAACCACACCGCCGAGGGCAATGAACAAGGCCCGACCCTGTCGATGCGCGGCATCGACAATGTTTCCTACTACCGCGTGATGCCGGACGACAAGCGCTTCTATATCAACGATTCCGGCACCGGCAACACGCTGGACCTGAGCCACCCCTGCGTGCTGCAAATGGTCACCGATTCACTGCGTTACTGGGCCTCGGAAATGCACGTCGACGGTTTCCGCTTTGACCTGGCAACTATCCTCGGGCGTTATCACGACGGTTTCGATGAGCGTCACAGTTTCCTCGTCGCCTGCCGTCAGGACCCGATTCTGCGTCAGGTGAAAATGATCGCCGAGCCCTGGGACATTGGCCCTGGCGGCTATCAGGTGGGCGGCTTTCCGCCGGGCTGGGTCGAGTGGAACGACCGCTTCCGCGACACTGTTCGCGCGTTCTGGAAGGGCGATGACGGCCAGCTCGCCGACTTTGCCGCGCGTATGACCGCCTCCGGTGAGATGTTCAATCAACGCGGTCGCCGCCCCTACTCCTCGATGAATTTCGTCACCGCCCATGACGGTTTTACCTTGAACGACCTGGTCTCCTACAACGACAAGCACAACGAAGCCAACGACGAGAACAATCAGGACGGCAGCAATCACAACCTGTCCTGGAACCACGGCGTCGAAGGCCCCACCGACGACCCCGAGATCAACGCGCTGCGCCAGCGGCAGATGCGCAACTTCTTCGCCACCCTGCTGCTGGCCCAGGGTACGCCGATGCTGGTGGCCGGCGACGAGTTTGCCCGCACCCAGCACGGCAACAACAACGCCTATTGTCAGGACAGCGAAATCGGCTGGGTCAACTGGGACTTGAGCGAAGACGGCAAAGCCTTGCTCAAGTTTGTCAAACGTCTGATCAAACTGCGCCTGACCTATCCGGTTCTGCGGCGCGGACGCTTTCTGGTGGGTAATTACAACGAGGACATTGGCGTCAAGGACGTCACCTGGCTGGCACCGGACGGCAGCGAAATGTCCACCGAGCAATGGCACGACAGCCACGGACGATGCCTGGGAATGTTGCTCGATGGTCGCGCCCAGGAAACCGGAATCCGCCGCAAAGGCGCTGACACCACTTTGCTGCTGGTGGTCAACGGCCATCACGACATCGTCAATTTTCTTCTGCCAGAAGTGCCTGACGGCGGTTTCTGGACCTGTTTGGTCGACACCAACCAGCCATCGATTCGGGGCCAGGAACGGTTCGATTTCAGTCACGAATACTCCGTGACCGGACGCTCGTTGCTGTTGTTCGAGTTACAACATGAGGACGAAGACTGATACCGCTTCCCATCGTCACGGGCAACGATCGTCGGCGCTTGAGTAAGCTACGTGACGAAAAAAATGCTCTTTGAAGGGGGACGGGGGCGACGAATGGTGATGTATGAGCAATACTCTGCTCACAGCAATCCAGGGTTTGGAGCGCTGTGCCCCGCGATTATCTGGTCGCGAGGAGTCTGCGACGGCGTGTTCCGCCAGCCACAATGCACGACTGCCGGCAAATCAGAACAAGGACGTATCACCATGAAATCCACCACCCTGCTCGACAGCAGTTTACCTGCGCAGATCTGGAACACTGCCCGACAGTTGGACAACGTTCCAGTCATCAACACCACCACTCTGGTCCCGGCAGGCGCTCGCGCCGTGGTGATCGCGCCGCACCCAGGCGACGAAGTGGTAACCTGCGGCGGCCTGTTGCAGCTGCTCTCTACTCTCGGCCATCCCTTGCAATTGATCTCGATTACCGATGGCAGCGCCAGTCATCCGGGCTCGAACCTGTGGTCGGAGAAACGCCTGAGTGTGTTCCGCCCTCAGGAAAGCGTCGAAGCCCTGCGCCGTCTCGGTTTGCCCATGCATAGCCTGAAATGGATTCGCGGCGGTTTTACCGACAACGGGCTGGCCGAACGTGAACTGCAATTGACGCAATTCATCGCGCGCTACCTGCGGCCGGGTGACGTGGTGTTCACCACCTGGAGCGAGGACGGCATCATCGACCATGACACGGTGGGGCGCGCCGCCGCAAAAGCCGCCCGCATGGTCGGGGCAAGCTTCAATGAAGTGCCGGTCTGGTCCTGGCACTGGCCCGCACGCGATCAGGGACTGATTCCCTGGCACCGCGCCCGCAAAGTCCGCCTCGACACCTGGACCGTCGCGCGCAAGTGCCACGCCACCCATGCGTACGCCAGCCAGCTGAATGGTGAACCGGAGATCGGCATCGCACCGAAGCTGCCCAGGGTTATTCTGGAGCGGATGCGTCAACCCTATGAAATCGTTTTTGTGTGATCGTGAAAGGCGTGATGCCTTGGCCCTGTCCAAAACTCTGAACTGCCGGCCAATGCATCAGTCGCATAGATAACCCGCCCGATTCAATGGAGAGCACGTGAGCCCCGATTCAGACCGGCACACCGCCAATCCAGATTCGATGAACAGGCCGCCGACTATTCATCGCCTCAGGGTTCTGACGATCAACACCCACAAGGGCTTCACGGCCCTCAACCGGCGCTTTATTCTTCCGGAACTGCGTGAAGCCGTGCGCAGCACCTCTGCCGACCTGGTGTTTTTACAGGAAGTGCTCGGCGAACATGATCGCCATGCCACACGCCATGACCATTGGCCGCAGATCTCGCAGTACGAGTTCCTCGCCGACAGCATGTGGAGCGACTTCGCCTACGGCCGCAACGCGGTGTATCCCGACGGCCATCACGGCAATGCGCTGCTGTCCAAATACCCGATCCGCCACTATCGCAACCTCGATGTCTCTATCACCGGACCCGAGCGCCGCGGGCTGCTGCACTGCGTGCTCGATGTACCGGGGCACGCCGAAGTACATGCGATCTGTGTCCACCTGAGCCTGCTGGAAAGCCATCGCCAATTGCAGCTGGCCCTGCTCTGTCAGCTGATCGAGTCACTGCCCGACGATGCCCCGGTGATCATCGCCGGCGACTTCAATGACTGGCAACTTCAAGGCAACGCCACGCTCGCGCAACGCGACGATCTGCACGAAGCCTTCGAGCTCCATCACGGACGCCCGGCCAAGACCTATCCGGCGCGCTTTCCACTGCTGCGACTGGACCGAATCTACCTGCGCAACGCCAGCAGTCACGAACCGAAGATTCTAGGGAACAAGCCGTGGACCCACCTCTCCGATCATTTGCCACTGGCGGTTGAAGTGCATTTTTGAGCGAGCCCAGCATTATGCCACCGGCTCGAAACTATCCACTACAGAAGCCTCCTACCTGTTACTTCTGACAGTAGCGCGATACAAACTCAGTTGTTAACGTGCCTACGACACTGCACGCGGAGGCATTGATCGCGCTTTACAAAAGTGAAGCCCCGCAGTCTTGGATGGATACCGCATCACGCTGCCGTCGTCACCCTTACTCCTGCTGTTTCACAACACTGCAGAGGTCGGGAGTCGATCAGTTGCCTGAAGCGAGGACACATCATGTGTACACGGATTTCACGTCTAAAGTTCCCTGCCATCTATGCAACATCCCTATCACTGCTGATTCTCTGGCCTCTCTCCTCAAACGCTGCATGCAACCTGGTCGCCACGGCAGGTAATGACACGCTCACGTGCGACAGTGGGAGCAGCGGCCCCTTCACTGACCTCCGAGGCAATAACAACCTGACGTTTCCCGCCAATGGCACTGGAACTATCAACGGCAACGTTACATTCGGCGCAGGTGCGGACAAAGTGCTGATGAACTCTGGCACCATTACCGGCTCACTCGATCAAGGCGATGGCGCGAACACACTGCAAATCAACGCCGGCCAAATCGGCGGTGCGGTGCTCCAGGGCCATGGTATCGATGATTTCGTAATGACCGGGGGACGCATTCAGTCCCTGGCTCAGGGTGATGGTCGGGATACGTTTCTGATGACTGGCGGCACCATCGTCGGCGCCTTTGAAGATGGCGATGTGGCGAGGATGACCGGAGGCACCATTGGTCGTGTCGACATGAAACTCGACAACAATATTTTCGACATGTCCGGCGGCGCCATTCTTGGCAATCTGGTCACCGGGTTCGGCCAGGACACCATCATCATTTCCGGCGGCACCATCGGAGGCAACATCAGTGTCAGCGGTGGCGACGACAACATTACCGTCAGTGGCGGAGTCATTTCAGGACAAATACGCACCAGCTTCGGCAATGACAGCTTTACCTGGAAAAATGGAGGCCTGATCAAATCCGCGATCTTGATGGGTGATGGCGACGACACCGCACTGCTCAGCAATCTGACCGAGAGTATTCTGTCCTCGACCCCGACTCTTGATGGTGGGCAGGGCAATGACCGTCTCACGTTCGACAACACCACCTCTGCGGGTGCGGCGCGTTACATCGGTTGGGAGACTGTCAACCTGACCAATAACTCCCACTTTGATCTGGCGGGTGACTTTTTCCTTGGCGACAGCGTAACCGGAACGGGGGTTTTCTCCATAGACGGCAGCAGTACCCTGGCAGTGACCCAGGGAAGTATCCGCCCCTATATTGCAGGCCAGTTGGTAACTCTCAACAATGCGGGTGTCATTGACATGACGACCGGCAGTAACAGCGCGACAGACTCATTGACCGTGCACGGCAACTATGTCGGGCGTAATGGACAGTTACTGCTGCAAACAGTGCTCGGTGACGACAACTCAGCCAGCGACAAACTGGTGGTGTCTCAAGGCACAATCAGTGGCAATACCCAACTGGGCATTACTAACCTTGGTGGTCTGGGTGGCCTGACTCTACAGAACGGAATCGAGGTGGTGCAGGCTCAAAATGGCGCCATCAGCAACAGCGATGCATTTGCATTAAAAAGCTCGGTTTCGGCCGGGGCCTACCAGTACTACCTGTTCAAGGGTGGCATTACGGCTGGCTCGGAAAACAACTGGTACCTGCGCTCATCGGTCGTGGCGGTGACGCCGCCCGCTGCCCCACCAGCGGTTACCCCACCTTCACCAGTGCCACCCGCCCCGCCAGCGACTCCACCCACACCGCCCGTCGTGAGTCCGGATGAGCCCCCTGTCGAGCCACCCACCGCAAAACCTGTCGCGCCCATCGACCCGCCCGCTCCCGCACCGACGCAGATAGCCGCCGAGTCATCCCCGGTGCCTGCCGCGACCACTCCGCCCATTCCTGCTGCGGTAGCCGGTGCATATCCGATTCCACTGTATCGCCTGGAAGTACCGGTGTATTCGGTGGTGATCCCCGCTGCTCAAGTCATGACCCTGCAAGCCCTGGGTACCTTTCATGATCGTCAGGGCGAACAAAGCCTGCTGACTGAAAGCGGCGCAGTGCCTGCCGGCTGGGGTCGGGTCTATGGCAGCGACTTGCGCAAAAGCTGGACCGGCACCGTCACGCCGAGTTTCGACGGCTCGCTCCAGGGCTTCCAGATTGGTCATGATCTCTATGCCTCGGAAACCAGTGGCGGGCAGCTCCAACGCTTTGGCTTCTTCGTAGGTCAGAGCCGCCTGCAAGGTAATGTCGATGGTTTTGCTGAAGGCTTCCAGCATCGACGCTCAGGCCGTGTGAAGCTCGAAGGTGACCATTTCGGCGCCTACTGGACCTTGATCGATCCGACTGGCTGGTACATCGATGCCGTTGCCATGGGCTCTCGGCTGGAGGGTGATAACCGCTCTGAACGTGGCGTAAAAATGGACACCGAAGGCCACGCAGTCGCGCTGTCATTGGAAGCGGGTTATCCGATGACAGTGTCCGAACACTGGCTGGTCGAACCACAGATTCAGGTGATCAACCAGCATATCGACCTGGACAATCAAAATGACGGGATTTCCGACGTATCGTTCGATTCGCAGGACTATTGGACAGGTCGTCTCGGTGCCCGCCTCAAAGGTCGTTATCTGGTCCGGAACGTACCGATCGAGCCCTACCTGAGAGCCAACGCCTGGCGGACCTTCGGTGGTTACGACACGGTGACGTACGACGGTATCGACCGAATCAAGAGCGAGCATAAATCATCTTCGGCAGACCTTGGCGTGGGTGTCGTCGCCAAGCTCTCATCTGCCGTCAGCGTTTACCTCGCCGCGGACTACAACGCCAATCTCGATAGCAACGAACTGGAAGGTGTCACCGGCAATCTGGGGTTGCGTATGAGTTGGTAGGCCAGAAATATTCGCGGGGCGGTGCTCCGGTTGCACGCGAATGGCGCAGGGTTACTGGAAACTGTATGGAGATGAATACCCCCTCGCCCAAGGTCTGTGAACTCACCGGAGCAGGCCTTACGGCCTTGCGTAGTTGGCATTTGACCATGGGAGTTCAATCGGTCTTATGGAAGCATAAGTGTCTACACATCTTTTCGTTCTAACCTCCGTAGCAGCTGCCGAGCCTGCGAGGCTGCATTCGAGGACGAAGTCCTCGCAAATCCTGGATCGACGTTTTACCTGGAAGAACGCATTGCCTGATTTAACGACTGCTTCGCAGCCGAACGCAGCCTCGCGGGCTCGGCAGCTGCTACGGGTGTAGTCTTTCACCGTATTTCAAAGTTATGCAGATACCTATGCTTATGGACGGCAAGCCGGTCAGAGGAGGACCTCTCCAAGAAGCCTCTCGCAGCACCACTCACGCTTTGGATCAAGGCCTTCCGGACGTGAAAAAAGCCTCTAATTTGACGTCAGAAAATGATTTTACGGATAAACAACAACTTAGATAATTGCCAATAATCAGGTAGTTGCGCAGCCTAATTTAGTCATACCGCTCATCGTTCAATTTCTTGACGCGGAGCCAGCGGTCTTCTTAGCTAAATCGTACTACCCCCGGAATTACCTCCTGGGGCAAGACTCGGAAACCCGCTGCAGCGGGCCGCCGGGTTTTGCCTCAATGAAATCGGTCGCCCCTCATTCGGGGTAGGAGAGACGCCAAGAGATATGGCATGCGATTGCAAGGTAGACCTCCATGAACACCGCCTTCATCCAACACGAGATCAAATTCACTCTGTACACCGTTTCCACCTCGCTGCTGCTGTGCACATCCATGGAGGTTCAGGCGTCGTCTGTCGAGGACGAGGCGATGCCCTGGTATCAGCAAGATGTCCCGGCGTTCACCCTGCCGGCGCCTGATGTGAGTAACAACATCCGTTTCACCCGAGATCCCGGCCGTGATAACCAGCTGCTGACAGTCGAGCAAGCCGCTCCTTCAGCCTGGGATCGGGTTTACGGCCAACCCGCCAGGAACGCAGAACGCGATGTCCTCAACTCACAGTTTTCCGGTATGACCGGCGCCGAAGTCAAAGGCCCGGCGGTGCTTACCCTGCAAAGTAGCGGCGGCAGCACTCAGCGCGTGGGTCTGGTGGGCGGAACAAGCCAGTTTCAGAGCAGCGGCAATGGCCAGTTGATCAGTTCTGCCATCATCGATCCGAACAATACCCTCAACGTGCAAGGTCCCAGCCTTGGCGCTTATTGGAGCCTGACCGGCGCAAACGGCTGGCACGTGGACATGACCGCCAGCGGCGGTCGGGTCAATGGCTACAGCCTCAATGATCAGGGTCAGCGCCAAATCGCCGAAGGCAGCGCAATGACCCTCTCGGTGCAAGGTGGATTTCCCATCGGTATCAGCGAAAACTGGGTAATCGAACCCCAGGCGGAGTTGATCAACCAGCGTATTACCCTGGACACCCCGTATGCAGGTAGCGGTAATGCCTCATCCAGCGACTTGACGTCCTGGAGCGGCAGGGTCGGTGCAAGCTTGAAAGGGAGTTATGCCATCAAGGGCCTGCCGATCGAACCCTATGTTCGTACCAACTTCTGGCACACGGTCAATACCAGCGACACCGTGACCCTCGGTCAGGTCGATAAGCTCAGCAGCAGCCGAAACACGTCGTCGGTCGAACTGGGCCTGGGATTGGTAGCCAGAGTTACGCCCGCCGTCAGCCTGTATGTCAGCGGCGATTACAACAGTGCGACTGTCAACAACGACTTGAATGGATTGATAGGCAGTATTGGCGTGCGGATGCTCTGGTGAAAGTAACCTCGCAGACACCACAGACCTGTTAGTTCTTACAGTATCCAAACTCCCGGAGGTCATGCATTGTGATCAGTCGTTCACCTTGATAAAGGCCATCACGGATGACAACGCGCGCTTTGGCTCATGCCGACGCTGCAACGCCGACCATTCTGGTGTCGGACCCACGTGGCCTGGCGCTCAGGACCGCGCAGTTCCATCGACGGCAGGCGGCCGATGCCCTTGAAACGCGGGTCACGCATCAACGTTACGACGCCGCCGGCCGAGCGGTTGCCAGTCGTGACCCGCGTCTGTTTACCTTGGCCCAGACCGACGCATCCGTCCCCGCTAACCTGAACCAGGTCTTCAGCCTGTCCGGTGTGCCGTTGGCGACCCAGAGTGTGGATGCCGGGTGGCGACTTGCGCTGCCGGGTGAGGCCGGGCAAGCCGTGGAGCGCTGGGACGGCCGTGGCAGCCATTCACTGACCGAATACGATGAACTGCTGCGCCCGATAGCCGTACACGAAAGTATTCGGGAGGTCGCCGAGCATGCCCTTGAGCGTTTTACCTATGCCGGTGCCGATGAGGACGCTGCCACGCACAACCTGTGTGGTCAGTTGATTCGCCATGACGGCCCGGCCGGCACCTTGCACCTGCTCGACCTGAGCCTCGGCGGCGCCCCGTTGCAACAGCGGCGACATTTTTTGCATAGTCTTGATGCACCCGACTGGCCTATCGACGTGGCCGAGCGGGACGCCTTGCTCGAAACCGTGGACGGCGCAACGACCTGGAATGATTACGCCCCCACCAGCGAACCCCAGAGCCAAACCGACGCACTGGGCAACCGTCAAGCCTTCGCCTACACCGTCGCTGGCGAGCTGAAAAACACCCGACTGACCTTGGCGGGCGATGGACAGATCGAGAAGGTTCTGGTCAGCGATATTCGTTACACCCCTTTCGGTCAGGTCGACGCGGAAACTGCAGGCAACGGCGTGATCACCCGTCACCACTACGACCCCGCCAACAGCCGGCTGACCGGCCTCAGCGCGCACAAAGCCGATGGCACACCGTTGCAAAACCTGACCTACACCTACGACCCGGTCGGCAATGTGCGGAGTATCGAAGACACCGCGCAATCGATCCGCTACTTCAACAATCAGCGTATCGAGCCGATCAAAACGTACCGCTACGACACGCTCTACCAACTGATCGAAGCCACGGGCTGGGAAGCCAACACTGGCCGAGGTGGCCCTGCGTTGCCGGACTTGCAACCCTTGCCTCCCGACCCCAGTCAGATCGCCAACTACACCCAGACCTATCGCTACGACCCAGCCGGAAACCTGCTGGATCTGGTGCATGTCGGCGCGCAGGCCCACGGCCGCACCTTGACCCGCGCCCGCTACAGTAATCGCTGCCTGCCCGAGCGAGACGACCGGCCACCGACCGAAGACGAACTGGCCGCAGGCTTCGATGCCAATGGTAACCTGCGCGAACTGCAACCGGGCCAGTTGCTGAACTGGGACTTGCGCAATCAGCTACAGGAAGTGCGCCCCGTGGTACGCGAAGACGCGGAGGACGACAGCGAGCGGTATATCTATGACGGCGGTGGCCAGCGTGTGCGCAAGGTTCGCACCAGTCAGACCAACGCTCGCACGCTCATCAGCGAAGTGCGTTACCTGCCCGGCCTGGAAATTCGCAGCCACAGTGGCACCGGTGAAATCCTCCATGTCATCAGCGCGACGGCCGGCAGCAACAGTGTGCAAGTGCTGCATTGGGCCGCCAAACCACCCGATGACATTCTTAACGACCAGGTGCGTTACAGCCTCAACGATCACCTGAAATCCAGCACGATGGAACTGGATCAACAGGCCGACCTGATCAGCCAGGAAAGCTATTACCCGTTCGGTGGCACTGCTTGGTGGGCGGGTCGAAGCGCGACCGAGGCCAAGTACAAAACCGTGCGCTATTCCGGCAAGGAGCGGGATGCGACAGGGCTTTATTACTATGGATTCCGGTATTACGCGCCGTGGTTGCAGCGCTGGATTAATCCGGATCCGGCGGGGTATGTGGACGGGATGAATTTATATCAGTTTGTAGGCGCCAACCCGGTAAATAATATCGATAGCGTAGGTCTTGACAAAAAGCGCTGGCAAGACTTGATCCATAAACACCTGCTAACGGGTTACGGGCATATATTAAGAGGCCACCACCTAGACTATATAGGCGAACAAATCAAAGAAGATGCTCCCAGGCCATCGGCCGGCCCCTGGCAGTACAAAGGTGTCCGTTATTACAATCAACAGCAGCGAGCAGAGAGGCTCATGCCCCATACAATTGCTGGCGGGGCAATACGCGGTGTGGATGGAGAACCAGCCAACTATAGTGAAGGGCCCATAACCTCCTCGATGAAGTGGATTAAGTCTAACGGATACCTGGGATATGTATTGGCTTTAAATGAACAAAATGTACCTGAACTTGCTGTGTTCGTACCGGAACGCAGCAGAAGGCACCATTCATCGCCTTTCTCCGGCCGGCCTGTTTTAGACGCCGGCATGATGGTAATAACATCGGGCGCAGTCGCTTTTATAGAAAATAAAAGTGGCCATTACCGACCAAGAATCGAGCAAAAACTGCACACTTTGAATTTATTAAAGAAGGCCGGGATGAATTTGAAAGACATTTTTGTATCTGAGCGAATCCCTGATGAGTTTAAGACTACCGAGCTTCCTCCCCAAGCCTACCAAGAAGAGTTCGAAAGCTATCTCGATAATAATCTCTACAATGCAGCCGACCTCTACAACTGGTACATGGATACGGCGTCACGCCATGAAAGTCTTTCAAATAATGACATCGCCAAAAAAACTGCACGGGCAGAACGCCCCCCCCTTGCCCACTTACCTTCCAAGGGTAAAGATGGGCTAACTCGCTTGGAAACATTAACGTATAGAAACTGGGAGCAACGCGATAAAAATGGCAGACCAGGAAGACTTTTGAAGAACTCACATCTAGGCTATAAGTAGCCATAGCAATACCGTTTCACTTTCGTTTACCTGCGTTGCCAAATACGTCCGAAAGCTGTTGCCTGCCTGTACACCAGCGACGATTACAGTATGTGAATGACACATTTGAGCGAGCTGATTGGAAGCCTTGCAGGACGGATGTGTTGCTGAAAAAACCAACGCTACCTGTTACTTCTTACAGTATCCAAACTCCCGGAGGTCATGCATTGTGATCAGTCGTTCACCTTGATAAAGGCCATCACGGATGACAACGCGCGCTTTGGCTCATGCCGACGCTGCAACGCCTACCATTCTGGTATCGGACCCACGTGGCCTGGCGCTCAGGACCGTGCAGTTCCATCGGCGGCAGGCGAACGATGCCCTTGAAACGCGGGTCACGCATCAACGTTACGACGCCGCCGGCCGAGCGGTTGTCAGTCGTGACCCGCGTCTGTTTACCTTGGCCCAGACCGACGCATCCGTCCCCGCTAACCTGAACCAGGTCTTCAGCCTGTCCGGTGTGCCGTTGGCGACCCAGAGTGTGGATGCCGGGTGGCAGCTTGCGTTACTGGGCGCCGGCGGGCAGGCCGTGGAGCGCTGGGACGGTCGTGGCAGCCATTCACTGACTGAATACGATGAACTTCGACGCCCGGTGGCTGTGCACGAAAGTGGTCGGGAGGTCGCCGAGCATGCCCTTGAGCGTTTTACCTATGCCGGTGCCGATGAGGACGCTGCCACGCACAACCTGTGTGGTCAGTTGATTCGCCATGACGGCCCGGCCGGCACCTTGCACCTGCTCGACCTGAGCCTCGGCGGCGCCCCGTTGCAACAGCGGCGACATTTTTTGCATAGTCTTGATGCACCCGACTGGCCTATCGACGTGGCCGAGCGGGACGCCCTGCTCGAAAGCGTGGACGGTGCAACCACCTGCAATCGCTACGACCCCACCAGCGAACCCCTGAGCCAGACCGACGCACTGGGCAACCTTCAAGCCTTCGCCTACACCGTCGCTGGCGAGCTGAAAAACACCCGACTGACCTTGGCAGGCGATGGACAGATCGAGAAGGTTCTGGTCAGCGATATTCGTTACAACCCTTTCGGTCAGGTCGACGCGGAAACTGCGGGCAACGGCGTGATCACCCGTCACCATTACGACCCCGCCAATAGCCGGCTGACCGGCCTCAGCGCGCACAAAGCCGATGGCACACCGTTGCAAAACCTGACCTACACCTACGACCCGGTCGGCAATGTGCTGAGCATTGAAGACGCCGCGCAATCGATCCGCTACTTCAACAATCAGCGTATCGAGCCGATCAAAACGTACCGCTACGACACGCTCTACCAACTGATCGAAGCCACGGGCTGGGAAGCCAACACCGGTCGAGGTGGCTCTGCGTTGCCGGACTTGCAACCCTTGCCTCCCGACCCCAGTCAGATCGCCAACTACACCCAGACCTATCATTACGACCCAGCCGGAAACCAGCTGGATCTGGTGCATGTCGGCGCGCAGGCCCACGGCCGCACCTTGACCCGCGCCCGCTACAGTAATCGCTGCCTGCCCGAGCGAGACGACCGGCCACCGACCGAAGACGAACTGGCCGCCGGCTTCGATGCCAATGGTAACCTGCGCGAACTGCAACCGGGCCAGTTGCTGAACTGGGACTTGCGCAATCAGCTACAGGAAGTGCGCCCCGTGGTACGCGAAGACGCGGAGGACGATAGCGAGCGGTATATCTATGACGGCGGTGGCCAGCGTGTGCGCAAGGTTCGCACCAGTCAGACCAACGCTCGCACGCTCATCAGCGAAGTGCGTTACCTGCCCGGCCTGGAAATTCGCAGCCACAGTGGCACCGGTGAAATCCTCCATGTCATCAGCGCGACGGCCGGCAGCAACAGTGTGCAAGTGCTGCATTGGGCCGCCAAACCACCCGATGACATTCTTAACGACCAGGTGCGTTACAGCCTCAACGATCACCTGAAATCCAGCACGCTGGAACTGGATCAACAGGCCGACCTGATCAGCCAGGAAAGCTATTACCCGTTCGGGGGCACTGCTTGGTGGGCGGGTCGAAGCGCGACCGAGGCCAAGTACAAAACCGTGCGCTATTCCGGCAAGGAGCGGGATGCGACAGGGCTTTATTACTATGGATTCCGGTATTACGCGCCGTGGTTGCAGCGCTGGATTAATCCGGATCCGGCGGGGGCAATTGATGGGCTCAATTTTTATCGGATGGTGAGGAACAGCCCGATTACGTTGTCCGACCAGGATGGGTTGTCACCTGAAGGGGACTTGGCTCGAAAAATCATGGCTTCCAAGAGCTTTTCTAAGGCTTACGATATAAACAAAGAGCAAGCACTTAAAGTAATGGGGGACACATACATCGACAACAACTACGATCCTGACATTGTCGCCAAAGCAATAAATAAAGTTCAAAAAAAAATGAGCGCAATGGACAATAGAATAGCGAAATCTTTAAGTGAGATGGCGGTTTCCACACCTCAAAAAAACATTCCCACCCCCAAAGACAAGTACTCCTACATGAAGGAGTTTAAAGCCATTTACTCAACAAACGTTGGATCCGCAGCAATCAATGGCGCCATGCGAGCAGGAACCCAAATCTCCCTTAGCAAAACAGCAGTCATTAGAGAACTAAACGATAGGTTTGGGGATGAAATGTTTTCCGGAAAATCAGGCAAAGAAGCAGCTTCCTGGATTAAAATTGTAGCAGGCGGCCTTAACTTACATAACACCGAACAGATAAGCCATGGGCTATACCTTCAATCCAACACAACAACAAACACATATTTTCGGGGGCAAGGTATAACCAAATCAGGAATAGATGAGTTCATTTCGGCCAAAGACAATAAAACCATCCTCCACTCCAATAGCTTTCTTTCAGTGGCCAAGGTCAAAAGCGTAGCCGAAGGTTTTATGCGTGGAGAAAATCAACTTTTCATGACGATAGAGGGATTCAGCGCGGCAAATGTTGTCACAGAATACTCCGCACTCAGTGAAAAAGACCTGGTATTTACCCCTCATGCTGACTTTGAAGTCATAGCCGTCGGGACAAGAGAAAATAACAAAAACCAGTACCACGTTAAACTTAGGGAAGTCAGGGCTCATAGTGGCAATCGAACTGCAATGCCCTATTAGAAACGATAACCAGAAAGTGGAGTGTGGAGTGGATCACCCACCACACTCCAGCTTCCCTATAACCGCGCGATCAACACCTCAACCCTCCGGCCTTAGCATCAATACCCCCAACGGCGGCAGATTCAGCACCAGCGACAACGCCTGACCATGGCTACCCTCATCTTCGGTCAATACACCACCGCCATTGCCGTAGTTGGAGCCGGCATAGATGTCCGCGTCGCTGTTGATCACCTCATTCCAGCGCCCGGCAAACGGTACACCAACCCGATAAGCCGGACGCGGCACTGGCGTGAAGTTAGCCACCACCAACACCGGCCGCCCTTCCTTGCTCCAACGCAGCCAGGCATAGACGCTATTCATTGCATCGTCACCGATCAGCCATTGGAAGCCCTGCGGCACATCGTCCTGATCGTGCAGCGCCGGTTCTTCGCGGTAGAGCTGATTGAGGTCGGTCACCAGTTTCTGCACGCCACGGTGTTCCGGGTATTGCAGCAAGTACCAGTCCAGTTGCTGATCGTGATTCCATTCGCGCCACTGGCCGAACTCACAGCCCATGAACAGCAGTTTCTTGCCTGGATGTGCCCACATGAAACTCAGGTAAGCGCGCAGGTTAGCGAACTTCTGCCAGCGATCTCCGGGCATCTTGTCGATCAGCGAATGCTTGCCATGTACCACTTCGTCGTGAGAAATCGGCAGGATGAAGCGCTCGGACCAGGCGTAAACCAGGCCAAAGCTCAGCTCGTTGTGATGATGGGCACGGTAGACCGGGTCCTGCTGAATGTAATGCAGCGAATCGTGCATCCAGCCCATGTTCCATTTGTAGTCGAAGCCCAATCCGCCTTGCTGCGTGCCTTGGCTGACACCCGGCCAGGCCGTGGACTCCTCGGCAATCACCAGCGCACCGGGGGCTTCGAGGTCGATCACATCGTTGAGGTGGCGGACAAAGTCGATGGCTTCGAGGTTCTCCCGGCCGCCATGGCGATTGGGTACCCACTCGCCAGCCTTGCGTGAATAGTCGCGATAGAGCATCGAGGCCACCGCATCGACCCGCAGCCCATCGACGTGGAAATGCTTGAGCCAGTGCAACGCCGACGCCAGCATGAAGCCATGCACTTCGGTGCGTCCGAGGTTGTAAATCAGCGTGTCCCAGTCCTGGTGAAAGCCTTCCTGCGGATTGCCGTACTCGTACAGCGCGGTGCCATCGAACTGCGCCAGGCCATGGGTATCGGTGGGAAAATGCGCCGGCACCCAATCGAGGATCACTCCGATGCTGGCCAAGTGGCAGGCGTTGACGAACGCGGCGAAGTCATCCGGTGAACCATAGCGGGCACTCGGGGCGAATTGCGATAACGGCTGATAACCCCAGGAACCGCCGAAAGGATGTTCCATGATCGGCATCAGTTCGATGTGGGTGAAACCGAGTTTCTGCACGTAAGGAATCAGACGCTCGGCCAACTCGCCCCAGTTGTATTGGCGCGCCACTTCACCGACGTCGTCCACTTCGCACTGCCAGGAACCCGCATGCAGTTCGTAAATCGACAGCGGCGCGCTCGTGCGGTGGCGCTCGCCGCGAGACTGCATCCAGTCCTGATCCTGCCAATCGATGCGCAACGGCGAGGCAACTTTCGAGGCAGTGTCCGGCGGTAGTTGTGTCGCCAATGCCATGGGGTCAGCCTTGAGCGGCAGAATCCCCTGGGCACCGAGAATTTCGTATTTGTACGCCTCACCCGCCTGCAAGCGCGGAACAAACAACTCCCAGACCCCGGACGGATGACGCAGCCGCATCGGGTGCCGGCGACCATCCCAGACGTTGAAATCGCCGACCACCGAGACCCGCCGGGCATTCGGCGCCCACACCGCAAAACGCACACCATCGACGCCGTCGACGTTCTTCAACTGCGCTCCCAGGCAGGCACTGAGATCCCGGTGATTGCCCTCGGCGAACAGATACAAGTCCATCTCGCCCAACAACGGGCCGAAGCTGTAAGGATCCTCTGCGGTTTGCTCACCGCCAGCCCAACGGGTGCGCAACAGGTAAGCCTGGGCCCGGTCGAAATGCGCGACGAACAACCCCGGCACTTCGGTAGCGTTCAAGCTGCCGAGCTCTTCGCCGGAGTCACGGGCAATCACCTGCACGCTCAAAGCCTCCGGCAGGTAAGCGCGAATGAACTGACCGCCGGCCCCGTCAGCGTGTGGTCCGAGTATCGCAAAGGGATCCTGGTGCTCGGCACGCACCAGCGCCTCGATGTCTCGCGCTAGAGGCAGCAGCGCTTCTTTCACATGTCCCCGCTCCATCATGATGGCTCCTTCATAACTGCTCTCCACCGCTATAGGAAAAGGGTTTGAGTCCACTCAACAACCCGTACAGACCGTGCAATGGCACGGGCAACCATGCGGGACGATTTTCGGCTTCATACACCACTTCATAGGCCGCCTTCTCCAGGCTGAACAACGTCAGTGCGGCGTCTTCGGCCTCAGGGTCTTGCCATGCATGAGCAAGACTAGCTGCTGCCTGCCGATACGCCTGAACAAACGCTAGCGTGGACTCACGCAAATAACGTTCCGTCACCCGCTGACGTGCCGCCAGCGTCTGCCCGCTGCCGTCGACGCCCTGCCCGTTCAGCGCCATTGCCGCCGCGTAATCGAACGAGCGCAGTACGCCACCCACATCCTTGTAAGGACTGTGTTTAGCCCTTCGCTCATGCAACGGCCGCGCCGGTTCACCTTCGAAATCGATCAGGTAGGCATCGCCCTTGATCACCAGCACCTGGCCCAGGTGTAAATCACCGTGGACGCGCATCTGCAAACCGCCCACCGCTTTCGCCGCCAATTCCTGAATGTGCTTGAGGATGGTTTTTTTCTGCTCCAGTAAACGCACCACCAACACCTGATCCCCCGGACTCAGCCCGGCCTGATGCTGCTTAAGCAACTGCAAGGCATGCTCCAGCTGCGCACCGATCGCTTTCGCCAATGCCTGCTGATCCTTGTGTGTGGTGACCCGTGAATTGAACGCCGAGTCGTCACTGGGTGCCGCCAATAGCACGTGCATTTCTCCAAGGCGCTGACCGAGCATGCCAGCGAAATCTTTCAATTCACCGAGCGCGTTGTAGTGCTGTTCCTGCTCGGACATCGCCTCGGCCAACTCATCGCGAATCGCCCGTTCAAGGTTGTTCTGGGTCCATTCCCAGGCATCGCCCTGATTGCTCAGATAGCCTTGGGCGATCATCAACAGAGTGTCTTCGCCTTGCAGATCGCGACGGGTTACCGAGCCGAGCAACGGTGAAATGTGCTTGAACCCGGCAGCGCTCAGGTACGCGCCCATCTCCAGTTCCGGGTGCACGCCGCTGGCCACTTTGCGGATCAGCTTGAGCACCAGACTGCCACCAATCACCACGGAGCTGTTGGATTGCTCGGCCGACAGGTAGCGCACGTCAGAGTCAGCCCCCAGACCGAGTTCCGCCAGCTCGGCGGTCGGCTCGAAACGAATCTCGCCGTCACTTGCGGCCAGCACCGTGTGCCCCTGCATCGCCTGCAACACCGCGCGAATGAACGTGTCTAGACTGAAAGCGTCCGTCACCAGGCCGACCTGCCGTCCGCGCCGCACCCGCGCCAAGGCAAGCTGCTGCGGCAATGCAGCGCCGACCTGGTCTTCAGCCAGAAATCCGAACGGCAACTGATAACGACTGGTCTGACCATCGCTGGTGACATCGATTTCGCTGAACAGCACCGGATGCTGCGGATCACCAAAACGCACACCGTAGACGATGTGCACTGTTTCGATACTGGAGTCCTTGCCATCGAACCAACGTCGATTGTGCAACCAACTCGGCAGCGAACTTTGCTCCAGAATGGTGCGTGACGGTGCTTCGAGCAGCTCTTCCATGCGCTTTTTCAGTACCAGGGTGGTGAAGTCCGGCAGGCTTTGCGCAGGTTCGACGTGCCAGCTCGGCATCTGATTTTCCGCCGCCAGCACAAACCAGTAAAAACCATACGGCGCCAGGGTCAGCAGAAAGTTGAGCTGGCCAATCGGCGGGAAAGCATTACCGCCGAGCATTTCCACGGGAACCATGCCAGCGAAGGCCGAAAGGTCCAGCTCGGCCGCCTGGGCACTGCGCGAGACGTTGGCCACGCAGAGGATGATTTCGTGTTTGCCATCATCACCGGTGTATTCCCGTGTATAGGCAAGAATTCGCCGGTTGCTCGGCGAGAGCATTTTCAAGCTGCCTCGGCCGAACGCCTTGGACTGTTTGCGGATCGCCAGCATGCGCCGGGTCCAGTTCAGCAGTGAATGCGGATCGACAGCCTGGGTTTCGACGTTCACCGACAGGTAACCGTAGAGCGGGTCCATGATCGGCGGCAGCACCAGACTCGCCGGGTCGGCGCGGGAGAATCCGCCATTACGGTCGATCGACCACTGCATCGGCGTGCGCACCCCATCGCGGTCACCCAAGTAGATGTTATCGCCCATGCCGATTTCGTCGCCGTAGTACAGCGTTGGCGTCCCCGGCATCGACAGCAGCAAGCTGTTGAGTAACTCGACGCGGCGCCGATCACGTTCCATCAGCGGTGCCAGGCGCCGGCGAATGCCGAGGTTGATCCGCGCGCGGCGGTCGGCCGCGTAGTAGTTCCACAGGTAATCGCGCTCTTTGTCGGTGACCATCTCCAGGGTCAGCTCATCATGGTTGCGCAGGAAAATCGCCCATTGGCAGTTGGCCGGGATCTCCGGGGTCTGGCGCAGGATATCGGTGATCGGAAAACGGTCTTCCTGGGCCAGCGCCATATACATGCGTGGCATCAACGGGAAGTGAAAGGCCATGTGGCATTCGTCGCCGTCATCACCCTTGGTATCTCCGCTCTTTGTTTTACCAAAATACAACTGAGTGTCTTCCGGCCATTGGTTGGCTTCGGCCAGCAGCATGCGGTCCGGGTAGTGGGCGTCGATCTCGGCACGAATCCGCTTGAGCACGTCGTGGGTTTCGGGCAGGTTTTCGTTGTTGGTGCCGTCGCGCTCGATCAGGTAGGGAATTGCATCCAGGCGCAGGCCGTCGATGCCCAGGTCCAGCCAGTAGCGCATCACCGAGAGCACCGCCTTCATGACCTGCGGGTTGTCGAAGTTCAGGTCCGGTTGATGCGAATAAAAACGGTGCCAGAAGTACTGGCCGGCCACCGGGTCCCAGGTCCAGTTGGACTTCTCGGTGTCGAGAAAAATGATCCGTGTGCCGTCGTACTTTTGATCATCATCGGACCAGACATAAAAGTCCCGCGCCTTTGATCCTGGCTTGGCCTTGCGCGCACGCTGAAACCAGGGATGTTGATCCGAGGTGTGGTTGATGACCAACTCGGTAATCACCCGCAAACCGCGTTGATGGGCCTCGGCAATAAAGCGCCTGACGTCGGCCAGGGTCCCGTAATCGCGGTGCACGCCACGGTATTCGGCAATGTCGTAGCCGTCATCGCGACGTGGCGAGGGGTAGAACGGCAGCAGCCAGATGGTGTTGACGCCCAGATCGGCGATGTAGTCCAGCTTGGCGATCAAACCGGGAAAATCGCCAATCCCGTCGTTATTGGAGTCGAAATAAGACTTTACGTGAACCTGATAGATCACCGCATCCTTGTACCAGAGCGGGTCGTTGCTGAAGGTGGCTGACCTGGGTTTCTTCGCCATTGGAAACTCCTGAGTACAGTGAGGACCTGTGGGTGCGGCTAAACCGATATCCGCCATATCCCGAACGGCTGGTTCCACGGTTCGATACGCATCCATTGGGTTTTGCCATACCAGGTCCAGCGGTGGCCGTTCATCAGGTCTTCCCCCTGAGTCACGGCGTCGTCGGGCAAGCCCATCTCCCACAGCGGCAATTCGAAATGTGCCTCCTGGGCGTTGAACGGGTCGAGGCTGACCGCCACCAGAATGAAGTTACTGCCATCGGCAATGCGCTTACCGAAGTACAGAATGTTGTCGTTCCACACCGTGTAGACCTGCAAACCCAAATGGCTGTGCAGCGCCGGATTCTGTCGGCGAATGCGGTTGAGCTGGGCAATCTCGGCGATGATGTTGCCTGGCGCGTTGAAGTCCCGGACGCGGATTTCATACTTCTCGGAATCGAGGTACTCCTCCTTGCCCGGCACTGGCGCCGACTCGCACAGCTCAAACCCCGAATACATACCCCACAGGCCCGAACCCATGGTCGCCAGCGCCGCCCGGATCAGAAACCCGGCGCGGCCCGAGTCGTGGAGAAAACCCGGATTGATGTCGGGTGTATTGACGAAAAAGTTTGGCCGGAAACACTCGCGCCAAGGAGACTGGTTCAGCTCGGTGAGATAAGTCGCCAGCTCGTGCTTGGTGTTGCGCCAAGTGAAGTAGGTGTAGCTCTGGGAGTAACCGACCTTGCCCAAACGCGCCATCATCGCCGGGGTGGTGAACGCCTCGGCGAGGAAAATCACCTCGGGATACAGCGCCCGCACATCAGCGATCAACCACTGCCAGAACGGCAGGGGTTTGGTGTGGGGATTGTCGACGCGGAACATCGTCACCCCCTCCTTGACCCAGCCGACCACAATGTCCCGCAACTCCAGCCACAGACTGGGGATCGCCTCGCTGGCGTAGAAGTCGACGTTGACGATGTCCTGGTATTTCTTCGGTGGATTCTCGGCGTATTTGATGGTGCCGTCCGGCCGCCAGTTGAACCAGCCCGGATGCTGCTTCAGCCACGGGTGATCCTGGGAACATTGAATGGCGAAATCCAGGGCGATCTCCAGCCCATGCGCGGCGGCCGCCGCAACCAGACGACGGAAGTCCTCGCGACTGCCCAACTGCGGATGAATCGCCTCGTGCCCGCCTTCGACACCGCCAATGGCATACGGGCTGCCGTGATCATCAGGGCCGGCGGTCAGGGAATTGTTGGGGCCTTTGCGATAGCTGCGACCAATCGGGTGGATCGGCGGGAAGTACAGCACGTCAAAGCCCATGTCCTGGATCATCGCCAGGCGTGAATGCACATCGTTGAATGTACCGTGACGCGCCGGATCGTCGGTGATCGAGCGAGGAAACAGCTCGTACCAACTGGCGAACTGCGCACGTTCGCGCTCGACGTCCAGCGGGTACTCCGGACTCAGACTGAGATAAGGACGGTTATCGGCCTCGGCCATCAACCCGGCACTGCGCGGGTGCAGAAACAGCGCAACCTGCTCGATTTCGAGCAGCCCGACCAGCTCATGGTGCAGCGCCGCAAGCTTCTCGCTCAACTGACCGTCACTGCGCTCCGCCGCTTGCAGCACCTGGGTGCGCCCTTCTTGCAGCTCCAGGCTGACCGGCACGCCCGCAACATGCTTTTTCTCCAACTCATGACAGAAGCTGGCGAACTGATCGATCCAGGCCTCAATGCAAAACCGGTACTGCCCCGGTGCAACGACGCTGAACTGGCCTTGCCAGGCGTTATTGCCCAGATCGGTCATCACTTCGCTTTGCCAGATCGAATCAGCCTCGGCGCGCCAGCGCACGCGCACCGCCAGCGTGTCGTGGCCGTCGGCAAAAACCTTGCTGGTCACCGTCACGGCCTGCTCTTCGATGGCCTTGGCCGCAAACTGGCCGCCATCAATCACCGGCATGGTGTTTTCGATAACAATCCGCGGCAGCAGCAATGCCTGCGACAGTGGCAGTTGCGGGTTGTACTGCAGTTCAGTCGGTTTTTCAGTCGTCATCGAGCATCGCCCCTTGCGTCCCATGGACGCACTTGTGCTTGATCGTGTACTGCCTGCATGCCACCACTTAGGTTCCGAGCACCCGGCCGCGGGAAAAGTTCAACTGGATGTTTGCCGAGCGTACATCACCGAAGCAGAAGCCGAAGCATTAACCGTAGCAGGTGCCACCGGTCGTCGAAGGCATCTGAAGGTAACCCGCAGTGATTCGGTGATTTGACTGACGCAGATCACAGACCGCCGCAGACGCCTGAGATAGGCACGATTGCCGCGCCTGCCGGGGTGCATCAAGTTGTCGCAGGGGCGGATCAGATACGCATCTGATCCGCTTTTTAATCCAATATCTGAGTCTGTTATGCAAACAGATCGGTGGTCATAGTTCATCTGCCTGATGGAGGCTGATGAGCGAAAGACCATGAGCGATAGAATCCCCGTCCGATTAGTAGAAACATTCGAGCCTTCGCGTCCAAAGATGAAGGCCAAGTCCAGCGACAACCAGATTCACACCCGCAGCTTCACCGGTTTGTTCCGCACCTTGCGTCTGAGCGGTGCGGGGTTTCTGTTTCTGGCATTTTTCGGCACCGTATGGCTGAACTGGGGTGGCCGACAGGCCGTACTCTGGGACTTGTCGGAAAGCAAATTCCACATCTTCGGCGCGACCTTCTGGCCACAGGATTTCATCCTGCTCTCGGCGCTGCTGATCATCTGCGCGTTCGGCCTGTTCGCGATCACCGTGTTCGCCGGGCGAGTCTGGTGTGGTTACACCTGCCCGCAGAGTTCCTTCACCTGGCTGTTCATGTGGTGCGAAAAAGTCACCGAGGGCGAGCGCAACCAGCGGATCAAGCTGCAAGCCGCACCCTGGGGCCTGAACAAACTGCTGCGTCGCTCGGCCAAGCACACAATGTGGCTGGCCATCAGCGTGCTGACCGGCCTGACCTTTGTCGGCTACTTCACCCCCATTCGCCCACTGGCCAATGAACTGCTGACCCTGCAAATGGGTGGGGTCAGTCTGTTCTGGGTGCTGTTCTTCACTGGCGCGACCTACATCAATGCGGGTTGGCTGCGTGAAGCCGTGTGCATGCACATGTGCCCGTATGCGCGGTTTCAGAGCGTGATGTTCGACAAAGACACCTTGACCATCTCCTACGACGCCGCCCGTGGCGAAAGCCGTGGCCCGCGCAAGCGCGAGGTGAAGCCGGCCGACGTGGGGCTGGGCGATTGCATCGACTGTCATTTGTGCGTGCAGGTCTGCCCGACCGGCATCGACATCCGCGACGGTTTGCAGATGGAATGTATCGGCTGCGCGGCGTGTATCGATGCCTGCGATTCGATCATGGACAAAATGGGCTACGCCCGTGGCCTGATCAGCTATACCTCCGAGCATGAATTGCAAGGTGGCAAGACCCACCTGCTCAGGCCTCGGTTGATCGGCTACAGCGCGGTGCTGGTGGTGATGATCGGTGCGTTGGTACTGGCGCTGATGGAGCGACCGATGGTTTCACTGGACGTCAGCAAGGACCGTGGCCTGTTTCGCGAAAACAGCCAGGGGCAGATCGAAAACATCTACAGCCTCAAAGTCATCAACAAAACCCAGCTGCGGCAGGACTATCGTTTGTCCCTGGTGGACGGCGATGGTTTCCAGTTGCAGGGCCGGACCGAGCTGAGCCTGGCACCGGGAGAGATTGTTGATGTGCCGGTGTCTGTGGCCATGACCACCGACAAGCCAAGCAGCAGTTCACAAAAGATCAGCTTCAAGATCACCGACAGCGATGAACCTTCTGTGAACAGCGTGGCGCAAAGCCGTTTTGTTGCACCGTTGAATCGTTGAGCCTTTAAGATGCAGAGCCTAAAAGATCGCAGCCTGCGGCAGCTCCTACATTGTTTTCTGAATGACACCAACCCGGGCATCCGATGAAACGCTACGAAAAATTCGCTGACGACATTGCTGAACTGATCCGCTCCGGGGTGCTCGGCCCTGGCCAGCGCGTACCCTCGGTGCGTTACGCCAGCCAGACTTACGGGGTCAGCCCGTCCACCGTGTTTCAGGCCTACTACCTGCTGGAACGTCGCGGGCTGATCCGCGCCCGGCCGCGCTCCGGCTACTTCGTCAACACCCACGCACCGAGTCCGTTCTCGGAGCCGGTGATCAGCAGCCAGGTCAGCGAGTCCACCGAAGTCGACGTCAGCGAACTGGTGTTCTCGGTGCTCGACTCGATCAAGGACCCGAACACCGTACCCTTCGGCTCGGCCTTCCCGAGCCCGACGCTGTTCCCGTTGCAACGGCTGTCTCGCTCGTTGGCCAGTGCCGCCCGGGAAATGGACCCACGAATGGTGGTGACCGACATGTCGCCGGGCAATCCGCAATTGCGCCGGCAAATCGCCCTGCGCTACATGGTCGGCGGCCTGATGTTGCCCATGGAAGAATTGCTGATCACCAACGGCGCACTCGAAGCATTGAACCTGTGCCTGCAAGCGGTGACCGAACCCGGCGACCTGGTGGCCATCGAAGCACCGGCGTTCTACGCCAGCCTGCAAGTGCTTGAGCGACTCAAGCTCAAAGCCGTGGAAATCCCTGTGCACCCGCGCGACGGCATCGACCTCGGTGTGCTGGCGCAAACCCTTGAACGCCACCCGATCAAAGCCTGTTGGTGCATGACCAGTTTCCAGAACCCGATGGGCGCGACCATGCCCGAGGCCAAGAAACAGGAGTTGGTCGAGCTGTTACGCAGCCATCAGGTGCCGCTGATCGAAGACGATGTCTACGCCGAACTCTATTACGGCCAGCAAGCGCCGAAACCGGCCAAAGCTTTCGACACCGAGGGATTGGTGATGCACTGCGGCTCGTTCGCCAAAAGCCTGGCCCCCGGTTACCGCATCGGCTGGGTTGCCGCCGGGCGCTATGCGCAGAAAATCGAACGCCTGAAGCTGATGACCTCGCTTTGCGCCTCGATGCCGGCCCAGGCGGCTATCGCCGATTACCTGCAACACGGCGGCTACGACCGTCACCTGCGCAAACTGCGCTACGCCCTCGAAGAACAGCAAAGCGCCATGCTGGCCGCCATCGCCCGCTACTTCCCGACACAGACCCGCGTCAGCCAACCGGCCGGCGGCTACTTCCTGTGGCTGGAACTGCCAGCGCAAATGGATTCGTTGAAGCTGTTCCAGATGGCCCTGGCCCAAGGGATCAGCATTGCGCCGGGACCGATCTTTTCACCGACCCAGCGGTTCAGGAACTGTATTCGGTTGAATTACGGCAGCCCGTGGACCGAGGATGCCGAGAAGGCGATGGATACCTTAGGCAGGATTGTTAGATCCTTCTGATAGCTCTATGTCGTTTGATGGATTGCCATCGCGAGCAAGCTCGCTCCCACACTGGATCGATGCGTACACAAAACCAATGTGGGAGCGAGCTTGCTCGCGAAGAGGCCAGGCCTGACAACGAAAATCTAAAACCTCAGCGCCCGCCACCCAGGTCCACAAACGTCCCGGTCGCATAAGAAGCCTTGTCCGACAGCAACCAGATAATCGCCTCGGCCACTTCATCCGGGCGGCCGCCGCGGGCCATGGGAATGCCTGACTCAAGCTTGCTGACCCGATCCGGGTCGCCGCTCAGGGCGTGGAAGTCGGTGTAGATATAGCCGGGACGTACGGCGTTGACGCGGATGCCTTCGCCGGCGACTTCTTTGGACAAGCCAATGGTGAACGTATCCAGCGCGCCTTTGGAGGCTGCGTAGTCGACGTATTCACCCGGTGAGCCGAGGCGCGAGGCGACCGAGGACACGTTGACGATGCTACCGCCCTGCCCGCCATGTTTGGGTGACATGCGCAGCAGTGCATGCTTGGCGCAGAGGATCGGTGCCAGGACGTTGGTTTTCAATATTTTCAGAATGCGGAACTCGGACATTTCGTCGACCCGCGACTTTTGCCCAACGGTACCGGCGTTGTTCACCAAAGCGGTGACGCGACCCAACTCGGTGTCGACGCGATGGAACAGGCTGATCACTTCGTCTTCGATACTGACGTCAGCGCGTACCGCAATCGCCTGGGCGCCAAGCGCGCGGACTTGTTCGAGCACGTGTTGCGCAGCCTGTTCGTCGGCCTGGTAGTTGATGCAGATTCGATAGCCCTGCTCAGCGGCCAGGAGCGCCGTGGCCGCACCAATACCACGACCGCCGCCGGTGATGACGATAACTTTGTCCATGCTGATTCCCCCATTCAAACCCGAAGCCTTGCGCCGCAAGGATACCCGCCAGCGCCGGGTTTTGCATGGACTCACGACCAACACAACTCCCGTAGCAGCTGCCGAAGGCTGCGTTCGGCAGCGAAGCGGCCGTGAATTCAGACGCTGCGGTGTTTCAGGGTGACCGTGCATACAGGCTTTACGACTGCTTCGCCCGAGCGCGGACCGAGCCGAACGCAGCCTCGCAGGCTCGGCAGCTGCTACGGGTGGAGTTCAGCCTGTTGCCAATTGCTCGGCCCGGTGAATGTCGACCATGAACCTGTCGGCCGGCAACGGGTGGCCGAGCAGGTAGCCCTGCAACGAATCACAGCCGAGCTGAGTCAGGAAGTCCTGTTGCACATCGGTTTCCACGCCTTCGGCGACGATGCGTAAACCCAATGCCTGACCCAGAGCGACGATGGCCGAGACAATCGCCGCATCATCACTGTCGCGCTCCAGGTCGCGGACAAAACCACGGTCGATCTTCAGCTCATTGGCCGGCAGGCGCTTGAGGTACATCAAACTCGAATAACCGGTGCCAAAGTCGTCAATGGACAGGTCAACGCCCATTTCCGAGAGCTGCTGGAGCACTGTCATGCTCGCGTCGGCATCGCTCATGGCGGTGGTTTCGGTGATTTCCAGAGTCAGGCTGTTGGCCGGTAAACCGTGGATGGCCAGGGCGTTGGCGACGCTTTGGACCAACCCGACATGACAGAACTGCAACGCCGAGAGATTCACCGCAATGCGCCAGTTGGTGTAACCCTGAAGGTGCCAGATGCGCATTTGCCGGCACGCCTCATTGAGCACCCAATCGCCGATCGGGATGATCAGCCCGGTTTTCTCCGCAAGCTCGATGAACTTGTCCGGCAGCAGCATGCCCTGGGTTGGGTGCTCCCAACGCAACAAGGCCTCGGCACCGATTGGCAGACCATTGCTGGCGTCAAACTTGGGTTGGTAGTGCAAGCTGAATTGCTGTTGCTCGAGCGCATTACGCAAATCCTGAAGCATTTGCAGTTGCTTGCGGGCGTTGGTGTTCATCGAGGCATCGAAGAAGCTGTAGCCATTCTTGCCCGCGCCCTTGGCGTGATACATCGCCGCGTCGGCGTTCATCAACAGTTCTTGCGGAGTCTGTCCGTTGCCAGGGTAAACGGCAATGCCAACGCTCGCAGAGATCTGCAAGTCGTGCTCAGCGACCCGGAAGGCGCGCGAGATCAAGGCAACCTGACGCGCTGCCAGACGCAAGGCATCGTCGGGTTCGGCGAGCTGCACCAGCAAGACGAATTCATCCCCGCCAATTCGCGCCAGCGTGTCCTGGCTGCGCAGGTCCTCGCGCAAACGCACGCCGACTTCGCGCAGCAACTGGTCACCCATGTGGTGACCAAAAGCATCGTTGACCGGTTTAAAGCCGTCCAGATCGATGAACATCAACGCGAAACAACCGCCCTGCTCCTGTACCACATGCATCGCCTGGTCGATGCGATCGGCCAGCAATACACGGTTCGGCAACCCGGTCAGGGTGTCGTGCAACGCCAGTTGGGTGAGTTCGCGGTTGGCCAGGGTCAGTGAGTTGGCCAACGCGGCAGTGCGTGCTTCAAGACGTGCATCGAGGATTGAAGTCAGCAACGCGATGCTCAACACCGCCAGGGTAGTGATCAGTACCAGGTTGTCCAGGCCCTTGCCGCTCAAACCGTCGAGTGCGGCGCCACAAAAGCTGCCCTCGGGAAATTGCGCTGCCGCCATCCCGGTGTAGTGCATGCCAACAATGGCGAAGCCCATGACGATGGCTGCGCCGCCACGAGCGAAGCGCACATACGGGGTGTTCTGGCGCAAACGAAAGGCGATCCACAACGCCGCGGCCGAAGCGCCGACCGCAATCACCAACGAGGCGCCAAACAATGTCGGATCGTAATCAATGCCTGGCTGCATGCGCATGGCGGCCATACCGGTGTAGTGCATGCCACTGATGCCCGCGCCCATGATCAATGCGCCAAACGCCAGTTGCCAGCCCGGCAAACGCGGTTGACTGACCAGCCACAACGCAAACCCGCAGGACAGAATAGCGATCACCAGCGACAAAAAGGTGATGCCGATATCGTACCCGAGGATCAGCGGCAGCCTGAACGCCAGCATGCCAATGAAATGCATCGACCATACGCCCACCCCCATGGCCAACGCACCACCCGCCGTCCATAGATGAACCGCCCGGCCTTTGGCCGTTGCGATGCGTCCGGTCAGGTCCAGGGCGGTATAGGAGGCAAGAATCGCCACACAGAGGGAGATCAGAACCAGGGCGGGGGAATAGCTACCGATGAGCATCAGAACTTCTCGTGGTCGCCCCGTCGATGTGCATCCATGCTGGTGGGGGCAAAGTGCGCGATTGTACTGATTCCATTCACGAACGCACTCACAAAGTAATCAAAAGGCCATTAGCGCGACGGACAGTCTGAAACAAGGCAGAGCATGCCCTTACAGGCAGTAAGGGTGACAGCAAAGTGACGCAATCCGTAGCAGCTGCCGAAGGCTGCGTTCGGGTGCGTAGCACTCGTAAATCCTGCTTGCACGATTAATCTGAAAGACCGCATGGCCTGATTTCACGACCGCTTCGCGGCCGAACGCAGGCTTCGCCAGCTGCTACTGGGAATGTGCCGAGCCTGGCACTCCTTAACTGACTGGCATCAAGCGCTCTTTCCTAGTCTTTTTCGCTGATCTGCAACTGGCCATCCCAGCCACCACCCAACGCGGCGATCAAATTCACGCTGGCAATCAACCGGCTTTGCTGCAAGGTCAGTACGCTACGCTCGTTGCTCAGGGCCGTGGCCTGGACCACCACTACGTCGAGGTAGGCGATCAACCCGGCCTTGTACTGGTTCAGGGTCAGGCGCAACGACTCGCGAGCCGAGTCCAGTGCTTGCTGACGCACCGCCGCTTCGTCTTCCAGCACCTTGAGCTGCACCAGGTAGTTTTCGACTTCGCGGAACCCGTCGAGCACGGTTTGCCGATACTTGGCCACGGTCTGGTCGTATACCGCCTCGCTGCGGTCGACTTCTGCCGAACGCTGGCCGCCGTCGAACAAGGTCATGGCAAGCTTGGGGCCCACCGACCAGAAACGGTTCGGCAAGCTGATCAGGTTGGAATAGGTACTGCTGCTGTAACCGCCGGCCATACTCAAAGTGAGGTCCGGGTAGTAAGCGGCTTTGGCCACGCCGATGTTGGCGTTGGCGGCGATCACCGAACGCTCGGCCGAGGCGATGTCCGGGCGCCGTTCCAGCAGTTGCGAAGGCAGGCTCAGCGGAACCTGCGGCAATGCTGGAATGGTCTGGGCTTCGGCCAGATTGAATTCAGCCGGTGGCAAGCCGATCAGCACCGCAATCGCGTTCTCGAACTGAGCACGCTGCCAGATCAGATCGACCATGTCGGCCTGAGTACTTTTCAGCTGGGTTTGCGCCTGGGCCACCGCGTCCTTGCCGGACACGCCGGCGCGGTACTGGTTCTCGGTCATTTGCAGCGAACGCTGATAATTCTCGACCGTGGCTTGCAGCAGGCGCTTTTGCTGGTCGATCACCCGCAACTGCAGGTAGTTCTGCACCAGCTCCGATTGTTGACTCAGGCGCATCGCGGCCAAGTCGGCAAAACTCGCTTCGGCGCTGGCCTTATCGGCTTCCAGACCGCGACGCAACTTGCCCCAGACGTCCGCTTCCCAACTCACCCCAAGCTGGGTGTTATAGGTGTCGCGGATGCCGCTGCTGGTACTGCTCAGGCTTGAACTGCTGCTACCGGTGCCCTGACTCGAACGGGTTTTCCCGGCGCTCAGATCAACCGTTGGAAAAAACGCACCTCGGGCACTGCGGACCAACGCCTGAGCCTGACGGTATTGGGCTTCGGACTGGGCAACGGTCTGGTTGGCACCGTTGAGTTTCTCGACCAGCCCGTTGAGCGGCTGATCACCGTACAGTTCCCACCAGGCGCCACGGGCCAATGAGTCACTCGGAGTCGCCTGACGCCAGCCTTCTGCCTGCTTGTACTGTGCAGGCTCGGCCACTGGCGGACGCTGATAATCCGGACCAATGGCGCAGGCACTGAGCATCAAGACGCTGAGCGAAAGACTCAGCAAGCGCGAGCCGCGGGCCGAAACCAGGCGCCGGGCCATCGGTGCGTCGAGGTTGAACAGGCAACGGTCAGTCATAGCGGAGTTTCCAGAGAAGCATCGGTACGAACCCCACGCCAGCGGTTGACCCGATGGCGCAAACGGTCGAGATAGAGGTAAACCACCGGGGTGGTGAAAAGCGTCAGCACCTGGCTGAAAATCAACCCGCCAATAATGGTCAGACCCAATGGCTGGCGCATTTCCGCGCCTTCGGCGGTGCTGAGCAACAAGGGCAAGGCACCCAGAATCGCCGCCAGGGTGGTCATCAGAATCGGCCGCAAGCGCAACAGGCACGCACTGCGAATCGACTCCAGCGGTTCCATGCCCTGATGGCGTTCAAGCTGTAGCGCGAGGTCGATCATCAGAATGGCGTTTTTCTTCACCACACCGATCAACAGAAACAGCCCGAGCAGCGAAATCAGGCTGAACTCGCCGCCCAGCACATAGATCGACAACAACGCACCGACGCCCGCCGAAGGCAATGTCGAAAGGATGGTCAACGGGTGCACGTAACTTTCGTACAGCACGCCCAACACCAGATACACCGCCACCAGCGCTCCGAGGATCATCCACGGCTGACTCTTCTGGGTCGCGGCAAAGGCGTCGGCGGTGCCGGCCATCTTGGCGATCACTTCTTCCGGCAGCCCCAATTTGGCAATCGCCCGTTCGATGGCGGCCGAGCCTTGTTCAACGGTGACGCCTTCGGCCATATCAAAGGAGACGCTCTCGGAAGCGAACTGCCCTTCATGGCTGACCCGGTCGTTTTCCAGGCTGTTTTCATAGTGGGCAATCGCCGACAGCGGAATCCGCGCGCCAGCAGCGGTGATCACCTGAACCTGATTGAGGGTGATCGGGTCCTGAGCGTATTTCGGATTGACCTCCATCACCACCTGATACTGGTTCAGGCTGTCGTAAATGGTCGATATCTGCCGTTGGCTATAAGCGTTGTTCAGCACCGCCGTGACCATGGACATATCTACCCCCAAGCGTTTGGCCTGATCGCGGTCGACCACCAGCGTCACCTGCGCGGCACCTCGCCCTTCGCGGGCGTCGATGGCGGTCAGTTCGGGCAGCGCCTTGAGCGCCGCGACGACTTTCGGGTACCACTCGCGCAACGCCGATAGATCACCGCTTTGCAGGATGTAGGTGTATTGCGAGGTGGTCTGTTCGCGGCCACCGCCAAACTGCAAGTCCTGGTCGGCCATCAGCATCAATTGGGCACCCGGGACCTTGGGCATTTCCTTGCGCATGCGCTCGATAACCTTCTGCGCAGAAATGTTGCGTTCCTTGATCGGCTTCAGGCGCACCAGCATGAAGGCGTTGTTGGTGCCGTTGGTACCACCAATGAAACCGGCGACACTTTCCACGGCATCGTCTTTCAATACCGCACGGCGGAAGACTTCCATTTTCGGCTGCATGACGTTGAACGACAGGCCGTTGTCACCACGGACAAAACCGATCAGTTGGCCGGTGTCCTGCTGCGGCAGAAAGGTCTTGGGCACCACCACATACAAGGCGACGTTCACGCCAATGGTGATAAACAGGCTGAGCAGCGTCAGCCGCCGATGACGCAATACCCAATCCAGACTGCTGGCATAGTGTTTGACCATCCAGTCGTTGGCGCGCCGGCTGGCGCGCTGCAAACGGTTTTCCTCGCCTGGCGTGTGGGGCTTCAGCCAGCGGGCACAGAGCATCGGCGTCAGGGTCAGCGAGACCACCAGCGACACGACGATCGATGCCGCCAGGGTGATCGAGAACTCACGAAACAGGCTCTCGATGATCCCGCCCATGAACAGAATCGACAGGAACACCGCCACCAGCGAGACGTTCATCGACAGCAAGGTAAAACCGACTTCCTTGGCGCCCAGGTACGCCGCCTTCATCGGCGCAATGCCTTCGTCGATGTGCCGCGAGATGTTTTCCAACACCACGATGGCATCGTCCACCACCAGCCCGGTGGCCAGAATCAGCGCCATCAGCGACAGGTTGTTCAGCGAAAAGCCATAGAGGTACATCACCGCGAACGTACCGACCAGCGACACCGGCACTGCCAGCGTCGGGATCAACGACGCGCGGAAGTTACCGAGGAACAGGAATACCACCAGAATCACCAGCGCCACGGCAATCAGCAGGGTCATTTCCGCTTCGTGCAGGGTCGCCTTGATCACCGGTGAACGGTCCATCGCCAGGTTCAGCTTGACGCTTGCCGGCAATACCGCCTGCAAGGCCGGCAACTGTGCCTTGATATCGTTGACCGTTTTAATGATGTTGGCACCGGCCTGACGGTTGATCACCAACAGCACCGCCGCATCATCATTGAAGAAACCGCTGTTGTAGCGGTCTTCGACGCTGTCGCGGACCTTGGCTACATCACTCAGGCGCAACGCCGAGCCATTCTGGTAGCGAATGATCAGCGGTTCATAATCCTTGGCCTTCTCCAACTGGTCGTTGGCCTGTACCTGCCACATCCGCTGATCGTCTTCGATCGAGCCTTTGGGCCGGCGCACGTTGGCGTTGGCGATGGTGTTGCGCACGTCATCCAGCGCTACGCCGTACTGGTTCAGCAGTTGTGGCTCAAGTTCGATACGTACCGCCGGCAACGAGCTACCACCGATTTGCACTTCGCCGACACCCGGCACCTGAGACAGGCTTTGCGAAAGGATGGTCGAGGCCAGGTCGTAGAGCTGACCTTTTTCCAGCACATCCGAGGTCAGCGACAGCACCATGATCGGCGCCTGGGACGGGTTGACCTTCTTGTAGGTCGGCATGCTGCGCATCCCGCTGGGCAGCAGGTTGCGCGAGGCGTTGATTGCCGCCTGCACTTCACGTGCCGCGCCATTGATGTCGCGGTCCAGGTCAAATTGCAGGATCACCCGGGTCGAGCCCTGGCTGGAACGGCTGCTCATGGTGTTGACCCCGGCGATAGCGCCAAAGGATCGCTCCAGCGGCGTTGCCACGGTAGACGCCATGACCTCGGGGCTTGCGCCCGGCAGGCTCGCCGACACCACGATCACCGGGAAGTCCATTTGCGGCAGCGGCGACACTGGCAGCAAGCCGAAACTCACACCGCCCAGCAGCATGATCGCCAGGCTCAGCAACATGGTCGCTACCGGCCGACGGATGAAAGGTCCGGACAGGTTCATGGCTGTTCTACCGGCTCCAGACGCTCAGGCGCACGCCGCCAGCGCCGACCGAGGCGGTCGAAATACAGGTAGATAACCGGCGTGGTAAACAACGTCAGCACCTGGCTCACCAACAAACCGCCGACCATCACCAGACCCAGTGGCTGGCGCAACTCCGCACCGGAGCCAGTGGCGAGCATCAGCGGCACAGCGCCGAACAACGCGGCCAGCGTGGTCATCAGAATCGGCCGGAAACGCAGCAGCGCGGCCTGGTAAATCGCCGTGGCAGGGTCCATGCCCTGATTGCGCTCGGCGTCGAGGGCGAAGTCGATCATCATGATCGCGTTCTTCTTGACGATACCGATCAGCAAGATGATGCCGATGATCGCGATCATGCCCAGGTCATTGCCACTGAGGATCAACGCCAGCAAGGCGCCGACCGCCGCCGACGGCAAGGTCGAGAGAATGGTGATCGGGTGAATGTAGCTCTCGTAAAGCACGCCGAGCACGATGTACATGGTCACCACCGCCGCCAGAATCAGCAGCAAGGTGCTCGACAGCGAGGCCTCGAACGCCTGAGCCGCGCCCTGAAACTGCGTCTGCACGCCGAGCGGCATGCCGATATCCTTCTGCACCTTGTTGATCAGTTCGACGGCCTGGCCCAACGCCACGCCGGGCGCAAGGTTGAAAGACATCATCACCGCCGGGAACTGGCCGATGTGCGCAATCGCCAACTGCGCCTGGCGCTCTTCGACGTGGGCCAGACTGGACAACCGCACCTGACCACCGCTGGTGGTCTTGACGTGAATCTGCTCCAGCGCCTGCGGGCCGATCTTCTGGGCATCCTGTGCCTGCAGCACCACGCGGTACTGGCTGGCCTGGGTGTAAATGGTCGAGATCTGGCGCTGGCCGAAAGCGTCGTACAGCGCGTCGGTGATGTTCGACACCGAAACCCCGATCCGCGAAGCCGCATCGCGGTCGATCACCAGATAGACCTGCAAGCCCTTGTCCTGCAAATCACTGGCAACATCGGTCAGCTCTGGCTGCTTGGCCAGCGCCTCGACCAGTCGTCCGCTCCACAGGCCGAGCAGCTCGGCATCCGGTGACGACATGCTGAATTGATACTGCGTACGGCTGACCCGGTCTTCGATGGTCAAGTCCTGCACCGGCTGCATGAACAGGCGAATACCCACCAGTTTGTCCAGCTGCGGCTGCAACCGGGTGATCACCTGGGCCGCGCTCAGGTCGCGGTCTTTGTGCGGCTTGAGGTTGATCAGCAATCGCCCGCTGTTCAGGGTGGCGTTGTCGCCGTCGACGCCGATGTAGGACGACAGGCTTTGCACCGCCGGGTCGGCCAGAATGACCTTGGCCAGTTCCTGCTGACGCTGGCTCATGGCGGCAAAGGAAACCGACTGCGGCGCCTCGGAAATGCCCTGGATCACCCCGGTGTCCTGCACCGGGAAGAAGCCCTTCGGCACCACGATATACAGGAACACCGTCAGGCCCAGAGTGGCGATGGCCACCAGCAAGGTCAGCGGCTGATGCTTGAGCACCCACTGCAACTTGCGCCCGTAGGCGGCGATCAGCCAGTCGATCCACGCACCGCTGGCCCGGTAGAAGCGGCCCTGCTCTTCTGGCTTGGGTTCACGCTTGAGCAACCGCGCGCACATCATTGGCGTCAAGGTCAGGGAAACCACCAGGGAAATCAGGATCGCCACCGCCAGGGTAATCGCAAACTCGCGGAACAGCCGCCCAACGACGTCGGCCATGAACAACAGCGGAATCAGAACCGCGATCAGCGACAGCGTCAGCGAGATCAAGGTGAAACCGATCTGTTTGGCGCCCTTGAGCGCCGCCTGCAACGGGCTGTCGCCCTCCTCGATGAAGCGCGAAATGTTTTCCAGCATGACGATCGCGTCGTCCACCACAAAACCGGTGGCGATGGTCAGCGCCATCAACGTCAGGTTATTGACCGAGAAACCGGCCAGGTACATCACGCCAAAAGTACCGATCAGCGACAAGGGCACCGCAATCGACGGAATGAGGGTCGCGCTGGCACGGCGCAAGAACAGGAATGTCACCATCACCACCAGGGCGATGGCGATCAGCAGTTCGTGCTGCACGTCGGTCACCGACGCACGGATGGTCTGGGTACGGTCGGTCAGCACGGTAACGTCGAGGCCGGCCGGCAGGTTATCGGTGATGCTCGGCAATAAAGCCTTGATCCGGTCGACCACCTCGATCACGTTGGCACCCGGTTGGCGCTGGATGTTCAGCAGCACAGCCTGGTTTTCGTTGGCCCACGCGGCGAGACGATCGTTCTCGGCACCGTCGACGATCTGCGCGACATCCTTGAGCCGCAACGGCGCGCCGTTCTTATAGGCCAGGATCAGTTCGGCGTAGTCCTTGGGCGAGGTCAACTGATCGTTGGCATCGAGCATCGAGACCCGGGTCGGACCGTCGAAGTTGCCTTTGGGCTGGTTGACGTTGGACGCGCCGATCAAGGTGCGCACGTCCGAGAGGTTCAAGCCGTTGGCCGCCAGGGCTTCAGGATTGACCTTGATCCGCACGGCCTGACGTTGGCCGCCGGCAATGCTGACCATGCCGACGCCACTGATCTGGGCGATTTTCTGCGCCATGCGCGTGTCGACCAGGTCATTGAGCTTGGGCAGCAACATGGTTTTGGAGGTGATCGCCAAGGTCAGCACCGGGGTGTCCGCCGGGTTGACCTTGTTGTACACCGGCGGTGCTGGCAAGTCCTTGGGCAACAGATTGGTCGCCGCGTTGATCGCCGCCTGCACCTGCTGCTCGGCGACGTCCATGTTGATGTCGAGGCTGAAGCGCAGGGTCAGCACCGAGGCACCGCCGGAACTGGTCGAGGCCATTTGGGTCAGGCCGGGCATTTGCCCGAACTGACGCTCAAGTGGCGCGGTGACCGCACTGGTCATCACATCCGGACTGGCGCCCGGGTACAGGGTCATGACCCGAATGGTCGGGTAATCGACCTGAGGCAGTGCCGATACCGGCAGCAACTTGTAGGCGATCAGGCCGGCCAAAACGATGGCCAGCATGCTCAGGGTAGTGGCTACCGGGCGAAGGATGAACAGACGCGAGATGTTCATGCGCGGCCCTTGTGCGCCTTGCCAGTGGCTTTCGGATCAGTCGCGGCGTTTGCCGATGGGCCCTGGCTTTCGGTCGGGGTCGGGGTCGCTGGCACGGCGTTGCTGTCGTTGACCACCTCGACTTCACTGCCCTCCTTGAGGCGATCGGTGCCTTCCAGAACCACCCGATCACCGGCTTTCAAGCCTTCCTTGATCACCGTGTTGTCGCCATCGCTGGCGCCGATTTTCAACGGGCGAATGGTGACTTTTTTGTCACCGTCCAGCGCATAGACGAAGGTGCCGTTGGTGCCGAACTGAATAGCCGCCGAAGGCGCCAGCACCACCCCTTTGAGGGTGTCGGCCAGCAGTCTGACGTTGACGAACTGATTCGGGAACAGCGCAAGATCGCGGTTGTCGTAACGTGCCTTGAACTTCAGCGTGCCGGTGGTGGTATCGATCTGGTTATCCAGGCTCTGCAAGACACCGCTGGCCTGCAATTGGGTGTCGCCCCGATCCCAGGCCTCAACCGGTAGTTTGGCACCTGAGTGGTAGCGGGCCAGTACGGTGTCGAGACTGTTTTCCGGCAAGGTGAAGACCACGCTGATCGGCTGGGTCTGGGTGATGACCGCCAGGAACGTGGTGTCATTGGCGGCCACCAGGTTGCCGACGTCCAGCTGCCGCAGACCGACGCGCCCGGTAATCGGGGCGCGGATTTTGGTGAATTCCAGATTGAGTTTGGCGTCGTTGACCGCCGCCTGATTGGTCTTGACCGTGCCCTGGTACTGGCCGACCAGTGCTGCTGCGGTATCGAGGGTCTGCTTGGCGATACTGTCTTGTGCATACAAGCCGCGATAGCGCTCTACATCCACCAGTGCGTTTTTCAACTGTGCCTGGTTCTGCAACAACGTGCCTTCGGCCTGGAGCAAGGCATTCTGGTAAGGACGCGGGTCAATCTCGGCGAGCAGGTCGCCGGCCTTGACCATCTGCCCTTCTTCGAACGCAATCTTCACCAATTCGCCGCCCACGCGGCTGCGCACATTAATGGTGTTCAGTGCAGTCACTGTGCCCAGGGCCTTGTAGTACAGCGGGAAATCACCCACCACAGCTGGCGCGACCCGAACCGGGACCGGTCCTGTGGCACCACCGAAACCCGGACGCATCCCGCCAGACTTGCCGACATGCCCCGCCGCTGCTTTTGCTGCAGGGGCGTCTTTGTGAGCCGTACCGCCTGGCCAGAACTTCCAGCACAGGCCGGCAATGACCAACAGGACCAGCAGGCCGAATAGCCAGCGACGGGGATGACGGGAAGCAGAGGATTGCATTGAATGATCAACCATTGGGCGCGTGTGGGCATCTTTATACGGAAGGCTGAAAGATAAGCACTGACGGAGTTTAAGCAAAGCGCCTTTACCGGCAATTTACCTTCGGCCTGTTTTGCGAGAATTTGCTAAACCACTGAAGCACAAATGAAAACGGCCTGGACAGAGCCAGGCCGTTAACAATTGTAAAACCTGTTACTTCAGAACGGCCAACGCAGCTTCGTAGTTTGGCTCTTCTGCGATTTCTTTAACCAGTTCGCTGTGCAACACGTTGTCGTTTTCGTCGAGTACGACCACTGCACGGGCGGTCAGACCTTTGAGTGGGCCGTCGGCGATGGCAACGCCGTAGTTTTCGATGAACTCGGCACCGCGCAGGGTCGACAGGTTCTGGACGTTTTCCAGACCTTCAGCGCCGCAGAAACGTGCCTGGGCGAACGGCAGGTCAGCCGAGATGCACAGGACAACGGTGTTGGCCACGTCGTTGGCCTGGGCGTTGAACTTGCGTACCGAGGTAGCGCAGGTCGGAGTGTCGACGCTTGGGAAGATGTTCAGCACTTTGCGCTTGCCGGCGAAGCTTGCCAGGGTCACGTCGGAAAGATTGCCGGCAACCAGGGAAAAGGCTGGCGCCTTGGAACCGGCTTGTGGCAGTTGGCCGTTGACTTGTACCGGATTGCCTTTGAGAGTGACTTGAGCCATGAACGGAGTCCTTTTAAGCAGTGATGGATGAACAGTGGTAACGAATTTTCAAGAGCTGGAAGTTAACCACGAAATTATCCGACGACCTATGGCCAAACACAATTTGTCATGAGTTGTCGCACAAACTGGATACAACACCCCCCCGCAGGAGCTGCCGCAGGCTGCGATCTTCTGATCTTTAAAAGCACAGATCGCAGCCTGCGGCAGCTCCTACGGGGCTCGGTTCAGCCCAGCAACCGAAGCATATTGCGGTGCCGGGCGCGAAAAATCCGCTGCATGTAGGCATTGACCATCAACCACTCCAAAGGTGCACCACCAATGGCCGCGTAGGTCACCCGGTCGGTGTACAGCGTCCCGCCCTCCACCGCCGCGACCCGGTGTTCATGGCGAAATGCAGCCATCGGCCCCTTGAGCATTTCATCGATGAAATGGCTGTCGCTGACCTCGCGTATCGCCACGGTCCAGGTCGCCGGGATGATGCCGAACATCCAGTGACGGAAACTGAACTCGCGACCGGCAGCAATACGCAAGTCGTTCACGTCGATGTTGCCCAATGGCGTCACCCGTTCCGGGAAGATTTTCGGGAAGTTGCCGCCCTCAAGGCAAAAATCGAGAACTTGCGTGGGCGTACGCCCTTTGATCAGTGTGGTGAGTTCCAGAACAGGCATTGGCAGCGACCTTCCTTTGAGCGCGAATGCCGGTAGATTAGCATTCGCCACTTGAAGTCTTACAATGGACAGTCGAACACAAAGGCAATGGCCTGCCGCAGCTCACTGTGTTCGCCGGGATCAACGTTACCTTCGGAAAGTAAGGAGATTGTTATGCGTACTTTGATTCGCGTGCTCGGTTTCAGTGTGATGGCATTGTCTGCCAGTTGCGGCGTTGGCGCTCAGGCGCAGAGCCTCGAGACACAACATGACCGGATAACGACCCCGAGTGACGTGCGCCTTTGTGCAGTAACCAAAACTTTTTTCGACAAAAGCTGGAAACTCGACGACATTACGGCCCTGCAATGACACCTGAATCGCGCTCATCCATAGGACTGTGCAATGACCATCGAAAAACCGTCCCGCCTGCTGCTCGCCGGCCTCTCTCTATTACTGAGCGCAAGCGCCTGGGCAGATTTCAGCGCCAGCCCCGAAGAAGCCAGGGGGATCGCCAAAGACGCGTATCTCTACGGCTTCCCGGTGGTGGAGATGTACAAGACTCTGTACACCCAGGCGGTGGACAAGAACGGTCCGAACTTCAAGGCACCGCTCAACCATATCGGCAATACGGCAAGGGCGTTCACCCCCAAGGACACCGCGTCCGTCACCCCAAACCCGGACACTTCCAGCTCATTCCTCTGGATGGACCTGCGCGCGGAGCCTGTGGTTGTCACCTTGCCGCAAATCGCCGAAGAGCGTTACTACTCGGTACAACTGGTCGACCTCTATACCCAGAACTTTGCTTACCTGGGCACCCGCAGCACGGGCAACAAGGGCGGGACCTTCATGATTGCCGGTCCCAATTGGCAAGGTCAGCAACCGGTGAAGATCGATCGCCTGGTCCGCAGCGAAAGCAATATTGCCTATGCGCTGTACCGTACGCAGCTGTTTGATGAAAAGGACCTGGAGAAGGTCAAGAAAATCCAGCACGGCTACAAGGTTCAAACGCTGAGCCAGTATCTGGGGCAACCGGCTCCGGCCGCGGCGCCAAAAATCGACTGGCCCAAGCCGACTCCGACCATGAGCGACAGCCCGGAGCTGTTCCGCTACCTGAACTTCATGCTCGGCTTCGCCCCGGCGCAAGACGTTGAAAAAGACCTGCTGGCACGCTTCGCGAAAATCGGCATTGTTGGCGGCCAGCCGTACGACCTCAAAACCCTCACCGCCGAACAACGCAAGGCCCTCGAAGACGGTATCGCCGATGCCAAGGCCGAGTACGCGGCGTTCAAGAAAGACAAGATCGATACCCATCAGGTCAGCAACGGTGACTTGTTCGGTACCCGCGACCACTTGAACAACAATTATCTGTACCGCTACGCCGGCGCCAACATGGGGATCTTTGGCAACTCCGCTGATGAAGCAGCCAAATTCAGTTATCTCGTCGACAGCCTGGGCAAACCGGCCAACGGCGCGAGACACAGCTACACCGTGCACTTTGACAAGGATCAACTGCCTCCGGCCGACGCGTTCTGGTCGCTGACCATGTACGACGCAAAGACCAAGCTGCTGGTGCCCAACCACAAGAAACGCTACCTGCTCAACTCGCGCATGCTGTCCACCTTCAAGCGCGACCCGGACGGCGGCCTGACTCTTTACCTGCAGCACTCCGAACCGCTCAAGGATCAGCGCAGCAACTGGCTGCCGGCGCCGCATGGTCCGTTCTACGCGGTGTTGCGCCTGTACCTGCCCCAGCCTCAGGTCGGCAACGGGCAATGGAAACTGCCGCCGTTGACGCCGATCAACCCGTAGAAGTGATACGCAAACCGTGTGCACCCACGCAACCGTAGGTGCACACGTCACCCGGATCTGTTGAACGTATTGATCAGCGCCGGCGAAACAACGGTCGAGGCTCGATCACCGAGCGACCGTAATGCACGCTCATCCCCACCAGCCCCTTGAGGGCATCTTCAGCGCACTTGTCTTCACGCACCGCAAAAGCATCGAAACCGCATTGGCGCATATGGCTGAGCTGGTCGCGCAGCACATCGCCAATCGCCCGCAACTCCCCTGCCCAACCCAAACGCGTGCGCAACAGGTAAGCCTGGCTGTAGGCCCGGCCATCGCGAAAACTCGGAAAATCCAGCGCGATCATCGGTAACAGCTTGAGCCATGGCTTGAGACTTTCGACCTCGTCGTCCGGCCCCAGCCACACTGCGTCTCGCGACGGATGATGTTCGATACGGCGCTTCAGCCACAGGGCCAGCGGTAAAATCAGCGGCCCCGCAGGTAGTTCGCTGTCGATATCCCTGACCAACGTCCACGAATCGTCGTCGACTTTGAGCGCCAGACCTTCGCGCAATTGCAGCAGATTGTTCATGCCACCACCTCCAGGCTCTTGGGATAGATGCGCTCCTTGAACGGTTCCAGGCCGATGTGCTGCACGGTATCGACAAACAGCTCCTCGCTCTCGCGGTAACGGACGAAGGTCGCGATGATCCGCTCGATTACCTGCGGCACTTCGGCCGCGCTGAACGAGGGCCCGATGACTTTGCCCAACGAGCTGTTCTTGCCCTGTGAGCCACCGAGGGTGATCTGGTACCACTCGCTGCCATTCTTATCGACGCCGAGGATGCCGATATTGCCGATGTGGTGATGACCACAAGCGTTCATGCAGCCGGAGATGTTGAGGCTGATGTCACCCAGGTCATGGAGGTAGTCCAGATCGTCGAAACGTACCTGAATCGCTTGGGCGATGGGGATCGATTTTGCATTGGCCAGCGCGCAGAAATCGCCACCGGGGCAGGCGATGATGTCGGTCAGCAAGCCGATGTTGGCGCAGCCCAGTCCGCGCTCGCAGGCCAGGCACCACAACGCGTACAGGTCGGCCTTGGGTACATCCGGCAGGACAATGTTCTGTTCATGGGCAATGCGGATTTCACCGAAACCGAACTGCTCGGACCAGTCAGCCACCGCATTCATCTGCGCGTCCGTGACGTCGCCGGGCGGCGAAGCCATGCCGGGTTTGGTCGATAGCACCACGCTGGTGTAGCCGGGTACTTTGTGCGGCTGCACGTTACGGGCGACCCAGCGCGCGAACGCCGGGTTCTCGGTGAGGCGAGTGCCGAAGTCCAGGTCGGTGTCGGCCAGTTGCTCATAGGTGGGCGGCACGAATGCGCTGGCGACGCGCTGGTATTCGATGTCGGTCAACTGCGCCGGGCCATCCTTGAGGTGTTGCCATTCCTGCTCGACTTCCTGGGCGAAGGCCTCGATGCCCAGCGCCTTGACCAGAATCTTGATCCGCGCCTTGTACTTGTTGTCACGCCGACCGTGGCGGTTGTAGACCCGCAACACCGCCTCGACGTAGGACAGCAAATGCTGCCACGGCAACCCTTCACGGATCTGCAGGCCGAGGATCGGCGTGCGCCCCAGACCGCCGCCGACGATCACCCGCAGCAGCATCTGCCCCGCTGCGTCGCGGTAAAGGTAGAGGCCGATGTCATGCATCATGATCGCCGCACGGTCCTGTTTCGCCGAGCAGATAGCGATCTTGAATTTGCGCGGCAAAAACAGGAACTCCGGATTGATGGTCGACCACTGCCGGAGGATTTCCGCCAAGGGCCGAGGATCAATCAGCTCGTCTGCCGCGACACCGGCAAAGGCCTCGGTGGTGATATTGCGCACGCAGTTGCCGGAAGTCTGGATCGCATGCATTTCGACCTCGGCCAGGTGCTCGAGGATGTCCGGCACCTGGGCCAGTTCGATCCAGTTGAATTGCATGTTCTGCCGGGTGGTGAAGTGCCCGTAACCGCGATCGTAATCCCGGGCGATGCTCGCCAGCGTACGCATCTGCCGGGCACTGAGGGTGCCGTAAGGAATGGCGACCCGCAACATGTAGGCGTGCTTTTGCATGTAGAGGCCGTTTTGCAGGCGCAACGGCAAAAACTCTTCCTCACTCAAGGCACCTGCCATGAACCGTTCGACCTGATCGCGAAACTGCGCAACCCGCTCAAAGACCAGGGCCCGGTCGTAGTCGTCATATTGATACATGGTCCTACCTCATCAGTGCTGACCCCAAACCCACACAACACGTAGCAGCTGCCGAGCCCGCGAGGCTGCGTTCGGATGCGAAGCAGTCGTAAAGTCGGGCAACGCGTTTTTCCAGGCAAACCGTGTGCACAGGATTTGCGAGGACTTCGTCCTCGAACGCGGCCTCGCGGGCTCGGCAGCTGCTACGGGGGTGGGTAATCGGGGTTCTTGTGTGGTGGTGACTATGCAACAGCAGCTCAGGGCGTTACAGATTCAGCTAAAAACTAAAAAACCATATCAGGGCGCGTCAGATCACCGCAGGCAGGCCTCTGATCTGATCCGTATTAATGCAGTTTTTCTGAGCCTGTTTTGTTTATCCCATGCTTTCTACAGTGAACGGCATGCCAGACCGGGTGGCCTGGCAAGACTTTGCAACCGTGGAAGCATTGACCATGAGCACAGCAGCAATCGGACAGGCCTATAACTACAAGGTCGTCCGCCAATTCGTCGTGGCAACAGTGGTATGGGGCGTTATCGGGATGGCGATGGGCGTGTGGATCGCCTCGCAACTGGTGTGGCCGGAGGCGAACCTCGATTTGCCCTGGACCACCTTTGGCCGCTTGCGCCCGCTGCACACCAGCCTGGTAATTTTCGGCTTTGCCGGCAGCGCACAGTTTGCCGCCAGTTACTACGCAGTGCAGCGCACCTGCCAGGTGCGGCTGTACTCCGACAAACTCGCCGCGTTCACCTTCTGGGGCTGGCAATCGGTGATCGTCAGCATGCTGATCACCCTGCCGCTGGGCTACACCACCACCAAGGAATACGCCGAGATCGAATTCTCCGGCGCGGTGTGGATGACGGTGGTCTGGGTCGCCTATGCCATTGTGTTCTTCACCACCGTGGTGCAGCGCAAGACCAAGCACATCTACGTCGGCAACTGGTTCTTCGGAGCCTTCATTGTGGTGATCGCCATGCTGCACGTGGTCAATCACCTGTCGATTCCGGTGGGCTGGTTCAAGTCCTATCCGGTGTATTCCGGGGCCACCGATGCCATGGTGCAGTGGTGGTACGGGCACAACGCGGTGGGCTTCTTCCTGACCACCGGCTTCCTCGGGATGATGTATTACTTTGTGCCGAAACAGGTCGGTCGTCCGGTGTATTCCTATCGATTGTCGATCGTGCACTTCTGGGCGCTGATCACCCTGTACATCTGGGCCGGCCCGCACCACTTGCACTACACCGCACTGCCGGACTGGGCGCAGTCGCTGGGCATGGCCATGTCGCTGATCCTGCTGGCGCCGAGCTGGGGCGGGATGATCAACGGCATGATGACCCTGTCGGGCGCCTGGCATAAGTTGCGCACCGACCCGATCCTGCGCTTTCTGGTGTTGTCGCTGGCGTTCTACGGCATGTCGACCTTCGAAGGGCCGATGATGGCCATCAAGACCGTCAACGCGCTGTCGCACTACACCGACTGGACCATCGGCCACGTGCACGCCGGTGCTTTGGGCTGGGTGGCGATGATCACCTTCGGTTCGCTGTACCACATGATCCCGAAAGTCTTCGGCCGCGAGCAGATGTACAGCACGCCATTGATCAACCTGCATTTCTGGCTGGCGACTATCGGGACGGTGTTGTACATCGCGTCGATGTGGGTCAACGGCATCACACAGGGTCTGATGTGGCGCGCCATCAACGACGACGGCACACTCACCTACTCCTTCGTCGAAGCCTTACAGGCCAGCCATCCGGGCTTTATCGTGCGTTTCGCCGGCGGTGTGTTCTTCCTCAGCGGCATGTTGCTGATGGCCTACAACACCTGGCGCACCGTGCGGGTCGCCGATCTGAAATTCGCCAGGAGCGAAGCGCAGATCGCTTGATCCGGCCCATGACGCAAGCCTCACAGGCTTGCGTCTTTCATCTCAGGGAAAGTTCGTCATGATCGAAGTCATGTTGGATCTGTTGGGCGTGGCGTGCCTGTATTTATCGGTGGAGTATTGCTTGAAGCATCAGTCGGCCGAGAGCCTGGACGATGCCAGTCTGATACCGTTTGCCGATGACCCGGAAGTGGCACGGCGGGTGGAGCTGGCCACCGGCAAGACTGTGAAAGCAGTTGCACCTGAAGAAGCCAAGCCGGGCTGGGGGAATCTGGAGGTTTGATGCACCCCCCCTGTGGGAGCGAGCTTGCTCGCGATGGCGGCGTTACATCCGACATTGATGTTGAATGTTATGGCCTATTCGCGAGCAAGCTCGCTCCCACAGGGGTTACTTGTCGGTCACAAAACCTGTATTGCTCAACCCCGATCGCGAGGTATCAGGAGCTGCAATTGCTGGGCGAGGAAATTCGCATCGAAGGCAAAGGTGTCCGGGTCCTTCAGACCATTGGTCTTGCGCCACTGCCAGTCAGTCGAAGGTGGCTGGCACACCAGCGACACACTGCCGTAACGCGCAGCGGTCAGGCCCATCACCGCCAGTGAAATCAGCCCACCGGCCCCCATCACTTCGGGCACGATTTCCACCGGTTTGCCGGCAATCAGAATGCTCAGTTTTTCGGTCTTGAAGGTCGAGCTCTCGACCGGCACGTTCGCCCCGAACGCCACATAGGCTTCGCGGCTCACCTCCAGCAAATGCGGGGCCTTGACCGGTTCCAGCCACTGTTCGATCTGCCCGAACAACTCGCCAATACGCGTCGCCCACACCGCCGATTGGCTTTCAAACAGCTGTTTCTTGTGCGCTTCGCTTTCTGCGTAGTGGCGAAGCATCTCACCCAGTTGCTGTACGTCGTCCATTGCTGTGTTCCTTTGGTTGAAGCAGTACTGCGGACTTTGAGCATGGCAGATGCACGCCGCCGGCGTACGACTAAAAGCGTGAGCGGTATTGGCTGGGCGTCATTCCCAGCAGTTTGCGAAACGCACTGCCCATGTGCGACTGATGGGCGAAACCGCAGTCCTGGGCGATTGCCGCCAGTGGCAGCGAACTGCGCTCGATCAGCCGCCGCGCCGCCTGAACCCGGACTTCGACCAGGTACGCGTGAGGCGTGAGGCCGATGGCCCGGGTGAAGTCACGCAGCAAACGCAGTTCGGTCTGGCCGCCGGTAGCCGCCAATTGCGCCAGGGTCAACGGTTGCTCGAACTGCTCGGTGATCTGCTCCAGCACCCGCGAGAATGCGCGCGGTGCTTGGCGTTGGGGTTTATCGAGGATCGGCAAACCGGCGAAGGTCAAGGCGCATTCGTCCAGCGCAAACCGGTCCGGCTGTGGATCGAGCAGCAACCGCCGGGCTTCGCGCCCCAGTGCCAACGCCTGAACGTGCCCACCAGACTGCACCCGTCGGGTAAACAGGGATCCTGGCTCGTCAGCCAACGGCTCACTCCAGCGCGCCAACAGGTATTCGCCACCCGTCGCCGATTCGGAAAACACTTCAACACCCGCCGGGGTGTAGGCCAACATGCCCGGCCAGGTGTCAAAATCCACCCGATGATCCGAATCGATGGCGTGTACGCCCTGCTGACGTTCCAGCGTCACGCCAAGGGTTTGCCCGGTCGCTGGATCGCGAGCACTGTAGGCCGCACGCGGCAGGAGTTGCAGGCAGAGTTTGCCCCCCAGCAGTCTCTGACTCAGTGGGCCTGGCATGTGAAATTTCCTGATAGATCGAGCCAATGCAACACGGGAAACTCGCTTGTACAGAAGTCAGCCATCACAGGAGCACAGCATGCGCACTATCGGTCTTATTGGCGGCATGAGCTGGGAGTCCAGCGCCGAGTACTATCGCCTCATCAACCAGCAGGTTCGTGACCGGCTCGGGCCGTTGCGTTCGGCGCAGTTGCTAATGTACAGCGTCGACTTCGGGCCTGTCGAACAGGCCCAGCATGCCGGGCGCTGGGAAGATGCGGCGCTGATTCTGGTGGACGCCGCGCGCCGGCTTGAAGCCGGCGGTGCCGAGTGCGTGGTGCTGTGTACCAACACCATGCACAAGGTGGCCGAACAGATTCAGGCAGCGATTTCAGTGCCGTTTCTGCACATTGCCGACCCGGCGGGTCATGCCGCGGTGGACGCGGGTGCGATGACCGTCGGCTTGCTGGGCACGGCCTTCACCATGGAACAGGACTTCCTCAAGGACCAGCTCAAGGCCAAGGGTTTGACCGTGCTGGTCCCGGATGCCACCGAACGGCAGGCCGTGCACCGGATCATCTACGACGAACTCTGCGTCGGGGTGATCAGCGATGCATCACGTCAGGTTTACCAGCAAGTGATTCAAGCGCTGGCCGCACGCGGCGCCCAGGCGATCATCCTTGGCTGCACGGAAATCTGCCTGCTGATCAAACCCGAACACAGCGAGCTGCCGCTGTTCGACACCACTGAGCTGCATGTCCGGGCCGCCGTGGCCTTCGCCCTCGGCGACTGACTCAGGAAGCCCTGAGCGTACGGCGCAAGCGCGCCATGCTCAGGGTGTCCGCCAGCACTCCGTCACGGACCGCGTACTCGCGAAACAAGCCTTCAGTGTCGAAGCCAAATTTGCGGTACAGCGCGATCGCGGCTTCGTTATCCGCGTACACCGTCAGTTCGACCCGTTGCACATTCATCCAGTTATCGGCGAGGTCGAGCACCGCCGCGAGCAACTGCGAGCCAACGCCTTTGCCTTGCCACGCGACCGCCACGCCCATGCCGATGTTGGCGCAATGGCTACGACGGATTCGCGAAAACTGTTCCAGGCCGATGTTGCCGATGACCTGGCCCTGATGCAGCGCCACCAGTTTCACCACCCGCTCGTTCTCCGACTCCAGACGCTTGCGCCAGACCTCAGTGGACTGAAACGGCATTTGCAGCACCTGGCGAGCGACTGCCGGATCGTTGTAGAGCGCAGTGACGCCCTCGATGTGGACTTCGTTGAAACGCTCAAGGGTGATGACGGGATCGGTGGCAGGCATGGTGACTCATCCTTGAAAGTGGTGTGGCAGCCGAGTCTAAACGGATCATTACCTTGGCGACGACAGCAATAGTGTGGCGAGGTGCAGATCTTGATCGGTTGCAACTTCTTCCAAACGCCGCAATACGGGTAATCTGGCGCCACGCACGCCAGCCCAAAATACCCACTACCGCAGGAGCCTCGCGAGTATGGAACTTCATCTTGTGATCAACGGCCGCAAGGACCTCGCAGGTCAGCTGTACCAGCAACTGCGTAGCGCCATTGAGTCGGGGCGCCTGGCCGCCGGGACGCAGCTGCCCCCCAGCCGCTTGCTCGCCGAGCAACTGGGTATCTCGCGCAAGACCATTTCCGACACCTACACGCAATTGACCTATGAGAACTTCCTCACCGGAAGGATCGGCAAAGGCACCTACGTCAATGCCCGCCCCTCGACAATCGTCCGCAAACAGAGCCATGGCGAGTTGGCGAGCGCCGAAAGCATCGAGCGTTGGCGTAGCATGCCGTCGTTCTTGCGCCATCCCACCCAGGAAGGTTCGCTGCGTTATGAATTCATCGGAGGCGCCACCAGCAAGGCACAGTTTCCTCAAGATGACTGGCGCCGTTGCACCGCCCATGCACTGCGGCAGATTTCCAGCTCGAAGGGCTTTTACAGCCAGCCGGAAGGCCTGTCGGCACTGCGCAATGCGATCGCCCGGCATATCGCCTTTTCCCGAGGGGTCAATTGCCAGGAAGACGACGTGGTGGTGTGCAACGGCGCGCAACAAGCGCTGGACCTGATCTCCCGTGTGCTGACCCAACCCGGCAGCCTCGTGGCCATGGAAGATCCCGGTTACCCGCCGGCACGCCTGCTGTTCAGCTCTCACGGTGCCGAAGTGGTCGGGGTACCCGTGGACGAACAAGGCATTCAGGTCGAGCTGATTCCCGACGGCACCCGGCTGATTTATGTCACGCCCTCTCACCAGTTTCCCCTCGGCATGCCGATGAGCCAGACGCGGCGCGAAGCCTTGCTGGTGAGGGCTCACGAGCTGGGCGCGATCATCATCGAGGACGACTACGACAGTGAGTTCCGCTACGAAGGCCGGCCCACCGACTCCCTGCAGAGCATGGATGAGCGCGGTATCGTCGCCTATGTCGGGACCTTTTCGAAAACCCTGCTGCCGGAGTTGCGTCTGGGTTACGCAATTCTGCCGCCGGCTATTCTCGAAGCAGTGATCCGCGCCAAGCAACTCACCGACCGGCACACCTCGACCCTGCCGCAATGGGCGTTGGCCAAATTCATTGCCGAAGGCTGCCTGCTGAAACACATCCGCCGCTGTCATACGGTCTATGCCGGGCGTCGTGAGCGAATCCTCGCACGCGTTGCCGGGGACCTCTCGCCGTGGCTCGAAGCCGTACCGACCACGGCCGGGTTTCACATGGTGCTGCTGTGCAAGGTCGATGTGGATGTCCCTCTGGTCATCGAACTGGCAAAAGAAGTCGACGTCGGGCTGTATGGCCTGAGCGACTTTTACTATCAGCAAACGCCACGAGCCGGGCTATTCATGGGCTTCGGCGCCATCGAAACCCTGGACATCGATGTAGCCCTGGACCGTTTGCGCGATATTTTGCAGCAAGTCTGTTGAGGTCTATTGGTATGGCGCTTTTACTGCCAATTGGCTGTTGGCCGCTACCCGACACAGGCCTATCCTGCACAAGCGTTATCCCACCGTGAGCGAAACCCGCCCGGCTTGATACAGGAGCGTGTGCGATGCCCAACGAAATAATCAATACGGTCCAGGTGCAGGCCGCCGCTGGCCGCTCGGATGAACTGGGCAAGCAATTGCAGAAGATTGTCGAAACATTGCGTGAGCTCCCAGGCTGCGACTCCTACATGGTCGACCGCTGCCCGGAAGACGACAATCGATGGACGGTCAGTGCCCGCTGGCAGTCCGAAACCGCCATGCAGTCACACTTCTACTGCCCGCAAGTTCAAGGCTTCATCAGCCTGATCGACAGCCGACTGGCCAGCAGTGTCGACTTCAACAGTTTCCCCATCATTTAAAACGTCAATACGATGAAATACCGACGTTATTGAAACGCTAATAGCCGCGCACCCAGCCATAAGTAACAGGGTCTGAAACCACTATTCAGACCCTGTTTATTTCGTTAGGCAATCACCGGCATCATTTTAAATCCCTAATAAATTTTTAATCTGACCAGCGGAACAATTGGCTATTTTATTTCCAGCCCACAGGTTTAGTCTTGAACTACGCCGACACCTCCCGGCAACTTATGATCCTCGATTAAACTTGTTTCACTGGAGACTAACCATGAAACTGATCCTGGTAACTGGCATCACCCTCACTGCCTTATTAACGGGTTGTTCGGTGCCCACGGCTCCGCAAGAGCAAGCCGTGCTGAGCAGTTACTTCACCGAACCGGTCATGCGCGCAAACACCGCCCTTGTTCCCAACGGTCCAAAGGTGTCACTGGGTATTGTCTACAGCCAAAACACCCAGAACAGCCGTGCCTACCTGAAGAATTACCAGGCCAACGCCGGCACCGGTTTCGGCCAAAGCCTGCTGGTGCAGCCGATCCACGACGCCTATGTTTCCACGTCCCGGCCCGATATGGCGGTGGATTGGGTCAAGGCCTCCCTGCAACGGCAGTTCGGCTCGGTGACGGTTTACCCGGACATGCAAAGTCTCAAGGCCGCGAAACCGGATGTAGCGGCAATCGTCGACACCCACACTCAGCTCATCACCTCACGCAGTTCCGATGTGCAGGCCGACGTCGCGGTGAACTTCTATGACACCAGGCTCAATTACATCGGCACCGCTCAAGGCCACGATGCAAAAAACCTGAGCCCGGTGTGGGCGGATTTCAAACCGACCCGCGAGATAGTTGCCGACATCAATGAACAACAGAGTATTCAAGTTCGCGCTTTGAAAAAGTTTGACCAGTCGCTCAATAATTTACTGACCAAACCGTCAGATAAACTTTCGATGAACAATACAGCCGTCATCGCTCGGTAGGAGCTGCCACAGGCTGCGATCATTTGATCTTGATATTTCAACTTATGTTGCAAAACAGCTGACGCTAAAAGATCGCAGGCTCCGCCAGCTCCTACACCGATTTCCCCTGTTGGAACCCGCGATCTTTAACGTTTAAATTGAAAAAGCCCCGTCTCTCTCGAGACGGGGCTTTTTATTCAGCGCCTGATGATCAGGCAGCAGGCTCCAGTTCAGCGATTGCAATGGTCGTGACAGGCACCACTGCTTGCCCGCTCAACGCCAGGTCCAGCAGTTCGCGGTTGGCCACCGCGTACATGGCATAGTCAGTGCCGCTGGCGGCACGGATGTCCACCAGCATGGCGCGCCAGCGCTCGACCATGTTCTGGTTCTGGTCCATCCACAAGGCCAGACGCGTTTCAACGTCCTGCTCGCCCTCGCCCATTTGCAGGACCGAGATGGTGATCGCCCGTTGCTGCCAGTCGATGTCATCACGGAACGCTTCGCGGGCCAGCGCTTGCCAGTTGTTTTCCACCGGCAGAGCGCTGATCTGTTGCAGGTACCAGGTCAGGTCCAGCGCGCTGCCCACGGCGAAGTAGGCCTTGGCCACGTCCGCTGCATTCTGGCCGGTCACATCCGCCGCTTCGATGATCGGCAGCAAGGTATACAGGTGAGTGGTGCCTGCAACCATGCGCGCCAGCAACTCAGGAACGCCAGCCGCAACGTACGCCTGATAACGGGTCTGCCAGCCTTCGCGGGTCGGGCCTTCCAGCAGTTCGTCGAGCTTGAGGCCCAGCGCTGCCAGATGTGGACCGAAGTGCGCGACGTCACGGGCAGCATTCTGCTCGTTGCGACGGCTACGCAGGAACCAGCGTGTAGCGCGACGGCCCAGACGCATCAGCTCATCCATCAGCTCCAGTTGCACGTCAGCGGAAACCTGGTAGTCCAGGGCTTCGATCTGACGGAACCAGTGCGGGAGGTGGAAGATATCCCGAACAATTACATATGCACCCGCAACATTCGCCGGGCTCATGCCGGTCGACTCTTTGAGTCGTTGAACGAAGGTGATGCCCATGTGGTTGACCAGATCGTTGGCGATCTGGGTGCTGACGATCTCACGCTTCAGACGGTGACGGCGCATGGCGTCGGAGAACTTGCTCACCAGGGTCGGCGGGAAAGCGGTTTCCATGTCGCGCGTCAGGTAATCGTCGTCCGGCACCTGGGAATTGAGCAGCGCTTCCTTGAGGTCGATCTTGCTGTAGGAGATCAGCACCGACAGCTCTGCACGGGTCAGGCCATGGCCTTCCGCGAGACGCTCGTTGATCGCTTCTTCAGACGGCAGGAACTCGATGGCGCGATCCAACTTGCCACGGCCTTCCAGATCGTTCATCAGACGCTTGTATTCGGCAATCCGCACGAAGGCACGGCGTGCCGCCAGGGACAGTGCCTGAGTCTGCTTATAGTTGTTGCCCAGCACCAGGTTGCCGACTTCGTCGGTCATGCTCGCCAGCAACTGGTTACGTTGCTTGTCGGTCATGTCACCGGCATGCACCACTTCGTTCAGCAGGATCTTGATGTTCACTTCGTGGTCGGAGCAGTCCACGCCACCGGCGTTGTCGATGAAGTCGGTGTTGGAGCCGCCGCCATTGAGGCCAAATTCGACACGACCCAGTTGGGTCATACCGAGGTTACCGCCCTCGCCCACGACTTTGCAGCGCAGTTCGTTGCCGTTCACGCGCAGTGCATCGTTGGCCTTGTCGCCGACATCGGCGTGGCTTTCGCTGCTGGCTTTAACGTACGTACCGATACCGCCGTTCCACAACAGATCCACCGGTGCCTTGAGCAAGGCGTTCAGCAGTTCGGTCGGGGTCAGCTTGTCGGCCTGAATGTCGAAGCGCTCTTTCATCTGCGGGGAAATCGCGATGCTTTTCGCGCTACGGGAGAAGATCCCGCCGCCTTCGGACATGATGCTGGTGTCGTAATCCGACCAGGCCGAACGCGGCAAGTCGAACAGACGCTGACGCTCGACGAAGCTGTTGGCAGGCTGTGGATTCGGGTCGATGAAGATGTGCAGGTGGTTGAACGCAGCGACCAGTTGCAGCTTGTCGGACATCAGCAAGCCGTTACCGAACACGTCACCGGCCATGTCGCCGACACCAACCACAGTGATGCTGTCTTCCTGGACGTTGATGCCGCGCTCGCGGAAGTGACGTTGAACGCCAACCCACGCGCCTTTGGCGGTGATGCCCATTTTCTTGTGGTCATAACCGGCCGAGCCGCCGGACGCGAAGGCGTCACCGAGCCAGAAGCCGTAGTCGATCGCAATACCGTTGGCGATGTCGGAGAAGGTCGCAGTGCCCTTGTCCGCTGCCACTACCAGGTACGGGTCATCGTCGTCATGACGCACGACGTTGGCCGGCGGTACCAGCGCGCCGTCTTTCAGGTTGTCGGTGATGTCCAACAGACCGGAAATGAAGATGCGGTAGCAGGCGATGCCTTCTGCTGCGATTTCATCACGGCTGCCGCCCAGTGGCAGGCGACGCGGCAGGAAGCCGCCCTTCGCACCCACCGGCACAATGACCGAGTTCTTCACTTGCTGGGCTTTTACCAGGCCCAGGACTTCGGTACGGAAGTCTTCCTCACGGTCGGACCAGCGCAGACCACCGCGAGCAACGTTGCCAAAGCGCAGGTGCACGCCTTCGACGCGTGGCGAGTAGACGAAGATTTCGAACTTCGGAACCGGTTTCGGCAGCTCTGGAATCAGGTGCGGGTTGAACTTGAAGCTGAAGTAGGACTTGTTCTGACCGTTGGCGTCGGTCTGGTAGAAGTTGGTCCGCAGGGTTGCCTTGATCAGGTCCAGGTAGCGACGCAGGATGCGGTCTTCGTTCAACACCTGAACGTCGTCCAGAGCGCTCAGAATCGCTTGTTCCAGGCGCAGCTGCTTGTCGTCGAGGTCGTCGCTGGTCAGCTTGCGCGCCAGGTAGAAACGGGTCTTGAACAACCGGGTCAATTCGCGAGCGATATCGGTGTGGTTGTTCAGGGTGCTGGCGATATAGCCCAGGTCGAAGCCCAGACGGATCTGCTTCAGGTAACGGGCGTAAGCGCGCAGCAGCGCAACGTCGCGCCATGGCAGGCCGGCGGTCAGTACCAGGCGGTTGAACGCATCGTTTTCGGCGTCGCCGCGAACGATGTGGACGAACGCGTCCTGCAGCGTGTCGTTGAGCTGCTGGATATCGAGTTCCAGGCCTTCAGCAGCGGTGAACGCGAAGTCGTGAATCCAGAACTCGCGACCGTTGCTATGACGCAGGCGATACGGGAACTCGCCCAGCACGCGCAGGCCGAGGTTTTCCAGGATTGGCAAGACGTCGGACAGGGCCAGCGGGGTATCGGCGTGGTACAGCTTGCAGTGCAGCTCGCGCTGACCGGACACCTGACCCAGCGGCTGATAGAAGCTCATCACCAGCGGATTTTTTTCGCTCAGGCTCAGCAGGTGCTGCATGTCGACCACAGCCGAATGGGCTGCGAAACGCTCGCGGTAGCCGGCCGGGAAGCCTTTCGGGAAGTCGGCCAGCACATTGGTGCCCTGGGCTTCGCCGAAGCTTTCGACCACCAGGCTTGCGTAGTCGTCCTGCCAGCTGCGGCAGGCTTGCACCACTTCTTTTTCCAGCAGCAGCGGGTCGATGTCCAGACGGTTCTTCGGGTCGACCCGCAGAATCAGTTGCACACGGGCCAGCACGGACTCGGAGAAGAAAGTCCAGAACTCGCAATCGCTGGCTTTCAGGCGATCCATCAGCACTTGCTGGATCTTCTGACGCACTTCGGTGGAATAGATGTCGCGTGGCACGTAGGCCAGGCAGTAGCAGAAGCGCCCGTACGGGTCTTTGCGCAGGAACACGCGAATCTTGTTGCGTTCCTGGATCTGCACGATCGACATCACGGTGCTGAACAGCTCGTCGACCGGGGTCTGGAACAGATCGTCACGCGGCAGTACTTCGAGTACCTGGGCCAGTTCCTTGCCCAGGTGCGCCTTGGCCTGGAAGCCGGAACGCTGTTCGATAACGTCGACCTTGCGACGGATGTACGGAATGACCCGCACGCTTTCGCCATACACCGACGAGGTGTACAGGCCCATGAAGCGGCATTCCTTGATGACTTTACCGTTGGCATCGATCTGGCGGATCGACACGTAATCCGGGTAAGCCGGACGGTGCACGCGGCTCGGGTGCGCAGCCTTGGCGAACGACAGCGGAGTCGGTTCGCGCAGGTAGTTCACGGCGTAGTCTTCGATACGCAGGTCTTCGGCCGTCAGGCCGGCGCGCAACAATCGGGTCAGGCCCAGGAACGAGTTCTGGTCGTACTCGATATAGCCGCCATCCTTGTCGTCACGAACCACGAACTCTTCGTAACCCAGGAACGTGAAGTGGTTGCCCACCAGCCACTCGAGGAAGCCTTTGATCTCACTCTTTTCTTCGGCATCAACGGCAAATTTGCTTTTGTCGATGCCTTCGATCAGCTCCTGGACCTTGGCTTTCATCGGTTCAAAATCGGCGACCGCAACGCGGACTTCACCGAGAACCTGTTCCAGCTCCTTGCTCAATACATTGAGTTCGGCGGTATGCGCGCAACGGTCGATCTCAAGGTACATCAGCGATTCTTGCTGAATGCCATCGCCATGGGTGCCTTTAGGCAGGATTTCCAGCAGCTCGCCCTTGGCGCCGCGACGCACGCTCAGCACGGTGGTTTGCAAGGTATGGATGCTGTAACCGCGACGGTTCAGTTCGGTGCGCACCGAGTCCACGAGAAATGGCAGGTCGTGGTGCAGCACTTCGACCGCAGTGTGGGTCGACTGCCAGCCGTGGCGTTCGTAATCGGGGTTGTAAACGCGCACTTGTGGTTGCGCGTGGTCAAAGCGCTCAAGCAGGCGCCAGGCAGAAAGAGTGCAGCCGGCGAGGTCGGACAACCGGCGCTGGGTCAGTTCATCCAGGGAAATAATGCCGAAAAATTGTTCAGCGAACAGCGCCACTTGTGGCAGTGCCTGTTCACTGATGTGCTGCGCCAGTGCCGCTTGCAGTTGGTGCTGGAAGTCGGCTTTGCTGGCTGCGGTGAAGAACGCCATCTGTGGTACTCCGCTTGGGCTTGTTATTGATGGAAGCGTCGCGTGCAAAACCCCTTTCGGGGCGATCCGTCACCCTGTTCCTGAATCTCGGGCAGAGGTTATCAGGGTGACAGATGGGTGAAGCTGGACGAGACACTCAGGTCACATTCACCTTCCATGAATGGGCATCTGCAAAAACGACTGCGCGATCGATTGCGCACTGTCTTTACGGGTATCCATTGGTTGCGCAGCTTATCGGGTGCGACAACCTGCCTGCTTGCGATGCTGCGACATATTCGGTCATCGGTACGTAACTCATCGCCAGCGCATCGAACAACACTAGCACTCGTGCGAGAAAAAGACGGTTTTATGCCCGTATTTGCGGCACATCCGTACCAGAAATGACCAGCAACACCCGGGATGTTCACGACACATCCTCTGACAGTCAGGCGAGCAGAAATTCCCTCGGGCTGGCAGAATTGCCTTTTGTGGCCTTCACCACGCTCGCCGAGCCAGGAATTTCCCATGCAAATGACTACCGCCCACCTGATCGCCAACCCGTGCGACGACGAAGAAGACAACATGGCCATGCTCTGCTGCCACAGCAATCAGGGCGACATGTTTTTGATGACGCGTTACCCGGACGAAGACGAGCTGGAGATTACCCTCGATGGCGAGCCGTCCACCCTCGACGGTGTGAAAGTCACCCTCAGCCCTACCCGCCTGCTGATCGAAATCGCCGCCGCTGATGCCGATGCGCTGAATGGCGATGACTCTTTGGAAATCATTCACAACACCGACGCCGTCGACCTGGCTGAAGTCGAAGAAACCCTGCAGAACATTCTCAAGGGCACTGGCACTTATATCAGCCAGCTCTGAGCCTTGGAATTTCCGCGCCTGTGCCGGCGCCATCGCGAGCAAGCTCGCTCCCACATTGGATTTATGCCGGATGCTGATTTTGCAACCCATACAGATCCCCTGTGGGAGCGAGCTTGCTCGCGATGGCGCCCGAATGAACACCACCATTCACCAGCCCCGCCAATTTCCAACAATCGCCAATCAATTCACGCTCTTTGCGCAAAATGCCGTTAGTCGCCACCCCCTGCGATGGATTAAAGTAACGCCCCCAGCCCTGGCGTTGTTCGAACGCCTTGGCTCACCCTCTCCAGGAACAGTCATCGATGGAACATCGTGAAGCGCTGCTTGCGCTGCGAACCTTTCTTTCAACGCAGATTCTCGGCCAGGAAAAGCTCATCGATCGGTTGCTCATCGCCCTGCTCGCTGACGGCCACATGCTGGTCGAGGGCGCACCTGGCCTGGCCAAGACCAAGGCCATCAAAGAACTTGCCGAAGGTATCGAAGCACAGTTCCATCGCATCCAGTTCACCCCCGACCTGCTGCCCGCCGACATCACCGGCACCGAGATCTATCGCCCGGAAACCGGCAGTTTCGTGTTCCAGCAGGGACCTATCTTTCACAACCTGGTGCTGGCCGACGAAATCAACCGGGCGCCGGCCAAGGTCCAGTCGGCCTTGCTCGAAGCCATGGGTGAGCGGCAGGTCAGCGTCGGGCGCAGCACTTACGAGCTGTCGCCGCTGTTTCTGGTCATGGCCACCCAGAACCCGATCGAGCAGGAAGGCACCTATCCGCTGCCCGAAGCCCAGCTCGACCGCTTCCTGATGCACGTCAAAATCGGCTTCCCGGACGCGGCCGTCGAGCGACGCATTCTGCAACAGGCCCGTGGTGAAGCGCTGAACGGCGAGACCAAGCCCGAGCGCCGAGTCAGCCAGCAAGCGATTTTTGCCGCACGCAAGGAAATTCTCGGTTTGTACATGGCCGACGCCGTGGAGGAATACCTGGTGCAGTTGGTCATGGCAAGCCGCACGCCGGGCAAGTTCGACCCGGAAATGGCCGAGTGGATTGCCTACGGCGCCAGCCCGCGTGGCTCCATTGCCCTCGATCGCTGTGCCCGTGCTCACGCCTGGCTGGCCGGTCGCGATTTCGTCAGCCCCGAAGACATTCAAGCGGTGCTGTTCGACGTATTGCGCCATCGCATCATTCTTTCCTTCGAAGCCGAAGCCGCAGGCATTGACCAGGACCGCGTGGTCCAGCGGATTCTCGACGTCGTAGCTGTCGCTTGACCCTCATGAGCACACCGCTTGCGCCCGAACCGGGTATCCGCGTCAGCCTCTCCGAGCTGATCGAGATGCGCCATCGCGTGCGCGAAGTGCAGTTGTTTTCCACGCCGAGCCAGCGCAGCCCGTTGATTGGCCTGCACCACTCCAAGCTGCGCGGGCGTGGCGTGGACTTCGATCAGGTGCGGGTCTATCAGGCCGGCGACGATGTGCGGACCATCGACTGGCGCGTCACCGCACGCACCCAGGAGCCGCATACCAAACTGTTTCACGAAGAGCGCGAGCGGCCGATTTTCATCATGGTCGAGCAGAGTCGCCGCTTGTTTTTCGGCTCGGGGCTGATGTTTAAATCAGTCTTGGCCGCACAAGCCGCGAGCCTGATTGGCTGGGCTGCGCTGGGGCATAACGACCGTGTGGGCGGGCTGGTGTACGGTGACAACGAGCACTACGAAATCAAACCCCGACGCAGCAAGCAAAGCCTGCTGCAATTGCTCAACCGTTTGGTGCGCGTCAACCAGACTCTCAACACCGAAAGAGAGCCCGATCGCGACGGCCTGAGCATGGCCCTGCGCCGCGCCCGCGAGGTACTGCGTCCGGGAAGCCTGGTGATCGTGATCTGCGACGAGCGCGCCTTGTCCGAGGGTGCCGAGCAACAGTTGAGCCTGCTGTCACGGCACTGTGATTTGCTGTTGCTGCCACTCTCCGATCCGCTCGACCACGCCCTGCCCGCTGCCGGTTTGCTGCGTTTCGCCGAGCGCGGGGCACAACTTGAACTCGATACGCTGAACGTCGACCTGCGCCAAACCTATCGCGCCCAGGCCGAAGCGCGCATCGCCCGCTGGGAACTGCTGGCACAGAAACTGCGTGTCCTGCTAATGCCCCTTAGCACTCAAAGCACGATGGTCGAACAACTGCGTGAATACCTGAACCCGCAACGTCCGGGTAAAAGCAAATGAGTAGCCTCGAGCAACTGCAACCATTGATGACCCCGCCTCCCATCGACTTCTGGCCGCCGGCACCGGGCTGGTGGTTGCTGCTGGTGCTGTTGCCACTGATCGGTTTCGGCCTGTGGCAACTGCGCCGTTTTATTCCCGTCAAGCACTCCGCTGTGCGCGCCGAACAGCCGCTGGATCCGGTGCGATTGGCTGCGCTGGCTGAATTGGCACAAATGCCCAAGCCGTATGACGGCGCACCGGCCGGCGCCTGGTTGCAACAACTCAACGGATTGCTCAAGCGCCTGTGCCGCAACCATTACCCCTACAGTCAGAGCCACACCCTTAATGGTCGTAAATGGCTGGCGTTTCTCGACAACCGCTGTCCGGCTGCCGGCCTGACCCGCTGGATGATCCTGGTTGAAGGCGCCTACAAGCCGGAGTGCAAACTCGACGACAAGGCTATCGCCGGCCTGACACAAGCTGTCGACACCTGGATTCGCAAACATGTTTGAGTTCGCCTGGCCGTGGATCTTCGCCCTGTTGCCGCTGCCGTGGCTGATGCGGATTGTGCTGCCAGTCGCCGACAGCGGCGAACCGGCGCTCAACGTCAGCTTTCTGACCGATCTTGAAGGCCTGGTCCGGCGTCGCGCCCGCGCCAACCTGCCGGCCTGGCGCCAGCAAGCGCCGCTTATCCTGCTCTGGCTGCTGCTGTTGATCGCCGCCGCCCGCCCGCAATGGCTCGGCGAACCGCTGCCGATTGCCGCCAGTGGACGCGACCTGCTGGTGGCCGTCGACGTGTCAGGCTCCATGGACTTCCCCGACATGCAATGGCAGGACGAAGACGTCAGCCGCCTGACGCTGGTCAAGCATTTGCTCGGTGACTTCCTCGAAAAACGCGATGGCGATCGCGTCGGCCTGATCCTGTTCGGCAGCCAGGCCTATCTGCAAGCCCCGCTGACCTTCGACCGGCACACCGTGCGTATCTGGCTCGACGAAGCGCGGATCGGCATCGCCGGCAAGAACACCGCCATAGGCGACGCCATCGGCCTTGCCCTGAAACGCTTGCGCCAACGCCCGGCACACAGCCGCGTACTGATCCTGGTCACCGACGGTGCCAACAATGGCGGCGAAATCGATCCACTGACCGCCGCGCGACTGGCCGCCGAAGAAGGGGTGAAAATCTACCCGATCGGCATCGGTGCCGATCCGGAGCAAGGCGGTCCTCTGGCTTTTCTGGCCGGCAACCCGACCATGGACCTCGATGAACCGGCCCTGAAAGCCATCGCGCAAGCCACCGGAGGACGTTACTTTCGCGCCCGCGATGGCGCAGAACTGCAGGCGATCAAGGAAACCCTCGATCAACTGGAACCCGTGACTCAACAACCGACCCAGGCCCGCCCGGCGCAAGCACTGTACAGCTGGCCGCTGGCCGCCGCGCTACTGATGAGCATCTTGCTGGTCATCCGCGCGCGCTGGCCAGACAACCCGCTGCAACGTTTTTTCACCCAGTCGCATTTTCTGCAACAGCGCCCTGACTGGCACCAGCGGCTTAAACGCCTGCGTCTGCGGAGGCGTCGATGATCGAACTCTGGCCGCATTGGTTCCGTCCCTGGTGGTTGTTGCTGTTGCCGCTATTGGGCTGGTTGCTGTGGCAACTCTGGCACCGGCAAAAACGCGCGGGTCGCTGGCAGATGATCTTGCCGCCGGCCTTCCATGCCGCACTGCTCAGTGGTGGCAGTGGCCGTGAAAGCAAGTTGCCATGGATCGCCCTGGGCCTGGCCTGGGTTCTGGCGCTATTGGCCCTGCTGGGGCCTGGCTGGGAACGGGTTGAACAGTTCGCGCAGAAACCCGCCGACCCGTTGGTGGTGCTCCTTGAACTGACGCCGGAAATGCTCGCCACCGACGTGCTGCCGACGCGCCTCGAGCAGGCCCGACGCAAACTGCTCGATCTGTTGCAAGCCCGCAGCGATGCGCAAACCGCCATCGTCGTCTATGCCGGCAGTGCGCACACCCTGGTGCCGCTCTCCGACGACCTGTCCACCAGCCGTAATCTGCTGGACGCGCTCAAACCGTCGATCATGCCTCAGGCGGGTCATCGCGCTGATCTGGCCGTGACCAAGGCGCTGACACTGCTCAACCGTGGCGCCCTCGGCCAGGGGCGGATTCTGCTGATCGGTTCGGCCCTCACCGAACAGGAGCGCCAGGGTATTCGTCAAGCCCTCAGCGGTCAGGCACCGGAGTGGTTGATGCTCGGCGTCGGCACCCCGCAAGGCGCACCGGTCACCGACGAACACGGCAGTTTCCTCAAGGACGCGCAGGGTGCGATTCTCGTGCCGCGTCTCGACGGGCCGAGCCTGAAAGCCTTTGCCAGCGACATGGACGGACGTTACCGACAAGCACGGCTGGACGACAGCGACCTGCGCAGTCTCGGGCTGTTCGATAGCCCACATGGCTTGCGCAACGATGGCCAGACGCTGCGTCTGGATACCTGGGCCGATCAGGGCTACTGGCTGTTGCTGCCACTGTTGTTGCTCACGGCCTGCGCGGCACGCCGCGGCTGGCTGCTCTGCCTGCCACTGCTGTTCATGCTGCCGCAACCGAGTTACGCCTTCGAGTTCAACGATCTTTGGCTGCGTCCGGACCAACAAGGTCAGCAGTTACTCAAGCAGCAACAGCCCGCCGAAGCCGCAAAGCATTTCAAGGATCCGCAGTGGCAAGGGGTCGCGCTCTATGAAGCCGGTGAATACGCCGCTGCCGCCGAGCGCTTCGCCGAAGGCAACGACGCCGGCGCGCACTACAATCGCGGCAACGCCCTGGCTAAAAGCGGTGAACTGGAAGCTGCCGTCGACGCCTATGAGCAGGCCCTTGAACTGCAACCTGATTTACGTCCGGCGTTGACCAACAAAGCACTGGTAGAAGCGCTGATCAAACAGAAGGGCCCCACACCGCCCAGCGAAGCGGAAAAGACCGACGGCGAAGAGAACCCGCAGACTCAGCAACCCCCACCTCCGGGTGCGACGACACAGCCCTCGACCAGCGACGAGCAGAAGACCGATGCTCAAACCGCGCAACCGAGCACTGAAGCCAACAGCGAAAGCAATACCGACAGCCCGCCACAACCGGGCAATAATGAAGTGCCGGGCAGTGAGTTGGGCGACGAACAACACACCACACCGCCGATCCGCAACGCCGACGCCAACTTCGACGGCGAGCAACGGCAGGCCCTGGAGCAATGGCTGCGTAAAATCCCGGATGAACCGGGCGAACTGCTTAGACGTAAATTCTGGTACGAACAGCAACAACATCAGGATCAGGGAAAAACTCGATGACCCGCTTCACCGCCTTATTGCTCAGCCTTTTTCTCTGGACCGTTGGCGCCCAGGCTGAAGGGTTGGTTGCCAGCGTCGATCGCAGCCGCGTGAACTCCGGCGAGACGGTCGAGCTGACTCTCGAATCCAGCGATGTCACGCAGTTCGGCAGACCGGACCTGAGCGCACTGGAGCCACTGTTCGAGGTTCGCGGCACCCGCCAGGTCAACCAGCTCACGACCCTGGGCGGCGACAGCCACGCCACCACTCGCTGGATCATCACCCTGCTGCCCCGGCAGAACGGCACGATCGTCATCCCGTCCCTTCAGCTCGGTGATTACAAAAGCCAACCGATCAGCCTGCAAGTGGTCGAAAGCGCTACTCAAAACAGCCCGAACACATTGGCGCCGGTGTTCATCGAAGCCAGTCTCGATCAGGACACGGTATACGTTCAGGCTCAGGCTATTCTGACCTTGCGCATCTATCACTCGGTGTCGCTGTTTGACGACAGCAACGTCACCCCGCTGCAAATTTCCGATGGTCGCGTCGAACAGCTGGGCGAGCCACGCACGTACGAGAAGGTCATCAATGGTCTGCGCCACGGCGTGATCGAGCTGCGCTATGCGATCTACCCACAACACAGCGGCGTGCTGACGATCCCGGCGCAAGTGTTCAGCGCTACGCTGGTGGACGCACAACCCACGCAGGCACCCGCGCCCCAAAGCCCGAAACAGGGCAAGCTGATTCGCGTAAGTTCCGCCGAAATGATCCTGACGGTCAATGCCAAACCGGCCGGCTACCCGGCCGATATTCCCTGGCTACCCGCGCGCAGCCTGAGCCTCAGTGAAAGCTGGAGCCCGGAGCCGGACCGGATTCAGGTCGGCGACTCTCTGACCCGTAGCCTGACCCTGAAAGCCGAAGGCCTGGCCAGTTCACAACTGCCCCCCCTGCCCATCACTGACGCCAACGGCCTGCGCCGTTACCCCGACCAACCGCAACTGAGCAATCAGCACAGCGAGCGCGGGCTGATCGGCAGCCGTGAAGACCGCGAGGCACTGGTGCCGACCCGCACCGGGCAAATCGAGCTATCCCCCGTGGAAGTGATCTGGTGGAACACCCATGAAGATCATCTGGAGCGCAGCAGTCTCCCGGCCCGAACCCTGCACGTGGTCAACAACCCTAACCTTGCGGTCGACACCCCGGTGGGCAATGCGCCGCTTGCCGTAACGGCTGACAGCGAAGAGCTCTGGTACTGGAAACTCAGCACCTTGATCCTTGCCTGCACCACCCTGCTCGGCTTCGGTCTCTGGTGGCGTGCACGTTGGCAACCAGCGCTTCTGCGCGTCGCGCAAACCGGTCCGAGCCCGCGCACCCTGCTTGACGACCTCAAGCGCGCCTGCCAGGCCAACGACCCTCAAGCCACCCGCCAGGCACTCGACGCCTGGGCTCGCCAACAGCCAGAAACCCTCGCCGACATGGCCGCCCGCTTCGTGCCGCTTTCCGACGCGCTGGACGGACTGAACGGCGCGCTTTACAGCGAAGCCGGGCAGTACTGGCAAGGCGAAGACCTGTGGCGCGCGATCCGCGCCATCCCGATCGCCGAACGGGTCCACGACCCGGTCGGCGACAGTGGTTTGCCGCCGCTTTATCCCAAGTAGAGCAAAAAATCGCAGCCTTCGGCAGCTCCTACGGGGGAATGGTGTACATCCCGTAGGAGCTGCCAAAGGCTGCGATCTTTTCTGCCTTTCTGCATTCCCGACCTTTTGCCAGTAAACTCCCTCCCCTTTCGCCGCTATCATTTTTCCCGCGGCCATCACCTTACATTTCGCGGAGTACGCCTTGCGTCTGTTTCACACCTCCGACTGGCACCTTGGGCAGAACCTGCATGGCCAGGAACGCGACTTCGAGCACGGTTGTTTCCTTTACTGGCTGTTGCGTCAGCTGAGCCTGGAAAAGCCCGATATGCTGCTATTCAGATGGAACGCAGCTGCCGGATTACGACCGCTTCGCGGCCGAGCGCAAGCTTGCTCCCTCGCCACAGGTCCGGTGTGATCATATCCCCCGATCAAACTCCAGGAACGCCTCTACGATTTCATCGTCAGCGCTCACGAGCAGCCACCACAACGGTCAGCCGCTCGCTTTGCGTCAGCCTGAAGCAATCAGGCTCAAGATGAATGCGCCAGTGGCCGGGTCAAGATTGTTTGACCCAAAGTACATTGTCGCCCACTCCCGGCGCCCAATCTTCCACGTACGAAGTATGTGCCTGAATGCAACACCAGTTCTGATTGTCATGGCTGACCAGTGCGTTTTTTGCATACTGCGTATTCAGCTTCCACGCCGGAAACTGCCCCCCTCCACCCAGGGTTTTGACGCTCAGGGCATTACTGGGTAACGACAGCTTACCGTTCAGGTCGAGCGCTTTTACAAAGTAACGGTATTCGGTATCGGGCGTCAGGCCGGTATCGTCAACGGAGGTCTGATTTCCGATCACGGATTTGACTTCGTGATCGTCACGGAAGATCAGGTAGTTCACAATCGGCGCCGCGCCGGTGGATGCCCCCCACATCAGGCTGACACTTTGCGCCGTCTGGCCCATGCCATGCAGATTCATCGGAGCGCCGGGTGCCCCGTCCTCGCCACCTACTGGCAACGTACGCACCTCAATGGCCCGACTTGGCGCAGAAATATTGCCGTGTTCATCGACCGCGCTAATGAAGTAGTTGTAAAGGGTTTCAGGCGCCACGCCGTAATCGATCCAGGTCAGTAGCGGCGCCTCAATATCGACAGTGGTGATCCCATTCCGCGTAAGACGATAGAAGGCGATGCGAGAAGGGCCGGTTGCCGCATTCCACGTCAAAGCCGCCTGCTTGTCGGTTACATTGCTGGCGGTCAGCCCGGTCGGCGTGGTGGGACGTTCACCTCCACCTTCGGAAGGCACAAAAGAAAGATCCACCACCTGATAGAACGCATTCATGGTATCGGCAACTTCCCAAACAGCCAATAACACATGGTATCCCTCCCTCTTGGGCAGCGGGACCTCATGCGTGGTAGGTGAAGGCGGCTTCATGTCCGCTGAATGTTCCCAATACGGCTTCAGATTAATTTGCACCGTGTAAAAGGGCTCTGCTTCGAATTGATCGCGAGACAGTACCTTGCTGGGATCCCATCCCTCTTTCGTCATGAAATAGTTCCAGCGCCGCGTAACGTGGTTGGCGGTGAAATGCCAAGAGACATCCAATGTTTCGCTGCTTCGCACTTCATGTTTTTGCCAGTGGTCGCCGGGGTCGTCCAGTTTTTTGCCGGTGGCCTGATTCGCGCTAGCGATTTTTCCGTCCGGAGGTGGTGCGGCATTAGCCACATCTTCTCTGGCGTAAGCATCGGACAAGCCGCCAGAGGTTTGGGGGAAAAATTTACCAGACTCTCGCTGGTTCAGTGCCCCTTCATCCAGTTCGCCTGCCTGCCAGGCAAAATAGGCCCGGGATGCGGGGGAAAAAACGTGGCCGTGACGCACAGTGTTGCTTCTGCTGATAGTATTCGGACGATTCTGTGACATGGGTTTCTCCACTTCATTTGGTCGTTGCAAAGTTCGATACTCTTCGGATCACATCTACTGCCATTACGACTTCAGCTCTTTTGAAGCGACCCTGTTTTCTCCTTCCGATTGGAGAATCGCGTATCGCGTCGCTCTTGCTCTGCAAGGCACCATGCTCAGGAACAATTAAACCCCCTGCCAATCATTGTGGATACTGTCAGAACTAACAGGTCGACATAGCCACTCGTCCGTTTTCCCATCGACTACTCCGGCTATACAAACGCTCCACGGCCAAACCCAGCGACTGTCGCTATGCGAGCGGCAGATCTGGTTCAGGTGATCTTTAAGGCATTCAGCAACCTTGGTCGTTTGCCAGTAAACTCCCTCTCCTTTAGTCGCCATCCTTTCCCTCATGGCCATTACCTTATTTCTTGCGGAGATCGCCTTGCGTCTGTTTCACACCTCCGACTGGCACCTTGGGCAGAACCTGCATGGCCAGGAACGCGATTTCGAGCACGGTTGTTTCCTTGACTGGCTGTTGCGTCAGCTGGGGCTGGAAAAGCCCGATGTGCTGCTGATCGCCGGCGACATCTTCGACACGGTCAACCCGCCGGTCAAAGCCCAGGAACGCCTCTACGACTTCATCGTCAGCGCGCACGAACAGCAGCCGTCGCTGACTATCGTGATGATTGCCGGCAACCACGACTCCGGCTCGCGAATCGAATTGCCCGCGCCGCTGATGCGGCGTTTGCGCACTCACGCGCTGGGTCGGGTGTTGTGGCTCGATGACGGCCAACTGGACGCAGAGCGCCTGCTGATTCCGCTGCCCGATGCCTCGGGTGAAATCGCCGGCTGGTGCCTGGCGCTGCCCTTTCTGCGCCCTGCCGAAGTCACCGGCGCCCATCTGGGCGACAACTACCTGCGCGGCATCGGTCAGGTGCATGAATGGCTGATTGAAGCAGCCAATGCCAAACGCCAACCCGGTCAGGCGCTGATCGCTATCAGTCACGCGCACATGGCCGGCGGTTCTGTGTCCGAGGACTCCGAGCGCAGCCTGATCATTGGCAATGCCGAGGCCCTGCCCGCCAGCCTGTTCGGGCCGAGCATCAGCTACGTTGCCCTCGGTCATTTGCACAAGCCGCAGAAGGTCAATGGCGAGGAGCGCATTCGCTACAGCGGCTCGCCGATTCCACTGTCGTTTTCCGAGATCAGCTATCAGCATCAGATTCTCGATATCACGCTCGATGGAGAGACACTGCTCAGTGTCGAGCCGCGGTTGATCCCCCGTGCGGTCAACCTGCAACGCCTCGGTCCGGCTCCACTCAGCGAAATCCTGACGCAGTTGGCGGACCTGCCGAACATCGATCTACTGGCCGACCTCCAGCGCCAGCCGTGGCTCGAAGTCCGCGTGCGCCTCGATGAACCGCAGCCGGACCTGCGTCAACAGATCGAAACAGCCCTGCAAGGCAAAGCCGTGCGGCTGGTGCGAATTGCCGCCGAATACGCAGGCTCCGGCGGTCAAGACGGCACAGACGACAATGGCCAATTGATTGAACTGGATCAGCTCACTCCGCAGGAATTGTTCAGCCGCGCCTGGCTGGACAACTACGGCAGCGCCGTCGACGAACAGACACTCAAGGACTTTGCGCAGCTGTTGCAAGACGTTCAGCAGGAGAGCGAACAGCCATGAAAATTCTCGCAATCCGCCTGAAAAACCTCGCCTCGCTGGCGGGACCGTTTGAAATCGACTTCACCGCCGAACCGTTGGCCAGCTCCGGCCTGTTCGCGATTACCGGGCCGACCGGTGCCGGCAAAAGCACCTTGCTCGATGCGCTGTGCCTGGCGCTGTTTGGCGCAGTACCACGCCTCAACAACACCGGACGTGACGCCAAAGTGCCGGACGCCGATGGCGAGATTGCCACCGGCGACCCGCGTACCTTGCTGCGTCGCGGCACCGGTGATGGCTATGCCGAGGTCGACTTTGTCGGCATCGACGGTCGTCGCTACCGTGCACGCTGGGAAGCCAATCGCGCCCGCGAAAAAGCCAACGGCAAGCTGCAAGCCAGCCGCCAAAGCCTGCGCGACCTCGACACCGATCAGCTGCTGGCCAGCCAGAAAGGCGAATATAAAACTCAGCTTGAGGCCGTGTTGGGCCTGAATTTCGAGCAGTTCACTCGCGCAGTGATGCTGGCCCAAAGCGAGTTCAGTGCCTTCCTCAAGGCCGATGACAACGATCGCAGCGAGCTGCTGGAAAAACTCACCGACACCGCGCTCTACACGCGCCTGGGCAAACGCGCTTTCGACAAAAGCAAAGAAACCCGCGAGGCCCACAAGCTGCTGCAGGACCAGGCCACTGGCATCACACCGCTTGAGCCCGAGGCCCGCGCCGAACTCGATCAGCGCTTCAACGACGCCCAGCAACAGCTCAAAACCCAACAAGCGCAACTCAAGCAGCTTGAGCTGCAACACACCTGGCTCAAAGAGCTGCACCAGTTGCAGGACCAGCAACTGGCTGCGGCTGAACAGCTGCAACAGGCCCAACAGTCGTGGGACGCCCAGACCGGCGAACGGCTGAACCTGGCACGCCTGGAACAGCTGGCACCGCAACGGCATCAGTTTGCCCGGCAAACCGAGCTGAGCGCGCAACTGAGCCCGTTGGCCGCGTTGATTCAGCAACACAGCCAACAACAAAGCGAGCTGCAAAACCGTCAGGTGCAACTCGAAACCAGCCTGGAATCCGCAAAATCCGCGCTGACCCAGGCTCAAGGCCTACACAGCAGCAACGCCCCGCGGCTGCGTCAGGCGTTCGAAGAACAGAGCAACCTCGCTCGCCTGACCCAGGCCATCAACGTTTCGGCCGAACTCAAGCACAACGCTGAAAAGGCCAGTACTGAAGGCCAGCAAGCCATCGCGCGAATGCTCGAACAGCAACAGCAGGTTGCCGAACGCCTGGCGACGATTGCGATGCAACTGGAACAGAGCATCCAACTGGCTCCCGTCAGTGACGCCTGGAACGCCTACCGCGAGCGATTGCAGCAACTGATGTTGGTGGGTAATCGCCTGAAAAAAGGCCAAACCGAGTTGCTCGAACTGGAACAACGGGCTGCCGACACCGCCACCCAACTCGGCACTCAACGCAAAAGTCTGGAGTTGCTCTACAGCGAAGCCGGCGCTGAACCCGAAGCCGTTGCTGAACAGATCCAGATCCTCGGCAGCCTGCTGCAAGACAACCGCAAGCAGCAACGCGCTTTCGAAGAACTGGCGCGGTTATGGACCCGCCAGCAGGAGCTGGACCAGCGTGCGCAGGCACTGCAACAACGCCTGCAAACCACCCAGACAGAACGCGAACGCCTGACCCGCGAAGGCGTTCAGGCCAAGGCCGAGTTGACCGTCGCCGAGCAAACCCTGAAGGTCACTCAGGAACTGCTGGAGCGTCAGCGCCTGGCGCGCAGTGCCAGTGTCGAAGAGTTGCGCAGGCAGTTGCAGGACGATCAGCCGTGCCCGGTCTGCGGCAGCGTCGAGCATCCTTATCATCAGCCTGAAGTATTGCTGCAAAGCCTTGGTCGTCACGACGAAGGTGAACAGGCCAACGCGCAAAAAGCCGTTGATGCACTGAAGGAAAAACTCGCAGACCTACGCACCGACGTCGGCGGGCTGATTGCTCAACAAAAGGAATTGCTGCAACAACAGGAACAGCTGGAGGCCCAGCAGCAGAGCCTGACACCGAGCCTTGAGGCTCATCCGCTGGCCGCCCAGTTACTGGCGCAAGACGCCGGCAAACGCGACACCTGGCTGAGTCAGCAAAGTGCTCAGTTGACTCAGAACATCGCTCAGGACGAACAACGACAAAGCGCCCTGCTCACCTTACAGCAAGACGCTGCACGCCTTCAGCAACAGCTGCAAGCGGCCGACCAGGCCAGTCAACAGGCCGCCCAGCAACTGGCGATCCAGCAGCGCGAGTTGAGCAACGATCGCCTGCGCCTGGAAGAAGAGCTCGCAGCGTTCAGCACTTTGCTCCCGACTGCGATCCTCGACGGTTTGCGCAACGAGCCCGCCGCGACCTTCATGCAGCTTGATCAACAGGTCGCCCAGCGCCTGGAACAACTGGAGCGGCAACGCGAAGAACTCGGCGAGCAACAGCAGCGCCAGCAAAACCTGGAGAAAGAACAGGACCGGCAACTGACCCGTGTGCAGCAATTGGAAGCCGCGCAACAGCAATTCACCGCACTGACCGAGCAGCAACACGCCGCCCAACAGAAGCTCGCCGAACTGCTGGGCGACCAGCCAAGTGCCGAGCAGTGGCAACAGCAACTGGATCAGGCCGTCGAGCAGGCCCGACAAGCTGAAGCAATGGCCAATCAGGAGCTGCAAGAAGTCCGCAACCAGCAGATTCAGTTGGCCGCCGAGCTCAAGGCCGAGCAACAACGCCAGCAAACGCTGGAAGCGGAAAGCCTTGAGCTGAGCAGCAAGATTGCCGAGTGGCGCGCCCTTCATCCGGAACTGGATGACGGTGGTCTGGAGCAGTTACTGGCATTCAGCGATGAGCAGGTCAGTCAGCTGCGCCAACAGCTTCAGCTGAGCGAAAAAGCCATCGAGCAAGCCAAGGTCCTGTTGCAGGAACGCGAACAACGACTGAACAGCCATCAGGCGCAACACAACGGCAACCTCGACGCAGAGCAACTGGCCAGCGCCCTCAGCGAGCTGCAAAACCAGTTCGGTATCAGCGAACAGCTCTGCGCTGAATTGCGTGCGCAACAAGCTGAAGATCAACGCCGTCAGGACGCCAATCAGGCGCTGGCACAACGTATTAGCGATGCCTACAACGAGTGGCAGCGCTGGGCGCGGCTGAATGCCCTGATCGGTTCGGCCACCGGCGACACTTTCCGCAAGATCGCCCAGGCCTACAACCTCGATTTGCTGGTGCATCACGCCAACGCCCAATTGCGCCAACTGGTGCGCCGCTACCGGCTCAAGCGCGGCGGCAGCATGCTCGGTTTGCTGGTGATGGACACGGAAATGGGCGATGAACTGCGTTCAGTGCATTCGCTGTCGGGCGGCGAAACCTTCCTGGTATCGCTGGCACTCGCGCTGGGCCTGGCCTCGATGGCGTCGAGCACACTGAAAATCGAGTCGCTGTTCATTGATGAAGGTTTCGGCAGCCTCGATCCGGAGTCGCTGCAATTGGCGATGGACGCCCTTGATGGCCTACAGGCACAAGGGCGCAAAGTCGGGGTGATCTCCCACGTACAGGAAATGCATGAGCGAATCCCCGTGCAGATCCAGGTTCGCCGCCAAGGCAATGGCCTGAGTACGCTGGAGGTCAAATGAGCACGCCGACGCTCTACTCCTTCCGTCGCTGCCCCTACGCCATGCGCGCACGCATGGCGCTGCGTTACAGCGCAGTAGGGCTGAATATCGTCGAAGTCAGCCTCAAGGCCAAGCCGCCAGAGATGCTCGCGCTGTCGGGCAAGGGCACCGTGCCAGTGCTGAGCCTTGAAGGTCGGGTGATTGAGCAAAGCCTGGAAATCATGCAGTGGGCGCTGGAACAGAACGACCCACAGGACTGGCTGCTCAAGGACGATCCTGCGGCGCAACAACGGGGCGCGGCGCTGATCGAAGCAAACGATCAGGTGTTCAAGCTGCACCTCAATCGCTACAAATACGCTGAGCGCTACCCGGAATACCCCATGGAGCATTACCGCGCCGAGGGTGAAGTGTTTTTGCGTAACCTGGATGAGTTGCTGCAACAGCGGACTTATCTGGTCGCCGATCATTTGAGCCTGGCGGACGTCGCCCTCGCGCCGTTCATACGCCAGTTCGCGCATGTCGACCGCGAGTGGTTTGCGCAGACGCCTTATCGGCATCTTCAGGCGTGGCTTCAAGGGATTCTGGAGTCAGACCTTTTTACCGCGGTCATGGCGAAGGCCCAGTGTGGGAGCGAGCTTGCTCGCGATGACTGACTGACACTCAACATTGATATCGACTGTCATACCGCTATCGCGAGCAAGCTCGCTCCCACATTTGATTATGCCAGTGCGCTGCACATTTTCAGCGCCGAGCAATCAATCTGAAACGGCCCCAGAACCACTGCTTTGGGTTTGGCGGGCGGATTACCCGCCAGCAACCCCAGCGCCTTGGCGGTCTGGATGTTGTGGGCGATGTTGTGGTTGCACTCGATGGCCCGTGCCAGCGAACCCGCCGAGCCCTGACCGATACCGAGCAGTGAAGATCCGTTGGTCATGAATGCCAGGAAGGCAATCACCCAAAGTCTGCGCCCTTTCATGCTCGCACCGCTCCTGCGACGTCTGAGTGTTCAACGCCGAAGTTCTGTGCGCGATGCTCAAACTGGATGGCGGGATAGGCGACCTGGATCGGCGCTTCTACGATGTGTTGCGATTGCGCCGAGAGGCTGACCACCAGAACCATGGCCACGTATAAACCGATGGCGACGTAAGCACCGTGCCTGGCAGAGGAAAGGATTGCGCTGGCCATGGGATTCTCCGTGGGCATGTTTCAGTGCCCACAGAATCAATCAAATAACCGGCTATGAATAGCGACCTTTATGCATAGTAGCTATCAGTTTAATTGATCGAAAATCCGACGTTTTTCAGTCCTGCAACAAGCTCAACAAGCGCTCGCGCGCGACTTCAGGCTCACCGTCGACCGGCTGGGCAGCCGAGAGAATTGGAGTGGAATAGAGAAACAGCAGCACCACAGCCAGACGCATCGCCATGTCGTCGATCCTTGGAAAAGATTGAGTCAATAAATTAGCGTCAAATTTAAACACATGGCCATGTGATATTACACGCGGTATTTGTGCTGATTGGGGTGTGGAGTCGCAAATGCTTTATGCAGAAGCGACATCACTCTGGTCTTTCCGGCGAAAGAATCGCCGATCGGATCAAGTGACTTCGCTCCTGCATAAAGTCGGCAGGGCTTGAATCTCAGTGTTGGATCTTGTGATCCAGCGCGGCGTAGAAGTTGGCGCTTTGTTGCAGGTATTTCTGGGTATAGGCCTGGGTGCCGGATCTTTTCGAGTTGATCTCGACACTGGCACTGGCTGGCAGAGCAACGGTGGCTGAGATGGCGGAAGCGGCGATCACGGAGAAGAGATTGAAGTTCATGACGGTAACCCTCGTAGATTCAGTTGGCTTGCTTGCCTGTTTAGGCCGTGAAGCAAACTTACGCCCGAGGGTTGGCGCTCTTGAAATCTTTTGTAGCAGTAGCGGATATCACTCAGATTAATAGAACCGCGCAAGCCCCGGCGTACGGGGCCTGCGGCTTATTGACGCAGGAAGAAGCGGATATCGCTGGGGGCATCGAACGGCAGTTTTTGCACGGTTTTGCCCAGCAAACCGGTCTTCACATCACGCTCGATGATAACGATCTGGTTGCTCTTCTGGTTGGCAATCAGCACGAACTTGCCACTGGGGTCGAGGCTGAATTCACGCGGGTGATCACCCTCCACCGAGCGCCGTTGAAGCTCCTTGAGTTCACCACTGGCCGGATCGATGGCGAACACCAGCAACTCGTTAGCCGTGCCACGATTGCTGACGTAGAGGAACTTGCCATCCACTGACGCGTGCAGCGCAGCAGCCGCTTTCTGCGCCTGGGGTTTGCCGGCTGCCAGGTCGACCATCTGCCGTTGGGTCAGTTTGCCGGCCTGATAATCGAACACCGCGACTTGTGCGCTCATTTCCATGCTCAGGTACGCGTGCTTGCCATCGCTACTGAACAGTAAATGTCGTGGCCCGCTGCCGGGTGGCAACTGGACCGACGCTGGCGTGGCGGCGGTCAGCGGTCGTTCCGGATTGGCCTTGGGGTCATAGCGGTAGATAAAGATCTTGTCCGCCCCCAAGTCATTGCTGAATACAAACTGGCCGTCCGGCGAGGACACTACCGAATGAACGTGAGCCGACAACTGCCGCTCGGGGTTGACCCGGCTCGACGGATGACTGCTCAGCTGGATCGGAGGCGCCAGCTTGCCATCGCTGCTCACCGGCAACACCGCAAGGCTGCCGCCCGGATCTTCGGCCACTGAATAATTACTGACAAACAGGTGCTTGCCGTCAGCGCTCAGGCTGGAATGGGTCGGCTCGTTACCCAGGCTCTGCACCTGACTGATCAGGCTCAGCCGATGGGTTTTCGGCTCGACGGCGAAGCTGCTGACACGCCCTACCGGGTCGGCTTGCCCCGGACCGTTCTCGTTGACCACAAACAGTCGACGCTGGTCGCTGGAAAGCGTTAGCCACGACGGGTTGGCGCTCTTCACCACCTGCAACGGCGCGGCATCGAGCTGACCGCTTTGGCTGTCGAACTTGAGTCGGTAAATCCCCTGGCTCTGGCCCTGGGTGTAGGTGCCGATCAGCAGCTCATGAATGTCGGCGGGCGCGGCCTGCACCCCCATCGCGCCGACACTGCCGGCCATCAACAGTGGCCAGAAGTTACGCATCCTCATGCTCGTCATCCCCTTCGTCACCACCGCCGAACGCGCTCATGCACACCAGGCGGTGCTCGCCGGAATCACCGGTGATGGTCCAGCTTTGCAGGGTTTGATCGAACACTGCCGCCTGCACCTGAGCCGGGCTGAACTCCCAGTGTTTGGCGACACGGCCATCCATGCACTCGATGTGCAATTGATCATCCTCGTCCAGCGAGAATTCAAAGGCATGTAAGCCATCGATTTCCAGCATGTCGCAGGTTTCAAGGACAGTCAGCAAGGTGTCGGTAGCAGCAGTCATGGCAATCAATCGTCAGTTGGAAAACGCTAATGATAGGCCAGTTTGCAGGCCACACCTAAAGAGGCCTGCACAGGTGGTAACCCTGTACTGCATAGCGACCAGGCGGGAAGCGTATTTTTGGCAACCCGGATTGATACCTGCAACACCAGCGACCGCTGGCGGCGGGTACTTCTCCTTCATGACCAAGGATGCTCTCAATGCAGACCGACTCACCCTCTTCATCCAGCTACGTCGATATCCAGGCACGCGCCATTCAGGCGCAATTTACCACTCGACCGACGTTGCGCTCGGTCGTAGCGCAAATGCTGGGGGATCTGATTACTGAAAAAACCGCACCACTGGACACCGATATCGCACTGATCAGTGTCGCTATACCCAATGCGCTGCAAGGCTATGACCTCAATCCGCTGGTTGATGTCGCACTCAATTACATGGCCGGCGGCGACGCTGCCGATTTTTCAAAGACCGTAGGCGACCGCGCCAGTTACCTCGTCAGCAAACGCGGGACGCGTGTGCGCTACGCGTCCCTCGCTGACGATCATCGTCCGCTGGTCCCTGACATGCAGTTCATCGAAAACATCCTCCTGGAACTGCCTTCTATTGTTCAGATCGGCTTCCAGCAGGCGTTGACCGACTACTGGAATGCACCCGCCGATACGGGGGCTAGCCGTTGGCAGTGGCTGGGCGATCAACTGCGTTACGCCCTCAGAAGCGCAACCATCCTGCAGGCGGGTGACGACATTGAGCAGCGAGAAATACTCACTCAACTGGCAAACCATCCAAGCGCTCAGGGGCGCGCTATCCCGAGCGCCCCCCAGGGTCAAGTGCACGCCTACTGCATTGAAACCACTGTGACCAAAGGGGCGCTGTCCATCACCTTCCAGGCTCCCGACATTCTTGTGGTTCGAGGTCCGCGAGTGCTGCTGTGCAGTGTCTCGGGAGCCATCAAGCCCTATGCCTCCATGGAGGACTTCGGCGTGGCATGGGGGAAGATGATCACGCAGCGGTTCAATGTCGAGACCATTACCTGGAAATGCTATGAGCCCAACGGCGACATTTTCGACATCCAGGCCGCCCTGCTGCTGAACCAGCAACTTGAGGACATCGCAGCATTCGAGTTGCCTGCGCGGCTAAACAAGCGCGAGCTGGAACAACGCTTCAATGAGGTAACCGACGCCGCCGCGCTTTTCTGCGGCATAACACCTGCCAGCCCCCATCAGTTAAGGCTGGTACAAGCAGCGCTACCTGAATGGTTGCGGCAGGCGTCCGTTGTCGACCAACTGGCCTATCGCAAACACAGCCTGGAACTGGCAAGCCTCAATCAAGCGACAAAAGGCCGGTCGTGGGCTGATGGCATTGACGATATTCGGACATTCGCCGCCAACGCATTGCAACAACAGATGCTCAAGGACCAGCCACTTGCACCGGTTTACAAGGCCGATGAGCTTGAGCTGACGTTTCACGTGCCCGTCGGCAATCTGGGCAGCGGTTACATCGAGCGCGTGAAGATGACCCTGACTGACCTGGCGCTGAAAAATCTCGCCGGCAGGCCCAAGGGGCGTATGACCCTGCGCCATACGGGCGAAGGGACATTGCAGGACTGGATGACGTCCGAATACCTGTCGAACCTGATCACTCGGGTCGACATTGGCAGAACCTACCCACAGCTGATCAAAAACCTGTTGCTGAGCGGGAGCGCTGATGCCGATAGGCGTCAGCGTCAGTTTGCCGCCGAACTGCAAGTCGTTTTGCCGATGAAAGCGCTGGAACACTCGATCAAGCGTGAGCATGGCCTGACTCGACGCGGTTACCAGCTCGTCAGCGCACTCATGCACCCGACCTATGCCGATCGGGTGATCGATGGGCAAGAAGTGGTGATCCGCCCACTGGCATTTTCAAGAAAAACCGATGCGCCAGCCGATGTGGTCGGCAACATGTTCATCATTGAGTACGAGGACAGCCATACCGGCCCACACGTGCTTTACCGCCCGATCTACACAGAGTCGTTGCTCGAGTACCCGACCCGCGAAGCATTGTTTGCGGCCATTGCTTCGCCCGGCACACTACAGCGCAGCGTGCTGGCGTGGTTGCCGGAAAAAGCCCGCGCCATCTATGACAACGGCGGGTTCAACGAACCACACATAACTCACTTCTCACAGCTCGATCCTTTCGGCCTGCCTGAAAAGCCCAAAACAGCGACACTGGCCAACGGAGAGCGTGCGGATGAGTTAATGCAGTCGCTGCGTAACGGAACGCTGATGCAGTACCTGTTCGGCAGCGAGGCCCGCGCCCTGGTAGACCAGGGAGAACGCGACTCGGTCTCCGACGCTGAAAGCCGCTGGGCAATCCTGCTGGAGGGCGGCTGGACGTTGTTCAATACCTTGCTGGCCTTGCCGCTCGGCGGCCCGATTCTGGCGGTCGGCTGGATGATCTCGATGGTCAGCAGTTTGCTCAATGACCTGCCGCAACTTGACAGTCAGGACCCCGCGACACGGGAAGTCGCCTGGATCGATTTTCTGATGAACATCTCGATGCTGCTGTTGCACGGCGCCCAAAAGCCCGAATCACCCGCCGAACCTGTCGCACTCAAGGGGCTTGAAAAAACCGCAGTGGCCCTGGACCGGATACGTCGCCCGGCGAACCAACCGCTCGACACACACGCCGATGTCAAGCAGGGCACCATCGGTCTGCCCTCGGAGCCACCGGGGGGTGGTACAACCCTGCTGGACTTCGATAGGTCACAGGCGCGCGACTCGTCGGCGACGCGCCTGCTGGACCGGCTCAGAGAGGTCAATGTCAAATGGCCTGACGTTATCCCGGAGCCCATTCAAATAGGAGCGTTCAAAGGCCTCTACCGCATCGATCACCAATGGCACGCCTCCATCGCAGGGCTATTGTTCCAGGTCAACATCGTTCCGGGTTTTGGTGAGGTTTACATCGTTCACCCCTCCAAATCCGGGCATCCAGGGATCAAGCTGAAAACCAACGGACAAGGCCACTGGACGCTCGATCAGGGGCTCAAATTGACGGGTGGCGGCCCCAAGAAAAGAATCGCCGCCCTGCAGAAAGAGAACCTGAGACGACTTGAGGAGCTGTATCTCGAAAAACAACCCGCACAACAAAGGCAACTAGAATGCATCGAAAATTTTCATCAGGCTGCGCGTGAGGTTGATATTGCCCAGAGTGTCCATGAGCAGCACATCAAGAAACTGCAGCTGATATGGAAGCTTCTTGAACACGCCGACGACATACAAAAGTCTGCCCTGCGCTCCCGCCAGGTCACGGAGCTTGCGAAGACCGCGAGCGCCTGGTCAGCAGTCCTGGCCAAGCTGGAAGCGATGCAGGCAAGTGCCATCGAGGTCGAACAGACACGCCGTCAACTGATTGATTTCAGCCGCAGGGAGAGCGAGTTCAACAAGACCAATACCCCCGCCATACAACGCGCCAAATTGTTTGCCGCGATCGCCTCTACACAGCTTTTGGTACAGGATCATGCCATCAGGCTGAGCCAGGACTACCTGATCGGATGCACTGAGGGCGAGCCCCTTGATCATTTGGCGAACCGGTTTGAAGCGGCCCTTGACGCTGGCGATCCTCTGCCCTACCGCAAGTACATCCAGGCACTGGAGAACGGCTATGCCTTTGAAGAGCACGTTCGGGAATGGACCAGACGCTTTGAGTCAACCCTCAATGAGATGCAGACAGACTCGCACGCAGGAGCAAGAGAGCGTAACGACCTGCTGAAAGCTGCGAACAGCTCGGAGTTGCTCAATGAGCTGAATATCAAGCTGCATGACCTGGATATCCTGCGCGAGCTGAGTGTCGACCGCAGTGTCCGGGCGCCGCTATCGTTCGAGGACTTCTACTCTACGCAAACGCCTCTGAAGCGGCTCAAGGACACAGCCATGGCTCATCTTGTGTTGCGTACCAGCGAAGGTTTCACCTTCGAGCAGCGCCAGGCAGTGCTGGAAACCATCATCGAGCAGTATCAAAAAACAGAGGACGCCAGCCAGATGCTGAAGGAACTTGGCCCGGCCTTCAATCGCCCAATCTATCAACAGCGCTTTGTCGACGACCTCAGGCTGGCACGCCAGGGTGCAGAATCCGACCTGGCCGAGCTGATTCTCGAGCAGGAAAACCTGCCGGTCGCCATCCCTCGCACCAGGCTGACGAACCCGCAATCCACCACCAAACGGATATTCAAGACACGCAACCATGGCACCTTGATCGGAGAACTGCAGGCACCACGTCCCGGAGAGGAAGGTGAAATCATTGAGGTACACGACCCGTTCAATAAGCAAATGGTGGCGCGCTATCACAAACATGTCGGGGAAGACGTTTATGTCCAGGTGGTCGAGCAACCGCGGCAACCCGCCCCAGTGACCCGATCAGTAAAAACCATCATGGAAGCAGCTAACAAGCTACTGGCTCAACGAGTCAAGTTAGAGGCCTTGATCGATCGGGAAATGGCTCAGGTATTACGGGACCCCGTGTTACGCGAAGAAAAGACCCCCGCCGACTGGGAGACGATGCTGGTCCAAAGCGCGGGGGACCTGGAAGGCCTGGTGAACGAGCTCCAGAAAACAACAGAGTCTTCGCCACAGAAGACCGCGTTGCTCGACGAACTTGTCGGCGTTGCCCAGAGCATGCGTACAAAAGGCAGGGACTACCGGATAGCCGGCTACAAGTTGCAGTCCCCTACCCCGGAAAAAGTCGATTACCTCTGGACTCATCACACGATAGACATCGAGCCTGTGACCTCTCGCGAGCTGACCCAGGCCAAGGACTTTCTGAGCGAGTTTGCCATCAAGGACAAACACTCAAGGGAAGTGCTGTGGTACGCGCACTTCCACTACGCACGTCTCGACGGTCCAACCGATGCCTACACCGCCGGACACTTGAAAAAGCCTGAACAACGCTTTGTCGGCTTCAAGGCGCAACTGAGCCAGGCAAAAAACAACCGCGAAATCACTCGCATCTGGCGTAGCAAAATTTCTCCGGCCATGGCTAAAAAGTTGTTCTTCTACGATTGAAGGCCCGCCCTGATCAGGGCCAAATGAAAAGCCGCAGATGGGGCTGCGGCTTTTCATTCGCGGTTCGGCGATCAGTGCGCAAACAACGAATTACCCTTCTGCCCGGCCAGTTTCTCGGGTTTGATCAGGAAGCGTGCCAGCGCCGGCAACAGCCACAACGCGCCGAACATGTTCCAGAGCAGCATGAAGGTCAGCATCAGGCCCATGTCGGCCTGGAACTTGATCGCCGAGAAGATCCAGGTGCACACGCCGATGGCCAGGCACAGACCGGTGAACAGTACCGCTTTACCGGTGGACTTCAGGGTCTGGTAATAAGCCTCTTGCAACGGCAGGCCGGCACGCAGGAAGCTTTCGAGGCGGCTGTAGATGTAGATGCCGTAGTCCACGCCAATCCCTACCCCGAGCGCCACCACCGGCAAGGTCGCGACTTTCACGCCGATGCCCATGAACGCCATCAGCGCGTTGCCGAGCACCGAGGTCAGTACCAGCGGCAACACGATGCACAAGGTCGCCGCCCAGGAGCGGAAGGTGATCATGCACATGGTGGCCACGCAGATGTACACCAGCACCAGAATGGTCAGTTCCGATTCCTTGATCACCTCGTTGGTGGCCGCTTCGATCCCGGCGTTACCGGCAGCCAGGATAAACTCCAGGCCGTCCTTGTTGTTCTCCTTGGCGAACTCCTGCACGGCACGCACCGCACGGTCGAGGGTCTCGGCCTTGTGGTCGTTGAGGAACACCAGCACCGGCGCCAGCGAGCAGCTGTTGTTGTACAGGCCGTCGGCACGGGCGATGGAGTTGTTCAGCACGTCCGGGTTACGCGATAGGGTTTCCCACTTCAGGTTGCCCTCGTTCATGCCCTTGATCATCTGCTTGGAAACGGTCACCAGGGAAATCGCCGACTGCACGCCCTCGGTGTTCTGCATCTTCCACATCAGTTCATCGATTGGCGCCATGGCTTCGTAACGCGAACAGCCTTCCGCCTTGGTCTTGACCATCACCACCAAAACATCGGAACTGGTGGAGTAGTTACTGATGATGAAGTTGTTGTCCTTGTTGTAGCGCGAATCCGGGCGCAACTCCGGCGCACCCTGGTCAAGGTCGCCGATTTTCAGGTTCTGGCTGTACCAGAGACCGCCACCGAAGGCGATCAGCGCCAGGAGGATCGAGACGGGTGCGACTTTCGAGCTGGCAAAGTTCGACAGCAGACGCCAGAACGGGTGCTCGCGGGTTGCATCTTTCTTGCTGCGCTCGACGGCACGTTTGCTGATGCCGACGTAGGAAATCGCCACTGGCAGCAGGATCAGGTTAGTGAACACGATCACCGCTACGCCAATGGACGCACCGATGGCCAGTTCACGAATCACCCCGATATCGATGATCAGCAAGGTAATGAAGCCCACCGCATCCGCGAGGATCGCAATCATTCCCGGCAGGAACAGCTGACGGAACGTGCGCCGGGCGGCGGTCAAGGCGTTGTCCGCATCGCTGGACTGCAAGGCGATCCCGTTGATCTTCTGCACACCGTGGGAAATACCGATGGCGAAGATCAGGAACGGTACCAGCATCGAGTACGGGTCCAGACCAAAGCCTGCGGCGTGCATCAACCCGAGCTGCCAGACCACCGCCACCAGGGTGGTGCTCAAGACCGCCACGGTACTGCGCAGGCAGTTGGTGAACCACAACAACAGGATCAGGGTGATGACGAACGCCACGCCAAAGAACATCACCACCATGATCAGACCGTCAATCAGGTCGCCGACCTTCTTGGCGAAACCGACGATGTGGATCTGTACGTTGGGGTTCTGTTTTTCGAACTTGTCGCGGATCTTTTCTTCAAGCTCGTGGGAGAACTTCTGGTAGTCCAGCGCCAGCAGCTTGCCTTGGTCCTGCGGGTCCGGGTAGGACTCCAGCAGCGGAATATCGACGATGCTCGACTTGAAGTCGTTGGATACCAGTCGCCCCACCTGACCGGACTTGAGCACGTTATTGCGCAGCAACTCAAGGCTGTCTGCCGAGCCGTTGTAGCTCTGCGGAATCACTTCGCCGCCGGCAAAACCTTCCTCGGTCACTTCGGTCCAGCGCACGCTCGGACTCCACAGCGACTTGAGGCCGGAGCGGTCAACGCCGGAAATGTAAAACACTTCGTCGTTGATCTGACGCAGGGTCTCCATGTATTCCTTGGAGAAAATGTCGCCATCGGTGGCTTCCACGGAAATACGCACGGTATTGCCAAGGTTGGCCAGGTCATTGCGGTGTTCAAGCATCTTCTCGATGAAAGGATGCTTGAGCGGGATCATTTTTTCGAAGCTGGTGGACGGCCGGATCAGCGTTGCCTGCCAAAACAGGAAAATACTGACCAGCAGGCAAATGACAATCACTGCCGGGCGGTTATTGAAAATCAGGCGCTCGAGAAACGTCGCCTTGTCTTGATGATGACTGCTCATGGATGTCATATCTGCGCCTCTCATTATTTGCCCAGCTCGGCGCCGATTGGCGAAGTAGCGCGAACGCCGCCCTGTCCTACCAGAATCAAGTTGCCATTGCCTGCCGCGGTGACCGCCGAAACGGAAATGCGGTCGGGACGGTTGAATACGCTGAAGGTCACCCCGTCATCGCTGCTGCGCACCACACTGCCGCCATTGCCGACGATCACGATTGTGCCGTCGTCGAGCAAGGTCGCACCGGACAGGCCGAACTCCAGTGCCCCGCGGGCAGCCTTGAGCTCGACCGGCTCCCAGGTGCTGCCAAAGTCAGTGGAACGAAACAAATTGCCGCGAAGACCGTAGGCCAGCAATGTCGCCGGTTTGGCGGTGCCGATCACCCCGAACAGTGACCCCTGGTACGGTCCTTGAAGACGTTCCCAGGTTTGCCCCCAGTCGGGGGAACGGAACATGCTGCCCTGCTCGCCCACGATGAACAGCCCGGACTCCTTGACCGCCGCGATGGCGTTGAGGTGGTACTGATCCGGGTTATCGAGGCGGTCGCTGGCGTCTTCCCAGTGCTTGCCGCCGTCGGTGGTTTCCAGCAGAGCGCCGTAAGCGCCCACGGCAAAGCCTGTGCCGAGGTCCTTGAACCAGACAGCAAGCAGCGGCGCTTCACGCTTCAAGTCTTCGAATTGTTTGGTCCAGGTAACACCGCCGTCTTCGCTGGCGAGGATTTGCGCGTCGTGACCGACTGCCCAACCGTGCTTGTCATCGACGAAATAGACTGCGGTCAGCAGTTGCCGGCTCGGCACTTTGGCCTGGGTCCAGGTCTGGCCCTGGTCATCGGAATACAAAATATGGCCACGATCGCCGACCGCCACCAGGCGCTTGCCTGCATGCGCGATATCGAGCATCAGGCCCTTGGCGGACTTGGCGGATTCAATCGAATAGACAGTATCGGACGCAGGCGCAGCTGCGGCCAGAACGGGTGCCGACAGCGCGACAGAGCCCAACAGCGAGAGCGCTGTAGCCAGCAACGCGAATCTGCGTAACGCCGGCGGGCGGCAAAAACCCACACCCATGACAGGCTCACTCATAGACCTTCCCCCATTATTATTGTTAGGTCGTTCAACCTTTCAGGGCGCCGTTCAGGGCGTACGTCTGATGGCGGGTTCGCAGCACCGTGCTGAAACCTGCAATCTAGAGCCCCTTCGGAAGCTGGCCTATCCTATCCAGCTTTCGAAAGGTCTGACAATCGACGCCACGTTATGTTTTGTTAACTGGAGGATTGAGGACGGTGGCTGAATGACAAGGTATTCGGACGGATGATTAGAAACCCGCGATTGTGCGAAAACATCCGACACAAAGGTTTGAGCTTTGGCTTTTGATCTTGATCTTGATCTGGCTTTTGATCCACCCGCCCCTTTCGGGAGGCTGAGTGGAGGCGTTCATCAGGGGGTTAGGTGCGCAGCGCCGTACGGCGCAGCCGGACACATCGAGAGGAGGTCGTCGCGAAGCAGACCGTAGGCGATGCCCCCTGATGAATGCCGGAGCGAGGGAACTCGGAGCTTTAGCGACGAGCCGTACGCTTGGGGCGAGACCTTTTGGTTACTTTTGAGTCGCTTGTCAAAAGTGACTCGCCGTAAGGGCGAAACCCTAAGCCGCCGTTACCGCAGGAATGGATATGTACACCTGCAAGAAATTGGTCGGCTGTCAGGCCGCTATCGCGAGCAAGCTCGCTCCCACAGTTTGGATTGGTGTACATCTGCGAAAGACAGGTCGGCTGTCAGGCCGCCTTCGCAGGCAAGCCAGCTCCCACAATTTTGATCAGTGTACATACGCAAGAGATGGGTCGGTTGTCAGGCAGCCTTCGCGAGCAAGCTCGCTCCCACAGGGTTCGGGTGAACACCTGTGGGAGCGGCTATAGGCTTACGCGAGGCTTTTGCTGACCACTTCAAACACATCGCTGGACAGCTGACCCGAAGCGCGAATGCGCTCCAGTTCGGCCTTCATCAGCACCTGACGGGCACTGTCGTATTTACGCCAGCGCGTCAGCGGCGCCAGTTGGCGAGAGGCGATCTGCGGGTTGAAACCGTTCAACTCGATCACCAGATCCGCAAGGAAGCGATAACCCGAACCATCGGCCGCATGGAAGTTGATCAGGTTCTGCCCGGCAAACGCACCGACCAACGCCCGCACCTTGTTCGGGTTCTTGATGTTGAACGCCGGGTGCTCCATCAACTGACGAACCCGCTGCAAGCCACCCGGTAAACCGCTGCCGGCCTGCACGCTGAACCATTGGTCCATGACCAGCGGATTGTCCTTGAAGTGCTCGGCAAAACTCGCCAGTGCCTTGGCCTTCTCGGCCTCGAACGGCGAATTCACCAGCACCGCCAACGAGGTCAGACGCTCAGTCATGTTGTCGCAGGCATCAAACTGCTCAAGGGTCGACGCCAGCACTTCGGGCTTGCCACTGAGCATCAGGTAGGACAACGCAATGTTTTGCAGGCTACGACGAGCGAAGTGCTCGGCTTCTGCAACATAAGCGGTTTGCTTCGACAACTCGCGATTGGCCTGGTAACGCAGCCACAGCGCGTCGAACAGGTTGTCCGCCAGTTGCTTGCGGGCGAACTCACGGGCTGCGTGAATCGCATCGACGTCCGCCACTTCGCTGATTTCAGTCAGGTAGGCCTCGCTTGGCAGCGAGAGCATTTCGGCGACCATCGCCTGATCCAGGGATTCATTCGCCAGCACCGTGCGCAATGCACTGATCAGGCGCTGATCGAGCACCAATGCCTGACCTGCTTGATGCTGAGCAATCAGTTCCTGCAACACTTGCACCGACAATTGCTGGCCGGCTTCCCAACGGTTGAAGCCGTCGCTGTCGTGTTGCATCAGGAACATCAGTTGATCGCGGTTGTACGGGAAGCTCAGTTTTACTGGCGCCGAGAAGCCGCGCAGCAACGAGGGCAACGGTTGTTCAGCAATATCGACGAAGGTGAAGGTCTGCTCGGCTTCAGTCACTGACAGCACGCGGGAGGTGCCGTCAGCGGCCGCTTCACCCGCCAGCCGCAGAGCAATCGCCGCGCCTTTGCTATTCAGCAGGCCCAGTTCGAGCGGAATCACGAACGGCAGTTTTTCAACCTTGTCCGGGGTTGCCGGGCAGCTCTGACAGAAGGTCAGGCTGTAGGTTTTGGCCGCCGCGTCGTAAGACTCGCTCACCGCCAGACGCGGCGTACCGGCCTGGCTGTACCAGCGTTTGAACTGGGTCAGGTCGACGCCGTTGGCATCTTCCATGGCCTTGATGAAATCGTCGCAGGTGACCGCCTGGCCATCGTGACGCTCGAAATACAGGTCGCTGCCTTTGCGGAAACCGTCGGCGCCAAGCAAGGTGCGAATCATGCGCACCACTTCCGAACCTTTCTCGTAGACGGTCAGGGTGTAGAAGTTGGAAATCTCGATGAACGCATCCGGGCGCACCGCATGAGCCATCGGGCCGGCGTCTTCGGCAAACTGGTGAGTGCGCAAGTACGCCACGTCCTCGATACGCTTGACGGTGCGCGAGTGCATGTCGGCGGAGAACTCGGCATCACGGAACACCGTGAAACCTTCCTTGAGCGACAGTTGGAACCAGTCGCGGCAGGTCACGCGGTTGCCTGACCAGTTGTGGAAGTATTCGTGGGCAACCACTGCTTCAACCCGCTGGTGCGCGGCGTCGGTCGCGGTTTCGGCACGGGCCAGCACGCAGCTGGAGTTGAAGATATTGAGGCCCTTGTTCTCCATCGCGCCCATGTTGAAATCGTTGACCGCAACGATCATGAAGATGTCCAGGTCGTACTCGCGGCCATAGACTTCTTCGTCCCAGCGCATGGACTTCTTCAGGCTGTTCATGGCGTGCTGGCACTTGTCGATGTTTTCCGGCTCGACGTAAATGCGCAGCGCCACACTGCGCTGGGTCATGGTGGTAAAGGTGTCTTCGACACACCACAAGTCACCGGCCACCAGCGCGAACAGGTAGGCCGGCTTCATGAACGGGTCTTCCCAGGTCGCCCAGTGCCGACCGTCTTCACCGGGACCTGAGGCAATCGGGTTGCCGTTGGACAGCAGCACCGGATAGCTGTGCTGCTCGGCGCTGACCGTGGTGGTGAATTTGCTCATCACGTCCGGGCGGTCGAGGTAATAGGTGATCTTGCGAAAGCCTTCGGCCTCGCACTGGGTGCAGAACATCCCGCCGGACTTGTACAGGCCTTCCAGCGCGGTGTTGGTTTCCGGGTGAATCCTGACGCTGGTATCGACCGTGAAGCTGGCGCTGGTCGGGTGCAAGGTCAGGTGATTGTCTGTCAGCTGATAATTGCTGGCGCTCAGCTCACTGTCGCCCAACGCTACCGACAGCAGTTCCAGCTGCTGGCCATCGAGCACCAGCGGCGGCAGGCCCGCGCCACGGGCCGGGTTGCGGCGCATCACCAGTTGCGCATGGACCAGGCTGTGGTCCTCGTACAACTCGAAGGTCAGGTGCGTCTCGTCGATCAGGTACTCGGGCGCCTGATAGTCCTTCAGGTAGATCATCTTCGGTTGTTCGGTGCGCATGCTGGAGTCCTTCTACTGATGCACGGCGAGCTGGTAAGCCGTGTATTTACGAATATTGATAACGCCGGTATCGAAGATCAGGTACTGGCCCTTGATCCCCATCAGCGTGCCTTCGGCAATCGGGTTCTTGTCCAGATTGAAGCTGACGATCTTGGCCGGGTACTGCTCGACCGGGTAATGGATTTCAATCGGCTCGACATCAAATACCGGTTGAATCGCTTGCAGACCGAAGCGCTCCTGCAGTCCTTGCACGCCCTCGGCACAGCTTTCGAACAGTTGATCACGTATCTGTTTCAGGTCAACCGGTGCGGCATCGCCCTTGAGCAAGGCGCGCCAGTTGGTCTTGTCGGCCACCTGACTGCGGAACAGGTCTTCGACGAAGCCGGATTGCTGACGGGTCGACACGCGCATGATCGGCAGTGCCTGGCTGGCGCCCTGATCGAGCCAGCGGGTTGGCAACTGAGTGGCCCGGGTGATCCCGACTTTGACGCCCGACGAGTTGGCCAGATACACCACGTGGTCGGTCATGCAGAACTGCTCGCCCCACGCTGGCTCACGGCAAGTGCCGGCGTCATAGTGACAACGCTCCGGGCTCATGATGCAGACATCGCACTGCGCCAGTTTGGTCATGCATGGGTAGCAGTAACCCTGGCTGAAACTGGTTTTGGTTTTGCGTCCGCAATGGATGCAATGGATCGCACCCAGGTATTCCAGGCGAACCGTGCTGCCAATCATCGGATTGACCGGCACCTCGGTATCGCCCAGGCGAAAGGCGTATTGCACGGTCGACGCTTCGAGGCGCGCCGACATCTTGCTGATTGCACCGCGGCCAATCTCGATCAATGGATGGCATCCGACTTGAACAGGATATTTGGCACGGTGATCGACTTCGAACTGCATTCCTGCGGGCCCATATAGCCGGTGCGCTCTTCCTCGGGCAGGTTCTGCACCTCCCAGGCGATCATCGCTTGCAACGACAGTTCACGCTGTTCGGCGGTCAGTTTGCCGCCGTCGGACCACTTGCCGATCTCTACCGCCAGTTTCAGGCTCTGGTAGATCTCTGGCGTGATGTTGTTGATCATTTCGTTAAAAGAGGACATCAGGTCTCCGCGCTGGTTATTCACATAGCAATTTGGACGGCGATTTATTGGACAGAGAGTTTACGGCGACTGTACAAGCCGCCCAACAAACCGGTGAGGCACCCGACGAGTAACCCGCCGACGTGCGCCGCATTGGCAATTTCGCCGAAACCGATCATCGAGATCAGCCCGGACATGCACAGCAGCAGCCACACCAGCATCATCACCAATACCCCGCGAGGCAGACGATACGCCGGGTTCGGCGACAGCAACTGGTAGATCCAGCAATGCCCGAGCAAGCCGTAAAGCACCCCGGACAGGCCGCCGAACAACGTCGGGCCGCCGTAATAATATTGGGCGTAGTTCGACACCAGACTGAACAGCAACGTCAGCCCCAGCAGATTGATACTGCCCTGACGCAACTCGATGCGTCGCCCCAGTTCCCAGTACCACATACCGTTCATGGCCAGGTGGAGAACGCCAAAGTGGATCAGCATCGGCGTCACCAGACGCCACCACTGCCCCGCCGCCAGGCTGTCGGCCAACGGCGTGAAGTGGATGTATTCGCCCACCACGCGGAAATCGAGGAACGTCAGCCAGTGCATCGTATTGAGGTTCTCGCCGAGCAAGGTCACCGCACCGACGATCATGCTCAGCAGCAAAATCAGTGCGGTCACCGGACTATTGCGCAACTGCTCGACGAACCCTGGACGCTGGATACTCGCTTGTGCGGCCGGGATCTCCAGTTGATGCTCGGGATCGCCCGCAGGAAAACGTTCGTACAGCGCACGCACGTCTTCGCTGATAGCGTCAGGCACCCAGAGCACCTGCTCACCGGCTTCTTCGCTGACCCGATGTGGTACGTGCATGCGTTGCAGCAATTTGACGAAACCACTCAGATCCACCGCCAGTGGCAGACGTAATACAGCAACAGCACTCATTGCAGCTCCTCTGGCCGTTCAACATCGACCCAGACAAATTTGCGTGGATCAAGGCGGGTTTCCTGGTCCAGACGATAGGCAACCAATTTACCGTACAGCACCGCGCTGTAATCCAGGCAGGCCAGGTTCGGACGGATCGGCGCCGGTTTGCCACTGCGCCAGTAGTGGCCGACAAACAATAGTGGCTCGTCGATGCCGTAGCGCAACAGCGTGTCCTTCTCTACCGGCGACAGCGGCGTGCGCGCCACGGGCTCGGGCAAGGCGTCTGGCTGGAACACAATGTCGCCGTAGGTTTGCGGGTTGTCTTCCCAGAATTTGGTGCGGAAGAACGAGCGCGTCAGACCGTCGCCGCTGGTCATGGTCAAACCGTGCGGCAGGCGCATGTCGGTGCCGCGCAGTAACCGGTCGAACGCCATGCAGGCAAAACTGCCGGAAACCGCCGCCGCCTGGACGAAGTGCTCATCGACGCGGCCATCGGGATGTTGCGCACGCAGCACGTCGATCAGGCCACCGTCCCAACAGGCGTGGACCACCCGGAAGCGCCCGGCATCGACAAACAGCGGCATCTCGTAGAACCACGCGAGGAAGTCATGCCAGTCGGCCGGGTGATTGGCAAACTGTGTCAGGGTTTCATCGATCAGCCGTGCATGCCGTGGCGTGTGATCACGCACGTACTGTTTGCCGCTACCGGGCGGTGCCGGCGTGCTCCAGCCGAGCGCGTTGAATTCATGGTTGCCCATGATGCACAGCGCCTGGCCGGCCTCGACCATGTCGTGAACGAGGTGCAGCGCTTCGCGAATCCGCGGGCCACGGTCGATCACATCACCGAGAAATACGGCCATACGTGACGGATGGCGCCAGATGCCAGCTTGTTTGTGATACCCGAGTCGGTCCAGCAAATGCTCAAGAGTATGAGCGCAACCGTGCACGTCACCGATCAGGTCGTAGCTACGCGCGGGATCGAGCATCAGTCGCCTCCACCACCCAACCGGCTGCCCCAGCCAAGCTTGGTCCGGCAGACTTCGTAGTAGTTGTGGTCGAGCGGATGAATCAGCCGCAGTTTCTGCGCCTTTTTGCTCACGGTGATGGTGTCACCGGGGGCGCAGGTGAAGTGGTTCTGCCCGTCACAGGAGACTTGCGGGTAAATCTGCATATCCTTCGACACGACGATTTTCAGCTCGCTGTTGCCATCGACCACAATCGGCCTTCCTGACAAGGTATGGGGGTACATCGGCACAATCACAATGGCATCGAGCTTGGGATGCATGATCGGGCCGCCTGCCGACAGCGCGTAAGCAGTCGAACCGGTGGGTGTGGCGACGATCAGGCCGTCGGCTTTTTGGCTGCAGACGAACTGGCCGTCGATATACAGCTCGAACTCGATCATCCGCGTCGACTTGCCGGGGTGCAGCACCACGTCATTCAGCGCATCGCCCTGACCTATGGCCTCGGCATGACGGCGAACTTCGGCCTGCAACAGAAAGCGGTTTTCGACCAGATAGTGCCCATCGAGCACCTCGGCGACTTTGACTTCCAGCTCATCCGGGCGGATGTCGGTCAGAAAGCCCAGGTTGCCGCGGTTGATCCCCAGCACCGGAATGTTGTGCCGTGCCAATGCCCGGGCGGCGCCCAGCAGGCTGCCGTCACCGCCAACGACAATCACCATGTCACAGACCTCCCCGAGCATCTTGCGCGACGAGGTTTGCAGGCCATGGCCGGGCAGGACTTCAGCAATGGTGTCTTCGAGAATCACATGCAAGTGCCGGTCAAGCAGGAATCTTTTCAGTCGGCGAACGGTATCCAGCACCTGCGAACTGCCCAGGCGACCGATGATGCCGATATTGCGAAATTGCTCCATGGGGCTCCTAATCAGGATCTGTTGACGCTTGGTCTGCGACGGCGAAAAACACGATTATGGGCGAAAGCGGGCCGTAGACAAAATCCTTTCAGCCGCGAACCAAAGCGCTATGCTCGCAAGATGACCCTATTTCCTGGCTTGCTCACCCTACCCCGTCAGTTGCGCCATCCCGAAGTGCGCGACCTGGCCTGGGTCATCCTCGCGCCACCGATGCTCAGCGAAACACCCTGGCCACAACGCCATCCACTCGCTGGCAGCGACTGGGTACAAGCGCCCGAACGACTGGAGCACTGGCTGCGGCAGCTGGATCAGGACAGCCGTGAATTGCAGCGCTGGCTGGCGCTCGGCGCGACTCGTCGGCTGGGCTTGTATTACGAACGGCTCTGGCAGTTTGCCGTGCAGCACGCGCCGGGAATCGAGCTGATTGCCGCCAACCTGCCGATTCGCCGCGAAGGTCATACCCTCGGCGAGCTGGACATGCTGCTGCGTGACCGCGACGGCGTGCATCATCTGGAACTGGCGATCAAGCTGTATCTGGGACCGCAGAACGGCGACGGCCACGACACCGCCCAGTGGCTTGGCCCGGGATGTCACGACCGACTGGACCGCAAACTGGCGCATCTGGCCCACCATCAACTGCCAATCTCCGCTCGCCCCGAAAGCCGCGAAGCCTTGGCCGCGCTGGATATCCTGCAGTTCAGCGCACACCTGTGGCTGGGCGGTTATCTGCTGTATCCATGGCCAGGCGAAGCTCAGTCACCGGACGGTGCCCACCCGCACCACCTCAAGGGTTGTTGGTTGCATCAGCGAGACTGGGTGCACTTCATCGCCCAGAGCTCACCCGGTCGTTGGCAACCGCTGCCACGCCACGCCTGGCTCGCACCTGCCCACTACCCTGCCGAGCACACCTGGGACCGCACGCAACTCGAGACCTGGCTGACAGCGCTTGACGCTCAAGCGCCTGCGCAGTTGCTGGTACGCCTGACCGAAAACGGCGACGGAGACTGGGAAGAGGCCGAGCGGTTGTTTCTGGTGGCTGATTTGTGGCCGAACGTGCCGGGGCAGAGTTGAGCTTTGTGGCGCCTGAACCGGCCTCATCGCGAGCAAGCTCGCTCCCACATTTGGAACGCGTCCCCCTGTGGGAGCGAGCTTGCTCGCGATAGGGTCGACACGGTCTAGATGGACAGCCTCAACGCCAACGCCGCGAGGGTCACCAGCAATACCGGCACCGTCAGCACGATCCCGACCTTGAAGTAATACCCCCAGCCAATCCGGATATTCTTGCGCTCCAGCACATGCAACCAAAGCAACGTCGCCAGACTACCGATCGGGGTGATTTTCGGCCCCAGATCGCTGCCGATCACGTTGGCGTAGATCATGGCTTCTTTCACCACCCCGGTGGCCTGGCTGGCATCGATCGACAATGCGCCAATCAGTACTGTCGGCAGGTTGTTCATGATCGACGACAACAACGCGGTCAGCAGCCCGGTGCCCATGGCGGCGCCCCACACGCCGTAATCCCCGAACACATCCAGCCAACCGGCCAGGTGTGCGGTCAGCCCGGCGTTACGCATGCCGTAGACCACCAGGTACATGCCCAGGGAGAAAATCACGATGTGCCACGGTGCTTCTTTCATCACCTTACGCGTTGATATCTTGTGCCCATGGGCGGCGATGGCCAGCAGCAATGCCGCGCACACCGCCGAAATCGCGCTGATGGGAATCCCCAACGGCTCCAGGGCAAAACAGCCGAGCAGCAAAATCACCAGCACACACCAACCGGCAAAGAAGGTTGCCTTGTCGTGAATCGCAGTCTTCGGGTCTTCCAGTTGTTGCGGATCGTAATCAGCCGGAATGTCCCGCCTGAAGAACCACAGCAGCACCGCCAACGTCGCCGCGACGGCCACCAGGTTGACCGGTACCATCACCGCCGCGTAGCGGTTGAATCCAATGTGGAAGAAGTCCGCAGAAACGATGTTCACCAGGTTCGACACCACCAGCGGCAGACTCGCGGTATCGGCGATAAATCCGGCGCCCATGACGAACGCCAGCGTCGCTGTCGGAGAAAATCGCAAAGCCAGCAGCATCGAAATCACGATAGGCGTGAGGATCAATGCCGCGCCATCATTGGCGAACAAGGCCGATACCAGCGCCCCGAGCAGCACCATATAAGCGAATAGCTTGCGCCCGTTACCCTGCCCCCAACGCGCCACATGCAACGCCGCCCAGGCAAAGAAACCCGCCTCGTCCAGCAACAGGCTGATGATGATCAGCGCGACAAACGTCCCGGTGGCGTTCCAGATGATCTCCCACACCAGCGGGATATCGCTGACGTGTACCACGCCAGTGAGTAGCGCCAGCACCGCCCCCAGTACTGCACTCCAGCCTACGCCAAGGCCTTTGGGTTGCCAGATCACCAGGGTAATGGTCTGGAGAAAAATCAACGACGCGATGAGCATGCGAAACAGCCTTGAACTAAGGGTAAAAAAATGAAGGGGGAGTCAGCAGCAGCGGACCGGACGGTCATCCATCGCCTGCAAACGCGCGATGTCAGCGGCAAGCCAGACACCGTTGGCAGCCAGCGCGCCTTGCAACAGCGTCACGACCCACGGAGATAATTGCGGGTGCAGGCGATAGAAAACCCATTGCCCCTGGCGACGGTCCGCCAGCAATCCATGGCTGCGCAATTGCGCCAGGTGACGGGAGATTTTCGGCTGGCTCAGGTCCAGCGCAGCAGTCAGCTCGCACACGCACAACTCACCCTCTCGGGCGATCAGCAAAGCAATACGACTGCGGGTGTCATCGGCTAGCGCCTTGAACACATCGACGGGATTGCAGGAATCGGGCATGGAAGTGAAAGCGCCTGAACAAACGAAGCGAGAATATATGGAATTTCGAATATAGGGTAAAGCGAATAAACCGTATCACAAGCAACCTGTAGCAGCTGGCGCAGCCTGCGTTCGGCTGCGAAGCAGTCGTAAAATCAAACACCACGGGGTGTCAGGTTAACCGCAAATTCAGGATTTACGACCGCTACGCGGCCGAACGCAGGCTGCGCCAGCTGCTACGGTTTTTGTGGAGTTCTGATATTACAAACGGATCACATGCCCTTCGATCGGTGCGATCTGCCCATGAAACAGCCGTGAAATAACCGTCTGTGCGGCTTCAAGCCCATCACTCTCCACCACCTTGAGCAATGGATTGGCCGGTGCCGTCACTTGCCGATAGAACTGCTGCACTGCCTCGCCGATATACTGGCTGAGCCGCTGCCCGCCCCATTCGGCGTTGCGTTTGCGAATCTGGATCGGGGCAAAGAAAAACGCCGGCTGCGGCCCTGTTTTAGCACTCAATTGCGCCTCATCAGTGCTTTGGGTAGAACCTACAAAGCAGCTGTAAACCAATCGCTCGGCGAAATGCTGATGCACTTGGTCGCGTAAATCCAGATCGCCGGAAAAATCCACGTACAAGGTCTGACGGTCAGTCGCCAACGACGCCAACTCGGCATACCCGAGCGTGCGCTCGTAACACCCTAGATGCTCGACAAACGCCTTGTTCCCCGCCGACGTCAGTGCCACTCGCTCCAGACCCGCCTGGCCCGCCAGGCAAACAGCCGTGCCAAAAGCGGTTTTACTCGAAGCACTGGAGAACACCAGACGAGTCGCACCGAAGAACTGATTGTCCTGGAGGAAGTCTGCCAACATCAACGACGTCAAAAACAGCGGGGTTAGCAGAATTTGCAGGTTTTCGTTCTCCGGGCTGTAGTACCTGTCCCAGCTGCAACGGGTGTATTGGTTGTAAACCGATAGCAGTGTTTGCCGGTGCGGCGCGGCGTCATAAAAACCGCGTTTGGTCACCCGCTCCGGGCGCACCCAGAGATGACTGGCCAGTGGGAAGTAGCCGTAAAAGCGCTCCCCTAGCGCAATGCCATCGACTTCAGAGGCCAGCACATCGGCAAAACCCCAGGCCGGGATCTGGCCCCATTCCGATTGCCCTGTCGGAAAAAACTCCCAGTAATGCATCGAGTCGCCATAGGCTGCGTAGGTAATGTTATTGGTGGTCAGAGCGCAGCGATCAATCTTCAGGATCACCTCGCCAACCGCCGGAATCAGGCTGCGCTGCTCATACTCGACACGACTCTGGTCGATGGCGTTTTTACGGGTGATCAGCCGTGTGACCGTGGTCGGGCTTTGCATTGTTCAAATCCTTGTCGCACGGCCGCCCAAAATCGAATGGTTCGATCAACAGCTGACTGGCCAGCGCTTCCTGAGCGTAAGCACTGGCCCCCGACCGATCAAGCCTTATTAAATTGCTCGACCCACTCAGCGTAAGCATTGATGAACTTCTGCAAAAACGGCCGAACCGATTCGGTCACTTTGCCCGAGTCGTCGAACGCCGAACCGGCGTTGCTCAGGTAGGCTTCCGGTTGTTGCATGCAGGGCACATTGAGAAACACCATGGATTGGCGCAAATGGTGGTTGGCGCCGAAACCACCGATCGCGCCAGGCGAAGCACTGATTACCGCACCCGGTTTACCGCCCCAGACACTCTTGCCATAAGGGCGGGAACCGACGTCAATCGCGTTCTTCAAAGGGGCAGGCACCGAGCGGTTATATTCCGGTGTCACAAACAGCACCGCGTCGGATGAGCTCACCTGATCTCGGAAAGTGCTGTAGGCTGCCGGCGGGGTTACGTCGATGTCTTCGTTATAGAGCGGCAGATCACCAATCTCGACGATGTTCAGCCTGAGGTTCGCCGGCGCCAGTTCAGCCAGCGCCAGCGCGACTTTGCGGTTGATCGACTGTTTTCTCAAACTGCCAACCAGGACAGCAATCGTATAGACCTTGCTCATGGGGAATTCCCGACTATCTGGCTAAAGGAGCCTGTAGTTATAGATGATTCGGCAGTACTTCACGTGCTCCGTGTCGCGGAATGGCGGTTAAATACTATTTTTTTCCTGTAGGAAAACTTACCACGCTTATCGACGGTCTACAGAACCGCAAATTGAGTGACTTATCTCCAGAGGTTCTAAGCAGATGGCAGCAGTACTCGTCGGACAATTCCATGCAAGAGACGCGGAAGGCCGTGTTTATTCAGTGCATGAGTTCCAGGAATCCACCCCGTCGCAGGACGGTATCGCCGGCTCTGCGCCTGTCACCACCTATAAGCTGGCTATTGGCGATCGCATCAACAAACTCGATGACAACGAATTTGTCTTGGTGCAATCGGGCGTTACCATCACCCGCGAGCCTGAATCAAACGTCGCCTCATAAACCACCGTTATGAGCTGAAGTCATAGGCACGGACTTGGGTTAGGATTCAGTCACTGACCCCTCACCTGCTGAACATGGACTTCACGCATGCGTTTACGTCATATCGAAGTGATCCAGGCGCTCCTGCAAACCGGTCATCTGGGCACCGCTGCCGAGATGCTGCAATTGCCGGTGGCCGGGGTCGAGGGGATTTTGCGCGAAGCCGAGGATCAACTCGGCTTCATGCTGTTTGCCAGCGTACGCGGGCGTTTGCAGGCCACCCGTGAGGCGCGGGAGTTGCAGGTCGAGATCGCTCACGTCTACGAAGCACTTGAACCAGTGCAGCGGCTGGCCAACAGTCTCAAACAGTACCTGGCGCCCCCCTTGCGGATCATTTGCACGCCGCCCTTGGCGCAACAGTTGTTGCCGCACGGCATCGCCACCCTGCGTCGGCGTTTTCCGGATGCGCCCTGCTCGCTGCTCAGCCAGCCCACCCGTGAAATCGTCAGAAGCCTGCTGCTGCGTGAAAGCGATCTCGGCATGAGCCTGCACGACCCCGACCACCCCGCCATTCAGTGCCAGATCATTGCCCAAGGCAAACTCCAGCTCCTGGCGCCTCACGGCTGGCTGCAACCCAGGCAAAAGTACATTTCCGTGCAGGACCTGGCCGGCCAATCGATGGTCGGGCTCGAAGGTCACGATCCGCTCAGTGTGATGTTCGAGAGCAAACTGCACGCCTTGCGCCCGGCACCGGTGGTGCAAACCCGGGTCCAGACCCATCAGATGATGCGCAGCATGGTCGAGGCCGGCGAAGGCCTGGCGATCGTCGACCCGTTTACCGCGATCGGCGCCAAGGCCAGCGGACTGGACGTTTGCCCGCTGTCACCGGCGGTGCCGATCAGCCTTTATGCCTTGACCCTGAACAACGTCGCCCCCTCTCCCGCGATTCAGGCCTTACTGGACATCATCAAGGAACAAGCCGAGGCGCTGTTGACGGGGTAAGCGGATTTTCCAACGGATTGTCGAACAGCCGATACCAGAACAACGCCACTTCAGCGGTTTGCGGGTCGATACCGCGATAGCGCAGATGATCGATGCCACCGATCACATAACCGCAACGCTCATACAGCCGGCAGGCCCCCAGGTTGTTGTTCTGGGTTTCCAGCATGATGCCCGGCAGTTTCTTCTTGCGACTCCAGAACTGCGCGACGTCCAGCAACGCCTTGGCCACCCCGTGGCGACGCGCCGGAGCGTGCACCGCCAGCTCATCGATATGGGCAAAACCGTTCCAGTTGGTACTGACCACGATGTGCCCTACCGGATGGTCATCGAGAAACGCCATGAAGATCGCACTGTCGGCCGCGTCCCGGTAACTGGCGAACTCTTGCGGGTCGATGCCGTAGCATTTGCGGTAGGGCGTAACGGTTTCCAGCACCCACTGATCCACCGGTTTATTGATCTCTGCGGCGGCGTAAGCCCGGACCTCAAAACTGAAGTCACTGCCCCAGATATACGCAGCGAATCCTTGATCGGCGACACGTACCGCCAGACCCGGATGCTTGGGATTGATGACCGGTTGCATACTCGGAAAAGTCCTCAAAGCTTGATGCAATCGACGGTATAACACCGCCCATTGCCCTCGTCTTCGTGCTGCAAGCCGTGCACATCGGCGACGAAACCCGGGAAGCTGCTGTCGAACGTGCGGGCGAATGCCAGGTAATCGATGATCGAGCGAGTCGACTCGGTGAAGCGTTCGCCGGGCATGATCAACGGAATCCCTGGCGGGTACGGCACCAGCATCACTGCCGCGATACGCCCCTGCAACTGGTCGATGGACACCGCCTCGACCTCGCCCCGGACCAATTGATCATAGGCATCGGCCGGTTTCATGGCGATCTCTGGAAGCACGGTGTACATGCGTTTGAGATGCTTGGCGGTGGCGTTGCTGCGGTAGCAGGCGTGCAATTGATCGCACAGGTCGCGCAGCCCCATGCCTTGATAACGCGCCACGTCTCGTTGCGCGACACACGGCAGACACGCCGCCAGACTGATGTTGGCGTCGTAGCTGCGTTTGAATTCGAGCAACTCAGTGAGCAAAGTGCTCCATTTGCCCTTGGTGATGCCCATGGAAAACAGCACCAGGAATGAATACAGACCGGTCTTCTCCACCACCAGCCCACGCTCCCAGAGGAACTTGCTGACCACTGCCGCCGGAATTCCCCGCTCGCTCAGTGCGCCACCGGCCGTCAGACCCGGCATCACCAGCGTCACTTTGATCGGGTCCAGCAACACGTAATCCTCGGCGATGTCGCCAAAGCCATGCCAGTCGGCTTCAGGCTGCAACAGCCAGTCCGAGGTCGTCACCTTGTCGATCCCCTCCACCAGCGGCGGCTGCCAGATGGAGAACCACCAGTCATCGGCAGCGATGTGCTGACGCAGGTTGGCCAGCGCCCGGCGAAAGCTCAGCGCCTCATCGAACATTTCCTGCAACAGCGACCGGCCGGCCGGGCCTTCCATCATCGCCGACGCCACATCCAGCGAGGCGATGATGCTGTACTGCGGCGACGTGGAGATGTGCATCATGAACGCTTCATTGAAGCGGTCGCGGTCCAGTTGCCGCGCGCCGCCATCCTGCACGTGAATCATCGACGCCTGACTGAAAGCCGCCAGCAGTTTGTGGGTGGAATGGGTAGTAAACACCAGCGGGCTGTCATCAGTGCGTGAGGTGCCCATGCCATAACGCCCGGCGAAGAACTCGTGAAACGCCGCATAGGCGTACCAGGCTTCGTCGAAGTGCAGGACTTCGACGCTGTTGCCCAGGGTCTGCTTGATCAGCTCGGCGTTGTAGCAGAGGCCGTCGTACGTCGAATTGGTCACCACCGCCAGCTTGACCTTTGGTTCTCGGCCCTTGGTCAGCGGGCTCGCGTCGATCTTGGCCTTGATTGATTCGCGGCTGAATTCGCTCAACGGAATCGGCCCGATGATCCCCAGTTCATTGCGCTCTGGACACAGGTACAACGGGATCGCCCCGGTCATGATGATCGAGTGCAACACCGATTTGTGGCAGTTGCGGTCCACCAGCACCAGATCGTCACGCGCGACCATGGCTTGCCAGACGATCTTGTTGGCGGTCGAGGTGCCATTGATCACGAAAAACGTGTGATCGGCGCCGAAATTACGCGCAGCGCGAGCCTCGGCTTCCGCCAGTGGCCCGGTGTGGTCCAGCAACGAGCCGAGTTCCGGCACCGAGACCGACAGGTCAGAACGCAAGGTGTTCTCACCAAAAAACTGGTGAAACGCCTGCCCTACCGGACTTTTGTGATAAGCCACGCCACCACCGTGCCCTGGGGTGTGCCAGGAATAGTTGGAATCGGCGGTGTGTTGCACCAGGGCCTTGAAAAATGGCGGCAGCAAGCCATCAAGGTAATTACGCGCCGCGCGGGCGACCTGACGCGCCAGAAACGGCACGGTGTCTTCGAACAGATAAAGAATGCCGCGTAACTGGTTCAGTTCGCTCATGGCATCGGCCGGGGCGTTTTCCAGCGTCACTTGCTCGCCCAGGGCGAAAATCGGCAAATTCGGCGCACGGGCACGAGCCACACGAATCAATTCGACCATGTTCTGTAAAAGATGGGTGTTTTCCCCGGCGCCTTCGGCAGCAATCAACATGCATGCGAGGCCGTGGTGGGTCGAGGCGACCAGTCGCCCTTCGGCGTAATCCACCGCCGAAAAGATGCTGAAACCTTCCTGTTCCAATTCCCGGGCGATGCCGCGCACACGATCACCGGCGACCGTGTCAGCCTTGATGTCGCGGTGGACAATAAGGACCGGGAACTTCAAGTCTTTATACATGGGGCTCGGCGTCCTGAGGCGGCAGACCGTGGTCTGCCAATACACTCAGGGTAGAGGGTTGAGGCCCATGTGGCGAGCGAGCATTGCCCAACACCGCGATCCGTAGCAGCTGCCGAACCTGTGAGGCTGCGTTCGGCTGCGAAGCAGTCGCAATAGGTAAACGAGTTCCTGCAGAAAAACTGCGCATTGCTTGTTTGCGAGGACTTCGTCCTCGAACGCAGCCTCACAGGTTCGGCAGCTGCTACGGTAAGCGTGCAACACCTTAATTATTGACTTGCCTTGGCCTCGGCCAGTTGGGTCCACAGTGCCGGAGCACCGGCGGACTTGGCGATGACTTCAAGGCGCGAGGCGTGCTCGGCCAGGTCCGTTTCACTGGCGCGAATGATCCGCGTCGGCTTGCGATCGGCCGGCAGGCGACGAATCTCGCTCGCCTGATTACCCGAACCCTCGCCCGAACCGTTACCGTCAGACGCATTACCCGCCAGCGACAGACTGGTCTGGCCGCCGGTCATGGTCAGGTAGACGTCAGCGAGAATCTCGGAGTCGAGCAAGGCGCCGTGCAGCTCACGACCGGAGTTGTCGACGCCATAACGTTTGCACAAGGCATCGAGGCTGTTGCGCTGCCCTGGGTGACGCTCACGGGCCATCATCAGGGTGTCGAGGATCGAGCAATGCTGGGTGATATCCGCCCGATCCTGCTGGCCCATCAGCGCGAATTCGTTGTTGATGAAGCCAACGTCGAACGCCGCGTTATGGATGATCAGCTGCGCGCCCTTGATGAATTCGAAGAACTCATCGGCCACTTCAGCGAAACGCGGCTTGCCTACCAGAAATTCGTTGGTAATACCGTGGACGCCAATCGCGCCCTCGTCACTTTCCCGGTCTGGCTGCAAATAAACGTGGAAATGCCGGCCCGTCAGGCGTCGACCGATCAACTCGACGCAACCGATCTCGATAATCCGGTGGCCGTCGGTCACCGGCATGCCGGTGGTTTCGGTGTCGAGCACCACCATCCTCTGAGCCATCTTCTTTCAACCCCTCTTCGTGCCGTTTTGCATAAGGCGGCGATGTTAACACAGAGCTTGAAAGTGCTCGCTTCCACAAGGGATAGCTTAACCCTGATCACCGCCGCCGACCGGCATCACCAGACCGGTGATGTAGGCCGCGTCGTCAGAGGCCAGAAACAGGATCGCCCCGACCTGCTCGTCAATGGTGCCATAGCGTTTCATCAGGCTGCTGTCGACGGTTTGATCGACAATCTGTTGATACCAGACCTTCTCCTGCGGGCTCTGCTCGGCGCTGTTGCGCGGAATCCGCCGTGGCGGTGCTTGCGTGCCGCCCGGCGCGGTGGCATTGACCCGCACGCCCCGCTCGGCGGTTTCGAACGCCAGACACGCGGTGAGCGCATTGACCCCGCCCTTGGCCGCACCGTAAGGCACGCGATTGACTCCACGTGTCGCAATGGACGACACGTTGACGATAGCGCCGCTGCCCTGCTCCAGCATGAACGGCAACGCGGCATGGCAGCACCACAGGGTTGGAAACAGCGAACGGCGGACTTCGGCTTCGATCTGTTGCTCTTCGTAGTGTTCGAAAGGCTTGGCCCAGATAGTGCCGCCGACGTTGTTGACCAATATATCCAGACGGCCGAAGCGCTCTATGGCCGCCGTCATCACGCGATTGCACTCGGCGTACTGTTCAAGGTCGGCGGTCAGGGTCAGTACTTCGCTGGTTTGCCCCAGCTGTTCTTGCAGCTCAAACACCAGCTCGGAACGATCAACCAGCACCAGGCGTGCGCCCTCGGCCGCCATCCGCTCGGCAACACGGCGGCCAATCCCTTGGGCCGCGCCGGTAATCAGCGCAACTTTTTCATGGAACCTGTTCATTTCAAATCCTCAATGTCCCTGTCGGCATTCATAACCTGTGGGAGCGAGCTTGCTCCGGGCGGCGTTCCGACGATGACGGCAGTGCATTCAACATTGATGGTGACTGGTCCGCCGCTATCGCGAGCAAGCTCGCTCCCACAAGGTTCGTGTCGCTGCCTGAGTTAATCAGGCAGCGCTCGCAGCGAACTTTTCGTAGTAGAAGTTTGCAGGTTTGATGCCCTGCTCGCGAATGAACTGGCTGACCGCCTCGACCATCGGCGGCGGGCCGCAGAGGTAGACGTCGACATCGCCGTCGTTCAGGTGCTGCCGCTCGATGTGCTGAGTGACGTAGCCCTTGAGCGGGTGCGCGCTTTGCGGGTTGGCCACGCAGGCGCTGAAGCTGAAGTTCGGGATCCGCGCAGCCAAGGCTTGCAGTCGGTCCAGTTCCACCAGGTCAAAATCGTTGGTCACGCCGTAGATCAAGTGCAACGGGTATGCGCTGCCCTGCTCGGCAATTTTTTCCAGCATGGCGGTGAACGGCGCCAAACCCGTGCCGCCGGCCAACAACAGCAACGGACGCTGAATATCGCGCAGATAAAAACTGCCCAACGGCCCGGCCAGGCTCATGTTGTCACCGGCCTTGGCGATGCCGGTGAGAAAGCTGCTCATCAGCCCGCCTGGCACATTGCGGATCAGAAAGCTGACTTCACCGTCGCGTTGCAACGAGCTGAACGAGTAGGCGCGGGTCTGCTCGCTGCCGGGAACGCCAAGGTTGACGTATTGCCCCGGCAGGAACGCCAGTTTGCTCAGTGCTTCGCCTTTGATCGACAGCGCAATCGTGCTGTCCGACAGCTGACGCACTTCACTGATCGCCGCACTGTAGCGGGTTTGTTGGGTACGGCAGACATCCGAGGACGCCGGCACCCGCACCACGCAGTCGCTCTGGGCGCGCATCTGGCAGGTCAGCACAAAGCCCGCTTCGGCCTCCTCGCTGCTGAGAGCGTCTTCGATGTACTCCTCGCCCAGATCGTAACGCCCGGCCTCGGCGAAGCATTTGCAGGTCCCGCAAGCGCCGTCGCGGCAGTCCAGCGGAATGTTGATACCTTGGCGATACGCGGCGTCGGCCACCGTTTCACCGGGGTTGGCGTCGACGAAACGGGTGACGCCGTCTTCAAAATTGAGTGCGATGGAATGAGTCATGACGGCCGCCTCATAGGTGATAGACATCGATGACCTGACGAACGTAGTCGTTCTTCAGGATCACTTTCTTGGCCTTGATCAGCGGGCTGTCGCCACGCACGTCGAGGGTGTAGAAACTGCTGCCGAAATAGCTGTCGACGGTCTTGTAGCGAAAGCTCAGGGTGTGCCAGTTGAAGCGCACCTTGCACAGCCCGTCGGCCTGCTCGAGCAGTTCGATGTTGCTGATGTTGTGCGAGGTCCGGGTGTCCGGCACGCTGGCGCTGGAGCGCTCGGTCTTGATCCGGAAAATACGGTCTTCAAGCCCCGTGCGGTTGCCGTACCAGATCAGCGAGATTTCCCGTTGCGGATCCTCGGTCAGCTCATCGTTATCGTCCCAGGACGGCATCCAGAAGGTTGCGTCGGCGGCGTACAGTTCCAGCCAGTTGTCCCACTCCTTGTCATCGAGGTAGCGCGCTTCGCGGTAGAGAAAATCGCGCACGGCGTCGTAAGTGATGCTCATGACAGTTCCTCCACTTTGATCATTGCCGACTGCTCTTCGCTCAAGGCCTTGAGCATGGTTTCCTGCCAGTACTTGTGTTGCAGCACGAACAGGCCTTCGTCTTCAGTGCGCACACCGCTGAGCAACGGGTGCAGATCGATCTCTTTGGCCGCCTCATCGGCCCCTTCAACCCAGTGCTCGGCGCCACGGGACATGTCGTTCCAGGCGGTGGTGCTGCCCTGGTAGCCCATCTGGCAGGAGCGGAATTCTTCGAGGTCGTCTGGAGTGGCCATGCCGCTGACGTTGAAGAAATCTTCGTACTGACGAATCCGGCTCGAACGTGCGGTGTCGCTTTCGCCTTTGGGGGCGATGCAGTAGATGGTGATTTCGGTGCGGTTGACCGAGATCGGCCGGGCGATGCGGATCTGTGAACTGAACTGATCCATCAGGTACACGTTGGGGTACAGGCACAGGTTGCGCGAGTTCTCGATCATCCAGTCGGCGCGGGCCTGACCGAAATCCTTGGCGAGTTCATCGCGCCGTTCATACAGCGGCCGGTCTTCAGGGTTCGACCAGCGGGTCCAGAGCAGCATGTGCCCCTTGTCGAAGGAGTAGAAACCGCCGCCTTGTTTGGCCCAGGTGCCGGCGCTCATGGTCGGGTTCTCGTCACCGCTTTCGCGCTGCTTGCGCTGGTTCTGGGTAGCGGCGTAGTTCCAGTGCACGGAGCTGACGTGGTAGCCGTCGGCGCCATTTTCGGCGGTGAGTTTCCAGTTGCCTTCGTAGATGTAGCTGCTGGAGCCGCGCAGCACTTCGAGGCCATCGGCGGACTGGTCGACGATCATGTCGATGATCTTTGCCGACTCGCCCAGATGCTCGACCAGCGGCACCACATCGGCCTTGAGGCTGCCGAACAGGAAGCCACGATAGGATTCGAAGCGCGCGACTTTGGTCAGGTCGTGTGAGCCTTCGCAATTGAAGCTCGCCGGATAACCGGCCGACGCCGGATCCTTGACCTTGAGCAGCTTGCCGGAGTTGTTGAAGGTCCAGCCATGGAACGGGCACGTGTAGGAGGATTTATTGCCGGTCTTGTGTCGGCAGAGCATCGCGCCACGGTGGCTACAGGCGTTGATGAAGGCGTTGAGCTCACCGTCCTTGTTGCGCGCAATGAAAATCGACTGGCGGCCCATGGTGGTGGTGTAGAAATCGTTTTTGTTCGGAATCTGGCTCTCGTGGGCGAGGTACAGCCAGTTGCCTTCGAAGATGTGTTGCATCTCGAGATCGAACAACCGCGGGTCGGTAAACATCTCCCGCTTGCAGCGGTAGATGCCCTGGTCTTTGTCTTCTTCAAGCAGGGAGTGAAGGTATTCGGGTCGCAGGGACATGGCCGCCGCCTCCATTGTTTTTATTCAGGCAGGCTCATGCTAGGGCGGGTGATGAAGGGGCAATATCCGCTGGGTGCAGACCTTTATCCGTTTTGTGCAATCATCCCCATGGCCATCCATGTGGGAGCGAGCTTGCTCGCGATGACGGCAGTGCATTCAACATCAATGTTGACTGACCCGTTGCTATCGCGAGCAAGCTCGCTCCCACAGGGTCTTGTATTAGTGGCGGCGCTTTAGGGTGTCCGATGGCAATTCGCCGAACTGTTTGCGATAGCTTTCGGAGAAGCGTCCCAGGTGCAGGAAGCCGTAATCCATGGCCAGCTCGGTCACGTTGCGCACCGTGCAGGTGGGGTCGCTGAGACAGGCGTTGACCCGCTCAAGCTTCTTCTGCCGGATGTAATTCTTCGGTGTGGTCGCCGCATTGCGCTCGAACAACCCATACAGCGAACGCAGGCTCATCTGTGCCTGGCGCGCCAGTTCTTCGCTGCAGATGTCCTGCTTGAGGTTGCGTTCGATGTAGTCGGCGATCAACTCGAAGTTCGCCGACTGCGAGCCGAGGCTGAGGCGCCTGATGTTGGTTTTCATCAGGCTGAGCATCTTGCTCACGACAATTTGCGTGTAGTGCTCCTGAACCCGCGGCATGCGCTCGGTCGCTTCGGCCTCCTGGCAAACCATGCCCAGCAGGTTGACGAAGCCTTCAAGCTCATCCAGTTGGTAGCGATTCTCTAGAAACCGCACACCCTTCCCCGGGTGCAACCAGCGCTGCTCCTGGCACACCGATTCGAGCAGGCTGGTGGGCATTTTCACGATGAATTTTTCACAATCGTCGGAGTACGTCAGGTCCACCGGATCGTCCGGGTTGATCAGCAGCAGCTCACCGGGAGCAAAGTAGTGTTCCTGCCGATGACCGCGCCATAGACAGTTTCCGCGTAGCAGCACTTGCAGGTGATAGATGGTGTCGAGCGCCGGCGAGGTCACCCGCACGCTACCGCCATAGCTGATACGGCACAGGTCGAGGCTGGCAAATTTGCTGTGATTGAGACTGGCCTGAGGGCTGCCGCTTCTGGGTAAACGGATGCAATGGTTGCCCACGTGCTGATTGACGTAGCCCGACACCGCATAGGGGTCGGCCTGCTCAAACACTCTGCTGCGCTCACTTAATAGATGCGCTTGCATAACCGCTCACTCTCATTGTTTTTATCGGCTGCGATGGCGGTGCTTCTGAGCACCCCACCTCAGGCAAATCAGGCCCGGCCATTCTATGCGCGTCACCGCAAAGCGAAAAACCACGAAATAAACGGTTAGTTATCTCGTGGCCTGGACCAGCGCTGATCAGTTCTCCAGTGCACGCACTCGCTCGTGACGATGTTGCTCTTCCGGTTGCGCCGACGACTGCAGGGTGAAATCGAATTCGATCTCGGCAAAACGCCCGCTGATGCCGTGCGCGCGTGCACGCTGCTGGTCGTCGCTGAAGGTGATTTTAGCGATCAGTTCGTCACGGGTGGCGTAGGCGAAATCGTCGTGCAGGTACTTGTCGCCATCCAGGTTGATCTGGGTGGTCAGGTGGCGATGGTCATCCGCCGAGATGAAGAAGTGGATGTGCGCCGGACGCTGGCCATGACGCCCCAGTTGATCCAGCAGTTGCTGGGTCGGACCGTCCGGTGGGCAACCGTAGCCCGACGGCACGATACTGCGAAAACGATAGCGACCTTCGACGTCGGTGACGATCCGCCGACGCAGGTTGAACTCCGACTGGCTGCCATCGAAGTACGAATAAGTGCCGCCGGTATTGGCGTGCCAGACATCCACCACGGCGCCGGCCAGTGGCTTGCCTTCGGTGTTCTTGACCTGGCCCTGCATGAACAGCACCACGCCCGGATCAACGCCGTCGTCCAGCCGCGCTTCGCCGTTGGACAACGGTGCGCCGGCGACATACAGCGGGCCTTCGATGGTGCGTGGGGTGCCACCGGTTTTACCGGCCTGCGCGTCTTCGGCATCCATCAGCAGGTCCAGGTAGTGTTCCAGCCCCAAGCCGGCAACCAGCAGACCCGCTTCTTGGCGCGCGCCCAGTTCGTTCAGGTAGTTGACGGCTTTCCAGAACTCTTCCGGGGTCACTTCAAGGTCTTCGATGATGTTCACCGAATCGCGCAGGATGCGGTAGATCAGCGCTTTGGCGCGCGGGTTGCCACCGTCGTTGAGCAGACCGCTGGCCTCTTCGAGGAACTTCTGGGCGCTGGCAGTGTGGGAAATCTTGGCGTTCATGATTAATCCTCATCTTGTATTTATTAGAGTACAGAACTGGCAAACAACGGCTCAGCGATCATCCTCATGAATAGAGGAAGGATGCCTGCACATCGCGTTCACTTCGATAGCCATGTAGGGGTAAAGCGGCAATTGCATCAGCAGGTCGTGCAGTTCCTGCACGCTGTCGACGTCGAACACGCTGTAATTGGCGTAGAGCCCGGCGATACGCCACAGATGGCGCCACTTGCCCTGCTGTTGCAGGCGCTGGGCCAGGTTTTTTTCGTCGAACTTGAGCTGAGCGGCGCGCTCTGGATCCATGTCGACCGGCAGGTTCACGGTCATCTTTACGTGGAACAACATGCTGTTCTCCTCAGACGGAATGAATGGCGGTGGAGGTTTTGTCGCGGCGGAAAAACGCCAGACGCTCTTCGTCCAGGCTCAGGCCAAGGCCAGGCGCCTGCGAAACGTGCAAGTGGAAGTCGCGGTAAACCGGCGGCTCGCTGAGGATGTCTTCGGTCAGCAACAGCGGGCCGAACAGCTCGGTGTCCCAACTCAGCTCGTTCAGCGTGAGGAAGGCGTGGGCCGAGGCCAGCGTGCCGATCCCGCCTTCAAGCATGGTGCCGCCGTACAGGCCGATGCCTGCCGCTTCGGCAATCGCCGCGGTCCGCAACACAGCGCGGGGGCCGCCATTTTTGGCGATCTTCAGCGCGAACACCGAAGCCGCGCCTTCCCGCGCCAGGTTGAACGCATCTTCCACGCACTCAATCGACTCGTCCGCCATGATCGGTGCCGGGCTCATCGCATTGAGACGCACCATGCCGGCACGGTTGTTGCGCGAGATCGGCTGTTCGATCAGGTCGATACCATTACCACCGAGAATCCGGCAGGCTCGCAGCGCCACCGCTTCATCCCAGGCCTGGTTGACGTCGACGCGCACGCTGGCACGGTCGCCCAGGGCTTTTTTGATCGCAATGACGTGAGCCAGGTCGCGGTCGACTTCGCCGGCCCCGATCTTCAACTTGAAGATCCGGTGACGGCGCAGGTCGAGCATCTGCTCGGCTTCGGCGATGTCCTTGGCGGTATCGCCGCTGGCCAGCGTCCAGGCCACTGGCAACGAGTCACGTACGCGGCCACCGAGCAATTCGCTGATCGGCAGCCCGAGGCGCTTGCCGTGGGCGTCGAGCAAGGCCGTTTCGATACCGGATTTGGCGAAGGTGTTGCCGCGAATGCTGCGCTCCAGGCGCAACATCGCCGCGTTGATGTTGCAAGCATCCTGCCCCAGCAACAGTGGCGCAAAGTGCTTGTCGATGTTGGTCTTGATGCTGTCCGGGCTTTCATTGCCGTAGGCCAGGCCACCGATGGTGGTCGATTCGCCGATGCCTTCGATCCCGTCTTTGCTGCGCACCCGGATGATTACCAGCGTCTGATTCTGCATGGTGTGCATCGCCAGCTTGTGCGGGCGGATGGTCGGTAGATCGACGATGATCGTCTCGATCGATTCAATGGCAGAAGAAAGCATGTCGATACCCGTCAGGTTCTTGAAGTTCTGTGACGGATTCTCGTACGGCTTTTTTCAGGGTTCCAATATAGAATTGGTCTGGATCAATACCTTAAAGGTATTCACCATCCTCGACTGTGGAGGGCTCATGGAGCTGCGTCATCTGCGTTACTTTCAGGTGCTGGGTCAAACCCTGAATTTCACCCGCGCCGCCGAACGCCTGCACATCGCTCAGCCACCGTTGAGCCGGCAAATTCAGCAACTGGAAGATGAACTCGGGGTGGTGTTGCTGGAGCGCGGCAGGCCCTTGCGCCTGACCGAAGCCGGGCGGTTTTTCCTTGAGCACTCCAGTGCCCTGCTCGAACAGCTGAACAAAGTCTGCGACAACACCCGACGCATCGGCCTGGGCGAAAAGACCTGGCTGGGTATCGGTTTCGCCCCTTCGACCCTGTATGGCGTGTTGCCGGAACTGATTCGCCGCCTGCGCAGCAATGAACCGCTGGAACTGGAATTGGGTCTCTCGGAAATGACCACGCTGCAACAGGTGCAAGCGCTCAAGGCCGGACGTATCGACGTCGGCTTCGGGCGAATCCGCATCGACGACCCGGCGATCATCCAGACCGTATTGAACGAGGACCGACTGGTCGCGGCCCTGCCCGCTGGCCATCCATTGTTGGCCGGCCCCATCAGCCTCACCGAGTTGGCCGATGAACCGTTTGTGCTCTACCCCGGCAATCCCCGCCCCAGCTACGCCGACCATGTGATCGCGCTGTTCGAGTCCTACGGTGTGAGCATCAAGGTCGCGCAATGGACCAACGAGCTGCAAACCGCCATCGGCCTGGTGGGCGCCGGTATCGGCGTCACGCTGGTGCCGGCCTCGGTGCAGTTGCTGCATCGCGACGACATCGGTTTTACCCCGGTGCTGGAAACCAATGCGACGTCGCCGATCATCCTGAGTCGACGCGTTGGCGATGTGTCACCGGGGTTGAGTCATTGCCTGAAAATGATCGAGGAGTTGCGATTGCGCGATCCGAAATGACCGCCTTTTGAATCAAAAGATCGCAGCCTTCGGGGGAATGCATCCCCCGTAGGAGCTGCCGAAGGTTCGGGCCGCGTTCGGACGATCTTTTAAGGCAGGTCAGTCCTGCTTGTAACCCCGGACGTCGTCGACGCCACGATTGGCCAACTGGTCGGCGCGTTCGTTGCCGGGATGCCCGATGTGGCCGCGCACCCACTTCCAGGTGACGTTGTGGCGATTGACCTGTTCGTCGAGCAGTTTCCACAGATCAGCGTTTTTCACCGGCTCTTTCGCCGCTGTTTTCCAGCCGCGTTTCTTCCAGTTGTCCATCCACTCATTGATGCCTTTCATCACGTATTGCGAGTCGGTGACCAGCAGTACGTCGCAGGAACGCTTGAGTTCTTCGAGGCCGCGAATCGCGCCCATCAGTTCCATGCGGTTGTTGGTGGTATTGGCTTCGCCGCCCCAAAGTTCCTTTTCAACGCCCTTGCACACCAGCAGTGCGCCCCAGCCGCCTGGGCCGGGGTTGCCCTTGCAGGCGCCATCGGTGAAGAGTTCTACGCTATCGCTCATGCCAACCTATCCAGAAAATGTCTGTGGCCTGCCGATCAATGACCGACAACGCCCGAGGCCGGGCTAGCCCGGCCGGGAAAATAAATAGTTTATTGCGGCTTGCTGTCGCGTCGATTGACCTTGGCCATCGGCAACGGAATCAGTTTGCCCATCGGCTCTCGGCGCACCTGGCGGACCGGTCGCAAGCCAACGACGATCTTGCGCGCCACCAACAAATAGAAGCCGCCACCGGACAGCTGCCAGTCACCGGCCTTGCGCTCCCAACCCGCCAGGCGGGCTTGCCATGCCGGGGACGCAAGCGGCGGACGATAGCACCCGAAGCGGCGTTTCTCCAGCGCAAACCCCAGCAGGTTGAGCCAGTCAGCGACCCGCGACGGCGAAATGCAGCGCGCCTTGCGCATGGCGTCATTGGCAAACACATGGCGCAGCCCCCAGCTGCTCCAGGGGTTGATACCGACGATCAACAGGTGCCCGCCAGGACGCACCGCGCTGGCGGCTTCACGCAGCAGGCCATGAGGCGACAGGCAGAAATCCAGCCCGTGCTGCATCACCACCACGTCGGCAGCGTGCTCACTGATCGGCCACGCCTGTTCTTCGCAAACAATCTCGACGCCCGGCAGCGGTGCCCCGAGGCGTACGTTACGTTGTACTTGCGGTGCCGAGGGTGGCGTTTCGGCCGAAGGACCGTAATGCACCAGGTAACCGCCAAAGAAGCGCCCCAACTCGTCTTCGAGCATCCGGCGCTCTTCATCCAGCAAAAATTGCCCGACAGGACCTGACAGCCACTCGCGGGCGGCGCCGATCAATGCCAGCCAGTCAGGATCAGCCTGAGCGAACGCTTTATCGGTCATTGCATTCTCCAACTCGCCTAGAAGCTCTAAGATGCACCAATGTTTTCCGCTTGGCGAATCCCGCGATGATACAGATCAGTGCCCTTCCCGCCTTCACCGACAACTACATCTGGTTGTTACAGGATCACCGCAGCCAGCGCTGCGCCGTGGTCGATCCGGGTGACGCCGCGCCCGTGCAGGCCTGGCTGTCCATGCATCCGGAATGGCAGCTCAGCGATATTCTGGTGACTCATCACCACCATGATCACGTCGGTGGCGTCGAGCAGCTAAAAAAAGCGACAGGCGCCACGGTCTACGGCCCGGCAAACGAAAACATCCCCGGGCGGGACGTCGCCCTGAACGATAACGACCGCGTTACCGTGCTCGGTCGGGAGTTCGACGTGTTTGCGGTGCCAGGCCACACCCTGGGTCATATCGCTTACTACCATCATGGCCTGCTGTTCTGTGGCGACACCCTGTTCGCCGCCGGTTGCGGACGCTTGTTCGAAGGCACGCCCGCGCAAATGCACCACTCCCTCAGCCGCCTGGCCGCATTGCCCGAAGACACGCTGGTGTACTGCACCCACGAGTACACCCTGAGCAATCTGCGCTTTGCCGCCGCTGTCGAACCGAATAATCCGGACATTGCTGAACGTCTCGAGAAAGTCTCCCAATTACGCGCGTCCGGGCGCACGTCGCTGCCGTCGACCCTGGCGCTGGAGAAGCTCACCAACCCTTTTCTGCGTACTGGCGAAACATCTGTTAAAGAAAAAATAGACGAACGGAATGGCCCTAATAACCGGGCCCAAAGTGAGGTTTTTGCGGCTCTTCGGGCTTGGAAAGATAAGTTCTAAGCGGGGCCACTATTGGTCCAAAAATTCTGAATGGTTGACCGCACCCCGTGCGCTTTCTAGAATCGCCCGACATTTTTGCCCGGAACTAACTTCCAGCCAATGTCGTCATCTATACGTAAATCCATCAATTCAGACGCATTGACCCGCCTGGCTCAAGCCATCGCGGTGGCTGTGTCCGCCACTCTGGCGGGCTGCCAAAGCACCAGTCATGTGCCGCAAACCGACGCGACACATACGCTTTCCGCCCGGACCAAGCAAAAACCCATCTGGCTCAGCGAAAAGCCATCTCCGCTAGCCGCGCAGGACGTCTGGGAGCGTATGCGCCAAGGCTTCCAGTTGCAGGACGGGCTGGGCGTCAACCCGCGTATCGAGCAACAACGCCTGTGGTTTGCCAGCAACCCATCGTTTCTTCAAGGCGCCAGCGAACGCGGCAGCCTGTACATCCATTACATCGTCGAACGCCTTGAAGAACGCAACATGCCGCTGGAGCTGGCGCTGCTGCCAGTGATCGAAAGCGCCTACAACCCGATGGCCTACTCGCGCTCCGATGCGGTCGGCCTGTGGCAGTTCATCCCGTCCACCGGGCGTTACTTCAACCTGCGTCAAACCCGCTTCTACGACGGTCGTCGCGACATTACCGCATCGACCATCGCGGCGATGGACTACCTGACCCGCCTGCACGACATGTTCAACGGTGACTGGCTACTGGCCCTGGCGGCCTACAACGCCGGTGAAGGCACGGTCAGCCGGGCTATCGAGCGTAACGAAAAACTTGGTCTGCCCACCGACTACTGGAACCTGCCGCTGCCGGCGGAAACCCAGGCGTATGTGCCCAAGCTGCTGGCCTTGTCGCAAGTCGTTCTGTCGCCGGAAGCCTATGGCGTAAACCTCAATCCGATCGCCAACCGCCCCTACTTCGAAGTCGTCGAAATCAACCAGCGCATGGACCTGTCCAAGGTTGCCGAAGTGGCCAACATCGACGAAGACGAGCTGTTCCAGCTCAACCCGGCCTTCAAGCAACGCACCACCATCGACGGTCCCCAGCATTTGCTGGTGCCAACCTCCAAGGCGCAATTGCTGACCGCCAGCCTGTCGACCATGAAGCCCGAAGACCTGATCAGCAAGCGTGAGCTCAAGCCGGTTTTCGAAGGTGCCGACGACACAGAGCTGGCAAAGCTCAAGCGCAGCTATCGGGTCAAGCGCGGCGATAACCTGACGCAGATCGCCAAGGCCAACAAAGTCGACGTCAAGGACCTGCAACACTGGAACAAGCTGACCGGCAAGGACCTCAAGGTCGGCCAGACCCTGGTGATGCGAGACACCAGCAAGCGCAGCACACGCACCAGTACGGTGGTTGCGGCCAACAACAAGAAACAGACCCAGTACAAGGTCAAGCAAGGCGACTCGCTGTACATGGTCGCCAAGCGTTTCAACGTTGAGATGCAACACCTCAAGCGCTGGAATCCACGTGTTGGCCAGGCCCTCAAGCCAGGGCAGATGCTGACGGTTTCTTCCCCGCATTAAAAAGAAAAGATCGCAGCCTTCGGCAGCTCCTACGCAGGCTGCGATCTTTTTTGCGCCTCTACGCGGCTTTCAGCCCCTACCTTTTTCCTGTCGATACAAGCTGTTACTGTACGGTCCACAAAGCCCAAGCCGCCTGGATCGGATCTCTGCCTCGATGCGTCCCCTCCTCCTGCTCCTAATCAGTCTGGCCTTGAGCTTCCCCGCAAGCGCAACGATCAGCGAAAGCCATGGTTATGCGCAGTTCGGCACACTCAAGTACCCCACCAGATTCACCCACTTCGACTGGGTAAACCCGCAAGCGCCCAAGGGCGGTACCTTGCGGGTCATGGCGTTTGGCACCTTCGATACGCTCAACCCCTACACTTTCAAGGGCACCAGCCCGGTCGCGACCCCGAACTTCCTGCAGTACGGCATCAATGAGCTGAATGAACCGCTGATGGTCGGCACCGGCCAATACGCACCGTCCGGCGATGAACCCGCGTCCAGTTACGGGTTGATTGCCCAATCTGTCGAATACAGCGAAGACCGTAGCTGGGTGGTGTTCAACCTGCGCCCGGAAGCGCGCTTCCACGACGGCACGCCGATCACTGCCGATGACGTTGCGTTCTCCTACCGGCTGCTGCTCAAGGAAGGTCATCCGCAATACCGTACCAACCTTCAGGAAGTGCAGCGGGTCGACATCCTCAACCCGCAGCGCATCCGTTTCGTGTTCAAGCGGGCCGGCAACCCGTTGCTGATCCTGCGTCTGGGCGAGTTGCCGGTATTGCCGCAACACTACTGGGAAGGTCGCGATTTCAAGGCCACCACCTTCGAACCACCGCTGGGCAGCGGCCCTTATCGCATCACCCAGGTTCAGCCGGGGCGACAGCTGGTGTTCGAGCGGGTCAAGGATTACTGGGGCAAGGACCTGCCGGTCAATCGCGGCAAGTACAACTATGATCGCGTCGAGGTCGAGTTCTATCGTGACAGCGACGTGGCTTTCGAGGCGTTCAAGGCCGGCGAATTCGACATCTACATCGAGCACCAGGCAAAAAACTGGGCCAATGGCTACAACTTCCCCGCCGTGCGGCGTGGCGAGGTGATCAAGGCGCAGATCGACCACCAGATTCCGACCCAGACCCAAGGCCTGTTCATGAACACCCGGCGCGGCACGTTTGCCGACGACAAGGTGCGAGAGGCCCTGGGTTTGATGTTCGACTTTGAGTGGACCAACCGCACGCTGTTCAGCGGCGCCTACAAACGGGCCACCAGCTACTACCCCAACAGCGCATTTTCCGCCGCAGGGCTGCCGGTCGGCCATGAATGGCTAATGCTCTCGCCTTACCGCGATCAGCTCCCCGCCAAACTGTTTACCGAACCCTTCAGCCTGCCGCAGACCGACGGCCGCGGCATCCCCCGGGAAACCCTGCGCCGGGCACTGGGTTTGCTCGCCGAGGCCGGCTGGAAGCTCAATGGCCAGCGCCTGCAAAACGCCGCCGGACAACCACTGCGTTTCGAAATCCTGCTGGTCAATCCGAACCTGGAGCGCATCCTCCAGCCTTACGCCGAGAATCTCGCCAGCATTGGCATTGACGCCCATCTGCGCACGGTCGACCGTGCCCAGTACAAGCAACGTCTCGACCAGTTCGATTTCGATATGATCCTGATGACCCTCGATCAAACCCTCAGCCCCGGACTTGAGCAGTGGCAGTACTTCCACTCGAGCCAGGCCTCGGTCAAGGGCAGCAAGAATTACGCGGGTGTTGCCAGCCCGGTGATCGATCATCTGCTGGAACAACTGCTCGCGGCAAAATCCCGTGACGAGCAACTGGCGGCAGGCTTTGCGCTGGACCGGGTGCTCTTGTGGCAGCACTACAGCATTCCCAACTGGTATATCAATTATCATCGCCTGGCGTACCGCAACCGGTTCGCCTTCGTCACCACGCCGCCCTACACCCTGGGGCTGAATGCCTGGTGGCTGAAGACTTCGGAGAAAGCCCAATGATGCGTTTGCGTACCCTGCTGGGTCTGGTCTTTGCGGGGCTTGCCTGCACAGCCCACGCCGCCCCGCAGCACGCCTTGACCCTGTACAACGAACCGCCGAAGTACCCGGCCGATTTCAAACACTTCGACTACGTGAACCCGGACGCGCCCAAAGGCGGAATCTTTCGTCAGGCCGGCTTCGGTGGCTTCGACAGCCTCAACCCGTTCATCAGCAAGGGTGTGGCTGCCGAGGATATCGGCCTGATCTACGACACCCTGGCCAAACAAGGGCTGGATGAGCCGTTTACCGAATACGGCTTGATCGCCGGCAAAATCGAAAAGGCCCCGGACAACAGCTGGGTACGCTTCTACCTGCGCCCCGAAGCGCGTTTCCATGACGGCCATCCGGTGCGTGCCGAAGACGTGGTGTTCAGCTTCCAGACCCTGATGAAAAGCGGTGCGCCGCTGTATCGCGGTTACTACAGCGACGTCGACGAAGTGATCGCCGAAGACCCGTTGCGGGTGCTGTTCAAGTTCAAGCACACCAGCAACCGCGAGCTGCCGCTGATCCTCGGACAGCTCGCGGTATTGCCCAAGCACTGGTGGGAAAACCGCGACTTCAGCAAAGGCAATCTGGAAATCCCGCTGGGCAGTGGCCCGTACAAGGTCAGTGAGGTCAAGGCCGGGCGCTCGATCCGCTATGAGCGGGTCAAGGATTACTGGGGCAAGGACCTGCCGGTCAATCGAGGCTTCTACAACTTCGACACCATGACCACCGATTACTACCGCGACAACACCGTCGCGCTGGAAGCACTGAAGGCCGGGCAGTTCGATTACTGGCAGGAGATGAGCGCGAAAAACTGGGCCAACGCCTACAACACTCCGGCCGTTACCGAGGGTCGCCTGATCAAGGAACAAATCCCGAACGGCAACTCCACCGGTATGCAGGGCTTCGTCTTCAACCTGCGTCGCCCGGTGTTTCAGGACGTGCGCGTGCGCCAGGCCCTGAGCCTGTTGCTGGACTTCGAATGGACCAACAAGCAGTTGTTCAACGGTGCCTACGCGCGCACCCGAAGTTACTTCGAAAACTCCGAAATGGCCGCCACCGGCCTGCCGGATCAGGATCAGCTGGCGATCCTCGATCCGTTCCGAGGCAAAATCCCCGATCAGGTTTTCAGCGAAGCATTCCAGAACTCCGTCTGTGACGGCAGCGGGATGATCCGCGCCCAACAGCGCAAGGCCTATCAGCTGTTGCAGGAAGCCGGCTGGCGGATCGTCGACGACAAGATGGTCGACGCCACCGGCAAACCGGTGAGCATCGAGTTCCTGCTGGCGCAGACCGAGTTCGAGCGGGTGTTGCTGCCGTTCAAGCGCAACATGAGTGACCTGGGGATTGATCTGGTGATTCGCCGGGTCGACGTGTCGCAGTACATCAACCGGGTACGCTCGCGCGACTTCGACATGGTGGTTGGCAGCTTCCCGCAGTCCAGTTCACCGGGTAACGAGCAGCGCGAATTCTGGAAGTCCGAAAGCGCCGACAAACCCGGCAGCCGTAACTACATGGGCCTGAAAGACCCGGTAGTCGATCAACTGGTCGAAGAGCTGATCAATGCCGATTCGCGCAAAAGCCTGGTAGCCCACGCCCGGGCGCTCGACCGGGTGTTGCAATGGGGCTATTACGTGATCCCCAACTGGCACATCAAGACCTGGCGCGTGGCTTACTGGAATCACATTGGCCACCCGAAAGTCTCACCAACCAATGACGTGGGCATTTCCACCTGGTGGATCAAACCCGACGCACAACCTGCGATCGAAGTGCTGACCAAAGAGCAAACCGATCCTGCGGGCGTGGAGCAATAAGATGCTGGCGTATATTTTTCGGCGACTGTTGCTGATCATTCCAACCCTGTTCGGCATTCTGCTGATCAACTTCGTGATCATCCAGGCCGCGCCCGGCGGCCCGGTGGAACAGATGATCGCCAAACTCGAAGGCTTCGAAGGCGCTACCAGCCGCATTGCCGGCGGCGGTGCCGAAGTCTCGGTAGCCGGTTCCAGCTATCGCGGCGCGCAGGGGCTGGACCCGGCGCTGGTCAAGGAAATCGAGCACATGTACGGCTTCGACAAATCGGCGCCGGAACGCTTGTGGATCATGATCAAGAACTACGCCACCCTGGATTTCGGCGACAGCTTCTTCCGCGACGCCAAGGTCATTGACCTGATCAAGGAAAAGATGCCGGTGTCGATCTCCCTCGGGCTCTGGAGCACGCTGATCATGTACCTGGTGTCGATCCCGCTGGGGATCGCCAAGGCCACCCGGCACGGCAGCCATTTCGACGTGTGGACCAGTTCGGCGATCATCGTCGGTTATGCTATCCCGGCCTTCCTGTTCGCGATTCTGCTGATCGTGGTGTTTGCCGGCGGCAGCTACCTGGACTGGTTTCCCCTGCGCGGCCTCACCTCGAACAACTTCGGCGAACTGAGCTGGGCCGGCAAGATCCGCGATTACTTCTGGCACATAGCGCTGCCGGTGACAGCGTTGGTGATCGGTAACTTTGCGACCATGACCCTGTTGACCAAAAACAGCTTCCTCGACGAGATCAACAAACAGTATGTCGTCACCGCGAAAGCCAAAGGCCTGACCCGGCATCGCGTGCTCTACGGCCATGTGTTTCGCAACGCCATGCTGCTGGTGATCGCCGGTTTCCCCTCGGCCTTCATCGGGATCTTCTTCACCGGCTCATTGCTGGTGGAGGTGATCTTCTCGCTCGACGGCATGGGCCTGATGAGTTTCGAAGCGGCGATCAACCGCGACTACCCGGTGGTGTTCGGCACCCTGTTCATCTTCACCCTGCTGGGGCTGGTGGTGAAACTGATTGGCGACCTCACCTACACCCTGGTCGATCCACGCATCGACTTCGAACACCGGGAGCATTGAGATGAACCTGTCCCCTCTCAATCGCCGACGTTTCGAACGGTTCAAGGCCAACAAGCGCGGCTGGTGGTCGCTGTGGCTGTTTTTGATCCTGTTTGGCGCCAGCCTCGGCGCCGAGCTGATCGCCAACGACAAACCGCTGGCGGTGCGTTACGACGGCCAATGGTACTTCCCGGCGCTCAAACGTTACCCGGAAACCACCTTCGGCGGCGAATTCCCGCTGGAAGCCAACTACAAGAGCCCGTACATCCGCGAACTGCTCAAGGCCAAGGACGCCTGGACCTTGTGGGCACCGATCCCATTCAGCTACCAAAGCATCAACTACGACCTGAAAGTCCCGGCCCCGGCGCCGCCCTCGGCAGACAACCTGCTGGGTACCGACGATCAGGGCCGCGACGTGCTCGCGCGGGTGATTTACGGCTTCCGGGTGTCGGTACTGTTTGCGCTGACGCTGACCATTCTGAGCTCGATCATCGGCGTGATCGCCGGGGCCTTGCAGGGTTTCTATGGTGGCTGGGTTGATTTGGCCGGGCAACGCTTCCTCGAGATCTGGTCGGGTTTGCCCGTGCTGTACCTGCTGATCATCCTCGCCAGTTTCGTGCAGCCGAACTTCTGGTGGCTGCTGGGGATCATGCTGCTGTTTTCCTGGATGAGCCTGGTCGACGTGGTCCGCGCCGAGTTCCTCCGCGGGCGCAACCTGGAATACGTACGCGCCGCCCGGGCGCTGGGCATGCAGAACGGCGCAATCATGTTCCGCCATATCCTGCCCAACGCCATGGTCTCGACCATGACCTTCATGCCATTCATCCTGACCGGCGCCATCGGCACCCTGACCGCGCTGGACTTCCTCGGCTTCGGCCTGCCGGCAGGCAGCGCATCGCTGGGTGAACTGGTGGCTCAGGGCAAATCCAACCTGCAAGCGCCGTGGCTGGGCATGAGCGCCTTTGCGGTGCTGGCGGTGATGTTGAGTTTGCTGGTGTTTATCGGCGAGTCCGCTCGCGATGCCTTCGACCCGAGGAAGTGAAATGAATCAGGATAATCTGATCGAAGTGCGCAACCTCTCTGTCGAGTTTGTGGTCGGCGAGCACGTGCAACGGGTGGTTGAAGGCGTCAGTTTCGACATCAAGCGCGGTGAAACCCTGGCACTGGTCGGTGAAAGCGGTTCGGGCAAATCGGTCACGGCGCACTCGATCCTGCGCCTGCTGCCCTACCCTTTGGCGCGGCACCCCACCGGCACCATCAACTATTCAGGGCATGACCTGCTGTCGCTGAAAGAGAAAACCATCCGGCACATTCGTGGCAACCGGATCGCGATGATCTTTCAGGAGCCGATGACCTCGCTCAACCCGCTGCACTCGATCGAGAAACAGATCAACGAAGTGCTGGGCATCCACAAGGGCCTGACCGGCAAGGTCGCGACCAAACGCACCCTGGAGCTGCTGGAACTGGTGGGCATTCCCGAACCGCACAAACGGCTCAAGGCCCTGCCCCACGAATTGTCCGGCGGCCAGCGCCAGCGTGTGATGATCGCCATGGCCCTGGCGAACGAGCCGGAACTGCTGATCGCCGACGAGCCGACCACCGCACTGGACGTGACCGTTCAGTTGAAAATCCTTGAACTGCTCAAGGAGCTACAGGCCCGCCTGGGCATGGCCTTGCTGCTGATCAGCCACGATTTGAACCTGGTCCAGAGAATTGCGCATCGCGTATGTGTCATGCAACGCGGATGCATCGTCGAACAGGCGTCGTGCGAAGAACTGTTCCGCGCGCCGCAGCATCCCTACACCCGGGAGCTGCTGGCAGCGGAGCCTCGCGGTAACCCGGCGACCAATGTAATCGGCCCGCCATTGCTGCAGGTCGAGGACCTGAAAGTCTGGTTCCCGATCAAAAAAGGCTTTTTGCGCAACACCGTCGATTACGTCAAAGCCGTAGACGGAATCAACTTCAGCCTGCCTCAGGGTCAGACCCTGGGCATCGTCGGCGAGAGTGGTTCGGGCAAGTCCACACTGGGCCTGGCGATTTTGCGGTTGATTGCCAGCAAAGGCGCGATTCGTTTTGAAGGCCAGCAGCTAGACTGCCTGTCGCAGCAACAGGTAAGGCCGCTACGGCGGGAAATGCAGGTGGTTTTCCAGGATCCTTACGGCAGCTTGAGCCCGCGAATGTGCGTGAGCGAGATCGTCGGCGAAGGCCTGCGGATACACAAGATCGGCACGGCGGCCGAACAGGAGCTGGCGATTATCGCGGCACTCAAGGAAGTCGGTCTGGACCCCGGAACCCGGCACCGCTACCCCCATGAGTTTTCCGGCGGACAACGGCAGAGAATCGCCATTGCCCGAGCCCTGGTGCTAAAGCCGGCGTTGATTTTGCTGGACGAGCCGACCTCGGCCCTCGACCGCACCGTGCAACGCCAAGTGGTTGAGCTGCTGCGCTCACTGCAAAGCAAGTACAACCTGACGTATCTGTTTATCAGCCATGACCTGGCTGTGGTTAAAGCGCTGAGCCACCAGTTGATGGTGATCAAGCATGGCCAAGTGGTCGAACAAGGTGATGCGCAAGGTATCTTTGCCGCACCGCAACATCCCTATACACAGCAGTTGCTGGAGGCCGCTTTCCTGGCACCAGCAGTTGCCGAATAACCTGAAAGAGGAGCAACACATGGGTTTTCTCGCCGGTAAGCGCGTACTGATCGTCGGTGTCGCCAGCAAGCTGTCCATCGCATCAGGTATCGCTGCCGCCATGCATCGCGAGGGCGCTGAGCTTGCCTTCACTTATCAGAACGACAAACTCAAGGGGCGTGTCGAAGAGTTCGCACAAGGCTGGGGTTCGAGCCCTGAGCTGTGCTTCCCGTGCGACGTGGCCAGCGATGAAGAAATCGCCAAGGTATTCGAAGAGCTGAGCAAGAAGTGGGACGGCCTGGATTGCATCGTGCACTCCGTTGGCTTCGCACCGGGCGACCAACTGGACGGCGACTTCACCGAAGCCACCACCCGTGAAGGCTTCCGCATCGCTCACGACATCAGCGCCTACAGCTTCGTGGCGCTGGCCAAAGCCGGCCGCGACATGATGAAAGGTCGCAATGGCAGCCTGCTGACCCTGTCGTACCTGGGCGCCGAGCGCACCATGCCGAACTACAACGTGATGGGCATGGCCAAGGCTTCCCTGGAAGCAGGCGTGCGTTACCTGGCTGGCTCCCTGGGCCCGGAAGGTACCCGCGTCAACGCGGTATCGGCTGGCCCGATCCGCACGTTGGCCGCATCCGGCATCAAGAACTTCCGTAAAATGCTGGCCGCCAACGAAGCGCAAACTCCACTGCGTCGCAACGTCACCATTGACGAAGTCGGCAACGCCGGCGCCTTCCTGTGCTCGGACCTGGCGTCCGGTATCAGCGGCGAAATCATGTACGTGGACGGCGGCTTCAACACCACCGCCATGGGCAACATCGAAGAGTGATCTTCACGCCTTGACAAGAAACCCGCCGATAGGCGGGTTTTTTGTGGACGCAGTTTCAGACCCGCCACGAACCACTGTGGGAGCGAGCTTGCTCGCGATAGCGTACTGACAGGCGACGTTAATGTTGAATGTTACGGCCTCATCGCGAGCAAGCTCGCTCCCACAGGGTTATAGGGTCAGCCGTCGAGCTGCGTCAGACATCGGGCAAACAACTGCTGGATCGGTTGTGTGCGCTGGCTGTAACGCTGTAGCAGCACGATCTCCCGATAGAACGTCAGTTCGCCTAGCGGGATGATCCTGACGTTCGCCCCATGCTCAAGCCAGAGCCCGGCCTTGGGAAGTAGAGAGACACCCAGCCCGCACTCGACCATTTTCACAATCGCCTCCAGCTCATCGAGTTCCAGCGCGACCCGCACCTCAATCTGCTGCTCGCGCAGAAATCGTGTCACCAGACGCCCACCGAACGAGTTGCGGTCATAGCGCACATGCGGGTGGGTGCCGAGCACCTGCAATGGATCCTCGCCTTCAAGGTCCGGCGGCACGATCAACACAAAGGGCTCCTGCCGAAGCACTTGGGCCGACAGCTCCTTGGGCAACTCAAAGGGTGGTTTGATCAGGATCGCCAGGTCGAGCTCTCCGGCGTCGACCTGGCTTAACAGGTTGAGTGATACGCCGGGGACCAGTTTGGGCTCGAGCAACGGCGCCTGCTGGCGCAAACGCAGCAATGCCTGAGGCAGCAGACCGGTCTGGGCGGTGGCTACAGCGCCGATTCTCAATTCACCGCGAAACTCACTGACGTCGTCGCTGACCGCCATGCGCTGGAAGGTCTCAAGGATTTCCCGTGCCATCGGCAACGCCCGCTGGCCTGCGGCATTGAGGATCGCCTGACGTCCGGTGCGGTCGAACAGGCGAATACCCAGCGCCTGCTCCAGATTGCGCATTTGCGCGCTGACGGCCGACTGCGTCAGGCCAATGTGCATGCCGGCTGCGGCGAACGTGCCATAGCGAGTCACTGCGATGAAGGTTTTCAGTTCACGCAGCATGAGCGCCTCGATTGATCGATTTTATTTGAGCTGGAGGCAAAAATTATCGTCTTTTAATCAAAAATCACAAGACTAGAATCAGCTCAACTTCCCTGTCATCGAGGCTTGATCATCATGCGTCTTTCCCCGTTTCATCTGGCCATTCCGGTTTATGACCTTGCCGCCGCGCGGCTTTTCTATGGCCAGGTGTTCGGCCTGGAAGAAGGACGCTCAAGCGAACATTGGGTGGATTTCAACTTTTTCGGCCACCAATTGGTCATCCACGAACACCCGAAAACCGCCACTCAGGAGTCCGCCCACACCAATGCCGTGGACGGCCATGAAGTGCCGGTTCCACATTTCGGCGTGGTCCTGTCGATGGATGAATGGGAGTCCCTGGCCGAACGGCTCACGTCACTGGGCACGCGCTTTGTGATCGAGCCGGGTATTCGTTTCAAGGGACTGGTGGGCGAGCAGGCGACGATGTTTCTGTTCGACCCGTGCGGCAACGCGCTGGAGTTCAAGGCGTTCAAGGACATCGAACAGTTGTTCGCCAAGTAACCCTCAGCCTCATACCAGCCTGCGAGCGGATCCCGTCTAGCTCCCCGCCACCGGGCACGGCCCACCCGCTGCTGCCCACAGCTTGAACTGGGTGACAAAAATATCGTGAGGCACGGGTACCGGCGTCCTGTTACCACCGGGATTCCAGCCCCAGAGCACCAGTTTGTCGTCACTGACATGGGTGATCAGCGCGGCAAAATCACGGTCGCCGTTGCTCGAACGGTCCTTGATCATCTGGCACAGCCGATCGGCCGGCAGACCGATCCAGGCCATTTTATGTGCAGCTGAAGGCAAGCCCCAATGCGGTGCACCCGGTGGCGCGTGGGGGCCGTAGCTGGCGGGCGGGTTAGTGTCCGCGTGGCAGGTTGCACACGGCAGGCCCGCCGAACCTTTACCGTCCGTACCGCGAACCACGTTCATGCCATGCGGTTTCCCGGCATCGAACTGCAAGGGCGAATCACCGGGAATATGGCAGTTCTGGCAGCGCGGGCTCTGGAACACCTTCTGCACCGTGGCAAACGCCGCCAGTGCGGCTTGATCGTCGGCAAACAGTTCAGAGGTGTAGCCGCCCACCCCTAACAACAGCAACGCGCCCAAAAATAGATGTCGCCTCATCTCACACCCCCGCGAGTTGCAAAGGCAGTTCACGCAACCGTTGCCCGGTCAGGGCAAACACCGCATTAGCCACCGCCGGAGCCGTCGGTGGCACCCCGGTCTCGCCGATGCCGCCCGGCTTATCGGTGCTGGGGACGATGTGCACCTCGACCACCGGCATTTCATTCAGACGCAACACCTGAAAGTCATGGTAATTGGACTGCACCACCTGCCCGTCCTTGAAGGTCAGCTTGCTGTGCAAGGTGAACCCCAGGCCAAAGGTGATGCCCGATTCCATCTGCGCGGCAATGCTCGCCGGGTTCACCGCAATCCCGCAATCGACCGCACAGACCACCCGGTGCACGCGGATCTTCAGGTTGTCCTGGGACACCTCGGCGACCTGCGCAACGTAACTGCCAAACGACTCATGCACCGCCACACCCAACGCGTGCCCCGCCGGCAACGGCGCCTTCCAGTTGGCCTTTTCCACTGCCAGGTTCAGCACCCCCAGATGTCGCGGATGCTCCTTGAGCAAGGTCCGTCGGTATTCCACCGGGTCCTTGCCGGCCGCCGTGGCCAGTTCATCGATCAATGACTCAATGACAAACGCCGTGTGGGTGTGCCCCACAGAACGCATCCAGAGCACGCTGATGCCGGTTTTCGGCGAATGCAGATCGACCAGATGATTGGCCAGCCCCTTGATATACGGGCTATCGGCCACGCCTTCGACCGAGGTGGCATCGACGCCGTTCTTGACCATCGTCGCTTCGAATGAGGTGCCGTCCATGATCGACTGCCCGACCAGTACGTGTTGCCAGGCCTGAGGCATGCCCTTGGCGTCCAGGCCAATGCGCGCGTGATGGAGGAACGCCGAGCGATAGTAACCACCGCGTATGTCGTCCTCCCGCGACCAGACAGTTTTCACTGGTGCACCGGCCGCTTTGGCAACTTGCACCGCTTCGCTGACAAAGTCCGAGGTCGGATTGGCTCGACGACCAAAACCACCCCCAAGAAACTCGGTATGAATCTCGACCTGCTCGGGTTTGAGCCCGGTGATTTTCGCCGCAACCATTTGGTCCAGCGTCTGGAATTGGGTGCCAGTCCAGATCTCGCATTTGTCCGGGGTGATTTTTACCGTGCAGTTGAGCGGCTCCATCGGTGCATGGGCCAGGTAAGGAACGTTGTATTCAACATCAATCGTCTTCACCGCCTTGCTCAACGCGGCACTGATATCGCCCGCCTGGCTGGCCGGGGCCCCGGGAATTGCGGCAAGTTTTCGGAAATTTTTCAGCAAGGCGTCGCTGTCGAGCCCGGCGTTGGGGCCCAGGTCCCAGTCGATTTTCAGCGCATCGCGACCGAGTTTCGCCGCCCAATAATGATCGGCCACCACCGCGATGCCCGTCGGCACCTGCACGACTTTATGCACGCCCGGCAGTGCCAGCGCCGCCGCGCCGTCGAATGATTTGACGCTACCACCGAACACTGGTGAGCGCGCGACCATTGCCGTCAGCAACCCATCGAACTGCACGTCCATGCCAAATTTCGCCTGGCCGGTGATTTTTTCCGGGGTATCCAGCCGTTTGGTCGGTTTGCCGATGATCTTCCAGTCCTTGGCCTCCTTGAGTTTGATCGACGCCGGATCCGGCGCCGGCAGCTTGCCGGCGTCATTGGCCAACTCACCGTAAGTGGCGCGCTGATCACCGGCGATCACCACGCCAGGCTCGGTTCGTATTTTCGAGGGCGCGATGTTGAACCGCTTGGCGGCGGCCTCGATCAGCATCAAGCGCGCGGCCGCGCCGGCCTGACGGTAGCGGTCGAACTCCATCCAGGTCGAGGTCGAGCCGCCGGTAATCTGCATGTTACCGAAGGCTGGCAGACCATAATCGGCCGCCGATGCCGGTGCATGCTCGACGCGAATCTTCGTCCAGTCGGCATCCAGCTCTTCGGCAATCAACATGGTCAGGCCGGTCCAGATCCCCTGCCCCATCTCGGAGTGGCCCAAGAGAATGGTCACGCCGCCATCGGGTGCGATGCGCAAAAAAGCGTTGGGGGCGAACACTGCGTCCGGCGCCGACGCGGCCTGCGCGAAGCGGTTGCCTACCGGAATCACAAACGCCACCACCAGGCCTGCGCCGAGCACGGCACTGCTTTTCAGAAAATCACGGCGAGAAGTATCGATCACTGCGCTCATTGTCATGCCTCCCCGATTTGCGCAGCACGTTTGACCGCTGCGCGAATGCGCGGATAGGTCCCGCACCGACAGATATTGCCCGACAGTGCCTGATCGATATCGCTGTCGCTCGGCGACGGGATTTTCGCCAACAAAGCCGCTGCCGACATGATCTGCCCCGACTGACAGTAACCGCATTGCACCACGTCGATCTCGGCCCAGGCGCGCTGCACCGGGTGCGAACCGTCGCTCGACAGGCCTTCGATGGTGAGGATTTTTTGCCCGTTGGCGACAGCCGCCGCCGGGGTGATGCAGGAACGCAACGGCGCACCGTCGACGTGCACGGTGCAGGCGCCACACTGGGCCATTCCGCAGCCGAATTTGGTGCCGGTCAAATGCGCGACATCACGCAATACCCACAACAGCGGCATGTCGCCGGGCACTTCAAGGGGTTGGTCTTTGCCATTGATATTGAACGTCAGCACGGCGATTTCCTCAGTCACTCACGGTGTCCTTTCACGGCGTCACTGTGGCAACGAGTGCCTACGCGCGCCTCGGTTTATCCATTGAGCTAAGCGCAATTTTCCCGAGACCTTGATTTGCGCGACCACCGGTCACAAAAAAGGGCTTCGCCGACCAGGAAGTACGCTCGAAAACGCAGACTCCACATACAAATACTCTTGCCTTGTCGATTGACGGCGACTCCGCACGACCATCGACTGACTACGCTAATAGTCCAGCCTGATCATTCATAGGGAGAACCTTCATGTCGCGCATTCAGAAACTCACGCCCTGCCTGTGGTTCGACGATCAGGCCGAAGCCGCCGCACAGTTCTACTGTTCGGTGTTCGAACATTCGACCATTAACGCCATCACCCACTATGGCAAGGCCGGTTTCGAGCTCCACGGCCGGCCCGAGGGGTCGGTGATGACCGTCAGTTTCGTACTGGATGGCCAGACCTTTACCGCGCTCAACGGCGGCCCGGTGTTTCGCTTTAACGAGGCCATCTCGTTTCAGGTCAACTGCCACACCCAGTATGAAGTCGACCACTTCTGGAACGCGCTGTCGGCTGGCGGCGACAAACAGGCCCAGCAATGTGGCTGGCTCAAGGACAAATTCGGTTTGTCCTGGCAAATCGTGCCCGTCGCGCTGATGGAAATGATGACCGACAGAGACACCACGAAATCCCAGCGCGCCATGCAGGCGATGTTGAAGATGAAGAAACTCGACATCGCCACACTCCAGCGAGCCTTTGATGGCGAGAGCTGATACACGCCCGGCCATGGAGTTGGCTGTCCGAAAAGATCGCAGCCTGCGGCAGCTCCTACAGGGAAACGCGTTCGGACGATCCTGGCATTACCCCGTGCAACCCTCGACATTTCAGATCGAACGCGGCGGTCACACCGGTGTCATTAATAGTAATGGGATCGCGGCCTCTGACCATCCTCACACCGTTGAACGGGGAGCGAGTCCAGACAGTGCAGAGTCACCGATATGGAGATGGCAAGTGACCCTTGCGCTATGCCGAAATCATTGCGAAGGAGATCCACCGATGGTGACTCACTATAAGACTGCCGGGCACCTGGCCTGCGGCCGCCATGGCAGCAACCTCACGTCCACGACCGAATTTGCCCGCGTCAAATGCCGTAGCTGCCGTAATACCGACGCGTTCAAGGACGCCCGAAAAGACGCTCGCAACGCTGCACGCCGAGCGGCGCGTAGAGCCAAAGTCCCACATGCCGCGATTGACTGGCGCGCGTCCTGGATCAAAAGACTCAGCGAGATGCCGGGCCAGCAACGGCTCCCACGGGGATTCAGTGGCCAGCCCTACGTTTAGGGTTGTGAAGGCAACTGGATCAGTACGCCGATGATTGCCATCGGCGTATCTGGTTTGCAAATTGCCTAATCAGTCGTGCTGCAGCAGCCCCGAACTGTATTGATTAAAGTTGTTGCCGATCGCGCTACCGCCAAAGCTCATCTTGTTGGCGCTATGGCCGTCGAATTGATGGCAGTCCTCTGAAAAACAGCTGCTGGTTGTCACGCCAGAGCACGCGCTCAACAACAACGTGCCGGTGATCAAAAAGGCTTTGACGAGGTTCAACTTCATTTTTCAGTTCCCCTTGGCTGGAAACGAGGCGATGCACGATCCGAGATAACCATCCTACGCCGCCAGACCACCCGAAACATAATGAAACATTACGCTCGGACAGCATGGGTTCAGTTTCTGAAGAAGCGCCGTCATTTGACAACTCACCTCCAGCTGGGTAAATCGGTTCACTCTCCCGACTTCAAGAGCTCGCCATGGATATAACAGCCATCCCGTTCGGCACGACCGACTGGTCGACCATCGAACCCACCGTCCACGCCGGCGAACGCGGCAGCGCCTATTGGCGCACCCGCCAGTTCGGCGCAATTCGCGTCCGAATGGTCGAATATACCGCCGGTTACCTGGCAGACCACTGGTGCTCGAAGGGCCACATCCTGCTGTGCCTTGAAGGCGAACTGCACACCGAACTCGAGGATGGCCGCCAATTTGTGCTTAAACCCGGCATGAGCTATCAGGTGGCGGATAACGCTGAGCCTCACAGGTCGTCGACGGTGACAGGGGCGAAGTTGTTCGTGGTTGATTGACCTCGCCTCGAAAGGCTGAAAGCAAAAGGGGCGGACTTATTTGAAAAATAAATCCGCCCCCTTCTTTCCTACTCTTGAGACTTAAGCCTGAACCAGATTGGAGATCTTGACGTCCGGATCGACGTCAGCCTCGTAGTCCACCCCTTCGATCCCAAAACCGAACAGACGCAGGAATTCCGCCTTGTAACCGGCAAAATCGGTGAGTTCGTAAAGGTTGTCATTGCTGACCTGATCCCAGAGTTGCTTGACGCGGTCCTGAACTTCAGGCGCCAATTCCTTGTAATCCGCGCGCAGACGCCCTTCTTCATCCATGACGGGAGGATGGCCGAACAAGCTGTCTTTGTAGAGCGCGTAGACCTGCTCGATGCACCCTTCGTGTGTGCCCTGCTCTTTCATGACCTTGAACAACAAGGACAGATACAGCGGCATGATCGGGATCGCCGAACTGGCCTGGGTCACTACGGCTTTCAATACCGAGACCCGCGCATCGCCGCCCAGATCCGCCAATCGCTCACGAATACTCAGGACTTTCTGATCCAGGTCCTTCTTGGCCGCGCCAATGGAGCCATTCCAGTAAATGTCGTGCGTCAGCTTTTCGCCCAGGTAAGTGAACGCAGTGGTTTTCGCCCCCTCGGCCAGAACGCCCGCTTCGTGCAGGGCGTCGATCCACATCTGCCAGTCTTCGCCACCCATGACCTTGACGGTACCGTCGATTTCTTCCTGGGTCGCTTCGGCCAAGGTGGTCACGTTGACCTCTTCCTTGTCGGTATTCAGGCCGCGCTGGGTAACCGACTTGCCGATCGGCTTGAGCGTCGAGCTGTAGACTTCACCGGTTTTCGGATCGGTACGACGCGGTGCGGCGAGACTGTAGACCACCAGGTCGATCTTACCCATGTCGCGCTTGATGGTCTCGATGGTCAGGCGCTTGACTTCATCGGAGAACGCATCACCGTTGATGCTCTTGGCGTAGAGGCCTTCTGATTCGGCAAACGAGTGAAAAGCGGCGGTGTTGTACCAGCCGGCGGTGCCGAGTTTGCCCTCAACACTTTCACGCTCGAAGAACACACCCAGTGTCTTGGCACCGCAACCAAAAGCCGCCGTGATGCGTGCAGCAAGTCCGTAGCCGGTCGATGCACCAAGCACCAGGACATTCTTTGGCCCATCGGTGATCTGTCCTTGTGCACGGACGTAGTCGATCTGATTCTTGACGTTGGCTTTGCAGCCAGTGGGGTGGGTAGTCACACAAACAAAACCACGAACGCGCGGTTTAACGATCATAAATATCTCCCTCTTCCAAGATGCCGAGAGCCAATACTGGCTATAAAAGTCATAGACGCTGGGAAAACCAAAGCGTCACGGCGGCGGGCCTATTCATCGACCTCACTGTCCGGGCCTATCGCGGATCGAGAGCATACCCTCGATGATTTGAGCCGCTGTTTCCAGTCGGAAATTGGCGTTATTCAAAAACAACCTAACATGGGGCGGTGACATTCTGGACGAACCTGTTTCCATTGCTAGCGTTATCCGTAGAAACACCTCAGTTTGTCAGGAGAAGTCCGGTGAGTAAGCCCATGGAAGAGCCTTACGGTGGTAGGCAAAGGACTTATCTGTTCAAAGAGTCGCACCTGAGACCACGGCAACGGGCCCTGCTTCTTGCGCTGATTCTGTTGTTCATCAATGGTGTCGGTCGGTTGTTCATGGTCGAAGTGGTCGGACTTGATGGCGCAATCCTGCATCTGGTGGTGGTACTCACTGCCTTCGCCACGGTGATCTGTGGCGCCCCACTCATCATGTTTCTGAGCCTGGGCTGGTTTACCCGCTACAGCGAATTCCAGAACAGCTTGAAGGGCGGTGCCCTGGCGGCCTATCTGCAACGTTTCTGGTCGACCAGTCTGATCCATTCACTCCAGGACGAAGGCAAGCTGAGTCAGACCGGTTCAGTGGGTGATTGGCGAGCCTGCTCCGACAACAACCCGGAACTGTGCGAGCGTTTGTTTGCGCGGATCTACCATGAGCAATATGGATTGGTGCCGTTTATTGTGCCTTTCATCATTCTCTTGATGGTGGCTTATGCCGCGGCAGCCTTGGTCGCCTCCAACTACGTCATCCCGAACTGCGACCACACGCTTCAAGTGGCGTGCGTGTATAAGCTCGGGATTCCACTGCTGGTTAGCTCGCTGGCGGGGGCTTTCATGTTTGTCGTGAGCGACTCGGTCCTCAGTATCCGCCGCAAATCACTGAACATTTCCGATGTGTATTGGTACTCCCTGCGCCTGTTTCTGGCCATTCCTCTTGCTTTGGTGATCATGAATGCCGGCGCTGGAGATGGCCTGCACATCGTCACCGCCTTTGCTTTGGGTACCTTGCCGATAGATCCGCTGATGAAGGTCGTGCGAAGACTGGGCTTTCCCCAACTCACCGACCAGGACAAGAGGGACGGCAGTTCAGACAAGTTGCTTGTCCTTGAAGGCGTGACGCTGCCTGTGGTTGCGACGCTGGAGTCAGAGGGTATTAACTCAATCGAGCAGGTTGCCGCGGCTGATCCGGTATTGCTTTCAATCCGCAGCGGATTCCCCTTCAGGTTCACCTTGCGCCTGGGCTCTCAGGCTATCGTGCGGCGCCATCTGGGAGAAAACGCGGCCAGGCTACTTCCGGTGGGGCTTGCAGATGTCGTCCCGGTTTTCCTGCTGGTACGGGCACTCGATACCCCAGCGGTGCCAACCGAGAACTCCTCCGAAAAGTACGACGGACCGTTTCCGCGGATCGAGGCACCCGATGCGATCGTCCAGAACGCGGCCATTCGCCTTTTCCCCGATGACAATGACCTACAACGTCAGGCCATCACCCGAATGAAATTTCGTCAAATTGCAGCCGAAGAATATACGGTGATGCTGGCACGGATAACGCCACCCGATACCGGGTTGTAACGGCAAGGGGGAGCCTTTCAGCCGTGGCAGCTGTCACCAGGACTTACGGTCCACGAGGGGGCACGAAACCCTATGGATAGAGGGTTCATTCCTGCATTCGATCAAGTGCTGAGCGGCACGGCGGCCCATTTCGTAATACGGGAGTTGCACGGTGCTCAGCGGTGGATAGAACAACTCGGCAACGCCGATCATGTTGTCGTAACCAAGTACCGCCACCTCGGCGGGAATGCGCAGACCGCGACTGAGCAGATATTGATAAGCGACCAACGCAATGCGGTCGTTGCCACAAATAAGCAGGTCGAAGGCCGGCTTTCCATCCGCCCCCCGCAATTGCTGCTCCAGCGCTACAACCGTTTCCTCATAGGCGTCATCGGTCGACAGGTTGTATTGGGGAACACTGTTCAGGGACACACCGGACTCTGCGAGGGCGCGAACCAATCCCTGCTGACGCAACTCCCAGGCGAGACTGCTTTGCGGCAGATTGATGCACAACGGATGCCGGTAGCCACGCTTCAGCGCCTGCCGTACGGCCTGGTACTGACCGTCTTCGTCATCGGGTACGTAACAGGCCACGCCTGGCTCTGAACTCATGCAGTTGCTGAGTACCAGCGGCAGGCTGCGGAGCACCTGGGGAATCTCGACGGTACGAAGCTGCATGGCACTGAAGATGATCCCGTCGGGCTGATGCGAGAGCATCAGGTCGATGGTTTGCTGACTCGGTGGAGTCTCGAACACGTTGAGAATAAAGACGTTCCAGCCGTTTTCTCGTGCCGTGCGCTCCATTGAAAGCAGCATTTCTACGGCGAACGGGGTTGTCGCGGTATCAAGCGCGAAGACTCCAATGGTCTTGCCACTGGAGTGACCGCCACGGATCTTGCGCGCAGAAAGGCTGGGGACGTATCCCAGGGCCTCGACCGCTTGACGAACTTTCGTCAGGGTTTCCTGGTTGAGTTTTTCCGGGGTGTTGAGCGCCCTGGAAACGGTCATGAAGGAAACCCCCGCCAGCCGTGCGACATCTTTAACTGAAGCCATTCGCGGGTGCCGTTGTTTGTCTGGCCGGGCATCATGTCATGCTTGGCAAAAGCATGACAACACGATGCCCGGCAGCAGGCTGCACGAATGGAATGCCTGGGGTGCTCAGAGCTTGAGATCGGCCAGGCTCCAGACAGAAATCTCCCCGAACACCCCCGCCCCGTTGACCGCGAAAGCGCTGACAACAAGGCTGTCGGGCCGAGGGTAAATCCGGCTGCTCAGACTATAAGCGCCGTCGTCGACGAAAACCTCGATGGACGAGCGATCGAGGAAAATCCGCAGAGCGATCCGCGTTTGCTCCGACGTCACAGGTACGCTACGAACACCGCTCACGCCAGCTCCCGAGTGTTGCCTGTCGAGTATCAGGCGGCGGGCCATGGCATCGAAATACAGCAATGTCCGTTCCTGCTGGTCTTCGCTACAGCGCAGCGCCAAACCAAAGCGCTCGGCTGTGCTGCCGGCCAGGTCCAGTTCGAGCTCAAACTCCAGCAGAGCACCGCGAACGTCAAGAGTACGGTGCTGCGACTCGAGCTTCCCTATGTCCAGCGTTTGTCGTGACTGCCGTAGCGCTGTCAGCTCACGTGCCGGACGCATGCGTAGCCGGTCGCCGTCGCGGCTGACTTCACGCGGCAACGACAGCGCCCCACACCAGTGCTGTTCCTGACTCGGCATAGGACTGTCCCACATGTCCATCCATGCCCAGAGCAAGCGGCGTCCGTCCGGAGCCAGCAGGGTTTGTGCGGCATAAAAATCGTGACCGTGGTCGAGCTCGCGCAGCCGGCTGCTCTCGATGAAGCAGCCGGAGTTGTCCAATTGGCCCAATCGATAGCTGTTCTGGAATTTGTTCCAGTTGTCGTACCCACTGGGCTTCAGACCTTGCGGCGAGTACAGAAAAACGTCGCATCCATCCAGTTCGAATACGTCCGGACACTCCCACATGTAACCGTCAGACTCGCGTTGGCCGTCCAGGGCACAGCCGAGGTAATCCCAATGATGCAGGTCCTCGGAGCGATAGAGCAAAAGCTGCGGGTCGTCCCCTTGACGAGCGCCAAGCGCCATCCACCATTGGTCTGCGCGCTTCCAGACCTTCGGGTCGCGGAAATGCATGATATCCGGATGCGGTGGCGTTTCGATCACAGGCCCATGCTTGGTGAACGTGAGGCCATTCGTGCTGCTGGCCAGGCACTGCACCTGGTGAATTTTTTGGTCATCACCCGGCTCCCCTAACCAGGTGTGCCCGGTGTAGATCAGATAAAGCGTATCGCCGGCAACGACAGCCGATCCGGAAAAACAACCGTCTCGATCGTAAGTGTCGCTGGGGGCCAGCGCTATCGGCAGATGCTCCCAGTGCACCAGATCGCTGCTTTTGGCGTGGCCCCAGTACATCGGCCCCCACTGCGCCGAGTAAGGATGATGCTGGTAGAACACGTGGTATTCGCCTTGAAAATAGACCAGCCCATTTGGGTCATTCATCCATCCGGCCGGGGGCGACAGGTGATAGCCGAGGCGATAGTCGTTGCCGCGTTCGGGGAGTTTTTTTTCGATGGCGCGATGCGCTTCGTCCAGCAATGCAGCGTGCATGGCTTGATCCTTACTAGGGTTCGTAACGGTTGGCTGATTGAGCCATGGCAGGAAGTTCTATCGAATCAAGAGCTCTTGCCTGGGATGATTGGCGGACAGGGTCCGCGCGTAACAACGACCATGACAGCAGCAGGCAACTGCCTACCAGGCCAGCCATCGCTACATAAACGCTCGAGAAACCAACATGGTCGTAGCCGTAGCCCACAAGTGGCGACAGCAGCATCGCGGTCAATTGCTGGGCGAACTGGAATCCCACCAGATAGATCGAGGCCGACAGCCGCGAATCAAAGTTGAACGAAATGTATTTGAATACCGAGACCAGCAGGATGGGGACTTCAAGGGCGTGCAACATCTTGCAGGCGGCGATGGTCCAGGCATCCGTTGCCAATCCGGAGCCAAGAATACGGACGAACATGATGCTGCCAGCCAGGATCAATCCATACTTGGCGCCTGTACGGCCGACCACCCATGGCGCGAACAACATCAAGACGGCTTCGAGCAAAACCTGGGATGAATTCAGGTAGCCATAGGCCCGGGTACCCTCCTCCGGGGTTGAAAAAAACGAAGAGAAATACACGGGAAACTGCTGTTCGTAGATCATGTAGATTCCACAAACCCCGGTCAGGTACAAGCTGAATGCCCAGAAGCGCGGCAGTGTCAGCAACTTCCAAAGATCGTTAAGCCGCACTGGCATGGCTGCTTCACCACCCGTTTGCATTTGTGGCTTTTTGAACCGGGTCAGATCCAGCTGGAACAGGATCAGCAAAAATACGATCCCGGCGGCGCTGCTCATATAGAACGCAATGTCCGGGTCAATGTTGAAGACCACGCCGACGACGCCCGTCGCACTGGCCCAGCCCAGCGAACCCCACATTCTGGTAGTGCCGAACTCGAAGCCCGCGTGACGCGACAGTCGCTCGGTATAGGACTCGATGACGCCCACGCCCGCGAGCATGGCAAACGCCAGGAAAGCCGCCCCGACCACGGCCCCCAACACCACGTTCTGGGCCAATAGGTTGGCGTACACGTAGATCGCAAAGGGGGCCGAGGCGCAGAGCAGTACGCCAATCCATACCAGCAACTTTTTCGACAAGCCAAGCCGATCCTGCAGAGCGCCATAGAACGGTTGAATCAGCAGTGCCGCAATGGCGTTGGCGGCAAAAATGAACCCGGTTTCCGTTCCATTCAGACCGATGACTCGATGAAGCCATATCGAGAACAGCGAGTAGCTGGATGACCACGAAAAAAAGAAAAAAAACAGCAAACCACTGATGAGCCAGTACTCACGTTTGACTGATAGCTGCATGTGACGACCCTCTTGTTTTTATTTAAGTTAACGTTAACATCGCGGTGCATTACGCGTCCTCTCCCTGTTCGTTGTCAAGTGGATCCGAGTACCAGGGGTGGGGATAAGGATCTGTTCAACAGGTCTTTGCAGTACCCGAATACAAAAACAAGAGGGTTACCTATGAGTGCTGTGGTCTGTCGGCCTTTGGCTGGCATTTCTTTGCTTTTTCTCTCCACTCAACTGCTCGCCGCACCGGTGCAAAGCATTGAGGAACGTCTTGCCAGGCTTGAAGCCAGAACCTCCGTCGCCGAGGCCCGAGCCTTGCTGGCAGAAGCTGACGCAGCTCGATTGCGCAAGGAAGTCGAGCAACTCAATCAGCAAATCGCGATTCCTCCGCCGGCGACCGCTCAAGCGTCCCTCAATGAGCGCGTTGCCCGGATAGAGGCGAACCAGCAGGTCCTTGAAACCCCTCCCCCGATGACCGCGTCTTCAGCCAGTTCGACCGAGCATCTGAGCGATGGCTTCACGTTCGGTGGATATGCCCGCTCCGGGATAGTGACCAACGGATCAGGTGCCGGTCATGGCGGCCCCTACGTAACTCCCGCAGGCTCCGTGGGCGGTGCCGTTGGCAGGCTTGGCAATGAAGTCGATACCTACGTGGAGGCGAAGTTTTCGAAGGAAAGCCAAGCCGGCAACGGTACGCATTCGAAATACACCTTGATGCTCGCCGACGGTCTCGAAACACCCAATGACTGGACCGCAGCAGAAAGCTCACTCAACGTGCGGCAGGTCTACGCCGAACTGGACCATCTGGCGTCCTTTCGAGACAACCCGCTGTTGCGCGATGCAACGCTGTGGGCGGGCAAGCGCTTTGATCGGGACAATTTCGACGTCCATTGGCTCGACAGGGGGATCGTGTTCCTTGCCGGGACCGGTGGTGGTATCTACGACGTGCGCCTGACCGATGACTGGCGCATCAATGCATCGCTGATGAGCCGCTCCTACGGCGACTTCGGTACCGAGGAAAACAAGGACATCAGGAGCTATGTCGCCACCCTCAATCAATTTTTCGATGAGGGGCGCTGGCAAATCATGCTCAATGGCATTTCCTCGGGCCAGAACGACGCCAGCCTGAACGAAAAGAGCAAACAGGCATTCGCCACAGATTCCCGGGTGAACAAGGCAGGGTTTAGCCCCGCCGCAAGCGGTACGCATGGCATGCTCGCCTACCATCGGCCAGATTTTTTCGGCCGTGAGGGCTACTTCAAAGCTGCGCTGCTGTATGGCAAGGGGTTGGGGGCGGAGGTCAACAGCATCGGTGCCGACGGTGACCTGCTGGACGAGGCTCAGACAGTGCGACTGGCGCTCTATGGCCATACTCGCCTGAATCAGGATTGGCGCATCGCACCGACGATGATTGCCGAGCACAGCAAGGATCGCTATGTCCCCGGCGACGACTATCGCTATGTGACGCTCAACCTGCGCTTGGCCAATGAACTGACCAGCAACTTCGAAATGCAATATGAGCTGAGCTGGCAGACGATGGACCTGAATGCGCTTGGCTATAAGGGTCGACAAACAGCCAATGGCGACTACTGGAAACTCACGTTCGCGCCCACGTTCAAGATGCAAACCGGAGACTTCTTCGCTCGTCCTGAATTGCGCCTGTTCGCCACTTACATGAACTGGTCCAGGGACCTCGATAACTTCAGCGCAACAGACGATTTTGGTCAGAAGGGTTTCAAGTCTGGCGGGAACTGGCAATTCGGAGCGCAGATGGAGACCTGGTTCTAGGAGCCTATTGGCGATAGCATTTTTCCATCCTGCCGCGCTTCCCCATGAATAAAAACGGTCTAAAAAGTCCGGCTTGCGCTTCGAACTTTTTGCTATTCTGAACATGTAGGTGAAGACGCAGACTGATGCGCAAGAGGATGGCGAGGAAACGTGGGGCGCGTTCCGAAGGGTACACGGTTAGAAAGATCTCCGCGCTGAGATCCAGCCCTTATGCCGTGTGAAGCAGAGCAGCACAAAACTGTTCTGTCAGAGTCCTGATAAACCTTGTAAGCCGGAGACCAGCACCGGTCACCTACTCAATTTCCCAAGCCCGCCCTGTGCGGGCTTTTTCGTGTCTGCAGGAGTCAGGTAAAACCTGGATCAGCCGCCCGGTGCGCAAACTCTCGCGCAGGATCGCAACTTCATTGAGATCCTGCACCGTATTACTTCCAAAAATGGACGAGTTCAAGCCAATTATAAGCGCTTATCAACGTATAACCGGCGGGATACGCTTACCCTAATTTCGTAAAGCTATCCAGCAAGGGTGCGACATGACACTTTCAACAGCGACATTGAATCCCCTTACCGCTCTTCAAAACGATACCTCGCGCAGCATAAGCCTGCGCACCCGTGGTCATGGGCACGGCCCCATTGTTCGACTCATGAGTCCCTCGGACCTCGGTCATTTACTCAAGCCGTTTGTGTTTCTCGATCTGTTCGCAGCGGACTCCTCGTTCATTGGCAACATGCCGCTGCATCCCCATTCGGGGATCGCGACCATTACCGTGATCACTGAAGGCAATCTGCGTTTTGACGATCCGGACGCAGGTACCGGACTCATTGGCTACGGCGGAGTCGAATGGATGCGTGCAGGCGCGGGTGTCTGGCATGGTAAAGAAATGTCTGCCGGCACCTCGAAGCGGATTCAGGGGTTTCAGCTTTGGATCGCGCTGCCCGCCGACCTGGAAAACGCACCTGTCGACAGCCAGTACCTGGAAGCATCTGCCATCCCACAGGTTGGGCCGGCGCGCGTCATCGTAGGAAACTACCAGGGTATCCAAAGCCCTGTACGTGCCCCCTCGGGCCTGAACTATCTGTTGGTGACACTGGCTGCGGGCCAACGCTGGGAGTATCAGCCACCGTCTGGACACGAGATTCTTTGGCTCAGCGTCAGTCGAGGAACGGTCCATTCGCCGGAGCTTATCCAGGCCGGAGAACTCGTCGTCTTCGAGCCAGGTAATGGTGCATTGAAACTTGAGGCCGGGGATCAGCAAGATGCGGTGTTTGTGCTGGGCTCGGCCATTCCTCACCCGCACGACCTGAAGATGGGTAATTACTCCGTGCACACCAGCCCGGAAGCGTTGAAAGCCGGGGAAGCAAAAATTGCGGAATTGGGCAACCGTCTGCAAGCAGAGGCCCGACAACGGTCCGGGTCGGGTTCAGTACCGATCTACAAATGACGCCACCTGGAGCGTGAGACACCCGCTATGCAGGCAGTCGCGAAAACGGGTCAGTCGTATTCCGCTTCCTGATGCTCTCCCAACAGGCGCCGTTGCCGTGGCGTCGCGGCAGCCAGCACGCTGGGGTTGAAGTGCCAATGCAGGTAGGGCGAAAACTTCTGCGCCACCATGCGCCGGCCATAGTGCACCTGCAACAGGTAGCGCGTGCGGTCGAGGGTTCGGTTGTCGCTACCGGCGTGCCATAGCTCACTGCGCAACATCAGAACATCGCCGGCCCGACACAGCAGCGGCTTCGCCGTACAGCCATGCCACTGGTTTTCGCCACGAGCAGGCGGCCGCCCGGCTCGGTGGCTACCGGGGATCACCCGAGTGGGACTGAGGTCGGCGTCGATATCGTCGAGGTAGAAATGCGCGGTGCAGATCTGCATCGGCAATTCGAAGGCAGGGTCGGCCAGCAGGCTTTGCGGCAACTCCATCACCAGGTAATCCAGATGCAGTTCGGCCCCGACGAAACCGGGATGGCAGCGCCAGGCGGTCTGGCCAATGATGTGACAATCGTCTCCCAGGGCAGCCTCGGCCAGTTCGATGATCCCGCTCAGGTCGAGAAACGGTAGCCAAAACGGGTCGCGGTTGAACACACACTTGTAATGATCGAGCAGGCCACTGTAGTCCCAGTGCTCGGGTTTCAAGCCATCGATAGCATTGCGCAGCGTGGTAATTTGGGTGCTATCCAGCACACCGGGCAGCACCACGAAACCTTCTCGGTGCAAGGCCCGCAGACGGTTGGCGGTCAGTGATGACAAGCGCCCGGAGGTGTCCATGTTGCGCACCCGAAAAATGCCGATAACTGCCACGCATACTGGCACTGCGCGGGGTGCTTCGCCATGTTTGCATCCTGACGAAGCCTGCACAAACGCGCCTATCGTGCGGTACCGTCATGCGGCTTATAGAACAGAAATTTTTTGGTCTCGGCGGTCCTGATGTATTTCCTGGCCCAGGCGGGCTTCATGTGCCGGGCATGGAAATACATGGCGCCATGGGTTCGGTCCGTGAGTTGGTGATTAAGCGCTTTACGCGCTATTTCCGTGGCAGCCGCGTAGGGAGCATCCTCGTCCGCATGATCCGAACGCCGATCACACCACCACGAAAACTGGCAGGCATGCTTTTCCGAGCCTTGCTTGACCACCTCGCAAACGGTACCTGGAAAGCCCTCATGGCCGATTCGGTTCAACACGACGTTGGCGACGGCTTCCATGTCGGCCGACTCTCCGCCTTTCGCCTCCCAGAAAATAGTGCGTGAAAGGCAGGTGATTGCATCCTTCAAAGGTGCTTTGCCTGCCGGATCGACCGCCTGCGCTTCAGAAGGCGTGATCGTCTCGGACTTGGACACAGGTGCCACACTGCCCTGTTCTGCAGTTTTCTGTTCCAGGACCTGCGCCTTGTCCACCGCCGCTTCCTTGTTTTGCGCCTGATCGGCCGCTCTCGCCTGGCCCCCGAGAAGAGCTATTGCGAGGCAGGTGGCTATCCATATCAGGCGCATGGTCGAACCTTCTGACTGAGTCAATTTTGCGACTCCGCTATTCGGTCGACACCGCGCTAGTCAGATCATTCCAACAGACTGACCGCAGGCAGCAATTGCCGCTGTGCATCAACCCGATCGTCCGCGCAATCCCCTGCTTTGTGCGCGGATATGCCGACAACAGGGAACTCCTGGCTGACGCCACACATCCAAAAATATGTAACACATCCGTTGCTTCACCCTTTCGGAGGACGCCGTCATGCGTCGCACATTTGTCATCTCTTCGCTAATACTTTGTTGTCTGCCCTTTGGTTCGGCCCTGGCCCGTGTGGATGCGCGTGATGTCGCCACCTCGGCAGGGGTTTCCGCGTCGCTGTACTCAACGTTCAAGGACCACAAATTGGTCGTTTCCGCCCGCGATGACGCCTCCAGCTTCGTGGCGAGTGGAGGCACGATTCGCGGCGCCTATCTGGAGTCGGAGTTGAAACGGATTCGACTCGAACATCCAGACCTCAAGGCCAGCGACGCAGATCTGGCCCAAGCGATCCTCATTCAAGCTGAGGCACCTGCTGATCACTAACAGTGTACGACGCACGTCAGTGATGAGCCCCCGCTGGGTGTAACGAGCGTTGCTTGTACTCGGAAACGGTGGATGGTCGAGCCTGTGACTCGCCATCCACGGGAGCCTGCATCCCCGATTTCAGCCACGCGCAGGCCTGCCAGCCCGCCGAGCAATGCCACCTATACTCAATTTCACCTCCCCCCTTGGGGCCTGCACTGCCAACAATAAGAAGCAGAGGTGGAACATGGTCTGGCAGCAAGTCTACGATCCTTTCGGTAACCCGGTGGTCTCGACGCTCATGGCGGCGTTACCGGTGGTAGTGATGCTCACGTCCCTGGCGTTTTTCCATGTGAAGGCGCATCTGGCGGCATTGCTGGCGCTGAGCACGGCCTTGCTGATTGCGATCTTTGCCTTTGGCATGCCGGCGAACATGGCCGGTTCCGCCGCACTGTTAGGCGCCGCCACGGGTCTGCTACCGATTGGCTGGATCGTGCTTAACATCATCTTCCTGCATCGGCTGACCACTGAAAACGGCTCGTTCAAAGTCCTGCAAGACTCCCTCGCGCGCATCACCGACGATCGCCGTCTGCAATTGCTGCTGATCGCCTTTTGCTTCGGCGCGTTCTTCGAAGGGGCGGCCGGGTTCGGCACGCCGGTGGCCGTGACCGGGGCCATTCTGATCGGGTTGGGCTTCTCGCCTCTGGCCGCGTCTGGCCTGGCGTTGATCGCCAACACTGCGCCGGTGGCATTCGGCGCCCTGGGCACGCCCATCATCACCCTGGCCAAGGTCACCGGGCTGGATGAAATGGAACTGTCGATGATGGTCGGCCGGCAGCTGCCGTTCTTCTCGGTGCTGGTGCCGTTCTGGTTGATTTGGGCCTTTGCCGGTTGGCGCAAGATGCTGGAAATCTGGCCGGCGATTCTGGTGGCCGGGGTCAGCTTCGCGGTGCCGCAGTTCTTCGTGTCCAACTACCACGGACCGATGCTGGTGGACGTGATCGCCGCGCTGATTTCCATGGCCTGCCTGACCGGTTTCCTCAAGGTCTGGAAACCCGCCCGCGTGCACACCTCCGCCGCCTTGTCGGGGCGAGTCGACGACTCAAAAATAGATGAATCCCAGGACGAAAAACCGCTGGCCAGTGCGACCTTTGCCAGCGATGCCCGGCCCGCCGTCATGCGCGCGTGGATGCCGTGGATCATCCTCACGGTCTTCGTCTTTGCGTGGGGCACCCAGGGCTTCAAAAACATGTTCGATACCCGCCCGGCCATGGACCCGCAAACCCACTCGGCCAAGCTCGATCCCCAAGGTAAGCCAATGAGCGAGGCGAACCCGATTTTCGCGCCGGCCCTGACCTTCACCACCCTGCACTTGCAGGTCGAGAAGGTTCCGCCCGTGGTGCCGCAGCCTAAGCCTGAGGAAGCGATCTACAAATTCACCTGGTTCACCAGCACCGGCAGCGGCATCTTGCTGGCGGCGATCTTCGGCGGACTGCTGATGGGCTACTCCATCCCGCAACTGGTGAGCCAATACCTGCGAACACTGTGGGTGGTGCGCTATTCGCTGATCACCATCGCGGCCATGCTCGCCCTCGGTTTCATCACCCGCTATGCCGGACTGGACGCGACCATGGGCCTGGCGTTCGCCGCTACCGGGATCTTCTACCCCATGTTCGGCACCCTGCTCGGCTGGCTCGGCGTTGCCTTGACCGGCTCGGACACGGCGTCCAACGTGCTGTTCGGCGGCTTGCAACGGGTGACCTCGGAACAACTGGGCATCAGCCCGATATTGATGGCCGCCGCCAACAGTTCCGGCGGGGTCATGGGCAAGATGGTCGACGCCCAATCCATCGTGGTCGCCTCCACTGCCACCCGCTGGTATGGCCATGAAGGGGAAATCCTGCGTTATGTGTTTTTCCACTCCATCGTGCTGGCGATTCTGGTCGGTGGGCTAGTCACATTGCAGGCGTATGTGGCGCCGTTCAGCCATCTGGTGGTGGGCGGACATTGATCGACGCGGGGCTGGATTTCGTCCTGTAGGCCCATGCCCGGGTTCTTCGTTCGGGCATGGAGCCTGGCTCCGTCTTACACCAACCGTTCAATTTTCTGATGCTGCCAGACGATTTTGTAATACGCCGTCTGCAACATCAGCATCCCCAGATACGCCACCGGAAACGCCATCCACACTCCTTGCAATCCGAACCGCGCATCCAGTAAATACGCCACCGGCAACTGCACCCCGACCACGCACACGATCGCAATCGTCACCGGCACCATCACCGTGCCGCTGGCGCGCATGATGCCGCCGATGATCGCCTGGAAACCGAACACCAACAGACTCCAGAGCATGATGTGCAGCAGGTGTTCAGCCATGGCCCGGGTGGATGGATCGGTGAGGAACAACCCCAGTAACCAGTGCGACAGCAGGTAACCCAACACCACCAGGCCACCGGTCAGCCACACGTTGATCAACAACCCCGTGCGCAGGATCGGCCCAATCCGCTCAATGCGCCCTGCTCCGATGGCCTGGGCGCCGAGGATCGATGCCGTGATCGCAATCGACAGCGCCGGGAACTGCACGTAATTGACGATCTGCGTCACCGCCCCGTACGCCGCCGTCGCCTGGGAACCATGCTGGTTCACCAGCGCCAGAATCACCAACTCCGACAGCGACAGCACGACCATCTGCAACCCCGTGGGCAGACCGATGCGCAGCACCTTGCCGAGGATCTCCATGTCCAGCCGCATCGCCGCAAAAAACGCCCGATCCGGCGCCAACGGATGCCCCTTGCGAAGCAACCGCCACGCCAACAACCCCATCGCCGACAGGTTACCCGCCAACCCGGCAAACGCCGCACTCTGAATCCCCATCTGCGGCAACCCAAACCAGCCGAGAATCAACGCCGGCGTCAGCGCCAGCCCGACACACGTCGACACCACCAGCGCCAATAGCGGCGACAGCGTATCGCTGACCCCACGCAACAATTGCGTGAACAACACAAACACCAACAGCGACGGCAAGATCCACATCATCACCCGCGCATACGCCACCGCATCATCCAGCACATCCACCGGCGTGCCCAACCCCTGCAACGCCGGCCGCGCAAACACACTCCCCACCACCGCCGCCCCCAACCCGATCATCGCCCCCAACAGCAACGTCGTCCCGGCAATGGCCTTGACCATCTGCGGCTCCCGCGCGCCCCAGGCCTGACCGATCAACACGCCCGCACCCGCGCCGAGACCGATGACCAGGGCGATGAAGAAAAACACGATCGGGAGCATCCCGGACACGGCGGCCAGGGCTTGGGTGCCGAGCATTTGGCCGATGTAGATGCTGTTGATTGTGCCTGACATGGATTGGAGGAAATTGGACAGGACCATGGGGGCGAGGAACAGGAGGTAGGTTTGCCAGAGGGGGCGTTGGGTGGTGGGTGCTTGCATGGGTGGGAGGTTCCGTCTCGGGATAGGTGTGTCTGTGACTAGAGATTCTACGGGATGACGGAATGCAGGAAGAGAACAATCTCTAGGAAATTGAATCCCTACCATTCGTAAAAACGGCTGTCAGCATTATTAATATTTTCAATAAGTTAAACCACATCACCAACAACCTGTAGCTAGAACGAACACAAAAAGTAGACCCAATGATGGCAATTCATTACCATCGATAATGACCCCTTGCCTGAAGGCAAAAAAATAACAGAGTCAAATAAAAAAGGAATTAAACATGATGTGGTTATGGATTGTAGGACTGATATTTGCTGGCATTGTTTACATGGCAATGCAAGCTGAAAAAGCAAAAAAAATCGCACTCCAGAAGTATCGAGAGGCATTGAGCCAACTTAAGCAGCAACCAGCTAACGCAGATCTGAGAGAAAGGGCCTTAGCGCTAGGCCGTGTCTATTCGAATCTAATGCGCGATAAAAAAGGCAATACTCTCTTTGATGAAGTGGCATTGATGAATGACATCAACGCCGCTTGCGCAGCTGCACATCAACAAATCCAACACAAAAACGAAACACCGTTGACAGACTCCGTCGAAAACCGACTACAGAAACTCTCCAACCTTAAGCAAAAGGGGCTAATTGACGAGACAGAGTTTCTTCAACGGAAACGTGAGATTCTCGAATCAATATAAGGCACTTACCTTTTACAGTCAGACGAAGATAATAGCGACGCTCTCTCTATTGACGACATACTCTGACCTGCTGAGTAACGAACTTTAAGCCTGCTTAAAACCTTATCTCGGATTAGCTCCCACTCTAGCGCCTCTGCGACTTCGAGGCGCACTTCCTTTATTTTCATAGCGCTTTTCGTTTCTACTTTGAATTCTTTACAAATCTCATCTAACTCGGATCGCCACAAAAGACCTGTAAGCGTGAACTTATCACACAATTTATTGCGCGTTGCTTTCCTAACCATGGCGATTGATCCTAGATCATCAACCACAAGAATCCCAACGCTTCTATGAGTGACGCCAAACGCTTTTTCTATGTGTTTGGAGTGACAGCAAAGCCAAACCTGATCAAAGCACGTGAGATAAGCCTCTTGCTGCCCTTCCCACCTGGACAGGCTATCTGATGCGGATTTTATTTCGAATGCCGTTAGCTGGCCATTGGCATGTACAAGGTCTGCGCGTCTTGCTTTGTTGATGAAGCAAAGCTCGCCAATGAAAACATCGTCTTCAGCATGAGGCATGGTCTTGGCGACCCATGTTTTGAGCAATTCGCGGATATGATCTGGAGTGTGCATGGCGCAGGAGTATAGCTTCTCTGCCCTGCGAAACCTATGCGCTATGTGGCTCAATCTGAGGAGTGGTGGCCCCCCGACGCGCCTCCACACATGTCCTACATCAATTTCAGAATTCAGCCCCTATCTCTCCTTCAACGACGACACCTATAGTCCCCCCTGTCGCATATCGGCGACCAGAATGCCGATCAGTTAAGTCAGTACGCAATCCGTAGCAGCTGGCGAAGCCTGCGTTCGGCTGCGAAGCAGTCGTAAAATCATGCCATGCGGTCCTCCAGATCGACCGGGGAGGCAGGATTCACGACTGTTGCACAGCCGAACGCAGGCTTCGCCAGCTGCTACGGGTCATACGTTGCCCCCGGGATCTCTTAACTGACTGGCATTAGCCTTCAAGGCGCCCGTTTTGTTTTTGGGGGATGCGAGCGACGCTTGGATCAGACCTGCCTCAAGTCGAATATCCATGCTCCATAATCGGGAACTCACCGCCCTTCTCTGCACAAAAAGTGCTGGCACAAAAAGGCAACAACCGACCCTGGCCATGATCGGGCGGTCGCGCCCGCTTGCTCTACTGCCATCCAGGCCCTTATCAACTACGCTTATGCCATATTGCGGGGGCCTGCTGCTTTTCATCCCAATTTAGTAGGGTGAAAAATGGCATGCGATTCATGCAAAACCAAGCCGGGAGCCGTTCTGCGTGAATTTTCCTACGGACTGCTATACCGAAGCGACCGCAGCTATACAGCAGAATCGCTGTCGAAATAGATAGTTAGGCGTCAATCGAAAGGAAGGCATGAAAATGACACGCGTCCGAGTTGAGGGTTTTACTATCTCGCTTGACGGATACGGAGCTGGTCCGAATCAGGACATGAGTCATCCGCTCGGCGTGGGCGGGACAGATTTGCACCAGTGGTTAGTCCCGACACGCACGTTCCAACGGACTCTGTTTGGCGCCGACGGCGGCACAACGGGGGTCGATGACGACTTCGCTGCGCGGGGCTTCAAGAATGTTGGCGCCTGGATTCTCGGAAGAAACATGTTCGGACCGATTCGCGGTTCCTGGCCCGACATGAACTGGAAAGGCTGGTGGGGGGACAACCCGCCCTATCACGTTCCAACGTTCATCTTGACTCATCACGCGCGCCCGCCCATCCAGATGGAAGGCGGAACGACATTCTACTTCGTCACGGGCGGTGTTCACGAGGCGCTTGACCGGGCGCGCGACGCAGCCAACGGAATGGATGTGCGCATTGGCGGCGGACCTGACACTATCCAGCAATATCTTCGTGCGGGCCTCATCGATGAGCTGCACGTCGCTATCTCGCCGGTCCTGCTGGGCGGTGGCGAGCGACTGTTCGAGGGCATTGACATGCGCGCTCTAGGATACGAATGCGTTCAGTTCGTTGCGTCGCAGAAAGCCACCCATGTTGTACTCCGGCGCCAAGGGCACAATGACGCCTGACAACCGGTTGCAGTGGACGGCGCTGCCCTGGGGTGAGCGTAAACCGGGAATTTGGGTCGGTGACTATTGAGTTGTGGGGCGCTGAAGTGACCGGGTCGATCCTCGATCAATAGCAAGTAGCTGTTTTCAAAACAATTTGTGCTTTTTTGCTCTTCCCAAGCGAAGCGAAAGTTGATAAATTTCCGCGCACTCTTGCAGAGACCCTTACAGGGCTTGTCGCAAAAGAAAGCAACATCTCGATGTTGTTCGCAAGCTGCAAAATCAGGAAGAGAGTGCCCGGCACTCATCGCAACAGATACAGGGGCGTCGCCAAGCGGTAAGGCAGCAGGTTTTGATCCTGCCATGCGTTGGTTCGAATCCAGCCGCCCCTGCCATTTTCCTTATATTCATCCAGATATGACGGGGATTGCCCTCTGTCAGTTTCTGCGCCCAGATCAAACGATCTTATATCCCCCGTTTTGCGCAAGGCCTGAGTCCGCGGTCTTATCCAGCATCCTGCCCCACCCAAACTTCTTACCTGTGACTCTGTGGGCTGATGCCGTCGCGTCAGCATGTCTTGATGCGTCTCCTATACTGACTCGCGTTGACACGCTCAACGCAGGCACCGAATGCCGTCGGACCCGCCGTCAGGGGTCTGGCAACTTCCCTACCCGTCACTGTAAGGAGATCGAACATGGCAATCCGCATTGGTGATGAAGCACCGGATTTCACCGCCGAAAGTACCGAAGGCCCGCTCCACTTCCACGAGTGGATTGGCGACAAGTGGGCCATTCTGTTCTCGCATCCGAAGGACTTCACCCCGGTATGTACCACTGAACTCGGTTACATGGCCGGACTCAAGCCAGAGTTCGACAAGCGCAACACCAAGATCGTCGGGCTCAGCGTCGACCCGGTCAGTGACCACCGGGCCTGGCTCGGTGACATCGAAGAAACCCAGGGCCATGCGGTCAACTATCCGATGATCGGCGACGAGAACCTGGTCGTGGCGAAGCTCTACGACATGATTCACCCGAATGCCTCTGGCGGCACACGCACCGCCGTGGACAACGCCACGGTGCGTTCTGTGTTCATCGTCGGCCCGGACAAGAAAGTCAAGGCGATGCTTATCTACCCAATGAGTGCCGGGCGCAACTTCGATGAAGTGTTGCGCCTGCTCGACTCCCTGCAATTAAACGCCAAGCACACCGTCGCCACCCCAGTGAACTGGCGTCCGGGTGACGACGTCATCATTCCCACTTCGGTGTCCGACGAAGAGGCCAGGAAGAAGTACCCACAAGGCTTCAAGACGGTGAAACCCTATTTGCGCACCGTGGCGCAACCGAAGTAACAATAACCGGCAAGGGCTCAGTCACGACTGAAACAAGGATCATGTGTCCGGGAGCAACTCTACACCGGACGGTATCGATTGGAGTGTTGACTGGGCTCCCCCACCTGACTACCGGCGCCGCGACGGCGGTCACCTTGAAGTTTTCCGCCGGCGGATTTATCCCGCGACTGCGCACTAGGGTCTGTACGAAAACTCGCCGAGCGGCGATCAGGCAAGGCAAAAACAGGCGAGGAAGCGGAGTTTAGGCCCCTAAATGAGCATTATCCGCTGCGCAGCCCCTTCGGGCCGTCCTTCGGACGTTCTCACTCCGTTCGTCCGAGCCTGTTTTTAACGCAGCCTGGTCGACGCGCAGGCAGTTTTCATACAGAGCCTAGCGACGATAGTAGCGGTGATCGCCCTCGTAGCGGTGCTCATGATGGCGCTCCCAATCACGACGGCGTTCGGCTTCCCGGCGCTCTTGCTCTCTGCGCCATTCGTCTCGGCGCCAATCTTCTCTACGATCGTGCCAACGGCCGTCATGCCAGTATCGGTCGTCATGGGCAAGCAACGGCCCTGGCTGCTTGCCGGCCATACCGGCCAAGGTCGGCCAAGGGTTTCCGGCAGCCTGGACCGGAGCCTGAACGGCTGCGACTTCAGTTGCAAAAACAGGGTTTGAGGTCTTCATCTGTGTTGCTGATGCCGAGCCCACTGCCGCAAACGCGAACAGGCCGAGGAGCACCATCCGTGGGACATAAAATTTCATGGGCGAAGACAACCTCTGATTGACAATTGGACGTGTCGCCATTTGGCTGCGGGAAACCTTCGGGTCGCGCTTACCGAGCTTTATGTGCTTATCCACATAGACCGATAAATAGGGAAAAGTTCTAGGAAGCCGCCACATAAATAGCCAACGGCTTCAACGCCTGGCACACCGCGCAGTCAATCCCAAGCCCCGCTCGACGTATGGCTGTGACTTGCTCTTCACGATCTGCTGAACCAGTGACGGCGGTACGTAAACTCCCTGATAACAGAAGCCCGTCTCGGAACCAGCGCAACCGTCGTAAGGACTGCGTCAGGCGTCTTGTAGTCGCTCACGCAGAAACTCGATAAACCGTTGGGTTTTCGCTGGCAACAGCCGCGTCTCGGTGAGGGCGTAAACCGGGATGGGCGCGGCCTGCCACTGCGGCAAGACTCTGCGCAACGTGCCATTGGCAACGTCCTGCGCAGCGATACCTTCCGCGAGTAATGCGATCCCCAGATCCAGCGTTGCCAGACGTCGAATCATTCCCACGCTGTTGAGTTCGAATCGACCGCCAATCTCGACCTCCACCTCCCCTTCACGGCTGGAGAGTGTCCAGCGGTCAGCACGCGTTCCGCGCAGCCGCAGGCATTGGTGATTTGTCAGATCCGAAGGATGAACAGGCTCACCAGACAGCTCCAGATAGCGGGGTGAGGCGTAAAGATAGCGTCGAAAACTGGCGAGCTTACGGGCGATCAGGTTCGAACTTGCAGGCTCGCCAATGCGAATAACCACATCAACCGGCTCACTCACCAAATCGACCTGACGCGGGGTCAGATCGAACTCGAAGCTGATACCGGGATAGAGCCGGGCAAATTCCGCAATCAGCGGCGCCAGGTAGATATTGGCGAAATCCACCGGGAACGAGGCCCGCAGTACACCGCTGGGTATGGCAAGCATTTCGCCTAGCTGCTCGTGCGCAAGCCTGGCCTCCTCGACAATGCGTTTGCAGCGATCGAAGTACAACTGCCCCGCCTCGGTCAGCTCGATCTTGCGCGTGGTGCGATGCAAAAGCCTTAGCCCGATCTCCTTTTCAAGGCCGCTTATCCGGCGCGACAGCGTCGAGTTCGGCATCCCCATCGCCTCCGCCGCCCGGCGAAAACTCCGCGCCTTCACGACCTCGACGAACAGCGCCATGTCGTTGAGAAATTCCAATCTCATTGCTCCATCAGTGGATCAGTCATTTCAATTTTACCCGGTTTATCCCGTATTCGGATTGATCAATGATAGCCATGTCGTTTACTGAGGAGCACCGCAATGAATTCGCTTTTTTCTCAAGTCCAGCTCGGTCGCTATAACTTGTCCAACCGTATGGTCATGGCCCCGATGACTCGTTCGCGTTCCGATGACTCCGGGGTGCCTACCGAGCTGGTGCCGACTTACTACGCGCAGCGCGCCGGTGCCGGGTTGATTATCACTGAAGGTGTGTTCCCTGTTGCGCTGGGTAAGGGCTACGTCCGCACCCCCGGTATCGAAACCGCCGAGCAGGTGGCCGTCTGGAAGCAGGTTTCCGAGGCTGTACATGCTCGCGGCGGACGGATCTTCATGCAGCTGATGCACTGCGGACGCATTTCGCACCCTTCGCTGTTGCCTGAAGGCGCCCTGCCACAAGCCCCCTCCGCGATCAAACCCGCCGGCCAGACCTGGACAGCGACGGGCCTTCAGGACTTCGTCACCCCACATGCGCTGAGCGTGGTTGAGATTGCCACTGTCATCGAGAGCTACCGGCAGGCCGCGCGCCTGGCCATAGAGGCCGGTTTCGACGGTGTCGAACTGCACGCAGCCTCCGGGTATCTGCCCGAGCAGTTCCTGTCGACGGGCAGCAATCAGCGCACTGACGAATATGGCGGTTCCGTTGAGAACCGTGCCCGGTTCGTGTTGGAAGTGCTCAACGCCATGGCGAGCGAAGTCGGCAGCGATCGTGTGGGCATCAAGATTTCCCCTGAAATGAACTTCAACGACATCGTCGATGCCAACCCGCAACACACCTACACCTATCTGGTCGAGCAGCTGCGTGGCTTGAATCTCGCTTATCTGCACGTTGCTATATTCGGCGCCAGCATCGACTACCACGCCTTGTTGCGCCCACTGTTCGACGGCAGCTATCTGATCGGTGGCGGGCTCGATCAACGCTCCGCCGAAACCTTGATCGCTGATGGTCGAGCAGACGCGGCAGTGTTTGGCAGCGCATTCCTCGCCAACCCCGATCTGCCCGAGCGTTTTCGCGCAGGCGCTGAGCTTAATGTTCCGAACAAGGACACGTTCTACGCACCGGGCGCGCAGGGGTATATCGATTACCCGGCCATGAGCCCGGCACGAAGCATCTGAGGAAACGGGCATGACGACCGCTACAGCGTATGCTCGCCGGTAGCTGGGCTACGCCGCAAGGGGGTCAGTTGGTGCAAGCGCTGATGACCGCGCTTCAAGGCTAAAGACTTCCTTGAGCGATTGGCAGAACCGCTCTGTGCTGCTCTGCCCAGTGACGAAAAAGCCCGGATAACCGTAATGCTGTTCACTTAAGCGGAGCAGCCTTACGGTCTACTGGAAAACGGG
>NZ_MOBJ01000005.1 GCF_003732225.1 Pseudomonas brassicacearum | reverse complement strand
GCCTGCGGGTCTGGGCATGACTTACGCCCCCTTGCTTAAACAACCCCTTCCGGTACCGGAAGGGTTGCAACTGAGATGGAGTGTCACCGGCGCCAACAACAGTGGTCTTTTCACACTGCGTGCAGTCTGTGCCAACACATCTGTGCCGTTGACTCTCGAGAGTCGGGTGATCTCGAGAACACTGGTGCAGGAAATCACCCGAATTGAAGTACGAGGCAGACCGGTCTCTGAGGTCGGGGCAATTTTTTTTCGCGAAGAGCTGGCCGAATTCAAGTTGACTTTCGAGCCCGGGATGCAAGGGTTAGCCGTGTTGCTTGAAGACACCGACGCTCCGGTCGGGATGGTCTACGTGCCAGCGCTTCGACAACTTACCGACGTACCGCAAGGCCTGACTTTGAGCTGGAACGTCACGGGGGGTAAGGTCAGCGGTTCTTTTGCGTTGAAGCTTGGCTGCGCAGGTGTCACCACGGCGCTGACCCTCACCAGTCGGGTGATGTCGAAACTCACCTCGGACGCATTTGAATCGATCACGCTCAATGGCGAGACCATCGATGATCTGAGTAAACCAGACCTGGTGTTTTTTCGTGCGGGCACTCATGTGCTGGAGCTGAAACCCAAGTCAGGCGGGCCGTTGCCTGAAATGAAGGTGGCCCTGATTGCTGGCGACATTAATCCAAACCTGGGCATCACCTACACCCCTCCGCTGGGCGAATCCAATACCCAGGACATCCCCGAAAACGGCTCGGTGAAGTGGACCATTATCGGCGGCAGTCAAAGCGGATTCTTTGATTTGCAATTCAAGTTCACGGAAACCGATGAAGTCTTTCCCTTGCCTTGTCGGGTGCTCTCCAAAAATCTGAATGATGAGGCAACGGCCATCCTTGAGGGGAACGATGACTTTTTTCTTCGTGGAATACCACGTACGCTGAAATTGACAGCAAAACCCGGCAGCCCGTTGGATGGCTATCCGGTGACGCTGACCTGCGCGATCAAGAGTGGGCTGGATGTGGCCAACGTGGGGAGTAACCCGATATTCGGCCTAGATAACACAACTAACAGCTGGGCCGTGACCGGCTCAACCAAAAGCGGCACCTTCCAGCTGAGCCTTACGGGCAAGGGTATGACCGCGCCGATTGCGCTGACCGTCAGCAAACTGCTGTCGACCAACCTGAATGATGAGGCCGACGTCACGATTGACACAAAGCCGGTTCCCCCCGAGGGTAACTTTTTCCTCCGGGGACAGGCCCAGACCGTCAAGCTGACGCCCAAGGCCAACAGTCCGCTGGCCGGCTATCCGGTGACGCTGACCTGCGCGATCAAGAGTGGGCTGGTAGCGGCCAACGTGGTGAGTGTCCCGGCATTCGACGCAGAAAAAACAACTCACAGCTGGGATGTAACCGGCTCGACCAAAAGCGGCACCTTCCAGCTGAGCCTTACGGGCAAGGACATGACCACGCCGATAGTGCTGAACGCCAGCAAACTGCTGTCGACCAACCTGAATGATGAGGCCGACGTCAAGATCGGCGGCGCGCTGGTTCCCGCCGATGGTAACTTTTTCCTCCGGGGACAGGCCCAGACCGTCATGCTGACGCCCAAGGCCAACAGTCCGCTGGCCGGCTATCCGGTGACGCTGACCTGCGCGATCAAGAGTGGGCTGGATGTGGCCAACGTGGGGAGTAACCCGATATTCGGCCTAGATAACACAACTCACAGCTGGGCCGTGACCGGCTCAACCAAAAGCGGCACCTTCCAGCTGAGCCTTACGGGCAAGGGCATGACCGCGCCGATTGCGCTGACCGTCAGCAAACTGCTGTCGACCAACCTGGCGGATGAGGTGACACCTCTACTTGATGGGGATATTTTCTCTGAAAAAAGCTCCGTATTTGCGGGAAAACCTTCCACCCTTTCACTTCTTTCGAAGACTGGAATTACTGGTATTCCCCTCGAACTGGAATGGCACACCGGAACAGGTGTAACCAAGAATGACTTTACTGTCACACCACCTTTTGACAGCAGTACGACGGCTAGTTCGTGGAGTATTACAGCAACCAAAAACTCTCCAGGCACTTTCGCCGTAACATTTTTACCACAACTAGTTGGAATGAATTCCCGAATAACCACATCGCCTATAAATTCGATTCCGTATGTGATGCTTAAATTTTGCAACCAACTAATTGAACCTGGCGTTACAGTTGACGCAGCGAGAAATGGACGTCACTCAATCCGGCTACTGGAAGGCGATGGCGATACTCCCTATACAGGAGCACGAGTAAAAATCGAACTGGAAGGTGCCAGTTCTATTGGAAAACTTTCTCCCGATTTCGGCACTTGGATGTCAATGAGCAGTACCTCAGAGTGGCTATTGGACTGTGACGACAAGGATGCAAATTTTTCACTAAAATTTATTTTTGAAAACACACCAACCCATCAGTTTATCGCCCCATTCTCTTTAACCAACCACCCCCGCACTATTAAGTCAATGACGCCTGATAGAGATAAATTCATTGCGCATGAATTAGGTTACTACAATGTATTTGTGACCTCAGCCAGGAATACTGAAATCCCAATGAGAGTTGAAATTTTCTATTTTAACTATTTTGGCGTACCATTCGGCGTTGGTCCTATCGATTATGACGGCAGGGGCCAAGTCCCAATAAACTATATAGCAGGGCAATACACTCTCACCTGTTTTATGAGAAGCCCAAACAATGATAAAGAGGGTGAGAAATCAGCTCCCTTGGTTGTCTACCCTGCCCAATAAACATTCGGATTCACGCACTGTATAGGCGTCATTAGCCGGTTGCGCTTGGGCACACTGGCTATCTGACTCGGTTAAGGCACACGCTGAGTGGAGTCTGTCGCAAGACGGGCGCTGCGAGGTGTTGGCCCACCAAACCTCTGGTTATCTTGGCAGCATTACGGGTATCGGATGGCCTCACCAAACCCGCCCATCGCCAACCCCATCTACGCTTAGGTAGGATGACCCTCTCCCCTGCCCGAGGTTTCGCTTCATGTTCATCGGCGTCCTGCTGGTCATTACCTGGCTGGTCCTGTTACTGCGCTATCCGGCCAAAGCCTTGCCGGTCTCGCTGGCGGCGGCCATCGGGTTGGCGTTAGTGGCCGTCTGGGTGGTCTGGCTGGACAACCGCGAGGCCAAGCAACTGGCGCGGCTGGAATTGCGCATCACCTACGCACCGGAACACTGCCCGGCCGATCGCCCGCTGCTGCTGAAGCTGAACAACGGCAACGACGTGCCGCTCACCGAGTTGCGCTGGCGGATCGCCGCCTACGCGCCGGGCGATACGGTCAATCTGGCCGACAATCAATACGCCGCGCCGCGCTACCGTGGCCCCGGCGAATTGCAGGCTGGCGCCGATTGGGAAGACTGTTTGCCGATGCCACCGCTACGTCCCGGCTATCGCCCGCAAACCCTGGAGTTTCGCGCCGAGCGTTTGCAGGGTAGTTTCTCTGACTGATCCCTCACCTTCCCCCTCTTATTGCACAAGGACCGCGCCATGCCCATCGCGTTAATCACCGGTTGTTCCAGCGGTATCGGCCGCGCTTTGGCTGACGCCTTCAAAGGTGCCGGCTATGAAGTCTGGGCCAGCGCCCGCAAGCCTGAAGACGTGGCGGTTCTGGCTGACGCCGGTTTTACCGCCGTGCAACTGGATGTCAATGACGGCGCGGCACTTGAACAGCTGAGCGAACGGATCAACCAGCAACGCGGCGGCCTCGATGTGCTGATCAACAATGCCGGTTACGGTGCCATGGGGCCGCTGCTCGACGGCGGTGTCGCGGCGATGCAGCGCCAGTTTGAAACCAACGTGTTCGCCATCGTCGGCGTCACCCGTGCATTGTTCCCGGTGCTGCGGCGCGCCAAAGGGTTAGTGATTAACATCGGCAGTGTCTCCGGGGTTTTGGTCACGCCGTTCGCCGGCGCCTACTGCGCCTCGAAAGCCGCGGTGCATGCCTTGAGCGACGCGCTGCGCATGGAACTGGCGCCGTTCGGCATCCGGGTGATGGAAGTCCAGCCCGGCGCCATCGCCTCCAGTTTCGCCAAGAATGCCGGCGTTGAAGCCGAACAACTGATCACCGAACAATCACCCTGGTGGCCGTTGCGCGAAGGCATTCGCGCTCGGGCCAAGGCCTCTCAGGACAACCCGACCCCGGCGAGCACGTTTGCCGACGACCTGCTCAAAGCCGTGCAGCAGAGCAAACCACCGCGTTTACTGCGGCTGGGCAATGGCAGCCGGGCGTTGCCGCTGCTGGCGGGGTTGCTGCCCAAGGGGTTGCTGGAAAGCGGATTGATGAAGCGGTTCGGCCTGACAGGGCACCTTTAATCAATAGAAACAACGACGATATTTCAAGGAACGAACATGACCGATTACACCCCCTACTTCAACGAAGTGACCCAGACCCTCGTCGACATCGAGCAATGGTTTTCCGGCACGGCCGATAAAGGCGTATTGACGCAGCTGCTGGCGCGTTTCTCGCCGCAGTTTTCTATGATCGTGCCTGGCGGCAACGCGCTGGATTATCCGGGCTTGAGTGAGCTGTTCGATAAACTCGGCGGCACCCGCCCTGGCTTGCGAATCGGCCTGAGCGAACTGCGCGGGATTGATCAACACGCAGGCGGCGCCACCGTCAGCTACCGCGAATTGCAATCCGATGCCAGCGGCGTGCTGAACGATCGGCGCGCGACGGCGGTGATTGAAAAACTGCCGTCAGGCGCGTTGCTGTGGCGGCATTTGCATGAGACGTATTGCCAAGCCTGAACAAGAAAACAGATCGCAGCCTTCGGCAGCTCCTACACAAACCGGTGTGCGCCCGGCACCCCGTAGGAGCTGCCGCAGGCTGCGATCCTTTGATCTTGAAAAAAAGAACGTTTATGTCGCGTAGGTTTTTGAAGGACAATGCCCCACGCTTCCGAGGACGGTTCCGACACGTTTTGACGGTTGCGCTGGGTGATGGAGGACGGATAACCTTTTCGGGTCGCTGCCAATCAGCGATCGGGTGTGGTAGCCCGGATATCTCATAGGAGTGACTTAACCTATTGGAGCATCACCATGTCTAACGCTACCCCCAATCCCACTGAAACCGACAGCACCTCCCCCTACGCCTCCCTCGATTCAAAAGAACTCCACGCCGCCGCGCACCGTGCGCTCGATCATTACCTGGTACTGCCCGAGACCAAGGCAATGTTGGCCGACCGACGTCCCGGCTGCATTTTCGTCATTGCTCCCGACGTCGACAGCGAAACCCTGCTGGCGCACGCCTGCGAGACGCTCGCCTCGGTGAATGTCATGGCCAGCGATCTGGCGTTTGAGCTTGAGGGTCCGAAACGCAATACCGCACTGGCGATTCAGCAGATGATTTCTCTGGCCGAGTTGGCGGTTAATCGCGCACTGGATCATCTCGACCCACCGGAGTAACAGCGCCCGTAGCAGCTGTCGAGCCCGCGAGGCTGCGTTCGAGGACGCAGTCCTCGCAAACCCTGCATACACGGTTTACCTGGAAGAACGCGCGGCCTGATTTTACGACTGCTGCGCAGCCGAACGCAGCCTCGCGGGCTCGGCAGCTGCTACGAGTTTTTGTGGTGAGGGGGTTATTCCTCGCGATCCTGCTTCACCACCGTATGAGGCAGTCTGGTGTTATCAACACCCTGCCCTGTCAGAGCGGGTAGGCAACCAGATTAGGAACGTTCTGGAATGACGGGTCCTGACCCGACTCGACCGGGTAAAGCAGTTGAACGGAAACAGGCAGGTCTGTGTCTGGCTCCAACAGGTACTTGTCCCCCTCAGGCGTGCGCAACTCGATAATCCCTTCTGTGCCGTCATGGGTTATGTCGAGCCAGGGATTGGCGTAAATTTTCGTGCCCTGTGGTAATCCTGCGGTCGAAATTTTCCACTGCGCAATCGAGTGCCGGGTGGATCTTAGAATGAGCTCATAACTGTATACCCAGCCTTTAGTGGCCTGATCCTGCCATGCACCATTAAACGTCTGGCGCACCTGGATATTTTGCTCTTCAATACCTGTTGCCAGAACAGCGCAATAGAGATCCACCATATGGGCCGGCTGGTAATAAATAATTGCGCACAACTCGGCAACTGATGAAGGCCCTAAATCTCTTTCGGAAATTAAAGTCAGTGTGCGTTTAGGGTTCCATCCCTGAGTTTGCACATCAGTAATCGTTATCATGCTGGAGTCATAGTAACCCGGTCTAAAAAACATCTGCGCCCCGTTGACTGGCATCGAAGCGTGCAGCAGGGTCACGTCCTTGTACGCCCGAAACTCCAGACGTGATCCGACAGGAGGTGGTGCGCCATCCGTTTCAAGGGTAAATCCGAGCGTCACCGGCACACCTTTTTTAATACCGTTGATAAAGTTATCCATCCTGATATCTATCAGCTTTGTCATTTTAAAAATCCTTTTTAAAACCATAATCACACTAAAAAATAGAGCCGAATAAGTACCAACCCTTATAAACAAACTAATATAAGCCACCTGCAAAGGTGACAACCTGAAAACTAACACATAACAAAATAACCAAACCCCCTAACTAACACCCTATTACAATTGGTACCGGGAAAGAACAACGCCCCCACTGCGAAGTCACTCTGCGTCATCCCGATTGACCACTACCGTGCACGTAATCCCCGCCGCCAACAGCACCCCATCCGGCACTTCATCAATGTGAATCCGCACCGGCACCCGTTGTGCCAAACGTACCCAGTTAAAGGTTGGATTCACGTCAGCGATCAGCTCGCGGCTTTCCGGGTTATCGCGGTCGTAGATGCCACGCGAAATACTTTCGACATGGCCCTTGAGCACTTCGCCGCTCATCAGTTGCATATCGGCCTGATCGCCAACCTTCACATGCGGCAGTTTGGTTTCTTCGAAGAAGCCGTAGACCCAGAACGAGTTCATGTCGACCACGGCCATTTTCGCTTCGCCGATGCGCGCATAGTCACCGCGATGGACATTGAGGTTAGTGACGTAACCGTCCACCGCCGCCAGCACTTTGGTGCGTTTGAGGTTCAGCTCCGCCGCCTCCAGCTGAGCCTGGGCCTGTTGGTAATCGGCCAGTGCCGAGTCGGCGATGTTGCTGGCGTCGTCGCGGTTTTCCTTGGAGATCACCAGGTTGTCGAGATCCGCTCGGCGATGCGCGTTGACCTTGCGCATCTCCCAGGTGGCCTTGCGTGAGGCCACCAGCGACTGCGCCTGTTTCACCGCGATCTGGTAGTGCTCGGGGTCGATCTGCATCAGCAGGTCGCCCTTTTTCACCAACTGGTTATCACGCACCGGCACGTCGATCACTTCGCCGGTGACGTCGGCGGCGACGTTGATGATGTCGGCGCGCACCCGGCCATCGCGAGTCCACGGGGTGTCCATGTAATGCACCCAAAGGGTCCGGCCGATCCACAGCGCGAGGGCCAGTACCAACAAGGTCGCAAGCAGGCTGAAAAGTTTTTTCATCGAATCGGTCTCAAGGGTAAACAGTCAGCGCAAGGGCGCCGAACAAACAGGTGAAGAGGCTCAGGCGCAGCAGCGCCGGGTGCCAGAAGAAGCGGTACAGATCAAACCCGGACAGAAACCGGTCGAGCGCCCAGGCCACTGCCGCAGCGATGAAAAACATCAGGGTCATGGTCGGCATGTACACGCCGTGGAAGGCGATTTCACGAGGCATGGTCAGGTCCTTGCGGGGCAGCGAGTGCCGCCAGCGGCGATTGCGGGTCGAGCAGCGAGGTGCGGATGAAATGCAGGTAGCTCTTCACCCGACGCAGTGCCGAGGTGTCGAAGTGCGGGGCGAACGGTTCGTCAGTGGCCTGGACGCGGCCGATGGCGTGGTCGACCGCCACCAGACTGCGCTCAAGATTGCTCTGGCTCGGTTGCAGAAACAGCCGCACCAGCGAGCGGCCCATGACCCGGATCGCCTGACGCCACGGCTGGGTTTCGGCATACGCCGGGTGCACCGGGAGAATCGCCTGTTCCTTGCGCAACTCGATGATCGCGTGGCCGACTTCCAGCACCACGAACATCCAGCGCAGCAAATCGCGTTGTACCTGAGGCTGCCCGGCAGCCAGGCCATACGCCTGATGCACCAGATCGCGGGTGCTGCTTTCAAAACCCGATGCCAGCCCCTTGAGTTTGCCGCTGATGGCGAACACCACTTGCCCGCGCAAGTCCTGCTCCAGACGCCACCACAACCAGCGACTGTTGGGCGGCAGAATGATTGCCCCCGCCGCCGCGCACACCAGCATGCCCATGACCATGGCGATGTAGTCGTTGATGAAGGTGTAAGGGTTGTAGACGGTCAGGTTGTCTGGCACTGAACCGGTGCTGAAAAAGATCAGCAAACCCAGGCCGACACCGGCGTACTGCGGTCGTGAGGTGAGGAACGAACCGAACACGATCACCGGCGCCAGCATCACGCATAACAGTGGGAAGCCGTCGATCCGCGGGAAGATGAAAAACATCTCGACGAAGCCGATCAGCGCCCCGAGCAACGTCCCGCAGGCCATCTGGAACGCCATGCGTTTGGGGTTCGGTGTAGCCGCCGACAAACCGACGGTGGCGGCAGCGATCAAGGTCATGGTCGCGCCGCTTGGCCACGCGGTGGCGACCCAGTAACTGCCCAGCACAATCAGAATGAACGACGCCCGAATGCCCGCCGCAGCCGAGGCCAGCCAGTTGGTTTTCGGGGTGTAGGGTTCGTCCCATTGCTCGCGTTCGTGGCGGTGCTCGGCCAGCGATGCATGGGTCTGTGCATAACTGTGCACTTCATCGACGAAGCGGTAGAGCAACTCATACGCGGTGTGGAAATCCAGCTGCTCGGCGTCGCTCGGTTCGCTCTGCTGAAAGCTCGCCCGCAAGCTGCGCACCCGCGCCGGCAGTCCTTCTTTATAGGCGGCCAATTGCGCCGCCAGACGCGCCGCGTCGGCATGCGTCAGCGCGCGACCCGAGAAACCATCGAGCACTTCGGCCAGCTCCTGCAATCCCGGTTTGATTGCCGCCACCACCTGTTCGGCGCCGCTGCTGCGCAGGCGTTCAATCAATTGGTGCAAGGCGTTGAAACGGGTGGTGATGCCCATGAACTCGCTGTTCAGCCGACTGAGCCGACCATTGCGTCGACGCATGTGCGGGTCTTCGAACACGGTGACGCTGCGCAAACCTTCCAGGCCCACGGCTTCGGCGATAAACCGCACGTTGCCAGCTTCGAAAGCCTCGCGTTGGCTGCGCCCGCGCAAGCCATCGGTCACGAACAGCGCGAACACCCCGAAGCGCTGATACAAGGCGTTGCGCATCGCCGCGCTGGCGGTTTGCGGGAGGATCGCGGCGCTGACCAGGGTCGAGCAGAGAATCCCCAGGGAGATTTCCAGCACCCGCCAGACCGCCGCCATGAACGCGCCGTCCGGGTGCGCCAGCGCCGGCAAGCCGACCATCGCTGCGGTGTAACCGGCGAGCACAAAACCGTAAGCGCGGAAGTTGCGATAACGCGCCGCGCCGGCCGTGCAGATGCCGACCCAGATCGCCAGCGAACCGAGGAACAGTTCGGTGTTCTGTGCGAACAAGGCAATCAGCGCGACCATCACCGCCGAGCCAGCCAAGGTGCCAAGGAAGCGATAGAAACTCTTGGCGAACACCTGACCGCTCTGCGGCTGCATGACGATGAACACGGTGATCATCGCCGTGCGCGGTTGCGGCAGTTCCAGGCGCATGGCCAACCAAAGAGTCAGGAACGCGGCGATCAGCACCTTGAAGATGTAGACCCAGGTCACGCCGTCACTGCGTGCCCAATCGAAGAAACCCCGGCGCCACTCAAGGGAATACAGCCAGCGCAAAGGTGCGGGCAAGGGAGTCATGAAATCCTGCTCAGTGTTCGAAAATTGTGCGGCGAGAACACGATCCCTGTGGGAGCGAGCTTGCTCGCGAAAGCGGTGTGTCAGGCGACATCTGCATTGACTGACACTCCGTCTTCGCGAGCAAGCTCGCTCCCACAGGTTTTGTGTTCAATTCACGATGCTCTGAAGAAGGACCGGAGTTTTCGGTGCCTGAGTCTGGCCTTCTTTCGGTACGTCGTTACCGGCGCCGAGCCCGCCACCGAGGGCGGTGACCAGTTCGGCATGGGCACTCAAACGCGCAGCCTGAACCTGTTGTTGCACTTGCTGCTGCTTGAACAACAGGCTCTGGGCATTCAGCACGTTGAGGTAATCGGTGAGCCCGCGCTGATAGGCGATCATCGCGATGTCGTAGGTTTTCTGCGCGGTGGCCACCGACTCGGCAGCGAAGGCTTGCTGCTTGTCCATGGACTCGCGGCGGATCAACTGGTCGGAGATGCTTTTGAGCGCATTGACCAGGGTCTGGTTGTACTTGGCCACGGCAATGTCATAGCCCGCCGAGGCTTCACCCAGTTCCGAGCGCAAACGCCCACCGTCGAAGATCGGCAAGGAAATCGCCGGCCCGGCGTTGTAGTTGAGCTTCTTGCCAGTCAAAAACTCCAGCGCCCCACCGCCGGTCGCCATGTAACCGAGGCTGCCGACCAGATCGACGTTGGGGTAGAACCCGGCGTGGGCCACATCGATCCCGCGAGCCTGGGCTGCGACTTGCCAGCGACTGGCAACTACGTCCGGGCGTTGGCCGAGCAACTGCGCGGGCAACGCCGAAGGCAGTTTCAGCGCTGTGCCCAAAGACAGCGTCGGACGCTGCAAGCGTGCGCCCTCCCCTGGGCCCTTGCCGGCCAATGCGGCGAGTTGATTGCGGCTCAGGGCAATTTCTTCGTCCAGTGCATCCAGTTGCCGATGGGTTTCCGGCAACGGGGTTTGTGCCTGGCTGACTTCGAAATGGGTGCCGATGCCACCGTCCAGACGCTTTTGCGCGAGGTCGAGAATCTGCTGTTGCTGCTTGAGGGTCGCGGTCACGATGTCCCGCTGTGCGTAATGCAGCGATAACTGGATGTAGGTGCGGACCACGTTGTTCTGCAATTCTAGCTGAGCCATGCGCGCTTCGGCGGCGCTCATGTGCGCCATGTCGACAGCGCGTTCGGTGGCATTGCTTTCGCGGCCCCACAGGTCGAGAGCGTAGCTGAAGCCGAGGGCGGCGTTATTGTCCCAGGTGGTGGTGTTGGCCAGCTCGCCCGGACCGTAGAATTGGTCGGTCGGCCAGTTATGGCGTTTGAGGGTGGATTGGCCATTGACCTGCAACGACTCGGCCGACTCGGCAACACCGGCCATGGATTTGGCCTGACGCACACGGGCGGTGGCCATGGCCATGCTCGGGCTGCCTTGCACGGCGAGGTCGACCCAGTGATTGAGTTGCGGATCGCCATAGGCCTGCCACCACTGCGCGGTGGGCCAATGAGCGTCCTTGGCGGCGCTTTGAATGGCCTCGTCGGTGGCCAATGTATTGGCGTCGAATGCCTTGCCCTGTGGGGCAATACCTCCGGTTCCGATGCAGCCGCTGATGGCTAACGATAAAGCCCAAACACTGAGAGTCTTCAGCTCTCTGCTGATGCGACGCGGCACTGCTGCAAATTCCTGGAATTAGGGGGGAGGTACGAAATATTGGGGAACGGACACCGCCCCCCTGTGGGAGCGAGCTTGCTCGCGATAGCGGTGGGTCAGGCAACATCAATGCTGGCTGTGATGGCCCCATCGCGAGCAAGCTCGCTCCCACAGGTTTGATGTTCCGGCGGTGGCGGCAATTCTAGGGGTGGGCCTGAGCGGCGATAAGCCGGGAATCCTGTGAATCTTTGTTACCGTTCACGAGATAATCCCTTGGTCGGGGTCACAGAATTCCGCAACTTCGTGTCACAATTTGTCATCGCCCCCGAGAGCACCCCATGGACACTTTGCAAAACATGCGTGCCTTCAGCTGTGTCGCCGAAGCCGGCAGCTTCACTGCCGCTGCCGTGCAGCTGGATACCACGACGGCCAACGTCTCGCGCGCGGTCTCCAACCTGGAAGCCCATCTGCAAACCCGTTTGCTCAACCGCACCACCCGCCGCATCGCCCTGACCGAGGCTGGCAAACGTTATTTGCTGCGCTGCGAGCAGATTCTCGCCTATGTCGAGGAAGCCGAAGCTGAGGCCAGCGACGCCCATGCTCGCCCGGCCGGGCAACTCAAAGTGCACACCATGACCGGGATCGGTCAGCACTTCGTGATCGATGCGATCGCCCGTTATCGCAAGTCCCATCCGGACGTGACCTTCGATCTGACCATGGCCAACCGCGTGCCTGATTTGCTGGACGAGGGCTACGACGTATCGATCGTGCTCGCCAGCGAACTGCCGGACTCGGGTTTTGTCTCGCAACGGCTGGGCATCACTTACAGCATCGTCTGCGCGTCTCCTGCTTATGTAAAAGCCAACGGCTGCGCACAGAAACCCAGCGACCTGCTGAATCACGCCTGCCTGCGCCTGGTCAGCCCGGTGATTCCGCTGGAGAAGTGGGTGTTCGACGGCCCGGAAGGCCAGGAAATGGTCACCATCAACAGCTCGCCGTTTCTGGTGAACTCCGCCGACGCGATGAAAACCGCGATCATCAGCGGCATGGGCGTCGGTGTGCTGCCGGTCTACGCCGCCATCGAGAGTCTGCGCAACGGTAGCCTGGTGCGGGTCATGCCCAACTACCGCTCGCAAGAGCTGAACCTGTACGCCATCTACCCGTCGCGCCAGTACCTGGATGCGAAGATCAAAACCTGGGTCGAATACCTGCGCGGGTCGTTGCCGGAGATTCTGGCGGCGCATCAGGCAGAATTGACGGCGTATGAGTTGAGCGGCACGTTGAATGGGGCCAGGTTGGCCAATTAAAAAGATCGCAGCCTGCGGCAGCTCCTACGGATGTACACCCTGTAGGAGCTGCCGCAGGCTGCGATCTTTTCCGCCTCGCAAAAAACCCTCCAGGAATGTTAGCGTGCCCGGCATTCTCCTCCGCCTGACGAGCCTTCCTGCGATGAAAAAGACCGTACTTGCCTTCAGCCGTGTCTCGCCCGAAATGGTCGAGTCCCTGCAACAAGACTTCGATGTAATCGCGCCCAATCCCAAGTTGGGCGACATCAATGCTCAGTTCAACGAAGCCCTGCCCCACGCCCACGGGTTGATCGGCGTCGGTCGCAAGCTCGGTCGTGCACAACTGGAAAACGCCAGCAAACTCGAAGTGGTGTCCAGCGTCTCGGTCGGCTACGACAACTACGACCTGGCCTACTTCAACGAGCGCGGGATCATGCTCACCAACACCCCGGACGTGCTGACCGAAAGCACCGCCGACCTGGCCTTTGCCTTGCTGATGAGCAGTGCCCGGCGTGTCGCCGAGCTGGACGCCTGGACCAAGGCCGGGCAATGGCAGGCCACCGTCGGCGCGCCGCTGTTTGGTTGCGACGTGCATGGCAAAACCCTGGGCATCGTCGGCATGGGCAACATCGGTGCAGCCATCGCACGACGCGGTCGTCTGGGCTTCAATATGCCGATTCTGTACAGCGGCAACAGCCGCAAGGCCAACCTTGAACAGGAACTCGGCGCACAGTTTCGCAGCCTTGATAAGTTGCTGGCCGAAGCCGACTTCGTCTGCCTGGTGGTGCCGCTCAGCGACAAGACCCGGCACCTGATCAGCCATCGCGAACTGGCACTGATGAAACCCGGCGCGATTCTGGTGAATATTTCCCGTGGCCCGGTGGTCGATGAACCGGCGCTGATCGAGGCCTTGCAGAACAACCGGATCCGCGGCGCCGGGCTGGATGTCTACGAGAAGGAACCACTGGCCGAGTCGCCGCTGTTCCAGCTGAAGAACGCCGTGACCTTGCCGCACATCGGCTCGGCCACCCATGAAACCCGCGAAGCCATGGCCAACCGCGCCTTGGCCAACCTGCGCAGCGCGCTGCTGGGTGAGCGGCCGCAGGATCTGGTGAATCCGCAGGTGTGGAAAGGTTGATAGAAACAGGTACGCCCCCCTCAGGCGTGCCTGCATCATCCCGGCTATAAAAATGGTTATTCGGTCACCTCAAAATAGTTAACATTCGAAGGTAGCGTATTGTTCACAAAATAAACGGCGAATGCCTGCAGGTTTATCAGTTTTTTAGGGGACAATTTTGGAACATCGAGATGAGCCTCCCGACCATCGGCCAGAGTAAATCTGTGTTCGTAATCAGCAAGTCCGGGGGTGGCGCCGCCGAAATAAAACAAGATCTCATCGCCTATGTTCATCCCCTTATAGGACAAACGCACCGGTAGGACATCGCCTCGAATTAAACTGTAAGAAAGTACGGAATTCGTATCAACCAATGGAATATTCGGTTTTGCGGGGTAATCCAAATTCACCTCACCACCAGAATATCCAGACGCTTTGATAACATTACGGATTTTATCAATGTGCTGGAGCTGCTCACTGTTCATTTTATGTTCCTCATCAAGTATTACAACCAGAAAACAAAATACTTGAGTACGCTAAGCCTCCCCAACCAGCGCGTCCACTGTCACATCTGACAGTTGACATCGCCAAAAAAACAACAACTACCAAGCCAGCCAGCTCTACTGCAAGTTGACACAACTTGCAATTCAGTCCGGCGCCCTACACTTTTTTTTGCGTTATACACTCATGCCCCTACCCCTGCGAATGGCAGGAACCGGAAATGGAGAGTACGCACCATGATAAATTTCACCACGGCCTGCCTGATCAGGCGCAGTAAGTTGGCCCTGGTTTTAATGGCTGGAATATTTGGCCTGCTGGTGGTCTACAGCAACTTGACCGACTACGCCTCCAACTACGAATTCGTTGGACATATCCTCAGCATGGACACGACCCGCCCCAACGAAGCTCTGCGCTATCGCGCCATTACCTCCCCTATGCTGCACCATAGAATCTACTGGATGATCATTACCCTGGAGACGATCTACACCGCCTGTTGTTTATTGGGGGCCTTTCAGCTTTACAAAAAACTCCATGCATCACGCAAGGAATTCCACGAGGCAAAAAAATACGGAATTGTCGGTTTGATGATCGGCATTTTCGTATATTACTTCTGCATACAGGTTATCGCCAATGAATGGTTCGACATGGATACTTCCGCAGAGTGGAACGCCATGGCATGGACCCGAAGCATTATCGGTTACATGATGACGGCGCTTATTTATCTGTCACTGAAGACTGACCATTAACAAACGCCGTACGGCTGAACCCTGCAACACAAAGTGCAACTTATTCGATCACGCCAACTTGCCACTGCCCGCCATCACCCGCGCCTTGGGTTTGCGAAACACCAACACGTTACCCAGCATCACCAGTACCAACCCGGCCAATGCGGGAGCCGTCCATTGGTAGCCTTCGGCAAAGGCCGACACGTTCAACGCCACCACCGGGAACAGCACGGTGCAATACGCCGCACGTTCAGGGCCCATGCGCCCGACCAGGGTCAGGTAAGCGGTGAAGCCGATGACCGAACCCGGAATCACCAGATACAACAACGAGCCGATGTAACGAGTATTCCATTCAATGTCGAAGGGAATGCCTTTGACCAGGCAGTACATCGACAGCATCGCGGCGCCATAGGCCATGCCCCAGGCGTTGGTCGTCAACGGCTTGAGGCCGGCTTTCTGTTGCAGGCTCGAGAGCATGTTGCCAGCCGAAAAACACAGGGTGCCGAGCAGCGCCAGACCCAGGCCAAGCAAGGTTTGCGGACTGGCGGTATGGCCGACCAGTTCCGGCCAGAACAACAAGCCCAGCCCGATCAACCCCAGCGCGCCGCCCATCAGCACATTGCGGGCCACTTTCTGACCGAAGAACACCCGCGCATTCAGCGCATTCCACAGCGTGGCGGTGGAGAACACCACGGCGACCAGACCGCTGGGGATCCACTGGCTGGCGGTGAGAAAGCACATGAAATTGATGCAGAACAGGCACAACCCTTGGGCCAGGCAGATCAGATGACCGCGCCGGTTCATCACTTGCAGGCGTCGGCTGAGCAGTAACATCACGAACAGCACCAGCGATGCCAGGCCGAAGCGATAAACAATCGACACCGGAATCGCCACCACCCCCAGTTGCAGTTTCAAGGCGATCCAGGTGGTGCCCCAGATCAGCACGGTCAGCAGGTATAACGAGAGGTTCATGACGGCAACTCCTGAAGATGACCTTCAGTCTGTGCCCGAGGCAGGCCGCGCACTTGCATAAACTTGCGCTTTTGTCAGGCGACAGGCTGGCAGCGTCGAGGCGACGGAGTAGGATGCAAGGCGTTGGAGAGAACCGATCATGCCCGCACTGGAAACCCTGCAAGTCTTTCAAGCCCTCAACCGCTCGCCGAATGCTCGCCTTGAGCACAGCGCCGAGCTCGGTGACGGCATGGCTGCAGCCCTGTGGAGCAACCATCACGACGCGCAGGACTATGAAGCGCCGGGTCATCACACCCTCTCCTGCTACATCGCCGGAGGCACCGGGACCTTTCGCCGCGAGCAGCCCGGCACCAAGGGCGGCCCGGACAAACTCTGCATCCTGCCCGCCGAGCACCAGTCGGCCTGGGTGATCAACGGTGAAATCCGCCTGGCTCACTTGTACTTCAGCCCCGAACAATTTGCCCTCGGCTGCGTCACCTTGCTCGACCGTGAGCCTCGCGAGCTGCAATTGCAGGAAAGCACCTTTCTCGAAGACCCGCAGCAGGCCCGGCGTTTCCGTCAGTTGATTGAATTGAACTGGGATGAACCCGGCGAACGCCTGCTGACCAGCAGCCTTGCGCATGAAATGCTCAGCCACACCTTGCTCAGCCAGGTCGGCCTGCGCCAGGGCTTGCGTCTCAAGGGTGGGCTGGCCGCCCATCAACGCCGGCAACTGGTCGAGTACATCGACCAGCAATTGGCCGAGCCGATCAGCCTCGGGCAGTTGGCCGGTCTGTGCGCATTGTCGGAGTACCACTTCGCGCGGATGTTTCGCGAGAGCTTTGGCTTGCCTCCGCATCAATACCTGCTGGCCCGCCGCCTGACTCATGCGCGGCATTTGCTGCGCAGCACTTCACAACCGCTTGGTGAAATTGCGCTGGCCTGCGGTTTTGCCAGCGCCAGTCATTTCACCAACCGCTTTCGTCAGGCCATGAAGGGCACGCCCGGCGAATACCGCCAGGCGTTTTTGCGTTAAGCCTGCCTCGACGCAACACTCCTCCTGGGACTTATGGATACACATCGATCCCCGTAGGGGTTTACGGGGTTAAGGCGGTCACCGAGTAGGGATTTACGGGGCCAGGGTGGTCACCGAGAAGGTGTTGGCGTGAAACAGCGGATCCGGCTTGGGCTCAGCCTTGCTCGGTGTTGGCTGGGTGAAGTCCATCGCTGGCAGGTAGAGCTTTTTACTCAACGGATCGAAGGCCATGTTGTAGGCCATCGGCAAGGTGCTGACGCTGGCCTGCGCCTGGTAATGATCGGCATCGAGTTGCTTGACGATGCTCAGGCTGGCATCGACCCCGCTGGGGATCAACAACCGCCGGTTGTCCGCGTCATAGGCCAGGGCGTTGACGTCACGAGTGATCGGCAAGCTCGCCTTCAGCGCACCGCTCTGAAGATCGGCGACGACCAGTTGCGGTTTTTCGCCTCGGCACGCAATGAACAAACGCCCGCGTTCGGCATCCTGTGCCAGCGCACTGGGGCGCGAGCAGCCTTCGAACTGCCAAGTATCGAGGACTTCAAAACTGCTCGCCGAGAAACGGGCGACCTTGCCCTCATCACGCATCGGCAGGAAGAAACTGCCGTCGTCCTTGACCAGCAACGGGTCGATTTTCTTCACGTCCAGCTCATGCGCGGCGGTGATGCGCTCTTGCTTCGGATCGAACACGAACAAGGTCGAACGATTGGCACGCCGGCCGCTGACGATGATCACCTGACCCGTGCGCGGTTCATACACCGCGCTGTTGAGGTTGCTCTGAGCCACCGGGATTCGCTTGAGCAGTTTGAGTGTGGATAACTCGACCACGCCCAGGCTGCCGTCGGTGTTGAGCACAAACACCCGGTTCAACGTCGGCACGAACACCACGCCGTTGGCGCTCGCTGAACCGTCGACGGTTTTCAGCAGACGTTGCTGGTCGACATCGAACACGCTCAGGCCGTTTTCCCGGCGGGCCAGAAACAGATAAGGCCGCGTCGGGTCGAGGGCGACAAACCCCCAACTGTCTCCCGAGCCGGGCAAGCTGACCTGCTGCTCGCGATGGTAGACCTGGGCGTCCGGTGCCGGCGTGGCAAACGCCGCGCCGCTGAAGGCCAGCGCCAACATGGCAATCTTCAAGTTTTTCATCAGAACTCCAGGGTGCTGGACAACGACACTTGACGCGAATCGCCCATCGACACAAAGAACCGGCTGACGGCCGAGGTGTAGTAAGTGCGGTCGAAGAGGTTTTTCACGTTGAGCTGGAACTTGACCTTTTGCCCGTCGAGTTTGGTGTCGTAGGTGGCGAAGGCGTCGGCCACGGTGTAGCCCGGCAGGTCGAAGTCGTTCACCGCGTTACCGGCCCGTTCGCCGACATAACGCGCGCCCGCGCCTACCCGCAACTGATCGCCACCGACGATGGTGCCGAAGTCATAGACCGCCGACAGCGAGCCGGTGTTTTTCGCCACGTTTTGCAGTCGTTTGCCTTTGTAGGTCGGGTCTTCGGTGACCTCGGCGTCGGTGTAGGCGTAGCTGCCGATCATGCTCCAGCGGTCGCTCAACTGGCCGGTCAGGTCCATTTCCAGGCCACGGGAACGCACTTCGCCGGCCGCGCTGTACGTGGTGACCAGCGGGTTCTCGGCGTTGGCCACCAGCACGTTGCGTTTCTTGATGTCGAACAGCGCGATGTTACCGGTCACCCGGCCCGGGATATCGAGCTTGGCCCCCAGCTCCCAGGATTTGGCTTCTTCCGGCGCAATGCCGCCATCGAGCACGACCGTGCTGCCGCTCAATGGCGCGATGGTCGAGTTCGGTTTGAAGGACTCGGTGTAGCTGCCGTAGAACGACAACTCATCGGTGTAGCGATACACCAGACCCGCACGCGGCACCCACTTCTGGCCGTTACTGTCGGTGTTGGCCTTGAACGGGCGGCCCTTGCCGGCGTACTGGTCGTACTCCTGGAAGCGTCCACCGGCCACCAGAATCCACTGGTCGTTCAGGTGGATCGAGTCCTGCAAAAAGACCGAATCGCTGCGCAGCAGATCAGTCTGATCGCTATCCGCAGCGCTGACCGTGGTGCCTGCCACCTCACGACCGTAGACCGGGTCCAGATAACTGAAGGACGGGAACAGGCTCTTCTGACGAATCAGGTCGGCACGGTAAATCTTGCGGTATTCGTCATCCACGCCGAACACCAGATCGTGTTGCATGCCGGCCACATCGACCTTGCCTTCGAGGCTGGCGGTGGTGAAACGGTCGGTGGTCAGGGCGCCCTGCGTGCCGTCCATGCTGCGGGTCAGCGTGCCTTTTTTCGGGTCGATGGCGGTGATCCGAACCTGGCTGGCGTCGTAGGTTTCGCGGTTCCAGCTGTAACCGAAGTGGGCTTTCCAGTTGTCGTTGAGCTCGTGATCGGCTTCGAAATGGTACAGGTCCGAACGGCCTTCCATGTTGTTGAACGGCTCATCGAGACGGCGACCACGCGGGATGTCCAGCGGGTGATTGGTGCGTGGGTCGATGGCCGTACCACGGTCGAACGGGGCAAGGAATTCGCGGTGCTCGTAGGCGAACAGCAGCTTGGTGCTCTCACCAAACCAGGCCAAGGACGGGGCGATCAATGTCTCGCGATGCGTGCCGAAGTTGCGCCAGTAGTCTTCGTCTTCGTGGTCCAGCACCATTCGATAAGCCAGGCCGGAATCGCCCAGCGCACCGGTGCTGTCGAGGCTGCCGCCGCTGCCGTTCTTGCCATTGCCATAGCTCGAACCACGCACGGTCAAGGCGTTGTATTGCTGCAATTCGGGTTTCTTGCTGACCATGTTCACCACGCCGCCCGGATCCTGAATGCCGTAGAGCAACGAGGCCGGTCCCTTAAGGACTTCGACCCGATCCACCGAGGCGTTCAGGCCACGGCCCTGCACCAGCGGCATGCCGTCGCGCATGATCGAGCCGTTGCGGTTGTCGCCGAAACCGCGAGTCATCACCGAATCCTGAGTACTGCCCAAGGTGTTGCCTTGGGTGATGCCGCTGACATTGGCCAACGCATCGTCCAGGTTACGCGGCGCCTGATCGCGCAGTACCTGAGCCGGGATCACGTTGATGGTCTGAGGGATTTCCTGAAGCGAGGCCGAGGAACGTGCCACTGAAGTGGTGGACGGTGGCTGATAGCTCATCGGTTGCTCAACCGCCGAGGTGATGGTGGTCGCCCCGAGGTTCAGGGCGCCTTCGGTGGGCTGTGGTTCAAGGGCCAGGGTGTGGGCGTCGGTCTGGCGGAAGGTGAAACCGGACTTGCTCAACAAGCGCTGCATGGCTTGCTCGGCGCTCATCTCGCCATTGATGGCCGGTGCGCTGAGGCCGTACGGCGCTTCATCGGTGTAAACCACGCTGATGCCGGTGACCCGGCTGAAGTCGCTCAAGGCCTGGGGCAACGGTTTGGCGCCGATGCTGAAGCTGAACAGCGCGCTGTGTTGCTCGCTGGACTGCGCGGCGCAAGCGACGCTCAACGGCAACAAGGCCAACGCCGAAACGGCCAGCGCAGAAGCGCCAAACCACTGTTTAACCGAACCGCCTGCCGCCGATTTTGCCCTGGACTTCATTACTCGTGACCTGTGTGTAGAAACGCTACGGATGCGAATGAATCGCACTTTCACCACTACACGGATGTCACTCGGGTTTACCTCACACGAAAATTGAAAATAGTTTGAAAGCCCCTTCCACAGCTTGCCATCACGCGGTCCGTAGCAGCTGCCGAGCCTGCGAGGCTGCGTTCGAGGACGCAGTCCTCGCAAATCCTGCGTGTGCGGTTTACCTGAAGGAACGCGCTGCCTGATGTCACGACTGCTTCGCAGCCGAACGCAGCCTCGCAGGCTCGGCAGCTGCTACGGGTAATGCGACATGTCTGGCAGTCCTATTTCACCTTCACGATGCGCCCTGCACTTTGCGTCGAACCAACGGGTTGGCCTTTTTGATCCATGCGGTGCAGGTAGTCGATCAGGCTATCCAGGTCCGTCACTTGCAAATCCCGACGGTTGATTCCCTGTTTGAAAAGACTGAAGCGATCGCCACCGTCGGCCAGGAAGCCGTTCAGCACCAGGCGATAAGTGCGCTCGGGCTGCACCGGCTTACCGTTGAGGCGAACACTGCCGGGGATCACCCGACTGTCCAGCGGGCGCGTGGAATCCCAGCGATAGCTGAAGCCTTTGGAGACTTGCAGCACATTCACGTCGCCTTCTGCTTTCCATTGCTGATTGAGCAACTGTTCAAGTTGCCGACCCTTCAGATCGAAGGCGATCAGGGTGTTGTTGAACGGCTGCACCGTCGCCACCTGCCCATAGTTCAGGCGTTTGAGACCTGGCTCCAGGGCCAGGTCGCCACGAATACCACCGTTGTTCATGAAGGCGATCTGCGCCCCATGTGCAGCGCCAGCCGCCAGTTGGGCATCGGCGATCAAGTCACCCAACGGCGTCTCCCCCGCCGCATTGGCACGTCGAGTGATCGGTGAAGCCGCGATGGCGCCGACGGGTTTGAGCAGCACGTTATTGCTGCGTGCTTCGACTTCCCGCTGCAAGGCGAGCATCTGCGGATCGGCTGGATACTGCGCCGGATCGGCCAGCAAGTTGGCCGCTTGAATGCGCGTGACCCGATGCTGACCGGGGGTTACGTCAAGCGTCAGGTGGGTCATCAGATGCCCATAGGAACTGCCCTGAGTCACCAGCAGAGAACCGACCTTGCACAGATAGCCCTTATGGGAATGCCCGGTGATCAACACATCGACTGCCGGATCAAGACGCTTGGCCACATCGACGATATCGCCGCTCAGCTGGCTGCAGTCCTGTTTGTCGTAGGGTTCGGGGGTTGAGCCGCCCTGGTGCACCACCGCGACAATCGCATTGACGCCCTGGCGGTTGAGCTCGGGAATCAGCCGATTGATCGACTCGGCTTCGTCCTCGGTACGCAAACCCTGCATGCCCTTGACGCTGACCACTGACGCCACATCGCGCAGGACCGCGCCGACAAAAGCGATCTTCTGACCTTTGACCTCTTCGATACGGTACGGCGGCAACAGGGTTTTGCCGGTATCGGTGTCGATCAGGTTCGCCGCCAGATAGGGGAAACCGCTGCCGGGATAGCTGGCGCGAAACTGGCAGGCCTTGGTCGGACGAATGGATTCGCAGCCGCCATTGAGCTGACGCAGGAACTCCGCCTTGCCGTTGTCCAGCTCATGATTGCCGATGGCGCTGAGTTTCATGTCCATGTGCCGCAACGCTTCGAGCGTCGGCTCGTCGGCCCACATCGCCGACAGCGGCGGACTGCCGCCCACCAGGTCACCGGCACCGATGAACAGCAACTGCGGATCGTCCTTGCGCAGTTGCGTCAGCATCCCGCCGAGGGTCGCAATGCCCCCGGCCTTGAGCATGCGCACACCGTCAGCGGCCGTGCTGTCACGAACCGAATACGGGTTGGCCTGCAAGTAACCGTGCAGGTCGTTGATCGCCACGATGTTCACGGCAACCGGTTGGGCTGGCGGCTGAACATGGGCGCAACCGCCCAGCGCGGCGACAGCCAGGGCGACTGCACTGAGCAGCCTTGGCAGGGAATGGCGTGACATGAGTTCATCCTTGTTCGCTAATCATTATCTGTAGAAGTGTGGCGGTCAGGCCGGATGCAGTTGGCCGTGTATCGCTTGCGGCACTTCAACCTGTTTCAGCGTAGTTCCCATACCGGCACGCAGCAGGAGGATTTTCAGATGGTCGGTAATACGCTCGACCCGGTCCTGAAAGTGGTTGTGGAAAATCATGCTGCCCAACGCGACGGCGATCCCCAGCGCCGTGGCATACAACGCCGTACCAATGCCTTTGGAGACTTCGCCCGGGTCCGAAACACCGGTCTCGGCCAATGCCTTGAAGGTGTCGATGATCCCCAGAATCGTCCCCAGCAGCCCCAGTAATGGCGCTGCGGTAACCACAGTTTCGAGCAGCCACAAACCGTGCATCAGTTTGCTGCGGGTAGAAATGTAGATCGACTCGCTGAGGTCTTCCAGATCCTTGTGCGTCGCCAGCCCTTGTTTATGCGCAAATAGCGTTTCGAGCATTTCCAGTGGCAGGCTGTTGCGTTGGCGCAACGCGGCGGGCAGGTCCTCGACGGCGTGCATGGTTGGGTTGAGCACCGTTTCCAGTTTTTTCGCCTGACGCAGGCTGAAGCTGAAGTAAATTCCGCGTTCGACGGCGATGAAAGCGGCAATCGCAGCCGCGCCGTACAGGGTGTAGAAGGTGAGGTCGTGCAGCAGATCCATGTCCATCGGTAATCCCTCGGGTCAGAACGAATTCAGCGAAATCAGAAAGCCGCTTCCAGCGAAACCACGGCCGTGCGTTCTTCGCCGACGTTGTAGTACGCGGTACTCGGGGCCAGGCCATTGGTGGGTTGCGAGTTGAACGACACGGTGCGCACCGAGGACAGGTATTCCTTGTCGAACACGTTGAGCATCGAGAATCGCAGGGTCGCGGATTTGAACACCTTCTTGTCCACCGGCAGGTACACGCCGGCATTCAGGTCGACCACGGTGCGCCCGGCAATCTTCTCGTCGTTGGTCAAATCGCCGTAGTAACTGCCCACGTACTTGCCCGCGACGTTGCCGTAGAAGCGGCTGTCGTCATAACCCAGGCTCAGGTTGAACATGTTCTGCGGCACGTTGGCCAGTTGCTTGCCGGAGGTCGGCAGCAACACGCCCTTGTTCTTGAAATCGTCCTGCTGCTCGGAGCGGGTGTAGGTGTACGAGGCGTAATAGTTGAAGTTGTGCGGCAGCAAACCGCTCCACTCCAGCTCCAGGCCTTTGTTGGTCACTTCACCGACGTTGGCCACGACAAAGTCGCCATTGAGGTCGGTGGTCGACAGTTGCCGATCCTTGAAAGTGATGTAGAACAGGCTCGCGCTGAGCGCCATGGCCTCTTCGCTGTACCGCCAGCCCAGCTCCTGGTTCCAGCTCAACTCGGGTTTCAGGCTGATGGAATCGCCCTTGTTGTACAGCACGTAGTTAGGCGGGGTGCGCATGTTGCGGGTGACGTTATAGAACGTCTGGTTGCGCGCATCGATCTGGTACTTGGCGCTGAAGCTGGGCAGGAACTCGTGGTAGCGGGCGTCTTTCTTCTCCGGCTTGTCGGTCAGACTGCCAAGGTTGTCGCCATCACGCTCGACATACTGGTAAGCCAGTGCACCCGTCAAGGTCAGGTCTGGCGTGGCGAGCCAGGTGTCCTGAATCCACAGTTTTTGCGCCGGGGTCACGGTGTATTGATGGCGGCCCTGAACGGTCTTGCCGTTTCGGTCGACCAATTGACTGGATGCGCCATAGTCGCCCCATATATCCACCGGACTGCCGCCGGGATCGATCGCGATGAACGGCTGGGTCTGGCGCTGTCGAGCGCGCTCGTACCAGTAGCCGACGTCCAGGCTGTGCTCATCGTTGATGTCCCACTTCAGCTTGCTGGTCATGCCGGGGCGCCAGGTCTCGGTCCAGGACGGTCGGTAGTAGGTATTGGCGCCCAGTCCCGTGAGGTCAAAGTTGCCGGCCTTGTCCGAGGTGCTGGAGAGTGCCGTGGAGGTCTGGCCGCTGTAGCTGCCGCCGCTGGACCAGACGTAATACGGGTTGAACGTCAGGCTCAGGTCATCGCGCAGTTGAAAGCGCTGGGTGATCGAAGACGTCACGCTTTCGAAGGGGTTGCGGTTGAGCTTGAAGGACTGCAACACCTGACCGGCCTTGTTGTAGACGGTGTTTTCGGCGTAGTCCAGACGTCGCCCCTGGTTCTCGAACTGCGCTTTACTAAGGGTGTTGTAGTTGTAGTTTTCCTGCCGGTTGTATTTGACGATGGCGTTGGTCGAGTTGCCATTGCCGTCCTCGAACAAGGTGTTCCACTCCACCTTGTCAGCCAGCAGCGAACCCTTGCCCCGCCACTTGTCGCCCTCGGTATGCGACGCCGAAACCCAGGTCTTGAAGCCGCCCAGATCACCGGTGTTGATCCGCGCGAAGGTCTTGTGCAGGTTGTTTGAACCCAGGGACTGTTTGACGAAGACGCCGGGATCCTTCTGTGGACGAATCGTCACCAGTCCAATGTTGCCACCACTCGAGCCGATGTGCGGGCCATCAGCCTCGGAGGAGCCCTGAGTGACGAAGACTTCGGCGAGGTTTTCCGGATCGCCCAGCAGGTTCGGGTAAATGTTGTAGTCACCCGAATCATTGATCGGGAACCCGTCGGAAGAAACGCCGACCTGATCGGAGTTCATCCCGCGCATGGTGAAGTTGGTGCCGCTCAGACCGCTGGCATCGGTGCTGGAAACGTTGATCCCCGGGGTGTACTTGAGTTTGTCCAGAGCGTTGGCGGTGGGCGCCATTTCGTCCATGGCTTCTTTGGTCACGGTGGAACGCGACTTGGCACTTTCTTCCTTGATCATATGGCCGTTGCCCAGGGTTTGTTTGCCGGTCACATTCACCGCGCCGACATCTACCGAGTCATCAGCCAGTACCAACGGCGCAACGCCGCCCAGGCCCGATGCTAAAAGCAGGGCATAGAGTTTATTGATCTTCACGGGTAATCCCTTACATACATCTATCTGTTAGTGGATGGCGGGTTATTCCAGGTTGTAGCTAAACGTCGCGGTAAACCGCTGTTTGTCTTTGCCGGAAAACGCATCGGAGGGGAATGGCGACACTTTCTCAACCCGACGCAAACTGGTTTGCGCCGCCCGGTTGAGCAACATGTTCGGTGCCTTGCTTTCGATACCACTGTTCAACACGTTGCCGGCGCGGTCGACTTCCAGCCAGATCACCACATCGCCATGCGGGCGTTGCAGTGACGCTTCGCGGCTGCTGGGGTATTGCTTGTGCTTTTCCAGCTCCTTGCGCAGCGCGCTGGTGTACACACTTTCCAGCGCTGCATTGCTCGGTGCCGAGGCCGCTGTTGCAACGGTTGTGGCGGGTTTTGGTAGCGCTGCCGCAACCACTGGCGCCGGTGCCGGCGCAGCAGTTTTAGCCATGGTTGCGGGGGCGGCAGGCGCTGTTGTCCGCTTGACTACCACGGGTTTGGGCGCTGGCGGCCGGGGTTTGGCCACGGGTTTGGGTTTAGGTGGTTCGATGACTACCGGCTCCACCACTTCAGGCTCGATCAGCGGCGCTTCGGGCTCAATGGGTGGAGGCTCGGGCGTCGGTTCGACGGCGGCCAGCAACTCGGCCGCGTCTATCAGTGCGATCTCGACCGTGCTGTCGTCATACACCGGTTTGATCTGCAAACTCTGCAACTGGCTGGTGTAGATCACGATAACCACCAGGCAAGCCGGCAGCAGGCACGCGATCCATTGGCGAGCTTTATAAAGACTGAACATGGCGTCAGGTCTTGCGCGTGGCGATAGAAACGGAGGAGAAGCCATTGCCCTTGAGCAAATCCATCACCGACACCAGGCGTTTGACTTCAACGCCCTGATCACTGTTGATGATGATGACCAACTTCTCGGCGCTGTTATTCAGCACTTTAAGTTGCGCAAGCAAGGTACTTTCGTTGATGTCCTGACCGTCGAGTTGCAGACGCTCGTCGAGGCCAAGAGTAATGATGGCTTTGTTCTGCGGTTTAAGTTGTTGCGCCTGACTGGCGACCGGCAGTTGGGTCTTGATGCCCACGGCCGGAATCACGTTCAGGCTGATCAAGACGAAAAACACCAGCAGAAACATCATCACGTCGATCATCGGAATGATCTCGATGTGAGCTTTTTTCTTGTGGGTAACATCCCAACTGCGCATCGCACCTCTCCCTGTTATTCAATCATCTGAACGATGAAGCGCCCTCCGGCTGTTCCTGACCATTTGCTCAGGAATGCGAAGATCATCCTCGGGAGTTGTAACGTTTAGGTTACAGAACGGGGCCATTGAGATGACGATTGAATAATGCATCGTGAGGACTCGAACATCGCCCTCATCTTCAGCGCAGAATAATCACCCGTCCCAGCAGGCTATGCTGCTCGAACCCCAACACCCCTTGCAGGGAATCGAGCACCGCTTGCGGGTCTTTGCTCGGAAAGCTGCCACTGATCCGTCGTGCGGCCAGGTCGTCGTTGAGCACGATGATTCGTCCCGGGTAATACCGACCGAGGTCTTTCACCACATCGGCCAAGGGTGACTTGTAGTAATTGAGCCAGCCCTGACGCCACGCCAGTTGCGCTTCACTGCCGACGGCGTGGAGTTTTGCCGCGGTGCCGGCGCCGTAGGCCACTTGCTGGCCGGCTGTCAGCACCTGCTGCTCGGCGCCCTTGGCTGGTGTCACGCCGACGCGTCCCGAGAGCACCGTCACCTGCGCGCCTGCCGGTTGCAATCGCACTTCGAACTGCGTGCCGAGTACCCGCGCCTCGCCCTTTCCGGCATCGACCACAAAGGGCTCGCCGGTATGTGTCACGCTGAAAAAGGCCGCACCGCGACGCAGTCGAACGTGCCGTTCACCGTGGCTGAAATCCACGGCAATGGCGCTGTCGGCATCGAGGGTGACTTGGGAGTGGTCGGCCAGGGTCACGCTGCGCACTTCGCCCGGCGCCGAGACGTAGTCGGCGCCGAAATCATCGAACCAACGCGACGGCTGCCAACCGGCGCCTATCGAAACCATCAACAGCAAGCAGGCGGCCATGGCCAAGCCGCCAGACCAACGCCGCACGCTGGAACGCCTGGAGCAGTGCATCGCATTGAGATAACCCTGCAAGGCAAACGCCTCTTCCTCGGCCAGAGTGCGGGCCGGCACTTCGCTCAATTCCCAGACCACCTGCGCTTGAGCGTAGGCCTCGGCATGCGCCGGATCGGCCTGCAGCCAACGGCTGAACGTGGCTTGATCGCCGCTGCTCGGCTGATCATGCAACAGGCTCAGCCAGGCCAGCGCGGCCTGCTCCTGAGCGGGCGTCGGAGTGACGCGAGCGGTGTGATTCACGGTGCTTTCCCTGGCGTGCGCGTTTCAGGTTCTCGCAGACTGGCCTTGCAGGCTTCGAGGGCGCGCATCATATGTTTTTCCACGGCACTTTGGGAAAGCCCCATGGCCTTGGCGATTTCAGCGTATTTGCGCCCGTGAATGCGGTTGAGCAGAAAAATCTGCCGGGTACGTTCGGGCAAACCGCGCAACGCCGCCTCGACATGGCGCAGGTCATTGCCGGCTTCCAGCGCGGCTTGCGGCTCGATGCTGAGGGTGTGCTGTTGCTCGGGCAACCAGCCTTCGTTGAGCCGGACCCGCGCGCCTTCGCTGCGCAGATGGTCGATGGCGATGTTGCCGGCGCAGCGCAGCAGGTAAGTGCTGAGTTCTTCGACTTGCACCAGCGGTCGGCGCCAGAAACGCAAAAACAGGTCCTGCACCAGATCGGCAGCCGTCGCCCGACAGCCCACTCGCCGACTGACCAACGCTTCCATTTGCGGACGCTGGGACAAAAACACCTGCAAAAAATACGCGCGGCCGCCCGGGCTGTCGGTGCCGTCAACGTTCTGGGATTCGGGTGGCGTGGTGCTCATCAAAGGTCGACTCAACGTGGTCCATGCCCTGCGCAGGGTCAACGGTGCGCCAATATTAATGATAAATATTCTCATATGCAAAAGACTCAATGACGCTGCAACACTCCGACGATCAACGCTGGTTGTCAAAAGCCGATATATGCGGGATGTTCCAGTTTTTTTGCAGGAGCGTGGGACACGCTGGCCTTACCCGCAATTGCAGTGCAAGCCGGCCCCCAGAGGAGAGTATTCAAGACACAAACCAAAACGGGCCTGCAAATGCAGGCCCGTTTTCATTGGGGTGGTAAGGGTGTTTCAGCCGTCAGCTATTGAGCGCGGCCTGTTCGTTTTCGAGAAATTCTTCTTCAAGCAGCGCATCGGCATGCGCACCCGAGCTGATCGGCGTTACGCTGGCGCGTTTACCGCGCAATTTGCCGAACAGGTGTTCCAGCGCGTGTTCAAGCTTGGCGGCCGCCCCATCGATGGCCAGTTCCAGTGTGGCGGCTTTATGAGTAACGGAAACCGGTTGGTGGCCTTTAGGCCGCGCTTCAAGCTGGCAGCGCATGTCGTGTGGACCGGGTTTATCGCCGTTCTCGTCCCGCAGGTGGACTTCGACCCGTGTCAGGTCTTCTTCGTAACGTTCGAGCGTGCTCTCAATGGTAGTACGTACCCACTCCTCCAGTCGGATGCTGCTTTGAATATGGTTATCGCTGTTGACTTGGATTTGCATAGTTCATCCCTTATTTCAGCTAGCTCGCGAGAGGTCCGGTGCAGTGTTTGAAACCTGGGTGACCGTGACCTCTTGATTACAGAGTTGGGCAGACGGAGAAACAATTCAACCCCTAAAAAAAGATAAATTTTCATACGCAAAAAAAGCCGGACAACCGACAAAAGCGCTGTTAATGTCGGGAGTTGGGTAGCCCTGCAACGCCGCAACAAATCCTCACAATTGCCCCTCGCCCAACGGGTGCATTCCGCGAAAAATCTCCGCCTCCTCCACCAGCCAGTCATGCACCGCGCGCACGCCCGGATGGCTCAGCGCACCCGGTGAATACAGCAACACATAGCGTTTGTAATTGGGCACCGCGACGCCAAACGGCACGATCAGCGTGCCACGCTCCAGTTCATCGTTGAGCAAGGTCCGCCGGGCAATGGCCACGCCCATTCCGGCAATCGCCGCCTCGATGGTCAGGTGGTTGCGGTTGAAGGTATGCCCGCGCCGCACGTCCGCACCGTCGAAGCCGATGGCGTTCAGGTAAAACTCCCATTCCGCATATTCATAACTGCCGCGCCAGGCGGTGATGTCGTGCAACAACGGAAAATGCACCAGATCCGCCGGCCCATGCAGCGGTGGTCGGCCACGCAGCAGGCTCGGCGCGCAGACCGGGAAAATCTGCTCATCGAGCAAGGCTGTGGATAACAATCCCGGGTAGCTCCCGTCGTTCAGATCGATGGCCAGGTCGAAGTCACCTTCGTGCAGCGCCACGCTGCTGTCCTCGGCCACCAGCCGCAACTGGATATCCGGAAAGCGCTGCTGCAAACGCGGCAGGCGCGGCGTCAGCCATTTGCCGAGAAACGAAGGGATCGAGCGCAAACGCAGGATGCCGCTGATCATCCCCGCGTCCAGCCGGCGTAATTCCGCGTCAATGCTGCCATAGGCCTCGTTGACGGTGATCGCCAGGCGCTGGCCTTCGGCACTCAATTCGACACCCCGGGCGCGGCGGTGAAACAGGCGAAAACCCAAGCGTTCTTCCAACTGGCGAATTTGCTGGCTGACGGCGCCGGGGGTGATGTGCAGTTCTTCGGCACAGCGGGTGAACGACAAGTGGCGTGCCGCACAGGAAAACACATGCAGCCAGACGTAGGTCTGGGCATGAAATTGACGACTCATCGTTTAGTCCTACTAAAGCCTGTCTTAGGAAGTTTCGTTGGTCACGACTGACCGAGGTAGGCAGTATCGCCGACATTGCGCTTGTCCTACAAAAAATGGCAGCGATTCCTACTCCATTGCTTGTAAGGCTTTAGCATGGCTATCAGTGTTTTCGATCTCTTCAAAGTCGGCATCGGCCCGTCCAGCTCCCACACCGTCGGCCCGATGCGCGCCGCCGCGACCTTCGCCCAAGCGTTGTTTGACCAGGGTTTGCTGGAGCAAGTCCGGCGTGTGGAAGTCCGTCTCTACGGCTCGCTTTCCGCCACCGGCGTCGGCCACGCCACCGACCGCGCCTGCGTCATGGGCCTGATGGGCGAATGGCCTGACAGCATCGACCCGAGCTGCATCGGTCCGCGGATCCAGCAGTTGCGTGAAAACGGCGAACTGCTGCTGGCCGGCCGCCTGAACATTGCCTTTGATTGGCAGCGCGACTTGCTGCTGCTCGACGAAAGCCTGCCCTACCACCCCAACGCGATGTCGCTGACAGCCTTTGACGAAAACGGCCAGCTATGGGAACAGACCTACTACTCGGTTGGCGGCGGTTTCATCGTCGAAGCGGCCGAAGCCGAGTCGGGCGTGCCGGCGGCCAGCGACGTGGTGTTGCCGTACGACTTTTCCACCGCCGTCGAACTCCTGTCGCTGTGCAACCAGCACGGCCTGCGGGTTTCCGAGCTGATGATGGCCAACGAACGGGCCTGGCGCAGCGATGCGGAAATCCGCAAAGGCCTGCTGCATATCTGGTCGGTGATGCGTGAGTGCGTCGAACAAGGCTTGCGCCACGAAGGCATCCTGCCGGGTGGCCTGGATGTTCCGCGCCGCGCCGCGAAATTGCACCGCAGCCTGCTGGAAATCGGCAAGCCGAACGTGATCAGTTCGACCCTCTCGGCGATGGAGTGGGTCAACCTGTTCGCCCTCGCGGTCAACGAAGAAAACGCTGCCGGCGGACGCATGGTCACCGCACCGACCAACGGTGCAGCGGGGATCATCCCGGCGGTGCTGCATTACTACATGAAGTTCAACCCCGACGCGTCCGACGACGATGTCGTGGACTTCTTCCTCGCCGCCGCCTCAGTGGGCATCCTCTGCAAGAAAAACGCCTCGATCTCCGGCGCCGAAGTCGGCTGCCAGGGCGAAGTCGGTTCTGCCTGCGCCATGGCGGCTGCCGGGCTCGCCGACGTCTTGGGCGCGACGCCCGAGCAACTGGAAAACGCCGCCGAAATCGGCCTGGAACACAACCTTGGCCTGACCTGCGACCCGGTCGGCGGGCTGGTTCAGGTGCCATGCATCGAGCGCAACGCGATTGCCGCCGTGAAGGCGATCAACGCCACCCAAATGGCCCTGCGCGGCGACGGCAAACACTTCATTTCCCTGGACCGGGTGATCCGCACCATGCGCGATACCGGCGCCGATATGCACGACAAATACAAAGAGACTTCACGGGGCGGCCTGGCGGTGAGCTGGGTGGAATGTTGACGAGCATTCCCTGACCGCCCCCGGCACGTCGCTAGAAGCGGCCTGCCTGACGTGAGCCCGAGTAAAAATAATAACGAGGCAAAAACGATGACCGATGTACGTACACCTGCTGCCGATAATCCTGCTGTAGAACTGCCCCGCAGTACCGCAACAACCAGCAAAGGCTGGAGCAAACACGACACGACCTGGATGCTCGGCCTTTACGGCACGGCGATTGGCGCGGGCACGCTGTTCCTGCCGATCAACGCCGGCGTCGGCGGTTTCTGGCCGTTGCTGGTGCTGGCACTGCTGGCCTTTCCAATGACCTTCTTCGCTCACCGTGGCCTGACCCGCTTCGTGCTGTCCGGGCGTTCCGGGGACATCACCGAAGTGGTGGAAGAACACTTCGGCATCGGTGCCGGCAAGCTGATCACCCTGCTGTACTTCTTTGCGATTTTCCCGATTCTGCTGGTGTACAGCGTGGCGCTGACCAACACCCTCAGCAGCTTCATGGAGCATCAGTTGCACATCGCGCCGCCACCCCGCGCGGTGTTGTCGCTGGCGCTGATTCTGGGCCTGATGGCGATCGTGCGTTGCGGCCAGGGCGTGATCGTCAAATGCATGAGCGTGCTGGTGTACCCGTTTGTCGCGGCGTTGCTGTTGCTCGGCGTGAGCCTGATCCCGAACTGGAACGGCGCGTTCTTCGCCTCGGCCAGTGAAGGCATGCCGCTGCCGCTGTTCTTCAAAACCCTGTGGCTGGCGATCCCGGTGATGGTGTTCTCGTTCAACCATTCGCCGATCATCTCCGCCTTCGCCGTCGATCAGAAACAGCGTTACGGCGCCCAGGCCGAGCCAAAAAGCAGCGGCATCCTCGCTATCGCCCACAGCATGATGGTGCTGACGGTGATGTTCTTCTGCTTCAGCTGCGTGCTGGCCCTGTCACCGGCAGACCTTGCGGCAGCGAAGGCGCAGAACATCTCGATCCTGTCGTACCTGGCCAACCACTTCCAGACCCCGGTTATTGCCTATGCCGCGCCGTTGATCGCGCTGGTGGCGATCACCAAATCCTTCCTCGGCCACTACATCGGCGCCAGCGAAGGCTTCCAGGGCCTGATCGTGAAAAGCCTGCGCGGCCGTGGCCGGGTGATGTCGGCGAGTTGGCTGAACCGCGCCACCGCGCTGTTCATGATCCTCAGCTGCTGGGCCGTGGCGACCTTCAACCCAAGCATCCTGGGCATGATCGAGACCCTCGGTGGGCCGGTGATCGCCTGCTTGCTGTTCCTGATGCCGATGTACGCGATCCGCCGGGTGCCATCTCTGCGCCAGTATTCGGGGCAAGCCTCGAACATGTTCGTGGTATTGATCGGCCTGATCGCACTGTCAGCGATCATCTACTCCGTCATGCCCTGAAACCGACCATGAATGAAAAAGGCGAGCCATTGAGCTCGCCTTTTTATTGGCCCAAAACAGGGCCGGCATGCCCCTTGCTTTGTCCGTAGGAGTAGAGGAGCGAACGTTACGGAGGATTGCCGATGGTCTGGAAAAGCGAACCAATCCTGATCACGGCCGGTCAATAACTGCACGATCCAATCAAGCGGTGACGCATTATGGATAACCCATTCCAACTGATTACCGACGCTTTTGCGCCGGATTATCAGATCAACCTGAGTATTCAGGGGCTCGATGGCAGCATCATGCTGACCCTTTCCAACGCCGGCCGAATCGTCGCCAAACGGATGATCAGCGCCGAACAACGCAATGACCCGCAACGCCTGAAACGGCTGGTGCAAAGCATTCAGTTTGGCATCGCTATCCAACAGGGTCAGTGCGCCATGGCGATCCTCGAAGCCATGACCGACGGCGACAACCTCAAGCTGCCACCGCCGTCACGCAAGGGTCAACGCCCCCTGCCGGCAAGGCATTAAAGCTCGCCCTTCTCGACTTCCGGATGTTCGCCGGAGCCCGCACCGGTCTTGCGTTGCGGGTGTGCGATCTTCACCGACGGGAATTGCGAAGAGGCATAGCGCACCACCAGAATCGAAAACGCCAGCAGCAGAATCCCGCCGCACAGGTAAATGATCCCGATGTCCGGCGGGTTGTGGTGCGACACGTTGGAGATCAGCAGGCGCGTCAGCGCGGTGATCGCCACGTAGATCAGAAAGCGCACCGGCATGTGGTTGGTCTTGAAGTAAATCCCGACCATCGCTCCCAGCTCGAGGTAGATGAACAGCAGCAAGATGTCATCGATCTTGATGTCACCTTCCTTGATCATCAGCAAAAACTCCGCCACCGCAGCCCAGGCGGTGACTGCGCCGATGGCGAACAGCGCCAGGTAATGGAACGTCTCAACGAACAGGTTGCCCAGCGATCCGGCCAACTCATGGACGCTCTGGCGAAGCTTTTCAGCCCAATTGATATTCACGGTAGTTCTTTCCTTAGGTCGGCTCGACCGATGATGCGGGTTCGACGTGACGGTTGTTCTGCATGCAGAAAAAAGGCCAGCGGCATGGAATGAGATGGTGGCGGGACGATATGAGGCACGTTATGCGGTGCTTCCCATACCACCCTCCGGGTAAACCGTAATGCCAACCAGTCCGCCTGACCTGGTACTTCTTACAGTATCTTTGACGCGAAAATTAAGGCACGTTTGAGGGGACTCTATGCCAGACAGCTGGACTATCACATGCCCGCAACCACTTTCAGCCTGGACCATTCAACACCTGGGATCACAGCCATTGATCCAAGGGGGCTGGTCATTCGCAATGTCGCATACTGCCGAACAATCGCTGGAGGCAAAGCGCAACCGCGGGTTACTCGCCAGCGTTACAACCACGCGGCTCAGCAAGTGGCCAATTGGGACCCACGTCTCTGGGAACTGGCTGACACCGAATCGAACATAAAAGCCAATCTCACCACCCTCTACGGCTTGCCTGGCCTGGCGCTGATGACCGACAGTGTCGATTCTGGTTGGCGGCTGTCGCTCCCAAATGAAGCAGGCGAAGCGTGTTTGACCTGGGATTCACGCGGTAGCCGGCGACACACTGAATATGACACCTTGCTGCGTCCGGTTTCAGTGACCGAGCAGGGTATAGACAGCGAGTCTGGAACCGTTGAGCGTTTCACCTATGCCGACGGCAGTTCGCAATCAGCCGAACATAATCACCGTGGTCGTATCACCCGCCATGATGACACTGCTGGCAGCAAGCAAATATCCGGTTATGCCTTAAGTGGCCAGGTCCTGAGTGAAACACGACGATTCCTGAAACAGCTGCAAACCCCTTCCTGGCCCGTCGAGCTGCCCCTTCGTGACGAACTGCTCAAGGAGCAGGCTTTCACCAGTACTTCACTTCACGCTCCGATCGGTGAGCTGTTGGAGCAAACCGATGCCATGGGCAACCGTCAACGCCATCAATACAACGTGGCTGGGCAACTCAAACAAAACCATCTTCAACTAAAAGGCTCACGCGAAAAAACGCTGTTGAGCGCGATTCGCTACAACGCGTTGGGTCAGGTAGAAAGTGAAACGGCCGGCAATGGCGTGATCAGCAGTTTTCAATACCGCCCCGAAGATGGCCGGCTAATACACCTGTTCGCGCAGCGCACCACAGACTCTGCACTACAAGACATCCGCTATGACTATGATCCTGTGGGCAACATAGTCAGCATTAACGACGTGGCTCTGGGAACGCGTCACTTCAACAATCAGCGCATAGAACCTGTCTCAACCTACCGCTACGACTCGTTGTACCAACTGATTGAGGCTACGGGCCGCGAGAGCTGTTCGCCTGCCAACGGCTCCGAACTCCCACACTATCAGCCTCTGCCTTCTGACCCGAACCAGATGGCTAACTACACTCAAACTTATGAATACGATTCCGGCGGGAATTTAGAGAAACTGATGCATGTCGGGGCCCAGCAATACTCCCGAGCGATGATGACAGCCATCAACAGCAACCGTAGTCTGCCCTTGCCTGATGGCGGACGCGACCCGGACTTCGCCAACAGTTTCGACCCTAATGGAAACTTGAAACACTTGCAGCCAGGTCCGGACATGAACTGGAACCTGCGTAATCAATTGCAGGAAATCACCTTGGCCACCCGACCGGATAGCGCCAACGATAGCGAGTGGTATGTCTATGACGGCGGTGGTCAACGCGTGCGCAAGGTTCGCACCACCCAGGCCAAAAGTGTGAGCCACATTGCCGAGGTGCTGTACCTGCCAGGCCTGGAAATTCGAACCGACAGTGCAAACGATCAAGTCCTGCACGTTATCAACGTACAGGCTGGGCGGATCAACGTGCGGGTGCTGCATTGGGAAACTGTGCCTCCCAAGGATGTCGAGAATGATCAATTACGCTACGGCCTCAGTGATCATTTGGGTTCCAGCACCCTGGAACTGGATGAACAGGCCAAGCTGCTGAACCAGGAAGGTTATTACCCGTTTGGTGGCACGGCGTGGTTCGCGGCGCGCAGTGAGACCGAGGGCAAATACAAAACCATTCGTTATTCAGGCAAGGAACGGGATGCAAGCGGGCTTTATTACTATGGTTTCAGGTATTACGTGTCGTGGTGGATGCGGTGGCTTAATCCCGATCCGGCAGGGGCGGTGGATGGATTAAATCTGTATCGGATGGTGAGGAATAATCCGATGACTCTCGTGGACGAGAACGGGTTGCGCCCTGGAGACAAAATGCCTCCACCCGTACCTCCACGACCGCCCGCAGTACCCCCTCGTCCTCCTGTTCGGCCTAGCAACGATAGTATGAGCTCAACGCAGCCATACGCACTTGCGTCAACAATACCGCAGTCTGTTACAGAAAAAAAATTCGAATCTGAAGCTCTGACAGCTAAAGAAAAAGTAACACGCACACGAAGCAACGAATATATCCACCCACACAAAAAATCACATCTAACAAAAACGAAGAGCTTGGAGTTTATAAATACAATAGGTACGAACAACGATTTCACCCCTAAAAGAATCACTGTACTTGACTCTTACATTCAAAACCCAGCACCAAAAAATACAGTTTTTAGCCTATCGAAGCGTAATGAAAAGTATGAATTCCTATCCACCCACGCAGCAGAAAGTCCAGCCCCTCCAAAAAATATAAAAGGTGAGATTATTTTTGTAATACCCTACTCAAATCCTTTTGGCGTCCTAAGTTCCATCCCTGAAGGCGCAGGCAACACGGAGCTTAAGCCTTTTGAGGTTCACGGACATACGTCCATCTCAAACCGAGAAGATGTTTTATATGCAGGAAAAATCTACCTTGACGATGATAGCAAACTACAGTATTGGGACAATGGCAGTGGACATTACAAACCAGATGTAAGTTTACACATATCAAACATCCCCCCCGCTCTTAGAGAGCTACTGCCACCCGATAAATTCAAGCCATATGACCGATCAAAACCTAGATCCATAGATATTGCAAGAGGGTATATTTTCTGAACAAAATACTGGATAACGCGATAACGCATTGATATTAAAAAGTTCGTTAAAGAATGTGGACTATGGTCAAGAAACGACGTTCTCTCATGCTTGTCATCGACAAGCAGGCTCAAGAGAGAATGTCATTGCATCAGTTCTTTTGATCGTGTCGACTGCTACGAGCAAGGTACAGACCAAAAATTGAGAATAAAAGGGGCATAATTTGCCCCTTTCAAACGTCTGCGAACCTCAACCAGCAGCTAACGTAAAAATCCACTACCCAACGCGCAGGGATTCGCTTATCCTTTCGGCTGTATATAAATACAGTAGTAGCAAAAGACAATTATCGTGAAGGCATGTGAGGTGGTGAATGGCCGTCGAAGTGGTATACCGCAGCAGCCGAGATCTGGAGCGCTTGTTCATGGATAAAGCCGAAGCTGACCGTCATGACAAAATGCTCGAACTGGCCGAATTGCTGGCTGAAGTGTTGCAAAAAGCGGTTCCGTCGCTGACCGAGAAACAGGTGGAAGAAGCCGGGATCTACATGGCGAAAAATCGCGATGTATTCGCCAAGGCATTCAAGAGCCAACCGGACGCCCTGTCCGAATTGCTCAACGTGCCTGTTGAAGCCGTTGAACCCGCTGAACCTGGCGAATCAACCGAGCCAGCCAAGCCCGCCAAGCCCGCTAAAGCTGCCAAGTAAGCAACGCCCGAATTGAATAGGCCCTGAGTCACTGAGTCAGGGCCTTTTTCATGCCTGGATTTCAAGCGTCCGGTTGTTCCAATGCCTCGACCAACACCTTGAAGAACCGCGCCGCCTCACCGCCCGTTACTACCCGGTGATCGAAGGTCAGCGACAGTGGCAATATCGGGTGCACTACAACCTTGCCCTCCATCGCCACCGGCTCATCGCGAATGGCCCCAGCGGCCAGTATCGCCACTTGTGGCGGCACTACCACCGGGTTGGCGTAGCGCCCGAACAAGGTGCCGAAATTCGACAAGGTCAGGGTCGCGCCCATCATTTCCCTGGGCGGAATCGAACGTGCCTGCACGTCTATGCGCAAGCGGGTCACGCCTTCTTTCAAATCGGCTGACGTGCGATTGCCAACATCGCGCAACACCGGCACGAACAAACCGTCCGGGGTGTCGACGGCAATGCCCAGGTCCAATGTGCCGTGGTGTTTGATCGACAAGGTCTTGCCATCAAACCCGCTGTTGAGCACCGGCTCCACGGCACAGGCTGCCGCCATGGCTTTGGCGAGACGGATCAACGGCTCACGCGCACTGCCCCAACGATGCAGATCGGCATCGGCAAAGATGGTCACCGGCACCACCTCGGCGTGGGACCTGGCCATGTTCAGCGCCATGCTGCGACGAACTCCGCGCAGCTTCTCACCACCGAATTTGTCGCGCTCGGTCTGCGAAGCACTTTCGACGTCGCTACGGGTGATCAGCCCATTGGGGCCTGAACCGCTCAACCCACTCAGCTCGACGCCCAATTGCCGGGCCAGTTGCCGCACCGCCGGGGTGGCACGGGCACTCATGTGTTCGCGGGTCGAGGGTGCGGCGCCGACAAAAAAACGGTCGTCCTGACTGCCGCCACCCCCTTCAAGCCGGCCCACCACCGTGCCGGCATCCGACTCGCCTTCATACCCCAGCAAAGGTTCGCCAACGTGCAGAATATCGCCTTCAGCGCCGTAGGTTTTCGCTACCACCCCGTCGTAGGGCGAGGGAATATCCACCAGAGCCTTGGCGGTTTCCACCGAGACCAGCAGTTGATCGGCCTTCACCGTATCGCCGACCTTGACGTGCCATTGGACGATTTCCGCTTCTTGCAGCCCTTCGCCCAGGTCGGGCAATTTGAAGTACTTCATCGCAGCCTCCCAGGCCTTAGAAGTGGTGCAGTAGCACGCTGTCGCAGGCGTGAAGGATGTCCTCGACGTTTGGCATGTACAGCAACTCTTGCCGATACAGCGGTGGCGGAATGTCCGGCGCGGTGACCCGCAGGATCGGCGCCTGCAAATCCAGCAATGCGCGTTCGTAGAGGCTGGCGGCGATTTCCGCGCCGACGCCACAGGTGCGTGGAGCTTCATGGACAATCACGCACCGACCGGTCTTGCGCACCGAGGCTTCCAGCGTGTCGAGGTCCAGCGGCTTGATGCAGGCGACATCGATCACCTCGGCCAAAATCCCCTGCGCGGCCAACGCATCGGCCGCCTGCAAGGTTTCCATGACGCTGGCGCCCCAGCTGATCAGGGTGATATCGCTGCCCTCACGCAAGGTGAAACAGCTGTCCAGCGGCAGGCGCTTGCCATCGTCGATCAACGGTTGCGGGTTCATCCGGTAGAGCCGTGTCGGTTCGAGGAACAGCACCGGGTCCGGGTCGTCGATGGCCGCCAGCAACAGGCCATACGCCCGCGCCGGCGATGACGGAATCACCACCCGCAACCCGGGGATATGGGCAAACAGCGCCTCGGTGCTTTCGCTGTGATGTTCCGGCGCACGAATCCCCGCGCCCATCGGCGTGCGCAGCACCATCGGGCAAGTGATCCGCCCGCGCGTGCGGTTGCGCATGCGGCTGGCGTGGGACACCAGGTGCTCCATGGTGGCGTAGATGAACCCCATGAACTGGATTTCCAGCACCGGCTTCAAGCCTTGGGCCGCCATGCCAATTACCAGTCCGCCGAGCATGGTTTCGGCCAGCGGCGTATCGATCACCCGCTTGAAGCCAAAGCTGTCGCGCAGCCCTTGCGTGGCGCGAAACACGCCACCGTTCACGCCGACGTCTTCACCGAGCACGATCACGTTTTCGTCCTCGCGCATGGCCCGGTGCATCGCCAGGTTGACCGCCTCCAGCAACGTGACTTTGCCGTTACTCATGGGCAGGCCCTCCCGCACGGCGCGCCGCCCGTTCGAGCAACCATTCGCGCTGCTCGGCCAGTGCGGCCGGCCACTGGGCATAAACGTGATCGATCACCGATTCGGCTGATTGCTGGCCGGCCGCCTCGAAGTTATCCACAGCGCCCTGCACCAGAGCCTGACACTCGGCGATCAACGTCTGTTCGCGCCCCTCGTCCCACACGCCCTGCCCGGCCAGAAAACGTTGCAAGCGCTTGACCGGCTCTTCAAGCCAGGCCTGTTTGACCTCATCCGCCGGGCGATAGCGGGTCGCATCGTCTGCGGTGGTGTGATCGCCGAGGCGATAACTCACACACTCCAGCAACACCGGGCCTTTACCGTGACGCGCTCGTTCGAGGGCAATTTGCACCCGGTCATAGACCGCGAGTATGTCGTTGCCATCGACCTGCTCGCCGTGGAAACCGGCGCCTATGGCCTTCTGAGCCAGGGTCGGCGCGGCGCATTGAATGCGCCGTGGCACCGAAATCGCCCATTGATTGTTGTTGACCACGAACACCACCGGCAACTGCCAGGCACCCGCGACGTTCAAGGCTTCGAGGAAGTCGCCTTTGCTGGTGGCGCCATCGCCGCAGGTGGTCACGGCAACCCGGTGTTCACCGCGAATCTTGAACGCGCTGGCGACTCCGCACGCATGCAGCGCTTGGGTGGCGATCGGCACACAGATCGGGAAGTCCTCGGCCGCCGACGGTTCGGCAAAGTCGCTGCCGCGCTCATCACCGCCCCAGTACAGCAAAATCTCTTCCATGCGCACCCCGCGCATCAATTGCACGGCGGTGTCGCGGTAATACGGAATCAGCACGTCTTCAGGATGCATCAGGCTCCCGACCGCCACCCCGATCGCTTCCTGGCCGAGGGTCGGCGCGTAAGTACCGATGCGCCCGGTGCGTTGCAGGGCGACGGCTTTTTGATCGAAGAGTCGGGTCAGAACCATTTGCCGGTAGAGGCGGGTCAGCAGATTGAAGTCGTCGGCCCAAGCGGGAAGTTCACTCAATGCCTGGCCGTCGGGGGATAAATAGCGGGTGTAGGAAAGGTCGAGCTTGTTGAGCATCGCTTGGCTCCTGGCACGCGGGGTCAGCGTGCAGTTGTCGGGCCCGACGCTTGTGGCGCCGGGCTCAGGGAGCAAGTCGACCGGGTAAGGTCCTCACTCCTTCATCGGTACAACACTTTCTCCGCCAGCTCATCCGCGACCCGGGCCGGCGAGCGTTTTTCAGCCTGGGCATGGGCGAAGACTTCGGTCAGCCGCGAGCTGATTTTCGAGAGGTGCGCGGTGATGTTCGACAACGCCTCGCCACGGTGTTTGAGCGATACATAAATCAACCCGCCGGAATTGATCACGTAGTCCGGCGCATAAAGAATGCCGCGCTTCTCCAACTGGTCGGCAACGTGCAGGTTGGTTAGCTGGTTATTCGCCGACCCGGCCACCGCGGCGCAGCGCAATTGCGCAACGCTGTGGCTGTTGAGTACGCCGCCCAGCCCGCAAGGCGCGAGGATGTCGCACGGGGTGCTGAGCAGCGAATCGTTGGCAATCGGATGGGCGCCCAGTTGCTCCATCGCCAGTTGTACCTTGCCGGCGTCGATGTCGCTGACCAGCAATTCGGCCCCGGCGGCATGCAGTTGCTCGGCGAGGGAATAACCGACATTGCCCAACCCCTGGATCGCCACCCGCAGGCCTTCAAGGTTATCGCTGCCCAGGCGGGCCATGGCGGTGGCGCGGATACCGGTGAACACACCCATGGCGGCATGCGGCGCCGGATCGCCGGCGGCAGTGGTGCTGGTGACATGCTGGGTTGTCTGGGCAATGCAGTCCATGTCGGCAACCGAGGTGCCGCTGTCGATGGCCGTGATGTAACGACCGTCGAGCTGTTCGACAACGCGTCCGAAGGCCTCGAACAAGGCAGCGCGGTTTTCCACGTGAGGTGGGCGAATGATCACCGCCACCCCACCACCCTGCGCCAACCCGGCCAGCGCGGCCTTGTAACTCATGCCTTGCGCCAGGCGCACAGCATCCATCACGGCGCTTTCATCGTCGGGATAGGCAAGGTAACGGCAGCCACCGAGGGCGGGGCCCAAACGGCTGCAATGAATGGCAATGACCGCCTTCAACCCGGTCACCGGGTCAACGCTAAGGTGCAGCGATTCAAGGCGAGTGCTTTGCATGAGAGCGAACATCGTAGGGCTCCCGAATCACTTCTTGTAGTCGCCAGTATAGGCTTGCGGCTGAAAATTGCTGAAGCGCACCGGAATAAGCAAAGGGCGCTTTGCAACCTTAAAGACATAACCTGCAACACCGTGTGTACAGCACTGGACGAATGCCTGCGACGGGGCTAAAACGAGGCATCCGCCGGAGATTTTGATGAACCCGCGCCAAGCTTTTTTCGCCTGTCTGCAACACTCGCCACCAGCGCTCTTCGAAGCGGCGCTGTGGATCGCTGCCGAGCACGATCCAGAGGTGAAGCCCGAGGTGCTGCTGGAACAGTTCAAGGATCTGCAACAACGGGTCAGCGCCGGTTTGCCGATGTTGCCGGTCAGCGAGTTGGCTCAACCATTGTTGCGGCGACTCAACGACATGGGCTATCAACAGGACGAATCCACCCCGCTACGTCCGCAGGCGGCGCTACTCAACAAGGTGCTGGAACGCCGACGCGGGCAACCGCTGGCACTCGGGTTGATTGCGCTGGAGTTGGCCCGACGCCTGGAGATTCCGATGGTCGGGGTCAATTTCCCCGGACATTTCCTGTTGAAAGTGCCGGGTGCCGATCATTTGCTCGACCCGTGTGGCGGTCGGCGGTTATACCCCAACGATTGCCGCGAGCTGCTGCTACGCCAGTACGGCCCGAACATGCCGCTCAACGCCGAGCATCTGCTCACCAGCGAACCGATCCACATGCTCCAGCGACTGTCGCGCAACTTGCGCCAGCTGCATTTGGCCAACGACGACAACATCGGCGCGCTGATCGACGCCGAGCGGGTACTGGAGCTCGGCAATGCCAGCGCCAGCGACTACCTGGCCCGCGCCAGCCTCTATCAACGGCTGGACTGCCCCAACGCCGAACGTTTCGACCTGGAGCATGCCTTGCTGCTCAGCGACGATCCGATCCAGCGAATTCGCCTGACCGAACGGCTGGGGCATTTGCCGCCCAACCGTGTGGTGCACTGACAGCGCAATGGATTACCGGCCTTGGCAGCCGGGATCGCTGGTATAGTTTTGCCATACCCGCGAACCGAGCCGTTCATGACCTCATCCCCTGCTCCGATCCTCATCACGGGCGCCAGCCAGCGCGTCGGCCTGCATTGTGCCCAACGGTTGCTGGAGGAAGGTCACCGCGTGATCATCAGCTACCGCAGCGAACGCCCTGGCGTGCAAACCCTGCGTGACCTTGGCGCGACAGCACTGTTTGCCGACTTCTCCAGCGAGGCCGGGATTCTGGCGTTCATCGCGCAACTGAAAGCCCATACCCAAAGCCTGCGGGCGATTGTGCATAACGCCTCCGCATGGCTGGCCGAAACGCCTGACACCGAAGTGGCCGCCTTCACCCAGATGTTCAGCGTGCACATGCTTGCGCCCTATCTGATCAACCTGCATTGTGCCGACTTGCTGGAGCGCTCGACGCCTGCCGACATTGTGCATATCAGCGACGATGTCACGCGCAAGGGTAGCAGCAAGCACATCGCCTACTGCGCCAGCAAAGCCGGGCTCGACAGCCTGACCCTGTCCTTCGCCGCGAAATACGCTCCGAAAATCAAGGTCAACGGTATCGCTCCGGCCCTGCTACTGTTTAACCCCGACGACGACACGGCATACCGCGCCAAGGCCCTGGCCAAATCCGCGCTGGGTATCGAGCCCGGCAGCGAGGTTGTCTACCAGAGCCTGCGCTATTTGCTGGACAACCCTTATGTCACCGGCACGACCCTGACCGTCAACGGCGGACGGCACGTCAAGTAAGCCGTCCCCCGCGAGGATGTTCCATGACCTTATTCCTGCCCCAGAACTCCCTGTCCCAGAGCTACCGCGAGATCCTTATCGGCGTTGGTGAAGACCCCGACCGCGAAGGTCTGCAAGACACCCCGATGCGTGCGGCCAAGGCCATGCAGTACCTGTGTCATGGTTACGAGCAGAGCGTCGACGAGATCGTCAATGGCGCGCTATTCGCCTCTGACAACGATGAAATGGTGATCGTCGACGACATTGAGCTCTATTCGCTCTGCGAACATCACATGCTGCCCTTCATCGGCAAGGCCCATGTGGCTTATATTCCTACCGGCAAGGTGCTGGGTCTGTCGAAGATCGCGCGAATCGTCGACATGTTCGCCCGACGGTTGCAGATCCAGGAAAACCTCACCCGGGAAATCGCCGAGGCGGTGCAGCGCGTAACCCAGGCTGCTGGTGTTGCGGTAGTGATCGAGGCCCAGCACATGTGCATGATGATGCGTGGCGTCGAGAAACAGAATTCGACCATGAACACCTCGGTGATGCTCGGCGCCTTCCGCGATTCGAGCAACACCCGCCAGGAGTTCCTGCAATTGATTGGACGGAGCAAGTAGCAATGCCACAACTTCAACCAGGAATGGCCCGCATTCGGGTCAAGGACCTGTGCCTGCGGACCTTCATCGGAATCAATGAGGACGAAATCCTCAACAAGCAGGATGTGCTGATCAATCTGACCATCCTCTATGCAGCACACGATGCGGTGCGCGACAACGACATCGATCATGCGCTCAATTACCGCACCATCACCAAGGCAATCATCGCCCACGTGGAGGGCAATCGGTTTGCGCTGCTCGAACGCCTGACCCAGGAGTTGCTCGACCTGATCATGGCCAACCAGAGCGTGCTCTACGCCGAAGTCGAAGTCGACAAACCCCACGCCCTGCGTTTTGCCGAGTCGGTATCGATTACCCTCGCCGCGAGTCGCTGACCGTGTCTGGCGCATAGTCCGCCAGGCTTTTATTATCCGCGCCACGATTTGATTGCAGCGAGCCCATCATGACCGAACAACAACGCCTGGAACTTGAAGCTGCCGCCTTCCGCCGGCTGGTCGCGCACCTGGACAGCCGCAAGGATGTGCAGAACATCGACCTGATGAACCTCGCGGGCTTCTGCCGCAACTGCCTGTCCAAGTGGTACAAAGCCGCCGCCGACGATCGCCAGATCGAGGTCAGCCTCGATGATGCCCGTGAAGTGGTTTACGGCATGCCGTACGCCGAGTGGAAAGCCCAATACCAGCAAGAAGCCAGCGCCGACCAGCAAGCGGCGTTCGCCAAAGGAAAAACCCATGACTGACCTGAACACCCTGCGCGCCAGCCTCAAGAGCGGCGAACACGCTTTCGCCGACACCCTGGCGTTCATCGCCGCGGGCTACGATTACCAGCCACAAGCGTTCAACAACGGTGGCGTGGAAAACGCCGCGGGACAGAACGAAGGCTCGTGCAAAACCCTCGGCCTGGCGCTGCTGGAAGGCTTGAGCGATGAAGAAACGCTGCTGGCGTTTGGTGAGCATTACCGCTCGGTGGTTGCCACGCCGGATGGCAGCGATCACGGCAACATCCGTGCGTTGATTGCGCATGGTTTGGCCGGGGTGAAGTTCGAAGCTCAGCCACTGACTCGCCGCTAATCCCCTGCTTGAATGCAATCCCCTGTGGGAGCGAGCTTGCTCGCGATGGCTGCTTCACATTCAACACTGATGTTGACTGATACACCGCTATCGCGAGCAAGCTCGCTCCCACATGAGTTGCGCATCGCCCGTGAAATCGCGGGCACAAAAAACCGGCCGAGGCCGGTTTTTTCATTTCAACGATTTCAGAACGTGGCGTTCTGCAGGTCGTCCAGGTAACGCTCGGCGTCCAGTGCGGCCATGCAGCCAGCGCCAGCCGAGGTGATCGCCTGACGGTAAACGTGGTCAGCCACGTCGCCCGCAGCAAAGATGCCTTCAAGGCTGGTCGCCGTCGCGTTGCCGTCACGGCCGCCCTGCACTACCAGATAACCGTCTTTCAAGGTCAGCTGGCCTTCGAACAGCGAAGTGTTCGGGGTGTGGCCGATAGCGATGAACACGCCGTCGACTTTCAGCTCGTCGAAGCTGCCGTCGTTGTTCTTCAAACGTGCACCGGTCACGCCCATGTTGTCGCCCAACACTTCGTCCAGCGTCGAGTTCAGCTTCAGGACGATCTTGCCTTCGGCAACCCGTGCGTGCAGCTTGTCGATCAGGATTTTCTCGGCGCGGAAGGTCTCGCGACGGTGAATCAGGGTCACTTTGCTGGCGATGTTGGCCAGGTACAGCGCCTCTTCAACAGCGGTGTTGCCGCCGCCGACCACGGCCACTTCACGGTTGCGGTAGAAGAAACCATCACAGGTTGCGCAGGCCGATACACCTTTGCCCATGAAAGTTTCTTCCGACGGCAGGCCCAGGTAACGGGCGCTGGCGCCGGTCGCGATGATCAGTGCGTCGCAGGTGTAAGTGGCACTGTCACCCGTCAGGGTGTACGGCTTGGCGGCGAAGTCGACGGCGTTGATGTGGTCGAAAACGATTTCGGTCTCAAAGCGCTCGGCGTGCTCTTTCATCCGCTCCATCAGTGCCGGGCCGGTCAGGCCGTGCACGTCGCCCGGCCAGTTGTCGACTTCGGTGGTGGTGGTCAGTTGACCGCCAGCCTGCATGCCAGTGATCAGCAACGGCTTCAGGTTAGCGCGGGCGGCATAGACCGCAGCGCTGTAACCGGCAGGGCCGGAACCGAGAATAATCACTCGCGAATGACGTACATCAGACATGACTCACTCCTATCGACCGGCCGGTACTACCTGGCGCGGAATGCCGGATGACCGGCTGGAATAAAAAAGGGCTGTGCAAGCACTTGGGGAAGTGCCGTAGCTGGACAGCCCTGAAAAATATTGGGTGCAGCGTATCGAGGAGGCGAAGATTAAGGAAATACGGAATAACAATCCAGCTCATAGGCGGTCTCTATCCCCAGGAGGCTGATTTAAAGACGCCTTTGTTACAGTCTCTTTGTTGTTATAGCTAGTGTCGATACCGTTACCGCGCTTTCGCCTGTGTGGCAAAGCCGGTAAGGTCGGCGCGTTTTCTCATTGCTCGGAGCCCACTATGCCCGCCCCCGTTCTGTCCGGCCCGCAATACCTGCGCGAAGGCCTGAAGCTGGTCTTGAGTCCCGGCCTGCGTTTGTTCGTGTTGTTGCCGCTGGCCATCAACCTGGTGCTGTTCGTCGGATTGATTTACTTCGCCGGCCATCAGTTCAGCCTGTGGGTCGACACCTTGATGCCTTCACTGCCGAGCTGGCTGAGTTTTCTCAGTTATGTGCTTTGGCCACTGTTCGTCATTCTGGTGGCGCTGATGGTGTTCTTCACCTTCACCATGCTCGCCAACGTGATCGCCGCACCTTTTAACGGTTTTCTCGCGGAGAAAGTCGAAGTGGTGGTGCGCGGCACCGACGACTTCCCGACCTTCAGCTGGGGCGAGTTGATCGCGATGATCCCGCGCACGCTTGCCCGGGAAATGCGCAAACTCGGCTACTTCCTGCCCAGGGCCCTCGCGCTGCTGATCCTTTCGTTCATCCCGGTGGTCAACCTGATCGCAGCGCCGCTGTGGTTGCTGTTCGGTGTGTGGATGATGGCGATCCAGTACATCGACTACCCGGCGGACAACCACCAGTTGGGCTGGAACGAGATGCTCGCCTGGCTGCGCAAGAAGCGTTGGCAGAGCATGAGCTTTGGTGGAATCGTCTATCTGGCGCTGATGATACCGGTGGTGAACATCCTGATGATGCCGGCGGCGGTGGCTGGCGCGACGTTGTTTTGGGTGCGCGAGCGTGGCGCGGAAAACCTGGTGGCCAAGCCGGCCTGACTGCGTCACAAATCCATCATCGCGCTGACACAATGGCGACATGGCCTCAGCCGACACTGAGGTCATGACGACAGCTCTGCATATCACTCTGATCACCGAAACCTTCCCTCCGGAAATCAACGGCGTGGCCAATACCCTTGGCCGCTTGTGCGAAGGCCTGCGCGCGCGCGGGCATCTGGTAGAACTGGTGCGACCGCGCCAGGGCAGCGATCAAACCCGCCTCAGCGACGATGAACTGCTGCTCTGCCGCGGCTGGCCGCTGCCGGGTTATCCAGGGCTGCAATGGGGCCAGTCGTCGATGCACAAGTTGCTCAGGCGCTGGCAGCGTCATCGCCCGGACGTGCTCTACATCGCCACCGAAGGACCGCTGGGGTTGTCGGCCTTGCGGGCGGCACGGCGGCTGGGCATTTCAGTGGTGAGCGGTTTTCACACCAACTTCCAGCAGTACTCCAACCAGTACGGTCTCGGGCTGTTGACCCGGCTACTGACGCATTACCTGCGCTGGTTCCATAACCGCTCCACATTGACCCTGGTGCCCAGTGCCAGCCAACGAATGGAGTTGGAGCGTCGGCATTTCGAGCGCCTGGCACTGCTGTCCCGTGGCGTCGACAGTCAACTGTTCCACCCGGCCAAACGGCTGGGTTCGCTGCGTGAAAGCTGGGGACTGGATAACGACGATGTCGCGCTGATTCACGTCGGCCGGCTCGCCCAGGAAAAGAACCTCGGGCTGCTCAAGCGTTGTTACCAGGCCTTGCAGTCGACTTATCCACAGCGACGGATAAAGCTGATTGTGGTCGGTGATGGCCCGCAGCGTGCGCTGCTGGAACAGGAGCTGCCCGAGGCCATCTTCTGCGGCTCACAGCGCGGTGAAGCCCTGGCTTGTCACTACGCGTCCGGGGATCTGTTTCTGTTTCCGAGCCTGACCGAAACCTTCGGCAACGTGGTGCTGGAAGCACTGGCCTCAGGGTTGGGTGTGGTGGCCTATGATCAGGCAGCGGCAGCTCAACACATTCGCCATGGTTACAACGGCGTGCTGGCGATGCCGGGGGACGAAGAAGCGTTTTGCGATGCCGCCCGTTGGCTGCTGGAAGCAGCAGAAACCTTGCGCTGCATACGACTCAACGCGCGTCAGCACGCCAGTCGGCAGGGTTGGGGGGCAATCATCGAGCAGTTTGAAGGGCAGTTGCGCGGGGCCTGCGTCGCAGAGCATGGGCCGGTTAGTGCTGCGATATTGCCCTGATTTCTCTGTAGCATTGAGTCAGCCATCGCGAGCAAGCTCGCTCCCACAGGAGTATGTATTCCAATGTGGGAGCGAGCTTGCTCGCGATGGCGTCGGCACAGCCGCCGTTTAAACCAGCGTCATCAACGCCTCACGACTGAATGGCAGGATGTCCTGCTCGCGACCTTCGCGGACTTTCTGCGCCCAGTCCGGGTCGACCAGCAAGGCGCGACCCACCGCCACCAGGTCGAACTCCTGGTTGTTCAAACGCTCCAGCAGATTCTCCAGACTGGCCGGTTGCGCGACTTTGTCGGTGTTGACCATGAACTGCAGGAACTCACCGTCCAGCCCTACGCTGCCCACGGTGATGGTCGGCTTGCCGGTCAGTTGGCGGGTCCAGCCTGCCAGGTTCAGCTCGGAACCGTCGAACTCCGGCTCCCAGAAACGCCGCGTCGAGCAGTGGAAAATATCCACGCCGGCATCGGACAGCGGCTGAAGAAACTCGCCCAACGCCTCTGGGGTTTGTACCAGGCGTGCGCTGTAGTCCTGCTGCTTCCACTGGGAGAAACGGAAGATGATCGGGTAGTTCGGACCGACTGCCGCACGCACGGCCTGGATCAGTTCAATGGCAAAGCGAGAACGATTGGCCAGGCTGCCGCCGTATTCGTCGGTGCGCTGGTTGCTGCCTTCCCAGAAAAACTGGTCGACCAGATAGCCGTGGGCGCCGTGGATCTCGACGCCGTCCATGCCGATGCTCTGCGCATCTTTGGCGGCCTGGGCGAAGGCCGCGATCACGTCCTGGATATCCTGTTTGGTCATGCCGTGAACCACGACCTGACCGTCCTTGAGTTTTTCCGACGGTCCGTAACCCGGCACGCTGGCATCCGGTTCGGTGCCGATGCGCCGTACGCTGCCGACGTGCCACAACTGCGGAACGATCTTGCCGCCTTCGGCGTGCACCGCATCAACGACTTTTTTCCAGCCGGCCAACGCCGCTTCGCCGTAAAAGTGCGGGACGTTCGGGTAACCGTTGGACGCCTTGTGGCCCACCGTGGTGCCCTCGGTGATGATCAGGCCCACACCTGCGGCTGCGCGTCGGCGGTAGTACTCGATGACTTTCGAATTCGGCACACCGCCCGGGGAAAACGAGCGGGTCATCGGCGCCATGACCACACGGGTCGGCAACTCCAGGGCACCGAGGTTAAACGGCTTGAACAAGGCTTTGACTGGCATGCGACACTCCATGGAGAGGCGAGGTTTATGACGGTGATAATATGGAGTGCGCACAGTTTTGCGAAGCACTATTGATTTGGGTGATTAAAGGGTAGAAGCGAAAAGATCGCAGCCTGCGGCAGCTCCTACAGATAGCGTTGATCCGTAGGAGCTGCCGCCGGCTGCGATCTTTTGATGTTCAGATCAGGGCTTTTTCGATCGCCTGAACGATCGTCGGATCATCCGGCGCGGTACGTGGCGAGAAACGCGCCAGCACGCGACCATCTTTACCGAGGAGGAACTTCTCGAAGTTCCAGGTGATGTCACCCGGGAATTCCGCGCCCTCACCTGCCAACAACCGGTACAGCTGATGGCGATCATGACCGTTGACTTCCAGCTTGCTGGACAGCGGGAAGGTCACGCCGTAGTTGAGGCTGCAGAACTCTTTGATCTCGTTTTCAGTGCCCGGCTCTTGCCCGGCGAACTGATTGCACGGCAAACCCAGCACGCTGAAACCTTTACCCTTGTATTGCTGGTAGAGGTTTTCCAGAGCAGCGTACTGTGGGGTCAATCCACACTTGGAGGCGACGTTGACCACCAGCACGACGTGCCCTTTGAAGGGCGCCAGAGGCAACTCCTGGCCATCCAAAGCTTTCAATGTAAGGTCGTGAAAAGCACTCATGACGGACTCCAAATTTCCCGTGTTCTTCTCGAAACAGCCACTTGGCGATGTCGCCAAGGACAGCCGCGGACTAAAAAGGCGCCCCTCGGGCGCCTCTCCAGTTCTCGAAAGCTTAGCGCAGAAAATCAGTGGTGATGGCCACCTTCGCCATGGACGTGACCATGAGCGATTTCTTCCTGGCTGGCATCACGGATGTCGACGATTTTGACCTGGAAGGTCAAACGCTGGCCGGCCAACGGGTGGTTGCCGTCAACGGTCACGTCGTCGCCGTCCAGATCACGGATGGTGACGATTTGCATCTGGCCGTCTGGCGCGGAAGCGTGGAACTGCATGCCCACTTCCAGTTCGTCGACGCCTTCGAACATGCTGCGGCTCAGGGTGCTGACCAGTTCGGCAGCGTATTCGCCGTAGGCATCTTCAGGTTCTACGGAGACTTTCAGTTCTTCACCGACAGCTTTACCTTCCAGGGCTTTTTCCAGGCCCGGGATGATGTTACCTGCGCCTTGCAGGTAAACCAGCGGTGCGCCGCCGGCAGAGCTGTCGATGACCTCACCAGCGTCGTTGGTCAGGGTATAGTCGATGGAGACAGCCTTATTGGCGGCGATCAGCATGGGGCGAGACCTTTTGCATAAGAATATAGAAAGACCAAGTTTAGCGAAGCAATCGCCCGAAAGCGAACAGAACCCGGACGGACGGGTCGCTTCGACCGGGTCGACGATCCAGGGCTTCCATCTGGACGAGGACGGACACTGGGTTGCCGAGCTTTCCTGCGGCCATACCCAGCATCTGCGCCACCAGCCACCGTGGCAATCACGAGCCTGGGTGCTCGACCCTACCAAACGGATTGAAAAAATAGGCCAACCCTTTGATTGCGGTTGGTGCGCTCAGGGCTCGGTTAGCGATAACCTTGACGTCTGATTTCGGCAGACAGCCAGATATAGGCCGTCGCCATTGCCATGCACCTCCAGAGAATCCGCATGCAAACTTTTTTTATCGCGCCCACCGATTTTGGTGTGGGTCTGACCTCCATCAGCCTCGGGCTGGTGCGTACCCTTGAACGAGCCGGACTGAAAGTCGGCTTCTTCAAACCGATTGCCCAGCCACACCCTGGCGACACCGGCCCTGAACGCTCCACCGAACTGGTGGCCCGCACCCACGGCCTGAAGCCGCCGCAACCACTGGGCCTGGCTCACGTCGAGCGGATGCTTGGTGACGGTCAACTGGATGAACTGCTCGAAGAAATCATCACCCTGTACCAGCAAGCCGCCATTGGCAAAGACGTGCTGATCGTCGAAGGCATGGTCCCGACCCGTAGCGCCAGCTACGCCGCACGGGTCAATCTGCACCTGGCGAAAAGCCTGGATGCCGAGGTGATTCTGGTCTCGGCACCAGAAAACGAAGTGCTCACCGAACTCTCCGGCCGGGTCGAGTTGCAAGCGCAATTGTTCGGCGGTCCGAAAGACCCGAAAGTGCTCGGCGTGATCCTCAACAAAGTCAAAACCGATGAAAGCATGGAGGCTTTCGCCGCCCGTTTGAAGGAACACTCGCCGTTGTTGCGCAGCGGTGACTTCCGGCTGCTCGGCTGCATTCCGTTCCAGCCAGAGCTGAACGCCCCGCGCACCCGCGACGTAGCAGACCTGATGGGCGCTCAGGTGCTCAATGCCGGCGACTACGAAACCCGGCGCATGAGCAAGATCATCATTTGCGCCCGAACCATGCGCAACACGGTCGAACTGCTCAAGCCCGGCGTGCTGGTGGTGACCCCCGGCGATCGCGACGACATCATCCTCGCCGTCAGCCTCGCGGCGATCAATGGCGTGCCGCTGGCCGGACTGCTGCTGACCAGCGGCACCCTGCCCGACCCACGGATCATGGACCTCTGCCGAGGTGCCTTGCAGGCCGGTCTGCCAATGTTGTCAGTGAGCACGGGCTCCTACGACACCGCCAACCTGTTGAACGGTTTGAACAAGGAAATCCCGATCGACGACCGCGAGCGCGCGGAAATCATCACCGACTTCGTCGCCAGCCACCTCGACGCCAACTGGCTGCACCAGCGCTGCGGCACGCCACGGGAAATGCGCCTGTCGCCGGCGGTGTTCCGCTATCAACTGATCCAGCGCGCCCAGGCTGCCAACAAACGCATCGTCCTGCCCGAAGGCAGCGAACCGTTGATCGTGCAGGCGGCAGCGATCTGCCAGGCGCGCGGCATTGCTCGTTGCGTGTTGCTGGCCAAACCCGAGGACGTGCAAGCAGTCGCGCGCGCACAGGGTATCGAACTGCCTGAGGGGCTGGAAATTCTCGACCCGGACCTGATCCGTCAGCGTTATGTCGAGCCGATGGTTGCGCTGCGCAAAACCAAAAGCCTCAACGCTCCAATGGCCGAGCAGCAGCTGGAAGACACCGTGGTGATCGGCACCATGATGCTCGCGCTGGATGAAGTCGACGGGCTGGTGTCGGGGGTCATTCACTCCACCGCCAATACCATTCGCCCGGCGCTGCAACTGATCAAGACCGCACCTGGCTGCACGCTGGTGTCGTCGGTGTTTTTCATGCTGTTCCCGGAGGAAGTGCTGGTCTACGGCGACTGCGTCATGAACCCGCACCCGAGCGCCAGCGAGCTGGCCGAGATCGCCCTTCAAAGCGCCGACTCTGCCGCAGCCTTCGGGATCACGCCACGGGTGGCGATGCTCAGCTATTCCAGCGGTGAATCGGCCAGCGGCGAAGAAGTCGAGAAAGTCCGCGAGGCCACCTTGCTCGCCCACGAAGCGCAAAACGCGCTGCTGATCGACGGGCCGTTGCAGTACGATGCCGCCGCCAACGAAGACGTGGCCCGGCAACTGGCACCGAACAGCCGGGTAGCCGGTCGAGCCACGGTGTTCATTTTCCCTGACCTGAACACCGGCAACACCACCCACAAAGCCGTGCAACGCAGCGCCGACTGCGTCAGCCTCGGACCGATGCTGCAAGGCCTGCGCAAACCGGTGAATGATTTGCCGCGCGGCGCTCAGGTCGACGACATCGTCTACACCATTGCCCTGACTGCGATTCAAGCCGCCAACCGACCTATGGATGTTTAAATGCTGGATTCTCTACCTGCACCCTTGCGAGGCGTGATCGCCTCGCTGTTGTTGGCGCTGAACACGATCGTCTGCTGCACACCGCTGTTTGTCGTGGCGATCTTCAAATTACTGCTGCCCTTCCCTATCGCACAGCGCTTCACCGACTGGCTGATGAGCCACATCCACGAAGCCTGGATCAGCAACAACAAGGCCTGGATGGATTTGCTCGGGCACACGCGCTGGAAGCTCAGCGGGCTCGAAGGCCTGGACTATCAGCATTCGTACCTGATCACCAGCAACCACCAGAGCTGGGTCGACATCATGGTGCTGCAATACGTGCTCAACCGGCGGATTCGCCCGCTGAAGTTCTTCCTCAAGCAAGAGCTGATCTGGGTGCCGGTAATCGGTCTGGCGTGGTGGGCGTTGGGCTTTCCATTCATGAAGCGCTACTCCAAGGCTTATCTGGAGAAGTATCCGGAGAAGAAAGGCAAAGACCTGGAAACCACTCGCAAGACCTGCGACAAGTTTCGCAATAACCCGGTGGGGATTTTCAACTTCGTCGAAGGCACGCGCTTCACCGAAGGCAAGCATGCGCAGCAGCAATCACCCTTGCGCTACCTGCTCAAGCCCAAGGCCGGTGGCATCGCGTTTGTGCTGGATGCCATGGGCGAGCAACTGGAATCCATCGTCAACGTGACCATTCACTACCCGGCCGGGCGCCCCGGTTATTGGGACCTGCTCTGTGGCAATGTGAAAGACGTGGTGGTGCACTTTCAGGAACTGAAGATCCCGCAGCAGTTCATCGGCAAGAACTACGACCAGGACGGCGTGTACCGCCTGGAGTTCCAGGGCTGGATCAACCAGTTGTGGCAGGACAAGGATGCGCTGCTTGCGCAGATGCATCGCGAATATCCCGCCAAGTAATGGGTGTCTGTGCCGACCCTATCGCGAGCAAGCTCGCTCCCACAGTTGATCGTTGGTGAACACAAAATTTGTATTCCATAAAGATCCCATGTGGGAGCGAGCTTGCTCGCGATGGCGTCCGACCAGACATGAAAAAGCCCGCAGATGATCACTCATCGGCGGGCTTTTTATTTGCGGCTAACGCTTAGATCGCGCCGCGTTTACGCAGCAGATCCAGCACTTGCTTGACGCTTTCTTCCAGCGACAGCGTCTGGGTGTCGACCACAAGGTCAGCGTCCAGCGGCACGTCATAGGGGAAGGAGTCGCCCGGGATGTTGTCACCAGCAGCGGCGTACAAACCTTGCGGATCACGCGCAGCGCAGACCAGCGGCGACGCCTGCACGTAAACGGTCAGCAAGCGGTCGCTGCCAATCAGTGCCTTGGCCTGCTCGCGGCCTTCGGCGTCCGGTGCGACAAACGCCGCCAGGGTCAGCAAACCGGCTTCGTTGAACTGACGTGCGACGTGAGCCGCACGACGCCAGTTCTCGGTACGCCCGGCGCGATCCTGCGGCAGACCTTTGTTCAGGTCGTGACGCAGGTTCTGACCATCGAGCACAAACACCGCACGGCCCATGTCGAACAGCTTGCGCTCGACCGCATAGGCCAGGGTGCTTTTGCCAGCGCCCGACAAGCCGCTGAACAGCACGGTAGCCGGTTGCTGCCCGAAGCGCTGAGCACGCTCTTCGGTGGCTACATGGGCCAATTTTCCATGGTGCGTGGAGTTGCCATGAGCCAAAGGCTGGGCGACGATCATGCCCGCGCCGACGGTGCCGTTGGTCAAGCGGTCGATGATGATGAACGAGCCAGTGGTGCGGTTGCTTTCATAACCATCGAGAGCAATCGGCGCGTCGAGGCTGATCCTGACCTTACCGATCTCGTTCAGCTGCAAGGCGCTGGCCGGGCCTTCTTCCAGGGTGTTCACGTCGACCTTGTTGACGATGCTGGCGATCGAGCCCGGCACATAACTGGTGGCGCGTTTGATGTCGTATTTCTTGCCCGGCAGCAGCGGCTCTTCAGCCATCCACACCAGCATCGCTTCGAAGCTGTCGGTGACCGGCGGCACGTTGTCGGCGTGAACCAACAGGTCGCCACGGGAGATGTCGATTTCGTCTTCCATGGTCAGCGTTACGGCCTGACCCGGGCCTGCGTGTTCCAGTTCACCGTCGAAGGTGACGATGGATTTCACGCGGCTGCTCTTGCCCGACGGCAGCACCACGACTTCGTCACCCTTCTTGACGATGCCGCTGGCCAGGGTGCCGGCGAAACCGCGGAAGTTCAGGTTCGGCCGGTTGACGTACTGCACCGGGAAACGCAGGTCGGTGAAGTTACGGTCGCCCGCCACTTCCACGGTTTCAAGGATTTCCATCAGCGACTGGCCGGTGTACCACGGCGAGCGCTCGGATTTGTTCACCACGTTGTCGCCCTTCAGCGCCGACATCGGCACGAAGTGCATGCTGGTAGGCTTCATCTTCAAGCCTTCAGCGAACTTCAGGTAGTCGGCCTTGATCGACTCGAACACGCCTTGATCGAAGTCCTTGAGGTCCATCTTGTTGATGGCGACAACGATGTGTTTGATGCCCAGCAACGAGGCAATGAAGCTGTGACGACGGGTCTGGGTCTGCACGCCATAACGGGCGTCGACCAGGATGATCGCCAGGTCACAGGTGGATGCACCGGTGGCCATGTTGCGGGTGTACTGCTCATGGCCAGGGGTGTCGGCAATGATGAATTTGCGCTTGGCGGTGGAGAAATAGCGGTACGCGACATCGATGGTGATGCCCTGTTCGCGCTCAGCTTGCAGGCCGTCGACCAGCAACGCCAGGTCGATGTCGTCACCGGTGGTGCCGACTTTTTTCGAGTCGCGGGTAATGGCTTCCAGATGGTCTTCGTAGATCATCTTGGAGTCGTGCAGCAGGCGCCCGATCAGGGTGCTCTTGCCGTCGTCGACGTTACCGCAGGTCAGAAAGCGCAGCAGCTCTTTACGTTCGTGCTGGCCCAGGTAGGCGAGGATGTCCTCGCTGATCAAATCAGATTGGTGCGACATGACAGCCCCTTAGAAATAACCTTGACGTTTTTTGTCTTCCATCGAGCCGGCGCCATCGTGATCGATGACTCGGCCCTGGCGCTCGGAAGTTCGCGTCAGGAGCATTTCCTGAATGATGTCCGTGAGGCTTTCGGCCTCGGACTCCACCGCGCCCGTCAACGGGTAGCAGCCAAGGGTACGGAAACGCACTTTCTTTTTGACGATGCGGGCTTTGTCTTCGTCGCTCAGGTGCTCGAGGATGCGCTCGTCGTCGATCATGATCAGCGTGCCGTTCTTCTCGATGACATCGCGCTCGGCGGCGAAGTACAACGGAACGATCGGGATGCCTTCAAGGTAGATGTACTGCCAGATGTCCAGCTCGGTCCAGTTCGACAGCGGGAATACGCGGATCGATTCGCCTTTGTTGACCTTGCCGTTGTAGACGTTCCACAGCTCGGGACGCTGGTTCTTCGGATCCCAGCGGTGCTTGCTGTCGCGGAACGAGTACACGCGCTCTTTGGCGCGGGATTTCTCTTCATCGCGGCGCGCACCACCGAAGGCAGCGTCGAAGCCGTACTTGTCCAAAGCCTGTTTCAGGCCTTCGGTCTTCATGATGTCGGTGTGCTTGGCACTGCCGTGGGTGAAGGGGTTGATCCCTTGCGCCACGCCTTCCGGGTTGACGTGGGTAATCAGGTCAAGGCCCAGCTCTGCGACCATCTTGTCGCGGAAGCTGTACATCTCCTTGAATTTCCACTGGGTGTCGACGTGCATCACCGGAAACGGCAGCTTGCCCGGGAAGAACGCCTTGCGTGCCAGATGCAGCATCACGGCGGAGTCTTTACCGATGGAGTACAGCATCACCGGGTTGTCGAACTCGGCGGCCACCTCGCGGATGATGTGGATGCTTTCCGCCTCCAGCTGTTTCAGATGCGTCAGTTTGTCGACCATGGCTACTCACGAAAGCTTTCTTATGAACGGCCAGCGGGCCGTGTTCGAGCGGCGAATGCTAGCACAGCGACCTCTTCTAATCAGGACGCCGACTAGATCGAAAGAGCATATGAATATGCCCCCGCGTTAGGGTGATGTACGCGGTCCTGTGGGAGCGAGCTTGCTCGCGAAAGCGGTGGTTCAGTCGACATTAATGTTGAATTCAAGTCAGTCATCGCGAGCAAGCTCGCTCCCACATTGATATCTGCGTCAAATCGGATTCGGGCAGTCGATGAAGATGTGTTCAAGGGCAAACCGCCGCGCCAGATAGTCCCCCAGCGCCTGCACGCCGTAGCGTTCGGTGGCGTGGTGACCGGCGGCGATGAAGCTGATGTCGTTTTCCCGAGCGCTGTGGAAGGTTTGCTCGGACGCTTCGCCGCTCAGGTACAAGTCAACGCCGGCCAGTACCGCCTGATCGATATAACCCTGGCCGCCGCCCGTGCACCAGCCGACGCGCCGGACCATCTCGCTGCCTTCGATCAGCAGCGGTTCACGGCCCATGACCTCTTGCACATGACGGGCAAAGTCGCGCGCGGTCATGGGTTCGGCGAGGGAGCCGACCAGCCCGACCACTTTTAGGTTTTCCGGGTCCAGCGGACCTTCGACGGTAATGTCCAGTTGACGGGCCAGTTGCACGTTATTGCCCACTTCCGGATGCAAATCCAGCGGCAAGTGGTAGGCCAGGAGGCTGATGTCGTGCTTGAGCAGGGTTTTGAGCCTACGCTGCTTCATACCGGTAATGCAGGGGTTCTCGCCCTTCCAGAAGTAGCCGTGGTGTACCAGTACCAGATCGGCCTTGGCTTCGACCGCTGCATCGAGCAATGCCTGGCTGGCCGTAACGCCGCTGACGATGCGCATGACCTGCGGCCGGCCTTCGACTTGCAGGCCGTTGGGGCAATAGTCGGCGATCCGCGAACTGGCAAGGTAACGGTCCGCTTCTTCTACCAGGGTGCTCAGGGCAACGGCCATAAAAGACTCCTAAATATCCCGTTCAGAGGCGCGCGCGGCCTCGTATAATGCGCGACATTATGGGCCGTAGACGGCTCTCCGTAACCTCCCAGGATTTGCTTAATGCTCAAGGGTCTGCGTTTCTTTGGCTGGCCGCTGCTGGCCGGCGTGCTTATCGCGTTGCTGATCATCCAGCGTTACCCTCAATGGGTCGGGCTGCCAAGCCTGGATGTAAACCTGCAACAAGCCCCACAAACCACTCAGACCCAACAGGGGCCGGTGTCTTACGCCGACGCCGTGCTCATCGCCGCACCGGCGGTGGTCAACCTCTACACCACCAAAGTGGTCAACAAAACCAGCCATCCGCTATTTGAAGACCCGCAATTCCGGCGATTCTTCGGCGACAACTCGCCCAAGCAGAAGCGCATGGAATCGAGCCTCGGTTCCGGGGTGATCATGAGTCCGGAAGGTTATTTGCTGACCAACAACCACGTGACCACTGGCGCCGACCAGATTGTTGTCGCGCTCAAGGATGGTCGTGAAACCCTGGCCCGCGTGATCGGCAGCGACCCGGAAACCGACCTCGCAGTGCTGAAAATCGATTTGAAGAACCTGCCGTCGATCACCGTCGGCCGCTCGGAAAGCATTCGCGTCGGCGATGTCGCGCTGGCCATCGGCAACCCGTTTGGTGTCGGTCAGACCGTGACCATGGGCATCATCAGCGCCACCGGGCGTAATCAACTGGGTCTGAACAACTACGAAGACTTCATCCAGACCGACGCCGCAATCAACCCGGGCAACTCCGGCGGTGCGCTGGTGGATGCCAACGGCAACCTCACCGGGATCAACACCGCGATTTTCTCCAAGTCCGGCGGTTCCCAAGGCATTGGTTTCGCGATCCCGATCAAGCTGGCGATGGAGGTGATGAAGTCGATCATCGAGCATGGTCAGGTGATTCGCGGCTGGCTCGGGATTGAAGTGCAGCCGTTAAGCCAGGAACTGGCGGAATCGTACGGCCTGTCAGGGCGTCCGGGGATTGTCGTGGCGGGGGTTTTCCGCGACGGCCCGGCACAAAAAGCCGGCCTGCAATTGGGCGATGTGATCCTCAGCATTGACGGCGAGCCGGCCGGCGATGGTCGCCGCTCGATGAACCAGGTGGCGCGGATCAAGCCGACCGACAAAGTCACTGTTCAGGTCATGCGCAATGGCAAGGAACTCAAGCTGACCGCAGAAATCGGTCTGCGCCCGCCACCAGCACCGGTCAAAGAAGAAGAGTAAGCGGGCAATACAAATCAATGTGGGAGCGAGCCTGCTCGCGATAGCGGTTTAACAGTCAACGAGGATGTTGAATGTTATGGCCTCATCGCGAGCAAGCTCGCGCCCACAGAATCAACAGCGGTTTAGAGATCACCGAGCCCGTCGATCAACGCCTGATTCTGCTCTGGCGTACCGATGGTGATGCGCAGGAACTGGGCAATCCGTTCCTGCTTGAAGTGCCGGACGATCACGCCTTGCTCGCGCAACTTCGCTGCCAGGCCTGCCGCTTCATGCTGCGGGTGACGAGCGAAGATAAAGTTCGCCGCCGATGGCAGCACTTCAAAACCCTTCTCCTGCAATTGCTCGACCACGCGCTCACGGCTGTCGATTACCAACTGACAGGTCTTGTCGAAGTACTCGCGATCTTCAAACGCTGCCGCTGCACCGACGATTGCCAGGCGATCCAGTGGATAGGAGTTGAAGCTGTTCTTGATCCGCTCCAGCGCCTCGATCAGGTCCGGATGTCCCACCGCCAGGCCCACGCGCAAACCGGCCAGCGAGCGCGACTTGGAGAGGGTCTGAGTTACCAGCAGGTTCGGGTAACGGTCGACCAGGCTGATCGCCGTTTCACCGCCGAAGTCGATATAGGCTTCGTCGACCACCACCACCGAATCAGGGCTGGCCTTGAGGATTTGTTCCACGGCATCGAGCGCCAACAGGCAACCGGTGGGTGCGTTCGGGTTGGGGAAAATGATCCCGCCATTCGGCTTGGCGTAGTCCGAGACGCGAATCTGGAACTGCTCGTCCAGCGGCACCGCGTCGAATGGAATGCCGTACAAGCCGCAATACACTGGATAAAAGCTGTAGCTGATGTCCGGGAACAGCAGCGGTTGACCGTGCTGGAACAGACCGTGAAAAACATGCGCCAGCACTTCATCGGAACCGTTGCCGAGGAACACCTGATTGCCCTGCACCCCGTAATACCTGGCCACCGCCTGCTTGAGCAAGTCGCTGTTAGGGTCCGGGTACAGACGCAGGTTGTCGTTCAGTTCGGTTTGCATCGCCGCCAGTGCTTTGGGCGATGGACCGTAAGGGTTTTCGTTGGTGTTGAGCTTGACCAGCTTCGCCAGTTTCGGCTGCTCACCCGGCACGTACGGCACCAGATCCTTGACGAATGGACTCCAGAATTTACTCATGTTCATTTCCCCTGCCCTTCAATAGAGAGCTCGTCAACGATGCGGTATTCGGCACTGCGGGCGTGAGCGGTCAACGACTCGCCACGGGCCAGCACGGAAGCGGTCTTGCCCAGTTCGGAGGCACCCTGCTCGGAGCAGAAGATGATCGACGAACGTTTCTGGAAGTCATATACCCCCAGCGGCGAGGAGAAGCGTGCGGTGCCGGAAGTCGGCAGCACGTGGTTGGGACCGGCGCAGTAATCGCCCAAAGCTTCAGAGGTGTGGCGGCCCATGAAGATCGCACCGGCGTGGCGGATCTGCGGCAGCCAGGCTTGCGGATCGGCCACCGACAGTTCCAGGTGTTCCGGCGCAATGCGGTTGGCCACGTCGATGGCCTGCTGCATGTCGCGCACCTGGATCAACGCACCGCGGCCATTGATCGAGGTTTCGATGATTTCGGCGCGTTCCATGGTCGGCAGCAGTTTGGCAATGCTCGCCGCCACTTTGTCGAGGAACTCGGCGTCGGGGCTGACCAGAATCGCCTGGGCGTCTTCGTCGTGCTCGGCTTGAGAGAACAGGTCCATGGCGATCCAGTCCGGATCGGTCTGGCCGTCGCACACCACGAGGATTTCCGATGGGCCGGCGATCATGTCGATACCGACCTGGCCGAACACGTGACGCTTGGCAGTCGCCACATAGATGTTGCCCGGGCCGACGACTTTGTCGACCTTCGGCACGCTTTCGGTGCCATAGGCCAGTGCGGCAACCGCTTGCGCGCCACCAATGGTGAACACCCGGTCGACGCCAGCGATGCACGCTGCCGCGAGCACAAGCTCGTTGACTTCACCGCGTGGCGTCGGCACCACCATGACCACTTCGGTCACACCGGCAACCTTGGCCGGAATCGCGTTCATCAACACCGAAGAAGGATAAGAAGCCTTGCCGCCCGGTACGTACAGACCGGCGCGATCCAGCGGCGTGACCTTCTGGCCGAGCACCGTGCCGTCGGCTTCGGTGTAGCTCCAGGAGTCCTGCTTTTGTTTTTCGTGGTAGCTGCGCACCCGGGTCGCGGCTTTTTCCAGGGCTTCGCGCTGAGGCACGGTGATCCGGGTGAGTGCCAGTTCCAGACGCTCGCGCGGCAGAATCAGCTCGGCCATCGACGCCACTTGCAGGCCGTCAAACTTCTGGGTGAATTCAACCAGCGCAGCGTCGCCGCGTTCGCGCACAGCCTTGATGATGTCCAGCACTCGCTGATTGACCGAGTCGTCAGACACACTTTCCCAGCTCAGCAGATGATCCAGATGATGCGCGAAATCCGGGTCAGCAGCGTTGAGTCGGCGAATTGCAGTCGGTGCGGTCATAGCGAGAGCCTCATAGAATTGGCGAAAACTCAGGTACCCGAAGCTACCATCGATCCGCTTGGGCACCTGAGAATTCTGGCTATGAGGCGGATAGACGGGCGCGACTTAACGTCGCGCAGGTGAATCAGCCGCGGTGTCGAGACTCCACTGCCTTGCGCAGGGTGTCGATCAACGCCTGGATACGGGCGTGCTGCATTTTCATCGAAGCTTTGTTGACGATCAGCCGGGAGCTGATGGCCGCAATGAAATCCTGTGGCTCCAGGCCGTTGGCCCGCAGCGTGTTACCGGTATCGACCACGTCGATGATCTTGTCCGCCAGACCGATCAGCGGTGCCAGCTCCATCGAGCCATAAAGCTTGATGATGTCGACCTGACGGCCCTGCTCGGCGTAGTAACGCTTGGCAACGTTGACGAACTTGGTGGCGATGCGCAGACGGCCCTTGGGCTCGACCGCACCGATTTTACCGGCGGTCATCAGCTTGCACTGGGCAATCTGCAAATCCAGTGGCTCGTACAGGCCCTGGCCGCCGTATTCCATCAGCACATCTTTACCGGCGACGCCCAGGTCCGCGGCACCGTGCTCGACGTAGGTCGGCACATCGGTGGCGCGCACGATCAGCAAGCGCACATCGGCCTGGGTCGTGGGGATGATCAGCTTGCGGCTCTTGTCCGGATTCTCGGTCGGCACGATGCCCGCTTCAGCCAGAAGCGGCAGGGTGTCGTCAAGGATGCGGCCCTTGGACAGTGCGATGGTCAACATGGGAAACGTCAGTCCTTATCAAGGTACTCATGCCCGGTCGCAAACGGCGCCGGACACACATCGAGCCTGAAACAGGCTCGACTTGGAACAAAACCAACGGGCGCGTCCCTGCGCCCATGCAGCAGAAACTAGCCCGGTACGCGGCGGATTTTCGCGCCGAGCATCTGCAGTTTCTCTTCGATGCACTCGTAACCACGGTCGATATGGTAGATGCGATCGATCAGCGTGTCGCCTTCGGCGATCAGCGCCGAAATCACCAGGCTGGCCGAAGCCCGCAGGTCGGTGGCCATGACTGGCGCGCCCTTGAGCTTTTCGATGCCGGTGACGATCGCGGTGTTGCCTTCGACCTGGATATGAGCGCCCATGCGGTGCAGCTCGTAGACATGCATGAAGCGGTTTTCGAAGATCGTCTCGATCACCGCGCCAGTGCCTTCGGCAATCGCGTTGAGGGAGATGAACTGCGCTTGCATGTCGGTCGGAAACGCCGGGTACGGAGCGGTACGCACGTTGACGGCTTTCGGCCGCTTGCCGTGCATGTTCAGCTCGATCCAGTCTTCGCCGGTAGTGATTTCGGCGCCAGCTTCCTTGAGTTTTTCCAGAACGGCTTCAAGGATGGTCGGATCGGTGTCCTTGACCTTCACGCGGCCGCCAGTCACGGCAGCAGCCACCAGGTAAGTACCGGTTTCGATACGGTCCGGCATGACTTTGTAAGTGGTCGTGTGCAGACGCTCGACGCCATCGATGGTGATGGTGTCGGTGCCGGCACCGGAAACCTTCGCGCCCATGGCGTTCAGGAAGTTCGCCAGGTCGACGACTTCAGGCTCGCGAGCGGCGTTTGCCAGAACGCTGCGGCCCTTGGCCAGAGCGGCCGCCATCATGATGTTCTCGGTACCGGTCACGCTGACGGTATCGAAGAAGAAGTGTGCACCGCGCAAGCCGCCTTCTGGCGCCTTGGCCTTGATGTAACCGCCTTCCACGTCAATGGTCGCACCCATGGCTTCAAGGCCACGGATGTGCAGGTCGACCGGACGCGAACCGATGGCGCAACCGCCAGGCAGTGCGACTTCAGCTTCACCGAAACGCGCGACCATCGGGCCCAGCACCAGAATCGACGCACGCATGGTTTTAACCAGTTCGTACGGCGCGATCAGGGTCTTGATGGTGCGCGGGTCGATTTCGACGCTGAGCTTCTCGTCGATCACCGGCTCGATGCCCATGCGACCGAACAGCTCGATCATGGTGGTGATGTCGTGCAGGTGCGGCAAGTTGGCGACCGTTACTGGGCCATCGCACAGCAGCGTTGCAGCCAAAATCGGCAGGGCAGAGTTCTTTGCCCCGGAAATGCGGATTTCGCCATCAAGACGAACGCCACCGGTAATAATCAATTTATCCATAAGAATCTCGACGCCCTTGGGCTCAGGTGCGCTCGGCCCAGGCCGCGCTGCTGAAAAATTTCATAGTGACCGCATGGATGCTGCCATCGGTGATCCATGGGTTCAAATGGGCATAGATCTGCTGCTGACGCTTGACCGGGCTCAATGCCGCCAGTTCATCGCTAATCACGTTCAGCTGAAAGTTGCAGCCTTCGCCCTCAACTTCTACCTGTACTGATAAAAGAGTCTCGGACAGCTTTCCCTCAAGAAAGCTCTTCACTTCGTTGGCCTGCATGCTCAACCTCAATCGGCGCCCTGTGCGCGCGGGTCGGACATCATACAAAAAAGCCCCGCGCCTGCGAACCCCGCATAGCAGGACTCTGACGGGGGGCTTCTTTATAGATGGTAGTTATGGGTGCGCCAACAGCTCGGTCAACTCGCTGACCTGAGCGATTTCACGCATGTCCTCAGGCAATGCACGGATGCTCAGCGCCTTGCCCGCCGCTTGCGCGTCACGCATGAAACACAGCAACAACGACAAACCGACGCTGCTGGACTTTTGCACACCCGAGCAATCAAGCACCAATGCTGGCGCGGTGCTCGACTTGATCAACGCCTGGCCCTGCTTGCGCAGATCCGGCCCGGTGCGGTAATCGAGTACGCCACTGAGCATCAGCTCACCGGCCTCGCCCATGCTGACAGCCGACTCACTCATTGGGCGGGCTTCTTCTGAGTCGTTTCAGCTTCGGTCTTTTCCTTGGCTTTGGCGACTTCACCGGCCCAACCATTGATGGTCGCGTCCAGGTTATTGCCATTGCGCTGCATTGCATCGCTGAACTGATCACGGAACAGCTTGCCGATGTTGATGCCGTTGATGATCACGTTACGCAGCTTCCACTCGCCATTGATCTTTTCCAGCGTATAAGACACAGGATAGATCGCGCCATTGCTGCCTTTGACCGTCATGCCAACGCTTGTACGGTCTCCCGACTCATCCTTGGCTGGATCGACGGTGATGCCTTGATTGTTGTACTCGAGCAAGGCATTGCCATAGAACTGGAACAGGCCCCTTTTGAAGTTATTTTCAAAGGTTTTCATTTGCTCAGGCGTGGCTTTGCGCGAGTACTTGACCGTCATGATGCTCTTGGAAATACCCTCGGCATCCACCACAGGCCCAACGATGTTGTTCAAGGAGTCGTAAAAGCCATTCGGATCCTGCTTGTACTTCGCTTTATTGGCCGAAAGATCGGCGAGCAACCGATTGGTGGTGTCCTGCACGATATCGTGCGCGGACTGCGCAGCCACGGCGTTACCCATGAATGGCAAGACCGCAAGTAGTACCAAAAGGCCACGTCGCAAGGTAGAGATCATGAACAAACTCCTTATTTAGCGTCTTTGCTAACGGTATTGAGCAGGAATTTACCGATCAGGTCTTCGAGCACCAGCGATGACTGCGTGTCATGGATAGTTCCACCATCCTTGAGCAGGGTCTCTTCCCCGCCCACGCTGATACCGATGTACTTCTCGCCCAACAAGCCTGCCGTGAGGATAGATGCAGTGGAGTCAGTCGGCAGATTATCTACCCGTTTTTCCAGCTGCAGCGTCACCCGACCGGTGAAACTGTCGCGATCCAGATCGATAGCCGTGACCTTGCCGATAGTCACACCGGCCATGGTCACTTTTGATCTGACCGTCAAACCGGCGATGTTGTCGAAATACGCATAAAGTTTATAGCTGTCGGTGCTCGAAACAGGGGACAGACCACTGACCCGCAGGGCAAGCAACACTAAAGCCAGGATGCCAGCCAGCAAGAAAAGGCCGACACCGATTTCCAGGGTGCGGTTTTGCATCAGAAATCTCCAAACATCAAGGCAGTCAAAATAAAGTCCAGGCCGAGAATGGCCAATGAGGCATACACCACGGTCTTGGTGGTGGCACGACTGATCCCTTCTGAAGTGGGCTCGCAGTCATAGCCTTGGAATACGGCGATCCAGGTCACGACAAAGGCAAAGACGATGCTTTTAATGATGCCATTGAACACGTCTCCATCGAACGTCACGCTGTTTTGCATGTTCGACCAGTAGGAACCTTCATACACACCCAGCCAGTCGACGGCCACCCAGGAACCGCCCCAGATCCCGACCACGCTGAAAATCATCGCCAGCAGCGGCAGGGAAATGAAGCCGGCCCACAGACGGGGGGCAATGATGTACTTGAGCGGGTCGACGCCAATCATTTCCAGACTGGACAACTGCTCGGTGGATTTCATGTTGCCAATTTCAGCGGTCAACGCAGAACCGGCACGCCCGGCAAACAGCAACGCGGTCACCACCGGCCCCAGTTCACGCAACAGCGTCAGCGCAACCATCTGCCCGACCGCCTGCTCCGAACCATAACTGGACAAAATGTTGAAGCCTTGCAGCGCCAGCACCATCCCGATGAATATCCCGGAGACCACGATGATCACCAGGGACATTACGCCGACCGAATGCAGTTGCTTGACCAGCAAGCCAAATGCGCCAGTGATGCCACCACGTCCCAGCAAGGCGTGAAACAGGAACAGCGATGAACGACCGAGCACCGCGACGCTGTCGATGGCGGCCTGGCCGAATCGACGAACTCTCTCTATTAGTGAAATCTTGCGCATCAGCGCTTCCCCAGAAGATCTGCGCGGTAATCCGTCGCTGGAAAGTGGAACGGTACCGGCCCGTCTGGATCACCCTTCATGAATTGGTGAATCCGCGGATTATCGGAGTTCATCAGCTCATCGGGAGTCCCCTGCCCCAACACCTGCCCATCGCCTACGACATACAGGTAATCGGCAATGCTCGCGGTTTCGGCCAGATCATGGGACACCACGATGCTGGTGATGCCCAAGGCGTCGTTGAGCAGACGGATCAAGCGCACCAGAACGCCCATGGCGATCGGGTCCTGACCGACAAAAGGCTCGTCGTACATCAGAATCTGCGGATCGAGGGCAATCGCCCTTGCCAGCGCGACACGACGCTTCATGCCGCCGGACAACTCATCGGGCATCAGGTCGATGGCACCGCGCAACCCTACCGCCTGCAACTTGAGCAAGACGATGTCACGGATCATTTCATCCGGAAGCTGAGTGTGAACACGCAGCGGAAAAGCGATGTTTTCGAAAACATCGAGGTCCGTGAACAGTGCACCGCTCTGAAACAGCACGCCCATATGCTTGCGCGCATCAAACAGATCGCTGCGCGACAGCGTGGGCAAATTTTGCCCGTTGACCCACACTTCGCCACTTGAAGGGCGCAACTGCGCGCCCATCAGGCGCAACAGTGTGGTTTTTCCGCAACCGGAAGGTCCCATGATACCGGTGACCTTACCGCGCGGAATGCGAATATCGACGTTATTGAAAATGCTGCGCGCGCCGCGCTTGAAGGACACTCCCTTCAGCTCGACCGCGTAGGCGTTATCGGCACTCATCTAAACTCCTTGCGATGCAAGCCTCTCACTCGGACGCCGCGCTCCCTGCCGAGAGCACATACATCCTGGGCAGGCCGAACTGGCGACGAACTATATCACTGCTAGTACAAAGCGCCCAAGGCCGAAGCCTGCGGTGTTCAGCATCAAGACAGGCAAAAAGCCGCAAGTTTCATCGTTTAGGGGAGCAGCCTGAACAAAGCACGACGAACTAACGTGAGGGATTTGCTCATTACCGCTATAATCGCCGCCTTTTCATCAGGCTATACGATTTCTGACATGAGCCAATCCAGCGACCTGATTCAATCTGCACAACGCACCATCCGCCTCGAGCTTGAAGCCGTAGAAGGCTTGCTGGCCCATATCGACGCGGATTTCGTACGCGCTTGCGAGATGATTCTGGCCAGCAAAGGCCGCGTGGTTGTGGTCGGCATGGGCAAGTCCGGGCACATCGGCAACAAGATTGCAGCGACCCTTGCCAGCACCGGCACCACGGCTTTCTTCGTGCACCCGGCCGAAGCCAGTCACGGCGATATGGGCATGATCACCCGCGACGACATCATCCTCGCGCTGTCGAACTCCGGCTCCACCAACGAAATCGTCACGCTGCTGCCACTGATCAAGCGTCTGGGCATCAAACTGATCAGCCTGACCGGCAACCCTGATTCGCCATTGGCCAAGGCTGCCGAGGTGAACCTCAATGTTCATGTCGAACACGAGGCGTGCCCGTTGAATCTGGCGCCGACCTCCTCCACCACGGCGGCGCTGGTGATGGGTGACGCACTGGCCGTTGCCTTGCTGGAAGCCCGCGGCTTTACCGCCGAAGATTTCGCGTTTTCACACCCTGGCGGTGCCCTGGGTCGCCGCTTGTTGCTGAAGGTCGAAAACGTCATGCACGCGGGCCAGGAGCTGCCGCAAGTCGTGCGCGGCACGCTGCTCAAAGACGCGTTGATGGAAATGACCCGCAAAGGTCTGGGCATGACCGTAGTACTGGAAGCAGACGGTAAACTCGCCGGCATTTTCACGGACGGCGACCTGCGCCGCACGCTGGACCGGACCATCGACATCCATCAAGCCACCATCGATGACGTCATGACCCCTCATGGCAAGACCGCGCGTGCCGAGATGCTCGCCGCCGAGGCCCTGAAAATCATGGAAGACCACAAGATCAACGCACTGGTCGTGGTCGATAGCGAGGACCGTCCGGTGGGCGCCTTGAACATGCACGATTTGCTGCGTGCGGGAGTAATGTAATGAGCACGGACCTGCTGCAACGCGGCAAAAACATCAAACTCGCGGTTTTCGACGTCGACGGCGTGCTGACTGACGGTCGCCTGTACTTCCTCGAGGACGGCAGCGAATTCAAGACGTTCAACACCCTCGACGGCCAGGGCATCAAGATGCTGATGGCCTCCGGCGTGACAACTGCCATTATCAGCGGACGCAAGACCCCAGTGGTCGAGCGACGGGCCAAAAACCTCGGTATTCCTCACCTGTATCAGGGTCGCGAGGACAAACTGGTGGTACTCGACGAGCTTCTGGCGCAACTGGGCCTAAGCTATGAGCAGGTTGCCTACCTGGGCGATGACCTGCCGGACTTGCCGGTCATTCGCCGCGTGGGCCTGGGCATGGCAGTGGCCAACGCCGCCAGCTTCGTCCGCGAACACGCTCACGGCGTCACTCAGGCCCGTGGCGGCGAAGGAGCTGCTCGCGAGTTCTGTGAACTGATCCTGCGTGCCCAGGGCAACCTTGAAGCGGCTAACGCCGCGTACCTGTGAGCCACCTATGCTGAGCAAAAAGATTCGCAACATACTGTTTTTCGGGGTCATAGCCGCACTACTTGCGGCCGTTGGCTACTGGAACATCAGCCCGGAACGCTTCCTCGAGAAGCCGGTAGCGCACGTCGACGAGAGCCAGATCGACTATTACGCGATCAACGCCCACAGCGTGCAGTACCTGCCCGATGGCAAATTGCAGTACGACATGACGTCCGACAAGGTCGAACACATCAAAGCCACCGATATAACCCTGCTGACCAACCCCGACCTGAACATGTATCGGGGCACCGCCTTCCCCTGGCACGTCCAGAGCGAGCGTGGCGAAGTCAATTCGGGCGGCACTGAAGTCGAGTTGATCGATTCGGTTCGTATCGCACGCACCGATGAGCAGAATCGTCCGATGCTTATTACCAGTAGTCGTATGACTGTATTCCCGCAACAGCAATATGCGCAGACCGAGCAAGCCGTTAGAATCGACGGCGCTGGTGGTGTATCGACTGGTAACGGAATGAAAGCGTATTTGAAAGACAGCAGGATACACCTGCTATCGAACGTAAGAGGACAGTATGAGGCTCGTTAAAACTCTCCCTATTTTGCTCAGTCTGGGCGCAGCACTGGGAAGCGTGAGCGCCTGGGCTCTGCCGAACGATAGCCAGCAACCCATTCGCATTCAGGCTGACGACGCTCAGCTGGACGACAAGAATGGCGTGGCCACCTACAAGGGTGACGTGATCATTACCCAGGGCTCGATGATCATCAAAGGCAACACCGTGACCATCACCCGCACCAAAGCCGGCGATATCGATGTCGTGACCTCGGTGGGCAACCTGGCGTATTTCGAGCAGTTGCAGAAGGTTGGCGATCCACAGCCGGTCAAGGGCTATGGGGTGACCATCCAGTACCATGCCGCGCAAAACCGCATCGTACTGATTGACCGCGCCAAAGTGATCAACGAAGGCAATACCACCGAAGGCGAGAAAATCGTCTATGACACCGTCAAGCAGGTTGCTAACGCAGGCCGTGCCACCGGTGCCTCGGTTACCGCGCCGCGCCCACGGGTCGATATGGTTATCCAGCCGAAAAAGAAAACCGACGAGCAGAAGGCCCAGTAATGGCAACTCTGAAAGCTCAGCATCTGGCCAAGAGCTACAAGAGCCGCCAGGTCGTGCGTGACGTCAGCCTGTCGATCGACAGCGGCCAGATCGTCGGCCTGCTTGGCCCGAACGGCGCCGGCAAGACCACCTGCTTCTACATGATCGTAGGCCTGGTCCAGGCCGATCAGGGGCGCGTACTGATCGACGACCTGGACGTCAGCCACCAGCCAATGCACGGTCGTGCACAAGCGGGTATCGGCTATCTGCCGCAAGAAGCGTCGATCTTCCGCAAACTCTCGGTCGCCGACAACATCATGGCCATCCTCGAGACCCGCAAGGAACTCGACAAGGCCGGTCGTCGCAAGGAGCTGGAAAGCCTGCTGCAGGAATTCCACATCAACCATATCCGCGACAACCTCGGCATGAGCCTTTCCGGTGGCGAACGTCGCCGCGTGGAAATCGCTCGCGCCCTGGCCACGGCACCGAAATTCATCCTGCTCGACGAACCCTTCGCCGGCGTGGACCCGATTTCGGTGGGTGACATCAAGCAGATCATTCATCACCTCAAGGCCAAGGGCATTGGCGTGCTGATCACGGACCACAACGTCCGCGAAACCCTGGACATCTGCGAAACCGCTTACATCGTCAACGACGGCCAACTGATCGCCGAAGGCGACGCCGAAACCATCCTGGCCAACGACCTGGTCAAGGAAGTGTACCTGGGCCATGAGTTCCGCCTGTAAGCACTGAGGTGTCTGGTCAGTCGCCGGAGCGCTTGTCCCAATAAAAATCTATACGTATTTATTGTTACAGCGCTCTAGGCAAACACTTCAGTTTCAGGCATATAATTTGCTTATGTTTGGCGCTCCGGCGCCCTGTAGTGGATGGCGCATGTGCGCCGGCGAATAAGGTGTTAAGCCCCTGCCATGAAACCATCGCTAGTCTTGAGAATGGGCCAGCAGCTGACGATGACACCGCAGCTGCAACAGGCCATCCGCCTGCTCCAATTGTCGACCCTGGACCTGCAACAGGAAATCCAGGAGGCATTGGAGTCCAATCCAATGCTCGAACGCCAGGAAGAAGGCGACGACTTCGATAACGCCGACCCGATGGCGGACAACATCGAGCAGAAACCCAACACCGACATTCAGGAACCCTCCTACCAGGAAACCGCCCCCACGGTGGATAACCTCGAGGAAGGCGACTGGAACGAGCGTATCCCTAACGAACTGCCAGTCGACACCGCCTGGGAAGACGTTTACCAGACCAGCGCCAGCAGCCTGCCGAGCAACGATGACGACGAATGGGACTTCACCACTCGCACCTCCGCCGGCGAGAGCCTGCAGAGCCATCTGCTCTGGCAATTGAACCTGGCGCCGATGTCCGACACCGATCGACTGATCGCGGTGACCCTGATCGACTGCATCAACAATCAGGGCTACCTGGACGAAACTCTCGAGGAAATCCTCGAAGCCTTCGATCCGGAACTGGACATCGAGCTGGACGAGATCGAAGCCGTCCTGCATCGCATCCAGCAATTCGAGCCGGCCGGCATCGGCGCACGCAACCTCGGCGAATGCCTGTTGCTGCAACTGCGCCAACTGCCCGCCAAGACCCCTTGGCTGGCCGAGGCCAAGCGCCTCGTCATCGACTACATCGACCTGCTGGGCAGCCGCGACTACAGCCAGCTGATGCGCCGCATGAAGCTCAAGGAAGATGAACTGCGCCAGGTCATCGAGCTGGTACAAAGCCTCAACCCGCGTCCGGGCTCGCAAATCGAGTCCAGCGAAGCCGAATACGTGGTTCCCGACGTCATCGTGCGCAAAGATAACGAGCGCTGGCTGGTGGAACTGAACCAGGAGTCGGTTCCGCGTCTGCGCGTCAACCCGCAATACGCCGGTTTCGTCCGTCGCGCCGACACCAGCGCCGACAACACCTTCATGCGCAATCAGTTGCAGGAAGCACGCTGGTTCATCAAGAGCCTGCAAAGCCGCAACGAAACCCTGATGAAAGTCGCTACTCAGATCGTCGAGCACCAGCGCGGCTTCCTTGAGTACGGCGATGAGGCAATGAAGCCGTTGGTCCTGCATGACATCGCCGAAGCAGTCGGCATGCACGAGTCGACGATTTCACGGGTGACCACGCAAAAATTCATGCATACCCCACGCGGTATTTATGAACTTAAATACTTTTTCTCCAGCCACGTCAGCACCTCTGAAGGCGGTGAATGCTCGTCCACAGCGATCCGCGCGATCATCAAAAAACTGGTTGCCGCGGAAAATCAGAAAAAGCCGTTGAGTGACAGCAAGATCGCTGGTTTACTGGAGGCACAAGGCATTCAGGTGGCCCGCCGCACCGTCGCCAAGTACCGCGAATCCCTGGGGATCGCGCCTTCGAGCGAACGCAAGCGGTTGATGTGACGGGCTACGCCATAGCGTTCCAGGGTGTGTTCGAAAGCTTTTCGGACACGCTCTAGTGGCAGGCAAACCAGCCTGCCGCCTTATGCACTGGCAACGAAGGAGAAGCTGTATGCAAGTCAACATCAGTGGACACCAACTGGAAGTGACCGAACCCCTGCGCATCTACATCGGCGAAAAACTCGAACGATTAGAACGGCATTTCGACAAGATCACCAATGTGCAGGTCACGTTGACCGTCGAGAAGCTGCTGCAGAAAATCGAAGCCACACTGCATATCCCCGGTGGAGAAGTGGTCGCCAACGCTGAGCATAACGACATGTATGCCGCGATCGACGCCCTGACCGACAAACTGGATCGCCAACTCAAAAAGCATAAGGAAAAGACCCAGGGCCAGCTCCAAGGCGCAACCGGTCGTTAATACTCCCAACCCATGATCCGACTTGAAAACATCCTGACCCCCGGCCGTTCTTTGGTGAACGTGCCGGGCGGCAGTAAAAAACGCGCCCTTGAACAAATTGCCAACCTGATCGCCCGCGAAGTGCCGGATCTGGAGATGCAAGATGTCTTCGAGAGTCTGATTGCCCGTGAAAAACTCGGTTCGACCGGTTTTGGCAACGGCATCGCCATCCCCCACTGCCGCCTCAAAGGTTGCGAGTCGCCCATCAGTGCCTTGATGCACTTGGACGCCCCTATAGATTTCGACGCCATCGACGGTGCTCCGGTCGACCTGCTGTTCGTTTTGCTGGTCCCGCAAGCCGCTACCGATGCGCACCTGGAACTGCTCCGCCAGATCGCCAGCATGCTTGATCGTAAAGAAGTCCGCGATCGTCTACGCAGCGCCACCAGCAATGAAGCCTTGTATCAGGTTGTCCTCGACGAGCAGAACGGTCACTAACCATGCGCTTGATCATCGTCAGCGGCCGCTCTGGCTCAGGTAAAAGCACCGCCCTCGATGTACTGGAGGACAACGGCTACTACTGCATCGACAATCTGCCGGCCGGCCTGTTGCCGGAGTTGGCCGAGCGCGCATTGATTCACACCGAACTGGCGCAGCCCCTGGTCGCTGTTTCCATCGATGCGCGCAATCTGCCGAGCCATCTGTCACGCTTCCCGGAGCTGTTGGAAGAAGTCCGCAGCCGGCACATCCAATGCGACGTGCTGTATCTGGATGCCGACGAAGAAACCCTGCTCAAGCGATTCTCGGAAACCCGTCGCCGCCACCCGCTGAGTAACGCCAACCGCTCGCTGGCCGAAGCCATCGAAGACGAGACCAATCTGCTCGGGCCGATTGCCGACCTGGCCGACCTCAAGGTCAACACCACCAATCTGAACCTGTATCAGTTGCGCGATACCATCAAGTTGCGCCTCCTGAACCAGCCAGAGCCGGGCACTGCGTTTCTGGTGGAGTCCTTCGGCTTCAAGCGGGGGATGCCGGTCGATGCCGACCTGGTGTTCGACGTACGTTGCCTGCCGAACCCGTACTGGAAACCAGAGCTACGTACGCAGTCCGGGCTGGACCAGCCAGTGGCGGAGTATCTGGCCGCTCAGCCGGATGTCGAAGAGATGTTCCAGGACATCTCCACTTATCTGCTCAAATGGCTGCCGCGCTTTGCCGCCAGCAACCGCGCTTACGTCACAATCGCCATTGGCTGCACCGGCGGGCATCACCGCTCCGTCTACCTGACCGAACGTCTGGGTCAGGTCCTGCAACAATCCCTGAAGAACGTCCAGGTTCGCCACCGCGACCTTAGCTAAAGGATTCACACCGCGATGCCCGCTCTGGAAATTGAAATCATCAACAAACTGGGCCTGCATGCCCGCGCTTCCGCCAAATTCGTGGGCAAAGCTGCGGAGTTTCCCTGTGAGATCAGAGTGGGCCGCTCCCCCGACCAGAACAAGATGGTCGATGGCAAGAGCATCATGTCCATGATGATGCTGGCCGCCGGCAAGGGAACGACGATCCACCTCCACGCAGAAGGTGATCAAGCTCAGGATGCGCTGGATGCGTTGAAGGCGCTGATCAACGACTATTTCGGCGAAGGCGAGTAAACACAGAACCTTCTGGCGAAGTGGCTTTTGTGGCGAGGGGCTTACACGACCTGTAGCAGCTGCCGAGCCCGCGAGGCTGCGTTCGAGGACGAAGTCCTCGTAAATCCGGCATACACGGTATGCCTGAAAGAACGCGCCGCCTGATTTTACGACTGCTTCGCAGCCGAACGCAGGCTTCGCCAGCTGCTACAGGGAATGTGCCAAGCCTGAAATCCCTTAACTTACCGGCATTAGGGTTTGCGTCAGGCAATAAAAAAAAGCGCGCCACCCATTGGGTGGCGCGCTTTTTTTGCTTAACCGCAAGGGTTTAGCTGCCGGCCACCGTCATCCGCTCGATCAACACTGAACCTGTACGAATGTTGCTGCGCAATTCCAGGTCATTACCCACCGCAATGATCTGCTTGAACATGTCACGCATGTTGCCGGCGATAGTCACTTCCTGGACCGCGAACTGGATTTCACCATTCTCGACCCAGAAACCCGCCGCACCGCGAGAGTAGTCACCAGTGACCATGTTCAAGCCCTGGCCCATCAATTCGGTCACCAGCAAGCCGCGTCCCATGCGCCGCAACAGCGCCGCCTGGTCTTCATCGCCATGGGTGACGAACAGGTTGTGCACACCACCGGAGTTGGCGGTGCTCGGCATGCCGAGTTTGCGGCCGGAATAAGTACCCAGCACGTAAGACACTAACTCACCCTTCTCGACGAACGGTTTGGCATAGGTCGCCAGACCATCACCATCGAACGCCGAACTGCCCATCGCGCGCATCAGGTGCGGACGCTCATCGATAGTCAACCATTCAGGGAACAGCTTCTGGCCCAGCGCGCCTTCGAGGAACGACGACTTGCGGTACAGATTGCCGCCCGAAATCGCGCCGAGGAAACTGCCGAACAGACCGCCGGCCAATTCGGCGGAAAACAGCACCGGCACTTCGCAGGTCGGTACCGGACGCGCGCCCAAGCGGCTGGCCGCCCGTTGCGCGGCACGCTGGCCGATACTCACCGGATCGGCCAGCAGATTGCCCTGGCGATTGACGTCGTACCAATAGTCGCGCTGCATCTGGCCATCAGCTTCGGCGATCATCACGCAGCTCAGGCTGTGACGCGTCGACGCATAACCGCCGATAAAGCCATGGCTATTGCCATATACGCGGCAGCCCTGATGAGTACTCAAGGTGGTGCCATCGGCGTTCTTGATCCGGCTGTCGGTAGCAAACGCCGCCGCTTCACAGGCCAGCGCCCGCTCGATCGCTTGCTCCGGAGTAATGTCCCATTCGTGGAACAGGTCGAAGTCCGGCAAGTCCTTGGCCATCAGCGCGGCGTCGGCCAGGCCCGAGTGTTCGTCTTCGGAGGTGTGCTTGGCGATGGCCAATGCAGCGGCGACAGTTTCGCGAATCGCCTCGGGGCCACTGGCCGAGGTGCTGGCCGAGCCTTTGCGCTGGCCAACATACAAGGTAATGCCGAAGCCCTGATCACGGTTGAACTCAACGGTTTCAACTTCCCGCTGACGCACCGAGGTCGACAGGCCCTGTTCCAGAGACACGGCGACTTCGCAGGCGCTGGCACCCTGGCGCCTGGCTTCGGCGATGATCTGCTCGACTTGCTCTTGCAGTGCCGGCAACGCTTGTGGGCCGACGCTTTCAACTGCACTCATGCTGTTCTCCACTCAAATTCTGCTTTCGGTTAAGGTCATCGAGCGACCGGGCCGGACAAGCGGCCCCCGACTGGTTATCATGGCGGCGTTTCTTTGCGGACTGCCACCATGGTTGATTCTTACGACGACTCCCTCGACGGGGGAGAAAAAAGCAAAACCCAGGTCAAACGCGAGCTGCATGCTCTGGTTGATCTTGGCGAGCGCCTTACAACACTCAAGCCTGACTTGCTGGCAAAACTGCCGTTGACCGACGCTTTGCGCCGGGCTCTGGCCGATGCCCCCAAGCACACCGCGAACATCGCGCGTAAACGGCACCTGCAGTTCATCGGCAAGCTGATGCGCGATCAGGACATCAGCGCCGTTCTGTCGCTGCTGGACCAACTCGATGCCTCCACTCGCCAGTACAACGAACGTTTCCACGGTCTGGAACGCTGGCGCGATCGCTTGATCGCCGGTGACGATGCCGTACTGGAAAAGTTCGTCGTCGACTACCCGGAAGCGGATCGCCAGCAACTGCGCTCCATGATCCGTCAGGCCCAGCACGAGCTCGCCCAAAGCAAGCCTCCTGCCTCCAGCCGAAAAATCTTCAAGTACATCCGTGAGCTGGACGAGACTCAACGCGGTTTGCGCTGAATAACCTCGCCCCCGTAGGAGCTGCCGAAGGCTGCGATCTTTTGATCTTTTAAAAGCAAAGATCGCAGCCTTCGGCAGCTCCTACGCATCTTTTTATGCGCCCGTGCCACCCACGGTAATCGCGTCGATTTTCAAGGTTGGCTGGCCGACACCCACCGGCACCGACTGACCATCCTTGCCGCACGTCCCTACCCCGCTGTCCAGCGCCAGATCGTTACCGACCATCGACACCCGGCTCATGGCTTCCGGACCGTTACCGATCAACGTTGCCCCTTTGACCGGCGCGGTAATCTTGCCGTCCTCGATCAGGTACGCTTCGCTGGTGGAGAACACGAACTTGCCGCTGGTGATGTCGACCTGTCCGCCGCCCAGATTGGCGCAGTAGATACCCTTCTTCACCGAAGCAATGATTTCTGCCGGATCGCTTTCGCCACCGAGCATGTAAGTATTGGTCATGCGCGGCATCGGCAGGTGCGCGTAAGACTCACGGCGACCATTGCCAGTGCGCGCCAGGCCCATCAGGCGAGCATTGAGCTTGTCCTGCATGTAGCCCTTGAGCACGCCGTTTTCGATCAGCGTGGTGCACTCGGTCGGAGTGCCTTCATCGTCGATGCTCAGCGAACCACGACGACCGGCCAGTGTGCCGTCATCGACGATGGTGCAGAGTTTGGACGCAACCATTTCACCCATGCGACCGCTGTAGGCCGAACTGCCTTTACGGTTGAAGTCGCCTTCCAGGCCGTGGCCAACCGCTTCGTGCAGCAACACGCCGGACCAACCCGACCCCAGAACCACCGGCAAGGTGCCGGCCGGTGCCGGAATGGCTTCCAGATTGACCAGCGCCTGACGCAACGCTTCACGGGCGTAGCCCATGGCACGGTCGTCAGCGAGGAAATAGCGGTAATCGGTACGCCCGCCGCCGCCATGACCACCACGTTCGCGGCGACCGTTCTGCTCGACGATCACGCTGACGTTGAAGCGCACCAGCGGTCGCACGTCGGCAGCCAGACCACCGTCAGTGGAGGCCACCAAAATGCGCTCCCAGACCCCGGCCATGCTCACGGTGACTTGCTGGATACGCGGATCGAGCGCACGAGTCGCCACATCAATACGCTTGAGCAACTCGACTTTCTCGGCGCGTGTCATCACTTCCAGCGGATTATCCGGCCCGTACAGGCGGGCGACATCCTGAGTGCTGAATGCTTGTACGGTACCGTTTTGCCCGGCGCGGGAAATCGAACGGGCGGCGCGGGCCGCCAGGCCCAGGGCTTCAAGGGTGATTGCATTGCTGTAGGCAAAACCGGTTTTTTCACCCGATTGCGCACGCACGCCAACCCCTTGATCGAGGTTGAAGCTGCCTTCCTTGACGATGCCGTCTTCCAGAGCCCAGGACTCGGAAATCTGGCCCTGAAAATACAGGTCGGCTGCATCAATGCCCGGACCGGCCAGATCACCCAACACGTTTTGCAGGTTCTCGATGGTCACGCCGCCCGGCGCTAGCAGATGTTCACTGACTGAGGACAACAACTCGCTCATGGTTTTACGCCTTAATTCCACGTTCTGAGGCAGGTCGCTGCGCGCCCTGCGAGAAAAAGCGCCGGTGACTGGACACCGGCATCCGCGCCCGGATGGACGCCTGTTCGCTGCTATCGCGTTCAGCCAGCAGCACGGCCTCGCCTTGATCCTGCTCCGCCAGCACGCGGCCCCACGGGTCGACAATTGCCGCATGGCCGAAAGTCTCACGCGGCCCCGGATGTGTTCCGCCCTGGGCGGCCGCCAGCACGTAACACTGGGTCTCGATGGCCCGCGCGCGGATCAACACTTCCCAATGGGCCGCACCCGTTACAGCGGTAAACGCCGATGGTGCGGTAATCAGCTCTGCCCCGGCTGCGCGCAGTTCGCTGTACAGCTCCGGAAAACGCAAGTCGTAGCAAACCGTCAGACCAACCCGGCCGACCGGTGTATCGGCAACCACCACCTTACTGCCGTGAGCATAGTCATCGGATTCGCGGTAGCGGCCGCGATTGTCTGCCACATCGACATCGAACAAATGCAACTTGTCGTAGCGGGCCACTGTCTCGCCGTGCTCATCGATCAACAACGAACAGGCATTGGATTTCGCCTGGGGCTGGTCAACCGGCGGTAACGGCAACGTGCCGGCCACTATCCATAACTTGAGGTCGCGAGCGGTCTGTTTCAACCAGGGCAGGATCGGACCTTCGCCCAACGCCTCGGCGCGACCGATGTCAGCGATGTCGCGACGGCCCATGGCGGCGAAGTTCTCCGGCAACACCGCCAGTCGCGCACCACCCGCCGCCGCTTGCTCGAGCAAGTGCCGAGCCTGGATCAGGTTGGCCGGCACGTCGCTCTGGCTGACCATTTGAATCACCGCAAAAGACATGGCCCTTTCCTTATTTGATATCTGCACGCTTTGCGTCTGCCTTGCAAATACCCGTAGCAGCTGGCGAAGCCTGCGTTCGGCTGCACAGCAGTCGTAAAATCAAACACCGCGATTTTTCAGATAAACCGTGTATTCCGGATTTACGACTGCTTCGCAGCCGAACGCAGGCTTCGCCAGCTGCTACGGGGAGCGTACGCGGCGACACAAAAAGCCTACAGCCATGCTACTCCATAGGCCTGGAGAGTGTGTTCTGAAAAAGAGTGTCAAAAAGGTTTGTCGTAGGTGATTTTCGGCTCCTTCCACGGGCCTTTGATGGTGTATTTGACGCTGGCAAAGCGCGCCACGCGATCACCGATCAGTTTGTCGATCAGAAACAATGCACCGCCTACCGCTGGCGCGCCGACGATCAGTGCCGCAATCGGCAAATTGTTGGTCAACGGCAAGGTCACCAGCAGATTCGCATCGACCCGGTCACCCACCAGGTCCAGCGTACCGTTGAGCTCCAGGTTGCTCGATGGGCCGGTCATGAGGATCGGCTCACGAGTGACGTAAACACCATTGCTGGCCACCAGCAGCCCCTTGACCCGGTCGTAACTCAGGCCTTTGCCGAACAGGTCGGAGAAATCCAGGCGCAAGCGACGGCCGATCGAGTTGAAGTTGAGCAGGCCAAACACCCGCAACGCCTGTGCGCCCCCTTCGACTTCAACGAACTGCCCTTTGCGCAGCGTGGCATCCAGGCTGCCGGAGTAACGCTTCGGACCGACCCAGGCGGGTGAGCCTGGCCAGCGGCCGTCGATGTCCATATGGAACTCTTCGCTGGTCACCGTCGGCGCAAATCCCCAGCCCTTGAGCACATCCCCAAGGTTCTTGCCCTCAAGACGCCCCTTGTACCAACTGCTGCTGGCACCCGCCACACCTTCCCAGCCACCCGCGCCCTGCAACTGCATGCCTTTGAGGCCCAGATTCATGCTATTGAAGGCAATACCCTTGACGATTGGGCGGACCTTCAACGACCAGGCGCCCACCAGATCAGTGCCCTGATACAGCTCGTCAATCTTGATGTCCAATGCAGGAATTTTCGTTGGGTCGACCGACGCCAGCGGGTCCGGTGCATTCTCGTCGGCCTGCACTTTCGGATCAGGCGCCGGTAACCGCACGTATTGCAGGTTGATCGCAACCGGCGCGGACTTGGCGTCGGGAATCCCTACAGTGCCTTTGGCCTGCTGGCTATCGAGTTGCAACGCCCAGGCTGTCGGCTTGCGATCAAGTTGCAGCCGGGCCTGATCCAGCGTGGTGCCAAACCCCGTGAGCTTGTCGACCTTGAAGTCTGCGCCACTGAGCAATTGCTTGGCGCTGCCGCCCGGATCCTGCCCGGCGTACCGATCAATCAGCGCTTTCCATGGTTCGACATCCAGCTCCGACAGCACGCCCCGTATGCGCAGACCTTTATCGCCCGGCAACAGTGCGTTGCCGGTACCCAGGAACAACTCGCCACGGCCATCGGCAAAATTGCCGCTGGGCGCGGCGAAGGTGAAGTCCGCCAGATCACCGTAGTCGAGCCAGTAACGCCGCTCCGGCCCTTGCAGGGTCATGCGAAATACGGTGTTGCGACCTTGCGCGGCGGACATGCCGAACGGTGCCGGCAAGTCGACTGCCACGCCCTTGAGGCTGGAGCTGACCATCAACTGACTGTCGGGGCCGTCGAGGTTGAGCTGCAACTGATAGGGGATAGTCCCGGAGACTGGTAACGGCTGAGTGACGTTCAACCAATCGGTGAGTTTTTTCACCGCTACCTGGCCGTTTGCGGTTACCCGGGTGTTGAACTTCCCTGGGCTGCCATTGGCATAAATCTGTGCACTGATCGGCCGGTCAAAGGCCTGCGCGGTAATGTTCTGGCCACTGAGCCCCTTGGCACTGTCAAAGCGGAAATCACCTTTGAGCTGCGTCAGCTCAAGCACGGGATCGCTCAGCTTCAGACGCGACTTGGCGGTTTTGAAGTCGACCACAATCTTCGGCTCTTCGCCCTTGGCCAAGGGGATATCCAGTTTCAGGCTACCCTGCAATTCACCCTCGCCCTGCCAACCGGCAAAGGTCGGACCGGTACCGATCGGTGCGTCCTGAAGAATCTTCAGGCCATCGCCCAGACCGCCGGCGAAAGTGCCATCGAGGAACAGGTGAGGGTTTTGCCCGGCAGGCGCATGGGGGATGTTGACGTAGATATCGCGAACCTGGGTGTCGAGCAACTGGCCCTTGCTGGCCAGAATGCGCACACCACTGTCCTCGATGAACACATCGCCGCTGACCTTGCCGACATGCGGCCAACCCGGCTGGAAGGCCAGTTCGGCGTCATGCACTTTGAAGAACAGGCTGATGCTGCGCGCCGCGTCGACAGCATCGTGGTTCAGCGACCCCTGATACTGGAAGAAACCTTCATCCACCGCGCCTTTGAGAATCGCCGTACGCAGCCATTCATCCAGCGCCGGGCTCAAGACCTTCGGCAGGTACTTGGCGGTATAGCGTCCGTCCCCTTCCAGCAGACCGACCCGCAGGTCCATGTAGTCTTCCTGGGTGTGATCGAAATGCAGGCGAATCAGGAAGTCGCCGGCAATCTTGCCCTCTTCGCCCAGTACCTTCAGGTAGGGCGCAATCAGGGTGAAACCTTGTTGATCGAGTTTCCAGGTCAGCCGGGCATTCGCCTGAATGTACTGCCATGGCTTGGCAAAGATCGGGTCCAGGTGCAGGGAAAAATCCTTGCTGTCCATGCGCAGCTCACCCTGGCCGAGGTCGCCGCTGATACTCCCGGAAACGTTACGCGCTGCCGGTGCACCGTGATAAGCATCAAACCCGACACGCTCGAGATTGGCGGCGAAGCTGAATTTGCTGTCGTCGGTAGCCTCGGGCCGGACGTCGATCAGCACGTTGCGCAAGGCGCCGGTAACCTTGAGCCGCTCGACCACCGTAGCGAAGTCTTTGGGCAGTGGCCCCAGCGCATTCAGCAACGGTGTGATCGGGGTGAGGTCGAAGCGGTCGGCCTGGAGGTGCCAGAGTTCAGGGGTCTTTTCAGTGGTCGCCGTCTGCTGAAGTTGCAGATGGGTTTCCCAACGGGTTTCCCCCAAGGTCATGGCCAGAGAATCGAAGGACACCTGGAAACCTTCGGTGTTGCGCTGGAAATACCCATTGAGCGCCAGATTATCGATCTTGATCGGCGCACGTTCGGCGTAGGCACCGTTGAGTTGCGGCGCGTTAAGACGAATGGCTGCGCGTTGCAGGGCACCCTTGCTCCAGTTCACCCAAAGCTCGCCACCGGCCTTGATCTCGGAAAAATTCCATTGCCCGGTCAGACTCTCGGGTAACCATTTCGACCAGTCACTTTGCGGCAGGCTCAGATAGGCATCGATTTCAGCGTCTTTCCACTGGCTGGCACGAATCCGGCTACGCAGGCTCATGGCCAACGGCTGGCCGTCGGGCAAGGTCAGACGAGCGTCGAGGCGCTGCTGGCCGACACCGGCTTTAAGATTCAGGCCGACATAGGTCAGGGTCAGCGGCGCGTGGTCGATCGGCTGCAAGGTGATCTGGCTGTCGAGCACCGACAACTGCGCCACCCTCTGCATGCGGTTGAGCAGTTGTTCGGGATCCAGCGGCTGATTCTGCTGCACTGGCAAGCCTTCGAGCGCCCATTGCCCCTTCGGGCCTTCCTTGAGGCTGATCTTCAGGCCGCTGAGTTCCAGGTGTTCGATCTGCACCGAACGCGCCAGCAAGCTGGCCCAGACATCCGGCACCGCCCGTACCTGATCCAGGTGCAAGGCATTGGCGCCTTCACCGACCACCACATCATGGGCCAGCAAAATCGGCGCCATGCCACTCCAGCGCCCTTCCAGGCGACCGATCTGCAACGGCATGCCCAATGCTTCACGGGCCTTGGCTTCGACGTCCGCGCGATATTCGGCCACCAACGGAATAAACTCGCGACCGAGGCTGACGTACAGCGCCGCCAGCACCAGCAATAACGCACAAAGCCCCAGCCCCCAGCGGGTCAATGTGGTCAAAATGCGGATCAGACGGTCCATGTCAGATGGCTCCCATGGCGAAATCGTGCAGCAAGCTGAGGCCAGCCGTTAGTAATGAAACACAGCGGATCAGAGCAGCACCACGTCGTATTGTTCCTGGGAGTACATGGTTTCTACCTGAAAACGAATAGTTCGTCCGATAAAACCTTCAAGTTCCGCGACATTGCCTGACTCTTCGTCGAGCAACCGGTCGACCACTTTCTGATTGGCCAGTACACGATAGCCTTCAGCCTGATAGGCGCGGGCCTCACGCAAGATCTCCCGGAAGATTTCATAGCACACGGTTTCCGGAGTCTTGAGCTTGCCACGGCCCTGACAGCTGCTGCACGGCTCGCAGAGCACCTGTTCGAGACTTTCGCGCGTGCGCTTGCGCGTCATCTGCACCAGGCCCAACTCGGTGATGCCGATGATGTTGGTCTTGGCGTGATCGCGTTCCAGCTGTTTCTCCAGCGTGCGCAGCACCTGGCGCTGATGCTCTTCGTCTTCCATGTCGATGAAGTCGATGATGATGATCCCGCCCAGGTTGCGCAGGCGCAGTTGCCGGGCAATCGCGGTGGCCGCTTCCAGATTGGTTTTGAAGATGGTTTCTTCAAGATTGCGGTGCCCGACGAAAGCGCCCGTATTCACGTCAATGGTGCTCATGGCTTCTGCCGGATCGACCACCAGATAGCCGCCGGACTTGAGCGGTACTTTGCGCTCCAGTGCCTTTTGAATTTCATCCTCGACGCCATACAGATCGAAAATCGGCCGCTCGCCCGGATAGTGTTCCAGACGGTCAGCGATTTCCGGCATCAGCTCGGCAACGAACTGTGTGGTTTTCTGGAAGGTTTCCCGCGAATCGATGCGGATCTTCTCGATCTTCGGGCTGACCAGGTCGCGCAGGGTGCGCAGCGCCAGGCCGAGGTCTTCGTAAATCACGTTCGGTGCGCTGACGGTCTTGATCTGCGCACCAATCTGATCCCAGAGGCGGCGCAGATAACGGATGTCCATCAGGATCTCATCGGCGCCGGCACCTTCAGCCGCAGTGCGCAGAATAAAGCCGCCAGCCTCCTTGATGCCTTCCTTCGCGACGCAATCAGTGACCACTTGCTTGAGGCGTTCGCGCTCGGTTTCGTCCTCTATTTTCAGCGAAATACCGACGTGAGCCGTGCGCGGCATGTACACCAGATAGCGCGAGGGAATCGACAGCTGGGTCGTCAGACGCGCGCCCTTGGAGCCAATCGGATCCTTGGTAACTTGCACCACCAGGCTCTGGCCTTCATGCACCAGTGCGCTGATGCTTTCCACCGCAGGGCCTTCACGCAGGGAGATTTCCGAGGCGTGGATAAAGGCTGCCCGGTCCAGACCGATATCGACGAATGCCGCCTGCATACCAGGCAGAACGCGAACGACCTTGCCTTTATAGATGTTGCCGACAATCCCGCGACGCTGGGTGCGCTCGACATGAACCTCTTGCAGAACACCGTTTTCGACCACCGCCACGCGCGATTCCATCGGCGTGATGTTGATCAGAATCTCTTCACTCATGGCAAGGTCTCGTTCAGGCATATTCACGATTATGGCCGCATCAAGTCAGTACGGCGCTTGGCGCGCGATATGGTTTTGCCAACAGGGTATGCCGAAATGGCCGAGCAGTTCCGCGGTTTCGCACAGCGGCAGGCCGACCACGGCGGAGTAACTGCCATTGAGTGCCGCGACAAACACCGCGCCAAGGCCCTGAATTCCGTAGCCGCCAGCCTTGTCCCGTGGCTCGCCGCTGGCCCAGTAGGCCACTGCCTCTTTATGACTGATGAAGCGAAAACGCACCAGGCTGCGCACCACGCGTGATTCGCAGTATTGGCCATCAAGCACGGCGATAGCGGTCAGCACTTCATGTTCACGCCCCGACAGGCTCATCAACATGCTCAGCGCTTCGGCTTCGTCGAGCGGTTTACCAAGAATCTTCCCATCAAGCACCACGGCGGTGTCGGCACCCAACACACAGATGGGTGCACCCGGCTCGTTGAGCGCCAGCAATGCACGACCGGCCTCGGCCTTGTCGCGCGCCAGACGCTCGACATAGGCCGCAGGGGACTCGTTAGTCAGAGGGGTTTCATCGATGTCCGCGCTGATGGCGGTGAACGGCACACCGATCTGCGTGAGCAGTTCACGTCGACGCGGCGAGCCTGAGGCGAGGTAAAGCGGATTCATCAAGACATCTCCCTGTCGAGGTGCGGGCTAATGCCTGACCGAATAAATTAATTGATTTTGTAGCGGCGGCTCAACCCACGCAATCCGAAGCTGACCCAGGGCCAGAGCAAGGCGCTGATCAGCGCCGGTAAAAGCACCGCCAACGTCTGACGGTTACCGGTCAAGGCGCTGAGCCACAGTTGCAGCAATTGTGCGAGCCCCAGGATCACCAGAATCACCAGGCTTTGCTGCCACATCGGAAACATCCGCAAGCGCGGTCGCAGCGTCATGATCAAAAAGGTGATCAGGGTCAGAATCAGCGCGTTGTGTCCCAGCAAGGTGCCGAACAGCACGTCTTGCGCCATCCCCAGACACCAGGCCGTGAGCATCCCGACTTTCTGCGGCACCTCCAATGCCCAATACGCCAGCGGTAGCGCGAGGAACATTGGACGCAAAATCTCGACATGCGGAAACGGTACGATACTGAGCAACAAGGCGATGACAAACGTCAGCCAGATCATCCAGCCATTACGAGGTCGGGTACTGGCCATTATTCTCTACCCTGAGTGGTGGCTTCAGGCGCCGTGGCACGCGGTTTGGCCGCAGCCGGCTTGACGACGGCAGCAGGCTTGGCCGGGGTCGAAGGTTTGCTCGCAGGCTTGGCCGCCGCAGGTGTAGCCGGACTCGCCGTTGCTGGCGCAGGAGTCGCGGTGGCTGGCACCGGGGCAACAGCGGCGGCAGGTTTAGGCACGGTGGCTGGCACGATGGCCGCGCCGCCAGGATGCTGATCGGCATCCTGGGCCTGAGCGGCTTCGTTTGCGCGCTCTTCCGGGGTGCGGCTATCGCTGAACACCAGCAACATGTAACGACTGCGATTGAGTGCAGCGGTCGGTACCGCGCGCACGATGGCGAACGGCTGGCCAGAGTCGTGGATCACTTCCTTGACGGTCGCCACCGGGTAACCGGCCGGGAAGCGCTGACCGAGGCCGGAGCTGACCAGCAGATCGCCTTCTTTAATATCAGCCGTGTCCGCAACGTGACGCAACTCCAGACGTTCCGGGTTGCCGGTGCCACTGGCAATCGCCCGCAAGCCGTTACGGTTCACTTGCACGGGAATGCTGTGAGTGGTGTCGGTCAGCAACAACACCCGCGAGGTGTAAGGCATCAGCTCGACCACCTGGCCCATCAGACCCCGGGCATCGAGCACCGGTTGGCCGAGCACCACGCCGTCGCGCTCACCCTTGTTGATGATGATGCGATGGGTGAAGGGGTTGGGATCGACGCCGATCAACTCGGCCACTTCGACCTTCTCGTTGACCAGGGCCGACGAGTTCAGCAGCTCGCGCAGCCGAACGTTCTGCTCGGTCAAGGCCGCAAGCTTTTGCATGCGCCCCTGCAGCAGCAGGTTTTCAGTCTTGAGTTTTTCGTTTTCGGCGACCAGTTCGGTACGGCTGCCAAATTGACTGCTCACCCCCTGCCACAACCGCTCCGGCAGGTCGGTGATCCAATAGGCGTCCATCAAGACCAGCGACATCTGACTGCGCGCAGGCTTGAGCACTTCAAAGCGGGCATCGACCACCATCAGCGCGACCGATAGCACGGCCAGCACCAAAAAGCGCACGCCCATTGAGGGGCCTTTGGCGAAAAGCGGTTTAATAAGCCGCTCCTCCCAGGCAAATGTTCTCTTTATTCATACGGCATCAAACCGGCCTGGATGCAGACTGACAGAAGATAAACGCCAACAGGCAGCACTGCAAAGTGCTACCTGTGAGCGGAACAGCATAGAAGCATCCGGCGAAATCACTCGCTGGAGAGCAGGTCCATGGTGTGTTTATCCATCATTTCCAAAGCACGGCCACCACCGCGAGCAACGCAGGTCAGCGGATCTTCGGCGACGATCACCGGCAGACCGGTTTCCTGGGCCAGCAACTTGTCGAGGTCACGCAGCAAGGCGCCACCACCGGTCAGTACCAGACCGCGCTCGGCGATATCCGACGCCAGTTCCGGCGGCGATTGCTCCAGCGCGCTTTTCACGGCCTGAACGATGGTTGCCAGGGACTCTTGCAGAGCTTCCAGCACTTCATTGGAGTTCAGGGTGAATGCACGTGGAACGCCTTCAGCCAGGTTACGGCCGCGAACATCGACTTCGCGAACTTCACCGCCCGGGTAGGCCGTACCGATTTCCTGCTTGATGCGCTCGGCGGTGGATTCGCCGATCAGGCTGCCGTAGTTGCGACGCACGTAAGTGATGATCGCTTCGTCGAAGCGGTCGCCGCCAACCCGTACGGATTCGGCGTAAACCACACCGTTCAGGGAGATCAGTGCGATTTCAGTGGTACCACCACCGATATCGACAACCATCGAACCGCGAGCTTCTTCTACCGGCAGGCCGGCACCGATCGCAGCAGCCATTGGCTCTTCGATCAGGAACACTTCACGGGCACCGGCACCCAGGGCCGATTCACGGATGGCACGACGCTCAACCTGAGTGGATTTGCATGGAACGCAGATCAGCACACGAGGGCTAGGCTGCAAAAAGCTGTTTTCGTGAACCTTGTTGATAAAGTACTGCAGCATCTTTTCGCAGACGCTGAAGTCGGCGATCACGCCGTCCTTCATCGGACGAATGGCAGCAATGTTGCCCGGTGTACGGCCGAGCATGCGCTTGGCCTCGGTGCCGACAGCAACGACACTTTTCTGATTACCGTGGGTCCGAATGGCCACAACCGATGGTTCATTCAGGACGATACCGCGCTCGCGCACGTAAATAAGGGTGTTGGCAGTGCCCAGGTCAATGGAAAGATCGCTGGAAAACATGCCACGCAGTTTCTTGAACATGGGAAAGGGACCCTAGGCAACGCGTGGGTAAAAAAGTGCGGCAAACTCTAACAACGACAGGGATTTTGGGCAAGGCGCCAATATGTTAAATTGGACGCTTTTCTGTGCACCAACCCCCACAATCGCGGCCTTATGACCGTAGAAATGCGGTAGTGTTCCGACAATCTAACACACGGACAGCGTCCGTTCTGTTTTCCACTGGAGAATCCCATGGCGCTTGAACGCTCCGACGTGGAAAAAATCGCTCATCTGGCCAGCCTTGGCCTCAATGATGCCGATCTTCCACACATCACTTCGGCCCTGAACAGCATTCTCGGGCTGGTCGACGAAATGCAGGCTGTCAATACCGACGGTATCGAGCCGCTGGCCCACCCACTGGAAGCCAGTCAGCGCCTGCGTGCAGACGTCGTGACCGAGTCCAATCACCGCGAGGCCTATCAGTCCATCGCACCAGCGGTCGAAAACGGCCTGTATCTGGTTCCGAAAGTCATCGACTAAAGGGAAAGAGCCTGCAATGCATCAATTGACTCTGGCCGAGATCGCCCGCGGACTCGCCGATAAAAAGTTTTCTTCCGAAGAGCTGACCAAAGTCCTGCTGGCGCGTATCGCCCAGCTCGACCCTCAGCTCAACAGTTTCATCAGCCTCACCGAAGACCTGGCGCTCCAGCAGGCGAAAGCCGCTGACGTACGCCGGGCCAACGGTGAGAGCGGCGCCCTGCTCGGTGCGCCGATCGCTCATAAAGACCTGTTCTGCACCCAGGGCATTCGCACCAGCTGCGGCTCGAAGATGCTCGACAACTTCAAGGCGCCGTATGACGCCACCGTGGTCGCCAAGCTGGCCGCGGCCGGGGCCGTGACCCTGGGCAAGACCAACATGGACGAATTCGCCATGGGTTCGGCCAACGAGTCGAGCTACTACGGCGCGGTGAAAAACCCGTGGAACCTGGAACACGTACCCGGCGGTTCGTCCGGCGGTTCGGCGGCGGCGGTTGCCGCTCGTCTGTTACCTGCGGCGACCGGCACCGACACCGGTGGCTCGATCCGACAGCCGGCAGCACTGACCAACCTCACCGGCCTGAAACCGACGTACGGTCGTGTTTCACGTTGGGGCATGATCGCTTACGCCTCCAGCCTCGATCAGGGCGGCCCGTTGGCGCGTACCGCTGAAGACTGCGCGATCCTGCTGCAAGGCATGGCCGGTTTCGACCCGCAAGACTCCACCAGCATCGACGAACCCGTGCCGGATTACAGCGCCAGCCTCAACGGTTCGCTGCAAGGCCTGCGCATCGGCGTGCCGAAAGAATACTTCAGCGCCGGGCTCGACCCACGCATTGCTGAACTGATCCACAACAGCGTCAAGGAGCTGGAAAAGCTCGGCGCGGTGGTCAAGGAAATCAGCCTGCCAAACATGCAGCACGCGATTCCTGCGTACTACGTGATCGCCCCGGCTGAAGCTTCTTCCAACCTGTCGCGTTTCGACGGCGTGCGTTTCGGCTATCGCTGCGAAGACCCGAAAGACCTGACCGACCTGTACAAGCGTTCGCGCGGCGAAGGTTTCGGCCCGGAAGTGCAGCGCCGGATCATGGTCGGCGCCTACGCGCTGTCGGCCGGTTACTACGACGCCTACTACCTGAAGGCGCAAAAAATCCGTCGCCTGATCAAGAACGACTTCATGGCAGCCTTTAATGAGGTCGACATCATCCTCGGCCCAACCACGCCGAACCCGGCCTGGAAACTCGGCGCCAAGAACAGCGACCCGGTCGCTGCGTACCTGGAAGACGTCTACACCATCACCGCCAACCTCGCGGGCCTGCCGGGCTTGTCGATGCCAGCCGGTTTCGTCGATGGTCTACCGGTCGGCGTGCAGTTGCTCGCCCCGTATTTCCAGGAAGGCCGTCTGTTGAACGTCGCCCACCAGTATCAGCTCAACACTGACTGGCACACCCGCACCCCGACAGGCTTCTGAGGAGAAACACATGCAATGGGAAGTCGTGATCGGGCTGGAGATTCATACCCAGCTCGCCACCCAATCGAAGATTTTCTCCGGTAGCGCCACCACGTTTGGCGCAGAACCGAACACCCAGGCCAGCCTGGTAGACCTGGGCATGCCCGGCGTACTGCCAGTGCTGAACCAGGAAGCGGTGCGCATGGCGGTGATGTTCGGCCTGGCGATTGACGCTGAAATCGGCCAGCACAACGTGTTCGCCCGCAAAAACTACTTCTACCCGGACCTGCCGAAGGGCTACCAGATCAGCCAGATGGAATTGCCGATCGTCGGCAAGGGCCACCTGGACATCCCGCTGGAAGACGGCACGGTCAAACGCGTCGGCATCACCCGCGCGCACCTGGAAGAAGACGCCGGTAAAAGCCTGCACGAAGAATTCAACGGCGCCACTGGCATCGACCTGAACCGTGCCGGCACGCCGCTGCTGGAAATCGTTTCCGAGCCGGACATGCGCAGCGCCAAGGAAGCCGTGGCCTACGTCAAGGCGATCCACGCGTTGGTGCGCTACCTCGGCATCTGCGACGGCAACATGGCCGAAGGCTCGCTGCGTTGCGACTGCAACGTATCGATTCGTCCAAAAGGCCAGGTTGAGTTCGGCACGCGTTGCGAGATCAAGAACGTCAACTCGTTCCGCTTCATCGAGAAGGCGATCAACACCGAAGTGCGTCGTCAGATCGAACTGATCGAAGACGGCGGCAAGGTGATCCAGCAGACGCGCCTGTACGACCCGAACAAAGACGAAACCCGCGCCATGCGCAGCAAAGAGGAAGCCAACGACTACCGTTACTTCCCCGATCCGGACCTGTTGCCAGTGGTCATCGAAGACTCGTTCCTCGATGACATCCGCGCCACCCTGCCGGAACTGCCACCGCAAAAACGCGAACGCTTCCAGGAGCAGTTCGGCCTGTCGGTCTACGATGCCAGCGTATTGGCGTCGAGCCGCGAGCAAGCGGATTACTTCGAAAAAGTCGTGAGCATCGCCGGTGATGCCAAACTGGCGGCCAACTGGGTCATGGTCGAACTGGGCAGCCTGCTGAACAAGCAAGGCCTGGAAATCGACGAAGCTCCAGTCTCGGCCGAGCAGTTGGGCGGCATGCTGCTGCGCATCAAGGACAACACCATCTCCGGCAAAATCGCCAAGACCGTGTTCGAAGCCATGGCCAGCGGCGAAGGCAGCGCGGACGAGATCATCGACAAGCGCGGCTTGAAGCAAGTCACCGACAGCGGCGCGATCTCTGCCGTACTCGATGAAATGCTCGCAGCCAACGCCGAACAGGTTGAACAATACCGCGCGGCAGACGAAGCCAAACGCGGCAAGATGTTCGGCTTCTTCGTCGGTCAGGCGATGAAAGCCTCCAAAGGCAAAGCGAACCCGCAACAAGTCAACGAACTGCTGAAAAGCAAGCTCGAAGGCTGATTGCAATGGAGCCAGCAGTCAAAACTGGCTCAAATCCCTGTGGGAGCGAGCTTGCTCGCGAAGGCGGTTCGGCACTCAATACAAAGTTGACTGTCAGAATGCATTCGCGAGCAAGCTCGCTCCCACATTTGTTTTGGGAACACCGCTTATGAAACGTCTACTTGGCGCGTGCGCCCTGCTTTCTCTGCTGGCCGGTTGCGCCAGCACGGATATCATCGATCCACACGGCTACGACAAGACCGGCGTGGCCTCGTACTACGGTGCCAAACACCAAGGTAAACGCACCGCCAGTGGCGAGCGTTTCAACGCCAATTCGCTGACCGCCGCCCACCGCCAGTTGCCGTTCGGCACGCGGGTGAAGGTCACCAATCTGAACAACGATAAATCCTGCGTGGTCCGTATCAACGATCGCGGACCGCACACCCGCGGGCGTTTGATCGATCTGTCTCGCGAAGCGGCCCAGCGGTTGGGCATGCTGGGCAGTGGCACCGCACGGGTTCGCGTGCAATCTCTCGACAACTGACAGACGGAACCCAGCCATTTTCGGACTTGCCGATTTACCCCTGCTCAGCGGGCTTCAACTGTTCGGTGGCCTGGTACTGCTGATCGCCGGCGCCGAGTTGCTGGTCCGCGCCGCCGTGCGCCTGGCCGCACACTTGAAAGTGCGCCCGCTGATCATCGGCCTGACCGTCGTGGCGCTGGGCAGCAGCGCGCCGCAGATGGCGGTGAGCCTGCAAGCGACCCTCATGCAAAACACCGACATCGCTGTCGGTAGCGTGATTGGCAGCAACATCTTCAACATCCTGGTCACCCTCGGCCTCTCGGCGCTGATCATCCCGTTGCGGGTCTCCCGGCAACTGGTGCGGCTGGACATCCCGGTGATGATCGGCGCCAGCCTGTTGGTGTTCGCCCTGGCCTGGAATGAACGACTGACACCGCTCGACGGTACGATTCTGTTAGCCGCGCTGGTGCTTTACCTCGGGTTGCTGCTGCGCCAGTCGCGGCACTCGGTGCGCCCACACAGCACTCAGACAGATGAAGGCAAATCCCGCGTACCGTGGCTGAGCAGCGTGCTGCTGATGCTCGCCGGTCTGGTACTGCTGGTGTTTGCCGGACACTTGCTGCTCAGCGCGGCGGTCGAGGTGGCGACTGAACTCGGCTTGTCGGAGCGAATCATCGGCCTGACCATCATTGCCGTCAGCACGTCACTGCCGGAACTGGCGACTTCGCTGATCGCCGCCCTGCGTGGCCAGCGCGACATCGCCGTAGGTAATGTGGTCGGCAGCAGCCTGTTCAACTTGCTCGGTGTGCTGGGCATCACCGCGCTGATTGCGCCGACGCCGCTGTCGGTATCGCCCAACGCACTGGATTTCGACTTGCCGGTGCTGCTGGCGGTCAGCGTGCTGTGCTTGCCGATGTTCTATTCAGGCTACCGAATTACCCGCGCCGAAGGCCTGCTGTTTCTGGCTTTGTACCTGGCTTACGGGCTGCACGTCGTGTCGTTTACCACGGGCATGCCACTGGCCGGCAAGCTTGAACACCTGATGCTGTTTTTCGTCCTGCCGGCGCTGATGGCGTTTTTGCTGTTCACGTCACTGCGCGCCTGGCGCCGCCAACACCACAAGAGGGAATCGCCATGACCGACACACCCGTCTCCAGCAAACCGACCGGCATTGAAGTGCGTCGACAGGTCATGGGCGACACCTTCGTCGACCGCTCCATGGGCAATGCCACCGAGCTGACCCGACCGTTTCAGGAGTTCGTCAACGAACACGCGTGGGGCGCGGTGTGGAACCGTGATGGCCTGGAACTGAAAACCCGCAGCCTGATCACCCTCGCGGCCCTGACCTCGCTCAAGTGCCCGCAAGAACTCAAGGGCCACGTACGTGGCGCGCTGAACAATGGCTGCACGGTCGACGAGATCCGCGAAACGCTGATGCACTGCGCGGTCTACGCCGGCGTGCCAGCGGCGATGGAAGCGTTTCGGGCGGCGCAGGAAGTGATCGATAGTTACCAGAAGCCGGAATGAGTGGTGACAGTTAGATAGCTATCGCGAGCAAGCTCGCTCCCACAGTGGATTTTGGTGTACGCAGATTTTGTGTTCCACACAGATCAAATGTGGGAGCGAGCTTGCTCGCGATTGGCCCTGAAGAACACCGCAAATCCCAAGCCTAGATCCACCCGCCCCACTGCAACACAAAGATCCCGAGGTTGGTGGTCACCGCCGCCATCAACGTGGTAATGACGATAATCGCCGCCGCCAGTTCATGATTGCCATTGGCCGCACGGGCCATGACAAAACTGGCCGCCGCGGTCGGGCTGCCGAAGTACAGGAACAAAATCCCCAACTCCGCCCCGCGAAAACCCCAGAGCCAGGCGCCCAGCGTGGCCAGAATCGGCAAGCCGATCATCTTCACCAGGCTTGAACTCAACGCCAGATCACCGCTCTTGCGCAACGCCGCCAGCGACAGCGTGCCGCCAATGCAGATCAACGCCAGCGGCAAGGTCATCTGCGCCAGATAGTTGCCGGAAGTCTCCAGCCAGCCAGGCAAGCCGATCTGAAAATAGGCGAAGGGGGCTGCGCTGAGCACACTGATGATCAACGGATTGCTGACCACGCTTTTGCAGATGCTCCATGGATCGGACTTGATGACCGGGCTGTACACCGCCAGCACGATGGTCGACAGCGTGTTGTAAAACAGGATCACCAGCGCCGCGAGAATCGCCCCGAGGGAAATCCCGTAAGCGCCGTACATGCTCGCCGCCAGCGCCAGGCCGATCACCCCGTTATTGCCGCGAAACGCGCCCTGGGTGTAGATCCCTCGATCCTCTCGCGGACAACGCCAGATCGCCCAGCCCCAGGCAATAGCGAACGACGCCAGGGTCGCCAGTGCGAAGTAGATCAGCAGCGCGGGTTTCAAGGCCGCGTGCAGGTCGGCGTGCAAGATGCCGAGAAACAGCAGCGCCGGCATCGTGACGTTGAACACCAGCGACGAGGCGGTGTGAATGAAGTCGTCGTTGATCCAGTGGATGCGCTTGAGCAGCACGCCCAAAAACAGCATGGCAAAGACCGGCGCAGTGATGTTCAGCGTTTCGAAAAAGATTGCCAGCATGCCGGGTGAACCTTGAGGGGCGTCGTTAGGGGGCTAATGATAAGCCACTGAAGACGCTGGCGTCTGTTAGACCGCCATCGCGAGCAAGCTCGCTCCCACATTGGTTATTTGTCGATCACAAACAGTGTGACCAACACCAACCTACTGTGGGAGCGAGCTTGCTCCGGGCGGCGATCCGACGATGCAGGCGACGCGGTCTCAGGTGATGGGCGCCGGGTTGAACAAGGTAATGTCGTTATGCAGCTTGTGCTGCTCCGCCCACGTCTGCTTCCTGCCGCTGGCCACGTCCAGATAGAAGTGGAACAACTCCCAGCCCAATTCCTCGATGGATGCGCGTCCCGTGGCAATCCGCCCCGCATCGATGTCGATCAGATCCGGCCAGCGTTGCGCCAGCTCGGTTCGGGTCGAGACCTTGACCACTGGCGCCATCGCCAGACCGTAAGGTGTACCACGCCCGGTGGTGAATACGTGCAGGTTCATCCCGGCCGCCAGTTGCAAGGTGCCGCAGACAAAATCACTGGCCGGCGTTGCGCAGAAAATCAGCCCTTTGCGCTTGAACCGTTCGCCGGGGCCAAGCACGCCGTTGATCGCGCTGTTGCCGGATTTGACGATCGAACCCAGGGATTTCTCGACAATGTTCGACAACCCGCCCTTCTTGTTACCCGGCGTGGTGTTGGCACTGCGGTCTGCTTCGCCCTTGGCCAGGTAACGGTCGTACCAGTCCATTTCGCGCACCAGTTCCTGGGCGACTTCTTTGGTTTCCGCCCGCGAGGTCAGCAGATAGATCGCGTCGCGCACCTCCGTCACTTCGGAAAACATCACCGTCGCCCCAGCCCTTAGCAACAAATCCGAGGCATAACCCAGTGCCGGGTTGGCGGTGATTCCGGAAAACGCATCACTGCCACCGCACTGCATGCCGAGGATCAACTCGGACGCCGGCACGGTTTCGCGGCGGCGCTGATCGAGTTTCTTCAAACGGATTTCAGCCAACGCCATGATCTGCTCGATCATCTCGCTGAAACCGTGACTGGCATCCTGCAAGCGATACAACCACGGCTCGCTGAGGTCCACCGAGCTGTCGTTCTCGTGCATCACCTGCCCGGCCTGCAATTTCTCGCAGCCCAGACTGATCACCAATGCTTCGCCGCCCAGGTTCGGGTTGCGCGCCAGATTGCGCACGGTGCGGATCGGGATGTAGGCGTCGGTGGCAGTGATCGCCACACCGCAGCCGTAGCTGTGGGTCAGCGCGATTACGTCATCGACATGCGGATACTTGGGCAACAACTCGTCCTTGATGCGCTTGACCGCATGATCGAGCACGCCCGTCACGCATTGCACCGTGGTGGTGATCCCGAGAATATTGCGCGTGCCGACAGTGCCATCGGCGTTGCGATAACCCTCGAACGTAAAGCCTGCCAAAGGTGCTTGTGCGGCCGGTACTTCGGTGGACAGCGGCAGGCTGTCCAGCGGTGGCGCGGTGGGCATACGCAGTTGATCTTCCTTGACCCAGCTGCCACGGGGGATCGGCTGCAAGGCGTAACCGATGGTCTGGCCGTAACGAATCACCTGGCCGCCTTCGGGGATATCTTCCAGCGTCACCTTGTGGCTTTGCGGCACGAACTCAACGGTCACCAAGCCGTCCGGGAACTCGGTGCCGGCCGGTACGCCCTGGTCATTGACCACGATCACCACGTTATCGCGCTCGTGCAGCCGGATGTAGCGCGGTGAGTCGGAATGTTCAATCAACTGCATGACGCCGCTCCTCAGGAATGCGCTTGAGACATTTTGTTCAGTTCAGGGCTTTTGCTCGGTGGCTCTTTGAGCACCACGCGTTTGATCGGCCCGACGATCACCAGGTAGCTGAACACAGCGACCAGCGCGTTGCAGCCGACAAAAACCAACGCCCATTTGAACGAACCGGTGGAACTGATGATGTAGCCAATCACGATCGGTGTGGTAATCGAGGCGATGTTGCCGAACATGTTGAACAGCCCGCCACTCAAGCCGGCGATCTGTTTTGGCGAGGTGTCGGAAACCACCGCCCAACCCAGCGCGCCCACGCCTTTGCCGAAGAATGCGAGGGCCATGAAGCCCACGACGATCCATTCGATGTCCACGTAGTTGCAGGCCACGATGCTGGTCGACAGCAACAGCCCGCCGATGATCGGCGCCTTGCGGGCGAAGGTCAGCGAGTGGCCCTTGCGCAGCAGGTAGTCGGAAATGATCCCGCCCAGCACACCACCGATGAAGCCGCAGATCGCCGGCAACGAGGCGATGAAACCGGCCTTGAGAATGGTCATGCCGCGTTCCTGCACCAGGTACACCGGGAACCAGGTCAGGAAGAAATAGGTGATGCCGTTGATGCAGTACTGGCCCAGGTACACGCCGAGCATCATGCGGTTGCTCAGCAGTTGGCGCACGTAATCCCACTTCGGCCCATCGGTGCGTTTGCCCTGGTCCTGATCCATATCGACCAGGCCGCCGTTGTCGGCGATATGCTTGAACTCGGCGTCATTGATCATCGGGTGCTGGCGCGGGCTGTGGATAATTTTCAGCCAGACCAGCGAGAACACCATGCCGATCCCGCCCATCACCACAAACACGTGCTGCCAGCCGAAGGTGTAGACAATCCAGCCCATCAGGGGGGCAAAAATCACGGTGGCGAAGTACTGCGCCGAGTTGAAAATCGCCGAGGCGGTGCCGCGCTCAGCCGTCGGAAACCAGGCCGCGACAATGCGTGCGTTACCAGGAAAGGACGGCGCTTCGGCCAGCCCCACCAGAAAGCGCAGCATGAACAGCGCGACGATGGCGGTGGAGACGCCGAACTCACCGACATAGCCTTGCAGCACGGTGAACAGCGACCAGGTGAAGATGCTCAGGGCATAGACTTTTTTCGAACCAAAGCGGTCGAGCAGCCAGCCACCAGGGATCTGACCGGCGACGTAGGCCCAACCGAATGCGGAGAAAATGTAGCCGAGGGTGACGGCGTCGATGCCCAGGTCTTTTTGCAGGCTGGAGCCCGCAATGGCGATGGTGGCACGGTCGGCGTAGTTGATCGTGGTCACCAGAAACAGCATGAGCAGGATTAAATAGCGGACGTGGGTCGGCTTGGTCGCTTGCATGTAGATGTACTCCCACTGATTATTTTTATGCGCGGGTGAATCATTTATATCGGTTGGCGGCATCCGGTAAATCCGGATGCCGCGGTGTTGCGTGTTACGAACCTACATAGGAAGTCTTCACCACGGTGTAGAACTCCTGCGCGTAGCGACCTTGCTCCCGCGATCCATAGGATGAACCTTTTCGCCCGCCAAAGGGCACGTGATAATCCACACCGGCAGTCGGCAGATTGACCATTACCATCCCGGCCTGAGAGTGGCGCTTGAAATGGTTGGCGTACTTCAGCGAGGTGGTGGCAATACCCGCCGACAAACCGAATTCGGTGTCATTGGCCATCGCCAGCGCCGCGTCGTAATCGGCCACCCGCACAATATTCGCCACCGGGCCGAAGATCTCTTCGCGGCTGATACGCATCGCCGCCTCACTGTCTGCAAACAGCGTTGGCGCGAGGTAATAGCCTTCGGTGTCACAGGTCACCAGGCCGCCACCGCTGACCAGTCGTGCACCTTCGGACTGGCCGATGTCGATGTACTTCAAGTCCTGTTCCAGTTGCGCTTGCGAGACCACCGGGCCGATGTCAGTGCCGCTCCTCAAGGCATGCCCGACCTTGATCGACTTCATCCGCTCAGCCATGGCCTCGACGAATTTGTCGTGAATCCCGGCGGTGACAATCAAGCGGCTCGAGGCCGTGCAACGCTGACCGGTGGAATAAAACGCGCTCTGCACCGACAGCTCGACGGCTTGTTTGAGATCGGCATCGTCGAGAATGATCTGCGGGTTCTTGCCGCCCATTTCCAACTGCACCTTGGCCTGACGCGACACGCAGTTGACCGCAATCTGCCGACCCACGCCGACCGAGCCGGTGAAGCTGATGCCGTCGACTTTCGGACTGTTGACCATGGCATCGCCGATCACTCGACCGCTGCCCATCACCAGGTTGAACACCCCGGCCGGGAAACCGGCGCGGGAGATGATCTCGGCCAATGCCCAAGCGCAACCGGGCACCAGTTCCGCCGGTTTGAGCACCACGCAGTTGCCATAGGCCAGCGCCGGGGCGATCTTCCATGCGGGAATCGCAATCGGGAAGTTCCACGGAGTAATCAGACCCACCACGCCAAGGGCTTCGCGGGTGACTTCAACGTTGACGCCCGGACGCACCGACGGCAGGTAATCGCCGGACAGACGCAGGCATTCGCCAGCGAAAAACTTGAAGATGTTGCCGGCGCGGGACACTTCGCCGATGGCTTCGGGCAGAGTCTTGCCCTCCTCCCGTGCCAGCAAGGTGCCGAGTTCTTCGCGACGCGCGAGGATTTCGCTGCCGACTTTATCCAGAGCATCGCTGCGCGCCTGAATGCCCGACGTCGACCAGGCCGGGAACGCGGCACGAGCAGCGTCGATGGCGGCGTTCACCTGAGCCAGGTCAGCCTTGGCGTATTCGCCAATGACATCGGACAACTCGGACGGGTTGATATTGGTCGAGTACTCGGCACCCGCGACCCATTGGCCGCCGATGAAGTTGTCGAATCGTTTTACGTCTGCCACAAAGCCTCTCCTTACGCAGGAGGCCGCTGACTGCTCAGCGGCCCTGGTTGATTCAGCGGGTTATTGCGCGCCTTGCTTGTCGATCAGCGCCGCGAGCATTTCGAACTCTTCTGGCGTCAGGTCAGTCAGCGGGGTACGTACGGGACCGGCATCGTAGCCGGCGATTTTCGCGCCCGCCTTGACGATGCTCACCGCGTAACCCGACTTGCGGTTACGGATGTCCAGGTACGGCAGGAAGAAGTCATCGATCAGTTTGCCAACGGTAGCGTGATCGTCGCGAGCGATGGCGTGGTAGAAATCCATCGCCATTTTCGGCAGGAAGTTGAACACCGCCGAGGAGTAGACCGGTACGCCCAGCGCCTTATAAGCAGCGGCGTAGACTTCGGCAGTCGGCAGGCCGCCGAGGTAGCTGAAGCGATCACCGAGGCGGCGACGGATCGACACCATCAACTCGATATCGCCCAGGCCATCCTTGTAGCCGATCAGGTTCGGGCAGCGCTCGGCCAGGCGTTCCAGCAACGGCGCGGTCAGGCGGCAGACGTTGCGGTTGTAAACCACCACGCCGATTTTCACCGATTTGCACACCGCTTCAACGTGGGCGGCAACGCCGTCCTGACTGGCTTCGGTCAGGTAATGCGGCAACAGCAACAGGCCTTTGGCGCCCAGACGCTCGGCTTCCTGAGCGTATTCGATGGCCTGGCGTGTAGAGCCGCCGACACCGGCAAGGATCGGCACGCTGCTGGCGCAGGTGTCGACCGCGGTCTTGATGATTTCCGAATATTCACTGGCCGCCAGGGAGAAGAACTCACCGGTGCCGCCCGCGGCGAACAAGGCCGAGGCGCCGTACGGGGCCAGCCATTCGAGACGTTTGATATAGCCCGCGCGATGGAAATCGCCCTGAGCATTGAAGTCGGTGACCGGGAAGGACAGCAAGCCGGAAGAGAGGATGGACTTCAGTTCTTGTGGATTCATTATTCGAACACCCTGGACGCACGTTGTGATGAGAAAGCTCGTTCAGCCTTGGCCGAAGTTGTAAGTCATCGTACAACTTAAAATACAACCGTCAACTGCATTTCATCGCCAGATGGAAAATCAAAATAAGAAAAATCACTTCCTTGACGTAGGAAAGCTTACAGCTACACTCGGCAATAACTGTATATACATACAGTTATTCGAGATTCAACCTACGACATATCAAGGAGCTAGAAATGTCAGGTCTACACACCCAATCGCAGGAAAACCTCAAGCACGACGGCCGGATCATTGCCGATCTGGATGACCTTTTTACCGAACACGGGATTGCCGTTTCCGGTGACGGCGATCACCTGACGCTGATGACTCACAGTCATCACAGCCTCAAACATCACGTACTTGGAGCGCCTGGAAAATCGCTGAAAACCGAGCCTGCACCTCGTTTCGAAGGCGGCGAACATACCGCCATCGGCGATGTCACCCTGCTGCGCTTCGTCAAGGACGCACCGGCAATTGCGGCCTGGCAAGTGCCATTGCACCTACCCAACGGCCTGGCGCTGACCTACGGCCAGATCGTTTCGTTAGGCGGTGATTTCTACGGCATTCCCGACCAGCCAATTTGCGATGGCGCGACTCCGGTTGATCGCATTCAGCGTTTTACTGCTGCATTCAACTCGCTGGCCGTGCTGCCGGCGTCGCGAGCAGAAGCCGGGTTGATTCTCGGCGTGATGCAGAAGGAAATCAGCGCAGCCAATCAGGCAATCAGAGACGGCAAACAACCTCATGAGGTCTACGACGCCCTCGGTGATACGTTGTCCGAAGAGTGGAACAAGATCACCGGCGGTGGCAGTTTCGTCTCGGCGCTGTTTCCGTTGGGGCGCTATCTGAAGCTGGCGGCAAACAATGCCGACCACTTTGGCGAATGGGCCTTGCTGGCGTACATCGCCGGGCACACCGCCGCCCTGCAACAGGCCGTTCTGGCACGCAACAGTGGCGATGAAAAACAGTTGGAACTGGCCTATGCGATGAACGCTTTTGCCGACCACTACCTGACCGACCTGTTCTCTGCCGGACATCTACGAATCCCGCGCAAACAACTGGCGGCGGTGGTGACGCCGAGTGACCTGGGTTCGCTGATTACCCGTTTCATGCACGATGAGGACAGCAAATATGGCCTCAACGTGAACAACGCCAACGGTGATCAGTGGCATGCCTACGGCGACAAACGCTATTTCGATTCGGTCGACAGCGCCAACCGCAAACAGGTCAAACTTGCGGTACAACGCTCGGCCGACGAAGTCTTCGAAACCTTCCTCAGCGGCGTGATGCCTGCCCCTTCCAACTACATTGCGCTGAAATACCTGCCAGACCTCAACGCCGTGAAAAAACCGGCGGGTAACTTCTCCGGGTTATTTGTTCTGGACGGCAACAAGGTGTTGCGCCGCAGCGACGTCAACAACCTCAACGACAGCAACCAGATCGACAACTGGTGGGGCTGGAGTACCTACTTGCTGCTCAAGGACTACACACCGAACAAGCCGGCCGGCTATCTGGAACCCCCCGCCGCAGCACCGACGATCCAGACCGACGGCTGGCAAAGCCGCACGCCCGGCGAACCCAACTGGTTGCCAGGCAACGCTGTGCGTTACGCCTTCAGCTACATCAACGGTTTGAACGAGTCCTACATCGGCCCCTGGTCGGTTTACCTTGAGCTGAGCGAACGCTTCCAGCCGACGCTGAACGTGCCAGGTAACGGCGCCTCACGAAACATCTTCCGCCAGTTCCGTGGCGGCTCGCCGGAGCTGATCGGCTCGATCGACGCCCAAGCCACCACCTTCATTGACCGTAACGCCTGATAAGGAAATCACTGATGACCATCAACCTGACACTCGAACTGGCCTCGGGCCAATCCCTTAGCGGTGCGCCACTGGAATTGCTGGCCAACGGCGTACCGGTTGCTCGGGCGACTGTGGATGACAAGGGGAACGTGGCGTTTAACGCCAAACCTGGAGCCGGGACACTGGCGGTGAGGGTGGATCGTTCGATCCTCAAGACTGGCTGAAGTTATAGCGAACGGGCTGCCGACCCCATCGCGAGCAAGCTCGCTCCCACATTTGATCTCCGGTGTTCACAAATAATGTGTTCACAGAAAATTTCATGTGGGAGCGAGCTTGCTCGCGATAGCAGTCTGTCGGGCGACAAATTCCTTCCGCCTGGACCTCCCAAACCTACCCCCGCTGTGCCTCTGCCTCTTCATGGGCATGGCGCAGCCGTTCGCGGCTGTTGGTCAGGTGCAAACGCATGGCCGCACGGGCCGCATCCGAATCCTGGCGGGCGATGGCGTCGTAGATTTCTTCGTGCTCGCGGGCCAGACGATTCATGTAGTGCTGCTGGTCGTCATGGGCCAGACGCGCGGAATTGAGCCGGGTGCGCGGAATGATGCTGGTGCCCAGGTGGGTCATGATGTCGGTGAAGTAGCGGTTGCCGGTAGCCAGGGCAATCTGCAAATGGAACTGGAAGTCCGACGCTACCGCATCGCCTGCGTGGGCTGCGCTTTCGTTCAAGGCATCCAGCGCTGCGCGCATCAAGGCCAACTGCTCGGGGCTGCGACGTTGTGCGGCAAGGCCCGCGGACTCGACTTCGAGGCTGATGCGCAATTCCAGAATCGCCAGCACATCACGCAGGGTCACCACGGTGGCCGGATCGATGCGGAAGCCGCTTGGACTCGGTGTGTCGAGCACAAACGTGCCGATGCCGTGACGGGTTTCGACCTGCCCTGCCGCCTGCAAACGCGATATCGCTTCGCGCACCACGGTGCGGCTGACGCCATGAGCTTCCATGATCGCCGACTCGGTGGGCAACTTGTCGCCACGCTTGAGCATGCCGTCGCGAATCTGCTCGGAAAGCACCGTCACCAGTTCCTGCGCGAGGCTGCGGCGCTTGCGGGGTAAGCGAGGGGCGTCGATCGGGTTTTCCATGGTGAACGTCTATCTCAAGCAAACGGTTGAGCACGCATCATAGCGCAGCGCGGTTGTACGATCACTGCCTGAGAACATCATCTCCTGTGGGAGCGAGCTTGCTCGCGATAGCGGAGTGTCAGACACCTTGATGCTGGATGTCAGACCGTCATCGCGAGCAAGCTCGCTCCCACAGGGGTTTATGGTGTTTAGGCGGTGACGGTCTGCTCCAGCAGGTGACCGTTGTCGATGCGCACATGCCGTGGATGGAAGCGTTTCAGGCTGCTGCGATGGCCGACGCTGACGATGCTCAGGCCTGGCAAGTGATCGATCAACGCCTGATACAGCGACGCTTCATCTTCTTCATCCATCGCCGAGGTCGCTTCGTCCATGTACAGCCATTGCGGCGCATAAAGCAGCGCACGGGCGAAGGCCAGACGTTGCTGCTCGCCCGGCGACAGCAGGCGTTGCCAGTGATTGGCTTCGTCGAGACGTGACACCAGGTGCGGCAAACGGCAGGCTTCCAGCACCTGCACATAGCGCTCGTGCGGGTAGGTGTCGCCAGACAGTGGATAACTCAGGGCTTCACGCAGGCTGCCAATCGGCAGATACGGCTTTTGCGGCAGGAACAGATAGCGCGCGGCCGGCAGGCGAATATTACCGTGACCCATAGGCCAGAGCCCGCCCATCGCCCGCAGCAAGGTACTTTTGCCACTGCCGGAACGACCACTGAGCATCAGCCGGTCGCCTTGTTCCACGGTCATGTCGGCGCTGGTCAACAAATGACGACCGTCGGCCAGGTCGAGGCCCACATGCTGCACCTTCAGCTCATCGCCCTGATGCTGCACATCAATGGCCGGCTGGCGCTCTTCGTTTTCACTCATGGCCTGACGGAAACTCAGCAAACGGTCGCAGGTGGCGCGCCACGAGGCGAGCTCCGAGTACGCGCTGATAAACCAGCTGAAGCTCTCCTGGACGTTGCCGAAGGCCGAACTGATTTGCATCAGTTCACCGAGTTCGATCTTGCCGGCGAAGTAGCGCGGCGCCGCGACCATGAACGGGAAGATAATCGCGATCTGGCTGTAGCCGGAAGTAAAGAAGGTCAGGCGCTTGGACACTTTCATGATGTCCCAGAAGTTATGCCAGACCTTGCCGAACCGTGTGCTCAAGCGCTGCTGTTCGTTCTGTTCGCCGTTGTACAAGGCGATACTCTCGGCGTTTTCACGAACCCGCACCATGGAGAAACGCAGGTCGGCTTCGAAGCGTTGTTGCTGGTTGTTCAGACCGATCAAACGGCGACCGATCAAATGCGTCAGCCAGCTACCGACTGCCGCATAGACCACCACGCACCAGAACATGTAGCCGGGAATGGTCAAACCGAACACTTCAATGCTGCCCGACACGCCCCACAGGATGATCGAGAACGACACCAGGCTGACGACATTGCGGATCAGGCCCAGCCCCAGCCCCAGGGTGTTGGAGGTGAAGTTGTTGAGGTCTTCGGAAATCCGCTGGTCCGGGTTATCGGTGTAACCGCCCTGCTCCAGCTGGTAGTAATTCTTGTCGCCGAGCCAGCGGGCGAAGTGCTTCTCGGTGAGCCAGGCCCGCCAGCGAATCGTCAGCATCTGAGTCAGGTAGAGCCGGTACACCGCGCCGACAATCGCCACCGCCGCAATCGCGCAGAAATACAGGATCAGTTGCCAGAAGGCCGCTTCGTCCTTCTTTTGCAGGGCGTTGTAGAAATCCTTGTACCAGGTGTTGAACCACACCGAGATCCCCACGCTGATCAGCGATAGCGCAATCACCGCGATCAGCAGCGTCCAGGCCTTGCCCTTCTCCTCACTGTGCCAGTACGGCGTGATCATCTGCCAGACACGGCGAAAAAACTGCCCGCGCACAGCGTCGTTGACCGCGGAATATTCAGCGTTCTGATTCATGGTTCAGACTCGATAAAGAAAAGAACAGGCACGAACCGATCATAGATGATCGGCTCGGGTTATCGCGAGGTCTGCTGATAACCGTTCAGCGCCGGTTCAGCGGCGAACGGGGCGTTTCTGCAGTTTGCGCTGCAGAGTGCGCCGGTGCATGCCCAGGGCGCGGGCAGTGGCGGAGATGTTGCCTTCGTGTTCGGTCAGCACGCGCTGGATGTGTTCCCATTGCAGGCGGTCCACCGACATCGGGTTTTCCGGCACCAGGGTGTCGAGGTCGGCGTGCTCGGACAGCAACGCCGCCAACACGTCGTCGGCGTCGGCCGGTTTGCACAGGTAATTGCAGGCGCCGCGCTTGATCGCCTCGACGGCGGTGGCGATGCTCGAGTAACCGGTGAGGATCACCACGCGCATTTCCGGGTCGAGTTCGAGCAGCTTGGGCAGCAGCACCAGGCCCGAATCGCCGTCCATTTTCAGGTCCAGCGCGGCAAAGTCTGGCAGATCGGCCTGAGCGATGGTCAGGCCTTCTTCGGCAGAGCCTGCGGTGCTGACCCGAAAGCCACGGCGGCTCATGGCGCGAGCCATGACGCGGGTGAATGTTGCGTCGTCGTCTACCAGCAACAAATGCGGCAGGTCTTCGCCTTCGACTTGAATCTCGTCACTCATGTTCGTCTCCTCGGGCGACACGGGGCAGGCGCAGCTCGGTGAGCGTACCGCCTTCCTCATGACTGTAGAGTTTCACTGAGCCGCCAGCGCGTGTCACGCTGGCCTTGCTCAAAAACAGGCCCAGGCCGAAACCTTTGCCCTTGGTGGTAAAAAACGGCTTGCCGATCTGTTCGGCAATCGCCAGCGGCACACCGGCGCCATGGTCGCGAATGCTGATGGTCAACTCGAAGGCATCCCAGTTCAGCGTCACTTCCAGCCCTTCGGGGCAGGCATCGGCGGCGTTGTTCAGTAAATTCAGCAAGGCCTGGGTCAGGTCCGGCGGCGGCGCCAGACGCGGTTCATCGCCAAGCCCCAGGCGCCGCAAGCGATAGGTCGCTTCGGGACGCATCAGGTGCCAGCGGTTGAGGGCTTCATCGAGCCAGACGCTGACGCCCTGCATCTCCACCGCGAGCCGACGATTGGCTTCGGCAGCGCGAACCAGCTGCTGCAAAGTCTCTTTGCACAGCTTCACCTGATCCTGCAGCACCCTCAAGTCATCTTGCAGCAGCGGGTCGTGATGGTCTTGCTGCATTTCCTTGAGCAGCACGCTCATGGTCGCCAGCGGCGTGCCCAATTCGTGGGCGGCACCGGCAGCCTGAGTCGCAACGGCCAGCAGTTGCTGGTCGCGCAGGCCTTCTTCACGGCGAATCGCTCGCAGCTCCTCTTGACGACGCAGCTCTTCGGCCATCCGCGCGGCGAAAAAGGTGATCACCGCCGCAGCCAGGGCAAAACTCAGCCACATGCCGTAGATCTGCATCTTTTCCCGGTACATCGGGAACGTTTCCAGCGGGTAAAACTGCGCCAGCAACAAGGTGTACATCGCCAGCGCGATGCCGGAGAGAACCACCGAATAGCGCCACGGCAGCGTGACGGCGGCGATGGTCAGCGGCACCAGATAATAGGAAACGAACGGGTTGGTCGAACCGCCGGAGAAATACAGCAGCGCACTGTGGATAAACAGGTCACAGGCCAGTTGCACGGCGTATTCGAGCTCGGTCACCGGCCACGAGGTGCGTAAGCGGATCGCGGTAAAGGCACACAGCAGCATCGAACAACCGAGGGTCGCCGCCAATTGAAACCACGGTAGCGGCAGCAGGTTGAACCAGTAGGCGAGCCCCACCGAACCGGCCTGAGCGGCCAGCACCAGGGTGCGGATGAATGTCAGTCGCCAGAGGTTCTGGCGAGTCGCGGAAAGCAGTTGTACGGGGGCGAGCATGAGCTCTCCTGATGAGCGCTCCAGGCGGATCGCGTCGAGTATAACCAAGCGAGGGGCCCGACAGGCAAAAGTGCGGCAAAGCGCCACACGGCAAAGACAGTTCACATCACACCGCAACCCCTGTAGCAGCTGGCGAAGCCTGCGTTCGGCCGCGAAGCGGTCGTAAAATCAGCTACCGCGTTTTGTCAGGTTGAATGCGTTCTCTGGATTGCGACCGCTTCGCGCTCGAACGCAGGCTTCGCCAGCTGCTACAGATAGTGGTGCGAGCTCGATCTGTATAGAAGTTGTAACCGGGTGAACCCGACAATAAAAGCTACAGTCTGATGGTTTCACGCAGGCTTGGACCCTTACCCCTGCGCACCACCCAAGGAGACTTCATGAACACATTGCGCCGCAGCGCCGCCCTTCTCGCCCTCAGTGCCGGTACCCTCGCCAGCGTGCCGGCATTGGCCGCCGACGAACTTCACTACAACCAGATTTCCCTGCGCGCCGAAGTCAGCCAGGAAGTGGCCCGCGACCTGATGATCGTGACCCTCTACACCGAAGAACAAAACACCGACCCGGCGAAACTCGCCGCCGACGTCAGCACCACCATGAACAAAGCGCTCGGCCAGGCCAAACAGGTCAAGGACATCACCCTGCGTCAGGGCAGCCGTCACAGCTACCCGATCTACGACACCAAGGGCCAGAAAATCACTGGCTGGCGTGAACGCGCCGAACTGCGCCTGGAAAGCTCGAACTTCGCTGCGCTGTCCAAGCTCACCGGCGAACTGCTGACCGACCTGAAAATGGGCGGCATGGACTTCGCCATCGCCACCCCGACCCGCAAGGCCAGCGAAGATGCGTTGCTCAAAGAAGCCGTCACTGCCTTCAAGGCCCGCGCCCAACTGGCCACCGATGCACTGGGCGGCAAGGGTTACAAAATCGTCAACCTGAACCTCAACAGCAACGGATATCCACAGCCTTACTTGCGCGCGCCAATGATGATGAAAGCCGCGGGCATGGACTCGGCACCGGTGACCCCGGAAGTCGAAGCCGGCACCAGCCAGGTCAGCATGACCGCCGATGGCTCGATTGAAGTGTTGATGCCGTAATCCGCTCAGATCACCTGTAGGAGCTGCCGCAGGCTGCGATCTTTTGATCTTTTGATCTTTTGGCGTTTGCAAGGATGCCGAAGATCAAGAGATCGCAGCCTGCGGCAGCTCCTTGGGAGATTTGGCGCTCATCAGAGGTGCGTAGATACCGATAGCGCCACAGTCGACTACAAGACCAGTGCCTCGCTGTGTATGCCACAACAGAGGGGTCCCCCTAACAAACGGATATTTCCGCGTCCCCCATCAACAACGCTACTCTCCAGAAAAAGCCGCCGCCAAACCCTCGGGGACTCCATGGATAGAATCACCGTCAAACCGCTTCTGCTTGCCTTCACCCTCGCCACCATCGCCCCATTCGCCCAGGCTACAACCACCCTGGTCTACTGCTCCGAAGCCAGCCCTGCCGGCTTCGACCCCAGCCAGTACACCAGCGGCACGGATTTCGATGCGTCGGCGGAAACGGTGTTCAACCGTCTCACCCAGTTCAAACGTGGTGGCACCGAAGTCGAGCCAGGGCTGGCGACGAGTTGGGAGGTTTCCAGCGATGGCCTGAGCTACACCTTCCACCTGCGCGAAGGGGTGAAGTTTCATACCACCGACTACTTCACGCCGAGCCGCGATTTCGACGCGGACGATGTGCTGTTCACCTTCCAGCGCTTGCTCGACCCCGAGAATGCCTTTCGCAAGGCCTACCCCGCCGAGTCGCCATACTTCACCGACATGGGCCTGAACACCACGATCAAAAGTGTCGACAAGGTCGACGAGCACACGGTGCGCTTTCGCCTGAACAACATTGATGCCGCGTTTGTGCAGAACCTGGCGATGAGCTTCGCGTCGATCCAGTCCGCCGAGTACGCCGCGCAGTTGCTCAAAGAGGGCAAGGCCGCTGACCTCAACCAGAAGCCGGTCGGCACCGGGCCGTTTGTGTTCAAGCGTTATCAGAAAGACTCGCAGATTCGTTACAGCGCCAACCGCGCCTACTGGAAACCCGAGGACGTGAAACTCGACAACCTGATTTTCTCGATCACCCCGGACGCCGCCGTGCGCCTGCAAAAACTCAAGACCGGCGAATGTCAGGTCAGCGGTTACCCGCGCCCGGCCGACATCGAAGTGATGGAGCAGGACCCGAATCTGCGAGTGCTCAAACAAGCCGGCTTCAACCTCGGTTTCCTCGCCTACAACGTGACCCACCCGCCGCTGGATCAGCTCAAGGTTCGCCAGGCGCTGGACATGGCGATTGATAAGCCTGCGATCATCAAGGCCGTCTATCAAAGCGCCGGGCAACTGGCGCAGAACGCCCTGCCGCCGGCGCAATGGTCGTATGACCCGAACATCAAGGACGCCCCCTACGACCCGACCAAAGCCCGTGCGCTACTAAAAGAAGCAGGGGTTGCACCCGGTACCACCATCAATTTGTGGGCGATGACCGTGCAACGCGCCTCCAACCCGAATGCGCGGATGTCGGCGCAGATGATCCAGCAGGACTGGGCCAAGGTCGGCATCACGGCGAACATCGTCAGCTATGAATGGGGCGAGTACATCAAGCGCGCCAAGAACGGCGAGCACGACGCGATGATCTACGGCTGGACCGGCGACAACGGTGACCCGGATAACTGGCTTGGCGTGCTCTACAGCTGCGCCGCGGTGAAAGGTAGCAACTACGCCAAGTGGTGCGACCCGGCTTACGACAAATTGATCCAGAACGCCAAGGTGTCCACTGACAAACAGCAACGGGTCAATCTGTACCAACAGGCACAGCAAATCCTTAAGCAACAGGTGCCCATCACCCCGATTGCGAACTCGACGGTGTTCCAGCCACTGCGCAAGGAAGTCGTGGACTTCAAGATCAGCCCGTTTGGCCTCACACCCTTTTATGGCGTAGGTATAAATAAGTAACACCACGCTCCGGCCGGGTGCGCCAAGCGCCCCGGACGCACCTCTATGGTGCGTCGTTTGCACCGAGAAAAACGACTGCAAACGGTGAAATGCGTCAACATTTATACATATGCGACATTAAGGTACGTTCGTGCCACTGTTTAAGGCTTGTAGCCATTCGGCATCTTGCATTGGGTATGGGCCCTGCATAAGTATCCGCAGGTCGACTCACGAGGTCGTCCTCTAATTCCAAAAATGACAACAAATCATGAGGCCACCATGCTTAAACACGCGGTCATTCCGTTTTTAGTCGGCGCAAGCTTGTTAGCTAGCGCACCTTTCGCCTCCGCTGCGACTAACCTGGTGTTTTGCTCCGAAGGGAGCCCGGCCGGTTTCGACCCTGGTCAGTACACCACCGGAACCGACTTCGACGCCTCTGCAGAAACCATGTTCAACCGTTTGAGCCAGTTCGAACGTGGCGGCACCGCCGTTGTTCCTGGCCTGGCCACCAGCTGGGACATTTCCCCGGATGGCCTGACCTACACCTTCCATCTGCGTGAAGGCGTCAAGTTCCACACCACACCGTATTTCAAGCCGACGCGTAACTTCAACGCCGACGACGTGCTGTTCACCTTCAATCGCATGATTAACAAGGATGACCCGTTCCGTAAGGCCTACCCGACCGAATTCCCGTACTTCACCGACATGGGGATGGACACCAACATCACCAAGATCGATAAAGTCGACGATCACACCGTCAAGTTCACGCTCAAAGAAGTTGATGCCGCGTTCATCCAGAACATGGCCATGAGCTTCGCTTCGGTCCAGTCCGCCGAGTACGCTGCCCAGCTGCTCAAGGAAGGCAAAGCCGCCGATATCAACCAGAAGCCGGTCGGCACTGGTCCGTTCGTGTTCAAGAGCTACCAGAAAGACTCCAACATCCGCTACACCGGGAACAAGGACTACTGGAAGCCTGACGACGTCAAGATCGACAACCTGATCTTCGCCATCACCACCGACCCGTCGGTGCGTATTCAGAAGCTGAAAAAGAACGAGTGCCAGATCACTCTGTTCCCACGCCCGGCCGACCTGAAGGCGCTGAAAGAAGACAAGACTCTGAAGGTGCCTGACCAGGCTGGTTTCAACCTGGGTTACATCGCTTACAACGTGATGGACAAGATCAAGGGCAGCGATCAGCCGAACCCGATGGCTCAACTGAAAGTGCGTCAGGCACTGGACATGGCCGTCAACAAACAGCAGATCATCGACTCGGTTTACCAGGGTGCGGGTCAACTGGCGGTCAACGCCATGCCGCCAACCCAGTGGTCTTACGACACCACCATCAAGGATGCGCCGTACAACCCTGAGAAAGCCCGCGAGCTGCTCAAGGAAGCCGGCATCAAGGAAGGCACCGAGATCAACCTGTGGGCGATGCCGGTGCAGCGTCCTTACAACCCGAACGCCAAACTGATGGCTGAAATGCTGCAGTCCGACTGGGCCAAGATCGGTATCAAGGCCAAGATCGTGACCTATGAGTGGGGCGAGTACATCAAGCGCTCCAAAGGCGGCGAAAACGGCGCGATGCTGATTGGCTGGAGCGGCGACAACGGTGACCCGGACAACTGGCTGAACGTGCTGTTCGGCTGCGATTCGCTGCAGGGCAACAACTTCTCCAAGTGGTGTGACAAGAAGTTTGACGGCATCGTGAAAGAAGCCAAGCGCACTACCGATCAGGCCAAGCGCACCGAACTGTACAAACAGGCGCAACACGTCCTCAAAGACGCCGTTCCAATGACACCTATCGCTCACTCGACGGTGTTCCAACCCATGCGCGACAACGTGCAGGACTTCAAGATCAGCCCATTTGGCTTGAACTCCTTCTACGGCGTCAGCGTCAGCAAATAGGGTTTTGCAACGGCGACGTCCTTGACGTCGCCGTTGCCTTATCTGCCAAGACAGCTGGAATTCGCCTACTTCCCAAACCACTGCGGACTACTGCAGCGGGTTTAGGACGTGTCGCCTTTTCCTACCTGTTTTTCAGGCCTTACGCATTTACCGCCTGACCTTCGACTCATACCGTCGGGGTACGGCCGTTTTTTCGCTGCGGCTGGCAACTGCTGAACCCATGGCTTTGGATCAGTGATGTCTGCACGTCCCAGGACGGGACGATGACGCACTGTTTAACACCTAAAAAGAGAGGGAGCGTCATGCGCCATACCTTGGTTTTATCCGCATTACTGGGCACCGGCCTGTTGGCCGCCACGTCAATCAGCCAGGCCGCCAACAACAGCCTGGTGTTTTGCTCCGAAGGCAGCCCGGCAGGTTTCGACACCGCGCAGTACACCACTGCAACCGACAACGATGCCGCCGAACCGTTGTACAACCGGCTGGCCGAGTTCGAAAAAGGCGCTACCAGTGTCGTACCGGGCCTGGCCACCCGTTGGGATATTTCCGAGGATGGTCTCAAGTACACGTTCCACCTGCGCGAAGGGGTGAAATTTCACAGCACCCAGTACTTCACGCCGAGCCGCGATTTCAACGCCGACGACGTGTTGTTCACCTTCAATCGCATGCTCGATGCCGAGCATCCATTCCGTAAGGCTTACCCGACCGAGTTTCCATACTTCAACGGGATGAGCCTGAACAAGAACATCGCCAAGGTCGAGAAGACCGGGCCGCTGACCGTGGTCATGACCCTGAACTCGGTAGACGCCGCGTTCATTCAGAACATCGCCATGAGTTTCGCCTCGATTCTCTCTGCCGAATACGCCGACCAGTTGCTCGCGTCCGGCAAGCCGAGCGAGATCAACCAGAAGCCGATCGGCACCGGGCCGTTCGTGTTCAAGAGCTACCAGAAAGATTCCAACATCCGCTACACCGGCAACAAACACTACTGGGACCCGAGCCGGGTCAAGCTCGACCAACTGATTTTCGCCATCAACACCGATGCGTCGGTGCGCGTGCAGAAGCTCAAGAAAAACGAATGCCAGATCACCCTGCACCCACGCCCGGCCGATGTCGACGCGCTGAAAAACGACCCCAAGCTGCAGCTCATCGAGAAGCCCGGTTTCAACCTTGGCTACATCGCCTACAACGTGCGACATAAACCCTTCGACCAGCTCGAAGTCCGCCAGGCGCTGGACATGGCGGTGAACAAGCAAGGGATTCTCAAGGCGGTGTACCAGGGCGCCGGCCAACTGGCGGTCAACGCCATGCCACCGACCCAGTGGTCCTACGACGAAACCATCAAAGACGCCGCCTACAACCCGGAAAAAGCCAAGGAATTGCTCAAGGCTGCCGGGGTCAAGGAAGGCACCGAGATCACCCTGTGGGCGATGCCCGTGCAGCGTCCATACAACCCGAACGCCAAGTTGATGGCTGAGATGCTTCAGTCGGACTGGGCGAAAATCGGCCTGAAAGTGAAGATCGTCAGCTACGAATGGGGCGAGTACATCAAGCGCACCAAGAATGGCGAGCACGACATCAGCCTGATCGGCTGGACCGGCGACAACGGGGACCCGGACAACTGGCTGGGCACCCTGTACAGCTGCGACGCGATTGGCGGCAACAACTACTCCATGTGGTGTGACCCGCAATACGACAAGCTGATCAAGCAGGCCAAGATTGTCACCGACCGCGAGCAACGCACGGTGCTCTACAAACAGGCTCAGCAATTGCTCAAGCAGCAAGTGCCGATCACCCCTGTCGCCCACTCGACGGTCAACCAGCCGTTGAGCGCCAAAGTCGAAGGATTCAAGGTCAGCCCCTTCGGCCGTAACGTTTTCTCGGGTGTCAGCATCGACCAATAACTGATTAGCCAGAACCCTGAGGGCGATTTTCGCCCTCAAGCAAAGGTGTTGCCTGAATTCGGCGAACAAGCCAAATGCAAACGTTTGCGATGCGTGAATGAGTTCGAAACCAAATAGCCGGATCACCAAAAAAGACCGGCATTAATAAAAGAAAGAAAGGAGCTTCACCCATGAAACTGAGCAGCACCGCGTTATTGGCCTTGGCCATCAGCAGCGTAACCGCTACGGCTTACGCAGAAACCCAGAGCCAGGAATTCACCCCGGTTACGGTCAACACCAGCAGCGCGCAAGCCGACGCAACAGGCTTTGTCGAAGGTCAGAAGATCGACGGCAGCACGCGTAACTGGTACGCCAACGAACAACTGAAACGTGGCGGCAAGTTCACCTACCTCAAAGACGGTGTGGCGACTCCAACCGATCGCCGTATCAACTGGGTTCAGGGCACCATCGTCAAGTACAACTCCGGCTTCACTCAGGGCACCGTCGGTGTCAGCACTGAAGTAGCCGCCTACAACGCCGTGGCACTGGACCGTGATCAAAAGGATCTGGCGTCCAACAACGGTGGCGCACCGGGCTCTCGTCCAGGCGCAGGCAACAACCGTACCCTGACCAAGGAAGGTGGCGATGCCGTTGGCCAGTGGAGCAAACTGGGCCTGGCCAACGTCAAGTTCCGCGTATCGAACACGACGCTGACCGCCGGTCGCCAGAATTTCAGCACCCCGATTGTCGACACCATCGGTAACCGTGCATTGCCTTCGAGCTTTGAGGGTGTGAGCCTGCACAGCGAAGAGCTGAACAACCTGTCGTTCGACGCAGGATCCTTTGACCGCGTATCCCCGCGGACCGAAGAGAGCCTGTCGAAATTCCGTACCGAGTACACCAACAACAAGGCCGAAACCGATCGCGTGAACACCGCTGGTCTCAACTATCAGCCGTTCAAAAGCCTGAAGACCAGCCTGTACGTCGCGAACGTCGAGGACTTCTGGAATCAGTACTACTTCGGCGCCACCCACGAACTGGGCGATAGCTCGGTGCTGGGCCTGACCACCGGCCTGAACTACTACAAGACCCTCGACACCGGCAAAAAGGAAATGGGCAACATCAACAACGATGCCTACTCCGTGTCGTTCGGTCTGACCCACCAGGCTCACAGCCTGACGTTCTCCTGGCAGCAAATTGCCGGTGACGAGTACTTCGACTACCTGCACGAAACCAACGGCATCTACCTGGCCAACTCCCTGCTCTCGGACTTCAACGGCCCGAACGAGAAGTCCTTCCAGATCGCCTATGGTCTGAACATGGCTGAATACGGCGTGCCAGGCCTGAAGTTCAACATCTACCAGGCTCGCGGCTGGGGCATCGACGGTACGCACTACACCGGCACCGCCTATGACGTGAAAAACATGGATGGCGAGCACCACTATGAATACGGCATCGGTGCTTCGTACGCCGTACAGAGCGGTCCACTCAAGGCCACCACAGTTCGCGCGACCTACACCGCGCACCGTGCGAGCGAAAACCAGGCTGACGGCAGTCTCAACGAGTTCCGTCTCGTGACCACCATCCCGTTCAACATTTTGTAAAAACGCTGCCAAACGGCTGACTCATGACGAGTTGGCCGTCTGGTTTTTTCCTGTTCAACCGATTGCAGAGGGCTCTTGATGAAAATGCTTCCCCTACGTGCGGCCATCGCCGCCGCGCTGCTGAGTGTCGCTATCGGCGCCTCGGCCAAACCCTTGGTGGTCTGTACCGAAGCCAGCCCGGAAGGCTTCGATATGGTCCAGTACACGACTGCAGTCACAGGCGATGCGGTGTCCGAAACCATCTTCAATCGTCTGGCGGACTTCAAGCCCGGTACCACTGAGGTGGTTCCGGCACTGGCCGATTCCTGGGACATCAGCGAGGACGGTCTGACCTACACGTTCCACCTGCGCAAAGGCGTCAAGTTTCACACCACCGATTACTTCAAGCCGACCCGCGACCTGAATGCCGACGACGTGGTCTGGAGTTTCCAGCGTCAGCTGGACCCGAAACACCCGTGGCACACCAAGTCGAGCGTGGGCTTCCCGTACTTTGAAAGCATGGGCTTCAAGGAACTGCTCAAAAGCGTTGATAAAGTCGACGACAACACCGTCACGTTCACCTTGACCCGCCGCGAAGCGCCGTTCCTGGCCGACATCGCCATGGCGTTCGCCTCGATCTACTCCGCCGAGTACGCTGACCAACTGCTCAAGGCCGACAAGACCGGCGACCTGAACAGCAAACCGGTCGGCACCGGCCCGTTCATCTTCCAGCGTTACGCCAAGGACGCTCAGGTCCGCTTCAAGGCCAACCCGGAGTACTTCCGCGGCAAACCACCGGCTGACGCGCTGATCCTGGCCATCGCCACCGACAACAACGTGCGCCTGCAAAAGCTCAAGGCCAACGAGTGTCAGGTCGCGCTGTATCCGAAACCGGATGACATCCCGAGCATCAAGAAAGACACCAACCTGAACGTCGATGAAATGGACGCGATGACCGTCTCCTACATCGCCATGAACACCCAGCATAAATACATGAGCGACGTGCGGGTCCGTAAGGCGATCAACATCGCTTTCGACAAGGCAGCCTACGTCAACGCGCTGTTCGGTAAAAATAACGCCACGGTGGCGGTCAACCCGTACCCGCCGACGCTGCTGGGCTACAACCACGACCTGAAAAACCCACCCCGTGACCTCGACAAGGCCCGTGCCCTGCTCAAGGAAGCGGGCGTGCCGGACGGTACTGTGCTGACCCTGTTCACCCGTAACGGTGGCGGCCCGACCAACCCGAACCCGATGCTCGGCGCACAGATGATGCAAGCGGACCTGGCCAAGGTCGGGATCAAGCTCGACATTCGCGTCATGGAATGGGGCGAAATGCTCAAGCGCGCCAAAAACGGCGAGCACGACATGGTTTCTGCCGGATGGGCGGGCGACAACGGCGACCCGGATAACTTCCTGACGCCTAACCTCAGTTGCGAAGCAGCGAAGAACGGCGAAAACTACGCCCGCTGGTGCAATGAGAAGTTTCAGACGCTAATCGATGAAGCCCGAGCTAAAGTAAACCCTGCCGAACGCACAGCGCTCTATGAACAGGCCCAACTGATTTTCAATCAGGACCAGCCATGGATCAGCATGGCCCACACCCGCATGTTCACCGCAATGCGCAACAACGTAGAGGGCTACCACATTAGCCCCCTTACCACTAATAACTTCGCCACCACCCAGGTGAAGTAGATAAGAAAACGCCCGGCAACGTTGACCCCAACGCTGCCGGGAACGCCTAACCGGCTGATGAGGTACACCAGAAGATGTTTAGTTTTATTGCCCGCCGATTGGGATTATTGATCCCCACGTTCTTCGGCATCACCCTGCTGACTTTCGCATTGATTCGCATGATTCCCGGCGACCCCGTGGAAGTAATGATGGGCGAACGTCGGGTGGATCCCGAAATGCATGCTCAGGCAATGGAACGCCTTGGTCTGAACAAACCGCTGTACGCCCAGTATCTGGACTACATCGGCAAACTGGCCCACGGTGACCTGGGTGAATCCCTGCGTACCCGTGAAAGCGTATGGACCGAGTTCACCTCGCTGTTCCCGGCAACTCTGGAACTGTCCATGGCGGCCTTGCTGTTCGCTGGCGTTCTCGGGCTATTGGCCGGGGTGATCGCGGCGCTGAAGCGAGGGTCCCTATTCGACCATGGGGTAATGGGCATCTCCCTTGCCGGGTATTCGATGCCGATCTTCTGGTGGGGTCTGATCCTCATCATGTTCTTCTCGGTCTCCCTGGGCTTGACCCCGGTGTCCGGGCGGATCGACCTGCTTTACGACATCGAGCCAAGAACCGGCTTCATGCTCATCGACACCCTGCTGGCCAATGACACTGGCGCGTTCTTCGACGCCCTGCATCACCTGATTCTTCCGGCCATCGTGCTCGGTACCATCCCGTTGGCGGTGATCGCCCGGATGACCCGCTCCTCGATGCTCGAAGTCCTGCGTGAAGACTACATCCGCACCGCCCGGGCCAAAGGCCTGTCGCCGTCGCGCGTGGTGTTCGTTCACGGCCTGCGCAACGCCTTGATCCCGGTACTGACCGTGGTCGGTTTGCAAGTCGGCACATTGCTGGCCGGTGCGGTTCTGACCGAAACCATCTTCTCCTGGCCCGGTATCGGCAAATGGCTGATCGAAGCCATTGGCGCCCGGGACTACCCAGTGGTGCAAAACGGAATCCTGTTAATCGCCTGCCTGGTGATTCTGGTCAACTTTGTAGTGGATATTCTTTATGGCTTCGCAAACCCACGCATCCGTCACCAGCGCTGAGACCCTACGAATGAGTACTCCAACGTCTACCGTAGCAGTCGATCAAAGCCTGCTTTACCCGTCCCCGTACAAAGAGTTCTGGCAAGCCTTCTCCAAGAACAAGGGTGCCGTTGCCGGCCTGTTCTTCATGCTGCTGGTTATTTTTTGCGCGATTTTCGCCCCATGGGTAGCTCCGCATAACCCGAGCGAGCAGTTCCGCGACTTCCTGCTGACCCCGCCAGCCTGGCTGGCAAATGGGCAGATGCAGTTCCTGCTCGGCACCGATGAACTGGGTCGCGACCTGCTGTCGCGTCTGATCCACGGTTCGCGCCTGTCCTTGTTGATCGGCCTGTCGTCGGTGGTCATGTCGCTGATTCCGGGGATCCTGCTGGGTCTGTTCGCCGGGTTCTTCCCGCGCCTGCTGGGCCCGACCATCATGCGTCTGATGGACATCATGCTGGCCCTGCCATCCCTGCTGCTGGCTGTGGCGATCGTCGCCATCCTCGGCCCTGGCCTGATCAACACCATTATCGCCATCGCCGTGGTTTCGTTGCCGTCCTATGTTCGTCTGACCCGCGCCGCGGTGATGGGCGAACTGAACCGCGACTACGTGACCGCCGCACGCCTGGCCGGTGCCGGTCTGCCACGTCTGATGTTCGTCACTGTGCTGCCCAACTGCATGGCGCCACTGATCGTTCAGGCGACCCTGAGCTTCTCCTCGGCGATTCTCGATGCCGCGGCACTGGGCTTCCTCGGCCTTGGCGTACAACCGCCAACCCCGGAGTGGGGCACCATGCTGGCTTCGGCTCGCGACTACATCGAACGCGCCTGGTGGGTCGTCAGCCTGCCTGGCTTGACCATTTTGCTCAGCGTGCTGGCAATCAACTTGATGGGCGACGGCCTGCGCGATGCGCTGGACCCGAAACTCAAGAACGCCGCCTGAGGAGATTCAAATGTCACTGTTAGAAATCAAGAATCTCAACGTTCGCTTCGGCGACAAGAACGCCGTTCCGGTGGTCGATGGCCTCGACATTTCCGTGGACAAAGGCGAAGTCCTGGCCATCGTTGGCGAGTCAGGGTCCGGCAAGTCCGTGACCATGATGGCGCTGATGGGCCTGATCGAACATCCAGGGATCGTCACCGCTGACGCCCTGAATTTCGACGGCAAGAACATGCTCAAGCTCAGCAACCGTCAGCGTCGGCAAATCGTCGGCAAAGACCTGGCCATGGTCTTCCAGGACCCTATGACCGCACTGAACCCGAGCTATACCGTCGGTTTCCAGATCGAAGAAGTGCTACGTCTGCACCTGAAAATGTCCAGCAAGGCCGCCCGTAAGCGCGCTATCGAGCTGCTGGAAAAAGTCGAAATCCCGGGCGCCGCAAGCCGTATGGATGCCTACCCGCATCAACTGTCCGGCGGTATGAGCCAACGCGTGGCGATTGCCATGGCGATTGCCGGCGAACCGAAACTGCTGATCGCCGACGAACCGACCACCGCGTTGGACGTGACGATTCAGGCGCAGATCATGGACCTGCTGCTGGCGCTGCAAAAAGAGCAGAACATGGGTCTGGTGCTGATCACTCACGACCTCGCCGTGGTGGCCGAAACCGCTCAGCGCGTGTGCGTGATGTACGCCGGCCAAGCAGTAGAAGTCGGTCAGGTGCCGCAGTTATTCGACATCCCGGCGCACCCGTACAGCGAAGCGCTGCTCAAGGCAATTCCCGAGCACAGCCTGGGTTCCTCGCGCCTGGCCACGCTGCCGGGCATCGTTCCCGGCCGTTATGACCGTCCGCAAGGCTGCCTGCTGTCGCCGCGCTGCCCGTACGTGCAGGACAGCTGCCGTCAACAACGTCCAGGCCTGGACCCGAAAAGCAACAGCCTCGCCCGCTGCTTCTATCCTTTGAATCAGGAGGTGGCGTAATGGCCGTCGTTCTCACCGCCCGTGACCTCACCCGTCACTATGAAGTCTCCCGCGGCCTGTTCAAAGGCACCGCGCTGGTACGCGCACTCAATGGCGTGTCGTTCGAACTCGAAGCCGGCAAGACCCTCGCTGTTGTAGGCGAGTCCGGTTGCGGCAAGTCGACCCTGGCCCGTGCCCTGACGTTGATCGAAGAGCCGTCTTCGGGCTCGTTGAAAATCGCCGGGCAAGAAGTGACCGGTGCCAACAAGGCCGAACGCAAACAACTGCGCAAAGATGTGCAGATGGTCTTTCAGAGCCCTTACGCCTCGCTGAACCCACGGCAGAAAATCGGCGATCAGCTTGCAGAGCCATTATTGATCAACACCAAGCTTTCCGCGGCCGAACGCCGTGAAAAAGTCCAGGCGATGATGAAGCAGGTCGGCTTGCGTCCTGAGCACTATCAGCGTTATCCGCACATGTTCTCGGGCGGTCAGCGCCAGCGGATCGCCCTGGCACGCGCCATGATGCTACAACCCAAAGTGCTGGTCGCGGACGAACCGACCTCGGCGCTGGACGTGTCGATCCAGGCTCAGGTTCTGAACCTGTTCATGGATCTTCAACAAGAGTTCAACACCGCCTACGTGTTCATCTCCCACAACCTGGCGGTGGTGCGTCACGTCGCCGACCAAGTGTTGGTGATGTACCTCGGCCGTCCGGTGGAAATGGGCCCGAAAGAAGACATCTACACCCGTCCTCTGCACCCGTACACCCAGGCCCTGCTGTCGGCCACACCGACGATCCACCCGGATCCGACCAAGCCGAAAATCAAGATCGTCGGCGAACTGCCAAACCCGCTGAACCCGCCGTCCGGTTGCGCTTTCCACAAGCGCTGCCCGTACGCCACTGAACGGTGCAGCAAAGAAGAGCCGGCCCTGCGCCAACTCGACAGCCGCCAGGTGGCCTGCCATTACGCCGAGCAATTCGTCGTCTAAGCCGGGCATGAAAAAGCGCCCTCTCGGGGCGCTTTCAATGTGTTAACCAAACCCCTCCTTCTCCGATTGCGCATCAGTCCGGAAAGAGGGGTTTTCTTTTGTCTGAATCCTTAACCCTGGGTATCGTCTTCGGAATCGTCGGAGGACGGGTCCTCATCGCCTTTACTGTCACCCTGATCACCAGTGGCAACCATCAAACTACTGCCCTGCACACTTTTTGCGGCCCAAAAACCCTGGTCCTGCACCGCGCCGCTGCTCGCCCACGCTGCCGAAGTGCCCACCGACAGCAACACCAGCACTTTGATCAGTAAAACCATGCGTTGAAAAATGCTCATAGCTGATTCCATCCTTTCGTAGGTGAATCACGGATAGCTGCGGATCGTAGTTCCAACGACCGCAGCGCTGTCTGAAATCTAGTCTGGATAGACGGGATTGACCAGATAGGACACTAACGATGGTCGCCAATTGCCTTTTGCCAAAAGACAGGTTTGGAATAATGGTTAGGCCAAAAAGCTATTTCTGCTGGAATGAAAATCAAAAGATCGCAGCGTGCCGCAGCTCCTACGGGTGTACGCGCGCTTCGTAGGAGCTGCGGAACGCTGCGATCTTTTGATCTTGTTTTTTGGCGAAAAGGCTCGCTCTGGCACGATGGCGAAGCGGTTCCAGGATCAACGCGCGAAGTGTCAGAAATTTTGGTTCTTGCGAGCCTTTTTAATCCCCCCGCAGGAGCGGGGGGATCGAACTATGCCTTCCACAGTAAGCCCCATTTTTTTAAACGAACTTACGATGACCACTATTACTTCCGCGCCGCTACAACAACTCGCTGCTTCGCTCCCTCGCGTCGCAGATGTTGACGGATATGGCCTGGCCCAGCACAAAAATCGCCATGAGCGTTTGAAAGGTTTTTGGGAACAGTTCAAAGAAGAAATCGGCATTGGCTGATCCACCGTACGCTAAGGTGAGACCGTACGACTCAGACGAAGGCCATTGCCATGGAACTATCGCAGACACTGCTGAAACTCGAACAACGCCTCCAGTCGCAGGCAACCCGACGCGATGCAGAAGAAATCTCACGCCTGCTCGCCGACGACTTCATCGAGTTCGGCGCCAGTGGCAGCATCTGGAACAAGGCCGAAGTGGTCGAGCAGTTGCCTCATGAGGCGTTCACCCGGCGCACTATCAGCGAATTCGCAGCCAAACAATTATCTGAATACACCGTATTGGTGACCTATCACTGTCACACTCCCTCCATTGGCCAGCACTGCCCCACCAACAGCTTGCGCAGTTCGATCTGGCGCAGGCAGGGCGAGCATTGGCAGATGGTTTTCCATCAGGGAACACCTCTCCCTCAGCGATGACTGCCAACTGGTTTTCTGTAACAAGCCCGCGCTGTTAATTACGTCAGGCACAAAAAACCCCGCAACTTTCGCAACAGGGTTTTCAGTATTTCAACTCAGCGCTTAGTGATGCTCACGCGTCGCACGGAATTTCACGTCCGGCCAGCGTTCTTCCATCAGCGCCAGATTGACTCGGGTCGGGGCCAGGTAGGTCAGGTGACCACCGCCGTCAATCGCAAGGTTTTCCACAGCCTTGACGCTGAACTCTTCGAGCTTCTTCTTATCGCTGCAATCGATCCAGCGCGCGGAATAGACCGTGATCGGCTCGTAGGCGCATTCAACCTTGTATTCCTCTTTCAGGCGGCTGGCGACCACATCGAACTGCAGCACACCGACGGCGCCGAGGATGATGTCGTTGCTGCGTTCCGGGAAGAACACCTGGGTCGCGCCCTCTTCGGCCAGCTGCTGCAAGCCCTGGCGAAGTTGCTTGGATTTCAGCGGATCCTTCAGGCGTACGCGGCGGAACAGTTCCGGGGCGAAGTGCGGGATACCGGTGAAGCCCAGGGTTTCGCCTTCGGTGAAGGTGTCGCCGATCTGGATGGTGCCGTGGTTGTGCAGACCGATGATGTCGCCGGCAAACGCTTCTTCCAGTTGCTCACGCTCAGAGGAGAAGAAGGTCAGCGCATCGCCGATCCGTACGTCCTTGCCGGTGCGCACGTGGCGCATCTTCATGCCTTTCTCATACTTGCCGGAGCAGATACGCATGAAGGCAATGCGGTCGCGGTGTTTAGGGTCCATGTTCGCCTGGATCTTGAACACGAAACCGGCGAACTTCTCTTCCACCGGCTCCACGGTACGCTCGTTGGCGACACGGGCCAGCGGCTTCGGCGCCCAGTTGACCACAGCGTCGAGCACGTGATCGACCCCGAAGTTGCCCAATGCGGTACCGAAGAACACCGGGGTCAGTTGGCCGTCCATGAACTCTTGCTGATTGAATTCGTGGCAGGCGCCCTGCACCAGTTCCAGCTGTTCGACGAAGCGGTGGTACTCGTCACCCAAGTGGGCGCGGGCTTCATCGGAATCGAGCTTCTCGATGATTTTCACCTCGGTACGCTCGTGGCCGTGGCCTGCGGTGTACACAATGATGTAGTCGTCGGCGAGGTGATAGACGCCTTTGAAATCGCGGTAGCAACCGATCGGCCAGGTGATCGGCGCAGCCTTGATCTTCAGGACGGCTTCGATTTCGTCGAGCAGTTCGATCGGGTCGCGAATGTCGCGGTCGAGTTTGTTGATGAAGCTGACGATCGGCGTGTCACGCAGACGGCAAACGTCCATCAGGGCGATGGTCCGTGGCTCTACGCCCTTACCGCCGTCGAGAACCATCAATGCCGAGTCGACCGCCGTCAGGGTGCGGTAGGTGTCTTCGGAGAAGTCTTCGTGGCCCGGGGTGTCGAGCAGGTTGATCATGTGATCGCGATACGGGAACTGCATGACCGACGTGGTAATGGAAATACCACGCTGCTTTTCCATTTCCATCCAGTCGGAGGTGGCATGGCGGTCGGATTTGCGAGACTTCACCGTACCGGCAATCGCAATCGCCTTGCCCATCAGCAAGAGCTTCTCGGTGATGGTGGTCTTACCCGCATCGGGGTGGGAAATAATGGCGAAAGTGCGGCGTTTCGCGACTTCGGCGGCCTGTTTGGTCATGGGAAATCGCCTGGCAGGTGATTCAAAAAAGGGCGGCGAGTATAGCTCAAAACGACATCTACAGACCACCGTTCGCCCTGTAGCAGCTGCCGAGCCTGCGAGGCTGCGTTCGGCGGCGAAGCCGTCGTAGAATCGCCAACCGCAGTCAACCTGACACACCGCAGAGCCCGGTTTTACGACGGCTACGCCGCCGAACGCAGCCTCGCAGGCTCGACAGCTGCTACGACGAGAGGTGAGGCGGCCGGGGTGGCTAAATAGTGTCTAACGTGGGAACCTTTTAAACCGTGGAGGCGTCCACTCCCCTGTTACGACCTGTCGTCAGGGGCTGAAATATCAGCAAGTCAGCCTGACGAGGCTGCGCTTATGGCTCGATCTCATGCCGCTTTGCCGGCATTGAACGAGCTGCTATTCGCGAACAGTTTCTTCGGCAGCCAAGTATGGCGTTGCCACACGAAGTTCTGTTCGCCGACTGAAATAAAGGAGTCCGCCTGTGGCTATTCGCTATGGCAAAGGGCTGACAGGAGGAGCGGTTGTCGTCGCCCTTCTGGCCCTGCTGATCCACTGGATCGGCATCAACACGATCGAACTGTACCGCGACGATTTGTTGTTTTACCTGCAAGCTCATCTGATTCTAGTCCTCGCTTCCATGCTGGCCGCCCTCGTTGTGGGCATCCCCGCCGGTATCTTCCTCAGCCGCCCGACCATGGTCGGACGCGCCGAACGCTTCATGCAGCTCTTCAACATCGGCAACACTGTCCCGCCACTCGCCGTACTGGCCATTGCCCTGGGAATTCTCGGGATCGGCAGCGGCCCTGCGATCTTCGCGCTATTCCTCGCGTCCCTGTTGCCCATCGTGCGCAACACCTACGAAGGCCTGAAAAACGTTCAGGGTTCACTCAAGGAAGCGGCCGTCGGCATCGGCATGACCCCGAGTCAGGTGCTCTGGCGGGTCGAACTGCCGAACGCCGTGCCGATCATCATCGGCGGCGTACGCGTGGCGTTGGCGATCAATGTCGGCACCGCACCGCTGGCATTCCTGATCGGCGCCAATAGCCTGGGCAGCCTGATTTTCCCCGGCATTGCCTTGAACAATCAGCCGCAACTGATACTCGGCGCAGCCTGCACCGCCCTGCTGGCATTGCTGCTCGACGGTCTGGTGACACTGGCCAGCCGCCTCTGGCTGGAACGCGGTTTACCTCAGTCCTGATCCGGCTGAGCGAAGGAATAATCATGAAGACATTTAGCTTGTTACTAGGTTGCGTCCTGCTGTGCGCAGGATTTGCCCACGCCGCCGAAAAACCGCTGATTCGCATCGGTGCCCGGGTGTTCACCGAACAAACCCTGCTCGCGGAAATCACCTCCCAATACCTGCGCACCCAGGGTTACGACGTCCAGGTGACAGGAGGTCTGGGCAGCAGTCTGGCCCGCAGTGCCCATGAAAACGGCCAACTGGACCTGATGTGGGAATACACCGGCGTGTCGCTGGTGGCCTACAACCATGTCACGGAGAAGCTCGACAGCGAACAGTCCTACGCGCGGGTCAAGGAACTCGACGCAAAAAAGGGCCTGGTCTGGCTCGCTCCGTCGAAATTCAGCAACACGTATGCACTCGCGCTGCCGAAGAACGTTGCCGATGAGTATCCGCAAATCAACAGCATCAGCGACTTGAACAGCGTGCTCAGCGCTGAGGCGCAGACCAACCACCTGGTGGCGCTGGACACCGAGTTCGCCAACCGTTCCGACGGCCTCAAAGGCATGGTCAAGCTCTACGGCATGAACCTGACCCGCAACAACATCCGCCAGATGGACGCCGGACTGGTCTACACCGCGCTGCGCAATGGCCAGGTATTTGCCGGTCTGGTCTACACCACCGACGGGCGCTTGAACGCCTTCAAGCTGAAACTGCTGGAAGACGACAAGCATTACTTCCCGGACTACACCGCCGCGCCAGTCGTGCGTCAAACCTACCTCGACGCCCACCCGCAACTGGCCGAACAACTCAAACCGCTGGCCCAACTGTTCGATGACCAAACCATGCGTCAGCTCAATGCGCGGGTCGACGTCGACCACGAAAGCCCTTCCGCCGTGGCCGCAGATTTCTTGCGCCAGCACCCCATCAACTGAGGAAAAGCCATGGAATTTCTCAACGCCTTTTCCCACCTGGACTGGCCGCTCGTCCTGCACCTGACCTGGCAACACATCACCCTGGTCGGCATTGCCGTGACCCTGGCAATTGTGGTCGGTGTGCCGCTGGGCATTCTGATGACACGCTTCCCAGCGCTGGCCGGTCCTCTGCAAGCCAGCGCCACGGTACTGCTGACCATTCCGTCGATTGCGCTGTTCGGTCTGCTGCTGCCGTTCTACTCGAAATTCGGCCAGGGCCTGGGACCGATGCCGGCCATCACCGCGGTGTTTCTGTATTCCCTGCTGCCGATCATGCGTAACACCTACCTGGCGCTGACTGGCGTCGAACCCGGTATTCGCGAAGCCGCGCGCGGTATCGGCATGACCTTCGGCCAGCGCCTGCGCATGGTCGAGTTGCCGATTGCGGTGCCGGTGATCCTCGCTGGCGTGCGCACCGCCGTGGTGATGAACATCGGGGTGATGACCATCGCCGCCACCATCGGCGCCGGTGGACTGGGCGTACTTATCCTCGCTGCCATCAGCCGCAGCGACATGTCGATGCTGATCGTCGGTGCAGTGCTGGTCAGTCTTCTGGCGATCTTCGCCGACCTGCTTCTGCAATGGCTGCAACGCACGCTGACTCCAAAAGGACTCCTGAAATGATCGAACTTCAAAACCTCAGCAAAACCTTTCACAGCAACGGCAAAGACATCAAAGCCGTGGACTCGGTGAACCTGACCGTCAATGAAGGCGAAATTTGCGTATTCCTCGGGCCATCGGGGTGCGGCAAAAGCACCACGCTGAAAATGATCAACCGGTTGATCAAGCCGACCTCGGGCAAGATCCTGATCAACGGCGAAGACACCACCGACCTCGACGCCGTAACGCTGCGTCGCAACATCGGTTATGTGATCCAGCAGATCGGTCTGTTCCCGAACATGACCATCGAGGAAAACATCACCATCGTTCCGCGCCTGCTCGGCTGGGACAAACAGCAATGCCACGACCGCGCCCGCGAGTTGATGAGCATGATCAAGCTGGAACCCAAGCAGTATCTGAGTCGCTACCCGCGTGAGTTGTCCGGTGGCCAGCAACAGCGGATCGGTGTGATCCGCGCTCTGGCCGCAGACGCCCCGCTGCTGTTGATGGATGAGCCGTTCGGCGCGGTCGACCCGATCAACCGTGAGATGATCCAGAACGAGTTCTTCGAGATGCAACGGGCATTGGGCAAGACTGTGATCATGGTCAGTCATGACATCGACGAAGCGATCAAGCTCGGCGACAAGATCGCGATCTTCCGTGGCGGCAAGCTAATCCAGATCGACCACCCGGACACCCTTCTCGCGCACCCGGCGGATGACTTTGTCAGCAACTTCGTCGGCCAGGACAGCACGCTCAAGCGCCTGCTGCTAGTCAAGGCCGAAGACGCGGCGGACAACGCGCCGTCGGTCAGCCCGGAAACACCGGTGGCCGAAGCGCTGGAATTGATGGACGAACTCGACCGCCGCTACGTGGTGGTCACCTGCGCCGACAACAAGGCCCTGGGCTACGTGCGCCGCCGCGATCTGCATCGTCAGACCGGCACCTGCGCGCAATACCTGCGCGAGTTCAACGCCACGGCGGCCTATGACGAGCACCTGCGGATCCTGCTGTCGCGCATGTACGAGTTCAACCGCTCGTGGCTGCCGGTGATGGACGCCGAGCGGGTATTCCTCGGTGAAGTGACGCAGGAGTCGATTGCCGAGTACTTGAGCTCCGGGCGTTCGCGTGGCGGCAAGACCCGTATTGTTTCGCCTGCCGAAGTAGCGCTGGCCTGACGGACGCCATCGCGAGCAGGCTCGCTCTCACAGGGGATGTGTGTTGATGCACAGATTGCATGCACACCACAGATCCAGTGTGGGAGCGAGCTTGCTCGCGATTAGGGGCACCACAACTCTCACCGAAACACCCAAAATATCCCTCCAACGGGAACATCACACTGTCATCCAGGTCGGTTACATAAAGGACTGAGCGGGACCGCACGACGGATGCGTGCAAAAACGCGACATTTTTTGTTGATCTCAAGCCGCTCAAGTCCTAAAGTTCGCGCCGAACGTCCATGCTGGAAACGATCCATCCGGCTCAAGTACTGACGACGAGACAGCAAGGTCACCCGCGGCGCAGCGCCAGGTTGACCTTTTTGCTTTCGGCGACATGCCTTGGGAAGTAGGCGAACCAAAGTGGGGATACGGAGGACGTTCATTTGCACCCATTGTTTTTACCCGTTTGCCATTAGGAGCTCCCAAGTATGTCGATCAATGTCGAAGACTATTTCGCGCGTGAAACCTTTCAGAAAATGAAGGCCTTCGCCGACAAGCAAGAAACCCCGTTCGTGGTTATCGACACCGCGATGATCGCCCAGGCCTATGACGACCTGCGCGCCGGTTTCGAATTTGCCAAGGTTTACTACGCGGTCAAGGCCAACCCGGCCGTCGAGATCATCGACCTGCTGAAAGAGAAAGGTTCGAGCTTCGACATCGCCTCGATTTACGAGCTGGACAAGGTGCTGGGTCGCGGCGTCAGCCCGGACCGCATCAGCTACGGCAACACCATCAAGAAATCCAAGGACATTCGCTACTTCTATGAGAAGGGTGTGCGTCTGTATGCCACCGACTCCGAAGCCGACCTGCGCAACATCGCCAAGGCTGCACCGGGTTCGAAAGTCTATGTGCGTATCCTCACCGAGGGTTCGACCACCGCTGACTGGCCTTTGTCGCGTAAATTCGGCTGCCAGACTGACATGGCCATGGACCTGCTGATCCTCGCTCGCGACCTGGGCCTGGTGCCTTACGGCATCTCCTTCCACGTTGGCTCGCAGCAGCGCGACATCAGCGTCTGGGACGCGGCAATCGCCAAGGTCAAAGTGATCTTCGAGCGTCTGAAAGAAGAAGACGGCATCCACCTCAAGCTGATCAACATGGGCGGCGGCTTCCCGGCCAACTACATCACCCGCACCAACAGCCTGGAAACCTACGCCGAAGAAATCATCCGTTTCCTCAAGGAAGACTTCGGTGACGACCTGCCGGAAATCATCCTTGAGCCAGGCCGTTCGCTGATCGCCAACGCCGGCATCCTGGTCAGCGAAGTGGTGTTGGTCGCGCGTAAATCCCGCACCGCTGTCGAGCGTTGGGTGTACACGGATGTGGGCAAGTTCTCCGGCCTGATCGAAACCATGGACGAAGCCATCAAGTTCCCGATCTGGACCGAAAAGAAAGGCGAGATGGAAGAAGTGGTGATCGCCGGCCCAACCTGCGACAGCGCCGACATCATGTACGAGAACTACAAGTACGGCCTGCCGCTGAACCTGGCCATCGGTGACCGACTGTACTGGCTGTCCACCGGTGCGTACACCACCAGCTACAGCGCTGTTGAGTTCAATGGCTTCCCGCCGTTGAAGTCGTTCTACGTATAAGCGATACCGTAAAAAAAGGCCTATGAAAACATGGGCCTTTTTTTATTTACGTAGCCATGCCTCCAAGTGACTCATCATCGCCATACCTTCATTAGCGCCCTCCATAGTGGCGCCCAGCTTGAAATTTAATTCGCCGAGTCTGGATACATTCTTTGCTCGCAAGAGCTCATAGAATGCACCATCGATACGTAGATAGAGCTCTTCAATGAACAGCCCCATCTGCGAGTTCACAGAAACGAATCCATTGAATAACGCCGCGATATCGGCCTTATATTCTGCCGCCCTGACCGAAGCATCCCTGGAAGAGTAATTGATGTCCCAGACAGGTGTAGTGTCAGACTCACGAAACAACTCCTGCACAACAGTCGGCGTTGAATGGCAATGACAGGATCGATGGTCCATTGCACTCGTGAATACCGACTTGAGTCCAAATGATTCGTTATACGTTTCGACCATTGTATACTTCAGTTGTCGTACTACAGTTCTCAGCTCATAAAATCGAAGCGCCAACTCGTGAATCAAGTCCGGTACATTTTTTGGCGGAAACAACTTCCAGATCGTGGATCTGGACAAACTGTACAACCGGAAATCCACTTGGCCAACCGGTTCATTCCTGGAGGTCTTCCCGGTTATTTCCAAAGACTCTCGAGTGAACGTTTCGAGGTCTTCAACATAATCTTTGTATAGACGCCAGGCTTCTTCAGTACGTTCCCAAAACTCTTGCAGATATCGCTCATTAAACTGAGCATTGCTCAAACGCGAATCCTTGGCCAGAACCGCAAGTTGATGACCGCTTCTTCTACGGCGCTCAAACACAACCGGTATACCGTTGAATGTCGGGTGCAGGGAGCCAAGAAAATGGGTGTAACGGTCTAACACACGCCGCTGCGCCGCAGTAAATTCATATGCACTTGTATTCATACTCCCTCTTGGAGGGGTGGGCGTACACCCACCCCCCCGACTCCTTATTATTGGTAAATGGACTTCAGGTATTTAATAGTGTCTACGATCCGGGTGATCGCCGTCTCCGTCCGCTCTTCGACGGGCAGCGACGTGTCTTGCTTGAATTCGCGGGTGAGCTTTTCAAAGTCGCCAATCAGATTCGAGAATTCATTCACGTATCCCCAGCGCCCATCGTCCAACTCGTCAAGCGTCTTTACCAATTCAATCTTCCCATCCATCCGGGCGATATCTTTGGCATGTTTTTGCGTTTGCACCCTCAGTTCACCCGCTCTCTCCGCGAGACGGCTGTACGCTGCAAGCATGTTGAGATAAGAAATGGCCTCCCCAATACCAGAGATCAATTTTTTAAGCGTATCAATGGCCAACAAGGCGATTTGAATCTGCGGCGGCGCCAAACCCAGGGCGTTCAAATTTTCCAGCGATAACTTCGCCTCCTCACCGATTTTTTCGACTCCGGCCTTTCCGATCAAATCAATCGCCTCGGACACGGACTTCATCTGCTCGCTCAGTTCAACTAGCTTTTCATCGGTTTTAATCTTGAGTTCTTCAGTGAATGCCCGATCCTGCTGCAGTGTAACGACCCATCCTTGCGAGGCGTCCCTGTCATAGGGGACGCTAACACTCTTATGAAGACTTTTTAAATCTTCCGCTTGCGCGGATATTTTATTGAATACATTTTTGAGCTCCGCCTCCATGTCCTCATGAACCTCCTCCACATCGTCCGGATAATCCAGCTCTGCCTGATAGGCTTTGAGTTTTTTCTCGGCACGCTCCAAATGGATGTGGGTTGTCTGAGCCTGATTACGCAGTTCGAATGTTGTCCTGTTGATAGCGAGCGTCAGATCATTCATTACTCCGACTGTGCCGGGCAGGTAATCGAATTGTTCGAAGAGCATTTGCGCAGACGTGTTCGTTCGTTGCACTCCGGCATTATGACCACGCAAGCTCTCCATATTAAAAGAGGCGTGATACGAATCATTAAATAGCAAACTCATGGCCATCTTGCTCCAAAAAACTAAAGGATTACCCGCATGCTCCTTATCAGCCTCTGCGAACACAGCAAGCAATTGATCCGAGCTCACCTTTATTTGTTCCCACGGGGCAACGATACTGATTATCTGATTTTTAAACCGTCTCAAAGACGTCGCTTCATCCAGCACATCGACCTCTTTTACGGAGGCAGTGATGTAGGTACTCAACGCATTCCACACCAACATAAGATTTTGAGTCGCGACCTCAGCTTCGATTGCAACGTAGCTCAGGTTTTGAAGATCATCACGCACTTTATTCAAAGAACTCAACGTCTGGTTTTTGCTGGCCATAATTTGATTAGCGGCTTTTTGCAATTCCTTCAGTTTATTACGTTGACTGCGTATCTGCTCAGCCTTGATACCCTGATAGATGCCGAGAATCAACCCGCCAACATTGAGGGTCGCTGCCGCCTCAATCGCTTCCTGAACCAGTCGATCGTATTGTTTGTTGAGTTCGTCTATTTCCGCCGAGCGCTGATCGATCTCTTTTTGCAGAACTTGAATATCGGACTGATACGTATTCTTTGAAACAAATTCCAATCTCAGCTTTATTTCCGGCAGTACTTTCTCGCGCATGTCGGTGCCAAAACTGTCCAATTGTTCTCTGACATCCTCGGCCTTTTTATGGCATTCCCTGACCTTCGTCAGCAAGTCATTGAGGTAGTCCTTGATTTCCGGAACATCTCCCGGAGGCAAAGCAAGATCGGGAAGATTCGGAATCCGGAGTTTCAGCTTCTGATACTCCTCTGGCGTATTGATATTATGCTCTTCCAGGTATTTCGACGCTTTGAGGTCATCATAAACCTCTACAATTCCGTTACCCGTCCGGATAATGCTGCCGGCAAAAATCTTGAGGTGGGTGCCTGTCAGCATTATTTGCTCGCGCAATGGCGACCAGCGCTTGGCATGGTCATATGTCATGGTGAAGGTGCGTAGAAAATCCCTGGCAGTAAGCCCCACGCCGCCCCCATCACCCACACCATAATTTAAATAGGCAACGACATCTTGTAGCCGAACGGGAAGAGACAGACCCAAGGCTTCATACTTCCTTAAACTGATGATCTGCTCTTTGGTCAACTGCATTCCGGGTGCCCGGTTGTATTCTTCACCCTCACCCAGCGATGCGTTTATAAATACCTGAGGCGCTTTTACAGCGGCCTCGACCACCTTGTTATCGGTCTTTAGTTCCATCAGAGACTCCTTGTCTTCTTCAGAATTTAATTTAAATTCACTTTATTCACGACACTAATTAGCCGGTTCCTCCGAGCCAATACGCACATCGCGAACACCCACCTTAGTTCACCGCAACGAACACCAACAAGCCGATAAATATTAAAATTCAAGACAATCAACACAACAACCGGATTTCAACTCAGGGCAATTGAATTCGTTCGACTGGAAGCTTTTATATTTTAACGACGCCGACTCAGTTAAGTTAGCGACAACCGCAAGCTTATCGCCAAACATTACGCATAGCCGACGACCGCGTTAACCTGTTCGGGTAACGCTCTCTATCGTGCAATATTCTTGATAAAGCGAAATTTCGCGACCCAGACAGTGAGTAGCAACCCTCTACCGTTAAAACGCGACCACCTGAGATAGCCGCTGCCGATAAGCATCAGCCATCCCGCGGATGTGTGGATGATTTGCGCTGAGCAATGATTCAATGCTCACCCGCAAGAAGTTCACGTTTCCCCCGGCCAGTGCCTCGCGCAACCAACCCAGCGCATCTTCGATCCGCCCTTCATCGGCCAGTATTGCTGCATAACTGAACTGACCACGAAAATCCCCACCCTCGGCCGAGCGTCGATACCATTCCCGAGCCGCAAACTGATCCTGCGGGCAGTGACGTCCCTCTTCCAGATAGCGGCCCAACAAGTTCATGGATTTGGCGTGGCCCTGCTCTGCGGCGTGACGATACAACGCCAGGGCTTGCGCTTGGTTCTCTGTTATCCCGCGTCCGGTGGCGAGCAGGTTGGCAAGGTTGTACATCGCCCAATCCAGCCCCGCTAGCGCCGCCATCCGGTAATGCCGCGCAGCCACTGAAGCATCCGCTGCACAGCCCCAGCCATGTTCAAGACAACGACCCAGCATGTTGCGCGCCATCAGATGCCCCTGACCGGCAGCGATTTCAAACCAGCGTACGGCCAGCGGTTGATCCCGGGCGATGCCCCGGCCATCGAGCAGGATCTGCCCAAGTAACGCTTGCGCCTCAACCACGCCCTCGCCAGCCGCCAGCAGAATCGCCTGCGCCGCACGGGCCGGGCTTTCTTCGAGCATGGCGCTGAGCCGCTCGCCGTCGAGGATTTCCTCGCGGCGCAAACGAAAGTCCGTCACTTACACCTCGACCCAGCGACGCAGCAGGTTGTGATAGGTGCCGGTCAGGCGGATCAACGACGGATGATCCGGCATGTCCTGAGTCAATTGCTGGATCGCCTCGTCCATCTCGAACAGCAAAGCGCGCTGGCTATCTTCGCGAACCAGGCTTTGGGTCCAGAAGAACGAGGCATAACGTGTACCGCGAGTGACTGCGTTGACCTTGTGCAGGCTGGTGCCCGGATAGAGCACCAGGTCGCCGGCCGGCAATTTCACTCGTTGGGTACCGAAGGTGTCCTGAATTTCCAGCTCGCCACCGTCGTACTCGTCCGGGTCGCTGAAGAACAACGTGGACGACAGGTCGGTGCGAACGCGCTCGATGCTGCCTTTGGGCTGACGCACGGCGTTGTCGATATGAAAATCGAAACTGCCACCTGCGGTGTAGCAGTTGAGCAGCGGCGGGAAGACTTTGTGCGGTAACGCCGCTGACATGAATCGCGGATGTTTCCACAACCGCTCGAGCATCGCCGCGCCGATTTCCTGGGCCAGCGGATGGCCTTCCGGCAGCTGCAGGTTGTGCTTGGCCTTGGCCGATTGAAAGCCTGCGGTGATCTTGCCATCCGCCCAGTCAGCCTGCTCCAGAGCCTCGCGAATGCGCTGCACCTCTTCACGGGAGAACAAGCCGGGAATATGCAGCAGCATGGGGCAATACCTGAAAGCGAAAGGGTCTTAATGGTATTGATTCTTATTGGCTATGTAAAATCGGCATGACGAACGAGTCCGCAAAAACCGTAAGGAAAAATTGTAAAGAATGTAAATTTGATGCAAATAGCAATATATCTCAATTGATACAAATACGTGTTTACCCTATATTCCGCGGCCTCAAATCCTTGGGGAGGGGAATTCACAATGTCACGCCAGCTACCACAATCACCGGTCAGTTCACCGCGTTTACTCGCTTCTGCAATGGGTGTGGCAATCACTGCCAGCTCTGCAGCGCACATGGTATTCGCCGCAGAAAAGACTGACGAAAAAGCGCCGCGCAATGCGATTTCCCTGGATGCCACCAGCGTTACCGGTGAAGCCCAGGACTCAACCTCCTACCAGGTCGAAAAAGCTTCTTCGCCCAAGTACACCGCGCCGCTGATTGATACCCCGCGTTCGGTGACCGTGATTCCACAACAGGTCCTCAAGGACACTGGCGCCCTCAACATGCAGGATGCGCTGCGCACAGTTCCAGGCATCACTTTCGGTGCCGGTGAAGGCGGCAACCCGCAAGGCGATCGTCCGTTCATTCGCGGCTTCGACGCTCAGGGTGATACGTATCTGGATGGCGTGCGTGACACCGGCTCGCAGAGCCGTGAAATTTTTGCCGTTGAGTCGATCGAAGTCAGCAAAGGCCCGAACTCCGCGATAGGCGGTCGTGGTGCAGCCGGTGGCAGCATCAACCTGGTCAGCAAAAAAGCGCACTTGGGCGATTCATTCGACGGTGGCTTCACCTGGGGCTCGGACCAGACCCAGCGCTACACCCTGGACAGCAACTACCAGTTCAGCGATACCGCCGCTGGCCGCCTGAACCTGTTGAGCCACGAAAGCAACGTCGCCGGCCGCGACAAAGTCGACTACGACCGTTGGGGCATCGCGCCGTCGCTGGCCTTCGGCCTGGGCACCGACACCCGCGTCAACCTCGACTACTACCATCTGCAAAGCAATGACCTGCCGGATTCGGGTATTCCGTACACCGTACCCGCTTCGGGCAAGACCGCTGATCGCACCAAGAGCAACCCGGACAAACCCTACGCTGGCGGCGACAGCAGCAACTTCTATGGCTTGACCGACCGCGACTTCCGCAAGACCCGTACTGACACCGCGACCTTCGCGATCGAACACGATTTGACCGACGCGCTGACCATCAAGAACACCCTGCGCCACGGCACCAGCATGCAGGATTACATCCTGACCCAGCCGGACGACAGCAAGGGTAACGTGAACAACGGCAGCGTCTGGCGTCGTGCCAACACCCGTGTCAGCAACGTGGCGACCACCACCAACCAGACCGATCTGTTTGGCAACTTCTACATCGCCGGCTTCAAGAACAGCTTCTCCACCGGTGTCGAGTTCACCCGTGAAGAAGGCGAGAAGTCCTCGTACAACGTGAACACCGATACCACGCCAGGATCGCCCGCTACATCGAGCAGCAACTGCACGCCGTCGATGATCGGCGCGTCCAGCGGCTACAACTGCACCTCGCTGGCCAACCCGAACCCGAATGATCCGTGGAACGGCGCGATTTCGCGCAACTACGCCGGCACTGACACCACCGCCAACACCCGTGCCCTGTACGTGTTCGACACCCTGGAACTGTCGCCGCAATGGCTGGTGAACATGGGCCTGCGTTACGACCACTTCGACACCCGATACAAGACCTTCACTGCGGCAGGTGCCACCACTGCCAAAGGCGCTGACACCAGCGAGTTCGTCACCGGTCAGCTGGGCGTCGTCTACAAACCGGCTGAAAACGGCAGCATCTACGCCTCTTACGCGACCTCCGCCACACCACCGGGCAACACCCTGGGCGAAGGCATGGACGGCAACCCGTTGTCGGGGACCACGGATCGCAACGGCAACCTGCTGAGCAGCGACATGGAGCCGGAAACCACCAAGAACTACGAAGTCGGCACCAAGTGGGACCTGCTCAACGATCGTCTGTCGTTGACCGCCGCCCTGTTCCGTACCGAGAAAGAGAACGCACGCGTACAGGTTGATACCACTTCCTACGCAAACGCCGGCAAAACCCGCGTTCAAGGTATCGAACTGTCGGCAAACGGCAAGATCACCGACAAATGGCAAGTCTTCGCCGGCTACGCCTACATGGACAGCGAGCAAGTCGATGGCGGCCCGCTGAACCACGCCACCGATGGCAACCAATTGCCTAACACCCCGAAAAACAGCGCCAGCCTGTGGACGACTTACAACGTCACGCCGAAGCTGACCCTGGGTGGTGGAGCGTTCTATGTCGATGACGTGTTCGGCAGTGTGGCCAACACCACCATGGTCAATTCCTACGTTCGTTACGACGCGATGGCCAGCTACAAGTTGAGCAAAAACGTCGACCTGCAACTGAACCTGCAGAACCTGACCGACGTGACCTACTACGACAAAGCCTTCGCGACCCACTTCGCCAACCAGGCGCCGGGCCGCACGGCATTGCTGAGCACCAACTTCCACTTCTGATAAAGAACGAAGCCGCCAAGCCCCGCCCATTCAGGTGAGCGGGGCTTTTGTGTGTAAAAAGGAATGTTTCTCGACAACTCACGGCATAATGCGCGCCTTGAGATTTTATTGAACAAACAGTTTCAGACGAACAAGGCGGTCGATGTGTTGAAGAAAACCCTGTTCCAGCTGCATTGGTTCTTCGGCATCAGCGCGGGTCTGGTGCTGGCCTTGATGGGCATTACCGGTGCGGCGGTGTCGTTTCAGGATGAGATCCTGCGGGCGCTGAACCCGCAGGTCCTGCTGGTTGAGAAGCAGGTCGCCGGCGTGCTGCCGCCGGCCGATCTGGTGGCCAGGGTCGAAGCCACTGAAGGCAAGAAAGTCGCGATGCTCTGGGTCGAAACCGAGAGCGGCTTTGCTGCACGCGTGTTCTTCACCCCGCCGCCGGGCGAGCGCCGTGGCCAGATGCGCTACGTCGATCCGTACACCGGCGATTACATGGGCGATGCCGTTGGCCAGGATTTCTTTGGTCTGATGCTGCAACTGCACCGTTTTCTGGCGATGGGCGACACTGGCCGGCAAATCACCGGTGCCTGCACACTGATTCTGATTTTCTTCTGCCTGTCCGGGCTCTACCTGCGCTGGCCGCGTCAGGTCGCGAGCTGGCGTGCCTGGCTGACCCTCGACTGGGCGAAGAAAGGTCGCAGCTTCAACTGGGATTTGCACTCGGTCGCCGGTACCTGGTGCTTGCTGGTGTATTTGCTGGCAGCGCTGACCGGGTTGTCCTGGTCCTATGAATGGTACAACAAGGGCCTGAGCAAACTGTTGTCCGACGCGCCGCAAAACGAGCGCGTCAGGCAGGGTCGTGGTGCCCCGCCACCGGCCGGCCCCGCGCCGACCGCCGATTACAACGCGATCTGGAGCAGTATCTACAGCACCGCCGGCCCAGGCCTGAGCGCCTACAACGTGCGCATGCCACCGGTGGCCGGACAGCCGGCGACCGTGTTCTATCTGTTGAAAAACTCGCCCCACGACCGGGCGCTGAACCAGATCACCCTCGACCCGGCCACCGGTGTTATCAGCCGCCACGATCGCTACAGCGACAAGAGCTTCAAGGCGCAACTGCTGACCAGTATCTACGCGCTGCACGTCGGCAGTTACTTCGGCCTCGTCGGGCGAATTGTGCTGATGCTCGCGGCGCTGAGCATGCCGCTGTTTTTCATCACCGGTTGGTTGCTGTACCTGGATCGTCGGCGCAAGAAACATCAGATCAAAAACGCCCGCAAAGACCTGGTGCACACCACCAGCGATACCCCGGCATGGCTGATCGGTTTCGCCAGCCAGAGCGGTTTTGCCGAACAATTGGCCTGGCAGACCGCCAGCCAGTTGCAGGCCGCCGGGTTGCCGGTAAAGGTTCAAGCGCTGGCGACTGTGAGCGAGCAGGATCTGCATGAGTCGAGCAACGCGCTGTTTGTGGTCAGCACCTTTGGCGACGGTGAAGCACCGGACAGCGCCCGTGGTTTCGAGCGCAAGGTGCTCGGTCGGGCTCTGAGCCTTTCGAGCCTGAACTACGCGGTGCTTGGCCTCGGTGATCGGCAGTATCAACACTTCTGCGGCTTCGCCAAACGCCTGCACAGCTGGCTTTCGGAACACGGTGGCACCACGCTGTTTGCCCCGGTGGAAGTCGACAGCGGCGACCCTTACGCCCTGCGTCATTGGCAACAGCAACTCGGTCAACTGACCGGACAGCCGCCAGTCGATACCTGGAAAGCCCCCAGCTACAGCAACTGGACCTTGAGCAAGCGTGAACTGCTCAACCCCGACAGCAGCGGCGCCGACGTTTACCTGCTGGGCCTGACGGCGCCCGACACCAGCAGTTGGCTGGCCGGCGACCTGGTTGAAGTGCTGCCGCGCAACTGCCGGGGAGCGATTGAACAGTTCCTTGAAGGGCTGGGCATCGCCGGCAACAGTCGGGTGCAACTCGATGGCTTGCAGGAACCCCTGGAACACGCCTTGGCCAGCCGTCAGTTGCCGGAGAATCGTGTGCATCTGGTCGGCTTGCACGCTCAGGCGTTGGTCGACGCGCTGGTGCCATTGGCCATGCGCGAATACTCGATCGCCTCGATTGCCGCCGACGGCGTGCTCGAACTGCTGGTGCGTCAGGAATGTCATTCGGATGGCAGCCTGGGCGTCGGCTCCGGCTGGCTGACCGAATACGCGCAACTCGGTGGTGCCATCAGTCTGCGGGTGCGGCGCAACAGCGGTTTCCATCTACCGACAACGCCCGTGCCGATGATTCTGCTGGGCAACGGCACCGGGCTGGCAGGCCTGCGCAGCTTGCTCAAGGCACGAATTGCCGAGGGCCAGACACGCAACTGGCTGCTGTTCGGTGAACGCAATCGCGAGCATGACTTCCTCTGCGGTGATGAACTGGTGGAATGGTTGATCGCCGGAGACCTGGAGCGCCTGGACCTGGCGTTTTCGCGGGATCAGACCGAGAAGATCTACGTCCAGGATCGCCTGCGCCAAAGAGCCATCGAGCTGAAAAAATGGCTGGCGGACGGTGCATCGATCTACATCTGCGGCAGCCTGAAAGGGATGGCGTCGGGGGTGGATCAGGTGCTCAACGAGCTGCTCGGTGTTGATGAAGTCGAGCGGTTGATCGAGCAGGGCCGCTACCGGCGCGACGTCTACTGACAACACAAACCCAATGTGGGAGCGAGCTTGCTCGCGATGACGGTTCAACATTCAACATTGATGTTGTCTGCCCGACCGCTATCGCGAGCAAGCTCGCTCCCACACCAACCCGCTCTCAAACCGGCTGCAACTTCTGCTCAAACACCGCCACCCCATCCAGATCACGCAGGATCACGCTCATTTCGCTGGTCTGTCCATCGATATTCACCTCGCCAAAAAACTGAAACCCGGCAAACGGCGAAGTGTTCTGCGCCGGCGGGGCTTTCTCGAATACCACTTCGGGGCCGAAGGTTTTATCCAGTGGATTGGGTCCGAAGCTGCCGGCATTCAACGGCCCTGCGACGAACTCCCAGAACGGCTCGAAATCCTGAAACGCTGCGCGATCCGGGTGGTAATGGTGAGCGGCGCAGTAGTGCACATCAGCCGTCAGCCAGACGAAGTTGCGCACTTGCTGTGCCCGCAAGAAACCCAGCAATTCAGCGATTTCCAGCTCGCGGCCCTGGGCCGGGCCAGGGTCACCGTTGGCCACTGCTTCCCAGCGCGGTACGCCGGGGCTGACTTCGCCATCCGGCACGCCGAGGCCAATCGGCATGTCGGCGGCGATGACTTTCCACTGCGCGCCGGAGTTCTTCAGTTCACGCTTGAGCCACTCCAGTTGCTCGCGCCCGAGAAAGGCCTTTTCGCCGCCCAGATTGTCGTCGTTAGCTCCGCGATAGCTGCGCATGTCCAGCACGAACACATCCAGCAGCGGCCCGTAACCGAGCTTGCGATAGATCCGCCCACCGTTGTCGGCAGCCTGCAAGCGCATCGGTGCATATTCGAGCCAGGCTTGCCGTGCGCGGCCGACCAGGCTGTGGATATCCTTGCTTTGGTAACGATCGTCGAGCTGCTTACCCGGCGACCAGTTGTTCACCACTTCGTGGTCGTCCCACTGCCAGATCTGCGGCACTTCGGCGTTGAAGCGGCGGATGTTTTCGTCCATCAGGTTGTAGCGATAATTGCCGCGATACTCGTCGAGGGTTTCCGCAACTTTGCTTTTGGCCTCAGTGGTGATGTTGCGCCACACCCGACCGTTTTCGGTGGTCAGTTGCGCCGGTACCGGGCCGTCGGCGTAGATGGTGTCGCCGCTGTGGATAAAGAAGTCCGGCAAGCGCAGGCGCATGGCTTCGTAGATGCGCATGCCACCGATGTCCGGGTTGATTCCGAAACCCTGACCGACAGTGTCGCCGCTCCAGACAAAACGGATGTCGCGACGGGTCTGCGGCACGCTGCGCAGGTGACCGAACCACGGTTCGCTGGCCGCACCGCATTGAGCGTCTTCGAAGTACACGCGATAGAAGATCGCCTGATTGGCGGGCAATCCGCTCAGCTCGACCCGGGCGGTGAAGTCGGTGCGGGCATCGGCCAACGGTGAGACAAAACGCCGAGGGTTGCTGAACAGGCTGCGAGTGTCCCACTCCACGACCATCCGTGCCGGGCGATCGCTGCGGCTCCAGATCATCGCCCGGTCGCCCAGCAGGTCGCCGGACTGCACGCCATCGGTAAGCTGTGGACGATCCTTGACCGAGGCGATCACCGCCGGAGCCAGGCCAGGTAACAGCAACCCGGCACCGACGGCCTGCATCACTCGACGGCGTCCCAAGTCGAATTCGCTCATGGTGTTCTCCCTGAAAAGGAAAACTTAACCATGGCTGTGTGAATCAGGTGTGACACAAAAGTCCACCAGTGCCACTGGTCCCCTTGTGGGAGCGAGCTTGCTCGCGATGAGGCCATCACATTCAGAAGGGATGCTGCCTGCTAGACCGCTATCGCGAGCAAGCTCGCTCCCACAGGGGTAGATGTCAGGCGTTCGCGGGTTCCAATGCCAACTCGACGACTTCCGGACGCTTGACCAGCGCATAGACCACCGCCGTCAGCAAACTCCCAGCAACAATCGCCAGCAAGTACAGCAACGCATGGTTGATCGCATTCGGGATCAACATGACGAACAGCCCACCGTGAGGCGCCATCAGTTTGCAGCCGAAATACATCGACAGCGCACCGGCCAACGCACCACCGGCGATGCTCGCCGGGATCACCCGCAACGGGTCCTTGGCGGCGAACGGAATCGCCCCTTCGGAGATAAAGCACAACCCCAACACCAAGGCTGCCTTGCCGGCTTCACGCTCGGTCTGGGCAAACTTGCGACGGGCGATGAACGTGGCAATGCCCAGGCCAATCGGCGGCACCATGCCAGCAGCCATGGTCGCGGCCATCGGTGCATAACTTTGCGACGCCAACAGCCCTACCGAGAACGCATAAGCGGCCTTGTTGATCGGCCCGCCAAGGTCGACGCACATCATGCCGCCGAGCAATACCCCCAGCAGAATCGCATTGGTGGTGCCCATGCTGTCGAGGAAATGAGTCAGGCCTTCGAGCAGTCCGGCGACCGGTTTACCGACCACATAAATCATCACCAGACCGGTGAACAAACTCGCCAGCAACGGGATGATCAAGATCGGCTTCAGCGCTTCCAGACTTTGCGGCAAGCGCGCATAACGATTGATCGCTTGTGCCGCGTAACCGGCGATGAAACCGGCAATGATCCCGCCGATAAAACCGGCGCCCAACGTACTCGCCAACAGACCACCGATCATCCCCGGCGCCAGGCCCGGACGGTCAGCAATCGAGTAGGCGATGTAACCTGCCAGTAGCGGCACCATCAACTTGAACGCGGTATCGCCACCGATCTGCATCAGTGCCGCCGCCAACGTGCCCGGCTCCTTGAACGCAGTGATGCCGAAGACAAACGACAGCGCAATCATCAAACCACCGGCCACCACCATTGGCAGCATGAACGAGACGCCCGTCAGCAGGTGTTTGTAGACCCCGGTTTTCTCTTGTTTGGCCGGGCCTTTGGCGCCGGTCGACGCGGTTTCTTGCGTGCCTTCGGCCAAGGCCTTGTTGAGTGTGGCTTCGGCCTGCTTCAGGGCAATGCCGGTGCCGCAGCGGTAAATCTTCTTGCCGGCGAAACGCTCGGTAGCGACTTCGATGTCCGCCGCCAACAACACCACGTCGGCATCCGCGATGGCTTGCGGGCTCAATGGATTACGCGCACCGACCGAGCCCTGGGTTTCCACTTGCAAGTCATAACCCAGACGCTTGGCCGCTTGCTGCAAGGCTTCGGCAGCCATGAAGGTGTGAGCGACACCGGTCGGGCAAGCGGTGACCGCCACCAGGCGCGGTGCGTTTTTGCTGACCACAGCGGGCTCGACGACGGCTTGCGGCGCGACGTACACCTGAGCTTCTTCAGCACCACGGCGCAGCACCGCATCGACGTCTTGCAGGGCTTGGGACGGCGTGCTCTGGAACACCCGTTTGCCGACAAACCGCGACATCTCCACAGTTCCGGTGCTGACCAGCAGCACCCACTCGGCATCCTCGAGCGTCGCAGCGGATAACTGGCGTTCCGGGTGCGCGGCGTCGTGCACTTCAACACACGTCATCCAGCCCTGACGCTGCGCTGCCGCATCCAGCAAACGGGCGCACAGCACACTGGTGACCATGCCATTCGGGCAGGCAGTAACAATGGCTAACTTCATGACCAACCCTCTTATTGTTCTGTCAGGAGGCGCACACGCACGCCCTGTTCGAGCTGCGCCAGTTGCGCGGCGTCGCCGATACCGAAACCGATCTGGGTGACCGCCATGGCGGCAATCGCCGTGGCGGTGCGCAAAGTCTGCTCAGGCGTATCGGCACTGAGCAAACCGTGGAGCATGCCCGCCAGCAACGAATCGCCTGCGCCTACCGTGCTGGCAACGCTGACCCTGGGTGGCGTCGCGTGCATCGCCGAACCGACACTGAACCAGTTCACGCCGTCGGCACCGTGGGAAATCACCACGTGTTCGATACCTTGAGCGTGCAAGCGGCTCGCCGCTTCGGCTTGAGCGGTCACCGAAACCACCTCGCAGTCCAGCGCGTCGGCCAGCTCTTCGGTGTTGGGTTTGATCAGCCACGGGCCAGCCGCCAGACCTGCGCGCAAGGCTTCGCCGCTGGTGTCCAGGGCGACTTTCAAACCCTTGGACTTGAGGCGCAGCAACAGTGCCTGCAACCAATGCGCACTGACGCCTCGCGGCAAACTGCCGGCGACCACCACCGCATCATGGCCCATAGCAATCTGATCCAGACGATCGAGCAACGCCTGCTGCGCGACCTCATTGACCAGCGGCCCCGGACCGTTGAGGTCGGTGATGCGCCCGTCCGCTTCTGCCAGTTTGATGTTGCTGCGGGTTTCCCCCGGCACGCGGATAAACGCATCGACAAAACCACGGCGGGCGAACAACGCTTCGAACGCCTGAAGATTGTCCTCGCCGAGAAAGCCGCTGACCGTCAGCTGATGCCCGAGGTCCGCAAGCACCTGCGCCACATTCACGCCCTTGCCGGCGGCATGGGTGTGCATGGCGTCGCTGCGGTTGACTTGACCCGGTTCCAGACGCGGTAACTGAACGGTAAGGTCCAGCGCCGGATTAAGGGTAAGAGTCAGGATTTTGGCCATTACAAAGCCTCCACTAATGCGCGCACTTCATTCGCGCTGCCCACGGCCAGAGCCTGTTGGGCCAGATGTTTTACCTGCGCAAGACTCAGCTCACGGACCCGTGCCTTGACCTCGCCGATGCTGCGCGCCGAGACGCTCAATTCGTCCACACCCAAGCCAACCAACACCGGCACGGCCAGCGGGTCCGCCGCCAGTTCGCCGCACACCCCCACCCATTTGCCATGGGCATGGGCGGCACGCACGGTGATGTCGATCAGTTGCAAGACCGCAGGATGCAAGCCGTCGGCCTGGGCCGACAGGGTCGGGTGACCACGGTCGATGGCCAGGGTGTATTGGGTCAGGTCGTTGGTGCCGACGCTGAAGAAGTCGACTTCTTTGGCCAGGACCGGCGCCAGTAAGGCTGCCGACGGCACTTCGATCATGATCCCCAGTTGCAGGTCGGCCACCGGGATTTCCAGACGCAGGCGCTCGGTCATGTCCCGCGCCTGACGCCATTCATCGACGCTGCCGACCATCGGGAACATGATCCGCAACGGACGGTTATCGGCGGCACGCAGCAAGGCACGCAACTGCGCTTCCATGATCTGCGGACGCTGCAATGTCAGGCGAATCCCGCGTACGCCGAGGAACGGGTTTTCTTCCTTGGCAATCGGCCAATACGGCAACGGCTTGTCACCGCCGACATCGAGGGTCCGCACCACCAGCGGCCGTCCGGCCAGGCCATCGAGCACCCGACGGTATTCGGTCTCTTGAGTGGCTTCGTCCGGCGCTTGCGGATGGGCCATGAAAATCAGTTCGGTGCGCAGCAGACCAATACCTTCAGCACCCTGCTCCACCGCGCTGACCACGCCTGCGCTTTCGCCAATGTTGGCGAACACTTCGACCGCATGGCCGTCAAGGGTCAGCGCCGGTTGGTGACGCTGGGCCGCTGCGGCTTGCAGACGTTGTTCGCGGTTGTCACGTTCTTCGGCGGCACGCTGCAACGTCGCAGCATCGGCGTCGACATGCAGCCGACCGCGTTGACCATCGAGCAGCAACGGCGTGCCCGGCGCCAGCAGCAACACCGCCGCGCCAGCACCGACCAGCGCCGGAATGCCCAGGGCCCGAGCGACGATCGCGCTGTGGGCGGTGGCACCGCCGCGCGCGGTGAGAATGCCGGCCACCCGCGTCGGATCAAGGCGCGCTACATCCGATGGACCGACTTCATCCATCACCAAAATGTACGGCTGATCCGGTTCGCTCGGGGTTTCGATGCCGCACAGTTGTGCCAGCACCCGCCGACCGATATCACGCAAGTCCGCTGCACGTTCGGCGAGCAAGGCGTCCTGCAAGGATTCCTGTTGTTTGGCTGCCGCGTCGATCACCGCCATCCACGCAGCTTCAGCGCTCTCGCCTTGCTTGAGGCGAGTGTCGACTTCGTCGGTCAGCTCCGGGTCGTCGAGCATTTCCTGGTGGGTGATGAAAATCTCGCGAATGGCCTTGGCCTTGCTGCGCTGGATCAAGCCTTCGATATCGCGACGAACATCGGCCAGGGCGGTTTTCAGACGCTCGCGTTCGATGGCCGTGGACTCGCCACGCAATGGGTAATCGATCGCTTGCAGCACGTGGATATGCGCAGGGCCAATGGCAATCCCCGGTGCAGCGGCGATGGCCTGGATCACACTGCCCGAGGCTGGAGCGAGCAAAACGGTGGTGACTTCGGCGATGACCTCACTCGGTGCGCTCGCAGTCGGCAAGGGCTCAATTTCTTCGCCCAGACCTTCTTCGATAGCCGCCAGCAACGCTGGCAAGGCATCGGCGGCAATGCTCGGCTCGGCGATCAACTCCAGCACCTGGCCCCGACGGGCGCCGAGGCTGAGCAGTTTGCTCAAGCTCTTCACCGACACTGCGCTGTCCTGACCGTCGACGATGCGTACGCGGATCTCGCCTTCAAAACTTTTCGCCAGTTGCGCGAGGATCTTTGCCGGTCGTGCGTGCAAACCGTGGGCGTTGGCCAGGGCAATGCGGGCACTCGGCCAATCGGCTGGCAACTCGCCGCCGAGCACTTCCAGCACCGCACGGCGGCTGGTGGCGCGCCCCAGCTCGTGGCCACGGCCTTCAATCAGCAAGGCGCAAAGGCGCTCGAGCAGGGCTTGATGCGCCTCGCCGAGGCTGGCCAGACAGAACAGCCCGCTCAGCGGCTGGCCAAGGTAACGAATAGGTTTGTCCGGGGTGACGAAGGCCAGGCCCGGGCGCTTGACCGTTTGTTCGCTGTGCAACCACCACAGACCATCGCCCAACGGTAGCGCTTCGACCTGCTGCAATACCGCAGAGAAGCCATTGCTCACGCAGTCGGCCTGACGCAACAACCGCGCACCGCGCCAGACCAGCTCTTCGAAATCGTCGGCGGATACACCCAGGCCGATCATTTGTGCATCCAACGCCAGCTCTTGCGGCGCACCTTGTAGCAGTTTCAGCAGGGCGTCGCTGCTGCTGGCACGGCGCAAGGCCTGGCCGAGATCGGTTTCACCGAGGGCGCGGGTCAGCAATTGCAGCAGGCGCAAATGTTCGTCGGATTTGGCCGCGATACCGATCGCCAGGTACACGATGTGGCCATCGCCCCAATCCACACCTTCGGGGAACTGCAACAAACGCACGCCGGTGGTGTGCACCAGATCGCGGGTATCGGGGGTTCCGTGGGGGATCGCAATACCTTGGCCGAGAAAGGTCGAACCCTGGGCTTCACGCGCCTGCAATCCGCTGAGATAACCCTCGGCCACCAGGCCATCGGCGACCAGCCTGTCGGCCAGCAAATGCAATGCGGCGGCTTTATCCACAGCCGACTGGCCCATGGATATCTGCTCTATGGTGAGCTCGAGCATGCTTTCTCCTTTTTGGCGCGGGATCGCACCAGGTATTGTTTTGATTGAATCAGTTTAGGCTTTATTCAGAGCACTCTTTTTCAGAGCATCCTTTGTCGGTTTCACGGCAGAACCGGCAAAAAGAGCCAATAGCGAAGAAAATACGCTTGCTGAAACGTTTAATCTAGATGAGTTGGCACGTTACTCGATAATCTCCCAACCTTGAAGTCCAACTTGTCGGATGCGTTGCGACATGGGTCGCCTGCCGTAATCGGGTAGGATTGGACAAAATGTCGGGGCAAGCTCGAAAAAACAAGGAAATCCCGGGTTGAAACTCAGTGATATCGCCCAGTTGGCCGGTGTGTCTGTCACCACCGCCAGCTATGTCATCAATGGCAAGGCCGAACAGCAACGCATCAGCAACGCCACCGTCGAGCGCGTGCGCGCGGTGGTCGAGCAACATGGCTTCACGCCTAACCCTCAAGCCGCCGGGCTGCGCAGTCGGCACACCCGCACCCTGGGCTTCATTCTGCCGGACCTGGAAAACCCCAGTTACGCGCGGATCGCCAAGCTCCTCGAACAGGGTGCCCGGGCGCGTGGCTATCAGCTGCTGATTGCCAGCTCCGACGATGCACCGGACAGCGAGCGCCAGTTGCTTGCGCTGTTTCGCGCACGGCGTTGTGATGCATTGATCGTCGCCAGCTGCCTGCCGGCCGGCGATGACAGTTATCTCCAGTTGCAGGCCAAGGGCTTGCCGATCATTGCCATCGACCGGGTCATGGAGCCTGAGCACTTCTGCTCGGTGATCAGCGATGATCGCGAAGCCAGCCTGAACCTCACCCGCAGCCTGTTGCAGCCAGAACCCAAGCAGATTGCGCTGATCGGTGCGCGGCCTGAGCTGAGCATCAGCCAGGAACGTGCCGCCGGCTTCAAGCAGGCCCTGGTCGATTTCAAAGGTGACGTCTTGATCGAACACGGCGAGTCGTTCAGTCGTGACTGCGGTCGGCAGTTGATGGAGGAATTGCTGCAACGCCTCGGTCACCTGCCGGATGCGTTGGTGACCACTTCCTATGTGCTGCTTCAAGGCGTGTTCGATGCCTTGCATGACTTCCCGTTGAAAACTCGCCCGCTGCGCCTCGGCACTTTTGGTGACACACAGTTGCTGGACTTCCTGCCGCTGCCGGTCAACGCCATGGCCCAGCAGCATCAACTGATCGCCGATAAAGTCCTGCAACTGGCTCTCGCGGCGATTGAAGAAGACCATTACCAACCCGGCGTGCAAGCCATCGCGCGGACCTTCAAGCAGCGTATTCGCCAGGACTGAAACGTGGAGCTGATCGACAGCCACACTCATCTGGACTTTCCGGACTTCGACGAAGACCGTCAGGCGCTGCTGGCTCAAAGCCGCGCCTTGGGTGTGAAGCGGATGGTGGTGCTGGGGGTTTATCAGCGCAATTGGCAGCGGGTTTGGGATCTGGTGCAAAGCGATCCGGACCTGCATGCCGCATTTGGCCTGCACCCGGTCTACGTCGATGAGCATCGCCCTGTCGACCTGATTGAGCTGGCGGACTGGCTGACGCGTCTGGCCGGCCATCGGCAACTGTGTGCGGTAGGTGAAATTGGTCTGGATTACTTTCTTGAGGCTCTGGACCGCGAACGCCAGCAAGCGCTGTTTGAAGCACAACTGCAGCTGGCGGCGGACTTCCAATTGCCCGCGCTGCTGCATGTGCGGCGTAGCCATGCGGCCGTGATTGCGACCTTGAAACGCTTCAGGCTCAAACGCGCCGGCATCATCCACGCCTTTGCCGGCAGCCAGGAAGAGGCCCGCGAATACATCAAACTCGGCTTCAAACTGGGATTGGGCGGCGCGGCAACCTGGCCACAAGCCTTGCGCATGCACAAAGTGATCGCCGGTTTGCCACTGACCTCGGTGGTACTGGAAACCGATTCACCGGACATGGCGCCCGCCATGTACCCCGGACAACGCAACAGCCCTGCTCATCTGCCGGCGATTTGCGCGGCATTGGCGCAAATCATGGCCATCAGCCCCGAACAACTGGCCGCCGCCAGCACCGCCAATGCCTGCGAGCTGTTCAACTGGTAAGCCGTCTACCAATCTTCAAACCCTGAACGCGCTGATCAAGTGCTTCAACTGCACGACTTGGGCCGACAGTGCACGACTGGCGCTTTCGGTCTGGTGCGCACCTTCGGCGGTGCGCTCGCCGGCCCGGTTGATCTCGACAATGTTCTGGTCGATGTCGTGGGCCACCGCAGTTTGCTGCTCGACTGCCGCGGCAATTTGCTGGTTCTGGTCGACGATCATGCCCACCGCGCCCAGAATGTTTTCCAGCGCTTGCTGAACCTTTTCCGACTGACCCACCGTGCCACTGGCCATCTGATGACTGACGCCCATGGCCTTCACGGCCGCGCCAACGCCGCCGTGCAGCTTGGCAATCATCTGCTCGATTTCTTCAGTCGATTGCTGGGTGCGTTTGGCCAGGGTGCGGACCTCATCGGCCACCACCGCAAAACCACGTCCCTGCTCGCCTGCACGAGCGGCCTCGATGGCGGCGTTGAGCGCCAGCAGGTTGGTCTGTTCAGCGATGCTCTTGATCACTTCCAGCACGCGACTGATGGACTGGCTGTCACTGGCCAGTTGATTGATCACCAACACCGACGAATCGATCTCGCTGGCCAGTTGCGCAATGCTGCCTTATTGCGACTCGACCAACCCGCGTCCGCTAATGGTTTCGTCGTTCACGCTATGGGCACTGCTGACGGCAGCCGCGGCACTGCGTGCGACCTCTTGAGCGGTGGCCGACATCTGGTTCATCGCCGTGGCGACCTGCTCGATCTGCGTACGCTGGCCGGCCACCGCCTGATTGCTCTGGGCCGATACCGTCTCCACCTGACTCGCCTGACGCTCGACCTCGTTGACGGTCTTGCCGACCAACTCGATCAGGTCATGGATCTTGGCCACGGTGCCATTGAAGACGTTGCCCAGCTCACCCAACTCATCACGGCTATGGGCGGTAAACGTAACGGTCATGTCACCGGCCGCCACCTTGTCCATGACCCCGCCCAGACGCTTGAGAGTGGTGCGGGTGGAAGCGTAGAAACCACCGTAGAGATAGAAAATCAGCACAAAAACCGCCGACAGCGCCACCACTTGCAGCAGCATGTGCGTGCGATTTTGCTCCAGGCGTTGCTGCAATTGCACGTCGAGAAACTTCAGCGTCGCATCGTTCAGTTGATAGGTCTTCTCCATCAGCCCGGTGACCTGATCGTAAAAACCCTGCCACGGTTTATCGAGGGTATCGGCCATCACCACTTGCTCTTCAAACAGCTCGCTGGCTTGCTTGAGCGTTGCCTTACTGGCATTCGCCGAGGGTTCCAGCACCTCACGCGCAGCTTTACCGACACCCAACACATCCTGCAATTTCAAGGTGTATTCGGCCTGAAGCTTTTCAATCTGCGCCAGCAGTTCATCGAAACGGGTGCTCGAAGCGGAATTGAGAAACCCCTGCCCCAGCGAGTAGGCCCCCATCGCCCGGCCTTCGCCGAGGGTTTGCGTGACGCGTGGAGTGACATTGGTGATCAGCTCGCTCAATTGGCGCATGTCACTCTGGTTGTCGCGGCTCAGACCGGCCTGACTGGCGATGATCTGACCGAAAACCTGTGCATTACCGAGCAGTTTGCCGATCAACGCGCTTTTGCTTTGCAGGGACGTTTCTGCCTGCTGGGCCTTGAACGCCGCGATCATTTCATCGCGTTTTCCATCGAAAACACTGACCTGCTCAGGATCGATGGTCATCGCGCTCAGGCCTTGCAGGTGTGCAAGCACGTTCTGCTCAAGGACGCTGATCTTCGATTCGATATCTCCCGCCTTGCCGGACTGGCCGAGGGTCGCGTTGATCTGCACCAGGTTGTTCAAGGTTTCCAGATCCCGCCGTAGCGCCATACCACTGCCCAACAGGTCGAGACTTTGCAACTCGACCTGAGTGCCCTGGAATTCGCGATACGAGTCGCGGACCAGATAGAAATTGGTCACCAGCATGGGAAAGAAAAACAGCACGCTGATCAGGCTGAACTTCATGCCGAAGCTCAGGCGATTCATCAATGCAACGGCGGGATAGAGCAAACTCTTCACAGACGTCCCCCTTTCATTTCTTATTTTTATTCGCAGGCACGCAGATGCAGCAGATAGCCACTATGGCGCGCTGCTTCTGTATAGCTCAAATCGAGGAGGGGGTTTGTAACTTAAGGTTAACAGCTGGAGCGCACGCGCCCCTGTAGCAGCTGCCGAAGGCTGCGTTCGGCTGCGCAGCAGTCGCCAACTCAGGCACTGCGGTTTGTCAGGCTCACCGCGCAAGCAGGATTTACGACTGCTTCGCAGCCGAACGCAGCCTTCGGCAGCTGCTACAAGGCTGCGATCTTTTCGGCGTTATGCAGAAATCAGCGCAACACGGTCCAAACGGCAAACCCGGCATACCAGACCACCGCTGCCCGCAGCAGCAGTTCCCAGAGCTGATCCAGGCTGTTGATCCCTTCTGGCCCCGCCACTGGCGCAGGAATTTCACCCGCAACCATGCCGACTTTCTCGATCAACTGCGCAGCGCTGATGTTCCAGTTCAATAACTCATGGAGCATCACCCGACTGACCGCGACGAAGTTGCCTACCAGGGCAAAACTCGCGGCCAGCAAGCGTACCGGCAACCAGTCAAAGGCATGTCGCAATTGTCCGGCGCGCTCAACCAGAGCCGGGTTCTTGCTGTGTTCAGACGCCAGGGCCAGCAAGCGATAACTCAACGCTGCCACCGGGCCGAGCAGGAAGTACCAGAAAATCACCGCAAAAAAACTCTGGTAAGCCTCCCACAGCAAATGGGCTTGCACCCTTTGCAGCAGTTGCTCGCCACTGTCGGCGCAAATGTCCAGGTCACGTTTGGCGACATGCGCCGCCGCTTGCAGGTCTTCCCGGCGCCAGGCATCACGAAACGGTCCCAAGCCGCCGAGCAAATCACCACGGCCCAGGCTGTAAATCACCACCAGCAAATGCACCGGCAAGGCCAGCAAGCCGTAAGCAACCGGCTCCAGCACCAGCAACAACAAACCGAGCAACGCCACAGGGAACAGCACCAGCAATGCCAGTACCAGCCAAGGCCGATTCGTAAGTTTTGGGCTGGCTTCAAGTTTGGCCAGCTCGCGCAACCAACCACTGTCGCGCTGAACTTGATGACGCAAGGCCGAGAACTTCTCGATCCAGACCGCCAGCAGTAACACCAGAAAACTCATTGTGCTTCCCCTTTTTCCAGAGCAGCGCGGTAGCGCGCCCAGTCGAACGCCGGTCCCGGATCCGTCTTGCGCCCAGGTGCGATATCGCTATGACCCTGGATACGTGAATGGGTGATGGCTGTAAACGTAGACTGCAATTGGCGGGTCAGGGCAATCAGCGCTAGATATTGAGCATCGGTGAACGGCAGATCATCGGTGCCTTCAAGCTCAATCCCCACGGAAAAATCGTTACAGCCTTCGCGCCCTTCAAACCAGGAAACCCCGGCGTGCCAGGCCCGATCCAGACAAGAGACAAACTGCGTGATCGCCCCGTCACGTTCGATCAGAAAATGCGCAGACACGCGCAAGTCGGCAATCCCTTCAAAGTAGGGGTGCTCGGTGACATCCAGACGGTTCTGAAAAAATTCCTGCACCTTGCCCGTTGCGAACTGCGCCGGTGGCAGGCTGATGTTGTGGATCACCAGCAAGGAGATTTCGCCCGTGGGGCGCGCATTGAAGTTGGGTGACGGGCAATGGCGCACGCCTTCAAACCAACCGCTCGCGGGGTCCAACTGCATAGAGGCTCCTTCAACGACGGCTTTGATGGGCTCCAGTATGCCGTGATCGACCCTCAGGTTGCGATCACTTGCCGCGATTGAGTTGGCGTAAATTGCCAATCACCGACTCCAGCGCCCGATCGAACAACAAGGTGTCGTCGAGCGTGCGTACCGTGCCACGGCGAAACTCCAGAGCCAGCCCCGTGCGACTGCGCTCCAGAACTTTAAGGCCGGTACGGTTAACGAAGATGTACTTGCCCGTTGCCTGGATAATCGCGGCCAGCTTGCAGCGCAGCGTGTTTTCGTCGTCCTCCTGAAACTCGACCCAATTGCCCAGGCGCAGTTGATCGACCTGCAACAAAACGGCATCGTCTTCGGCCAGGAATACAGAAGTCGGCTCGATGGGGCCTTCTTCGGCGTCGCGGGTACGTTGCTCAAGCAGTTCGCTGCGACGGCGCTCATCGCTGGTGAAGGCGAGAAAGTCGCCCAGCAGTTCGGAGAAAATCGCCGGATCATCGACAAAGTCATTCAGCAGCCGCTGCACCACCTGCTCGATGCGCAAGTACAAGCTGTCACGCTGATGATCATCGCATTGCCCCCACCCCATCGCCGCTGCGGCAATTTCGTTGAGCAGACGCCGGGCCGGGTGACTGCTGCGGCTGAAGAAGCTTTTGTCGAGCACCGCGACCTTGAGCATCGGGATCTGCAAGCGACCGATCAGCGCCTTGAGGGAGTCCGGCAAATTGTGGTCGTCGAGGATGAACTCGAAAAGCATGGCGATCAGATTGATCACATCCTCGTCCGCCACCCCGACCACCCGCGACTTGCCACTTTTCACACTGACCCGGGTCAGCAACTGTTCGAGCTGATTGCGCAGGTCGAAATCATCCTGGGCGGCAGGGGCCGGCACGTATTGCTGCAAATGCGAGAGCAGGCGCAGCAGATCGCGGGTCGAGATGGGCTGGGCCTGGGCGCTGGCTTCGAGCGTCGGCGCAACACTGCCGCGCACGTGGTACAGCAACTCCTGCAATGCAGCGAAGACTTCCTGCACGCTTTCGTCGATGTGCGCGTTGCTGGATCTGGCGCCCGACTCACTGGACTCTGCATGAGCGCTGGCCGCCGCATGATCCGTGGCACGGCGCGCAGGAGCGGCCTTGAGTTCAGGCAGAACGCCGGTGGCAATCAGCAACTGGTTGGCTTGCGCGTACAGCTGATCGGCGTTGCTCAGTACATAGCGCTCGAATAATTTGAGAATGATCAGCTTGACCTTGATCTCCACCCCCAGATTGCGCCAGGCCTGCAAGAAGTACTCGCAGAGCATGGCCGGCCCCATGGGGTTGTGCGAATCATCCAGGGGCTTGCCCAGCAGCACGCTCAGGCGCGTGGTCAGTTGGCCCAGGGCAAAGCCGTCCCGGTTGAGCGCCTTGGCAACCATGGCCTCCAGCGCCACTTGCCGCTCAAGTTCGTCACTGGGAAGTTCGATCGAGGGGTCGAAACTCATCGCCAGCGGCAATGTGGTCTGTGTCAGTTCGTACTGGACAAGACCGACGAAGGCCTCGAAGAAACTCTCGAGAAAGCCGCGCTCGATGCTTTTGCGCTTGAGGCGCAAGTCGCGCATGGCTTCAAAGAAGGTGTTCTGGTCAACATTGTTCTGTGCCCGGTCGGCCATTTCGAACAAGGTGTCGTCGGCGTTATCGAACAGCTCCTGCAAGCCATGCCTGAGTTGTTGCGCAGCCTTGTCGCGAACCTGAAGCAGAATCACCGGCAGGCGGGCGAGCGGCGACGGATTCGCCTGATCGGTAGTCGCCTTGTGCAAAGGCACTACATTCCCGTCGTTGTGCATCCAAGCCTCCTGCAAAAGGGTGATTCCTCGGTTCGATGTGAAGCGGCAAACGCTCACAGCCGGCTCACAACGCAATCGTGATGCACTGCGCTGCATTTCAAGTTTCGGGAAGCCAAAGGGGCGTCAAAGCTATGACGTCAAACGCAAGGCGGATTATCTTGCAAAAGACCTCCCGAGTGCCAGCAGACTCTGCATCGACCCTTGAAATAGACCTGAATCACAGACCTTCAGGCCAGCGGATTAATGCTGGCAAGTCGACCAAATGCAGGCTTCAGAGCCCGGTGAATGTATTGGGTGCCTTGGGTTCGCTTGCGCCATGGCCCTATAATCGGGCCACTTTGTTTGTGGAGCTCGTTATGCCGAATCTACGCCTCGCCGATTTGACCGCCGAAATCGAAGCCAACGTGCGCCGTGCGTTGCTTGAAGACATCGGCAGCGGCGACATCACTGCACAACTGATCCCGGCCGAACGCCTGGCCAAAGCCACGATCATTACCCGCGATGCAGCCGTTATCAGCGGCACTGCCTGGGTCGATGCCGTGTTTCGGCAACTGGACCCGCGGGTCGCGGTGCACTGGCAAGTGCGCGACGGGGAACGCGTGAGCCCCAATCAGCCGCTGTTTCACCTCGAAGGCCCGGCCCGTTCGCTGCTGACCGGCGAGCGCAGTGCGTTGAACTTCCTGCAACTGCTTTCCGGGGTCGCCACTCGCGCGCAGTACCTGGCCGACTTCGTCGCCGATACTCAGGTGAAACTGCTGGATACCCGCAAAACCCTGCCTGGGCTGCGGTTGGCGCAAAAATACGCCGTGACCTGCGGCAACTGCCACAACCACCGTATCGGCTTATACGACGCCTTTCTGATCAAGGAAAACCATATCGCCGCCTGCGGTGGCATCCCTCAAGCCATCGCCGCCGCGCACAAGATCGCACCGGGCAAACCGGTGGAGATTGAAGTGGAGAGTCTGGCGGAGCTCAGGGAGGCCCTGGCGGCTGGTGCCGACATCATCATGCTTGATGAGCTGAGCCTGGACGACATGCGCGAAGCCGTGCGGCTGAATGCCGGCAAGGCGAAGCTCGAGGCCAGCGGCGGTGTCAACGAAAGCACGCTGCGGCCGATCGCCGAGACGGGTGTGGATTACATCTCGATTGGTGCGATGACCAAGGATGTGAGGGCCGTGGATTTGTCGATGCGACTGAGTCTCTGACAAAAAGAAACGCCAGCCGCATGAGGCTGGCGTTGCTTTCAAACCACCAGATTGTTCATCTCGCAGTATTCTTCCCACTCGACGCCCAGCACTTCGGCGGCTTCCTTGTGCAACGCAAGGCGCGTCGCTTCGTATTCTTCCGGCGTTGAGGTGTACTTGAGCGTCAGCTCCCAGGGCTGCAAGCCCTGCGCTTCTGCCTCGTCCTCGAACGCCCACTGAATCTGATCTTTCTGATCGTCAGCGCTCAGGTTCTTGATCTCTTCCATCAATTCGGGCGCATCAAGCATGTACTTCTTGAGGGCCTCTTCGTGCCGTGCTTCTTGTGTCAGTTCTTTAACGGTCATTTCGTTCTCTCTGATCTGGGAATGGAAGATGGATCTGGATCATCAAGGATCTCTCTGACGCGGAGTAACCGTTACAAGCCCGGTGAGTCCGGCCTTCAGAACCATTCGGGATCATCTGAAAACTGCTGGGCGATACTCATGCAAGCACCGAATATAGGACGTTTGGCCCGCGAATTACACGGCTCTTTACATCTCTGCCACAAAAAGTTTCATGCAGGGCGCGTCGGGAACAAAAATTCAAATCCCAAGTCATAGCGATGTGCCATATCGGTACTTCACAAGGAACCTCAGTGATGCGCAGTTTTTCGAAGCTTTCCTCTGTTCTGTCCGCCACCGCAATGACCACCCTGCTGGGCGTCCTGGCTCTGCCGTGCACCGCAATGGCCGGCATTGAGCTGGGCAACAGCAATGCGTCCTTCGGTGACAAACTCTCTGTCATCCACAATGAATACGGCAAGGACGTCCTGGTCAAAAGCGATCTCAGCGTCGACGAACTGAAAAAGATGCAGGAAACCATCAGCGACCAGACGCGCCAGATCGAAGAACTCAAGCGCAGCAGCGGTTCCAGCTCAAGCTCCAGCAGCAAGGAGATCGACGATCTCAAGAGCAAGGTCAAAGAACAGGAGCGTGACCTGGATAATCTCGGCCGGCAGGTAGAAGACCTCAAGCGCAACAGCGGCTCCAGCTCCAGCTCGAACAGCAGCGAGATCTCGAACCTGAAACGGGATATCAGCGATCAGGATCGTGCGATGGATCAGCTCAAACGTACCGTTGAGGAATTGAGCCGCAAGGTGAAATAAGGGGAAGTGGTGCCCGAGACAGGAATCGAACCTGCGACCTTCGCGTTACGAGTGCGCTGCTCTACCGGCTGAGCTACACGGGCGGTGGGCTAAACCTAGCACTGACTTTGGGGGCAGGCAACTTGGCCGGCCCCTCGATTTGCTTCAGACGACAAGATCGCAGCCTTCGGCAGCTCTTACGGGGGGATACACATCACACGATTATTGTAGGAGCTGCCGCAGGCTGCGATCTTTTGATTTTACGGCACACAGCAAAACGCCCCGAACCAGTCGGGGCGTTTGCTTGTTCAGCGCTTAAGCTGCGGGGTAATTAAACGCCCGAAGCCTTGGCAGCTGCTACGTCTTTGATGGACAGTTTGATACGGCCGCGGTTGTCCACGTCCAGTACCAGTACTTCCACTTCCTGGCCTTCTTTCAGGATGTCGGTCACTTTCTCAACGCGAGCGTCGCTCAGCATGGAGATGTGAACCAGACCGTCCTTGCCCGGCAGGATGTTGACGAATGCGCCGAAGTCGACGATGCGCTCAACCTTACCGACGTAGATCTTGCCGATTTCAGCTTCAGCGGTGATGCCCAGAACGCGCTGACGCGCAGCTTCTGCAGCTTCCTTGGTTTCGCCGAAGATCTTGATCGAGCCGTCGTCTTCGATGTCGATCGAAGCCTTGGTCTCTTCACAGATCGCACGAATGGTCGCGCCGCCTTTACCGATAACATCACGGATTTTGTCGGTGTCGATTTTCATCGCGATCATGGTCGGAGCGTTTTCCGACAGTTCGGTACGCGACTGGGCGATGATCTGGTTCATCTGACCGAGGATGTTCAGGCGCGCTTCCAGGGCTTGGCCCAGAGCGATTTCCATGATTTCTTCGGTGATGCCTTTGATCTTGATGTCCATCTGCAGCGCGGTAACACCTTTGGAGGTACCGGCTACTTTGAAGTCCATGTCGCCCAGGTGGTCTTCGTCGCCCAGGATGTCGGTCAGGACAGCGAACTTCTCGCCTTCTTTAACCAGACCCATGGCGATACCGGCAACCGGTGCCTTCATCGGCACACCAGCGTCCATCAGAGCCAGGGAAGCACCGCAGACCGAAGCCATGGAGCTGGAACCGTTGGACTCGGTGATTTCCGATACAACACGGATGGTGTACGGGAACACGTCAGCAGCAGGCAGCATGGCCTGAACCGAACGACGGGCCAGACGGCCGTGACCGATTTCGCGACGACCAGCGCCACCCATGCGACCACACTCGCCCACCGAGAACGGAGGGAAGTTGTAGTGCAGCATGAACGGGTCTTTTTTCTCGCCTTCCAGGGTGTCCAGCAGTTGTGCGTCACGGGCGGTGCCCAGCGTCGCGACTACCAGAGCCTGGGTTTCGCCACGGGTGAACAGTGCCGAACCGTGGGTCTTCGGCAGAACGCCGACTTCGATGTTCAGCGGACGTACGGTGCGGGTGTCGCGGCCGTCGATACGTGGCTTGCCGTTTACGATGTTTTCGCGAACGGTGCGGTATTCGATTTCACCGAAAGCAGCTTTGACTTCGCTGGACGAAGGCTGGCCTTCTTCACCGGACAGCTTGGCAACAACCTGGTCTTTCAGTTCACCCAGGCGAGCATAACGGTCGGCCTTGATGGTGATGGTGTAAGCCTGGGAGATCGCTTCGCCGAACTCGGCACGGATAGCGCCCAGCAGTGCGGTGGCTTCAGGCGCAGGAGCCCAGGTCCAGGTTGGTTTGGCAGCTTCGGCAGCCAGTTCTTTAACAGCGTTGATCACAACCTGGAACTCGTCGTGAGCAAACAGTACCGCGCCCAGCATCTGGTCTTCGGTCAGCTCTTTGGCTTCCGATTCAACCATCAATACCGCTTCCGAAGTACCGGCAACGACCATGTCCAGGCTCGATGCTTTCAGCTGTTCGTAAGTCGGGTTCAGCAGGTAACCGGTGCTTTCGTGGAACGCAACGCGGGCTGCGCCGATCGGACCATCGAAAGGAATGCCGGAGATAGCCAGTGCAGCCGAGGTACCGATCATCGCAGCGATGTCCGGATCGGTCTTCTTGCTGGTGGAAACGACGGTGCAGACAACCTGCACTTCGTTCATGAAGCCTTCCGGGAACAGCGGACGGATCGGACGGTCGATCAGTCGGGAAGTCAGGGTTTCTTTCTCGGAAGGACGGCCTTCACGCTTGAAGAAACCGCCAGGGATCTTACCGGCAGCGTAAGTTTTTTCCTGGTAGTGAACAGACAGAGGGAAGAAACCCTTGCCTGGATCGGCTTGTTTGGCACCGACTACGGTCACCAATACGCTGACGTCGTCGTCAACGGTGACCAATACTGCGCCGGAGGCCTGACGGGCGATACGGCCAGTCTCGAGGGTAACGGTCGACTGACCGAACTGGAATTTTTTGATTACCGGGTTCACGGTGTCCTACCTTCTTTGTGGCTCTTGGGGAACTGGTTTTCTTGCGAAATTCTTGGGCAACGTCGGGAATCGGCCCAACCCTTGTCCAGGGGTAAAACGTGTATCCAGATAAAACTTGAGGCTGGGAGCCTGCCATGGGCCAGCGGGAATCCCACTGACACACGGCAGACAACCAACCTCTAGCGCAATCGCTGATTAGCGACGCAGACCCAGGCGACCGATCAGAGCCTGGTAACGGCCCAGATCTTTGCCTTTCAGGTAGTCCAGCAGCTTACGGCGCTGGTTTACCATGCGGATCAGACCACGACGGGAGTGGTGATCTTTACCGTTGGCCTTGAAGTGACCTTGCAGCTTGTTGATGTTGTGGGTCAGCAGTGCAACTTGCACTTCTGGCGAACCAGTGTCACCAACAGCTTGCTGGTAGTCAGCTACGATTTGAGCTTTTTCTTGAACGTCGAGAGCCATGAGGCAATCCTTTTATCAGGAAACTGTTTCAGAGAAACAGCTTCAACAGGCCAGGGACAAATCCCTGTATCTAAAAATGAGTAGTGACCGTGCCTGTTAACAGCCACCCTCGCCAGCTCGCTGTTACGCGGGCTGGTTTCGGTCATTCTGACCGAATCAGTCGACGCGGCGCGATGCGCCCGTCTTCGCTCACTTCACCGATACCGATGAAGCGACCATTGTGATCCTGTACTCGTACCATGCCGAACTTCGGTGCATCCGGGGCGCGTACCGGCTGGCCGTTGAGCCAGTAGAACGAGCTGTGCTCCGAGAACTGCAACAGTGGCCAATCCAGCAAGCCGCTGTCCGATGGCATCAGGAAGCGATCAACCGCTTCGTTGCCGCCTTCGGCATGTACTGCTTCCAACTCTTCCAGCGTGACCGTCTGGGCCAGACTGAACGGACCGGCCTGGGTACGTCGCAACTGCGCAACGTAAGCGCCACAACCAAGCTGTTCACCAATATCCTCCACGAGGGTCCGGATATAGGTGCCTTTGCTGCAATCTACGGCGAAGCGCGCAGTATCACCTTCAAAGGCCAGCAATTCCAAGCGCGCAATAGTAACAGAACGCGGTTCGCGCTCCACCACTTCACCTGCACGGGCCAGCTTGTACAACGGCTGACCGTCACGCTTGAGGGCTGAGTACATCGGCGGTATCTGACTGATTTGCCCACGAAATTTAGGCAAAACCGCTTCGATATCGGCGCGACCAACGGTCACCGGGCGCTCCTGCAAAACTTCACCTTCAGCGTCTGCCGTGGTGGTGGTCTTGCCCAATTGCGCCAGGGTTTCATAACCCTTGTCGGAGTCGAGCAGGTATTGCGAGAACTTGGTCGCCTCACCGAAGCACAGCGGCAACACGCCGGTGGCCAACGGATCAAGACTGCCGGTATGCCCGGCCTTCTCGGCATTAAGCAGCCAGCGAACCTTCTGCAAGGCCGCGTTGGAGGTGAACCCCAGCGGCTTGTCGAGCAGGATGATGCCGCTGACGTTACGACGGATACGTTTGACCTGAGCCACCGATTACTCCTTGGTGTCTACGGGTTCTGCCACGACCGGGTGCTGATTGTCTTCAGCCACGGCGCGTTCGATCAATGCCGACAGATGAGCCCCACGCACGACGCTTTCGTCGTAGTGGAAGTGCAGCTGAGGAACGCTGCGCAGTTTCATCTCGCGAGCCAGCTGCATGCGCAGGAAACCGGCGGCCGAATTCAGCACCTTGATGCTTTGAGCGATATCGTCTGCGCTGTCCTGGCCCATCACAGTGATGAAGATCTTGGCGTGACCGACGTCACGGCTGACTTCAACAGCGGTAATGGTGACCAGGCCGACGCGCGGGTCTTTGACTTCACGACGGATCAGTTGTGCCAGCTCACGCTGCATCTGATCGCCGATACGTTGGGTACGGCTGTATTCTTTTGCCATGTCTTGTTACCTGTTACTGCCTCACGGTGAAACCCGTGTGGTCTGAAAGCGGCAAACGCCCGGCCTGACAGAAGCCAGACCGGGCGTTGCGTTTAGAGTCCGGGTGATGCGCCGTGCATTTGCATGCGGCTGCCCATCACGGCTCTTGAAGTGCGCGAGTTAGAGGCTGCGAGCAACCTGAACCTTCTCGAAGACTTCGATCTTGTCACCGACTTTGACATCGTTGTAGCTCTTCACGCCGATACCGCATTCCATACCGGCACGTACTTCGGAAGCGTCATCCTTGAAGCGGCGCAGGGATTCCAGCTCGCCTTCGAAGATAACGATGTCTTCACGCAGTACACGGATTGGACGGTTACGGTGCACAACACCTTCGATAACCATGCAACCGGCGATCGCGCCAAACTTCGGCGAACGGAACACGTCGCGGACTTCAGCGATACCCAGGATGTTCTCCCGAACGTCGCTGCCAAGCATACCGGTCAGGGCTTTCTTGACGTCTTCGATGATGTCGTAGATCACGTTGTAGTAACGCATATCCAGACCTTCCTGCTCGACGATCTTGCGAGCGCCAGCATCGGCACGCACGTTGAAGCCAAACAGTACAGCGTTGGAAGCCAGTGCCAGGTTGGCGTCGCTCTCGGTGATACCACCGACACCGCCACCGACTACACGCACTTGCACTTCGTCGTTACCCAGGCCGTTCAAGGCGCCGTTCAACGCTTCCAACGAACCACGGACGTCGGATTTGAGGACGATGTTAAGCGTCTTCTTCTCTTCCTGGCCCATGTTCTCGAAGATGTTTTCCAGCTTGCCTGCGTGAGCACGAGCCAGTTTGACTTCGCGGAACTTGCCTTGACGGAACAGAGCCACTTCACGGGCTTTCTTCTCGTCGGCAACTACGCTCATCTCGTCGCCAGCGTCCGGGGTACCGTCCAGGCCGAGAATCTCGACAGGGATGGAAGGACCGGCTTCCTTGATTGGCTTGCCGTTCTCGTCGAGCATGGCGCGAACGCGGCCATAGTTCGAACCGACCAGCACCATGTCGCCTTGGCGCAGAGTACCGTCCTGGACCAGAACGGTTGCAACCGGGCCACGACCTTTGTCGAGACGCGATTCAACCACGACACCACGGCCAGGAGCCGAAGGAGTCGCTTTCAGTTCGAGAACTTCAGCTTGCAGCAGAACAGCTTCGAGCAGCTCGTCTACACCAGTACCGACTTTCGCCGAAACCGATACGAACGGAGTGTCGCCGCCCCACTCTTCCGAGGTCACGCCGTGAACCGACAGTTCGCTACGGATGCGATCGAGATCAGCGCCCGGCTTGTCGATCTTGTTCACTGCAACAACCAGCGGAACACCAGCAGCCTTGGCATGCTGGACAGCTTCAATAGTCTGCGGCATTACGCCGTCGTCCGCTGCAACCACCAGAATCACGATGTCGGTCGCCTTGGCACCACGAGCACGCATGGCGGTAAACGCGGCGTGACCCGGGGTATCGAGGAAAGTGACCATGCCGCGATCAGTTTCAACGTGGTATGCGCCGATGTGCTGGGTGATACCGCCGGCTTCGCCAGCAGCTACCTTGGCACGACGGATATAGTCGAGCAGCGAGGTCTTACCATGGTCAACGTGGCCCATTACGGTCACGACTGGTGCACGGGAGAAAGCCTCGCCTTCAAACTTCAGGGACTCGGCCAGGGAATCTTCCAGGGCGGTGTCGCTGACCAGGGTCACTTTGTGGCCCAGCTCTTCAGCTACCAGTTGAGCAGTTTCCTGATCAAGTACCTGGTTGATGGTCGCTGGAGTACCCAGTTTGAACATGAACTTGATGATTTCAGCAGCCTTGACCGACATCTGCTGAGCGAGATCGCCAACAGTGATGGTCTCGCCGATCTTCACTTCACGCACGACAGGGCCGGTTGGGCTCTGGAAACCGTGGGCGTTGCGCTTCTTCAGCTTGGCCTTGCCGCGACCACCACGACGGAAGCCATCGCTTTCTTCGTCGGTAGTACGTGGTGCAACGCGTGGAGCAGGCGCTTTTTCTTTGACCGAAGCACGATGCGGAGCGTTTTTGCGCTCACCATCACCCGCGCCACGACGATTGTTATCGTCGGCACGTGGTTTGTCCGGACGACGCTGTTCGTCGCGTTTGCGAGTGTCAGCCGCTGGTGCAGCCGCTACAACCGGCGCTTCACGCACTGGCTCGGCAACCGCAACAGGTGCTGCAACAGCTTCATTAGCAGCAGGTTGCGCAGCAGCAGGCTGACGACGCGCTTCTTCTTCGGCGCGACGCTTGGCTTCTTCTTCAGCCTTCTGACGTGCAGCATTTTCTACTGCGCGACGTTCTTCCAGTTCGCGTTTGCGCTCGGCTTCGATTTCTTCCGGGCTGCGCTGTACGAAGACTTTCTTCTTGCGCACTTCAACGCTGATGCTTTTGCTGCCAGCAACACGCAGGGTGCTGGTGGTTTTACGCTGCAACGTGATTTTGCGCGGTTCTTCCACTTTCGCCTTGTGGCTGCTTTTCAAGTGAGTCAGCAAAGATTGCTTCTCACTGTCGGTCACATGTTCCTCGGCGGCGGTGTGCGGCAGACCTGCCTCACGCATCTGCTGCAGCAGGCGCTCTACCGGTGTTTTGACCTCATCGGCCAGTTGTTTCACCGTGACTTGCGTCATGCACTTCTCTCCTCAGGCCGCGCCTATTACTCGAACCAATGGGCTCGGGCGGCCATGATCAACTTGCCGGCACGATCATCGTCAATGCCGTCGATGTCGAGCAGGTCGTCAATAGACTGCTCGGCCAGGTCTTCGCGGGTAATTACGCCGCGCACCGCCAGTTCCATCGCCAAATCCTTGTCCATACCCTCAAGCGAGAGCAGGTCTTCGGCCGGATGGGCGTCTGCCAGCTTTTCCTCAGTAGCGATGGCTTTAGTCAACAAACGATCCTTGGCCCGAGCGCGAAGCTCGTTGACGGTGTCTTCGTCAAAGCCATCGATGTTGAGCATTTCTTCCAACGGTACGTAGGCAATCTCTTCCAGGCTGGTAAAGCCTTCATCAACCAGCACCTGAGCCAGATCTTCGTCGACTTCCAGCTCGTCGATGAAGTTGCGCAGGATGTCGCCGGTTTCTGCTTGCTGCTTAGCCTGGATGTCCGATTCGGTCATCACGTTCAGGGTCCAGCCAGTCAACTGGCTAGCCAGACGCACGTTCTGACCACCACGACCGATGGCCTGAGCCAGATTGTCTGCGCCAACGGCGATGTCCATTGCATGGGCATCTTCGTCAACGATAATTGCCGCAACCTCAGCCGGGGACATGGCGTTGATCACGAACTGCGCCGGGTTGTCGTCCCACAGGACGATATCCACACGCTCACCGCCCAATTCGCCGGATACTGCCTGGACGCGCGAACCGCGCATACCAATGCAAGCGCCTTGCGGGTCGATGCGTTTGTCTTTGGAACGGACCGCGATCTTGGCACGCGAACCCGGGTCACGGGAGGCAGCCATTACTTCGATCAGGCCTTCAGCGATTTCCGGCACTTCGATGCGGAACAACTCGATCAGCATTTCCGGCGCAGTACGCGACAGAATCAGCTGCGGGCCGCGGTTTTCGGTGCGGATTTCCTTGAGCAGTGCACGCAGGCGCACACCCACCCGGAAAGTTTCACGAGAAATGATGTCTTCACGAGCCAGCAGCGCTTCAGCGTTGTTACCCAGGTCAACGATCACGTTGTCGCGGGTTACTTTCTTCACGGTGCCGGAGATGATTTCTCCCAGACGCTCGCGGTAAGCATCAACAACTTGAGCACGCTCGGCTTCGCGGACTTTCTGCACGATAACTTGCTTGGCAGTCTGCGCAGCGATGCGGCCGAATTCGATGGACTCGATTTTTTCTTCGACAACATCACCGACCTTCGCGCCAGGATGCGTTTCCTGGACCTTGCTCGGCCAGGTTTCGACAGCCGGATCATCCAGGTCCGCTTCTTCGACTACCGTCCAGCGACGGAAAGTTTCATAAGCACCGGTGTGGCGATTGATTTCCACACGCAGATCAACTTCGTCTTCAAAACGCTTTTTGGTAGCAGTGGCCAGAGCCAGCTCCAGCGCTTCAAAAATTACGTTTGCCGGTACGCCCTTTTCATTGGATACCGACTCAACAACCAGCAGTACTTCTTTGCTCATCGTACGCCTCGCCTTTCGCAAGCCATTGGATCCGCGGGATCCGCGTCTCAGTCAAAACTGGGAATAATGTTGGCCTTGTCGATCATATCGATCGGCAACAGGAATTCATGGTCTTCAACCTGCACCACGACGTCCTGTTCTTCTACACCGCGCAGAAGGCCCTGAAAGTTGCGTCGACCTTCGAAAGGCGAACGCAGCTTGATCTTCACTTGTTCACCGGCAAATTTTGCAAACTGCTCAATAGTGAACAGCGGGCGTTCCATGCCAGGCGAGGAAACTTCAAGGGTGTATTCAACGGAGATCGGATCTTCAACATCCAGCACACCGCTGATCTGACGGCTGACGATGGCACAATCGTCCACCAGCACGCCGCCCTCTTTATCAATATAAACGCGCAACATTGAGTGGCGACCTTGAGCCGAAAACTCAATACCCCAGCATTCATAGCCTAGGGCCACGACCACCGGGGCCAGCAAGGCCTGCAACTCTTCTAGCTTGCTCGACACCTGAACCCCCTCGTGCATGTATGTGCATGCTATGCAAAATAAAAAAATGGGCGAAACGCCCATCCTTGAAACGCCGTCGAATAGCGGCGTTGAAAGTGTCCAGCTAACAAAAAGCCCCTTAAAAGGGGCTCCTTAAACTGGTTGCGGGGGCCGGATTTGAACCGACGACCTTCGGGTTATGAGCCCGACGAGCTACCAGACTGCTCCACCCCGCGACAAAGCTGGGGCGGAAGTATACGACCGATCCCTAACAGGGTCAATGTAACCTTCCACCTACAAGAAAGCCCGCAACAGCGGGCTCTCCTGATAATTGGTACCGAGAAGGGGACTCGAACCCCTACACCCTATGGGCACAACCACCTCAAGGTTGCGTGTCTACCAATTCCACCACCTCGGCAATACTACGTTTGAAACCCTTCTTACTTTTGCTCTTGAGCTGGAGGTACGTCAGTCGCATTGGTTGCCGACTTTTGCTCTTGAAGCACCGGGACATCATCAGAAGCCGGTTTTTGCTTTGGAACTTCCAACACTGCTGGATTTGGCAAACCTACTTGAGTCAGCTGGTGAGCTTTCTCTTTAGCAAAGTAACCTAACCCTAAGCTGGTTATGAAGAAACCTGCGGCAAGTATAGCAGTAAACTTACTAAGAAAGGTAGAGGAACCTTGGCTTCCGAACACAGTATTTGAAGCACCTGCTCCGAAAGACGCGCCAGCATCCGCACCTTTACCCTGCTGCAGCAATACGAGAGCAACTACGCCCAGTGCACCCAGCAGATGAAAAACGACTACGACTGTTTCCAGCATTTTTTCAGTTTCCCGCGGCGCGACAAATCGCACCGAACTCATCTGCATTCAGGGAAGCCCCACCAATGAGCCCCCCATCGATATCCGGCATGCCGAACAGTTCGACCGCATTGGCCGCCTTCACGCTGCCGCCGTATAGAAGCCGCACACCTTGTGCGATTTCAGAATTCTCTGCCGCCAACTGCGCGCGAATGGCTGCATGCACATCCTGCGCCTGTTGCGGTGAAGCAGTCAGCCCGGTGCCAATGGCCCAGACCGGCTCGTAAGCGATTACCGCTCTTGCAAATGCACCAACACCCAGCTCCTCGATGATGCTGCCCAGCTGACGCCCGACAACCTCAAGAGTTTTTCCGGCTTCACGCTGCTCAAGGGTTTCCCCTATACACAACACCGGAATCAAGCCACATGCCTGTGCCGCTGCAAACTTGCGATTCAGTGTCCCATCACACTCGCCGATGATCTGGCGACGTTCGGAGTGCCCAACAAGCACCAGGGAACAACCTGCATCCACTAACTGACTCGGTGCAATTTCACCGGTCAATGCACCTTGCATGGCTTCCACCGCAGAGTTCTGCGCGCCGACCGAAATCGACTTGCCTTCCAAGCCATCAATCACTTGATTGATATACAAGCAAGGCGGGAATACCGCGATATCAACATCGCTCGGCAAGGCCAGATGACGAAGGCCGTTAATCAGCTCAGCGACGCTGGCGCGGGTACCGTGCATCTTCCAGTTACCAGCTACCATAGGGCGACGCATGCTGTACCTCGTCGGTCAAAGTGGGCGCAGATGTTACCCAACCACATCATTGCTGGCAAGCCGAAATCAGGCAGAAACTTCAGCAACCAGTTTTGCCAGCTCTTCGGCGTAACCACGAACCAGAGTTTCGTCCTCGCCTTCGACCATGACCCGTACCAGCGGCTCCGTGCCGGACTTGCGCAACAGCACGCGACCACGCCCTGCCATTGCCTTGGTAACGCGCTCGCTGGCTTCTTTGACAGCCGCATGTTCAACCGGGTTTGCACCACCGTCAAAACGCACATTGATCAAGATCTGAGGACACTTACGTAGCGCCTGACGCGATTGCGCGAGACCTTCGGAACGGCGTTTCAGCGACATCAACACCTGCAATGCAGCGATAATCGCATCACCCGTAGTGGTATGACTGAAGCACACGACATGGCCGGAGTTTTCACCACCCACCAACCAGTTACGCTCAAGCAACTCGGCGATCACATAACGGTCACCTACGTTGGCCCGCACAAAAGGAATCCCAAGATCCGCCAGGGCCAACTCCAGCCCCAGGTTACTCATCAAGGTTCCAACAACGCCACCCTGCAACTTGCCACGATCATGCAGATCGCGCGCGATGATGAACAGCAGCTCGTCGCCATCAACGATCGCGCCTGTGTGATCAACCATCAACACCCGATCACCATCACCATCGAAGGCAATGCCCAGGTCGGCCTGCTCGGCCACTACAGCTGCCTGCAGTTGCCCCATATGGGTCGAACCGCAATTGTGATTGATGTTCAGGCCATCAGGCTGTGCAGACAGCACCGTCACCTGCGCGCCCAACTCACGGAAAACACTTGGAGCCACTTTATAGGTAGCACCGTGCGCGCAGTCGATCACAATTTTCAGACCAGCGAAATTGGTACCGGTTGGCACGCTACTTTTGCAGAACTCGATGTAACGGCCAGAGGCATCGTTGATTCGCGAGACTTTGCCGATCTTGCTCGACTCAACCACGGTCATCGGCGTATCGAGCAACTCTTCGATCATCAGCTCAATATCGTCCGGCAGTTTCGTGCCCTGACCGGAGAAAAACTTGATGCCGTTATCGTCATGAGGATTGTGCGAAGCACTGATCACGATGCCGGCTTCAGCATGGAAGGTGCGCGTCAAATAGGCGATAGCCGGAGTAGGCATCGGCCCCAGCAGCATGACATCAGCCCCGGCGGAGGTAAGCCCGGCCTCAAGCGCCGACTCGAACATATAACCAGAGATTCGAGTGTCCTTGCCAACCAGAACCTTGCAAGCACCCTTACTGCGGAAAGCCATGCCCGCGGCCCAGCCGAGCTTAAGCATGAATTCGGGGGTAATCGGGTACTCGCCGACCCGACCACGAATGCCGTCGGTGCCAAAATATTTCTTAGTCATAAGTGCTCCAGCATTCTTATTCGGCGGATTCAACCGCTGTGATCATCCGTACCACATCTACTGTTTCGGCCACGTCATGCACACGCAAGATGCGCGCGCCCTTGACGACAGCCAACGCCGCGAGAGCCAGACCGCCATGCAGCCGCTCTCCCACCGGGCGATTCAATGCCTGCCCGATCATGCTCTTTCGCGAAACCCCGACCAACAGGGGCCGCCCCAAGGCATGCAGGGCCTCCATATGCTTGAACAGACTCAAATTGTGCTGCAGATTTTTCGCAAACCCGAAACCCGGATCAAGAATAATCCGCTCGGCCGGAATACCGACCGCAGCACATGACGCCATACGCCCGGCAAGAAACTCACCGACTTCGCTCGTCACGTCATCATAATGCGGATTGTCCTGCATATCTCCCGGCTCACCGAGCATATGCATCAGACACACCGGCAATCCGGTGGCTGCCGCTGCATCCAGCGCACCGTCTCGACGCAGTGAACGCACATCGTTGATCAGACCCGCCCCCAGACGCGCGGTTTCACGCATGACCGCAGGTGTCGAGGTATCGACCGAGATAATCACATCAAGTTCGCGATGAATCCGCTCGACGATCGGCGCCACGCGCTCGAGCTCCTCAAGCGGCGAGACTGCTCGTGCGCCAGGCCGGGTCGATTCTCCACCTACATCAATGAGGGTCGCACCGGCAGCCACCATCGCCTCAGCGTGTCGCAGAGCAGCATCAAGCTGGCTGAAGCGACCACCATCGGAGAAAGAATCAGGAGTGACATTGAGAATGCCCATGACATGCGCATGGGCCAAATCAAGAACCCGGTTGCCGCAAGGCAACCGGGTTGAGGACTGTGCAAGAGTCATTTCAAACCTTAGACGTCGGCGGCCGGACCACCGATAGGGGTTTGCGGACGCTCTTCCTGTACGACAGGAGGAGTACCAGTGCCACCCGACCAGTCACGAGGCTCACGTGGTGTGCGACCGGCCATGATGTCATCGATCTGTTCAGCATCAATGGTTTCGTACTTCATCAGCGCATCGGCCATGGCATCGAGCTTGTCGCGGTTGTCCGTCAGGATCTGCTTGGCCGTGCCGTAGCACTGATCAATGATGCTGCGAACTTCAGAATCGATCAGCTTGGCGGTCTCGCCCGAGAAGCTGGCGTGTTGACCACCGCCACCACGACCGAGGAACACTTCACCTTCTTCTTCGGCATACATCAAAGGACCGAGTTTTTCAGACAGTCCCCACTTGGTGACCATGTTCCGTGCAATCTGGCTGGCACGCATGATGTCGTTGGAGGCGCCAGTGGTGACACCATCGAAGCCCAGGGTCATCTCTTCAGCAATACGACCGCCATACAGCGAGCAGATCTGGCTGATCAGCGCACGCTTGGACAGGCTGTAGCGATCTTCTTCCGGCAGGAACATGGTCACACCCAGTGCACGACCGCGCGGAATGATCGAGACCTTGTAGACCGGGTCATGCTCAGGCACGACGCGACCAACGATAGCGTGACCGGCTTCATGATAAGCGGTGTTCTGCTTCTCTTTCTCGGACATGACCATCGATTTGCGCTCGGCGCCCATCATGATTTTGTCTTTGGCCAGCTCAAACTCTTTCATCTCGACAACACGCTTGCCGGTACGAGCAGCGAACAGCGAAGCTTCGTTCACCAGGTTGGCCAGATCGGCACCAGAGAAACCTGGCGTACCACGCGCGATAACCGCTGGAGCGACGTCGTCACCCATTGGCACCTTGCGCATGTGGACTTTCAGAATTTGCTCACGGCCACGAATATCCGGCAGGCCTACGACAACCTGACGGTCGAACCGGCCCGGACGCAGCAGCGCCGGGTCAAGCACGTCTGGACGGTTGGTCGCGGCGATGACGATGATGCCGTCATTCATTTCGAAACCATCCATCTCTACCAGCAACTGGTTGAGAGTCTGTTCACGTTCGTCGTGACCACCGCCCATGCCAGCACCACGATGACGACCGACAGCGTCAATTTCATCGATGAAGATGATGCACGGAGCGTGTTTTTTCGCCTGTTCGAACATGTCGCGAACACGGCTGGCACCCACACCGACGAACATTTCGACGAAGTCGGAACCGGAGATGGTGAAAAACGGTACTTTGGCTTCGCCCGCAATGGCTTTGGCCAGCAGGGTTTTACCGGTACCCGGTGGACCCACCATCAGCACACCGCGAGGAATGCGGCCACCCAGGCGCTGGAACTTGCCCGGATCACGCAGGAACTCGACCAGTTCGCCCACTTCTTCCTTGGCTTCGTCGCAACCGGCAACGTCAGCCAGGGTGGTTTTCACCTGATCTTCGGAGAGCAGGCGCGCCTTGCTCTTGCCGAAACTCATCGGCCCGCCCTTGCCTCCGGCACCGCCCTGCATCTGCCGCATGAAGAACATGAAGACGGCGATGATCACCAGGATAGGGAAGCTTGCGACCAGGAGCTGAGTCCAGATGCTTTGCTGTTCAGGCTGCTTGCCTTCAACGACTACGTGGTTATCCACCAGGTCGCCGATCAGACCGTTATCCTGAATGGCCGGACGAATGGTCTTGAAGCTGTCGCCATCATTGCGCTTGCCAGTAATGACATAGCCGTCCACGGCTACGCGCTCGACCTTGCCATCCTTGACCTGCTGGATGAAGTCGGAATAGTTGAGGGTCTGCGGCTCGTTAGGGCTGGAGAAGTTGTTCATCACCGTCACGAGGACAGCCGCGATGATCAACCACAGGATCAGATTCTTTGCCATATCGTTCAATTAACTACCCTCTGAAGCAAGCTCCGCTACTGGCGCGCGCTTCGCATGATATTCACCGGCCTAACTTACTACATTACCTACGGCTCTGGCAGGCGCCGTCTGTAACCCTTTGTGAAACACTAACTACACAATATTCGTTACGCAGGATCTGTAAAGCGATACAAAAAAACCTATCGCCCTCTTAGAAACGCTCGACACTCTCGGAACCGTCGACTCCACGGAAACCACGCCCCAGCAAGTACTGCTCGCGGGACCTGTCACGCGAAGACAAAGGCTTGCGCATCTGTACCTTGTCAAACAGCTTGCGGATGTCCTTGTGGTATTCGTCGAAGCCTTCACCCTGGAAGACCTTGATCAAAAAATCACCACCGGGCCGCAAAACCCGACCGGCGAGATCCAGTGCCAACTCGCAGAGGAACATCGCCCGTGGCATATCTACTGCCGCCAATCCACTCATATTGGGGGCCATATCGGAAATCACAAGGTCTACCTGCGTATTTCCGACCGCCTCGAGGATCTGTGCCAGCACGGCATCCTCGGTAAAGTCGCCCTGAATGAAGGTCACATCCGGGATGCTGTCCATTTCCAGGATGTCGGATGCGATCAAACGACCCTGACCACCAATCAGACGACTGGTCACTTGCGACCAACCACCTGGCGCTGCGCCGAGGTCGATGACAGTCATGCCTGGACGGATCAGGCGATCCTTTTCCTGGATCTCCAGCAATTTGTAGCTGGCACGGGAACGATACCCGTCTTTTTGCGCCATTTTGACGTAAGGGTCGTTGAAATGTTCTTTCAGCCAGTTAAGGCTAGTCTTGGAACGGGCCACGGGCCACCTCAAAAAAATAAACGAGTCGCGATTAACTGGGCGGTCCCGGACTCGCTCGGGTAAACTGGCCGCCGCTTTTTACAAGATCAGACGCAGGGGTCAGATTATGCCGCTCACTCAAGAGCAGAAGAAACAGTACAAATCCATTGGCCACCATCTGAAACCAGTTTTGACTGTGGCTGACAACGGTTTGACTGAAGGTGTCTTAGCTGAACTGGAACGCGCATTGGGCGATCACGAGCTGATCAAGATCAAGCTCAGCATCCTCGATCGTGAATCGCGCCTGGCAGCCATTGCAGAACTGTGCAAGGCCGGCAAAGCGGATCTGGTACAAGTCATCGGCAAGATGGCACTGATTTACCGGAAGAACTTCAGCGTAAACAAGCAGCTGTCGAACGTCCATCGCTTCAAGTAATGAAACGGGTCAAGGGTGTGCTTCGCGCACCCTGCCACCCCATCCCGGCACCGGCTGCAAAACCAGCAGCAACCCGGAAAAGCCCAGAACAAGATAGCTGAACAACAACCATTGCTGTGCCTGCGGCCAGTCGATTCGCACGACGAAGTACATCGCACTCGCGTACAGCGCCATCAACAGCAGTTGCCCGCGAATATCGCGCCATAGACTGACAAGGCCCTTGGCCTGAACCAGCACCAAAACCTGAAAAACCACGCACGCCGCTGAAAACCCGACCAGCAGCGCACTCAGCATGCCTGAAATTTCGTCGATCAGCAGCGGCGCCAGGCCAATACGGCCCAGCACCGGCAGCAAACCGATGTGCAACAACCACAGGCCGCCAACCCATAACATCTGAGTCAGCTGCCAAAGCATGGCGCCCGCACGAAGCAAGCGCCTGCCTTCAGATATGGCGGACTTCGACAATCTCGTACTCGATAACGCCGCTAGGCGTTTTGACCGCCACCACATCACCCTCTTCCTTGGCAATCAAGGCGCGAGCAAGTGGCGAACTGACGGAGATCTTGCCGAGTTTGAAGTCAGCCTCATCCTCACCCACGATGTGGTAAGTGACGCTTTCATCCGTTTCGACGTTGGCGATCTCGACTGTAGTGCCGAAAATCACTTTGCCGGTGTGAGGAATGCTCGTGACATCGATGATCACCGCATTCTGCATGCGGCCTTCGATGTCGCGGATCCGCGCCTCGACCATACCCTGCTGCTCGCGAGCAGCGTGGTATTCGGCGTTTTCCTTCAAGTCACCCAACTCGCGGGCCGTACCGATGTCCTGGCTGAGCTTCGGACGGACGACCTTGGTCAGGTGAGCGTGTTCTTCTTCCAGGGCTTTCGCGCCCTGAACGGTCATTGGGTACTTGGTTATGCTCATGCCTTCAATCCTGCGTGTAGATCCTGCAAGCGGCGCACGGTCTTTTCCGGACCGAACTTGAGCGCTTCGCAGATAGCTTCGCCAGCAGCAATGGTGGTGGTGCAATAGATCTTGTGCTGCAAGGCATTACGACGAATGGAGTACGAATCAGCGATCGACTGACGACCTTCGGTGGTGTTGATGATCAGCGTGACTTCGTCATTCTTGATCATGTCGACCACGTGCGGACGACCTTCGGTCACCTTGTTCACACGACGCACTTTCAGGCCTGCGGCTTCGATCATCTTGGCAGTACCGGCAGTGGCGACCACTTCGAAGCCCAAGTTGATCAGATCACGGGCTACGCCTGCAACCAGTGGCTTGTCATCGTCACGTACGCTGATGAACGCGGTACCGCCGGTCGGCAGCACTTCGCTGGCGCCCATCTGGGCCTTGGCAAAGGCTTCGCCGAAGGTGTCGCCCACACCCATCACTTCACCGGTGGACTTCATCTCCGGGCCGAGGATCGGGTCAACGCCAGGGAATTTGGCGAATGGGAACACCGCCTCTTTCACGCTGTAGAAGTTAGGAATGATTTCTTTGGTGAAGCCGATTTCCTTCAGGGTTTTACCGGCCATGACGCGAGCCGCGATCATTGCCAGGGAAACACCGATGCACTTGGACACGAACGGTACGGTACGCGAAGCACGCGGGTTGACTTCGATGACGTAGATGTCTTCGCCTTGCAGCGCCAACTGAACGTTCATCAGGCCGACCACGCCCAGCTCCAGGGCCATTTTCTTGACCTGCTCACGCATCTCGTCCTGGATATGCGCAGGCAGCGAGTACGGCGGCAGCGAGCACGCGGAGTCACCGGAGTGAACGCCTGCCTGTTCGATGTGCTGCATGATCGCGCCGATGACGACGTCGGTGCCGTCGCAAACCGCATCCACGTCCATTTCGATGGCGCAGTTGAGGAAGTGGTCCAGCAGCACCGGGCTGTCGTTGGACACTTTGACGGCATCACGCAGATAGCGCTTGAGCTCTTCTTCTTCGTAGACGATTTCCATCGCCCGACCACCCAGTACATAGGACGGACGAACCACCAGCGGGTAACCGATCTTGCTCGCTGCGCGAATCGCTTCGTCTTCGCTGCGCACGGTGGCGTTTGGCGGCTGACGCAGGTTCAAACGCTCAACCATTTGCTGGAAGCGCTCACGGTCTTCAGCGCGGTCGATGGCATCCGGACTGGTGCCGATGATCGGCACACCGGCCTCTTCCAGCGCACGCGCCAGTTTCAGCGGGGTCTGGCCGCCGTACTGGACAATCACGCCTTTTGGCTTCTCGACGCGGACGATTTCCAGTACGTCTTCCAGGGTTACTGGTTCGAAGTACAGACGATCGGAGGTGTCGTAGTCGGTGGAAACGGTTTCCGGGTTGCAGTTGACCATGATGGTCTCGTACCCGTCTTCGCGCAGCGCCAGTGCCGCGTGTACACAGCAGTAGTCGAACTCGATGCCTTGGCCGATACGGTTAGGACCGCCGCCCAGGATCATGATCTTGTCGCGGCCCGACGGCGCGGCTTCGCACTCTTCCTCGTAAGTCGAGTAGAGGTAGGCAGTGTCGGTGGCGAACTCGGCCGCGCAGGTGTCAACGCGCTTGTAGACCGGGAACACTTCGAGCTTGTGGCGATGACGACGCAGGCTCTTCTCGGTCACACCCAGCAGCTTGGCCAGACGCTGATCGGAGAAGCCCTTGCGCTTGAGGCGGAACATCATGTCGCGGTCGATGCTGGTCAGACCCAGGGTCTTGACCTTCTCTTCGTCCTTGATCAGATCTTCGATCTGCACCAGGAACCATGGGTCGATCATGTTCATGCCGAAGATGTCTTCGACGCTCATGCCGGCACGGAAGGCGTCAGCCACGTACCAGATACGCTCGGCTCCCGGCACGGTCAGCTCGCGCTTGAGCACGCTCAGGCTTTCCGGATTGCTCAGGTCGAGCTTCTCGTCCAGACCACAAACACCTACTTCCAGACCGCGCAGGGCTTTCTGCAAGGACTCCTGGAAGGTCCGGCCAATGGCCATGACTTCACCGACCGACTTCATTTGAGTGGTCAGGCGGGCATCGGCGTTCGGGAATTTTTCGAAAGCGAAGCGTGGCAGCTTGGTCACGACGTAGTCGATGGACGGCTCGAAAGACGCAGGAGTAGCGCCGCCGGTGATTTCGTTCTGCAACTCGTCCAGGGTGTAGCCGATCGCCAGCTTGGCAGCGATACGCGCAATCGGGAAACCAGTGGCTTTCGAGGCCAGTGCCGAAGAGCGGGATACACGCGGATTCATCTCGATCACGACCATACGGCCAGTGTCCGGGCAAATGCCAAACTGAACGTTGGAGCCGCCAGTTTCAACGCCGATCTCACGCAGTACCGCCAACGAGGCGTTACGCATGATCTGGTATTCCTTGTCCGTCAGGGTTTGTGCCGGAGCAACGGTGATCGAGTCACCGGTGTGCACGCCCATCGGGTCGAAGTTTTCGATCGAGCAGACGATGATGCAGTTGTCCTTCTTATCGCGGACAACCTCCATTTCGTACTCTTTCCAGCCGATCAGCGATTCGTCGATCAACAGCTCTTTGGTTGGCGACAGGTCCAGACCGCGGGCGCAGATTTCTTCGAACTCTTCACGGTTGTAAGCGATACCGCCACCGGTGCCGCCCATAGTGAACGACGGACGGATGATGCACGGGAAGCCGAGCTTCTCGAGGACCGCGTTGGCCTCTTCCATGCTGTGGGCGATGCCGGAACGCGGGCAAGCCAGGCCGATGGATTTCATCGCCTTGTCGAAACGCGAACGGTCTTCAGCCTTGTCGATGGTGTCAGCGTTGGCACCGATCATCTCTACACCGAACTTCTCCAGAACGCCTTCGCGCTCCAGATCCAGGGCGCAGTTCAGAGCGGTCTGGCCACCCATGGTCGGCAGCAGCGCGTCCGGGCGCTCTTTTTCGATGATCTTGGCAACGGTCTGCCACTTGATCGGCTCGATGTAGGTCGCGTCGGCCATGTCCGGGTCGGTCATGATGGTGGCCGGGTTGGAGTTCACCAGGATGACGCGGTAACCCTCTTCGCGCAGGGCTTTGCAGGCCTGGGCGCCGGAGTAGTCGAATTCGCAAGCCTGGCCGATCACGATCGGGCCAGCGCCGAGAATCAGGATGCTTTTAATGTCTGTACGTTTTGGCATGGGTAGTCACTCAAATCCGCAGGTCCGACGACAATCTCCGAGGAGAAGCCGTCTTGATCAATCTCTGAAGTCCTTCAGGGGCCGCCGGGTGACCGGGGCCACCCTCAGGAACTTCTCGCTACATGCTCAAGGTCAGCGATTAACGTCGCTTGGCCATATCATTGATGAAGCGATCGAACAGCGGCGCCACATCGTTCGGACCAGGGCTGGCTTCAGGGTGACCCTGGAAGCTGAACGCGCTCTTGTCGGTACGCTCGATGCCTTGCAGGGTGCCGTCGAACAGCGATTTGTGGATCGCGCGAACGTTGCCTGGCAGGGTCGCTTCGTCTACCGCAAAACCGTGGTTCTGGCTGGTGATCATGACGACACCGGAATCCAGATCCTGAACCGGGTGGTTGGCACCGTGGTGACCGTGACCCATTTTCAGGGTCTTGGCGCCAGAGGCCAGGGCCAGCAGTTGGTGACCGAGGCAGATGCCGAACACCGGGATCTCGGTTTCAAGGATGTCCTTGATCGCCTGGATCGCGTAGTCGCAAGGCTCCGGGTCACCAGGGCCGTTGGACAGGAACACACCGTCCGGCTTGAGTGCCAGGACTTCGCTGGCCGGAGTTTGCGCCGGCACCACGGTCACGCGGCAGCCGCGCTCGACCAGCATGCGCAGGATGTTCAGCTTGACGCCGTAATCGTAAGCCACCACGTGATGCGGCAGCTCGGAAGCTTCGAGGGTCGCATGGCTGTCGGTTTTCAGATCCCAGACCGTCGAGCGCCATTCGTACTGCTCTTTGGTGCTGACGACTTTCGCCAGATCCATGCCTTTCAGGCCCGGGAAGCCGCGCGCCGCTGCAATTGCAGCTTCGTCGGAGATGTTGTCGCCAGCCATGATGCAGCCGTTCTGCGCGCCTTTTTCACGCAGGATGCGTGTCAGGCGGCGGGTGTCGATACCGGCGATTGCCACAACGTTGTTGGCTTTCAGGTAGTCGGACAGGGACATCGTGTTACGCCAGTTGCTCGCAACCAGTGGCAGGTCACGAATGACCAGACCTGCAGACCAGACGCGGTCGGACTCGGCATCTTGCGGCGTGGTGCCGGTGTTGCCGATGTGCGGGTAAGTCAGAGTAACGATCTGTTGGGCGTAGGAAGGATCGGTAAGGATTTCCTGATAGCCGGTCATGGCGGTGTTAAACACCACCTCACCAACGGTTTGACCGTCGGCTCCAATGGCTTCGCCGCGAAAAATGCTGCCATCAGCAAGGGCGAGTATGGCTGGCTTAGTCAAGAAGACCTCCCGTAAATAAAGCCTGAAAGGGCGATCGCAGGTTGTAAAAAAGCGGAGTGACGTATGGACACGTCACCCCGCTTCTTCACTGAATTATTCTGCGCGCTTTTAGTGGACACACTAAAGCTGTAGCTTACAGAAAAAGGCATTTTTGGTCTACCGCCAATGAGCCTTAAAGGCCGGGGAATGCGACAGGACGTCGCTTGGCGGGGTAAATCGGGTTCAAACGCTGCGTTTGAACCCGATTTCAGGTGCATCTTAACGCAGGTCGAGTACGTCTTGCATGTCGTAAAGACCCGGCTCACGACTATCCAGCCACAACGCTGCACGCACCGCGCCCTTGGCGAAGGTCATGCGACTGGACGCCTTATGAGTGATCTCCAGTCGCTCGCCCTCACAGGCGAACAGCACCGTATGATCACCGACCACATCACCACCACGAACGGTGGCGAAGCCGATGGTTTCGCGCTCGCGTACACCGGTGTGACCTTCGCGCCCATAGACCGCTACCTTCTGCAGATCACGATCCAGTGCGTTGGCGATCACCTCCCCCATACGCAAAGCCGTACCTGAAGGCGCATCGATCTTGTGTCGATGATGGGCTTCGATGATTTCGATATCCGCATCATCGCCGAGCACCCGAGCCGCCATATCAAGCAGTTTCAGCGACAGGTTCACGCCAACACTGAAATTGGCCGCGAATACGATCGGAATGTCCTTGCTCGCGTCAACCAGCAGCTGTTTTTCCGTGGCGCCTAATCCCGTGGTGCCGATCACCATAGCCTTGCCCGCCTTGCGGCAGAACGCCAGGTTTTTCAGCATGACCTCCGGGAGCGTGAAGTCGATCAACACATCGAACTCATCAGCCACCGCGTCCAGGTTACCGGACAATGGCACCCCGATACGCCCCAGCGATGCCAGCTCACCGGCATCCACGCCAATCAGCGTACTGCCGGGGCGCACGATTGCCGCCGTCAGACCAGTGAGTGGCGCGCGCTGCTGCACCGCTTCGACCAGGATCTTGCCCATGCGCCCGGCAGCGCCCATCACAGCTATACGTCGCATGCCTGACTCCTTAGAGATCGCCGAAGAAGCGCTTCACGCCTTCGAACCAACCAGTGGTTTTCGGTGAATGGCTGTTGTCGTCCGCCAAGGAGCTGCGGAACTCTTCCAGCAATTCGCGCTGACGACGCCCCAGATTGACCGGAGTCTCGACCACCACACTGCACATCAGGTCGCCCGCACCACCGCCACGAACCGGTGCCACGCCCTTGCCACGCACCCGGAATTGCTTGCCGGTCTGCGTGCCTTCAGGAATCTTCAGCCTGACCCGACCATCAAGGGTCGGAATCTCCAGCTCGCCACCCAGCGCCGCATCGACAAAGCTGATTGGCACTTCGCAGAACAAATGCTTACCGTCACGCTGGAAGATCGCGTGTTCGCGCACGTTGATCACCACGTACAGGTCGCCAGTCGGCCCACCTTGAGTACCCGCCTCGCCCTCGCCCGACAGACGAATGCGGTCGCCGGTATCAACGCCAGCCGGCACTTTCACCGAGAGGGTCTTGTACTCTTCGACACGGCCTTCGCCGTTGCAGGAGTTGCACGGGTCGGAAATGATCTTGCCCTGGCCATGGCACCGCGGGCAGGTTTGCTGCACCGAGAAGAAGCCTTGCTGCATGCGCACCTGGCCGATACCGCCGCAGGTCGGGCACGTGACCGGCGAAGAACCTTTCTTGGCACCCGAACCGTCGCATGGCTTGCAGTTGACCAGTGTCGGAACACGGATATTCACGGTCGTACCGCGCACCGCTTCTTCCAGGTTCAACTCCAGGGTGTAACGCAGGTCGCTGCCGCGCTGAGCGCCGCCACGGGAACCGCCGCGACCACCACCGAAGAAATCACTGAACACATCACCGAAAATATCGGAGAAGTTCTGACCACCAAAACCGGCACCGCCGCCGCCCATGCTTGGGTCGACACCGGCATGACCGTATTGGTCGTACGCCGCGCGCTTGCTGGAATCGGACAGCACTTCGTAGGCCTCGTTGGCCTCTTTGAATTTTTCTTCCGACGCTTTGTCGTCAGGATTACGGTCCGGGTGGTGCTTCATCGCCAAGCGACGGTAAGCCTTTTTCAGGTCCGCTTCGCTCGTGCCACGCTCAACACCCAACACTTCGTAATAGTCACGCTTTGCCATAAGTCTTTGCACTCTTAAGGACGTTCGGCAAACCCCTCCTGAGCTTCGCCAAACTCGTTGAGCCCCAATACAGGCCCGGACCCAACTCACGTCAATTCAACGATCCTGGTCTTTGATTCGATGCGGTACCTGTGGATCGGAAAGCAGGAGCATCCCCGTCCGCACCGCCAGCACACGAACGCTGTCGCATGCTGTAAAAATTCGTCTACTCCAGACACGCCAACGCGGGAGCAAGCTCCCGCGCGGCGACATCCTACCAGTCACCGCACAAAGGCAGTCAACCGGCCGACCAACAACTTACTTGTGGTCTTTAACTTCTTCGAACTCAGCGTCGACAACGTCGTCAGCCTTTTCAGCCTTCTCAGCGTGCGGTGCCGCACCTTCAGCTGGCTGGGCTTGCTCGGCGTACATCTTCTGCGCCACTGGAGCGGAGACTTTCGACAGCTCTTCAACCTTGGCTTCGATGGCAGCCTTGTCGTCGCCTTTAACGGCGGCTTCCAGAGCAACCACAGCCGCTTCGATTGCAGTCTTCTCTTCAGCAGTCACTTTATCGCCAGCGTCAGCGACCATTTTGCGCGTCGAGTGAACCAGCGCGTCGCCCTGGTTGCGGGCAGTCGCCAGCTCTTCGAACTTGCGATCTTCGTCGGCGTTGGTTTCAGCATCGCGAATCATCTGCTGAATTTCTTCCTCGGACAGACCGGAGTTGGCCTTGATCACGATCGACTGAGTCTTGCCGGTAGCCTTGTCTTTGGCGCCTACGTGCAGAATGCCGTTGGCGTCGATGTCGAAGGTCACTTCAATTTGTGGCACGCCACGTGGTGCTGGCGGAATCTCGGCCAGATCAAACTTGCCCAGGGACTTGTTCTGGGCAGCTTGCTTACGCTCGCCTTGCAGCACGTGAATGGTCACAGCGCCCTGGTTGTCATCAGCAGTCGAGAACACTTGCGATTTCTTGGTAGGAATCGTGGTGTTTTTCTCGATCAGCGCGGTCATCACGCCGCCCATGGTTTCGATACCCAGCGTCAGCGGGCTGACGTCGAGTAGCAGAACGTCTTTCACGTCACCGGCCAATACTGCGCCCTGGATAGCAGCGCCCATGGCAACCGCTTCGTCCGGGTTAACGTCTTTACGTGCTTCTTTACCGAAGAACTCGGTCACCAGCTTCTGAACCAGTGGCATACGGGTCTGACCGCCGACCAGGATCACGTCGTTGATCGCGCCAACTTCGATACCCGAGTCTTTCAATGCAATGCGGCAAGGCTCGATGGTGCGTTGAACCAGGTCTTCAACCAGCGCTTCCAGCTTGGCGCGGGAGATTTTCACGTTCAAGTGCTTGGGACCGGTCGCGTCTGCAGTGATGTACGGCAGGTTAACGTCGGTCTGCAGGCTCGAAGACAACTCGATCTTGGCTTTCTCAGCGGCTTCTTTCAGGCGCTGCATGGCCAGCGGGTCACCTTTGAGGTTCATGCCGCTTTCTTTCTTGAATTCGTCAACGAGGTAGTCGATCAGACGAATGTCGAAGTCTTCACCGCCGAGGAAGGTGTCGCCGTTGGTGGCCAACACTTCGAACTGGTGCTCGCCATCGACTTCGGCGATTTCGATTACGGAGACGTCGAAAGTACCGCCACCCAGGTCGTAAACGATCACGGTGTGATCGCCCTTGGCCTTGTCCATACCGTAAGCCAGAGCAGCTGCGGTTGGTTCGTTGATGATGCGTTTTACGTCCAGGCCAGCAATACGGCCGGCGTCTTTGGTCGCCTGACGCTGGCTGTCGTTGAAGTAGGCCGGAACGGTGATGACCGCTTCAGTCACGGTCTCGCCGAGGTAGTCTTCGGCGGTTTTCTTCATTTTCTTCAGGATTTCAGCCGAGATCTGTGGCGGCGACATTTTCTGGCCGTTCACTTCAACCCAGGCGTCATTGTTGTCAGCCTTGACGATCTTGTAAGGGACCATCTGGATGTCTTTCTGCACAACTTCTTCATCGAAGCGACGACCGATCAAACGCTTTACCGCGTACAGGGTGTTGTGCGGATTGGTCACTGCCTGACGCTTGGCCGACTGGCCAACCAGAATTTCGCCATCGTTGGCGTACGCGATGATCGACGGCGTGGTGCGCGCGCCTTCAGCGTTTTCGATAACTTTTACGTTGCCGTTTTCAAGAATAGAGACGCAGGAGTTGGTAGTCCCCAGGTCGATACCGATAATTTTACCCATGTTAACTCTCCCGAAACTTTGGATTTGGTTGCCGCAGTAGTGGTGGCTGACTGCGGTAGCACTTAAACGCTTGACATCTAAATGGGGGCCTTACGGCGGATTTCAAGCCTGTTCGTCAATCGAAGGCGAAACCGGCGCCGGAGCCTTGCTGACCACGACCATGGCCGGGCGCAGCAGGCGACCGTTAAGCATGTAGCCCTTCTGGAACACCTTCAGCACGCTGTTGGGTTCCATGTCGGCGCTTTCCTGCATGGCCATCGCTTGATGGTGTGCAGCATTGAACGGTTCGCCTTCAGGATCGATCGCTTCCAGCTGATAGCGCTTCAGGGTGTCCTGGAACATTTTCAGGGTCAGCTCGATGCCTTCGCGCATCGGGCGAATGCTTTCGTCGTCCGGGTTGGACAGCTCAAGGCCACGCTCCAGGCTGTCGATGATCGGCAGCAGGTCGTTGGCAAACTTCTCCAACGCGAATTTGTGAGCTTTTTCTACATCCTGCTCGGCGCGACGGCGGACGTTCTGCAGATCGGCAGCAACACGCAAAGACTGATCCTGCGCGCCAGCCAGTTGCTCTTCGAGCACTTGTACACGAGCCACCAGGTCTTCACCCGATGCTTCGGGAGCCTGATTGGCGTCTAGATTTTGCGTATCCAGCGTCTGTTCGTCAGCCATAGATTTCTCCTTTCAAAATCGTGCGCGAACTCGACTCGCGCTTCTGCCCCGGTATATGGGGTCGCAAATTCCAGGTTCAAGGGCTATCAGACCGCTGAACACCATTACCCTTACAAAAACAGCTGATTTAACATTCCAGCGGGTTTTAAAAAAATGTATTTGCCAAGCAAATCGAGCTAAACACGGGCATTGTCAGCCAGAAACAAAACACTGTATAAATAACCAGACTTAAAGCCTGGGAGCGGCCTCTATGCTGGTGCACCTGTCCGTACATAACTACGCCATCGTTGAACATCTCGATCTGGAACTCGATCGCGGGATGAGCGTGATCACTGGGGAAACCGGCGCCGGCAAGTCGATCATGCTCGACGCCCTGGGCCTGACCCTTGGCGATCGCGCCGACAGCGGCGTGGTTCGCCCAGGCGCGGAGAAGGCCGACATCCTGGCCACCTTCGACCTGGCCGATATTCCGGAAGCCAGTGCCTGGCTGGCCGAGCGCGACCTCGATACCGACGGCCCGTGCATCCTGCGCAGGGTGATCACCGCCGAAGGTCGCTCGCGTGGCTACATCAACGGCAGTCCCTGCCCGCTTGGCGACCTCAAAGCCCTCGGCGAACTGCTGATCGATATCCACAGCCAGCATGAACACCAATCGTTACTGAAAACCGACACGCACCGCCGGCTGCTCGACGAATACGCCGGCGCCACGGACCTCGCCCGCCAGGTGCAACTTGCCGCCCAGCGCTGGCGCCAGACCCGCCAGGAGCTGGAACGCCTCTCCAACTCCGGCGACGAGCAGCGCGCTCGCCACCAGTTGCTCAGCTACCAACTCGAAGAGCTGGAAAACCTGGGCCTGGGTGAGAGTGAGCTGGAGCAACTGGAGCAGGAACACAAAAACCTGACCAACGCCGAAACCTTACTGGGCATTTGCCGACAGGTCGTCGAGCAGTGCAGCGAAAGCGATTCCGGCAATGTGCTGAACGCCCTGACGGCCAGTCTCAATCGCCTGTCGAGCGTGAACAATTCGGTCGGCGCCCTGGGCGAAGCAACCAACCTGCTGACCAGCGCACAGATTCAGGTAGAAGAAGCCGTTGGTGAACTGAACCGTTTTCTCGACCACTTCGATGCCGATCCGGCACGCCTCCAGCAACTTGAAGAACGCCTGGACTCGATCTACACCCTGGCGCGCAAACACCGGATCCAGCCCACCGAAGTCGCAGAACTTCAGCAAAAACTGCTGGACGAAATCGAAACACTGAATGCCAACGACGAGTCCATCGAACGATTGAACGAAGAGCTGGGCGCATTCGCCCGGCACTACCAGGAAAAAGCCCGAGAGCTGAGCGATCTGCGCCATCAAGCCTCGACCAGCCTGGCCAATGCCGTCGAACAGGAAATTCAACGTCTGGGCATGCCCGGCGGCCGCTTCACCATTGAGCTACGCCCCAACACCAGCACCGAGCTGCTGCCCAACGGCCTCGAACAAGTGGAACTGCTGGTCAGCGCCAACCCAGGGCAACCGCTCAAGGCACTGGCCAAAGTCGCGTCGGGGGGCGAGCTGTCGCGAATCAGTCTGGCCATCCAGGTGATCACCGCACAAACCTCGCGAGTACCGACACTGGTGTTCGACGAAGTGGACGTCGGTATTGGTGGCCCGACTGCGGAAATTGTCGGGCAACTCTTGCGCCGCCTCGGAGAGCGCGGACAGGTGCTGACCGTCACGCACTTGCCGCAAGTGGCCTCCCAGGGTCATCAGCATCTATTTGTCCATAAGGTGCGCGGTGACGATGCCACGCACACCGCCGTGTCCAAACTGAGTAAAAATGAGCGGATTGAAGAAGTAGCACGAATGCTTGGAGGGATCGACCTGACCAAGGAATCCCTGGCCCACGCGAAAAAAATGGTCGTGACGGCAAAAATTTAAGCTCACCAGAAAGCACGAAGGCGACCCTCGGGTCGCCTTCGCTCGTTTCGCAGATCAAAAATCCGCGCGACATGCTTACTTTTTCTTGCGTACGTACAGCACCAGATTGTGATCAACCATCTCGAAGCCATACTTGTCGACGATTGCCTTCTGCAGTCGCTCGATTTCTTCGTCGAAGAATTCGATCACTTCACTGGTCTCGACGTTGACCATATGGTCGTGATGCTTGCCGTCGTCCAGTTCGAAGACCGCATGGCCTCCGTCGAAGTTGTGCCGCACCACAAGACCAGCTGCCTCGAACTGAGTCAGAACACGGTAAACCGTGGCCAGACCGACATCCTCACCAGCTTCCATCAGCGCCTTGTAAACATCTTCAGCACTCATGTGACGTTGCTCAGCGGAATCGAGCATTTGCAGAATTTTGACCCGTGGCAGGGTCACTTTGAGGCCGGCTTTGCGTAGTTCGCTATTTTCAACCATGGTCAGCTTTCTCGCGATGCTGCTTCGCAGCTTCTCTTAATGCGGGTATGATCGGCGTTTACGTTGTCCCAGCCAAGATAGTGGAAGTCGCCCACCGATGCAAAACACCAAGCTCTTGCTAACCAGTTTCACCTTTGTGGGACTGCTCGCACTCGCCGGTTGTTCATTCCCCGGGGTTTACAAAATCGACATCCAGCAGGGCAATGTCGTCACGCAGGACATGATAGACCAGTTACGCCCGGGAATGACCCGTCGGCAAGTACGGTTTATCATGGGCAACCCTCTGCTGACCGACACGTTCCACGCCGATCGCTGGGATTACTTGTATAGCCTGCAGCCGGGCGGCGGTGAACGCCAACAGGAACGCATCAGCGTTATTTTCAACCCTAACGACCAGCTTGTCAGCCTGTCGGGCGATTTTATGCCTGGCGTGAGTCGTGACGAAGCCATTCTCGGCAAGGACAGCGGCACGACCGTGACCGCCCCTGTTGAAAACGCCGAGAAGCCGAAGCCAGAGAAACCGGCAAAACCGGGCTCGCTGCTGGATCAGATCCAGAAGGACGTCGACAAAGTCGAAACCGTTCCGGTCCCGACGCCAGCACCGCTGGACACTGCGCCGCAATAAAATGCGACACAACAAAAAGCCCGGCATGCCGGGCTTTTTGTTGTCTGTCATTTGGGAAGTCTACAGATCACGGGCCTTGGCCTGCGCCGCAGCCTTGGCCGCACGAAGTCGGCGAACCTCTTTTGGATCCGCCAGCAACGCTCGATAGATCTCGATGCGGTCACCCGCCTGAACCTGGCGGTTCTCGGGATCGGCAATCACCTTGCCGAAAATCCCTACAGGGCAAGTCGTCAGGTCCAGTTCGGGAAACTGCTCGGCGATGCCTGATTCAGCCAGCGCCGCTCGCAAAGTAGTGCCTACAGGCACCGCCACCTTGAGCAACACCTGGCGATCGACAGCGGCATACACCACCTCGACTTCAATCACCGACTCAACCATGCAGCTGTTTGGCGCGTTGACAGAACGCGTCCACCAGCGTGTTCGCCGCCTGATTGAACAACGGCCCCAGGGTCGCCCGAACAATCGGCCCGGCATAATCGAACGACAGGTCCAGGCTGATCTTGCAGGCCTTCTCGCCCAACGGCTTGAATACCCAAACACCATGCAGCTGATTGAATGGACCCTCTTCGAGATTCATCTCGATCGACTGCCCAGGCACCAACGTATTGCGCGTCACGAAATGCTGGCTTAACCCGCCCTTGGCCACACCCACGCTAGCGCGCATGTGCTCGGCAGAGCTTTCCAGCACATGCGCCTCGGAACACCAGGGCAAGAATTCCGGATAGCGCGCCACGTCATTGACCAGGTCATAGAGCGCTTGCGCCGGATACGGCAACAGAGCCGAACGTTGAATATGTGTCGTCATGTCAGCGTCACTTCCACAGCTGGGCGGCAAACACTACAAGAATGCCGATTGGCGCCACATAGCGCATCAAGAACAAAGTCAGGGCAAACAATACAGGGCTGCGCATCGACAATTCGTCGCGTACCGCCTCACGGCCCATCACCCAACCTGCAAATACCACAAAGCACAATCCACCGAGCGGCAACATGATCCGCGAGGTGAAGAAATCGATCACGCCAAAAAAATCCAGACCGCCTTGCGCGCCCCATTGGTAGAGGTGAAACGCACCGCCATCATTCACGAAAAACCTGGCTTGCTTCCAGATATTGAAGGAAAACACCGTCCCCAAGCCAACAAACCAGCAACTGAACGCCAGCCAGAACGTCACCCAGCCACGACGGATTTTGGTCCGCTCAACCAGGTAGGCCACCATCGGCTCCAACAAGGAAATCGCCGAACTCCAGGCCGCAATCGCCACCAGTACGAAGAACACCACGCCCATCAACTGACCAAACGCTACGTTACCAAAGGCAAATGGCAGACTGACGAACATCAACCCCGGCCCTTCGCTCGGGTTCAAACCTGCCGCAAACACAATCGGAAACAACGCCAGACCGGCCAACAGCGAAACGAAAGTATCCAGCAGCGCGACACCAACAATAGTCCCGGAGATCGACGAGTGCTTGGGCATATAAGCACCGTAGATCATGATCGAACCGACGCCCACACTTAGAGAAAAGAATGCATGCCCCATGGCCGGCAGCAAGCCATCGAGCAACTTGTCCGGATTGAAGTCGAACATGAAATGCACACCATCCATGAAATGCCCGGTGGTCAGGCTATAGCCCAACAGAATCACCAGCATCACGAACAGCAGCGGCATCATGATCCGCAAGCTGCGCTCAAGCCCTGCGACCACGCCTTTGGCGATAACAGCTGCCGACAACAGCATGAAGAGGGTGTGCCACAACGTCAGACGCCAAGGGTCGGCAATCACTCCACCAAAATAGGCGCCGACCTGATCGGTCGTCACGCCCTGGAAGTCGCCGCGGCCCATGTCGATGATGTAATCCAGCGACCAGCCGCCCACCACGCTATAGAAAGACAGAATCAGCAATGCCGTGATCATCCCGGCAAACGCACCCCAGGACCATTTCGCAGAATGCCCTGCCTCAAGTGCCAGCACCTTCAAGGCATTCGCCGGACTTTGCCGGGCACGCCGACCGATCAGGGTTTCGGCCAACATCACCGGTACGCCGATCAGCGCGATACACGCCAGAAACACCAACACAAATGCGCCGCCGCCATAGACGCCGACCATATAGGGAAACTTCCAGATACTACCCAGCCCCACGGCTGAACCGGTCGCAGCGAGTATGAAAACCCAACGGCTAGCCCAACTACCGTGGACTGAAACCTTGTCTGACGACATCCTTAACACGCCCAACCGATCAAAAAAGAGGGCGCATTGTCCGGGATTCACTCAATGCGCTCAAGCACGCAGGTTCACCGTAGCCGACTCGCGCGCAACTCCCTATAATGCCGCCCCTATGGCTAAACAGAAGAAACACCCCGAAGGGACCATCGCGCAAAATAAAAAGGCGCGACACGATTACTTCATCGAACACCGGTTCGAGGCTGGCATGGTCCTGGCCGGCTGGGAAGTAAAGAGTCTGCGTGCAGGCAAGGCACAACTGGTCGACAGTTATGTGCTGCTCAAGGATGGCGAGGCCTGGCTGCTCGGCAGTCATATCACCCCGCTGACCACCGCCAGCACCCACGTCATTGCCGACCCGACGCGTACGCGCAAACTGCTGCTCAACCAGCGCGAGCTGGAGAAGCTGTTTGCCGCCGTGCAACAGAAAGGTTACGCCTGCGTCTGCCTGTCGTTGTACTGGAGCAAGCACTTGATCAAGTGCGAGATCGCTCTGGGCAAGGGCAAGAAGGAATACGACAAGCGTGATACCGAGCGCGAACGCGATGCCGGTCGCGAGCTGCAGCGCGCGGTGCGGAACAAGGGCAAGGAAGATTAATCTTCTTTTTGCTTGAGACCGCTTTCGCGAGCAAGCTCGCTCCCACACGATCTATGGATGCCGACATTTATGTGGCAGACCTGGAACCTGTGTGGGAGCGAGCTTGCTCGCGAAGACAATCGCACAAGCGATAAAGATTTAACTGACAAAACCCAACCTACATCCCCTTGCGCCGCTCCGCCCGAGCCATGCGCTGCATTTCCTGACGCACTTCTTCGAGCACTTCCTGCACATACAGAATGTGTCGGCTGGAGATTTCTCGCGCCTGCTCTGCGCGCCCTTCGATAATCGCCTGATACAAATCCCGGTGCTGACTGATCAGCATGTCGCGGGTTTCGGTGCGCTGTTTGTACATGCCGCCGATGTTGGTCACCACGTTGCGCTTGAGCAGATCGAACAGCCCGCGAATGGTGTGCAACAACACCGCGTTGTGGCTGGCTTCGGCGATGGCCAGGTGAAACTTCGCATCCGCCGCGCCCTCTTCCGCACGACTCGCTTGATCATGGCGCGAATAGCAGTCTTGCAACTCTTCGAATGCCGCAGTCAGTCGTTCGCGGTCAACATCCGTCGCGCGCAATGCAGCGTAATAGGCGCATGAAGCTTCCAGCGTATGGCGAAACTCCAGCAGATCACGCTGGGCTTCCGGGTTGCTTTCCAGCAGATGCAGCAGCGGATCGCTGAAGGTTGAACCAAGCGATTCAACCACATAGTTGCCGCCGCCCTGGCGACTGACCAGCAGCCCCTTGGCCGCCAGTTTCTGGATCGCCTCACGCAATGAAGGGCGCGATACACCGAACTGCTCAGCCAGAGCGCGCTCGGCCGGCAATCGCTCACCGGACTTCAGCGTGCCCTCAAGGATCATCCCCTCGAGCCGCTCGACAATATCGTCAGACAAACGGCGCTGACGAATCTGATCAAACCCCATAACTCATTCTCCACGATCCCGACGGCTCGCCGGGCTCTCTATTCTGGCCTATTGGCGTCGCGCCAGCACCTACCAGACGGCGTTTGATCGAGCAGATCAGACGAGCTCTGCACCGCTCATTCGACGAAAGTTTCAGGGCGGCAAATTGACACACCGTACCCAAGGCTTTTACCCTAGCCAACAGCGATTGTAAATTGGTATTACCAATTAACCAAGAACGCTGACCAGTGCCTTACCAACAACAATTAGGGGCCACCCCATATGCAAACCTGGCAACAGCTTTACAGCCCGCTCGGCAGTCTCGGCTTGTCCGCGCTCGCGGCCGTTATCCCTATCGTATTTTTCTTCCTGGCTCTGGCCGTGTTCCGCCTCAAAGGACACGTCGCCGGGAGCATCACCCTGGCCTTGTCGATACTGGTGGCGATATTCGCCTTCAAGATGCCTGTCGACATGGCCTTTGCCGCTGCTGGTTATGGATTTGCCTACGGACTGTGGCCGATTGCCTGGATCATCGTGGCTGCGGTTTTCCTCTACAAACTGACGGTCAAGAGCGGCCAGTTCGAGGTGATCCGCAGCTCGGTGCTGTCGATTACCGACGACCAACGCCTGCAAGTCCTGCTGATCGGTTTTTGCTTCGGTGCGTTCCTGGAAGGTGCCGCCGGATTCGGCGCACCGGTAGCGATTACCGCCGCGTTGCTGGTTGGGCTGGGTTTCAACCCGCTATACGCCGCCGGCCTGTGCCTGATTGCCAACACTGCGCCGGTAGCCTTCGGCGCACTGGGGATTCCGATCATCGTGGCCGGGCAAGTCACCGGCATCGATGCCTTCAAGATCGGCGCCATGGCGGGTCGCCAGTTGCCGCTGCTGTCGGTGTTCGTGCCGTTTTGGCTGGTGTTCATGATGGACGGCCTGCGCGGCGTTCGTGAAACCTGGCCCGCAGCACTGGTGGCCGGCCTGAGCTTCGCCGTGACCCAGTTCTTCACCTCGAACTTCATCGGCCCCGAGCTGCCGGACATCACCTCGGCACTGGTCAGCCTGGTCTCCCTGACCCTGTTCCTCAAGGTCTGGCAGCCCAAGCGTTCGTTCGCCGAAGCAACCGCCAGCGTCGGCGCCGCAACCGTGAGAAGCGCCGGTGGTTTCGGTCAACCGCGTACGACCCAGCCTTCGCCGTACAGCATCGGCGAGATCTTCAAGGCCTGGTCGCCATTCCTGATCCTCACCGCGCTGGTCACCCTCTGGACCCTCAAGTCCTTCAAGGCGATGTTCGCCGCCGGCGGCTCGATGTACAGCTGGGTGTTCAACTTCGCCATCCCGCACCTTGACCAACTGGTGATCAAGACCACCCCGATCGTAGCCGCCCCGACCGCCATTCCGGCGGTGTTCAAACTCGACCCGATTTCCGCGACCGGCACGGCGATTTTCTTCTCCGCACTGATCTCGATGCTGATCCTGAAGATCAATTTCAGAATTGGTCTGACCACCTTGAAAGAAACTTTCTACGAGCTGCGCTGGCCTATTCTGTCGATCGGCATGGTGTTGGCCTTCGCCTTCGTCACCAACTATTCGGGCATGTCGTCGACCATGGCGCTGGTACTGGCAGCCACCGGCGCTGCCTTCCCGTTCTTCTCGCCATTCCTCGGTTGGCTGGGTGTATTTCTGACCGGCTCGGACACCTCGTCCAATGCGTTGTTCAGTTCGCTGCAAGCGACCACCGCGCACCAGATCGGCGTCAACGACGTGCTGTTGGTGGCGGCGAACACCAGCGGTGGCGTGACCGGCAAGATGATCTCGCCACAATCGATCGCCGTGGCCTGCGCCGCGACCGGCCTAGTGGGCAAGGAATCCGACCTGTTCCGCTTCACTCTCAAGCACAGCCTATTCTTTGCCACTATCGTCGGCCTGATTACGCTGGCCCAGGCCTACTGGTTTACCGGCATGCTGGTGCACTAAGGGCGACACGCAGCTACACGAAGCATGGAAAAAACCGACGCCGGGATACGATCCCGGCGTCAGCGACTCACCACCCGGTCTGCAAGACTGCTGAAAGCTTCCCGCTTTATAGTCAGCAGCCTCAGCGGACGGATAACCGGCCGAGAGACACGCCCGATGAGCGAGCTTTTTTACAACGCTGTGCCGAACGCGACCCGTGTCGCCCCGCCACTGCCAGAACCGCGCCAGTACCCCAGCGAGAAACCGCAGCGGGTCTACCTGTTCGGCACGTGTGTGGTCGATCTGTTTTATCCCGAGGCCGGGATGGACGCGATTCACTTGCTCGAACGCGAGGGCATTCGCGTCGAGTACCCGCAAGGGCAAAGCTGCTGCGGACAACCGGCCTACACCTCGGGTTACACCGAACAGGCCCGGACCGTAGCGCGCTCGCAACTGGCGCTGTTCGCCGAGGACTATCCGGTGGTGGTGCCTTCGGGTTCCTGCGCGGGCATGCTGCGTGAACATTACGCCGACTTGTTCAAGGACGAGCCGGATACGCTGAAACAGGTTCAGGCCCTGGCGGCACGGACCTACGAGTTGGCTGAGTTTCTGCTGTTCGTCTGCAAGGTGCAGCTCAAGGACAGCGGCGAGCCGGTCAAAGTGGCGCTGCACACCTCGTGCTCGGCGCGGCGTGAGATGAACACCCACTTGCATGGCCGCGAGTTGTTGTCGCAACTGAGCAACGTAAAACGGGTCGATCATGACCACGAAAGTGAATGCTGTGGCTTTGGTGGGACATTCAGCGTCCGAATGCCAGACATTTCCGGTGCGATGGTCGAGGACAAGACCCGAGCCCTGAAGGAATCCGGCGCACACACGGTGTTGAGTGCCGACTGCGGCTGTTTGATGAACATCAACGGCTCGCTGGAAAAACAGAACGAAGCGTTACGCGGTCAACACCTGGCCAGCTTCCTCTGGCAGCGTACCGGAGGTGCCCGATGAGCACTTCCACGCTGATTCCGACGGTAGCGATTGAAGAAGATTTTCGCACCCGGGCTCACGAGGCGTTGGGTGACAAGCAACTGCGGAACAACTTTCGCAGTGCGATGGATTCACTGATGGCAAAGCGGGCAGCGTCCTTCAGCGATGCCTTTGAGCGAGAACACTTACGCGCATTGGGCAATGCTATTCGTGCCCGCGCGTTATCCAAGTTGCCCGACCTGCTCGAGCAACTGGAACAGAACCTGACCCGCAACGGTGTGACAGTGCACTGGGCGGAAACGGTGGACGAGGCCAATGGCATCGTCTTATCGATCATCCGTGCTCACGAGGCGCGGCAAGTGATCAAGGGCAAATCGATGGTCAGCGAAGAGATGGAGATGAACCATGTCCTCGCGGCTCAAGGTGTTGAATGCCTGGAGTCGGACATGGGCGAATTCATCGTCCAGCTCGACCACGAGAAGCCTTCACACATCATTATGCCGGCGATCCACAAGAATGCCGGTCAGGTCGCGTCCTTGTTCCACGACAAACTTGGCGTGGAATACACCAAGGACGTTGACCAACTTATTCAGATCGGTCGCAAAGTCTTGCGGCAGAAGTTCTTCGAAGCGGACATCGGCGTCTCCGGCGTCAACTTCGCCGTGGCCGAAACCGGCACCCTGCTGCTGGTTGAAAACGAAGGCAACGGGCGCATGTCGACCACCGTGCCGCCGGTACACATTGCCGTCACCGGCATCGAGAAAGTCGTCGAAAACCTGCGCGACGTTGTACCGCTGCTCTCCTTGCTGACGCGCTCGGCCCTCGGCCAGCCAATCACCACCTACGTCAACATGATCTCCGGCCCGCGTAAGGCACATGAACTCGACGGCCCGCAAGAAATGCATCTGGTATTGCTAGACAACGGTCGCAGCCAGGCCTTTGCCGACAGCGAACTGCGTCAGACCCTGAACTGCATCCGCTGCGGCGCCTGCATGAACCATTGCCCGGTTTACACGCGCATCGGCGGTCATGCGTATGGCGAGGTTTATCCGGGCCCGATCGGCAAGATCATCACCCCCCACATGGTTGGCCTGGCGAAAGTCCCGGACCACCCGAGCGCCTCGTCGCTGTGCGGCGCCTGCGGTGAAGTCTGCCCGGTAAAAATTCCGATCCCGGCACTGCTGCGCCGCCTACGCGAAGAAAACGTCAAAGCCCCTGACAGCCCTCATCAAGTGATGCGCGGTCAAGGCAGCAAGTTCTCGCGCAAAGAGCGTTTCATCTGGAACGCCTGGGCGAAACTCAACAGCTCGCCAACGCTGTATCGGCTGTTCGGTTTCTTCGCCACTCGCCTGCGCGCCCTCACGCCAAGCAACGTTGGCCCATGGACGCAAAACCATAGCGCGCCAAAACCCGCCGCCCGCTCACTGCATGACATGGCCCGCGAACATCTGGCCAAACAGGGAGATCGCTGATGAGCGCCAAGCAAAACATCCTCGCCAAACTGCGCAACAGTCTGACCGGCACCACGCCAGTACCTGACAACTTCGACGAGGCGTTGGTGACCGAGCCCTACACCTACACGCCGGAACAACGCATCCCGCAACTGCGCAAATTAATGGAAGCGGTGCACACCGAAATCCACCTGACCAGTGAGCAAGGCTGGCCAGAGTTGCTCGCGCAATTGCTGCGCGACCGTCAGTTGCCGAGCCTGCTGATCGCGCCGACTACGCCCCATGGTCAACGCATCACGCAGCACTGGTCGAACAATCCCGAGCTGCCAACACTCAAGGCCTACGACCGCCCAGTAGAAGAATGGAAGGCAGAGCTGTTCAACGACACTCCGGCCAGCCTGACCACCACCCTCGGAGCAATCGCCGCCACCGGCAGCCTGATCATCTGGCCCACCCGCGAAGAACCACGGCTGATGAGCCTGGTGCCTCCGGTGCATTTCGCCCTGCTCAAGGCCAGTGAAATTCGCGACAACTTCTATCAGGTGCAGCAAGAGTTCGAGTGGGCCCAAGGCATGCCGACCAACGCCTTGCTGGTGTCTGGCCCGTCGAAAACCGCCGACATCGAGCAAGTCCTGGCTTACGGCGCCCACGGCCCGAAAGACCTGGTGGTGCTGATTCTGGAGGACCAATGAGTCTACCGGCAGCGTTCCTGCGCGATGCGCAGCAGCTGATTCCCCATGACCGGAGTTTCGACGATCCGCTGTCGACCCTGGCCTTCGGTACCGACGCCAGTTTCTATCGGCTGATCCCGAAACTGGTGATTCGCGTCGAGTCTGAAGATGAAGTGGTTGCCCTGCTCAAACTGGCCCAGCGTGATCAGGTTCCGGTGACCTTTCGCGCCGCCGGCACCAGCCTCTCTGGTCAGGCCATCAGCGACTCGGTGCTGATCGTCCTCGGCGATAACTGGAACGGTCGCGAGATCCGCGCTCAGGGCACACAAATCCGTCTGCAACCGGGAGTGATCGGCGCACAGGCGAACGCCTGGCTGGCACCGTTTGGCCGCAAGATCGGCCCCGATCCGGCGTCGATCAATGCCTGCAAAATCGGCGGCATCGTCGCCAACAACGCCAGCGGCATGTGCTGCGGCACCGCGCAAAATACCTACCACACGCTGGCCGGCATTCGCCTGGTACTGGCCGATGGCAGTCGCCTCGACACCGAGGACGCCACCAGTGTCACGGCATTTCGCAGCAGTCACGCGGAACTGCTGGAACGTCTGGCGACCCTGGGCCGCGAGACCCGCGCCAATAGCGAATTGGTCGCAAAAATTCGCCACAAATATCGTCTGAAAAATACCACCGGCCTGTCGCTCAATGCCTTGGTGGATTTTGACGAGCCTGTGGATATCTTGAGCCACTTGCTGGTGGGCTCCGAAGGCACGCTGGGGTTTATCAGCGCGGTGACCTACGACACGGTGCTCGACCATCCGAACAAAGCCTCGACGCTGATCGTGTTTCCGGATGTCGAAACCTGCTGCAACGCCGTGACCGTGCTGAAAAGCCAACCGGTCTCGGCCGTGGAACTGCTCGACCGCCGCAGCCTGCGCTCGGTGCAGGACAAACCCGGGATGCCGGCTTTCGTCCAGCAACTGTCGGCCAACGCCTGCGCCTTGTTGATCGAATCCCGCGCCGCATCAACTGCGCTGTTGCATGAACAACTGGCGCAGATCATGAGCTCGCTGGTCGCGTTTCCAGTAGAGAAACAAGTCGACTTCACTCAAGACCCGGCGGAAAACGCCAAGCTGTGGGCGATCCGCAAAGACACCTTCCCCGCCGTCGGCGCGGTGCGCAAAACCGGCACCACGGTGATCATCGAAGACGTGACCTTTCCGGTCGAGCAACTGGCGGCTGGTGTGAACCGTTTGATCGAGCTGTTCGACAAACATCACTACGATGAAGCAATCCTTTTCGGTCACGCACTGGAAGGCAATCTGCACTTCGTCTTCACCCAAGGCTTCAACAGCTCGGAAGAAGTCGCACGCTACCAGGCGTTCATGGACGACGTGGCGCACTTGGTCGCCGTCGAGTTTGGCGGCTCGCTGAAAGCCGAACACGGCACCGGGCGCAACATGGCGCCCTTCGTCGAACTGGAATGGGGCAGCGATGCCTATCAGTTGATGTGGCAGCTCAAGCGCCTGCTCGACCCGAACGGTATTCTTAACCCGGACGTGGTGCTGAGTGAGGATCCGCAGATCCACCTCAAACATCTGAAACCGCTGCCGGCCGCCGACGAGATTGTGGATAAGTGCATTGAATGCGGTTTCTGCGAGCCGGTCTGCCCATCGAAAGGCCTGACCTTGAGCCCGCGCCAGCGCATCGTGATCTGGCGTGACATTCAGGCGAAAAAGCGCGCTGGCATCGACACCTCGGAACTGGAAGAGGCTTATCAATATCAAGGCCTCGACACCTGCGCCGCCACCGGACTGTGCGCGCAACGCTGCCCGGTCGGAATCAACACCGGCGAGCTGGTGAAAAAACTCCGTGGCCGCACGGCAACCCGGACGAAAACCGCCAACTGGCTGGAAGGAAATTTCGCCACCGCGCTGCAAGGCGCGCGCTTCACGCTGCACGTGGCCAACGGCGCACGAATGCTGCTGGGCGCACCACGGCTGACGAAGTTTTCCGCCGCGCTGAGCAAGCTGTCCAAAGGGAAAATCCCGCAGTGGACCAATGCCATGCCGCAACCGGAACGAGCGATTCGCTTCAGCCCGACAGTGACCGACGCGCGCCCCCGCGTGGTCTATCTGGCGGCGTGTGTGTCGCGGGTCATGGGCCCGGCGGCCGGCGACAAGGAACAGATGTCGCTCTACGACAAGACTCGCGGCCTGCTGGAAAAAGCCGGCTACCAAGTGGTCTCGCCGAGCAATCAGGACAACCTCTGCTGCGGTCAGCCGTTCGCCTCCAAAGGCTACACGGAACAGGCCGAACACAAACGCCAGGAGCTGATTGGCGCGCTGCTGCATGCCAGCCGCGGCGGGCTCGACCCGATCTATTGCGACACCAGCCCTTGCACCTTGCGTCTGGTGCAAGACCTCGGCGATGCGCGCCTGGATCTGTACGACCCGGTGCGCTTCATTCGCACGCATTTGATCGACCGACTGGACTTCACGCCTCAGGAAGCGCCGATTGCAGTGCATGTCACCTGCAGCACCCAGCACCTCGGCGAGAGCCAGGCGTTGATCGATCTGGCGCGACGTTGCAGTAAGAACGTGGTTATTCCAGAAGGCATTCACTGCTGCGGGTTTGCCGGCGACAAGGGCTTCACCACACCTGAACTGAACGCTCACTCACTGCGCACATTGAAAGATGCCGTGCAGCATTGCAGCGAAGGCATCTCCACCAGCCGCACCTGTGAAATCGGCCTGAGCCAGCATGGCGGGATCGATTATCACGGATTGGTTTACCTGGTGGACCGAGTGACCCAGGCCAGGACGGTCTGATACATACGCCATCCAGCAAGGGGCACCTCGCCCCTTTGCTGTATTCTCCCGCCGACGAAAAACGTCTCTGTTTTTCACCCCATCCAAGAACCCTTGTGCGCCGCGACAGTCTATCTATTAAGCCCAAGCCCCTTGGTTCCCGACGTTGTTCTAGGAGAGACCCCCATGAAGCGATCCGCCCTGGCCGGACTGCTTATCTGCGCAACACTGACAACCTCCCACGCCTTTGCCTCGAACGAGGGCGATCTGTGCGCGAGGAACCTTCAAACACTCACTAGCGAACTGGCCAATGCGACCAAGCTGGATGCCGCCACACAAGGCGATGCCACGAGCAAACTCCAGCAAGCAAAATCCGCTCGTGACGCAAAAAATGACAGGGAATGCGTAGCCCTGACGCAGCAGGCGCTGCAGTCCGTTCAAAGCCACAAGAACAGCCAGTAACCCGGCCCTGACGCGCACGCTGGACAGAAGGTCGACTCGCCACACGCATTGGCGTACACTACACACGCTTGCTGCTCAAATTGATTCACAGAGCAGTGAGTTCGGGGCCGTTTAGGATTCGACGCCGGTTGCGAAACTTTAGGTGCATGCCGAGTTGGTAACAGAACTCGTAAATCCACTGTTGCAACTTCCTATAGTTGCCAATGACGAAACCTACGGGGAATACGCTCTCGCTGCGTAAGCAGCCTTAGCCCTTCCCTCCTGGTACCTTCGGGTCCAGCAATCATCAGGGGATGTCTGTAAACCCAAAGTGATTGTCATATAGAACAGAATCGCCGTGCAGTACGTTGTGGACGAAGCGGCTAAAACTTACACAACTCGCCCAAAGCACCCTGCCCGTCGGGTCGCTGAGGGTTAACTTAATAGACACGGCTACGCATGTAGTACCGACAGCGGAGTACTGGCGGACGGGGGTTCAAATCCCCCCGGCTCCACCAAACGAAGCATCAACGAAGCCCGCCTAGTGCGGGCTTTGTTGCGTCTGGGGTTCGAGCAAAAGACTCTTCATCTTCCGTAATCAGACCTCAACATCGCCATCTCCCCCCTGCTCTATTCACCAGCCTATGCAATCCGCACCGGCTCGCGCCCCTTCATCAACCCCACCGCAAGTGCCGATAGAATCAGCGCAATCGAAATCCCTTCATTGAAATCAACCCGATGCCCAAGCATCAGCATCGAACCTGCGACGCCAAACACCGGTATCAGCAAAGACAGCGGTGCCACCCTGGAAACCGGATACTCTCGCAGCAATAGATTCCAGCCCCAATAACAGAAGTGCGTCGCCGCGTAGACCTGAAACAACAGCGAGAACACCGACACCCACTCAAGGTGTGTTACCAAGGTGGTGAAGGGGGCGGAGCCGTGCGCCAGCCAGGTGAGCACCAGCAAGGGAATCGGCGGGAACAGGCTGGCCCACACCACAAAAGCAAACATTTCCCGGACCTTTGACTGCTTGATGATGACGTTGCCGACACTCCAGCTAAATGCACTCATCAGCAACAAGCCATAACCCACTGTCGTTGCATGACCCGGGCTACTAAAAATAATGCTGATCAAGCCCAGTGCTGCGAGCCCCACTCCAAGAGTCTGTCCAAGGCTCAGATGCTCGCGAAACAGCAATACTCCCCAACCCAAGGTAAAAAAAGCACTGAACTGGATTAACAGGGCAGCAGTCCCTGGCGGCACACCCAGCTCGATACCCAGGTTGATCAACGCCCACATAGCGACCCCGAAAATCAATCCATAGGCGGCCAGCCACCCCATGGCGATCGGCGGACGCCTGACAAAAAACACCCACGGCAACGCCGCCAGCGTAAAGCGAAGAGCTGTCAGCAACAGCGGATCAATAGCGGCCAGAGCCAGTTTGGTTATGGGAAAGTTCAGGCCCCAGACAGCCGTCACTAACACGGCCAGGGTCAGGTGTTTTTTCTGCATGAAGTTCTATTTCCAGAAGGCAGGGCCGGCGGCTGTATGCCCCAAGCACGGCCCTACTATGCGTAATTGGGACAATGGCTCGCTTGCACTATCAGGTCATAGATCATTAAATTCGGGCCATGCGCGAAACTGAAATAGATCCCTACGAAAACACGCCCCGCGATGCTGTAGTCACGGCCAATAACTATCTGGATGGCCAGCGCTTTACGCTGCATACCCATCGACGTGGGCAGTTCGCCTATGCCGTCAGTGGTGTCATCACGGTATTCACTAGCCAGGGTAACTGGGTCGTGCCCCCACAAAGGGCTATCTGGGTACCGGCGGGAGTGCCCCATGAAATGAGCATGAGCGGACCGGTGACCATGCTCAATACCTACATCCGTAGCCGCGCCGCCGCTCGGCTCAGCCTGCCAGCGTACTGCCAGGTTTTCGGCGTGTCGGCACTGCTTCGGCAGTTGCTGATCCGGGCCATGGACGTTCCGGCGCTGTATGCCAAGGAGCATCTGGACGGCCATCTGATGTCCTTGTTGCTCCACGAAATAGCTGACATGTCGCCCCTATCGCTCAATGCACCTCTTCCGAGCGAACCAAGGTTGGCGCACGTCTGCCGAAAGCTACTGGAGCGACCGTCGCTGGAAACCGGAATTGATGATATGACCCGGCAGGTCGGGATGAGCCGCCGCACATTTACCCGGCTGTTTCGCCAACAAACCGGTATCAGCTTTGTCGAATGGCGTCAGCAGGCATGCCTGTTGGCGGCCGTGGTGCGCTTGGGCAACGGGGAGGCGATAACGCGGGTGGCGACTGATCTGGGTTATAGCAGCCCGAGTGCCTTCACCAGTGTTTTCCGTCGAGTACTGGGCGAAGTACCCAGTCGGTATTTTCCAAAAAAAATGCTTTGAGCTTCCCCGGCAGTCTCAAAATCCCCACAGACCTATCAATAAACATTACCATTTGCGACGTAATAGTCGAAAACGATGGGAAGTCGAATGCGCAGGTTTGCTGTATTTCTTTTGGCATCCATGCTGACAGCGTGTGGGACGGGACTGCCCGTCGAGAATACGAAAGCAGTGGAGAACGTAGCGTCCGGGAATGGGCACACCCCACTGGAAATGGATGGTTATACCGCTAACAAACTGGATACCCTGCTCAAAGAACGCTCGGTGACCAACCCTGAAGACATCGGGCAGATGAACAATCTGATTTCACGGGAGTTTTTGGGGCTGCCCTATGTCGCGAACAGGTTGCAGGGCTCTTCTACCACCCCGGAAGAATTGGTAGTCGACTTCAGGGGCCTGGACTGTTTCACCTATCTGGATTACGTCGAAGCGCTGAGAAAGTCCAACAATGAAGCGGACTTCTTCAAAAACCTCATTCAGACGCGTTATGTGAACGGCAATCTCGATTTCCTGCATCGCCGGCACTTTTTCACAGACTGGTCGCAGGCCGAGCAAAAACTGGCCGACGACGTCACCTCTCAAATCAGCCCTCATGCGGTAACCGTGGTCAAACGTCTCAACCGAAAAGCAGATGGCAGCGCCTACTTGCCGGGCGTGCCCATGATCGAACGCAGTATTACCTACATCCCTAGCGCGTTTGTTAACGACCGCGTGATCAGCCGCTTGCAGACTGGCGATTACGTTGGCATTTACACCCAAGTCGCAGGCCTGGACGTCACCCATACAGGATTCTTTATCAACAAAGACGAAGGGCCCGTGCTGCGTAATGCCTCTTCGAAGAAAAAAAACAGAGAAGTCGTAGACTCTCCATTCAAGGACTACATAGCGAAGACGCCAGGGATCGTGGTGTTACGGGCGCGGCAAACTGTGCCTGAGGTTCAATGAATTCTGGGTCGTCCCTCTGACACGAGCCCTCTGCATCCTCAAGCCTCAACGAAGCCCGTCTTGTGCGGGCTTTGTTGCATCTGGGGTTTGTATGTCACTCACCTGTTCAAGGAGCGGACACCAACGCCAAATCAGCTCGCCCAACACCCTGCACCTCGGCGGGACTCGCGCAGGCGACAAAATCCTCTTTGCGCAATAGCACCAGCGCGATCAGCGACACCACCCCCGTGCCGATGTAAAAGTACCAGGGCGAGGTAATGTCTCCGGTGACCTTGATCAGCCAGGTAGAAATCAACGGTGCACTACCGCCAAATACCGCCACCGGAATGTTGTACGCCACCGCGATGCCGGTGGAGCGGATTCGGGTAGGCAACAACTCGCTCATCAATGCGTAAGTCGACGAGGCGTACAGGCCGAACAGGATTGCCACTGTCATCAACGGGTAGATAAACGAAGCCGGCGTCGCCGTGGGTGCCGATTTGAACAGCCAGTACATCGCCAAAGTTGCCAGGGTGCCGACCACCAACAGAAACGGCTTGCGCCCATATTTATCGGTGAATGCGCCGCCGAACGGCATGACGATTGCGGCCGAGAGGCTGGCAATGAAGACGTAGAGCAAGGTCGTGCCACTGTCGAACTTGAGAATGCTCGACATGTAGGTCGAGGCAAAGGTCAGCACCAGATAAAAGATCGAGCTGTGCAGGGTGATGATGAAGAACACCAGAGCAATCGCCCGTTTCCACTGCCAGACTTCTCTCAGAGGCGCTTTCGAGGTCTCCCCCGCGCGCTGCAACGCCAGGAACTCGGGACTGTCTTCCAGCTTCAGGCGGATGTACATCGAGATCAGGCCCAGCGGCGCCGCGATCAGAAACGGAATACGCCAGCCCCAGGCTTGCATCAGGTCCGCGCCCATTACCCAGGTCATGCCGTTGGCCACAGCACCGCCCAGCAACAGGCCGAGTACCGCCGTCACCATCAACCAGCAGGTCGCAAACCCGCGTCGCCCGGGCCCGGCGTACTCGGAGATGAAACTGGTGATGGTGCCAATCTCGCCACCGGCCGAGAAGCCCTGCACACAGCGGATCAACACCAGAAGGATCGGCGCGGCGATACCGATCGATGCATAGGTTGGCAACAGCCCCAGCAAAAAGGTGGAGCCGGCCATCATCACCAGCACCGTGATCAGGGTTTTGCGTCGGCCGATCTTGTCCGCCAGCGGACCGAAGAACAGCCCGCCCAGCGGTCGGATGAAAAAGCTCAAGGCAAACGCAGCAAAACTGGCGAGCAGGCTGGTGGTCGGGTCGTCCGAGACGAAGAACGCCCTGCCGATATAGACGGCGAGAAAACCGTAAACGCCGTAGTCGTACCACTCAATCAGGTGGCCGGAGGTTGCACCGATAAACGCCCGGCGCCGTTGCCGGGCCGGGTTTTTCTGTTGAATGCCCACGTGAGGGACTCCTGTCTGACTTCTATCCATGGAAAACACAACTCAAGGAACAACAGCTCCGTTCGCGACCTCCTTCAACCACTGGCGCAGATCAGTCTTGAGAATCTTGCCGTAACTGTTCCTGGCCAGCTCGGTGCGAAACACGTACTTCTTCGGCTTTTTGAACGATGCCATGCGTTCGATGAACCAGGCATTGAGCAAAGATTCATCGAGAGCCCCTGCACTGCGGGGAACGACGAACGCTACCACCGATTCGCCCCACTGCACATCCGGCTCACCGACCACGCAGACTTCAAATACTTCCGGGTGTTGCGCCAGCACCTCTTCTACTTCCCGAGGGTACACGTTGCAGCCGCCGGAAATGATCACATCCTTGGAGCGATCGGTGAGCGTCAGATAACCCGCGTGATCAAGCAAGCCAATGTCGCCGGTCAACAGCCAGCCATCCACCAAGGTCTGGCGGGTCGCCGCGTCGTTGCGCCAGTAGCCCTGCATGACGGTGGGACTACGCACTGCGATCTCCCCCGACTGACCGGGAGGCAGCGGCCGGTGCTCAGGGTCCAGAATCCTGATGTCCACGCACGATTGCGCCCGCCCCACGGATGCTGCCAGGGAAGCCCAGTCAGGGCGGTTGCGATCCGCGATCAGCTCACGCGACAACGCGCTGATCGTCATCGGGCTCTCCCCCTGGCCATAGATCTGCACCAGCCGCGCGCCAAACGTCTCGAGCGCATCTTGCAGATCCGCCAGGTACATGGGCGCGCCACCGTAGACGATGGTCTTGATCCCATCGCCGCCATAACCTTGGCGACGGGCCTGTTCAACCATGCGCTTGACCATGGTCGGCGCGGCGAACAACGTGACATTGCGCAGCCCGCTCGCCAACTCGAACAGCTCGTCAGCCTTGAAGCCACGGGATTCGGGGATGACATGCCGAGCACCGCAACGCACATGGATAAAGTTGTACAGCCCGGCGCCGTGAGACATCGGGGCCGCGTACACCACCGCGTCATCCGGGCTGACCGGATCAACATCCAGCGGATAACACAGCGACATGGCCGTCAGGTTGCCGTGGGACAGCATCACGCCCTTGGATCGTCCAGTGGTGCCAGAGGTGTAGAACAGCCAGGCAAGGTCATCGGATTGGCGGGGACTGGGAGTTTCCAGCGCCGTTGAATCGACCGAAGCACACGGCACCCCGTCCCCTTCATCCAGTTCTCGACAGTCCTGCGGCAACGCCTCGGGCAAGAACACCTTGCCGCCATCAGTGAAAATCAAACGGGCCTGCGCATCGTCGACGATCCAGCCGGCTTCAATCGGATGCAGCTTGCAATTGATCGGTACCGCCACCGCGCCAACCCACCAGACGGCATAAAGCAGTTCGAGGTATTCGCAACTGTTCTTCATGAACAGCGCCACACGGTCGCCGGGCGCAATGCCGTGCTCGTCAATGAGCCGCGCGGCACGACTACGGACACGGGCGGCAAACGAGCCGTAGTCGGCGACTTGTCGCTGCCCCTCAAACAACGCTGGGCGTTCAGGCCAGCGACGACCGGCGTCGTTCAACCAGTTGGCGATATTCATGCTCAGGCCCTGCGCGCTTGAAGCACCGAGGCGTAGTTGGCGACCGCCATGCCGCCCATGTTGAACAGCAGACCGAACTCGGGATTGGCCACGGCGAGGCCGATCGGGTCGCCGGTCATTTGCCGAAAGGCCAGGGCGTGCATCGACACACCGGTGGCGCCTACGGGGTGCCCCTTGGCCTTGAGCCCACCAGACAGGTTCACCGGCAGCCGACCGCCGGCCCGCACGATACCGTCATCCAGGGCCCGATGCCCCTCGCCTTTGGGGGCCAGCCCCATGGCTTCGTAAATCAACAGTTCGGCGATGGTGAAACAGTCATGGACCTCGGCAAAGCTCAGATCGGCCAGGGTGATATTGGCCCCGCGCAAGGCCGAATGGATTGCACGCTGCGGGCCTTCAAACGCGAGGATGTCGCGCTGGGCAATCGGCAGGAAATCGTTGACCTGAGTCACTGAGCGAATCAGCACATCACGACGAAACTGCCTGGCACGCCTGGATGAGGCCAACACAATAGCGGCAGCCCCATCGCTGATCAGCGAGCAATCGGTCAGGCGCAGCGATTCAGCCACATAAGGATTGCTGATGGACACGTTGTTGCAATGTTCGAAATCCATGACCCGGTGCATCTGCGCCAGCGGGTTGGCCATAGCGTTGGAGTGGTTCTTGGTGGCGATGGCGGCCATCGACGCCATCGGGCATTGGTAGCGCTCTCGGTACTGTTGCGCAGCCAGGCCGAACAACTGCGGAAAGCTGAGCCCTGCCTCTTCGACGTCGTTCTGATAACCGGCACCCGCCAGGGCCTTGGTGACGTCGGCCGTGGAGTTGGAGGTCATCTTCTCGGCACCCACGATCAACACCAGTTCAGCCGAGCCCGAGAGAATCGCGTTGATACCCGCGTGAATCGCCGCCGAACCCGAGGCGCAAGCGTTTTCGCAACGGGCTGCAGGCTTGAAGCGCAAGCCTGGGTCGGCTTGCAGCATCAACGAGGCGGGAAAACCATCCGCCACCATCCCCGAATTGAAATGTCCGAGGAACATGGCATCGATTTCCGAGGCGTCGATGGCCGCATCCGCCAGGGCTTCGCGGGTGACCTGAACGATAAGGTCTTCCAGCGTGGAACCGTCCAGACGGCCAAAACGGGAGTGAGCGGCAGCGACGATGGAGACGGAATCATGGGGCATGGTGATTTTCTTCTGTGCTTGGATCAGGCATTCCTTACAATGACCTACCGCCCGGATCACTCGCTAGTTAGTGCAACTACGTACATGGATAAGTAACTGTGCTGACCCATGGTGTCGTCAGTACCGGATTTAAATCGAGGCAGGATGCCCAATGACCGTCTTCGCACAACAACTGAAAGACCTTGAGCGTCTGGCGTTCAAGGTGTCACCCGCCCCGCAGCTCATCACCGGCAACCGTGTGATGCTCGACTGCAACGAAGCATTCCTGGAGTTGTTCGGCTACCAGCGCGAAGAGCTTCTGGGTCATCTGACCCTGCTGATCTACCCTTCCCAGGCGGACTACAAAACCATCGGCAATCGCAGCCAGACCTGGTTGCGCAACAGCCAGAGCGGCTCTTACTCCGATGAACGCTTCATGCAACACAAAAGCGGCGAGGTGTTCTGGGCCAGGTCCCACGGCTATACCCTGACCCTGGACGACCCGTTCAAACTGATGGTCTGGCACTTCGAACGCATGGACCGGGCGCACCACGCCACCGTGAACCTCACGCCCCGCGAACGCGAAATCTCGATGCACATCGTCAACGGCCTGACCTGCAAGGAAGTGGCCAAAAAACTGGCGATCTCCCACCGAACCGTGGAAGTCCACCGCGCGCGCCTGATGAAAAAGCTGCAGGCCAAGAACAGCGCGGAGCTGGTTTCGAAGATTATTTTTGTGAGTTGACGGACAAGGCCCTCCAGACGAGCCATAAAGAGAAGCCCTTTCAGTATCCGTTGAGAGTCGAGAGTCGAGAGTCGAGGAAGCACGTTCAGGGAACTCCCCGCAAAGGCCTCCAGTCACAGCTATATGTGACATCCCGCCGCCTTGCGAAGCCAACAAAAATGAACAACGAAGAGCTTGTTTCCAAGCCAGCGGTTACTACTCATGGTTCGTGGCTGAAAAAGCTGGGACCGGGGCTGATTACAGGCGCCGCCGACGACGACCCCAGTGGTATCGCAACCTACTCGCAAGCCGGCGCGCAGTTCGGTCTGAACACGCTCTGGACGTTGTTACTGACGTTCCCCCTGATGGTTGGCATTCAGATCATCAGCGCCAAAATCGGTCGGGTCAGTGGTCACGGGCTGGCAACCAACATTCGTCGTCATTACCCCAAGCCCTTTCTGTTCTCCATTATCGGGCTGCTGCTGATTGCCAACACCGTGAACATTGCGGCCGACGTCGCCGCAATGGGCAATGCGACGAAGTTGCTGATCGGTGGGCCGTCTCATTTCTACGCCGTTGGATTCGGGGTGGTTTCGTTACTGCTGCAGGTGTTCATTCCCTACAGCCGCTATGTGCGCGTACTCAAGTGGCTGACCCTGGTATTGCTGGCTTACGTGGGCATAATTTTTGCGGTGCAGATCCCCTGGGGCAAGGTCGCTCTGCAGACGGTATGGCCGCATCTGTCCTGGAAACCGGAATACATCACCATGGTCGTGGCCATTTTCGGCACAACCATCAGCCCCTATCTGTTCTTCTGGCAGGCCTCGCAGGAAGTGGAAGAAATGGAGGCTCGTCCAGACGCACGCTCGCTGATTGAGGCTCCAGAGCAGGCAAAGGTCAATTTCCGACGGATTCGAACCGACACGATCATTGGAATGGGATTCTCCAACATCATCGCGTTTTTCATCATGCTGACCACAGCCGTCACACTTCACATGCACGGCATGACCGATATCCAGACCTCCGAACAAGCGGCGAGTGCCCTGCGCCCTATCGCCGGGGAGTTTGCCTTCTGGCTGTTCAGTGCCGGCATCATCGGCACCGGTTTGCTGGCCATTCCCGTGCTGGCAGGTTCCGCCGCCTACGCAATGGCGGGAGCATTTCAATGGAAAAACAGCTTGGCCGACGAACCAAAAACCGCCAAAGGATTCTACGGCGTCATCGCGATGGCTACATTGTTGGGCGTTCTGCTGTGCTTTGCGCCCATTGATCCGATCAAGGCTTTGCTGTGGAGCGCCGTGATCAACTGCGTCATGGCCGTGCCGATCATGTTCACCATGATGTTCATGGCATCGCGCAAGGACATCATGGGCGACTTCGTTATTCGCCCACGCTTGCGGATTCTGGGCTGGAGTTGTTCGATGGCGATGTCATTGGCGGTCGTCGCGATGTTTTGGGGAATGCTCGCCGGTTAACCCCACTCAGCACCAACGAAAAGGGACCGATTTATTGTCGAGAGATCGGCTCAAATCAATATAAATCGGCCCCTTTCCGCTTTAGCACTTCTTCGTCTGCTCTTTCGCCTGCGCCCACACACGCTCTTCTTGCTCACGCAGTTCCGGTGTGAACTCGGCGCCGAAATCCTCCGCCTCGAACACCTGGCGAATCTCGATCTCAGCCTCTGTGCCCGGCATCGGGTTAGGGCAACGTTTGACCCAGTCGATGGCTTCCTGCTTCGACTTCACCTGCCACAGCCAGTAGCCGGCGATCAGTTCCTTGGTTTCGGCGAACGGGCCGTCGATCACCGTGCGTTTCTCGCCCGAGAAGCGCACGCGAGTGCCTTTGCTGCTGGGGTGCAGGCCTTCGCCGCCGATGAGGATGCCGGCCTTGACCAGTTCTTCGTTGTAGTTGCCCATCGCGGTCAACAATTCCTGGGTGGGCATCACGCCAGCCTCGGAATCCTTGCTGGCTTTTATAATGATCATGAATCGCATCGTCGTCTCTCCGTTGGATGTGAACTACTCACTACCTTGTCGAACGGTAGCGTCCCAAATCGACAGCCCTTCATTTTTTATTGCCGCGTCCCCAACGATCCTAGGACATTTCCCGCAAACTGCGGCGTCATTGATGAACTGGAAAGCCTCTCGTCGTGAAGATACATTTGAATCGTCGCTGCAGATGAGTGACCGGTTGTGACAGGCCGAAAAAGTGTAGGCCTCTCGAGACTACCGGAGCTCCACCATGAAAAAAATCCCCCCCAATCCCCCCGCAAAAACTGCCACTCCCGCAAGCCGCCTCTTCACCCTCCGTCCTGACATCGACACCGAAACCCTGCTGATCCACACCAGCGAAACCCTCGCTTCGCTCAACGTCATGACCACCGACCTGGCCTTCCAACTCGAAGACTCGCGTCGCAACGTGGCATTGGCGATTCAGCAGTTGATCGTGCTGGGCGAGTTGCTGGTGAACCGGGCGCTGGAGCATTTCGACACGCCGGATGCAGCGCACGGACCTCACCCCGCCGCTCACCACTGAGTGGTCACGTTCTGCTATTGAATGGAGGTTCTGCCATGACTCGATACATGCCCATCACCGGCATCGACTGCACCGTCGCATCCCTGTTGATCGACACCGAAGCGCCGCTGGACGTGCTGCATGAAACAGCGGCCTACCGCATCCGCACCGCGACCCAGTTGCTGGAGAATGTCGCCACCGGCGAGGGGATTCACAGTGAACTGGCGCGTGCGTTAGTGGTTTCGCTGCGCGATGGTTGCGATTTGCTGGATGTCGTTGGGCGACGATTGCAGGCGCAGGTTTTGTTGTCTTGAAGAAGAAAGATGGCCCTCGCGGGTAATGTAATGTCAGTCAGTTAAACGCAATCCATGTGGGAGCGAGCCTGCTCGCGATAGCGGTGGGTCAGTCAACATTGATGTTGAATGTTATGCCGTCATCGCGAGCAGGCTCGCTCCCACAGGTTTGTGCCTTAACTGACAGGCATTAGCCCTCACGGGCCACTTTTAGGCGTTTCAGTTACCCCGTGCACTGCTCTCGACAAGCTTCTGGCTCAACAGAAGGTTTCACTTAATGTAACTTTCTGTCGACTCATTCCGTGGTTATTGCTTCGTAAAACTGCCTCGGCACCGCTCCTTCCGTGGTCAGGGTCAGACATTTCCCGCAAGCCAAAGCGTCGTGTGTGAACTTGTGCGGGATCAGCCGCAAACCTAATCTGGACAGACGATACAGACGGTTCGTCTTAAACCGATTGATCGAGATCGCCACTGCCACCAGACTCCACTTTCTGCACTGCCCGCTGACAAGGAGGCCACATGCAACGCACTGCGCTACCCAGCCACCTTGTTGGCATTGGCTTGTACACCCCGGCAGAAGCCGCGCTCTACACCGGCATCCCGGCCGCCGATATCCGCCGCTGGTTGTTCGGGTATACCGCCCACGGCGCTCTACATCCCGGTCTATGGACCTCCGAGCTGGCTGATCTGGGCGAGCCTATCCTGGGTTTTCAGGATCTTCTCGAAATTCGCTTCGTCCACGCTTTCCGTAAACACGGCGTTAGCCTGCAAGCTATTCGCAGCGCTTCGGTGCAAGCAAAAGCGATGTTTGATCAGGCCTATCCCTTTACCTGCAAACGATTCCAAACAGACGGACGGAGCATCTTCGCCACAGTTCTGGATGAAGTCGGCGACGACGCCTTGCTCGATTTGGTTAAAAGGCAATACGCCTTCAAACAGGTCATCACGCCGTCGCTCTATGAAGGCATTGATTACACAGGCTCAGGTGCCGCCCAACGCTGGTATCCAATCAAACGCAGCAAGGCCATCGTTCTCGACCCCTCCAGAAACTTTGGAAAACCTGTGCTTTCAGTTACAGGGATCGACACAGCAACTGTTTTCAGTGCTTATCAAGCCGAAGGGAACGATGCTAAACGCATTGCTCAACTTTACGAGATACCTGCCAACGCAGTAGACGCGGCAATTAATTTCGAGCGTAGGAATGCGGCTTGAACTTCCTGCTGGACAACAACCTCCCTCCCGCTCTGGCCCGCGCCCTTAACGAACTCTCCAAATCCGAAGGTCACACCGTAACGCCACTGCGGGACAGATTCCCGCAGAGTGCGACGGATGTGGCGTGGATTTCAACGTTGAGCGAAGAAGGTGGATGGGCCGTTATCTCACAAGACAAATTTACCAAAGGTGATATTGAGAAAAGAGCCTTTCGCGAATGTGGCCTTCCCATATTCTGCTTAGCCCGGCATTGGGGGAGTGAACCGTATTGGAGCAAAGCTCACAATCTGGTTCGATGGTGGCCGGCAATCATGATTCAAGCAGACCTGATTAGAGGAGGTGCTGCGTTCCGCGTGCCTTGGAAGTTCGCTGCTCATGGAAAACTTGATCAAATAAAAATCTAACGCTCAGCCCTGTGCTGGTTTTTTTCATTCGTAAAAGATAATGAGCGACCTCTTCAAGGTCGCCCATTTCAATTGGAGCGGAAAACCACTGTCGGTTATCCCGCCACAGACCCGCCTCACATCCTGAAATCCTGAGTCCCCTCATCCCCGCTCAACACGCGTTCAGTCGTCACATACAAATCACGTATATGCCCCACCAGAAACGTCCAGAACGCCGGCTCATTAACGGTTTGCATCACCAGCTCACCCGGCAGGAACCGACTCATTTCCTTGCGAAACTCGGCGACGAGTTTCGGATCGGCATCAAGCACCACTGAACGCTCTTTGAACAATCTCAAGAACTCACCCTGCTCGCAGTGATGATCAGCGAGCTTTTTCGCCACTAGATCCAGCTGCGGCGTTACGCCTTGCTGGCGCAACCAGACCATGTCCCACAGGTCACGGTTCTTGATTCGATTGGGGCGCAGGGCAAACGCAACGATCTTGTCGGCATAGATTTCTTCGCGAGTTTCAGCCTGCAAGATCAGACCGCTGGTGCCCATGTCGACCCCGTACGGATTGAGCAGCAGCATAGGCTGTGGTTGGTAACTCGGGATGGAACAGACGTCGATGTTGATACGCTGGGCAGGTAAATCCTTGCGTCCTGGCCTGGTCTGAACTTTCAACTTCCAGGTGTCGACGTTACCTTCCTCACGAACCGGTTCACCGACTTCGACTTCAAGACCATATTTGGTCTTCAGAGTATCGACCAGCACCTGAGCCAGTTCGGTGAGGCTTTCACGATTGAAGTCCGCCCCGCCGGTAAAATCGAGATCTTCGCTCAATCGATTCGAGCCGTAACAAGCGCGCAGGCAAGTACCGCCGATAAAGGTCAGTTTTGCGAGCATACCGGAGGAACTCAGCGCCAACATGATGTCGTGGTGCAGCAGTTCCTTCTCCACGACGACCCGCAACGGTGCCAGGTCTTGTTGGTTTTTAAGCGCTTCATCTACCAGCTCATCAAACAAACTCATCAGCGACACTCCAATCAATCAGGTCCATGTTCCGTTTCGCAACTTTCATGTCACGTAATGCCTGCTGCGGTGTGGCCCGCCATAGCCGGCATCGCGCGTCGTAATGAACCTGATCCACCAGGTCCTGCGGTTGTTGTCGGGTGTGTACGAACTCGATGGTGCCCCATCGTCCGCATGAAATGATGCTGCTGCGCCCGGATGACATCAGCGAGACCCAGTTGATGGGGATCTGCGAGATAACCCCGCAATCGCTCAACGCCGTTTCCAGGCTGATGTAGTTGAACTGCATGGCCCGCAATCTGGCAGCCGCATGAAACAGCACCAGACCACTGGAGGGTTTGGCCCCTTCAAACAGGTAAAGCCCTCTGCACACCCGCGCCAGATGGCCTTCCGAAGCAGCACGGCTCAACAAGGTTTTATAGGCACCTTCGGAGATATCCGGCACAAGAACCCTGAGGTCGTCCGGAGTAAAAAGATAGCGCTCTTCGCTGGCCAGATTGGTCAGTTTTCGTAAGAGACGCCCCATGGGCTGCGTCGATTTTGTACAGGGCTGCATGCCGCACGACTCTACAGAAGGTTTCACTTAATGTAACTTACCGTAGAGTTACCCCACAAGTGACGGGGGCATTCTTAAAGTGATAGATAACGAGACACCTGCTTGACCGATCTTACCTCAGTAGCCAAAAAAGCCCCTCCGCGTCAGCCCACCCACCGCCGCTTCACCCACAACGCCCCCACTATCCCCACGACAATCGAGGCCAATGGCAACGTCGAGGTCAAACTCAGCGTCGGAAACACCAGCAAAATCTGTGAGTCGTTGCCACCGAGCATCATCGACGCGCCAGTGCCCATCAGCACCCCGGACAACAAGTGCACGCAGGCCTTCGACAGGTTGAATGCCTGGTAGCTGAAGGTCTTGCGGCGCAGAGTGAAGCTGAGCATGCCCACCAGCAACATCACGAACACCGCGACGCGCTGGCCGGTGATGGCCGTTTGTTCGGGCATCCAGAACAGCTGTGACAGGTGGTAGAAGAACACGCTGGGTGTCCATTGCGGTTCGAAGGTGTACAGCGCGCTGGTCAGCGCCCCCAGCAGCATGCTGGAGAACACCAGGTGTTTGTCGCCGTGAACATAGGCCAGAAACAGCAACGCCATCAGCACCACACCCAGGGTGAGCAGATAGTGGCTGCTGGAGATCTCGGGCATCAGCAGGGTTCTGTGCTCGGGCAACATGTTGAGCCGATACCACAGCACAATCCCCAGCACCCAGCCGACAATCGTAAAGGCCTTGTTGAGGTTGCCGCAGGTGAGTTTGGTCAGGGTGCCGACACTGCAACCGTCGTTGAGCACCGAGGCCACCCCGAATAGCAGTCCGCCACCGATCAGCAATGGATACCCGACTTCGGGCGTGAACAACGGTTGGCTGATGCCGAAATGGCGATAAATCGGTGCCAGCAGCAGGCCGAACAACCCGCAGGAAACCAGTGCCACGAATAAGGTCGGCCGGCGTTTGAGCAATAGAGCGCTGGCATTGACCAGGCACATGCCCATCCGCTGCGAAACCCAGCCAATCAGAAATGCGAGCAATAACGCGATCAGCAACGAAAGCACACGCCTCCTCACACCTCGGCAGGCCCATCAATAGGTTAAAGACTAGTCGGCTTTTCAATGGGCTCGCCAAGGTGCCAAGCACGCCATTGTGTCGACCCGTTCAGTCTTGCCAGCCAACGCAATGACTGGCTAACAGCAGGATTCCTGCTAGCTTTCAAGCGGACGCGGTACGTGTCCCACGGACAAAACCGCACGTGCCAGTGCTGTTAGTTGCACGCCATTCAGCCACCTCGAAAGGGATCTCATGACCACCCTCAAAGATCGCCTGAAAGAGGGCAAGGATGCGCGCAAGCAGTGCTCCCGCAACGCCCAGGCGCTGCAAGGGAAGACTGATCGCGACCCGCTGCCCTTGATCAAGGCCTCCAGTGAAGGGCGAATCCGCTCGCTGGTCGAGTTGCGCTACGGGCGCATGCTGGTTTCGCCTTTCGCCTTCTATCGCGGCAACGCCCTGCTGCATGCCCACGACCTGTCCGGTACGCCGGACATGGGGCTGCATTCAACCATTTGCGGCGATTGTCACCTGATGAACTTCGGTGGTTTTGGCACACCGGAACGCAACCTGCTGTTCAGCGTCAACGACTTCGATGAAGTTCACCCCGGCCCCTGGGAATGGGACCTGAAACGGCTGGTGACGAGCTTTCTGGTCGCCATTCGCGACCTGCGCCATGGTGCTTCAGTAGAGGAAGCCATCTGTCGCCGTGTGGTCGCAGCCTATCAACAGAGCATGGCCGAATGTGCCGAACAAAGTGCCCTGGAAATCTGGTACGACGCCCTCGGTTACAACGACTTGCTCAAGCAGGAACCCTCCACCAGCACGCTTGAGCATGTGAAAAACGCCATCAACAAAGCCCAGCATCGTACCCATGCCGAACTGCTGCCCAAGATATGCGAGCGCGATAAACACGGCCGCTTGCTGATTCGTGATGAACTGCCACAAATCTTCCACCTGCACAAAGACACAACGCTGCTGGACGCCGATGATGACTGGATGCGCGTGGACGATTGGCGGCCACCGTACGACACCCTCATGCACGATTACCGAGCCACGCTGATGGGCGATCGTCGCAATTTACTGGCGCGTTTCCAGGCCCAGGACCTGGCGTTCAAGGTCGTTGGGGTGGGCAGCGTCGGGACGCGCTGCCTGGTCGCTTTGCTGACCGACGATCAGGAACGACCGCTGTTCTTGCAACTCAAGGAAGCACGTCGCTCGGTGATTGCCGATTACGTCAAAGCCAAATCGCGGATACGCCATGACGGCCAGCGAGTGGTTGAAGGCCAGCGCCTGATGCAGTCGGCCAGCGATCTGTTTCTCGGCTGGACCACCAGCCCCAATGGCCAGCACTTCTACGTGCGCCAGCTACGGGATATGAAAATCTCGGCGGAGCTGGAAACCTTCGATGCTGAAACCTTTTCCGCCTATGGCCACATCTGCGGCAAAGCCCTGGCTCGAGCCCACGCCAAAGCCTCCGGGAAAGCTGCGCAGATCAGCGGTTACATTGGCAAGAGCGACGTCATGGCTAATGCGTTGTTCAAGTACGCCAAGGCCTACTCCGACCAGAACGAACGCGACTTCGAACGTTTTCAAACGGCCTGCCGCAAAGGCAAGCTACAGGCCCGTTCGGAAGCTGCCTTTGCCGCTGATCATTGGCCTTAGGCACGCTCCCCAAAAGATACAAAGGGTGACCGACCTGGTTCTGCTGAGCTATAAACCTGTCGTCTTTGCCAATAATGTTTCCAATTCACAATTTGTTAAGAAGTGGCCTCGTATACTTTCGAGTCCTGTTTTACTCTCGGCCCTCATCCTTTGGTAGCCTGATGCCTATGTCACGCCCTGCCCCACTTCTGTTTCTACTCACCTGCCTGCTGTTCTTCTTTGCCCTCGGCAATCACCAGTTACAAGGTTCCACCGAAGCCCGGGTTGCCGGCATCGCCATGGAAATGCACCTGGATAACGATTGGGTGACGCCGCGCCTGTTTGGGCAGCCCTTTCTGGAGAAGCCGCCTCTGAGTCTGTGGCTCGATGCCGGGGCGATTCGTGCCTTCGGTGGCACGCCATGGGCAGTGCGGCTGGCGTCGGCCTTCGCCGGGTTGTTCAGCGTGATGCTGCTATACACCATGCTGCGTCGGTTCGGTCGGCCAACGACCATCGCCTTGGTCGCCGGGATCATGCTGGCAACCATGGCCAGTTACTGGGGCAACGTTCGCGGTGTCGGTGAAGACGCACTGCTGAGCCTCGGCGTAACCCTGGCGCTGCTTTCGTTCTATCAGGCCCATCGCCAACACGCCGAACAGCGTGGAGCCCTGGGCAGCTGGCTACTTTTCGCCGTCGGCATTGCCATCGCCACGTTGAGCAAAGGCGTGCTCGGTCTGGCGATGCCGGGCGTGGTGATCTTCGCCTATTTGCTGACCGAGAGCCTGATCGACAAACGCTTCAGCCTGCCGCGCTGGATAGGCCCGGCACTGGCGACCCTGCTCGGGCTGATCCCCTTGGTGATCTGGCTCTTCATGCTCTATCAGCGCGGCGGCTCGCAGGCACTGGCCGAAGTGCTGCTGACCAACAGCGTCGGTCGCTTCAGCGGTTCGTTCGTTCAAGCCGGTCACTACGAGCCGTTCTATTACTACCTGGCCAAACTGCCGGAAGCCTTCCTGCCGTGGAATATCCTGGTGTATCTGGGGCTGTGGCATTTCCGTAAGAGCCTGGCGAACAATCGCTATCTGTTGTTCTTTACGCTGTGGCTGCTCGCACAATTCCTGATGCTGACCCTCGCGTCGAGCAAGCGCACGGTGTACCTGATGTCACTGACACCGGCCGCCGCCGTAATCGCAGCGGAATATGCCGCCGTGCTGTTCGAGCGTCTGCGCCAGCACACCGAAGCGTCGACCCTGGTCGGTAAAATCGCCCGCAATCGTCGTGGTATCGCGATCGGCATCATCAGTCTGTTCATCGTTGCTTATCTGTCCGCGGCCCAATGGGCGTTTCCACGTGCCGACCGCAAAGAGTCGTTCCTGCCATTGACCGATCAAATCCAGGCCATGCAGGCCAACGGCCAGGAAGTAGCGCTGTTCCAGGCAAACGAACGGACCGCCGGGGCGACCGTGTTCTACACCCATAGTCTGCTCAAGGACCTGGAGACCGATGCCGAGTTGACGGCGTTTCTCGCCGCCTCCCCAACCAATGTGGCGCTGCTTGCCGGCAATTCAGAACCCACAGCACCGTTGAAAATAGTGAAGCAAATACTGGTGGGGCGTCAGGTGTACTACTTCGTCACCCTCTAAAACAGCCAGCAAAAGAAAACGGCACCTGATGCAGGTGCCGTTTTTTATTGTCCGGTGAAAGCAGAAACTTTGAGTATCAGCCCAACACCTGAGTCTGTTCGTCTTTGGGGTGGCTTACTTGATCTCGACTGATTGCCAGTCAGAGGCTTCGATAAGCCCAAGCAGTTTCGGCTTGGTTTGCGCAGTATCAAGCGTAAAAAACAGCGACGCGCCGTACCCCGGGGTCGACGACGTCGGCAACTTCAGTTCTTTTTCCAGTTGCGCCATGCACTCGCTGTGGGTGACCAGCACCAGGTTACGACCGGCGACCTTGTGCGCCAGCACGTCACGCAGCATCGTGCCTTTGCAGTTGAAGAGCCAGTCCTGGGCGCTGCCAAGCGTGTCGAACATGTAGTGCGACGTTTGTACGGCCCGCGTCAACGGGCTGTTGTAGATGTCAGCGTTAGTCAGGCCCAGGTGCGCAAACTGCGAACCAATCCCGGTAGCCACGCTGCGCGCGCGCTCGGTAATGCCATCGGCACTGTCCAGGCAAGGAGCACTGGAGTGGTCGCATCGCTCAACGTGACGGATCAGCACAATCGTATCGCCCTTGGCCCAACTGGCGGCCAAGGCCTTGTCGCCGCTGATGTTGCCGTGAGCCAGGTCCGCAGGGCCAGCAGGTCGGAGCAGCCAGAATGTCAGCGCAATAACAAAGAGTGCCGCCAGCAGTACAAAGGCACCGTATTTGACGCGAGTGAGCCCACCCATACTCAGTGAACGCTTGATACTCGGACGACCCCGTCTTGATTCCACTTTCAAACTGCCTCTGACTCTCGAATGCCCAATTGTACGGCCGACATTAGAAGTTAGTGCATAAGTACCCAGTGAAATGAATGTGAAAAATGCTCAACCGACGAGCATGCTCAGTATTTTCTCGTTACGAAAAACGTTTCAGCTATCGCGCCTGCCGCCGATACATCCCTACGAACACATTCTGCTGGCCGCCAAAAACAATAATCTTCCAGCCAACTGACGATCAAGAAGCGCAACGTTCCTGGAGGAATTTTTGATGAATAGCTGGTTCGCCAACATCAGCGTCAACCTGAAGCTGAGCCTGGGTTTCGGCCTGGTGCTGGCCCTTACGTGCATCCTCGCCCTGACTGGCTGGACCAGCCTGGGTGGGCTGATCGACCGCAGTAACTGGATGAGCGATATCACTCAGCTCAACGCGGGGCTGACCAAACTGCGGGTCACCCGTTTGCAGTACATGCTGGCCGACGGCGACGAAACCGTGGCGCAGACCGTACAAACCGCCCTCGACGGCTTCAAGGCCCAGCAGCAAAAACTGCTGTCGAGCCTCAAGAGCCCGGAAAACCTCAAACTGCTCAATGAGCAGGGCGCGGTCATCGATGCCTACCAGCAATCATTGAACAAAATGCGCAACGCCTATCGGACCGCAGGCGCCGCACGTCAGGCCATGGGCGAGAATGCCGAAAGCGCCAACACGCTGATCAATGAGATCGACACCCGCGTGCGCCAGATGCCCTTGAGCGATCAACGCTTCGAGCAGTTCCAGGCCATTACCGGGGCCAAGGAACAGTTTCAGCTCGCCCGCTACGAAGTTCGCGGCTACACCAACGACAGCACTCCGGCCACCGAGCAAAAAGCCGTCGCCCAACTGGACGCGGCCATCGCCAGCCTGAAAACACTCAACACGCATTTCGCCGACAGCCAGCAAGACGCGTTGCGCCAGCTGCAAAGCGCGCTGCTCAATTACCGCAGCGCCTTGCAGGCCTACAAGGCGGCCAACAGCGACGCGGTCGTGGCTCGCCAGGAAATGACCGTCCAGGGCAATGACATCGTTGCGCGCAGTGACGCGCTGTATCAGATCCAGCTGGATCGCCGTGACGCCGAAAGCGCCCGGGCACGCACCCTGCAACTGATCAGCACATTGTTGGCGTTGCTGGTCGGCGTTCTCGCGGCCGTGACCATCACCCGGCAAATCACCCGGCCACTGCGCGAAACCCTGGCGGTGGTCGAGCGTATCGCCGGCGGCGACCTGACCCATGACGTCCACGTCTCCCGTCGTGACGAACTCGGGGTGTTGCAGCAAGGCATCGCACGGATGGGCGTCACCCTGCGCGACTTGATCAGCGGCATCCGCGATGGCGTCACGCAGATCGCCAGCGCTGCCGAAGAGCTGTCGGCCGTCACCGAAGAAACCAGCGCCGGGGTCAACAGCCAGAAGATCGAAACCGATCAGGTTGCCACCGCCATGCACGAGATGACGGCCACCGTGCAGGAAGTCGCACGCAACGCCGAACAAGCTTCGCAAGCGGCAGCAGCGGCTGATGGTGAAGCCCGCGAAGGCGATAAAGTGGTCAACGAAGCGATCGCTCAGATCGAACGTCTGGCCAGCGAAGTGGTGCGCTCCACCGAAGCCATGACCGTGTTGCAACAGGAAAGCGACAAGATCGGCAGCGTCATGGACGTGATCAAGGCCGTCGCCGAACAGACCAACCTGCTGGCGCTCAACGCCGCCATCGAAGCCGCTCGCGCGGGTGAAGCCGGTCGTGGTTTCGCCGTGGTCGCTGACGAAGTGCGCGGCCTGGCCCAACGCACGCAGAAATCCACCGAGGAAATCGAAGGTCTGGTCGCCGGCCTGCAGAACGGCACCAAGCAAGTAGCCGCCGTGATGAACAACAGCCGCAGCCTGACCGACAGCAGTGTCGAGCTGACCCGCAAGGCCGGTGTGTCACTGGAAAACATCACCCGCACGGTGTCGAACATTCAGTCGATGAACCAGCAGATCGCCGCCGCTGCCGAGCAGCAAAGCGCGGTGGCCGAAGAGATCAGCCGCAGCATCATCAACGTGCGCGACGTCTCCGAGCAAACTGCCGCCGCCAGCGATGAAACCGCCGCGTCCAGTGTTGAGCTGGCGCGGTTGGGCAATCAGTTGCAGATGATGGTGAGCCACTTCCGGGTTTGAGCCTCAGTTGCTCCCCCCTTTAGCACTCGTGCCGACCGGGGGAGCAAGTAGTGTCGAACTCCTACAGGTTAATAGGAGTCTCTCCCGTCCAAACGGCGATTTTTCCAGTTCTCCATACAATGGAAAGCTGACGGTGCTCAATCCCCCCATGCAGTAATGTCGATAGCTCCACTACATAGGAGACTCATCGGCATGGACGGCTATCCATTACTCCAGGCACTTATCAAGAGCAGCGCCTCCACCAATAATTTGGAACTACAAAAATTCTTCGAGGAAACACTGAAGTTCACATCGGTTTTCGATATCACCCGACTCACCGAAGCCAGCCTCAAGGAGAAGCTCAAAAGCCGCACCGAGAAGATCGACATCGGGCAGCTCTACGACAACGCAAAATGTTTCGCCGCCCAGATAAGCCATCTGTATCGAGAGCAGCAACTCTCATCCGGAACAGCACAACACCATTGGCACCCCTCAGGCATTCGTGCAGTCGAAAAACAAGGCCCCACCTACACCAACCTGTTCAAGGAAAACTGGGACGATTCCTGCAAAATCGATTCGATCGCAGCCGTCGACTCGCCTGCTGCCTACCTCCGAGCCCTGTACCTGTTTGCCAAGCAACTGGAAACCAGTGCCTCTCAATCAAACGCTGAATTCTCCAACCGAATCCTTCTGGAAAAGCGAAGACCGGATCTCGCGACGCTATCAATTGATCAGCAAAGCACCTTTACCCCACAACCCATGCTCCAGATTGTCAATGACATCCTGAACAAGAGTATTCAGGAGGCGCTGAAGAGCACCACTGACAAGGACAAGTCGACGTACACGGTACTGGCGCAACGACGCTATCCCTTTGCCCTTCCCTATGAGATTTTCCACCATCAGTGCCTGTTGGGCCTCAACGAAAAAAAAACATCGCTGGGAGAATTGAACTACCTCATCTCGACGAATCTTCCCATCACACAGACAGTCAACATGCTGTATGGCCAGGTACTGACGTCCCCCCCTGGCGACGCACAACAGCTGATGTCCGGGCTAGGTCCACAGCAGCAGGCATTGCTGACAGAAGACTCAACAAAACAAACCCTGACCACAAACTATTGGAAAAATACCTATGGCACTGATCAGCTGTCCAGCCTGAAACAAGTCGACACTTTTCTGAAGTGCACCGAGCTGAAAGCAGAGCAACTTGAAGCACTGCTCTCGCAAGGCAAAAACACCCCACGCCAATCCAGCAATTATCCAGTGACCGTTTCAGTGCCCAGTCCGCATGGCGCTCGTTATATAAACGGCCCTTTCTCAGTCGGCACCACCACTGCCAACAGCATGACAATCATCAAAAATGAGGGGGTTAAGGAAATAGACAACGCGACAGACCAGCGACTCGTACGCCTGCAACGGATGATCCGCTTGCAACGCTGGCTCGATATCCCTTTCGCCGAGTTGGACACCCTGATCATCGGCGCGTTTCAATCACACGTGCCGCGCAACACACTCATGCAATTCGACACTCATACAGTGCGCACTGTTGGTGTTTATCGCTACTTTAACCGTCGCTACTCGATCAACGCCGAAGAGTTCGCTGCTTTACTTTATCGAGTATCCCCCTATGCCACCGGCAATGCCCCCGCCTTATTCGACCAGGTATTCAATCCTGCCCGATTGTTCGATACGCCACTGGTACTCGATGGTCGATCATTTTCTGCTGACGACTCAGACCCGGCCTCGCATACCATCCTCCAGCACTTGAGTGCCAGCCTTGGCCTGCCCATGACCGAGGACTCGCTATTACTGATCGTCAAGAACACGAAGCAATACCGTGGCCCGCTGAAGTGTGATCTACATACGCTGTCATCCATCTACCGACAAGCGCGGATTGCCCGAATGTTCGGTATTTCGATCGCCGACAGCGCGGTGCTGGCAAACTTGCTGGGGGGTGAACGCATCTCTAAATGCTTGGCAACAGCAAACAACTCAGACATCCGCACACTCCGAATAGAAGCCCGTGAGGATGACCTTTGGTTAACGTTGGTCGCGCGCTTTCATTTACCCGAGAAAAACGATCCCGATAATCCTCTCCAGCTGCTGTCAGGTTCAACGCTGGAGCTCAATACTTCATGGTTCGCCAATAAAAATACTGCTAATGAGATTACCGTCCGTTCCCCCGAGACCAGGACCGGCGACGTCCTGAAAATCAAAATCGACCTGATCCCGATCGTTCTCGCTAACCTAAAGACCTCTCTAATGGGCTCTCAAATAACACTGTCCGGTGATCTCGAGGCACTAATACGCCATGAAGCTCCGTTTGTAATTCTAGAAGCTAAGCCACCCGAAAACCCTGCCCGAACTCGCACCTACACCAATGTCACGCTGAGCCAGGACACCTCCCCCACTCCCGGCGTAGAAACGCTTGATCTGCTCGATGTACTAATGCAAATGGACTGGATCACAAACTGGCTCAGTGAATCCGTCTTCGACATTCCCACGCTGCAACGCCTCCTGGAACCCATGGGCAGTGATGATCATTCGTTTCAAGGTTTGCAGCAGCACCTTACCAAGCTGAACAGCGATACCCGCCAGTGCGCAGTCACCCCACAAGAACTAGCAAAGCTGTCGCTTCCGAAAAACGTCAAATGGAACGAGCTACTGGCTGTAAAGCTACTTGATAACAGAGGCCTGGTGAAAAACTTCGCACCCGGAATCGAAGACGATGTGCCACAAACCCTGGCCTCTGCGCTGAATAGCATCATCGACCCGCTGACACTGAACAGCGTGCTCAAAGACGACTGCAAGAAGAAACTCAAAGACCTGCTGCTGCTTGCCCACGATCGACAACTGCACCTGATCGAAAAATTCTTGCAGGAAACCTCTCAGCTCCCCATGAACTGCGCAAAAGGGGTACTGTCATGGGCAAACATCTCGACCTACAAGATCCTGACTGATGCGCTGGGCAATAATCATCTAACCCAACTCCCCACAGCACTGCACCCTGTCCTGCGTCACGCCGAAGCGGCCGTTCAGTTGCATCTGAGCAACAGCGCCCTGCGCTTGTTCCTGAGCCATCCCGACTGGCTGGAAACACCGGGCACACAGTTGAAACTGACACTGAGCAGCTTGTACCTGCTCGATCGTTTCAACCATTGCATGACCCGCCATCAGCACCCGGAAGAAAGCCTTCTGAGCTATCTACGCCTCGCCAATTCGGGCGCTACCACAACGGCAACCAACAGTTTCCTGGCCAAACTACTGAGCTGGACAGCGGTTGAAGTCAGTGTTCTGACTGCGAAGTTAGCGGATCAACAAGCCCGAACAATGAAGGACGTGGATTGGGTCATGCGCTGCCACGCGACCTGCAAGGCCACCGGGCTGTCTGCCGCGTCACTCCTCAGCGCCACGACCCTGAACAACACAAGCCCGCCCGGCACCTGGAAGAAAGTCGGTGAAGCCGTCATGGCCGCCAGTCATTGATCCCGTTACATGCTCAAGGAATGAACATGTCTGCCACTATTGAAAAGCAACTCAACGAAAGTCTGCGTGATGCTCAGCTCGCACTTTATCTGTCAGCGATCATGCCTGATGACAAGACGTTGAAGCCCCTGGGGATCGTCGAGCATCTCAAAACAGCCAATGACCTCTACCACTACTGGCTACTCGATGTGCTGGTTAGCCAGGACGTACCCACCAGCCCGGTAGCTTGCGCCATTGCCAGCCTGCAGCAATACATCAACAGCATTCTGGCCAACATGGAGCCCGGGTATCACACCGCGAGTCTCCCGGCCGACCAGATCGAGACCTGGCGTACCGTGATGCATCACTATCCAACCTGGGCGGCCAACCAGCAACTGCATTATTTTCCTGCGGTCTATCTGGACCCGACCCTTCGCCAAACCAGGACCGACAGTTTTCAGCAACTGGAAAACGACATCAACCAGAACCAACTCACCTCCGAGTCCGTTCAGACGGCGGTACTGGCCTATCTGACCAGGCTCGAAGAAGTTGCTAACCTGACCATACTCAATGGTTACATCGACGGAAACGATTTCGCCAACAGCACCTATTACTTCATCGCCAGATCCCGCGCCACGAATACTTACTATTGGCGCTCGCTGGACATGCCTCAGCGCCCCCATACGGGGGACGCCCCTTCAGAGGCCAACACTGCCCCCCCCAAATACGATGCACCAGAGCCACAGGCGTGGTCGGACTGGAAACGCGCCAACCTGCCGATTTCCGAAAGCGCCATCGAACACACCATCCGTCCCGTCATGTTCAACAATCGCCTGTATGTGGTCTGGGCCGAATGCATCTTTCAGGACAAGGCAGCTGTCACCAAAAAAGACAACGACACCGCCAAAACCAACCCTCTCTTTCGTTTGAACCTGTGCTACAAAAAATACGACGACAGCTGGAGCACGCCGCAGACTTGCCTGCAGGATTACGGTTCGCACGATTCGTTTCACAGTTGGGGGCTGAACGATCTCAAGCTGAACACACACACCATTGCAGTCCATGATCAGAACGCCAAGTCACTGTTCATCGCCCTCTACGTTGACGATCTGAAGTCCCCCACGGCATCGACACCATTGGCGCCGCTATTTTCGAGATCGGCATCCATCGACAAAGATTCTATTATCACACCAACACCCGAACCGTCTGGCATCGAAAAGCTTGCCACTGCGGTACTCCATGAGTTGCTTCATGGGACCATTTCGATTACGACGGCCAAGGCGTGGAATGAGAGTAATAAAAGAACGCTCCAGTTCAGCCGACCATTAGCCGAAAGTACCAAACTGAAAGCGCCCAGATTTAACTACCGCAAGGATAATTTTTTAGGCACTACAGAATTTATTGATTTCTCAGGCTCATCAATCGAAAAAAGCGACGGAAAAACGGACCAGGAACGCCGCTCCATTCGAATGAACATCACCTTCGCCAAGCATCTGATCGAACATGCCGAAACGAGTATCGACAAGCTACTGAGCTGGGATTCTCAGCACCTGCAAGAGCCTTCTTTTGAAGAAAGCGGTACGCCTGAGAGCATGGACTTCTACGGCGCCTATGGCCGCTACTTTGTAGAGTTGTTCCTGTACCTTCCATGGCTGGTAGCACACCGCTTTAATCTGGAACGCCAATACAGCGAAGCCGAGCGCTGGTTGCATTACCTGTTCAACCCCGGCCGTAAACGCGTCGCTACTAGCAACCCTGACTATTGGAATGCCGTGCCGTTGATCAGCACCACGACTCCAACACCAGGTCAAACCAGCTACGCCATCCAGGGCCCACAAGACCCGCATCAGATTGCCCTTAGCCATCCGGTGCACTTTCGTAAAGCCTTGTACATGCTTTACATCGATATTCTGCTCAATCGTGGCGATGCGGCGTACCGCACGTTGTCCCCCGACGGACTGGCGGAAGCCAAACTTCGGTACATCCGGGCTCTAGACCTGCTGGGTCCGCGCCCGGATCTCAGACAAACCGATCTATGGAGCACCGTCACACTGCAAACATTCAGTGACGAGACCAACTCGACACTGCGCGACTTTGAAAACAATCTGGGTAAAGAGGGTAAACACAAACCGGTAACAAGCGCCTCCACACTGGCACCTCAACTGTGTGTGCGTCCTTATGCGTCCCCTCCTTCGGTGCATGCGATTGACACACCCCATTTGCGCTTGCCATTCAATCCAACGCTGATCTCTCGCTGGGAAAAGCTGGAAAGTCGCCTGCACAACCTCAGACACAATCTCGACATTGTCGGCAAACCATTGAGACGCCCTCTTTTTGCTGCACCCGCAACACCAGGTGACCTGCTCAGATCAAATCCTCAACGTGCTGCTGAACCCGGAGTCTACCAACGCCTGGGGTCGGAGATTCCGCCTTACCGTTTCAATGCCATGCATGCCCAGGCCATGAACGCCGTGGACACGGTGATTCAATTCGGCGCCACTCTGTTGTCATTCATCGAGCGCACCGAGCAGACCAGCTATCAGGAAATTCAACAGCAACACATCTGGGATCTGGCGAATATTGCCGTAGACCTGCAAACCCAGGCGTTGAAGATCGACCAAAAAAACAAGGAAGCCTTGCTCGCCAGTAAAGCCATTGTCGAAGGACGCATGGATTACTACGGTCAGTTGGTCAATGAGGTGGTCAACCCGGAAGAGGTTGCGGCCGCCGCATCGCACCTCACAGGTCGTATCGCAGAAGCCTCCGCCTACGCAGCCCAAGTGGCCGGCCACAGCCTGAAAGTCATTCCCAACATTTTTGGCCTGGCAGACGGCGGTCATCGCGTCGAGGGGGTGCCCTTTGCAGTCATGGCCGGGGCTCAGGGCTTAGCGGCAGCGGCCCATGGTGCTGGCGAAGCCCTCGAACGCGCCGCGCAATACCGTCGTCGTCATCAGGAGTGGACGCTAGCTCGCGATCTGGCAAGGCTCGAAATCGCACAACTCGATGCACAACTGGCGCTTGAAGCCGAACGGGAAACCGCCTCCCAGCTGCTGTTACGACAAACTCAAACGTCACTGATACAAGCCAGAGCAACCTACGACTTCCTCAGCAAGCGTTTTACCAACTCGCAGCTGTACCAGTGGTTCACTGGCCAGCTGTCCGGTTTCTATTTTCAGGTGTATGACGCGGCCTTGTCACTGTGCCAGTTTACCGAGCTGTGCTGGCGCTACGAGGTGGCCGACGACTCCATACAGCCGTTCCTCCAACCTCAGACCTGGAACAGTACTTATCGCGGGCTTGGTCCTGGGGAGTCGATGAAGCTGGGCTTGCTGAAGATGAAGAATGCCTACCTTTTGGGTAACGAGCGCGAACTGGAAATTCGCAAAACCGTATCACTGCGACAGCTCAAGGCCAAAACCAAAACCAGCACGATCAACAAAGAGTGGACGGACATTCAAACCGACCTGCTGAAAGGAAGCTACGAGTTCGAGCTGAACCACGAGTTGTTCGAAGACGACTATAAAGATCAGAAGCATTACCTGCGGCGCATCAAAACCATCAGCGTCTCCTTGCCGGCCATTCTCGGCCCCTATGAAAATATCCGTGCAATGCTCACCCAGACCTATAGCAAGGTGGTCATGTCCGCCAGTGAGGGGACGCTGTTCAAGGAGAGCCTGCGCGCCAATCAGCAAATCGCCCTTTCTACCGGAATCGACGACAACGGTCTGTTCACCCTGAACTTCAACGATGAACGCTACCTGCCCTTCGAATACACCGGCGCCATCTCCAAATGGCGTCTGACCTTCCCGAACCATGAAGCCCAGAAACCTATGCTGGAATCACTGACCGACATCATCGTGCACGTGAGCTACACGGCCAGGGCAGGCGGAGGTTCACAATGAGTGAACAAAGCGCATTGCCGGTTAGCGCGCCGTCGCTGCCTAAAGGTGGCGGGGCTATTCAAAGCATTGGCAAAGGAATGGGCGTTATCGGCTCACACGGAGCCGCTTCGTATGAGCTTGCGTTACCCCTTTCACAGGGCCGTGGCTTCGCTCCGTCGTTGTCGCTGAACTATGGCAGTTCGGTCGGCAATGGCGTCTTCGGTATCGGCTGGGGAATCGCATTAGCCACCGTCAGTCGACGCACCAGCAAAGGTGTTCCGGCCTATACCGAAGATGACGAGATCGTCGGCCCCAGCGGGGTTGTGTGGGTGCCCGAACGCGATTCGAAAGGCGCCATCGTTCGAACTCCCACCCGCGATTACAACGATCTGAAACTGAGTACGGTCTACACCGTAGTACGCCACTTCCCCAGAGTCGAAAGCACCTTCGAACGAATTGAACATTGGTCCTCAGAAAGCGACAAACCGGGTTTCTGGCTGGTGCACGGCACCGAGGGCAGCCTTCACCTGTACGGAAAGAGCCTGGCATCGCGTCGCGTCGATCCACAGAATTCAACGCATGTCGGCGAATGGCTACTGGAGGAGAGTCTTAACGCCCACGGCGAGCACATCCTCTATCAGTACACAGCAGATGGTGCCACAGCCCAGCGCTATTTGAGCCGTGTGAGCTATGGCAATTTCAAAGCCGATCCTCACCTCTACCTGTGGCAATCAGACCGACTGGAACCTGCGCAATGGCACTTTGAGTTGGTGTTCGACTACGGCGAACGAAATACGGGGTACGAACAGAAACCGGCGTACACCGGGCAACAGTGGCAACGCCGTAGCGACGGGTTTTCCAGTTTCGCCTATGGCTTTGAACTACGCACGGAACGCCTGTGCCGCCAGGTTCTGATGTTTCACCGTTTTCCCGATGAGCTAGGCGCCGACCCCGTTCTGGTGCGACGCCTGCTGCTCGATTACCGTCAGGCGCCTCTGGGTTATTACCATCTGAGCGCGGCCCATGATCAGGCGTATAGCAACCGGACAACTGCCGATAATCATCCGCCCGTTGAATTCAGCTACAGCGAGTTCAATCTCCCCCCTGATACCCACACCTGGCAGCCGTTTCAGAATATGCCCGGTCTCAACGACGGTCAGGGTTATCAACTGATAGACCTGTACGGTGAAGGGCTGCCGGGGGTGCTCTATTCCAGTGAAAACGCCTGGTATTACCGCGAGCCCATACGCGCCAAAGCCAAAAGCACTGAAGTGGCTTACGATCAGTGGCGCGCATTGCCGAGTATCCCTACCGCCGACACGACAAAGCCAGTGCACCATTCACTGGGCGACCTCACGGGTGACGGGCGACTGGACTGGGTCATCGCACAGCCAGGGCTAAGTGGTTTCTTCTCTCTCGGCCCCGACCGCAACTGGTCGGATTTCGCCACGTTCAATGCGTTCCCTACAGAGTTTTTCCATCCACAAGGGCAGTTGGCCGACCTGATGGGCGAAGGGCTAAGCGACCTGACGCTGATCGGCCCGCGCAGCGTTCGTCTATACGCCAATCAACGAGAACAGGGCTTTGGTGCCGCGCGCGAAGTGCCTCGTAAAGAGGACGAAGACGCCCTTCCCGCGCTCACGTCTTCGCCCACCGAACTGGTGGCTTTCAGCGATATCCTGGGCAGTGGCCAACAGCACCTGGTGCGCATTCGCCACAATGAAGTGAAGTGCTGGCCAAACCTGGGACGCGGACGTTTCGGTAAAGGTATCGTACTGGGCTCGCTGAACCTTGCGTACGAGACATTCGACGCCTCGCGTATCCGCCTCGCGGATCTGGACGGCTCCGGCGCCGCCGACCTGATCTATCTGGAAGCGGAGCAGGCACAGATCTTCATGAACCGCAGCGGCAACGGTTTCAGCACTTCAGTTGCCCTGCCCTGGCCGCAAGGGGTGCGCTATGAGCGCTTCTGCCAGGTGAGTATCGCCGACCTGCAAGGGCTTGGCTGCTCCAGCCTGATACTCAGCGTGCCGCATATGGCCCCCAAGCATTGGCGCTATGACTTCGTCAGTGAAAAACCGTACTTACTCACGGGGACCAATAACAACATGGGCGCGGCAGGCAGAATCCACTACCGCAGTTCGGCACAAGAGTGGCTGGATGAAAAAGCAGAGAAAGTCAAAGCCGGCAAGCCCCTCACCTGTCATGTGCCCTTTGCCCTGCATCTGGTCGAGAAACAGGCCCAACTCGACGAGATTACCGGTAACCGACTGACCCAGAGCTTTTCCTATCGCCAAGGCTATTACGACGGTATCGAACGGGAGTTTCGTGGCTTTGGTCTGTTACTGCAAACCGACAGTGAAACCAACCCCGGCGATGTCGACTCGCAAGGTTTCACAGCGCCGTGTCTGAAAAAGAGCTGGTTCCATACCGGGCAAACAGTCGATGCGTCACGTAGCGGTTATCACCCTGCTGACAGGCAAGCCGTACCGCTGGGCAACGCGTTGTTGTTCCGCTACTCACCCGACACCAAAAGCGACTCACTCATCACTCCGCCAAACGTGGCGACCGCCCTTGAAATGACCCGTGCCCTCAGCGGTCATTTACTACGTACCGAACTCTTCGGTCTCGATAAGCGTCTGAAAACCCGAACGCTGTATTCGGTTCAGGAAAACCGCTACCGGGTACGCCTGCTGCAAGCGCCAAGGGACAACCAGCGCTACGCCCGAATGTTGCCACTGCTACTGGAGTCCATCAGTTACCAATACGAAGGCATTATTGATGACCCGCAATGCCAGCACACCTTCAATCTGCAGTACGACACCTACGGTGCACTGACGCATGGCGTGAGCGTCCATTACGCCCGACGCAAAACCGGCAGCGATACCCCGCCGTTCAGCGATGCCGACCAACAACAATGGTGGCGCGACGCTCACGATCCGGCGCAGCAGTTCTACTACCTGAACGAAACCCTTGCCGAGTTCATTCATCTCGATAACGCCCAAGGATGGCGGCTGGGTCTGCCTTACCGTCAGCGCACCAACGCGTTGAGGCTTCCCAAAGCACCCGAAGCCTTGGGGCTGCTCACAAAGGTCATGACTTACGAAAAACTCATCACGCTCATCAAGGGAACGGCCTGGACGACCCAGCGCGTCCTGACTGGCCTGTCCGTGCAACGCTACAAGAACACCACCGCAGAAACCCTGCCGGATGGTGTCGCCCACTTCGAAGCCCTGACTGACCACCTGGAAACAGCCGAGCTGGACGAAACAGCCCTGAAAGCCTTCAGCGTATTGCCACAAGACTCTCGCCCCAAGGGAAGGCTGCTCGAACGAAGTGACTATCACCGCATGACCGATTTTCTCCCGGTGTCCACGTCCCCCAAAAAACTCTGGTCCGTCAAAAGCGGCTTCGTGACCTATGCCCTGCTGGAAGGCTTTTACCGGCCACAGACCTTACAGACGAGCAAAAGCCTTGATCCGACCGAGGTCAGCTACGACAACTACCACTGCTTCATCACCGAGTTCAAATTGCCCGATGGCTGCGTCACCAAGGCCATCTATGACTACCGCTCACTCCTACCCCTGAGCGTTACCGATCCCAATGGCAACGTACAAGAAGGCCTCGTTGATGCTTTCGGCCAGGTGCTGGCCACCAGCTTTTACGGCTACAAGAGCGACAAGCTCGTCGGTTTCAAACCTATAGGTGAGTACAAACGGCCGCTATTCAAAAGCCCGGCAGACGCGATCAAACAGGACAAAGAAGCTCTGCAAGACGCCGCCACTGCCATCTATTACGCACCATTCAGCTGGATGGGCCGCATCTCGGATACAGCCTTGAAGGACACCGGCTGGCTGACACGCTGCGTGGCCAACAGTGACTTGCTGCCGAGCGGACACATCTGCGCTTCGGCCCGCAGTCGCCTGGCAGACCTTGAGACCCTCTCGGCCGATGAAACGAAACTGAAAACCGAACTCGATACCTCGGTCCGTGAACCGGTGCATATTGCCGCACTGGTCGCCGATCGTTATCCCGATGACGACCAGAGGCAAATCCGCATCGCTGTCACCTGCTGCGACGGCTTCGGCCGGACGCTACAACATAAACACAAGGTCGAGTCAGGCACAGCCTATGTCGTCAACAACAAGGGAGAGCTGACGCTCAACGGCACAACACCGCAGGAACAGATCGCCGCGCAGCGCTGGCGCGTCAGTGAACGGGTCGAATACAACAACAAGGGATTGGCGATCCGGACATACCGCCCCTACTTCGCCGATCAGCACCGCTACATCAACGATGTGTCTTTACGGCAGTTCGGTCACTGCGATCTGCAGTTTTACGATCCATTGGGTCGCCCTACCCACACACGCCTCGCCATGCAAGGCGGTGTTTCCTATATGCGACGGCATACCCGTCATCCCTGGTACACCCTGGACGAAGACGAGAACGATACACTCGAGGAAATCACCCTCAATAAGGCCTCCACTGGCGGGGGTGACGCATGAGCGCACAACTGCATCGCAAGACGCCGACGATCAATGTGATCGACAGCCGAGGCCTGCCCGTTCGACAAATCGCTTATTGGCGGCGCAGCGCAGAGGCCGCCCCCCAAGCACGTATTTCCCATCAGTACTACAACACTGCCGGGCACCTGATTGCGCAGTGGGACCCACGACTGTTTGCCGAAACATCAAAAGCCAATCTGACGACCGTCTACAGCTTGTCCGGCAAGCCGCTGCTGGTGGACAGCGTCGACGCCGGGTGGCGTCTGAATCTGCCTGGGGATGCCGGCCAGACGCTGCGCAACTGGGATCAGCGTGGCAGTCACTGGCAAACGACCTTCGATAATCAACTGCGGCCGATAGCCATCCAGGAAGAGTCACCAGGACATCCCTCACGCATTGTCGAACGTTTCAGCTACGGTGACAGCTCGTCAGATTCCGCTGCACTCAATCGGTGTGGCGCATTGATTCGCCACGATGACAGCGCCGGTACTCTACTCATCAGTGAGTACGCACTCTGCGCCAAGCCCTTGAGCCAGACACGGCACTTCCTCTTGAGCGCTGAACAGCCAGACTGGCCGGAGGATGAAACGAACCGGGATGTATTACGGGAAGCGGGTGACGGTCACACAACGAGCTGGCACTACGACGCCACGGGAGAAGTCATCCGGCAAGTCGATGCCGGTCAACACCAACAGCGCTTTTCGTTTGATGTCGCCGGCCTGCTCAAGGCCGTGGGCCTGAAAATAAAAGACGTCGCGATCGAAAAAACCATCGTGAAGGACCTCGCCTACAACGCCTTCGGCCAGGTGGAATCCCAGACGGCCGGCAACAACGTTATCAGCCGCGCCGTGTTCGATCCGGCCAGCGGTCGATTGACCTCGCTCACCGCGTCCGTTTCCACCAGTACGTTACAGGCTCTGCATTACACCTATGACGCGGTGGGCAATGTGACGCAAATTGAGGACAAGGCCCAGCCTGTGCAATTTGGCAGCAACCAAAAGGTCGAAGCCGTCAGCACGTTTACCTACGACAGCCTCTACCAACTGATCAGCGCAACCGGACGGGAAGCAGGCGGAGCTGACCCCCAGCCACACCTTCCCGCTCTCGGCAGGACACCCATTGATGCCCGGCAACTGTTCAACTTTACCCAGCACTACGACTACGACGCCGGCGGCAACCTGACCGAACTGCGCCATGTTCGTGATCGCAACAACTACACCCGGACTCTGAACGTTACCGCCGCAAGCAATCTCCTCCTGTCCTGGAACAAGGGCGACTCAACGCCTGACATTGCAGCAAACTTCGATGCCAACGGTAACCAGCAGGCGCTGCAACCGGGCCAGGCTCTGGGATGGAACGCCCGCAATCAACTCGGCAGTGTGATGCTGGTCCAGCGTGAAGAGGGTCGCGATGACATTGAGCGCTATTGCTACGACAGCAGCGGTCAACGCGTACGCAAGATACAAACAACCTATGCAGCGTCGGTGACCCACACCCGGGAAGTCCGCTACCTGCCGGGTCTCGAAATCCGTACCCGCACTAACGAACGCCTGGAAGTCATCACCGTGCAAGCCGGCCGCTGCAGCGTTCGCTACCTGCACTGGACTGAAGGACAGCCGTCGGGCATCCCGGCAGCAGGTCAACTGCGCTATAGCCTTGACGACCATCTGGGTTCCAGCTCGCTGGAACTCGACGACCAGGCCTGGTTGATCAGCCAGGAAAGTTATTTCCCTTATGGCGGAACGGCGTGGACGGCTTCTCGTTCGGCGGTGGAAGCCGATTACCGAACCATTCGATATTCCGGCAAGGAGCGCGATGCCAGTGGCCTTTATTACTACGGGCACCGGTATTACGCGCCGTGGTTGCAGCGCTGGATCAGTCCCGACCCGGCAGGCGCGGTTGACGGGTTGAATCTGTATTGCATGGTCGGGAATAATCCGCTGCGCTACACCGATCAACACGGCAACAACAAAGAAGAATTCAACATCAAGGAAGAAATAGCGACCTACCCGGGTATTTTGGCCGAAGTGCACAACCGAGTAGATACATTAAACTACCAAATCTACAACAGCCTTGATAAAAAAGGCATAGTCAAAAGACTCTTTCAACACTACGCCTACAATGCAGTCAAGAACGCGACCTCTCTGGTCGTCGGTTTAGCAGCAGCACCTAGCATGCTCGGAGCAGCGGCTGCAGCAACAGCTACCTCATTGACTATTGATTACATCGCAGGCAAATTTGATGCAACTCGACATCTAGCCGCCTCGATATACCCACAAGTTACTGAGTTGACCCCCAAGGGTATAGAAAAAAGCGCAAGAACCACTCCTGACAAACCAATAGCGCAATTAAAAAAATTAAAAAAAAACGTTAGTCCATTCAACAAAACAGGACAAAAAAACCTATCAACAGCCACCACCAATATGTTTATGGCATTCGTAGGAGGGGTTCGCGGCGCATGGACTTCAAACTTCGAAGCCTCCACCCAGGCAACCAAAGCCTTGAACGGCATACCGGCACAGAAAATCGAACGTTTGAACAACAAACTGCTTGAGCTCGATGAATATCTGGAGAACGACTCCAACGCCATCAATGCTGCTTTTGATACGTTGGGCGTAGAGGAGTTTTATGCCAACGGTGTGAAAGGACATCTAAATCTAGCCCGAGACCTGATGACTAATAATGTAGGCAATGCAAATTCCAACACATTACGCCGCACAGAAATACAACACGAGATCACCAAAACCCGTGCCACGATACAACACGGAAGGGAACTACTGTTCAGGCTTAACGAACACAACAAATCACTTGGCCGATAACCTTTCCCCCTAAAACTCGACAGCGGGTCAAACCAGCGAAGGCGATCAATCCGTTCAGGCCTCCCACGGATTGATCGCCTCAACCCCGGGAAACTCAAAGTCCCGAACATTGCGAGTAGCAATCAGGGCACCGTGGGTTCGGCAAATGGCGGCAATCTGTGCATCGGCCATCGACGCCGCTCGACCGTTTGCTTCGCAGCCCGCCACCAGCGTCGCGTACTCGACGGCGGCATGGGCATCAAACGGCAATATTCTTCCGGCGAAGTCTTCTTCGAACATCGCCATCGCATGCGCTTCAAGTTTCTGTTTGCGCTTGCCGAACGGGAGCCGGGCAATACCATGGAGAATTTCTGCCACGGTAACCGCAGTGATTGCCAGATCCATCGCCGGTTGTGCGTCGACCCAGACCAACACGTGTATATCAGGCTCGACCCGCATGAACTCCGAAAGAACATTGGTATCGAGCACTATCATTCGGAGAAATCCACCGCTGTCGCTTTCTCTTGGCGTGAAGGCAAATCGAGCTCAACCCCACCGCTTGCGCTGAACCTGCTGCGGATCCGGCTACCAAGCCCTCCTGCCCGATCAACAGTGGCCAATGCTCTTCCCAGAATCAGGCGAGCCTCTTCCTCCATCGAATGCCCATTGTGGGCGGCGGCTATTCGCAGTTGTTCTTTAATCTGATCGTCAAGGTTTCGAATCGTGATGCTGGCCATGATGCCTCCTGCAATCAATGAAATCATTGATTGAGGCTAACACACCTTGCTCCACCAAATACCGCAGAGCTGCCGAACGGATCAAGCGCTGATCGCATTGGTAAACACCAACTGATTACCGAACGGATCACTGATGGTCATGTCCTGGCTGCCCCAGGGCATGGCCTGAATCTGTGGATGAGCGAAGCGATATTCCTTGGCCAGCAATTGCTGCTGGAATGCTTCCAGCTCATCGGTCTCGATACGCAGTGCCGACCCCGGCGTAGCGTCGCCGTGGTGCTCGGACAGGTGCAGCACACATTCACCCCGTGACACTTGCATATAAATCGGGAAGTTCGCCTCGAAACAGTGCTGCCAGTCGAGCGTGAAACCGAGAAAGTCGATGTAGAACTCCAGCGCCTTGGCTTCATCGAAGATCCGCAGGATCGGGGTGGTTTTACCGAAGCTCATTGCACTACTCCCAAACGGAAAGGCCCCACTATAGGTGGGTTGCATGACAGCGCTTCGGCTTGGTAATGGCTTTCTTTAATCTCACAGTGCCACTATGAGACGTGGATCAAAAGATCGCAGCCTGCGGCAGCTCCTACAGGAGAATGCGTTCGGCGTAGGAGCTGCCGCAGGCTGCGATCTTTTGATCGTCAACCATCAATGAAAACCTGTACGCAAATCCCCTTCCCGCGCCAGAAAACGCCCGGCCCTGCTGTCGTTCGCCCTGCCTTCGCAGTAGCTCAAGACCCCATTGACCCACACCCCATCAATCCCCTCTGCCGCCCGTTGCGGATCATTGAAGTCGGCCACGTCGCGCACGCGCAATGGATCGAACAGCACCAGATCCGCCCAATGCCCTTCGCGTATTTCACCGCGCTCTTTCAGACCGAAACGCGCTGCGGAAAGCCCGGTCATTTTGTGCACCGCCGTGTGCAACGGGAACAATCCGAGATCCCGACTGAAGTGCCCCAGTACCCGTGGAAACGCGCCCCACAAACGCGGATGCGGGAACGGGTCTTCCGGCAAGCCGTCGGAACCGATCATCGATAACGGGTGGGCCAGAATCCGCCGCACATCCGCCTCGTCCATGCCGTAATACACCGCCCCGGCCGGTTGTAGACGACGAGCCACGTCCAATAGCGGCACGCCCCACTCGGCGGCGATGTCCAACAGGTCGCGGCCGCCCACTTCAGGGTGTGGCGTTGACCAGGTGATGGTGATGCGAAACGCGTCGGTCACCTGCTTGAGGTCCAGGGTCGAGGAACTCGCCGCATAGGGATAACAATCGCAGCCTACCGGGTGGGTTTTCGCCGCGTGTTCGAGGGACGCCAATAGCTGCGGACTGCGCCCCCAGTTACCGGCGCCAGCGCATTTGAGATGGGAAATGATCACCGGACTTTTCGCGTGGCGAGCGATCTGGAATGCCTCGGCCATGGCCTCCAGCACCGGTTCGAACTCGCTGCGCAAATGGGTGGTGTAGACCGCGCCGAAGGCCGTCAGCTCTTCAGTCAGTTGCATGACTTCGTCGGTGGACGCCGAGAACGCGCTGGCGTAGGCCAACCCTGTGGACAAGCCCAACGCACCGGCCTCCAGGCTCTCACGCAGTTGCTCGCGCATCGCCGCAATTTCGCTCGGTGTGGCGGTGCGAAACAGGTCGTCCAGATGGTTACTGCGCAGCGCCGTGTGGCCGACCAGTGCCGCCACGTTCAACGTCGGGTTGGACGCTTCGACCGCCGCGCGGTAATCGCTGAAACGCGGATAGACAAAGGCTGCGGACGTGCCGAGCAGGTTCATCGGGTCCGGCGGATCGCCGCGCAAACTCACCGGCGAGGCGCTGATCCCGCAGTTGCCGACGATCACCGTGGTCACACCCTGGCTGAGTTTTGGCAGCATCTGCGGCTGGCGGATCACCACCGTATCGTCGTGGGTGTGCACATCGATAAAACCTGGCGCGAGCACTCTCCCGGTCGCGTCGATTTCCTCATCGGCGCTGGCATCCTGCAAGTCACCGATACGCTCGATACGCCCGTTCATAATCGCCACGTCGGCGGGATAACCAGGGGTGTTGCTGCCGTCGATGATCAAGGCGTTGCGGATCAGCGTGTGGTAATGCATGTCAGTCTCCCAGCGGCAGATGATCATCGCCGCCACGGTAGTCGTCGAGGGCGAGTTTGATCCGCCGCAGACGTTCTTGATTGTCTTCAGGTTGAGCCAGCGCCAGCTCGGTGGCGAGCACGTCGATCGCCAGCAGCATGCCGTAACGCGCCGCCGTCGGTTTGTAGATGAACGAGGTTTCGGCGCTTTGCAGCGGCAGCAGCACATCGGCCAATTGCGCCAGCGGCGAGTCGGCCAAGGTGATCGCCAGAATGCGTGTGCCGTAGCTGCGCGCCAACTCGACAGCCTCCAGCAATTCCGGGGTGATGCCAGTCAGCGAACAGGCAATCAACGCGTGCTCTGCGCCCAGCGACGCGGCGGTCACGCGCATCATCACCGGGTCATGGCAGGTGGCAATCGGGTAGCCGAGGCGCACCAGTCGCACTTGCAGTTCATCGCTACAAAGTGTCGAGCAACCGCCCATGCCGAACGCATGAATCATCCGCGCCTTGCCCAGCAACTTCACCGCGTCGGCGAAACGCGACTCATCGAAACCTGACAAGTGCTGACGCAGCGTCGACTCGATATCGCCAACGATCTGCCGATAAAACGCCGACTGCTCAGGCGTCCGGGCCGGGTCGAGAAAACGGCTGCCAACACCACTGGCCTGGGCCAGTTGCAGGCGTAAATCGCGCAGGTCACGGCAGCCAACGCTGCGGGCGAACCGCGAGAGCGTCGCGCTGCTGACTTCGGCTCGCAGCGCCAGTTCGTCGAGGCTCGCCGACGCGGCAAACCCCACATCGTCGAGTAGCAACCGGGCAATCCGCCCTTCGCCGGCGCTGAAGGAATCCTGACGCGCGCGAATCTGGTAGAGGATGTCCATTTACCGCACCTGCTGTTCAAAGCACATAGGAAAGACCCAGCGTCAGGCCGAACGCGACCAGCGAGATCAAGGTCTCAAGCACCGTCCAGGTCTTGAAGGTCTGGGCAACGGTCATATTGAAGTACTCCTTGATCAACCAGAAGCCGCCGTCGTTGACGTGAGAAAAGATAACCGAGCCAGCCCCCGTCGCCAGCACCAACAACTCCGGATGGGGATATCCCAGACCAATGGCCACAGGCGCCACCACGCCTGAAGCAGTGGTCATGGCCACGGTCGCGGAACCTGTAGCGATCCGCATCAGTGCCGCGAACAGCCAGCCCATCAACAACGGCGACAGCTGAAATTCATGAGCCAGGCCGACGACCTGGTCAGTCACACCAGCGTCTACCAAAATCCGGTTCAAGCCACCGCCGGCGCCCACCAGCAAGGTGATGCTGGCGGTCGGTGCCAGGCATTCGTTGGTGAACTTGAGGATCGATTCGCGGTTGAAACCCTGGGCCAGACCGAGGGTCCAGAAGCTCAGCAAGGTCGCCAGCAACAGGGCGATCACCGAGTTGCCGATGAATAGCAGGAACTGGTTGAACCCGCTACCCGGCGTGGAGATCAGGTTGGCCCAGCCGCCAATCAGCATCAGCACCACCGGCAGCAGAATCGTCGCCATGGTGATGCCGAAACCCGGTAAGCGGTCCCGTGGTTCACGGTCGATGAATTGCCGTTCCAACGGGTTTTCCGCCGGTAACTGAATGCGCGGCACGATGAACTTGGCGTAGAGGGGCCCGGCAATGATCGCGGTCGGAATGCCGATCAGAATTGCGTAGAGCAACGTCTGCCCCACCGAGGCCTGATAAGCCTGCACCGCAAGCATCGCCGCCGGATGCGGCGGCACCAGCGCATGCACCACCGAGAGCCCGGCAACCATCGGCAAACCGACCATCAGAATCGACACGCCAACCCGCCGCGCCACGGTAAAGGCAATCGGCACCAGCAACACAAAACCGACTTCGAAGAACAGCGGCAGGCCTACCAGAAAGGCAATGCAGACCATCGCCCAGTGCGCGTTTTTCTCACCGAAGCGCTCGATCAGCGTGCGCGCCATCTGCTCGGCGCCACCGGACTCGGCCATCATCTTGCCGAGCATCGTGCCCAGCGCCACCACCAGCGCAATGTGCCCCAGGGTCTTGCCGACTCCCGCTTCATACGCGCCCACCACACCTGACGGCGGCATTCCGGCGAGTAACGCCAGACCAATGGAAACCATCGTAATGACAATGAATGGATTGAGTCGGTAACGGGCGATCAGAACGATCAGCGCAATGATCGCGATAGCGGCATAAACCAGCAGCCAATAGCCGAAGGACGGTGCCATGCGGTACTCCTCGAAAAAGGGTCACGTCGTTGTGTTGTGAAACTCATAAATCATTTCGAGGAGTAGCTTTCAAACCGGATGAAAGTAATTTTCGTACAGAGACACGAAATGTCGCTTACGGATATGCCGTGTCGCGATTAATGAAAATGGGGAGTGAGTATTTTCATGAACCAGAGGGGCAGCACTAACCTGTGTTCGCGATGGCAAGCATCAGCCTTCGAACACCTCGTTCGCGTAGCCGGCCAACTTGCCCTGGATGAAATCCAGGAAGCACTGAATGCGCAAGGCCAGTTGTGAGTTGCGGTAGTACACCGCATTGATCGGCTGGCGATAACCGCTGTTGGCCTGCGCCAGCAGCAACTTCAGCCGTCCGGCCTTGACGTCATCGATGGTCATGAAGTGCGACAGGCAAGCAATGCCCTGTCCCTCCAGCGCCAGATGACGCAGGGTTTCACCGCTGGAGGCGCTGATGCTCGGCTGAATCTGCCAGCGGTCGCCATGTACATGGCGCAGCGGCCAGTGGTTGAGGCTTTCGGTCTGGGTGAAGCCCAGCAACGAGTGGTCGGCCAGCTCAGCAACAGTCGTTGGCGTGCCGTGTTTTTCCAGATACGCGGGGCTGGCGAGGATGTGCAGCGGGCTGCATCCCAGCGAGCGCGCGTGCAGGGTCGAATCCGCCAACGGCCCGATGCGGATCGCGATGTCGGTGCTTTGCTCCAGCAGGTCGATGATCAGGTCGTTGCTGTTGAGCTCCAGCTGGATGTCCGGGTACAGACGGCGGAACTCATCGATATACGGCACGATGGCGTGCAGCATGAACGGCGACGCCGCGTTGATCCGCAACCGTCCGGACGGTGTTTTGTGGCGCGAGGACAGGCGCTCTTCGAGCTCGTCCATCTGGTCGAGAATCCGCTTGGCCTGTTCGAAGAAGTACTTGCCCTCTTCGGTCAGGTCCATACGCCGCGTGGTGCGATTGATCAACGTGGTGTCGAGCTTGGCCTCCAGACGCGACAGCGTGCGGCTGACCGCCGAGGGCGTTTGCCCAACCTGTTCGGCCGCCGCAGAAATCGAACCGCACTCGATCACGCAGACGAAAATCTGCAACTCATCGGATCTGGCTTTCACGTATGTCCTTCCTATCGAATGCACCTGATGGCAGGAGTCAGGCATTGCTTGTGGCGAGAGGGCTTCAGTTAAGACGCACAACCTGTGGGAGCGAGCTTGCTCGCGATGACGGTTCTACATTCGGCACCAATGTTTACTGTTACACCGCCATCGCGAGCAAGCTCGCTCCCACATTCGATTTTTGCTGTTTCGAACCTTGTGTTCACTTAACTGACTGGTATCAGGGCAAGCCCCCTCGCCACAGGTAAAAATGCGCTGCTGCTCAGGTGTTCGATAGTAGCCGGATGCGGGGCATCACGCAGGTTACGCCGGCAAGTTGAACACCTGCTTGAGGTGCTGCTCGTAGCGCACGATGTCGGCTTCAACGTTCGGCCGCTTCATCACGTCGACACACAGGAAGGTCGGCAGGCCGCTCATGCCGAGGAAGGTATTGGCCTTGTGGAACGGGAAGTACACCGCGTCCACGCCCTTGGCTTCGAAGAAGTCGGTCGGATCATCGAAGGCTTGCTGCGGTGCGTTCCAGGTCAGCGACAACATGTACTGTTTGCCCTGCAACAGACCGCCGCTGCCGTATTTTTGCGAAGCATCGGAACGGGTCCGGCCGTCGCTGGCGTAGAGGCTACCGTGGCCTTCGGTGAAGACTTCGTCGATGTACTTTTTCACGGTCCAGGGCGCGCCCATCCACCAGCCTGGCATCTGGTAAACGATCACGTCGGCCCAGAGGTACTTGGCGACTTCTTCGGCGATGTCATAGCCCTCGTCGATGTGGGTCACTTTCACGTCGACACCGCCACGATCCAGCACGCTCAGTGCGGCTTCATGCAGGGTGGCGTTGTAGCGACCGTCGGAGTGGGCGAATTTCTTGCCACCGTTGAGCAATAGAACTTTTTTCATGGGAAGCCTCATCAAGGTCCGATGCGCCGCGCTATGGAGTAAGTCGCGGGATCGAGAAGTTTTAAAGTTGATGGCGGCAGGTTATCGATGAGTCCCCCACTGAATAAGCCCGAAGTCGGCAAAATACATTTGACCAAAACGCACGAATCACCAGCAGATTGTTGCCATATAGTTTCCTCAACCCTGACTTGAGGAGTTCTACATGAACGAACAACACGGTTTCATCCTGCACGCCAAAACCCGCCCGGAACAAGCCGAGGCCTTCGAGGTGCTGTTCCGCGCTTACGTCGAACCCAGCCGCGCCGAACCTGGGTGCATCGAATACCACATGCTGCGCGACCAGCAGGACCCGACGCTGTTTATCTTCTACGAGATCTGGCAATCCCGGGCTCACCTGGACGTGCACTCGAACCTGCCGCACATGCAGCAGTTTTTCGAGAACCGCATGGATTACCTGGAGCGCGACTTCGATATCCGTCGCATCGACATGCTCAGCCGGTCTTCAGCTAGCCGCTGATCAGCAGATGACCGCCGAGCAATCCAACGCCAACGAAGAACACTCGCTTGAACAGCACGGCGCTGATCCGCTCTCGCAACCATTGCCCCAGCAGCATGCCAAGCAGCGCCGGGATCAGCGCCAGCAGCGACGCACTCAACTCGCCGCCGCCCAGCGCTCCGCGCCACATCAGGCCGGCGGCCAGCGCCAGGGTCGACGCGGTGAATGACAGGCCGAGCGCCTGCACCAGTTGATCCTTGTTCAACCCCAACGCTTGCAGATAGGGCACCGCCGGAATCATAAAGACCCCGGTGGCCGAGGTGATGATGCCGGTCAGCACGCCACAGAGCGGGGCGAGCCAGCGTTCGGTGGTGCTGCCAACGCGCAAGGTCGGTAGCAACAATCCGCTCAAGGCATAGAGCAACAGCACCGCGCCCAGTCCTCGCACCACCCACTGCCCGCCGTCGACTCCCAGCCACAACGTGCCTGCGCCGGTGCCGATGACTATCGCCAACAGCATCGGCCACAGCCGTTTGACCAACGGACGCAAGTGCCCACCGAATGCCAGTTGCCAGACGTTGGTCAGCGTCGCCGGAATGATCAGCAACGCCGCAGCCTGCGTCGGTGCCATAGCCAGCCCCAACAAACCCATGGCTACGGTCGGTAATCCGAGGCCAATCACGCCTTTGATCATCCCGGCCATCAGAAAGGTGACAATTACCAATAAAGACAAGGCCAGACCGAGGTTTTGATAAAACGCGAGCAATGTATTCATGGCGTTATCCTGGGCCTTTCGAACGCCCCTGAAAATCTGCCATATACTGAACCTGCCTCTTGTTTTGACAGAGCCTTGGAAACCCCCATGCACTTCGACCTGATCGATCTCAAGCTCTACCTGAACATTCTCGACGCCGGCAACATCACCGCCGGCGCGGCCAGCAGCCACCTTTCACTGGCGGCGGCGAGTGCGCGAATCCGTGCGATGGAGGCCTCGTTGGGCACCGCGTTTTTCGAGCGTGGGCGCCGGGGCATCAGCCCTACCCCGGCCGGTAAGGCGTTGGCTCAGCACGCCCGGGTATTGCTGCAACAGGCCGAGCGCCTGCAACAGGATCTGGCGGAATACGCCAAAGGTGTCAAAGGTCAGGTGCGGTTGCTGTGCAACACCACGGCAATCAGCGAATACCTGCCCGAGTTGCTGGCGGACTTTCTGTGCGAACACCCCAACCTCGACATCGACCTGCAAGAACTGCCAAGCCTGCGCATCACCCATGCCTTGCGTCAGGGGGCGGCCGACCTCGGTATCGTTTCCGATGCGGTGGACACCCATGACCTCGATACCCAAGCATTCCGCGATGATCCGCTGGTGCTGATCATGCCGAGCGATCATCCGTTGGCCGAAGGGGAAGCACCGAATTTCAGCCAGACTTTGGCTCACGATTACGTCGGGCTGAATGCCAACAGCGCGTTGGCGATCTATCTCGAGGAACAAGCGTTGCACGCCGGGTTGCGCATGCAGATCCGCATTCGCGCCGATGGCTTCGACGGGGCAATTCGGATGGTCACCCATGGCGCCGGGCTGGCGATTGTGCCGCTGGCGGCGGTCGAGCGCTGGGCCAGCGGACAAGCGTTCAAACGTCTCGCGCTGAACGAGCCATGGGCACAACGAAAACTGCTGCTGTGCGCACGCTCGTTCGACGCCCTGCCCCGTTACGCCAAAGCCCTGCTGGAAGCATTATCAAAGGCCCCCGACACAACCCCGTAGGAGCTGCCGCAGGCTGCGATCTTTTGATCTGGCTCCTGCCAGCGATGGCAATTTTGCAAGTGTCATCGCCGGCAAGCTGTGCTCCTACGGGGCCGAGACGTTGTCGAGAGTACCGGCCAATGCCTTGGCTTTCCTGAAGAACACCCCATAGACCACCGAAAGGATCAGCAGAAAAGGCACACCAAACACCAGGGTCATCTTGAAGGCTTCGGTGAAGTAAGTCGTGATCATCACCGCGCCCATCAGCACCAGCCCCAACAGCGTGGTGTAAGGAAACAGACGCATGCGAAACGACAGTTTCCGCTCGCCGTGACGCTGGTGATAACGACGGAAACAGTAGTGCGTGAGGAAGATCATGAACCAGGTGAAGATCGCGCCGAACATCGAAATCGCCATCATCAAGGTGAAGGAGCTTTCCGGGTACATCACGTTCAGCAGCGTCGCCAGCGCAATGCCCGAACTCGACAGCAGCAAGGCATTGAGCGGGATTCCGCTTTTGCTCAACGCGCCCATCGCCTTGGGGGCGTAACCGCCACGGGACAGGCTGAACATCATCCGCGTAGTGATGTAGAGCTGACTGTTCATCGCCGACAATGCAGCAATCAGAATCACGAAGTTCATCACCCCGGTGGCGCCGGGAATGCCGATGGTTTGCATCACCGTGACAAACGGACTCTGCGCTACACCCGCCTGAACCCACGGCACGATCGCCAACATCAGGGCCAGGGTCAGCAGGTAAAACACCACCAGCCGCACGATGGTCGCGCGAAAGGCTTTCTTCACTGCGCGCTCTGGATCCTGCGCCTCACCGGCCGCCACCGCGATCATTTCCACGCTCAGGTAGCTGAAGATCGACACGATCACCGCCACCCACATCCCTTGCAAACCATTGGGGAAAAACCCGCCATGGCTGGTGTAGTTATGCACGCCGTAATCCGGGTTACCGGAACCGAACACCACATATACCGCAAGGATGATGAAGCCGACAATCGCGCCGATCTTGATGGTCGAGAACCAGTATTCGAACGTGCCGAAGGTCTTCACGCTGATGGCGTTGAGCACGATCAGAATGCTCGAAAACGAGACGATCCAGATCCACTCGGGCACATTGGCGAACCAGTACTTCATGTACATCGCCACCGCCGTCACCTCCGTGCCGACCGCCAACACTATCGCCGCCCAATAGGCGTAGCGCACCAGGAACCCGGCCAGCGGGCTGATATAGAACTCGGCATACGCACCGAACGAACCCGAGGTCGAGTGGGCCACGGTCATTTCCGCCAGACAGCCCATCAACAGCAGCGTGATGATCGCGCCAATCGCATAACTGAGCAGCACACTCGGCCCGGCATAGCCGATGGCGTAGGCACTGCCCATGAACAGGCCGGTGCCTATCGCACCGCCAATCGCGATCATGCTCATCTGCCCCGAGGTGAGCTGGCGCCTGAGGCCATGTTCACGCTTGGAGATGGTTTCAAAGCCGGTGGCTTCGGTCATTTGTCTGTCCTCTGAATATTGTGTTTTTTGAAGAGAGCACATGGTTCGTAAAAACAGGCCGTGCGCCGCTATTGCGCACTCCCGTAGCAGCTGTCGAGCCTGCGAGGCTGCGTTCGGCCGCGGAGCGGTCGTAAAATCAGGCGGCGCGTTCTTCCAGGCAAACCGCGTATGCAGGATTTACGAGTACTTCGTACTCGAACGCAGGCTTCGCCAGCTGCTACAGATAGCAGCGAGGCCTGGTTGTCAGAGGGATCAGGTAACGCTATGGCGAATCTGGAACTGCGCTTGCGACCAGGTTTTCTGATCGAGAATCTCGCCAAGGATCTGCACCGCATCGAAGACTTCGGTGAAGCTGGTGTACAGCGGGGTGAAACCGAAGCGCATGATCCGCGGCTCGCGGTAATCACCGATCACGCCTTGGGCGATCAAGGCCTGAATCACCGCGTAACCTTCCGGGTGTTCGAAGCTGACATGGCTGCCACGCTTGGCATGTTCGCGCGGGGTGATCAGTTTCAGATCGTGAGCCGCGCAGCGCTGCTCGACCAACTGGATAAACAGATCGGTCAGTGCCAGGGATTTGCGGCGCAGGCTGGCCATGTCGGTCTGGGCAAAAATCTCCAGGCCGCACTCGACCATCGCCAACGAGGTGATCGGTTGAGTACCGCACAAGTAACGAGCGATGCCGCGGCTCGGCTCGTAGCCCGAGGCCATGTCGAACTGTCGGGAATGGCCGAACCAGCCGGACAACGGCTGCGTGACCAGATCGCACAGCTGTGGCGAAACCCAGACAAACGCTTGCGAACCCGGGCCGCCATTGAGGTACTTATAGGTGCAACCGATGGCGTAGTCTGCGCCGGCCTGACGCAGGTCGACCGGAACCGCACCGGCGGAATGCGCCAGGTCCCAGATCGCCAGCGCGCCACATTCGTGGGTCAGCGCGGTCATGGCCTGCATGTCGTGCATGTAGCCGGTCTTGTAGTTGACGTGAGTGAGCATCACCACCGCGGTGTCCTGGTCAATCGCCTGCGCCAGTTCTTCCGGGCTGTCGACCAGACGCAAGCTGTAACCCTGTTGCAGCAAATCCATCAGCCCTTCGGCGATGTACAGATCAGTCGGGAAGTTGCTGGACTCACTGACGATCACTCGCCGCGTCGGCGCCCGCATCGCCTGCACACGCAAGGCCGCACCGAGGACCTTGAACAGGTTGATCGAGGTGGTGTCGGTGACCACCACTTCGCCCTCACCGGCGCCAATCAGCCCGGCCAGGCGATTACCCAAACGCTCGGGCAGATCGCGCCAGCCGGCACTGTTCCAGCTGCGGATCAAACCATTGCCCCACTCCTCGGCAATCACTGTTTGAGCACGCTCAAGCGCGGCAATCGGACGTGCGCCAAGGGAGTTACCGTCGAGGTAGATCACGCCTTCGGGGAGCGCGAACTGGTGACGCAGATGAGCCAGTGAGTCTTGCGCATCGAGCGCCAGGCAAGCGTTTCTTGTGATCATTGTCGGTCCTGTTCTCTAGATGACATGCCGCCGTGTTTTGGGCATTTTTTCGCCGGCACAATGAACAGATAATGAACGAAGCTTTGGAGAATTTTCGTGCAAAGTGGACAGTCATATAGTAGTTATCTCGTAGATAATTCGAATCCAACTCCAAAAATCGCGGATTTATTCAAGCCATGACTCTCGACTCGACAGACCTGCGGATCCTGCATTACTTGCAGCAGGATGGGCGTATCAGCAATCAGGAACTGGCGGAGAAAGTCGCGCTGTCGCCGTCGGCCTGCCTGCGTCGTTTGCGGCTGCTGGAAAGCGAGGGAATCATCACCGGCTATCGCGCGGTGTTGAACGCCGAACGGCTGGGCATCGAGCTGGAAGCTATCGTCCATGTGTCGTTGCGACAGGACGTCGAGGACTGGCACGAGACGTTTATCAAGAAAGTACAAGGGTGGCCGGAAGTCGCCACCGCGTACGTGATTACCGGGGCCAGCAACTACGTGCTGCGGGTTCAGGCACGCAACCTCAAACACTTCTCGGATTTCATCGTCAACAAGCTGAATCGCACGGCGGGGGTGACCGATATTCGCTCGGAAATCGTCCTGCAGAAAATCAAGGAACGGGACGATCTGCTCGATCTGGTCGCTCGTAAATAAGCCGTTACTGACTGCCTCTGCGTCAAAGCCCGCGCATGCGCCGGGCCTCGTTGCGCTGCAAGGTTGCGCTGGGGGATTCGTCGAACAACTTGCGGTACTCGGCGGAAAAACGCCCCATGTGGGTGAACCCCCAGCCCATGGCAATTTCCGAGATATTGCGCGCCAGACCCTGCTCAAGAATGTCCTGGCGCACCGCATTCAAGCGGTACTTTTTCAGATAGGCCATCGGCGACAAGGCGAAGTACTTCCTGAACGCCTCGAACAACTTGAACCGCGAAACCCCGGCCGCCGCTTCGATGTCTTCCAGGTGCAGCACTTCGCGGGCGTTGTCGTGAATGTACTGTTTGGCCCTGATCAGGTAGTGCGGCAACTTCACGCCCAACACATCCCGCAGCTCATCGGAGTAATTGTTCGGCTGGGCGAGGATCAGGCCTTTGATCAACGAGCTTTCAATGTCCCGCGTGAAGGCGACCTGCTCAAACAGCGCGCTACTGCGCTCAAGTTCAGCGATGAAATACCGCGCCATGCGCCACCACGAGGCCGACGCACCGTCTACCGCATCCATCACCGACTCGAAACGCAACGGCGCATCCAGCGGGCGCTGCAACATCCCCTCAAGGGATTCACTCATGGCCGCGCGGGTGATCACCACCTGAACCTTGCGACAGTCACCGGAGATCGCCAGCATCTGGCTTTCATTCGGCGAGATGATCACCCCTTGATCGCGATTGGATTTGAGTAGCGTGCCGTTCTTGCTCAGCTCCTGCTCACCGACCAAAGGCAGGCTGAGGCTGTAGCTGCTGAAGTGCTCGGCGTCTTCGATATCGACGGTCACGTCGGTGCCGTACTCGATAGTGCCCAGGGTCGTGGCCATCGACTTGAAGACGTTGGCCGTGTGATGAAAACGGATCCGCTCGGGCGTCGCGGTTTCGAGACGATGCGGCCCGCAGATACCCGACATCCAGGTCCTCGCGCCCTCAAGGTCATAGCGATCGATACGAATATCGCGAAACTGCGGATCAGCTTTGCTACTCATCACGGCGCACCCACGGCAATATTTTTTCAGCACGCTCTGACGGCGCGCCTCTGACTTGAGTCGAGCAAGTTCCAGACCACTCAACGCCTGCGCCAACCCGATGGATAGCAATCATCGACTAAGTGGATAACGCGGCGGTTCTGGAACCGGGGCTCACCTTCAAACAACGCTCAAGGCTGCCCAAGACAGTACCTCAATGCTGCAAACAGGGGCGGCCGTTCATCGAATGGTGCGAAGCCTTGAGTATTACCTGCCCAGAACAGCGCACGGGTGTTACCCCTTTCAGCGTCGGTACAAATCCCCGTAGCAGCTGCCGAAGGCTGCGTTCGGCCGCGAAGCGGTCGTGTCGTAAAATCTGCAACCGTAGTCATTCAGGGAGACCCTACATACCGACTTTACGACCGCTGCGCGCTCGAACGCAGCCTTCGGCAGCTGCTACAGAATCAGCGCACCACCGAATATCCATTTGCTCACCCATTACCACCGAACTTTATGGACTGCCTTCGTCGACTAACCGGATAGACCCCTGCCCGCCCCACTCCCTCTAATGAGTGCACCGATTGACCTGAATAAAAAAGGTGCACACCCATGAGTGGCGAAAAAAACCTCGAGCAGTGGAAAGCGTTCATTGAAGGCTGTCTGGACTTCCGTCCGGCAGAAGGCGTGTTCCGCATTGCTCGGGATATTTTTACCGAGCCGCAACTGTTCGATCTGGAGATGGAGCTGATCTTCGAGAAGAACTGGATCTACGCCTGCCACGAAAGCGAACTGGCCAACAATCACGACTTCGTCACGATGCGCGCCGGCCGCCAGCCGATGATCATCACCCGTGATGGCGACGGCCAACTCAACGCACTGATCAACGCCTGTCAGCATCGCGGCACCACATTGACCCGCGTCGGCAAAGGCAACCAATCGACCTTTACCTGCCCGTTCCACGCCTGGTGCTACAAAAGCGACGGACGCCTGGTGAAGGTCAAGGCCCCCGGCGAATACCCGGAAGGTTTCGACAAAGCCACACGCGGCCTGAAAAAAGCCCGCATCGAGAGCTACAAGGGTTTCGTGTTCATCAGCCTGGACGTGCATGGCGATAACAGCCTCGAAGATTTCCTCGGCGATGCCAAAGTGTTCTTCGACATGATGGTCGCCCAGTCGCCCACCGGAGAGCTGGAAGTGCTGCCCGGCAAATCGGCCTACACCTACGACGGTAACTGGAAACTGCAGAATGAAAACGGCCTGGACGGCTATCACGTCAGCACGGTCCACTATAACTACGTGGCCACCGTGCAGCACCGCCAGCAGGTCAACAGCGAGAATGGCACCAGCGCCAGCGGCACGCTCGACTACAGCAAACTGGGGGCTGGCGACGCCAATACCGATGACGGCTGGTTCGCCTTCAACAACGGCCACAGCCTGCTGTTCAGCGACATGCCCAACCCGACGGTGCGTTCCGGCTACGCGACAATCATGCCGCGCCTGATCGAGGAACACGGCCAGGAAAAAGCCGAATGGATGATGCATCGGCTGCGCAACCTGAACATCTATCCGAGCCTGTTTTTCCTCGACCAAATCAGTTCGCAGCTACGGATCATCCGCCCGGTGGCCTGGAACAAAACCGAAATCATCAGCCAGTGCCTGGGCGTGAAAAACGAGTCGGACGCCGATCGGGAGAACCGGATTCGCCAGTTCGAGGACTTCTTCAACGTGTCCGGACTCGGTACGCCGGATGACCTGGTGGAGTTCCGCGAAGCTCAGCGCGGTTTCCAGGCACGGCTGGAACGCTGGAGCGATATCTCACGCGGCAGCCACCAGTGGGCGACCGGCGCCACGCCTAACAGCGAGTCGATCGGCATCGCGCCGGCCATGACCGGCACCGAATTCACTCACGAAGGGCTTTACGTCAACCAGCACAGCAACTGGCAGAAATTTTTGCTCGACGGCCTGGACGCGAAATCCCTGAAGCTACGTGAGGTGTGAACATGAATCCGCAACTGCAGTACCAGATCGAGCAGTTTTTCTACCGCAAATCAGAACTGTGTGACGCCAAGGACTGGGACGCCTACATCACGCTCTTTCACGAGCAGAGTGAGTTCCACCTGCCGCAATGGGACTCCGAGCACGTCTATACCCGTGACCCCAAGCGCGAAATGTCGCTGATCTACTACGCCAACCGCTCGGGCCTGGAGGACCGCGTGTTCCGCCTGCGCACCGGTAAAGCCGCGTCGGCCACGCCGATGCCGCGCACCCTGCACCTGATCAACAACGTGCGCATCAGCGAACTCGAAAACACTGAGCTGGAGGTGCGGCTGAACTGGCACACCTTGTTCTATCGCCTGGCCACGTCCGAGCAGTTTTACGGGACCGCAACCTATCGCCTCAAGCCTCACGCAGACAGCTGGGTGATTACCCGCAAACACGTGTTGCTGCTCAATGACACCATCAACTCGGTGCTCGATTTCTACCACCTCTGAATCCATGGAGACCGAGGCATGAACCACAAGGTTGCGTTCAGTTTTGCCGACGGCAAAACACTGTTTTTTCCAGTGCAGGCCAACGAAATACTGCTCGACGCCGCGCTGCGCAACGGCATCAATATTCCGCTGGATTGCCGCGAGGGTGTCTGCGGAACCTGTCAGGGCCGCTGCGAATCCGGCGACTACAGCCAGGATTATGTGGATGAAGAAGCCCTCACCAGCCTCGACCTGCAGCAACGCAAGATGCTCACCTGTCAGACGCGGGTGAAGTCCGATGCCGCGTTCTATTTCGACTTCGCTTCCAGCCTGTGCAATGCCGCAGGGCCTGAACAGCTCAGCGGTACGGTCACGCATGTGCGTCAGGTCTCGGCCAGTACCGCGATCCTGCATCTGGATTTGGGCGCGGCCACCCAGCCACTGGATTTCCTGCCGGGGCAGTACGCTCGCCTGCTGATTCCAGGGACCACGAGCAAACGTTCCTACTCGTTCGCCAACCGCCCAAGCAGCAGCAACCAGCTGCAATTTCTCATTCGCCTGTTACCCGACGGGGTGATGAGCAACTACATTCGTGAACGCTGCCAGGTCGGCGATGAAATCGTTCTGGAAGCACCATTGGGCGCATTTTATCTTCGCCACATCGCCCGGCCGCTGATTCTGGTGGCCGGTGGCACCGGGCTGTCCGCTCTGCTGGGCATGCTCGACGAAATCGTTGCGCGCGGTTGCGAACAGCCTGTGCACCTGTACTACGGCGTACGGGATGCTGCCGACTTGTGCGAAAGCGAACGTATTAATGCCTATGCTCAACGCATTCCGGGCTTTCGTTATACGCCAGTGGTGAGCGACCCATCGGCGGACTGGGATGGAAAACGCGGCTACATCGCCGAACACTTCGATACCAGCGAACTGCGCGATGCCGCCGTCGATATGTATGTCTGCGGACCGCCGCCGATGGTCGAGTCGATCAAGAGCTGGTTACAGGATCAAACCCTGGACAATGTGCATCTGTATTACGAAAAGTTCACCGAAAGTAACGTCTGAGGCTCACAAACGCGCGGTAATTGAATAAGCTATCGAAGTAAAACCAGGCCTGACCATAACAACTAGAAGGTAACCAGATGGCGGATGAAATACTGCAACAGGGCGTACTCAAGCGGGGGCTGAAAAACAGGCATATTCAGCTGATCGCGCTGGGCGGCGCGATTGGTACGGGGCTGTTTCTCGGCTCCGCCGGCGTGCTCAAGTCGGCAGGCCCGTCGATGATCCTCGGCTATGCCATTGCCGGTTTCATCGCCTTTCTGATCATGCGCCAACTGGGAGAGATGATTGTCGAAGAGCCAGTTGCCGGTTCCTTCAGCCATTTTGCGCACAACTACTGGGGTAGTTTTGCCGGCTTCCTGTCCGGCTGGAACTACTGGGTGCTGTATGTGCTGGTAGGCATGGCGGAGCTGACCGCCGTGGGCAAATACGTGCAGTTCTGGTGGCCCGAGGTCCCGACCTGGGTCAGCGCAGCGGTGTTCTTCGTACTGGTCAACCTGATCAACACGATGAACGTCAAAGTCTTCGGTGAAATGGAGTTCTGGTTCGCCATCATCAAGGTCGTGGCGATCATCGGCATGATTGTCCTTGGCTGTTACATGCTGGTCAGCGGTACCGGCGGCCCGCAAGCCTCGGTGAGCAACCTGTGGAGCCACGGCGGTTTCTTCCCCAACGGCACCAACGGTTTGCTGATGGCGATGGCGTTCATCATGTTCTCTTTCGGCGGCCTGGAGCTGGTGGGCATCACTGCCGCCGAAGCCAGCGAGCCGAGGAAAGTCATTCCCAAGGCGATCAATCAGGTGGTTTACCGCGTGTTGATCTTCTACGTCGGCGCACTCACCGTGCTGCTGTCGCTGTACCCATGGGACCAACTGCTACAAACAATGGGCGCTTCCGGCGATGCCTACAGCGGCAGTCCGTTTGTGCAGATTTTCGCCTTGATCGGCAGCGACACCGCGGCGCAGATCCTCAACGTTGTGGTGCTCACCGCGGCACTCTCGGTCTACAACAGCTGTGTCTATTGCAACAGCCGCATGCTCTTCGGCCTGGCGGAACAGGGCGATGCCCCCAAGCCACTGATGAAGCTGAACAAACGGGGCGTGCCGTTACGGGCGCTGGGCGTATCGGCGCTGATGACGATGTTGTCCGTGCTGGTTAACTACGTCGCCCCGCATGAAGCGCTTGAGTTGCTGTTCGCGCTGGTGGTCGCCTCATTGATGATCAACTGGGCGATGATCAGCCTGACTCACCTGAAGTTTCGCAAGGCCATGGTCCAACGCGGCATCGTCCCGGGCTTCAAGGCATTCTGGTCGCCGTACACCAATTACCTGTGCCTGGCGTTCATGGCCATGATCATCTACGTGATGCTGATGATTCCCGGGGTGCGCGCGTCGGTCTATGCCATCCCGGTCTGGGTGCTGATTCTGTTTGTGTTCTACCGGATTCGGTTAGCCAGAACTCGCTCGTTATCGGTCGCTCACTAACCTTCAGCCAGTCGACAAAAAGCCCCGGCATTCGATGAATGCCGGGGCTTTTACGTTTGAATTACAGTCCCGTGTCGTGGACAAAGGTACCGGTGACTCAGCAGATACAAGTGGAGATGGTTAACTCTTCGCTCAACCGAAATACCCACTATCACCGGGATCAACCTGAAATGCCCGAACAAACCGGTGATCACCCAATCAGCAACCTTTAGTGTGAGCATACCTGGAAGTAATTTGATGCCCCCCCAGAGCAAACGCAAGTACCGGCCACGTATCCGCATTTTTTAGAATGATTTTTTCCATTGGTGCACTCCCCTCCCGCTCCTCCAACCCAATTTTTGCCACTTTGAAAGGGAAGCCGTCATCCTCCAAGTAAGAACTTTTCTCTCCAAGCCTTGCTATATTTATACTGGCGACCATTGAAGGCTTAAGCGAAACCATCATTTCTTTATCACTAGCCGGAAAGCCAAATATCGAGCTAAACGTATAATATATATCCATCGTCTTTAGTCGAAGATGAGACTCCTCATGAATAAGCAAGTGCGCAAGCCCAGAAACATCGGAGGATTCAACAGCATCTTTTCTAATGAAAATTCGCCTGTGCTCATCCGTTGGAACAACAAAAGCACTCTCCCCGCGCGAAGCATTTGAGTTACATTCGTATATAACCAACTGATCATTACCATCTTCTAGACGTGACCGTTGGGATGCCAGAATTTTATTGAGTCCCTGCTCAATAGATTTCGCGATACTATCCGATACGTCCACACCACCTAAAAGGCCTTTAATAAAAGCATTACTCACCTGACTTCTGGGTTGTACGGAAATAGCTGTGATGGCCGATTCCAAAATTTCCACGCTTAAATGTTGAGCGTGACGGACTTTTTCCATCATCTTTTTTTGCTGTACCCCTTGCGCGCCTAACTCACTTAGCCCTCTGGCCAATATTTTTGAATTCATCTCACTCTTAGCAAGCTCTCTTTCAATCCTATCATTGGCCTCTCCTCTAAACTTTTTTGGCTCTCTCCCATCATCATCAACCCACGTTAAAGGTGAGTTTCGGACGAAGCGATATACATTCATACCATCAATTTTTCCTGCCGGATCGGGATTGAGCCAGCGTTGTAACCACGCCACGTAATACCTGAACCCATAGTAATAAAGCCCCGTCGCATCCCGCTCCTTGCCCGAATAGCGCACGGTTTTATAACTGACCTGCACCGCTTCCCCATCCGCCCACGCCGTGCCGCCGAACGGGTAGTAGCGTTCCTGGCTGATGGTCTTGGCGTCCTGATCCAGCTCCACCGCGGATGAACCCAAATGATCGGTGACGCTGTAACGCTGCTGGTCATTGGCAATTTCCGCAGGGCGACCCGCTTCCCAGTGCAACACCCGCACGCTGCTGCGCCCGACCTGAGCGCTGATCACCTGGAACACTTCGCCGGTGCCGCTGTGGCTGCGCAGCTCCAGATTCGGTAGATAACGGACTTCGGAAGTCAGCGTCCGCGCAGAGGTTTGCATCGAGCGGACTTTGCGCACGCGCATGCCGTCGGCGCCGTAGAAGTAGCGCTCGCTATCATCGAGGCCGGAATCGCGCTCGACCGGTCGCACTTCTTGCAACTGATTACGCAGGTCCCAGCTCAAGGCTTGCCCCGCTTGCAGATTGAGCAGATTGCCGTTGGCGTCGAAGCCGTTGCGAAAGTCGTCCTCGCCCAGCTCCACGCCGTTGCGCACCGGCAAACAGCGGTTGCTGTGCGCCGCCGCGACCATACGATGGCCGGGGTTCTGCGGGCCGACATGGGTCAGTTCCAGCAGGTTATTGCCGGCGTCGTAGCGATAGGTCTGGCGGTAGTTGCCCACGACGCCGGGGTCGGCGGTGGCGGATGAAGACGGGCCTTGATTGGCGCTGCCCGCCTCCCAGCCGGTGGCTTCGATCAACTGGTAGAGACTGTCGTAACGGTAGCGGTTGATCGGCTCCATCCGCTGGTTGGCGAAGTAACGAATCGGCAGCGCGGCGTCTTCAATACTCAGCACATTGCCCACCGGGTCGTAGGCGTAGCGCAAGTTTTGCAGCGTGTCGGTGCCACGTTTGGCCTGAAGTCGGCTGAGGCGGCCATCTTCAGCGGCGTATTCCAACGTGGTGAGCACGCCGTTGCCGGCGGTTTCCCGCTCGGTCTGGCCGTGGGCGTTGTACTGGATGGCGCTGACCAGGGTGTTCGGCGCGAGGTCGTTTTTCAGTTGCAGGCGAACCTCGCGCAACTGACCGGCGACGGTCTGGCGGAAAAACTGTCGGTGGCCTTGGGCGTCGATTTGCTCAAGCGCCTCGCCCTGAGGGTTGAAACGCGAGCGGGTGGTGGCGCCAGCGCCGGGTTCAAGCAACTTGTCACGGTCCGCCGCCAGCTCCGGCCAGTTGGGGGAATCAAGCTCCCGTAAAAAATGCCGGGTCTGCTCCAGCACCCCGCCCACCAACCCAAACGCCGCAAACAGCTGCGTGCCCGCCGAATCATCATGACGAATCAACTGCCCGCACTGGTTATGCGCGGCGAAGGCCGGGTCAGCCCCGCCATAACCCAAACGCTCCATACACCGAGGCTCGCCATCAACAGCCTGCTCGAACACCGCCAACGGTCGCAATTGATTGTCATAGTCAGTCCAGCGCCGACCTCCCCGACTAGCCCAGCCCTGTACCGGCTGATCCGCTTCACCCAACAGGCTGACACGCCACCCGGCATCGACGCTGATCGTACTCAGGGCCTTGCCGGACAGGGAATAAGTCGTGGTGAGGTTGGCGGGGGCCGAAGCGTCAGTCAGCAACCGCGGATCCCACTGCGCAATCGCCCGCCCGGCGGAGTCATAGACCGTGCGGTTGATTCGCTCATCGGCCGCTTCAGCGATTGCACTGCGACAATAACCCACCGAGCGCACCGCCAGACCGCGCGGCTCAATCACCGTCAGCGTTGGGGTATGGCTGTGTACGGTATGCGCTTGAACGTGCATGGTGTGCTATCACCCTTGGGCTTTACGGCAGCTAATGCTGAAAAACTGCGTTTGGCTACTGTCAGAAATTACAGTGCCGACCAGTGGACATCTGTGAACGTCGACGCCCCACCGGCAAGATCCCGCTGGAAATCATCGAAGTGCAATTGGGTAGCTATTTGGGTGAGGACGATATCGAACGGTTTGAGGATATTTATGGTCGATCTACGCCGATTGAGCCGGGGGGGGGGCCCCGCGCTGTGGAATACCGTCTATCTGGCGCGAGCCGCGAACGCCTTGCGCAATCACGGCCAAGGCGTTGACGACGCGCTGTTGTAATATCTATCACCGTAGGGCGGGGCACACATCAACTTGACCGACGACTACCTGTGGCGCAGCCGCACCAAGGTCGGTGCGGGGAAATTCGGGCCACTACCAGCGCTGCCACTGGCAGTGCGTGCTTTAAATTCCGTTTCTGAGATGACCCCATGTCGACACCTGGCGCGCGATCAGTGTTTCCCGTGGTCAGCCGCCGTTGCATTCACCGGCTCACACTTGGGATAAGCGCCACAAAGCGTGAAGTCTCGATAGGCTTTCTGCGTGATCTGTTTGCCAGTGCGCAAGCGGGTCGCCTCAAGCATCTCCAGCAAGTGCGCGCGACCCAACTGCAGCGCCACCTCCTGTGGGGCATAGTGTTCGCCTCTTGGGTAATCGACATAAGGCCCCCGCTGTTCGATGTGTGAACCCAAGACATGAGCGACGGGGCGGGTGCTGGTGAAGTCGACCAGGCGCTGCAGGCTATCCTGCATCACTTGCGGGTCGGGCTCATTGACGTAGATGCGCCCGGGATACACCACATCGCCGGTCAGCAGCACGGCGGTCTGCCGGTCATACACGGCAATGCTCGTCGCGTCGTGCCCTGGCACAGGAATAATGTCGAGAATACGTCCGCCGAGGTCATACGTCGCTGTTTCTTGCGGCCACCGGGCAATCCCAAAAAAACGCTTCAGTGCATCGACATCATTGGGCTTGACCAGGGTGGTGGCAGGACGATTGGCGAACTGGAAATCGCCCCACACATGGTCGTCATGGGAGTGCAGATGCGCCACCACCAGCGGGATAGACTGGCGGTGGTTTTTCACCAGCCATTGATTGATCACCTGATCAACAGCGGCCGCCACATTCGGGACACGACCGGTGCTCGAATCCGTATCGTTACCTGCCCCCGTGTCGAAGAGGATTGCACGCTCCTTACCGAACAGCAGGTACAGGAACGGCTTCTCGGAATTCACACACCCCGTCTCGCGCAAGACGTAAAAATTGTCGTTGTAGGCATGAACCTGGAAGTCATCACGGAACGTCGCACACTTCGGCCCACCGCTGACCCACTGGGCAGGCAACGACCCCGTTTCAAACGGCAGGTTCGCCTTTACAGCCGCGCTGACTTTGGATACGCCCGCCATCGCGATCAGCAGGCTGGCGACTGTCAGCCACACGGCCTTCATGCGTGTTCTCCCAACAAGGCCAGCTCGCTGGCCTTGATATTGGCTATCGGGCCAAGGATCGCGCTATCGAATACCCTTGGCTCGCCTCCGTGCGCGTAAACCTGTGGCAGGTCGGGGTTGCTCAGGGCGCCTCTGCCTTGGGCCACAATGTCGGCACCGTCCTGCAAAACACCGTTGGCTCGTTCAACGCTGTGCAAGCTACCGTTGGCAATGATTGAAACACCCGGCGCAAAACGACGCGCCAAGGCCACCAAGGACTCATTGCCCCCCACAAAGGCAGGCTGCCAGGCTTCATGCTCAGTCACGTGGATGAAGTCGGCACCGGCCTTGGCGAGCGAGGTGAAGATGACCTGTGCATCAGCTTCACCTCCTGGCCATTTATAGGCGAAGTCGTTCACTTTGCCTTGTGAGATGCGAATACCCACCGGCACTTCAGCGCCGACCTCCGCTTTCACCGCCTTGATGATATCGACCAGCAAGCCCACGCGTGCCTTGATGTCTCCCCCCCAGCGATCCTGGCGCCGATTGGTCCGCGCAGTCAGGAACTGGTCGAGCAGATAACCGTTGGAGCCGTGGATCTCGATACCGTCGAAACCGCTGAGGCGTACCGCCCGCACCGCCGACTCAACAAAGCCCTGAATCACTTCAACGACTTCAGCTTCGCTGATTTCCCGGGGTTCAGGGTAGCGGCCTTCTCCGTAGTAGAAGCTCATTTGCTCGCCAACGGGTTGGACCGCCGAAGGGGCAACCGTCTGGGCGCGAAACCTGTTGCCCTGACTGAGCGCGCCGGCATGCATAAGTTGCGCGAACACTTTTGCGCCGTTTGCCTGAAGCACTTGCGTGGTCTCGATCCACGCCAGCGCCTGCTCCCCGTCTGTGAGGCCAGGCTGGAATCGGTAACCCTGGGAAAAGGCCTGGTCGGTGTACAGGCCTTCCGTGATGATCAGTCCGAAACCGCCCTTGGCAAACCGGACGTAGTAGTCGTGCATGGTCTGAGTGAGAAGCCCTTCCTCCGTCGCACTCACACGTGTCATCGGGGCAACAGCGAGGCGGTTAGCCAACCGCACATTTTTAATAACATACTTTGATAAAATATTGCTCTTCATATCGGTCATATCTTGCTAACCCCACCCTGTACACCTGGTATTTCAAGGAAAATCGTGTGCGGCAGAGGCTAACGTTGGCAGAGAGGCCGAACAAGCGCACGATACGTGAAAACGCCTTAACGGATACCGATACAATCATGTTGATCTCCGACCTGCGAATATTTCTCGCCGTGACCTCGACGGGCAGTCTTTCGGCTGCCGCACGACAGCTAGACGTGGGCCCCATGCAGGTCTCTCGCCGTATCGCTGCACTGGAGGAAGAACTGGGTGTTCGCCTGTTCCACCGCACGACAAGGTCGGTGTCACTGACCGTCGAGGGCGAAGCGCTGCTGCCCTATGCCAGCACCATGAGCGAGGCTGAAGAAAATGCCAGGGGTGAACTCAGTCAAACATCGAGCAGGGTATCCGGCGTACTGCGCATGAGTGCACCCAGCGTCCTGGGCCAGTCCATCGTGCTTGCGTTGCTGCCACGGCTGCTGGCGCAGCATCCTGAACTCAGGATCGACCTGAGTGTAAGCGACCGCATAGTCGACATTGTCGCGCAAGGGCTCGACCTGGCCCTGCGCATTGCGCCCTTGGCGGATTCGGAACTGGTCGCGTGGAAGATCGCGGTCAACCCCCGCGTCATTTTCGCTGCGCCAGGCTACTTGAGCAGGCATGGACGCCCTAGCGTAGTCGCAGACCTCGATACCCATGACTGTATTGTTCTGGAGGCCATCCCGCGCTGGCCCCTGGTGATTGATAAAAAGCTGCAACGCAAGAGCGTGCGAGGTCGATTGCAGACCACCAGTGTTGAGGCTGTAAGAACAGCAGCGATCCAGGGGCTCGGCCTTGCCATGCTGACCTATGTGGATGTCATTCAACAATTGCAGGACGGCTCGCTGGTCGAGGTTCAGTTGCAGGATGCATCCATGGAAGAACTGGCCGTCTGGGCAGTCATGCCTAGTCGGCGGTATATACCTGCGCGGGTAAGAGTGTTCCTTGAGGCGCTTGAAGCAGAGTTGGCGCAACAGCGGATTTGACCGTTACCCGGGGTCGTCTCAGAAAACGGAATTTAAAGCACGCTCTGCCAGGCTCTGTACGAAAACCCTTGAAACACCGAAATGGGCAAAATCGCCGCCATCAAAGGCTCCAGCCCCCCCTGATGGCCAAGCGATACGAACTCAACGATGCGTCCTGGGAAATGATTGAAGATCTGATCACCCAGGATCAGAAAGCGGGACGTCCAAAACTTTGGATTTCACAACAGCCAATCCTGAAAAACTGCGTTTGGCTACTGTCAGAAATAACAGTACCGACCGGCGATCGAAGAGAAATGCACAGATCATGAAACGATGATCCGTGAAGACCCTTTGCATTTCGGGTCAGAGGGTCGAACGCACGCGCCACAGTTCCGGGAACAGCACAGTATCGAGCATCTTGCGCAGATAGCCGACACCTTCAGTGCCGCCGGTGCCCGGTTGGAAGCCGATGATCCGCTCAACCGTGGTGACATGGCGGAAGCGCCATTGACGGAACGAGTCCTCCAGGTCGATCAGTTTCTCCGCCAACTGGTAGAGATCCCAATACCGCGAAGGGTCGGTGTACACCACGCGCCAGGCCGCTTCGACCGAGGCGTCATAAGCGGTCGGGCTGGCCGGATCGCGCTCGAAGCGCTGTGGATCAATTGCCAACCCTGCGCCGGCCATCAACCGAATCGCTTCGTCATACAGCGACGGCGTGGCAATCGCCTTTTCCAGCTCCGCCAACAGTTCGGGCCGGTGTGCATGCGGACGTAACAGCGTTGCACTCTTGTTGCCGAGGATGAATTCGATCTCGCGGTACTGAAACGACTGGAAGCCCGATGACTGGCCCAGAAACGGCCGGATCGCGTGGTATTCGGTAGGGGTCATGGTCGCCAACACCGTCCAGGCGTGCACCAGTTGATCGAAAATCCGCGACACCCGCGCCAGCATCTTGAACGCCGGTGGCAACTCTCCCAGCCTGACGTGTTCGCGAGCGGCCTTGAGTTCGTGCAGCATCAGTTTCATCCACAACTCGGACGTCTGATGCTGGATGATGAACAGCATCTCGTTATGGTCCGGCGACAAGGGGTGCTGAGCACTGAGAATCTTCCCCAGATCCAGGTAATCGCCGTAACTCATGGAGTCGGAAAAATTCAGCTCGGCGTTATGCCACTCTTCCGGCTGGTTTGAAGATGGCTGATTTGATGAAGACTGATTTGATGATGAATAGGGACATTGGCTCATTGAGCAGTCTCCTCAAGTGGCGGTTTGTTCAAGGGACGCAAAATCGCCCTGACCGGGCTCGCGTCCAGGTTGGCAAACCGCAGCGGCAGCGCAATCAGCTCATAGTCGCCTTCCGGCACGTCATCGAGCACGATGCCTTCAAGGATCGCCATGCCATGGCGGGCCACTGCGTTGTGCGAATCCATGGTCTTGGACTGTTGAGGGTCCAGCGACGGTGTATCGATACCGATCAGCCGTACACCAAGGCTCGACAGCAAGTCGACGGTTTCTTTGGCCACAGCGGTGAAATCCGGATCCCAGGCCGTCAGCGGCACCTGTTGATAAGTGCGCAGCAAGACGCGCTCGGGCAGATCGGCAAGACGCCCTTCCAGTTGCTCGGGCTGAACCAGCCGACCGCTGTCCAGACAATGCAAGACGCGACACGGGCCGATGTAGACATCCAGCGATACATCGCCGATGGCCGCACCGTCGGCGCTGTAATGCAGCGGCGCATCGACATGCGCGCCGGTGTGAGGAGACAGGGTGATGCGGCCGACATTCACCGGGCATTCAGGCCCGAAGGTCCAGACGCGCTCCTCCTGAAACGGCGTATCACCCGGCCATGTCGGTGTTGCGGTGCTCAAGGGCGGGCTGATATCCCACCACGACATTGTTTTTTTCATTGCATAGCTCTCGGCCTACTCACGCGTGGAATGATACGAGTGATGCCTGTGAAGATTCTTGCGAAATCCGTCGGGAACGCCCAAATGTTTCGCACTTAATGCCAAGAATCCAAAGTTTAGCGGGTGGAAATTTCAATGCGCGAATCAGGCACCTGAACGACGCTTGACTCTCCCCCAAGGGGCCGACTTTATCCTTGTCGTTTTGCTGCCTGGGGACGAAGTGATGAGCAAACGGATACTGGTGATTCTCGGCCATCCATCCAGCAACAGTTTCTGCGGCGCCCTCACCGACCGCTATGTGCAGGCGGCGAAAACCGCCGGGCATGAGGTCCGTGAACTGCGTCTGGGAACCTTGAGTTTCGACCCGATATTGCGCGAAGGCTATCGACAGATTCAGCCACTGGAAGCCGATCTGCTGAAGGCTCAGGCGGATATCACCTGGGCCGAACACCTGACGTTTGTCTATCCGATCTGGTGGGGGGCCATTCCCGCACTACTCAAGGGATTTCTCGACCGAACACTTCTTCCCGGTTTCGCCTTCAAGTACCGCCCGGGCAAAGCTTTCCCGGACAAACTCCTGCACGGGCGCACGGCCGACTTGCTGGTGACCATGGACACCCCGCCCTGGTACTACCGCTGGTTTTATCGCATGCCCGGGCTGCACCAGATGCGCAAAACCACACTGGCGTTCTGTGGCATCACGCCACTCAACACTCTGACCTTCGGCCCGGTCCTGGGCTCGAGTGAGCATCAAAGGGAACTCTGGCTCATGCAAGCGCAGGCTATCGGTAGTGGCTGAGTCTCGCGGATAATCGCACGCGTCATCAGGAGCACTTACGAAAGGGATTTTTCATGTTCATCGGCAAAACCGCGCAACTGTCGGGCACAACCATCAAGAGCATTCGCCACTACGAGGACATCGGCCTCCTGCCGCCCGCGCAACGCCAGGGAAAATACCGCCTCTATGACCAACAGAGCGTCGAGCTGTTGACCTTCATCAAATGTGCTCAGCAACTGGGGTTCAAGCTCAAGGAATTGCAGGCAATGCTTGAGGGCTACCGTGGACAGGCACTGCCCTGGCATCTGGCGCACCAGGCGATTGCCGATAAAAAACAGGAACTGACGGACAAAATCGCAGTGTTGACCCGCCAATACGTGCAATTGACTGAATTCGAAGCCAGCCTCAAGCAGGCTCAATCCGACTGTCCGCTTGAGCGGGTTTGATCGAAAGCGCGTTTCTGGATAGCTGAGTGTCGAGCACAGACAACTGACACCGTGCCGGGCGCTATAGGGTGCGACTTCAGTCCTGCCTAACGCTCGGAGTCAGCATGTCCAAACCCATTACCGTTCTTCGCGATACCCACCCGCTGCCGGTGCTTGATGCCTGCAAATGGGAAAAGCTCGAAGGTGATCCGCACACCGTCAACCTCAACGCCTACACCAGCGAAGATGGCAGCAAGATCATGGGCACCTGGATCTGCACGCCGGGGAAATGGTACGTGGAGTATGTGAAGTGGGAATACTGCGATTTCCGCGAGGGATACTGCATTATTACTCCTGAGGGTAAGGAACCTATTCATTTGAAGGCAGGCGACATATTTATCGTAGAGCCTGGCATGAAAGGAACTTGGGAGGTTGTAGAAACGGTGCGCAAGTATTTCGTGTTTGCCTGAATCTGCGCGCACCTTGAGCAACCACCTTCCCGAATGTCCGTCGCAGGCTCCTAGCGTCCCGAACAGAGGCACTTGGGCCGGGCAACGGGATCAAAGTTCGGGAAGGCCCCAGCTTGCGCGAAAGTGCTCGTATTGCGCTTCAGGCATCTGAACCAGCAGAGGTGTCTGGCGAGGATCCAGCCAGCTGAACAAGCGAGAAATATCCGCTTGATCCATGGCTGTGCAACCCAGCGTCGGGGACGTGGGGGCACGCCAGATGTGGAAGAAAATGCACGAGCCTGAGGCGGGGGACGCCGGCGTGTTGTGCTCGATAAAGATGCCTTTTCGATACATGTCATCATCGCGACGCATGCGTTCGGAACTGTTCCAGTCCTTGGCTATCGTCGCCCCGTCGACAAGCTCGTTATAGCGTTTGGAGTGGCTGTCATCCACGCACTCGATAGTCGGTGTCAGGGCCAGGTAAGGCAGTTTGGTGTTGGCCGTACTGTCGTAACCAAAAGCCGTTCCAAGTTTGAATATCCCGGCCGGCGCTTTTCCATCGCCTTCACGTTTGACCGGGCCTTCAAGCGGGTCAACAGCGTTTACCCCCCGCCCCCAGGCCATTCCGCTTTTGCCTACAACCACCGGAAACGGCTTTGCGTATTTTTGAAACGTTTTCCCATGCCGCTCATAGCGCTGGGCGGTCCCCTGGACATCAGTCCAGTTTTTTGTAGTGACCACAATGAGCTGGTTGCTGGTATCCAGCACCTGCGCCAGCGCTGTGAATGGAAAAACAAGCGCCACCAACGACCAGGCTTTAAGCAATCTATTCATCGGTGATGCTGGAGCCCAGCGGCGTAATGGGGAAATCCATGACGCTCTTCAACGCATCATCCCGGGTGTAGGTGAAGTGCCACCATTCTTTCGAATATCCGGTAAATCCCTCTTTTTCCATGGCACTGCTGAGCCGCTGGCGATTTTCTCTGGCGGTCGCGTTGATGGTCGGGTTATCGGTGTGCGCTCGCTCATCGAAGCAATCGAAGCCGGTTCCCATATCGAGTGCGCCATCGCGCCAACGCTGCTCATAGGGGGCGGCACAATCGACTTGCGGGGCTGAGGGGCTCCATATTCCAGCGGGTAGAGCCTGGGGACCTGTCAGTGTCAGATCCACAGTGCCGCCTTTGGAATGATTCGAAACCCGTGCCACATAACCCAGACGCCAGAAGTCTTGCTTGTCCACGCGCGGATAGAACTCGGCCTTGCGTGGGTCACCCGGTTCCGTCGCGAAACGCCCCATATCGGCGACAGCACGGCTGGGCCGATAGCAGTCAAAGACCTTCAAACCGTAGCCTTGCGTGCGCAGCGCCGTTTGTACCCGAGCGAGGGCCTTGGCGGCGTCCAGCGACAAAATGCACTCCGCAGCGCCGTAGCCGTCGAGTGGGTGTCCAGTGAAGTTGTGAGCACTGGCATAGCGGATATCTTGCACGATGCTCGGATCAATCGTACGCAAATAGACCATATGCTCGGGCCTCGGCTCGGCACCGGCCAGGCAGGGCGCGACAATGCTCAGGCACAGGGCTGATCGTAGCCAGATCCGCGCGAGCAGGCTGTGCGAGCACGCCGCAAATAACATCGCGAAGGACGGAGGTTTGATGACGCTCAGATCGCGCATGCGCTGCATCCAGAGAAGCTGGTTTTTAGACCAGATCAGGCAATGGGTCGGGTCTGGGACAGTATCAATGCGCAACCCGATACACCAGCCATGTCGCTTTGAACTCTGGAAGATCCGGGACTCAAAAAACCGAGAGCCCACCCGACGTGGGCTCTCGGAAAAATGTCTGCTGAACGACTGCCAAAAAGATCGCAGCCTGCGGCAGCTCCTACGAGGGTTTACGATAGCTGTTGATGATCGCCGAGAAATCCTTGCCGCCTTCACCTCGTTGACTCATCGCCTGATACAACTGCTGAGCCACCGCGCCGAGCATCACCGGTTGATGTGCCTGACGCGCGGCTTCAGTGGCCAGCCCCAAGTCCTTGAGCATCAGTTCGGCACCAAAACCGCCGGTATAACCACGCGATGCCGGCGCCGTTTCGACGATGCCTGGCCACGGGTTGTACATCTCCGAGCTCCAGCAACGACCGGTCGAACTGTTGATGATTCCCGCCAGCACCTGAGTGTCGATGCCCAGCGCATCACCCAGAGCCATGGCTTCGCTGACGCCGACCATGGAAATCGCCAACAACAGGTTGTTGCAGATCTTGGCGATTTGCCCGGTGCCGACTTCACCGCAATGGACGATATTGCGGCCCATCTGCGCCAGTACCGGTTGCAGGGTGGCGAACAATTCTGGCGTCGCGCCGACCATGAACGTCAGCGTCCCGGCCGCAGCGCCGCCGGTGCCACCGGAAACCGGTGCATCAGCCATGGCCACGCCTTGCTTGGCCGCAGCGGCGGCGACATCGCGGGCGGTTTGCGGGTCGATGGTGCTGCAATCCACCGCCGGAACACCCTTGGCGATCCCGGCCAGCACGCCGTCTTCACCCAACCAGACGCTGCGCACATGCACAGCCGCCGGCAACATGGTGATCACCAGTTCTGCGCCTTGCGCGGCCTCACGCGCAGAGGCGCTGATGCTACCGCCCAGTTGCGCCAATTCGGCGAGTACGGCTTTGTTCAGGTCGACCAGGTTCAGCGAATGGCCAGCCTTGATCAGGTTGCGCGCCATCGGCGCGCCCATGTTGCCGAGACCGATAAAAGCGATTTTCATGTCCGGCTCCTTAACGCAAATTGATGGTTGTGTTCACACCGTCATTGACACTGTCATCGTCGAACCAGCGACTGGTGACGGTCTTGGTTTGAGTGTAGAACTGCACCACTTGCTTGCCATACGGGCCGAGGTCGCCGAGCTTGGAACCACGCGAACCGGTAAAGCTGAAAAATGGAACCGGCACCGGAATCGGGATGTTGATGCCGACCTGACCGACGTCGATTTCGTTCTGGAACTTACGTGCCGCCGCGCCGCTCTGGGTGAACAGGCCGGTGCCGTTACCGAAGGGGTTGGAGTTAACCAGGGCAATGGCCTGATCGAGGGTGTCGACTTCCAGCACCACCAGCACCGGGCCGAAGATTTCCTGGGTGTAGATCTGCATGTCGGTGGTTACGCCGGAGAACAGGGTCGGACCGACAAAGTTACCTTTTTCGAACCCCGGGACGCTGATGTCACGACCATCCAGTTCCAGTTTTGCGCCTTCCTTGATACCGCTTTCGATCAGATCAAGAATCCGCGCCTTGGCGCGTTTGGAAATCACCGGACCCACATCGGTGCCTGGCTCGCTGCCGGCATTCACTTTGAGTTTTTGCGCCAGTGCCTTGAGGTCTGGCAGCCACTGCTTGGCCGCGCCCACCAGTACCACCACCGAAGTGGCCATGCAGCGTTGACCGGCCGCGCCGAAACCGGCACCGACCAGCGCATTGAGGGCTTGCTCGCGATTGGCATCAGGCAGCACCACCGCGTGGTTCTTGGCGCCCATCATCGATTGCACGCGTTTGCCGTGTTTACCGGCCAGGTCGTAGACGTGAGTGCCAACCGCGGTCGAACCGACGAACGAAACAGCCTTGATGTCTTTGTGGGTGCAGAGCGCGTCCACCACGTCCTTGCCACCGTGAACCACGTTGAGCACGCCGGCAGGAATGCCGGCCTCGATGGCCAGTTCCACCAGCAGCATGGTCGACATCGGGTCCTGCTCGGATGGCTTGAGCACAAAGGTGTTGCCGCAGGCGATAGCCATCGGGAACATCCACAGCGGAATCATCGCCGGGAAGTTGAACGGCGTGATGCCGGCGCAGACGCCGATCGGTTGGCGCAGGGTGTAGGTATCAACGCCGCCAGCGACGTTTTCAGCGAATTCGCCCATCTGCAGGCTGCCGATGGAGCACGCGTGCTCGACCACTTCCAGGCCACGGAAAATATCGCCTTCAGCGTCGGCGATGGTTTTGCCCTGTTCAGCGCTGAGGACCACGGCGATGCGCTTGGAGTGCTCGCGAATCAATGCCTGAAGCTTGAGCATGATGCGCATCCGCGCGCCGATCGGCGTCAGCTTCCAGGTCTGGAAGGCGCGATGAGCGGCGCTGATCGCAGCATCAACTTCCTCAGCGGTCGCGAACGGCACTTTAGCCAGAACTTGCTGGGTCGCCGGGTTGACGATGTCGTGCCATTCGGTGGTCTGCGACTCGACCCATTGGCCGTCGATCAACAGCTTGACCTTTTGCACGGTGGTTTCTGGCGTGAGCGATGCGTTCATGTTCGTCTCCTGGCTTCTGGTGGCTGAAGCGGTGTTGTTATCTTGGGAGCGAAGGCGAGAAAGTCGCCTTGCGATGAGGCGTGTGTCGCAAATTGGTTGTCGGACTGTTTTTGGAGTATAGATGTGCAAACTTCTAATAAGAACGCACATAAAAGCCGGTCCAACATGCAAAAAAACATCACATCGTTAGGCTCATTGAACTGGGATGACCTGAAGTTTTTCCTCGAGGTCGCCCGCACCCGCAAGGCCAGCAGCGCCGCCAAACGCCTGGCCGTGGATTACACCACCGTGTCACGGCGGATCAGTTCGCTGGAAGGTGCGTTGGGAACGTTGTTGTTCGAAAAATCGCGGACCAACGGCTTCGTATTGACCGCCGAAGGCCAGCGTTTGCTGGGTTATGCCGAGTCCATAGAAAGCACGCTGCACATGGCGTGCGAGCAGGTGTCCGGCTCAGGCGTGGCGTTATCCGGCCACGTACGGATGGGTTGCACCGAGGGTTTCGGGAGCTTTTTCATCACCCCGCAGCTCAGCCACTTCGTCGATGCCTATCCGGCGATTTCGGTGGATATCCTGCCGTTGCCGCACTTCATCAGCCTGTCCAAGCGCGAGGCGGACATTGTCATCGCCCTGGAGCGCCCGGAACACGGCCCTTACGTCTGCTGCAAACTCTGCGACTACCGTTTGCAGTTGTACGCGACCCAGGACTACCTCGACCAACACCCGCCCATCCGCCGCCCGGCAGATTTGGGCAAGCATCAATTCATCAGTTATGTCGACGATCTGGCGTTCAGCTCGGAGCTGCTGTACCTGGCGAATGTGCTGCCCGGTGCCAGCGCCAACCTGCGCAGCACCAGCGTGATTGCGCAGTTCGTGGCAGCGCAGCAAGGCCGCTCGCTGGCGATTCTGCCGTGTTTTCTGGCGGCCCAGGATCCACGGCTGCTGCCGGTGCTGCCGGAGGAAATCAACATCACCCGACAGTTCTGGATGTACTGCCGCGAGGACCTGCGCAAGCTCAAGCGGATTACCCTGCTCTGGGACTACATCCGCGCCGTGACCGAGCAGAATCAGGCGCTATTGATGGGTGAAACCCGAACGATGCACTTTGCCGACTAGTCGGCGATCACCACGATCGACACCCGGCGATTCTCGGTGCGTCCGGCAGCCGTGTTATTGGGGGCAACCGGCTCGGCGCTGCCCAGGCCTCGCAGTCGAATATTCTCTTCGCGCAGGCCGACGCTGGTCAGCACCGCGCTGACGCTCTTGGCGCGGCGAAGGGAAAGTTGCTCGTTATAGGCCTCTTTACCCGATCCGTCGGTGTGACCATCGACCCGCACACGCTCAATGCCGGCACCGTGCAACGCCTTGCCGATTCGCCCGACGATTTCGGTACTTTGCACGTTCAGGTGATCCACGTCGCTGCCAAACAGCACCTTGCCCGACAAACCAAAGGCCCAGCCCTCCTCGGTCAACTCGAAACCCTGCTGTTTAAGCACCACGATCTGCGCCGGAGTAAGGCCTTTTTGCGGTGCGGTTTGGCAGCCGCCCAATGCCAGCACGGCCATGAACAAGGTCACGGTGAAAAATCGCAGGGAACGTTGAGTAAGTGAAAACAAGGCTGTTAACTCCTGGTTTGAACATTGGCGACAAGGTGCTCCGACCCTGCCGTATATTGCCCGCCTCGAGAGAGACGTTTGGCTTGATACATTGCCGCATCGGCGGCATCGAGCAGGTCTCCTGGTGTGGCGCCATGATCAGGGTAAATAGCGATGCCTACACTGAGTGAGGTCAAAACCTGGGTATCGCCCGGCAACTGAACCGGCAGTTCCATGCTGGCGATGATCTTTTCGGCAATTCGTTGGGCGTCTTCGGCTTTGTGCAGCGGTGTCAGCAGCACAGCAAACTCATCGCCCCCCAGGCGCGCGACCAGGTCCTCTTCACGCAGTTGCGCCCGGACCCGGGTTGCCACCGCAACCAGCACCGCGTCGCCAGCGGCGTGACCGAAGTTGTCATTGATGCCTTTGAACCGGTCGCTGTCGAGAAACAGCACGGCAACCCGTTCATCGTGCTTGCTCGCATTACGCAATGCACGGATCAGCCGACCTTCGAAAAACGCCCGGTTCGGCAGACCGGTGAGACTGTCATGGCTGGCCTGGTGAGCCAGCGTTTCGTTTTCGTTTTGCAGGTGGCTTTGCCAGGACTCCAGCTCGTCAAGCAAGGCATTGAAGTCGTTGCCCAGGCTGTCCAGCTCAGCGATTTGCGCCGGCGGTACGCGACGATCGAAGGCCCGCTCGCGGCGTGCAGCGTGAGCAACCTCGGCCAGGCTGCGCAGTGGGCCGGTAATCCCGCGTAGCTGACGGCGTGCCAGATACAGCGCGACCCAGGCACTGACCGCCGTACACAAGACAATCCCCGCCAGACCGCTAAGCAAAAAGCGCATCAGGCTGCCGCCATGCCCGGTCAGCAGGATGCTGCCGACTTCCTGGCCTTGATGAAGGATCGGTATGTTGATGGGTTTTTCCAGAAGCGATCGGGCGATCTGCATTTCCAGCTCGGAAACCAGACCGGTTTCCGGTCGTTGCCAACGAGCAAGCAACAGGCCCTTTTCATCGAATACCTGAGCATCGGCCACTTCTTCAGTGGACGCGATCAGCGCCAGCGCTTCGGTCGCCGCTACGTTGTCGTTGAACACCACCGCGGCTTCCACGGTGTAACTGATCGAACGGGCAATCAGGTGCAGGTTGTGATCGGCATACACCCGCAAGGCCAACACCCCAAGCAAGGTCAGCGACAAACTGGCCATGGCCACTGCAACCAGCGCGACGATCAAGTGCCCACGACCAATGACCGAACGCAAGGTTGGGCGGTTACCGGACCTGAAAAAACTCATGGGGCCGCCGCTTTACGGCGAGAGAGCTGCAAGACGCTGGGGTGAATGCGCACGCCACTGCGGGCGACCGAGTCGAGGTTGACCTCGAATGACACCTGATTGTCACTGACCCGCAGGCAGAACAGGCTACCTACCGTGCATTGATCGCCACCTTCGCTGATGCTCAGTACGGGATGGCCTGCCAACGAAGCGAAGAGCGTACTGCGCTCTTCATTGGTCAGTTTGCCGATGTAGATCGCATCGCACTCACTGGCGATCGCCGGATGATTGGCCAACAGACGCTGAACGACCACGGGACGACCCGTGGCCTGAGTGGTGCCTTTGAGCAAATCGTCGGTGTACTCGGTGGGACCGACCACGCATAAACGCAATTGCGCTGGCTCTACGGGCCAGCGAGCGTAACTGAGGATTCCCAGCACTACTTGTGTGACCGACTTGGCGCGCTGATCAGCCATGCTCACTGACGCCTCCGGCTGGGCGAAAACAGGGACGCTCAACAAACAGAAAAGGCCGGCCAGCAGAAGCTGCTTCCAGCCAATAATGCGTTCTGCCGTCCAGACAGCCAGCTTCATGCAGGGATACTCGGTGATCGTTGCGGAGGATGCCGCAACGATAGCATACCCGGTGAAATGCTCACGAAAACCGCGACTATAGATAGGCCCCTAATTGTTTATAAAATCCTGAAGTAACAATTTGGGGTTTCCTATTTTTCTCTGTTTCACACCGTGTCTACCATCGGCTCCAACGTGACCTGTAACCGCACTGCGGTCCTAATAACAATAAAAGCTGACAGCGACGTAAGTGAGAACGGATCCACCGAGATCCGACTCATGAAAACCTTTTGCTACTGCCATAACAACTCGATTCGGTCATGCACCGGTATCGAGCCTTGAGTAGTTGAAGGCGTCGTGGAGGTTCACCGATGAAACTGGAAATATTTCGTACCCTCTGGGGCTATAGCGCGAGCAAGGCCCAGGCACTCGATGAGTTGCTGGAAGCCGGCTTCGACGGCATGGAGGCCCGCCTGCCTCTTGAGGCCAGTGAGCGAGCCGAGTTCAGCGCCTTTCTAAAGGCCAATGGGGTGGGTTACATCAGTACGGTTTTTACCGCTTACGATGTGTTGCCGGAACAGTCCGCGTCGCCCACCGAACACCTCCTTGATCTGGACAAGAAACTCGCTTGGGCTGCCGAGCTCAATCCACGCTTCGTCAATGTGCTGGCCGGCAATGACCGCTGGCCGCTGGCGCAGCAGGTGGAGTTCTTCGGCCAGGCCATGACGCTTGCACGCAAGCACGGGCAAGTCTGCAGCTTCGAAACCCACCGCTCGCGCTCACTGTTCAACCCCTGGCTGACCCTTGAGCTGATCCGCCAACTACCCGATTTGCGGTTCACCAGCGATATCAGTCATTGGGTCGTCACTTGCGAGCGATTGTTGAATGATCCGGCGGATGACCTGAGTGCCTTCGTCGAGCGCGTGCACCATATTCAGGCCCGGGTAGGTTATGACCAGGGTCCACAGGTTCCCCACCCCGCTGCTCCGGAATACGCCCGGGAACTGGCCTTCCATCAACAGCATTGGGAAGCCATCTGGCGCTCCCAACAAGCTCGCGGCTATCAGGTCAGCACCCTGACGCCAGAGTTCGGTGCCGACGGCTATCTGCATCACCTGCCATTCACCAATGTACCCGTCGCCGACTTGTGGTCGCTGAATGTCTGGATGGCCAGAACAGAGCGCGAACACTTCGATCGCTTCAACCACTCCGTCCTCCAGTGAGGTGTTCGCAACATGCCTGAGAAGATCAGTAACCCTACGCCCCAAGCGAACTTCAAGAGCATTCCGGTGGTGGATATCGCAGGCCTGTTCAGCATCGAACGGGAACATCGACTGGCCGTCGCGGAACAGCTCGGGGCGGCCGCCAGTGACGTCGGCTTTCTCTATATCACCAGCCACGGCATTGATCCGCAGCTGATCGCCAACTTGCGCCAGGCAGCCAAGGACTATTTCGATCAGCCCTTCGAAACCAAGATGCAGCACTACATCGGCACCTCGAAGACTCATAAAGGCTTTGTCCCGGAAGGCGAAGAGGTTTACGCCAAGGGCAAACCGGATCACAAGGAAGCCTTCGACATTGGCTTCGAGGTCCCGGTAAACGACCCGCTGGTGTTGGCTGACACCCCTCTGCTCGGGCCGAATGAATGGCCGTCGCTACCCGGCTTCAAGGAAGCGGTGCAGGCCTACTACGCCGCGATCTTCGCCCTCGGCCGACGGCTGTTCGGTGGCTTCGCCCTGGCTTTGGGCCTGGAGGAAGACTATTTCGACAGCATGGTCACGCGACCGCCATCGAAGCTGCGTCTGATCCACTACCCGTTCGACGGTGCGGCTCAGGACGCGCCAGGGATTGGTGCGCACACCGACTACGAGTGTTTCACCATCTTGCTGGCTGACAAACCCGGACTGGAGGTAATGAACGATCTAGGCCAGTGGATCGATGCACCGCCTGTTCCAGGGGCATTCGTGGTGAACATCGGCGACATGCTCGAAGTCATGACCGCGGGTGCGTTCGTTGCGACCGCTCACCGTGTACGCAGCGTCAGCGAAGAGCGCTACTCCTTCCCGCTGTTCTATGCCTGCGACTTCCATACCCAGATAAAACCCCTGCCAGGCTTCGCCAAGGCAGAACATGAGTATGAGCAGATCACCATTGGTGAACACATGTACGGCCAGGCTCTGCAGACTTACCAATATCTGCGCAAGCGAGTGGAAAACGGAGAAATTGCTTTGCCGGAAAAGGCGCGCAAGCCTTCGAGCTTCGGGCACCTGAAAAACCAGACACAACCGTCCTGATCATTGCTGTCGGCCACTACTTAACTCATTGGAGTCACCGAAATGCTCAACAAGAATAACCGTGCTGCCCGTTTGTCCCTGCTCGCCGCCAGCCTGTTCTGTGCAACCGCCAGCATGGCTTCCACCGCCACTGCGGGCCAGTTGAAGATCGGTATGGAAATCACTTACCCACCGTTCGAATCCTATGACAGCCAGAAGAATATTGTCGGCTCCGATCCAGAACTGGCTCAGGCCCTGGCCAAGCAGATGCAAGCCAAGGCAGAGTTCGTCGATACCAAGTTCCCCAATCTGATTTCCGGCCTGAATGCCGGGCACTATGACGCGATCATCTCGGGCATGTACATCACGCCCGAGCGTCAGACTCAAGCCATGACCATTGGCTATGCCGTGACGGGTGCAGCGATCATGGCACCGAAAGACAGCGGTCTGAATGCACAAACCCCTGAGGAACTCTGCGGCCTGAAAGTCGGGCTGGAACAAGGCACCACCTGGGTTGCTCAATTGAAGAAACTCTCGACCGAATATTGCGTGCCGAACAACAAGGGTGCCATCACTGTCAGCGAGTTCCCGTCGGCCCCGGAAGTGACCCAGGCCCTGCTGTCGAAAAACATCCAGGCCCAGATGGAAATCGCTGGCGCGGCGAAGATGATCGCCGAGCACACCAACGGCCGTGTAGTGGTCACCTCCCAGCATCTGGTCTATCCGCAAACCCTCGGAATCTTCGTCAAGAAAGGCAACGACGAGACCTATAAAGCGCTGCTCAAAGCGTTTGACGACGCCAAAAAAAGCGGTGACTACGCAGCTATCCTGAAGAAGTACAACCTGGAAGAAGCGTCCAACTAAGGCTACGCCCCTTCGCGGGTCAGCACGTGCCTACAGATGCACCGTTTTCTATATGGAAGCGGTTAATCCGCGAAGATTTCAATGCGGTTTGAGGTACTTATGCAATTCGACTGGACGTATTTTTTCTCCCTGTTCGCAGACTCCGCCTTCTGGCAAGCCTGTGTCACCGTAATCGAACTCAGTGCCCTGGCCTGGTTCATCGGCATGCTGCTGGGCTTTCTCCTGGCCTCGGCCAAGTTGTCTGCTTCGGCGTGGCTCAGAATTCCGGCGACCGCTTATATCTGGTTCTTTCGCAGCATTCCGCTGCTGGTGCTGGTGGTTTTCGTCTACAACCTGCCGCAGTTATTTCCGCTGACTGGCTCGATACTGTCCGACCCTTTCTACTCCGGGTTGTTCGCACTCGTCATAACCGAAGCGGCGTACATGGCAGAGATCCACCGTGGCGGCCTGATTTCGGTAGCCAAGGGTCAGAAAGAAGCAGGGCGGGCGCTGGGCATCGGCTTTCTGGGCTTGCAGCGTTTGATCGTAATTCCTCAGGCCTTTCGCATTTCGCTGCCGACCCTGATCAACGAATACATCACCGTGGTGAAACTGACCTCGCTGATTTCGGTGATCTCCCTGACCGAACTGCTCACCGTTGGCCAGCGCCTGTACGCGCAAAACTTCCTGGTGATGGAAACCCTCGCCGCAGTAGCGGTGTATTACGTGCTTATCGTGAGCCTGTTCGGCTGGTTTTTGCAGCGACTGGAACATCATCTGGATCTGAACCAACGCAAACCACAGACTCTCGACGAAACTTCCGTGGCCCGACTCAAGGCCGAAATCCAGCCGCTGCCCGGCACTACCGGCCTCCCCTCCAAGCACGGCGCAGCACCGGTTCTGCAATTGGAAAAAATCCACAAGCGCTATGGCAATCATGAGGTGCTCAAGGGCATTGACCTGACAGTCGGCAGCGGCCAGGTGATCTCGATCATCGGACCGTCAGGCTCAGGCAAAACCTCATTGATCCGGACCGTCAACGGCCTGGAAAGTATTGATCAAGGCGAGATCAAGCTGTTCGGTGAGAGCTTCATCGGCCCCGACTCCCCTCCCAACAGCGCCCAGGCTCGTAGTGGTGTGCGGCATATCGGGATGGTTTTCCAGAACTTCAACCTGTTCCCCCATCGCTGCATTCTCGACAACATAACCTTGGCGCCGCGCTACCACGGCTGTGCCAAGCCCTTGAGTGAACAACGCGCCTATGCGCTGCTGGACAAGGTCGGACTGCTGGCCCATGCACACAAATACCCGCATCAGCTTTCCGGTGGCCAGCAACAACGGGTAGCGATTGCCCGAGCATTGGCCATGGAGCCTAAGATCATGCTGTTCGACGAACCGACGTCGGCCCTCGATCCGGAACTGGTGGGCGATGTATTGAACGTGATCCGCGATTTGGCAAAAGAAGGCATGACCATGCTGATCGTGACCCACGAGATGGACTTCGCGATGTCGATTTCTGATCGGGTCATTTTCATGGAAGGCGGGAATATTCAGCTGGATGCAAGACCACACGCCATACGCAATGAGCAGGCCGGGGAACGAGTCCGACGCTTCATGGGCCTGCCCTCCCGGGAACTACTGCTGGCGGCCGAATAGACGGCGTGGGAGCTGAGCAAGTGTTGGTGACGGGAGGCCAAATCCTCTCGCCACCGTCACGCCACCGGCTCATCCCAGCTCCAGCATTAACCCGCTCAAGCGCTTGACCTTACGTCGTACGGCTTCCTCAAAAATCCCGGTACGCGGCTCGATCAGGCTAAACCAGTTCTTGGCGCGGGTGATTCCGGTGTAGATCAGCTCTTTGGTCAACACCGGGTTCAGCGCATCCGGAAGGATCAACGCGGTGTGGGCGAATTCGGAGCCTTGGGATTTGTGCACGGTCATGGCGTAGACCGTTTCCACGTCGTTGAGCCGGCTGGGCAGAACAAACCTCACACCACCCTGACCATCGTTACGCGCAAAAGCGACGCGCAGCACCTGGCGTCCAACCTCCTGGCCATCGCGTTCAGGCAATTTGAGGGCGATACCGATGTCACCATTCATCAGGCCAAGACCATAATCGTTGCGTGTCATCAGCACCGGACGTCCTTCGTACCATTGCTGATCACTCTCGATCAGTCGCGCCTTGAGTAGCGCGCCGGTAATCCGCTGATTCAGCCCTTCGACACCCCACGGCCCCTTGCGCACGGCACACAACAGCTGAAAAGCGTCGAAGGCCTGCAAGACATTGCGCGCCCACTCGACCCAGCAGGGATTGTCAGGCAGTGAGGCGATGGATGGACGCTGGTTGCGCAAGAGACTCAGGTAATGCCGATAACCCTGCGGACCTTCGCCCTGGCCTTCGAGCAATAGCCGCTCCAGTGCCCGGTCCTGCTCACCCTTGAGGGCCAGCGAAAACAGATCGGCATGACTGCGGGCAGCCAGCAACTTGCGCGCCTCATCGGCCTGCTGCTGATTGACCCAACGCGCCAGTTGACCAATGCCGCTGCCTTCGCCAAATCGCCGCGAGTGACGCAGCATCACCACCTGTTGAGCCAATGGGTGACTGGCGTTGGTGTCTTCCTGCAGACCGCTGGAGCTGAGGTCTTCACCACTGACGGCCTCCAACCAATCGCGGGTCTGCGGACTGTACCAACCGGCCTCGGCATCACGACATAGATCACCCAGTACGGCGCCGGCTTCCACCGAGGCCAGTTGATCCTTGTCACCGAGCAAGACCAACCGGGCATGTATCGGCAACGCATCGAGCAGATTGGCCATCATTTCCAGGTCGATCATCGAAGCTTCGTCGACCACCAGCACGTCCAGCGGCAGGCGATTACCGGCGTGATGGCGGAAATGCCGGGTACCCGGCCGGCTGCCGAGCAGGCGGTGTACCGTCGTCACGTCAGAGGGGATTTTGTCTCTGACATTATCGGCAACTTGCAGCGTGCGAACTTGCTGACTGATGGACTCTGTCAGCCGCGCAGCGGCCTTGCCTGTAGGCGCGGCGAGTCGAATGCGCAGCGGCTTGCCCGCCTCCACCGCAGGCGCCTGGAGCAAGGCCAGCAAGCGCACGACCGTGGTGGTTTTACCGGTTCCGGGCCCGCCGGTGACGATGCTGAATGCACCACGGGTGGCCAGGGCACAGGCAAGTTTCTGCCAATCAATCTGCGCGCGAGAACTGGCCTGACCAAACAAACCGCTCAGGCGTTCGGACAGGTCGCCAGGCATTGGCTCATGGGCGACAAGACGTTGGCGCAGCGCACTGTCGATGCGCCGTTCGTACGTCCAGTAACGACGTAAATAAAGTCGCTTGCCGGACAACACCAACGGACGCTGCATTGCTTCGTCACACCCATCGGCAGCCAGGGCCACAAGACTGCTGGATGCCAGTACCTTGCACCAGTGAGCGCCCTCCAATGCTTCAAGCAATTGCGACGGCAACAACAGCGTGCCTGTCTGCAGATCGCCCTCCGGCGGCAAGGAAAGCGCGAAGTCCGGCTCCTTGAGCGTCTCGAACAGATCAAGGCATACATGCCCGTGACCCAGTTGATGGCTGGTCAAGGCTGCAGCCAGCAACACCAGCGGATCGCCGTCGGGCGCCAGTTCGTGGAGGAAAGCGACAAAGGCTTTGTCCAACGCCCGAAGCCAGCCACGCTCGACCCAGCGTTCGAGCAGCAGCAACAGGTCGTCGGCGCGGGTCAGCGGCGTCAGTTCCGCCAGGCTTTCGGCCGTCAACGGTGTGGGTAACAAATCGGCAAAGGAACGGCTCATAGCAATACACCCTGCTCCCAGGCCGGTTCAGCCTTGGGTTCTGGTTTCCCCTGGAACAGCCGGTCCAGACGTTCGATCAATGCCCGTGGCGGACGGGTGAAATACACACCCTGGCTGGGTGCCCGGGTGCCTCGAAGGAACAGATACAAGGCGCCGCCCATGTGCCGGTCGTAGTCGTAATCAGCGAGGCGTACCTTGAGCTGGCGGTGCAGTGCCAACAGGTACAACGCGTATTGCAGGTCGTAACGGTGGTCGAGAATCGACTGTTCCATTGCCTGCTCGGTATAAGCCGAATCATCGACACCGAGCCAGTTGGATTTGTAATCCGCAACGTAGTAACGCCCGGCGTGCTCGAATGTCAGGTCGATAAAACCTTTGAACATGCCATTGAGCAACACTGACTCAGCGAGCACACGAGGAGCGCCGTCATGGGTGTATTCACGCACCAGTTCGTCAAGCTTCAACACATCGACTTTATGGCTGGCAAACCAGAACTCCATCTCGACCCGGTATTCGGTCAGTTGCTCGAACACCACGGGTGGTTGTTCGGCACCGATGCGTAACGGCGCTTGCAACAAGTGCAGCAGCCAGTCGCTCAAGGTGTTGATCCAGCCCTCCCAACCGCGGCGATTGCAGCGACGCGCTATGGCGTTTTCGATGGATTTCGGGTCTGCGGTGAAACCTTCATCGCCCGCCCACTCCAATAATCCATGAAGAAAAGTCCCAGGATTTGGCCCGCGTGGGAAGCGGTGGATATCGCCGCCGCTGGCAAGCACTTCCCATGGCGCATCCGGATCGAGTCGTTCATCGTCGAAAAGCTTTTGCGCCTGCGGGCTTTCCGGGGGCTCGTCGTTGCTGGCACTCAGGCTGTCACCAATGCGCAATGCACTGTAGGAGGCGATCCACCAGTTCTCGGTCGCCTTGCGTTTCGGTACCAGCGGCGCGAGCAACGTAGCCTCATTACGTGGTGGGTGAAAACGTTCGTCCGTAGCTTCAGGCATCTCGCTATAGCTCAACGCCGTACAGTTTTGCTGCAAGTCTTCCAGCCAACGCTTCAGGCCCGACGACTCTGCCAGCCGCTCGCCGCCACCCAACAGGTAACCCAATGCAGACAGGTGCAGTACTGAACTGTTGTTATTGCCACGCTTGAGGTCGGTAACGCCCAGCCAGCAAGCATGCTGGGCACGGGTCAAGGCCACATAGAGCAGACGCAAGTCTTCGGCCAGACGCTCATCGTCCGCCTGAGCAATCAGCTCGGGGGTTGGGCTCAGGGTTACCTGAGCCTTGCCGGTCACGTCGTGGTAGTGCAACGGCAGACGGCTGCCATCCACCGGTTTGGCTGAGCAGATGAACGGCAGAAAAACCAACGGGTACTCAAGACCCTTGGACTTGTGGATGGTCACTACCTTGACCAATTGTTCATCGCTTTCCAGACGTAGAATCTGCTCCTCGCCGGCCTGCCCCGACAACGCCAGATGCTCGGACAAATGACGGATCAGGGCTTGCTCGCCATCGAGCTCGGCGGCGGCTTGCTGCAACAGCTCCGAGAGATGCAGCAGGTTGGTCAGTATGCGTTCGCCATCGCTTCGAGTAATCAGGGCCTGAGGCAGTTCGAAATCGTGTAGCAAGCGTCGCAGCATTGGCAGGACGCCCTGACTTCGCCAGATCACCCGGTACTCGCGAAACTGCATGACTCGCTTCTCCCAGGCCAGCTCATCCTGGTTCAAACGTTCCAGCTCTGTCAGTGACAGATTCAGCGTGATGCTGGCCAGCGCTGCACGCAGCGGCCGCTCGACATCCGGCTCGGCGCAGGCCTTTAGCCAACTCAACAGGTCGTGAGCCTCTTGGGCCGCGAATACCGAATCCTTGTCCGACAGATAAACACTGCGCACACCCCGCGCGGACAACTCGTTGCGTACGGCCTGGGCTTCTTTACCATCGCGCACCAGAATCGCGATATCCGCCGGGAGCAACCCCTGTAGATCCTCTGCCCCCCGAACAAAACCCGCACGCCCCTGCTGTCCGCCATTGAGCAATTCGGTGATTTCACTGGCGCACGCTGCAGCCAGTTGCTGTCGGTACACGACACCGGACAACGGCTGCTCGCTGGACAGCTGCCAGATATTCAGCGCCGACACAGCCTGACCGTTGATCTGCAACGACTCTTTGCGACCCTGAGACTCGACCGGTAGAAATGGAACCGGGTTTTCGCCGCTCTTCTCGCGGAACAAAAACGCACCACGGCCCTGCTCACGGGATTCGGCACGCTGGAACACATGGTTCACCGCATCGACCATTCCATGACTGGAGCGGAAGTTGGTGCCCAAGGTATGCAAGCGACCACTCGTCGCCTGACGCGCGCGCAGGTAAGTGTAGATATCGGCACCACGGAAGGCATAGATCGCTTGCTTCGGGTCGCCGATCAGAAACAGCCCGCATTCGGGGTTGTTGTCTTCGATGCGGTAGATACTTTCGAAGATCCGGTACTGCACTGGGTCGGTGTCCTGGAATTCGTCGATCAACGCGACTGGAAACTGCTCGCGGATCAACGTCGCCAAGCGCTCACCACCGTCGGCCCGCAGTGCGGCGTCGAGCCTCAACAACATGTCGTCGAAACCCATTTCAGCACGACGACGCTTCTCTTCTTCAAAGCGTGCACCCACCCACTGCGCGGCATGTTTCAGGACTGCCGCGTCCGGGGTCGGCAATGCATCGAGACTGGCTTTCAGGCCGGGCATGGCATCCAGGCCGGGGTGGCTCGGCGCCTGGCCTTTCCAGGCCTCAGCCATGCCATCGGGTGTCAGACGATTGAAGCCGGTGCCGATATCCAGTTGTTCAAGGCTTTCATCCTCGGCCCAATCACTGATTTTCTCGAACCAGGGCTCGAAATAACGCGCTTGCATCTTGCGTCCGTCGACAGACTTGCTGGCGACGCCTTGCAGACAGATCTCACGCAACTCCTGCGCCCATTGTCGCCAAGGTGCCTTGAGCTCCAGCAACGCGTCACGCCGTTCTTGCAAGCACTCGGCGATCAACTCGGCCGGCGCCTTACCCTCGTCAGTGTCACGCTCACTGGCGAACAATCCGCGCACCCTCGGCAGCAATGCGGCCGGACCGCCCCAGTGCGTGCGAACCCAGTTCAGCGCATCACCTTGCATCGGGTAGCAAAACAGCCGCCAGTAATCGCGCAATACTTCGCCGAGCAAATCAGTGTGATCGGTTTCCAGGGTTTGAGTAAACAGGCTGCCACTGTCGAATGCATGCTCACGCAGCATCCGTTGGCACCAACTGTGAATCGTCGAAACCGCCGCCTCATCCATCCACTGTGCGGCGATATCCAAACGGTTCGCACAGCCGGACCACTGTTCGGGAGTGAACTGCGCACGCAACTCGTCAATCAGTCTGTCTGGCGCTGGCGTTTCATCCCGGAAAAACCGTGCTGCCTCTGCAAGGCGAGTGCGGATTCGTTCGCGCAGTTCCTTGGTAGCAGCGTCGGTGAAGGTCACTACGAGGATTTGCGGAGGCAGGAGCTCACGGCCAAATCCGCCAGACTCGTCACCGTGACCCAGCACCAGGCGCAGATAGAGCGCGGAAATGGTGAATGTCTTACCGGTGCCGGCGCTGGCTTCGATCAGTTGACTACCGCGAAGCGGGAAAGCTAATGCCAGAGGGACTTTGGCCGTCATGAGTGCGACTCCTCACTGGTCAATGAGCGCCAGGGAGCTTCGAGCAGAGGACGGTAGAGCGCGTCACACCAATCGACAAAGGTCTCATCGGCAACCAAGGCGTTGTAATCGGCAAACTGACGAGCCAGTGCGGGACTTTCCCGGCGCTCGCCATCGGTAGTCTGACCGTCACCTTCATAGGCCTTGCGAGCGGCAGCCTCAGCTTTGACCGGATCAGTCTGTCCCAACCAGGCGAAGGCAGTTTTTACCGCTACGGGCAGTGGCTGGCGCATACCTGATTGCCAGGCCTGCAACAGATTGCCAAGAATTTTCAGCGCGGCGTCTCGTTCGATAGGCGCAAGCAGTAACGTATCGTCACTGGCCACCAACCCCGTGGTCATCGACAAACCGCTCGCGCAGGCCACCAGATGGTTAACCCAAGGTCGGGTCAGACGATGCCATTTGCGGGTCTTGATCGAACCAATGCTGTTGGGGATCGTAGTGACAGCCAGCAACCCGCCATCGCTGCGCTGATGAAGGCCGCTGAGCCAGCCTTCCAGGCTCACCCCCTGCAATTGGAGCGCAACTGGCAAAGCACTGTTTTGTGGTGTCGGCCACAGCACCAGCAACTGTTGATAACGCTGCAGCAGATCCGGTAGCGGCTCGATCAACTCACGTTGCAAGCACTCGCCGAAACCGGCCATCGGCAACAAGCCGCTGTCCTGTAGCTTCTGGGCCTGTGCATGCAGCGCTTGATCAGATTGGTCCGGGCTAGCCAGTGCAGCTTCAAGCAAGCTATCGCTCAGGCTGTATCGTTGCAACGCGTCGAGCACGAAGGGTTCTTCGTCTGCCAAGGGCGCTTCAGCCGCTTCGAAAAACACCTTGAGACGCTGACTGAAAAAATGACGCACGGGGTTGCGCAGGAAATCCTGTAGCTGGCCAAGACTCAGCGGTTCTTCCTGTACATAGGCATCAAGTACTTCCAAGGTGGGAGCGCGGTCATGCTGCTCATGTAACAACTGCCATTCTCGGGCATAGCTGAACAGTTGATCGCCTTCATGGAAATAACGGGCACTGAAGGGTTGTAACGGATGCTCCTGAGTCATCGCCTCAAGGAGTTCCTCGCAGTCATCGGCGAGCTTCCAGCCGTTAGCCAGATGGTCACGCAACTGACCGATCAATACCGATGCGGGGCGCTCGCTATTGTCGCGAATACTGCGCCCGACCCAGCTGATGTAAAGCTGATCCCGCGCCGAGAGCAAGGCCTCGAGCAACAGATAGCGGTCATCCTCTCGCCGCGACCGATCACCGGGCCGGTAATCGCTGCCCATCAGATCGAAGTCCAGTGGCGGTTGCGCACGCGGATAATCACCGTCGTTCATGCCCAGTAGGCAAACGAGTTTGAAAGGGATTGCCCGCATCGGCATCAACGTGCAGAAGTTCACTGCGCCTGCCAGGAAACGCTGGGACAAACGCCCCTGATCGAGACCGGCCAACCAGGCTTCACGGACCACCGTCAGCGGCAGTTCGTCCTGCAAACCAACCGATTCGCAGGTCTCCAGCCAGGTTTCGCGGAGCAACTCGAGCTGGGCCAGCAGATAGTCGTCATGCTCATTGCTTGCCAGGAAAAATAGCTGCATCAACGCTTGCAGGCGCACGCCCCATTGCTCGGGCGATGCCGGTTGTGTGAGCTCTTTGTGAGCGATCTGCAAAGCATCGAGTAAAGCTACCAACGGGCCGATCAGTGCCGCATCCAGCCCGCCGATTTCATCATAAGGTTCGATGCCATCGCAGGAATGACCACTGCCAACGGCATACCCCAGAAGCATGCGACGCAGGCCAAAACGCCAACTGTTTTGCTCAAGCTCATCAGGTAAACCCAGACCGGCGCGCTGTTCTGCATTCATCCCCCAGCGAATGCCAGCCCCTTCGATCCAGCGGTGCAAGGTCGGCAGGTCGCGCTCCTCTACTGCGAATCGAGCGCGCAATGCCGGAACGTCCAACAAGTCGAGGATCTCGCTGACCGGGAAACGGCTGTCTGGCAGTTTGAGCAAATGCTCGACCGCGATCAGCAGCGGGTCACGGCCACGCTGACCCTGGTCGGTCAGCGTAAATGGGATAAAGCGCCGATCCTCCCGCTCAAGTTGACCAAACACGGCTCGGATGTGTGGAGCGTAACTGTCGATGTCCGGCACCATCACGATCACATCGCGTGGCCGCAGCTGCGGGTCAGCGCTGAAGCGTGCAAGCAGCTGATCATGGAGTATCTCCACTTCGCGCTGAGCACTATGGGCAATGTGAAAACGGATCGACTCGTCCTGCTTCAGATCGACCGCAGGCCAGAGCAGTCGGGTTTCATTCAGCGGACGCAATTCGAGGATGTCGTCCTGCAATTGATTGAGCATGTTCAACGGCTGGCTTTCGCTGAAAAGATCGATGCGCCCATCGCGAAATGCTGATCGATAGCTGTTGGGATCGTCATAACTATCGAGCAGATTGATGTAGTCGCGCCCTTGCTTGCCCCATGCTGCCAGAAGCGGGTGAGCATGTTGATGCAGGGTTTGTGGGTCAAGTACGACCGGCATGCCGGCCTTGCGCGCCTGACGCTTGTATTGGTGCCTTAAAAGGTCTTTATCGGCGACGATGTCGGCCCAATGGTGACGACATGGGTTGTGTACACAAAGCAGAACCTGGCTGAAGCGAGCCAATCCCGCGAGTGCTTCCAGGGCTTGAGCGGGTAGCGAAGAAATGCCGAAAACGATCACCCGTGAAGGTAACCCCTTAGGTGCGGTGTCCAGGCCAGTGATTGTCTCGATGAAGCGTTGGTGAACGCCTGCACGGCTTTGCGCCATGCCTTGCTCACCAACGTCCAGCAATAACGCACGCCACAACTCAGCCTGCCAACAGTTGGCCGGCGTGAGCGGTTTGCTCTCACCTCTGCCGCTGTGCAGTTGGTGACGGCCTGCTGCCCAATCTTCCAACCAGTCCGCCCGGTACACCTGATATTGGTCAAACAGATCCGCGAGCCGCTCAGCGAGCTGATAGCGTTTACGCAGGTCGGTATCGTGAGTCAGGAAGCGTTGCAGCGGTTCGAAGTGCGGTTGATCGATCAGCTCCGGTAACAAGCGCATCAAGCGCCAGGTTAGAGGCGCTTTGTCCAGCAAGGACTTCGCTGGAATCTCATCGCGCCCGAGCACCGATCGATAAAGTTGCCACATAAAGCTGCCGGGCAACTGCACATCAATGGCCGCGGCTATGCCACAGCCGCCCATGTCGTCATCTTCAGGGTCTTCGGCCAATGCCAGCTTCAGCCATTGGGCAATACCGTTGCTCTGTACCAGAGCGATTTCATTTTCCAGGGGGGCAAGCGGATAACGCCGCATCCAACTGACCACCAGGCTACGCAGCTCGTCCAGGCGGTTGCCGTGAACCACCATAAAACCAGCATTGAGGAACGTAGCGTCCGCCATAAGGGCTTCCTTGGAGAAATGCAAAAGCTAGGGCCGAACCTTAGCATTGTCAGGTGACTGTGACAGCCGGGAGCTGTCCGATGTTGCCGTACGAACTTTCTCGCAGGCAAAACAAAACCCCTATCTGCAATCGCAGATAGGGGTTTCGGAATTTAATCTTGACGATGACCTACTCTCACATGG
>NZ_MOBJ01000004.1 GCF_003732225.1 Pseudomonas brassicacearum | reverse complement strand
GTCAACAAGGCGAAAACACACTGCCTTATCAACTCCTTCGGGCCTCGATGAACCGAAGCGTAACCGCTGCCGAAAACTGCGTAACTCTTTGTTTACCAAGGAGTTTTCCGTTTCGACTGCGCCGGAAGTGGGGCGAATTATAGACTTCCAGAATCTGCCGTCAACCCCTAATTCCAGCTTTACTCGGATTTAAGCGTAATACGCGCGAATGCCTTCTTTCCGGCCTGGCAAACATGGGTCGCGCCCAGCGCATATATAAAGGTGCGATCAACCACTTCACCATCTATACGCACGCCGCCAGAACCGAGCAGGTCGCGCGCGACCGCCGAGTTCTTTACCAGCCCTGCTTTATTAAGCACAGCTGCAATCGGCATATCCTCAGCAGCAGTCAGCTCGATCTCTGGCAGATCATCCGGCAGCTCGCCTTCCTTCATACGGTTACCCGCAGCACGGTGAGCATTCGCCGCAGCTTCTTCACCATGGAAACGCGCAACAATCTCTTCAGCCAGCTTGATCTTGATATCTCGCGGATTGGCGCCAGCTTCGACATCAGCACGCAACGCATCGATCTCATCCATGGAGCGGAAGCTGAGCAATTCGAAGTAGCGCCACATCAGCACATCAGGAATCGAAACCAGCTTGCCGTACATGACGCCCGGCGCTTCTTGAATACCGACGTAGTTGCCCAACGACTTGGACATCTTCTTCACGCCATCCAACCCTTCGAGCAATGGCATGGTCAGAATGCACTGAGCCTCCTGACCATAACTGCGCTGCAGCTCACGCCCCATCAGCAGGTTGAACTTCTGATCAGTACCGCCCAACTCGACATCCGCGCGCAACGCTACCGAGTCATACCCCTGAACCAGTGGATACAGAAACTCGTGAATAGCGATCGGCTGATTGGTCGTATAGCGCTTACTGAAGTCGTCGCGCTCAAGCATACGCGCCACGGTGTATTGCGAAGTCAGGCGAATGAAGTCCGCAGGCCCCATCTGATCCATCCAGGTGGAGTTGAAAGCCACTTCGGTTTTCGCCGGATCAAGAATCTTGAACACCTGAGTCTTATAGGTCTCGGCATTCTCGAGAACCTGCTCACGCGTCAACGGAGGACGGGTAACACTCTTGCCGCTCGGATCACCGATCATCCCGGTGAAGTCACCTATCAGGAAGATCACCTGGTGACCCAGTTCCTGGAACTGACGCAGTTTATTAATAAGCACCGTGTGACCCAGGTGCAAATCCGGCGCAGTCGGATCGAAGCCAGCCTTAATACGCAGCGGCTGGCCGCGCTTGAGCTTCTCGATCAGCTCGGACTCGACCAACAGTTCTTCCGCACCACGTTTGATCAGCGCTAGCTGCTCTTCAACCGACTTCATAACAGACCCGCAAGGCTCAGATTCAAAGGGAACCAACCATACAAGATCGCGCACCAATTACAAGTTTTGCCCGGCGCACGGACACCAATCCACGAACAGAGCATTCGCGACTTGCTTAAGAGATGATTTGGTTATATTTTATACAGTTATTTCATCTTCATCATGTCATTCATCTTTTCCAATTCATCTTTTCCAAAGTCAAATTACCTATGACCACAGAACCGTCTAAAGCGCCGCCGCTTTATCCGAAGACTCATCTGCTCGCGGCGAGCGGCATCGCCGCACTCCTCAGCCTGGCGCTCCTGGTATTCCCTTCCAGCGACGTTGAAGCCAAAAAGACAACCCTGAGCCTTGAACTGGAACGCCCTGCAGAACAACTGACACAAGATCAAGACGCTGCTGACGCCGTTCAAGCCACAAACGAGCCGGTCGAATCTCCATTCGCCCAGATCGAAGACAGCACCGACGATACCAAGGAAACAGCTAAAGCGGCCCCGGAACCGGTCGTTGAAGAGAAGAAAGCGCCTGGCCACCGGGAAGTAATCGTTGCCAAGGGCGACACCCTCTCCACACTGTTCGAAAAAGTCGGGCTCCCGGCCGCTTCAGTGCACGATATATTGGCCAGCGACAAGCAAGCCAAGCAGTTCACCCAGCTTAAACACGGTCAGAAACTCGAGTTCGAACTGGGCCACGATGGCCAGCTGACCAATCTGCACAGCAAGATCAGCGACGTTGAAAGCATCAGCCTGAGCAAAAACGCCAAGGGCTATACCTTTAACCGCATCACTGCCAAACCAACCGTGCGCTCCGCCTATGTTCACGGCGTGATCAACAGCTCGCTTTCGCAATCCGCAGCGCGTGCCGGCCTGTCCCATAGCCTCACCATGGACATGGCCAGTGTGTTTGGCTACGACGTCGACTTCGCCCAGGATATTCGCCAGGGTGACGAGTTCGACGTGATCTACGAACAGAAAGTCGTCAACGGCAAAGCTGTCGGTAATGGCCCCATTCTTTCCGCCCGTTTCACCAACCGCGGCAAGACGTACACCGCCGTGCGCTACACCAACAAACAAGGTAACAGCAGCTACTACACGGCCGACGGCAACAGCATGCGCAAGGCGTTCATTCGTACGCCAGTGGACTTCGCCCGTATTAGCTCGCGTTTCTCCATGGGCCGCAAGCATCCAATTCTGAACAAAATTCGCGCGCACAAAGGCGTCGACTACGCAGCGCCTCGCGGCACACCAATCAAGGCGGCCGGTGACGGTAAAGTGCTGCTGGCCGGGCGCCGCGGCGGTTACGGCAACACAGTGATCATTCAGCACGGCAACACCTACCGCACGCTTTACGGCCACATGCAGGGCTTCGCCAAAGGCATCAAGACTGGTGGCAACGTCAAGCAGGGCCAAGTGATCGGTTATATCGGCACTACCGGACTCTCTACCGGTCCACACTTGCACTACGAGTTCCAGGTCAACGGCGTTCACGTCGACCCGCTGGGACAGAAGCTGCCGATGGCCGACCCGATCGCCAAGGCTGAGCGCGCGCGCTTCCTGCAACAAAGCCAGCCGCTGATGGCGCGCATGGAGCAAGAGAAAACCACCCTGCTGGCTTCGAGAAAGCGCTAAGCCATGGCGCTCTATATAGGTGTGATGTCCGGTACCAGCCTTGATGGCCTGGACATTGCCCTGATCGAACACGCCGTGGCGATCAAACTGATCGCCACACACTACATTCCCATGCCCGAATCCCTGCGCGCCGAGCTGCTTGGCTTGTGCGCCAGCGGGCCTGACGAGATCGCCCGCAGCGCCATCGCCCAGCAAAACTGGGTGAAACTGGCCGCCCAGGGCATCAATACCCTTCTCGCAGATCAACAGCTGAAACCGGACGATGTGCGGGCTATCGGCAGCCACGGACAGACCATTCGCCACGAGCCTGCACGCGGTTTTACCGTGCAGATCGGCAACCCCGCGCTGCTCAGCGAACTGACCGGAATCACCGTCGTCAGTGACTTCCGTAGCCGCGACGTGGCTGCCGGCGGGCAAGGCGCACCGCTGGTTCCAGCGTTTCATGAAGCTTTGTTTGAAGAGCGCAGCGGCAACCGCGCAGTCTTGAACGTCGGCGGCTTCAGCAATCTCAGCCTGATCGAGACCGGCAAACCCGTCTCAGGCTTTGACTGTGGCCCAGGCAATGTCCTGCTGGACGCCTGGATTCACCAGCAACGCGGCGAAACCTTCGACCGTGACGGCCTGTGGGCCGCAAGCGGCAACGTAGAACCTGTTCTGCTGAAGGCCTTGCTCAGCGACCCGTTCTTCCTGACCAAGGGCCCGAAAAGCACCGGCCGCGAAGTGTTCAACCTGCAATGGCTGACACAACACCTGGCGCGCCTGCCCGCATTTGCTGCACAGGACGTACAGGCCACGTTGCTTGAGCTGACGGCGCTGACCATCGTCGAGTCGCTGCAAGCCGCACAAGCCGATACGCAAGAGCTGCTGGTCTGTGGCGGTGGTGCCCATAACGCAACGCTGATGGCCCGCCTCGCCAGCCTGCTACCAAACGCCAAGGTCAGCAGCACCGCGGCTTACGGCGTAGACCCGGACTGGGTCGAAGCCATGGCCTTCGCCTGGCTGGCCCATTGCTGCCTCGAAAACATCCCGGCCAATCGCCCGAGCGTCACCGGCGCTCGTGGTTTACGCGTTCTCGGCGCCATCTACCCCGCCTGAATCCCGGACAGTAAAACGCCGCAAAGCCGTGAAGCCATGCGGCGTTTAGTGATGCTTTGAAGTGCGATCAGATCGAGAACGAAGAGCCGCAACCACAGGTCGTGGTGGCATTCGGGTTCTTGATCACGAAACGCGAACCTTCCAGACCTTCCTGGTAATCCACCTCGGCACCTGCCAGGTACTGGAAGCTCATCGGATCTACGACCAGGCTGACGCCTTCGCGCTCGACGATGGTGTCGTCATCGGCCACTTCTTCATCGAATGTGAAGCCGTACTGAAACCCCGAACAACCGCCGCCCGTAACGAATACGCGCAGCTTCAAGCGATCATTACCCTCTTCATCGACCAGGCTCTTCACCTTGTGCGCGGCACCGTGGGTGAATTGCAAAGCCGTGGGGGTGAAGGATTCGACGCTCATGCTGACTATCTCCCGGCGTTACGCCGCCATAATGCGTGATGACGCGCATTATCCGCTTCTCCCAGAAAATCGGTCAACTATTGTTACGGTATATCAATCAACACAATTGTCAGCCCGGAATACAAACAGGCCCGTTCAACGGGCCTGTTTGCTGAGCGGGATAAAGCCTTAAGGCAGCATGCCTGCATGGGACAGGCCCAGACGCTCGTCCAGACCAAACAGGATGTTCAGGTTCTGCACCGCCTGACCCGACGCGCCTTTGACCAGGTTGTCGATCACCGACAACACCACCACCAGATCGCCGTCCTGTGGACGATGTACCGCAATACGGCAAACGTTGGCACCCCGCACGCTACGGGTTTCCGGATGGCTGCCAGCAGGCATGACATCGACGAACGGTTCGTTGGCGTAACGCTTTTCAAACAGCGCCTGCAAGTCCACCGAGCGGTCGACCACGGTGGCATAGAGCGTGGAGTGGATACCGCGAATCATCGGCGTCAGGTGCGGAACGAAAGTCAGACCGACGTCCTTGCCGGCAGCGCGGCGCAGCCCCTGGCGAATCTCCGGCAAGTGACGATGCCCTTTGACGGCATAGGCCTTCATGCTCTCGGACGTTTCGGAGTACAGCGAACCGACGCTGGCGCCGCGACCAGCGCCGCTGACACCCGACTTGCAGTCAGCGATCAGGCGCGACGTATCGGCAAGACCTGCTTCAAGCAACGGCAGGAAGCCCAGTTGCGTGGCGGTTGGGTAGCAACCCGGAACCGCAATCAGGCGCGCCTGCTTGATCTGCTCGCGATTGACTTCCGGCAAGCCGTAAACCGCCTCCGTCAGCAGTTCTGGAGCACCGTGCGGCTGGTTGTACCACTTGGCCCACTCGTCCGCGTCCTGCAGACGGAAGTCTGCCGACAGGTCGATGACCTTGGTCCCGGCCGCCAGCAATTCACCGGCCAGTGCATGCGCTACGCCGTGCGGAGTGGCGAAGAACACCACGTCGCAGGCACCGAGGGTTTTGATGTCCGGAACGCTAAACGCCAGGCCGTCGTAGTGGCCTCGCAGGTTCGGGTACATGTCGGCAACAGCCAGGCCTGCCTCGGATCGGGAAGTGATCACTACCACTTCAGCTTGCGGATGCTGTGCCAACAGACGCAGCAATTCAACCCCGGTGTAACCCGTGCCGCCGACGATACCGACCTTGACCATAAACCTGCCCTCAACGAACCCACTGGAAAGCCGTCGATAATAGGACGCGCACCGCCCTGCGACAACCGTCAAGGTGACGTACGGAGGCTCAAGCCTCTACTATTCGGGCTACCGTGAACCTGGGAATAACCAAAAATGCTTTATCTGTGGCTCAAAGCGCTTCACATCATCAGCATGGTCTGCTGGTTTGCCGGCCTGTTTTACCTGCCGCGCCTGTTCGTCTACCACGCGCAAAGTGAAGACAGCATCAGCAAGGAACGCTTCAGCATCATGGAGCGCAAACTGTATCGGGGAATCATGGGCCCGGCGATGATCGCCACGCTGGCTTTCGGCATCTGGCTGATCAGCCTCAACCCCAGCGCGTACTTCGGTCAAGGCGGCTGGATGCACGCCAAGTTGACCCTGGTGGTGATCCTGATCGGCTATCACCACATGTGCGGTGCGCAGGTAAAACGTTTTGCCCGTGGCGAAAACACCCGCAGCCATGTCTTTTATCGCTGGTTCAATGAAGTGCCAGTTCTGATATTGCTGGCTATTGTAATTCTGGTCGTCGTACGGCCGTTCTAATCTTAATCAGTCGCACCTTATCGGGGTACTTCCAATGTCGCTGCCCGCTTTGCTCGAACAACGTTTGCGTCTGCCTGTCGTGGCGGCGCCGATGTTCCTGATTTCCAATCCGCAGTTGGTGCTCGCCTGCTGCCGCAATGGCGTGGTCGGCAGCTTTCCAGCGCTGAACCAGCGTGAAAGCAGCGGCTTCAAAGCCTGGCTGGAGGAGATCGAAGCGGGCCTGGCGCTACTGGAGAACCCGGCACCCTATGCAGTGAACCTGATCGTTCACCACAGCAACCCGCGGCTGGAAGCGGATCTGGCGATCTGCATCGAGCATAAAGTGCCGATCGTGATCACCAGCCTTGGCGCGGTGAAAGAGCTGGTCGATGCGGTACACAGCTACGGCGGCCTGGTGTTCCATGACGTGACGACCCGTCGTCATGCAGAAAAAGCCGCCGAGGCTGGCGTTGATGGTTTGATCGCCGTTGCCGCCGGCGCCGGTGGTCACGCCGGAACCTGGAGCCCCTTTTCACTGATTGCCGAGATTCGTCAGTTCTTCGACAAAACCTTGCTGCTGGCTGGCTGCCTGAACCACGGCCACGAAATTCTCGCTGCGCAACTGCTTGGTGCGGATCTGGCCTACTTCGGCACACGCTTTATCGGCACCACCGAAAGCCACGCGCCTGAAGCGTATAAAGAGATGTTGCTGACCTCCAGGGCCGCCGACATTGTCCATACTCCAGTGGTGTCTGGCGTTCCGGCAAGCTTCATGCGCCAAAGCCTGGTAAACGCCGGTTTTGACGTAGACGCGTTGCAAGGCAAGGGTGAAGTCAACTTCGGCTCCAAGCTCAAACCCTTGAGCGATGAAGCCAAAGCCTGGAAAACCGTCTGGTCCGCAGGCCAGGGCGTGGGTGAAATCGACGACCTGCCGAGTGTCGATCAACTGGTTGCACGGCTGGACGCCGAATACCGCAAGGCGCAAGAACTCGCAGCCCAACTGCCCAAACGCTGGCCGCGCTGACGCACAAGGTTTGGCCAGCCGATTCTGGCTGGCTTAAACTGCTGGGTACCGAACATAGACTCGCGACAAGGATGCCCCGGCATGAGCGAAAATCGTTTCAAGATCGTCTTCCAGGGTGCCCTGCTTCCGGGGGTCGACATCACCACCGCGAAACTCAATCTCGCCCAGCTGTTCAAAAGCGACGTCTCGGCCATCGAACGCTTGTTCAGCGGAAAACCTGTCGCACTTAAACGCGGCCTGTCCCACACAGATGCACAAACTTATCTGAATGCCCTGTCAAAAACCGGCATCGATGCACGCATCGAAGCCGAACCGTCGATCGAGCTCAATCTGACCGACGTTCACGAATCACCCCCGCCCCCTTACACGACACCCGCATTCGGCGACAACGAATCACCCTACAACCCTCCTCGCGCGCCCGTTGGCGAAGCCTTGCCAGAGTTTTCCGAACTCAAGGTGTTTGGTGTGCAGGGTCGAATCGGTCGCCTGCGTTATCTCGCCTGGTCATTGGCCGCGCTACTGGTCATTGGTGCTATCGCCGGCGTTTTTGGGCTCAGCCTGTTGGCCGGCAATCAAATGGTGCTTAGCGCGATTGTTTGTGTCGTGGCGATCGTGGCGTACCTCTACATAAACATCACCATCAGCGTGCAACGTCTGCACGATCTTGGCTGGTCCGGCTGGCTATGGTTTCTGAACCTGGTGCCCTTTATCGGCGGCCTGTTTCCGATCGCGTTGGCGGTGCTGCCAGGAAACATCGGGGCTAATCGCTATGGCGCGCCGCAGCCGCCTAACAGCACGGCCGTGAAAGTCCTGTGCGGGCTGTGGCTGGTGGTGATCGCGGTGGTCTTTGTCGGTGGGCTTGCCGGCGGCCTCAGCACTATTACCGAAGAATACGAAAGCACCTCGACCAGCCGTTATGAAAGCAGCGAGTCGCCTGACGCGGTTGAAGCAGACGATGCGGCGAAAGCAGCTCAGCCCCCTGTAGACTATGAGAAACAATAAACGCGCTCGGTATCTGTGACAGCTCTGTCCACAGGCCGCGAGCCGTTGCGATGGAGAATTGCATGACCCGTTACGCTCTGATCACTGGCGCTTCCAGCGGCATCGGCCTGGCCATGGCCGAAGCGCTGGCGCGACGCGGCCGCAGCCTGATTCTGGTGGCCCGCCAACGTGATCAGTTGGAAAGTATCGCCATCGAACTGACCCAGCGCTTCGGCGTCGAGGTGCTGTTTCGCGCTTGCGATCTGGGTGAACCGCTGCGCCTGTCCGGCTTTCTGCTGGAACTCGAAGAGGGTGACCGACAGATCGACCTGCTGGTCAATTGTGCCGGTATCGGCACCTGCGGCCCGTTTCTGGCGCAGGACTGGATGACCGAACAAGACCTGATCGAAGTGAATATCCTGGCCCTGACTCGCCTGTGCCACGCCATTGGCAACAGCATGGCTTTGCAGGGCGGCGGACAGATTTTGAACGTCGCATCGATGGCGGCCTTCAATCCAGGCCCATGGATGAGTACCTACTACGCCAGCAAAGCGTATGTACTGCACTTCTCCGAAGGTTTGCGGGTAGAGCTGAAAAAATGCGCGGTCAAGGTTTCGGTTCTTTGCCCCGGCCCCACGCGCACGGCGTTTTTTCGCACAGCGCAACTGAACGCCGACAAACTGGCCAACAGCAAACTGCTGATGAGCCCCGAGGAAGTGGCCCTGTACACGGTGCGTGCGCTGGAGAAGAACCGCGCGATCATCATTCCCGGGCGCCGCAATCGCTGGTTCGCGCTGTTGCCGCGCTTCGGTTCGCGCTGGCTGACTCGTACCATCGTGGGCATGGTCAACAAGGCGTATTGCCCGCGCTGAGCGCTCAACCACGTAAAAGTCTGGGCTCGGGACTGCTCCGTTCAGTACACTCAGCCCGGACCAACACAATGGAGAAACAGCTGTGGATACTCTGTTCACCAAGATCATCAACAGAGAAATACCTGCCAGGATCATTTACGAGGATGACCAGGTCCTGGCCTTCCACGATATCGCCCCGCAGGCGCCCGTGCATTTTCTGGTAGTCCCGAAAAAACCGGTACGCACCCTCAACGACCTCACCGAGGACGATAAGGCACTGGCCGGACATATTCTGTTCACTGCCCAACGCCTGGCACTGGAGCTGGGCTGCGAAGAAGGCTTTCGCGTGGTCATGAACTGCAATGAACAGGGTGGGCAGACCGTCTACCACATTCATATGCACGTGCTGGGTCAGCGCCAGATGCACTGGCCGCCGGGCTGATTGTATTTTCGCTCAAAAAGATCGCAGCCTGCGGCAGCTCCTACAGACGGATAGTGTAGGAGCTGCCGCAGGCTGCGATCTTTTGCTTCAGGTGCAAACAGCCTACATGACCCAGCGCAAACCTTACCCGGCCGATTGCGGTAAACTGGCCGCCGAGATTCTTCCCGGAGGTCAGCATGACTACCCAACGTCACTACTCGCCGATTGACCGTCTTCTGTTGCAAGCCGACGCCGCCATGCGCACTTTGCTGCCCTTCAGTGGCCAGCCATATCGCCCATCGCCAGCCATCGTGCAGCCAGAAGCGAAAATGAGCGACGAAGACACCCGGCACGTCGCCGGCCTGATGCGCATCAACCATACCGGCGAAGTCTGTGCCCAGGCGCTGTACCAGGGCCAGGCCCTGACCGCCAAGCTGCCGCAGGTGCGTGAGGCAATGGAACATGCGGCCGAGGAAGAGATCGATCACCTGGTCTGGTGCGAACAGCGCATCCGCCAACTGGGCAGCCACACCAGCATTCTCAATCCACTGTTCTACGGCATGTCGTTCGGCATTGGTGCCGTCGCCGGGCTGATCAGCGACAAAGTCAGTCTGGGTTTCGTCGCGGCAACTGAAGATCAAGTCTGCAAACACTTGAACGAACACCTTGAGCAACTGCCGGCCGAAGACGAGAAGTCCCGGGCCATTCTCGAGCAAATGCGCATCGACGAAGAACAGCACGCCGAAAGCGCGCTGGATGCCGGGGGTTTTCGCTTCCCGGCGCCGGTGAAATTCGGCATGAGCCTGATGGCCAAGGTCATGACCAAAAGTACCTACCGGGTCTGACTTCAGCGTCGTCAGACAGGGCCTCATCGCGAGCAAGCTCGCTCCCACAATGGATCTATGTTCGCAGGACTAATGTGGGAGCGAGCTTGCTCGCGAAGGCCATACCACGGTCAATAAAAAAGGCGACTACCGCAAAGTAGTCGCCTTTTTTGTGTTCGAAAATCTTAGCTCGACATGTTGCGCGCGTAGAAGATCTCGAGCATTTCGTGTTTCACACGCTCAGTCACCTGGGCACGTTGCTCAGAGGACAAGTTGCTGGTGGCGTCGCCGAACAGGTAATTATCCAGTTCAAAGTTCTTCAACAGCATTTTGGTATGGAACAGGTTTTCCTGGTACACGTTCACGTCGGTCATCTGATAACTGTCGCGGGTATCTTCGGACAGGTAGTTCTGGATCGAGTTGATCTCGTGGTCGATGAAGTGCTTTTTGCCTTCAACGTCACGGGTGAAACCGCGCACACGATAATCCACGGTCACGATATCCGAATCGAACTGGTGAATCAGGAAGTTGAGCGCCTTAAGCGGTGAAATGACTCCGCACGTCGACACGTCGATGTCCACACGGAAGGTGGCGATACCGTCCACCGGATGGATTTCCGGGTAGGTGTGCACCGTAATGTGGCTCTTGTCGAGGTGGGCCAGAATGATTTCGGGTATCGGCCCTGGAGACTCTTCGATCTGACTGTCGGTCGGCGTCACCGGCTCTTCAGAAATCAGAATCGTGACGCTGGCGCCCTGGGGTTCATAGTCCTGACTGGCGATGTTCAGGATGTTGGCACCAATGATATCGACAACTTCTGTGAGAATCTGCGTCAGGCGCTTGGCGTTGTACTCTTTATTGATGTACTCAACGTAAGCCTGCTGGTCTTGCGGGGTTTCCGCGTAGCAGATGTCATAGATGTTGAAGCTCAAGGTCTTTGTCAGGTTATTGAACCCATGGAGCTTGAGTTTGCTTTTCACCGTTTAAAAACTCTCTATGTATGCGGCCGGGCCGCGTGATCAAGCATGCCCGTCAAATGCGAACAACGCACCTGCGTAGGACGGTTAACACCTCTTCGCGATGGCGATTTTGGTTGTCTGTTCTGGGGAGGTGACCTGTCGGCTGACCGATCACTGCCCTGAAAAAAGTGGCGCATTATGCAGACCTGGGCCAGTGATCGCCAGAGTCTGCACTGCATTTATGATAGTTGAATGTCGATTCAACCGAGTTCGATGATTTCATAGTCGTGAGTGATGGCTACACCGGCCGCCCCGAGCATGATCGACGCCGAGCAATACTTCTCGGCCGACAGTTCGATGGCCCGCTTCACCTGAGCCTCTTTCAGCGCCCGGCCCTTGACCACGAAGTGCATATGAATCTTGGTAAAAACCTTGGGATCTTCAGTCGCGCGCTCGGCTTCAAGGAAGGCTTCGCAGCTTTCCACGGCCTGGCGGGACTTCTTCAGGATGCTCACCACGTCGAAATTGCTGCAGCCGCCCACACCGAGCAGGAGCATTTCCATCGGACGTACACCCAGGTTCCGACCGCCGGCATCAGGCGGACCGTCCATGACCACCACATGACCGCTGCCGGATTCACCGAGGAACATGGCTTCGCCAGCCCATTGGATGCGTGCCTTCATCGCCAAGACTCCACTGTTAAAAAAGGGTCGCCAGCTTAGCACAGGGACTTTGCCTGACAGGGTTGGCATCAGCGTAAGTAACGCACTTACAGTATTGATAAATTCTCGAATAACGACGGAATGCGTCTGTTAAGCTGGCGCCAATTCAATGGCGCATAGCCAGTTCCAGTAGCGAATAAAAAGATCGCAGGCTTCGCCAGCCCCTACAAAAAAAACTACATCACACCGTGCAGTCTTTTCGGGATACAACCATGGTTGCTGTTAGCCAAACACCCAAAATCAAGAACCTCGACAAGTTATTGATGCATTGCCAGCGCCGTCGTTATCAGGCCAAGAGCAACATCATTTGCGCTGGCGATCGTTCGGATGCGCTGTTTTTCATCATCAAAGGCTCGGTCACCATCCTCATCGAGGACGACGATGGCCGGGAAATGATCATCGCCTACCTCAATGCCGGTGACTTCTTCGGCGAGTTGGGCCTGTTCGAACAAGCTGGGCAAGAGCAGGAGCGCAGCGCCTGGGTTCGCGCCAAGGTCGAATGCGAAGTGGCCGAGATCAGCTACTGCAAGTTCCGCGAGCTGTCCCAGCAGGATCCGGACATCCTTTATGTGCTCAGCGGCCAGATTGCCCAGCGCCTGCGCAATACCACACGCAAGGTTGGCGATCTGGCGTTCTTCGACGTCACCGGCCGGGTTGCACGCTGTTTGCTGGAGCTGTGCAAGCAGCCCGACGCCATGACACATCCGGACGGCATGCAGATCAAAGTCACCCGCCAGGAAATCGGCCGGATCGTCGGTTGCTCGCGGGAAATGGTCGGGCGCGTGCTCAAGGACCTGGAAGAACGCAACCTGGTCGACGTCAAAGGCAAGACCATGGTGGTGTTCGGCACTCGTTAAGCCGACATCACTTCGGCGAGCATTTGCCGATACAACGTGTCCAGCCGTTCGATGGCGTCCGGGGCGGCGAATTGTTCATGCAGGGCGATATGGCTCTGTGCGCGAACCCGCTGCTCCAGACCGCAAGCCTCGTTAAACCGATTTACCGCCTCAACCATCGACTCCCGCTCGTCGTCCAGCAACAGCGCACCGTGCACCAGCCCCACCGGGCGCTGACCACCCTTGCTCTGCCGCCAGCGCTGAGCAGTGCCGACCATCTTGCGACCGTCGAGATTGACGTTGAAACGCCCGTCACAGAACGCACCCTCGACTTCACCCAATGAAGGCTTGCCGCCGAGCTCCGTCAGCAGCGCGCAAATCGGATCGCACAGACGCCGATAAGCGGTTTCGATCCGACCGTGATCACCTTCACTACGCGGCGGTGCATACACCAGCGCGATATTAATCGTCGCGGCAGACTGCGGCACCGGCTCACCGCCGGTTTCACGCAGCAACACCGGCCAACCGTTTGCAGCCGATACCTGGCAAGCAGTCTCGAAGCCTGGCAAACGGCTCAAACGCCTTGGCATGACCAGCGCGCGATCGCTCGGCTGCCAGAACAACAAACCAAACTCCTGGTCGCCGGTACATACCGTCGCCAATAAATCCTGCTCGGCACGCAGACCGGCTTCGATGGTCAAGGCAATGGGTTGATTCATGGCAGTGCGAATCCTTTGCGGTGGATACAAAAAAGCCGGCAACGCCGGCTTCTTCATTGAATCAGGTTCAGTCGAGGGTAGAACCGCTGACCGCAATGCCACGCTCCGGAAAGAACAAGCGTTGCAGTTCAGCACCCGGACTCTCGGCGCGCATGAACGCTTCGCCGACCAGGAACGAATACACCTCGCTGATTTCCATCAGCTCGACGTCGGCGCGATTAAGGATGCCACTCTCAGTGATGACCAGGCGATCGCGTGGGATACGCGGCAGCAGATCAAGAGTGGTTTCCAGGCTGACTTCGAAGGTGTGCAGATTGCGGTTATTCACGCCGACCAGCGGAGTGTCGAGGGTTTTCAAGGCCCGCTCCAGCTCATCACCGTCGTGGACCTCTACCAACACGTCGAGGCCAACACCTTTGGCGACGGCTGCCAGTTCGGCCATTTTCACGTCATCCAGCGCGGCAACGATCAACAGCACGCAATCGGCACCCAGCGCCCGGGCTTCAACGATCTGATAGGGATCAATCATGAAGTCCTTGCGGATCACCGGCAGTTTGCACGCGGCACGCGCCTGCTGCAGGTAGATATCGGCGCCCTGGAAATAATCGATATCCGTCAGCACCGAGAGGCAAGTCGCCCCGCCCTTCTCGTAGCTCTTGGCGATTTCGGCCGGCACGAAGTTCTCGCGAATCACGCCCTTGCTCGGCGAAGCCTTCTTGATTTCAGCAATCACCGCCGGGTGTTTGAGCTTGGCCTGGGCGATCAGCGCCTTGGCAAAACCACGCGGCGCATCGGCCACCCTGGCCAACGCTTCCAGCTCGGCAAGCGTTACGCGAGCGCTGCGCTCGGCCACTTCCTCGACTTTGCGGGCGAGAATCTTTTCCAGAACCGTCGGTACACTCATGCCTCATTCTCCACTCTGAATACCGCGGTAAACGCACCCAACTCTTCAAGCTTTTCACGCGCAAGGCCGGTGTGCAGTGCGTCATGAGCCAGGGCAACGCCCTCTCTCAGGCTGCTCGCATGATCAGCAGCGTACAGCGCGGCACCGGCATTGAGCACAATCATTTCTGCGGCTTTCTGACCGTTTTCGGTTTTGCGGCGCCCCAAGGCATCGCGAATCAGTTCGAGCGAGGCCGCCGGGCTTTCCACCGCCAGACCGTGCAAGCTCTGGCTCTTCATGCCGAGGTCTTCAGGCTCGACCCAATACTCGCTGATCTGGTCATCCTTCAATTCCGCAACAAAGGTTGGCGCCGCCAGACTGAACTCGTCCAGGCCATCCTTCGAATGCACGACCAGCACATGTTTGCTGCCCATCCGCTGCAAGACCTCGGCCAATGGGCGGCACAACGCCTGACTGAACACGCCCACCACCTGATGCTTCACGCCGGCCGGATTCGTAAGCGGGCCGAGCATGTTGAACAGGGTGCGCAGGCCGAGATCGCGGCGCGGGCCGGCGGCGTACTTCATTGCACCATGATGAGCCTGGGCGAACATGAAGCCGATGCCGACGTTGTCGATGCAACGCGCCACTTGAACCGGCGTCAGGTTCAGGTAGATCCCGGCTGCCTCCAGCAAGTCGGCGCTGCCGCTCTTGCCCGATACCGCACGGTTACCGTGCTTGGCCACGGTGCAGCCAGCCGCCGCGACCACAAACGAAGAAGCCGTCGAGACGTTGAAGATGTTTGCACCGTCACCGCCGGTGCCGACCACATCGACGACACCGTCGAGGGTTTTCAGCTCAACCTTGTCCGCCAGTTCACGCATGACCGAAACGGCGCCGACGATCTCGTCGATGCTTTCGCTTTTCATGCGCATGGCCATCATGAACGCGCCGATCTGTGCGTCAGTGCATTGCCCGGTCATGATTTCGCGCATCACATCGCGCATTTCATCAGTACTCAGGTCCAGGTGGCCGACGATACGGCTCAGGGCAGTCTTGATATCCATGGAAAGTCCTTAGCGCGTGCCGCCGGTTTGTTTGAGGAAGTTGGCGAACAGCTCATGGCCCTGCTCGGTAAGGATCGACTCGGGGTGAAACTGCACCCCTTCGATGTTCAGTGTCTTGTGGCGCAGGCCCATGATTTCATCGACCGAGCCGTCTTCGAGCTGAGTCCAGGCGGTCAACTCCAGGCAATCGGGCAAGGTTTCACGCTTCACAATCAGCGAGTGATAGCGGGTGACGGTCAGCGGACGGTTCAGACCCTCGAACACGCCCTTGTCCTCGTGGAATACCGGGCTAGTCTTACCATGCATAACCTGGCGGGCGCGCACTACATCACCACCGAACGCCTGGCCGATGGATTGATGACCCAGGCAGACGCCGAGAATCGGCAGTTTGCCGGCGAAATACTTGATGGCTTCGATGGACACACCAGCTTCGGTCGGGGTGCATGGACCGGGGGACACGACGATACGCTCAGGCTTGAGCGCTTCGATCTCGGCAATGGTCAGCTCATCGTTGCGCACAACCTTGACCTCGGAGCCTAGCTCACCAAGGTACTGCACAACGTTGTAAGTAAAAGAGTCGTAGTTATCGATCATCAGCAACATGGTTTGAAACCTCTTGAATTCACTGACTTTTGAGACGGCCTTCGAATGATTTACCCGCAGTCTTGCAGCGCTCAGTCAGTTGCAGGAATGGAACCGGCAAAAGCGGCATTTCATACGGGTAAAGAAGGCAAACAGGTACAGGTCCGGCCAGGCCGGCAGAGAAAGTTCAGGCGCGCCAACGCCAACGGGCGTGGGCCTTGATGACTTGATCCAAGAGTTTGCTGGCGATCAACACGGGGAAGGTCTCATTCATACGTTCCCGCACAGTAACTTAGCTGAGCAGAGGGTGCAATATGGCGCAGCGCAAGCAATCGACGCGGCCTTTAGCCATAGCTAAAACGCAAAAGTTTTTGGTACTGTCGTTTCGTTTACTACAACAATAAATAAAACGGACTTGCTCATGATCAAACAGACGTTGTGTGTACCGCTCGCCGGTTGTCTTCTTGCAATGGCCTGCGCTCAGGCCATTGCGGCGCCCGCCCCTTATTCGAAATTCATTGTCTTTGGCGACAGCCTGAACGACGCCGGGCAGTTTACCGATACCGGGGGTCCCGCCGGCTCTACGTTACGCTTCACCAACCGTGTCGGCCCGACTTACATGGATGGCAGCGGCGAGGTAAAAGCCGCCAACTCGACGCAATTGCTGGGGGGGAAACTCGGATTTTCGGCTGACCAAACAGCCGCCTCAACCTCGGCGGTCCGCGCCAGCCAAGGCCTGCCAGATGGCAATAACTGGGCGGTAGGTGGATATCGCACCGATCAGATTCTCGACTCGATTACCACCACCTCAGACACCGGTGAGCGCAGTCGCCCCGGTTATCTGCCGAGCAACGGCTTCCGTGCCGACCCGAATGCGCTCTACTACCTCTCCGGTGGCGGCAACGACTTCCTTCAGGGCCGGGTGACGAGTCTCGATCAGGCCAACGCCGCAGCCGATCGCCTGGTCAGCAGCGTGCAAACTCTGCAACAGGCCGGCGCCAAATACATCATGGTCTGGCTGCTCCCGGACATTGGCCTGACCCCGGCGATCAACGGCAGTCCGCTGCAGGCCTTTACCTCCCAACTCAGTGCCCAGTTCAACACCGAACTGGTCAGCCAGTTGCAGCACGTCAATGCCGAAGTCATCCCGCTCAATATTCCGGTACTGCTCAAAGAGACCTTCGCCAACCCGGCGCAGTTCGGCCTGGCCACCGACCAGAACCTCACCGCGACCTGCTTCAGCGGCGATAGCTGCACGGAAAACGCCCGGTACGGTATCAACAGCGCCACGCCGGATCCGACCAAGTTGATCTACAACGACTCGGTCCACCCGACCGAAACCGGGCAACGGCTGATCGCCGATTACGCGTATTCCATACTGGCAGCGCCTTGGGAACTGACGTTGTTGCCAGAGATAGCCCAGGGCACATTACGCGCGCACCAGGATGAACTGCGTAACCAATGGCTGGCCGACTGGGAAAACTGGCAAGGCGTTGGCCAATGGCGAGCGATTGTCGCCGGTGGTGGCCAGCATCAGGATTTCGACGACCAACGCAGCAGCGCCAGTGCTGACGGAAACGGCTACAACCTGAACATCGGTGGCAGTTACCGCCTCGATGACGCCTGGCGCGTAGGCGTAGCGGCAGGGTTCTATCACCAGAAGCTCGAGGCAGGCCAGGACAACTCGCAATACAAGCTCAACACTTACCTGGGCACGGCGTTTGCCCAGTATCAGCAAAATCGCTGGTGGGCCGATGCCGCTCTGACTGCCGGGCACCTGGACTACGACAGCCTCAAGCGAAAATTCGATCTGGGCGTCAACGAGCGCGGAGAAAAAGGCGATACCAGCGGCTACACGCTGGCCGCCAGTGGCCGGGTCGGCTACGACATCGCACCGCTGGCCAGCAGTCCGTGGCATCTGTCGCCATTCGTCAGTGCCGATTACGCCAAGGTGAAAGTCGACGGTTACTCGGAGAGCGGTAACGACTCTACTGCTCTGACTTTCGCTGACCAGACGCGCACCTCCAAACGCCTCGGTGTTGGCTTGCAGGGCAAGTACCAGATCACCTCGCAGACTCAGGTATTCGGCGAATTCGCTCATGAGCGCGAATATAAGGACGATACCCAGGACCTGACCATCAACCTCAACAGCCTGCCCGACAACCGTTTCACGCTGCAAGGGTATACCCCGCAAACCAACCTGAACCGCCTGAACCTGGGTGTCAGCCACAAACTGACCCCAGACCTGGCGTTGCGGGCCAGCTACAACATTCGCAAGGATGACGACTTCACCCAACAGGGCATCAACGTGGGTGTCAGCCTGGACTTCTAAACCGCAGGCAATAAAAAACGCGGCGCCCTCACAGGCGCCGCGTTTTTTATGGTGGTGAATTCCTTGTGGGAGCGAGCTTGCTCGCGAAAGCGGTGGGCCAGGCAACATCAATGCTGGCTGTTATGCCCCCTTCGCGAGCAAGCTCGCTCCCACAGGTTCTGCGTGACCTCAGGCGTCCGGGGTTTGCTCGGCCAGGGCCACGGCGCGGAACATGGCGCGGCGCTTGTTCAGGGTTTCTTCCCATTCCAGCGCGGGCACCGAGTCGGCAACAATGCCGCCGCCGGCTTGCACATGCAGTTCGCCGTTCTTGATCACCGCCGTGCGGATCGCAATCGCGGTGTCCATGTTGCCGTTCCAGGCGAAGTAACCGACCGCACCGCCGTAGACGCCACGTTTGACCGGCTCCAGTTCGTCGATGATCTCCATCGCGCGAATCTTCGGCGCGCCCGACAACGTGCCGGCCGGCAGAATCGCCCGCAGTGCGTCCATCGCCGTCAGGCCGGCCTTCAACTGGCCGGTGACGTTGGAGACGATGTGCATCACGTTGGAATAGCGCTCGATGACCATTTTCTCGGTGAGTTTCACCGAACCAATCTCCGAGACCCGGCCGGTGTCGTTGCGGCCAAGGTCGATCAGCATCAGGTGCTCGGCGATTTCCTTGTCGTCCGACAACAGGTCTTCTTCCAGTGCCCGGTCAGCTTCCTCGGTGGCACCGCGTGGGCGGGTGCCGGCGATCGGCCGTACGGTAATCAGGTTGTCTTCGACCCGCACCAGCACTTCCGGCGAACTGCCAACGACGTGGAAGTCGCCGAAGTTGAAGAAGTACATATAAGGCGTCGGGTTGAAGCAACGCAGCGCCCGGTACAGATCGATCGGCGCAGCCTTGAAGTCGATGGACATCCGTTGCGACGGCACCACCTGCATGCAGTCACCGGCGAGGATGTACTCCTTGATGGTGTCCACCGCCCGCTCGTAATCGTCCTGGGTGAAACTGGAGCGGAACACCGGATCAGCCGCTTGCTGCTTGCTGAAGTCCAGGCCGCGACGCGGAGTAATTGGCTGGCGGAGTTTTTCCAGCAGTTCTTCCAGACGCGCCTGACCTTGCTCAAAGGCGTTTTCCTGCGACGGGTCGGCCAGCACGATGGCGTGCATCTTGCCGGCCAGGTTATCGAACACCACCACCGCATCGGAAACCATCAACAGAATGTCCGGCACGCCCAGCGGATCCGGGTTCGGGCATTTGCCCAGACGCTTCTCCACGTAACGCACGCAGTCGTAACCGAAGTAGCCCACCAGCCCGCCGTTGAAGCGCGGCAAACCGGCAATGGTCGGCACGTTGTAGCGCGCCTTGAAGGCTTCGACGAAGGCCAGCGGGTCTTCGACATCGTGGCTTTCCACTTCGGTGCCATCGACGGTCACGCTGACGTGGTGATCATGCACCCGCAGCACCGTGCGGCACGGCAGCCCGATGATCGAGTAACGGCCCCATTTCTCGCCGCCCTGCACCGACTCCAGCAGATAGGAGTTGGGCTCGTCGGCCAGTTTCAGGTAGATCGACAGCGGCGTGTCGAAGTCGGCAAGGGTTTCGCAGGCAAGCGGGATACGGTTGTAGCCGGCAGCGGCCAAACGCAGGAATTCTTCGCGGATCATGAGGTGCCTCGTGGCATGAGGGTCAAACGGTCAGGTGTGCAAACGCGCCGGATAGCCGGCCAGGATCAAGTCAGGCGCGCCAACGCCAGCGGGCCAGGGCCTTGATGACTTTCATCCAGAGTTTGCGAGTGACCACCACGATGGAATTTCCAGGAGGGGATTGAACAGCGTCGGGCAACGTTATCTCAGCGGCCGGATCCAGGCAACCGGGAATTAGCTTGCGCAGATCGTCGATCACCAGCGCCGGCGACTCTTCAGCAATCGGCCGGCCATGGTTATAGCCATAACTCAGGGCTACGCACTTTACGCCGGCAGCCTTGGCCGCCAGCACGTCGCTGCGCGAGTCACCGATGAACAACGATTGCGAGGCCGGTATGTTGGCCATTTTCATCACGAAAAACAGCGCCGCCGGGTCAGGCTTCTTCTGCGGCAGGGTGTCGCCGCCGATGATCCAGCGGAAGTAGCGGCCGATCTTCAGCTGATCCAGCAACGGTGCGACAAAGCGCTCCGGCTTGTTGGTGATCAGTGCCATTTCGACACCCTGTTTGTGCAGCCACTTCAGGGTGTCGCGTACGCCGGGGTAGACCACCGTCAGTTCATGGCCGCCTGCGTAGGCTTCCATGAAAATCTCCAGCGCGTGTTCGGCCTCGACATCATCGACACTCGTGTGATCGATATTGCCCGCCAGAGCACGACGGACCAGCACCGGCGCACCGTTGCCCACCCATTCGCGCACCGCGTCGAGACCTGCCGGGGCACGCCCGAGTTTGAGCAGCATGTTATCCACGGCCACTGCGAGGTCCGGAACCGAATCGATCAACGTGCCATCCAGATCGAACATCACCAGCCGCGGCAGACGCCCCGGGAACAACTGCTCAAAGCCACTCATGGGCGAGCCAGGGCCAGTTCGGAACGCATCTTCTCAATCACTTCCTGATAGTTCGGGGCGTTGAAGATGGCCGAGCCGGCGACGAAGGTGTCAGCGCCAGCAGCGGCGATTTCGCGAATGTTGTTCACGTTCACGCCACCGTCGATTTCAAGGCGAATGTCACGGCCCGACGCATCGATCAGCGCGCGTGCTTCACGCAGCTTGTCGAGGGTACCGGGAATGAATTTCTGCCCACCGAAGCCCGGGTTGACGCTCATCAGCAGGATCATGTCGACCTTGTCCATCACGTACTTGAGCACGTCCAGCGGGGTCGCCGGGTTGAACACCAGGCCAGCCTTGCAACCGCCTTCGCGGATCATTTGCAGGGAACGGTCGACGTGCAGCGTGGCTTCCGGGTGGAAGGTGATGTAGGTCGCGCCGGCGTCGATGAAGTCGCCGATGATGCGGTCTACCGGGCTGACCATCAGGTGCGCGTCGATCGGCGCGGTGATGCCGTACTTGCGCAATGCCGAGCAGACCATCGGCCCGATGGTCAGGTTTGGCACGTAGTGGTTGTCCATGACATCGAAGTGAACGATGTCGGCGCCGGCGGCCAGAACGTTGTCCACTTCCTCGCCCAGGCGGGCGAAGTCGGCGGAGAGAATCGACGGAGCAATAGCGAAGGGCTGCATGACGCACCTTTTTTGAGCAAAATCACGATGGCGCGCATTGTATACCTCATGCTTTGACGCGCGCACCGTGACCGCGATGATCAGTAGGCGGCTCGATAGATCTTCTCGATATCGGCGGTGCTCAATTTGCGCGGGTTGTTGCGCATCAATCGCTCTATTCCCGCGGCCTCCACGGCCATCGCCGGGATTGCATCTTCCGGTATGCCAAAACTGTGCAGGCCTTGGGGGATTTCCACTGCGGCACAGAGTCGCGCCATGGCCTCGACGGCTTTATCCGCCGCCTCGTCAGCGCTCAACTGCGCCGTTTTCACGCCAAGAGCTTCGGCGATATCGCGCATGCGCTCGACGCACGCCATTTTGTTCCAGGCCATGACATACGGCAGCAACAAGGCGTTGCTGACACCGTGCGTAATATTGAAACGCCCGCCCAGCGGATAAGCCAAGGCATGCACCGCGCCGACCCCGGCGTTACCGAATGCCATGCCGGCCATCAGGCTGGCGGTGGCCATGTCTTCACGGGCCTGCAGGTGCGAAGGGTTGGCGTAGGCTTTGGGCAATGCCGTGGCGATCAGCTTGATGGCGCCGATGGCCAGCGCGTCGGTAATCGGTGAGGCGTTGAGCGACAAGTAGGATTCGACAGCGTGCACCAGCGCATCGACACCACTGGCGGCCGTCACGCTGCGCGGGCAGGTCAGGGTCATTTGCGGGCTGACCAGCGCCACATCCGGCAGCAGGTAATCGCTGATGATGCCTTTTTTCAACTGCGCGACCTTGTCGGAAAGAATCGCCACGTTGGTGACTTCCGAGCCGGTGCCGGCAGTGGTCGGGATCGCAATCAGCGGCGGACCTTTACGCGGCACCTGATCGACACCGAACAAATCCTCGAGCGCGCCGTGATAACCGGCATAGGCTGCAACACTTTTGGCGATGTCGATGGCGCTGCCGCCACCAAGGCCGATCAAACCGTCATGCCCGCCGTCGCGGTAGACGCGCATGCAGTCTTCAACGATGGCGATTTCCGGGTCGGGCAACACTCGATCGAAAATCTCGTACGTGCGCCCCCCCAGTTGCGCCAGCGCCAGCTCCACTGTACCGGACTTGACCAGCGCGGCATCGGTGACAATCAGTGGGTAGTCGACATCCAGGCGGGTCAGCTCAGAGGCCAGTTGTTCGATGGCAGCCGTGCCGGTGAGCAATTTGTGAGCGATTTTGAAAGAGGAAATACTCATGTGCGCAGCCTCTTATAAATAGGGGAGCTGGGCACAATAGTAGCTGGGGATTGGGGTTTGTCTGTTATTCAGTCAGTGAATAATCAGAGATCCAATGTGGGAGCGAGCTTGCTCGCGATGAGGGACTGACATTCACTATTGATGTCGACTGACAGTCCGCTATCGCGAGCAAGCTCGCTCCCACAGTTGATCGAGGCGTAGCGTCAGACCTGCGCGGTACGCAGTTTCTCGCTGCGGCCACGCAGCCATTCCAGGGTTAGCAGCAGGAACACCGAGAAAGCGATCAGCAGCGTCGCGGCGGCGGCAATGGTCGGGCTTAGGTTTTCGCGGATACCGCTGAACATCTGCCGCGGCAATGTCGCCTGCTGGGGACCGGCAAGGAACAACGTGACCACCACCTCATCGAACGACGTCGCGAAGGCAAACAGCGCCCCGGAAATGACCCCCGGCGCGATCAACGGCAAGGTCACCCGGCGGAACGCCGTCAGCGGTGAAGCCCCAAGGCTGGCGGCAGCACGCACCAGGTTCTGGTTAAAACCTTGCAACGTCGCCGACACGGTAATGATCACGAACGGCACGCCCAACACCGCATGCACGACAATCAGCGAAACAAAGCTGTTGCCAAACCCCAGCGGAGCGAAGGCCAGGTAACTGGCCACACCGATGATCACCACCGGCACCACCATCGGCGAGATCACCAGCGCCATCACCAGCGCCTTGCCGGGGAAGTCGCCACGGGTCAGGCCTATCGCCGCCAGCGTACCGAAGACCATCGCCAGCACCGTCGCCGCCGGGGCGACAATCATGCTGTTCTTCAGCGAGCGCATCCATTCGGCCGAGGCAAAGAAGTCCTGATACCAGTGCAACGAGAAGCCTTGCAGCGGGTAGACCAGAAAACTCCCCGAGTTGAACGACAGCGGGATAATCACCAGCACCGGCAAAATCAGGAACAACAGGATCAGCCCGCAGAGAATGCGCAAGCTGTAGAACCACACCCGCTCGACGGGCGACATATAAGGACTCAGCATTTCGATTCTCTCCTTAGCTCAGACGCAGGCGGCTCGCGCCTACCAGCCAGCTGTAAATCAGATAGAGCACGATGGTCGCCATCAGCAGCAGCCCACCGAGAGCGGTCGCCATGCCCCAGTTGATGCTGGTGTTGGTGTAGAAGGCGACGAAGTAGCTGACCATCTGATCGTTCGGGCTACCGAGCAGCGCCGGGGTGATGTAGTAACCAATCGCCAGGATGAACACCAACAGGCATCCGGCGCCGACACCGGCATAGGTCTGCGGAAAGTACACCCGCCAGAAGCTGGCGAACGGATGGCAGCCCAGCGAGATCGCCGCACGCATGTAGGTCGGCGAGATGCCTTTCATCACGCTGTAGATCGGCAGAATCATGAACGGCAGCAGGATGTGCACCATCGAGATGTAAACCCCGGTGCGGTTGAACACCAGTTCCAGCGGCTTATCGATGATGCCCATGGCCATCATCGCGCTGTTGATCAGCCCACCCGATTGCAGCAAGACAATCCACGCCGCCACCCGCACCAGAATCGAGGTCCAGAACGGCAGCAGCACCAGAATCATCAGCAGGTTGCTTTGACGCGACGGCAGGTTGGCCAACAGGTACGCCAACGGGTAGGCCAGCACCAGGCAGATCGCGGTGATGATCAGGCCCATCCAGAAAGTCCGGGCAAAGATCTCGAGGTAGATCGCCTGATCGGGGGTCGCCGGGGCGATTTCGCCGAGGTCGTCGATCCGATGGTCGACCGCTGCCAACAAATAATATGGCGTGATGCTGCTGGTGTTGCGGCGCACCGCTTGCCAATAGGCCGGGTCCCCCCAACGCTCATCCAGCGCTTCGAGCGCGTCTTTATACGAGGCCGGTTCCGTCGTGAACGGCAGCGCTCGCGCGGTTTTGGTCAGCAGGCTGCGATAGCCGGCCAACTCCATGTTCAGTCGCTTGGACAGATCGCCCAGGGTTTGATTCTTGCGGGCCTCAAGGAGGTCTTCGCTGGCAGCCTTGAAGACCGGATCCGCCGGCAAGCCTCGACCATCCCAGGTGGCAATCGCCGCCACGGTGCGCGGCATCCCGCCGACCACTTCCGGGTTGCCGACACTTTTGTAGAGCAGCGCCACGATCGGCACCAGAAACACCAACAACAGAAACAGCACCAACGGCGCGATCAAGGCTTGGGCTTTCCAGCGGTTGACCCGCTCGGCACGCGCAAGGCGCTGCTTCAAGGTGCGATGGGTGCCCTCGTTCAGGGGAACGGCGATGGCCATGGCGAACTCCGAAATTCTTTGATCAATCGTTAATGTGGGAGCGAGCTTGCTCGCGATGGCGCCTTCAAATTCAACATTGATGTTGACTGATACACCGCAATCGCGAGCAAGCTCGCTCCCACAGGTGGGCTAGCCCACCATCGCAGGGTTGTGGTTACTTCGCAGCCCACGAGTTGAAACGCTGTTCCAGTTGCTCACCGTTGTCAGCCCAGAAGCTGACATCGATCTGCACCTGGTTGGCGATGTTTTCCGGGGTGGTTGGCATGTCTTTCAGAATGTCTTTGGACAACAGCGGTACGGCTTGGGTATTGGCCGGGCCGTAGGCGATGTTTTCCGAGTAGGTTTTCTGCTGTTGCGGCATGACCGAGTACGCGATGAATTTCTTCGCGGCTGCAGCGCGGGTTTTATCCAGGCCTTTTGGAATTGCCCAGGCGTCGAAGTCGTAGATGCCGCCGTTCCACACTACTTTCAGATTGCTTTCTTTTTGTACGGCAGCGATCCGACCGTTGTAGGCCGAGCTCATGACGACGTCGCCGGAAGCCAGATACTGCGGTGGCTGAGCGCCTGCTTCCCACCATTGAATACTTGGCTTGAGCTCATCAAGTTTCTTGAATGCGCGGTCCTGACCATCCTTGCTGGCCAGCACTTTGTAGACGTCTTTCGGCGCAACGCCGTCGGCCATCAAGGCGAATTCCAGGGTGTACTTGGCGCCTTTACGCAGGCCACGTTTGCCCGGGAATTTCTTGGTATCCCAGAAATCCACCCAACTGGTCGGTGCGCTTGCCAGCTTGTCGGCGTTGTAGGCCAACACGGTCGACCACACGAAGAAGCCCACGCCGCATGGCTGGATGGCGCCCTTCACGTAGTCTTCGGACTTGCCGAACAGCGCCGGGTCGAGCGGCTCGAACATGTCTTCGTCGCAACCACGGGACAGCTCTGGCGATTCAACTTCGACCAGGTCCCAGGACACGCTCTTGGTGTCGACCATGGCTTTGACCTTGGCCATTTCACCGTTGTATTCACCGGCGACGATCTTGCCGTTGCCCGCGGCTTCCCACGGTGCATAGAAAGCCTTGACCTGCGCCGCCTTGTTCGCGCCGCCAAACGACACCACGGTCAGGTCGGGGCCGGCCATTGCTTGCGCTGCGCCCATCATGCCCAGTGCGAGGGCTGTGAATTTCAGGGATCTCAACATTTATTATTCTCTCCACGTGCGGGGTTGGTGTTGGTGAAGCGAGGGCGATCAGTTCGCCTCTAGAAGTGGGTCGAGCGCGCGAACGTGTTCGACCTGCCAGCCAAGCGGTACCACGTCTCCGACCGCCAGCGCCGGATCCAGCTCGGCGATCGGCTGTTTCACGAAGAAGTCGGTCTTGCCACAGACTTCCAGCCGAACACGGACGTGGTCGCCCAGATAGATGAATTCCGCCACCCGCCCTGAGAAGCGGTTGACGCACGACTCGCTGGACCCGTTGAGGCTCACGCGCTCCGGTCGGATGGACAGCGTCACTGGCTCGCCGGTCTTGCCGACATTCACCGCCAGCGCTTCGACCTTTTCACCACGCCCCAGCTCAACCACGCAGCGGTCGCCGGTGTGGCTGTGCAAACGACCGTTGAGACGGTTGTTCTCGCCGATGAAGTTGGCGACGAAGGTGTTCTTTGGCTTTTCATAGAGCTCGCGCGGTGGCGCGATCTGCTGGATTTCGCCTTGATGGAAGACCGCCACGCGGTCGGACATGGTCAGGGCTTCGCCCTGGTCGTGGGTCACGTAGACCACGGTCACGCCGAGGCGCTGGTGCAGGTGCTTGATTTCCATCTGCATGTGTTCACGCAGCTGTTTGTCCAGAGCGCCCAGCGGTTCGTCCATCAGCACCAGTTGCGGTTCGAACACCAGCGCCCGGGCCAAGGCCACACGCTGTTGCTGACCACCGGAAAGCTGCGCCGGATAACGCTGGGCGAACGCGTCGAGCTGAACCATGCTCAGCACGCGCTTGACCCGGTCACTGACGTCACTTTTGTTCAGGCCGCGCACGGTCAGCGGGAACGCCAGGTTCTCGGCCACCGTCATGTGCGGGAACAATGCATAGTTCTGGAACACCATGCCGATGTCGCGCTTGTGCGGCGGCACGTTGTTGATCGCACGTCCGGCCAGCAGGATTTCGCCGGCGGTCGGCGTTTCGAAACCGGCGAGCATCATCAGACTGGTGGTCTTGCCGGAGCCGGACGGCCCGAGCAAGGTGAGGAATTCGCCTTTGCGAATCTCCAGGTTGAGGTCTTTGACGATCAGGTTCTCGCCGTCGTAGCTCTTTTGCACTCCACGAAAGCTGACCAGAACATCATTCGCTCCAGCGCTTGAATCGACCTCGCTCATACCTGCACCTTTGTATTCTTTATATGTAGGACTGCTGAGTACTAAGCCTAGTGGAGCCTTGGGACCACGCAAATCGGGGCGCAGGAGAGAATCGCCTCAGCCGTATGGAAGGTTGGGGGTAGGGATTTCCCTACAAGAATGGCGCGTTTTGGCATATGCAGCGGCATGCTGTTAGCTGCAAGCCACAAGAGTCGGCAAAGGCGGTCTTGAGAGATGTCGTAAATGGATATGCGTAAGCGATCTCTGTGGGAGCGAGCTTGCTCGCGATAGCGGTGGGTCAGTCGACATCGATACTGAATGACATGCCCTCATCGCGAGCAAGCTCGCTCCCACAGGGTATAGCGGTGTTCTTCAGAGCAACTTGTGCTCCATCGCGTACTTCACCAGCTCAGCCAGTGAGGTGATGTTGAGTTTCTGCATCAGCCGCGCCTTGTGGGTGCTGATGGTTTTGCTGCTCAACGCCAGTTGCTGGGCAATGTCATTGACATTGGCGCCCTGAGCCAGGCGCTCGAATACCGAAAACTCGCGCTCCGAGAGCAACGAATGCAGCGGCCGCGAATCCGTCAGGCCGACTTCGAAGACCATTCGGTCCGCCAGCTCCGGATCAATGTAACGCCCGCCCGCCGCGACTTTGCGAATCGCCGTCAGCAGCAACGCCGGGTCGCTGTCCTTGGTCGCATAACCGGCAGCGCCTACCTTCAGCGCCCGCGCAGCCATTTGCGCCTCGTCGTGCATCGACAGCACCAGAATCGCCGGTGGATTGTTCAGTGCGCGAATCCGTGGAATCGCCTCCAGCCCATTAACCCCGGGCATGGAGATATCCAGCAACACCACCTCGCAGGGAATATGGCGCAATTGCTCGAGCAATTGCTCGCCATTGCTCGCCTCCCCCACCACCAGCAAATCCTTGGCGAGGCCAATCAACTGCTTGATACCCTCACGGACGATGGTGTGGTCTTCGGCTACCAGTACACGGATCACGTTCTTCTCCAGATTCAAGATCAATCGCGAGCAAGCTCGCTCCCACACTGTTCCGCGTACATAGGGACAACACAGATCAATGTGGGAGCGAGCTTGCTCGCGAAGGCGTCAGTGCAAACAACACAAAACCCTCAGGCTTCATCCAGCGGCACACGCACGCTCAATGTCGTGCCCTCGCCCGGTTCACTCTCAAGCGACAACTGGCCACCCATAATCAGCACCCGCTCGCGCATGCCGACCACGCCAAAGGATGTCGGCCTGCCCGTGGACGCGACAAAGCCTACGCCATCATCGCTGACCGTCAGGCACAACTCGTCGCCTTCCAGCACCAGTGTCAGTTCAACAGTATGCGCCTGCGCATGGCGCATGACATTGGTCAGCGCCTCCTGAAGGATCCGGAACAGGCCGATGGCCTTGGCGTCGCTGAGGGCCGGCAGATTGTCCGGTACTTGCACCAGACACGGGATCTGCGTGCGCGCTTCGAAACGCCGGGCCTGCCACTCGATGGCTGATGCGATCCCGGCGTCGAGAATCGGTGGGCGCAAGGCCGTGGCCACATCGCGCACCAGCTGGAACAGTTGGGCGATCAGGCGCTTCATGCTGTTGAGGCGGTCACTCAACCCCGGATCGAGTTCGGCGTAGGCCAGTTCGCACATCGAGGTTTCGAGCTTGAGCACCGTCAGCATCTGACCCAATTCATCGTGAACTTCCCGGGCAATCCGGGCCTTTTCCTCTTCCCGCACGCTTTCCAGGTGCGCGGACAATTCACGCAATTGCTCGCGGGAGCTGGCCAGTTCCAGCTCGATGCGCTTGCTCTCGCTGATGTCCCAGACAATCCCGTCCCAGACGAATGCACCATCGTCGAGCCGGCGCGTGATGGCCTTGATTTCGGCCCAGCGCTGCTCGCCCTGGCGGGTGAGAATCCGGCCTTGCCACGACCAGTCACTATCAGTGTCCAGCGCCTGATCCTGAGTCTGGTGATAACTCGCCCGGTCATCCGGATGCACCAGACTGCGCAGGCCCATGTCGCGATGGCTCAAGGTCGCCGGTGAATACCCCACCAGGCTCTCGCTACCCTCGCTGATGTAGGCAAAGTCAATCTGCCCGGTCACTGGCGCCCGCTCCAGGCGAAAGACCAGGCCCGGTACGTTGGCAGCAATCCCCTGCAACCGCGCCTCGCTTTCCTGCAAGGCAGCCAACGCCCGACGGCGTTCGGTGACGTCATTGAGGTAAACCACCAGATATTCACCGTCGCGAAAACGCAGGAAACTCAACGACACGTCGGCCGGCAGAATGCTGCCATCGGCGCGCACGCAGTTGGTTTCAAAGCTCTGTGGCCCGTCCTCGCTGGCCCGGGCGCGTTTCCACAGGCTCAACCAACGGTCCATGTGCAGACCGGGTTCAAAGTCGATCAGTGGCCGATCAATGACGCCGTCCGGCGCATAACCGAGCATGTCCTCGGCCGCACGGTTGGCGTAACGCACATGGCTATCCCAATTGACCCAGAGGATCCCGACCGTGCTTTGATCGATGGAAAACTGCGTCAGGCGCAACGCTTCTTCGCTCGCCTCGCGCAGCGCAATGTCTTCGCGGGCCGCCAGCAAACGCTGCTCAAGCGTATGTTGCTGACGGCGCTGCCACAGCACGATGGCCATGCTGCTGAGGAACAACACGACCAGCAACAGACAGAGGTTTTGCCAGAAGCCCGGCGATTCGGCCAGACGTGGGTACTTGGGTTGCAGCCAGCGCACGTGCAACTGTTCAAGATCCTTGGCCGGAATGGCATGCAAGGCGCTTTCAACGATGCCGGCCAACTCCGGCCAGTCGCGGCGAGTCGCCACCCGTAGCAACTGTGGCAGGCCTATATCCCCTACCACCGTTAACCCGGAGAATTCGGGCTCGGAGGACAAACGGCTGAGCTGGGCTTCATCCACGACCGCGTACCGGGCCTGTTGAGTCAGCAGCAATTGCAGGGCCTCACGCTCCATCGGCACGCCCTGCAAGTTGAGATTGCCGTAGTTGCTGCGCAGATAATCGGCGATCGCGCTGGGCATCCGCACCGCGACCCGCGACTGGTTGTCGAGTTTTTCCAGTTCGACGACACCCGCGCCCTTCTGTTCGCCGACCACCAGTTGCGGTACGCGCATGTACGGGTCGGTGAATTGCCACAGACGCAGGCCGGCGGGGGTTTGGGTCAGGCCCGGAGCGAGGTCGACTTCACCCTCGCGCACCGCCTCTTCCAGTTGCGCCACATCGGGAAAATTGCGCCACGTCACCTCGATGTTGAGCGCACTGGCCAGCCACTGCATCAATTCGACATTGGCCCCGGACAACCGCTGCAAACGCCGGTCGTACTGTGCGAAAGGCGCTTGCAGCACCACGCCAACGCGCAGTTCGTTGTGCTCCGCGAGCCACTGGCGCTGCGCGGCGCTCAACTGCGCAACATGCGCAGACGACGTGGGCGCCGCCCATGCCATCAAGGGAAGCCAACAACAGCCGATAACCAACAGGCAGCGAAAACGCATCATCCGAAGTCTCACACACTGACAAATACTGACCAACCCATTAGGCTGCCGGGATTACTTCTGGCCTGGAATATCCGATGCCCCCTGTCTATCGCTTGGCACTGCCAGCATTGTGCCTGTCGCTGATCCTGCCTTGTGCCTTTTCAGCCCAGGCCGCCGACCCGGCACCCACCACCGCGGAAAAGCCCGCTGCAGAAAAACCGGTCGAACGCCAGCCACTGCCAGAGCGTAGTCAGGAAGAAGCCGCTGCCCTTGAACGGACAGTCCCCGCCCAAGAACAACAGCAATTGCAGGCCGGCAGTGACGGTTTTCTCGCACTGTGGAAACCGGCCAACACCAGCGACCCCAAGGGTGCGGTGATTATCATCCCCGGTGCAGGTGAAACTGCTGACTGGCCTCAAGCAATCAGCCCATTGCGGCAAAAATTGCCCGATGCCGACTGGAGCAGCCTGAGTCTTACCTTGCCTGACCTGCAAAGCAATGCCCCGCAAGCGCGTGTTGTCGAAGTCGCACCCGCGCCGGCCAAACCCGCGACTGGCAGCAAAGACGCCAGCACCACCGCACCGATCGAGCAAGTGACCGGGGGAGAAGGGGACGTCGCCGACCGCGCGATCGCCGAGACCAGCGAAGAGCAAGCCAAGGCCGACGCCGAGCGCATCTACGCACGAATCGACGCAGCCATTGCTTTCGCCGAACAACAAAGTGCTCGTAGCATCGTCTTGCTCGGTCACGGTACAGGGGCCTATTGGGCCGCGCGCTACCTGAGCGAAAAACAACCCTCGCAAGTCGCGAAATTCGTGATGGTCGCCGCGCAGACACCGGTGACGGTGAAAACCGGACTGGCGGAACTGACCACCACCTTGAAACTGGCCACTTTCGACATCTACTACAAGGACAAGGCGTTGGTGCAGAGCGCCGCGCTGGAACGCTTGCAGGCCAGCAAACGCCTGAAGGCCTCGACGTTCAGTCAGCTTGCACTCAAGACCTTGCCCGGTAACAGCGCTGCCGAACAGGAGCAATTATTCCGGCGTGTGCGCGGTTGGTTGAATCCACAGAGCGCCCCCCTGTAGGAGCTGCCGCAGGCTGCGATCTTTTGACCTTCCAAGCCGTTAACGAAAATCCCGCCGCTCGCGAATCAACGTATAGGCGTTGTGCAGCTCGCGGGTTTTGTCAGTCGCTTCGCGCACCTGGGAAGGTGTCGCACCAGTGCCGGCGATCTTGTCCGGGTGATGACGACTGAGCAGGCGTCGGTAAGCACGCTTGATCTGCGACGGCTCGCTGGTGGCCGACACTCCCAGCACTCGCATCGCTTCCTGATAGGCCGCCGCACTGTTGGGCAACGTTCGCTTGTGCGGTTCGTAATCACTGGCCAGTGCCTGCACTTGTTCCGGCGTCCAGCCCAGCCACTTGCCCCACTGCGCAATCAGCTCGCGCTCGGCACTTGCGGCACGCCCGTCAGCCCAGACCATCCGCCAACAGGCGCGCAAGACACCTTCGGCGGCATGCGGTTGCGCGCTTAAACGGCGCAGGTAACCGCGCAAGCGATCATGACCGGACTTGCCACGGTTGAACGCCGCGATCGCGCGTTTCTGCGCCGACTCGCTCATTTCCAGCGCACGCATTTCCTGACGCGCCTGATAGATATGACCGTCCACCACCCGACCATCGCTCTTGGCCAGACGCCCCAGCAATACAAACAACAATTCATCGTTACGCAACATCGGCCGACCGCCGAGTCGCTCACGCAAATGCCCGAGGCTTTGCAGCTGCAAGCGCCGGTCCAGCGCCTGCCCTAACAATGCGCCGAGCATGGCCCCCGGAATGCTGGCTATGGCAAAGCCCGCTCCGGCTCCAATCAGAGTCCCTGGCCACAACATGTCAGTAGCTCGCTTCTATCAATTGCTCAACTTCGGCCAGACGTTCGTGAGTGCCGACATCGACCCAGTGCCCATGCAGTCGCTCGCCGCTCACCTGCCCTTGCGCCATGGCATCGCGTAATAGCGGGGCCAGTTTGAAGGCACCGTCCACGCAGGCCGCGAAGAGCTTCGGATGCAGCACGGCAATGCCACTGTAAGTGAGCGTCTGTGCACCTGGCTGGCCGTCCCGTACCTGGCCATCGACCAGACTGAAATCGCCGGCCGGGTGGTGCACCGGGTTGTCGGCAAGCACCAGGTGGGCCAGGCCCGCTATCGGTTGACGCAGAGTGGTGAAGTCGTAATCGGTCCAGATATCACCGTTGACCACCACAAAGGCTTCCTCACCCAAGAGCGGTAACGCGCGGCAAATTCCGCCGCCCGTTTCCAGCGGCTCACCTTCCGGCGAGTACTGAATGCTCAGGCCATAGCGCGAACCGTCCCCCAGGTAATCTTCGATCTGTTGCCCTAGCCAGGCGTGATTGATCACCACCTCGGTGAAACCTGCCGCTGCCAGCGCCTTCAGGTGATACTCGATCAGCGGCACCCCGCCAACACGCACCAGCGGCTTGGGAGTGGTCAGCGTCAGTGGGCGCATGCGCTCACCTTTACCGGCTGCCAGAATCATTGCTTTCATGCAGAGACTCCGACCGACTGGCGCAGACTGGCCAGCAACACATCCAACTCCACGAGCTCAGGACGACGAGCGACTACTGCGTCTATATAAGCAAAGAAGCGCGGCACATCGCCGAGGTAGCGCGGTTTGCCGTCGCGGTGGCAGATACGGGCGAAAATGCCGATCACCTTCAAGTGACGCTGCACACCCATCAGGTCGCTGGCGCGCAGGAAGTCTTCGAAATCGGACTGAACCGGAATACCGAGAGCGCCCGCTTGCTGCCAGTAGTCCGCCAGCCAACCGCGCACGCGCTCCTCGGGCCAGCTGAGGAAGGCATCCTTGAACAGGCAGGTCACGTCATAGGTAACGGGGCCGTAAACCGCATCCTGAAAATCCAGCACGCCAGGATTTGGCTCGCCGAGCATCAGGTTGCGCGGCATATAGTCGCGATGCACCAGCACTTTAGGCTGGGCCAGGGCGCTGTCGATCAACCTGTCGCTGACTTGCTGCCAGAGCATTTGCTGCGCCGAATCGAACTCGATACCCAACTCGCGTTTTACATACCACTCGGGGAACAGTTCCAGTTCGCGGCGCAACAGGGCCACGTCATAGCTCGGCAGCGGTGCAACCATCGGCAACTGCTGAAAAGCCAGCAACGCTTGCAGGGCATCCTTGAACAAATCGTCAGCATTTTCGCTGTCGATCACGTCCAGATAAGTCTGATTACCCAGGTCATTGAGCAAAAGAAAGCCGCGTTCAAGATCTTCTGCGTAGATTTTCGGCACGTTAATTCCGGATTTCGCCAGCAAATATGCGATATCTACGAAGGGTTTGCAGTTTTCCTGGGGCGGCGGAGCGTCCATTACGACGAAACTTCTGCCTTCACCTTCCCAACGGAAGTAACGGCGGAAACTCGCGTCGCTGCTGGCCGCGGTCAACGTGGCCGGGGGTACGGCACCCCATCCTTGCGCGGCAAACAGCATTGCCAATTGCTCATCAAGCCAAACTTTCAGGTGTTGCAAGCGTACATCTTGGTCAGGCATTACAAGGGTCTCCGACGGCGCTAGCCGTCAAGCGGGTCATGCTTTATTATCCAGCATCTTTTTCAGACCATCGAGAGGCGTGCGGCCCACACCGCGGGCAGATGGCACGCAGGAAGCCCGGACTAATAAGATGGCATTGAAATCCCCCGCGTTTCGTAAAAAATTTCCGTTGTTGGTGACCGGCAGTTTGCTGGCCCTGCAACCTCTAGCCACTTCGTTCGTGGTCGCCGCGGAACAGTATGACTGCTCAGTCTCTGCTTCGGGAGCCTGGGACTGCGCGCCGAAAGCCAACGCAGCTCAACTGCCACCACGCCCTGTACATGATGCCGGCGCGGTCAGTTCGAACAACGAGTCGGCGGCAGACCGCACTTCAGGTGGCGAAACCGCCGACAAGCCGGTACTGGTCACAGAAGCCAAGGGTCGCGCCCTGAAGTCGCGCAGTGCTGACTACAGTCACCTCGACTGGGTCCCGCGTGAGAAGCTCACCGCTGCGCAATTGGCCGAAACAGGTCCTTACTGCTCTGGTTCCTATATCGAACCAATTCGTCCTGGCATGAATGACACGACGAATAAAAGTGACGCCCCGACGTTTATCGGCGCCAAAGCCTCCCGCTATCAGCAGGAAGAACAGGTGGCGACCCTCGCCGGTGACGTGGTCATGCGTCAGGGCAGCATGCAGGTCGAGGCCGATGAGGCCAGCCTGCATCAAGCCGAAAACCGTGGCGAGCTAACTGGTAACGTTCGCCTGCGCGACAACGGCGCACTGATCGTCGGCGACCACGCTGAGGTGCAGCTCGACACTGGTGAAGCCCAAGTCGACAACGCCGAATACGTGATGCACAAATCCCGTGTCCGCGGTAGCGCGCTGTATGCCAAACGCGCCGAGAACGCGATCATCCGCCTCAAGGATGGTACGTACACCACGTGCGAACCGAACAGCAACGCCTGGCAGCTCAAGGGCAACAACATCACCTTGAACCCGGCGACCGGTTTCGGTACCGGGACCAACGTGACGCTGCGGGTCAAGGACATTCCGGTGTTCTACACCCCGTACATCTATTTCCCGATCGATGACCGTCGCCAGTCCGGCTTCCTGCCACCAAGCTTCGGCACCAGCACCAAAACCGGCTTCATGCTGGAAACACCGTACTACTTCAACCTGGCACCGAACTACGATGCCACGTTGTATCCGCGCTACATGGACAAGCGCGGCATGATGATGGAAGGCGAATTCCGTTACCTGACCAAGTCCAGCGAAGGTCAGTTCGGCGCCGCGTACCTCAACGACGACTCCAACGATCGCAGCAAGCAGACCGATTCCGAAAAAACCCGCTACATGTACAACTGGCAGCACAAGGGCGGGCTTGATTCGCGGGTATTCACCCAAGTCGACTACACCAAGATCAGCGATCCGTACTACTTCCAGGATCTGGAGACCAGTCAACTGGGCGTGAAAAGCGCCCCCGACTATGTGAACCAGCAAGGTGCAGTCACCTACCGTGGCGACACCTTCAATGCACGCCTCAACTTGCAGGCTTACGAGCTGGCGTCGGTTTCCAACATCACGCCTTATAATCGCCTGCCGCAGATCACCTTCAATGGTTTCCTGCCTCAGAAACCTGGCGGGCTGAATTTCGCCTACGAAACAGAAGCCGTGCGGTTTGAGCGGAGCCTGCAAACAGGCAATTATTTCGACCAGGATGGTGGTCCTTTTGATGCGAATGGCAATGCTATAGGCACCCCTCGTCTGGACACCAATGTCTTCGGCCTGGCACGCGCCAACGGCAATCGCCTCAATGCGGCGCCAAGTGTCAGTCTGCCGCTCAACTGGACTTATGGCTTCCTGAAGCCAACGCTCAAGTATCAGTACACTCAGTACGATCTTGACCTGGATAGCACAGGTAAAGGCCAAGTCGCCGGTCAGACCGCGGACCAGGATCGCCTCCTTGGCACTTACAGCCGAAATCAGAGTCGTGCGGTTCCTATCGCCAGTATCGACAGCGGCCTGTACTTCGACCGCAACACCCAATGGTTTGGCAAGAACTACCGCCAGACCCTGGAACCTCGCCTGTACTATCTCTATGTTCCCGAGAAAGACCAGAGCAATATTCCAGTATTTGATACTGGCGAGTACACGTTCAACTACGCCTCGCTGTTCCGCGATAACCGCTTCTCGGGCTCCGACCGTGTCGGTGACGAGAACAAACTGTCGCTGGGCGTGACCAACCGCTGGATCGAAGACAACGGCTTCGAACGTCAACGCATCAGCGTCGGCCAGGCCATGTACTTCAAGGACCGCGAAGTCCAGTTGCCGGGTATCGATGCAAAAACCCGCGCCGATGCGCACTCCAACGTATCGCCGTATGCCCTGGAATACGAATATCACTGGAACCGCGATTGGCGCACCACGGCCGACTACAACTGGGACCCGGATAGCCGCAAACCTCGCTCGGGCAGCGCGATGTTCCACTACCAGCCGGAAGACAATCCGAACAAGGTCATCAACGCCGGTTATCGCTATCGCAATGACCAGGTTCGTTACGACCAGAATACGGGTAAATGGGCTGTGGGCGGCGGTGACTATGGCACCCCTGGCACACCTGGCTACGTGAAGGATTACTACAAGATCAAACAGCACGACTTCTCGGTGATCTGGCCTGTCGTGCCGCAATGGAATGCCATCAGCCGCTGGCAGTACGACTACAACCGCAACCGTACCCTGGAAGCCTTTGGTGGTTTCGAGTACGACAACTGCTGCTGGAAACTGCGCCTGATCAACCGTTACTGGGTGTCGTATGACGAGTTCAGTCAAGCAGCCCCACAAAACGAAACAGGCGACCACGGCATCTTCCTCCAAATTGTTCTGAAGGGTCTCGGCGGCGTTACTGGCGCCAAGGTAGAGAGCTTCCTCGACAAAGGCATTCAAGGTTATCGTCAACGTGAAGACCAAGCTTTCTGATTGTCTGCGCCCGCTGATGCTGGGCGCTCTGTTCCTGGGTACTGCGGCTAGCGCCGCGGTACAGTCCATCGACAAAGTGGTGGCCATCGTCGACAACGACGTGGTCATGCAGAGCCAGTTGGACCGGCGAGTTCATGAAGTTCAGCAAACCATCGCCAAGCGCGGCGGCGGCACACCGCCAGCCAGCGTGCTGGAACAACAGGTGCTCGAACGCCTGATCGTCGAAAACCTGCAACTGCAGATCGGCGAACGCTCCGGCATTCGCATTACCGATGAAGAGCTGAACCAGGCGATCGGCACCATTGCCCAGCGCAACAACATGAGCGTGGAGCAGTTCCGCGCCGCCCTGACTCGCGACGGCCTGTCTTATGACGACGCCCGCGATCAGGTTCGTCGCGAGATGATCATCAGCCGTGTTCGTCAGCGTCGTGTGGCCGAACGGATTCAGGTGTCCGAGCAGGAAGTGAAAAACTTCCTCGCCTCTGACCTGGGCAAAGTGCAGCTCTCTGAAGAACTGCACCTGGCCAACATCCTGATCCCGACCCCGGAAAGCGCCAATTCGGAAGCGATCCAGAACGCTGCCCGTCAGGCCATGGCGATCTATCAGCAACTCAAACAGGGCGCTGACTTCTCTCAACTGGCCATCGCCAAGTCCGCAAGCGACAACGCACTGGAAGGCGGCGACATGGGCTGGCGTAAAGCCGCTCAACTGCCACCTCCGTTCGACCGTGAGCTGAGCGCCATGGCGGTGGGTGAGATCACTCAACCGGCACGTACACCTGGCGGTTTCATCATCCTGAAAGTGCTGGAAAAACGCGGCGGCGGCAATCAGGTGCGTGACGAAGTACACGTTCGCCACATTCTGATCAAACCAAGCGAAATCCGCAGCGAAGAAGAAACCAAGCGTCTGGCGCAGAAACTCTACGACCGCATTTCCGCGGGCGACGATTTTGCTGAACTGGCGAAAAGCTACTCGGAAGACCCGGGTTCTGCCCTTAACGGCGGCGACCTCAACTGGATCGACCCGAACGCGCTGGTGCCGGAATTCCGCGAAGTAATGGCCAAGACCCAACAAGGTCAACTGTCCAAGCCGTTCAAGACTCAATATGGCTGGCACGTTCTGGAAGTCCTTGGCCGCCGCGCCACTGACAGCACCTCCCAGGCCCGTGAACAGCAGGCAATGACCGTACTGCGTAACCGCAAATACGACGAAGAGCTGCAGACCTGGTTGCGTCAGATCCGTGACGAAGCCTACGTTGAAATCAAGCTCCCTGGCGTCGACCAGGCGGCGAAGTGAACCCCAAGCGTTTTGCGCTGACACCCGGCGAGCCGGCCGGCATAGGTCCTGACCTGTGCCTGCTACTCGCCTCGCAAGCCCAGCCACACCCCCTGATTGCCATTACCAGCCGCGACCTGCTCATTGAGCGGGCCGCGCAGCTGGGTGTGGTCGTTGATTTGCTGGCGGTGACGCCGGGCAACTGGCCGGACGTTCCTGCGCCGGCCAACAGCCTGTATGTCTGGGATACACCGCTCAGTGCGCCGGTCACCGCCGGACAACTGGACAAGGCCAATGCCGCCTTCGTCCTGGAAACCCTGACCCGCGCAGGCCTTGGCTGCCTGGACGGGCATTTCGCCGGAATGATCACCGCCCCCGTGCATAAGGGCGTGATCAATGAGTCGGGCATTGCCTTCTCCGGCCACACCGAGTTTCTCGCAGACCTGACCCACACCCCTCAAGTGGTGATGATGCTCGCCACACACGGTTTGCGGGTCGCACTGGTTACCACGCACCTGCCGCTGCGGGAGATTGCCGATGCAATCACCCCTGAGCGCCTGGAGCGGGTCACGCGAATTCTGCACACCGACCTGCAACAAAAATTCGGCATCGCCCAGCCACGCATCCTCGTCTGCGGACTCAACCCGCATGCCGGCGAAGGCGGACACCTGGGCCACGAAGAAATCGACATCATTGAACCAACCCTGGAGCGTCTGCGCGCTGAAGGCATGGACCTGCGCGGTCCCCTGCCCGCCGACACTCTGTTTACCCCCAAATATCTGGAGCACTGCGACGCGGTGCTGGCGATGTACCACGACCAGGGCCTGCCTGTGCTGAAATACAAAGGTTTCGGCGCGGCAGTCAACGTGACCCTCGGCTTGCCGATCATCCGCACCTCAGTCGACCACGGCACTGCCCTGGACCTGGCTGGTAGCGGAAAAATCGACACCGGCAGCCTGCAAGTCGCCCTGGAAACCGCCTACCAGATGGCCGAGACCCGTTTATGACCGAGCATTACCAACACCGGGCGCGCAAGCGTTTCGGCCAGAACTTCCTGCACGATGCCGGCGTTATCGACCGAATCCTGCGCTCCATTCACGCCAAAGCAGAAGACCGCCTGCTGGAAATCGGCCCGGGTCAGGGCGCGCTCACTGAAGGCCTGCTCAACAGCGGCGCCCAACTGGACGTGGTTGAACTGGACAAGGACCTGATCCCGATCCTCAATCAGCAATTCGCCGGCAAGAGCAATTTCAACCTGCACCAGGGTGATGCGCTGAAGTTCGACTTCAACAGCCTGAATGCCGCGCCAAACAGCCTGCGCGTTGTTGGCAACCTGCCGTACAACATCTCCACGCCACTGATTTTCCACCTGCTGAACAACGCAGGCATCATCCGCGACATGCACTTCATGCTGCAAAAGGAAGTGGTCGAGCGTCTGGCGGCAGGTCCTGGTGGTGGCGATTGGGGCCGTCTGTCGATCATGGTTCAGTACCACTGCCGGGTCGAACATCTGTTCAACGTCGGCCCTGGTGCGTTCAACCCACCACCGAAAGTCGATTCGGCGATCGTCCGTCTGGTACCGCACGCCGTGCTGCCGCATCCAGCCAAAGACCATCGCTTGCTGGAGCGCGTCGTTCGCGAAGCCTTCAACCAGCGCCGCAAGACACTGCGCAACACCCTCAAGGCCCTGCTGAGCAACGCTGAAATCGAAGCCGCTGGCGTCGATGGCAGCCTGCGCCCGGAACAGCTTGATCTGGCGGCCTTCGTCCGCCTGGCTGACAAGCTCAGCGAACAAGTCGCCGAGCAGCCTGCCGACATCTGACAGGCCAGAAGCGTTATCGGGTAGGACACCAGCGCCCATGTCTGGTTTACTATCCGATACTTGGCCTAGACTGACCTCAATCAGTTACGCCCCGCGTCCCGCTTTGCTTTTAAGGCCTCTTGCATGTCCGATCCTCGTTATCAGGTCGACGTCAGCGTCGTCACCCGCTATCTGGCAGAACAATCGCAACCCGAGCAAGACCGCTTTGCCTTCGCCTACACCATTACCGTACAGAACAACGGCCTGCTACCGGCCAAGTTGCTCTCGCGGCACTGGGTGATCACCGATGGCGACGGGCATGTCGAAGAGGTTCGCGGCGCAGGCGTGGTTGGCCTGCAACCGCTGATCGGTGTCGGCCAAAGCCACACCTACAGCAGCGGCACCGTGATGACCACCCGCGTTGGCAACATGCAGGGGACTTATCAAATGCTCGCCGAAGACGGCAAACACTTTGACGCCATCATCGCGCCTTTCCGCCTGGCGGTGCCCGGAGCCCTGCACTGATGGCGACGTACGCCGTCGGCGACCTGCAAGGCTGCCTCGAACCACTGCAATGCCTGCTCAAGCGGGTTGCCTTCGACCCTGCAAAGGATTATCTGTGGCTGGTTGGCGACCTGGTCAACCGGGGCCCGCAATCGTTGGAAACCCTGCGCTTCCTCTACAGCATCCGTGAATCGCTGGTGTGTGTCTTGGGCAACCATGACCTGCACCTGCTGGCCGCCGGCTACAACATCGAGCGCCTGAGGAAAGCCGACACCCTGCGCGAGATCCTCGACGCGCCGGATCGCAAAGAGCTGCTTGAGTGGCTGCGCCAGCAAAAGCTCATGCACTACGACGAACAGCGCGGCATTGCGCTAGTCCATGCTGGCATACCGCCGCAGTGGTCCCTGCGCAAAGCCTTGAAGTGCGCAGCCGAAGTCGAAGAAGCATTGCGTGACGACAGCCGCATCGCGCCCTACCTCGATGGCATGTATGGCAACGAGCCAGTGAAGTGGGACGGCGACCTTAAAGGTGTAACCCGCCTGCGGGTGATCACCAACTACTTCACCCGCATGCGTTTCTGCACCAGCGACGGCAAGCTTGATCTCAAGAGCAAGGAAGGTCTCGGCACCGCGCAACCGGGCTACGCGCCATGGTTTGCACACCCGGAACGCAAGACCCGCGGCCAGAAAATCATTTTCGGCCACTGGGCAGCCCTTGAAGGTAAATGTAACGAACCAGGCCTCTTCGCCCTGGACACCGGTTGCGTCTGGGGTGGTTCGATGACCTTGATGAACGTCGACACCGGCGAATGCCTGCATTGCGCATGCGATGCCCAGGGCCACACCAGGCCGCACGTCACCCCAACCAACCCCGAACTATTGTCGGCCAGCGCCAAGCGCTAGGCTGCGCTTTCAGCCAGGCCACAGGAGCCCGCCATGAGCGAATTCAAACGCATCCCCCCAGAACAGGCCCAGGCCCTGCGCGAACAAGGCGCCGTGGTGGTCGACGTCCGCGACCCGCAGACGTTTGCCTTGAACCACATCAGCGGTTCGAAGCACCTGGACAATCACTCCATCTCCGACTTCATCCGCGCTGCCGACCTCGACGCACCGACCGTGGTGGTCTGCTATCACGGTAATTCCAGCCAGAGCGCTGCGGCTTACCTGATCAGCCAGGGCTTTTCCGACGTTTACAGCATGGACGGTGGTTTTGAGCTGTGGCGCACGATCTATCCTTCAGAAGTCGCGCAAGGCACTTCCGAATAATTTTTTTTCACCCGCTCTAGCCCACGCCCGCCGTGGGCTGACGAACGGTCAGTCATAACAAATTACGCATTGCCCCTTTACCTCCCTGATTCCGAACTATCCTTAGCCTCAGGCCATCCAAAACAGGGGAGAGCCGGTACACCGGCGCACGGATCATCGGGAGTAGCTTTCAGGGTTGATAGCTTTGAAGGTGTTCTGGGGGGGTAAAAGGCAGCTGCACTTTCAGTTGCTTGCCAGCATCCACTGACTGATCCGACGTCGGCTCCACGTATCGAGCGAGGTGACGTCATGAGTATCTTTAGCCACTTCCAACAACGCTTCGAGTCCACACGCCAGGAAGAGCTCTCTCTGCAGGAGTATCTCGAACTGTGCAAAAAGGACCGCAGCGCTTACGCGTCCTCCGCCGAGCGTCTACTGCTGGCAATCGGCGAGCCCGAACTGCTGGACACCTCGACCAATTCGAGACTGTCGCGCATCTTTTCCAACAAGGTGATCCGTCGGTATCCGGCCTTTGAAGACTTCCACGGGATGGAAGAATGCATCGACCAGATCGTCTCCTACTTCCGCCATGCGGCTCAGGGCCTGGAAGAGAAGAAACAGATCCTCTACCTGCTCGGCCCCGTTGGTGGCGGTAAATCGTCCCTGGCCGAGAAGCTCAAACAGCTGATCGAAAAAGTGCCCTTCTACGCCATCAAGGGCTCTCCGGTGTTCGAGTCTCCACTGGGGCTGTTCAACGCCACGGAAGATGGCGCGATCCTCGAAGAGGATTTCGGCATTCCTCGGCGCTACCTGAACACCATCATGTCGCCCTGGGCCACCAAACGGCTGGCCGAATTCGGCGGTGATATCAGCCAGTTCCGGGTGGTCAAACTCTACCCGTCGATCCTCAACCAGATCGCCGTGGCCAAGACCGAGCCCGGTGACGAAAACAACCAGGACATCTCGGCGCTGGTGGGTAAAGTCGATATCCGCAAGCTGGAAGAATTCCCGCAGAACGACGCCGATGCCTACAGCTACTCGGGTGCCCTCTGCCGCTCCAACCAGGGGCTGATGGAATTCGTCGAAATGTTCAAGGCACCGATCAAGGTGCTGCACCCATTGCTGACCGCCACCCAGGAAGGCAACTACAACAGTACCGAAGGTCTGGGCGCGATTCCGTTCACCGGGATCCTGCTGGCGCACTCCAACGAATCGGAGTGGCACACCTTCCGCAACAACAAAAACAACGAAGCCTTCATCGACCGGATCTACATCGTCAAAGTGCCGTACTGCCTGCGGGTCAGCGACGAAGTGAAGATCTACGACAAGCTGCTGTTCAACAGCTCCCTGGCCAAGGCCCACTGCGCACCCGACACCCTGAAGATGCTCGCTCAGTTCACTGTGCTCTCACGCCTCAAAGAGCCGGAAAACTCGAACATCTATTCGAAAATGCGGGTGTATGACGGCGAAAACCTCAAGGACACCGATCCGAAGGCCAAGTCGATCCAGGAATACCGCGACACCGCAGGCGTCGACGAAGGCATGAACGGTCTTTCGACCCGGTTTGCCTTCAAGATCCTGTCGAAAGTCTTCAACTTCGACCCGCACGAGATCGCCGCCAACCCGGTGCATCTGCTGTACGTGCTGGAACAGCAGATCGAACAGGAACAATTCCAGGCGGAAACCCGCGAACGCTATCTGCGCTTCCTGAAAGAGTACCTGGCACCACGCTATATCGAGTTCATCGGCAAGGAGATCCAGACCGCCTACCTGGAGTCTTACAGCGAATATGGGCAAAACATCTTCGACCGCTATGTGCTCTACGCGGACTTCTGGATTCAGGATCAGGAATACCGCGATCCGGAAACCGGCGAGATCCTCAACCGCGTAGCCCTCAACGAAGAGCTGGAGAAAATCGAAAAACCGGCGGGCATCAGCAATCCGAAGGATTTCCGCAACGAAATCGTCAATTTCGTCCTGCGTGCCCGGGCCAACAACAACGGCAAGAATCCAACCTGGCTCAGCTACGAGAAGCTGCGAGTGGTCATCGAGAAGAAAATGTTCTCGAACACCGAGGATCTGCTGCCGGTCATCAGCTTCAACGCCAAAGCCAGCAAAGAGGACCAACAGAAACACAACGACTTCGTTACACGGATGGTCGAGCGCGGCTACACCGACAAACAGGTACGACTGCTCTCCGAGTGGTACCTGCGAGTCAGGAAATCGCAGTAACCCGCTGCCGGTCAGACCGGTTGTCGTTAGCCCGGGCCTGCGTAATAAAATTCTGTTACACAGGTTTCAGGAAGGTGTTTGGAAATCGACAGCGAAGCCCAGGCAACGCACAGGTGGTACGGGGGCGCAAGACCGCGCCCCCCCTGCCCTGTGCCCATTACGGCCAGACTTGTTCGCGATTTCTCAAGACAGCTTCTAAGGAGAAGTCATGAGCTATGTGATCGACCGACGTCTCAATGGCAAGAACAAGAGCACGGTGAACCGTCAGCGGTTTCTGCGGCGTTACCGTGACCATATCAAGAAGGCCGTCGAAGAGGCGGTCAGCCGGCGCTCCATTACCGATATGGAACACGGCGAGCAAATCAGCATTCCCGGCCGCGATATCGACGAGCCAGTACTTCACCATGGTCGCGGTGGCAAGCAGACCATCGTGCATCCTGGAAACAAGGAATTCACCAGCGGTGAGCATATTGCTCGCCCACCGGGAGGTGGCGGCGGCAGAGGCCCTGGCAAGGCTGGTAACTCTGGCGAGGGCATGGACGAATTTGTCTTCCAGATCACCCAGGAAGAGTTTCTCGAGTTCATGTTCGAGGACCTGGAGCTGCCGAACCTGGTCAAACGCAACCTGAGCGGCACCGACACTTTCAAAACCGTGCGTGCCGGTATCAGTAATGAAGGCAACCCTTCGCGAATCAATATCATCCGCACGCTGCGTTCGGCCCATGCGCGGCGTATCGCACTGTCGGGCAGCAGCCGGGAGAAATTGCGGGTAGCGAAAGAGGAACTGGCGCGACTTAAACTGGAAGAACCAGACAACTTCGGCGATATTCAGGAAATCGAGGCAGAAATCGAACGTTTGAGTGCGCGCATCAACCGCGTGCCATTTCTCGATACCTTCGACCTCAAGTACAACCTGCTGATCAAGCAACCCAACCCCAGCTCCAAGGCGGTAATGTTCTGCCTGATGGACGTTTCCGGCTCCATGACCCAAGCCACCAAGGACATCGCCAAACGGTTCTTCATCCTGCTGTACCTGTTCCTCAAGCGTAACTACGAGAAGATCGATGTGGTGTTCATCCGTCACCACACCAGTGCCCGGGAAGTCGACGAGGAAGAGTTCTTTTACTCTCGCGAAACCGGCGGCACCATCGTTTCCAGCGCCCTGAAGCTGATGCAGGAAATCATGGCCGAGCGTTATCCAAGCAACGACTGGAACATTTACGCCGCGCAGGCTTCCGACGGCGACAACTGGAACGATGACTCGCCGATCTGCCGCGACATCCTGATCAACCAGATCATGCCATTCGTGCAGTACTACACTTATGTGGAGATTACCCCTCGCGAACATCAGGCCCTGTGGTACGAATACGAGCGTATCAGCGAAGCCTTTTCCGATACGTTTGCCCAGCAACAACTGGTTTCGGCCGGGGATATCTATCCGGTCTTCCGTGAACTCTTCCAGCGCAGGTTAGTGACATGACCGCCAAAGAGCAGAAGCGCCACCCCATATCCACCGGCTCCGAATGGACGTTCGAGCTGATCCAGGCCTACGACCGAGAAATCAGCCGTCTTGCGGCCCGCTACGCGCTGGATACTTACCCAAACCAGATTGAGGTGATCACCGCCGAGCAGATGATGGACGCCTACGCCTCCGTCGGCATGCCGCTGGGTTACCACCACTGGTCCTATGGCAAACACTTCCTCAGCACCGAGAAGTCCTACAGTCGCGGCCAGATGGGTCTGGCGTACGAGATCGTGATCAACTCGGACCCGTGCATTGCCTACCTGATGGAAGAAAACACCATCTGCATGCAGGCACTGGTGGTGGCGCACGCCTGCTACGGCCACAACAGCTTTTTCAAAGGCAACTACCTGTTTCGCACCTGGACCGACGCCAGCTCGATCATCGATTACCTGGTATTCGCCAAGCAGTACATCATGCAATGCGAAGAGCGCCATGGCATCGACGCCGTAGAAGACCTGCTGGACTCCTGCCACGCCCTGATGAACTACGGTGTCGACCGCTACAAACGCCCGTACCCGATTTCCGCGGAAGAAGAGCGGCGCCGGCAAAAGGATCGCGAAGAACACCTGCAAAAGCAGATCAACGACCTGTGGCGCACCATTCCAAAAGGTGCAGACAAGTACAACGAGAAGGACAACGCACGTTTTCCGGCAGAGCCGCAGGAGAACATCCTCTACTTCATCGAAAAACACGCCCCGCTGCTGGAGCCATGGCAACGGGAAGTCGTGCGGATCGTACGCAAGATTGCGCAGTACTTTTATCCACAGCGTCAGACTCAGGTCATGAACGAAGGCTGGGCAACGTTCTGGCACTACACCCTGATGAACGACCTGTACGACGAGGGCCTGGTGACCGAAGGCTTCATGATGGAGTTCCTGGCCTCCCACACCAGCGTGGTCTTCCAGCCGGGGTTCGACAGCCCTTACTACAACGGCATTAACCCCTATACCCTGGGTTTTTCCATGTACCGAGACATTCGGCGCATGTGCGAATCGCCCACTGAAGAGGATTACCGCTGGTTCCCGGAAATCGCCGGGACCGACTGGCTGTCGAGTATCAAGTTCGCCATGAGCAGCTTCAAGGACGAAAGCTTCATCCTGCAGTATCTGTCACCCAAGGTGATCCGTGACCTGAAGCTGTTCAGCATTCTCGATGACGACCAGAAGGACGACCTGCTGGTACCCGCCATTCATGACGAGGAAGGTTATCGAACCATTCGTGAAACCCTGGCTGCGCAGTACAACCTGGGAAACCGCGAGCCGAACATACAGATCTACAGCATCGACCGTCGTGGCGACCGCTCGTTGACGCTTCGTCATCAGCAACACGATCGCAAACCACTCGGGGACTCCACCGAGGAAGTGCTCAAGCACCTGCACCGCCTCTGGGGCTTCGATATTCACCTGGAAACCCTCCAGGGCGACCAGGTCATGAAAACCCATCACGTCCCGCCTAGAGGCGAGCATAGCGAGGGCGAATACGGTCGGCTGGACCTGGCCGTCATTCATCTTTGATGCCACCCGGACCTCCGGAAGCTCGACGCAAAGGTTATCCTGTCGAGCTAACGGAGGTTTTTTATGCAGATTTATAAAGTCGGCGGCGCGGTCCGTGATCGCCTGCTCGGCAAGCCTGTTACCGACATCGACTGGGTGGTGGTGGGCGCCAGCACCGAAGAAATGCTCGCCAGGGGCTATCGCCCCGTAGGCGCCGACTTTCCGGTGTTCCTTCACCCCAAGAGCGGTGAGGAGTACGCGCTCGCCCGTACCGAACGCAAAAGCGGACACGGCTACGGCGGTTTCACCTTCCATGCCAGCCCGGAAGTCACCCTCGAAGAAGACCTGATTCGTCGCGACCTGACGATCAATGCCATAGCCGAAGACGATCACGGTCAATTGACCGATCCGTATCACGGCCAGCGCGATCTTGAAGCGCGCCTACTCCGCCATGTTTCCCCCGCGTTCGCCGAAGATCCGCTCCGCGTCCTGCGTGTTGCCCGCTTCGCCGCGCGCTATGCCGGACTCGGCTTCACGGTAGCCCCGGAGACCCTGGAACTGATGCGTCAGCTCAGCGAGTCAGGTGAGCTTGAGGCACTGACAGCAGAACGCAGCTGGAAAGAAATATCCCGCGCCCTGATGGAAGATCAGCCACAAGTATTCATCCAGGTTCTGCGCGACTGCGGCGCCCTGAAAGTCTTGATCCCTGAAATTGACGCGCTGTTCGGTGTGCCGCAACCCGAAGCCCACCACCCGGAAATCGACAGCGGCGTGCACACCCTGAGCGTTCTCGAACAGGCCGCCCTGCATAAACAGCCGCTGACCGTGCGCTGGGCCTGCTTGCTGCACGATCTGGGCAAAGGCCTGACACCCGAGAGCCAGTGGCCCAGACACATCGCTCACGAGCACAAGGGCCTGAAGCTGATCAAAGCGGTCAACGAACGCTTCAAGGCCCCGCGCGACTGCCAGGAACTGGCGTTGCTGGTAGGCGAATACCACACCCACGGTCACCGCGCGCTGGAGCTGAAGCCGTCGACATTGCTGGAGTTATTGCAAAGCTTCGACGTTTACCGACGGCCGCAGCGTTTTGAAGAATTCATCAAAGCCTGCGAAATGGACGCCCGTGGCCGCAAAGGCCTTGAGCAGAGAAGTTATCCACAAGCGGATTATTTGCGAGGCGCGGCAACCGCCGCACGAACCGTGGCGGTTCAGCCGTTGCTGGAGCAGGGATTCAAAGGCCCGGAACTGGGCGAGGCCTTGAAGCGCGAACGGCTTAAGGCACTGAAGGCGTACAAGGAACAAGAAAAAGCCTAAGCAAGATCAAAAGATCGCAGCCTTCGGCAGCTCCTACGCCGCCCCTGGTTATCCCGTGTTATTGCGGGTGTACACCACCCCTGTAGGAGCTGCCGCAGGCTGCGATCTTTTGCTTTACAGCAGGTCGGCCGGAGTCAACGATTGGCCGCGCCACTCAAACGCGACCGGCGCCAGAACCTGATCGATCTGTGCTTCGCTCCACAGCGTCGCAAAACTTTTACCCACGCCAGGATGCACTCTGTCCGGCGCAATCAGCGACAACGGCCACAGCACAAAGGCATTTTTCAGGATTTCCGCTCGCGGCAGGATCAATCCGTCGAAATTTCCCACCAGATCGCCATACAGCAGCACGTCGATATCCAGCGGCAAGCCTTTGCGATCGGGAGCATAACGACCGTTGTCAGCCTCGATAAACTTCAACCGACGGTCCAGCTCCATCAACGGTAGATCGGTAAACGCCGACACCACAAAATTGAAAAACGGCCCGCTCTTGATCCCGACCGGCTGGCTTTCGAACACCGCCGAGCAGCGCATATCCACCAGAAAGCCGGCAAGCGCTTCCAGCCCTGCCTGCAAATGAGCTTCGCGCTCGACATTGCTACCGAGCCCAAGAAATACCTGAGTTAGCGACATCCGCGCTCGATCTCCACGCCCACACCCGTTGCAGCCGGGATAGCCCCCGGTTTGGTCAGCTTGAGGCGCAGCCAGGTAATCTTGAATTCGCTCATCAAGACTTCCGCCAGACGCTCGGCAAAGGTTTCAACCAGCTGATACTGCGCCTGCTCGGCGAACGCCTGAATACGTGCCGTCACGCTGGCGTAGTCGAGCGCCAGGGTCAGGTCATCACCGGCCGCTGCCGGGCGATTGTCCCAGGCGAAGCTCAGATCAAGACGCAGGCACTGACGGATGCCACGCTCCCAGTCGTAGGCACCGATCACCGTGTCGACTTCCAGGCCCTCGATAAACACTCTGTCCAAGCACTCTTCTCCGCAGCACGACAAGGGCGCAATGCGCCGTTAGAATCAGGGCGTCCTCGCCCGGAATAGTTAGCATGTTTTGGTTACTGGCGATCCTCGCCTACCTGCTTGGCTCTCTGTCCTTTGCCATTTTGCTCAGCCGCCTGACCGGAAGCCCCGATCCGCGAATGAGTGGCTCGGGTAATGCCGGCGCCACCAACATGTTACGCCTGGCCGGCAAAAAACTCGCCGTCCTGACGTTGCTCGGCGACCTCTGCAAAGGTCTGCTGCCCGTGCTGGTCGCAGGGCTTGCAGGCCTCTCGGTACAGCAACAGGCCTGGGTCGGCGTCTATGCCGTCATCGGCCATCTGTTTCCGCTGTACTTCCGCTTTCGCGGCGGCAAAGGTGTTGCAACGGCGGCCGGCATGCTGCTGGGGCTTTACCCTCCGGCAGCGCTTCTGGCTATCAGTGCCTGGCTACTGACCTTCTACCTCACCCGCACCAGCTCGCTGGCCGCCCTGATCGCTACGCCCCTGACCTTGCCACTGCTGGCCTGGCAGGAACCCGGAGCATTGCTGCCCATGAGCGCCCTGACAGCGCTGATCGTCTGGCGCCATCGCGGCAATCTACGCGACCTGTTTGCCGGGCGCGAACGGCATTTTTAAATACTGTTGCCGAGTACGACCCAAGCTCACCCGCCTTTACAACGGCGACAACTGCTCCATCGGCCAGCGCGCCTGCACACTGATCGCCAGGCTTTCCTGCTGACCGGCCTGTAGCCGCTGACACCCGGCAAAAGCAATCATCGCGCCGTTATCGGTGCAGAACTCCGGGCGTGCGTAGTAAACGTCGCCCTTCATGTCGCCAAGCATTTTCTCCAGGGAAGCGCGCAAGGCCTTGTTGGCGCTGACGCCGCCAGCGATCACCAGACGCTTGAGACCCGCCTGCTTCAGGGCACGCTTGCACTTGATGGTCAAAGTCTCCACCACCGCCTGCTGGAAGGCCAGCGAGATGTCGCTGCGGGTTTGCTCGCCGTCGTCCCCAGCGCTGACGCACTGCTGCCACGTGTTCAAGGCAAAGGTTTTCAAGCCGCTGAAGCTGAAATCCAGACCCGGCCGATCACACATCGGACGCGGGAATACGAAACGTCCGGCAACGCCTTGCGCAGCCAGTCGTGCGATTTCCGGACCGCCGGGGTAATTCATTCCCATCATCTTCGCGGTCTTGTCGAACGCCTCACCTGCTGCATCGTCGAGGGTCTCGCCTAATAGCTCGTATTGGCCGATACCATCGACCCGAACCAGCTGCGTATGGCCACCGGACACCAACAAAGCGACGAACGGAAATTCAGGGGGTTGCGGCTCCAGCATCGGCGCCAGCAAGTGGCCTTCCATGTGGTGCACACCCAAGGCAGGAATGCCCCAGGCAAATGCCAGCGCCTGAGCGCAGGAAGCCCCCACCAGCAAGGCACCGACCAGGCCAGGACCCGCGGTGTAGGCGATCGCATCGATCTCGGTCGGCACGCAGTCAGCTTCGGCCAACACCTGACGAATCAAGGGCAGCATGCGTTTGACGTGGTCACGCGAAGCCAGCTCCGGCACCACGCCACCATAGGCACGATGCAGGTCGATCTGACTGAACAGTGCATCGGCCAGCAGGCCTCTTTCACTGTCGTAAAGTGCGACACCGGTTTCGTCGCAGGAGGTTTCTAATCCCAGTACTAGCATGGGTTTGCGCCTTGTTTAGGCTAAATTCGAAGGCGCGCATAATAGTCGCCATGCGATGCCCCGACTAGCGGTTTTCGATCAGAGGCTTTGCATTCCGAGCGATGAGGAGTTAACATCCGCAACCCTTAAAAACCGACGTCTTCAAGTGCACTTTTGCCGCGAGGATGTTGACCCCGGTAATGAATGAAGGTAGCTCTGGATGCCAGCCGTCAAAGTAAAAGAGAACGAACCCTTCGACGTAGCTCTGCGTCGTTTCAAGCGCTCCTGCGAAAAAGCCGGTGTACTGGCTGAAGTTCGTAGCCGCGAATTCTACGAGAAGCCAACTTCTGAGCGTAAGCGTAAAGCAGCAGCCGCTGTTAAGCGTCACGCCAAGAAAGTTCAGCGCGAACAGCGCCGCGCCGTTCGTCTGTACTAATACACAGACGTTCGTAGCAAGCTTCTGCCAAGCCCGGCCCTCAGCCGGGCTTATGGCATTTGCGGATATCGCTTGATGCTTCACTGTCAAAGCCGCAGACGCGACCGAGACAAATCTGCTTCACACGTCAGACCTGGCTCTTTTGCCAGCGGTGCACGTCTCTTCTGACGAGCCTTCCAAGGCTACTGACGAGCACAACCTTTTACTGATTCCTCTCACGACGATCAGCCCAAGGCACGATTTTGCGTGCCAGCTTATGAGCTATCCGAGGCCTCTCATTGGCCATTGCGGACTCAGCGCAACACTTTCAAACAGTCGATTACCGATGAGCACTAACGTCAGCGGATTTTCGGCAGATACACTTCCCGACAGCGAATACGCAGACGATACCTGGTCGAGCCGCACATCTGCCGTGCCTCAAAACTATGACCAGCATCAGGCCGCCCTTCGCGCGGGTTAAATTTTCAGCGCAGTGATGACGAGAACGCCATGGCCGGGCTAATTCCCCAGAGCTTTATTGACGACCTTCTGAACCGCACCGACATCGTCGATGTGGTCAGCTCGCGCCTGCAAATGAAAAAAGCCGGCAAGAACTACACCGCTTGCTGCCCGTTCCACAAAGAAAAAACCCCTTCCTTCAGCGTCAGCCCGGACAAACAGTTCTATTACTGCTTTGGCTGCGGCGCTGGCGGCAATGCCCTCGGCTTCATCATGGACCACGACAACCTGGATTTCCCCCAGGCCGTCGAAGAACTGGCCAAAGCCGCCGGCATGGAAATACCCCGCGAGGAAAGCGGTCGCCCGCACAAACCGCGACAGCCAACCGACTCGCCGCTTTACCCGCTGCTGACCGCCGCCGCAGACTTTTACCGCCAGGCACTGAAAAGCCATCCTGCGCGCAAAGCGGCTGTCGACTACTTGAAAGCTCGCGGCCTGACCGGCGAAATCGCCCGCGATTTCGGCCTCGGCTTCGCGCCACCGGGCTGGGATAACCTGTTCAAGCACTTGAGCAACGATACCCTGCAACAAAAAGCCATGATCGATGCCGGCCTGCTGATCGAGAACGCCGAAACCGGCAAACGCTACGATCGCTTTCGCGACCGCGTAATGTTCCCGATTCGCGACAGTCGCGGGCGCATCATCGCGTTTGGCGGCAGGGTACTGGGCGACGACAAACCGAAATACCTGAACTCACCGGAAACCCCGGTATTCCATAAAGGCCAAGAACTCTATGGCCTGTATGAAGCACGCAAGAACAACCGCAATCTCGACGAGATCATCGTCGTCGAAGGCTACATGGACGTCATCGCCCTGGCCCAGCAAGGCCTGCGCAATGCCGTCGCCACGCTTGGCACCGCCACCAGCGAAGAACACCTCAAGCGATTGTTTCGCGTCGTGCCCAACGTGCTGTTCTGCTTCGACGGCGACCAGGCCGGCCGCAACGCCGCATGGCGCGCACTGGAATCAACGCTTTCGAGCCTGCAGGACGGACGGCGCGCACGTTTTCTGTTCCTGCCCGAAGGCGAAGACCCGGACACATTGATCCGCTCCGAAGGCACCGACGCCTTCCGCGCGCGAATCAATCAGCACGCCCAGCCATTGGCAGACTATTTCTTCCAGCAACTGACCGAGGAATCCGATCCGCGCTCGCTCGAAGGCAAGGCCCACATGGCCACCCTCGCCGCGCCGCTGATCGACAAAGTCCCGGGAGCCAACCTGCGCACCCTGATGCGTCAGCGCCTGACCGAAATTACCGGCCTCAATAGCGAAGCCGTTAGTCAGTTGGTACACAGCGCACCGCAGGAAGCGCCACCCGCCTACGATCCAGGCATTGATTACGACGCGATGCCGGACTATTCCGACTACCACCAACCGCAGGAGGCCTACGCGCCCCAGCAGGAGTGGACGCCGAAAAAACCCGGCAGCGGTGGCAAGAAGTGGGAGAACAAGCCGTGGGACAAGAAAGGCAAACGTGGCGGTGATCGCGATCAACCTCGCGCCCCACGCATCCCGGCCGCGGTTGAGCCGCCAACACTGGCAGCCCTGCGCACCTTGCTGCACCACCCGCAGTTGGCGGAAAAAGTTGAAGACGCCGGGCACTTCGCTGCCGAGGACCACTCCAACACGCAATTGCTGGTGGCACTGCTCGAAGCCGTACAGAAGAATCCTAAGCTAAACTCATTTCAGTTGATTGCGCGTTGGCATGGCACCGAACAAGGACGTCTGCTCAAGGCACTGGCGGAAAAGGAGTGGCTGATTGACGGAGATAACCTTGAACAACAGTTTTTCGACACCATTACTAGCTTGTCAGCCCGTCAACGCGAACGAAATCTGGAACAACTTCTCAGGAAAGCACGTCAAAGTGAATTGAGTAGCGACGAGAAAAACCAACTGCGCGACCTCCTGAGTCGCAATGTTTCCGCATCAAACCCGACCTCAAGTGGCGCGTGAGGTCATAGCTAAGGTATAATCCTCGGCTTGTTTTTTGCCCGCCAAGACCTTCAGTGGATAGGGTGTTATGTCCGGAAAAGCGCAACAGCAGTCTCGTATCAAAGAGTTGATCACCCTTGGTCGTGAGCAGAAGTATCTGACTTACGCAGAGGTCAACGACCACCTGCCGGAGGATATTTCAGATCCGGAACAGGTGGAAGACATCATCCGCATGATTAATGACATGGGGATCCCCGTACACGAGAGTGCTCCGGATGCGGACGCCCTTATGCTGGCCGACGCCGATACCGACGAGGCTGCCGCGGAAGAAGCGGCTGCAGCGTTGGCAGCGGTTGAGACCGACATTGGTCGCACTACCGACCCAGTGCGCATGTACATGCGTGAAATGGGTACCGTAGAGCTCCTCACACGTGAAGGCGAAATTGAAATCGCCAAACGTATTGAAGAGGGCATCCGTGAAGTGATGGGCGCAATTGCGCACTTCCCTGGCACGGTTGACCACATTCTCTCCGAGTACACTCGCGTCACCACCGAAGGTGGCCGCCTGTCCGACGTCCTGAGCGGTTATATCGACCCGGACGACGGCATTGCGCCACCTGCTGCAGAAGTGCCGCCGCCTGTCGACCCGAAAGCCGTGAAAGCGGACGACGATGCCGAAGACGACGACGCTGAAGCCAGTGACGACGAAGAAGAAGCCGAAAGCGGTCCGGATCCGGTCATCGCAGCACAGCGTTTTGGCGCTGTGTCCGATCAGATGGAAATCACCCGCAAGGCGCTGAAAAAGCACGGTCGCGAAAACAAGCAGGCGATTGCCGAGATGTTGGCGCTGGCTGAGCTGTTCATGCCGATCAAACTGGTTCCGAAGCAATTCGAAGGCCTGGTTGAGCGTGTGCGTAGCGCCCTGGATCGTCTGCGTCAGCAAGAGCGCGCGATCATGCAGCTCTGCGTTCGTGATGCACGCATGCCGCGTGCCGACTTCCTGCGCCAGTTCCCGGGCAACGAAGTTGACGAAAGCTGGACCGAAGCACTGGCCAAAGGCAAAAGCAAATACGCTGAAGCCATTGGTCGCCTGCAGGCCGACATCGTTCGTTGCCAGCAGAAGCTGACTGCACTTGAAGCCGAAACCGGCTTGAAGATTGCCGAGATCAAGGACATCAACCGTCGCATGTCGATCGGTGAGGCCAAGGCCCGCCGTGCGAAGAAAGAGATGGTCGAAGCGAACTTGCGTCTGGTGATCTCCATCGCCAAGAAGTACACCAACCGTGGCCTGCAATTCCTCGATCTGATCCAGGAAGGCAACATTGGCTTGATGAAAGCGGTAGACAAGTTTGAATACCGCCGCGGCTACAAATTCTCGACTTATGCCACCTGGTGGATCCGTCAGGCGATCACTCGCTCGATCGCCGACCAGGCCCGCACCATCCGTATTCCGGTGCACATGATCGAGACGATCAACAAGCTCAACCGTATTTCCCGCCAGATGTTGCAGGAAATGGGTCGTGAACCGACCCCGGAAGAGCTGGGCGAACGCATGGAAATGCCTGAGGACAAGATCCGCAAGGTATTGAAGATCGCTAAAGAGCCGATCTCCATGGAAACCCCGATCGGTGATGACGAAGACTCCCATCTGGGTGACTTCATCGAAGACTCGACCATGCAGTCGCCAATCGATGTTGCTACCGTTGAGAGCCTTAAAGAAGCGACTCGCGAAGTTCTCTCCGGCCTCACTGCCCGTGAAGCCAAGGTTCTGCGCATGCGCTTCGGTATCGACATGAATACCGACCACACCCTTGAGGAGGTTGGTAAGCAGTTCGACGTTACCCGTGAGCGGATTCGTCAGATCGAAGCCAAGGCGCTGCGCAAGCTGCGCCACCCGACGAGAAGCGAGCATTTGCGCTCCTTCCTCGACGAGTGATCACAAAACCCCCGGCCCTGCCGTAATGCTGTTCACTTAAGCATTTGAGTCCACGCCGGGCTTCCTAGAAA
>NZ_MOBJ01000033.1 GCF_003732225.1 Pseudomonas brassicacearum | reverse complement strand
CTTTCGCTTTGATTGAAGGATGAACTGACGGATGAACCGACTTAGGGACACCTGGATGTATATCAACAGTATTTTTATAGACTGTACGTCCCAGAATGGTTCCAGGCTTATATTTACCTGAGGATGAACACCTACTCAACCCCCACGGATCCACCCACCCCAGCGCATTCGGCGCATACTGGTAAAGGTTTATCCCCCCCGCCAGCCCTATCGGGTCCTGCTGCGTAAACCTTCCGCAGTCCGGGTCGTAATACCGGAACAGATTGTAGTGCAGCCCTGTCTCACGATCCAGGTATTGCCCCTGCATACGCAGGTTCTGAGAATATCCTGATACCTGCGTTTCGCTTTCCCGCAGCAGCTTGCCCCAGGCGCTGTTCACTCCTTCCCAGCGCACCTGCCCTTCGATATCCGTCATCCGCTCCGGCGTGCCGTTGGGCTGACAGTGGAACCAGAAGATTTCCGGGGCATCCACGCCGTCGATACGCGCCAGCGGATCGTAGCTGTCCTGATCGCTGTAGACGTAGGTCAGCGGCACATCCCCGTGCACTTCCTGCAGCAGGCGGAACCCCTCCCAGACAAAACGGGTAGTGACCGGCTTGCCGGTTGGCTGCCCGCCCAGCATCTGGCGACGCGTTTTGCTGATCCGTCGTCCGAGCGGATCGTAGCGGAAGTTGACCTGCGTCTGCGGTTTGTTGCGATCCCGCGGCTGGCTGATGACCTCCGTCAGGCGGTGCTCGCCGTCGTAGCGGTAGTGCCACCGGGTCTGGCCGTTATCCTTCTCCACGGTGCGGCCGTGAATGTCATAACGCCAGCGAATGCCGTTCAGTTGCGTCAGGCGGTTATGCGTGACTTTCTCAGCAGCCCCTTCGAGCGGGTTACCGGCAGCATCCCAGCGCCACTGCTCCTGTCCGGGCAGCGAGCCGTCCTGAACCAGCAGGCGCCCGGCGCTGTCATACTGCCAGCGGTACCAGCTGAACGGATTATCGTCCCGCTCTTCCCGCACCA
>NZ_MOBJ01000003.1:119166-511134 GCF_003732225.1 Pseudomonas brassicacearum | reverse complement strand
CCCGTTTTCCAGTAGACCGTAAGGCTGCTCCGCTTAAGTGAACAGCATTACGCATCGCTGCGGGCCTTTTGTTTTGGTCATTCAGACCAGCGAAGACAGAACTACCAATATTCCAGCTCAAAAGGCGATAAACGGCCAGAATAATGCCACTTATGCGTTCGGCTGAATGCCTTCCAGTTCCTGCGTATTCCAATGCTGGGACTTGATGGCCCGGTAGAGCATGCCGATGGTCAGCGGGACTTTGTCACCACGACCCCTGGCCCTGCGCTTGAGGAACACGTCAAAGCCTTCCGGTTGAAAGTAGCGATAGGCGTCGTAGTCGACGAAGTCGATGGCGAACTGTTCTTCCAAGGCTTCCATCAGGTGCCGAGCGTCTGAGCCATCGCAGCCCAGATCGAAATTGATCGAGGTGGTGAGGCTGATGGTTTTGCGTTCGGGCAGGCCGAGTTCTTCGTGCAGCAGCTGCATGAGTAACTGCATGGCGTGGTCGTCGGGGAAGTTGGGGGCGAGGTTCATGGTGCATCGTCCGTAGGGGTATGCCGGTCGGGCAGTTTTAGCCTGGTTTGGCGGCAAGTTTAGAGTGTAATCGTCAGCAATTGGCGATGAAGAAGAATCGCACGGCAGGTCCAGAGTCACCCTACAACCACATCCTCCAACACTCGGTAACGTCATCGGCCTCAGCTTCAAGCTTGAGGTTTTCAGAGGCTACCGAGAGGGGGACGGATGAGCAGGAGCAAGGACACACCGCAAGTGTGGCAGCACTACGACACCGATGGAGGGGGTTACCGCCGTCTACGAGACATGACCGCTAGCGAGTTGGCGGAAAGAGAGGCCAGGCAAAAAGCTTACGAAGCCATGCTCGCCAGACAGGACGTATTCGAAAAGAGCCGGGAGGTGGAGTTTCAGAAAAAGCGCCAGTCGATCGCTGGCTGTGTATTTGCCAAGTCCTGCAAGTTGCCGGACTCAATCATCGACTACGTCAGCCCATCCGGGTTCGTGCCGACGGACAGCGTTAACGAGTATGGCGAGTTCACCTTGCTGGGAGGTCGTCAGGCCGATGATTCCGGCTGCTTACCGCTGAAGAAAATCAGCGGAGTTTTACCTGCGGGCATCGGCTCTTTGGCATTGGGTGGTATAGCGATTGCGCCTGCAGCGGCCTCAGTTGCGAGTACTAGCGCCGGAGTCGTCACCGCTGGCGTTGCTGCGGGTGCATTGGTGGGTTTGGTCGCTTTGCTTGCTCCCTCGAGTCTGGGTGATGGCGCGTTATATACCGACGACCAACTCAGGTCGCTCAAGCAAGCCCGAACTCGCGTCCGACTGCGAATAGAAGAGCAGGTTGACGGTACGCTCAAAGGCTATGGGTACAACACTCAGAGCCGACGTGATTGGGAGATGATCCCCGTCGTGACGTTTGAGGTTCGCGGCTCTCAACAAGTGGCTGACTTTGGCGGCGGAGTTGAGTTGATCTGGACGCCCGCAGTGAACCCGGCAGATACGTTGGGTATCCCGGCGCTGGAAGCGGCACCACAAGCGCCCCAAGTGTGGATTTTTCCGCCGACGGAGGCGGCTGACAGGATCATCGTCAGCCCGGTTTATCCGCCGGAGTATCAGGATTTCATTCTGGTGTTTCCGGCAGATTCTGGGGTTCGGCCGCTCTACGTTGTGTTAAGTGTTTCCGATCACAAATATCACCCAACCCCTAAAGGTGTCCTCCCTGCTTTTCCTGATCTTGTTCGCGGAAGATCAAAAACATCCGTACAAGGAGGGGGTGGTTTACGTCCACGTTGGACTGATCGGGCGGGTAATATTTATGAGTGGGATCGGCAGCATGGTGCTCTGGAGAAGTACAACAAGCGCGGGAAACATCTAGGCGAGTTCGATCACATCACGGGCGAACAGACAAAAAGTGCGGATAAGACGCGAGAGATAGAACCATGATTTTTTCGGTGATGGGATTTCATCCTGGTAGGGATGAACTGGTTTTTGAACACGGTATTAGTCTGTCGGTGGCGGACTTGACCCCCGTGATGCAATGGACGAACACCAATGAATGCATTGGTGTGGATTTCCGACTGACAGCAGCGCAGGCGCTTGAGATTGAGCGCTTGGCCTCTGTGGTTTTTCCTGAAGGGTTGGATCTTTATCTAACTTCTTCTGGCTGAAGGGGAGAGGGTTCTGTGGAACCAAGGCAGGATCTGGCAGCAGGTGGATATCGAGCAGGTTACGCAGAACGCCGCTATCAGCGGTAGCAATAGGGGTCTTGGCCGCCCCCGTATTTATCCAACATTAACGTGGATTCTGACGATATTTTCTGAGTACCGATTCCCGCGTGGGGAGCGGCTTATCTGCATCGGCACGTGAGGTGTCGAAGCCTTCGAGACGTAAGCTCGCCAGATAATTTGATCGGCGCACCTTGTCGTAATAATCCTGCTTTTGCTGAAACGTCAGTTCACTCATGCACAGAGTGCCGAGTTCGACGTCGATCAACGCTGCGAATTTGGCCTGAGTCAGACCGGTAGCCTTACGAATTTCTTTGACGTGCAACGCGTCAACATGGAATTCGCGGGAAGGTAGGCGTTCACCCCGTACGATCTCGTCCATCTGTTGCACGCTTTCCATCAGCTCATCAAAAAACTTGCTCATGATTATTTCCAGTGTTCGATGAAGGCGTTTCAACGCTTTGCGTTCGATCGTTCTCACGCAGAACGTGGGAACGATCTGTTCACTCGGACTTCAGGCCGGCGCTTTCCAGTTCAGCATGCGTTGCTGGGCAACCTGGAGCAGGTCGCGGCCGTCTTGAGTCAGCAGGTACAGGGCGTGGGTGATGTGGGGAATGTCTTTCACATCCGCTTGCTTGAAGCACAGGCAATAAAGCGTTTCGAGCAGGTCGCTGGAGGCGCGGATGCGTTGTCGGGCGGCGTCCAGGATGGCGTGGGGATTGGCCTCGGTGTCGATGACCAGAACCGGGGTTTCGCTGTAGTTGGTTTTGAGCGGGCGATAGCGGTTGTTTGACGGATCGTGCGGGTTCATTGAACGTGTCCTATAGGAAGTCGCGACGTCGCTCCTGCAGGCCGACACACGGGGTTTAGCCGCGCTGCAAACTATAGAATCCCACTCCAAAGTCTCGCAAGACAGCCCGAATGGACAGGTCTTGTAGGGAGTTTACTTGCCCGCAAGGCAGGGGACTACGCACTACCCGAGGTTTTTTTCAGTGACTCCCCTAGAGGTCGAATTTCCTACGCACTTGTCAGGCGTGGCGGATAAAACCGCAGTAGTGCGTGCGCCAGACTGCGTAGGGCATTTCGTAAGTTCAAACGCAGTCAATTACGTAGCGAGAGCCAGTGGGTGAGGACAATGCTCGGGAAACTGAACACAGCAGCGATCGTCTCGAAGGCTGCTGTGCATCAACACTGCAATGACTGGCTTACTCGGCCAGGTAGTCTGGTGCCGGACGCGAGGCGGCTTCAAGGTCCAGCAGGCCCCGACCATAAGCCTCACTGTTGGCGTAGGTGCCGGTTCGGTTTGCGCTTTCGAGCAAACGTTCGCGTACCTGTTGTGGGCTCCAGTGCGGGTAGCGACTTTGTAGCGCCGCCAGTGCGCCGCTGACCATGGCCACAGCAGGCGAGGTCCCAGCTGTTTGACCGTAGCCGCCGGACTTTAGGGTGGTTTGCAGGCCAGCGTCGGGACCGGAGTCTCCACCGGGTACGGCGATGCACCAGCGCCTGGCCACGCCACAGTAGTTGGATTTGGCGTTAATGGCCGTACCATCCTGTTTCAGGGCGACAACAGCGATCCAGCCTTTCTCCAATTCGGGAATTGCCAGTGGCAGGCCCGCTTCAGCCAGGGGTTCGCGTTTCAATTCATTACCTGTCGGAAAGACGAAAACCGCACCGTCTTTGACCAACTGTCGTGCCACAGCAAGGGACTCTGGCATGACCTGGTTGTAGCGGGATTCGGTTATCTCGGTGGCCGGGATGGAGTTGGCCCAAGAGTTACTGAAGATGTGTGCACCTTTATCAAACGCGTACTTCCATGATTGGGAAATTTCGCTGTCGAAAAAGAACGGCTCATCGTTATCACCAAAGCGCAGCGGGATCAGTTGAGCGTTGTATGCAACACCGTGCATGCCCTGATCGTCTTTATTGGCAGCGAGGATGCCGGCCATCTGTGTACCATGGCCGATTCTGTCGAAGGTGCCAGGGCTGCTGGTGACGTAGTCGTATCCTGGATCGCTGATACGTCCCGAAAACTCGGGCAAGTCGGCATTCAGGCCTGAGTCGACCAATGCGACACTGACGCCCTGTCCGGTACCACCGCGAGCGTAAAGTGCCGATGCCTTGATGATCGCCAATCCTTTTTGAGCGTGGTATTCCGCTGTTTCAAAGGCTTGAGCCGCAGGTCCGACGTCAGGCTGTGCGTGCACTGTAAGGCACCCGCTCAACAGCAGAGGCAGGGTCATCAGGGCGGCGCGCGGCGACCGCGAAAAACACGGTGGGAGGTGTGTTTGATGCATGGTGTGGTCCTTCATGTGTGTGGCATCCGCGCACATCAGGCTTCCTGCCATGATGAGGTGCTCGCGGACGGTAGCGTTTTCAATTGGAAGACGCTTTATGTGAGCGCTGACCTTACCGATGAAGTCGTTTTCCCGTGAGCTGATTTTTAGTTCCGGTTGTATCAATCTGTAGTGTTTTACCCACGACCTTTTCTCGACTCGCTGCTTTAGCCGGCTAGGCTTTCGGCATGGCAGCAGTCAACGGAGTGACAGCTTATGCACAACACCCTCGAACAGGTCTTTGGTTATCCACAGTTCCGACCCGGCCAGGAGGCGGCGGTCAGTGCGGTGTTGGCCGGGCGCTCGGCGGCGGCGATTTTTCCGACCGGCTCCGGCAAGTCCTTGTGCTATCAGTTGCCGGCCTTGTTGCTGCCACACCTGACGCTGGTGGTGTCGCCGTTGCTGGCGCTGATGCAGGACCAATTGGCGTTCTTGCAGCGCCATGGCATTGCGGCGGCGAGTATCGATTCGGCGCAGAGCCGTGACGACGCCAATGAGGTGATGGCGCGGGCCAGGTCTGGCGAGTTGAAGATCCTGATGATTTCCGTGGAGCGCCTGAAGAACGAGCGTTTTCGCAACTTTCTGCAGCAAGTGCCGATCTCGTTGCTGGTGGTGGACGAGGCGCACTGTATCTCCGAATGGGGGCACAATTTTCGCCCCGACTACCTGAAGCTGCCGGACTACCAGCGCCAGTTCAATATCCCGCAAACCTTGCTGTTGACCGCCACTGCCACGCCCAAAGTGATCGCTGACATGCAGGCGAAATTCGCCATCGCGGCGGACGACGTGGTGACCACCGGCTTCTATCGCCCCAACCTGAATTTGCTGGTTGAACCAGTGCGTGGTCAGGACAAGCGCCGCCGTCTGGTGGAATGGATGGGCCAGCGTGCCGGGCAGCCGAGCATCGTCTACGTGACCTTGCAGAAAACCGCTGAGCAGATTGCCCAGCACCTGAGCCAAAACGGTCTTCAGGCCGAGGCCTATCACGCCGGTTTACCCCATGAACAACGGGAAGCGATTCAGCGGCGGTTCATGGGCGGGCAGTCCAATTGCATCGTCGCCACCATCGCGTTCGGCATGGGCATCGACAAGAGCGACATCCGCAACGTGGTGCATTTCGACTTGCCGAAATCCATCGAAAACTACAGCCAGGAAATCGGCCGTGCCGGACGCGACGGGCAACCTTCCGACTGCCTGGTGTTGGCCAACCGCGACAGTCTCAACGTGTTGGAAAACTTCGTTTACGGTGATACGCCAGAACTGGACGGCATCCGTTGTGTGCTCGACGAACTGCAAGCGGCCGCGCCGGATGGCCAATGGGAGTTTTTGCTGGGGCCGCTGGCCGACCAGAGCAATATTCGCCAACTACCGCTCAAGACCTTGCTGGTGCAGCTTGAACTCAAAGGCTTGATCGCACCGCGTTACGCCTATTTCGCCGAATACCGTTTCAAGTTCCTGCTGGAGCCTGAAGCCTTGTTGGCGCGTTTCGAGGGCGAGCGACGGGACTTCGTCGAGGCGATCATCCAGACCTCCAGCCGTGCGCGAACCTGGGCCACGGTGAATTTCGATGCGCTGTACCAACAGCATCAGGCCGAACGCAATCGGGTGGTCAAGGCGCTGGATTACTTTCAGGAGAAGGGCTGGGTCGAGCTTGAAAGCAAGCAGATGACCGAGGTCTACAGCCTGCTGATGACGGACTTCGATGCCCAGGTGTTGAGCAGCCAATTGCATGGTTACTTCACACAACATGAACGCACGGAGATCGCCCGGATCCACGCGATGCTCGATCTGTTCGCCACCGAGCACTGTCTGGGTTACCGGTTGGCGCAGTACTTCGGCGACGAAAACGCGCCACAGCAGTGTGGGCATTGTTCGGTGTGCCATGGGCAGGTTGCCCGTCTGCCGGAACCGCCTGAGCTGCCAGCGCTTGTGGATAAAAACTTCGAGGCGCTGTGTGGTGATTTTATCCACAGGCACGAAGCGTACAACGGCCATGTGCCGGGTGCGGAGCGGTTGACACGGTTCTTGTGCGGTATCAGCGTGCCGCTGTTTACCAAGCTCAAGGCGCGGGCGATTCCGGGGTTTGCGACGCTGGAGGATTATCCGTATGCCGAGGTGCGCGAGTGGGCCCGGCAGCGTTCCGATGCTCGCGAAGAACGATAACGCGGTTTTCGCCTTAGACTGGCTGTTCAATTCCAGGAACCGACACTGATGTCCAATCCGATGCCCCAACGCTCCGACTACCGCCACTTCCAGCCGATCATCACCCGCTGGCACGACAACGATGTCTATGGCCATGTGAACAACGTGACCTACTACAGCTTCTTCGACACGGCGGTGAATACTTACCTGATCGAAGTCGGTGGCCTGGATATTCACGACGGTGAAGTGGTGGGGTTTGTGGTCAGTTCGGCGTGCGATTACTTCGCCTCAATCGCTTTTCCCGAGCGCATTGAAATCGGATTGCGGGTGGGCAAGTTGGGCAATAGCTCGGTGCAGTACGAACTGGCGGTGTTCAAGGCCGAGGAAGAGGACGCCTGCGCGGCAGGACGCTTTGTGCATGTGTTTGTGGATCGGGCCTCGAATCAACCCGTGGCGATTCCTGGCGGGTTGCGCGGGGCGTTGGAGCGGTTGGTGGTGTGAAACGAAAAATCGCAGCCCGAGGGCTGCGATTTTTTGGAATCTCTTTCGTGATGCCAATCAGCGATTAGTCGCGATCACGATAGTAGTGGTGATGCTTGCGATGGCCGTAAGCATGACCACGACCGCGGTGGTCATCGTCATCGCGGTAGTAACGGCGGCCACCACGGTCACGACCGCCACGGTCTTCGTCATAGCTGCTGTTGCCCATATGGTTACCCAGCGCACCGCCCACGCCACCGCCGGCGGCTGCGCCGATCAGGCTGCCCGTAGTGCCGCCCATGCTGCGGCCGACTACGTTACCGCCGGCTGCGCCGAGCGCACCACCGATGGCGGCTTCGCCACGGCTGTGTCTGTTGGCACCTACTGCACTACCACCGGCGCCGCCCAAGGCTGCGCCAATGGTCGAACCGGTGCTGCCGCCCAGCGATTGACCAACCACCGAGCCAAGTACCCCGCCCAATGCGCCGCCAACACCTGCCTCGGCGGTGCCACCGGCAGATGCGGCGCCACTGATCAGGCCAAGGGACAACAAGAGAATCGAGGAGAACTTCATGAGAGGAGCCTCAAAGGGATGACGGCGCGATCCTGAGGCTGTGTCGTGATGGTTACAATCGAAATCCGACGAGTAACACGACTTGTGCACAATTTGCTAAGTTATTGTTTTATAGACGGAACTTAATCGATTTTCGCTGGTCTTTAGCTACTTCGGACAGGCCGCTTTTATGCAAAAGCGGCCTTTTTTGTGGGCGTTTGGAAAGTGTACTAACAGTGCCGATACCTGTGTCGCATGGTCGGACGCCATCGCGAGCAAGCTCGCTCCCACAGGGGTTCCTTGTCGAACACAAGGGCTGTGCTCACTGAAGATCAAATGTGGGAGCGAGCTTGCTCGCGATGAGGCCGGACCAGACGCCGCGTTACGCCGACCTGGCCATGATCAACCCGGTCTCGCTCGCTGCTTCCAAACGGATCGCAACGAATTTCGAGGTCGGCGTGTGGCTGCCGTCACCGATGCTTTCCAGTGGCACCAGCGGGTTCACTTCCGGATAGTAAGCGGCGGCTTGTCCGGCGGGAATATCGAACGCCAGCAAGGTGAAGCCTTTGACGCGGCGCTCACGGCCGTCATCCCAGATCGACACGATGTCGGCTTTTTGTCCCGGTTTGAAGCCCAGGCGAATGATGTCGGCTTCGTTGACGAACAGCACGTCACGCTGGCCCTTGACCCCACGATAACGGTCGTCGAGACCATAAATGGTGGTGTTGTACTGATCGTGAGAGCGCATTGATTGCATGATCAGGTCCGGCAACTGCCCAGTGGCGCGGGTGCGCTCGTGTACCAGATCGGCCGGCAGGATATTCGGACGGAAATTGGCGCGACCGGTCGAAGTGTTCCAGCGGCGAGCACCCGCGCTGTTGCCCAGGTAGAAGCCGCCGGGGTTCTCGATCTTCTGGTTGAAGTCCTTGAAGCCTGGAATGGTGTCGGCGATCAGCTCGCGAATGCGACGGTAGTCGGCCACCAGCCAGTTCCAGTCGACGGGCCTGGAACCCAGGGTCGCCGCGGCGATACCGGCGATGATCGATGGCTCCGAGCGCATCTGTTTCGACAGCGGCTGGAGTTGGCCGTTGGAGGCGTGAACCATGCTGAACGAGTCCTCCACGGTCACCGCTTGCGCCCCTTCGGTTTGCAGGTCGATGTCGGTGCGGCCCAGGCACGGCAGGATCAGCGCTTCTTTACCGTGCGCCAAATGGCTACGGTTGAGTTTGGTGCTGATTTGTACGGTGAGGTCGCAATTGCTCAGGGCCTGGAAGGTCCGTGGGCTGTCTGGTGTGGCTTGGGCGAAGTTACCGCCCAGACCGATGAAGACTTTCGAGCGGCCGTCGAGCATCGCGTGGATGGCCTCGACCACGTTGTGACCATTCGCTCGTGGCACCTTGAACTGGAAGCGGCGTTCCAATGCATCGAGGAAGAACGCCGGTGGGCGTTCGTTGATGCCCATGGTCCGGTCGCCTTGCACGTTGCTGTGCCCGCGCACCGGGCACAGGCCCGCGCCTGGCCGGCCGATGTTGCCGCGCAGCAGCATCAGGTTGGCGATTTCCTGGATGGTTGCCACCGAGTGCCGGTGCTGGGTAATGCCCATGGCCCAGCACATGATCACGTTCTTGCCTTTGGCGTACATGCGCGCGGCTTGCTCGATCTCTTCCAGGGTCAGCCCGGACTGCTCGACGATCTGCTCCCACGAGGTGTCGTCGATTTCGCCCAGGTAGTCGAGCACGCTGGCGGTGTGTTCGTTGAGGAAGTCGTGGTCGAACACCGATGGCGCGTCGGTTTGCTGCGCCTCACGCTCCCATTGCAGCAGGAACTTGGCCATGCCGCGCAGCAGCGCCATGTCGCCGCCCAACGCTGGACGGAAGTACGCGGTGTTAGTCGGCTTGTCACCGTTGGTGAGCATTTCGATCGGGTGCTGCGGGTGCTGGAAGCGTTCCAGGCCACGCTCTTTGAGCGGGTTGATGCACACCACCTGAGCGCCGCGTTTCACCGCTTCGCGCAGGGGCTCGAGCATCCGTGGATGGTTGGTGCCGGGGTTCTGGCCCCAGACGAAAATTGCGTCGGCGTGTTCGAAGTCGTCGAAGGTCACGGTGCCTTTGCCGACACCGACACTTTGTGCAAGTGCAACACCGCTGGCCTCGTGGCACATGTTCGAACAGTCGGGAAAGTTGTTGGTGCCGAACGCGCGGACGAACAGCTGATAGAGATACGCCGCTTCGTTGCTGGCGCGGCCCGAGGTGTAGAACTCAGCCTGATCCGGGCTCGACAAGCCCTGCAGGTGTTTGCCGATCAACGCGAAGGCCGCCTCCCAGCTGATGGGGGTGTAACGGTCGGTTTCGGCGTCGTAGCTCATCGGCTCGGTCAGCCGGCCTTGATATTCGAGCCAGTAGTCGCTTTGTTCCAGTAACGAGCTGACGCTGTGTTTGGCGAAGAATGCGGCATCGACCCGGCGCTTGGTGGCTTCCCAGTTGACCGCCTTGGCGCCGTTCTCGCAGAACATCACCATGCCCTTTTCCGGAGAATCGCCCCAGGCGCAACCGGGGCAGTCGAAGCCGCCGTTCTGGTTGGTCTTGAGCATTATGCGGAGGTTTTTCAGCGCGTTATCGCTGGTCAACCAGGCCTGGGCGACGCTGATCAGCGCGCCCCAGCCACCGGCTGGGCCTTTGTAGGGTTTGTAGCGGGGGACGGGTTTCTGGTCGGCTTGACGATGTTGACTCACGCTTGGTTCTCCGTCGCAGGGCTGTAGACCCGCGGCGCACTTTTCTGCGGCAGGTGGATGAGATTGAGGTTGTGCCGGCGCGCCCATTGCAGGGCCAGGCCGGTGGGCGACGACAGGCTGACCAGGGTCTGGATGCCGGCGCGCAAAACTTTCTGGATCAGCTCAAGGCTGCAACGGCTGGTGACAATCGCCAGGCCGCCTTCAGTGGAGATGTGCTGGCGGATCAGTGCACCGATCAGCTTGTCGAGGGCGTTGTGTCGGCCGATGTCTTCACGGCCCAGCAGCAACTCACCTTGGTTGTTCATGAACACAGCGGCATGCACCGCGCCACAATGCTGACCCAACGGCTGAAATTCACTGATGCGCTGGCGCAGGCCTTCAAGCCATTGCGCGGGAGGCAATGGCGCGCCGGGTAATACGTTGAGTTGCGGCAAGGCTTGCTCGACCGCTTCGACGCCACACAGCCCGCAGCCGCTGGTACCGGCCAGTTGCCGACGTTGCTGCTTGAGGTTCCAGAACGCGCGGCTGGAAATGCTGACCTGCGCGTACTGCGCCGAACCGGACCCGCTGAGTTGCAGGTCATAGAGGTCGGACACGTCGTTGATGATCCCGCTGCCCAGGCTGAAGCCGACGATGAAGTCTTCCAGGTCGCTCGGGGTGACCAGCATCACCGCCTGGCTGATGCCGTTGTAGGCGATCGCCAGTGCCACTTCCTCAGCGAGCGCGGTGCTGGCTGATTCGCTGTGGTCGAGGTTGCAATACTGATAGTTCTGACTGGCGGCGGGCGTGGGCATTTCGAGGGCGGGCGCCCCGCAGACCGGACGCTTGGCTTTCATGGGGCAATACCGGCGGTTTATCCAGCCTTAAGCCTAGGCGCGTCAATGTGTCACGTCTAATCGCTAATACTGATCTACCGATAGATAGCGTCGATCAAGAGTTCGTCGGTGATTTCTGATAGTGCGCGAAACACGCCTCAGCCAGTGCCGAGCGCGGTGCACTGCGGCGCATGATCAGCCCCAGCCGGCTGAGGGTTTGCGCGTTTTCGATGGGTTGCAGACGCAAATGTTCGGTCAGCGTTTCGAGTCCGCCTTCCAATGGCATCACCGCGCAACACAGGCCACCGTGCACAGCTTGCAACAATTGATGGACCGCGTCGGTCTGTAACAACGGTTGCGGGCTGAGGCCACGGCTGTGGAAGTTGTGGTCGATGGACTGGCGAAAGTGCATGCCACTGGTGAGCATGCCCAAGGGCAGCTCGATGAGTGCTTCCCAGCTCAAGGGTTTTTCACCGAAGCTGAAGAAGCGCTGGTCGTAGAGCAAGCCCATGCGGGTTTCGCTGAAGGCCAGCGAGTCGAAGCGCTCGCTATCAAGGCGATCAAGATAGGACACGCCGAGGTCCAGGCGATTGTTTGCCAAGTGTTCGAGGATTTGCTCGGAGCTCAAGGCCGAGAGTTCGAATCGCAGGTTCGGGTGTTCGCCGTGCAGCTGTTGCATCAGCGGCAGGGGATCAAAACTCGACAGCGGCACCACGCCCAGACGCAAGGTGCCGACCAGATTGCCGCGACAGGCTGCGGCCTCGGCCTGCAAGCCGTCACAGGCGGCCAGCACAGTGCGTGCCCACGCCAGCACCCGCTCGCCCGGCGCGGTGAAACCTTCGAAGCGCTGGCCGCGATTGACCAACGGCAGATCGAGTTCTTCTTCAAGGCTGCGCAAGCGCATCGACAGGGTTGGCTGAGTGATGTGGCAACGCGCAGCGGCCTGGCCGAAGTGCCGGGTTTCGTCGAGGGCGATGAGGAATTTCAGCTGTTTGATGTCCATCGTCGCTCCAGTGCGCAGGCCAGGGGGCGCGATTCTAGCGCTTGTGCCGAACCTGAGTCATGGGTCGGTTGAGACCGCTATCGCGAGCAAGCTCGCTCCCACATTTGATCTGCAGTGAACACAGAGTTTGTGCACGAAGAAGATCCAGTGTGGGAGCGAGCTTGCTCGCGATGCTAGCGACTTGGTCTCAGAGCCCCTCGATCAACTCCCGATAATCCCCCACTGCCATAAACTCGGCGGTGTCTTTCGGTTCTTTGCGGCTGTCCGGTTGGCTCACGGCCAACAGATGCGCCACGCCAAAGTCTCGTGCGCTGCGCAGGATCGGCAAGGTGTCGTCGATAAACAGGCTGCGGCGTGGGTCGAAGTCGATGTCTGTGCGCAAGGCATCCCAGAATTGCGGGTTTTCCTTGGCGAAACCGTAATCGTGGGAGCTGATCAACCGCTCGAAATAGGGCGCAAGCTCGACTCTTTCCAGCTTCAGCGACAACGAATCGCGGTGAGCATTGGTGATCAGGATCACGCGTTTACCGGCCTGTTTGATCGCCGCCAGAAAGGTATCGGCATCCGGGCGCAGAGCAATCAGATGGGCGGTTTCGAGTTTCAACTCGCGCACCGGCAGCTTCAGCTCGGCGCTCCAGAAGTCCAGGCAATACCACTGCAACTGACCGGCGTTACGCTCGAACAATGGCTGCAATTCCAGCTCGGCCATGGCCCGGCTGACACCGTGCAGCTCGGCATAGCGCTGGGGCAGATGCTCCATCCAGAAATGGTTATCGTAATGCAGGTCCAGCAGCGTGCCGTCCATATCCAGCAGAACGGTATCGATGTCGCGCCAGGGCAGTGATGGCATGGAAAATTTCTCGAACAGTAGAAAGATATCCGACACAAACAATCGGGAAAGCCGCGTTATAGTACCGCGTTCATGCCAAGGAGCCGCCATGCGCCAGAAACCCGAAGTATTAGCCCGCGAGATCATCGCCACCAGTCGCTTGTTCTGCGTTGAAGAGGTGCAACTGCGCTTTTCCAATGGCGTCGAGCGCACCTATGAGCGATTGGTCGGCAAGGGCGCCGGGTATGGCGCGGTGATGATCGTGGCGATGCTTGATTCCGAGCATGCGGTGCTGGTCGAAGAGTACTGCGGCGGAACCGATGCCTATGAAATGTCGCTACCCAAAGGCCTGATCGAACCTGGCGAGGATGTGTTGGCAGCGGCCGAGCGTGAGCTCAAGGAAGAGGCCGGTTTTGGCGCACGGCAACTGGAGCATCTGACCGAGCTGTCGCTGTCACCCGGTTACATGAGCCAGAAGATTCAGGTGGTGTTGGCGACTGACTTGTACGAAGAAAGCCTTGAAGGTGACGAGCCGGAGCCGATGCGCGTGGATCGGGTCAATCTGCGAGAGCTGGCGGCGCTGGCACAGAACCCGCAATTCACCGAAGGCCGCGCCTTGGCGGCGTTGTACCTGGCCCGTGATCTACTGACTCAGCGTGGAGTGTTTCAACCGTGAGTGATTTTCCCCAGGTTCATCCTTTGCTGGCTCCCGTGGTCGAGCTGGCGCTGAAGGCCGGTGAGGTCATCCTGCCGTTCTGGCGCACCGGCACGGCAGTGACTGCCAAGGCTGACGATTCTCCGGTCACCGCCGCCGATCTGGCCGCTCATCATCTGATTCTGGCAGGGCTGACAGCGCTTGATCCGAGCATCCCGGTGCTCTCGGAAGAAGACGCTGACATCCCGCAAACTGTGCGCGCCGGTTGGCAACGCTGGTGGCTGGTCGATCCGCTGGATGGCACCAAGGAGTTCATCTCCGGCAGTGAAGAATTCACCGTCAACATCGCGCTGATCGAACAGGGACGCGTGGTGTTCGGCGTAGTGTCGATGCCGACCAACGGCCGCTGCTACTTCGGTGGCGCCGGGCTCGGGGCCTGGCGTGCCGACAAGGATGCAGCACCGCTGCCGATTCAGGTCCGTGATGTGCCGCCTGCTGGTGAAGCATTCACTGTCGTTGCCAGCCGTCGACATTCAAGCCCTGAGCAGGAGCGTTTGCTCGCGGGTTTGAGCGATAGCCTGGGTGAGTTGGAGCTGGCCAATATCGGCAGTTCGCTGAAGTTTTGTCTGCTGGCGGAAGGGGCGGCCGATTGTTATCCACGCTTGGCGCCGACCTCTCAGTGGGACACTGCTGCGGCGCAAGGCGTGCTCGAAGGTGCGGGTGGCGAGGTGCTGGAGTTGAGCGGTGAGCCGTTCAGCTATCCGGCGCGAGAGTCTTTATTGAATTCGTTCTTCCTCGCACTTCCGGCAAAGGCTGCCTGGCGCGAGAAATTTCTGGAACTGGCGCGCGGCTAAGATCAAGAGATCGCAGCCTTCGGCAGCTCCTACGGGGAGACGGCGTTTACCGGTGCAAAACGTATTGCCCGGTAAACGTCACTGCAGACTCATCGCTGTCGGCATTCACGACCCGTGTATGCAACGTCAACCGTGCCCGGCCATAGCGCTGGTACATGGTCAAAAAATTCTTCCAGACCGCCGCACTCGGCGCAGCGCAGATTGCGATGCCGTCGCTGGTGACCGGCAGCGGATAGCTGATCTGACCTTCCTGAATCACGATGTGCCCGTCCTCGACGCCTTCTTCACGCAGGCGCAAATGCAGCCAGCCCCAACCCGCCAACACCGCACCGCAATACAGGCTGCCACCGAACATGGTGCTTTTGTGATTGAAATTGGCTGCCAGCGGTAGCTGCAAGCGCAGCTGTTGCGACTGCCAGTCGAGCACCTTGAGGCCCATGTCCCGCGTGAGGGGAATGTCGCGGTGGAGGACGGATTCCAGGTGACGACTGTCGCGATTCATGCACGGGCCTCGGGATTTTGAACGCTTATGTGAAGGTTAGTCGGCACGGCTCAATCGAGCTCGTCGGCGTTGCTGTTGGCGCCAGCACCATCGGCAAAATTCAAGCCGTGTTTGCGCAGTTTGTCATGCAGGGTTTTGCGTGGAATACCCAGCGCTTCGGCGACGCTGCGCAACGAGCTGTGAGAGCGCGTCAGTTCGGCGGCGATCAGGTTCTTTTCGAAACTCTCCACCTGCTCGCTCAGATTACCGCTGAGCACTGCGGTGAGCGGTGCAGCGCTGCCATCCGGAACGCTGTTGTCCAGCGCGAGTTCCAGGCCCAGGGCGAAACGTTCGGCGGCGTTTTGCAGTTCGCGGACGTTGCCTGGCCAAGTATGCCGCAGCAGTAGAGCCCGTTGTCCGGGTTGCAGTTCGTGGGGTGGCAGACCGTGGCGTTCGCTGGCTTCGTTGGCGAAGTGCTGGAACAGCATCAGCGCGTCTTCACCGCGTTCACGTAGCGGCGGAATGCGCAGCGGCGCGACGTTCAAGCGGTAGTACAAGTCGGCACGAAAACGCCCCTGATCCGCCGATTGACGCAGGTCTTCCTTGGTTGCGGCGATGATCCGGATGTCCAGCGGGATCAGCTGATTGCCGCCCAAACGCTCGACCACCCGCTCTTGCAGCAAACGCAGCAATTTCACCTGCACGTCCAGGCTCATGCTTTCGATTTCATCGAGGAACAGCGTGCCGCCATTGGCGAATTCGAATTTGCCGATCCGGCGCTTTTGCGCGCCGGTGAAGGCACCGGGTTCGTGGCCGAACAATTCGCTCTCGACCACCGACTCGGCCAGCGCCCCGGCGTTGATCGCGACAAACGGGCCATTGCGGCGGTTCGACAGGTCGTGCAGGGCTCGGGCCACCACTTCCTTGCCGGCACCGGTTTCACCGAGGATCAACACATCGGCCTTGGTCGGCGCCAAGGCACCGATCTGTTCGCGCAGGCGCAGCATCGGTGCCGATTGCCCGACCAGTCGCGTGCTGAGCTGATTGCGATCGCTCAGGGCCAGCCGCAGGCTGCGGTTATCCAGCACCAATTGGCGCAAGGCCAGGGCGCGGCGCACGCTGTCGAGCAACGCATCGCTGGCGAATGGTTTTTCGAGGAAGTCATAAGCGCCGGCACGCATCGCCTGCACGGCTAAAGGCACGTCGCCGTGACCGGTGATCAGCAATACCGGCAACTCCGGGTCCTGGGCGTGCAATTCGCTCAACAGTTCGAGACCGTCCATGCCTGGCATGCGGATGTCGCTGACCACCACACCGGGCCAGTCGCGCTCCAGGCGCGAGGCAAGGCCCTTGGCTTCGGCCAATGGCAGGATTTTCAGGCCGGCGAGGTCCAGAGTCTGGCTCAGGGCCTGACGCAGATGCGGATCGTCATCGATCAGCACGACCTGGATGCGGTTGTCGATCAGGTTGCTCATTCACTGCGGTCCTCGGACGGTTGCAGACTGACACCGGGTGCGCCCGCGCGCAGCCGCAGGGTGATCAGGGCGCCGCCTTCCTTGTGGTTGGCGAACGACAGTTCACCGCCGAAGGCGCGCATCAGGGTGTCGCAGATGGCCAGCCCCAATCCAAGGCCCTGAGTGCGGGTCTTGGTGGTGTAAAAAGGTTCACCGGCGCGGCCGAGGGCCTCCATGCAGAACCCCGGACCGTTATCGCGAATGTACAGGTTGACGCCGTCGGTGGTGGATTCGGCACTCAACCAGAGTCTACGTGGCGGGCCTTTTTCGGTCAGGGCGTCGAGGGCGTTGGCCAGCAGGTTGCCGAGCACCTGGCGCAGTCGGGTTTCGCCGGCCTCGACCCACAGCGTGGCGGCCGGCAGATCACGGATCAGCTCGACTTCCATTGCCCGTCTGCGCTTGGCCAGCAACGCCAGTGCGTCGTCCAGTGCCGGTTGCAGCGCGACACTTTCCGGGGCGTGGCGGTCGCGACGGGCGAAGGCGCGCAGGTGGGCGATGATCGAGGCCATGCGCCCGGTCAGTTCGCTGATCAGTTTCAGGTTGCCGCGGGCATCGCCGGTGCGCTGATGGTCGAGCAGCACTTCGGCGTTTTCCGCGTAGCTGCGAATGGCTGCCAGCGGTTGATTCAGCTCGTGGCTGATGCTTGCCGACATGGTGCCCAGCGCCGATAGTTTGCCGGCCTGGACCAGATCATCCTGGGCGCGCACCAGTTCCTGTTGCGCCTGTTCGCGTTCCAGCACTTCCTGCTTGAGGCGACGGTTGAGACCTTCGAGATCGCTGGTCCTTTCGGCGACGCGCGCTTCCAGTTCGCGGCGGGTCTTGGCTTCGAAGGCGATGCGCTGCAAGTAATGACGACGGCGTTGCATCAGTAGTCCCAGCAGCAACATCAACACCAGCAATGTGGCCCCGCCGATAGCCACCACTGTGCGCACCGGTCGGTCAATCAGGGTTCTGGGCGCAAGGATGCTGACGCTCCAGCCGGTTTCTGCGATTTGCTGAGTCTGGATCAGCCAAGCGTCCGGGTTGAGATTCAGTGGTTGCGGATCACGAGTCGGGTAGGGCTGGATGGCGGTGATCGCTGTGCGTTCCTCATCACTCAGCGGGCGGGTCGCCCTGAAGCGCCAATCCGCGCGTGAGGTGATGATGACCACCCCGTTGTGGTCGGTCAGCAGCAGTTGTTCAGGGGTTTTGCCCCAGAGGCTTTCGGTGTGGTCGAGGTCGACCTTGACCACCAGCACACCGATGATCTGCCCGCCATCGCGCACGGCTCCTGCAAAGAAGTAACCACGTTTGGCCGACGTGGTGCCCAGGCCGAAAAAGCGCCCGAGACGACCTTGCATGGCTTCGCTGAAATACGGCCGGAAGGCAAAGTTACGTCCGACAAAACTGTCGTGTTTGTCCCAGTTGGAAGCCGCCAGGGTCTTGCCGCTGGTGTCCATCAGGTACATGACTTCGGCGCCAGTCTGGGCGCGGATGTCCTTGAGCAGGCGGTTGGCGTTGTCGGTGGTCAGCGGTTGATGCGGCGCGGCGAGAACGGCACGCAGGGCCGGCAGATCACCGAGGATTTGCGGCAGCACCTCGTAACGGTGCAGGGTCCCCAGCAGGTTGGCGACGTAGAGGTCCAGCGTCTGGCGATTTTGCCCGGCCAACTCGCTGCGGTAATACCGCTCGGCCAAGTGCTGCAGTGGCCACAGCAACGGCGCCAGGCACAGGGCGAGCAGGCCCAGGCTGCGCCAGCGAGGTCTGCGGGGGAGTGTTGGGGTCATAAGCATCGGGCGCCTGAAGGTACAGGCGCATTATGCCTAGCCTTGTTCGGCAAGACACTCGCGCAACGCATCGCGCCAGTCGGGTTGGCTGACCTGCCATTGCTGTTGCAGAAGACCACAATCCAGACGCGAGTTCAGCGGGCGAGTGGCAGGCGTCGGGTAGTCGCTGCTGGGAATCGCTTCCAGGCTGGCGCAGGTTTTGTGCTGAGCCTGCAATTGCTCGGCGATGGCTTGGGCGAACCCGAACCATGACGTTTCGCCTTGGGCGGTCAGGTGGTAAGTGCCCCAGGCACCGGGTTGCCCCGATTGCCAGCGCTCGATCAAGGCGCGCGTGCTGGTGGCGATGGTGCCGGCCCAGGTCGGTGCGCCGATCTGGTCGGCGACGATGCGCAGGTGCGGTTTCTCTTGCAGCAGCCGTTGCATGGTCAGCAGGAAGTTGCGCCCGTGGTTCGAGTAGACCCAGCTGGTGCGCAGTATCAGGTGCTGACCGTTGACGGCGCGGATGGCCTGCTCGCCGGCCAGTTTGCTGGCGCCGTAGACGCCCAGCGGGTGGGGTTCGTCGGCTTCGGTATAGGGCGTGGTCTTGTTGCCGTCGAACACGTAGTCGGTGGAGTAATGGATCAGCGGAATGCCCAGCTCCAGAGCCTGTTCGGCGAATACTCCCGGAGCTGTGGCGTTGATCGCAAATGCCAGCTCGGGTTCGCTTTCCGCTTGATCGACAGCCGTATGTGCGGCGGCATTGATGATCAGATCTGGACGCTCAGCACGAACCTGTCGACGAATTTGATCGGGATTTGCCAGGTCAAGCTGATCGCGCCCCAGCACGATCAATTCACCCAGATCGACCAGGCGTTTTTGTAGCTCACGGGAGACCTGGCCATGCTGGCCGCTGATAAGGATTTTCAGGGTCGCGTTCATGGGAACAGATCAGCCTCTTGCAGGGATTTTCCGACTTGATCCTTCGCAGACAGTTGCGGTACCAGGCCGTCGAGCTTCCAGTCGATGGCCAAGGTCGGGTCATCCCATCTGATGCAGCGTTCGGCGCTGGGTACGTAGTAATCGGTTGTTTTGTACAGAAACTCGGCGTAATCGCTCAGCACCATAAAGCCGTGGGCAAATCCTTCAGGAATCCACAGTTGACAGTTGTTCTGAGCCGACAAGCGCACGCCGGCCCACCGCCCGAAACTCGGCGAGCTGCGACGGATGTCCACCGCCACATCGAGTACCTCGCCGGCGGTGACCCGCACGAGTTTTCCCTGGGTGTGTTCCAGTTGATAGTGCAGGCCACGCAGCACACCTTTCAGTGAGCGGGAGTGGTTGTCCTGAACGAATTCGCGCCTGAGCCCGGTCGCTTCCTCGAACGCACGCGCATTGAAGCTTTCATAAAAGAAACCGCGCTCGTCACCAAAGACCTTCGGCTCGATTATCAGAACACCGGGCAGGTCGGTGTGGATCACCTTCATTACTCTTCTCCAGCAATGGTAAACAGATATTGGCCATAGCCGGTTTTGCCAAAGTACCGGGCCCGTTCAAGTAAATGCTCGTGGCTGATCCAGCCGTTCTGGTAGGCGATTTCTTCGAGGCAGGCGACTTTCAGGCCTTGGCGGTGCTCGATGGTCTGCACGTATTGCGAGGCTTCCAGCAGGCTGTCATGGGTGCCGGTATCGAGCCAGGCAAAGCCTCGACCGAAGCGCTCCACTCGCAGGTCGCCGCGTTGCAGATAAGCGTTGTTGACGTCGGTGATTTCCAGCTCGCCACGGGCCGAAGGTTTCACGGCCTTGGCAATCTTGATGACATCGTTGTCGTAGAAATAGAGCCCGGTGACGGCATAGCTGGACTTTGGTTTTGTCGGCTTTTCTTCGATCGACAGTGCACGTCCTTCGCCATCGAAGTCGATCACCCCGAACCGCTGCGGGTCCTTGACCCAATAGCCGAAAACGGTGGCACCCGATGGTCGGCGGGCGGCAGCGTGCAGTTGCTCACCGAAATGCTGGCCATGGAAGATGTTGTCGCCAAGGATCAGGCACACCGAATCGTCACCGATGAACTCCTCGCCAATCAGGAATGCCTGGGCCAGGCCATCCGGAGACGGTTGCTCGGCATAGCTGAAACTCACCCCGAACTGACTGCCGTCGCCCAACAGATTGCGGTATTGCGGCAGGTCCTGGGGGGTGGAGATCAACAGGATGTCTTTGATACCTGCGAGCATCAGCACCGAGATCGGGTAATAGATCATCGGTTTGTCGTAGACCGGCAGCAGTTGTTTGGATACCCCGAGTGTGATCGGGTGCAGGCGGGTACCAGAGCCGCCGGCCAGTACAATTCCCTTTATCATGCGATCAAGTCCTTGAAGTCAGTGAAGCCCAGTCGCTGGCCTTGATAGCTGCCATTCTGGACCCGTTGGCACCAGTCTAGATTATCGAGGTACCACTGCACGGTTTTACGCAGACCACTGGCGAAAGTTTCTTCGGGCACCCAACCTAGCTCGCGTTCGATTTTACTGGCGTCGATGGCGTAACGCTGGTCGTGGCCGGGGCGGTCTTTGACGAAAGTGATCAGGTCGGCGAAGTGCGCGACGCCTTCAGGTTTTTGCGGCGTCAACTCTTCCAGCAGGTCGCAGATACCGCGCACCACGTCGATGTTTTTCTGTTCGTTGTGGCCGCCGATGTTGTACGTCTCACCGACTACGCCGTTGGTCACCACATTGAGCAGCGCGCGAGCATGGTCCTCGACGAACAGCCAGTCACGCACCTGCAGGCCGTTGCCATACACCGGCAGCGGTTTCCCGGCCAGGGCGTTGAGGATCACCAGCGGAATCAGCTTCTCGGGGAAATGGAACGGCCCGTAATTGTTCGAGCAGTTGGTCAGCAGCACCGGCAATCCGTAGGTGCGCTGCCAGGCGCGGACCAGATGGTCGGACGCCGCCTTGCTGGCGGAGTACGGTGAGCTCGGCGCATAGGGTGTGGTTTCGGTGAACAGGTCGTCGGCGCCATGCAGGTCGCCATACACCTCGTCAGTGGAAATGTGGTGAAAGCGAAAGGCGCTTTTCTCTGGCTCGGCCAGGTTCAGCCAGTAGGCGCGTGTGGCCTCCAGCAGGCTGTAGGTGCCGACTATGTTGGTCTGGATGAAGTCTGACGGGCCATCGATGGAACGGTCGACATGGGACTCGGCCGCCAGGTGCATGATCGCGTGCGGCTGGAACCGCGCCAGTACCGCGCTGACGGCGGCCTGGTCGACGATATCCGCTTGCACAAACTCGTAACGGGTGTCGGTGGCGATACTGCTCAGCGACTCCAGGTTGCCGGCATAGGTCAGCTTGTCCAGGTTGAGCACTTCATGTGCCGTATGGCGGATCAGGTGGCGAACCAGCGCCGAACCGATGAAGCCGGCACCGCCGGTTATGAGGATGCGCATGTGGAGTTGCCCTTTTCCGTCAAACGATAAACGTATGGATCATAGCTTGTCGGCAGGAGGGGTGGCGGCACAAGGGGGGGGCGGTCGGATTTAGTTTTTTGTGGGGTTTTGTTGATCGGATTCGTAACACAGCGTGGGAAAGTTCGCCGCTGTATGGCGTGGCTTGAAAGCCCCCACCCTTACCGATCACTGACCGGTATAAGGGGGTTGCGTATCGCAGTCAGCAGTGGCGATATAGACGCCTTATAAAAATTCCAGGGGTCGTTGTATGTTGCTCGCCACGTTGATTCACCGCGCCAGTTTGCCCAGCCCGCGAGTCTCCGCGCAGCAAGCGCTGGAGCTGTTGCGCGAGCACTACGGCCTGAGCGGGACGCTGCAGTCGTTGGGCAGCCAGCAGGATCTCAACTACCGGCTCGACAGCGACCAGGGCCGTTTCGTCCTCAAAATCTGCCGTGGTGACTACGCCGCCCTGGAGTTGCAGGCCCAGCACGCAGCGCTCAAGCATTTGGGCACACAGCCTGGGCTGCAGGTGCCCCGGGTGATCCCGGCGAAAAATGGTGAAGACCTGCTGACCCTGGAACTTGCCGGTCAATCACTGCATGTGCGCTTGCTCGACTACATCGAAGGTCAATCGCTGACTCACCTCAAACACCTTGGCCATGAACTGGTCGTCGGCCTCGGCCAGCTCTGTGGCGAAATGGACCTGGCGCTGGCCGGGTTCGAGCATCCGGGGCTTGAGCGTACCTTGCAGTGGGACGCCCGGCACGCCAGTGCGTTGATCAACCACCTGTTGCCAGTGATCAGCGACGAGCGGCAGCGAGCGTTGATCGCCGAGGCCGCGCAACAGGCCGAACGGCGTTTGCAGCCACTGGTGGCGAAGTTGCCGGTGCAAGCCATCCACATGGACATCACCGATGACAACGTGGTCTGGCAACGGGATCAGCAGCGTCACTGGCAGTTGCAGGGCGTTATCGATTTCGGCGATCTGATTCGTACCTGGCGCATTACCGATCTGTCGGTGACCTGCGCCGCGCTGCTGCACCATGCCGATGGCGATCCGCTGTGCATTCTGCCGGCGGTGCAGGCTTACCACGCGGTCAATCCGCTGAAGCACGAAGAGTTGCAGGCGCTGTGGCCGATGATCGTCGCGCGTGCGGCGGTGCTGGTGCTCAGCGGTGAGCAACAGGTCAGCATCGATCCGCAGAATCAGTACAGCCGCGACAATCTGAACCACGAGTGGGAGATTTTCCGCGTCGCGACCTCGATACCGTTTGAGTTGATGGAGGCGGCCATTCTGGTGGCGGTCGGCCAGTCGCTGCCGGCGATTGTGAGCCAGGGTTTTGCGCCATTGCTGCCGAGCCTGGTGGGCCGCGAGTTTGCCTTGATCGACCTCGGTGTCCTGAGTCCGCATTTCGAAGCGGGCAACTGGGAGCACGAAGGTATCGACCAACGCCTGTTGGTCGAAGCGGCGGCAGCTCATGGTTTGGCAGCCAGTCGTTATGGGCAATACCGTTTATCGCGGACGCGTCCGGACAGTGCCGTCGAGCCGGACACTTGTCCGCTGCACGTCGACTTGCGGGTGCCACAGGGCACTACGGTCGAGGCACCGTTTGCCGGCGTCGTGCACCTGGCCGCTGACGGCCGCTTGCAACTGGACAGTGCACAGTTGAGTGTGCGCCTGTGGGGTGTCCATCCCTCGCTACACGCAGGTGCGGCCGTGCTCAAAGGGCAGGTGCTGGGTGAAGTCAGTGGAGCGTTGCGGGTCCAACTCAGCCGTGGCGCGGAACTGAATCCTCCACTGTTTTGCACACCATCGCGCGCATCTGCCTGGCAGGCGTTGTGCCCATCGCCGGCTGCGTTGTTGGGGCTGGCTTGCGATGCTGAAGCTGAACTCGATTCACACACCTTGCTGGCACGCCGCGATGCGAGTTTTGCCCGCTCGCAAAAACACTATTACGTCGATCCGCCGCGCATCGAGCGTGGCTGGCGCAATTACCTGATCGACATGCAGGGGCGTTCCTACCTGGACATGCTCAACAACGTTGCGGTGCTCGGTCACGGTCATCCACGCATGGCGGCCGAGGCCAGCCGTCAGTGGTCGTTGCTCAACACCAACTCGCGTTTCCACTATGCGGCAATCGCCGAGTTCTCCGAGCGCTTGCTGGCGCTGGCGCCGGACTCGATGGATCGGGTGTTTCTGGTCAATAGCGGCACCGAGGCCAATGACCTGGCGATTCGCCTGGCGTGGGCCTACAGCGGTGGTCGCGACATGCTTAGCGTGCTTGAGGCGTATCACGGTTGGTCGGTGGCGGCCGACGCGGTGTCGACTTCAATTGCAGATAACCCCAAGGCCCTCAGCAGTCGTCCGGACTGGGTGCATCCGGTGACCGCGCCGAACACTTATCGTGGCGAGTTCCGCGGCCTCGACAGCGCACCGGATTATGTGCGCAGCGTCGAACACAACCTGGCGAAGATTGCCGAGCAGAAGCGGCAATTGGCGGGTTTCATCTGCGAGCCGGTGTACGGCAACGCGGGTGGGATCTCACTGCCTCCGGGTTACCTGAAACAGGTGTATGCGCTGGTTCGCGCCCAGGGTGGCGTGTGCATCGCCGACGAAGTGCAGGTGGGTTATGGCCGCATGGGCAAGTTCTTCTGGGGCTTCGAAGAGCAAGGCGTGGTGCCGGACATCATCACCATGGCCAAGGGCATGGGCAACGGCCAGCCATTGGGTGCGGTCATTACCCGTCGCGAAATCGCCGAAGCGCTGGAGGCCGAAGGTTATTTCTTCTCGTCGGCTGGTGGCAGCCCGGTCAGTTGCCGCATTGGCATGGCGGTGCTGGATGTGATGAAGGAAGAGAAACTTTGGGAAAACGCCCAGGTCGTTGGCGGGTATTTCAAGGAGCGGCTTGAGGCGTTGATCGACTGCCATCCATTGGTGGGCGCGGTGCATGGCTCCGGCTTTTATCTGGGCGTTGAGCTGATTCGCAACCGCGAGACCCTGGAACCGGCCACGGAAGAAACCACCGCACTGTGCGACCGCCTGCGCGAGTTGGGGATTTTCATGCAGCCGACCGGCGATTACCTGAACATCCTCAAGATCAAACCGCCGATGGTGACCTCGCGACAAAGCGTGGATTTCTTTGTCGATACCCTGTCGAGGGTGCTGGACGAAGGGCTCTAAACACATCCCCCCTTGTGGGAGCGAGCTTGCTCGCGATGAGGCTGGTACATCCAACATTAATGTTGACCGTCAGACCGCCATCGCGAGCAAGCTCGCTCCCACAGGGATTGCGTTTAAATTCGATTGATATCGGGTTTAACTGAAGTATTTTCGATGGGTTGATGTTTTATAGCTTTAAAAGCCGATTTTTATCGGTTATAAAGTCGCCTAACGCCACGGCGCAGATCACCGCGCCTGTCCGTTCCCATTTCTGTCATCGGCCGATGCCACAATCGACCCTCTGAACCCGCCCGGGAGATGATTCATGAGCCGTATCGTTACTGTCGCCGCTACCCAGATGGCCTGTTCCTGGGACCTTGAAGCCAACATCGAGACCGCAGAAAAGCTGGTCCGTGAGGCTGCAGCCAAAGGCGCACAGATCATCCTGATTCAGGAATTGTTCGAGACCCCGTACTTCTGCCAGAAGCCGAACCCGGACTACCTGCAGCTGGCCACCACCGCCTCCGAAAACGTGGCCATCAAGCATTTCCAGAAAGTCGCCAAGGAACTGCAAGTCGTACTGCCGATCAGCTTCTTCGAACTGGCAGGTCGCGCACGTTTCAACAGCATCGCAATCATCGATGCCGATGGCAGCAACCTCGGGATTTATCGTAAAAGCCACATCCCGGACGGTCCTGGCTACCATGAAAAGTACTACTTCAACCCGGGCGATACCGGCTTCAAAGTCTGGAATACCCGTTACGCGAAAATCGGCGTGGGCATCTGCTGGGATCAGTGGTTCCCGGAGTGCGCCCGCAGCATGGCGTTGCAAGGCGCGGAAATCCTGTTCTACCCAACCGCGATCGGCAGCGAACCGCACGACAAGACCATTTCGTCCCGCGATCACTGGCAGCGCGTTCAGCAAGGCCATGCCGGCGCCAACCTGATGCCGCTGATCGCCAGCAACCGCATCGGCAATGAAGAACAGGACGGCTACGACATCACCTTCTACGGCTCGTCGTTCATCGCCAACCAGTTTGGCGAAAAGGTTCAGGAACTCAACGAAACCGAAGAAGGCGTACTGGTTCAGAGCTTCGACCTCGACGAACTGGAGCGCGTCCGCAGTGCCTGGGGTTCGTTCCGTGACCGTCGCCCGAACCTGTACGGCGCAATCAAAACCCTCGACGGTTCCCTGGAGTCCTGATCGCTATGACTACTTTGCACAGCACGCCTCGCGCTGACGGTTTTTACATGCCCGCCGAGTGGGCGACCCAGACCCAGACCTGGATGGTCTGGCCGGAGCGCCCGGACAACTGGCGCCTGGGTGGCAAGCCAGCGCAGGCCGCTCACGTTGCGGTGGCCAAAGCCATCGCGCGTTTTGAACCGGTGACTGTTGCCGTATCGGCGGCCCAGTACGAAAACGCCCGAGCGCGTCTGGACGTGCCGAATATTCGCCTCGTCGAGATGTCCAGCGACGACGCCTGGGTCCGTGATACCGGCCCGACATTTGTCATCAACAACAGCGGCGAAGTCCGTGGTGTCGACTGGGACTTCAACGCCTGGGGCGGCTTCGATGGCGGTCTGTATTCGCCGTGGAATCGTGATTCGCAAGTGGCTGGAAAGATCCTTGAGATCGAGCGCAGCCCGCGTTACCGCACCGAGGGCTTTGTGCTCGAAGGCGGTTCGATTCACGTCGATGGCGAGGGCACGCTGATCACTACCGAAGAGTGCCTGTTGAACCGCAATCGCAATCCGCACATGAACCGTGCCGACATCGAAGCGGTGCTCAGCGCACAGCTGGCTGTGGATAAAATCATCTGGCTGCCGGACGGTCTGTTCAACGACGAGACCGACGGTCATGTGGATAACTTCTGCTGCTACGTGCGTCCCGGTGAAGTGCTGTTGGCCTGGACCGATGATCCGCAGGATCCGAACTACCCGCGTTGCCAGGCCGCGATGAAGGTGCTGCAAAGCAGCAATGACGCCAAGGGCCGCCCATTTACGGTGCACAAAATGCCGATTCCGGGGCCGCTTTACGCGACCGAGGAAGAATGCGCAGGTGTCGACCCGGTAGACGGCACTCAGGAACGTAACCCTTCAGTGCGCCTGGCCGGTTCCTACGTGAACTTCCTGATCGTCAACGGCGGCATCATTGCGCCGAGTTTTGACGATCCGCTGGACGCGCAAGCCAAGGAAATCCTTCAAAACCTGTTCCCGCAGCACGAAGTGGTAATGGTGCCGGGGCGTGAACTGTTACTGGGCGGCGGTAATATCCATTGCCTTACCCAACAGCAGCCAGCACCGCACAAAGGTTGAGTGAAGTTGTAACAACCGGCGGCACTGGATTGATGGGAGCTATACCCGGTTTAATCGAGTGACCCCTATCTAACCCGCAGCCCTTATGGACTGCGGGTTTTTTTATGTCCGCGCGTCGGTCTGGCTGGCACATTGGCATAGCTCTTGTATCTGTCTGAGAGTAATTCTCGGGAATGTAGAACTGCGTTGTTCTGTCATAAACCTTGGATAAGTTAGCCGCTCACAAACCAGGAGAGAGCGCCGGAAATGAATATGGTCAGCGAGCGGACATCGCATCCCTTGGCAATGAATGGCGAATCGCTTCAGGTGCTGGCGCAATGGTTGAAATCCAACGGAACGCGACAGGTCAGAGAACCTGACCCGCGCAGGATGATGATCGAGCGTTATCCCGCTGGTTTGTTCAGTGAGGCAGAGCTTGAAGCCTTGTGGGCTGTGATTGAAGGATAGAAAGCAAAGGATTGGTAAAGCGCTGCCCGGATGGCAGCGCTTTTTTTTGCCCTTAAAAAAGCGGGTTCAGGTTTGGTCCAGCCTGCTGTGGCCCAAACAGACCATTCGACCGATCTGCGAAACAGACTAAAAGTCAATCCGGCGTTTTTCGTTCATCGACAGAGGAATAGTCTGCCGGCATCGAATTCCTACGACTTTGCTGGAGCTTTCCATGTCTACCACGATCCTTCATTACATCTACGATCCACTGTGCGGCTGGTGCTACGGTGCCAAGCCTTTGGTGCAAGCGGCACAGGCCGTTTTGCCGGTGGTCGCCCACGGCGGCGGCATGATGACCGGTGCTAACCGACAGACGGTTTCGCCTCAACTGCGCGATTACGTGATGCCTCACGACCGACGCATCGCCGAGTACACCGGGCAGTCGTTTGGTGAGGCGTATTTCGAAGGCTTGCTGCGTGATCACACTGCGGTGTTCGATTCGGCACCACCGATTGCTGCCGTGCTGGCTGCTGAGCAACTCGCCGGACGTGGGTTGGAACTGCTGGGGCGTTTGCAGAGCGCGCACTACGCGGAAGGTCGGCGGATTGCCGATGAAGCGGTGTTGCTGGAACTCGCCGTGTCGATTGGCCTGGAAGCAGAGTCCTTCAAGCGCGAGTTCAAGGACGCACTGGCGAACGAAACCCAAGATCACATCAAGCAAAGCCGCGCATTGTTGGCAGAGGTCGGTGGCCAGGGTTTTCCGACACTGGCGCTGGAACAGGACGGTCAATTTACCCTGGTCGACATCGGCCCATGGCTCGGTAAGCCTGAAGCTTTTGCTGCCTGGTTGAGCCAATCGGTCGTCACTCAGCCGAGCGATTCCGCTTCCCCGGTTCAGGCTTGTGGCCTGGACGGTTGTGCTCACTGATTTCATACCTTACGCGGAGCGACCCATGGATAACCTGAGCTTGATCAAAAGCACCTACGAAGGTGCCAACTCCCAGGAAAACGCACGCAACACTGCTGCGGCGTTGACTGCCGATGCACAGTGGACCGAAGCCGCGGGGTTTCCCTACGCTGGAACCTACGTTGGCTTCGACGCCATCGTCGAGAATGTCTTCAAGCGTCTGGGCACTGAATGGGAAAATTTTCAGTTCAAGGTCGAGAGCTATGTCGCGCAGGATGACAAGGTGTTTGCCTACGGAAACTACAGTGGAATCTACAAGGCCACGGGCCGTCCGATGAACGCTCGAGTCGCGCATTTGTGGACTCTGGCGAATGGAAAAGTCACCCATTTCGAGCAGTTTGTAGACAGCCACACCGTGCAATTGGCGATCGCTGATCAGTAAGTTCTTAGACGATTTTCGCCTAATCACAGACGATTCACGAAATTGACACATGCTTAGGGGCGCGGCTAGGATTCCCGCCCACGCCTGTGGCCAACCGCCACGACTCCAAAAAATAATAAGGGCCTGCCTCGCTTTTGCGTGGGCGGGCCTTTTGTTTTGGAATGAAAAAAGAGCGCCATAGCAGCCATTTCAGCCACCGGTCACAGCGCGTATCAACCCGTAATAAGGAAAATAACATGTTGAACAAGCGGATCGGTCTGATCGCTCTGGGGATTTTTAGCGCGACTCAAGCCATGGCAAATGACCAAGCTGAGTCCAAAGGTTTTGTTGAAGACAGCAGCCTGAAAGTGCTGTTGCGCAACGCCTACATCAATCGCGATTACAAGGACGGTAACCCAGACAAGGCCGAGTGGGGCCAGGCTGCCATCGGCACCTTCTCCTCGGGTTTCACCCAAGGCACCGTGGGTGTCGGCGTTGATGCCTTCGGTCTGTACGCCCTGCGTCTCGATGGCGGCAAGGGCCGTAGCGGCGCCGGTGGTATCGACTTCTTCAAGCAAGGCGACAGCGGCGAAGCCGCCGATGACCTGTCCAAGGCTGGCGCGGCGGTAAAATTCCGTCTGTCCAACACCGTGCTGACCTACGGTGACCAGATGCCGGCACTGCCGGTACTGAACTACGACAACGCCCGTCTGCTACCTGAAAGCTACACCGGCACCTTGATCACCTCCAAGGAGATCAAAGGCCTGGAGCTGAACGCTGGCCGTTTCACCGCCGAATCGCGCAAGAGCGCCGAAGGTCGTGACAGCGGTGGCCTGAAGTCGATCAACGTCTTGGGCGGTAGCTACCAGTTCACCGAACAGTTCAAAGGTGCGTTCTACGCGTCCAACGTTGAAGACGTTCTGAAGAAACAGTACGTGAACCTGAACTACGTGTTCCCGCTGACCACCGATCAGTCCCTGACCCTGGACTTCAACGGCTACCAGACCAAGCTGGACAAGTCTTACGCTCTGGAACATGACACCGAAGGCCAGGACAACAAAATCTGGAGCCTGGCAGCGACCTATGTCACTGGCCCGCACTCGTTCACCCTTGCGCACCAGCGCAGCACCGGTGACAGCAACCTCGGCTACCCGTACGGCGGCTATCAGAAAGAACAGGGTCGTGTCGGTGACGGTGGCAACACCATCTACCTCGCCAACTCCTACTGGTCCGACTTCAACGCCGAAGACGAACGCAGCTGGCAGCTGGGCTACGGCCTCGATTTCGGCGCCTTCGGCGTTCCAGGCCTGACCTACAACGTGGCTTATGTGCGTGGCGACAACATCACCACCGCCACCAGCACCGGCGGTACCGAGCGCGAAATCTTCAACCAGTTCAAGTACGTGGTCCAAAGTGGCCCGGCCAAAGACCTGAGCGTAAAAGTACGCAGTTCGGTCCTGCGCGTGTCGCAGAAATCCAGCGACTACAACGTCAGCGGCAACGAAGTACGTGTGTTTGTGGATTACCCGATCAATATCTTCTGATGATGGTTGTGTGATTCAGGCCTGATGTAAGGCCGAAATGAGAAAGCCCCGACTGATTTGGGGCTTTTTCTTGCATGCGGATCAGATTCAGGTCACGACGTTACTGGCTGCGGTTGTTACCCGGCGCGCCAAGCACCTTCACCACGTCATCGATCACCGCCTTACTCATCTCCTGCAAATAGTGCGACGCCCAGGCATAGCGGTCTTTACCGCGCTCCATCGCCGCATCTTCGGCCAACAGTTTGGAAAGGTGGAGCAAGTCGGAAACGTGGGACAGGGCTTCGAGGATCGGGACGCCACTGCTGACGCGAAATAGAGCTTGGTCGGAATGGATGGAGAAGGGCGTGAGGCCGATGGTTTTCAGGTCTTGGGGGTTAGTCATTGGGCACCTCCGCGACGAGGGGAGGCAAAATGGGACCTTGAAGGTCGCCTGGCGCAGAATTTGGACGGACTGATCTTGTACATGGTCTAGCTCCTATTGTTGAGGAACTGCCACGAACCGTCGCCAAACGATTATGGGTGGCAGCTGTACGCAGGTTGGCGAACCGGGACAATAGGAACCCGGCAGACCCGAAGGTCTCCCGCGCACAGCCGCCATAACAGAAAGTACGAGCGAAAAAAAACGCCAGCAATCGTAATGGTGGCGCCTGTGCGCCTATTGTAAATCGGGTCGCCAAACCCGTTCGCTGAATTTGCAGCGATGACGGGAGCCTAGCGTGCGGGCTGATAGTCTGCAAGCGTGGCGAAGTGCTGGCCGTAGCTGGGGAGTTTTAGTGGTTTTTATGAATGGGCAATAATTGTTGGCCGGCTATAATTTTCATAATTTCGAAAAAGCCGGTCGGCGCTTTGTCAGAGCGGATGAAGGAGACATAGGAAATGGGTGATGAGCTGAATCAGTTTCAGATGGATCTGCTGGATTCTGTGCGTGAAATGAATATCGAGCGCGCCCTTCGTATGGCAGAGGTGACACCGTTAGCAGATATTGACTTCGACGCGAACGTGTCGTCATCCACGGCACATCATAAAAACGCGTCGCAGCAATCAAATAACAGCGACGCGTCAACGAGTGGAGAGTAAATCTGGGGACAGACCACGTTTCTTATCAATACCCCCTGCTAGGTCTCTAACTAGCCTCAATCAACGCCCGTTCTTCCAGCCAGATCTCCTGAACAAACTGATCCGTGATCGCATAGATCCCATGCCCGCGCCGCATGATGATGTTCTCCGCAACCAGCGCAATCACAACGGGCTGAATCTCCTCAACACGCACCTCTCGACCCACTGTCTTCGAATACTCAGCCGCAGCATCGGTGGAGAAAATGCCCCGTGCATCGCCCTGCGTGGATGCAATTTTGTTGAAAATTGCTTGGGCCAGGCTGCCCAACAGCTCAACTTTCTCAAGCTCAATACTCGCCGCCGCCGAGCGCAACGTACTGGCAATAACCGGCAGGAAAAGGTCGGGATCCCCATCTTGCTGCATGAGCTGTCGCAGCGCCTTGAGCATTTCCTCAGGTCGATTTCCCAAAATGTTGAACGCTTCGACCGCGACGTCGAGGGACGGTAATTTCTCCTTTTTCACTGTCATGACGAGCCGGTTGAGCAGGTATTCAACGTAATCACCTTTCAGCACCGGATACGCCGTCGATGTGGCCCCGGAAAATGCCTGATTTCGCTTTGCCGTCAGTTCGCTGACTTGTGCCCTGTGCGATCCCGTTCCGATGAACAGGAAGTAACCCGGCGTATTCGGGCGAGGGTTGATCGCGTCACGAGCTGCTTTGAGTGCCAGGAGCAGTTGATTACCGTCGTCGGAGGAAATGGCGTGTTGTACTTCGTCGATGATCAGCACCAAATTGGTTTTTGCTTGATCCACGACTTCCGTCAAAGCCTGCGCCAGTGTCGGTCCACCTGCGTTGCCAATGCTGTCGAGTTTGAAACTGAACTTGAATCCTGCTGCGCCTATATCAGCACCGCTAACGCGCTTGAGTATTTCGAGCAGCGTGGAGCCTGGCGTCTGGAGCTCCTCCAGGCGTTTACGGATAGCGTTGTGCAAAAGCGTCGCAGGATTGGCCAGCGTATCGCTCCATAGGTCGACGTAAATGACCAGAGCACCGGCTTCTTCCAGGGCAGGGATGAGGTCGTTTCTCAAGAATGTCGTTTTACCTGTCCTGCGCAGGCCGGACAGAAACAGACCTGAGCGCAGACCTTCATCGAGAACACCCGGATTGAGGAGCTGGTTCGCCATCTCTTCAGCCAGTTCAGGGCGCTGGAAAATGCTGCTCATGCAATTACCTCTTTTTATGGATATGCCATAATTATTGGCCAGCCATAATTTAGCATAAAGACTGGGACCTGGTCTGAGGGCTCAGAAATCAGCGTTCCTCCAAGATTTTTCAGGAGGGAGAGCTGGTTTAGGCATATCAATGTCTTGCCCTTACTCATTACACAGCGTCACTAATGAAGTTCTCGCACCCATCTTTATCCCTCCCAAGTAACGCCATACATTCATCTCCACCACCTACCCATCATCCCGAAGGGCAGGTCACTGGAGAGTTGTCATGCCTTTCGTCAGCGTACGCATCACCCGCGATGGCGTTACCTCAGAGCAGAAAGCTCAGGTGATCGCCGAAATCACTGAAACCCTGGAGCGGGTTCTCAACAAACGCCCGGACCTGACCCACATCGTGATCGAAGAAGTCGACACCGATAACTGGGGCTATGCCGGGATCACCACCACCCAATACCGAAAACAACTGGCGCAGGGGCAGTCATGACTCAGTCCGTCACCATTGATTTCGTCTCTGATGTGGTGTGCCCGTGGTGCGCTTTGGGCGCGACGGCACTGGAGCAGGCCATCGAGAATCTGGCCGGTGAAGTTTCGGTCGAGCTGACTTTCAAGCCCTTCGAGTTGAACCCGGACATGCCGGCCGAAGGTGAGAACGCGGTCCAGCACATGATGCGTAAATACGGACGCAGCGCCGAGGAAGTCGCCGCCGGTAAAGAGATGCTGATGGACCGTGGTCAGGCCATCGGGTTGCGGTTCGATCTGGAAAAACGCAGCCACTTCTACAACACCTTTGATGCGCATCGTCTGTTGTTCTGGGCGTTACAGGAAGGGCGGCAGATCGAACTGAAGAAAGGCTTGCTGCGCGCTTTTTTCAGTGAAGGCCAGAACCCGAGCGATCGGGAAACGCTGGTACGTCTGGCCGCTGAAGCGGGGTTGGATACCGCGCGTGCGCGTGAGGTGTTGGCGTCTGGAGCGTTTGCCAAGGAGGTCCGTGAGCTCGAAGCGTTTTACCGCGAGCACGGCATCAATTCGGTACCGGCCATGGTCCTCAACGGCCGTCACCTGGTGTCCGGTTCGCAATCGGTCGAGTACTACGAAGACATGCTGAGGCAAATGGCGCGGGCACCCGCCGAAGCCTGATTGATCACGTTTCAAACCCCACTATTTTGTAGAGGTTCATCATGAGCAATTCGAAAAAAGTCATCGTTATTACTGGCGCATCCCAAGGTCTTGGCGCGGGTATGGTCAAGGCTTTCCGTGATCTCGATTACCGGGTGGTTGCCACCTCGCGTTCGATCAAACCGTCCACCGACCCGGACATCCTCACCGTGGCGGGTGACATCGGCGACCCGGCGATCGCCGAGCGCGTGATTCGTGAAGCGATCGCACGTTTTGGCCGTATCGACACGCTGGTCAACAACGCCGGGATCTTCGTCGCCAAGCCGTTCATCGCCTATACCCACGAGGACTACGCCGCTGTGCTGTCGGTGAACCTGAATGGTTTCTTCTACATCACCCAACTCGCCATCGCCGAGATGGAAAAACAAGGCAGCGGCCACGTCGTCAGCATCACCACCAGCCTGACGGACCACGCGATCGACGGCGTGCCTTCGGTACTGGCGTCGTTGACCAAAGGGGGCCTGAACGCGGCGACCAAATCCCTGGCCATCGAATATGCCAAGCGTGGCATCCGTGTGAACGCGGTCAGCCCCGGCATCATCAAAACGCCGATGCACGGCGAAGAAACCCATGAAGCGCTGGGCAATTTGCACCCGGTCGGGCACATGGGGGAGATCAGCGACATCGCCCAGGCCGTTGTGTATCTGGACTCGGCCGGATTCGTCACCGGCGAGATCCTGCACGTCGATGGCGGTCAGAGCGCCGGTCACTAAGACCTGCTTTTCCACACCTCGGAAACAACCAAGCCCTCGCACTTTTGCGAGGGTCAAGTTTGATAACTCCAGGGACTGAGTGGTTCGTCATTGCGCCAAAAAAGTCTAAATCCATCCTGTTGTTTCTACGATATTTAAGAATTCATTGCTGGCGTCGTCCTGCTGCCGGCTCTGGCATGGCTGCCAGCGAACTAAACTAAGTTGTACCTCTGAAGCAGATGTCTCCAGAGAGGTAAGGAGGTGCCAAATGGCCATTCGTGATACCTATCGGGAAATTGAACAGACCCTGGGTCAGGTACCGGAGTGGATTAAGCAGATGCCGGAAGGTGGAGCGAGCGGATTCTGGGCCGTGGCCCGGGACTTCTGGCTGGCGGATACCAAGATTCCTAATAAGTACAAGGAGTTAATAGGTCTGGCAGTGTCTGGCGCGACCCGTTGTAAGTATTGCGCCCTGTTCCATACCGAAGCCGCGCGCTTGTTTGGCGCGAGCGACGAGGAAATTTCAGAAGCCAGCTTTATGGGATCGCTGACCATGATGGGCAGCACCTTTATTAACGCCCAGCAGATCGACTACGAGCAGTTCCGGCAGGAAACGCTGAGTATCATCCGGTATGTCAAAGATCACTCGCAACCCAAAGCCGCTTAAGCCGTTGCGGGAACAAGCCCTTCGCCAGCTGACGAAGGATAAATTGATTGCAATCACCGGCGATGGTCCCAGGACCACCGCTCGGTGGCAAGCGGCTGTACTGCGAGCCATCAGCGAACTCATGCAATACAGCGATACCGCCCGCGAAGAAAACCAGGACCTGCGTATTCCCTTCGCCAAAGCACTCCACGACCTCTATGGGGGACAGAAGTCCGACGCCGAGTTGACGGAAATGGTGCTGCTGATGCTGGAGGTGGAAACCGCGCCTTTTCTCGGCAAAGGGCCCTAGGCGGGAGCGCGGGTTTTCCAAACCCCAGAAACAACAAAGCCCTCGCATTGCTGCGAGGGCTTCGTTTTGTATGGTGCCGGCACCAGGAGTCGACCCCGGGACCTACTGATTACAAGTCAGGCGCCTTAGTCAGTGAAGTCATAACGTCTAGAGCTTATTTTGTACGCTTGTTATGTGGCTTTTGCCCTGATTTTGCGGATTCCTGCCGGGTTAATGTACGCGGAAAAAACTGGTGTTTTGTCCAGCGCTCTCTACCTTTGATCTGTGGATAATTTGCCCGAGTACCTGATTGATCATCAGGCTAGCCGACAACCTGACATTCGAATTAACTTTTGACCTGACAATTGAGTTGACACCAGTGACAGCCTTGATCAAAATTGATCAACAGTCCAGTACAGCTCGCAGGCAATGTTTAGAACCTGCCCGGCGGTCCTGGACTTTTTTTTGCCTGAAGGAATTGGATATGAAAAGGACAGCCGTACTGGTCGATGGTGGATTTTTCTTCGAGCGTGTACGATTTTTTGCCCGAAAATACTTTCGACCAGGCTTCCTTCTCAACTCAGAACAGCTCAGCACTATCGTCCACGTGCTCGTGAAATCGCACATCGAAGAGCGTCGGACGCTACCGCGAGAGCTATACCGCGTTTACTACTACGACTGTCCTCCCAACGACAAGCAGGTTCGCTACCCTATCACCCCCGAAGGGCACAGAACCCCAGGCAACATCAATTTCAAAGAACACCCGCCGTATAAAGTAAGGGGCGAACTCCACGATAGGCTCAAAAAAAGCCGAAAAACTGCGTTGCGGCTTGGCGAGTTGTCGAAAAGCGGCCGATGGCGTCTCAATGACCATTCGCTTGATGACCTACTGAAAGGCCAGAAAAATTGGGCGGACCTCACCAATGCCGATTTTCACTACGACATTGATCAGAAGGCGGTTGATATAAAGCTTGGCATGGACATCACCACTTTGGCTTTGAATAAGCTGGCAGATGTGATCGTTCTGATCGCCGGTGACTCTGATTTTGTGCCAGCTGCGAAGCTTGCGAGAACGAACGGTATTGATTTTGTCCTTGACCCGATGTGGGCCACGACCGCAGCGAGTTTGAGCGAGCATGTGGACGGTGTCAGGTCGTACGATATCGTCAGGATGATTAGCAATGTGACCAGAGAGCCGGTAGCAAACGTTCCAGTGTGGTGGCGGCAGCCAGATCCTGCTGATGCAGCGGAACCTGCGCCTGAATACGTCAATCCGCCAGATGATACCGACGAGCCTGGCGTTCCTGATTGATCAATCTGCCGATGGGTTAACTGTCGGCACACTCAAGTCGTAAACATCCATCATCGATTCATCTTTGTGACCCGATGCTTGTTGCTTGTCCGCCCGGGTGCCGACGGTGTCGGTGATCCCCTTCCGCTTGAAATCGTGCATGCCAAAGCGCTGCTCTTCGGTGAGCACTCCCTTCTCGATGGCTTGGACGATTAGGCGTTGGAACGCGGTATCCAGTCCGGACTTCGACAGCTGTTTGCCGGTGGACGATACGATCAGAAAACGTTGATCTGCGCGGATCGGAACCGGAACCCGTTTTCGCTCAGGTTTCCGACCTGACAGCTTTGGCCGCGTCCCATGCTGCGCGAAGGCGCGCTGTCCAACGAACGATGTTGTCCCGGCTTTCCTTGCGGCGGTTGGTTAGTACGCCCTTGACCAGTTCGTTCTCGTCGGTAATCCATGTAGAAAAAACGGAATAGGGTGGGCGCCGGCGGCGTAGTTGCTGCTGGCTGGGTGCCAGCAGAGGATTGGGTAGGGGCGGATACCGGAGGCGGCAGTTGGTTCTTGCAGGCAATCTAAACGGCGGCAAATAGCTGGCAGCCGAACCCGGCAAGCAGAAGGGTCAAGGCAGCATAGGCGATGACTTTGGACTTTAGTTTCTTGCGGGCTGCCTCTGCTCGATGCTCCCCAGCAGTTCTACCATCTTCCATATTGGTACCGTCTTCGAGAATGCGCCCAGTGTTCGCATCCGGAGATGGCTGAGGCAAAGACCAGAAGAACAGCATGATGACGCCGCCCATATTCAGACAAAGACCAATGACGTTGATGCAGGCTTTCATACCTACAAGGTAATCCATTACTTTCTTCCTTTTGTACGTCTAATTGTACGTTTGGCAGAAACAACAAAGCCCTCGCATTGCTGCGAGGGCTTCGTTTTGTATGGTGCCGGCACCAGGAGTCGAACCCGGGACCTACTGATTACAAGTCAGTTGCTCTACCAACTGAGCTATACCGGCGTGTTGGGCGACGATTATAGCGATTGGCAGGGTTCTGTAAACCCCTGATTACTGACTATTTTTCAGTATGCCTTTGGCAAGGTTCTCGCCCTTGCGTGCGCTTGAGCGCTTCAGGGCTGGTCTTGATCAGTCCACGGTTGTCGTTCGGTGTAAAACGTGTCGCCCGCAGGGAGGCTTTTGTTGACGAATGACAGGGTTCCAATCGTGACGTTTTCACGGCAGGCCCGCCGATGGTTCGGCGGGCTGGTCTTGTGGATGGCGTCAGTCGGTTACACGCCGTTTTTGACAGCGCTGATCAAGGCCTGGCTCAGGACTTGGGCGGGCGCCACCTGCACGCTCTGGGTATAGAACGGCGGCAGGTTCTGGGCCAGTTGCGACAGCGCCTGGGCCGTGGTGTTTCCTGGCAACAGCACGTATTGCAGGTTCGACGGGTAGCTTTGCGGCACCGGGCCTTCCATGGTCGAACCGTACGCGCCGAAGGTCATCACCGCTTGGGGTGTGAGTGGGTCCGGTGCGTAGAGGAACACGAAGGTGCCGTATTTCGGGTGCGTCAGGTACTGCTCGGCCTGGGCGCGTACCGCCGGGTCCGGGTCGTTCATCAGGGTCCAGCGCATGACTGCATAGCTGCGGGTGGTCTCCATGAATGCCGTGCGAATCGGCGACTGGTTTTCCACGCCACCCAGGCACACCAGCAGGTTGCCGAAGGGATCAAGCAAGGCCACAGAATTGAACACATTGGCTTGCTGGGCGGTTTTCAGCAGAGGCGGCGCCAGTTCCGCACCAGGGTCACGCGGGTTGCTGGAAGTGACCGTCAAGGCGAATGGACTCAACTTGGTCAACGCTTGGCGTACCGGACTGTTCGCCGGCAGCGTGGCCGGGTTTTTCAGCTTGGAAGGCTCAAGACCGCTGTTGTTACTTGCTTTGCGCACAGTGTCGACGCTGGCGGAGAAGATCGAGCTGGTGAGGTAGTACGCCGCCGAGTCGATGGTCTGGCCGCCAAACACCAGGCTCATCGAGCCTTGATAGGCACGGCTGACAGGAGCGGCGACCGCGTAATAGGCCCAGGTTTTTTGCGCTTGTTGACGAATCTGCGGTGGCAACGACGGGAAGGTGAACTGGCTGTTGTAGTTGACCCCCGCGTAGTCATCGATCGCGCTTACGGCGACGTTGAATCCGGCCGTGAGCAGAGCGCCGGCGCACATGGCGCATGGGTCCAGTGTGGTCACGATGGTCAATTTGTCGGGCGGCGGAAGCTTCAGCGATGCGGCTTTTTCGTAGTACCAGTCCACCAATTGCCGCTCGCCATGGGCGGTCGGGTCGTGAGGTAGGAAGTAGGTGGTGCCTTTCCCCGGAAAAGGCATTAACACGTTGTTATGAAGGGCTGCGATGACTTCGCCGGTGGCGTTGTTGATGATCGCCCCGCCGACGGCGAAAGTTTTTTGAATGGCCGCGAGAATGGCCTGGTTGGCGACGGTATCGACTGCTTCCTGTGCACTGTTCAATGTGGTCATTGTGTACCAGCTCCTTGCTGTCCTGAGTGCCAGAGATTTCTGACGCCTGGCAACCATAGTTCAAGCTACGGAGGTTGGTTATGACCATTCGGCTTAATGCTTATGCACAACGGGAGGTGGCTTCGCTGCGTTTACGGCTTATTTTGTGGAGCAGTTCTCAATAAATCGCAACTGGCTGTTTTTTCGCCTGTTTTTTAATATGAACAAAAAATGACCAGCCGCTTTTATGGCCTAAAAGCCATGGATCCAAAGGCTTTCGGCAAGTTTCATCAACAGACTTATCCACAGGCTGTTGATCGAAATGGAGGGGTCATCGACGCTCGGCGAGCAGCATCAAATTGCGCGGTGTCAGTGGGGTTTCGCAGAATAATCCCAAGCGAACCGAATAACCCTGTTCTTCGAGAAACAGCGCACGGTCGAGTACCAGCCACAGTTCCAGCGGGCGCCGGAACAGGCCGCGTAGCAGCTCAAGATTGCGCACCTGCGCCAGGCGTTCCCAGCCAGCGGCTTCCAGCGCCGTCCAATCCTGCGCCGGGACTGTGGATAAGTCTTTCAGCGTGGCCAGGTCGCGGCAGTAATCGGCGAAGGGTTTATCCAGCCAGGCGCTGGGCAGCGATGGTGTTGGCAGGTAGTCGTCACAGCCGCGCAGTTGCCGTTGCAGCAGGTCGAAGGCCAGGCGGCGGGCCATGGACATGTCGCGTTGACGTCGGACGCGGGCACCGGCGGTGACGGTTTCGCTCAGCGGCAGGGCCAGATCGTCGAGGGAAAGTTGTAGGTTGGAGCCTTTAGCCGCGTCGGACAGCGGTTGGTACTGGCGGGCGCTGATGCGGTTATAACAGCAGGGTGCAACGGCCAATTGTTTGCAGCCGGCCGCGCTGGCCAGTTGCATCAGCCGTACATGCAAATCGCCGCAGGCGTGCAGGGCGACCGGGGTGTGTTCGGCGCTCAGGTGAGCAGCCGCATCGCTTGCCATCACATCCTGCTGGAAGTGATTGACCATGAGGTGATGGTGTTGACTCAGCGCCTGACCGCTGGCGATCAGCGCCGGGTCGTACTCCAGACAGGTCAGTTGTTGGTCGGCTTGCAGCAGGCGTCGTCCCAGGTGACCTTTACCCGAGCACCAGTCCAGCCAGTGCCGGGGCTTTGCGGCAAATTGCAGGCAACCGGCGAAGGCTTCGATCTGCTGCCATTTGCGGCCCGGCACGTCGACGTTCAGCCGTCGGGTCGAAGGCTCCGTCATATGAGCCGGAAGCTCGCCTACAGCGCCGAGGGTGATGGCCTGCGCTGCCAGTCCTGGAAAAGGCGCGGGTGCCAGAAGCTGTTCGGGATGGTTGTGGCTGTTTTCCGCGTCTTCCAGTGAACCCTGGCGTAGCCAATCCGCCAGCTCTGGATATTCCGCTTCCCACGGCAGTTGCCGATGGGTAAACGGCCGCGGTCGCCAGAGCGCCTGGTGTTCAGTCAGAAACCCGTCTAGCGCGTTGAAGCGGACGAGCAGTTGCTCGCCCGTCAGCACTGGCCGATCAACGTCCCTGGCAGGCATCGACGCGCAACCAGCGCTCCAGCAACTTGAAGCCGCGCACCAGGATGTAGGCCATCAATAGGTAGAACATGCCGGCCGCGAAGAAGATCTCCACCGGCAGGTAGGTCCGGGCAATGATGGTGCGGGCCATGCCGGTCAGTTCGAGCAAGGTCACGGTGCTGGCCAGGGCGCTGGCCTTGAGCATCAGGATCACTTCGTTGCTGTAGGCCGGCAGGCCGATGCGCGCGGCACGCGGAAGGATGATGTAGAACAGCGCAGTGGGGCGCGACATGCCCAACGCCCGTGCGGCTTCGATCTCGCCTTTCGGGATGGCCTGGATCGCTCCACGCAGGATCTCGGCGATGTAGGCGGCGGTGTGCAGGGTCATGGTGGCGGTGGCGCACCAGAACGGATCGCGCAGGTACGGCCACATCGCGCTCGCGCGGACGGCATCGAACTGCGCCAGACCGTAGTAGACCAGGAACAGTTGCACCAGCAACGGCGTGCCACGGAAGAAGAAAATGTACGCGTAAGGCAGTGCGCGCACGTACCACAGACGCGACGAGCGGGCGATGCCCAGCGGAATCGCCAGCAGTAAACCGAGGACGACGGCGATCGCCACCAACTCAAGGGTCAGGGTCGCGCCCTGAGCCAATTTCGGCAGCCATTTGATGATGACTTCCCAGTTCATTGCGTGCTCCTCGCGAAGCCGCGAGCGGCGCGTTTTTCCAGCAGGTGCATGCCGGTCATGGCCAGAATCGTCAGGCCCAGGTACATGAAGGCGGCGACCATGTAGAAGGTGAACGGCTGCTTGCTCATGGTCACGCCGTTCTGCGCGTGACGCATGATTTCTTCCAGGCCGATTACCGACACCAGCGCGGTGTCCTTCATCAGGATCATGAACAGGTTGCCCAGCCCTGGCAGGGCGATGCGCCACATCTGCGGCATGATCAGCTTGGTGAAGATCCGGAATTTCGACATGCCCAAGGCTACGCCGGCTTCACGGTGGCCTTTGGGAATCGCCAGGATCGCGCCACGAAAAACCTCCGTGGCATAGGCGCCGAAGCACAGGCCCAAGGCGATCACCCCGGCGGCGAAGGCATTGAGCGCGAGGTCGGGATTGCCGAAAAACTCGCCCAAGGCACGCATCAGGTTGACCGTGCCGAAGTAGATCAACAGCACCCAGAGCAATTCCGGGATACCACGAACCAGTGTCGAGTAAGTGCCGCCAAGCCATTGCAGCGGCTTGTACGGGGAAGTCTTGGCCAAGGCGCCGAGCAGACCGAGCACCAGCCCCAGGCACAGTGCCGTGAGCGCCAGTTTAACGGTCATCAGCGCGCCAGCGGCGAGCGCCGGGCCGAATCCGTAAAGATCGATAATCATGAATTTCTATTCAAGTTGCCGCAGGCATTGCTGACGACCGGCACCGCTTCAGGCAGCACCGGTCAGGCCAGTCAGAATCAATAGATGCTGAACGGGAAGTACTTGTCGTTGATCTTTTTGTAGGTGCCGTCAGAGACGATTTCTTTCAGCGCGGCATTCAGCTTGTTACGCAGTTCGTCCTGACCCTTGCGCACGGCAATGCCGATTTTGTCGCTGGATACAACCGGTTCGCCTTTGAACTCGTAGTTTTTGCCAGCGTCGCTTTTCAGCCAGTCGTAGTTGGCGTACTTGTCAGCGAGGATCGCATCGACACGACCGGAGGTCAGGTCCAGGTAGGCGTTTTCCTGAGTGTCATAGAGTTTGATGGTGACGTCGTCGCCATAGTTATCCTCAAGCCAGGTGCCGGCCAGAGTGGCGCGCTGGGTGCCGATGATCTTGCCTTTGAGCGAGGCCTTGTCGGTTTTCAGGTCGACGTTTTTCGGCGCGATGAACTGCAGCTTGTTCGAGTAGTACGGGTCGGTGAAATCAACGGCTTGCTTGCGCTCCTCGGTGATCGACAGCGAGGAGACCAGGAAGTCGAATTTCTTGGCGTTCAGTGCCGGGATGATGCCGTCCCAGTCAGAGGTGACGACTTCGCACTCGACTTTCATCTTGGCGCACAGGGCGTCGCCAATGTCTTTGTCGAAGCCGACCACCTGACCGCTGGCATCTTTGTTGTTGAACGGCGGGTAAGCCGCTTCGATGCCCATTTTCAGTTTTTCGTCGGCCATCGCGTTGGCCGAAAACACCAGTGTGGTGGCCACGGCCAGGAGGAATTTTGTGTAAGTCTGCATGTGGGTAGCTCCATTAGCGGTTGCTGGACATGAATTGTTTGCAGCGCGCCGAAAGCGGGTTTTCGAACACCTGCTGGGGCGATCCTTGCTCTTCCACCAGGCCCTGGTGAAGGAACACCACTTCGCTGGACACCTGACGGGCAAAGCCCATTTCGTGGGTGACCAGCAGCATGGTGCGGCCTTCTTCGGCCAAGGCGCGGATCACGTTTAGTACTTCCTGAACCATTTCCGGGTCAAGCGCGGAAGTCGGCTCATCAAACAGAATGACTTTGGGTTGCATCGCCAGAGTGCGGGCGATGGCGGCGCGCTGTTGCTGACCGCCGGAAAGTTCTGCCGGGTAGGCGTGGCGCTTGTCGGCGATGCCGACCTTGGCCAGCAAGGCTTCCGCCACTTCGATGGCATCGCGCTTGCTTTGCCCGAGCACGCGGCGAGGGGCTTCGATGATGTTGTCGAGCACGCTCATGTGCGGCCACAGGTTAAAGTTTTGAAATACAAAACCGATTTCGCTGCGCAGGCGATTGATCTGCTTGCCGTCGGCGGCGACCAGTTCGCCGTTTTTCGCAGGCTTGAGTTTGAGCTCTTCACCGGCCACCAGGATCTGGCCCTGATTCGGGTTTTCCAACAGATTGATGCAACGAAGAAAAGTCGACTTGCCGGAACCGGAGGAGCCCAGGATCGAGATCACATCGCCGTCGCGGGCGGTCAGCGAGATGCCTTTGAGCACCTCCAACTGGCCGTAGCGTTTGTGCAAGTTGCGGATTTCAAGCGCGGGCGTGGCCTCAGCCATGTGCGGTCCTCATTGTGTTCTGTTGTGCTTGTGCTGTTGGTCGGCGTTCCTGGCGAGGCGCCACGCTAGCATAGCGTTCGAATGGCGACCAACAGCCCCGCGGGGCTTGGACGGGCAGTGTGTGACCGGTTGTTGCATCAGCGCAGCAGACTGTTGCGCCATCAACCACCAATCCCCCGTTTGAAGCCATGTCTGCGCGGGTGTCGCGTAAAAAAAGGCGCGATGGTGCCAGCTTTGGCCGGGTGTTGGAAGCGCTAACCGGACAAACGTTCCCGATCTGCACTTTTATTGTGCGCGAGCCGTTTTTTCGGTGTGTTTCTGGTGCGTGAATTCGTTTGTGAAGTGGGTGGCAGGGTAACGTTCTGGCGAAGTGCCATTAATTTCAATGACTTGCGATGACTGTCCGGTCAAGGCGAGATCGCCGGGGTAGAAGGGTTTGAAACATTTTGGCGCAATTATTGCGTGCAGAATCCAGAACGCCCCGTTGGCTTCTTTTTACGAGAAGGACGCCAGGCGGGATGGACGCAATCGCTTTTCCTTACAAAGGTAGTTTCAATGAGCAGTACCCAAAGCTCTAATGGCCTCGAACAGGGGCTCAAACCGCGCCATGTGACCATGTTGTCGATTGCCGGTGTTATCGGCGCCGGCCTGTTCGTTGGCTCGGGTCACGCCATCGCTGCCGCAGGCCCGGCCGTGCTGTTGGCCTACGCTGCCGCCGGTATGCTGGTAGTGCTGGTCATGCGCATGCTTGGCGAAATGGCCGTTGCTTCTCCGGACACGGGCTCTTTCTCGACCTACGCCGATCGCGCCATCGGTCACTGGGCCGGTTTCACCATCGGCTGGCTCTATTGGTGGTTCTGGGTTCTGGTAATCCCGCTGGAGGCCAACGCCGCCGCGACTATCCTGCATGCCTGGTTCCCTAACGTGGCCATCTGGGCATTTACCCTGATCATCACTTTGCTGCTGACAGTGACCAACCTGTTCAGCGTGAAAAACTACGGCGAGTTCGAATTCTGGTTCGCTCTGATCAAAGTCCTGGCGATCATCGGTTTCATTGTCCTCGGTGTCATGGCGATCTTCGGCTACCTGCCAAGCAGCCAGGTCAGCGGCGTTTCGCACCTGTTCGACACCCAGGGCTTCCTGCCAAATGGCATGGGCGCCGTACTGGGCGCCATCCTGACCACCATGTTTTCCTTCATGGGCACTGAGATCGTGACCATCGCGGCCGCGGAGTCGAAGAACCCTGGCCAGCAAATCTCCAAGGCCACCAATTCGGTGATCTGGCGGATTGGCTTGTTCTACCTCGTATCGATCTTCATCGTTGTGGCCCTGGTGCCATGGAACGACCCGGTTCTGGCCAGCGTCGGTTCCTATCAGACCGTGCTTGAGCGCATGGGCATCCCGAATGCCAAGCTGATCGTCGACATCGTGGTGCTGGTTGCGGTGACCAGCTGCCTGAACTCGGCGTTGTACACCGCATCCCGCATGATGTTCTCCCTGGGCAAGCGCGGCGATGCACCGGCCGTTTCCCAGCGCACCAACAGCGCTGGCACGCCGTACTGGGCAGTAATCCTGTCCACCGCCGCAGCTTTCCTGGCAGTGTTCGCCAACTACGTGGCCCCGGCTGCGGTGTTCGATTTCCTGCTGGCCAGCTCCGGCGCTATCGCGCTGTTGGTGTACCTGGTGATCGCGATTTCGCAACTGCGCATGCGCAAACAGCGCATGGCACGCGGCGAAAAAATCGCCTTCAGCATGTGGCTGTTCCCGGGCCTGACCTACGCGGTGATCGTATTCATCGTGGCGGCCCTGACCATCATGCTGTTTCAGGATGCCCATCGTGTGGAAATCCTTGCCACGGGGCTGTTGAGCCTTTTGGTGGTGGCTGCCGGTTTGTTTGTGGCTCGCCGTCGCAAACTGGAACAACGTGGCGCGGTAGTGTTGAGCTGATTCGCCCCGCGTAATGCAAAACGGCCGCTGTCAGGGATGACATGCGGCCGTTTTTGTTTTTGCTGCCGAGTTCAATCGAGGTGTACCCAATCCTCTACGCGTAACCCAGGAACACGCTCGAATTCCCGAAGATTATTTGTCACCACAATGAACCCTTGTGAGCGCGCGTGACCCGCAATCATGTGGTCGTAAGGGCCTATCGGTGTGCCGGCTTTTGCAAGTTCCGAGCGAATCATTCCGGTGTGGGCAGCCGCTTCGTAATCGAAGGGCAAGACCTCAAGACGAGCTGCAAAACCTTCGATCACGGCCAGGTTCTTTTCCGGTGCCGCAGATTTTTCAGCACCGTAAATCAATTCCATCAACGTGACTGCGCTGATACACAGCTGGCCGTGATGGCGATTGAAAGCGTCGCGCACGACCTGTGGTTTGTTCTTGATGGTAAAAATGCAAATGTTGGTATCGAGCATGTATTTGATCATCAGAACGACTCGCGCTCCTGATCGGCCGGTTGCTCACGGTCGGCCATAAAATCGGCAGTGACGTTATCGCCATCGAACCAGCTATCCCAGGCTTCATCTGCCGGAGTGATGATACGAGCGCGACCAATGGCTACAACATTGACGCGTTTCACGTCTTCAGGCATTGCCACTGCTTTGGGCAAGCGGACGGCCTGGCTGCGATTGCTCATGAAAAGGGTGGTCTGTTCCATTGGGGTGTCCTCCGCTTTTGCTGCGCTTAGAGCCCAAAGAATAGGTTGTGGTAGGGATATGTCAATGGGATATACGCTGAGACTGATGAAGGGTAGCGCCAGCGCTTCGACAGGGTGATGATCTTTAAAAAGAAACGGCCGCTGTCAGGGATGACATGCGGCCGTTTTTGTTTTTGCAGACTTTAGGGATGTGTTATTCGGCTTTTGCCTCAGGCACTTCCAGCGACTCGCGATAGCTGTCCAGCGCAATCCCGAAGTCGGTGATGAACTGCGGCTCGGTGAGCCAGAGTTGCGCGGTCTCACGGTCTACGCCGTCGGTCCACATGCGGTAGTCAATCAGCATGTCGGCAGCCAGGTGAGTGGCGGCCATGGCTTCGTTCTCGGCGTTTTCCATGTCCAGCAGCTCTGGATGATCGTTGATGATCTCGCTGAGGTTGGACAGCAGGGTCAGCAGCATGTCGTTGCGGCTGATGGCCTGCGCATCACGCATTTTGCTGAACATCGCCAGGGTGTATTCCGGGATCGGCTCGCCGATTTCGCCCAGGTCATCGTCCAGTGCGGCGGGTTTTCTGCCGTGAATATTGATTTGCCTGGCTTTGATCTTGGCGCGTTTGGCGCGTTTCTGTTGCTTGTTCAGGGATGCCATGGGAACTCAGTTCGGTTTCTGTTGGGTTTGGGCTGCGATGGCGTCGGACGCCGCCACGTAGTCAGCCTGGAAGGCTGACGATTCGATCCACGCCAGGGCGCCAGCTTCGTCCGCCTCGGTGGACCATTGGCGATACTCGATCAGCGCGGCGAGGATGAAGTCCATCGCGCCTTCTTCGCCTTCCTGTTCGTACACCAGCTCCAACAGCGGGTCTTCCAGGAAGGCCGTGCACATCGCTTGCTGACTGGTCTTTTCGGCGTCGATCATTTTTTTGAACAGTTCGGTCAGGTCCACCGATTCGAAGTCGATGCGATCGTCGTTCGGGTCCAGCTCGACCGGCGCGGCGGCCCGTTGAGTGCGGTTCTGCTTGGCTTTCGCTTTGGCGCGGGTAGCGCGTTTGTGCTGTTTGTTCGCGGATGCCATGGGCGTCGTTCCGTATTTCGTTGAGAGGGTAGGCCACTCAGCTGCGTGGCACTCGCCGCCCGGGGGTGTCGGGTGTCAGCTCGCCGTTTTGCAGCCATGACAATGCAATGGGCCATAGTGTGGCTTGGTATGGGCTGCGAAAAAAGGCGAAATGTCCGACTTCTTCTTCGCCGATGTCTTGCGGGGTGATTCGTAGGTGGGTGTTTGTACTGCCGGTGAAGTAGCCGAGCAGGCGTTCGATGGCTGCAATTGTGCCGTAGGGATCATCGCTGAGGCTGATAGCCAGGGTTTGTGCGGTGACGCTGGCAAAGGGCAGACGGCCGTTTCTGGCGTGGATGGCGCGACCGCTGGGACGTTTCTCATAGCGGGCGGTGGGCGTGCTCCAGTCGCGAACCACACCGGCGGGCGTGTCTTCCAGCCAGCCGAGGCGTTTGCCGGGGAAGTAGCCGCACACCAGCGTCATCAACGGCATCAGCAGGTGCCACTTGCCGAACATCCGCCAGCGATGGGCAGGCGCATAGTCGCGCCAGTAGGCGAACTGCGCGCCGACGGTCACCAGGCGCCGGATCACGTGCCCTGAAGCGCCCAACCCCGCCGCACAGCCGCCGAAGCTGTGGCCGACCACGTCAATGGGTTGGCCGGGAAACTCCCGCTGAGCGCGTTTGAGTATGGCTTCGAAATCCAGCACGCCCCAGTCGGACCATGAAGCCTGAAACCCTTTGGGCGATGTTGGCCGAGACTCGCCGATGCCGCGGTAGTCATAGGTGATGACGTCGAAGCCATTGGCGAACAGGTAATCGGCGAAGCGCGAGTAGTGTCGGCAGCGGACTGAGGTGGCGGCGTTGATGATGACTACCGGTCGCATCGCGTCCGCGAGGGCGTGTCGCCAGGTGAAGCCGCCAAGGATAAAGCCGTCGGCGGCAGGTTCCTTGAAGGGCACGCTTTGCGTTTGTGTGGCTGGCGATTCTGGCCTGAATGTGGAGGGTACGCTTTGTAGATGCATGGGTCTGAGCCCTGGCGATGGCGAGCCCAAGAATGAACTTCAACGCTGGCGTTGTGCAACGGTTTGGAGCCCGTAGTCGCGCGTGACGCGAAGCAGTGCGTCACGTACCGGAGGATCTGATTCGGGTGTACTGAATGCTTGGTCCGTTTCGTACTGGACTCAAGTCCGAATCGATCTAAAACCCTGATCCTCGGTCAGCAATCAAAAATGGTGTAACGGATAGGGTTCTGTGGAACCCGGGAGTCGTCATCATGAGGTACGTCCATTCATTCATACTGCCCCTCGCCGCTGTCGGCTTACTGGTGTTTCCAGCCATGTCGCGGGCCGCCAGCGCTGAGCCGATCGACAGTTCAGCCGTACAAGTCCAGGAGCAACAGCAAAACGGGATCAACTACCTGTCTGGCGGTATCGGCGAGGATGAGTCAAAGGCCATTCAGCAAACCAAGGGCTACAACCTGCACATGACCTTCTCCACCGGGACGGAGAATAAATATGTTCCCGACGTAGATGTGGTCATTCAGAAAGCCCAGGGGCAAACCGTGCTGACCCTGACCCAGGCGGGTCCTCTGGTTTACGTTCAGCTACCCGCTGGCAAGTACACCGTAGTCGCGACGCGTAATGGTGAAGTGCTGCGTGATACCGCTGAAGTCGGCAAAGGTGCCGCACGCAATCTGGTCTTCCACTGGAAGAGCAATAGTAATAGTTAGGGATGACGGCTTTTGCGCGGCGTCATCAAATCGCGGGCATAAAAAAACCCTGAATCTTGCGATTCAGGGTTTTCGGTATTGGGTTCCCAGAGACTCGCGCCGCACTATCCTGACTCCGGCGGGATGCGGCTTTAAACTTGCGCAGAAAGGCCAGCGATGACGAGTCGAGAAAGTTATGGGGTTCTGAGCGAGCGCCATGAATGGCCAGTACCTGTGGGGGGCGTTGGCTTGCTTGCGGTGATCGACAGACCGCGACCTTCAAGTTGATAACCCTCGAAGGTTTCTGAAAAGTAATGTGCAGGGCCAATCGACGTCTCATCGAACTGCTGCAGTCGCGACTGAAGTCAAGATTCGCCGGTCAACGCCGACAGATTGATCATAGCGAAGCCAATGAGTGAATGACGGCAACACGCAAAGGGTTACTTTCCACGCTCAGAAGCTTGATGGCTAACGCGCAGCACACCACGATCAACATAGGTTTTATCAACCGTGGACCGACTCGCACTGCGGCCCGTGCGCCAAGCTGCGCACCGATGAAGGCCGCCAAAGCCATGGCTATGGCAATCGGCCAGATAATTACCCCTTTGGTGATAAAAACCGACAGCGAACCCAGGTTGCATGAGGCATTGGCAAGTTTGGTGAAACTCATGGCCCGCATCATGCCCAGGCCGCAGAGAAGGACAAACCCGACAATAAAGAATGAACCTACGCCGGGGCCGAATATGCCGTCGTAAAAGCCCAGGATCGGCGCTACGGTAAACGAGAAAAGCAGAATGCCGATTCTCTTGCGCCGGTCTTCATTGGCCAGTTTGGGAGAGAAGGCAAAATAGACGGCCACCAGAATCAGCATGATGGGCACACATACTTCCAGATAGTGCTTATCAATAGAACTGACCAGCAAGGCACCACTGGCACCGCCAATAAATCCGCAGACAACCAGGAAGCGGCCTTCGCGCCACTCGATCATGCCCTTGCGAGCAAAAGTTACGGTTGCTGAAATAGTTGCCGAAGCGGCCTGGAACTTGTTCGTTGCAATGGCGCTGATCGGATCTACACCGGCCAGAAACAATGCAGGCAAGGTGATCAAACCGCCGCCACCGGCAATCGCATCAAAAAAACCGGCGCAAAAAGCGACGAGCGCCAACATGCCAATGACATCCCAAGACATTACATTCTCTCTTTTATAGATATTGCCCAGTCATCACATGACGGGTCGTTCATCAGCCTGAACACTTGAAGAATCAGCCCCGCAGCAGTAACGGGTCCTCTGAAATAACGATGGGGGAAGAAAATTTTGAAAGTCCGAAAAGACGAACCAAAACCCGTCTGTTGTCTTTGATGACATCGCGACAGTGCAGAGCTCGGATGTTATTGATGGCCATGGCCGACTCCTGGGTCAGCGTGTATTCAGCCGGAGTTGCTTTGCCCACACCTTGGCAAAGGGCGGCGTAAGCCGTTTTGACAAAGGTCGAGGTGTTGTCATTGACCGAAAAACGATACGAATTGAAGCGGGCTGCGAACCCGACCTTGTCGTCGAATTCCAGAATCGAAACGTTGCGGCCATCTTCACCTTTGCCACTGACAAAGGAGTCACTACGAGTGAACTGGAAGTTGCCCGTGGTCAGTGCGAGGCAGTTGGTGACGCCAATTTTTTCGAGTATGGGAGGCAGTGGAATGACCCGTGTGGGTTCCAGGCTCGGGTTCCACAGGGCGGAAAGTATGAGCGACGAAGGGGAGGGCGAGTGCCCGTCTTTCGCGTTCACTGCGCACCAGTAAGGCGCCTCGGTATGCGGGCCGAGCGCGAGGCCGGAATGGGAGCTCAGTTCTTTGACTGGCGGCTCGGCATTGATTTTGGTAAGTCCGCCACCCTTGAAGTTGGTCACCAATCGAACCAGTTTTCCTTCGTTGTCCATGTCATAGGCAAAGGCATTGTTATCTACCAGTTCCAACAAGATCTGATTTCGGGCGGCCAGGCAAAGGACTTCGTATCGATTTTCCAGGGATGTCAGGTCTGGTAGTTCATTGGGAGGGCTGATATCGGTGATTTTTTGCAGCCCTTCAAAGATCAACAGGGAAACAAGGCCATTGGAGTAGGCACCCAGCAGTTCGCATTGGTCTTTCGAAAACGAGAACTTCAATTCGGCGGCTGCCAGAGAGGCCCTGGACTTGGCTCCTGGTGCCTGCGGCCCGCCGATGGCGGCCAGTTCTTCGGTGAACGTGTGAAGCAATGTTGACTGTCGAGCATCAAAGCGGAAGGTTCTGACTTCTTGTTCAGTAAAAAGCTCGGCGGCTTCGATGTCTTGTTTAACGGCGTCCGCCATTGTCTACATCCTGTTGTGTATCTGCTCCCGGTGATGCGGTAGCTCGTCTTCCAATTCTGCCCAATGAAATAATTAGCGTATGTCATCCATTTCCGCTAAAGCATGCGGACGGTTCTGTCAGGCGCCAGGGACATCTGATTACCAGGCGCTTGCTGGCGTAGCGAGAGGGGGGAAAGGCACCTCGATGGTGACGGGAATAGTTCCTCGCCAAATCGCAGGCATAAAAAAACCCTGAATCTTGCGATTCAGGGTTTTCGGTATTTGGTGCCCAGAGACGGAATCGAACCGCCGACACGGGGATTTTCAATCCCCTGCTCTACCGACTGAGCTATCTGGGCAACGGGGCGCATTAAACGGGTTTTTCAGGGGGGCGTCAAGCAAGTTTTCAAAAAATATTTAATTATTACCGTCGCTTACGATCCAACCCCCGTTTTTACGGGATTACTCGGCAGGCGGAACGTAGCCTTCGGCCTTGGCGTATTCCTCGCCGGAGAAGTACTTGTCCATCTCGCCCTGAAGATATTTGCGGTCTTCGGCGTTCATCATGTTCAGGCGTTTTTCGTTGATCAGCAGGGTCTGGTGTTTTTGCCAGTCGGCCCAGGCCTTGGCCGAGACGTGGTCAAAAATGTCCTGACCTTTGGCGCCCGGGAATGGAGCGCGCTCCAGGCCTGGCAATTGTTCTTTGTACTTGCGGCACATGATGGTGCGGGTCATGACGACTCTCCTGCGTTCAATACGTCGGCCGCGCGCTTCAGCAGTTTTTTCACCGGGGCGGCAAGGCCCAGGCGCGGCGGGGTGGCGAGGTTATACCAGAGCCAGTCGGCCTCGGCCACGTGATGGCCAGCCTCCTGGACCTGAACCAACCAGGGTTCGATAGCCAGTTGGAAATGGCTGAAGGTGTGCACCAGGCTCGGCAGCTCAATGTGCTTGCCCAGCTCCAGCGAGTGTTGCAGTGCCAGATGTTCCAGGTCGCCAAGGTCATCGAGTTCCGGCAGGCTCCACAAACCGCCCCACAAGCCCGTGGAAGGCCGGCGGTAAAGCAGAATGGCGCCGTCGCGGTTGGCGAGCAGCGGCATCAACGTACGCTTCTGTGGCACGGTTTTGCGCGGTTTGGGGATCGGGTAGCGCGTCTCCAGACCGAGCATGTGCGCTTCGCAGCCCTTTTCCAGCGGACACAGCAGGCAACTCGGCTTGCTGCGGGTGCAGAGCGTAGCGCCCAGGTCCATCATCGCCTGGGTGTAGGCGTTGACCCGATCGTAAGGCGTGAAGCGCTCAGCGTTGGCCCACAGCTGTTTGGCAACTTTGGGTTCGCCGGGGTAGCCCTCTTGCGCTGTGAAGCGTGCCAGTACCCGTTTGACGTTGCCATCGAGGATCGGCGCGCGCAGGCCCATGCTGAGGCTGGCAATCGCGCCCGCGGTGGACAGGCCGATGCCTGGCAAGTCGGTGAGCTTTTCCACATCCCGTGGAAACTCGCCGCCGTACTCGGCGACGACAATCTTCGCGGTCTTTTGCAGATTGCGCGCGCGGGTGTAGTAACCCAGCCCGGTCCACAGGTGCAGCACTTCATCTTCCGGCGCCGCAGCCAGGGCTTCGACCGTTGGCAACGAGGCCATGAACCGGTCGAAGTAGTTCAGCACGGTGCTGACCTGGGTCTGCTGCAACATGATTTCCGAGACCCACACCCGATACGGGGTGATGCCCTGTTGCCAAGGCAGGTCGTGGCGTCCGTGGCGGTCGTACCAATCCAGCACCGCGGTTGAAAATTGCTCGGCTTTCATCGTTTGAACAGCCCCTTGAGGGCGTTTTTCAGTTCTGGACTGACTTTGTCGCCGAGCTTTTCTTCGAGTTTGTCACCAAGCTTGTCGCCTGCCAGTTTGCTCGCCATCTGCCCGAGACGTTCGTTGTCCAGGCGGCAAGCCTTGGCACCGAGTTCCAGCGGCCCACGGCAGCGCAATGGCCACTCGATACCGGCATAGCGCTCGTTGACCTGGCAGGCCGGGTCCGGCATGTCGCTCTTGTCACCTTCGACGATGATGCCAACGCGGTAATCCATGCCCAGCACGCGCAGGTCGACGTCGCCGTTACCGTTGACCATCATGCCCGGGATGCGCACTTTCAGGTCCGGATTGCTGGCCACGCCATTACGGAACGTCAGGTTGCCCTTGAACTCCTGGAAGGGGGTGTCCTTGCCGCGCGGTTCGCTGCTGAGGGTTTTGTGGTTCAGCGTGGCGATGCCTTTGCACAGTTGTTGCTCAAGGTTGGCGTTGAGCAGCACGCCATTATTGATCGCGAAACTGGTCGTGCCGTTGAGGCTGTCGATCAGCGTTTTCTGGCTGTTGCCGCTGGCGGTCAGGTTGCTGTTGAGCGTGATCAGGCCTTTGACCGGCGGGGTTTTTCCCTGGCTTTCGAGAATCTTTTCCACCGGGACTTTGCTGATCTGCGTTTGCAGGCTCAGCAGCGGTACGGGCTGACGAACATCGAGCGTGCCCTTGGCGTCGAAGTTGCCGTTGTAGAGATCGCCACGCAGGTTTTCCAGGGTCAGCAGGCCGCCCTGACCGGTGGCTTTCAGCGCGGCGTTCTGGATCGGCAGTTTGTCGAGGGTCAGTTGGCCGAAGGTCAGGTCGGCGCCCAGATCCAGTTTGCTCAAGCGTTCTGCCGGAATCAGTTTGTCGCTGCTCCAGGCGCCTTTGGTGGGGGCGTTCGGCAACGGTGTGCTACCGACGCCGGCCAGCGCGTCGGCCTCGGTGCTTTTGACTTCCGACTGGCGGGCCACCGCGGCGCTGTTGGCTTCGGCGGATGTGGGCGGCAGGTAGCGATCAGCGTCGAAGGTGTCGCCCTTGAGCTGCACGCGCAGTGATTGTTTGGCGAAATCCTCGACGGCAATGCGCCCGCTGAAGCTGCTGTCGTCGACTTTCAGGTTGATATCGTCCAGCGCCACGCTGGTCGGGGTGCCTGTCAGACGGCTGACCAGTTCGACTTTGCTCAGGCTGCCCTCGGCCATGGCCGGGAGTTTCTGGCCGATGCTGTCGACAAACTTCGCCAGGTCGAACTGGGCAATCGACACACCGCCGCTGATCTGCGGGGTTTTATCCAGGTTGTTGACCTTCAGCTCGCCCAGGGCGCGCAGCTGGTTGGCGGAGATCTTGATGCCGGTCCATTCGGCGACATTCGCCGCTTTATCCAGCAGCAGTTGGCCTTGAGCGGCAAAAGTGACGATCTTGCCTTGCAGCGGTTCACCGGATATTTCGCCGGAAAGCTTCATGTCTTCGAATGTGTAGCGCTGCAGGGCGCGTTCGAAACGCAGCTCGCCGTTGAGCTCGGTGCGCACTCGCACGTCCGGCTGGTTGCTGGCCAGGAACGCAGTCAGCTTGACCTGAATGTTGGTCGCGTCGTGCACCGGGCCGGTACTCAGCTGGATGCTTTCGGCGCTGTACTGCTTGCCGGTCCGCTCATCGTTGTATTCAACCCGAGCGTTGTTCACGGTCAGGCTGTCGATGTCGAGACGAATCGGTTGGGCCGGTTTTTCCGGGGTGGCGGGAGTTTCGGCAGTCGGTTCGCTGGCGCGGCTGGTCGCCGGCGCATCAGCCTTGGCGGCGACGGGCGGGACCTTGCCGATGTCTTCCCAATTACCGTGGCCATCCTTGTCGCGGTTCAGGCGCAGGTTCAAGCCTTCGACGCGGACATCGCTCATCTGCACTTCACGGCGCAGCAACGGCAGCACCCGCACGGACAGGCCAAGCATTTGCAGGTCGGCAAACGGCTGGGTCGGATTGGCCAGGGTTGCAACGCTGGCTTCGTGCAGTTCAAGGCCGAGCCAAGGGAACAGGCTCCAACCGATATCGCCGTTGAGCGTCAGCTCAATGTGGGCCTTGTCGCGGGCAATTTGGCGAATCTCGTCTTTGTAGTCGTTGGGATCGAAGAGGTGGGTAAGGGCAAAGCCCAGCGCCACAATGATCAGCAACAGCCCGAGAAGTACCAGACCCAGGATTTTGCCGAACGCTTTCATGGGCGAGTCCTTGTAGTTAGTCGAATTCAAAATTTAGCCCGGGAGTATAGCCTCCCGAAACTGACGACTGGTCAGTGATCGCTCTAGAGCAGCTCCAGCGGCAGTTTGAGCTTGGCAGCCAGTGCCTGGGCTTCGAGGTGCCCGGCCGGGGCCAGCAGGTGCAACTGTGCTCCTGCGAGTTCAGCCATTTTTTGCGCTTCGCTGACCAGTCGCTCAGCGACACCACGGCGGCGGGTGATTTTTCGCACGCACAAATGGGACAGCTGCCAGATGTCCTGCTGCCGGTGCAGGCGTGCCGCGCCAAGCAGTCGGTCATTGAAGCGTCCGGCGATCAGCGAGCCGTCGCGCAGGCTGTTTTCAATCAGTTGCAGCTCATCGCTGAAGGGAGCAAGCAGCCAATGCGGGGCGTCGTGGTAGATCTTCTGCAGATCCTGCTGATCCTGATAGCTGGGTTCGTTCAGCGACTCGACAACAATGGGCATAAGGTTTCCTGTGAATTACCCGCCAACGGGTGAAACGGTTTTTTAGTGCGTGATCGGAACAGATGTCACATAAAAGGTGATATCAGTTTGGTTTTTCTGTCACGTGCAAATGGTAATCTTTGCCCGTTCGTCGGTCCTTCTGCGACCTGTTGTCGCGTCCGAACGGAGCTCTACTCAATAAAACGGTCATGCCTGCGTGCAACAAGACCGAGGGTGACGAGTGTCTGGCGAACCATACTAATAATTGGGGGAAACACAAATGAGCACGAGTACCGAGGCGGGCATTATTCCCGCCCAGTCAGCGTTCCTGTCCAAGGAGCGGATCATCGCCAAGCCAGGTTTCAACCGCTGGCTGGTTCCACCGGCCGCGTTGGCCATCCACCTCTGCATCGGCATGGCCTACGGTTTTTCGGTGTTTTGGTTGCCGCTGTCCAAAGCCCTGGGTGTGACCGCGCCGGTGGCTTGCGGGGCGGACATGAGCTTCATCGCACAGATTTTCTCGTCCCAGTGTGACTGGCCGATCTCCATGCTCGGCTGGATTTACACCCTGTTCTTTATCTTCCTCGGCTGCTCGGCAGCGATCTGGGGCGGCTGGCTGGAACACGCAGGTCCTCGCAAGGCCGGTGTCGTCTCGGCGCTGTGCTGGTGCGGCGGTCTGCTGATTTCCGCGTTGGGGATTTATACCCACCAGATCTGGCTGATGTGGATCGGTTCCGGTGTCATCGGGGGGATTGGCCTGGGGCTGGGTTATATCTCGCCGGTATCGACCCTGATCAAGTGGTTCCCGGACAAGCGCGGTATGGCGACCGGCATGGCGATCATGGGCTTCGGTGGTGGTGCGATGGTCGGTGCTCCGCTGGCCGCTGCATTGATGGGCCATTTCGCTTCGCCGACCGGCGTGGGCGTGTGGCAGAGCTTCCTGGTGATGGCGGCGATCTACTTCGTGTTCATGATCGGTGGTGCGCTGTCGTACCGCGTTCCGCCGACTGGCTGGAAGCCTGAAGGCTGGACCGCCCCGGCGAAAAAAGCTGCGAACGCGATGATCACTCACCGTCACGTGCACGTTAACGTCGCGTGGAAAACCCCGCAATTCCGTCTGGTGTGGCTGGTGCTGTGCCTGAACGTATCGGCGGGTATCGGCATCCTCGGCATGGCGTCGCCGCTGTTGCAGGAAGTGTTCGCCGGTAAATTGCTCGGTAATGACCTGACCTTCGGTCAACTGGACGCTACGCAATTGGCGTCGATTGCCGCAATCGCTGCCGGTTTCACCGGTTTGCTGAGCCTGTTCAACATCGGTGGCCGGTTTTTCTGGGCGTCGTTCTCCGACTATCTGGGGCGTAAAAATACCTACTTCGTGTTCTTCGCCCTGGGTTTTGCCCTGTACGCGTTGATTCCGAACCTCGGCCATCTGGGCAACATCGCCCTGTTCGTGGCGGCGTTCTGCATCATCCTGTCGATGTACGGTGGTGGTTTTGCGACGGTGCCGGCGTATCTGGCGGACCTGTTCGGCACGCAAATGGTCGGCGCGATCCACGGTCGTCTGCTGACGGCTTGGGCGGCTGCGGGTGTGCTCGGTCCGGTGTTGGTGAACTACTTGCGTGAGTATCAGTTGAGCATTGGTGTCGAGCGTGCTGCGGCATACGACATCACGCTGTACATCCTCGCGGGCCTGCTGGTGCTGGGTTTCCTCTGCAACCTGCTGGTGCGTCCGGTGGCGGACAAGTACTTCATGACCGATGCCGAACTGGCCGCCGAACAGGCGCTGGGTCACGACAAAGGCGCGAACAGCACCACCGTGCTGGAGTGGAAAGCTTCCTCGGGTAGCGTGCCATTGGCCGTTGCTGCATGGCTGGTGGTGGGTATTCCGCTGGCGTGGGGCGTTTGGGTGACGCTGCAGAAGACAGCCGTCCTCTTCCACTAATAAACGCAATACCCCTGTGGGAGCGAGCTTGCTCGCGATGAGGCCATCACAGTCGATGCATGTGTTGACTGTCAGGCCGCTATCGCGAGCAAGCTCGCTCCCACATTTGATCCTCATGGACACAGTTTTTTGTGTTCGGCGCAGATTCTGTTTCGATCACAAGCCATGTATTCGCAACGAATGTTGGCTTGTACTGACATGTATACCCCCGGCGGCATTGGGTTCAGCCCGTCAGGGATATCACTTCGCGTGTTTCTGTTTGGCGTCCGCGCCCCTATAATGGCTGCCTTTTTCGCCCAATGATTTTGCGGAGCTGGTGATGGCCGAACGTAAGGCGTCTGTCGAGCGCGACACTCTGGAAACCCAGATCAAAGCCTCGATCAACCTGGATGGCACCGGAAAGGCCCGATTCAATATCGGTGTTCCCTTCCTTGAGCACATGCTGGACCAGATCGCCCGTCACGGGCTGATCGACCTGGATATCGAGTGCAAGGGTGACCTGCATATCGACGACCACCACACGGTGGAAGACGTCGGTATTACGCTGGGTCAAGCCTTCACCAAAGCTATCGGCGACAAAAAAGGCATCCGTCGTTACGGCCACGCCTATGTGCCGCTCGATGAAGCGCTGTCGCGCGTGGTGATCGACTTCTCCGGCCGCCCAGGCCTGCAGATGCACGTGCCGTATACCCGCGCGACCGTCGGCGGCTTCGATGTCGACCTGTTCCAGGAGTTCTTCCAGGGCTTCGTCAACCACGCCAACGTCAGCTTGCACATCGACAATCTGCGTGGGCACAACACCCACCACCAGATCGAAACGGTGTTCAAGGCTTTCGGTCGCGCCTTGCGCATGGCTGTCGAGCTGGATGAGCGCATGGCCGGGCAAATGCCTTCGACCAAGGGCGTTCTGTAATGCAGACGGTCGCGGTTATCGATTACGGCATGGGCAACCTGCACTCGGTGGCCAAGGCCCTCGAGCACGTCGGTGCCGGCAAGGTGCTGATCACCAGCGATGCCAACGTGATTCGCGAAGCCGACCGGGTGGTTTTTCCCGGTGTGGGCGCGATTCGCGATTGCATGGCGGAGATCCGTCGCCTCGGTTTCGACTCGCTGGTGCGTGAAGTCAGCCAGGACCGTCCGTTCCTTGGCATCTGCGTGGGCATGCAAGCCTTGCTCGATCGCAGTGAAGAGAATGACGGCGTCGACTGCATCGGCCTGTTCCCAGGTCAGGTGAAGTTCTTCGGCAAAGGTCTGGTTGAGGACGGCGAACACCTGAAAGTCCCGCACATGGGCTGGAACGAAGTGAGGCAAACAGTGGATCACCCGCTGTGGCACAACATTCCGGACCTGGCGCGTTTCTACTTCGTGCACAGCTACTACATCGCCGCCGGTAACCCGCGGCAGGTGGTGGGCAGCGGTCACTACGGCGTCGACTTCGCCGCAGCGCTGGCCGAAGGCTCGCGTTTTGCCGTGCAGTTCCACCCGGAGAAGAGCCATACCCATGGCCTGCAATTACTGCAGAACTTCGCTGCGTGGGACGGTCGCTGGTAATGGCCAAGAAGAAGCCGCCAATCTTGACGCTCACACCCGAGCAAGAGAACGAGGCCAACAGCAAGATCAAGCGCTTCATGGAAGATCGCTTCGAACTCGACCTGGGCTCGTTCGAGGCGGCTGAAATTCTTGAGCTGTTTACCCGCGAAATTGCTCCGCACTATTACAACAGGGCGATTTTCGATGTGCAGACACACCTCAAAGAGAGGTTCGAAAGCATCGAAAGCGACTTGTGGGCGCTCGAGAAAAACTGATTTCCGAGCCAAGCTAACATTCGAATTTGAAGGTTTGCCAGATGCTGATTATTCCCGCTATCGATCTTAAAGACGGTGCCTGCGTTCGTCTGCGCCAGGGCCGCATGGAAGATTCCACAGTGTTCTCCGATGACCCGGTGAGCATGGCTGCCAAGTGGGTGGAGGGCGGTTGCCGTCGTCTGCATCTGGTCGACCTGAACGGCGCCTTCGAAGGCCAGCCAGTCAACGGCGAAGTGGTCACTGCGATCGCCAAGCGTTACCCGAACCTGCCGATTCAGATCGGTGGCGGTATCCGTTCTCTGGAAACCATTGAACACTACGTGAAAGCGGGCGTGAGCTACGTGATCATCGGCACCAAAGCGGTCAAGGATCCGGCGTTCGTAGCCGAGGCTTGCCGCGCCTTCCCGGGCAAAGTGATCGTCGGTCTGGACGCCAAAGACGGTTTTGTCGCCACCGACGGCTGGGCGGAAATCAGCACTGTGCAGGTCATCGATCTGGCCAAGCAGTTTGAAGCCGACGGCGTATCTGCGATCGTTTATACCGACATCGCCAAAGACGGCATGATGCAGGGCTGCAACGTGTCGTACACCGCAGCATTGGCGGCTGCCACGCGGATTCCGGTGATTGCCTCCGGCGGTATTCACAACCTCGGTGACATCAAGTCGCTGCTCGACGCCAAGGCGCCAGGCATCATCGGCGCCATCACCGGCCGGGCGATTTACGAAGGCACCCTCGACGTCGCTGAAGCGCAAGCTTTCTGCGATTCGTACAAAGGCTGAGGACTCACCATGGCGCTGGCCAAACGCATCATTCCTTGCCTGGACGTGGATAACGGCCGGGTCGTCAAGGGCGTGAAGTTCGAGAACATCCGTGACGCCGGCGACCCGGTGGAAATCGCCCGTCTTTACGACGAGCAAGGTGCCGACGAGATTACCTTTCTCGACATCACTGCCAGCGTCGATGGCCGCGATACCACGCTGCATACCGTCGAGCGCATGGCCAGCCAGGTGTTCATCCCGCTGACCGTCGGCGGTGGCGTGCGTACCGTGCAAGATATCCGCAACCTGCTCAATGCCGGTGCGGACAAGGTCTCGATCAACACCGCGGCGGTGTTCAATCCAGAGTTTGTCGGCGAAGCGGCGCAGCATTTCGGCTCGCAATGCATCGTTGTCGCCATCGATGCCAAGAAGGTTTCACTGCCGGGCGAAACCCCGCGTTGGGAGATCTTCACCCACGGCGGTCGCAAACCTACCGGGCTGGATGCGGTGGAGTGGGCGAAGAAGATGGAAGGTCTGGGGGCCGGCGAAATCCTGCTGACCAGCATGGACCAGGACGGCATGAAAAACGGCTTCGACCTGGGTGTCACCCGGGCCATTAGCGATGCATTGGGGATTCCGGTGATCGCCTCTGGTGGTGTTGGCAATTTGCAGCATCTGGCTGACGGCATCCTCGAAGGTCACGCCAGCGCGGTGCTGGCGGCGAGTATTTTCCACTTCGGTGAATACACTGTGCCGGAAGCCAAGGCCTACATGGCGCAACGCGGTATCTGCGTTCGCTAAAGGCCAGTGGACAGCATGGCGGGCTCAGGGCAAGCTTGGGCACGCCATGGATTCCGGTAAACCGTCATGTTCAAACGTCTTCTTCTGGTACTCGCCAGCGCCTCGTTATTACTGGCTGGCGCTGCGCGTGCTGCAGAAAAAACCGACACCGATCTGGTGTTGCTGACGGAAAACTTCCCGCCGTACAACATGGCGAAAAACGGCAAGAATTTCGCTCAGGAAGACAATATCAATGGCATCGCCGTGGACATCGTCCGCGAGATGTTCAAGCGTGCCCAAATCACCTACAGCCTGACGCTACGTTTCCCTTGGGAGCGAATCTACAAGCTCGCCCTGGAAAACCCCGGTTACGGCGTGTTCGTCATGGCGCGCCTGCCGGACCGCGAAAAGCTCTTCAAATGGGTCGGCCCCATTGGCCCGGATGACTGGATCATGCTGGCCAAGGCTGACAGCAAGATCACCCTGGAGTCGTTGCAGCAGGCGCGCAAATACAAGATCGGCGCCTACAAAGGTGATGCGATTGCCGAGACATTGGCCAAGCAGGGGCTCAAGCCCATCGTGGTGCTGCGCGATCAGGACAACGCGAAGAAACTGGTCAATGGCCAGATCGACCTTTGGGCCACGGGTGACCCGGCAGGCCGCTATCTGGCGCGCCAGGACGGCGTGAGCGGGCTCAAGACTGTGCTGCGCTTCAACAGCGCCGAGTTATACCTGGCGTTGAACAAGGACGTGCCGGATGTCGTTGTGTCCAAGCTGCAAGCCGCGCTGGATCAGCTTCGCAAGGAAGGCGTGGTGGACGACATCATGGCGAAGTATCTGTAACCATCACTTCGATACAACCTGAGACGGAGCGGCCGGCGTCGCGCTCAAGTACACGGCACTTGTAAACACGTTATTCAACGTCGCCCTTGTCAGCTGCTGTTCCCCTGAGGCGACGCCGATAATACAGAGTGCATGCGCGCCGCTTTGTGGCCCGATTTCATTATTGATGTAAGCATCTTCAGCGCTGATGGCGGCGCTGTAATTGTCGGAAGCTTTGCAGTCCCTGGCGTTTTGGACCGTTTTGTAGCGATAGAAGGGCGCCTCGACGGAGAACCTGAAGTCCCATGTAGGTAATACGATCTGCCCATCCGCGTTTTGCGTTCTATGTACGTATGACTTGAGCTTCCAGGGCTCCGTGACAGTCAGCTCGACTGGCTCCAACGAACAGTTCGCCCCATCGCTGGTGAAGACACCGTCAATAAAGCAGTTGTGTAGAAAGTTGGCAGAGTAGCTGTAGTTGAAACGGGCAGCTGTGCAGGACGTCGAGTGCTCGCAGCCAGGCGGCGCTGGTGTATTGCGCGAGCCCATGACTTTACTGACGATGCCGGTGATTTCATTGGTGCGACGGTTCAGCATCGGGCTACCGGAGCTGCCCGCGTGAAGATCGCAGCTGTTTTTCATGGCCAAAGGGAACACCCCGGGGTGATCGATGAACGTTCCGGCGGTTTGTTCGGCGCAGGCACTCAATCGAAGCCCGTGTTCGGTAAAGCCGCCCGGCGCGCCAACGTTAAGCACATCATGACTCTCGTAGGTTTGATGGGGCGCCAGCTTGAGCGGGTTGACCCCGGCCTGTATCAGCGACGCCAATGTCGCCTCGACTTCCAGTACTGCAAGATCGGTCCCGACCAGACTGCTCCATCGGGCAGTTCGGATGGCGTATTGGCGCTTACGCTGTGGCATGTCATGAAAGTAGTGGAAGGTGACGCTGGCTTGCAAAGGAAGATTGGTCCGTGCCGAACCGTACTCAAAGAACACGCAATGACCGCTGGTGAGCAGGTAAGCAGGGCCGATGGCTCGACCTTGCCTGTTTCGCGTATCCAGTAGAACGGCGCTGCAAGTCTCGCCCGATTGGAGGCTGAGTTGTCCCACGCCGCTCCAGATTTCATAAAAATGTTCGTTGTTTTTCAATGCCCTTGACGGTGAGTCGTTGACAGCGCCTTCCCCCAAATCGCGGGCCTGCACTGCGGAAACAGCCAGCAAACTCAGGCCGGCGAAGCAAAAGAAGCTGAGGTATTTCATGGCCATTCCTTGGTGATGAAATTCAGGGTGAGCGCTATCGTTGCACGGCGCTGTACGCCAAGAGGCATAAATAGTTATCGACGCGAAACAAAGACGTGGCGAATGAGAGGGTGACCACGCTTCAGATCGCGCTATCTCTAAGCACCGGCCGGGAGGGTTACAACGAACGTGTGTACGTCGGAAGTATCAAATTCCCGATCCTCTGTGTAACTGCAAAGCATGAGAGGTAGTTTGTCCTTTTGAATATACATTGCGTCACCAACTCGGAAGTAGTCCTTGCGCGGAATGGTGTCGCAATCGGTGGTGCCTACGGCGCCAATATAAGCCCAGGTCCACATATTGAGCATTTCTTTGGCGCGCCATTGGATGAGTGCGTATTTTTCGTTGTTTTCACTAAGATTAATAATAGGCGTCGGATCGGGTGGTTTGATGAAGTTGGGAGCTGCAATTCGTGCTGGAATTATTTGGGTGTTTCTGATTAAACCGACACTGGGTCTTTGCTCGGCGGACTCAACACCCAGTAAGCAGAGGAAGTATAAACCCGCCTCGTTACCGATAGGTGCATTTATTACCGCATCTTTAGTGCTAAGCGTGCCGCTGTAATGGTCGGGCAAATAACAGGCTTTGGCATCGCGTACAGTTTTAAAGCGATAGAACGGGGTGCTCATCGAAAACTTGATATCCCACGCGGGTGGTGTTTCGTGTGGGCCGGGTTTTAGAACGGTTTTCAGTGAAGATTTGTTCATGTCGATGCGTGTTTCAGACGTGAAGTCAAAATTTGGTTTTAACGTGCAAGTGCTCGTGCCGGTATTGAAGTACCCATTTGAAAAGCATGCCGAGAAATAATTGACAACAGGGCTCTGGACGGCTTCGTCAGGTAAGAAAGATTGTGTCTTGTTATCCAGGCAAAGACCGAACCAAAAACACAAGTCATCTGCTGAGAAGCCCTGGGTGGTGCCGCTCAGCACGCCAATGATTTCTCCAGTGGTCGCATCAAGGCTGGGAGCCCCGGAAGAGCCTGGCCCAATACCCTTGCAATCCTGCTTCAAATAATCCATAAAAACGGAAAGTTTAATTACAGGAACGTCCGCTGGTTCCTGGGTGCAACTCGAAAGATGAAGCTTGTCACGTTGGGGGGCGTGGACAATGTTTACCTTGCCGGGTGTCGATGGGGCCTCGGAAGCGATCCGCAACGGATTGATTCCGTCATTTATCAGCGTTTCCAGTGAATCGGTTAACTCCAGAATAGCCACGTCGGTGCTGGCCATGCTGGTCCAGTTTGCTTTATGGATGCTGTAGAACTTTGAGGAGTCCGACGTGTCGGTAAAATAATTGAATTTAATGCTTTGCTCAAAGGGTACGTCGCTTTTCGCACCGTGCATTTTCAAAACGCAATGCCCGGCGGTGAGTACGTAAGCAGGACCCGTTGCGCCATTTTCTGTATCACGCGTGTCGAGTAGAGTGGCTGTGCAGAATGGTATTTCTTCGTTGTGGAATATTTTTCCAACACCGTTCCAGTGGTCGTATTTGCTGTCTGCGTTATTTAACAAGATGCTTTCAGGTGCGTCGGTGTACTTGTCTGCGCAAGCCACTTGAGACAACACCAGTGTTGCCAAGGTGCAGGCTTTTACAATGGGTGGAATATAGGTCATAACCGATCCTTGGTTGTGAGTTTGCTGTTTGTTATTGCGAGGTTAGTACGGTTTAATAGCGAAAGGTGTTGTTTGTGTGTGTCTGATTGTGAATGGTTTGTTTTCGGTGGATAGTTGAGTGTTGAGGTGCCTTGTTATGGATTATTAAATTGTTTGGATTGTTAGTGGGCGTAAACAGTTAATGTGAGTTTCGATAAATGCCATCTTTTCCATGGTCAGCAGTGGCCCGATTGCCACGCAGGCCGATCATCGACTTGATGTCGATCCACTCAATGCCCTGAGCCTTGAGCTTGGGCAGCTCGCGCTCCAGCACCGCCAGGGTTTGCGGGTAAGGGTGGCCGATCATTACCGCCGAGCCTTGTTTGCGGGCCAGGCTGAGGGCGGTCTGTAGCTGAGTGAAGATCGCGGCTTCGGTGCGCTCATCATCGAGAAACACATCCCGCGAGACGCTCGCCAGACCAATCTTCTGCGCCTCGGCGGCGGCGACTGTCTGAGCGCTGGTACGGCTGTCGACAAAGAACTTGTGCCGGCGCTGCAGCTCGGCCATCAGCCAGGCCATTGCCGGTTGCTGGGCGGTCATGCGGCTGCCCATGTGGTTGTTGATGCCACTGGTATAGGGCACGGCGTTGAACGCCGCATTCAGGCGTTTTTCCAGCTCTTCAATGGGAAGCTCGGGGTGCCAGGCGAACGGGCCGGTGGCCGGGTCCATGGGCATGTGCAGCATGACAATCTTGCCGGCGCGGTGAGCTTCGCGGGCAAATTCGGCAGCGTGGGGAGTGTCGGGCATGATCGCCGTGGTCACCGGCCCGGGCAGCGCCAGCACGCGGCGGTCGCGTGGCAGGTTTTGCCCGAGGTCATCGATGATCAGGCTCAGGTAAGCCTTGTGTGGCGCCGCCGTCTCGGCAGGCGCCGCGTGGGCAGCGCCCGCCAGACAGCACAGCAGACTGAGGATGACCCGCAAACGCATCTCAGTGGCCGCGGGTGATGCTCAGGCCTTTGAGCAGGCTCAGGGCCTGGGCCAGCTGGTAATCGTCGTCCTGTGGCATCGGTTTGGCTTTGCTGCCGGACTTGGTTGGCTTGTCGGCGCCGCCGTTGCCATTGCCCAGGTGACCTTGCAGGTCGGCTTCCTTGAAGTATTCGCCGTCCTGCTCGTTGGTGATCTTGGCCTTGCGCACTTCAATGTCCGGAACGATGCCCTGGGCCTGGATCGAGCGCCCGTTCGGCGTGAAGTACAGCGCGGTGGTGATCTTCAGCGCACGGTCGTTGTTCAGTGGCAGCACGGTTTGCACCGAGCCTTTACCGAAACTGGTGGTGCCCATGACGACTGCACGTTTTTGATCCTGCAGGGCGCCGGCGACAATTTCCGAAGCCGAGGCGCTACCGCCGTTGATCAGCACGACCATCGGCACTGCTTCGCTTTGGTCCTTGCCGGTGGCGGAGAAGCGCAGTTCGGAGTTGGCGATGCGGCCCTTGGTGTACACGATCAGGCCTTTGGTGATGAAGTGGTCGACCACTTCCACTGCTGCTTGCAGCACGCCGCCAGGGTTGTTACGCAGATCGAGCACGATGCCGCTGAGCTTCTTGCCGTTGTCCTTGCGCAACTTGGCCAGGGCCTTGGAGACCTCTTCGCCGGTCTTGACCTGGAACTGGGTGATGCGGATGTAAGCGTAGCCCGAATCCAGCAGCTGGCTCTTCACGCTCTTGACCTGGATGGTCGCGCGGGCCAGCGTCACGTCGAACGGTGCACCGCCGTCGCGCACCAGGGTCAGGGTGATCTTCTCGCCGATCTTGCCGCGCATCTTGTCCACGGCTTCGGTCATGCTCTGACCGCGGGTTGGCTGGCCGTTGATCTTGACGATGAAATCGCCAGCCTGGATGCCGGCCTTGGAGGCAGGCGTGTCATCGATCGGCGAAACGACTTTGATGAAGCCGTCTTCGGCGCCGACTTCGATGCCCAGACCGCCGAATTCGCCGCTGGTGCTTTCCTGCAACTCGGCAAAGTCTTCCGGGCCCAGGTAGGCGGAGTGCGGGTCGAGGTTGCTGAGCATGCCCTTGATGGCATTTTCCAGCAGGGTCTTGTCGTCTACCGGTTCGACATAGGCAGCCTTGATCCGGTCCATGACCTCGGCAAAGGTGCGCAGCTCTTCCAGCGGCAATGGCGCCTTGGTGGTCGCGGCCGGGGCCAACGGGGCCGTTTCAGCGGCAAACGCCAGCGGCGCGCCGATCACCAGGGCGATCGTCAGGGCCAGCGAATTGAGGCGGGACAAATGCAGCATGTCGAACGAACTCCTAATGTAGGTGACTCAGCGCCTATCCTTGCGCGCGGCACCATTGTGCGGGGTCACTTGGGTGACCCTGCTGACGAATAGCGAAATACAGCGCAGGTGTGTCCTGACCACCACTGTTACCGACAGTGGAGATGGACTCACCGGCCTTGACCACGTCACCGGCTGCTTTAAGCAGTGTCTGGTTGTGGCCGTACAAACTCAAAAAACCATTGCCGTGGTCGAGAATCACCAGCAAACCGGCGCCGCGCAACCAGTCGGCGAACACCACGCGACCGCCGTGTACAGCATGCACCTGGCTGCCAGCGGAGGCACTGATCATCACGCCGTCCCACTTGGTTCGGGCATCGTCACCACGGGTTTCACCAAAGCGCGCAAGCAATCGACCATCAACCGGCCAGGGAAGTTTTCCGCGGGCTGAAGCAAAAGGTCCGCCGAAGGACTCGCCTGCGCTTGAAACCAGTGCGCCGGGTGTCGACTTGGCGGGTTTGCGTGGGGCATCAGTGGCTTCAGCCTGGGCCTGAGCCTCACGTAAACGCTTTTTTTCGGCTTCCTGCTGGGCGATCAGCGCTTTTTGTCGCGCTTCTTCCGCCTCACGGGCCTGGCGGGCCAGGGTTTCTTCGATGGTTTTGAGTACTTTAGACAGGTCGGCCTGATCCTGCTCGCGGGCTTGCAGCTTCTGGTCGCGGACTTTCACGTCGTCGTTGAGCTTGGCCAGGACCTGCTGACGCTCCTTGCGGACTTTGTCGAGTTCGTCGCGCTGACTGTCGAGGCTGCTTTTCTGTACCAGCAATTGGGCTTGTTGCAGGGCAATGTCCTGCTCGACGTTGGCCAGTTGGCGCAGGGTCTCGTTGAAATTCTTCAGCTGCTCCAGGCGTGCCTGGCTCAGGTAGTCGTAATAGGTGAGGGTGCGGGCGAATTTTTCCGGGTTCTGCTGGTTGAGCAGTAGCTTCAGGTACTCCTGACGGCCGTTCTGATAGGCCGCGCGGGCCTGAATGGCGATCAGTCGTTGCTGTTCAATGCGCGCGCTCTGGAGTTTTTTTTTCTCACCATCGAGTCGCTGTATCTCGGATTCGCTTTTCTTCAGCTCTTTTTGCAGGGCCTCGACCTGCTTCTCGAGCTTGCCCATCTCGGTCTCGGTGCCTTTGAGCTCCTTTTGCACGCCGGACTTTTCTTCCTGCAACTTGCCCAGCAGCTTTTTCAGCTCGGCAATATCCTGACGTGTGGCGTCCAACTGTTGTTGGGTTTGCGCGCGCTCGTCGGCAAACGCCGGGTGGAGCAGGCAGGTCAGGGCAAGGGCAATCAGGGCGCGGAGCATAGAGGCGGGCGACACCAGGGGAAAAAAGACAGCCTAGTATGCCCGCCAAGCGTTGCAAAAAAAACGTCCATTTCTGGCTGCTTGATAACTGGAGTAGAGGGCGAGGATTTGAAGGCAGGTTTTGTTTCTTGAAAACACCACAAACCACTGTGGGAGCGAGCTTGCTCGCGATGGCGTCTAAACATTCAACATTGATGTTGGGTGTCAGATTGCTATCGCGAGCAAGCTCGCTCCCACAGGGTTTAGTGGTGTTTGAGGGATGTAATCAGACCAGGATCGACGTGCCAGTCATCTCCGCCGGTTTTTCCAGCCCCAGCAACTTGAGCATGGTCGGTGCGACGTCTGCCAGTACGCCGCCTTCGCGGACCTTGAGGTCGCGTTTGCCGAAGTAGATGAACGGTACCGGCTCAGTGGTGTGGGCGGTGTGCGCCTGGCCGGTGGATTCGTCGGACATTTGCTCGACGTTGCCGTGGTCGGCGGTGATCAGTGCTTCGCCACCGACTTTTTCCAGGGCGTCGACAATGCGGCCGACACACAGGTCCAGACACTCAACGGCCTTCACCGCTGCCTCGAATATGCCGCTGTGGCCGACCATGTCGCCGTTGGCGTAGTTGACCACGATCACGTCGTAGCGCTGGTTTTCGATAGCGTCGACGATCTTGTCGGTGACTTCCGGTGCGCTCATTTCTGGCTGCAAGTCATAGGTCGCGACTTTCGGCGACGGGATCAGGATGCGCTCTTCGCCCGGGAACGGTTCTTCGCGACCACCCGAGAAGAAGAAGGTCACGTGGGCGTATTTTTCGGTTTCGGCGATGCGCAGCTGGGTTTTGCCGTTTTTCGCCAAATAGTCGCCCAGCACGTTTTCCAGGCTGCCCGGCGCAAAGGCCGACGGTGCAGGAATGCTGCCCGCGTATTGGGTCAGCATGACAAAACCGGCCAGTTTCGGCTGGCGAGCGCGCTCGAAGTCCTTGAAATCGTCTTCGACGAATACCCGGGTCAGCTCGCGGGCGCGGTCGGCGCGGAAGTTCATGAACACCACGGCGTCGCCGTCTTCGACCTTGACTGGCTCGCCAATGGTGGTGGCTTTGACGAATTCGTCGCTCTCGCCACGCTCGTAAGCCGCTTGCAGGCCTTGCTGGGCGGTGGCGGCGTTGAATTCGCCGTTACCGTCGACGATCAGGTTGTAGGCCTGGGACACGCGATCCCAGCGGTTGTCGCGGTCCATGGCGAAGTAGCGGCCAATGATGCTGGCAATCCGGCCTTTGCCCAGCGTCTTGAACGCTTCATCCAACAGCTCGATCGACGACTGTGCGCTTTTTGGCGGCGTGTCGCGGCCGTCGAGGAAGGCGTGCAGGTAGATCTTCTCGGCGCCGCGCTTGAAGGCCAGTTCGGCCATGGCGATCAGGTGATCCTGGTGGCTGTGCACGCCGCCTTCGGACAGCAGGCCCATGAAGTGCACGGCTTTACCGGCAGCAACGGCTTTATCCACCGCGGCGCAGATGGTCGGGTTCTCGAAGAACTCGCCATCGCGGATCGCTTTGGTCACGCGGGTGAAGTCTTGATACACCACGCGGCCTGCGCCGAGGTTCATGTGGCCGACTTCCGAGTTGCCCATTTGCCCGTCCGGCAGGCCGACGTCCATGCCCGAGCCCGAGATCAGGCCGTTCGGTACGGTGGCGTACAAACGGTCGAGGACCGGCTTTTTGGCCGCGAACACGGCGTTGGATTCCTGGCTTTCACTGTGACCGAAGCCGTCGAGAATAATCAGGACCAAAGGTTTAGGCGTGGTAGTCATGGATTCCACTCTGGCTTAAGTTAAAAGAGGCGATGGAAAAGGGAGTGGCAGTTTAAAGCGAAGTTCCGACCGCGTCACCGCCGGACGGGGTTTGGCCCACCATAGTGGCTGTGTATACTGGCCGACATTTTAACGCCCTGGAACCTCCTTGATGGTTGCTCACCTGATTGAATTTGCCACTAACCACTATCTGCTCGTCGGTATCTTCGTCGTACTGCTGGCGTTGTTGATCGCCCGCGAGATGAGCCGCGGCGGCCGCAGCCTCAGCACTGCCGAGCTGACCGCGCTGGTCAACAAGGACGAGGGCGTTGTGGTCGATATCCGTACCACCAAGGATTTCGCCGCCGGTCACATCGTTGGCGCGCTGAACATTCCACAGGACAAACTGACCGCTCGCGTTGGCGAACTGGAAAAGCACAAGGCCAAGACCATCATTCTGGTCGACGCCCTGGGCCAGCACTCCGGCACCCACGCTCGCGAGCTGTTGAAGTCCGGCTTTACTGCAGCCAAGCTGTCCGGCGGGATCTCCAGCTGGAAAGCCGACAATTTGCCGCTGGTGAAGTGATATGAAAAACGTCGTCGTCTACTCCAGCGATTACTGCCCCTACTGCTCGCGAGCCAAGTACCTGCTCGAGAACAAGGGCGTAGCCTTCGAAGAGATCAAGGTCGATGGCAAACCGCAGGTGCGTGCCGAAATGGCCCAGAAGGCCGGGCGTACGTCCGTGCCGCAGATCTGGATCGGCAGCACCTACGTCGGTGGTTGTGATGATTTGTTTGCCCTGGACCGCGCCGGCAAGCTCGACGCGCTGCTCACGGCCTGACTAAACCCTTAAGATCAGCAAACCCTACAAGACCCCAAGATCAGAAAGGATCTGAGATGACTGACGAACAGAACACTGCTGCGAACGAAGAAGAAACTGCACCGCAATTCTCCTTGCAGCGCATTTACGTGCGTGACCTGTCCTTCGAAGCCCCGAAAAGCCCGGCGATCTTCCGCCAGCAGTGGGAGCCGAGCGTTGGTCTGGATCTGAACACCCGTCAGAAAGCGCTGGAAGCTGACTTCCACGAAGTCGTACTGACCCTGTCGGTTACCGTGAAGAACGGCGACGAAGTGGCGTTCATCGCTGAAGTTCAGCAGGCCGGTATCTTCCTGATCAAGAACCTCGACGAAGCCTCGATGAGCCACACCCTCGGTGCTTTCTGCCCGAACATCCTGTTCCCGTACGCTCGCGAAGCCCTGGACAGCCTGGTGACCCGTGGTTCGTTCCCGGCGCTGATGCTGGCACCGGTGAACTTCGACGCCCTGTACGCGCAAGAACTGCAACGCATGCAGCAAGACGGCGTACAGACCGTTCAGTAAGCGTTCGATGCAGCAACGAAAAAAGCGCCGTAACAGGCGCTTTTTTTATGGTTGTCGAGTCGTTCCGTAGCAGCTGCCGAGCTCGCGAGGCTGCGTTCGGCGGCGTAGCCGTCGTAGAGGCCAGCGTGCGCGATCTTTCAGGTGTGCCCCGCACTCAGGAATTGCGAGGACTGCGTCCTCGAACGCAGCCTCGCGGGCTCGGCAGCTGCTACAGATCGAGGGTGTTATTTAAAGCCGAGCTGGCGCCAGCCTTCGTACACGGCCACCGCCACGGTGTTGGACAGGTTCAGGCTGCGGCAGCCTTCGCGCATCGGCAGGCGCAGTCGTTGTTCGGCAGGCAGTGCGTCCAGCACCTCGGCGGGCAGGCCACGGCTTTCCGGGCCGAACAGGAAGGCATCACCCTCAGCGAAGCTGGCGTCGTGGAACGGCCGCGAGCCCTTGGTGGTGAAGGCGAACAAGCGTGGATGGCCAAGGCTTTCCAGACAGCTGGCAAGGTCTGCATGGCGCTGCAGGGTGGCATACTCATGATAGTCGAGGCCCGCCCGGCGCAGGCGCTTGTCGTCCATCTCGAAACCCAGCGGCTCGATCAAATGCAGGTGGCAGCCACTGTTGGCGCACAGCCTGATAACGTTGCCGGTATTCGGCGGAATTTCTGGTTGAAAAAGGATGACGTGAAACATGCACGGCTCCGAAGGTAAAGATGGGCGGCATTCTACGCCTGAAGTGGACCCGCGACCGAAGCTATTCCCTCGGGTGATGGCCTCATTGGCGATCGTCGGTGTCATGGTCGGGATGATGATCGGTCGTCTGACCGCGCCCGACCCCACCGAGTTGCAACAGGTCGAGGTCGAACCGGATGGTTTGGTGGTGTGGTTCAACAACGAACCGAAGACCCACGGCGAATTCATCGACGGCAGTGTCGCGTTGCTGTTCGAGGCTGAAGGCAAGGCGCAGAACGGCCAGTTGAAGCTCAACGACAAGGACGTGAACTGGCGGGTGCGTGTGAGTGATAAAGGCTTGTTGCTGACGCTGGTGGCGGCCCGTCCCCTGAAGGGTGAATGGGCCGGTAGCGAGGTCAATGACCGCTGGCGGTTGGAGATCCATCTCCAGGAGCAATAAAAGAGGGAATCCCCGGCCTGCCTGTACCAGGGTCCCCAAAACGGGAAGGGGTTCGTCGCGGTCTGCGTGATGAACCCCGGATGTAAAGAGGGGAATCCCCGGCCTGCCTGTACCAAGGTCCCCGAAACCGGGTAGTGAATCGAATCACTGATTGGACTATTGCAGGGCGCGTGCCAGGTTTTGAAGAATTGCAAAAAATAGCCCGCGTACAGCGCTGAAAGCCCCGTGATTCGGGGCTTTGGCTTTTTTGTGCTATGGGTTTTTGTGTTGCTGGAGGCCGGGTTTTGTTTCCCGTGGGATGCGCGATTGCGGTTCACGGTGCATTGAGGCGGTGCATGCAGCCCCTAAAAGCATCGCGAGCAAGCTCGCTCCCACAGTGGATTTTCAGTGTTCCATTATTGTGTGAACACCATTGAATCCTGTGGGAGCGAGCTTGCTCGCGATTGGATCTGGAGATCAGTGAAGATCTAAAGGCTGATTAACCCTCATCCCCTTCATCATCATCCCCGCCATCGACCTTCATCCCCAATTCCTTGATCTTGCGGGTCAAGGTGTTGCGACCCCAGCCCAGCAGCACGGCAGCGTCGCGGCGGCGGCCGGCGGTGTGTTTGAGGGCGGTTTCGATCATGATCCGCTCGAAGCTCGGCACTGCGCTGTCGAGCAGGCTCGACTGACCGCGTGCGAGCGCCTGATCGGCCCACTGACGCAGCGCTTGCTCCCAGTTGGTCACCGGTGCGGAGTCCTGCGGCAAACTCAGCAGCTCTGGCGGCAGGTCGCTGATGTGCACTTCGCGACCCGAAGCCATCACCGTGATCCAGCGGCAGGTGTTTTCCAGCTGACGCACGTTGCCTGGCCACGGCAGGTTTTTCAGGTATTCCTCGGTTTCGCTTTTCAGCAGCTTCGGCTCCACTGCCAGTTCTTGCGCGGCGCGGGCGAGGAAGTGCTTGGCCAGGGTCGGAATGTCTTCGCGACGGTCCGACAGGCGCGGAATGTGGATACGGATCACGTTCAGACGGTGGAACAGGTCTTCACGGAATTTCCCGGCGTGCACCAGGGTTTCCAGGTTCTGGTGAGTCGCGGCGATGATGCGCACGTCAACCTTGACCGGCACATGACCGCCAACGCGATAGAACTCGCCATCGGCCAATACCCGCAGCAAGCGAGTCTGAGTGTCGGCCGGCATGTCGCCGATTTCGTCGAGGAACAGCGTGCCGCCATCCGCCTGTTCAAACCGCCCGCGCCGCAGGTTGGCTGCGCCAGTGAACGCGCCTTTCTCGTGGCCGAACAGTTCGGACTCCATCAGGTCCTTGGGGATCGCCGCCATGTTCAACGCGATGAACGGCGAGGCCGCTCGCGGGCTGTGACGGTGCAGGGCGTGGGCCACCAGCTCTTTACCGGTCCCCGATTCGCCGTTGATCAGCACGGTGATGTTTGAGTGGCTCAAACGCCCGATGGCGCGAAACACTTCCTGCATCGCCGGCGCTTCACCGATGATTTCCGGGGTGCGGGTCAGGGTGGGTACAACCTCCAGACCTTGCTGTTCCTGGGCGTGCTGGTTGGCGCGCTTGACCAGCGACACCGCTTCATCGACGTCGAACGGCTTGGGCAGGTACTCGAAAGCGCCGCCCTGATAGGACGCGACAGCGCTGTCCAGGTCGGAGTGCGCGGTCATGATGATCACGGGTAGCCGAGGGTGTTGTTCGCGAATCCGTGCCAGCAGGTCCAGACCGCTGGCGCCGGGCATGCGGATGTCGGAGATGATCACGTCCGGCTGCTGGCGCGCCAGGCGGCTCATCACGCCATCGGCGCTGTCGAAGCTTTGCGTGGTCATGCCTTCCTGTTGCAAGGCTTTTTCCAGGACCCAACGGATAGAACGGTCGTCATCGACGATCCACACGGTTTCACTACGGCTCATGTCGATGTGGCTCCTTGTTCCAGTGGCAGAAAGATCGAGAACGTGGTGTGGCCTGGATGGCTGTCACATTCGATCAGGCCCTGGTGCTGGCTGATGATGTTCTGGGTAATGGCCAGGCCGAGCCCGGTACCGTCCGGGCGGCCGCTGACCATGGGAAAGAAGATGGTTTCTTGCAGGTCCGCAGGAATCCCCGGGCCGTTGTCGATGATTTCGAGCTTGGTCACCAGGCGATGACGCACGTGGCCGATGGTGAACTGGCGCATGGCGCGCGAACGCAAGGTAATGCGGCCCAGGCGCAGCTCGTTCTGGCTGCTGATGGCCTGCATCGCGTTGCGCACGATGTTCAGGACGGCCTGAATCATTTGTTCGCGGTCGATCAATACATCGGGAATGCTCGGGTCGTAGTCGCGCACCAAAGTGATGCAGCCCTGGCTTTCGGCTTCCACCAGATGACAGACGCGCTCCAGCACTTCGTGGACGTTGCACAGGGCAAGCGATGGCAGTTTGTTTGAGCCGAGCATGCGATCGACCAGGTTACGCAGGCGATCGGCTTCCTCGATGATGACGTTGGTGTAGTCCTTGAGGCTTTCTTCCGGCAGCTCGCGGGCCAGCAACTGAGCGGCGCCGCGAATCCCGCCGAGCGGGTTCTTGATCTCGTGAGCGAGGCCGCGCACCAGCATCTTGCTGGTTTCCTGTTTGGAGAGCTGCGCTTCTTCTTTGGTGATGCGCAACAAGCGGTCGCGTGGGTGCACTTCGAGCAGCAGCAGCGTGTCGCCATTGCTGAGGATCGGCGTCACCGCGTAGTCGACGGTCAGGGTTTGACCGGTCAGGGCGGTGAGCATCGCTTCGCGCTTGGTGAACGGGTGCGCTTGTTCGACCGCCTGGCGCAAGGAGTTCAGGGCTTCGGTCGATTCGGTGAACAGCTCGCTGATGAATTGCCCATGGCTGCGCTGGCCGCTGATGGCCAGGAGCATTTCAGCCGCGGGATTCATGTACTCAAGGCGCAGTTCGGCGTCGAGCAGAATGGTGGCGGTGGTCAGGTTGTCGAGTAACAAGCGGTGCAGTGCGTCGCTGATGGTCATTAGGACCTCTTTTGGAGCAGGCGCGCGCGAGAAGAAGGCGCTGATGCAAGGAAAATGCAAAAACCAAACCAAGGCTCCGAAAAGAAGCGTTCAGGCCCTGAAACAGGCGTTTGACGCTCGTTTGCGCGGCGTTCTGCCAGCGTTTGCGGGTACTTTCGAACCAAAATGGGTTGGAATATGGGTACGGTGCAGTTCATTGCACCAATATAGTGCGCAAACCTGAACGACGTTTAGAAGAAAGAAAAAATCCCGACTTTTTCTTCTTCAGGCTTGTCTGCGAGTGGGCATTCCGGGCGCTGACCGTAATCGGTGGGGGTGCAGGGTTTGACCTGACGCTTCTGCGCCAGAGAGATGCGCAGCATGTGGAATGGCTGATTCGCCGTGCGTTCGAGAATCCGCCCGTGTTCGTCGAGGATTTCCACCGCGAGGTGATGCGTACCGCGATCAATGTTGCTCAGTGCGAACACCGGGCTGGGGCCAGGATCGGCGGTCGGTTGGCCGTCCAGTAACAGCCGATAGCGATGACCGTGTTGCAGGGTGGGTTCGTTGGTGACACTGACGATCACCTCGCCCGCGCTGCTGCGCACCGAAGCGTCCGGCTCCGGTACGAGTACGCGAAGCATGTCGTAGTGAAACAGTGGTTTTTCCTCGGGTTTCTTTGTAGCCGCTGGCGATGTGGCGCCGGTGGGATTGGCGGACATGCGATTACCCGGTGCCAGTATTACTCGCTTGGCGTTGCCGGGGCGTGGCTGATCGGTGAACACCCGATTGCCTTGGGCGTCGACGTAGGTATAGACCTCGGCCAGCGCCGGCGGGGCGATCAGCCACAGGCAGGTGGCGATCATCCAGCACCTCACGGGGTGTGTACCCGCTGCACGGTGAAGGTGATGGTCGGGCTCTGTTGCACGAGGCTTTCTCCGGCGAGCACCTGCACCGCGAGGTTGTGTTCGCCGCGATCGATGTTCACCAGTTGCAGGCGCGGAACGTTGCTCGGCTGGCCATACGGTTGACCGTCCAGCAGCAATCGAAACAGATGCGGCCCTTGCAGGCGTGGCTGAATCTGTACGCCAACGGTGAAGGTGCCGTTGTTGGCGCGCAGGGCTTCATCGCTGGGCAGGCCGGTCAGCTCCAGCACTGAATAGACAGCGTTTTTGTCAGCGCGTTGGGACGGTTGTTCGGGGGCTATCGGTGGTTGGCGTTCGACACTGTTGAGTGGCGGCAACTCGACGGCCTGGCTCTTCACGCCATCGGGCGGCTGATTGCTGTAGGCGGTATTGCCGCTGGCGTCGGTGTACCGGTAGATCTGCGCGGTGGCGGGCAGGGCGATCAGCAGCAAGATGAATAGAAAACCACGACCCATAAAAAACGACCAATAAACGAAAACGTTGGGTTGCAGCATAGGTCAGGGTTACGTGTTGGCCCAATTCACTAACACCCTGACACGAAAGAGCGATCAATCTCGCGTAGGAGCTGCCGCAGGCTGCGATCTTTTGATCTTCAGAGGCGATAAAACCGCAAAGATCGCAGGCTTCGCCAGCTCCTACGGATGGGCGCTGCACAACTCTGCGGTGGCGCGTATCAGCGCAAGCTCACGCAGCGGCACTTGGCCCGCGGTTTTATTGGCCTTGGCCAGCCATAACGGGCAGTGTGGGTCTTTACGATACGGGGTGAAATCGGCCAGTTGTTGCAGCAGGCGTTTTTGTAACAGGTCGAGTTGCGGGCGGATCAGGCCATCGAGGTCAGGGCGAGGGTCGTTGGGAGCTTTGCCTTGTGCGTGCCAGTCGGACAGGTGTGCGTACTGCACCAGTTTGTTGGCTTCGATCTGCGCCGAGAAGAACTGCTCGACGGTTTCATTGCTCAATTTGTAGTAGGGCGCCTCGGCGATGGCTCCGGCAATGACGTCGCGTTCCCGCTGGCGATCCTCGACAGGCTTGCCGCTGTCCCACTTGCTCAGTGCGACCTTGTCGGCAAGCGCCAGGCGCTCCTGGATGGTGCTGAGCAGCGGGGCGAGAGCCGCGGGTGCCGGGGCAGGGGGCGGGGTGGCGGCGCAGGCGATGTTGGCAAACAGGGCGGTCAGCAGTGCAAGGCACACGTGCAAGCGTAGGAACATGGATTGTCTCGACTTCAATTCAATGTGGGTAGAGACGCATGATGCGGCAAGCGTACGTTGTCGGACACGTCTTCATCGATAAAAATCCTGATGGATTGACCGAAAATGGTGCCGCGACTGAAGTCTCAAGGTTTCTCTGACAGGGGAACTCCTTGGCTGCCTGCATAGAACACGATCAGTTCTACCGGTCTGTCGCCGGTTTTACCGCGATGAACGATGCCGACCATCTCCGCGAGTGTTTGCCCTTGTTTGAGTAATTGAGTCTGGCCGCTGGCTTTGGCTTCGACGGTCAGTTCGCCCGCCAGAATGTAAGCTGCGTTGGGAATGGGGTGGGTGTGCCATTCGAGTTCGGTATTGGCAGGAATTTTGAGCTTGAGCAGGGTTAGTTCCGGGCTGCCGCTGGGGTAAGCGGTGTAAGGGGAGCCGTCCCAGGAGGAGCTGCTTTGCAGCAGGATTTCCTTTTCGATCGCGGGTTTCGTGCTGGTGGTGCTACAGCCCGCTATCACCAGGCAGGCGAGGATAACGAACGAGGTTTTCAGTGGGTGTATTGGCATGGTTTCGCCCTTTGACTGTACGGTGTGATGGAACCGTCAGACTAAGTACGGTGGCGCGTAATGGATGCCGGATGCGACGCTGATTGTCCGAAGAACAGGTCGTACGTGTCGTAGGACATTTCCATAAAAAAGGCCTCCTTGCGAAGGAGGCCTTTTTAGTCACGCCGCTTGCGCGAGCGCTACTGGATCAGCAGCTGTAGTACAGCTCGTATTCCAGTGGGTGTACGAAGGTACGTACTTTGATTTCTTCTTCGCTTTTCAGAGCGATGTAAGCGTCGATGAAGTCGTCGCTGAAAACGCCGCCTTTGGTCAGGAACGCACGACCTTTGTCCAGCTCTTCCAGGGCTTCTTTCAGGCTGCCGCAAACTTGTGGGATCTCTTTCGCCTCTTCAGGCGGCAGGTCGTACAGGTTTTTGTCAGCTGCATCGCCAGGGTGGATCTTGTTCTGGATGCCGTCCAGGCCAGCCATCAACAGTGCAGCGAAGCCCAGGTACGGGTTGGCTGCCGGATCCGGGAAGCGTGCTTCGATACGGCGAGCGCGTGGGCTCGACACGTAAGGAATACGGATCGAAGCGGAACGGTTGCGAGCCGAGTAGGCCAGCATTACCGGAGCTTCGAAACCTGGGACCAGACGCTTGTAGGAGTTGGTCGACGGGTTGGTGAAGCCGTTCAGGGCCTTACCGTGCTTGATGATGCCGCCGATGAAGTACAGGGCGGTGTCGGACAGGCCGGCATAACCTTCGCCAGCGAAGGTGTTCTTGCCATCTTTGGCGATGGACAGGTGAACGTGCATACCCGAACCGTTGTCGCCGTACAGTGGCTTAGGCATGAAGGTCGCGGTGCGGCCGTAAGCGTCAGCCACGTTGTGTACGCAGTACTTCAGGGTCTGAACTTCGTCAGCCTTGGCGACCAGGGTGTTGAACTTGACGCCGATTTCGTTCTGACCAGCAGTCGCCACTTCGTGGTGGTGAACTTCGATGACCAGGCCCATTTCTTCCATGGCGTTGCACATGGAGGTACGGATTTCGTGGTCGTGGTCGAACGGAGGTACCGGGAAGTAGCCGCCTTTGACGCCTGGACGGTGGCCCTTGTTACCGCCTTCCACGTCCTGGTCGGACATCCACGAACCTTGTTCGGAGTAGATTTTGAACATCGAACCGGAGATGTCGGACTTGAACTTCACTTCGTCGAAGATGAAGAACTCAGGCTCTGGACCGACGAAAACGGTGTCGCCGATACCCGTAGACTTCAGGTATTCCTCGGCGCGCTTGGCGATGGCACGTGGGTCACGGTCATAGCCTTGCATGGTCGAAGGCTCGATCACGTCGCAAACCAGGATCAGGGTCGGCTCTTCGGTGAACGGGTCGAGGACGGCAGTGGAGTCGTCCGGCATCAGGATCATGTCGGAGGCTTCGATGCCCTTCCAGCCAGCGATGGAGGAGCCGTCGAACATTTTGCCTTCTTCGAAGAAGGCTTCATCCAGCGCATCACGGGCCGGCATGGTCACGTGGTGCTGAGTGCCTTTGGTATCAGTGAAGCGCAGATCAATCCATTTAACGTCATGATCTTTGATGAGTTGAACCGACTTCGACATAGTGTCCTCCGGGTGGCTTCGGGCGGGTAGTGGAGTGCCCTTAGAATGTGGGTGATGCCGGCGCGAATACTCTGCCATGGCAACCTGCCTCACAAGGGAGCAAATTGCATGCCAGTGCCCCGACTTGGGTTTTCTGCCCCAATATCACGCTTATAAAGGTGCAAAGTACTTTAAAGCGGAAAATCTCGCCCTTTAATGTAGCGCTCAATTTCATAAATGACCTGTTTTGGTGCACCGAAAACCTTCTGCACATTAACTGGTTAAACCTTGAGCAATTTCCGCTATAATCCGCGCCCCCCTTTTTCGGCTGGCCCCTCGCGCGCTGTTTTCATGAAACTAATCGTAAAAGTCTTCCCCGAGATCACCATCAAGAGCCGCCCGGTACGGATGCGTTTCATCCGTCAATTGGCCAAAAACATCCGTACCGTGCTCCGCGATCTGGACCCGGCCGTGGTGGTGAACGGCGTGTGGGACAACCTCGAGCTGGAAACGCACGTCAGTGACCCCAAAGCCTTGAAGGACATGACCGAGCGCCTGAGCTGCATGCCGGGCATCGCGCATTTCCTGCAAGTCGACGAGTACCCGTTGGGCGACTTCGACGACATCGTCGCCAAGTGCAGGCAGCACTTCGGTGAGTCGCTGGCCGGGAAGATTTTTTCGGTGCGCTGCAAACGTGCCGGCAAACACGAATTCAGCTCGATGGACGTCGAGAAATACGTCGGCAGCCAGCTGCGTCGTCAGTGCGGCGCCGCCGGGATTTCGCTTAGAGAGCCAGAAATCGAAGTTCGCATCGAAATTCGCGACAAACGGTTGTTTGTAATCCACAGCCAGCACAACAGCATCGGCGGTTACCCGCTGGGCGCACTGGAACAGACCCTGGTGCTGATGTCCGGCGGTTTCGATTCCACCGTCGCGGCTTACCAGATCATGCGCCGCGGGCTGATGAGCCATTTCTGCTTCTTCAACCTCGGCGGGCGTGCCCACGAATTGGGCGTGATGGAAGTCGCGCACTTCATCTGGAAGAAGTACGGCAGCTCCCAGCGCGTGTTATTTGTCAGTGTGCCGTTTGAGGAAGTGCTGGGAGAAATTCTCGGCAAAGTCGATAACAGTCATATGGGCGTAGTATTGAAGCGTATGATGTTGCGCGCTGCGTCCCGAATCGCTGATCGACTGGACATCGAGGCGCTGGTCACCGGCGAAGCGATTTCCCAGGTTTCCAGCCAGACGCTGCCGAACCTGTCCGTGATCGACTGCGTGACCGACAAGCTGGTATTGCGCCCGCTGATCGCCAGTCACAAGCAGGACATCATCGACCTGGCCAACGAAATCGGCACCGCCGACTTCGCCAAGCACATGCCAGAGTACTGCGGGGTCATTTCGGTGAACCCCAAGACCCACGCCAAGCGTCCGCGCGTGGAGCATGAAGAGAAAGAATTCGATATGGCAGTACTTGAGCGTGCGCTCGAGAACGCCAAACTGGTGCCGATCGATCGCGTAATCGATGAATTGGGCCAGGACTTGCAGATTGAAGAAGTCAGCGAAGCGCTGGCCGGTCAGATCGTCATCGACATCCGTCACCCGGATGCCGTTGAAGACGACCCGCTGACACTGGCTGGCGTCGAGGTACAAGCGATGCCGTTTTATGCTCTGAACGCTCGTTTCAAGGAACTGGACCCTACTCGCCAGTACCTGCTGTATTGCGACAAAGGCGTGATGAGTCGCCTGCATGCTCACCATTTGCTCAGTGAGGGGCATGCCAATGTGCGCGTTTATCGACCGAGCTAAGAGCCCGGGGCTGTTTGCCTGTGGCCTGCGTCACCGGCCCCCCGACGCCGCCGTCAAGCTGTAACGGCAAGGCCTGACTCTACTGTAAATCGCTGCCAAGACTTGTCAGCACACCGAATCCTCTGATCGAGATACACAAGTGATCGAAAATCTACGCAACATCGCCATCATTGCTCACGTTGACCATGGTAAGACCACCCTGGTAGACAAGCTCTTGCGTCAATCCGGCACCCTGGAGCGCAACGAGCTCAACGACGAGCGCGTGATGGACTCCAACGACCAGGAGAAAGAGCGCGGTATTACCATTCTGGCGAAAAACACCGCCATCAACTGGAACGGCTACCACATCAACATCGTGGACACCCCGGGCCACGCCGACTTCGGCGGCGAAGTTGAACGCGTAATGTCGATGGTTGACTCCGTTCTGCTGCTGGTTGACGCTCAAGACGGCCCTATGCCGCAAACCCGTTTCGTGACCAAGAAGGCTTTCGAAGCCGGCCTGCGTCCAATCGTGGTAATCAACAAGGTTGACCGTCCAGGCGCGCGTCCGGACTGGGTTCTGGACCAGATCTTCGACCTGTTCGACAACCTCGGTGCTACCGAAGAACAGCTGGACTTCAAAGTCGTCTACGCCTCGGCCCTGAACGGTATTGCCGGTCTGGACCACACCGAAATGGCTGACGACATGACCCCGCTGTACCAGTCGATCGTCGACAACGTACCAGCGCCGAAAGTCGACCGTGACGGTCCGTTCCAGATGCAAATCTCCGCTCTGGACTACAACAGCTTCCTGGGTGTTATCGGTGTTGGCCGTATCGCTCGTGGTCGCATCAAGCCGAACACTCCGGTTGTGGCTATCGACGCCGACGGCAAGAAGCGTAACGGTCGTATCCTGAAGCTGATGGGTCACCACGGCCTGCACCGCATCGACGTTGAAGAAGCAGCTGCCGGCGACATCGTCTGCATCAGCGGCTTCGACCAGCTGTTCATCTCCGACACTCTGTGCGACCCACTGAACGTCGAAGCGATGAAGCCGCTGACCGTTGACGAACCAACCGTTTCCATGACCTTCCAGGTAAACGACTCGCCTTTCTGCGGTAAAGAAGGCAAGTTCGTGACCAGCCGTAACATCAAGGAACGTCTGGACAAAGAGCTGCTGTACAACGTTGCACTGCGCGTTGAAGAAGGCGACTCGGCTGACAAGTTCAAGGTTTCCGGCCGTGGTGAGCTGCACCTCTCGGTACTGATCGAAACCATGCGTCGCGAAGGCTTCGAAATGGGTGTTGGTCGTCCGGAAGTGATCATCCGCATGGTTGACGGCGTCAAGCACGAACCGTACGAAAACGTGACCATCGACCTGCCGGAAGAATCGCAAGGTTCGATCATGGAACAGATCGGTATCCGTAAAGGCGACCTGACCAACATGGTTCCGGATGGCAAGGGCCGTGTGCGCCTTGAGTACAACATCCCGGCTCGTGGCTTGATCGGCTTCCGTAACGAGTTCCTGACCCTGACCTCCGGTGCAGGCATCCTGACCTCGATCTTCGACCGTTACGACGTGATGAAGTCCGGCGACATGTCCGGCCGTCAGAACGGCGTGCTGGTTTCGGTTGCTACCGGTAAGGCTCTGACTTACTCGCTGGAAACCCTGCAAGCTCGCGGCAAACTGTTCCTGGGTCACGGTGAAGACGTGTACGAAGGTCAAATCGTCGGCATCAACAGCCGCGACAACGACCTGGGCGTCAACCCAACCAAAGGCAAGAAGCTCGACAACATGCGTGCTTCGGGTAAAGACGAAACCATCGCACTGGTTCCGCCTATCCGTTTCACCCTGGAGCAGGCTCTGGAGTTCGTACAAGAAGACGAACTGTGTGAAGTCACTCCTAAGTCCATCCGTCTTCGCAAGAAGATCCTGGGCGAAAGCGAGCGTACCCGCGCTGCCAAGAAGTCCGGTAACTAAGTCATTTAGTTAGCTGACAAAAAAACGCCCCCGACCGCAAGGTCGGGGGCGTTTTTGTTTGTCTGGGGTTTGTGCGGTGTTTGTTCTGGCCCCTTCGCGAGCAAGCTCGCTCCCACAGTTGATCTCCATTGGCCGAAGATTTTGAATTCAGTACAAAACCCTGTGGGAGCGAGCTTGCTCGCGATAGGGCCCTGTCAGGCAGCGAGATTCTTGATTAAAACTTGTCGAGGGTCCGCGGATTGCTCTCGCGCACAACTTCTTTTGGTTTGTACGCGCAATACCCAGGCCGTGGGCCAATTTTCGGGTGATTGCGGCAAGTATCCGGGCGCTTTTCATAAATAGTGCACAAACGGCTCTTACGATCCAGATACAGGCAATCGTTGTTGCTCATGCGCTGGAGCGTGAAAATCTCGGACTTCTGATTGTAGCGCTCGACGATCCCTTCCTTTTGCAGGCGCTTGGCGATGTTCTTTGGTGGTTCGCCAAGTTCGAATTCGTCGACGATGCCGATGCGGATCAGATCCTTGATCTTGACCTCGACCGGCAGCGTGCAGCAGCTGGACACGCACGAGCCGCACATCGGGGCAGAGTACTTGGCCCAGGTATCGAGACGGTCGATCTCCGCGGCGGCGATCAGGTTCGGCTTCATCATGTGGAATTACCAGCGTGCATCAGGGCGCGCGATCATACCGGGACTGGTGATTTTTTGAACGACCATTTGCCGGTTTTTTATGGCTACGCTGAATTTTCCGAACGATCGGCATGGCATCTGCATCTTTTCAACGTGTACCGGCAAGGACAGAGGCTTGATTCAGGCTATTGCAAAAATCGCCGAACCAGTGCATTTGTCTCGTGTCAGACCGACTAGGCTCAGTCAATTCCATGCTCGCCCGAGGTCCTATCGATGACTCAAGAACCGCTTGTTCGCGAAGCTGAGGTGGCCGCGTTTCGCGACGCCGTATTGGCCAAACTTACCTATGCAGTGGGCAAGGACCCGGATCACGCCTTTGACCATGACTGGTTTGAAGCCATTGCCCTGGCGGCACGTGATCACATGGTCGAACACTGGATGGACCACACCCGGCAGATCTACCGCAAAGGCCAGAAGCGCGTTTACTACCTCTCGCTGGAATTCCTCATCGGTCGCCTGCTTTACGACAGCCTGAGCAACCTCGGCCTGCTCGATGTGGCCCGCGAAGCGCTGACCGAGTTGGGTGTAGACCTCGAACGCATCCGCTTGCTGGAACCAGACGCTGCGCTTGGCAACGGTGGCCTCGGTCGCCTGGCGGCGTGCTTCATGGAAAGCATGTCGACGCTCGGCATCGCCGGCCATGGCTACGGAATTCGTTATGAACACGGTTTGTTTCGCCAGGCGGTTGTCGATGGCTGGCAGCAGGAGCAGACCGAAAACTGGCTGGATTTCGGCAACCCCTGGGAGTTCGAGCGGCCGGAAGTGATCTACCCGATTGGCTTCGGCGGTAGCGTCGAGACCGTGGTCGATGCCAGCGGCAAGTCCAAACAGGTCTGGTCGCCTTCGGAAACCGTGCGGGGGGTGGCCTATGACACGCCGGTGGTCGGCTGGCGCGGCGCTAGCGTCAACACCTTGCGCCTGTGGCGTGCGCGGGCGATGGAAGATTTGCACCTGGAGCGTTTCAACGCCGGTGACCATTTGGGCGCAGTGGCCGAAGTGGCCCGCGCTGAAAGTATCTCCCGCGTGCTCTACCCGGCCGACAGCACCGAGGCCGGTCAGGAACTGCGGCTGCGCCAGGAATATTTCTTCGTCGCGGCATCCTTGCAGGATTTGTTGCGCCGTCACCGCAATATGCACACCTCGGTGCTGACCCTGGGCGATCACGCGGCGATCCAGCTCAACGACACTCACCCCTCGATCGCCGTGGCCGAGCTGATGCGTCAATTGGTCGATGTGTACGACGTGGCGTGGGACGCTGCGTGGCAGATCACCGTCGATACGCTTTCCTACACCAACCACACGCTGTTGCCGGAAGCGCTGGAAACCTGGCCGGTGGGGCTGATGGAGCGGATGTTGCCACGGCACATGCAGATCATTTATTTGATCAACGCTCAGCACATCGATTCGTTGCGGGCCAAGGGTATCCACGACTTCGATGTGCTGCGCGCGGTGTCGCTGATCGAGGAAGACAACGGTCGTCGGGTGCGCATGGGGAATCTGGCGTTTCTGGGTTCTCACAGTGTTAACGGCGTGTCCGGCCTGCACACTCAGCTGATGCGCAGCACGGTGTTTTCCGAGCTGCACAAACTGTATCCGGAGCGGATCAACAACAAGACCAACGGCATTACGTTCCGCCGCTGGCTCTACCAGGCCAACCCGGAACTGACTTCGATGATGGTCGATGCGCTGGGCCCGGATCTGTTGGATAACCCGGAGCAACGACTGATCGGCCTGGAGCCGTTTGCCGAGAAAGCGGCATTCCGCAACAAGTTCGCCGAGCAGCGCCTGCACAGTAAAAAGGCCCTGGCTTATCTGATTCATGAACGCTTGGGGATCGCGGTCAACCCGGCAGCGATGTTCGACGTGCAGGTCAAACGGATTCACGAATACAAACGCCAGTTGCTCAACCTGATGCACACCGTGGCGCTGTATCAGGCGATCCGTGCCGAGCCGGAAATCGATTGGGTACCGCGCGTGAAGATCTTCGCCGGCAAGGCGGCGGCCAGTTATCACCAGGCCAAGCTGATCATCAAGCTGACCAACGACATTGCCCGAGTGGTCAACAACGACCCGACGGTGCGCGGTTTGCTGAAAGTGGTGTTCTTGCCCAACTACAACGTCAGCCTGGCAGAGAGCATCATTCCGGCGGCCGACCTGTCGGAGCAGATATCCACCGCCGGCTTTGAGGCGTCGGGCACCAGCAACATGAAGTTCGGCCTCAACGGCGCGCTGACCATCGGCACCCTGGACGGTGCCAACGTGGAAATGAGTGAGCGCATTGGCGTCGAGCACATGTTCATCTTCGGTCTGACCGCGCAGCAGGTTGAGGCGCGTAAGCAGAATCACGAGTTCTATGCCGCGCCGGACATCGCCGCCTCCCGTCGACTGGGGGACGTGCTGCAAGCGATCCGCGGCGGTGTGTTCTCGCCGGATGAGCCGTCGCGTTACACCGGGTTGATCGACTCGTTGATCGAATATGACCGCTTCCTGGTCTGCGCCGACTTCGATTCCTACTGGAATGCCCAGGTGCGGGTTGAAGAGCACTGGCACGACTCGAAGGCGTGGTGGCGCTCGGCGGTGCTCAACAGCGCGCGCATGGGCTGGTTCTCGTCCGACCGGACCATTCGCGAGTACGCCACGGATATCTGGAAAGCGCTGGAGTAACTTTTAGCAATAATTGCGAGCAAGGCCCAACGGTTGTTGGGCCGGATCGATATACTAAGCAGCAGTTTTACCGGGCCACAGTGTCAAAGGGCTCAGTCAAAGTGAACGCACCGGCAATCCAATGTGGGAGCGAGCTTGCTCGCGATGGGGACATTCCATTCACCATTGATGTTGAATGTAAGTCCGCTATCGCGAGCAAGCTCGCTCCCACAGGGTTTGTGCTGTTTCACACTAGACTGAGCCAGACGCTGTTGTGCCCGGATTCGCCCGGCAATGGGCCGCTTAGGGATATTGACCATGCAATGGATTTTCATGCTGATAGGGCTGGTGCTGGGCTGGGTGCTCGATGAGTCTCTCAGCGATGCGCTGATTGGCGCATTGATCGGCCTGGGTGCGGGGCAGGCGATTGTGCTGCGGCGCCTGAATTCACAAGCGGACGAGCAGCGTCTTCAGCTGGAACGCTCGCAGGTTGCCCTCGATGCAGTCGAACAGCGGCTGGCGTTGCTGGAAACCCATGGCATCAATGCCGCCCCGGCCGCCGAACCGCCCACGGCCAGTGAGCCAACGCCCTCTCCTGAATTCGTCTTTGACCAAGCCCCTGAAACGGGTCCGGTACCATTGCCGGCCGCGCAAGAGTTGGTCTGGGAGTTGCCGCCCGAATTCGAGCCGGTGCAGGCAAGCATTGCACCCGAGCCCGCCGATCTCTGGACCCCGCAACCCAGCGAACCGCAACAACCTGCAGAACCCCGGGGCCCGAATCTGTTCGAGCGCGGCATTGCCGCCGCGCGCAATTGGCTGTTTGGCGGCAACACCGTGCTGCGGGTCGGTGTGGTGCTGCTGTTCTTCGGTCTGGCGTTCCTGCTGCGTTACGCCACCGAAGGCATGGTGGTGCCGATTGAATTGCGTTACGCCGGGGTCGCTGCGGCCGCGTTGGCATTGCTCGGGCTCGGTTGGTGGTTGCGGCTGCGTAACACCAACTATGCGTTGATCCTGCAGGGCACCGGCATCGCCGTGTTGTACCTGACGGTGTTCGCCGCCATGCGCCTGCACCCGTTGCTCGACCCGACGGCGGCGTTGGGCTTGCTGGTAGCGGTGACGGTGTTCTCGGCGATTCTGGCGATCACCCAGGACTCGCTGGCCCTGGCGTGCGCTGCGGCGCTGGGCGGGTTTGCCGCGCCGATCCTGACCTCCACCGGTGCCGGCAACCATGTCGCGCTGTTCAGCTATTTCGCCCTGCTCAACGCCGGCATCCTTGCCATCGCCTGGTTCAAGGCCTGGCGGCCGCTGAACCTGATCGGCTTTGCCGGCACCTTCGGCATCGGTTTCGCCTGGGGACTGCGCTCTTACACGCCGGAACTGCTGTGGAGCACCGAGCCGTTTCTGATTGTGTTTTTCCTGATGTACCTGGCGATTGGTTTGTTGTTCGCCCGGCGCAAATTGCTCGAAATGAGTGACGCGCCGGAGAATGACAGCCGTGAGGCGTTGCTGCGCTGGTCGGCGCGCAAGGGTGACTACGTCGACGGCACGATGCTGTTCGGTCCACCGCTGGTGGGCTTCGGCTTGCAGTTCGCGCTGATCCATCATTTTGAGTTCGCCGCCGCGTTCAGCGCACTGGCGTTGGGCATCGTTTACATGGGGCTGGCGCGTTTTCTCAGCGGCGGTCGAGCCCTGCTGCTGGCGGAAACCTGCCTGGCGCTGGGGGTGATTTTCGCCAGCCTGGCGATTCCGTTGGGTCTGGATGCGCGCTGGACCGCGGCCGCCTGGGCGGTGGAGGGCGCGGGGATCTACTGGCTCGGCCTGCGTCAGCATCGGCCGTTGGCGCGGGGCTTTGCCTTGCTGCTGCAACTGGGTTCGGCGCTGGCGTTCCTCAGCAAACTGAGCCTGGGCGACAGCAGCCTGCTGGCTGGCTCGCCGCTCGGTGCGCTGATGCTCGGCGTGGCGTTGCTGTTCAGTTTCTATCACTTGCGCAATGCGTCCCCTGAGCAAACCTCGGTCTGGGAACGCAAGGGCCTGCCCGTGTTGGCCTGCGCCGGGCTGACCTTTCTCTATCTGCTGGCGCCGTTGTTCTTCTTCACCCACGGCACTGCAATCAGCTGGGCCTTGGCCGGTTTGGTGACATTGTTCGTGGGCTTGCGCCTGCAATCGCGGACCTTCCTGTTTACTGCGTTCGCGGTGCAACTGCTCGGTGGGGTGTTGTTCCTGCTGCGGCTGCAAGGCGCCAGCGGTGAGGCGACGGCGGTGTTCAGCGCTGGCTGGAGTGGTTTGCTCACTGCGTCCTTGATAGGTCTGGCATTGATCGGCGGGATGCTGTTCGCCGCCCGCGACGACATGGTGCGCAGTGACGTGCGGTTGCTGCGTGGGTTGTCGGTGGTATTGCTGGCCGGGTTGGTGCTGATCAATCTCGCGGTGCTGTTTGTGTTGCCGTGGCAAACGGCGAGCGCGGTGTGGGCCGCCAGCGGTCTGTTGATCATCTGGCTGAGCCTGTACTTGCAGCAGCGGGTGAGTTTTGTCTTCGGCTTGTTGTTGCAGGTGATTGGCGGCGCGGCATTCCTGATCGCCGGTCCCGAACTGCTCGGGCCGCTTGGCAGCGAAGGATTGCGACCATTGGGCCACAGCGGTTTCTGGACGCCAATGGTGCTCGGTCTGGCGGCGATGGTCGGCGCCTGGCGCTTGCAGCTCGGCAATCATGCGAGCGCGTTCGATGCCTTGAGCTTGCGGCGTTTGTCCGAGTTGTTGCTGGTGTGGGGCGCGGCCTGGTGGGCACTGGCGTTGATCAGCGAAGTGCTGCGGTTTGCGCCGCTGAACCTGCAAGCCACGTTGCTGCTGGGTATTGCGGCGCTGAGTGTCGCGTTGTGGACGTTGTTGTCCCGGCGATTGCACTGGCCGGCCCTGGGCGTGCTCTGCACCTTGTTGATTCCGGCAGCGGCGCTGGTGTTGGTCGCGGCCTGGCATTCGCGTTATCACCCGGCGGCGAATCTCGGCTGGCTGGCGTGGGCGGCGGTGTTTGTGGTGCATTTCATCTCGCTGCGACGCTTGGCGCCGATGCTCCCCGCGCGAGCGTTGAGCGCTGCTCACGTGCTGGGTTGCTGGCTGTTGATTGGCGTGTTGGCGCTGGAGTTGCGTTACGGCTTGCTGGTGTTGTCCGAGCAGTACAACGCCTGGCGCTGGCTTGGTTGGGCGATTCTGCCGAGTCTGTACCTGGTGCTGATGGCCGCACCGCGTGCCTGGCCGTGGCCGATCTCGGCGTATGCCCGCGAGTACCGCGTGTACGCCGCGCTGCCGCTGGCGCTGTTGATGCTCGGCTGGTTCTGGCTGGCGAACATCGCCAGCGACGGCACCGCCGAACCGTTGCCTTACTTGCCGTTGCTCAACCCGTTGGAAATCGGCCTGCTGTTTGCCTTGTTCGGCGTTTATGTCTGGTCGCGCAGTGCGGTCAGCCAACTGGCGATTCGCGCCGATTACGCCGAGCACGCCACGCAAGTAGTGGCCGGGGTTTCGCTGTTCGCCTTCTTCACCGCGCTGGTGATGCGCAGTGCTCACCATTGGGGCGGCGTGCCGTATGAGCTGGATGCCTTGCTGGAGTCGATGCTGGTGCAGGCCGGTCTGTCGATCGTCTGGACCTTGATCGCCCTGAGCCTGATGATCGGCGGCCATTTGCGTCATCGTCGGGAAGTCTGGCTGGTCGGTGCGGCGTTGATCGCGCTGGTGGTCGCCAAACTGGTCTTTGTCGAATTGAGTAACCGTGGCGGGCTGGCGCGGATCGTGTCGTTTATCGGCGTGGGCGTGTTGCTGCTGGTGGTCGGTTATTTCGCACCGCTACCGCCCAAACGTGGCGAAACAACGCCTGAGCCTGAAAAGCCGGCCAATGAATCTGAAGGAGTGTCATCTTGAATCTGAAGTTGTCGCTGGGCGCTGTTGGACTGTGTGCGGCGCTGTCGGCCCATGCTCAGGAAACACCGGCGGACTTCACCACTCAGGTGCCGCTGAGCCTGAGTGGCGAGGGGCCGTGGTATCGCCTCGAATTGCCGCTGGCGGTGCAGTTGAATGCGCGCCAGACCGATCTCAGCGACGTGCGGGTGTTCAACGCTGCCGGCGAGGTGCAGGCCTATTCGCTGGCGCGGGAGCAGGCGCAGAGCCGCGAAAATCTTCTGGTGAGTGACGTCAAGTGGTTCCCGCTTTACGACTCGAGCTCTGCCCGCGACGCGGTGCCGAGTGTGCGCGTGCAGTTGAACGCCAATGGCACGCTGGTGGAAGTCCAGCCGTCGAGTCAGCCCGAAGCTGGCGAAGAAGTGCTGCGCGGCTGGTTGCTGGACGCCAGCGCGATCAAGGCGCCGTTGCAGCAGTTGATCCTCGACTGGAACAGCGAGCACGATGGCTTCCAGCGTTTCAGTATCGAGGCCAGCGACGACTTGCAGCATTGGCAGCCGTGGGGCGAAGGCCAGGTGGCGCGACTGTCGTTTGCCGATCAGCGGGTCGAGCAGCACGAGGTGAGCTTGCCGGGGCAGAGCGCGCGTTATTTGCGTTTACTGTGGAAAACCCCGCAGAAGGCGCCGGCGCTGACCTCGGCGCAATTGCAAAGCGCCAGTTCCAGCTACCTGCCGCAACCGTTGGTCTGGTCCGAGCCGTTGGCCGGCAGCAGCACCAAGGCCGGCGAATACACCTGGCAGTTGCCGATGGGCTTGAGCGTCGAGCGGTTGAAGGTTGACTTGAACCAGACCAATAGCCTGGCGCCGGTGACCCTGTCGGGTCGGCGCGAAAGCAGTCTGCCGTGGCAGACCTTGAGCAGCGGTTTGCTGTACCGGCTGACGCAGAATGGTCAGGACGTACTGCAGGACGAATTACAGGTACCGGCTCAAGTGGTGCAACAGTTGAAACTGACCGTCGACGAGCGCGGCGGTGGTTTGGGCGCACAAGCCCCGACAGTGCGCTATGCCGTGCGCTCGACACGGCTGGTGTTCCTCGCGCGCGGAGCGGGGCCGTACACATTGGCGCTGGGCAGCGCGACGGTTAAAGCGGCGAGCTTGCCGCTGTCGACGCTGATTCCCGATTACAGTCCCAAGCGGCTGGCGGCCTTGGGGCAGGCCAAGGTTGATGGCGGGGCGGTGGTGACTTCGCCCGTTACGGCGGTGACACCGATTGCGACCGGCACGAACTGGAAGAAGATCGGTTTGTGGGCGGTGCTCTTGCTCGGTGTGGCGGGATTGGCGGGTATGGCGTTCAGTCTGCTGCGCAAGCCACCTGCTGAAAATTGAGCGTGGGTGCTTTGCACCCAATCGCGAGCAGGCTCGCTCCCACAGGTACAGAGGCACTCTTGTGGGAGCGAGCCTGCTCGCGATGGCGTCCTTGAAACCACCAAAAATATCAAAACTGGCACCGATCTCGCGGTCACATCCCGCCCGGTTTCGAACTACGCTCAACCCCGCGCATGAACTCTATTGAGTGAATCTCGTCTGATAAGAGGAATTGCGCAACGACTCGCGTTAAACTGCGCGGGTTTTTAGCCCCCATTCCTCCGGAGCCTTCCATGTCCCGCGTTACCCTGAGTCGCTATTTGATTGAGCAGACCCGTAGCAACAACACGCCTGCCGATCTGCGCTTTCTGATCGAAGTCGTGGCGCGTGCCTGCAAGGAAATCAGCCACGCTGTCTCCAAAGGCGCCCTGGGTGGTGTTCTGGGCAGCATGGGCACTGAAAACGTGCAAGGCGAAGTCCAGAAGAAACTCGACGTGCTCTCCAACGAGATCCTGCTCGAAGCCAACGAATGGGGCGGTCACCTGGCCGGCATGGCGTCCGAAGAAATGGACAATGCCTACCAGATCCCGGGCAAATACCCGAAAGGCGCCTACCTGCTGGTATTCGACCCGCTGGACGGTTCGTCGAACATCGATATCAACGCGCCGGTCGGTACTATCTTCTCGGTGCTGCGTTGCCCGAACGAATACCTGAGCCAGAACGAACCCTTGAATGAAAAGGCGTTCATGCAGCCAGGCACCGAACAGGTAGCCGCCGGTTATGCCATCTACGGCCCGCAAACCATGCTGGTGCTGACTCTGGGTGATGGCGTGAAAGGCTTTACCCTGGACCGTGAAATGGGCAGCTTCGTGCTGACCCATGAAGACATCAAGATTCCGGAGTCCACTCAGGAATTCGCGATCAACATGTCCAACCAGCGTCACTGGGAAGCGCCGGTACAACGCTACGTCGGCGAATTGCTGGCTGGCGAAGAAGGCCCGCTGAAGAAGAACTACAACATGCGCTGGGTCGCCGCGATGGTGGCCGACGTGCACCGCATCCTGACCCGCGGTGGCCTGTTCATGTACCCACGTGACAGCCGCGAGCCCTCCAAGCCGGGCAAATTGCGTCTGATGTACGAAGCCAACCCGATGTCGTTCCTGGTTGAACAGGCTGGCGGCGCGTCCACCGACGGTCACCAGCGTATTCTCGACATCAAGCCGGAAGGCCTGCACCAGCGTGTTGCGGTGTTCCTCGGCTCGAAAGAAGAAGTTGAACGCGTCACGGCTTACCACAAGGAGTAAACCATGAGCGCGCCCTGGCAGCCGTTGCTCGAATGGTGGTTCGGTTCAGCCGAAGCACCTGATGACGTAGCGGCTGACAAGGGCAAGTTGTGGTTCGGCAAGCGTGACAGCCAGGACCTCGAAGCGCGCACGCGTTTCGGGGATCTGGTGGAACAGGCACTGGCCGGCGGATTGACCGAGTGGACGCAACGTCCCGAAGGTTGGCTGGCCCTGGTGCTGTTGCTCGACCAGTTACCGCGAATGATCTTTCGCGAAACCCCCAAATCCTTCGCAGGCGACTTGAGAGCTCAGGCTCTGGTGGCGCAAGGCATTGCCGCGGATTTCGATCGGCAACTGCTGCCCATCCAGCGGGTATTCATCTACCTGGTGTTCGAGCATTGCGAAAATCTGGCGGTGCAGAGCGAAGCCGTCTCACGTTTTACCGATCTGTTGGCACAGCAGCCCGAGGCGGATCGGGCGGTGTTTGCCGATAACCTCGATTACGCCGAACGGCATCAGAAGATCATTGCAAGGTTTGGACGCTTTCCCCATCGCAACGAGATTCTTGGACGTGAGAACACGCCAGAAGAGTTGGCGTTTTTGAGTGGGCCTGGGGCGCGGTTTTAACTACTGTGTCGAGCTCACGAATTCATTTGAAGAAGTCGTTTCATCAACAGGGTTGGCAGGTTTTTTCGCGTGTCGGCAATGATGTGGATGTAAACAGTCTTGTCCCGTACTTCATAAATGACCCGGTTCTTCCCTGACAGGATCTGTCGATACTGGCTGATGTTGAGCCTTTCGATTTCTTCTGGGATTGAGCCTGCATAAGGCTGTGTCGCCAAATGGCGAATGGCGGCCCTCAGAGCGGTATAGGTGACTTGCCATGTTTGGGAAGAGAAGTGTTTGGTGAGGTAGCTACGGAGTTCTTTGAGGTCTGTTTCTGCGGACTGAAGAATGACGACATCGAAGCTCATTGATGATCAGCCCTGTCCAGCTCCGCGAAAACGTCCTCCGCATTTCGAAATTTACCTTCTTCGATTTCACGGTTGCCCATTGCCAGTAGCTTCAGCAGGGCCATTGTGTCTTCTTGCTCTTCGAAGCTTTTCACATCCATGACAACCAGTTTTGCTTCACCATTTTGGGTGATAACCAAGGGTTCACGGCTCTCGGTGATGGTCTTGACGATTTCGGCGGTGTGGCTTTTCAGGTAGCTGATGGGTTTTATTTGAGAGGAAAGCTTCATGAAATCGATCTCCTTCTGGTAGATAGGACTGAGTTTAGTCTTAATTCAGTCCTTCGTCAGTTTCACCTGACAGGCGCACGTAATGTGCGCCACTTGGATTAAATTCTGAAACTACCGACCAACTGCTTCAACCGCGCCGCCTGCTGCTCAAGATCGGCGCACGCGCGCAAGGTCGATTGCAGGTTCTCCACGCCTTCCTGGTTCAGTGTGTTGATCTCGGTGATGTCGACGTTGATCGACTCGACCACGGCCGTCTGTTCTTCGGTAGCGGTGGCTACCGACTGGTTCATGCCGTCGATTTCGCCGATGCGCTGGGTCACGCTACCCAAGCGCTCACCGGCCTGGTTGGCAATGCCGACGCTGGTTTCGCTCTGGCGCTGACTGTCGGTCATGATGGCGACGGCTTCACGGGCGCCGACTTGCAGCTCTTCAATCATCTTCTGCACTTGCTGCGCCGAATCCTGGGTGCGGTGGGCGAGGTTGCGCACTTCGTCGGCAACCACCGCGAAACCACGTCCGGCCTCGCCAGCACGCGCCGCTTCGATGGCGGCGTTGAGGGCCAGCAGGTTGGTTTGCTGCGAGATGCTGGTGATCACCTCCAGAATCTGCCCGATGTTCACCGTGTTGCTGTTCAGCGTTTCGATGTTGCCGCACGAGTCACTGATTTTTGCCGACAGCTGCTGCATCGCTGCGATGGTTTTATCCACCACTTGCTGGCCGTCTTCGGCCAGGCTGCGGGCGTCGCTGGAGTGTTGCGAGGCGAGGGCCGCGTTCTGGGCGATTTCCTGGGCGGCGGCGCCGAGCTGGTTGATCGCTGCCGCCACGCTGCTGGTGCGCGAGGCTTGCTGATCGGAATTGAACATCGACGAGTTGGAGGCGCTGACGACACGCAGGGCGACTTCGTTGACTTGGCCAGTGGCCGACGAGACTTCGCGGATCGAGGTGTGAATACGCTCGACGAAACGGTTGAACGAGGTACCCAGCGCCCCGAACTCGTCCTGGCCATGAATGGTCAGGCGTCTGGTCAGGTCGCCTTCACCTTCGGCGATGTCATGCATGGCGCGGCCCATGGTCAGCAACGGCTGCATCAAGACGCGGATCAGCATGCCGAGCAGCGTGATGATGATCACCACGGCAATTACCATGGCGATGATCGCCGAGGTGCGGAACTCGCTGAGCATCGAAAACGCGGTGTCCTGGTCAAGTACCAGTGCCACGTACCAGTCAGCCGACGGTACGCCGTTGACGTGGGTGAACGAGATGAACTGGGCCTTGCCGTCCACCTCGACTTCCTTCATGCCGGGGCTGACCTTTGGTGCGCCAGCGGGATAGGCCTCGGTGAGGTTTTTAAGCACCAGTTTGCTGTCCGGGTGAATCAGGATCTTGCCGTCGCTGCTGACGATGAACGCGTGGCCGTGGCCGCCGAAGTTCAGCGAGTTGATGATCGCACTGACGCTGCTCAGGTCGATGTCTGCGCCAGCCACGCCAATCATCTGGTTCTGATGCTGCACGGGCGTGGCAACAGTGATCACCAGCTTGCCCGAGGACGCAGCGATGTAGGGTTCGGTGACGATGGTCTGCTGTGCGCTGTTGGCGGCTTTGTACCAGCCACGGGCGCGTGGGTCATAGTCCGCCGCGCGATTGCCGGCCGGTACCGAGAACATTACGCCGTCGGCACCGCCGAAGTAGCTCAACTGAAAGTTGCTGGTGTAGGCCGGCAGGCCGACGGCGCGTTTCAGGCTGTCCAGCGCCGGGCCGTCGACGGCCACTTGCTGGGCCAGCGATTGCAGCAACTGAATGCGGCTTTCCAGCCAGGTCTGGATGTTGCTGGTGGTCAGGCTGCCGAGTTCCTGCATCGAGGACTCGGTGCTGCTGCGCAGGGTTTGGCGCTGACGGTAGTCGTTGAACAGAATAAAACAGGCGAACGCTACGGCAACCACAAGGGCAGCGGCGAGCAGGATCTTGTGGCTGAACTTCATGTTTCTGGTCATTAAAGGCGCTACCGCGGGAGGACTGATCAACAGGAGCGTCAAATTGCCGCAGGAGAGGGCTTGGCGCTGCTTCTATGTCGACAGGGCAGCGCCAAAGATTAGGCGGGTTTTACAAAAACCGACGAAATGTCGGGCAATGGGAAAAAATGCCCGATTTTGGGGCGAAATGCCGATTTTGCCATTCAAGAAATACCCGCTGCCGGTGGGAACCAGACGGGGGTTTTCTCTTCTAAGCTTCTGGTTGGCAGCCATGCCTTCCCCTCTTTCCAGGAGTTACACCATGTCGCTGCGATCTATCGCCTTGCTGTCGTTTTGCGTGCTGTTGGCCGCGTGCAGCAAGATCAACCAGGAAAACTATTCGAAACTGTCGACGGGCATGCCCAAGGCCGAGGTCGAAACCTTGCTGGGAAAACCTGCTGATTGTTCAGGCGCGTTGGGCATGTCCAGCTGCACCTGGGGCGACAAGAACAGCTTTATCAGCGTGCAGTATGCCGGTGACAAAGTGCTGATGTTTTCCGGGCAAGGCCTGAAGTAAACCGGGGCCAAACGCCCACGGGAGAAAAATAATGATGCGGTTAGTAATAGTTCTTTTGGCCGGTCTGTTGTTGGCCGGCTGCGCCACTTCTGGCGATGATTCGCTGGCGCCGAAAACGGCCCATAGCGTCAACCTCAAGCGTTACCAGGGTAAATGGTACGAGTTGGCGCGCATGCCCATGTACTTCCAGCGTAACTGCGCGCAATCCGAAGCCCATTACACCCTCAAGGCCGATGGTGACATGGACGTGTTGAACCGTTGCCTGACTCCCGAGTGGAAATGGGAAGAGGCCAAGGGCACGGCAACGCCGCAGATTCCCGGCAAGAACGACAAGCTGTGGGTGAACTTCGATAACTGGTTTACCCGGTTGTTGCCAGGCATGAGCAAGGGTAATTACTGGGTGCTGTATGTCAGCGATGACTACCAGACCGCGATTGTCGGTAGCCCCAATCGGCGCAACCTGTGGCTGCTGTCACGCAAGCCGGAAGTCAACGCGGATACCCGCGAGGAACTGCTGAGCAGGGCGCGTCAGCAGGGTTACGACACCACACGCCTGATCTGGCGGGTGTCGGACACCAAAATGGCCCAGACCTCGAAGTAAGCACGAGCGAATACCGAATGTGGGAGCGAGCTTGCTCGCGATAGCGGTCTGTCAGTCAACATCATTGTTGAACCTGATGGCCCTATCGCGAGCAATCGAGCGTCGACCGGCTGCTCCCACAGGTTTTTCGGTGTTAGCCGAGTAAGTCGCGCAGGACCTGGGTGAACGCACGGTTACTGTCTTCTTCGCCCGCGTGATGCCCATCGCGCACTACCCACTTGCCGTTCACCAGCACGTCGCGCACCTGGCGGTCACCACCGGCAAACAGCCAACGGTTCAGAATCCCGTCGCCACTGGCGGTTGCCAGGTAAGGGTCGTTGCCGTCGAGCACCAGCCAGTCGGCGCGTTTGCCGACTTCCAGTGCGCCAATTGGCTGGCCCAGCGCTTGTGCGCCACCGTCGAGCGCGGCGTCGTACAGGGTGCGCCCGACCATCGGTTGATCGGCGCCATACAAGCGGTTACGTCGCTGATCGCGCAGGCGCTGGCCGTATTCCAGCCAACGCAATTCTTCCACCACGCTCAGCGACACATGGCTGTCGGAGCCAATGCCCATGCGTCCGCCTTGAGCGAGGAAGTCCACGGCCGGGAAAATTCCGTCACCCAGGTTGGCCTCGGTGGTCAGGCACAGGCCGGCGATGGCGCGACTCTTGGCCATCAAACTGACTTCTTCCGGGTTGGCGTGGGTTGCGTGGACCAGGCACCAGCGCTGATCGACGTCGGTATTTTCGTACAGCCATTGCAACGGACGGCGACCGCTCCAGCTCAGGCAGTCGTCGACTTCCTTTTGCTGTTCGGCGATGTGGATGTGCACCGGGCATTGCTTGTCGCTGGCCGCCAGCACTTCGCTGATTTGCTGCGGCGTGACCGCACGCAACGAGTGGAAGCACAGGCCCAGTTGTTGCGCCGGTTGCTGCGCCAGCAGTGGCTGCAAGCGTGCTTGTAGTTTCAGGTAGTTTTCAGTGCTGTTGATAAAACGCCGCTGACCTTCATTCGGCGCCAGACCACCGAAGCCTGCGTGGCTGTAGAGCACGGGCAGCAAAGTCAGGCCGATGCCGGAGGCGCTGGCCGCCTGGCTGATCTGCAACGACAGCTCGGCCGGGTCCGCATACGGATGGCCGTTGTTGTCGTGGTGCACGTAATGGAATTCGGCGACCGAGGTGTAACCGGCCTTGAGCATTTCGATGTACAGCTGGCGGGCGATGATCCCGAGTTGTTCCGGACTGATTTTTCCGACGAGGCGATACATCAGATCGCGCCAGGTCCAGAAACTATCGTTCGGATTACCCGCTACTTCGGCCAAGCCAGCCATCGCCCGCTGGAAAGCGTGGGAGTGCAGATTCGGCATGCCCGGCAGCAACGGACCGCTCAACCGTTCGGCGCCTTCAGCGCTGGCATCGGCCTGGATGTGGGTCAGCAGGCCATCGGCGCTGACCTCAAGACGTACATTGTTGGCCCATCCACTAGGCAGTAGCGCGCGTTCGGCAAAGAAGGCGGACATGGTTCAGTACCCCATCGTGTGTTATTTGTATATACATATACAGACGTTTGCCTGCTCGGTAAACTCCGGCAAGCTAGTGACTTTCATCAACGAACAAGGATTTCCTGTGCCGACTCCGCCTGCAGTATCTCCGCTGAGTGCCAATCTGGGCGACAGTCCGGCGCCCTTGTACGCTCGCGTCAAACAGATGATCACCCAGCAAATCGACAGTGGTAACTGGCCGCCGCACTACCGCGTGCCGTCGGAAAGCGAACTGGTCAGCCAGTTGGGTTTCAGCCGCATGACCATCAACCGCGCTCTGCGCGAGATGACGACTGACGGTCTGTTGGTGCGCATGCAGGGCGTCGGCACCTTTGTCGCCGAACCCAAAAGCCAGTCCGCATTGTTTGAAGTGCATAACATTGCCGACGAAATCGCCTCCCGTGGCCACCGCCACACCTGCAAGGTGATCACCCTCGAAGAAGAGGCCGCCGGTTCCGAACGTGCTTTGGCGCTGGACATGCGTGAAGGCCAGAAGGTCTTTCATTCGCTGATCGTGCATTTCGAGAACGATATTCCCGTGCAAATCGAGGACCGTTTCGTCAATGCGCTGGTCGCGCCGGAATACCTCAAGCAGGATTTCACCCTGCAAACGCCTTACGCCTATCTGAATCAGGTCGCGCCATTGACCGAAGGCGAGCACGTGGTCGAAGCGATTCTTGCCGAGCCTTCCGAATGCAAATTGCTGCAGATCGAAAAAGGCGAGCCGTGCCTGCTGATTCGCCGTCGGACCTGGTCCGGGCGCCAGCCGGTGACGGCCGCTCGTCTGATTCATCCAGGTTCCCGCCATCGTCTGGAAGGGCGGTTTCACAAATAAACAGCCATCAACAAGAGGCGAAAATGGGTCAGTTGAACGTTTTGCGCGCGGCGAATTATCCGCGCATGCCGTGGAAAAACGGCGGCGGCAGCACCGAAGAAATCACCCGCGATGCAGGGACAGGCCTGGATGGCTTTGGCTGGCGCCTGTCGATTGCCGATATCGGTGAGTCGGGCGGCTTCTCCACCTTTGCCGGCTACGAGCGGGTCATCACCGTGCTGCAGGGCGAAGGCATGACCTTGACGGTCGACGGACAGAACACGCGGCCACTGTTACCGCTGGACCCGTTTGCGTTCAGCGGCGAAAGCCAGGTTTCTTGCACGCTGCTTGGCGGTGCGATTCGCGACTTCAACCTGATTTATGCGCCGAATCGTTACCAGGCGCGGTTGCAGTGGCTGAAGGGCGAGCAACGGTTTTTCAGTTCGACCGGAACGTTGCTGGTTTTCAGCGCGGCTGACGCACTTGAGGTTCGGATCGATGGGAGCCCGGCCCATGCTCTGGGTCGTCATGATTGCCTGCAACTGAGCGGTAACACCGGGCTGCTGGACGTTTCTGTCAGCGGCCAGTGCTGCGTGATTGAACTGACAGCGCTCTGATCCCGTCTCCTTAAAAAGATCGCAGCCTGCGGCAGCTCCTACATTGATCGTGTTCACCGTAATAATTGCGGATGGACGCCAATTCTGTAGGAGCTGCCGCAGGCTGCGATCTTTTGCTTTCCGTCCCCCCGAAATTCGTTTCCCTGTGCGCACCAATTTGTTACCGAACGCCCCAGCGTGGCGCAAAACCGCGCTCAGGTAACAACTGTCACTCCTCGAAAAAATCCTTCCCCCAAAAATATCGACACCCGGAAACCCCTTGTCCCAAGGGCTTTTCAGCCAGATTCAGCACTTTGTTGAACCGCCATCCAGAAAGTTGGCCGCTTGATTGCATATGCTTGTATGTACAAGTAAAGACGTATGCGTATGAGTCACGAAGACTCGACCATCGTCCACTGATTCGCCGGTGTGCACATTTCGCCCATTGGCTTGCTCGCCCACTGTCTGGGCTGGTTTGGATTGATTGCTGAGGAGTTTTTTTCGTGACTGACAATACCCAGAAACCAACGAAATATCGTGACGTAGAAATCCGTGCTGCCCGCGGCAACAAGCTGACCGCCAAGAGCTGGCTGACCGAAGCGCCGCTGCGCATGTTGATGAACAACCTTGACCCGGAAGTGGCCGAGAACCCTAAAGAACTGGTGGTTTACGGCGGTATCGGTCGCGCGGCACGTAACTGGGAATGCTACGACAAGATCGTCGAGAGCCTGACCAACCTGAATGACGACGAAACCCTGCTGGTGCAATCCGGCAAGCCGGTCGGCGTATTCAAGACTCACAGCAACGCCCCGCGCGTGCTGATCGCCAACTCCAACCTGGTGCCACACTGGGCGAGCTGGGAACACTTCAACGAACTCGACGCCAAAGGCCTGGCCATGTACGGCCAGATGACTGCCGGCAGCTGGATCTACATCGGCAGCCAGGGCATCGTTCAGGGCACCTACGAAACTTTCGTTGAGGCCGGTCGCCAACACTACAACGACAACCTCACCGGTCGTTGGGTCCTGACCGCAGGTTTAGGCGGCATGGGCGGCGCTCAACCACTGGCCGCTACACTGGCTGGCGCGTGCTCGCTGAACATCGAATGCCAACAAGTGAGCATCGATTTCCGTCTGAAAAGCCGTTACGTCGACGAGCAGGCCAAAGACCTCGACGACGCGCTGGCGCGCATCGCCAAATACACCAAGGAAGGCAAAGCGATTTCCATCGCTCTGCTGGGTAACGCGGCAGAAATCCTGCCGGAATTGGTCCGTCGCGGTGTGCGTCCGGACATGGTCACCGACCAGACCAGCGCCCACGATCCGCTCAACGGTTACCTGCCAGCCGGTTGGACCTGGGAAGAGTACCGCGCTCGCGCCAAGACCGAGCCGGCTGCTGTGATCAAAGCCGCCAAGCAATCCATGGCCGTCCACGTCAAAGCGATGCTCGATTTCCAGAAGCAAGGTATCCCGACCTTCGACTACGGCAACAACATCCGTCAGATGGCGCAAGAAGAAGGCGTCGAGAACGCATTCGACTTCCCAGGCTTCGTACCAGCCTACATCCGTCCGCTGTTCTGCCGCGGTATCGGTCCATTCCGTTGGGCTGCACTGTCGGGCAACGCTGAAGATATCTACAAAACCGACGCCAAGGTCAAAGAACTGATCCCGGACGACGCCCACCTGCACAACTGGCTGGACATGGCGCGCGAGCGCATCAGCTTCCAGGGTCTGCCGGCACGTATCTGCTGGGTGGGTCTGGGTCTGCGCGCCAAGCTCGGTCTGGCGTTCAACGAAATGGTCCGCAGCGGCGAGCTGTCGGCACCGATCGTGATCGGCCGCGACCACCTGGACTCCGGTTCGGTGTCGAGCCCTAACCGCGAAACCGAATCCATGCAGGATGGCTCCGACGCCGTGTCCGACTGGCCACTGCTCAATGCCTTGCTCAACACCGCCAGCGGCGCGACCTGGGTTTCCCTGCACCACGGTGGCGGCGTCGGCATGGGCTTCTCCCAGCACTCGGGCATGGTGATTGTCTGCGACGGTACTGACGAAGCGGCCGAGCGTATCGCTCGCGTGCTGCACAACGACCCGGCTACCGGCGTTATGCGTCACGCCGATGCCGGTTATCAGATCGCTATCGACTGTGCCAAGGAGCAGGGCCTGAACCTGCCGATGATCACCGGTAAATAACGCAGTACTTGTGGGAGCGAGCTTGCTCCGGGCGGCGTTCCGACGATGAGGCCGGCACATTCAACACCTGTGTTGGCTGACACATCGCTATCGCGAGCAAGCTCGCTCCCACAAAAGCAGAGCCCCTATGCAGCGGCTTCACAATGATTTCCCAGAACAATCCACAGAGGTTGAACCATGGCAAATGATGATCGTGCACGCAGTAAACCGTTGATCGAGAAACGCTCGATCGACTACATCCCGGAAGCGGAAAGACACGGTCGTCTATTGAGTCAGTTCACCCTGTGGTTGGGTGCCAACCTGCAAATCACCGCGATTGTGACGGGTGCATTGGCGGTGGTACTGGGCGGGGATGTGTTCTGGTCGTTGATCGGTTTGCTGATCGGCCAATTGCTCGGCGGTGGCGTCATGGCGCTGCACGCGGCCCAGGGCCCGCAACTCGGCTTGCCACAAATGATTTCCAGCCGCGTGCAGTTTGGCGTGTATGGGGCGGTGATTCCGCTGGTGCTGGTATGCCTGATGTACATCGGCTTCTCGGCCAGCGGCTCCTTGCTGGCCGGGCAGGCGGTAGCACAGTTGCTGCACGTCGAAGACTGGGTCGGTATCACGCTGTTCGCAGGCTCGATCATGGTCTTCACCATCTTCGGCTATCGGGTGATCCACGGCATTGGCCGGGTCGCCAGTGTGCTGGGCGTGGTGGCGTTCATCTACCTGTTCTACAAACTGCTGGCCGGTAACGACATCGGCGCGCTGCTGGGCAACAAGCACTTCTCGGTGGCGAGTTTCCTGTTAGCGGTGTCGCTGTCGGCGTCCTGGCAGATCGCGTTCGGCCCTTATGTGGCGGACTACTCGCGTTACCTGCCGCGCAGCACTTCTGCGTCGAAAACCTTCTGGGCCGTTGGCCTGGGTTCGGTGATCGGTGCACAGGCGTCGATGGTTTTCGGCGTGTTCGCCGCAGCCCTGGCCGGTTCGCAGTTCGCTCACCACGAGGTGTCGTTCATCGTCAGCCTGGGCGGTACCGGGATTGTCGCGGCACTGCTGTACTTCGCCGTGGCTTTCGGCAAAGTCACCGTGACCACGTTGAACGCCTACGGCAGCTTCATGTCGATCGCGACGATCATCAGTGGCTTCCGTGGCAGCCGCCACATTGGAAGCGGTGTACGCCTGTTGTACATCTTCATCATGGTGTCGCTCGCCGCTGCCCTGGCGTTGCTCGGCAAGGACTCGTTCCTCAAGGAATTCTCCGCGTTCATCCTGTTCCTGCTGGCGTTCTTCACGCCGTGGAGCGCGATCAACCTGGTGGACTTCTACTGCATCACCAAAGAACGCTATGACATTCCGGCACTGTCCAACCCAGAGGGTCGCTACGGTCGCTGGAACATCATGGGCATCAGCATTTACGTGTTCGGCGTGTTGATTCAAATGCCGTTCATTTCCACCCACTTCTACACCGGCCCTCTGGTCGCGAGCCTCGGTGATACCGACATCTCGTGGATCATCGGTCTGGTGGTCCCGGCAGCGATGTACTACTTCGCCGCCAAGAAGTGGCACAGCAAAGTGCCTGAGCGCCTGATCCTGCCGGTAGAGCAGGGCGACGCTTCAGAAGCGAAAACAAGTGGGGCTGGCCGCGTTGCAGCAATCTGATTGGACGGAACTGGCGAAGATCTTCATGAAGGAACATCCTGAGATCTGGCAGGTGTGGGTCACCACCGACACTGCCAGGAAAATCAACGCGGAACTGTAGGTCGAACCTCCCGGCTAACCGAGAGGCTGGCCGGGACGTTCGCTACATCCACTTGATTGAGAGTCTCTTATGTTTCCAGAAAGCTTCACCTTTTCCATCGCCGACTGGGTCAACACTTGGGTTGATTCGCTGGTCGTCAACTACGGAGATGTGTTCCGCCACATCTCCGACACCTTGCTGTGGGCCATCGTCAACCTCGAAGGCCTGCTGCGCGCGGCGCCGTGGTGGTTGATGCTGGCGATCGTTGCCGGCATTGCCTGGCACGCCACCCGTAAGCTGGTGACGACGGTGGTGATCGTTGGTTTGTTGTTCCTGGTGGGCGCTGTCGGCCTCTGGGACAAGCTCATGCAGACGTTGGCACTGATGCTGGTGGCGACGGTTATTTCGGTGCTGATCGGTATCCCGCTGGGCATTCTGTCGGCGCGTAGCAACCGCCTGCGTTCGGTGCTGATGCCGCTGCTCGACATCATGCAAACCATGCCCAGCTTCGTGTACCTGATCCCGGTGCTGATGCTGTTCGGTCTGGGCAAGGTCCCGGCGATTTTCGCCACGGTGATCTACGCCGTACCGCCGCTGATTCGCCTGACCGATCTGGGCATTCGCCAGGTCGATCGTGAAGTGATGGAAGCGATCAATGCCTTCGGTGCCAACCGCTGGCAGCAACTGTTCGGCGTGCAACTGCCGCTGGCCCTGCCGAGCATCATGGCCGGGATTAACCAGACGACCATGATGGCGCTGTCGATGGTGGTGATCGCCTCGATGATCGGTGCCCGTGGTCTGGGTGAGGACGTGCTGGTGGGGATTCAGACCCTCAATGTCGGACGTGGTCTTGAAGCCGGTCTGGCGATCGTGATTCTGGCGGTGGTCATTGACCGCATTACCCAGGCCTACGGTCGTCCACGGCATGAGGTGAGCCAATGAACAACGCCGCCAAGATCGAAGTCAAAAACGTTTTCAAGATTTTCGGTGACCGTTCGGCCGAAGCGCTGAACATGATCCGACAGAACATGAGCAAGGATCAGGTATTGGCCGAGACTGGCTGCGTGATCGGCGTGAACGATCTATCGCTGAGCATCGCTACCGGCGAAATCTTCGTGATCATGGGCTTGTCGGGTTCCGGCAAGTCGACACTGGTGCGCCACATCAACCGCCTGATCGACCCGACCAGCGGCGCGATCCTGGTGGACGGCGTGGACATCCTGCAATACGACATGGAAGCCCTGCGCGAATTTCGTCGGCACAAGATCAGCATGGTGTTCCAGAGCTTCGGCCTGCTGCCACACAAAAGCGTGCTGGATAACGTTGCCTACGGCCTGAAAGTGCGCGGTGAAAGCAAGCAAGTGTGCACCGAGCGCGCGCAGCACTGGATCAACACCGTGGGCCTTCAAGGCTACGAAAACAAATACCCGCATCAGCTGTCCGGCGGTATGCGTCAGCGTGTGGGCCTGGCCCGCGCTCTGGCAGCGGACACCGACATTATCCTGATGGATGAAGCGTTCAGCGCCCTCGACCCATTGATCCGTGCCGAGATGCAGGACCAGTTGCTCGAACTGCAAAAGACTTTGCACAAGACCATCGTGTTCATCACCCATGACCTCGATGAAGCCGTGCGCATCGGCAACCGCATTGCGATCCTCAAGGATGGGCGGTTGATCCAGGTCGGCACGCCGAAGGAGATCCTGCATTCGCCGGCCGATGAATACGTCGACCGATTTGTCCAGCGTCGCGCGGCGACGGTTTAAGAGAGCTGCCATGTCCCAGGCCGAATTTATTTTGAAAGACCCGCTACTGCTGCAAACCGTGTTACCGAAGCTGTACTGATTTCTACAAAAGCCAGCGTGCCAAGGCGCCTCCCTCCAAAAAGCGGGAAGCGACGGACAACGGAATCATCCGGAGCGTCTGGTCAGTGCGTGTAAATAAATAGACAACAAACTCTCAAAAGGAGAATGAATGTGACTGCTCTGAATCTTATCCCTGGCCAACTGAGCCTTGCCCAACTGCGTGCCGTTTATCAGCAACCGGTCAAAGTCAGCCTCGACGACAGTGCGTCGGCCCAGATCGAAGCCAGCGTCGCCTGCGTGGAACAGATCCTTGCGGAAAACCGTACCGCGTACGGCATCAACACCGGTTTCGGCCTGCTGGCCTCGACCCGCATTGCCAGCGAAGACCTGGAAAACCTCCAGCGCTCGCTGGTGTTGTCTCACGCTGCCGGCGTGGGCGAGCCGATCAGCGACGCCCTGGTGCGTCTGATCATGGTGCTCAAGGTCAACAGCCTGAGCCGTGGTTTCTCCGGCATTCGCCGGGTGGTGATCGACGCGCTGATCGCCCTGATCAACGCTGAGGTGTACCCGCACATTCCGTTGAAAGGTTCGGTCGGTGCTTCCGGCGACCTGGCGCCGCTGGCCCACATGTCGCTGGTGCTGCTGGGTGAAGGCAAGGCTCGCTACAAAGGCGAGTGGATGGAAGCCACTGAAGCGCTGAAAGTCGCCGGTCTGACTCCGCTGACCCTGGCTGCGAAAGAAGGTCTGGCGCTGCTCAACGGTACTCAGGTGTCCACCGCTTACGCACTGCGTGGTCTGTTCGAAGGTGAAGATCTGTTCGCCGGTGCTCTGGCCCTTGGCGGTCTGACCGTTGAAGCCGTGCTGGGCTCGCGCTCGCCATTCGACGCTCGCATTCATGCTGCCCGTGGTCAAAAAGGCCAGATCGATGCCGCAGCCGCTTACCGCGACCTGCTGGGTGAGCGCAGCCAGGTTTCCGATTCGCACCAGAACTGCGAAAAGGTTCAAGACCCGTACTCGCTGCGTTGCCAGCCACAAGTCATGGGCGCCTGCCTGACTCAGTTCCGTCAGGCCGCTGAAGTGCTGGCGATCGAAGCCAACGCCGTGTCGGATAACCCATTGGTATTCGCGGCTGAAGGTGACGTGATCTCCGGCGGTAACTTCCACGCCGAACCGGTCGCCATGGCTGCCGACAACATGGCCTTGGCCATCGCTGAAATCGGCTCGCTGAGCGAACGCCGCATCTCGCTGATGATGGATAAGCACATGTCGCAACTGCCGCCATTCCTGGTGGCCAACGGTGGCGTGAACTCCGGCTTCATGATCGCCCAGGTGACCGCGGCTGCTCTGGCCAGCGAAAACAAGGCACTGTCGCACCCGCACTCGGTGGACAGCCTGCCGACTTCCGCCAACCAGGAAGACCACGTTTCCATGGCGCCTGCCGCTGGCAAGCGTCTGTGGGAAATGGCCGAAAACACTCGCGGCGTTCTGGCTGTCGAGTGGCTGGCTGCCTGCCAGGGTCTGGACCTGCGTGATGGTCTGAAGACTTCGTCGAAACTGGAAAAAGCTCGCAGCACCCTGCGCGCCAAAGTACCGTTCTACGAGAAGGACCGTTTCTTTGCTCCGGACATTAACGCCGCGAGCGAACTGCTGGCTTCGCGCTGCTTGAATGAACTGGTGATGGCGAAGTTGCTGCCTAGCCTGTAACGGCCCATCGCGAGCAGGCTCGCTCCCACAGGTTCAGCGTGATCCTTGTAGGAGCGGGCTTGCTCGCGATTCGATTTTGCGTCGATAAGAACAACTAAGGACGAGAAATGCAAAAGCCAGCAAACGGCTTGAAACGCGGGCTATCTGCCCGACATATTCGCTTTATGGCACTGGGGTCGGCGATCGGCACCGGGCTGTTTTACGGTTCTGCCTCGGCCATCCAGATGGCCGGTCCTGCGGTGCTGCTTGCGTACCTGATTGGTGGTGCAGCGGTGTTCATGGTCATGCGCGCCCTCGGCGAGATGGCTGTGCACAACCCGGTCGCAGGTTCTTTCGGTCAATACGCCAGCACTTACCTGGGACCGATGGCAGGTTTCATCCTCGGATGGACGTACGCATTCGAAATGGTCATCGTCGGCATGGCCGACGTCACTGCGTTCGGTATTTACATGGGCTTCTGGTTCCCGGAAGTCTCTCGCTGGATTTGGGTATTGGGCGTCGTTTCCATCGTCGGCGGCTTGAACCTGTGCAACGTCAAAGTCTTCGGTGAAATGGAGTTCTGGCTGTCGCTGCTCAAGGTCGCCGCCATCGTTGCGATGATCCTCGGGGGCTTCGGCATCATGCTGTTCGGTATCAGCACGGCTCCTGGCCAAGTGACCGACATCAGCAACCTCTGGACCCAAGGCGGCTTCATGCCTAATGGCATGGGCGGTCTGATCGCTTCGTTCGCGGTGGTGATGTTTGCGTTTGGCGGTATTGAAATCATCGGCGTTACCGCTGGTGAGGCCAAAGACCCGCAGCACGTGCTGCCTCGTGCAATCAACGCCGTACCGTTGCGGATTCTGCTGTTCTACGTGCTGACGATGCTGGTGCTGATGTCGATCTTTCCTTGGCAGCAGATCGGTAGCCAGGGCAGCCCGTTCGTGCAGATCTTCGATAAGCTGGGGATCAGCTCGGCGGCCACCATCCTTAATATTGTGGTGATTACGGCGGCGATTTCGGCGATCAACAGTGACATCTTCGGCGCTGGCCGCATGATGTTCGGTCTGGCCCAGCAAGGGCACGCACCGAAGGGCTTCGCCCACCTGTCGCGCAATGGCGTGCCATGGATGACCGTGGTGGTGATGAGCGTTGCGCTGCTGCTGGGCGTGTTGTTGAACTACCTGATTCCGGAAAACGTGTTCCTGCTGATCGCGTCCATCGCGACCTTCGCAACGGTCTGGGTCTGGCTGATGATTCTGTTCACTCAGGTGGCGATGCGTCGCTCCATGACGCCTGAGCAAGTCGCGCAGCTGAAATTCCCGGTACCGTTCTGGCCTTATGCGCCGATGGCGGCGATTGCGTTCATGCTGTTTGTCTTTGGCGTGCTGGGTTACTTCCCGGATACCCAGGCAGCACTGATCGTCGGCGTGGTCTGGATCGTGTTGCTGGTGTTGGCCTACCTGATGTGGGTCAAGCCGGCGGCAGGGCAGGCGGCTTTGGTCGCGCGTGATCCTTCTTTTTCTCATCGATAACTAACGGAGGCCCCGGATGAAAACTCTCTGGCAACACTGTCACGTTGCAAGCATGGCGCAGGGCACTTACTCGATCATCGAGGATGCCGCCATCGTGACGTCAGGAGCGCACATTGAGTGGATCGGCCCACGTAGCGAGCTGCCGTCCGGCGAATACCTCGAGGTCCATGATCTCGCGGGGGCCTGGGTCACGCCGGGCCTGATCGACTGCCACACCCACACGGTGTTCGGTGGCAACCGCAGCGGCGAGTTCGAGCAGCGTCTGCAAGGCGTGAGCTATGCAGAAATCGCAGCGGCCGGTGGCGGCATCGCCAGCACCGTGCGCGCCACGCGTGCGGCGACCGAGGACGAGCTGTTCGCCAGTGCGAAGAAACGCCTGAAAAGCCTGATGCGTGATGGTGTGACCAGCATCGAGATGAAATCCGGTTATGGCCTCGACCTGGCCAGCGAGCGGAAGATCCTGCGGGTCATTCGCCGCCTCGGCGCCGAACTGCCGGTCAGCGTGCGCAGCACCTGCCTGGCCGCTCACGCCTTGCCCCCGGAATACGCCGACCGCGCCGACGACTACATCGACCACATCTGCGCCGAAATGCTACCGGCGCTGGCTGCCGAAGGTCTGGTGGATGCGGTGGATGCGTTCTGCGAATACCTGGCATTTTCGCCAGCGCAGGTCGAGCGGGTGTTCGTCGCCGCGCAGAAACTCGGTTTGCCGGTGAAGCTGCATGCCGAGCAGTTGTCGTCCCTGCACGGCTCCAGCCTGGCGGCGCGTTATCACGCGCTCTCGGCTGACCATCTGGAGTTCATGACCGAAGACGACGCCATTGCCATGGCCGCCTCCGGCACCGTTGCCGTGCTGCTGCCGGGAGCGTTCTACTTCCTGCGTGAAACCCAATTGCCGCCGATGGATGCCTTGCGCAAGCACGGGGTGAAAATAGCCATCGCCAGCGACCTCAACCCCGGCACCTCGCCGGCGCTGTCGGTTCGGTTGATGTTGAACATGGCCTGCACCTGTTTCCGCATGACCCCGGAAGAGGCCCTGGCCGGCGCGACCATTCACGCCGCCACGGCATTGGGCATGGAGCACACCCACGGCTCGCTCGAAGTCGGCAAAGTCGCCGACTTCGTGGCCTGGCAGATCGATCGCCCAGCCGACCTGTCGTACTGGTTGGGCGGTGACCTGGAAAAACGCGTCGTGCGTCACGGCGTTGAAGTCGAGTTATAGGAGAACAGTTGTGGATAAGGTTCTGAGCTTCAAACAAGGCCGGGTGCCGCTGCTGATCAGCATGCCTCACGCTGGCGTGCGTCTGACGCCTGCGGTTGAAGCCGGTTTGATCCCTGAGGCGCAAAGCCTGCCGGACACTGACTGGCACATTCCCACGCTCTACGAGTTTGCCGCTGAACTGGGCGCCAGCACCCTGGCTGCCGAGTATTCGCGGTTCGTCATCGACCTCAACCGGCCGTCCGACGACAAGCCGTTGTATGTCGGTGCGACGACCGGCCTGTACCCGGCGACATTGTTCGACGGCGTGCCGTTGTTCCGCGAAGGGCTGGAGCCGTCGGTCGAGGAGCGTGCGACGTATCTGGAGAAAGTCTGGACGCCGTACCACAGCACCTTGCAGCAAGAACTGGCGCGGCTGAAGGCCGAGTTCGGTTATGCACTGCTGTTCGATGCGCACTCGATTCGTTCGGTGATCCCGCACCTGTTCGACGGCAAGCTGCCGGACTTCAACCTCGGCACCTTCAACGGCGCCAGTTGCGATCCACAGTTGGCCAGCCAGCTGGAAGCCATCTGCGCCCGCCATCCGGACTACAGCCACGTGCTCAACGGGCGCTTCAAGGGCGGCCACATCACCCGTCATTACGGCAACCCGGCTGAAAACATCCACGCGGTGCAACTGGAGTTGGGGCAGTGCACCTACATGGAAGAGGTCGAGCCGTTCCGCTATCGGCCTGATCTGGCGGCACCGACGCAAGTGGTGCTCAAAGAGCTGCTGCAAGGGTTGTTGGCGTGGGGACACAAGCACTACGGCGCATAATCCTGTGGGAGCGAGCTTGCTCCGGGCGGCGTTCCGACGATGAGGCCATTGCATTCAACATTGCTGTTGCCTGTCAGTCCGCCATCGCGAGCAAGCTCGCTCCCACAGGTTGGCGGTCGTCTCGATACCTGCTATGGACAGTCGCCACCGTGCAAGACACGGTCGCCTCAGGGCGCTTTTGTCGTTCAGACGCTGAGTAACGTTGTGGGCACGGTGCATGAAGACACCGGGCCCACAATAACCAGCTGCCGAGCGAGCCCTCCCGATGAAACGACTGTTCAACCGCTGTCTGTTAATCCTTACCGGCACCGCACTTCTGAGCGCCAACACCTTTGCCAGCGAACCGGCGTCCTGCCAGTCCGTGCGTATGGGCGTGGTCAACTGGACCGATGTGATCGCCACCAGTGGCATGGCCGATGTCTTGCTCAACGGACTTGGCTACGAAAGCAAGCAAACCAGCGCTGTGCAGCAAATCATTTTCGCCGGCATCCGCGACAAGCGACTGGATATCTTCCTTGGCTACTGGAAGCCGGCGATGGACAAGAACATCGCACCGTTCATCGCCGCCAATCAACTCAAAGTCATGGACAAACCCAGCCTGTCTGATGCCCAGGCGACCCTCGCGGTGCCTGACTATGTTGCGGCGGCGGGTCTGAAAACCTTCGGCGATATCGCCAGATTCAAAGACCAGCTGGGCGCCAAAATCTACGGCATCGAACCGGGCAGCGGCGCCAACACCACCATCAAAACCATGATCGAGACCAATCACTTTGGCCTCAAGGACTTCAAACTGATCGAATCCGGCGAGGCCGGCATGCTTGCCGCCGTGCAGCGTGCGGTCAATCGCAAGGAGTTCGTGGTGTTCGTCGGCTGGACCCCGCATCCGATGAACATCAACATGAAGATCAACTACCTGACCGGCAGCGAAGATGTCTACGGCCCGAACGAAGGTGCAGCGACTGTCTCGACCGTGACCGCGCCGGATTACGCCCAGCGTTGCCCCAACGTGAACCGTTTGCTGGAAAACCTGACATTCACCGCCGCCCAGGAAAGCCAGTTGATGGTGCCGATCATGGAGCGCAAGACCGCACAGGACGTCGCCCGGCAGTGGCTGCGTGATCACCCTGAGGATCTTCAGCGTTGGTTGGCGGGCGTCAGCAGTTTCGATGGCAAGGACGGTGTGAAGGCGGTACAGGCCAGCCTGAAACTCTGAGTGGCCGAGAACCTTATGCCTGACTATCCAATCTCTGCGCAGCTCTCGGCATTTGTCGAGAGGACCCTCAGCTTCAACAGCACCGACAGCAGCCTGGACGGGCTGCGTCAGGCTTACAGTCAAATGTGCCGGGCGTTCACCAACGCTCGCCCGCAAGAGCTGGAGGTCTCCGACTTCACGCTGGAAGGTGTTTCGGTACGCGCCTACCAGCCAGCGGTTTCAGCGCCGGATTCGGGCTGGCCGTGCATTTTGTATCTGCACGGCGGTGGCTGGGTGGTAGGGGATCTGGATTCGCACGACTTCATCTGCGCCGAACTGGCGATGGTTTCGGGCGTGCTGGTGATTGCTGTTGATTACCGACTGGCGCCGGAGCATCCATTCCCGGCGGCGTTCGATGATTGCCTGAGTGTATGGCGAGCCCTTTGCGTAGGGGCGAGCCCGTTTGCGCTGGATGCGACGCGGATGCTGGTGGCCGGTGACAGCGCGGGCGGCAATCTGGCCGCCGCGTTGTGTCTGGCGTTGCGTGACCGGGGCGAGCGCTTGCCCTGCGCACAAGTCTTGATCTATCCAGGACTGGGCGGTGACGCCAGGCTTCCATCGCGCAGCGAATGTGCCGACGCGCCGCTGCTCAGCAGCAGCGACCTGGACTGCTATCACGCGTTGTACTTGCGCGGCACACGGCAACCGTCGGCCTACGCCATGCCATTGCTCGCCGATGATTTCAGCGGTTTGCCACCGGCGATGATCGCCGTCGCGCAGTTCGACCCGCTGCGCGACGACGGTGTCACCTATGCCCGGCGACTTGAAGCCGCAGGGGGCGAGGTCAGTCTGTATTCAGGCAAAGGGCTGGTTCACGGCTGTTTGCGGGGGCGCGGCCAGGTTGCGGAAGTGGATCTGCTGTATGAAAGCCTGCTGGCGTATTTGCATCGGTTTCTTGTAAGCGAAGTCTGATTTTTCGCGAGCATGCTCATTAACGTAATTCGGGTTTATGATGCCGGACGGCAGAATAATAGAAGTCCCCCCAGGGATGACCTCGACCCCTTACGGAGCGCGCAATGCAGACTTTGTACCCACAGATCAAACCTCACGCCCGGCACGATCTGGCTGTCGATGAAACACACACGCTATACGTCGACGAAAGCGGTTCGCCGGAAGGTTTGCCGGTGGTGTTCATTCACGGCGGCCCGGGGGCTGGTTGTGATGCACAGAGTCGGTGCTACTTCGATCCGAACCTGTACCGCATTGTTACGTTCGATCAGCGCGGTTGCGGTCGTTCCACCCCGCATGCCAGCCTGGAAAACAACACCACCTGGGATCTGGTCGCCGACCTTGAGCGAATTCGCCAGCACTTGGGCATCGAAAAATGGGTGCTGTTCGGCGGCTCCTGGGGTTCGACCCTGGCGTTGGCCTACGCGCAAACCCACCCTGAGCGTGTGCACGGTCTGATTCTGCGCGGGATCTTTCTCTGCCGTCCGCAGGAAATCGAATGGTTCTACCAGGCTGGCGCCAGCCGTCTGTTCCCGGATTACTGGCAGGACTACATCGCGCCGATCCCTGCGGATGAGCGCGACGACCTGCTCAATGCATTCCACAAGCGCCTGACCGGCAACGACCAGATTGCCCAGATGCACGCGGCCAAGGCCTGGTCGACCTGGGAAGGCCGCACGGCCACCCTGCGTCCGAACCCGATGGTGGTCGAGCGCTTCTCCGAGCCGCAGCGCGCGTTGTCGATCGCCCGTATCGAATGCCACTACTTCACTAACAACGCGTTCCTTGAGCCGAACCAGCTGATTCGCGATATGGGCAAGATCGCCCATTTGCCGGGTGTCATCGTCCACGGCCGTTACGACGTGATCTGCCCGCTGGATAACGCCTGGGAACTGCATCAAGCCTGGCCGAACAGCGAACTGCAGGTGATCCGCGATGCCGGGCATGCGGCGTCCGAACCGGGTATCACCGATGCATTGGTGCGTGCGGCCAGCCGGATGGCCCGACGTTTGCTTGATTTACCGCCTGAAGAAGCATGAAGGGCCTGTTACAGCGCGTGCGAGGCGCGCGCGTCGAAGTGGCGGGAGAAATTGTTGGCGCGGTAGACCAGGGTTTGCTGGTGCTGCTGGCGGTTGAACCGGAAGACACTCGGGCCAGCGCCGACAAACTTTTGCATAAGCTGCTTAACTATCGGGTATTCAGTGACGCCGAGGGCAAGATGAACCTGTCCTTGGCCGATGTCGGCGGTGGTTTGCTGTTGGTCTCGCAGTTCACCCTGGCCGCCGATACCAAAAATGGTTTGCGTCCGAGCTTTTCTACCGCTGCCCCACCGGCACTGGGAGAAGAGCTTTTTGACTATATATTAGCCAAGGCGCAGCAGTTACATGGCAAAGTGGCATCAGGTAAATTTGGCGCGGACATGCAGGTGCATCTGGTCAATGATGGCCCGGTAACCTTCCTGTTACAGACCTGAAAGCGCCTGAAACATCTTTTCAGGCGTGTTTCGGTCGAAAACAGAGGTTTTTCGCGATAAATACTTTGTTACCCCTGATGCGTTGTAACGCGGCCTACTAGATAATCCCGCGCTACGGGGATCAGCGTTCGTTGGCCCATTTTTGACTTAGGTAGAGACTTGTCCGGAACCGTTTGGGGAATCATTTAGGCCCATCGGAGTCGGAACAATGCTCGCCAACCTGGCACATAGATAGCTAGCCGTTGGTTTTTTGATCTGTTTTCGGCGAGGGTTGCTCGTGATTGTTAGTCCCTGTAATGCACCAAAATTGTCTGCCAAACGGTTACGAAACGCACTGGTGACGGGCTCTGCCTTGCTTTGCCTGCTCAGCGCCGGCCAGCTTTGGGCATTCAATCTGGATGATGTGTCGGCCAAGGCAAAAGAGAAGGCCGGGCAAAAATACGAAGCTCCGCGCAGCAATCTGCCGAACGAATTCCGTGACATGAAATTCGCGGACTATCAGAAAATTCGTTTCCTGACCGAAAAAGCCGAATGGGCCGATCAGAAAACCCCGTTCAAGCTGTCGTTCTATCACCAGGGCATGCACTTCGACACGCCGGTGAAAATCAACGAAATCACTGCCAACAGCGTTGAAGAGATCAAGTACGACCCGAGTCGTTTCGATTTCGGCGACGTGAAGTTCGATCCTAAAGCCACCGAACAGCTGGGTTATGCGGGCTTTCGTGTGCTGTACCCGATCAACAAGGCCGACAAGCAAGACGAAATCATGACCATGCTCGGCGCGAGCTACTTCCGCGTCGTCGGTAAAGGCCACACCTATGGCCTGTCTGCGCGTGGCCTGGCGATCGACACTGCGCTGCCGTCCGGTGAAGAGTTCCCGCGTTTCACCGAGTTCTGGATTGCGCAACCCAAGCCGACCGACAAGCACCTGGTGATCTACGCCCTGCTGGACTCGCCGCGTGCCACCGGTGCCTATCGCCTGACCCTGCGTCCGGGCAGCGACACCATTGTCGACGTCAAGGCGCAGGTGTTCCTGCGCGACAAAGTCAGCAAACTGGGTATCGCTCCACTGACCAGCATGTTCCTGTTCGGCGCCAACCAGCCGTCGAAAGTCCTCAACTACCGTCGTGAACTGCACGACTCCAGCGGTCTGTCGATCCATGCCGGTAATGGCGAGTGGATCTGGCGCCCGCTGAACAACCCGAAACATCTGGCCGTGAGCAATTTCTCGGTCGAGAACCCGCGTGGTTTCGGCCTGCTGCAACGTGGTCGTGATTTCAGCCACTACGAAGACCTCGATGACCGCTACGACAAGCGCCCAAGCGCCTGGATCGAGCCAAAAGGCGACTGGGGCAAAGGCACGGTCGACCTCGTAGAGATCCCGACTGCCGACGAAACCAACGACAACATCGTTGCGTTCTGGAGCCCGGAAAAACTGCCTGAGCCAGGTCAGCCGCTGGACTTCGCCTACCGTCTGCACTGGACCATCGACGAGGCAGCCCTGCATTCGCCGGACAGCGCCTGGGTTCAACAGACCCTGCGTTCCACCGGTGACGTGAAGCAGTCGAACCTGATTCGTCAGCCGGATGGCAGCGTTGCCTACCTGGTGGACTTCACAGGCCCGTCCCTCAAGGCCTTGCCGGAAGACGCGCCGGTGCGCAGCCAGGTCAGTGTGGGCGACAACGCCGAAGTGGTTGAGAACAGCGTGCGTTACAACCCTGAAACCCAGGGCTGGCGCCTGACGCTGCGCATGAAGATCAAGGATCCGGGCAAGTCCACCGAGATGCGTGCTGCGCTGGTCAAGGACATCGTAGTCCCTGAGCCGGTCAAGGTTCTGGTGGTGAACGCCAATTCTTCCGTTGCCAAGGCCGATAAAATCGCCGCCAGGCAGCAAGAGAAGCTCGACAAGAAAGACAAAGACGCCAAGCAGCCAGCCGCTGCCGAAGCAGCCCCTGCCACACCTCCTGCCTCGGATGCAGCCAAGACTGAACAAGTGCTGACCGAGACCTGGAGCTACCAGTTGCCAGCCGATGAGTAATTCCCAAGTACAGCCAGAGACTCTCAGCGAGTATCTGGCGCACCTGCCGATGACCGATGAGCAGCGCGCCACATTGGCGGGCTGCACATCCTTCAGCGAGCTGCATGAACGCCTGTCGTCGCAGGTTTTCGACGCGCCGAGCGAGGCTGCGCAAGCCTCGGTCGGCCGTCGGTTGACCCTCAACTCCGCCGAGGAGCTTGAAGAGGCCGAGATGCTGGCGCTCGACGCCAGCGGTCGTGTGTGCCTGAAGGCGACCCCACCGATTCGTCGGACCAAGGTCGTGCCTGAGCCATGGCGTACCAATATCCTGGTACGTGGCTGGCGTCGGCTGACCGGCCGCACCAATCCTCCGGCACCGCCGAAGGATGAGCGCGTGCTTCCGGCGGCTCGCTGGCGCACCGTCGGCTCGATCCGCCGCTACATTCTGCTGGTGTTGATGCTGGGCCAGACCATCGTCGCGGGCTGGTACATGAAAGGCATCATGCCGTACCAGGGCTGGTCGTTCGTTGATCTGGAAGAAGTCCTGCATCAACCCTTCCTGCAAACCGCTACGCAAGTACTGCCATATGCCTTGCAAACCAGCATCCTGATTCTGTTCGGGATTCTGTTCTGCTGGGTATCGGCCGGTTTCTGGACGGCACTGATGGGCTTCCTCGAGTTGCTCACCGGGCACGACAAATACCGCATTTCCGGCGCCAGCGCCGGTAACGAGCCGATCCCCAAGGACGCTCGCACCGCGTTGGTGATGCCGATCTGCAACGAAGACGTACCGCGGGTATTCGCCGGTTTGCGCGCGACCTTCGAGTCGGTCGCCGCCACCGGTGATCTGGACCGCTTCGACTTCTTCGTCCTCAGTGACAGTAACGACAGCGACATCTGCGTTGCCGAGCAGCAGGCCTGGCTGGACGTCTGCCGCGAAGCCAAGGGTTTTGGCAAGATCTTCTATCGCCGGCGTCGCCGTCGCGTAAAACGCAAAAGCGGTAACCTCGACGACTTCTGCCGTCGTTGGGGCGGTGATTACAAGTACATGGTCGTGCTCGACGCCGACAGCGTGATGAGTGGCGAATGCCTGACCAGTCTGGTGCGCTTGATGGAAGCCACGCCGGACGCCGGGATCATTCAGACCGCGCCGCGTGCCTCGGGCATGGACACGCTGTATGCGCGCATGCAGCAGTTCGCCACGCGGGTATACGGTCCGCTGTTCACCGCCGGCCTGCACTTCTGGCAGTTGGGCGAATCCCACTACTGGGGCCACAACGCGATCATCCGCATGAAGCCGTTCATCGAGCACTGCGCCCTGGCGCCGTTGCCCGGTAAAGGCGCGTTTGCAGGGGCGATCCTTTCCCACGACTTCGTTGAAGCCGCGCTGATGCGCCGTGCTGGATGGGGCGTGTGGATTGCTTACGACCTGCCTGGCAGCTACGAAGAGTTGCCGCCGAATCTGCTCGACGAACTCAAGCGTGACCGTCGCTGGTGTCACGGCAACCTGATGAACTTCCGGCTGTTCCTGGTCAAGGGCATGCACCCGGTACACCGTGCGGTGTTCCTGACCGGTGTGATGTCTTACCTGTCGGCGCCGCTGTGGTTCTTCTTCCTGGTGCTGTCGACTGCGCTGCTGGCGGTCAATACGCTGATGGAGCCGCAGTACTTCATGGAGCCGCGACAGCTTTATCCGCTGTGGCCACAATGGCACCCGGACAAGGCCGTTGCGTTGTTCTCGACGACCATCGTGCTGTTGTTCCTGCCGAAGTTGCTGAGCATCATCCTGATCTGGGCCAAGGGCGCGAAAGAGTTCGGTGGCAAGTTCAAGGTGACCCTGTCGATGCTGCTGGAGATGTTGTTCTCCATGCTGCTCGCGCCGGTGCGAATGATCTTCCACACCCGTTTCGTACTCGCCGCGTTCCTCGGCTGGGCTGCGACCTGGAACTCGCCACAACGTGACGACGACTCCACGCCGTGGAGCGAAGCGGTGCGCCGCCATGGTCCGCAAACCTTGCTGGGCTTCTTCTGGGCCTTGCTGGTGATCTGGCTGAACCCGAGCTTCCTCTGGTGGCTGGTACCGATCGTCGGATCGCTGATGCTGTCGATCCCGGTGTCGGTGATCTCCAGTCGCGTGAAGCTGGGCCTCAAATCCCGTGACGAGAGTCTGTTCCTGATCCCTGAGGAATACGCGCCGCCACAGGCCTTGCTGGCGACCGATCAGTACACCCACGAAAACCGTTGGCATGCGCTGAACGACGGCTTCATCCGTGCGGTGGTCGATCCGCAGCAGAATGCCCTGGCTTGTGCGCTGGCAACTTCGCGTCACGGTCAGGCCGAGCCGATCGAGTGGCTGCGTATCGAGCGGGTTCGCCACGCGCTGAAAGCCGGCCCTGCCGGGTTGGACAACCATGAGCGCCTGCAGTTGCTGAGCGATCCTGTGGCACTGGGACGCCTGCATGAGCAGGTTTGGAGCGAAAGCCACGCGCAGTGGCTGGATGCCTGGCGAGCGTCGGTGAAAGCCGATCCTCACGCACCGTTGTTGCCGCTCAAACCGCTGAGCACGCAGGTACAGCCGGCCTGATGCAAAAGCCCCGCTTCGTTCAGAAGCGGGGCGTCTTTGAAAAGATCGCAGCCTGCGGCAGCTCCTACCGGGTGTACATCCGTAGGAGCTGCCGCAGGCTGCGATCTTTTGTTTTTCCGCCTCCCCGAAACAACATTTCCCACCCACCCCCTTGTGCAAACGGACGAGTGCGTTAGCATCGCCACCCTCTTTGGTGTGCCCGGACAACTTTTTGTCCGTATCTGTCGGTTTTCAAAAGGAAATCGGCTTTTTGCGCGCCTCACAACACTATGGGTTAGGGGAGTTGATGATGAAGAAGTATCTCTCGATGCTGCTGCTCGGCGTCACGGCACTGGTTGCCGTCAACGCGGCGCACGCCGGCGCCATCGACGACGCAGTCAAGTGCGGGACGCTGAAAGTCGGCATGGACCCGACCTACATGCCGTTCGAAATGACCAACAAGCGCGGCGAGATCATCGGTTTCGAAGTCGACATCCTCAAAGCCATGGCCAAGGCCATGGGGGTCAAGCTAGAGATGGTGTCCACCGGTTACGACGGGATCATCCCGGCGCTGATGACCGACAAGTTCGACATGATCGGCAGCGGCATGACCCTGACCCAGGAACGCAACCTGCGCCTGAACTTCAGCGAACCGTTCATCGTGGTCGGCCAGACGTTGCTGATCCGCAAAGACCTGGAAGGCACCATCACCTCCTATAAAGACCTGAACACCGCCGACTACCGCATCACCTCCAAGCTCGGTACCACCGGCGAAATGGTCGCGAAGAAGCTGATCTCCAAAGCCAAATACCACGGCTACGACAACGAGCAGGAAGCCGTGCTCGACGTGGTCAACGGCAAGGCTGACGCCTTCATCTACGACGCGCCTTACAACGTCGTGGCGGTGAGCAAGGTCGGCAACGGCAAACTGGTGTTCCTCGATAAGCCGTTCACCTACGAGCCGCTGGCCTTCGGTCTGAAGAAGGGTGACTACGACAGCATCAACTTCATCAACAACTTCCTGCACCAGATCCACGAAGACGGCACCTACGATCGCATCCATGACAAGTGGTTCAAAGACACTGCTTGGCTCAAGGACATGGAGTAAGGCTCGGTTGGATAGACCGCGTCGCCTCAATCGCGAGCAAGCTCGCTCCCACAGGATCTGCGCCGGACACAGATGTTGTGTTCACACCGACCCACTGTGGGAGCGAGCTTGCTCGCGATGACGGCCTCCCCGGCGACACAGAATTCGGAACTCTCAAAGCAAATGAAACAGAAAAAAGCCCAATGGCCCTGGCACGTGTTGACCGTGCTGGTGCTGATCGGCATGGCTGGCGCGTTGTATTACGCCACCTCGCTGATGTCTTACGAATGGCGCTGGAACCGCGTGCCGCAGTATTTCGCCTATCACGCCGAAGAAACCCAGCGAGCCGCTGACATTTCCACCGTCAGCGAACTGGTGCGCACAGGCGATAAGGCCGAAGTGACCCTGCGCAACGACGCCGGAGTCGAACAGTACCTGAGCGTCGATGACAACAGCCTGCAAGTTGCCCATGGCGACGATGTGGCGGAAGGCGATGTGGTCGGCGTAACCCGGCATTGGGCAGCAGGACCGCTATTGTGGGGCCTGTGGACAACGTTGTGGCTGTCGCTGGTGTCGGGCGTGCTCGGACTGCTGATTGGGCTGGCAACCGGCCTGTGCCGGCTGTCGAGCAACCCGACCCTGCGCGACCTGTCGACCGTCTACATCGAACTGGTACGTGGTACGCCACTGCTGGTGCAGATCTTCATTTTCTACTTCTTCATCGGCACGGTGCTCAACCTGTCCCGCGAATTTGCCGGGATCGCCGCACTGTCGCTGTTCACCGGCGCCTATGTGGCAGAGATCATTCGTTCTGGCGTGCAGTCGATTGCCCGCGGGCAGAACGAAGCCGCGCGCTCGCTGGGCTTGAGTGCCGGCCAGTCGATGCGCCACGTGGTGTTGCCGCAAGCGTTCAAACGCGTGCTGCCGCCGTTGGCCGGGCAATTCATCAGTCTGGTCAAGGACACTTCGCTGGTGTCGGTGATCGCCATCACCGAGCTGCTCAAAAGCGGCCGTGAAGTCATCACCACCTCGTTCTCGCCGTTCGAAATCCTGTTCTGCGTGGCGGGTCTGTACCTGTTGATCAACCTGCCGCTGTCGAAAATCGCCAGCCGGCTTGAGCGGAGGCTCGCGCAAAGTGATTGAAGTCCGCGATCTGGTAAAAGTCTTCGACACCCGCGGCCAAGTGGTCCGCGCGGTGGACAACGTCACGACCCAAGTGGCCAAGGGCGAAGTGCTGGTGGTGATCGGCCCGTCGGGTTCCGGCAAATCGACCTTTCTGCGTTGCCTGAATGGGCTGGAAGCGTTCGACTCGGGCTCGGTAAGCATCGACGGTTTGCAACTGGCCGACCCGAAAACCGATGTGAATGCTTATCGCCGTGAAGTCGGGATGGTGTTCCAGCACTTCAACCTGTTCCCGCACATGACGGTGCTGGAGAACCTCTGCCTGGCGCAGAAAGTCGTGCGCAAGCGCGGCAAGCAGGAGCGTGAGGCCAAGGCCCTGGCGTTACTGGAAAAGGTTGGCATCGCGCAGAAGGCCAATGAGTTTCCTTCACGTCTCTCCGGTGGTCAACAGCAGCGTGTGGCGATTGCCCGGGCGCTGGCCATGGAACCGAAGGTCATGTTGTTCGATGAGCCGACTTCGGCGCTGGACCCGGAAATGGTCGGCGAAGTACTGGACGTGATGAAGACCCTGGCCGTGGAAGGCATGACCATGGTCTGCGTCACCCACGAAATGGGCTTTGCGCGGGAAGTGGCGGATCGGGTGCTGTTCTTCGATCACGGCAAACTGCTGGAAGACGCCTCGCCGGCCGAGTTCTTCGATGCCCCGAAGGACCCGCGAGCACAGGCGTTTTTGCGGCAGGTGTTGTAACTTCAGCGCCTGTCAGACCGCTATCGCGAGCAAGCTCGCTCCCACAGTAGTTTTTCAGTGTGCACACTATTTGTGCTTCACACAGGACCCATGTGGGAGCGAGCTTGCTCGCGATGGCATCACCCCGGTTCCAGGTGAACCGAGGCATCTGCATCCCCTCAAACCCTGAACTTGCCCACCAGCATCTGCAGATGGGTGCCCAGCCGCGCCAGCTCGACGCTGGAGGCTGCGGTTTCCTCACTGGCGGCCGAGGTCTGGTCGGAGACGTCGCGCACGTTCAGCACGCTGCGGTTGATCTCTTCGGCTACGGCGCTTTGCTGTTCGGCGGCTGCGGCGATCTGCTGGTTCATTGCCTGAATCGCCGAGACGGTGCGGGTGATGTTTGACAGCGAGCCGCCGGCACGACGGGTCAGTTCGACGCTGCTTTCGCTCAGGCTGCGGCTGTTGTCCAGGGTGGTGGCAACCTGCTGAGTACCGCTTTGCAGGCCGACAATCAGCTCTTCGATCTCTTCGGTGGACTTCTGGGTGCGTTGCGCCAGGCTGCGCACTTCGTCGGCAACCACGGCGAAACCACGTCCTGCTTCACCGGCCCGCGCAGCCTCGATAGCGGCGTTGAGAGCCAGCAGGTTGGTTTGTTGGGCCACGGACTTGATCACATCCAGCACGCTGCCGATCTTGTCGCTCTCGCGCTTGAGATGGCCCATGGCGTTAGTGGAATTGCCCACTTCGGTCGCCAGACGTTCGATTTGAGCGATGGCTTCGCCGACCACCTTGTCGCCTTCGCGGGCCTGTTGGTCGGCGGCGACGGCGGCTTCCGAGGCTTCTTCGGCGTTGCGTGCAACTTCCTGAACCGTGGCGGCCATTTCGTTCATGGCAGTGGCCACTTGATCGGTTTCAACCTTCTGGCTGTTGACCCCGGCGCTGGTCTGCTCGGTCACGGCGGAGAGCTCTTCGGCGGCGCTGGCGATCTGTGTCACGCCTTCGCTGATACCGCCGATCAGTTCGCGCAGGCCGACGGTCATGTTCTGCATGGCGCGTTGCAGCTGGCCGAGTTCGTCGCGACGCCGGGAAATGAGGTTGTGAGTCAGGTCGCCGGCGGCTATGCGCTCGGCGACTTTCAGGGTCTGGTTCAGCGGGATGACGATCTGTCGAGTGATGGCCCAGGCAGCAAGCAGGCCGAACGCCAGGGCCAGTGCGGTCACCAGCAGCAGGGTGTTTTTGGCGTGGGCGGCTTCGGTGTCACGCGTGGCAGTTTGCGTGGCGGTGAGTTTCTTGCTCAGGTCGAACAGCAGGTCGCCTTGCTGGGCCATGTCTTTGAGGGCGGTGGCGCTGGCCACTTGGGAGTCGCGATATTGGCTGACGGCCGCGCGGTAAGCAATCAGTGAGTCGGTGGCTTGTTGCAGGTTGGCGGTGTGTTGTTCCGGCAATTTTTCCGCCAGGGTCTTGAGGTACTTCAGGGCGTTGTCGATGGCATCCAGCGCCGGTTGTTCAGCCTCGACCTTGCCGCTGTAGGTGTAGCCGCGCACCTGGAAGCGTGCTTGCTGGATCAACTTGCTCAGCTCAATGACGCTGTTGAACTGGGCAATGTTGTCGCCTTGCAGCAGGGCTTTTTCGACTTCTGCCACGCGGGCTACGGCATTGTCGGCAGTGGCGCCGAGTTTCGCGCGGGCGGCTTCGCGGTTGGCGGTGGCCTGGGTCATGTCGGCAAAGGCGTGCTTGTACTCGTTGACGGCTTCAATCTGCTGCTTGAGCATCGCCACATTAGCCGGTTGCACGATCATCTTGAGGGCGTTTTGCAGGCCCTCGTCAAGCTTGCCCAACAGGTCGCTGACCGCTGCCGGGCCTTGCTCGCCGCGGCGCATTTCGTAGTCCAGGCGCGCAATGCGCAGGTCCTTGGTCAACTCATTGAGGCTGGAGATATAACCGAGCTTGTCACCGCGACTGATGATGCTGCTCATGCCTGTCCAGCCGTTCACGGTGGTCAGCAGGGTCAGGAGCAATACCAGGCCGAAGCCGATGCCAAGCTTGCGATTGACGCTCACATTTCCAAGGTGTTCGGCTAACCATCGGTACATGCTGCGGACTCCCTATGACCACTTTGATTGGATTTATAGAGAGAATATCGGCCGGTATGCGGCTTTCTGTAGGAGCTGCCGAAGGCTGCGATCTTTTGATCTCATTTGAAAAGATCGCAGCCTGCGGCAGCTCCTACGCGCGCGCGCGTGGGGGGGCGGCGGGGAGGTCTTAGAACAGGCGCGAAAGCAGGGCCGTGACGGCGGTTTCGACCCGCAGGATGCGGTCGCCGAGCTGCACCGGTTGCAGGCCGGCCTTGGTCAGCAGGTCGATTTCGTAGGGGATCCAGCCGCCTTCCGGGCCGATGGCCAGGGTCACCGGTTCGTCCAGCCCGCGGGGGCAGGGCGGATAGTTGCCGGGGTGGCCGATCAGCCCGAGGGTGCCGTCGGCGATGGCTGGCAGGCGGTCTTCGACGAAGGGCTTGAAGCGTTTCTCGATGACGATCTCTGGCAGTACGCTGTCGCGGGCCTGTTCCAGACCGAGGATCAGTTGCTCGCGAATCGCCTCGGGTTCGAGGAACGGGGTCTGCCAGAAGCTCTTCTCGACGCGATAACTGTTCACCAGCACGATTCGCGGCACGCCCATGGCGGCCACTGTCTGGAACACTCTGCGCAGCATCTTTGGGCGTGGCAGGGCCAGCACCAGGGTCAGTGGCAGCTTGGCCGGTGGTGGTTGGTCGAGGGTGACGTGCAGTTCGGCTTCGGTGGCTTCCAGGCGCAGCACTTCGGCTGAGCCCATTAATCCGCCAATCCGCCCGACCCGCATGCTGTCGCCGATTTCACAGCGATGCACTTCCTGCATGTGGGTCAGTCGGCGATCGCGCAGGATCACCCGGTCAGCCGCAATGAAATCGGCTTCTTCGAGGAGCAGCAGGTTCACGCTTGAGTCGCTGGCGGCTGGTCGTTGTGATCGTCTGCCGGTTGCTCATCCGCCGGTTTTTCGCGTTTGCTGACCAGGCTGCCAAACAGGATGCCGATCTCGAACAACAGCCACATCGGCACGGCCAGCAGGGTCTGCGAGAAGATGTCCGGCGGGGTCAGAATCATGCCGACCACGAAGCAGCCGATGACCACGTAGGGACGGACCTTCTTCAGGTATTTGACGTCGACCACGCCGATCCATACCAGCAGCACCACGGCCACCGGGATCTCGAACGCCACGCCGAAGGCGAAGAACAGCGTCATGACGAAATCCAGGTAACTGGTGATGTCGGTCATCATTTCCACGCCCGCCGGAGTGGCCGAGGCGAAGAACTTGAAGATCAGCGGGAACACCAGAAAGTAGGCGAACGCCATGCCGGTATAGAACAGCAGAATGCTGGAGACCAGCAGCGGCACCGCGATGCGCTTCTCATGCTTGTACAGGCCCGGCGCGATGAAACCCCAGATCTGATGCAGGATCACCGGGATCGCCAGGAACAGCGAGACCATCATGGTCAACTTCAACGGCGTCAGGAACGGCGAGGACACGTCGGTGGCGATCATCGTCGCGCCGGCCGGCAAGTACTGGCGCAGCGGTATCGAGACGAAGGTGTAGATCTGCTGGGTGAAAGCAAACAGCCCGGCGAAGATCAGGAAGATCGCCGCGACGCAGCGCAGCAGGCGAGTGCGCAACTCGGTGAGGTGCGAAACCAGCGGCATGTGCTGGTCGTTCTCTGGAATATCGCTCATGGGGCTCGCGGCGGCAGTGTTGGATCGTGGGGGGCTGGCGCAGTGGTTGCCGCCGCAGGAGTAACAGGTGCTGCCGGTGGGGCGACAACGACCGCTGGAGGCGGTTCAACCGGTGTTACAACAGGTGCAGTTTCAGCAACAGGTGCAGGCGCGGGAATCGTCTGCTCAGCCACCGCTTCGACCGGCGTCGGCTGTTGCTGGGTTGGCGAGAGGATTTTGCGCGCCTCTTGCTCCAGCGACAGAATGTGCTCGTTGTGCAGTTGTCGACGAATCTCGTCGGCACCGATTTCACGTTCAACTTCCGTTTTGATCGCATTGAAGCTGCGCTTCAGGCGTCCGATCCACAGACCGGCAGTGCGCGCAGCACCCGGCAGACGCTCGGGGCCCAGCACCAGCAGGGCAACGAGGCCGACGAGCAGCAGTTCAGAGAAGCTGATACCGAACATTGGTCTGTGCTCACGAGTCTTTGCGGGTCGGCTCTTCGACTTTATGGGCCTGCACGTCAATGGTGTGCGGCTCGTTCAGTGTCGTGGCCTGTGGCTGCACCGGCGACGCTGGCTGCGCGGCGGTCGGCGGAACTGTCGGCTCGGCAGGCTTTTCTTCGTCGTTCATGGCTTTGCGAAAGCCCTTGATCGTTTCGCCGACGTCAGTGCCGAGGTTTTTCAGTTTCTTGGTGCCGAAAACCAGTACCACGACAATCAGGATGACGATCCAGTGTTTCCAGTCAAAAATGCCCATGTTGCTGTTCCTCTCTAATAGTTATTCAAGCGGTCGGGCGCGAGGCTTTCTCGACGTGTCCGGACAGGCCGAAGCGGCGGTCCAGTTCATCGAGCACTGCCTGCGGATGCTGCCCCAGTTGGGCGAGCATGACCATACTATGGAACCACAAGTCAGCGGTTTCGTAGATTACATCACTGCAATCTCCGCTGATGGCGGCGTCTTTGGCGGCAATGATGGTCTCGACCGACTCTTCGCCGACCTTTTCCAGAATCTTGTTCAAGCCCTTGTGGTAAAGGCTGGCGACATAGGAGCTGTCGGCGGCAGCGCCTTTACGCTCTTCCAGTACTTGGGCCAGACGGGTCAAGGTGTCAGTCATGTTTGTGGTCCGAATAGATGGCGTGCGGGTCTTTCAAGACCGGGTCGACGGTTTTCCAGTCGCCGTTCTCATAGACGCGGTAGAAGCAGCTTTGACGGCCGGTATGACAGGCGATGTCGCCGATTTGCTCGACCATCAGAATGATCACGTCGGCGTCACAGTCCAGGCGCATCTCATGCAGGGTTTGTACATGCCCGGACTCTTCGCCCTTGCGCCACAGTTTGCCGCGCGAGCGTGACCAATAGATTGCGCGATTCTCGGCGGCGGTCAGTTCCAGCGCTTCGCGGTTCATCCAGGCCATCATCAGCACGCGCCCGGTTTTGTGATCCTGGGCGATCGCCGGCACCAGGCCGTCGCTGTCCCATTTGATCTCGTCCAGCCAATCTTTCATCTTCGACTCCGACAGTGGGCTCGACACTTCAGTAGTGGAGCCCTGGCGTTGAAACAGTGTGCCAGTGCGCGGCGCAACTGGCTATCGTCGAACGATCAGATACAAGCCTACGGCCACCATGATTGCGCCGGGCCAATGGCCGAGCCCGTCCAAAGGGCCGCCGGCCAGCAGGATCGCGCCGCCCGCCAGATGCGCGGTGCCGAGCAGGCGCAGGAACCAGTCGTCCGAACGGCGGTGCCAGGCCGCTGGTGGATTTACGACGTGGGGCTGTGACATGCGCTCGAGCAGGTCGCGGGTCATGTTGGCCAGGTGCGGCAATTGTTCGACCTGATTGTGCAGGTTGCCCAGCAAGGTTTTCGGGCTGACACGGTCGCGCATCCAGCGTTCGAGGAACGGTTGCGCGGTGTTCCACAGGTCGAGGTCCGGGTACAGCTGACGACCCAGGCCTTCGATGTTGAGCAGGGTTTTTTGCAGCAGCACCAGCTGCGGCTGCACTTCCATGTTGAAGCGTCGCGCGGTCTGGAACAGGCGCATCAGCACCTGACCGAAGGAAATATCTTTTAACGGTTTTTCGAAGATCGGCTCGCACACCGTACGGATTGCCGCTTCGAATTCGTTGAGTTTGGTCTCCGCTGGCACCCAGCCCGAATCGATGTGCAACTGAGCCACGCGACGGTAGTCGCGTTTGAAAAACGCAAACAGGTTGCGTGCCAGATAATCCTGGTCTTCAGGTGTCAGGCTGCCGACGATCCCGCAGTCGATCGCAATGTACTGCGGGCTCCACGGCTGCACGGTGCTGACGAAGATGTTGCCGGGGTGCATGTCGGCGTGGAAGAAACTGTCGCGGAACACCTGGGTGAAGAAGATCTCCACGCCACGTTCAGCGAGCATTTTCATGTCGGTGCGCTGGTCGGCGAGGGTTGCCAGGTCCGTGACCTGAATCCCGTAGATACGCTCCATTACCAACACTTTTGGCCGGCACCAGTCCCAGTAGACCTGTGGCACGTACAGCAACGGCGAGCCGTCGAAGTTGCGTCTCAGCTGGCTGGCGTTAGCCGCTTCGCGTAGCAGGTCGAGTTCGTCGAAGATGGTCTTTTCGTAGTCGCTGACCACGTCCACCGGGTGCAGCAGGCGCGCATCGGCAGAAAGTTTTTCCGCCGCGCGGGCGAGGATGAACAGCCAGGCCAGGTCTTGCGCGATGACCGGCTTGAGCCCTGGGCGGATGACCTTGACCACCACTTCTTCGCCGCTTTTGAGCTGTGCCGCATGGACCTGCGCCACTGAAGCCGAGGCCAGCGGTTCGATGTCGAATCGGCTGAACACATCGCTGATCTTCTTGCCCAGCTGTTCTTCGATCAGCTTGACCGCTACTTGCGAGTCAAACGGCGGCACACGGTCCTGCAACAGCATCAGCTCATCGGCGATGTCTTCGGGCAGCAAGTCGCGGCGGGTGGAAAGAATCTGCCCGAACTTGATGAAAATCGGCCCCAGGTCCTGCAAGGCCAGCCGCAAACGCGCGCCCCGGCTCAGGTCCAGGGTTTTACGCGGGAACCAGCGCCACGGCAGCGCATAACGCAGTGTCAGCAGGAACCACGGCAGTGGCAGGGCGAACAGCAGGTCATCGAGGCGGTAGCGGATCACGACGCGCTGGATGCGCAACAAACGGCGGACGGCAAGCAGCTTCATGCGTTATCGCTTGAATCAAGGGATCGGGAAAGACGCTCGAAGCGCGCCTCAAGACGTTCCAGATCGAGTTTGATCTGGTCCAGTTCACTAAACCGCGCTTCGGCTTCGTGCTGGCCGACGAGGGCGCGCGATTCTTCGGCGAGGTATTCGGCAAGATTCTGGTTCAGGCTGGCGAAACCTTGTTGATACCAGCGTGCGCGGCTACGCAAGTGACCGCCAAGCAATTGCGTGGCGACCGGGCCGAGCCAGCGCGAGAGTTCGTATTCCCAGTCCAGCTCCAGGTCCTGAAGGACTGACGCCAGCGCCAGCAGCACGCCGCTGTCGCCGTCGAGTTCAACTTCAGGGCCATGCAGGACCGACGGTTTGTCGTTGCTTACGGCAAGCGCAAGCAGGCTCGATGCCGGCGCACGTAAGGTGCAATCGGCATCCGCGGCCCAGTGCGCCGCCAGCATCAGGCCTTCGTCGCTGGGCAGAATGAACATCTGCAACGCCGGGCTGCGGCAATCGACGGCAATCACCTTGCCGTTCAAATGCGCCAGGCGCGGCAGCGCCGTGCTGTCGAGTCGCAGTACCCGGTTGAGGCCGAGTTCGACACTGGCGAGCAGGCCTGCGAGCAACATCAGGGCTTGATGCCACGGTGCAGGGCGACGATGCCTGCGGTCATGTTGTGGTAGGTCACGCGGTCGAAACCGGCTTCAACCATCATCGACTTCAGGGTTTCCTGGTTCGGGTGCATGCGGATCGATTCGGCCAGGTAGCGATAGCTTTCCGAGTCATTGGTGATCAACTTGCCCATCAACGGCATGAAGGCGAACGAGTAGGCATCGTAGGCCTTGGACATCAGCGCGTTGGTCGGCTTGGAGAACTCCAGCACCAGCAAACGACCGCCCGGCTTGAGTACCCGCAGCATGGAGCGCAGGGCGTCTTCCTTGTGGGTAACGTTGCGCAGACCGAACGCGATGGTCACGCAGTCGAAGTGGTTGTCCGGGAACGGCAGCTTTTCAGCGTCGGCCTGAACGAACTCGACGTTGCCGGCCACACCCAGATCCAGCAGGCGGTCACGACCGACCTTGAGCATGGATTCGTTGATGTCGGCGAGCACCACCTGACCGGTCGGGCCTACCAGGTGCGAGAATTTTCTGGTCAGGTCGCCAGTGCCGCCGGCGATGTCGAGCACTCGGTTACCGGTGCGAACGCCGGACAGTTCGATCGCGAAACGCTTCCACAGACGGTGCATGCCGCCCGACAGGAGGTCGTTCATCAAGTCGTATTTGGCGGCTACCGAGTGGAAAACCTCAGCGACTTTTTCCGCTTTCTGGCTTTCCGGAACGTTTTTGAAGCCGAAGTGAGTGGTGGGTTCGGCATCGCTGCCTTTGCGCTGATCAGTCATATCGCTGTCACCAAAAGAGAATGCGCGACATTCTAATCCCGCAGGCATGCTTTGTCTTGGCAAGGCTGAAGGTAAGATAGGCAATCGCCCGGACGTTTTGACGCAGCAGGGGTCAGAATGTTTGAGGCACATCCCGATAAAGCAGGAGTCATTCAGTGGCCCATATCAGTGTTGAACGTACCCATGGCCTGGGTAAGGAAGCAGCCCGCGAGAAGGCTGACAAACTGGCAGAAAAACTGGCGGTGCAATATGGCCTGGAACCTCAGTGGTCGGGCGACACCCTGAACCTCAAACGTTCCGGGGTCAAAGGTGCGGTGTATGTGGGCGACACCTCGATCAGGATCGATGTCGAACTCGGTCTGTTGATGTCGGCAATGAGTGGCACCATCAAGTCGGAAATCGAAAGAGCCCTCGATAAGGCATTGGTCTGATTTGCGCTTTTCATGTGGGAGCGAGCTTGCTCGCGATGGCGGAGTGTCAGTCAGCATCAATGTCGAATGATGAACAGCTATCGCGAGCAAGCTCGCTCCCACAGTGGTACTGCGTCATCCGCGTTTTTTGTGTCAGTTGTTAGGGTGCCGTTTCTAATTTTTCTCACTACTTTGTGCCTGAGCCCGACGCTTGACGGGCAGTTCCTCAAACCTTCTGCGCGTGAGGTGCACCATGGCCAAAGTTACTTTGAAGAAAAAAACTGACGTTCAGCCGACTGCGGTGAGCGAAGTGAAATCCTATGCCCGCAAGATCTGGCTGGCAGGCCTGGGTGCCTACACCAAGGTCGGTCAAGAAGGCAGCGAGTACTTTCAGGAGTTGATCAAGGCTGGTCAAACTGTTGAAAAGAAAGGCAAAAAGGTAGTTGTCGAGAAGCTTGAAGCGGCCAATGCCGAGATTGATGAAGCCAAGAGCGAAGTCAGTACTTTCAAAGACAAAGTCGAAGCTCAACTCGACAAGGTCGAGAAAGCTTTCGACACGCGTGTCGCAAGTGCCTTGAATCGTATCGGCATTCCGTCTAAACATGACGTTGAGACACTCTCTGCTAAGCTCGATGAGCTGACGGCATTGCTCGAACGCGTCGCGCGTAAATCTTAAGGAGAACGGGATGGCTGGTAAAAAGAACACCGAGAAAGAAGGCAGCTCGTGGATTGGGAAAGTTGAAGACTACTCCCGCAAAATCTGGCTTGCTGGTTTAGGCGTGTACTCGAAGATCGACACTGACGGCAGCAAACTCTTCGAGTCATTGGTTAAGGATGGCGAGAAAGCCGAGAAGCTCACCAAGAGCGCTGTCGGCAAAACAGTCGACGCTGCCAAAGACTCCGCTCAATCGGCCAGGTCGCGTATCAGCGGTGTCAAAGATCGCGCGCTGGGCAAGTGGGACGAACTGGAAGGGGCTTTCGACAAGCGCCTGAACAGCGCCATTTCGCGTCTTGGCGTGCCAAGCCGCAATGAAGTCAAAGCGCTGCACAGCAAGGTCGATACCCTGACCAAGCAAATCGAAAAACTCACCGGTGCCAAGGTTGCGCCTGTTGCGGCTAAAACCGCAGCAGCCAAACCTGCTGCTAAAACTGCCGCCAAACCACTGGTCAAAGCTGCCGCTAAACCGGCTGCCAAACCAGCGGCTAAAGCGCCAGCCAAGCCAGCAGCGAAAACCGCGGCAGCCAAACCGGCTGCTGCAAAAGCCGCCGCCAAGCCTGCTGCTGCGAAGAAGCCGGTAGCCAAGAAACCTGCAGCCCCGAAAGCTGCCGCACCGAAACCCGCAGTGGCCGCCGCCAAACCGGCAGCACCGGTCAGCTCGGCGAACTCCGCCGCGGCGCCAACCCCTGCTGTGACCCCGACTGTAACGCCAGTCCCATCGGCGCCAACCAGTCAGTCCTGATTAACCCAGGGCACGCAAAAACGCCCGGCCTGCGAAGGTCGGGCGTTTTTGTTTTGGAGTACATTCCAGAAAACACCACAGAGACCATGTGGGAGCGAGCTTGCTCGCGATAGCTATCTTAAAGTCACCATCAATGTTGATTGTGATGGCCTCATCGCGAGCAAGCTCGCTCCCACAGGGTTATTCGTGCTCTTCCAGATACTGCAACGCCAACTGCTCGGTCGCGGTTTTTGCCGGTGGTAGCAGGTGCGGCGCCACCAGCATCATGACTTGGTAGACCACCACTCGCACTTCGCCTTCGCGGTCGAGAATCCGCTGATAGTCCAGGGAAAACAGCAAGGTCATGGTGATCTGTTCCACCAGTTGCCCGAGTGCCTGGGTGTCGCTGACCAGCTGCCCCTGAGCCTTCAACTGGGCCAGCAACGAGGCCAGTGTGCGCTTGAGGGAATTGAGCAGATTACGGATGCCCTTGGCCAGTTTCGGCAAGCGTCCGGCCAGGTTCGACAGGTCCTGGAACAGGAAGCGGTAGTGCGCCAGGCGTTCGACGATCAGGTGCAGGAACAGCCAGTAATCTTCCGGTGCCAGTCGCACGTCCGACGGTGGGTCGAGCAGCGGCGTCAATTCGCTTTGAAAACGCTCGAACAGTCCGAGAATCAGCGGCTCCTTACCGTGAAAATGGTAGTAGAGGTTGCCGGGGCTGATCCCCAACTCATTGGCAACTTCCATGGTGGAAACATTCGGCTCGCCCTTTTGATTGAACAGCAGCAAGGCGCATTCAAGAATCCGGTCGCGGGTTTTCATCCAGTCTTCTTAGTGATTCGTCAGGCCACGGCCGACACTTGCGGCCGTGGCACGGGGAGAGTTCAGCGTACGCGCACGTAAGTGCCTGGCGCCGCCTCCATCGGTGGATAGTTCTGGTTGCCGAGGGCCATCAGGGTTTCGTGTTGAGTACCGGAACGTTCCTGAATCCAGCCCAGCCATTGGGTCCACCAACTGCCGTCGACATGTTTGGCGTCGTAGTACCAGGCCCGTGGATCGCTGCTCAGTTTCGGGTTGTCGACATAGTTGGCCTTGGGGTTGCTCGGTGGATTGAGAATGCTCTGCACGTGACCACTGTTGGACAGCACGAAGCGTCGTTCACCCCCCAGCAGCAGTGTCGAGCGGTACACCGCGTCCCAAGGCGTGATGTGATCGTTGATCCCGGCGACGCTAAAGCTGTCGACGTTGACCTTCTGCAAGTCGATCGGCGTGCCGCAGACCTCCAGTCCGCCAGGATGGGTCAACGGGTTGTGCTTGAAGAAATCCAGCAGGTCGCCGTGAAAGGCTGCCGGCAGGCGAGTGTTGTCGTTGTTCCAGTAGAGAATGTCGAACGCTGGCGGCTCTTTGCCCAACAGGTAGTTGTTGACCCAGTAGTTCCAGATCAGGTCGTTGGGGCGCATCCAGGCAAAGACCTTGGCCATGTCGCGGCCTTCGAGCACGCCTTTTTGATAGGAGCGACGCTTGGCCGCCTCCAGGGTCTGCTCGTCGGCGAACAGGGTCGCCGGGCTTTCCAGTTGACTGTCGAGCAGGCTGACCAGATAGGTCGCGCTGGCGACCCGCCGCAGTTGTCGTTTGGCTTGCAGATGTCCTTGTAAGGCGGCGATGGTCAGGCCCCCGGCGCAGGCGCCCATCAGGTTGACCTCGCGGCTGCCGGTGATCGCCCGGCAGACATTCAGCGCCTCTTCCACCGCTTCGACATAACTCGACAGGCCCCATTCGCGATGGCGCACATCCGGGTTGCGCCAGCTGATCATGAACACTTGCAGGCCGTTCTTCAGCGCAAACTGGACGAAGCTGTTGTGCGGGCTCAAGTCGAAAATGTAGTACTTGTTGATCTGCGGCGGCACCACGAGCAGCGGTTTGGCGTACTGCTTTTCGCTCATCGGCTTGTACTGGATCAGCTCCAGCAATTCGTTGCGAAACACCACCGCGCCGGTGGTGGTGGCAACCGTTTTGCCGACCTCGAAAGCATGCTTGGTGACCTGGCTGGGCAGGCCGTTGTTGTGCATCAGGTCGTCGAACAGATGGCTGAGACCACGCACCAGACTCTGGCCGCCAGAGTTGAACAGCTCCTTGACCGCCAGCGGGTTGAGTAAGGTATTGGAAGGCGAGACGGCATCGTTGAGCAGGGTAAAGGCAAATTGCGCGCGTGCACGGTCATCCGCGGACATGCCGCTTTCATCGATCCATTTTTTGACCTGTTTCTGCCAGCTCAAGTAGGCCTGAAGACCGCGCCGGTAAAACGGATTGAGGGCCCAGCTCGGGTCGGCGAAGCGGCTGTCCGAAGGGTTGGGCTGGTGCAGGGTCTCGCCCAGTAGCACCCGGCCCAGTTGCCCGCCCAATGCCAGTGCGTGTTTGGCACTCTGTACCGGGTGGCGCAAGCCATGGGCGGCGACGCTGCGCAGAGTCGAGAGCAGGTCCCGGCCGCGCAGACCGGTGATCGCACTCTGAGCATTGATGAATGCGGCGGGTGGGGGAAAGGCGCCCGGCGCTTTTTTGTCTCGCATGAGTCAACACTCCTTCGTCAAGCCATCAACAAGTACATCAATTCCGAATAGACACCATAGTCGCTCCGGACCTCCCTTGCGGCTCTCGACACTCCTGTCGACGTACGTAGTACTTTATGTGCCGCCGAACGACGCCGGGTGCGGATGCATCACTGCCCGTTGGCGTTCTTCCTGGAGAAATTTCATGATGATCGGTGCGACGGCCTCGGCCCGGGTGATCAGGAATAAATGACCGTCGTCGATTATGTGTAGCTGGGCATTGGGAATACGCCAGGCGAGTATGCGCATATTGATCAGCGGAATGAGCGGGTCATCATCGCCGGCCAGTACCAGGGTCGGCTGGTTGATTTTGTGCAGCCAGTGAATACTGGTCCAGCCCAGGCCCGCGAACAGCTGCCAGTAGTAGCCGAGCTTACCCGCCGAACGCACTTTGCTCGCGTGCTCCGCCGCCAGGTTCGGATCCCGGCGGAACGAACCACCGTAGATCAGCGGCGCAATGCGAATCACGTGGGATGGCTGAATGTAACGTCTTGGGCTTGCCATCATCCACAGCACTTTCGGTTTGCCCGGCACCATCACCATGCCCGCCGCCGTCGCCGCCAAAACGAGCTTCTTGCAGCGCTCGGGGTAGTCGAAGGCGAACTGTTGGGCGAGCGCCCCGCCCCAGGAAACACCCACCACGTTGACTTGCCCGTAATCGAGGTAGTCGAGCATCCGTGTGGTCAGCTTGGCCAGGCCAGGAAAGCGATAAGGGTGGTTAGGTGTTGATGAGCCACCGACACCGGGGACGTCGAAGGCGATCACTTCCAGGTCCGGGTCCAGCGCCTGGACGAACGGAAACACCAGCTCCAGGTTGGCGCCGATGCCATTGAAAATCAGCAAGGGCGTCAAGTGAGGCTTGCCGGGGCGTACTGCGGTGCGGATGGTTTGACCATCCAGGTCGACGGTACGAAATATGAACGGTTGCGGCATGCTTCAGGCCCTGTGGGTTGGGTCGTTGTCGCTAATGCTTGCTCGTCCTCTGTGGGAGCGAGCTTGCTCGCGATAGCGGTGTGTCAGTCAGCAAATTGGCCGAAGGTGACGCCGTCATCGCGAGCAAGCTCGCTCCCACATGAGGTCGCGGTGTGTCAGTTAGCGTTCATGCACGTATGTTCCCGGCGATGCCTCACCTGCCGCATAGGTCTTGTTGCCGAGTACGGTCGGGGCTTTTTTCAGTTTGCCCGAACGCTCGGCCTGCCAGGCCTGCCAGTGCAGCCACCAGGAGTCAGTGTGCTTGGTTGAGTTTTCTAGCCAGTCGTTGGCATGGGTCGGCATGTCGGTGCTGGTCATGTAACGGGATTTCGGGTTGCCCGGCGGGTTCAGAATGCTCTGGATATGGCCGCTGCTGGACAGCACGAATTCGACCTTGCCGCCGAACAGTTGTGCCGACTTGTAGCACGACTTCCACGGTGTGATGTGGTCGTTGGTACCCGCCAGGGAGTAGACGTCGGCCGTGACCTGCTTGAGGTCGATGGGCGTGCCGCACACTTCCAGTGCATCGGGACGGATCAGTGGGTTGTTTTTGAACAATTCGATCAGGTCGCCGTGGAACGCCGCAGGCAACCGGGTGGTGTCGTTGTTCCAGAACAGAATGTCGAAGACCGGCGGCTCGTTGCCCAACAGGTAGTTGTTGACCCAGTAGTTCCAGATCAGGTCGTTGGGGCGCATCCAGGCGAAGACCTTGGCCATGTCGCGACCTTCGAGCACACCGGCCTGATAGGAATGGCGCTTGGCGGCTTCGAGGGTTTGTTCGTCGACGAACAGCGCGACCTGGGAATCAAGGGTGGTGTCGAGCACGCTGACCAGCAGGGTCAGGGCGTTGACCTTCTTCTCGCCGATCGCTGCGTAGTGACCCAGTAGTGCGGTGCAGGTGATGCCGCCGGAGCAGGCGCCGAGCATGTTCACGTCTTTGCTGCCGGTGATCGCGGTGACCACATCGACCGCTTCCTTGAGCGCTTCGATGTAGGTCGACAGGCCCCATTCACGTTGAGCCTTGGTCGGGTTGCGCCAGCTGACGATGAAAGTCTGCACGTTGTTGCGCAGGCAGAAGCGCGCCAGGCTTTTGTCCGGGCTCAGGTCGAAAACGTAGAACTTGTTGATCTGTGGTGGCACCACCAGCAGTGGGCGTTCGAATACTTGTTCAGTGATTGGCCGGTACTGGATCAGCTCCAGTACATCGTTGCGGAAAACCACCGCGCCTTCGGTGGTGCCCAGGCTCTTGCCTACCTCGAAGGCGCCCATGTTGACCTGGCTTGGCATGCCGCCGTTGTGCACCAGATCCTTGGCCAGGTGAGAGAGGCCGTCGAGCAGGCTTTTGCCGCCGGTTTCGAAGAAGCGTTTGACGGCAGCAGGGTTGGCCGCGCTGTTGGTCGGGGCCATGGCTTCGGTCATCAGGGTGATCACGAAGTGCGCGCGGGCGATGTCCTGCTCGGACAGTTTGCTGTCGCCGATCCAGTCGTGGAGTTCCTTGCGCCACGCCAGGTAAGTTTGCAGATAACGTTTGTAGAGCGGGTTCTGACTCCACGCCGGATCGTTGAAGCGACGGTCATCGCTTTCCGGTTGCAACTCGGATCTACCGAGCATCACGTTCTTGAGCTCAATGCCAAAGTGCGCGACATGCTTGACGCTATGGATGGGTTGTTTGATGGCCTGGGTCAGCACCATGCGGGCAGAGGTAAGCAGATCCTTTCGACGCAAGCCGATGACCGGATTTAGCCCCAGGGTATTTTCCGAGGCTTGATATTTCAGGTCATCGTTATTCTTGTTACTCATCTACGACGCTCCATTGTCCTGAGACGAGTACCTGAGGCCTGCTGTGCAGTCACACAGCAAATGCCAGGTACTACTGCTCGGGTGACCGTTAATTGCGCAACGCTGATTTTTTAGTTCAGGGAGCGCTGCACAGAACTTGCCAGCTCCATTGGTTACCCGAGTTTAATTTTTTTCGCAAGCGGGCCGATCCTCGGCATCGCGGCCCAGCATTCAATCAGATGAAATTAGAAAATGCCCTCTAAAGAGCGAAAACCCTGATCTAGAGCATCAGCTTGACGACAGACTCGTTTGGGTCGCGGGTTTTTCCGGCGGCTTTGAGCTCGGCAAGATAGTCGTCCCAGAGTGCGTCATATCGTCGCGCCAGCTGGTACAGATATTCCCAGGTGAACAGGCCGCTGTCATGGCCGTCATCGAAGGTCAATTTCAGTGCGTACTGACCGGCCGGTTCGACCTTGTTCAGGCCTACGCCGATCTTGCCAAATTGCAGGATAGGTTTGCCATGGCCCTGGACCTCGGCGGAAGGAGAGTGCACGCGCAAAAATTCTGCGCTCAGGTGATAGACCTCGTCGGGCGCGTATTTCAGCTCCAGGGTTTTCGAGGCTTTGTGCAGTTTGATATCGGTGGGGAGTTTGGTCGTCATGGGGCCGGTAGTCCGTCATTGTGAAGGCCCTTGTGGGAGCGAGCTTGCTCGCGATGGCGGTGTGACATTCAACATCAATGTTGAACGTTATGGCCTCATCGCGAGCAAGCTCGCTCCCACAGGTCCCGTACCACAGTAGAAATGACCTACAGGATATAACGGGACAGGTCTTCGTTCTGTGCCAATTCACCGAGGTGGCTGTTGACGTAGTCAGCGTCGATGCGGATCGGCTCTTCACTGTGAGTGCTGGCCAGATCGCTGGCGCTGAACGACACCTCTTCGAGCAGACGCTCGAGCAGGGTATGCAGGCGACGGGCACCGATGTTCTCGGTCTTCTCGTTCACCTGCCAGGCGATCTCTGCCACGCGCTTGATACCGTCCGGCAGGAACTCGATGGTCACGCCTTCGGTTTTCAGCAGCTCACGGTATTGCTCGGTCAACGATGCGTGCGGCTCGCTGAGGATGCGCTCGAAGTCTTCCGGGGTCAGGGCCTTGAGTTCGACGCGGATCGGCAGACGACCTTGCAGCTCGGGCACCAGATCACTCGGCTTGCTCAGGTGGAACGCACCGGAGGCGATGAACAGGATGTGGTCGGTTTTGACCATGCCCAGTTTGGTGTTGACCGTGCAGCCTTCGATCAGCGGCAGCAAGTCGCGCTGTACGCCTTCGCGGGATACGTCGATACCGCCGGAATTGCCACGCTTGGCGACCTTGTCGATTTCGTCGATGAACACAATGCCGTGTTGTTCGACCGCTTCCAGGGCTTTGGCCTTGAGCTCTTCGTCATTGACCAGGCGGCTGGCTTCTTCGTCGCGCACCAGCCGCAGCGCTTCCTTGACCTTGAGCTTGCGACTCTTGCGCTTGCCCTTGCCCATGTTGGCGAACAGGCTCTGCAACTGGTTGGTCATTTCTTCCATGCCCGGTGGCGCGGAGATATCGACGCCGGACACTTCGGCGACTTCGATTTCGATCTCCTTGTCATCCAGCTGACCTTCGCGCAGACGCTTGCGGAACAGTTGGCGGGTGTTGGAATCCTGGGCCGGCGCGGCGTCTTCGTTGCTGAAGCCCATGCGTGCCGGTGGCAGCAGTGCGTCGAGGATGCGCTCTTCGGCGGCGTCTTCGGCGCGATGGCGAACCTTGATCATTTCCTGTTCGCGCAGCAGCTTGATCGCCGCATCGGCCAGGTCACGAATGATCGACTCGACGTCACGGCCGACATAACCGACTTCGGTGAACTTGGTCGCTTCGACCTTGATGAACGGCGCGTTGGCGAGTTTGGCCAGGCGACGGGCGATTTCGGTTTTACCGACACCGGTCGGGCCGATCATCAGGATGTTCTTTGGTGTTACTTCAACGCGCAGCTCTTCAGGCAACTGCATCCGGCGCCAGCGGTTACGCAGGGCGATGGCGACGGCGCGCTTGGCATCGTCCTGGCCGATGATATGGCGACTGAGTTCATGGACGATTTCGCGGGGAGTCATTGGCATGGTAATGGGTGGTCCTCAAGCAAGAATGAATGCCGTGGCGTGATGGCCGAAACAGGCTTATTCGCTGAGGTCCTGCTCCTCAATGGTGATGTTGTGGTTGGTGAAGACACAAATGTCGCCGGCGATGCCCAAGGCGGTTTCGACGATTTCCCGGGCCGACAGATCGGTTTTCTTCAGCAGGGCGCTGGCGGCGGCCTGAGCGTAGCCGCCGCCGGAACCCATGGCGATCAGGCCTTCTTCGGGTTCGACCACATCGCCGTTGCCGGTGATGATCAGGGAAGCGTCTTTGTTGGCGACCGCAAGCATCGCTTCGAGGCGGCTGAGGGAGCGGTCGGTGCGCCATTCTTTGGCGAGTTCGACGGCGGCGCGAACCAGGTGGCCCTGGTGCTTCTCAAGCTGGCCTTCGAAACGTTCGAAGAGGGTAAAGGCGTCAGCGGTGGCGCCAGCAAAACCGGCGATGACCTGGCCGTGGTACAGGCGGCGAACTTTCTTCGCGTTGCCTTTCATCACGGTATTGCCGAGAGAAACCTGGCCGTCGCCGCCCATGACGACTTTGCCGTGGCGGCGAACTGAAACGATGGTGGTCAAGGGAAGAGTCTCCACGCAGCGGGGCGAAAATGCCTTATGCAAACTCATATGGGGGTGGTGGAGCGTTTTTCAACTGCAGGGGACAAGCGGCGTAGGAGCTGCCGAAGGCTGCGATCTGTTGATCCTGCTGTTGGCTCTTGTCCTGACAATCATCCTGAGACTCTGAAAAGATCGCAGCCTGCGGCAGCTCCTACGGGGATTTGTGTCTCCGCGGAGCTGCGGTGGCAGCTGATCAGCGGCTTTGGCGTTGTTGTAACAACAGGTTGCTGAAACCGCTGCCGGCCAGTTGTTTCTGTGCGGTGGTCAGCTGTTCGCGGTTGCTGAACGGGCCGACCAGTACGCGGAACCAGGTTTCGTCCTTCACCGTGCCGGACTCTACCGAAACCGCCTGGCCGAGCAGAATGATCTGCGCGCGGACCTTGTCGGCATCAGCTTGCTTGCGGAACGAGCCCGCTTGCAGGAAGAACTTGGTCACTGGCGCGGCTTTCGCCACTGGTGGTGCTGGCGGCGGAGTGACGCCGCTCAGGGCTGCCTGAGCGCGTGCAGTGTCGATCTTCGCCGCTTCTGCCGGCGTTACCGGCGCAACAGGCGCAACAGGTGCGGTCTGCGGCGTCGGCAGGGTTTTCTCCGGCACCGCATCCGGCGGCACGATGACCTCCGATTCCGGCAGCAAGGTATAGAAGTCGTATTTCGGCTTCACTGGTTGCGTCGGGCTCGGCGGGGTCTTGTTGGCCTCGGCGATCTTGGTGGCTTTTTGTTGCTCCACTTTCTCGCGTTTGACGCTTTCGCTGCTTTTACCCGGCTCCAGCTTCATCAGGAATACGATGAATGCACCCACGGTCAGGCCGATGGCCATCCACAGCCATCCCGGAATCGGCTTTTTTGCAGGAGCTTGGTAACGGCTGGCGCCACGCTTTGGTGCTGGTTTTTTCTTGGCAGCCAACTTACATACGCTCCAGAGTTTCCAGGCCCAAGAGTTCCAGGCCTTGCTTGAGAGTGCGGCCGGTCAATGCGGCGAGGCGCAAGCGGCTCTGCATCTGTGCCGGTGTTTCGGCGCTGAGGATCGGGCAGTTCTCGTAGAAGCTGGAGAACAGACCGGCAACGTCGTACAGGTAGGTGCAAAGAATGTGCGGCGTGCCCTTGTCGCAGACGTTATTCAGCACTTCACCAAACTGCGCCAGCTTGGCGGCCAGTTCGTGTTCGTGAGCAGCCTCGAGAACGATCTGCCCTTCGACTTCGCTGAAGTCCTTGCCGAGTTTGCGGAATACGCCAGCCACACGGGTGTAGGCGTACAGCAGGTACGGCGCGGTGTTGCCTTCGAAGTTCAGCATCAGGTCGAAGTTGAAGCTGTAGTCGCTGGTGCGGTGCTTGGACAGGTCGGCGTATTTCACCGCGCCAATGCCCACCACCTTGGCGATGTTGCGTAGATCGGCTTCGGCAAGTTCCGGGTTCTTTTCCTTCACCAGCGTGTAGGCACGTTCCTTGGCTTCGTTCAGCAGGTCGATCAGCTTCACGGTGCCGCCGTCACGGGTCTTGAACGGACGGCCATCGGCGCCGTTCATGGTACCGAAGCCCATGTGCTCCATTTCCATCGGATGGGTCACGAAGCCGGCCAGGCGCGCCACTTCGAACACTTGCTGGAAGTGCAGGGCCTGACGCTGGTCGACGAAGTACAGCGCGCGATCGGCTTTCAGTACGCCGCTGCGATAACGCACAGCCGCCAGGTCGGTGGTGGCGTAGAGGTAGCCGCCGTCAGCCTTGACGATGATCACCGGCAGCGGGTCGCCGTCAGCGTTCTTGAACTCGTCGAGGAACACGCACTGGGCGCCGTTGCTCTCGACCAGCATGCCTTTGGCCTTGAGGTCGTTGACCACGTTGATCAGGTCGTCGTTGTAGGCACTTTCGCCCATCACGTCGGCCATGGTCAGTTTGACGTTCAGCTGTTCGTAGATTTTCTGGCAGTGGGACAGCGAGATGTCCTTGAACTTGGTCCACAGCGCCAGGCATTCGGCGTCGCCGGCTTGCAACTTGACCACCAGGCCACGGGCACGGTCGGCGAACTCTGCGGATTCGTCGAAACGCTGCTTGGCGGCGCGGTAGAAATTTTCGAGGTCAGACAGCTCGTCGCTGGTAATCGGGTTTTCCTGCAGGTACGCCATCAGCATGCCGAACTGGGTGCCCCAGTCGCCTACGTGGTTCTGGCGGATCACCGTGTCGCCGAGGAACTCCAGCACGCGTGCCACGCCGTCGCCGATGATGGTCGAACGCAAGTGACCGACGTGCATCTCTTTGGCCAGGTTCGGCGCCGACAGGTCGACCACGGTGCGCTGCACGGAACCTGCCTTGCGCACGCCGATTTGGGCGTCGGCGAGGGCGGCGTCCAGGCGCGAGGCCAGGGCCTGGGTGTTCTGGAAGAAGTTGAGGAAGCCCGGGCCGGCGATTTCGGTTTTGCTGACGTTTTCGTCAACCGGCAGCGCGGCGATGATTTTTTCCGCCAGATCGCGCGGTTTCATGCCGGCAGGTTTGGCCAGCATCATGGCGATGTTGCTGGCGAAGTCGCCGTGAGTCTTGTCACGGGAGTTCTCCACCTGAATCGCCGGCGTCAGGCCTTCAGGCAACACACCGTCGGTAACGAGTTGGGTGAGGGCTTGCTGGATCAACTGGCGAATGGTGTCTTTCATGGTCTTCTCTATCAACCGCAAAGCGGCGGCGCATCAATGCGCAGGTGGAAAAACTGGGCATTATCCGTTGCGAAGTCGGGCTTGCCAACCATAGCAGGCAGGTTATGGATATGTGGTGACAAATCCGCCGCCATCGCGAGCAAGCTCGCTCCCACAGGGAGTTGGTGGTGAACAAAAAATACATGAACACCCAAGATCCACTGTGGGAGCGAGCTTGCTCGCGATGGCAATCGCCAAATCAATACAAATCGACCGGATCGACATCCAAAGACCAACGCACCGCCCGCCCGCTCGGCATCTGCTCCAGCGCCAGCAACCAAGCGCTCAGCAATCGATGCAGCGGTGCCCGTGCCGTGGCTTGCAACAATAATTGCGCACGATAACGCCCGGCCCGACGTTCCATCGGTGCCGGCACTGGCCCCAGCAATTCGATGCCGGTCAGGTTTTGCTCAGCCAGCAATCGTTCCGCCTCGCTGCACGCTTCATCAAGGAAGCTTTCGGCTTGCCCCGGTTTGTGTGCTTCGGCCCGCAACAGCGCCAGGTGCGAGAACGGTGGCAGTCCGGCGGAACGACGTTCGCTCAAGGCCTGCTCGGCAAAGGCGAAATAACCTTGTTCGGTCAACTGCACCAGCAGCGGGTGGTCAGCCAAGTGGGTCTGGATGATCACTTTGCCCGGCTCTTCGGCGCGACCGGCACGCCCCGCCACCTGCACGATCAACTGCGCCATGCGCTCGCTGGCGCGGAAGTCGCCGGAGAACAGTCCGCCATCGGCATCGAGAATCGACACCAGCGTTACCCGTGGGAAGTGATGCCCTTTGGCGAGCATCTGCGTGCCCACCAGAATGCACGGCTGACCTTTCTGGATAGTCGCGAACAGCTGATTCATCGCGTCCTTGCGCGAAGTGCTGTCGCGGTCGACCCGCAACACCGGGTAGTCCGGGAACAGAATCCCCAGGCGCTCTTCGGCGCGCTCGGTGCCGGCGCCCACCGGTCGCAAATCGACTTTGCCGCAGGTTGGGCAATGCCGCGGGACCCGCTCGACATAACCGCAATGGTGGCAGCGCAGTTCGCCGGAGCGCTGGTGCACGGTCATGCGCGCATCGCAGCGTTGGCATTCGGACATCCAGCCGCAGTCGTGACAAAGCAGGGTCGGCGCAAAGCCACGACGGTTGAGGAACACCAATACTTGCTGGCCGGCGGCGAGTGTCTGACCGATGGCCTGTTGCATCGGCCCGGATATGCCACTGTCCAGCGGGCGACTTTTGACGTCCAGACGCAGGAAGCGTGGTTGCTTCGCCCCGCCGGCGCGCTCGTTCAGGCGTAAGAGCCCATAACGGCCGGTGTAGGCGTTGTGCAGGCTTTCCAGTGACGGAGTCGCCGACCCGAGGACAATCGGGATGTTTTCCTGCCGCGCTCGCACCAACGCCAGATCGCGGGCGTGATAGCGCAAACCTTCCTGCTGTTTATAAGAGCCGTCGTGCTCTTCATCAATGATGATCAGCCCGGGGTTCTTCATCGGTGTGAACAGTGCCGAGCGGGTACCGATAATAATGTCGGCCTCACCGTCCCGGGCAGCGAGCCAGGATTCCAGCCGCTCGCGGTCGTTGACGGCCGAATGCACCAGGGCAATACGCGCATTGAAGCGCTGCTCGAAGCGCGCCAGGGTCTGCGGCCCGAGGTTGATTTCGGGGATCAGCACCAGTGCTTGCTTGCCGGCCTCAAGGGTTTCACGGATCAGTTGTAAATAGACTTCGGTCTTGCCGCTGCCGGTGACACCGGCCAGCAGGAACGCATGGAAACTGTCGAAACCTGCGCGGATCGCTTCATACGCGGCGCGTTGTTCCGGGTTCAGCGGCAACTCCGGTTGCGCCAGCCAGTGTTCGTGACGCTCGCCGGGCGCGTGTTTGCGGATCTCCACCTGCACCAGTTCTTTGGCCAGCAGCAGGTCGAGGCTGTCTTTGCTCAACATCAACTTGCTCAGCAACTGATGGGCAACGCCATGAGGATGTTGGGCCAGCGTCGCCAGCGCCTCGCGTTGACGTGGAGCGCGGGCGATACGCGGATCATCCAGTTTCGCGCCCGGGGTGATCGACCAGAAACGTTCCTGGCGCGCCTCGGCCATTTCACCCTGACGCAACAATACCGGTAACGCCCAGCTCAAGGTGTCGCCGAGGCTGTGCTGGTAATACTGGGATGTCCACAGGCATAGCTTGAACAGTGCCGCCGGTAGCGGTGGGGTGGCGTCGAGCAGGGCCAGTGCCGGTTTGAGTTTGTCGACCGGGACTTCGCTGTGGCTGGTGACTTCCACCAGTATCCCGATCATCTCGCGGCGGCCGAACGGCACCCGCAACCGCATGCCCGGATGCAAATGCGCGCGCAGGACTCCCGCCGGGGCACGGTAGTCGAACAGGCGGCGCAGGGGCGAAGGCAGGGCGAGGCGCAAAATGGCGTCGGGCACGCGGGGGGATCTCATTGAACGGGCGGTGAAGAAGGGCCGGAGCCTAGCAGACGGTCGGTGTGAGGCATAGCTTGCGTGATTGCAAAGGTCTGGTAGAATCCGCGGCCTAATTACGTGCGGTATTCAACAATAGTGTTGAGTGGCGGCACGCTACCCGAGGAAGACACCATGAAAGCCGATATCCATCCAACATACGAAATCACCGCAGTTACCTGCAGCTGTGGCAACAAGTTCGAAACTCGTTCGAACCTGGCCAAGCCTCTGGCGATCGACGTATGCAACGAGTGCCACCCGTTCTACACCGGTAAGCAGAAGACTCTGGATACTGGCGGCCGTGTACAGAAGTTCGCCGATCGTTTCGGTGCTTTCGCCAAAAAAGCCTAAGGCTGATCATTTTGGAGAGTCGTTTCGGCTTCTCCAGACTGATAAAAAAGGCGTCCTTTGCGGGCGCCTTTTTTATGTCTGCGATTTGGCTTTCCGCTGCTCAGGCTTTCTGCCCGACGCCCAGCAATCTGGAAACCGTCAGCGTGCAGCGCGTGGTGGATGGCGACACGGTGCGCCTGAACGACGGCCGCAGCGTGCGCATGATCGGTTTGAATACCCCGGAACTGGGCAAAAAAGGTCGCTCCGATGAGCCTTTCGCCGTGGCTGCGCGTAAGCGACTGGAAGCTTTGGTGGCGGCGAGCGACGGACGGTTAGGTTTGCTGGCGGGTCAAGAGGGCAAGGATCGCTACGGGCGGACCCTGGCCCATCTTTTCAGCGACAGCGGTGCCAATCTCGAAGCGCAGATGCTTGCCGAAGGCCTCGGCTACCTGGTGGCGGTGGCGCCGAACGTCGATTTTGTCAGTTGCCAACAGGTCGCCGAACGCAGTGCTCGGCAGGCCGGACTGGGGCTTTGGCGGCAGTCGCCTGTACTGAAAACGGAGCAGATCAATACGTCGGGTTTTGCTCTGCTCAGTGGTCGTGTGAGCAAGGTTCAGCGCAATCGTGGCGGTATTTGGATCGAGTTGCAGGGTTCGGTTGTATTGTACGTTGCACCCAATCTGCTCGGCCAATTTGATCCGGTGGCACTGGAGCGGCTCAACGGTAAGCGGATCGAGGCGCGTGGCTGGGTGCTCGATCGCTCAAAGCGCGGTGGTTTGGAATCCGGTCAGGCGCGCTGGCTGTTGCCGTTGACCCATCCGGCCATGCTGCAAGCCGTGCCGTAAAAAGAAATTGTAGACATTTCTAAAGTTGATTGTGAACAGTTGAGCCCTTGTGTTCCGTGGCTCTTGGCCCAAAGTCGTAGGGTAGGGCCCTTGACAGGGGTGACTGGTCAGTCTTGTGGGGACTTTACGACACGAGTATCCTCGGCGGTCCGTCTGTCCAACAGTAAAAGCGGAATGCCCACATGTCTGATTTGAAAACTGCCGCTCTCGAATATCACGCCCATCCTCGTCCAGGGAAGCTGAGTGTCGAGCTCACCAAGGCCACCGCTACCGCTCGCGACCTGTCGCTGGCCTACAGCCCCGGCGTAGCCGAACCAGTACGCGAAATCGCCCGCGATCCTGAACTGGCCTACAAATACACCGGCAAAGGCAACCTGGTTGCAGTCATTTCCGATGGCACCGCGATTCTCGGCCTGGGTAACCTCGGCCCATTGGCTTCCAAGCCGGTAATGGAAGGTAAAGGCGTGCTGTTCAAGCGCTTTGCCGGTATCGACGTGTTCGACATCGAAGTCGACTCCGAAAGCCCGCAAGCCTTCATCGACACCGTCAAGCGTATCTCCATCACCTTCGGTGGCATCAACCTGGAAGACATCAAGGCGCCTGAGTGCTTTGAGATCGAACGTGCTCTGATCGAGCAGTGCGACATTCCGGTGTTCCACGATGACCAGCATGGCACCGCGATCGTTACCGCTGCCGGCATGATCAATGCCCTGGAAATCGCTGGTAAAACCCTGCCGGAAGCCAAGATCGTTTGCCTCGGCGCTGGTGCTGCCGCTATCTCCTGCATGAAGTTGCTGGTGAGCATGGGCGCCAAGATCGAAAATATCTTCATGGTTGACCGTACCGGTGTGATCCACTCCGAGCGTGACGACCTGAACCAGTACAAGGCGGTCTTCGCTCACGCGACCGACAAGCGCACTCTGACTGACGCTCTGAAGGGCGCGGACGTGTTCGTTGGTCTGTCCGGTCCGAACCTGCTGAGCGCTGAAAACCTGCTGCTGATGGCTGCCAACCCGATCGTGTTCGCGTGCTCGAACCCGGACCCGGAAATCTCCCCGGAACTGGCTCACGCCACCCGTAACGACGTGATCATGGCTACCGGCCGTTCGGACTATCCGAACCAGGTGAACAACGTTTTGGGCTTCCCGTTCATCTTCCGTGGTGCTCTGGACGTTCGCGCCAAGCGCATCAACGAAGAGATGAAAGTGGCTGCGGCCAACGCCCTGCGTGAACTGGCCAAGCTGCCAGTGCCTCAGGAAGTGTGTGACGCCTATGGCGGTATCAAGCTGGAATTCGGTCGTGAGTACATCATTCCGAAGCCAATGGATGCGCGTCTGATCACTGTGATCGCGGATGCTGTGGCCAAGGCTGCGATCGAGACCGGTGTTGCGACTCTGCCGTATCCGAAGAACTACCCGCTGAAAAGCGTGGATGACGTGTTCAACGGCTAAGCCTTTGTAGCGTCCCCCAAAAACCCCGGCTCTCGCGAGTCGGGGTTTTTTTATGCGTGTGTACACAGTTTAAATGTGGGAGCGAGCTTGCTCGCGATGGCGGCCTGACAGCCGACTCATCTCCCTCAGATGCGCCCCAATCAAAACTGTGGGAGCGAGCCTGCTCGCGATGGCGGCCTGATAGCCGACCAATCTCTTTCAGGTGTACATATCCATTCCTGCGGTAACGGCTGCTTATGGTTCCGCTCTTACAGCGTGTCACTTTTGCAGACGCCCAAAAGTAACCAAAACGCTTCGCCCCAAGCGTCCGGCACCTCGCTTAGGCTCGGCGTACCCTCGCTCCGGCATTCATCAGGGGGCATCGCCTACGGTCTGCTGCGCGACGACCTCCTCTCGATGTGTCCGGCTGCGCCGTACGGCGCTGCGCGCCCACCCCCTGATGAACACCTCCACTCGGCCTCCCGATATAGATTGTCCGTTCCTTTCCTCTTCCATACTTCGGTGTCTGGAAGTCAGTTTTGATCAGGGAGGAACATGCACCTGTGGGCTACGAATATGCCTTCCAAGCACTCGATGATTACCCCTTCACCTTCGAGCCCACAGGTGCGCTTGCGCCCTCTAAGGAATACTCAGGGAAAGCCCGACACGGCTCTCTATATCGCTTTCGCTGGACGCAAGCATGCATGTCCCTGCATGTACTTTAGCGCCTGTGGAGGTTTTGGATGCAAACGCTCCTGTCTCAGAGATTCACTGCTTATATCGGAATAGATTGGGCAGATACCAAGCACGACGTGTGTTTGCAGGTCGCTGGGGAAACCCGGCGGCACTTCTCTGTCATCGACCACACGCCCCAATCGATCGATCGTTGGGCGAAATCGTTGTTTGAGCGCTACGGTGCTCCGATTGCGATTGCTCTGGAGCTCAACAAGGGCCCGTTGGTGGCGGCCCTGCAAAAATACGAGTTCTTTTGCCTGTTTCCAATCAATCCGAGCACCTTGGCCAGACACCGTAAAACCTTTGTCCGTAGCGGTGCCAAGGATGATCCGACCGATGCTCAATGGGCGCTTGAGTTGTTGCTTACTCATCCCCAACGATTTCCCCAGTTGATGCCGCAAAGCCCAGCCATGCGTATTTTGGCCAGCCTGACAGAACATCGGCGCGCACTGGTTGATGAGCGAGTGAAGGTCAGCAACCGCTTGATCAGTGAGCTCAAACAGTATTACCCATTGGCCCTGGAGCTGTTTAGCAATCATGACACCGTGGTGTTCTGTGACTTTCTGATGCGCTGGCCCACGCTTGAACACATCAAGCATTCTCGCCAGAGTGTTTTTCTCAAGTTCTTCAACGAACACAACATGCGTCGTCCTCAACTCAATCAAACTCGCTGGGAATTGATCACCAACGCGATGCCTTTAACGCAGGATCCAGGGGTGATACGTCCTTCGCAGTTGTACGCAACAGCCTTGGCGTCGCAACTCAAAGGGCTCATTTCCACCATCAAGGACTTTGATCGCGAGATCGAAGAAACGGCCAACACCTTGGCCGATTACCCGCTTTTCAAAGCGCTGCCCGGCGCCGGCCAACATCTTGCACCGCGCCTGATGGTGGCTTTTGGTGAACAGCGTGATCGATTTAACGACGCCAATGCGATGCAGAGATATGCCGGAATCGCACCAGTTACCCAGCGTAGCGGAAAGAAAAAAGTCGTGTATTGGCGCTACCAATGCTCAACCTTCTTGCGTCAGACCTTTGTCGAATGGGCCGCTCACAGCATCACTCAATCAACGTGGGCCGGGGCTTATTATCGGCAGCAGCGGGCTAAGGGCTGCTCATACCAGGCGACACTGAGGGCACTCGCTTTTAAGTGGATCAGAATCGTCTATCGGTGCTGGAAAACCAGCACCGTCTATGACGAAAAGGCTTACTTGCAGGCTTTAACGCGGCGTGGATCAACGTTGGTAGAGGCGCCGATGGAGGTCGTCACAGGTTGACGGACAGGCTCAGGGCGTGGAGGGGCGGGCAGATCAAAAGCAAAGCACGGCGGCCTACCGGCCGGCCTGAGTGGTGAAGGCGCGCCGCTGGTGATGATCTTCTTCGAGCTGCCGAAGGCTGCGATCTTTTGATCTTGGCGGCCTGAGTGGTTGGAGGTACTAACTCCAGACGCTAAAAAGCCCCACCTTCAAACGAAGAGCGGGGCTTTTTGGTGGGGCTGTGTGATCAGAACAAATCGATCGGCGCCGCTTCATCCGCTGGCAGTGGGCTGCCCGGGGCATTGCCGTTGCCCAGCTCGTTGACCGATGGTGGCGTGTCTTCGGCCTTGAACAGTTCGAAGTAGGCGCCTGGCGTGCTTGGGGTGGCTGCACGGCCGCTGACCGGATCAACTCTCAGGCTGAGGATGCCTTCCGGCTCGGCCTGGGTATGCGGTGGCCTGCCCTTGAGTGCGGCGCTCATGTAGTTCATCCAGATCGGCAGTGCGACGGTGCCACCGAACTCGCGTTTGCCAAGGCTTTCCGGTTGGTCGAAACCGGTCCAGACCGTGGTCACGTAATCGGCGTTGTAGCCCGAGAACCAGGCGTCCTTGGATTCGTTGGTGGTCCCGGTCTTGCCCGCGATGTCGCTGCGGCCCATTGCCAGGGCGCGACGCCCGGTACCGAGCTTGATCACGTCCTCAAGCATGCTGTTGAGGATGAAGGTGGTGCGCCCGTCGATGATCCGTTCCGCGACTGCCGGTGCTTGTGCGGTGGTTTGCGCCACCGGGGCTTCGCCTGGCGTCGGGTTGACCGTAAACGTGTTATTCACTGGTGCTGCGATTCCGCTGCTGGCGATATCGCCCTTCGGCACGCTTGGCGGATTGGCGACGAACAGCGTGTCGCCGTTACGGCTTTCGATCTTGTCGATGATGTACGGGGTGATCTTGTAGCCGCCGTTGGCAAACGTGCTCCAGCCGGTGGCGATTTCCATCGGCGTCAGCGTCGCGGTGCCCAGGGCCAGCGACAGGTTGCGCGGCAGGTCCTGCTTGTTGAAACCGAACTTGCTGATGTAGTCGATGGTGCGATCGACACCCATCGCCTGGAGCAGGCGGATCGACACCAGGTTGCGCGACTTGTAGAGCGCTTCACGCATGCGGATCGGGCCGAGGAAGGTGTTGGTGTCGTTCTTCGGGCGCCAGACCTTGTCCAGATACTCGTCGACGAACACGATTGGCGCGTCGTTCACCAGGCTTGCCGGGGTGTAGCCGTTGTCCAGTGCAGCGCTGTAGACGAATGGCTTGAAGCTCGAGCCCGGTTGGCGCTTGGCCTGCATCGCGCGGTTGTAGTTGCTCTGCTCGAAAGCGAAGCCGCCGACCAGTGCGCGGATGGCGCCATTCTGTGGATCAAGAGAAACCAGCGCGCTCTGGGCGACCGGGATCTGGCTGAACTTCAGGGCATTGTCCGGCTGGCGCTGTACGCGGATCAGATCGCCGACCTGCGCAACGTCCGATGGCTGCTTCGGTGCCGGGCCCATGCTGTTGGTATTCAGGAACGGGCGCGCCCATTTCATGCTGTCCCAGCTGACATGTTCTTCGCCGCTGCGGGTCAGGACCTGCACGCCGTTTTTCTCGACCAGGGTGACAATGGCTGGTTCCAGGCCGCTGATGGTGCGCTGCTTGGTCAGCTCTGTGGCCCAGGCGGCGGGCGTCTTGCCCGGCAGGCGGGATTCAGGGCCGCGGTAGCCGTGACGCTGGTCGTAGGTGATCAAGCCTTCATGAACGGCGGTGTTGGCCATTTCCTGAAGATTGCTCGGTACGGTAGTGGTAACGCGGAAACCTTCGGTGTAAGCGTCGGCGCCATAACGGCCGACCATTTCGGCGCGGGCCATTTCAGCGATGTACGGCGCGTTCACTTCCGGCGTCGGCACGTGATAGCTGGCGTTCAGCGGCTCGTTGATCGCAGTCTGATACGCCGCCTCGTCGATTTTCCCGAGCTTGTACATGCGGCCCAGAATCCAGTCACGCCGTTCCTTGCTGCGCGCAGGGTTGGCCAGCGGGTTGAAGCGCGAAGGGGCTTTCGGCAGGCCGGCGATCATCGCCATCTGCGCCAGGCTGACGTCACGAATCGATTTGCCGTAATACACCTGCGCCGCTGCCTCGATGCCGTAGGCGCGGTTGCCCAGATAGATCTTGTTCACGTAGAGCTCAAGGATCTCGTCCTTGGTCAACTGACGCTCGATTTGCAGGGCCAGGAGGATTTCTGTGGTCTTGCGCGAAAAGCTGCGTTCGCTGGTGAGGAAGAAGTTCTTCGCCACCTGCATGGTGATGGTGCTACCGCCGGATTGAATGTGTCCGCTTTTGACCAATTGGGTCGCGGCACGCATCAGGCTGCTGGGATCGACGCCATAGTGATTGGCGAAGTTGTCGTCCTCAGCACTTAGTAACGCATTGATGAAATTGGGGGGAATGTCGGCGAAACGGATTGGCGTGCGGCGCATTTCGCCAAATTCCGCGATCAACTTGCCGTCGCTGCTGTAGACCCGCAAAGGAATCTGCAACTGAATGCTTCTCAGCGCCTCCACGGACGGCAATCCCGGACTAAGGTAAAGAAACGCGCCGCTCAGACCGAGGAGCAGTCCGCAGAAAACGGCGACGATGGACCACCCGAAAAATTTCAGCAGACGAATCAAGGCTTTTGGACATCCAGGGTAAAGAATGAATTAGGCGTCAGGGCATTCAAGGTAAGCAAGGGGCGACCCGCGCTTGAGAAAGCGGAAAAAACGCTCGGCATTATAAGCATTTTTCCACCGAAAGCGCATTTGGCGCCTCTGTCAAGGCGCAGCTATTGAACGCAATGAATCATAAAGAGTCCGTAACTCACGGATAGTCATAGGGAATTGCTAGTGCTGGGACTCTTCAATAAAAAAAGCCGCACGCTTTTGGGGATCGATATCAGCTCCACCTCGGTGAAGCTTCTCGAGCTCAGCCGCTCAGGTACTCGATACCGGGTCGAAGCCTACGCGGTAGAGCCGCTGCCGACTAACGCGGTGGTCGAGAAAAATATCGCCGAACTCGACGGTGTGGGGCAGGCGTTGTCCCGGGTGTTGCTCAAGGCCAAAACCAGTGTCAAGAGTGTTGCGGTAGCGGTTGCCGGATCGGCGGTCATCACCAAGACCATCGAAATGGACGCCGGGCTTTCAGCCGATGACATGGAAAATCAGCTGAAAATCGAAGCAGACCAATACATTCCCTATCCCCTTGAAGAAGTCGCCATCGATTTTGAAGTGCAGGGCGCTTCCCGTCGTAATCCCGAGCGGGTCGATGTATTGCTGGCGGCGTGTCGCAAGGAAAACGTCGAAGTCCGCGAAGCCGCACTGGCCCTTGCCGGCCTGACGGCGCGGGTGGTCGATGTCGAGGCTTACGCACTGGAGCGTTCATTCGGCTTGTTGTCGGCACAGCTGGCTGGCGTACACGAGCGCTCGACGGTGGCCGTGGTCGACATCGGCGCCACCATGACCACGTTGAGCGTGTTGTCCAACGGCCGGATCATCTACACCCGTGAACAGTTGTTCGGCGGTCGTCAGTTGACGGAGGAAATCCAGCGTCGCTACGGCATGACCGTCGAACAGGCCGGGCTGGCGAAAAAACAGGGTGGATTGCCCGATGACTACGTCAGCGAAGTCCTGCAACCGTTCCGCGAGGCGCTGGTGCAACAGGTTTCGCGATCGTTGCAGTTCTTTTTCGCCTCGGGTCAGTACCACGCGGTCGACCAGATCCTGCTGGCCGGTGGTACTGCCTCGATCGCCGGGCTGGAGCAACTGATCGAGCTGCGTCTTGGCACGCCGACGCAGGTGGCCAATCCGTTTGCGGATATGACGCTGAGCAGCAAGGTCAACGCTAGCGCCCTGGCCAGTGACGCGCCGGCGTTGATGATTGCCTGCGGCCTGGCGCTAAGGAGTTTCGACTGATGGCGCGGATCAATCTGCTTCCTTGGCGCGAAGAGCTACGCGAGGAACGTCGCAAGCGTTTCCTGTTGGTGTTGGCCGGCGTGTTGGTAGCGGCAGTCGGCGTGATTCTGCTGGGTGACCAATACATCAGCAGTGCCATCGATCGACAAGTTGCACGCAACGATTACGTCGCTAAACAAATTGCTGTACTCGATGACCGGATCAAGCAGATCAGCGATCTGAAAGCCCGACGGCAGCAGCTCGTGGAGCGGATGCGGATCATCCAGGACTTGCAAGGCAATCGGTCGGTCAACGCACGGATCTTTGATCAGCTGGCGCGCACGCTGCCGGACGGGGTGTATTTCACCGACGTCAAACTGGTCGATAAAACGCTGTCTATCAGCGGGGCGGCAGAGTCGAACAATCGCGTCTCGGAGTTGTTGCGCAACCTTGGTGCCTCCGACCGGTTCGATTCGCCGAGCCTGACCGAGGTGAAGGCGACCACCGCCGGTGCGCTGGATCAGGCCAACGTGTTCCAGTTGACCGTTCGTCAGGCCCCGCCGGCCGCAGCGGAGGGCGCGAAATGAGTCCATCCCGATGGTTCGAAAGTTTGCGCAATATCGATATCAACGACCTGGACCTGAACAACATAGGTTCCTGGCCTGCGGCGGTCAAAGGCCTGGTCGGCGGGCTGGTGGTGGTTCTGGTGCTGACGCTGGGTTACAGCTTTTACCTCAAGGATCTTGAGGATCAACTCGAACAGGCCCGTGCCGGGGAAATCAATCTCAAGGAACAGTTCGCGAGCAAGGCGCACCTGGCGGCCAATCTGGAGCGCTACACCGAGCAGATGAAGGAAATGGAAACTTCCTTTGGTGTGCTGTTGCGGCAATTGCCCAGTGATACCGAAGTGCCTGGTCTGCTGGAAGACATCACCCGCACCGGATTGGGCAGCGGGCTGGAGTTCGAAGAGATCAAGCTGCTGTCGGAAGTCACCCAGCAGTTCTACATCGAGCTGCCGATTCAGATCACTGTCACCGGTGCCTACCATGACCTGGCGACCTTCGTCAGTGGCGTCGCCAGCCTCCCGCGGATCGTCACCCTGCACGACTTCAACATCGAGCCGGTCGTTCCGGGCAGTGGCGCGAAACTGCGCATGAATATCCTGGCAAAAACCTACCGTTACAACGACAAGGGGTTGCTGAAGTGAATGCGGCCCGATGGTTTTCGCTGGTTGTGTTGTTGGGGAGTCTCCTCGGTTGTGGCAACGGTAACGACGTCAGCGATCTGGACGCCTACATGAACGAGGTGCGCCTGCGCCCGCCTGGCAAGATTGAACCTGTGCCGACGCTCAGGTCATACGAAACCTTCACCTACAACGCTGCGTCATTGCGTAGCCCCTTTTCACCACAGATCAGGCTCGACCTGGCAGGTCGAAAACCGGGCTCGCGCAACGTCAAACCCGATCCGAACCGGATCAAGCAATACCTCGAAGGTTTCAACATCGAGCAGTTTGAAATGGTCGGCACAATCTCCAATGCCTCGGGCGCTTTCGCGTTGTTGCGCGGTGCCGGTGGGGTGCATCGGCTGAAGGTCGGTGACTACCTGGGCCGCAACGATGGCCGGATTGTGGCCATCAGTGACTCGCAAGTCGATGTGGTTGAAATCGTTCCCGATGGCGAGGGTGCCTGGCTGGAACGACCGCGGACTATTCCTTTGAAAGAGCACTCATAGTGGAACTTGAATCATGAACAGGATCCTTTCAGCCCTCGGTATTTCACTATGGATGGCGCTGCTTTCACCGATGGTACAGGCGGTCAATCTCAAAGCGCTGGATGTCGCTGCGCTGCCGGGTGATCGCATCGAGTTGAAACTGGCTTTCGATGGCCCACCGCCCGCGCCTCATGGCTACACCACCGATCAGCCGGCACGAATCGCCCTCGACTTACCGGGTGTGAGCAGTCAACTGGCAAGCAAGACGCGTGACCTGGGGGGTGGCAACGCCCGCAGTGCGACGGTGGTCGAGGCCAAGGATCGGACGCGTTTGATTATCAACCTGACGCAGTTGACGCCTTACAGCTCACGAGTCGAAGGCAACACGTTGTACGTGGTGGTGGGGCAGGCCGCCGCCGGCGCTCGGAAATCCCGGCCCGCCGCATCGCGAGTGGCCAGCGCCATACCGCTGTCGGCCAAGACTTACGCCCCCGTAAGCAAGGCTATTCGCGGGGTGGATTTTCAGCGCGGTGAGCAGGGTGAAGGCAATGTGGTCATTGATTTGTCGGACCCAGGCATCAGCCCGGACATCCAGGAGCACGGTGGCAAGATTATCCTCACCTTCGCCAAAACCCAGCTGCCTGAACGCTTGCGGGTGCGTCTGGACGTCAAGGATTTCGCCACGCCGGTGCAGTTCGTCAATGCCAGTGCGTCCTCCGATAAGGCCAGCATCAGCATCGAACCCAGCGGCGCATTTGACTACTCGACTTACCAGACCGATAACAAGCTGACTGTCAGCGTCCGTCCGATGACCGTCGACGATCTGCAGAAGCGCAATGCAGAGCGCTTTGCCTACAGCGGCGAGAAGCTGTCGTTGAATTTTCAGGACATCGATGTGCGCTCGGTACTGCAACTGATCGCCGATTTCACCAACCTCAATCTGGTGGCCAGCGACACGGTGCAGGGTGGCATCACCTTGCGCCTGCAAAACGTGCCATGGGATCAGGCGCTGGACCTGGTGCTCAAGACCAAGGGGTTGGACAAGCGCAAGATCGGCAACGTCCTGTTGGTAGCACCGGCAGATGAAATCGCTGCTCGTGAGCGCCAGGAACTGGAGTCACGTAAACAGATTGCCGAACTGGCGCCACTGCGCCGTGAGCTGTTGCAGGTCAACTACGCCAAGGCGGCGGATATCGCCAAGCTGTTCCAGTCGGTGACCAGCGCCGAGGCGAAAATCGATGAGCGCGGTTCGATCACTGTCGACGAGCGAACCAACAATATCATTGCCTACCAGACCCAGGATCGCCTGGATGAGCTACGGCGGATCGTCGCTCAGCTGGATATTCCGGTGCGTCAGGTGATGATCGAGGCGCGGATCGTCGAAGCCAACGTCGACTACGACAAAAGTCTCGGCGTGCGCTGGGGCGGTTCGGTCCGCAATAAGGGTAACTGGAATACCTCCGGGGTCAGCAACGGGGCCAACGCCTCATCGACCATTGGTACGCCGGGCAGCACCAGCACCAACTCGCCGTTCGTCGACATGGGCACGGCGGGAAATACATCGGGGATCGGCATCGCCTTCATCACCGATAACGTGTTGCTGGACCTTGAGCTGACTGCCATGGAGAAGACCGGAAACGGGGAAATAGTCTCTCAACCCAAAGTGGTTACCTCCGACAAGGAAACCGCGAAGATCCTCAAAGGCACGGAAATTCCCTATCAGGAAGCCAGCTCCAGCGGCGCGACATCGGTGGCGTTCAAGGAAGCCTCGCTGTCTCTGGAGGTGACACCACAGATCACCCCGGACAACCGCATCATCATGGAGGTCAAGGTCACCAAGGATGAGCCGGACTACCTGAACAAAGTGCAGGATGTACCGCCGATCAAGAAGAACGAGGTCAACGCCAAGGTACTGGTCAACGACGGCGAAACCATCGTCATCGGCGGGGTTTTCTCAAATACTCAAAGCAAGGTTGTAGATAAGGTGCCATTTCTCGGTGATGTGCCGTATCTTGGCCGCCTTTTCCGGCGTGACGTGGTGTCGGAGAAAAAATCCGAGCTGCTGGTATTTCTCACTCCGCGTATCATGAATAACCAGGCGATTGCTGTGAGTCATTGATTCTGTGCGAAATTTGATTCTTGTTGGGCCGATGGGTGCTGGAAAAAGCACCATCGGTCGCTTGTTGGCCAAAGAGCTGCGCCTGCCGTTCAAGGATTCCGATAAGGAAATTGAATTGCGCACGGGCGCCAATATCCCGTGGATCTTCGATAAAGAAGGCGAGCCCGGCTTTCGTGATCGCGAGCAGGCGATGATCGCCGAACTGTGCGCGCTCGATGGCGTGGTGCTGGCGACGGGCGGTGGCGCAGTGATGCGCGAAGCCAATCGTCGGGCGCTGCACGCCGGTGGGCGAGTGGTGTATCTGCATGCGTCCGTCGAACAGCAGGTCGGGCGCACCGCGCGTGATCGCAATCGTCCGCTGCTGCGCACCGCCGACCCGGCAAAAACCCTCAGGGATTTGCTGGCGTTGCGCGATCCGCTGTATCGGGAAATCGCCGACCTGGTGGTGGAAACCGATGAGCGGCCACCGCGGATGGTAGTGCTGGACATCCTGGAACGCTTGCAGCAGCTACCTCCCCGTTAATGCGCAGAGCGAAATGCGCTATCCTCGGCTCCGGTCATGACGGCTCGAAGGTGTGGCGCATGACGAACGGGCAGCGTCACACACGCAGATGTTGCCAGTCGATAATGTAAGGCAGGACGCCTGATTCCAACTTCACTGTGGGGACACATGCAGACACTTAAGGTCGATTTAGGCGAGCGTAGCTACCCGATCCATATTGGCGAAGGGTTGCTGGATCAGCCCGAACTGCTGGCGCCGCATATCGCCGGGCGGCAAGTCGCGATCATCTCCAACGAGACCGTTGCGCCGCTGTATCTAGAGCGTCTGACCCGCAGCCTTGCTCAGTTTTCGGTTATTTCCGTGGTTTTGCCCGACGGCGAAGCCTTCAAGAACTGGGAAACCCTGCAAACCATCTTTGACGGCCTGCTCACTGCACGCCATGACCGCCGCACCACCGTGATCGCCTTGGGCGGCGGTGTGATTGGCGACATGGCTGGTTTTGCCGCCGCCTGTTACCAGCGGGGTGTCGATTTCATCCAGGTCCCGACTACCTTGCTGTCGCAAGTCGACTCCTCGGTGGGCGGCAAGACCGGCATCAACCACCCCCTGGGCAAAAACATGATCGGCGCTTTCTATCAGCCGAACGTCGTGTTGATCGATACTGCCACGCTCAATACCCTGCCGGCCCGCGAGCTCTCTGCCGGCCTGGCGGAAGTCATCAAGTACGGGCTGATCTGCGACGAGCCGTTCCTCACCTGGCTCGAAGACAACGTCGATCGCCTGCGGGCACTGGATCAAACGGCCCTGACTTACGCTATCGAACGCTCCTGCGCGGCCAAGGCTGCTGTGGTCGGTGCTGACGAGCGGGAGTCCGGTGTACGCGCCACGTTGAACCTGGGCCATACCTTCGGCCACGCCATCGAAACCCACATGGGCTATGGTGTCTGGCTACATGGTGAAGCGGTGGCTGCCGGCACCGTAATGGCCCTGGAAATGTCTTCGCGTCTGGGCTGGATCAGTGCCCAGGAGCGTGATCGTGGCATTCGCCTGTTCCAGCGTGCCGGGTTGCCGGTCATTCCGCCTTCAGTGATGACTGAAGCCGATTTTCTCGAACACATGGCAATTGACAAGAAAGTAATCGACGGTCGTTTGCGACTGGTGTTGTTGCGCCGCATGGGCGAAGCCGTAGTGACCGACGATTATCCGAAAGAGGTTTTACAGGCCACGCTGGGAGCGGATTACCGCGCCCTGGCTCAGCTTAAAGGTTAATAAGATCCCGATGACTAGTTTGCATGCCGACGAGGCGTTCCTCGGCCATTACCAGTTGAGTCACGACCCTTTCGCTCCACGGGTGCCTGGCTTCAAATTCTTCCCTGCCCAGCGCAAACCCGTGCTGGGGCAACTGCATCACCTGGCCCGTTACAGCCAGTTGTTGCTGGTGGTCACCGGCCCACAAGGCAGCGGCAAGACCCTGTTGCGTCAGGCGCTGGTAGCCAGTACCAACAAGCAGTCGGTACAGAGCGTGGTGGTTTCCGCTCGTGGTGCCGGCGATGCGGCGGGTGTGTTGCGTCAGGTGGCTCAGGCGCTGAACGTCGCCCAGGCTGAAGTCGGCGCGATCCTCAAGCAGGTGGTACAGCTCGCACTGACTGGCCAGGAAGTCTACTTGCTGGTCGACGATGCCGAACAACTTGACGAGTCCGCCCTCGAAGCGCTGCTGGCGCTGGCGGCTGGCGCGCCGGAAGGTCGTCCGCATGTATTCCTGTTTGGTGAGTCGTCGCTGATCGCCGAACTTGAGCAGCTGAGCACCGAGGAAGAGCGCTTCCACGTCATCGAGCTGCAACCTTACGTCGAAGAAGAAACCCGCGAATACCTGGCCCAGCGACTCGAAGGCGCCGGTCAGGGAATCGAACTTTTCTCCGCGAATCAGATCTCTGAGATACACGAAAGCTCCGATGGATGGCCTGGCAACATCAATCAGGTCGCCCGCGATGCGATGATCGAAGCCATGATTGCTAGCCGCTCAGCGGTCAAGCGTCCAAGTATGGGGTTCAACATGCCGAAGAAACACGTATTGGCGATATCCGCCGTAGTCGTGGTCGCGGTGGCCGCTGCCTGGTTGATGCCAGGTCGCAGCAAGGCACCAACCACCGGTGCGCCCGCCAATGAGCAGGCGCAACTGCCACTGGGTACACCGAAACCGAACAGCGGCGGCGCTCCGGCGGTCGAGTTCGCCGGCAATACCCAGCCGATGCCATTGCCGCTGGTCGGGCAGTCGCAGCCAGTGATGCGTGGTCCATTGGCAGAAGCTGCCGGCGGTATCACTGAGGGCGACGACGGCGTGCCGGTCGAAGGCTCCAGTGCCACACCGCCTACCGTAACCACCACCGCGCCTCCAGCAGGTATTCCGGCTGGTCCGACGCCAGCGCCTGCGGCCAAGCCAACTCCTGCGGTCAAGCCAACACCTGCGCCGACTCAGGTCGCTACCGCCAAGCCTGCACCCGCACCTGCACCTGCGGCCAAACCGGCTCCAGTGGCCAAACCAGCCCCGATCGCCAAGCCTGTCGAGAAACCGGTCGAGAAGCCGGCCAACGTTGCCAAAGCCGCCACCGGTGGTACCTGGTATGCCGGTCAGGCACCGGGTAACTACGTGGTGCAAATCCTCGGCACCAGCTCTGAAACCACGGCGCAAAATTTCGTCAAGGAACAGGGCGGCGAGTACCGCTATTTCAAGAAAGTCCTTAACGGCAAGCCGCTTTACGTCATCACCTACGGTAACTTCGCCAACCGCGATGCAGCCGTTACCGCCATCAAGGCCTTGCCAGCGAAGGTTCAGGCTGGTAAACCTTGGCCTCGCTCTGTCGCCAGCGTCCAACAGGAACTGGCAACAGCTCGCTGAAGATTCGGCGGCCTTACCCAGGCCGCCTCTCCCGGCACCTCAAAATTTCTGCAAGCGCATGCTGCCTCCAGGCCGCGTGCCTTGTGGTGTCTGCGTCACAGTAGTCTTTGAGTCGTTGCGGTCAGCATTAAAAATGTTTTGACTAGCACAGCATATCGCTTTAAACCTTTCACAAATGCGACATAGATTTGCGACATTTCGTCGTCAAATTTGTGAGCCTCTGTGTCGGTGTGTACAATGACCTCCCTTTTGCCCCCGCAAAGCTGGCGTACGTTCGGCGTGGAAGGTAACTGGCTGAATTGAAAAGAAATTTGTCTCGATAAGAGGCAGCCTGGTGAGAAAGTGTCTATGAAAGCAGGTCTGTACCAACCAGATGAGTTCAAGGATAACTGCGGTTTCGGCCTGATAGCCCATATGCAGGGCGAACCCAGTCATACCCTGTTGCAAACGGCCATTGAGGCCCTGACCTGCATGACCCACCGCGGTGGGATCAACGCTGACGGCAAAACCGGCGACGGTTGCGGTCTGCTGATGCAAAAGCCCGATGTGTTCCTGCGCGCCATCACCCAGGAAACGTTTGGTATTGAATTGCCCAAGCAATACGCCGTGGGCATGGTGTTCTTCAACCAGGACCCGGTAAAAGCCGAAGCGGCTCGCGAGAACATGAATCGCGAGATCCTGGCTGCCGGCCTGCAACTGGTCGGTTGGCGCAAAGTGCCGATCGATACCAGCGTTCTCGGCCGTCTGGCGCTCGAGCGCCTGCCGCAGATCGAACAAGTGTTCATCGGCGGAGCTGGCCTGAGTGATCAGGACATGGCCGTCAAGCTGTTCACTTCCCGTCGTCGCTCGTCCGTGGCTAACGCCGCCGACCTCGACCACTACGTCTGCAGCTTTTCCCACAAGACCATCATTTACAAAGGCCTGATGATGCCGGCGGACCTGACCGCCTTCTATCCGGACCTCAGCGACCAGCGCCTGCAAACCGCGATCTGCGTGTTCCACCAGCGCTTCTCCACCAACACCCTGCCGAAATGGCCGCTGGCTCAACCGTTCCGCTTCCTGGCGCACAACGGCGAGATCAACACCATCACCGGCAACCGCAACTGGGCCGTGGCCCGTCGCACCAAGTTCAGCAACGATTTGATGGACCTGGAAGAACTCGGCCCACTGGTCAACCGTGTCGGTTCCGACTCATCGAGCATGGACAACATGCTCGAGCTGATGGTCACCGGCGGCATCGACCTGTTCCGTGGCGTGCGGATGATCATTCCGCCTGCGTGGCAGAACGTCGAAACCATGGACCCGGATCTGCGTGCGTTCTACGAGTACAACTCGATGCACATGGAACCGTGGGACGGTCCGGCTGGCGTGGTAATGACCGATGGTCGTTACGCGGTGTGCCTGCTCGACCGTAACGGTCTGCGCCCGGCGCGTTGGGTCACCACCAAAAACGGCTTCATCACCCTGGCCTCGGAAATCGGTGTCTGGAACTACCAGCCTGAAGACGTGATCGCCAAGGGCCGTGTCGGGCCTGGCCAGATCTTCGCCGTGGACACCGAAACCGGTCAGATCCTCGACACCGATGCCATCGACAACCGCTTGAAGTCCCGTCATCCGTACAAGCAATGGCTGCGCAAGAATGCCCTGCGCATCCAGGCGACGATGGAAGACAACGACCACGGTTCGGCGTTCTACGACGTCGACCAGCTCAAGCAATACATGAAGATGTATCAGGTCACTTTCGAAGAACGTGATCAGGTGCTACGTCCGCTTGGCGAACAAGGCTACGAAGCCGTTGGCTCCATGGGCGACGACACACCAATGGCCGTGTTGTCCCAGCGTGTGCGCACGCCGTACGACTACTTCCGTCAGCAGTTCGCGCAGGTCACCAACCCGCCGATCGACCCGTTGCGTGAAGCCATCGTCATGTCGCTGGAAGTCTGCCTCGGAGCCGAGCGCAACATTTTCCAGGAGTCGCCGGAACACGCCTCGCGCGTGATCCTCAGCTCGCCGGTCGTTTCCCCGGCCAAATGGCGCTCGTTGATGAACCTCGATCGCCCGGGCTTCGAACGCCAGGTCATCGACCTCAACTACGACGAGGCGCTGGGTCTTGAAGCCGCGGTGCGCAACATCGCCGATCAGGCCGAAGAAGCCGTGCGTTCCGGGCGTACCCAGATCGTGCTGAGCGACCGTCACATTGCTCCGGGCAAACTGCCGGTTCACGCTTCCCTGGCCACTGGCGCGGTGCACCACCGTCTGACCGAAAAAGGCCTGCGTTGCGACAGCAACATCCTGGTCGAGACCGCTACCGCGCGCGACCCGCACCACTTCGCGGTGTTGATCGGTTTCGGCGCCTCGGCGGTCTATCCGTTCCTGGCTTACGAAGTGCTGGGCGACCTGATCCGTACCGGTGAAGTGTTGGGCGACCTCTACGAGGTGTTCAAGAACTACCGCAAAGGGATCACCAAAGGCCTGCTCAAGATCCTCTCGAAGATGGGCATCTCGACCATCACCTCCTATCGCGGAGCACAACTGTTCGAAGCGATCGGTCTGTCCGAGGAAGTTTGCGATCTGAGCTTCCGTGGCGTGCCAAGCCGCATCAAGGGTGCGCGTTTCGTCGACATCGAAGCCGAGCAGAAAGCCTTGGCTGCTGAAGCCTGGAGCCCGCGCAAGCCAATCCAGCAGGGCGGTTTGCTGAAGTTCGTCCACGGTGGCGAATATCACGCGTACAACCCGGACGTGGTCAGCACCCTGCAAGCCGCTGTGCAGCAGGGCGACTACAGCAAGTTCAAGGAATACACGGCGCTGGTGGACAACCGTCCGGTGTCGATGATCCGCGACCTGTTCAAGGTCAAAACCCTTGAGACGCCGCTGGACATCAGCGAGATCGAACCGCTGGAATCGGTGCTCAAACGCTTCGACTCCGCTGGCATCTCCCTTGGTGCCCTGTCGCCGGAAGCTCACGAAGCCCTGGCCGAAGCCATGAACCGCCTCGGTGCGCGTTCCAACTCCGGCGAAGGCGGCGAAGACCCGGCGCGTTACGGCACCATCAAGAGCTCGAAAATCAAGCAAGTGGCGACTGGCCGTTTCGGTGTAACCCCGGAATACCTGGTCAACGCTGAAGTGCTGCAGATCAAGGTCGCGCAGGGCGCCAAGCCCGGCGAAGGTGGTCAGTTGCCAGGCGGCAAGGTCAACGGTCTGATCGCCAAACTGCGTTATGCAGTGCCGGGCGTGACGCTGATTTCGCCACCGCCGCACCACGACATCTATTCGATCGAAGACCTGTCGCAGCTGATTTTCGACCTGAAACAAGTCAACCCGAAGGCTCTGGTCTCGGTGAAGCTGGTTGCAGAAGCGGGCGTTGGCACCATCGCCGCTGGCGTGGCCAAGGCTTATGCCGACCTGATCACCATTTCTGGCTACGACGGCGGCACCGGTGCATCGCCGCTGACCTCGATCAAGTATGCGGGCGCCCCGTGGGAACTCGGCCTGGCCGAAACCCACCAGACCCTGCGCGGCAACGACCTGCGCGGCAAAGTCCGGGTGCAGACCGACGGTGGCCTGAAAACCGGCCTCGACGTGATCAAAGCCGCAATCCTCGGCGCTGAAAGCTTCGGCTTCGGCACCGCGCCAATGATCGCCCTGGGCTGCAAATACTTGCGCATCTGCCACCTGAACAACTGCGCTACCGGCGTGGCGACTCAGAACGAAAAACTGCGCAAGGACCACTACATCGGTACGGTCGACATGGTGGTGAACTTCTTCACCTACGTCGCTGAAGAAACCCGTGAGTGGCTGGCGAAGCTGGGCGTGCGCTCCCTCGAAGAGCTGATCGGTCGTACCGATCTGCTGGAAATCCTCGAAGGTCAGACCGCCAAGCAAAACCACCTGGACCTGACCCCGCTGCTGGGCAGCGATCACATCCCGGCGGACAAGCCACAGTTCTGCCAGGTCGAGCGCAACCCGCCGTTCGATAAAGGCCTGTTGGCCGAGAAGATGGTCGAGATGGCCACTTCGGCGATCAACGACCTGAGCGGCGCCGATTTCGCTCTGGACATCTGCAACTGCGACCGTTCAATCGGCGCGCGGATCTCTGGCGAAATCGCGCGCAAGCACGGCAACCAGGGCATGGCCAATGCGCCGATCACCTTCCGCTTCAAAGGGACGGCCGGTCAGAGCTTTGGTGTGTGGAACGCCGGCGGTCTGAACATGTACCTCGAAGGCGATGCCAACGACTACGTCGGCAAAGGCATGACCGGTGGCAAACTGGTCATCGTTCCGCCAAAAGGCAGCGTCTACAAAACTCAGGACAGCGCCATTATCGGCAACACCTGCCTATACGGCGCCACGGGCGGCAAGCTGTTCGCCGCCGGTACCGCGGGCGAGCGTTTCGCAGTGCGTAACTCCGGTGCTCACACCGTGGTTGAAGGCACTGGCGATCACTGCTGCGAGTACATGACTGGTGGTTTCGTCTGCGTACTGGGCAAGACCGGTTACAACTTCGGCTCAGGCATGACCGGCGGTTTCGCCTACGTGCTCGACCAGGACAACACCTTCGTTGACCGGGTCAACCACGAACTGGTGGAAATCCAGCGGATCAGCGGTGAGGCAATGGAAGCCTATCGCAGCCACTTGCAACGCGTGCTGAACGAATACGTCGAGGAAACCGACAGCGAGTGGGGTCGTAACCTCGCTGAGAACCTCGATGACTACTTGCGTCGGTTCTGGTTGGTCAAGCCTAAGGCTGCCAACTTGAAATCGTTGCTTTCCAGCACCCGTGCCAACCCGCAGTGATATGCGCCTGAAGAGTTTGATGAGGTTTTAACAATGGCTGAACGTCTGAATAATGACTTCCAGTTCATCGAGGTCGGGCGCAAGGATCCGAAGAAGAAACTGTTGCGTCAACGCAAGAAAGAGTTCGTGGAAATCTACGAACCCTTCAAACCCCAGCAGTCGGCCGACCAGGCCCACCGCTGCCTGGGTTGCGGTAACCCGTATTGCGAGTGGAAGTGCCCGGTGCACAACTTCATTCCCAACTGGTTGAAACTGGTGGCCGAGGGCAACATCCTCGCCGCCGCCGAGCTGTCGCACCAGACCAACACTCTGCCAGAAGTCTGCGGCCGCGTGTGCCCGCAGGACCGTTTGTGCGAGGGTGCGTGCACCCTTAACGACGGCTTCGGCGCGGTGACCATCGGTTCGGTCGAGAAATACATCACCGACACCGCGTTCGCCATGGGCTGGCGCCCGGACATGTCGAAGGTCAAGCCGACCGGTAAACGTGTCGCGGTGATCGGCGCAGGCCCTGCTGGCCTGGGTTGTGCCGACGTGCTGGTACGCGGTGGCGTGACCCCGGTGGTGTTCGACAAGAACCCGGAAATCGGCGGTCTGCTGACCTTCGGCATCCCCGAGTTCAAGCTGGAAAAGACCGTGCTGAGCAATCGCCGCGAGGTCTTCACCGGCATGGGCATCGAGTTCCGCCTGAATACCGAAATCGGCAAGGACGTGACCATCGAGCAACTGCTCGAAGAATACGATGCCGTATTCATGGGCATGGGCACCTACACCTACATGAAGGGCGGCTTTGCCGGTGAGGACCTGCCGGGCGTCTACGACGCGCTGGACTTCCTGATTGCCAACGTCAACCGCAACCTGGGCTTTGAAAAGTCGCCGGAAGATTTCGTCGACATGAAAGGCAAGAAGGTCGTGGTACTGGGCGGCGGCGACACGGCGATGGACTGCAACCGCACCTCGATTCGTCAGGGCGCCAAGTCGGTGACCTGTGCCTATCGTCGTGACGAAGCGAACATGCCGGGCTCGCGCAAAGAGGTGAAGAACGCCAAGGAAGAAGGCGTGAAATTCCTCTACAACCGCCAGCCAATCGCCATCGTCGGTGAAGACAAGGTCGAAGGTGTGAAGGTGGTCGAGACCCGTCTCGGCGAGCCGGACGCCCGTGGCCGTCGCAGCCCCGAGCCGATCCCGGGCTCCGAAGAGATCATCCCGGCCGACGCCGTGGTCATCGCCTTCGGTTTCCGTCCGAGCCCGGCGTCGTGGTTCGAGCAGTTCAGCATCCAGACCGACAGCCAGGGCCGCGTCGTGGCCCCGGAACAAGGTACGTACAAGCACCAGACCAGCAACCCGAAAATCTTCGCCGGTGGCGACATGGTGCGTGGTTCTGACCTGGTGGTGACGGCGATCTTCGAAGGCCGTAATGCCGCCGAAGGGATCCTGGACTACCTGGGCGTCTGACTGCTATCTGAACTTGGAATGCAGTAAAAATGTGGGAGCGAGCTTGCTCGCGATGGCGGCAGATCAGTCGACAGAGATGTTGAATGTGAGACCTTCATCGCGAGCAATCGAGCGTCGACCGGCTGCTCCCACAGTTGTTTCGCGGTGCTGCAGAAGGCCGCATTCCAGCGCGACAAATTGACCCGATAGACAAAAGGTGCGGCGCTTGCCGTGCCTTTTGCGTCGCGCTCTGAGAAAATGCCCGCACTTTTTTTCCGGATGCCGACATGACTGCCCTGAAGAACGACCGTTTCCTTCGCGCCCTGCTCAAGCAACCCGTAGACGTCACGCCCGTGTGGATGATGCGTCAGGCCGGTCGCTACCTGCCTGAATACCGCGCCAGCCGTGCCAAGGCCGGTGATTTCATGAGCCTGTGCATGAATCCGGAGTTCGCTTGCGAAGTCACGATGCAGCCGCTCGACCGTTATCCACAACTGGATGCGGCGATCCTTTTCTCCGACATCCTGACCATTCCCGATGCCATGGGCCAAGGGCTGTACTTCGAAACCGGCGAAGGTCCGCGCTTCAAAAAAGTCGTCAGCACCCTGGCCGACGTCGAGGCCCTGCCGATTCCTGACCCGCACAAAGACCTTGGCTACGTGATGGACGCGGTCAGCACCATCCGCCGCGAGCTGAACGGCCGCGTGCCGCTGATCGGCTTCTCCGGCAGCCCATGGACCCTGGCCACCTACATGGTCGAAGGCGGTTCGTCGAAAGACTTCCGCAAGACCAAGGCCATGCTCTACGACAACCCGCAAGCCATGCACCTGCTGCTGGATAAACTCGCGCAGTCGGTCACTTCTTACCTCAACGGCCAGATCATGGCCGGCGCGCAAGCGGTGCAGATCTTCGACACCTGGGGCGGCAACCTCTCGGCAGCGGCCTACCAGGAGTTCTCCCTGGCCTACATGCGCAAAATCGTCAGCGGCCTGATCCGTGAGCACGAAGGCCGCAAAGTGCCGGTCATCCTCTTCACCAAAAACGGCGGCCTGTGGCTGGAAAGTATCGCCGACGCCGGTGCAGATGCCTTGGGTCTGGACTGGACCTGCGACATCGGCGAAGCCCGCCAGCGTGTTGGCAGCAAAGTCGCCTTGCAAGGCAACATGGACCCTACCGTGCTGTACGCCAAGCCAGAAGCCATTCGCGCCGAAGTCGGCCGGATCCTCGCCAGCTACGGCAAAGGCAGCGGTCACGTGTTCAACCTCGGCCACGGCATCACCCCGGAAGTCGACCCGGAACACGCTGGCGCCTTCTTGCGCGCGGTGCATGAATTGTCGGCGCAATACCATCAGTAATCGGTGACAGCCTGTCTGGCCTCTGTGCCAGGCGGGCGGCTTTCCTGCGTTGGACCCATCCTCTGTGATCTGGTGGCTCTGCTGCCGGTATCTGCATGCCTGGTTGTTTAAGACCGGGATACACGTTCTGTCTGCGCCATCTTCATTACTGAAATTTTTGAGTGTTGTGTGTCAATTTTGGCGTTGAAAAAGTGCGATCTTATGTAAGGCAATGTTACGTGATTTGTCCGACAAGTCTGGCTGCTGATTTCCCTATGTGATGCAGGATTCGTCCTACATAGAGTTAAAAGTCCAGACTGTAAAGTGCGCTATCGCACACCCTTACTATCGCCGATGGTGAACGTTTTCAAGAGTTGTCAGATAAATTTTGTTTTATGAGAGTTTGTGGTCTGAACACAATGATCTTGTGGGTTTTAAGGGTGTTAGTTGTAAGTGCATAACAGCCAATGATCGCGTTGTTATCCGTTATATGACGTTCTGCGAGTAACTCTTAATAATCAGTCTGGAACTAATAATATGCAAAATACTATTTCTAAGGGGGGCGCATTAACAGGGTGTGCTTCCTCGTTGACGCTGTTGGCGGCAATGTTGGCAACACAGAATGTCGCAGCTCATGGTTACTTGAATGAACCACCGTCCCGTGCCTTTCTTTGTCAGAAAGGTCTGAATAAAGACTGCGGTGGTGCGCAGTACGAGCCACAAAGCGTGGGTGAAACTTTCAAGGGTTTCCCGAACGGTGTCGGTGGCGCTCCGCTGCAAGGTCCGATTGACGGAAAGATTGCCAGTGGTGGTATCGCGATGTTTTCCGCGGTCGATGCTCAGTCAGCCACACGCTGGCACTTGACTGAAATCAAGGACCGTTCTATCGATTTCGATTGGAAATACACTGCCGCTCATCCCGCCACCAAGCATGAGTACTTCATTACCAAAAATGGCTGGAATCCTAACGAGCCGCTAAAACGCGCTTCTTTCGATAGCACGCCGTTTTGTTTTGTCGACGGCGGTAATGTTCTGCCCGTCTCCGGGGACAAGCACGCTTGCGTGATTCCGGACGACAAGACTGGCCACCATGTGATTCTGGGTATCTGGACCGTTGGTGATACTGCTGCGGCGTTCCACAACGTTGTTGACGTCAGCATTCTTGCCGAGGCCGCGTTGCCTGGTGGTTGGAACTCTGTTGGCACCATCACCCCTGCAACCACGCTGATTGCCGGTGACAAGGTCAAGGCCCGCGCCTTTACCAATAGCGGTGAAAGCGCGCAGTACAGTGTCGAGATCACCATCGGCAACGCTGAAGAAGGCAAGCCGGAGAACTGGTCGCTCAAGTTGGCCGAGCAGATCAACAAGACTCAGACGTTGATCAAAGCCGGTATTCGCGATGAGCACGACAACATTGAACCAGTGAAAGGCGTGAACAAGCTGTATGCCCAGAAAGAAAGCGCTGTCACTCGTTATGAAGTGGCGCTGGACATGCAGGAAGATACCGACGCCCGCATGGAGTTCGGTGGCCTGGCCCCAGAGCATGAACTGGTGAAGGGGGTTGGCAAAGTCGCGGTCCCGATCGTCAACAATCGGACAATGACTATCGAAGCGACGATTTTCGATGACAGCAACAAGCAAGTGGGTTTCACCCGGCAGCAGGTAGCGGCACAGAGCAACACTGTACTGAATGTCGATGTACGTTCTGCGCCAGGTAAACATGGCGTGAAACTGGTGGGCACCACGGAAGACGGCCGCACCACTCGCCAAGCCTTCGAAGAAACCAAATTCACCGGCGAGGGCGGTGCGCAAGAGTACGATTTCGAGTTTCCGAATAATCTCGGTGACTACACCGCAGGGACCAAAGTGCTGCAGCCCAAGAACGGTCTGGTGTATGAGTGCAAGCCGTTTCCTTACTCGGGTTACTGCAAGCAGTACAGCCCGTCGGCGAATGGTTTCGAGCCGGGGTTCGGCAGTGACTGGGCGATGGCCTGGGATGAGAAATAAGTTGATCTGACACACCGGCGGACAATCGTGATTTTTTGATTGTTCGCCGGTGCGGGTGTGCGTGTTTCTCGCCAATGTTATTGGGTGTTGATAGTTAAATGAAAACCTTATCGTATACGAGGGCGCAGAAATTTCTGCACTGGCTTTCGGCGGTCATTATTATCTGGGCACTGGTCAGTGGTTTTTATGTGGCACTGTTTGAAGTGGCGTTGCCGGTCAAGGAGTGGGTGGCGTTTATTAATGTGTCGATGACGACGGCGTTTTTACCGTTCTTTGTGGTCAGGCTTTATCTTTCTTTTCGTCGAAGTCGGTCGAGTGCCAGGCAGTGTTCTACGCTGGCCGAAAATGTGGCGTCTTTTGTGCATTGGCTTATTTATCTGGTGGTCAGTCTGGTGTTGGTAACGGGTGTGTTAATGATGGACCGGGTTATTAATGTTTTTGACCTTTTATTTATTCCCCAACCTTTACAAGACCCTGACTGGATTCAGCTGTTTATAAAGATTCATGTTTGGGCATGTGTCGTGCTGGCGGCGTTGGTTGCCTTGCACATGAGCGCGGTCATCAAACATGAAGTATCGGGACGCCGTGTGCTTGTAAACATGTGGTTTCACCGCTGAATGGGCAGGTCATTGACGCTGGACTCTTTATTCACGGCAATGTCCACAGGCTGGCCGACGCTGCTCGGGGTCATCCTGTGGGTATTACCGCTGGGGTACGGCGTTTACCTGTTCGCCAACGAACAGACGTTGCGCGATGAACTGCTTGTGCAATCCGAGCGGCCGGTACGGCTGCCACCGGATACGCAGCCGATGCCCGAGTTCAACCCTGACGCTATCGCGACAGTGATGGGGCTGGCTGCGCAAACGGCAGCGCTGCGCAGTGCTGAACCGCTGACCTTGCGCGCTAGTTTTGTCTCCAGCACCGGGCTTTCGCGGGCGTTGCTGGCGGGTGCTGACGGTGAACGTTTGTATCAGGTCGGCGACAGCTTGCCCGGCGGCAGTGTACTGCGGCGGGTTGAGGTCTCCAGGGTGGTGCTGTGGCGCAAAGGTCGCGAGGAGTTGCTGGCCCTGCAACCCACTACCGAGCGCACCTTGTTGACGATCAAACCTGCCGACACCCGATCCGATCCCGCACCTGCCCTTATTCACTTTCGGCCAACCGCTGATTTGCCACAGAGTCACTGAATGAACCGCTCGAATTGTTTTCGCACCTACGGCGCACTGCTGCGCGCCCTGGGCATGGCAGTCCTGCTGCTCCCGGGTTGGGTAGCGGCTGAAGAACAGCGTTGGCAACTGGCGATGAACAACGCTGAGCTAAGGGACATCGTTGCCGAAATGTCGTCGATTCTGGACACGACCGTGATCCTCGACCCCAGGGTTCAAGGGCGAATCACGGTCATGTCCGGACAAGCGCTGGATCGCGAGGGCGTCCGACGGTTGTTCTATTCGGTGCTTGATGCTCATAACTTCACGGTGATCGATCAAGGCGATCGAATACTCATTACCCCCGTAGCGGAAGCCAAGACCCGCGCCAGTCAGGGTGATCCGCGAACGTCTCGCGATGGACAGTTCGTGACCGAGGTCATCGCCCTCGGCGCAAGCTCGGCTGCCGATCTGGCCGGTCTGGTCAGGCCGCTGGTCTCGACCAATGGCTATGTCGGTCCGTCCGTCTCGGCCAACGCGTTGGTGGTCACCGATACCGCGAGCAATGTTCGGCGGATTGGGCAAGTGGTACGGCAACTTGATTCCGGGGCGAAAAATGCTCATACCATTGTCGTGCTACGCCATGGTCTGGCGGCCGATATCGCCAAGGTGATGGAGGCGTCACTGGGCAAGTCCGGAGCCGAGGCCGGAAGCTTGGTGATTGCCGACCCCAGGGCCAATCGCCTGGTGGTTGTCGGGCCGCCGGTAGCGCGCGAACGTCTGGTCCGGTTGGCCGGCTCGCTGGACATTCCGGCGACGACCAAACTCGATAACGCCCGGGTGATCCGTTTGCACCACAGCGATGCCAAGCAGTTGGCCGAGGTGCTGGATGCACTGGGGCAGGGGTTCAAGGCACAGTCGAGTAGCAGCGGTTCAAAAGAGCCGATGTCGGCCACGCCGGTCATGGTAAAGGCCGACGAACGCCAGAATGCACTGGTGATTTTCGCCGATCCGGCGCAATTGCGGACGTTGGAGAACATCGTTCGTGAACTGGATCAACCGCGTGCCCAGGTGCTGATTCACGCGGCCATCGTCGAGATTTCCGGTGACATCATCGAAGCGCTCGGTGTGCAGTGGGGGCTGGACAGCGGTAACGCGAAAGGGATCATCAACTTTCCGGGTACCGGGGTTCCGGTGCTCGGTGGGTTCAATTTCGACGACAAGAGTCCGGCCCCGGAAGGTTCGTTGCTGCGACTCGGTGGCGGCAACTTTGGCGCACTGATTTCGGCTCTGGCCAGTAACAGCCGCAGCAACCTGCTATCGACGCCGAGCCTGCTGACTCTGGACAACCAGGAAGCGGAAATCATCGTCGGCCAGAACGTGCCGTTCAAGACCGGTTCTTACGCCACCAATAGCAGTGGTGCAGATAACCCCTTCACCACGGTCGAACGCAAGGATGTCGGGATCAGCCTGAAGATCCGTCCGCACATCAACGAAGGTTCGATCCTGCGTCTGGAGGTCGAGCAGGAAATCTCCGATATCGCGCCTTCGGTGTCCGGCATCGATTCTTCCGACCTGATTACCAACAAGCGTGCCCTCAAGAGCACGATCCTTGCCAACGATGGCGAGATCATTGTGATCGGTGGCCTTATCAAGGACAGCGTTCGGACCCAGGAAAGCGGGGTGCCGCTGTTGCGCAGCATTCCTTATCTCGGCGCGCTGTTTCGCTGGACGAAAGACACCCAGACCAAAAGTAACCTGATGGTGTTTCTGCGCCCGACCATCGTGCGCACCCGTCAGGATATCGCCGAAATCAGTGAGGACCGCTACAAGGCCCTCCGGGATCTGAGTCAGCCGGCGGCTCGGCAGAACAATTCGCTGTTATTGCCCGATGATCCGCATCAGCTGTTCGATGAGCCCCGTGAGCGCCGCGCCCCATGACGAGTCTGACGGGGTACAGCGAACGGCTGCCATTCGGTTTCTCCCGGCGTTTGGGGGTGTTGCTTGAGGGTTCGGGCGAGGCGTTGAGCCTGTCGATCCGCAGCGATACGCCGCTGACCGCACTGGCGGAAGTTCGGCGTGTGACGGGGCGTGATCTGCCTGTTCAGGTCCTTGAGCCTGCGATGTTCGCGACACGGCTGGCGAGCGCTTACGGCGTAGGTCAGAGCGCCGCCGAACAGGTCGCCCAGGGACTGGACGAAGAACTCGATCTGTTGAGCCTGGCCGATCAGCTTCCGCAGACCGCCGACCTGCTCGAACAGGAAGGTGACGCGCCGATCATCCGGCTGATCAACGCGTTGCTCAGTGAGGCGGTGCGCGAAAAAGCCTCGGATGTTCACCTGGAAACCTTCGAGCAGTACCTGTTGGTGCGGATGCGGGTAGATGGGCAATTGCGTGAGGTGCTCAGACCCCGGCGCGAGTTGGCCAATCTGCTGGTGTCACGGATCAAGGTCATGGCGCGCCTCGATATTGCTGAAAAGCGCGTGCCGCAGGACGGTCGCATTGCGCTGCGCCTGGCCGGGCATGAGGTGGATGTGCGGGTCTCGACTCTGCCGTCAGCTCATGGCGAGCGAGTGGTGTTGCGACTGCTCGACAAACAATCCGGACGCCTCGACTTGCAGCGCCTGGGCATGCCGCCCGACACCCTGGCACGCTTTCAGCGGATTCTTGGCAGGCCCCACGGGATTTTCCTGGTGACCGGTCCCACCGGCTCCGGCAAGACCACCAGCCTGTATGCGGCGCTGGCCAGTCTCAACGACCAGACGCGCAATATTCTCACGGTGGAGGATCCGATCGAGTATCACTTGCCGGGGATTGGCCAGACGCCGGTCAATCCAAAGGTCGAGATGACGTTCGCCCGGGGCCTGCGGGCGATTCTGCGCCAGGACCCGGATGTAGTGATGGTCGGTGAAATCCGCGATCGGGAAACCGCCGAAATTGCCGTGCAGGCGTCGTTGACCGGGCACTTGGTGTTATCGACCTTGCACACCAACAGCGCGGTCGGCGCGGTCACCCGCTTGCTGGACATGGGCGTCGACGCCTACTTGTTGGCGTCGTCGCTGATCGGTGTGCTCGCCCAACGCTTGTTGCGAACCCTCTGTCCACACTGCAAGCAAGCCTATGAAGCTGATGCTGTCGACTGCCAGAGCCTGGGCGTTGCCGGCGACGGTGCTGTGCGGCTATTCAGGGCCAATGGATGCGCTCGATGCCAACAAGGCTACCGGGGGCGGGTCGGTATGTACGAGTTGATCAGCTTAACTCCGACGCTGTCCGCGCTGGTTCATCAGGGGGCCAGTGAACAGGCGTTGGCGGACGAGGCGCGGACGCTGTCGCGCAGCCTGTTTCAGGACGGTCAGCGGCTGGTGCTTGAGGGTGTCACCAGTCTCGATGAGTTGCTGCGCGTCAGCCAGGAGGACTAGCCGTTGCCGGGATTCGAATACCGTGCCCAAGACCGCAGTGGCCGTCAGTCCCGAGGTGTGCTGGAGGCTGATAGCCCACGGCATGCCCGGCAGCTGTTGCGTGAACGGGGTTTGTTACCCAGTCATGTCGGCGAGGCTAAGTATCAGGGCGCTCGGGAGGGGATTTTTGCGAATGCCATGAAGCTGAGCTCGGGCGAACTGGCGCTGCTGACGTTGCAGTTATCCACGCTGATTCAGGCCGGTCTGCCCCTCGAAGAGGCCTTACGGGCCGTTGCGGCGCAGAGCGAAAAGCGCAAGGTCAACGCCTTGCTCTCAGCGGTGCGGGCGCGGGTGATGGAAGGTTATTCATTGGCGGCGGCGCTGGGTGGATTTCCCCGGGCGTTCCCCGAACTGTTTCGCGCCACCATCGCGGCAGGTGAGCGCTCCGGACATCTGGGTCATGTGCTTGAACAGTTGGCGGCGTACACGGAGGCCCGTCAGGCGTCGCGCCAGCGAATTCAGCTGGCGCTGGTTTACCCGATGATTCTGCTGTTCGCCTCGCTGGCCATTGTCGGTTTCCTGCTCGGCTACGTAGTGCCGGATGTGGTGAAGATTTTCGTCGATAGCGGTCAGCCGTTACCGCTGCTGACCCAGGGCATGATCCTGATCAGTGACGGTCTGCATAGTCATGGCCTGCTCCTGTTGGGTCTGTTGTCAGTGCTGACGCTGTTGGGACGCTGGGCCTTGGTCCAGCCATCCATGCGTGTGCGCTGGCACGCACTGGTGTTGCGCTTGCCGTTGCTGGGTGGGGTGTTGCGGGCCATGGAGGCGGCGCGTTTTGCCAGCACCCTGGCGATCCTCGGCAAGAGCGCGGTGCCGTTGGTCGATGCCCTGGAAATTGCTGCCGCCGTCATTGGCAACCTGACGATTCGCACGCGCATGCGCGATGTTGCGCGCTCGGTACGTGAGGGCGGCACCCTGACCCATGGCCTGGAACAAGGCGGCGATATCCCGCCAATGATGCTGCATATGATTGCCAGTGGCGAGCGTGCCGGTGAACTCGACAGCATGCTGGCGCGGGCCGCCGAGCAGCAGGAAAAGACCCTGGCAGCGCGCATCGCGCTGGTTGTGAGCCTATTCGAACCGGTCATGTTGGTGCTGATGGGCGGTGTCGTGCTGCTGATCGTCATGGCCATTCTTTTACCCATTCTTAGCCTGAACCAACTGGTGAGTTGATCGATGAATCCTGTCCGTAATACTTCAGCCAAGCGTCAGCGTGGCTTTACCCTGATCGAAATCATGGTGGTGGTGGTCATCATCGGCGTGCTTGGCGCCATCGTCGTGCCACAGTTCATGAGTCGACCCGATCAGGCCAAGGTCACAGCGGCCCGCACCGACATTCTGGCGATCTCCACCAGCCTTGAAATGTACCGCCTCGACAACTTCAGCTACCCCACCACCCAGCAAGGGCTGGAAGCGTTGGTCAAGCGGCCGCTGGGCGCTCCGGTACCGAGAAACTGGAGTCCGCAGGGTTATCTCAAAAGTGTGCCGGTGGACCCTTGGGGAATGCCGTATCAGTACCTCAATCCCGGGGTGAATTCGGACGATGGCGGCTATGACCTGTACTCCTTTGGCGCTGACGGTGTGTCCGGTGGCGAAGGCCATGGGGCAGACATCGGCAACTGGGGGGATTGACCGATGCGCCAGGCGTGCCGGGGTTTCACCTTGCTGGAGTTGATGGTGGTCATGGTGCTGATCGGCGTGCTGCTGGGGATGGTGAGCCTGGCCACCGGCACCTCACCCGCGCGCCTGGCGCGGCAGGAGGCCAACGGTTTGATCCAGTTGTTGCAGGCGCTACGTGAGCAGGCTGTGCTCGAGGGGCGCGAGTATGGCCTTCGGCTGGAGCCCGAGGGTTATCAGGTGCTGGCTCTCTATGGCCAGGACTGGCGCCCGGCAGGCCGCGCTTATCGTTTACCGGAAGGCTTGCAGCTGCGCCTGGAGCAATCTGGCCAAATGTCGACGCTTGCGGGGCGTCCCGGTCAACCGCACCTGGTGTTGCTCAGCAGTGATGAAAGCAGTGCGTTCACCTTGCACCTGCAAGCCGATCAGCAGTCGTTGATCAGCCTCTCCAGTGATGGTTTGAATGAGGCTGCCCTTGATGAGTAAGAGAAAGCCTGCGCTGCCGCGCCAGACACACCGTGGCTTTACCCTGTTGGAAATCATGATCGCGCTGGTTGTCTTTGCGACGTTGGCGGGGGCCGTGATGGCGGCTGGTCAATACGCCCTCAAGCAGAATGCTCGATTGGAGGAGCAGTTGTGTGGGACCTGGCTGGCTGACAACCACTTGAGCGAATTACAGCTGGGGGCTGCACCGGCTCAAGGGCACGAATACCTGAGCCGACACTTCGACCGACGCGACTGGAGCCTGAGCCAGACCATCAGTCCGGTGGCCGATTCGCGTTTGCTGAAGGTCGAGCTCAGTGTCAGCCGTTCAGGCAGCGATCAGGTCGTACATCGAACGACGGGTTGGATTGACGCCCGTGATGAATAAGCAGCATGGCTTCACCTTGCTCGAACTGGTGATCGCCATGGCGATATTCGCCTTGCTTGGCCTGGCCAGCTGGCGGCTGTTCGATGGCGTGGTCCGTGCTGAACGCAGCAGTTCATCCCATGAGCGCGACATGCGCGGGTTGCAACGCGCCATCGCCGTGATCGAACGTGATGCCTTGCAGGTAACGGCGCAGCCTATGGTGCTGCAGCAGAACGTTTTGCTGTTGCAGCGCGGCAACTGGCGTAATCCGTTGGATGAGCCGCGTAGCGAGTTGCAGGACGTCACTTATCGCCTCGACAAGGGGACGTTGTGGCGTGAAAGCCAACGCCCTGAACAGCCGTTGGTGCAGCGGCAAAAACTGCTCACCGGCGTGCGCGAATTGCATTGGCGGCTCTATGATCAGAGCGGTTGGCGCAGCGAGAGGCCGCCCGGCACCCGCAAGTCAGTCTCCGCGCCGAAGGCTTTGGAAATCACCTTTTCAACGGAGCGCTTCGAGTCGATTCGCCGGGTCCTGCTGTTGCCTGGGAGCGCGTCATGAGTCGGCAACGCGGCGTCGCGCTGATCAGTGTGCTGTTGGTCATGAGCCTGGCGCTGCTGCTGATGGGCGGGATGCTGCGCAACCATCGGCTGGTGGTCAAAAGCACCGCGCAACAGCTTCATCAAGTGCAACTGCGCCAACTGGGTTTTTCCGGTGAGCGCTGGGCCTTGCAGCGGTTGCGCCACCCCGAGATGCAAGCGTCTCGCAGCGTCAACCTGGCGCAAGTGTGGGCGCAGGCTAAGCCGCCGTTCGAGGTCGAGGACGGGACGCTGCACATCCGCGTCGAAGACCTGGCCGCGCGCTTCAACCTTTCTGTACTGCTGGCCGGCGGGCAAATCGATCTGCTCGCGCAACAGCGTTGGATACGTCTGCTGGCCCTGCTGCAGATCCGCAATCCAGAACTCGAAAGGCTCGCGACCTCGCACTTCGGCGCGCTGACAGACCTCAGTCAATTACGCGTGTGGCCGGGCGTCGACGGCGAGGTGCTGCGGCGCTTGCAGCCAATGGTGGCACTGCTGCCCAGGAACGCCAGCCTGAACATCAATACCGCATCGCAGCAGCAACTGATGACACTCGACGGTATGACCGAAGCAACGGCCCGAGCGTTGGTGCAACAGCGTCCGGCGCAGGGGTACCGCTCGGTGCAGGCGTTCGTCGAGGACCCTTTGCTCGCAGGGCTTGAACTGGGCAGCCATGGCTTGGGTCTGGGCAGTCGCTGGTTTCGGATCACGGTAGACGTGGCCGTTGGGCAAAGTCGTTTGCAACTGGTCAGCGAAGTCGAACTCGACGCCAAAACCCGGCAGGTCAACGTCGTGCAACGACGGTTCCTGACCTCACTGACAAGCGAGTCCTCGTCATGAACACCTGGCTTTACCTCACCCCCGAAGGGGCGGTGCAACCTTGCGCGCAATGGCTCTGCTGCCTGGTCTCGGCATCGAATGAGCGGTCGGTCCTTTCGCTCGCCGATGCCGCCAAACAGTTATCAGGGCAGGCTGTCCATCTGGTGTTGCCGATGGAGATGTGTGGCTGGCTACGTACCGAAAAATGGCCCTCGCGACGTCGCCCCGACGCTCAGGCCATTGCGTTCGCCATCGAAGATCAACTGAGCGAAGACCTTGAGGCGCTACACCTGAGCATCGGCCTGCGTGACTCGCAGGGGTGCTATCCGGTGCTGTTGCTCAACAAACAACGCTTTGCAGCGTTGCTGGCGCTGGTGGCTGAACTGGGGATTGCCGTCAGCGTCGTACAGGTCGATGCCGACCGTTTACCCCATGATCAGGCCTATGGCGTGTGGTGGTTGGGGCGCTGGCTCCTTGGCGGCGCATTGGATACTCGTCTGGCGGTGTCGGCGCACGGGCTGGCTGCGATCAGTCCGCAGCTGCCTGAGCCCATCTGCTGGCTGGACGAAGGGTTTGAAGTGCTGCATGGCCAGGCGGGGGCGGGGCCTGCGATCAACCTGCTGCACGGCGAGTTTCGTCGGGAGCGCCGGCGTTTTCCCTGGTCGACGGCACTGATCTCGGCCGCGTTGTTGTTCACCCTGGGGTGGGGGAGCACACTCGCACGCAGCCACTTTTTCGAGGATCAGGCCCAACGCTTGTCTGACCAGAGCGAACAACGTTTCAGGGCCTTGTATCCGGAACAGACACGTATCGTTGATCTTTCGGCGCAACTCAAGGCGCTGCAAAAACAAACCCGCATCAGCGCACAGGATACGCAGATTGCCCGCTTGCTGAAGTTGACCGAGCAGGTGATCGGTGCAAGCAGTGTTGAAGTACAACGCATCGAATACCGTGTCGGCGACGGTTGGAAACTGCAACTCACGGCCGGCAGTTTTGCCGAACTCGAACAGCTGCGCGAGCGTGGCCAGAGCAGCGGATTGCCAATCAGGCTGGGCAGCGCAAGCAAGGCACAGGACCGTGTCCTGGCGCTGCTGACATTGGAAAATCGCCCATGAAACTCAACATACCGAAGCTGCCGGTCAGTGTGACGCAGACCTGGAGTCGGCTGGCGCTGCGCGACCGACAGGCGCTGAGTGTCCTGGTGGTAGCGCTCGTTGCCGGACTGGCGTTCGTCGGGTTATGGCAGCCGTCCCAGCAGCGGCTTGCGGTGGCTGAGCGCTTGTACCAGCAGCGACTGGTTCAGGCCGGGGAGGTCGCTCGAGCTCAAGCCCCCGGTGCTCGGGCCGAAGGGACTGCCCCGCTGTCCACGCAACTCAGTGAACGCGCAATTGCCGACGGCCTCGACCTGCAACAGCTGGAGGTGCAAGGCGATCTTCTGCGCCTGACGCTGCGCGGAGATGCGCGGGTGCTACTGGCCTGGCTGCACCGAACCGAACAGGACGGTGCGACCTTGCAATCACTGACACTGGACAAGCAGGGGCAAGCGCTGGAGGCACAGGTGCTGGTGCAGGGTTCCTGACGTGCAGGCCTCACACCGATTGGTTGTTGGGCAGCAATGGCAACCGGGCCAGTTTCAACGCCACCAACAGTGCAATCACCAGCAACCCGCCGATAAACAGGCCGATCCCGTTCCAGCCGCCCAAGTGCCAGAACACCCCGCCCGCCGTGCCGGCGATACTTGATCCGGCGTAGTAGCTGAACAGGTACAGCGACGAGGCCTGGCCCTTGGCCTTGGTGGCGCGGCGGCCGATCCAGCTGCTGGCCACCGAGTGCGCGCCGAAGAAACCAAAGGTAAAGATCAACATGCCGATGATCACCAGCGGCAACGGTGTGAGCAAAGTCAGTGCAAGGCCCGCGAGCATCAGCACGATGGTCGCCCACAGCACTTTGCGGCGGCCGAGTTTGTCGGCCAGTGCGCCGATTTTCGCCGAACTGTAGATACCCGACAGGTAAACCACCGAGAGCAAGCCTACGAAGGCCTGATCCATGTGATACGGTTCGGCCAGCAGGCGATAGCCGATGTAGTTGAACAGCGTGACGAACGCGCCCATCAGCACGAACGCTTCAAGGAACAACCACGGCAGGCCGGCGTCGCGAAAGTGCATGGTGAAGCCGTCGAGCAAGCTGCGTGGGTGCATCGAGCGGGAGCGGAAGTTGCGCGATTCGGGGAGGATTTTCCAGAACACCGTCGCGGCAATCAGCGCCAGCCCGCCGATCACCAGCATCGCCGTGTGCCAATTGACGAAGTCGATCAACACGCCGACGATCAGCCGGCCGCACATCCCGCCAATCGCGTTGCCACCGATGTACAGCCCCATCGCCAGGCCGATGTGCTGTGGATGAATCTCTTCGCTCAGGTAAGTCATGGCCACCGCCGCCAGCCCGCTGAGGGATAGCCCGACCAGTGCACGCATCACCAGCACCCCCTGCCAGCTCGGCATCATCGCACTGGCGATAGTGCACAACGCTGCGGCGAACAGCGCCGCAACCATCACCGGTTTACGGCCGATGCGGTCGGAGATCGGGCCGGTGATCAGCAGGCCGATGGCGAGCATCCCGGTGGCCACCGACAGGATCAGGCTGCTCTGCGCCGCGTTGATCGAAAACTCACGGGAGAACAGCGGCATCATCGGCTGCACGCAGTAGAGCAGGGCGAAGGTCGCGAAACCGCCGGAGAACAGCGCCAGCACCGTGCGCATGAACATCGGCGTGCCTTTTTCGATGTACACATCGTTCAGTTGGGCGACCACATCGTCCAGCGCAGTCGGCGGCAATTCATGGGCGAGCGGGGCGACAGCAGTTTTCACGGGGACCTCGGGAGAGCACGGCCAGGCAGGCAATGGAAAAATCATATAGCTGGCTAATGTTTCTATCCAATATATTGTTCGACCTGTTTGATAGGTTTAACGACCTAATGGAGTTTTCATGGAATTGCGCCATTTGCGCTACTTCATCGCCGTCGCCGAAGAACTGCACTTCGGCCGCGCAGCACAAGTGCTGGGCATCTCTCAGCCACCGTTGAGCCAGCAGATTCAGGTACTGGAACAGGAAGTCGGCGCACGTTTATTCGAGCGTACCAATCGTCGGGTCGAGCTCAGTGAGGCCGGTCGGCTGTTCCTCGAAGAGGCTCGGCTAGTGCTGGCCCAAGTCGACAAAGCCGCTGACGTCGCCCGTCGAGCTCAACTTGGCGAACTGGGGGAATTGAAGATTGGCTTCACCTCATCGGCGCCGTTCAACTCGACCATCCCCCAGGCGATCTTCTCGTTCCGTCAGCGCTTCCCGGCCGTGCATTTGAACCTGCGGGAGATGAGCAGCACCCAAGTCGCCGAGGCGTTGGTGGAGGAGTCGATTCAGGTCGGGATCATGCGACCCTTGCCGCTGCCGGATTCGCTTGAGGTGGTCGAGTTGACGCGGGAGCCCTTGGTGGCCGTGCTCAGCTCCAAGGATCCGCTGGTGGTCGGCAGCGAGGAAGGGCTGTTTCTGTCAGCGCTGGCCCACGAGCCCTTCGTGTTCTTCCCACGCAGCTACGGCAGTGGTCTATACGCGCAACTGCTGAGCCTGGCGCGCGACGCGGGTTTCAGCCCGCACTTCACCCAGGAAGCCGGCGAGGCCATGACCATCATTGGTCTGGTAGCGGCAGGGCTTGGAGTGTCGGTGTTGCCGGCGTCCTATCAGCGGATGCGCATCGACGGCGTGGTCTATCGCCCCTTGCTCGACCCGCTGGCGATGTCGGCCGTGTGGCTGGTACAGCGCAAGGATCAGAAATCGCCGATGGCCAAGGCGTTTGTCGAGTTGCTGACGCGTAAGGTTGAGGCGACGTAGCGAGTCTTGTAGATGCAGTCTTGACCCTCATCGCAGGCATCGTTGTCAGTGTGGGCAGTAAATTCAGGTTGAGCGGGTGTAGCTTGAAGGCTACACTTCGTCGTATGACTGAAATCATTCGAAGCTCAACATTCTCGGGTTGGTTGACGAAGTTGGCCGATAGTCGCGCCCGGATGCGTATTCAGGTGCGAATTGATCGCATGGCTGACGGTAATCTGGGGGATGTGAAGGCCGTTGGCGACGGATTGAGTGAAGCACGTATCGATTACGGCCCCGGTTATCGGGTGTACTTCATGCAGCAGGGGCGGCAATTGGTCATTCTCCTTTGCGGGGGTGACAAAAGCAGTCAGACTCGAGACATCAAACAAGCCAGGCTCATTGCAAGATCCTGGCAGGAGCAAAATCCATGACCGAACAATTTTCTCGCTGGGACTCTGCCGAGTACCTCAAGACCGAAGAGGACATGGCCAACTACCTGGATGCTTGCATGGAGGAGGCCGGAGATGATCCAGCCTTTATCGCCAAGGCACTTGGCACAATTGCACGCGCCCGAGGTATGACCCAGGTTGCACGTGATGCCGGACTTTCACGTGAGAGCCTCTACCGAGCGCTGTCCGGCGAAGGAAATCCTGAGTTCGGTACGATCCTTAAAGTCGTCAAGGCGTTAGGGCTGAAGTTGCATGCCAGCACCTGATACATCGAAATAGAGCTATGGCTGTTTGCTCAACCTTGGGCAATACTGCCCACGTTCCCGAAAGGGGCTTGTGAGACTCTGAGGATCCTGGGCAACCAGCCATCGCAGAGCCAGGCAGGTACAGGGCGATGACAAGCCGACCTGTTTGTGAAAGGGCGCCGAAAGGCCAATGCCAGACAGTTACGGGATTCCGGGGCAACGCATGAACCGTAGCAGCTGCCGAAGGCTGCGTTCGAGTGCGCAGCACTCGTAAATCCTGCTTGCACGATTAATCTGAAAGACCGCATGGCTAGATTCTGCGACCGCTTTGCGGCCGAACGCAGGCTTCGCCAGCTGCTACGGATTGCGTACAGGCTTAACTGACTGGTATTACGCCGAAAGGCGCCCTTTGTCGTAAAAAAAACAGGCGATCTCACTGAGGTCGCCTGTTTTTTTTTACGCCGAAATCTGCGCCTGTAATCGTCGCCCGACGACATCCAGCAAATCGCAGCCATCGCGCAATGACGTCACCAACACCCGCGCCAACTCACTATGAATGCCCTCGCTGAACGCAAAATACTCCAGCAGTTGGGTTGCGGTGCGGATGCGGTAGGCCGCGGTGTCGTGCAACACGTCCAGTGGTGCTTCGGTGTCGATCAGCAATGATGGGATGGTGCAGTCGATGCCGGTGATAGGCATATATCGATCCATGAAAACCTCCACTCGGTAAAAGAGCGCGACCACTCAGTGAGCGCTATTAGACGGAACCTCAGGCAACCCCTCGGGCGGGTCCAGGTTATCCAGCGCCCGGTTTACCAACAACTCGCCCAGCAAGGCCAACTGTTGAATCGCCAACGCCATATTGCGGCGCGAGCCTTCAAGTTCGGCGGCGAAGTCGGTGGTCATGACGTTGAGCGAGGCCAGGGTTTCACAGGCGTGACAGAGCAGGGATTCGGTGTCGACATTCGGGATGATCGTGAAAACGTGGCTGACCGGGTCGGGGCGGCCTGGGTTGCGAAGGCGGGCGCTGACGCTGCGTTCGGCGACTTCGGTGAGTTTGGATAAATCGGCGGTGTCTGCGGTTGAAAGGTCTGGCGATTGCGGGGAGTTGGGTGTGGTCTTTTTCATGACGGAGCTCCTTGCAAGTTTTAAGAAGTGTAAGTTTCAGGTGGTCAGTCGGAACTTGGTTGACCACTGTACGCGGGTTGGAGATGCGGTAAAGTTATTTATAGAAATAATAATAAGGTTAATCAAATAAGTGAACATCTGAGTAATTAAATGATTAATGCGTGACTGGTCGTTAGGTTTTTTCGCGCAATACACCGCCTACAATAAACGGGCTATGTTCGCTCCCGAGACCGTGGTGTCCATAAACTCATGTGTGCTTCCTTGTTTCTGTAAGAAATTTCTCTGGTTCGGAGGTGTTTTAGTCTGTGAAACATTATCTAACGGTTGTTTGGTGTGTTTTTGATATTATTTTTTGTGCGTGATCTATACATGTAGGATGCTGGTAACGCAAAAAAGCGCCGCCAGAGTGCTCAGCTCGGGCATGCAGTTTCTTGTAATGGCAGGCAAATGGTAAATATGCAATGCACAAGAAAGAAAAAACAGAAAATTTGAAAAATAATATTAAGTATTTGATACGGAGTCGCGGGGAAACGCAGCTTTCTTTGTGCAGCTCCATTGGTTTGACCAGGACTACGATATATAACATTTTAGAAGGGAAGGTAGTAAACGTACAGCAGTCTACAATTCGTAAAATATCTGATTTTTTTGGTGTGTCTTATAGTGAAATAGAGACTGTTGATTTTGAAGAAAAAGAAATAATAGAGAGTAGTGTTTCCCCGCAAGGAAATATGAATCCAGCGGCGGTTCCTGTAATTAAAGAAAAATTGTTGATTCAGAGCCTGGATAAAAGAATTGGTGAGTTAGCCACAACTCACCCTCTGACATATTATTTTGGTGCTGCTTGTAATTTAATAGGTGTGCTTCTAGAAAATGAAATTGGTGAAGTGAATGAGCCGGGAGACTTATTGATAGTGAAAAAGGGATTATCGTCTAGTGATAAAGAAAAGCTGGCGTACGACAAGATAACAAAAAAACTATTTATAACCAATAAGTCTGTTTTTGAATCTGATGTTGTTTTTATTGTGGGGGAAATAGTTGAGGAGCGATTTAATGGTCGGTAGTAGTGAGGCTGAAAATAGCAAATACAGGTTGTTAGGATTTGAAAACAGTAAAGGCCTTGCTGTAATTATGGTTATCTCTACAGGGAAGGTTGTTAAAGTAAAGCTAAGTGAGTTGTTGAGAAGTGAAATACTGGATAATTTAAATAAGGCAGAAATAAAGGACGTATATAGGAAGTTTTATTCTCGTGGAACTGCTGTGACCGCATATGAAGTAAATGATCGTCATGAACGGTCGTGGATGATTTATGTTGTGCTCAATCTGCTGTTGTTTGCACTGTACATCTTTACAAATGTTGCTGCGGCAAAACCTATTTATTTAAAACAGTTTGATGTTGTTGTTACTTCAGGTGTCTTCCTTTATCCGTTGACGTTTTTGATAGTTGATTTGTTGAACGAGTTTTATGGTCTTAGACTCGCAAAGAGAGCCATATTATTTGTTTTTTCAAGTAATGCGCTTATTGTTGTTTTGCTTGGTACCTCGACCTACCTTCCAGGATTGCCTGGCTGGAAACTTGATATGCCCTATAGCGAGGTTATTAATCATGTTTCGTCTGTGTTAGTAGCATCTTCTGTTTCGTTTCTTTTTTCTGAATATGTCAATTCGTATCTGCTGTGTAAAATAAAAGAGCTCACAAGCTCCAGGTTTTTATTTCTGCGAATATTTTTTAGTACTTGCTTTGCAGTGGTGATAGATAGCTTTATTTTTTGCTATATTGCGTTTTATGGCGCTATGCAAAGTGGCGATATACTTAATATGGTTTATCTCCAAATAGCTATAAAAATGTGTTTCGCTGTTTTTAACGTTTTGCCTGCCTACGGAGCGAGGTCATTATTTAAAAAATATATAACTGGAGCCCAGGCCGCATAAAGATAGGGGGCAGATTGGCTGTTAACAATTCATTCCCCCCCAGCAGCAGACTAGCTATTTTAATTTTAGCTTGTCTTTTAGGCTGTTCATGATCTCTGTTTTGTTCTCCAGAAACTCATTCAGTCCTTTTGCACGAAGATTACAGGCATCACAGTTGGTGCACCCACTTCCCTGTAATCCGTTGTAGCAAGTCAGCGTGTGGTAGCGAATGAAGTCCAGCTTGTTGTGGTAATCGGCCAAAGCCCAGGTTTCCGCCTTGCTCAACCACATAAGCGGCGTTTCAATGCGCAACTTATAGTCCATGCCCAATTCGATGGCGTAATTCAAGACTTTAGCAAATTCATCGCCACAATCAGGGTGGCCGGAGCTCTCTGTTTCACAAATGCCTGTGATGACAGTGTCAGCACCCACTTGATAGGCATAAATAGAGGCCAGGGTTAAAAACAGAATATTCCTGCCGGGTACGAACGTGTTTGGCACACCTTCCCCGGAACTATTTGCACTTGGGACTGGAATGTTGTCGCGGGTCAAGCTACTGATCGCCAGTTCATTGAGCAATGAAGCATCCAGTACTTTGTGATTTGTCACGCCAAGCTTTCTCGAGAGGTGTTGCGCCACTTCAATCTCCGCACGATGGCGCTGGCCATAATCAAACGTAATGCAGTGGATTTCATCGTAGAGTGGCAATGCATGGATCAAGCAGGTTGTGGAGTCTTGTCCACCGCTGAAAACGATAACTGCCTTTTTAGTCATGGTTCGTTCTTCCTTGGGATGCCCCCGACGTGGAGCATTGACCCTAGCGCGAAGCTCAAACTCTGGCTGTGGGACGTTTCCGAAATGACATGCTCCAGTTTCCCTGTATTTTATTTCGTGGCCGGGGCAAGCCCTAATGCCGGTAAGTTAAAGGATTTCAGGCATGGCACATTCCCCGTAGCAGCTGGCGAAGCCTGCGTTCGGCTGCGAAGCAGTCGTAAAATCAGACACCACATTTTTTCAGGTTAACCGTGGAGGCAGGATTTACGGCCGCTGCGCAGCCGAACGCAGGCTTCGCCAGCTGCTACGGATCGTGTAGCGGCTTAAGCTCCCTCGCCACATTTGTCGCGTAGGCAACTTATGACCAGCGCCGGAAAAATCGGCATGTGTTCACCGAACAGTGTGCTGGTGGTAAGGTTTCCGCAATGTCGCCCTGTCCGGTGGCGGTGCCACAGGTCACTCTATGCACACCAATTGCACGATATGGTCCATACCTCTCAGGATTTTGCCAGTCCAGCCTTCAAGTGTTTCCACTTGCTCTGGAGAAAGGTCATAGCCGTCAAATTCATCTTCCGGATTTTGCCAACCCATTAGTTTGGTTAGCTCCTCTTGACGGCTGTTGGGTACTTCTACACTCAGGAGAAGCTCCTCGGTCTGTTTGTCGAAAACCTCTATGACATGTTTCATTTTTCTACTTTCCTTTTCGGGTCGGCGGGCTTGGTTTGCTCACCTGTTTGCGGGACGTCCAAGGCTCACTTGTAGCTGCTGAGATACAGCATTAGATTCTTGGGAAGTTCAATCATTGCGAGACTCTCTATTGCCGTCACCTGCCCGGCGGATAGAAGATGGCTCGCCATTGCATCCTCTTCTTCGTGCCAAGCCATTATCGGCATCAGGGCATCCGTGGTAACGGTTCGGGGCAAATCCACCTCGAATACAGCCAAGTCACCGTTTTCAGGTATTCCGTAAATCTGAAACCTCAGTTCATATTTCATGGTTCAACCTGTCTGGTTTTGTTTGCCGGCTTTGTCTGTGCCCCGGTCTCCGGGTTGAACTCACCGAGGTGTTTACCGCGCTTGTTGTATTTCTCCAGCGCCCCATGTTGAGAGTCCCATTCGTAAATCGTACCGCCTTCATCTTTCCATCTATCACGTAACCCACCGCCTTTTTTTGGAGTTTTAGGTGTTGCGCGCTTGAGCCCTTGGAACGCAGGGAAGCTACTCGGTCTTGGGTGATAGCTGTGATCCCCCGGCAACACGTTCAGCATAATGTAGATCGGCTCTACACCCGCATCCGCAGGAAACCAGATAATCGCATCCTGGCACTCAGGCGGATGCTGCGGGTTCACCAATACTTTGTTGGCCTGCTCAGTCGGCGGATACACCCACACAGTCGGCAATTTCGGGGCGCCTTCCAGCGCGGGAATACCGAGTACGTCGTCAGGATTCGCCGCTGGGGTCCAGGTCAGGCCAATCCCGTTGCCGATGTCGGCAACAAACTTCTCGCCTTCCTGAGTGGCCTTGATGACCGGGACAAATTCCCAGTGTTTTTTCCCGCCCGTGTAGAAGCCGTAAGCGCTGACGGAACCGTCCGGCAATGTCTTCACGTTGATGCGGACACGGGTTCGGCCCGTATCCAGCATTGCGTACTGCTCGTTTTTGTAGAAGGCGCTGTCGGGCGAAAGGCTGGTGTTCGGCATCAGTAGTGCAACGGTGCCAACCGCTGCAGCAGTTGCCACAACCGTTGAGCCTGATAGCAGAACAAGTGCAAGAGAGCCGCCGAGACGTTGGGCGATGGCGTTGCCCGTTGCCGAACCACCGACCAGTTTCAGGGGTATCCCTTCGGCGGTGATTGCTGCGCCGGTGCCAAGCACCGCCCACAAGCCATAGTTAGCCAGTTTCTCGAGGGGGACAAACCCGGCCGGGTTGTTGTGATTGATTACGCCGTCTGGGAGGTTGCAGCTTTTGGCGAACACGCAACCCATGATTTTGGGCTGTGCTTCTGGCTGCGAGGGGCACTCGTTCCGTCGGGCTTCATCGCGAGCCAGTCCTTTTTCATACCTATGAATGTCTGCCTCCTGACGACGTATGTTGTCAGGAGTCGGCTTGCGGGGATTACATCGGGGACAGCCGCACATGGTAAAAGCTTCCATTCTTTCGATGAAAAACATCCACCCTAATGGGGCGCTCAAGTGCTGGCTGTAGGGCTATTCCGAAATGCCGTGCTCCGTTTTCCGTTTGTGTCATTTCTTTGCAGGGGGAAATGAAAAGATCGCAGCCTGCGGCAGCTCCTACGGGGGATCGCGTTGTACACACGATCTTTTGATCTTGATGGGGTGCTTACGACCAGCGCCGAAAGATCAGCGAAGTATTAACCCCACCAAAAGCGAAGTTGTTATTCATCACATACTGGCAGCTCATCTGGCGGAACTCGCCGCGCAGGTAGTCCAGTTCACCGCAGCGTGAGTCGACGTTGTCGAGGTTGAAGGTGTGGGCGTACTCGCCGCTGTTCATCATTTCGATGCTGAACCAGGACTCCAGTGCTCCGCAGGCGCCGAGTGTTGCACTCAGATGTTACGCGAGGTCATGAAGCCCGCTGCATGGCATCCGGCGGGATAGCTTGTCAGCGGCTCACGCGTATGCCAGCCGGATCTTGTGCGGTTCTTGGCCTCCATAGTTGAAAGCTTCGGCTCCATACCACGTACTCAGCAGTCAGTGCCTTAAAGGCTTCGAGAATCGGCTTGTTCACGGCCCAGTTGCCGTGGCGATTTTGGTACACATGAGCGTTGCCGAACATCAGACGGATCTCCCGAGCGGCGACAGCTTGCGGCAGATAGTCTTGTTTACGGTATTCGGCCAGCATCCATTGTGCGATGCACATGTCTTCATCCGTCCAAGTCATGGCGTGGATTCCTGCTGAAGCCCCTTGAGTCACAATTGCGGATCGGGGCGCAAGAGGTGTTGATCGAGAATGCATTCAACCTGTTGTGGCGTCTTGCACGAGAACCACAGGTTATCCGGGTAAATCACCATGACCGGGCCGTGCTCGCAGCGGCCCAAGCAGCCCGATGCGTTGGCGCGCGATGTTCCTGGTTCACCCATTTTGGCGAGTTTGCGTTTTGCTGCACTGAGCAGTTCATGAGCACCTGAGCCCGAGCAGCTACGGTGGCCATCGGGGCGCAAGTTGGTACAAATCAGCACATGGTGCTCGTAGGCCAAGGTCGGATTTTGTGTGTCATTCATAGGTGGTCACGACCGCTGTTCAAACTTCGTCGGCAGGAACCGCGACTTTCGATGGTTCCAGATTGAGGGCGAGTACGCTCATCAGCACAATAACCGTTCCGACGATCACCATGGCCGAAGGGCGTTCGCTCAGAACCAGTGAGGCCATCAACATGGCTGTGGGCGGTATCAGGTAAAGCGAAATGGAAGCGCGGCTCACATTGCTGTGCGCCAGTACATATGCCCAGGCGAGGTACGCAAGGGCGCTGGGGAAGATGCCTAGAATAAGCACCGCCAGGTTGGCCGAAGTTGAGGCATTTTGTGCTTCGCTCCAAAGTCCCGGGACATATACAAGCAGCAGTACCGTGCCCGACCAGATGGTGTAACACACCATCGTCAGCCCGTCGTAACGATGGGCATGGTGTTTTTGCAAGGCGAAATACAGACTCCATGAAAATGCCGCCAGCAGGATCAGCAGCCCATGCGCATCCAGCTCACCAAAACCACGGTCCCCGGTGACTACCACAGCGGCGCCGAGTAGGCCGCACAGCACACAGATCCATTGCCAGCCGTTGACCCGATCCTTGAGCGCGAAATGCGCCAGTAACGTGCTGAACAGCGGCGTGGATTGTGCCAGTACGCTGGCGGCCCCGGCGCTAACACCTTGTTGGCCGTAGTTGAGGGCTATGTGATGCAGGCTGACGGCAAAAAATCCCAGCACCGCCAGCAGCGGCAGGTCTTTAAGGCGAGGCAGGGAAATACGCATCACCGATGCGACCCCGGCCATGAATGTTGAGGCGATGAGGAATCGCATCAGTGCGAGATGACCGGGCTCGTAAGCCTTTAGTCCGATGTGGATTCCAATGGGGGAATAGGCCCAGCAAAGAATTACAAAGATCGCCGCCAAAGCGATTTTTACGCTGGGCCTTGTATTCATCAAATCGTCATCTTGGGAGCAACACGACTTTGCACGCCGGGCATGGCGTGAGCTATTCCGTTCCAGTACTGCTCAGTGATGACCAGAAAGCGGTTGAACGAAGCGCGGACTTCCTCTATGTGCTGGTCGGTGGTGCATTCCTGGGTGGCGGCTTTCACGGCCTGGATTTTGTGTTCTTTTTCCGCATCCCCGATGTGGATGTAGAAATACTCGCAGTGCTCATGAAAGTCGTCGTTATTGGCATACAGGTGCTTATAGTTGCGCGCTCCTTCGTATAAACGGGTGAGCATCGAATAGGCCAGCCACTCCTGAGCCAACAATGTGCCGAGCACATGGCGCGGATTGTTGTTGTGGCCACCGTCGGTGTAAAGACTCAATTGTTCGCGACTAAACGTGTGGGTACTTTCCAGCACAGGCAAAGCCATGAGTTCGTCCATGCTGTATGGCCGATCAGCAAGACGGCTGACAAGGTCAATCAGATAACTTTCCAGCAGGGCGAGGTGGGCCTTTTCCGGGTTGCCGTAGCCCATCTCGGAGTACAGGTTTTTGACGATTTCGACCTGAGCGTACAAGTCGTCCGTGCCCACAAACGACAGGGCAACCATGCGAGAAGTCTGCGTCGTACGGGCCAGGTAGTTTCGAGCAAACACCTCAACGTCGGCGAGGGGGAGTGAGCCACCCATCCATCGCCGATAGAATGTGTTATCGAGGGCTTTATGGGTGAACACACTTTCGGCGAGGGACTGGATTTTTCGCTCAACTAACTCCATAAAAACTCCTGCTTATCGAGGGATATGAAAGGGCGACAGCGTCCTTGCAGCGTGCGCGGGTTGAAGTATCAAAAACACGCAGCCTCACTACAAGTGACTTAAACTGACCTGTGAATTCACTCTGGGTGAGCTATGGAATTGTCCCAACTGCGCATGTTCAAGACGGTTCACGACTTCGGCAGCATCGCGCGCGCCGCCGAATTGCTGCACTGCGTGCCGTCCAATATCACCGCACGCCTCAAGTCCCTGGAGCGTGAGCTCGGCACACCGCTGTTTTTCCGCGACGGTCGAGGGTTGCGGATCACTCCTGCTGGGGAGGTATTTCTTGATTACGCGACGAAAATCCTGTGTTTGGCTGATGAAGCCCGACGCGCGGTAGCGCCCACCAATACGCCTGGCGGTCCCCTGCGCATTGGTGCCATTGAGTCTAGCGCTACGGGGCGGTTGCCCCGGTTATTGGCCAAGTACCATGCGCTGTACCCACAGGTCTCGCTTGAGTTGAGCACCGGCACCTGGGCGCAACTGCTGGACGATACTCAGCATCACCGGCTTGATGGGGTGATCGTTGCAGTGAACATTGAACGCCCCGGTCTCAAGCGTGCAGTGGTGTATCAGGAAGATTTAATTCTCATCGCGTCCGCGTCCCATGGGCCTTTACGCAAGGCGGCGGATTTGCAAGGTAAGGAAATTTTCATGTGGCCCCCGGGCTGTCCGTACCGGTTGGCGCTGGAGCAGTGGCTGTTGCGCCATGATCAAGTGCTGCCGATTGTCAGCATCGCAAGCTATGGCGCTATAGTTGGCTGTGTCAGTGCCGGTGCCGGCGTTTCGCTGGTTCCTCGCGGGATCTATGACCAATACCGCCACAGTGCGGGTTGGCAAGGATATGAATTCCCGGAGCTGACGAGTATCGACAACCTGTTTTACTGGCATGAAAACGCAGGTCGACACCCAGCTCGGGAAGCATTTTTGGCACTACTGCAGACGGAGTTCCAGGGGGCGTTGGAAGGGGATACCGACACAACGCCAGCTCCTATGGAGCAGGCGCCTTGAATTACTGAACCTTCTCCAAATCCCCCTTCAATGCAACCCCAGCCATGATTGCCCCGGCGTGGCATTCATAGGTCTTGGGATCCTTGCGCTCATTGCTCTTGTAGGAGCTGCCGCAGGCTGCGATCTTTTGATCTTGATGTGGCGCTTACGACCAGCGCCGAAAGATCAGCGACGTATTAACCCCACCAAAAGCGAAGTTGTTATTCATCACATACTGGCAGCTCATCTGGCGGAACTCGCCGCGCAGGTAGTCCAGTTCGCCGCAGCGTGGGTCGACGTTGTCGAGGTTGAAGGTGTGGGCGTACTCGTCGCTGTTCATCATTTCGATGCTGAACCAGGACTCCAGTGCTCCGCAGGCACCCAGGGTGTGACCGAGAAAGCTTTTCTGCGAGCTGATCGGCATGTGGCTGCCGAACAGGCTGTGGGTGGCCAGGGTTTCCGCGATGTCGCCTTGCTCGGTGGCGGTGCCATGACCGTTCACGTAGCCGATGGCCGAGGGCTCCAGACCGGCGTCTTCCAGCGCCAGCTCCATGGCCCGGCGCATGGTGGTCTGCTCTGGGCGGGTGGCGTGCTGGCCGTCGGCGTTACTGCCAAAACCAACGATTTCCGCGTGAATGTGCGCACCACGGGCCAGCGCGTGTTCGAGCTCTTCGAGCACCAGCATGCCGCCGCCTTCGCCAATCACCAGGCCATCGCGATCACTGTCGTAAGGCCGTGGGCTGGTGTTCGGGGCGTCGTTTTTCAGGCTGGTGGCGTAGAGTGCGTCGAACACCATGGCTTCGGTCGGGCACAGCTCTTCGGCGCCGCCGGCGAGCATCAGCGGCAGGCGGCCGAACTTGATCGCCTCGTAGGCATAACCGACGCCCTGGCTGCCACTGGTGCAGGCGCTGGAAGTCGGGATCAGGCGCCCGGTGAGGCCAAAGAAAATACTGATATTGGCCGCTGTGGTGTGCGGCATCATTCGCACGTAGGAGTTGGCGTTCAGGCCTTCAGCCACTGAATTGAGCAGCATCTTGCCGAAGGCTTTGATTTCGTCGGTGCTGCCGGTGGATGAGCCGCAGGACACACCCATGCGGCCGTCCTTGATCGACTCGTTACCGAGCAGTCCGGCATCGGCCAGCGCCCGTTCTGCCGCGCCAACCGCCAGCCGGGAAACCCGGCCCATGCTGCGCAACTGCTTGCGGGTCCAGTGGCTGGGGACGACGAAATCATCGATCGGACCTGCCAGGCGTGTGTTCAGTTCGGTGAAGCGATCCCACTCATCCATGCGCCGGATGCCACTGCGGTTGGCCTTGAAGTTAGCGCAGATGGTCTCCCAGTCGCTGCCCAGCGAGGTGATGCCGGCCATGCCGGTGACGACGACGCGCTTCATCAACACAGGCCTCCGTTGACGGCCAGAACCTGTCGAGTGATATAGCCTGCTTCGGCGGACATCAGGAAGTTCACGGCGCTGGCCACTTCTTCAGGGGTGCCCATGCGTTGTGCGGGGATCATTTTCAGCAGTTCTTCCACGGGTACATTTTCGTCGAGCATCGCGGTGTCGATCAGACCCGGAGCAACGCAGTTGACGGTGATTTTGCGTTTGCCCAGTTCGATCGCCAGGGCCTTGGCGGCGCCGATCAACCCGGCCTTGGAGGCGCTGTAGTTGACCTGTCCACGGTTGCCGATCAACCCGGAAACCGAAGTGATGCACACGATCCGCCCGGCGGCGCGCCGACGAATCATCGGCATCATGACCGGGTGCAACACGTTATAAAAACCGTCGAGGTTGGTGCGCATCACCACGTCCCAGTCGTCCTCGCTCAGGGCCGGAAAGGCACCGTCGCGCGTCAGGCCGGCGTTGAGCACCACGCCGTAGTAGGCGCCGTGGGTTTCCACGTCGGTTTCGAGATGTACCTTGCAGCTGGCGCGATCCGATACGTCGAATTGCAGGATTCGCGCACGGCGTCCCAAGGCTTCGACTTCGGCCTGCACGGCCTCGGCGTCGCAGCGGCCACTGCGGCAATGCAACACCAGATCGAAGCCGGCCTGGGCCAGACGCAGGGCGATGGCGCGGCCGATACCGCGGCTGGAACCGGTGACCAGTACGGATTCAGTCATGACTGGGCTCCATTAGCTTTTGAAGACGGGGATTCGTGTAGATATTGAGCTGCCTTAGGCGGGCAGAACACATTCAGCCGAGCCATGGCATGAATGCCGGGGGCTGTCAGGTGGCACTCGAAGACACCCATGCCGTTGTCGTCTTCGAGCGAACGCAGGGCGTGAATCGTCAGCTCGCAGCCGACTGGAAAGTGTTCCACATTGCATTCGAATTTACGCGTACCGAGCAGGAAGCCCAGCTCAACTGCATTGCCTTGCGTGCGTGCGCGACACCCGGCATACGCGGCCACGCTTTGCGCCATGAGTTCGATACCGACCCAGGCCGGCAAACTGCCGTCGGGTCGGTTGAACAGGCCACCGGGCTTGACGGTGAGGCGGGTGTGAATCTGTTCTTCGTCGAACGACAGCACTTGATCGATAAGGATCATGTCGCCCGCGTGGGGCAGCAGTTCGGCGAGAGGCCAATCAATCATTCGGCGTCTCCGATAATCAGGCTGACGTTGTTGCCACCAAAGGCAAAGGAATTGCTCATCAGGCAGCGTGCAGCGCTTTGTTCCAGGCGATCTGCGGTGGTCACAAAATTCAGCGCTGGCAGTTGCGGGTCGGGCTGGCCGTCCCAGACGTGGGGCGGCAGCGCATGTCGGGTATTTTCGCGGCTCAAACTCAACCAGCAGAACGCCGCTTCCAGCGCCCCGGCCGCGCCGAGGGTGTGGCCGGTCATGGGTTTGGTCGACGAGCAGGGCACGCCCGCCGGGAACAGTGTGTTGACTGCCAGGCTTTCCATGGCGTCGTTGTGTTGGGTGGCGGTGCCGTGCAGGTTCAGGTAGTTGATCCGCTCAGGCGCCAAACCGGCGCTGCTCAGGGCCTTGTTCATTGCTTGCAGGGCGCCGCGGCCGCTGGGTTCCGGGGCGGAAATATGGTGCGCATCGGAGCTGGCGCCGCTGCCCAGCAGGGCAATCGGTTGGCTGGCGCCGAGGTTTTTGCTCATCAAGAAAAGTACCGCCGCTTCGCCTATGTTGATCCCGTTGCGATTGACCGAAAACGGATTGCAGCGCTGTTCGGATACTGCATCCAGCGCCGAGAAACCGTTGAGGGTCAGTTTGCACAAACTGTCGACGCCGCCGCACAGCACGACATCACACATGCCCAGATCGAGCAATCGCCGGGCACTCAGCAAGGCGCGGGCGCTGGAGGTGCAGGCCGTGGAAATCACATAGGCCGGACCGCTCAGTTGTAGCCAGTCGGCAAGGAAGTTCGCCGGCGCGCTGAGTTCCTGTTGCTGATAGTCGTAGTCAGGCGGGAACTGATTTTCGCGGATGTAATGAGCAATCCCGCGACTGCCTTCGTCGATCCCCGAGGTGCTGGTGCCCAGGACGATGCCGATGCGTCCACGGCCATAGGTTTGAATCGCTTGATCGATGTCTGCGCGGATTTGCAGCGCGGCTTCCAGCAATAATTGATTGTTGCGGGTGCGGTGCTGGCTCAGCTCGGTCGGGATCGTGGCCAGCTCACCGTGTACCGCAGCGACTGGCAGCGAACGCTCAGGCACCCAGTGGGCCTCGGCGCGTATCCCCGAACAGTCGCCGGCAAACAGCTTGCGGGCGACTTCATGTTTGTTGCGCCCCAGGCTGCAGATCAGCCCGAGGGCATTCAGGTAGGCCGTCATGGCGCAGCCTCGGCGGTTAGCGGGGTGACGTGATAGTTCAGCTGTTCGGGCAGCGTCAGGACGAAGTCCGACGGGGTTCGATACAGCACCTGCCAGTGCGGCGCCAGCGAGCGTAAAGCGGCGTGACGTTGGGCGGCAGGATAATTATCGAGCAATTGCGCCTCTGGTGTCAGGGCGAACAATAACGCCGCAAATAACTGACGCGCTTCCGGATTGGGCGGTAGCAAACCGTCGGCCTGCCATTGGTTGTCGACCAGACGCTGGCGAGCCACGGGAATGCCCAGTGGGTCCATCAGCGACCAGCGAATGCCGGCACCTTCGCGCTGGATCACCAGCAACCAGTCCTGGCGCTGATCGACCCGTTGCCGTTCGACATGCAATTGCAGCGGCAAGGCCAGCGTCGGGTTGCGCTCGGGCAGCGGCGGCTGGCTGGCACAAGCGCTCAGCAGCAGGGCACAGCACACGAGCAGGAGGCGAATCATCGGCACTGACCTTCGAGCGGTTTACGGGCAACCACGTTGACCAGGGTTTCTTCCCGTTGGCCAACCGGTTTCGGGCGGCGCAGTCCAAAGCGTTCGAGCAGACCGAAATCCTTCGCGCGACTCCACCATAGATAAGGGTAGGACACGTTTTGCGGGCCGAATTCAAAACCCTGCTGACGAATCATCTGCAAATACCCGTCGGCACTCTTTTGCACGTGCATCGGGTGGCGGAACAACCAGCGAATCACCCAGGTGTCGATGTAGGCCTCGGTGGATTCGGCAAACATCAGATAGCCGCCCGGCTTAAGCACCCGATAGAACTCGGCGAGGGCTTGCTCCTGCTCCACCAGATGGTGGAAGGTCTGGTGGCAGAACAGCAGGTCGACGCTGGCGTCTGGTACAGCAAGGGTCGCGCAGTCGCTGCCGATCAGTTCGACGTCGATGTTCTGGCGCTGCGCCTCTTCGCCGCTGAGCATCAGGCTGTGCGGGTCGGCGTCCAGACCGATCAGGCGTTGCGGGGCAAACACCTGGCGCAGGTACTGGAACGACTTGCCCTGACCGCAACCGGCATCCAGCAGCACCGGATGGCTGGGCAGCGTTTCGCTGAACAAGCTGCGCAGGTCGTTGATTGCCACCCGCAGTACGTGGTGCTGCCAGGTGAAGCTGCGCAGAAACCAGAAACCGAAGCGGGTTTCTTCGACGTAACTGTCGCTTAGGTATTGTTGTTCGGTGCCGCTCACGTCGCATCACTCGCGCAAATATCCGACAGCATGCGCAACCGACGCTTGGGCTCGCTGACGAATGGATTGCGTTCGTCCCAGGCGTAACCGGCGAGGATCGCGCTGATCATCCGACGGATTTCCGGTGTGCCACCCGGGTGGTAGATCACATCCTGGAAGGTCCCGGCGTACCAGCCTTCGACGTAACACCGGAAAGTGTCGACGCCACGCTTCAGCGGCTCGGCAAACTCGCGCTGCCAGTCCACGCTTTCGCCTTGCAGCTGTCGATGCAGGACGCTGGCGGCCATGCTCGCCGAACGCATGGCGATGGTCACGCCGGAGGAAAATACCGGGTCGAGGAATTCGGCGGCGTTGCCGAGCAAGGCGAAGCCCGGGCCGTGCAAGGTTTTGACGTTGGCCGAGTAGCCGCCGATGGTCCGCGCCGGTGTGTCCCAATGGGCGTTTTTCAGCACCTTGGCCAAGCTCGGGGTTTCGGCGATGAAGCCGCGCAGGCAGGCGTCAAGATCGTCGCCGCGGCCTTCGAAGTGTTCGGCCGCGGCAACCACGCCCACCGAGCAGCGACCCTGGCTGAACGGGATGGTCCAGAACCAGATGTCGCGGTGGGTCGGGTGGGTGGTGATGAGGATCTTTTCACGGTCGAAGTGCGGGCCGTCGATGTGGTCTTCGATGTGGGTGAACACCGCTTGGCGCAGCGGGAAGTTCGACGGCGCTTCAAGGTCGAGCAGGCGCGGCAAGACGCGGCCGTAGCCGCTGGCATCGAGCACGAAGTCGGCTTCGAGACGGTATTCGCTGCCGTCTTCGCGGCGAGCGCCGAGCTGGGGTTTGGCCAATTCGAAGTTGGCACTGGTGATCGTCTCGCCGTAACGGATCTCCACGCCTTGCAGCGCTGCCTGATCGGCCAGCAGTTTGTCGAAGTCAGCGCGCTGAACCTGAAAGGTGGTCGGCTTGCCGTTGCTGAAGGTGTCGCCGAAATCGAAGGTGCTGTAACGCTCGCCCCAGGCAAATGCCGCGCCGTTTTTCAGCTGAAAACCGGCGGCTTGTACCGCTTCGAGCATGCCGGCTTCTTCGACGAAATCCAGGCAGTGCGAGAGCAGGCTTTCGCCGATGGAAAACCGTGGAAAATGCTGGCGCTCGATGATCAGCACATCATGACCGTTACGCTTGAGCAAGGCGGCAGCGATGGCACCCGATGGGCCGGCACCGATAACGATGACCTGGCGACGTTCCGTATCAACTGTTGGCACTGGAGCTCCTGGCCGGGGCGGCGACCTGTGAGGGAATTCGGCGCATACCGGCGAGTGCCGGCAGCAGCGTTGCGATCAAACCCATCAGCATCAGCGCGAAGTACAGCGCGGGGCTGATCAGCTGTTGTTGCAGCAGCAGGTTGAGAAAGACGATCTCGCTCAAGCCGCGAATGTTCAGCAGCAGGCTTTCACGCCAGCGGCTGGCGCCGATAAACGACGCGCCGGCCCAACCGAGGCCGAGCCAGTTACCCAGCAGTTTGCTGACAATGGGAAACACCAGCAGCGCACCGAGCTGCGCCCAACTGAGGCTGTCCATGGCGCTGTGCACGTTGATCTGCACAATGCCGAAGGTCAGGATCAGCGGAATCGCGATGCCGTTCTGCAGGCGGCTCATCCAGGCTGCCGATAACGGTAGCACCAGCGGTAGCTTGAGAGCAGCCATGCACAACAGATAACCGATGCCGAAAATCAGCGCATTGAGTTTGAAGTGTTCCGCCACCACCAGCAGCGCGAAGAAACCCAGGCTGTGCAGCAGCGGCTGACGCAACCCGAACGCACGCAGCAGCAACGGCAGGCAGGCGCCGGCCAGCGGCAGCAACAGGCTGCTCAGGTGCAGACTGCCTTGGGCGAAGGCGAACAGGCTCCAGCAGGTCAGGTCGATGAGGATCGCGGTCTGCACCAGTCGGCGGGTAGCGGCCGGTGGATAGTTGATGTGCCGCAGGTACAGATACAGCACCGGGATTGCTGTGATCGCGAACAACAGGCCGACTGCCAGCGAACTCAACCATGGCTGATCCGGCAGCAGCCAAATGGCCGTCGCCAGACCGCAGATGAACGGAATGCTGAAACTCGGCAGAGCGATTTTCAGGCTCTGGCGATCCAGCTTCAGGTCGATCACGTCGCTGAGGATATGCCCCAGCAACAGCGCGAAACTCAGGCTGTAGAGGTTTTTCAGCCAGCCCGGCGAGACCAGCTCGGCGCCGCTCAACTGCCAGTACGGCTCAATCCAGAAATACATCAGCAGCGGCAGGCCGAAGGTCGCCAGCAGTAACTGGCTGACAATCGGGATCAAACCGAAATGACGCCCGACGCGAGTCGCCACCGCGAACAGCGCCAGGGCCAGCAGCCAGAACAGCGCGATCATCATGCTGCCGGCTCCGCAATTGGCGCGGCGTGCGCCGAAGGTTTGGCCCACGGCGCGAGGATGAAACTGAAGGCCAGCCCGAGGCTCACCGAAAGACCGAAGTTGCTCACCGCCGGCGTGCTGGAAATCGCCAGCAGACCAAACGACAGCCACGTGGTCGCTGCCGCCAGTAGCGTGCCGAGCAGGCTCACGGCGGCACCGCCGATCTGCTCGCGCATGAGGATCGCGTAATCGACACTGATTGCCGTCACCAGCAGCAACCCGAACACGCTGAACAGCGTCAGCGGCTGGCCCAGCCAACCGAGGCTGGCGAGGCTGCACAATGCCGCCAGTAATGGCAGCGCGACGAGCCGCAGGGCGCCGCCAAAACCGAAGGGCAGAATCAGCAGCAGCACGATCAACGCGCAGGACATCAGTTTCAATTCAGCGGCGCTGATCTGGGTGGCGGCGAAGACTTTATTCAGGTCGTCCAGACGATCCACCAACTGCACACCCGGCAAGTCCAACGCTTGCACCCGCAGCAACGCGGCATCGTTCAAGCCTTGCAGGCTGACCATCGCCGCCACGCCGTCATCCGAGGCGCCCAGCCATAGCGGACGCCATGGCTCGGCCAAGGGGCCGACCAGCGCTGCGTCGATGTCTTCGACCGGCAATGCCTGCAACTGCGCCAGTTCGGCTTGCAGCGCGGTGACCGGGATACCGAGATCAAGCAACGGTTGCCAGAATGCCGGGAGTTTATTCAGGGCGTCGCGAACCTGTTGCTGCTCGGAAGGCAGGCTGACCAGTTGACTCAGCGCCAGGTAGCCTTTGAGCTTGTCCAGATTGACCAACTGATCCAGCCGTTCGCTGAGGGCTTTCTGGCGTTCGAACAGTTGCTGCTGATTGACCGCGCGCACCAGGAAAAACTGGCTGGTAGGTTGATAGCCAGTGATGCGCGCAATGGTCTGCGCTTCGTCCATCAACTGCGGCGGCGCACTGACCCACTGACGGATGTCGTTTTTCGTGGTCAGGTGCCACAGGCCGCCGGCACAAAAGGCCAGGACCAACACCAGCAGGACCGAACTGCGTACGCGTTTGAGCAGCGCTTCACGCACGCTCACTAAAAACTCGGCAACCCGCAAGGGCCATTGCGCTGGCCGTAGATCCGTACCCTTGAGCAGCGCCGGCAACAAGCAAACCGCCGACAAGTACGCGCCGAGCAAACCGGCGGCAGAGAACACGGCAATCTGGGTCAGCGCCGGGAACGGTGTCCAGGCCAGTGCCAGATAACCAATGCAACTGGTGGCCAGGCTCAGGGTCAATCCCGGCAAGGTCACGCGCAGTGCGGGCCAGCTGTGCCAGGGTTTCAGGCTCCAGCTCTTGGACAGGTAATGCAGCGGGTAATCGACCGCGACACCGATCAGGCTTGACCCCAGCACCAGGGTCATCACGTGCATATGACCAAACAGCGCGACGCAGGCCACCGAGCCAAACAGCATACCGACCAGAACGGGGATAAAGGCCAGCAGCACCCGAAGCCTGCGGAACGCCAACAACAGCAGCAACAGGATGCCGGCGGTCGCGCCACCGCCGACCCAGGTGATCTCGCGGCTCGCTTGCTGTTGACCGTTGGCGGCGTACAGCAGGCCGCTGGCGGCAAGTAATTGAACGTCGGCCTGCGCCGCTTCTTCGCGGCTGTGCTTGAGCAGCTCGGCGACTTTCAGTGGCAGGCGCATGTCGAACGCGTTGCCGCTGGTGCGAGCCCGCAGCAATACCCAGCTTTTGCCGTCGGCATCGGCGACCAATGCGCCGCTGCCAATGTCCAGTTGCACTGAGCCATGCTGCGGCTGGCTGTTTTGAATACGTCCGGTCAGACCCAGCCAGTCATCCTGGCTCGGCACCAGGCTGAAACCGGTAAAGGGATCGAACAGCGCTTGTACGCGTTGCTGGATGAAGGCTTGCGGCTGCTCGATCAACTGTTGCCGATCGGCTGCCGAGAGCATCGCCAGCCGACCTTGCAGCAGTTGCGTGCGCAGCGCCGGCAGGTCGGCTTGCAGGTTCCATTGGACCTTTTCGAAGACGCCGCTGGCCAGCCACTGTTCGCCGAGTTTTTGCGTCATGGCGATGGCTTGCTGGCGATCGGCGTGACCGACCAGCACCAGCATTTCGCGGTTCAGCGGCTCCTGCATGCGCTGCTCGGCCTTAAGCTCCAGCGCATCCGGCGCGGTGCCCGGCACCAGATCCATCAGGTTGGCCGACAGCGGTGCGCCGTCGTGCCACTGCCAGCCGGCGAGTGCGAGCACCGCCACCAGCAGGGTCAGAAATAGCCGTGGGAGCATCCGTTCACTCGGCAAAGTCATGTTGCTCCGCATCGCTCAGTGGGTTGGCGCTGGTGGTGTCCTGCATGCGCAAAACGGTGCTGTCGCCCTGGGTTTCCAGCAACTCGATGCGCTGCACCAGTTCGCCGCCGTCGATGTTGATCTGATTGAACACTTGCTTGAGCAGCATCGAGCGCGGGGTCAGCGTGAGCTTCCAGTGCTGCGCTTCACCGCTCAGCGAAAGCTCGAAATCCCGTTGCAGGCCGCTGCTGTCACCTTGCAGTACCGCGAGGAAGATGCGGTTCTGCTCGGCACCGGCGCTTTTGCCCGGCAGTATTTGCCAGCCGCTGCTGTCACGCCGTGCAATGCCCTTGGCGCTGATCCGGTAATCCTGTTGCAACGGTGTCTTGAGCAACCACAGCAAACCGTGATCCCTGGCCAGCACGAACGTGCCCTTGCTGGTCAGCGGTTGCGGCAGGGCACGCAGGTGTTTTTCCTGAATGAAGTTGCCGTGGATCACGCTCGGCTTGGCCAGTTGATCGCTCAGTTGTTGCAGGTCGAAGGCGTTTGCCTGCGATGAGAATCCCAGCATCACTATCAGCGTCGCCACCACCCCGAACCCGTAGCAGCTGCCGCTAGGCTGCGTCCGGCTGCGAAGCAGTCGTAAAGTCTGAGCTCGCGTTTTATCAGGAAAACCGAGTTGTCCGAATGGCGACCGCTTCGCGGCCGAACGCAGGCTTCGCCAGCTGCTACGAGTGGCGTGCTCAAGGACAGCGAGCAATCTCATGGCAACATCCTCTCGACCGCATCGGTAAACACTTTTGGCGACGCCAACTGCATCTCGCGGTTCGTGACGTGTACGGCGACTTGCACCGAGCTGGCGCGGGTCAGGCGTTCACCGGTGGCGAGATCGCTGATCAGGTAGCTGATCTTCAGGCGGTTTTCCCATTCCACCAGGCAGGCGCGGACGTTGAGTGTCTGGCCGAACACTGCACCGCGCACGTAACGCAGTTGCAAGTCGATCACCGGCCACGCGTAGCCGGACTCCAGCATGGCGGTGTAGTTGTGGCCGAGCATGTCGAGCAAGGCGCAGCGGGCAACTTCCAGGTACTTCACGTAATGGCCGTGCCAGACCACGTTCATGGAGTCGACGTCAAAGAATGGCACGAGGATTTGCGTATCGGCGTGAAGCACTCCCTTGCTACGCATGCAGCCTCCAGTGTTGTTCGGCAATGCGTTGCAGGCACAGACGCAATTCACCTTCCAGCGCGCGGTCCTCGATGACCGGCGCGAAATCCTTGGCGAGCTCTTCGTGCATCGCTGCCAGCGCTGGCGGCAATGGCCGGGCGTCTTCTGCCTGGTTGCGCAACCAGACACCTTGATTGGCCGCCAGCAGGGTCGCGGCAGCAACTTGTTCGGTCAGCTCCAGCACGCGGATCGCATCGCGGGCGGCGATGGTGCCCATGCTGACTTTGTCCTGGTTGTGGCATTCGGTGGAGCGCGAGAACACGCTGGCCGGCATGGTGTTTTTCAGCGCTTCGGCGGTCCAGGCGCTGGTGCCGATCTGCACCGCCTTGAAGCCGTGGTTGAGCATCGCGCGCTCGGCACTGGCGCCCGACAGGTTGCTTGGCAAACCATGGTTGTAGCGTTCGTCCACCAGCAGCGCGAGCTGACGGTCGAGCAGGTCGGCAACGTTGGCCACGAGGTTTTTCAGGCTGTCCATGGCGAAGGCGATATGCCCGCCGTAGAAATGCCCGCCGTGCAGCACGCGTTCGGCTTCGGCGTCGATGATCGGGTTGTCGTTGGCGCTGTTGAGTTCGATCTCGATGAACGAGCGCAGCCAGTTCAGGCTGTCGGCCAACACGCCGAGCACATGCGGTGCGCAACGCAGCGAATAGCGGTCTTGCAGGCGATGCAGCGGTGCGGTCGGCGCGTCGATCGCCAGATCCTTGCGCAACCACGCGGCCACCTGCATCTGGCCCGGATGCGGCTTGGTGGCGAACAGGCGCTCGTCGAAGTGCTCGGGGTTGCCTTGCAGGGCGACCACGTTCAGCGCGGTGATGCGCGTCGCCAGTTGCAGCAGGTAGTCGGCGCGGGCGAAGGCCAGACAGGCGAGACCGGTCATTACCGCCGTGCCATTCATCAGCGCCAGGGCTTCCTTGGGCCGCAGCACCAGTGGCTCCCAGCCGAGTTCGCGGTGCACGTCGGAGGCTTGTCGGCGTTCGCCCTTGAACAGCACTTCGCGCTCGCCGGACAAGGTCGCGGCCACGTAGGACAGCGGCGTCAGATCACCGCTGGCGCCCACCGAACCCTCTTCCGGGATCAGCGGCAGAATGTCCTGTTCGAGGAACACGTGCAGGCGTTCCAGCAGTTCCACTCGAACCCCGGACACGCCGTGGCACAGCGACTGCAAACGCGCCGCGAGCACCGCGCGGGTGGCCTGGGCGTCGAGCAATTTGCCCAAGCCGCAACCGTGAAAGGTATACAGATGACGCGGCAGCGCTTCGACGTGATGCAGCGGCACCGCAACCACGCAGGAATCGCCGTAACCGGTGGTCACGCCGTAGATCACGCCTTCCTTGTCCAGCAACGAATCGAGAAACCGCGCGCCCTTGGCGATGCGCTCACGGTATTCGCTGTCGTTTTGCAGTTGCACGGGCGCCTGACGGTTGGCCAGGGCCAGCACGTCTTCGATGCGCAAAGGGAGTTCGCCGAAGGTTACCGGCTCAAGCAGATGCGTCGTCATCGGTCTTCCAGAATGGGTAAAAGTTGAACCATTGTTGGGGCGCCTCAAGGCAGCACTGGCCGAGGCGTTCGGCGTAGCGCGTGGCCCAGTGGTGAATCACTTGCTCGCGGTCACTGCGCTTCCACACTACCGCGTCGGTGAAGGGCTCGATGATCAGCCGATAGTCGCCGGTTTGTTTCTTCAGGCACAGCAGAAAATTGACCGGACACTTCAACAATCCGGCCAGCAGCCACGGACCTTGGGGAAATGCGGCCGGATGACCGAGGAAGTCCACCGTCACGCTGCGCCCGCCATGCAGCGGTACGCGGTCGCCGGCAATCGCCAGCCACTCGCCACGCTCCAGACGCTGGCTCAGTTGCAGCATGATCACCGGGTCCAGTTCGCTGACCTGGATCAGCCGCAAATTGGTCGCGCCGGCTTCACCCAGCAGTCGATTGAAACGCTCGGCGTGCTTGGTGTGCACCAGCACGTTCATGGTGACCCTTTCACCGAGTTCGGCGAGGGCCCGGCAGACTTCGAGGTTGCCCAGGTGGGCGCCGACCAGCATCTGCCCGCGTTCGCCGCGCAACTGATTGCGCAACAGTGCCGGGTCGATGATTTCGATCTGTTCGATGCTCAGCTTGCCGTTCCATACGTCGAGCTTGTCGAGCATGGAGTCGGCGAAGGCCATGAACTGGCCGAATACTCGCCAATGGGTCGGGCGCAGTTCGTTGCGACCGCTCCAGTCCGCGAGGCGCTGCTGGTAGTGCCAGGCGCTGTGGCGGGCGCTGCGACCAAACAGGAAAAAGTATAAAACGATGCCGTACAGCAGCGGGCTCAACAGCCGACGCCCCAGCACTTTTGCGCAGAACGCGGTGAATTTCATCAGCCAAAAGCTGCCGCGTTCCTTGTGATCGGCCCAGTGTTCGTTGTCTGCGTTGATGCTCATGCTCGCCACCGTCGCCAGAGGATTGCCGGGGCCCGTAGCAACATGCCGAAGAACTGGCGGGTGTGCATGCTCGTAATCAGCACATTGTCGCGCAGCAGACGAAAATGCGAGACGCCATCCAGGGGGTAGTGAACCTTTGTGTGCACCCAGTGCATCGGCTGATTGCGCCAGGCCAGGCGCACAATGATGTCGGTGTCGAAGTCCATGCGTTGGCCGATCTTCACCGAGTTGATGAGCGCCAGCGTCGGCGGCAATGGATAGAGGCGAAAACCGCACATGGAATCACGGATCTGCAACGAAAGAGTGTTGATCCAGACCATGACGTGAGTCAGGTAGCGGGCGTACAAACGGCCCTTCGGCACGCTGGCGTCGTAGAGCGGATAGCCGCAGATCAATGCGCCGGGATGGGCGCGCGACTGCTCGATAAAGGTCTCGACATCACTCAGATCATGCTGACCATCGGCGTCCACCTGCAAGGCGTGGCTGAAGCCCAGGCGCGAGGCTTCGCGAAACCCGGTCATGACCGCGCCGCCCTTGCCCTGATTGACGGCGAGCTTGATCAGGAAAACCTGATCGCGCCGGGCCAGTTGCTCAAGCACCGCCGCACAGGCCGGGCTGCTGGCGTCATCCACCAGAATGCACGGCAGGTGGCAGGCGAGCAGCGCGTCGACCACGTTGGTGACGGCGGTTTCGTGGTTGTAGACCGGAATCACGGCGCAGGGGTTATGCATGTTGGCGTACACCTGAAGGACCTGGGTGCCTGCATCGCGAGCAAGCTCGCTCCCACATTGAATCGTAGTCAGCCCCCCATTTTATAGCCGGCACAACTCTAGTGTGGGAGCGAGCTTGCTCGCGATCGAGTGCAAAGCACTCGCCAAGATTAAACATGCGCAGTCTCCAGCAATATCCGCCCACTGGAGCACGTGGCCGTCTCATTGCGGTAGGTGAAATACAACTTGCTACGTTGCGGGTCGAAGCGCAAGTGCAGTTGGACTTCATCGCCGGGGCGTACCAGTTGCTGAAATTTCAGCACTTCCATACCAGCGAATCTTGTCGGCAGATGCATCAGTTGCTGGCCCAGATCCAGTGCCCACTCGACTTGAACTACCCCCGGTAATACGGGGGTTTGCGGGAAGTGGCCGCTGAAGTAAGCGAGGTCCGGCGGCACCGCCAGTTGCAGGTTCCACTCACCGTCCACTTCGACCTGTTCCAGCAGCTGTGGCGCCTTTGGGCGGGGCGCCAGCAGCAAGGCTTCAACCTCGGCTTGCGGCAGTTTGCCTTGGGCGTTCAGCGGCAGTTGCCGCAGCAACCGCCAGCGGCGTGGCAGGGCCAGGGTTTCGCAATGTTGACTCAGGTGCTGGCGCAGTTCCTGGGTCAGCGTGCGCCGCCCCTGGTTGCGTAGCGCATGCAAACCTTGTTCGCTCAGCACCAGCAAGGCTCCCAGCGACGCACGGTTTTCCTGAACCACGCCAAGGCGCGCTTCGGCGACCCAGTCGTGGGTCATCAGCGCCTGTTCCAGCATGGGCAACGAGATGCGTTTTTCTTCCAGCTTGACGATCCGGTCCAGTCGTCCGAGCAGCTCGAAACGGCCGTCGGTGGCGATGCGCGCGGCGTCGGCGGTGTGTTCAATGTGGTCGACCGGCAAGTACGGTGAGGCGATGAGCAGGGCGCCGTCGCTGTCCTGGCTCAGCACGACATCGGCGAAGGGCTGCCAGAGATCGTGGCCCTGACGCCAGGCAATGCCGCCGGTTTCCGAGCTGCCGAGAATCTCCGTCGGCCATTGTTGCAGGCGTTCGTGCAAGCTTTGCGCAGCCTCGGCCGGCAAGGCGCCGCCGGAGGAAAACACCCGGCGGACCGCGCTCAACGCCGGCCAGTCGAGGTTATCGCCCATGCGCTTGAGCAACGCCGGGCTGGCGACCCAGGCGAAGGTCGGATGTTCGCGGCTGGCGCGCTGCAAGTCTTCCGGGAAAGCCAACTGCCTGCGTACGAACGGACGACCGGCACACAGCGGCCACAGCACCCGGAACAGCAATCCGTAGATGTGCTGGGTGCCGACGCTGCCGATGATGCAAGCGTTGGCCAGGTCCGCGCCCCATAACTGCTCCAGCGCCTGAACTTCATTCGCCAGTTGCCGCAGGGTTTTCTCGATGCGCTTGGGTTCGCCGCTGGAGCCGGAGGTGCACAGGCTCAGGTGACAGTGATCGAGATCCAGTTCGGCGGCGGCCAGCGGCGCCTGTTGGAAGTCCGCCAGGTGCGCGTCGTCAGCCAGATCGGTCAGCCACAGGTCGACTGCCGTCGACCAGCGCAGGCGAGTCTGGGGTTGCAGGTCGGCGGGCAGCAGTACGCTGACCCCGGCACGCCAGGCGCCGAGCAGGGCAATGGCCAGTTCAGCGGCGTCTTCCAGGTGCATGGCGATGCGCGTTACACCTTGTGCTTGCAGACCGGCGGCGAGGCGCAGGGCCTGCTCACGCAGGTCGGCGTGATTGAGCGCCGGACCGGCCGTGACGGCACGCTCAGGTAGTGCCTTGAGCAACAGTTGCTCAAGTTTTATCCAATTCATGGGTGGCCTCGTACCCGTTGTCGTATGAGCCATTCAATGGCAAACAGCAAACCCATTAACCCGTAGGAGATCAGGCCGGTGTACAACATCCACCAACTCAGCGGCGCCCAGAGGGTCAGGGCGGCCGCGAGCAAACCGTTACAGAGGAAAAACACACTCCAGGCGATCGTCACCTGGCGGGTATAAACAATTGCCTTGTCCGGCAGATGCGGTTCGCGCAAACGCGCCAGCCGCTCGATCATCGGTTGCCCGAACTTCAGGCTCAGGCCAAACAGCACCAGCATGAAACCGCTCATCAACACCGGGTACCAGCGCAGCAACAAAGGGCTATCGAACAACGCCAGCAGCAGGCAAAAAGCAATGGCAACCACCGCCATCCAGACGCTGCCCGGACGCCGCTCGCCCAGCAGCGCACGGGCCAGCCACAATCCGCCCAGCAGCAGACCAAACTGCCATGGGGCGAAATGTTCCATGCCGAAATACACCGCAAAGGGGTACAGCAGGCCCGCGAGCAGCAGGCCGAGGCCGATCACTCGGCTCATGCGGCCGGTTGAACCAGACGGTAGACCGCCTCGACCACGTCGCCGACAGTACGCACCGACTTGAATTCCTCGGCGGCGATTTTCTTGCCGGTCTGGCGTTTGATGTGATCGATCAGATCGACCGCGTCGATGCTGTCGATTTCCAGGTCCTGATACAGGTTGGAGTCCAGGTTCACGCGTTCGGGTTCCAGCTCAAAGAGTTCGACCAAGGCATCGCGCAGGGTGTTGAAGATGTCGTCACGAGTTTGCATGGTCCGGTCTCAAGCCGCCTGTTTTGCAGTGACGAACGCCGCAAGGCTCGTCACGTTGGTGAAGTGACCGCGGGTGTCATTGGCTTCGGCATCAATCTTGATACCGTACTTTTTCTGAATCGCCAGGCCGAGCTCCAGAGCGTCAACCGAGTCCAGACCCAGGCCTTCGCCGAACAGCGTCTGCTCGTCGCCGATGTCTTGCACACCGATGTCTTCGAGGCCCAGGGCTTCGATGATCAGCAGTTTTATTTCACGCTTCAGATCGCTCATCTTCGGCGAGCTCCTTAATAAAGTAATGGTGAAAATAATCGTTGAGTTTGCGCGAGGCCTGAGGGGGTGAGCCGAGCGCTGCGAAGGCTTGTGGATCTATATCGGCCCCTACACGGAAACTGAAGTGCACGCGACGTTTTGGGATCCGATACCAAGGCTCGGCCTTGGTCAGGGTTGTCGGGCTGACCTTGATAATCACCGGGGTGACGATTCTCGCACCGCGAAGGGCGATTGCCGCAGCGCCCCGATGAAAGGCCGGCGGTTGGCCGGGTTGGGTGCGAGTGCCCTCGGGAAAAATTATCAGGGTCTGGTCGTTTTTCAGTGCATCGGCGGCGGCGTCGAGCATGTCCATGCTGCCGTCGTTGCTGATGTATTCGGTGCGGCGTAGCGGACCGCGAGTGAAGGGGTTCTCCCAGAGGCTCTTCTTGACCACGCAGTTGGCGTGGGGCACCAGACCGATCAGGAACACGACATCGATCAACGATGGATGATTGGCGATGATCATCTGCCCCGGGCGGCCGAGTTTTTCCGCGCCCTGGATGTCATAGGTCAGCACGCCCGAGCGGGCCATGAACCGGACAAAAAACCAGAATATCCGGCTGACGATATGTCGCGCCCGTTGCCGATGGGTCTGGGCATCGCCCGGCAGGCAACTCAATAGCGGTAAAACCACCAATCGCAGGCACAGCGCGCCCAACCCGAAGAGGGTAAAGCTCACGGCGGTAGCCAGCAGACGCCAGTAGTAGGCGTCGCGGTTTTTAGCGGTTACAGGTTGCGTTGCCAGGTCCATACACGATTTTTCCAGGCATGTTGGCAGGTGGTCTGCTGGCCGAGCAGCATGCGCAACAGATTCAGTGCATGGGGCCAGTGGGGTTTGGACAACGCATCCGAGGTGCTGTTCAAGGACAGCTGCCACTGATTTCCGGGTGTGATCAACAGGCCGACCGCGTACGGAAACGGCACATCGTCGATCCAGGCTGAGTAGGCTTGCGGCGGTTGCTCTTCGGTGATCACCAGCAATACCGCAGGCGCGCCTTCCTCAAGCAGCGCCGCAGCCTCCAGCATGCCGTGTTCAAAGCCATCGCCGGCCGCGGCGAGGGCGGTCATCTCGCTAATTTCGCCACGCATGATCGACCACAGTCCGATGACAGCGTTGTGCACCGACAGGCTGAACTGGGTCGGCGACAGCGGCTGATCGGCTGCCAGATCGTTGAGAATCTCGAAGGTACGCGGGGTTTCGCCGTGACGAGAAATAAAGACCAACGGTAGCTGTTCGCGACCCTCGGCCAATGGCCAGCCGACGCTAAAGGCCATCCGCGCCAGACGGCTGAGTCGCCGGCGCTGCATGGCCGGCAGAAACGATACGTCGGGGGCGGCATCGCTGCTCTCAAGCACGACCGGTTGTCGGCTCCAGGCTTGCCAATCGTCCACGCTCTCGAGCCCAGGGGCCCAAGCGCGCCATTGGGCGATATTGAATTTGATCACTGAAAATTCATCCCGCCCCTGCGGGCTTCCTTGACGCGGTGAGTCGATTGACTGGCGACTGACCCGGCATGACGCTACGGCCGAGCGGCGCGCATTATCCCGGTGCAGCAGGCTTGTAGCAAATACTGGCTCCATTTTGTTCGGCGCGCCATGTCGTTTATCGACTAAAAAAGCTGTCGTTTGGCCATTATTCAGTTTTTTGCAGACGTGTCTGCCAGATGATTCATCGATAGAGGAGCGAAGCAGGTCGGTTTTTTGCCGAGATTGCAGCTGACTGTGTAGTCCGATTGCCAACGAGGTAGCTAAGCAGCGGTGTCGGCTACTACACTCGGTCATTCTTTGATACACGGAGGTTTTGACATGCGGCGCGTGGTGTTCAATCAGAAAGGTGGCGTGGGCAAATCCAGTATTGCCTGCAATCTGGCGGCGGTCAGCGCCAGCGAGGGCTATCGCACGCTGCTGGTGGATCTCGATGCCCAGGCCAACTCCACTCAGTACCTGACGGGTTTGACCGGCAACGACATCCCGATGGGCATTGCCGACTTCTTCAAGCAAACCCTGTCATCCGGGCCGTTCTCGAAGAAAAACCAGGTCGATATCTACGAAACCCCGTTCGACAACCTGCACGTGGTTACCGCCACCGCAGAGCTTGCCGACCTGCAGCCCAAGCTTGAGGCCAAACACAAGATCAACAAGCTGCGCAAACTGCTCGACGAACTGGCCGAAGACTACGACCGGATCTACCTCGACACCCCGCCAGCGTTGAACTTCTACGCGGTTTCAGCGTTGATTGCCGCCGATCGCGTGCTGATTCCCTTCGACTGCGACAGCTTCTCCCGTCAGGCGCTGTACGGCCTGCTGGCAGAAATCGAAGAGTTGAAGGAAGACCACAACGAAGACCTGCAAGTCGAAGGCATCGTGGTCAATCAGTTCCAGGCCCGCGCGAGCCTGCCGCAGCAGATGCTCGACGAACTGATCGCCGAGGGCCTGCCGGTGCTACCGGTGTACCTGGGCAGCTCGGTGCGCATGCGCGAATCGCACCAGGCCAACATGCCACTGATCCACCTCGACCCCCGGCACAAACTGACCCAGCAATTCGTCGAACTGCACAACCTGCTGGAAAACACCTGACTCCTACAGACAACATAGAACCCATGTGGGAGCGAGCTTGCTCGCGATGAGGGCGTGACATTAAACAGAGATGTTGGCTGTCAGGCCGCTATCGCGAGCAAGCTCGCTCCCACATTGGGTTCAGGGTGGCGTTGAGATCGTCGTCAGATCCCCTGACTACGCAACCAACTCATCAACTGCGGCAACGGAAACGCCCCGCTCTGACGCGCCACTTCCCGGCCGTTCTTGAACAGAATCAAACTCGGAATCGAGCGAATCCCCAACTGCGCCGACAACTGCTGATTCGCCTCACTGTCCAGCTTGGCCAACCGACACTTGCCCGCCAACTGCCCCGCCGCCTGCTCGAACACCGGCGCAAACGACTTGCACGGCCCACACCAGTCCGCCCACACATCCACCAGCAACGGCAGATCGCCCTTGATCTGACTGGCGTAATCGCCTTGCTTCAACTCGAAGGGCTTGTTCAGCAGGACTTCGGCTTTGCAGCGCCCGCACTTGGGGTTATCGCCCAGACGTTCGGCGGGGATGCGGTTGAGGCCGTTGCAGTGGGGGCAGGGGATGAGCAGTGGATCGGACATCGGAGAGCTCCGTAGAGGCGAGGCAGAGGTTTAGTAGTTGGAGGCTGGTGGCAGAGATATCAAGTTGATGGGCAGGAGGGCTATGCCATACGTATTCATCAGAAGGACGCTTCGGTCACGCGCTTCATACGTACTCGCTGCTTTGATGATTCAGCAGGCGCTTTGTTTATCAGGGTGTCATTGAAGACTTCCGAGAGAAGTCCCAGGTGCCAGAGCACCAACATGAATGTGCGCAGCTCAACGACCGCTTCGCCCGCCTCAATTTTGCCGAGAGTACCTGTCGCCACCCCTACCTGTTTGGCGAGGTCTTTTTGCCTCATTCCGCGCTCTTGACGTCGTTTTTTCGCCAGCAGCCCAATGGATACAAGGCTTTCAGAGCAATCAAGGGGGAAGAAAGTGCTCATTAAGATTCGCCAAAATGATCTTTAAGTAGATTAGGCGACAGTACAGTGAGTCTTATGGAGGCGTAAAGGAGGTCTATTCAAACGTCTCTAACCCTCGTGTTAAGCAAAAAAATGGGCGACGTTGGGGTTAATGCCAGTCAGTTAAGAGATTCCGGAGCGACGCATACCCCGTAGCAGCTGGCGAAGCCTGCGTTCGGCCGCGAAGCGGTCGTAAAATCATGCAATGCGGTCTTCCAGTAATCCGTGTATGCCGAATATACGACGGCTACGCCGCCGAACGCAGGCTTCGCCAGCTGCTACGGATTGCGTACTGGCTTAACTGACTGGTATTAGGCCTTGGGGTCGCCCATATTCATTACGCCGAAACCTGCGCCCGCAAGCGTCGCCCGATGACGTCCAGTATGTCGCAGCCGTCGCGCAGCGAAATGACCAGCGCCTGCGCAACCTCGTGTAGAACGCTGGCGTCACCCTGGATGTCGTCGCGCAAGGCGAAGGTTTCCAGCAGTTGGGTGGCGCTGCGGATGCGGAAGGCCGCTGTTTCATGCAGCACGTCGAGCGGGGCTTCGGTGTCGATCAGCAGGGAAGGGACGTTGCAGTCCAGGCCGGTGATGGGCATGTATCGAGACATGGGGAACACTCCATTCGATAAAACAGCGCGGCCCGTCAATGGACGGCGGACGGATTGAGCCGGCTGCCCGCCGAATCGGGTTGGTCGAGGTTCTCCAGTGCTCTGTTCACCAGCAGCTCGCCCAACACGATCATCTGCTGAATACCTAGTGCCACGTTGCGGTGCGACCCTTCAAGTTCAAAGGCCAGGTCGGTGGTCATCGCGTTCAGCGAGGCCAGGGTTTCGCTGGCGTGGACCAACAGGGTTTCGGTGTCGATATTGGGGGTAACGGTGAAGATGGGGCTTGGACGTTGGGGCGGGTTTTGGGTATCGAGGGGATCGGTGGCGGTGAGGCTGAGTGGTTTGAGGGTGATCTTTTTCATGGTGAAGCTCCCTGAGCTATGGAGCCGCATAGCGGCATTTGCATGCCTTGATACTGTTCAGTCTGTCAAAACTGGCCGCTGAATTTGTGGCGACTTGTGAAGACTATCCGCGTGGTTGATTTGGGACAAGTTCACCTAAGGCGCTATAGCGTGCAGGAAATGTCTTAGGACTTGGCCTAGGACGGTTTCTTCTTGGGGGAGTCAGGAAAATTTACAGGGAAAAGGGGTCAGTTCCTGAAGTAAAGCTCGTCCAGTTGACGTCTTCGGATCTGGAGATATTCCTCCCAAATTTTCGGGAAGTCCTCATCCTTGGTGAATGGGAAGGTCAGGTAAATATACATACCTGTCACGCTTATATACTCGCGTGTGCGTTTGAAGGCAGGTTGCTCGTACATCGAGATACTTTCATCGTAACCGTCGTGATGATGATGGATTTGTACACGATGCGGAGCGATCATGCATCGCGCAAAATCAATCACCCAGCCTTGATCCAATCCAGTGGTCAAGTAGCCGTGAACTCCGTCGGAAGAGAGGCGAATACACGACTTGGCCTGAGTGCCGTCGTCATCGTTCACTACAATGATCTTGTCTTTGAAGTATTGGATGCTTTTCTGGTTTGGCCCCCGCAAAACCAGATTCCAACCCTCAGCCGACATGCGAAATTCGCCTTGGTTTTCAAATTCAGCAATCCAGCCGTTTGGAAGAGTGATGCGATGCATATTCACAGCTTATCTCGAATGCTTTGAGAGAGTGGGGTGCGGACTTATTTTTACTGAGTGCTTGAAAATATATCTGTCCAATTTTTTTAATTTTCTTTCGTCATTTTGTTGGGCCGCTTCTAGGTTGCGACTCCACGATCTATTCCAGGTTGAATCATTAATAGATTGTCTACTTCTCGATTTCGGCAGCACTCGACGAATGATAGTGCGGTAGTTGGATTTTTTATATATGCATCAAAGGTGTTCTCGTCAATTTCGAAGTACTCTTCATAGTCAACCATTTGGTTGCTGACTGGTATCGAAACGTAGAATCTTCCTGTTTTTTCTTCAATTCCGACAGAAAATCGTTCTTTTTTTCTGAAAAAAACATCATTGAATTTCATTGTTTTTCCTGTAGCTCCAGCGGTGACACTTCAGGATGAAGGCGGATGGATTTATTTTTACTGAGTGTCTAGGAAGTAAATCCGTCTCCTTTTCTTTTAATCATCCTTTTGGCTAGAGCTTGAAGATGCGTTGTATTGTCTTAGCATTTCCTCTGAGCCGTCCCAGTTTGGGGGCGTTTTCCAATTCTTGTTTTTCTTTTTACCTAATATCATTCCAAGTATTTTTTTTGTCTCGTCGAAATAAATTCGACCGTCCCAATTCAAGCTGTCAATGAATCGCATTGATATGACGGTTTCTGGTTGTATCTCTGACAGTGCATTAATAAGCTGCTCGAAACCCGGTATCGCCATGGCAGCGGTATCGGCTATTTCTTTTTGTGTGGTGATTTCTTTTTTGTATGCATCACCTGTTTTTTTTATGATGTACTCGTTTTTATAAACAAAATCTTCATCTGTTTCTCTTCGGATAAGCTTGGCTGTTTCTAGCCCGCTACCCGAGAGATTAAAATCTTGTTCTAAAAAATCTAATATGTTCATGGTCTAAATACCTCAATATCCCCTTCGCGGGGGCCTTTCAGAAGGACCTCTTGTTCTCCCCAGCGGTCCTCGGAGTACTGCCATGACCACTTGTCCCCCTCTTTAGGGGCTCCAACCTTGAGCCTTAGAATAACTCCGTCCTCTTGAGCGAATTTCTTGGCGATATCGGGTGATCTTGTCCATGAAGTATATGGGCTCTCACCGGAGTGCCCACCGTAGTTGTGGTCGTCAGGGCTAACGTCGCCGCTGATTTTTCCGGGAGTTACTTTTCCGTTTATCGCATCATTTTCTGCAGGGTGCCCCTTGTGTACTCCGCGATACAAATACCCTTCTTCTGGAGTACTGGGAAGGCGAGGAAGGTTTTCGTAGTCAGCGTCCCTAGATTTTTTTGATTTCTCTGCGTCGGGGCCATCGCACGGTTCACACATCAACCCCAACGGATCCACCCACCCCGTAGGGTTAGGCACGTACTGGTAGTTGTTCAACCCACCCGCAAGCTTGATCGGATCCGGAGTCAAAAACCGCCCGGTCCCCGGATTGTAGTAGCGATGGCGGTTGTAGTGTAAGCCCGTTTCCGCATCGAAATACTGACCCTGAAAGCGCAGCGGGTTGTCGATTTCGGCTACATCCAGCGTGGCCAGGTTGCCGTAGGCGCGGTACTTGGCGGACCACATGATCTCGCCGCTGTAGTCGGTGAGTTCCTGCGGGGTGCCGAGGTGGTCGAGCTGGTAGTAGAACGGCTCGGCCTTGAGCGGGCCTTCGCCGTCGAGCATGGCCAGCGGGCGGAAGGTGCCGGGCTCGTAGATGTAGCTGCGGTAGCGGTTGTTGGCGCTTTCGGCGATCAGCCGTTCGCCTTGCCAGAGGAACTCGGTGGTGTGGCCATCGACGGTCTTGGCGATGCGGCGGCCGAAGGCGTCGTACTGGTAAGTTGCGTTGCTGCCGCCGGGCAGGCTGACGCCGATCAGGCGGTGTTGGCAGTCGTAGCTGTATTCGGTGACGAGTTTTTGCCCGGTGCCGCGGCGTTCGCGGGTCAGGTTGCCGTAGGCGTCGTAGTCGTAATGGCGGTCGCCCTGCATCAGCAGGCGGTTGCCTTTGACATTGGCCAGGTTGGCGGCGGGCTGGTCGCCTTGGCCCAGCAGGTTACCGGCCGGGTCGTGGGCGAAGCTTTCCGGGGTGCTGCCGCGCACGTTGATCAGGCGGTCGAGCGGGTCGTAGTGGTAGCTGCGATTGCCTTTGCGGCTGTCATCGATGCCCGCGAGGTTGCCGTTGGCGTCGTAGGCGTAGCGGCGCTGGAACAGATTGCGTTCCTGCTGACTGACGGTGTGCGCCTGCAACCGGCCTTGTTCGTCGTACTGGTATTGGCTCAGCAGCAGGCCTTGCTGGCGCTGCTGTTCGCGGCCAGCGCTGAACTGGTGGGTGGTCAGACGCGAGCCGTTGAGGTCGATGCTGCTCAGGCGACCGCCGGTTTGGTGGCGATAGTCGAGCTTGCTGCCGTCGGGCAGGCGGCAATGGCTCAACTGGCCGAGCGTGTCGTACTCATAACGCAGGGTGCCCCAGCCCTGATGCTCGGTTATCAGGCGGTCTTGCAGGTCGTATTCGTAGGCGAGCGGCCAGTGACCGTCGTCGACGTTCGCCAGGCGACCCAAGGCGTCGTAGCTGTAGTGAATTTCCTCGCCATCGGCCAGGGTTTTCACCAGCAGTCGGCCAGCGGCGTCGCGTTGGTATTCGGTGATCAGTTCGCTGCCGTCATCGCCAAATTCGGTTTTCTTCAGCAGTTGGCCATTCAGGTCATATTCGTAAGCGGTGCGCCGCCCGTCGAAGCCGGTTTCCTGTTGGATCAGGCCGTTCGGGTAGTAATCGAGGTGGTAGTGCTCGCCACGTTCGTTTTCGATTTCGCTGAGCAGCAGGCGCGAGTTGTCGTAGCGATAACGCAATTGGCTGCCATCCGGGTTGATACGGCGGCTGACCAGGTGCAGGCCATCGGCGTATTCGTAGCGGGTGACGCGGCCCAGTTCATCGCGTTCGGCGGTAACGCGGCCATAAGGGTTGTAGCTGAAGGCACGGGTGGCGCCGCCGGGCAGGGTGATTTGCGCGAGGCGGTTGGCGTTGTCCCATTGGTATTGGGTGATGGCGCCGCTTTCTTCCTGACGGGTGATTTGCCGTCCCAATGCGTCGTAGCGGTATTTGCGTTGACCGCCGTCGGGCAGACGCTCCTCCAGTAGTTGACCGAGATTGTTCCAGCCCAGTTGATGGCGGCTACCGTCCGGGTGGCGGATTTCCAGTAGACGGCCTTGGCGGTCGTAGCTGTAGGACGTTGCGTTGCCATCTGGATCGATCTGTTGGGTAATGTCGCCCTGGTTATTGCGCCGGTACTTCCAGGTCGCCTTGCCACGATGGACTTCACTGACGAAACCGTCGCTGTACTCGTAGGAGGTCGGCTCATCCTCTGGCGGAACAACGGCAGTCATGCGGCCGGCTTCGTTGTAGTGGTACTCGGTCACCGCGCCGAGAGGATCTTTCTCTGCAATCAAACGACCTTTTTCGTCATAGGCCTTGAGGTGTTCGGCACCGTCCGGGTCGACTTTGCTGACTAGCCGCGCCTGATCGTCGTGGGTGTAAACCTCTTCGCTGCCGTCAGCGTTGGTAACCGTGACGCTGCCCTTGTCATCCCAGACGTAGTGCGCGTCCATCTGCGAGAAGCTCGCCCAGTGATGGATGCAGCGCGCCGACTTGCCTTCCTTTTCCCATTCCCAGAAGAAGCTCGCGCCACCGGCCAGTTGCCGTTCAAGGATCACGTTCTGATCGTTGTAGGCATAGCGCTCGGCTTCACTGGCAGCGTTCTTCGCCTCGATCAGGCGCCACTGTGCGTCATAGCCATAAGTGATCAGTGTCTGGACCGTGCTCCAGGCATCTTCCAGGTTGTCGGCAGGGCTGAACTGCTGATAGTCGACGGCGATGATGTGTTTGCGGTCGTAACGCAGGAGTAAGGCACGACCGGCGCCGTTGTCGACCCGTTTGATCCGCCCGTGAATGTCACGAGTGATGTGCAGACGGTTGCCGTAATCGTCGCTGATGGCGATCAGTGTCGCGCCCTTGCTGTTGTAGCGGAAGTGGTAGAACCGGGCGCGTTCGCCAGCTTGGGTGAGGATCAGCTCGGACGGATCGTCACCGAGGAAAATCGCCGCTTCCGACAGGCTGTTGGTAATGGCCGGGCGTTGCGCACTCGGCAGCGGGAACGTCGTGACGCGGTTTTCATGGTCGGTCCAGACCACGTCGTCGCCCGCGATGTCAACGCGTTGCGCCAGCGCGTGACTCCAGCCGTAGCCGAGGCCGCAATCGATTTCAGCGGCGCTGGTGCGGTAGAGGCGAGTCCACTCGAAGGGCAGCAGACCGTTGAGCTGGCCGTCGGTCAGGGTCAGCAGTTCCTCACCGGTGACCATCGATACCGGGCAGCCATTGGTGCAGGTTTTCTTGGCGCACGTCGCGCTTTTTTCGTCGGGGTTTTTCGACTGTTTGGACGCGTCGTGGTGGGCCTTTTCAGCTTTCTCCAGTTTCGAGTTGCGCTTGCCATCAAAACGCAACTGCGCCAAACCTTTCTTCATCTGGGCCGTCACACCACGCGCGGCAACAGCGGTGTACTTCTCCACGTACTCCATGAAGCCTTTGATGATCTTGAACACGGACTCGACAAAACCAGTCACGGCCTTGATGACGATTTCGCCATAATTTTTCAGCCGCGCTGCAAGGTAAATGACCCCCGTACCTTCCGCTGCAATGGTCAGTACTATCGAAATCACGATATCGATCGCGATCCCGACGACGGCTGCCGTCGCCACTTTCGCGGCTTTGCCAGCCATTTGTGTCGGCGGTAAGCCTGCCAGCCAGATGAGGGCGCTGCGCACCATCAGGAATAGGGCGGCCTCGTCGCTGGCGAGCAACATGGCCTTTTTCATGACGTCGGGTGCGTCGTTGGCCAGCGCTTCAAGTTTGGCGAAACCTGCTCCGAGATCATCTTTGAATTTTTTGGGGTTCTGCAGGATATCGAGCACCATGCTGATCCCGTCCCACACCCCCTTGATCGCCTCCCAACCGCCTTCCAGGATGCCGTTGCCGACCGCCATGGCGGCAGACGAAGCGGACTGGGTCGCCCACTGAGGCCTGAACCCCGCCCATTCCTTGCGCAGGAACCCTTCCAGTTGACCGGTCAGGCCGTCATAGGATTTGAACAAGGTATCGATCTGAGCCGGTGTCACTTCATTGTGAACCCGGATCTTGTAGAACTTGCCCGGCACACCACCCGTCCAGCTGGCTTTGCCCTTGGCATCCAGTTTGACTTTGCTGACCGCACCACCTTCCACCGCAACGATTTCAACTTCGATGTCGCCGATCGGGATGTCATAGACCGATTCGAATTTGCTTTCGATCAGCAGCGGCCCCTTGAGCGGGCACTGGGCCACGCTCGAGAAGTCACCGTCGGTCATGGTGACCGATTTGCTGGTGTTTCCGACCTTGAGCACCCGCTCCATGCCCAGCAGCGAGGGCATGTCAGTCGCCCGGCTGACCTTGTCGGCCGCTTTGGCGTACCAGGTTTGGGTTTGCTCGCGGTACAGCGTCAGGCTGTCCTTGAAGGTACTCAGTTGGTTGTCGACGTAGGCAACGCGATCCATCAGCCTTGCTCCAGAATCAGGTGGTTTAGCAGTGCTTCATTAAGGGGTTTCGGAGCATCGGGGCGGCGCACGAAACGGGCGACTTTGTGCCTCAGGTTGCTCTCGGGATAAGCGGCGTAAATGTCCGGGCGTTCCTCGCTCAGCCATTGCATCAGGTTGTCGATCAGGGTCGTCGGGTCTTTGGCCGCGAGCCGATCAAGCAACCCCTGCGGCACTTCCCACCACGGCCACGCCTTGGCCGGCGGCACGCCGCGTGCGCCGACTTCCAGGCTTTGGCCATTGATCAGGTAGCGCTCGAACACTGGCAGAATTTCACCGGCCCCCACGCCGAGGCCTTCAAGGATCGGGTAGATATGCCGCCCATCCCAAAACCGGAAAAACACCTCGCTCCCATCCGGCATGCGGACCTGGGTCAGGCTGCGCAAGTGTTCGAACACCACGTCCGGCGCACTGCTGGAAACCGCCAGCCAGCCCCAGTCTTCGGCGTCGGTTTCGGCAATCCATTCGAGGAACGCCGAGCCGGGTTTCAGCTCGGCGAGGTACGGCATCACCGGCTGCCAGTCGGCATAAGGTGTGCCGCCCCAGATCGGGATCAGTTCGGTGGTCGCTTCTTGCTGGTAAAACGCATTGAGCGGCGCCGCATCGCTGGCGTTGCTGATGATCAGGTACAAGTGCTCACCGGCTTGCAGCGGACGGCTGGCGAGCCAGTTACGGGGTGTCAGGCGATCAGATGGCACAGGCACCTGCCTTGCACTTTTCGCACTCTTCACAGAACGGCGCGTTGCGCTTGAGGGTGTTGATCTGCGTCGGGGTCAGCACGGCGCCGGCCTGGTCGGCGTCGGCTTGCTTGAGCACGCCGGGCATTAACGGTGCTGCGCCGGTGCCGCTGCCTGGGCTGCCGCCGGAGTTCATGTTGATCGCCGGACCGCTGAGGGTCACGCCGCCGGCATCGATCTTGATGAAGCTGCCGCCGCCCTTGAGGGTCAGTTCGCTGCCGGCTTCGAGCACCACTTTCAGGCCGCTGCTCAGGTGGATTTCCTGGCCGGCTTCGATGAACTGGCCGGTGCCGATTTTGATGTGCTGGTTCACGCCGACAGTCAGGTGGTCGTTGGCGCGGGTTTCGACTTTGCGGTCGGCGTAGACGGTGTGGTGCTCTTCGGCCTTGAACTCGCTGTAGCTGTTGGCCTCGACGGTGTCGTGGCGTTCGTTGCCGACGCGGATTTTCTGGTCGTGCTCGATGTTTTCATCCCAGTCACGCTGGGCGTGCAGGAAGATCTGTTCCTGGCCTTTCTTGTCTTCGATGCGCAGCTCGTTGTAACCGCCGCCGCCCGGAGAACTGAGGGTCTTGAAGGTGCTGCGGGTCTTGTTCGCCGGCAGGTCGTACGGAACGACGTTTTCCTTGTGGTACAGGCAGCCGCTGATCAGCGGCTGGTCGGGGTCGCCTTCGAGGAAGGTGACGAGCACTTCCATGCCGATGCGCGGGATGGCGATGCCGCCATAGTGGGCGCCGGCCCAGGCGGACGAGACGCGCAGCCAGCAGCTGGTCTTGTCGTCGGCCTGGCCTTCGCGGTCCCAGTGAAATTGCACCTTCACCCGGCCGTACTGGTCGCAGTGGATCTCCTCACCTTTGGGGCCGGTGACCACCGCACTCTGGCTGCCGAGGATGCGCGGTTTCGGGTGCGCCAGCGGCGGCCGGTTCGGCACGTCCCACGGTGTGGCCTGAAAGCGGTTGCGGTAGCCCTGGTGGAAGTCGTCCTTGAGGTCGGTGGTGTCGCTGGTCACCGACTCTTCGAGCACCTGCGGCTGCTTGCCTTCGTGAAGGATTTCAGTGAGCAGCCAGAGATCGTTCCACTTGGCTTTGGGGTGTTGGCTCAGGGCCAGGAAATGCCCGCTGACCAGCAACGGCTGATCGCTTTTGCCTTCGGCCAGTTGGTAGTCGCTGCGGTGCCGTTCAAGGCTTCGCTTGGCCAGGTGCTTGCCGCGTTCGCGGTCGATGAAGCGCCCCGGATAGTCGTAGTCTTCGAGGTCCGGTTTGGTGTCGCCACGGGACTCGCTTTCGAGGGTGATGCGCGGTTTTTCGAAGTCGTAGTCGCGGCGCGTGGTGCGGCTGGTGCGGGTTTCCAGGCGCAGGTCGAAGCGTTTGATCACCGGGTCGTTGGCGACCATGCCGGAGTCTTGCTGGTAGGCCACGGGCGCGAGTTTCGGGAACACCGTCTGGTCATCACCGAACACCAGCTTGTGGCTCGTGGCGCTGTGCTGAAAGTGGTAGTGGATACCTTCTTCCTCGCACAGGCGCTGGATGAAATGCAGGTCCGATTCATCATACTGAACGCAGTACACACGCTCGGGATAAATCGCCCCGACTTTGAATTCGTAGGCATTGCTTTGGATGCCGTGCTCTTCGAGGACCTGGCCGATGATTTTCGGCACGCTGAGGTTCTGGAAGATGCGTTGGTTGATACGGTGCGACAGGTAAGACAACTGCGGACGCAGGGTCACCGAGTAGCGGGTCAGGCGTTTACCGGCATCGCCTTGGGCAACACGATAGATCTGCCCGTGAATGCCCGTGCCGTTTTGTGCGAGCTGCAAAAAAGCCGGTTTGTGCAACAGGCTTTCGAGGTCCAGGGACGGGTTTTCGCTGACCAGTTCGACGTCGAACGCGAACGGTTGGCTGATGGCTTCTCGACCGGTGAGGGCAAGTACCTGGAGATCGTTCGCCAGACCTTCTACGGTCAGGGCGAAGTGAGTCTGGTTGGCCGGCGCGAACATCCGTTGTTCCTCGTGCAGTGCTGCAGCATCCATCGATGCCCTGAGTGGGCGATCAACGAAGGCAAGAATTCTTGGGTGGCGCAAACAACATCGACCAGCAGAGCTGGCCGATGTTTTGTAACGGTCGGCCAGACTTAGCCAGCGACCGGGGAACGCCAGTCATCGGAACCCGAAGTACCGGATACTTCGTGGGTCCAGGTGATTTTGCGGTAGGTGAACTCTACGTCTTCCAGGTGAGTGAAGTGCGAGTTCGACGGATCCTGGCAGTTGTGCATGTAGTCTTTGATGTCGACGATGATCGCGTCTTCAAGCTTGGTGGTGAAGTAGTGTTCCTGGGTGCCGGCAGCCGAAGTGCGGTACCACTGGATGGTGATTTCGGTCAGGCGCTCGCCGGAAGTCAGAGCTGCCAGCAGCAGTGGCGAGGACTTGTCGAAAACCTTGGTGATTTTTACTGGCTTGTGAACGCGCTGGCCGGTTGGTTGGCCGGACTGCGGGTCACGCGGGATGATCACTTCGTGGCTGAAACCCTGAACCATGACCTGGTCTTCGTGACCTTCCTGGTAGGTGTTGCCAACCGAATCTGCGGTGAAGGCACCGGCGGTGATCAGGCCTTGTTTGGTGCCAGTGATGGACATATACGCTGGTGTAGCCATGGATGCTCTCCTTGCTAAATAAATGAGGGTGCCCGGGAGGCGAGATCGCCCGGTGGGTACTCCTACATTTCAAGCTTCGTGCCATGTAGTGCATTTCGCATATAAATCAAGGAGATATGCGTTATCAGTGTCGGACCTTCCCTGTTTTGCTGTAGGAGAAATCTCTAATGTGCGCAAGAAGTTGCACAGTGCTGCGCAACTTCTTGCGCACTTGGCTGCAGGCCTTGTGTGGCGTGGCCTGGAGCAGGAATGGTCGATGTTTTCCAGAAGGTGAGTGCGCAAGAAGTTGCTCACTTGGGGTTTTGGCTTCGCTCATGGGGCAAGTTGAAACGAATCGAGCGGGAAGGTGCGATGATTTGTTGTTCTTATGACGTGTCACCGCTGATCCGGACACCCTTGCGGGTGCCTCTGACGCGAGAGTTTCCGATCTGTGTGGACTGCACCGGTCAGTAGGGCTGGCCGATGCAAGCACCTGAGCAATCTGACTTAGCTGTGGATTGGGGCGCGCCAATCGTCAGAACCGGAAGTGCCCGATACTTCGTGGGTCCAAATGATTTTGCGGTAGGTGAAGTACACGTCTTCCAGATGGGTAAAGTGCGACATGTTCGGATCCTGGCAGTTTGGCATACGTGACTGGACCTCAACGATCAGTGCATCGACCAACTCAATGCTGAAATAGTGCTCCTGAGTTCCTGCGCTGGATGTGCGATACCACGCCAAGTGGCAGTTCTCCAGTCTTTCACCAGAGGTCAGTGCGCTAAAGATCAACGGCGAAGACTTGTCGAAAACTTTGGTGATCATCAGGGGACGATGTACGCGCTGGCCGGTCGGTTGACCAGATTGTGGGTCTCTGGGAATGATGACCTGATGCTGAAAAGCCTGAACCAGAATCTGGTTTTCGTGACCTTCCTGATAGATGTTGCCGACAGAGTCTTGGGTGAACGTGTCTGCTGTAATCAGGCCTTGAGTGGTGCCTGTGATGGATAGATACGCGGGTGTTGGCATGAAAGCTTTCCTTGCCTGATCAATCGAGGGTATCCGGGAGAGAAAATCGCCCGATGCACACCTGATGGTTATCAAGCTTCATGCCGTTTATATTTAATCTATAAAAATCAACAAGTTATGTTTTTAGTCGAGCAAATATCGATGGTTTGTCAAGAAAATTGCGCAACTTCTTGCGCACCACAGCGCAAGAAGTTGCGCAGTGCCTTGAAAGCCATACAGGCGATGCTGCAAGCCTGATCGAGACCGAGTTATGCACAGGCACGCTGCGCAAGTTCTTGCGCATCATGGCCATGTGACTGCTTGGAGTGCATGGCTTCGGCGTGTCAGTGGAAACCTTCATCTGAGCGTCCTCACGACGAACAGCTGATCTCCAGGTGCTTGCCCCATTCAGGTGGGCGCTCGGCGTAGCTGTCCATGCCTGGCTGTTCTTCGAACGGTTTGCTCAGTACCGCGTGCAGACGGCGAACCTCTGCGTAGTCGCCACTTTCTGCCGCGTCGATGGCTTTCTGTGCCAGGTAGTTGCGCAGGATGTAGAGCGGGTTGACCGCGTGCATGCGGGTGCGGCGCTGTGCTTGATCGCTGTTGCCGTCGCGGGCGACGCGTGCGCAGTAGAGCTCGGCCCAGGCATCGAAACCCTTGATGTCGACGAAGTCGTCGCGCAAGCGGGCGACGGCAAGCTCGGCGGCTTGATCGCCCAGACGGCGGAAAAACAGGTTGTAGTCGACGCCACTGTTCTGCATCAGTTGCAGCAGTTTTTCGAGCAGTTTCTGGTCGTCCTCTTCGCCTGTGGTCCAGCCGAGGCGACGGCGCATCAAGTCCAGGTAATGAGCTTGATACAGAGGCAAGTACAAGCCGAGGGTTTCGCGCAGAGCGTCGACGCTGATGAACGGTGTCAGGGCCTGGGCCAGCGCGCTGAGGTTCCATTGGCCGATCGGCACCTGATTGCTGAACGAGTAGCGACCCTGATCATCGGAATGGTTGCAGATGAAATTTGCGTCAAAGTCGTCCAGGAAGGCAAACGGGCCGAAGTCGAAAGTGACGCCCAGGATCGACATGTTGTCGGTGTTCATCACCCCGTGGCAGAAACCATAAGCCTGCCATTTGGCGATCAGCTCGGCGTTGCGCTCGACGATCTCGCGGAACATCGCCAGGTAGGGCTCCTGCTGTTCCAGGCACTCGGGGAAGTGCATCGCCAATACGTGCTCGCCGAGGGCTTTCTGCTGCTCGGGTCGTTTGGTGTAGTAGAAGTACTCGAAGTGCCCGAAGCGCACATGGCTCTGCGCCAGGCGCAGGACCATTGCCGCCCGTTCCTGTTTCTCACGCCAGACCGGGGTGTTCGAACCGATCACGCACAGTGCGCGGGTGGTCGGGATGCCCAGGGCGTGCAACGCTTCAGACGCCAGGAACTCACGAATCGACGAACGCAGCACCGCGCGGCCATCGCCCATGCGCGAGTACGGTGTTTGCCCGGCACCCTTGAGGTGCAAGTCCCAGTGTTCGCCGGCCTCGTTGTAGACCTCGCCCAGCAGTAGCCCGCGACCGTCGCCCAATTGCGGGTTATAGGAGCCGAACTGGTGACCGGAGTAGACCATCGCCCGTGGCTCGGCTTCTGCCCATAGCTTGTGACCGCCGAACAGTTCGGCGAACACCGGCGTCTCGGCAACGCCCGGGTCGAGGTCCAGCAGGGCCATGGCCGCAGGGCTGGCAACCACCAGTCGTGGTTCGCCGATGGGCTCAGGCAGTACGTGGGTTGAGAGCGCATCGCCCAGGCGGGCGAAGCGGTTGTCGAAGGTCAGTTCGTCGAGGGCTTTCAACGGCCATCTCCAGCAAAATGTCCGAGCATTCTGCTGGGGAATGGCACGTGGCGTCCAGTCAGTCGAGTTGCACCGACGGTGGCTCGGGTGGGGTCTTGCCTTTATCGGGAGACGTGGCGGGTTTGACCGCATCGCTGGTCAGCAACAGCTGTTCCTGGCCTGTCAGGTTTTTCAGGTGGATATCCACCTGACGGAAAGCGATGTTGATGTTGTGCTTCTTGAACTCGCTGTTGATGAACCGGTTGATTTCATCGAGTGCCGGATTACGGTCACCGAGGTCGCGGACATGAATACGCAGCTCGTGATCGAGGGTACTTTCACCGAAGTTCAGGAAGAATACCGAAGGCGTAGGGTCCTTCAGCACGCGCGGGTTTTCCATGGCGGCTCTGAGCAGCAGGGTTCGCACCAGCTCCAGGTCCGAATCGTAGCCGACGCCCAGCTTGAGGGTTACGCGGGTCACGGTGTCGGTCAGCGACCAGTTGATCAGTTGCCCGGTGATGAACGTCTTGTTCGGGACAATGATGTCCTTGCGGTCGAAGTCGGTGATGGTGGTAGCGCGGATGCGGATTTTGCTCACCGTACCCGACAGGTTGCCGATGGTGATGGTGTCACCGATTCGTACCGGACGTTCGAACAGGATCATTATCCCGGAGATGAAGTTGGCGAAGATCTCCTGCATGCCGAAACCCAGACCCACCGAGAGTGCTGCGACCAGCCATTGCAGTTTGTCCCAGCTCACGCCGAGGGTCGACAGGGTGGAGACAAAACCCACACCGGCAATCGCATAGGTCAGCAAGGTGGTCGTGGCATAGGCGCTGCCCTGGGCCAGGTCGAGCTTGGACAGCACCAGCACCTCGAGCAACCCCGGCAGGTTTCGCGCCAGGGCCACGGTAATACCGATGATGATCAGCGCACCGAGCATGTCGCCGATGCTGATCGGCACCATGCTCATGTTGGCACCGACGCCGCTGGTGTATTCGTACAACGTGATGTTGTCCAGGTACGAGAACACCGTGATCAGGTCTTTCCAGACCCAATACAGCGCAGCGATGAAACCGCCGAGCAGGGCCAGACGAATCAGGCGCAGGGACTGTTCGTTGACCTTCTCGATGTCCAGTGTCGGCTCTTCGACAACCGCTTCACCGTCGCCGGCTTCCTTGGCGGCCTGGCGTTTGGTCAGGGCGCGCTGGTAGGCCAGACGCCGCGCCGCGACGGCCAGACCGCGGACAAAGGTGGCTTCGATGATCAGCCAGAACATCAGCAGGTACAGGGTGTTGATCAACCGGTCGCTGAGTTTCAGTGCGGTGTAGAAATAGCCAAAGCACACGGCGATAAACAAGGCGATCGGCAGCACGGTGAATAGAATGCCGACAGCTTTGCGAAACAGTGAGGCGCTGTTATGTGTCGGGCTGTTGATCAGCAGGCGGCTGAGCAACCAGGCCATCAAGGCATAGCAGGTCAGCACCACGGCAATGCCGATAACGTCATCCGTCAGGGATGCCGGTTGCAATTCGGCAACCGCCACGACGGCCACCAGCGCCAGCACCACGAGGCCCAGACGACGGATCCAGCCACGGAGGAATTCCACTTGAGGTTTTTCCCAGCGAAAGTGCAGTTCCGCCACGCCACCCGGCGCAAGGATCCGGTATGCGGTGTAGAACACCAGCCACGCCTGGGCAATTTGCAGCAGCGCGGCGCCGAGGTTGGCGTTTTGCCCGCGGGCGTCGATCTGCAAGGCGAAACCGCACAGGGCCAGGGCCAGTGACACCGGCATTGCCAGCAACACGTTGATCAGGATCGCCTGCGGTGTGTGCCATTGACTGTCACGTTTGAAGTGACCGATGTCCTGGTGCACCTTGTTCAGTCGCGCATAGAGGTATTTGCGCCGCCAGACCAGGAAGCCGATCAGTAGCACCAGCGGCAGAAACAGCAGTGGCCGCTGGGTCAGGCCGTCGGCCAGCTCGCTCAGGCTCGAAGCCCACGGCAGCGTGACGACCTGTTTCTCCAGTCGGTCCGGCACGCCGCGCATCCATTCGAAATCCAGTGGCTTGTTGCTGGGAATCCAGAACATCTGTTCGTCGAGGGTCGCTCGCAGGCTCTGGGCGGTGGTGAGCAATTGCTTCTGATTCAATTGCAGGGTGATGGATTCGTTGAGCAGCGCACTCAGCTCGCGGCTCAGGCGCTCCAGCAGGTCGGCGCGAGTGACAGCCAGATCCAGCAGGTTTTTGCGCAGTTGCGGGGTGACCTGATCGGCTGGCTGGCTCGCCAGCAAGTTATCCACATAGGCGCCGGGCGTGCTGATCAGTTCGCGCTGTTGATTGACCTCGAACTGGTACAGGCGAATGTCGGCGATGTCGTTGGCCAGGTTCCGATCAAGCGTGAGCCGTGGCAAGGCCTGCTTTTGTTTATAGAGAATCTTCGACAGCAACAGACTGCCCTTGAGTACGCTGATCTGCTCGTCCAGCGCAGCGTCGCTTTGGGTCACGCTGTCGAGTTGCTGCTTGGTTTGCAGGTTCTGCTGGGTCAGTTCGTTGAGGCGGTCGGTGCTTTTGAGCAGGTAGTCGGAGAGCTTCAGGTTGGCAGCGCTTTCCGTGGCCAGCAGATTGCTGCCGCCGGACTTTTGCGCTTCGATCGATTGCTGAGTCACCGTCTGTTGAGACTGGGCCAGGCGCTTCTGGTTGATCAGGGTTTGCAGGTCCTGGATCTCCCGCTCCATCCGTGCGGTTTTCTCTAGCAGCAAGTCATGTTGGCTGTTGCCCAGGTCCTGCAGTTGACTGTTGCCAGCCAGTTCCTGGCGACGCAGCGGGATCAGCGCGTTCAACGCTGCCAGCTCGGCGTTGAGTGTGTCGCGTTGTTCGTTCGTCAGGGCTTTGCCGCTGTCTCTGCCCAGCTTGAGGATGCCATTGATTTGCAGGATGCGTGTCTGGCTGGCGCTGATCTCGGCCTGGGCGCGCTCGGGGCGGGTCTGGGCGGTGATGATCAGGCTGTTGGCATCGGCCAGGGCTTTTTGCAGATCGCTTTGCTGGGTGCTGCGTTCAGTGAGCATCTGCTCGAGTTGTGGCACCGACTGGTTGGCGTAACGTTGCTCGACCGGTACGGCTTTGCTGGCCTTGAGGCGCTCCAGCTCGCGCTGGTTTTCGATGTTCTGCTTGGGCGCAGTGCTCAATTGCTGCTTGAGGTCGTTCAGGCGCTTTTCGTAATCGTCTCTGTTGGACAGTTGAGTCAGTGTCTGTTGCAGCACCAGTTGCAGGGCTTTTTGATCGGCCTCGGGCAGTTTGCGCTCGGCAATCTTGTCCAGGCTCTTCTGCACGGTCTCAGCAGACGGCGGTTCGGCCGCTTGCAGGGAGCCGACGGAGAGACTGAGCCCGAGCAGGGCAATAGCAAAAAATGAGCGCAGAGTAGGCATAGAGACCGATCGAAAACGTAACGAAAAAAGGAGTTTAGAGGAACAACCCGGGGCCCGGGCGACTTCCTTCGGGAAATCTGACGCCCACTTTGGCGATCTTGTTCCCGTCCATGACCGCGACCGTCCAGATGGTGTTGTTCCATTCCACCTGGTCACCGACTACCGGAGCACCACCGACTTTCTGGGTAATGAAGCGACCGAGCGGCATATCCGGATCGACCCCTTCGAGTTGCAGCCCATACAGCGCTGAAACCGCACCCAGCTGGGCGTCGCCTTCCAGAACGAAGTCGCCGAAGAACCGCAAATCGAGGCCGCGTTGCGGCGCCTGACTGAAGAGTTTTCCGAGCGCCGGCAGGTTGTGTTCATGGCCGATAACGCAGAGCAAATCGCCGACTTCGAGCACCGTACTACCCGACGGATGGAGCAGTTGCTGACGGCGAAACAGTGCCGCGATACGTGTGCCTTCGGGCATTTTCAGCTCGCGAAGGGCGGCGCCGATGCACCATTTCTCTGCGCCAAGACGGTACACGAACAGTTCCCACTCACTGGTGACGTGCACTTCAAGGGCGGCCCGAGAGATCGGCGCGGGTTCTGGTGGAACCGTCACCTTCAGCAGTTTGGCAACCCACGGCAGGCTGGTGCCTTGCACCAGCAGCGATACCAGCACGATGAAGAACGCGAGGTTGAAGTACAGCTGGGCGTTTGGCAGGCCGGCCATCAACGGGAACACCGCGAGAATGATCGGGACCGCGCCGCGCAGGCCAACCCAGGAGATAAAGGCCTTCTCGCGCCCATGGAAAGCCTTGAACGGCAGTAGGCCGACCATCACCGACAGCGGCCGCGCACACAGAATCATCCACAGCGCCAGACCGAGGGCGGGCAGGGCAATGGGTAGCAAGTCGTGGGGTGTCACCAGCAGCCCCAGCACCAGGAACATACCGATCTGCGCCAGCCAGGCCATGCCGTCGAGCATGTGCAGAATGCCGTGGCGGCTGCGCACCGGACGGTTGCCGATCACCAGGCCGCACAGGTACACCGCGAGAAAGCCGCTGCCGTGCAAGGCGTTGGTCAGGGCGAACACCACCAGACCGCCAGCGATCACCAGAATCGGGTACAGGCCGGCGGCCAGGTGGATTCGATTGACCATTTGCAGCATCAGCCAGCCACCGCCCAGACCGACGATGGCGCCGATGCCGAACTCACGAAACAGGTGGGTGAGCAGGCTCCAGTGCAGGCCGGTCTGGCCGCTGGCGAGCATGTCGATCAAGGTGACGGTGAGAAACACCGCCATCGGGTCGTTGCTGCCGGATTCGATTTCCAGGCTGGCGGTCACCCGTTCGTTGAGACCTTTGCCACCCAGCAGCGAGAACACCGCCGCGGCGTCGGTGGAGCCGACGATGGCGCCAATCAGCAGACCCTGGATCAGGTTCAGGTTGAACAGCCAGGCCGCGGCCAGGCCGGTCAGCCCGGTGGTGATCAGTACCCCGACCGTGGCCAGCGACAGCGCCGGCCATAATGCCACGCGGAAACTCGCGACCCGGGTGCGCAATCCGCCGTCGAGCAGGATCACGGCCAGCGCGAGGTTGCCGACCAGATAGGCGGTTGGGTAGTTATCGAAGATGATGCCGCCGCCGTCGACGCCGGCAGCCATGCCCACGGCCAGGATGATCACCAGAATCGGGATCCCGAGGCGGGACGAAAGTGAGCTCACCAGAATGCTCGCACCTACCAGCAACGCGCCGATCAAGAACAGGCTGTTGATGGTCGTCGCATTCAAAGGCAGTACTCCGGAAAGCTGAAAGACAGGCGCAGACTGACCATGCAGTCTGCGTGCCAGCGATTCTAACCTGTTGAAATGTGATGCTGTCAAAAAGCTTTTGACGATCAAAAGATCGCAGCCTGCGGCAGCTCCTACAAGGTATACATCCGTAGGAGCTGCCGCAGGCTGCGATCTTTTCCAGGCTACGCGTAATTAAAGGCTAAACCGCCCAACCATATTGTTCAGGTCCAGCGCCAAACGCGACAGTTCGTTGCTCGCAGCGCTGGTCTGGTTGGCGCCGGTGGCCGATTGCACCGACAGGTCGCGGATGTTCACCAGGTTGCGGTCGACTTCACGGGCCACTTGGGCCTGTTCTTCGGCGGCGCTGGCGATCACCAGGTTGCGCTCGTTGATTTCGACAATGGCGCTGTTGATGGTGTCCAGCGATATACCGGCGCCACGAGCGATGTTCAGGGTCGACTCAGCGCGCTCGGTGCTGTTGCGCATCGAGTCGACGGCGTGTTCGGTGCCGCTCTGGATGCTGCCGATCATGCGCTCGATTTCGCTGGTCGATTGCTGTGTGCGGTGAGCCAGGGCGCGAACCTCGTCGGCGACCACGGCAAAACCGCGACCGGCTTCACCGGCACGAGCAGCCTCGATGGCGGCGTTCAGTGCCAGCAGGTTGGTCTGATCGGCCAGACCGCGAATCACGTCCAGCACCTTGCCGATGTCTCGAGACTCGTTGGCCAGGTCGCCGATCAGGGTGGCAGTGCTCTGCACATCAGCGCTCATGCGTTCGATGGCGCTGACGGTTTCCTGCACCAGATCACGGCCGTCACCGGCCGAGGTGGTGGCGTTTTTCGAGGCTTCGGAGGTGCTGACCGCGTTGCGTGCGACTTCTTCCACGGCACTGGTCATTTCGTTGACGGCCGTCGCGGCTTGCTCGATTTCGTTGTTTTGCTGAGTCAGGCCACGGGCGCTTTCGTCGGTGACGCTGTTCAGCTCTTCGGCGGCGGAAGCCAACTGAGTCGCCGAACCCGAGATCCGTTGCAGGGTGTCGCGCAGTTTCTCCTGCATCTTCAACATGGCCTGCAACAAGCGGCCAGCTTCGTCGCTCCCGTCGACGATGATCGGCCGGGTCAGGTTGCCCTCGGCGATTTCTTCGGCGGCGCTCAGGGCCTTGGCGATGGGCTGGGTGATGCTGTTGGTCAGCAGCCAGGCAAACAGCAGGGTCAAGCCTGTAGCGATCACCAGCAGGGTTACCACCAGGTTGAAGGCCGAGGAATATTGGTCGGCGGCTTTCTGGTTGAAGTCGGCGGCTTGATCGTTGTTGATCTGCATCAGCCGGTTAAGCACGGTGTTGACCGCCTCGGAGTTGGTCAGCAGTTCGGTGTTGAGCAATGTGCGCAATTCATCGACCTGGTTATTGCGCGACAGGCTCTTCATGCGATCTTCAAGCTGGCGGTACTGACCCAGCAGCTGCACGTACTCATCGTAGGCCGCACGTTCCTGCGGGCTGCTGATGACTTTTTCGTAATCGGACTGGGCTGTGCGAATCTGCTGGCTGCGTTGATCGAACAGCGCGAGAGTCTTTTGCTGTACGTCCGGCTCGCGGTTGGTCAGCAAGCGGTAAGACAACACCCGCTGGCGCAAGGCGAGCTGGGTGAACTCGTCCAGGGCCTTGATGCTCGGCACGCTGTTCTGAACGATGTCTTCACCGGCAGCGCGAATTTTGCTCATCTGATTCAAGGCGAACACACCCAGAATCAGCATCAGGCTACCGATCAGGGTGAAGCCAAGGAACGCCCGCGGCGCGATATTCATATTACGAAGGGACATGGTGTTCACCAAAAAGCGCGCATTGGCACGAGGTCTGAGACGGGGTATGTATGACTTATCGGTCATACGACTAAAGTCTTGAGCCTCTGTGCGCTTTTGCCGCAGATAGATCGCACTGACGAGCTGTCAGGAACCAGATCGGACAATCGCAGTCTTTAAAACTCGCAAGCAAGGTCGCCGCCAGGAAAATCAAGGCTCTGCGCCCGGATAACCCTGGCATCCGTGGTGACTTTTCTTTATCGTACGCGCCCTTTGAAAATGCTCGGAAAATCAAAATGTTGGAAGCATCCCTAAGCCAATTGGAACAGCTGGTCAGCGACCTGGTGCAACACAACCAGGAACTGCTCGGCACGAACGCAACACTGAGTGCAGAACTGGCCCAGGCCAAGGATGAAAACGAAAGCCTGCAGCTGAGCCTGATGGAGCAGGAAGAGAAGCAGGGCGCCACTGTCGCGCGCATTCAAGCGCTGGTTGAGCGTGTGAGCGCAGGTCCTGTGAACGCATGAGACACGGTGCCGACGGGATAAAAGTCGTCTCGATTCTCGGAGAAGACTATTCGATCAAGGCGCCGGCCGGGGAAGAGCAGACCCTGCTGGACGCCGCATTGATGTTGAAAGCGGTGCTGGCTGAGACCAAAAAGAAATACCCGACCCTGATCGGGGACAAACTGTTGGTGCTTACGGCAATGAACCTGTGTTCGCAGCAGCTTGCAATGCACAAACGTCACCAGCAGGAACTCGACCGTTACCAAGAGCAAGTCAGCGCCACGGTTGAAGTGATTTCGAAGACGATCAATCAGGCCTGATCAGCTTGCGCACAACCAAAGAGTAGATTGTCGGTTTAGTTGTATACAATCGGCATGGCTGTTGCAGTAGATTTGCCTCTTACTCTTTGGGGGTGCTTCATGCAGTTCTGGCGACGCAGTATTCAATGGCAGTTGATCCTGAGTATGGGCACCGCCCTGCTGGTCAGTATTCTGATCGTGGTCGGCATTTATACCCTGGTGGTCAACCGCCTCGCCCAGAGCTATCTGGTCGAGCAAGCACTGCCATCAAGCATCGAAGCGATGCGCAACGACATCGAACGGATTCTGGTCCAGCCGCTTACCGCGGCCAAGGATATCGCCAGCAACAGCATGGTGCGCCAGTGGTTGGCCGAGGGTGAAAACACTGCCCGGGCCAACGACTTCGTCAGCTATCTGGAAGGCATTCGCGCCGAGCACAAAGCCTTTACCGCGCTGATCGCAGGCACGGAGTCGGGCCACTACTACACCGAAAAAGGTCTTGATCGGACCCTCAGCCGATCCAATCCGAGCGATGCCTGGTTCTACGCCTTCCTCGACAGCAACCAGCCGCGCACCCTCAATATCGACAAAGACACTGCAACTGGTGAGTTGGCCTTGTTCATCGACCTCAAGGTCTCGCAGGGCGGCAAGGTCGTGGGCGTTGCCGGGTTGGGCCTGAGTATGAAAGAACTGTCGGAGCTGATTCACAACTTCAGCTTTGGCGAGCGCGGGAAGGTCTATCTGGTGCGTTCCGACGGTTTGATCCAGGTGCATCCCGAGGCCGGATTCAGCAACAAACGCCAGTTGGCCGAGCAGATCGGCGGCCCGGCGGCGCAAGCGGTGATGGGCCATCAAGGCCCGACCAGCAGCGGTTTTGTACGCGATGGCGAAGACTACCTGGCCCTGAGTCTGCCATTGCGCGACCTGGGCTGGACTCTGGTGGCGGAAGTGCCGCAATCGCAGATCTACGCCGAGGCCCGACACGCAATGTGGCTGACCAGCGCCATAGGTCTGGGCGTTGCGCTGGTGTGCCTGTTATTGGTGGTGTTGCTGGCTCGTGGACTGGTCCGGCCGATCCGTCAGGTAACAGCGGCACTGGTAGCGATTGGTAGCGGTGGTGGCGATTTGACCCACAGGTTAGATTCCAGCCGCGCCGATGAGCTGGGCGACCTGGCCCGAGGTTTCAATCGTTTCCTTGAAAATCAACGCAACATGATCGGCGAAGTTCTAGCCACCAGCGAGCGTTTGCGCACCGCCGTCGGGCAAGTCGCGCGGGTGGTGGAAAACACCGCCGAGCGTTCCGGACGACAGCAGGAAATGACCGACATGGTCGCCACCGCCGTGCACGAAATGGGCCTCACCGTGCAGGAAATCGCGCAGAACGCCGGCAACGCGGCGGTCGCCTCGCAAACAGCCCGCGATGAAGCCTTGCAGGCGCGTGAAGTGGTCGGCGGCTCGATCCGGCATATCGAAAGCATGTCCGATGAAATCGGTATCGCTGCCAGTGCCGTCGGCGAGCTGGCGACTCAGGTCGCGTCCATCGATCAGGTACTGGCGGTGATTCGCGGGATCTCCGAGCAGACCAACTTGCTGGCGCTGAACGCGGCGATTGAAGCGGCGCGGGCCGGAGACATGGGCCGGGGCTTTGCAGTGGTGGCTGACGAAGTGCGGACACTGGCACGGCGTACGCAATCGTCCACCGATGAAATCCAGCAGATGATCGGCAGCCTCAAGCAGGGCGCAGAGAATGCTGTGTCGTCGATGCACTCAGGGCAAGCGGCGACCGGTACAGGCGTCGAGTCGAGCCAGCGCACGGGGGCGTCGTTGACCGCGATTACCGGGCAGGTCGAACGCATCAGCGACATGAACCATCAAGTAGCGACGGCCACCGAAGAGCAGTCGGCGGTAACCGAAGAGATCAACCGGAATGTGCAGGGGATTTCTGATCTGGCTCGGGCCACGGCGGGTGAGGTGAGGGCGTGTCGTGAGGATTGCCAGACATTGCAGCGGTTGGCCGATGACCTGGCGCGGCAGATGGGTGGCTTCAAGTTGAATTGAAAATTGCGTTGCTTGTACCGACGCCATCGCGAGCAGGCTCGCTCCCACAATGGTCCGCGTTTAACCAGACAACGCGTTCAACTGTGGGAGCGAGCCTGCTCGCGATTGGTTTTTGGCCGTGTCACAAGGCTTTGGTCAGAACCATTCATCCTGCATCCCCAGACACGTATCATCCCGCGCCTCAAGAATCGCCAGTTCGTGATGGCAGCCCGGCACTTCCCAGGTCAGGAAATACCGCGCGGCTTGCAGCTTGCCTTTATAGAAACTCGCATCCTGCGCATTGCCCTTGGCCAACCCTTCTTCAGCACGGATCGCCTGTTCCAGCCAGCGCCAGCCGATCACTGTGTGACCGAACGCCTTGAGGTACAGCGCCGAGTTGGCAAGACTGCTGTTGACCTTACCTTGGGCCAGGTCAGTCAGCAGGCCGATGGTCACGGTTTGCAGGCGAGCCACCAGTTTTTCCAGCGGCTCTCGAAGTGGCGTTAACGATTCGTACGTATGGGCGCGTTCGGCGGTGTCGGCGATCAGTCGAATCAATTGTTTGAGCCCGGCGCCACCGTTCTGCGCCAGTTTGCGCCCCAGCAGGTCCAGCGACTGAATACCGTGAGTGCCTTCATGAATCGGGTTCAGGCGATTGTCGCGGTAATACTGTTCCACCGGGTATTCGCGGGTGTAGCCGTGGCCGCCGAGGATCTGGATCGCCAGTTCGTTGGCCTTCAGGCAGAACTCCGAGGGCCAGGATTTGACGATCGGCGTCAGCAAGTCGAGCAGCTCGTGAGCCTGTTTGCGCTCGGCTTCGGTCTCAAGGGTGGTGGTGTCATCGAACAGTCGTGCGGCGTACAGACCGAGGTCGAACGCGCCTTCGACATAAGCCTTCTGGGTCAGCAGCATGCGTTTGACGTCGGCGTGCTGGATGATCGAAACGGGTGCAGTGTTCGGGTCCTTGCTGTCTGGCAGGCGACCTTGCGGGCGCTCGCGGGCGTACTCCAGCGAGTACAGATAACCGGCATAACCGAGCATCACCGCGCCCATGCCGACGCCGATCCGCGCTTCGTTCATCATCTGGAACATGCAGCTCAGGCCTTGATGCGGCTTGCCCACCAGGTAGCCGACACACTCACCATTGTCGCCGAAGTTCAGCGCGGTAGAAGTGGTGCCGCGCCAGCCCATCTTGTGGAACAGCCCGGCCAGCAGCACGTCGTTGCGCTTGCCCAGGCTGCCGTCATCATTGACCAGGAATTTAGGCACGATAAACAGCGAAATGCCTTTCACCCCCGCAGGTGCATCCGGCAGCTTGGCCAGCACCATGTGCACGATGTTTTCCGACAGCGGATGGTCGCCGCCGGAGATGAAGATCTTGTTGCCCTTGAGTCGATACGTGCCGTCTGCGACCGGTTCGGCACGGGTGCGGATGTCCGATAGCGAGGAGCCGGCGTGAGGCTCGGTCAGGGCCATGGTGCCGAAGAAGCGGCCGTCGATCATCGGTTGCAGGAAGCGTCGTTTCTGCTCATCGGTGCCGAAGCTTTCGATCAGGTTGGCCGCACCCATGGTCAGGAACGGGTAGGACGTCGTCGCGGCGTTGGCTGACTGAAAGTGCGCAAAACAGGCTTGCGACAGCAGGGTCGGCAATTGCATGCCGCCGGCTTCGAAACTGCGTGCGGCGTTGAGAAAGCCCGCTTCCAGGAACGCGTCCACCGCAGGTTTCACTTCCGGAATCAGGATCGCCTTGCCGTCTTCGTAGCGCGGTTCGTTCTCGTCACCCTTGCGGTTATGCGGGGCAAAGAACTTCTCGGCAAGGCTGCGCGCAGTACCAATGGCAGCGTCGAACGTCTCGCGATTGTGCTCGGCGAAACGCTCGCGCTGGGTCAGGCCCTCGGCATCAAGGACTTCATACAGCTCGAAAGCCAGATTGCGGGAACTGAGCAGCGTCTCGGACATGGCGGCCTACCTTTATTGGAATGGACCGAGTCTAGTTGCGGGAATAGAAGCTGAACAGGATGATTGATGAGCGTGATGGTGGGGCAGAGCAGCGACTTAGCAGGCGCCACAAAGCAAATGTGGGAGCGAGCTTGCTCGCGAAGAGGTCGGCACATTCAACATGGATGTTGGCTGTCAGTCCGTCTTCGCGAGCAAGCTCGCTCCCACAGTGATTTGCATTCCAGGTGCCCATTGCAGGCACCCGGCTCTATTGCGGTTTAACCGATCGTCATCAGACTGGCATTACCACCCGCCGCCGCAGTGTTGACGCTCAACGCACGCTCGATCACCAGGCGTTCCAGCGCAATGCCGGTTTCGCCTTGCGACAGACCGTGAACCCCGACGATCGCGCCGGCACGCTTGGCCACTTGCTGACAGACCGCACGCAACTGGTCGGAATGGCCGTGATGCAGAACCGCATCAAACACCACTTCGTCCTTGTTCCAGTCGGCCACCAGTTTGATCCGTGCTTGCACTTCTTTCGGCAGACGAGCCAACAGCGCTTTGCTCAGTTCACCTTCCGGCAACACCGCCGAGCCTCCCACGGCCAGTACCGCCGCCAGTTGGTTCAGCAGATCGCTTTCGACTTCCGCCAGGCACAGCACGTGTTCACGCGGCAGGATGGCGTAGCTGTTGCGCTCGCCCGTCGGGCCGTTCAGCGTACGGGTGATCCCGCTTTGCGATTGCGCCGCGAATTGCGCGCACAGTGCGCTCAGCTCGGCCAGCTTTTGGCTGTCGGCCCAGGTTTGCAGGGCGGTCAGCGGTTTGCTCATGGCGTCACGCAGACGAACATCCGGCGCGCTCAGGGCATCGCCGCGAGCGAAAGATTGTTCGATTGCATCGGTAGGACGAGTCGACAGCAAGCGGTACAAGTACAACGGACCACCGGCTTTCGGGCCAGTCCCCGACAGGCCTTCACCACCGAACGGCTGCACACCGACCACAGCACCGACGATGTTGCGGTTGACGTAGACGTTACCGGCGTTGACGTTGTCGATCACCTTGGCGATGGTCTCGTCGATGCGCGTGTGCACACCCAGCGTCAGACCGTAGCCGGAAGCGTTGATCTGCCCGATCAGTTGATCGATGTCTTTGCGCTTGTAGCGCACCACGTGCAGCACCGGGCCGAAGATCTCCCGTTGCAGTTCGTCGAAGCTTTCCAGTTCGATCAGGGTCGGCATCACGAAGGTGCCGCGCTTGCATTCTTCCATGTCTGCAATGGCGACCTGGTAGACGTTGCGACCTTTTTCACGCATGCCCTGAATGTGCTTCTCGATGCCAGCCTTGGCTTCGGCGTCGATCACCGGGCCGATGTCCACGGACAGGCGCTCAGGGTTGCCGAGGCGGCATTGCGCCATGGCACCTTTGAGCATTTCGATCACCCGGTCTGCAGAATCTTCCTGCAAACACAGTACGCGCAGGGCCGAGCAGCGTTGGCCGGCGCTGTCGAAGGCCGAGGACACCACGTCAATGACCACTTGTTCGGTCAACGCCGAGGAGTCGACGATCATCGCGTTCTGGCCGCCGGTTTCGGCAATCAGCGGGATCGGACGGCCCTGGCTATCCAGACGCCCGGCGACATTGCGTTGCAGCAACCGCGCGACTTCGGTGGAGCCAGTGAACATCACGCCTTTGACCCGATCATCGCCAACCAGGCGGGCACCAACCGTTTCGCCACGGCCCGGCAGCAGTTGCAGCACGCCTTCCGGAATCCCGGCTTCGAGCAGTATGCGTACCGCTTGAGCAGCCACCAGCGGTGTTTGCTCTGCCGGTTTGGCCAGTACCGGGTTACCGGCGGCCAGTGCGGCGGCGACTTGACCGCTGAAGATCGCCAGCGGGAAGTTCCACGGGCTGATGCACACCACCGGACCCAATGGACGGTGGGCATCGTTGGTGAAATCGTTGCGTGCCTGCACCGCGTAGTAACGCAGGAAGTCCACGGCTTCACGCACTTCGGCGATGGCGTTGGCGAAGGTCTTGCCGGCTTCGCGAGCCAGCAGGCCCATCAACGGCTGGATTTCGCCTTCCATCAAATCGGCGGCACGTTCGAGGATCGCGGCGCGTTCGGCGGGCGGGGTGGCCTGCCAGATCGGAGCGGCGTTCAGTGCACACTGGATGGCGTTGTCGACGTCGGTGACGGTGGCTTCTTGCACATGACCGACCACGTCACGCAGGTCCGACGGGTTGAGCACCGGTGCCGGGGTTTCAGTGCTGGACGCGCAACCGAGCATCGGAGCGGCTTTCCATTGGTTGTGAGCAGTGGCCAACAGTGCACAGGACAGCGATGCCAGACGATGTTCGTTGGCCAGGTCGATGCCGCTGGAGTTGGCGCGCTCGCTACCGTACAGGTCACGCGGCAGCGGGATACGCGGGTGCGGCAGACCGAAGCCGCCTTCCAGCGTCGCCATCTGCTCGATGCTGCTCACCGGGTCGGCTACCAGCTCCTGGATCGAGATCGATTGATCGGCGATACGGTTGACGAACGAGGTGTTCGCGCCGTTTTCCAGCAAGCGGCGCACCAGGTACGCCAGTAGGGTTTCGTGGGTGCCGACCGGTGCGTACACGCGGCACGGACGGTTCAGCTTGCCTTCGGATACCTTGCCTACAACTTGTTCGTACAGCGGTTCGCCCATGCCGTGCAGGCACTGGAACTCGTACTGGCCGGGGTAATAGTTCTGACCCGCAATATGATAAATCGCCGACAGGGTGTGGGCGTTATGCGTGGCGAACTGCGGGTAGATGACTTCCGGTACCGAGAGCAGTTTGCGGGCGCAGGCAATGTAGGAAACGTCGGTGTACACCTTGCGGGTGTACACCGGGTAGCCTTCCAGGCCTTCGACCTGGGCGCGCTTGATTTCGCTGTCCCAGTAGGCGCCTTTCACCAGACGGATCATCAGGCGATGACGGCTGCGGCGAGCCAGGTCGATCACGTAGTCGATCACGTACGGGCAACGCTTCTGGTACGCCTGAATCACGAAACCGATACCGTTCCAGCCGGTCAGTTGCGGCTCGAAGCACAGACGCTCGAGCAGATCCAGCGACAGCTCGAGGCGGTCGGCTTCTTCGGCGTCGATGTTCAGGCCGATGTCGTATTGCTTGGCCAGCAGGGTCAGCGACAAGAGGCGCGGGTACAACTCGTCCATCACGCGCTCGTACTGGGCACGGCTGTAACGCGGGTGCAGGGCCGAGAGCTTGATCGAGATGCCCGGGCCTTCATAAATGCCACGACCGTGGGAAGCCTTGCCGATCGAGTGGATGGCTTGTTCGTAGGACGCGAGGTATTTCTGGGCGTCATGTTCGGTGAGTGCGGCTTCGCCGAGCATGTCGTAGGAATAGCGGAAACCCTTGGCTTCGAACTTGCTGGCGTTGGCCAGGGCTTCTGCGATGGTTTCGCCGGTGACGAACTGCTCGCCCATCAAGCGCATGGCCATGTCGACGCCCTTGCGGATCATCGGCTCGCCGCTCTTGCCGATGATGCGGCTCAGGGATGAGGTCAGGCCTGTTTCGTTGTGGGTGGCGACCAGTTTGCCGGTCAGCAACAGACCCCAGGTAGCGGCGTTGACGAACAGCGACGGGCTGTTGCCCAAGTGCGGTTGCCAGTTACCGGTGCTGATCTTGTCGCGGATCAGCGCATCGCGAGTGCCCTTGTCCGGGATGCGCAGCAGCGCTTCGGCCAGACACATCAGCGCCACGCCTTCCTGGGACGACAGGGAAAACTCCTGCAGCAAGCCCTGAACAATCCCTGCGCGGCCGCCAGAGCTTTTCTGATTGCGCAGCTTCTCGGCAATCGACGCCGCCAGCTTGTTGGTGGCCTCGGCCATCGGGGCTGGCAGGCGAGCCTGCTCCAGCAGCATCGGTACGACTTCCGGCTCCGGACGGCGGTAGGCGGCAGTGATCGAGGCGCGCAGCACTGATTGCGGGAGGATGCTTTCAGCGAATTCGAGGAAGCACTGATGGGCGTGATCGACGTGGGCGTCGCTGCCGTCATCGGCTTCAGAGCGGGTCAAACCGCTCAGCTCGGTCAGGGTTGCACCACCCTCGAGTTTTTCCAGGTAATTGAAAATCGCCTGTTTGATCAGCCAATGCGGCGTGCGATCAATCGAGGTCGCGGCAGCTTTGAGGCGCTCGCGGGTCGGGTCATCGAGTTTGACCCCAAGGGTGGTGGTAGCCATATTTTTATCCTCATGTTTGCCACGACTGCGTGGCATCAGCTGGCGGCAAGATTAGCCGTGCGCCGAAAGAGGTGCAACCGGGTGCAACCCTTTTTTTGTCGGAATAATAGGCAGCTTGTCAGGAAATAAATTCTGGTTCGCGGCCTCTGCTCTTGCTTGGTGCTTTTTGCAGTAGTTAACAAAGGTTCTTGCTCCGAAAAGGAGCAAAAACCGGGGTTTGAAAGAAAATTCGTATCAGGTGCAACTTATTCCCAAAAACTGGTTGCACCTTATTTGCTTTGTTGAATAGCATTCGTGCACCAAGGTGCAACCGTCCACCCAGACGGTTCATCGGCTGATGGCTTTCCTGGGGAAACATCAGTCATAAATGCGCGGATTACCCGATCGTCTCTCAAACGCAAGCGTTTGGCGGCGATTCGACAGACCGCTGCTACATAAAAACAAAGCCAGGGCGTAACTCAATGAGTGCAAGCAATCCAACCTTGATCACGTTCGTGATCTACATCGCAGCCATGGTGCTGATCGGCTTCATGGCCTATCGCTCCACCAACAACCTTTCCGACTACATTCTGGGTGGCCGTAGCCTGGGCAGCGTCGTGACCGCGCTTTCCGCTGGCGCTTCCGATATGAGCGGCTGGTTGTTGATGGGCCTGCCGGGCGCCATCTACATGTCTGGCCTGTCGGAAAGCTGGATCGCCATCGGCCTGATTGTCGGTGCGTACCTGAACTGGCTGTTCGTGGCCGGTCGTCTGCGCGTGCAGACCGAACACAATGGCGACGCGCTGACGCTGCCGGATTACTTCTCCAGCCGTTTTGAAGACAAGAGCGGCTTGCTGCGGATCATCTCTGCGGTTGTGATTCTGGTGTTCTTCACCATTTATTGCGCTTCCGGCATCGTGGCCGGTGCCCGTCTGTTTGAAAGCACCTTCGGCATGTCCTACGAGACTGCGCTGTGGGCCGGTGCTGCGGCGACTATTGCCTACACCTTCGTCGGTGGTTTCCTGGCCGTCAGCTGGACTGACACCGTACAAGCCACGCTGATGATCTTCGCCCTGTTGCTGACGCCGATCATCGTGCTGCTGGCCACCGGCGGCATCGACACCACGTTCCTGGCCATCGAAGCACAAGATCCAGGCAACTTCGACATGCTGAAGAACACCAGCTTCATCGGCATCATTTCGCTGATGGGCTGGGGTCTTGGTTACTTTGGTCAGCCGCACATCCTGGCGCGCTTCATGGCGGCGGATTCGGTCAAGTCGATTGCCAACGCCCGTCGCATCTCCATGACCTGGATGATCCTCTGCCTGGGCGGCACCGTGGCGGTGGGCTTCTTCGGTATCGCTTACTTCTCGGCGAACCCGGCCGTGGCGATGCCCGTGAGTGAGAACCACGAGCGTGTGTTCATTGAGCTGGCCAAGATCCTCTTCAATCCATGGATCGCTGGTGTGTTGCTGTCGGCCATTCTGGCTGCGGTGATGAGTACCCTGAGCTGCCAGTTGCTGGTGTGCTCGAGTGCCCTGACCGAAGACTTCTACAAATCCTTCCTGCGTAAAAACGCCTCCCAGGTTGAACTGGTCTGGGTCGGTCGCGCGATGGTCCTGGCCGTTGCATTGATTGCCATCGCCATGGCTGCCAATCCGGAAAACCGCGTACTGGGTCTGGTCAGCTACGCCTGGGCCGGCTTCGGTGCTGCGTTCGGTCCGGTGGTCCTGATCTCGGTACTGTGGAAAGGCATGACCCGCAACGGCGCACTGGCCGGTATCGTGGTCGGCGCACTCACCGTGATCGTCTGGAAGCATTTCAACCTGCTGGGTCTGTACGAAATCATCCCGGGCTTCATCTTCGCCAGCCTCGCCATTGTGCTGGTCAGCAAAATGGGTGAGCCGTCGGCCGGCATGCTGCAGCGTTTTGCCGCAGCGGAAAAAGATTTCCACCTGAACAAGTGATGTGAAGCGCTGATCCTTCGCTGATTAAAAAAGCGGCCCGCAACCTTTATGGATGCGGGCCGTTTTTTTTGGGCACAGATTCAGGTCGCCACGCGGTCCCCGTAGCAGCTGGCGCAGCCTGCGTTCGGGCGCGCAGCGCTCGTAAAACCATCCTTCGCGGTTTACCTGAAGAAATGCTGTGAATGATTTTACGACTGCTGCGCAGCCGAACGCAGGCTGCGCCAGCTGCTACGGGGATCGTGTTGTGGCTCAAGAAGGCGTCAACGCAGTCCGTCCGACAGGAATGTCTGTAGTCGTTCATCCCATTATTTGAAGGAAAACTCTCTAAAAAATCAGGGCAAATCTGATTTTTCTGACCCTTGATCAACCCCCCTTGTCGCTCATGCAGAATCGCCCGCTTTCATTCTGCTTCAGAGGCATCGGATGCTCACGTCTGCCAATCAACCGCGTTTCACGTTGACCCTCGACGGCGTCCAGAATGAGCTCAAAGTGCTTGAGTTCACGGGCAAGGAAGCCATCAGCCAACCTTATCGTTTCGACCTGGAACTGGTCAGTGAATGCCCGGACCTCGACCTCGAGAACCTGCTGCATCGTCAGGCCTTTCTCGGTTTCGATGCGCAAGGTTCCGGTATTCACGGTCAGGTGTATCGCGTCGCCCAAGGTGACTCCGGCAAGCGCCTGACCCGCTACCAGGTCAGTCTGGTACCGCGGCTGGCCTATCTCGATCAACGTATCAACCAGCGAATCTTCCAGCGTAAAAGCGTTCCCGACATCATCTCTCTGGTGCTTGAGGAGCATGGCATTCTGCGTGATGCGTTCGACTTTCGGCTGGATAGCGAATACACCGACCGCGAGTATTGCGTGCAATACGCCGAAAGTGATCTGGCGTTCATTCAGCGTCTCTGCGCCGAGATCGGCATTCACTTCCACTTCCAGCACAACCCGAACGGTCACCTGTTGGTGTTCGGTGACGATCAGACGTTTTTCCCCAAGCTGGCGCAGCCAACGCTTTACTTGCCAGGCAGTGGAATGGTCACCGACCAGCCTGCGATCAAGCGCTTCAACGTCCGCCTGGAAACCCGCACTACCGCAGTCACCCGTCGCGATTATGACTTCCACAAACCCGGCCTGTTGCTGCATGGCTCTGTCGACAGCGAGCAGCGTCCGGTGCTGGAGGATTACCACTACCCCGGTCAGTTCACTGATCGCGAACACGGCAAGCACCTGGCGCAACGGGCGCTGGAACGTCACGGCGCGGATTTCCGTCAGGCTGAAGGTCGCAGTGACCAATCGGCGTTGCTCACTGGGCATTTTCTGAAGATCGCCGAACACCCGCGCACAGAGTGGAATGACCTGTGGCTACTGACTGAAATCGAGCACCACGGCCGGCAGCCGCAAGTGCTGGAAGAGTCCGCCGACAGCGGTGACTTTCAGGGCTATCGCAATACCTTTCTGGCGACGCCGTGGGACGTACCGTTTCGTCCGCCATTGGCCGAAAACAAGCTGCGAGTACCGGGCTACCAGAACGCGATCGTCACTGGACCGAAAGACAGTGAAATCCATTGCGACGAGTTCGGGCGGGTCAAGGTGCAATTTGCTTGGGACCGAGAGGGGCAGCTCAACGAGCATTCCAGTTGTTGGCTGCGAGTGGCCAGTGGTTGGGCTCATGACCGCTATGGCAGCGTACTGATTCCTCGGGTGGGAATGGAAGTGCTGGTAGGGTTTGTCGATGCCGACCCGGACAAACCCTTGGTCATGGCCTGTCTGCCGAATGGGGCCAATTCGGTGCCACTCGACCTGCCGGCGGACAAAACCCGCAGCATTTTTCGCAGCCAGAGCAGTCCCGGTGGCGGCGGCTACAACGAGCTGCGCATCGAGGATCGCAAGGGCGCCGAAGAAATCTATCTGCGTGCCCAACGCAACTGGACCCAGCACGTTCTGAACGATCAACGCGTGCAAGTGGACAACCAGCGCAGCGTGGTAGTGACCGGCACCTCCCGCCATGAACTGAAGGCTGACGAACAGCGCATCACCCACGGTCAGCGCCAAACCGAAGTGAAACTGGACGATCACCTGGTAGTGGTCGGCGACCGGCACATTCGGGTGACCAGTCAGGCGCTCAATGCCAGTCAGCAATTCCATGTCAGCGCCGGCCAGCAAGTGGTCATCGACGGCGGTGCCAGCGCGACCATTCAGGCGGGTGGGCAGTGGATCAACATCAGCGCTGCCGGGATCTTCAGCAGCGTGCCGATTCAGCTTGGTGGTGCGCCGATACCGGCCATGGCTGCTGCGCCGGCCTTGCCCGATACACCGTTGAAACTCGTCGCAGCCACGGCAGCGCTGTTGAGTGCCGCACAGATTCTGAGCCTCAAAAGCGACGCGCCGTTCTGTGAAGAATGCGAGCGTTGCAAGGAGGGTGTCTGTGCAGCCTGATGCCTTGTCACCTCGTGCCTGGCTGGAGCGCCATCCGCTGAAACCTTCCGAGCAGTTGTTCGCGGTGTTCGGCAATGCCAGCTCTGCTGAGCCCCTTAAAGCCTGGCAGCGCTCGATCACTGCGCAAGCACCGAGCCCAATCTGGGCCGACACCGCTTATACCGAGTGGGGACCGGTGATGCCTTATGTCGGAATCGTCGCTGCTGGCAGTGAGTTTCTGGAATGGGTCGCCACCACTGAATCTCGCGACTGGGGATGGCTAGCGGTTTCTTCTGCCCCGCAAGAGGGGCTCGTCGACCATCTGCGCAGCCTCACGCAAGCTCTGTTACCTAATGGCAATGCGGTGTTTTTCCGTTTCTGGGACGGACGTTATTTGCTGCCGATTCTTCAGTCTGCACAGGTTGATGTCGCTCAACTGATGCCGCTGATCGGGCGCTGCCTTATCAATGGTCAGGCCCTGGAAATCGGTGGCCGCGCGCTGGAAACATCCAGGGCTTTTCCATGGTGGGAGATTCCCGGCGCGCTATTGGAGCAACTCGCGGCCCAGTCTGCCGCTACTCGAATCAACAACCTGCTGAAGTGGTTGAGCGAGGATCGCCCTGACCTGCACGAGGCGTTTTCCGAAAGCGTTTTGCGGCACAAAGTCGCGATCTTTCTTGAAGCGCCTGACCTTCCTCAAGCACCGAAAACCGCCTTGGTGGATTACCTGATGGCGGAGCTGAACTGATGGATCAGGTCGTACGTATCGAGCAGGAACTCGACAGCTTCAAAGACACCCTCAGCCTCTACCGCCAACAACTCGACCATTGGTTCCTCCGGGCCGCCGACAAGGTCAGCCACGCTGCCGATATGCCGTCGCTGATGGGCATGGATCGGCGGATCAAACTGGGGAACACCAGCACGACGGTCAGCACCGGTGATGACGATTTTATCTCCAGTGTGGCGCAGTGTCCGGCCAGCGGCATTCTGGAAATCGAGAGCAAGTTCGAATCGGTCTACGACATTCCGTTGGGGAATATTCAGGTCGATGTGATTGCCGTGGCGGGCGGAGAAAAGACGCCGGTCATGCTGGATGAAAACGGCAAAGGGAAGTTTAAGGGCGTCGCCGGGAAGTTCTATCGCGTTCATGTCCACAGTGGAGTGACCCCGGAGCAAGTCGATAAGCTTTTTTCCTCTTACGACGGCTTGACCAAGGAACTGGAAGGCTGGCTGCGCAGCGAGTGGAAAGGGTTCAAGCCGCAGTGGTCGCAGCAGTCCGCTTCGGCCTCGCTGCTGGCGGTGGGCAACGGTTTGCTCGCCGGCAGTTGGGCGGCTATCGAAGGGGTGTGGGACAGCATTGGCCTGATTGGCGAGATCCTCAAAGACCCGACGAAGTTTTCCGAAAGGCTCGGCAGCAGCGCCGATGCTCTGGCTGATCTGGCGCAAAAATCACCAGAGGTGATGGAAAAAGCCCTGCTGCTGGCCAGTGACGAAGCGGCGCTGTGTCTGTTGCTGCGCACCGCGAGTTTGTGGCTGGAGGCGCTGCCGCCGAGTCAGATTGCCGGGTCTACGGCACAGACGGTTTCGAAGCTGGTGGTCGAGTTGGTGATCGATCTGCTGATCGGCATCGTGCTGAGCTTTTTCGGGGTGGGCATCGCCTATCTCTCGGTGCGGCTGCTGCGGTATGGCAAACACATCGTCGATGCCGGCCTGCGCTTCGTTGCGGCGATGTTCAAGATCATCGACAGCTTCATGGGCTACGTCGACCGCTACAAAAAAGTCGCCGCACGGGGTGTCGCGGCGGGCCTGAAAAAAGGTCGGATGCAGCTGCGTTGGAATGGTCGCAAGAACACCACGCTGAGAAAAGACGAGCCTCACGTCGACGCTCCGACTCAGGCGAAAAATCCCAACGGCGCCAGCGCCGATTCGGCAGATAAAACCGCTACCAACAAATGCCCGGTGTCGATGGTTACCGGCGAAGAACTGCTGACCTTGATCGATGGTTCTTTGGACGGGATTCTGCCATTCGACTTCACCCGGCTCTATCGCACCAGCGCGGCGGAGATTGATTGCGGCCTCGGTTTCGGTTGGAGTCATAGTCTCGCCCATCGGCTGGAAATCGACGGCGACAACGTCATCTGGATCGACCACGAAAACCGTCGCAGCACTTTCCCATTACCGAACGTCGAGCGCCCGGCGATCCATAACAGCCTGTCGCGGGCGGCAATTTATCTGGGCGATGAACCCGAGGAGCTGATCCTCGCCCAGGCTGGCGAAGACGCGCGTTTCTATCACTTTCATAACGGCCGGCTGACGACGATCAGCGACGGTTACGACAACCGCCTGCGTATCAGCCGTGACCGCTTCGACCGGATCAAACGACTCGACAATGGCGCCGGTCGTGCCTTGCTGTTGCGTTATGACCGCCAGCATCTGATCGCTGTCGACTATCAGGTCTTTCGTCCGGCCGACAATCTCGACGACGCCTGGAAGACCGAGCAGACGCTGGTCAGTTATCGCTACGACGAACGCGATCAACTGATCGAAGCGACCAACGCCGCCGCCGAAAGCGAGCGCTACGACTACGACGATCAGCACGTGATTTTGCAGCGGAAACTGGCCGGTGGCGCGAGCTTCTTCTGGGAGTGGGAAAGGTCCGGTAAGGCTGCCAGATGCATTCGGCACTGGGCGTCGTTTTCGCAGATGGACGCGAAGTATGTCTGGGATGACCAGGGCAGTGTCACCGTCCTGAACATCGATGGCAGCGAAGAGGTTTACGCCCATGACGATCGGGCGCGGCTGGTGCGCAAAGTTGAGTTGGATGGAGGCGAACATCTCAAGGCCTATGACGACAAAGGCCGGCTGATTGCCGAGCAGGATCCGCTTGAGGCTGTCACTGAATACCGTTACGACGAGGTCGGACGGCTTGTCGCGCTGATTCCGCCGGAAGACGAACCAACGGCCTACGAGTACCGCAACGGTTTCCTGCATGCGCGGTATCGCGGCAAGGCCGTGTGGACGTATCAGCGCAATGTTCAGGGTGACGTCACCGAAGCGACCGATCCCGACGGGCATGTCACTCATTACCACTACGACGCTCAGGGGCGGCTGCTGTCGATCCGTTATCCGGACACCAGTCGGCATGTGTTCGTCTGGAACGGTTTGGGACAACTGGTCGAAGAAACGCTGCCAGACGGCGGCCAGCGTCGGTTTACCTACGATGTTTTGGGTCGGCAGATTACTCGTCGGGACGAACACGCTGCCGTCACCCACTACCAATGGGATGCCGTCGGACGACTGATTCAGACAACGCTTCCCACCGGTGCCAGCCGCGCCTTCAGCTACAACGCCTACGGAAAAATCATCGCCGAACGCGATGAACTGGGCCGCGTCACCCGATTTGAATACGCCGATGACCTGCACCTGGTCAGCCGCCGGATCAATGCCGACGGCACGCAACTGCGTTATCGCTACGACAACGCGCAGCTGTTGCTGACAGAAATCGAGAACGAATCCGGCGAGAAGTATCAGCTGGACTACACGCCCAACGGCCTGATCCAACAGGAAACCGGTTTCGACGGCCGCCGTACCGCCTACGCCTACGACCTCAACGGCCACCTGCTGGAGAAAACAGAGTTCGGCGATGACGGGTCGCAACGGGTTACCACCTACCAACGGGACTCGGCAGGGCGGTTGCTGGTCAAGACCCTGCCCGACGGTGTCAACGTCGAGTATTGCTACGACCGCCTTGGCCGACTGGTCAGCGTCGATGACGGTCACGACCACCCGCTGGAGTTCGAGTATGACCAGCAGGACCGGCTGATCACCGAACACCAGGGCTGGGGCACCTTGCGCTACGGCTACGACGCCTGCGGCCAGCTTAATCGTCTGCGCCTGCCGGACAACAGCGCACTCGACTATCACCACGCCAAGGGTGGTGCGCTGACGGCTATCGACCTCAACGGCACACGGCTGACCACGCACGTCTTTAACGCAGGGCGTGAGCAACAACGCCAGCAAGGCCAACTGCTTAGCCAGTACCACCATGACGAACAGGGCCGGTTGCAATCCCACGCGGTCAACCAGTCAAACCGACCGCTGTACATGCGCCACTACAGCTATGCGGTCAATGGCAACCTGGCTGCCATCGCTGACAGCCGCCACGGTCAGCGCAGCTATTACTACGACGCGCTCAACCGCCTGACCCGCGTGCGCCATACCCGCGGCGAGCCCGCGCAAAGCTTTGAACACGACCCTGCCGGCAACCTGCAAATGCACGATCGCCCAGGCCTGGCGACGATCAAAGGCAACCGCCTGCTGCTGCAAGGCGACCGTCATTACGACTACGACGTCTTCGGCAACCTGATCCGCGAACGTCGCGGCACCGCACAGAAACTCGTCACCGAATACCGCTACGACTGCCAGCACCGGTTGATCGGTATCACGCTGCCGGATGGCAGAACCGCCAGCTACCGCTATGACGCCTTTGGCCGTCGCATCGCCAAAACCGTCGACGGCCACACCACCGAGTTCTTCTGGCAAGGCGACAACCTCGTCGCCGAAAGCAGCAAAGAGCACTACCGCAGCTACCTCTACGAACCCGGCGGCTTCCGCCCCCTGGCCATGCTCGACGGCAAAGGTCCGCGCAAGGCCTGCCCGTTCTACTACCAACTCGACCACCTCGGTACACCGCAGGAACTGACCGATTACGGTGGCGAGATCGTTTGGTCGGCGAAGTACAACGCCTACGGAAAAGTCAGCCACCTGAGCCACGGCGCCGACGAAAAACTCGACCAGCCACTGCGTTTCCAGGGACAGTACTTCGACGCTGAAAGCGGCCTGCACTACAACCGGCATCGCTACTACAATCCGGACATCGGCCGCTACCTGACACCCGACCCGATCAAGTTGGCGGGCGGGTTAAACGGCTACCAGTACACCCCGAATCCGACGGGGTGGGTTGATCCGTTGGGGTTGAGCGGAAATTGTCCGCCGCCGAACAAGCCAGGTTGTAAGGCGCCGGATGATGTTGGTGGGGCCAAGGTTGATGAGGGTGAGCCGCCGCTGCCGAAGCTGACGGGTGAGGAGCGGCGAGAGAGGATTGAGGTTCTTAAGGAGGAGGTTGCTAAGCGTTGGGTTGAGCGTTTTGAGGCTAAGTACCCTGGAATGCACTCCATCGGTAAGCATAGTGTCGAGGTTCCTGATGCGGTAATTCGACAACGTGCAATAGATGGGACCGATCCTATAACCAAAAAGAAATCAAAAAAAGGGGGGAACTTGAGCTCTCAGTATAAAAGTTGGAATTTACAGATGCATACGTTGAATGATGATATGACGAGGGTTGTTAGAGGTCTGCCCCAATTTACTGGGGTTGATGTAAATGATAATCCGATTGTTCGGCGTGAAAATAAAAATGTGGGGAGGGGTTATAAACCCAATAAAAAAGACTCTCAAAATCCTCGTCTTATGGAGTCAATGCATGGCTCTGAGACGAAATTTAGTCAAGGAAAAAATCCTGTGCCATTTACGTCACACCCGGTGGATATAAAATGATCAAGCATCCGTTCATAGATGTTGAGTACCAACCTACTGTTCGCGGGATAATTGGGGTGTTTGATATATATGATCGGGAGCATACTCTTGGTCTAGAACTCGAAAAATACAACGTTAATATTTCTGCTGATAGAAGAGTGCTCACGAAAAAATATATCGTAGAAAGCTACGATTATTTGAGTTATAGGCATAAATTTTTACTGGTTGCTGTCCTTGATGCTGCACTGCAAGACGAATCATATGATTTTCAGGCATTGCTAGAGCATGACTGCGAAAGCACCAACCGATTTCCGGATTACTGGGATGTGATGGAAAATCCCCGGGCGTTTTTTGAAGATATTTACAGTGTGCTGAGTGATGAGTGGAAAGACGAGTTGCTAAAAGCCAGCCTCGAAGATCAGTCCACCTGGTAATAATCAGTGGACGATTTACGACCGCTTCGCGCTCGATCGCGGGCAAGCTATGGGTATCTACACATTTTTCAGTTCTGGTCAGATCACCTGTAGGAGCTGCCGCAGGCTGCGATCTTTTGGCGTCTGCAAGAACGCCGGATCAAAAGATCGCAGCCTGCGGCAGCTCCTACGAGAGAATTGGTGGTCATCAGAGATGTGTAGATACCGATGCCGCGATGACGGTTCATCAAGCGGCGAAGTTTCTGGGCAAACCCGTCGGAGATTTCCCGCACGTTGTGGCGGTGTGCATGAACTGGTGCGAAATGAGTTCAACCGATAGCCTTTGGTGGTCACTGACAATTCAGTGGTGGGGTGTAGGAACCCTTCAATATCATCGGATTGGAGATCTCAAATGCCATCACTTCACCCCGATCCACCCTACGTTCCGCCAACTTCCCATCCTTCCAACCGCTACATGGCCCTCACCAGCAACTGTAGCGACATGCCCACCCTGTTCGTCGACACCCACGCGCCGCTGGATATCCTGCATGACGCTGCCGGTTATCGCATTCGCGCCGTGACTCAGGTGCTTGAAAACCTGGCCATGCGCGGGGAGATTGCCAGCGATTCGGTGATTCTTAACGACTTTGCGTTGCTGTGTGCCATTCCCCTGCGCGATGGTTGCGATCTGCTGGACGTGATCGGACGACGGTTGCAGGCTCGGCCTTCGGCGTAACGTCACGCGTTTTTTGGCGAGGGGGCTTGCCCCCGTTCGGCTGCGTAGCAGTCGTAATCCCGGCAAATGCGGTATGTCTGAAAAACTGATCGCCGGTTTTTGGGCCGCTTTGCGGCCCAGCGGGGGCAAGCCCTAATGCCTGTCAGTTAAGGCACAAACCTGTGGGAGCGAGCCTGCTCGCGATGACGGCATAACATTCAACATCAATGTTGACTGACCCACCGCTATCGCGAGCAGGCTCGCTCCCACATGGATTGCGCTTAACTGACCGGCATTTGGGCAAGCCCCCTCGCCACAGGTGATGCGTTGTTCCATCCGCTCGGCTGTGAACCCCTGACGTTGGGCGCGGTACAAGGTAAACTTCGCCTCCTTCGCAGGAGCAGCCATGAATTATCGTCACGCCTTCCACGCCGGCAATCACGCCGATGTGTTCAAACACCTGACCTTGACCCGCCTCATTGCCTTGATGTCGCGCAAGGAGCAGCCGTTTGCCTATCTCGACACCCACGCCGGCATTGGTCTGTATGACTTGCAGGGCGATCAGGCGAGCCGTACCGGTGAATACCTGGAAGGCATCGCACGCTTGTGGGGCGAACAGGATCTGCCGCCGCTGACCGCCGATTACATGCGTGTCTTGCATGAGATGAACCCGGATGGCGAGTTGCGCTACTACCCTGGCTCGCCAGAGCTGGCGCGGCGTTTGACCCGTCCGCAGGACCGGGTGTTGCTCAACGAGAAACACCCGGAAGACGGGTTGTTGCTCAAGGACAACATGAAGGGTGATCGCCGGGTCAAAGTGCACTTGGGCGAAGGCTGGCATGTGCCGCGGGCGTTGTTGCCGGTGCCGGAGAAGCGTGGGTTGATGTTGATTGATCCGCCGTTCGAGCAGCTCGATGAGATGCAGCGTTGTGCTGCGTCGCTGAAAGAGGCGATTGGCCGGATGCGCCAGACCGTAGCAGCGATCTGGTACCCGGTGAAGGATCAGCGGATGTTGCGTCGTTTCTACCAGGACCTGGCTGGCACCGGCGCGCCGAAGTTGTTGCGCGTGGAGTTGTTGGTGCATCCGCTGGATACGCCGAACAGCCTGAACGGCTCCGGGCTGGCGATTGCCAATCCGCCGTGGGGGCTGGAGGAAGAGTTGCGCGAGTTGCTGCCGTGGCTGTCGAAGAAACTCGGCCAGACCCAGGGCGGGTGGCAGATGGATTGGTTGATTGCTGAGTAGCAGCTACAAGCTACAAGATCAAAAGATCGCAGCCTGCGGCAGCTCCTACGAGGTATTGAGATTCCCGTAGGAGCTGCCGCAGGCTGCGATCTTTTGCTTTAAGAAGCAATCAGATCGGGCAAGTCACGCCCGTACCACCAATCCCGCAATACCCCTCAGGGTTCTTTGCCAGGTATTGCTGGTGATAGGCCTCGGCAAAGTAGAACGTCGGGGCTTCTTCGATTTCGGTAGTGATGGTGCCTTTGCCGGCCTTGGTCAGTTCGGCCTGGAACACCTGCTCGCTGTGCTTGGCGGCTGCCAACTGAGTCGGGTTGGTGGCGTAGATCACCGAACGGTACTGAGTGCCGATGTCGTTGCCCTGGCGCATGCCCTGGGTCGGGTTGTGCAGTTCCCAGAACATCTTCAGCAGCGCTTCGTAGCTGACTTTTGCCGGCTCGTAGACCACCAGTACGACTTCGCTGTGGCCAGTCAGGCCCGAGCAGACTTCTTCATACGTCGGGTTCGGGGTGAAGCCGCCGGCGTAACCCACGGAGGTGCTGACTACGCCCTCACGCTGCCAGAACTTGCGTTCCGCGCCCCAGAAGCAACCCAGGCCGAAGATTGCGAATTCCACGTCGGTCACGAACGGGCCCAGTAGCGGGGCGTCGTGGACGAAGTGTTTTTCGGGCACGGTCATTGGGGTTTCGCGGCCAGGCAGAGCTTGTTCTTTAGTAGGGAGCACGTTTTTGTTCACCAGAATTTCCGAGCGCAAGACCATGATCAGTCCTCTCAGTCAGATTGAAATGTAAATAGTCAGACTAGCAGTGTGCCCGAGTGTTACAGCGCTGTCAGGCGATTGGGCCACGCGGGTAGCGTTTGAGCTTCTCGATCAGTTCGGCGCCCGGGATCGGCCGGTCGAACAGGTAGCCCTGGCCGACATCGCAACGGTGGCGACGCAGGAACGCCAGCTGTTCGGAGGTTTCGATGCCTTCAGCGACCACTTTGAGCTTGAGGTTGTGGGCCATGGCGATCACGGCCGAGGTGATTTCCATGTCGTCCTGGTTGTCCGGGATTTCATGGATGAAGCTACGATCGATCTTGATGATGTCGATCGGGAATTTCTTCAGGTAGCTGAGCGACGAGTAACCGGTGCCAAAGTCGTCCATGGCCAGGGTCAGGCCCAGGCGCTTGAGTTGATCGAGCTGCAAGTGCGTATCTTCGGTGGCTTCCAGCAGCAGGCCTTCGGTCAGCTCCAGCTCCAGCAGGTGTGCGGGGAGCTGTTCTTCCTTGAGGATGTTGGCAATCGATGACACCAGGTCCGGGTCGGAGAACTGCTTGGGTGACAGGTTGATCGCCACCTGCAAATTGCCCAGCCCGGCGGCGGTCAGTTCGATGCTCTTGCGGCAGGCCTGACGGGCGATCCATTTGCCGATGGGAATGATCAGGCCGGTTTCTTCGGCGACGCTGATGAACTGATCCGGGCGGATCATGCCCTTTTCCGGATGGTTCCAGCGCAGCAGCGCTTCCATCCCCAGCAAGCGCCCGGAGCGCAGGCACAGCTTGGGCTGGTAGAACACGTCCAGCTCGTTCTGGGTCAGGGCGCGGCGCAGGTTGTTTTCCACGAACAGCTTGTAGCTGGCCTCGGCGTTCAGCGCTTCGGTGAACACCTGAACCTGATGTTTGCCGTTGGCCTTGGCCTTGTGCAGCGCCAGCCCTGCGTTGCGCATCAACGTTTGCGGGTCGCGGCCGTGCAACGGCGCGCAGGCCAGGCCCACGGAACCGGTGACGCTGATCAGCTGGTTGTCGACGAACATCGGCTTATCCAGTGTCATCAGCAACTGGCTGGCGATGTGTTGGCCGACTTCAAGATTGGTGTCATCCAGCAGTACCGCGAATTCGTTGCTGGCGAAACGCGCCAGACTGCCGCTCGGGCTCAGGCTGTTGCGCAGTCGCCGGGCCAGGCTGATCAGCAGTTTGTCGCCGGTCTGGTGGCCGAGGCTGTCATTGATCCGCTTGAAGTTGTCGATGTCCACCAGCAACAGGCAGATCGGGCTGTCGCTGTCGCGGGCGAAACGCTCATCGAGGTTGCGGATGAACGCTGGACGGTTGCCCAGGTTGGTCAGGTTGTCGGTGTAGGCCAGGCGCTCGATGCGTTGCTGGGCGAGCTTGGTCTGGGTGATGTCTTCGTAGATGCCGATGTAGTGGGTCAGTTCACGGTTGTCGCCGTAGACCTTGGAAATCGATAGCTGGCCCCAGTACGGTTCGAGGTTTTTCCGTCGGCTCTTGAATTCGCCTTGCCAGCTGTTGCTCTTGGCCAGGCTTGAGGGCGCGTCGAACAGCAGCTCGCTGAGGTTCTCCAGTGCCGGCAGTTCCGACAGCCGATGGCCGTGGACTTCTTCGGTGCTGTACTGGGTGATCGCGGTGAAGCTCGGGTTGACGTACTCGACCACACCGTCGCAGTTGACCAGCAAAAAGGCGTTGGCACTTTGTTCGACTGCGCGTTGGAACAGGTGCAGGGCGCTGGTGGCGGTGCGGCGGTTGTGGTTGTTGATGACCTGGGCGAACTGGTCGGCCAGCTCGCCGGCGAAGGCGATTTCGTCTGACTGCCAGGCGCGGGTCATGCCGGTTTGTTCGAGGCACAGCACGCCCACCACCTGGCCGTCGACGCGGATGCTGGCGTCGAGCATGGCGTTGACGTCGCGCGGGCGCAGGCTCTCGGCCATGTGCCGGGTGCGTGGGTCGCGCATGGCGTTGTGCGCGTCGATCGCGCGGCTGGTGTGCAAGGCTTCCAGATAATCCGGGAAGCTGCTGGCGTCGATCACGTCCGGCATCCGGTACTCTTGAGAGGCACGGTGGTACGCGGAAATCGGCACCAACTGCTGACCTTCGAGATTCCACAGGCTCGCGGAGTCGATTTCGTAGATGTCGCAGGCGCTGCGGGTGATCAGTTGGGCGGCTTCTTGCAGGGAGTTGCCGGTGCTGTAGCGCTGGCGGGCGAGGAGCAGGATCAGGTCTTGCTGGGCGCGAACGCGCTCCAGATGCAGCAGTTGTTCCTGCTGGGCGCGCTGGTTCAGTTCCAGGGCAATTTGCAGGCGCGAGTTCTGGGTTTCCAGGTCCAGCGCCGGCAGCAGCGGATCATCCGCAAACAAACCGTCGACCACCAGCAGATAGCCGCGTAGCAGGTGGCGATTGTGTTGTTTGTAGGCTTCGCCCAATTCGAGCAGGCTGAGGGAGCCTTGGGCGGTGTGCAGCGTGTAGCGGATCAGGTAATGCGGGCTTGTAGTCAATTGCTGCTGGATCGCATCGTGCAGTTGATAGCGCGCTTCGGGTTCCATCAGGCTCGCGTAGGGTGAGCCGACCAGCGCGCAAAGCTCGACGGCGGGCAAGCCGAACTGGCGTTCGCAATTAGGGTCAAGGAACAGCAGCGCCCAGCTTGGTTCATTCAGCCGTTCGAAACGCAGCATGCCGAGCCGCGAGGGCACAGGCAACTGCGTCACTACCTCGGCCACCATACGGCTGGCGGCATCGGGATGGCTTTTCATGGAAGAAACTCGCTTCGAAAATGCTGATCGCGCCGGGCTCACGCCCTCTTTACTGTTGCCTGCGGCAAGGTTGCATCATGCGGCACAGGCTGACAAGTGAGGATGAAGGCTAAGTGCTATAAGAATGTATCGGCAGGCAGCTGCATTTCTGCAATAAGCTGCTGAAACGATTACGGAGCGGGTATTTGGCGTCAGGATTTCAGCTTTCGGTAGCTCTTGTAGCAGCTGCCGAGCCCGCGAGGCTGCGTTCGAGGACGAAGTCCTCGCAAACCCAAACCCTGAGTCCACGGTATTCCAGCAAGAACGCATTGCCTGATTCAACGACTGCTTCGCAGCCGAACGCAGCCTCGCGGGCTCGGCAGCTGCTACGGAGCGGTGCTGCATCGTATTTCAAGGTTGCAAGGTCGAAGGCGAGTGAAGCGTTCTACAGAGTGCTGCGCAGCGCGATGTTGACTGATTGCAGAGGGTTGCCATCCCGGTCGTGATAGCTGACGCGAATCTGCTCTGTATCGATGATCAAATGCGCGAAGTTATCCTGACTGACCACTTTGCAGGTCAACTGGTGCTGATAATCGCCCGCGTCGGTCCGCACCAGCGGTTGGTCGAGTATGAAGGTCGAGGCTTTGGCGTAGGGCAGCAGTGCGCTGTTGCACAGGGGCGATGAGACGATGGTGTGAACCTCGAAGTCCGGGTCTTCGCTGTGGCTCAGGCGGCTGGTGAGTGAGCCATGAACGTCACCGGAAACGATGATGACGTTCTTGAGCTTGTGGGTTCGGATGGTTTCCAGCAGGCGCAGACGCTGCTCGGGGAAGGCCTTCCAGGCGTCGTCGCCATGGTGCTTGCGGTCGGGGTAGAACATCACGCTGGTAACCACGAACTTGACCCGCGCCGGGCTGTTGATCAGCCATTTGAGCAGTGCCTGCTCCTGTTCTGCATCGAGGATGCGTCGATCATCGGCCGAGAGATTGCGCCGGGTTCGACTGTCGGTGACGAACCATTCGATATCCCCCTCGGCAAACTGATACCAGTAATGCCTTAGTTCGCGGCTGGGTTGCCCGTCGGGCAGTAGTTCGTGAGCGGGGCTATGACTGGCCTGATATAACTCATAAGCCGCCATTGCATTTTTATAGAGGTAGTGGTCGGCTCTACTTTCGTTGGCGGGCCAGTTGTCTTCTATTTCGTGGTCGTCGAGGATCATGTAAGTAGGGAACGCGGACATCAACTTCTGAATATGCGGCTGAGAAAAGGCGTTGCGATACTTGCTGAGGATTTCCTGGTACTCCCGATCGGGGCTAATAATATTCAGGTCATCGACATAAATCTGATCGCCCGTCATCAACAGGGCACTGATCGGGGGTGATGCTTTTTCAGCCAGTGAGTGGATAGCCGCAAAAATCCTGTCGCCCTTGGCGGGGGCCGACGGCACGCCCAGCGTCATGCGCAGGTAGCGGCATGAGCCGACGATATAGCTGCGTGTTGCGGTGGTTTTGCTCGACGCGGTGCGAAAGCGGTAGATTCCTTTCGGCCATTGCAATGGCAGCTCTTGCACCGTTTCCACGGTGTGCACCGGGCTCATGGTGCTGAACCAGCCGGCCTGGTACTCGAAGGTGGTATCGGGGGCGAGGTTGTTGAGTGCGATAACGTCGGACATGTCGCGCAATGGCGTCAACGCTACAAACTGACCTTTGGACCAGTGAGCATCACCGGCGCGGCGATAGCGTATTCCGGCAAATACCGGAGAGTGCTTATTGACATCGCCGCGTAAAAAGATGCGTGCATGGTTAGTTGTTGTATGGCCAATAATCGGGCCGACAGTAGGTTTAAACATTTTCGAGTCCGTTCGAAGTGTCACTGTGAAAGTTAGAGTGTTTTGTAAAAGCAGTTAATATGCTTTGTTGGCGCTATCCTATTGTTCGTTGGGTGATAAATATTGATGGGTAAGTGGACTTTGGCTGTGGTCTGAATAAGCCACGGAAGTAGTCTCGACTGTTATCGGCAGTAGGAATACATCCAGCATTTAAATGATCGCTGACGGTATTGTGACGTGGCGAGTGTTTTTCAGGCAAAAAAAGCCCCGCCAAATTGGCGGGGTTGAGGTACGAGCGTGGCGCTCGGAAAGCGTGGAACGCGAGTGGCCCTCCAGTGAAGGAGGGCCGCTCGGTCTTACAGCAGGATGGTGCGGATGTCGCCCAACAGGTCGCTCAGACGCTTGGTGAAGCGTGCGGCAGCGGCGCCGTTGATCACACGGTGATCGTAGGACAGCGACAGTGGCAGCATCAGTTTCGGCTGGAAGGCTTTACCGTCCCAGACTGGCTGAATGGTTGCCTTGGAAACGCCGAGGATCGCCACTTCCGGCGCGTTGACGATCGGCGTGAAGCCGGTGCCGCCAATGTGCCCGAGGCTGGAAATCGTGAAGCAGGCGCCTTGCATGTCGTCTGCCGTGAGCTTTTTGTCGCGGGCTTTGGCAGCCAGCGCAGCGGCTTCGGCAGCCAGTTGCAGCAGGCTCTTCTGGTCGACGTTCTTGATAACCGGTACCAGCAGACCTTCAGGAGTATCTACCGCGAAGCCGATGTTCACGTACTTCTTGCGGATGATCGCCTTGCCGCTTGGTGCCAGCGAACTGTTGAAGTCCGGCAGTTCCTTGAGCAGGTGCGCGCAGGACTTGAGCAGCAATGGCAGGATGGTCAGCTTGACGCCAGCCTTCTCTGCAACGGCTTTCTGAGCGATGCGGAACGCTTCCAGCTCGGTGATATCAGCCGAATCGAACTGAGTCACGTGCGGGATGTTCAACCAGCTGCGGTGCAGGCTCGACGCACCGATTTGCATCAGACGGGTCATCGGCACTTCTTCGATTTCGCCGAAGCGGCTGAAGTCCACGACCGGAATCGGCGGGATACCGGCACCGCCGGTTGCGCCTGCGGCTGGAGCTTCCTTGGCCTTCTGCATCATGGCTTTGACGTAAACCTGCACGTCTTCCTTGAGCACGCGACCGTGTGGGCCACTTGGGCTCACCGCGTTCAGCTCGACGCCGAATTCACGGGCCAGCTGACGAACCGCCGGGCCTGCGTGAACCTTGGCACCGCTTGGTGCTGGAGCAGATACCTGCGCCGGAGCGGCCTCGACTTTTGCAGCAGGTGCAGCAGCGACGGGCGCAGCGGCTGGAGCTGGAGCTGGAGCAGCAGCTTGTGCCGGTGCAGCAGGTGCCGCAGCACCGACCACTTTCAGCTTGAGGATAAAGTCGCCAGTGCCGACTTCGTCTTCGAGTTTGACCGCGATGCTTTCCACTACGCCGGCAGCCGGCGAAGGGATTTCCATGCTGGCCTTGTCGGACTCCAGGGTGATCAGCGATTGATCAGCCTCAACGGTGTCGCCAACCTTGACCAGTATTTCGATGATCCTGGCCTTGCCCGACGAGCCGATGTCCGGGACGTGAATGTCCTGAACGGTGGCAGCAGCAGGCGCAGCGGCAGGCGCTGGAGCAGCTTGCGGTGCCGGCGCAGCAACAGGTGCTGCAGCGGCCGCAGGAGCAGCGGCCGGAGCCTCAGGTGCCGCAGCGGCACCCTCGACTTCCAGTTCCATCAGCTCGTCGCCTTCTTTCAGGCGATCGCCCAGCTTCACTTTCAGGCTCTTGATGACGCCGGCCTTGGGGGCCGGAATTTCCATGCTCGCCTTGTCCGACTCAAGTGTCAGCAGGCTCTGGTCAGCTTCGATGCGATCACCGACCTTGACCAGCAATTCAATTACTTCACCTTCACCGCTGCCGATGTCAGGTACGCGAATGAGTTCGCTCACAGAGTGTCTCCTCAGCAGTCCAGTGGGTTGCGTTTTTCCGGGTTGATGCCGAACTTGGCGATGGCTTCAGCCACCACCTTAGGTTCGATGTCACCACGGTCAGCCAGTGCTTCAAGGGCTGCCAACACCACGAAATGACGGTCGACTTCGAAGAAATGACGCAGTTTCTTGCGGCTGTCGCTGCGGCCGAAACCGTCGGTGCCCAGCACTTTGAATTCCTTGGACGGAACCCACTGACGGATCTGCTCGGCGAACAGCTTCATGTAGTCGGTAGAGGCGATGACTGGACCTTGACGGCCGTTCAGGCACTCTTCGACGTAGCTCAGCTTAGGCTTCTGGCCAGGGTGCAGACGGTTGCTGCGCTCTACGGCCAGGCCATCGCGACGCAGTTCGTTGAAGCTGGTAACGCTCCACACGTCAGCGCCGACGTTGAACTCTTCACGCAGAATCTTCGCCGCTTCACGGACTTCACGCAGGATGGTGCCGGAGCCCATCAGCTGAACGTGGTGCGCCGCTTCGCGGGTGTCTTCTTCGAGCAGGTACATGCCCTTGATGATGCCTTCTTCCACACCGGCCGGCATGGCTGGCTGCTGGTAGGACTCGTTCATCACGGTGATGTAGTAGAAAACGTCCTGCTGCTCTTCGGTCATCTTCTTCATGCCGTCCTGGATGATCACCGCCAGCTCGTAGCCGTAGGTTGGATCATAGGTGCGGCAGTTCGGGATGGTGGCAGCCAGGATGTGGCTGTGACCGTCTTCGTGTTGCAGGCCTTCGCCGTTCAGCGTAGTGCGGCCGGCGGTGCCGCCGATCAGGAAGCCACGGGTACGGCTGTCGCCAGCGGCCCAGGCCAGGTCGCCGATACGCTGGAAGCCGAACATCGAGTAGAAGATGTAGAACGGCAGCATTGGCTGGTTGTGGCTGGAGTACGAAGTACCGGCCGCGATGAAGGAGCTCATGGCGCCTGCTTCGTTGATGCCTTCTTCGAGGATCTGGCCCTTCTTGTCTTCTTTGTAGAACATCACCTGGTCTTTATCGACTGGCTCGTAGAGCTGGCCGACGGACGAGTAGATGCCCAACTGACGGAACATGCCTTCCATACCGAAGGTACGGGCTTCGTCCGGGATGATCGGAACGATGCGCGGGCCAATGTCCTTGTCCTTGACCAGTTGCGCGAGGATCCGCACGAAGGCCATGGTGGTGGAAATTTCACGGTCGCCAGAGCCGTCGAGGATAGCTTTGAGGGTATCCAGCGATGGAGTCGGCACGCTGAAGCTCTGCGCGCGGCGCTGTGGTACGAAACCGCCCAGTGCAGTGCGGCGCTCGCTCAGGTAACGGGCTTCGGCGCTGTTTGGCTCTGGCTTGAAGAACGGCAGGTTTTCCAGCTCTGCGTCTTTGACCGGAATGTCGAAGCGGTCGCGGAACAACTTCAGGCTCTCGACATCGACCTTCTTGGTGTTGTGCGCGGTGTTCTTCGCTTCGCCGGCACCGGTGCCATAACCCTTGATGGTCTTGGCCAGGATGACGGTCGGTTGTTCTTTGTGGTTGACCGCTTCGTGGTACGCCGCATAGACCTTGTACGGGTCGTGACCACCACGGTTGAGCTTCCAGATTTCGTCGTCGGACAGATCGGCAACCATCGCCTTGAGTTCTGGCGAGTTGAAGAAGTGTTCACGCACGAACGCGCCGTCTTTGGCTTTGTAGTTCTGGTACTCGCCGTCGATGACTTCGTCCATGCGGCGTTGCAGGATACCGTCGACGTCTTTGGCCAACAGTGGGTCCCAGAAACGGCCCCAGATGACTTTGGTCACGTTCCACTGAGCACCGCGGAACACACCTTCGAGTTCCTGGATGATCTTGCCGTTGCCGCGAACCGGGCCGTCGAGGCGCTGCAGGTTGCAGTTGATGACGAAGATCAGGTTGTCCAGCTTCTCGCGGCCGGCCAGGGAGATCGCGCCCAGGGATTCCGGCTCGTCGCACTCGCCGTCGCCCAGGAAACACCAGACTTTTTGCTTGCCTTCGGGGATAAAACCACGGGCTTCCAGGTACTTCATGAAGCGAGCCTGGTAGATCGCCTGGATCGGGCCAAGGCCCATCGATACCGTCGGGAACTGCCAGAAATCAGGCATCAGCCAAGGGTGCGGGTAGGACGACAAGCCCTGGCCGTCGACTTCCTGGCGGAAGTTGTTCATTTGCTCTTCGGTGATGCGGCCTTCCATGAACGCACGGGCGTAAACGCCTGGCGAGGTGTGACCCTGGAAGTAGATCAGGTCGCCGCCGTGTTCGTCGGTCGGGGCCTGGAAGAAATAGTTGAAGCCGATGTCGTACAGGGTTGCGCTGGAGGCGAAGCTGGAGATGTGACCGCCCAGGTCAGAATCTTTCAGGTTCGTACGCATCACCATGGCCATCGCGTTCCAGCGTACCAGCGAGCGAATGCGGCGTTCCATGAACAGGTCGCCAGGCATGCGTGCTTCGTGGGTAACGGGGATCGTGTTGCGGTATGGCGTGGTGATGGCGTAAGGCAGTTGCGAGCCACTGCGGGTCGCGAGTTCGCCCATACGGGTCATCAGATAGTGAGCACGGTCTTCGCCTTCTTTGTCGAGAACCGATTCCAGGGCGTCCAGCCATTCCTGGGTTTCGACGGGATCGAGGTCTTGCATGGCTTGCTCCAGGGCGGAAAGGCTTCCAGAATCGGTTGCCTGAGTTAGCGACTGGCCTTGTGGGCAGACGTTATAAATTCTTGGAATGCCGGAGGTTGATTCGGCGGCGTGTAGTTTTACTACAAATCGTCGACCATTTCAGCCTTTCGAATGTATATACGAGTAGTAAAACTACAGAAGACTGGCTTGTGGCCTCCTGCTGCGTTGTGAGAATAATCGTTACTGTTGGTCTTTAGCTAACCGAGACAGGTGGAAGTTTGATGCTGGCTGCCAAAAAAAACGAAATTTCAGCTATTTCTAACTTTTGTTCGACACTCCTTTGCGTAGTGCTTTTCATGCGTTCACTACAGACAGCCCTTTCTACGCCGATCAAGGATAGACCATGAGCCTCCCTTCGCTTGCCGAACTGCCGGCCATTCTCCTTCCATTTGTCAGCCGCGCCGAGCAGTCGTTCCGTGCGGCTGTTGCCCTGTTTGACGATGATCATGGCCTGTCGACCTGGTCGCCTGAGCGCTGGGCAGCGTTTGCCAGAGTGACCGCCGCCAGCGACTTTGTCATTGAACAGAGCCTGCGTGACCCTTTGATGTTGCTTGAGCTTGTGCAGTCCGGCGAACTCGACCGAAGTTTCACCGCCGGTGAGTTGTGCGCGCAGATCGCGGCCGCTGTGCAGACGGCTACCAGTGACGACGAACTGGCTCGCGTGCTGCGCCGTCAGCGCAACCGCCAGCAGGTGCGAATCATCTGGCGTGACCTGACCCGTCAGGCCGATCTGATCGAGACTTGCCGCGACCTCTCGGACATGGCCGATGCGAGCATCGATCAGGCTTATCAATGGTTGTATCAGCGCCATTGCCAACAGTTCGGTACGCCCACCGGTCGGCGCAGTGGCGAGCCGCAGCAAATGGTCATCCTCGGCATGGGCAAACTCGGCGCGGTCGAGCTCAACCTGTCGTCGGACATCGATCTGATCTTCGCCTACCCCGAAGGTGGCGAGACGGTCGGTGTAAAGCGTCCGTTGGATAACCAGGAATTCTTCATTCGTCTGGGGCAGCGGCTGATCAAGGCGCTGGACCCGATGACTGTCGACGGTTTTGTATTTCGCGTCGACATGCGCCTGCGGCCGTATGGTTCGTCCGGCGCGCTGGTGCTCAGCTTCAATGCGCTGGAGCAGTACTACCAGGACCAGGGTCGCGACTGGGAGCGTTACGCAATGATCAAGGCGCGGGTGGTGGCCGGCGATCAAGTGGCGGGCGCGCAGTTGCTCGACATGCTGCGGCCGTTCGTTTATCGGCGTTATCTGGATTTCTCGGCAATCGAAGCGCTGCGCACCATGAAGCAGCTGATCCAGCAGGAAGTCCGGCGCAAAGGCATGGCCGACAACATCAAGCTCGGCTCCGGCGGTATTCGTGAAGTTGAATTTATCGCCCAGGCCTTCCAGCTGATTCACGGCGGTCGTGACCTGAGTTTGCAGCAGCGTCCGCTATTGAAAGTTCTCAGCACGCTTGAAGGGCAGGGTTACCTGCCGCCGGCGGTGATCAGCGAGCTGCGCGAAGGGTATGAATTCCTGCGCTACACCGAACACGCGATTCAGGCGATTGCCGACCGTCAGACGCAAATGCTCCCGCATGGCGAACACGATCAGGCGCGCATTGCCTATATGTTGGGTTTCGCCAATTGGACGGCGTTCCATGAGCAACTGATGTATTGGCGCGGCCGGGTCGACTGGCACTTCCGTCAAGTGATTGCTGATCCGGATGAAGAGGACGGCGAGGAGAGCGAAGTGGTGGTCGGCGGTGAATGGCTGCCGCTCTGGGAGGAAGCCCAGGATGAAGACGCCGCCTGCCGTCAGTTGGAAGAGGGTGGTTTTGTCGACGCGCCCAAGGCCCTGAAAACACTCGCCAGCCTGCGCAGCAGTCCGCAATTGCGGGCGATGCAACGTCTGGGGCGCGAGCGGCTCGATGCCTTTATTCCGCGTTTGCTGGCGCAAGCGGTGGAGCACGCCAGCCCGGACCTGGTGCTGGAACGCGTGTTGCCGCTGGTTGAGGCGGTGGCGCGACGCTCGGCTTATCTGGTGTTGCTCACCGAAAACCCCGGGGCGCTGCGACGCCTGTTGACCTTGTGCGCAGCCAGCCCGTGGATTGCCGAGCAAATCACTCGCTTCCCGCTGTTGCTCGACGAATTGCTCAACGAGGGGCGACTGTTCAAGCCGCCGTTGGCGCCGGAGTTGGCCGCCGAATTGCGCGAGCGATTGACGCGTATTCCCGAGGATGACCTCGAACAACAGATGGAAGCCTTGCGGCATTTCAAACTGGCGCACCGCCTGCGAGTGGCGGCCTCGGAAATTGCCGGCAGCCTGCCGCTGATGAAAGTCAGCGACTACCTGACCTGGCTCGCCGAAGCCATTCTGGAGCAAGTACTGACCCTGGCCTGGCGGCAGACGGTCGCCAAGTACGGCTCGCCGCAGCGTACCGACGGCACCTTGTGCGATCCGGGTTTCGTCATTGTCGGTTACGGCAAGGTTGGCGGGCTGGAGCTGGGGCATGGTTCGGACCTGGACCTGGTGTTCATCCACGACGGTGATCCGCAGGCGGAAACCGACGGTGCGAAACCGATCGACGGCGCGCAGTTCTTCACCCGTCTAGGCCAGCGGATCATCCATTTGCTGACCACCCAGACCAACTCCGGCCAGTTGTACGAAGTCGATATGCGCCTGCGCCCTTCTGGCGCATCGGGGTTATTGGTCAGTTCGTTGGGGGCGTTCGAGCGTTATCAGGAAAACGAAGCCTGGACCTGGGAACATCAGGCGCTGGTGCGGGCGCGGGTGCTGGTCGGCAGTCAGGATGTCGGCCAGTCTTTCGAAAAAGTCCGGGCGAAGGTTCTGGGCCGTGCACGCGATTTGCCCAAGCTGCGCCAGGAAGTCAGTGAGATGCGCGCCAAGATGCGCGACAACCTGGGGAGCAAGGGCACCGCGGCCGGCACCGCGCCAAATGCCTTCGAAGCCACGGCGCCGTTCGACCTGAAGCAGGACGCCGGTGGTATCGTCGATATTGAATTTATGGTGCAATACGCCGCTTTGGCGTGGTCCGACGCGCACCCTTCGCTGCTCCGCTATACGGATAACATCCGCATTCTGGAAGGCCTGGAGGAGGTCGGGTTGATGCCCGCCGAAGACGCCAGCCTGCTGCGTGAGGTGTATAAAGCCTACCGCTCCGCTGCTCACCGCCAGGCCCTGCAGAATGAGGCGGGGGTGATTCCGGGTGACCAGTTTGTGGCCGAGCGTCGCGAAGTGTTGCGGATCTGGCGCGAGCTGGGGTTAAGCTGAAACAGGATGGTTGAAGCGCCGAGTACCCAATGTGGGAGCGAGCTTGCTCGCGATAGCGATCTGACAGTCACTATTGATGTTGAGTGTGACGGCCCCATCGCGAGCAAGCTCGCTCCCACAGTAGATCTGCGGTGTTTTGCAGATTGAAGGTAACCTGGTTGCATCGCATGGATGTGCACAAAATTGATCCGGCGAGCCCCTGCGGGCTCGTCCAAATGACCTGGCAGCCAAGGCGGCAGGTGCTGGATTCTCGAGGCGGGGAGGCGTATGCCTCCCCGGTTTGTTTTTGGAAAACACATGAAAATTCTGATCGTTGGGCCCAGTTGGGTCGGTGACATGGTGATGGCGCAGACACTCTTTCAGTGTCTGAAACAGCGTCATCCTCAGTGCGAAATCGACGTGCTGGCCCCCGAGTGGAGTCGGCCGATCCTTGAGCGCATGCCCGAAGTCCGCCAGGCCTTGAGCTTTCCGCTCGGCCACGGCGTGCTGGAGCTGGCAACGCGGCGGCGGATCGGCAAGTCCCTGGCCGGCCAGTACGATCAGGCGATTCTGCTGCCCAACTCGCTGAAATCGGCGCTGGTGCCGTTCTTCGCCGGCATCGCGAAACGCACCGGCTGGCGTGGCGAGTTCCGTTACGGCCTGCTCAACGACGTGCGCACCCTCGATAAAGAGCGTTACCCGCTGATGATCGAGCGCTTCATGGCGCTCGCCTATGAGCCTGGCGCCGAGTTGCCCAAGCCGTATCCGCGCCCGAGCCTGCAAATCGACCCGACCAGCCGCGACGCTGCGCTGGCCAAGTTCGATCTGGCGCTTGATCGTCCGGTGCTGGCGCTGTGTCCGGGTGCCGAGTTCGGCGAGTCCAAGCGCTGGCCCTCCGAGCACTATGCCAAAGTCGCCGAAGCGAAAATCCGCGAAGGCTGGCAAGTCTGGCTGTTCGGTTCGAAGAACGATCATGCGGTCGGCGAAGACATTCGCTCGCGGCTGATTCCGGGCCTGCGTGAAGAGTCGGTCAACCTCAGTGGCGCTACTTCGCTGGCCGAGGCCATCGACTTGCTGTCGTGCGCCGACTCGGTGGTGTCCAACGACTCCGGCCTGATGCACGTCGCGGCGGCGCTGAACCGTCCGTTGGTGGCAGTCTATGGCTCGACGTCGCCGGGCTTTACGCCGCCGCTGGCGGAGAAGGTCGAGATCGTTCGTCTGGGCATCGAGTGCAGCCCTTGCTTCGATCGCACTTGCCGTTTTGGCCATTACAACTGCTTGCGCCAGCTTACGCCGCAACCGGTGAACGAAGCCTTAGATCGCCTGCAAGGCGCACCGGTCGAGGTCCGTTAAGTTGCGGGTACTGTTGATCAAGACTTCTTCGTTGGGTGACGTGATTCATGCGTTGCCGGCATTGACCGACGCGGCACGGGCGATCCCGGGCATCACGTTCGACTGGGTGGTGGAAGAAGGTTTTGCCGAGATCCCGACCTGGCACCCGGCTGTCGGCAAGGTGATTCCGGTGGCGATCCGGCGCTGGCGCAAGAATATCTGGCAAACCATCAAAAGCGGTGAGTGGAAACGCTTCAAGCAGAGTGTTCGCGCCACGAAATACGATCTGGTGATCGACGCTCAGGGCCTGCTCAAAAGTGCCTGGCTGACCCGTTACGTCCGTGCCCCGGTGGCCGGTCTGGACAAGAACTCAGCGCGTGAGCCAATCGCCGCGCGCTTTTATTCGCGCCGTCTGGCGGTGGCCCGTGGTCAACATGCGGTGGAGCGAGTGCGTCAGTTGTTCGCCGTGGCGCTGGGCTACGACCTGCCGCAAGGGCTAGGCGATTACGGCCTGAACGTCGAACGGCTGGTCGAGTTGCCACGCAAGAATCCTTACGTGTTGTTCCTGCACGGCACCACGTGGGACACCAAGCACTGGCCGGAAGCTTATTGGCGTGAGCTGGCCGAACGCGTGGGGCACCTCGGTGTGGCGGTGAAGCTGCCATGGGGCAACCCGGCCGAGAAGGCCCGCGCCGAGCGTATCGCCAAGGGCCTGCGTAATGCTGAAGTATTGCCCAAGTTGAACCTGGCCGGCGTCGCCAAGGTGTTGGCCGGTGCGCAAGCCTGCGTGGCGGTGGACACCGGTCTCGGTCATTTGGCCGCCGCGCTGGACGTGCCGACTCTGTCGCTGTTCGGTCCGACCAATCCGGGCCTGACCGGTGCCTATGGCAAAAGCCAGGTGCACCTGGCGAGCAACTTCCCGTGCGCGCCATGCCTGCAGAAGAAATGTTCTTACCAACCGACGGCTGAAGATCAGCGTCGGTTTGATCTCAAGCGCGAGTGGCCATTGTGTTTCACTCGCCTGAACCCCGAGCGTGTCGCGAGCCGTTTAAGCACGCTTTTGCAGCCGCCATTACTGGCTGAGGAGCTGCGCTGATGCAACTGGCATTTGTCCTTTACAAATATTTCCCGTTTGGCGGATTGCAGCGCGATTTCATGCGCATTGCCCTTGAATGCCAGCAACGCGGGCATCAGATCCGCGTCTACACGCTGATCTGGGAGGGCGATGTGCCGCCGGGTTTCGACGTGCTGGTGGCGCCGGTAAAGGCGATCTTCAACCATCGTCGTAACGAGAAGCTGAGTGCCTGGATGGAAGCCGACTTGGCCAAGCGTCCGGTGGACCGGCTGATCGGCTTCAACAAAATGCCGGGGCTCGACGTCTACTACGCTGCCGATGGCTGCTTCGAGGAGAAAGCGCAGACCCTGCGCAATTCCCTCTATCGGCGCTGGGGCCGCTACCGGCACTTCGCCGAGTACGAGCGCGCAGTGTTCGCCAAAGATGCGAAAACCGACGTGTTGATGATTTCCGAAGTCCAGCAGCCACTGTTCATCAAGCATTACGACACACCGCTTGAGCGCTTCCATCTGCTGCCACCGGGCATTGCCCTGGACCGTCGTGCGCCGGCCAATGCGGCCGACATCCGCGCCGAGTTCCGCCGTGAATTCTCCCTGGCCGACGACGAATTGTTGCTGGTACAGATCGGCTCCGGGTTCAAGACCAAAGGTGTCGATCGCAGCCTCAAGGCCCTGGCGGCGCTGCCAGCGGAACTGCGTAAACGCACCCGGCTGTTTGTCATCGGCCAGGACGACCCCAAAGTATTTCAGTTACAGAGTGCCGCGTTGGGGCTCGGCGATAACGTGAAGTTCCTCAAGGGGCGCAGCGATATTCCGCGTTTCCTGCTCGGTGCCGATCTGCTGATCCACCCGGCGTACAACGAAAACACCGGGACGGTATTGCTTGAAGCACTGGTGGCCGGTTTGCCGGTGCTGGTCAGTGCGGTGTGCGGTTACGCGCATTACATCGCCGAAGCCGACAGCGGTCTGGTGCTGGACGAACCGTTCGAACAGGCGCAACTCACGCAGTACCTGACGACCATGTTGAGCGACGACGCAGCGCGTGCGGCCTGGGGCCGTAATGGTCTGGCCTTTGCCGACACGGCCGATCTCTACAGCATGCCGCAGCACGCGGCGGATGTGATTCTGGCGGAGCAACACTGATGAAGTTGATTCTTGCCGAACCGTTCAAGAGCCTTTGGGCCGGGCGCGATGCGTTCACCGAAGTCGAAGGCCTGAAGGGCGAGGTTTACCGCGAGCTCGAAGCGCGCCGTACCCTGCGCACCGAAGTCGCCGGGAGCGGCTTCTTTGTGAAAATTCACCGCGGCATTGGCTGGGGCGAAATCTTCAAGAATCTGCTCACCGCCAAGCTGCCGGTACTCGGTGCTGGCCAGGAATGGCGGGCTATCCAGCGTTTGCAGGAAGCCGGTGTGCCGACCATGACCGCCGTTGCTTACGGCGAGCGCGGCAGCAACCCGGCGGACCAGCACTCGTTCATCGTCACGCAAGAACTGGCGCCGACCGTCAGCCTGGAAGACTTCAGCATCGATTGGGTCAAGCAGCCGCCGGAACCAAAACTCAAGCGTGCGCTGATCGCCGAAGTGGCGCGCATGACCGGCATGATGCACCGCGCCGGGGTCAACCACCGCGACTGCTACATCTGCCATTTTCTGCTGCACACCGACAAGCCGGTGACGGCCGACGACTTCAAGCTTTCGGTCATCGATTTACACCGTGCCCAGACCCGCCGGGCAATCACCAAACGCTGGCGTAACAAGGACCTGGCGGCGTTGTATTTCTCGGCGCTGGATATCGGCCTGACGCGTCGCGACAAGTTGCGTTTCCTCAAAGGTTACTTCCAGCAGCCCTTGCGCCAGATTCTGCGCGAAGAGGCATCGTTGCTGGCGTGGCTCGAGGGCAAGGCCAACAAGCTTTATGCACGCAAGCAGCGCTATGGAGATGCGCTTTGATGGAGGGAGGGAGCCTGAAACCGCTGCACCGCCAAGAGTCTCGACTCAAGGCCTTCAACACGCGCCGGAACCGGCGGATCGTGAAAATTTCAAGGGATGCGAATGACTGATTTTCTGGCCATTGACGACCGCGAACTGCTGGTGCGTCATGGCCTCGACGAGTTCGATGCCTTGTGGGCAAAGCAACTCGACGCAGTAGACAAACCGAACACGTCTCAAGGCGGCTGGAGCAGCGTTTATCGGCTGGATCTGGACGGTAATGGTTACTACCTCAAACGTCAGAGCAACTACTTGACGCGGTCTTTGCACCGGCCGTTCGGTGAGCCCAGTTTTGCCCGTGAGTTTCGCAACATCAGCCGCTACCAGCAGTTGGGAATTCCGGCATTGCAGGCGGTTTTTTTTGGTGAGCGCAAGGTGAACAGCGAGGTCCGGGCGATTCTGCTGACTCGTGCACTGGACGGCTGGAACGATCTGGATTCGCTGCTGGAGCAGTGGCCGCAATTCAGTGCGGCGCAGCAGGTGGCAATTCTGCGGGCTTGCGCGCTGCTTGCGCGTCAACTACACGGAGTGCGTCAGGTGCATGGCTGTTTTTACCCCAAACACATTTTTTTGCGGTCCGCCGGCAACGGTTACCAGGCGCAACTGATCGATCTGGAGAAAACCCGACCGCTGTTGTTCGGTCAGCGCGACCGGGTCAAGGATCTGGAACCGTTGTTGCGCCGGGCGTCGATCTGGAGCATTGAGGAGGCGCGGCTGTTGCTCGCGACTTATCTGGATCAGCCAACCGACAGCTCGCTGGTCGACCGCTGGGTGCAGCGCCTGACCGATCGACGTAGTCACAAGGAGGCGCGTTGATGCGTTTGTCTGAATTGAAAAACGCCGGTCGCACGCCAGGCTTGCCATTGAGCATCGAGCTGGCGGATGCCGCAGGGCCGGCCCAGTTGCAACTGCTCAGCTTGCTGCGGGTTCTGCCGGGCCAGCGTTATGTGGGCGCCGCTGTTTGGCGCGGACGTCCGGTGCTGGCCAAACTGCTGGTGGGCAGCAAGGCTGCCAAGCATTTTCAGCGTGAGCTGGACGGTGTACGCCTGCTCGCGGCTCAAGGGTTGATCACGCCGTTGTTGCTGGCCGATGGCTTGAAAGACAGCGAGGGTGGCTGGCTGCTGTTCGATTTCCTCGAAGGCGCCGAAAGTCTCGGCGATGCCTGGAAGCAGGTCGAAGCACTGCCGGCGCTGGCGGACGAGCAAACGGCAGTGTTGGCCGAGGCGCTGGCGGCCATTGGTCAATTGCACAGCAAGGGCCTGTGGCAGGAAGACCTGCACCTGGACAATCTGCTGCGTCACGACGGCCAGCTGTACTTGATCGATGGTGCGGGTATTCGTGTCGAACAGGCTGGTCAGCCGTTGTCCCGACAAAAAGTCCTGGAAAACCTCGGGGTGTTTTTTGCCCAATTACCCAAGTCGCTTGAGCCGTTCACCGAAGAGTTGCTGGTGTATTACCTGCTGAGCAACGGCGAGCACGCGTTGCCGCTGGAGGCTTTGCAGAAACAGATCAATAAGGTTCGCAGCTGGCGCTTGAAAGACTTTCTGATCAAGGTCGGCCGCGAATGCACGCTGTTCAGCGTGCAGCGCGGGGCATTCGGATTGCGCGCGATTCGTCGTGAAGAAGAAGCGGCCATGCTGCCGGTATTGGCGCAGGCCGATGTGTTGCTCGATCAGGGGCATCTGTACAAGACCGGTGGTGCGGCGAGTGTTGGCAAGGTCGAGGTGGCGGGACGCACGCTGCTGGTCAAGCGCTACAACATCAAGGGCTTTGCCCATTGGCTCAAACGCTTCTGGCGCCCGAGCCGCGCCTGGCACTCATGGCGCGAGGGCAATCGTCTGGCGTTCCTGGGTATCGCCACCCCGAAACCGTTGGCGGTGTTGGAAAAGCGTTTTTTCTGGTTGCGCAGTCGGGCCTATCTGATCACCGAATACCTGTCGGGACCGGACATCATCGAACGCTTCGCGCCGTTCGTTGAGAGTGGTGATGCGCCTGAAGCTGAGTTGCTGGCGCTGGATCACTTGTTTGCCGAGCTGATTCGCGAGCGCATCAGTCATGGGGATTTCAAGGGGCATAATCTGTTTTGGGACGTGGATCGCTGGTCGTTGATTGATCTGGATTCGATGTGTCAGCACGGTTCGCTGAGTAGTTTTGCTCCGGCGTATGCACGGGATCGGGCGCGGTTTATGCGTAACTGGCCTCAGAGTAGTGCCCTGCATCAGGTTATCGATCAGCGGTTGCCCAAGGAGGTGTAGGCGCTGCGGCAGGCTGCGATCTTTTGATCCTGGCGGCCTGACAGCCGACCCATCTCCCGCAGGTGTACACAGTTCAACTGTGGGAGCTGGCTTGCCTGCGAAGGCGGCCTGACAGCCGGCCAATCTCCCGCAGATGTACATCAATCAAAACTGTGGGAGCGAGCTTGCTCGCGATGGCGACCTGACAGCCGAGCAATCTCTTGCGGATGTACCCCAATCAAAATTGTGGGAGCTGGCTTGCCTACGATGGCGGCCTGACAGCCGGCCAATCTCTTGCAGGTGTACATATCCATTCCTGCGGTAACGGCCACTTAGGGTTTCGCCTGACGGCGACTCACTTTTTTTACAAGCGCCTAAAAAAAGTAAGCAAAAAAACGCTCGCCCCAAGCGTCCGGCACCTCGCCTAGGCTCGGCGTTCCCTCGCTCCGGTATTCATCAGGGGGCATCGCCTACGGTCTGCTTCGCGACGACCTCCTCTCGATGTGTCCGGCTGCGCCGTACGGCGCTGCGCGCCAACCCCCTGATGAACACCTCCACTCGGCCTCCCGAGGGGGCGGGTGGATCAAGATCAACAGCGGCAGGCGAGCTAACGCTCGGCCTGTTGAGTGGTGAAGGCGAGTTCGATTTCTGTAGGAGCTGCCGCAGGCTGCGATCTTTTGATCCTGGCGGCCTGACAGCCGGCCTGAGTGCTGGGCGCGCGTCACTGCATTGTGGGTGGGAACACCCGTAGGAGCTGCCGAAGGCTGCGATCTTTTGACCCTGGCGGCCTGACAGCCGGCCTGAGTGGTTGGGGCGTGTGCGGCTTTGGAGGCTGATGTACATCAATCAAAACTGTGGGACGGGCCGTGCGGCCCTCCCACAGTCCAGTGTTACGGCGCCTCTGGTTGATCGAAACTATCCAGCGCTCGGTTCACCAACAGCTCCCCCAACGAGATCATCTGCTGAATCGCCAGCGCTACATGCCGGCGTGTGCCTTCGAGTTCGAAGGCCAGATCGCTGGCCAGCACATTGACCGAGGCGAGTGTTTCCGAGGCATGCGCCAGCAGGGTTTCGTTATCCAGATCGGGGATGACCGCGAAGATGTTGGAGGGACGTTTGTCGGGCAGGTTGCCCTTGTCGAACGGCGGTTTGAGGTGGTGATCCAGTGCGCGCTCGGCGGCGTCGTGGAGTTTTCTGGAGTCGGTGGAGGCGTACGGGGAAGTGCTTGGGGTTTCAGGGGGATTTGGAGTGACTTTGTGCATGATGAAGCTCCCAGAGTAATGGAGCTGCCACAAGGTCTTCTCACGGACTTGGGGTGGCAGCCGTACGCGGGGTGAGAAACCGGGACTCTAGGAACCCGGCCACGCCGAAGCGTGCCCGCGCACAGCCGCCATAATTTGAGCGACAGACTAAAAAGCGTCTGCACTGTATAGGGTGGTCAGCTGTGCGCCTAGAGGAGTCCGGATTCTCACGTCCGGTCGCTGAATTGGCAGCGACCACGCAAGACTAGTGATGCGGCTTCCCACCGACAACCTGAAAACCATGTCAGAAGCTTCTCTGAATCCTACTCATGGGATAAACACGCAACCTGTGGCGAGGGAGCTTGCTCGCGATGGCAGCCTGACAGCCGACCTGAGTGGTGGGGGCTCTAGCCGCTTTGTATTGTTGGTGACAACTCTTTATGAATAATCCTACGTGATCTACAGAGGTCGTGATCTGTGGGGGCAACGATCGCGGTGCTAGCTTTGCCTGATGTTCTCGGAGGGCAAACATTGACTATAAAAACGGTTATTTCGCTGGGTGCTTTTTCTCTTGTTTTAGGCGGTTGCGGGACCGTTAGTACGGTGTTGCAAGATGATGCGGAGGCGGCCCGTGGTCTCAGGAAGCAGAAAACCTATTGTCAGTCCATTCCCCGTATCTACAGTGGTCTGGCTTATGATTTTTGTATCTTGAATGCACCCCCTGATCCCACGGGGATCCTGGTGCCACTGGTGCTACTGGATTTGACGGTGTCGGGTGTCCTGGACACGGTGTGCTTGCCGTACACGATTTACCGGCAGGCTACCGACGGCAATATCAGGATTTACTGGCGCCCGGGCCGTGGTTGAGTGCGGTCGTACAACGGCGCCCAAGGTGATCTCTCCCGCGTCAAACAACCTCTGGGTCATTCCCGCCATCTTTACGCTATAATCCCGCCCTTTAGCTGTTTCTCGCCCTTTTGCGAGGACACATTATTTCCAGGCGCATGTCGCCTGCATGCAGACTTAAAGAGGCTAGACCCCTGTGGCATTGACGATTCTTGGCCTGTCCGGCGCCCTTAGCCATGATCCTTCCGCAGCCTTGTACATCGACGGCAAGTTGGTCGCGGCTGCTGAAGAAGAACGCTTCGTACGCGATAAACATGCAAAGAACCGCATGCCTTACGAATCAGCGAAGTTCTGTCTGGAACAGGCTGGCATCAAACCTTCCGACGTTGACGTAGTGGCGATCCCGTTCGCCCCGATCAGCCTGTTCGGCAAGGCCCGCTGGCACTACGCCAAGCGTTACTGGTACGCCCCGGATCGCGCGCTTGACGCGATCCTGATGGGCAACCGTCGCTACAAACGCTATCGCAACAAGATTGTCTGGTGCCTTGAGCAACTGGGCTTCGATCCGAAGAAAATCAAGATCGAGCCGGTCGAGCATCACCTGGCTCACGCCTCCAGCGCCTACCACTGCTCCGGTTTCAAAGAGAAAACCGCAATCCTCGGGATCGACGGCAAGGGCGAGTACGCCACGACCTTCTTCGGTTATGGCGAGAACGGCAAGATCCACAAGATCAAAGAATTCTTCGACCCGGATTCCCTTGGCGGCCTGTACGGCGCGATCACCGAGTTTCTCGGTTTTGAAATGCTCGACGGTGAGTTCAAGGTCATGGGCATGGCGCCGTACGGCGACGCCAGCAAATACGATTTCTCCCGACTGGCCTCGTTCGAAAACGGCGAGCTGGTAATCAACACCGATTACGCCAACGTCATCGGCCTGCGTCGCTACAAAGAGAAGCGCAAAGGTTTCTACTTCTCGCCAAAGCTGATCGAGTGGCTGGGACCGAAGCGCGAAGGTGACATCGCCGACGAACCGTACATCCACTACGCCGCGAGCATGCAAGCGCTGTTCGAGAAACTGGCGTTGCAGATGATCGACCACTACCTGGGCGACGTGCTCAAGGAAACCGGCAAGCTGGCTTTCGCTGGCGGTTGTGCGTTGAACGTCAAGCTGAACCAGAAAATCATCGCCCGCGATGACATCAAAGAACTGTTCGTACAACCTGCGTCCGGCGATGCCGGCACCGCGGTGGGTGCTGCTGCTTACGTGTCTCATGCCCGTGGTGTGCCGGTCGAGAAGATGGAACACGTCTACCTCGGCCCGTCGTACAGCAACGAAGACGTGATCGCGGCCTGCGCCCGTCACCCGAGCAAGCCTGTGTGGCGCAAGCTCGTCGACATGCCGGAGAAGATCGCCAAAATCATGGTCGACGGCAATCCGGTGGCCTGGTTCCAGGGGCGCATGGAGTTCGGTCCACGTGCGTTGGGCGGTCGTTCGATCATCGGTTGCCCGAGCGCCACCGGCGTGGCTGACCGGATCAACCATCAGATCAAGTTCCGCGAGCGCTGGAGGCCTTTCTGCCCGTCGATGCTCGACACCGTGGCGCCGCAGATGATCAAGATCGATCATCCGGCCCCCTTCATGACCTTCACTTTCGAAGTGGCTGAAGAGTGGAAGACCCGCGTGCCGGAAGTCGTCCATGAAGACGGTACTTCCCGTGCCCAGGTGCTCAAGCGCGAATACAATCCGCGCTACTACGACATGATGAAAGCGCTGGAAGTACTGACCGGTAACGGCGTGTCGCTGAACACCTCGCTGAACCGCCGCGGTGAGCCGATGATCTGCTCGCCGACCGACGCCCTGAACATGTTCTTCGGTTCCGATCTACAGTATCTGATCATGGAAGATATTCTGGTGGTCAAAGACGGCGCGGATGCTTATGACTCGCTCGGCTGAACGCCATGTGCTGCAGTTCTGTCACGGCTATGACGGGCCGTTCCTCGACTGCGCGCGACAGTACGCCAGCCTGTTCGCAGGGTCCGGCTATCGAGTGACCACGGTGTTTCTCACCGGGCTCGCCGACGCCGACGTTGCAGCAGGCTGTGCGTCTGATGAAGTGCTGTTCATGGAGTACAGCTCCAAGGCCATTCGTGGCTTGAAGCTGGGGGCGATTGCCGATTTGCGCAAAATCGCCCAGTCGCGCAATTTCAGTTTTTGTATCGCCCACCGCTTCAAGCCAATCTACATCGCCTTACTCGCTACCGCGTTGCCGGTGATTGGCGTGCACCACGCCTTTGGTGATTACCAGCGGCGCACGCGCAAGCTGTTCGCGCATATTTTCCGCAAACGCCTGAGCCTGCTCGGGGTTTCCGATGCGGTGCGTGACGACATGCGTCGCTGCCTGCCGAAATGGCCGGCAGCGCGGATTCAAACCCTTTACAACCGCATCGATGTCGACGCGTTGCAGGCCTCTCAGGTGTCCTTCGATGAGGCGCGTGATGCCTTGGGCCTTTCGCCGGATGCGTGGGTGATCGGTAACGTCGGCCGCCTGCACCCGGACAAGGACCAGGCCACCTTGCTGCACGGTTTTGCCCAGGCCTTGCCGCGTTTGCCGGTCGACAGTCAGCTGGCGATTCTTGGCGCCGGACGTCTGGAGCAGCGGCTCAAGGATCTGGCCCGCGAACTTGGTATTGGTGACCGCGTGCTGTTTCTCGGTCAGGTGCCGGAGGCGCGTCGCTACTTCCGGGCCTTCGATGTATTTGCCCTGAGTTCCGACCATGAACCGTTCGGTATGGTGCTGCTCGAAGCCATGGCCGCCGGTGTGCCGTTGCTGGCCACCGCGTGCGGCGGGGCGACGGAAGTGGTCGAAGGTGTCGGTATTTTGTTCCCGCTGGGGGACGCCGAGCATCTGGCGCAAGGGCTGCAACACCTGGCCGTCATGAATCAGCACGAGCGTCAGGTCTGCACCGAGATGATGCTGGATCGCCTGCGTGAACGCTTCTCGGATCGGGCCGTACGCGACGCGTTCTGGCGTCTGCCACACGTCATTGAACTGACGGCGAGGGCCTGATGCTCAACCGATTTCAAGGCTGGCGCGAGCGTGGCTGGTCCGTTGTCGACGCGTCGACCTATAGCGATGCCTGGCAGCGTTTTGGCGGTAGCGTCGCGACGCATCCACTGGTGGTCGAGCGTCTGGCGCAGTTGGCCGATATCCCGGTGCGTTACCTGGCCTGGGAGCAGGGGGGCGAACTGAAAGCCGCGATCCCGACCTGGGGCCGCGATCTCGCATTGTCCAAGGACGTGCTCAAGCGTAACGGCAAGAAAGGCCTGTTCGATCTCGGCAACGCTGAGTTTATCCTGCCGGCTGCGGTCGATGCGCAGGCGCTGTTGCGTCACCGCGGGCGCTACCTGTCGGCGCTGAATGAAGGCCGCTTTGCCGGCCTCAAGCCGCAAGCCGAACAACTGGCCATGGCTCGCACACCTGAAGAACTGTCGAAGAAGTTTCGCTACAACCAGCGTCGTGAGCTGCGCTTGCTTGAAGAGGCCGGTGGCGTGGTACGCCCGGTCAGCGAGTTCTCCAGTCAGGAGCTGGCGGTGATCTACTGCGATCTGTTCCAGCGCCGCTGGGGTTTTCCAGCGACCGGTGCGCCGCGCATGAGCGAGGTGCTCGAGTTGCTGCGCGAGTTGCTGATCGGCTCGGTGATCTTCCTCAACGATGCGCCGATTGCGATTCAGTTGGTCTACCGGGTTGAAGCGCCGGAGTGGATCAGCGTCGAGTACATCAATGGCGGTGTCGATCCTGAAACCCGCGAATTCAGCCCCGGTAGCGTATTGAGTTTCCTCAATACCCAAAGCGCCTGGGAGCAGGCGCGAGCGATCGACAAGCCGCTGCGCTTTTCCTTCGGGCGCGCTGATCGCGAATACAAGGACCGCTGGTGCAACTCTGTGCCGGTGTTCACCGTATGAGCCAGACCAGCAGCCGCAAGCAGCAATTGCTCAAGCGTCATCGACGCAACAAACGCATCGGTCTGTTGATCGCACTGTTGCTGTTGATCGCTGTGGGTGTGCTGGTGGCCTGGTGGCTGCCGCCGGTACTTGCGGTCCTGGCCTGGGTCGCCCACGAGGCGTGGTTCGCCGACCACCTGTTTTACTCGCCCAAGGATGATTACCAGTACAGCTTCCCGCCGTACACCCAGCAGCCCAAGGTTCGCCTGGACGGTGGACGTCTGTTGCTGGACGACGGTGTGATCCTGACCGACGACACCACATTGGTGCTGGCGCTACGGATAAAAAGCACCTGGCTGGGACGCTTTATCGATCCGGTGGTCGAGTTGTCGGGTGGCGATGATCCGGACCGGCAAACCTTTGAGCGTGGTGTAAAAGGCCTGCGTTACCTCAACCTCAGCGGCCAGGCAGACGCTCTGTCGCAGGGCCATTTGCGTTTGCGCGGGCACTTCTGCCGGGTGCTCGGTGAGCCAGTGCTCTGGTCGTTCGAACAAGCTGATTACCGTCGTCAGCGAGTGATGGTTATTGCGCCTCATGCCGACGATGCCGAGCTGGCTGCTTTCGGTTTGTACAGCCAGGCCAATGAGGCCTGGATCGTCACGTTGACCGCCGGTGAAATCGAAGCCGAGCACTATCAACAGATGGGGCTGAACACCGTCGAAGCTTCGCGGATCAAGGGCCGCTTGCGCGCCTGGGACAGTATTGCAGTGCCGCGCTGGGCTGGTGTGCCTGAATCGCGGTGCGTGCAACTGGGGTATTTTTGCCTGCAGCTGGCCGCGATGCAGGCTGCGCCGGATCAGCCAATCGCCTCCCGGGAAGCGGACTTGAGCGATACCCGGCTGTTCCGCCAATTGAATCCGTTCTCCCTGCCCGGTGACCGCGATGGCGCACCGACCTGGAATAATCTGCTGGCCGATTTGCGTGAGTTGCTGCTCAAGGCTCGCCCTGAAGTGATCGTCCTGCCACACCCTGCGCTGGATCCGCATCCTGATCACATCTGCGCACAGCAAGCCGTGCTTGAAGCCTTGCAGGGCCTTGAGTGGCAGCCGACTACACTGCTGGGCTACGCCAACCACCTGCATGACAATGATCGTTGGCCAATGGGCGATTCAGGGGCCGGGATTGCATTGCCGCCGGTGTTCGATTCGGCGCACGTGCTGCAGCCGTATTGCCTGGCATTGTCGATTGAGCAACAGCGTGACAAGGCCATGGCGCTGGGGATGATGCATGACTTGCAACCGCGGATGCCGTTCAAGCGTCGATTGCGCCGCTCGATACAGTGGCTCCTGGCCGGCAGAGCGCCGTCGCCTCTCGGAGAGAACGAGTTTTTTCGCAAGGCTGTCAGGCGTCATGAGCTGTTCTGGTTTTTGAAACATTGATAAAGCCGCATGGGTATAGCGTTGTCTTGTGTTCTCTTCTTTAGAGTGAGCCTTCAGTGATTAATCCGTTGCCCCGCATTCTTTTCATTATTCCTTATTTCGGTCGCTGGCCGTTCTGGATGCCGTTCTTTCTCGAAAGTTGCCGGCGCAATGCGGATATCGACTGGCTGTTGTTCAGTGACTGCGGTAATCCGCAGAACCTGCCAGACAACGTAAAGATCGAGAACATCGGTTTCAGCGAATACTGCCAGTTGGTGTCGCGACGCTTGAATATCGATTTCTCGCCTGCCAGGGCTTACAAACTCTGTGACATCAAGCCAGCGCTCGGCTATATCCATGCCGATCGCCTGGCGGGTTACGATTTCTGGGCTTTCGGCGATATTGATGTGGTGTATGGTGACCTGCGTCGCTATTTCACTGCTGAGCGATTGGCCCGCTTTGACCTGTTTTCGACCCATGAGCGACGAGTCGCCGGGCACCTGTGCCTGATACGCAATACGGCTCGCCAGCGTGAGTTGTTCATGCGGATCAAGAACTGGCAAACGCGTTTTACCGATCAGAAACAACACACTCTGGATGAAGGGGCGTTCAGCCGGATTTTCCTCTGGCGCAAGAATTTCCCCAAGCCGTTATTCAACCTGCTTGGCAAGTTCAATCCGTGGCGGCGGCGCAGTGAATTCACCGAAGCATTCAGTACCCCCGGCGGTCATATCAAGTGGCACGATGGCACTGATGATGTTCCGCTGCGTTGGTACTGGCGTGATGGTTGTTTGACTAATGATCAGGACGCAGAGCGCTCGTTTCCGTATTTCCATTTCTATATCTGGAAACGCAATGAGTGGTCACGGATGTCCGAGCCTGATCCTGAATACGTAAAAAACCTGGCTGCAAAGTCGGCCTGGGTCATTGATGCAACAGGTTTTACCGGGGATGAACCATGAATCAGCGTTCCAAGGTCTTGCAGCTGCAACCTGACTACAACGTTAAAGCGCACGATTTTGCCGACCTTGCGGAGCAGATCGTCAAGGCCCTGCCGGTAGAGCGTTATGAAATAACAGCGGCGTTCTTGCGTGGCCGACCGGGGCCGGGCGAGGCCGTGAGCCGTGCCGATCGCTCGGTCTATTTCGAGTTCTCAGACAAGTCCCTCAAGGGGATGCGCCTGCGAGCCATGTGGCGGCTGTATCAGTTTTGCCGAAAAGAAAAGTTTGATGTGGTCATCTGCAACCGCTTCAAGCCGGTGAACATGCTGCTGCAACTCAACCGCTGGCTGAAAATACCGTTGTGTATCGGTATCTCTCATGGCTTCGGCGAGTACGATCGTTATTATCGGCGACGTCAGGCCCAGAGCCTGGTCGACGGTCGCTGGCGTTTTGTCGGTGTGTCACCAGCGGTCAAGCAGTACTTGCTCGATTGTGATTGTGGCTTCACTGACCTCAATACCTATGCCATTACCAATGCCATTGATATCGAGCAGGCTGAAGGCTTGCAGCACTCCCGTGAGCGTTCGCGCGAACTGTTGGGGCTTGATTCGTCAGTACGCTTGATCGGCGCGCTTGGGCGTCTGGTACCCGTTAAAGGTCATATTTATTTATTGCAGGCCTTTGCCGAGCTCAAAGATAAATATCCCCAGACTCAACTGGCGATCATCGGTGCCGGTCGCGAAGAAGCACGTTTGACCTGTGAAATTGAGCGATTGGGTCTGAGTGGCCGTGCGCATCTCCTGGGGTTCAAGGAAAACGCTCTGCAGTATGTTCGCGCGTTTGATATCTGGACCATGCCCTCGTTGGCCGAGGGGTTGGGCCTGGCGTTACTCGAAGGCATGAGCGGCCATTTGCCGGTGATTGCCTCGGACGTGCCTGCCATGCTTCCGCTTGTTCAGGGCGCGGGTGGTCTTGCCGTCGAGCCTGCGAATGTCCCGTCTCTTGTCAGGGCGCTGGATACGTATCTGGGGCTTTCGGATGAGGATCTCAAGGCCAAAGGTGAGCTGGCTTACCGTTATCTGCAGGAACAGCACGATATCGACGAGTTCCGTCAGGAGTATCTGCAATTGATCGACTCAGGCTTGAGTCAGGCGCGTAAGGGGGAAGTATGAAAGATGATCAACCTGTGGTGACGGTGATCATCGCTTCTTATAACCACGGCCCGTATATAGAGCAGAGTATTCTCAGCGTCCTGAATCAGACCTATCCGAATATCGAGCTGCTGGTCATCGATGATGGCTCCACGGATGACAGCGTCGAGCGTATCCATCGGCTGCAAGAGCAACACTCGTTCGATTTCCGGGTTCAGCAGAATCAGGGGCTGACCAATACGCTCAATGGTGCAATTGCTCGGGCGAAAGGCAGCTTGATTGTCCCGTTCGGTTCTGATGACATCATGTTGCCGGAGCGGATAGCGATTCAAGTCGCTTACATGGACGGTAAGCCCGAGGTCGGTATTTGCGCCGGCAACATCGAACTGATCGACGCCGATGGCAATCTCTTTCCCGAGAAACGTCAACGCCGGGATGTGCCGTTCCGACGCCTGGACTTTGATGACATGTTCCTCGAGCGCAAACCTTATCCGCCGGCCCCGACGCTGATGATTCGGCGTGAGGCGCTGGACAAGGTGGGTGGCTTCGACCCGAATATTCGTCTGGAGGACCTGCTGATCGAGTTGAAGGTGACTCACGCCGGTTACTTCATCGATGGTCTGAATGTACTGATGGCGCGCTATCGCAAGCACGCGACTAACTCGTACAAAAATCATCGCTTCATGATCGACAACATTCTGCGGTCCTACGCGCTGTTCAGCGATCATCCGTCGTATGACGAGGTACGTTACAAATTTCTCAACTCGATGTTCCTCAAAACCTCCAATCGCGATCGGGCGCTGGCTCGCGAACTGCTGACGCAGATCCCTTTCAAGGCCTGGACTACAAAGACCTGGCGCGGATTGGGGCGATTGTATTTTTCCCCGCTGGAAAAGAGTTGAGGGGGCAATCAAATGGACTGGATTCAACGCTTTCTGGAAAAATGTCTATCGAGGTCGGCATGATCCTGGATGTTTCCGGCAACAGCTGGGCCGACAAGGCTCATGCCCTGGACCGCTATCGTTGGCGGCGCTTGCGCGAGCGTCATTCTTGGCTGGGCAGCCTTTTGCGCTTTGGTCGGGACGCGTGCGCAGACTGGTTTTTCGGTTGGAGGGCGCAGGCGTGCCTGGCGGCCGAGGTCGTGGCCGAGCCCTGCGATTTCCTGTTGTTGCAGTCGGCGTCCAAAGTCATTCCCTTGCAGCGCAAGAAGTTGCTGATTGCGGCGCTGCGCGCTAGCGGCCACTCACTGGTGGAGACCGCGCTGCAGGTGCCCGCGACCATTCTCGGCCAGCGTCTGCTCAAGCATCCGCAGCAGCCGGTGCCGCTGCGCTATTTTGGCTATGCCGCGCATGCCGAGTGGCTGGTGGCTCACCACCAGCCGAAGATTCTGCTCAACGACCGTAACGGCAGTTTATATGCGCCTTTCCTGCGCCTGGCACTGAACCGGCGCCATCACCTGCTGGTGCACCTGGCGCACGCGACGACGGTCGAGTCGTCGAGTCGTCTGGGCATGAACGACTATGACTATTACTTCATGTTCGGCCGCAGTTCGCTGGAGGCCTTGCAGTCGCGGCCGTTGCGCTTCGGCAGTTCGAATGCGGTGCTGTCCGGTTCGCACATGATTGACGTTGCGTATGACCTGCCGCCGACCGACCCCGAGCGACAGGTGTTGCTGGTCCTGGGCGTCGGTCCGGACAAAGAGAAAGAGCGCGGTTACCAGCGAACCTACGCCCTGCTGCGCGACTGGGCGGCGCAGCACCCGGAGTACCAAGTGCTGATCAAGGCGCATCCGCGTAGCCAGGTGTCATTTTGGCATGGCGCGGCCACGGCGCTGCCCAACGTGCAGGTTCTGGACCGTGGAGTCGGACTGGCCGCAGCGCTGGAGCAGGCTTCGATCGTGGTGAGCATCATGTCTAACGCGGTTATCGAGGCGGCGCTGGCGCAGCGCCCGGTCATTTATGTCAATGTCGGTGAACATCACGACATTTTTTCTCAGGAGCGTTTCCTGGGCGAGCGTGTCACCACGGCTGCAGAACTGGCCGAGCGGGTAGTCTGGATTCAGCGCAACTATCAGCAGTGCCTGGAGCGGGCCCGGAATTTCGCAGAGTTTCACCTGGCACATGGGGTAGAAGGGCTGGATACCACCATCGGGTTGTTGGTCGACCTGTTGCAGGCAGAGCCTGTGCCTTCTCAGGTGCTTGAAGGCACCGTTCAGTAGGGGCTGCGAGTCAGGCCTGGCACATTAATAATCACGGTTGCGGTGGTGAACGGAAAATGATTTGGCCTTTTGCACATGCCTGCGTCATCAATCTCGACAGCAGGAAGGATCGCTGGGCCCGCATACAGGCACACTTGCACAGTCTGGGACTGCAGGCCGAGCGCTTCAGCGCAGTGTCGATGCATCAGTTGGACGAAGACCCGCCTTCGCCGGAACTGCGCGAGTTTTTACTGCGCGTCGATGGCGACAGCGACAGGTTCGAACACAAATTACGCGCCACTTGGGCGTGCATGCGCAGCCATCTTGCGGTGATTGCCCTGGCCAAGGCTCGCGGCTGGCCGCAGGTGCTGGTGCTGGAGGACGATTGCGAGTTTGAGACCTATGCGCCTGCGGTCCTGCGTCGGGTGCCGGCACAGTTGTCATCGCGGGATTGGACCATGCTGTATCTGGGGGGCACGCTGAAGAAGGGCGGGCAGGCGCGCAAGGTTTCAGCCAATCTGGTGGCGGTCAACCGGGTGCGTCTGGCGCATGCCTACGTGGTCAGGGCAGAGCTCTATGAGCGGATCCTGCAGGAGGCCCCAATCAGTGGGCTGCCGCTCGATTGGTATTACTCGGAAAGTCTCCTGCCCACGACTCGCGCGTTCCTTGTGCACCCACTGCTGGCCCGGCAGAGCCTGATGGTCATGAGTGATATCGAGCAGGTGGTACGCAAGCCCAAGCTCAAGACCCGGCAACTACTGGGCCGGATGGCCGCGCGTCTTCGCTACGGCCTGTTCGGATAATTTGCCGGCAGTAGCCAGCAGGCACCACCGGTTCAATCAGCCCGCCAGGCCAAGGGAGTGCACTTGCTTGTGCACGCATTTGACCGCGTTGTCTGGTGCCAGGATGGCGTAGCCTTGAAGTAGATCGGCAAAATGCGCGTCAAACAGCCAGCGTCGGTCTTCCATGTAACGCTGCATATGGCACAGATTGCGTCGACGAAGCTCCAGGCTCAGAGGCGAGGGCAGGATGCGCAAGTCGGCCAGATCGATCAGGCCGAACTCGCCATCGTCCAGTAAAAGAATATTGCCAAGGTGCAATGAGCGGAAATAGACCCCGCGCTCGTGCAGTTCTGCCAGAAAGCGCCCGAAACGCTGCACCAGTGCCTGGCGCATGCTCAAGCTGGGCATGGCTTGCAGCACCTGACGCAGGGTTCTGCCTGATAGGGGCTGGTAGCGTACGGCACTGCTGCCATCGGGCATGCTGTACAGCTCGATGATCGGCGGGGTGTTCAGGCCTGTACGGGCCAGGCGTCGGCTGTTTTCGGCAAAGCGCTCGGAATAGGGGTAGAAGCTGCCATAGGTATACCAACTGCGGGCACGGAACAGCTTCAGAAAACTGCCATCCTCGAGTTTGAGGACTTTGGGCCCAAGACCGTCTTCTTCGATCACCGATGCGTTGGCTGTCATGCATTGAGCGTCGTCGGGCGCGAGGCTGCGAACCGATAGTTTCGACAAACGATTCGTGCGCTGGGCAATGCTCAGCGCGGCCATCAGTGCCAGCGGAATCCACAGCAGGAACCAATGCTCCCTGGGGGTGTACAGGATATCGCCACCCTCCGCCAGGCTGGCCCCTATACCGAATACCATCAGAGTCGACGCCAGGATAAACAGCGGTTGCGAACGCTGGCGCCAGCAGTTGAAGAGCCCGAGAAGCTGCATGGCCAGCCAGGGCAGGAACCCGATGATGCCGACATAGAAGAGTACGCCCAAGGCAAAGCTATGAGGTTCGCGGAAGGGAAACCCAACTCCCGGATCGATGGCCAGGACCGCGTCATAGCCATGACCAATCCAGGGCGCATCAGCGATCAGATGCAGCGCCTGTTTCCAGATTTCGAAGCGGTAGGAGTCGCCGCGCGCCAGGAGCATTTCCGGTAAAGCAACCAGCATGCTTGCGGTAACGACGCCCACGATAGTCAGCAGCAACAATGAACGACGGTTCCAGCAAATGAATGCCAGCCAGACGCCTGCCATGGCGATGGCAACCAGAGGCGTTCTGGAGCCGGTTGCCAGGGCGGCCGCGAACATGATCAGAAAGGCCGGAACAATGCCGAGCAGCAGCTTCGGATTGCGTACGGTCATGCCCAGAAAGAACCAGTAGGTGCAAAAAAAGCCGAACAGGTGGGAGCTGAGCAAGGGGTTGTCAAAGACGCCCCCGCCGACCATCCGGTTGCCCGGTGTGTAGTGCGACAGGAAAATATAAAGATTGAACACGCTGGCGACCAACGCAACCAGGGCCGCGGCCAGCAGGACGGGCTTGAGGCTTTCGGCGCGGTAGCGTAGCAGGAGGCTGGCGCCAGCAAAGAGCAAGAAAATATACAGCGGTGGTTTTGTCAGGCTAAACAGGCTGTCTGGCGTAGGGCTCCAGTTCAGCGACAGCAGCGCCCAGCCGGAATAAAACAGGAATATCTGAACCAGCGGCTCTCGCAGGACGATCTTCAGTTCGCTGGGGCGTATGCACAGGGCGATCAGGGCGGGGGTGCTCACGAAGCCGTAAAACAGCTTTTGATAGACACCGCGCGTAGGCAGGAAAAACATTCCGCAAAGCAAAAGAAAAAAGCCGAGTGGCAGCACCCACAGGCAGAAAAAATCGAAAACCCGGGGCGCTCTGGTGTTGATCCTGCTGAATGGCATGCTGATCTGTATTCCGATTAGGGGTCGGTAATACTAACGTATCTGTTTACCCTGGTCCTGTGGAATATTGCCATTGGGCCAGCGGTTCGAACGATCCCGCTGAGACCGGAAGAAGCTGTGATAAAGTCAGCATCCTTTTTTTGAAAACTTCGCGTGATATGACCGACTCCAGTCTCTCCGCAAGCCCTTCGAGCTTGAAAATCTACTTCCGACTCCTCGGTTATGTACGGCCTTATATCGGCCTGTTCACGCTGAGTATTGTTGGCTTCCTGATTTTCGCGTCGACTCAGCCGATGCTTGGCTACGTGCTCAAGTATTTCGTCGATGGCCTGTCCAATCCCGAGGCCGTGCTGTTCCCCTCGATACCCTATTTGCGCGATCTGCCATTGATGCATGCCGTCCCCTTGCTGATCATTCTGATCGCCGCGTGGCAAGGTGCCGGTTCATACCTGGGCAACTTCTTCCTGGCCAAGGTTTCGCTGGGCCTGGTTCATGACTTACGAGTGCAGCTGTTCAATAATCTGCTGGTGCTGCCGAATCGTTACTTCGATCAGCACAACTCCGGACACCTGATTTCACGCATCACGTTCAACGTGACCATGGTCACGGGAGCGGCGACAGATGCGATCAAGGTCGTGTTCCGGGAGGGCATGACGGTTGTGTTCCTGTTTGTCTCGCTGCTGATCATGAACTGGCGTCTGACGCTGGTGATGGTTGCCATTTTGCCGCTGATTGCGTTCATGGTGAGTCGCGCCAGCTCCAAGTTCCGCAAGCAGAGCAAGAAGATCCAGGTGGCGATGGGCGACGTGACCCACGTAGCTTCCGAGACCATCCAGGGTTATCGCGTGGTCCGCAGTTTCGGTGGTGAAATCTACGAGCGCGACCGTTTCAAGCGCGCGAGCCAGAGCAACACCGACAAGCAGTTGCGCATGACGCGCACCAGCGCCATCTACACGCCGATGCTGCAGCTGGTGATCTACACCGCCATGGCGGTGCTGATGTTCCTGGTGTTGGCCCTGCGCGGTGATGCGTCGGCAGGCGACATGGTGGCGTACATCACCCTTGCCGGCTTGCTGCCTAAACCGATCCGGCAGCTTTCGGAAGTCAGTTCGACGATCCAGAAGGGTGTTGCCGGTGCCGAGAGCATTTTCGAGCAATTGGATGTGGAGCCGGAAGTCGACAGAGGCAGTATTGAGCGTGACTCCGTCACGGGTCGACTCGACGTGCGTCACCTCAGCTTCACCTATCCGGGTACCGATCGTCAGGTGCTCGATGACATCAGCTTTTCTGTCGAGCCCGGGCAAATGGTCGCCCTGGTTGGCCGTTCAGGGAGTGGCAAGTCGACCCTGGCGAATCTGATTCCGCGTTTCTATCACCACGATAAAGGCGAGATTCTTCTCGATGGGATTGAAGTCGAGGAGTACAAACTGCTGAACCTGCGTCGGCATATCGCTCAAGTGACCCAGCATGTCACCTTGTTCAGTGACACGGTGACCAACAACATTGCCTATGGCGACCTCGCTGGTGCTCCCCGTGAAGATGTCGAGAAAGCAGCGAAGGACGCTTATGCCATGGACTTCATTGCGCAGTTGCCTCAAGGCCTGGACACCCAGGTTGGCGAGAACGGTGTGCTGTTGTCCGGTGGCCAGCGTCAGCGTCTTGCGATTGCCCGGGCGCTGTTGAAAAACGCCCCGCTGTTGATTCTCGACGAGGCGACGTCGGCGCTTGATACCGAGTCCGAGCGGCATATTCAGGCTGCCCTGGATCAGGTGATGAAAGGCCGTACGACGCTGGTGATAGCCCACCGCTTGTCGACCATTGAGAAGGCTGACCTGATCCTGGTCATGGATCAGGGGCAGATTGTCGAGCGCGGTACTCATTCCGAGCTCCTGGCAAAGAATGGCTATTACGCTCGATTGAATGCCATGGGCCTCGATGAGCCGGTACCGCAAGGTATCGTCTGATTTCCACTTCAGGGTGAGTCATGCTCACCCTGAAACCACCTCGGCGTGCAACGCGCTCGGGGCATTTGTATCCAGATCCTTACATACTTGACTATGTCTAAATAAATTCCCGCATTCCGTCTGCTACGGTTTGAGCATGAATCATTTGCTTCGGGGTGGCTATCCGCCTCGCGTGGGGATCGGAATGCTGCAACGCTTTTTATGGAAGTTATTACCCAAACAGCAGCGAGCGTTCCTGCTGGGGCGTTTGTCGGTCAGGGATCGGCAAGTGGTGAACAAGGCGATGTCGGGCAATGTGCGATTCCCTCAGGCCTTCCAGCAGCGCTCCTGTGTGTTCATCCACATTCCCAAGTGTGCCGGGAGCAGCGTGTGCTCCGCGCTATTCGACGGCTGGAAACCTGGGCATTTGCCGCTGTACTGGTACGAACAGCAGTTTCCCGAGCAGTTTTCCCGCAGTTTCAAATTTACCTTCGTTCGTGACCCTCTGGAGCGGGCCTATTCGGCCTATGCTTTCCTGCGTGGCAACGAACTCGGGGCGCGCGACCGACAGGCCCAGGCACTGGTCCGTCATTACCGTGACTTCGATGATTTCATCGGCGGCTGGCTGCATCCGGAGAACGTTCAGAAACAGATGCATTTCGTTCCCCAGACCGACTTCCTGGTCGACTCCATCGGGCATATGGCGATGGATTTCGTGGGGTATCAGGAACACCTGGATCGTGACTTTCAGCTGCTTTGCGAGCACTTGGGGGTTGTCTCGTTATTACCCCATGTGAACAGCTCGCTGCATCGCCAATCGGCGCCCGCTAGTGATTTTTGTTCGGTACGCACTCGCCGTTTGGTGCGACGAGTCTACCAGCGTGACTATGAGATGCTCGGCTATGAGTAAATTGTCGTTTGTCTGCGAACAGCCTCCACAGATCCGCCCTTATGCATTGTCGCTGTCGATAACTGCTCGGGCCGCGCTCAAGAATCAACAGCCGTGCTGTGTCTGGCTGACAGGGCTGTCCGGTGCCGGCAAGTCGACCCTGGCCAATGCCCTTGAGTTGCAACTCAATGAACAGGGGCGTCACACCTTTGTGCTCGATGGTGACAACCTGCGTAATGGTTTGTGTAATGACCTGGGCATGGGGGCTGCGGCGCGCAAGGAAAACATCCGACGCATTGCCGAGGTGGCACGGTTGATGGTCGATGCGGGGCTAATTGTGATTGTCTCGGCAATCTCGCCGTTTCAAGCAGATCGTGCCTCGGCCAGAGCCTTGTTCCGTGCGGACGAGTTTCTTGAGGTGTATGTCAGCACACCGTTCGACATCTGCGCCCGGCGCGACCCCAAGGGCTTGTATCAAGCCGCGCTGCAAGGGCGAATCAAGGACTTCACCGGTCTCGACAGCCCTTATGAAGCACCGCAGCAGGCAGACTGCGAAATCAACACCGACGAGGTCGAACTGGCCGATGCCGTGCAGCATCTTCTGGCCGCTTTGGTTAAAAAATGAACAATATAGCGGCGTGATACACGCGCGGTGAAGCTGTCGGACTAGGCAGCGCCCACCCTGTGCTAATATCGCGCCCCTGTTCATTTTGTATGTGGGTTGCTCCATGAAGTTGTCCATGCCGCGATTCGATCAAGCCCCTGTCTTGGTGGTCGGCGATGTCATGCTCGACCGTTACTGGCATGGTGGTACCTCACGGATTTCTCCTGAGGCACCGGTACCGGTGGTCAAGGTCGAGCAAATCGAAGACCGCCCGGGCGGTGCTGCCAACGTTGCCTTGAACATTGCCGCGCTCGGCGCGCCGGCGTCCCTGGTCGGTGTGACCGGTGATGACGAGGCCGCTGACAGCCTGACCAATAGCCTGAAAGGCGCCGGGGTGCGTGCGTTGTTTCAGCGCATCGCGCATCAGCCGACCATCGTCAAACTGCGGGTCATGAGTCGTCACCAGCAATTGCTGCGTATCGACTTCGAAGAACCGTTTGCCACAGACGCGCTGGCGCTCGGGGCTGAAGTCGACGGTCTGCTCGAAGGCATCAAGGTGCTGGTGTTGTCTGACTACGGCAAAGGTGCGTTGAAGAACCACCAGGTGCTGATCCAGGCCGCACGTGCCCGTGGCATTCCGGTGCTGGCAGATCCCAAAGGCAAGGATTTCTCGATTTATCGCGGTGCCAGCCTGATCACCCCGAACCTCAGCGAATTTGAAACCATCGTTGGCGGTTGCGTCGATGAGCATGATTTGGTGAGCAAGGGCGCGCAATTGATGCACGACCTTGATCTCGGTGCCTTGCTGGTGACTCGTGGCGAGCACGGGATGACTTTGCTGCGTCCCGATCATCCAGCGTTGCACTTGCCCGCTCGGGCCCGTGAAGTGTTCGACGTGACGGGTGCCGGTGACACGGTGATTTCTACCCTGGCGGCGGCAATCGCTGCTGGCGAAGAGTTGCCGCACGCGGTGGCCCTGGCCAACCTGGCCGCCGGCATCGTGGTCGGCAAACTGGGTACGGCGGCCATCAGTGCACCGGAACTGCGTCGTGCGATTCAGCGTGAAGAGGGCTCCGAACGTGGTGTCCTGGGACTTGAACAGCTGTTGCTGGCAGTCGACGACGCTCGTGCGCACAAAGAGAAAATCGTCTTCACCAACGGCTGCTTCGACATCCTTCACGCGGGGCACGTGACCTACCTCGAGCAGGCGCGGGCCCAGGGCGATCGTTTGATCGTCGCGGTCAACGACGATGCATCGGTGAGCCGCTTGAAAGGTCCAGGGCGGCCGATCAACAGCGTTGACCGGCGCATGGCGGTACTGGCGGGTCTGGGCGCGGTGGACTGGGTGATCAGTTTCCCTGAAGGCACTCCGGAAAACCTTCTGACGCAGGTCAAGCCGGACGTGTTGGTCAAGGGTGGCGATTACGGGATCGACCAGGTAGTCGGCGCCGACATCGTGAGCGCTTATGGCGGAACAGTGAAAGTGCTGGGGCTGGTGGAAAACAGCTCGACCACTGCCATCGTCGAGAAGATCCGCAAGACCTGAAACTGTGGCGAGGGGGCTTGCCCTGATGCTGGCAAGTTAAGCTGCTACACGATCCGTAGCAGCTGGCGAAGCCTGCGTTCGGCTGCGAAGCAGTCGTAAAATCAGGCGGCGCGTCCTTTCAGGCATACCGTGTACTTCGTATTTGCGAGGACTTCGTCCTCGAACGCAGCCTCGCGGGCTCGGCAGCTGCTACAGGGGATTAGCGCAACGCCTTGCGTGGCACGATTTTCTTCAGCAGCAGTTTGGCCTTGCCGGTCAATCGGCTGAAACCTGATGCCTTGCCCGGTTGGCTCAAGCCCTGCTGTCTGAGCCAGTCCTTCCAGCGAATTCGCTCGTCACGCACCAGCCAGCCTTCCTGCCGGGCAAAACTTTCTGCCAGATACAGTCCGCGAGTGCTCGCCGGGTAGAGCTGATCTTTTTTCAGGGTGTACAGCTCAGGTAGCGGCTGACCATCCTCAAGAGGCATCAGGTACAGGTCGGGGCGCTTGCGATCCAGTCGTGCGACCAGTTGATCTCCCTCCAGACGTTCATCGACATGGAACAGGCTCAGGGATTTGGCTTCCTTGGGCACGTCCAGGCGCAAATCGTAGATCAACTGCAGCGAAGCCGTGGGCAAATGCACGTAGGCCCGTGGTCGCTCGATCAACTGCAGGTTGGCGCAACGCACCGGGCGTGCTGCGCCAGACAGCGGCGTCAGGCGAAACGGCAGGGCTTCGCGGTAATGCAGCGCGGTGGCGTAAGGCGCGGGCAGCCAGGTGTCATTGAAGCGTCCGCCGAGCCAGCCTTCCGGAGTTTCCAGCAGGCATTCTTCGGCAATCTCCTGAATGGCCGTGTGTAACGGCAGGTTCAGTTCATGGGCCGGCACATAACCCGAGATCAGTTTGAGCACCACGTCGCCACGGTCCTGACGGCGCTGGCGGACCAGCACCCAGTAATCGCGATTCTGCCAGTGCAGGGTCAGGCGGACCGAGACGCCGAGGTTGGCCAGCTCCAGCGAGAAATGCTCTGGATTGGCCACCGTGACCGGGCGCCGACGTTGCAGGGTCTGGGAGAAATTCAGCGGCCTGCCGACACTCTGATAACTCAGGCCTTCGGGAGTCGCTTCGACGTATAACGGCAGGGTCTTGAAGTTGCTGGGGTTCTTTCTTATGAGCGTTCGCGGCATGTCGGCTCCTTCTTGCGTCGGGGTCGGCCGCCTTGGCGGCTGTTCAACGACTACGTAGGACTTGAGCAACAGTCGCCACATTGTGGGCGAGGTGCAGCGGATTAATGGTCCCGACAATAGCACTGGCGACACCGGGTTGCGCGAACAACAGCTCGAAGCTGGCACGTACCGGGTCCACACCTGGGCTGAGACAGACGTGACCGCTGGCCAGAGCCTTCTTCACCAGAATGGCTTTGCCGTGGGCAGCAGCGTAGTCGATGACCGGCCGCTCGGCCTGCTCGTTGAGATTGTAGGTGACCATGGCGCAATCGCCTTGTTCCAGAGCCTTCAAGCCACCATCGACAGTTTTGCCGGAAAACCCGAAGCCGCGAATCTTGCCTTCGCGCTTAAGCTCGGCGAGCGTCTGGTAGACCTCGCACTCGTTGAGGATCGCCAGATCGTTGCCGTCCGAATGCACCAGCACCAGATCAATAAAGTCGGTTTCCAGGCGTTGCAGGCTGCGTTCGACGGAAAAGCGCGTGTGTGCAGCGCTGAAGTCGTGGCGGGACTGGCCATCGGAGAATTCCTCACCGACCTTGCTGACAATCACCCAGTCCTGACGTTGACCGCGCAGCAGCGGGCCGAGGCGTTCTTCGCTGCGGCCATAGGCGGGGGCGGTATCGATCAGGTTGATGCCCAGGTCGTGGGTCAGCTTGAGCAGCCTGCGTGCTTCATCATCGTCCGGGATCTGGAAGCCGTTGGGGTATTTCACCCCTTGGTCGCGACCGAGTTTCACCGTGCCCAGGCCCAGCGGCGAAACCAGCAGGCCGGTGCTGCCCAGTGGGCGATGCAGGTCGTGCAGGGTGGCTTGGCTCATGGCAGCAGTTGCTCCCAGGCCGGCACGCCCATCGGTGGTTTTGGCAGCGTCGGCAACGGGGCCGGGTGGCTTGGCTGGATGCCGTCGCGTTGCAGAGACGCCATTACCCGGTCAGCGAAGTCCGGTGCCAGCGCCAGTTTGGTCGGCCAGCCCACCAGCAGACGGTCCTGCTCGGCGAGGAAGGCGTTGTCCGGGCGGCTCAGGCCTGATTGCAGTGGCTCGGCGCGTTCGACCCGCAAGGTCGCCCATTGCGCCTGACTGAGGTCGACCCACGGCAACAGGTTGCCGAGTTCTTTCTGCGCGGCGGCGATTTGTGCGGCGGGTTCGCGAGCCACGCCTTCGGCTTCGGCGATATCTCCGCCCACGTACCAGATCCATTGACCATCGGCGGCCGGGTGAGTGGTGACGGTGATGCGTGGCTTTGGTCCGCCACCCAGGCAGTGGGCATACAGCGGTTTGAGGCTCGGGCCTTTGACGATGATCATGTGCAGCGGTCGACGCTGCATGGCCGGCTGGCTCAGGCCAAGGGCTGTGAGCAAGTCGGCATTGCCAGCACCGGCGCTAAGGACGATGCGCTGTGCACGGATCTCACGCTCGTCGACTCGCAGGCCGACCAGTTCAGCGTTTTCCAGCAGTGGCTCGATCCTCTGTCCCGCCAGCAGGCCGTCACCGGCCAGCTCGGCCAGCCGCCCGATCAGGCTCGGCACATCGACCACCAGTTCTGCCAGGCGATAGACCTTGCCCTTGAAGCGTTTGTCTTGCAGGGCCGGCGGCAGTTGCTCGCCCTTGACCTGATCGACCCGGCCGCGCACCGCTTTACTGGCGAAGAAACTGGTGAGGTTGCCGGCGAGGGTGCCGGGGGACCACAGATAATGGGATTCAGACAGCAGGCGTACACCGGACAGGTCCAGTTCGCCGTCACCGGCCAACGCTGCACGCCAACGTCGCGGCATGTCGGCAATCGCTTCCGAGGCGCCGGTCAGCGCGCCGTGCAGCGCGTATTTGGCGCCGCCGTGGATGATCCCCTGGGACTTCACGCTCTGCCCGCCGCCGAGGCTGGCACTTTCCACCAGCACGGTCGAAAAACCCTGGCGACGCAGGCGTGCGTTCAGCCAGAGGCCGGCGACACCAGCGCCGACAATCAGCACGTCGGTGGAAATAACAGATGGCATGCAGCGACCTCAGAGTTCAGGACTAGAGGCGCAGTATACAGACTCATGGGATGGAGCCATGAGGCGAAAAAAGATCGCAGCCTTCCGTATCCACCCGTAGGAGCTGCCGCAGGCTGCGATCTTTTCTTTTAATGCCCTGCAGTTTTCGAGAACAGCTGAATGACCACCACGCCCAGGACAATCAGCGCCATGCCAAGCATGGCGGGGATGTCGAGTTTCTGGTCGTAGAGAAACAGCGCCGCGATGCTGACCATCACGATACCCATGCCGGCCCAGACCGCGTAGGTGACGCCAACCGGGATGGTGCGTACCACCAGGGTCAGCATCCAGAACGCGATGCCATAACCGACAGTGATCAGCAGCAGAGGGATCGGCGTGCTCAGGCCCTTGACCGCTTTCATCGATACGGTGGCGATCACTTCGGCGCAAATGGCGATAGCCAGGTAGTAGTAAGCGTTCATGGGACGTTCCTCGTGTTTGGACCTACTTGATAAGGTCGGCATTCTAGAGACTCTGGAGATGGGGTAAAGTCATTACCTATCTGATTTGAAGATGGGTTGAGCCATGAGTGTGCAATGGAGTCTGGAGCAGATGCGTTTGTTCGTCAGTGTCGCCGAGCAGCGTTCGTTTTCGGCGGTAGCGCGGGACCAACGTAAGGCACAGTCGGCGGTCAGTAGTTCAATTGCGCTGCTTGAAGCCGACCTTGGCGTGAACCTGTTTGATCGCAGTAGCGGTCGCCAGCCACGCCTGACCGAAGCCGGCAGCGCATTGCTCGAAGAGGCGCGGGAAGTGTTGCGCCAGTGCGAGCGACTCAATGGTCGAGCGCTGGCGTTGATGCGCGGTCAGGAGGCGCGGTTGCGTCTGGCGCAGGATGAGGCCATGCCTTATCAGCCGGTGCTCGACAGCCTCGAAGCATTGGCCGAGCAATTTCCCAGCCTGGAAGTGCAACTGGCCAGTGCCGCCCAAGGCGATGTGGCGCGCAAATTGGTGGAGCGCCAGGCGGATCTGGGCTTGCTGTTTTATCACGAGCAGATCCCCGAAGCCCTGGAGCGTCGGGTGCTGGGCAGTGTCGAGATGGTCACGGTGTGCGGCGTGGGGCATCCGCTGGCGGTGGGAGGTCAGGTGGATTGCCAGCAATTGGCACAGTATCGGCAACTGCTGATGGCTACCCAGTCCAGCGTCTACCCGGGCAGTGAACAAGCCAGCCCGCAAGTTTGGCGGGCCGACAGTTTTTATGTCCTGGCCGAGTGGTTGATGCGCGGGCTGGGTTGGGCCTGGCTGCCACGGCATGTGGTGCAGTACCCGGCGTATCACGGGCAGATGGTCGAGCTGGTCAGCGAATGGACCCCGCCAGCCCTGGTGGTGGAACTGGTCTGGCGGCGTGATGAACCGCTGGGGCCGGCCGCGCGTTGGCTGGCGGAACGTTTTGCCGTGCACTTGCAGGCGATCGGCTAAAAAAGCCGATAAACTCCGCCGCCATGAATAGAACTCTCTACACCGCGCTGTTTTACCTGGGGCTGCCACTGGTAGCGATTCGGCTGTGGCTGCGCTCGCGCAAGGCGCCGGCGTATGCCAAGCGTATTGGCGAGCGATTCTCCATCGGCTTACCGGTGATGAAGCCCGGTGGCATCTGGGTGCACGCGGTGTCGGTTGGCGAAAGCATTGCCGCTGCACCGATGATTCGCGGGTTGCTCGAACGTTATCCACAGCTGCCGATCACCGTGACCTGCATGACCCCGACCGGCTCCGAGCGGATTCACGCGATGTTCGCCCATGAGCCGCGCATCCAGCACTGCTATCTGCCTTACGATTTGCCCTGTGCGGCAGCGCGCTTCCTCGACAGGGTCCAGCCGAAACTGGCCGTAATCATGGAAACCGAGTTGTGGCCCAACCACATCCATCAGTGCGCCAAACGCGGGATTCCGGTAGCGCTGGCCAATGCTCGGCTCTCGGAGCGTTCGGCCAAAGGCTATGGCCGATTCGGTAAATTGACCCAGCCGATGCTCGCCGAGATGAGTTTGTTCGCAGTGCAGACCGAGGCCGAAGCCGAGCGTTTTCGGCAGTTGGGCGCGCGTGCGGAAACGGTCGAAGTGACCGGCTCGATCAAGTTTGATTTAAGCATTGACCCAAAACTGCTACAGCGCGCCGCCGAGTTGCGTCAGCAATGGCAAGCGGTCGAGCGGCCGGTGTGGATCGCCGCGAGTACCCATGAAGGTGAAGACGAAGTGGTGCTGGCGGCGCATCGACAATTGCTCGCCAGCCATCCGGATGCGCTGCTGATTCTGGTGCCGCGTCACCCCGAGCGCTTCAACCCGGTGTTCGAGCTCTGCCAGCAGCAAGGTTTCAATACGATCCGTCGTTCGACTGGCGAAGCGGTCAGTGTCAACACCTCAGTGTTGCTTGGCGACACCATGGGCGAGTTGCTGTTTCTCTACGCCTTGGCTGACAGCGCGTTTGTCGGCGGCAGCCTGGTGCCTAACGGCGGGCATAACCTGCTGGAGCCGGCGGCGCTGGCCAAACCGGTGTTGAGCGGGCCGCACCTGTTCAACTTCCTTGAGATCGCCACGCTGATGCGCAGTGCCAAGGCGTTGCAGGAAGTGGATGACGCCCAAGGGCTGGCGCTGGCGGTGCAGCGGTTGTTCGAGTTGCCACGCGATGCGCAGCGGATGGCAGAGGCGGGGCTTACGGTGATGCGCGCCAATCAGGGCGCCTTGCAGCGATTGCTGGATGGGTTGGGGCGGTTGATTTGATCGTCGGTCAAGGCATAGAACCTGTGGGAGCGAGCTTGCTCGCGATAGCGGTGGATCAGTCAGCATTGATCTTGAATGTGCTGCCGCCATCGCGAGCAAGCTCGCTCCCACATGGAGTGCGCTTGCTATCTCAAGGATTCGCCTTCAGCTGTTCCGCTGCAGCCTTGGCCAGGTCCGGCGGCAGGAAGTCCTTGTCCGGGTTGTAGTCGGCCTTGAGATAACGCTTCAGGTCCTGCAAGTCGCCCGGGCTGAGGGTGCCGGCAGCCTGCTTCAGGCGCAGGTTGTCGAGAATGTAGTCGTAGCGGCTGTTGTTGTAGTTGCGCACCGAGGTGTACAGCTGACGCTGGGCGTCGAGCACGTCGACGATATTGCGCGTACCCACCTGATAACCGATTTCCGTGGCGTCCACCGCGCTCTGGTTCGAGATGATCGACTGGCGGCGTGCCTGGACCTGCTCGACATCGCTGTTCACTGCACGGTGCAGGTTGCGGGTGTTTTCCACCACTTGCCGACGCAGCGCTTCGCGTTGCTGTTCGCTTTGGTCCAGGCGCGAGTACGACTCGCGAACCTGCGAGCTGGTCAGCCCGCCGCTGTAGATCGGAATGTTCAGTTGCAGGCCGACCGTGCTCTGCGAGACGGTGCCGCCGTACGGTTGGCCAAAGGCACTTGGATTGCTGAAACCCAGCGCATCGTTGTCACCGGTCTTGTACTGCGCCACGGCGTCGAGGGTCGGTGCGTGACCGGCCTTGCGCTGCTTGAGCGTTTCTTCGGCGGCGCTGACCGCGTAGTTGCTGGCCAGCAGGTTGAGGTTCTGTTTGGCGGCGGTGTCGACCCAGGCCTTGGCGTCGTTCGGCGCTGGCGGCAGGACCGGCAAGGTGTGGACGATGCCCTGGATCGAGTTGTACTGACGGTTGGTCAGGGTGATCAGCGCTTCGAACGCATCATCCACCTGGCGCTGGGCGAGGATCCGGTTGGCGCGCGCGGTGTCGTAACTGGCTTGCGATTGCAGCACGTCGGTCTTGTCCGAGAGGCCCACATCGAAACGCTCATTGGACTGGTCGAGCTGGCGCTTGAACGCCGCTTCCTCGGCCTTGGTCGAGGCGAGGTTGTCCTGGCTGCGCAGCACGTTGAAGTAGGTTTCGGCGCTTTGCAGAATCAGGTTCTGCTCGGTCGCCGAGAGTTGCAGCGCCGCTTGCTCGTTGACATCCTTGGCTGCCTGGAACTGGAACCAGCGATCGGCGCGGAACAACGGCTGGGCCAGTGTCGCTTGATAGAAGTGGGCACTGCGGTTGGCAATGGCTGACGGCTGATCGATTTTCGTCCGCACATCGGCGACTTCGGCACCCCCCGAGAGGTTCGGTAGCAGGCCGGCGCGGGCCTGGGGCACAACTTCCTTTTGCGCGCCATATTGAGCGCGGGCGGCGGCCAGGTCGGCGTTGTTGTCGACGGCTTCCTGGTAGACGCTGACCAGATCGGTCTTGGTCGATAAGGGCGCTTCTGCTGCCCAGGCCATTCCATTGGACGCACAAGACACGGCGAGAGCCAGTGAGAGTTTGCGCAGCATGAGCGATCCCTAAAATTTATATTACGATAATAATCTGAGCGCCAAGGCTACGGCGCGCGCTTTACAGCGTCAAGGCGCAGCATGGCGTAGCGAGTGTAGATGCGCCGGCTTGCGGCAACAATCCTGTAATTACGCCATTCATCACGCTGTTTGCACCGGTGTTGGCGTTCTTTACTGGTTGTGTCTAGACTGGCCGGGTTCTTGTCGGGGTGCCTTGCTATGAGGCTGAGATCGAATAATTTCGGATCCCGTTGAACCTGATCAGGTTTATGCCTGCGTAGGGAACAAGATTTCTCGTCACCCGGCGAGTCCTCTTGTGCTTCGTCCGGGATGTTGTTCGACAATCGAACAGCTCTCGTGAACTCAGCACAGCACTCATCCAGTTGGAGTTTTCACTGGTGGGCTGCGTCCATTCGTTACAGGTTCGCTCCGACAAAAAATCCACTGCCTGGATGAAGTCTGGAGAGCCCGTGATGACTACAAAATCAAAAAATGCAATCAATCTGAGTGACTCGGCCAAGGTCGATCAGCAATCGGTTCAGCCGTTTACCCGCTCGCAGAAAATTTATGTCCAGGGCACTCGCCCGGACATCCTCGTGCCGATGCGCGAAATCAGCCTCGACGTGACGCCAACCGACTTCGGCGGTGAGATCAACGCGCCGGTCGTGGTCTACGATACTTCGGGTCCGTACACCGACCCTAACGTGATCATCGATGTGCGCAAAGGCCTGGGCGACGTGCGTTCGCCGTGGATCGAAGCCCGTGGTGACACCGAGCGTCTGGCCGGTCTGAGCTCGAACTTCGGCCAGGAACGCCTCGCCGATCCGGAGCTGACCAAGCTGCGTTTCGCTCACGTGAACAACCCGCGCCGTGCCAAGCCGGGCGCCAACGTCAGCCAGATGCACTATGCCCGCAAAGGCATCATCACCGCCGAGATGGAATACGTCGCCATCCGCGAAAACATGAAGCTCGAAGTGGCCCGTGCCGCAGGTCTTCTGGATCAGCAGCACGCCGGCCACAGCTTTGGCGCCAGCGTGCCGAAAATCATCACCCCGGAGTTCGTTCGTGAGGAGATCGCTCGCGGTCGCGCGATCATTCCGGCGAACATCAACCACACCGAACTGGAACCGATGATCATCGGCCGTAACTTCCTGGTGAAGATCAACGGCAACATCGGCAACAGCGCGCTGGGTTCGTCCATCGAAGAAGAAGTGGCGAAACTGACCTGGGGCATTCGCTGGGGTTCGGACACGGTCATGGACCTGTCCACCGGCAAGCACATTCACGAAACCCGCGAGTGGATCATCCGTAACTCGCCGGTTCCAATCGGTACTGTGCCGATCTATCAGGCTCTGGAAAAAGTCGGCGGCGCCGCCGAAGACCTGACCTGGGAGCTGTTCCGCGACACGTTGATCGAGCAGGCGGAGCAGGGCGTCGACTACTTCACCATCCACGCCGGTGTGTTGCTGCGCTACGTGCCGCTGACCGCCAAACGCGTGACCGGCATCGTGTCCCGTGGCGGCTCGATCATGGCCAAGTGGTGTCTGGCGCACCACAAAGAGAACTTCCTCTACACTCATTTCGAAGACATCTGCGAAATCATGAAGGCCTACGACGTCAGCTTCTCGCTGGGCGATGGCCTGCGTCCGGGCTCGATTGCCGACGCCAACGACGAAGCGCAATTCGGTGAGCTGGAAACCCTCGGCGAGCTGACCAAGATCGCCTGGAAGCACGATGTGCAGTGCATGATCGAAGGCCCCGGCCACGTGCCGATGCAGTTGATCAAAGAGAACATGGACAAGCAGCTTGAGTGCTGCGACGAAGCGCCGTTCTACACCCTCGGCCCACTGACCACCGACATTGCACCGGGTTACGACCACATCACTTCGGGCATCGGTGCGGCAATGATCGGCTGGTTCGGTTGCGCCATGCTCTGCTACGTCACGCCGAAGGAACACTTGGGCCTGCCGAACAAGGATGATGTGAAGACCGGGATCATCACCTACAAGATCGCCGCCCACGCGGCTGACCTGGCCAAGGGGCATCCGGGCGCACAGATCCGCGACAACGCCTTGAGCAAGGCGCGTTTCGAGTTCCGCTGGGAAGACCAGTTCAACCTCGGTCTGGATCCGGACACCGCGCGTTCGTACCACGATGAAACCCTGCCAAAGGACTCGGCCAAGGTCGCGCATTTCTGCTCGATGTGCGGGCCGAAATTCTGCTCGATGAAAATCACCCAGGAAGTCCGTGAATATGCGGCCAACCAGCGGATCGAAACCGTCGATGCCGAAGTCGCCCAAGGCCTGGCCGAACAGGCCGCGCGCTTCAAGCAGGAAGGCAGTCAGCTGTATAAAAAAGTTTGATCTGACCTGAGGTTGGCGGTGCCTGCACCGCCGCCATCGTCGGATCGCCGCTCGGAGCAAGCTCGCTCCCACAGGGGACTTGTGAACGGCACAAATCAAATGTGGGAGCGAGCTTGCTCGCGATGGCGTCAGACCAGACACCCGTGATCTCAATGACACACTTTATCCCTCCGAGATAACACCCTTGAGCATTCAACCCAGTACCTATTCCCCCGACCACGCCGTGCCTCTGGCCCAGCGTGTCTTCGGTGCCCGCGATCTGTTCTCCCTGTGGTTCTCCCTCGGCATCGGTCTGATGGTCTTGCAGACGGGCGCCTTGCTTGCGCCAGGGTTGGGTCTGTCGGGCTCGTTGCTGGCGATTTTCCTTGGCACCCTGGTCGGCGTTCTGCTGCTGGCGTGTGTCGGGGTGATCGGCAGCGATACCGGCCTGTCGGCCATGGCCGCGCTGAAACTCAGCCTCGGCAGTCGCGGCGCGAGCCTGCCGGCGCTGCTGAATCTGCTGCAACTGATCGGTTGGGGCTCGTTCGAAATCATCGTCATGCGCGACGCGGCCAGCCTGCTTGGCACCCGTGCGTTCAGCGACGGCAGCCTGATGGCCAGCCCATTGCTCTGGACGCTGGTGTTCGGCGCCCTGGCCACCTTGCTCGCTGTCAGCGGTCCGCTGACTTTTGTCCGCAAGATCCTGCGCAAGTGGGGCATCTGGTTGCTATTGGCGGCGTGCCTCTGGCTGACCTGGAACCTCTTCGCCAAAGCCGATCTGGCTGCGCTGTGGGCGCAGGCCGGTGACGGTTCGATGCCGTTCGCCGTGGGTTTTGATATCGCCATCGCCATGCCGCTGTCGTGGCTGCCACTGATTGCCGACTACTCGCGTTTCGGCAAACGTGCGAAAAGCGTATTCGGCGGCACGGCGCTGGGCTTCTTCATTGGTAACTTCTGGCTGATGAGCCTGGGCGTTGCCTACACCCTGGCGTTCGCCCCGAGTGGTGAAGTCAATGCCTTGCTGTTGGCGCTGGCCGGTGCCGGTTTGGGCATTCCGCTGTTGCTGATTCTGCTCGATGAGTCGGAAAACGCTTTCGCCGACATTCACTCGGCGGCGGTGTCCAGCGGGATTCTGTTGCGCATGAAAGTCGAACACCTGGCCTTGGCCATCGGTGTGGTCTGCACCTTGATCGCGTGCCTGGCGCCACTGGCCCAGTACCAGAACTTCCTGCTGTTGATCGGCTCGGTGTTCGCGCCGCTGTTCGGCGTGGTGCTGGTGGATCACTTCATCCTGCGCAAGCGCAGTGCGCAAGTTGCGTCAGCCGCCTTGCGCTGGCCGGCATTGCTTGCCTGGTTGGGCGGAGTGAGCACCTATCACTTGCTGGCGAATCTGTATCCGGAGGTCGGCGCAACCCTGCCATCGTTGGTGTTGGCAGGGCTGCTGCAACTGCTGCTGGGTCGGGTCTTCAGCTACGCTCAGGCACCAGCTCGGGCTTGATCTGACCCTTGAGACGGGCGTAGGGGATGGTCATCTCGATGAGGCCACTCGAATAGGGCGCGATGGTCGCCACGTTGTACTTGAGCACCACCCCGGCGCTGGTCAAGGCCACGTTCGGGGTTTTCTGGAAGGGCCAGCTTTTTACGAAGTCCGGATCCCGATCCATCTGCGAATTGATCAGCCAGCTATTGTGCGCGACTTGCGCGGTCTTCCAGAACGCCACCTCCTGCCCCGGCAAGAGCATGTCGTTCAGGCTCAGCTCTTTTTGCAGCTGACGCGAGTAGTTGATGAAACCCCGTCCCGGTGTGCCATTGGCCGCGCCCGTGTCCAGATAGCTGGACACTTCAATGATCACCAGTCCGTCATGCTGCTCACGTACCTTGGCTTGCAGGTAGACGCTGTTGCGCTCGCCCGACTCATGCAGGAACTGTTCGCGGTAGGCGTTGAGCGAGGGCGGCAGCGCTGCGCCTGCTGAGGTGCGGGTCATTTGCAGCAGGCGCTGTTCGACGATCCGGTCCAGTTGCGGGTCGGTCGGAAAATGCACTGTATCGATATTCACCAGGGGGCAGTCGGGGCCGTCGCAACCCGGCTTGACCTGCTCGGACGCATCGCGAGTGGATGTCACCTGTGCCCGATAGCTGGGTTGGAACAGGCTTTGGCAGGCGCCGAGCGTGAGGGCAATGCAGGCCACGGAGGCGATTTTCAACAGCGACATGGGCGTCCTTCATGAATCAGGGAAAGGCAAAAGTTACCGGCTTCGACTGCCAGCGTGGCGGTCGGTTCGCCACTAAGCTCAATAGTATCAATTAGAGTAGGTTTGCCCCCCTGCCGTCCATCCCGGCAACTGCAAAGAGGCTGCATCAACCGCAGTGAGCACGTTAGGATGGCGCGAAGCCTGAGGGGGAACCTCGGACGGATTGACAGTAAACGAGGATTGTTATGACTGATTTTGCCAATGCCACCCCGACCATCGTAGACATCGTGCGCAGAGAAAACTGCTACAAGGGTTTCTACAAGCTTGATCGCGTGCACCTGCGCCATGAGCTGTTTGCCGGTGGTATGAGTCGCGAGATCAGTCGCGAGTTGTTCGTGCGTCATGATGCTGTGTGCGTGTTGCCTTACGATCCGCAGCGCGACGAAGTGGTATTGATCGAGCAATTTCGCGTCGGTGCATTGGGCAAGACTGACAACCCGTGGCTGATCGAACTGGTCGCTGGTCTGATCGATAAGGACGAAATACCGGAAGAAGTTGCTCACCGCGAAGCGCAGGAGGAAGCTGGACTGGTATTCACTGCTCTGTGGCCGATGCTCAATTATTTTCCATCGCCCGGTGGCAGTACCGAATATGTGCACTTGTATCTGGGGCGGTGTAACAGTGCCGGGGCCGGCGGCCTGCATGGGCTGGTGGAGGAAGCAGAAGATATTCGCGTCACGGTTTGGGACTTTGAAGATGCCCTGCAAGCCGTACGTGATGGACGGATTTCCAACGCGGCAAGCATTATTGCCTTGCAATGGCTGGCTTTGAACCGCGTTGAAGTGAGGGGGCTATGGTCGTAAACAAACAGCGCGATCGTTATCGGGTCGATCTCGTGGGTCTGCAAAGCTCGTGCGAGGCCAACTACGCCCGACTGATGCGCCTGTTGCCGGAGATGCGCAACCAGCCAACTGCCCGGCGCATAGCAATGACCCAGGGCGAGCAGATGCTGGGTGTGCTGATGCTGGAAGTGCTGCAAGCGTGTCCGTACACCACGACCCTGCGAGTGCGCCAGGAGCACAGCCTGCCATGGCTGCCGGTGCCGCAGCTGGAAGTTCAGGTCTACCACGACGCGCGCATGGCCGAAGTCATCAGTGCCGAACATGCGCGGCGCTTTCGCGGCATCTATCCTTACCCGAATGCGTTGATGCACCAGCCAGACGAAAAAGCCCAGCTCAATGTATTCCTCGGCGAATGGCTGAGTCATTGCCTGGCCTGCGGGCATGAGTTCGAGGTCGTGCGCTAGCGATGCATTAGTTGTGAACTGCGTCCGGTTCACGGGTTTCCTCTTTTCAATTTCCCCCAGCATAATTGCGCCATTCATCCATATTCGTGATCACGCCTTGGGAGAACGCCTTGCCGAGCGTATCCACTCTGACCGCCAACGACCCCGTTCTGCTGGTGCAGCTGACTGACAGTCATCTGTTCGCCGAGGCGGATGGGACGTTGCTGGGCATGAAAACCCGCGACAGCCTGCAAAAGGTTATCGAGTTGGTGCTGGCGCAGCAGCCGCATATCGACCTGATGATCGCCAGCGGTGACCTGTCCCAGGACGGCACGCTCGAGTCGTATCAGCAGTTTCGTGAAATGACCCGGCAGATCGATGCGCCCGCGCGCTGGATTCCGGGTAACCACGATGAGCCGCAGATCATGGCCCAGGCGGCGGTCCAGAGTCAGCTGTTTACGCCTGTGGTGGACATTGGTAACTGGCGGGTCACATTGCTGGATTCGGCGGTGCCCGGCTCGGTGCCGGGGTATTTGCAGGATGATCAGTTGCAATTGCTCGCCCGCGCCCTGAGCGAAGCGCCCGAGCGCCATCATCTGGTGTGCTTCCACCATCATCCGGTGTCCATTGGTTGTGCCTGGATGGAGCCGATTGGCCTGCGCAACCCGGAAGCCTTGTTTGCCGTGCTCGATCGTTTCCCACAGGTCCGGGCGGTGCTCTGGGGGCATGTGCATCAGGAAATCGATCAATTACGCAACGGCGTGCGGCTGCTTGCTTCGCCGTCGACCTGCATCCAGTTCGAGCCTGGCAGTGTGGATTTCAAGGTCGATACCCTGGCGCCAGGCTATCGCTGGCTGCGGTTACTGCCGGACGGACGGCTGGAAACCGGGGTCGAGCGCGTGACCGGGTTCGAGTTTCAGGTCGATTACGGTTCCAACGGCTACTGAGATTTTTGTGGTTCCGGGAAACCGAGTTGCGGCCATCGCGAGCAAGCTCGCTCCCACAGTGGATCTGCGGTGAGCACACCATTTGTGAACACCCGAGATCAATGTGGGAGCAGCCGGTCGACGCTCGATTGCTCGCGATGGCGTCCTCAAAGAGGACCTGATTTCTGTGGATGTCCCCGATCCGCTCTACTCCCTGTAAACTGCGGCTCTTTGCCCGTCGCACAGGGAGCTCGCATGTCTGGTTCGATCCTCTATATCCACGGTTTCAACAGCGCACCGTCGTCGAAAAAGGCCTGTCAGCTGGTCGGCGTGATGGATCGTCTGGGTCTGAGTGACCAGTTGCTGGTGCCGGCCTTGCATCACCATCCGCGCGAGGCCATCGGTCAGCTGGAACAGGCGATTGCCACACTGGGACGGCCACTGCTGGTCGGCAGCTCCCTCGGCGGCTACTATGCCACTCACCTTGCCGAGCGCCATGGCCTCAAGGCCCTGTTGATCAACCCTGCCGTCAGCCCGCATCGGATGTTCGACGGATACCTGGGCACGCAGAAAAACCTGTATACCGAAGAGACCTGGGAATTGACCCACGACCATGTGACGGCCCTGGCCGAGCTGGAAGTGTCGGCGCCCCAGGACCCGCAGCGGTATCAGGTGTGGTTGCAAACCGGGGACGAAACGCTGGACTATCGCCTCGCCCAACAGTATTACCGAGCCTGCGCCTTGCGCATCCAGGCCGGTGGCGACCATAGTTTCCAGGGATTCGCCGGGCAATTGCCGGCCCTGTTGAGTTTTGCCGGCTATGGCTGCGATGTGTACCAGGCGATCGATTTCACTGCACTGTGAACCCTCGCCCCTATTTTCATGAACGACTGACGACGAGACCCCATGGCCACTCCCAGCGCTAGCTCTTATAACGCAGACGCCATCGAAGTCCTCTCGGGCCTCGACCCGGTGCGCAAACGCCCCGGCATGTACACCGACACCAGTCGGCCGAACCACCTCGCCCAGGAAGTCATCGACAACAGTGTCGACGAAGCCTTGGCCGGACATGCGACATCGGTGCAGGTCATCCTCCACGCCGACCACTCTCTGGAAGTCAGCGATGACGGCCGTGGCATGCCGGTGGATATTCACCCCGAAGAGGGCGTCTCGGGCGTCGAGCTGATCCTCACCAAGCTGCACGCCGGCGGCAAGTTCTCCAACAAGAACTACCAGTTCTCCGGCGGTTTGCACGGGGTGGGTATTTCGGTGGTCAACGCCCTGTCGACTCAGGTCCGGGTGCGCGTCAAACGCGATGGCAACGAGTACCAGATGACCTTCGCCGATGGCTACAAGGCCACCGATCTGGAAGTGGTCGGCACCGTTGGCAAGCGCAACACCGGGACCAGCGTGTACTTCGCGCCGGACCCGAAATACTTCGATTCACCGAAATTCTCCATCAGCCGCCTCAAGCACGTACTCAAGGCCAAGGCCGTATTGTGTCCGGGGCTGCTGGTCAGTTTTGAAGACAAGGCCACCGGCGAAAAAGTCGAATGGCATTACGAAGACGGTCTGCGTTCCTACCTGGTAGACGCGGTCAGCGAATTCGAACGCCTGCCCGACGAACCCTTCTGCGGCAGCCTGGCCGGTAATAAAGAAGCGGTCGACTGGGCGCTGCTGTGGCTGCCTGAAGGTGGCGACAGCGTGCAGGAAAGCTACGTCAACCTGATCCCGACGGCCCAGGGCGGTACTCATGTCAACGGTCTGCGTCAGGGCTTGCTCGACGCGATGCGCGAGTTCTGCGAGTTCCGCAGCCTGCTGCCGCGTGGCGTGAAGCTGGCGCCGGAAGACGTCTGGGAACGTATTGCTTTCGTCCTCTCGATGAAAATGCAGGAGCCACAATTTTCCGGCCAGACCAAAGAGCGTTTGTCGTCTCGCGAGGCGGCGGCGTTTGTTTCCGGTGTGGTCAAGGACGCCTTCAGCCTGTGGCTCAACGCCAACCCCGAAACGGGCATGCTGCTGGCAGAGTTGGCGATCAACAACGCCGGCCGTCGTTTGAAGGCCAGCAAAAAAGTCGAGCGTAAACGCATCACCCAAGGTCCGGCCTTGCCGGGCAAACTCGCCGATTGCGCCGGGCAGGACCCGATGCGTTCCGAGCTGTTCCTGGTGGAAGGTGATTCCGCTGGCGGTTCGGCCAAGCAAGCGCGGGACAAAGAGTTTCAGGCGATCCTGCCGTTACGCGGGAAGATTCTGAACACCTGGGAAGTCGACGGCAGCGAAGTGCTGGCCAGCCAGGAAGTGCACAACATTGCCGTGGCCATTGGTGTCGACCCGGGCGCTGCGGACATGAGCCAGCTGCGTTACGGCAAGATCTGCATCCTCGCCGACGCCGACTCCGACGGTCTGCACATCGCGACCTTGCTGTGCGCGTTGTTCGTCCAGCATTTCCGCCCGTTGGTGGACGCCGGTCACGTCTACGTGGCGATGCCACCGTTGTACCGTATTGACCTCGGCAAAGAGATTTACTACGCCCTCGACGAAGCCGAGCGCGATGGCATTCTCGATCGCCTGGTGGCCGAGAAGAAACGCGGCAAGCCGCAGGTCACCCGATTCAAGGGGCTGGGTGAAATGAATCCGCCGCAACTGCGTGAAACCACCATGGACCCGAACACTCGGCGTCTGGTGCAACTGACGCTGGATGATTTCGAAGCCACGTCGGAAATGATGGACATGCTGCTCGCGAAAAAACGCGCTGGCGACCGCAAGTCCTGGCTGGAGTCCAAAGGTAACCTGGCCGAGGTTCTGGCCTGATGCGGAGCGGTTTCGCCCTCGCGTTGCTGCTGTTGGCGTCCACCGTTGCGGCAGAACCAGCGCCTGAACTGACGCTGGTATCCGAGCACGCGGTGGACGGCATGCGCGGTGGCAATCTGTCGGGGTTGGCGTTGTGCGGTAAAGACCTGTGGACGGTTTCCGATCGTGACGATGACCAGATCTATCGGCTCGACACCAGCGAGAACGTCTGGCAGGCCGAAACCGTGCGTATCGATGTGCCGCCAGTGCCTGACAGCGGGTTGCCCTGGGGGCTGAAATCGCGCACCTGGGCGGCATCGTTCGTGCGCGGTGGAAGTCTGGATTTCGAGGGGATCACCTGCGACAAGGCCGGTAACCGCTACATCGTCAGTGAAGCCCATGCTGCGGTACTGCAAGTGCCGTTACAGGGGCCTGCCTCGTGGCTGAAAATTTCACCGATCATGGTCCGCGAGGCGCGAGCCAGTGGCATGTTGCTGCACTTCAATGCGCTGTTCGAAGGGCTGGCCATCAATCCGGAAGGTGATCGGTTATGGTTGGCGGCCGAGCGCGAGCGACGCGGACTGCTGCTGCTCAAGCGTCAGCAGACCGTCTGGGATTGTGACGGTAGCTGCGTGCTGTTGAGCGAAGCCGGCCGGGAAATGCAGCCCGCGCAGTTTCCCAAGGCCAAGCCGGTGTCCAGAGACTTTGCCGACCTGGCACTGTTCAACGGCAAACTCTTCACGCTGGAGCGCAATGTTTTTCAACTCTGCCGTCGCGATGTGCTGAGTGCCAAGGTCGAGCGATGCTGGTCATTCGCGGCTGAAGCGTTGCAGGAACATCGACGTTATTCACAACCTTACGGTCTGGCCGAAGCACTGGTGGTCGATGCCGATGGCGCCTGGATCGGCATCGACAACAACAACGGTGCTCGTGCCGACGGCGAAGCCCGGCCGATTGTCTGGCGCTTTGCTGCGCCGCAAGGTGGCTGGAGCGCCAAGCCATGAACGTCCTGAAAAAACTTGAATTTACCCAGCGCGGTGGCACCTTGCCGCTGCGCCAGACAACGAAATGATGAGGCCCGCATGAGCGACTCCCTGGATCTCAGCCTGGACGGCGTTGAACGCCGCTCACTGGCCGACTTCACCGAAAATGCCTACCTCAACTACTCCATGTACGTGATCATGGACCGTGCCTTGCCGCACATCGGCGACGGCCTGAAGCCTGTACAGCGGCGTATCATCTACGCCATGAGCGAGTTGGGGCTGGACGCTGACTCCAAGCACAAGAAATCCGCGCGTACGGTCGGTGACGTGCTCGGCAAGTTCCACCCTCACGGCGATTCGGCGTGCTATGAAGCCATGGTGCTGATGGCCCAGCCGTTCAGCTACCGCTACACGCTGGTAGACGGGCAGGGTAACTGGGGTGCGCCGGATGATCCGAAATCCTTCGCCGCCATGCGTTACACCGAAGCGCGCCTGTCGCGTTATTCCGAAGTGCTGCTCAGCGAACTGGGCCAGGGCACGGCGGATTGGGGTCCGAACTTCGACGGCACCCTCGACGAACCGCTGGTTTTGCCGGCACGTTTGCCGAATATCCTGCTCAACGGCACCACCGGCATCGCCGTGGGCATGGCCACCGACGTTCCGCCGCACAACCTGCGGGAAGTCGCCACGGCCTGCGTGCGTTTGCTCGATGAGCCCAAAGCCACGGTCGAGCAGCTCTGTGAACACATCCAGGGCCCGGATTATCCGACCGAAGCGGAAATCATCACGCCGCGCGCCGACCTGCTGAAAATCTACGAAACCGGTCGCGGTTCGGTGCGCATGCGTGCCGTGTACCACATCGAAGACGGCGACATTATCGTCACTTCGCTGCCGCATCAGGTCTCCGGGGCCAAAGTGCTGGAACAGATTGCCGCGATGATGCAGGCCAAACCGTCCAAGGCCCCGCAAGTAGCGGACCTGCGCGATGAGTCGGACCACGAGAACCCGTGCCGTATCGTGATCATTCCGGTCAATAGCCGGGTCGATCATGAAGCGTTGATGCAGCACCTGTTCGCCAGCACCGAGCTGGAGTCGAGCTACCGGGTCAACATCAACATCATCGGCCTGGACGGCAAACCGCAGTTGAAGAACCTGCGGGCGTTGTTGGTGGAATGGCTGGAGTTCCGGGTTAATACCGTACGCCGCCGCCTGCAATTCCGTCTGGACAAGGTCGAGCGTCGCCTGCACCTGTTGGACGGTTTGCTGATCGCCTACCTCAACCTGGATGAAGTGATCCACATCATCCGAACCGAGGAGCACCCGAAAGCCAAGCTGATCGAGCGCTTCGCCCTGAGCGAAATCCAGGCCGACTACATTCTCGACACCCGCCTGCGTCAGTTGGCGCGACTCGAAGAAATGAAGCTGCGCGACGAGCAGGATGAACTGCTCAAAGAACAAGCCAAGCTGCAAGCCTTGCTGGGCAGCGAAACCAAGCTGAAGAAGCTGGTGCGCAGCGAGCTGATCAAAGACGCCGAAACCTATGGCGACGACCGTCGCTCGCCGATTGTCGAACGTGCCGAAGCCAAGGCTTTGACCGAACACGATCTGCTGCCGAACGAAAAAGTCACCGTGGTGCTGTCCGAGAAAGGCTGGGTGCGTTCGGCCAAGGGCCACGACATCGATGCCACCGGGCTTTCCTACAAGGCCGGGGACGGCTTCAAAACGGCGGCCGCCGGTCGTTCCAACCAGTTTGCGGTGTTTATCGATTCCACCGGCCGCAGTTATTCGGTGCCGGCGCATACGTTGCCATCGGCCCGTGGCCAGGGCGAACCGTTGACTGGTCGCCTGACACCGCCGCCTGGCGCGACCTTCGAATGCGTATTGATGCCTGAAGACGATGGGCTGTACGTCATCGCCTCGGACGCCGGTTACGGTTTTGTGGTCAAGGGTGAAGACCTGCAAGCCAAGAACAAGGCCGGCAAGGCACTGTTGAGCCTGCCAAACAACGCCAAGGTGATCCTGCCGCGTCCGGTGACCGACCGTGAGCAGAACTGGTTGGCTTCGGTGACCACCGAAGGTCGCCTGCTGATCTTCAAAATCAGCGACCTGCCGCAGCTGGGCAAGGGCAAAGGCAACAAGATCATCGGTATCTCCGGCGAACGTGTAGCCAGTCGCGAGGAATATGTCACCGACATCGCGGTATTGCCGGAAGGCGCGACCCTGGTCTTGCAGGCTGGCAAGCGCACGCTGTCGCTCAAGGCAGACGACCTCGAACACTACAAAGGTGAGCGCGGACGCCGTGGCAACAAGCTGCCGCGGGGCTTTCAGCGTGTCGATGCACTATTGGTAGAAACTCTCAATTAAGCGGTCTAGAGCGCTCGATCTACGATTTAACCCGTAGATCGATGCTTTCGTACTGGAGTCGGAAGCCATATTCACGGATGATATGGCCTTTCAAGCGCGGGCGTGGTCCTGCGTTCTTCATATTGATTGAGTATTTTTCACTGTGACGGGCCTGTTGGCCGTCACTTGGATGGGATGATGACTGTTCTGCGCCTTCCTCTAATTTTGTTGCTCGCTGGCGTTTTTAGCCTGGCGGGTTGCAGCGTTCACCAGCCGGTGTCGCTGTATCAGCTGGACAGCGGAAGTCCGGCTCAGCCTGCGCAAAGCGCGGGCATGGCAGTTTTGTTGGGTCCGGTATCGATCGCCGACTACCTGCAACGTGAAACCCTGTTGCAGCGCCAGCCGGATGGCAGCCTGCAAGCGTCCATCGACGGTCGTTGGGCGGGCAGCCTGTCTTCGGACATCAATCAGCTTTTATTGCGTCAGGTGGCCGGTCATCTGGACAGCCAGCGCGTAGTTCTGGCGCCGGCGACCCTGGGTTTCACCCCGGATGTACAGGTTTTGCTGTCGATCACTCGCCTGGATTCGGGGGAGTCGCAACCGGCGATCCTCGATGCCCAGTGGCGCTTGATTGACCGTCGCGGCCAGGTGCGTGACAACCGCATCGTTCATCTGCAAGAGCAACATGCGAGTGGCACGGCGGCTCAGGTACAGGCCCAGGGCATATTGCTGCAACGCTTGGCCGAGCAACTGTCGGCCGCGCTCAAGCCGCTGGCCAATCAGCCACCGGTTGTCGACGTACCGCATAAACCGGCACCTAAGCCTGTGGCGCCGGCCGGGCCGGAAAAGCCGAAGATGCCGATGGCTTCACCGATTCGCACGGACATGGAAGTGTTCAGGTTCTAAGGTGATTGCTGTAAAGACAAGGCCCGCGTTGATGCGGGCTTTGTTGTTTCTGCAGGTTGGAGTTCTCTGGTGCTGCCCTCGGCCTCATCGCGAGCAAGCTCGCTCCCACAGGTGATCTTCAGTGGACGCCGTTTTTGTGTACGGCCGTATCCACTGTGGGAGCGAGCTTGCTCGCGATGAGGCCGGAACAGGCAACAAAAAGCCCGCAGGCGATCACTCGTCTGCGGGCTTCGTTGTTTAAAGGCTGAAAGATCGCAGCCTGCGGCAGCTCCTACGCGCGTGTCTCATGCATGCGTGCCAGTTGCCGCTCCAGCATCGATGGATAAGGCTCCATCAGCCGCTCGACGCAGCAAGCACCTTCCGGGCTGGCAATCGGGCGGATCCGCGCACGTTGGCGGATCAGTACGTCGTCGCTGATCTTGCGTTCCACCAGCAGCAGATTGCGGCTGTGCTGGGACAGGGCCAAGGCGTCCTGAGCGGTTTCGGTCAGCAGCAGATCAATCTGGCTGAGGCCGAAGAGTCCATCGCCCAAGGTCAGACCCAACTGCAATTGCAGGGTGATGCCGCTGTCGGCGACTTCAATCTGCAGTTGATGGCCGAGCGCACGCAGCAACTCACCGCAGCAAATGGCGTTGGTCAGGTAGTCGTCACCGCTGTCTTCATTGTGGAACAGCATCAGCGTGCTGCCGTCGTTCAGGGTGTGCAGTTCGCTTTGATACAGCGATGCAGCCTGGTCCAGGCAATCGCGATAACGCTCCAGCAGTTCGGTCAGGCGCGCACGCGGCAGGCGACGCAGTTGATCCTGAGCACCCAGCTGCACCGCCAATACCGCGCTGTGCTGTGGTTGCGCCGGGGCTGTCGGCTTGAGTTGCGGTTTGGCAGCCGGCGCAACTTCAGCGGTGTCGCGAAGGTCGGCAAACGGATCTTCTTCGTCCAGGTCGTCTTCTTCAGCGCTGATCACATGCCGTGGCGCCGGTTTCAGGCCTGCCACCGGAGCGCTCTCATCGAAGCTCGGGTCGCGCAGGTTACGCACCTCGAAGCCAGGCTCGGCCTCTTCGGTGTCGTCGAAATCGTCGAATTCAGGCTCCGGCTCGGGTTCAGGCTCGACCTTTTCAGGCGCGAAACTGCTGTGGAGCTGGCGGGCCAGGTCACCGATTTCGTCCTGGCGCTGAGTCGCCGGGGTGTGTTCGTCAATGTCGCGCAGCCACACCCGCAATTGCAGCAGTGGTGTGGAGATGTGCCGACCCAGGCGCAGGCTCAAGGCCAGGGACAAGGCCAGCAGGATAGCGCTGAGAATGCCCATGCTTTGCAGGCTGATGGTCATCGGCTGCTGGAACTGTGCCATGTCGAGGCTGATCCGCAGCTGTCCGGCCGTCACGTCCTGAAAGGTGATCTTGCTCTCGTACATGCCTTCGGCTTCACCGAGCAAGCCGTGCTTGGGGCGCTGCCCGGCCTCGGCAAGAATCCGGTTGTCCACGCTATAAATAGCCGCGTGAGCCACCAACGGGTTCTTGGTCAGGTTGTTCAGCAACACGTTGAGGCTGAGGATGTCGTTGGACACCAACAGTTCGGTCGCTGACATCGCCGTCTGGGTGGTCAGGCTTTGGCCGAGGGCATCCGCTTGCTCGTGCATCGCCTGTTTGAACTGCAGACCCATCACGCAGGCGTAGATCACCAGGGCCAATGCGACCAGGATCACGTTATGGCTGGCAATGCGCAATGCAATCGGTACACGGCGATGGCGCAGTGCCCGGAAGATCAGCAGAAAGAAGTTATCGGTTTTGACTGGCGTAGGCCGGTTCACTGAGCTCGGCTCTTTTGTCCGTGAAGTTGAGGCGCAGTATAGCGACAGGCCCCAGACCGGCAAAGCGTTGGCTGTGCCCGATGGTCACTGAAAGTGGGTAGAATGCGGTTTTTTCCACTTGCGGGGGTGCGCCTTGCGCGAAATCGTCCTGATAAACATCACGGGAGTCGACCGTCCGGGTCTGACTGCGGCCATTACCGGTGTACTGGCCCAGGGTGGTGTGAACATTCTCGACATCGGTCAGGCGGTGATTCACGACACCTTGTCGTTCGGCATCCTGGTTGAAATTCCCGACACCGAACAAGGTTCGTCGGTACTCAAGGACATCCTGTTCAAGGCCTATGAGCTGGGGCAACAGGTGCGTTTCACGCCGGTGTCCGAAGAGGATTACCAGCAGTGGGTGGGTGCTCAGGGCAAAAAACGCCACATCGTGACCTTGCTGACCCGCAAAGTGACGGCCGAGCAGTTGCAGCGCGTGAGTTCGATCACCGCCAAGTACGGGTTGAACATCGACCACATCGACCGTTTGTCCGGGCGTATGCCGCTGGACACTCCGGCGGACAAGGGCAAGGGTTGCATCGAGTTCTCCGTGCGTGGCGAAGCGGCTGATCCGCAGGCCCTGCGTGCTGAATTCCTCAGCGTGGCCCAGGAACTGAACGTCGACATCGCTTTCCAGGAAGACTCGCTGTTCCGTCGCAACCGTCGTCTGGCGGTGTTCGACATGGACTCGACACTGATCGAAGCCGAAGTCATCGACGAACTGGCCAAGGCCGCCGGGGTGGGCGAGAAGGTTTCGGAAATTACCGAGCGGGCGATGGCCGGCGAACTGGATTTCCGCGCCAGCTTCAAGGAGCGCCTGGCCTTGCTCAAAGGGCTGGATGTCAGCGTGCTGGACTCGATCGGGGCGTCCCTGCGCCTGACCGAAGGCGCTGAAACGCTGTTCGCCGAACTCAAGCGACTGGGCTACAAGACGGCGATTCTGTCGGGTGGTTTCACCTACTTCGCCAAACAGCTGCAAGCCAAGCTGGGCATCGACTACGTGTTCGCCAACGAGCTGGAAGTGGTCGACGGTAAAGTGACCGGCGTGGCTGTCGAGCCGATCGTCGACGCACAGCGCAAAGCCGATTTGCTGCGTGAGCTGGCGCACAAGGAAGGCTTGCGTCTGGAACAGACCATCGCTGTCGGTGACGGTGCCAACGACTTGCCGATGCTGGCAATTGCAGGTCTGGGTGTGGCGTTCCGTGCCAAGCCGCTGGTCAAACAGTCGGCCAAGCAGGCAATTTCGACCCTGGGTCTGGATGGTGTGCTGTATCTGCTGGGTTTCCGGGACCGCGACGGTCAACTGTAATACCGCATGGCCTGAGTGAATGCAGGCCTTTGTGGGAGCGAGCTTGCTCGCGATACAGGCACCTCGGTCTATCTGATAAACCGAGGTGATGCTATCGCGAGCAAGCTCGCTCCCACATTTCCCATATTTCCCACATTGGATCTTGTACAGGTCAGGCTTTTGGTGAGCCCATGCCCTGGCCCATCATCACTGGCGAACCAGCCGCCAGCTCTTCAGCCCACTTCACTTGATCCGGGCCAAACAGTACGACCGCCGTCGAACCCAGCTTGAAGCGACCCAGCTCGGCACCTTTCTCCAGATGAATCGGCGCACGGGCAGCTTCGTCGTAGCGGAATGTTTTCAGTTCGCGCTTGGGTGGCGTCACCAGCCCGGCCCAGACGGTTTCGATCGAAGCAACGATCATCGCACCGACCAGTACCACAGCCATTGGCCCGCGCTCGGTGTCGAAGATGCACGCAACGCGTTCATTACGGGCAAACAGTTCCGGAACGTTTTCCGCGGTGGTCTGGTTGACCGAGAAGATCCGGCCCGGAATGTAGACCATTTCGCGCAGGGTGCCGGCCAGCGGCATGTGTACGCGGTGATAGTCTTTCGGCGACAGGTAAATAGTGGCGAAGTCGCCGCCCATGAACGGCGCAGCGTTTGCCGCGTCACCACCGAGCAATTCCAGCACGCTGAAACTGTGGCCCTTGGCCTGGAACACGCGGCCGTGTTCGATCGGGCCGAGCTGGCTGACGGCGCCGTCGGCCGGGCTGAGGATCGCGCCTGGAGTCTGGTCCAGCGGGCGCGCGCCGTCTTTCAAGGCGCGGGTGAAGAACGCGTTGAAGTGTTCGTAAGCGGTCAGGTCTTCGACCAGCGCTTGCGACATGTCGACCTGATAGCGTTTGGCGAACCAGGCGGTGAAGGCGTTCTTGAACCAGCGCACACGGCATTCGGCAATGCACCCGGCCAGACGCGACAGCAGGTGATGGGGTAGCAGGTATTGACTGAGGATGAACAAACGCTTTTTCATTAACTGTCCTTAAGAACCTTGAATCTCAACAGGCGTGTCGGGGTGGTTGCCCCATTCGCCCCAGGAGCCGGCGTAGCCTTTGACCCGCGGATAACCGAGCGCCTTGGCCACCAGATAGGTGAAGCCAGAGCGGTGGTGGGTCTGGCAGTGGGTAATCACTTCTTTGTCTTTGCTGATCCCGAGTTGTTCGAGGATCTGCGGCATGTCGCTGCGGATGCGCAAGTTGCGCGTCTTGTCCATGCCCGCGGTCCATTCGAAATTGACTGCACCGGGGATGTGTCCGCCCTTGGCGGCGAGGACTTTCTCGCCGGAATATTCCAGCGGCCCGCGTGCGTCCCAGATCGCCAGATCGGCAGCACCAAGACGGCTTTGCAGGTATTCGCGGGTAGCCGTAGGTTCGTCGTGCAGGGTTAGCGCAACCGGGCCGCCGACGGCCGCTGGCACTTCGGTAGACACCGGCAGACCTTCCGCCAGCCAGGCCAGCAGTCCGCCGTCCACGTAGTGATATTTATTGTGGCCGATGACATCCAGCAACCAGATGAAACGTCCGGCCCAACCACCGCCTTCGTCGTCGTAGACCACGTAGACCGCGTCCGGGTTATGCCCCAGTTCGCCGAACAGGGCTTCAAGCGCAGCCTGTGGCGGCAGCAGGCCCGGCGCCGGCGCATGACCCAATTGAGTACGTTTGGGGTCGACGAAGCGTGCGCCGGGAATGTGGCCTTCGGCGTAGCGGGCGCTGCTGGTCAGGTCGACCAGAATCAGTTCGCGAGCATCGAGACGGGCGAGCAGGTCGCTCGGTTCGATCACCAGCGACAAGCCAGAGAAGTCAGACATGTGAGGTCTCCAGAGCACAAAGGGGAGGATTGTAGCGCAACGGCTACTGGCCGCGGTTGCTAAAGCTGTGCAGGGCTTTTTCGATGCACTGTGCGGTTTTGCCGAAGGCTTGCACGGTGATTTCCGAAAATGGCCCGCCGCCCTGGTCCGCCACGACCAGCATGATGACCCGGCCATTATTGACCAGGGAGCGCAGCAGCAGGTGCTCACCGCCGAACAGCGCGCGCAGGCTGGCGGGCAGCAGGGCCGAAAATTGCGCGTTGTTGGTCGGGGTCAGACGCACCTGGGCCTGTTGTGAGAGCAAGCGTTGCAGCACGGCACTCTGGCTGACCAACAGATTCAGCGTGGCCGCTTCTTTAGGCAGGCCGTGAATCTGGTGCACGCGCAATTGGCTGTGTGTGCGATCAGCCATCAGAATCATCACCCGACGCATGCCGCAGGCAGCCAGCGCGTCCCGGGCGGAGGTGGTCAGGTGCATGGCGTTGGTAAAGCGGCTCGGCTCCGCCAGCAGTTCTGCACATTGTTTGCGCCACTTTGTCAGGTCTTCGGCGGTGGGGGCTGGCGCCGGAAGCTGGCCGTGATGAAGGCGCCGCTCGTCCCACGGCCAGAGCAATGCTCCGGCCGGATGCCAGAGGTCTGGCATGGCATGGTTGCGAGCGCTGAGCGCGGCTTGCTGGTGCAGTTGCTGCTGGACCTCGTCCATTGGCATTTGCAGGTAGAGACTGGTCAGAAGCTGCCAGCGCAGGCAGTGAGGACTGCTCCAGGCTTGCTGTGACGATAACGCCAGACCATTGGCCAGCAACACTGTATTGGCCGGTTGGTTGAGCCAGCGACGCAGGGTCGGGTCGTCGTCGAGGCGGTTTTGCTGGCGCAGCGGGTGATCGGCGTCGCGGGCGATGTGCAGGACTTTCGCCAGCTCGCGTTGTTCATCCTGTAGCAGTCGATAGCCTTGCCCGACCCAGATCGGCAGGCGCCAGACTTCCACCAGTGCCTGGCCGAGATCCAGCAGGCGCACGCCGAACAACTCTTGTTCGACCTTGCTCGCGGGCTCGCCCTTGTGCAGAACCCGCAGTTCCCAGTCTTCCAGCAGCTGCGGGAAGGTTAATGCCAGTGGCCAGAACGGCGAGAGAAACAGCAGGCTGCCCCAGTGGATGTCCTGCCAGAGCCGCGCCAGGCGGCTGGCAAAAAAGCCGTTGGCCTGTTGGGTCGCGTGCTGGCTGATCAATTGCAGTTGGCGCAGGGCCGGCGGGATTTCGTTCTGGGGCAGGGCAGGCAGACGTGCGAGCAGTTCTTCGGTGCGCTTGAGACCGAGGCGATTGATCGCCACCTCCAGGTTCTCGCTGGGCTCGCTCATGCTGCCATGGGTGTGGCGATTGGCTTCGCGAATGACGCTGAGGGCCAGGGCCGGGCTGCCCTGCATCAACTCGGCAATATCGCGCAACGAGCTGCGATTGTCGGCGATAGCCTTGCAAACGCGGTCATGACTGGCTTGCGGCACGGGCAAAACCACGCGATCGAGCAGCTTGACCCAGCCTTCGAGTGTGGTCGGTTTAGCAGTTGGAACGGTCGTTTCGTTAGCCATGGTTGGGCGCGATCATCGTCTGCATTAAACACGCCCGGAGCGGGCCAAATTGGCTTTTCGCCTTAACTGGCTATAGTCTGGCGCAGTTTTGCCGATAAGTAGAAGAAGAGATTTTTTAACTTCCGAATATGACCTTGAACCCGACTCAGTAAGTACCTTCTACCTATGGCTAAAATTATCGGCATCATCGTCGTATTCGCGAGCGTGCTCGGCGGATACGTGCTTTCCCACGGCAAGATTGCCGCCCTGATTCAGCCGTTCGAGGTGATGATCATTGGCGGTGCGGCGCTGGGCGCGTTCCTTCAGGCCAACCCCGGTCACATGACGATGCACGTGCTCAAGAAGTCCTTGGGCATGTTCAGTTCGCGTTTCAATCACACCTTCTATCTGGAGGTGCTGGGCCTGATCTACGAGATCCTCAACAAGAGCCGTCGCGAAGGCATGATGGCGATTGAAGGCGATATCGAAGACGCCGCTGCCAGCCCGATTTTTGCCAAGTACCCGGCGGTCCTCAAGGATGACCGCATGACCGCGTTCATCTGCGATTACTTGCGCATCATGTCGTCCGGCAACATGGCGCCGCATGAACTTGAAGGCCTGTTCGACATGGAACTGTTCAGCCTCAAGGAAGACCTCGAGCACCCATCCCACGCGGTCAACGGTATCGCCGATGCCATGCCCGGCTTCGGTATCGTCGCGGCGGTACTGGGTATCGTGGTGACCATGGCCTCGCTGGGTGAAGGCGACCAGAAATCCATCGGTCTGCACGTCGGTGCCGCACTGGTCGGTACCTTCTTCGGTATTCTCGCGGCTTACGGTTTCTTTGGTCCGCTGGCGCACTCCCTGGCTCACGATGCCAAGGAAGAGCTGAACGTTTACGAGGCCATCAAGGCGTCGTTGGTGGCTTCGGCTTCCGGTATGCCGCCATCGCTGGCCGTAGAGTTCGGGCGCAAGGTGCTGTACCCGGCGCACCGTCCGAGTTTTGCCGAGCTGGAACAAGCGGTTCGCGGTCGTTAAGTCATGGAGAATAATCAGCCGATAATCATCAAGCGCGTCAAGCGCATTGCTGGCGGGCATCACGGGGGCGCGTGGAAAATCGCCTTCGCTGACTTCGCGACGGCGATGATGGCGTTCTTCCTGGTGTTGTGGCTGTTATCCACCGCCACGCCGGAACAGAAGATCGCCATTGCCGGTTACTTCAAGGACCCGATCGGCTTCTCTGAAAGCGGTACGCCGTACATCATCGATCTCGGCGGCTCGCCGGAGCTGGCGCCGGACAAAACCCTCAACCCCGAGGTCAAGTCCCAGCCGCAGCCGGACAAGGTGACGGTCGATACCGAGCAGGTTGAAGGCATGGCCGAGCAGGTCGAGCAGGAGCGGCTTGAGTTGTTGCTGCAAGAGCTGGAGAAAAAGGTCGACGAGAACCCGCAGTTGCAGAAGTTCAAGGACCAGATTCTTTTCGACATAACCCCGGAAGGCTTGCGCATCCAGATCATCGATTCCGAAAAACGTCCGATGTTCGACTCCGGCAGTGCGCGCTTGAAGCCGTACTTCGAAGACATCCTGCTGGCCATGGCTGACACCATCAAAGCGGTGCCGAACAAAATCAGTATCAGCGGTCACACCGATGCCAAACCGTATGCGGGCACCGGTGATTTCGGCAACTGGGAGCTGTCGGCCAACCGTGCCAACGCGGCTCGCCGTGCGCTGGTGGCGGGCAGCTATCCGGATCAGCAAGTGGCGCGGGTGGTGGGCTACGCTTCGTCGGTGTTGTTCGACCGCAAGAATCCGTTGAACCCGGTCAACCGCCGAATCGACATCGTCGTGCTGACCAAGAAGGCCCAGCGTGCCATCGAGGGTGAACAAGGGGCCGAGCCTGCGCCGACACCGGGGCAGGGTGCTCCGGGTGAGGTGCCTACCGTACCCGCCGATCCGAACGCCTTGCCGGCGGACAAGGAACCGCTGCCGGCGCATGAGCTTCGGGAACGCCTGAACCTGTTCGACGCTCCGGCACCGAAAGCAGGGGATCCGGCCCAGCCGGCTGAACCACCCAAGCAGTGACCCACAACAAGGCCGCGATGATCGCGGCCTTATTGTGTCCGGGCGGTCTATCGCCAGCGGGTCAGAAGCCGCGGCGAATTCTGTTTTTCAGTTTGTCGTGGAAGTGTTCGGCTTTCGTCCTGTAAGTACCGCGAAACGATTCGTTGGCCGAATCCAGTGTCATTGAGCGTAGGGACGCCGACTCATCCTTGTATTCATCGATGAAAAATTCGATGTCGTCGTCGTTGCTCAGTTTTGGCCATTTGTCGAGGTACATTGGCAGCGTGGTGTTGCCGGTCTTGAAGGAGCAGATCCGGCGATCGCTGATGGTTGCTTCGCCGATTTCGAAAGGGACCCACCAGGACTGCGCCGTTTTTTCGGAGACCACAGCGAGCAGGTGCGTGCACTCGGTAATGTTGCGGGTAATGACGTTGGTAATATCGTCAGTGGTCTGAGATTCGGCATCCAGTACGTCAAGGTAAGTCTTGATGCCGGCCAGTTTCAAGCGAGCGTTGATGAGCATGGCGCGCTCGCGGTCGGTATGGCGGTAGCTGATAAACACAGGCATCAGAAATGTCCCTTGATCGCGAGTTCACGGTAATAGGCGCCGAGGGCGGTGAGGCGGCAACCGGTGGAATGGATGGCGGCGTAGTACATGTGCTCGGCATCGACCGGTTCGATCAGGCTGTGGCGGTTGCACTTTTGCAGTTGGGCGAAGATGTCGCCATTGTCGGCATCGAATGCGGCCTCTGTGGGTTCGAAACTGGGGTCGAGAGGGAAGACAAAGCTCGCGTCGGGGAACCAGTCGGGTAGCTTGCGCAGTGTTTCCTCGGCGATCAGCGGTGCGACTTCGCGCAAGGCCACGAACTGCGACACATTGGTCTTGAAGACGGGGCGCTGCTCCCACGCGCCGAGAGCGTTATCGACAAACGAGTAGACGCTGCCGGGTGTGACCTTGCCCAGAACGTTGGCGGCTCCCCCGTGCAGCGCCTGTAGAAGCAGACCGGTAAATACGCCGTGGCCAGCGTTTTCCATTGCAGGCTCGTTTTTCTTGCAGGCCGTGAGGATGGTGACTCCCTCGCTCAGCCTGCTGGATCCGCCCTTCAAGCCACGAAGCTCTCCGGCCGCACCGGCTTCGCAACAGTCGAGGATGATGATCTTGTTTTCGATCTGCGTGGCGTTGTGGGCCCACTCCAGAATGTCGCTGATGCGCAGGCCTTCACCTGAGGGGTGATAGTCCTGTGGGATGAGCAGGCCTTCATCAATGTCCGTATTGAATTGGCCGTGCCCGGCGAAGTACAACAACGCGACATCGCATTTGCCGGAAAACAGACTTCGAATGTTTTCCTTGAGCGCCCCAAGGCTCAGATGCTCTTCCGCTGAAGTCAGAATCTTGTTGCTGAAGTTGGGTCGGCCGCTGGCATGGCGTTCCAGTAATGAAGCCATGGCTATCGCATCATTGTTGCAGCCGGACAAGGACGACACATGCGTGTAGTTATTGATCCCGATAAACAATCCCTTGCGCATCACTCACCCCGCCGCGTGCTTGTGAATGGTGCTGACAATGCTGTTGGTGTTCCACGCGCATTCGGCGTGGGCAGCCTCGCGCACCACAGCGCTAATCCGTTCGGCTCCGAAGGGCTTGATCGCAATGATCACTTTGCCCATGCGTTTGGCGATCTCGATTTCCTTGTTGATCCACTTGCTGTAAGTGGAATACATGCCCGCCATGATCAGTACTGCCGAACAGGGCCGGATCTGGTTTTCAATGGCTTCTACCAGCTGCTTATCGGTTCGCGCACCGATGATCGGGTCTTCCTGCGGGACGGAAAAATTCTTGAAGGCGAAGCTCGGATGAGCCTTCAGAAGCTTGACGAGGTTGTCGTGGGCATCTGAGTAGTTCCACGAATGGCTGATGAACAAATGAAAGGTTTGCATGGGGTGTCCCTCGGTTCGCACGCAGCGAACGGGTGCCCGCGCAGCCGGGTTGGCGGCACGAAGAGGGAGTGAATGTAGGGGAATAGATCAGGGCAACAAGGTGCCCGAAAACAAAGAGAAGAGTCCTTCTTTGGCGAGGCAAAAAGCCCTACAGAAGGTTCTTTTGTTTATGGCTCGGGGTGCGGGTGTAAGGCGTGCAGAGCAGCCCGCACCCCTGCTGGACGGCAGGGGCGCAGACAGTCTGTTTAATAGCTGGTTTCGGGCAGGCTGGCGATGATCGAGCGGTAGCTGTTCATGCGCTGCTGTTGCACGCGGCCGTCTTCCAGCGCCTTGAGCAGGGCGCAACCGGGTTCGCGGTCGTGCTTGCAGTCGCGGAAACGGCAGGTGCCGATCAAGTCGTTGAACTCGATGAAACCGGCTTCGACATCGGCACGGCTGACGTGGCCCAGGCCGAATTCCCGAATACCCGGGGAGTCGATCAACTCACCGCCGCCGGGGAAGTGGAACAACCGCGCAGTGGTGGTGGTGTGGGTGCCCTGGCCGGACAACTCGGACAACGGGCCGACGCGGGTTTCGACTTCTGGCAACAGGCTATTGACCAGTGAGGACTTGCCGACGCCGGACTGACCGACGAACACGCTGATGCGCCCGTCCAGTTGTTCCTGCAACTGCTCCATGCCATTGCCGTGATGCGCCGAGACTTCCAGTACCGGGTAGCCCAGCGTGCGGTAAACCGCCAGCAAGGCATTCAGCGCCGGCGCATTCTGCTCGTCGATCAGGTCGAATTTGTTGAGCAGCAGCAACGGACGAATGCCGGCGTGTTCGGCGGCGACCAGGTAACGGTCGATCAGGTTGGCGTGAGGCTCGGGCAGTGGAGCGAAGACAATCACGATCATGTCGACGTTGGCTGCTACCGGCTTGAGCTGACCACGGCTGTCGGGACGGCACAGTTCGGTGTTGCGCGGCAGTTGCGCGACGATTACGCCGATGCCCTGGTTACCGGCGCGCCAGACCACCTGGTCGCCGGTCACCAGCGCAGGCAGGTTGGCTCGCAAGTGGCAGCGGAATACCTGACCGGCGAGTTCGCCGTCGCGGGCCTCGACCTCGACCTGCACACCGAAGTGCGCGATCACCAGGCCCGTTTGCTCGGGGCCAAGGTCACCGCCCTCCAGCGCTTCTACGGCAGAGGATTCGCGTTTGGCGGCGCGGGCAGCGCGCTCGCCTTGAATCTTTTCGATGCGCCAGTTTTGACGACGATTGAGTTGGCGTTTGGCCATGGGTGTTCCGTGTCGATAATGCAGCGATTAGGTAAAACGGCCGCGAGTTTAGCACGCCCCGAGAGTCCTCTAGGCTAAACTGCATGCCTACGCCGAGGAGCCGACACATGCAAAACCCGCAGAATCTGATTTGGATCGATCTGGAAATGACCGGTCTGAACCCTGACACCGACGTCATCATCGAGATGGCCACCATTGTCACCGACAGCAATCTCAACACCTTGGCCGAAGGCCCGGTGATCGCCATTCACCACAGCGATGAGATCCTGGCGGGCATGGACGAGTGGAACACCCGTCAACACGGTGGCTCTGGCCTGACCCAGCGGGTACGCGACAGCCGCATCAGTATGGCTGAAGCCGAAGCCGAGACCATCGCCTTCCTGGAGAAGTGGGTGCCGAAGGGCAAGTCGCCGATCTGCGGCAACAGCATTTGCCAGGACCGTCGCTTCCTTTATACGCACATGAAGTCGCTGGAAAGCTACTTCCACTACCGCAACCTCGACGTCTCGACCTTGAAGGAACTGGCCGCACGCTGGGCTCCGGACGTACGCGACAGCTTCAAGAAGGGCAGCACCCACCTGGCGCTGGACGACATCCGCGAGTCGATCGCCGAGCTGCAGCATTACCGCACGCACTTCATCAAGTTCTGATCCTGCAGCGCCAGTTCCGGCCCCATCGCGAGCAGGCTCGCTCCCACACTGGATTGCGTTGTTCCTGTGGGAGCGAGCTTGCTCGCGATGGCGTCCGCCCAGCCACTGGGGATGGTACGGAAGTAGATTCTCCAGCGCCCCCTTTTGGTGCCCCAACGATCTGAGTAGACTGCGCGCCTTCTCGTAAGGACCGCCACCATGTTGCTGATGCTCTACCTGATTGCCATTACCGCTGAAGCCATGACCGGCGCGTTGTCTGCCGGTCGGCGTGGCATGGACTGGTTTGGCGTGGTGCTGATCGCCTGCGTGACGGCCCTGGGCGGTGGTTCGGTGCGCGACGTGTTGCTCGGACACTACCCGCTGACCTGGGTCAAACACCCGGAATACCTGGTGCTGACCTCCGTCGCGGCGATGTTCACGGTCTTTACGGCACGCTGGATGCGCCATCTGCGCTCGCTGTTCCTGGTGCTCGACGCCGTGGGGCTGGTGGCATTTACCCTGATTGGCTGCATGACCGCGCTGGAAATGGGCCACGGCATGTTGGTGGCGTCGGTCAGCGGGGTGATCACCGGGGTGTTCGGCGGCATCCTGCGTGACATCTTCTGCAACGACATCCCGCTGATCTTCCGTCGCGAGCTCTACGCCAGCGTCTCGTTCGCTGCCGCGTGGTGCTACATGCTTTGCCTTTACCTGCAATTACCCGGCGAACAGGCGATCCTGATCACCTTGTTTGGCGGCTTCCTGCTGCGCTTGCTGGCGATTCGTTTCCACTGGGAAATGCCCAAGTTCGTTTACAACGACGAAGCCTGACACCGCGATCTCACGATCTCACGATCTTGCGATCTTGCGATCTCACGTAGGAGCTGCCGAAGGCTGCGATCTTTTGATCTTGAAAAATCAACGTCAAAAGATCGCAGCCTTCGGCAGCTCCTACGGGAGTCCGTGTTGTTTCAGGGCCCACGCCACGTGTTCGCGTACCAACTCCGATGGGTAATCGACCCGTGCTTTCAGGGCTTCCAGCACCGGAATCGTTGAAGGTGCGTTACCCAGTCCCACGGCCAAATTGCGCAGCCAGCGCTCATAGCCGGCTCGGCGCAACGGCGAGCCTTCGGTGCTGCTCAGGAATTTCTCTTCATCCCACATGAACAGCTCGGCCAGCTCGGCGTTGTCGAGGTTGTGTCGCGGTTTGAAGTCGCTTTCACCGGACGGGCGGGCGAAGCGGTTCCACGGGCAAACGATCTGGCAATCATCGCAACCGAACACCCGATTGCCGATCAGCGGCCGCAAGTCTTCGGGGATTGCACTTTTCAGCTCGATGGTCAGGTACGAAATGCAGCGTCGCGCGTCCAGTACATAGGGGCCGACGAAGGCCTTGGTCGGGCAGATGTCCAGGCACGCCGTGCAGCGTCCGCAGTGTTCGGTGCTGTGGGGTGGGTCCACTGGCAGCGGCAGGTCGACGAACAGTTCGCTCAAAAAGAAGTAACTGCCGGCCTTGCGGTTCAGTACCAGAGTGTTTTTGCCGATCCAGCCGAGACCTGCCTGTTCGGCGATGGCTTTTTCCAGCACCGGGGCGCTGTCGACGAAGGCCCTGTAGCCGAAGGGGCCGATGACCTGCTGAATCTTCTCTGCCAGTTGTTGCACGCGTTTGCGGATCAGCTTGTGGTAGTCGCGGCCCAGCGCATAGCGCGAGACATAGGCTTTTTCCGGTTGGCCCAGGCGTTTGGCCATTTCAGTGTCGCCCGGCAGGTAGTCCATGCGCAGCGAAACCACCCGCAACGTGCCCGGCACCAGCTCTTCCGGGTGCGAGCGTTTGCTGCCGTGGGCGCCCATGTAGTCCATTTCGCCGTGGTAGCCGGCTTCGAGCCAGCGTTCCAGGTGTTGTTCATGCTCAGCCAGGTCCAGACCACTGATGCCAACTTGTTGAAAGCCCAACTCGCGGCCCCAGTCTTTGATTGATTGGGCGAGAGCAGGAAGATCTGTAGTAATTGCAGGCATGAGACAGGGGAAACCGGAGCTGAGGTGCGTATAATTCTGCCAGACATCGGAGCCTGAAGACGCATGCCGCAGACAAAACACCATTTACCCGACGCGCTGTACAGCGCCGCACAGGTCCGGGCGCTCGATGCGCGGCTGATTGCGGCCGGGACAACGGGCTTCGAATTGATGCATCGGGCTGCCCGGGCGACGTGGCGAGCGTTGGTCCGGCACTGGCCGAAGGCTACTGAACTCAGCGTGTTGGCGGGCCACGGCAATAACGCCGGGGACGGTTATCTGGTGGCGGTGCTGGCTCTGCGAGCCGGCTGGCAGGTGCGAGTGCTGGCGGTGACTGAACCGTCGCGCTTGCAGGGTGATGCAGCGCTGGCGCATGCCGAGTCGCTGGCCGCCGGGGTTGTCGTCGAGGCCTGGACACCTTCGAGCGAGCTGCGTGGCGTGGTGCTGGATGCGCTGCTGGGCACCGGTCTGAGCGGTGAGGTGCGCGAGCCCTATGCCGCCGCGATCAAGGTGATCAATACCTGTGGCTTGCCCGTTGCAGCGGTGGATATCCCATCGGGGTTGTGCGCCGATACCGGGCGGGTCCTCGGGGTTGCGGTTCGGGCCGACCTCACCGTGACTTTCATCGGCCTCAAGCTTGGGCTGTTCACCGGCGATGCGGCGGATCAGGTGGGGGAGTTGCAGTTCAACGATCTGCAAGCCGACCCGCAGATCGTCGCCGAAAGCGCCGTCAGTGCTCATCGCCTGAATCCCGGCAACCTGCCGCGCCTGGCTGCTCGGGCACCGAGCGCTCATAAAGGCCGGTTCGGTCACGTCCTGCTGATCGGTGGCGATCGTGGTTTCGGCGGCGCCATCCTCTTGAGCGCCCAAAGCGCCCTGCGCAGCGGCGCGGGCATGGTGTCTCTGGCCACCCGCAGCGAGCATGTTGCGGCCGCATTGGCGCGGGTGCCCGAGGTCATGGTTCTGGGCACTCACTCGGCCAATCAGCTGATGGGCCCGCTTGAGCAAGTCAGCGTGGTGGTGGTCGGGCCGGGTCTCGGTAAGGGCGCGTGGGGTCGCAGCTTATTGTCGGCGGCGGCAAACGCCCCGTTGCCGCAGGTTTGGGACGCCGATGCGCTGAATCTGCTGAGCCTGGGTGATGTGCGCCTGCCGAAAGATTGCGTGATCACTCCGCATCCGGGGGAGGCGGCGCGGTTGTTGGGGATTTCCACGGACGAGGTTCAAGCCGATCGCCCTGCCGCGGCCCATGCATTGAGCAAAAAATATTCAACTACCGTCATTCTCAAAGGGGCCGGCAGCCTGATTGCCAGTCCCGATGGTCGTTTGGCGCTGTGCCATCAAGGTCATCCGGCCATGGCTAGCGCGGGGCTGGGGGATGTACTGGCCGGATTGGTCGGTGCCTTGCTGGCTCAGGGCCTGAACCCGTTCGATGCGGCTTGCCTGGCGGTCTGGCTGCACGCCAACGCTGGCGAACGCGAAGGTAAATATGGCCGGGGGCTGGCGGCCAGTGATCTGATTCCCGCCATTCGTCAGTTGCTGGAGGAGCAAGCACCGTGTCTGAAGTAACCCTGTATCTGGCCAATGAAGACGCCATGGTGGTGTTGGGCAACCGTATCGCTCAAGTGACCCAAGGGCACGGCATCATCTTTCTGGACGGTGACCTGGGGGCGGGCAAAACCACCCTGTCGCGGGGTATTATTCGTGGTTTGGGGCATATTGGGGCGGTAAAAAGTCCGACCTTCACCTTGGTCGAACCCTACGAGATCGGCCACATTCGCGCCTTCCACTTCGACCTTTATCGACTGGTCGATCCGGAGGAACTGGAGTTTCTCGGCATCCGCGACTATCTCGAAGACGATGCACTGTGTCTGATCGAGTGGCCCCAGAAGGGTGCAGGCTTTTTGCCAAAGCCCGACCTGACCATTACCATTAGCCCGCATGACAGCGGGCGTTCGCTGAATCTGTCGCCCCAAGGTTTGCGTGGCGAGTCTTGGTGTGCCGCTTTGGCATTGGAATTCAAATAAATGATGGGGTTAGGTATGCGCTTTCGCGCGTTGGTTGCTGTCGTAGGAATGCTGCTTACGGCACTGGCCGTCGACGCTGTGGCCGCGACAAAGGTCAACAGTGTTCGCCTGTGGCGGGCACCGGATAACACGCGACTGGTGTTCGACCTGTCTGGCCCGGTCCAGCACAGCGTCTTTACCCTGACGTCCCCGGATCGTCTGGTGATTGACATCAATGGCGCAGTCCTCGGCGCACCGCTGAAGGTCTCTACCGCCAATACCCCGATTACCGACATGCGTTCGGCTCAGCGCACGCCGACCGATCTGCGGGTGGTCATCGACCTGAAAAAAGCCGTTACCCCGAAAAGTTTCGTACTGGCGCCGAATGCGCAGTACGGCAACCGACTGGTGGTCGACCTGTTCGACAACGCCGCCGATGCCGCGCCGCCGCCTGCACCGACCCCGACCCCAACCGTCGCCACCGTGCCGGCAGTGCCGGTGACCCCGGTTGAGCCGGCAATCAAGCTGCCGCCTGCTCCGGCCGGCAAGCGCGACATCATCGTGGTCATCGATGCCGGTCACGGCGGCGAAGATCCGGGCGCTTCCGGTTCCCGTGGCCAACACGAGAAAGACGTGGTGCTGGCCATCGCCCGCGAGCTGCAGCGCCAGGTCAACGGCATGAAAGGCTTCCGTGCCGAGCTGACCCGTACCGGCGACTACTTCATTCCGTTGCGCGGCCGTACCGAGATTGCCCGCAAGAAGGGCGCCGACCTGTTCGTCTCGATCCACGCCGACGCGGCGCCATCGGCTGCAGCGTTTGGTGCCTCGGTATTCGCCTTGTCTGAGCGCGGCGCGACGTCCGAGACCGCGCGTTGGCTGGCCGACAGCGAAAACCGTTCCGACTTGATCGGCGGTGCCGGCAACGTCAGCCTCGACGACAAGGACAAGATGCTCGCCGGCGTGCTGCTCGATCTGTCGATGACCGCCTCGCTGACTTCCAGCCTGAACGTCGGCCAGAAGGTGCTGAGCAACATCGGCCGTGTCACGCCGTTGCACAAGCAGCGCGTCGAGCAGGCCGGGTTCATGGTGTTGAAGTCGCCGGACATCCCGTCGATCCTGGTGGAAACCGGGTTTATCTCCAACTCCAACGAGGCCTCGAAACTGGCTGCGTCCGGTCACCAGCAAGCGCTGGCCCGTTCGATCAGCGCGGGCGTGCGCCAGTTCTTCCAGCAGAACCCGCCACCGGGCACCTACATCGCCTGGCTCCGCGATTCCGGCAAGATTGCCCAAGGGCCGCGTGACCACACGGTGCGCCCGGGTGAAACCCTGGCGATGATCGCCGTGCGTTATCAGGTCTCGCCGGCGACCCTGCGCAGTGCCAACAACCTGCAATCCGACGAACTGAAAATCGGCCAGCACCTGAATATCCCGGGCACCGAACTGGCGGCCAAGGAATGAACGAGGCCGTGAACAGCGCAGCGCGTATCGAGCTGCTCAGCCCGCGCCTGGCGAACCAGATTGCTGCCGGTGAGGTGGTTGAGCGCCCGGCTTCGGTAATCAAGGAGCTGCTGGAAAACAGCCTCGACTCCGGCGCCAAGCGAATCGACGTCGATGTCGAGCAGGGTGGCGTCAAGCTGCTGCGGGTTCGCGATGATGGCAGCGGCATCTCCGCCGATGATTTGCCGTTGGCGCTGGCGCGACATGCCACCAGCAAGATTCGCAATCTCGAAGATCTCGAGCAGGTCATGAGCCTCGGGTTTCGCGGTGAAGCACTCGCGTCGATCAGCTCCGTTGCGCGCCTGACCCTGACGTCCCGCACCCGGGATGCCGATCAGGCCTGGCAGGTCGAGACCGAAGGCCGGGACATGGCGCCTCGCGTTCAGCCAGCGGCCCATCCGGTGGGCACCTCGGTTGAGGTTCGCGACCTGTTCTTCAACACCCCGGCGCGGCGCAAATTTCTCAAGACCGAAAAGACCGAATTCGATCACCTGCAAGAAGTGATCAAGCGTCTGGCGCTGGCGCGTTTCGACGTGGCGTTCCATCTGCGCCATAACGGCAAGACCATCCTCAGCTTGCACGAAGCCCATGACGACGCCGCGCGCGCCCGGCGTGTGGCGGCGATCTGCGGCGCGGGTTTCCTGGAGCAGGCGCTGCCGATCGAGATCGAGCGCAATGGCCTGCATTTGTGGGGTTGGGTCGGGTTGCCGACCTTTAACCGCAGCCAGGCGGACTTGCAGTATTTCTTTGTGAACGGCCGTGCCGTGCGCGACAAACTGGTGGCCCACGCGGTGCGCCAGGCGTATCGCGATGTGCTGTTCAACGGCCGGCATCCGACGTTCGTACTGTTTTTCGAAGTCGATCCGGCGGGCGTCGACGTCAACGTGCACCCGACCAAACACGAAGTGCGCTTCCGTGACGGGCGCATGGTCCACGACTTCCTCTACGGCACCTTGCACCGTGCTCTGGGTGATGTGCGTCCGGAAGATCATCTGGCCGCGCCTGTCGCGACGGCCGTGGTCAGGCCGACCGGCATCGAAGCCGGCGAATTCGGCCCGCAAGGCGAAATGCGTCTGGCGGCCAATGCGCTGCTGGAGCAGCCGCAGGCACAACCGTCCTTTAATACGCCGGCGGGTTCGGGCGCCGGCGCCGGTTACCAATACCAATACACGCCGCGTCCGCAGTCGGGCGTGCCGGTGGCTGAAGCCCAGGCTGCCTATCGCGAGTTTTTTGCGCCATTGCCTGAAGCGAATGCCACGGCACTGCCTGACGGTCAGGGCGATATCCCGCCGCTGGGGTATGCGCTGGCGCAACTCAAAGGCATCTACATACTTTCGGAAAACGCCCAAGGGCTGGTGCTGGTGGACATGCACGCCGCTCACGAGCGGATCATGTACGAGCGCCTGAAAATCGCGATGGCCAGCGAAGGCCTGAGCGGCCAGCCGTTGCTGGTGCCGGAGTCGATTGCAGTCAGTCAGCGTGAAGCCGATTGCGCCGAAGAGCACGTCAGCTGGTTCCAGCGCCTCGGCTTCGAGCTTCAGCGTCTGGGCCCGGAAACCCTGGCGATCCGGCAGATCCCGGCATTGCTCAAGCAGGCCGAGGCCAACCGTCTGGTGCACGACGTACTGGCCGACCTGATGGAGTACGGCACCAGCGACCGGATTCAGGCGCACCTGAACGAATTGCTCGGGACCATGGCCTGCCACGGCGCGATCCGCGCCAACCGGCGCCTGGCCTTGCCGGAAATGAACGGTCTGCTGCGGGACATGGAAAACACCGAGCGCAGCGGTCAATGCAATCATGGCCGACCGACCTGGACCCAATTGGGCCTGGACGATCTGGACAAACTGTTTTTGCGCGGTCGTTGATGAGCCAGCTCCCTCCAGCGATATTCCTGATGGGCCCGACCGCTGCGGGCAAGACCGATCTGGCCATCGAGCTGACCAAGGTCCTGCCCTGCGAGCTGATCAGCGTCGACTCGGCGCTGGTGTATCGCGGCATGGACATTGGCACCGCCAAGCCTTCGAAAGAGCTGTTGGCCGAGTTTCCTCATCGGTTGATCGACATTCTCGATCCGGCCGAGGCCTATTCGGCGGCGGACTTTCGCCGGGATGCCCTGGAGGCCATGGCCGAGATCACTGCACGCGGCAATATTCCGCTGCTGGTCGGCGGCACCATGCTCTATTACAAGGCTTTGCTCGAAGGTTTGGCCGATATGCCAGCGGCTGATCCGCAGATTCGCGCTGAAATCGAGGAAGAGGCTGCACGCCTTGGCTGGCAAGCCCTGCACGATCAGTTGGCGTTGATCGATCCGGTGTCGGCGGCGCGAATCCACCCCAACGACCCGCAGCGGCTCAGTCGGGCGCTGGAAGTTTATCGGGTCAGTGGTCAGAGCATGACAACCCTGCGCGCGATACAATCTGCGCAAAGTACTGACGCAGGCGCTTCGGGTCGTCAACAATTGCCCTATACTGTCGCGAACTTGGCTATCGCTCCGGCGAACCGTCAGGTATTGCATGAGCGTATTAAACAAAGATTCACACAAATGTTGGAACAGGGATTCATTGACGAGGTCGTAGCCCTGCGTAATAGAAGCGACCTGCATGCCGGGTTGCCGTCAATACGCGCTGTAGGTTACCGACAAGTCTGGGATTACCTGGATGGCAAGCTGACGTCAGCCGAGATGCAGGAGCGTGGGATCATTGCCACGCGCCAATTGGCGAAGCGCCAGTTCACCTGGCTGCGCAGTTGGGCTGATTTACAGTGGTTGGACAGCCTCGATTGCGACAATCTGCCACGCGCCTTGAAATACCTGGGGACCATCTCCATATTGAGCTGAGTCCTTGCAATTGCCGTCTATCCTTGGGGGTGTGACGGCTTAAGCCATTTTTTTACCTATTTTTATTATTGAATCCTTAAAGGAGTGCGACACATGTCAAAAGGGCATTCGCTACAAGACCCTTACTTGAATACATTGCGTAAAGAGAAAGTTGGGGTATCCATCTATCTGGTCAACGGGATCAAACTGCAAGGCACGATCGAGTCGTTCGACCAGTTCGTCATCCTGCTGAAAAACACCGTCAGCCAGATGGTTTACAAACACGCTATCTCTACAGTGGTGCCGGTTCGTCCAATTCGTCTGCCTAGCGCAACCGAAACCGAACAAGCAGACGCTGAGCCAGGTAACGCCTGATAGGAGTCTCCTTTGTTTTTTGAGCGCCACGGTGGTGGTGAGCGAACCATTCTCGTTCACTTGGATGGTCAGGACCCTGAGGCGCGCGAAGATCCGCAGGAGTTTCAGGAGTTGGCAATTTCGGCAGGCGCCGAGACCGTCGCGTTTGTTAACGTGCCGCGTCATCGGCCAACCGCCAAATACCTGATTGGCAGCGGCAAGGTCGAGGAATTGCGCGACCAGGTCAAAGCCGAGAAGGTCGATCTGGTGATTTTCAATTCCGTCCTCACGCCCAGTCAGGAACGTAACCTCGAACGTGTTTTCGAGTGTCGCGTGATTGACCGTACGGGCCTGATTCTCGATATCTTCGCCCAACGCGCCCGCACCCATGAAGGCAAGCTCCAGGTCGAACTGGCCCAGCTTGATTACATGAGTACGCGACTGGTTCGCGGCTGGACTCACCTTGAGCGGCAGAAAGGCGGTATCGGTCTGCGTGGTCCGGGTGAAACCCAACTGGAAACCGACCGGCGTCTTCTACGGGTTCGCCTGCGGCAGATCAAGGGTCGTCTGGAAAAGGTCCGCAGCCAGCGTGATCAGGCTCGTCGTGGTCGTCAGCGAGCGGATATCCCTTCGGTTTCTCTGGTGGGTTATACCAACGCCGGCAAGTCGACGCTGTTCAACTCGGTCACCGATTCCGACGTGTTCGCGGCAGACCAGTTGTTCGCCACCCTCGACCCGACCTTGCGCCGGCTTGAGCTCGCCGACCTCGGTCCGATCGTACTGGCCGACACTGTGGGCTTCATCCGTCACTTGCCGCACAAACTGGTCGAGGCATTTCGGGCTACGCTCGAAGAGTCGAGCAACTCTGACCTGCTGCTGCATGTGATCGACGCTCACGAGCCAGAACGCATGGCCCAGATCGAACAGGTCATGGCGGTACTCGGCGAGATCGGTGCACAAGACTTGCCGATCCTTGAGGTCTATAACAAACTCGATTTGCTCGAGGGCGTAGAGCCGCAGATCCAGCGTGATGCCGATGGCAAACCGCAGCGGGTCTGGTTGTCGGCGCGTGACGGTCAGGGGCTGGATCTGCTCAAACAGGCTATTGCGGAGTTGCTGGGCGACGATTTGTTCGTCGGCACCTTGCGCTTGCCGCAGCGTTTTGCTCGACTGCGTGCGCAGTTCTTTGCGCTCGGTGCCGTACAGAAAGAAGAACACGACGAAGAAGGCATCTGTTTGCTGGCCGTTCGTTTGCCGCGAGTCGAGCTCAATCGACTGGTGAGCCGCGAAGGAATGCAGCCGCTGGAATTCATCGAGCAACACACTTTGCAATAAAAGCCTGAAAAAGCGGTTGTGCCGCTGTAGCAGGCATTCTGTAGCATTGGTCGGCGCGCCGTGGGTGCGTCTTTGCTTTATCAGATGGAGAGCGCTATGGCTTGGAATGAGCCGGGTGGCAACTCGAATAATCAGGATCCTTGGGGTGGTAAACGCCGCAATAATGGCGACCGCAAGGGGCCACCAGATCTCGACGAGGCCTTCCGAAAGCTGCAGGAAAGCCTGAATGGGTTGTTCGGTGGTGGTAAGAAACGTGGTGACGATGGCGGTGGTTCGGGCAAGGGCGGCGGTTACGGCCTGCTCGGCATCGGCCTTGTCGTGCTGGCGGCCGTCTGGCTGTACAGCGCGGTTTATGTAGTCGACGAGCAGGAGCAAGCCGTGGTGCTGCGCTTCGGCAAGTACTACGAAACCGTCGGCCCGGGTCTGAACATCTACTTCCCGCCGATCGATCGCAAGTACATGGAAAACGTCACGCGTGAGCGTGCCTACACCAAGCAGGGTCAAATGCTCACTGAAGACGAAAACATCGTCGAAGTGCCGCTGACCGTGCAGTACAAGATCACCAATCTGCAGGACTTCGTGCTGAACGTCGATCAGCCGGAAATCAGCCTGCAACACGCGACCGAGAGCGCCTTGCGCCATGTGGTGGGTTCCACCGCCATGGATCAGGTGCTGACCGAAGGTCGTGAATTGATGGCCAGCGAAATCAAGGAGCGTCTGCAACGCTTCCTCGATACTTATCGCACCGGTATCACCGTCACTCAGGTCAACGTTCAGAGCGCAGCGGCACCGCGTGAAGTCCAGGAAGCCTTCGATGACGTGATCCGCGCTCGTGAAGATGAGCAGCGTTCGCGCAACCAGGCTGAAACCTACGCCAACGGCGTCGTGCCGGAAGCCCGTGGTCAGGCCCAGCGCATCATTGAAGATGCCAACGGTTATCGCGACGAAACGGTATCTCGCGCCAAGGGTGAGGCAGATCGCTTTACCAAACTGGTCGCCGAGTATCGCAAGGCGCCGGAGGTCACTCGTCAGCGTCTGTACCTGGACACGATGCAGGAAGTCTTCAGCAATACCAGCAAGGTTCTCGTGACCGGCAACAAGAATGGCCAGAACAATCTGCTGTACTTGCCGTTGGACAAGATGATCGACAGTGGTCGTAGTGGTGCAGCGCCGGTAACCAGCGCGGCCGCGACCAGCAATGACGGACATGCGCGTGCGGCAGTTGATTCGCAGCAGCCGGCACGTACCAGGGAGAGTCGCTGATGAGCAATAAATCGCTGATCGCCCTTATTGTCGGCGTCGTCGTGGCGATCGCTGCCTGGAACTGCTTCTACATCGTGGCTCAGACCGAGCGTGCGGTGTTGCTGCAGTTCGGTCGCGTGGTTCAGGCCGATGTTCAGCCAGGCCTGCATGTGAAAGTGCCTTACGTTAACCAGGTGCGCAAATTCGACGCACGCCTGATGACGCTGGACGCACCGACACAGCGTTTCCTGACGCTGGAAAAGAAAGCCGTCATGGTTGATGCCTACGCCAAGTGGCGCGTCAAGGATGCCGAACGTTTCTACACCGCGACTTCCGGCCTCAAGCAGATTGCTGACGAACGCCTCTCGCGTCGTCTGGAATCGGGTCTGCGTGACCAGTTTGGTAAGCGCACCCTGCACGAGGTGGTTTCCGGTGAGCGTGACGCGCTGATGGCGGACATCACTGCTTCGCTGAACAAGATGGCGGAAAAAGAGCTGGGCATCGAAGTTGTCGATGTTCGGGTCAAGGCCATCGATCTGCCGAAGGAAGTGAACCGCAGCGTGTTCGAGCGCATGAGCACCGAGCGTGAGCGTGAAGCGCGCGAGCACCGTGCCAAGGGTAACGAGCTGGCCGAAGGCATCCGTGCCGACGCCGATCGTCAGCGCCGCGTACTGCTGGCTGAAGCCTATCGTGAATCTGAAGAGGTTCGCGGTGATGGTGATGCCACGGCCGCATCGATCTACTCCAAGGCCTACGGTCAGGATCAGGAGTTCTACGGTTTCTACCGTAGCCTGCGTGCCTACCGTGAAAGCTTCGCGAACAAAACCGACGTCATGGTTCTGGACCCAAGCAGCGACTTCTTCCGTTACCTGGAAAAAGCCAAACCTTGATCCAACACTGATCTTGAAGGACCCCGCCGGGCGGCTAAAGCCTCTCGCGGGGTGATCCTTTGGGAAAACGTGTGTATGATGCGGCAGCCGGGAAATTCCCGGCTTTTTTGCGTCTGCACGTTTGATTGCGGTTTTTTATTGCAAGACTCGGGTTGAACGACTCGACAGGTTTTTCGAGGAAAGTGTTTGGCGAGGCCGATTTCAGGCCGATCGCCGCGTCGTTCATGCGCGCGACTTATGCGTATGGGCCGGACATTTTCTGCTTCACTCAAGGTCAGCCCGAGGGCTGGCCGCCCGGATCATAGGGGAATGGCGTAATGGCAACGGTAGACCGCTGGCTGCTGCCAGATGGCATCGAAGAAGTACTGCCACCAGAGGCGGCGCGCATTGAAGTCGCGCGTCGTCAGGTGTTGGATCTGTTCCAGAGCTGGGGTTACGAGTTCGTCGTGACCCCGCATATCGAGTACCTGGAATCCCTGCTGACTGGCGCGGGCCAGGACCTCGATCTGCGGACCTTCAAGGTCATCGACCCGCAGTCGGGTCGGCAGATGGGTTTCCGTGCCGACATTACGCCGCAAGTGGCGCGCATCGATGCGCACACCTTGCGTCACGAAGGTCCGAGCCGTCTGTGCTATGCCGGTAGCGTGCTGCATGCGCAGCCGCGGGCGTTGTCGACCTCGCGCAGCCCGATTCAGCTGGGCGCCGAACTGTACGGCGATGCCAGCCCGAGCAGCGACGTGGAAGTCATCAGCCTGATGCTGGCCATGCTGCAACTGGCCGACGTGCCGGATGTGCACATGGACCTCGGTCATGTCGGTATCTACCGTGGCCTGGCACGTGCCGCCGGTTTGTCCGGTGAAGTCGAGCAACAGTTGTTCGATGCCCTGCAACGCAAGGCCATCGATGAGGTCATTACCTTGACCGAAGGCCTGCCTGCCGATTTGTCGGGCATGCTGCGGGCTCTGGTTGATCTGTGCGGCGGCCGTGAAGTGCTGGTTGCTGCTCGCGAGCGTCTGGCCAATGCGCCGGCGCCTGTTTTGGCGGCGCTGGACGACTTGCTGGCGATTGCCGAGCGTTTGTCCGTGCGATTCCCGGAACTTGCGCTGTACTTCGATCTGGGCGAGTTGCGCGGTTACCACTACCACACCGGTGTGGTGTTCGCGGTATTTGTACCGGGTGTTGGCCAGTCCATCGCTCAGGGCGGTCGTTACGACGACATCGGCGCCGACTTCGGTCGCGCCCGTCCGGCTACTGGCTTCTCTACCGATTTGAAAACCCTGGTGACCCTGGGGCGTGCTGAAATCGAGCTACCGTCTGGCGGTATCTGGATGCCTGACAGTACGGATACAGCACTCTGGCAGCAGGTTTGCCAGTTGCGCAGTGAGGGTCAGCGTGTCGTTCAGGCATTGCCTGGGCAACCATTGGCCGCCGCCCGTGATGCGGACTGCGACCGGCAATTGATTCAGCAGAACGGGCTTTGGCAAGTATTGCCGCTGGCTTCTTGAGTTTTCCTGCCGGCGGCTGCCGGCACCAAGTTTGCGCGAATGAGGACAAGTGTTATGGGTAAGAATGTCGTAGTCCTGGGCACCCAATGGGGTGATGAGGGCAAAGGCAAGATCGTTGATCTGCTGACCGAACATGCTGCCGCCGTAGTGCGCTACCAAGGTGGTCACAACGCTGGCCACACGCTGGTGATCGACGGCGAAAAAACCGTCTTGCACCTGATCCCGTCGGGCGTGCTGCGCGATGGCGTGCAGTGCCTGATCGGCAACGGCGTGGTGGTTGCACCTGACGCCCTGCTGCGCGAGATCATCAAGCTGGAAGAGAAAGGCGTACCGGTGCGCGAGCGCCTGCGTATCAGCCCGTCCTGCCCGCTGATCCTGTCTTACCACGTAGCGCTGGACCAGGCTCGTGAAAAGGCCCGTGGCGAACTGAAGATCGGCACCACCGGTCGCGGCATCGGCCCGGCCTACGAAGACAAGGTTGCACGTCGTGGTCTGCGCATCGGTGACCTGTTCCACCGCGAGCGTTTCGCCGCCAAGCTGGGCGAGTTGCTGGACTACCACAACTTCGTACTGGTCAATTACTACAAAGAGCCGGCCATCGACTTCCAGAAGACTCTGGACGAGTGCATGGAATACGCCGAGCTGCTCAAGCCGATGATGCTCGACGTCACCGCCGAACTGCATAACCTGCGTCGCGACGGCAAAGACATCATGTTCGAAGGCGCCCAAGGCTCGCTGCTGGACATCGACCACGGTACCTATCCGTACGTCACCAGCTCCAACACCACCGCTGGCGGCATCGCAACCGGTTCGGGTTTTGGCCCGATGTACCTGGATTACATCCTCGGCATCACCAAGGCTTACACCACTCGCGTCGGTTCGGGTCCGTTTCCGACCGAGCTGTTCGACGACGTTGGTGCGTTCCTGGCCAAGCGTGGTCACGAGTTCGGTGCTACTACCGGCCGTGCCCGTCGTTGCGGCTGGTTCGACGCCGTCATCCTGCGTCGCGCCATCGACGTCAACAGCATCTCGGGCCTGTGCCTGACCAAGCTGGACGTACTGGACGGTCTTGAGACCATCAACATCTGCGTGGGCTACAAGAACCAGGAGGGTGCCGTGATCGACGCGCCGACCGACGCCGACAGCTACATCGGCCTTGAGCCGGTGTACGAACAAATGCCGGGCTGGACCGAGTCGACCCTGGGTGCCAAGACCCTGGAAGAGCTGCCTCAGGCTGCTCGCAACTACATCAAACGCGTCGAAGAGTTGGTCGGCGCGCCGATCGACATTATTTCGACGGGCCCGGACCGCAACGAAACCATCGTTCTGCGTCACCCGTTCGCTTAATAAGTCGTTGATGTAAAACACAAAGGGCCCTTAATCGGGCCCTTTGTCGTTTATGCCTGTTGGGCGGCATGACCTTTGCTGTGGATAATGCTTCTAGAGTGCCATCAATTTAATGGCGTGCAAGTAGAGGGATTTCCTGTGTCGGCCGTTCTCTCACTGTTACAAAGCCGTTTGTTGCGGCCCGTGTTCGTTACCCTTGGTATCGCCTTGTTGGTGCAGGTGTTGGTGGCTGTCGCACTGACCCGGAGCACCGTGACTGCATTGGAAGCAGATTTGGGCAGTCGTCTCGGCGTCGATAGTCGGAAACTCTCTGGCGAACTCGAGCAGGCCGGGCGTGAGGTCACTTCGAGTCTCGATAGCCTCTCCACCAATACTCGTCAGCGTTTGACCGCTGGGTTGTCCTCGCGACTGAAGGAAGAGCAGGCGCAACTGCGTGCGACCCTGGAAAAGGATCTGAAGGACTCTGCCAATGACATGGCTCAGCTCCTGGCCTCGGTCGCACCACGCGCCATGTGGGACAGCGACGTTCCAACCCTGTCCGAGTTCGCCCGGCGTGCACAACGCAATCCGAACGTGCTGTTCGTGGTGTACGACGACGCCACCGGTCAGCACCTGACCCGCTACCTGAACCGGGACAACCCGATCAACGCTGCCCTTTTGGAAAAAGGCCAGGGTGAGCGGGCGCTGGATAAAGTGCTGAGTGCGGCGAAGAACGATCCTTCGGTCTACTACCTCGAAGCCTCGATCAATCCCAATGGCGTGGAAATCGGCAAGGTGCTGATGGGCGTCTCCACGGCGTCGGTGGAAACCGACCTGGCGGCCCTCGACAAGCGCTTCTCGGCGCTGATCGCCAGCAGTGATCAACTGGTCGGTGATAGCCTCAAGGGCGCTGCGGCCGATAGCGCCACAGCCATGCGCTCGCGCTTGCAGTCGGCGCAGTCCACGGCCACTGAAATGAAAGCCAATACCGCCAGTACCGTTCAGGAAGCGGCGGCGACTTTACGCTGGCGGATCGGCATGGCGCTGGCGTTGGTCGGCTGTGGTGTCTTGCTGCTACTGGCGGTAGTGCTTGGGCGGCGGGTGGTCAATCGCCTGAAGCTGCTGATTGTGGCAATGGAGGATCTGGCGGCGGGTGATGGTGACCTGACCAGGCGCGTGCAGATCAACAGTAAGGATGAAATTGGCGACATGGCGTCGGCGGTCAATCGTTTTGTGGATAAGTTGCAGCCGATCGTTCGCGAAGCGGGTGATGTGGCTCAGCGCACCGGTGTGGAAATCGGTGCGATGACCAAGCGCAATGCCGGCGCCGATGCGGCGGCGAAATCCCAGCGCGATGAGGTGGCGGAGAGCTTGCGCGCCTTGTCGCAAATGGCTGACGAGGCGCAGGCCGAAAGCCACGCGATGCAGGCGGCGTTGCAGCAGGTGGTGGATATTCGTCAGGCTACCGACGAAAACACCCGCACCTCGGCGCAGGTCGGCAGTTTGATCGAGGCATTGGCCGGGCAGGTCGATACCGGGGCGAAAGTCATCGAGCGCCTGGCGCAACAGAGCGAGCAGATTGAAGTGGTGCTCGAGGTGATTCACGGGATTGCCGAGCAGACCAACTTGCTCGCACTGAACGCGGCGATCGAGGCGGCGCGCGCCGGTGAGACCGGGCGTGGTTTTGCGGTAGTCGCCGATGAAGTGCGAGCGCTGGCCAGCAAGACTCAACGCTCGACGGGCGACATTCAGGCGCACATCGGGGCCTTGCAGCAAGGCGCTCGTGAGGCTGTGGCGGCGATTGGGCTGGCGGGGCGTCAGGCCAGCGAAGGTTTGCTGGTATTGCGCGACAGCGCGCGCTTGCAGCAGTCGGTGCAGACTTCCGTCGAGCAGGTGCATGCGGCTATCGGTCTGGCGACTCAAGCAGCGGCGCATCAGGCCAAAGGCGCACACGCGGTGCGCGGGCGGGTCGAGACGATTCATGCCCAGGCTGAGCGTGCGGCGCAGGCGGTTGTGGAAACCACGGCCAGCGGCAAGGTGCTGGACAGTTTGGCGGCGCAGCTGAAGGCGAGCCTGGGGCAGTTCAGGGCTTAAGCCTGAAGATCAAAAGATCGCAGCCTGCGGCAGCTCCTACAGGGGGAAACGCATATTCCCGCGTAGGAGCTGCCGCAGGCTGCGATCTTTTATTTTATCGGCGACTCAAATACATCCAGCAAGGAAGTCAGCGGCTGGAAATTATCGAACGCCAGAAACGCAAAAACCCGCTTTCGCGGGTTTTTGAGAGATTCAAGATCGTTGACCTTGAACTTTGAATTGGTGCCCAGAAGAAGACTCGAACTTCCACGACCTTGCGGTCACCAGCACCTGAAGCTGGCGTGTCTACCAATTTCACCATCTGGGCAATATCTTCAGCGTTGCCGCTGTTGATGTGGCGCACTATACGGAGAGCGTTTTGATCTGTAAACCCCTGAATTGGTTTTAATAAATCAAATGCTTAGAATGCAAAAACCCGCTTTCGCGGGTTTTTGTGTGAGTCTTGAAATTGTTCTAATCTCAAGCTCGAAATTGGTGCCCAGAAGAAGACTCGAACTTCCACGACCTTGCGGTCACCAGCACCTGAAGCTGGCGTGTCTACCAATTTCACCATCTGGGCAGTATCGGCAACGTCTCCGTCGTCGATGGCGCGCACTATACGGAGCGTCTTTTTAACTGTAAACCCCTGATATCAAAAAAACCTGGAAAATTTTACGAGCGGTGCTCAATGCTGTCTTTCCAGGCGGAGGAAGGGGCTTTTTAGAGCCTCCAAGAGCCTGAAATTTCCCGTTTCATTACGCCTATGCCAAACTAACCCGCATATAGACAAGGTGAAAACTCTCTAATGGCCGATTGGCAGTCCCTCGATCCCGAGGCCGCTCGTGAAGCGGAAAAATATGAAAACCCTATTCCTAGCCGCGAACTGATCCTTCAGCACCTTGCTGATCGGGGTTCGCCTGCTAACCGCGAGCAGTTGGTCGAAGAGTTTGGTCTGACCACAGAAGACCAGATCGAAGCCCTGCGCCGCCGCCTGCGCGCCATGGAGCGCGACGCTCAACTGATCTATACCCGTCGCGGCACTTACGCGCCGGTAGACAAGCTCGACCTGATCCTGGGCCGCATCAGCGGTCACCGTGACGGCTTCGGCTTCCTGATCCCGGATGACGGCAGCGACGACCTGTTCATGAGCCCGGCGCAAATGCGTCTGGTGTTCGACGGTGACCGTGCGCTGGCACGGGTTTCCGGTCTGGACCGTCGCGGTCGCCGCGAAGGCGTGATCGTCGAAGTGGTGACCCGTGCTCACGAGAGCATCGTCGGTCGTTACTTCGAAGAAGGCGGCATCGGCTTTGTGGTGGCCGACAACCCGAAGATCCAGCAAGAAGTGCTGGTGACTCCGGGTCGTAACGCCAACGCCAATATCGGCCAATTCGTTGAAGTGAAGATCACGCACTGGCCGACCCCACGCTTCCAGCCGCAAGGCGATGTGGTGGAAGTGGTCGGTAACTACATGGCGCCGGGCATGGAGATCGATATTGCCCTGCGGACCTACGACATTCCTCACGTCTGGCCTGAAGCGGTGCTCAAGGAAGCTGCCAAGCTCAAGCCGGAAGTCGAAGAGAAAGACAAAGAGAAGCGCATCGACCTGCGTCATCTGCCGTTCGTCACCATCGACGGCGAAGATGCCCGCGACTTTGATGACGCGGTCTACTGCGAAGCGAAACCGGGCAAGCTGCGGCTGTTCTCCGGTGGCTGGAAGTTATACGTGGCCATTGCCGATGTTTCCAGCTACGTGAAGATCGGTTCGGCGCTGGACAACGAATCCCAGGTTCGCGGCAACTCGGTGTACTTCCCCGAGCGCGTGGTGCCGATGCTGCCTGAGCAGTTGTCCAATGGCCTGTGCTCGCTGAACCCGCATGTCGATCGCCTGGCCATGGTTTGCGAGATGACCATCTCCAAATCCGGTGAGATGACCGATTACTGCTTCTACGAAGCGGTGATTCACTCCCACGCCCGCCTGACCTACAACAAGGTCAGCGCGATGCTGGAGCAGCCGAAAACCACCGAAGCCCGTCAGTTGCGCGGTGAGTACACTGACGTCGTGCCGCACCTCAAGCAGCTCTACTCGCTGTACAAGGTGCTGCTGGCGGCCCGTCACGTCCGTGGCGCGATCGATTTCGAAACGCAGGAAACCCGAATCATCTTCGGCTCCGAGCGCAAGATTGCCGAAATCCGTCCGACCGTGCGCAACGACGCGCACAAACTGATCGAGGAATGCATGCTGGCGGCCAACGTGGCCACCGCCGAGTTCCTGAAGAAGCATGAAATTCCTGCGCTGTACCGGGTTCACGACGGTCCGCCACCGGAGCGCCTGGAAAAACTCCGCGCCTTCCTCGGCGAGCTCGGCCTGTCCCTGCACAAAGGCAAGGACGGTCCGTCGCCGAAGGACTATCAGGCGCTGCTGGCCGGGATCAAGGATCGTCCGGATTTCCATCTGATCCAGACCGTCATGCTGCGTTCGTTGAGCCAAGCGGTGTACAGCGCTGATAACCAGGGCCACTTCGGCCTGAATTACGAAGCCTATACCCACTTCACCTCGCCGATTCGCCGTTACCCGGACTTGCTCACGCACCGGGCGATTCGCAGCGTCATCCACTCCAGGCAAGACACGCCACACGTGCGTCGTGCCGGGGCGATGACCATTCCGAAAGCGCGCATCTATCCGTACGACGAAGCGGCGCTGGAGCAACTCGGCGAGCAGTGCTCGATGAGCGAGCGCCGTGCCGACGAAGCGACCCGCGACGTGGTGAACTGGCTCAAGTGCGAGTTCATGAAAGACCGTGTGGGCGAGTCGTTCCCGGGTGTGATCACTGCGGTAACCGGTTTTGGTCTGTTCGTCGAGCTGACCGACATCTACGTCGAAGGTCTGGTCCACGTGACCGCTTTGCCGGGCGACTACTACCACTTCGACCCTGTGCATCACCGCCTGGCCGGTGAGCGTACCGGTCGCAGCTTCCGCCTCGGCGATACCGTCGAAGTGCGCGTGATGCGGGTTGATCTGGACGAGCGCAAGATCGACTTCGAGATGGCTGAAAAAACCATCAGCGCGCCGATTGGCCGCAAGAAGCGTGGTGCAGAAACCTCGGCTCCTGCCGCCAAGACTGCTGCTGAACCGGCGCCGGCGAAAAGCGGTCGTCGTGGTCCGGCGAAGGAAAAAGCGGTCGAAGCCTATCGCCCGAGCGATGCCGCGGCGAAAAACGCCGAAGTACGCAAAAGTCGTGAAATGAAGCAGGCGTTGCTGGCCGAAGCGAAGAGCGGCGGTAAAGCGGCGTCTGGGGGAAAGGCCGGACGGTCGGCGCCTGAAAAGGCCTCCGGCGGCAAGCCAGCCAAACCGAGTAAACACCGTAAAGGCCCGCCAAAAGCGGGCTCGGCTCCAGCCAAAAGCGGCGGGGCGCGTAAACCTAAGGCCAAGTCATGAGTCAGTTGGAAAAAATCTACGGCGTGCATGCCGTAGAAGCGTTGCTGCGACACCACCCGAAACGCGTCAAGCAGATCTGGCTGGCCGAAGGCCGCAGTGATCCGCGCGTTCAGACGCTGATCGAACTGGCCAGCGAAAACCGCGTTGCGGTCGGCCAGGCCGAGCGCCGTGAGCTGGATGCCTGGGTTGAAGGCGTGCACCAGGGCGTGGTGGCGGACGTCAGTCCTAGCCAGGTTTGGGGCGAGGCAATGCTCGACGAGCTGCTTGACCGTACCGAAGGCGCGCCGCTGCTGCTGGTGCTCGACGGCGTGACCGATCCGCACAATCTCGGTGCTTGCCTGCGTTCCGCCGATGCGGCCGGTGCATTGGCGGTGATCGTTCCGAAGGACAAGTCAGCCACCCTGACTCCGACTGTACGAAAAGTCGCCTGTGGTGCCGCTGAAGTGATTCCGTTGGTGGCCGTAACCAACTTGGCGCGCACCCTGGAAAAACTCAAGCAGCGCGGCTTGTGGGTTGTCGGTACGGCGGGCGAGGCTGAGCAGGATCTGTATCAGCAGGACCTGACTGGCCCGACCATCCTGATCATGGGTGCGGAGGGTAGCGGGATGCGCCGCCTGACTCGCGATCTTTGCGACTACCTGGTGCGTTTGCCGATGGCCGGTAGCGTCAGCAGTCTCAACGTTTCCGTGGCGACTGGAGTGTGCCTGTTCGAGGCCTTGCGCCAGCGCGGCGTCAAAGCCGCCGCCAAAAAGCCCTGATCTGCTGCAAATCCCCTGTGGGAGCGAGCTTGCTCGCGATAGCGGTGTAACATTCAGCATAAATATTGAATGTTACGCCCTCATCGCGAGCAAGCTCGCTCCCACAGTGGTTTGTGGATAAGCAAAAAATGGTGGTGTGAACGAACTGTTCAAATAATCACCAATTGCCTTGCACCTCTTCTGTCCCTTCTCTACAATTGCGCCCCTTGCTGTGACGGCAGGCACGCATGTGTCTATCGCCGGCAAGTCCATAAGTGTCATTCACTCCTTGTCTGACCGCTTTTGAGCGGCAGGCTACAACCCGTAAGGAGCATTCATGCGTCATTACGAAATCATCTTTTTGGTCCACCCGGATCAAAGCGAGCAAGTCGGCGGCATGGTTGAGCGTTACACCAAGCTGATCGAAGAAGACGGCGGCAAAATCCACCGTCTGGAAGATTGGGGCCGTCGTCAACTGGCCTACGCAATCAACAATGTTCACAAGGCTCACTACGTGATGCTGAACGTTGAGTGCACTGGCAAGGCCCTGGCCGAGCTGGAAGACAACTTCCGCTACAACGATGCAGTGATCCGTAACCTGGTCATCCGTCGCGAAGAAGCCGTTACCGGCCAATCCGAGATGCTCAAGGCTGAAGAAAACCGCAGTGAGCGCCGTGAGCGTCGCGACCGTCCTGAGCACTCCGACGCTGAAGGCGTTGACAGTGATGACAGCGACAACAGCGATAACGCTGACGAGTAATCCACGGACCTTTTGAGGAGCCTATTACATGGCACGTTTCTTCCGTCGTCGTAAATTCTGCCGCTTCACCGCTGAAGACGTGAAAGAGATCGATTACAAAGATCTCAACACTCTGAAAGCTTACGTATCCGAGACCGGCAAAATCGTTCCAAGCCGCATCACCGGTACCAAAGCTCGTTATCAGCGTCAGCTGGCCACCGCTATCAAGCGCGCCCGCTTCCTGGCCCTGCTGGCCTACACCGACAGCCACGGCCGCTGAGACCGGGCAGTCGACACGTAGCAAAGGATTGAATGCATGCGCGCCATAGCTGAGTTCATCATGCGCGGTCGTATGCAGGCCACTCTCGTAGTGGCTGGATGCGCGGCATTGCCGTTGTTGTACTGGTTGGGTGCTGCCGCCGGGAGCCTTGTGCTGCTGCGGCGCGGATTGAAGGACGCCCTTGGCGTTCTTGCTCTGGGAATACTGCCGGCATTGATCTGGTGGCTGTATTCCGATGATCCACGCGCACTCATGGTGTTGCTGGGGTCTTCGGGCCTTGCGTTGGTTTTGCGCGCAAGTGAGTCCTGGAACCGCGTGCTGCTGGTCAGCATAGCGATGGGATTGGTGTTTTCAGTGGTGCTGGGTGCGGCTTACCGCCCTCAGATCGAGATGCTGGCGCAGGAACTGGTAAAGATCCTGCCGCTGGCCCTCGGTGACCTCTACCAACAATTGTCGGTAGAGGAGCGAGCGCGTCTCGCCGCCCTGATTGCCCCGGTCCTGACCGGCCTGATTGCGGCCTTGTTGCAAATCGTCAGTGTGCTGAGCCTGATTGTCGGGCGCTACTGGCAGGCGTTGTTGTACAACCCCGGTGGTTTTGGTCGCGAGTTTCGCGCCATCCGAATCCCGCTGGGGCCGGCGATGTTGCTGCTGGCGTGCATGCTTCTGGGGCCGAATTTCGGTTCCCAGCTGGCCATGTTGACGCCGTTGTGCAGCGTACCGCTGGTGTTCGCCGGGCTGGCCCTGATTCATGGGCTGGTGGCTGAAAAGCGACTGGCCAAATTTTGGCTGGTGGGGTTGTACGTAACGCTGTTGCTGTTTATGCAGCTGATCTATCCGTTGCTGGTGGTCCTGGCCATTGTCGACAGCCTGATTGATTTTCGCGGTCGTTTGACGCCGAAAGACGTCGATAGCGCGAACGGTGAAGGTTAAAAGTTAAGAGGATTTTCACATGCAACTGATCCTTCTGGAAAAAGTCACCAACCTGGGCAACCTGGGTGACAAAGTGAACGTTAAGGCTGGTTACGGTCGTAACTACCTGCTGCCTTACGGCAAAGCTACCGCTGCGACCGCTGCCAACCTGGCTGCGTTCGAAGAGCGTCGCGCTGAGCTGGAAAAAGCCGCAGCAGACCGTAAAACTTCGGCTGAAAGCCGCGCTGCCCAACTGGCTGAGCTGGAAGTGACTATCACTGCCACCGCCGGTGACGAAGGCAAGCTGTTCGGTTCGATCGGCACCCACGACATCGCTGATGCACTGACCGCCTCTGGCGTTGAAGTTGCAAAAAGCGAAGTTCGTCTGCCGAACGGCACCATCCGCAACGTAGGTGAATTCGACGTAGCCGTGCACCTGCACGCTGAAGTTGAAGCCACCGTACGCGTTGTCGTGGTAGCAGCTTAAGCAGCACTTGTCGGCTGGCACCCTCGGGTGCTTGCCGGTAACATCGGGCACGATCCTGTTTACAGGTCGTGCCCTTTGTCTTTCTGTGGTTCCTGATTTTCTACAACCCCAGCTTTTCCTAAAAAAACCAAGTGGCCATGAACGATATCTCCGCTCCTGAGCAATACGATCTGCAAACCGCCGCGCTGAAGGTGCCGCCGCATTCCATCGAGGCCGAACAGGCTGTACTCGGTGGTCTGATGCTGGACAACAATGCCTGGGAGCGCGTGCTCGATCAGGTCTCGGACGGTGATTTCTATCGACATGACCACCGCCTGATCTTCCGTGCGATCGCCAAGCTGGCCGATCAGAACTCGCCGATCGACGTCGTGACCCTGGCCGAGCAATTGGACAAGGAAGGTCAGACCTCGCAAGTCGGTGGTCTCGGATACCTTGGTGAACTGGCGAAAAATACGCCGTCGGTCGCCAACATCAAGGCCTATGCCCAGATCGTTCGTGAGCGAGCGACCCTGCGCCAGTTGATCGGCATCAGCACCGAAATCGCCGACAGCGCCTTCAACCCGGAAGGTCGCACCGCCGCCGAAATTCTCGATGAAGCCGAACGGCAGATCTTCCAGATCGCCGAAGCACGGCCGAAAACCGGCGGCCCGGTCAGCGTTAATGACCTGTTGACCAAGGCTATCGACCGCATCGACACCTTGTTCAACACCGACAACGCCATCACCGGCCTGTCGACCGGCTACACCGACCTCGACGAGAAAACCAGCGGCCTGCAACCGTCTGACTTGATCATCGTTGCTGGTCGTCCATCGATGGGTAAAACCACCTTTGCGATGAACCTGGTGGAAAACGCCGTGCTGCGCAGTGACAAGTGCGTACTGGTCTACTCGCTGGAGATGCCAGGCGAATCGCTGATCATGCGTATGTTGTCGTCGCTGGGCCGGATCGATCAGACCAAGGTCCGGGCCGGTCGCCTGGACGATGACGATTGGCCTCGCCTGACCTCGGCGGTCAACCTGCTCAACGATCGCAAGCTGTTCATCGACGATACCGCAGGCATCAGCCCGTCGGAAATGCGCGCGCGGACTCGTCGTCTGGTGCGTGAGCACGGCGAAGTGGCCCTGATCATGATCGACTACCTGCAACTCATGCAGATCCCGGGCTCGGGTGGCGATAACCGGACCAACGAGATCTCCGAAATCTCCCGCTCGTTGAAAGCCCTGGCCAAGGAATTCAACTGCCCGGTGGTGGCGCTGTCACAGCTCAACCGTTCTCTGGAACAACGTCCCAACAAGCGCCCGATCAACTCCGACTTGCGGGAATCCGGAGCGATCGAGCAGGATGCCGACGTCATCATGTTCGTGTACCGGGACGAGGTGTATCACCCGGAAACCGAGCACAAGGGCATCGCCGAGATTATTATCGGCAAGCAGCGGAACGGGCCGATCGGTACGTCACGCCTGGCGTTCATCGGCAAGTACACCCGCTTCGAAAACCTCGCGCCGGGCAGCTATAACTTCGACGACGAGTAAGCTATTCGGCGTCTGATATGGCCTCATCGCGAGCAAGCTCGCTCCCACAAGAGCGACGCTATCCCTGTGGGAGCGAGCTTGCTCGCGATAGGGGCGACACCAATTTCCGACCATAGCCGTCGGAATTGGTCAAAATTTGTGCTATATTCCGCGCCCGCGAAATTCAATGAAAGCCAACACCGGTTATCGACATGCAAGCAGCCAAGCCGTTATTTGACTATCCCAAGTACTGGGCCGAATGTTTCGGTCCCGCGCCATTCCTGCCAATGAGCAGGGAGGAGATGGATCAGCTCGGCTGGGATTCCTGCGACATCATCATCGTCACCGGTGATGCCTACGTCGACCACCCGTCGTTTGGCATGGCAATCATCGGCCGGCTGCTGGAGTCCCAGGGCTTTCGCGTCGGGATCATTGCCCAGCCAAACTGGCAGTCCAAAGACGACTTCATGAAGCTCGGCGAGCCGAACCTGTTCTTCGGTGTCGCGGCCGGCAACATGGACTCGATGATCAACCGCTACACCGCCGACAAAAAAATCCGTTCCGATGACGCCTACACCCCTGGTGGCATGGCTGGCAAACGTCCGGATCGCGCGAGCCTGGTTTACAGCCAGCGCTGCAAGGAAGCCTACAAGAACGTGCCGATTGTTCTCGGCGGCATCGAAGCTTCCCTGCGCCGCATCGCGCACTACGATTACTGGCAGGACCGGGTGCGCAACTCGATCCTGATCGACGCCTGCGCCGACATTCTGCTGTACGGCAACGCCGAGCGAGCGATCGTCGAAGTCGCCCAGCGTCTGTCCTACGGTCACAAGATCGAAGACATCACCGACGTGCGCGGCACCGCGTTCATTCGTCGTGATACGCCGCAAGGCTGGTACGAAGTCGACTCCACGCGCATCGACCGTCCGGGCAAGATCGACAAGATCATCAACCCGTACGTCAACACGCAAGACACCCAGGCCTGCGCCATCGAGCAGGAGAAGGGGCCGGTTGACGATCCGGAAGAAGCCAAGGTCGTGCAGATCCTGGCGAGCCCTCGGATGACCCGCGACAAGACCGTGATCCGTCTGCCATCGGTAGAAAAGGTCCGTGGCGATGCCGTTCTGTACGCCCACGCCAACCGCGTGCTGCACCTGGAAACCAACCCGGGCAACGCCCGTGCACTGGTCCAGAAGCACGGCGAAGTCGACGTCTGGTTCAATCCGCCGCCGATTCCGATGACCACCGAGGAGATGGACTACGTGTTTGGCATGCCTTACGCCCGTGTTCCGCACCCGGCGTACGGCAAGGAGAAGATCCCGGCCTACGACATGATCCGTTTCTCGGTGAACATCATGCGCGGCTGCTTCGGCGGCTGTACCTTCTGCTCGATCACCGAGCACGAAGGCCGGATCATCCAGAACCGCTCCGAAGAGTCGATCATTCGCGAAATCGAAGAGATCCGCGACAAGGTCCCAGGCTTTACCGGCGTCATTTCCGACCTCGGCGGCCCGACCGCGAACATGTACCGCATCGCCTGCAAGACCCCGGAAATCGAATCCGCGTGCCGCAAGCCGTCGTGCGTGTTCCCGGGCATTTGCCCGAACCTCAACACCGACCACTCGTCGCTGATCCAGTTGTATCGCAGCGCCCGTGCCTTGCCGGGTGTGAAGAAGATCCTGATCGCTTCCGGCCTGCGTTACGACCTCGCGGTCGAGTCGCCGGAATACGTCAAAGAGCTGGTGACCCACCACGTCGGCGGTTACCTGAAGATCGCCCCGGAACACACCGAGGAAGGTCCGCTCAATCAGATGATGAAGCCGGGCATCGGCAGCTATGACAAGTTCAAGCGGATGTTCGAGAAGTACTCCAAGGAAGCCGGGAAAGAGCAGTACCTGATTCCGTACTTCATCGCCGCCCACCCGGGCACTACCGACGAAGACATGATGAACCTGGCGCTGTGGCTCAAGGGCAACGGTTTCCGTGCGGACCAGGTGCAGGCGTTCTACCCGTCGCCGATGGCCACCGCCACCGCGATGTACCACTCGGGCAAGAACCCGCTGCGCAAGGTCACTTACAAGAGCGACGCCGTGACCATCGTCAAGAGCGAAGAGCAGCGTCGTCTGCACAAGGCGTTCTTGCGTTACCACGACCCTAAAGGCTGGCCGATGCTGCGTGAAGCGCTGACCCGCATGGGCCGCGCCGACCTGATCGGGCCGGGCAAGAACCAGCTGATCCCGCTGCACCAGCCGGCCACCGACAGCTACCAGAGCGCCCGTCGCAAGAACTCGACGCCAGCCGGTAGCCATAAAGTGGCCGGGGAAAAGACCACCAAAATCCTTACGCAACACACCGGCTTGCCGCCGCGTGCCAGCGATGGCGGTAACCCTTGGGACAAGCGTGAACAGGCCAAGGCTGCGGCGTTCGCCCGCAACCAACAAGCCGCCAAGGAGCGCAAGGACGCTGCCAAAGGCAAAGGGCCCAAGCCTGGGCGTAAGCCGGTAGTGCCGCGTTGATCGCAGCCTAGAAAGCAAAACGCCAGCCTCGTGCTGGCGTTTTGCTTTGTAGGTGGTGGAGAACTTGTTTGTTAAGGTGGCGCCCATTAATTGCCATCGCAGGCAAGCCAGCTCCCACAGGGGAATGCATTCCAGATGTGGGAGCCGGGCTTGCCCGCGATGAGGCCGGCATGGCCACTCTCCACTTCAAGGAAGAACACCCATGAGCACCCCCCTGCTCGGCATCGGCATGGACTCCAACCGCTCCCAGTTCATGGCGCGCCAGCGCATCGAAAGTGAAATCAACCTGCCGCGCCTATTCGCGGCCATCGATGCCGACCCCGGCATTGTCGGCGCGGGTGTCGTGTATATCGATGCCGACTTCAACGTGGTCACCCTGCGCGAATTCAAACCCCTCTGCAGCATCAAGCCCAAGCGCATCATCTTGCGGGAGGCACAGAAGTACATTGCGCCTGCGCAGTTCGCCGATCAAGTGACCAACAACCCGCGAGAGTCCCGATTGGTGGGTGAGGCTGTCAATACCACCTTGTCTTGTGCGGGGGCGATTTTGGGTTGGATCGTAGTATTCAGCGGCACAGTCGCCGTGCCTTTCACCGCCGGCGCGAGCTTGGTCGTGACTGGGCTCGGTGCGACAGCAGCATCGGCCAGTACGGTGCAGTGTGTGGTTGGGGGTATGAGAACTTACAACGAACTCAGCGATCCGACAGCAAACGACGACATGGACGGCGAAGACTGGTATCGCTACGCGATGCCAGTACTGGATACGGCCTCGCTGCTGGGGGCCGGAGCGTCTACCCTGACCACGCTGCGATTGTTGCAGGCCCGAAAGGCCACCACCGGTAGAAGCTGGTACGAGCTATCCAAAGGGTTGACCCGCCAGCAACGAAAAACGCTCACCAAGGAACTGTTGAGTCTGAAAGATCCTGGTTTGAGCAATAAGCTCTTGAAGTTGCGCCAGCGTTCCGGCGAACTGGTCAAGCGCTACTCGGCGACTGAAATCAACCACGCCACTGTGACACAAATCCGGGATTCTCTCGGTGCGGCCATTGGTATTTTCGGGAGCGCTTTGTCGGGGAACATTCGTACCATCGCGGTAGGTTTGTATGAGGAGCTTGAATGATGGAGCGCCAAGGTTCGTTGAGCGCTTTTTTGGCTCAGTATTTCCCTACGTTCATCTGTGCATTCTTTCTCGCCTGCTTTTCCCTTTCCGCGGCCATCTCATTGGCCTCGAGTACCTATTTTCGCGGTGATCCAGAGCGTGCGCGTTATTCTTTTCTGGCGGCGGTTGGGCTGGGGCTGCTCTTGGCGTTCAGCCATTTCGTCATGATCAGAGGGCGCACTTGGGGAAGTTGGGCCATTGTCGCTTTCTACGCTGTGTGCTTTCTGACAGTCCTGCCTACCTACGGCTACCGGCCGCATATGGCGGCTTATGTAACTGGCCTGCTGTTTCCCTTGCTCGGGATGTTGTTGCTGAATAGTCAGCGCCATCGCGAAATGCGCCGTCAACTCGTAATGATTCGCAAAAAGCGCCAAGCTGCCCTTGCCGACCGCAAGCCCCGGAAAATGAAATGAACGATTTTCCTCCATTGACGCGCTATCTCGCCCGCTACTTCCCGGTCTTCATGGGAGCGATATTTGCCTCCGTCTTCACCCTGGTCTTTGCGGTCCCGTTGTTTTTCGAAAGCTATTTTCAGAACCTTTCCATGGCCGACAGTGCCAAGTACTCCTTCCTGGGTGGCATCGCGCTCACCCTGGTCATCGTGCACTGTAATTTCATGATCGCGCGGGGGCGTCCGAATTGGGTCAGGCCGCTGGTGGCGCTATTGGCCATTTGTTTTCTCGGAGTATTGCCCGCCATCGCATATGGGCCGCACCCTCTGATTTATGCCGTGACTTTACTGTTTCCGCTGCTGGCGCTACTGCTGCTCAACAGCAAACGCCACCGCGAAATGCGCCAGACGCTGCTCGAAGTGCGCCATCTGCGCGAAGCTTTGATTGCCAAGCGCAAAGCCCGTTGACTGGATAGATTCACGACCCACCCTCACACACTCGCCACAAATATGTGCAACCCTCGCACCACGGCACCCACCTTGGCGCCGTTTTGGTGCTGTACTGCACCGGGTCTTAAGATAAAGCGCAATGATCGCCGCTCTGGCATAAGTCTTGCGCGCTTTGTTTCCATGCCCTGGCTTGCAGGAGGCCGCCGTGTCGATTCATGTCGCGTTGCACCACGTTACGCATTACCGCTACGACCGCGCTGTCGAGCTCGGTCCGCAGATCGTACGCCTGCGTCCGGCCGCCCACAGTCGCACGCGGATTCTTTCCTATGCGTTGAAAGTCTCGCCTGATCAGCACTTCATCAACTGGCAACAAGACCCCCAGGGCAATTATCTGGCGCGGTTGGTGTTCCCGGAGAAAACCCCGGAGCTGCGGATCGAAGTCGATCTGCTGGCCGAGATGGCGGTGTTCAACCCGTTCGATTTCTTCCTTGAGCCCTACGCGGAAAAAATCCCCTTCGCCTATGCCGCCGATGAACAGCGTGAGCTGGCGCCGTACCTGGAAACCCTGCCGCTGACGCCGACGTTCAAGGCCTACCTTGACGGCATCGACCGCACCCCGCTGCCCGCCGTGGATTTTCTGGTGGCCCTCAACCAGCGCCTGAGCGAAGACATCGGCTACCTGATCCGCATGGAACCGGGCGTTCAAACCCCGGAATACACCCTGGAACACGCATCGGGTTCTTGCCGCGATTCGGCCTGGTTGCTGGTGCAACTGCTGCGCAACCTCGGGCTGGCGGCGCGATTTGTTTCCGGTTACCTGATTCAGCTCACCGCTGACGTCAAAAGCCTCGACGGCCCTTCCGGCACAGAAGTGGACTTCACCGACCTGCATGCCTGGTGCGAGGTTTACCTGCCCGGCGCCGGCTGGATCGGCCTGGACGCTACTTCTGGGCTGTTTGCTGGCGAAGGGCATATTCCATTGGCCTGTAGCCCCGATCCGTCCTCTGCGGCGCCGATCAGCGGGCTGGTTGAACCGTGCGAGTGCGAATTCAGCCACGAAATGTCGGTGGAGCGGATTTGGGAGGCCCCACGGGTCACCAAGCCCTACACCGAAGACCAGTGGCTGGCGATCCAGGCATTGGGCCGGCAGATCGATGCCGACCTGCAAGCTGGCGATGTGCGGCTGACCATGGGCGGTGAGCCGACTTTCGTCTCCATCGACGACCCGGACGCTGCCGAATGGAACACAGCAGCACTCGGGCCGGACAAGCGGCGGCTGTCCGCCGAGCTGTTCCAGCGCATGCGCAAACATTACGCACCCAAGGGCCTGGTGCATTTTGGCCAGGGCAAGTGGTATCCCGGCGAGCAACTGCCGCGCTGGTCGCTGAACTGCTACTGGCGTCGAGATGGCGTGCCGATCTGGCACAACAGCGCGCTGATTGCCGATGAACAGCAAGACTACGGCGCCGATGGCGCGTTGGCCGGGCGTTTTCTGGCGAGTGTCGCCGAGCGTTTGAAACTGCCTGCTCGCTTTGTATTTCCAGCCTACGAAGACAACCTTTACTACCTCTGGCGCGAAGGTGCATTGCCGGTCAACGTCAGTGCCGAAGACTCACGACTGAGCGATGAACTTGAGCGCGCCCGTCTGCATAAGGTCTTCAGCCAGGGGCTCGATAAAGTGATCGGTCAGGTGTTGCCGCTGGCGCGCACCGCCAAGGGCGATCAATGGCAGAGCGGCCGCTGGTATCTGCGTGACAGCCATTGCCGGTTGGTGCCAGGAGATTCACCGCTGGGTTATCGCTTGCCGTTGGCTTCGCAACCGTGGGTGACGGCGGCGGAGTACCCGTTCGTGCACCCGGTCGATCCGAACCAGGATTTACCGGAGCTGCCCGACGCCGCGAGGTTGCGGGTGCATGGCGAGCCGGCCACCGCCGATGAGCGCGCACCGAAAATCGACCAATCCGCCGACTGGCTGACACGCACCGCGCTCTGCGCCGAGGCTCGGGAAGGGCGGTTGTACCTGTTCATGCCGCCGCTGGAACGCGTCGAGGATTACCTCGAACTGGTCAGCGCCATCGAAGCCACCGCCGAGGAACTGCATTGCCCGGTATTGCTGGAAGGTTACGAGCCACCGAGCGACCCGCGCCTGAGTAACTTCCGCATTACTCCCGACCCCGGCGTGATCGAGGTCAACGTGCAGCCGTCCGCCAGTTGGGACGAGTTGGTCGAACGCACCGAATTCCTCTACGAAGAGGCGCGGCAAACCCGGCTGACCACCGAGAAGTTCATGATCGATGGTCGGCACACCGGCACTGGTGGCGGTAACCATTTCGTCCTTGGTGGCGCGACTCCGGCTGACTCACCGTTTCTGCGTCGGCCAGATCTGCTGCGCAGTCTGATCAGCTACTGGCATAACCATCCATCGCTGTCTTACCTGTTTTCCGGTCTGTTCATCGGCCCGACTTCCCAGGCGCCGCGCGTGGACGAAGCGCGCAACGATGCGTTGTACGAGCTGGAAATCGCCTTTGCGCAGATGCCCGAACCGGGTGAAGAGTGCGCGCCGTGGTTGGTGGATCGCTTGCTGCGTAACTTGCTGATCGATGTCACGGGCAACACCCACCGCGCCGAGTTCTGCATCGACAAGCTCTATTCTCCGGACGGCGCCACCGGTCGCCTGGGTCTGCTGGAGCTGCGTGCCTTTGAAATGCCGCCCCATGCGCGCATGAGCCTGGCCCAGCAATTGTTGCTGCGGGCACTGGTGGCGCGGTTCTGGCGCGAGCCTTATGCGCCGGCCAAGCTGGCCCGTTGGGGCACCGAGTTACATGACCGTTTCCTGTTGCCGCACTTTATCGAGCAGGACTTCGCCGACGTGATTGTTGATCTCAACGCCGCCGGCTATGCGCTGCGTGCCGAGTGGTTTGCGGCGCATCTGGAGTTCCGTTTTCCCAAGGTCGGCGATTACGCGGTCAGTGGCATCGAACTGGAGCTGCGCCAAGCGTTGGAGCCCTGGCATGTGCTGGGAGAGGAAGGTTCGGCCGGCGGCACGGTGCGTTATGTCGACTCGTCGCTGGAGCGTTTGCAGGTCAAGCTCACAGGTTTGGCGCCGCAACGTTATGTGCTGACCTGCAACGGCATCCCGGTGCCGCTGCAACCGACCGGGCGGGTCGGTGAATTTGTCGCCGGCGTACGTTTTCGCGCCTGGCAACCGGCGAACTGCCTGCAACCGACCATCCCGGTGCACGCGCCGCTGGTATTCGACTTGCTCGATACCTGGATGCAACGCTCGCTGGGCGGTTGTCAGTACCACGTCGCCCATCCGGGCGGGCGCAACTACGACAGCCTGCCGGTGAACGCCAACGAGGCGGAGAGCCGGCGGATGGCGCGGTTCTTCCGTCACGGTCACAGCCCGGGAACCTTGCCGGTGCCGACGCTGATCATCAACGACGAACTGCCGATGACCTTGGATTTGCGCGGGTTTGCGAAAAAAAATGAGTGAACGCGGTACTTGCAGCATCGATTACCTCCCTGTGGGAGCGAGCTTGCTCGCGATAGCGGTGGGTCAGTCAACGATGATGTTGAATGTGCTGCCGTCATCGTCGGAACGCCGCCCGGAGCAAGCTCGCTCCCACAGGGATCTCCACGGTTGTTCGCTTTGGGGCCCGTGCCCACTGGATTTGTAGCGTCTGTGCGTTAATCTGACTTCCCTTGCCCTTGCCGAGCTTTCCATGCCTGACCTGCTTGACCGTTACCCGCGCACAACGGGCACCTATCACGAACTGCTCGACGACAGCGGCGCTGTGCGCCCGCATTGGCGACGGCTGTTCGATCAGTTGCAACGCAGCACCCCGGCGCAACTGGTGCAGCGACAAGCCTTGCTGGCACGGCAGATTCAGGAAAACGGCGTCACCTACAATGTCTACGCCGACCCAAAAGGCGCTGATCGTCCGTGGGAACTGGACCTGTTACCCCATGTGATCGCGGCCGATGAGTGGCAGCAGTTGTCGGCCGGGATCGCTCAGCGCGCGCGTTTGCTCAATGCGGTACTGGCGGATCTGTATGGCCCGCAGCGGCTGATTGCCGAAGGCCTGTTGCCGGCAGAACTGGTATTTGGTCACAACAATTTCCTCTGGCCCTGTCAGGGCATTCAACCGCCGGACGGGGCGTTCCTGCATCTGTATGCGGTGGATCTGGCGCGCACCCCCGATGGGCGTTGGTGGGTGACGGCGGATCGGACTCAGGCGCCGTCCGGTGCCGGTTATGCGCTGGAAAACCGCACCATCGTGTCGCGGGCCTTTCCGGAGCTGTACCGCGATTTGCAGGTGCAGCACCTGGCCGGGTTCTTTCGCACCTTGCAGGAAACCCTCGCGCGTCAGGCGCCAAGTGCCGATGAAGTGCCGCTGGTGGTGTTGCTGACGCCGGGGCGGTTCAACGAGAGTTATTTCGAGCACCTGTATCTGGCCCGCCAACTGGGTTATCCGCTGGTTGAGGGCGGCGATCTGACGGTACGCGATGCCACGGTATACCTGAAAACCCTCAGCGGTTTGCGTCGGGTCCACGCGATCATGCGGCGGCTCGACGATGATTTCTGCGATCCGCTGGAGTTGCGCACCGACTCGGCGCTCGGCGTACCGGGCCTGCTTGAAGCGGTGCGACAGGGGCGGGTGCTGGTGGCCAATGCCTTGGGCAGCGGTGTGCTGGAGTCGCCGGGCCTGTTGGGCTTTCTGCCGAAGATCAATCAATTCCTGTTCGGCGAAGAACTGATCCTGCCGTCCATTGCCACCTGGTGGTGCGGCGAACCTCCAGTGCTGGCGCAGGCTCTGGAAAAACTGCCTGAGCTGCTGATCAAACCGGCGTTTCCGTCGCAAAGTTTTGCCCCGGTGTTCGGGCGTGACTTGAGTGAAAAGCAGCGTCAAATCCTCGCCGAGCGCATGCAGGCACGGCCGTATGCCTATGTGGCGCAAGAACTGGCGCAGCTGTCGCAGGCACCGATCTGGCAAGCCGAAGACGGCCAGTTGCAGCCCCGGGCCATCGGCATGCGTGTTTACGCGGTGGCCAGTAACGACGGCTATCGGGTGCTGCCCGGCGGCTTGACCCGGGTGGCGGCCGATGCCGATGCCGAAGTAGTGTCGATGCAGCGCGGCGGCGCGAGCAAGGACACCTGGGTGTTGGGCGAACGAGCACCGATTGGCGAGCAATGGAAAACCCAGCGGACCATCGGCGTGCACGATCTGGTGCGGCGCGATCCGTACCTGCCGTCGCGGGTGGTCGAAAACCTGTTCTGGTTTGGTCGTTATTGCGAGCGCTGCGACGACAGCGCGCGGTTGCTGCGGATCATGCTCACGCGCTATGTCGATGGCGACGATCCGCAAGCCTTGCAGGCTGCGGTCGATCTCGGCGAAAGCCTGATGCTGCTGCCCGACGAAGGCGAATTGCCCGAACGTTTGCTGGCGGCATTGCTTGGCGATGACTGGCCGTTCAGCCTGCGCGCCAACCTGCAACGCTTGCAGTGGGCGGCGTCCCAGGTGCGCGGCAAGCTCTCACGGGAGAACTGGCAGGCGCTGGTCGAGTTGCAACGCGAAGCCGCAGAGCTGGAAACCGAAGCGCCGGATTTTGGCGAGCTGCTGGATTTCCTCAACCGCTTGGTGATGTCACTTGCGGCGCTGTCGGGTTTTGCACTGGACGACATGACCCGCGACGAAGGCTGGCGCTTCTTGATGATCGGTCGGCGGATCGAGCGCTTGCAATTCTTGAGCAGCAGTCTGGCGGCGTTCCTGCGCGGTGCCGGGGCGTTTGATCAAGCGGGCCTGGAATGGTTGCTGGAACTGGGCAATAGCAGCATCACCTACCGTTCCCGTTACCTGGCGGTGGCGCAGTTGATCCCGGTGCTCGATTTGTTGTTGCTCGATGAACAGAACCCCCACGCGGTGCTGTTCCAGCTGAAACTGGTGACCCGTACCCTCAAGCGCTTGAACGACGACTTTGGTGTGCCGCGCGATTTGGCGTTGCCTTCGTTGGTAGAGCGTCTGGCGCGATTCGATCTCGGTTGTCTGGAGAACGCTTTGTTCGGTGAAAGCAGTGTCCGCGCCGCTCTCGATGGTCTGGCGGATCTGCTGCAAGAAATCGCCGATGTCAGTAATCAGGTGTCTGATCGTCTCGCGTTGCGGCATTTCGCCCATGTCGATGATGTCAGCCAGCGCACGGTGTCCGTCTGATGAGTGCCCATTACCAGATTCTCCACGACACCCATTATCACTACGACAGCCCGGTGTCCCTGGCCCAGCAGCTCGCCCATTTGTGGCCACGGCCCTGCGCGTGGCAGCGCTGCACCGAGCAGCAATTGCAGATCAGCCCGGATCCGACCTCGCGCCGCGATGAGCTGGACGTATTCGGCAATCCGCTGACCCGGCTGGCCTTCGAAAGACCTCACGATGAATTGCTGGTCAATGCCCGGCTGACGGTCGAAGTGCTGGCCCGGCCACTGCGTGATTTCAATCTATCGCCGGCCTGGGACATGACCCGCAGCGCATTGACCTACAGCAGCCAGCCGATTTCCCCGCAACTGCTGGAGGCGTGTCGTTATCGGTTTGAGTCACCCTATGTGCATTTGAAGAGCAGCTTCGTCGAGTTCTCCGAAAGCTGTTTTCCGCTGGGCCGCCCATTGATGCTGGGCGTTCAGGCGTTGATGGAGAAGATCTTCAGCGAGTTCACTTTCGATGCCGAGGCGACTCAGGTCGCGACGCCGCTGGTGGAAGTGCTGGAGCGTCGACGTGGAGTCTGTCAGGACTTTGCGCACCTGATGCTTGCTTGCGTGCGCTCCCGGGGATTGGCGGCGCGTTATGTCAGCGGTTACCTGCTGACCCAGCCACCACCGGGGCAGCCACTGTTGATCGGCGCCGATGCGTCCCACGCTTGGGTTTCGGTGTTCTGTCCGGTGCTGGGCTGGGTCGACTTTGACCCGACCAACAACATTCAGCCGGCGCTGGAGCACATTACCCTGGCCTGGGGCCGGGACTTTTCTGATGTGTCGCCGTTGCGTGGGGTGATTCTGGGCGGCGGCAACCATGACCCGGAAGTGCGGGTGACCGTGATGCCACGGGAGTAATGGAGATCTACTGTGGGAGCGAGCTTGCTCGCGATGACGGAGGCACATTCAGCACCGAAGCGACTGGGAAATCGCTATCGCGAGCAAGCTCGCTCCCACAAGGATTGTGGGGTACTTCAGGCTGGCCTGTGAGGGTCGGCAGCATGACTGCCGACCCTGGACACAGATCCGGTGGGTTTGATCAGAACATCAAACCCTGTGGGTCTCAGGCGTCGGGCGCCTGATCTTTCGGTGCTTCAACAGCGTCATCAGCAACCACTTCACCTTCTGCATCCGGGTTCAGTGCGCCGGCTTCTTCATCGGCGGCAGCTTTCTTGCGTTGCAACTTTTCCTCTTTCTTCTGCTCTTTGGCCAAGTCTCTTTGACGTTTGGCGAAGGAGTAATTAGGTTTAGCCATGGGCGATCCTCTGGGGTCGAAGGTGAGGTTGAGCGGCGCGTATTCTGCCTTTAAACCGGGGGCAAGGGTTAGCTGGGTTTTTGCCCGGCCCATTTTGGCTGCACCACGGGTTTCCAGGCATCGAGTGCATCCAGCAGATCTTGCGGCGATTCGCTCATTTGCAGCATGTCACGGTGATGCTCGCGAACGAAGCCTTCGCCGACGACATGATCAAGAAATGCAGTGAGTTTGCTGTAGAAACCGTTCACTTCCAGCAATCCCAGCGGTTTGCCGTGGTAACCGAGCTGGCCCCAGGTCCAGACTTCGAACAACTCTTCAAACGTGCCGAGACCGCCCGGTAGAGCGATGAACGCGTCGCTCAGTTCTGCCATACGCGCCTTGCGTGCGTGCATGCCGTCGACCACTTCCAGGCGTGTCAGACCGATGTGGCCGATTTCCTTGTTCTTCAGGCTTTCGGGAATGATCCCGATCACTTCGCCACCCGCTGCCAGCGCGGCATCGGCAACGATGCCCATCAAGCCGACGGCGCCACCGCCGTACACCAGCGTCAACTTGCGCCGGGCCAGCGCCTGGCCGAGGGCGATCGCGGCTTCCCGATACGCCGGGTTAGTGCCGGTGCTGGCGCCGCAAAATACACAAACAGACGCTAAAGACATGCCTTACTCCATGGTCAGTGATGACTTCAGAATAATGGCTGACCTTGGGCGTTCCAAGGGTTAATCCTCGTAGCGGTGGGCTTCATAGGTGCCGCTGGCGCCACAGGCGTAGGCGGCGAGCAAACTGCACAACAGGCTATTGAAGGACATGACGGGCGCTCCAGAGTGGGATGACAAACCGATCATAGGTGCGCACCAGACGTCTGGCCGGTTAATTGTTTCGATCAATGTCATAGCCTGAAAGTTGTATACAATTCTTGATGCAAGTCATAGGAACTTCCGAAAATTTCAGGCAGTCTTTACGCGATACGGATTTTGTTAACCCTGCCTTGGAGATTCACCATGTTTGCCAAACTCGTTGCGGTATCCCTGCTGACACTGGCCAGCAGCCAATTGATGGCTGCGGAGTGCAAGGTCGATGTCGACTCCACCGATCAGATGTCCTTCACCACGAAGGAGATCACCATCGACAAGAGCTGCAAAACCTTCACCGTCAACCTGACCCACTCCGGCAGCTTGCCGAAGAACGTCATGGGCCATAACTGGGTGCTGAGCAAAACCGCAGACATGGCTGGCATTGCTGGCGACGGCATGGCCGCCGGCATCGACAAGAACTACCTGAAAGAAGGCGACACGCGCATTATCGCCCACACCAAAATCATCGGTGCCGGCGAGAAAGACTCGGTGACCTTCGACGTGTCGAAGCTGACCGCTGGCGAAAGCTATCAGTTCTTCTGCTCGTTCCCGGGCCACAACTCGATGATGAAAGGCGCTGTTGTCCTGAAGTAATCAGGCAGCCCTGGCTGAAATGAAAAACGCCCCTCAGGGGCGTTTTTTTTGCTTGTGCGCGAGCAAAATTCGCTGAGTGTCCTGGCGAGATCATCCCTACCGCTGGTCGGAAACCACTGTCTACCTGTTATTTCTGACAGTGGTCAGCCCATCGGAATCGGGTGTCAGATGAGCGTCAGCCCTGCCGCTCACGTCGCGGCGACCCTTTCGAGAAGGAACTTGCCCATGACCGTTCAAGTTATCGCTCCCAAAACACGCGCTGCCATCCCGGATACTCTTGATACACCGGGCATCAGGCAATCGGATGGCATCAACCTGGATCCTATGGAGGTCCACAAAACCGGCCGATTGACCGCAGAAATAAAACGGTTGTCGCAGGGATTGTTGGAGACCGACGAGTTCTTCGTCGAACTCAGGGGCTGGAACAGCGCCGAACCGCGGGGTTCGTACACCAGCCCTACGTTGCAGTTCGGCCCGCCGAATCTCAGGACCTTGAATCTGGAACTATCGGTCGTCGCGTTTAATCTGGGTCAAAAGATGGAGGTGGAATATACGGTCAATCGTAGCGGCGAAACGTCGGTAACGTCCGAGACGCTCGAATTGAACATACTCGACCTTCAGCCTGAGGATCTGAAGACGGGCTGGATTTTCGGGAAGGATGACGACGGTAGCGGTCCCGAACTGGATCTGACCACCAACACCGAAGACCGGACGTTGCACATTGAGAACTGGCCGCTGATTGCCATAGGCCAATGGTGCTGGGTCGTGCTGAAGGGCGAGAAGGCGAATGGCGACAGCTACGATAAAACGCTGTTCAAGGGGCAAGTCGATCAGAACTGGATCACCCTGGGCTACATCGAGAGGCCAGTTCCTTACAGTGAGCTGAAGGGACTGACCAATGGATCGGACCTGACGCTCGAGTACAAGGTTGCGTTTGATCAGGTTGATGACGAGCCGGCGGCGCACGGTTCAATGGTGCGAAGCTATACCGTTAAAAGCGCCTTGGTAGTGAGGCCCGAGATCATCTCCATGACAGACCTCAACGGCGTGGAGATCCGTAATGGAGGGCACACAACCACGAACGGCGTGAAACTTAAGGGTACCGCTGCTGCCGGTCAGGAGGTCAGGGTTTTTCACGATGACTCTATGGACCCCGTCATTGCTGATAGTGACGGTATGTGGGAGTACGAGTTCAGAAAGACAAGACAGTTGGGGAGATTCGGCGCCATCGCGTCTGATGGTGCGTACTCAGCGATGTGGCTGGTTTGGTTTTGGAGAGAAGGCGTTCCCGTTATCACCCAGGTCACGGACTCCGGAGGCGAGGATATCCCGGAATACGGGGCGACGCTTGAGACTACCGTGACGTTGATGGGGACAGCCGTCCCTGATGAAGAGGTCGAGGTATGGGCCACGGGAGGTCTCAAGGAGAAAGCCAGTGTGGGCTCTGACGGGGTATGGCATTGCACCTTGACCGGGTTGAAAAAACAACTCTACATCGTTTTCGTCAAGGCACTTTATGGCCATGATTTGGAATCGTATGCCTGGCATCTAAATGCTGTGGAGGCTGGAACCCCTGTCATTACATCAGTCACTGACTCCTTCGATCGCGCTATTCCCTTTTATGGCTCGACTTATGACCAGACGGTCAAGTTAGCCGGGACAGCCAGAGACTATGGGGAACTCGAAATCTTTAGAGGGGGTACCCCCCGTGACCGCTTCAGAGCTGATGCTGACGGAGTGTGGAACTACGCATTGGCCCTCACACCTGGTGGCACTCCTCGGATCAAGGTTCAAGCGCTTTATGGGGCCGGAGCAATGTCACCTTTCATGCATCTTAGTTACTCGTCCAGTCCGGAATCCATCCCCACTGCGGTGACAGACGTCCGATGACGTTGATCAGTCGTGTCCGGTAAAACTTTCACTCTTCGAGTGGGCTTCATTGTGCCCGCCACCTGCTACGGCGCGAACGGCATCACCCACCTGCTACCGCTTGTCTGAAATCGGCATCTACCTGTTATTTCTGACAGTAGGCAGCATGGCGGAATCGGGTGCTAGATGAGCGTCAGCCCTGCCGCTCACGTTGCGGCGACTCTTGCGAGAAGGAGATTGCTCATGACTGCTCAAGTTACCGCTCCCCAAACACGCGCCCCAATCCCGGATCTCGACCAGTTGAAGCTCGAGCCGATGGCCGGTGACCATGATCTGGACTCGTTTGGCACCATCGAGAAGTTCAAGGCGCTGATACCGACGATGAAACTGCTGCCAGATGACAAGTTCTATGTCGAGATCGCGGGTGAGCCCGGTACCCCGGAAGGTGGAAAGTCCAAGAGCGTCACGTTGCCTCTGGGGCCGACAAACCCCAGGTCGCTGAATTTGGAGAAGAAGGTCGTTGCGTTCCTGCTGGGCAAAAAAATGACGGTGACGTACACCATCATACGGGACGGTGAGGACGATAAAACCTCTGAGCCGCCACTGGTTCTCAACGTGCTTCCCCTGCCGCAGAGCGAGTTGAAAGCAGCCCGAATTCTCGAGGCGCAGAACAACGGTGAGGGTGATGAGTTGGACCTTACCAACAGCAATAGTGACCGCACGCTGCGCTTGGAAAACTGGCCGCTGATTGCCGAGAAACAACTGTGCTGGATATCCCTGGATGGCAAGAAAGTCGGTGATGTCGATCACCCGCTCACCGTGCTGCAATCGGAGCCAGTGGATGGGGCCTGGATCACTCGCGGTTATCGCGAGGTGAAGGTGCCTTACGACTACTTCAGGGCGTTACTCAATGGCTCCCCGCTGAAGGTCATCGTCAAGGTCGCACTGAACCAGGAAGACGATGAGACTCAGGCGTTTGATTTCGAGGAGCGGGTTTATACCGTTAAAAATGTCGAGGTAGTAAAGCCGGTCATCACCAAGGTGACGGACTCCAACGACAACCCTGTTGTCGACAATGGCGAAACCACCGACACCACGCTGAAGCTGGAGGGCACGGCGGGCGTGGGTGTTACGGTGGAGATTTTTGTTGGCGACGATTTGAAGGACACGGTCACGGCTGTAGACGGGGCGTGGACGTACGAGTTGACTGGATTGAACCCGGACACGCACGTGATCAAGGCTATCGCCAGCGGAGAGGACTCCAATACCTGGACCGTGACGGTGAAGGCAGTAGCGGGGCAGCCATGGATACGCAGTGCCACAGACGTTGATGGCAATGACGTTCGATATGCCAGCTACACAGCTTCGACTACGGTTGAGGTAAGTGGAGAGGCGTCACCCCATCAGGAAGTCAGCATTTCTGATAATTATGGCTTTGAGGATACAGCCACCGCTGACGATAAGGGCGTGTGGAAAAAGCAACTGACAGGGCTGAAAGAAAGGCTTTACATCATCAAGGTGGCTGGTTCCAACAATACACACGATCGCAGGTTTATTGTGGTCGATCCGCGGGTCACGATCATCACCGTGGCGAGAGACTCATCGGGCAACTTTATCCCGTGGAATGGCACTACCCGTGATCGTTCGGTAGTCCTGGCCGGTACCGGAGCGGCGGGTGAGGCAATAGAGATTCGCAACAGGAATGCCGTGCTGGGCAATCCCGGAGTCAAGCCTGACGGAAGGTGGGAGTTCCCGGTGAATGGGTTGACGAGTGATATTCATGATTTCAGAGCGTTGGGTTCCTACAGCGGAGGGTTAGTGCCACATAGCTATCACTTTAGGGTTATCTGAACATAGCTCGTATATTAGCGTCGCTATCGTGGACGATCTCAATGCTATCAATGAAAAACCCACTGTGGATCACTCCCCCAGTGGGTTTTTTGTTTACGTTCCAACCACCACTTACGGCGCGAACGGCATCACTCGTTTGTGATGGGTCTTGCGATACGTATCGCAGATGATCCTGAACGCCTCTTCACGCACCGGCTCACCGTGCAGGAAAGCATCAATCTCGGCGTAGGTCACGCCGTGGGACGCTTCGTCCGGTTTGCCGGGGGACAGGTCTTCAAGGTCGGCGGTCGGGATTTTTTCCACCAGCGACTCCGGTGCGCCGAAGCTGCGGGCAATCGCGCGGACCTGGTTTTTCACCAGGCCGCTCAGCGGGGCGAGGTCGCAGGCGCCGTCACCGAACTTGGTGAAGAAGCCCATCACCGCCTCTGCTGCGTGGTCGGTGCCGATCACCAGGCCGTGGGCGGCGCCGGCGATGGTGTATTGCGCGACCATGCGCATCCGCGCCTTGGTGTTGCCCAGGACGAAATCCACCGAGACTGCGTGCTTGCCTTCGAATGCGGCGACTTCATTGGCCAGCGACTTGACCGCCGGGCCGATGTTCACGGTGTGGCGCTCATCCGGGGCGATGAAATCCACCGAGGCTTGCGCATCGTGTTCGTCGAACTGGGTCTCATACGGCAAACGTACGGCGATGAACTTGTAGCTCGCGTCACCGGTGCGCTCGCGCAATTCGCGCAGGGCGCGCTGGGCCAGCAGGCCGGCGGTCAACGAGTCGACGCCACCGCTGATGCCCAGCACCAGTGTCTTGAGCCCGGAGTCGACCAGGCAATCCTGGATAAAGGTAATCCGCCGTGTGACTTCAGCCTCCAGGGCTGCCACGTCGGCGAAAGGCGGTTGGACCTTGAGCTGTTCAGCAATCTCACGCTGTACGGCTTGCATGAATTCACTCCTTGCTTGATGTGCCAGAGAGGGCGGCAGGTACTTGAAACACATGTCGCAAATAGGCGACAAAATTCGGGTCTTTGCAGTGTGTCTTGCCTGCTTCATCGGAAATCTTGGCGACGGGTTGACCATTGCATGCCGCCATTTTAAGCACGATGCTCATCGGTTCGACACCCGGAATATCGCAGGTCAGGTTGGTGCCAATACCGAAGCTGACATTGATCCGACCGCGCAACGCCCGGAATATCTCCAGCGATTTGGGCAGCGTCAGGCTGTCGGAGAACACCAGCGTCTTGCTCATCGGCTCGATACCGAGCTTATGGTAGTGGGCGATGGCTTTTTCGGCCCAGGCAATCGGGTCCCCGGAGTCATGGCGCAAACCGTCGAAGAGCTTGGCGAAATACAGGTCGAAGTCGTTGAGAAAAGCATCGGTGGTGATGCAATCGGTCAGGGCAATCCCCAGCAGGCCGCGGTATTCGCGAACCCAGCAATCGAGGGCGGCGCTTTGGCTGTCGATCAGTCGCGGACCGAGTTGCTGGTGGGCCATGATCCATTCGTGAGCCATGGTGCCGAGCGGCTTCATGTCCAGTTCGCGGGACAGGTGCACGTTGCTGGTGCCGACGAAACGTCCGGGGAAGTCATGCTTGAGCACGTTCACCACTTCTTCCTGCACGCGGTAGGAGAAGCGCCGACGGGTGCCGAAATCCGCCACCTGCAGGTGCGAGAGTTCTTCGGCGCTGGCATTGGCGCTCAACCAGTCGAACTTGCGATAGAGCTGCTCGCGGGCCTGTTCCATGACGACTTCACGGTAGCGATAACGGTTGCGCACTTCGCTGACCACCGCCAGCAGCGGCACTTCGAACAGAATCACATGCAACCACGGCCCGCGCAGGCGGATGAACAGCTCGCCGTTCTCGATGCCGGTGTGGATATAACGCAGGTTGAAGCGGAACAATCCGAGAAAGCGCAGGAAATCCGGCTTCAGGAAGCTGATACGTTCCAGAAAGCTCAACTGATCGGCGCTTAGACTCAGTTCAGCAAGACGCTCGATCTGAAAACGAATCTCCGCCAGGTAGGGGCGCAGATCCTCACTGTTACGGCAGCGGAACTCCCATTCGACTTCAACGTTGGGGTAGTTGTGCAGCACCGCCTGCATCATGGTCAGTTTGTAGAAGTCGGTGTCGAGCAAGTTCTGCACGATGCGATCGGCAAACACACTCTCGCTCATAACGGGAATCTCCATGCTGGCCGCCGCTGATGGCAGCGACGTTTCAGCTGTTTCAATGAATGGGGCTAGTGGCGCATATCGGTGGGCTGCATTGCCAGCGTTTTTTGCATTTATACCCCGCCTACGGTGGGGAGGTGTTTGGACTATCTATCTGCTCCAGCATCCACGTCACAAAATCGCGGACCTTGGGCACTTCCGCCGAATGTTCGGGATACGCCAGGTAATAGGCATCACTGCTCGGCATCGCGTGTTGCCAGGGAATGACCAGTTTGCCGTCGGCCAATTCTTCTTCCACCAGAAACCGTGGCAACAGGGCGACGCCACAGCCGACTTGCGCTGCGCGGATGCACATATAAAAGGTTTCGAAACGCGGGCCGTGATAGCTGTGCTCGGTCTGGAATCCCTGACTGTCGAACCAATCGTGCCAGGCCTGCGGCCGCGAGGCATTTTGCAGCAATACCAGATCGCTGAGTTGCGTCGGGTCAGTAAATGGCTGCTCCGGCAGGCTACCCGGTGCACAAACCGGCACTAGCTCTTCGCCGAACAGCTTCAGGCATTCGGTGCCCGGTCGCGAACCCTGACCGAAATAGAACGCCAGGTCGCTGCGCCCTTGCAGCAGGTCGTCGGCTTCCTGCTCGTTACACAAGTCCAGATGAATATGCGGATGCCGCAGACGCCAGCCTTTAAGGCGTGGTACCAGCCAACGAGCGCCGAAGGTTGAAGGCGTAGACACGCGCAATACTTCTGTCTCGCCGCCGTAGGAGCGCAGATAGTGGGTCGACATCTCGACTTGTGTGAGGATCTTTCGCACTTCAACCAGGTACAAATCCCCGGCCGGAGTCATTTGCAGGCGTCGACGTACCCGGCGAAACAGCAGATGCTGCAATAGCTCTTCGAGTTGCGCGACCTGTTTGCTGACGGCGCTTTGGGTCAGGTTCAACTCTTCGGCGGCGCGGGTGAAGCTCAGGTGACGGGTGACCGCCTCGAAACACTGCAACGCGGTGATCGATGGCAAGTGGCGTTTATTCAGCATGGGTGGTCCCTTGTTCTTGTTGCAACGCTTTGCATGAATAAACGGAATGATATCTCGCCTAAAGGTCGTTTGTTGGCAAGTCTCAGGCCGGCTACAACTAAAGGCCTGAAGCCCCTTGTCAGCGGGCTGTGAATTTTCTGCTTTTCACGTTGAAGGAGTGACCCATGGTTGCCGCATTGCTTGATCGTTTGGGGGTGAACCCGGCCCTGTACCAGAACGGCAAACAGCCCGTGCATTCACCGATCGACGGCAGCCAGATTGCCTCGGTGAACTGGGAAGGCGCCGCTGAAGTCGAGCAGCAGGTCAGTCGCGCAGAGCATGCGTTCGACCTGTGGCGCAAGGTCCCGGCCCCACGTCGTGGTGAACTGGTGCGCCAACTGGGCGACATTTTGCGTGAATACAAGGCCGATCTCGGTGAACTGGTTTCCTGGGAAGCCGGCAAGATCACTCAGGAAGGTCTGGGTGAAGTTCAGGAAATGATCGACATCTGCGATTTTGCCGTCGGCCTGTCCCGTCAACTGTACGGTTTGACCATCGCCTCCGAACGTCCGGGCCACCACATGCGTGAGTCCTGGCATCCGCTGGGCGTGGTCGGGGTGATCAGCGCGTTCAACTTCCCGGTTGCGGTCTGGGCCTGGAACACCACGCTGGCGCTGGTCTGCGGCAACTCGGTGATCTGGAAACCGTCGGAGAAAACCCCGCTGACCGCACTGGCCTGCCAGGCGCTGTTCGAGCGCGTCTTGAAGAATTTCAGCGATGCGCCGCAATACCTCAGCCAAGTGATCATCGGTGGCCGCGATGCCGGTGAAGCGCTGGTGGACGACCCGCGTGTGGCCTTGATCAGCGCCACCGGCAGCACCCGCATGGGGCGCGAAGTGGCACCGAAAATCGCCGCGCGTTTTGCTCGCAGCATTCTGGAACTGGGCGGCAACAACGCCATGATCCTTGGCCCAAGCGCCGACCTTGACATGGCCGTGCGGGCGATTCTGTTCAGTGCGGTCGGCACCGCCGGTCAGCGTTGCACCACCCTGCGTCGCCTGATCGCCCACGAGTCGGTCAAGGAAGAGATCGTCACCCGCCTCAAGGCCGCGTATTCCAAAGTGCGCATCGGTCATCCGCTGGAAGGCAACCTGGTGGGTCCGTTGATCGACAAGCACAGTTTTGAAAACATGCAGGACGCGCTGGAACAAGCCTTGAGCGAAGGCGGCCGGGTGTTTGGCGGCAAGCGGCAGCTCGAAGACAAGTTCCCGAACGCCTACTACGTTTCGCCGGCCATCGTCGAAATGCCAGAGCAAAGCGATGTGGTGCGCAGCGAAACCTTCGCCCCGATTCTGTACGTGGTTGGCTACAAAGACTTCGCCGAAGCGCTGCGCCTGAACAACGCGGTGCCGCAAGGCCTGTCGTCGTGCATCTTTACCACCGACGTGCGTGAAGCCGAGCAGTTCATGTCGGCGGTGGGCAGCGACTGCGGCATCGCCAACGTCAACATCGGCCCGAGCGGTGCGGAAATCGGTGGCGCTTTTGGTGGCGAGAAAGAAACCGGCGGCGGTCGCGAGTCCGGTTCCGATGCATGGCGCGGTTACATGCGTCGCCAGACCAACACCGTCAACTATTCGCTGGAGTTGCCGTTGGCCCAGGGGATTACCTTCGACTGAGGCTTGAGTCAAACAAGGATCCCCTGTGGGAGCGAGCTTGCTCGCGATGACGGCAGCACATCCGACATGGAGGTGACTGGAAAACTGCTATCGCGAGCAAGCTCGCTCCCACACTGAATTGTGTGGTGGTTAGGTTTCATTTTTGGAGTCTGGCAATGCCGTTATCGGACGAATGCTTATGGGAAAAACTGACGCCGCAACGGCCTGACCGTGCGGCGCTCAAGGGTGAGGTCACGGCGGACGTTTGTGTGATCGGCGCCGGCTTTACCGGGTTGTCAGCGGCGGTGCATTTGCTGGAGCAGGGTAAAAGCGTCTGCGTGCTCGAGGCCAAGCGCTGCGGGCAGGGCGGTTCGGGGCGTAACGTCGGGTTGGTGAACGCCGGGATGTGGATTCCCCCGGACGAGATCGAAGCCGGGTTCGGCGAAGCGATCGGCAGTCAGCTCAATCGCATGCTCGGGGCGGCACCTGCCTTGGTGTTCAGTCTGATCGACAAATACAACATCGATTGCCAGTTGCGTCGCGAAGGCACGCTGCACATGGCCCACAACGCCCGTGGCGAGGCCGATCTGCGCAGTCGTGAAGAACAATGGAAACGCCGCGGCGCGCCCGTGGAACTGTTGACCGGTGCTGCTTGTGAACAAGCAACCGGGACCAAACAAATTGCCGCCGCGTTGCTCGACCGCCGCGCCGGTACGCTCAATCCAATGGCCTACACCAGCGGTCTGGCCAAGGCTGCCGCGGACCTGGGTGGTCAGCTGTTCGACCATTCAGCGGTCACCCGGCTCGAACGTCAGGGCCAACGCTGGTCGGTGCAAACCGCCGAGGGTTCGGTCATGGCCGAGCAGGTGGTGATCGCCTCCAACGCCTACACCGAGGGCGATTGGACTGAGTTGCGGCGCAATTTCTTCCCCGGTTATTACTATCAGGTGGCATCAAAGCCGCTGACCGAAGAGGCCGCGCAGCTAATCTTGCCCGGTGGCCAGGGTTCGTGGGACACCCGTCAGGTGCTCAGCAGTATTCGTCGCGACAAAGACGGTCGGTTGTTGCTCGGTAGCCTCGGTAATGGCAATCAGAAACCCACGTGGTTCCTCAAAGCCTGGGCCGACCGGGTACAGCAGCATTATTTCCCCTATCTCAAGCCAGTGGATTGGGAATGTATCTGGACCGGTTGCATCGCTTTTACCCCCGATCACTTGATGCGGTTGTTCGAGCCGGCGCCCGGTTTAGTGGCAGTCACCGGTTACAACGGCCGTGGCGTGACCACTGGCACGGTGGTCGGTAAAGCCTTTGCCGATTATTTGTGTAACGGAAATCCTCAGGCGCTACCGATTCCCTTCGCCCCCATGCAGCCATTGGCCGGGGTGGGCCTGCGCAGTTGTCTGTACGAGGCCGGGTTTTCGCTCTATCACGCGGGCCAGTGCCTGCGGATTGTCATCTGATCGAGGAAATATGTTGCGGGAAGCGGCGCTTTTCGGCGTAGCGGCTAGCCTGTAATGGTGCGTGTTGTAGCAGTTGCGCACCGGCAGTGTGCAGTTCGGTGACGCACGCTGTTACAGGCTGGTTGCACGTCGTTTGGCACCGCGGTTGCAATGATGGCGCGCTCGGGTTGCGCCTAAAAAATGAAATGGTTTCACCTTCCGCGGTTTAGACGGTTGCACGCCCAATGAAAAAGGGCCCGAAACAGTCGTAATAACAATAAAGCAGCGACTTTTTGAAGAATAAAAAACTGATGGCACGCCACTTGCTCTGCGCTTTGTAGCTGAATCAAAGCTTCCGCTGAAGTTGCTGTGCTAACTAAAAAACCTCAGGAGCACCATCACATGTCGCAGACGTTTTACAGGAAAGGTTTTCTGGCACTCGCAGTCGCTACTGCATTGGGTGTTTCTTCGTTTGTTCAGGCTGATGTCAAAATTGGTGTGGCAGGTCCGATGACCGGTCCTAGCGCTTCCTTCGGCTTGCAATATATGAAAGGTGCGCAAGCTGCGGCGGATGCAATCAACGCCAAGGGCGGCATCAACGGCGAAAAAATTGTTCTGGTCCAGGGCGATGACGCCTGCGAACCGAAACAGGCTGTGGCTGTTGCGAACAAAATGGTCCAGGACAAGGTTATCGGCGTTGTCGGGCACTTCTGCTCGTCGTCGACCATCCCTGCTTCCGAGGTCTACTCCGACGCCGGCGTCATCGCAATCACTCCGGGCTCTACCAACCCGGCGGTCACCGAGCGCGGCCTGCCTGCCATGATGCGTATGTGCGGGCGCGATGACCAGCAAGGTATCGTCGCGGGTAACTACATCGTCGACGTCCTGAAAGGCAAGAAAGTTGCCGTCATCAACGACAAGGACACCTACGGTAAAGGCCTGGCGGACGCGACTGCCAAGCAGTTGACCGCGCGTGGCGTGAAACCGGTTCTTGAAGAAGGTCTGACCCGTGGCGAGAAAGATTTCAGCGCCCTGATCACCAAGGTCCGTTCGGTAGGGGCTGACGTCCTTTACTTCGGCGGCCTGCACCCGGAAGCCGGTCCACTGGTCCACCAACTGCGCGAGCAAGGTCTGAAAGACGTCAAGTTCATGTCCGATGACGGCATCGTGACTGACGAAATGGTCACGACTGCCGGTGGTGCTCCTTACGTCGACGGCGTGTACATGACCTTTGGCGCTGACCCGCGTCTGATTCCAGACAGCAAGGCTGTCGTGGAAACCTTCCGCAAATCCGGTTACGAGCCTGAAGGCTACACCCTGTACGCCTACGCTTCGGTACAGGCCCTGGCTGCCGGCTTCAACGGTGCCAAGACAAACAAAGGCGAAGACGCTGCTAAATGGCTGAAAGCGCATCCGGTGGAGACCGTGATGGGCAAGAAGGAATGGGATACCAAGGGCGACCTGAAAATCTCCGACTACGTGGTTTACCAGTGGGATGCTGCGGGCAAATACCACCAGCTGGAAAAACAGAAGTGAGATAAGCGCATCGCCAGGCCTGGGTCTCTCGATATCCGTCGTGGGGCGCAGGTCCGGCTTTGGTCATGGGTTCTGCAATCATGCCGACCCGGTATTTTTCTTCTGAGCCACATGAACCTGGCCAGGTGCGCCTCACAAGGGCTCATCGACACCGGGTTCGCGGTGGCCTCTCAAGTTAGTGAGAGTGCATGATGGACGGTATTTTCCTGCAACAAGTTATCAACGGTTTGACTCTCGGTTCGGTCTACGGCCTGATCGCCATCGGCTACACAATGGTCTACGGCATCATCGGCATGATCAACTTCGCCCACGGCGAGGTTTATATGATTTCCGCGTACCTCGCGGCGATCAGCCTGGCTCTGCTGTCTTACTTCGGTGTCGAATCCTTTCCGTTATTGATCCTGGGCACCCTGCTGTTCACTGTCTTCGTGACGGGTGTGTATGGCTGGGTCATCGAGCGCATCGCTTACAAACCGCTACGCAACTCCACCCGACTGGCACCGCTGATCAGTGCTATCGGCGTTTCCCTGATCCTGCAGAACTACGCACAGATCGCTCAGGGCTCACGGCAACAGGGTATTCCTACGCTGCTGAGCGGTGGGCTGAGATTCGATATCGGTACCGGTTTCGTGCAGATCACCTACACCAAGATCTTCATTCTGGTCGCCGCGTTTGTCGGGATGGCCCTGCTGACCTACATCATCAAATACACCAAGTTGGGGCGCATGTGTCGTGCGACCCAACAAGACCGCAAGATGGCCTCGATCCTCGGGATCAACACCGACCGGGTGATCTCCTACGTGTTCATTATCGGTGCTGCCATGGCTGCGCTGGCCGGTGTCCTGATCACGGTGAACTACGGCACCTTCGATTTCTACGCAGGCTTCGTGATCGGCATAAAGGCCTTCACCGCTGCGGTGCTCGGCGGCATTGGTTCGCTGCCTGGCGCCATGCTCGGCGGGATCATTCTCGGCGTTTCCGAGTCGCTGTTTTCCGGGGTGATCAACTCTGACTACAAGGACGTCTTCAGCTTCTCGCTGCTGGTACTGATCCTGATTTTCCGTCCTCAAGGCCTGTTGGGTCGCCCACTTGTGGCGAAGGTGTAAGTATGTCCGACGCTAATAACAAAACTATCGATGTCAAAAAAAGCCTGATCGACACTGTTCTGGCCGGGTTGATTGCCCTGATTGTCTTCGGCCCGATCGTGGGCGTAGTACTTGAAGGTTATAGCTACAACCTGCAGCCGACGCGTGTCGCCTGGATGGTCGGGGCGGTGATGATCGGGCGTTTTGCCTTGAGCCTGTTCTTGCAGACCGCCAAGGGTGTGAAGGTTCAGCAAAGCTTCGAAGTCGTCGGCTCCGGCGTGCATGTGTTGCCGCCTGATTTCAAGTCGCGGCTGCGCTTCATCATCCCGGGTTTGATCGTGATCGCTATCGTGTTTCCGATCTTCGCCGACAAGTACCTGCTGACGGTGGTGATCCTGGGATTGATCTACGTGTTGCTGGGCCTTGGTCTGAACATCGTGGTCGGACTGGCAGGTCTGCTCGACTTGGGTTATGTGGCGTTCTATGCCATCGGCGCCTATGGCCTGGCACTGGGTTATCACTACCTTGGCCTGGGCTTCTGGACCGTGTTGCCGTTGTCGGCACTCATGGCGGCAATGGCCGGCTGCATACTCGGCTTTCCGGTGTTACGCATGCACGGTGACTACCTGGCCATCGTGACCCTGGGCTTCGGTGAAATCATTCGCCTGATACTGACCAACTGGCTGTCCTTCACGGGAGGGCCCAACGGTATGCCGGTGCCATCACCGTCGTTTCTCGGTATCGAGTTCACGCGTGTGGCGAAGGATGGCGGGATACCCTTCCATGAATTCTTCGGGACCGAATACAACCCGAACATAAAGTTCATGTTCATCTATGCCGTGTTGTTTCTCGTCGTGATGCTGGTGCTGTACATCAAGCATCGCCTGACCCGCATGCCGGTCGGGCGCGCCTGGGAGGCTTTGCGCGAAGATGAAATCGCTTGCCGCGCAATGGGTCTCAACCACGTACTGGTCAAGCTCTCGGCCTTTACCCTGGGGGCTTCCACAGCCGGTCTGGCCGGTGTGTTTTTCGCCAGCTATCAAGGTTTCGTCAACCCGACCTCGTTCTCGTTCTTCGAGTCGGCCTTGATCCTCGCCATCGTCGTGCTCGGCGGTATGGGGTCGACCGTCGGCGTGGTGATCGCCGCATTCGTGCTGACGGTCGCGCCGGAACTGCTGCGCGGCTTCGCCGAATACCGCGTGTTGCTGTTCGGCGTCCTCATGGTGCTGATGATGATCTGGAAACCGCGTGGCCTGATTCGGATCAGCCGTACTGGTGTGATCCCGCGTAAAGGTGCCTTGACTGAGAGGAGCGCGTCATGAGCGATGAAATCATTCTCTCGGTAGAGAACCTGATGATGCACTTCGGCGGCATCAAAGCCCTGAGCGACGTCAGCCTGAAGGTCAAACGCAACTCGATCTTCGCGTTGATCGGCCCCAACGGTGCGGGCAAGACCACGGTGTTCAACTGCCTGACCGGATTCTACAAAGCCTCTGGCGGGCGTATCGAGCTCAACACCCGCGGGGTGAAAACCAACGTCATCAAAATGCTCGGGGAACCGTTCAAGGCGACCGATTTCGTTTCGCCGAAAAGCTTCGTCAACCGACTCCGCTACAAGATGTTCGGTGGCACGCACCTGATCAACCGCGCCGGCTTGGCGCGGACCTTCCAGAACATTCGCCTGTTCAGGGAAATGTCGGTGATCGAGAACCTGCTGGTAGCCCAGCACATGTGGGTCAACCGCAACCTGGTGTCCGGCATTCTCAACACCAAAGGCTACCGCAAGGCTGAAAGCGATGCCCTGGACCACGCCTTCTACTGGCTGGAAGTGGTCGATCTGGTGGACTGCGCCAACCGCCTGGCCGGTGAGCTTTCCTACGGCCAGCAACGCCGCCTGGAAATCGCCCGGGCCATGTGCACCCGGCCCAAGATCATTTGTCTGGACGAACCGGCGGCGGGCCTCAACCCGCAGGAAACCGAGGCGCTCAGCGCGATGATTCGACATCTGCGCGACGACCACGACATTACCGTGGTGCTGATTGAACACGACATGGGCATGGTAATGAGCATTTCCGACCACATCGTGGTGCTGGACCACGGCAACGTGATCGCCGAGGGTGACCCTCAAGCGATCCGCAACGATCCGAAAGTGATTGCCGCCTACCTGGGTGCTGATGAAGAGGAGCTGGTATGACTCAACCGATCCTCGAACTGAAAGAGATCGACGTGTTCTATGGGCCGATCCAGGCCCTGAAGAAAGTCTCGCTGCACATCAACGAAGGAGAAACCGTCAGCCTGATCGGCTCCAACGGTGCCGGTAAATCCACCCTGCTGATGTCGATCTTCGGCCAGCCACGGGCCGCCGACGGGCAGATCGTCTACCGCGGCGTGGACATCACTCACAAGTCGTCCCACTACATCGCCTCCAACGGCATTGCACAATCGCCGGAAGGGCGGCGGGTATTCCCTGACATGACCGTCGAGGAAAACCTGCTGATGGGCACGATCCCGATTGGCGACCAGTACGCTGCAGAGGACATGCAGCGCATGTTCGAGCTGTTTCCGCGGCTCAAGGAGCGGCGTAATCAGCGGGCGATGACCATGTCCGGTGGCGAGCAACAAATGCTCGCGATCGCCCGGGCGTTGATGAGTCGGCCCAAGCTGCTGTTACTCGACGAACCGAGCCTGGGGTTGGCGCCGATCGTGGTGAAACAGATCTTCGCCACCCTGCGCGAACTGGCGGGCACCGGCATGACCATCTTCCTGGTCGAGCAGAACGCCAACCACGCGCTCAAGCTGTCCGACCGGGCCTATGTGATGGTCAACGGCCAGATCCGCCTGAGCGGTACCGGCAAGGAGCTGTTGGTGAACGAAGAGGTGCGTAACGCGTATCTCGGCGGTCACTAGTTATCTGCTGAAGTCTCCAGCCCCGACGAGCAATCGCCGGGGCTTTTTTATATCTCCAAAACACATCAACCCTTGTGGGCGCGAGCTTGCTCGCGATAGCGGTAGATCAGTCACCTCGATGCTGACTGTGCCGCCGTCATCGCGAGCAAGCTCGCTCCCACAGGGGACGGTGGTGCCCTTTCTGGAAATTGTGGAAAACAATATTTTCAACCTGCTAAAGCGCGACATAAAGCCGCTGCAAATAGCTGTTTTTCCACAGTTTTGACTTGTCCCCGTTTGCTGTGGAGCTGGCTGTGGGTAACATGGTAGCAACTGTCTGAAGGCCTTTAACGGCGTGGCTTGCAGGGTTGTGGTTGTTTTTTGATCAGGCGTTTTTACGCGGCCTTGAGTGAGCCTTGTCAACCTTTTTATTGCCGACGCCCACCGGCTGAAAAGTCGTTGCTCGGCCTGTGGATAAGTCTGTGGTTAAACTCTGGAAAGACTCGGCAAAGGGCCGTAATTACTGGCGTGGAGCCATCGCCTCGGTGACTGGTCGGTCGCACCGACCGATGCTGGCTACACTTGTCAGTGCCCAGGTCAAGCAAAAAACTTTCAAATCTGCCCGCAAAGCCTTGTAGATAGCGCGTCTCAAGGTTTGCACTTGCCCCCAAAGACTGTGGACGGGGCTGTGGATAAGGTGCGTGCAGTTGGCTACGAGCCAGAGCGGCCAAGGCCTGGCAGCAGTTGAGCGTTTTCTGTACAGCGAACATGACAGGATTTTCATTTTCGCGGTTTTGGGTTCAGGTACTCTGCGCGCCTTGGCGCCCCCGAATGGGCGCTCGTCATTTGACGACATGGAGCCATTGCATGACCGATAGCAACGCCTTTGCTCCTGCCGAACCCGTCAGCCCGACGCGCCGGTTGCGTCAACGAATCGGCTACCACCTGGCGGTGATGGATCTCGGTGGACGGGGCCTGGTATTGATCGGCGGGCTGATATTCCTGGCCTGGATCAGCTCCGGTATCTACAAGGTTCAGCCGGATGAACAGGGCATCGTGCTGCGCTTCGGGCGTTGGCAACAGACCGCTGAATCCGGGCTGCACTATCACTTGCCCTATCCTGTCGAAACCGTCCTGTTACCCAGGATCACTCAGGTCAATCAGCTGCAACTGGGCACCAGTAGCAGTGTGCAGAGCGCGGCGAGCAATGGCGCGCGCGACAAGCAGATGCTCACCGGAGATGAAAACATCGTCGAAGCCGATTGCACGGTGTTCTGGCGGATCAAGGACGCGCGACTCTACCTGTTCAAAATCAGCGACCCGGAGCGCTCGGTGAAACTCGCGGCCGAAAGCGCGCTGCGCGAGGTGATTGGGCGTACGCCGATTCAATCGGTGATGTCCGACAAGCGTGCGCAGATCGCCGATGAAACCCGGGACTTGCTGCAGCAACTGCTGGACCGCGAACAGGCCGGGATTCTCATCACTCAGGTGCAACTGCAACGGGTCGATCCGCCGCCGCAGGTGATCGATGCGTTCAACGATGTGCAGCGAGCCCGCGCCGACCAGGAGCGCGCCCGCAACGAAGCCGAAGCCTATGCCAATGACGTGATTCCCCGCGCTCGCGGCGACGCGGCGCGTATCACCCAGGAAGCCGAAGCTTACCAGGCACAAGTCGGCAACCTGGCCGAGGGCGAGGCCAAGCGGTTTCTTTCGGTCTACAACAGCTACGTGCAATCCAAAGACGTCACCGCGTGGCGCCTGTACATGGAGAGCATGGATGAAGTCCTGAAAAAGGCCTCCAAAGTCATCATCGACTCTTCCGGCAAAGGCATGTCCGGGGTGGTGCCTTACATGCCGCTGAGCGAGCCTGGCAAACCGCAGCAGAAGGACGCCCGACCATGAACCGCACCTTCAAATGGCTGGCCGCAGCCATCGTCGTGATTGCGCTTTGGGCGTTGGCCGCATCGGCCTATGTCGTCGATGAGTCGCAACAGGCACTGATCATCCGCTTTGGCGCACCGATGGGCGTGGCCGGCGAGCCGGGGCTCAAGTTCAAGGTGCCGTTCAGTGATTCCATCGTGTTCTACGACAGCCGTCTGCAAACCCTGGCCTCACCGGCCGAGCAAGTGATTCTTGGCGATCAGAAGCGTATTGAGGTCGAGACCTATACGCGTTTTCGGATCAACGACCCGCTGCGTTTCTATCAAACGGTCGGAACGCTGGACCAGGCCAATGCGCAACTGACGCAGATGGTCAGCTCTTCGTTGCGCCGAAAGCTGGGCGAGATATCGCTGCGTTCGTTGTTGTCCACGGATCGTCAGCAGGAAGTCGCGATCATCGAGAAAGACGTGGCGGACAAGGCCCGAGCACTCGGCATCGACGTGACCGAGGTGCGCCTGCACCGCGCCGATCTGCCGCTGGAGGCCAGCCAGGCGATTTACGACCGGATGAAATCCGAGCGTCAACGCGAAGCCAAGGAGCTGCGTGCGCAGGGGTTTGAATGGGCTCAGCAAATCCAGGCCAAGGCCGACCGTGACCGCACGGTGTTGCTGTCCGAGGTCCAGCGCCAGGCGGCAATCACCCATGGTGAAGCGGATGCGGCGGCCAACCAGATTCTCTCGGCGGCGTTCAGCAAAGACCCGCAATTCTACAAGTTGTACCGCTCGTTGCAGACCTACCGCCAGGCGCTGTCGGAGAGCCAGCCGATGCTGGTGTTGACGCCTGATGCGGAGTTCCTCAAGCAGTTTCGGAGCGGGCCGGCTACAACCATCGGCCGATAGGGATCACCATGAGCGACCTCCCTGCAGACCAGCGGGTTGAGCGACGCGCTGGGATAATGTTTCGATGACGCAGTCTCTTGCCGGGAAAACGCTCGATGTTATTTGACGGTGCGCTGCACGCGCTGAGTATGGTCTTTCAGGTATTCCTGCTCGACCTGATCCTGTCCGGCGATAACGCGTTGGTGATCGCCATGGCCTGCCGCGGGTTGCCACCCGAGCAGCTGCGGCGAGCCGTGTTGATCGGCACCAGTGGCGCTATCGCCCTGCGGGCATTGCTGACCACGCTGGCCGGTTGGTTGCTGCTGGTGCCGTGGCTCAAGTTGATCGGCGCCGTGCTGTTGCTGGTGATTGCAGTACGACTGCTGACTGAGGAAGAGGCCGACGAAGAGCGCAACTCGTCAGACAGTTCGCCACAGACCTTGGGTGGTGCGGTGGTCACGGTGCTGACCGCCGATCTGATCATGAGCATGGACAACGTGGTCGGGTTGGCGGCGGTGGCTCAGGGCAGTGTCTTTTATCTGGTACTGGGGTTGCTGTTGAGCGTGCCGCTGCTGATGTTTGGCAGCCTGCAGATCACCCGGTTGTTGCAGCGTCAGCCGTTGCTGGTGTCGATCGGTGCGGCACTGCTGGGCTATGTCGCCGGGGACATTGCAGTGTCTGATCCGGTGGTGGCGGGCTGGGTCAACAGCCAGTCGCCGGCGCTCAATCAGGTGCTGCCGCTGTTGTGTGCGGTGTATGTGGTGCTTCAGGCGCGGATCATTCTTCGGCAGCGTGCGCGGTTGCCGAAACCGGCCGTCAGGCAGCGGGTTGCGCCGGCTGTCGCGGTTCAGGCGCCGCCTGGCACCAAGGTTGCGTTACCGATAGTGAAGCCTGAGGTCGTACTGACTGCTCAGCCCGCGCCTGCGATTGAGGCGATTGCCGATGAGCCGCCTCGTCGCCTGGCTCGACTGTTCGGCGACTACAGTGGCTGGGTGACGGTGGTGGCGGGGCTTGTCGGTATTTTCGCGATCAGTGCTGTGTTGTATAGCCTGGTGGGCGGTTTATCGGGCGGTTTGCTGCCTGCGCCGCAAAAGGATTATGTGTATGTCTGCACCGGTGCCAGCACCACCCTTTACTATCGACCCGGCGGCAGCACGATCCGGATCGTCACGGGCGGCGGTGAAGCCACGGGTTACGTGAGGTACAAGAAAATCCTCTGGCAGAACCCGCAAAACGCCCTCAAGGAGCTGCACCTGACGCCCCCCAGCGAGGTCGAAAAAACCAGCCCCACGGTCGTCACCCTCAATGGCGGCAGCTTCTCGCAGATCCAGTGTGCGCGCAGCCTGTGACGTGAGGGTTGCTGACCCGGTTGCCGCTGCGCTCCGCGCCGGGCATGCTGCCAGTTGATTTTCTATTCCATTGGCTGCGTTTCAGCCCAAACCAGGAGAACACGATGTCCAACACCCTGTTTATTACCGGCGCGACGTCCGGTTTTGGTGAAGCCTGTGCCCGTCGTTTTGCCGAGGCCGGCTGGAAACTGGTACTGACAGGCCGTCGTGAAGAGCGTCTGAATGCCCTGTGCGCCGAATTGTCGAAGCAGACCGAGGTCCATGGCCTGGTGCTCGACGTGCGTGACCGCAAGGCCATGGAGACGGCGATTGCCAACCTGCCGCCGTCGTTTGCCACGCTGCGCGGACTGATCAACAATGCAGGCCTGGCCCTGGGCGTAGACCCGGCGCCCAAGTGCGATCTGGACGACTGGGACACCATGGTCGACACCAACATCAAAGGCCTGATGTACAGCACTCGCCTGCTGCTGCCACGCCTGATTGCCCACGGTCGCGGCGCCGGGATCATCAACCTCGGTTCCATCGCCGGCAACTACCCGTACCCAGGCAGCCACGTGTATGGCGCGACCAAGGCCTTCGTCAAACAGTTCTCGCTGAACCTGCGTTGCGACCTGCAAGGCACCGGTGTGCGCGTGAGCAACATCGAGCCGGGTCTGTGTGAAAGCGAGTTCTCGCTGGTGCGTTTTGCCGGTGACCAGGCGCGCTACGACGCCACCTACGCGGGCGCCGAGCCGATCCAGCCGCAGGACATCGCCGAGACGATCTTCTGGGTCCTCAACGCCCCGGCGCACATCAACATCAACCGTCTGGAATTGATGCCGGTGAGTCAGACCTGGGGTGGGTTTGCGATCGACCGCAGCGGTGGCAAGGCTTAAAACCGAGTCATCTTCATCGCGAGCAAGCTCGCTCCCACAGGGGATCTGCTAACACCAGAGATCAAATGTGGGAGCGAGCTTGCTCCGGGCGGCGTTCCGACGATTGCGTTCAGCCAGGCGAAAGTGCCCGTAAGGTAGACTCCTTTCCTTAAACCCCCACCGCACGCTGCGGTTTCAAGGTTTTTAAAGGAGCAAATGTGAGTAACCGAGGTGAGCAGGTACTGCTCAAACAATCGACCATCCTGATGTTCGCCGTGGCGATCGCCGCGATCGTCACGGGTTTTTTTTCTGGCTCCCAATCGATTTTGTTCGATGGGTTTTTTTCGCTGATCGCGACCTTCATCAAGGTCCTGATGCTGATCACCGCCAAGCTGATCGCCAAGGAAAGTAACCAGCGCTTTCAGTTTGGCTTCTGGCATCTCGAACCGATGGTGCTGCTGATCGAAGGCAGCTTCCTGTTGCTGATTGCGATCTACGCCTTTCTCAGCGGTATGTTCGGCATCATCAACGGTGGCCGCGAGATCGAACTGGGCCTGGTGATTCCTTTTGCGGCGGTGCTTAGCGTCGTCTGTTTCGGCTATTTCTTCTACGTCCGTTATCGCAATCGCACGTTGAAATCCTCGCTGATCCAGTTCGACAACATCAGTTGGCTGGTGGATGCAATGCTCTCGATCGGCTTGCTGGTGAGCTTCCTCACCGCGCTGCTGCTCAAGACGCAGGGCTATGGCCAATGGGCCGCTTACGTCGACCCGTTGATCCTGATCCTGCTGGCCCTGAGCATGCTCGCGCCGGCGTTCAAAATCCTCAGGCCGGCGTTACGCGATGTGCTGGGAATTGTCCCGGATCAGCTGGATGACAAGGTTCGCCAGGTGATGGATGAGGCCAGGGCCGAGCATGGTTTTGCCGACTACGTCTCGTATGTGCAGAAGCACGGGCGTGCGCGGTTCATCGAGATTCACGTGGTGTTACCGGCGGATTACCGGCTTGATGGCGTGGCCACGCTGGATGAACTGCGCGATCAGATTTCGGCGAAACTTGGCAAGCCTGACGCGGCGCGTTGGCTGACCATCAGTTTTACCGGTGATCGCAAGTGGATTGCTGGCTGAAGACCGTGTCGCTGCCATCGCGAGCAAGCTCGCTCCCACAAGGACACCGTTGAACCTGTGGGAGCGAGCTTGCTCGCGATGGCGGTCTTTCTGTCAACCGAAATACTCGGCGAGGCCGCGATAGCAGGTCGCCAAATGGTAAGGCGTGGTCGACGGCATGTCCTGGCGGCTGACCGCGCCATCCCTGTCCAGGCATTCGTACCAGCCACCAGCATGCAGGAAGCGCTGCTGCAAGGCTTTCAATTGACGCTCGAGCAAGGCTTCGCTGCCCGGACGCAAGGTCAGGGCGCGCAGGTATTCCGCCTGGGCCCAGATGCGTTGGGTTTCATCGCGAGGCCTGCCGTCCAGCTCAAGGTCGAGCATCGCTCGCACCGCCCCCGTCTGCTGATTGACGCCCAATTGCTCGGTGAACGCGAATGCGCGGGTCAGCGAGGCGTGCAGTTTTGATCCGCGCAGCGCCGCCGATGATGCCAGCAGAAAGAACCATTCGAACTGATGCCCCGGTTCAAACCAGTTATTCACAGCCCCCAGCGGTTTTTCCATCATCACCCCGTGCTGCGGGTCGATGAAGCGCTTTTGCATGGCCTCGCAGAGTGCATTGAGCGCGACCTGGGCCGGGCCATCATCGCGTACCGACAGCGTGGCGAGGAACGCTTCGGCCAGATGCATCAGCGGGTTCTGCAATGGTCCGGTGTTGAGCGACGACCAGTCGCGGTCGAGGCTGGCTTCGTACAGACCGTCGCCTGTGGCGAAACGCTGAGCGACCACTTCCAGCGCTGCATTGAGCACCGATTCCACCAACGGCTCACGAACCTTGGCCCAGTAATGGGCGCAGGCAAACAGAATGAAGGCGTGGGTGTAGAGGTCTTTACGCTGATCCAGCGGCGCGCCGTGGGCATCGATGCTGTAGAACCAGCCGCCGTGCTCGGCATCGTGGAAATACCGTTGCAAAGAGCGGAACAGCGCAGCGGCGCGCTCTTCGGCGGCCGGCACTTCACCGATCAGGCTGGCGAACAGGTACAGCTGTCGTGCGCAAGCCATGGCCCGGTAGCGTTGTGGCGGCAGTGGCCGATGCTCGGCGTCCAGCGCTTCATACGGCAGCGCCATGTCCGCGTTCCAGCCGGGCCCTTGCCAGAGCGGCACGATCACGTCCTGGAAATGCTGCTGCACAGTGGCGAACAGAGCGGTCAATTCAGGCTGGGAGGCGGAGCGGGGAGCATCGGGCATTGGCTGGCGTCGTCACGGCAGGAGTGTTTGCGCGACATGGTAGCAGAGAGGTTGCCTTGAGAGACGCTGTGTCTGTGAGACCGCTATCGCGAGCAA
>NZ_MOBJ01000003.1:0-119096 GCF_003732225.1 Pseudomonas brassicacearum | reverse complement strand
GCGAGCAACCAAACCCCGGTCGCCGCCGAAGCTGCACCCGCTACCCGAACCAATGGCGCAGCGGCCTGAGGCAATACGCGCACCAGCGCATAGCCGGCGGCATGCAGGGCTGCGGTCGCGGCGACGAAGCCTGCGGCATACGCCCAAGGGCTGGACATGTCCGGCAGCTCCAGACCGTGAGCCACGCCGTGGAACAAGGCAAACAGCGCCGTCGCGCCAATCGCCAGGCTCAGCGGCGGACGCACCGCCAATGCCACGGCCAAGCCCAGCGCCAGTACCGAAGCGGCAATCCCGCTCTCCAGCGCTGGCAGGTTCAAGCCTTCAAACCCGAGCATCCCGCCAATCAGCAGAGTGCCGACGAAGGTGCACGGCAGCACCCAGCGCGCCGCGCCTTGTTGTTGCGCGGCCCACAACCCGACGGCCAGCATCGCCAGCAAATGGTCGAGGCCGCCGATCGGGTGGCTGATCCCGGCCAGCAAGCCGTTGTCGCCATGGCCTGGGTGGGCGAAGGCCAGTGCGGGCGTGAGCAGCAGAGCTGCGGTGGCAAAAATGCGTTTGAGTGTCATGAATAAGCTTCCTTGTTGATAACGCGTGTGGATAAGTATCAGGCTGCGCTCAGCAGCCCTTGGCGCTCGATGAAGGCGATGATTTCTTCAAGGCCCTGGCCGGTTTTCTGGTTGCTGAAGACGAACGGCTTGCCGCCGCGCATGCGCTTGGTGTCGCTGTCCATCATCGACAGCGACGCGCCTACCAGTGGCGCCAGATCGATCTTGTTGATTACCAGCAGGTCGGATTTGCAGATCCCCGGCCCGCCCTTGCGCGGCAGCTTGTCGCCGGCCGAGACGTCGATCACGTAGATCGTCAGGTCCGAAAGTTCCGGGCTGAAGGTCGCCGACAGGTTGTCGCCGCCGGATTCCACCAGAATCAGATCGAGGCCGGGAAAGCGCCGGTTCAGCTGATCCACCGCTTCGAGGTTGATCGACGCATCTTCGCGAATCGCCGTGTGTGGGCAGCCGCCGGTTTCCACGCCGATGATCCGCTCGGGGGCCAGGGCTTCGTTGCGCACCAGAAAATCGGCGTCTTCGCGGGTATAGATATCGTTGGTGACCACGGCCAGGTTGTAGCGATCACGCAACGCCAGGCACAGGGCCAGGGTCAGCGCGGTTTTGCCGGAACCGACCGGGCCGCCGATACCGACGCGTAGAGGTTGTGTGTTCATGTGCTTCTCCAAAATAACAGGCCCTAGGAACGAAACAGACGGCTGTACTGGCGCTCATGGGCCATGCACGCCAGGGACAGGCCGAAAGCGGCGCTGCCGTAATGTTGGGGATCGATGCTTGAGGCGTTTTTCTGTGCCTGTTGCAACAGCGGCAGCAGTTCGCTGGTGAGACGTTGTGCGGCTTGCTGGCCCAGCGGCAAAGTCTTCATCAACACCGCCAATTGATTCTCCAGCCAGCTCCAGAGCCAGGCGGCCAAGGCATCTTGTGGGGTGATCTGCCAGGCGCGGGCTGCCAGCGCCCAACCAAGGGCCAGATGCGGTTCGCCGCGATGTGCGAGAAAGGCGCGGGCGGGGTCATCCAGTTCCGGTAAGCCATTGAGCAGTTGCTGCAGGGAATAGCCCATTTGCCGGCTCTCCTGATGCAACTCGCGGGTTTCCCGGCTGGCGCGGTGTTCCTCACAGCGTTGTAGCAACTGTGGCCAGTCTTCATTGGCGGCGGCGGTGCAATGGGCGAGCAACAGCGGCGCTTCGAAGCGCGCCAGGTTGAGCAGTAACTGATCGCTGATCCAGCGTTTGGCGGATTCCGGATCGCTCACGCGGCCATTGTCCACGGCCATTTCCAGGCCTTGGGAATAGCTGTAGCCACCAATCGGCAATTGCGGGCTGGCCAGGCGCAGCAACGCCCAGGCCGGGTTCATGTGCGTACGCCGAACTGGTGCAGTTTCGGCGGATAGTTGAAATCTTCATCACCGTGGCGTGAATGATGATGACCACCGCCATAGGCGCCGTGCTCCGGCTGGAACGCGGCTTCGATGTTTGCGGTCTGCGCGCCCAACTGTTCGAGCATGGCTTTGAGCACGTAGTCGTCGAGCAGGCGCAACCAGCCGTCACCGACTTGCAGGGCAACGTGGCGGTTGCCCAGGTGATAGGCGGCGCGGGTCAATTCGAAGGCGTTGGCGCAGGTGACGTGCAGCAGTTGCTCGGGACGGGCGCAGACACGCACGATGCGGCCGTCTTCGGCCTCCAGGCATTCGCCGTCGTACAGCGGCGGCTGCCCGCGCTCCAAAAACAACCCGACGTCTTCACCTTCGGCACTGAAACAGCGCAGACGGCTTTTACTGCGCGCCTCGAAGTTCAGGTGCAACTCGGCGGCCCAGACGGGTTGAGGCTCGATTCTGCGATGAATCACCAGCATTGGAAGGCTTCCAGCAAAGGACAATGCTCAGGCTAGAGCAAGGGGCTTGCCAATCGGCCGAGGCGTAGGAAATCCCTGTCAGAGCGTAGAAGATGTTTCTGAATGTTGCGTGATTTGCGGGTGAGCTGGGTGAAGTTGGTGCGTGAGGGGTTTGTATGCACCCATTTGTGGCGCATGAAAAAGATCGCAGCCTGCGGCAGCTCCTACGAAGGAAGGCGATCTTTGATGGGATTACTCGGTGCTGCCCAATCCTTGCCAATGCTTCAAGCCGATAAAGATAAAGCGCAGCTGCTGAGTGATCTTCGCCTGTGGCGTCAGGTGCTCGGGCAATGCCTGGGCGGGTGGGTCGATGATGTCGGGGAGGGTGGCAAACACACTTTTGACGATCAGGTCGGCCATGACCGACAACCCGGCGAAGTCGAGGTGTTGCAGCTTGGGCATCAATGACAGGTCGGCGGCCAGGTCCGAGCTGATGTTCTCGCGCAGTTTGCCGATAGCCAGGCGCACCGGCAGCGAGCCACCATATTGTTCGCGCGCCAGAAACAGGAACTGCGAACGGTTGGCCGCCACCACATCGAGGAAGATTCGCACCGAGGCGTCGATGATCCCGCCCATGACGAATTCGTTGTGGCGCACCAGGCGGATGGTTTCGCGGAAGGTCTGGCCGACTTCGCTGACCAGTTCCAGCCCGAGCTGATCCATATCGGCAAAGTGCCGGTAGAAACCGGTCGGGACAATGCCAGCGGTTTTCGCCACTTCACGCAGGCTCAGGCTGCCGAATCCTCGGCCGCACTCCATCAGGTGGCGGGCAGCGTCCATCAAGGCGTTGCGGGTCTGTTGTTTCTGTTCGGCGCGGGGCAGCATCAGGCGGCTGACTTCTAATCAAGGACAGCGGCGCACTCTAGCAAATCAGCTTTGCTGGCGTCGAACTTGAATAAAGGAGGGTGAGGCGGGGAGTGCGGCTTACATAAAGTCAAAGCCCGATCCAGGAGATCGGGCTTTTTTCCGGGCCAGCATGGTCTTAGCTCAGGCTAGCGTTGCGTTCGATCACGCGGTCACCACCACTTTCAGCCAGGGTTTGGCCTTGTGGGGTGTGGTCGGAACCGTCAGCGGCCAGGGTCTGACCTTGTGGTGTGCGGTCGGATCCGTCGGAAGCCAGGGTTTGACCTTGTGGAGTGCGATCGGAACCGTCGGAAGCCAGGGTTTGACCTTGTGGAGTGCGGTCGGATCCGTCGGAAGCCAGGGTTTGGCCTTGTGGAGTGCGATCGGAACCGTCAGAAGCCAGGGTCTGACCTTGTGGTGTCTTGTCGTAGCCGTCCTGAGTGATCAGGCCTTTTTCTTTCAGGCGTTCGTTACCGTTGGCACCGTCGGCAACCGTTTGGCTATAAACCGAGTGGCTGGATTTGACTTGCGGAGTTGCCTGATCGGCAGCTGGCAGGGCAAAAGCAGTGCTGGCTAGCATCGAGAGGGTCAGGCTAAGCAATATTTGGCGTTTCATGATCGGTTGCTCCTTGGGAGGGCGATAAAGTGGGTACGAAGCTAATGCTACTCTCGGTAAGTCGATATAAAAGTTCATAAAGACAATGGTAATAATCAACGGAATTGATTGTTCTGCGGAAAGCCTCTAGAGCGGACGTTTCCGGGGAGTGCTTTTGCACCGAGGTGGGTATTTTCGACTCACTTGCGGGTCGGAAAAGTGCGGGGCGAGTAACGAAAAGCTGTCTGGATGGTCAGGGAGTTTGGCTTTTTAGCGTCTGAAAGGGTTTTTGCGTTAAACCTGCGGGCCATTTGCCAGTCGTAGTTCCTATAATCAGCCGATTTTTGGCCTACCGTTTCATGCAGGCGTCGCAGTTCGGGCGCTGAATCGTAATCAGGAGCTCCGTGCAATGACGCGCACTCGTAAAATTCTCGCCTGGGTTTTCGGCAGCCTCGTGCTGCTGATGGCCCTGCTGGTGGTGATCATCGCGTTCTTCGACTGGAACCGGATCAAACCGCCGCTCAACACCAAAGTCTCCGAAGAACTGCACCGCCCCTTTGCCATCAACGGCAACCTGACGGTGGTCTGGGAGCGTGAAGTCGAGGAAGGCGGTTGGCGCGCCTGGGTGCCATGGCCGCACGTGGTGGCCGAGGACTTGAGCCTGGGTAACCCGGACTGGTCGAAAAAGCCGCAAATGGTCAGCCTCAAACGCGTCGAGTTGCGGATCTCGCCGTTGGCGCTATTGGCGCAACGGGTAGTGATTCCGCGCATCGACCTCACAGAGCCGAATGCCGACCTGCAACGCCTGGCCGATGGTCGCGCCAACTGGACCTTCACGTTCGACCCGAAAGACCCGAACGCCGAACCGTCCCGCTGGGTGGTAGACATCGGTGCAATCGGCTTCGACAAGGGCCACGTCACGCTCGACGACCAGAGCCTCAATACTCAGCTCGACCTGCTGATCGACCTTTTGGGCAAGCCGATTCCATTCAGCGACATCGTTGGCGATAAAGCGGCGAAGAAAGCCCTGGAGAAGGGCTCGGCGCCGCAAGACTATGCGTTCGCGCTGAAGGTCAAAGGCCAGTACCACGGTCAGAAACTTGCAGGCGAAGGCAAGGTCGGTGGGCTGCTGGCATTACAAGACGCAGCCAAACCGTTTCCGTTGCACGCGCAAGTGAAGATCGCCGACACCAGCGTCGAGCTGGCCGGCACCCTGACCGACCCGCTGAACCTCGGTGCGCTGGACCTGCGCCTGAAACTGGCCGGCACCAGCCTGGGCAACCTCTATCCCCTGACCGGCGTGACCCTGCCGGCTTCGCCGCCTTACACCACCGACGGTCACTTGATCGCCAACCTGCGCGCGCCTGACGGTGCAACGTTCCACTACGAGACATTCAACGGCACCATCGGCGGCAGCGATATTCACGGCGACCTGACGTATGTCGCCAGCCAGCCGCGGCCCAAACTCAGTGGTGCGCTGATCTCCAATCAACTGCTGTTCGCCGACCTCGCGCCGTTGATCGGCGCCGACTCCAACGCCAAGCAAAAGGCCCGTGGCGGTGAAAGCAAGCAGCCGGCGGACAAGGTGTTGCCGGTCGAGGAGTTCCGTACCGAGCGCTGGCGTGATATGGACGCCGATGTCGAATTCACCGGCAAGCGCATCGTTCAAAGCGAGAAGCTGCCGTTCACCGATCTCTACACCCATCTGGTGCTCAGCGATGGCCAGCTCAGCCTGGAACCGCTGCGCTTCGGCGTGGCGGGCGGAAAACTCGACGCGCAGATTCGTCTGAACGGCCGTGTCACGCCGCTGGAAGGGCGGGCGAAACTGACCGCTCGCGGGTTCAAACTCAAGCAGCTGTTCCCGACCTTCGAGACGATGAAAACCAGCTTCGGTGAACTCAACGGTGACGCCGACCTTGCAGGTACAGGCAACTCGGTGGCGGCGTTGCTGGGCAGCGCCAATGGTGATCTGAAGATGTTGATGAACGACGGTGCAATCAGTCGTCAACTGATGGAGCTGGCCGGGTTGAACGTCGGCAATTACGTGGTTGGCAAAATCTTTGGCGACCAGGACGTGAAGATCAACTGCGCGGCGGCCGACTTCGGTATCAAGACCGGTCTGGCAACCTCCCGGCTGTTTGTGTTCGACACCGAGAACGCGATCGTCTACATCGACGGCACGGCGAACATGGCCAGCGAGCAGCTCGACCTGACCATCTCGCCAGAGTCCAAGGGCGTGCGGCTGATCTCGTTGCGTTCGCCGCTGTATGTGCGCGGCAAATTCATCAAGCCGGATGCCGGTGTGAAGGGTGTGCCATTGATGCTGCGGGGCGCGGGGATGGTGGCGCTGGGGGTGATTGCAGGTCCGGCGGCGGGGCTGCTGGCACTGGTGGCGCCGAGTGGCGGCGAGCCGAATCAGTGCGTGCCGTTGCTGGCGCAAATGAAAGAGGGCAAGGCACCGGTGACGGTCAAGCCGAGCAAATAGTCGGCTGCAAGTGATCTTACCCGCGCGGGAACGATCATCGCAGTCAGCGGCTGCACCTACAGGCGTTCGCGTGATGGCTGCGATTTTGGCAAGAGCCCCGAAAGCTTTGCCTCTTCATCCAGCCATTGAAAAAACGCCCGCACCGGTGGATGCCGTTCGCGTCCGGGTACACACAGTGCGCTGTAGCCGGCGCCGTCCACCTGAACCTCAGGGCGATAACCGACCAGCAAACCACTGGCGACACTTTCCGACACCAGAATATTGCTCGCCAGCACCAGGCCCTGGCCGGCAATCGCCGCTTGCAGGGCGTAATGCTCTTCGTCGTATTCACGCGTGACGGGGTGGTGACTTAACCAGGTTTCCCCGGCTTGTGCGCACCAGGCTTCCCAGCCATGGGCGTAGAGCCTGGAATTGTGCCAGTTCACGCTGATCAGCGTCGGTGGCCGGCTGCCAGCCAGCGCGACTTGCTCGGGCGAACCGTAGACCCCGAATTGCTCATCGAACAGGCACTGGCCGTAGAGGTTCGGATAGTCGTCGAGGCTGTAGCGGATCACCAGGTCGACGCTCGCGTCCTGATGCAGGTCGATGACCTCGCAGTGGGTGTCCAGTCGCAGTTTGATGTTTGGGTGGCTGGCGTAAAACCGTCCCAGACGCGGCACCAGCCACAACGTGGCAAAGGCTGCCGTGGTGGAAATCATCAGCGTGCTGCCGCTGCGTTGCGGGCGCAGGGTGTCGACGCTTTGCGCCACTTCGAGCAAGGCGCCATGCAGGCTGCGGAACAGCCGCTCACCGCAGTCGGTCAGTTTCACGCGGCGCGGCAAGCGCTCGAACAACGGCACCCCGAGCCAGTTTTCCAGCGAACGGATTTGATGGGAGATCGCCGTCGGCGTCACCGATAGTTCATCGGCAGCCGCTTTGAAGCTCAGCAGCCGTGAGGCGGATTCGAACGCGCGCAGGGCGGTGAGGGGGAGCGAGGCAAACATCCGGAAGACTCCAAGGATGAAATGGATTCATCCTGACTGACTTTTGCTCATTTGAAGAGGAGCAGCCGAGAGCGTCAAGCTTTAAGCCACAAGCTTTAAAGCAGCCAAGTCTTTCGAGTTTAGTCAGTTCAGGAGGTCGAGATGAGTAAAATTCTTGCAATACACGCCAGCCCTCGCGGTGATCGTTCGCACTCACGGCGGTTGGCCGAAGTGTTTCTTGCCGCCTGGCAGGCCCATCATCCGCAGGCGCGGTTGACCCGTCGTGAAGTCGGTCGAGCGTTGATTCCGCCGGTCAACGAAGCGTTCATCGCCGCGGCGTTTCATCCTGAGCCCGAGTCTCGGCCGCTGTCGATGCAGGCCGACCTGGCGCTCAGCGATGAACTGGTCGGTGAGTTGCTCGGCCACGATTTGTTGGTGATCTCCACGCCCATGCACAACTTCAGTGTGCCCAGCGGCCTCAAGGCCTGGATCGACCAGATCGTGCGCCTGGGCTTGACCTTCAATCACTCGCTGGACAATGGCATCGCTCAATACGAGCCGCTGGTGAAGGGTAAAAAAGCCCTGATCATCACCAGCCGTGGCGGTTTCGGTTTTGGCCCCGGTGGCGAGAATGAAGCGATGAACCACGCCGATCCGCTGCTGCGCACCGCACTGGGTTTTATCGGCATTGAAGACATCACCGTGATCGCGGCTGAAGGTGAAGAGTCCGCCGAACGGACGTTTGCGGTTTCATCCGCCGAGGCTGAGCAACGCTTATTGGCGCTGTCCAGAGTGCTTTGAGATGGCCTGGGGGTTTCTGCTGATTGCCGCCGCGTTCGAAGTGACGTTCGCTATGGGCATGAAATACGCCGAAGGTTTCACCCGGCTGTGGCCATCGCTGGTCACCGTGGTGGCTGCCATCGGCGGGATCTACTTCCTGACCCTGGCCATGCGCGAGCTACCGGTGAGCATCGCCTATCCGATCTGGACCGCCATCGGATCGCTGGGCACGGTGCTTCTGGGGTTTGCCTTGCTGGGTGAAAGCCTGACGCTGATCAAATTGCTGTCGGTGGGGTTGATCGTGGCGGGGGTGGTGGGGTTGAAGTAGGGGGGCTGGAATGTCATAGACTGGTCGTGAAGGTGTCATTTTCGGTGGCGATGCTCGTGGCCGACGCCTGTATCCCGCCTTGGGCCTTCTTACTCGATCACAAGGATGTCTGCCCATGTCGCAAGAGACCGCCACGCGCTACCCCTTGGTGCTGGTCCCGGGAATGCTCGGCTTCATTCGCCTGCTGTTCTACCCCTACTGGTACGGGATCATCTCGGCGCTACGCCGGGGTGGGGCGACAGTGATCGCGGTACAGGTTTCGCCGGTCAACTCCAATGAAGTGCGCGGTGAAGAGTTATTGGCGCAAATCGATGAAATATTGCGCGAAACCGGAGCGGGCAAAGTCAATCTGATCGGCCACAGCCAAGGTTCGCTGACCGCCCGTTACGCTGCCGCCAAGCGCCCGGACCAGGTGGCCTCGGTGACCTCGGTAGCGGGGCCCAACCATGGCTCGGAGTTGGCGGACTATCTGCACAAACACTGTCCACCCGACAGTGCGAGGGGTCGTGTGCTGAGCGCCTTGTTGCAGATGGTCGCGTGGTTGATGGGCCTGTTGGAAACCGGCTATCGCGGGCCGAAATGGCCGGTGGATATCGATGCCTCGCACAACTCGCTGACCAGCGAAGGGGTCGCGCTGTTCAATCAGCGCTACCCACAGGGATTGCCCGAGACCTGGGGCGGGCAAGGGCCGGAGCTGGTCAACGGTGTACGTTATTACTCGTGGTCGGGGACGTTGCAACCGGGCAAGACCGACCGTGGCGGCAACCTGTTTGACGGCACCAACCGCAGTTGTCGGTTGTTCGCTAAAACCTTCGTTCGCGAGGCCGGGCATTGCGACGGCATGGTCGGGCGCTACAGCTCGCATCTGGGCACGGTGATTGGCGATGAATACCCGCTGGACCACTTCGACATCGTCAACCAGTCGCTGGGACTGGTGGGCAAGGGCGCCGACCCGGTGCGGTTGTTCGTCGAGCATGCGCAGCGGTTGAAGGCAGCGGGGGTGTAAGGATTTTGACTGCGTTATCGTTCATCGCGAGCAAGCTCGCTCCCACATTGGATCTGCGTCGCTCACAAATCCCCTGTGGGAGCGAGCTTGCTCGCGATGGCGTCAGATCAGGCAACGCAGGTCCTGCGGCCCAACACCGTGGTCCAACGCTCCGAAAGAATCACCCCGCCCAACGTCAGCATCCCACCCACCAGGTGGTACAGCGCCAATTGCTCATGCAACACCACCGCCGCAATCAATGCGGTAATCAGCGGCAGCAGGTTGAAGAACAGCGTGGTTCGGCTGGGCCCCAGGCGCACCACTGCTTGCATCCACGCCAGTGGCGCGAGCATCGAGGCCAGCAGGCAGGCATAAAGCACCAGCGGAATGTTCTGCAAGGTCGGGCCGACTTTTGGCGAGGCCAGGAACAGCGGAAACAGCACCACTACCGCCACCAGCACCTGCAAATACAACAGCACCAGCGGCGGCAAACGCAGCTGCCATTTTTTCAGCAAGGTGCTGTAGATCGCATAGGCCAGGGTGGCGATCAGCATCATCGCATCGCCCAGGTTGACCCCGTGCTCCAGCAGCGCACCCAGGCTGCCGGACGAAACCACCACCAGCACGCCGGCAAACGACAGCACCGCACCGGCCAGCGCACCGGCGGTCAACCGTTGGCCGAGGCTGATGATCGCCATGGCCAGCGACATCAACGGCATCAGCGACAGGATGATGCCCATGTTGGTGGCCGAGGTCATCGTTGCGGCGAAGTAGGCCAGGCTTTGATAGACCGCCATGCCGAGCACGCCGAGGACGAAAATCTTGCCCAGGTTCGGGCGAATCACCGCCCAATGGGTCATGACCGGTTTGAGCATGAAAGGCGTGAACAGCATCCCGGCAAGCAGCCAGCGATAGAAACCGATTTCGGCGGGGAAGATCGCGCCGACTGCCAGTTTGTTGATCACGGTGTTGCCGGCCCAGATGAAAATGGCCAGCAGGGGATAAGCGTATTGCATGGGGAAAACCAGAACGTTAATGAAGGGCAATTATCCGTTGTCTGGATTAAAGCCTATACTTCGATCCAGACAATCGGCCCCTGATTTCGGACAGCATGAACAGCAAACACATCGACCTGCTGGACTTCAGCGAACTGCCGGCCCCGGTGTACTTCCGTTATGCCGACTTCGACACCCACGAATATGCCTTGGCCCACCGCCACCCGTGGGGCACCCTCGAATATTCGGCTCATGGTGTTTTGCACATGGAAATTGGCAGCAGTCGTTTCATGTCGCCGCCCCAGTACGCCGTGTGGGTGCCGCCGCAGATCGAGCACAGTTTTTACAGCAATCAACCGATCAACTACCGCGCGGTCTGCCTCGCACCGTCGCTGTGCCGCGAGCTGCCGCAGCAGGCCTGCACCCTGGCAATCAGTGACATCCTCAAGGCAATCCTCAAGGACTTCGCTGCCCGCGACGTGAAAATCCCTCAACACCCGGCCGATAAACGCTTGGCCGAGGTGTTGGTCGACCAGCTGCAACAAGCGCCGGTGCATAACTGTTATTTGCCTTACACCAGCAGTAGCGGATTGCTCAGTGTGCTCGAAGCCTTGCAGGCGTCGCCGGGCGACAACCGGCCACTGGCGCAGTGGGCGGAGCAGATCCACGTCAGCGAACGAACCCTGGCCCGGCAGTTTGTTCGAGAGCTGGGCATGAGTTTTGGGGAGTGGCGCCAGCGCGTGCGTTTCCTGGCCTCGATCGAAGCACTGGACAGCCCGCGCAGCATTCAGGAGATCGCGTTCGATATGGGTTACAGCACATCGTCGGCGTTTATCGCGATGTTTCAGCGTCAAGCCGGTTGCACACCCGAGCAGTATCGAAGACACAAAGTTCTTTGATCGTTTTGACTGCAATCAATGGGGTTGTTTATTAGCTTTTATATATTTTAGAGGGGGTGGGGCTTCCTCAGAGTTGTTTCATTGTTGAAACTGTTTTCTGGGGGCAACGACTATCTCGGCTTGCTCGAGAAAAGTCTTACAGAACTGTCAGCGATGTACTCCATTAATCGTTCGTCGGGCGTTATACGGTTTATTGTCCGGCTCCAATGCTTTTTTGAGTAGGGGCTGTTCAACTAATCCATTAACTCAGGCACTAACGAATGAGTCGGTCGTCAATAAACAACCCGTCACCTGTTTCAGTTAAAACAAGTGCTCATCACGAACTTATCAAAAACGCTATTCCTGCCTGGCTGGCCAACTCGACCCCGCAACGACTTTGTGCGTTGAAAGAGGGGCGTTCAGCAATCCCCGACTGGATCAAAAACGCCTCCCGGGTTGAGCTCCTCAGCTTGAAGCGAGTCGTGGAGGCGAGTTGGTCTTCGCAGAACGATGTCGACAGAATGCTGGTGGACGTGCAAGACGTCTACGCATTCGCCGAGCCATTGCTTCGTCGCAAGTTAAAGGAAAAGTACGGGGTTGAAGAGGATGTCAGGGAAACATTTCTGAAGGTGTACTCCCCGGCAAAACTTTCTCCGTGGGTTCATGATTTTGATGGCGGTACCACCAGCCGTACCGTTTCCTTGCTGGACGCGGCACTGCACAACTTCTCACGTTCAGAAGTGCTTCTGCCTGACTCGGAATTCATCACTCGCCCGGATGCTCTGGGGCATTTCGATGTAAAAGAAGTACGCAAGAAAATGTCTATTCAGCAGTTCAGGGATCTTTGTCGGGAGCTGGATATCGGCGCCCGATATAAAGCGTACCTGGAAAGCTATCTACGTCCCGCGGATGGTCTGGCCCGTGGGGTGTTGCAATCCAGAGTCATCAAGAGTCAGAAGGCCGCCCTGAAAGCAGCCCTGCAACTGGCACTCGTGAAAAAGCACATCACCAGTGATGCCTGGCTCGTTGTACAGGGCATGATCAAGGGCCTCAAAGGTCTGACGCTGGATGGCATCGCGGTTCGTTATTACTCCCTGACAATGATGGACATACGCTTGACCGGAATTGTACTCATCGCGCCCGATCTGTATGCCTCCGGCAGTGGCAACAGACGAGTCATTGCCTATGTGCCACATGACCCCGAGCATCCACTGAAAGAGTACGCATCACCTGTAGCGTTCCTCAACGAGCTGACGCGACAGCTACGAAACTCCGACACGGAGTTGGCCGAGGGCCAGTGCCCGTCGGGGGGGAGTTATCAGCAGTTTTTCAGCCGTTTCGTCGCTCACCAACAGCGCGGGCACTTTTTTGCGGGCCTCAACCAGCGTCTGACGCACGTCACCTGGCACCCGAAAGAACCGGGCGTTGACTTGCCCAGCTGGCGAGAAACGCCAGTGGACAATCCGCGCCTGCACTTCAACACCGTGCGCTTTGAAGATGATACCCAACATCGATTTCGCGGCGATGTTTGGGTCTATCTGTACGAGCAACAACTGAACAAAATATTGAACGACGGCCGGGAACTGGTCATCTCCACGGCCGATACGGACAGTGAGGCTCGCTGGGCGTGGATCGATAATCTGGAAAAGATGCTCGCCGACATCGTGAATGCCGCGCTGTTGGTCGTGACGCCGTTCGTGCCGGGTCTGGGTGAGGCGATGATGGTTTACATGGTTTATCAACTGGTCAGCGAGGTTGTCGAGGGTGTCGTCGATCTGGCCGAGGGGTTGTACCTGGAAGCGGCCGAAAACCTGATCGGTTTCACCGAAAGCCTGATTCAGTTGGGGCTGTTCGGTGCCGGTATGAAAATCGGTAGCGAGGTGGTGCTACCCAGGCTGTCGTCGTTCCTAGAGGGGACTAAACCGGTCACCCTGGCCAACGGCAATCAACGCCTGTGGGGACAGGACCTGGAACCGTACCTGCGAAAGAATCTGCTCCTGTCCGCGGACTCGAAGCCCGACGACTTATGGCTGCATCAGCACGAAGGCAAGCCGATCCTGCGCCTCGATACGCGTCATTTCGAACTTGGTAAAGACCCGCAAACCGGCAAGCATCGGGTCCAGCATCCAACCCGGTCAGATGCCTACCAGCCTGTGGTCGAGAGTAACGGCGCGGGTGCATTCGTGATCGAAGGCGAACAGCCCCAGTCGTGGGATGAGCACACGCTGATGGCGAGAATGGGGCCGCTACTTGACGGTTTGGTGGACTCCTTCGATGACATTCGCACGGTCAGCCAAAGCGACGTCAATGCGCTTCGTCAGATGTACATCGGCAATGAATCCCCACTGCCCTTATTGAGCGACACCGCTGCGCGATTCAGGATTGATCGGGACATTCAGACATTCATCGATCAGATCAGCAGTGAACAACCACAGCGCTACTTGAAAGCCGATGCCCGTACACAGCTTCAACTGCTGGATGGTTTGTGGCCCGGTGAAAGGCCACTGCAACTTGTAGCGCGCGATGGAAACATCATATGGGAGACAGGTTCCAACGGCTCTGCACCTGTGCGGATAGACGAGGGCCGCTTGATCGATGGCGACCTGCTTGAAACCTTGCTGTCGCACCTTGATGAACGCGAAACAAAAACATTGATGGAGCGCGAGCTCGGCGTTTCGGTGATGACTGCCAAGGCCAATGCAAAAGTGTTGAGGGCAGAACTCGCAAGGCGTGCGAGAGAAAAGCGCATGTTCCTGTTCGATGCGCGCTACAACGAACACGGGTTGCGCTGGAATACTCAGGTTCAGTTCATTCGGGAGGAAGTCTCTGGTCTGCCTGGCTCGGTGGCTCAAGAGATACTGGCCGTCGCCACCCCCGAGGAGCTGCAAACCATCGCACGCGGGCGGCTGCCATCGCGACTCAAGGGGCTCGCCCTCTATGCGCTTGAAGAAGTGAAGGTGTCGCGCGCTTATGAGGGGCTTTATCTGGAATCGGTAGCCAGCACCGATACCGACAAGCTGGTGCTGCATTCGCTTGAAAACCTGCCGGGCTGGTCTGCCGATGTGATGATTGAAGTCAGGCAGTACGAATACGATGGCAGGGTTGTGGACCGTATCGGCAAGGATGATGCGAGGCTCAAACGCACGATGGTCGCGCGTGAAGATGGCACCTTCCAGGCTTACGATGATCGAGGCCGTACCTTGCATTCAGCTACTGACCTCTACTCGTCGATCTTGCAGGCACTCCCGCAGGCTGAACTGAACGATTTGAATCTGCGCAAGAGCGACGTTCAGAGGCTCAAACAGGCGATACGCGACCACGCTGTAGAGCCTGACAGGTTGCCAGCGATTCTTTCCCAGTACCCGGCCCCTCGACCACCAGCTTTCGATCTCGAAATACTACGCTTGCGTGGCGGTGCTCCCGCTGGGGACGCTGTGGAACCTGAGCCGTTGAATCTCCAGGAGGTTTTTGAAGACCTTGTCGTACGGGCATACACCTCTGAACCCTTGCCGTCGGTGAAAAATGACTTTCTGAATGGATTGGAGTTAATACGTAATGACTTGTCCGAAACGCACCTGACTTTTCTCCAGTGGGCCTTTCACTACGCAGGTGAAGATTCAAGCTCTCTGGCGACAACAACGATGAGGCAAAGCGTCGAGTTGTTGCCCGAGTTAAAAAAACTGGTGCCCTCCGAGCAATTCGCGACCTTGCTGGACGACATGTTCGCCGAAGGTGTCCCTATGCCCTTGTCGAGTTCGCAGCGAGAGCTGGCAATGACTGCTCGTTACCTGGAGAAAACAGGACGTACGGATCAGTACGAATCGCTGGTCCTCTCCACGATGGGGAATAACGTACCGGCAGACACAACGCTGGCGGACTTGCGCAGCTATGCAAACGAGTTGGGTTCCCCTGTAGTCAATGCCGATAGTGTCATCCCGGTCTCGTCATCGACCCTGGCCGACTTGAACATGGCGCAACGCGCAATCACCCGTGCCAAGGAGCTTCTGCCCTTGTCCGGCAATCAACTGCCGAGCATCTGGGAAAAGGGTGGGTCGGCCATCGCGGCGCTGAAAAACCTCCGCAAAATCGACCTGGCGACCGGTTTGCCGACGGCCGAGTTAACCACTGCCGACGCGGCTCGGGCGGCGATCAAAATCAAGGGTGGCAACTGTTCGGAAAACTCTAAAGTGACGTTTTCGATTCTCGCGAACCAGCCCCGGACCTCTGAAATACACATTGTCAGGGCCAGCGACTTTGACCATCAATACGTTGTCATGGGGGACTTGAGCCGTCCTGAGCAATTGGTCGTCGCCGACTCCTGGCCAGAGTTTCCCAGTGCTCACCTGACCGGTCAGGGATACTTCACGTTTGACCCTGACCCGGTGCTGACCCTGGCGCCTGGCCCTGCGGTTGCCGAGTATGCATTTATCAACGACGCACCTGCAGGTCCTGCCGTTACGCCGCCTCGGGGGTTGGACGACTCGACGCTCAGGGCGATAAAAATTCCCAAACTGCATGAGAAGGGCGCCTATGCCCAATGGACCTCATTGAAAGAGCTTGGCACTACCTACGCGGCACCTGATGAGCGTCCGGTTTCTTTCGAGCGACACAAAGCTTCGGTCATCGAGAATCGTATCGAGGCATTTGAGAACTACCGTAGTGCGATCGAGGCCGATAAGCGCGGATCCTGAAAGAGCGTTGTTCGAGCCGAGAGCGAGTCACTGAGAACTCGCTCTCGGCTTTTTTGTTTGCCGTCATAGTTGATGGGTGAAGGTGTAACGGCATTTGTCTACACTCCAGTCGAGGCCGCCCCCCTCGGTGCGGTAACAAGGAGAAAACTCCATGAAGATGCTGCGTATCCCTTTGTTGATGATCGGTCTGCTGCTCTGTTCCCAGGGCTTTGCCGCCACTGCCCAGCAGAACAAAATGACCACCTGCAATGCCGACGCCACCGCGAAAGCCCTCAAGGGTGATGAGCGCAAAACCTTTATGAGCACCTGCCTGAAAGCCGCGCCGGCAGCAGAAGCCGCCAAACCGATGACGCCTCAACAAGAGAAGATGAAAACCTGCAACGCCACCGCCACCACCCAGGCGCTTAAAGGCGATGCCCGTAAAACCTTCATGAGCGATTGCCTGAAGAAAAAATAAGCAGTCGGGACTGATCGCGATCAAGGGGGGGGCGGGGGAATTTGTGGTGATGGTGCTGGCCTCATCGCGAGCAAGCTCGCTCCCACACTGGATTGTTCGTGACACAGGGTTTGTGAACACCCGAGATCAAATGTGGGAGCGAGCTTGCTCGCGATGAGGCCGGCAAGAACGCGGAAATACCGGCACTGCGCCCGAATCCCTAGTGCTGGCATCGGAAGGCTGGCAGACTGCCAATCCTTTAACGCCGTTTGTTTTGAGGCTGTATGCCAACGTTTTCTCAGCGTCACGTGTTGCTGTTGGTCAGTTGGGTGATCATTTTTGGTGGGTTGCTGCTGGTGATACCACTGCGACTGTTACCCAGTCTGCTGGCCGGGTTGCTGGTGTTCGAACTGGTCAACATGCTCACCCCGCAGCTGCAACGGTTGATCGAAGGACGGCGCGCACGCTGGCTGGCCGTGGCCTTGCTCGGCACGCTGGTGGTCAGCGTGTTGGCGCTGATCTTTGCCGGTGCTATCAGTTTTCTGCTGCATGAAGCGGAAAACCCCGGGGCTTCCCTGGACAAATTCATGCTGGTGGTCGACAAGGCGCGAGGCCAGTTACCGCCGTTCATCGATGCTTATCTGCCCGCCAGTGCCGCTGAATTTCGCGTGGCCATCGGCGAGTGGCTGAGCAAACACCTGAGCGATCTGCAACTGGTCGGCAAAGACGCGGCGCACATGTTCGTCACGTTGCTGATCGGCATGGTGCTGGGGGCGATCATCGCCTTGCAGCGCGTCCCTGACCTGACCAAGCGCAAACCCTTGGCAGCTGCGCTGTTCGACCGTTTGCACCTGCTGGTTCAAGCGTTTCGCAATATCGTCTTCGCACAGATCAAGATTTCCCTGCTCAACACCTTCTTCACCGGGATCTTCCTGGCGGTGATCCTGCCGTTGTTCGGGATCAAGCTGCCGCTGACCAAAACCCTGATCGTGCTGACCTTCCTGCTGGGCTTGCTGCCGGTGATCGGCAACCTGATGTCCAACACGCTGATCACCATCGTTGGCTTATCGCTGTCGATCTGGGTCGCGGTGGCGGCGCTGGGGTATCTGATCTTTATCCACAAGCTGGAATATTTCCTCAACGCGCGGATCGTCGGCGGGCAGATCAGTGCCAAGTCCTGGGAATTGCTGCTGGCAATGCTGGTGTTCGAGGCCGCGTTCGGCCTGCCGGGGGTGGTGGCGGGGCCGATTTATTACGCGTATTTGAAGAGCGAGTTGAAGCAGATCGAGATGGTTTGATCTAGCAGATGTACTGCCTGACATGGCCCCATCGCGAGCAAGCTCGCTCCCACAATGGACCTGTGTTCGCAGGACAAATGTGGGAGCGAGCTTGCTCGCGATGAGGGCGCCGCTGACCTCAGATCAGACCTGAGTGCCGTAACGCTTCATCGCTTCGATCGCCAACCCGCTGCCGATGCTGCCGAAGATATTTCCTTCCACATGCTGCGCATTCGGCAGCATCGCCGACACGCTGTTACGCAGCGCCGGAATCCCGCTCGAACCACCGGTGAAGAACACCGTGTCGACCTGATCGACGCGCACATTGGCGTCGTTCAACAGCTGAGTCACGCTGTTACGCACCCGCTCCAGCAAGTTGTCGATGGCCGACTCGAACAGCGCCCGGCTCAGCTCCACGCTCAAACCCGGCTCGATCCGGTCCAGCGGCACGTGGCGACTGTCGGCGTGGGTCAGCTGGATCTTGGTCTCTTCCACTTCCATCGCCAGCCAATGCCCGGCGCGCTGGTCGATCAGCTTGAACAAGCGGTCGATGCCGCCGGTGTCTTCGATGTCGTAACGCATGCTGCCCAGGGCCAGGGTCGACTTCTGCGAGTACACCGAGTTGATCGTGTGCCAGGTCGCCAGGTTCATGTGGTGGCTGGTCGGCATGTAGGCGCCGCTCTTCATCCGGCTGCCGTAGCCGAACAGCGGCATCAGGCCCTGCAAGCTCAGTTGCTTGTCGAAATCGGTCCCGCCGATGTGCACACCGCCGGTGGCGAGGATGTCGTCGTGGCGGTTGTCATGGTTGCGACGTTCCGGGGACAGGCGCACCAGCGAGAAGTCCGAAGTACCCCCGCCGATGTCGACGATCAGCACCAACTCTTCCTTTTCGATGGTCGACTCATAGTCGAACGCCGCTGCAATCGGCTCGTACTGGAACGAGACATCCTTGAAGCCGATAGCGCGGGCCACGTCCACCAGGGTGTTTTCGGCTTCCTGGTCGGCCATTTCATCGTCATCGACGAAAAACACCGGGCGCCCCAGCACCACTTCTTCGAATTCCCGACCGGCGGCGGTCTCGGCACGCTTCTTCAGCTGGCCGATGAACAGCCCGAGCAGGTCCTTGAACGGCATCGCCGTGCCCAGAACGCTGGTATCGTGCTTGATCAGCTTGGAACCCAGCAGGCTCTTGAGCGAGCGCATCAAGCGGCCTTCGTAGCCTTCGAGGTACTCGTGCAGCGCCAGCCGGCCGTACACCGGGCGGCGTTCTTCCATATTGAAGAAGACCACCGACGGCAGGGTGATCTTGTCGTCCTCCAGCGCGATCAGCGTTTCCATGCCAGGGCGCAGCCAGCCGACAGTGGAGTTGGACGTGCCGAAGTCGATACCGCAGGCACGGGCCGGAGATGCGTTTTTCATGTCTGTCGAGTTCCGGTTAAAAAACGGCCGCGCAGTGTATGTCAGTGCGGCGCAGAATCGAAGGCCGGCTATCTGCTAAATTCAAGGTCATCGCTCACTTGAAAGACTATCCTTGCCCCCCAAACTTACAGGCATGGCTTGGCAGCCAATCAGTGCATGCTGTGTCTGGCTGCGCGATATCGATAACGGATGGTGATTCCCTCGATGGACTTCAAAGACTATTACAAGATTCTCGGTGTGGAGCCGACCGCTGACGATAAGGCGATCAAGGCCGCCTATCGCAAGCTGGCGCGCAAATACCACCCCGACGTCAGCAAGGAAAAAGACGCCGAGGCCAAGTTCAAGGACGCCTCGGAGGCCTATGAAGCGCTGAAAAGCGCCGACAAGCGCGCCGAATACGACGACTTGCGCAAATACGGCCAGCACGGCCAACCGTTCCAGGGCCCGCCGGGTTGGCAGGGACGAGGTGGTTCGGGTGGTTTTGGTGGACAGGATGGCGGCGATTTTTCGGACTTCTTCAGTTCGATCTTCGGTAACCGTGGCCCGGGTTTCGGGGGTGGACAGTCTGGCCGCAGTGCCGGTCGTCGAGGGCAAGACGTGGAAATGGAATTACCGATTTTTCTGGAAGAAAGCCTCTCGAACGAATCGAAGAAGGTCAGCTTCCAGGTGCCGCAGTACAACGCGGCCGGCCAGCATGTCAGCAACACCAGCAAAAGTCTGAACGTAAAAATCCCGGCCGGTGTGACCGATGGCGAGCGCATTCGGCTCAAGGGCCAGGGCGCACCGGGTGTCGGTGGCGGCGCCAATGGCGACTTGTACCTGACCATTCGTTTTGCGCCGCACCCGAAATTCGATGTTGAAGGTGAAAACCTGATCATCACCTTGCCGCTGGCCCCGTGGGAACTGGCGCTGGGTGCGGAGGTCGCGGTGCCGACCCTGACCGGGAAGATCAACCTGAAAGTTCCGGCCGGCAGCCAGAACGGCCAGCGCATGCGCGCCAAAGGCCACGGGCTGCTGAACAAGGCAGGCCAGCGCGGTTACCTGTTCGTGCAACTCAAGGCGGTGATGCCCAAACACACCGACGATGACGTCAAGGCGTTGTGGCAGGAGCTGGCGAAGAAAGCCGCTTTCAACCCGCGGGAGCACTTTTGATCCTGGAACTCTGGAGTCACTGACAATGAGCAGCCCCCTGATCGTTCAACTGGACATGGCAGAATTCTGTGAGGCGACCGATTTGTCGGACGTCTACGTGATCGAAATCGTCGAACACGGCATCCTCGAGCCTCAGGGCGCACTGCCCAAGGATTGGCGTTTCAACGACTACGAACTGGCGGTCGCCAAGCGCGCCGCCAAGTTGCGCCGTGACCTGGAACTGGAATGGGAAGGCGTCGCCCTGGCGCTCGACCTGCTGGAAGAAGTGCAGCAACTGCGCGCCGAGAATCGCATGCTCAGGCAGCGGTTGGGGCGGTTGGTGATCGAGTAGCTCAACATCAAAAGATCGCAGCCTGCGGCAGCTCCTACGGATGTACACCAATCCACTGTGGGAGCGAGCCTGCTCGCGATGGCGGCCTGACAGCCGACCAATCTCTTGCATATGTACACCAATCAAAACTGTGGGAGCGAGCTTGCTCGCGATGGCGGCCTGATAGCCGACCAATCTCTTGCGGGTGTACATATCCGTTGCTGCGGTAACGGCTGCTTAGGGTTTCGCCCTTACGGCGCCTCACTTTTTTTACAAGCGCCTAAAAAAAGTAAGCAAAAAAACGCTCGCCCCAAGCGTACGGCACCTCGCTTAGGCTCGGCGTTCCCTCGCTCCGGCATTCATCAGGGGGCATCGCCTACGGTCTGCTTCGCGACGACCTCCTCTCGATGTGTCCGGCTGCGCCGTACGGCGCTGCGCGCCAACCCCCTGATGAACACCTCCACTCGGCCTCCCGATAGGGGCGGGCAGGTCAAAAGCAAAGCACGGCGGCCTGACAGCCGGCCTGAGTGGTAAAGGCGCGCCACTGGTGATGATCTTCGTAGGAGCTGCCGAAGGCTGCGATCTTGGCGATCTCGCTATTCCGGCGGATCGAGGTTGTCCAACGCCCGATCCACCAATAGCAGCCCCAACGAAATCATCTGCTGGATCGCCAGCGCCACATGCCGGCGCGTACCTTCGAGTTCGAACGCCAGGTCGCTGGCCATCACATTGACCGCCGCCAGGGTTTCCGAGGCGTGAGCCAGCAGGGTTTCGTTGTCCAGGTCGGGGAGCACCGTGAAGATGTTGGACGGACGTTTATCGGGCAGGTTGGCTTGGGGGAAGGGCGGTTTGAGGTGATGATCCAGCGCCCGCTCAGCGGCTTCGTGGAGTTTTTTTGAGTCAGTGGTGGCGTAGGGAGAGGTGCTTGGGGTTTCAGGGGGATTTGGGGTGACCATGGTGACGCTCCTTTTGTTAGGTTGCGCCGTGTTGCTCAGCAGGTTTCCAGGCCCGGTCGCTGCATGGGCAGCGACCCTTGGAGGTTAGTGATCGGCCTTCCCACCCGCAACCGATAGAGCGCGTCGGACAATTCCCGGCTGGTAATCAACCTTTAAACATCACCATCTGTCGCTACAAAACCACCCGCGATACCCTCGGCAACACCACGCTAAACATCGTGCCTTCGGCCTCGCTGGAGCTGACTTCGATCGTGCCCTGATGCGCATCCACCACTTGTTTGACGATGAACAAGCCCAGCCCAAGACTGGTGGACGGGCCGGCGAGTTCTTCGCTGGCGCTGCGTACCAGCGGGTCGAAAATCGTCGGCAGTGCGTCGGCGGGAATCGGCTCGCCATGGTTGTGCATGGTCAGCGTCACCTGATCTTTTTCTCCGATGATGCACAGGGTCACCGGGCGGTGATTGGTACCGTGCTGCAGGGCGTTGCCGACCAGGTTTTGCAGCAACTGGTCGAGGCGCGCGCGGTCCCAGACACCCTGGGTGTCGCCTTCGACTTTCAGTTGTGAATGGCAGTCCGGCTGCCCGGCGCCGGCCTCGTCCAGCGCCGCTTTTGCGGCGGCGGCCAGGTCCATCGGTGCCGGTTCGATGGGCAGGTCGCTGCCCAAGCGGTTGCGCACCAGTTCCAGCAAGTCGTTCACCATCGCCGCCATGTGTCGGGCGCTGCTCTTGATGCTGGTCACGTAGCGTCGGGCGTCGGCGTCCAGCTTGGCCTTGCGCAGCAGTATCTCGGTGGACATGTTCACTGCTTGCAACGGTGCGCGCAGGTCATGGCCGAGAATGGCCAGGAAGATGTCTCGTGAGCGATTGGCCCGCTCGGCGTAGGCCGCGGTGGACTCGGCCAGGGCTTCGTCGATGGCTTCGTTGAAACGGATCATGTCCTGCAAGTACGCCAGGTCCGGCGACTCCAGGCTGTTGATCCACAGGCGAATCACGCTGGCCCGCAAGTGGCGGAACTCAGAGGTCATCTGTACCAGGTCAAACCCCACGTTATGCCGAAGCTCGCCATGGCTGGCCGCGGCCTTGTCCAGGCTCGGGGTTTTTTCCGGGCCTTCACCCCTGGCCTTGGCCGCTTGTTCACGGGCGGTCTGGGCGGTCTGCATGTCACGGGAAGCGGCCAGCAGGATCGACTTGGCGTGGTCGCGCAAGAGTGCCCGGTCCATGGATTCAGGCTCAGGGGCAATGGATTGGGCGAACTGTTCCCATTCATCGACGATGCGATCCACGTGTTGCACGATGAATTCAGCTAAACGCATGGTCGAAGGCCCCGGGGAGTCAGCACTGGAAATACGTGCATCATAACGCCATGGCACAGGGCTAAAACAGCGTGTAACGAGCACATAAGACCAACGGAAAGCAGTGGCGTTATATATATAGTTTCGGTCCTTTAATGTTTGAACAGTCGGCCTGTTTTTATGGGCAATGCCGAGCAGGTTTTTAGTCTTTTGTTTTATCAGGCACGGCTTAAGCTGAAGACTTATTGGATTATCTTTGGTCGTAATATTATGTATGAATCACAAGGATTGGATGTTGTTACAGTGCCTTCAGTTTCACCCGTCGAAAACAAAGGCATTCATTATGACCGTATTGTTCAGGCACTTCCGGCGGCCGTCACCCATGCGTCGCCGGGCAGGTTGTCGTTGCTCGCCAGCACCACGGTCTCGACACCGGGTTGGTACCTGAACGCTTCCGCAGTCGATCGGCAATACCTCAAGGAGTTGATCGATAAACGCTGGTTGTTGCAGCGCCTGGTGGATGCGCCATTGCAAGACCTGCAACAGGACATCAGGGCGTTTGCCAAACCCATGCTGTCCTGGTTGATGAGTTCGAACTTCAACAGCCATGACGACGTCAGCCAACTGACGCTGAGGCTGTATGTGCCGGACCGGATCATCTTCGGTATCGATAGCGGCGCCAGTCCTCTGCGCGAGTCCACCCTATTGGACGCGGCGCTGCATAACTTTGAAGCGCCGGAAACCGCCGCCGATTATTTCCGCAGTGGTTCCGGTGTCTATCGCACCAACTTTAGAGGGGAGCTGTCGCTGATCCCGCCGATGACGGTCAGTAAAATAGCCACGCTGTGTCGTCGACTGGACATTGGCGCGCAGTATCAAACCCATCTGAAATCCCTGCTGTTGCCGGCTGACCCGCAGCAAAGGCAAGCGCTGGAACAGCACGGCGCGGCCAGTGAGAAAGCGGCGTTTGAACTGGCCTCACTGATCGCTCTGCTGAAAGACGACATCAGTTCGTATGCCTACGGTGTCCTGCGCGAGGTTCGCGAGAATAAAAGCGCCATCAGTTTCCACCGTCGGCCGCTGCATTTGCATCGGCTGTCGCTGATGGGCTTCGCGCTGCACGGTGTGGTGTTGTTCAGTGCCGAGGGCGACGGCGGCAAAATCCAGGCGGAGGTGGAGGCCCTGGCGCCTGACGAACGTGCCTCCTGGCTCAACCTGTCGAGCATTTTATCGGTGATGTTACCGGGCAACGATGTCGACAAGTTCAAACTGCTGCAGGCGTTTTTCGCCAATGGCCCCAGCGGAGTCAGCGAAGAGATGCTGCGCCAGCAGGACATCTACCAGCAAAGCCGCTTGAGCGGCCCGGTGATTGCCTATGTGCCGGACGATCCGCTGCACCCGTTGAAAGAGTACGCCTCGCTGACGGACTTCATGAAAGTGCTGATCAGCCAACTGCGCGAGCCGGACTATCAGGCGTTCTTCAGCCGCTTCGTGGAGCAGAAGGACAAGGGCCGGTTCTTTGCCCGGGTCAGGGAACGTCTGAGCCGGATCACCTGGCAGCAGCGTGAACCGCTGGACATGGGGCCATGGTGGCGAGAAACCGCGATCGAGAACCCCAATGCCGAGCCGATCACCAACCGGCTGTCGGGGGAGCTGTGGCCACAGCTGTATCGTCTCAAGCGCGACAAGGCGATCAGCGATGCGCGGGTGATTGCCGTGCCGACCGGCGATGAAGACGCCGCCACGCGCTGGAAGCGCCTGACCAGCTACCTGGACATTGGCTGGAACGTCTTCAACTTTGCCGCGATGCTGGTGCCGGGGCTGGGCGAAGCCATGCTGGCGTTGATGGTGGCGCAGATCGCCGAAGAGCTGCTGGAAGGTATCGAAGACTGGAGCAAGGGCGACCGGGACGAAGCGTCGGCGCACATCAACAGCGTCTTGATCAACTTTGCGCAACTGGCCTTGATGGCCGCCGGGCACGTATTGCCCAAGGGCGCCCGGGTGGCGGTAACCCCCAGCCCGCTGATCGACAGCCTCAAACCGGTGGAGCTGCCCACCGGCAAGAGCCGCCTCTGGAAACCGGACCTGACGCCTTACGAGCACCCGGTGGCGCTGCCGGCCGAGGCCAAACCCGATGACCTGGGGCTTTATCGGCACAACGATCAACAGTGGCTGCGCCTGGAAGAAAAGAATTACCAGGTGCGCCAGGACCCGGTGACGGGCGAACATCGCCTGCAGCATCCGACCCGGCCAAGCGCCTATCAGCCGAGGGTGGAGCACAATAATGCCGGCGCCTGGATTCATGACACCGAGCAACCCTTGACCTGGGAGCGTCCGGCCTTGTTACGACGCCTTGGTCACCGTGCGGACGCATTAAGCGATGGCGAGCTTGAGCTGGCCCGCAAGATCAGCGGCACTCACGAAGGCCTGTTGCGCAAAATGTATGTCGAGCGCGAGCCGCTGCCGCCATTGCTGGCCGATACCCTCAGCCGTTTCGACGCCTACCGACAGACCGAAAACCTTATCTCCCGGATGGAAAGCACTGAGTCGGGTGTCTACGCGACGATCGATCACAAGACCGAATTGTTCAATACTCGCTACGCCAGCCAACAGGCATCGGTTGATCCGCGTGTCGAGCTGATTAAAAGCCGTTTCACTGGCCTCCCCACGAACATTGTCGAAGACGTGCTGGGCGGTGCTTCCAGCGCCGAGCGCCGACAAATGGCTCAATGGGATTTTGCGAACACGCAACAGACCAAGCCTATTCCTCTGCGCCTGGCCGAGGCGCTACGTAATGCACAACGTGAAGTGCGTCTGTCACGGGCCTATGAAGGGCTATACCTGGAGACCGCGTTGACTCCGGATACTGAGACCCTGGTTCTCCACACACTGGAAGCATTACCGAACGGGATAAAAAATCTGCGAATTGAAGTGCGCTATGGTTCCTTCAACGGGGAACTGCGCGCGAGCATTGGCCCCGAGAACGCGACCGAGCGCAAGGTACTGGTGCGCAGCGAAGACGGACGATACGAAGCGCGTGACAGTGACGATAACCATCTGCACGGCGCTGACGATGTGTATGCGGCTCTGCAGCATGCTTTACCGCAGAACCATCGCGCCTCGCTGGGGCTTCCCAATGTGGGGCAGGGGGCGCAATTGAAGCAGTTGATCAAACAGCGTGTTCTGTCGCGCGACGACTTGCGTAAGGCGTTGCGGATGCAGCCGATCAAACCTTTTTTCAAGGCTCCGATGCGTGGGGGCGACGGCACCTTTGGCTATCCTATGAGTGGTCGTGGGCAAGGCATGAATCTGCTGATGGCAGAGCGACGCGCGAGGGTTCGACAACTGTACCCCTCCCTTGGCAATGCAGATGTCGAAATGGTTTTGGCGCAGGCGGAACGTGCGCAGGCACATCCCACCTATCCGCTGTCAGTTGATGAGTATTTGCTGGGCCTTGACCAAGAGCTCGACAGCCTGTTTCAGGAGACGAATGTCTGGGTGGATACGCCGGGGACGCACGTCTTGTCCGATGGGAGTATTGAACCGGTCAACTGGGAGGACAGGCAGCGTGTTGCCGACTTGCTCCGGCGTTGTTGGCAACGGACCAATTCGCCGCGGGAGGCTATCGGCAGTTTTTATGCCGATTCCACTCTCAGCCTGACCGGTCTGCGTATCGGGGAGCTTCCGGTGTTTACCCGAGCGCTTTTCACTCACGTTTATTCGCTGGACCTCAGCGCCATGACGCTTGGGGAGGTGCCGGCCACTTTTCTCGAAGCGTTCCCGAATTTGCGCGAGGTGAACCTGGAGAACAATCGGCTGCAAACACTTCCGGGGTCGTTGCCGCTGATGCGGAGGCTGGAAGCGCTGAATCTCTCCCGCAATACCATTTCGTTGAGTCCGGAAGCCATCGTGGCACTTGAAAGTTACCCGTCGCTCCAACAACTGAACCTGAGCTACAACCCGCTGGGTCGGGTTCCGGACTTCAGTCGGATACCGACATTAAGACGAATCAACCTGCGTAACGCTGTAATAACCGAGTGGCCAGCGGGGCTTGACAGTTTACGGGAGCTTCAACGTGTCGATCTGCGCGACAACTTCATCAGCCGGGTTCCAGACGAAATCCTCAATCCCTCCGCGGAAAACGCTGTTGCTGCGCAGCGGGTATTCAACAGTGCCGTTCTGGACGGCAACCCGCTCACGCCAGCGGCTCTGGAAGATTATGCTCAGGCCTGGATGCGCACTCAGCCAGGCTGGGGTGGGGTGCCAGTGCCCATTCAACCGCGCGCAGCTGCCGGCCCTTTGGCAAACTCCAGTGAGCGGTTGCAGCACTGGATGCGAGACATTCCGGCCGGCGAGCGTGCCGCCAGACAAGAGCAGTGGAGTCTGCTTGAAGGGGAAAACACCCACAGTCAGGAGTTCTTCAGGTTATTGGAGAGTCTGCGACAAACAGGCGAGTACAGGAACGCCTATCCTGATCTGCAGGCTAGGGTATGGACGCTGATGGATGCTGCTGCACAGTCCGAACAATTGCGCACCGAGTTGTTCCGCCTGGCCGGGGATGTGGAAACCTGTGCCGATGGGGCTGCGCTGATTTTCAGTCGCCTGGAGGTCAGGAATCTGGTCAGCCACGGCTTGAGCACGCAGGCGACCCCGGAGCTTTCCACACTGGCAAAGGGCTTGTTCAGGCTTGACGAAGTCGAACGGATTGCACAACAGGATGCGAGCGAGCGGATTCGCAAGATTTCGGAAAATCACGCTTTGACCCTGGCGCATAAGGTTGAAGAGGTTCTGCTTGTCGACCGAGTCGAGATTCGTCTTGCCTACCGTATCGGGCTGAAGGATCGACTGGGTTTGCCCGGGCAGCCGCAGCAGGCCAGATTTATCGGCGGGGCTGTGCCGGCGGCGATGCTGGATGCCGCCGAGCAGAGGGTGTTGGCCCTGGACAACTCACCCCAGGAGTTTGCGGCGACCACCCAGCGTGATTTCTGGCGAGGGTTCCTGAAGCACAAATACGCCGATGAATTTCTGCTGGAGCAAGAGCCGTTGCACGCACGGCTGGACGCGCTGGTGGCAGCGGATTTGGCGAGTCAGGAATACCTGATCAAGAGCGCAGAACTGGCCAGGGAGTTTGAAGCGGTCGAGGACGCGTTCATCAACCGCAAGACAAAACTGGAGCTGCCCGGTTTGAACGCCGGAGAGTAACGCGTTAGGTATTTGAATACCCCGAAGGTCGCTGAAAACGCAATCTTCGGGGTTTTTTTATAGGCGCTCGGTGGTGGGGCATAAGTTTCAAAGGTGTGGTGTTATTTATATATATTCATCTCTTTAATGTTTGAACTATCGACCTGTTTTCATGGGCTGTGTCGAGCAGGTTTTTAGTCTTTTGTTTTATTGGCAGGGGCTTAAGCTGAAGACTTATCGGGCTGTCTTTGGTTTTAAGTATATGGATAAGTTACAGGATGTTAGTGGGGGTTCAAGGCCTCCAGTATTACCTGCGGAAAACAAAGGCATTCATTATGACCGTATTGTTCAGGCACTTCCGGCGGCCGTCACCCATGCGTCGCCGGGCAGGTTGTCGTTGCTCGCCAGCACCACGGTCTCGACACCGGGTTGGTACCTGAACGCTTCCGCAGTTGATCGGCAATACCTCAAGGAGTTGATCGATAAACGCTGGTTGTTGCAGCGGCTGGTGGATGCGCCATTGCAAGACCTGCAACAGGACATCAGGGCGTTTGCCAAACCCATGCTGTCCTGGTTGATGAGTTCGAACTTCAACAGCCATGACGACGTCAGCCAACTGACGCTGAGGCTGTATGTGCCGGACCGGATCATCTTCGGTATCGATAGCGGCGCCAGTCCTCTGCGCGAGTCCACCCTATTGGACGCGGCGCTGCATAACTTTGAAGCGCCGGAAACCGCCGCCGATTATTTCCGCAGTGGTTCCGGTGTCTATCGCACCAACTTTAGAGGGGAGCTGTCGCTGATCCCGCCGATGACGGTCAGTAAAATAGCCACGCTGTGTCGTCGACTGGACATTGGCGCGCAGTATCAAACCCATCTGAAATCCCTGCTGCTGCCGGCCGACCCGCAGCAAAGGCAAGCGCTGGAACAGCACGGCGCGGCCAGTGAGAAAGCGGCGTTTGAACTGGCCTCACTGATCGCCCTGCTGAAAGACGACATCAGTTCGTATGCCTACGGTGTCCTGCGCGAGGTTCGCGAGAATAAAAGCGCCATCAGTTTCCACCGTCGCCCGCTGCATTTGCATCGGCTGTCGCTGATGGGCTTCGCGCTGCACGGTGTGGTGTTGTTCAGTGCCGAGGGCGACGGCGGCCAAATCCAGGCGGAGGTGGAGGCCCTGGCGCCTGACGAACGTGCCTCCTGGCTCAACCTGTCGAGCATTTTATCGGTGGTGTTACCGGGCAACGATGTCGACAAGTTCAAACTGCTGCAGGCGTTTTTCGCCAATGGCCCCAGCGGAGTCAGCGAAGAGATGCTGCGCCAGCAGGACATCTACCAGCAAAGCCGCTTGAGCGGCCCGGTGATTGCCTATGTCCCGGACGACCCGCTGCACCCGTTGAAAGAGTACGCCTCGCTGACGGACTTCATGAAAGTGCTGATCAGCCAACTGCGCGAGCCGGACTATCAGGCGTTCTTCAGCCGCTTCGTGGAGCAGAAGGACAAGGGCCGGTTCTTTGCCCGGGTCAGGGAGCGTCTGAGCCGGATCACCTGGCAGCAGCGTGAACCGCTGGACATGGGGCCATGGTGGCGAGAAACCGCGATTGAGAACCCCAATGCCGAGCCGATCACCAACCGGCTGTCGGGGGAGCTGTGGCCACAGCTGTATCGTCTCAAGCGCGACAAGGCGATCAGCGACGCGCGGGTGATTGCCGTGCCGACCGGCGATGAAGACGCTGCCACTCGCTGGAAGCGCCTGACCAGCTACCTGGACATTGGCTGGAACGTGTTCAACTTTGCCGCGATGCTGGTGCCGGGGCTGGGCGAAGCCATGCTGGCGCTGATGGTGGCGCAGATCGCCGAAGAGCTGCTGGAAGGTATCGAAGACTGGAGCAAGGGCGACCGGGACGAAGCGTCGGCGCACATCAACAGCGTCTTGATCAACTTTGCGCAACTGGCCTTGATGGCCGCCGGGCACGTATTGCCCAAGGGCGTCCGGGTGCCGGTAACCCCCAGCCCGCTGATCGACAGCCTCAAACCGGTGGAGCTGCCCAACGGCAAGAGCCGCCTGTGGAAACCGGACCTGAGCCCATACGAGCACCCGGTGAAGCTGCCGGCCGAGGCCAAACCCGATGACCTGGGGCTTTATCAGCACAACGATCAACAGTGGCTGCACCTGGAAGAAAAGAATTACCAGGTGCGCCAGGACCCGGTGACGGGCGAGCATCGTCTGCAGCACCCGACCCGGCCAAGCGCCTATCAGCCGAGGGTGGAGCACAATAATGCCGGTGCCTGGAAAGCTGAAACCGAGCAACCACTGACCTGGGACGCGGCTCGCCTGATCTATCGCCTGGACAACTCGCTGGAGCAGTACTCGGCCTCTACCCTGGTTAAAATCCACCATGTGAGCGGCGTGGAGGAGGGGCTGTTACGCCGGCTGCATGTCGAGCATGAAACGCCGCCGGCGCTGTTGCGCGACACGCTCACGCGCTTCAATACCTACGCCGACGTGCAACGCTATCCCGAGCAAATCCTGTCGAACCGGGTGCCGGAGGAGATGGCCGGTTTTCTGCCGGCGACTCTGGTCGAACTGCCGCGCTGGCCGGAGTCCCGGGCTCTGGAGGTGTTTGAAGGGGATGATCGCACCGGGACGTCCTTCAAACATGGCAACCCCATGGCCGCTGAGCCACAGACCATCAAAATCAGCCGCTCGGAGCTGGTGGCCGGGAAACTGCCTGAGCGAGTGATTGAATCCCTGAACACGACCGAACTACGGGAGATGCTTGGCGCACGGGTCGCCGATGACACGGCCTCATGGATCGACGCGTTGCGCAGCCGATTGGCCATGCAGGCGCAGAAACAACGCAAGCGTCTGTTTGACGCGCTGTACAAGAGCCGCGATGTGTCCGGCAACCCGCAGGTGCGCTTGCTGGTGGACGACTCCCCGCAACTGCCCGGCAGCGTTGCGCAAGAGTTACTGGACAGCGCCGAACCCACCGACCTGCAACACTTGGCCGAGAAACAGCGCCTGCCGCTGCGTTTGCGCCAGCAGACACGCCGGGCGCAGGAGCGTGTGCGCTTGAACCGCGCGTACGAGGGACTTTACCTAGAGGAACTGGAAAATGCCGACACCCGCCGGCTCGAACTGGCCACGCTGGCCAGCCTGCCCGGGTGGTCGGCGGACGTCCGGATCGAAATTCGTCATTTGGGATTCTCCGGGGATCTGCTCGGCAGTGTGGGCGCGGCGGATGCGCCGATCCGAAAAGTGCTGGTGCTGGACGAGGACGGTCTTTACCAGGCACGGGACACCGATGACCAGCACCTGCATGGTACCGACGATCTCTACGCCTCGGTGTTGCATGCCTTGCCCGACACGCAGCGCAACGCTCTGGGCTATGAAGTTCACGAAGGTGTGCAGCTCAAGAATGCGGTTCGGGGTTCACCGCTCAGCCACGAACAATTCGAATCGATCCTGCTTGAGCAGCCAATCCGTAAACCGTTGTACGACCCGCAAACCATGCGCTTGCCAGGCGGCAAGTTGGGATATTTACGTGAACACGTAGACAGGCAGTGGGGGCAAAGTCCGCAGGCGCGGATAAGTAGGCTCTACCCCGCTTTCACGGAAGTGGAGTCCGCTGCGTTGCTGGAGCGTTTCAACCGGCAGGGGATGCCGGTCGACATGCAGCTGGAAGAGCTTGAACTTGAATTCGAACAGTTGAGTTCAAAATTGACGCGATGGGTTAACTCGCCGACCCGAGATTTCCGGTTTGGCCCGAGCGGCGTTGGGGAGTGGAATGCGAGGAATCAGTTTGCCCTAAAAATCAGGCAGTGCTGGCAGCGTACCGGACCAACACAGCTCGACTCGTTTGGCAATGTGGTTGGGCAGAAACTGGACCTGAGCAATTTTCCGCTGAACCTGCATTTCGCAAGGATGCCCACGCTGGAGGGCAACTTCGACCATGTCACGTATCTGAAAATGCATAACACCGGTATTTCCGATGCTGAACAGTCCTTTCTTCAGCCGTTTGGCAAGTTGCGTGCCCTGGACCTTGGAGGCAATAAACTGACAACGTTGCCGCGACACATCGACGGGATGCCGCATCTCAACTTCCTCGAACTTTCGGGCAACCGGATCGTTCTGACGCCCGCCGACGTTGAAATGCTTAGCCGTCGCACGCAGATGCAAACCCTGGGGCTGGCCGGAAATCCGCTGGGTCTGCTGCCGAACCTCAGTCGCATGCCCGATCTGCATACGCTGCTTCTGTACGATACCGGAGCGACCACCTGGCCGCCGGGGTTGTTTGACCTTCCGCGCCCCCGGCATATCTATCTGGACATGCAGCGCAACCTGCTCACACACATACCCGAAGTCACGCCCGGGTCAGCCGATGCGGAGTTGCTGGCGCGTACATTGCTCAGCCGCCAACCGCCCTGGATGTCACCCGAAAACCTGAAGCTGCTCAAAGACTACATCAGGTCAACGGGGCTGGACCCTGAACGCCCTTATCCCCCCAGAGGCGTGCGCGACTCCGTGGAATGGAGGCAAGGCGTGACCTTTGACGAGTGGGTGGCGAAGCAAATGCTCTGGGATGTGCTTGAAGATGAGTTCAACTCGACTGGATTCTTCGATGAGATCAGGCGTCTGACCCAATCGGCGGACTTTACCGCGGGTAGCGCCTATCGAACCGATTTGACGGCGAAGGTGTGGCGAATGGTCGAGACCATGTCCCGGGACGCTGAATTGCGCACGAAGTTTTTTACCGAGGCCACGGCGCGCAGCCAATGCGTGGATGGCGCGACCCAGCTATTCAACGTACTGGGGGTTGATGTCCTGGTCCAGGAAGCCCTCGAATTGGGCAACGCCAGTTTGATCGAAGCGCAGCTGGTCGAGTTGGCCCAAGGCAAGGCACGCCTCGATGAAATCGAGCGGATCGCCCGTCGTCACATCATCGCACGTGAGGCAGCGGGCGAACGTTTTCGGCGCGTCGATAACGACGGCGATGTGACCGGAACCATCGACGAGGTCGAAGTTCACCTCGCGTTCATGACGGACCTGGCAGAGCGACTTGACCTGCCTTGGCAGGCGCGTGGAATGCAGTTTCGCCAGATCGCAGGCGTTACCGGCGAAATGATCGAGAACGCCTACCAGCGAGTTTTGGGGCTGGAGGAGGGTGATCTGCTGCGTGATTCGATTGCCGAGCAGCCATTTTGGCGGACCTATGTGCAGCGTTCGAATCGCGCACGTTTCAGGGCGTTTGATCGCAAGACGGTAGCGACGACCGAGTTCAAGGTTGCTCTTGACGAACGAGCCTCCCGCACGGACCTGACACTGGAAGAGCGAGAGAAGCTAAAGGAAGAAATAAGGGTACTGGCCGCCGAGCTTGGTAAACCTGAAAGCGCCTTTGAGCCGGGGCAAGTCGTGACCGATGAAGCGTATGCCGCAGAGCTCGACCTGATCAAGGACGAGCGCGAAACCCTTCTCAAGCAACTGACTCAGCAAGCCATTGACCGGGCAAAACTGCGACGGGTTGAACCTCCTCTGTTTACGGTGGACACCCGTAGCTGACCACGGTTGTTTTTGCCTCGATGTGAAGGCGCAATCCTTCGCATCGAGGGTGCTGAAAGAGTTGCATCGAAAAAAACCATTAAGGAGCTATGCGATGACTACGTTGCAAGGAAGCAACGACGCCCTTCGATCGGGCTCGTTAAATACTGAAGAACACGGCCCCAATACCGAGTTTATAAAAAATGCCATCCCGGACTGGCTGATCAGGGCCACGCCTGCAAGGCGCGAGGCCTTTCGACAAGCCCCCGCGCAGATTCTGGACTGGTACAAAAACGCCACGGTCGAGCAGCGCCAAGAGATAAAGCGCTTGACCGAGGCGAGCATCAAGTCGCAGACCGCTCTCGATAAAGTCATGGCCAGGGTGCAAGACATCAAGACCTTCGCCCAGCCTTTGTTAATTAATGCGTTGTACCAACGATGTAATGTGACGCTGGATGTCAATAAAACCTGTTTGAGGTTAATGAAGCCTCTGACCGTCGGGCCGCTGGGTATAAAGATCGGTGCCTTCCCGGTCATGACAGTGTCGTTGCTGGACGCGGCGCTTCATAACTTCGAAGCGTTTGAAAACGACAGAGGGGCATTCGACGACTCGTCAGGTTTCGTGACTGAACCGGACCGGGATGGAAAGTTTGAAACGATCACAACCACGCTAACGGCCCAGAACTTTATAGCGGTGTGCCGCACGCTGGATATCGGTCAAAAATATCAGGACTATCTCAAGTCTGTTCTGCTGTCTGGCGAACCCGTTGCCGAAGCCTATCTATCGCTCAAGTTTATCGCGTGTCAGAAGGATGCATTGAAAGCCGCCGCTTACATGGCATTGGTCAAGAACGATATCGAACCGAATGATTACAACATCATTCTTTCGGCAATTGCCGGCGAAAAAAAGGTCATGAACGGCAACACGCCGGTCTGGTTCTGGGAGCCGGTGATTCTGCACAAGATACTCACCGGATGTCTGGCGTTCGTAACGGTCGAAGCGCACCGCAGGGACATAAAAGAAGTCATTTTGTACATCCCTCATGATCCCGAACATCCGGTAAAGAAATACCGGGGAATGGAAGCGCCTGATGAACTGACCCGTCAGTTATTGGCACCGAGCAAGGCATCCGAAAAGTCCGGTGCCACTGATTATTCGGACTTTCTGAGCCAGTTCCTTGACTACAAGGATCGTCCGTATTTTTTCAATCGCCTCACGAAGGAAGCCGCCGATGCACCTTCGGACCCATTGGCCCTCTTTCGTTCCACGATCACCGGGGAATTCATATCGATAACCGGTGGAGCGCTGGGCACGAGTCTGACGCCGAACGAGCTACCACCGGCAAAGCCGGCGCCACGTGTGCCCGTGACTGAGCTGGATATACGTCTGGCCTACCGCAACAGAGACGGCTATTGGGCCGAAAACGCTGACCTGTGGGCGCAACTCTATCAACGTTCGAGGGACAAGATTATCTCGGATGCCCGCAGCCACGCGGTTCCGACCTCTGATGCCGATGCCAAGAGCCGCGCCGACAGGATCGCCCATCTGCTGGAAGGCGCAATGGCTGCCCTGAATCTGGTGTCGATGTTTGTACCGGTGCTGGGGGAAGTCATGTTGGTGGTCATGGCGGGTCAATTGATGTACGAAACGCTTGAGGGCTCCATCGAGTGGAGCGAAGGCGATCGGGAAGCCGCCTGGGCGCATTTGAGTGACGTGGCCGAGAACCTCGCGCTGATAGGCGTGATGGCTGTGGGCGGGCGGGCTCTCAAGGGTGTGAAGGCTTCGCCCTTTGTCGACAGCCTGAAACCGGTTCAATTGCCTTCGGGCGAAACCCGCCTGTGGAAACCGGATCCGACACCCTACGGGGCGAGTGTCTATCTGCCGGAAGATTCGGTGCACAACGAGTCGGGTTTGCACCAGGTCGGCGGTCAGGAGGTTCTGCCCCTGGGCAATCAGCTTTATGTGGTGAAAGAGAACCCGGCCACGGGTGAGTATCGTATCCAGCATCCGGGACGGCCTGATGCTTATCATCCCCTCGTCGAGCACAACGGTGACGGTGCCTGGGTTCATGAAGGAGAAGAGCCGTTGAGCTGGGAAGGTCCGACGCTGATGCGCAGGCTGGGCTATCGTTCGGACGCGTTTACCGACACTCAGCTGGAACAGGTTCGGATCGCCAGTGGCATCGAACAGGACCAGTTGCGCCGGATGCATGTCGAACAGGAGCCACCCTCAGCGCTGTTGACCGATACGCTCACGCGCTTTCGGATCGATCGGGACATTGAAACCTTCAGCAGGCAGATCGGCAGCGATGATCCGAGTGTTTACGCAAAGGCAGATATACGCCTGCAATTTCAGGTCATGGACAGTCAAGAACTGATACCGGGGCGCCCGCCGGTGCGGGTCATGGACAGCCAGGCGAACATTCTCTGGGAGGACCCGTCAGGCAGCGGCTCGTCACCGCGCAGGCTGGACATGGTGCTGAGTGAGTCGAGTCTGGCGAGGGGCCAGTTGCTCAAGTCGCTGCTGGAGACACTCGAGGCGCAAGGTGTCGATCTTGCACAGGCTCCGGGAGAGCCGGGAACGTCAATGGACCTGCGGGCCACGGCACTGCGCAAGGAAATCGCCCGTGGCGTGCAACGTAGAAAAGCCACGTTGTTCGAATCGCTCTATCGAAAGCAGGACGCCGTGGTGGATGCTTACGGACGGCGGATAAAGGCTTTTTTCCCGAAGTTGCCGGGGGCGGTCGTTAATCAGATTATCGAGGGCGCGACCACGCAAGAGCTGGCTGGACTCGGCGAACCCGGGCCCTTGCCCCAGCGGATTTATGAGCAAGCCCGCTGGTGCCGGCAAGAGTTGCGCGTGGCACGGGCCTATGAAGGGTTCTATCTCGATGCTTCTTCCAATCTGGACGGCCAGCGACTGGCCCTGCGTAGCCTGGCAACACTGCCGGGCTGGCCGAAGGATGTGCGCTTCGAATTGCGTGAATACTGGGCGAAGGGGCGATTGATTGACGCGGTCGGTGCGCCGGATGCACCCGTGCGCAAGGTACTGGTATCCGCTGAAAACGGTCTGTATGGAGCGGATGCTTCCGAAGGTCTTTATTCGGCGGTGCTGCAGGCCTTGTCGGAAGATCAACGCCTGGCGCTCGGGTTCACCGAGCAGGAGGCCGAAAGTCTGAAGCAGACCGTGCAACGAACGCCATTGTCGCGAGACTCGTTCAGGGATGTGCTTGCGCAGCATCGTCAACTGCGGCCTGCTTTCGATCCGGAAAACAAACTGCTCGGCGGCGCCGGTTATCCCTTGCCGAGTGCGCTGCAGGTCGCCAGTTTTTTCAAAACCAGCCGGGCACGGGTTCGCAAGCTGTTCCCCAGTTTCCAGGACGCCGATGTCGAAACGTTTATCCAGTCGCTGGGACCCGATCCCCGCAGCTCATTGACCCGGCTGGAAGCCGAGTATGCAACCTTGAAACGCGAATTGAAGGCTTGGGTTTTTGAGCATCGTTCGCCAAGCCTGGGGATCAAAGGGACACCGCAGTCCTACGTGGCCAGCAAGATCAAACGCTGCTGGCGCCGGGAAACAGGTTCAACACTGAAGATCGATCATTGGGTAGAGCTACCGGCGTTGAGCGTGGATTTCGATCATATTGAGGAACTGACATTCATATCGGGGGGTTTCAGGGCACGGACCGACGGCTTCCTCAAGGGCTTCAAGAACCTCAAACGGTTGACGATCAATCGCGCATCGGAGGGCCTTACCCAGCTGCCCGAGAGCATCGGCCAGATGAAAGGCCTGACCCACCTGGATCTGAACTGGCAATCGATCGTGCTGACCGAACAGAGTGCCAATTTGCTCGGCGGGATGGGTACCCTTGAAGTGTTGAAACTCAACGGCAACCCGCTTGGCAGGTTGCCGGACTTCAGCACCATGCCGCGGTTACAGGAAGTGCGCCTGGAGAGAACGGCAATCGACCAGTGGCCCGTGGGGTTGCGTGATCAAAGCGGTCTGCGCACGGTCGATCTGCGTAACAACCGCTTGCGTGAGGTGCCGCACGCGCTGCTCAATCCGGCCGCCGAACAGCTTGAAGCGGTCGCGAGGGTCAACCGGGTGACGCTGCTGGAAGGCAATCCGTTCACCCGCCAAAGCGCGCTGCAACTCTGGGACTTTCGGCAACGCTTGATGCAGACGCATCCCGAGTGGCTGGAAGGGGGGCTGGAGGGGGCGTTTGAAGTCAATCCGCCTTTGCACCGCCGGTATCGCGCTGTCTATCCGGATGCTACCTATGGGCAGGTCGAAGACTACTTCAACGGGTTGGGCACCGAGGTACGAATCGAAGCAGAAGTGGTTCGGCAGGAAGCGGCGTTTCGCAGACTGAACAGCCAGTTGTCCGAGTGGGCATACACGGGTGAAGAACCCCAGCAATACGTCTATGTGAGAAACCGGGCAAACCTGGGCCTCAGGGAAGATCGCTATTTAGCCGCCGACCGTATTCGCGCCTGCTGGCAGAGGCGCACACAACCAGTGCTCGCCTATGACGGATCGCCGATCGGTCTTGAACTTGACCTCAGTGGTCTGATGTTGCCGAACCTGCCTGAGCTCGACGCCGATTTCAGTCATGTCGGGTCTCTGAAACTGAGCAACATGAGACTGACCGTCACGCCAGAAGCTTTTTTGCGGCGTAACAGTGGTGTGCGCTGGCTCGATCTGTCGGGTAACCAGCTGACAGAGTTACCCCGGGCACTGAATGAAATGAATGGCTTGACCCGGTTGTTCTTGCAGGACAACCGGATTCGGCTGACGCCGGAGACCGCCCGGATACTGGCAGAGCGAACCACACTCAGAGCCTTGAGTCTGTACGGCAATCCGTTGGGCATGGCGCCTGACTTCAGTCACCTTACGGATATGCGTAGTTTAACGTTGGGGGCGACCGGTATTGATACCTGGCCAGTCGGATTGGCCGAGCAGCCTGCGCTCGATGGCATTGATCTGAGCTACAACCGGATTGTGACGATTCCGGACAGTCTCATCGCGCCTTCCTCCGAGCGCCTTGAGCAGTCAGCGCGCATCAATAATGTCACTTACATTCAGGGTAATCCGCTTTCCGAGGCGACTCAGGGCCAGTTGGTCGAATACTGGAGTCGACTTGAACACGAGCGCCCTGACCTGTACCTGGAACGCAGGCAAAATACGGGCGCCCGGGCGTTCGAATACCGAGCGCCTGCCCCGAGGGATACGGCTGTCCCTTTGGCGGCTGAAACAGAGGCGGCTCTCGGACGTTGGACTCTGGACATGTCTATCGAGCTGTTGGCGACCAGAAGAACTCAATGGCGTACGTTATCCGCTCAACGGGAATCAGCGGGGTTCTTCTCGGTACTCGCTGATCTCCAAGAGTCCGGTGCCGGTCACGAGGATCTCCAGCAACGGGTATGGGGGGTTATCGACAGCGTCACGCAGCCCAACCTCGAGTCCGAACAGCTGCGCGAGGCAATGTTCGAATGGGCGGGAAGGCCGGCCTGCTGTGATCGCGCCGCCTTGTCGTTCAGTAATCTGGAAATCATGGCCATGGTCTACAAGGCCCGGACGTTGGCCCTGGACGGGCAGCAAGGCGCGGCCCTGCTGAAGTTGTCCAGAGGCTTGTTTCGCCTGGACAAGGTCGAGAAGATCGCACTTTCCGATATCGATCGACGCACAGCGGCAATCAATGCCACGCCTGGGTGGTCGTCGGCTCAGAAAGCGCGGCACATCAAGCTTCTGGAAGAGGTTGAGATAAGGCTGGCCTACCGCTTCGGTCTGAAGGACCGGCTCGGTCTGCCAGGGCAGCCGCAATATGTCCGGTTTACCCGCCTGGGCCGCGTTACGCCGCAGATGCTTGATAGCGCACAAGCTCAAGTACTGGCCCTGGACAACTCACCTGAAGAGCTCCAGGCACTGGTTGAACGCGATTTCTGGAAGAGTTATCTGGCGAACAAGTACACATCGCAATTCGAAACGCAGCAAACGCCCTACCAGACAAAACAGGCTAGCCTGTACGAAACACTGGAGTCGGGAGAACTCTCGCAGGCTTCGTATAAAGAACAGTCCGCCGACCTGGATGCCCAATTGCAAATCGAGGAGGCAGCACTGGTCGAGACGCTGACTCGACAAGAGCTGGCTGAAAACCCGCTTTAAGGAACGGGTGATACAACAGTAGAACCCTGAGTGTGTGTGGGTGCACTCAGGGTTTTTCTTGTGGCTTGAACTTCAGAACAGGAAGTAGCGCTGCGCCATGGGCAACACCTCCGCCGGCTCGCACCACAGCAATACGCCGTCGGCCTTGACCTGATAAGTCTGTGGGTCGACATCGATGTTCGGCAAGTAGTCGTTGTGGATCAGGTCGGTTTTCTGCACCTCGCGGCAGCCTTTGACCACGGCGATTTTCTTCTTCAAACCCAAGGCTTCAGGTAAGCCGGCGTCTTGTGCCGCCTGGCTGATGAAGGTCAGGCTGGTGGCGTGCAATGAGCCGCCAAAGCTTGCGAACATCGGTCGGTAATGCACCGGTTGCGGCGTCGGGATCGAGGCGTTGGCGTCGCCCATCAGGCTGGCGGCGATGGCGCCGCCCTTGAGAATCAATGTCGGTTTCACGCCGAAAAACGCCGGGCGCCAGAGCACCAGATCAGCCCATTTACCGACTTCGATAGAGCCCACTTCATGGCTGATGCCGTGGGTGATGGCCGGGTTGATGGTGTATTTGGCGATGTAGCGTTTGGCGCGGAAGTTGTCGTTGCCCTCGCCATCACCCGGCAGCGGGCCACGCTGCTTTTTCATCTTGTCGGCGGTTTGCCAGGTGCGCGTGATGACTTCGCCGACGCGGCCCATGGCCTGGCTGTCGGAGCTGATCATCGAGAAGGCTCCGAGGTCGTGAAGGATGTCTTCGGCGGCGATGGTTTCGCGGCGGATGCGGCTTTCGGCGAAGGCCACGTCTTCGGCGATGCTCGGGTCCAGGTGGTGGCAGACCATCAGCATGTCGAGGTGCTCGTCGATGGTGTTGCGGGTGAACGGCCGGGTCGGGTTGGTCGAACTCGGCAGCACGTTGGCGAAACCGCAGGCCTTGATGATGTCCGGCGCATGACCGCCACCGGCCCCTTCGGTGTGGTAGGTGTGGATGGTCCGGCCCTTGAAGGCGGCGAGGGTGGTTTCAACGAAACCCGACTCGTTGAGGGTGTCGGTGTGAATCGCCACTTGCACGTCGAACTGGTCGGCGACGCTCAGGCAGTTGTCGATGCTCGCCGGTGTGGTGCCCCAATCTTCGTGCAATTTGAGGCCGATGGCGCCGGCCTTGACCTGCTCGATCAGCGGCTCCGGCAGGCTGGCGTTGCCCTTGCCGGTGAGGCCGATGTTCATCGGGAAGGCGTCTGCCGCCTGAAGCATCCGCGCCAGGTGCCATGGGCCTGAGGTGCAGGTGGTGGCGTTGGTGCCCGTCGCTGGTCCCGTGCCGCCGCCGATCATGGTGGTGACGCCGCTCATCAGTGCTTCTTCGATCTGCTGCGGGCAGATGAAGTGGATGTGCGTGTCGATGCCGCCTGCGGTGAGGATCATGCCTTCGCCGGCGATCACTTCGGTGCTGGCGCCGATGGCGATGGTCACGTTGGGCTGCACGTCCGGGTTGCCGGCCTTGCCGATGGCCGCAATGCGTCCGTCCTTGAGGCCGACGTCGGCTTTGACGATGCCCCAGTGGTCGATGATCAGCGCGTTGGTGATCAGCGTGTCGACAACTTCGGCGGCGAGCAATTGGCTTTGGCCCTGACCGTCGCGGATCACTTTGCCGCCGCCGAATTTCACTTCTTCGCCGTAGGTGGTGAAATCCTTTTCGACTTCGATCCACAGCTCGGTGTCGGCCAGACGGACCTTGTCGCCGACGGTGGGGCCGAACATGTCGACGTAGGCTTGTCTTGAGATTTTCATGGGCTTGCCTTGGGATTCAATTGGGTTTGGGACCGCTCGCGTTGCTCGCTATCGCAGCCTCGCGTTGCTCGACAGCTCCTACGGGGGTGTTCACACAAATTTTCGGTGCTCTCGGCCCCTGTAGGAGCTGTCGAGCAACGCGAGGCTGCGATCTTTTGGGCGCGCCGCAGATGTCAGTCGAGGTCGCCCATGATCCGCCCGGCAAACCCGAACACCCGGCGATGTCCGGCCAGGTCCACCAACTCGACCTCGCGGCGTTGTCCCGGTTCGAAGCGCACGGCGGTGCCGGCCGGGATGTTCAGGCGCATGCCGCGGCTGGCGGCACGGTCGAATGTCAGGGCGTCGTTGGTTTCGAAAAAGTGGTAGTGCGAACCGACCTGAATCGGCCGGTCACCGCTGTTGGCCACGGTCAGGCTCAGGGTGCGACGGCCGGCGTTGAGCTCGATATCGCCGGGCTGGATCTGAAATTCGCCAGGAATCATTCGGGTTGTTCCAGAGTCTTGAAGTAAATGGCGGTCGGGGTGTAACGGCCGTCCGGGCTTTGGCAGTAGTTGGGCAGCTCACCGACGCGGGTGTAGCCCAGGGACTGATAGAACGCTTCGGCCGGTGAGCCGGCTTCGGTGTCGAGGTACAGCAGGCCACGTTTGTACTGACGCGCGGTAAGCTCCAGCACTTCCATCAGCTGCTGAGCAAGGCCACGTCGCCGCGCCCTGTGCAGCACCTGCAGTTTTTTTACTTCGGCACGATTGCGGCCGTTGGCTTTCTGGCACAGGGCCAGTTGCACGCTGGCCAGGACCTTTTCATCGTGAACGACTACCCACAGCAACAGACTGCCGTCCTCAAGGTCAGCCTGGACACTGTTGATGTAGGCGCGAGCCTGGGCGTCATCAATGTCGGCCATGAAGCCGATAGAGGCGCCGTGCTTTACGGCGTCAAACAGCAAATCGATCAAGCCCTGACGGTAGTGCGCAAAGCTCTCGGCGTTCACGCGTCGCAGTTGGGCAGTGTTCATGGTGTATCACTCCTTGTTGGCGACAGGCGGCTCCGCGCCCGGGTTGAGAGTCAGCTGCATGAAGGTCAGGTCGAGCCAGCGGCCGAACTTGGTGCCCACTTGCGGCATGTGCCCGGTGGTGACGAAACCGACCCGTTCGTGCAGGCGAATCGAGGCGGTGTTAGCGCTTTCGATGGCGGCGACCATCACATGTTTATTGCAGCTCTTGGCGCGTTCGATCAGTTCGTCCATCAACTGCGGGCCGAGGCCATTGCCGCGCTGATCGCTGCGCACGTACACCGAATGTTCGACTGTGTGGCGGAACCCGTCGAACGGCCGCCAGTCACCGAACGAAGCGTAGCCGAGCACGTTGTTGTCGGCGTCGACGATTACCAGCACAGGATAGCCCTGGGATTGCCGGGCGCTGAACCAGGCCTGGCGGTTACCGAGGTCCACGGCCTGTTCGTTCCAGATCGCCGTCGTATTGAGGACGGCGTCGTTGTAGATGTCGCGGATCGCCGGCAGGTCGGCGTGCACGGCATCACGGATGTGATAAGTCATGGCGCGGCCTCAGACGATGGGTTGATGGACGGTGACCAGTTTGGTGCCGTCGGGAAAGGTCGCCTCGACCTGGATCTCCGGGATCATTTCCGGGATGCCTTCCATCACTTGTTCGCGGTTCAGCAGGGTGGTGCCGTAGTGCATGAGTTCGGCCACGGTCTGGCCGTCACGCGCACCTTCGAGCAGCGCCGCGCAAATGTAGGCCATGGCTTCCGGGTAGTTGAGTTTCACGCCGCGCGCCAAACGCCGCTCGGCGACGAGGCCGGCGGTGAAGATCAGCAGCTTGTCTTTTTCGCGTGGGGTCAGGTCCATCGTTAGAAATCCGTATTGGGCAGTAAAAAAGGTATTCGGGCTGTGAATACAAACCCTGTGGGAGCGAGCTTGCTCGCGATGAGGCCATCACATTCAACAAAGATGTTGGCTGCAAGATCGCCATCGCGAGCAAGCTCGCTCCCACAAAAAGCACACATCAGGTGCTCCAGATTCTGGGTGGGACTGCTTCGCGGCCGAGCAACGCCGGGCGCAGCAACTTCCACAAATCAATCAACCAGCCGCGTGCCAGTAACGCTTCACTGGCCAGGCATCTGGCAACCAACAAACCTGGCAACTGGCTCAGATCCCCGCGCACGTCATTGGTCAACGAACGGCAGGCCTCCAGCAATTCGCTGTCGATTTCTCCGGTCACCAGCAACGTTGCAAACACCGGCTGCCCATCGAGCCCTATCGGTGAATCAAGCAAACCGTCATCCCCGACAATGCGCTGGCGTTCGTGCCAGAGCAACTGGCCGTCGCGGCGGATTTCCAGCTGTGACTGAAAATGCCCGTGTTCGAAGCGTTCGCCGCTGGCTGGCCGGCCCAGCGCCACCACGTCCCAGTAAAACAACCGCGCGTCACCTTGCAGTTCAATAGACGTGCTGAGCTCCGCCTGGGCGGCGCTGAAGACGATGGTTTCTTGCGGTAGCCACTCCAGCGTAGCGCCGGCCGCGACGTGCAAATCGAGCTGCTGATAGGCTGGTCCGGCGGCGCGATACCACTTGGCGGCACCGGGGCTGGTCAACTGCGCCCACGCGTCGGCACCGACGCAAGCAGTAATGTCCAGCCGATCACCGCCAGCAATGCCGCCCGGCGGGTGAACGATGATGTGCTGGCACACCTCGGGGCCTTCGGCGTACAGGTGCTTTTGCACCCGCAGCGGGCCCTTGTGGCGGCGTTGGACCGGGCGCGTGCTGTCGCCGAATCGCGCGTAGCCGAGTTCCAGCTCGGCGTGCCAGCTTGGGGTAAACAGCGCTGCAGTGATTGAAATAGGGGCAGGGACAGTCATAAATTCTAATTATCGTCAGGACGCTTCAGACTAGATCGTAACCAGCCCGCGCACACCTTCGGCTTCCATATTTTCTCCGCGACCTTGCTGGACAATCTCGCCCCGGGACATCACCAGGTATTGATCGGCCAGCTCGGCGGCGAAATCGTAGAACTGCTCGACCAACAGGATCGCCATGTCACCACGGGCTGCGAGTTTTTTGATCACTGCGCCAATCTCCTTGATCACCGACGGCTGAATGCCTTCGGTAGGCTCATCGAGGATCAGCAAGCGTGGTCGACTGGCCAGCGCTCGGCCAATGGCCAACTGTTGCTGCTGACCACCCGACAGATCGCCGCCGCGACGCTGCTTCATTTGCAACAACACCGGGAACAGCTCGTAGATGAACGCCGGGACTTCCCTGGCCTCGGAGCCCGGGAAGCGGGACAGACCCATCAGCAGATTTTCCTCCACTGTCAGCCGCCCGAAAATCTCCCGGCCCTGCGGCACGTAAGCAATACCGGCGTGAACCCGTTGATGCGGCTTGAACGAGGTGATGGCCTTGTCTTCCCAGTTCACCGCGCCGCCCGATGCGGGCAGCAGGCCCATCAGGCATTTGAGCAGGGTGGTTTTGCCGACGCCGTTGCGCCCGAGCAGGCAGGTGACTTCACCGACCTTCACCTCAAAGCTCAGCCCCCGCAGAATGTGGCTACCGCCGTAGTACTGGTGCAGCTTGTCGACTTGCAGCATGTTCAAATTCCTTGTAGTTCACACCGCCCCCTGTGGGAGCGAGCTTGCTCGCGAAGGCGCAGGCACATTCAACACATGAGTCGCATGACACACCGCTATCGCGAGCAAGCTCGCTCCCACATAAAAGCAGTGCTCATAGAATTCAGCGGCCGAGGTAAACCTCGATCACCCGTTCGTTATCCTGCACCTGTGCAAGCGACCCTTCGGCCAGCACGCTGCCTTGGTGCAACACGGTGACGTGGTCGGCAATCGAGCCGACGAAGCCCATGTCGTGTTCCACCACCATCAGCGAATGCTTGCCGGCCAGGCGCTTGAACAGCTCGGCGGTGAATTCGGTTTCGGCGTCGGTCATGCCCGCCACCGGTTCATCGAGCAGCAGCAGATGCGGGTCTTGCATCAGCAGCATGCCGATTTCCAGAAACTGCTTCTGTCCATGCGACAGCAGGCCGGCCGGGCGATTGACCGAGCTGGTCAGGCGAATGGTTTCCAGCACCTCGCAGATCCGGTCTCGTTGTTCGCCATTGAGTTTTGCCCGCAAACTGGCCCACACCGACTTGTCGGTTTTCTGCGCCAGTTCAAGGTTTTCAAACACGCTCAAGGCTTCGAACACGGTCGGCTTCTGGAACTTGCGGCCGATCCCGGCCTGGGCGATCTGCACTTCACTCATCTGTGTCAGGTCCAGGGTTTCACCAAACCAGGCCTTGCCGTGGCTGGGTCGGGTCTTGCCGGTGATCACGTCCATCAACGTGGTTTTGCCCGCGCCGTTGGGGCCGATGATGCAGCGCAGTTCGCCGACACCGATGTACAGGTTCAGATCGTTCAGGGCCTTGAAACCATCGAAGCTGACGCTGATGTCTTCAAGCGTGAGGATCGTGCCGTGGAGGGTGTTCAGGCCTGAGCCTACGCGTTGGCCGAGGCCGATGGTGTCGCGACTGCTGCCGGCGTCTTTGTTCGGTTCGAGGATCGGCTCAAGCATGAATTCCGCCGTCGGTGTGATTCTCATTGCTCGCTCCTTTTCTTCAGCAAACCGATCACGCCTTTGGGCAGGTACAGGGTTACGACGATGAACAGCGCGCCGAGGAAGAACAGCCAGTATTCGGGGAACGCCACGGTGAACCAGCTCTTCATGCCATTGACCACACCCGCGCCGAGCAGCGGTCCGATCAATGTGCCGCGCCCGCCGAGCGCGACCCACACGGCGGCTTCGATGGAGTTGGTCGGCGACATTTCGCTGGGGTTGATGATTCCCACTTGCGGCACATACAGCGCACCGGCCAGGCCGCACAACACCGCGCTCAAGACCCAGACAAACAGCTTGAAACCGCGTGGGTCGTAACCGCAGAACATCAGCCGGTTTTCCGCATCGCGCAGGGCGGTCAGTACCCGACCAAATTTGCTTTGCGCCAGACGCCAGCCGATGAACAGGCTGGCGACCAGCAACAGCACGGTGGCGACGAACAGCACCGCGCGAGTGCCCGGTTCAGTGATGCCGAAGCCGAGGATCGTGCGGAAGTTGGTGAAGCCGTTGTTGCCGCCAAACCCGGTCTCGTTGCGGAAAAACAGCAGCATCCCGGCGAAGGTCAGGGCCTGGGTCATGATCGAGAAGTACACGCCCTTGATCCGCGAGCGGAAGGCGAAGAAGCCGAACACCAGCGCCAGCAAACCCGGCGCCAGCACCACCAGGCACATCGCCCAGATAAAGCTGCTGGTGCCGGTCCAGTACCACGGCAGCTCGGTCCACGAGAGGAAGGTCATGAACGCCGGCAGGCCATCGCCCGAAGCCTGGCGCATCAGGTACATGCCCATCGCGTAACCACCGAGGGCGAAGAACAGGCCATGGCCGAGCGAAAGCAAACCGGCGTATCCCCAGACCAAATCCAGGGCCAGCGCAACGATGGCGTAGCAGAGAATTTTGCCGACCAGCGTCAGGGTGTAGGCCGAGACATGCAGCGGGTTGTCCGGCGATACCAGCGAAAGCAGCGGCAGCGCCAGTAGCAGCGCGAGAATCACCGCGCCCATAGCGATCGTGACCTTGGGGCCGGCCTTTTGGGTGGCCGTAAGCATCAGGGGCTGGTTCATCAGTCGATCACCCGTCCTTTCAGTGCGAAGAGTCCTTGCGGGCGTTTCTGAATGAACAGAATGATCAGCGCGAGGATCAGGATCTTGCCAAGTACGGCACCGATTTGCGGTTCAAGAATCTTGTTGGCGATCCCCAGGCCGAACGCGGCGAGCACGCTGCCGGCCAGTTGGCCAACGCCGCCGAGCACCACCACCAGGAACGAGTCGATGATGTAGCTCTGGCCCAGATCCGGGCCGACGTTGCCGACCTGACTCAGGGCCACGCCGCCAAGCCCGGCGATACCCGAGCCGAGCCCAAAGGCGAGCATGTCGACGCGCCCGGTGGGTACGCCACAGCAGGCAGCCATGTTGCGATTCTGGGTGACCGCGCGCACGTTCAAGCCGAGGCGGGTCTTGTTCAGCAGCAGCCAGGTCAGTACCACCACAAACAGCGCGAACGCGATGATCACGATGCGGTTGTACGGCAGCACCAGATTGGGCAGTACCTGAATCCCGCCCGAGAGCCAGGCCGGGTTCGCCACTTCGACGTTTTGCGCACCGAACAGCAATCGGACCAGCTGAATCAGCATCAGGCTGATGCCCCAAGTGGCGAGCAGGGTTTCCAGTGGCCGACCATAGAGGTGGCGAATCACCGTGCGTTCCAGTGCCATACCGATGCCGGCGGTGACAAAAAACGCCACCGGCAATGCCACCAGCGGGTAGAACTCGATGGCTTGCGGCAGGAAGCGCTGGAACAGCAGCTGCACCACGTACGTGGAGTAGGCGCCGAGCATCAGCATCTCGCCATGGGCCATGTTGATCACCCCGAGCAGGCCGAAAGTGATCGCCAGACCGAGGGCGGCCAGCAACAGGATCGAACCCAGGGACATGCCGCTGAAGGCCTGGCCGAGCAATTCGCCGACCAGCAGTTTGCGTTTGACCTGGGCCAGGCTGGTTTCAGCTGCCGTGCGCACCGTGGCATCGGCTTCGACGCCGGGTTGGAGCAAGCCTTCGAGGCGGGTGCGGGCCAGTGGGTCGCCGGTTTCGCCGAGCAAGCGCACGGCCGCGAGGCGTACGGCCGGGTCACTGTCGACCAGTTGCAGGTTGGCCAGCGCCAGGCTCAGGGCGTCGTGAACGCTGGGGTCTTTTTCGCCCGCCAGTTGCTTATCGAGGAATTTCAGTTGCGCCGGTTTGGCACTTTTTTGCAGTTGCTGCGCGGCGCTCAAGCGCACTTTGGCGTCAGCGGCGAGCAGTTGGTGGCTGGCCAGCGCGGTGTCGACCAAGCCTCGCAGGCGGTTGTTCAGGCGCAGGGTTTTGGCTTCGCCGTCGACGGTCAACTGGCCCTGCTGCAAGGCGTTGATCAGTTCGATGCGCGCCGGATCGGGTTGCGCGGCCCAGGCTTCCAACAGCTTGGCTTGCTGCACGGGATTGGCCGCGACGAAATCTTCGGCGTCCCCGGCATTGGCGGCCATCGGCAACAACAGCGCGATGGCGAGGATGAAGCGGTAAAGGGCAGTGGGCATGTCATTGGCCTTACGCGGACAATGTGGGAGCGAGCTTGCTCGCGATAGCGGTGGGTCAGGCAACATTGATGTTGATTGATAAACCGTAATCGCGAGCAAGCTCGCTCCCACAGGAGTTGTGTCGGGCCCGGGCGTGGTGCTCGGGCCTGGCATCCAGTGGCTCAGTTGCTCTTCACCGCATACTCCGGCTTCTTGTCGTTACCCGGTATGAACGGGCTCCATGGCTGGGCGCGGATCGGCCCTTCGGTCTGCCATACCACGTTGAACTGACCGTTGGCCTGGATCTCGCCGATCATCACCGGCTTGTGCAGGTGGTGGTTGGTCTTGTCCATGGTCAGGGTGTAGCCGGACGGTGCGGCGAAGGTCTGGCCAGCCAAAGCTTCACGGACCTTGTCGACATCGGTGGATTTGGCTTTTTCTGCAGCCTGCGCCCACATGTGGATGCCGACGTAAGTGGCTTCCATCGGGTCGTTGGTCACGGCTTTATCGGCGCCCGGCAGGTTGTGTTTCTTGGCGTAGGCTTTCCAGTCGGCGACGAACTTCTGGTTCACCGGGTTCTCCACCGATTCGAAGTAGTTCCACGCGGCCAGGTTGCCCACCAGCGGTTTGGTGTCGATGCCGCGCAGTTCCTCTTCGCCCACCGAGAAGGCCACGACCGGTACGTCGGTGGCTTTCAGGCCCTGGTTGGCCAGTTCTTTATAGAACGGCACGTTGGAGTCGCCGTTGACCGTGGAAATGACCGCCGTCTTGCCGCCAGCCGAGAATTTTTTGATGTTGGCGACGATGGTTTGATAGTCGCTGTGACCGAACGGCGTATAGACCTCTTCGATGTCCTTGTCCGCCACACCTTTGGAGTGCAGGAACGAGCGCAGGATCTTGTTGGTGGTGCGCGGATAGACATAGTCGGTGCCGAGCAGGAAGTAACGCTTGGCGCTGCCGCCTTCTTCACTCATCAGGTATTCCACCGCCGGGATCGCCTGTTGGTTCGGCGCAGCGCCGGTGTAGAAGACGTTCGGCGACATCTCTTCGCCTTCGTACTGCACCGGGTAGAACAGCAGGCCGTTGAGCTCTTCGAACACCGGTAATACCGATTTACGCGACACCGATGTCCAGCAGCCGAACACCACCGCGACCTTGTCCTGGGTCAGCAATTGTCGGCCCTTTTCCGCGAACAGCGGCCAGTTCGACGCCGGGTCGACCACCACCGGTTCGAGCATCTTGCCGTTGACCCCGCCCTTGGCGTTGATCTCGTCGATGGTCATCAGCGCCATGTCTTTAAGCGAGGTTTCGGAGATCGCCATGGTCCCGGACAACGAGTGCAGGATCCCGACCTTGATGGTCTCGGCGGCCTGGATACTCCAGGTCATGCCCATCGCGGCAATGCTTGCCGATAGTGTGAAAGCCTTGATCAAACTGCGACGCTTCATTGTGCGATCTCCATGAACTTATGAGTTTTCTTGGTTGGCAGATGCGGACTACTGAAGGGTCTTTAGCAAGGGCTGTGCCCGGTTGGGGAAAGGCAAGTAATAACAGTGTTTGCGCACGCTCGCAGTGAAGTTGCGCACCATGAGTGGGCGGGGTGTGCGCTGCGGTGCGATGCGAGCGCCAGATTGGTGCTTGTCACAGCAACCGATACTGGCGCGTGGGCAAAAGGAAGTTAGCGTCTGACGCAGGTTTCCATGCCGTGACCGCCGCCCTCGTACTCCGGGCCGTAATAATACTTGGTGAAAGAGACTTTTCCGTCAGGAGTTGAAGAAACGTTCGCAATGCCGACACCGTAATCTTTTAGTGTCGGATCTGTATGGGCGAAGTAGATTGCCAGTGATTTCAAGTAAGCGGCAGCGAAACCGTCGTATCTGGAATTGTCGGTAAGGGTCAGCGTAAAGCGGTAGGCGCCGTATTCGCCGGTACTTTGCTCTGGATTGAGTTTCATGTCGACGACGCCTTTAAATTCGCCGATATGGCTATCCATGCCCGTGCATTCATAGTGGCCGCTGTAATCAGTGCCTGTGAAGGGGGGCTGGGCTGCCAATGCAGGAGCCGAAATGAACGCGATGGATGCGACGATCTTCTTGATCATGTTGACCTCTTTTCGTTCTTGTAGGAGTTATGTTGTTTGGCTGTAGGGAATAAGCTTTGTCGAGGCGTGCGAGCATGAATTATTGTCTTGTTCGCAACTCGGAGATTATGGGTTTTATTTGCCTGCTTACTCAAAGCCAACTTAAAACAAAATTTTTCGAAGTTGTGCCGTTCGGCTCGTGGTGGCTTTTTGGATGAGGTGCGAGTGTGTATTGGATATAATTTAAATACACTCGCACCACACGTTGTCGCTGTTGCGGCGTTAACGTCGGCGCATCAACCCGATAAAAAACAACCCGCCAATGGCTGCCGTGGCCACCCCAATCGGTAAATCCTCCGGGGCGATCAGGGTGCGCGCCGCGACATCGACCCACACCAGAAACACACTCCCCAGCAGCACGCACACCGGCAGCAATCGCCGATGCTCGGCCCCGACCAGACGCCGCGCAATGTGCGGCACCATCAGCCCGACAAAACCAATGGAGCCGCTGATCGACACCAGCACTCCGGTCATCAGCGAGGCAATCAGAAACACCCGCAAACGCACCGTGCGAGCGTTCAGACCGAGTGTGACAGCGGTTTGCTCGCCAGCCATCAAGGCATTCAGCGGCCGGGCCATACCCAGCAGTAAAACCAGCCCGAGCAGCACGCTGGCCGCCGGCACTGCCAGCAACTCCCAGCGCGCCAGCCCGAGGCCGCCGAGCATCCAGAACATCACCGCGGAACTGGCGCGGTGATCGCCAAGAAACAGCAGCAGGTTGGCAATCGCCATCATCACGAAGGACACCGCCACGCCGCACAGCAGCAGCCGATCACTGTCCAGCCGACCGTTGCGGTTGGCGATGGCCAGGACGATCAGCATGCTCAACAACGCACCGATAAACGCGGCGATGGGCAAGGTCAGCAGGCCGACGATTTCACCGACATGCAGCACCACGATCACCGCGCCAAGGGTCGCGCCAGAGGTCACGCCCAGCAGGTGGGGATCGGCCAACGGGTTGCGCGTCACCGCTTGCAGTACCGCGCCGATCAGCGCCAGCCCGGCCCCCACTAGCGCACCAAGCAACATGCGCGGTACGCGGATCAGCCAGACGATATGTTCCTGTCCGGCGCTCCAGTTCACTTCGCCAGCACCGAATGCCTTGTGCAGCAGAATCCGCCAGACCACGTCCACCGGCACCCGTGCCGAGCCAAAGCCCAGCGATACCACACAAGACACCAGCAACAGCGCGCCGAGGGCAATCAGCAACAAGGCATAGCGACGATTGATCATTCGCCGTGGAAACCCTTGGCCAGGGTTTCAACCGCCAGCACGTTGTCGATCCCTGGCGTGGCTTGCACGTAAGGGATGACGATGAAGCGCTGGTTCTTGATCGCGTCCACCGATTGCAGGGCCTTGTTGTTCAGCAAAAATTGCTCCTTTTGCTCGGCGCTGACTTCGCCGTAGTCGACGATCACGATCACCTGCGGGTTGCGCTCGACGACGTTCTCCCAGTTGACCCGGGTCCAGCTCGCCTCGACATCGTCGAGAATATTGCGCCCGCCGGCGGCATCGATCAGTGCTTGCGGCATACCCAGGCGTCCCGAGGTCATGGCCCGGTCCTCGCCACTGTCGTAGAGGAACACGCGCGGTTTTTCCGTTGGCAGGTCTTTGCGAACCTCGGCCACTTGCGCCTGCATATCGCCGATCAACCGGTTGGCGCGATCCTGCACGTCGAAGATCTTGCCGAGGTTGCGCAGGTCGTTGTAGGTGTCATCCAGGCTGGCGGCCGGGCGCTTCATCACGAAGGCGCAGGACTCGCTCAGCTCATAAACGTTGATCCCCAGCGGCCCGAGGGTTTGTGGCGTCAGGTCGCCGCCAATGCGCATGCCGTAATCCCAGCCGGCGAAGAAGAAATCGACGTTGGCGTTGAGCAGGGTTTCCACCGACGGGTACTTGGCCGCGAGTTCCGGCAGACCGTCGAGAATACTCCGCATCTCGGGCGTCACGGCTTTCCAGCCACTGATGCCGCTGTAGCCGACCATTCGTGGTTTGAGGCCGAGGGCGAGCATCATCTGGGTCATGTTGATGTCGTGACTGAGCGCGTGTTTCGGCGCCTCCTTGAACGTCACTTCACGGTTGCAGCTCTGTATCGTCAACGGGTAACGGGTCGCTTCGGCGAACGTCTGGGCACTGCCCAGCAGCAGGGCGATGGACAGGCTGGAGCGGAGCAGGGTGCGCAAGGTCATGTTGGGTTATCCAGGTAATTCGGGGGTAGCCAGACAGCGGGTGTTCATCGATCAGCGCTTCGACGCCGAACACTTCACGCAGCAGCGTGGTGGTCAGCACTTCTTTTGGCGTGCCGCTGGCGACGATGCGTCCGTGGTTGATCACGTACAGCCGATCGCAGAACGCAGCGGCCAGGTTGAGGTCGTGGATGCTTGCCAGGGTGCCGATCTGCAAGCGCTTGACCAATTGCAGCAGTTCGAGCTGATAGCGTGGGTCGAGGTGGTTGGTCGGCTCATCGAGGATCAGCAATTGCGGTTGCTGAGTCAGGGCTCGGGCGAGGATGACGCGTTGTTTTTCGCCGCCCGACAACGTCGCAAAGGCGTGGTCTTCAAAGCCTTTGAGACCCACCGATTCCAGTGCCTGCCCGGCGATCCGACGGTCTTCCAGGGTATCGCCATCGAACAGGCCTTTGTGCGGAGTGCGGCCCATGGCGACCACTTCGTCGACCGTCAGGCCGAAGGCATCGGGAAACTCCTGCAACACCACCGCAATGCGTTGCGCACACCAGCGCGACGACTGCTTCCAGACGTTGTGATGGGCAAGATGCACCTCGCCGGATTGCGGTTTGCTGAACCGATAGGCACAGCGCAGCAGGCTGGTCTTGCCGCTGCCGTTGGGCCCGATCAAACCGACGAACTCACCGGCCGCCACGTGCAGACTGGCCTCACACAGTTGGAACTGATGATGACAGTGGCCATGGCCCAGTGGTGTCCAGGCGAGATGAGTGAGGTTCAGCGAGGTCATTGCGTGCTCGTTCGGCGGGTGTTTGCAGCGGGCCGACATTGTAAGGTCAACCGCGCTGCCGTAGGCATCTCGCTGTATTCAGGATGAAGATGAGGCCGATTCAGGCTGGCGGTTCAAGCGCGACAGCAACACGCGGTCCAGCAGCCACACCGCGATCAGCGAAGCACCCACCAACGGGAATACCACCGCCAATGCGAGGATGATCACCACCCCGGTTTTCCAGGTCGGCAGGTCGTGACGCAACGGCGGAACACCGAGCTTGCCTTGCGGGCGGCGCTTCCACCAGATCACCACTCCACTGACGGCGCTGAGCAGGATCATCAGGCAGATCAGCAACACGACGATCTGATTGAGCGGCCCGAACAGCTTGCCTTCGTGCAGCATCACCCCCATTTCCGTGGCGCGGGCGACGTTACCGTATTGCTGCCAGCGCACGTCGGCCAGCACTTTGCCGCTGTACTGGTCGACATGCAGGGTGGCGTCGTTGCGCGGATCATCGGCGAACACGGCGATGGTGAACACGCCGCTGGCGGTGGTCGGAAAGGTGATGCTGTAACCCGGTTCGACCTTGTGTTGAACGGCGATGTCCTGCACGTCTTGCAGGTTGATGGTCGGCGCGGCCGGGGCGCTGCTGCCGCCGTTGTGAGCCATGTGTTCGGCGTGGTCACCGGACATTGGCATCGGGGTGTTTTCCATGGCCCAGGGCACGGTCTGACGGGTAGCGGTGTTGAGGCTGCGGGCTTGCTGATCGGATGTGGGTACGTTGTCCCACATGGCCGCCGGAAAACGGTTCCAGACTTCAGCGTATTGCTTGCCCCAGAAACCGGTCCAGGTCATGCCGCTGAGCAGCATCACCAACAGAAACGCCGCGCCCCAGAATCCGGTCACGGCATGCAGATCACGCCAGAGCACACGTCCGCGACTGCTGAATCGCGGCCACAAGATCCCGGCGCCGGTTCGCCCGCGTGGCCACCAGAGAAATACCCCGGAAACCACCAGCACAACGCCCCAGCCAGCAGCGAGTTCGACCAGCCGATCACCGACGGTGCCGATCATCAACTCGCCGTGAATCGCCCGGGCAATGGCTTGCAGGTTGTTCTTCGCGTCCTGCTCGCCGAGGATATCGGCGTGATACGGGTCGATGAAGACGTTGAGCTCGCTGCCGGCATTTTTAACGACAAACTGCGCACTGCGCTCGGCATTGACCGGTGGCAGGTACTGTTTGATCTGGCCTTGTGGATAAGCCTCTTTGACACGCCGCAGCAGTTCGTCGGCACTGACCGTGTGATGGCCGGCCGGCACATTGAGCAGGCTGCCATACATCAGCGGATCGAGTTGCGGTTTGAACAGGTAAACGATGCCGGTCAAGGCCAGCATCACCATGAACGGCGCAACAAACAGCCCGGCATAAAAATGCCAGCGCCAGGCCAGGTTGTAGAAGGACACTTTAGGTTGGCTCATTGGGAGCGCTCCGCTTGGCAATGAATCTGTAATTGTTCGAGTGATGCCTCGGTCCCGTAGCAGCTGGCGCAGCCTGCGTTCGGCTGCGCAGCAGTCGTAAAACCTCAGTTCGCGGTTATCCAGATGGATCGCATCGTGTGGATTACGACCGCTACGCGGCCGAACGCAGGCTTCGCCAGCTGCTACGGGTATGGCGTCCTTGCCTGGTGTTTTAGAAGCTCATATCGACCTTGGTCCAGAACGTGCGCCCTGGTTCGTTGATCGCTTGCGGGTCATTGGCCGGGTAGCCGAACCCGGCGTTGCCGGCCAGGTTCAAGTGCTCGGCGTAAGCCTTGCCAAACAGGTTGTCGACGCCCGTGCTGACCTTCCAGTGCTTGTCGATGCGGTAGGCGCCGTTGAGCGAGAACACACCGAAACCAGGGCTGGTGCCGTAGTCCTTGCCGACCACGTTGCCCTTGTTCTGCTCGATGCGGTTCTGCGCCGCGACCACTCGCCACAAGGCGCCGGCACTCCAGTTGTCTTCGCTGTAGGTCAGGCCGAAACGTGCCTCCAGCGGTGGCATTTGCGGCAGTGCCGTGTCGTGGGTGGTGTCTTTGCCCCAGGCGTAGGCCAGGGTCGCGTCGGCTTTCCAGTGGGAGGTGAGGTTGTAGGCTGCGCCGAGTTCGCCACCCATGATTCGCGCATTGATGTTCTCGGCCCGTGAGGTCATGCCCATCATGCCGGGGGTGTAATCGAACAGGATGTAGTCGTGCACTTCGCCGACATAACCCGAGACCCAGGCTTCGAGGTCCTGGGTTTTGTATTGCAGGCCGACATCGAGCTGGGTGGTTTTCTCAGGCTTGATCGAATCGAAGGCGTTGAGCGAACCGGCAGGGCCGGATTTCGGCGAGAACAGCTCCCAGTAATCCGGGAAGCGTTCAGCGTGGCCGAGACCTGCGTAGAGCGTGGTCGGGCTGTCCGCCAGGTCATGCTCGTAGCGCACGAAACCGCTTGGCAAGGTATCGGCACGGGTCTCGTCGGCAGTCGGGTTCTTCCCGGAGCCGATAGTCTGGCGAAAATCCCTGGCCGAGGCGCGGTCCAGTCGCGCACCGCTGATCAGGCGATCACGGTCGGTGGCGTACCAGGTCAGCTCACCGAAAACTCCGTAATTGTGGAAGTCCGCATCATTTTCGCGTGGCACGTCCTTGTAAGTATCGATGCCCATGGCGGCACGCTTACGGTGTTCGTTGGTCTGCGCATCGATACCACTGATCAACTGCACATCGGCCCAGCGCCAGGTGGCCTTGATTCGTGCGCCAAGCGTTCGGCGGTCGACGTTGGAGGCCATGGGGCCAGACATCATTCCAGTGCCGGACGGCGTGCGCAGGGTGTAGTTGTCCATCACGTGGTCGGCGTAGTTGTAGTAGACCTGTGCTTCGAGCTTATCCAGCACCTCGCCGAGGTTCGACTTCTCGAAACGCAGGCCCAGGCTTTCGCGCTTGAACTGCGAACCGTCCATGCCGCGACCGGCAGAACGTGCCTCACCGTCGCCCTTGCCGGCGGTCAGTTCCAGCAGCGTATCGGCGTCGGGCGTCCAGCCCAGGGCGACATCGCCGTTCCATTTGTCGTAGCGCGATGGCACGGTATCGTTGTTGCCGTCACGGTAATCGTCGGCGTGAGCGGTATTGCCGATCACCCGTATGTAGCCCTGTGGGCCACCGGCAGCGGCGTCGACGAGTTTGTCGAAACGCCCGTTGGAGCCGGCCAGCAGGCTGGCGTTCACCCGAGTGCCCAGTTCGCCGAAGCTTTCCGGTTCGCGGTCGAACAGGATGGTGCCGGCAGAAGCGCCAGGTCCCCAGAGTACGGTTTGCGGGCCTTTGATGACGGTCAGCTTGTCGTAGGTTTCCGGTGAAATGTAGGAGGTCGGGGCGTCCATGCGGCCAGGGCAGGCACCGAGGATCATGCCGCCATTGGTGAGAATGTTCAGCCTTGAGCCGAACATGCCGCGCAGCACCGGATCGCCGTTGGTGCCGCCATTGCGAACCAGCGCGAAGCCGGGAATGGTCTTCAGATAGTCGCCACCGTCGCTGGCCGGCACCGGTTGGCGCGGATCTTTGGGGTTGGTGACGATGGTCAGCGGTGAGCTTGGGGCGATGGCGGTGATGACCGTCGGGCTCAGCTCTTCGGTGTGCTGGCTGTGATCTATCGGTTGCTCGGCCGCGCTGGCCAGCGGGGAAAGCAGGGCGCCGCACAGAACGGCAGTGGCCTGTTTGAAATGGGCGCGTGGCGCGTTCAGGGCGAAGAATGCCTGAGCAGCGCTCAAGCGTGTGTCAGCAGAAAACCTGGACATAAAGGTTCCATCAATCAGTCGTCAACAACACGGCCAGCAGCCTGCGGCTGTCGTTCTCTACAGTCGGCCGTATGAGTAGGGGTGTGGGTGTTTACGCGAGGATGGGCGGGGCGCGTGTACGGGCGCCGGGGAAGACCGTTTGCCGGGCATGGCCCAGGCGGGGGGAGGGGCTGATGAAACTATGGGCGGGCGGGGTGTCGAAAGCAGCGAATGACACACCGCCGGGCAGCGCGGGGCAGTTGAAGAGCAGGCTGCAATAGCCGCATTTCTCCCAGAGCGCGTGGTGATCGGGTTTTGGTGCGCAGTGTTTGGCAGCCGCTTGCGCTCCGTGCTCGGCATGGGCGTTTGCCGACATGTCCATGTCCATCGACATGCTCATGTTTACAGGCATCGGCATGCGTTGATCCATCGGCATCGACTGAGAGATCAGTGGGCCGATAAAGATCATCAACATGGCGAACAGGCTGATCCAGCTACCGCGCGCAACCTTCAACGAGGTATTACGCGGCACTGGTCGCCTGACGCTGAGCGAGCGCCGTGCGTTCACAGGGTTTTCAGGCTGTGATTACTGGGCGTGCTTGTGCTCTTCGGTGCCGGCGGGCGGTTGTTTCTGTACCGCGACCTCAACGGTCACGTCGCCGGATTTTTCGAAATGCAGGGTCAGCGGGAAGCGCTTGCCATCGTGGAGCAGGCTGCGGTCTTTGAGCTCCAGCAGCATCACGTGATAAGCCATCGGCGCGAACGTGATGTCGCCGCCCGCCGGAATCTCGACGCTTGGCACTTGCTGCATCTTCATCAGATCATTTTGCTTCACATGCTCGTGCAGCTCGGCTTTTCCCGAGATCGGCGAAGCAACGCCAAGCAAGCGGTCGGCGGTTTTGCCGTTGTTGTGAATCACGAAATAGGCCGCAACCGTTGGCGCGTTGGGCGGTAGCTCTTGCGACCAAGGGTGCGCGATTTCCAGTTCGCCGGCTTTGTATTCGTGGGCATTGGCAAAGCAGGCGGGCAGCAACAAGGCGGCCAGAACGATGAGTTTCTTCAACATGGCAGTTCTCCAGAACGATTAAACACGCAGATCAATTGCGACGGTAATCAGACTAGAGGAGACGCTCGGGGATTGAGGCTGGGCCATTGCTGGCGCGGCGTGGGGATGTCGAGGGTCGGTGCAGGTCGGCTTCGATTGGCCTCGAAACGCGCGAAATACAGCTGCGGAACATGGCCCGGCAACGCCACCAGAGGCGCCGAGCCTGAGCAACACCAGCAATGCTGCATGTTCGAGTGATCGTCGCCCGAAGGGGCTTTTTGCTCAAGCTTGCCCAGAGAAATCGCCACCAGCTTCGTCCCGCTGGACGAGCAGAAACTGCCCCACAACAATTGTTCGGCCGGCGACTGACTGGTACCTTGCGCCATCGCACCGGACATCGGCATGGCAAGCATGTTGAACAGCACTGCGAAGCAGGCGATCCAGGCAAATGCTAGCCGTTGTCGGGACATGGTTCATATCCGGTTGGGTGGATGATCAAGCCGGGTATTTAGCCTGATCGGGGGCGATAAGTAAAAAACCGCCGTGCGGTGTGGTGTCGCAGCGGCCTTCGATTCATTCCTGTCAGTGAGCAGGTACGGCATGCACTTGTATATCTACGCCGAGTGTCGTTCGAATGACTGCAAATATCGCCGCCAGGTTATCCATGCTTGGGTTGCCCTTGGCAGACAACATTCTATGCAAGCTCTTGCTGGGTTTTGACGTTTCCTTTGCCAACTCTTCGAAACCTACGGTGGCATTGACCAGGTCGCGAAGAATGATCCGGGCGATTTCCGGTTCTCCATTGAGGAACAGAGTAGCAGCCTCATCCAATAACGCCTGGGCGAACTCAGGGTCACGCTGGGCGCGTTCGGCAATCGTATGTTTGTAACTTCGGGTGAGAGCCATTGCGTTACCTCATGTTCCTTTCAGCTTTTTTCCGGGTCCGAAATTCGGCAACGAGTGTTTTTGCCTGTTTGATATCCTTTTTCTGGGTGGACTTATCGCCTCCTCCAAACAGGATGATGAGACGCTTACCCTCTTGCACCAAATAGATTCTGTATCCCGGACCCCAATTGATGCGGTATTCGCCGAGACCGTCGAACCATTTGATGTTGGATGTATTGCCGATTTCCAGTCGCACCAGAGCGTTGGACACCTTGCGTGCCGCCTGCGCGTCCAAGGTGGAGAACCAGCGCCCGAACGGGCTTGTATCGTTGTCCTGAAGGTATTCTTCGAGTGTGATCACAGGCGGCCCTGAAGGTAACAAATAGGTTACTGTTCATGCAAGCAAGTGATCCTGCCTCATCGACTGAAGGCAGCCAACGCCTCAAGTGTTTCCTCGAGCGTCAAGAACTCCCGCTCAACCCCCGGCAACACCGGCCGCTTGAGGATCAACACCGGCACCCCGCGTTCGCGGGCCACTTCAAGCTTGGGTTCGGTGGCGCTGCTGCCGCTGTTTTTGCTGATCAGCACATCGATCTGCCGGCGTTCGAACAGCGCGCGTTCGTCTTCGATGAAAAACGGTCCGCGTGCACCGATCACTTCACAACGCTCGTTGCCGGGATAAACCTCCAGCGCGCGCAAGGTCCAGAACTGCTCGGGCGGGATTTCATCCAGGTGCTGCAACGGCTCGCGGCCCAAGGTAAACAGTGGACGCTTGAACGGTTTCAGCGCTTCGATCAGCTCGGCCCAGTCGCTGACTTCGCGCCAGTCATCTCCAGCCTGCGCTTGCCATGCCGGGCGGCGCAGTGCCCAGCACGGGATGCCGCTTTGTCGCGCGGCGATGGCGGCGTTCTGGCTGATTTGCGCGGCGTAGGGGTGAGTGGCGTCGAGCAACAGCTCAATGCCTTGATCCTTGATGAATTGCGTCAGGCCTTCAGCGCCGCCATAGCCACCGACACGCACCTGGCAGTTCAGATCGGTCGGCACCCGACCCACGCCCGCCAGGCTATAGATATGTTGCGGACCGAGGGTTCGGGCAATCGCCAAGGCTTCGGTGACGCCGCCGAGCAGTAACAGACGTTTCATTGAAATCCCCCGGCGTGGCCGACGATGCCACCTTGGCGATCGATGGCAAACACCTCGACCTGAACCTGCGAGGGCACCACGCTGCGGGCGAAATCCAGCGCGTGCTGGCACACCGCATCACCGAGGGCGATACCGGCGGCGCTGGCCATCGCCAGGGCTTGCTGGCTGGTATTGGCCTCGCGAATGCCTTGCTGCAATGCCGGGTCTGCGCCAACGTCCGCCGCCCATTCGGCCAGTTGCGGCAGGTCGATGCTGGAGTGGCGACTGTGCAGATCCATATGTCCGGCGGCGAGTTTGCTGATCTTGCCGAAGCCGCCGCAAATGCTCAGTTTATCCACAGGCACTTTGCGTAGATGTTTGAGCACCGCACCGACGAAGTCGCCCATTTCGATCAGGGCGATTTCCGGCAGGTCATAGACCCGGCGCATGGTGTCCTCGCTGGCGTTGCCGGTGCAGGCGGCGATATGCAGGTAACCGTTGGTTTTGGCGACGTCGATGCCCTGGTGGATAGAGGCGATATACGCCGCGCAGGAAAACGGCCGGACGATGCCGCTGGTGCCGAGGATCGACAGCCCGCCAAGAATGCCCAATCGCGGGTTCATGGTTTTCAGCGCCAGGGCCTCGCCGTCCTCGACGTTGACCGTCACTTCAAAACCGCCGCCGTAGCTGAACTCTTGCGCGAGCAGTAGCAGGTGGTCGGTGATCATCTTGCGCGGCACCGGATTGATCGCCGGTTCGCCGACACTCAATACCAGCCCTGGGCGCGTGACAGTGCCAACCCCTTTGCCGGCACTGAAGCGAATACCGGGCTCGCTGATCAAACGCACCTGACTGTAGAGCAATGCACCGTGGGTCACGTCCGGGTCGTCGCCGGCATCCTTGAGGGTGCCGGCTTCGGCGCCATCACCCGTGAGGCGACAAAACTCCAGGCGCATCTGCACCTGCTTGCCTTTGGGCAGGATGATTTCTACCGCATCGCTAGTCACCGCGCCGAGCAGCAGGCGTGCGGCGGCGAGGCTGGTCGCGGTGGCGCAGCTGCCAGTGGTCAGGCCACTGCGCAGGGGCGCGGGTTGTTCGGCGGTTTCGTCACGCATCAAAGGGTTTAACCACGTCCAGCAAGGTAATCGGCAACGCCTGACGCCAGGTGTCGAACTCTCCCAGTGGCTGCGCCTGAGCGATATGAATCCGCGTCAGCTCGCCACCGTGTTGTTCGCGCCAGGCCATCAAGGTCATTTCGCTTTGCAGGGTGACCGCGTTGGCGACCAGCCGACCACCGGGTTTGAGCTGCGCCCAGCAGGTGTCGAGCACGCCGTCACGAGTCACGCCGCCACCGATGAAGATCGCATCGGGCCGCTCAAGGCCGGCCAGCGCTTGCGGCGCACTGCCGCGAATCAGTTGCAGTCCGGGCACGCCGAGGGCGTCGCGGTTGTGTTCGATCAGTTGCTGGCGGCCAGCATCGGCCTCGATCGCCTGCGTGCGGCAACTCGGATGAGCACGCATCCACTCGATGCCGATCGAGCCGCTGCCGGCACCGACATCCCACAACAGTTCACCGGGCATCGGCGCCAGGCGGGCAAGAGTGATGGCGCGCACGTCGCGCTTGGTCAGTTGGCCGTCGTGCTTGAAAGCTGCATCTGGCAGGCCGGCCAGTCGCGACAGGCGCGGCGTGTCGGGTTCGGCAATGCATTCAATGGCAATCAGGTTCAAGTCGGCGATAGCCGGGTCCGTCCAGTCGCTGGCGATGCCATCGACACGTCGTTCGCTCTCGCCGCCCAGGTGTTCCAGTACGCTCATCCGGCTCGGCCCGAAACCTCGCTCGCGCAACAGCGCGGCAATTGCGGCAGGGCTGTGTCCGTCGTTGCTGAGCACCAGCAGTCGAACACCGCTGAACAACTGAGCGTTCAGCGCAGCGATGGGCCGGGCGACTACTGACAGCGTGACGACTTCTTGCAACGGCCAGCCCATTCGCGCGGCCGCCAATGAACAAGAAGAGGGGACCGGGATAATCAGTATCTCGTTGCTCGGCACTTGCCGCGCGAGGCTGGCGCCCACGCCGAACAGCATCGGATCGCCGCTGGCCAGTACACAGATCGGCTCACCGCGTTGCGCCAGTACCGGCTCAAGGGAAAATGGACTCGGCCAGAGCTGCCGTTCACCGCGAATGCACACGGGCAGCAGATCCAGTTGCCGTTGACCACCGACAATCCGCGAGGCACCGAGCAACGCGCGCCGGGCATTCTTGCCCAGACCCTTGAAGCCGTCTTCACCGATGCCTACTACTGTCAGCCAGGGGGCCATTTATATTCCTCAAACTTTAGTGTTCCGACGGGCAGGCTTTTCATGCCGTCAGACAAAGCAGGCATAATACCGCGCCTTCGCCCGCGAAGTGCTCCTACCTCTTAGCCGGTCGCCCCCTTGAACGAACGTCAGATGCACACCGCCTTACGCCCCTCGGCCTGCCCGGGGTTGCTGCGTATTGTCCAGGCATCGGACGGCGGCATCTGCCGGATCAAGTTGAATGGCGGGTCGATCAGCACTGCCCAGGCCGTGGCCGTGGCCGAGGCCGCCGAGCGTTACGCCGGCGGAGTGATCGAAGCGACCAACCGTGCCAATCTGCAGATTCGCGGGATCGGCAGCGAGCACCGGTTATTGATCGACAGCCTGCTGGCGGCCGGGTTGGGTCCAAAGACTGCGGCCGGAGATGATGTACGCAACCTGATGCTCAGCCCTGGTGCCGGCATCGATCGGCATATGCTGTTCGACACTCGCCCGCTGGCCGAGCAGATACTCGTCACCTTGCAAAGCCACGAACGTTTTCACCAGCTGTCGGCCAAGTTTGCCGTGCAGCTGGACGGCGGCGAGGCGTTGGCGATGCTCGAACATCCTCACGACCTTTGGTTGAGCGCCGTTGAATGCAACGGTGAGCCAGTGCTGGCCTTCGGACTGGCGGGGTGCCCCACGGACACGCCGGCAGGGGCGGTGTTGCGCAATGACGGTCATGCTTTGGTGGTGGCGGTGCTGGAGCTGTTTCTCGATCTGGCGCGACCGGACCAGACCCGCATGCGGCATGTGCTGGCCGAGCGTTCGCTGGAGTCGGTGTTGCAGGCACTGGCCGAGCGTGTGCCGTTGGCCCCGATCAGTGGCTGGCAACGTCCCGGGTCGCGGCCAGGGTTGCACATCGGCACTTATCCACAGCGCCAGGAAGACCGGGTTTATGTCGGCGCTGTCCCGCCTCTGGGACGCCTGGATTCTTCGATGCTTAAAGGCGCGGCGCGTCTGGCCGAGGCGTTTGGTGACGGCAGCCTGCGTCTGACGCCTTGGCAAAGCCTGCTGCTGCCGAACATTCGCCAGCAGGATGCCCCGGCGCTCAGTGAGCGATTGCAGGCCCTGGGTTTTCTGCTGGGTGCCGATCAAACGTTGGCCCATCTGGTGGCCTGCACCGGTTCCGCCGGGTGCGGAAAAGGTCTGGCAGATACAAAGAGTGATGCCTTGCAACTGTCCACACAACTGCAAGGGCATGGCGACCGGGTTCAAGTTCACCTGTCCGGCTGCTCGAGATCCTGCGCCGCCGCGCACGTTGCGCCAGTTACCTTGCTGGCGGTCAGCCCCGGTCATTACGACCTCTATTTTCGCGATGCAGGGCAGCCGGGTTTCGGCGCCCTGCAAGCACGCAACCTCACTATTGAAGCGGCCGGCGCATTGCTCGATGCCCGCCCACGGAGCCCCCTTGATGCTTGATTACATCCGCGACGGTCAGGAGATCTATCGCAACTCCTTCGCGATCATTCGCGCCGAGGCCAACCTCGACCGGATCCCGGCTGATCTGGAAAAACTCGCAGTGCGGGTGATCCACGCCTGCGGCATGGTCGATGCCATCGATGGCCTGCAATTTTCCGAAGGTGCGGGCAAGGCCGGGCGCGATGCGCTGGCTGCCGGTGCAGCGATTCTGTGTGATGCGCGAATGGTCTCCGAAGGCGTGACCCGCGCGCGCTTGCCGGCGAACAATCCGGTGATCTGCACCTTGCGCGACGAGAGCGTTCCAGACCTGGCCCGTGAACTGGGCAACACCCGTTCGGCCGCTGCATTGGAGCTTTGGCGTCCACACCTGGAAGGCAGCGTGGTGGTGATCGGCAACGCCCCGACCGCACTGTTCTACTTGCTGGAAATGCTCGATGCCGGCGCGCCAAAACCGGCGCTGATTCTCGGCTTCCCGGTGGGCTTCGTCGGTGCCGCCGAATCCAAGGCGATGCTTGCGGCTGACAGCCGTGGCGTGCCGTTTGTGATCATGCAAGGTCGGCTGGGCGGCAGCGCCATGGCTGCCGCAGCGGTCAATGCCCTCGCCACGGAGATTGAATGATGCAGCAGCCTGGACGTTTGATCGGCCTCGGCGTTGGTCCTGGTGATCCGGAACTGATCACCGTCAAAGCCTTGCGCCTGTTGCGTGAGTCTCCGGTGGTGGCGTACTTCGTCGCCAAGGGTAAAAAGGGCAATGCGTTCGGCATCATCGAAGCGCATCTGCAGGAAGTACAGACTCTGCTGCCGCTGGTCTACCCGGTGACCACCGAGGCCTTGACGCCGCCGCTGTCCTACGAGCAAGTGATCAGCGACTTCTATGATGCTGCTGGCGAGCAGCTCGCCGCGCATCTGGATGCCGGCCGCGATGTGGCGGTGATCTGCGAAGGTGATCCGTTCTTCTACGGTTCCTACATGTATCTGCATGATCGTCTGGCGGAGCGTTATGAGGCTGAAGTGGTGCCGGGCGTCTGCTCGATGCTCGGCGGCGCCTCGGTGCTCGGTGCGCCACTGGTGTATCGCAATCAAAGCCTGTCGGTGCTGTCCGGCGTGTTGCCCCACGAAGAACTCAAACGCCGTTTGGCCGATGCCGACGCGGCGGTGGTGATGAAGCTGGGGCGTAACTTTCCCAAGGTCCGTCAGGTGCTGGAAGAACTCGGTCTGGCAGAGCGCGCGCTGTACGTTGAGCGCGCAACCATGGCCAATCAGAAAATCGTGCCGCTGGATCAGGTCGAGCCGATGTCCTCGCCGTACTTTTCGTTGATCATCGTTCCCGGTGAAAGGTGGCAAGGCTGATGACTCGTCCCGTTCCAGCGATTGTCATTCTTGGCAATGGCGGCCTCGCTACTGCGCGCAAGATCCAGCAGCTCTATCCAGATGCGTTGATTTACGGTCTGGCTGAACGGGTTGAAGGTGCGGATCGCGTTTATCACGAGTTCGGCGCGACCCTGCGTCAGCTCTATCAACACGACACGCCGATCATCGCCTTGTGCGCCGCTGGCATTGTCATTCGTACCCTGGCGCCATTGCTCCTGGAAAAAGGTGCAGAGCCGGCGGTGCTGGCCGTCGCTGAAGATGGCAGCGCGGTCGTGCCGTTGCTCGGTGGTCTGGGCGGAGTGAATGTGTTGGCCCGCGAGATTGCGGATGGGCTGGGTGTGGCGGCTGCCATTACCACCAGCGGTGAGTTGCGCTTCGGCACATGCTTGCTCAGCCCGCCGAGTGGCTATGCGCTGGGTGATCTGGAACTGGGCAAGCGCTTTGTTTCCGACTTGCTGGCCGGTGAGAGCGTGCGTATCGAAGGCGCCGCCCCATGGTTGGATCAAGCGCAGTTGCCGCAGGATCCGCAGGCGCATTTGGCCATTCATGTCGGCAATGTCGAACGTGAGCCGGCGGCCAATGAATTGCTGATTTATCCGCAAAACATTCTGGTCGCGGTGAGCGCCGACGTTGCAGAGTTGCCAAACGCGATACGCGATGCCTTGCGCCAGGCAAAAATCGCCGTGCAATCGCTGGCATGCCTGTTGGCCAGTGATCAGCAAATGGCCAGTCCAGCACTGCGCGAGGCGGCGCTGGAATTGGGTGTGCCGCTGCGTTTTGCGACGGCTGGCTCTGTGGCTGAACTGGCGGAAAACGCTGTTGGGCAATCCGTGTCTATCCATGCAAACAACGGGATTGCCATCGTAGTTGCCAACCGGCCGCTGGACCCATTACTGATCGGTCGCCCTCGTGGGCGCTTGGCAGTGATCGGTCTGGGCCCCGGCGCTGCGGAACTGATGGTGCCGGCGGTCAAGGCGGAACTGGCTCGTGCCAACGACGTACTCGGCTATGAAACCTACGTGCGCATGGCCGGCCCATTCCGCGCTGATCAGGTGCTGCACTGCACCGATAACCGCGAAGAAATGCAGCGCGCGCGTCACGCGTTCGAACTGGCGGCCCAAGGGCGTTCGGTGGTGGTGGTGTCATCCGGAGACCCAGGCGTGTTCGCCATGGCGGCGGCGGTGCTGGAAGCGCTGCACGAATCCAGCGATGCGAACTGGCACAACGTTGATCTGGAAATCCTTCCCGGTGTTTCCGCATCCCTGGCCACTGCCGCTCAGGCCGGTGCGCCGCTGGGACACGACTTTTGTGTGATGTCTCTGTCGGACAACCTCAAGCCTTGGGCAATTATCGAGAAGCGTCTGGATCTGGCGGCAGAGGCCGATCTCGCTCTGGCCTTTTACAACCCGATCTCGCGATCACGGCCATGGCAATTGGGCCGTGCGCTGGAAATCGTTGCTCAGCACCGCACGCCGCAAACGCCTGTGGTGCTGGGGCGGGATATTGGGCGTCCGGGACAGACGCTGCGGGTCACGACCCTCGGCGCATTAACGCCTGATCAGGTGGACATGCGCACCATGGTGCTGATTGGCTCATCCACAACCTGTGTGTTTCCGCGCACCGAGGGTGGTAACTGGATCTACACACCACGCTGGTACGACACCAAACCGACCTCCTGAGTATCTGCGGCCTCACCCTGAGGCCGCTTGATTCCCCTTCACACATCAAAGTCATGGGCATTGGCATTGGCATTGGCATTGGCAGGTTACTGTGTGCCTCTAACCCTATACCAATGTAAATGCTTTCTAATTGTTGGTAATGATTGGCACATGTTTGTCGGTGGGTAAACTTTGACAGTCAAGGGTGAGTGTTTTAGTTTCTGAGTTGTCGCAAGAGGCGATCATTAATTAAAAGGAAGTTTACATGACTGATAAAAGTACTCACGCTGTTGTTTCGATGGCTTTTGATGAGGCCATGCAAGATAAGTATTTTGAACGTATTGAGTCTGAACTCACTGCCGTCGCACCACGTTCGAAATTTATGCGCTCTGCCCGACTTGCTATTAGTACAGTCCGTGATCTGACAACAGGTACTGACGCGTCTGTCGTCGGCCCGTCGCTGATGGTGTTTGATGAGAGACTTTCAGAAGACGACAGGCTTGATGCACTTGACTGCCAGATGTTTGCAGAAGCGGTTGTCCGGCGCCTGCCGAAAGAAACGTCGAATGAACAGCGCTATGTACAGTACAACGATGCGCTGTTGGCGGTTGGTTGGGTTTCAGAAGGCTTCACGCATAAAAAATATGTTAGCAAGCAACTCACACTCACGATGAACGATGCGGTGCTGCAGGTGCTTGAGACGGTCATTGCAGGCAGTACCGGGAATGTCCTGAGTCTAGTTGCTTCGGGGTTCAGTAAGTTGAAGGGCGACAAAGAAGCGTTAAAAATAGTTGATGTTGGCAGTAAGCATAACGATGTCGTCAGTTTCAAGGCCGTTCCTTGCATCGTTGCACCTGGAGGTGGCATGGCACTGCTGTTGGGAGGGCTGGACCTGGTCGATAAAGACTACGATGGTAATTTCCTGTTTGTTACTTACAAAACCGAAGGTATTCAGCTTTTTCAGGCTGCGGGTGTTCGTAAGTTTAATCGGCGCGCGTTTGAACGAAAGAAAGCCATGATGTACACCTATATTGATCAGTTCGGCGATGACCTATTTAAAAAGCTGACAGGGCAATAATGCTTTAAGGAAGTCTGTCAATGAAAGTCGTCAAGCTTTTAACTGTGGATGAGCGAGGTGTCCAACATGCCAGTGCTTGCTGATGCTGCTGTAGTGGGTAGTTGTCTGTTGTCCTTTACGCCCGAGGTTCGCCCGCAGGATCAACAAGATATACAGGACTGTTTGCTGTATGCGGAACTGGCGGCTAATGATAAGTACCCAGGGCAAGTATCAAAAAAAGTCTGGTTCGATTATTACCAGGGCCGGCTGTTAAAGGCAGGTTTCACACTGAAGGCTATCGTCCCCTCTGAACCGCTAAGGGTGTCGAATGTTAATCAGCTGTTGAGCATCAGCCATACGATTATTGGTCGTTTGGGGGTGGAACGTTTAGGTCAGCTTATTGAGGAAACCTACGGGGCTTTGAAGCTGGACGAGTTTGCCTGGAACTTCTTTCGCGGCAATATCGCGAACGGTGGTTCGGGTATTCTCAAGTTTGCGCCTTGCGAGCGCCTTGACTCCGGCGACGTGGTCGTCTGCCTGTATGGTTTGCGCTATAGCACCACGGTGTTTGAGGAAGACTTCTTTTTTTGGAGTGAATTCGACAAAGAAGTACTCGTCATCCCGGATGGCGGCGTTTTTGCTTTCAATCGAGAGGTGTTTGAAAGCTACCGTACACGGGTTCACGAGAAGATTGACACTTACTCAGACAAGATTCTGGTGAGGAAACTGATCCCCTGAGTCATTAGGTTTGATCAATATTGGCAAGGCCTTGTGGGTTAACGACAAGGCCTTGTTTTTTGTTTCGACAACCTCGCAGTGAGCTAGGGCACCAAATACCCTTTCACCCCGGTAAAGATAATCTGCGCCGCCAACGCACACACAAACAACCCCATCAACCGGCTGACAATCTGCAAACCCTGGTCGCCGAGGATCCGTTCGATGCGGTTGGACAGGTACAGCACCACGCCGACGGTCAGGCTGGCCATGGCAATGCTGAGGATGGCGGTGAGTTTGTCGTCCCAGTGCGGCTGGCTGACGCCCATCACCAGCAAGGCCCCGATGGTGCCGGGGCCGACCGTGAGCGGAATGGTCAGTGGGACGATGGTCACGTCCTGCTGCACGTTGTCGGTCTGGATTGCCGACTTGCCCTGAGCCATACCCAATGCCGAGATGAACAGCACGCTGCCGGCGCCAATGCGGAAGGCGTCTACGGTGATGCCGAACACGCTGAAAATCACTCGCCCGAACAAATACAAGAGAACGCTGGAGACCAGGGTCGCGAGGGCGACATTCCAGGCCAGTCGTCGCCGCTCCTTGTTGGAGTAGCCACGGGTCAGGCTGATGAAGCAGGACAACACGAAGAATGGGCTGTAGAGCACCAGCATCTTCAGGTAAACACTGAACAACACATGGAGCATGGTGCAAGCTCACTGGCGAGGGAAGTCGACGGGGAGTCTATCAGGGGTTGCGCGGTCTGTCGGCTCAGGAAGGTTGAGCCGTTGTCCGATTGAGTTGATCACGCTGGTCGACCCAATGCTCGATCAGTTCACGCAGTTGTGACAGTTCGACGGGCTTGGCCATGTGTCCATCCATGCCGGCCTGGCGCGCGCGCTCTTTGTGTTCGGCGAGGATGTGTGCGGTGAGTGCCACTACCGGTGTGCGAATTCGCTGATTGCCGACTTCCCAGGCACGCAATTGCTGGGTGGCGGAGAAACCATCGAGGATGGGCATTTCGCAGTCCATCAACACCAGGTCGTAGCGCTGGGCCTTCATCGCTTTCAAGGCTTCTTCGCCGTTGCTGGCGGTGTCTGGTTCCAGGTTGAGCTTGCCGAGCATGCCGCGAATCACTTTGGTCGAAATGCTGTTGTCTTCGGCCACCAGAATGCGGAAATCGCTCGGCACCTTGACCACCGCAGGTATGCCGGTTGGCAGCTGCTGCGAGACAGCCAGGCCTTTGTTGCGTTGGCTCAGTTCGTCCGCCAGCGTGGTCTTGAGGGTGTAGCCGGCCACGGGTTTGGCCAGGATGCGTTTGATCCCGGCATTGCGTGCGATGACCTTGCTCGGTGCGTTGCTGATGCCGGTGAGCATGATCAGTAGAATGTCGTGATTCAGGCTCGGGTCTTCCTTGATCTTCGCCGCCAGCTGCATGCCGGTCATGCCGGGCATGTTCTGGTCGAGCAGGACCACGTCGAAGTAGTCACGCAGGTGCGCCTTGGTGCGCAGCAGGGCGAGGGCTTCCTTGCCGGAAGGTACGGCGCTGACGTTCAGACCCCAGGCGCTGCATTGCTGCACCAGGACTTTGCGGCAGGTGTCGTTGTCGTCGACCACCAATACGCGGGCGCCTTGCAGCGGGCCATCGAGATCGCAGGTCGGGTGTTCGAGGCGCTCAGGGTCCAGCGGCAAGGTCAGCCACAGTGTGCTGCCCTGATTGCTGCCGCTCTTGATGCCGAACTCGCCGTGCATCAGCAGAATCAATTGGCGGGCGATCACCAGCCCAAGGTTACCGCCCAGGCGTGTGGCGGAAAGGAAGTTCTTGCTGTGCAGTTCGGCGTGCAGCAGGGCTTCTCGTTCTTCGGCATCCATGGGTTGCCCGCTGTCTTGCACGGCAATGCGCAGACGCGGTTTGTGGCTGCGCTCGTCGAGTGCGACGACGATCAGGATCTCGCCTTCGTCGGTTTTCTTCAGGGCGTTTTCCAGCAGGCTCAGCAGCGTCTGGCGCAGACGTGTCGGGTCACCGCTGATGACCCGTGGCACTTGTGGCTGGATGAAGCTGATCAGCTCGACGTTCTGCTGTTCGGCCTTGGCGCGGAAGATGCTCAGGCAGTCTTCGATCAGTGCGTTGAGGTCGAACTGCACGTCATCGAGTTCGATTTGTCCGGACTCGAGCTTGGAGATGTCGAGGATTTCATTGATCAACGTCAGCAGTTCATTGCCGGCGCTGTGGATGGTTTGCACGTAGTCGCGCTGTTTGACCGACAGCGGGGTGCCCAGCAACAGCTCGGTCATGCCCAGCACGCCATTCATCGGAGTACGGATTTCGTGGCTGATTTTTGCGAGGAACTCGGCCTTGGCATTGATCTCGGCGTTGCTCGCCGCCAGGTCGCGGCTGACGCTGAAGCGGTCTTCGGTGATGCTGCGCTGGCGTTCGCTCAGGGCGATGCTCATCAGCACGCCGCTGATGCAGATGAAGGCCATCAAGGTCATGATCAGGCCTTGCGGCGCAACCAGGGTCAGACCCAGCAGTGCTGGCAGGATGATCAGCGTGCCGACGTTGAACACCACCATCGCTGAGACGAACAGGCGTGCCGGTCGGTAACCCTTTTGCCAGTGGTAGGCGCTGACGAAGAGCATGCTCAGGCCCGCCAATGCCACCAGCGCATAGGTGATGATGTTCAGCGGCAAGGTGTCGACGAACAGCAACAGCAGGCTGCACAGGACAATGAACAGGATGTCCCCCAGCAGCAGCTTGTTCAGTGGATGCGGGCCAAGCGGGGCGAAGAAGCGGTAGGCGAACATCAGGCCGCAAGGGGCCGTCAGCAGCAGCGACAGGTAGGCGCCGGGTGTTTGCACGGCATGCCAGTCAGGTAGCCATGGGCCCGCCAGGTTCAGCAGCAGTACCAGGCTCAGCAGCAACAACCCCTCGCACGCGGCCAGCCAGAGACTGCTTCGCGAGCGGCTATAGCCGTAGCGCGTGAGGTTATACAGGATCAGCATCGCGATGCAGCCAAAAAACAGGCCGTAGATCAGCGTCTGGTTCTGGTTCGCCGCCACCATCACCGCCGATTGCAGGGTGATATAGGGCCGCAACTCGTGCTCGGAAACCAGTCGCAGATAGACGTCGAGGGGCTTGTCGCTTTGAGGCAGCGGCAACATGAAGTCGCTGCTGGGGAGCGGCCGTTCGCTCTGGGGCTGCTCGTTGCCGCTGGTCCGTTGCTCGATCAGCGTGTCGCCGTCCAGAACGTAGAGGTTCAGGTGCGACAAATCGGGGGCGAAGATGCGCAGCAGTTGTTCGTGTTTGCCGGGACTGAGTTTGAAACGCAGCCACAACGCGCCACTGGGTTCGGCGGCAGTGATCTGGTCGAGTTCAATCGGGCTGAATTGATTGGTGTAGCGAGCCGAGCGGATGTCGCTCAGTTGCAGGATGCCCTGTTCGTCGAGCAATACCGCCCAGCCACTGCCTTGCGCGGCCTGGGCCGGGAGCATGCAGAGCAGGGTCAGCAGAGTGACGGTGAAGCCTATGGCAATCCTGAGCCAGCGCACGGCGAAATCCCTTCGTAGGTTGATGCCAGATTATAACTATGCGCGGCGCCGGAATAGTACGGCAAGGGCCATAGGCCCCTGCCTAGCCGAATGGATAGCTTATTCCTGATTTTCGCCACGCTCACGGGCAATGGCGCGGTAGCCAATGTCCTTGCGGTAGAAGCAGCCTTCCCAGTTGATTTTGGCGGCCAGCTTGTAAGCCTGCTGCTGGGCGGCATCGACGCTCGCGCCCATGGCGGTGGCGCAGAGCACCCGACCACCGGCGGTCACAACCTTGCCGTCCTTGAGCGCGGTACCGGCGTGGAAGACTTTGCCTTCCAGCGCAGCGGCGGCATCCAGACCTTCGATGGCCGCGCCCTTGGCGTAATCACCTGGGTAGCCGCCAGCAGCCAGTACGATACCGACGCTTGGGCGCGAGTCCCACTGAGCTTCGACCTTGTCCAGCGCCTGTGCCAGCGCCGCTTCAACCAGCAATACCAGGCTCGACTGCAGGCGCAGCATCACCGGTTGGGTCTCGGGGTCGCCGAAACGGCAGTTGAATTCGATGACTTTCGGGTTACCGGCTTTGTCGATCATCAGGCCTGCATAGAGGAAGCCGGTGTAGACGTTGCCTTCTTCGGCCATGCCCCGCACGGTTGGCCAGATTACCAGGTCCATGACGCGCTGGTGCACTTCGCTGGTGACCACCGGGGCAGGGGAGTAGGCCCCCATGCCGCCCGTGTTCGGGCCGGTGTCGGCATCGCCAACACGTTTGTGGTCCTGGCTGGTGGCCATCGGCAGCACGTTCTTGCCGTCGACCATGACGATGAAGCTGGCTTCTTCGCCATCGAGGAACTCTTCGATGACCACACGCGAGCCGGCGTCGCCGAATGCATTGCCGGCGAGCATGTCGCGTACGGCGTCTTCGGCTTCGGTCAGGGTCATGGCGACGATCACGCCTTTACCGGCAGCCAGGCCGTCGGCCTTGATCACGATCGGCGCACCTTTTTCACGCAGATAAGCCAGGGCTGGCTCGATCTCGGTGAAGTTCTGGTAGTCGGCTGTCGGGATCTTGTGGCGAGCCAGGAAATCCTTGGTGAATGCCTTGGAGCCTTCCAGCTGAGCAGCGCCAGCGGTTGGGCCGAAGCAGTCCAGGCCGCGTTTGCGGAACAGATCGACCACGCCCGCCACCAGCGGAACTTCCGGACCGACGATGGTCAGGGAGACATTTTTCTCGGCAAAATCTGCCAGTTGCTCAAGGGCCAGCACGTCGATAGCGACGTTCTCGCACTTGGCTTCAATGGCAGTGCCGGCGTTGCCCGGAGCAACGAAGACTTTCTGTACGCGCGGATCCTGAGCGACTTTCCAGGCCAGGGCGTGTTCACGGCCACCGCTGCCAATGATCAAAACATTCATTTCAAAAACCTCGGATGACGCTAATTCTTGATAGCACCACAGGGGTGCTCTTATGTGGGAGCGAGCTTGCTCGCGAAGGCGGCGACACATCCAGCATTAATGTGTCTGATAGATCGCTATCGCGAGCAAGCTCGCTCCCACAGGAGTTCGCCCACAGAGGGCAACGTATTAGTGACGGAAGTGGCGCATGCCGGTGAATACCATGGCAATGCCGGCTTCATCAGCCGCAGCAATCACTTCGTTGTCACGCATCGAGCCACCCGGTTGAATCACCGCAGTGATGCCGACCTTGGCGGCGTTGTCGATGCCGTCGCGGAACGGGAAGAACGCGTCCGAGGCCATGACCGCGCCTTGCACTTGCAGGCCAGCGTGTTCAGCTTTGATGGCGGCGATGCGCGCAGAGTTCACGCGGCTCATCTGGCCAGCGCCGACACCGATAGTCTGGCGGTTCTTGGCGTAGACGATAGCGTTGGATTTGACGTACTTGGCGACTTTCCAGGCGAAGATCAAATCGTTGATCTCTTGCTCGGTCGGTGCGCGCTTGGTCACCACTTTCAGGTCTTCGCTGCCGATCATGCCGATGTCGCGGCTCTGTACCAGCAAACCGCCATTGACGCGTTTGTAGTCCCAGGCAGCGGCACGATCCGCCGACCATTGGCCACAGGCCAGCAGGCGAACGTTGGCTTTGGCAGCGACGATGGCACGGGCTTCGTCGCTGACCGATGGGGCAATGATCACTTCGACGAACTGACGCTCGACGATGGCTTTGGCGGTTTCAGCGTCCAGTTCGCGGTTGAACGCGATGATGCCGCCGAAGGCCGACTCGGTGTCGGTGGCGTAAGCCAGTTCGTACGCCTGGCGGATACCGCCTTCAGCATCCGGGCTCACGGCAACGCCGCACGGGTTGGCGTGCTTGACGATCACGCAGGCTGGCTTGACGAAGCTCTTCACGCATTCCAGCGCGGCGTCGGTGTCGGCCACGTTGTTGTACGACAGTTCTTTGCCTTGCAGCTGGGTCGCGGTGGCGATGCCAACTTCGGCGGGTTTGGCTTCAACGTAGAACGCCGCGCTCTGGTGCGGGTTCTCGCCGTAGCGCATTTCCTGGGCCTTGATGAACTGGCTGTTGAAGGTGCGCGGGAATTCGCTGCGACCTTCGGTGGTGAGGGTTTCAGCAGCCTGGTTCACGGTGCCCATGTAGTTGGCGATCATGCCGTCGTAGGCGGCGGTGTGTTCGAAAGCCTTGAGCATCAGGTCGAAACGCTGGGCGTAGGTCAGGCCACCGGCCTTGAGGTTTTCCAGTACGCTGGCGTAATCGCTGGCGTTCACCACGATGGCCACGTCTTTGTGGTTCTTGGCGGCCGAGCGAACCATGGTCGGGCCGCCGATATCGATGTTTTCGATGGCGGTCGGCAGGTCGCAGCCTGGCTTGTTGATGGTGGCTTGGAACGGGTAGAGGTTAACGGCGACCAGATCGATCGGCTTGATGCCGTGCTCGTTCATGATGGCGTCGTCGATACCACGACGACCGAGGATCCCGCCATGGATTTTCGGGTGCAGGGTTTTCACCCGACCGTCCATCATTTCTGCGAAACCGGTGTAATCCGCGACTTCCACAGCGGCTACGCCATTGTCCTGCAGCAACTTGAACGTCCCGCCGGTGGAGAGGATCTCAACGCCGAGCGCTTCGAGCTCCTTGGCGAATTCGAGGATCCCGGTCTTGTCGGAAACGCTGATCAAGGCGCGGCGGATCGGCAGGCGGGTGGTCTGGTCGGTCATCTCAATTTCCATCAAAAGCAAAGGAAGTCAGCAAAAAAGGCGACCGGTGTTAAGCGGGCGCCTTTCTGGTTTGATTGAATGCTTACAGCAAATCGTACTGCTTGAGTTTCTTGCGCAAGGTGCCGCGGTTCAGTCCCAGCAGCTCACTGGCCTTGGTCTGATTGCCCTTGACGTAGTTCATCACGCTTTCGAGCAGGGGAGCCTCGACTTCGGAGAGCACCAGGTTGTACACATCCGTGACGGCAGCGCCTTCAAGGTGGGCGAAATAATTGTGCAGCGCCTTCTCGACACTCCCGCGAAGGGTCTGGCCTTCTTCGCTCGGTGTATTGAGGTGCTGTTTCAAATTTACGTTGTCGCTCACGGGTGCTGTTCCACTCACTAAAGTCTCGGTCATCATCGTCATGCGGCCACCCCTTCTCCGTCCCCTGTCAGGCTCTTGTAGCGCTCGGCAAAAAACTCCCGAACGTTGGCGCATTGTGTTTCCGTACCATCCAAACGATTGAAGTGGGCGCGAAACTCCCTGGCGCCCGGCAGGGTTGCGAGATACCAGCCCACATGCTTGCGAGCGATGCGTACGCCCATGACATCTCCATAGAAGGCATGTAGCGCGGCCAGATGCTCAAGCAGAATACGTTCCACCTCGATCAACTCTGGTGCCGGGAGTTTTTCGCCGGTACGCAGAAAATGTTCGATCTCACGAAAAATCCATGGCCGCCCTTGGGCAGCCCGGCCTATCAGCAGGCCATCGGCACCGGTCGCGTCAAGCACGTACCGGGCCTTCTCGGGCGAGTCGATATCGCCATTGGCGAAGACCGGAATCGACACTGCCTGCTTGATCGCGGCAATGGTGTCGTACTCGGCAACGCCTGTGTACAGATCGGCACGGGTCCGGCCATGCACCGCCAGCGCCGTGATACCTGCCTGTTCGGCGATCTTCGCCACCGTCAGGCCGTTCTTGTTCGCCCGGTCCCAGCCCGTGCGGATCTTCAGGGTGACCGGCACATCAACCGCCGCCACGACGGCGTGCAGGATCTCGGTCACCAGGTCTTCATCTTTCAGTAACGCGGAGCCGGCGGCCTTGTTGCAGACCTTCTTTGCCGGACAACCCATGTTGATATCAATAATCTGCGCACCCAGCTCGACGTTGGCGCGTGCGGCCTCCGCCAGCATCTGTGCATCACCACCAGCGATCTGTACCGAGCGTGGCTCGGGATCACCTTCGTGGACCATGCGCAGACGCGATTTGCGGGTGTTCCACAAACTCATGTCGCTGGTGACCATTTCCGAGACTACAAGCCCTGCGCCCAATCGTTTGCACAGCTGACGAAAGGGTTGGTCGGTGACCCCCGCCATCGGGGCGAGAATCAAGCCGTTGTGCAATGTATATGGGCCGATGCGTACCGCCGACATAGGACTTCCCTGTTGTGGGGTCGGATCATGAGAGTTCGAAAAAGGGTTGGCATGATACCCGCTCTCGATGACTGGATAAAGGCTGAATTGGATAAAATCTGAACAGTTATTCTGTTATTGCCAGCAGTTTGGTTCGCTGTGCCGGGAGTCAGAAAATTGCCGTCAATTGCGCGAGACTCAGCGCCGAGTGAGGTGATTCACTCGGGCGAGTGGAAGCTCAGGCTGTAATTCACGGCTTTTGGGCCAGGATCGAGGATGTCCAGGGCAATATGAATGGGCGTCTGCGGTGGCATTTCTGCGAGGTCCGCAAGGTCGCCGTTGAGGTATTCGCCTGGCTTGAAGCGGCGGCTGGCGATCAGGTGGCCGTTGAGGTCGGCAAAGCGCAGTTCCAGCAACGGGAACGGCTGTGAGAACGGCGCGCGGTTGTAGATGATCGCGTCGACCACCAGTGCGCCGCTGAAGTCCGGGTGGCTACGCACCACCAGGTTGCTGCTTTTGATTTTCGCGATATCGACCTTGGACGGCACGCTGCAGCCAATCTGCGGGCACAATCGCTGGAACCACGGGCGGTACTGGTCCTGGCGGGCCAGTTCGTCGAAGTGATAGGTAATGTACTGGCCGGCAAGGGCTGCGGCGCCCAGCAGAACCATCAGGCCCCAGAAGAATCGGCGGCCCCAGGGTGAGCGGCGTTTTTGCCAGTCGAGCTGCAGTGGGTCGTCGACCAGGTCCTGTAGCACCTCGTCATGCATGGCCGGCTCGTTGCGCGTGCGCTTTTTGCGTACAGGCTCGGGCTCATGGGCTTCGTCGTCGATATCCTCATCAGTCGCGGACAGGCGTTCGTGTTTCGCTGGAGGCTCCGGCGTTTCGAATGGCTGCTCCAGACGCAGCGGCGGTGCCTGCGGCTCATCGTCGAGGTCGAGCGGTTCGAGCGACAGCGAGGGTTCGGTACGCGAGGGTTTTTCCGGCTCGTCGGCGAGGTCTGCCGATCGGTGGCTCTCGGTCAGTGTGCGTGCGTTTTCGCTGGCCAGCGCGCGCTCGGCGGCTGAATCGCTGAACAGGCTGTCGGACCAAGGCTCTTCGCCTTCGGGCGTATCCCGACGGGCGCTCAGTGAGTCTTCCTTGTGCTCGCGTTCCTGGCCGAACTCTTTGGTGGGCTGGATTTCCCGTTGTTCGAGCTTGGCGAGTTCTTCGTCGAGGTCGAGGCTGTCCAGATCCAGTTCGGCGGCTGTCCACTGCTTCTGGCTGATGGCCCGTTGCGTGGGAGGCTCAACCGGAGGCGGGGTCGTGAGGGCGATAGCTTCCTTGCCCATGCGTTGCTCGAGCAACTGCCGCGCAGCATTGAACACTTGCAGGCAGGAGCCGCAGCGAACCACTCCACGGGCCACGCTCAATTGGGCGTGGCTGACGCGGAAACTGGTCTGGCAATGCGGGCACTGGGTGACGAAGCTATCGGTCATGCGGCCATCCGGAGTATGCAGGCGCTCATTTTAGCGCCGACGGCCAGTGATGCGCACCCAGCCATCGCGATTGGCTATCGGGTCCAGCTCAAAGTCCTTGGCATAAGCCTCTGCGACTTCCGGGCCTTGCTCGGCGAGGATGCCCGACAGCGCCAGGCGACCGCCGGGCTTGACCAGGCTGGACAGTTGCGGGGCCAGGGAAACCAGCGGGCCGGCGAGGATGTTGGCCACCAGCACGTCAGCCTGCACCTGTGGCAGATCTTCTGGCAGGTACAGCGGGAACAGCGCTTCGTCGATGTTGTTGCGCCCGGCGTTGTCGCGGGAGGCTTCCAGCGCCTGCACGTCGATGTCGGTGCCGACCGCTTCCTTGGCGCCCAGCAACAGGGCAGCGATCGCGAGGATCCCCGAGCCACAGCCGAAGTCGAGTACGTGGCAGTCTTTCAGGTCCTGGCCGTCGAGCCATTCCAGGCACAGTGCGGTGGTTGGGTGGGTGCCGGTGCCGAACGCCAGGCCTGGGTCGAGCAACAGGTTGACCGCATCAGGCTCGGGCGCGGCGTGCCAGCTCGGGACGATCCACAGGCGCTGACCGAAGCGCATTGGCTGGAAGTTGTCCATCCAGCTGCGTTCCCAGTCCTGATCTTCGATGACTTCGCTGTGATGCTCGGGCAGCGGGCTGCCGGTCAGCAACTCAAGGTGGGCCAGTACGCTGGCAGCTTCGGTGCCGCCTTCGAACAGGGCCAGCAGGTGAGTGTGCGACCACAGTGGGGTGGTATTCAGTTCCGGCTCGAAGATCGGCTGATCTTCGGCGTCCATGAAGGTCACCGATACGGCGCCCACTTCAAGGAAAGCGTCTTCGTAGGTTTCGGCTTGTTCTGGGCTGATGGCGAGACGGACTTGCAGCCAAGGCATGGCGGGCACCTTTGGAAAGTGTAATGTGCAGCCTAGCGGGCTGCGAGAAGCGCGCAAGTTTACGCGAGAGCGGGGCTTTTGTGGGAGCCGTCTTGGTCTGTGCCCGCTGCGTGGTTCCTGATTGACCCCGTACCCTGTGGGAGCGAGCTTGCTCGCGAAGAGGCCGGTAAATCCAGTATTGATGTCGACTGACACACCGCCATCGCGAGCAAGCTCGCTCCCACAGGGGGGGGCAACAGGACGGATGAAACCTTCAGATACAACAAAGCCGCCCGAAGGCGGCTTTGTTGTATACCGGCTCAAGCTTAGTGCTTGTCGCCAGCCAGCTTGTGTTCCAGGTAGTGGATGTTCACTCCACCTTTGCAGAAGCCTTCGTCGCGGGTCAGATCGCGGTGCAGCGGGATGTTGGTCTTGATCCCGTCGACAACGATTTCGTCCAGCGCATTGCGCATGCGCGCCATGGCTTCTTCACGGGTTGCCCCGTAAGTGATCAGTTTGCCGATCAACGAATCGTAGTTCGGCGGAACTGCGTAGCCGCTGTACAGGTGCGAGTCGACCCGTACGCCGTTGCCGCCCGGTGCATGGAAATGCTTGACCGTGCCTGGGCTTGGCATGAAGGTTTTCGGGTCTTCGGCGTTGATCCGGCATTCCAGTGCGTGACCGCGGATGACGACGTCTTCCTGGGTGAACGACAGTGGGTTGCCGGCGGCGATGCTGAGCATCTCCTTGACGATGTCGATGCCGGTGACCATTTCCGAAACCGGGTGTTCTACCTGGACACGAGTGTTCATCTCGATGAAGTAGAAGTTGCCGTTCTCGTACAGGAACTCGAAAGTCCCTGCGCCACGGTAACCGATGTCGATGCACGCCTTGACGCAGCGAGCGAAGACTTCCTGGCGAGCCTTCTCGTCGATGCCCGGTGCCGGCGCTTCTTCGAGAACCTTCTGGTGGCGACGTTGCAGCGAGCAATCGCGGTCACCCAGATGGATTGCATGGCCCTGGCCATCGGAAAGTACCTGAACTTCCACATGACGTGGGTTGGTCAGGAATTTTTCCAGATAGACCATCGGGTTACCGAACGCCGCGCCTGCTTCGGAGCGGGTCAGTTTGGCCGAGGAAATCAGGTCTTCTTCTTTGTGCACAACGCGCATGCCACGACCACCACCGCCGCCAGCGGCTTTGATGATCACCGGGTAACCGACTTCGCGACCAATGCGCAGAGCGGTTTCTTCGTCTTCCGGCAGCGGGCCGTCGGAACCCGGAACGGTTGGAACGCCGGCAGCGATCATGGCGTGCTTGGCCGAAACCTTGTCGCCCATCAGGCGGATGGTTTCAGCTTTCGGGCCGATGAAGGCGAAGCCGGAGTTTTCCACCTGTTCGGCGAAGTCGGCGTTTTCCGCGAGGAAGCCGTAGCCTGGGTGAATGGCGGTAGCGCCGGTCACTTCAGCCGCGGCGATGATCGCCGGAATGTGCAGGTAAGAGTGCGCGGCCGATGCCGGACCGATGCAAACGGATTCGTCTGCCAGGCCCAGGTGCATCAGCTCCTTGTCGGCCTTGGAGTAAACGGCGACGGTCTTGATGCCCATCTCTTTGCAGGCACGCAGGATCCGCAGGGCGATTTCACCGCGGTTGGCGATCAGAACTTTTTCCAACTTCGCAGGTTTCAACATCGTTGGCTCTCCGCGGTTCAAACGATGGTGAACAGCGGTTGGTCGTACTCAACCGGCTGGCCGTCTTCGACGAGGATGGATTCGATCACACCGCTGGATTCAGCTTCGATGTGGTTCATCATCTTCATGGCTTCGACGATGCACAGGGTGTCGCCTTTCTTCACGCTCTGGCCAACTTCAACGAAGGACGGCGAGGACGGCGAAGATTTGCGATAGAAGGTACCAACCATTGGCGAACGGGCAACGTTGCCGTTCAGCACTGGCGCTGCAGGAGCGGCAGGTGCAGCGGCGACAGCAGGCGCGGCAGCAGCGACAGGTGCCGGAGCCGGAGCGTGCATTGGCGCAGGAGCGTAGTACTGCTGAGCCGGGGTTTTGCTGTGGCGGCTGATGCGAACAGACTCTTCGCCTTCCTTGATCTCGAGCTCGTCGATGCCGGACTCTTCCAGCAGTTCGATCAGTTTCTTAACTTTACGGATATCCATGAATCATCAACTCCCAAGGGTCGGTCAGGGGCGTTTAACGCTTGTTGTTCAAGCTGTTGCCTGTCTTTCAAGCTGCTCTAGGGCGGCCTCCAGGGCCAGTCGATAACCGCTGGCGCCAAGGCCGCAGATCACTCCCACCGCAACATCGGAGAAGTAAGAGTGATGGCGGAAAGGTTCGCGTTTGTGCACGTTAGACAAATGCACTTCGATGAATGGGATGCTCACCGCCAGCAGCGCGTCACGTAATGCGACACTTGTATGTGTAAAAGCTGCTGGATTGATCAAAATGAAGTCCACACCCTCGCCGCGAGCGGCGTGAATGCGGTCGATCAATTCATACTCGGCGTTGCTTTGCAGGTAGAGCAAATGGTGGCCGGCATTGCGCGCGCGTTGCTCCAGATCCTGATTGATCTCGGCCAGGGTCACAGCCCCGTAGACGCCCGGTTCGCGGGTGCCGAGCAGGTTCAGGTTGGGTCCGTGCAAAACCAGTAGGGTCGCCATCTGCTGTTCCTTGTTATCCGTGTGCAGTTATCAGAACCCGGCGACTATGCCGCAAAGCGTTTGTGACTGTCCAGTTCTCTGCAATAGCCAGCACAATGACCGATGATTGCGCGAATTATGTGACCAACTGATTAAATCTGGTCATTCGCTTTAGCGACACGTTCGGCGAAGTCCTTTGCGTTGATCTCGCCGATCACCCGCACATCGCCACGTTCCTTGCCGTCTTTGCCGAAAAACATCAGCGCGGGTGGCCCGAACAGTTTGTAACGGTCGAGCAGGGCGCGTTGTTCGGCGTTGCTGGCGGTGATGTCGAAGCGAATCAGTCGATAGCCTTTGAGTCGTTCGACGACGTTGGCATCGTTGAGCACCTCGTGTTCGATGACTTTGCAGCTGATGCACCAGTCGGCGTACCAGTCGAGCAGCAACTGAGTGTTGGCGGATTTCGCTTCGGCGAGGACGCGATCGAGTTCTACCGGGGTGCTGATGGTCTGCCATTCGCTGGTTTTTTGCGCTTGAGGGTTGCCCGCGAGGTTGACGACCGCAGGTTGGCCAATCGGACTGAACGGATTGCTCTGGCCACTGAAGGCGCCGTACCAGCAGGCCAGCGCATAAAACACCAGGAACATGCCGAGCAGTTGGCCCAGGCGCTTTCGCGGTGGTTTGTAGACGAACTCCAGCGCACCCAGGAACAAGCCGACCCCGGCCGCCAGCAAGCCGATCAGCAGCAAGGTGAATGGCCCCGGCAGTACCCGGCTGAGCAAACCGACCGCCAGCCCCAGTAGCAGCACGCCAATCGCGTTTTTCACGTAGACCAGCCAAGGGCCGCTTTTCGGCAACCAGGCCGCACCGCCGGTGGCCACCAGCAACAACGGCGTGCCCATCCCCAGGCCCAGAACGAATAGCTTCAGCGCGCCACCCAGCGCGTCGCCGCTGGCGCTGATATACAGCAGCGCACCGGCCAACGGTGCAGACACGCACGGCGAAACCAGCAGGCTCGACACCACGCCGAGCACCGCCGCGCCCCACAGCGAACCGCCTTCGGTGCGACCGGCAATGCGGTCCAGGCGGCTGCTGACGGCGTGGGGCAGTTTCAGTTCGAAAACCCCAAACATCGCCAAGGCAAATACCGCGAAGAACAGGGCGAACGGCACCAGCACCCACGCAGATTGCAGGCGTGCCTGAAGGTTCAGCTGGGCGCCGAACATCCCCATCAATGCGCCCAGTGCGGCGAAGCAGGCAGCCATTGGCAAGACGTACGCCAGCGACAGATTAAAACCGCGTAGCCCGCCGACCTGACCACGCAACACTACGCCGGAGAGGATCGGCAGCATTGGCAGCACGCAAGGCGTAAAGGTCAGGCCAAGGCCTGCGAGGAAAAACAACGCCAGTTCACGCCAGCTCCAGGTGCTGGCGCTGGTCGTAGTCGTGGCGGCTGCGCCGTCGATCTTCAGGCGTTCGGTTTCCGGTGGATAACACAGGCCTTTATCGGCGCAGCCCTGGTAGGTGACGGCCAGCGTGAAAGCCCGTTGATCGGCGTTGTTGCGTGGCAGGTCTACGTCGAGGATGCCGTGGTAGACCTCGACATCGCCGAAGTACTCGTCATGCTTTTTTTCGCCCGAAGGCAGTTGCGCGGCGCCCAGACCGATGTCGGCGGGCTCGCTGCGAAACTGGAAGCGATGACGATAGAGGTAGTAACCCTCGGTGGCGACGAAACGCAGCTTGATCGATTGCGGTGTGCTCTCTACCAGACTCAGCTGAAAGGCTTCGCGCACGGGCAGGAAGTCGGCGCTGTTGTTGATCGAACCCAGGGTCGAACTGGGGCGACTGTCCAAAAGGCCAGCGGCATTCACCGGCAGGACCAGCACTAACAGCATCAGGTAGAGCAGACGGCGCATGACAATCTCGCGTATCGGAAGTGAGCGCATGATAGCGGACGGCGGCGCGAGTTGCCTTTGATCGTTCGGTGGCTGTTCGGGCGCCATCGCGAGCAAGCTCGCTCCCACGCTCGACCGCATTCCCTTGGGCGAACTCGGTCACCTGTGGGAGCGAGCTTGCTCGCGATGGCGATCTATCAGACGCGGAATGCTTGAACGGCGGTATGCAACTGGCCGCCCAGCACCAGCAGATTCTCGCCCTGGCTGCGACCTTCGCCGATGCGCACCAGGTTGTCCCCACCCAACTGATGAATCCGCTCGCTGTGATCACGGATCTCACTGACCGCGCCACTTTGCTGCGCCGTCACATCGGCGATGCGCACGGCGGTGTCGGCAATGGTCTGGATCGCCCCGACGATTTTGTCCAGCGCACCATCGGCTGCTTGTGCCTGGTTGGCGGTCGCTTCGGCGTGTTCGACCTGGGCGCGCATGCCTTCCACCGATTGCCGTGCGGCCGATTGCAGGCCGGCAATCAAAGTCTGGATTTCTGCGGTGGCGCCGGCAGTGCGTTGCGCCAGCGAGCGAACTTCCTCGGCGACCACCGCAAAACCACGACCCATTTCCCCGGCGCGGGCGGCTTCGATCGCGGCGTTCAGGGCGAGGAGGTTGGTCTGATCGGCAATCGATCGAATCACCGTCAGTACGCCGCCGATGGTCGCCGACTCTTCGGCCAGATGCTCGATCATTTGGGCATTGCCCTGGACTTCGCCGACCAACGCGTGCAGTCCGGTCAGGCTCAAGCCAATGACCTTTTGCCCGTGCTCGACCGCAAGTCCGGCGTGGCGGCTGGCTTCGGCGGCCTGGCTCGCATCGCCGGCCACTTGTTGGATAGTGGCTTCCAGCTCGCCAAGGGAATCGCGGATCAGCGCGGTGTCGCCGGCCTGATGTTCGGCACCGCTGTGCAAGTCGCTGCTCAACTCGGCCAGCACCCGGCTGCTGCCGGCCACCTGTTCGGCGTTCAGGCGGATCGTCCCGACCAGATCCACCAGATAGGCGCGCAGGCGATTCAGCGACTCTTGAATGTCGTGAAGCTCACGGTTGGTTGCGCCGAGCTGGATGTCCCGACTGAAGTCGCCTTCGGCCCAGGTCGACAGCGCTGGCGCGAGGTTGGTCAATACTCGGGCGAGGCGCCGTTGCAAGGTGTCGATCAGCAGTGCGATCAACAGGATCAGGCCGATCATCACGCCCTGCATGAGCCGCACTTCACCCTGGATTTGCCCATGTTGAGCGCGAACGGTCGGTTCCAGCCCGGCGATGGCTTGCTGCACGGCGGAAATTTTCAGGTGGGTGGCGGCGCTGAGGTCGGCGCGTTTCTGAATCTGATCGCGGGTGCGGCCGAGTTCGGCAGGGTAGCGGGTGAGCAGGCTGGCGAGTTCACGTTTGAAGCCGATACCGGCATCTTCGGCGACGGCTTTTTCGGTGTTCTCCAGACCCATCATCGCCGAGAAATCGTCGGTGTTCGATTCTTTGCTGGCGGTCACGCCAAGCAGCGGCAGCGCTTCGATCAGCTCGGCCTGGGCTCGAATGCTGCTGACTTCGCGCTCGACATCGGCCGCCAGTTCGCTGCGGCCACTGCTGACCAGTTTGTCCCGGGCCAGTGAGAGCTTGCCCACGTGCTGCGAGGCGGCCAGCAGGGGTGGAAGATAGGCGGCGGCTGGCGTGTTGGCGCCGGTGGCGTATTGGCTGAGTTGCTCCAGGCTGGCGCCAAGCTCGCGCTCGGCCTGGAGCAGCAAGGCTTGCGGATCACCCGCCAGTTTGCCGGCGGCCAGCAAGTCGGTCTTGCTGAATTCATCCAGGCTGGCAAGGCTTGGACGCAAGCTTTCAGCCAGGTCGGGCGGCAGCTCGGTGAGTTCTTTTTGCAGGGTCTCGATGGCTTGGCTGGCGCTGCTCAGGCGCAGGGCATCGCCGCTGGCCAGGTAATCTTCGACGTTGCGCGCCACTTGATTTTGAAATTGCTGCGACAGCCCCAGGTAGCGCTCCATCAACAGATAAGGGCGCTCCAGGGCTTTTTGCGACCACCAGAGCGTGGCGCCGAGTGCGAGGCACACCGCGACTAAAAGCAGGGTATTGAGATTGGTCAGCAACTTCAGGCGCATCGCGGTTCTACCAACGACAGAATGGTAAGTGCCTGAAGTTATTGCGTTTGTGTTACAGGGTTATGACCGAATCAGTGGATTCAGGTGAAAAAGTGGCACTTTGATTCGACTGTCGCGCCGCTTGCACGCGATTGCGTCCGGCATCCTTGGCGCGGTACAGCGCCTCGTCCGCCTGGCTGGCCATCATCAGGCTGTCGGAGTCTTCGTGCAGGTCCACCACTCCGGCGCTGAAGGTGCACCAAAGGTCCTGCGGTTGGGCCGGGTAGTGGATCTCGGCAAAGCGCTGGCGGATTTCATCAAGCACTTTGTAGGCGGACTCTATATCGGTGTCCGGCATGACGATGGCGAACTCTTCGCCGCCATATCGGCCGATGAAGTCGGTCTTGCGCAGGCGCTGCTTGAGAAACAGCGCCAGGCTCTTGATCACCCGGTCGCCCATCGGGTGGCCGTGGCTGTCGTTGACCCGTTTGAAGTGGTCGATGTCGAGCATCGCAAAGCTCAGCGGCTTGTTCTCGCGGCGGGCGCGGAAGCTGCAGTCTTCGAGCAATTGCAGAATGTGGGTGTGGTTATAGAGGCCGGTCAGGCTGTCACGGACCATCCGCGCCTTGAGGTTGCGCGCCCGGGCTGCGCGGTTGCGCACGGTGGTGATCAGGTGCCGTGGCTTGATCGGCTTGGTCAGGAAGTCGTCGCCGCCCTCGCTCATGGCGTCGAGTTGCTTGTCCAGGTCGTCTTCGGCCGACAGGTAAATGATCGGCACACTGACGTAACGGTCGTTGTGGCGGATCACCTTGGCCAGCTCGGTGCCGGTGCAGGCGGGCATGTACATGTCGAGGATGATCAGGTCCGGCTGGAAGTCCGCCAGTTCGGCCATCGCCTGGATCGGTTCGATCAAGGTGCGGGTGACGATTCCGGCGCTGTTGAGCAGGCGCTCGGTGTGCAGGGCCTGGGCGCGGGAGTCGTCGATGATCAGCACTTTATACGGTTCATACTGCGCGACGCAGGTCAGCACCTCGATCTTTTCCAGCAGGCTCGACGCTTCGAGGGTGCCGGTCAGAAACTCCTGGCCACCGGCGCGGACGGCCGCGAGGCGAGTCGGGGTGTCGGTTTCCAGCAGGCTGAAAAACAGCAGCGGCAGTGGGTGCTCCAGCCCTGTTTGAGCTTCGGCCGCCAGTTGCAGGCCCATGCCCGGACCGCTGAAGTCAACGTCCATGACAATCGCTGCCGGCAGCCGCTCGACCATTGAGGAGCGAAACGCCGCCACGCTGGCCAGCGATTGTGCGCTGAGACCGAAAAATTCGAGTTGCTTGGCCAGTCGCTCGGCGCGGTCGTGATCTTGCAGCATCACGTAGATCGGTTTGCGCAGAGGCGGTAGAAAGGTTTGTTCGAGCTGATCGCCGTGCCGCAGGCCGGTGCGCGACAGACGCTGCATCAGGCGATTGAGATCGGTGATCAGCCCGCTGCTCAGGCGCCCGCGGTTGGCATCGACGGCTGCAAGCGACTGGCTGATGCCGTGCGCCAGGTGGGTGTGTTCGGGTTGTTCGAAACGTTCGGCGAAACGCAGCAGGCGCAGGTTCGCTTCACCCAGCTCCGCGAGGTCGGTGCCAGACCATTCGCTGCGTTGCAGGCGCTGCCATATCTCAAGAATTTGACGTGCTTGATGAATTACCCGCTGGGCAAAGTGGTGCTTGAGGCGCTCACGGCTGGGGTCTTCTGGCTCGGTCATATCCTGACTACTAGTTAGGGTGCATGCTGAGATCGACTGGTGGCTCTATGCTAGCACCTCTTTTCAGTTGCATGAGTGTCGTACATCAATAATCTGCAAAGCGACGTTATTCAGTTTGTGACTGAGTAGTCGTAGCCGATTCTGCGGTAGCAGGCGGATGCTTTTGGGGGCATCGATACCACTGGAGGGTTCATCAACTGCCATAGGGGATGCCGTAGCGCTCGATATCCGCGTCGGATCACCTTTGGGCCACTATCAGCGACGAAAGCAGCCTTTACCAGTCCCAAAATTCACCGCCAGGCAGTTTGGCTCAATCGCTAGCTGTAGATCCTGAAACAGCAACGACAACTCGCCATTGGCGGGATCGGGGTAGGCTTCCCATTCTAATCGTACATACCGGGCATCCGGGGTGACTTCGAACCATTTAATGTCCCCAGTCGCGCCCTGCATGCGCATGCCAATTTTTTGCAGGGGGCTTGCGCCGGTGTAGGGCAGGATCACATCCCGCTGGTTCGAGTCCGCCCAAACCTTTTGCCGGGTCGCCCCGTCCTGAAACTGCCAATACACGTCGACCGGTTTGATAGAGGGCGGTGGCATAGGGTGGTAGTGATACAGGCTAACCCTGTAGTTGGTCTTGATACGATTCTGCTCATCGTTGTCCAGGAAGCGTTGAGCTTCAGCCAGCCCGTTTTCTTCAGGTTGAGTAAATGAGATGGGCTGGTTTTTCGGCTTTTTCCAGTTGATGGTGAATAGGCGGCTGACAGGTGAGACATCGAACCATTGGCTTGGCCCGGAATTGCGACCGGTGCTAAAACCGATTTTTTTTAAGGTTCTCTGTGGATCGTAAGGGATCCACAGGTAGGCTGGCTCATTCGAACTCAACCGCAATCGACCGCCAGGCCCTTGGTCGAATTCAAAATAGACGTACTCAGGCTTCATGATCGGTGGTTGTAGGTAGCGAGCGTATCGCATCTCTAAAACATGGTTTTTTCGCCACAAATCAACGAAGTCGTCATTCTGGTATTGGGCATACCTCTCAAGTTGCTGCAAGGTAGTTTCCGTGGAAAAGCTGAAGGCAAGTTTCTTCGCCGGCTGAGAGTCGGCATCGCTCTCTAGACTCAGGAGCTCATCCTCGACATACCACTTCCCCTTGGCAATACCACTGGCACTTCCATATTCCACCCCGCCGGAGAAAGTCCCGTCTTTTCGAAGCAGCAACTCTGCGCCCATTTCCATTACCCCGTGCAAGTAGTAATGCCCCTCCAGCGTGGTGGGTTCTGCTTTGGCGTAAGCGGTAGGCAAACACATAAGGCCTATCCAAAAGAATGTTCTTAAATCCATGTAATAACCGCTCCTCACCAACTGCCATAGGGGATGCCGTAGCGCTCGATGTAGCGCTTAGATTTCTCGGATTGTGGGTAGTAGTGTCCATTGGACTTACCCCGGTGAGGCCCCAAGGGCTCTATCCCAACTTGAGCCCGAGCAACCTTGATCGCGTCATGACAACTATCCGTCACCCACACCTGCACCACGCCACCGGGGGCTAATCCCAAAATCAGCGAGGCCACGTAGGGGGATCGACCGGTTTGCGCGCAGCGCCGACTGATTGACGTGCGCATGACCTCGCGCGCCTCCTCCGGGATTTCCACCCAGCCCTTGTAGGTTTGCGGCTCGACGACCGACTGCCAACGAACAAAGATGCGCTTGGGCAGGGCGGCACCGGTCACAGGCCTGACATTCCCGCTGATCTCGCGCCAGCCTCGAGCGGATTCAGTGCCATCTTCAGGGGTCGATGTCCCAATCGTCCCCCCACTATGGTTATTGAAAAGCCGCCCATTAATGTCTTCTACGGTACTGTTTTCGACCCAGCCGACCATGTATTTTGGCCCTTGAAAATCAATACTCCACCAAGGCGAGTGTGGGTCCTGCTCAGCCGACAATGGGTCCGTGGCCTGACAACCACTGATCAGCAACAGGCCCATGAGGGCCATCAATATGTTCATCTTCCTTGATCTCAGTCGGGTACGTGGGGGTGCTGCACACGCATGGCATCGGCGGTGGGGGCATTGATATAGAACAGTTTGGCTTCGCGTTGCACGGTTTTATCCAGTGGGTGATTCCAGTGCGCCGAAGTATGGATGTAGCGCAGCTTGAGCAGCGCTTCCTCGGCCGCTGTCACCCGGTAGTCACCGGCGACAAACCGGCTGCACAGTGGTTGAAGCTCTGTCGGAACGGTGTAATCGGGGTCATGTTCATCAATATCCTCAAACCGCACGCCTTTTTGTTTGGCCAACGCATACATCACCCGCAAGTACACACGCGACAGCTCACCCCGTACTGAACGCTTAAGCTGCAAGCCGGCGTAGACCCGTTGCTCCCGCACGCCTGAAGGGTCTTGCTGGTCCCGGGGCAGCAGTTTTGGCGCTGGGGTGACAATCTCCAGCACGGCGGCCGGCCAACCCAGTTCGATCATCTGGTTTTTGTACCACTGCGCATCACGGTAGATCGAGGTGCTCGTCACCTCCGTGCCCTGGGTCACGGTCAGCCCTTGCATCGGGCCGATCAGCACTTGTTCCTGCGCCTCGACCCGATAGCCGCCCCCAATGTTCGAATGCACGCCGGGCAAGACGATTTCAGGGTGATCGGGCCTGACCCGGCTCAAGGGGTAATTGGCCCGGTGCTCATCACTGGCCACCAGATGCACCACATTGGAAAACTTGGCCCGTGGCAGATGCAGGCGCAGGCCTGGGGCGACCGCGCTTTGGACATTGCCCAGGTTGGTGAAACCGGCAATCGAGGCGACGGTGTCGAACAGCCCGATAAAGCCCACGTGAATATCATGGTTGTACTGGCCGAGGAAGTGGCGGCTAAAACCCTGGGCATTGCTGATCAGGACCCTTTCCAGCAATCCCCGGCCACCCAGCGCCACCTCATTGGCGAAGTGCCGGGCCGCCGCTGCGCCACGACTGAAGCCGAAGGTGTCGAAGGTCAGCGAGGTGATTTCGCCGTCCGGGTTTTCCTGGACAACTCTGTCGATAAGGTTGGCGATGAAATCAAACGCCTGCTGTACTCGACCAACAACGCCGGTGTCACCCCGCCCGGTCCCCGCGCCCATCAGACTGTCTTTTTCGCCAGCCTGGGTGCCGATGCCCTCCACATAGATCATGCGCTGCGCCACTTTGTTCGAGCCTTCTCCTTCCAGTCCCTCAGGTGCAGAGTAAAGATCGCTCAGCTTCTTTATGTTGGTCAGATCATTGCCGTAACTGCTATCCGGGTCACTCATATACGGCTTGCAGCTGGCGTCCAGATCTTCAGGGGTGATGGGATGGTGTGCACCGCACGCCAGACCTCGGGCCGTGTTGTCGGCGTTATTGCCGGTGCCATCGAAGAACACCCCGATACGCAGCGCAATGCTGATTTTGTTCGGTGTCGGCTGCTTCGCCATCAAGCCCGAGGGTGGTTGTTGCTGGGTTGGGGCCTGCGTTGTCGATGAAAAGCGGGCAGGTTGGGGGGCGGGTTGAGCAACGACCCTGCTGGTTTTGGGGGCAGGGGCCTTCTTGGACAGGTAAGTGGAAGTGAGCAACGAAGGGATCAGTTCGGCTTTGCAGGGGCAACTGCTGATGCTGTCCAGTGTGCCGGCCGCCAATCGTCCGTGACTGTCGATGTATGAAATGCCGCCCTCGATCACGTAGGTTTTGTTGTCCTTGCCACAGGAAACCCGATCCCCTGCGCGAGCATGGGGGATGTCATGCATCATGACGCGTGTATCGCCTTCCAGCACCTTGCCACCGCAGGTGGTCTTGTCGCCCAGTCTAATAAAATGTCCGACCGCCATTGTTTGAACTCCCTGTCCTTTGGCGCCCCAAGCGAGGGGCGCGCTGCTGTTAACGATGGGTTGCACCGACTCAGGAATGAATTGTGCTGGCGCAAAGTACTTGGGCAGAGAGGTAATTCAAGGCACTGGGAGCGAACAGGAAATGTCCCACGAATGTTTAAGGAATAGGTTTCAGAAACAGGGGGCATTAAGTGGGTGAAACCCCCGCCGAGGATTTTTCGCGGCAGTAATCGCGTCACGAACGAACCGCTGGCGCCGGTGTTTAAGAGCAACCTTTTTTTTGGCATAAGCTCAACGGCAAGTGCCGGTCAAAGGCCGGTTGTTGTATGGTTGTGGTCGAACCGATGAACTCAAGTGATTGAAAGGATATCGCCATGCTGGACTGGAAGAACCGCACAGGCAGCGCGCCTGAACGTGCCGCCGAACCCAAGTCGGCAACCCGCAGCTATTTCGGTGGCCTGCTGTTCAGCCGTGCATTGGCCACGTTGATCGGCCTGTATTTACTGGTGACTCTCGCCGTGGGCTGGTACTGGAGCCATGAGCCTGCGCTGTTCCCGGTTCAGCAGAGCGCGCAACTGGCCGCCGAGAAGGAAGGCAGACAGATGGTCGTCGGCTACACCACGGTGGAAACCCTCAAGACTGTCGCCGGTACCTTGCTGAACAAACCGGGTGGCTATATTTCCAACGACCGTTTTCCGCCGGGCTTGTGGCTGGATGACATGCCAAATTGGGAATACGGCGTGCTGGTGCAAGTGCGCGATCTGACCCGCGCCTTGCGTAAAGACTTTGCCCGTTCGCAATCGCAATCGGCTGAAGACGCCGATCTGGCCAAGGCCGAGCCGCGCTTCAACTTCGACAACAAGAGCTGGATGCTGCCGTCCAGCGAGTCGGAGTACCAGGAAGGCATCAACTCCCTGAGCCGCTACCAGGCTCGTCTGTCCGATCCAACGCAAAAAAATGCCCAGTTCTATGCGCGTGCCGACAACCTGAACAACTGGCTGGGTGATGTCGCGACCCGTTTGGGTTCACTGTCGCAACGGCTGTCGGCCAGCGTTGGCCGGGTCAAGCTGAACACCGCGCTGAAAACCGAAACCCTGGCGCCGGGCCAGGTGCCGCAGGTGGATGAAGAGCGGGTGGAAACCCCTTGGCTGCAGATCGACGACGTATTCTACGAAGCGCGCGGTCAGGCCTGGGCGCTGTCGCATTTGCTGCGCGCCATCGAAGTCGACTTCGCCGATGTGCTGGCGAAGAAGAACGCCACGGTCAGCGTGCGTCAGATCATTCGTGAGCTGGAGGCTTCGCAGGAGCCGGTCTGGAGCCCGATGATCCTCAACGGCAGCGGTTTCGGGATACTGGCTAACCACTCGCTGGTCATGGCCAACTACATCTCGCGGGCCAACGCGGCGGTTATCGACTTGCGTCAACTGCTTAACCAGGGCTAAGTCATGGTCGCCACCTCCAATGAGGCTGCGCACCGCGCGGCCTCTGACGCCGAACAGATCGCCTGGGTCGACGAGCAGGACAACCTGCTCGGCTCCCTGGTGCGCTCGGATTTGCGTGAGCGCGGGCTGATCGGGCGCGGCACTTACATCATGCTGTTCAACTCTGCCGGTGAGCTGTGCGTGCATCAGCGCACGTTCAGCAAAGCCATCTATCCGGGATACTGGGATGTAGCGGCGGGCGGGATGGTGCTGGCGACCGAAACCTACGCCGAGTCGGCGGCCCGTGAGCTGGAAGAAGAGTTGGGTGTCAGTGGGGTCGAGCTGACCGCCCATGATCATTTTTTCTTCGAAGACACCGGCAACCGCCTGTGGTGTTCGGCGTTCTCGGCGGTCTGGGACGGTCCGTTGAACCTGCAGCCGGAAGAAGTGCTCCAGGCACGCTTTATTCCCATCGAACAAGTGATGCAGGAAATACAGCAAAAGCCTTATTGCCCGGACTCTCTGGCGGCGTTGAAGCGCTATCTGCGCTCAAGAGGGGGTGACGCTGTAAAGGGCGTCGCAAAAGATCTATAAATTGGCGCCGATTGGCTCTTAGCAAGTGCGCTTTTTGCCGTTACACTGCGCGACCTTTTCAAGCTGAACCGGCGTTGCCTGGTCCAGTAGCGCTGCCCCTGCCTGAGTGGGGCTTCGCGGTCGATAGCACGTGCCAACGTTGCTGCGACCAGTCTTTGTCCTCCCAAGAGGATTGCCGGTGGCCAAAAAAGCCGCATCCTTCGCCGCCCTTGGTGGCCTGGTATTCTCCACCGACGCAGGTCGACATTGCCCGGACTGTAGCCAGCCGGTGGCAGCCTGCATCTGCAAACAAACCGTTATCCCTGCCGGCGACGGCATCGCGCGCGTGCGTCGCGAAAGCAAGGGCCGTGGCGGCAAGACGGTGACCACCATCAGCGGCGTGCCGCTGGCCATCGATGCGCTCAATACGCTTGCCACGACATTGAAGAAACGTTGCGGTACGGGTGGCGCGTTGAAGGACGGGATCATCGAGATCCAGGGTGATCATGTCGAGCTACTCTTGGCAGAGCTGATCAAACTTGGTTTCAAAGCGAAGAAATCCGGCGGCTAGCAGCCTCTGTGAAAACCACCCCGACTTGATGCAGTCCTGATCCGATTCAGGTTTAACGTCGTCTCCATGGTTTTCACAGAGCCTGTTCTGACCGGTTTCTAAACTCAGCGCTGATAACGAGGTCTACAAGCCCGTTGCAGGCTAATCGTCATTTTCATTCTTTAGACTGCGCCAGCCCTCAACCCGGGTGGCGCTCTTTGACTTCTTTATAGGGGACTTCGATGTCCGTACGACGCACACGCAAAGACGATGGCAGCCAATGGACAGTTGCGGACAGCCGCAGTGTTTACGGGATTCGCCATTGGGGGGCCGGGTATTTCGCGATCAGTGACGCCGGTCGCGTAGAAGTTCGTCCGAACGGCCCGAGCAGCGCACCTATCGATCTGTTCGAACAAGTCGCACAGCTGCGCAAAAGCGGCCTGTCCTTGCCACTGCTGGTGCGTTTTCCCGATATTCTGCAAGACCGCGTTCGTCAGCTGACCGGCGCCTTTGACGCAAACATCGAGCGTCTGGAATACCAGAGCAAGTACACCGCGCTGTACCCGATCAAGGTTAACCAGCAAGAAGCGGTGATCGAGAACATCATCGCCACCCAGAACGTTTCGATCGGTCTGGAAGCTGGCTCCAAGCCGGAGCTGCTGGCCGTGCTGGCCCTGGCGCCAAAAGGCGGCACCATTGTCTGCAACGGTTACAAGGACCGTGAGTTCATCCGTCTGGCACTGATGGGCCAGAAGCTCGGCCACAATGTGTTCATCGTGATCGAGAAGGAATCCGAAGTCGGGCTGGTGATCGAAGAAGCCGCCTCGCTGAAGGTCAAGCCTCAAGTCGGTCTGCGGGTTCGCCTGTCGTCCCTGGCATCGAGCAAATGGGCTGACACGGGCGGCGAAAAATCCAAGTTCGGTCTGTCTGCCGCGCAACTGTTGTCGGTGGTTGAACGCTTCCGCGCGGCGGGCCTGGATCAGGGCATTCGCTTGCTGCACTTCCACATGGGCTCGCAGATTGCCAACCTGGCGGACTACCAGCACGGCTTCAAGGAAGCGATCCGTTACTACGGCGAGCTGCGCAACCTTGGCCTGCCGGTGGATCACATCGACGTTGGCGGTGGCCTGGGCGTCGACTACGACGGTACCCACTCGCGTAACGCCAGTTCGATCAACTACGACATGGACGATTACGCCGGTGTCGTGGTCGGCATGCTCAAGGAGTTCTGCGACGCGCAGAACCTGCCGCACCCGAACATTTTCTCCGAGAGTGGCCGTTCGCTGACCGCTCACCACGCCATGCTGGTGGTACAGGTCACCGACGTCGAGAAACACAACGACGACGTGCCGATGATCGAGAACAAGGAAGAGCTGCCGGAAACCGTGCAATGGCTGGTAGACCTGCTCGGTCCGACCGACATCGAAATGGTCACCGAAACCTACTGGCGCGCCACTCACTACATGAGCGACGTGGCCACCCAGTACGCCGATGGCAAGCTGACCCTGGCCGAGAAAGCCCTGGCCGAGCAATGCTACTTCGCTGTTTGCCGTCGCCTGCACAACTCGTTGAAAGCCCGTCAGCGCTCGCACCGTCAGGTGCTCGACGAACTCAACGACAAGCTGGCCGACAAATACATCTGCAACTTCTCGGTATTCCAGAGCCTGCCGGACACCTGGGCCATCGGCCAGGTACTGCCGATCCTGCCGCTGCACCGTCTTGATGAAGAGCCGATGCGCCGTGCCGTGCTGCAAGACCTGACCTGCGATTCCGACGGCAAGATCAAGCAGTACGTCGACGAGCAGAGCATCGAAACCAGCCTGCCGGTACACGGGTTGAACGATGGCGAAGATTACCTGCTGGGGATCTTCCTGGTGGGGGCTTACCAGGAAATTCTCGGTGACATGCACAACCTGTTTGGTGACACCGATTCGGTGAACATCTACCAGAATGCCGACGGCAGCGTTTACCACGCCGGTATCGAAACCCACGACACCATCGAAGACATGCTGCGTTACGTGCACTTGTCGCCAGAAGAGCTGATGACGCATTACCGCGACAAGGTTGCCAGCGCCCGAATCAGTGCCTCCGAGCGTACCCAGTACCTGGATGCGTTGCGTCTGGGTCTGACTCGCTCGTCTTACCTGTCTTCTTGAGGTAGCGAACTGCTGTGACCAGGTTGTCTGAAAATACTCCGCGTAATGTGGAATTTTCGGAGGATCTGGTACGGCATTTCCTGATTTTTGTAGCGAATTGCCGCGCCTGCGCACTATCAACGATGCGTGGTCCTCATTTCGCGTAGGTCATTTCCTAAGTTGTATTTCGGCACTCTACTCGGCCATGTCTCTCAGCGAGAATCCCCGGCCGCCCCTCCTGTAGAGAAACGCCGATGTTCGATTCCGTCAACGAGCCGTCATTTCGTCTGGAGATAGCGGGTCAGCCCCAACCCTTTACCGTTGTAGCCTTTATCGGTAGCGAGTCTATCAGCCAGCCCTTTGCCTTCGAGCTGGATCTGCAGCTCGATGAGCGGCGACTGGACATCGCCAGCCTGATGTTCCGTTCAGCCTATTTGGGTTTCGGGAGCGCGGGCAGCGGTATCCATGGACAGATTCATGACCTCACTCCGCTTCATGACGACGCGATGCCTGCGCTCTGGCGTCTGTGCCTTGGGCCGAAACTGGCCTGCCTGGCGCAACGCTTCAACCAGCGGATTTTTACCGGGCTGTCCGTCCCGCAGATTCTGGTTCAGGTGCTGAGGGAGCACGGCATAAACGAAAAAGCCTGTCGATTTGAGCTCAGGGACGACTACCCCGTGCGGGACTTTTGCACCCAGTACCGCGAATCGGATTTGGCGTTTGTGCAGCGCCTGTGCGAAGAAGAACGGATTCACTACCATTTCCAGCACCGCAAAGGTGGTCATCTCCTGATCTTTGCCGACTCTCAACGAAGCTTTCGTCCAGGCGACAGCGCGACGTTTGACGAGCTGGGCACTGCACCTGCGGTCAGGCGGTTCAAGGTTCATGCTCACGCCGATATGCCCGGTCAGGATGGAGCGCTGAAACCTGTCGTCGAAGGCGAAACGGACCTGCCGAACGTGCGTAGCGGTGTGTTGATGCCGTTGTCGGGGCATCCCTGTGCCGACTGGAATCACTTGTGGTTGCTGACTCGAGTCGAGCATTCGGGTAGCCAGGTGCAGATGCCGTACTACCGGAATCGTATTGGTGCGATTCCTTGGGAGACGCCGTTTGCAGCGTCTTGTCCAAGCGCGAAGCCGCGGATGAATAGCGTGCAACGTGGTTGGGTGGTCGAGGTGGACGAAGTGCGCAGCGACTGCGCGCAACGCATCGCCGTACAGTTCGATTGGCTTTATCAGGGCGAGGGCGCACGGCCCAGCCATTGCTGGCTACCGGTTTCGCCCCGACTGTGTGCCGAAACGGTTGCCGGTTTAACGACGGGGGTTGAGGTCTGTGTGAGCTTTATCGAGGGTGACCCGGACCAGCCATTGATCACCGGTGTATTTCGCGGGCCGACGTTTATCGCCGACACGCTGCTGCCTCCCGACGAGGCTCCCCCAGCCATGGCAAACGAGGCGCTGTTGCCACTCCCGGTCAGCCTCAAGACCGTGGAGCAAGCACTGGTCGGGGAGCAGACCCCGACGTTTGCGGATTTGCCGCCGGCTGGCCGGCATGACTTGTTGACGTTGGTCCAGAGCAGTCAGCCCTTGGTGTTGCTGTGTTTGATACCCGGCGGGGGGAGCTTGATGTATTGCCGGCAAGCGATCTGTGTCTGCCGCACGGTGGCAGGGCTTGGCCAAAGTGGTGCGGCATGATCGCTGTCCAGTCGGCGCAATGGCTTTTGCTGGATGTACCGGGTTCGCCGGACGCCGGGTGGAACCTGCAGCAGCGTTTTGCCGATGCACCGTGTTACGCGCTGTTCGAGAACACCGACCTGCATGCGTTGCGCGACCAGGGACCACAGCTGATCGAACTCTCGGCGCAATCGTCTCTGGCGCAATGTTGCCACGGCGAGCCAGCGGACTGGCCGGGGTTGCTGCTGGTCAGTTCCGTGCGATCGGAGCAATTGCTCGGGCACCTTCGCCGTATGCTCACGGTCACCTTCGGGCTTCATTACAAGGGCCTGCTGAGCTACTACAACCCGTTTATCGCCAGTTACTTTTTTGATGCCTGTGATGCCCGCGAGTTGAGCCGCTGGCTGGGGCCGATCGATAAAGTGTACTGGTATGGCGGCACCTGGGCAGACCGGGCGATCGGCAGTCTGGGTTGGCAACACTTGGTCAACCCCCGGTTGACCGTCAGCGAATTGGCCATCGAAGACAACCTCAGTCTTCACCAGCAGGGCAAGTTGCAGGTGTGCCTGCTGGAGCGGCATGCCTGGCACTGGAGTCGCTCGACGGGCCACGACTTTGACGCGATCTGGTCCTGTGTGCAGGAAGGACTCGAGCAGGGTTTCAGCGAAAGCGCCGTACTCGATGGCTGGTTGCGGCTGCGCTTGCAGTACCCGTCAGCCACGCCTGAAGAACACCTGCCGGGGCGGACTCAGCAAGAGCGACTCGACAGCTTGCGCAACCGCTGGCAGAGCCATCGCTCCTGAATTCATAAATTACGACGAAGAACTGCACTCGTAGCAGCTGTCGAGCCCGCGAGGCAGCGTTCGAGGACGAAGTCCTCGTAAATCCTGAGTACGCGGTTTGCCTGAAAGAACGCGCTGTCTGATATTACGACCGCTGCGCGGCCGAACGCAGCCTCGCAGGCTCGACAGCTGCTACGGAACAGCACGATATTCAGACTGCGAACCAGCCATCGTTCTTGCGCAGGTTCCAGGCGAAAGTCCCAAGCGTCAGGCTGCGCAATAACATGAACAGCAGAAAGGTCAACCACAGTCCGTGGTTGCCGAAATCTCGCAACGCCCAGGCAAATGGCAGCAGCACAAGTACCGTCAGCAGCATGCCGTTGCGCATTTCCCGGGCACGGGTGGCGCCGATGAACAGACCATCGAGCAAGTAGCTCCAGACGGCGATCAGCGGCAGGGCTGCGAGGTACGGCAAATAGATGAATGCGGTGTCGCGCACGCTTTGGATGCTGGTTTGCATTTCGATGAACAGATGCCCGGCGCACAGGAACAACAGCGCAAAACCCAGGCTGGCAATCAGTGACCAGCCGCAGGCCACCACCAAGGACCGACGCAAGGCCTGACGGTCGCGGGCGCCGATGGCGTGGCCGCAAAGAGCTTCCACCGCATGGGCCAGGCCATCCAGGGCATGAGCCGTCAACAGCAAGCCATTCAACAGCAGGGCATTCGCCGCCACCGTCGCATCGCCGAGCCGTGCGCCTTGCACGGTGACCATGAAAAACACCGATTGCAGCGCCAGGCTGCGAATGAAGATGTCGCGGTTGACCGCCAGCAGCGGTCGCCAACTCTGCCACAGTGCCAGTGCCGCCCAGGCGATATGCCCGGGGTAGGCGCGCAGGGCGTTACGGGTCATGGCCAGGCCGAGCAGGGTGCCGGTCCATTCGGCGATCACTGACGCGCGGGCCGCCCCGACGACACCCCATTCCAGACCCAGGACGAACCACAGGTTGAGAGCGATGTTCACCAGATTGGTGGTCAACAGAATCGCCAGCGGCGCGCGGGCGTTTTGGGTGCCGAGGAACCAGCCGACCAGCGCATAACTGGCCAGCGCCGCCGGTAAGCCAAACAACCGGGTGTGGAAAAACTCGCGGGTCAGTTGATCGAGCTCGGCAGACGGTTGCATGAAGTGCAGCGCCACACCGCTCAGCGGTACGCCAAGCATTCCAAGCAGCAGCGACAAGCCCATCGCCAATAGCAAGCCTTGCAGCAGGATCTGCCGCAGCGCTGCGCCGTCACCGCGTCCGGCCGCCTGCGCGGCAAACCCGGTGGAGCCCATGCGCAGGAAACCCATGGCCCAGGCCAGAAAAGTGTACAGACTGGCGCCCACCGCGACGGCGCCGAGCTGATGCGCGTGGGGCAGGTGGCCGATCACCGTGCTGTCGACCAGCGCCACCAGCGGCACGGAAATGTTCGAAAGAATCATCGGCGCGGCAAGCGCCCAGACGCGGCGATGAGTCGGGCGATCGCGCCAGTCGGTAATCAGCGTAGACATGCAGGCTCCTTGGGGGAGCTGGCATTGTAGCGGTAGATCCGACCGACAGTAGTCTTGTGAAAAGCAGGCTTTTTGTGAGGAGGGATGCCGGTAAGTTAGGCCGTTACACGATCCGTAGCAGCAGGCTTCGCCAGCTGCTACGAGTCGTGCGGCGGCTTTTAGGTCAATCTGACCAGCCCGGCGAGCGCTTGGGCTATAGTTCACCCCTTCGATACTCTTGCCGACGAGTGCCCCATGCTTAACAAAGGATTGTTTCTGGCCTGCGCGCTGATGCTGCTCAGCGCCTGCGATTCATCGACCTCGACCAAAGCGCCGGCCAGTCCTGCGCCAGCGGCGCCGGTTACGACACCCAAGGCCAAGGCTGTGCAGGATGTCGCTACGCTGAAGCAGCGTTACACCGGTCGAGAACTGAGCGTGGTGGATGTCTCGGAAATCCAGCTCGACGGTGCCAGCACACTGTCGGTGAGTTTCTCGGTGCCGCTGGACCCGGAGCAGAAGTTCGCCGACAAACTGCATCTGGTGGACAGCAAGACTGGCAAGGTCGATGGCGCCTGGGAGCTTTCGGACAACCTGATGGAGCTGCGCCTGCGCCACCTTGAGCCACAGCGCAAATTGGTGCTGACCATCGACGCCGGACTGCTGGGGGTAAACGACACCAAACTGGCCACCGAATACAGCAGTCGTCTGGAAACCCGCGACCTGCAACCGACTGTGGGTTTCGCCAGCCGTGGCACCTTGCTGCCGACTCGCCTGGCGGAAGGTCTGCCGGTAATCGCCTTGAACGTCGCCAGGATCGATGTCGAATTCTTCCGCATCAAGCCCGAATCGCTGCCGGCGTTCCTCACCCAATGGGGCCGCAACAGCAGCCTGCAAAGCTATGAGTCGCGTGAACTGCTGCCGATGGCCGATCTGGTGTACGGCGGCCGTTTCGACCTGAACCCGGCGCGCAACACCCGTGAAACCCTGCTGCTGCCAATTGCCGGCCTCAAGCCGTTGCAACAGCCGGGTGTCTACCTGGCGGTGATGCGCGCCTCCGGCACCTACAGTTACTCGCAACCGGCGACCCTGTTCACCCTCAGCGATATCGGCCTGTCGGTGCACCGTTACCAGAACCGTCTGGACGTGTTTACCCAAGCGCTGGAAGGCGGCAAAGCGCTGGACGACGTCAGCCTCGAACTGCTCGACGCCAATGGCCGAGTGGTCGGTCAGGGCAAAACCGAGAAGGGTGGCCACGCCGAGTTGCCGCTGGCGAAAAAGGCCGAAGTGCTACTGGCCCATCAGGGCGAACAGACCAGCATGCTGCGCCTTAACAGCGCGGCGCTGGATCTGGCCGAGTTCAATATCGGTGGGCCACAAGCCCATCCGCTGCAATTCTTCGTGTTTGGCCCGCGTGACCTCTATCGCCCCGGCGAAACCGTGCTGCTCAACGCTCTGTTGCGGGACAAGGACGGCAACGCGGTCAAACCGCAGCCGGTCAGCGTCGAAGTGCGTCGGCCGGATGCGCAGGTCAGTCGCAAGTTCGTCTGGGACGCCGATGCCTCGGGCCTCTATCAATATCAACTGCAACTGGCCGGCGAAGCGCCGACCGGGCGTTGGCAACTGGTGTTCGATCTGGGCGACGGCAAGCCGCAGCTCTACGAGTTTCTGGTCGAGGACTTCCTGCCTGAGCGTCTGGCACTGGAGCTCAAGGGCAGCGATACGCCAATCAAACCGGCCGACACCGCTGAAATCAGCGTCAACGGTCGCTACCTCTACGGCGCGCCGGCGTCAGGCAATCGCTTGAGTGGTCAGGTTTACGTACGGCCATTGCGTGAGGCGGTCAAAGGTTTACCGGGCTATCAATTCGGCTCGGTCACCGAAGAAGAACTGAGCCAGGACCTGGAACTGGATGAAACTGCACTGGACGCCGACGGCAAGGCGGTGATTTCGCTTGAGAGCAAATGGGCCGGGGCCAAGTCGCCGCTGCAACTGATCGTCCAGGCCAGCCTGCACGAGTCCGGTGGCCGGCCGATTACCCGGCGCGTGGTGCAACCGGTCTGGCCGGCGGATCGCTTGCCGGGTCTGCGCGCATTGTTCAATGGCCAGGAAACCAACGGCGATGGCCCGGTCGAATTCGAACTGTTGATGGCCAACAATGAAGGCCAGAAACTGGCCGCCGACAACCTCAAGGTGCGGCTGGTCCGTGAGCGCCGCGACTACTACTGGAACTACTCGGAGAGCGATGGCTGGAGCTATCACTTCAACGAAAAATTCCTCAACCTCGACGAAGAAACCGTCAGCATCAAGGCCGGCGATACGGCGAAGATCAGCTTCCCGGTGGAGTGGGGCCCGTATCGCGTCGAAGTTGAAGACCCGCAAACCGGCATCGTCAGCAGTCTGCGCTTCTGGGCCGGCTACCGTGCCCAAGACAACGCCCAAGGCGGCGCGGTGCGTCCGGACCAGGTCAAACTGGCGCTGGATAAGCCCGCCTATGGCGATGACGATACCGCCAACGTCACCGTGACCCCACCGGCTGCCGGCAATGGCTATTTGCTGGTGGAATCGGCCGATGGCCCGTTGTGGTGGCAGGAAATCGATGTGCCGGCCGAGGGCAAAAGCTTCGCGGTGAAGCTTGATCCGAAGTGGGCACGCCACGATCTGTACGTCAGTGCGCTGGTGATTCGTCCCGGCGAACGCAAGGCTAACGTCACCCCGAAACGTGCAGTCGGCGTGCTGCATCTGCCGCTGGACCGGACTCAGCGCAAACTCGGCCTGAGCCTGACGGCGCCGGAAAAAATGCGCCCGAAACAACCGCTGAGCGTGAAGATTCAAGCGAAAAACGCCGATGGCAGCGTGCCGAAACAGGTGCATGTGCTGCTGGCGGCGGTGGACGTCGGCATCCTCAATATCACCGAATACCCGACGCCGGATCCGTACTCCAGCCTGTTTGGTCGCAAGGCCTATAGCGCCGACCAACTCGACGTTTACGGGCAACTGATCGAAGCTGGTCAGGGTCGTTTGGCCAGTCTGGCCTTCGGTGGTGACGCGGCGCTGGCCAAGGGCGGCAAACGTCCGGACACCAGCGTGACCATCGTCGCTTTGCAAAGCGCACCGGTGACGTTGAACGAGCAGGGCGAAGGTGAGGTCAGCGTCAACATCCCGGACTTCAACGGTGAACTGCGGTTGATGGCCCAGGCCTGGACCGATGATCGTTATGGCATGGCCGAAGGCAAAACCGTGATCGCTGCGCCGCTGATTGCTGAACTGTCGGCGCCGCGCTTCCTCGCGGGTGGCGACCAGACGACGTTGGCGCTGGACCTGTCGAACCTCTCGGGTAAGGCACAGACGTTGGAGGTGCAATTGAGCACCCAAGGCCCGTTGGACCTGAACAACGAGGAGGTGCACCGCGTGCAGCTGACTCAGGGCCAGCGCACTACGCTGCGGATCCCGGTGCGTGCACAGGGTGGTTTTGGTCAGGGCAAGGTCAAGGTGCTGGTCAATGGCCTCGACCTGCCGGGCGAGAACCTGCCGCCATTCACTCGCGAGTGGACCTTGGGCGTGCGTCCGGCGTATCCGGCGTTGCTCAAGCACTATCGTGCGGTGCTCAAGGATCAGCCGTGGAGTTTGCCGGAGGGTGAGTTGTCGCTGTTCGACGCGTCCGGGCGTGAGGCCTTGCTCAGCCTGTCGAGCCGGCCGCCGCTGAACCTTGGCGAGCAGATTCGGGCACTCAAGGCTTACCCTTACGGTTGCCTGGAACAAACCACCAGCGGACTCTACCCATCGCTCTATGCCGACGCCGCGAGCCTGAAACGGCTTGGCCTGGAAGGCGAGCCGGACGCCGACCGCAAACGCAAGATCGAACTCGGTATCGAGCGCTTACTGGGCATGCAGCGCTACAACGGCAGCTTTGGTCTGTGGGGCGCCGAGGGTGAAGAAGAATACTGGTTGACCGCCTATGTCACCGATTTCCTGCTGCGTGCTCGCGACCAGGGTTTTGGTGTGCCGCCCGAGGCGCTGAAAAAAGCCAGCGAGCGACTATTGCGTTACCTGCAAGAACGCAACCTGATCGAAGTGAACTACAGCGAAAACGCTGAGCACACCCGTTTTGCAGTGCAGGCCTACGCCGGTCTGGTGTTGGCCCGTAGCCAGCAGGCACCGTTGGGCGCGCTGCGCAGCCTGTTCGATCGTCGCACCGATGCCCGTTCCGGTTTGCCGCTGGTGCAGCTGTCGATCGCCTTGCAGAAGATGGGCGATCAACCGCGTGCTGATCAGGCCTTGCTCGCGGGGCTTGCGGCCTCACGCAAGCCGAATGACTGGTTGGCCGATTACGGCAGTCCATTGCGCGATCAGGCACTGATTCTGGCGTTGCTGGAAGAAAACGATTTGGGCAAGGGCAAGCTCGAAGAACGGTTGTTCGAACTGTCCGATCAACTGGCCGCCAGTCGCTACCTGTCGACCCAGGAGCGCAACTCGCTGTTTCTTGCAGGTCGCGGCTTGATCGGTAAACCGGAAGCCAGCTGGAAGGTTCTGGTGAGTGGCAACGCTGAAGTCGAACTGAACAATGATCGGCCAGCTCTGGGACTGGAAGGCAAGCTGTTGTCATCGGCATTGACCTTGAAAAATGAGGGCAGCGAACCGGTCTATCAGCAACTGACCATTTCCGGGTATCCGGTTCAGGCTCCGGTTCCCGGTGGCGAGAACCTGAGCATTCGCCGCGAGTACCTGGGCATGAACGGCCAGCCGTTGAACCTCCAGGCTTTGGCCAGCGGCGATCTGGTGCTGGTGCATATTGCGGTCGCCGCCAAGCAGCGAGTACCGGATGCGTTAGTGGTGGACTTGCTGCCGGCCGGTCTGGAACTGGAAAACCAGAACCTGGCGCAAAGCGCCGCGAGCCTGGAAAACGCCAGCAGCAAGGTCAAGGAGTGGCGCGGTTCGATGCAGAACGCCAGCCTCAAGCATCAGGAATTTCGCGATGACCGTTACGTTGCGGCGCTGAACCTGGACAGCTACGGCACCACGCATTTGCTGTACCTGGCGCGGGCCGTCACCCCCGGCACCTATCGCGTACCGCCACCGCAAGTGGAATCGATGTACCGGCCGAACTGGCAAGCCGTGGGCGAAACCGTGCCGGAGATGGTGATCAAGGGCCACTAACCGAAAGAGATGATGCATCAGTACATTGTGGGAGCGAGCTTGCTCGCGATAGCGGTCTGGCAGGCAACATATTTGTTGAATGTGAAGCCATCATCGCGAGCAAGCTCGCTCCCACAGAGTCGTGGCACTGATTCGGATTAGTGAACAACCCAGCTCAGCACCCACAACCCCAGTACCAGCCAGATTACCCCTGCGATGATCGACGCACGCATAAAGGCGCGGATCGCCGAGTACAACAGCATCAAACCGATGATCAGCACGAGAATGCTGATGATCGAGGGCTCCATGCCGAGTGCCCGCGACAGCCCGTCGACAAAGTTGCCGCTGGCGTGAGTCAAGGCATTGAACAACCCACTGAGCGTATCGACGATGAACCGGATGACCGAACCCAGCGCCTGGCCGAGCCATTCGAAAAAGCTATCTACCTGCATGTGTACGTCCTGATGGAAGAGTGGGAGCCAGAGCTGAACTCTTTGGCCATTGTCAGTGCTGGCGAGCGCCCTTGAAGCATAGAGGTTTGGTGGTTTGAATTTGCGAATAGTAACTGAACGTCTGCGCCCACTGGGCAAGCTTCTGCGTTGGGCTTCAGGTAGTGTGCTGCTTCTGGTCGCGCTGCTGTGGCTGGCTGACCGGATCTGGCCGTTGCCCTTGCCCAAGGACGACCTGGCGCGGGTGGTGCTGGCCGAAGACGGCACGCCGCTGTGGCGGTTCGCCGATGCCAACGGCGTGTGGCGCTATCCGGTGGAAACGTCGCAGGTATCGCCCTATTACCTTGACGCGCTGCTGACCTATGAGGACCGCTGGTTCTATCGGCATCCCGGCGTGAACCCCTTGGCGCTCGGTCGGGCGACGTGGCAAAACCTCACCGGCGGACGGGTGTTGTCCGGCGGCAGCACTTTATCGATGCAGGTCGCGCGGCTGCTCGATCCGCATTCGCGAACGCTGTTCGGCAAGCTGCGCCAATTGTGGCGTACCGCACAACTGGAATGGCACCTGTCCAAGGATCAGATTCTCAACCTTTACCTCAACCGCGCACCGTTCGGCGGCACGCTTCAAGGTGTGGCGGCGGCGAGTTGGGCTTATCTGGGCAAGTCGCCGCAACACCTGACCCACGCCGAAGCCGCGTTGCTGGCGGTATTGCCGCAAGCTCCGAGCCGCTTGCGTCCGGATCGACACGCGGCGCGCGCGCAGGTGGCGCGGGACAAAGTGCTGCGGCGTCTGGCGCAATTTCAGGTGTGGCCGCAATCGGCGGTCGATGAAGCACTGGAAGAACCGTTGCTGCTGGCGCCCCGTCTGGAGCCGAGCCTCGCGCCACTATTGGCGCGGCGCTTGAACCGTCCGGACAGCCCGCCACTGATTCGCACCACCCTCGACGCCAACCTGCAACGGCGTCTCGAAGACTTGCTGCTGGGCTGGCGCGCACGCCTGCCGGAGTACACGTCGGCGGCGATTCTGGTGGTCGAGGAAGAAAGCATGGCGGTGCGCGCCTATCTCGGTTCGGTGGATATCAATGACGACCGGCGATTCGGCCATGTGGACATGATCAGTGCGATGCGTTCGCCCGGTTCCACCCTCAAACCCTTTCTTTACGGCATGGCCATGGACGCCGGTCTGATTCATTCCGAATCGCTGCTGCAGGATGTACCTCGGCGTTACGGCGATTATCGGCCGGGCAACTTTTCCATGGGCTTCAGCGGCCCGGTGCCGGCCAGCAGCGCGCTGTCGACCTCATTGAATCTGCCGGCAGTGCAGTTGCTGGAAGCCTACGGGCCGAAACGCTTTGCCGCCGAAATGCGTATCGGCGGCATGCCGTTGACCTTGCCGCCACTGGCCGAGCCGAACCTGGCGTTGATCCTTGGCGGTGCTGGTAGTCGTCTGGAGGATCTGGTCAGCGGTTACAGCGCGTTCGCCCGTGGCGGCAAGAGCGCCAACCTCCGTTTACAGCCCGACGATGAACTGCGTGAGCGGCCGCTGCTGTCACCGGGTTCGGCGTGGATCGTGCGGCGGATTCTCAGTGGGCAGGCGCGTCCCGACCGCGATCCGCGCGCCGAGCTGGTGCAGCGCCCGGTGCTGGCCTGGAAAACCGGCACCAGCTATGGCTTTCGCGATGCCTGGGCGATTGGCGTCGGGCCGCGTTACCTGATCGGCATCTGGATCGGTCGCCCGGACGGCACGCCGGTGCCGGGTCAATTTGGCTTGGCGTCGGCAGCACCGTTGATGCTGCAAGTCCACGATGTGTTGATCAACCGCGACAGCCAGCGTGGCATCAGCGCGCCGGTAGAACCGGTGCCGTTGAACGTCGGGGTGGCGGCGATCTGTTGGCCGCTGGGTCAGCCGATGAGCCGCAATGACCCGAACTGCCGTCGCCAGCGCTTCGCCTGGACGTTGGACGGCACTACGCCGCCGACGCTTCAGGCTATGGATCAGCCGCTGAGCGTGGGACTGCTGGAGAAGGTCTGGGTCAACGCCAAAGGTCTGCGGGTCGACGCCAAATGCCCAGGCGCCGTGGCTCGGGATATTGCCTTGTGGCCGGCACCGCTGGAGCCTTGGCTGCCACGGGTCGAGCGCCGTGAAGCGCGCTTGCCGGCCAACGACCCGGATTGCCCAGGGCCAGTGTTGGCGGCGTCTTCGCCGCTGTCGATTGTTGGCGTACGTGAAGGTGATCAACTGCGCCGGCCAGCGGCCAGTCAGGAACTGCTGCGGCTGAAGCTGTCGGCACTCGGCGGCAGTGGACGGCGCTGGTGGTTCGTCAACGGCACGCCGCTGGGCGACAGCGCTAATCAAGAGAGCATCAACGCCACCTTTGAACAGCTCGGGCGCGTTGAGTTGAGTGTGCTCGATGAAGGCGGACAGACGGCACGGGTCGAGTTCAACGTCGTCGATTAGTCCGCCATCGCGAGCAAGCTCGCTCCCACAGGGGATCCGCGGTGAGCGCAAAACTAATGTGGGAGCGAGCTTGCTCGCGATCTGTCGCGCAGCGACAGCTTGCTTCCTGAGAAAATCGGCCCGAAGCTATACGCCTTCAGGAGAGCCCGATGAACCTTGTTGAACTGACCGAACGCCTACACTGCATCCGTGACCGCAACGACTGGCGGCAATTTCACAGCCCGAAAAACCTGGCGATGGCCGCCAGCGTCGAAATGGCCGAGCTGGTGGAAATTTTCCAGTGGCTGAGCGAAGACCAGTCGCGCCAGTTGTCGGCGGACAAACTCGCCCATGCCGGTCAGGAAGTCGGTGACATCGTGCTCTATCTACTGCTGCTGTGCAGCGAGTTGGGGTTGGACATGGAACAGGTAGTACGCAGCAAGCTGACTGACAGCGAACGGCGGTTCAGCTGATGAGCGACCGTCATTTCGATCAGTTGGCGACCCGTTTCGCCGAAAAAATCTACGGCGGTGCCAAAGGCGCGATCCGTCTGGCGGTGCTTCAGGCCGATCTGGCTGAAGCCCTGCCGGATCGACCATTGCGGGTGCTGGATATCGGCGCCGGTCTGGGACACATGTCGTTATGGCTGGCCCAGCGCGGCCATCAAGTGACCCTGGCCGAGCCTGCCGAACCAATGCTCGAAGGCGCCCGCCAGCGCTTCGCCGATGCAGGGCAAACGGCAACGTTTATCCAGGCACCGTGGCAAGAGCTGCTGGGTCAGCTCACCGAACCCTACGACCTGGTGCTGTGCCACGCGGTGCTGGAGTGGCTGGCCGAGCCTCACGCGATTCTGCCGGTACTGCATCAGCTGACGACTAAAGACGGCTGGCTGTCGCTGGCGTTCTATAACCGCGATGCGCTGATTTACCGCAACTTGCTCAAGGGGCATTTCCGCAAGATGCGCAAGAACGACATGGCGGGCGAGAAGCAGAGCCTGACCCCGCAAATGCCGCTGGATCCGCGCGAACTGGCGACGCAACTGGAAGGCCTGTGGCAGGTCGAAACCCAGAGCGGAGTGCGGGTTTTTCACGACTACATGCCGCTGGAATTCCAGGCCCGTGCCGAACTCATCGACTTGCTGGAAATGGAACTGGCCCACCGTCGTCACCCGAGCTTTGCGGGTCTGGGGCGTTACCTGCACTGGATCTGCCGCCCGGTCTGAACCATGGTTTCCGTAGCAGCTGTCGAGGCTGCGAGGCTGCGTTCGAGGACGAAGTCCTCGTAAATCCTGGACCAGGAACTCGTGGCCTGATTCAACGACTGCTCCGCAGCCGAACGCAGCCTCGCAGGCTCGGCAGCTGCTACAAGGGTTAGAACGCTGATGCTTCTGTGGAGAGGACAATGAAACGCCGTTTGGGATTGATCATGTTGTGTCTGGGGCTCGGTGCCTGTCAGGGCAGCAATCCGTATATCGCCAGCTCCAACCCTCTACCGCCGGCCCCACCGCAAGCTGCCAAGACGTTTGATCGCAGCGCCTACCCGGCGCCACCGCGTGATTACGCTCGCTACCACAGTTGGGCCTGGCTCAACGGTCGGTTGCCCAACGGCTCGGCCTGGGCCGACTCGGCGCAGATCGCCGAAGCGGTCAGCAATGCGCTGGATCAACGAGGGTTACGCCCGCTGCACGACAATCGTCCGGCCGACCTGTGGGTCAGCGCCGACCTGCACCAGGAAACCCGCCTGAAACAGGTTCAGGACGATTACGGCTATGGCGGCTACGGTGGTTATAACCGTTACGGCAACGGCTACGGCATGTACAACACGGTGCCGATCGTCCGTACCTATCAGGTACAAGTGCTGGTGATTCGGGTGGACTTGTTCGATGCCGGCACCGGGCAACCGGTCTGGAGTGCCAGCGCTGAAACCGGCCTTCAGGGCAACGAAATAGAGCGTGGCGATGCGTTACGAACAGCTGTAGAAAAGGCGGTAGCGGCGTATCCTCCCAGTTAGGTTCCCTGACTAGAACCGGAGAAAAATCATGTCCCGCCGTCTCGCCGTACTGGCGTGCGCTGTGCTGCTCAGCGCTTGCCAATCGAACCAGGTCAATCACGATTTTGATGCCAGCCGCGACTTCGCCGCCTATCGTAGCTGGGCCTGGAAAGAGCCTGCCTTGCAATACCGTCCCGACGATCCCCGGATCAAGAGCGACCTCACCGAACAACGCATTCGTCAGGCCGTCGCCGACCAACTCGACCAGCGTGGTCTGCGCCCGGCAGCTACTGGTGCCAAGGCTGACGTCAATGTGCGGACCTACCTGATCGTCGAGGATCGCCAGCAACAGATCACCACTAACTACGGTGGTGGCTGGGGTGGCCCCTGGAACGGTTACTGGGGCGCACCGATGTACAACGAAACCCGCAACGTCTCTTACAAGGTCGCCACGCTTCAGATCGACCTGTTCGATGGCAAGGATGGCAAGCTGGTCTGGCGTGGCAGCGATGAGCAGTTGCTCAGCCGATCGCCTCAGCCCGCCGACCGCAGCGCCGCGATTCGCGAGACAGTAGGGCGGATATTGAGCAACTACCCACCGAGATAAAGCGAAAAAACATCCGAACACCGACCTCATACTGACCCTGCGTAGGAGCTGCCGAAGGCTGCGATCCTTTGATCTTCCCGACAGACGATTCGTTGCTGAACGGACGCCAAGATCAAAAGATCGCAGCCTTCGGCAGCTCCTACTACACTGCTGGAGGTAGCGCTCGGCAGTGCGCCGGCAAAGGAGTGCTCGATGTCTCCTCGTTTGCAGTTTCGCGGCCCGGCCCGGCAACGTGGCGCTATCGGTTTGCTCGCGGCAATGACCTTCGGCCTCGCGCTATTGTTTGCACTGTTGGTGGTCGACAGCGGCCGGCTCTATCTGGAACAGCGCAAGTTGCAACGGGTGGCGGACAACGCCGCGCTGGAAGCGGTCAGCCGCGGTGGCAACTGCCTGCCGGGCCTGACGGCGGCCAGTTACGCCGGGCAAAGCGCGGTTCGTAACTCGTTCATCGTCAGCGCCACCAGCACCCTGACCACCACCTGCGGCTCGCTGGTAACGGCGCCGACCAACCTGCGCACCTTCGTCGCCAATGCCGCGCAATCGACGGCCATTCAGGTAGTTGCCACCAACGTGGTGCCGACCAGTGCGGCGGGTGCTCTTCAAGCGTTGTTCAGTGGGGCTTCGGCCAGTGCCAATACCCTGTTGACGGCTACGGCGGTGGCAGCGGCGCCCAAGCCGACGCTGGCGCAGTTGAGTATTCGCAGCTCACTCGTAAGTGTCGACACCGCCAGGTCGAACCTCTTGAATCCACTGTTCTCGAGCCTTCTGGGCGGCAACGTGAGCCTGACAGCGTTGGGCTGGGATGGATTGGTCAATACCGATATCAACCTGCTCAGTTTCATGGACCAGTTAGCCATCGAGCTGGGGGTAACCGCAGGTGATTACACGGCATTGCTCAGCGCGCAAGGAACGGTGACTCAGTTCATCCACGCCGCTGCAACGGTTGCGGGTCAGAATGGTGCCTCGGCCGACGTAACGACGGCTTTGACCAGTTTGCAGCTGGGGACCGACAATGCACCGCCGATCAAACTCGGCGATGTACTTCAACTTCAGGCGGGCAGCTCGGCGGCCAGTCTGGACGCCACGGTGCAACTGTTCCAACTGGTTCAGGGGGTTGTCCAACTGGCGAATAAAAACAGTACAGTGACCGCCGTTCTACCGGTCAACGTATTGGGTCTGCTGGGTGTGACGACTCGTATAAAAGTGATTGAGCCGCCGCAGTTTTCTGCCATCGGCGATCCGGAACTGGCCAAGGCTGACCCGTTGGGCGTGAACCGAATCTATGTGAAAACGGCACAGGTAAGAGTTCTCACAACGGTCGACCTTTCCCTGATCAACGCTGTGTTACAGCTGGTTAATACGCTGTTGAGCCCGATCATCGTTTCCATTAACACGCTGCTGGCACCGGGGTGTCTGTTGGCAACCTGCACTCAAACCGATCTGCAAATAGCGCCTGAGGGTCTCAATCTGGACGTGGGGCTGGAAGCCGGTGTGGGTAGTAGTTATGTCACCGATTACTCATGTGTCAGTCCGACCAGTAAAAGTCTCACCGCCACCACGGACATTACCGCGCTCAAAGTCAAAGTCGGCAGAATAGACCCCGCGATTTGGTTTTCCTCGTCACCGTTGTCAGCTCTTTCGCCATTAACCCTGGTCGATATCGGCAGCAGGACCTGCCACGGATTGACCTTCATCTGCGGCCCACGCACACCGTTTACCGGTGGTGGCAGCGAAATCATGATCGACAGCCCGATCGCCGGAACCAGCGACCCGAATTACACCTACAACAACCCCAAGGAAATCAATGTCCCGCCACTGCCGACTCACACCGTTTCGGTATCGGGTGTCGTAGGCAGTTTGAGCGGGACGTTAGGAGGTGTAACGCTCATTCAGCACACGCCGACGATTGGCGGTCTGACGGCTTTACTGCTCAACACGTTGTCATCGCTGCTGGCAAATGCAACAACGCTGCTGATCGGTGCAATCGATGGTTTGCTCGCGCCATTGGTCGATCCGTTGGTCAATAACCTGTTGCTCAATCTGGGGATCGACGTCAACAAGGTCGATGTGGGTTTCAATTTGACCTGTGGGCAGAAAGGCAAAGCCTACCTGGCGATCTAGTCACCCAGCGCAATCGGCAGTTCGATACAGAACCGCGCGCCCTGGATCGAGTTGCGCACGCTCAGCCGTCCGCCCATGTTTTCGACGATGCCGTAGCTCACCGACAGCCCCAGCCCAGTGCCGACACCCACCGGTTTGGTGGTGAAGAACGGCTCGAAGATTCGCTCCAGCAAACGTGGATCGATGCCACCGCCGTTGTCTTCCACCCATAGCCGCAGCGAGCTGTGGTCGCGTTCGGCATACAGCGAAATCCACGGCTTGAACGCTGAATCGCCTTCGCGCTTGCTCAGCAGCGCGTCGCGAGCGTTGACCATCAGGTTGATCAGCACCTGTTCCAGCTGATCAACGTAACCGCGTACGTTGGCCTCGAAACCGAACTCGCTGATCCGCAAGTCGACGCCTTTGCCACGCATGCCTTCGGCCAGCAACGCCAGCGTGCCTTCCACCGCTTGTGCCGGGTTGAACAACTGTTGCTCGATCTCCGAGCGCCGGCCGAACACCCGCATGTGATCGACCACCCGTGCCGCGCGCTGGACCTGGGCGTCGATGCGCTTGAGTTTGTCTTGCAGGTAATCGATCTGCACATCGCCGCTGCTCAAGCGCTTGAGCACGTTGACGATGGCCATGCGCATCACGTTCAGCGGCTGGTTGATTTCATGCGCCAGCCCGGTCGCCATTTCCCCCAGGGTGGCCATTTTTGCGCTTTGCGTGAGCTGTTGTTGCGAGCGGCGGACCTCGGTGTTGTCACGGCCCACGGCCTGAATTTCCACCAGACGACCCTGCTCATCGAACACCCCGCGATCCGACCAGACCCACCAGGCGTGTTCGCGCCCGGGAAGTTGCAGGCTGATCTCGGCAGTATTCACCGGAAATTCTGGCGTCAGTTGGCGCAATCGCTGTACAAAGGCTTCGCGCTGTTCGGCCGACAACCAACTGCCCAGATCGACACCGGGCAGTTGTTCGGGAGCGCATTCCAGGTACGTCGCCAATGGACGATTACCAAACGTCAGCGTCAAGTCGGGACGGTAGCGGCAGATCATCGCGGGCGAATCTTCCACCAGAATCCGGTAACGCTCCTCGCTTTGCTTGACCTGTTCGGCAGCAAGGGTCGCTTCGGTGACATCCAGCCACAAGCCGACCGCCTCCACCGGCAGCCCGAGATCATCGCGCAGCAACTTCGCTTCATCGAGCAGCCAATGGTAGTCGCCACGCTGGTCGCGCAGACGGTAACGCGCGCGTACGGATCCCTCGCGCAGCAACTGGCGGGTGCGCTCGAAATACAGGTCGCGGTCTTCAGGATGAACCCGCTCGATCATCGCGTTGTCAGCAAAATCGTTCAGGTTCCAGCCGAGCAACGGCAGCAGGCTGTCGCTGAAAAAACTCGGTTGCAGCGCACCTTCGACATAGCGCTGCACGTAGATCACCGCCGGCGAACTGGCGATCAGGTTGTCCAGCCGGGCATGGGCAGCGGCGGCTTGCTGTTGTTGATTTTTGATGTCGCTGATGTCGAGCATGAAACCCACCAGCCGCCGCTGCTCACCCACGCCCAGCGCCTGACCTTGCAAGCGATACCAGATCGGTGTGTGGGCGTCGTCGGGTCGGTGCAGGCGCACGCACAGCAGTAAGGTTTTGCCGTGTAGTTGCAGGTCTTGCACGCGGCTGGTCAGCTCTTGGCGGGCGGCCGGATGGATCAGCGTCAACCACTCAGCCAGCGCTAACCGGGCGCTCTCCAGATGCAGAGTGAGGGCCAATTGCGGCGCCAGTTGAACCTCGTCAGTGTGGCCGAACAGCTCCCACCAACCGGTGCCGAGCAAGCCTTGCAGGGCTTCGAGTCGTTCCAGTTGCTGATGTTGATGCTGCTCGCGCAAACGCCCCAGTAGCGGCCCGGCCAACGCTGCGGCCAGCAGCAACCAGTCACGCTCGCTGAGCTCCGGAGCGCGCTGTTGCACCGGGTAAAAGCCACAGAGCAACCAGGCCGCGACACCGTGATCATCGCGATAAGGCACCAGAAACCCGTCGGTATTACCGAAAGTCCCCTGCAACCGCGGATGCTCGCTGAGGCCGTGAACCACACTCAAACGCAGCGGGGTATTACCGCTCAAACTGTCCAGGCTAGTGCCCAGCGACTGACCGGTTTGCCACAGCTCAGGCGCATCGTGTGCGCGGTACTGACTGTGGATCAGCCAGCTTTGTTCTTGCTCATCGAGCAGGGCGATGGCGACACAAGGGATGTGCCAGCGCTGAGCCAAACCTTGTAGCTGCTCGGTCAGAACGTCCGGCAGGCGCATCAGGCTGCACTGGCGAAGCTGTTCGCTCATGTGCCCCTCGAACACCTGACACTCCTCGCGACTGTGGGCCTGTTGACGTTCGTGGAGCAGATCGCCAATGTCGAGCAACTGCAGCAGCCAGCCGTCAGGCGCCGGCAGAACCCAGCCGCGCAGGTGCAAGGTTTGTCCGCCGATGCCGCAGAAGTCCAGATCCAGACTTTGGCCTTGCCAGTCAGCGGGTGTGCCTTCGACGGCCAGGTGGCTGTGGGGGAGCAGGTAGTTGATCAGCGGCGGGGACTGGTCGGCGGGCGGATGCTGCGCCAGCGCATGGCGCAACGGTCCGCTCATTTGCAGCACCCGTCCCTGGTGGTTCAGCAGCAGGTGTAATCCGACGTTCTGCGTCACCAGGCTGTAGGGCGTGTCGGGTTCCTGGAACGGCGGACGATTGAGCAGCCGGCCGAAGAGCTTTTCCCCTGGCGTCAAAATTGAAGACTCGATTGCGCAGTCAGATTCGTCGGCAGATTGGGCACCGTGCCGACACCTGGCAGGACGAGGAACGGGATGACTTGATTGAGCTTGCTGGTGGGGTATTTCACGCTGACTGTCAGCACACCTGCGCTATAGGCCGCGGTGGTGTCCACACCGTAGGTGATGTTGAAGGCGCTCGGCACCCAGGACAGCTGATTTTTCAGTACGCTATTTGCCAAGTCCTGCACGGCTTGTGGGTAGTTGGTCGTGTTCGGGTCCAGTGCGACGCTTTGCCGGACCGCCTCGGCAGTAGCCTCGTTGAATGACTGCACCAGCAACAGCGGCAGGCTGTAACTGACGATTCCGTAAAACACCGCAAAAAAGATTACGAATACCAAGGCGAACTCAATCGCCACAGCGCCTTTTTGCTTTCTAGGGAGGCCTGATTTCATGAGTGCGTCTACCCTGACAACGACTACGTGGTATCAGCATAGAATCATTCAGCCAAAGCGGACGATTTTTACCAGATGCAGAGTTTTGTCTTACTGATCTGGCTGGCGCTCTGCGCGGCGCAGGATGTTCAGCAACGGCATATCGCCAACAGCCTGACGTTGGGAGCAGGGTTGTTGGCGCTGATTTATTTGCTCTGGACCGGCACCACCTGGCTGGGCGCGCCGGCTGCCCAGGGTGGTTGGGCACTGTTGCTGGCGCTGCTGTTTACCGTGCCCGGTTATGTGTTGGGGCGGATGGGGGCCGCTGATGTGAAGCTGATGGCGACGATCGGTCTGGCGACCGACAGCCTGCATTTACTCGGCAGTTTTATCGGCGCCGGGGTGGCCAGCCTACTGTGGTTATTGATCGCTCAAAAAATCTGGCCGCATATGAGTCAAGGACTTAGAGGTCGTCTTCAGTACCTGGCGCCAGAACTGTCAAAAAATCCACCCTTCGCGCCTTTCGTGCTGATCGGCATGCTGCTGACACTGCCTTGGATCCACTAGTCGCGTGGCGCGACTAGCGCTATGTACATAGTAGGAAAGTAGGTCTACTTTCAACTCGGAGCCTGTACAACCTGTCGTTGTCGGTACAGGAACTGACAGTCTTCGGACAGGGCATGGAGTTGCAAGTGAACAAGCCTACCTCTGCAGTAAAAGTGCTGGTGGTCGATGATCAACCGTTGATTGTGGAAGAGCTTTGCGAGTTTCTTGAAAGCGGCGGCTACCGTTGCGTCCCGTGTGAGTCCAGCCAGCAAGCCATCGCGCGCTTCGGCGAAGACGTCGACATTGGCCTGGTGCTTTGTGATTTGCACATGCCTGGGCTCGACGGTATTCAACTGGTTCAGGAGCTGCAACGCATCGCCGGCAAGCACCGGGCATTCGAAGCGATCATGCTGACCGGCCGTGCCGACAAACAGGATGTGATCAAGGCATTGCGCGCCGGGATCGCGGACTACTATCAGAAGCCGATTGACCTGCAAGAGCTGCTCGAAGGGGTACAGCGTCAGGAAGTCGCGCTCCAGGAACGGCAAAGAAGTGTCCAGCTGGGGTATTTGAATCAGAAGTTGCAATGCCTTTCGGAATCCATCGATGACCTTTATCAGGACCTCGATAAAGTTCGCCGTGTTCCGCTAGTGTCGCCATCCGGGAGTTCAGGCGGTGAGGTGGATCGTGAGGGGATGCCGGCGATTTTCAATCAGCTGTCGCCTCGTCAACTTGATGTGGCCCGATTGGTGGGCAAGGGGCAGACCAATTACCAGATTGCCTGCGAGTTGGGGATTACCGAGAACACGGTGAAGTTGTATGTGTCGCAGGTGCTGCGGTTGACGCATATGCATAATCGGACGCAGTTGGCGTTGGCTCTGTCGCCGAGTGGTTCTGGGGGGCGGGCGCGGGTGACGGCGCACTAGGGTCTGGGGTACATATCCGTTGCTGCGGTAACGGCCACTTAGGGTTTCGCCTGACGGCGACTCACTTTTTTTACAAGCGCCTAAAAAAAGTAAGCAAAAAAACGCTCGCCCCAAGCGTACGGCACCTCGCCTAGGCTCGGCGTTCCCTCGCTCCGGTGTCCATCAGGGGGCATCGCCTACGGTCTGCTTCGCGACGACCTCCTCTCGATGTGTCCGGCTGCGCCGTACGGCGCTGTGCGCCCACCCCCTGATGAACACCTCCACTCGGCCTCCCGAAAGGGGCGGGTGGATCACAAGCAAAGCACGGCGGCCTGACAGCCGGCCTGAGTGGTAAAGGCGCGCCACTGGTGATGATCTTCGTAGGAGCTGCCGCAGGCTGCGATCTTTTGATCTTGCTCGATTGTTTCTACGTTATTGGGGCTTGTGTAATGCCCGTAGGAAGCGGCTTGAATTCGATGACAGCATCACGAGCAACGTAGAAATCTCCGACATGTCTTTCAGGTTGCCGCTCGGAAGCGCCACCTCTAGCCTTTGAACGTCGCTGCCTATTCAGCGTCCGGGCGTCGCGGCCCGAATAACTTGGTATATCCATTTCATATTCGGAGTACCGACATGCATATATCCATCCCCAATCCCCCCCGAAACCGACGACGTTTCCCCCTACGATTCTCCCGACTCGAAAAAACTCCACGACGCTGCCCACCGTGCACTCGATCATTACCTGAAACCGACCCTTGTGAAGCTACGCTTCAGTGATCTCCATTCGGACAGGTTGTTTGCCGTCAACCCGGATATCGACACCGAAAGTCTGTTGGCGAACGCTTCCGAAGACCTGGCCTCCGTCAAAGCCATGGCCGCCGATCTGGCATTCGAAATCGAAGGCTCGCGACGCAATGTGGCATTGGGCATCTGCAGGATGCTTGACGGAATCCGGCTGCTGGTAGACCGGGCGCTGGACAATCTGGATCCTGAAGAACCGGCGGAATATGTCGTCAAACCTTAACCGCTTGGGACGGCGATTATTTTGGCGGCAACACAACATTGAAATACGGCGGATGAACCGCTCGTAGCAGCTGTCGAGCCTGCGAGGCTGCGTTCGAGGACGAAGTCCTCGCAAACCCTATATACGCGGATTGCCTGATAGAACGCGTTGCCCGATTTTACGACCGCTTT
>NZ_MOBJ01000032.1 GCF_003732225.1 Pseudomonas brassicacearum | reverse complement strand
GCCATCATCCGAGCTCTCTTCGATTTCCAGTACGCGGTCATAAATCAGCCCGGTTTCTTTGTCACGCAGGCGCAGCGTGCCGTCTTCATTGAAATCAACCTGCCAGAACGCATTTTCAAGGAAGGATTCTGTGTTTTTCACCGCTGGGCGCTGCTTCCCGGCCACGTTCGGTTCGATAAACAACGTACGGTACCCCATCGACGGCAGTATCTGGCTGAGCTGAATATCAAACTCCATAAACGGTTCGTAATTGCCGTAATGGACAATCTGTCGGTCGATGAGACCGGGGTCGAGTTCGCGTGCGCTGCGAATGAAATACGGGATCTCGTTACCTTTATCATCCCGCAAACGGAACTGGCTGGCACGCAGTCGGATGGTGGTGTTCATCACCTCTTCACGCGGCCAGGGCATCAGGTTGAACATCACCAGCTTATCGGCATCGCTTTGCGGCATGTTGTCGACAATCTTGCGCATATAGAAACGCACCAGGTTGTCTGCCATGTCTTCGGCCAGTTCGAAGCGGGAGACAATCTCACGATGCACTTTGTCGCTGCAGCAGCAACCGATGCTGTCGTGAGCGTGGTTTTTGAGGATCTCTTTCCACATTTTCTCCAGCAGACCGTGGTGGTAATCGAAGCCCAGCGTCCAGGCAAGGGTCGCCAGCGGCTCGAGGATATTGACAATTTTGTTCTCAATACGCGCATGGGCGATTTTGATGTCCATGCGCGTAGAGCCGATTGTCCGGTGAACGCGCATGTAT
>NZ_MOBJ01000031.1 GCF_003732225.1 Pseudomonas brassicacearum | reverse complement strand
GCCTTTATGCCGACCTATGAACTTTCTGCCCAGCTCGCCGAAGCGATCGTTGGCGTCTCCAACGGCGCAGGCGTGCGCACCACCGCGCTGCTCACTGACATGAACCAGGTACTGGCCTCCAGCGCCGGTAACGCGGTCGAAGTGCGTGAAGCCGTCCAGTTCCTCACGGGGGAATACCGCAACCCGCGCCTGTTCGACGTGACCATGGCGCTGTGTGTAGAGATGCTGATCTCCGGCAAGCTGGCGAAAGACGAGGCGGAAGCCCGCGCGAAACTGCAGGCCGTGCTGGACAACGGCAAAGCGGCAGAGATCTTTGGCCGTATGGTCGCCGCACAAAAAGGCCCGACCGACTTCGTTGAGAATTACGCCAAATACCTGCCAACCGCGACGCTCAGCAAAGCCGTATATGCCGACAGCGAGGGCTTTGTCTCAGCAATGGACACCCGTGCGCTGGGTATGGCGGTGGTCTCGATGGGCGGCGGTCGTCGTCAGGCGTCAGACACCATTGATTACAGCGTCGGCTTTACCGATATGGCCCGTCTGGGCGACAGCGTTGATGGCCAACGTCCGCTGGCGGTGATCCACGCCAAAGACGAAGCCAGCTGGCAGGACGCGGCGAAGGCGGTGAAAGCGGCCATTACGCTTGCTGATAAAGCGCCAGAAAGCTCACCTTCGGTCTATCGCCGTATCACCGAATAGCGGTATACTGATCTGATCGAATTTTTATGAAGCACTACGTACGGAGAACAATTATGAAACGTGCATTTATTATGGTGCTGGACTCATTCGGCATCGGCGCAACCGAAGATGCAGAACGTTTTGGTGACGTGGGTTCCGATACCATGGGTCACATCGCGGAAGCCTGTGCGAAAGG
>NZ_MOBJ01000030.1 GCF_003732225.1 Pseudomonas brassicacearum | reverse complement strand
GAAGTCGGAATTGCCCGCTACTGCGTGGTAGGGCATGCGCTGGGCGCGCTGATCGGGCTACAGCTGGCCCTCGACAGACCTGATGCGCTCACCGCGCTGGTGTGCGTCAACGGCTGGCTAACCCTCAACGCCCATACCCGACGCTGTTTTCAGATCCGCGAGCGTTTGCTGCATTCCGGCGGCGCGCAGGCGTGGGTAGAGGCGCAGCCGCTGTTTCTCTACCCGGCAGACTGGATGGCTGCTCGTGCGCCCCGCCTGGAGGCCGAAGAAGCGCTGGCGCTGGCCCATTTCCAGGGCAAAAGCAACCTGCTGCACAGGCTCAGCGCCCTGAAGAAAGCGGATTTCAGCCGCCACGCCGCGCGTATTCATTGTCCGGTACACCTCATCTGTTCCGCCGACGACATGCTGGTGCCCTCTGTCTGCTCGACTGAGCTACAGGCGGCTCTCCCACGCAGCCACAGCGTGGTCATGCGCCAGGGCGGGCATGCCTGCAACGTCACCGAACCGAACACCTTTAACACCCTGCTGCTGAACGGGCTTGCCAGCCTGCTGCACAGTCATGAACCCGCTTTATAAGGAGCTTTAATGAGCGAAGCCATTAATCCTGCGGCGCGCGAA
>NZ_MOBJ01000029.1 GCF_003732225.1 Pseudomonas brassicacearum | reverse complement strand
GGGCAGCGCCTTTACGCAGGAGGTGAAGCGCTATTTAGAACAGTATCCGAATACCCAGTTTATTGATGTCCTCCTGACCGATTTGAACGGCTGTTTTCGCGGTAAACGTGTTCCGGTTGCCGGACTGAACAAACTCGAAAAAGGCTGCTATTTCCCGGCGTCGGTGTTCGCCATGGATATTCTGGGTAATGTGGTGGAAGAGGCGGGCCTGGGGCAGGAGCTCGGCGAGCCTGACTGTGTTTGTGTGCCGGTGCCGGGCACCCTGGCACCGTCCGCCGCGGACCCGGAATACATTGGTCAGGTGCAGCTCACCATGGTCGATGAAGATGGCGCTCCCTTTGACGTTGAGCCGCGGAACGTACTCAACCGGCTCTGGCAGCAGTTGCGCCAGCGCGGTCTGTTCCCCGTGGTAGCGGTAGAGCTGGAGTTCTATTTACTTGATCGGAATCGCGATGCCGACGGCTATCTGCAGCCACCCTGCGCGCCGGGCACCGACGTGCGTAACACGCAAAGCCAGGTCTACTCGGTTGATAATCTCAACCACTTTGCTGACGTGCTGAACGATATTGAT
>NZ_MOBJ01000028.1 GCF_003732225.1 Pseudomonas brassicacearum | reverse complement strand
TATTCAGCGAGCTCGTTCCCGATAGCCTTTGATGTTTTTAATTGTCTCTCCGAACGAATTGCCAGGGTAGTCTTGAAGCTTCACATATACATCAAAGATCTACTGGATTTCATCCATAAAACTGGAACATTGTCTTATTCTTGACCCAGATGATCGCCGCTTTTATGACGTTCGGTGTAGCTTTGGGCAGAAGGATTATCACAGCCTTAGTCGGCAAAACATATTTGGTCACAGGTAGAGCACGGTATTATGTAAATGCAATTGATATGTTAATAACTACTTACTTCTAATATCGTACATCTAGACTGCCTCCGAAATTATCAATACTGTACCGGACACCCGGGTCAAAACTTACCGGCTGAGCCAGCCTTTGTCTTTGCAGAAGGCTTTCATCTTGATGAATCCATGGAAGAGCTCAAAGAGGATACTGACTGGCAGGAATCCCAGATCTTTGGGGTGTGCACGGAAGAGGCTCTCGAGCTTGATGGTCTTGGTAAAGAGATAAAAAAGGAACCTCCATGTTACTGGTCTTGTGTACGAGTTACCAGGGTCTGCGACTAAGCACGATGATAAACAAGGCAAATGTGCTTCAGAGTATTATTGTGTAAAAATATACTATCTTCAATCTCATCGACGACGGTGGGAGTCGCGCTTGCGGGCGTGTAAAAAAGAGGATACGCCCGCTCTGGAACCTCATCGCCCCACAGTCGAATAGACTCTCTCCTATTTCTACATATTCTGCGCCTCTTCCTCGAACAGATCACTAACTGTTGATCTTTGGTATACTCGCCCTCAACGTAATGTCATTTTGCGCGTATTCTGAAAGAATGTGCTATCTTTATCCCTTTTGAGACCAATCCCAACGCCGATATAACCATTCCATTGCAACTAGCCACATCAACAAAGACAAGTTTGTAGG
>NZ_MOBJ01000027.1 GCF_003732225.1 Pseudomonas brassicacearum | reverse complement strand
ACCACCCCGAGAATCAGCGCCGAAAGGCTGACCGCCTTGATAATCGCAATCAGGGCATCATTGCCGAAGTAGCGCATCACCGCCCGGTACAACCCGAAACGGATAAAAAGAGGGATCGCGATAACCGGAGCAGCTATAAATAGCCAAAAGTGTTGAGTAAACGGATTACTCATTTCGTCTATGCCCAAGCGGACGACGAATGCCATCCACAAGGCTAGCCAAACCAGCAAGAAGTCTGTGATGACTTGCAAAATGCGCTTGCGTCGACGCGGAAGGCTTAACAAGTATGCTCGTATTTTATCCATAATCCCGTCGCTCAACCTTTGTAATCTACAGAACAAAACCACCTTGATAAAAATCAATTTCTTGCGTGGACCGCCAGCTCTCCAGCACGAAACTTCACAGCCAAAATCACCAAGGGAGCATACGCTATAACCACGCCGATCAAGCCATCCAGACCGAGCAACTCAACGTACAAAGCAATCGGCAATAGCCAAAATACATTTATCGCCAACACCGCCAATGTGACGATCGAATGCGTACCAAATTGACGTGATGCGCACTGGTATGCGTGGCTGCGGTGCGCCTCATAGATCCTTGCCCCCTGCAAAAATCGCCTTATCAATGTGAACGTCGCATCCACGACGAAGACCCCGATCAGGATCAACCATACCCATAACAGACTCGTGCTATGCCAAGCCGCTTGTAGCGAAAATACGCCTATTACCATGCCTAGAAAACCACTTCCGGCATCGCCCATGAAAATCCGCGCAGGTGGAAAATTCCAGTAAAGAAAGCCCAAAACTGACATCGCCAGCAGCAGCGGCGCCCAGATTAAAGACTCGTATCCGGAAATCCAGTAAACCAGGCATGCGCCCAGACAAACCGACACCGCTTCGATACCGGCAATCCCATCAATTCCGTCCATAAAGTTGTATAGGTTCAGCATCCACACCAAGTAGATCGCTGCTAGTACGTTCCCCAACCACCCCAGATCCAGAGAAATACCGAACATGTTCAGCGGCGGCATTCCATTGAACCAACAGAGAACCCAGACAGCTCCCGCAAAATGCCCAAGCAAGCGCCAACGGACAGCTATGTGACTATGGTCATCTACAAAACCTATTATCGCGATAGCACCACCCGCCCCCAGCAAAGCCCAGACAAGCTCCCAGTTCACGACACCAAACCAGCCAAGAACGGGCAATACCGCAAGAAAACTCAGAACGATGGCTACGCCACCACTGCGAGGGGTAGGCCTCGAATGCGAACTGCGAGCATTCGGAATGTCCATCAGACTGCCGCGCAGAGCATAACGACGCAGGGCGCCGGTCAAGGCCAGGGAAATACCGACTATAACTGGCAACAACAACCAGAGACTCATAGAGCAAAGGCATCCATGAACGATAAACGAGGATAGAAAGCCTCAGTCACCCGTGACTTAAGCGTTTAAACTCCATAAGCCTTTACCAGCAATACAGTTTTCCGGCAATCAAAGGATGAATCATCCTATTCAAAATGACGAAAAAAGGCCGAAATGCACGCTCATCCAACGACAAGACTACATTCTCGGCCTCATTTATCACCCCCCCGATGTAACCTGGCGTAGCGCGTCAGTACAGCAGCTTTCGCGCCATCACGACTCCAGTCGACGCTGACGGTAGATCAAATCGACGATCTCGCCATCCGGGGTGTAACCGCTGACAGTGTCGCGCAAGAGTTGACGGACCCGCGAATAATCATCCCGTTCGACAGCCGCCAGCAATTCCGTCAGTTTGCCCTTGAGCACTTCCCAGGGCAGGTGGTCTTCATTGGCGCTCATGATCATCGGGTGCTGGGTGGCCGCTACGTTGTCACCGATCAGCAACTCTTCGTAGAGCTTTTCACCGGGACGCAGCCCGGTAAATTCGATGGCGATGTCGCCCTGAAGATTTTTGTCCGAACGGACACTCAAACCCGACAGGTGAATCATCTTCTCGGCCAGCTCGACAATCTTCACCGGTTCGCCCATGTCCAGCACAAACACATCACCGCCCTGCCCCATCGAGCCGGCCTGAATCACCAACTGGGCGGCCTCGGGGATGGTCATGAAGTAACGGGTGATCTTCGGGTGCGTGACCGTCAGCGGGCCGCCCGACTTGATCTGCTTGTGAAACAGCGGAATCACCGAACCGGAAGACCCCAGCACATTACCGAATCGCACCATGGTGAACCGGGTTTTGTTGACCCGGGACACGTTGGTCTTGTCACCGAACATCATCGGCGCCAGTTCACGGCTCAACGCCTGCAACGTCAGTTCCGCCAGCCGCTTGGTGCTGCCCATGACATTCGTAGGGCGAACAGCCTTGTCGGTCGATATCAGCACAAAGTTCGCCACACCGGCCTGAAGGGCGGCCTGCGCGGTATTCAGCGTGCCAATCACATTGTTCAGTACACCTTCGGCAATATTGTGTTCGACCATCGGCACATGCTTATAAGCCGCCGCGTGATACACCGTATCCACGTGCCAGGTTTTCATCACATCCAGCAGTTTGTCCTGGTTACGCACTGAACCAAGGATTGGCAATAGCCGCACCGATAACGACTCACGGGCAATTCGTTGCTCGAGCTCCGACAGAATGCTGTAAAGATTGAACTCACTGTGCTCGAACAACAACAGCGTGGTCGGCTTCAGCGCCAGGATCTGGCGACAAAGCTCGGACCCGATAGAGCCGCCCGCCCCCGTGACCAGAACCGACTGATCCTTGATGCAATGCTCGAGCAAATCGCCCTGCGCCGGCACCGTGTCGCGGCCAAGCAGGTCCGCGATGTCGACTTCCTGAATGTCGTCCACCTTGACCCGGCCGCTGGCCAGGTCCATGAAACCCGGCACACTGCGAACGTGCAGTGGAAAACCCTCCAGAAAGCCCAGGATCTCACGGCGACGCCCGCGATTGGCCGAGGGAACCGCCAACAGGATTTCTTGAGCGCCGGTCTCTTCGATCATGCGTTGAATGTGCTTGGGCTTGTACACCTGCAAACCGGAGATCACCCGATCGGCAATACTCTTATCATCATCGATAAACGCTACCGGGCGCATGACCCGGCCCATACGCAAGGCGGCGACCAGTTGGTTACCGGCGGCACCTGCACCGTAGATGGCAACGCGAGGCAATCCATCGTCGCGACTGGTGAAAGGAACGTGCTGCGCGGCGGTAAACCAGTCGCCCAGAAAATACTGACGCATGGCCAGGCGCAGTCCGCCCACCATGATCAGGCTCAACCACCAGTAGTTAAAAATGATCGAGCGAGGCACGACGTTCTGATGGTTGCTGTACCAGTACACCACCACCCCGAGAATCAGCGCCGAAAGGCTGACCGCCTTGATAATCGCAATCAG
>NZ_MOBJ01000026.1 GCF_003732225.1 Pseudomonas brassicacearum | reverse complement strand
CGATCTTGTAGGCCGGGGAGGTGTACTCGGTCTGGCCCCATAGTTGAAACTCTTCTGCCGGGGCCTCAGCGTTTTTGGTGGGGCAGGTGATTGTCCAGGTCGCGCCGGTGTCGGCAAACGTCTGAAAGGCCCCGATCGCGGGGCTGGTCGACAGCGGCAGTGTCTTGCCCGGCGGCTCTTTGAGGCACACGCCCTGATTGATCCAGGCGCTGTGTTGTTGAGCGTTGAGGGTGAGGGTGTGTTCGCCACCGTGACAGAAATACAACGGGCCGGCGGCGATAGTTTTTTCGAGTGCCATCTTGACGATTTCCTGAGGCTCGGCGGGAGCTTCACTGTCGGAGATGGGCAAGGCGGCGTCTACTGTCATAAATGACAGTTAGAAATAGAAGTTCGCGATAAGAAATCACCGGAAGCACTGATATGGGAATAAGAAATGAATTACTTCTTTCGGCTGATGAAGGCAAGGGCGGCAGCATCAGCGGCGCGGTTCAACGGCGTTTCACCGAGAGTGTTCCGTAAGCGCACCATGAAACCCACATTCCAAACCGAAATCTAATAACTGACGCTGTGCCCCGATTTCTTTCAGGAGCCAGCCGCCATAATGCGTCCCGACGCCAAAGTCGAAAAAGTGTACCTCTACCCCAAGCCCGTGGATTTTCGAAAATCCATCGACGGCCTGACCGCTCTGGTTGAGTTGGATATCAAAGTCGCGGTGTTCGACCCGGTGCTTTTCGTTTTTCTCAACAAGAACCGTAATCGGGTCAAAGTGCTGTATTGGGAGCGCAACGGCTTTTGTCTTTTCCTCAAGTGCCTCGAGGCCGAGCGTTTCAAAACCTCGCCCGATACGACCGAGGAGGTCATTGTGCTGACGGTTCAGGAACTGAACTGGTTACTCGATGGTTTTGATCTGTGGCGCAACCGTCCGCATCAAGTTTTTACGCCGCGATTTATCGCGTAGCTGGGTATAATCCGGGCATGATTTCAATGCCAGATGATCTCCCTGATGACCCTGTTCTGCTCAAGCAAATACTGCTTGCGGAACGCCGCGCTAAACAAAGTCAGATCGTTGACCTGAAATAACAAACCGTCGACTCTGAAACCCCGCAGCTTGTGCTGTTTAATGAAGCCGAAAGTGTCTCTGTGTCCAGAGTTAACAAGGTCGACGAAGAAACTGAAGAGGTCGTCACCCCGACCAAACGCCGTGGCAAACGCAAGCCACTTTCTGCTGACTTTCCGCGTATAGAAGTTGTCCACGAACTGACTTGCGCCTGCGGCTGCCGCAAACATGCCATCGGCGAAGAAACCAGCGAACAGTTGGAGATCGTGCCGATGCAGATCCGCGTGATCAAACATATCCGCAAGGTTTATGGCTGCCGAGGTTGTGAAACAGCGCCGGTCACTGCCGAGAAACCGGCGCAACTGATCGAAAAAAGCATGGTCAGCCCCAGCGTCTTGGCAATGTTGCTAACGACCAAATACGTCGACGGTTTACCGCGGTACCGATTTGAAAAAGTCCTCGGTCGTCACGGCATCGATATCCCGCGTCAAACGTTAGCGCGCTGGGTGATTCAGTGTTGTGAGCACTTCCAGCCGCTGCTTAATCTGATGCGTGATCGATTGCTGGAAAGCCCAGTGATTCACTGCTATGAAACGCGGGTGCAGGTGCTGAAAGAGCCTGATCGAGATCCGACCAGCCAATCCTGGATGTGGGTGCAAGCCAGCGGGCCACCTGAGCGTCCAGTCATCCTTTTTGACTACATCACCAGCCGAGCGCAGGAGGTACCGTTGCGCTTGCTGGGTGATTATCGCGGCTATCTGATGACTGATGATTGCGGGGGCTATAACGCTTTGGCGTTGCAACCGGGCGTTGAACGCTTGGCCTGTATGGCCCATGTACGACGCAAGTTTGCCGATACGCAGAAAGTGCAGCCTAAGGGCAAGGTGGGTCGTGCCGATGTTGCGTTGGCGATGATCAACAAGCTGTATGGCATCGAGCGCGACCTCAAGGATGCCAACGACAAACAGCTGTTTGTCGGTCGTCAGGAAAAGAGCTTACCGGTGCTCGCCGAGTTGAAAAGCTGGCTGGAGAAAAACCAGCAATACGTCACCCCGCAAAGCGCCTTGGGCAAAGCAGTCAACTATCTGGGGAGTAACTGGAGTCGGTTGGAGCGTTATGTGGAAACCGGTTTTTTACCCATAGACAACAACAAGGCCGAGCGAGCAATAAAGCCGTTTGTTATTGGAAGAAAAAGCTGGTTGTTCAGCGATACCCCCAAAGGTGCGACGACCAGCGTGCAGATTTACAGCCTGGTCGAAACCGCGAAGGCTAATGGTCAAGAGCCCCATACGTGGCTGCGCCACGTACTGGAGCGCTTGCCGCGAGCCGTGTCGGTAGAGGACTTTGAAGCACTGTTGCCGTGGAGTGTGGAGACATTATGAGTATCAATATTGATCATCTGAGTGCTGATGAGTGAGTGGTGTTGAATCACCACATCATTGAGCGCCTGAAGATGTTGGAGTCGCTGGAAGCGCACAAATCGATGATACAGTTCCATCCTGGTGCGCGGGTAAGCTTCGACTCACCCAGCAGTGGGCGCCTGTCAGGAACCATTATGAAGTTCAACCGCAAGAGCGTCACCGTGGTCAGCGATAATGGACAGCGCTGGAATATCTCGCCGCACGTGCTCTCGCCGATCAAAGACGTACGGGCGGGGACGGTGGTGGATATCAAGCACAAGAAATAAAAGAATATTGCATGCTGAACGCCCCACCTTTTTTTGAACAGGTGGGGGTTATGGATCGCATACGATTGTTCGACCGAGTTTGATTTTTTGAACCTCAGGCAGCGAGGGCCTCAAAAATCGGTGGGTACTTCAGACCTTCCTTAGAGGGTTAACACCTACTTTGTACCCAGAATGGTTCAGTCCGATTTTTTCTCCTTTGAACTTTAGTGTTTGCTGAACATTATGGCTTGGGTGGCACACCAACCCTAAAAGGAACGCCTCCAGTCCATCCGGAGGGGACTCCACCTCCAAGGGTTTGTCTGGCCTTGACTACATAGTAGCCCAGCCCAAGGTTTTGGCTTAAACGCACACCCCACAAACCATGAATTGTGGGGCTGGCTTCAGCATTAATCATCGGGGCTTCGCCCTCCTTGGAGATTTCTATCTCTACTCCAATGGCATCTTGACAAGGCATAATATAGAAAGTGGTTCCATGTCCTTCGATGCTGGCATTAGCTTCCGGGCGTGTAATGGTGGGGGCTGGAGGTGGGATTCTTTCACGGTGCATGGTGGTGTTCCTCAGTATGAATTGCTTGAGCTCACTATTGGTACACTCGCGTCGCTTCTAATTGTCCTTCGGGTATGTCAGTAGTATTTGGTCCTCACTTCTAATTGGGCAAGTAGGAACTGAACTGATTTTCACCCAGGTCGGGCCGGGTTTGCTTGGCGTATAAATAGCATCATCCCAGCCATCCACGTCTGGAAAAATATGATAACAATAGGTCCACCCTTCAAATGAGAGCGCCACCGAATGATTACCAGGTTGATGTGTTTCTTTATGCAAAGACTGAAATCTAACTCTAAACAAACCGCCCTCTACCAGAGTCATCTCAGCATTTGTTATATAGTAATCAGACCGCTCATGCAGCCCCTGATCAGGCTCGAGGCTTTTACCATGCTCAACAATCGAAGCGCGACCATTACTTGCATTCCCTACTTGTGCAGTGCGTATCTCTGGTTTTGATGTATTAGTTTTCATTGCGGCTTTCTCGTTTGATATTATATTTGAATAGCATCAGTGTCTCGCTCAGATCAATACGGTGTATGGCACACCTCTCAATCTTCAACGCTAAGCACTCCAGGTTCGTATTCGGTCAGCATGTTTCTTCAGTTTATTGCAGTTTTAGTGTCGGAAGTAGCATTGGCTCGGACAAGCCAATCCAAAGGAGTTTAAGACTAAAGTCCCCTCTCTTGTTGTTATCACCTGTGATTGCCCATTGTAGATTTAAGGTGTGGGCGTTGAAGTTCGGGTTGCACTTGAAGTCTTCTGCGTTAAGTGATGAGCTTCCCCCCCACTGCAAACTGACGGGCATATAGGCTAATGGGCTATTGGCTTTCGGTTCCAATGTTAGCTGGTGAGTTATTCCCCCAGGAAAAACAGCTCCGCCGATCGGAATTACAATGTCGTCAAGTTTTGGAGTGACCTCATCAGCAAAGTCACTGGACAGCAATACGCTGGTTGACAGTGTCATCGGAATATTCGAACCTTCTAATATCAGGTCCAACAAGAAACTACCGCTCTTTTCCGCTGAGCCGGTAATAGTCCAACTATGGATCGTCGTTGGATCGCCCAATTCTGGAGAACACTTAAGGTCTTTGGTCTCAAGCCCTGAACCAGTAACCCAGCGTAAAACCACGGGCGCACCGGCTATTGGACTACCGGTATTTGGGACTAGCGTGAGTATTCGAGGCCTGCCTCTCCAAAATATATCGCTACCATCCAGTTGTACCGTCGCTTCATCTTCAATACTTGCAGATAGCAGCGTACTGAGCGCTACGGTGATCGGCGTGGTCATGTCCTTGCCCGTAAGGCTCAGCTGGAAGGTGCCGCTTTTGGTCGAGCCGGTTACATCCCAGCTGTGAGTTGTTTTTTCTGCGTCGAATGCCGGGACACTCACCACGTTGGCCGCTACCAGCCCACTCTTGATCGCGCACGTCAGAGTCACCGGATAGCCATCCAACGGGCTGCCGGGCTTGAGCTTCAGTGTGACGGTCTGGGCCTGTCCCCGGAGGAAAAAGTTACCCTCGGCGGGAACCGTTTCGCCGCGGATCGTGACCTCGGCCTCATCATTCAGATTTTTGGAGAGCACCCGACAAGGCAAGGGAAAGACTTCATCGGTTTCCGTGAACTTGAATTGCAAATCAAAGAATCCGCTTTGACTGCCGCCGATAATGGTCCACTTCACCGAGCCGTTTTCGGGGATGTCCTGGGTATGGGATTCGCCCAGCGGAGGGGTGTAGGTGATGCCCAGGTTTGGATTAATGTCGCCAGCAATCAGGGCCACCTTCATTTCAGGCAACGGCCCGCCTGACTTGGGTTTCAGCTCCAGCACATGAGTGCCTGCACGAAAAAACACCAGGTCTGGTTTACTCAGATCATCGATGGTCTCGCCATTGAGCGTGATCGATTCAAATGCGTCCGAGGTGAGTTTCGACATCACCCGACTGGTGAGGGTCAGCGCCGTGGTGACACCCGCGCAGCTAAGCTTCAACGCAAAAGAACCGCTGACCTTACCCCCCGTGACGTTCCAGCTCAAAGTCAGGCCTTGCGGTACGTCGGTAAGTTGTCGAAGCGCTGGCACGTAGACCATCCCGACCGGAGCGTCGGTGTCTTCAAGCAACACGGCTAACCCTTGCATCCCGGGCTCGAAAGTCAACTTGAATTCGGCCTGCTCTTCGCGAAAAAAAATTGCCCCGACCTCAGAGACCGGTCTGCCTCGTACTTCAATTCGGGTGATTTCCTGCACCAGCAGTGTTCTCGAGATCACCCGACTCTCGAGAGTCAACGGCACAGATGTGTTGGCACAGACTGCACGCAGCGTGAAAAGACCACTGTTGTTGGCGCCGGTGACACTCCAGCTCAGCTGCAATCCTTCCGGTACCGGAATGGGTTGTTTAAGCAAGGGGGCGTAAGTCATGCCCAGACCCGCAGGCGCCTGCT
>NZ_MOBJ01000025.1 GCF_003732225.1 Pseudomonas brassicacearum | reverse complement strand
CCCGTTTTCCAGTAGACCGTAAGGCTGCTCCGCTTAAGTGAACAGCATTACGGAGAAATCCGGGGTTTGTCGTTTCTCCCCACCCCGCTATCATTCGCGACATCTTCTGGGGGATTTGACTGATGCTCAATGGCCTGTGGCTTGGCTTTTTCATCGTGGCGGCCGTTTCGGCACTCGCGCAGTGGCTGATCGGCGGCAACGCCGGGATCTTCGCGACGATGGTGGAAAGCATCTTCGCCATGGCCAAGCTGTCGGTCGACGTGATGGTGTTGCTGTTCGGCACCCTGACCCTGTGGCTGGGTTTTCTGCGGATCGCCGAAAAGGCCGGGATCGTCGACTGGCTGGCCAAGGCGCTCGGCCCGTTGTTTTTGCGCTTGATGCCGGAAGTGCCGCCGGGCCATCCAGCCATCGGTCTGATCACCCTCAACTTCGCAGCCAACGGCCTGGGCCTGGACAACGCAGCGACACCGATTGGCCTCAAGGCCATGCGAGCGTTGCAGGAACTCAACCCCAGCACGACGGTGGCGAGCAACGCGCAGATTCTGTTCCTGGTCATGAATGCTTCGTCGCTGACCCTGTTGCCGGTGACCATCTTCATGTACCGCGCCCAACAAGGTGCGCCGGATCCGACGCTGGTGTTCCTGCCGATTCTGTTGGCGACCAGTTGCTCGACGCTGGTCGGCCTGTTGTCAGTGTCGTTCATGCAGCGTCTGCGGCTCTGGGACCCGGTGGTGCTGGCCTATCTGATTCCGGGTGCGCTGATATTGGGTGGGTTCATGGCGCTGCTGGCGACGCTCTCAGCCACTGCGCTGGCGAGCCTGTCATCGATCCTCGGCAACCTGACGATGTTCGGGATGATCATGCTGTTTCTGGTGATTGGCGCGCTGCGTAAGGTCAAGGTTTACGAAGCGTTCGTCGAAGGCGCCAAAGAAGGCTTTGACGTCGCCAAGAACCTGCTGCCGTATCTGGTAGCGATGCTCTGTGCGGTCGGCGTATTGCGGGCGTCCGGGGCGCTGGACTTCGGTCTGGACGGGATTCGCCATCTGGTGCAATGGGCTGGATGGGACACGCGTTTCGTCGACGCCCTGCCGACCGCGATGGTCAAACCTTTCTCCGGCAGCGCTGCGCGGGCGATGCTGATCGAAACCATGAAGACTCAGGGTGTCGACAGCTTCCCGGCACTGGTGGCGGCGACTATCCAGGGCAGTACCGAAACCACTTTCTATGTGCTGGCGGTGTACTTCGGGGCGGTCAGCATTCAGCGTGCGCGTCACGCCGTAGGCTGCGCACTGCTGGCGGAACTCGCCGGGGTGCTGGGGGCGATCGGGGTTTGCTACTGGTTCTTTGGATAAGCTCGGTTCGTAAGGCCGCCTCGGTCCCGTAGCAGCTGGCGCAGCCTGCGTTCGGCTGCGCAGCAGTCGCAATCCGGCGTGTCTTATCTGACTGACGGACCGCGTTGAAGGATTTTACGGCCGCTACGCGGCCGAACGCAGGCTGCGCCAGCTGCTACAAGGAGTTTGCGGCGCTTTTGCCGGACACGTTCTTCTGCCCCTGCTCTACCGTCCACGCAATCACCTGCGCCGTGAGCGTGTCACTCGCCTGACCGAAACCGGCCACCACTGCGGGCACCTTCACATCGCTTAATGGCTGGCGCACTTCGAAGCGTCGGCTGGCGAGGATCCGCTGGTCATTGCCACGCACCAGCAGCGCATCCAGGCTAATGACCACTTGCGCGGCGTTGCCTTGGTATTCCGTCTGGAACGCCTGCAGATTCCCACCCAGCTCCAGGTCCGTCTGCAAATTGCTGTCGTCGGTGCTCAGCAGCTGCACGCGGCCGTCCTGTGCAAAGCCTGTGAGCAGCCGATTGCGCAGCAGGATCGGCGTCGGGTCGCTCCAGCGCGAAGCCTTGTAGCTGCTGATCAGATCGCCTTGAGGGATCACCGCAATTTTGGCGCTATTGAGCACGTCACTCGCCTGGGGTTTGGCCAGACGCAGAGACCAAGGCACAGGATTGGCACGCGTCGACGACGCAGCACTCGGCACGGACGGCAGGCGATAAACATCCAGCGGGTCAGCCTTGGGTAATATCGAGCAGGCACCGGTCAACGCGAAACTCGCCAACAGCGAGCAATGGGCGAAGGTGCGGTAGACAGGCTTCATGGTGTGAACTCCTTATCCTTGTCGCCACCCAGCAAGTAACCGCTGGGGTTGGAGTCCAGGCGACGAGAGATGGCGCGTAACGAACTCAGGGTGTCGCGCAACTCACGTATGGCCGGGGCCAGGCCGTTGAGCCCCTGCATGCCGTTATTCAGCGCATCCTGATTGTCTGTCAGCAAGCTGTTGATGGTCGCGCTGCTCTGCTCCAGCGACTTCATGGCTTGCTCGGCACTGCCGAACATCTGTTTACCTTGATCGTTGAGCATGCCGTTGGCGTTGCGCATCAGCGCAGAGGTCTGCTCCAGGGTGGCGCTCGCCTGTTTGCCAACCGACGCCAGCTGTTGCATCGCCTGGCGCAGATCCCCGCGCTGTTCGGCAACGCTTGCGGTGGTTTGCTGCAGATTCTCAAGGGTGCCGCTCAACCGATCGACGTTTTCCGGCGACAACATCTGGTTGGCGTTATGCAGCAACAGGTTGACGCTGCTCATCAGGTCATCGCTGTTGTTCAGCAACCGCGAGATGGGGGATGGCGAGGCGACGATCTCCGGCAGATTGCCGTCCTTGCCTTCCAGCTCCGGGCTTTGCGGGGTGCCGCCGCTGAGCTGGATGATCGAGGTGCCGGTGATGCCGGTCAGCGCCAGTTTTGCCTGAGTGTCTTCCTTGATCGGCGTATCGCCGCCCAATCGAATGCGTGCCAGTACCCGGCGCGGGTCTTTGGGGTCGAGGCGCAAACTCACCACGTCGCCGACCTTGATCCCGCTGTACTGCACCGCGCTGCCTTTGGACAGGCCGCTGACCGCCTCATTGAAAACCACCTCGTAGTCCTTGAAGGCGGTGTCGACGCTGGACTTGGCCAGCCACAGACCGAACAGTAAAGCACCGGCCACCACCAATACGGTGAACAGGCCGATCAATACATGGTGGGCTCGGGTTTCCATGTCATACCTCGTTGAGCTGTGAAGCGGCTGAAAGCGCCGCGCGGCCGCGTGGGCCATGGAAGTATTGGTGAATCCATGCGTCGTCGGTTTCCGACACGGTGTCGATGGTGTCGGCCACCAGCACTTTTTTCTGCGCCAGCACTGCCACCCGATCAGTGATGGTGTACAGCGTGTCGAGGTCGTGGGTAACCAGGAAAACGCTCAATCCCAATGCATCGCGCAGCGTCAGGATCAGTTGATCGAACGCTGCAGCGCCGATTGGATCAAGGCCGGCGGTCGGCTCATCGAGGAACAGAATGTCCGGGTCCAGGGCCAGGGCGCGGGCCAGCGCCGCGCGTTTGATCATGCCGCCGGACAGCGACGCCGGGTACTTGTCCGCAGCCGACAGCGGCAGACCGGCCAGGGCCAGTTTCACCGCCGCCAGATGTTCGGCATCGTTGCGACTCAGGCCGGCGTGCTCGATCAGTGGCAGGGCGACGTTTTCGGTCACGGTCAGCGAAGAGAACAGCGCGCCCTTCTGAAACAGGACGCCGAAGCGTCGCTCCACCATCGAGCGCTCATGCTCCGACAGGCTCGGCAGGTTCTTGCCAAATACCTTCACCACGCCTTCACTGGGCCGGCGCAGGCCGACAATGCTGCGCAGCAACACCGACTTGCCGCTGCCGGAACCGCCGACCACGGCGAGAATCTCGCCCTTGTACAAATCCAGGTCGAGGTTTTCATGCACGCTCTGGCGACCGAAGCGATTGCACAGCCCACGGACTTCGATCACCGCCTCGCAAGGCTCACGGGGTAAACGACTCACCAGCCCATCTCCATAAAGAACAACGCGGCCACCGCGTCGAGCACAATCACCACGAAAATCGATTGCACCACGCTGGAGGTGGTGTGGGCACCGACGGATTCCGCGCTGCCGCTGACCTTGAAGCCTTCCAGGCAACCGATAGCGGCGATCAGGAAAGCGAAGATTGGTGCTTTGACCATGCCGACCAGAAAATGTTGAACGCCGATGTCCGATTGCAGCAAAGAGAGGAACATCGCCGGCGAGATGCCCAGCGATATCGCGCAGACCACCCCGCCTCCGACAATCCCCGAGAGCATCGCCAGAAACGTCAACATCGGCAGCGCCACCAGCAATGCCAACACCCGTGGCACCACCAACAGTTCCATCGGATCGAGGCCTAACGTGCGGATTGCGTCGATTTCCTCGTTGGCCTTCATCGAGCCGATTTGTGCGGTGAAGGCACTGGCGGTGCGCCCGGCCATCAGGATTGCGGTCAGCAGCACACCAAATTCACGCAGGAAGGAAAACGCCACCAGGTCCACGGTAAAAATGCTCGCGCCAAAACTGGCAAGCACCGTGGCACCGAGGAAGGCCACCACCGCGCCCACCATGAAAGTCAGCAAGGCGACGATGGGGGCGGCGTCGAGGCCGGTTTGTTCGATGTGCGCGACCATTGGCGTGATCCGCCAGCGCTTGGGGCGAAACAGGCTGCGAGCGATGGTTTCCAGAATCAGCCCGACAAACCCCAACAGTTGCAGGGTGTCCTGCCAGATCGCATCAACCGCGCGCCCGATGCGCGTCAGCAGCTGAATGCCGACACTGATTTCGGGTTCTTTGACGGGGACGCAGAAGTCGGTCAGCGAGCAATAGACCGTTTGCAGCAGCGCGCGGTCGGCTGCGGACAGGCTGCAATCGGGGTGTTCGGCGGACTTGCCGAGGCGCTCGGCACCGAGCAGCTCGACCAACAGCGAGGCACCGGCGGTGTCGAGTGCGCCGAGACCATTGAGGTCGATGGGCGTGCGGTCGTCGTACTGGCCTTTGAGGGAGTCGCTCAGGCGCTTGAGGTCGGCGTAGTGGGCGAGCGTCCAGTCCCCCGTGACCCGCAATTGTGCTGGGGTGTTCGAAGTATCGAGTTGGGCACTGCCGGCCATCATGCTGCTGGTCATAATCTCCGAGCTTGTTTGGCTGATCCGCAGTGCTACGTAATAGCACGATCCCGGTTATTTTGCCTCGCTCGGCGCAACTGTGTTTTGACCCGAGTCGGTCACGTCGAAACGCAGCACGCCGATCATTTGACCGTCTTCGGTGAGTACCTGGACCTGCCAGTCGCCGACCGGATTACCCGGGAAGTTCTGTTTGTGGCTCCAGGCCCGGTAACCTTCCTTGCGTCCGCCATGGATGTCCAGCGCAATGCGGTCGACCTCTGCACCGTTGAATTTCCAGACGTGGTAGATCCGCTCATCGAGCCCGCGCGGGGCGTTGATCGCGGTGTAAGCGTAGAGGCCGTCCTTGCGCAGTTGCGCGACAGTGACTTCACCGAGGCTGTCGCCGGGCGTACGGTCCTGCAGTTGCGTGCTGATCGCCACTTCGGTCATCCACAGGGTGGCCGGCGGTACCCAGGAGCGCAGCAACCAGCCGGCGCAGCCGATGGCGAGGGTGATGCCGAGTACGCTCAGACCGCCGCGGATCGTGCGAATCGGAAAGATCGACGCCAGGCTCGGAAAGGACAGCAGCATGGCGGTGCCCAGTGCCAATTTGAAGCTCTGCGCGGTGGTCAGGTTCAGGATGATCGGCAATGCGGTCAGCAGTGCAGCGAACAGGGTCAGGGTGTGCATTGCCAGAAACAGCCAACGGCGTGGGGCCAGCCATTTGTAATACAGCGGGTCGGTGATCGAAATCAGCGCCGCCGCCCCGAGCAGTCCGGTGAACACCAGTTGCCCACTGTTCCAGGTGGTGGTGATGAAAAAGAATGGCAGGACGAAAAACAGACTTTCCTGATGGATCATCTGCGTCGCGTAGCGCAGCAGCGGCTGTGGGATTTCGCGCTTGAAAACTTTGGCGAACAGCTCTGTCAGGCTGTTTTCCAGCATCAGCCAGACCCAGCTGACCAGCATGACGATCGCAATCCAGGTCGCCAGGCTTTGTTGGCGGTCGACCAGAATGAAACTGCCGACCCCCGAGATGAAACCACCGAGCGCAATGACCCCAGGATAGCGCTTCATCAGTTCGAGGATGCGCTGTACGTAAAGGGTCAGGATAGGCATTCGGCAGTTCGCAATGGTCGTAGGGAAAAACCCCGACAGGATACCGCTGGCACTCTGATGTTGCGAGAAAGCATCAGGCGATGCGCAATCCCGTAGCAGCTGGCGCAGCCTGCGTTCGGTTGCGAAGCGGCCGTAAAATCAGACACCACGTTTTTTCAGGTTAACCGTGAAGGCAGGATTCACGACTGCTGCGCAGCCGAACGCCGCCTTCGGCAGCTGCTACGGGGATTGTGGCGTTTTCACTTTTTGTGGCGAATACGCCAGCCCATCAGCACCATCAACCCCAACACCCCGGCCAGCAACCACAGCACTTCGTCATAACTGAGCAGTGGCTTCTCGATCCGAATGTAACCCTGCTCTTCGAGCAGTTTGTGCAGGGCTTGGTTGGCCTGGTCCAGAGTGACCGCTTGCAGGCGTTTGGCCGGGTCGTCGAAATGTCCGTCCTCATAGTCACCGATGGCACTCCAGTAATAGTCGGCCAGCCCGCTGTTGCCTTGCACGGCCCAGGCCTGTCGGGCGATGGCGGCCTGTTTCAGGCGCTCGAAGCCAGCGGGGTCGAGGCCGTTCTTGAGCAGATCGGCTTTCAGATCCTCGAGTACCTGCCGCGCTTGTGGCAGATCATCGCGTTCCAGGTCGGCGTTCAGGCTGAGGAAACCGACGCCGCCGAACACCTCGCGTTCTGCCCAAGGCCCGTAGGACAACCCGTGTGCCAGACGCAACTGACGGTATAGCGCCCAGTCGAGGTAGTCCTTGAGCAGGTCGAATGTTTCGTCGTACTGATCGTCGAGCGCCGGCTCCGGGAACAACCAGTGCAGTTTGGCGCCACCACCGACCCAGCCGTGGATCAGATTGCGTTCGTCGAGCGCCGGGTGCTGGATTTCCGGCAGCGGCAAATGTTCGGTGGGATCGATGGCTTTGAGCTCGCCATAGGTGCGCTCCAGATACGCCGGCAGCAGGCGATCGAGCTCACCAACAATAATCAGCGTCATGTTGTTCGGTGCGTACCACTCCTTGCGCAGCTTCTCCAGTTGTTCGCGGGTCAGGTGTTCTACCTGGGCGCGTTCCGGGCACTTCAGGCCCAGTTCTACCGCCAGCTGATTGCTTGCTGTATGGCCCAGGTCCTGGCGGTCGAGCCAGCGCTGCAAGTGGGAGTAATGGCCGCCGTCTTCGCGTTCGACCACCTGTTTGGCCGCGCTGATTGCGTTGTCGTCGATTCGGGTTTGGGTCAGCAGCGCCAGCAACAGATCGAGGACTTTGCGTTGATTGTTTGCCGGGGTTTCGATGACGAATGTGGTGTCGGCGTTACTGGTGTAGGCGTTCCATTCGCCGCCCAGCGCCTGCATGCGCTCCTCGAGCCCGCCTTCGCCGCTGGCGTCGATGCCGCTGAACAGCAAATGTTCAAGCAGGTGTGGCAGCTCTTTGTCGGCGCAGGCGAAGTCGTCGAGGCCAACACCCACCACCAGACGAATTGCCACATGACCGCGTTCGCTGCCGGGCTTGAGCAGTAATTGCAGGCCGTTGGGCAGCCTGTAACCTTCGACCTGAAAGCGATCCAGGGCAAACGAGCAGGTGGAACCCAACAGCAGACACGCGAACAACAGACAACGCATAACAACTTTCCTGGCGGGTAAATGCAGGCACAAAGGTTTGCCTTCAGCCTTTTAAGTGACTCCCTTCGACGCTAGACGTTCAGGGTGAATGGGTGATGTCAGACATTTCGTCGGCGGTCAATGCACCGGTTTCGGCGGTTTCCAGGACCACATAGGCGCTGCCGCAGAACAGCGAGTTCAAGCGTCGCATGTCGGCAATCAGCTCCAGATGCAGCGAACTGGTTTCGATACTTTGCATGATCTTACGTTGCAAGCGGCTGACATGGGCGTGGGCCAGGCGTCTTTCCTGTGCACGGAAGCGACGTTTCTCACGCAGCAGTTGTCGGGCGCTTTCCTTGTCGGCACTCAGGAACACCGACAGCCCCAGACGCAGGTTGGCGATCAACTGATGGTGCAGCCCGGCCAGTTCTTCCAGGCCAACCTCGGAAAACGAGCGTCGTTGCGAGGTCTTCTGTTGCTGGACCTTGCGCAACATGCGTTCGATCAGATCAGAGGCGAGCTTCAGATTGATCGCCAGTTCGATGATCTCCGCCCAGCGCCGGCTGTCCTGTTCGCTGAGGTCTTCGCGGGGCATCTGCGCCAGATAGAGTTTGATCGCGCTGCACAGCGCTTCGACGTCATCGCTCAAGCGGCGTACTTCCTGAGTGACGGCGGTTTGCTTGCCCCGCAACACATCGAGCATGGCTTCGAGCATGTTGTCGATCAGGTCGCCCATGCGCAGGGTTTCCCTGGCGGCGTTGGCCAAGGCCAGGCTTGGCGTGGCAAGGGCCGTCGGGTCCAGATGACGTGGTTTGGCCTGACCATTGATTTCCGGCGGCTCCGGCAACAGCCAGGCACAGAGCATGGCCATCGGGCCGACGCTGGGCAACAGCAGCAGACAACGCACTGTGTTGTAGAGCAGATGAAAGCCGATCACCAGGCCTTGTGGGCGGTAATTGAGTTTGTCCATCCAGTGCACCAGCGGGCCGAGCACTGGAATGATCAGCAACAGACCGATCAATTTGTACAGCAGGCTGCCCAACGCCACCTGACGCCCGGCGGCGTTCTGCATGCTGGTGCTGAGAAACGCCAGGACACCGCTGCCGATGTTGGCGCCGATCACCAGACCGATGGCCACTGGCAGGCTGATCACTCCGGCACCGGCGAGGGTTGCGGTGAGCAAGACGGCAGCGAGGCTGGAGTAGGAAATCATCGCGAACAGCGCGCCGACGAGGGCATCGAGCAGAATGTCGCCCGTCAGCGAGGCAAACAACACTTTGACGCCGTGAGCGTGGGTGATCGGATCGGCCGCTTCGACGATCAGTTGCAGCGCGAGAATAATCAGCCCCAGGCCGATGCCGACCCGGCCGAGCTGGCCCGCACGCGTCTGTTTGCGTGAGAGAAAGAAAATCACCCCGAGGAAAATCAGCAGCGGCGAAAGCCATGACAAATCGAGGGTCAGGACCCGCGCCATCAGAGCGGTACCGACGTCGGCGCCGAGCATGGTCGCCAGGGCGGGCGTCAGTGCCATCAAACCCTGGCCGACAAACGAGGTCACCAGCATCGCCGTGGCGTTGCTGCTCTGGACCATGGCGGTGACGAGAATCCCGGCGATGAAGGCCAGCCAGCGTTTGGACATGTTCTGGCCAATGACATGGCGCAGGTTCGAACCGTAGACCCGCAGGATGCCGGTTCGGACGATGTGCGTGCCCCAAATCAGCAAGGCTATCGCAGACAGTAAATTGAGCAGGGTCAGCATACTGGGCCCCCTGAATGAATAGCGCCCCAATGGAGCAAGTTGACGGTGCCGCTACGTTCTACGTTCTGTACTTAAGCTGTAGTTGGCTAACGGTCCGGGCGCCAGCATCGCATAGCTAAAGAGTCGATTGAAACAAAGCTGTCATGGAGACAGCTTCATGCAGACGTGAAAAAGGGGCTCGTAAGCCCCTTCTTCTTCAGCGCATTCGGGTTATTGACCCGGGATGTCCTTGCGCAGTTTTACGGGCTCCTGTTGTTTCTTCTTTTTCGCGATCGCGGTGCGCATCTTGATGTTGATCGCTTCCACGGCCAGCGAGAACGCCATGGCGAAGTAGACGTAGCCTTTTGGTACATGCACACCGAAGGCTTCGGCGATCAGTACGGTACCCACCACCAGCAGGAACGACAGTGCGAGCATTTTCAGCGACGGGTGCTTGTCGATGAACTCGCTGATCTTGCCCGAGGCCATCATCATCACCAGTACCGCAACGATGATCGCAGCCACCATGACCGGAACATGGGACACCATGCCGACCGCAGTGATAACCGAGTCCAGAGAGAACACGATGTCGATGATCGCGATCTGGATGATGGTGTAAAGGAAGTTGCCGCCCTTGCCGCTTGGCCCATCGTCAGTCTCGTCTTCACCTTCCAGTGCGTGAAACATCTCCTGGGAGCTTTTCCACAGCAGGAACAGACCACCGAAGAACAGGATCAGGTCTCGCCCGGAAATACCCTGACCGAAGAGCACGAACAAGTCGGCGGTCAGACGCATGACCCAGGTGATCGACAGCAGCAAGAGGATCCGCGTGATCATGGCCAGCGCCAGACCGAAGATCCGGGTGCGTGCCTGCATGTGCTTGGGCATGCGGCTGACGAGGATCGAGATCATGATGATGTTGTCGATGCCCAGAACGATTTCCAGGGCGGTCAGCGTGAAGAAGGCAACCCAGATTTCAGGGTTGGTCAGCCATTCCATGTGTATTCCTTTGAGCGAGTGTTAAACCACGACGCCAGCATTTAGCTGGCGGCGCGGTGAGTTGATGCCGTTACAAGGTGCTGAACAGCGGGAAAATCCCCATCAGCAATGCAGCGACGAGTATGCACATGCAGACCAGTACTGCCCACTTCAGGGTAAAGCGTTGGTGGTCACCGAATTCGATCCCGGCCAGTGCTACCAGCAAGTATGTAGACGGGACCAGCGGGCTCAGCAAGTGGACGGGTTGGCCAACGATCGAGGCACGTGCCATCTCCACGGCGGTGATGCCGTAGTGGCTGGCGGCTTCGGCCAGAACCGGCAATACACCGTAATAAAACGCATCGTTGGACATGAAAAAGGTGAACGGCATGCTCGCCAGTGCGGTGATCACGGCCAGGTACGGGCCCAGGAAGTCCGGGATCACGGCCAGCAGACTTTTCGACATGGCATCGACCATGCCGGTGCCGGTCAGGATACCGGTGAAGATACCAGCGGCGAAAATCAGCCCGACCACCGACAACACGCTACCGGCGTGGGCTGCCACGCGGTCTTTTTGCTGTTGCAGGCATGGGTAGTTAACGATCATCGCGATACTGAACGCGACCATGAACAGTACCGGCAGTGGCAGCAGGCCGGCGATCAATGCACACATCAGGGCAAGGGTCAGGCCACCGTTGAACCAGATCAGCTTCGGACGGCGAGCATCCGGGAACTGCGAAACGCTGATTTCGCTGTGGTCGATTTCATCGCCCACCAGGTGCAATTCACCCAGACGCGCACGCTCACGTTTACCGTACAGGTAGGCAATCGCCAGGATTGCCACCACACCGGCGAGCATCGCCGGGATCATCGGCACGAAGATGTCCGACGGGTCGACATGCAGCGCACTGGCGGCACGCGCGGTCGGGCCGCCCCATGGGGTCATGTTCATCACGCCACCGGCGAGGATGATCAGGCCGGCCATGATCCGCGGGCTCATGCCGATGCGGCTGTACAGCGGCAGCATAGCGGCCACGCAGATCATGTAGGTGGTGGCGCCGTCACCGTCCATGGACACCACCAGGGCCAGCACGGCGGTGCCGACGGAAACCTTCAGCGGGTCGCCCTTGACCAGCTTGAGGATCTTGCGCACGGCCGGGTCAAACAGGCCGGAGTCGATCATCAAGGCGAAATAGAGGATGGCGAACATCAGCATCACCCCGGTCGGGGCCAGCTTGGTGATGCCTTCGAGCATCATCGGGCCGATCTTCGGGGCAAAGCCACCGAACAGGGCGAACAGGATCGGAACGATGATCAGAGCGATCAGCGCGGAAAGGCGCTTGGTCATGATCAGGTACATGAACGTAATGACCATGGCAAAGCCAAGGAAAGTCAGCATGGGAATACTCCAGGCGTAGCGCGGCTAGGGAATGGCGAACCGGATGGGGGTTAGCGCAGAACGGAAAGCACGAGGCGTACGGGGGGAGTCGGGGCAAACAGGCGGGTACGAGCGGACATCAGAATCACCATTGTTGTTGTTAATTGGGCCGGGCGAACGTTGCGACATTCGTTTGGCCAACCGGTCTGTTGCCGGCAGTGCGGGCGATCCTAATCGGCAAACCTTTCAGCCAGCTTTCGCTGGGTAAACACCGGACGAGATGTTCAAGGTGGGTGGACGCGGCTAAATGTGTAAGGTCAAAAGATCGCAGCCTGCGGGTGATCGACGTAAGAGCTGCCGCAGGCTGCGATCTTTTGACTTAAGGCAACTCCAGCCCACCGGCCGCCTTATGCAAGGCTCGCAGGTGCTCGCCCAGCTGTTTGATGTTGGCCTCATTCGCCGCGATCTCGGCGGCTCGGCCTGGCTCAAGCAGCGCCCTGACCTCTTTATCCAGATCGCCGGTCAACACCTGCAATTTCTTTTGCCGAGAGCTACTTTCCGACTCCAGGCGTTTCCATTCATTAGGCTGTGGCAGGCCGTACCCGCCCCTGTCGAGCAGTTCTGCCGGACGACTGAGGAAACCGCTGTTGGCGAGAATCTGCTTCAAGGTCTGATTGGCCTGGTCCATGCCGCCGTTTTTCAGCTCGCGGGCATCCAGGTAACGTTGCTTCACTTCATTTTGGGCCAGCAGCAATTGCTGACGGAAACTGGCTTGCTCCAGCAACAGCAGAGCCGCGCTGGTGCGCAGGTCGGCCTGCTGAAACCACGGGCGACGTTCTGCGGCAGTCAACGCCATCCAGTCTTCAACCTTGTCCTGTTTGATCGGCAGGCGCTTTTTCAGCACCTCGAACATCGCTTGATAGCGATCGCGGAACGAGTCGAAGCGATAGCCCAGACGCAAGGCCTCGCGTGGATCGTCGAGCACACTGGTGTCCGCCAGTCCACGGGCCTTGAGTAGCTCCAGCAAGCCGTTGGGCATGATGCTGTCCAGGCCGACCAGCTGTGGATTATTACTGCCACTGCGCAGCAGCTTCAGGCTCTCGACCGCACAGTTGTTGGACAGGAAGAAGTAGTTGCCGTCGTAGCTCCAGTGCATCTCGGCGGCGTGTTCGACCACTTCTGCAATTTCGTTGCGTGACAGATTGAGCGGCACCGAGGCCAGGCTGCGCAGTTCGGTTTTGGTGTATTCGTCGATGACTTGCGACAGCGGCAACACGAAGAGTCGCGATGGGTACTTCCCGACCAGACCATCCCAGCTCGACAGTTGTACGTCACCGACAAAGGCGCGGTAGGACAGCACCAGGGAATACTCCAGATCCAGTCGACAGTCCGGCCCGCGTGGGCGACCGGGTGCGCAGATCACCAGCCGCAACATGCTGTGACCCCAGCGGCTGACCAGATTCTGGTTGGCTTCGGCCAGCAGGTAATCGATGGAGTAGACGCGCTCCGGATCGACCTGGCCGAGCGGTTGTTTGGCGAAGTCGTTGCCGGCGTTCAGGAAGGCGAAGGATTGGGCGCATTTGTCTTTGGCCGGCGGAGCCCAGCCGAAGTGCTCCTGGTAATAACGGTACAGCGCCGGGCGGCGGCAGGCGTAACTCGGGTCGAGGAGGAAGTACTCCATGTTGACCGCGACGAATTCCTTGGGGCTGCTCGTCTCGTAGAGGTCCGGGCTGCGGGAGATTTGTCGATTGTGCTGTTCGCGTTCACCGCGTCGGCCGACGTATTGCGGCCAGCCGGCAAGGTCCAGCAAGCGCGGGTCATCGCTCAGGGTGAAACGACGGTCAATCTGGCCACGGCATTGATCGGGAATGCCGATCAGGCCCGAGCTGTTGTTCTGTCGCGTACAGCGCTGGATCAGCAAGCGCTCGGCACTTGTCCACAAGCGCGCGCGGTCATAAATATGCGTGAGTTCATGCAGCACCGTGGCGAGCATTTCCCGGCGTACGGTGCCGTGGGGGCGATTGGTTTTTTTCGTCGCGGCGCTGCCGTCGGTGAGGCCGGCCAGCAAGTTGCGATTGAGGTCCACCTCAGATACCAGAGACGCCTCTCCGTAGGCGTTGCCGGGCATTTCGTCGGTCCAGCCAACATCAATCCGGCGGTCCAGTTGCTCGATGAAACGCGGCGGCAATGCTTGCATCGCTTCATCCAGCAGTGCCTGGCTGGCCTGTTGTTCTGCCGGGCTCAGACCGTCGGTCTTGAGGCGTAATTGCAGGCTGGCCTGAGCCGTGCTGCACAGCAGCAATACGGCCCCGGCCAACAGCCAGGCTGCTAACGTTCTCACAGTGCGAGGATGGCTTCGGCGAGTACCTGATCACTGGCGTCGCGGGCTTCCGGCACGCGGGTGCGCAAGGTGTCGAAGGCAGCTTCCAGATGTGCGCCACGGATATCGCCATTGCTGGCGACAAAACTGGCCGCGTCATCATGGGCTTCGCGCACGACTTTCAGGTCACGAATCGAGGTGGTGGTGTCGGAGGTGAAATCGAGTGTGCGCCGGGAGGCACGGATGATCATATTACTGGTGGCTTCCAGGGTGTGTGCCTGGGCCACGTCGGCCAACAGCAACAGGCCAAGGGTGGCAGCAATCAGCGGGCTACGCATGGAACGACTCCGGAAGAACGGGATAACTATTGGACGAGAATTGCCTGTGCCAGTTCAAGGTCGCTGGCATGAAGTTTTGGCTGGGTCTGACGTAGGTAAACCAGCGCGGACTCCAGTTGCGCTCCTCGCAGTTGACCGTCACTGGCAATGAACGCCGCCGCATCATCGTGGGCAGCGAGTAGCAGTTTATGGTCGAAGGGCGCGGAGGTCACCTTGCTTGTCACATAAGTGGTGACGACGAGGTTCTGCGTAGTCAGGTCCAGAGCATGGGCCGGGCTGATCCAGCAGGCAGTGATAAACAGGGATGTGATAAATGGTTTTGAAAGAAAAGGCATGAGACTCGACGGCTGGAAACGAGCCTCAAGGCTAGCGTAATGCCCGGGCCAGAGCCAGCGCTGAAGAAACGGGGCCCATTGTGAGAGCCCCGTTTTCCGACGTCGATCAGATGGCCAGAATGGCTTGGGCCAGCTGTGCGTCAGTGGCTTTCAACTGTGGCGCCTGCGTGTGGATGTAGTCGAGAGCACTTTCCAGGCGGACGCCACGGATGGCGCCTTCGCTGGCCACGAAACTGGCAGCGTCATCACGGGCGGCGCGAACGATCTTCTTGTCCCGCAGCGAAGACGAGAGGTTGGTTGTGGCGTCGGAGCTGTCCTTGAGTGCACCGACGACAGTGTCAGTGGTGATAATGAAGCTGGAGGCATGCGAATTGGCAGCCACGGCCAGCAGTGCTGCAGCGCTGAGCAGACGAAGACGGGACATGGGGTAACTCCTGTGAATAAACCATAAATAGTGACGCCAAGAATAACGTCGGGCAGCCACTGCGTGATGCGTAACGTCTGAGAGATCAGACGTACCCTGCGCAGGGCTCGCCACGTTGTCTTCGGATATTAGGCCGTAGTTCAACCGATCGAATAGCCCTGTTACCCCATCTAGACACCGTTAGCGCCAAAAAGGTTTGTCCAGTTCGACCAGTCGATCAGAGTGGCTGATACCTATGTCAGACAGCTGCTGTTCATTAAGTTGCGCCAGCTGACTGCGGCTGCGCACTCTTTCCATGCTTCGACCGATAGCGGCGATCAACTGTGCCATACGCGTGAGTAAAGAGGGCCGGCGAGTACGCGGGAGCGAAATATCAAGTAACCGATTCATGGTGTATTCCTCGCGGAGGGGCTGATTAAACAGCCTTGGGACACCATGTTGGTCGCTTCGCCGTCGCTAGAGCAGTTACACCAGTGTTAAATTGTACTGGCTCAGTTAAGTATTTGTTGAAACTGTACCTGTCATGCGACTGCCCTTCTGTACCAGCTGTTTTTCAGCCCTGAAACGACAAAACCCGTCGTGGTTTCCCACGACGGGTTTTGTGTGTGCAATTCGGGGTGCTGGCGGTGGACCCGGTGGGTCAGGGCCAGCGACGCTAACTTAGCGCCAGAACGGCTTGCTCAGCTCTTCGTAGCGTTGTGCTTCGCTAATCCCTGCGTCAGCCAGCAGACGCGAATCCAGACGAGCCAGTTGGTGGCGGCTGGAGATGCGGCGCTGCCACAGCATCAGGTTGGCGATAACGCGAAGAGGCATGGAAGCCTGGGTTTTTACAGCGTTGTCTTCGAAGAACATTTCGGAACTGAGTGTACGTTCCATGGTTGACATCCTTCCGCTTATGGCGGGATTAGGTAGTGGTTTAACTGATGCCAATGATCCTCTCGTTTGGCCAGTCTCTCTAGATACAGTTCACCTGTATTGTGAGGGACCAGTTAACTGTTAATAGGTGCTGTACTGCTCGAAAACGAGGCAACTGTACCTGTCTGCGCTTTAATGGTGCGTTTTTGGTTGTTTGACTCGGATATGTAGGCAATTACGGTAGGAAATGACCGGTACAGCAGTACAGTTTTTGAAGGATATTGGGTTGGCAGTGGCGAGCTGACGGAATTGTGTTTGCGTCAGCTGCCATCTGTATCAATCACACGGCGAGCATTCTGCCGGTTTCTTCCAGGTTCATGTGCCAGCTGAGGGCATCGCGCAGGATGTGCGGGGTGTGTCCGCCGACGGCGCAGGCCGCCTCGAAGTAGGCATTCAGTGCTTCGCGGTAGTCCGGGTGCACGCAGTTGTCGATCACTACCCGCGCCCGCTCCCGTGGCGCCAGGCCACGCAAGTCGGCAAGGCCGATCTCGGTAACGAGGATGTCGACGTCATGCTCGGTGTGGTCAACGTGGCTGACCATCGGCACCACGCTGGAAATCGCCCCGCCCTTGGCAATCGACTTGGTGACAAAGATCGCCAGGTGCGCGTTGCGGGCAAAGTCGCCGGAACCACCGATGCCATTCATCATCCGGGTACCGCAGACGTGGGTGGAATTGACGTTGCCGTACAGGTCGAACTCCAGCGCTGTGTTGATACCGATGATGCCCAGGCGACGAACCACTTCAGGGTGGTTGGAGATCTCCTGCGGGCGCAGCACCAGTTTGTCCTTGTAGCGATCCAGGTTGCCGAACACATCAGCATTGCGACGGCTCGACAGGGTGATCGAGCTGCCCGAGGCGAAGCTCAGTTTTCCAGCATCGATCAGGTCGAAGGTCGAGTCCTGCAGGACTTCGGAGTACATGGTCAGGTCTTCGAACGGCGAGTCGATCAGGCCGCACATCACCGAGTTGGCGATACTGCCGATACCGGCCTGTAGCGGGCCGAGCTTGTTGGTCATGCGCCCTGCTTCCACTTCCTGCTTGAAGAAGTCGATCAGGTGATCGGCGATGGCCTGAGTGTCGCTGTCCGGCGGCAACACCGTGGACGGCGAGTCGGACTGATTAGTGATGACGATGGCGACGATCTTTTCCGGCGGTATCGGGATCGCGGTGCTGCCGATGCGGTCGTCAACCTTGACCAGCGGAATCGGCGTGCGGGTCGGACGGTAGGTCGGGATATAGATGTCGTGCAGACCTTCCAGGTTCGGGTTGTGCGCCAGGTTGATCTCGACGATCACCTGTTTGGCGAAAATCGCGAAGCTGGCCGAGTTGCCGACCGAGGTGGTTGGCACGATGTGGCCTTGTTCGGTGATCGCCACCGCTTCGATCACAGCGATGTCCGGCAGCTTGAGTTGCTGGTTGCGCAGCTGCTCCACGGTTTCCGACAGGTGCTGATCGATGAACATCACTTCGCCGGCGTTGATCGCCTTGCGCAGGGTGCTGTCGACCTGAAACGGCATACGGCGGGCCAGCACGCCGGCCTCGGTCAGCTGTTTGTCGAGGTCGTTGCCCAGGCTGGCGCCGGTCATCAGGCTGATCTTCAGCGGCGTGACCTTGGCGCGTTCGGCCAGTGCGTGGGGCACGGCTTTGGCTTCGCCGGCGCGGGTGAACCCGCTCATGCCGACGGTCATGCCGTCCTGAATCAGAGCGGCAGCGTCAGCGGCGCTCATTACCTTATCCAACAACGAAGGCAAGCGGATACGATCACGGTACATGGATTGTTATCTCGGGCAACGGAAGCAAGATACGCAGTCTAGTGATTTCAAAAAAAATCGCCCCGCGACCATGGTCGAATGCTGGCCCCTGATTTAGAGCCTTTGGTCGGTTTTCTGCAGGCAATAAAAAACCCCAGCCTACTAAAGGCCGGGGTTTTGGGTATTGCGTTGGAGCAGTCTTTACTCGACGGCTTTAACCATGTCTTCGATGACCTTCTTGGCGTCGCCGAAGACCATCATGGTTTTGTCCAGGTAGAACAGTTCGTTGTCCAGACCGGCATAGCCGCTGGCCATCGAGCGCTTGTTGACGATGATGGTCTTGGCCTTGAAGGCTTCGAGAATCGGCATGCCGGCGATTGGCGATTTCGGATCGTTCTTCGCCGCCGGGTTGACCACGTCGTTGGCGCCGAGCACCAGCACCACGTCGGCCTGGCCGAATTCGGAGTTGATGTCTTCCATCTCGAACACCTGGTCGTAAGGCACTTCAGCCTCGGCCAACAGCACGTTCATGTGACCAGGCATACGACCGGCTACCGGGTGGATCGCATACTTCACGGTCACGCCACGGTGGGTCAGCTTCTCGGTCAGCTCTTTAAGCGCGTGCTGCGCCCGTGCTACTGCCAGACCGTAGCCTGGAACGATGATCACGGTATCGGCGTTGGTCAGCAGGAAGGTTGCGTCATCGGCCGAGCCGGATTTCACCGGGCGGGCCTCTTTCGAGCCTGCCGGCCCGGCCGCGTCTGCGTTGTTGCCGAAGCCACCGAGCAGTACGTTGAAGAACGAACGGTTCATCGCCTTGCACATGATGTACGAGAGGATCGCACCGGACGAACCGACCAGAGAACCTGCAATGATCAGCATCGAGTTGTTCAGCGAGAAGCCGATCCCCGCCGCTGCCCAGCCGGAGTAGCTGTTGAGCATCGACACCACGACCGGCATGTCGGCGCCACCGATCGGGATGATGATCAGCACGCCGAGCACGAAGGCCAGGGCCAGCATCAGGGCGAAGGCGCCGAGGTTACCGGTCGACATGAAGGTGATGCCCAGACCCAGTGTCGCCAGGCCCAACAGCAGGTTCAGTTTGTGCTGACCGCCGAACTGTACCGGTGCGCCCTGGAACAGGCGGAACTTGTACTTGCCCGACAGCTTGCCGAACGCAATGACCGAACCGGAGAAGGTAATGGCACCGATGGCCGCGCCGAGGAACAGCTCCAGGCGGTTACCGGCCGGGATCGAATCGCCCAGCTGTTTAACGATGCCCAGCGACTGCGGCTCGACCACGGCGGCGATGGCGATGAACACGGCAGCCATACCGATCATGCTGTGCATGAAGGCGACCAGTTCCGGCATCTTGGTCATTTCAACGCGCTTGGCCATGATCGAACCGGCGGTGCCGCCGATCAGCAGGCCGACGATCACGTAGCCGATACCAGCGGTGGCCAGCTCAGAGCCAAGTTTGAACACCAGGCCGACGGTGGTGACGATGGCCAGTGCCATGCCGAGCATGCCGTACACATTGCCGCGCCGCGACGAGGTCGGGTGCGACAGGCCTTTGAGGGCCTGGATGAAGCAGATCGACGCGATCAAGTAGAGCGTCGTTACGAGGTTCATGCTCATTACTTGGGCGCCTCTTCTTTTACGGCTTTCGGGGCTTTTTTCTTGAACATCTCAAGCATCCTGCGGGTCACCAGGAAGCCACCGAACACGTTGACCGCAGCCAAAGCCACAGCGAGGGTGCCCATGGTCTTGCCCAGCGGCGTCACGGTCAAAGCAGCGGCCAGCATGGCGCCGACGATCACGATCGCCGAAATGGCGTTGGTGACCGCCATCAGCGGCGTGTGCAGCGCGGGTGTAACGTTCCAGACCACGTGATAACCGACATAAATCGCCAGCACGAAGATGATCAGGTTGTAGATACCGGGGGAGATAAGCTCTTCCATCGTCTGAATCCCTGCTTAGGCGTTTTTGCGGATGACTTGGCCGTCGCGGCACATCAGGCACGCGGCGACGATGTCGTCTTCTAGGTTGATCTGGAATTGGCCTTCGGGTGTGAAGACCAGCTTCAGGAAGTCCAGCAGGTTGCGGGCGTACAGCGCCGAGGCGTCTGCACCAACCTGCGCTGCCAGGTTGGTTGGGCCGGCAATAGTCACGCCATGAGCGACGATCACCTGGTCGGCCACGGTCAGCGGGCAGTTGCCGCCTTGCGCAGCGGCCAGGTCGATGACTACCGAGCCTGGTTTCATTTGCGCAACGGTTTCAGCGCTCAGCAAAACCGGTGCCTTGCGGCCGGGAATCAGTGCGGTGGTGATGACGATGTCGGCTTGCTTGGCGCGCTCGTGCACGGCCAGGGCCTGACGTTGCATCCAGCTGGCCGGCATGGGGCGTGCGTAACCGCCGACACCGACGGCACATTCACGCTCTTCATCGGTCTCGTACGGGACGTCGACGAACTTGGCGCCGAGGGATTCGATCTGTTCCTTCACGGCCGGACGCACGTCGGACGCTTCAATCACCGCGCCCAGACGCTTGGCGGTGGCGATCGCCTGCAAGCCAGCCACACCGGCGCCGAGGATCAGCACGCGAGCGGCCTTCACGGTGCCTGCAGCCGTCATCAGCATCGGCATGAAGCGCGGATAGTGATGGGCGGCCAACAACACGGCTTTATAACCGGCAATGTTGGCTTGCGAGGACAGCACATCAAGGCTTTGCGCGCGGGAGGTGCGCGGCGCCGCTTCCAGGGAGAACGCGGTAATGCCGCACTCGGCCAGTTTGGCAATGGTTTCATTGCTGAACGGGTTGAGCATGCCAACCAGCACGGTGCCGCTTTTGATCAGGGTCAGTTCACTGTCGCTGGGTGCGACGACCTTGAGAATCAGCTCTGCGCCAAATGCATCGTTGGCGCTGCCAATCATTGCGCCTGCCGCTTCATAAGCACTGTCGACAACGCTGGCATTAATGCCGGCGCCGCTTTGCACAGTGACTTTATGACCCTGGCCGATCAGCTTCTTGATGGTTTCCGGGGTTGCAGCAACCCGCGTTTCACCGGTCTGGGTTTCGAGAGGAACACCAATGTGCACGTCAAATCTCCTGCTTGATCTTATTGCTTTCGATCTTTCTTAGAAGGCCAGCGCACTGCGGAGGGTGCGGCTGGGGCGGCCGATCAGCACGATCCCGCCGTATTTCGGGCGGGGCGCGGCATTTTGCAGGCGAACTTTGTGGCCTTCAAGGGATTATGATGGGTGACGGAAAATTAACTACAAGTCACCCTGTGACCGAATGTCGCAAGCGACCACTGCAATCCCTTGTAGGCCGTGTCTTGTAAGGATTTCTGCCGAAATTCGAGAATTTACACATCGGCGCTGTGAATGACGCAGTATTGCTTTGAATCAGAACCTCAAAGCCACGCCGTTAGGCGCTTGTGGGACGATTGTGCCTCCTGAGGGTACAGTCTGCTGAAATGCGACAATAAGTTATATCTGTAGTGCTTTGATTTTACTGACTACGAGGTCAGCTAATAGCGTATAAGCCCTGCCCTTCTAGGTTGTAGCTATGTGCCTGGTTAACCAGCCAATCGCGAAATGCGCGTAAAGAGGCTGATTCGACCTTTCGGTCAGGAATCATCAGGTAATAGGCCTTGATGCTCGACAGGGCCTGAGGGTTGGCAATCACCAGTCGTTTCTCCGCCAACTCACGCTGAATCAGGAACGGTGGGATCAATGCGATACCCATGTCATGCATCGCTGCCTGAGCCAGCATGGAGAATAGCTCGTAACGCGGACCTGTCATGTCGCGGGGGACATTAAGGTGCTGTGAGTCGAACCACTGGCGCCAGGCGTAAGGGCGCGTGGTCTGTTGCAGTAGCGGCAGGTCGGCAATCACTTCGGCGGGCAGCTGTGTGCGATCCCCGAGTAATGCCGGGCTGCACACCGGCATCGGATTCTCGCCCATCAGCCTGTGGGATTCGGTGCCGGACCAATCGGCGTCACCAAAGTAGATCGCGGCGTCAAAGTCGGTGTCGGCAAACAGAAAGGGGCGCGTGCGGTTGGTCAGGTTGACCGTGACTTCCGGGTGTTGCTGCTGGAAGTCCTTGAGCCGTGGCAACAGCCATTGAGTACCGAAGGTTGGCACAACCGCCAGTTCGATGACATTAGCGCCCTGCTGGCCCATCACCGACAGCGTGTCTCGTTCAACGGCATCCAGTTGCGTTGCGACGCGTCGGCTGTAGGAAAGCCCCGCCTCGGTCAGTTTCACTCCGCGTCGCGAGCGTCGGAACAGTTCAACGCTGAGGAACTCTTCCAGGCTGGCGATCTGTCGGCATATCGCTCCTTGGGTCAGCGATAGTTCTTGAGCAGCCTTGGTAAAGCTCTCGTGGCGGGCTGCCGCTTCGAAACTGATCAGCGCGGCAGTGCTGGGTATCTTCCTGCGCATGTACGGCAACCTCACTAATAGTTTGCATAGATGCCGTTTAAGGCTGTTACGGAGTGAGAAATTAGCACAACAGTATGCAAAATCCTCGTTTGCCCAATACGGAAGCGGCGCCTAGGATCACTCCACGATATTTGACCTACTTCGCGAGGACTCTCTCATGGCCGGTAAAGCTAGCTTCAACTGGATCGATCCCCTGCTGCTGGATCAACAGCTCACCGAAGAAGAGCGCATGGTGCGCGACACCGCTGCTCAGTTTGCTCAGGACAAACTGGCGCCACGTGTTCTGGAAGCTTTCCGTCATGAGAAAACCGACCCGGCGATCTTCCGTGAAATGGGCGAAATCGGTCTCCTGGGTGCGACCATTCCTGAGCAGTACGGCGGCAGCGGTCTGAACTATGTCAGCTACGGCCTGATTGCCCGTGAGGTCGAGCGCGTCGACTCCGGTTATCGCTCGATGATGAGCGTGCAGTCTTCGCTGGTCATGGTGCCGATCAACGAGTTTGGTACCGAAGCCCAGAAACAGAAGTACCTGCCGAAGCTGGCTACCGGTGAGTGGATCGGTTGCTTCGGTCTGACCGAGCCGAACCATGGTTCCGATCCGGGTTCGATGATCACTCGTGCACGCAAAGTGGAAGGCGGCTACAGCCTGACCGGCAGCAAGATGTGGATCACCAACAGCCCGATCGCCGACGTATTCGTGGTTTGGGGCAAGGATGATGCCGGCGATATCCGTGGCTTCGTTCTGGAGAAAGGCTGGAAAGGCCTGAGCGCTCCGGCGATCCACGGCAAGGTCGGTCTGCGCGCCTCCATCACCGGCGAGATCGTGATGGACAACGTATTCGTTCCCGAAGAGAACATCTTCCCGGATGTCCGCGGTTTGAAAGGCCCTTTTACTTGCCTTAACTCTGCACGTTATGGCATCTCCTGGGGCGCTCTGGGTGCGGCCGAGTTCTGCTGGCATACCGCTCGCCAATACACACTGGACCGTCAGCAGTTTGGTCGGCCTTTGGCTGCCACCCAGTTGATCCAGAAGAAGCTGGCGGACATGCAGACTGAAATCACTCTGGCCTTGCAAAGCTGCCTGCGTCTGGGGCGCATGAAAGATGAAGGCACGGCCGCCGTCGAAATTACCTCGATGATGAAGCGCAACTCTTGCGGCAAGTCGTTGGACATCGCCCGTATGGCTCGCGATATGTTGGGTGGCAATGGCATCTCCGACGAGTTCGGTGTTGCGCGTCACCTGGTCAACCTTGAGGTGGTAAACACCTACGAGGGTACTCACGACGTTCACGCGCTGATCCTGGGTCGCGCGCAGACCGGTCTCCAGGCGTTCTATTAATAGGAGAGCGGCCATGGGTGCGTTATCGCATTTACGGGTACTGGATTTATCGCGGGTACTGGCCGGGCCTTGGGCCGGGCAGATCCTCGCGGATCTCGGCGCCGAGGTTATAAAGGTCGAGCGCCCGGGCAATGGCGATGACACTCGCGCCTGGGGGCCGCCCTTCCTTAAGGATGCTTATGGTGAGAACACCAGCGAGGCCGCCTATTACTTGTCGGCCAATCGCAACAAACAGTCGGTGACCATCGACTTTACTCAGGCCGAAGGTCAGCGTCTGGTTCGTGAGCTGGCGGCGAAGTCCGACATCCTGATCGAGAACTTCAAGGTCGGCGGTCTGGCGGCCTATGGGCTGGACTACGAGTCGCTCAAGGCGATCAACCCGGATCTGATCTATTGCTCGATCACCGGCTTCGGCCAGACCGGTCCTTATGCCAAGCGTGCTGGCTATGACTTCATGATCCAGGGGCTGGGTGGTTTGATGAGTCTGACCGGCCGCCCTGAAGGTGATGACGGTGCCGGGCCGGTGAAGGTCGGCGTGGCGCTGACGGATATTCTGACAGGGCTCTACTCGACGGTTGCGATCCTGGCGGCGTTGGCGCATCGGGAGCATGAAGGTGGTGGTCAACACATCGACATGGCGTTGTTGGACGTTCAGGTGGCGTGCCTTGCTAACCAGGCGATGAATTACCTGACTACCGGCATTGCTCCCAAGCGCTTGGGCAATGCTCACCCGAACATTGTTCCCTATCAGGACTTCCCGACAGCGGATGGTGATTTCATTCTTACGGTGGGGAATGACGGGCAGTTCCGCAAGTTCGCCGAAGTGGCTGGTCAGCCGCAGTGGGCGGATGATCCTCGGTTTGCGACGAACAAGCTTCGTGTTGCGAATCGTGCGGTGCTGATTCCGCTGATTCGTCAGGCTACGGTCTTCAAGACTACTGCCGAGTGGGTGGTGCAGTTGGAGCAAGCGGGTGTGCCGTGCGGACCGATCAACGATCTGTCGCAGGTATTTGCCGATCCACAGGTTAAGGCGCGCGGTTTGGCAATCGAGCTTCCTCATGCGCTGGCCGGGTTGGTGCCGCAGGTTGCCAGTCCCATTCGCCTATCCGAGACGCCGGTGGAGTACCGTAGCGCCCCTCCTCTATTGGGTGAGCACACGCTCGAGGTTCTACAGCGAGTGCTGGGTCTTGAGGCTGCCGCCGTTGCTGCTTTCAAAGAAGCTGGAGTGCTCTGAAGGTTCCTTCTATATAGAAGCCGTGTTTTCCCTTCTCTATATAGAGGGGAAAATGCTGTTTTTTCGGCTTTCTGCAACTCATTGATAGAAAAGCCAAATTAAGTGTTGACGGCAGATTCTGGAAGTCTATAATTCGCCCCACTTCCGGCGCAGTCGAAACGGAAAACTCCTTGGTAAACAAAGAGTTACGCGGTTTTCGACAGCGGTTACGCTTCAGTTCATCGAGGCCCGAAGGAGTTGATAAGGCAGTGTGTTTTCGCCTTGTTGAC
>NZ_MOBJ01000024.1 GCF_003732225.1 Pseudomonas brassicacearum | reverse complement strand
GTGTCCCGGGTCAACAAAACCCGGTTCACCATGGTGCGATTCGGTAATGTGCTCGGTTCTTCCGGTTCGGTGATTCCGCTGTTTCACAAGCAGATCAAGTCGGGCGGCCCGCTGACGGTCACGCACCCGAAGATCACCCGTTACTTCATGACCATCCCCGAGGCCGCCCAGTTGGTGATTCAGGCCGGCTCGATGGGGCAGGGCGGTGATGTGTTTGTGCTGGACATGGGCGAACCGGTGAAGATTGTCGAGCTGGCCGAGAAGATGATTCACCTGTCGGGTTTGAGTGTCCGTTCGGACAAAAATCCTCACGGCGACATCGCCATCGAATTTACCGGGCTGCGTCCCGGTGAAAAGCTCTACGAAGAGTTGCTGATCGGTGACAACGTAGCGGCCACCCAGCACCCGATGATCATGAGCGCCAATGAAGACCACCTGCCCTGGGAAGTGCTCAAGGGCAAGCTGACGGAATTGCTGGCGGCTGTCGAACGGGATGATTATTCGCGGGTCCGCCAACTCTTGCGCGACACCGTCAGCGGTTATGCGCCGGATGGTGAGATCGTCGACTGGATCTACCAGCAACGCCGCCTCGAGCCCTGATTGTTACACACCCTGTAACTGATACATTTTTGACAGGCTCACAGCATGACCTAGGTTTGGGAGGCAGCTTCGGAAAAGCTGCTTCTTACTTATCGATGTCATGGAGCGTCACTTATGCGTACAGGCTATTTCTACTCTCTGGTTTTTGCCCTGCTGACCAGCGCCTCTATTGCTGCTATCGCTGCGCCGGCGACCAAGGCTGAGGCTGTAACCGCGCCATTGGCAGTTCAGGTTGCACCGTCCGGGGAGGTTGCAAAAGTCGATCTCAATGCTGCGGATGCAACGACACTACAGCGAGAACTCTCCGGGGTAGGTGAGGCCAAGGCCAAGGCGATTGTTGCGTATCGCGAGAGTAATGGGCCATTTGCATCGGTGGATGAGCTGTTGGAGGTCAAGGGCATCGGCAAGGCGATTCTGGACAAGAACCGCGACAAGCTTGAGGTGAACTGATTCGTAGACGCTAGCGTCCGAGGCCGGTCATTGACCGGCCTTTTTTATTTCTGGCGATCAATTTCCAGGAGGGCAGAGCAATTTCGCCTTTTGTCCGGAAATAAAAATTACTGTTGTAATATTTTGTTTGGATTATGCCTATAATAAAACCGTCGCCGGTGCAGGTTTTCTGAACCTGGGGCATTCAACATTCTTCAGGTATTTCCCAGGAGCGCAGCTATGATTTCCATTCAGTCCAAAGGTACTGCTCTGATCACTGGCGCTTCATCCGGTATCGGTGCAATTTATGCCGAGCGGTTGGCGGCGCGTGGTTTTGACTTGTTGCTGGTGGCTCGCGATGAGCAACGTCTTCAGGCAGCAGCAACCCGGTTGCGAGCCGAGCATGGTGTGCGGGTCGAGGTGCTGATGGCGGATCTCACGCTCAAGGCTGATTTGTTGGCGGTGGAGCAGCGTCTGCGCAGTGACTCCGGCATCAGCCTGCTGCTGAACAACGCGGGTATCGCGGCGGATGGCTCTTTGGCCAGTGCCGACACCGATCAGCTGGAGCGTATGATTCAGCTCAATGTGGTGGCGGTGACACGTTTGGCTGCTGCGGCAGCCGCGAATTTTTCGGCGGTCGGGCGCGGTTCGATCATCAACCTGGCGTCGGTGGTTGCGCTGATTCCCGAGCGCTTCAACGCGACCTATAGCGCGACCAAAGCTTACGTGCTGAGCCTCACGCAGTCGTTGAATGCTGAACTGAGTGGTTCGGGCGTGCAGGTTCAGGCGGTGTTGCCAGGGGTGACACGCACCGAAATCTGGGAACGTTCAGGGATTGATGCCAGCGCTATCCCGGCAGAAATGGTGATGGAGACAGGGGAGATGGTCGATGCGGCATTGTCGGGATTCGATCAGGGTGAGTTGATCACCATTCCTTCGTTACCGGAGGCTGGAGAGTGGGACGCCTTCGTTGCCGCGCGTTATGTGATGGCTCCGAATTTGTCCAGGCACACCGCTGCCGCACGGTATAAGTGAGGCACCATGAATCGGCTTGAGGTAGTTGCGGCATGAGTGATCGTCGAGTGGTTGTAACAGGGATGGGGCTGGTGTCTCCGTTGGGTAGTGGCGTCGAGGTGGTCTGGGCGCGCCTGTTGTCTGGACGCTCCGGGTTGCGGGTTTTACCGGACGAGGTGATCGCCGATCTACCGACCAAGGTTGGTGGCGTCGTGCCGACCCTGGCAGAAGATGCTGAAGCGGGTTTTGATCCGGATCTGGCGACACCACCCAAAGAACAGAAGAAGATGGACCGCTTCATTCTGTATGCCATGGAGGCTGCGCGTCAGGCACTGGAACAGGCTGGTTGGCAGGCGCGGGACGCCAATGCCCAGGAGCGGACTGCAACCATCATCGGTTCGGGGGTGGGCGGTTTCGGCGCGATAGCCGATGCAGTGCGCACCACGGACAGTCGAGGGCCGCGGCGTTTGTCGCCGTTCACCATTCCTTCGTTTCTGGTCAACCTTGCTGCCGGCCACGTGTCGATCCAGCATGGCTTCAAAGGCCCGTTGGGCGCACCGGTCACGGCCTGCGCGGCCGGGGTTCAGGCGATCGGTGATGCGGCGCGGTTGATCCGTTGTGGTGAGGCGGATATTGCGGTGTGCGGTGGAGCGGAGGCGGCGATCGATCGCGTCAGTCTTGCCGGGTTTGCCGCTGCCCGGGCCTTGTCCAGCGGCTACAACGAAGCTCCCGAGCGTGCTTCGCGGCCGTTCGACAGTGGCCGCGACGGCTTCGTGATGGGGGAGGGCGCCGGTCTCTTGGTGATCGAATCCCTGGAGCATGCCTTGGCCCGTGGTGCTCAACCGATAGCCGAGCTTGTCGGCTACGGCACCAGCGCCGATGCCTATCATCTGACGGCTGGCCCCGAAGATGGCAACGGTGCGCGCCGGGCAATGTCGCTGGCGTTGGCCCAGGCGGGCATTTCAGCGGCACAGGTCCAGCATCTCAACGCTCACGCAACCTCGACGCCGGTGGGGGATCTCGGGGAGCTGGCGGCCATCAAGTCATTGTTCGGAACGACCAATGAGGTGGCGGTGACGTCGACCAAGTCGGCCACCGGACATTTGCTCGGCGCCGCCGGTGGAATCGAGGCGATCTTCACATTGCTGGCGATCCGCGACCAGATCGTGCCCGCCACCCTCAATTTCGAAAACCCGGACCCCGCCGCTCAAGGAGTGGACATCGTCCACGGTCAGGCGCGGCCGATGGCTATCGAGTACGCATTGTCCAACGGCTTCGGCTTTGGCGGGGTCAATGCCAGCGTGCTGTTCAAGCGCTGGCAGGGCTAGTTCCGGGGTTGTTTGAGAAAGACGCGAGTGACGTCGAGAATCCTCTGAGCCAGCTCGGGATTCTCGACGCTGCGTGACAACAGCAATGAGCATGAATAGCGCCCTGGCTCGAGCGCGACCGGCTCATTCGCGATCTGTTGGTCGAGGGTGACAAGCCCGGTGCATGCGAAGCCCTGAGCGATTATCTCGACGATTGCGAACAGTAACTGCTCGAGATGTTCAACCATCCTTCCCGTCACTGATCGAGGACTCATGCCATGTACAAAGACTATCCCGCTGCTTATCAGGTCAGTAAGGGCTCGGCGTTACAGGTCGATAAAGCCTTCTACGAGCGGATCCGCGATACCGCGTCCGGGCGCACGCTGATCGAACAATTCGAAGTGCCGATCCGTACCGGACGCGCCTGGCACGTTCCGGCGGGACATGTGTTCCGCGTGACCACGCCGGTGGGCCCGCAAGTGGGGGACTTCAATGTCTGGAATGCCAACGACCCGCGCGAGCGGCTGTGGGCGGCACGGACCCGGCAATTGCAGGGCGCCCATGTCAGCACCCATGACCGGCTCTGGTCGAACCTGCCATTTCTGCGACCGTTGGTGACCATCACCGACGATAGCCTGGCCCACTATGGCATCGACGAACACGGCGGACGTTTGCACGATTTACTGGGCACACGCTGCGATCCCTATGTGAACAAGATGCTCACCGGCGAGGACTTCCATCACCACTGCCATTCGAACCTGACCCGCGCCGTTTTACCTCACGGTTTGACCGAGTTCGATGTGCATGACGTGCTGAACATCTTTCAGTGCACGGGGCTCAACCATGACGATATGTACTTCATGAAGGCCTGTCCGGCGCAGAAGGGTGACTATCTGGAGTTCTTCGCCGAGATCGACTTGCTCTGTGCCTTGTCGACCTGTCCGGGCGGCGATTTGTCGCTGCCGATGTGGGGGCCGGATGCACAGGATCCGTTAAGTGTCTGCCGACCGTTGGGCGTGGAAATCTATCGCTTGGAGGACGCCTTGCTCAAAGGCTGGAGCCAGCCTGCGCGGGCTGCGTACAAGGGGCTGCACGGCTTGCATATCGCCAAGGCGGATTGGGAAGTGTAGGAACTGGCGAAGCCTGCGATCTTTTGATTTTCAGCGCATTCGAAAACGACAAAAGATCGCAGCCTGCGGCAGCTCCTACGGATTGTTCAACGATCCTGAGCGTCCTTGGCGTCCATTTCCGCGTTGCGCTCAGCGACGCGTTTACGTTGCTCATCGGTCAGTTCCACCTTGTTCGCGGTGTCGCGCAGCATCATCAAGCCACCGACGATCGATCCGATAGCAACCACCAGAATCAACCAGGCATACCAGGGCATAGGGCTCTCCTTAAGGGCAGGTTTCGACGCGAACGGTTTCGCGTCAACGCCGTGCCTATCCACTTTGAGTCACGACGTTTCTCAGTGGTTCCATTCTAGGCCTGTTCTGCCTGGGTCACCTCATCAAAGACCGGTCAGCATCGCATCGGCCGGGGCATCGGCCCGCAGCTGTGCGGTGAGCAGGAAGTAGACAAAGCCGACGGCCATGAAACCGAGGAAGATCGCCCCGATCAGCGCGTTGAACCAGGCCATCGCCACCAGGCAGACCACCGCCAGGAACAGCGCAATGCCTGGCACGATCGGATAACCCGGGGCGCGAAAGGTGCGCTCCAGCAGCGGCTCGGTTTTCCGCAGTTTGAACAGGCTGAGCATGCTCATGATGTACATCACGATGGCGCCGAATACCGCCATGGTGATCATTGCCGCGGTCAGGGTCATGCCGCCGAGGTTGATCAAGCCGTCGCTGTAGATTGCCGCGATACCGATCAGGCCGCCGGCGATGATTGCCCGGTGTGGTGTCTGGAAGCGTGACAGCTTGGCCAGATACGTCGGCAGGTAACCTGCGCGGGCCAGGGCGAAGAACTGTCGCGAGTAGCCAAGGATGATCCCGTGGAAGCTCGCCACCAGCCCGAACAGGCCAATCCACACCAGCATGTGCAGCCAGCCGGAGCTTTCACCGACCACGGATTTCATCGCTTGCGGCAACGGATCGTTGATGTTCGCCAGGGTCCGCCAGTCACCCACGCCACCGGCAAAGAACATCACACCCATGGCCAGCAACACCAGGGTCAGAATGCCGCTGATGTAGGCCTTGGGAATCGTCCGTTTCGGGTCCTTGGCTTCTTCGGCGGCCATGGCCGCGCCTTCGATGGCGAGGAAGAACCAGATCGCAAAGGGAATCGCCGCGAACATCCCGGCGATTGCCGGTGCACTGAACACATCGGAACCGGCCCAGCCATTGAGGGCGAAATTGCTGAAGCTGAACGCCGGGGCGACCACGCCCATGAACACCAGCAACTCGACGACGGCCAGCACACAGACCACCAGTTCGAAGGTCGCCGCCAGTTTCACACCGAGGATGTTCAGGCCCATGAACACGATATAGGCGCCGACCGCCGCGTGTTTCGGGTCGAGGGCGGGGAACTGCACGTTCAGGTAGGCGCCAATGGCCAGGGCAATGGCCGGTGGCGCGAAGACGAACTCGATCAGCGTCGCCAGGCCGGCGATCAGTCCGCCTTTTTCACCGAAGGCGCGGCGGCTATAGGCGAATGGGCCACCCGCATGAGGGATGGCCGTGGTCAGTTCGGTGAAGCTGAAAATGAAGCAGGTGTACATGGTCGCAACCATGAACGAGGTCACCAGAAAGCCGAGAGTCCCGGCCACACCCCAGCCGTAGCTCCAGCCAAAGTACTCGCCGGAAATCACCAGCCCGACCGCGATACCCCATAAATGCAGGGTGCCCAGTGTGGGTTTGAGTTGTGTGTTCATGCGTTTCTCCCGCAGAGGTATGGAAAAGCTCGGGGGAGGGCGTGTGCAGTGGGCGTGCCAGTGTTGCGACAGCGGTCGTAAAGGACAAAAAGGCGTCGTATCGAGGATGTTTGCAACCAGATGTAGTGTTTTTGTGCGCCAGTTGGGAGCGTTGGTGTCTGTTATGCCGCCTTCGCGAGCAAGCTCGCTCCCACATGAGCATCCGATTGTCGATGCACCGCGGACCCCCTGTGGGAGCGGGCTTGCCCGCGATGAGGTCAGTCGGCACACCGCTGTAACTCCCGCGTAAAGCCAGTCTTTACGCTTTCTTTATGCCGCGCCCAACCCCTCGCTCTCGTTCCTTTACAGCCTTCCTGCGGACAATTGCTGCACACGCGGCAATCGCCGTACGACGGAGAAATTCCATGAGCATTCTGGACGGGGTGTCCCTGCTGTTGGCGGTGGGACTGTTCATTTATCTACTGGTTGCGCTGTTGCGCGCGGATCAGAACTAGGAGCGGCTATGCACAGTTATGACTATTGGCTGATCCTCGCCTTCTTCGCCGTGGTGCTGATTCCGGCACCGTTTCTGGGGCGTTTTTACTACAAGGTGATGGAAGGCCAGCGTACCTGGTTGACGCCGATCCTCGGGCCCGTGGAGCGCGGTTGTTATCGCGTGGCCGGGGTCGACCCGCAGAGCGAACAGAGCTGGCAGAAATACACCCTGGCGTTGCTCGCGTTCAACCTCGCGGGCTTTTTGCTGTTGTTCGCGATCCTGTTGTTCCAGGACTACTTGCCACTCAACCCGCAAAACCTGCCGGGGCAGGAGTGGACGCAGGCGTTCAACACTGCCGTGAGCTTCATGACCAACACCAACTGGCAGTCCTACAGTGGTGAAGCGTCCCTGAGCTACCTGAGCCAGATGGTCGGCCTTACCGTGCAAAACTTCGTCAGCGCCGCCACCGGCCTGGCCGTGCTGGTCGCCTTGTGCCGTGGCATTGGGCGCAAATCGGCACAAACCCTGGGTAACTTCTGGGTCGACATGACCCGCGCCACCCTCTACGGTCTGGTGCCGCTGTGCCTGCTGCTGGCGCTGTTCCTGGTCTGGCAGGGTGTGCCACAAACCTTCGCGCACTATGTGAATGCGCTGACGATGCAGGGCGTGGATCAAGTCATTCCACTGGGTCCTGCGGCCAGCCAGATTGCGATCAAGCAACTGGGCACCAACGGCGGCGGCTTCTTCGGTGTCAACTCGGCACATCCGTTCGAGAACCCGACGGCCTGGAGCAACCTGTTCGAAGTCACATCGATCATCCTGATCCCGGTGGCGCTGGTGTTCACCTTCGGCCATTACGTCAAGGACCTGCGTCAGAGCCGGGCGATCATCGCCTGCATGCTCGCGCTGTTCCTGATCGGTGGTGCGGTGTCGCTGTGGGCTGAATACCAGCCGAACCCGACCCTGAACAACATTGCGGTCGAACAGACTGCACCGCTGGAAGGCAAGGAAGCACGTTTCGGCACGACCGCCACGGTGCTGTGGTCGGTAACGACCACTGCGGCCTCCAACGGTTCGGTCAACGGTATGCACGACAGCCTTAACCCACTGAGCGGCATGGTCGCGCTGATCAACATGATGGTCGGCGAAGTGATCTTCGGCGGCGTCGGTGCCGGGCTCTACGGCATGCTGCTCAACGTGCTGATCGCGGTGTTCCTCGCCGGTCTGATGATCGGGCGTACTCCGGAATACCTCGGCAAGAAGCTGCAAGCCAAGGAAGTCCAGTTGCTGGTAGTGACCTTGCTGGTGATGCCGGTCGGTGTGCTGGTGCTAGGCGCGATTGCGGCGAGTCTGCCAGGCCCTGCGGGAACCATCAGTAACCCCGGCCCCCACGGTTTCAGTCAGTTGCTGTACGCCTACACCTCGGCCAGCGCCAACAACGGTTCGGCATTCGGCGGCCTGAACGCCAACACGCCATTCCACAACCTGATGCTGGGTCTGGGCATGTTGATCGGGCGCTTCGGTTACATCCTCCCGGTACTGGCCCTGGCTGGCAGCCTGGCAATGAAGAAAACCGCACCGATAGGCCAGAACAGCTTCCCGACCCATGGCCCGCTGTTCGTCACTTTGCTGACCGTGACCATTTTGCTGGTGGGTGGCCTGACCTTCCTGCCGACCCTGGCGTTGGGTCCTATCGCTGAACACCTGAGCATAGGCTTCTGAGGGATTTGATGATGAATATGCCCGTTCGTGTATCGAAAAAAACCGCACCGCACGCTGTGCCGGCTCAACCAGTCGAGCAACCGAAAACCGCGATCTCGGCCCTGTGGCGGCCGGCGCTGGTGCAAGCCTTCGTCAAGCTCGACCCACGGCAATTGAAGCGTTCGCCGGTGATGCTGGTGGTCGAATTGACCGCGATCCTCACCACTGTGTTGTGCGTGATGCCAGACCCGGCAGTGCCGACCTTTGTGGCGGCGCAAATCGCCCTATGGCTGTGGTTCACCGTGTTGTTCGCGAACTTCGCTGAAGCCTTGGCCGAAGGTCGCGGCAAGGCCCGCGCCGATAGCCTCAAGGCCGGCAGCGAGGGCTTGAGCGCTCGGCGTAAAAAAGCCGATGGCAGCTTTCAGGTAGTGCCGGCAGTCAGCCTGCGCAAAGGCGATGTGGTGCGTGTCGAAGCCGGGGAGATGATTCCCGGTGACGGTGAGGTCATCGAAGGTATCGCTGCGGTTAACGAAGCGGCGATTACCGGTGAGTCCGCGCCGGTGATTCGCGAGTCGGGTGGTGATCGTTCGGCGGTCACCGGCAACACTCGATTGGTGTCTGACTGGTTGTTGGTGCGCATCACCGCCAACCCCGGCGAGTCGACGCTGGATCGCATGATTGCACTGGTCGAAGGTGCCAAGCGTCAGAAAACCCCGAACGAAGTGGCGCTGGATATTCTGCTGATCGGCCTGACCATGATCTTCCTGGTGGTGGTCGTGACCCTGCAGCCATTCGCCCACTTCGCCAACGGCAACCTGCCGCTGGTGTTCCTGGTGGCGCTGCTGGTGACGCTGATTCCAACCACCATTGGCGGCTTGTTGTCGGCCATCGGTATCGCCGGCATGGACCGTCTGGTGCGGTTGAACGTGATCGCCAAATCCGGCCGTGCAGTAGAAGCGGCGGGCGACGTGCATGTGTTGCTGCTGGACAAGACCGGTACCATCACTTTCGGTAACCGTCGTTGCACCGCTATCTACGCAGCGCCCGGCGTCAGCGCCAAGGAGCTGGCTGAAGGTGCGTTGTTCGCCTCGCTGGCCGACGACACGGCCGAAGGCAAGTCGATCGTCGAGTACCTGCGCGGACTTTATCCACAGGCTGAACCGTCCGCTGAAGTACTGACCGTTGTGCCGTTCAGCGCCGAAACCCGCCTGTCTGGTGTCGACTACCAGGGACGCGTCTACCGCAAGGGTGCGGTGGATTCGGTACTGGCTTTCGTCGGTCAAAAGCGCGCCGACATGCTGCCGCCGATGTCCCGGGAAATCGACAAGATCGCCCAGAGCGGTGGTACGCCGTTGCTGGTGTGTGCCGAGGGCAAGTTGCTCGGTGCGATCCACCTCAAGGACGTGGTCAAACCGGGCATTCGCGAGCGTTTCGCCGAGCTGCGCAAGTTGGGGATTCGCACCGTCATGGTGACTGGCGACAACCCGCTGACCGCTGCGGCGATTGCCGCGGAAGCCGGTGTTGACGATGTGTTGGCCGAAGCCACGCCGGAGAAAAAACTCGCCCGCATTCGTCATGAGCAGAACGACGGTCGTCTGGTCGCCATGTGCGGTGATGGCGCCAACGACGCACCGGCGCTGGCACAGGCTGACGTCGGCATGGCGATGAACGACGGGACGCAGGCGGCTCGTGAAGCGGCAAACATGGTCGACCTCGACAGCGATCCGACCAAGCTGCTGGACGTGGTGCAGATCGGTAAAGAATTGCTGGTGACCCGTGGCGCGCTGACGACGTTTTCCATCGCCAACGACGTGGCCAAGTACTTCGCGATTCTGCCGGCGCTGTTTGCTTCGATCTACCCGCAACTGGGCGTGCTGAACATCATGCACCTGACCAGTCCGCAGAGCGCGATTCTCTCGGCCATCGTCTTCAACGCCTTGATCATCGTCGCGCTGATCCCGCTGGCGTTGCGCGGGGTACGCGTCCAGGCCGCGAGCGCGGCGGCGTTGCTGCGGCGCAACCTGCTGATCTACGGGCTGGGCGGAATTCTGGTGCCGTTCGCGGGCATCAAGGCGATCGACATGCTGTTGACGGCGTTGCATCTGGTTTGACCTGGCATGGCTGTGTGTCAGGCACGCCGCCTTCGCGGGCAAGCCCGCTCCCACAGGGTTCTGTGGCGCTTTTGTGGGAGCGGGCTTGCCCGCGATGAATGCGCCACGGTGCACCTGACTGAACGCTGTATTTGTTATTCGAATCTGAGGGTTTTGAAATGTCCACTATGATCCGTCCGGCCTTGAGTCTGCTTGTTCTGATGACCCTGATCACCGGCGTCGCTTATCCCCTGGTGGTAACTGGTGTCGCCCAGCTTGCGTTCCCCGATCAGGCCAATGGCAGCCTGGTGCGTGACACCGATGGCAAGGTGCGCGGCTCGTCCCTGATCGCCCAGGATTTTGTCGGTGATGCATGGTTCCATCCACGGCCATCGGCCGGCGCGTTTGCTACTGTTTCGAGCAGTGCGAGCAACCTGGCTCCGAGTAATCCGGCACTCGCGACCCGGGTGATCGACGACGCCAACAAACTGTTGGTGCCAGGCCAGGGGCCAGTGCCCTTGGCGTTGCTGACCACTTCTGCCAGCGGCCTCGATCCACACTTGCCACCGGCGGCAATTGCCTATCAACTGGCGCGGGTTGCCGCAGCACGCAACCTGCCAATATCGACGGTCGAGCAGTTGATGGAAGCGCACATCGAGCAGCCGCTGGTAGGACCGCCGGTGGTGAATGTGCTGGAACTGAACATCGCGCTGGAAAAACTGTAAGACCGTGCTGCCGCCAATCGCGAGCAAGCTCGCTCCCACAGGTTCATCACCGTCCTTGTGGGAGCGAGCTTGCTCGCGATGACGGTTTTGCAATCACCACCTGAACAACAGACAAACTGAGACTTTCAAGCATGAGCGACTCCGGCCGAGCCGACGCACTGTTAGCTGATTTACCCCGCGATGGTCGTGGCCGGCTCAAGGTTTTTCTCGGTGCCGCCCCCGGAGTTGGCAAGACCTACGCCATGCTGCAAGCCGCCCACACCCAGCTGCGCCAGGGCGTGAAAATCATCGCCGGGGTGGTGGAAACCCACGGTCGGGCGGAAACCGAAGCACTGCTTGGCGGTTTGCCGCAGCAGCCATTGGTGCGCTCGGAATACCGTGGCGTGATGCTCGAGGAAATGGACCTCGATGGCCTGCTCAAGGCCAAGCCGAAACTGGTGCTGGTCGATGAATTGGCCCACAGCAATGCGCCGGGCAGCCGCCATGCCAAGCGCTGGCAGGATATTCAGGAGTTGTTGGCGGCGGGTATCGACGTGTTTACCACGGTCAACGTCCAGCACCTGGAAAGTCTTAACGATCAGGTGCGCGGGATCACTGGCGTTCAGGTGCGCGAAACCCTGCCCGACTGGGTGCTGCAAGAAGCCTACGAACTGCTGCTGATCGACCTGCCGCCGCGCGAGCTGCTCGAGCGACTGCGTGACGGCAAGGTCTATGTGCCCGAGCAGGCGCGGGCAGCGATCGATGCGTTCTTTACCCAAACCAACCTCACGGCACTGCGCGAACTGGCGATGCAAACCGCGGCCGCGCAGGTCGATGATGATCTCAGTCGTGGTTATCGACAGCTGGGCCAGGCGGCGCCGGCCGTGCGCGGTCGCTTGCTGGTGGGGGTCGATGGCGACGCCCAGGCCGAGCGTCTGGTGCGTCACGCCAGTCGGGTCGCGCAACGTCGGCATTTGCCGTGGAGTCTGGTGCATGTGGACAACGGCAGTGTGCGCGACGAGCAATCGCGTTTGCGTCTGCAAAGTGCCCAGCAACTGGCTGAACGGCTGGGTGGCGAGGTGGTATTGCTGCGTGCTGGCGAGGTCGCGAAAACCCTGATTCAACACGCCGCCGAACGCCGTGCCAGTCTGGTGCTGGTTGGGCAGTCGCGTCAGCGTTTGCGTCGTCGACTGTTCGGTGGCGGGTTGGCCTCACGCTTGTTGCGCAATGCCCGGGGACTGGAAATCAACGTCCTCGACAGCGATGAACAACAGCATCAACCCCGTCAGCGTTTGGCGCATTCGTTGGTCTGGTTCGACTATGTGCTGGCGCTGTTGGCGACGATATTGGCCAGCGGTCTGGCCTGGGCGGTGTCGAGTGTCTTGCCGCTGCCGAACATCTCGCTGGTGTTTCTCGCGGCGGTGTTGCTGGTGGCGGTACGCAGCAGCCTGGGGCCGGCATTGGCGTGTGCCGCGTTGTCGTTCCTGACTTACGATTTTCTGTTCATTCCGCCGACCTTTTCTTTTGCAATTCAGCGTGAAGAAGACGTGCTGACGCTGCTGTTTTTCCTGTTGATGGCAGCGCTCACCGGTAACCTCGCTGCGCGTCAGCGGCGACAGTTGGAAGCCTTGCGCGACACTCAGGAAGAAACCAGCGAACTGCTTGACCTGTCGCGCAAACTCACCGCCGCCACCGACCGGCAGGCAGTGATCAGCGCGGCGGCGCAGCACCTGGTCGGCTGGAACGATCTGCAGTTGTGTCTGGTCAACCGTGACGGGCAGGGCGGCTGGAAGGTCGAAACCGGTGGCCCGTTGCAGTTTTCCGAAGCCGAGCGCGCTGCCGCCGACTGGGCCTGGCAGCACGATCAGCCGGCCGGCATGGGCACCGGCACCTTACCGTTCGGTCGTTGGTGGTGGTGGCCGTTGTCGGTCGAAGACGGGCCGCTGGGCTTGCTCGGCGTTTGCCCGAAAGAGGGTCAGCAGCTCAGTGGTCAGCGTCGGCGATTGTTGACGGCGTTGAGTCAGCCACTGGCTCAAGCGCTGGCCCGTGCGCAGTTGGCCGATGACCTTGAGGCGGCGCGTTTGCACGGTGAAACCGAACAGCTGCGCAGCGCTTTGCTGGCCTCGGTGTCCCACGATTTGCGTACACCATTGACGTCCATGCGCGGCAGTATCGACAGCTTGCTGGCGTTGGGTGAGGCGATCCCGCTGGAGGATCGTCGTGAGTTGCTTGAAGGCACCCGTGATGAAGCTGAACGGCTCGATCGCTACATCCAGAACCTGCTGGACATGACGCGCCTGGGCCATGGTGCGTTGAAGCTGGCGCGGGACTGGGTGTCGCCGGCGGATATCGTCGGCAGTTCGCTCAACCGTTTGCGCGCAGTGCTGGCGCCGTTGCAGGTGAGCGTCGATGTGCCGGGCGAGTTGCCATTGCTGTATGTACACGCGGCGTTGATCGAGCAGGCGCTGGTGAATGTGCTGGAAAACGCCGCACGCTTTTCGCCGGCCCATGGCCGTTTGCAACTGAGCGCCGGAGCCACTGACAGCGAGCTGTTTTTTTCCGTGAGCGACGAGGGCCCGGGCATTCCCGAGGACGAACGGGCGAAGATCTTCGACATGTTCTACACCGCCGCCCGTGGTGATCGGGGCGGGCAGGGCACCGGGCTGGGTCTGGCGATCTGTCAGGGCATGGTCGGCGCCCATGGCGGTCGGATCAGCGTCGCTGATGGCATCGAAGGGTGCGGCACCTGCATCACCATCCACTTGCCATTGCAGGAACAGCCGGGGTTTGAAAGTGAAGCCTGACGTTGCCTGCGCTACTCTTTTGCCACCTCTTTTGCCTGATTTGAAACCATGAGCCAGACCGCGACCATTTTGGTCATCGACGATGAACCGCAGATCCGCAAATTCCTGCGCATCAGCCTGGCCTCCCAAGGCTACAAAGTGCTTGAAGCCGGCACCGGCACTGAAGGCCTGGCCCAGGCCGCGCTGAACAAGCCGGACTTGTTGGTGCTTGACCTCGGCCTGCCCGACATGGACGGCCAGCAGGTGCTGCGCGAATTCCGTGAATGGTCGACGGTGCCGGTACTGGTGCTGTCGGTGCGCGCCAGTGAAGGGCAGAAAGTCGAAGCGCTCGATGGTGGCGCCAACGACTACGTGACCAAGCCGTTCGGCATTCAGGAGTTTCTGGCACGGATCCGCGCCTTGTTGCGGCAGGCTCCGGCAGGTGAAGCCCCGGAAGCGGCGCTCAAGTTCGGCCCGTTGACGGTCGATCTGGCGTACCGACGGGTGTTGCTGGACGGTGCCGAAGTGGCACTGACCCGCAAGGAGTACTCGGTACTGGCGCAACTGGCGCGCCACGCCGGGCGGGTCATCACCCAACAGCAACTGCTCAAGGACATCTGGGGTCCAACCCACACCGAAGACAGCCATTACCTGCGGATTGTGGTCGGGCATCTGCGCCAGAAACTGGCGGACGATCCGACCCGGCCGAGGTTTATCCTGACCGAGGCGGGGGTGGGGTATCGGTTGTTGAATGAAGGCAGATTTTAGTTCTGTATTGATTGATCCGGCGCCTTCGCGAGCAAGCTCGCTCCCACAGTGAATCTTCAGTGTTCACACAATTTATGTTCAGCACCGAACCAATGTGGGAGCGAGCTTGCTCGCGAAGAGGCCCGGACAGTCACTCGAGAATCTCCAGATCCTCAATCGCGCTCATTCTCATACCGATCCAGCGTATCCCGGGCAATCTCCCGTCCCAGCGCGATCAGTTCCGGCGCCTTGTAGAACTCGAAAAACCGGCAAACCCGTTTCGGCACGTTGATCACGATGTCCGGTGGATAACCGGCGATCTTGTACTGCGCCAATGACGTTTGCATCACCTCGAAACTCTGGTTGATCAAGTCCAGCAACGAGGCCGGGCCAACGTTGTCGATGATGAATGAGCCAGTGGCGGATTTTGGCGTGCCGTCGGTTTCCGGCGCAGCGGCGGGTTGCTGCGCTTCGGGGTTGGCGGATTCGAGCCAAGGGTTGATTTCGGCGGCTTCACTGCGCAGCAGCGCTTCCTGTTCCAGAAGCAGCAATTGTTCGGCCTGTTTGCGGCGGAACGGCAGGCGTGAACCGAGGGAGTTGATCAAGCTGTTAAAACGGCTCTTGAACGCCGCGGGGCGCTGGATCACCGGCATCTGATAATGCTTTTGGTTAGTCGAGTTGAGGTTGACCGCAATAATCAGGTCGCAATGGCTCGATACCACCGGGACGATCGGCAAAGGGTTGAGCAAGCCGCCGTCGACCAGCATGCGATTGCCTTGCATTACAGGGGTGAACAGGCTGGGAATCGCCGCCGAGGCGCGCATCGCCTGGTGCAGGCAACCTTCCTGGAACCAGATTTCCTGCTGGTTGGTCAGGTCGGTGGCCACGGCTGTGTAGGGAATTCGCAGGTCTTCGATGTTGATCTCGCCAACGATCTTGCGGATCTGCCCGAAAACTTTCTCGCCGCGTATCGCCCCGAGACGAAAGCTCACGTCCACCAAGCGTAGTACATCAAGGTAGTCCAGGCTCTCGATCCAGTCGCGGTAGTCGTTGAGTTTGCCGGCGGCGTAGATGCCACCGACCACGGCACCCATGGAGCAACCGGCGATACAGGCGATGTCATAACCGCGCCGTTCGATTTCTTCGATAACCCCGATATGGGCATAGCCCCGGGCTCCGCCTGAGCCCAGCACCAACGCGACACGCTTTTTCATGACTCGCCCCTTCATCAAACAGGCTTCAACAATGCGCCCAATCAGGGCCGTGCTTCAATCATGCTGACTCAGAGTCGGGTCGTCAGCGTCGCTTTTTCAATACTCAATGGCGGCACATGGGTATTCTTGCGGGCGCTATAGTTTCCATGGCTGGGCCAAGGCACTTTTTGTGGTGTTGGCCGTCTTACCTGCATGATTGTTTTTATACCCTGAGGAGTTATTGATGAAAGCCTGGATCTGTCTGCCATTGATCGTGTTAGTACTAGCCGGTTGCGCGGGTAAAACCGCTTACCGCGACAGTTGCGGTAGTCAACTGGACGCCGCCTGGCATGAGCTGGACATCGCCAAGGCTGAAGGCTTTGCCGGCACCGTGAGTTACTCCAAGGCGCTGTCGCTACTGACCGGGGCCAAGACCCAGCAGCAGTTCGAAGCCTACGAGGGCTGCTCCAAAAAAGCCGAGAAGGCACGTTTCTATATTCGCGAATCCCGCGCGGGGCGTTGAACCAGCACTGACGTAGCGCAATGCCGGTTCCCGGTTTCATGGCCAGCATAGGCTAAAGTTTGCTATCTAATGTTGCTCGTCACGTTGGAGAAAGCGATGTCTGTGTTGGTCGACCGGTTGGTAGCTCAGGTGTTGGGGCTGGAAGTGCGTTTGCTGGCCTGTCAGGCGCGCCTGAACGCCAGCACCGACGCAGAAGCGTTGCATGACTTGCGCACGACGGTTCGCCGTCTGCGCAGCCTGTTGCGGCCATTGCGTGGTTTGCCGGGTGTCGAGCAACTCGAAGCGGCAGCGGCGGGCGTCGGAAACCTGACGACGCCGTTGCGCGACCGTGAGGTTTTGGCGGCGTACTTGCTGGCGCACGGTCAAGCGGACGCGGCCAAGCGTCGAATGGTGCAGATGGCCCAAGCCTATCCGGCCGTGGCCGGTAGCCCGGAACTGGCGCAGCTGTTGATGATACTCGACGCTTTTCCGCGCTTTCTGCGTGCCTCCCAGCGTCAAGACTTGCTCAAAGGCTTGCGTGCACGCATCGAAAAGCGCCTGGCCAAGCAATGGAACGCGCTGGATGTAACACTGCACGATCCTGCACATGACCGCCATCGCCTGCGTCTGCTGATCAAGCGCGTGCGCTATGCGATTGAAGCCTACCCCGAACTGGATCGCCTGCCCGCAGCGGCCATGCCACGCCTCAAGTCGGCACAAGAAGCGCTCGGTGACTGGCACGATTGCTGGCAATGGTTGGCCCGTGCCGAGCATGAGCCCGATTTGCTGCCTTGCATGGCAGTCTGGCGGGTGACCATGGCCAAGGCTGAAGGCCGCGCCGATCGCGTTCTCGACAAGCTCAGCTCTGCTTGTTTCAAACCTTGATGCGGATTGCTTTTCGTAGCAGCTGGCGAAGCCTGCGTTCGGCTGCGCAGCAGTCGCAATCCGGTTGAATGCGGTTTAACAGTTACACCGCGATAACCGAATTTACGACTGCTGCGCAGCCGAACGCAGCCTGCGGCAGCTGCTACGGATCGATATTTGTCGCGGGAGGCGGCCTATCTGTCAGCCTCTTTGGCCGGAATAGGCGCTGTACAGGCGCCGCTGGCTGGTTAACATCCTTCAATCCTTTCCCTGCCTTGAGGTTTTCATGCGCTTTTCCGATTTGCTCGACGCCGTGCGCAGTTCGCCGCATGAGCTGTCTATTCCGGCGGAGTGGGCCCAGGGCCGCGCCAGTTTTGGCGGTCTGGTCGCCGCTTTGCAGTACGAAGCCATGCGCGCGAAAGTCCCGGCGGATCGCCCGGTGCGTTCGTTGGCGATCACCTTTGTCGGCCCGGCCGAACCCGGTGTACCGATCAGTTTTGAAGTGGATGTGTTGCGCGAAGGCAAAGCGGTCAGCCAGGTGCTGGGGCGAGCCGTGCAGAATGGCCAGGTGGTGACCCTCGTTCAGGGCAGCTTTGGCGCTTCCCGTCCTTCTGAGGTCGAGGTGGTGGCCGAGCCGGCACCCGAGATGAAGCACTGGGATGACTGCCAGGAACTGCCTTACATCAAAGGCGTGACCCCCGAGTTCATGCGCCATCTGGCGATGCGCTGGAGTGTCGGCGGATTGCCCTTCACCGGTAATAAATCCCGGGAAATGGGCGGTTGGGTGCGTTTGCGTGGCGACGTCAAGGAACAGCCGGTCACTGAGGCGCACATTCTGGCGCTGGTGGATGCCTGGCCGCCGGCGTTGTTGCCGCACCTGAAGAAACCGGCGGCGGGCAGCACCCTGACCTGGACCATCGAATTCGTTCAGCCGTTGCAGGCGTTGAGCACGCTGGACTGGTGCAAATATCTCGTGGAAATCGAACATGCCCGTGATGGATACGGCCACGCCGCTGCAGCGCTGTGGAGCGCTGAAGGGCAGTTGATTGCGCTGAGCCGGCAGACAGTGACTATTTTCGCGTAAGACCTTTAGCGGTGATGGCGTTTGCGCCAGGCGCGCCACCAGCCGCCGCTGAGGAAAAAGCGCGGGAACGTCAGGAATTGCTCGACCAGCAAGCGCGACACGGCATCTTTGCGATCACTGAACGGCTCGGAAGCTTGCGCCTCCAGGCTGTGACCGTGGCGTTGCAAAGCGAGCGCGGCGAGTAAGCCCACGACGCCGATGGCCACGTTCAGAAAACTCAGGCTGAACACCCCGGAAACGATCAACAGAAAGGCCACGATAAACAGCGGCACGGCAATCAGGTGCAACACCAGATTGGTCGGGTGCTGGTGGTTTTGCGGGTAGGCGCGCCATTGCCAGGCGGGAAGGTTGGGGTGACGTTTGCCCATGTTGGTAATCCTCGATCCATGTTGAACACATGATTGAAGGATAGGTGGGGCAATTGCAGGCGGCGAATCAAGGTTGGCTATCGAAGTGATAGGGGGGCATGGTCAATATTGGTGTTGACTGACCTGGCGCCATCGCGAGCAAGCTCGCTCCCACATTGGGTCTGTGTCGGGCCCAAGTTATAGAGGCACTGAAGATCACCTGTGGGAGCGAGCTTGCTCGCGATGGGGCCCTCAAAGCTTCAACTGCCCGATCGCCTTGCTCAACTCACCGGCCAGCGTCGCCAGTTGATTGCTGGTGGTGGCCGAATCCACCGTTTGCTGCACAGTGTTCACGGTGACGTCACGGATGCTCACCACCGCACGGTTCATCTCTTCTGCGACCTGGCTCTGCTGCTGCGCCGCCACGGCAATCTGTGTATTGCTTTCACGCATCTGCGCCACCGCACCGGTGATTTCTGCCAGCGCAGCGCCAGCTTCTTGAGCCTGTTGCACGCAGTCGTCGGCCTTGAACGAACTTTCCTGCATAAAGTCCACCGCATCCCGTGTACCGGCTTGCAGCGCCGAGATCATGCTGGTGATTTCGTCAGTGGAGGTCTGCACACGCTTGGCCAGATTGCGCACTTCATCGGCGACCACCGCAAAGCCTCGGCCCATTGCCCCGGCGCGCGCGGCTTCGATGGCGGCGTTCAGGGCCAGCAGGTTGGTTTGCTCGGCGATGCTGTGAATCACGCTGACTACGCCGTTGATTTTCTGGCTGTCTTCGGCAAGACGCTGAATCATCTCGGCGGTGTGCTGCACCCCGGTGGAAAGCCCGGCGATGGACTTTTGTACCCGGCTAACGACTTCCTGACCACTGCCGGCGAGGGTGTCGGCGGTTTGCGAGAGGTCGCGAGTGGCGCCGGCATGTTGAGCGATGTGATAGACCGTTGCCGACATCTCATTGATCGCCGTGGCGGCCTGATCGGTTTCGCTTTGCTGACCGAGCATGCCGTGGCGTACGTCGTTCATGCTGGCGGCCAGACGCGCCGCGCCGACGTCCAGTTGGCGGGCAGTATTGGCCACGGTGTTGACCACGCGCTGGTAGCCTGCCTGCATGGCATTGAACGCGCTGGCCATCTGGCCAACCTCATCGGTGCAAGACAGCGGCACGCGAGCGGACAGGTCGCCGGTTTTTTCGACGTGGAGCATCACATCCTTGAGGGTGTTGAGCTGGGCGAGCAGAAAACGAATCAACAGTTGCGAGGCGCCGAGCATCGCCAGCATCAGGATGAATACGGCTGCCGCGTAGTTGGCGAATCGTTCGCCGAACACCTGGCTCAGGCTCGGGCCATAGGCCAGAACGGCAATCTGCTCGCCGTTGGCACGCGATAGCACCTCGGCACCCATCAACGGGTTCTCACCCAACAGCGGCATGTCATTGATTTCGACCCAGCCATTGGCATCGCGCAATTCGGGCAGTGGCTGTTGGTTCAGAGTGGGTGTCTGGCCTTTGCTGAAGCTCAGAAAATGCCCGGCTTCAGGCAAGGTCTGGCCGACCGGCCAGTTGCTGATCAGCCGCGCTTGAGCGACGGCCGACTGCTGTGAAGCCTGGCTGCGCGCTTGTTGCTCCAGTTGCACGGCATACAGCACCAGCAGCAGGGTGGTGACGAAGGCGACCGCGTTGACCGCCCAGAATTTGTATTTCAGCGAAATGTTGCTAAGCCAGGCACCCATGGAGGTCTTCTCTGATAGCGGAAACAGTTTTGGCAAGGTGCCAGCATTGTGCCGCTATTCAGCGAAGGAACTTTTGATGTGGATCAATAAGCCCCCGCCACTTCAATGTGGGAGCGAGCTTGCTCGCGATGACTGTGGAGCATTCAGCGCAGCGCTGACTGTCAGATCGCAATCGCGAGCAAGCTCGCTCCCACAAGGGATCTGTGTTTATCGGGTGATCGACGGCAACCCGAAAAACGCTCGCGCACACGCGGTGCTGTGAGCCGCTACGTCTTCCAGGCTTTCGCCGCGATGTAACGCCACTTCACGCAGCACTTCGGTCAGATACGCCGGTTCATTGCGCCCGTTCTTTGGCTTGGGCCGCAGGCTGCGGGGTAACAGATAGGGGGCGTCGCTTTCGAGCATCAAGCGCCCACGCGGGATCTCGCGGACCAGCGGGTGCAAGTGAGTGCCGCGGCGTTCGTCACAGATCCAGCCCGTGATGCCAATATGCAGGTCGAGGTCCAGGTAGCTGAACAGCGCCCGCTGCTCACCCGTGAAGCAATGCACCACGGCGGCCGGCAACTGGTCGCGGAAGTCACGCAGGATTTCCAGCAGGCGCTGGCTGGCGTCGCGCTCATGGAGGAACACCGGCAGTTGCAACTCGACCGCCATTGCCAAATGCTCTTCGAGCACCTTTTCCTGTTGCGGACGGGGCGAGAAATCGCGATTGAAATCCAGTCCGCATTCGCCGACCGCACGCACGTTGGGTTCTTTAAGCAAACTGCGCAAGCGCTGAGCGCTATCGGCATTCCAGTCACTGGCTGAATGCGGGTGAATACCGGCGGTGGAGAACAATCGCTGCCCGGTTTCGTCCAGTTGCTGGCACAGTTCCAGGGCCTGTTCGCTGCCCTCGACACTGGTACCGGTCAACACCAATTGGCAGACGCCAGCGGCATAGGCACGGTCAAGTACCGCCTGGTGTTTGTCAGCGAAACTGGGGTTGGTCAGGTTGACGCCGATGTCGATGAGTTGCATGGTGTGACCCTAGCCTTTGGCCGGAAAGCATACCAGAGCTGTAGATTTATAATAAAAATCAAGAACTACAAAGAGTTAAAGCTGTCTTTTGATGCCGGAAGAGAGCTTCGACAAGCCCATTGGCTGTCGTGGCTGCAATCTTTCGCACTATGCCAGCGCTCCAGGCGCTCTGTTTCTGTCGACCCACTGCTCGAAATATCGAGACGTTGGACAGTATTCTTTCCGGAGAACGGATGACGCGACTCCAGGTTTTGCTCGTGCTGTGTTTGTCGATGCTGCTGCCGATGCCGGCGGTTGCGCGGTTGGCGGGTCCCGTGGAAGCCGTCCCGTCGGGCAAGGTCCGCGATCTGGCGGAAATTCGCGGCAGCCGCGTGCTGCGGGTGCTGGTCAATCAGAGCCGCAACAGCTCCGGTGAGGTCCAGGGTCAGACCATTGGTGTCGAATACCATCGCCTGCGAGCCTTCGAGCAGTACCTCAACGGCCATGCCCGTGACGGCCAGAAAATCTCCCTCAAGATCATTCCCAAAGCCAAGGATCAATTGCTCGGCGCGTTACAGCGCGGAGAGGGTGACCTGGTAGCACCGGGGGAGTTGCTGGATGCGCAGTCCGCTTACGCCGTCAGTACCAGCGAGCCGATTGTCAGTAACGTGCCGTTATTGCTGGTAGGAATCAAGGGCGAGCGCCGCTACACCCGTCTCGAACAACTCTCCGGCAAAACCCTGGCGCTGCCCACCGGTAGCGCAGCCGGTGAAGCGATCAACCAGATCAATCAGAAGCTCGCATTGCACAAACTGCCACCGGTCAAGGTCGAGTGGGTCGACCCGAGCCTGGCGGTCGAAGATGTGCTGGAGATGGTGCAGGGCGGGATTTTTCACCTGACCATTGTCGAGCAACCGATCGCCGAGCGTTGGGGCAAGATCCTGCCCAAGCTGCGCTTCGACCGGCAGGTGGTCATCAGCGAGCCGGGCAAGGAGTACTGGTTCGTGCGTCGCGACGCATCGATGTTGCGAGCGAGCATTGATCGCTTCCTGCAAGCCTATAAAACCCCATCCGATCAGGATGTGGCTTTCTTGCGTATTTACCGACGCTTGTACCAGGTTCACTACCCGCTGGCCCGGGCCGACCGTCAGCGTCTGGAAAAGCTGCGCCCGGTCCTGCAAAAGCACGCCCGCGAGCAGGGCATGGACTGGTTGAATCTGGCGGCACTGGCGTTCAAGGAATCGGCGCTTGAGCCAGGCACCCGCAGCGGCAGTGGCCCGACCGGGTTGATGCAAATTACCCCGTCGGCGGCGCAGCGTGTCGGGGTCAATAACATTCAATCGGTGGACAGCAATGTGCAGGCCGGGGCCAAGTACCTGGCGTTGATCCGTCGCAAGTTTTTCGCCAGCCCCAAGCTTAATGAGCGTGAACGCATGGCTTTCGTTCTGGCGGCCTACAACATCGGGCCGGAACGTGTTCAGGGGATGCGTGCCGAGGCCAAGCGTCGTGGCCTGAACCCCAATCAGTGGTTTTTCCAGGTCGAGCGCATTGCCATGGAGCAGGTGGGAATGGGTCCTGTCAGCTATGTTAATAGTGTGAACAAATACTTTTTGGCATATGACCGGGAACGGGAGTCGTTGGAGCCGCAGGGGCAGAAAGTTGCCTCTCGTAAATGATCGACTAAGCTGATTGTTATGGTGGGTTTTTTGCGCTTTTAACATGAAGTTTACTGATTAATATAGCGACCAACCCATACGCACTCCCTCACAATGGATGACACAGCATGAGCACTCTGATCAACAAGGTACTGTCCACCCGCGCTGGCTACGGCTTGACCGTTCTGCGGATCTTCGTCGGCGTCATCTTCGCTGCCCACGGCTCACAGAAACTCTTCGGCATGTTCGGCGGTTACGGCATTGCCGGTACTGCGCAGTACATGGAAAGCATTGGCCTGGCGCCGGGTCACCTGATGGCGATCCTGGCGGGTGGTACCGAGTTCTTCGCAGGTCTGGCGCTGATCATCGGCCTGCTGGTACGCCCGGCAGCGCTGGGGCTGACCTTCCTCTCGCTGGTCGCTATTTTCTCGGTGCACATTCACAACGGTCTGTTCCTGGCCAACAACGGTTATGAGTTCGCCCTGGCCTTGCTCGGCGGTAGCATCGCCGTATTGATCGAAGGCGCCGGCAAGCTGTCGGCAGACCGCGCCATCACCGGCTGACCGTTCAGGCTCAACGAAAAGGCCCGCATTTTGCGTAATGCAGTCAGTTAAGGCGCTACACGATCCGTAGCAGCTGGCGAAGCCTGCGTTCGGCTGCGAAGCAGTCGTAAAATCAGACTCCACGTTTTTCAGGTTAACCGTGGCGGCAGGATTTACGGCCGCTGCGCAGCCGAACGCAGGCTTCGCCAGCTGCTACGGGGTATGTGTCTAGCCTGAAATCCCTTAACTGACTGGCATTACCCGCATTGTGCGGGCCTTTTTTTTTTGTTGCGCGAGATTCTTGACACTGTCCTGTCGGCTTCTCTAGGATGTTTGCCATGCGCCGATTTAAACAGCTACTTGCGGGGCGCCAGGTGACTCATTCAGTTGCCGATAGAAGCTTGAAACAGGCTTCGAAATACCGCTAAAGCGCTGGTTCGGTGTTGCCTCTCACCTGCCATGCAGACTTTTGAGGCAGAGACACGACACAATGAATGCACTACGCCCCCCAGTACGTCCCGCGCCGATCACGGCACACCTCACCCAGCGCAATCCAAAAATCCTCCTTGGCGGTAATCATCAGCCGTCGCTGCTGCGTTATCTGGACGGCTGGCCACGTCGTACCGGCGGCCCGGCAGCGTTCCTGATCCAGTTTGTCGAGGACGGAGAATCGCTGGCGCGTTTTGCCAGCGACAGTTTTGATCTGGCCGTGATCCAGTCGCCCAGCACCGAAAACGCGGCCGAAGTGATCAAGCAACTGACGCGCGTTGCTCGTCAAGGGTTGATTACCCGTCGCTGAGGCTCAGCCGAGGTTCAGGGATAGTCGATTGCGACGATATACACGAACTGCTCGCCGGTAGGCGTCTGGACCCGGACTTCGGCGTCCAGCGCTTTGCCGATCAAGGCCCGTGCCAACGGTGAGTCGATGCTGATCAGGCCTAGTTTGAGGTCAAGCTCATCCGGGCCGACGATGCGATAGCGCGACTCTTTGCCGTGTTCATCTTCGATGGTTACCCAGGCCCCAAAATAGACCTTGTTCGGATCACTGGGTTTTTCGCTGACCACCTTGAGCGCTTCCAGCCGTTTGGTGAGAAACCGCACGCGGCTGTCGATCTCGCGCAGCATCTTTTTGCCATAGGTGTACTCGGCGTTTTCGGAGCGGTCGCCCTGCGCAGCAGCCTCGCTGACCGATTGGGTCACCTGGGGGCGGCGTACATGCCAGAGTTCATGGAACTCGGCACGCATCCGTGCTTCGCCCTCGGGAGTGATGAGGGCGGTGCCGGCGGTGCGAGGAGGGCGATAGCGGCTCATTGCAGTTTCTTTTGGTTAGGAAGTGTCGAGTCTATCAACCCTCGCGCAAGACTGTCAGTGGGCTGGCATTCAGCGCCCGACGAGTGCCGAACACGCCTGCACCGCCGATCAGCAACGCACCAATCACCGGGAGCCACAGCAGCCACGGATGCGGATGCCAGGCCAGATCGAACGCATAGCGGTAAAGCACCAGGCTCACCAGCTCCGAGCCAAGTGCGGCGAGCAAACCGCTGACCGCGCCGAGCAAGCCGAACTCGATCCGCCGGGCCTTGACCAACAACTGCCGTTCGGCACCCAGCGCACGCAGCAGCGCACCTTGGCGAATGCGCTCATCGAGCGTCGCCTGCAAGCCGGAAAACAGTACCGCCATGCCGGCCGCGAGCACGAACAACAACACGTACTCGACTGCCAGGGTGACTTGCTCAAGGATACTGCGCAGCTGCGCGAGCAAAGCTTCGACCTGCAGAATGGTCACCGCCGGGAAGGCTCGCGACAGATCGATGATCTGTTGGTCGTGACCGGCCGCCAGGTAAAAACTGGTCAGGTACGTGGCTGGCAGGTCTTTCAAGGTGCCGGGCTGGAAGATCATGAAGAAGTTCGGCTGGAAGTTGTCCCAGTTGATCTTGCGCAGGCTGGTGACCTGCGCCTCGCGGTTGATCCCGCCGACGGTGAAGACCAGATGGTCGCCGAGCTTGAGTTTCAGGCTCTCGGCCACTTTGCCTTCCACCGAAACGCCGGGTACGTCACCAGTCGGTTGTGCCGACCACCAGCTGCCGGCCGTGATGCTGTTGCCCGCGGGCAGGTCGGCAGCCCAGGTCAGGCTCAGATCGCGCTGGATGGCCCGATCGCCTTCAGTGTCCTTGCTGACGATGCCCTGAACCGGTTCGCCGTTGATGCTGATCAGCCGCCCCGGCACCACCGGGTACAGCGGCGCGGATTGAGCCGACAGTTCAATCAGGCGATCGGTGAAGGCCTGTTTGTCAGCGGGCAAAATATTCAGTGCGAAGTAGTTGGGGGCGTTTTTGGGCAGCTGGTTCTGCCAGGTGTCCAGCAACTCACCGCGCAGCAGGGCGATCAGCGCCATCGACAATAGAATCAAACCGAAGGCCAGCGATTGTCCCGCCGCCGCCAATGGGTGACGCAGCAATTGGCCCAGACCCAGGCGCCAGGGCAAGGACGCACGGGCCAGCAGGCGCCGCAGGCTGTTGAGTACCAGCAGCAACAGGCCGCCGAGGACCAGTGCCGCGATGACACCGCCACCGAGCAGGGCGAAGGTCAGCAGCAGGTCCAGGCTCAAGCGCCACATGATCAGCCCCAAGGCTGCCAGTGCGGTGCCATAGACCATCCAGGTGCTTGAAGGGATCGGCAGTATGTCGCGGCGCAGTACCCGCAGCGGTGGCACGCGACCCAGTGCGGCCAGTGGCGGCAGGGCGAATCCGGCGAGGGCGACCAGTCCGGTGCCAATCCCGGCGACTGCCGGCAGCAGTCCTCCTGGCGGTACATCGGAGGGCAGCAATTCACCGAGCAAAGCGAACAACCCCAGCTGCGCGAGCCAGCCGAGCAGGGCGCCGCTGAGGCTGGCCAGCAGGCCGAGCACCGTCAGTTGCACGCTGAACAACAGCAGGGTTTCCTGGCGCGACAAACCGAGGCAGCGCAGTAGCGCACTGGCGTCGAAGCGGCGGGTGGCGAAACGGGTTGCCGAGAGCGCCACGGCGACGCCGGACAGTAGAACGGCGACCAGACTGGCCATGTTCAAGTAGCGTTCGGCTTTGCCCAGGGCACCGCCGATTTGCCGGTTGCCGTCACGGGCGTCCTGTAGCCGCTGGTTGGCGGCCAGCCCCGGCTTGATCAGTTGCCGATAGGTTTCCAGGGCCTCCGCGCTGCCGCGCCAGAGTTCGTGGTAACTGACCCGGCTGCCGGGCTGGACTACGCCGGTGGCCGTCAGGTCGGCGAGATTGATCATCACCCGGGGCGTGAGGCTGTAGAAATTGCCGGCGCGATCCGGTTCATAGGTCAGTACGCGCGTCAGGTGCAGGGTTTTCATGCCGACGTCGATGCTGTCACCGACCTTCAGGTTCAGCGCCGTCAGCAAGCGCGCCTCGGCCCAGGCTTCGCCCGGTTTCGGACTTCCTCCGGTCACTTCGGGGGCGAACGGAGCGGGCGCGCTTTTAAGCTGGCCGCGCAGCGGATAGACCCCATCGACGGCTTTGATGCTCGACAGCTGAATGCCGCTGTCGGTGGCAATGACACTGGAAAATTCCACCACTTGAGCGTGTTGCAGCCCGAGTTCCTTGCCGGATTGTATTTGTTCCGGGCGGGCGGGCGAGCTGCCTTCCAGCAATACGTCAGCCCCGAGGAATTCGGTGGCGCGCAGCAGCATGGCACCGTTCAGGCGAGCACCGAAGTAGCCGATGGCGGTACTCGCCGCCACGGCCACCAGCAGGGCGAAGAACAACACCCGCAGCTCTCCGGCGCGGGCGTCGCGCAGCAATTGGCGAATGGCGAGGCTGAACAGGCGAAACAGCGGCAAACGTGCCATCAAGGCTCCAGAGGGGCGACGACCAACAGGCCGGCTTCAAGGCGGATCAAGCGGTGGCAGCGGTGTGCCAGGCGTTCGTCGTGGGTAACCAGGACGAGTGTTGTGCCGCTTTCCTTATTGAGTTCGAAGAGCAAATCGCTGATGTGCTCACCGGTGTGCGTGTCGAGGTTGCCGGTGGGCTCATCGGCAAACAGCACATCGGGTTCGGCGGCAAATGCCCGGGCGATGGCTACGCGCTGCTGCTCGCCGCCAGAGAGCTGACGGGGTGAATGGCTCAGGCGCTGGCCCAGGCCAACGCGGCGCAGCAATTCGGTGGCGCGTTCGCGGGCATCTTTGCGACCGTCCAGTTCGAGCGGCAACATGACATTTTCCAGGGCGTTAAGACTGTCGAGCAGTTGGAACGACTGGAATACAAAGCCGACATGTTCGGCGCGGATTCGCGCGCGCTGGTCCTCATCCAGATGACTCAGGGCTTGCCCGGCAAGGGTGACTTCGCCGCTGCTGGGCAGGTCGAGCCCGGCCAGCAAACCGAGCAGGGTGGATTTGCCGGAACCGGAACTGCCGACGATGGCCAGGCTGTCGCCCTTGTTCAGTTCCAGGCTGAGTTCGTGCAGGATGGTCAGTTCACCTTCCGCGCTGGGAACCACTTTGCTAAGGTTCCGCGCAGTGAGAATGCTTGCGCCCATGGAGAGTCCGATGCGTGTGTGGTTTTTGAGTGCTGGCCTGGCCTTGATGTGCATGGCCCAGAACGCAGCGGCGGGTACAGTCCTGATCGTTGGCGATAGTATCAGCGCAGCTTTCGGCCTGGATACCCGGCAAGGGTGGGTGTCGTTGCTTGAGCAGCGCCTCAAGCACGAAGGTTTCACCGAGACCGTGGTTAACGCGTCCATCAGTGGCGATACCAGTGCAGGCGGTCAGGCACGCCTGCCGGCGCTGCTTGCAGAGCATAAGCCTGAGCTGGTGATCCTCGAGCTGGGAGGCAACGACGGGCTGCGTGGATTGCTCCCAACGCAATTGCAACAAAATCTTGCGTCGATGATCGACAACGCCAGGGCCAGCGGTGCCAAGGTGCTGCTGCTGGGTATGCAACTGCCACCCAATTATGGGGTGCGCTACACCGAGGCGTTTGCGAAGGTTTACAGCGATCTGGCCGACGAGAAAAAAATCCCGCTGGTGCCGTTTTTTCTGCAGGGAATCGGCGGAAATCCCGAGCTGATGCAGGCCGATGGCATTCACCCGGCCGTCGCCGCCCAGGGCAAGTTGCTGGAAAATGTCTGGCCTACGCTAAAACCGCTGCTATGACGCTTTTCTAGCGGCAGTCTTTCGGCTAATGTGGCGCCCCCCTGATTTGGAGCCCCCGATGCCGCGTCCTGCCTGGTCCCTGTTCGCCTACCAACTGATCGAGCCTGACGAACAGCTGGATCTGTTCGCCTGCCAGGAAGTCCGGGTGCATCTGGTGACGCGTCAACTGGAATTGGGCGGCTCGGCCGACCGTACCTTGTGCGGCACCTTGCTGCCGGCGCAACCGCGCTGGTCAAGCGTCGACCGGAGGGTGTTCCAGGACCAGCGACTGTGCTCGCTGTGCCGGGCGATTCTCGAGTCGCAGAAGCGCGGTACATCGCCGATCTGGCCTGAGTTGCGCTTCGAGCTCTAATCTAAAGGTCGAAAGATCGCAGCCTTCGGCAGCTCCTACAGGGCATCCATCGACCCGGCTCCCCGAATCCGGGGGCGTCGGTGTACAATCTCGCTCCCAAACCCTCTGTTGATCATACGAAGGATGTTCCGGATGTTGCCGCGTTTTCCTGCCGTCACCCGCTGCTTGTCTCTTGCCGCCTTGTGTGTGGCGGGTCCCGTTGCAGCGTTGGAGTTGCCTTTACCGCCGCCGGGCGAAGATATCGTCGGCCAGGTGCAAACAGTCAAAGCCAAGTACGAAGACACCTTTGCCGATCTGGGCACCACCTACGATCTGGGCTACCTGGAAATGGTCGCCGCCAACCCGGGTGTCGATCCGTGGTTGCCAGGTGCAGGCACCGAAATCGTACTGCCAACGCGCTTCATCCTGCCGCCTGGCCCGCGTGAAGGCATCGTGATCAACCTGGCCGAGTATCGCCTCTACTACTACCCCAAAGGCCGGAACGTGGTGTACACCTTCCCGCTGGGTATCGGTCGTGAAGGCTGGGGCTCGCCAATCGCTCACACCAGCATCACTGCCAAAACACCGAACCCGACCTGGACCCCTCCAGCTTCGATCAAGGCCGAACACGCCGCCGATGGCGATCCATTGCCAAACGTCGTGCCAGCCGGTCCAGACAACCCTCTGGGGCCGTTCAAGTTCACGTTGGGCACTCCGGGCTACCTGATTCACGGTTCGAACAAGAAGTTCGGCATCGGCATGCGTACCAGCCATGGCTGCTTCCGCATGTTCAACAACAACGTGCTGGAAATGGCCGGCATGGTGCCGGTGGGAACGTCGGTGCGGATCCTCAACGACCCGTACAAGTTCGGCATGAGTGGCGGCAAGGTTTACCTGGAAGCGCATACGCCGCTGGATGACAACGGCAGCCCGTCGGTGGTCGACAAGCACACTGCGGTGATCAACGCGATGCTCAAGCGTGAGGACATCACCAACAACCTGCGCATGAACTGGGATGTGGTGCGCGACGTGGTCGCCGCTGAAGATGGTCTGCCGGTGGAAATCGCCGTGCCGAATACCTCCGTACCCGTGGCGTCGAACACGCCGATCGACCTGCAGTAATCGCTTCAAACAACCCGCCGAGGCTTCGCAGCATCGGCGGGTTTTTTATTGCCTTCAGCAAAGCCCGGGCAATAAAAAGCCGACCCAAAAATGGGTCGGCTTGATAACAATCCCGAAGGACTATTACTTGCGGCTAGCTTTGTCCAGCATGCGCAGAGCACGCTCGTTAGCTTCGTCAGCAGTCTGTTGTGCTTTTTGAGCAGCAGCCAGAGCTTCATCAGCTTTACGATAGGCTTCGTCTGCACGAGCCTGGGAGCGAGCTGCTGCGTCTTCAGTAGCAGTCAGACGTGCTTCGGTTTCTTTCGATACGCTGCTGCAACCGGTAGCCAGAACTGCGGCCAGGGCCAGAGCAGAGAATTTCAGAACGTTATTCATCGTGTTCCCCTTCAAGGACTTTCTATTAAGTAGCTGTCTCCTCAGAGTGAGGAAATAGCCGGCGTACATACTACCCATTACTTGTAGTAAGTAAACTGACGTAGCGCAAGAAGCAAAAAAATTGTAGGCGCGGAATCTTTTTCGAGCAACTTTTAATCGCACTGTATAGAAAGTATGCGGCTGGGAAGCCCGTCCTGAGCGATCCTCTTGTAAAGCTGGCTGACGCTTGGGGCTGTTTCACGCTCTAGAGCTAAAGTCGCTCTATATCGATTCGTCTACACTTTTGTTCAGAATTTGCGGAGCGGCTCACGCCTCTTTGCGCATGTAGAGGTGACTTTAACAAGCCGTGCTCGTCTTAAGTCTCAACATCCGGCAATGTTCAGGCTATCGACCAGGGGCGATGTTTGGTCGAGCCGCCGCTACGTGCCCTGCGCTGAACCACCGCAATCGACGTGATGACGAGCGCGCCTTGAGCATTTCCGCCTTTGGTGCCTACTATTTGATACGTGTCCGGTTGCGCGAGATCGGTGCAGTTCTTCTCGGTGTCCAAGCTGGCACGGGGTGGCGTAGAGGTTCCTTCGCCGGGAAAACATCGGTAAGGTAGGGGTCAATTCAAGACCCGCGAGGAGTAGTGATGAGCGAGGCGTTGTCCATCCACCATGACCAGGCTGGTCATCAGTTCGAGACCAATGTGGACGGTCATCGTGCCTACCTGACCTATATGGATCTGGGGAAACAGACCCTGGATATCTATCGTACCTTCGTGCCCAATGCGCTGCGTGGTCGCGGCATTGCTGCGGCATTGACCGAGCAGGCGCTGCAGTACGCTGAGGAAATGGGCTACACAGTTATTCCGTCGTGTTCCTACGTGGAGCGTTACATGGAGCGCCACCAACGGCACGCCGCGAAGCTCTGATCAGGGTCACCGAATAAAAAAACGCCGGGCTAAGCCCGTAATGCTGTTCACTTAAGCATTTGAGTCCACGCCGGGCTTCCTAGAAAAT
>NZ_MOBJ01000023.1 GCF_003732225.1 Pseudomonas brassicacearum | reverse complement strand
CCCGTTTTCCAGTAGACCGTAAGGCTGCTCCGCTTAAGTGAACAGCATTACGGGCTAAGCCCGGCGTTTTTGCGTGCGCTGAATGCGCTCAGGTGCGCTGACGTTTCGGCAGCACATCCTTGAGCTTGGCATGCATGCTGCGCAAGGTGTTTTCGGTGGCTGTCCAATCGATGCAGGCGTCGGTGATCGACACGCCGTATTGCAGCTCGGCGAGGTCTTTCGGAATCGCCTGGCAACCCCAGTTCAAATGACTTTCGACCATCAGACCGATGATCGACTGGTTGCCTTCGAGGATCTGGTTGGCCACGTTCTCCATCACCAGCGGTTGCAGCGCCGGGTCTTTGTTGGAGTTGGCGTGGCTGCAGTCGACCATGATGTTCGGCTTGATCTTCGCCTTGTTCAGCGCTTGCTCGCAGAGCGCGACGCTGACCGAGTCATAGTTCGGTTTGCCGTTGCCGCCGCGCAGTACCACGTGACCGTAGGCATTGCCCTTGGTGGTGACGATCGACACGCCACCTTCCTGGTTGATCCCCAGGAAGCGGTGCGGGCTGGAAACCGATTGCAGGGCGTTGATGGCAACCGTCAGGCCACCGTCGGTGCCGTTCTTGAAGCCGACTGCCGAGGACAGGCCCGAGGCCATTTCGCGGTGAGTCTGGGATTCGGTGGTACGCGCGCCAATCGCCGACCAGCTGATCAGGTCTTGCAGGTACTGCGGCGAGATCGGGTCAAGCGCTTCGGTCGCCGTCGGCAGGCCCATCTCGGCCAGGTCCAGCAGCAACTGACGACCAATGTGCAAGCCGTCCTGAATCTTGAACGAGTCATCCAGGTACGGGTCGTTGATCAGGCCTTTCCAGCCGACGGTGGTACGTGGCTTCTCGAAATAGACCCGCATGACCAGATACAGGGTATCGGACACTTCAGCGGCGAGTACCTTGAGGCGCTCGGCATATTCGTGTGCTGCCTTGATGTCGTGGATCGAGCAAGGCCCGATAACGACGAACAGGCGGTGGTCGGTGCCATCCAGGATGTTGCGAATCACTTCGCGGCCCTTGGTCACGGTGTGCAGGGCAGCATCGCTCAAAGGGATATCGCGCTTGAGCTGGTCAGGAGTGATCAGCGTCTCGTTGGAGGCGACGTTTAAGTCATTGATCGGTAAATCAGCCATCGTGTTACTCGTCAGGTCACGGGTGCCGGCCGCCAGCGATCCCCGCGCGGCGGAGCACAGCATGATTTAAGCGCAGCGGGGAGCCGAACCTTAGCGCGTTACGCGGCTGCTCGACAATGGGCAGGCGCGGGTTTAATCCAGTGGTGATTGCGCAAAGGCCTGGCGAACGGTCTCGTGGGAGTACTCGGTGGCATGCTGGTCGACCCATTTGAGGGCCACCGCCTCGACGCCCTGTTGTTCGACCTGAGGCTTTTGCTGACGACAGTAGCGTTCAATCTGGCAGACCTGCTCGCCCATCCGCGCTTTAAACAGGGTCTGCTCGTCGATGAAGGCGATGCCGACCAGATAACCGTGCTTTCGTCGCAGACACCAGGCCACATAGCCCAGATAACAGACATTTTCGCTCAGGGTCGGCATTCGCACTTCCAGTGCCGTTCCCTTGCGCCAGGCACGGTGGTAATTGCAAGCCATGCCTCCGAGACTGATAGTGTGCAGCTCTTGCCGAGAAATACACTGATGCTTGCGCAACGTTAACTCGACAGGCACATCGTCAGGATGAGGAATAAAGCGCCCCATGAACACAGACTCCAAGTGTCGGTCATTCGACAGTGTTTCACCCAGTATAGTGGTCGAATGCGAGCTGACCGATTTCGATGCCGACCAGCGGCTGTTGGCGATGAGTGGTGTGTCGCTGGTGATTTTCACCAGCGTCGGCTGTTCCAGTTGCCGCTGGGCCCGCCAGCAGTTACCGGAGCTTGACCTTGATGTCGATCAGCTGTGCTGGATCGATGCGGGGAACAACGGTGGCGTGGTGGAGCGTTATCAGGTCTTTCATTTGCCCGCGCTGTTTGTCGTGCGCGATGGCGAGTTTTATGGGGCGCTACAGTCGCGCCTGGCCCGCACCGAACTGAATGTTGCGGTAGGGCAGGCGCTGAGTCGACATCCAGAGGAGTTGCCATGACGGATACAGCGGTTAAAAAGCCGAGAATCGGCATTATCGGCACCGGGGCGATCGGTGGCTTTTACGGCGTGATGCTGGCGCGGGCCGGGTTCGATGTGCACTTTCTGTTGCGCAGCGAGTTTGCGGCGGTCGCCGAGCGTGGCCTGCAACTCAACAGCGCGCCTTATGGCGCGTTGACCTTGAATCCGGTTCAGGCGTATTCGTCGGCCGACGATATGCCGACCTGTGACTGGTTGCTGGTCGGCGCGAAAACCACCAGTAACGCCGAGCTTGCACCGGCGATCATCAAGGCTGCGGCGCCGGGTGCGAAGGTCCTGCTGCTGCAAAATGGCCTGGATGTCGAAGACAGCCTGCGTGATCTGTTGCCCGACTCCCTGCACCTGCTGGGCGGGTTGTGCTTTATCTGTGTGCATCGCGCGGGTCCCGGAGTGATCGAGCATCAGGCGCTTGGTGCGGTGAATGTGGGTTATCACAGTGGGCCGGCGCTCGATGACGAGGTTGCGCGTCAGGCCATTGTCGAGCAGGGCGCGGGGCTGTTTCGTACCGCCGGTCTTGATTCACAGGCAATGGCCAACCTTCAGCAGGCGCGTTGGCAAAAACTGGTCTGGAATGTTCCGTACAACGGTTTGTCGGTATTGCTTGGCGCGAGCACGACGCCGCTGATGGCTGATGACAGCAGTCGCGAACTGATTCAGGCATTGATGGCAGAAGTGCTGCAAGGCGCGCTGGCGTGTGGGCACAGCATGCCGCCGGGATATGCCGAGCATCTGTTCAAGGTCACCGAAAAAATGCCCGACTACTGGCCGAGCATGTACCACGACTACCAGCATAAACGGCCGCTGGAACTGACTGCGATCTACGCAAGGCCATTGGCAGCCGCCAAGGCTGCCGGTTGCCAGTTGCCGAAAATCGAGGCTTTGTATCAGGCCCTGAGTTTTGTCGATCGGCATAACGGTTAAGTCGTGACACCTGGGGGGAGCAGCATGGCAAAAGGGATAAGCGACAAACTGGTGCTGGCGATTTCTTCGCGGGCGCTGTTCGACCTGAGCGAGAGCCACAAGGTGTATCTGGCGAGCGGCGTCGAGGCTTATCGGCAGTATCAGATCGAGCACGAAGACGAGGTCCTCGAGCCGGGTGATGCGTTCCCTCTGGTGCAAAAACTGTTGAGCCTCAATACCAGCCTCGGCCGGGCGCGGGTCGAGGTGGTGCTGGTGTCGCGCAATAGCGCGGACACCGGCTTGCGCGTCTTCAACTCGATTCATCATTACGGTCTGACGATTTCCCGCGCAGCGTTTGTCGGTGGACGCAGTCCGTATCCGTACCTGAAGGCATTCGGCTGCGATCTGTTTCTCTCCACTCATGCCGATGACGTGCGCAGTGCGCTCGACGCCGGCTTCGCGGCGGCGACCATTTTGTCGGGTGGCGCGAGCCGTGCCGCCAGCGACGAACTGCGCATCGCCTTCGATGGTGACGCCGTGCTGTTTTCCGATGAGTCGGAGCGGGTGTATCAGTCGGGCGGCCTCGAAGCTTTTCAGGCCAACGAACGCGAAGCCGCTCGCGAGCCGTTGCGCGGTGGTCCCTTCAAAGGCTTTCTGGCGGCGCTCAATCTGTTGCAGCGCGAGTTTCCCGACGACAGCTGCCCGATCCGCACCGCACTGGTGACGGCGCGTTCGGCACCGGCTCACGAACGGGTCATTCGTACCTTGCGCGAGTGGGATATCCGGCTCGACGAATCACTGTTTCTCGGCGGGCTGGCCAAGTCTGCATTTCTCGAAGCCTTCGCCGCCGACGTGTTTTTCGACGACCAGGCGGGCCATTGCGAGTTGGCCCGTGAGGTGGTCGCTACCGGTCACGTCCCTCATGGAATCAGCAATGAACTGAAGGTTTGAGCGCCAACGGCGCAAGACGCCGTACTCGCTGCGGCACTGCTAAGCTGAATCAATCTCCGCCATTCTGGCATTCGAGGAGGTCACATGATTCATTCGATGCTGTATGCCACCGACCTCGGCCTTTACGCTCCGTTTGTGATGCAGCATGCACTGTCTCTGGCACGAACATTCAAAGCTGATCTGTATGTGGTGCACGCGGTTGAACCTATGGGCCTGTTTGCCGAATCGGTGTTGCAGAGCTATCTCGACGAGCAAGCGTTGAATGAGTTTCACAGCCAGGGCTTGAACACGGTGATGGCCAATATCGAGCAGCGCGTACTTGACAGTTTTCGCGAAGAATTGGGGGAGGGGCAGCAGGATCTGGCGCTGATTAAATCGGTGAGAGTATTTCAGGGCGATCCGTCGCAGGTCATTCTCGACCAGGCGCAGAAACTCTCGGTGGATTTGTTGATCGTAGGTAGTCACAGCCATGGGGCCGGTGGGGAAACACCGTTGGGACGGACCGCTGCGCGCGTGTTGCAGTTGTCGCAGGTGCCGGTTTATCTGGTGCCGTTGTCGCAGCGTCGGCGTCACGGAGACATTTAAGGCGAGAATGCTGGCCTTTTGATAAAAAAGTTCTAGATTTATTCTTCAAACCATTAATATAGTTATATACCGTCGCTGATGCCCGTGGCGTCTATCTGCTTTGAGGGATTGATATGAAGCTTCAACAATTGCGCTACATCTGGGAAGTGGCGCACCACGACCTCAACGTTTCCGCTACTGCCCAAAGCCTGTATACCTCGCAGCCGGGCATCAGCAAGCAGATCCGTCTGCTGGAAGACGAGTTGGGGGTCGAGGTTTTCGCGCGCAGCGGCAAACACCTGACACGAGTCACCCCGGCCGGTGAGCGAATCATCACCACCGCCGGCGAAATTCTGCGCAAGGTCGAAAGCATCAAGCAGATCGCTCAGGAGTTCTCCAACGAGAAGAAAGGCACCCTGTCGATTGCGACCACTCACACCCAGGCACGTTATGCACTGCCACCGGTGATCAGCAATTTCATCAAGCAATACCCGGACGTTGCGCTGCACATGCACCAGGGCTCGCCAATGCAGATCGCCGAAATGGCCGCTGACGGCACCGTGGATTTTGCCATTGCCACCGAAGCGCTGGAGCTGTTCGGCGACCTGGTGATGATGCCGTGCTACCGCTGGAACCGTTGTGTTGTCGTGCCGCAAGGTCACCCGCTGACCAAGTTGCCGAAGCTGACCCTCGAAGCCCTGGCTGAATACCCGATTGTGACGTACGTGTTCGGTTTCACCGGTCGCTCGAAGCTTGACGAAGCCTTCAGCCATCGCGGCCTGACCCCGAAAGTGGTGTTCACCGCCGCCGACGCCGACGTGATCAAGACCTACGTTCGCTTGGGGCTGGGTGTCGGTATCGTGGCGAAAATGGCCGTCGACACCAAGCTCGACAACGACCTGGTGGTGCTCGACGCCAGCGAGCTGTTCGAATCCAGCGTGACTAAAATCGGTTTCCGTCGCGGGACTTTCCTGCGTGGCTTCATGTGCGACTTCATCGAGAAATTCGCCCCGCACCTGACTCGCGAAGTGATGGCCAAAGCCATCCAGTGCCACAACAAGCAGGAACTGGAAGAACTGTTCGACGGCGTTGAACTACCGGTTCACTAAGTCCGCTAGACAACCTCGGTGACAGCAAACTGTTGCCGAGTGCCCGCCACCACGATCTCCACCTCATCCCCCTCGAACTTGCCCAGCAGGCTTTTACCCAGCGGTGAGCGCGGGGTGATGACGGTAATCAGTTGCCCCACCAGATCAACCTTCAATCCGGCTGCGTCAGGGGCCAGGAACAGCCACTGTTCGCGTCCCTTTTCGTCTTCCAGACCCAGCAGCGCACCGACTTCAATCCCGCGCTGGTCGTCATAAGGCCGCAGGCTCAGGTTCTGGCACAGCGTCAGTGACTGCCGGATTTCCTCCACCCGCTTGGCCTGTCCGGCCGCCAGATAAGACGCCTCCAGTCCCAACGTGTCGTACTTGTTCTCGGCGATGTTTTCTTCGTGGGTCGCGGTTTCGTATGCGGTTTGTGCTGCACGCTCAGCGATGTCGAGATCGATCGCAAGCTTTTCCAGAATCAGGTTGTGGACCGTGTATTTGTTCATGATCAATCGCAGAATTGCAGGACGTTGGTGCGGCTTTTTTCGCTGGGCGCGGTTTGGTCTTGCTGTAGCCAGAACTGGCATTTCGGGTTGGACAGATTGCGGGTATTGCTGCGTGCCTGATCGAGGGTTTGCTGTTGCGCCTGTTTGCGCAGGTTTTCCTTGTACTGCTCAAACATCGGATTCTCGGGCGCCGGGTAGACTGCCGCTGGCTTGGGCTGAGTCATTTGGTGCGCGGCTTCTGCGAGCGGGGCGAGTTGTTCGTTGGGCAGCAGTTTCGACAGCAGCCAGCAGGTCAGCGCGATGGCCAGAAATCCTAGCCACAATCCCACGGCGATGCTGGCAATCAGTTGCAGCGGACTGAGTGTGATGGACATCGTGCGACGTGTGGCTGGGCGGTAGGGCATGGCTGCCTCCTGGCGAGAGTGATGGGCAGCTGCGATTGTCGCATGAAGATTAATCGGCGTCGGCTCTTCTGCATGCAACGATTTATGCGGACAATTAAGGTCTTTGCCCCACGGAGCCTGGAATGAAAGTCGACTGGGATATTTTCTGCACGGTCGTCGACAACTACGGCGACATCGGCGTGACCTGGCGCCTGGCCAGGCAGTTAGTGGCCGAGCATCACTGCGCGGTACGGCTGTGGGTCGATGACCTGCGGGCGTTCGAACGCTTGTGTCCTGAACTCGACATTAGTGCTGCCCGGCAGTGGCAGCAGGGCGTCGAAGTCTGCCATTGGCCGACTGACTGGCAACCGGCAGATGCCGCCGATGTGGTGATCGCTGCTTTTGCCTGTCAGTTGCCACATGCCTATATGGAGGCAATGGCGACGCGCGAAAAGGCTCCGCTGTGGATGAACCTCGATTATTTGAGTGCCGAAGACTGGATCATCGGCTGTCATGGCTTGCCGTCGGTGAAGTACAAGCAGGTGCAGAAGTACTTCTTCTTCCCGGGATTTCAGGCCGGCACTGGCGGCTTGCTGCGTGAGCGCGGATTGCTGGAACGGCGTGAGCAGTTTCAACGCAGTACCGAGGCGCAGCGCGAATTCCTGCAAGGGCTGGGCGTTGATCGCGCCGACGGTGCACGGCTGATTTCGTTATTTGCCTACGAGAATGCCGGGTTGGCCGATTGGCTGGACGTCATGGCCGGCGACGCTCATGCCACTCATCTGCTGGTGCCCGAGGGGCGGATTCTGGGCGATGTCGAGCGTTGGCTGGGCGTTGAAGGGCTTTGTGTTGGCGCGATACAAGTGCGCGGTGCGTTGACCGTGCAGGTGCTGCCGTTCGTCCGACAGGATCAATACGACTTGCTGTTGTGGAGCTGTGATTTCAACGCGGTACGTGGGGAGGACTCGTTCGTCCGCGCGCAATGGGCGGCTCGGCCAATGCTGTGGCATATTTATCAACAGGAAGAAGATGTCCACCTGGATAAACTCGAAGCTTTTCTGACGCTGTACACCGCAGGCCTTTCACCGGCGGCAAAAACGGCGCTCGTCGGGTTATGGCGAGCCTGGAACACCGGTGCAGGAATGGCTGAGGCATGGGGCGCGACGCAGGAACACTGGCCAGAACTGCAAAAACACGCCCAGGCGTGGTGTCTGGAACAAGCTTTGCAGGCGGATCTTGCTGCGGCGCTGGTGCAGTTTTACCTAAATTGGATATGATACGCGGCCTAGATTTTTGTAAATCCCATCCAAATTCGGATATTCGCAATGAAAACTGGTAAAGAACTGAAACCCGGTACGGTGATCCGTCTCGAAAACGACCCTTGGTTGGTTCAGAAAGCTGAATTCACCAAGTCCGGTCGTAACAGCGCGATCATGAAGACCAAGCTGAAAAACCTGCTGACCGGTTACAAGACCGAGATCGTTTACAGCGCCGACGACAAACTGGACGACGTAATCCTCGACCGCAAAGAAGCGACCCTGTCCTTCATCAGCGGCGACACCTACACGTTCATGGACACCACTGACTACACCATGTACGAGCTGAACGCTGAAGACATCGAAGCCGTTCTGCCTTTCGTTGAAGAAGGCATGACCGATGTTTGCGAAGCGATCTTCTTCGAAGAGCGTCTGGTTTCCGTAGAGCTGCCGACCACTATCGTGCGTCAGGTTGACTACACCGAAGGTTCCGCTCGCGGTGACACTTCCGGCAAGGTGATGAAGCCTGCCAAACTGAAGAACGGTACCGAGCTGTCGGTTGCTGACTTCATCGAAATCGGCGACATGATCGAGATCGATACCCGCGAAGGCGGTTCTTACAAAGGCCGCGCTAAATAAGCGCAGTTTTTGCAGGAAAGAAAAAGCCCGACCATTGAGTCGTAATGCTGTTCACTTAAGCGGAGCAGCCTTACGGTCTACTGGAAAACGGGT
>NZ_MOBJ01000022.1 GCF_003732225.1 Pseudomonas brassicacearum | reverse complement strand
CGTGCCATTAGCAAGGAATGGAGTGACCTTTTGGCCATGGAGATTCTCCCCGCATTGACGGATGAGCAGGCGGCTCCGCTGCTGGCAGCGGCGCTTGGCAAATAACCGTCGGCGTCTATTGATCGTTCCCATGCTCCCGTGGGAACGATTGCCAGTCAATTCTGGCAAGCGAAGCAAATCCAGTGTGGGAGCGAGCTTGCTCGCGATAGCGGTTTTACATTCGGCATCAATGTTGACTGTCACACCGCTATCGCGAGCAAGCTCGCTCCCACATTTGATCTTTGCTGTTTCGAACCGAGCGTTCGCTTAACTAACTGGCATTAGCCCGGGCGACTGCTCCGTTCAAGATGCCGAGCTGAGTTTACTTCGCGCCGTAAATATCGAAGTCGAAGTACTTTTTGTTGATCTTCGCGTACGTGCCATTAGCAAGGAATGGAGTGACCTTTTGGCCATGGAAATTCTCCCCGCATTGACGGATGAGCAGGCGGCTCCGCTGCTGGCAGCGGCGCTTGGCAAGTAACCGACGGCGCCTATTGATCGTTCCCACACGCCCGTGCGGGAACGATCAGAATCAAGCCAGTACACAATCCGTAGCAGCTGCCGAGCCCGCGAGGCTGCGTTCGGCTGCGTAGCAGTCGTAAAGTCTGGCAGCGCGTTCTTTCAGGCAAACCGTATGCACCGGATTTGCGAGGACTTCGTCCTCGAACGCAGCCTCGCAAGCTCGACAGCTGCTACGGAACATATCGAGCGGGGATTACTTCGCGCCGTAGATGTCGAAGTCGAAGTACTTTTTGTTGATCTTCGCGTACGTGCCATTAGCAAGAATCGTCGCCAGGGCCTTGTTCAGGTCTTCACGCAGTTCAACATCATTCTTGCGCACGCCAATACCGTCACCGATGCCGAAGAATTCCGGGTTGTCCAGCGTCCCGCCGGCAAACTCGTAGTCCTTGCCCGCCGGTTTATTCAGAAACCCGTAACTGGCCTGAATCGAGCCTTGCAAAGAGGCATCGAGCCGCCCTACCACGAGGTCGGCGTAGACCTGATCCTGATTCTGATAAGACAGAATCTCTACGCCCTGCTTGCCCCAGACCGATTTCGCAAACGCTTCCTGGGTCGAGCCCTGCTCCACGCCTATGCGCTTGCCTTTGAGCGACTCGAGGGTCGGTTGCAGGTCCGATCCGCGCTTGATGACCAGGCGTGCCGGCGCGTTGGAGACCTTGTCGCTGAACGCAATCTGCTCCTGACGCTTGGGGGTGACGGTCATCGACGAAGCGATAGCGTCGAACTTGCGCGCCAGCAGCCCCGGAATCATCCCGTCCCAGCTGCTTTCAACCCAGACGCATTTGGCGTGCAACTCCGCACACAGCGCGTCGGCGATGTCGACGCCAAAGCCGGTCAGCGTGCCATCCTGGTTTTTGTATTCCAGCGGTGGGTACGTCGGGTCAATACCCAGTCTCAACACTTTGCCGGACCAGTCGGCCGCGCCGGCCAGGCCGGATGCCGTCATGAAAACCAGTGAAACCGCCGCGATCATCTTATTCATTGTTATTTTCCTCCAGGGGTTCGCCGAGTCGGGTTACCGACAGCTTTTTGTACAACCGTGATGTTTGAAAATATTGATGTTCAAAAACTGTGCGCCTCAACGCAGAAAACCCTCGGCCAACTTCACCCAATAGCTCGCCCCTATCGGCAGGCAGGCATCATTGAAGTCGTAACCGGGATTGTGCAGCAAACAGCTGCCATCGCCATCGCCATTGCCATGGCCATTGCCGATCACCAGATAACTGCCGGGGCATTTCTCGAGGATGAACGCGAAGTCCTCGCTGGCGGTGAAGGGCCGCAGGTCTTCGATCAGTTGCCCTTCCCCCAGCCACTCCCGCGCTACCTGATGGGCAAATGCGGTTTGCTCGGGATCGTTGATCAGCACCGGATGGCAGTGGAAATAATCGATTTCGGCCCGCGCGCCGAAACTCGCCGCCTGCCCGTTTACCAGCTCGGTGATTCTGAGTTCGAGCAATTGGCGAACTTCAGGCGTCAACGCGCGCACGCTCAGGATCATTTCGGCGGACGCGGGAATCACATTCGAAACCTTCCCGGCATGAATCGAACCCACGGTGATGATCGCCGTTTCTTGCGGATTGACGTTGCGCGAGACAATGCTCTGCAGGGCAATCACGATCGACGAGCAGACCACCACCGGGTCGATCGCCTTGTGCGGCACCGCGCCATGGCCACCGGTGCCGATGATTTTGATCGTGACGGTATCGGCAGACGCCATGAACGGCCCGCTGTAGAACCCCAACTGCCCGGCGGGATAGCCCGGTATGTTGTGCATGGCAAATATCGCATCACATGGGAAACGTTCGAACAGCCCGTCCTCAAGCATCTTCTGTGCACCGCCCAGGCCTTCTTCGGCCGGCTGGAAAACCAGATTCAGCGTGCCGTTGAAATCCCGCGTTTGCGCCAGGTATTTAGCCGCCGCCAGCAAGGTTGCCGTATGACCGTCGTGGCCGCAGGCATGCATCACGCCGTCGATCCGACTGGCATAGGGCAACCCCGTGGCTTCCTGAATCGGCAGTGCATCCATGTCAGCGCGCAGCCCAAGCGACCGCCCTTGACCATTTTTCAGGGTCCCGACCACGCCGGTCTTGCCCACCCCTTTGCTGACTTCATACCCCCACTGCGTCAAGCACTGCGCCACCAGCTCACTGGTGGTGAACTCTTCAAACCCAAGCTCGGGGTGCGCGTGAATACGCTGACGCAGGGCGATCATTTCATCCTGCAGCGCAGCGATTCCCGGCAGGACGTGGTCAGCATTCATGGGTGTGCTCCTTGATAAGATTATTCAGCTGCCCGCGACTCGACCTGGGCGCTGCTGGATTCGATCTTAGGGAATGGGTCGTAGGCTGGGGAGGCTCAGTTTGGTTATGATGACAACCAACAGTTGTCGCCATGGTGAGCAGATGAAACTGCATCAATTACAAGCCCTGATCGCCAGCGCCGAGACCGGCAGCATCCGTGCCGCTGCGCGCTCGCTGGACATGTCCCAGGCCGCCGTGACCAAAGCCCTGCGCGAGCTGGAAACCGAACAACAGGTACCGCTGTTCGTCAGAACCCCCAGTGGCCTGAATTTCACCGAGTTTGGCAAGGTGCTGCTGATGCACGCCCGGCTGGTGCTCAAGCAACTGGAGCATGCGCAGACCGAACTCGATCACCTGCGCGGCAAGGCTCAGGGGCGACTCTGCGTCGGGGTCACGCCCTGGGTCGCGCTAACCTTCTTGCCCGAAGTGGTATTGGCCTTTCGAGCACGCATGCCAGACATCCAGCTGGAATTGTTCGAAAGCCTGATGGCGGTGGCCCAGCCACTGCTGCGCGATGGCAGCATGGACTTCGCCATTGGCCAGCTTCACCCCGCACAAGCGACCCCGGAATTTACCTGCGAAACCCTGCTTGATTACCAGACCTCGGTGCTGGTTCGCCAGGGTCATCCGCGACAGAACGCACGGTCGATTCACGAATTGCTCGATCAGGACTGGACCCTGAACTACGCGCCAGACGGCCACGATGCGCTGATGCAGGAGCTGTTCTGGAGGCACAACGCGCAGATTGATGAAAAACGCATCGTGCGCGCCCATTCACTGGCGATTCTGCAAATGATGCTCGAGCGGGCCGACATGTGCACCTGGGGCCCGACCATCCTGAGCACTGCCCCGCCCTTCCTCGGCCGCTTGGTTTCGCTGAACCTGACCGAGCAGTTCGAACCGAGACAGCTGAGCATCGTCACCCGACGCAACGGCTCGCTGAGCAATCCGGCGCTGTGTTTTACCGAGTGCCTGTTACAGGTGATTCGGCGCCATGCGCGTTCGGCGAAGCAGGAAGATCGACAGCTGTTTGAAACGCTGCGGTTGCTGGTTTGAGGGGCAATGTCGTTGCTCTGAGATTGCCTCACTCAACCGCCATACGCTCCAGGCTATTGCTCAAATGCAGCAGCATGGCCGCTCTGGCCGCGTCGGGGTCCTGTCGGCGAATCGCATTGAAGATCGCTTCGTGCTCCAGATTGGCTGCTTGGCCCAGCTTCATCAGATCGGTGCTGCCACGTTCCTGCGCATTGATCCGCGTGCGAGGTATGACCGAGTTACCCAACTGATAGATGATGTCGGTGAAGTACGTATTCCCGGTGGCTTCGGCAATCAGCCGATGAAAACGCACGTCAGGCTCAACGCTGCTGTCGTTATTGGCCAGTGAGCTCTGGTAATCGTCTAGCGCCTGGCGCATCCGGACAAGCTGATCGTCCGTTCGGCGCTTCGCGGCCAGGGCGGCGGCTTGCGTCTCCAGCCCCATGCGAAGTTCGAGAATCCCCCGCACGCTGATCGCGGTGTCGCTGCTCAGGCGAAAACCCTGATGCTGGTCACGCTCCAGGGCAAACGTTCCCACGCCATGCCGGGTTTCAACCAGCCCCGATGCCTGCAACTTGGAGATGGCCTCGCGAACCACGGTGCGACTGACGCCGTGCTCACGAACAATCGTCGACTCCGAGGGCAGTTTTTCACCGGGCGCGATCTGCCCGAGCAGGATGCGTTGAGTCAGCTCGGCGACAATATCGTGCGCCAGACCGGGCGCGCGCTTGCGGCCTGAACCATTGGATTCGTTTTGCATGTGGTCCGACCCGTTCAAATGAGGCTCCAGAATACTACCGTCATTACACAATCCGTAGCAGCTGGCGCAGCCTGCGTTCGGGTGCGAAGCAGCCGTAAATCCTGCCTCCATGGTTAACCTGAAAAAACGTGGTGTCTGATTTCACGACCGCTGCGCGGCCGAACGCAGGCTGCGCCAGCTGCTACGGGGGTTGTGCTGATTTTGCAACTCAACACGTCAGACAACATAGCTGTTTCAGCAGTTTTATTCGACTCCATCGCCTGCATGTTGACCTAAACACTCATTTTTAAAACTGAAACGCCGAGTCAAAATCGAGCTTAAACCGCTGAAAACGCGTCAAAAACACACATTTAAATCTTACACCCCCAGTTTTTATAGCCATTTGGTCGCAAGACTCATATTGCGACTCAAAAATCTCACTTGTATGATGACTGGCAACTTAATTCACAAAACAACACTGCAGCACCACACCCGCATAACAATAATCAGTGGGAGTCATGAACCGTGAGCAACTCAAGCAACGCACCTGCCGTCTCGCCGGACAATCCTGTCCTGGCGCGCGCCATTTCGAAAGTGAAGAGCCATGTGCTCCCGCTCTTCGTCATCATGTTCATCGTCAATTACATCGACCGCGTCAACATTGGCTTCGTCCGCACCCACATGGAACACGACCTGGGCATCGGTGCCGCGGCGTATGGGCTCGGTGCAGGTTTGTTCTTCATTGGTTATGCGCTGTTCGAAGTACCCTCGAACATGCTGCTGCAAAAGGTCGGTGCGCGTTTCTGGCTGACCCGGATCATGTTCACCTGGGGCATTACCGCCACGCTGATGGCCTTCATCCAGAACGAAACCCACTTCTACATCTTGCGGTTTCTGCTGGGCGTGGCCGAAGCCGGTTTCTTCCCGGGCGTCATCTACTACTTCACTCGGTGGTTGCCCGGCGTCGAGCGCGGTAAAGCCATCGCGATCTTCCTCAGTGGCTCGGCATTCGCCTCGCTGATCTCGGGCCCGTTGTCCGGCATGCTGCTGCAAATCAACGGCCTGGGCATGCATGGCTGGCAGTGGATGTACATCATTGAAGGCATGGCGTCGGTGTTTCTGTGCTTCTTCGTCTGGTTCTGGCTGGACTCCAAACCGCACGACGCCAAGTGGCTGAGCCGTGAAGAGCAGGACGCACTCGTCGACGAAATCGAGCGCGAACAACGTGAGCGCGACGCCGCCCACACGGTCAAACCGACCTTGGGCAAACTGCTCAAGGACCGTCAGATCATGCTGTTTTGCGCCCTGTACTTCTGCATTCAGCTGACGATCTATGCCGCCACCTTCTGGCTGCCCGGCATCATCAAAAAGATGGGCGACCTCAGCGATGTTCAGGTGGGTTTCTACAACTCGATTCCCTGGCTGATTTCGATTGTGGCCATGTATGCCTTCGCCGCACTGTCGGGCAAGTTCAAGTTCCAGCAGGCCTGGGTCGCCGCTGCGCTGCTGATCGCCGCCACGGGCATGTTCCTGTCGACCACGGGCGGGCCGATCTTCGCCTTTATCGCCATCTGCTTTGCAGCGATTGGGTTCAAGTCGGCGTCTTCGCTGTTCTGGCCGATTCCCCAAGGCTACCTCGATGCCCGGATCGCCGCCGCGGTCATCGCCCTGATCAACTCCATCGGCAACCTCGGCGGGTTCGTCGCCCCGACGACCTTCGGCTTCCTGGAGCAAACCACCGGTTCCATTCAGGGCGGGCTGTATGGCTTGGCGGGCACCTCGATCATCGCTGCGCTGCTGGTGTTTTTCGCCAAGACCAAACCCACGGTAACGGACGCAGCCGACACCGACATTCACCAACCCGCGCTGGGTAAATCGCACTGATCGGCGATTGGGTCGAACTGACAAAAACAGGAAATGAACATGAATACCGAACACCTTTACCACACCGGAAAAGCCCCGCTGATCACCAGCCTTCAGGTCATTCCTGTTGCCGGCCACGACAGCATGCTGATGAACCTCAGCGGCGCCCACGGCCCATTCTTCACTCGCAATATCGTCATTCTCAAGGACAGCTCCGGCAACATCGGCGTCGGTGAAGTCCCCGGCGGCGAGCGCATTCGTGAAACCCTGGAAGACGCCCGCAGCCTGGTGGTCGGGCAGCCGATCGGCAAATACCAAAGCATCCTGAACGCCATGCGCAGCGCTTTCGCGGCCCGCGACTCGGCCGGCCGTGGCCTGCAAACCTTTGACTTGCGCATCACCATTCATGCGGTGACCGCCATGGAGGCCGCCCTGCTGGACTTGCTCGGCCAGTTCCTCGAAGTCCCGGTGGCGGCCTTGCTCGGCGAAGGCCAGCAACGTGACGCGGTAAAGATGCTCGGTTATCTGTTCTACATTGGTGACCGCAACCAGACCGATCTGGCGTACCGCAGCGAACCCGATGCGGATGACTGGTTCCGCTTGCGTCACGAACAGGCGATGACGCCTGAAGCCATCGTGCGCCTGGCCGAGGCCGCCAAGGCCAAATACGGTTTCAACGACTTCAAGCTCAAGGGCGGCGTGTTGAGCGGCGATGAAGAAATTGAAGCTGTTACTGCTTTGGCCGAGCGCTTTCCTGATGCGCGCATCACCCTCGACCCGAATGGCGCATGGTCGCTTAAAGAAGCCATCCGTTTGTGCCGCGATCAGCATCACGTTCTCGCTTACGCCGAAGACCCATGCGGCGCTGAAAACGGTTATTCCGGCCGTGAGGTGATGGCCGAATTTCGCCGAGCCACCGGTCTGCCGACGGCGACCAACATGATTGCTACAGACTGGCGCGAAATGGGCCATGCCATCCAGCTACAGTCGGTGGACATTCCATTGGCCGATCCGCACTTCTGGACCATGCAAGGCTCGGTACGCGTGGCGCAGATGTGCCATGAGTGGGGGCTGACCTGGGGCTCTCATTCCAACAATCACTTCGACATTTCGCTGGCGATGTTCACCCAGGTTGCGGCAGCTGCACCCGGCGAGATCACCGCAATCGACACCCACTGGATCTGGCAGGACGGGCAACGCCTGACCAAGGAGCCTCTGCAAATCGTCGACGGTCACATCGAGGTTCCAGCCAGACCCGGCCTGGGCGTCGATATCGACATGGACGCCGTCGCCAAGGCCCACGAACTCTACAAAGGCATGGGCCTGGGCGCGCGTGACGACAGCGTGGCCATGCAGTTCATGATTCCCGGCTGGAAGTTCGATAACAAAAAGCCCTGCCTGGTGCGCTGAGTCCCGGCTGCTACGCAGAGTGATGCCCTGAAGCACGCGAGGACTGGTTCATTTCCACGTAAGAACCTGTCCTCGTCCTCTCTCGAATAGATCTATCCCCTTCGCCCGCCCGACTCCCCCGCTCATCAGAAACAGAAACAACCCTGTCAAAAAATTTATCCATGTGGGAACAGGCCGAAAGATTGCCCTCTTTAGGATGAGCGCAAGCCTGAAGTTCAGGCAGCAATCGAGGCTCACCCACTCATGACGCATCCACTTTCGACCAAGGCCAACTACAGCATTGTGTTGGTCAACTATAAATCGCTTGAACTGACCAAAACCTGCCTGGAACTGCTGCGCGAGCATGTGCAGGCGGCAGGCGTGCCGGTATTTGTAGTGGACAACTATTCGAACGATGCGAGCAGCGAATACCTGCGCACGCTCGACTGGATCAACCTGATCGAGCGTAAAAGCAACGGCCCTGAAGCCGGGAGTATGGCTCACGGCCGAGCCCTGGATCTTGCCCTGGAGCAGGTTGAAACCGAGTACCTGTTCTTGTTGCACACCGATACGTTCATTTACGACCCGGCTGTTTTCGGCCTGATGCTCAGCCAGTGCGCAGGCCCGCAAGAAGTAGCGGCGGTCGGCTGCCTGGAACAGCTGAATCGAGGCGTGACCCGATCGGCCTGGCGCCTGACTTCACGGTTTTTCAAACACTACACACGGCGTAGTCTGCTGGCCTTGGGGTTTAATGCAAAGACGCCGAAACCGTTCAAAGAAGTTCACTTGAAGAGCTTTTGCACCCTGTGGAATGCTCGACTGATCAAACAGCACGGGCTGCACTTTCATATGGATGAGCGTAATCCCGGTTATGAGCTGCAAGATCGAATGGCGGCGTTGAACTACAAGATCGGCTTTATTTCGCCACGCACGATATTCCGTTATCTGGACCATATTCAAAGCGGGACGGTTTCAGCGATGGGCGGTTATGCAAATAGCCACCGCAGGGTCAAGATGTACCACCAACTGACTGGAGCGAGCCCCCTATTCTCCTGACCCGGTCATTGATAACAGAGGCCATTCAGCCAGCGCCCGATAGCGACCTTTATGCGATTCGAACAGGGCGAAATGCCTGGCACTCAAGTGAAAGTCGGGGGGCGTCTCCGACTCCGGGACAGGCTCTCGAAAGTCCCGCATCAAGGTCAAATGAGGACGATATTCCCGGGGCTCGTCGACAAACCCAAGCGGCAGCATCGCCTGTTGCAAGGCGTAAACCATCTGACGCAAAGGCAGCGGTGTCTGCTTTGGCGCGAGTAATAAAATGCCGGCTCGACGCCATGCATCCAGATGATCGAGCGATACATTCAACGGCTCGCCTGGCGTTCGTACTTGCGCGGCAGCCGCGCAGATAACCGGAACCTGCGCCACCGCCACAGCCCCCAGAAACATCAGCGTCAGATGAAAGTTTTCCGCTGGCACCGGGCGCCCGCTACCCAGCCCAAGAGCGCTTCGCCATTGGGCGATGGCTCGGCGTTGGGCAATGGCGCAGGGCAGCGCAAAGAACAGCCGCTTGAACGGTTCGCCCTGCTCACGCGGCTCATTATTCATGTTTTGTATCTCCAAACCGGGGTGAGAGTCCTGCTCAGGACTTGCTGCCCAGCGCGGCCGACAAGGCTGCATCACGCCCATAAATATCCGGGGCATAGAGCAACCGGCCATGGCTGTCGGCTTGCACCGTCCAGTAGCTGAGCAGGATCGGCACCGGTTTGGCCAGCCTGAATTCGTGGGTAAGCCCTGTCGCCAGCAACTCGTTGGTACGCACACGCTCCGCCGGACTCAACAACAGATCGCGCAGTTGCATCGCTTGCTCGACCCGCACACAGCCTGAGCTGAAGGCGCGCGGCCCCTTGTTGAATAGCGCCTGGCTGGGGGTGTCATGCAGGTACACGGAGAACGGATTGGGAAAGCGGATCGCCATCTGTCCCAGCGGGTTCTTCGGTCCGGCATCCTGGCGCAAGAGGATGTTGCCAGGGTTATCCCAGTCGATATCGTCCGCCACCAACGGATGGCCGTCGCTATCCAGCACCTGCAGGTTTTGTTTACTCAGGAACGTCTGATCCCGGCGAATCTCCGGCAGCTTGTCTTCACGCATGATGGTCGGCGGCACCGTCCAGGTCGGGTTCAGGGTCAGGCGCGTGACCGACGATTTCAGCAGCGGGGTCTGCCGCTCGGCACGCCCCACCTGGGTCCGCGTCTGCCAGACCGGCACACCGGCCTGATAGACGGTCAACTGCGCCGCGGCCACATTGATCAGCAAGCCATTGGGCTCCAGATCCTGCGCCAGCCAGCGAAAGCGTTCGAGGTTGATGCGCAGTTGCTCGCGCCGCGTCGCCGGACTGACATTCAACTCAACCACCGTGTCCGATCCAACCATGCCATCCGCTTGCAGCGAATGGCTTAGCTGGAAGTTTTTCACCGCACTCACCAGTTCCGTGTTGTAGGCGGTGCCGAGACTCGCGGAAACGCTGGGCAGATAGCCCTCGCTGAACAACCGCCGCGCCAACACCGGTATTCGCGCGTCATGCGTGCCGGGGCGCAACAAAGGCCCGCTGGCGACTGCTGGCCAATGGGGCAACGCCTGCTGGCGCTGGCGGGCATAAACGCGGCGCAAACTCTGATAAAGCTCAAGGCTTGGACGGGCCTGCTGAAAAGCCGCCGCAATGTCCTGCAAACCCGGCCCGGCGATGGCAAGCACCTCGGCGTGTCGATCCTGCGGCAACGCCTGCGCATGCCACAGCGGCTCGAAACGCGATTGCCGCAAGCGACCGTAGTGCAGGTCCTGCAAGGCTTGCAGGTAATGCGCACTGATGCCGATGTCGACGCACAACGCGTCACCCTCGGAATTGTCCGTGGGCAGGTTATAGCGGCTTGGGTCCAGCCCGTCATCGGCCAACTGCCGCAACTGTGCCTGCAATGCCGACAAGCGCCCGCTGACAGGCCAGATCAGGAGGTAATTTTGCTGCTGATAAAAAGCCTGCAACAGCATTTGCGCAGGTGCGCTCAGGTGCGCGGCCAGGCGTGGGCAATCGACCGGCAATTGAGTGAGCGCCAATTGCAACGGACTGTCGTGATCGGCCAGCTCGTTCTGGGCAGTCGCGACCAATGGCGCAGCGAGCAGGCAAAGGCTCAAGTAACATGCGAGCTTTTTGATCAACAGCTTTACTCCACTCCACGACCGTCACGTAGACGGTCAACCTCTGCAGCCGGTGCGGCAAGCAATAAGGCCAGCGTATCAACAGGCCTGCCGGTGAAATGACAGGACGTCGGGAGTCAACAATAACAATAACAATGAGACTCTCAACACATGCTGACCTTTGTGCGCCGACTCAGTCTGGCAGCGACGACCCTGAGCGCGATTTGCACTCCGGTGCTCGCTGCCAGCACCCACAACCAAGCGTTGTATAACAGCCTCGCGCAGGTCGCTCCGGAACTCAATCCCCAAGCGCTACAAAGTGCCCTGAGCGCCATGCAATGCGCCATCAACAATGGCGCCAGACAAGCCGAACGCCTGGCCGTGATCGACTATTCACAACCTTCCACGGCACGTCGCCTGTGGATCTTCGATCTGCGCAAAAAGTCCCTGGTGCTGCGCGATCTGGTCGCCCACGGGCAAAAGTCCGGGGAAAATTTCGCCACGCAGTTCTCCAATCGCGTCGGCAGCTATCAGTCCAGCCTGGGCCTGTTCCGCACCCAGGAAAGCTACCAGGGCAGCCACGGCTACTCGCTGCGCATGGACGGTCTGGAGCCGGGTTTCAATGACCGCGCACGCGACCGTGACATCGTGATTCACGCGGCCGATTACGTGAGTCCGTTGTGGAGCGAGCGCCAGGGCCGCATCGGACGCAGCCTGGGCTGCCCGGCAGTGCGGCCACAAGTGGCGCGTCAGGTAATCGACACACTCAAGGACGGCCAGTTCATGTTTTCCTGGTACCCCGACCAGCGCTGGCTGAAATCCTCGGCGTACCTCAACTGCCGGCCACACCAGGTGGCCATAAACCCTTGAGCCAAAGGTCGACCAGTAGTGCACAATCGGGCGATTGAAAAAGAGTCTGCGCCATGCTGATCGACGAAGAATTGACCCTGAAAAAGCTGGAAGTGTTCCTGGCCTTCATGCGCACCGGCAACCTGGCCCGTGCGGCGGCCGAACTGCAGACCAGCAATGTCAGTGTGCACCGGGCCATTCACTCGCTGGAAAGCGCACTGCGCTGCCCGCTGTTCAAGCATGAAGGGCGCAGCCTGACGCCACTGGAAAGCGCCTATGTGCTCGAAGAGCGGGCGCAGAAACTGATTCAGGATGTGCTCGAGAGCGTACGCCTGACCCGCGAAGCCGCTGGTTTTTCGGCCGAACGCTTCAAGCTCGGCTCGCTGTATTCACTCACGGTGAAAACGGTGCCGCAACTGATCATGGGCCTGAAGATTCGCCGCAGCGAACTCAACATCGACCTGATCCTCGGCTCCAACTTCGACTTGCTGTACAAGCTCAAAAACATGGAGGTCGATGCGATCCTGGTGTCCCTGGACGACACCGTCAACGACCCGGACTGCGAGCAGATCCCACTGTTTTCCGACGACATCTTCCTCGCCACGCCAGCCGACTCACCGTTTGCCCAACGGAGCGAAGTCGACCTCGCCGAGGTGCGTAACGAGACCTTCATTACCCTGACCCAGGGCTTCGCTACGCACCAGGACGGCATTCGGGTCTTTAAGCAGGCGGGGTTCGAGCCGAAGGTAGCGATGCAGGTCAACGATATCTTCACCCTGCTGAGCATGGTCAGCTCCGGGGTCGGTTATGCGCTCCTGCCAGGGCGGATTGCTGCGGTATACGAGAACCGCGTGAAGCTGGTCCCGTTGCAGGAGCGCTATCGGTTGCAGCAGCACATTGGGGTGGTGTTTCTGAAGGCCAAGGAGCGTGATCCGAATCTGCTGGCGTTGTTGGCGGAGTGTCGGATGTATGCCCATCGACATGCCTGAAACCGAGGTGCCCCCATCGCGAGCAAGCTCGCTCCCACATTAGATTTGTGAGCTGCCACAGATTGCAGCAACACTATCAATCCACTGTGGGAGCGAGCTTGCTCGCGATGGCGTCAGAACAGGCGAGGAAAATCTTGAACCTAGCCGACAATCCCGCGAACGATGAAATACAGCAACGACGGCCCCAGCAGGCAGCCCAACCCTGTATGAAACGTCGCGGTCAGCGCGCCATAAGGTACCAACCGCCGATCCGTCGCCGCGAGGCCCGCCGTCACACCGCTGACGGTGCCGGCCAACCCACCGAAGACCATCGCCGAGCGCGGGTTATCAAGCCCCATCCAGCGCGCCGCCATCGGCGTGCCAACCATCACCAGAATGGCCTTGATCAACCCCGTGGCAATCGACAGCGCGACCACATCGGAACTGGCGCCAATCGCCGCGCCGGTGACCGGACCGACGATGTAGGTCACCGCCCCGGCGCCAATGGTGGTTATGCTCACTGCATCGCGATAACCGAATGCCCAGGCGATGCACGCCCCGACAATAAACGGCAGCACGGTCCCCAGCAGCAGCGCGAGTGCGCCGATAAACCCGGCCTTGCGCGCTTCGGTGGCCTGCACTTCGAAGGCCGTGGCGACGATCGCAAAGTCGCGCAGCATGGCACCGCCCATCAGGCCGATACCGGAAAACACCGCGACGTCCGCCAGGCCTTTCTGCCCGCCGGTGAGCGTGCCGCCGACCCAGGCCAGCACCAACCCGATGACGATGGCAATCGCCGAGCCATGAATCCGTCCGAACGTCAGGCGTTTGGAGAGCACGACGGAGATCCACATGATCACGCCGACGAATGCGAACGCGGTGACCAGATCGTTATGTTTCAGACCCGCTTCCATGAGATTCCACATATCAGTGTCTCCCGATCGAGGCGGCAACCGAGGTTATATCCTCAGGCTCATCCGGCAAGGGCTCGCCCTTGTGGATCCGGCTGATCAAGGCAATGGTGCAGCCGCAGGTCACTACCGAACCGATGGCGGCCAGCACGGCCACCGGACCACCGTGCAAGGCGGCGACGACGTTCTGTTGCGCGGCCATGGCCACCACCACCGGAATGTACATGGCGCCCCAGAAGCCGACGCCCAGCTCGCATTCCGTGGTCATGCCGCCGCGCTTGTGCGTCCACAACTTCGCGAGAATCAGCAGGATCATCGCGATACCGACCCCGCCGACGTTGGACTTGACGCCCAACAACACGCCGAGCATGTCGCCCACGAACACCCCTGCCAGCGTACAGATCGCCAGCAGCGCCACACCGTAAATAATCATTGTTGTCATCCTCAAAGTGCATCGTCGAAGTTATTGTTTTTGTCCTTCGTAGCCTGAGCGGTGTCTAGGGTTGGCGACTGCCCTCCTCACGCAACAGCGCTTGCAACGTATCCAGGCGCGCGCCATCGAAGGCGATGACCGTGCCTTGTTCGAAGACCCGTCGCGCCAATCCGGTGAGCACCGCACCGGGCGGCAGTTCAATGTGCAACCGCACGCCACGCTCGTAGGCGCTTTGTACGGTGCCGCGCCAGTCCACCACCCGGCACATGTTGAATGCCAGGTCATCGCGCAACGCCTCGACCGAACGGATCGGTCGGGCGCGGCTGCCACTCAAGTAGCCCACTGTCGGTAGCTGCAACGGCACGTTGGCAAACGCCTCGGCCAGCACCTGTGCGGGTTCATCGAGCAGCGGGCAATGCGACGGCACGCTGACCGCCAGCCGTTTCGCCAACCCCGCGCCACGCCCCCGGGCCAACTCGGCGACGGCGTTCATCGCCGAGTCGCTGCCGGCGATAACCAGCTGGTTATCAGCATTGATGTTGGCCAGGTAAACCGGCGTCGCGCTGCTGTGAACCTGCGCCAGCAAGCCTTCCACGGTCGCCAGGTCCAGACCGATGATCGCGGTCATGCCGTAGCCCTGGGGATAGGCCTGTTGCATCAGCTCACCCCGCAGGCTGACCAGATGCAGCGCATCGCTGAAGCGCAACGCACCCGCCACCACCGCCGCCGGATAGGCGCCGATGGACAGCCCAGCCACGTAATCCACTGTCGACCCGTGCGGCAACAACATACGCGCCGCAGCGACGCCTGCGATCAGCAGGCACAGCTGAACCGCTCGGGTCGATTTCAGCGCCTGGGCAGAATCAAGTTGCAGAACATCCTCGCCCAGCACCTCGCTCGCCTCGATCACGCTCGCCTCGGGCAAACGATGAAGCATGCCCGGCTGCTGCGCACCTTGGCCCGGGAACACCAACAGGCTGCTCACGCTGTGTGCTCCTGTGGATGCCAAGGGTCGTTCACCAGCCGTGCTTCGCGGGCGTTTTTGAGCAACACCCGCTTTGCCGGACCGGCCCATTCACGCAAGGCAACCGCGCCCAGCGGTGTTTGCAATTGCATGTCCACCGGGCACGCAGCGGCGTCCAGCCACGTCAGCAGTTCCTGCGCCTGAACCCGGTCCAAGGGTTGCGGCGTGCGCAAGATCAAGTCGAGATCGCTGCGCTCATGCAATGCCGTCACGCCGCTGGCCAACTCAAACCCGGCGCTGCCACTGACGCCCCAAACCCAACCGCAGGTATCGAGCATCGGCCGCAGTTGCGCCAGAACCTGCAAGGCCGGCAGGTCACGATCACTCTCGACATGGCAAAGGTCTTCCGGCCGTACCCGACGCTGGATCGCCTCGACCGCCATCAGCGTTGGGAAACGCTGCTCGCGCAACGCTCCACGTACGCCTACTGCAATCTGATCGGCAGCACTCAAGGCGCGTCGAACCACGACTGGTTGACCTTCGCTCATGACCTCGACCACCCACAGCGGCGCATCCGCCGGCAACTGCTCCGGGGTCAGTCCCCAGAGCAGGTCATGGGCCAGAAACCCGTTCACCATTGCTCACGCAACAGTTGGCGAACCTTGCTCGATGCCGCACGGTTGGTCGCGCCCAGACGGGAGCTCAAATCAGCCCCGCTGGCTTCGACGTCGCTTATGGCGTGGAGCAAGCGGTCGATAACCCGAGCCAGATCGCTCGCGGTCGGCTGCTCGACCTGCTCCACCGCCAGGGTTTCCCAGAGCAGGCCGAGGCTGGCATAGCTGTCGATGTCATAGGCCATCGGCGGCACGCTGGCGGCCAGGGCTTCGAGTTCTTCAACGCTGCGCAGGGTGACCCGCGCGGCCGAGACCTTGCCCATGGCGTGAACCATCACCCCAGGGTCACGCAGGGCAATCAGCCGGTTGGCCTGATATCCGTGGGCCAGAAACGCCCCGGACATCGCCTTGCCCACCAGCAAACCGATCACCGCATGCCCGGCCAGTCGTGCTCGGGCATAACTGTCCGCAGCACCGGCCAGGGCCTGATGGATGCCCAGGGCTTCTTCGCGGCGGCCATAAGCCTGGCTTGGCACATCGACGATGGCGATCAGCGCACGCTTCTGTGGTTTGTTGCGATCCGCTTCAATCACCTCATCCACCGCTTTGGCCAGACCCCAGCCCTCCAACAAACCGACCTCGCCGTGACGGGCACGAACAAAGCGGTTCTGCGGATCAGCCACCACCGCGATAAACCGCACGGGCTGCTGACCCAGCATGCCGTCTGCGACTTTCAACGAAGCAGGTAATCCGTCGACGATATTGGAGCCGGCACTCAAGGCTTGAAACCAGTGCAAACCTCTCAGGGAATAACCGCTCATGAGTGCGCTCCTTGATACAGATCGCGAACCGTCGCCGGTTCGATTTGTGGCATCGCGTCCAGACGGGCGAGGCGTTGCAGGAACAGATCTGCCTGGCGACTGCGCTGTTCAGCGGGCAGCCCGTGTTGCAGCAGCTCGCTGACGTGTTGCTGAATCTGCGCCACGTCATCGGCCACATACCGATCCACCAGCCCACTGGCGAACCGTTGCTCGCCGCCGGTCAGGCTCCAGATGAAAGGACGGTCGCGCGAGTCGTATTCCTCGATCCCGGCTTCCTGTTCGATCACTTGCGGACCATTGAGGCCAAGTCGCGCTTCCTGAGTGACCAGCAGATAGCTGCACAACCCGGCGGCAATCGACATGCCGCCAAAACAACCGACGCTGCCGGCCACCACACCGATCACCGGCTGGTACTGGCGCAAATCGACAATCGCCGCATGGATATCGGCAATCGCCGCCAGCCCGAGGTTGGCTTCCTGCAAACGCACGCCACCGGTTTCCAGCAGCAGCACGGCACGGGTGGGGATGCCCTTGCGGTTGTCCTCGGCTGCCAGTTCCAGCGCGCCGGCAATTTTCGCCCCGCCGACCTCACCCAGGCTGCCGCCCTGGAATGCGCCTTCGATGGCGGCGATCACCACCGGCAAACCGCCGATGCTGCCCTTGGCGATCACCACACCGTCATCGGCTTGCGGCACCACGCCCTGACGCGATAGCCACGGCGACATGACCCGCTGAAACGGGTCGAGCAATTCGCGGAAGGTCCCGGCGTCGAGCAAGGCTTTGGCGCGTTGCCGGGCACCGAGTTCGACGAAGCTGCATTTGTTGAGCAATGCTGCGTAGTCACTCATGGCCGATCTCCTCGAAGCCCTGCTCCAGACGCAAGCGCACCACACCAGGAGTGGCTCCGAAATCATGAATATCGATGAGCATCGCCGGCGGTGTCTGGCCGTCGAACATCCGTGCGAACAAATGCTGCCAGCGCTGTTGGCTGCCATTGACCGACGTCTGCACCTGGATCGTCAGCGTGCCGGCCTGCCCCGGTTCGAGCAGCACTTCGAGATCGCCCGAGCCGACACAGCCGACCAGCGCCCTGCCCCGCGCCGGCTGCCCGGCGGGGAATTCAAAGGATAAGGTTTCCATCAGAAAGCTCCCTGGATGACGCCGTCGCAAGAGGAGATGCGGTCGATAAACAGGCAGGCTGCGAGCAAATCCGCAGCGCCGCCGGGCGAGGCATTCAACGCAATTAATTGTTGGTCGAGCAGATGCAGCCGACGGCGACCGGCCAGGCTGGCTGTGCCGCCCGCTTCCAACACCGCCCTGGCGCCGAGTTGCATCGTTTGCAACCCCTGCTCGCCGGCGCGGTAAAGCACGCAGGTATCGGCGAGCGTGGTCATGATCGCCAGCAAGGCATCGAGCCGGGCGTTCTGTTCGCCGCTGCCAGCGGCGCGACTGCGTTGGAGTTGCGGCAGGCCGAATTGCATCACGGCCGGGAAGCCCAGTTGTGCTTCTTCCCGAGCGCCCCGAGCCCCGTAACGTTGCGCCACTTGGGCGCCGTGACTGAACGGACGCGGCGCATCACGATCCTCGAGTAACGCCAGACGTGCGGCGCGCACAGTGACCGAGCTGGCGGCAGTGGATTCAGGTTCCAGCGCGGCGGCGGCGACCAACAGGCCCAAGGCCCAGATCGCCCCGCGATGGGTATTGACACCGTTGGTGGTCGCCAGCATCGCTTGCTCGCCCTCGCGGCCGATCCGCCCGAGGGCTTCGCGCAGCGGCAGACCGACTGCGCCAAACTCGATGGCCGCGTCGGCCATTTCCTTGAACGCCGGCCACAGCGACAGCGCCGAAGCGTGCATCAGCCCCAGGTGCAAATCGCTGTGGGCACCGCTGCCGCGACGGTCCACCAGCGCCGGTTTTGGCGACAGGTCGGCTTCGTCGATCAGGGCGTCTACCGCCAGGTCCGCCAGCCGTTCGGCCAGGGTCAGGCGCTTGGGTTGCAGATTGAGTGCGTGCATTACCAGCTCCTGAACTTGGCGGGCGGGTTGTACAAGCCACCCGACCACTCCACCAGATCGGCGACGCTTTTCGCGGCCAGCAGTTCGCGGGTGGCATCGGTGCGGCGGATGCCGAGGTCTTCGGGCAACGCGATCAACCCTTCACGGCGCATGCGCGCAGTGTCTTTGGGGTTATGCCGCAGGCCGATGGCGGTGACTCCGGCCACGGCCGCGATCATTGCCTGACGCTCTTCCAGCGAGCGTGCCTTGTACAAATAGGCGATGCCTTCTTCGGTGAGCAGGTGCGTGACGTCGTCGCCGTAAATCATGATCGGCGCCAAAGGCATGCCGCTTTTCTTCGCCACTTCAACCGCATCGAGGGTTTCAACGAAGGTCGGCTTACCGCCCTCCTGGAAGGTCTCGACCATTTGCACCACGAGCTTTTTACCACGTTCGAGCAAGGCTTCGGGAGCATCGCCGTGGCGCATGTCGAGCCAGGCCGGGGTGCCGTGACGGCGACCACGCGGGTCATGACCCATGTTCGGCGCGCCACCGAAACCGGCCAGGCGTCCACGGGTCACAGTGGAAGAATGGCCGTCGCCATCCACCTGCAAGGTCGCGCCGATAAACAGGTCGACCGCGTACTGCCCGGCCAGTTGGCAGAACATTCGGTTGGAACGCAAGGAACCGTCGCGACCGGTGAAAAACACGTCCGGCCGTGCGGCGATGTAATTTTCCATCCCCAGTTCGGTGCCGAAGCAATGCACGCTTTCGACCCAGCCACTTTCGATGGCCGGAATCAGGGTCGGGTGCGGATTGAGGGTCCAGTTTCGGCAGATTTTGCCTTTGAGCCCAAGCGATTCGCCATAGGTCGGCAGGATCAGTTCGATGGCCGCCGTGTTGAAACCGATGCCGTGGTTGAGCGACTGAACGTTGTGTTTTTCATAGATCCCGCGGATCGCCATCATTGCCATCAGCACATGCACGGGTTTGATGTGCCGGGGATCGCGGGTGAACAACGGTTCGATGTAGAACGGTTTGTCGGCCACCACCACGAAGTCCACCCAGGACGCGGGAATGTCCACGCGAGGCAACTCGCTGACGTCGTCCACCAACTGGTTGACCTGGACGATCACAATGCCGTCGCTGAAGGCCGCCGGCTCGATCAGCGCCGGTGTGTCTTCGGTGCTCGCTCCGGTGTAGATATTGCCGGCACGGTCGGCCATGAAACCGGCCGAGAGCACCACGTTGGGAATCAGGTCCACCACCAGCCGGGCGTAGAGCTCGATGTACGTATGGATGGCGCCGATTTCCAGCAAGCCATCTTCAAGCAACTGGCTGATGCGCAGGCTCTGGGTGCCGGCGAAGGAGAAGTCGAGCTTGCGGGCGATGCCGCGCTCGAACAGGTCCAGGTGCTCCGAGCGACCGACGCTGGGCATGATCATGTGCAGGTCATGCAGCTTGGCCGGATCGGCCTTGGCCAGAGAGCGGGAAAGAAAGTCCGCCTGCTTCTGGTTGTTGCCCTCCAGCACCACACGGTCGCCAGGCAAAATCAGGGCCTCAAGTGCCGCCACGATCTTGTCGGTGGGCAACACCACACCATCGGCGAGACCTCGTACCTGCTCGAGGCGCCGCAGCTTTTCAGTGCGCCGCCGCGTCCAGCGCGAGTCGGGGGATATTGTTGTTGTCATGCTCACTCCACGGGTTCGCTTTCGTGGAGTTACATTAGGAGCTAATGCTAGAGGCATCAATCAAGATGAGCGGTGAACCGTTACGCTCAGGGTAATGTTTTCTCCGAAAACGACGATGAGCGAGGTACGCCGCATGGCTTGCATGTCCGCTTCGATTGCTGCCTCGAAACCATTACCTGCTACTGTCTTTCACTCCTGTTCCGCCGCTTGTGGAATTATCAATGACAAAACTCATGCCTATGGATAATCAAACTCCTGATCCTCAATCCGTCTGTAGCCCCATTACCAGCAGCGCGATTTTCATCGTGGCAACGCTCAAACCTGGTGGTGAATCTGCTGTAAGGGACTGGTGCGCAGACGTCGCGGCCCTCACGCGCTCGGTCGGCAAGCGTGTCCCCTCGGGTAATTTGTCGTGCGTATGCGGCTTTGGTTCCAGTGCCTGGGATACCTTGTTCGGCAGCCCGCGTCCTGCCTCATTGCACGCGTTTCGCGAGTTCGGTACAGAGGGGCGTCGGGCGGTTGCAACGCCTGGCGACATTTTGCTGCACATTCGTGCGGATCAGATGGACCTGTGTTTCGAATTGGCGACGCAATTGCTCTCAGCGCTTGGCGATGCGATCTCGGTCGTTGATGAAGTTCAGGGCTTCCGTTATTTCGACATGCGCAGCATGGTCGGCTTTGTTGACGGCACCGAAAACCCGGTCGGGCGCCATGCGGTCGACTTCACGATCATTGGTGATGAAGACCCGTCGTTTAGTGGGGGCAGCTATGTGCTGGTACAGAAATACCTGCACAAGATGGACGCGTGGAACGAGTTATCCGTCGAGGCTCAGGAGCGCATTATCGGACGCAAAAAACTCTCCGATATCGAACTCGATGATTCGGTCAAGCCGAGCTGTTCGCACAGTTCCTTGACGACCATCACCAAGGACGGACAAGAGGTGAAAATCCTGCGCGATAACATGCCATTCGGTCGGCCAGGCGCAGGCGAGTTTGGTACGTACTTCATCGGCTATGCGCGTTCGCCAGAACCGATCGAGCAGATGCTCGAGAATATGTTTGTCGGCAGACCCGCGGGCAACTATGACCGACTGCTTGATTTCAGCACGGCGGTCACCGGAGGCTTGTTCTTCGTTCCTTCAGCCGACCTGCTCGAAGAGCTTGCTGATCGCAAGCCTTAAGCCATTGGTACAAAAAAAGGCCCGGTGCGAAAGATCGCGCCGGGCCTTCATCATCTGAAATCAGCCATCAATGAGTGGTCATTCCGGCCATATGCATCATCAGCCGGAAAAAGCTCGCCACTGCCCCCAGTGCAATCACACTGCCGAACCAGATAGCGATCAACCAAAGCACCCGTCGATACCAAGGGGAGGATTGGTTTTGCGTAACCGACTCTTCACTGGCCCGAGCGTTTCTACTGTCAATGGTAGCCATCGCCGATCCTCACTTTTCCGCGGAACACGTAGTAGCTCCAGCAGGTGTACATCAGAATTATTGGCAGAATGAACAACGTGCCGATCAAGATGAATAGCTGGCTTGAAGGTGGCGATGCGGCATCCCACAAACTGATGGAGGGCGGTACGATATTCGGCCAGATACTGAAGGCCAGACCGATATACCCCAGAAATACCAGCGCCAACGTGAACACGAATGGCCAGTGAGAGTGATATTGGCGTAGCGTCCCAAGCAGCCCGAATAGCGCCAGCACCCCAAGGATCAACAACCCGCCAAAGACCACGATATGCGCGTGCGTGAACCAGCGAGTCGCAATCTCGGGATGCAACAATGGTGTCCACACACAGAGCACCGCCACGACCGCCGTGAGGGTGAACGCCAGCGGCCGAGTGTAGTGTCGCATGCGTGATTCAAGCATGCCTTCGGTCTTGACCAGCAACCAGGTACTGCCGAGCAACGCGTAGGCAACGATCAGCCCAAAACCGCAGAACAATGGAAAGGCTGACAGCCAGTCCAGGGTGCCGCCTGCAAACTGACGATTGACCACTGGAATGCCAGCGATATAGGCGCCAATCACGATGCCTTGGCAAAACGTTGCCAGGAGTGAGCCGCCGATAAAGGCCATATCCCAGATATGGCGTTTTTCAGGACTGGCCTTGAACCGGAACTCAAACGCCACGCCACGAAATATCAACCCGGCCAGCATGAAAATCAGTGGCAGATACAACGCCTCCAGAATCACCGAGTAAGCCAAGGGAAACGCACCGTAAAGTGCCGCCCCACCGAGTATCAGCCAGGTTTCGTTACCGTCCCAGACCGGCGCGACGGTGTTCATCATCACATCGCGTTCCTGCCTATCCGGGATGAGCGGGAACAGGATGCCCAATCCCAGATCGAAGCCGTCCATGATCACGTACATCATTACCCCAAAGGCAATGATGACGCCCCAGATCAACGACAGATCTATACCTTGAATGCCCATGATCAATCCCCTTGCTCAGTTGACGTGATCGCCGGACGCGAACGTCTCGGCGACGGCGGACAGGGGGCGGCGTGGCGTACGCTCCTGACCGGGACCGCCCTGAGGCGGATGCTCGTGATGCGGCTGGGGACCTTTGCGTACCAGCTTCATCATGTAACCGATGCCCACCGCGAACACCGAAAAGTAGATCAACACAAACAACGCCAGCGAAATGCTCAGCTGCGTGACCGTGTGATTGGACGCCGCATCGGCGGTTCGCAGAAGGCCGTACACGACCCACGGCTGACGGCCGACCTCGGTGGTGATCCAGCCCGCCAGCATCGCGATCAGTCCGGTCGGGCCCATGAACAGCACCAGGCGCAGGAACAGCCGATTGCGGTACAGCGCGCCATTACGGCGTAAGGCAAGACCCAGCAAACCGGTGAGGATCATCAACATTCCAAGCCCGGCCATGATCCGGAAGCTGAAGAAAATGATGGTCGCGTTGGGACGGTCCTCTTTAGCGAAACTCTTGAGCGCCGGGATCTGTTTATCCAGGCTGTGAGTCAGGATGAGGCTGCCCAGGTAAGGGATTTCCAGCGCATAACGGGTCTTCTCGGCCGCCATGTCCGGGATACCGAACAGCGCCAGCGGCGTCGGCTCGTTACCGACGTTTTCCCAGTGTCCTTCCATGGCGGCAATTTTTGCCGGTTGATGTTCCAGGGTATTCAGACCATGGGCATCACCGACCACGGCCTGGATCGGCGCCACGATCAACGCCATCCACAACGCCATCGAGAGCATTTTGCGCACGTGAGGCGTGTCATTTTTACGCAGCAAATGCCAGGCCGCGGAAGCCCCGACAAAGAACGCCGTGGCCACAAACGCAGCGATGGCCATGTGCGCCAGTCGGAAAGGGAACGACGGGTTGAAGACGATGGCCAACCAGTCCATCGGCATGATCCGGCCATCCACGATCGAGAAACCCTGTGGCGTCTGCATCCAGCTGTTGGAGGCCAGAATCCAGAAGGTCGAGATCAACGTACCGATGGCGACCATTACCGTGGCAAAGAAGTGCAGCCCTCGCCCTACCCGGTTCCAACCGAACAACATCACCCCGAGGAAGCCGGCCTCGAGGAAAAACGCCGTCAGCACCTCATAGGTGAGCAATGGCCCGGTAATGCTCCCGGCGAAGTCAGAGAAGCGGCTCCAGTTGGTGCCGAACTCGTAAGCCATGACCAGCCCGGAAACCACTCCCATACCGAAGTTGACCGCAAAGATTTTCGACCAGAAGTGATACAGGTCCTTGTAAACCGGGTTGTTGCTTTTCAGCCAAAGACCTTCGAGGACCGCCAGGAAACTCGCAAGCCCGATGGTGATGGCGGGAAATATGATGTGAAACGAGACCGTAAACGCGAATTGAATTCGCGCCAGGTCGAGCGCCTCCAGATTTAACATGACGATACCCTCATAGTGGCTCGATGCGCGCGCATACAAAGCCCGGCCGCCGTGAGCCTCACGGCTCGCGGCGAACAGATTTCCAATGATCTGGTGAGGCTGGGGCGGCCATCACGCCACCCCGGCCAGACTCAAGCGCCGAAGGACTGGATCAGGTTGCTGGCCTGTGCCTGTTCAAGGCGAATCGCGATGAACTTCGAGGTCGGCGTGAACGTCCGGTCGCCGTAGCTTTCCAGCGGCACCAGCGGGTTGGTTTCCGGGTAATAGGCGGCGGCCTGACCGGGCGGAATGTCGTAGGCGATCAAGGTAAAACCGCTCACTCGACGCTCACGACCATCGCCCCACAGCGAGATCATGTCGACCTTTTGCCCCGGCTCGTAACCCAGTTTGCGAATGTCCTGCTCGTTGACGAACACCACATCGCGCATGCCGTAGACGCCGCGATAACGATCATCCAGTCCGTACAAGGTGGTGTTGTACTGATCGTGGGAGCGCATGGTTTGCAGGATCAGATCCGGCTTCACGTCGAGGTTGCGCACGCCTTCGCTGACCAGGTGTTCCGGCAATTCGCTGGGGGCAAACTGCGCCTTGCCAGTAGCCGTATTCCAGATGCGTTTGGCGGCATCGTTACCCAGGTGAAAGCCACCGGGGTGCAGCAGTTTTTTATTGAAATCCTCGAAGCCGGGAATGGTGTCGGCAATCAGGTCACGGATGCGACTGTAATCGGCGACCGCCCAGAGCCAGTCAATGGGGTGTTTGCCCAAGGTTGCGTTGGCAATCCCGGCAATGATCGCCGGCTCTGAACGCATCAACGCAGACTTGGGTTTCAGCTGGCCGTGGGAAATGTGCACCATGCTGAAGGTGTCTTCCACCGTCACGCCTTGCGGACCTTCCTCTTGAATGTCGATATCGGTGCGCCCCAGACACGGCAAAATCAACGCCTCACGGCCGGTGACCAAATGGCTGCGATTGAGCTTGGTGGCGATGTGTACCGTGAGGTCGCAGTTGCGCAGTGCGTCATGAGTGCGCGGGCTGTCGGGGGTTGCCTGGGCAAAGTTGCCGCCCAGGCCGATGAAGACTTTCGAGCGCCCCTCTTCCATCGCCGCAATCGCCATCACCGTGTTATGACCGTGTCGGCGCGGAGCCTTGAAGGCAAAGCGTGCTTCCAGCGCGTCCATAAACTCAGGCGGTGCCAGTTCATTGATGCCCATGGTGCGGTCGCCTTGCACGTTACTATGCCCGCGCACCGGCGACAGCCCTGCACCTGGGCGACCGATATTGCCACGCAACAACTGCACGTTGATGATCTCCTGCACAGTCACCACCGAGTGAGTGTGCTGGGTCACCCCCATCGCCCAACACATGATGACCCGCGTGGCTCTGCGGTACATGCGCGCCGCCAGTTCGATGTCCGCCAGGGTCAGGCCGGACTGTTCGACGATGTGCTCCCAGGTCGTGGCGTCGACTTCGGCAAGGTAGGTTTCCAGGCCCGAGGTGTGCTCGGCGATGAACGCACGGTCGAACACCGCCTCGCTGTTGTTCGCGAGCGCCTCACGCTCCCACTGCAACAGAAACTTGGCGATGCCGCGCATCGCCGCCATGTCACCGCCCAATGCCGGACGAAAGTACGCCGACGAGGTCGGTTCGGAGCCGTTGGTGAGCATTTCCAGCGGATGTTGCGGATGCTGGAAACGTTCCAGACCCCGCTCTTTCAGTGGATTGAAACAGATCACCTGCGCGCCACGTTTCACCGCTTCGCGCAGTGGCTCAAGCATCCGCGGGTGATTGGTGCCCGGGTTCTGGCCGATGACAAAAATCGCGTCGGCTTCCTCCAGGTCATCGAACGTCACCGTGCCTTTACCCACGCCGACGCTGTCATCCATGCCCAGGCCGCTCGCCTCATGGCACATGTTCGAACAGTCAGGGAAGTTGTTGGTGCCGTAGGCGCGAACGAATAGCTGATAGAGGTAAGCCGCTTCGTTGCTGGCCCGGCCGGACGTGTAGAACTCGGCCTGATCAGGCGACGTCAGCCCTTTCAGGTGTTTGGCGATCAAGGCAAAAGCATCGTCCCAGCTGGTTTCGACGTAACGATCAGCGGAGGCGTCATAGCGCATGGGGTGCGTCAGGCGCCCTTGGTATTCAAGCCAATAGTCACTTTGCGCCGCCAGCGACGACACCGTGTATTTGTTGAAAAACGCAGGGTTGACCAGACGGCCGGTGGCTTCCCAGTTGACCGCTTTGGCGCCGTTCTCGCAGAACTTGACCATGCCACTTTCCGGCGACTCGCCCCACGCACAGCCCGGGCAGTCGAAGCCGCCGTTCTGGTTGGTCTTGAGCATGGCCCGAATGTTCTTGAACGCGTTTTCGCTGCCCAACCAGTTTTTGGTAACAGCAATCAGCGCGCCCCAGCCAGCGGCCGCCCCCTTATACGGTTTATAACGTTCAACTTCGCTCATGATACTTCTCCACGACGTGCACGTAGGCGTCAACCCAATGTCAGGTCATTGTTAATGGCTGTTTTTATGCGCCTGTAAAAAGGCGCCTTAATTTAGCGGCGGGTTATTCGCACTTAATCACTTCACGGGCCCAATTCAGGGATACGAACCCAGACTATTCCGCGCATTACATGCCTGTCTAATTGCAAATAATGACCAGATCATCGAAAGGCTCTATCAAGAAAATAATCACTAAAAATCAATCAATTACAAATTCAAGACAACATTAATCCGAGCCACTTTCCGCTCAATAGATTCCATCGATCAATCGGTTGTTAATAGTGATTAGACCGCCACTTTAAATGACCTTAGTCTTGGCTCAACAAGGCCCTATATAGCAGTGGCTTTGCAAAACCAGCGCCATGGCTGATGTACCTGGACCGCTGATGGAGGTTGAGATGTCAGATCGAATGTTGATGGATAATTTTTCTCGGCGGGTCGACTATCTCAGAATGTCTGTGACCGACCGGTGCGATTTCCGCTGTGTCTATTGCATGGCCGAGGACATGAAGTTCTTGCCGCGACAGCTCGTATTAACGCTGGAAGAGATCTATCAATTAGCTGAAAGCTTTGTGGCGCTGGGCACTCGAAAAATCCGCCTGACCGGTGGCGAACCGTTGATTCGCCCCGGCGTTGTAGAACTCTGTAAACGCATTGCAGCGTTGCCGGGACTCCGTGAGCTGTGCATGACCACCAACGGTTCACAGCTGGGCAAGCTCGCGGCACCGTTATTCGATGCGGGGCTCAAGCGCCTTAATATCAGCCTCGACAGCCTGGACGCCGATCGTTTCCGCGAACTGACTCGCACAGGTGATCTGGCTGCAGTCATCGCCGGCATTGACGCAGCGAATGCGGCGGGCTTTCAACACACCAAACTCAACTGCGTCGTCATGAAAGGCCGCAACGATCACGAGATAAACGATCTCGTTGGTTTTGCGATCGATCGTGGACTGGACATTTCCTTCATTGAAGAGATGCCACTGGGTGTGATCAGCGAGCACAGCCGTGCCGGGGCGTTCTTTTCAAGCGCGCAGGTGCGCGAGCGGATTGCTGAACGCTACACCCTCATCGACTCCGCGGAATCGACCCAAGGACCTTCGCGCTATTGGCGCCTGGCCCAGGCGCCGCATATCCGCCTGGGGTTCATCTCGCCCCACAGCCACAATTTTTGCGCTACCTGCAATCGTGTTCGGTTGACCGTCGAAGGCCGACTCCTGTTGTGTCTGGGCAATGAGCATTCCGTCGACCTGAAGGAAGTGCTTCGCCGCTATCCAGGAGAGCCGGAGCGCCTGGAGAAGGCAATCATCGAGGCGATGAAAATCAAGCCGTACCGGCACAACTTTGAACTCAATGATGACGTGCAAATTGTCCGTTTCATGAACATGACCGGCGGATAGCCTGCCTCGTTTTCAGATCATTACTTTCTAGAAGGCTGTTTCCCATGATCGTTAGAGCCAAACCTAATCTGATCAATGTGCTGATTTCACTCAAAGGCTCGATTGCCAAGCGTATCGCGCTGCGAAGCCTTCTGGTGACACTCCTGGCCTCTGCTATTGTCCTGGTCGAAACACTCCATCCCGCGTACTTCTCAAAGGTCAATGCCACGCCCTTCACGCTGTTGGGGTTATCACTTTCAATCTTCATGAATTTTCGTAACAACGCCTGCTACGACCGTTGGTATGAAGCGCGCAAGGCGCTCGGTGCGATGGTGATGGATGTGCGCTCGATGATCCGGGAAACCCAGGTCATCAAGGACAAACAGCAACGCAGCAAGGTATTGCTCGACCTCTGCGGGTTTGCCCATGCGCTTAACGCCAAGCTTCGCAAAGAAGACGAACTCAGTACGGCGAGTACCTGGCTTAGCAAATTGCCCTCTGCCAACACACCCAACATTCCTGAAAGGATCCTGCGTCAAGTCGGCCAACAGTGTTCAACGCTCGCCGAATCCGGTGAGATCAACGAATGGCGTTACACGCTGATGGCCAATCACTTGACCAATCTGACAACCACGCAGACGACCTGCGAGCGAATCAAAAGCACACCTCTGCCGTTCCCCTACACACTCCTGCTACACAGGACCATCTACATATTTTGCATCTTGCTGCCCTTCGCGATGGCCGAGCCACTGGGCTGGCTAACGCCTGTGTTCACCGCGATTGTGAGTTATACGTTTTTTGGCCTGGATGCCATTGGCGACGAATTGGAAGACCCCTTTGGTCGCGATGAAAACGACCTTCCAACCAATGCCATCGTGCGCACCATCGAGCGTGAAGTGCTTGACGCCCTGGGTGCGACAGAACTCCCTCCGCTACTTCAGCCCGTGGACTTCGTGCTGGACTGATTCATTAATGGAGGATACGCATGAACGAATTCAAACAGCCCGACTCCGGGACGCTGACTCATTAAGAAGGCCCCGTGCGGGTAATGCCCGTAAGTTAAGGATGGACGCTTCCCTGTGGCGAGGGAGCTTGCTCCCGCTGGGGCGCGAAGCGGCCCCTCTCTTCACAAAAGAAGGGGACTGCTGCGCAGTCCAGCGGGAGCAAGCTCCCTCGCCACAGGTTCAGTATTGCGCTTAACTTACCGGCATTACCCCGTGCGAGGCCTTCGTCATTTCAGCCGGCTAACAACTTGGTGGCCCCCCCCGGTTCCCACATTGCAAGTGTCGGGCCTCGGCCATGGCCAATAGACTGGCGATGGCTTCCTCCACAGACATCAGCTGTGACTGACTCATCCCCGCGACCCGCAGGCTTGCACGGGCTTGAGGTGCGGCACGAAATTGCACGGTCTGTGGCGTGCATCCAACTGCTCGGCAAGAATGCCTTCCCATGCGGTTCGACAGGCACCTGTCGAACCTGGCAGGCAACACACCAGCGTACCGTTGGCCAATCCGGCCAAGGCCCGGCTCTGAACCGTGGAGGTGCCGATGTCGAGGATGGAAATCGCCCGAAACAGCTCGCCAAAGCCGTCAATCTGCTTATCCAGCAAACAGCTCACAGCCTCAGGTGTGCTGTCGCGCCCGGTGAATCCAGTGCCTCCGGTAATCAGCACCACCTGAATATTTTCATCGGCAATCCAGCAGGCTACCTGGGCGCGGATTTTGTACAGGTCATCCTTGAGCAAGTTTCGCTCACTCAGCGTGTGTCCAGCTTCCAGTAATCGACTGACCAGCAATTGCCCGGAGGTATCGTTGGCATAGTCACGGGTATCACTGACGGTCAACACAGCCATATTCAACGGTACAAATAACGCATCCGACTTAACGCTCATGTCATTCTCCGGCAGGCAATAATGAAAACAATTGCCAGAGGCTAATTCGCTAAAACAGTCACTGTCTAATCGTTCTGGCCAACCGGTTTATCGAGCGCCTCTATCGAAAACTTTCTCACCCACCATGATGACTTATGCAGATTGAATTCGGTCGTGATAGAGCTGACCAATCGCTCGTTCAATACGTGTGATTGGACTGACAAGACAGACAGTGAGATCGTTTGCTCACCGCACTTTCGGTGTTTTTAATCATTAGACTTACCTGCTTTACTGACATCACTTTCATCCCTCAGCAGGTGCCATTGTGGACATCAAGCAACTCAAATTCCTGATCGCCCTGGAACAGACTCGACACTTCGGGCAGGCGGCTGCGCGCTGCCACATTACTCAGCCGACGCTGTCCATGCGCTTGCGCAATCTTGAGGATGAACTGGGTCTGGAGCTGGTCACCCGAGGCCAGCGCTTCGAAGGTTTCACCCAGGCCGGTGAACGCGTGCTGGCATGGGCGAGAACACTGCTCGCCGCGCATGACGGGCTGTTCGCCGAAGCCGCCGCGTGTCGCGGTCAGTTAGTCGGCAATTTGCGTCTGGGCCTGGTGCCTCTCAGCGGTTTTAATCCGATCAGCTACGTGCAGGGGCTTTCCCATACGTTCCCGGAGCTGAAATTCAGTCTGTCATCGATGAGTTCAGACCGAATCATCGAAGGGATCGGTAACAACCAACTGGATCTGGGCATCTGCTATCTCGATCACGTGAATCCCAATTATCTGGATTTTTTCGAAATAGGAGAGACCCGCGTCGGCTTGCTGTACGACACGCGCCACTTCCATTTCGAAGGAACGGAAATGAGCTGGGAAGATGCCGCCGAGCTGCCATTGGGGATGATCAGCAACGGCATGCACTATCGAAAATCCATTGACCTGAGTTTTCGCAGCCGCGGGCTGGCCCCACAGCCGATACTCGAAACCGATTCGACTTATCAGTTGTTCCAGGCCATTCACGAAGGTTTTTGCTGCTCGGTCATGCCGCTGAACAGTGGCCTGGAAAACCCGATCGATAACCTGGCCTTTATCAACCTTCCAGATGCAAGTGTTCTCGCGCCCCTGGGTCTGGTGATGCGCAAAACCGAACCTCGCTCGGCCATCGCCGAGAAATGTTTTGCTGAAGCTCAAAAGCTGTTTGCTGCAAAGGGCTGATTCGAGGGTTTGGCACGCCGGGTCAGCTTGTCAGCGCCCACTGCATTGACCGTGCAGTGGGCGATCAAGCACCTTCAATCGCTGAACTCGCGTCCCAACTCGGTCGTCAGCCACTGGATGAACCACTGCGCATCCGCCGACAGTTCAGCCGACGGTGTCAGCACCCGGTAGCTTTCCAGCTTTACCTGATCCTCAAGCACCCGCACCAGGGTGCCGGCCTTGAGTTCCTCGCGCACCAACACTTCATTCGCCAGCGCGATGCCTTGCCCGCTTTCAGCCACCGACAATGCGTGGTCGTTGTTGACGTACAACACGTCCGAGGTGAGGTGAACATCCAGGCCGTTAGCGGCGAACCAGGTGTTCCACCACTCGCCGTCGAAGTGAATCAGGTTGTGTTTCAACAAATCGGCGAGTTGGGTGATCGGTTCGATACTGGCCAGGTAGCCCGGCGTACAGATCGGAAACACCTGCGGACAGAACAGTGTGGCCCGAGAGTGGGCGTACTCCCCATCCAGGCCATAGACGATCCCCAGGTCAGCGGTCTTGCCGTCGACATCGGTGAACGTCGAGTTGGGTTCGATGGCGAACTTCAATCCAGGACGAAGACGCCGCGCGGCTTCCAGCCGCGGTGTCAGCCAGCGCTTGGCGAAACCCGGCACGACCATGATTCGCAGCCAGCGTTCGGAGGTTTTGGGTTGCAATTCCCTCCCCGCCTCGATGATCAGCTGTAACGCTGAAGCGATCTTGTGGTGGTACTTCTCGCCGGCACTGGTCAGCGTGACGCCACGCGAGGTGCGCTCAAACAGCTGGGTCCCCAGCCACTCCTCCAGCAGTTTCACATGTCGGCCAATGGCTGGCTGAGTCACGTGCAGCGCCTTCGAAGCTTCGACGTAACTGCCCAAGCGGGCGGCTGCATCAAAGGCACGTACCGCGTTCAACGGCGGCAAACGGTGGTCAGGCATGGCTTGGGACGCCTTCTGCTATTAAATTATTTAACAGCTGCTATGTTAAAATTGAAGTTTCGCCCCCGCAACCCCTCACTGATAATCGGCTCACAACAGAACAACAGAAAAAACCCAAAGAGCCCGATACAGCGGCTCGCTGCACACCTGAACAGATCTCGATCCTGCCCAAAAAAATAATATCCATGGCCTGACGGCACGGCTGTCTACAGCATCCCGGCACAGGCGATGGGGGAATCGGAGGTAACGCATGAATGCCCTGCATTCGCTGCAAACGCTGGCTGTGTCAATTCGCGCTGTACGCAAAGTCTACGGTGATCCACAGAGAGGTCCGGTGGCGCTGAAAAGCATCGATCTGGATATCCGCGACAATGAGTTCTTCACCCTCCTCGGCCCTTCGGGCTGCGGTAAAACCACGCTCCTGCGGATGATCGCCGGGTTCGAATTTCCGACCCAGGGCGAGATCCTGCTCTACGGTGAAAACATCGCCGACCGTCCGCCCTACCAGCGCCCGGTCAATACGGTGTTCCAGCATTACGCACTGTTTCCGCACATGACCATTGCCGAGAACCTCGCATTCGGCCTTGAGTCCCATCCGATGGGCAAGGTCTTGAGCAAGGTGCAGATCGCCGAACGAGTGCGCGAGATGCTGGCCCTGGTGCAGATGGAGCGCTTCGCCACACGGCGCCCGACGCAGTTGTCCGGCGGCCAGCAACAGCGAGTCGCCCTGGCTCGAGCCCTGGCGCCGCATCCCAAAGTGCTGCTGCTCGACGAGCCACTCTCGGCACTGGACCTCAAACTGCGCCAGGCCATGCGTGAAGAGTTGAAGGCGATTCAGGCGAAGACCGGCATCACCTTTATCTTCGTCACCCACGATCAGGAAGAAGCCCTGACCATGTCCGACCGCATTGCCGTGCTGTCCGAAGGCGAGGTGCAGCAGGTCGGTCGGCCGGAGGATATCTACGAGCGTCCGCGCAATCGCTTTGTCGCGGATTTCATCGGCGAGACCAACTTCATCGAAGGCACGGTCACCCACGTGGAAGCAGGCCTGGCCTGGTTCGCCGGGCCTGCCGGTCACCCGCTCCCCGCGCAACCCTGCAGCGACGTGGCGGTGGGCGCAACAGTGGCGCTCTCGGTGCGTCCCGAGCGCCTGCATCTGTTGCCCGCCGACACAGCCAGTGCCTTGCCGTGCCGGATCGATACGCAAATCTACCTCGGCACCGACCTGCAATATCAGGTCAGCCTGAGCGACGGTTCGCGCCTTACGGTGCGCACGCCCAACAGCGTCGACCAAAGTCTGCGCTTCGCTGTCGGCAGCCAGGCCGGCCTGTTGTTCGACCGTGGTAGCGCCAGTGTCCTGCTGGATTGAGCACGAGGGTTTGTCATGCACGCTTTACCGATATCCAACACCCTGGCGCGGCGAAAAGCCTTCGGCAGCTTTCTCGGGGTCACTCCGGCACTGCTCGCCATCGGCCTGTTTCTGATCGTGCCGATCCTGATCGTCATCGGCTATTCGCTGATGGAGGCCAACCCTTATGGCGGGGTGAACAAAGTCTTCAGTAGCGACGCCTACACCTCATTGCTGTTCGAGCGGCAACTGGATGACAGTCTGGCCTTTGCCGACTCCTATCTGATCATTGCCCTGCGCTCGATTGGTATTGCCGGGCTGACCACCGTGATCACTTTGTTGATCGGCTTTCCGGTCGCCGTCTGGTTGGCCATGCAACCGGCTCACCGCCGTGGGTTGCTGATTTTCCTGATCACCGTGCCGTTCTGGGCCAACCTGCTGATTCGCACCTACGCCTGGATTCTGCTGCTGCGCAACACCGGGGTGATCAATAACAGCCTGATGGGGCTCGGCCTTATCGATCAGCCGTTGCAACTGCTCTATACCGACGGCGCGGTGCTGCTGGGCCTGGTTTACACCTACGCGCCGTTCGTGGTGCTGCCGATCTACGCGACCCTGGAAAAGATGGACATCCGCCTGCTGGAAGCGGCGCAAGACCTCTACGCCGGGCGCTGGCGAACGCTGGTCAAAGTCGTGCTGCCGATCGCCAGGCCGGGGATCTTCGCCGGTGCCATCCTCACGTTCGTGCCATGCCTGGGGGCAATGATCGCTCCGGAGCTACTTGGTGGCGGGACCAAAATGATGCTCGGCAACCTGATCTTCCGGCAGTTCAGCGATGCGCGGAACTGGCCGTTCGGGGCCGCCCTGTCGCTGGTGCTGATGGCGGCGGTGATGCTGGTGTTGACCGTGTATGCCCTGCGCGCCGAGCGCCAGCGCATCGCCAAGGGAGGTGAGTAATGCTGCGTCTATTCAAGCGAACCGGTCTCAGCGTTCAGGACTTTCCGGGCTTCGGCGGTTTCAGTTTTCTGTTCTACCTGTACCTCTACGCGCCGATCGTGGTGCTGGTGGTGTTCTCCTTCAACGCCAACCAATCGGCCACGGTCTGGACCGGTTTGAGCCTCGACTGGTACCGCGCCGCGTTTGCCAATCAGGCCTTGCGCCAGGCGGCCAGCAACAGCCTGTTGATCGCCGTCTGCGCGAGCATGATCGCCACCGCGATTGCCACCCTCGCAGCACTCGGCACCTCGCGCGGCGCGAAGTTCAAAGGCATGCAACTGTCGATGGGCGCAATCATGCTGCCGTTGGTGTTACCGGAGATCGTGGTCGGCGTCGCCACCCTGGCGCTGTTTTCAACCGTCGGCCTGTCGCTGGGGTACGGCAACCTGATCATCGCCCATACCGTGTTCTGTATCCCCTTCGCCTACCTGCCGATCCGCGCGCGGCTCAACGACATGGACCTGTCGCTGGAGCAAGCCGCGGCCGATCTGTACGCCGGCCCCTGGCGGACCTTTCACAAGGTCACGCTGCCGCTGCTGATGCCGGGAATCGTCTCCGGGTTGATGCTGGCCTTCATCGTCTCGCTGGACAACTTCGTGATTTCGATGATGGTCGCCCAGGCCGGCACCACCACCTTGCCGATCTTCATCTTCGGTCTGTTACGGATGGGCGTGACACCCGACGTCAATGCCGTTTCAACGCTGATCCTCGGCGTCTCGGTGTTGTTCGTCAGCCTCTCTTATCTGCTGGGCAAAAAGAAAACCTGAACCTTCCAAACACCGTGGGGAAATAGCATGAGCAAGTTGATTGCAAGCATCGGCACCTCGTTGTTACTGACATTGCCACTGACCATGGCCGGCAGCGTTCAGGCCGCAGAAAAACTCAACGTGGTGAGCTGGAGTGGCTACTTCTCGCCAGAGATTCTCGCCAAGTTCCAGAAGCAGACCGGCATTGAAGTCACGGTGGACTCCTACGATTCCAACGAAACCCTGCTGGCCAAGCTCAAACAGGGTGGCGCCGGCTATGACGTGGCGATTCCTTCGCACCAGTTTGTGCCGATCCTGATCAAGGAACAGCTGCTGGAGCGCTTCGACCCGGTCAAGGAACCCTATTACGCCAATGTCGTCGACAACCTGAAAAAGCCTACCTGGGACCCGGAAGGTGCGTATTCGGTGCCCTTCATCTGGGGTACCACCAGCGTGGTGTTGAACACCGAACGCTACAAAGGCCCGACCGATAGCTACAAGGTGCTGTATGAGCCGCCAGCCGAGCTGCAAGGGCGGATCAACATGTTCGACTCGGTCAGCGACGTCGTGGACATGGCCAGCCTGTACCTGAATGTCCCGCTGTGCAGCGAAGATCCGAAACAGATGCAACAAGTGATGACCCTGCTCAAGGCGCAGAAACCGTTCGTCAAAACCTACAGCTCCAAGGCCGGCTCGATCCGCGAGAACCTGGCCTCGGGTGAAATCGACATGTCGACCTTCTGGGGCGGTTCGTCGATGCGGGCGCGGGAGATGAAACCGAGCCTGAAATACCTCTACCCGAAAGAAGGCGTGCTGGCCTGGGTCGACAACATGGTCATCCCCAAGGGCAGCAAGAATCCGGCGAATGCCAAGGCTTTCATCGCCTTCCTCAGCCAGCCTGAAAACGCCGCAATGACCCAGAACTTCCTCAAGCACCAGAGTCCGATCAAGGGCGTGGAACCGTTCCTCGACGCCAGTCTCAAGGATGCGCCGGAACTGCACATCCCGGCGGGCACCCAGGTGGTCTTCAGCAAGACCTGCGGCGAAGGCGCGATCCGCCTGGCCGACCGCTTGTGGACCAACCTGATGCGTTGATCCTTACCGCCCCGCTCGTGCGGCGGGGCGTTTCTCCAGTCGTCTACAAGGCAGCGTCGCAATGACTTCTACTACCATCAGCGAACTGGTCCTGTTGCAGGCCCATGAACTCGCCGAATGCATTCGCCTGCGTCAGGTTTCCTGCCGGGAAGTGATGCAGGCTTACCTGAGCCACATCGAACGCTTCAACCCGCTGGTCAATGCACTGATCAGCCTGCAAGCGCCGGAAGACCTTCTGGCCCAGGCCGACAAGCGTGATGCCGAACTGGCAAGCGGCCTGTACCGTGGCTGGATGCACGGTCTGCCTCACGCGATCAAGGATCTGTCGCTGACCCGTGGCATTCGCACGACCTTCGGCTCACCGCTGTACCAGGATTTTGTGCCCGACCGCGACAGCATCATGTGCGAGCGGATCAAGGCTGCCGGGGCAATCATTATCGGCAAGACCAACACCCCGGAATTCGGCCTCGGTTCGCAAACCTACAATCCGTTGTTCGGTGCCACCGGTTGTGCCTACGACCCGAGCAAAACCGCCGGCGGCAGCAGTGGCGGTGCCGCCTCGGCGCTGGCCATGCACTTGGTGCCGGTGGCTGACGGTAGCGACATGATGGGCTCGCTGCGCAATCCGGCGGCGTTCAACAATGTCTTCGGTTTTCGCCCGTCCCAAGGCCGGGTGCCCTTCGACGACAGCGCCGACCTGTTCATCGACCAGCTCGGCTACGAAGGCCCGATGGGCCGCAGCGTCCGCGATGCCGCGTTGCTGTTGTCGGTCCAGGCCGGCGCCGATGCCCGGGCGCCATTGTCCATCGCCGAGTCTGGTGCCGCCTTCGCCGCCCCGCTTGCGCGCGATTTCAGCGGTACGCGTCTGGGCTGGCTCGGTGATTTCAACGGTTATCTGCCGATGGAAAAAGGCATTCTCGAACTGTGTCAAAAAGCCTTCACCGACTTCGAAGCCGTGGGCTGCAGCATCGAGCCGGCCGCTATCGACTTCGCCCCTGAACAGCTCTGGGACAGCTGGCGCACGTTGCGGCACTGGATGGTCGCCGGCTCCCTCGGCGGCGCCTACGCCAACCCGAGTCAGCGCGCACTGCTAAAAGAGGAAGCGTGCTGGGAAGTGGAAAACGGGCTCAAGCTCTCTGCCAGCGACGTGTTCGCCGCCTCGGTGGCCCGCAGTCACTGGTACCGCGCCATCAGTAAACTGTTCGAACGCTTCGACTACCTGCTCCTGCCAACCGCCCAGGTCTTCCCGTTCGACAAAAACCTCCCATGGCCAACCCGCATCGAAGGCGTGAACATGGACACCTATCACCGCTGGATGGAAGTGGTGATTCCCGGCACCCTCTCTGGTTGCCCGGTGGCGAACGTGCAAGCGGGGTTCAACCGGAACGGCCTGCCGATGGGGCTACAAATCATCGGCAGGCACCAGGCTGACTTCGCGGTGCTGCAAATGGCCCATGCCTACGAACAGGCGAGCCGTTGGTTCGAACGCTGCCCGTCACCACTATTAGGATTAGGGTCTGTTGACGCTTGGCGATGACCGCGACGGTGGCCCATTGGGTTGCGCGCCAACGTCATTGCTCGGGGGCAACCACTCGAAACTTGATGTTGATCTCGTTGGAGATAACCCCGTAATCGGCCCATTCGCCCTCACCGATCTTGAAGTCGCCGCGCTTGAGAATGAACTCGCCATCGAAGACGCCGATGGCGCTCTGCGGTTTCAAGGTGATTTGTGCACCGACCTCGCGGGTAATGCCCTTAAGCGTGAGCTTGCCCTTGACCTCGTAGCGGTTGTTACCGAGCGCCGTCACGCTGCTCGATACAAACTTCGCTTGCGGATAAGTTGCCGTGTTGAACCAGGCAGGCTTTTGCAACTCGCTGTTGGCGTCACTGTTACCGGCGTCGATGCTGGCGAGCTGGATGGTCAGCCCGGCGTGGGCAGCCGAGGGGTTCGTCGAATCAAAATCGATGGTGGCCTCGAACTTGCCGAACGTGCCGTATACCCTCGCTCCCATCTGGTTATAAGTGAAGCTGATCTGGCTGGCGCTCGCGTTCACTTTCTTGTATTCGACAGCGTCGGCGCAGGTCAGCGTGCCGAGTGCAAGGACGGCAGCCAATGCGGTAGCGCGCGGGAATCGATAGTTCATAAGGTTATCCGGTCAGGCTAGTGCTTTGACGGCAGTATGCGCGTCAGCACGTCGTCGCGATCGATGAAGTGGTGCTTGAGCGCCGCGCCCGTATGGACGATCACCAGCGTCAGCAAGATGAAGTTAAGCACCTCGTGCAGATCCTTGAGACGGTCGCCCAGCGCAGCGTCCTTGGGCAGCAAATCCGGCAGCGGCAAGACACCAAACCATGACGTCTGAAAGCCCAGTGCCGAACTCATCAGCCAGCCGCTGAGCGGAATAGCAAGCATCAGTGCGTACATCAACCCATGCGAGACATGAGACGCGAATCGCGACAGGGCCGATACCGTCGACGGCAAGGGCGGTGCGGGATGCGCCAGGCGCCAGCCGAGTCGCAGCAGCACCAGGAAAAACAGGGTCACCCCGGCCCACTTGTGCCATGAGTACAGCTTCAGCTTGGTCGGCGAAAGCGCAAGTTCTGGCATGTAGAAACCCAGTGCAAAGGTACCGATCAGCCCAAGCGCCACCAGCCAATGCAGGTAAATCGCCGTGCGGGTGTAACGATCGTTCATGGGCGCTCCGTGTCGACCTGCGACGTGACCGGGTGAAAACCTCGCTGCCTGACAGCCGGTACATTGTTGATCTGGACCTGAGCTTGTGCAAATGCTTTGACGGCGGCGCGGGCGATCAAGCGCCCTTTGCAGCGCAAAACCCGAACCGTTGCAATTGTGGTTAAAATGCCGCCCCTTCAAATTGCCGGCCCTGCCCGATGAACCCTGACGCACTCGCTACCCTCCGCCACCATTTACTGACGGCTCTGGCAGCTGTACCCGACGAAACCCGTCGCCTGTTCCATGGTCGGGGCCGATGCTGGCCGGGGCTGGAACAACTGACCGTCGACTGGTTGCAGGGCGTGGTGCTGGTCTCGCTGTTCAAGGAGCCGGACCCGGTGCAACTGGAGGCATTGAAGCGGCTGCTGATGGAGATCACGCAATCGCCTGAGTGGGAGAAATCCGCCGCGCATACGTTACTGCTACAACACCGCTATCTGCCGCAAAGCACCACCGAATGGCTGCTGGGGGAAACGATCGAGGAATTGACGATTACCGAGGGTGGCCTGCGTTATCGCGTGGACCTGGGCCAGAAACAGAACAGCGGCCTGTTTCTCGACATGCGCTACGGCCGCAATTGGGTGCGGGACAATGCTCACGGCAAACGTGTCTTGAACCTGTTCGCCTACACCTGCGGATTCTCGGTGGCCGCCATCGAGGGTGGCGCAGAGCATGTGGTCAACCTCGACATGTCCCGCGCGGCCCTGAGCCGTGGTCGCGACAATCATCGGCTGAACGGACACGACCTGAGCAAGGTGAGCTTTCTCGGCCATGACCTGTTCAAGTCCTGGGGCAAGGTGATCAATGGCGGACCCTACGATCTGGTGATCATCGACCCGCCTTCGTTTCAGAAAGGCAGCTTTCTGCTGACCAAGGACTACCAGCGCGTGTTACGCCGCCTGCCGGAACTGCTCAGCAGCGATGGCGTGGTACTGGCCTGCATGAACGATCCGGCCTTTGGCTCGGACTTCCTGATCGACGGCGTCACCCGCGAAGCCCCGAGCCTGCGCTTCGAACAACGCCTGGAAAACCCACCGGAATTTCCCGATGTCGACGCAGAAAGCGGCTTGAAGGCGCTGGTGTTCAAGGCTGATTAAACTCGACTCAGAGCCCGCTGATGACTTTTGTCCATAAGCGGGTGACCTGGCGCATGACCTTGGGTTGCATGGCCTTCAAGGGGAACAAGGTACTCATGGTTTCCGCTGACGGATAGATCGCCGGATCGTTGCGCAAGCCGGGCTCAATCAATGGCGTTGCGGCACTGTTGCCGTTCGGATAGTGAATCGCATTGCTGATGTCGGCGATGACGTTGGGCTCCATCAGGTAATTCATGTAGGCATAGCCGTTATCCTGATTCGGCGCGTTCTTCGGCATGACCACCATGTCGACGGCCAGGGTCGAGCCTTCCTTCGGAATCGTGTACCCCAGCTCGATGCCGTTCTTCGCCTCATGCGCGGTGGAGGTCGCCTGCGCGATGTCGCCACTGAAACCGATAGCCACGCAAATGTTGCCGTTGGCCAGGTCACTGACGTACTTGGACTGATGGAAATACTGAATGTACGGTTTGATTTTCAGCAGCGCTGATTCAGCTTTCAGGTAATCCGCCGGGTCCTCGCTGTCGTGCTTCAAACCCAGGTAGTTGAGGGTGATCGGCAACATCTGCGTCGAGTTATCGAGGAACGCTACGCCGCATTGGCTGAGCTTCTCGATGTTTTTCGGATCGAACAGCAGGCTCCAGCTTTTGGTGACATCGGTGTTGCCGAAGATCGCCTTGATTTTCTCGACGTTGTAGCCGATCCCGACCGTGACCCACATGTAGGGAAACGCATATTGGTTGCCGGGGTCGTTGACCTCCAGGGTTTTCATCAATTGCGGATCGAGGTTCTTCCAGTTCGGTAACTTGCTCTTGTCCAGTTTCTGCAGTGCGCCCGCCTTGATCAGTTGAGCCAGAAAGTGGTTCGAGGGGCTGACCACGTCATAACCGCTGCTACCGGTGATCAACTTGGCCTCCAGCATCTCGTTGCTGTCGATCAAGTCGTAGGTCGTTTTGATCCCTGTCTGTTTGGTGAAGTTGCTCAAGGTATCGTTGGCGATGTAGCTGCTCCAGTTGGAGATACGCACGGTATCTGCCGCAGCCGCCATTGCGCTTGAAGCCGCGCAGAGTGCAAGGACGAAGTTTTTCAGCGTGTTCATTATTGTTATTCCTGGTGATAAAACGACGTTAACAAAGCCTTACGGGTCAGGATTCCGATTGAGCGCGACAGGCCTCGTACCGCAGGCGCACCGAGGCACCGATATCGAAAAAGGGGGTTGGCGGCAACCAGCCCGGATCGGCCTGACTGAGCACGCTGCTGAGCAATGGCGATTCACTGCCGCAGGCCATCTCCGCCAGCAGACGCCCCCACAATGTGCCGCGTGCGACGCCAGAACCGTTGCAGCCGGCCACGGTGTAAATGCCCCGCTCGACTCTGGCAAAGCGCGGCTCACCAGAGCGTGTTGCGCTCAGATGCCCGGTCCAGGTGAACTGAAGATGCTGTTCAGTCATCCATGGAAATCGACGTTGCAAGCCACGCAAATGGGTCAGCCTGCGAGTACTGAGCGCTGATCCGGCAAGGTCGCGATAGCGGTACTCCACGGTGTTGCGAATCAGCAGCCGGCGATCGGCGGTCAGTCGCAACGTCGCGCCGGCCGGTCGGGTCGACAGCACGCCCCACTGCGCCGGGCGACCCATTTGAGCGTACTCGTCGTCAGTCAGCGGGCGACTCAGCGACGCGCTGAGCTCAAGGGGGAACACTGCCCGGTCAGTCAGACCGACACGAGGCAAAAACGGACCGACGCAAATCAGTACCTGCGGGGCTTCAACACTGCCCTGGGCCGATGAGGCGCGGACATTGCCATTGGCCAAACGCTCCAGCCCGGTGATGTCGGTGTACTCGTACGCAGAGACATTATCGGCCAAGGTGTCACGCAAGCCCTTGGCATATTTCGCCGGCTGCAGCAGGGCGTTACCCCCGCGACACCATATCCCCGCACGATAAAAATCCGTTCCCAGGCAGCGACTCAAGTCTTGCCCCTGTAGAAACTGCGCATCGGCCCCTACTTCACGCAAGGTCTGCACTTTCAGCGCCGCGTCTTCGAGCTTGTCCGGATCGTGTACCGCGAAGAAATAACCCTGATCATGCAGGTCACACTCAATACCCAGGCGGCTCACACGCTGGCGCACTTCTTCGTTGGCCGCGCGACTGATCTGCGTACTGTGCTGGTAATAGGCATTGTCCGGCCGACCGAGCAGTTCGTCACCGGCAGGATTTTCATGGGCGACCACGAACCCGGAGTTTCTCGCCGACGCGCCTTGTGCGACACGTTGACGATCGACCATGACGATCCGCGCTTGAGGATGCAGTGCAGCCAGGGTGTGCGCGGCCGACAGCCCGGTGAATCCGCCACCAATGATCAGCCAGTCGGCTTTCTGCGAACCCTGCAAGCAGGGTTGTACCGCAGACTCTCCCGCCTGGACGATCCAGCCACAGCTATTTTCAGTCATCTACCCACCTCACACCGCACAGATCTGTTGAAGGCTGCCGTCATGAACAATTAGCATGGTTAAATGCGTTCAATCCGGCTGTCATGACCAGAATCTAGGGTGATCTCGATGCGCAATCCAACGCTATTAATGCATTCATCCATTCAGTTTTCGCATGGATAAAATCTTTCGCGTGCCCTCATTGCAGGCCCTTCAAGCGTTTGCCGAAGTGGCCGAGTCCTGCAACTTCACCACAGCCGCGGCAAAGCTGTGCCTGACCCAGAGCGCGGTCAGTCGAAAGATTCAGCAACTGGAGAGTCACTACGGCGTACCGCTGCTGATTCGCAGCAGTCGAAGCGTCACGCTGACCTCCGAAGGCAAGGAAGTCCTGGAAACCGCGCTCCGGATGCTCGACGAATTACAGGCCCTGGAAAAACGCCTGGCGCCCAGGGACACGCCCTTTCGCATCCGCATTCACGTGTCGCTCGCCGTGCGCTGGTTGCTGCCTCGGCTGACCGACTTCTATGCACGCAACCCCGATCTGTCGCTGTCGATAGAAACAGTGGCGACCGAACGGGTCGACCCCTCGGGCGATTGCGACGCCTGCATCCTCTACTTGCTGCAACCGCCAGCCGATCAGGCGTACCACGTGCTGTTCGAAGAGTTCCTGGTCCCGGTCTGCGCGCCTGTGTCAGTCAATGGAAAACCACCACCGGCCTCAGTCAACGAGCTCAACAAGTACCCGCTGATCCATGGTTCAACGGGTCAACAGGAGTGGGCAGCCTGGTTGAAAGCCTATGACGGGGGGCTGTCCAAAGACTGCAAACACATCACCTTCAACCTGGACGAACTGGCACTCGATGCCGCCGCGCGCGGCCTGGGCATCGCCATGACCGACCGCACGCTCGCGCAAGAATTGATCAACCGCGGCGACCTGATCATCCCATTCGGCCCCGCCTTGAAAACCTCGGGCGCCTATACCTTGTGGCTACAACCCACCAGCGCCCTGCACCCGGCCCGACAAGCCGTATTGGAATGGTTTGCTCAGCAGTCGGTGTCCTGACGGAGCGCAGCGCCATCAGCAACTTCCTGCATTGGGCTCGGACGGTTCTCAAACGCAAAGCGGACCCGGCTGATATTCATCGTGTGCTTAAACGAGTGAAATGCTGGGTAAGAACCCCTAATGAGGTCGCTTCCATGGGTACATTGCTGAAAACCACCGACGTGCGTTGCCGCATTGATGAGGATCTGAAGAGACGTGCCACTGAAGTCTTGAACGCCCGCGGGCTGAGCATCAGTGATGCCATGCGTATTTTTCTCCGTCAGGTCGTTGCGACTCAGGGGCTTCCGTTTGAGGTACGCGTCCTTTCGGAAAAAACTGCCCGCGCCATAATGGAAGCACGAGGCATTCGCCAACAGTTCGACTCGATAGACGACATGCTGAGGGATACTGATGGCGAAACCGGAGAAAAAGCAAAAACGCGCTGAACTGCCGCCTACCCAAGACGCTCGTGCACAAAAGCCTTGGCTTTGGCCGTCATCTGATCCAGGTGCCGGTCACGCTGTTTTTCGGCATCGAGCATCGCCCGCTTTCCGTGTCTTTGCAGAAGATAGGTATGGATCTGCCGCACTTCTGTCGAGCTGTAGATCGGTGCGGTGTCCAGCACGCCCATCAAGCCGCCAGTGTTGTGGTCACGGGTATTCATCAGCACCTGCGGCCCCCGTGCGCCCAGCACCTGAAACCCCATCGACTCGAACCAGGCCACCTTGCCCACGGCGCACGTCAGTTCGGCATGCGGGTAGCGGCTGACCATCTCTTGCACCATCGCGCGGGCGACGCCCCGGCGTCGATGACTGGCTTGCACCGCCATATAGGCCACGCCGCACGCCTCGGGATCGTCCTTGACCGGCAGATACAGCAAAAAGCCGATGACCTTCGAAGGGTCCTCTTCGTCCATCGCGACGATCAATTCGACGGCAATCCCTTTCGACCCGTCGAGCGCTTGCAGATAGAGATGAACCTCGTAGCCAATCGCATATTGATACACGTTGAACAGCAGGTTGCTCGGCGCAATCGCCACCGTGCTGATATCGGTCAGATAGTCGACGACCATCTGCAGGATCTGGTCATTGATGTGCTCGGAGCACGGGGTTTCAAAGTGGGTAATGGTGAACATCGAACTCATGCCTCCTTCGCCTTCACTGCCGCCAGCCACTCAGGGTTCAACTGATTCTGCTCAGTGTCGATCCCCAGCGCTTCCATGCTTGTCTTGTGCTGATCGATCTCGCGGGTCATTTGGCTGAGGCTGCTGGTATTGCCGTCGAGTTGGTGCATCTGCGTCAGCCCCAGGTGATAAAAGCGCAGCAACTTCATGGCGCTCGGGTTGCCGGCCTGCACCGCATCGGTGACGCGATGCATGACGTTGGTGACGCTCATCAGGCTACGCTTGAGTTGCCAACCGTAAACCGCCGCCGCCATCCACGGTTGGGACCAGCCTTTGATTTTCATCAGCGCCGCACTGACGATGACGGCGGCAATCACGCCGCCCAGGTTGAAACGGAAGTTGTCGCCACCCGGTTCGCCGAACAGCATGACGGCCAGGCCGGACAGCGTCATCGCCAGCAGGATGAACGTCACGGCGATGATCACGGTGCTGCGGCGCGTCTGCTGTCGATAGGTTTCGGGGTTCCACGGCTTGATCTCGAACATCACGGCTGGGCTCTTTTGCTAAGTTGAATACAGAATTGCGCGGCATTATCGCCCGTAGCGCCCGATACAGACACGCTTAATCAACAGAAACACAAACCAAGCCGTAACGCGATCCGTAGCAGCTGGCACAGCCTGCGTTCGGCTGCGTAGCAGCCGTAAAACCTGCGAATACGGTCTTCCTGAAGCACCGCGCCGTCTGATCCCACGACTGCTGCGCAGCCGAACGCAGGCTGCGCCAGCTGCTACGGAAAGAGTGCATCGCAGCAGAATTCTCTTAACGGGATAAAGGCGACAGATCTATTCAGGAAAGAACATCGGCTCGAAAAACAAACAATCTATAAAACAATGAGTGAGCCGCAACGTAGACGGGTTTAAAGGCTCTGCATCAGATATTTGTATTCAATTGCCAGCTTAATAATATTTTACCAATACAGGGTCGATCCCTAGTCTTCAACCCAGAAAGAGATGGCAAGCCATGACCTGAATCCAACCGCTTTTTAGCAGGGTAGAGAGATGACCATTGAGACAATAAAAATAGACACGCTGATTGTTGGCGCCGGTCAGGCTGGAGTGGCCATGAGTGAACACCTGAGTAAACTCGGTGTGCCTCACCTCGTTCTGGAGCGCAATCGTATCGCCGAACGCTGGCGCACCGGGCGGTGGGATTCGCTGGTTGCCAACGGTCCGGCCTGGCACGATCGTTTTCCGGGTCTTGAGTTCGACGATCTGAGCCCCGACGGCTTTGCCCCGAAAGAGCGGGTAGCCGATTATTTCGAAGCCTATGCCAAAAAATTCAATGCCCCCATCCGCACCGGCGTGGACGTGAAGAAGGTCGAACGCAATGTCGGTCGGCCGGGCTTCACCATTGAAACCTCCGAGGGCGTGATCGAGGCCAACCGCGTGGTGGCCGCCACCGGGCCGTTCCAGCGTCCGGTTATCCCGCCGATCGCTCCGAAAGATCAGCCGCTCCTGCAGATCCACTCCGCCGAATACCGCAATCCAGCGCAACTGCCCGAGGGAGCTGTTCTGGTCGTCGGCGCCGGGTCGTCGGGGGTGCAGATCGCCGATGAATTGCAGCGTGCCGGCAAGCAGGTTTACCTCTCCGTGGGTGCGCACGATCGCCCTCCTCGCGCCTATCGCAATCGTGATTTCTGCTGGTGGCTGGGCGTGCTCGGCGAATGGGATCAGGCCGCCATGAAGCCCGGCCGGGAACACGTGACCATTGCGGTGAGCGGCGCACATGGCGGCCGCACGGTGGACTTTCGCGGGCTTGCCCATCGCGGTATGACGCTCGTCGGCCTGACCCAATCGTTCAATGGCGCCGTGGCGACCTTCCAGCCGAATCTTGCCGACAACCTGGCGCGCGGCGACGAAAACTATCTGGCGCTGCTCAATGCGGCTGACGCCTACATCGAGCGCAATGGCCTGGACCTGCCGGAAGAACCTGAAGCGCGCATTACCTTTCCGGATCCGGAGTGCGTGAGCCATCCGATTCTTGAGCTCGACCTGGCCAAGGCCGGCGTGACCTCGATCATCTGGGCCACCGGGTTTGCAACGGATTACAGCTGGCTGAAGGTCGACGCCTTCGACGACAACGGCAAACCGCAGCATCAGCGCGGCGTGTCGAGCGAGCCTGGGGTGTATTTCCTCGGTCTGCCATGGCAGTCGCGTCGCGGCTCGTCGTTCATCTGGGGCGTTTGGCACGACGCCAAGTACGTGGCTGATCACATCGCCATTCAGCGTTCGTACTTCGACTACCACGATGCCGCGCAACGCCAGGCAGAAACCGCCCCGGCTGCCCATAAAACAACTGTCAGCGCTTGAACAGCGCCGGGCCGAACTTTTCTTCAGGAGTTTCAGATGTCCACGCCAACCCATACCCGTATTCGCATGTTCAACACCAAAGAAACCTACCCGAACCAGAGCCTGGACAATGACCTGTGCCAGGCTGTCCGGGCCGGCGACACCGTTTACGTTCGTGGCCAGGTCGGCACCGATTTTGAAGGCAACCTCGTCGGTCTCGGTGATGCTCGCGCACAAACCGAGCAAGCCATGCGCAACGTAAAACAATTGCTGGAAGAAGCCGGCAGCGATCTCAGCCACATCGTCAAAACCACCACCTACCTCATCGACCCGCGTTACCGCGAACCGGTCTATCAGGAAGTCGGCAAGTGGCTCAAAGGGGTGTTTCCGATTTCGACCGGGTTGGTGGTTTCGGCATTGGGGCAGCCGCAGTGGCTGATGGAAATTGATGTGATTGCGGTGATTCCTGAGTAAGGAAGTAGACCGAGTCGCGGCTATCGCGAGCAAGCTCGCTCCCACATTTGATCGTCGTCGTACACAAATCCGTGACCACTGAAGATCTACTGTGGGAGCGAGCTTGCTCGCGATGGGGCCCGCCCAGACGACCACTTTGCCAAGGCTAAACAAGGAGCAAAACCATGACTTTTTCCATCGCCGCCCGTTGCCCCGAAACCGGTCAGTTCGGCATTGCGATCAGCTCCTCGAGCATCGCCGTCGGCGCACGCTGCCCCTGGTTGCTACCCGGTGTCGGCGCCGTATCCACGCAAAACATCACCCTGCCATCCCTCGGCCCCGAAACCCTCGCCCTCATGGAACAAGGCCTTGCGCCAGCCGAGGCGCTCGACAAGGTGCTGACCCGCAATGGCTACAGCCAATATCGACAGATCACCGCGATTGACCACCTCGGCCAGACCGCCCATTTCAGCGGCACGGAAACCTTAGGCAAGCACAATGCCGTGTCCGGCGAACAATGCGTCGCCGCCGGCAATATGCTGGCGGACCGTTCGGTGATCGAGGCCATGGTCAAGGCGTTCGAGCAAGGCGAGGGTCAACTGGCCGACCGCTTGCTGGCAGCGATGAAAGCCGCCATCGCGTCGGGGGGCGAAGCCGGGCCGGTGCACTCTGCTGCGGTGGTGGTGGTCGGCGAACTGACCTGGCCGATTATCAACCTGCGGGTCGATTGGGCTGATCAAGATCCGATCGGCCAACTGGAGAAATTGTGGGACGCCTATCGGCCACAGGTTCAGGATTACATCGACCGTGCCCTGGCCCCTGACAAGTCGCCGGGCTACGGTGTCGCCGGAGACGATCGATGAGCAACAGCCTCGATTTGCTTAAAGCACTGGTGGCGTTCGACACCACGAGCCGCGAATCAAACCTGCACCTCATCGAATTTGTCCGCGACTACCTCGCAAACTTCGACGTGCCTTGCGAGCTGGTCTACAACGAACAGCGCAGCAAGGCCAACCTGTTCGCAACCATTGGCCCGGCGGACCGGCCGGGCATCGTGCTGTCGGGGCACACCGATGTGGTGCCCGTCGACGGCCAGCCGTGGAGTGTTGCGCCGTTCCAGCTCACCGAGCGCGACGGCAAACTGTACGGTCGCGGTACGGCGGATATGAAAGGCTACATCGCCTGCGTCCTCGCCCTGGTCCCGTCTCTGGTAAAAGCCCCGCTACGGCTGCCGGTGCATATCGCGCTTTCCTACGATGAGGAAGTCGGCTGTCTTGGGGTCCGCTCGCTGCTGAAAGCGCTGGAGCAGCGCCCGGTCAAACCGATGCTGTGCATCATTGGCGAGCCGACCGAGCTGAAACCGGTGTTGGGCCATAAAGGCAAGCTGGCGATGCGTTGCGACATTCACGGTGAAGCCTGCCATTCGGCGTACGCCCCGCTCGGGGTGAATGCCATTGAATACGCCGCCGAACTGATCTGTGAACTGGGGCGGATTGGCGAAAGGCTGAAAGCGCCGGAGCATCACGACGCCCGTTTCGATCCGCCGTTCAGCACGGTGCAAACCGGGGTCATTTCCGGCGGCAAGGCCTTGAACATCGTCCCGGCGGATTGCCGCTTCGACTTTGAAATCCGCGCCCTGCCCTCACAAGACCCGGGCGTTGTGGCGCAAGAACTGAAGACCTATACCGAGCAGCAGATGTTACCGAGAATGCGCGCCGTGAGTGATCAAAGCGCGATCCGCTTCAGTGAGTTGTCGGCGTATCCCGGTTTGGCGACCGATGCGCACAGCGAAGCCGCTGAGCTGATCGCCGCATTCTCGGGCTCGCGGGAATTCGGTACGGTGGCGTTCGGAACCGAGGGCGGTCTGTTTGACGCAGCGGGTATTCCGACGGTGGTGTGCGGGCCGGGCAGCATGGACCAGGGTCACAAACCCGACGAGTTTGTCAGCCTGGAACAATTGAGCGGCTGCGACGACATGCTGCAACGCCTGCTGTCATCAATCTGCCGCTGAGTCGCCATGGCCCGACTGAAAACCTGACGACGGCTGGACGTGAAGTCGGGCCAGCTCTTCCTGGCAATAATCAACAAAGAGCTGCACCGGCTTGGTCAGTTGCACCCGACGCAGCCAGGCCGCTGACAACCCTGAGCCGGTCACGGTTTCGGCGAGCGGTACACACACCACTTTTTGCCCGTCATAGGTGTATTCAGAAAAGGGCTTGGTCACCAGAATGGAGAACCCAAAGCCGCGTCCGACCATTCCCCTGACCATCTCGATCGACGGTGAGCTGAACACAATGTGCGGCCGCAGCCCGCGCTCTTCGAAAATGCTGACGAAGTAGGTCCGGCTGGGCACCACGTCCAACAAAATCATCGGCTCCAGCACCAGGTCGTCCAACGACACCTTCGCCTGTTGCGCGAAGCGGTGGCCCGCCGGCAGCAAAGCGTAGGGCTGCTGGGGCGGCATCAGAGCAACCGTCTCGATCGTGCTGTCCAGGTCATGTTCGAACAGCATCGCCAGGTCGATGCTGCCGGCGGTAAGGGCCTGCACCAATTCCTGCTGCTCGCCATCGCGAATACGGATCTCCACACCCGGCCAGCGCTCATTGAAACCGGCAATCAAGCGTGGCAGGTACAGCGGCGCTACCGTTTCAAAACAACCAATATCGATCTGCCCCGCCACCACATCATTGTCCGCCAGCGCATTCTGCTCAAACTCGTGAGCGACCCGCAGCAGCTCAAGCGCTTTTCGGTAAAAACGCGAGCCGCTCGGCGTCAATGAAACACCCTGCGCGTGATGCCGGATAAACAGCTGAACGCCAAAGCTTTCTTCAAGGTGCTTGATCGCGGTCGACACCGACGGTTGAGCGATATAGAGCTTGCGAGAGGCTTCGGCCACGCTACCGCAATCGGCGGTGGTGACAAAATATCGAAGCTGTCGCAGGTTGTAAGCGGCCATGCGGACCTCCAGAAAACACAACATCAAGCGCAAAAGATCGGCAGCGTCTACACGACCTCATGGCTACACACCGGCACTGTGTGCGTCATGGCCGCACACGACCATACACGGCCACTGTAGGAGCTGCCGAAGGCTGCGATCTTTTGACGTTGCCTTTCACGATCAAGATCAAAAGATCGCAGCCTTCGGCAGCTCCTACGAGGATCGCGACGGCGCATGTAGCGACGCACGACCAAGCCTGAACATACCCGAGGCGGAAAACCCCGGGCATCTATTTTTTAAGGTTTGTAGCAACAAACTTAATAATTTATCTATCCCCACGCATTGCACATGATCACTCCAACAAGAAAAGCGTCGTTCGCGCGGCGCTCACTGAAGTACGTCCACGTACTCACTTTGCCTTGGAGTCCGTCATGGTCACCGCAACAACACCCGCCGCCCCGCTTATCGAAAAACACACGATTGGATACGTGCCTCCCGAAGATCGCCACGGAAAAGTCAGAGACCTGTTCACCCTCTGGTTCGGCGGCAACATCGCACCATTGCCCATCGTCACTGGCGCCCTGGGCGTGCAGCTGTTTCACCTGAACCTGGTGTGGGGCATCGTCGCCATTCTGGTCGGGCATCTGGTCGGCGGCGTGCTGATGGCCTTGCACTCGGCCCAGGGCCCGCAGATGGGCATTCCGCAGATGATCCAGAGCCGCGCCCAGTTCGGCTCGCTCGGCGCGCTGCTGGTGGTGCTGATCGCCGGCATCATGTACATCGGCTTCTTCGCCTCCAACATCGTCCTTGCCGGCAAATCCCTGCATGGCGTGGTCGACAGCGTGCCGGTGCCGGTGGGCATCGTCATCGGCGCCCTCGGTTCGGGCATCATCGGCATCATCGGCTACCGCTTCATCCACGTGCTCAACCGCATCGGCACCTGGGTGCTCGGCGCCGGCATCGTGCTGGGCTTCGGCTACATCTTCACCCACGTGCAGACCTCCGACTTCCTCACCCGCGGCAGCTTCAACATCTCCGGTTGGCTGGCCACCGTCTCGCTGGCCGCGCTCTGGCAGATTGCCTTTGCACCCTACGTGTCCGACTACTCGCGCTACCTGCCGGCCGATGTGCCCGTGGCCTCGACCTTCTGGACCACCTACCTCGGCACCGTGCTCGGCTCGAGCCTCTCGTTCATCTTCGGCGCCGTCGCCGTACTGGCAACACCCGTGGGCATGGACACCATGGACGCGGTCAAACTCGCCACCGGCTCCATCGGCCCGTTGATGCTGTTGCTGTTTCTGCTCAGCGTGATCAGCCACAACGCCCTCAACCTCTACGGCGCCGTGCTGTCGCTGATCACCCTGGTGCAAACCTTCGCGGCTCGCTGGATTCCGACCGCCAAGAGCCGCGCCGTCATCTCGGTCATCGTCCTCGCCGCCTGCTGCTTCGCCGCCGTCGGCGCCTCGGCCAACTTCATCGGCCACTTCGTCGACATGGTGCTGGTGCTGCTCGTGGTGCTGGTGCCGTGGACCGCGATCAACCTGATCGACTTCTACGCCATTCACAAAGGTCAGTACGACATTGACTCGATCTTCCACGTTGACGGCGGGATTTACGGACGGTACAACCCGCAGGCGCTGTTGGCGTATGCGATCGGGATTGCCGTGCAGATTCCATTCATGAACACGCCGCTGTACGTCGGGCCGATTTCGGCGCACATCGATGGGGCCGATTTGTCGTGGTTGGTCGGGCTGCTGATTACGTCGCCGCTGTATTGGTGGTTGGCGAACCGGGACAGTGCTTACAAGCGTCGGTTGTCGACCGGTAAACTGGCGAGCGCCGTGTAAGGGACAGCGAGCATCTTTTCAAGCGTAAAAAACCCGCACCGTGTTGCGTAATGCCAGTCAGTTAGGAGGTTCCGGGGCGACGCATACTTCCGTAGCAGCTGGCGAAGCCTGCGTTCGGCCGCGAAGCGGTCGTAAAATCACGCTATGCGGTCTTCCAGCAATCCGTGGATGCCGAATTTGCGACGGCTACGCCGCCGAACGCAGGCTTCGCCAGCTGCTACGGATTGCGTATTGGCTTAACTGACTGGCATTACACCGTGTTGCGGGTTTTTTTCTGCTGTTTTTTGCTGGGTGTTCAATAGAATGCTCAGATTGAAAGCCCGGACACTGTCACGTCATACAGTGCCACGAGAACCCCTACGAACACCCATTTTGAGAGAGCAGCATGATCGAGGTCACCGAGGTTTCCATTGCCCAACTACGGGCTGCGCTCGAATCGGGCCAGACCACGGCGGTTGAACTGGTGCAGGCCTATCTCGCCCGAATCGATGCCTACGACGGCCCCGACACGCCCACCGCCCTCAACGCGGTGGTGGTGCGAAACCCTGAGGCGCTGAACGAGGCGCAGGCATCCGATGTTCGTCGGGCCAAAGGCGAGACGCTGGGGCCGCTCGATGGCATTCCCTACACGGCCAAGGACAGTTATCTGGTGAAGGGGCTGACCGCCGCGTCCGGCAGTCCCGCCTTCGCCAAGCTGATTGCCCATCGCGATGCGTTCACCATCGAACGTCTGCGCGCGGCCGGCGCCATCTGCCTGGGCAAGACCAACATGCCGCCCATGGCCAACGGCGGCATGCAGCGCGGGGTCTACGGCCGCGCAGAAAGCCCGTACAACGCTGACTACCTCACCGCCCCCTTCGCCTCCGGCTCATCGAACGGCGCCGGTACCGCCACCGCCGCCAGCTTCGCAGCCTTCGGCCTGGCGGAAGAAACCTGGTCGAGCGGACGCGGCCCCGCCTCGAACAATGGCCTGTGCGCCTACACGCCATCACGCGGGGTGATCTCGGTGCGCGGCAACTGGCCGTTGACGCCGACGATGGACGTTGTCGTGCCGTTTGCCAGAACCATGGCCGACCTCCTCGAAGTGCTCGACGTGGTAGTGGCCGAAGATCCCGACACACGCGGCGACCTGTGGAGGATGCAACCCTGGGTGCCGATCCCGAGCGTCGCCTCGGTGCGTCCTGCTTCCTATGCCGACCTTGCTGCGAATCCCGATGCACTCGCCGGAAAGCGTCTCGGCATTCCCCGGATGTACATCAACGCCGACACCGAAGCCGGCACCTCTGAAGCGCCGGGTATCGGCGGCCCGACGGGGCAGCGAATCAACACCCGCGCCTCGGTGATCGGGCTCTGGGAACAGGCTCGCCAGGCACTCGAAGCCGCTGGCGCCGAAGTGATCGACGTCGATTTCCCGCTGGTCTCCAACTGCGAAGGCGATCGCCCCGGTGCACCGACCGTGTTCAATCGCGGCATCGTCTCCAAAGAGTTCCTCCACCATGAACTGTGGGACCTGACGGCGTGGGCGTTCGATGACTTCCTGCAAGCCAACGGCGATCCGAAATTGAACCGCCTGGTCGACGTCAACGGACCGCTGATCTTCCCGCACGACCCCGGCACCCTGCCCAACCGCGAAGGCGACCTCGCCGCCGGCATGGACGAGTACGTACGGATGGCCGAACGCGGCATTACCCCGTGGGACCAGATCGCCACAGTGCCCGACGGACTGCGCGGACTTGAACAGACCCGAAAAATCGACCTTGAAGACTGGATGGACCAGCTCGGCCTCGACGCCGTGCTATTCCCAACCGTCGCCGACGTCGGCCCGGCAAATGCCGATGTCGACCCGACGTCTGCAGACATCGCCTGGAGCAACGGCATCTGGGTCGCCAACGGCAACCTCGCCATCCGGCATTTGGGTGTGCCGACGGTCACCGTACCGATGGGTGTGATGCCAGACATCGGCATGCCGGTTGGGCTGACCTTTGCCGGTCGTGCGTATGATGATTCGAGGTTGCTGCGGTTGGCTTCGGCGTTTGAAGCGACGGGGACGAAGCGGATGATTCCGCCACGGACTCCGGTGTTGCGGACGTAACGTCGCTGCGGAAATACCAATACAGCCCACGATTTCAAAACCGTTGAAATCGTGGGCTGTAACCAAATCCAAACACCCACCCGACCGGCGTAGGAGCTGCCGAAGGCTGCGATCTTTTGATCTTCAGCTCCGAAACTATCGTAGGAATCCACCCACAGTGGCGAGGGAGCTTGCTCCCGCTGGGCTGCGAAGCGGCCCCAAGCCCTCCCCCGCAATTTCCTCAGACACTCCACAACGCCCGGTTTACGGCAAATACGCCGCCGAACATGGACAAACCACATCGCCAGAATGACCGCGCAACGTCCTACACCTCGGTTGCAGCCACCAAAATCGCCACCTAAAGTTGGTCTGTCGCCGACATTCGTTGGCGATAGGGTTTCGCAGCCCTTAAGATTGACACCTTGTTCCGTCAGGCTCGGCCGGCTCCCGGCTGCGTATCGTTTTATGGCGGTTGTGCGTGGGAGACCTTCGGGTCTGCCGGGTCTTGGTGTTAATCCTCCGGTCTGCGAACCCGCGTACAGCTGCCACCCAATTTGTTTCGCAGCAGACAAGGTGGCAATTCTTCTTTTGTGAGGATTAACACCATGACGACTCAACACCCGCCCCACCGCTTCACCCCCATGTCCCAATTTGCCACCGACAACCCCGTCCTGCACATCGACAGCGACGCCCCGCTACGCGAACTCCACAACTGCGTCAGCGAACGTCTCAACGCCGTCCTCAAATACCTCAACCTCATGGCCTGCACCAGCCTCCCCGACTACGCCGAGAACGACATCAACACCGTCACCAACATCGCCCGGATCATGGTTCAGGATGTGGCTGATGTGTTTGGGGTGATTGAGCAGCGTGGGTTTGATGTGCCCAAGGGGTAGTGACCCGCACTTAGTCACAAAAAACCGCATTGCTGCGGTTTTTTGTTGCCTGCTTACATTCCGTTTTTATCCTGCGGGTAACGGTTAATCGATTACGACTGACAGCTTCCGGCCCAGAGTGTTTAAAAACGCTTCGTCAAAATTGAAGTTCGCGCGTCTATGCGAAATCTGAAAATTATCGGCTGCTCAGCCGATCTAGATTTTGCGTAGAAACGCGATTTTCAGTCCAACACTGGGCTCCAATCGCGCTGAAAAACGTTTTTACACAGTCTCGGCCAGAAGCGGACCTTCGGCTATTGTTTCAACACAAACATGAGCCAGAGCGCCCAAACCGCGCACCACTGCATTGTTCCCACTTCAGCAACGCCGCATACTGATATGTAAAGCCAATGGAGGACTTTCATGTCAACTTCCCATCCTGATTTCACTCACCGCCTTCTCTCGGATGCTGGGGTGCGTGTTGGAATGCGAGTACTCGATATAGGCTGCGGCTCCGGGGAGGTCACCCTCCTCGCAGCAAGGCTCGTTGGAGTAAACGGAACAGTCGTTGGCATAGACCAAGACTCAAGTGCGCTGTCCATAGCACGTCAGCGGATACACCGAGAGGGCGTAGCGGCGACAACCTTTATGCAGGGGGAACTGCTCTCACTGCCGGAGGCTCTAGGAAGTTTCGATGCAATTGTGGGACGACGGGTACTGATGTACCAGGCAGATACTGTGCAGGCCGTCCGTGTGCTCGCCACGCGACTTCGACCAGGGGGAATTATTGTATTCCAGGAGCACGACAGCACAATGGTGCCGGCAAGCCTTGCACCCTTCCCATTACACGCCCAAGCCCAAGGTTGGATTCGAAGGATGATCGAGTTGGAAGGAGCCGATCTACACATTGGCTTCAACCTACATCGAATCTTGACGCAAGCGGGACTGGTTGTCGAAAACGTCCGTGCAGAATGTCTGGTGCAGACTCCCAGCTCAGCCTATGGCTTAGGCGGCATCGTTCGCGCCTGTCTGCCACGAGTTCTCGCGCATGGCGTCGCGACGGCAGAAGAGATTGAGATCGATACGTTGCAAGCGCGATTGGATGCGGAACAGGCACAGGCCGACAGCATTTACATTGGTGATGTGATGTTTGGAGCTTGGGCACGCAAACCAACGCAGGCCGCCTAAACATCGTCCAAGTCGTTTTATAAAGATGGGTATCCGACGCAAAGCGCGCATTGGTGAGCGTCACCATTTTGGTGGAGCAGTCGTCCAATTGCCCAGTACAGACCACTGATGAAGGACCGATCATGGCCGTTTACTGCCCTTGGGGAGAGGCAGAAAACGGCCAAAAGCAGACGTTTTGCTCCCGCAGCTTTAGACACAAAGCTGCTCCTCACGGATTGCTGCTGCCAGAAGCAGACAGCTACGATTTCCAATCAGCCCCATAATTGAATGGAGCATGTGCTACCACATATCTAGGCATCATAGATGACGATAATCTGTAAATTAAGGATGGGTGAACCCAACAAAATTTACAATCTATCGAAGCGATAAACTTCCACAAATCACTCACGTACTATAGTCTTTAGGATTTACATCTGACAGATTGAACAGAATCCAAAACAACACTAAATGTAGAGGGAGCTATGAGCGATAGACTGATTTCGTCAATTAAAGTTGACGGGCTATTTGGGCTTTATAACTATGCACTGCCTGCCCAAGGAGAGTTCGAGGAAGCGGCAATATTGTATGGAGATAACGGCGTTGGAAAAAGTACAATTCTTCGATTAGCATTCCACTTACTGTCTGCTGCTAATGATAGAGGGCATAGAAATGCCCTGTACGAAGCCGAGTTCCAGAGCATCCAAGTACTGCTCACTTCTGGCGTGCTGTTATCAGCTCGAAGAAAATTGGACATTCTTTCCCTGTCTATCGAGGAAGATGATGAGTTGATTGTCGTATGGAATTACAAGCCTAAAGTTACTGGCGAAAGCAGCTCAGATTATTTACTACAATTCGCTGACGGAAAAGTAATAGAAATACCAAAAAAGCGAACAGACGTCAAATCAAAACTGTATGGGCAGCAGGCATATCTAAGAACTTTGGAGATGAGCGCCCCTAACTTATTTATTCTCAATGCCGAAAGGAAATTAGCTAGCGACTCTGTGGCGGATCCAAGCGACGAGGTAGAACTTCGGAAGATTATGCGCTTTGAAGACAACCGTCATCTGCGTGATATAACAACGCGCTCCCGGCAGATCGGTCTTAGTCAGGCGTTGAACAACACTTCAAAATGGATAGCAAAAAAAGCTCTGCAAGGAGCTAACGAAGGCAATACAAATGTACACGCCGTCTACAATCAAGTGCTACACCATTTGATGTTGCCAGCAAATAGTCAAAGCTCCGAAGATTTGAGCAATACATCTGAATTACTACAGCGGCTTCCTCTAATCGAGTCTAGAACAAATGAATTGGCACGATATGAGCTTGCCACACCTTTATCTGTATCGGAGTTTAAGAAAGCACTATCAACGCGCTCACCAGAAAAAAGATCTCTCGCTGCCGCACTATTAAACCCCTACATAGAAAGTATAGAGGGTCGTTTGAGAGCAGTTGACCAGATATACGAGTTAGTTCATAAGTTTGTCGGAACGATCAATTCGTTCCTCAGCGACAAAACTATCGAGTTCAAAGTTGGTAGCGGATTTAGTCTAATTAATCGTAAGGGTGTCCCACTCGATCCTAGCCAGCTTTCGTCAGGCGAACAGCAGTTGCTGCTCTTATTTTGCTATGTGCTGACTGCCCGTGACCGTCCTACGGCATTCATGATAGACGAGCCTGAAATATCGCTTAATATCAAGTGGCAGCGCCAACTAGTTCAATCATTGTTAAACATAACTGAAGGAGCACAAATCCAATTTATTTTTGCCTCCCACTCGCTAGAATTACTTAGTCAGCATCGCACGAGAGTGATAAAGTTGGAGAATTACGGTGGATAATTTACCGCGACGCTCCATTGATGATCTTATATTTATGTATGAACTTGAACCCTCTCTTCAGGATGTATATGTAGAAGGGGTTTTCGACAAAGACATTTTGACAGCATGCTTTGAGCATGCTGGTGATAAGAGTCGCATCGTATATACTGTGGACAGCGTAGATATACCGTTTTCGGTGCTAAAAAAATATGGATTAACCGAAGGCAATAAGCAACGCATTATCGCCTTGGCTCGGGAGTTTGAGGTATTAGATGGTAATAGCTGTAAATTTTTAGTTGATCGCGACCTTGATCATTGGTTCGAAGCTCTATACGCTTCGCAGCAGCTCGTTTGGACGCGTCATTGCGCCCTAGAGTTATACTTCTTCACCGAAGACTTCCTCAAGCGTTTCCTAATCAATGCATCGAGATCTAAGATTGGGGAATGGTCGATATTTATCAACGGCTTTTGTCGCGCCCTTATACATATGTATGCTTTTAGACTCGCGGATCGAGAGTTGGACCTCAAGTTGGAGTGGGTAGAGCTCGATAAAGATCTAAAGCTCTCCAATGGGCTTGTTGTTTTCAATCGAGACTCATTCCTAAATCGTGTTCTTAATAAAAATAACATGATGCGACACAAGAATGCATTTAATCTCAGTGCTCTAGTTTGGTTCGAAAAATGCTTAGAGGATGATCGGAGACTAGCTATGCGGGGGCACGATTTTGTTAGCTTATTAGCCTTCGTCATAAAAAATGGCAAAGGAGTAACAGCCCTAGGTAGCTCTGAAGCTATTGAGCGCACCTTTGTTCTTTTGGCAACTCGTGAGTTAGAAATATATTCTGACCTAGCTATTTAAGTAATACTCAATCTTCCCAGTTATAGCTTCCGGCATGGCAATGGCCTATCATTAATTGCCAAGCTTTAAGGCTGACGAAGGATTGGCTTAGCTGCCGAAGTTATACGGGGCTAGGTCTTTGCTCTGTTAGATATCACCAGTACGGAATATTGGGTGATTATATTTGGTCATCTTTGCGCTGACAGATGGAGCATCAACTGAAACATCCCGAGTCAGTGTCTAGACTCCGTTATTTTTAGCGAGGTTTTCTACTTGGCTAGAATGGTGGCATTACGATAGCCGAGCTAGGTCCGCCAAGCTTGACACCCTCCCGACAGACAGCATTGGGTCGATACGGCCAGTCGCGAAAGGCAGTTTCTGGCCGAACTCTGCCGCAGCTCAGCGACAGCTATAGGTCGAAATTTGCCTCTCATGAAGGGCCGCTTCTGGCCGATTTCTGCCTTTAGCCCACGGCAGCTTTGGTGGCATCGGCGACGCCGCCACACCGAGTCAGGATGACGACCAGCAATCACAGCCAAACGGTCTAAGCTCATCCGAACGAGACCTTATCGTGCTTCAGACGGCTCGCCATTTTGATCGTATCGGCTTGCTACTGAATGGGGCATATCAATTTTGTGCATAACGTTACGCGGTCAACTCTGCCGCCCAAGCGACACGTACATTGGCTCGATCCCCTTACACGCGCACGTCCGGAGACACCACCATGATCCGCGCCCTGCTGACCGCTTTTATGCTGCTCGCTCTAAGCATCCCGGCACAGGCTCAGGTGACGCCATTTCCTGCCTCCTTTCGTATTCAGGACATCCCTGTAGAAGGCGTCACACTCCATGTGCGCGTCGGCGGCAAGGGGCCGGCCGTGGTGCTGTTGCATGGTTTTGGCGATACCGGCGATATGTGGGCGCCACTGGCTGCCGATCTGGCCCGGGATCACACGGTCGTGGTGCCGGACCTTCGCGGCATGGGCTTGTCGTCGATCCCGGACAGCGGCTACGACAAGAAGACCCAGGCGGGCGACATCCGTGCGGTGCTGGCCGCGCTGGGTATCGAACACTCGGTGGTCATCGGTCACGACATCGGCACCATGGTCGCGTACGCCTATGCCGCGCGTTATCCGCAGCGTACCGATCGCCTGGTGGTGATGGATGCGCCCGTGCCGGGCATTCCGCCCTGGAACGAGATTGTCCGCTCACCGATGCTTTGGCACTTCGACTTTGGCGGGCCGGATGCTGAACGTCTGGTGGCCGGTCGTGAGCGCATCTACCTGGACCGGTTCTGGAATGAGTTCGCGGGCAACCCCACCAAGGTGGATGAAGCAACCCGTCAGCATTACGCCAAACTCTATGCCCGCCCCGGCGCCATGCACGCCGCCTTCGCCCAGTTCCGCAGCATTCGTCAGGATGAGGTGGACAACAAAGCGTCGATGGCGACGCGGCTGACCATGCCGGTGCTGGCCATCGGGGGTGAAAAGTCTTTCGCAAGTAATGAAGCGATCGTGATGCGCAACGCAGCGGACAAGGTCACGGAAGTGGTGGTGCCGGGGGCAGGACATTGGCTGATGGAAGAAGCACCAACACAGACCATTCGGGCTGTTCGCGACTTCATCGCGCCGTGATGGGAAGAAATCTCGAAGGGAATTTCTTGCAAGGCCCTGTCTCCAGGGCCTGCCAGACAATAGCGGTTAGTAAACCTGCACCCGCCACAGCTCCCGCGAGGAGGAAGCCGCCGACATCGGCAGTCGGCCGTGCAGCGTCCGATAGTTGTCGATCAGCACCAGATCACCTTCGCTCCATTGATGGGCGATCAGGCAGTCCGGGTCATAAACCAGCGCGTTGACCTGTTCAAGCAGCGCCTGCTGGGCCTCCTCGTCATGGTCCTGCACAGACTGGCTCAGGGTCTGCAATGCCGAGTCGGTGCCCTCTTGGTAACGCAGGATGAGTTCGCCGCTACGGGGGTGATGATCCACCAGGCTGTACATGCGCGGCGAACCACCGAAGTAGGTCATCTTGGTGTAGTAGGTGATGTTCACCGCCTGCCATTGTCGAGCGACTTGCTGCCCGACTTTTCGCAGCACGTTTCGGCTGTCGACGATGGTGGTCTGACCCTCGCCCGGCTGCGGCGCTGTCTTGCAATACAGCATGAATTTGCTGGCGCAGAATTTCGGATTGCGCTGAACCTGTGCGTCGCTGTCGGGCAGCATGTTCAGGTCCCAGTGCAAAGGCGTTTTCTCCAGCGAGTGCACCACGCCTTGGGGTTTGTCCGCGGGCTTGACCACATGCACGGCACCGAAGGCCCACTCATACAGCGTGCCAAAGCGTTCGCAGCTTCGAGCAAAACTGTCCTGGTCGTCGAAGCGACAGCCCTTGAGACAGACGAAACCAAAGGTTTCCACCAGTGCCTCCAGCAGGCCGCTGGACAGTCGCTCGAAACCCAGCCCCAGCGGGTCTCGCACCACCAGGCCAAATAGCGGAAGCTTTTGCAGTTCGTATTCGAAGCCTTGAGCCTGCGGGCTTTCTGTTTGGTGGTAGAGCCATGGCCGCCCCTGCCAGGTGACCAGCACATGGTGGTCGAGGTCGACCTGGGCCCGTGCGCGAAGACGCTGGCTACCATCAATGTTGCACACCGGCACGGCATGCCAGGGGCTGTCGCCACGGGTCAGCCCTTCAGCCAACCCAAAGGTAAATTTGGGCCCGGCATTGCTGTACTGATGGACCGATAATCGAATGTCATTGCCGAAGAAACGATCCACTGCCGCATTCAATGCCTGCCCGCGAAACATCATCTGGTAGGCTTTGAAGTTGATTTGCTGCAGGTACTCGTCCTCGCTCTGCCCGTCCTCACGGCACAGGCGCAGGTCGTTGTACAAATGACTGCAGAGGTTGTCATGGGCCTGGCTGAGGGATTCATCGTGCCGGCTCTGCTCGATCAGTTCTCCAAGGTTTTTCCAGGGTAGACGGGCCTGCTTGACCAGGCTGGCGCGAACCGCCTCGGCACTTTGGGCCTGCGGGAACAGGTCTTCCATGCTGACCCACTGAATCGTATGGGTGGTGCACAGTTCACGCAAAGCCCGGTTGTAGGCTGCGCGAACGTCGTCGGCCACCCCAACAATGTCATTGAACGTCGTCCCGTCGCTGAGGATCGACACCACACAGCCCGGCGCGTGCAACGCGGCGATGGCTTGGCCGAGCTGGTCGAGGCGCTCGATGGCCATCACCTCACCATAATCCGGCAGCACGCCGAAGGTCTGGTCACTGGCGTTTGGCGACTTGCAGGGAAAACCTGGCAGTACCAGACGCACTGGCAGGTTCTGATCAAAGCAGTGCCCCAGGCTGCGCGCCAGATGCGCTCTGCCTTGTGTTTCGAAACAATCATCCGTGCCTTTGAGCAGATAACCAGACAGCAAATCGCTGACGGCAGCGATCCAGGCATCTCTATGTTCCATAGAACAACTTCCTTGAGGGTTTGTGTATCAATAGGATTTGGCGGTATCGCCATGTTCGGTGAACGCATGCGCTGTCCCGCAGACTTGCTGCAGAATGCGCAACAACCCGGCCGGTTGCTCACAGCAGAAGTCCGGAGCTTGGGCCTGCAAAGTATGAGTCAGGCCATACCCCCAGGTGACTGCTGCCGAGTACATACCTGCAGCACGGGCGGTTTTCAGGTCGATCTCTGTGTCACCGACGAACAAACAGCGTTGCGGATCAACCGACAACCGCCGGGCGGCTTCCCATGCCACATCTGGCTGAGGTTTGAGTGACCTGCCCGTGCGATGCCCCAGAATCGGCCCGAAAGCATTCTGCGGCAGCAATGTTCTGGAAACCTGCAAGGCCATTTCCTCGCTCTTGTTGGTCACGATAGCCAGCGGCAGCTGTAACTGGCGGCAGCCTTCGAGCAATTCCAGTACACCGCTGAATGGCCGGGAAAATTGAACCAGGTTGTGCTGATATAGCGTCACATAGCGCTGGTGCAGGGCGATCGCATGAGCGATACCAAACTGCGTGGCAACCCGTTCAATCATCGCAGTGGTCCCGCCACCGATATACCCCCGCACTGTTTGCGCAGTCAGCGCCGGGTAACCGTGTTCGAGTAACACCTGGTTCAGACACCAGGTGATGTCAGGCAAGGTGTCCACCAAGGTTCCATCCAAATCGAAGAGTACGGCTTCGACCCGCAACCGAGACGCCATCATTGAGCACTGGCGTAGTGACAAGGACGCCCCTTGCGGAACACCAGACGGTGGTAGCGCTCATCGACATTACTGCGTTTTTCGAGGGTGACCACACCCCGTCGCTTGATGGCTACCGAATGCCAGGGAGTGCGCCACAGGTCACTGGTTGGCACCAGCCGGATACCGATCTTCGTCGACACCGCCAGTTGCGGGTGAATCGACAGGCGCAGGCAATGCGGGTAACGCGCCAGTAACAGGGCGCTCCAGGCTTCACTGCGCTGAATCACCCGCTGGGAGGCCGGCTTGGCGACCTTCTTCACCGCATTCAGGCTCATGCCGGCGAAGACCTTGAGCCCAGAATAATCCTCGGAAAGAAAGCGATGGATACCGCAGTACATCAACATCATGTGCGGTTCATCTTTGAAGCGCTGCTGCAACAGGATCAATGACTGGCCGTGCTCGATCATCATCTCCTCACGCATGGCGTCCAGACAATCAAGCTGAGGATAGGCATCCCTGAGGTCGAAATGGGCGAACGTACCGGGATAAAGCTGATCGGCGTAGTCCTGAATAGCGTCGGTGTAAGCCTTGACGTCAGAATCGGAAACATGCACCAAGTCAGAGAACACATAGCCATCGGAGCAGATATGAATCAGCGCGCCCGGCGCATAGATCTCCCGGATCTCCTCACACAGGCGGTGTAACTCGTCGATTGCATGGTGTTCAGCTAGATCAGGGAGATGGCTCAGGGTTTTCTTGCGGCTGGGCGATTTGCCGGGAAAGGCTGGCAAGACCATTTCGACCTTGCGACCGCTCTCGACCGCCTGCATTACCTTCGCCAGATGGGGTTCCAGCACCTGCAACGAAAGCTCATGATCCTGTTCCGGGGCAAGACTACGACGCCGAAACAGACATTCGAGGATTTGCTGGGCAATGTTCATGTGCGGGATGTTCTGATGCGCATGCACCAGCTGACCGTCCGCCTGTTGGGCAACGGTATTTGAACCTTGCATAGACAATCCTTTGTGTGGTGATTAACGGCCGTTTTTTGGCCATTAGCAGATATGCCTTACCTGCGGGGCGGCTAAATTCCTACAAGTCGTAAGAGTTTGTCAATCGTGGCCATCAGGAATATTACGTCCTGCTCGAGCCCCCGCCCCCAGCGGTCTGCCACCAGTTAAGCAATCAACCCCTGCCTAGCCTACAAAAGCCCTTTCACCATCGGTACACAAGCCAACTGAAGCCCGGAAGGTGAATAGTAAATAGCAGGTTCGTCACCCACGAAACCGCAGTGCCGGTAAAAGTCAGCTGCATTGCAATCATTCGGAGCTCTCCTGGAAACCAGGAACGATTTCCGCCCTGTTTCCGATGCTATCCACCCAGTGCTCCCTGACAGGAACCCGACCCGGTCATTTCAACGGGTCATACGTGACCAATGTCTTCGGTTCCAGATACGCGCTCATCCCCCACCTGCCCATTTCGCGCCCAAGGCCTGAATGCTTGAATCCACCGAAGGGGGCACGCGGTTCGTGGGCCAGGGTGTTGATGAGCACACGTCCCGAATCGATCTGACGGGCGATATTCACACAGCGTTCGGGGCTCTTTCCCAGCACCAGGGCGCTCAGCCCATAGTCCGTATCGTTGGCAATGCTGATCGCATCAGCGTCATCCTCGTAGGGGATGATAGTCAGCACGGGGCCGAAGATTTCCTCACGCGCGATGCGCATCCGGTTGTTGGCATCAGTGAAGATCGTGGGCTTCACGAACCATCCGGCGTGCAAGCCTTCCGGGCGACCTTCACCACCCGCCAGCAACCTCGCGCCTTCTTCCTGGCCGATACGGATGTAGCGCTGCACCCGTTCCCATTGTTTCTGGCTCACCATCGGGCCGATGTCGGTGTCGGCGTTGCGCGGATCGCCCGATTGAATCTGTGAGACGCCCTCCTTCGCAACCCTCTCGAACTCTGCCAGCCGGCTGCGCGGCACAAGGATGCGAGTGCCCGCGATGCAAGCCTGGCCGCTATTGAGAAATCCGGCTTGCAGCACCAACGGCATGACCGCCTGGAAATCCGCATCGTCAAGCACCACGGTGGGCGACTTGCCGCCCAGTTCGAGCGTCACGCGCTTCATGGTGTCGGCGCCGGTTCTTACCAGATGCTGGCCGACAGCGGACGAACCCGTGAACGAGATCTTGGCAACGTCGGGATGGCGGGCGATTTCCTCGCCAACCACATCGCCCCGTCCGTTGACGATATTGAATACACCCGGTGGCAGCCCCGCTTCGTGCAACGCCCTGACCACGACCTGCGTCTGCAACGCGCTCATCTCGCTGGGCTTGATGACGGCCGTGCAGCCTGCCGCCAGCGCGGTGGCCAGCTTGTTGCAGATGAAGCCCGCATTGCTGTTCCAGGGCGTGATCAGACCGGTAACGCCCACGGGCGTCAGAATGACCCTGGCCATGCCGACCTGTTCCTCGAAATCGAACGCCTCCAGTGCATCGATCGCTTGCGCAATCACATCAGCCGGATAAGTCGCCATCCAGCGCCCGCGAACCGCAGGCGCGCCGTATTCCACGAGGATGGCTTCCTGCAGCTCTTCCTCCCTTGCCGCCACGGCCCGGTGCATGCGTTGCAGTGCCGCAATGCGCTCCTCACGACTGGTGCGAGCCCAGGCCGGGAACGCAGCCTTGGCGGCTGCGATGGCACGCTGTGCGTCCAGTGCATCGCCCAGCCGAACCTGACCGATGACTTCTTCGGTGCTCGGGTTATGGAGGTCGAACCATTCCTGACCGTGAGGAATGACGAACTCGCCATTGATGTAGATGTGTTCAATGCGCTGCATGGCGACTCCTCGTTCAAAATGACTCGCCTGAATCGAGCCTCTGTGAAGCTAAGTCTAAGAAGGGTTCATTGTTCCGATAAGCTATCCTTTGGCTTATGAAGCATCCGCATTTTCAGGACACTCCATGCACAGAACAGGAATGACCGAGCTGGAAGTGGTTCTGGCCGTTGCGCGCCGCAGCAGTTTTCGTGGTGCGGCACAGGAATTGGGCATGTCCACCACCGCCGTCAGCAGCGCGGTGGCCGGCCTGGAAGCGCGCCTGAAGGTGCGCCTGTTCAATCGCTCCACGCGCAGCGTTGCCCTCACCGACATCGGGCAACGCTATGTGGAGCGCATTGCCCCTGCATTGGCGCAGATCAAAAGTGCCGGCGAAGAGGCCAGCGTCGGCCCCGACGAACCCAGCGGCACACTGCGCATCAATGCACCGCATGGCGCGGCCTACCTACTGCTGGAGCCGCTGTTCAAGCAGTACGCTCAGCGCTATCCCGAGGTGCGCATCGACATCGTCAGCGAATCAAGCATGGTCGACATCGTCGCCGGGGGCTTCGACGCCGGGATTCGCCTGGCAGAGTCCGTACCGCAAGACATGATTGCCGTGGCGCTGTCAGATGACATCCGGATGCTTGTGGTGGCAACGCCCGAGTATCTCGAACGCCACGGCGTGCCCGAGCACCCGCGAGACCTGCTCACCCATCAGAGCATCGGCATGCGCATGGCCCACGGTGGCCTCTACCATTGGGAACTGGAGCGCGACGGCCAGAAGTTGCCGATGGATCTGCCGGTGCGCTTCGCGTTCAACGAGTTGCTGGCCATCAAACAGGCCGTGTTGTTGGGCCTTGGCATCGGTTTCATTTCCGAGTGGTTCATCCAGGAAGAACTGGCAAGCGGCGCCCTGGTGCCGGTGCTGATGCCGTGGTGCCCGTCGTTTGGCGGGTTGAGGCTTTATTACTCGGGTCATCGCTTCGTGCCGGCGCGATTGCGCGCACTGATTGATCTGGTGCACGAGTTGCGGCCCAATCTGGTTTGATTCGGGCGACGAGTCGGCACGGGATGGCGCTTAACCGCAATCGAATATCGTGACTATTCTTTTCGGTCATAGAGCCAACAGGAGTTGCTCACAAACAATGGGTGTCCCCTTTTCGCTCACATCTGCCTCTCGAGCGTTCACACAGCTTGCATAAACTGTACGAACGGGGCTAGATCGCCTTTAAACGTCAATTCACATATGTCTCGTCGCCAGGGTCTATCAATGCCGCTGAGTTTTCATAAAATGCACGCCAATGGCGATGACTTCGTTATCGTGGACTCGCGAAACTCGTCCAATCCAATGACAAGTAACATGGCTCGGCGAATGAGTGATCGGAACCGAGGAGTCGGATTCAATCAGCTCGCAGTGGTGCTCGATTGCGATGATGCAGATGCGCGCTTGATGTTTTGGAATGCAGATGGCTCCACGCTGGACACTTGTGGCAGCGCAACGCGGGGTGCCGCGGATATGCTGATGCGCGAATCAGATATTACTTCGATAGCACTCCGAACCAACCGTGGTCTACTGACGTGCGAGCGAACCTCAACCGGCGCAATTTCGGTCAACATGGGAGAGCCGTTTTTCGGTTGGTCTGACATTCCTCTGGCTCTGGAAATGGATACCGCTGTTTTGCCACTTGCTGGTGACCCAACAGCTTGCAGCATGGGAAATCCGCACTGCACCTATTTTGTGGATGACCTAACAGCCGTTGACATAGCGACAATTGGACCGACAATTGAAACCAATCCCCTATTTCCCCTCAGGACGAACGTGCATTTCGTCCAGATCATTGACCGAAAACACATTCGATTGCGCATTTGGGAGCGCTGGGGCGGTATTCCGCTTGGTTCAGGCTCCTGCTCTTGTGGCGCCGCTGTTAACGGAATCCGTCGTGGCTTGTTAGACAATTCCGTTGAAGTTGAATGTGATGGCGGAACGGTAACGGTTCAATGGGACGGTGTGGGACCTGTCTTTCTGACCGGACCGGTCGAGACGATTTTTTCGGGAATAATCACAGATAGCCTGTTACAGGCTTCGTAGTTTCTATCTCTGTGACAAACAGAGCAGTTAATCATTCACAACCGAAAGTGGGTATTTGTTGCACAACAAAGTGGACAGATTTATTTTTTGATTCCGGACATCAGTCTAACAACGCGACGTGCGAGGGGGCGGATGCGTTGCGTGGTCATGAAGTAAAGTCCATTTACTGTGAAGAATGCCTGTAGCAACTGCCAAAGACTGCTACAGGTCGGCGTCCATTTTAGAGATCAGAAGTTCGCAGGGGTGTTGGCGCTGATGATTTCAGCCTCATCCTGCCCAATATTCCGAAACCGATGCGGCAGCGTCGTCGGAAAGTAATACCCATCCCCGGCATTCAACACACTAACCTGCCCATCCACGGTCAACTCAACCGTGCCACGGGTAACAAGCCCACACTCCTCCCCTTCCACATGCACAATCGGCTCCTCGCCCGAACTGGCACCCGGCGCGTATTGCTCGCGCAACAGCCGCATCTGCCGGCTCGGCACCGACGCGCCAATCAGCAGCAACCGCAGGCCATCACGGCCCAGGTCGGGCTGCTCGTTGGCACGGAAAACGTATTTGTGCTCTTGGGGCGGTTGATCGAAGGTGAAGAAGTCCGCCAAAGACATGGGAATGCTTTCGAGGAGTTTTTTCAGGGAACTGACGGAGGGACTGACGCGATTCTGTTCGATCAGGGAGATGGTGGCATTGGTGACGCCGCTACGACGGGCCAGCTCGCGCTGGGACAGTTTGTAGCTTTCGCGTACTAATTTGAGTCGTGAGCCCGTGTCCATGACAGCCTTATGCGAGAAATACTTAAGGGTTATGGGGGTGGATGGCGGGCGACTTTTGGCCGCGAAAAACACCGCTTCCCTGTCCCAGAAACGTGAAAGGCGGGTATTAAATCACGTTTGTTCGTGTTGCTCAGCAGCTTCGATAAACGGCTGGGTAAAAAGGCCGTTGGGCCTGCTGCCAGCCCTGTAGGAGCTGCCGAAGGCTGCGATCTTTTGATCTTGGTTTTGGCGTCCATGAAGCCGCCGAAGATCAGGATCAAGATCAAGATCAACAGATCGCAGCCTTCGGCAGCTCCTACGGGTTATCAGCGGTCATCAAAGATGTGTAGATACCTATCAGCACATCGTTTAGATACCGAAGCGGTCACGCATGGCGTAGTACACGGCGCCCATGGCGGTCAGCGGGGCCTGGAAGGTGCGGCCGCCGAACATGGGCATGTGCGGCAACGAGGCGAAGGCATCGAAGCGTTCAGCGTCGCCGCGGATCATTTCCGAGATCAGCTTGCCGGCCAGGTGCGAGCAGGTGACGCCGTGGCCGCTGTAGCCCTGCATGTAGTAGGCGTTTTTCTCGATACGGCCGAATTGCGGCATGCGTGACATGGTCAGCAGGAAGTTGCCGGTCCAGCGGTAGTCGATCTTCACGTCCTTCAACTGCGGGAAGGTCTTGAGGATTTTCGGCTTGATCAGTTGCTCGATGTCATCCGGTTCGCGGGCGCCGTAGACCACACCGCCACCGTAGAGCAGGCGGTTATCGGCGGTCAGGCGGTAGTAGTCGAGCAGGTAGTTGCAGTCTTCGACGCAGTAGTTGTTGGTGATCAGGCTCTTGGCGACTTTGGCCGACAAGGGCTCGGTGACCACGATTTGCGAACCGCAGGGCATGCTCTTGCGGGTGACGCGGTTGTCGAGGTCCTGAGGCAAATAGGCGTTGCCGGCGATCAGCAGGTATTTGGCCCGCACCACGCCTTTGGCGGTGCGCACGGTGATCGGCTCGCCGTAGGTGATTTCCACCGCTGCCGATTGCTCGTAGATCTTGCCGCCCAGGCCGATGATGGCCGAGGCTTCACCGAGTGCCAGGTTCAGCGGGTGAATGTGGCCGCCCTGCATGTCCAGCAGGCCGCCGACGTAGTTGTCCGAGCCGACTTCTTTGGCGATGTCCTTGGCGTCAAGCATTCTCAGGTTCTTGTTGCCGTAACGCTCCCAGCTGCTTTTCTGCTCGGCCAGGCCTTTGAGCTGCTTCTTGTTCAGCGCCGCGAAAATACCGCCGGGTTTGTAGTCGCACTTGATGTCGTATTGCTTGATGCGCGAACGGATGATGTCCGCGCCTTCGAAGATCATGCTGCCCAGTACTTCGGCAGTCTTGTCGCCATAACGCTGTTCGATGACATCGACGTCGCGGCTGTAGGAGTTGACCAGTTGACCGCCGTTGCGACCGCTGGCGCCGTAGCCGACTTTGGCGGCTTCCAGCACGGTAACGCTGTAGCCCGCCTCACTGAGGAACAGGGCCGACGACAAACCGGTGTAGCCCGCGCCGATGACGCAGACATCGCACTCGACCAGTCCTTCGAGCACCGGAAAATCGATAGTCTCGTTGCGGGTCGCGGCGTAGTAGCTGTTTACATGATTTTGTTTAACAGAGCTTTGTTTCATACATTTCTCCGATGGCCGCAGGCACACGCCTGCGACCGCCGCTGTAAAAGTGTTAGAGCTTGATCCAGGTCGCTTTGAGTTCGGTGTATTTATCGAACGCATGCAGCGATTTGTCCCGACCGTTACCCGACTGCTTGAACCCGCCAAACGGTGCAGTCATGTCGCCACCGTCGTACTGGTTGACCCAGACGCTGCCGGCGCGCAAGCCGCGAGCGAAGGTGTGGGCCTTGCTCAGGTTGCTGGTCCAGACACCGGCGGCCAGACCGAAGATGCTGTCGTTGGCAATCGCCAATGCTTCTTCAGCCGTGTCGAAGGTGATCAGCGACAGCACCGGGCCGAAGATTTCTTCCCGGGCGATGGTCATGGCGTTGGTCACGCCGTCGAAAATCGCCGGCTCCACGTACAGGCCACCGGTGTCTTCGAGGGTGCGGCTGCCGCCCGCGATCAGTTGGGCGCCCTGCTCTTTGCCGATGCTGATGTAGCGCAGCACGTTGTCCAGTTGGCGTTGATCGACGACCGCGCCGACGGTGGTCGCCGGGTCCAGGGCATGCCCCGGTTTCCAGGCTTGTAGTGCTTCCACCAACAGCGGAATGAACTGCTCGCGAATCGAACGTTCCACCAGCAAACGCGAACCGGCGGTGCAGACTTCGCCCTGGTTGAAGGCAATCGCACTGGCCGCCGCTTGTGCTGCCGCGCGCAAATCCGGCGCGTCGGCGAACACCACGTTCGGACTCTTCCCACCAGCCTCGAGCCAAACGCGCTTCATGTTGCTTTGCCCGGCGTAGATCAGCAGTTGCTTGGCAATCGCCGTCGAGCCGGTGAAGGCCAGAACGTCGACGTCCATGTGCAACGCCAGCGCCTTGCCGACGGTGTGACCGAAGCCCGGCAGGACGTTGAACACGCCTTTCGGGATGCCGGCGTCCATCGCCAGTTGAGCGATGCGGATCGCCGTCAGCGGCGATTTTTCCGAAGGCTTGAGGATGAACGAGTTACCCGCCGCCAGGGCCGGGGCGAACTTCCAGCTGGCCATGATCAACGGGAAGTTCCACGGCACGATGGCCGCGACCACGCCTGTCGGTTCGCGAGTCACCAGGCCCAACTGATCGTGAGGCGTGGCGGCGACTTCGTCGTAGATCTTGTCAATGGCTTCGGCGTTCCAGCGGATCGCGTTGGCGGTCGCCGGAATGTCGATGGCCATGGAGTCGCTGATCGGCTTGCCCATGTCGAGGGTTTCCAGCAGCGCCAGCTCTTCCTGGTTCGCCAGAATCAGATCGGCGAAACGAATCAGGATGCGCTTGCGCTCGGCCGGGGCCAGTTTGGCCCAGACGCCGGATTCGAACGTGCGGCGCGCAACCAACACCGCCGCATTCGCGTCGGCTTCGTCGGTGCTGGCGACGTTCGCCAGAAAGCGGCCGTCCACCGGGCTCATGCATTCAAAGGTGTCGCGGCTGAGTGCCGAGCAGTATTGGCCGTCAATGAATGCCCGACCTTCGATTGTTAAGGACTGGAAGCGTTGCTCCCAGTCGCTGCGAGTAATTGCCATTGAAGTGACTCAACGCAGAGAAATAGGTAGTCGTCGGACTAAGGCCTGTCGGTTAAGGATCAGAAAACTGCGGTCACTGTGGGAGCGAGCTTGCTCGCGATGGGGCCATCACTTTCAGCATTGATGGCGACTGATCCACCGCTATCGCGAGCAAGCTCGCTCCCACAGGGGATTGGCGGTGGACACATGCTCTGTGTACATCACCAATCTCGCAGGTTTTTCACCTTAAATGACGGGCTTTAGCCAATCAGACCGTGTGCAAGTACCAGTTGTACTCAAGGTCCGAGATGGAGTTCTCGAACTCGGCCAGCTCGCTTTCCTTGCACGCCACGAACACGTCGATGTACAGCGGGTCGATGTACTTGGCCATGACTTCGCTGTCGTCCAGCTCGCGCAGTGCATCGCGCAGGTTGTTCGGCAGGCTCTGTTCGTTCTGCTCGTAGCTGTTGCCTTCGACCGGTGGGCCCGGCTCGATTTCGTTGGTCAGGCCGTGGTGAATACCGGCCAGCACCGAGGCCATCAGCAGGTACGGGTTGGCATCGGCGCCGGCAACCCGGTGTTCGATGCGCACGGAGTCAGCAGAACCGGTTGGCACACGGACCGCAACGGTGCGGTTGTCGATGCCCCAGCTCGGCGAGTTCGGCACGTAGAACTGTGCACCGAAACGACGGTACGAGTTGACGTTCGGGCAGAGGAACGCCATCTGCGCCGGCAGGGTCTCGAGCACACCGCCGATCGCGTGACGCAATGCGGCGTTCTGCTCGGGATCCTCGCTGGCAAAGATGTTGTTGCCTTCTTTGTCGAGAATCGAAATGTGTACATGCAGACCGTTGCCCGCCTGGCCCGGATACGGCTTGGCCATGAAGGTGGTGTCCATCTCATGGTCGTAGGCGATGTTCTTCACCAGACGCTTGAGCAGTACCGCGTAATCGCAGGCCTTGATCGGGTCGGAGACGTGGTGCAGGTTCACTTCGAACTGCGCCGGCGCACTTTCCTTGACGATAGCGTCAGCTGGAATGCCCTGCTCTTTCGCGCCTTCGAGGATGTCTTGCAGGCAGTCGACGTATTCGTCGAGGTCGTCAATCAGGTACACCTGGGTCGACATCGGACGCTTGCCGGAGACCGGCGAGCGTGGCGACTGCGGACGACCGTTCACGTTGTCCTGGTCGATCAGGTAGAACTCCAGCTCGAACGCGGCGCAGATGGTCAGGCCCATCTCGTCGAACTTGCGCACCACATTGGCCAGCACTTCACGCGGGTCGGCGAAGAACGGCTGGCCTTCGAGTTCGTGCATGGTCATCAACAGTTGCGCGGTGGGGCGCTTCTGCCAAGGCTCGATGCTCAGGGTGCCGGGAATCGGGTAGCAGATTCGGTCGGAGTCACCGATGTCCAGACCCAGGCCGGTGCTTTCCACCGTGGAACCGTTGATGTCCAGAGCGAACAGTGATGCCGGCAGGTTAATGCCTTTTTCGTAAACCTTATGAAGACTGGTGCGCTCGATGCGCTTGCCGCGCACCACACCGTTCATATCCGCAATCAGAAGGTCGACGTACAAAACCTCAGGATATTTCTTAAGGAATGCGTTTGCTTCGTTGAGTTGAACGGCACGCAGAGGGACCGACATGATGCACCTATTAGCTGTTAATTATTATGTTCACCGCACTTTCACGAGCCCAGTCAATCCGAAAGGCAAAGTGAAGTCAATAGCGAACACTTGACCTTTCAGCGTTATTTTTCGGGCCTTTTCAGGGCACGAGAGCGCCACACCAGCCTTTTAGCGAGCAAAAACCCTGAACATCGGACGTACGGCGTTGAGAATTTTTTACATGAGAGTTGTTAATTAAAATCAACGAGGCTAAGCTCCGGAAAAGCTCGTTCAAGTGTGAAACTTCGAGGTGATAAAAATGGCACTCAAGCCATTGATCGGCGTTACTGCGTGCGTCAAACAGATTGGCCTGCACCCCTACCACGTCAGCGGCGACAAGTACTTGCGTGCTGTCAGCGTCGCGGCTTTGGGGTTGCCGGTGGTCATTCCTTCCTTAGGCGATCTGACCGAAATAGATGAGCTACTCGCGAATCTCGACGGTTTGCTGCTGACCGGCTCGCCGTCGAATGTGGAACCCTTCCACTATCAAGGCCCCGCCAGCGCACCCGGCACGGATCACGATCCTGCCCGGGACAGCACCACCCTTCCCTTATTGCGTGCAGCGATTGCCGCCGGCGTTCCGGTGCTCGGTATCTGCCGCGGTTTTCAGGAAATGAATGTGGCGTTCGGTGGCAGCCTTCATCAGAAGGTTCACGAACTGCCCGGCATGCTTGATCACCGGGAAGCAGATCATCCGGATCTGGCGATGCAGTACGCGCCGGCTCATGCGGTCAACGTGCAACCGGGCGGTGTGTTCCAGGCGCTGGCATTGCCGCCGGTGTTCCAGGTCAATTCGATTCACAGCCAAGGCATCGACCGACTTGCCCCCGGCCTGCGCGCCGAGGCCATCGCAGACGACGGCCTGATCGAGGCCTTCTCTGTTGATAGAGGGCATGTCGAACACAGCAAGGCCTTCGCCCTCGGCGTGCAATGGCACCCGGAATGGCAGGTCCTGGCCAACCCTCCCTACTTGAGTATTTTCCAGGCGTTCGGCGACGCGTGCCGACAACGGGCGGCGCTGCGTAATACGCGCTGACTTAACACTCGATTTATCAATTTACTGCCCCCGTGAGTCTGGCGGGCGCGCCCTTGCGCATCCGTGACTCACGAAAACAACAAACCGCAATAACAACAAGTACGACCAGGCAGCCAGGACGGCGGCGCCGAATTAGCCCGACCGACGCGGGTAACCCTGTAGGAGCCGAGCTTGCTCGCGATGGCGGCCTGACAGTCAGCATTGATGTCGACCGTCAGGGCCTCATCGCGAGCAAGCTCGGCTCCCACAAGGGCCGTACCCGGTGCGGGTTCGCAATCAACTATTAAGTCAGGCCGCATTGGCCCGACGACTGACACCTGTTGGGAGTTTCACATGGCAATCGCCTCCAGCATTTACAGGAAGGCTCTAGAAGGTAATCAGCAACCCAAGAAGGTTCTGGTGAGAGTCGACCGCGTAACCAAGAAGTTTGACGAAACCGTTGCCGTAGACGATGTATCCCTGGACATCTACCAAGGCGAAATCTTCGCCATGCTGGGCGGTTCGGGCTCCGGCAAATCGACACTCCTGCGCATGCTGGCAGGCTTTGAGCGACCGACCGAAGGGCGCATCTACCTCGATGGCGTAGACATCACCGAGATGCCGCCGTACGAGCGGCCGATCAACATGATGTTCCAGTCCTACGCCCTGTTCCCGCACATGACCGTGGCGCAGAACATCGCCTTCGGTTTGAAGCAGGACCGTCTGCCCGCCAGTGAAATCGAAGCCCGCGTCGAAGAAATGCTCAAGCTGGTGCACATGACCCAGTACGCCAAGCGCAAGCCGCATCAGCTCTCTGGCGGTCAGCGCCAGCGTGTTGCACTGGCCCGCTCGCTGGCCAAACGGCCGAAGCTGCTGCTGCTCGATGAGCCGATGGGCGCACTGGATAAAAAGCTGCGCTCGCAGATGCAACTCGAACTGGTGGAAATCATCGAGCGCGTCGGTGTGACTTGCGTGATGGTGACCCACGACCAGGAAGAGGCCATGACCATGGCCCAACGCATCGCGATCATGCACCTGGGCTGGATCGCCCAGATCGGCAGCCCGGTCGACATTTATGAAGCGCCGGTCAGCCGCATGGTCTGCGAATTCATCGGTAACGTGAACGCCTTCGACGGCACGGTTGTAGAAGATCTGGAAGGTCACGCGATCATTCACAGCCCGGACCTGGAACAGAAGATCTACGTCGGTCACGGCGTGAGTACATCGGTGCAGGACAAGTCGATCACCTACGCCATCCGCCCGGAAAAATTGCTGGTCAGCACCGTCAAACCCGAGACCCGTTACAACTGGTCCCAGGGCAAAGTGCATGACATCGCTTACCTCGGCGGGCACTCGGTGTTTTACGTGGAGCTGCCTGGCGGCAAGATCGTGCAGTCGTTCATGGCCAACGCCGAACGCCGTGGCACACGCCCAACGTGGGACGACCAAGTCTACGTCTGGTGGGAAGACGACAGCGGCGTGGTACTGCGCGCATGAACACTCTCACTCAGCAGTTTCAGCGGTTTTTGCCGAGCGGCCGTAAAGTCGTGATCGGTATTCCATTCCTGTGGCTGTGCCTGTTCTTCATGCTGCCGTTTTTCCTGGTGATGAAGATCAGTTTTTCCGAAGCAGCCCTGGCCATTCCACCCTACTCCGAGATCTACAGCTTCGCCGAGCAGAAATTCCAGCTGCTGTTGAACCTCGGCAACTACGCCATGCTGGGCGACGACGAGCTGTACATTTCGGCTTATCTGGGCTCCTTGAAAATGGCCGCCCTCAGCACGGCCATGTGCCTGGTGATCGGCTTCCCGATGGCCTACGCAATTTCCAAGGCCAGCAAGGAAGCGCAGAACGTGTTGCTGCTGCTGATCATGATGCCGACCTGGACGGCGATCCTGATCCGCGTGTATGCGTGGATGGGTATTCTCAGCAACAACGGTCTGCTCAACGCGTTCCTGCTCTGGACCGGGCTGATTTCAGAGCCGGTTGAAATCCTCAACACCAACACCGCGGTCTACATCGGCGTGGTGTATGCCTACCTGCCGTTCATGGTGCTGCCGCTGTACGCCAACCTGGTCAAGCATGACCAGAGTCTGCTGGAAGCCGCATCAGACCTGGGCTCAAGCAACTTCAACAACTTCTGGAAGATCACCGTACCGCTGGCCAAGAACGGCATCATCGCAGGCTGCATGCTGGTGTTCATTCCGGTAGTGGGTGAGTTTGTGATTCCGGAACTGCTGGGTGGCCCGGAAACCCTGATGATCGGTCGCGTGCTGTGGCAGGAGTTCTTCAACAACCGCGACTGGCCGGTGGCGTCCGCCCTGGCGGTGGTGATGCTGGCGATCCTGATTGTGCCGATCATTCTGTTCAACCGCAGCCAAGCCAAAGAGATGGAGGGACGGGCATGAACCGTTTCGGTTTTTCAAGAATGATGCTGGTGTTCGGCCTGCTGTTCATCTACCTGCCGATGCTGATCCTGGTGATTTACTCGTTCAACGCCTCGAAACTGGTAACGGTTTGGGGCGGCTGGTCGGTGAAGTGGTACGTCGGTCTGCTGGATAACACCCAACTGATGGGCTCGGTGGTGCGCTCGCTGGAAATCGCCTGCTACACCGCGGTTGCCGCCGTAGCGCTGGGCACCCTCGCCGCCTTCGTGCTGACCCGCGTCACCCGTTTCAAGGGCCGCACGCTGTTCGGCGGTCTGGTCACCGCGCCGTTGGTGATGCCGGAAGTGATCACCGGTCTGTCGCTGTTGCTGCTGTTCGTGGCGATGGCGCAGATGATTGGCTGGCCGCAGGAACGTGGCATCGTCACCATCTGGATCGCCCACACTACGTTCTGCGCCGCCTATGTGGCGGTGGTGGTGTCGGCGCGCTTGCGTGAGCTGGACCTGTCCATCGAAGAGGCGGCCATGGACCTCGGTGCTCGGCCATTGAAGGTGTTCTTCCTGATCACCATTCCAATGATCGCGCCATCGCTGGCCGCCGGCGGCATGATGTCGTTCGCCCTGTCGCTGGACGATCTGGTGCTGGCGAGCTTCGTCTCCGGCCCAGGGTCGACCACCCTGCCGATGGAAGTGTTCTCGGCCGTGCGCCTGGGCGTGAAACCCGAGATCAACGCCGTGGCCAGCCTGATTCTGTTGGCCGTTTCGATCGTCACGTTCATGGTCTGGTACTTCAGCCGCAAAGCCGAAGCCAGTCGCAAGCGTGCGATCCAGGAAGCCATGGATCAGACCGCGAGCGAATCCTGGAAACAACCTGCTTCACAACGACCTGTTACCCAACCGATCGCTGCGACGGCTTAACTCCGTCGCGTTTCACCGCGACTGGACCCGGGTAAAACTCGGCAAATAAACAATGGCGCGCCCCTTGCCGGGCGCACCGCGCAATTCCGTTCACGCAGCGCCTTACCACCGCTGCCGTTACACGAACGGCCTCACCTGGCTCCTCGGTTAAGGTGATTTTGGGCGCCCTCGGGCGCCCTTTTTGCTTTCAGGCTACCCTCGTGATCTCAGTAGTAACGTCGCGGGTCGGAATCGATCAGGCTGGTCAGCTTGGTCAGGGCGAAGCGCAATTCGTCCTGGCTGGTGGGCGACATCAGTACCAGCCGCACGCAGCGGGTAATCCCGGAACGTTCGGCTTGAAACTGCGTGCCACTGAGCACCAGCACTCCGTGGGTCCGAGCCAGCATGGTGAACTCGTCGCTGGTCCACGGCTCAGGCAGCGTCAACCAGACGTGGTAGGAATACGGCTGGGTCTTGAGCTCGAAATTGGCAAAGATTTCCTGGGCAATTGCTTGCCGCCCGGCGGCTTCGTTGCGCTGGATGCGGATCAGTTTTTTGTCGAGGCCTTCGGTGATCACATTGCTGGCCAATTGCGCGGTCAGCGGCGACGGCATCCAGACGCTGCTGCGCACCATCGAGGTCAGGCGCGACAGCAATTTGGGCGGGCTATAGATATAGCCGACACGTAGCGCCGGCATGACCGATTTCGACAGGCTGGTCAGGTACACCGAACGATCCGGCGCAAACGCCGACAACGGCTTGATCGATGGGTCGGTGGCGAGAAAGCCGTAGATGTCATCATCCAGGATGATGAAGTCGAACTCTTCGGCCAGTGCCGCGATTTGTGCTCGGCGTTTTTGCGACATGATCGCCGCCGTCGGGTTCTGGCAGGTCGCGACGCAAACCAGCATCGCCGGTTTCTCCCGCAGGCACAGTTCGCGAAGTGCTTCGGGAATGATCCCTTCATCATCCATCGGCACGCCGCGCAAGCGGCGCTCAAGACCATGGGCCAGGGAAATGATGCCGGGGTAGCAAAGCTCTTCGCAGAGCACCAGGTCACCGGCGTTGGTCAGGGCACTCATCGCGACCATCAAGCCATGCTGGGCACCGGCGGTGATCACCACTTGCTGCCATTGCGCATCGGGCAACGAATGGCGCAACCACTGCGCACCCGCCTCGCGATGAGCCGGGTGACCGCCGTCCGGCGCGTAATCCAGGGTACGGGCGAAGTCGGTGCTCTTGGCCATGCCCACCAACGCGCCGCGCAACCAGTATTCCAGGGTTTCGCTGTAGGGCTTGATGATCGACAGATCGAGTAATTCAGATTGCCCCAGGTTCAGCATCGCGGCGCTGTTGCTGGCTGGCAGTTCCAGCTGCTTCTGATTGAGCACATAAGTGCCCCGCCCTACTTCCCCCTGCACCAGACGACGTCGATGGGCTTCGCTGTAGGCCCGGCTGATGGTGCCCGGCGTGACATTCAGGGTGGTGGCCAGCTCCCGCAGGGTGGGTAGACGATCACCTTCGTTCAAGACGCCGTTGCTGATATCGCGCGCCAACGCATCGGCAATCGACAAATACATCGGCTGGCTGAACTCGCTTAGCTGGGGAACCCACATGAATGATCACTGCCCATCGTAGAAATGATGAATATCCGAGCATATCACATGGAGGTTAGGCAACTAATAAATCGACCCAATCGATAAATTGAGTCGATTGATGCGACGATTGAATCGATATACACCGTAACGTGAAGATATTTTTACAAGAATTAATAAGCTTATAAATCAAATAATTAAAGTCATAACGACCGAAAAACAGGCACTGATAGCAAAAAAACATCTCGTAACAACCTCGCCACCTATTGAATCAACTCAATCCATTCAAATACACTCATCTCGAATCGAATCAATCGACTCAATCCACCCCTGATCACTGCGCGACTCTGCCGCGCCAAGTCGAGACATCATGGACACACTCAGAAAGGATCTATCCCTGTCAGCGGTCATTGCGGGCTTCATCGCCGTGATCATTTCCTATGCCGGCCCTTTGATCATCGTGTTTCAGGCAGCCAAGGAAGCCCATCTGCCCAACGACATGGTGTCTTCGTGGATCTGGGCGATTTCCATCGGCAGCGGCATTACCGGCCTGTTCCTGAGCTGGCGCCTGCGGATTCCGGTGATCACGGCGTGGTCGACGCCGGGCGCGGCATTGCTGGTGTCGATGTTGCCCACCGTTAGCCTGCCTCAGGCCATCGGCGCCTATGTAGTGGCGTCGGTGATCATCGCCGTGGTCGGTTTGTCCGGGGCATTTGACAAACTGATGAGTCGCCTGCCCAAAGCCATCGCTGCCGCCATGCTCGCAGGCATTCTGTTTCGCTTCGGCGCCGAGCTGTTCACCTCAATCAAGCTGCAACCGGTGCTAGTGCTGTCGATGATCGCGGCCTACCTGATCTTCAAACGCTTTTCGCCGCGCTACGCCATTCTCTCGGTGCTGATTATCGGTTGCGCCGTGGCCGCCTCGTTCGGTGAACTCAACAGCAGCTCAATCACCATCGCAGTGGCCCACCCGGTCTTCATCGCCCCCGACTGGAGCTGGCACGCAATCATCAACATCGGCCTGCCACTGGCCCTGGTGACCCTGACCGGCCAGTACGTCCCCGGCATGGCGGTGTTGCGCACCTCGGGCTACAACACCCCGGCGCGCTCGATCATTTCGGTCACCGCGATTGGCTCGATTCTGATGGCACCGTTCGGCTCCCATGGCTTTAACCTGGCAGCGATTACGGCGGCGATCTGCACCGGCCGCGAAGCCCACGAAGACCGTGACAAACGCTACATCGCCGGGATCGCCTGCGGGGTGTTCTACATTCTGATGGGTACCTTTGGCGCGACCCTGGCCTCGGTGTTTTCCGCCTTGCCTAAAGAGTTGATTGCCTCCCTCGCCGGCCTGGCCTTGTTCGGTGCAATCAGCGCCGGAATGACCGGCGCCATGGCGGACGAGAAACAACGTGAAGCGGCGCTGATCACCTTCCTGGTCACTGCCTCGGGCATGAGCTTCCTCGGTTTGGCCGCCGCGTTCTGGGGCTTGATCTTCGGCCTTGTGGCGCACTTCGTGCTGACCTACACCCGGGAAAGCAAAGCCGCCGCCATCGCCGAGGGCAGCCGACCATGAGCCTGCAGAATTTCGACCCCGCCATCGCCCGCCTGATCAACCGCGAACGCAATCGCCAGGAAACCCACCTGGAGCTGATCGCTTCAGAAAACTATGTCAGCGAAGAAGTGCTCCAGGCCCAAGGGTCGGTGCTCACCAACAAATATGCCGAAGGCTATCCGGGTAAGCGCTACTACGGCGGTTGCAATGTCGTCGACGAGATCGAAAACCTGGCCATCGAGCGCGCCCGCAAACTGTTCGACTGCGAATACGTCAACGTCCAACCGCACTCCGGGTCCCAAGCCAACCAAGCGGTGTTTCTGGCGGTGCTCGAACCCGGCGACACGATTCTGGGGATGTCCCTGGCCCATGGCGGGCACCTGACCCATGGCGCCTCGGTAAATTTTTCCGGCAAGTTCTACAAAGCATTTTCCTATGGGCTGGAGAAGGAAACCGAGACCCTCGACTACGCCGAAATGGAAGCGCTGGCCCGGGAGCACCGGCCGAAGATGATCATTGCCGGGGCCTCGGCGTATTCCCGAACCATTGATTTCCAGCGTTTTCGCAACATCTGCGATGAAATCGGCGCTTACCTGATGGTCGACATGGCGCACTACGCCGGGCTGATTGCGGCGGGTGTGTACCCGTCACCGGTCGGCATCGCCGACTTCATCACCTCCACCACCCACAAAACCTTGCGTGGCCCGCGCGGCGGTCTGATCCTGGCCAAAGCGCAATACGCTGCGCTGCTGGACAAGACGATTTTCCCGGTTTACCAGGGCGGGCCGCTGATGCACGTCATCGCGGCCAAGGCCGTGGCGTTCAACGAAGCCCTTGGCGATGGGTTCAAGCATTACCAGCAACGGGTGATCAACAACGCCCGGACCATGGCCGACATCCTGACCCGCCGTGGTTTGCGCGTGGTATCCGGCGGCACCGACTGCCACATGTTCCTGCTCGATCTACGCTCGATGAACATCACCGGCAAAGATGCCGAAGCGCTGCTGGAAAACGCCCACATCACGCTAAACAAAAACGCGATTCCCGACGACCCGCAGAAACCGGCGATCACCAGCGGCATCCGCATTGGCACGCCAGCACTGACGACCCGGGGCTTTGGCGAGGCGGAGTGCGCTGAAGTGGCGAACCTGATCGCCGACCTGCTGGAACAACCGAGCAACGCGGCGCTGCTGGATAACACCCGGCGCCGGGTGATGCACTTGTGTGAATGTTTTCCGGTGTATCTGCTGAGTTGATTGCAAGCGTTTCACTGGCGCATTTGGCGTTCCGATAAGGGCGATGGCGTCCGCTTAGAAATAAGTGGACGCCATTGCCCTTATCGCTTTTGGCGTGCTGTGCAGGTAGGTGACTTGGCCAGACGCTTAGCACCTGCGTCAGAGCTTGGCGATCGACACCTCGGTGGATTTGACGAAGGCGATGACTTCGCTGCCCACCACCAATTCGAGATCGCGAATCGAGCGCGTGGTAATCACCGAAGTGACAATGCCGGAGGCGGTTTGCACATCGACTTCAGAGACCACCGGCCCTTCCAGGATTTCCTTGACGATGCCTTTGAACTGATTGCGGACGTTGATCGCTTTGATGGTCATGACTACGCTTCCTGTCGAGTTGGGCTACGTGAGCACTGCTGTGCGAGCCCCTAAAATGCACCTGATCGAACACCAAACAAAGGAATAAATAACTAGATATTTATTCCTTTTGAATATAAGCAATGAATTGCGTCGAGTGTGCGATAGAACCTCCTGGTTTCGCTGCGGCCCAATTTCTATTCATCAAGTCTCGTCTGGAGGTTGTCATGCGAACGCTCGAACTGGCCGGCGTACCCGTCCCGGTGATGGGTCAGGGAACCTGGCGCATGGGTGAAGACCCACAACAACGAACCCGTGAAATCGCCGCATTGCGCACCGGTATCGAGTTGGGAATGACGCTGATCGACACCGCAGAGATGTATGCCGAGGGTGGTGCAGAGGAAGTGGTTGGCGAAGCCATTGCCAGTGTTCGTGATCAGGTGTTTCTAGTCAGCAAGGTCTACCCGCATAACGCCAGTCATCGCGGTATTCCCCTGGCTTGCGAACGCAGCTTGCGCCGTTTGGGCACCGACTACATCGATCTGTATTTACTGCACTGGCGTGGGCAATTTCCGCTGGAAGAAACCGTCGAAGCCTTCGAACGCCTGCGCGACGACGGCAAAATTGGCCGTTGGGGCGTGTCCAATTTCGATGTGGCGGACCTGCACGAATTGGCCTCTGAGGCCTGCGCGACCAATCAGGTGCTCTACAACCTCGAGGAGCGCGGCATCGAATTCGACCTGCTGCCCTGGTGCCAGCAACAGCGCATGCCGTTGATGGCTTATTGTCCGATTGCCCAGGCCGGGGGCCTTCTGGTCGAGCCGACACTGAAGCAGATCGCCGCACGCCATAACGTCACTGCGGCCCAGGTGTCACTGGCCTGGCTGCTGCGTCAGGACGGGGTGATTGCCATCCCCAAAGCCGTACATCCTGAGCACGTGCGGTTGAACGCCGCCGCTGGAGAATTGAAGCTCGACGCTGAAGATCTTCAGGCGCTTGATCGAGCGTTTCGCGCACCCACCCGCAAGCATCGGCTAGCGATGGTCTAAGGCTTAGAACAAACCCAATTGCCCGCCAATCAGCGTGCCGAAATCGTCGTCGACAAATGGCAGGATCGCGTCGGCCACCGGTTGCAACTGGCGACTGACGTAATGGTCATAGTCAATCGGCGCGCTGCGGGTTTCCAGCGGTTCGGGCCCCGCCACCGTGATCACGTAACTGATCCAGCCACCGCTCTGATACTGGCGTGGCCGGCCTTGTCGATCGTTGTATTCGTCGGCGAGGCGCGCGGCGCGCACATGGGGCGGTACGTTGCGTTGATAGTCGTCCAATGGACGGCGCAGGCGCTTGCGATAGATCAGCAAGTCATCGTGCTCACCGGCCAATGTCGCGCGCACAAACTCGCGAACATAATCCTGATAAGGCCGACGGTGAAAGATTCGCAGGTAGAGTTCCTGTTGAAATTGCCGAGCCAGCGGCGACCAGTCGGTGCGCACGGTTTCCAGGCCTTTGTAGACCATTTCGTCAGTACCGTCGGCGCGCGTCACCAGCCCGGCATAGCGCTTCTTGCTGCCCTCCTCTGCGCCGCGAATGGTCGGCATCAGAAAGCGCCGAAAGTGAGTTTCGAATTGCAGTTCGAGTACGCTGTGCAACCCGAATTCCTTCAGCAGATGGTCACGCCACCATTGGTTGACGTGCGCCACCAGCGCCCGACCGATCTGCGCCGCTTCTTCCTGACCGTGGGCTCGCCGCAGCCAGACGAAGGTCGAGTCGGTGTCACCATAAATCACCGCGTGCCCTTGGGCCTCGATCAGTTGGCGAGTCCTGAGCATGATCTCGTGCCCGCGCAAGGTGATCGATGATGCCAGGCGCGTATCGAAAAACCGGCAGCCACTGGAGCCTAGCACGCCATAAAACGCGTTCATGATGATCTTCAAGGCCTGGGAAAGCGGCGCGTTGTGCTCGCGCTTGGCAACTTCCCGACCTTCCGATACACGGGCGACAATCGCCGGCAGGCAATGCCGCGTCCGCGAGAAACGCGCACCACGGAAACCCGGCACCGACTCGCTGTCATCAGGGTGGCGCAGGCCTTCCACCAACCCAACCGGGTCGATCAAAAAGGTACGGATGATCGACGGGTACAGACTCTTGTAGTCGAGCACCAGCACCGATTCGTACAGCCCCGGTTGCGAGTCCATGACAAACCCGCCGGGGCTGGCCTGTGGCGGACGCTCGCCAAGGTTCGGTGCAACAAAACCCTGGCGATGCATCAACGGCATGTAGAGATGAGTGAACGCCGCCACCGAACCGCCGCTGCGGTCGGCCGGCAAACCGGTGACGCTGGCGCGCTCGAGCAAGAAGGTCAGCAGTTCGGTCTTGGCGAAGATTCGCGTCACCAGCTCGCAGTCCTTGAGGTTATAGCGCGCCAGTGCGGGCTTGTCCTCGGCGAACATGCGGTTGATTTCGTCCATGCGCTGGTACGGGTTGTCGATCGATTTGCCTTCGCCCAGCAAGGTCTGCGCGACGTTTTCCAGGCTGAACGAAGGAAAGCTCCAGGTCGCCGAACGCAGCGACTCGATGCCATCGATGATCAGCCGGCCAGCGGCTGCGGCAAAGAAGTGATTGTTGCCCGAACCGTGTTCGCGCCAGTGCATTTCCTCACCGCCACGCCCCAAACGCAACGGCACCGCCAGGCGCCGGGCATGCTCGTGCAGCACGCGCAGGTCGAACTGCACCAGGTTCCAGCCGATGATTGCGTCGGGGTCATGGAGCGCAAACCACTCGTTGAGTTTTTTCAGCAACAGGGTCCGGGAGTCGCAGTACTCGAGCGCAAAATCCACCCGCGAGTCATCGCCATTTGGCGCCCCGAGCATGTAGACCTGGCGCTGACCACAGCCCTCGAGTGCAATCGAATACAACTCGCCCTGTTCGGTAGTTTCGATATCCAGCGAAACCAGTTTCAGACGCGGACGATAGTCCGGCGCAGGTTTGAGATGGGCGTCGAGCAATAGGCCGGAGTCATCTGCCGTTCCAGTAAACGACACGGGAGCGGTGATGAAGCGCTCCATCAGGTAGCGTTCCGGCGGGCGAATGTCAGCTTCGAAGACGTCGACACCGGCCCTGCGCAACAGGGTGTCGAGGTGCATCAACTGGCGGTGCTGCTGGCAATACAGCCCGAACACCGGCCGATGCTGAAAATCCTGTAGCCCCAATGGCCGTAACTCGACACCCTGCTCGCCACGCAACAGCAACTCGGCCTGCTCGCGCTGCTGCTCGGGAACGAACGCCACCGACGGCTGAACCGGCAGCCGGACAAGCCTTGGGCCTTGATCGGTCGCCAACCAGAACTCGACTTGCGTGCCGGCCGGGGTGTCGCGCCAATGCCGGGTCAAGACGAAGCCCTGCTGTAAATCCACCACTGCAACCTCGAAGACTATTTCACAGGGTGATTCTACGCGTCATCGGTGCTCACGGCTGCCTTTGCGTTTATCCCGCAAGTGATTGTAGGACAAGGCTCTAGGCCGACCCTGCCGGCGCCAAAGCGTTTTATGTAGTGATTTAAAATATTCACTACAAAACCGTTGACGAGTTGTTTTTCCCCTTGCATGATGCGGACGTCTCCCCGATCGGGAGCATTGGCAAAAGTGTTGTGAAAAAGCTCGACTGACCGCCGAGCTGTTCCCGGATGTGTACTGCCCACAAGGCAGATTGATGAAGCTGACCTGGCATGCGCGTCCAGTACAAGGACGAGAAGCGCTGGCGATCAATCCTCAAGATGCTTGTGGCCGACTGGTTTATGTCGGTAGCAACATCCAGGCAATCGCTGCTTCTCCCCGCTGTGCCGCAAGTGCGTAGCAGTTTCTCGGCAAGACTACATGCATCCTGCTCAAGGCCCTGCCGATATTCGGCAGACACCCACTGTCGCCCTGGTTTCGGTACCAGATATCAACTTACCGACGTAGAGAAGTGAATTAGCGAATCAACTAGACAGATCAAACACTGGTCAAGGGGCATACAAATGAATCTGAACAATCAACCGACTATTGATGAACTGGCTCGGATGTTCGCAGCGCACAAAGACAGCCATGACAGCCATATCCTGTGGATTGCCGAGTCTGGCCAGGTGCATATCGACTGCCTGTCGCCCCACGCCCATGAAGATGAGTTCGAAAAGAACACACGTGACTTGCGCGCCCGACTGAAGATGTACCGTCGCGGCCAGGGTTATGTGGGCAAGAAAGCCGCGGCCGACAAAGACTTTGTCGGACGTGTTCTTGAAACTCTGAATCAGGCGTGGAAGAGCGCACAGAATCAGTCCGATGTGTGCGTGATCGATCGCTACTGCTAAGTGAGCGTGTCAGGACGCTGATAACCCGCCCGGGTTATCAGCGACTGCCAGGAGCGCGGTCACTCTCGTGCCAAGAGCGAAACAGCACCGTCGATAGCTGCCCCCCCCCTTCCATGACGCTTATAGAACTCCTGAATGCCGCTTTACCCTCTTGCTCTGTTGGCGTGCGTCTATGATTCTGTATAAGCGTCAGCGCGCTGGCGACGCCTAATAAGTACAACACCGGAGAGGCCCCCATGAAGACCGTCGCGCAACTGCTCAAGTTAAAGGCTGAACAGAACCAGCAGGTTCATACCATCAACTCGCATCAGATGGTGCTGGAAGCGCTGATGGTGATGGCCGCAAAAAACGTCGGTGCATTGCCGGTACTCGAAGACGGTCGAATCGTTGGCGTGATCAGTGAACGCGACTATGCGCGCAAACTGGTGCTCAAAGGTCGTTCCTCGGTCGGTACGCCCGTCAGCGACATCATGAACTCGCCGGTGATCACGGTGGACTCCCATCAATCCGTGCAAACCTGCATGAACATCATGACCGACAAGCACCTGCGTCATTTGCCGGTGGTGGAAAATGGCCAACTGCTGGGCTTGCTGTCCATCGGCGACCTGGTCAAGGAAGCCATTGCCGAGCAGGCCGAGCTGATCCAACAGCTGGAGCAGTACATTCGCGGCGAATAGCGCCCCTCGCTCATCAGTCCATAACGTTGACTGCGCGTTCTTGATCATCAGGAACGCGCAGTTTTTCGTTGTGAAGTCCATGAACCGCTACCGTTCTCTCCAGTATCGTCTCAAGCCCTGCACTTTAAATTTGCTCTATCGCGAGGCACTTCTATATTCATTTAACTGCCTGCAGCTTCCGACTTCCCTTGAGCGCGAACCATGACCAGGACTGATCATTTGATCATCTGTGAACATTGCGATTGCGTGTATGAAAAAGTCGCGCTCGCCAAACATCAAAGCGCCCTGTGCCCACGTTGTGGTGGAGTACTTCAGCGCTACAACGGATTGTCGGTGGAACAACGTCTGGCCTTGAGTTTGACGGCCGCCGTGCTGTGGATTTTCGCCAATTTCTATCCGGTGATGAGTATCAGCCTGCAAGGCCTGAAGAACAGTGCCACCTTATGGGACTCGGTGCTGGCGCTCAGCCAGGGGCCGATCACCTTTATTGCCATGGTCGCAGCTATCGCCATGATCATCGCGCCGATCATTCAACTGCTGTTGTTGATCTGGGTCTTGAGTTTCGCCCTTGCAGCCAAACGTTCGCCGGCGTTCAAGCTGTGCATGCGCTGGATGGAAACCCTCAGGCCCTGGAGCATGCTCGAGGTCTGCCTGCTGGGGGCGATGGTCGCGGTATTCAAACTCGCGGGCCTGCTTGATGTACTGCCAGGCATCGGCCTGTTCGCCCTCGCGGCGCTGAGTCTGCTGCTGATCCGGATTGCCGGCCGCGATATTCGCGACCTGTGGGACAGCCTATGAACAGCGCACCTGAGGCCCGCGATCTCAACCTTTGCCTGTGCCACAGCTGCAGCAATGCCTGTGACATGACCGACCACCCCCAAGAGTGTGAGCGCTGCGGCGCACCACTGCATGTGCGCAAAGCCAACTCACTGACCCGGACCTGGGCCTACCTGCTGGCTGCACTGGTGTTCTATGTTCCGGCCAACGTGTTGCCGGTGATGAACACCAGCATGTTCGGCAGTGGCTCCGAAAGCACCATTATCGGCGGCGTGCTGGAGTTCTGGGAGCATGGTGCCTGGGACATTGCACTGATCATTTTCGTCGCCAGTATCGCGGTGCCGGGCATCAAGTTCGTTGCCCTCTCGCTGCTGCTGATCACCGCACAACGCCGCAGCCTCTGGGCTCGTAGAGAGCGCTCGAAACTCTACCGTTTCGTCGAGCTGATCGGCTACTGGTCGATGCTCGATGTGATTGTCGTCGCGCTGGTAGCAGCACTGGTCAAGTTCCAGGCGCTGGGCGATATCGAACCCCGGTCAGGGATTCTGTTCTTTGGCATGGTGGTGGTGTTCACCATGTTGTCGGCGATGAGTTTCGATCCTCGCCTGATTTGGGAAAACCGAAAATCCGAGGAGGTCATGGATGAAGTCGCAAGCCACTGAGGGGCAGCCAGTGCCCGGCCATGCCGACATCAAGACCCGTCGCTGGAGTGTTTCGCTGGTATGGATCGTGCCGATTGTCGCGGTGCTGGTCGGGATTTCCCTGGTGGTGCACAACGTGCTGCAACAAGGGCCGACCATTACCCTCAACTTCAAGACCGGCGAAGGTCTGACGGCCAACAAGACCGAGGTCAGGTACCGCAACGTGGTGATCGGCCATGTCTCCGACGTCGAATTGAGCGACGATCAGAAGAGCGTCAATGCCACGGTAAAACTCGTTAAACAGGCTGAATCCTTCACTCGCGAAGACTCGAAGTTCTGGGTCGTGCGGCCACGCATTGGTGCCGGTGGCGTGTCTGGAATTGACACCTTGCTCTCGGGCGCCTTTGTCGGCGCCGACGCCGGCAACGCCGATGCCCGCGCAAAAACCTTCACCGGCCTGGAGACCCCGCCGCCCCTCACCCTTGGTGAACCGGGCAAACGGTTCATGCTGCACACTCAGGATCTTGGCTCACTGGATATTGGCTCTCCTGTTTATTACCGCAAGATTCCGGTCGGCCAGGTGGTCGCCTATGCCCTGGACTCAGAGGGCAAGGGTGTGGATATCCAAGTCTTCGTCAAGGCGCCGAATGATGCCCACGTCACCGAAAACACTCGTTTCTGGAACGTCAGCGGTATCGCTATCGATGTCGGCGCCAATGGCTTTGCGTTCAAAACCGAGTCACTGTCAGCCTTGCTGGTAGGCGGTATTACCTTCCGTGCTCCAGACTACAGCCCCAACGATCAACCAGCCGCCGAAGACAAGAACTTCGAGCTGTTCGACAATCAACAGACCGCCCTCGCCCCACCTAATGGCAAGGCGCAATTCCTGTCGCTGCGTTTTGATCAGGCGTTACGCGGTTTGAAAGTCGATGCCCCCGTGGAATTCCAGGGTCTGGAAATCGGCAAGGTGGTCGCGATCAATCTGGACTTCGACGAGAAGACCCACAGTTTCCCCATCAACGTGGGCATCGTGATCTACCCGCAACGCCTCGGACAGGCCCATATCAAGATGCTCAAGGTCTTGAACTACAATCCCGACGACGAACAGGCCGTTAACCGGCTTATGGGGAGCTTTGTCGAAAATGGTCTGCGCGCTCAGGCACGTAATGGCAATTTGTTGACCGGGCAGCTGTATATTGCGCTGGATTTCTTCCCCAAAGCCGCAAAAGTTGCCTACGATCCCAATGCCCGGCCGCTCAGGATACCCACTGTTCCTGCGAGCCTCGAACAACTGCAAGAGCAGTTCCAGGCGATGATCGAGAAGATCAACAAACTGCCGATCGAGCGCATCGCCAGTAACCTCGATAACAACCTGACGGAACTGCGCAAAGGTCTCAAACAGGTCAACAGCAAGACACTGCCTGGTGTACAGAACACCTTGCAGGACATGAGCAAAACCCTGCAATCGGCCAGCTCGACCCTCGCCGAAGACTCACCACAACGTGAACAACTGCGCGAAACCCTGGACGAACTCGGGCGTATGTCACGCTCGCTGCGTGAGTTGTCGGACTACCTGACCCAGCACCCGGAATCCTTGCTGCGCGGGCGGCCCAAAGGTCTTCCCGTACTGAACCTGCAACCGTCTTCGAGCAACTGACCCCGGAGCACGCCCATGCCTTTATCGCTGAAAGTTTCGTTGCTCAGTCTGGCGGTGCTGCTCGCTGCGTGCCGCAGTGATCCGATTCATTACCACACCTTGACCCCAGCCCAGCCGGCCACGGGCTCGCCCGGCGGCGCGGATATCCAGATTGAGCGGGTCACCGTGCCACCTCAGGTCGACCGCCCGCAAATCGTCATTCGCCAAGGCAACAGTGGCCTGGCAATACTGGAAACCGAATGGTGGGGGGCCAGCCTGTCCGATGAGTTGAAAAGTGCCCTGGTCGATCAGTTGTCCGGCACGGCGTCTCAGCGCAAAGTATCGCTGCGGGTCGATGTGCAGCGTTTTGATTCTGTTCCCGGTCACTACGCACTCGTCGATGTGAAATGGCGCCTGAAAACTGCGGGAACTGATGCAAGCAGCGCACCGCCGACCTGCCGTACAACGCTGCAAACACCGGCGGGCTCAACCATCGACGATCTGGTGGGAGCTCATCAGAACAACGTAAAACGACTGGCCAGCCTGATCAGTAAAATGGCCAGCGCGCCCCTCAATGGATGTCCGTCTGCTGAGTAGAAGGTGGGCTATTTTCCAGTTGAAGAGCCTGACCGCCTTGCAGAGGAGACTCCAGCGGTGCAGGTTCGGGCACGACCGGTAAGTTTTTAGCGAGACTGCCTTCTATCTGTCCCGAAATGTAGTAGACCCCCGCCATTACCCCATTAGCCTCGTTCTCCATCAATCCAAGCCACGCCTTGTCGAACGCGTCGCCCAGGCTTTTGCGTAGCTGCACTTCCGTCGCCGGTCGATCATGCTCGTTCGAGACGGCACCAATACTAGCCGATACAACGGAAATCACTGCCCCCGCCACTCGGCCAACTGCCGCGGCAACAGCACCGGCGGCACTACGGGTGGCAATCTGGGCTTCGAGTTTTTCACCGGCTCGCTTGGCCACCGACGATATACCGGCGTCCGATAACCCAGCTCCCGCACCGCTGTTGGCGCTGCGGACTCGTTCGATCAAGGCCTGGTAGGCTGGCAGATTGGTAACCGGTTCGGCGTGAGCAATTTGATAGAGCGAAGCGTTGCGTGCGGGGGGAGGTGCCAACGCAATGGCCGGAATGTCGTTGAGTCGACGGTCGAATTGATCTTGAGGTGCACTGTAGTGCTGCTGGATCTCCACGAGATGCGCGTCGAGGGTCTGTAAATAGAGGGCAATTGCGTCGACCATGATCGCGTTGGGATCGGTGACCTTGGCGACGGGATCCAGCACGCGCTCATGGTATTGCTCCTGCAGGTAGACCGTTAGCCGGTTTACCACAGGATCGACCTCTCCCCCACTGCTCATCTTGTACCAACCCACCTTCGCAGACAGCCATTGTTGGGTCCAATAGCTGGTAAACCACGGGATGAAGTCTGTTTCGGTGCGCTGGTAGACCATCTCTCTCCAGCGCTCCATGGCGCCACGTGTGTAGCGTTTGACTACCCCTTTGGAGGCCAATGAAGCGGTGTCTATATCTTTATCAATCTGCTGCCAGGTCGCTTCCGGGATCACAACCGGCGCAGTCGGCTCGGAGGCGCGATGTGCTGTGGCACATCCTGCCAACACCACCAGCAAGACAACGAGCAGGAAACGCAGATTCAAGATCGCAGTCCCCCGAGAAATGACACGACAGCGCTAACCTATCCGCTGTCCGCACGGAATAGCCAGCGTTTCCAACCACTGTATTTTGAGTATAGGTGGCGCAGGGAAGGACAAAGAATCACGATGGGAACGTAAGGTTTTGGTGACGTCGAACAGTCTTACTTCAGCAAAACCGCATAGCCGGCTGCTATGGAAATACGTTAGAGGACGGAGTCGTCATGGGTTACCGAATCGCCGCCGACGGGCTGGTGCTGTTTCATCTGCTGTTCATTCTGTTCGTGCTCTTCGGCGGACTGCTGGCGCTCAAATGGCGGCACTTGATCTGGTGGCACCTGCCCGCAGTCGTATGGGGCGTGGTAGTCGAAGTCTTCCAGTTGACCTGCCCGCTGACCCGCTGGGAAAACTTTTTGCGCCAAACCGCCGGACAGGACGGTTACGGTGACAGTTTCATTGAGCATTATGTATGGCCGTTGATATACCCGGCCGGACTAACTCCGGCGATACAGCTATGGCTGGGCTGCCTGGTATTGCTGATCAATGTGATTGTCTATGTGCGTCTGGCCAGACAGTGGAAGCTAGCGCGAGCAAGCTAGTCAGGTTGCTCGCGTACTTTCTCGCAGGCAAAACAAAACCCCTACCTGCGGTCGCAGATAGGGGTTTC
>NZ_MOBJ01000021.1:45961-46453 GCF_003732225.1 Pseudomonas brassicacearum | reverse complement strand
GAAACAGAAACAGCATCATCACCACGGACATCTTGGCGGACATTGACGGAATCCGGCTGCTGGTAGACCGGGCGCTGGACAATCTGGATCCTGAGGAACCGGCGGAGTATGTCGTCAAACCTTAACCACTTGGGACGGCGATTATTTTGGCGGCAACACAACATTGAAATACGGCGGATGAACCGCTCGTAGCAGCTGTCGAGCCTGCGAGGCTGCGTTCGAGGACGCAGTCCTCGCAAACCCTGTGTATGCGGTTTGCCTCAAAGAACGCGTTGCCTGATTTTACGACCGCTTTGCGGCCGAACGCAGCCTCGCAGGCTCGGCAGCTGCTACGAGCGGTTCGTCGATGATGCGGCTCTAAGGCGCAAACGCCCTGGCGATGGCAGTGAAACCCGGCCCCGCCAATACGATCAATAAGGCTGGAAACAGAAACAGCATCATCACCACGGACATCTTGGCGGACATTGACGGAATCCGGCTGCTGGTAGACCG
>NZ_MOBJ01000021.1:0-45831 GCF_003732225.1 Pseudomonas brassicacearum | reverse complement strand
GCGAGGCTGCGTTCGAGGACGAAGTCCTCGCAAATCCTATATACGCGGATTGCCTGATAGAACGCGTTGCCCGATTTTACGACCGCTTTGCGGCCGAACGCAGCCTCGCGAGCTCGACAGCTGCTACGAGCGGCTCGTCCGCCTGATGATGCGGCTCTAGGATCCAAACGCCCTGGCAATAGCAGTAAAGCCCGGCCCCGCCAACACGATCAATAACGCGGGAAACAGAAACAGCATCATCACCACGGACATCTTGGCGGACATTTTCGAGATGTATTCCTGCAAGTGCGTCAGGCGTCGGTCGTCGAGCAACTGCTTGAGCGTGAGCAGCGATTTCATGGCGCCGCCGCCTTGATGGATCAGTTGCTGGAGGATCACGCAGGTGTCGGTGAACTCGTCCACGGCCAGCAGCGTCGCAGTCTTGTGCAGCTCCTCGCCGAGCTCCAGACCGGAGTCGACCCGAGTCAGGATCAGGCGTAGTTCACTGGTTAGTTCCGGCAGCAGTTTGTGCGCCTCGGTGCTGAGCACACGCAAAGCCTGCTCTATGGCCATCCCCGATTCGAACAGAATCCGCAGCAGTGGAATGAACGTCGAAATCTCGATGGCAATATTTTTTTGCCGACGGTTTACGGCGTAGGCCAATAGCCGTTTGGGCAAGAGATAACCCAGGCCGGCTCCCAGCAACGGAGCGAGCCATTGGTTTTGCGCGTTGGGGTAGAACACCTGTTCAAAGAACACCGCCAGCCCGAGCACCAACAGGGGCGTGCCGATCTGGCAGGCGGCGAACAACGAGCGCTCGCTGGATTTGCGCCAACCCAGGCGCGTGAGCAGGGTTTGGGTCTCGCGGTCGATGCTGACCGACCGCTGGCCGAACCTGCTGTCCCCGAGCGCCCGCAACCAGCTGCTTAATTTGCTTTCCTGCACCACATGCCCTTGCAGGCGTTGGGCGACGTGCCGCTCACGCCGCCGCTGTTCCAGCAGATTGCCAAGCACCAGCACCACGGCCCCCAGGAACAGCAATGCGCTCACCAGTAAGGCCATCTCAGATACTCCGCAACATGCGCCACAGCGCCAGGCACCCGACGATCTGCAAACCCACCGCGGCGATCAGCATGTGTTGGCCGGCGGGGTCGTGCCACATGCCCAGCATGTAACCGGGGTTGGTCAGCATGAAGTAGCTCGCGATGAGAATGGGCAGCGACGCCAGAACCCAGGACGTCATTCGGGTTTCACCAGTCATGGCCCGGAGCTGACGGGCGCCTTGCTCGCGTTCGCGAATCAGCTTCATCAGGTTCTCCAGCAGCTCGCTGGCGTTGCCGCCGTAGCGATGATTGACCTTCAATCCCAAGGCAAACATGCGCAGCTCATCCTGATCAAAGAGCTCGGCAAAATCGTGCACCGCGTCGGGCAGGCTGACGCCTAATTGCACGTTGCGCTGAATCCGCCCCATCGATTTTTTAAGCGGGTCGGCGCTGGCGTCGATGCCTCCCATCACTGCGTCGGCCAGGGTGCGGCCGGATTTGAGACTGCGCACGCTGTGATCGAGCAACTGCGGCAACTGTTCAATCATTCGCCTTAAGCGACGTCGGTAACGCCAGGCAATGTACAAACGCAATGCCAAGGGCGGCGCCACCAACAGCATCAGCAGACCAAGCCAGCTCTGTGCAATAAATCCGATCAGGCACAGGGATGCCCAGAGCACCAGCCACAGCGCCAGACGCTCGGTCGGGCGGCCAAGGCCCGCGCGCAAAAAGGCCCGCTCAAGGCCTGCCCACACGGGTTTCTTGATGATCAACTGCGGTTGCCCCTGGGCCAGTCGATTCAATACGCGTTCGGTGCTGGTCTTGCGCAGGCCCTGATAGAACAGCCGAATCGACAGTCCCAGGAACACCACGCACATCAGGCTGAGCAGTATCGGGCCGATCATCGCGCAAGCCTCGTCAAGTCAGTTGAGGGGCAGAGACAACTCATGGCGCAGCTTGTCGCCCGCGGGGTTGACCGCTTCGCGCAGAAAGCCGAAGCCGGTCCGTCGGTCGAAACGAAACAGCGTGTTGGTGACGTAGATGTCCTCGCGGATACCCACCACTTCCACCACCTCGCTGACGCAACGCCGGCCATCCGGCAGGCGCGTCAGTTGAATCACCACATCGAGTGCCGCGCAGATCATCTGTCGCAGCGTGCGTTCGGCGATCTGACGCCCGGTCAGGCCGACCAGGGTCTCCAGGCGTAACAGCGCATCCTGGGCGTTGTTGGCGTGCACGGTGCTCATCGAACCGTCGTGACCGGTGTTCATCGCAGTCAGTACGTCGAGCACTTCAACGCCACGGATTTCGCCAAGGATGATTCGGTCCGGGCGCATCCGCAGGGCGTTGCGGATCAGGTCGCTGGCTTTCACCTCGCCGTGGCCCTCGGCGTTGGGTGGACGGGTTTCCAGGCGTACGACGTGAGGGTGGCCCAGTTGCAGTTCGGCGACGTCTTCGATAGTCACCAGACGTTCGTGAGTGTCGATCAGTTGACTGAGAATGTTCAGCAGCGTGGTTTTGCCGGTGCCGGTACCACCGCTGATGAGGATGTTGCAGCGTTTGCCCACCGCTTCTTGAATGAAGTCGAAGATCGCCTGATCGATGGTTTGCATCGCCATCAGGTCGCTGCTTTTAAGCATGTCCTTGCGAAATTTGCGAATCGACAGACACGGTCCGTCCAGCGCGATGGGCGGGATGATTGCATTGACCCGGCTACCGTCGGGCATGCGCGCATCGACCATCGGCGAGGATTCATCCAGACGCCGCCCCAGTGGCGCAAGGATGCGTTGCATGACCCGCTCGACGTGATGAGCGTCGATGAAGCGCAGATCGCTTTGGTGCAATACACCGTCACGCTCGATGAACACCCGGTGCGGACCGTTGACCAGAATCTCGGTCACGGCCGGGTCGCGCAACAGCACTTCCAACGGACCGAAACCGGTGAGTTCGTCGACGAGTTCTTCCGCCAGGCGCTCCATTTCATAACGCGAAATAGCCAGGTGCAGACGGGCGATGTATTCGGCGACCTTGTCGATGACGAATTGCGAAAGAATCTGACGCGAGCCTTCCAGCAGGTTTTTTCCGGACTCTTCGATGGCATCGATGATGTAGCGATGCAGCACCAGTTTCAGGCCTTCATGATCGGTGTTGCCGATCGGGCTCAGGGTCTGTGCGCCGAAGAGTTTTTCACCGCTCATCTGTTGCCCCGCAAGCGATTCAGCCAACTGACTTTTGGGGTGGCCAGGCTTTCAGAGCGCTTAGCCAGACGTTCACCGAGGGTGCGCAAACTTTGGGTCAGGACCTCGCGCGGGGCCAGTTCGAACAGGGACACGCCCTGGTTTTTTGCGTTGAGCCGAACCTCGGGGCTGTAGGCCAGGACGGCGATCACTTCCAGGCCAAAGGTCTTGCCCAGGGTGTCGGAATCCGGGGCCGCGTGGCGCAGGTAGCGGTCGACCAGCAATTGCGCGTGTTCAAGCTTCATGCCTTTTTCGCGCCAGAGGTTGAGCACCGTCAGGTTGCGCCGGCAATCGAGCACGCTCTGGTCGGTGTACCACAGCAGCTTGTCGCAATGGCTGACGAACGTGCGCAGGGCTTCGCTGTCGGGTTGACCGGTGAGGTTCACCACGATGTGCTGAAAGTGTTGGCGCAGGGCGCTGAGCAACATGTACAGCTCGGCGGCGCTGGTGCGCTCCAGCGGTTCGTCGTTGTTGGCGTAGGCGAGGATTCGCAGCCCGGCTTCGGCGCTGGTGAAGGCGCTGTCGATCAGCGTCGCATCGAGGCGCCGAAGATGCCGCAGTGCATCGCCAAAATGGAACGAACTCTCCAGCCCCAGCAGCGCCAGGCTGTCACCACGAGGCAGGCCAAGGTCCAGCAGCAAGGTTTGCTGGCCGCTCTTCTGGATCACCAGGGCCAGGTGTCCGGCGAGCAGGGCACCGTCGGCGTTGCTTTGGGTACCAAACAGCACCGTCAAGCCACCCAGTTGGGTGTTGGGTGCGACGGGCGGCAGACGTTTGCTCAGGCGTCGTACCAGACCTGAGACTTCGCTGGCGCGTGAGCCGTAGGCAACGAAGTCCCGAGCCCCGGCGCGCATGGCGTTGAGCACCAGTTGATTGTCCATGCCGTCGCCCAGCGCGACGATCGCCAGCATCGGTTTGGCTTCCAGCGCGCCTTCGATCAACGCACTCTGGGCCACGACATGCTCGCGGTCGAGGCCGACGAACACCAGGCTGGCAAAGGTTACGTCCACCAGCGCCAGCAGTTCATCGAGGCTGCCGCCACCGGCGCTGACTACTTGGCCCAAGGGCGCGAGTGCGCCTTGCAACCACTCAAGGTCAGTGCTGTTGCGGGTAATCGCAAGGAACGTCTGGCTCAGGTTCTGGATCATTGTGAGGGTCCGCTGCGTTTATCGAAGTTGCGGTTTTTGAGGACCTGCATCCTTGCTCGATCAAGGGGTTTGTTGGGTCACCTGAATGCCGCGTATGACCTCGATGCTGCGCCGTGACACCGCCACCGGACGTGCACTGACACTGTTTTTCGGAGTGCTGCCCAAGGCCAGCTGGGTGAACTGGAACAGCTGAGTGTTGGTGGCATTCAGGAGGGAGGATGAATCGCTTTCACCTGCCCAGTATTTGGCTAGGAGCTGCTCTTCGCTACTGCGCACGGCCAGGCGCAAGGTGCCGACCTGAGTCGCCAGCATCATTCGACTGAGCAATTGTTCGGGCACCGCCAACACTACGCTGCGGGCCGCGATACGACGTTGGTCCTGTTTGAGTTTTTCATCGGAGCTGGTGGCAGGGGAGGCGGGTTTGCCGTCGTTGGTCAATCCGAATTGCTCGCCCACACCCAATACCCGCATGGCCGGTATGACAATTTGCGCCGATTGCTGCGCGTTGGTGGTGTCCTGACGCAGGAACAGCAGCACGTCGACGTAGTCGCCCGGGATCAGTTGTCCGGCAGCGCCGATTACTTCGTCCACCGCCACCGCGAGCGCACGCTCATCACTGTGGATCATCCGTGCCAACGCTCCGCCGGCCTCGAAGCTGTCGTTGTTCAGCCAGGTGCCCGCGCTCAGGCGTCGCCAAGGGATACGGCCAACGGCCTGGTCCAGGCTGCTCAAGCTGCCGACGGGGGCATTACGGAGTTTTTCCAGGGTCAGGTCAGCGGCGGTGAGGGGGGTAAAAGGCAAGACATCATGCACCAGCACGACGACGGGTTGGCGGGTCTGGTCTTCTGCGCTTGTCAGCGTTTTTTCCACCGCGACGGTGACAGGGGCGGCGACGGGATCGGTAACGGCTGCGGGTTGTCGGCTTAGCACCAATCCCCAGTACCCGACAATGACGGCGCCGAACAACAGCAGTCCAGCCAGACTCATGGTGACACGACTGTTCATGACGGCTCTCCCTTTCCTGCTGCATCACTGGCTCGTGAACTTCAACGAGATAATTTCGCAATCAGGCAGCTATGAACGTGTAACTATTTGGCTATTTGAAAGTAGCGCAGCAAAATCAAAACGCCATCACCGGCCAAAAAATAACGCACGAACCGATGAGACGCCCTTGTTTGTGTGCCGGTTTTTGGGCGCCAACATTCCGATTAATACTTTGTGATTAACCGCTTATTACACTTGCTGGAGTGGGGTTTGTTGACAATGCTCCGATGGCATAGAGCAATCATGTTGTGCCCCCGTTACATCGGCGCCCTCTGGCGCAAAGGAGAAGCTGTATGTTCCTTAACGTCGTGCGGTATCTGTACATCCGCTTCCAGCTGTTCATGACCCGGACCGAAGGCGCTTCAGCCATTGAATATGCGCTGATCGTGGCGATGGTGGCGTTGGTTGTGATTGCCTTCGTCGGACCGATGGGCAACTCGGTGAAAGGCACCTTCAACAAGGTCATCACTTCACTGGGTGGGACGGTTGTGCCCTGATCGATTGTTCGTGCTCCCATCCGATTGCTTGCTCAGTGAAAGGAGTTGCACATGAACGCTTCTTCGCTCCCGCGCCAACAGTTGCTTCTGGTGGACGATGAAGAAGACGCCCTGTTGGAACTTGCGGAGTTGCTGGAGGGCGAGGGCTTTTGTTGCTTCACTGCAACGTCGGTCAAACTCGCGTTGCAGCACCTGACCCGTCACCCCGATATTGCGTTGGTTATCACCGATCTGCGCATGCCGGAAGAAAGCGGCATCTCACTGATCCGCCGTCTGCGCGAGCACACTTCCCGCCAGCACTTGCCCGTGATCGTGACTTCCGGTCATGCCGACATGGACGACGTCAGCGACATGCTGCGCTTGCAGGTACTGGACCTGTTCCGTAAACCGATCTATCACGTGCGCCTGTTGGAAACCCTGGACAACCTGTTCCCGCAACCGAAGTTGTACCAGGTCAGTCCTTAGAGCCATCGGAGTGTTCTACTCCTTGCAGGAGAAAGCGTATGTTCCTTCAATGGGTGCGGTACCTGTTCATTCGATTCCAGTTGTTCATGAGCCGGACCGAGGGCGCTTCGGCGATTGAGTATGCGCTGATCGTCGCGATGGTCGGCCTGGTCGTTGTGGCCTTTGTCACGCCGCTGGGGGATTCGGTGAAAGCCACCTTCAACAAGGTCGTCGGTGCATTGGGCGGGACTCCCGTAGCCTGATTTATCAGGAAGTTGACGTCATCCATTTGGCATTTTTTGATGGTGTCCAAATGATGGCACCTGTATATTGCCCGCGCCTGAACCAGCCCCCGCTGGTTGGCCGGTATGGATGCCTGAAAGAAGCTGGGCGCGCCTACTGAAAACGCGTCCTCTATATGCTTCTGAAGGGAATCTGCATTGAACACCTCTTGCCTGCGCCGCTCAGTTCTGGCGCTTTCTGTGGCTGCTGCCGCCATTCACACCCCTGCCATTGCCGCACCTCTCAACTTGATCAACGACGGCCCGATCACCATCAACGGTGACGATTCTTATGGCATCAAGGATCAAGGCAGCGTTGTTACCAACAACTTCCTGAACTCGGGCAATATCGCCGTCAGCGGGATGAACGCGACCGGGGTGGCACTGATCGGCACCCACATCGGTAACAGTGTGATCAACGAAGGCACGATCAAGGCCACAGGCGCCAATGCTGTGGCGTTGCGACTGGATGGCGCTACGTTCGGGTTTGCATCCAGGTACAACACCTCGATCATTAACAATACTGGCCTTATCTCCGGCGAAAGGTTCGGCATTCAAGTCAGGAACCAGCAGAACACCTATCCTCTTCTGTCGATCACCCAATCCCTTGGCTCGATCGAAGGCGGTGATGCGGCCATTCAGATCGATGACGGAAAAGCTTATTTCTATTGGAATGGCGGTAACGTCAAAGGCAACCTGATGGGCCTTTCCGGAGTGAAGATCAATGGTGATGTGAACTTCGACGGTTCGACCATCAAGGCGGACTACATCACGGTGGAAAAGGGCGAGCTGACGCTGCAACAAGCCCACACCACGATCATCGGCGAATTTGACATGGAAGAGCCGACTTCGGTGCTGCATATGTTCCTGGGCAACGACACCAACCCCAATCTTCCGGTGCTCAAGGTCACCGGCCTGGCGGACATCGGCCCAGGCGCTCATCTTGAGTTGAAGGCGCGCTCCGAAGACTTCCGTACGGCTAATGGCGGTACCCGCTACACCTTGATCAGCTCTGGCAAGCTGGAAGGCGGCAAGAACCTGACAGTGGTGTCTTCTTCGGCGTTGCTGGAGGTGAAGGACTACGGCGTTGAGGGCAACGACGTGAAGGCGCTGGTCAATGCCAAGGGGCAGGCCGTTGTGGAGCAAAACGTTCTGAATGCCGGTGGTTCATCGAACGCCGCCAGCGCGGCCGGGCGTGTCTCGGATGGCTTGATGAGCAAACTCGATGCACACGATCCGGTGTTCCAGGCCTTCGCCAACGCCAGCAGCGATGCGCAGCTGGCGAAGCTTTCCGAAACACTTAACCCGGACGTGAGCCATGGCGCAATCCAGGCGTCCACCAACGGTCAGACGCTGGTCGCGAACGCCATCAACACTCGCTCCAGCAGTGCCCGCAGCGGTTTGTCCTCGGGTGACGTACTGGCCGAAAAAGGCGTGTGGCTGCAAGCCTTGAGCAGCGACGCCGATCAAGGTTCGCGCAGCGGCGTCGACGGTTACAGCGCCAATAGCCACGGCGTCGCAGTGGGCGCCGATGGCCAGTTGAATGCCGACACCACGCTGGGCATTGCGTACAGCTACCTGAGCAGCAACGTGAAGTCCGACGCCGGGAGCAAGACCGACGTTATCGGTAACGCGCTGACGCTGTACGGCAACTGGACCCACGACAACTTCTTCGTCGACACCTCGCTGACCTATGGCTGGAACAGCAACGAGTCCAAACGCTACATCGCCGGCACCCGTGCCGAGGGCGATTACGACAGTGACATCTTCGGCGTGAACGCGTTGGCCGGTTACACCTTGCGCTTCAATCAGCAGGTGTTGCTGGAGCCGCAGATCGGTGCGCGCTACGCCAACGTGGCGATTGATTCGTACCGTGAAAAAGGCAGCTCGGCCTCGCTGAACGTCGGCAGCCAGCGTTATGAAGTAGGCGAAATGGGCCTCGGCGCACGCCTGGCCGCCGCCTTCGATGTCGGTGCCGGCAGTCTCGAGCCCGAAGCCAAGGCCATGGCGTGGCACGACTTCATCGGTGACCAGGCCAACACCACCTCGACCTTTGTGCTCGGCGGCACGCCGTTCACCACCAGCGGTGCCAAACCTGCGCGTGACAGTTATGAACTGGGTCTGGGCGCAACGTATCGGATCGGTGCCTGGAGCGTAGGCGGGTCGTATGATTACCTGACCAAAGCCGACTTCAACGCAGACACCTTCACCGCCAAGGTTCGCTACGATTTCTGATCCTTCGCCGCACACAAAACGACCCGCCATGAGCGGGTCGTTTTGTGTGTGCTGTCTGGTCTTTTGAAGCGTGCGGTTTTGATATCAGAACTTGCCGCTCGCGTAGCCGCCATCGATGGGCATGATTACACCCGTGACGTAGGACGACTGATCGCTGAGTAGCCAGAGTACGGCGTTTGCCACTTCATCCGCCGTACCGAAGCGTTTCATGGAGGTGACGTTGATTTTTCTTTGGGTGTTTTCCGGTGCCGCCTTCAAGCGTGCTTCGCTGTTCATGCCGCCCAGAATAGGGCCAGGGGCAACCGCGTTGACACGAATGCATCCGCCATCTTCCAGCCTGGCGTTTTCGATGGACGCCACCTGGGTCATGCCGTTGATCGCCTGTTTGCTGGCGACATAGGCCACCTGACCGCCAATAGGGACTACGCCGGCACAGGACGATGTGTTGACGATGGCGCCTGTTCCCCGGCCGAGCATGATTTGCAGTTCATGCCTCATGCAGTGGTAGGTACCGTTGACATTGATGTTCATCACCTTCATCCAGTCATCCGGGCACGAGTCCGCCAGCGCGCCATAGCGGGCGGTCACGCCGGCATTGTTGAAGGCGCAATCGAGCCTGCCGTAGACGGATCGAATGGTGTCGAATGCTTGTTCTACCTGAGCCGGATCGGCTACATCGCAGGCAATGAACCGGCAACGTTCGCCCAGCCGGTCTGCCAGCTGCGCACCTTTTTCTGCGTCTCTGCCGAACACGATCACATCGGCTCCCGCCTCGATCAGGCGTTCGCTGACGCCCTCGCCAATCCCGCTGGTTCCGCCTGTTACCAGGCACACTTTTCCTGTGAAGTCGTACATGTGTCGCATCCTTATGCCAACGAGGGTCTCAAGTATTTCGGGTTCACGCAGCAATACACCCGGTCCAGGCGCGGATTACTTTTGTCGCTGAAGCATTTACTGTCCCACTGGCATTTATGGATGTCGCTGGAACGGCCCTGAAGCGTTTTGTTAATCAGGTCGTTGTCGGCGAACAGAGCCCTGGACATCCCCACCCAGTCGCAGACGCCATCGGCCAGCAAGTGTTCGGCTTTCTCTAACCCGTCGACGAAGCCGGCATACCCCACCGGTACCGTCGACACCGCTTTGATGGCCCTGACACCGGCTTGCAGGTACTCGTCCATCGTGGAGGAGTGGACGATGAGCTGGCCGAAGGTCGCGCCTATGCACATCGAACACTCCAGTGCCGCCACGCCGGCCAGGCAGAGAGCCTGGACTGTTTCTTTCATATCGGTGAATTGCAGCCCCTGCTCACCCAGACCATCGTCGATACCCAGCCGGATGGTGACGATCAGGGCACCCTGGGTTCGTTCGCGGATGGCCTGGATCACTTCGAGCAGCAGACGGGCACGGTTCTCTTCGCTGCCCCCATAACGGTCCGTACGCTTATTGGTGTGTGGGGACAGAAAGCTGCTCAGCAGATAACCGTTGGACGCCTGCAATTGCACCAGTCGGGCACCGTTGATCCAGGCCAGCCAGGCGGAATGGGCGAACTGTTCGATGACCAGGGCAATGTCTGCTTCGTCCATGATCCGAACCCGATAGTCCGGATCAAGTTTTGACACGCGCGGGCACGGCACGCCACTGGGGGTCAGCACGGCAACGCCGGTGTGCGTCGTGGTGCCCTGACCACCGTAATGTTGCAACTGCACGGCCACGGGCGTGTTGATGCGCTCGGACATCTCGAACATGGATTTGAGCGATTCGCCCTGGTGTTGCTCGAACAGTCCGAGCCCGGTGCTCTGCAATCGGGACTGCGGCGACACCGTGGCGTTGCACAGAAACGCCATGGAACAACCGCCCTCCATGATGCCCTGATAGAACTCGATCATGGCGGGCGTCACGCACCCGCTGTGATCGGCCAGATCCACGCCCATCGAAGCAAAAAACAGACGATTGCGCAGCTCCAGCCCGCCTGCCAGCCGAAGCGGCTCAAGCACATGGGGATAACGGTTCATCATGCCTCAGCTCTCTGATCAGGCATTGACGACGCCTGGTTAGGCGTCATCCAGACCGGCTGCTCGAGAGCGGGGGCGGGGACTGTTTCCTGATGGGAGAAGTAAGTGAACTGCTTGAGCACTTCTCGCCATTTGAATCGCAGCTGCGAATCCAGGTCCGCCAGTTGCAGTTTAAGCAGGCGGCCCTTTGGCGCATCGCTCTCGTGTACCGATTGCACCGGCAGGCTGATCATTCCCTCGTTTTCCAGATACAGATAGACATGCCCCCGCGCGGGTGTGTCGAGCGGGCTGACCGAGCTATCGCACTGGACTTGCAGTCCGGCCATTGAAAGCAACTCCAACTGGCCGGCCAGATGACGACCGGATTCAAGGCGTACCAGCACTTCATGCCGTATACCTTTGAGCGGCCGGAACCAGTGGGCCGGATCGATATTGATATTTCGCATGCGCTTGAAGACGGGCATTTTGATGACTTCGCCGAGTAGCCGGATATCGGCCACCAGTTCGCCCCTCTGGAAGAAACGCGCACGTTTGTCGACTTTGCGTGCCCGAGGTTGCGCCGGTTCGTCGTAATCGCTGACGAGTACGTCGACCTGAAAGGACGACTCGGTATAACGGGGGAAGCTCGACAGCAGGTCAACAATGGAAATCGACACCTCACCGCGTGCGTACCCACTGTGTTCGTAGAATTGCGCGTACATGGCCTGGCGGGCGGCTTCAATCAACATCAGGCCAGGAACGTGTTCATGATGCTTGCGGTAAAAGAAGTAATTGGAGGTGTCGTTGAACAGGGTGAAGTACAGCAAGCCTTGCTGTGGGCAACCGCCCAGATTCTTCAGGACATCATGCACTCGCCGCCGTTGCCCGACGTCGAGAATGTCGTCATAACCCAGCAGTTGCGCCAGCTTGGCTTCGGTACTTTCCAGCACCCAGACACCTGTCAGTATCAGGTGATCGGTGGCTTTTTCGTAGCAGGCCAGAAGCTCTGGCAGACAGGCCGACATGCCCGCCTGTTCGAGTTCGTCCAGGCCGATAATCGTCGGTAACGAGCGCAGCACCAGCCGATTGCCGTCCAGGCGGTAGGCCTGGTTTACGATATCGAGGGCTACTGGATCGAGGTTTGCCTGTTGAACGATGTCGGCGGATAGCCAGGCGGGTAGCTGGTGACGAGCGTCGTAAATCAATACGTCGTCATCGTGGCCTTTGTGAACGATGTCTTTTCCAACTTTCCTTTCCATGTCGATCATGATCTTCCCTCTGTGTTGAACGTTGGTTTTCCAGCAATAACTATCCATGTCGCGAGATCGACCCACGCCGATATGAGCCGCCCGGCTCATGTCGGCAGCTTGATTTCATATTTTTATGTGTCACCGGGCGTCAGGTGCCCAGGCCAGCCAGTTCAATTGGTTGAGCTGACGATGAAAGGGGCGGTTACTGAACGGTGATACAGCAGGCCACCAGGGCACGGTTGTCCAGCACTTGAGGAGGTGCCAGCCATTTGAAATCTATGCCGCCTCGCTTCAACAGACGACCGATGGCCACCGGGGAAACCGACACCAGATGGGAAACACCGCAGGTTTTGGCGTAATCCAGGGTGGCCATGAACAGGCCCACGGTGTTTTCGTCGGACATCTGATCGAATTTACTGGTCTGGGCATCAAGGTCCAGAGAGGTAAAGCGTGACAGCTCCCAAATGTCATCCTGGCAAGGTGCAGGAGCGCCGCCCAGCAATGAGGTGAACACTTCACTCAACAGGTACGGTTGGGTTGTGGGCAAAAGGCGCGCGCAGCCTTTTATACTTCCATCGTTCTGTTCAGCGACGATGTAATGAGTGCCACTATGGTCAAACTGGTCGAACTCGAAATCGGCAGGGGTCGACAATTGCCAGCCGAGGCGTTCAACGAATACCTGATACCGATACTGTGCCAACCGCTGACGATCAACCGACGTTAGCTCGTCATAACGTCCTGACAAGTAATCCATCACATCTTCCTTTTAGTGACTTGTTGGGTTCCGATTAGAGCGCACGGCGAGATTGCGCACTACCTGTCACCCTTGACAGCTATCGGAAACATTTGGAAATATGCTAGGCATGTTGGCACGACGCCGATAGCAATAAATAAGAGAAGGAATCTCTATGTCGCACTGGCAGGCTGAACTGTTGGAAAATGCTGTGTCCGCGACGGACGTCGAATTATTGTTCGACACTATCAAAACCGTTGCCCGACAGTTGGAGTTTGACTATGTGGCTTATGGTTCAAGAAGACTTTTCCCTCTCACCAAACCTTGTCTGTTCCTCATAAATAATTACTCGCCTGCCTGGCAAACGGCCTACGCGACCAATCGCTACCTGGAAATCGATCCCTACGTTGCGCGAGCACTGAGAAGCGTAAAACCCGTGCTGTGGGACGCCGAACTCAAGGCCCTGGCTCCTGAATTCTGGCGGGAGGCGCAATGTCATGGGCTCTCGGAAGGATGGGGGCAAACGCTGCTCAATAGCGAAGCGCAGGGGCTGGTGACGTTCGCCCGCGGCAGCGACCCGATCACGGCTCTGGAACTCAAGACCAAACAGGCTGAGCTCTCCTGGCTTGCACAGATCACCCATTTGGGCATGACTCGATTACAGCAACTGGGGGTGGGATCTGTTCTGCCTGTACCGATTGAGCTGTCTCAACGGGAAAAGGAAATTCTGCAATGGACCGCTGACGGAAAAACATCGGACGATGTTTCCGTCATCCTGGGAATTACCAAGAGAACGGTCAATTTCCATATAAACCATTGCCTCAAGAAACTGGGTTGTCAGAACAAGATCGCCGCTGCGGTCAAGGCTTCCCTCATGGGCCTGCTTTGGAAATAAACACTGTCGGTGTTCAACCCCAAGGTCGGGCTTTTGCGATTAACAACTAGTAGGCAGGCTGTATCTAAGGACTAATGTCAAGGACGTTTTTTGCAGTTATTTATTTATTAAATAACCCTGTAACTCAATAGGTGATGGTTCTTTGAGAATCATAAATTCGTCATAAAGCTTAAGTTACGTAGACACCGTTAACCCTGTTCGACTGGGGCATGATTGTTTGCGAAGTCCCGTAGAGGCTACCGAAGGTTGTGATCTTCTACTGCAATTCTAAAAGTTTGCAGCGTTGGGTTGTGCCTGCGATCGAGCGAGGGGACGGCGTATACTGCGCGCCTCATTCACTCATTGGAGAACAGCATGCCGGCCCCCGTCTGGTGGTTGCTTTGCCTGCCTTTTGTCGCAGGTGCATTTTTGCCGCTGCAAGCCGGTATCAATGGCCAGTTGGCCAAACAAGTGTCGAGCGTCCTGAGCGCCGCGCTGATTTCGTTTTTTGTCGGCACCATGGCGTTGTTGCTGTTGGTGCTGTTCCAGCGAGAAACGCCGACGTTGGCCGCCCTCAAAAGCCTGACCTGGTGGCACTGGAGCGGTGGCCTGCTCGGCGCATTTTTCATCACCACGGCAGCCTTCGCGGGGCCGCGCATCGGCGCCATGCTGTTCATGGCGCTGGTGCTGGCGGGGCAACTGGGGATGGCAATGACCCTGGATCATTTCGGCTGGGCCGGGTTTCGCGAAGCACCCGTCAGCACCGGCAAGATTGCCGGGCTGGTGTTGATTATGGCGGGGGTATTTTTTATTCGGCGTGGCTGATTGCCTCAGGCGAGTGGTCGCCACGTGCCGAGCATGTGTTCCAGATCCCCGGCGCCGACCAGTTTCAAATCGCCGCTTGAGCCGGCAGCGCTGGCCAGCAAGATCACTTCGCTGGGCAAGCGCACCGGCTTCCTGAACTGCACGGCAATCTCGATATTTGAAGTCGGCAGACGCCCGCTCAGTGCCGAAAGGGTTCGTGCTTTGATCCACAAACCGTGGGCGATGGCCCGGGGGAAACCGAAGAGTCTGGCGCTAGCGGCACTCAGGTGGATCGGGTTGTAGTCACCGGAAACCCTGGCGTAGCGCCGGCCAATCTCGCTCGGTGCCCACCAGCGGGTGACCTCGTTCATGCTCAGAACCGGGTCCGACGACGGCTCAATGGTTTCGCCGGCAAGCTTCACGCCTTTGCAGAGCATCTGGCTTTCGGCCTCCCAAAGTGGCCCGAGTGCATCATCAATGCGAGTGACCAACTCAAACACCGCGCCCTTGGCATGAGGTTGCAGGTTCTGCACCCGCACGCTCACCTGCACTCGAGCGACTGCGCCCAAGGGCCGCAGAATACGGATGCGATTGGCCAGGTGAACCAACCCCAGCAGCGGAAAGGGAAACGCCTTGGCAGTGAGCAATTGCATCTGCAAGGCGAACGCCAGCACATGGGGATACGTCGGTGGCAGCAAACCGTCATCGGTAAAATCGCAGACCTTGCGATAGGCCGCGAGGCGCTTGGGGTCAACATTGACCCAGCAACGAAAGCCATCCTCAGGCAGGGTGGTGCCGATGATCTTGCGCCGCGTCGCCGCACGCCAATACAACTCGGGCAGGTACGGTGTACTGCTCTGTGAATGCCAATCGGTCGCCATGTTCAAGCTCCCAATACACTTTGCCCACACACTCGCAATGCTTGCCCGCTGACCGCGCCACTGCCGGGTTGGGCGAGCCAGGCCACGGCTTCGGCGACGTCTTGTGGCAATCCGCCTTGCCCCAGTGAACTCATGCGTCGCCCGGCCTCACGCAGGGCGAACGGAATATGCGCGGTCATTTGGGTTTCGATAAAGCCTGGGGCTACCGCATTGATGCTGATCCCGCGCTCACCCAACAACGGCGCCCAGGCCTGTGCCAGGCCAATCAGCCCGGCCTTGCTCGCGGCGTAATTGGTTTGCCCGCGATTGCCGGCGATGCCGCTGATCGAGGCCAGCAGAATCACCCGACCGTTATCGTGCAGGGTGCCGCTGTCGAGCAGCGCTTTGGTCAGCACTTGCGGTGCATTCAGGTTTACTGCGAGCACCGCATCCCAGTATTCCGGAGTCATGTTGGCCAGGGTTTTGTCGCGGGTGATGCCGGCGTTGTGGACCACAATGTCGATGCCGTTCGGCAACTGCTGGACCAACTGTTCAGTTGCGTCTTCGGCGCAGATATCGAGGGTGATGCTATGGCCGCCGAGGCGGGCGGCGAGGGCATCGAGATCGGTCTTGGCCGGTGGCACATCCAGCAGCACCACCTGCGCACCGTCGCGTGCCAGGGTTTCGGCGATCGATGCGCCGATGCCGCGAGCCGCGCCAGTGATCAGCGCCGTGCGTCCGGCCAACGGGCGGGTCCAGTCATGGACTTGAGTGTCGCAAGCATTCAGCCGCACGACCTGCCCCGAGACATAAGCACTTTTTGGCGAGAGGAAAAACCGCAATGCACCTTCTAGCTGTCCTTCGGCCCCGGCCCCGACATACAGCAACTGCAAGATGCCGCCGCTGCGCAGCTCCTTGGCCAGCGAGCGGCTGAAGCCTTCGAGTGCGCGTTGGGCACTGGCGGCGAACGGGTCGCCCAAGGTTTCCGGTGCGCGCCCGAAAATCACCAGATGAGCGCTGCGGTCGAGATTTTTCATCAACGGCTGGAAGAACTCGCGCAGTTGCTTGAGCTGATCGGTCTGCAGCAGATCGCTGGCATCGAACACTACCGCTTTGAGCTTGGGCCCGTGACCCGGAATCCACGCCTGGGCCACCAACGGTTCCGGCCCGTAGCTATAAATCTGCTCGGTGAGTTTGTTGGCGAACGCGCTGACGTTCTGCGTCAACGGGCCGCCACCGATCAGCAGCGCACCCTCGACGGGCCGCAGGCGACCGGCCTCCCAGCGCTCCAGACGAACCGGCGACGGCAGGCCAAGGGCTCCAACCACACGGTGGCCGAAGGCCGAATTGGCGAAGTCGATATAACGGTCTGACATGGAATGTCCTCCGGCAACTGGGGTTCAAAGTGTGGACCACGAATCGCGATCAGTCGTTCGATCCGCGAGATAAGGCCTACGCTTGATCACAGCAGATTAGTTTGAATCCGGGTTTTTTGTTGGTTGGCAGGGAATACAGAACTTGAAGCGCAATGCAGTACCTGTGGGAGCGAGCTTGCTCGCGATTGCGGTGTGTCAGCCGGCAAAAGCTTTGAATGTGCCGGCCTCATCGCGAGCAAGCTCGCTCCCACAGGGTACTGTTTTCACATTCAGATATTGATAGGGAGCTTTTCATGACTCAGCTGCGCCGCGTCGCGATCATCGGCGGTAATCGCATTCCTTTCGCTCGTTCCAACGGGCAGTATGCCACCGCCAGCAACCAGGCAATGCTGACGGCGGCGCTCGAAGGCTTGATCGAGCGCTACAACCTGCACGGCCTGCGCATGGGCGAAGTAGTGGCGGGGGCGGTGCTTAAATTGTCCCGGGACCTCAACTTGACCCGTGAGTGCGTGCTCGGCTCGCGGCTGTCACCGAGTACCCCGGCCTATGACATTCAGCAGGCTTGCGGCACCGGTCTGGAAGCGGCGTTGTTGGTGGCGAACAAGATTGCCCTGGGGCAGATCGACTGCGGCATTGCCGGTGGTGTCGATACCACCTCGGATGCGCCGATCAGTGTCAGCGAAGGCCTGCGCAAGATTCTGCTGCAAGCCAACCGCGCCAAGAGCACCGGCGACAAGCTCAAAACGTTCCTGCAATTGCGTCCCCGGCATTTGATCCCCGAGTTTCCGCGCAACGGCGAACCGCGCACCGGGCTGTCCATGGGACAGCATTGCGAGTTGATGGCGCAGACCTGGAACATTCCCCGTGCCGAGCAGGATCAGTTGACCCTGGAAAGCCACCAGAAAATGGCCGCGTCCTACGCCGAAGGCTGGCAGAACGATCTGATGACGCCGTTCCTGGGGTTGACCCGCGACAACAACCTGCGCCCGGACCTGACACTGGAAAAGCTTGCGTCGTTGAAACCGGTCTTCGAAAAAGGCGACAAAGGCACGCTCACCGCTGGCAACTCGACACCGCTGACCGATGGCGCGGCGTTGGTGCTGTTGGGCAGTGAGGCGTGGGCGAAAGAACGTGGTTTGCCGATCCTCGCTTATCTGCGCGACGGTGAAGCGGCGGCGGTGGATTTTGTCAACGGCGCCGAAGGGCTATTGATGGCGCCGGTCTACGCAGTGCCGCGTTTACTGGCGCGCAACGGCCTGACCTTGCAGGACTTCGACTATTACGAAATCCACGAAGCCTTCGCCGCGCAAGTGCTTTGCACCTTGAAGGCCTGGGAAGATCCGGAGTACTGCAAAACCCGGCTCGGTCTTGAAGCGCCGTTGGGCTCGATCGACCGCAGTCGGCTCAACGTCAAAGGCAGTTCACTGGCGGCCGGACATCCGTTTGCCGCGACCGGCGGGCGAATCGTCGCCAACCTCGCCAAGCTGCTGGACGCCGCCGGGAAGGGTCGCGGGTTGATCTCGATCTGCGCCGCCGGCGGTCAAGGTGTGACGGCCATTATTGAGCGCTGAGGGCAGCGCCGCGTTGCTGCTCGGCGAGTAGCCGATTGCGGTTGGCATAACTCTCGGCCATCACCGAGCAGACGATCAACTGCAACGGGTGATAGATCATGATCGGCAACAGGATCAGCCCCAGGCCCGGGTTGGCGCCGAAGATCAATGCGGCCATCGGCGCACCGGCCGCCAGGGATTTTTTGCTGGCGCAGAACACTGCGGCGATTTCATCGGCCGGGTTGAATTTCAGGGCGCGGGCAGTGCGAGTGGTCATCCACAGAATGATCGCCAGCAGCGCGGCACTGCCGACCAGTGCGCTGAGAATCACCGTATTGCCCTGTTGCTGCCACATCCCGGAAACCATCGAGTTGCAAAACGCGGCGTAGACCAGCAGCAGGATCACCAGTTTGTCGACGATGTTGGTGTAGCGCTTGTGGCGACTGAAAAACTTGCCAAACAGCGGCCGCAGCAACTGACCCAGTACCAGCGGCAGCAGCAACATGGCGCAGAGGTCGAGCAGGGTTGAACCCAGGTCAATGCCGCCAGCACCGCTGCCCACCACGAAACTCACCAGTAACGGCGTGAGGAAAATCCCCAGCACGCTGGACAGGCTGGCATTGAGAATCGCCGCCGGTACGTTGCCACCCGCGCTTCCGGTCAAGGCCACGGAAGAGGAAATGGTCGAGGGCAGGGCGCACAGGTAGAAGAACCCCAACATCAGCAGCGATGGAATGTGCGAGCCCAGCAGCTTGTCGCTCACCAGCCAGATCAGCGGGAACACCAGGAAGGTGAAAGCCTGGACCATGAAGTGCAGGCGCCAGTTTTTCAAACCGTGACGGATCTGCTCGCTCGACAGGTTGACCCCGTGCAGGAAGAACACCAGGAACACGCCGATGTTGATCACCCACTCGGCGTGCATCGCACCACCTGTGGCGCCGAATGTCGGGAAGGCCCAGGACAGCAGCGTGGCGATCAGCATCCCGCACAGGAACCAGTCGGTGACCACGCGTTTGAGGTGTTTGAAGGCATGCATAGCGGGCACCGAAGACATTGTAAGAATGGATGACCTAGCCTAAGGTCATGACTTCCGCCCGTCTTGCGACATAAGGCCAATCAATGCCGGCTAACGGACAACTTTCTCTTGAACGGACAATCCCGACCCTGACGGCGTTGCCGCGTCCGCTGTATGCCCGTGCGGAAAGCCTCAGCGCCGGCTCGTGGACGCCACCTCATCGTCACGATTGGGTGCAGTTTTCCTACGCGATCAGCGGAGTCCTCGGCGTGCACACCGCCGAGGGCAGTTTCTTTGCGCCGCCGCAGTGGGGTATCTGGATTCCGGCTGATCTGGAGCACCAGGTGGTGACCTCGATGCGTGCGGAAATGCGCAGCCTGTATGTGCGGCGCGAGGAGTGCGCCTGGGCGGACGAGCGTTGTCGGGTGCTGGAAGTTACGCCCTTGGCGCGTGAACTGATCAAGAGCTTCTGCCAGCTGCCGGTGGATTATCCCGAGGGCGACAGCCGCGAGGCGCGCTTGGTCGAGGTGCTACTGGATCAGTTGGCGAGCCTGCCTGAAGTCGGGTTTTCTCTACCGCTGCCACGTCACCCGCGTTTGCTTGGGTTGTGCAACGAGCTGATCGAGCGCCCTGAGCAGAACATAACGTTGCATGAGTGGGCGGAACGATTGGGCACGTCGGAGAAAACCTTGATGCGCTTGTTCCAGCGTGAAACCGGATTGAGCTTTCGCAGCTGGCGCCAGCGCATGCGGTTGTTGTCTTCGTTGAGTTTGCTGGAGGACGGCAGCAGTGTGACCACGGCGGCGCTGTCCAGCGGGTATGACTCGACGTCGGCGTTTATTGCCGCATTCAAAAGCCTGTTCGGGTTTACCCCGGGGGAGCTTTTCAGGTAGTGACGGCCTCATCGTCGGATCGCCGCCCGGAGCAAGCTCGCTCCCACAGGGTTTTGCAGTGTCCTTGTGGGAGCGAGCTTGCTCGCGATTGGCCGCGAAGCGGCCACCCTGGTTCTATGATCAGGTGCGGAACCGTCGCACCAACCCATCCAGCTCATTCGACAACCCCGCCAGACTCTGGGAGTCGAGCCGTGCCGAGTTGGCCAGTTCGGCCACCAACTGCGCATCGCCATGGATCTGGCTGATGTGGCGGTTGATGTCTTCGGCGACCTGATGCTGTTCTTCGGCGGCCGTGGCGATCTGGGTGTTCATGTCGCGGATCACGTCCACCGATTCGCGAATCTGCCCAAAGCTGTTGCGCGCCTCGCCGATCCGGCTCACCGACTGTTGCGACACTTCAAGGCTGGCGTGCATTTGCTGGGTGACCTGGCTGGTGCGCTTGGCCAGGTTGCCGAGCAGTCCGTCGATTTCCGCCGTAGAGTCGGCGGTGCGTTTGGCCAGTGCGCGAACCTCATCGGCCACCACCGCAAAGCCGCGACCCTGCTCGCCGGCGCGGGCCGCTTCGATCGCTGCGTTCAATGCCAGCAGGTTGGTTTGCTCGGCGATGGAGCGAATGGTGCCGAGGATCGACTGAATGTCATTGCTGTCGCGCTCCAGCTGCTGCATCGACTGCGCTGATTGTTCGATTTCCTGGCTCAACTTGTCGACGCTGCTCACTGCGGCATCGATCTGTTGCTGACCTTCGCGGGCCTGACGCTGACCGCTGTCGGCCGACTCGGCGGCCTGGCTGCACGAGCGCGCGACTTCGTTGGCGGTGGCGACCATTTCGTGGAACGCCGTGGACACCATGTCCACGGCTTCACGTTGGCGCCCGGCGGCTTCGGCCATGTCGCTGGAGACCTGGGTCGCGCTGTGGGAGTTGGCGAGGATCTTGGTCGCGGCGCCGCCGATGTGCTGGATCAGCGCGCGAATCGCGGCGAGGAACTGGTTGAACCAGTTGGCCAGTTGGGCCGTTTCGTCGTTGCCACGGATCTGCAGGTTCTGGGTCAGGTCACCTTCACCCTGGGCGATGCCTTCCAGACCGCTGGCAACGCTGCGGATCGGCCGCACGATGAGGCTGGCGAAACTCGCGCCGACTACGGCAAAGACCACGGCCAATACGGCGGCGATGATCGCGATCAACCAGGTCAGTTGCGTGGCGGAGCTCATGACGTCGGTTTGCTTGATCAGGCCGACGAAGGTCCAGCCCAGTTGCTCCGACGGCCAGACGTTGGCCATATAGCGCTCGCCGTTCAACTCGATTTCCACCAGGCCCTTGCCGGCCTTGGCCAGTTGCGCATAACCGTCGCCCAGGCTACTCAGGGGTTTGAAGTTATGCTCCGGCTGTTTCGGATCGACCAGCACCGTGCCGTTGTTTTCCATCAGCATCAGGTAGCCGGTTTCACCGAGCTTGATCTGCTTGACGATCTCGGTGAGCTGCTTGAGCGTCACGTCGATGCTGACCACGCCGCCGTTGGTGCCCAGCTTGTTGTCGAGGGTACGCACGGTGCTGACATAAGTCGCGTCATCGTCTGCCCAGTAATAGGCCTCGGTGCGCAGTGGCTTGCCGGGTTTGGCCTGGGCGGCTTTGTACCAGGGGCGCTGGCGCGGGTCGTAATTGGTCAGCTTCGGATCATCGGGCCACGACACGTAACCACCGGCACTGGTGCCGATGATGGCGTACGCGTAGGACGGGTGACTGGCGCCCAGGTCTTGCAGCAAGGCGAACACCTGCTTGTCCATCTCGCCTTGCGGGATCTCGGTCGCGTTGGCGCTCATGTAAGTCTTGAGGCTGGCGTCGGTGTTTTTGATCAGCGGCTGGGAGGCCAGGTAGTTGACGTTCTGGCTGATGCCGTCGAAGAACAGTTGCATGGCGTTGCTGACCTGGCGGATCTCTCGACCGCTGCTGTCGACAAAGTTCTCTTTGGCATCGCTGCGCAGGTTCATGACCACCAGGGTGGCAACCAGCACAACCGGCAAGCAGGCGATGATTGCAAACGCCCACGTCAGTTTTTGTTTGATGTTCATCCGCGCTCCAGATTTTTTCTTATAAGCCCACGCAGTGCTGACGACTCGCGGATTGTCGGACAAATCCCGTTCTCTTTGATGACTTCGGCCGCCAGCAGCGGAAATTGAGGGCTATTGAAAAAAATCCTACAAAGAGTGGGTCGGCTGATCGCAAACTCTGTCGCAATTGCCTTCTGATCTGGTTAGCAACGTGCGGCTGACTCTCAGCTATGATCTTCGTCGGCCGACAGGGTTTGCCTGATTAATCTGGCACATTGGGTGCATCTGCAACGTTCATAGGTCGGCAACCCCTCCCCGCCGGGAGTGGATTGCCGTATAACGAGTGACATTCGCGTGTTTGGTAATAAAGGACCCACAATAAAAGCTGATGAAGACTCCAAAACGCATTGAACCGCTGATCGAGGACGGTCTGGTTGACGAGGTGCTGCGCCCACTCATGAGTGGTAAAGAAGCAGCTGTTTATGTGGTGCGCTGCGGCAACGAGTTACGTTGCGCCAAGGTTTACAAGGAGGCGAATAAACGAAGTTTTCGTCAGGCGGCCGAGTATCAGGAAGGCCGCAAGGTACGTAACAGCCGTCAGGCTCGCGCGATGGCCAAGGGTTCCAAGTTCGGTCGTAAAGAAACCGAAGACGCCTGGCAGAACGCCGAGGTTGCGGCGTTGTTCCGTCTGGCCAGTGCCGGGGTGCGAGTCCCCAAGCCGTTCGACTTCCTGGAAGGCGTGCTGCTGATGGAACTGGTGGCGGACGAGTACGGCGATGCCGCACCGCGTCTCAATGACGTGGTGCTGGAAGCGGATCAGGCGCGCGAATACCACGCCTTCCTGATTTCGCAGATCGTGCTGATGCTGTGTACCGGTCTGGTGCACGGTGACCTGTCCGAGTTCAACGTATTGCTGACCCCGGATGGCCCGGTGATCATCGACCTGCCCCAGGCAGTCGACGCTGCCGGCAACAACCACGCGTTCAGCATGCTGGAGCGCGATGTGGGCAACATGGCCTCGTACTTCGGGCGCTTTGCCCCGGAGTTGAAGCGGACCAAGTACGCCAAGGAAATGTGGGCGCTGTATGAAGCCGGCACCCTGCACCCGGCCAGCGTCCTGACCGGTGAGTTCGACGAGCCGGAAGAGCTGGCGGACGTAGGCGGCATCATGCGTGAGATCGAGGCCGCGCGCCTTGATGAGGAACGTCGGCAAGCGGTTCGCGCCGCAGACGATGCACCGCCGAGCAAAACCGAAGAACCGCCTCCGCCGTGGATGCAGTGATCGGTTGAATGAAAAATCCGGCTTCGGCCGGGTTTTTTATGGGTGTCCTGCCCGAAAATTGAATTCAACACAGAACCACTGTGGGAGCGAGCTTGCTCGCGATGAGGCCATCACTTTCAACATCATTGTTGACTGTCAGTCCGCTATCGCGAGCAAGCTCGCTCCCACATGAGTATCCGTAGGTTGTTAAATCGAGTTAACTGCACGGCACCCAAGGCAACGCTCGATCAAGGACGATTGTGAACACCGACCCCACACCCCACCAATCCACCCGCAATGCCCGACTGATCATCGCTGCGCGCCTGGTCTCGGATTTCGGCGCCTTCCTCAATATGGTGGCGCTGGCCACTTATGTTTACCTGCTCAGCAACAGCGCCATGAGCGTCGGGATCTTTCTTGCCAGCCGCGTGGCCGGGGGGATTTTTGCCAGTTTGATCGGCACGACGTTTTATCGTCGTTGGGGCGGGCGCTTACCGCTGATAGCCTTCGATCTGCTGCGTGCCGGGCTGTTAGGCCTGTTGCTGGTGCTGCCGGTGCCGCAGCAAGCGTTGCTGTTACCGGTGATCGCTTTCGGCCTGGGGTTTGGCAACTCGATGTTCGCCATTGGCCTCAACAGCCAGTTGCCGCACATGATCGCTGGGGAGCAACTGCTTAAGACCAATGCCTGGATCACTTCGGCGTCGTCCGCGGCGATGGTCGGCGGGAGTCTGGTTGCCGGGCTGTTGGTGGCAGGTTTCGGCTTTGAAACGGTGTTTGCGCTGAACGTGGTCACTTATCTGTTGGCGGCGCTATTCATTGTGCCGTTGCGGTTTTCCAGATATGCACCGAGTACCGAGCCAACCCACCCGCGTGGCGAATGGAGTGCACTACGCCAAGGTTTGCGCAGTTCGCCGGTCATCGCCGCGATGCTGGCGCTGGTGATGGCCGACACCCTCGGCAGTGCCGCGCACAACGTGGGATTCCCGATCATTTCCAAACTGCTCACGCCTGAGTCGGCCAGCATTACGCTGGGTTTGATGCTGGCAGTATGGGCGTGCGGGAAATTCATCGGCGCACGGATCGCCAGTCGTTTGCCGGGCTCGGAAAACTCAAACCTGGAGCGGCGGTTTTTCTTCGGTGTGTTGCTGATGTCCAGCGGCTTCATTCTGATGTTCCAGCAACAGAGCCTGTATGCCTTGCTGCTGTTCGCGTTGCCGGCGGGTTTGGGGGACGGCTTTTCCGAGGTCGGACTGATGTCGCGCTTGCAGCGTGAACCGGACAGCCTGCGCCTGCCGATTTTCAGTTTCCTGACCTTACTGCAAATGACCGGGTTCGGCGTCGGCATGTTGATTGCCGCGCCGTTCTATAACGTGTGGGCGCCCGGCGCGGTGGTGCTGCTGTTTCATGGGATTCCCCTCAGCACCCTGTTGGTGCTGAAGGTTTTGGCGATCAGGGGCGAGCGGGCTCGGCGCAGCAGCCCGACGCCAGCTCCTTGAGAATCGGGCAGTCCGGACGATGATCGCCCTGACAATGCTCCACCAGATCCTCCAGGGTGTCGCGCAACTGGCCGAGCTCGCGGATTTTCTGGTTCAGCTCATCGATGTGCTGGCGGGCCAGTGCCTTGACGTCGGCGCTGGCCCGTTGGCGGTCCTGCCAGAGGGTCAGCAGTTTGCCTACCTCTTCCAGGGAAAACCCGAGATCGCGTGAACGCTTGATGAACGCCAGGCTGTGCAGGTCGTCATCGCCATAGACGCGGTAGCCGCTGTCGGTGCGATGCGCTGCCTTGAGCAGACCGATCGATTCGTAATAGCGAATCATCTTGGCGCTCAGGCCGCTGTGTCTGGCTGCTTGGCCGATGTTCATTCAACGTCCTCCAGGTCTTTCGGCTTCCAGGTTTTGAGCAGTAAAGCATTACTTACCACGCTGACACTGGACAAGGCCATCGCCGCGCCGGCCAGAACCGGGTTGAGCAAGCCGAACGCTGCCAGCGGAATCCCGATCAGGTTGTAGACGAAGGCCCAGAACAGATTCTGGCGGATCTTCGCGTAGGTCTTGCGGCTGATCTCCAGCGCCGCTGGCACCAAGCGAGGGTCGCCGCGCATCAAGGTGATCCCGGCCGCGTGCATCGCAACGTCGGTGCCGCCGCCCATGGCGATGCCGATATCTGCCGCCGCCAACGCTGGAGCGTCGTTGATGCCGTCGCCAACCATCGCCACCACACCGGTCTTTTTCAGTTCGGTGACGGTCGAGGCCTTTTCTGCCGGTAGTACTTCGGCGTGAACGTTGCTGATACCCAGCGCTTCGGCGACCACCCGGGCGCTGCCACGGTTGTCGCCGGTCAGCAGGTGACTGCCGATGTGTTGCGTGTTCAATGCCTCAATCGCTTGCAGCGCCCCAGGCTTGAGGGTGTCGCCAAAGGCGAACAGACCGAGTACCCGCGGCTCGGGGCTTTGTTCGATCAGCCACGACAAGGTCCGGCCCTCGGCTTCCCAGGCCTTGGCGGATTCGGCCAAGGGGCCGGCGTTCAAGCCGGTTTCTTCCAGCAGACGGCGATTGCCCAGCGCCAACCGGCGACCCTCCAGCGTGCCGGCAATGCCACGACCGGTCAGTGATTGGCTGGCGCTGACATCGGCCACCGACAAGTCACGCTCGGCACAGGCGTCCAGCACGGCCTTGGCCAACGGATGTTCGCTGCCGCGTTGCAGGGCGCCGGCCTGTTGCAGCAGGGTTGCTTCGTTGCCGTCGATGGCACTGAAGTGAGCGATGCGTGGCGTGCCGGACGTCAGTGTGCCGGTCTTGTCGAACACCACCACGCTGACTTCATGGGCACGTTCCAGCGCTTGCGCGTCCTTGATCAGAATACCGTGGCGTGCGGCCACGCCGGTGCCGGCCATGATCGCGGTCGGTGTGGCCAGGCCGAGGGCGCAAGGACAGGCGATCACCAGCACCGCGACCGCGTTGATCACCGCCGTTTCCAGCGGCGCGCCATACAGCCACCAGCCGATCAAGGTTGCCAGCGCTAAAAGCAGCACGACGGGTACGAACACCTGGCTGACTTTATCCACAAGCTTTTGAATCGGCGCCTTGCCGGCCTGGGCGTCTTCCACCAGACGGATGATTCGCGCCAACACGGTTTCCGCGCCAAGGGCCTGGGTTCGAACCAGCAGCCGGCCTTCGCCGTTGATCGCACCGCCAGTGACCTTGTCGCCGGGTTGTTTCGGCACCGGCAGGCTTTCGCCGCTGATCAATGCCTCGTCGGCATGGCTCTGACCTTCGACCACTTCACCGTCCACCGGGAAACGTTCACCGGGTTTGACCAGCACCAGATCGCCAAGGCGCAATGCGCTGATGGCGACGTCCTGTTCGCGGCCGTCGATCACTTGAATCGCCCGTTCAGGACGCAAGGCTTCGAGGGCACGAATGGCACTGGCGGTCTGGCGTTTGGCGCGGCTCTCAAGGTATTTACCGAGCAACACCAGCGCGATCACCACCGCCGAGGCTTCGAAATAAAGATGCGGCATGCTGCCGGCACTGGCGGTGGCCCACAGGTAAATGCTCAAGCCATAACCGGCGCTGGTGCCCAGGGCTACCAGCAGGTCCATGTTGCCCGCGCCAGCCCGCACGGCTTTCCATGCGGCGACATAAAAGCGTGCACCGAAAATGAATTGCACCGGGGTCGCCAAGGCAAACTGTGCCCAGGCCGGGAGCATCCAGTGCAGGCCGAACGGCTGCACCAGCATCGGCAGCACCAGCGGCAAGGCCAGAATGATTGCCAGCAGCAAGCTCCAGCGTTCGTGGCGCAGACGTTGTTGCTGATCGTTGTCAGTGGACTGCTCGGCTTGCCAGACGCTGGCGGTATAACCGGCCTTGCTGACCGCGCCGATCAATATCTGTGGGTCGATTTGGCCGAGTAGTTCGAGGTGCGCGCGTTCATTGGCCAGATTGACGCTGACGCTTTTCACCCCGGCGACTTTATTCAGGGCACGTTCGACCCGACCGGCACACGACGCACAGGTCATACCGCCGATACTCAATTCCAGGTTGTGTGCCGGCACGCTGTAACCGGCTTGCTGCACCGCTTCCATCAGCGCCGGCAAGCTATCGCGAGGGGCCTGGACGCGTGCTTGTTCGGTGGCCAGGTTGACGCTGACGGCACTGGCGCCGACAACTTTACTCAACGCACGCTCGACACGCCCGGCGCAGCTGGCGCAGGTCATACCGGAGATCGGCAGATCGAAGGTGGTGGAATCGGACATTGGTCTTACTCCCTGTAGAAATGACCTACAGGATCAACCTTGCCATGCTGGCAAGGTCAAGCGCCAATCTTGATGGTGTTCTTCAGGTTGATACGGTCCCTGTAGCAGCTGGCGAAGCCTGCGTTCGACCGCGTAGCGGTCGCAAATCCTGAGTCCACGATTAACCTGATACACCGCAGTGTCTGATTTCACGACTGCTTTGCAGCCGAACGCAGGCTTCGCCAGCTGCTACAGGGGAGCGCGCAGAATTCGGAACGCCTCAATACCCCAGCGCGGCGGGCTTGAGGTACATCCCTTGCTGGTTCATGGCGATGCGGAATTTCAACAGGTCACCCGCCCTGAGCGTGATGTTCTGCGAGCCGGGGGCCAGCATCCCGGCGTTACAGCCTGGCGCCTGGCCGGGCAGCAGTTTGAGCCGCAAAGAGTAGTTACCCGGCGGCAAGTTGAACGAGGTGCTCTGCTCCTGGAACAGCCGCGCCGACAACTGATCCTGGATGTACACGCCAATCTCGCACGAGGTCGCGACTTCCAGGCGCTCGCGAGAAATGATCAGCACACCGAAGTCTTCGGCGCTGGCCGAGGGCGCGGCGGCGAAAAGACTGAGCATGCCGAATAGGCTGAAAGCTGACCAGCGCATGGCTGCATCTCCTGCTTTTGAGTCATTGATGGCGAAGCTTGGCCGAGCGCGACGATGATTGCCAGCCCGGCAGATCACTGCAGAACTTGACCTTGCCACCGTGGCAAGCTCAAGACTGGCTTCAACCACATCAAAGGAGCTGTCTCATGCAGGTATTCAACGTTCAAGGAATGTCGTGCGGTCACTGTGTTCGGGCCATTACCGAGGCGCTGCAAGCCAAGGATCCGGCAGCCAGTATTCGGGTCGACCTCGCGGCGAAGGAAGTCGGTGTCGAGAGCGGTGAGCTGTCGGCGGATCAAGTCATCAACCTGATCAGCGGAGAAGGTTATGAAGTGGCGCTGGCCTGAACCTTTTTAATAGTTAGCGACCTATCGGAATGTTCAAGGCGTCCAGGCGCGGCTAGACTGTCGGGCTGCCGACTGACGCATAACTGGACGCCTGATGAACCTCCGTACCATTCTGATTCTTGGCGCCCTGAGCGCTTTCGGGCCGCTGGCCATCGATTTCTATCTGCCAGCCTTCCCGGCCATGGCGGCGGCTTTCGGTACCGATGAAAAACACGTCCAGCTGACCCTCGCGGCCTATTTCCTGGGCCTGTCGATTGGCCAGTTGGCTTACGGCCCGGTGGCCGATCGCTTCGGCAGGCGCATTCCGTTGCTGGTGGGCGTCGGCCTGTTCACCCTGGCCTCGCTGGTGTGCGCGTTTGCGCCGAGCCTTGAGTGGTTGATCGCTGCACGTTTCGTTCAGGCGCTGGGCGGCTGCGCCGGGATGGTGATTTCCCGTGCGGTGGTCAGCGACAAGTGCGACGCGGTGGGTTCGGCGAAAGTCTTTTCGCAGCTGATGCTGGTCATGGGCCTGGCACCGATTCTTGCACCGATGCTCGGCGGTCTGCTGGTCAACCTGCATGGCTGGGAGTCGATCTTTATCGCCTTGACGGCGTTCAGTGCGTTGTCGGGCCTGGCGGTTGCGTTGGGCTTGCCGGAAAGCTTGCCGGCCAACCAGCCGCGTCAGCCATTGTCGGGTTCTCTGCGCCAGTACGGTCGACTGCTCTCTGACAGGATTTTCCTCGGCCATGCCTTGACCGGAGGCATCGCCATTGCCGGGATGTTTGCCTACATCGCCGGTTCGCCTTTCGTCTTCATCAAACTTTACGGTGTCCCGGCCGAGCACTTTGGCTGGCTGTTCGGCACCAATGCGGCGGGCTTTATTCTGGTGGCTCAGCTCAATGCGCGACTGCTTTCCAAACGCGGCCCGGCCTTTTTGCTGGCGCGTACTGTATGGATTTATCTGGCGGCGGGCCTGACCTTGCTGGCGGTCAGTTCACTGCATACCGAGCATTTGTGGCCATTGTTGATTCCACTGTTTATCTGCATCGCGAGCCTGGGTTGCATTATTCCCAATGCGTCGGCGTGCGCCATGAGCGGTCAGGGCGCACGCGCAGGCAGTGCCTCGGCAATGCTCGGTTGCTTGCAGTTCAGTGTTGCCGCAGGGGCGGCAGCGTTGGTGGGCGTGTTGCACGACGGCACGGCGATGCCGATGGCGATGGTCATCAGCCTGTGCGGAATTTTGGTGGTGAGCGTCGCGATGCTCACCCGTCGGTTGCAAATTGCCCGGGCAGCGCAAGCCGTGGCTTGAGTCAGCCGGTTGCTCGTTGCAGGCGTTCGGGGAGTTGATGAGGAGCTTGCAATCGAGCCTCGAGGGTCGAGGTAAAAGCACGGGCTTCGGCTTCACTGCGGAAGTTCACCGCGTGGTTGTCCAGGCGGACCTGCCACTGGGATTTTGCCAATTCTTTTATCAGGATCTTCATTGCTGACTTCCTCACCTAAAAGATTGCACTGCGGGAAGCTCGATTGTAGACCTGAATCAAATCGGTTTTGTGACGTGGATCAATTCCTCAGACTGACGGTTTAAAGGCAAAAGATCGCAGGCTTCGCCAGCCCCTACCGTAGGAGCTGCCGCAGGCTGCGATCTTTTGATCTATAGAACGTTAAAACCCTTCCAGTACGATCTTGCCCCTGGACTTGCCGCTTTCCAGCAGTTCATGGGCACGGCGCAAGTTGGCGGCGTTGATCGTGCCGAAGTGTTCACCGACCGTGGTTTTCAACGTGCCCGCGTCGATCAGCTCGGCCACCCGGTTCAGCAGCTTGTGCTGTTCGAGCATGTCGGCGGTTTCGAACAACGAGCGGGTGTACATGAATTCCCAGTGCAGCGACAAGCTCTTGCGTTTGAGCCTGGTGACGTCCAGCGCCTTGGGATCATCGATCAGCGCGAGCTTGCCTTGGGGCGCGAGGGCTTCGACCAGCTGTTCGAAGTGCTGATCGGTTTCGGTCAGGCTGGCAACGTGTGTCACCTGAGTGTGGTCTGCGCGCTTGAGTTCTTCGCTCAGCGGCTGGCTGTGATCGATCACCAGGTCTGCGCCCAGTTCGCGTACCCAGCGTTGAGTCTGCGGGCGGGAGGCGGTGCCGATGACTTTCAGTGCGGTGAGCTGGCTGGCCAACTGAGTCAGGATCGAGCCCACCCCACCGGCGGCGCCGACGATCAGCAGGCTTTGACCTTGATCGGTTTTTCCTTCGCGCACTTGCAGGCGCTCGAACAATAGTTCCCAGGCGGTGATCGCGGTCAGCGGCAGCGCGGCGGCTTCGGCGAAGCTCAGGGATTTTGGCATATGGCCGACAATGCGCTCGTCCACCACATGCCGTTCGCTGTTGCCGCCTGCGCGGGCAATCGAGCCTGCGTAGTAAACCTTGTCACCGACCTTGAACAGGCTGACGTCGCTGCCGACCGCTTTGACCACACCGGCCACATCCCAGCCCAGGACTTTGGCCGCGCCATCTTCAGGCGAGACATTCTGGCGAACCTTGGTGTCCACCGGGTTGACCGAGATGGCTTTGACTTCAACCAGCAAATCCCGTTTGCCTGCCACCGGCTCGGGCAGTTCGATGTCTTGCAGAGATTCTGGATCGTTGATGGGCAGCGAGTGGTAGTAGGCAATGGCTTTCATGAGGGGCTCCTTAACTGTCATGAGATGGCGCAGATGATTGGTTATTTATCTGCAAGATAAAACCCGCTAAAAGAGCAGTCTCTTTCAATATTTTTTTGATAATGCGGGTGGGATGATGCTGCGTTTCGATGACTTGCAGTTGTTCGTGCGTGCCGCGGACCTGGGCAGTCTGTCTGCGGCGGCGCGGGTCATGGACATGTCGGCGGCGGTGGCGAGTGCCGCGTTGAAGCGGATCGAACAGCAATTGGGTGCGCGGTTGCTGGCGCGTTCGACACGTAGTCTGCGTCTGACCGCTGAGGGTGAAGGCTTCCTGGAATATGCCCGTGCAGCGCTGAGCAATCTTGATGAGGGACGACGTTTGCTGACCAGCGGACAGGATCAGGTCAGCGGAGTGTTGCAGCTGTCAGCGCCGTCGGACTTCGGCCGCAATTTGCTGCTGCCGTGGCTGGATGAGTTCCAGCGCGAGCATCCGAAACTCACGGTGCGCCTGTTGTTGGGGGACCGGATTGCCGACCTGTTTCGCCAGCCCGTGGACATTGCCCTGCGTTACGGGGAGCCAGAAGACTCAAGCCTGGTGGCGCTGCCGATCGCTGCGGACAACCGCCGTGTGTTGTGTGCCGCACCGGAATATCTCGCACGGCATGGCGAGCCGCGCCAACTGGAACAACTGGCCCAGCACAATTGCCTGTTGTTCATGCTGGGCAGCCGGGTTCACGATCACTGGAGTTTTCATGTCGGCAAACGGGAGGTGAGCCTGACCGTCAGCGGTGACCGTTTCAGTGATGATGCCGACGTGGTGCGTCTGTGGGCGGTGGCCGGCGCCGGCATTGCCTACAAGTCCTGGCTGGATGTGGCCGGCGATGTCTTGGCCGGGCGCTTGAAAGTGTTGATGCCGGAGCTGCTCTGCGAGCGTGCACCGCTGAATTTGCTGTGCGCCCATCGCGCTCAATTGAGTAAGCCGGTGAACCTGCTGCGTGAACTGCTCAAGTCGCGATGTGCCGAATTGTCGGGACAATTACCGACAATGTTTGTTGCAGGCGAGTAGTCGCACGCAAATAGGGAAAATTCTGGCAGGAACTATCACCTCAAAATGCTTCCTGCGGGCAGGAACCGAAGATCATCGCGCTTATACTAGCGCTGCCTGGTGTCGTACCGTTGTCAGCGAAGTTGCGAAACCTCGTTCAAACCGGTTGGACGCTGCGCTGATCGCCGTTGAACGCGGTCGGGATTTTCGAGGAGGTTTGTCGCATCCGTTGGTTACACCGCCCGGCGTTTGGCGGTTTTCACGCCTTGGCCGGCAGCACATTACTGGTCAAGATGTCCCAGAGCAGTAGACAAATGATTCAACAGGGAGTGAATACATGGAACATGCACCTTGCATCAGCCAGATAGCCACGTTGCTGGCAGACCCGAAGCGTAGCGCGATGATGTGGGCCTTGATGGACGGTTCTGCACGGCAATCCGAGGAGTTGGCATTGCTGGCTGGCTTGTCGCCGTCTTCGGCCAATGCGCACCTGGGGCGTTTGTCCAGCGGTGGACTGTTGAAAGTCGAGGAGCGTGGGCGCAAGCGGTTTTTCCGGCTTGCGGCTCCCGAAATCGGTGCGGCGGTTGAAGCGCTGGCAAGCGCCACCCTGGCCAGTTTGCCAGGCAAGGTTCCAGAATCGCTCACGCGTACCGGCCCATCGACGAAAGTGCGAACAGCGCCATCGTCATTGCTTCGGGCCAGGCTCTGTGAAGACCATCTGGGGGGAAGCCTGGCGGCTGATCTGTATCAGCGGATGCTCGATGCCGGCTGGATCGAACAGTTGGACAAGCGCGTCATCGTGACTCACAAAGGTGCCAACCAGTTGGCGACCCACGGCGTGTTCATTCAGGCGTTGGCCCACAGCACTTCCCGCGTAGCCTGCGCCTGCCCTGACTGGAGCGAGCACCGGCCGCACCTGGGCGGCACGCTGGGGGCGGCGGTATTGCAGCTGTTCATGCAGTCCGGCTGGTTGCATCTGCCCAGCGACACGCGTGTTCTGCAGATCACGGCGGCCGGCCAGCGTGAAATCGATCTGTTCGCCAAAGAGGTCGAGTTGGAAATGGCGCTCTAGCGGCACTTGAAATCGGCGTCTGTGGCCAGAGGTTTCAGACGTCGCTCAGAGCTGTGGCCAGGTCGTATCCAGCAATAGCCACCCCAGGCGATCCCGCACACTCGATTCGGGGACTATCGATTGGGGGCATACGGCATGGAAACGCAAGGCTATAGCGCGGCAGAACGTCTGGAACGACTACCCATCAGCGGTTATCACCGGATCATTTTCATCATCATTGCCCTGGCGTTTTTCTTCGACTCCATGGACCTGGCAATGATGACGTTCCTCCTGGGCTCGATCAAAGCCGAGTTTGGTTTGAGCACGGCGCAGGCCGGGTTGCTGGCCAGCTCGAGTTTCTTCGGTATGGTGCTCGGCGCGTCATTGTCCGGCATGCTCGCTGACCGCTTCGGGCGCAAACCGGTGTTCCAGTGGAGCATCGTACTGTGGGGTATCGCCAGTTACCTCTGTTCTACGGCGCAAACCGTCGAGATGCTGACGCTGTTTCGAGTTCTCCTGGGGATCGGTATGGGCATGGAGTTTCCGATTGCCCAATCGATGTTGTCCGAACTGATCCCGGCCAAACGGCGTGGGCGTTATATCGCGTTGATGGACGGCTTCTGGCCGCTGGGATTTGTCGCGGCGGGTGTGCTGTCCTACTTCCTGTTACCGCTGGTTGGCTGGCGCGACATCTTCCTGGTGTTGGCGGTGCCGGCAGTGTTTGTCCTGGCGATCCGCTTCTTCATTCCCGAGTCACCGCGCTGGCTGGAGCAGGCCGGGCATCACGCCGCAGCGGCCAAGGTCTTGCAACGCATTGAAGACAAGGTGCGTGGCTCGCTGGGGCGCGCCGACCTGCCTGAGCCGATTCGGTTACCGAGGATCGAGAGTCGCCCGGGGCACTTCCTTTCGGCCTTGAATGAAATCTGGTCACCGTTGTATCGCCAACGCACAATGATGATCTGGAGCGTCTGGTTTTTCGCCTTGCTTGGCTTCTATGGCCTGACGTCCTGGCTCAGCGCGTTGCTGCAACAGTCGGGGTTTGCCGTAACCCAGTCGGTGTATTACACGGTGCTGATTTCCCTCGGCGGGATTCCCGGGTTTCTCATGGCGGCCTGGTTGGTGGAGCGCTGGGGACGCAAGCCGGTGTGCATCATCACCTTGCTCGGTGGTGGGATGATGGCATTTCTGTATGGGCAGAGCGCGGTGTTTGGCGGCAACGTCAGCCTGTTGATCAGTTCGGGCCTGCTGATGCAGTTCTTCCTGTTCGGCATGTGGGCCGTGCTCTACACCTACACCCCGGAGCTCTATCCCACGTCGGCGCGCGCCACCGGTTCCGGGTTTGCCTCGGCGATTGGCCGGGTCGGCTCATTGCTCGGGCCATTGGTCACCGGGCTGGTATTCCCGATAACCGGGCAGGGCGGGGTGTTCGCCTTGGGTGCGATGTGTTTCGCGATCGCTGCGGGAGTGGTCTGGCTGTTCGGGATGGAGACGCGGGGCAAGACGCTGGAGGAGTTGAGCGAAGTCGCGCAAGTCGGCTAAACACCGATTAAATGTGGGAGCGAGCTTGCTCGCGATGGCGGACTGACATTCAGCATTGATATTGAATGTTATGGCCTCATCGCGAGCAAACGGAACGCCGCCCGGCTGCTCCCACATTGGTTTTGCGGTGAAGCTTAGGGTTTGACCAACCGTGCATCCAGGCTGTTCTGCGCCAGGCGCTTGGCCTGATCCTGGGTCATGCCCAAATGGGTATACAGCGCATTGAAGTTCTCGGTGACATAACCGCCGAAGTACGCCGGGTCATCCGAGTTCACCGTGACCTTCACCCCACGCTCAAGCATGTCGAGAATGTTGTGCCGGGACATGTGATCGAACACGCACAGCTTGGTGTTGGACAGCGGGCACACGGTCAACGGGATCTGTTCGTCGATGATCCGCTGCATCAGGCGTTCGTCTTCGATGGCGCGCACGCCATGGTCGATACGCTGGATTTTCAGCAGGTCGAGGGCTTCCCAGATGTACTCCGGCGGACCTTCTTCACCGGCGTGAGCAACGGTCAGGAAACCTTCGTGACGGGCGCGATCGAACACGCGCTGGAACTTGCTTGGCGGGTGACCCATCTCTGAGCTGTCCAGGCCGACGGCAACAAACGCATCACGGAACGGCAGCGCCTGGTCGAGGGTTTTCTGGGCTTCGTCTTCGCTCAAGTGGCGTAGGAAGCTGAGGATCAAACCGCTGGTGATGCCCAGTTGCTGCTCACCATCTTTCAACGCGCTGGCGATACCGTTAAGCACCACTTCGAACGGGATGCCTCGGTCGGTGTGGGTTTGCGGATCGAAGAACGGTTCGGTGTGAATCACGTTCTGCGCCTTGCAACGCAAAAGGTAGGCCCAGGTCAGGTCGTAGAAATCCTGAGAGGTGCGCAACACATCGGCGCCCTGGTAATACAGGTCCAGGAACTCTTGCAGGTTGTTGAAGGCATACGCCTTGCGCAGGGTTTCGACGTCGCTCCACGGCAGGGCGATCTTGTTGCGTTCGGCCAGGGCGAACAGCAACTCAGGCTCCAGCGAGCCTTCCAGGTGCAGGTGCAGTTCTGCCTTGGGCAGGGCGTTCAGCCAGTCGTACATATTCTTTTCTCATCAGGTGCAGATGGTGAGCATTCTACAGATGCCTGTAGAAACAATTAGCAAAACCTGACCAGCCGGTTCATCAAACCACTTCCTGTTTCCGACGATAAGCATAGGTGTCGGCAAACGTGGGCAAGGGCTCCTGGCTCTTGCCCACGATGACGTCAGGTCAGATGCCGGCGATCAACTGCCGCGCCGCTTGGCTGTGATCGGCAATCAATCCCTTCAGGTCCAAGCCCTCAACCTGCCCATCGATCACTCGCCATTTGCCGCCGACCATCACTCGGTCCGCACGGTCCGCGCCACATAGCAGCAATGCCGAGATCGGGTCATGGCTGCCGGAGAAGCGCAGCTCATCGAGTTTGAACAACGCCAGGTCCGCTTGCTTGCCCACCGCCAGTTCGCCGATATCGCTACGGCCGAGCAATTTCGCCGAACCCTGGGTGGCCCAACCCAGCACCCGTTCCGGGGTGATTTTCTCCGCGCCGTAACGCAGCCGTTGCAGGTACAGCGCCTGACGGGTTTCGAGGATCATGTTCGAGGCATCGTTGGACGCCGAACCGTCGACACCCAGCCCCAGCGGTGCACCGGCGGCGGTCAGCTCCAGGGTTGGGCAAATGCCTGATGCCAGGCGCATGTTCGAACTTGGGCAATGGCAAATGCCGGTGCCTGCCGCGCCGAGGCGGGCGATTTCGTCGGGGTTGAAGTGAATGCCATGCGCGAGCCAGGTGCGTGGGCCGAGCCAGCCGACGCTGTCCAGATAGTCCACGGTGCGCAGGCCGAAGCGTTGCAGGCAGAAGTCTTCTTCGTCGAGAGTTTCGGCCAGATGCGTGTGCAGGCGCACATCAAGCGTGTTCGCCAGTTCGGCGCTGGCCGACATGATTTCCGGTGTGACCGAGAACGGCGAGCAGGGCGCCAGGGCGATCTGGATTTGCGCACCGTCGCCACGTTCGTGGTACTCGGCGATCAGGCGCTGGCTGTCGGCGAGAATCACTTCGCCTTGCTGCACGGTTTGCTGGGGCGGTAGACCACCATCCTTTTCGCCGAGGCTCATCGAGCCACGGGTCAACATGGCGCGCATGCCGAGCTCGCGCACGCTGTCGACCTGCACGTCGATGGCGTTTTCCAACCCCTCGGGAAACAGGTAATGGTGGTCGGCGGCAGTGGTGCAACCCGACAGCAGCAATTCAGCCAAGGCCACCTTGGTCGCCAGCGCCAGTTTTTCCGGGGTCAGTCGGGCCCAGACCGGGTACAGGGTTTTCAGCCAAGGGAACAGCGGTTGATTGACCACCGGCGCCCAGGCTCGGGTCAGGGTTTGATAGAAGTGATGGTGGGTGTTGATCAGCCCCGGCAGGATCACATGCTCGCGGGCATCGAACACTTGTCCACAGGGCGTCGCGGGTTGTTGGCCTTGCTTGAGCACTTCGACGATCAAACCGTCTTGCAGCACCAGGCCACCACGGGCATCGAGGCCGTTGGCAGTGAAGATCGCGAGGGGATTTTTTAACCAGATACGGGTCGCAGGCATTTGCCGGCTCCTCTGAAAGTTGGGTTCAGGTTCGCCAGCTCAGTGTTGCCCTGTCTGCTGATCCAGGGTCGCCGCGGGGGGCGAAGTGTGCAGTTTCGAACAAAAGCGCTTTTCGGGCAAGCGTCGTTACCACAGGACCGACGTATGACCCTGTGGGAGCGAGCTTGCTCGCGATAGCTGACTCACAGTCGACATCAGCGTTGAATGTAATGTCGTCATCGCGAGCAAGCTCGCTCCCACAGGGGATGGGGGTTGGTGTTACCAGGGAATGGTTTCGCCTTTGTAATTAATGAAGTGATGCCCACCCTTGCCGGCGTAAGCGTTCACCTGATCGACCAGCCCACGGGTGCTGGTGTCGACATCGATGTCCGCGCCTTCACCGCCCATGTCGGTTTTCACCCAACCCGGATGCAGCGACAGCACGGTGAGTGTCTGTTCGCCCAACTGCGTGACGAAGCTGTTGGTCATCGAATTCAGCGCCGCTTTACTGGCCTTGTACAGCGCCAATTCAGGGGCGTCGGGCATGGTCACGCTGCCGAGCACCGAGCTCATGAACGCCAATACGCCGCTGCCTTCGCGGATCTGCCCGACGAAGCGTTGGGCCAGATTGATCGGCGCCACGGCGTTGGTGAAGAACAACTGGCCAACCTCGGCCAGCGTTGCGCCGCCAGGTGTCTGCACCTCCGGGCCTTTAACCCCGGCGTTGACGAACAACAGGTCGAACACCTGGCCTTTGAGTCGTTGGCTGAGGGCGATTACTGCTTGTTGATCATCCATGTCGAGTTTCTCAATCTGCACCTTGCCCAGTGCCTGCAACGCCTCGGCGTTCTGCGGGTTACGCACGGTGGCGGTGACTTGCCAGCCGTCGGCCAGCAGGGTTTTCACCAGCCCCAGGCCCAAGCCGCGTGAGGCTCCGATGATCAGTGCGGTTTTTACCGTAGACATGAGTGGCTTCCTTGAAAAAAGAGGGTCATGGGTTCAATGGACAACGTTGTCCGAGTCGTTGTTGCAACTCGTGGCGTAACTCACCGAGTTCGGCGATCCGGGTTTCGATCAGATTCAGTTTGTCTTGTAGCAGTTGGCTCACGGCGCTCGAAGGGTCCGGTGCCTGCCACAGCGAGGAGACGCTGCTGCCGATTTCGCCAAGCGTAAAGCCCAGGCGTTGTGCGGTTTTGATGTAGAGCACCAGTTGCACCATTTCCTCGGGATAGTCGCGGTAACCGTTCGCGCTGCGTTGGGCGGCGATCAATCCGCGCTGCTCGTAGAAACGCAAGGTATCGCGGCTGACGGCGCTGGCCAGGGCTAATTCACCGATGCGCATTTTCTCGACTCATGGGAAGCTTGACCCTGGAGCATACTCCAGGCTTTAGCCTGTTTGCTCCTCGAATTATTGGAGCCGTATTCATGTGGACCCCTTCGCAATACCGACACCTGGTGCGCAGCAGCGCCTGGTATGACCTGATCGTCACCGCCGCATTTGCCACTCCCTGGACGTTTACCGCGCTGCACGGCCTGCTGCTAAGCATCAGCCAAACCTTGAACCTGCCGGGCGAACTGCCGCCGTTCGAACCCATGCATATGTTGATGGCGAACTTGATGGGCTCGATCGTTTGCGTCTGGTCGGTATTGCGCATACGTGATCCACAGCAGGTGTATGGCCGGTATGACGCTGCAGGACGGTTCCTGTTTGCCGCGTGGCAAGCGTATGCACTGGCCCATGGCGTGACGTCACTGTTGGCGATCTTTTTGTTCTTTGAATTGGCGTGGGGCGTTGCGCAGGTATTGCCTGTTCGGCAGTCATCGCGGGCAAGCCTTGCTCCTACGGACGGAGTGATCTGACGGTTCACCTCGAGTGTCTGACTTGCCTCAGGCACCACTTCAGGGCGAGGTGCAGGATTGGGGGCCGATTCGGCTCCGGGTGATCTGGTTAAAAAGTGATCATCAGGCTGCGGACTGTGCCGGCTATGCAACTGCGCCAGCCATGAACGGGTTATCCACAGGTTGCTCCACAGTATTTGTGTGCAAGCCCGAAGCCCGGGCATAAGCACTGAGAGGCTTTGTTCTAATGGTGCTAAACCGCTCTAACTGTTTGTTTTACGGTGGAATTGGACGTGTGGACGGCCATTTGAACGAAAAGTGATCAACGACCGCAAAGCCACGTTGCGCAAGGGCTACAGCGCTATGTACTCAGGTTATCCACAGTCGGGTGCACAGCGGTTGTGGGCAAGTGCAGGCAATGTTGGCATGGCGCCAATGCCCCAAAAGATCGCAGCGCTACAGGCGCAACAGGATTCCTCGTAGGAGCTGCCGCAGGCTGCGATCTTTTGATCTTGCCTTCTTACCGCTGCAACAAAATCCGCCCACGACTCAAATCGGCCAGTTGCATTTGCAAGGTATCGATCTGCACCTCACCGACCGCCAGTTGCAGTTCCACACCGTTGGCCGTGAAGGTTTCTTCCACCACCAACCCGCCCAGTTCCGCCACGCGCAATTTGACCAGGGCCAATTCGCTGAAACCACAAACACAACTGACCGGCACACGGCTGATCAGCGCGATTCGTTCGGCGCCTTGCAGGCATTTATTGGCGCTGCCGCCATAGGCCCGTGCCAGGCCGCCGGTACCCAGTTGAATGCCGCCGTACCAGCGAATCACCACGACCGAGACCTGATCACAATCCTGCGCTTCGATCGCCGCGAGTATCGGTCGGCCAGCAGTGCCGCCCGGTTCGCCGTCGTCACTGCTGCGGTACTGATCGGCGAGTTTCCAGGCCCAGCAATTGTGTGACGCGTTCAGGTCGCTGTGCTGCTCGATAAACGCCTGCGCTTCGACAGCACTGGTGATCGGTGCCGCGAGGGCGATAAAGCGGCTTTTGCGAATTTCTTCGCGGTATTCGCAAAGGCCTGCAAGGGTAAAAGGCATGGCTGAACGTCTTAAATGACTGGAGTGAGGCCGCAGCCTTTAAGAATGATGCGGATCAGGTTATCGCCGGCGTCTTCCATGTCTTGCCTGGTCAGCTTGCTACGACCGGTGACGCGGCAGATTTGCGTGGCGAAATCGGCGTAATGCTGGGTGCTGCCCCACAACAGGAAGATCAGGTTCACCGGGTCTACAGGGTCCATCTTGCCGGCGTCGATCCAGGCTTGAAACACGTTCGCCCGGCCTTGGAACCAGGTACGGTAATCCTGATTGAAGTACTCGGTCAGGCATTCACCGCCGCTGATCACTTCCATGGCGAACACCCGCGAGGCTTGCGGCTGGCGACGGGAGAACTCCATCTTGGCGCGTATGTAGCGGGTCAGCGCTTCGGTCGGATCGTCGTCAGCCGTCAGCGTGTTGAAGGTGCTATCCCACAACTGAATGATGTTGCTCAACACCCCGATGTACAGCCCGAGTTTGTTGGTGAAGTAGTAATGCAGATTGGCTTTGGGCAGCCCGGCGTTTTGCGCGATGGTGTTCATGCTGGTGCCCTTGAAGCCGTGACGAGCGAATTCGACTTCTGCGGCTTTGAGGATCGCCTCTTCGTTCTTTTGACGAATGCGGCTGGCAGGCTTACCTGCGTGGGCTGGGACTTCAAAGGTCATGGGCGGTTCCGAGCTGGTCAGTGGGTGCACCGTGCGTTGATAGCGCACCCACAGGAATCCGACAAGTCTTGTTGCGATAAAAGCGTCAACGCTGGGCCTTTCATGCGGTTTATCGCGTCGCAGCAAGGCTTTCCAGAAAGCTTTCCAGTACCAAATGCGGGCGCCGCCCCTTGCGTGTGACCGATGCCAGGCTCAGGTCATAAAAACGGGCGTCGGGTTTGAGCGCGCGCAAGCGACCTTGCTGCACCCACAGGCTGGCGTAGTGGTCTGGCAGGTAACCGATGTAGCGCCCGGTCAGAATCAGAAACGCCATGCCCTCGCGGTCCGACGCGCTGGCGGTGCAATTGAGTGCCTGGTAATGCGCCTGGATCTCGGCCGGCAAACGGAAGGTCGGGGCAATCGCGTCCTGACTATTCAGGCGTTCATCGTCCAGCTGTTTATCGTCGACATAAAACAGCGGATGGCCGACCGCGCAGTAGAGCAGCGAACGCTCGCTGTACAGCGGCTGATATTCCAGACCCGACAAGGCGCTGGCCTGCGGCACCACACCGACATGCAAGCGACCGTCGAGCACGCCTTGTTCGACTTCATTGGGTGCGATCATGCGGATCTGAATCTGCACGTCCGGCCCGCGCTCTTTCAACTGTGCCAGTGCGTGGGTGATACGCATGTGGGGCAGGGTGACCAGGTTGTCGGTCAGGCCGATGGTCAACTCGCCGCGCAAATGCTGGTGCAGTCCGTTGACCTCGGTGCGGAAACTTTCCAGCGCACTTAAGAGCTGTAACGCCGATTGATAGACCTCGCGACCTTCTTCAGTCAGTGAGAACCCGGCTCGGCCACGTTGGCACAGGCGCAGACCGAGCCGTTGTTCAAGATCGCTCATCTGCTGGCTGATGGCCGAGCGTCCAATCCCGAGCACGCTTTCCGCCGCAGAGAAGCCGCCGCATTCGACCACGCTGCGAAATATGCGCAGCAGGCGGATATCAAAGTCGCTGACTTGCGCCAGTGGATCGGGTCGACGGCTGCTCATATTTCTTACTCGAAAGTTTAGTCATGGCCTGACTGAAGGTTAGAAGAGTTGGATTTCACCGACTTTATCCTCGTGGCAACTTAGCTGCAAGAACGCTTTTGATCCCTACGCCGCTTATTGCCCTGCGAGGTTTTGCTCATGAACTTGTCTGAAAACGCTCCGGTCTCCCTGGCCAGCCAGCTCAAGCTCGATGCTCACTGGATGCCGTACACCGCCAACCGCAACTTCCAGCGTGACCCGCGTCTGATCGTTGCCGCTGAAGGCAGCTATCTGATCGACGACAAGGGCCGCAAAGTCTATGACTCGCTGTCGGGTCTGTGGACCTGCGGCGCCGGGCATACCCGCAAGGAAATCCAGGAAGCGGTGGCCAAACAGTTGGGCACCCTCGATTACTCGCCGGGCTTCCAGTACGGTCACCCGCTGTCGTTCCAGCTCGCCGAGAAAATCACCGAGCTGACCCCGGGTAATCTGAATCATGTGTTCTTCACCGACTCAGGTTCCGAGTGCGCCGATACCGCAGTGAAGATGGTCCGCGCTTACTGGCGTCTGAAGGGCCAGTCGACCAAGACTAAAATGATTGGCCGCGCCCGTGGCTACCATGGCGTGAACATCGCCGGCACCAGCCTGGGTGGCGTGAACGGCAACCGTAAGCTTTTTGGTCAGGCGATGATGGACGTCGACCACCTGCCGCACACCCTGCTGGCCAGCAACGCTTATTCTCGTGGCATGCCGAAAGAGGGCGGTATCGCCCTGGCCGATGAGCTGCTCAAGCTGATCGAACTGCACGACGCGTCGAATATCGCTGCGGTGTTCGTCGAGCCAATGGCAGGTTCTGCCGGTGTACTGGTGCCGCCGCAGGGTTACCTCAAGCGTCTGCGCGAAATCTGCGATCAGCACAACATCCTGCTGGTATTCGATGAAGTCATCACCGGCTTCGGTCGTACCGGTTCGATGTTCGGTGCCGACAGCTTCGGCGTGACCCCGGACCTGATGTGCATCGCCAAGCAAGTCACCAACGGTGCCATCCCGATGGGCGCGGTGATTGCCAGCTCGGAGATCTACCAGACTTTCATGAACCAGGCGACGCCGGAATACGCGGTGGAATTCCCGCACGGTTACACCTATTCCGCGCACCCGGTGGCCTGCGCTGCTGGCCTGGCGGCACTCGACCTGCTGCAAAAGGAAAACCTGGTGCAAAGCGTGGCCGAAGTCGCGCCGCATTTCGAGAATGCCCTGCACGGCCTGAAAGGTTCGAAGAACGTCATCGACATTCGTAACTACGGCCTGGCCGGTGCGATCCAGATCGCTGCGCGCGACGGTGATGCCATCGTCCGTCCGTTCGAAGCGGGCATGGCGCTGTGGAAGGCAGGCTTCTATGTGCGCTTCGGCGGCGACACCCTGCAGTTCGGCCCAACCTTCAACAGCAAGCCGCAGGATCTCGATCGTCTGTTCGATGCTGTTGGCGAAGTGCTGAACAAGATCGACTGATTCTTCCCTCTATATAAGAACAAACAATGGACGCGCAGCGATGCGCGTCTGTGGACAACTTTTCAGGAGCCGCGCATGAGCCTCATCCCGCATTTGATCAATGGTGAACTGGTGACCGAAAACGGTCGCACTGCCGACGTGTTTAACCCGTCCACTGGCCAGGCGATCCACAAGTTGCCATTGGCCAGCCGTGAAACCATTCAAAAAGCCATCGACTCGGCCAAGGCTGCATTTCCGGCCTGGCGCAACACGCCACCGGCCAAACGCGCTCAGGTGATGTTCCGCTTCAAGCAATTGCTGGAGCAGAACGAAGCGCGTATCGCTCAATTGATCAGCGAAGAACACGGCAAGACGTTGGAAGACGCGGCAGGTGAACTGAAGCGCGGTATCGAGAACGTCGAGTTTGCCTGTGCGGCACCAGAAATCCTCAAGGGCGAGTACAGCCGCAACGTCGGCCCGAACATCGATGCCTGGTCGGACTTCCAGCCGTTGGGCGTAGTGGCCGGTATCACTCCGTTCAACTTCCCGGCGATGGTGCCGCTGTGGATGTATCCGCTGGCGATCGTCTGCGGCAACTGCTTCATCCTCAAACCCTCCGAGCGTGATCCAAGTTCGACGCTGCTGATCGCTCAGCTCCTGCTGGAAGCTGGCCTGCCGAAAGGCGTATTGAGCGTGGTTCACGGTGACAAGGCAGCAGTCGATGCGTTGATCGAAGCACCTGAAGTCAAAGCACTGAGTTTTGTTGGCTCGACGCCGATTGCCGAATACATCTACGCCGAAGGCACCAAGCGCGGCAAACGCGTCCAGGCATTGGGCGGGGCGAAGAACCACGCAGTGCTGATGCCGGATGCCGATCTGGATAACGCAGTCAGCGCACTGATGGGCGCGGCTTACGGTTCCTGTGGCGAGCGTTGCATGGCGATCTCGGTGGCCGTGTGTGTCGGCGATCAGGTGGCGGATGCGCTGGTGGCCAAACTGGTTCCGCAAATCAAGGCGCTGAAAATCGGTGCTGGCACTTCCTGTGGCCTGGACATGGGGCCACTGGTTTCCGGTCAGGCTCGCGACAAAGTCAGCGGCTATATAGAAGACGGCGTTTCTGCCGGTGCTTCCCTGGTAGTCGACGGTCGTGGTCTGAGCGTGGCTGGTCATGAGGAAGGCTTCTTCCTGGGTGGCTGCCTGTTCGATAACGTCACGCCAGAGATGCGCATCTATAAAGAAGAGATCTTCGGGCCGGTGCTGTGCGTCGTTCGGGTCAACAGCCTGGAAGAGGCGATGCAACTGATCAACGATCACGAGTATGGCAACGGCACCTGCATCTTTACCCGGGACGGGGAAGCGGCGCGGTTGTTCTGCGATGAGATCGAAGTCGGCATGGTCGGGGTCAACGTTCCGCTGCCGGTTCCAGTGGCGTATCACAGCTTTGGCGGCTGGAAGCGTTCGCTGTTCGGCGACCTGCATGCATATGGCCCGGATGGTGTGCGTTTCTATACCCGTCGCAAGGCCATTACTCAGCGTTGGCCACAGCGCGCAAGCCATGAAGCCTCGCAATTCGCATTCCCTAGCTTGTAAGTAGAAGGGCAGAAGGCCGGTCCCCTTTTTGATAAGAGGGGGACCGGCCTTCGTGTTTTCGGGGCTTTTTGATCGATATGACAGATTTGTGAAAATAGGTGTTGACGGCAGATTCTGGAAGTCTATAATTCGCCCCACTTCCGGCGCAGTCGAAACGGAAAACTCCTTGGTAAACAAAGAGTTACGCAGTTTTCGACAGCGGTTACGCTTCAGTTCGTCGAAGCCCGAAGGAGTTGATAAGGTAGTGTGTTTTCGCCTTATTGACGGTTCGATCTTCTCGGTCGAAAGCGGAGAAAAAGAGGTGTTGACAGCAGCGAGTAACGCTGTAGAATTCGCCTCCCGCTAACGAGAGATCGGAAGCGCAAGTGGTTGAAGTTGCAAAGGAAACTTTGAAAACTTCTGAAAATAACCGCTTGACAGCAACAGAGGCTGCTGTAGAATGCGCGCCTCGGTTGAGACGAAAGATCTTAACCAACC
>NZ_MOBJ01000020.1 GCF_003732225.1 Pseudomonas brassicacearum | reverse complement strand
GTAATGCTGTTCACTTAAGCATTTGAGTCCACGCCGGGCTTCCTAGAAAATCCGATGCCAGATCTCTGGCATCGGATTTTTTATGTCTGTTCAACAGGACCTGCTCGACCTCGGCGACCTTTTCAACTTCTCCGACCTGAGCACCTTCACCCAAAACATCCCCGTCGAGTGGGTGGCGTCAGCGCTGGATCTTTCCACGCAGGCCACTATCCGGCGGCGTAGGTTGCCTGCCGATCAAGTGCTCTGGCTGGTGCTCGGCATGGCGTTGTTTCGCGACGAGCCTGTCCATGAAGTAGCGAGGCGCCTGAACATCTGTGCCCAAGGATTGGCGACTGACCACTTGCTGGCGAGAAGCGGCGTCACTGAAGCTCGCAAGCGCCTTGGCGCCGACCCGGTTGAATGGTTGTTCCGTAAAACCGGCACCCAGTGGGCCAGTGAGCGGTATGACAATGACACCTGGCAAGGTCTTCAGGTGTTTGCCGTGGATGGCGCTCTCCTGCGTACCCCGGATACGCCCGAGTTACGGGATCACTTCGGCTCCGGAAATACCTCCACCGACCGCCAGACACCGTTTCCTATGCTGCGCCTTGTGGCGTTAATGAATGTGCGCTCGCACCTGATTCTGGATGCTCAACTAAGCCCTTACCGGCGCAGCGAGATGCGTTTGGCCGACGAGTTTCTGCAGCAGGTTCCCGACCATTCGGTGACGCTGTTCGACAAAGGATTCTGGGGGGCTGATCTGCTGTTGAGCCTGAACAATGCTGGCGTCAACCGTCACTGGCTGATCCCGGCGCGCAATGGGTTGGTCAGCGAGGAAATCGCTCGTTACGGCAAGCACGACCGTCTGTTGCGCATGAAAGTGTCACCGCAGGCGAGAAAGCGAAACCCGAATCTACCCCTCCATTGGGAAGTGCGCGAAGTCAGCTATGAAGTTCAGGGAAAGCTGAAGACGGTCATGACCTCATTGCCTGTCGGGACCTACAGCACCAAGGCCGTCGCCAAGCTTTACCAGGAACGATGGGAGATCGAATTGGGCTTCAGGGATATCAAAAGTTCGATGCAGCAGAACGCAGTGACCCTGCGCAGCAAGAAGATCGACTTGGTTTACCAAGAGGTGTGGGGGCTGCTACTGGCTTACAACGTGATCCGCCGGGAGGCCAGTCAGGCGGCGGTGGCGTTTGGCCGGGCACCGTCGGACATTCGCTTCAAGCCAGCGTGCCA
>NZ_MOBJ01000019.1 GCF_003732225.1 Pseudomonas brassicacearum | reverse complement strand
ACCCGTTTTCCAGTAGACCGTAAGGCTGCTCCGCTTAAGTGAACAGCATTACAGCCGAGGCTGGGGTTTTCATTACAGCATGCGAAACGAGGGCGGTATTAGCCGTTCTGACGGATACCAGCCACCAGCCAAGGCTGGTTTTCGCCCTGCGGACGTTCCATGTTCCAGCTTTCGCTGAACACTTCACCCTGGTCGAAACGCGAGTTTTTCGACACGCCGTTGAAGGTCAGGGTGGCGATGGTCTTGTCTGCGCGATCATCCACGCCGTCCAGTTGAACGGTGAGGTTGTCGATGTAGGTGGACTGGAAGCCTTCACCCAGATCGGCGCGTTCACGCTTTAGGAACTCCAGCATTTGCGGGGTCACGAACTCGGCAATCTTGTCCATTTCGTTGGCGTCCCAGTGCTGTTGCAGGGACTGGAAGTGGCTGCGTGCGGCTTCAATGAAGCGTTCTTCGTTGAACCAGGCCGGAGCGTTGATCACCGGACGAGCGGCAGCAGGGGCAGCCGAACCACCGAAGATCGGCTTCTGTTCGTACACTTCACGCTGCATTGGCGCACCCGCAGGAGCCATGTGCTCTTGCTGCTTGCGGCGACGGGCGGCGATGAAGCGGAAGATCACGAACGCGATGACCGCCATGATCAGGATGTCGAAGATCTGCATGCCCTGGAAGCCGCCGCCCATGAACATGGAGGCCAGCAGGCCACCGGCAGCGATACCGGCCAGAGGGCCGAGCCAGCGCGAAGCACCGCCGGCTTTGGCGGCAGCGCCTGCGGCACCCGCAGCACCGGCAGTCGCGGCAGCAGAACCCATGCCAGGCGAGGACGGGGCCATTTGGCTGGTCTGGTGGGTAGGCGCGGCGCCTACGCTTTTGCCGCCACCGAAGCGCTTGGCGTTGGCGTCGAGGCTCATCGTCAGGCCGATGCACAGCGCCAGGGCGATGCTAAGAAAACGTTTCATAAAGGGAATTCCCATTTGTGGATGGCACGCGCGCCATGTTGCACAGGTGAAGTGACACTGGCTAGCGGCAGAGTGTTTCGGGCTTTTGCCTGACAGGCTGCGTTCAGCTCCGTCGGTACAAGGAGGCGTGTGTACTTTTGTCTGTAGGACAAATGGATTTGTTCAGCAGGAACGCTGCTTAACGTCGCAATGCCAGCATCACCACGCCCGCCGTGATCAGACCAATTGCGCCCCATTGGCGCAAGTCGAGCCGCTCACCCAGCAACACTACGCCCAGCACGGCCACCAGCACCACACTGAGTTTGTCGACGGGTGCTACCAGCGAGGCTGGCCCGAGTTTCAGCGCACGGAAGTAGCAAATCCACGAGGCACCGGTTGCCAGGCCAGACAGCAGCAGGAACAGGTAGCTCTTGGCGGATATCGATTCTAATGACTGATATTGGCCCGTTGCGTACAAAATCAAGGCCAGGCTGACCAATACCACGATCGTGCGTAGCAGCGTGGCGAAGTCGGAATTGACGTTTTCGATGCCGACCTTGGCGAAAATCGCGGTCAGCGCCGCGAATGCCGCCGACAACAGAGCCCAGAATGTCCAGGAAGAAAAGAAGCCTGAGCCCATGTTTATTACGCCTTCTATCAGATCAACCTGTGGGAACCTACATTGGATGCAACACGAGCCCCTGTGGGAGCGAGCTTGCTCGCGATGGCGACACCGCGGAGTTCAGGAGCACCGCGTCATCGTTCATCGCGAGCAGGCTCGCTCCCACAGAAAAGCTCTTCGGATAAGCTTTTAGATAGCTTCCAGCTTGGCATAGCCAAGCATCAGCCACTTGCTGCCTTCACTGAAGTTCACTTGCACGCGAGCCTGCGCGCCAGCGCCTTCGAAGTTGAGGATCACCCCTTCGCCGAAGACTGCGTGTTGCACCTGCTGGCCGAGGCTGAACGCGGTTTCCGGGATTTCCGTGCCGGCGAACATGCTGCTCGAACTTTGCTTCTGGCCGCCACCGAACGGACGGCTGACGCTGTTGGACAGCCGGACTTCCTGGATCAGGCCTTTAGGTACTTCGCGTACGAAGCGTGAAACCTTGTTGTAGGTCTCGCTGCCGTACAGACGCCGGGTTTCGGCGTAGGTCATCACCAGGTTTTGCATGGCCCGGGTGATACCGACGTAGGCCAGGCGGCGTTCCTCTTCAAGGCGGCCGGGCTCTTCCAGACTCATCTTGTGCGGGAACAGACCTTCTTCCATGCCCACCAGGAACACGTAAGGGAATTCCAGGCCTTTGGCGCTGTGCAAGGTCATCAACTGAATGCTGTCTTCATGCTCGTCGGCCTGAGTGTCGCCGGCCTCCAGCGAGGCATGGCCGAGGAACGCGGCCAGCGGCGTCAGGTCTTCGTCTTCTTCGGCGCTTTCAAAGTTGCGCGCCGCGCTGACCAGTTCTTCAAGGTTTTCTACCCGCGCCTGGCCTTTCTCGCCTTTTTCCGCTTGGTGATAGGCAATCAGGCCGCACTGCTCGATGACCGTCTGAGTCATCAGGTGCAGCGGCATTTCAGCGGTTGTGGTCGCCAGGTGCTCGATCAACTCGATGAACGCACCCAGAGCGCCGGCTGCGCGACCGGTGAGGCCTTTATTGGCCACCAGCTGACGCATGGCTTCCCACATCGACACATCGCTGTGACGGGCGTGGTCGCGGATCGCTTCGACGGTTTTTTCGCCGATGCCACGAGCCGGAACGTTGATCACCCGCTCCAGTGCCGCATCGTTGCCGCGACCTTCGAGCAAGCGCAGGTAGGCCATGGCGTTCTTGATTTCAGCCCGTTCGAAGAAGCGCTGGCCGCCATAGATGCGGTACGGGATACGTTCACGCAGTAAAGCTTCTTCCAAAACCCGTGATTGGGCGTTGGAGCGGTACAAAATCGCGATATCGCTGCGGGCCATGCCGGTTTTCAGCGCACTTTCGATGGTTTCCACCACGTAGCGTGCTTCGTCATGTTCGTTGAACGCGGCGTACAGGTTGATCGCTTCGCCTTCGCCGCCGTCGGTCCACAGTTCTTTGCCCAGACGTCCGGTGTTGTTGGCGATCAAGGCGTTGGCGGCCTTGAGGATCCCGGCGGTGGAGCGGTAGTTCTGTTCCAGTCGAATGACTTCCGCGTCCGGAAAGTCGGCCGAATACTGGTGAATGTTCTCGATTTTCGCGCCGCGCCAGCCGTAGATCGACTGGTCGTCGTCGCCAACCACCATCAGGCTGTCGCCGCCCTTGGCCAGCAGTCGCAACCAGGCGTACTGCACGGCGTTGGTGTCCTGGAACTCGTCCACCAGCACATGGCGGAAACGCTTCTGATAATGCGCCAGCAGGCCCGGATGGTCGCGCCACAGGTCGAGGGCGCGCAGCAGCAGTTCGGAGAAGTCGATGACGCCAGCGCGCAGGCACGCGGCCTCGTAGGCTTCATAAATGCTGCGCATGGTGGCCAGGAACAGATCGCCACTGGCTTGAATATGTTGCGGACGCAGACCTTCGTCTTTTTGCCCGTTGATGAACCACTGGGCCTGACGGGCCGGCCAGCGCTGTTCGTCGAGGCCCAGCTCGCGGATTACCCGCTTGACCAGACGCTGCTGGTCATCGCTGTCGAGGATCTGGAAAGTCTGGCTCAGGCCGGCTTCCTGCCAATGCGCCCGCAGCAAGCGGTGCGCCAGGCCGTGGAAGGTGCCGACCCACATGCCGGCCGGGTTGATACCCATCAGTTGCTCGATGCGATGGCGCATTTCGGCAGCGGCCTTGTTGGTGAAGGTCACCGACAGGACCGAGTGTGGCGAGGCATTCTCGACCTGGATCAACCAGGCGATACGGTGCACCAGCACACGGGTTTTACCGGAACCAGCACCGGCCAGGACCAACTGACGACCCACGGAGGCAGCTACGGCCTGACGTTGGGCATCGTTGAGGGAGTTCAGCAGAAGGGAGAGATCATCGCGCATCGGGGCATTCTAGGGTGCCGCGCCACACCGGGCAAACCGAGCTTTGCATTAACCGATGAAAGATACGCGGGGACGACCGGTCAGTCATTCGTTGCAAGCCTTGATGGGCAGCGCTTCTGTGGTTTTGAGCGGTGGCAACGGGCCATTTGTTTTGTCGATTTTATGATCTGGAGCAGTTTGGTCCGGGCCATTGCTTGTGTATGCTCCGTCGACGTTTCGGGCTCATCACGCCCACCATTATAAGAACAAGAATACTGCCTATGACCCTCAGCTCAAGCCTGTCGGGCCCCCTTGTGGAACCTCGGGTTATCCGCAAACAGTACGCCATGGAAATGGCGGTCGAGCGTACGCGCCTGCTGTATCAGGGCTCGTTGCTGCCCACGCTGTTCATGTTGATCAATGGTCTGGTGTGCGCCGGGTTGCTCTGGAGCCCGCAGCGCTACTTCCTGGTGAGCATCTGGCTGATCTGGTTACTGTCGCTGGTGGCGTTGCGGGTGATTCAGGTCGCGGCCTTCGACTCGGCGATGCCCAGTCGTCAGGCGCAGCCGGTCTGGCGCCGAATGTTTCTACTGGGCTCGGCCATCAGCGGCTTGACCCTGGCGGCCGCCGGCATTGCCCTGGTACCGACTGACAGCTTCCTGCAACAAGCCTGGGTGTTCGGCCTGATCGGCGCGGCGACTCTCTCGGCGAGCGTCGCCTACGCGGTGAGTTTGCCGGCTTTCCTGTCCTTTACCTTGCCGTGCTTATTACCGGCGATCGGCTATCTATTCTGGGGCGGCGATGAACAGCAGCAGGGTTGGGGCTGGCTCGGGCTGATTCTGCTGGGTTCTCTGAGTGTGGTCGCCTGGCAGGTCAACCGGTTGATCCAGCACGGTTTGATGCGGCGTTTCCAGAATCAGGCGCTGATCGAGCATTTGCAGCAGGCGCAAAGTCGCAGCGAGCTGCTCAATCAGAAGCTGGCGCGGGAAATCGAACAGCGCCGCCATGCCGAAGAAGAACTGCGTGAAGCCCAGGTCGGGCTCGAAAGCCGGGTCGCCCAGCGTAGCCGCGAACTGGATGTCGCCAATCAGGCCTTGAGCAAGAGCGAAGCGCGGCTGGCGCTGGCATTGAAGGCCAGTGAATTGGGGCTGTGGGACTGGAACCTGCAAACCGATGAAGTGCATCACACCCAACTCAAGGAGTTGTTTGGCATTGAGCCGGAATTCGTCACGGCGATGCTCAGCCACTTGAAGCCGCGACTGCACCCGCAGGACTTGCCGCCGCTACGGCGGGCGCTGGTCGAGCATTTGAAGGGCCGCACCGAGGATTATCAGATCGAATACCGTGTGCGCCACGGCGATGGTCATTGGGTCTGGATCGAAGACCGTGGGCGCGCAGTGGAGCGTGGCGCCAACGGACGGGTGATCCGCATGGTCGGCACCCGGCGTGATATCAGCGCCAGCAAAGGCCTGGAAGAACAGCGACAACTGGCGGCGACGGTGTTTGAAGCCGCCAGCGAAGGCATTGTGATTTTTGACCCGGATTACGCGTTGATCGCGGTCAATCAGGCGTTCAGCCGGGTCACCGGGTATCAGATTGAAGACTTGCTGGGGCGCAATGTGGTCGAGTTGCCGTGCAGTCGTGACGCGCGACGGCACTATCCGGCGATCCATCAGGCGTTGGAGCAACATGGCAGTTGGCAGGGCGAGTTGGTGGAGGCGCGCAAAAACGGCGAGCTCTATCCGCAATGGCTGCAACTGAACGTAGTGCGCGATGCTCGGGGAAATGTCAGCCATATCGTAGGCTTCTTCGCCGATCTATCAGCCCGGCGCGAATCCGAAGAGCGTATGCGCTACCTGACCCATTACGACGAACTGACCGGGCTGGCCAACCGCTCGTTGTTTCGCGAGCGCCTGCATGAGGCCCATCAACGGGTACGGCAGGGCGGCCGGAGTCTGGCGCTGCTACACATCAATCTGGACCGTTTCAAATTGCTCAACGACAGCCTTGGCCATGAAGTCGCCGATCAGATGTTGCAGAAAATGGCGCGGCGTCTGGTCAACGCGTTACCGGAGGCGGACACCATTGCACGTTTGTCCGGCGACGAGTTCGCGGTGCTGTTCGACGCTTATGGCAACCTGTCGAGCCTGGCGCGAGTCGCCACCCGATTATCGACCAAGCTGCGCTTGCCGCTGACCGTTGACGGCCATGAACTGGTGGTCAGTGCGTCGATGGGCATCAGCATGTTGCCGGACAACGCGCGAGAAATTTCCGCGTTGGTCAGCCAATCGAACATGGCCATGCAGCATGCCAAGCACCTGGGCGGGAACAATTTCCAGTTCTACACCGACAGCCTGCAGGCCAGCACCCTTGAGCGCTTGCAACTGGAAAACCAGCTGCGCAAGGCCATCGAAGAAAAGCAGTTGAAGGTGTTTTACCAGCCCAAACTCTGCCTCGCCACCGGCCGCCTGAACGCCGCCGAAGCGCTGGTGCGCTGGGATCATCCGACCATGGGGCGGGTGCCGCCGGGGGACTTCATCGGTCTGGCGGAAGAGACGGGGCTGATCGGGCCGATTGGTGAGTTCGTGCTACGTCAGGCCTGCTGGCAAGCGTGCGAGTGGCAGCGTCAGGGCCTGGAGCCGATTCGGGTTTCGGTCAATCTGTCGGTCCACCAGCTGCGTCAGGGCAAACTGGTCAGCCTGGTGCGTCAGGTGCTTGAGGAAACTGGCCTGGCGCCGCACTACCTGGAACTGGAGCTGACCGAAAGTCAGTTGCTGGACAGCGTCGAGCACATCATCACGACCTTCCAGCAGTTACGTGATCTGGGGGTGAAACTGGCAATCGACGATTTTGGCACCGGTTATTCGTCGCTAAGCTACCTCAAGCGTATCCCTGTGGACTACGTGAAGATCGATCAGGCGTTTATCCGCGGGCTGGGCGAGGGCGGTGAAGACGCGGCGATTACCCGGGCAATTATCGCCATGGCGCACGGTCTGTCGCTCAAGGTCGTGGCAGAGGGGGTCGAACGTGCGGAGCAGCTTGAGTTCCTCAAGGCCGAGTTATGCGATGAGGTGCAGGGCTACCTGATCAGCCGGCCAGTGGAAGCGTTTGCCGTGGCTGAACTACTGCGTGCCGATAACCCACTTGCGTAGCCGCTACCGAAGGCTGCGCCCGAGCGCGAAGCGGTCGCAATGACGTCGAACGCGAGCTCAGGTTTTACGGCTGCTGCGCAACCGAACGCAGGCTGCGCCAGCTGCTACATGGGGCGTGCTCGGCCAAAACAGGGGTATCGAGTTACGCATTGAGCAGGCAAAAAGCGAATTCTTGTAGTATAACTACAAGCTTGCTACATCCCCGGCGTCTGCCAATAACAATGAGTCCTGCCCTTTGAACCTGTTGCAACACATCGCCCAGTCGCGCCACCTGTTACGCAAATCGGAGCTCAAGGTTGCCGATCACGTGCTGCTTGACCCAGCGGCTGTGATGCACAGTTCCATGGCCGATCTTGCCCACAGCGTGGGTATCAGCGAGCCGACCATCGTGCGCTTCTGTCGCGCCATCGGTTGTTCGGGTTTTCAGGACTTGAAGCTGAAACTGGCACAAAGCCTGGCAGCAGGGGCGAGCTTCGGGCAATTCGCGATTCACGAAGACGATTCGGTCGCCGACTATAGTCTGAAAATTTTCGACACCACCCTGCACACCCTGATGGAGGTTCGCGAGAAGCTTGATCCGGTGGAGTTGCAGAAGGCTGTGACGCTCATGTCGCAGGCTCAGCGCGTCGAGTTCTATGGCTTTGGTGCCTCCGGTGCCGTTGCAGCGGATGCCCAGCACAAATTCTTCCGTTTGCTGCTGACCGCTGCGGCTTATTCCGACCCGCACATGCAGGCGATGTCGGCGGTCACGCTCAAGCCTACGGACGTGGCGATCTGCATTTCGCAGTCCGGCCGCTCCAAGGATCTGTTGATCACCGCCAATCTGGTGCGTGAAAGCGGTGCCTCGCTGATCACCCTGTGCCCGAGCCAGACGCCGTTGGCCGAGCTGTCGACCGTCAACCTGGCGATCGACGTGCATGAAGACACCGAAATCTATACGCCGCTGACTTCGCGTATCGCTCACCTGGTAGTGATCGACGTATTGGCCATGGGCGTGGCCATGGCGCGTGGGCCGAGCCTGGTCAACCACCTCAAAAGCGTCAAACGCAGCCTTCGCAGCCTGCGCCTGTCGCCCAAATCGGTCAAAGCGCTGGACGATTGATCCTGCTGGAAGGTCGTTCCGACCTTATCGCGAGCAAGCTCGCTCCCACATTGATCGGCTGTGTTGCACAAATCCTGCGCACACCACAGAACCTGTGGGAGCGAGCTTGCTCGCGAAGGCGTCCTCGAAAGCGCCGAAAGTTCACATCCCTGTAATCCCCGCGCCGCCAAACCGTCATCCTCCGCGCCTATCTTGAAACTCCCGTACTCGCCTTGGGAGACTCGAAATGGCCCAGCACTACGAAGAACGCAACAGCGCAGTCAAAACCCGCCGTCAGCAAGAAGACCAGCGCCGCATGGCGTTTCGCCGCGCAATTGAAGATCGTTGCGAGCACCGCCAGCTTCTGGCCGAGATCGGTGAATATCCGGATCTGGAACTCAACTATTGGCAGGCAACACCGGCAGCTTCGCGTCGAAACGCTCAACCAGCGCGCTGATCTGCACCCGTTCACTGCGGATAAACCCCAGGAACGCATGCGCTACCGGTGACAGGCGTTTGGCTTTGGCCTGCACCAGGCACCAGCTGCGGTACAACGGCAGCTCTTCGACCGGCAGCTCCTTGAGTCCGCCGGTCGCCAACTCCAGGTTCAGGGCGTGGCGCGTCAACAAGGCCAGGCCCAGACCCGCCACCACGCATTCACGCTGGGCTTCGGCCGACGAGACTTCCTGGGTCTGGTTAAAATGCACGCGCTTCTCTTTGAAATATTCTTCGCACGCCAGTCGTGTCCCGGAACCCGGTTCGCGCAATAGCAGCGTGTAAGGCTCAAGATCCTGCAAGCGCAGTGGTCCCATGTGGCACAGCGGATGATCCGGTGGCGCCACGGCGACGATCGGGTTGTTGAGGAACGGCAAGAACTCCAGGCCCATGTCCTGCGGCACCATGGACATGATCACCAGATCGTCGCGGTTATCGGACAGACGCCGGATCACCTGTCCGCGGTTGACCACCGTCAGTTGCAGGTTCACTTCCGGGTGCTGACGCTTGAAGGCGGCAAACAAGTGCGGTACGAAGTACTTGGCGCTGGATTCCACTGCCAGTTTCAGCTGACCTTGCAACGAGCCCTGCATGTCCGAGAGCTGCATATCGAGATTTTCCAGGCGTCCGAAAATGTCCCGACTGGCGCGCTGTAACGCTTCAGCCGCTTCGGTCATGTAGAGCTTTTTGCCGACATAATCGAACAAAGGCTGACCAATCAGCTCTTCAAGCTGACGAATCTGTAGGCTGACGGCCGGTTGTGTGAGCGACATTTCGTCAGCTGCACGGCTGTAGGAACGCAAATCGCAGACTTCATTGAAAATCTGAAGTTGGCGTAATGTCATACGCATCAAAGACTTACGCATTATCTAGGGACTCTGGTCGCAGGCTGGTCGTTCAACTATAAGTCTTTGCTTATGCCTGACCCAATTATTATTGATTTTTGTTAATCCCTTGAGCGGGCTAGTGTGACTGTGCGACTGGCTTGAAACATTTAGTCACGCGCCGACCCAGTCCAAGGTCGTGGGTAGCAACCGGCTCAAGGGAACCTCCAAGTGATAAAAAAGATCCTGATTGCCAACCGTGGTGAGATTGCCGTACGAATCGTACGTGCCTGCGCCGAGATGGGCATTCGTTCGGTCGCGATCTATTCCGACGCCGATCGCCATGCGTTGCATGTCAAACGTGCCGATGAAGCCCACAGCATTGGTGCCGAGCCACTGGCCGGTTACCTGAACCCGCGCAAGCTGGTGAACCTGGCGGTGGAAACCGGTTGCGACGCGTTGCACCCAGGTTATGGCTTTCTTTCGGAAAACGCCGAGCTGGCCGATATCTGCGCCGAACGCGGTATCAAATTCATTGGCCCGTCGGCGGAAGTCATTCGCCGTATGGGCGACAAGACCGAAGCCCGCCGCAGCATGATCAAGGCTGGCGTGCCAGTCACGCCCGGCACTGAAGGCAACGTCGCCGACATCGCCGAAGCCCTGACCGAAGGCGATCGCATCGGGTACCCGGTGATGCTCAAGGCCACTTCCGGTGGTGGCGGTCGTGGCATCCGTCGCTGCAACAGCCGCGAAGAATTGGAACAAGCCTTCCCACGAGTGATTTCCGAAGCGACCAAGGCCTTTGGTTCGGCGGAAGTCTTCCTGGAAAAATGCATCGTCAATCCCAAGCATATCGAAGCGCAGATCCTTGGCGACAGCTTCGGCAACGTGGTGCACCTGTTCGAGCGTGATTGCTCGATCCAGCGTCGCAACCAGAAGCTGATCGAGATCGCTCCGAGCCCGCAGCTGACACCAGAGCAACGCGCCTACATCGGCGACCTGTCGGTACGTGCGGCCAAGGCGGTGGGTTACGAGAATGCCGGTACCGTGGAGTTCCTGCTCGCCGAGGGCGAGGTGTACTTCATGGAGATGAACACCCGGGTGCAGGTGGAACACACCATCACCGAAGAAATCACCGGCATCGACATCGTTCGTGAGCAGATCCGCATTGCGTCCGGCTTGCCGCTGTCGGTGAAGCAGGAAGACATCCAGCACCGCGGTTTTGCGCTGCAGTTCCGGATCAATGCCGAAGACCCGAAAAACAACTTCCTGCCGAGCTTTGGCAAGATCACCCGTTACTACGCACCCGGCGGTCCCGGCGTACGTACCGACACGGCGATCTATACCGGTTACACCATCCCACCGTTTTACGATTCGATGTGCCTGAAACTGGTGGTCTGGGCGTTGACCTGGGAAGAGGCGATGGACCGTGGCTTGCGCGCCCTCGACGACATGCGTCTGCAAGGGGTCAAGACCACCGCTGCTTATTACCAGGAAATCCTGCGTAACCCGGAATTCCGTAGCGGTCAGTTCAACACCAGCTTCGTTGAAAGCCATCCCGAGCTGACCAACTACTCGATCAAGCGCAAACCCGAAGAGCTGGCCTTGGCCATCGCCGCCGCCATCGCCGCCCACGCAGGCCTGTGAGGAATACAACAATGTCCAAGAAGATCTTTGTAACTGACACAATCCTGCGCGACGCCCACCAATCGCTGCTCGCGACCCGCATGCGCACCGACGACATGCTGCCGATCTGCGACAAGCTCGACAAAGTCGGCTACTGGTCGCTGGAAGTCTGGGGCGGCGCGACGTTCGACGCCTGCGTACGTTTCCTCAAGGAAGATCCGTGGGAGCGCCTGCGCAAACTGCGCGCGGCGTTGCCTAACACCCGTCTGCAAATGCTCCTGCGCGGCCAGAACCTGTTGGGCTATCGCCACTACAGCGACGACGTGGTCAAAGCTTTCGTCGCCAAGGCTGCGGTGAATGGCATCGACGTGTTCCGCATCTTCGACGCAATGAACGACGTGCGTAACCTGCGGGTGGCCATTGAAGCGGTGAAAGCTGCCGGCAAACATGCTCAGGGCACCATCGCCTACACCACCAGCCCGGTGCACACCATCGAGGCTTTCGTGGCGCAAGCCAAGCAGATGGAAGCCATGGGTTGCGACTCCGTGGCGATCAAGGACATGGCCGGCCTGCTGACCCCGTACGCCACTGGCGAATTGGTCAAGGCTCTCAAAACCGAGCAGTCGCTGCCGGTGTTTGTCCACTCTCACGATACCGCTGGCCTGGCCGCGATGTGCCAACTCAAGGCCATCGAAAATGGTGCCGACCATATCGACACTGCGATCTCCAGCTTCGCTTGGGGCACCAGTCACCCAGGCACCGAGTCGATGGTTGCCGCCCTTAAAGGCAGCGAGTTCGACACCGGCCTGAGCCTGGAACTGCTGCAGGAAATCGGTTTGTACTTCTACGCCGTGCGTAAGAAGTACCACCAGTTCGAAAGCGAATTCACCGCCGTCGACACTCGCGTACAAGTCAACCAGGTGCCGGGCGGGATGATTTCCAACCTTGCCAACCAGTTGAAAGAGCAGGGCGCGCTGAACCGCATGAGCGAAGTGCTGGCCGAGATCCCGCGGGTTCGCGAAGACCTCGGTTTCCCGCCGCTGGTGACCCCGACTTCGCAGATTGTCGGTACTCAGGCGTTCTTCAATGTGTTGGCCGGTGAGCGCTACAAAACCATCACCAACGAAGTGAAGCTCTACCTGCAAGGCGGCTACGGCAAGGCGCCAGGTGTTGTTAACGAGAAACTGCGCCGTCAGGCGATCGGCAGCGAAGAAGTCATCGATGTCCGTCCGGCGGATTTGATCAAACCGGAAATGACCAAGCTGCGCGGCGAAATCGGGGCCTTGGCCAAGTCTGAAGAAGACGTGCTGACCTATGCGATGTTCCCGGACATCGGCCGCAAGTTCCTTGAAGAACGCGAAGCCGGCACCCTGACTCCGGAAGTGCTGTTGCCGATTCCAGAAGCCGGTGGCGTGACCTCGGCGGGTGGCGAAGGTGTACCGACCGAGTTCGTCATCGACGTTCACGGTGAAACTTACCGCGTCGACATCACCGGTGTGGGCGTCAAGGCCGAAGGCAAGCGTCACTTCTACCTGTCCATCGACGGCATGCCGGAAGAAGTGGTGTTCGAGCCGCTCAACGAATTCGTCAGCGGCGGCAGCAGCAAGCGCAAGCAAGCCAGCGCACCGGGCCATGTCAGCACCACCATGCCGGGCAACATCGTCGATGTGCTGGTCAAGGAAGGCGACACCGTGAAAGCCGGCCAGGCCGTGCTGATCACCGAAGCGATGAAGATGGAAACCGAAGTGCAAGCGGCCATCGCAGGCAAAGTCACCGCCATCCACGTGGCCAAGGGCGACCGGGTCAACCCGGGCGAGATCCTGATCGAGATCGAAGGCTGATTTAACAGCCTCGACTGCAACGCTTTTACCTCGGGGGGGCATGTGCCCCCCTTTTTTTTGTCCGCGGTTGTCAGTGTTTTAGAAACTCATCCGCCACTGACCCATCACGCCGTTTTCGTGGCTGTTGTTGCTCATCTCACCGTTGTAGGCAACGCTCAAAGAGTGCTGTTTCGAGACCCTCAGATCCAACCCCGCTTCCAGTGTCAGGCTGTTGCGATCCAGTGGAATACTTTCGACGTAGAACGTCTCGCTACCTGCTAGAAAAGTCTGACGTACATGGCTGCTGACATCGCCGTAGGTGTGCTTCCAGCCGGCGCTCATGCGCGGGGTCAGGCTCATGCCGTTCTCCAGGTCGCTGCGGTGTGCCAGGCGCAGGCCAAGGATGCTGTTGAAGTTGCGTTGGGTTTGTCCATCGACTTTCAGCGCAGCATCGCCACCTTTTTCCCGGTAGCTGTCGCGTTGATAATGTTCATACCCGAGGCTTGCGAAAGGTTCGACCTGCAGGGCGCCACTGCTCAGGTTGTAACCGACTTCGGCGAAAATCTGCTGGCTGCTGGCGTCGTAGCTGCCTTTGAGTCTGTCGCTGTAACGACTGAAGGCAATATTGCGTTTGGTCGTACCGTCATGACTGCCGTAGGTAGCGCCGAAGCGCAGGGCCAGCGGACCACTTTGGCGCAAGGCATAGGCGCCGAGGTGCCAGCTGTCGAGATCGCCGTCCAGTAACGCCCCGTCCAGGCGTGTTTGTGATTTGCCACCGAGTATGCCTACGCGCCATTCATTGTCGAGTGACCAGTCGGCCCCCACCACAACCCCGTGAGTGCGTTGCCGCAATGCGCTGTCGTCCAGTTTGTCATCGAGGGTTGCGGAGTTGCCCAGCGCCTGAACCCAGACCCTGCCGTTGGTATCGTGACCGGTTGCCGAACGATCCTGCAGGCTCGCATCGTTACTCAGCTCGCGCAGGGCCGAAAGCATGCTCGCGCTGACCGGCCGGACACTACTCAAAGTGGCATTGGCGAGGTTGGCATTGCTGCCGCCGGCCAGTTGCTCCAGCGCTATCGCGGCCGTTGCGATGTTGCTGGTGAGCAGGGCATTGTTCGCAACGGTCTTCGGTGTTTGCGTTGTGCCGTTTTTATCTGAGTCGAGGCTGTTGGCCACTTGGCGGGCATTGTCGCTGGTGGCGGCGCTTTCCAGCGACATATCGTTGCGGGCGTAAGTCAGGGCGATGGAGGTGTCGGTGTATGCCAGGGTGGGCGTCATGTACGCCAGGTTGTTGGTGACGGTGGCGAACGTTCCCTCGACGTTGCCAGCCTGGAGCACCCTATGCTCGCTGGTCGGCGGGTGATCGGCATTGGCCGCATTGATAGCTAGCGTAGCGCCACTGATGGTTGCCGTACCCTCGACAACAACGGTAGCGCTTCGGCCTTCGGCGTCAATGTCATAGAACAGAACGGCGCCCTCGTTCAGGTACAGATCCTGACGAACCTTGGCGGCGCCAAGAGCTGCATTGGCCGACAAGCCGCCATACACAAACAGCTTGTTGACTGAGCCGCCACCGCCGTAGAGGCCACCGGATTCGACCTCTACATCGCCAGCGATACTGCCCTGATTGTACAGGGCAGCGTCCTTGAGAACTCCGGCGCCATGACTGAAGTCGCCGGAGCCGGTCAGTCTCCAGACACCCTGTTCGACCAGCAGTCCTCTGAAGTTGCGGGTTTCGCCCAGTGTGCCGCCCTCGACGGCATTCAGTTTCAAACCGTTCAAGCCACCGCCGCCATCGATTACGCCTTCCTGCCGAACACCGCTGGTCAGGACGATCAGGTCATCGCCGTCACCGTACTTCGCGGCAACGCCATCGGTGGCCTCAAGGGCGGTTGCGATTCGGCTGTGAAAAGTGGTGGGTGCTATGGCGAATGCGCGGAACAACTCCTGGACCGAGGGTTCGGCAAGGTCGTATTGCTTCACATTGTGGGCATTGGTCGTCACTTCCGCCGGGAGTTCAGGTGTCAGTGCAGCGATCAATCCTTCACTGGCCGTGGGTTCTTTTACGTCATACATCGTTTCGACGAGCAGAGGATCATTAGCGGGAACGGGTTGCGTGTTATCGGCTGTGATCGACTCCACCGATGTGATGGTGAGAACGTCAGGTATAGGCTGCCCAGCGGAGTTCTGGGCGTCGGGTTTGGGTTTCGCAGGTTTTTTGGCCTTAACCGGGCGGGGCTTCGTCTCGGTAACTGCAGACTCTGTTTGCTGAGCATGGGACATTTCGATGCCGCCGAAGGCGAGGGTGATAGCCAGGGCGAGATAATGTGGACGGTGAGTGTGCAGAATGGGCATTGGATGCGACCTCTTCCTTGGGGAGGTCGAACTCTAAAAGGCCGGGCACATGCTCCGATGCCGGGCATTTCCGGGGCTATCGAAAGACACTGGAGCTTCGGTTGTAGCAAAGGACCAGCTCACGATGCTGAATGATCATTGACCTCCTTGCACTGACGTTTTTCCTTACGCTGTTCTCGGATGTATCGATTTGCGAAGGCTTGGAAACCATATCTGCAATAAGTTGCATCGCCGGAGGGTGAGCTGGATTTGTTCGGAGTCGATGAGCATGGGAGTGTGGGTACTTGAGCGCGGGGCTCTACTCGAAAGCATTCAGGAAGGATTGGCTGACGGGACCTTGGAGATTGGTGAGGCGGACCTTCCGGTAAGTTAAGGAGCTTCAGCTTCAACATATTCCCCGTAGCAGCTGCCGAGCCTGCGTTCGAGTGCGTAGCGCTCGCAAAATGGCAAACTTCATCCTTTCAGGAACACTGCGTATCGCCTGTTTGCGACCGCTTCGCGGCCGAACGCAGGCTTCGCCAGCTGCTACGGTTCGCGTAACGGCTTAACTTGCCGGCATTGGGGCTGCCCGCGAGGGCGACCTCATGGAGCATATGCCGCGCATTTGTTGATTCAGGACGGTTGCGACGCGTTGGATGCGTTGGGGTGGAAGCTTAAGCGCGAGCCTGCCTCTGCTGTATCGTAAAAATCAAAAGATCGCAGCCTGCGGCAGCTCCTACAGAGGAATACGTACGCCCCGTAGGAGCTGCCGCAGGCTGCGATCTTTTGCTGTTGGGTCTTTTAGTTCCGGCACTCAACCAACGTTCTCACCTGCCCCGAGTCCGTCTGATTCTCATCAGACAACCACTCTTCAAACCCCGCACCAATCGCCGGCCACTCCGAATCCAGAATCGAATACCACGCGGTGTCGCGGTTCTGGCCCTTGACCACCATGTGCTGGCGGAACACACCCTCGAAGCTGAAGCCCAGGCGTTCGGCGGCGTATTTGGAGCGGGCATTGCCGTTGTTGCACTTCCATTCCAGGCGACGGTAGCCCATGGCGAACGATTCTTTGGCCAGCAGGTAAACGGCTTCGGTACTTTTCGGTGAGCGCTGCATCGGTGCGCCGAAGGTGACGTGGCCGATTTCGATGCGGCCCTGGGCCGGGACGATCGACATCAGGCTGAGGATGCCTTGCACTTCACCGGTGGCGCGGTCGATCACGCTGAAGAAATACGGGTCGCTGTTGGCGGCGTGGTTGTTCAGCCAATCGTTGAACGCGCTGCGCTCCGGGAACGGGCCGTAAGGCAAGTAATCCCACAGTTTCGGGTCGGCGCCCGGGCCTTGCAGGGCTTTGAACAAGCCATCGGCGTGGCGCGCCGGGTCGAGTTTTTCCAGGCGAATGAAGCGCCCTTCGATCAGTTGAACCGTTGGCGCAGGGACGCCTTTCCAGTCGGCGAGTGAAGTGCTCATGCTGTTCTCCTTGAACCTTAAAGGCCTTTGCGAAACTGAATGAAACCCGGGCGTTCGGCGATGCGCTCGTAGAGCTGGATCGCGGTGGCGTTGGATTCGTGGGTCAGCCAATGAACCTTGCAGCAACCGTCTGCCTTGGCGGTGGCATAGACGAATTCGATCAGCTTGCGGCCGACACCGGTGCCGCGGGTTTCCGGCGTCACCAGCAGGTCTTGCAGGTAGCAGGAGTTTTCGATGCTCCAGTTCGAGCGGTGATAGATGAAATGCACCATGCCCACCGCTTTGCCATCGGCCCAGGCGAGAGCGGCGTGGGTCGGTTCGCTCGGGTCGAGGAAACGCTGCCAGGTGCTGTGGCTGACGACCTCTGGCAGCTCGGTGTTGTAGAAACACAGGTAGGCTTGCCACAACGGCAGCCAGGCGGCGTGGTCATCGGCGGTGACACGGCGAATCTCGATCTGACTCATGATCATTCCTTGGGCATCAAGTGGGCGAGGGTCTGGTCGCGCGGGTCGGGACTGGCAGTCAGCCCTTCACGCACGCCGGCAATGTCTGCAGTACTGCGGTTCTGGCTGAGCTTGCGCTTGCCTTCCAGGCGCTGGATCGGCAGGGCGAAGCCGACGATGGCCTTGAGCATTCCATCGATGTAGTCGGGCGGCGCATCGTCGACTTTCCACGGCTTGGCGCGGCCGTGTTCATGGCGATCGGTCAGGGCGCTGACCAGATTGCGCAAGCGATGGGCATCGCTGAACACTTCGGCGCTGCCGTAGGCGTGCACGGCCACGTAGTTCCAGGTCGGTACGACTTTGCCGTGGTCGGTTTTGCTGGGGTAGAACGACGGGCTGACGTAAGCATCGGCCCCGGCAAAAATCACCAGCGCCTCGGCACCGGCCTCCAGTTCCTGCCACTGCGGATTGGCTCGGGCCAGGTGGCCGTAAAGAGTGCCATTGGGGCCTTGTTCCGGGCTTAGCAACAGCGGCAAATGGCTGGCCTGCAAGCCGCGCTCGCCGTGGGTGACCAATATGGCCAGGCGTGTGTCGAGGATCTGCTGATGCAGTGCGGGAAGGTCGTCGATGGCAAATGCGCTGGGGGTATACATGGATATTTTCCTTGGCGAATGCCTGTATCCTAGGCAGGCTATTGGTCTGTTGTAAGATCCATTAACAGCCAGTTTCGTAGGTCCATTAGCAGGGTTCCATTGCCATGAACAACCCGCCACTGTCCCTGTCGTTCAACCCGGCGGGTATCGAACTCGATCGCCGGCAGGGCTTGAGTCGTCAGCTCTATCAGGCGTTGCGCCTGCGCGTACTCGACGGTCGCCTGGCGAGTGGCACGCGTTTGCCGGCCAGTCGCGATCTGGCCGCGGCGTTGTCGATTTCGCGCAATAGCGTGGTCCGAGCCTACGACCAACTCTACGCCGAAGGTTTCATCGAAGGGCGGGTCGGTGACGGCACGTACGTGGCGCAATTGCCGCAAGCCGCGTTGCCCACGAAAAAACTATCCACAAAAGTATCCACAGGGTTGTCAACAGGCTTACCCACAGGGTTATCCACAAGTTGGCTGGATTTACCTGTGGTTACATCCAGTAAAATTATCCACAACGGTGCTCTTGAGCGGGTCGAGAAGCACCATTTGCCCAGGCCGCCAAGTGGTCCACCGAGGGCTTTTCGGGTCGGCGTACCGGCCTTCGATCTGTTTCCATTCGAGGTCTGGGCCAAGCTGAATGCGGCTTTCTGGCGCAAACCGGATTTACAGCAACTGTGCTACGGCGCGCCCGAAGGTGACGAGCGCTTGCGTGGATTAATTGCCGCCTACTTGCGCAGCTCGCGCGGCATGCAGTGCAGCGCTGAGCAAATTGTGATCACCAGTGGCGCACAGCAGGGGATTAGCCTTTGTGCACAGCTGCTGGTGGAGCCCGGCGATGGGGTGGCGGTGGAAAACCCCGGCTATCGCGCAGCCGGGCACGCCTTTGCCGTGGCCGGGGCGCGTTTGCATGGGGTCTCGGTGGACAGCGATGGTATCAACTGCGCTGAACTAGCTGATCTGAGCGACTGCCGATTGGCTTATGTCACGCCGTCTCATCAGTATCCGACCGGAGTGATCATGAGCCTGGCCCGGCGTCTGGAATTGCTCGCCTGGGCCGAGCGCACTGACGGCTGGATCATCGAAGACGACTACGACGGCGAGTATCGCTACAGCGGTGCACCATTGGCGCCCTTGGCGGCGCTGGATCGACAGGGTCGGGTGCTCTACGTCGGCACCTTCGGCAAAGTCGCGTTTCCGGCATTGCGTCTGGGTTATCTGGTGTTGCCGATGGGCCTGGTGGAGGCATTCGCTCAGCGCCGTGCGGTGGATGTGCGCCATTCAGAGGTGAGCACTCAGGCGGTGATGGCTGAGTTCATGGCGGCCGGGCACTTTCAGCGGCATATCCGCCGTATGCGGCGCGCGGCTTTGAGTCGCCGCAACACCTTGCTGGCCGGTTGGCCTGTGGATATCCCCGGCGTTGGCAGCCTGCCAAATGTCGCGGCAGGACTGCATTTGACGGTGGCGGTCGATACTCAGGCCCGTGAACGCGAATTGATCGAAGCGGCGGCGAGTGTTGATGTCGAGATCAATGGCCTGAGCAGTTACTGGTTACCGGAGTCGAGCACTCCGGCGGATCAGCGAGCGGGGCTGGTGCTGGGTTTTGCGGCGGTGCCGGAAGCGGCCATCGAATCAGCGCTCGCGCGTTTGCGCAGTGCCTGGCGCCGGTAAAAAGGCTGCTCGGCAGAGCAGCCTTTTTACGGGTCACCGGGGCTCGAGTGTCAGGAACAGTGATTGGGTGGACGCACTGGTGATTCGACGCAGTACGTAGTCAATCGGTTGAAGTGTGGCCAGCTGTTGCCGAAGTTCGGGTTCCAGTGTCGCCAGGTATTTTTCAGATACTTTCAGGTGGGCTGCGGTGGATTGAGTGGCGTTACTCTCAAGTGTGTCGTAGTGGAAATGCGCAACCCATAGTTCCTGGTCATTGTCGGTGGTGTCGAGAATCCGGTACTCCTGAAAGTAGTCCTTGCGCCCTTTGGTTCTGATCCTGCCTTGCTCGTGGCGGACGATTTTGATCTGTCGGTTCTCGTGCAACCATTGAAAGTACTCCTGCCTGGGTTTGCGCTTCTTGAGCATTTTTGTGCGGGTACTGATGCCCTCCTTGCGGAGTCTGATGGCAGCTCCACGCATTTCCTCGCGCTGGCCTGATATAGGAGGAGGTTGCTTGCCGGCACTTCTGATGTCGCTCATGGCCCGGTCGAGGTTTGTTGCAGACTCTTCCAGTTTGCGCGCCTGTTGATCGAACAGATCCTGCACATCGGCAGGGATTCGGTTCGCACGTTCGGCATCCCGGTTGGTGCGTCTGATGAAATCGCTTACGTCCAGGTTGAGGTTCAGGGCGGCAGCGATGGTATCGAGATCATCGAGGGCGGGTCTGGCTGGCTGAGCGCTTTTGGGGGCGAGCTTCTGGAACGCCTCCTCTTCTTTCACCTGCTTGGGTGTTTGGGGTGCTTCGCTTTCCGCGACGCGTGGACGGGTCTTGGTGACCTTGACCTTGGGCCGCGACGGCCCTGCAACAACAGGTTGGGGAGGTTTCGGGAGGAAAGACTCTTCGGCCTCGGGAAGCGGATCATCGAGCTGGCTCAGCGTCAGTGCCTGAAATTCCGTGAGCAATGTTTGAAGGTGGTCGAGAGGCGATTGGCGGACCATCCCGGGATACAGGGTTGGCAGGTCCTGGATGCGCTGATGGATATCGGCATAGATGTCGGCCAGTCTGGACAGTTTGTTGATGTGCTCCTCGGACGGCTTGCTCACGCTTGGCTGTTTCATCATCTCAGCAATTTCACGGCTGGCGTCAGCTGCATCGACCACAATGCTGGCGGTTGCTGCTCGAGCCTGGGACATGGCCTTGTCAGATGTCTCTTGAATGCACGGTTCGTAGGCCATACCGATTTCGTTGGCCTTGAACTCCAGTCGAGTGAGTTTTGGCAGGTACATTGTGAGGATCTGGATTCTGGTGATCCCTGTGCGGCCTAGTACCTTGAGGCCCGCCAGAGAGGCTTTTGCCAGCTCAAGCCGTTCGATGATGGCGTTACTCAGTGCGGTTGCCTGCTGAATGACGGCCAGGTTTCCGGGCACCGGTTCAGCACTGTTGATGGCCTGTTTATTCAGTGCTTTCGCGAGCGGAGCGTATTGGTTGTTCTTCACCGTTAACCAGAGTGACAGGAACTTTTGCTGCTCGGTGGTGAGGCGCAACAGCTTGTAGGTGTAATTGGTTTCACCGCCCAGCGAGCGCCATTCGCGTAACTGTTTGAGGGCCTCTCCATAGCTTTTGATCCGCTCATCGAGTTTGTCGGTGTAAGACCTGGTGGCAGTTTCGAGGTTCTCGGCGGTAGCCTTGGACATAGCGTTCTGGAGGAGATCGAGTGCTTCCTGATGGTTTTTTTCCTGGCCCTTGAATGTCTCTAACTGAGTATTCAGTTCCAGCATGCGGTTCTCCTTTACTTGCTTCAAGGCTTTCAAACGGCTTTTGGGACCACCACCGCGCAGCCGCAGCCGCGTATCGACATACCACTTGCCGTGCTGGTCATGAACCAGCAACGGGCCAGGACGCTTGGGGTCATTTGGATTGAGGATCTGCACTTGCTCGTCGTCATCGATGCTGACCTTGAACCAGCGCTCGCCGACCTGGGCGTAGTGTGTGTCGTTGAGTTGATACAGATGAGGCGGTTTCCCATTCAACGTCTTCAGCTCGGTGTTGGTCAATTCCGGCGCCGCGACTTTGAGCGTGTCCAGATAGGTGCCCAGTGTCGTGCCTGAGCGACGAGGCACCGATACACCGATCTCCAGAGATGAGGCATGGCTGGCGGGCAGTTCACCGGAGAGTACGAGGGGGTCCATGGAAATCGTCGCAGGTACAGGCCCGGGTAATGGATGTGGTGCTGGAGGTGACGGCAGTTCCCATGCCGGTTTCTTGCGCGAATGCCCAGTCCACTCGCTATGACGCCGCTCGTAAGCGCGGTGAGTCAGCACAATGGCCAGTGTCACCAGCACATCACCCAATGAACTCCACTCGACCAGCGTGTCGCCTTGTTCATGAGCATCGAGGGCTTGCTGGATCTCGCTGATGCTTTGCCACACCCAGACGGCGGTCCCCACAGGCCCGCTCAAGAAGGTCGAGGCAACGTTGAAGATCGCCCAGGCACTGTCCTTCAAGAGTGCCCAGCGTCTTTCGCCATTGGACAGTGATTGCCGATCCGCCTGTTCGACCATCGTGCTGGCGTTGCTGTTAAACAGCGCAGACAGTATGTCGCCGGTGATTTCTTCGGTTCCCAGGTCGATAGGCCCGGCCAGGTCCAGCGTGAGTAACGTATCGATACCGGACTGAGTCACCAGCCAGGGTGAAGGCAGCCCCACGGGAAAGACGTATTGCGCATATTCGAAGCTCAGCGCTGGGGTCGGGAGCCAGGCCAGTACGGAGTCGCGCAGCTCACCCGGTTGGTGCAGGGCGTAAACCAGGTTTGCCTGCGAGGCAAACTGCAATATAGGTTGCTCAAGCAGTGGCCGGTAAAGCAGGCAGGGAGCGTCTGTTTTTTGCCGCGGGCCGACGATGAACATGTTTGTAACGGTGTCACCGCCAGGTAGCAGGCGATGCCGAGGCCTGAACGTGAGGGGGCGAATCACGATATCGAGATTGCCTGGTCGCGGTTTTCCGAGGGCGACGTCCATTAACTCGCAGATGTAGCGATAGCCCGTTTCATCGACCCCGCCTTCCTGTTGAAGCATGCACTCCAGTGCATTGAGCCGCAGCAAGTCGGGCAGTTGATTGATGTAACGCTGTTTCTGGAGCGCGGCTTGTGCCGGATCATCGATCAGTTTGTTCCTGAGCAACTGCGGGTAGATCCTGCCGATATTGACCTGGGTGGCCATGGCAATCAGATAATCATCAGTCAACCATTGGGGGACGGTTTCGTTGTTTTTGAAGCGCAGTTCTGCCCGGTAGGGCGCGGTATTTTGCAGGGCGAAATCACCCAGGCTTTCGATATGCCGGTCATGCGGGTTGGGCAAGGTGAGCCCGCCGACGGTGAAGCTGTTGGTGACGGTGATTTGCAGGTCATCCAGCGGCAGCAGCGCGGCCCCTTCGCTGGCTTTGTCCGTAACGATGGCTTCACGCATTTTGGTCTGCGCGTATGCACCGATCAGCGGGATATCGTTCAGGCCTGAGGCGTTTCGCAGTTTTCCCAGGCGAGAGAGGCTGAGACTGTAGTCTTGCAGGTGGCTGGCCGAGGCGTTTGATAACCAATCGGGTATGGCCGCCTCAAGCTGATCGATGCGGCTCTTGTCGGCGGAGCTGAAATGTCCTCCCGGGGTGACGGCCGTGCGCAAGCCAGGGGTTTTTCCGGTCCCGGCGGTCGAGACCGAAGGGATGAATGCGTTGATGGCGTCCATTTGAGAGGCGATCAGCGCCCAGACCATGTGATCGAAAATGTTGCCTGCTGGCTCGACCAGTTGCCACTTGAGCGTGCGACCTGCCAGGTCCATGTCGATCCGGGCGGGCAGCGACGCGCCCAGTTTCTCCAGAGTGTCGAAGGCTTCGTAGCCGCCTTCTACCGTGTACAGCATGATCTGTTCGCGCTGTTTATAAGTAGCCTTCAGGACAATTGCACCTCCCAGCATGAGATGGGCGGTGTCGGTGGTTTCGTTGTAGTCCACGTCGATCAGGCAGGCTTTGATGCCGGGGATTTCAGTGTTTTTCAACGCCCGTTCGGTTTTGTCCGGATAGTTGTACACCGCACGGGCCACGGCGCATTGATCGGCGCTCCAGCCCTTTGCCTGTTGAACATTAAACGTGTTTCTCAGCATCTCGCAGAGCCCATGCCAGCGGGGTTGATCGTTGACCGCCTCATTCCAGAAAGCCAGTGCGCGCTGTTGAAATTCGACGGATAGCAGGGAGACGTGATTGTTCAGCAGTTGGGCAATGTCTTCGACACTGACAGCGAGATGAACGGGAGAGCTGGTAAGGGGATTGCGCGTCAGGAAGTGCTCACCTTCGATGAAATTCGCGACACCTGCGCTCCAGCTCAGACGCACCAGCGCATGGGTCAATGTCTCCACGTATGGCGAGTCGGCACTCAAGGTTCCATCCACCATGCGCCATCCTGGAGTGACGATCAGTGTTTGGTCGGGGTCGATGTCGAGCTTCGGATAAAGCTGTTTCAGTGCTTCGCGCAGCACTTGCGAGCTGACATCGTCGAGGGTGGGACCCTGACTGGTCAGGCTGACCAGATAACTTCTGTCCAGCAGCGGTGTTGCGTTGTTTGGGGGGGTGGTTGTGGATACTTGTGTCATGGTCATTTTCCTTTTTGACCGGAGTAGAGGGCGGCCGCCAACACCCGATAATGGGCGTTACAGCCGGTGAGGCGGCAGTCGATGACCGCGGGTAAAAAGACCCACCGGCAGGTGAGTCTGTGGTAACGGTCAGGTGGATGCGGGTGCCTTAGGGAGGAACAGCGATCGGGCCAACTGAGGGCTGATCTTGCTGTGATAGATCTCGATCGCTTCCTGGTCGCTGGTGCTCGCCCCTATATCGGCACGGCCAAGCAGCCGTTGCTCGCGGGTTTTCAGGTGAGCGGCGGTATAGAGCTGGGCGCCATCCTTGAGCTGGGCGTAGTGAAAGTGGGCGTACCACAGCACGCGGGCGGTGGTGGCCTCACGCACTTCGTATTCCTGCAGATAATCCCGGCGCGGCCCTTTGAGTCGACGTCGGTCTCCCACGCGCACGATGTCGACTTCACCTTTGCTGTGTAACCACTCGACGCGTGCGGCGGTAGGCGGTTGTCGTTTGGTCATCTCAAGCCGCAGGCGATGGCCTTCGGCATAGAGCCGGGTGGTTTGTGTGGCCAGTTGGATCAATACCGGTCGTGCGTCGCTCGTATGATCCTGCGTGGAGTTGCTTTGGATGAGCGCTGTGTTGATCGCCTTGGCGGCGTCTTCAAGGCGGGAGGCCTGCTGGTGGAACGCTTCCTCTATTTCCACCGGGAGCTGCCATAGCTGTTTTGAGTCAGCTTCGGTACGTTGAGTAAAGGCGGGCAGAGTATCCAGCAGCGATTTTCCTGCCGTTATCAGTGTCCCCGGATCAGGCAGGCGCGCTCTGGGGGCTTGCGGTTTCGTCTTCAGCCGCTCGACCCAGACCCCTGGGGTCTTTTCGTGGAAGGTGGCGATCACCTTGCCGGTCACCGGCGCGGTGACATCCACGAGGACCGGGCGGTCGGGCGCGGTTTTGCGGGTATGGCCGATCACGGTGCCTTTGAAGCGCGTCTTGATGACTCTCTTGTTTGACGCCGATGAGGTGCGTGACGGGCCCGGTGTAGGCTCCAGGAGTCGCTGCTCGCGCAGCAGGTCCGCCAGATGCCCGACGGTCTGCTGATTGAACTCGTCAACGCGGCCCTGTAGTCGCTCAAGTTGTTCTTTGACAATCTGCTCCGGGTACGTACCGGCGAAGCTCTGCAGGCGCTGTTCGATAGCGGCGAACTGGTCGACCAGGTCGTTCAAGCCCTCAATCCGGTCACTCGTGCTCAGCACCAGCTCATCACGTATCAACTCCATCGCACTATTCACCGTCAGATCGGCATCTTCGACAATCTGCTCGATGGAAGCTTTGGCTGCGGACAGTTCGGGCGTTTCGCCAGGTTTGAGGCACAACTCTCGGGCAAGGGTGACCTGAAGGGACTTGAGGTCCTGGAGGTCGAATTTTGGTAGTTTTGCTTGAAACTCAAGGGACAACTGCTCCGCAGTTCTACCCAGGCGCGTCAATTCCTGGAAACGGGACTGAGCGAACTCAACCTTTTGAATAACGCCCTGGGTCAGGTCTGACATGGTTTCAAACGTGCCGGCGGGAGGAGGGGGGCCGCTGTTTTCTTCGGCATCGAGATGTTTCAGGGTCAGCTGCAGGGCTTCGGTGAATGCCAGGGACTTCTCGTCGATCCAGGTTTGGTTGAAAAACAGCTGAGTTCTGAGCATTTCGATCATTCCGTCACGATAGTTAGGCACTTCCTCGAGCAGACTGAGCGATTTGACTTTCTCGATCGTGGTTTCATATTCGTCGCTGCGTGCCTCAAGCTTTTCGAGAAATGTTTGTCGAGCGGCATCGATTGCGTCTGCGGGGGCAGCTTTCATGGCGTTGTAGGCGTCGGTAATAACTTTCAGTTTGGACAGCATCTGCGCATCGAAGACGGCCAGATAAGTCTTGATGGTGGCAATTTTCGTTGCGTTCTCTTTTTGTATTGCCATTAGCTTGCTTTTCTTGCCACCACCACGCAGTCGCAGCCTGATATCAATGAACCATTCACCTGTGGAGTTGTTGATCAACAATGGTCCGTTGATGGGCGGTTCCTTGCGGGTATCAATGATCTGAACGAGTCCATCGTCGTTCACGAAGACCTCGAACCATCGTTCGCCAACCGGGGCATAGCATTTGGACTGATGTTCATAGAGGTGCTTGTGCAAGCCTTCGGTACTGGCCGCCCCGAGTCCTTGCGGTTTGGGGATTTTGTACCGGTCCAGGGTTGCCCCCAGCCCTTGGCTGCTGCTGTTGAGTACGGTTGTGGGATGAAGTGAGGTCTGGTGTTCGGCTGGTAGATAATCGGCAGCAACATCAGGCAGCTGTATGCTGTCCGGGGTCTGGACCGGAGGGCCTTTCTCCGTGCTGACAATGATGGGTGTTTCGGTCTGCGGTAGGCGGTCTCTCGCGGGTTGGCGTCGGGCGGTCGCTTGATGTGCCAGCACCATGCCCAGGGTCAGGAACAAGTCGGTCAGGGCGGACCATTGTGCCGTCGTATCCTGGTTTTCCCGGGCGTCGATGCCCTCTTGCAGGTCGTCCAGAATCTGCCAGATCCACGCAGCTGTGCCAGCTGTGCGACCGAGAAACGGCAACACGGCGCTGAATATCATCCAGGCGTGTTGTTTGAAGCTGGCCCAGCGGCTTTCGGCATTGGACACCGAGTCTCGCTCACCCTTCATGACCATCGCGTTGGCGTTGGCCTTGAACAGAGTCGCCAGGCGGTCGTGTTCGATCACTCTCTGCCCGAACAACACCGGTCCGCTCATCTGCAAGGAAATGGTTGGGTCGACCAGCAGTTGTGACAAGGTCCAGACCGAAGGCAATTCCCCCGGGAAGACATACTGCGAATAGTTGAACCGAACGTTGTCCGGCAACCATGCCAGGATAGATGCCCGTAGCTCTTTGGAGTGATTGATCGCATACAGCAGGTTGGCGGCCGCGGGGTACTGCGCCAACGGTTGCTCAAGCAGTGGGCGATAGAGGATGCAAGGCCCCTTGTCCATGTCCCTCGGCCCGATCACATACATGTTGGTGACTTCGTCAGGGGTCTTGCTGTCCCGCTGGCTGGGGATGAACGCCAATGGGCGAATGACGATCTCTTGCCCGTCCACCCACCGATCGGTATTCGGCACATTCATCGCCGCCACTATGTAGCGATAGCCCCGCTCGTCGATGCCATGTTCGCCAAGAATCTTGCTTTGCAACGCTTGCAGCGCCAGCTGGATGCGCAGGTTACTGGCGTATAGGCGTTGACGGCGCAGCGATTCCAGCGGGTCATCCAGTAGCTTGCCCTTGACCCATGCCGGGTAGGTCGCACCGATATCGACGACGCTGATGGCCGTCTTTAGATAGGCGGGTGTCATCCAGTCCGGCACCGCTGTGCCGTCTTTGTACTGAACCGACTGGTTACCCAGCGGGAGGGCGATGAGGTTTTCGAGCGCCAGTTCGGCAAGGTCCAGGCGTTTGGTCTCGCTCATGCCGGGGGCTGTGAATACTCCCCACACCACTTGACTGACAATAACGATCTCGACGTTCTCAAGCTTCATGTGGGCAACGTCACTGTGGCTTTTGAGCATGTGGGCTCGAAGTGCATCCAGTGCGAATGTCTTGATCGGAGCAATATCGTCGTCGAAGGATTTCCCACTGTTACGCAGTTGTAGCATCGCCAGGTCGAACAGGTGTCGACTGTAGCAACCCAGATCGAATGGCGAAGCGTCCTTCAGCCATTCGGGGATCAGACGCTGCACCTTTTCGAAGTGCGAAACCTGATCGGCTTGAGTCGTACCGCCCACCTCTGCTGCGGGACGGGGGGTGGTGGTGATCACCGGTCTGCTGACTCGTTGTGACTCCAGATCGGCAATGGCATCAGCCTGGAGAGCAATCAGTGCGATGGCCTGATGATCAAAAAAATTCCCGGAGGGTTCGAACAGGCGCCATTGAAGCGTGGCCTCGGGAGGCAGTTTTTCAACATACTCCGGCAAGACCTCGCCCAGCTTTTCCAACGATTCATACGCCAGAAAGCCTGTTGCGATGGAGTGGGTCAGAACGATCGTGCGTGTCCCGACGGTGCCGATCACGACTGTCAAATCCGTACGATTAAGGTGGCTGGACACTGTGCCTTCGAGCCGGTCGAAGTCGATCAGGCAGACCCGAATCTTGTAGGTGTCGTGGGGGCTACGTAAGGTCGCATCGGGATAGGTGAAGACATTGTGTGCAATGGCCAGTTGGTGCACATCCCAGCCCTCAACCTTTTTTACATTCCAGACCTGGCGCAATGACTGCGACAACTCCTGCCAACGCAGGGTCGTGCCGCGGGTGGGTTGGTCCCAGTATTCGAGTTGTTGTTCCTGGTAAGCCACCAACAGGAGGGGGGACAGCTTATTGATCAGGCGCCCTATCGCATCGATCTTGACCGGAAGGTGGATGGGCGTGATCGCGTTGGGATTCAGGCTCAGGAAGTGTTCACCGTCGAGGTAGATCACTGACTCGCCTGAGCCGGTGTGCCGCAGCAGCGCGTCCGTCAGTGATTCGAATCTCAATGGCCCGGGCTGGACCGTCCCGGCGATGATTCTCCAGCTCGGTGTGACGACCATCGCCATTCCGGGATTGATTTCCAATTGTGGATACAGCTGTTTCAGATCGTCTTGAAGAATACGGGTGGCCACCTCCCTGATCGAGGGGACGATGACCAGTTGGGTGAGCAGATCACTTGGGTTGCTGGATTCCGGATCGGCTTCGACAGCATTCGTTTCGGTAGAGGCCATGTGCATTCCTTTCTGAGGGACTGGGACGTGCGCGCAAACGCGCCGGTCAGGTTCGGAAAGTAGCGGGGTGCGGGATCGGTCGGGCGGTACATAAATATTGAGGTAAAAAAAGACCCGCACGGGGCGGGTCTTCAATGGCGCGTAAACGATGGGTTGTTCAGGTCCCGGACTTTATCTTGGTCCAGGCCCGGGTCCGCGCACGTTCGGCGTCACGGGGCAGCGGTTGCAGGGTGTAGAGCGTGCTCATCGCCGCTTCGGTCGGGTACAGGTTCGGGTTGTGACGGATCGCCGGGTCGACCAGTTCGGTGGCGTCCTTGTTCGGGTTTGGGTAACCGACAAAATCGCTGACCGGCGCGATGACTTTCGGTTGCAGCAGGTAGTTCATGAAGGTGTAGGCGTCTTCCGGATCTTTCGCACCTTTGGGGATCGCGAGCATGTCGAACCAGATCGGCGCGCCTTCTTTCGGCAGACGCATGTCGACGATCACCCCGTTCTTGGCTTCCTTGGCGCGGTTCGCGGCCTGGGAGAAGCTGCCGGAGTAACCGACGGCGACACAGATGTCCCCGTTGGCGATATCGGCCATGTACTTGGACGAGTGGAAATAGGTGATGTACGGGCGAATCTTCATCAGCAACGCTTCAGCCTTGTCGTAGTCCGCAGGCTTTTTGCTGTTGGGGTCCAGGCCCAGGTGTTGCAGGGCCAGCGGCAGGATCTCCGACGGCGAGTCGAGCAGGGCCACACCGCACTGCTTGAGCTTGCTGATGTTCTCTTCCTTGAAGATCAGGTCCCAGCTGTCCACCGGTGCATTGGTGCCCAGCGCGGCCTTGACCTTGTCCGGGTTGAAGCCGATCAGGATGGTGCCGTACATGTACGGCACGGCGAACTTGTTGCCCGGATCGTTGGCTTCGATCAGCTTCATCAGCTTGGGATCGAGGTGGTTCCAGTTCGGCAGCTTGCTGCGGTCCAGCGGCTGGAACACCCCGGCTTCGATCTGCTTGGCGAGGAACACGTTGGACGGCACCACCACGTCGTAACCGGAGTTGCCGGTGAGCAGTTTGGCCTCCAGCGCTTCGTTGGTGTCGAAGATGTCGTAGACCAGTTTGACCTTGGTGTTCTCGGCCTTGAAGTCTTCAAGGGCCTTGGGGGTGATGTAGTCGAACCAGTTGTAGACTCGCAATGTGCGCTCTTCGGCGTGTACGGCGCCGCTGAGGACCGTGGCGCAGAGCACTGTGGTGAAGAGTGCCGGCGCGATAAAACGCTTGAGTTGATTCATTGTTCTAATTCCTCATTGGGCGCTTTTGAAACCTTCGAGAACGTTTACGGCATTGATGCCGATTTCTTCCACCGCGTAGCCGCCTTCCATCACAAACAGGGTTGGCTTGCCGAGGGCACCGATGCGTTCGCCCATCGCCAGGTAATCCGGACTGTCGAGCTTGAACTGGGAAATCGGATCGTCCTTGAAGGTGTCCACGCCCAGGGACACGACCACGATGTCGGCGCCGTAGTTTTCGATTTCTTTGCAGGCCTGTTCCAGTGCGGCGCTCCAGCTGTCCCAGCCAGAACCTGCAGGCAACGGGTAGTTGAAGTTGAAACCAACACCGGCACCTTCGCCGCGCTCGTCTTCGTAGCCGAGGAAGAACGGAAATTCGGCTTCCGGGTGGCCGTGGATCGAGGCGAACAGCACGTCGCTGCGCTGATAGAAAATCGATTGGGTGCCGTTGCCGTGGTGGTAGTCGACATCGAGGATCGCGACTTTCTGGTGACCCTGATCGAGGAATGCCTGGGCGGCGATGGCCGCGTTGTTGAGGTAGCAATAACCGCCCATCAAATCGCTGGCGGCGTGATGTCCCGGTGGACGGCACAGGGCAAACGCACTGCGTGCGCCGCGCTGGATCTCGGCCTGGGCGGTCAGCGCCACTTGTGCTGCGCTATACGCTGCCTGCCAGGTGCCGACGGTGATCGGTGCACCGCCGTCGAAGCTGTAGTAGCCGAGCTGACCATGCAGACTTTTCGGGATGACCGTGCGCAGGGTGCGCGCCGGCCAGGTGTAGGGCAGCAAGTCGCCGTCACGCTCGAACTCGGTCCAGCGCTGCCAGGCACCTTTGAAGAACGTCAGGTAGTCGTCGCTGTGAATGCGCTGGATCGGCCCCAGACCAAAATTCTGCGGCGCTTCCACCGGCCCCAGGTCACGGGATTGAACGCGTGCCAGAACGTGGTCGGCCCGCGAGGGCATTTCGAAGCAGGGCATCAGTTGCCCGTCCATCAACTCGCAGCGTCCGTGGTGCAGGTGGTGATCGTCCGAGTAGATCGTCAGCATTTTCTTGTTCTCCGCAGGCTGATTCGGTTGAACACAGTCTTGCGGCGTGCGCGGATTCAGAGAACGGCAGGAGCGGCCAAAAGGGGATAGATATGGCCAAAAGGTTTGACCGAAATTCGCCCCTTATTGGCACGAGGATGCGCCAGCTCAGGGCATGGAATGCTGAGCTGTCTGCGAGGCTTTGGGTGTTCTTGAGGACGCCATCGCGAGCAAGCTCGCTCCCACATTGAGCTTCAGTGAACACGGCATTTGTATACGATAGTAATCCCTGTGGGAGCGAGCTTGCTCGCGATGACGGCAGCCCGGAAACCGCAGTACTCAAGGGCGGAACTGACTCGGCGCCACGCCGCTCCAGCGCACGAAAGCATGGCGAAAACTCGCGGTCTCGCTGAACCCCAGCGCCTCGGCGATCTGGTAAATCGGCAGTTGATCCTCATAGAGCATTTGTTTGGCCTGCTCGAATCGTAGTTCGTCGATCAACTCCTGATAACTGCAGCCAAGATCCTTGAGGTGCCGACGTAACGTCCGCGCTGAACAATTCATCTGCTCGGCCAGCCCTTCGAGCCCTGGTGCGGAGTTCAATTGTGCACTGAGCAGTTGGCGAATCCGCCCCAGCCACGCCTGGCGGCCGGTGAACTCGGTATTCTGCTTACGACAACGTTCGGCCATGGCTTGATGGGTGATGGTGTCGGCTAGCGGCAACGGTTGGTCGAGCCACTGTTTGTCAAAAGCGAAGGCGTTATCGGTGCAACCGAAATGCAGCGGGCAATCAAAGTGCGTCGCATAGCTGGCCTGATAATCCGGTGCCGAATGTTCGAAACGAGCGCCGAGCAGAGGCAGTGGATGGCCGAGCAGGTCGTCGCAGATGACTTTCAGCGAGACCAGGCAGAACTCGGCGTTGAACACTGCCATCGCCGGGCTCTCCCGGTAATCGGCGGCAACAAACCAGATACGCTCGCCGTCGTCCTCAAGGCTCAACTCGAAAAGTGTTCCCAACAGCGCCGGATACCGCATCGCCAACCGCAAAGCGTCACCGAAGGTGGCACTGGTGAGCAGCGCATAACCGAGTAAGCCGTAGGACGAAACGTGCATGCTCCGACCCAGTTCCAGGCCGATATCACGCTTGAGCGCGACCGCGTTGGCGCAAACCTGCATTTCCTGGTTGGTGGTGATCCGCGTGTCCGCCCGGCTCAAATCCGCCACGCTGATGCCGCTGCCAGCCAGCAGCGCTTCACTTGAAAGCCCATCGGCCTTGAAGGCATTGAGCACCAGGGAGACGGCGTTGAGGGTGGTGAGGTGGGAGTGGAGCATGGGCGGTTCCAGCTTGGGAGTGCCGGAAAGGGGAGCAAGTTGTATGCCCAATGACGATCTGGTGGGAGCGAGCTTGCTCGCGATAGCGGTTGATCATTCAACATCAATGTCGACTGGCCCACCGTCATCGCGAGCAAGCTCGCTCCCACAGGGTTTGTGGTGTGTCAGCTCAGTTCGCCGCACAGATCGAGCTCTACAAGTCGTCGAACCTCTGCCGTATCCAGATCCGCGCCCAACAACGCATGCAATTTGCCGAACGCGGCCTCACGGGTCATGCCGCCCCCGGACAACACACCCACGCCGCGCAAGCGACTGCCCGCCTCGTAGACGTCCAGCTCAACCCCGCCTTCATGGCACTGGGTGATCGCTACCACCACAACGCCTTTGTCCCGCGCGCGCGCAAGGCTGGCGAGAAACTCAGGGTTGTCACTCGGTCCGGTGCCGCTGCCGAAGCATTCCAGCACCAGACCCTGAATGCCGCTATTGAGCATGCCGTCGAGTTGCTCGGCGCCGATGCCGGGGAACAACGGCAGCACACCGACTTTAGCCAGTTGCTTGCTCTGACGGTACTCAAGCGCAGCCGGCAGAGCAGGCGCCTTGACGCCGCCGCCCTGGCGTTGCAGACGAGCAAACGGATGTCGGCCGAAGCTGCGAATTTTCGCGCAACGGGTCGGGTCCAGCAGCTCGCCGTGGAAGTACAACTGCACGCCCGGCGCCAGGCCCTGACCCAAGGCGACCAGCGCACCACCGAGGTTTTCCCAGGCATCGCTGTCGGGCACGCCGGCTGGCAGCATGGAACCGGTAAACAGCACCCGCGCGTGCAGGCCGAGCAATTGAAAACTCATGGCCGCAGCGCTGTAAGCGAGAGTGTCGGTGCCGTGCAGGATCAGCACGCTGTCGCAGCCGTCGACATCGACCGCTTCGATGACCGCGTCACGCAGGCGCTGCCAGTAGGCCGGGGTCATGTTGGCGCTGTCGATCAGCGGGGTCATTTCGCGGAAGCGCCAGTTCGGCACCACCAGCTCAGGCTGGCTATGCAGATAGTCGCGCATCCGCGCCTCGAAACCGGACGCCGGGGCCAGGCCGTTGGCGCTGGCTTGCATGCCAATGGTGCCACCGGTGTAGAGCACCATGACGTGCTGCGCAGCGGGATAGGTTGAGGAATTCATGGAGGTTCTCCGAAAACGATGACTTCTTGTGGGAGCGGGCTTGCTCGCGAAAGGAGCGCCGCGGTCTTAAGCTCGAACCAAAACGGCAGCCTCAACAAGCTGCCACAACATACGACCGAGCATGACGCCGGTCGCACGCTGTGTCACGTCGGGCGCAGGGGATGCGCCCGGTTTTAACCGATCAGCGTTGCGCTGCGGTCACGCCTTGCGGCTCGGCTTCGGCCTTTGGAGCGGCGGCTGGCGGGTTGGCTGGCCAGGCGTTGAGGTCCAGGTCCAGGTCCGGGAATTTGCTTGAATCGAACACTGGCGTCTTGATGCCGGCAGCACGCTGGTCATCGTAGTCACGCAGGATGCGCATGCCGACCTTGAACAACAGGAACAGCGCGATCAGGTTGACGAACGCGAGCATGGTCATGGTGATGTCGGCAAATGCGAACACCGTGCCGAGGTTCTCGATAGCGCCCCAGAAGATCAGCACCAGTACCAGTGCGCGATAGCCCATCAGCGCTTTACGGTTGTCACCGATCAAGAAGCGCAGGTTGCTTTCGCCGAGGTAGTAGTTGTAGAGGATCGAGGTGAACACGAACAACGCCAGCGCGACGCTGATGAACATCCGGCCCCAATCGCCGACGACCGCTGCCAGGGAGTTCTGGGTCAGGGCGATGCCGTCACCTTCGAAGCCCGGAGTGTAGAAACCCGACAACAGAATCAGCAACGCGGTGCAGGTGCAGATCACGAAAGTGTCGAGGAACACGCTGAACGCCTGAACCACACCTTGTGCCACCGGGTGCTCGACCGAGGCCACAGCGGCCACGTTCGGTGCGCTGCCCAGGCCGGCTTCGTTGGCGAACACGCCACGCTTCACGCCCATGATGATGGCGCTGCCGATCAGGCCGCCGAAGGCCTGGTCCAGACCGAAGGCGCTTTTGACGATGGTCATCAGCATGCCCGGTACGTGATCGAATTGCAGCACGATCACATAGAGGGTCACGGCGATGTAGACCAGCGTCTTGACCGGCACCAGCAGGTCAGCGATGGCCGCAATGCGCTTGATCCCGCCGACGAACACCAGACCCAGCAGCACCGCCAGGCCGAGGCCGGTGTAGGTGGTGTCGAGGCCGAAGGCGTTGTTCAGCGAGTGAGTCACGGCATGGGCTTGCAGGCCGTTGAAGGCGAAGCCGAAAGTGATCAGCAGCAGGAATGCCATGATCATCCCCAACCAGCGTTTCTGCAGGCCGTGCTGGATGTAATAGGACGGGCCGCCACGGAACTGGCCTTCGGAGTCGCAGCGCTTGTAGAGCTGGCCGAGAGAGCATTCGAAGAAGCTGCTGGACATGCCGACCAGTGCCGTCACCCACATCCAGAACACCGCGCCTGGACCGCCAAGGGTCACGGCGATGCCGACACCGGCGATGTTGCCTGCGCCGACGCGGCCGGCGAGGCTGAGCATCAGGGCCTGGAAGGAGCTGAGTTGACCGGCGCTGCTGCGCAGGCTGTCGCGGAAGACCGAGAACATGTGGAAGAAGTGACGCAACTGAACGAAACGCGAGCGGATCGTGAAGTAGCTACCGAGCCCGACAATGAGCACGATCAGTACTTTCCCTGAGAGGAAGTCGTTAATGACTTCGAGCATGGAGTATTCCTCGCTGTTTTTTGTGTAGGCAAATGCTGGGCGGTCGACACATCGCGTTACACCAGTCTGTGCACGGCACAACGGGTGGGGCGAAGTTCGTCCCGGTTCCATATTGCGGGTTTGTTATTAGTTCGGGTTTCGCATGGGTTTGGGTCTCGTTACCGACGACCGCTCACGCGAAGAGGGGCGGCACTATACCTATCAGTGCGGCGCCCGTCTGCACGGTTGTGGTGCGAACGATGAAACGAGTCCTTGAAACACCTGACTTTTTCGAGTCAGGCTCATGTGGGAGCGAGCTTGCTCGCGATGCCGGCACCGCAGTTTTTCGGGAAAACCGCGTCATCGTTCATCGCGAGCAAGCTCGCTCCCACAGGTTCTGCGTTGTTGCAAACAAGTTAAAAAAAAGGGCCTGGAGAATAATCTCCAAGCCCTCAAAAGGTGAGAGGTGTCTAGTCCCTCGACCTGGTGAGCAATAACTACAGCGTTAGGCTTTCAGTGGCACCAGACGCGGAGCAATCATGTTTTCCGGGCGCAGGATGTCGGCGAGCATGGCGTCGTCGAGCAGGCCTTCTTCGCGCACCAGTTCCAGCACGCCACGGCCGCTTTCAAGGGCGATACGGGCGATGCGGGTAGCGTTTTCATAGCCGATGTACGGGTTCAGCGCAGTGACCAGACCAATCGAGTGCTCGACCAGTTCGCGGCAGCGGGCTTCGTTGGCGGTGATGCCGACGATGCAGTGCTCGCGCAGCATGTCCATGGCGCGTTGCAGCAGGCGGATCGAGTCGAAGATCTTGAACGCGATCAGCGGCTCCATCACGTTCAGTTGCAACTGGCCGCCTTCGGCCGCGATGGTCAGGGCCAGGTCGTTACCGATGATCTGGAAGGCCACCTGGTTAACGGCTTCCGGAATAACCGGGTTGACCTTGCCTGGCATGATCGAGCTGCCTGGCTGACGCGCTGGCAGGTTGATTTCGTTGATGCCGGTGCGCGGGCCGCTGGACAGCAGACGCAGGTCGTTGCAGATCTTCGACAGCTTGACGGCGGTGCGCTTGAGCATGCCGGAGAACAACACGAAGGCGCCCATGTCGGAAGTGGCTTCGATCAGGTCGGCGGCCGGTACCAGCGGTTGACCGCTGATCAGTGCCAGACGCTCAACGGCCAGGTGCTGGTAACGCGGGTCGGCGTTGATGCCGGTGCCGATTGCGGTGCCGCCCAGGTTGACTTCGGTCAGCAGCTCGGGAGCCAGGGTTTTCAGGCGTGCCAGGTCTTCGCTCAGGGTGGTGGCGAAGGCGCGGAATTCCTGGCCAAGGGTCATCGGCACGGCGTCTTGCAGCTGGGTACGACCCATCTTCAGAACGTGGCTGAATTCTTCACCTTTGGCCGCGAACGACTGGATCAGGCTGTCGAGGCTGGCGAGCAGGGCGTCGTGACCCAACAGCAGACCCAGACGGATAGCCGTCGGGTAGGCGTCGTTGGTCGACTGCGCCATGTTCACGTCGTTGTTCGGGTGCAGGTACTGGTATTCGCCCTTGCTGTGGCCCATGGCCTCCAGCGCGATATTGGCGATGACTTCGTTGGCATTCATGTTGGTTGAGGTGCCAGCGCCGCCTTGAATCATGTCCACCACGAACTCTTCGTGGAAATCGCCGCGGATCAGACGGGCACAGGCTTCGCTGATGGCAGCGTGCTTGACTTCGCTCAGGTGACCCAGCTCGCGGTTGGCGTCAGCGGCGGCCTGTTTGACCATCGCCAGACCGACAACCAGCTTCGGGTAATGCGAAATCGGAACGCCGGAGAGACGGAAGTTGTTCACCGCTCGCAGGGTCTGGATGCCGTAATACGCTTGAGCCGGTACTTCGAGTACGCCAAGCAGGTCTTTTTCGGTGCGGAATGATGCAGCGGAGGACATGATAGAAATCATCTCGATATGGACCCGGTCTGTGCCGGAACGCTGCGAATGCTAGGCTTGTGGAGAATTTTGGGCCAATGCTGTTAAGCACTGCCCTATGCACATTCGGCATAATGCCCGTGTGACGCCGTGTTTACGGCGAGCGTGTGACCTAAATTGGTGCGTGTCCGGGAGGACGTGATGAATCTGGAAAGCAAATGGCTCGAGGACTTTAGTGCCCTGGCCGCCACCCGTAGCTTCTCGCAGGCTGCCGAACGGCGCTTCGTGACTCAGCCGGCGTTCAGCCGGCGGATCCGCAGCCTGGAAGCCGCGCTGGGGCTGACCCTGGTCAATCGCTCGCGCACGCCCATCGAATTGACGGCGGCGGGGCAGTTGTTCCTGGTGACGGCACGCACGGTCGTCGAGCAACTCGGCGAAGTGCTGCGGCATTTGCATCACCTCGAAGGCGGGCAGGGCGAAGTGATGCAAGTCGCGGCGGCTCACTCCCTGGCCCTGGGTTTCTTCCCGCGCTGGATCGCGCAGCTGCGCAACGAAGGGTTGAACATTGCCACGCGGCTGGTAGCGACCAACGTCGGCGACGCTGTGCACGCTCTGCGCGAAGGCGGTTGCGATTTGATGCTGGCGTTCTATGATCCGGACGCCGCCATGCAAATGGACCCGGAGATTTTCCCGTCACTGCATCTGGGCGATACCGAAATGCTTCCGGTCTGCGCGGCCGATGCCGACGGTAAACCGCTATTTGACCTCGAAGGCGAGGCGAGCGTGCCGCTGCTGGCCTACAGCGCCGGTGCGTTTCTCGGCCGTTCGGTGAACATGTTGCTGCGCCAGCGTGCGCTGCGTTTCACCACCATTTATGAAACCGCCATGGCCGACAGCCTGAAAAGCATGGCGCTGGAAGGGTTGGGTATCGCCTGGGTGCCGCAATTGAGTGTGCGCGCCGAACTGGCGCGCGGTGAGCTGGTAGTCTGCGGCGGCCCGCAATGGCACGTACCGTTGGAGATTCGCCTGTACCGCTGCGCACTGGTGCGCAAGGCGAATGTGCGGTTGCTCTGGCGCAAGCTGGAAGGCGGGGCGGCGCAGGGCTCCACCGTCTCTGGAACACAATGAAGCACCCTGTGGGAGCGAGCTTGCTCGCGATGACTGACTAACATTCAACATCAATATTGAATGCCCTGACGCTATCGCGAGCAAGCTCGCTCCCACAGGGGATTTGCGGTGTGTTTTGGCTGACCTTAAAGTCAATAAAACCGGCACTTTGCGCCGTATGACAGATGGTCGCGCGGGGGGCTGTTTATCTGCTTCATTGAGGTATACTGCGCGGCCTTCGGCCGGTTTGACTGGCCATATTTCGTACAATCAAGCCACGCATTTTGCGTGGCTTGTTGTTTTTTGACGCGCCTGCGGGCGCCCAGAGAGAAGAGGCACGACGATGAGCGCACTGGTTGGCGTGATCATGGGCTCCAAGTCCGATTGGTCCACCCTTAGCCACACCGCCGATATGCTGGAAAAGCTCGGCATCCCTTACGAGGTGAAAGTGGTTTCTGCCCACCGCACCCCGGACCTGCTGTTCCAGTACGCCGAAGAGGCCGAGGCCCGTGGCATCGAGGTGATCATCGCCGGTGCCGGTGGCGCGGCCCACTTGCCAGGCATGTGTGCGGCCAAGACCCACCTGCCGGTGCTGGGCGTGCCAGTGCAGTCGTCGATGCTTTCGGGCGTCGATTCGCTGTTGTCGATCGTGCAGATGCCAGCGGGTATTCCGGTTGCCACCCTGGCCATCGGCAAGGCGGGCGCGATCAACGCCGCGCTGCTTTCGGCGAGTATCCTGGGCGCCAAGCACCCGCAGTTTCACGCGGTGCTGAAAACCTTCCGTGCTGAGCAGACAGACAGCGTCCTGGACAATCCAGACCCACGCATCGCCTGAGGTTGTTGACGATGAAGATCGGTGTAATCGGTGGCGGCCAGTTGGGTCGCATGTTGGCCCTGGCAGGTACGCCGCTGGGAATGAACTTCGCTTTTCTGGACCCCGCGCCGGATGCCTGCGCAGCCGCGCTGGGTGAACACCTGCGGGCCGACTACGGCGATCAGGACCACCTGCGTCAGTTGGCCGATGAAGTCGACCTAGTGACCTTCGAATTCGAAAGCGTCCCGGCCGAAACCGTGGCCTTCCTGTCGCAATTCGTCCCGGTTTACCCGAGTGCCGAAGCGCTGCGCATTGCCCGCGATCGCTGGTTCGAAAAGAGCCTGTTCAAGGACCTGGGCATTCCGACTCCGGCCTTCGCCGATATTCAGTCGCAAGCCGATCTTGAAGCTGCGGTAGCCACCATCGGCCTGCCCGCCGTGCTGAAAACCCGCACGTTGGGTTACGACGGCAAGGGCCAGAAAGTCCTGCGCACGCCGGCCGATGTGGTCGGCACGTTCGCCGAGCTGGGCAGCGTAGCCTGCTTGCTGGAAGGCTTCGTGTCGTTCACCGGTGAAGTTTCGCTGATCGCCGTGCGCGCTCGCGATGGCGAAACGAAGTTCTACCCATTGGTCCACAACACCCACGACAGCGGCATTCTCAAACTGTCCGTGGCCAGCACCGACCACCCGCTGCAAGCCTTGGCCGAGGATTACTCCAGCCGCGTGCTCAAGCAGCTGGACTACGTCGGCGTGATGGCGTTCGAGTTCTTCGAAGTCGACGGTGGCCTCAAGGCCAACGAAATCGCCCCGCGCGTACACAACTCCGGCCACTGGACCACCGAAGGCGCCGAGTGCAGCCAGTTCGAAAACCACCTGCGCGCCGTTGCCGGCCTGCCGCTGGGTTCGACCGCCAAGGTCGGCGAGAGCGCGATGCTCAACTTCATCGGCGTTGTACCGCCGGTGGAGAAGGTCATTGCTATCGCTGATTGCCATCTGCACCACTACGGGAAGGCGTTCAAGGTCGGCCGCAAGGTCGGTCACGTCAACCTGCGTTGCGCCGACAAGGCCACGCTTGCGCAGCAGATTCTCAAGGTCGAAGCGCTGATCGCCGAATAGTTTCATCTGGCAGCGACGGAACCTTCGGTCGCCGCCGATCTCTGATGGCAGGATGCCAAAGTCTGACTAGGCTTTGGCATATCCAGTCCAGTTCATTCAGAGGGAAACGGCATGCACATTATTGGAACCATCTTCATCGGATTGATCGTTGGCCTGCTGGCTCGTTTCCTGAAGCCGGGTGACGACAGCATGGGCTGGATCATGACCATCCTGCTCGGCATCGGCGGTTCGCTGGCGGCCACGTACGGCGGCCAGGCGCTGGGTATCTATCAGGCTGGCCAAGGTGCGGGCTTCATCGGTGCACTGGTGGGCGCGATCATCCTGTTGGTGATCTACGGTTTCATTAGAAAGAGCTGATTCAAACGACAAAGCCCTCTCTGCTCTGCGTGCGGGGAGGGCTAGAATGCTCGACGACTTACTGACTTCCCTTTTGCCGAGCATCTTCATGCGCCGTCTTCTGTTGACTCTCCTATTGCTGGGCTCAGGCCTGGCCCATGCCGGCGAACTGCCGGAAACCGACTGGCTCGAACTGATGCCCAAGTCGGACCAGAAGGCCCTCGAGGCCATGCCTGAAATCGACCACAACTCGCCCGAAGCCAACGGCACCTTTACCGACAAGGGTGGCCTGAAGCAGAGCAAGGGCTTGCCGGCGGTGATGTATTCGACCAAAACCGTGGCGTCGATGAACGACAAGAACATCCGTATCGGTGGTTATCCCGTGCCGTTGGAAACCGATGGCAAGGGTCGCAGCACGCTATTCTTCCTGGTGCCTTACCCAGGTGCCTGCATCCACGTGCCACCGCCGCCGCCTAACCAGTTGGTGTTGGTGCGTTATCCGAAGGGGTTGAAGCTGGACGATATCTACACACCGCTGTGGGTCACCGGCACGCTGAAGATCGAGAAGGTCAACAATGACCTGGCCGATGCGGCCTATGCGCTGGATGCGGAGAAAGTGCGGGTGGTCAAAGAGTCGGATTTGTAACGCGCCAGCTGGCTTGGCACTGATCAAATGTGGGAGCGAGCTTGCTCGCGATGGCGGTGTAACAGTCAACATAGATGTTGGATGTTATGGCCTCATCGCGAGCAAGCTCGCTCCCACATTTGTTTATGGTGTTGCTTAAAGCGGCTTGCTTCCGATACTCACGCCCAGCGTATGACTCGCCCCCGGCGCCAGGGTCACGATGTCATCCATCACGTTGGCCGTTTCGATGCACAGCATGCGCTGCCAGCCATCGTCGGCCATGTCACTGAACTGCGCCGCGCGCGCAATCCACGGGTTCCAGATCACCGCCGAGCGCGAGCCGCTGCTGGTCAGTTCGATCCGCCGTTCCCAGGCAGGATCGACGATGCTCAATGGCGCCGGTGTATTCAGGTAAATCCGGTCGGTTTCCCCGGCAAAACGCAGATCGCCGGTCTGAGTGACGGTTTTCCAGTTATCCAGGGTTTCGATGTAGCTCAGCCCATCCAGGCCTTCGACATGCACGTTACGTACATCGCTGACCGCGAAGTAGCTGTGCAGCGCCTGGCTGATGCTCACGCTGTCGGCACCGCGATTATTGCTGGTCAGGTTGATGTGCAGTTGCTCATCGAGACGAATGCTCAGCGTCAAATCGACCTGATGCGGCCAGCCCGGCAGACCAGCTTCAGGGTATGGCAGTACAAATTCGACCTTCAGGCTTTCGCCTTCGGCTTCAATCGCGCCCAGTTCCCAGTCCATCGCCCGCACCAGCCCATGGGCGGTAGCGGGTTGATCGCTGACGCGCATCGCCTGAACGCTCGGCGGGTTGCGGTCGAGATTGCCAAACCATGGCCAGCACACGGGAACACCTGCGCGGATGCTCTTGCCGGTTTTGAATACCGCCTCATCGTTGAGCCAGATCAGCGGCGGTTGCCCGGCCAGTTGATAACTGAGGATGTGCGCACCTTGCTGGGCCACCAGCAATTCGGCCTGACCGTGGCGGATGCGCCAGCAGTTCAGTTCATCCAGTTTCACGGCTTCAACGTTGGGAGTAGGCATGTTGCACATCTCGCTCAGGATCAATGACAGCAATGGACCGCAAAACGGCTGCCGGGTTTAACGAGCTCTAGGCGGAACCGAGCGGGTGCGGCCGCTGCCATCGATGGCGACGAACACGAACACCGCTTCAGTGACTTTACGCCATTCGCTGGACAGTGGATCGTCGCTCCAGACCTCGACCATCATCTTGATCGAGCTACGACCGATTTCTGTTGCCTGGGTATAGAAAGACAGCTGCGCGCCGACCGCGACCGGCACCAGGAACGCCATGCGATCGATCGCCACGGTGGCTACGCGCCCGCCCGCGACTTTGCTGGCCATCGCCGTGCCGGCCAAATCCATCTGTGACACCAGCCAGCCGCCGAAAATATCGCCAAAGCCGTTGGTTTCGCGGGGAAGCGCGGTGATTTGCAGGGCCAGATCGCCTTGCGGAATAGGATCTTCTTGTTCGAGCTCTATCATGCCGGGGGTGCCTCTGACCCGTGACTCTCTTTGGTACTTCAGGTGAATAGCCGTCTTGAGAAAAACGATTCAGCCCGAACATACTACGTTCGTCGCGTTTTCCATAAGGCGCGCTAAAGGGAAACTCTGCGAAATCGACTGGTAGAGCCAGCGGCGTCTTCGCACAGCAACCCTTTCAGCGTGTTGCAGGTTGCGAGTATATCGAGCGGTAGACCGCGCGACGACCACCCGGTTCTCATTTTGACGGCCAAATACGCGCTTCCATGTGCTTTTTCGAACAATTTGTTATCGTGCCGAACCTGCCCAAGCCCCTGCCAGCGTTGTTGGGGTTGCGGATCTGACTATAAGAGAAGCCCTTGCCATGACCACAGCGCCATCGAGCATAGCGACACCCGCGCAATCTGCACGTCCCTTGACCCGCAACGATTACAAGACGCTGTCGCTGTCTGCCTTGGGCGGTGCGCTGGAGTTTTACGACTTCATCATTTTCGTGTTCTTCGCCACGGTAGTCGGCAAGTTGTTCTTTCCGGCGGACATGCCCGAGTGGTTGCGGCTGATGCAGACCTTCGGCATCTTTGCCGCAGGTTACCTGGCGCGGCCGCTGGGCGGCATCGTCATGGCGCACTTCGGCGACCTGTTGGGGCGCAAGAAAATGTTCACCCTGAGCATTTTCATGATGGCCGTACCGACGCTGATCATGGGCTTGCTGCCGACGTACGCGCAGATCGGCATGTGGGCGCCGATCCTGTTGCTGCTGATGCGAGTGATCCAGGGCGCGGCGATTGGCGGTGAAGTGCCGGGGGCCTGGGTCTTCGTTTCCGAACACGTGCCCCAGCGGCACATCGGCTACGCCTGCGGCACGCTGACGTGCGGCCTGACTGCCGGCATCCTGCTCGGCTCGCTGGTCGCCACTGTAATCAACAGCCTCTACACCTCTGAACAAGTAGCTGATTACGCCTGGCGGATCCCGTTCCTGCTCGGTGGTGTGTTTGGCCTGTTCTCGGTCTACCTGCGCCGCTGGCTGCACGAAACTCCGGTGTTCGCCGAGCTGCAACTGCGCAAGGCGCTGGCCGAAGAAGTGCCGCTGCGTGCGGTACTGCGTGACCATCGCGGCGCCATCGCTATCTCGATGCTGCTGACCTGGCTACTGTCGGCCGGGATCATTGTGGTCATTCTGATGACCCCGACCGTGCTGCAAACCATTTATCACTTCTCGGCCACGACCGCGCTGCAAGCCAATAGCGTGGCCATCGTGTGCCTGAGTCTGGGTTGCGTAGCCTCCGGCGCGCTGGCGGATCGCTTCGGTGCTGGCCGGGTGTTCGTGTTTGGCAGCGCGGCGCTGCTGGCGACGTCCTGGACCTTCTACCACAGCCTGTTCAATCACCCCGACTGGCTGTTCCCGCTGTACGCGCTGACCGGCCTGTTCGTCGGCACCATCGGTGCGGTGCCGTTCGTGATGGTCAAGGCGTTCCCGGCGGTGGTGCGCTTCAGCGGCCTGTCGTTCTCCTACAACCTGGCTTACGCGATCTTCGGCGGCCTGACCCCGATGGTCGTCACCCTGCTGCTCAAGGAAAGCCCGATGGGGCCTGCCTACTATGTGGCGATCATCTGCAGCATCGGGATTCTGGTGGGTGGTTACCTCTGGAAAAACAACCGCTAAGCCGACCCCTTGCATTGACTGCACCGGCCTCATCGTCGGAACGCCGCCCGGAGCAAGCTCGCTCCCACATTGGTTCTGTGTTTACCGCAGATCCCCTGTGGGAGCGAGCCTGCTCGCGATGGGGGCGACGCGAATCATCCTGTAAAAAATCGAATACTGGCCTTTCATCTAATTGTCATATTCGAGTCATAGAGTGTTCATACGGCCTGCCGATACTTGGCCCCGACTTAACACACCCTATTTGCTAGGAGTAAGGCATGAAACTGAAGCGTTTGATGGTGGCAATGACTTTTGTCGCTGCTGGCGTTGCAACCGCCAATGCGGTCGCTGCTGGTGTTGACCCGGCTATTAAGCCTTATGTAAAGGCCACCGGTGTGTCGGGCAACCTGTCCAGCGTCGGTTCCGATACCCTGGCCAACCTCATGACCCTGTGGGCTGAGAACTACAAAAAAGAATACCCGAACGTAAATATCCAGATTCAGGCCGCTGGCTCCGCCACTGCGCCACCTGCGTTGACTGAAGGCACCTCTAACCTGGGCCCGATGAGCCGCAAAATGAAGGACACCGAACTGGCTGCCTTCGAGCAGAAGTACGGCTACAAGCCAACCGCCATCCCGGTTGCCGTGGATGCCCTGGCCGTGTTCGTGCACAAGGACAACCCGATCCAGCACCTGACCATGGAACAAGTCGACGCGATCTTCTCCTCGACTCGTCTGTGCGGCGCTAAAGAAGAAGTCAAAACCTGGGCCGACCTGGGCGTGAAAGGCGACCTGGCCAACAAGCCGGTTCAACTGTTCGGTCGTAACTCGGTATCTGGCACTTATGGCTACTTCAAAGAAGAAGCCCTGTGCAAAGGCGACTACAAGCCAAACGTCAACGAACAACCAGGCTCGGCTTCGGTCGTGCAATCGATCAGCTCTTCGCTGAACGGTATCGGTTACTCGGGCATCGGCTACAAGACCGCCAGCGTGAAAACTGTTGCCCTGTCGAAGAAAGGCAGCACCGAGTTCATCGAAGACAGCGAAGAAAACGCCCTGAACGGCAAATACCCGCTGTCGCGTTTCCTCTACGTTTACGTCAACAAAGCCCCGAACAAGCCTCTGGCCCCGCTGGAAGCCGAGTTCGTGAAACTGGTTCTGTCCAAACAGGGCCAGGAAGTTGTCGTGAAAGACGGCTACATCCCACTGCCAGCCAAAGTTGCCGCCAAGGCGCTGGCTGATCTGGGTCTGGCGGAAGGCGGCGCTGAAGTCGCAAAAAAGTAAAACCGTAGGTCCGGGGCTAACCTCGGACCTGTAGGAGGGCGTAGGAGCTGTCGAGTGAAACGAGGCTGCGATCTTTTGATCTGGCTTTTTAACTGCAAGGTCAAAAGATCGCAGCCTCGTTTCACTCGACAGCTCCTACGCAGCTCCTACACTCCCAAATTTCTGTCCGCTGCCAGTTCATACGGGCGGCGGATTTGTTGCGTCACTGCATTGTCATCTTTCTGTCATACAGGATCGCTAGGGTGTGCGCATGAATGATCTGGCCAATTCCAACATGACTACCAATCCCCCCAAGCGCATTGACTTCAATACGCCTGAGCTGCAACGCAAGCGCCGTATGCGCGCGCTCAAAGATCGCCTGACCCGCTGGTATGTCCTTGTCGGCGGCCTCGCCGTGCTCGGCGCGATCACGCTGATCTTCTTCTTCCTTGGCTACGTCGTTGCGCCACTGTTTCAGGGCGCCAGCCTGACCGCCAAAGACGCGATTACTCCGGCCTGGATGCAAGACGCCGGCAAACCGCTGATGATCTCCCTCGAAGAACAGAACCAGGTCGCCATGCGGGTTTCCGACAAGGGCCAGGCGCTGTTTTTCGACATCGACAGTGGTGCCGAGCTGCGCCGCGTCGACCTGCCGATCCCGGCCGGCACCAGCGTAACCGCCATTGGTAAAGATCAACCCGGCCATCCGCTGGTAGCGGTGGGCTTGTCCAACGGTCAGGTGCTGGTGTTCCGTCACACCTATAAAGTCAGCTACCCGGATGGCAAAAAGACCATTTCGCCGGCCATCGAATTCCCGTACGGCGAAACGCCGATCACATTGAACGAGCAGGGCGGTGCCCTGGAGCACGTCAGCCTCAATGCGACCGACTCGACCCTGCTGCTCGCCGGCTCTACCGGCTCGCAACTGCTTGTACTGTCGCTGACCAGCGAAGAAAACATGATGACCGGTGAGGTCACCAACGAGCAGAAGCGTATCGAACTGCCGCAAATGACCGAACCGGTGAAGAACATCTTCGTCGACCCGCGTCAGCAGTGGCTGTACGTGGTCAATGGTCGTGCTCAGGCCGACGTCTTCAGCCTGAGTGACAAGAGCCTCAACGGTCGCTACAAACTGCTTGAAGACGGCGAAGCGCAAGTGACTGCCAGTACTCAACTGGTGGGCGGTATCTCGCTGATCATCGGCGACTCCAAGGGTGGTCTGGCCCAGTGGTTCATGGCTCGCGATACCGATGGCGAGCAACGACTGAAACAGATCCGCACCTTCCAGATGGGCACCACGCCGATCGTTGAAATCACCGCCGAAGAACGTCGCAAAGGCTTCGTCGCCCTCGACACTGCCGGCAAGCTCGGCGTGTTTCACAGCACCGCTCACCGCACCTTGTTGGTGGACCAGGTGGTTGATGGCACGGGCCTCTTCGGTCTGTCGCCGCGTGCCAACCGCATCATCGTGGAGCAGGGCGGCAAGCTGCAACCGCTGCTGCTCGACAACCCGCATCCGGAAGTCTCGTGGAGCGCGTTGTGGAGCAAGGTCTGGTACGAAAACTACGACGAGCCTAAATACGTCTGGCAATCGACCGCGGCCAACACCGACTTCGAACCCAAGATGAGCCTTTCGCCACTGACCTTCGGTACGCTGAAAGCGGCGTTCTACGCGATGCTGCTGGCGGCGCCGCTGGCTGTTGCGGCCGCGATCTACACCGCGTACTTCATGGCTCCGGGCATGCGCCGCAAGGTCAAGCCGGTCATTGAATTGATGGAAGCGATGCCGACGGTGATTCTCGGTTTCTTCGCCGGTCTGTTCCTCGCGCCGTATGTCGAAGGCCACTTGCCGGGGATCTTCAGCCTGCTGCTGTTGATGCCGGTCGGCATCCTGGTGGCCGGTTTCACCTTCAGCCGCCTGCCTGAGTCGCTGCGCCTGAAAGTGCCGGACGGCTGGGAAAGCGCGATCCTGATCCCGGTGATCATTTTCGTCTGCTGGCTTTCGCTGTACATGAGCCCGTACATGGAGACCTGGTTCTTCGGCGGCGACATGCGCATGTGGATCTCCCACGACCTGGGCATCACTTACGATCAGCGCAACGCACTGGTGGTCGGTCTGGCCATGGGCTTTGCGGTGATCCCGAACATCTATTCGATCGCCGAAGACGCCGTGTTCAGCGTGCCGCGCGGCCTGACGCTGGGCTCCCTGGCCCTCGGCGCTACGCCATGGCAGACAATGACTCGCGTGGTGATCCTCACCGCCAGCCCGGGCATTTTCTCCGCACTGATGATCGGCATGGGCCGTGCGGTTGGTGAAACCATGATCGTGTTGATGGCCACCGGTAACACCCCGGTCATGGAAATGAACCTGTTCGAAGGCCTGCGCACTCTGGCCGCCAACGTCGCGGTGGAAATGCCCGAGTCGGAAGTCGGCGGCAGCCACTACCGCGTGCTGTTCCTCTCGGCGCTGGTGTTGCTGTTGTTCACCTTCATCATGAACACCCTCGCGGAGCTGATCCGTCAGCGTCTGCGCAAGAAATACTCGTCGCTTTAAGAAAGGTAGAAGTCTGTGAAACAGAACTCCCTGAAAGGATGGTTCAAGAGCGGCGCCCCCGGCGTCTGGATCAGCGGTGGCGCGGTGTCCATCGCGGTCATCATGACCATTGGTTTGCTGGCGGTGATTGCCGTGCGCGGTCTGGGCCACTTCTGGCCGGCAGACCTGATGCACGCCAGTTACGACGTGCCAGGCCAGGCCAACCATATCGTCATCGGCGAAGTGGTGCAGAAGGAAGAAGTGCCGCGTGAGCGTCTGAAAAGCGCTGGTTTGCCAGTGCCGGATCAGGGCCCGGAGTTCATGACCCGCGAGCTGATCAAGGTCGGCAACCGTGACCTCAACGGCAATGACTTCACCTGGATTGTCGGCGAGTGGCTGACCAACCAGAGCAATCCACCGGAGTTGATGACCATCGAGCGTCGCGAGTGGGGTAACTTCTACGGCTACCTGCTCAACGTCAAACAGGACGGCAAGGTCATCGCTGAAGGCGAAGCAGCCTGGCCAGAGTTGCAAGCGCGGGTGGATCGCGTCAACAAGCTCGCGGCACAACTCAAGAGCCTCGAAAAAACCGACATTGGCGCGATCAACTCAGGCCTTGAGCGTATTCGCCTGCACGGCCGCAAGCTGGAACTGGAGGGCAAACTCGACGCCGCCGCGCAAGCTGATATGGAGTCCGAGCGCGCCGAGCTGAACGCCCGCTATCAAGACGTCGAAGCGCGCCTGAGCGACCTGCACGCGCAGTTCAACCGCGACAGCCTGACCGCTCGAGATGCCAACGGTAAGGAAGTCGAAATCGGTATCGGCAAAGTGGTTCATGCCTACCAGCCGAACTCGATGAGCTACCTGACCAAACTGGGTTTCTACTTCAAAAAGGTCTGGGAATTCCTCAGCGACGACCCGCGTGAAGCCAACACCGAAGGCGGGATCTTCCCGGCGATCTTCGGCACGGTGATGATGACTCTGATCATGGCGATGATCGTTACCCCGTTCGGCGTACTGGCGGCGGTCTACCTGCGTGAATATGCACGCCAGGGGCCGATGACCCGTTTGATCCGCATTGCGGTGAACAACCTGGCGGGCGTTCCGGCGATTGTTTACGGCGTGTTCGGCCTGGGCTTCTTCGTTTACGTGCTCGGCGGCTCGGTTGACCGTTTGTTCTTCCCTGAAGCCTTGCCGGCGCCGACCTTCGGCACCCCGGGCTTGCTCTGGGCCTCGCTGACCCTGGCGCTGCTGGCGGTGCCGGTAGTGATCGTGGCCACTGAAGAAGGTCTGGCGCGGATTCCTCGCACCGTGCGTGAAGGCTCGCTGGCCCTCGGCGCGACCAAGGCTGAAACCTTGTGGAAGATCGTGCTGCCAATGGCCAGCCCGGCGATGATGACCGGGATGATCCTCGCCGTGGCTCGCGCCGCCGGTGAAGTGGCGCCGTTGATGCTGGTGGGTGTGGTGAAACTGGCGCCGTCGCTGCCGGTAGACGGCAATTACCCCTACCTGCACCTTGACCAGAAAATCATGCACCTGGGCTTCCACATTTATGACGTCGGCTTCCAGAGCCCGAACGTCGAAGCCGCGCGGCCGCTGGTGTACGCCACGGCGCTGCTGCTGGTGCTGGTGATCGCCACGCTCAACCTGTCGGCAGTGTGGATTCGTAACCACCTGCGCGAGAAATACAAAGCGCTGGACAGCTGATTTCATGCAGCACTGATTTTTCTATGGGAGCGAGCTTGCTCGCGATGGCATCGCCGCGGTTTCAAGTGAACCGAGTTGCCCAAATCGCGAGCAAGCTCGCTCCCACACAACCGAACCGAATTTGTTAGCACAGGGAGTTTCCCATGCAGCACGAAACACATACCCACGGCATCAACATGTCGGCCCTGGGTCGCGACAAACAGAGCCTGAACCTGGCACAGGAAACCGTGGCCATCGAAGTGCCGAGCCTGAGCCTGTTCTACGGCGACAAACAAGCGCTGTACGACGTCAGCATGAACATTCCCAAGCAGCGCGTGACCGCTTTCATCGGTCCGTCCGGTTGCGGCAAGTCAACGCTGCTGCGCACGTTCAACCGGATGAACGATCTGGTGGACGGCTGCCGTGTCGAAGGCGAGATCAACCTGTACGGCAACAACATCTACCGCAAGGGCGAAGACGTGGCCGAATTGCGTCGTCGCGTCGGCATGGTGTTCCAGAAGCCGAATCCGTTCCCGAAAACCATCTATGAAAACGTGGTCTACGGTCTGCGCATTCAAGGCATCAACAAAAAGCGCGTGCTCGACGAAGCCGTCGAATGGGCGTTGAAGGGCGCGGCACTGTGGGATGAAGTCAAAGACCGTCTGCACGAGTCGGCACTGGGCTTGTCCGGTGGTCAGCAGCAACGTCTGGTGATCGCTCGTACCATCGCGGTAGAGCCGGAAGTGCTGTTGCTCGACGAACCGTGCTCGGCACTCGACCCGATCTCGACGCTGAAAGTCGAAGAACTGATCTACGAACTGAAATCCAAGTTCACCATCGTCATCGTGACCCACAACATGCAACAGGCCGCGCGGGTTTCCGACTACACGGCGTTCATGTACATGGGCAAACTGGTGGAATTCGGCGACACCGACACCCTGTTCACCAATCCGGCGAAGAAGCAGACCGAAGACTACATCACCGGTCGGTATGGCTAGTTGAGGCAGCTGCAAGCCGCAAGCTTCAAGCGGCAAGTGAGAGCGGTTCAGCGTTACGACACAAATAGCTTGCAGCTTGTAGCTTGCAGCTCACAGCTTTTGCGGAGCAAATCATGATTTCGAAGGAAGGTTTAACTCACCACATCTCCCAGCAGTTCAACGCTGAGCTTGAGGAAGTGCGCAGCCACCTCCTGGCCATGGGCGGGTTGGTCGAGAAGCAGGTCAATGACGCGGTCACTGCACTGATCGAAGCGGACTCGGGCCTGGCCCAGCAAGTGCGCGAGATCGACGACCAGATCAACCAGATGGAGCGCAACATCGACGAAGAATGCCTGCGCATTCTGGCCCGTCGTCAGCCAGCCGCGTCCGACTTGCGCTTGATCATCAGCATCTCCAAGTCGGTGATCGACCTGGAACGCATCGGTGACGAAGCGACCAAAATCGCCCGCCGTGCCATTCAGCTGTGCGAAGAAGGCGAGGCCCCGCGTGGCTACGTCGAAGTTCGACACATCGGCGACCAGGTCCGCAACATGGTTCGCGACGCGCTGGACGCCTTCGCTCGCTTCGACGCCGACCTGGCGTTGTCGGTGGCCCAATATGACAAGACCATCGACCGCGAATACAAGACCGCGCTACGCGAGCTGGCGACCTACATGATGGAAGATCCGCGTTCTATCACGCGGGTCTTGAGCATCATTTGGGTGCTGCGTTCACTGGAGCGGATCGGCGACCACGCACGCAATATTTCCGAGCTGGTGATTTACCTGGTGCGCGGTACCGATGTCCGTCACTTGGGCCTCAAGCGCATGAAGGAAGAAGTTGAAGGCACAAGTGCCGAAAGCGCTAATGTTCCGGGCAAAGCTGACGATAAGTAAGATTGCCCAAGTAAAGCGCCCGGCCTTGTGGTCGGGCGTTTTTGTTTGTGTGGCTTTCGAATTGAAACGCCGAATGAAAAAGCAGCACCCGCGAACGAAAAGTCCCGGCGTGACTGAAGAGTTTTGGCAAAGTGCCATCAGCCAGCGTTATGCTTGCCGGGATTTTTATAGGGGTGTTGGATGAGCAAGATCAGTGTGTTGGTCGTGGACGATGCGTCGTTTATTCGCGATCTGGTAAAGAAGTGCCTGCGCAACTACTTCCCGGGTATCCGGACCGAAGATGCCGTCAACGGCAAAAAGGCCCAGGCCATGCTGGCCAAGGAAGCATTCGACCTGGTCCTGTGCGACTGGGAAATGCCGGAAATGTCCGGCCTCGAACTGCTCACCTGGTGCCGTGAGCAGGACAATCTCAAGAGCATGCCGTTTGTCATGGTGACCAGCCGTGGCGACAAGGAAAACGTGGTTCAGGCGATCCAGGCCGGCGTTTCCGGCTATGTCAGCAAGCCGTTCACCAACGAGCAGCTGCTGACCAAGGTCAAGCAGGCGTTGAACAAGGTCGGCAAACTCGACACCTTGATGAACAGCGCGCCCACCAAGATGAATTCGGCGTTCGGCAACGACTCCCTCAGCGCGCTCACGGGCGGCAAGGCGGCTGTCGTGGCCCCTGCAGCGGCCCCGGTCAATCCGTTCGCCAAGCCTGCCGCCGCCGTACCTGCCCCGGCAGCAGCACCCTCTCGCGGCCTGCTCAACAGCCCGCCGGTCAAAGCCCCTGCAGCGGCCCCGGCCGGCGGTCGTGGCCAAGGTCAACTGCGTCTGCCCAACGGCACTCAGCAATGTGTGATCAAAGCCTTGAGCATCAAGGAAGCGTTGCTGGTGGTTAAACGCACCGACACCCTGCCACAAGTGCTGGATAGCGCAGTGCTCGACCTGGAGCAGGGTGACAACGCTGAAGTCGCACGCCTGAACGGTTACCTGCACGCTATCGTCGCCTTTGAACCGAAACCCGACAGCGAATGGCTGCAACTGACCTTTCGCTTCGTCGACCAGGACGCACAAAAGCTCGACTACATCTCCCGCCTGATTGCCCGTGGCACGGCGCAGAAGCATTTCGTACCGGGCGCGTAAGTACAGCGTCGTCTACCCGTACGCCATCGCGAGCAAGCTCGCTCCCACATTTAATTGGCGTCGAACCACATTTATGTGATCGACACACAACCAGTGTGGGAGCGAGCTTGCTCGCGATGGGGTCATCGAACTCTGCGCATCTCTCCCTGAAGCGCTCATTGGTCGTTCCCAACCCCTCGGACATTTCCTTCAAGTTGTAGCGGTGTTCGGTAACTAGCCCGGCCTGCGAGTCAGGGCTAGTCTCACCCTGTCACCAAAAAACGGTGACACGGACGTGCAAGTCCGGCTTGGTACACAATCGTAGATGGCTATTCATCGAGCGTTTTCTTATGCTCGCGAATCGTTATGGCGGCTGTGTGTGGGAGGCCTTCGGGTCTGCCGGTTTCCGAGCCCGGTCTTGCACACCTATGCACAGCTGCCACCTCTTTCGAAGCAAGCGAAACGGTGTTAGCTCCTTAATCTCGGGATTACTCCAATGATCAAGCCAACACCTAATCCACCAGAAGACCCAGCAACTTCCCCCTACGAATCCCTCGATTCGAAAAAACTCCACGAAGCCGCCGAACGCGCCCTCGACCACCACCTGATCCCACCACGCCACAAAATCCACCTGGCCGACGCCCGCAAAGGCCAACTCTTCATCGTCGCCCCAGACGTCGACACCGACAGCCTCCTGGCCAACGCCTCCGAAGATATCGCCTCCATCAAAGCCATCGCCGGCGACCTCGCCTTCGAAATCGAAGGCTCCCGCCGCAACGTCGCCCTCGCCATCTACCGCATGGCCGAAGGCGCACAGCTGCTGATCGACCGCGCCATGGACAACCTCGACCCGCCGAACCCAACGGAATATCGGGTCAAGATGTAGCTGATCGTTCCCACGCTCCGGCGTGGGAACGCCTCCCCGGACGCTCCGCGTTCAATCGATAAGGTGGTGTTTTTTTGTTTCGTGTCCGCGCATCGGATTCACGATTCGTTTCTTGATTTATATCCGTTTCGATATAGCCTGATTGATAGCGATCTTGCACCGTCAGGTTGATCTGCCACGCTTTGAAACAACCCGAAGCCGCAGTCTTGGGCAATCGTGATTACGCTTTTCCTGTCAGCAACAGGAGGCGTCGATGCCAAGACACAAGGATGTGGTGTTTTTAGGGAGTGCGCTCAAGGACCTCAAAGCCTTTCCACTTGATGTGCGGCGGGCTGCGGGTTTTCAACTGGATCTTTTGCAACAGGGCGAAGAGCCCTTTGACTGGAGGCCTATGAAGACCATAGGGCGGGGCGTCAACGAGATCAGGATTACCGAAGAGTCAGGGGCGTTTCGAGTGTTTTATGTGGTCAACCGGCCGGATGCGATTTATGTACTGCACGCGCTGCGTAAAACCACACAGAAAACCGAAATGCGGGATATCGAACTGGCACGCGCCAGATTGCAGGAAATAGGTTGAACACCATGACCGAACGTCAGATTCAAACCGAGCGTTTCACCAGTGTCTGGGATGCGCTGGAAGACACTCCACAACAAGCGGCCAACATGCGCCTGCGTTCCAGGCTGATGCAGGAACTGTGCAAAACCATTCGTGCCTGGGAGTTGCCGCAAAAGGACGCGGCCAAACGCCTGGGCATCACTCAACCCCGGCTCAATGATGTGCTCAACGGCAAGATCGACAAGTTCTCGCTGGATGCCTTGGTGAACTTGTCCGCAGCCGCTCGATTGGGCGTTGATATCTGTTTCGACCCACAGCCGCTCGGGCCACTCCAGATGGTCTGATGCGGTCAGTTGATCGTTTACGAAAGGTTTGGGAACGATCATTTGAAACATCTGCCGGCTACACGGGTCGATTCTGGCTGCTAGGCTGTTTCCAGGCCTTCCTCGACAGAACTTTACTCATGCTCGCGCGATTGCTGTTTTTCTGTGGTCTGTTCATGGCCTCCACCTCGGCTGTGGCTATCACTATTTACAAGTCCACAAGTGCCACTGGCGTGGTCTCCTACAGTGATCGCCCATCCCATGGCGCCCGGATATTTGTGTTTCGCGACCGGATGGACGAGCACCTTGAGCGCCAGGTTCATCTGGATATCAAGAAGCAGAAGGACACGCACATCGTGTTTGCGCGTAACGACCTGTATGCGCCGGTAGAGGTCGAGTTGAGTTTTGCAGGACTGATGAATGTCAGGGGCGCGCCTTCGCAGACGATCCGCCGGGTGTTGCCGGCGCGCAGCACTATGCGTCTGGCGTTGCTCACGGCGATTGCGCCTGGCAAGCCGCTGGCCTATACCCCGACGTTCAACTATTCACTGGGCGACCCCTCAGGCACCACGCTGGCCTATCGGTATCCGCTGCCGTGGCGTGGCGGGCCGTTTCACCTGACTCAGGGCGCCAATGGCCAATACAGCCACTTTGGGGTCAAGAACCGTTACGCGATGGACATCGCCATGCCGGAAGGCACGCCGATCATTGCGGCGCGTGGCGGGGTGGTGGTGAAGACCGAAAACAGCCAGAGCGGACGCGGCACCGATCCGTCCGGCAATTTCGTGCGGGTGCTGCACGATGACGGGACCATGGGCGTGTACCTGCACCTCAAGCGCGGTTCGGTGTGTGTTCGGGAAGGTCAGCGGGTGGTGGTCGGTAGCGCGTTGGCGCTGTCGGGCAACACCGGCAACAGCAGCGGGCCGCACTTGCACTTCGTGGTGCAGCGCAATAGCGGGCTGGGGCTGGTGTCGATTCCGTATCAGTTCAACCAGCCGGTGGGCAGCTTGCCGAACTTTGCGCTCGGCAAACAATGATGTGTTGCCCGAGCTGGCGCTATCGCGAGCAAGCTCGCTCCCACACTGATTCGGTGTTACTCCGGTTTCCCGGCAAAACACAAATCCCCTGTGGGAGCGAGCTTGCTCGCGATGGGATCGACGCCGATCAGGTGTCGGGCACTAGTCGAGCATCAACACCTTGGCCAATATGATCTTCGGACCTTTCATCTTTTTGATGATGATCCGCAAACCTTCGACTTCCAGCACTTCTTCCTCTTCCGGCACCCGTTTCAGGGTTTCGTAGATCAGCCCGGCGAGGGTTTCTGCTTCGACGTGGTCCAGATCGATGCCCAGCAGGCGTTCGACCTTGAACAGTGGTGTGTCACCACGCACCAGCAACTTGCCCGGCTGGTAAGCGAGGATCCCGCGTTCGGCTTTGCGGTGCTCGTCCTGGATGTCGCCGACCAGCACTTCCAGCACGTCTTCCATGGTCAGGTAGCCGATGATGTTGCCGTCGGCCTCTTCGACCACGGCGAAGTGCGAACCGCCTTTGCGGAACTGCTCCAGCAACTGCGACAACGGCATATGGCGCGATACGCGCTCCAGCGGGCGGGTCAGCTCGGCCAGGTTGAACGACTCGGGAATGTGGTCCAGTGCGGCCAGTTCCAGCAGCAGGTCCTTGATGTGCAGCAGGCCGACGAACTCCTGGCGTTCGCTGTCGTACACCGGGTAGCGGCTGAACTTGTGACGACGGAACAGTGCGAGGATTTCCTTGAGCGGCGCATTGAACTCCAGCGTCACCAGGTCTTCCCGGGAGTTGGCCCAGTCGACCACTTCCAGCTCACCCATCTCCACGGCCGAGGCGAGTACGCGCATGCCTTGGTCGCTCGGGTCCTGGCCACGGCTGGAGTGCAGGATCAGTTTCAGTTCTTCACGGCTGTAATGGTGGTCGTGATGCGGGCCGGGTTCGCCTTGGCCGGCGATCCGCAGGATGGTGTTGGCGCTGGCGTTGAGCAGGTAAATGGCCGGGTACATTGCCCAATAGAACAGGTACAGCGGCACTGCGGTCCACAGCGACAGCAACTCGGGTTTACGGATCGCCCAGGATTTGGGGGCCAGTTCGCCGACCACAATGTGCAGGTAGGAAATGATGAAGAAGGCGGTAAAGAACGATATGCCTTTGACCACTTCAGCGGACTCTACGCCCACCGCACTGAGCAGTGGCGCCAGCAAGTGCGCGAACGCCGGTTCACCGACCCAACCCAGGCCCAGGGAGGCGAGGGTGATACCCAATTGGCAGGCGGACAGGTAGGCGTCGAGCTTGCTGTGTACGGTGCGCAGGATCTGCCCGCGCCAGCCGTTTTTATGGGCAATGGCCTCGACCTTGGTCGAGCGCAGTTTGACCATGGCAAATTCCGCCGCAACGAAGAAACCGTTGAGCAAAACCAGGATCAGTGCAAAAAGAATCATGCCGAAATCGGCGAAGAGTGAAGCGAGGGTCAAGCCAGGGGAAGGGTCCATGATGGAGTTTTGCGGGTTCCGTATATTCGAAAGGAAAGGGGATTGCCGAGCCTGAAAGGCAGGCCCAAGTCAGCCAATGTAGCGGCTGACAGGGCGATTGCCTAGAGGGTAGTGGCCTGTGTGGCCAGTTCTGTTAGTCAACTTCGGCGCCAGCAGCCCATATCCTGCGTTGCTGTTCCTCGCCATAGCGGGCTATGACTCGTCACAGCGCCTTGGCTCTGGACCGCTGGCATCCGAATTTGAGCTAACGAACTAGCCGTACAGGCCACGACACGTGCGCTAGTCGGTCAGCGAGTTGACCCGCGATTTTGTGACCTGTGCCGGCACGAAATGGCAGGTGAACGTGCTGCCGTGACCCAGCACGCTGCTGATCTCCATTCGCGCGCGATGTCGTAACAAAACGTGTTTGACGATGGCCAGGCCCAGTCCGGTGCCGCCGGTATTGGAGTTGCGGCTGGAATCGACGCGGTAGAAACGTTCGGTCAGGCGCGGCAGGTGTTTGTTGTCGATGCCGATCCCCGAGTCCTGCACGCTGAGGTGTGCGCCTTGCTCGTCACCCCACCAGCGGATGCGGATATTACCGCCGTCCGGGGTGTATTTGACCGCGTTGAACACCAGGTTCGAGAACGCGCTGCGAAGTTCCGCTTCACTGCCCTTGAGCATAATCGACGAATCGGCTTCCAGGGTGATGTGCTGATTACGCTGCCCGGACAGTGCCTGGGCATCGCTCTTGATCGATTGCAGCAGACTGTCGATCGGCACGGGTTGGTTGTCCGACGGGTAATCGGTGGCTTCGAGCTTGGCCAATAGCAGCAAGTCATTGAGCAGCGTCTGCATGCGCCCGCCTTGCTGCTGCATTTGCTGCAACGCACGGCTCCAGCGCGGATTCACTTCTTCGACGTTGTCGAGCAGGGTTTCCAGGTAGCCGCAGATCACCGTCAATGGCGTGCGCAGTTCGTGGGAGACGTTGGCGATGAAGTCTTTGCGCATTTGCTCAAGTTGATGAATGCGGGTGACATCGCGCACCAGCATCAGGTGTTCATTGTTGCCGTAACGGGTGATGTACAGCTGAATCCGCATCCGGTCGTTGGTCGGCGAAGGGATTTCCAGCGGTTCGGCGTAGCTGTCCTGCTCGAAGTATTCCTTGAAGCGCGGATGACGCACCAGATTGGTTACCGGCTGACCGCTGTCCTGCGGGGTCTTGAGGCCCAGCAGCGTTTCGGCGGCGCGGTTCCACCATTCCAGGTTGCCGTCACTGTCGAGCATGATCACTGCGTCTTTCAACGCCGCGGTGGACTCCTGAACCCGGTCGATCACCGCTTGCAGGCGTCCGCGCACGCGCTGATCGCGCCGTTGCAGGTGGTAGATGCTGTCGAACACTTCACCCCACAGGCCATAGCCGTCGGGTGGTGCTTCGTCGGGTTTTTGCAGGCGTAGCCACTCGTGCAGACGCAGCAGTTGTTTGAGGGTCCAGGCCAGGTAAATCCCCAGGCCTGCGGCCAGGCTCCAGCCGTATGCGCCTGTGATCAGGCCGATCACCAGACAGCCGGTGACCAGCAACAGCATGTGGCGGATCAGAGTGCCATGCCAGTTTTGGTTCACTTAAACATGCGTCCTTGTCAGCTTGTCGAGCAAGTAAGGGCTGGCTCAGGCTTTGGTGGAAAAGCGATAACCAGTGCCACGCACGGTTTGTACCAGATTCTCATAGGCATCGCCGAGGGCTTTACGCAAACGACGGATATGCACGTCGACGGTGCGCTCTTCGACATACACATTGCCGCCCCAGACCTGATCGAGCAATTGCCCGCGGGTGTAGGCGCGTTCCTGGTGAGTCATGAAAAACTGCAGCAAGCGGTATTCGGTCGGGCCCATCTCGGCGGGTTTGCCGTCGATGGTCACACGATGGCTGATCGGGTCCAGCAGCAGGCCGCCGACTTCGATCGGCGCCTCGCCGTCGGTAGGACCAGCGCGACGCAGCACGGCTTTCAGGCGCGCAACCAGCTCACGTGGGGAAAACGGCTTGGTGATGTAGTCATCGGCGCCAACTTCCAGGCCCTGGATCTTGTTGTCCTCTTCGCCCTTGGCGGTGAGCATGATGATCGGGATGTCCCCGGTCAGTTCATCGCGCTTGAGACGCCGGGCCAACTCGATGCCTGACGTGCCGGGCAGCATCCAGTCGAGCAGGATCAGGTCGGGTTTACGGTCGACAATAATGGCGTGGGCCTGCTGGGAGTTTTCCGCCTCCAGGCAGTCATAGCCGGCCATTTCCAACGCAACGGCGATCATTTCGCGAATGGGCGCTTCGTCGTCGACGATCAGAATACTCCTGCCAACCATGCCTTAATCCTCTTGTCATTTAACTGTCTTGCGCCGCATTAGATAACGGAATTATTGCAGTCGTGTGACAGTATTTTAGTCGTGCGGCGATCAGTGCAATCCTGAACTAAGCTCAAAGTTCGAATCCTGACAACCACAAAGGAAGGTTTCCATGACTCACTACGCTCAATCCTGGAAGGCCCTGCTGATTACGGCTGCGCTGGCGCTGCCGACAATGGCCTTCGCGGCCGAACCGGCCATGATGAAAGACGGCATGATGGTCGATTCCAAGGGCATGACCCTCTACACCTTTGACAAAGACAAAGGTGGCAAGTCGATGTGCGATGCCAAGTGCACCGAGTATTGGCCACCGATGGTGGCCCCGATGGACGCCAAGCCCGAGGGAAAATGGACGGTGATCAAGCGCGACGACGGCACGATGCAATGGGCTCATGACGGCAAGCCGATGTACACCTTCAAAATGGACACGAAGCCCGGCGACAAAATGGGTGACGGTAAAATGAACGGTATGTGGCATATGGCCAAGCACTGACCGGCGCCCGATGATCTGAACTGCTAAAAGATCGCAGCCTTCGGCAGCTCCTACAGGTGTACGCCAATCGGGTGTACGCCGATCGGGCGTAGGAGTTGCCGCAGGCTGCGATCTTTTCAAACAATCAGCGCAACGCGTAATCCAGCACGATTCCGATGAAAATCGCCAACCCGGCCCAGTGGTTATGCAGGAAGGCCTGGAAACACTTCAGTCGGTCCTTGTCCCGGGTGTACCAGAACTCCCAGGCAAAGCACGCTGCCGCAGCCAGCAACCCCAGGTGGAACCAGCCGCCCAGCTCGAATTTTGATCCCGCCAGCAGCAAGCACGCCAGGGCCAGCCCTTGCAGCGTGAGAATAATCACCCGATCGGCATCGCCAAACAGAATCGCCGTGGATTTCACGCCGATCTTCAAATCGTCGTCGCGGTCGGTCATGGCGTAATAGGTGTCATAACCCACGGTCCACAGCAGGTTGGCGATCCACAGCAACCAGGCAATGGCCGGCAGCTCACCGGTTTCAGCGGTGAACGCCATCGGCATGCCCCAGGAAAACGCAGCGCCCAGCACCACTTGCGGGTAATAGGTGTAGCGCTTCATGAACGGGTAAGTGGCGGCCAGCGCCAGACCGCCGAACGATAGCCAGACCGTGGCCGCGTTAGTGCACAGCACCAACAGGAAACTCACGCCCATCAGCAACGCGAAGAACACCAGCGCTTCTTTCGAACTGATTTTGCCGCTGACCAATGGCCGTTGTTCGGTACGTTTCACGTAGCCGTCGACCTTGCGATCAGCCCAGTCATTGATCACGCAGCCACCGGCGCGGGTCAGCACCACACCCAGGACGAAAATCACGATATTGGCCAGTGACGGCGAACCTTTACCGGCAATCCACAGCGCCCACAAGGTCGGCCACAGCAGCAGGTAAATGCCGATGGGCTTGTCCATGCGGGTCAGTTGAATGAAGTCCCAGGCACGTGGGTTCAGGCGATTCAACGATTTGAGCAGGCTCTGGTACATCAGCAGTTCTCCGCATTCGCGCAAACAGCACGCCACAGCGTCGGCAAGAATATTTCCGCGACCAGTACGCTTAAGCTCCCCCGGTCGAAACGCGAACGACGGCCCCACAATTGCGGTGCCCGGGATTCGCTCGGCAACCACTCGACGGGATAGTGACAAACCTCGATGGCGCGGCGCTGGAACGCCTGATCGCAAAACAGCAACTCGCCCAGGGAGCGGCTGCCCAACTCATCCATATTCAACCCGCCGTCCTGCAACGAACTGCGCGCCGCGACGCTGCGGGCAAACACCCAGGCCTCGCCATGACCGCGCAAATACACCTCACGAACCCAGCCTTCGCTGCCTTCGGGCAATTCCAGTGCGACACATTCGTCTGCGCGCAAAGGCTGCCAGCCTTCGAACAGCGGCGTCACGCTGAAGCCGTTATCCGACAAACGGGTCAGGCGACGGGTGAGCGAGCCCTCATCGAATAGCCAGTCGAGGGTTTGCGCGTCAGGTAGCGGGGTCAGCTGGCTTTGTGGCAGCCAGAGCAGAGCAGGGGCGAGGGGTTTTGAGTGCGGCACAGTGAGTCAGTATTGGCAGCAAATGAGGCGGCGAGCTTACCATGTCGGTCGGTGATATTGATTGATCGGGCGGGGTAATGGCACCGAACAGGCTTGCATCTGTTGAGCCCGATCAGTACAAAACGCCTTGAGCCGGACGGCAGACCTTTATCAGGCGACCGTTCGCGCCAGCAAAAGCCTGAGAACCTGAGGAAACAAGTAATGAAGAAGTGGCAATGCGTGGTCTGTGGGCTGATCTACAACGAAGCCGAAGGCTGGCCGGATGATGGCATCGCCGCCGGTACCTTGTGGCAGGACGTGCCGGAAGACTGGCTGTGTCCCGACTGTGGCGTCGGCAAAATGGATTTCGAGATGATCGAAATCGCTGCCTGATCACAGCTTTTTATGAATTGAAGAGGAGTAAGGAATGAACGCACCTGTCGTGATCGTCGGCACTGGGCTGGCTGGCTACAACCTGGCCCGGGAGTTTCGCAAACTCGATGGCGAAACACCGCTGCTGCTGATTACCGCAGATGACGGCCGCTCTTACTCCAAGCCGATGCTCTCCACTGGTTTCGGCAAGAACAAGGACGCCGATGGCCTGAGCATGGCCGAGCCCGGCGCCATGGCCGAACAACTGAAAGCTGAAGTGCGCACCCACACGCGCATCAGCGGCATCGACCCAGGCCACAAACGCCTGTGGATCGGCGAAGAAGCCGTGGTCTATCGTGACCTGATCCTCGCCTGGGGCGCGGAAACCGTACGCGTGCCGGTGCAGGGCGATGCGCCCGAGGCGATCTTCCCGATCAATGACCTCGAAGACTATGCGCGCTTTCGTGCAGCGGCGGCCGGTAAGCGTCGGGTGCTGCTACTCGGCGCCGGCCTGATCGGCTGTGAGTTCGCCAACGATCTGATCCTCGGTGGTTATGAAGTGCAACTGGTCGCGCCATGCGAACAAGTCATGCCGACGCTGCTTCACCCGGCGGCGGCCGCTGCGGTGCAGGCCGGGCTGGAAAGTTTGGGCGCGCAGTTCCACCTCGGCCCGGTACTCAACCGCTTGCAGCGCACCGATGACGGGCTCGAAGGGCATTTGTCCGACGGCCAGGTGATCCCCTGCGACGTCGTGGTTTCAGCCATTGGCCTGCGCCCGCGCATCGATCTGGCGGCCGCTGCCGGTTTGCAGATCAATCGCGGTGTGGTCGTTGACCGTCACCTCAAGACCTCTCACGCCAATATCTACGCCTTGGGCGACTGCGCCGAAGTCGATGGGCTGAATTTGCTGTACGTGATGCCCCTGATGAGCTGTGCGCGTGCGCTGGCTCAGACCCTGGCCGGCAACCCGACCGCGGTCAGCTACGGTGCGATGCCGATCACCGTGAAAACACCGGTCTGCCCATTGGTGGTTTCCCCACCGCCACGGGGTTTTGAAGGTATCTGGACCGTCGAAGGGCAGGGCGCCGACATCAAGGCGCTGTGCCGTGATGCCAGCGGAAAACTGCTGGGTTACGCGCTTACCGGGGCGGCGGTGATGGAGAAACTGGCTCTAAACAAGGAGCTTCCGGCGCTTCTGGCGTAAATACCGGTCGTTCTGTCGGAATCACCCCGCTTTTGCCCCTACAAAGGTCGCCCCGAGACTGGCGCCGCAACTAACCGCGTGCCATCCTCACTCCCGTCTGCCGCAGAGTAGAGCCTGCGGCGCCTTGGGCGCTGTTCCGGAAGAACAGCACGGACATAACAACAAAAAACCGTCAAAGAGGCTTCACTCATGCGTAAACCAGAACTCGCCGCAGCAATCGCTGAAAAGGCTGACCTCACCAAAGAACAGGCTAACCGCGTTCTCAACGCCGTCCTTGAAGAAATCACCGGCGCTCTGCACCGTAAAGACAGCGTCACCCTGGTGGGCTTCGGTACTTTCCTGCAGCGCCACCGTGGCGCTCGCACCGGCAAGAACCCGCAAACCGGTGAGCCAGTGAAAATCAAGGCCAGCAACACCGTTGCCTTCAAACCGGGCAAGTCGCTCAAAGACAGCGTTAATCCGTAATTAGCGGTACCGTCTCGAAGGGAGGCGGGGCGGTAAAAAAATGGGCACACCGACTGGGTCGGGTGCCCATTTTTTGTGGGTTTTGTAATTACAGTAATCGACGCGTTTTGGCGTCGCCACGCTTATCCCCTTACCAACTCGTCATGATCGTCTGTCGGCTCTTTCGCGACGAGCTCTTCGTAATTCGCAGGTTCTGAATTTAAATCACCGGGAATCCATTTGCCGTTCAACTGCTTGTAGCTGCCGGCTCTATACGGATACGAGCCAATGATGGCTGTGATTTCTTTTTGCAGGTTTTTTTCTTCATATCAAACACTGCCGCATTCACCACAGCCCCAGAAGGGCGGAGATTGCTCATCAATCAGATCAACCCAGCCGGTGCATTGGCTGATCGGACATCGGCAATTGGCAGGCTGCTGCGCGTCCAGCTCGAATGTTTCTTTGCAGAGTTGGCAGCGGGCGTTGTTAATTGAGTCCATATGGATTTTCCCCTTCAGGATACCAATGCAGGGCCTTGCTATTGGTTTTGTGGTAGGACTTGTCCATGAGTTCAAGGTTACTTTGTTGTGCACCACTAGCCCGGCGCCGGTCCTAAAAATGTCGGCCATTATGTGGGCCAGAAGCCTAGGCCTGATTTTTATAAGGGACAAACGTGCGGTTGGCGATATAGAAACCCAAGCCTTTGTTGCTTTTGAATTTTTTCTCGATCATAGAATCGGCCAACTGCTGAGAGATCAGAAGGTCTCCTGACTCTGGCTCACGAGCGATTCCGCGCATGCCGGCAGCATCGTCCAGGAACCAGGTTTTAGTGAAATAGATGATCGATCCGTCATCATCCCGTTCAGCGGCAGATTGCCCTTGATCTATCGCGTTGACGGTATTGATTGCATTCACTATGAAAAAAGCTTCGTCGACCTCTTCCCCGTCTGCAATGACGACAGCAGGTTGAATGAGCTGAATGTCCTGAGCAGATTGATGGGTGAGAAAATCCGCAAGTCGCTCAGTGACTAGTGGGACTCCCCCAAGTAGCCATAGGCAGTCATACGCAAGCAACTTTTTTTTCTTGCACGGAAAATAGACCTTTGGCTTGTCCATATTCAATGGATAGGGTTTTCCCGCCAACAATGACAGGTAGTCAAAATTCGAACCGGCGGTTTCATAAGAACCGCTTTCGATGTCATACGAGCCGATCAGTTGTTCGCTGTAATAAGTAGGGGCTTTCCAACTTAAAATCATGTTTGATTTTCCTGGCCGTAATAAACACCGGCCGTCAGCAGGTTGGCGGCGAAGTCGTACTCGGAATGCTTTTGCATGACAGCCGGCGTCATCGAGGGCTGGCTGGTGTGTACGGCATTGTCGCGCAGGTAAGCGACCACTGCGGCAAGGGGCACAAGAGTAAACGATCCTCGTATTGGTCTATTAAACTGTGAGTTCGACAATGAATCATTCTGCTCTGCTTTTTTCAATGTCAATGCTGATCAGCAAGATTGCGTGACCGTATGAAACGCTCTCTTATTTTCATCAAAAAACAAATAAGCCTGAGAGTTGTCATGGCTTAAATCACTAATATCGAGTTGCCCCAAAAAAATCATTGGCTTTCCATCCTGTATAGGCCATTCGGGGTTTTGGAGCCATTTGGGTGGTGTCTTCAGAGAGCGAAAATCACTTTTTATTTTTTCCTTTAACCATAACTGCAGCTCTTTGGCGCTAAGTGATTTTTTGTCTTCAATGAGGCTGGATAGATAATCTGATGGTAGGGACAACCATTTTGGCTGAACTTTCAGCGTTAGGTTAAATAGCTCTTCATATTTTCTTTCGACCGTGTGGGGTATATTTTTCTTGTTTAAAAAGTCAGATAGAAGAGTTTGGATGTTATATATGGATTCAAGGTTTTCATAGTTTTGACTAATGGCGTATGTGTATAGGTCTGGTTCTGCCACGTAAGCTGGTAAATTTTTCTCGCTTCTTAGTAGCTCTTCAATTGATGAGTTGGCATAAATTTTCCCTTCGAATTCTTTTGGCGAAATGGATGCCTCGACAAATTGCTTCACAATTTCTATAGCAGTCATTACTTGGTTCCTAGATGTCTGAAATCATCAAGTTCGGCATGTTGTTCTCGTGTGACTTCACGTAAATTTCGCGGGTTGTTCACGCCGACTCCGCCATTGCGTTGAGGGTTGTGATGGTGCAACTCCATCGAGTTTCCGTTTGCGTCCAAGGGGGCCGAGCCACGTTTCATTCGGCTCATATTGGCTGGACTGAACTCACCTGAAGCTTTCGAGGCTTCGTGTCGATTCTTCCAATACCTTGACCTCACTACGTCCCATGCAGGAGCTTTGCCGTTAGGCAGAGGTTTATCAATAGCGTCGCCTCTTTTCCAGCGTTTGAACTGGACACAACTCCAACCCCATGGATCCACCCATCCAACGGGGTTATATCCATATTGATAGAGGTTTAATCCTCCCTTCAACCCAATCGGATCCGGCGTCGTAAACCGCCCCACATCCGGATCATAAAACCTGAACGTATTGAAATGCAGCCCCGTCTCCCGGTCCAGGTACTGCCCCTGGAATCGCAGGTTCTGCTCTTCAATGTAGTACGGCTCGCGCACCTCTTCTAACGTGTTGCCCCACACCCGATAAGTCGCCTGCCAGACGTTGTGGCCGTCCGCTTCGGTGAGCTGTTCCGGCAGGCCGTTGAGGTCGTTGTGGTAGTAGCGGATTTTTTGCAGCGGGCCGGTGCCGTCGACGCGGGCCAGGGGGTCGTAACCTTCGTCTTCGTAGAGGTAGAGGCTGGTCTGCTGATGGCGATGTTCCTGCAACAGGCGCAGGCCGTCCCAGGTGAAGCGGGTTTCGCCCAGCGGGTAGCCGTGGGTGTCGTGCTCGGTTTTTTCAATGCGTCGGCCCAGCGGGTCGTAGGTCATCCTGACCACGCTGCCGTTTTCGTTGCGCACTTCAATCAACCGGCTTTCGGCGTCGTAGGCAAAGCGTTGCAGGCCCCGTTTAGCGCTGCGTTTTTCGATCATCCGGCCAAACGCGTCATAGCTATAACGTTTGTCCTGATAGGTCAGCAGTTTGTTGTGCACCACCAGCCCGGCACCGGGTTGCGGGCCGTCCAGCAGGTTGGCGGCGGCGTCGTAGGCGAAGGTTTCGCGCTGGCCGTGCAGGCTGTCCTGGCTGGCGATGATGCGGCCGGTGGCGTCGTAGTGCAGCAGTTGGCGGTGTTGCGCGGCGGGTTGCTGGTCGAGTTTGCCGATCAGGTTGTCGGCGGGGTCGTACTCGAAGTGCTTTTGCACCGCTGCCGGCATCAGTGATGGCTGACTGCTGTGGCGGCGTTGGCGTGAGCGCAAGCGGCCGCTACGGTCGTACTCGCTGCGAGTGCTGATCTGGCCTTGGGTACGCAGCACTTCGCGGTGCAGGCGGTCGCGTTCGAAGTCGCTGATGACCTGGCCGTCGAGGTTGATCTGGTGCAGGTGGCCGCTGCCGTAGTACAGGCGATTGAGCCAGCGCCCGTCGGGCAGTTGGGTCTGGATCAGGTTGCCGAGTTCGTCGTAGTGGTGGTGCAGGTTGCCGGCCGTGCTTTGTTCTGCGAGCAACTGGCCGAGGGCGTCGTAGGCGAAGCTTAGGGTTTGTGCGTTGCCCTGGTGGTCGGTGAAGGTGACGGCGGTGAGCTGGTCCAGCGGGTCGTAGCTGTAGTCGGTGCGGCCATCGTCGGTGACTTTGGCGATCAGCCGGCCAACGGCGTCGCGTTCCAGCCGATGAACGATGGGGGCCGGAGGTGCTTCGGGGACGACGGCCAGGCCGTTACCGTAAGGCGCGGGAATCGCCGTGACCGCCGCGACGTTATCCAGCAGATCATAGGTGTAGCGCTTGGCGCTGCCGTCGAGGTCTTGTTGTTCGGTCAGCCGGTCTCCAGCATCCCAGGCGAACCGATAACTTTCGCCGTTCTCATTGGTCAGCGCTTGCAGTCGCCCATAGCTGTCGTACCCGAACTGCACCTGCCGGCCATGGGCGTCGGTGCGCTGGCGCACCTGGCCGCGACGGTTATGTTGATACAGGGTGGTATGCCCGGCCGGGTCGGTGTAGCCGATCAACTGGCCGGCGACGTCGCGCTGATACTGCTCGGTGCGGCCGTCCGGCAACTGGCTGCTGATCAACCGCCCCTGGGCGTCGTAGCTGAACTGGGTGCGTTCGCCGAGGGCGTCGGTGATGGTTTGCAGATAGCCCCGGTTGTCGTAGCTGAACCGCGTCGGATAACCCGAGCAATCGATGTGTTCGACCAGTTGGCCGAACGGGTTCCAGCGCAGCTTTTTGCTTTTGCCGGTGGCGTCGATGATCTCGACGACCTGGCCGTGAGTGTCGTAGCGGTAGCGGGTGATGTGGCCCAGCGGATCGGTTTCGGCGATGCAGTTGCCGCGCTGATCATAGCGATATTGCCAACTGTTGCCCGCGGCATCGGTTTCCACCAGCGGCAAGGCCCAGTGTTCCAGCCATAGGGTCGAATCGCTGCGGCCCAGCGGGTCGGTTTCGCCGATCAGGTTGCCGGCGTCGTCGTAGCTGTAGGCATAGCGCCCGCCCAGCGGGTCGGTGGCGCTGAGCAATTGGCGCTCGTCGTTCCACTCGAATTGCCAGGTCTGGCCGAGGTTGTCGGTGTATTCGGTGATCTGATGCTGGGTGTTCCACCGGCGCGTACTGACGCGCTGCGAGCCATCGGTGATGCGCGTGACACCGGCGAGGAGGTCATAGTCGAACCGGTAAGTATCGCCCTCGTCGGTCCAGTGCCGGACCACGCGCCATTCTTTTTCCTCGATATAAGCCCATTCATAGAAGCAGCGCAGCCCCGTGGGCAACTGATGCTCGACCATCCGCCGCCCGGCGTCGTAGGCGAAGCGCCGCTGCACCTGGCCAGTGGCGTCGCGCACCTCGGCCAGATCGCCCACTGCGTCGTAGCCGTAGCTGACGAGCACTTCGCGGCGTTGGTCGGGGTACAGGCGTTCCACCCGAGCCACGCGACCGCCTTCATGAGTCAGCTCGACCTGCACCAGATCGAAAGTATCCCGCAGGCGCGCCAACCGTCCGGTTTCGTCATAGTCGAGGTGAACCCGGTTGTCATTACGATCACCCAGCTGATTCAGGCGCAACAAGGACGGATTACCGGGTGTACCGTCGAACAGCCGATACAACCCGTCCGTACTTTCAATCAACAACTGCCCATTAACGTGCCGTCGAACACTGAGCCCTTCACCGGCACTGAACACCGCGCCACCCAAGGGGATCGAACCCATGTCGATACGTCGGCCCTGTTCATCGGTGTAGACCAGCGTTTCCCCGCCCTCCGGGTGAGGCAGAATTTCGACGCACACCTCGTAGGACACGCTCCAGCCCGCGCCGAACAACCCGTCGCGGCGTTCGTCACGGCTGTTGTAGAAGCGCTGCCAATCGATCGGCAAGATGCCGGGCAGCACGAAATCCAGCTCTTCATCGCCCCCCAGTACCTTGGCCCCGGTCGCGGCATGCACCGGGTTCGACGAGCCCATGGCGGCGTTGGCCATGGCGCCCATCGCGCTGCTGACGGCCATCGACGTCGCGCCGCCGATCAGCATGCACGGCAGTTTGCTGAAGAACTTGCCTTTGCCGCCCTTGAGCATCAGTAACGCGGTGACCGCCAGCCCCACGCCTGGGGTCTTGCCGCTGCGGATCTCGCGCACCACCGCCGAACCGCCGCCGATGGTGACGTTGGGTGAGATCAGCCCGGAACCCACCACCTTGGCGTCGCAGGTGGTGCGGTCGCCGCTGCGCACGGC
>NZ_MOBJ01000018.1:479-23665 GCF_003732225.1 Pseudomonas brassicacearum | reverse complement strand
CAAGATTAAATTCCGAAACCCCTATCTGCGACCGCAGGTAGGGGTTTTGTTTTAAGTAGAAGTCACCAATTTTGCTGGCACGTATGTTTCGTACGGGCTGGTTACAGAATTTCTTGACGACCATAGAGCATTGGAACCACCTGATCCCATCCCGAACTCAGCAGTGAAACGATGCATCGCCGATGGTAGTGTGGGGTTTCCCCATGTGAGAGTAGGTCATCGTCAAGATTGAATTCCGAAACCCCTGTCTGCTAACGCAGACAGGGGTTTTGTCGTTTAAGAGGCAGCTAAAAGCTCAGAGTGTGGTGGTTGCTGTAGAGCGCCTGCGCCACGTGATCAACCGTCATCAAGAAAATGTAGCTTGAGCGCTCTAGCACGCCGTTTGGCGGGTTTGTGCAGGGAATCTGGTGCATTTTGCACAAACGCCTAAGTTTTTTCGGACCTGTGCCGAAATACTGGTGAGACATGCGTGCACCAAAGTAGAGCGGCCTAAGAGCGGCCTACGGCGTTACATGGAATGTTGCACCCGGAACGCATCCCCACTCTTTGCATAAGAAGTCCCATGAAATGAATCTCAAGTTCAGCCATAAAATCCTGTTGGCCGCTTCAGGCGTAGTGGTTCTGGCTTTTGCGTTGTTCACTTTGTACAACGACTACCTGCAGCGAAATACTATTCAGCAAAACCTCGACTCTTCCGTCCAGCAAGCCGGCGATTTGACCGCCAGCAGCGTACAGAACTGGCTGAGTGGACGGATTCTGGTACTGGAAAACCTGGCCCAGAACGTCGCGCACCAAGGTGCCAGCGCGGACCTTGCCGGGTTGGTCGACCAGCCGGCCTTCACCTCGAACTTCCAGTTCACCTACGTCGGTCAGGCCAATGGCGTGTTTACCCAACGACCTGACGCGAAAATGCCGGATGGCTACGATCCTCGTCAGCGTCCTTGGTACAAACAGGCTGTAGCTGCCGACAAAACCATGCTCACGCCGCCCTATATGGCCGCTGTCGGCGGGCTGGTGGTGACTATCGCCATGCCGGTGAAGAAGAGCGGTGAACTGCTCGGCGTGGTCGGCGGGGATCTGAGTCTGGAAACCTTGGTGAAGATCATCAACTCGGTGGACTTCGGCGGTATCGGTCATGCGTTCCTGGTCAGCGCTGACGGCCAGGTGATCGTCAGCCCGGACAAAGACCAGGTGATGAAGAATCTCAAGGATATCTACCCAGGCTCGAACGTACGTATCGAGAAGGGCAATCAGGAAGTGCTTCTGAACAAGCAGGCGCGCATCCTGTCCTTCACCCCGGTTACAGGCTTGCCGAATGCCGAGTGGTACATCGGCCTGTCGATCGACAGGGACAAGGCCTACGCGCCACTGGGCAAGTTCCGTACCTCGGCACTGATTGCGATGTTCGTCGCGGTGACTGCGATTGCCGTGCTGCTGAGTCTGTTGATTCAGGTGCTGATGCGTCCACTGACCACCATGGGTCGTGCGATGCAGGACATCGCTCAAGGCGAAGGCGATCTGACTCGCCGTCTGGCGGTGGAAAGCAAAGACGAATTTGGCGAGTTGGGCAGTGCTTTCAACCAGTTCGTGGAGCGGATTCACGCGTCGATTTCTGAAGTGTCGTCGGCCACGCGCCAGGTGCATGACTTGTCGCAACGGGTCATGGCATCGTCGAATGCGTCGATCATCGGCTCCGATGAGCAAAGCGCACGGACCAATAGCGTGGCGGCAGCGATCAACCAACTGGGGGCCGCCACCCAGGAGATCGCCCGTAACGCGGCGGACGCTTCGCAACACGCCAGCGGCGCCAGTGAACAGGCTGACGACGGTCGTCAGGTGGTGGAACAAACCATTCTGGCGATGACCGAGTTGTCGCAGAAAATCAGCCTGTCGTGCACGCAGATCGAAACCCTGAACGCCAGCACCGACAACATCGGGCACATCCTCGACGTGATCAAAGGCATCTCGCAGCAGACCAACCTGCTGGCGCTCAACGCGGCCATCGAGGCGGCACGGGCGGGTGAAGCCGGGCGTGGTTTTGCGGTGGTGGCGGACGAAGTGCGCAACCTGGCCCATCGTACCCAGGAGTCGGCTGAGGAGATTCACAAGATGATCACCTCGTTGCAGGTCGGCTCGCGTGAAGCGGTATCGACCATGAATGCCAGTCAGGTATCCAGCGAAGAAAGCGTCGAAGTGGCGAATCAGGCCGGTGCGCGGCTGGTCAGCGTGACCCAGCGGATCACCGAGATCGACGGCATGAACCAGTCGGTAGCGGCCGCGACGGAAGAGCAGACCGCCGTGGTGGAAACCCTCAACGTTGACATCAGCCAGATCAACCTGCTGAACCAGCAGGGCGTGGCCAACCTCAACGAAACCTTGAAGGATTGCGATGCGTTGTCGCTGCAGGCAAACCGCCTGAAGCAATTGGTGGATAGCTTCAAGATCTGACCGCGTTATCGTTCAATCGCGAGCAAGCTCGCTCCCACAGTGGATCTGCAGCGAACACAGCATTTGTGAACGACTGAAACCTCTGTGGGAGCGAGCTTGCTCGCGAAAGCGGTGCGCCAGTCACCGCTGAACCAAAGCCCTACGCAAACAACTTCAGCGCATTATTCATCGAGTCATCGGCAAACCCCTGTACGAAGTCCTTGAACCCCGGCAGGGCTTCGACGCCGCCCTGGGCGGGTTCGGCGATGATGGTCCAGGTCGCGCGCGACTTGCCGGTGCCTAGCGGCTCAACGCTCATGGCGGCCCACAACTGACCAACGCCCAACGTGTTGTAGACGGTAGTCCAGGTCATGCTCAGTGCCTGATCGTCGCGGGAATTGAGTTGCTCGACGACCAGGTTACCGTCCTTGAAGAACTTCTTGCGCAGCGACGACACGCCCTCGCCAGTCATCTCGATGTGCGATAGCGCCGGGATGAACTTGTCGAAGCCAGCGAAGTTGCCGACTATGTCCCAGACCTTCGACGCCTCGGCCGGTATTTCCACCGACGACACAACATGGCAGCCGTGCGGGTTTTTGATCAGGGTATCGGGTTGCAGAGTGCTCATGGTCTTGCTCCATTTCTATGGGTGATGGGTCAGATAAAGTTGATTTCTTTCAGGTAGTCGCAGCCGCGACGCAGCAGCGCCGGGGATTTTTGCGGGTAGTGCGCGCCCATCTGCTGCACACCTGCCTGGGCGTTGGCGTGGCCGATCATGGAGATGTCGCCGATGTCCTCTTCGAAGCCGTTGAGGTAGAAACCCAGCACGCCGAATAGCGCGTTATCGCTGTCGACCCGGCCCAGTTGCTGTTGCCAGTCGGCGACGCTGACCATTTGGAACTCGCGTCCGGCCTCGCGGAACGAAGCGACGTAGGCGTCCCAGCTCAGAGGTTCGGGGTTGTGCAGGTTGAAAACCGCGTGTTCGGGCTGATAACGGCTGGCGTGGAAGGCGATGAAGCGGGCGAGGAAGTCCACCGGCATCAAGTCGAAGTTCAGCGCGAACTCCGGCACCTGGCCGAGCTGGATCGAGCCTTTGAGCATCAGCATCAGACGGTTCTTGTGCGGCTGGCACACGCCTGTGAGGCTGTTGAAGCTGATGTTGCCGGGTCGATAGAGGTTGACCCGTACCCCACGCTCGCGAGCGCGTTCGAGGATCCGTTCGCCGACCCATTTGGACAGGTTGTAGCCGTTCTTGATGTAGATCGGCGGGGTCTGCGCGGCGGGCTGCTCGAGGACCCGGCCATCGGCGTCGATGGTGCTGGAAGCCGACAGCGTGGAGACGAAGTTGAAGACCTTCTTGCTGCGCCCTTCGCAGAGTCGCAAACATTCGAAAATCGGCTCGACGTTGTCCCGTGCCAGCGACTCGTAATCGAGTACGTGGTTGACGTTGGCGGCGTTGTGCACCAACGCGCCGAACTCGCGATCCAGTCGCTCATACACCTCTGGTGTCAGGCCTAGCGCAGGTTGCGTGATGTCTGCTGCGTAGACCTGAACCCGACTCAGATCCAGATGTTCCAGGCGATTCTCGCGCAGGGACTCGGCAAAACGCTGCACGGCGGATTGCCCGGCACCGTCGCGCACCAGGCATGCGACTTCACTGGCGCCCCAGGCCAGCAACGCCTCGACGATATGCACGCCGACGAAGCTGTTGGCACCGGTGACGATGACCTTGTGCACATCGCCCATCCGGCTGATCGGCAAGGGCTGCACATCAAGCTCGCGGAAGGCATCGGCGAGGGCTTTTTCGCTGAGCACCTCTTCGCCGGCAGAGCCTCTGACCAGCGTTGCCAGCCTGGCGATGGTCGGTACTTCGATGAAGCGATTGATCGAGATACTGCGCCCGAACTGCTCGCGTAATTGCAGCAACATGCGTGATAGCAGGATCGAGTGGCCGCCGAGATTGAAGAAGCTTTCGTCGGTGGAAATGTCGCCAGCCGGCAACTCCAGCAGCTCGGCCCAGAGCTCCAGCAATTGTGCCTCGTCGGCGGATTCCGGTAACCGACGCTGATGGTTTTCGAGGACGCTGACCGGCATTGCCAACAGCGCCCTTCGATCGACTTTGCCATTGCTGGCGAAGGGCATGCTCGCCAGTTCAGTCCACGCGGTGGGTTGCATGTAGTCCGGTAAAAACTGCTGCGCGTGTGCTTTCAGCGCTTCTCGAGCCGCGCCTGGCTGCGCTTCCTGAGGTTGTGCGAGGAACGCCAGAATCCGTCGATGAGTGTCGATCACCACCGCCACCTGCCGGAACAACTGACTTTCGCGCAGGCAGCGTTCGATCTCCTCCGGTTCGACCCGGTAGCCGCGGATCTTCACCTGATTGTCCCGTCGCCCACAGAGCTCGATGCCGTCTGCGGTCCACTTCGCCATATCGCCGGTGCGGTAGGCACGCAGGCTCTGGCCGCCGGGCAAGGGCAGTTGCAGGTAGCGCTCGGCGGTCTGCTGCGGGTTGTTCAAATAGCCCAGGCACACCCCCGGACCGACGATGTACAGCTCGCCGACGGTCTGCTCGGCTACTGGCTGAAAATCTTCGTCGAGGATCAGTACCTGGCTGTTGGCAATTGGCGCCCCGAGGCTGCGATTGCTGTCACCGACTTGCAGTTGTCGGGCGGTGATCAGCACGGTGGCTTCGGTCGGGCCATACAGGTTGTAGAGCTTGCCCTGTTGGGTCAGTTGCTTGATCACATGGGGTTCGCAGACGTCGCCGCCGGTCATCACATGCGCAAGGTCGCGCAACTGATCCAGCGGCAGAATGCTCAACAGTGCTGGAGGGAGAAACGCGTGGCTGAGTTGATGATGACGGATTAACTCGACCAGTTGCAGCGGGTCACGACGTTGATCGTCGTTAGGTACGATCAGCTCGGCACCCTGGATCAGCGCCGGGAAAATATCGATCAGCGAAGAGTCGAAACTCAGCGATGAAAACTGCAAGACGCGGCTTTGCTCGGTCAGCTCGACGTAATCGGCGTACCACGCGGTGAAGTGCCCGAGATTGTTCTGACTGAGCAACACACCTTTGGGATGCCCAGTGGTGCCCGACGTGTAGAGCGCCATGCACGGCGCCTGGCTGCCAGGTCGCTGGCGCATCAACGGTAAGCCGGGATTAGCCTCACGAGCGTCGATGTTGCTGATGTCGAGCCCGGGCATCTCGTTGCTCAGCGGGTGCTGACCATCGTGCAGTAACAGCACTGCGCCGGCGTTTTCCAGAATGTATTGCTGGCGCTGCAACGGATGGCTGGGTTCAAGTGGCAGGTACACCGCACCACTGCCGAGAATCGCCAGAATGCCGGCAAACAGTGCGCTGGATTTCGGCAGGCAAATGCCCACTACAACGGGTCCATCAACCGCTCGACATTGCTCGATCAGTGGCAGCAACCGTTGCTGGATTGCCAGGCTTTGGGCATGCAAATCGCCATAACTCAGCACCTCGCCATCAATGTGCAGCGCCGGGCGTTCACGGAAGGTTTTGAAGCTCCGTTCGAGCCGCTCGATCATCGGGATTTGCCCGAGTTGCAGCAGCTGCGGTTGCGCGCTGAGGTTGAGCCGGTGGGCATAGGCCAGACTCTCCAGCGTCAACAAGCTTTCTTCACACTGATGACGACCGGGCGTGGCCGTTGCGGCGTGCGTGAAGTACTCGTCATCGCGGGAAAAACGGCTGACCTCAAGCGCCACGCGGTCAACCAATTCAGCGATGACCCTCAGGCGCAGCGCCTGGCCATTACCAGAGACTTCGTTGGCGACGGGGACGCGGGCGATCAGTCGTTGGTCGCCGCTCGATGTATAGCGGCACAGCACATCGATGGGCGGCAGACCACTGGTGTCTGTCGGCCCGAGGCCCAGCGTCACGCTCAACCGTGCGCAGTCGCCCAGGTCGTGCAGGCACTGTGTGGAGATAGCCAGGCTGCCGTCGTCGATCAGTAGTTCGGCGTCACCGATTTTTTGTTCATTCAAGGCGTGGCTGTCGCTCAGTCGCGTCAGTGCATGGCCGTGTTGTTCCAGTTCCAGCGCCAGCTCATTCAAGGCCTGGCTTTGACCGATGAGCAGAATGTCGAGACGTCTCATGATGTTCTCCTCGGCTAGATCAGGTAGTCGCTCAGGGCGTCTTGCACGCACGGCGAATCGAGCAGCGAACTGCTGCGGAAAAACCGCACGATATTGGCGACCAGCGGGTGATGACGATTGATCGGGAAGGCCAGGCCTGCCACTTCGCTCTTGAGTGCGACCTTGGCGGCATCGCTGATGTGCAGGTGTTCGATCAACCGGAAGTCGAACGATTTCTGAATGTCGTTGGTCAGGTAGTGGGTAATGAACACCGGAAGAATCTTCGCGATCCGCTGGCGGTCGTCTTCGTTCGCCGAATGCCAATAGATCCGTACCAGTCGTGACCAGAACCCCGAGTGACGGCCCTCGTCGAGCAAGTGGTCAGCCATCAGGCCCTTGATCGATTGCTTGACCGTGTCGTCCTTGGCGAACGCCGCCACATCATTGGTCACGGTGTTTTCCGCAATGGCCACGCAGATCAGCTCCACGGCGCTGCGCAGGTGTTCCGGCGCCAGTGCCAACGCTGCGGGAATCGCCCGGCTCAGCTCGATTTCATGCGGCAGCTCGATCGGCGCGATACCGGTCATGGCCACCGTCTGCTGCATGAAATCCATCGCCACCAGCGCGTGATAATCCTCATCCACCACCACGGTCATGGCGTCGTAGCGACAGGCGAACGGGAAGGGCACGGGGAAGCGATTCTTGGCGATGCTGCGCGCCGTCTTGTCGACGATCTCGGTTTCGAAAATCACCACGTCGTTGATGAACTTGTAGAGCGTTTGCACCAGGGCGAAGTCGCGCTGCTCCGGGCATTCACGAACAAAGGTTTCGCTCAGCACCAGCGGTTGGCGGCTCAGGGGATAGATCAGTTTGTCATCGTTTTCGACCATGCGCCGGGGGCGGGTTCGGATGGTCGCGCGGCTTTCCCAGGCGTCGGCGAAGGATTGGTAGTCTGCGGCGTTCATGCGCTCACCTCGGCGACTGGTTCACGCATGCTCAGGCGCAAGCCGTCCCACAGCGCGATGCGGCTTTCCACGGCGGCGATGGCGGCGGCATAGACGTCCTCTTGTCGTTGCGGGTCGCCGTCGACCAGCCGCGCCAGGAGTGTTTCAGCGGCGGGACCGTGGTCTTCGGAGTCGACTTCGATGTGCCGTTCCAGGTAGTAACGAAAGGTCGGCGCTTGCTCGATACCAATTCCCCAATCGTCAAGAATGCGCTGGAACATCTGCGGAATGACGCTTTCTCGACCATGCAAAAACGCCGCGGCAACACTGTGTCCCGGTGCGTACAGAGCGGTGTGCAAGGTGTGCCGGACGAAGTTCGAGGCGGCCGGGTCGACGTCCACGCTTTGCAGGGCGATGTCGTAGCTCACGCCTTCTTTTTGCAAGGCGACGAAGCGCTCCACGGTAGCCGTGCTGGCACCGACTTCGCGCATTGCGTCCAGGTACAACTCGAAATGGCTGTAGTGCCCGTGATCGAGCCGGTCATCGGACTCTTCGCCGAGGATGATTTCGTTGATCAGGCGCGCCGCTTGAGGGTCTTGTGGCGGTAGCCAGGGCAGCTGCACGCACGTGAGTTCCTGCTGCAGGCGTTTGGTCAGCGACATGAAGTCCCATACGGCGAATACATGGGTTTCCATAAAGCGCTGAAGTATCGACAGCGAATGAATCTCGGCAAAGATAGGGTGGGCGCTGAGCTCTGCTTTTTTCAGGTCGAGAAGTGCTTTGTTTGGTTTCATGAGTGGCCTGTAAGTTGCGAGTTAAGTTGTTCGGTTGGCGAGTATTTTTTAGGTAAGTGCAAACAAGGTGCTGCCTGAACTTTTTAATAGGCGAACAAGTACCTCAAACAAACGTTGTGCAGTTTCTGAGTGGCGACAGGCCCTGCCAGGCAGGGCGTTGCGTACGTCGGCAGTGCTTGGCGGTCAGCTGCGCAGGTTGATGTGACAGGCGCTGGGCATTGACCGTGCCGACAAGTGTGATGGAACTTGAAGTTGTCGGCGGAGAAAAATTAATACATGAAACAAGTAATCGGCAAGTGTTTTTTATATTATTTGTCAAGTGTATTTTTTTCGGGCGTAACACGTTCCGATAAAACTTTTGGATTAAGTTTTATTGAGGTGAAGTTGTTCCTTCCGGCTTATATAAGTCAGAATTTAAAATGAGTGAATGCCTCACTCGGAGCAACTGTGTGGCTGGAAAGTTAATGGTTTTTGATGTGGTGGGCAGGAGGCGGGCACGGCCCCTTCTCTTCCCGTCCTTTGGCAAGCCTCCTTTTGTTTGTCCATCACGCGAGGGCTGTGCAGGCAGATTTACACGCCGCTCGTCCTTTTTAGTCGGCAAACCAAGAGTGAGCCCAAAAAGCCAGTACTGCTATCACTGGCGCAGGGGTGGGCAGGGGGTTTTCAAGGAGGAAAGAGGGGATAGGTGTCGCCAGCGCTTTTCGAGCGCCTGTGCCTCATCGCACAGGCGTCAGGCGCTTACTCGCTGAGCAGGCCCAGATGGGTGTTGATGATCTGCAGCAGACGATGGCGCTGAGTGGTGGTAAAAAAATGATTACCGGTCATTTCGATCAGTTCGAATTCACGGCGGGTGAACTCGCGCCAATTGACCATGCTTTCAAGCGGTGCCAGCGGGTCGTCGCTGCCGTAGAAGGCGGTCATCGGGATATGCAGGCTGCGACTGGAAAGGTCGGCCCAGGATTCGAGCAGTTTCAAGTCACTGTGTATCAGTGCTTCGAAGGCGGCGAGTTGATCGTTGGCTGTTTCATCGCGAAGCTGCCCCTGACTTGAGGGCGCATGACCTTTGTACAGCGGCGCTGTGGCGGGGTGGGTGTCCGGGCTGGGACAGCCGGAAATGAACAGATGACGGGTTTGCCCCGGGCAACGGACTTCGCTCAATTTGGCCAGCTCGTAGGCCAGAATTGCGCCCAGACCGTGGCCAAAGAGTGCATGGGGCTCGGACAGGTAAGGCTGGAGCGCCGCGAAGGCGTCGACCAGCAGTGGCGGCCATTGTTCGTAGAGTGTCTGGTTCCGTGGATTGCCATGGCCGGGGAATCTGAAAGCGAGCAGTTCAATGTGCTCGCTCAGTGATTGTGTCCAGCTGCGGAGCTGCTCGGGGTCGGCACCGGCCTCGCAGAAGCAGATCAGTCGGATATCCGTCGCCTGGCCTGCGTTGATCACGGTCAGCCACGGAGTGTCATGGGCGTGCACGGCTTTCCTTGTGCGGTTCACGTCGAGGCTTTCTTGCCCTGAGGTGCAAGGCTGTTCAGGTAACGCGTGATGACCTCGACACCCCGGTTGAGGTGGTTCTCAAGCTTCGTCACGGTTAGCGCGATGTCTCGGGATTGCGCAGCGCGCAGCAGGTCACGGTGATCTTCCTGGGACAGCTTGCCGAGCCCCATGGCTTCAAGGTTGAAGCGCAGAAAACGCTCCTCTTCCCACAGGCCGTCTTCCACCAGCTTGAGGAGCCTGCGGTTAGGCGCCTTGCGGTACAGCGTCATGTGGAACAAACGGTTAAGTCTGCCGATCTCGGCGTAATCGGTTTGTGTTTCCAGGTCGTCGATATAGCTTGCCGCTTCGGCGAAGTCCTCGTCGTCGAGCAACGGAATCGACAGGCGCAGGGCCTCGGACTCCAGCAGAATGCGCAGGGCATAGGTCTCGGCGGCATCACCTTCGACCAGTGGCGCGACAACCGCGCCTTTGTGTGCGACAACGTGTAGCAGCGATTGCGCCTCGAGTTGGCGCAAGGCTTCGCGTACTGGCATACGACTGACGCCGAACAGATCAGCCAGATCCTGCTGACGCAGAGCGGTGCCGCAGGGTAAACGACCGTCGAGAATCGCCGAGCGCAGGGTTTCTTCGATCACCGATCGCGCAAGGTGAGCGGGGATAGGGCCGCTGACCGGGATAGTACTTAAAGGGTTGGGCTTCTGTGTCACGACAACGCACCCTGACTGAAATGAAAATAATTTTGGATCCAATGCACACTAGTAACTGTCTGACTGGTTGTCAAACCGGCAGAACAATGCAGTTTTCGACAGTTTTATGCCACTGGCTTTGCCGTCGAACGCAACTTCGCAGGCCAAGATCTTTTCAACTGCGTCCGCTTCCCCCAAGTTTAGCGCGCTCGCGGTGATTGCACCGTGCCATTGTCTTTTACCCATCAAAGCTTCACCATCAATCGATTTCCAACCGCCCTCTGGACTCACTGCATTGCAGGCACGTTTCGCTCTCCCTCGGACCCTGCGCTGGCTGTGTTCAGCGTTGTTGATTGCCGGCGTCATGCTCGGTGGTCTGCATGCCGATTGGGACTTTTCGCTGATCAGTCGGCGTGCCGAAGCGTTGTACGGGCCGTTGGGTGAAGGCACGCAACGGATCGATGCCTGGCAACACCTGTTGGCGACACAGAAGCAGACCCCGGAGCTGGAACAGCTGAAAGTGGTCAACCTGTTCTTCAACAAGCACATGCGCTATGTGGAAGATATCGATCTGTGGCACGTCGAGGACTACTGGGAGACGCCGATCGAAGCCTTGTGGAAAGGCGCTGGCGATTGTGAGGACTACGCGATCGCCAAGTACTTCAGTTTGCGTCATCTCGGGGTTTCCAGTGACAAATTGCGCATCACTTACGTCAAGGCCCTGCGCCAGAATCGCGCGCACATGGTCTTGACCTACTATTCAAGCCCGGACGCCATGCCGCTGGTGCTCGACAGCCTGATCGATGCGATCCAGCCAGCCAGCCAGCGCACCGACTTGCTGCCGGTTTACTCCTTCAATGCCGAAGGGTTGTGGTTGCCGGGCGCCAAGGGCAACAAGAAAGTCGGTGACACCAAGCGCCTGTCCCGTTGGCAGGATGTGTTGAAGAAAATGCAGGCCGAAGGATTTCCGGTCGAGACGACTAACTAGGAGCGCGCGCTCAGATGTCTTTGTTCAAACAGCTGTTGATCGCTATCTGCCTGTTCCTGGTGGTCGCCTTCAGTGGCAGCTTCATGGTTGGTCTGGAGAGTTCGCGGACCCAGTACGTCAATCAGCTACGTTCCCACGCGCAGGATGCTGCGACCGCACTGGCGCTATCGCTGACGCCGAATATCGACGACCCGGCGATGGTCGAGCTGATGGTCAGCTCGATCTTCGACAGCGGTTATTACGCGAGTATTCGCGTGGTGGACCTGAAGACCGACGCGACTATCGTCGAGCGCACCGGAATTCCCGAGGTCAGCAGCGTGCCAGGCTGGTTCGTCAAATTGATCGGTCTGGAACCTGCTGGCGGTGATGCGCTGGTCAGTCGTGGCTGGGAACAGGCGGCCAGGGTCGAGGTGATCAGCCACCCGATGTTCGCCGTGGCCAAGCTCTGGCAGAGCGCCCTGGGCAGTTTGGGTTGGTTGCTGATCTGCGGTGCGGCGAGTGCGGTGCTCGGGGCACTGTTGCTGCGTCGGCAACTCAAGCCGCTGGATTACATGGTCAAGCAGTCCCATGCTATCGCCCGCCGCGAGTTCCTCAGCTTGCCTGATCTGCCGCGCACCCCGGAACTGCGGCGCGTGGTGCAAGCGATGAACCAGATGGTCGAGAAGCTCAAGGCGTTGTTTCAGGAGCAGGCTGAGCGCAGTGAAAAACTGCGGGTCGAGTCCTATCAGGACACCCTGACGGGGCTGGCCAACCGGCGTTATTTCGAGATGCAATTAAACGCCCGGGTGAGCAATCCGGAGCAGGCCAGTTCGGGTTATCTGTTGCTGTTGCGGGTCAAGGACCTGGCGGGTTTGAACCAGCGTTTGGGCGGTCAACGCACTGATCAGTTGTTGCGGGCCGTCGGTGAGCAGCTGTCGCGTGAGTGTGCCAGATTTCCGGAAACCCAGAACCTTGTGACGCGTATTCGCGGCGGTGAATTCGCCGTGCTGGCGCCGGGCCTGGTGCGCGGTGAGGCGCTGCAGCTGGCGCAGAGTCTGGACAGCGCACTGGCCAGTCTTCACGCAACCGGCGCTACCGACGTGACGTCGGTGGCGTCGATCGGGCTGGCGCCGTTCGCCCATGGCGACACGCCGCAGGCGGTGTTGGGGCTGGCGGATCAGGCGTTGTCACAGGCGGAGGCCGAGGGTGAGTCGAACTGGGCGTGCCTGGATCACAACGCCGCGGCCATTGTGGGCGACGATCACCATGCCTGGCATACCCTGCTCGATCAGGCACTGAGTCAGCAGCGTTTCGAGCTGTACTTTCAACCGGTCGTGGCCAGTCAGGACACGCAGCGAGTGCTGCATTACAAAGTGCTCTCGCGTTTGCTCGATGAGCAGGGTCAGACCATTCCCGCCGGGCGTTTTCTGCCGTGGCTGGAGCGCTTCGGCTGGACTGCACGGCTGGACCGTTTGATGCTTGAACGGGTGTTGGAGCAGATGGCCGAGCATGAAGATTCGCTGGCGCTGAACCTGTCCGCCGCTACCCTGGCGGATCCGCAAGCGCTGAACAACGTTTTCGACATACTGCGTCGGCATTCCAGTCTAGGGCCACGCTTGACCCTGGAGATCGGCGAAGAGCAAATACCCGATCAAGTCGTACTCGAACAGCTGACCCGCCGTCTGCGTGAGCTGGGTTTCTCCCTGAGCCTGCAGCGCTTTGGCGGGCGCTTCAGCATGATCGGTAACCTGGCGCGGCTGGGGCTGGCCTATCTGAAAATCGATGGCAGCTACATCCGCGCCATCGATCAGGAAAGCGATAAGCGCCTGTTCATCGAAGCTATCCAGCGCGCCGCCCATAGCATCGACCTGCCGCTGATTGCCGAGCGAGTGGAGACGGAAGGGGAGTTGCGGGTGATTCGCGAGATGGGATTCTACGGCGTGCAAGGGCAGCTGTTTGGCGAGCCGAAGCCTTGGCAGTAAGACTTTTTGGATGAATTGCCAATGAGTCAGTCATCGCGAGCAAGCTCGCTCCCACAGGGAATTTCGTTAGTACACACATCTGTGCAAACGATGAAAATCTAATGTGGGAGCGAGCTTGCTCGCGATGGCGTCAGAGTCTTCAACGCGACGATCCTGCCTGAAACACAAACGTTCAGAAACTCAGATCAACCCGCTTTCATCTTCATCAATCAGCTGACTCAAACCACCCAGGGCTTCACGGGCCTGGCTCCGGTCTATCAGTTTGGCTTGCGCGGCAGCCGGCAGGTCGGTGACGCGAATCACCCCTTTGCTGGTCAGCACCTGAATCAGGTCGTCGAGTACCCGGATCATCTCCAGGTCGCTTTGCTTGAGCTGCTTGAGGCTGGTTTCCATCACTTCGTTAGCGTACCAGGCCTGGATTTCATGGTGATCGGCGGGTAGCGTTTCCGTAGCCTCCGCATAGGCGGCGGCCTCCACGCGCACCAATTGGCCTTGTGCATCGCGTTGCACGTAGAACATCGAGAACCCCTCATGTATGAACCGGCATCGTGCGGTCAGCAGCATAGACCAACGCAGGTGAGTATGCGGTGCCGCGACGCAATCGTCACCCGGTGGCGATTGACGCAAACCTGACGGCCGCTCATTGCGAGCGGCCATCAGACACCTGATCAGGTGTTGTTGTGGTCGATCTTGATGGTCGGGTCGCTACCGGCGATCAGCGAGTTGATGCTCTGACCGGACCAGTTATTACCTTCCAGTTTGATCGTCACGTCAGCGTTGGCCACGCCGCCGGCCGCGTTGAGCTTGCCTTCGGAGCTGACCTGCAACGTCGACACACCTTCAACCGTGGTGATTTTCAGGAAGTTGTCGATGGTGCTGCCGCTCTCGCCCTGCAACAGATCACGCAGGTCGATCCGGTCGCCTTCGCTGGCCTTGAAGTCCTTGACCACGTCGTTGCCGGTGTCGCCAGCCTTCCAGACGAAGGTGTCGGCGCCCGAACCACCGATCAGGATGTCGTTGCCCTGACCACCGATCAGCGTGTCATTACCCGTACCGCCGAGCAGGATGTCATTGCCCTTGCCGCCGTCGAGGATGTCGTTGCCGCCCTGGCCGAAGAGGATGTCGTTACCAGCACCGCCCAACAGCGTGTCATTACCGTCATGAGAGCCGGATACATCGAACGCGGTGTAGTGCTCGGTGATGTACTGGTGCACGTTGCTGGTGGTGACTTTGCTGACATCCACGCCGGTCTGCTGGGCCACGAAGGCCTGCATGGCCTGGTAACCCTCGCCGGCAATGCCGTTGAAGCTCACCAGGTCGCCGAACAGGATGTCGTTGCCGTCACCACCGTTGACCGTGTCGGCGCCCGGCATGGTCGCTTCGGTGTGACCGATGATCGAGTTGGCCAGGTTGGCCGGGTCGATGTTGCTCTGTGGTTTGCCGTCGGTGTCGAACGGTTTCAGGTCGTTGAGGCTGACGTCACTGTTCAGGCCGATGGCCTCGACCTGCGACAACTTGCCGAGCAAAGCGAAGCTGTCGTTGGCGTTGCTGGAAGTGCTGCTGTCGGTGCTGTAGCCGGTACCTGCCAGCTTCGACAGCTCATAGGTACCATCGCCCTGGGCATGGAGCATGCCCAAGTCCTTGCTGACCCAGCGATTTCCGTTGTAGGTCTGCAGCGTCGTCGAACCATCGGTGCCGATGGAGAGGTAGTGCGTGTTGTCCAGGTACTTGGCGAACGTGTCCCCCAACGTGTAGTTGCTGGTCGTGACGACGTCATCCAGCTTGGCACCACCGCTGTACAACGACGGGTTGGTCTGTTCGCCGGACTGGTAGAACGTTGGCTGTCCGTCGGTAATGAAAAACGTCAGGTTGGTCGCGCTGCTGTTACCGGTGGCCATGCTGCTCTGGAAGAAGTTGGCCGTGGTCTTGAACACGTCTTCGTAGTTGGTACCGCCGCCGGAAGTCATCGAGTCCAGCACCGACTTGAGCAGGGTCAGCGCATTCGGGTCGTTCAGGTTGACCGCAACCTGCTTGTTGACCTGGGTATCGAAGTCCGCGAGGAAGACGTTCACCGTGCCCGAAGTGCTGGCAGCCAGGCTGTTCTTGAGGGTGTTGAACACCGACGTCAGCGAGTCTTTGGCCGCGCTGATCGAGGACGCGCTCATGCTGCCTGAGCTATCGACCATGAACGCAATGTTGTAGTTGGTGCCTGGTACCACGGTCAGTCCGCCGATGTCGGCGACCATGATGTCGTTGCCACTGGTACCGACGAAATTGTCATCCCCTGAAGTGGCGACCGACGCGTTATACACCGCCGGGTAAACCGTGACCGGGATCTGCGCAATGCTTGGCGCCGAGCCGCCGAGGGATTCGGTGGACGTCGATGTGACCGTCAGATTGATCGAGCCACTGAAGTATGGCGGCGGGGTGAGCGTCAGGCTGCCGAGGTTCCAGCCAGTGACGTTTGCTTCACCGGTGGTCGCGACGGTGAAGGTATGGCCTGCGCCATCGCTCAGCACCGAGCCGGCCGGCATACCGCCGATTTTCACGCTCAGGCTTTCGGAGCCGTCGGTGTCGGTCAGCGCGGTGGTGATTTTTGACAGGTGAACGCTACCGCCCTCGGCACCGGTGTTGAGTTTGTAGCCGTCGTAGTAGCCTTCACCGTTGGTGCCGTGCAGATCGGAGACGGTCACACCGGCATTGATCAGGTCGGTGACGCCGGTGTAGATCGGCACGCCAGCGCTGCTCAGGTCGATGGCGGGGGCGCCATTGACCGACAGGTTGACGTCGTAGCTGCCCGGGCCACTTTGGTTGTGATGGTAGATGTCCAGGGTGTAGTAACCGCTGGTGGTCGGGGTGAACGACCCCGAGATTTGGCCACCCGCGCCCCACGTGGCGCTGGCCACGTTTTTACCGCCGATGGTCACCAGCAGACTGTCGTCACCGGTACCGCTGAAGCTGTAGGTCTTGCCGGCTTCGAGGTAGATCAGGCCAGAGGTTTTCGATGCGGTGCCGGCTGCTACGTTGCCGTCGGACTGCACGTTGTTCACGGTGCCGCTGCTGTTCGGCTGGCCAGCAGCATCGATCACGGACTTGAGGGTGTCGGACGGTGCGCCACTGCCGTTGGTGCCCAAGCCGGCGAGGCCAGTCCAAACCTCTTTGACCAGGCCCGTCGAGTTCACGTTGTTGTCGGCGACGCTCAGGGTCGGCGCATCGGCGACTGGCGTGATGTCGACTTTTACCGTGCCGGTATTGCCCAGCAGTTGGCCGTCGGTTGGCTGGAACTGGATCTGTGCGTAATCCGCCTGTTGGTTGCCCACGCCGGTGCCGCCGTAACCATTGGTGCCGGATTCGTTGGCATCAGGGGTGAAGCGCAACTTGCCCGCATCAATGTCGGCCTTGCTGAAGGTCTGGTTGTTGGCCACATCTTTCCAGGTCGAACCGTCCAGGTACTGCAATTTGCCGTCGCCCGGCAGCTGGGTGATTTTCACGCCCAGGCTGGTGGCAGGGCTGTCGACGTCGGTCACGCCGAAATTCGACCAGCCGAGGATCAGCGGGGTGTCTTCAGTGCCGGTGACAGCACCACCCGTGGCGACCGGTGCATCGTTGACCGCGACCACGTTGACCGTTGTCGTCGCCACGTTGGAGTAGTTGCCGCCATCGGTCACGGTCACAGTGATGATCCGTGGCGTGGTGCTCGGGTCATGGCTGTTGTTGGTGAAGGTGATGTTCTTGATCTGCTGCATGTAGTCGGCCAGCGTCGCGTTGCCGGACAGCGTCAGGGTGATCGAACCATCCTTGCTGCTGGTATTGATGCTGATGCCGTTGACGCTGTTGCCCAGGTTCAGCGAGTCGCCCGGCTGTCGGTTGGTCAGCACGATGGTGGCGCCGGTCAGCATCGTGCTGTCCGGGTCGGTGATCTTGATATCGGTGTCCGCAATCGATATGCCCGGCCCTGCGGTGCCTTCGGTGAAGGTCACTTTATAGTCGGCACCGGTGGCGCCACTGGAGTCGTTGGCGTCCAGGTCGATGACCGGCGGTGCATCGTTGTCGATGATGGTCGTGCTGACGCTGCCATTGGTGCTGCTGACCACCAGATTCTCGAAGTTGCCACCGCTGGCCGAGTCGATCTTGACCACGAGATTTTCGGTGGGCTCGGTGATCTTGTCGTCAATGGTCGCGATGTTGAAGCTGGCACTGCTGGCGCCCGCCGGGATTTTCACCGTGTACACGCCGGTGAAGTCAGAACCATCGGTAGCGGTGCCGCTGTAGACGATCTTCAGCGTCACTTCGGTTTGCGACGGGTGCGTCAGGGTCACGGTGTAGCTGGCGGTCTGGCCTTCGGTGACCTGGCTGCTGCCACTGATGCTGACTTCAGTTTTATCGATGGTGTCAGTGACGTTAGTCACGGCAGCCGTTTTATCGGTGATCAGGTTTTCAAAGTTGCCACCGGTGGCGGTGGTGATCGTCGCCTGCACTTTGCCGGCATCAATGTAAACGTCGTCTTTTGGCGCATCGACGATTACGGAGCCGGTGGTTTTGCCGGCGTCGATGTTGATCACTGCACCGTTGCTCAAGGTCACCGTCACTGGCGTGCCAGCCGCGTTGGTCAGGGTGGCGGTGTAGGTGACGTGACCGCCTTCAGCCACGGAACCGGTCGCGCTCAGCGTCAGGTTGGTGGTGTCGGCGGTGTCGGTCACGGTGGTGCTGACCGAGGTTTTGTCGGCGACCAGGTTTTCGTAGTTACCGCCGCTGACGTTGGTGATGGCGTTGGTCAGCGGGGTATGGCCGACCAGCGCGTCGTTCGGCGCGGTGGTGGTTGCGGTACCGCTGGACTGGCCGACCGGGATGGTGATGGTCTGGCCGTTGGCGAGAGTCACGATCACTGCCGAACCGGTGACTGGCGCCGAGACGGTGGCGGTGTAGGTGACGGTGCCGCCTTCTGCTGCCGATTCAGTGGCGGTCAGTTTCACCGTCGAAGTGTCGATGGTATCGGTGACGTTGGTCACGGCAGCCGTTTTATCGGTGATCAGGTTTTCGAAGTTGCCGCCGATGGCGGTGGTGATCGTCGCCTGGACCTTGCCTGCATCGAGGTAGACGTCGTCTTTTGGTGCATCGACGATTACGGAGCCGGTGGTTTTGCCGGCGTCGATGTTGATGACGGCGCCGTTGCTCAAGGTCACCGTCACTGGCGTACCAGCGGCGTTGGTCAGGGTGGCGGTGTAGGTGATGTGACCGCCTTCAGCCACGGAGCCGGTCGCGCTCAAGGTCAGGTTGGTGGTGTCGACGGTGTCGGTCACGGTGGTGCTGACCGAGGTTTTGTCGGCGACCAGGTTTTCGTAGTTACCACCGCTGACGTTGGTGATGGCGTTGGTCAGCGGGGTGTGGCCGACCAGCGCATCGTTCGGTGCAGTGGTGGTCGCGGTGCCGCTGGATTGGCCGACCGGGATGGTGATGGTCTGGCCGTTGGCGAGAGTCACGATCACTGTCGAACCGGTTACTGGCGCCGAGACGGTGGCGGTGTAGGTGACGGTGCCGCCTTCTGCTGCCGATTCGGTGGCGGTCAGTTTCACCGTCGAGGTGTCGATGGTGTCGGTGACGTTGGTCACGGCAGCTGTTTTGTCGGTGACCAGGTTTTCGAAGTTGCCACCGGTGGCGGTGGTGATCGTCGCCTGGACTTTGCCTGCATCAATGTAAACGTCGTCTTTTGGCGCATCGACGATTACGGAGCCGGTGGTTTTGCCGGCGTCGATGTTGATCACTGCACCGTTGCTGAGCGTGACGCTCATCGGCGTGCCGGCCGGGTTGGTCAGCGTGGCGGTATAGGTGATGTGGCCACCTTCAACCACGCTGCCGGTGGCAGTCAGGCTCAGGCCGGTGTTGTCGATCGAATCGGTAATCGTGGTGACCGCCGGCGTGGTGCTCGGGGTCAACTGTTCGAAATTGCCGCCGCTGGTGCTGTCGATGGTGGTGCTGACGGTGCTGCCATTTTTGTAGACGTCGTTGGCCGGAGTGTCAACCACCACGGAACCGGTGGTTTTACCGGCTTCGATATTGATCACCGCGCCGTTGGACAAGGTGACGCTCATCGCGGTGCCGGCCGGATTGGTCAGGGTCGCGGTGTAGGTAATCTGTCCGCCTTCAACCACCGAACCAGTCGCCGTCAGGCTCAGCCCGGTATTGTCGATCGAATCGGTGATCGTGGTGACGGCTGGCGTGCTGCTCGGGGTCAGCTGTTCGAAGTTGCCACCCGTAGTGCTGTCGATGGTAGTGCTGACGGTGCTGCCGTTTTTGTAGACGTCGTTGGCCGGGGTGTCGACCACTACGGAACCGGAAGTTTTGCCGGCTTCGATGTTGATCACCGCGCCATTGCTGAGCGTGACGGTCATTGGCGTGCCAGCCGGATTGCTCAAGGTTGCGGTGTAGGTGATCTGTCCGCCTTCGGTAATGCTGTTATTGGCGGTGAGCGTCAACCCAGTGTTGTCGATCGAGTCGGTGATGGTGGTCACCGCTGGCGTCGTGCTCGGGGTTAGCTGTTCGAAGTTGCCGCCGCTGGTGCTGTCGATGGTGGTGCTGACGGTGCTGCCGTTTTTGTAGACGTCATTGGCCGGGGTATCGACCACCACGGAACCGGAAGTTTTGCCGGCTTCGATGTTGATCACGGCGCCGTTCGACAGGGTCACGCTCATGGCGGTGCCGGCCGGGTTGCTCAGGGTCGCGGTGTAGGTGATCTGCCCGCCTTCGGTGATGCTGTTGTTGGCGGTGAGCGTCAGGCCAGTGTTGTCGATCGAATCGGTGATCGTCGTCACCGCTGGGGTGGTGCTCGGGGTCAACTGTTCGAAGTTGCCGCCCGTGGTGCTGTCGATGGTGGTGCTGATCGTGCTGCCGTTCTTGTAGACGTCATTGGCCGGGGTATCGACCACCACCGAACCGGAAGTCTTGCCGGCTTCGATATTGATCACCGCGCCGTTCGACAGGGTCACGCTCATCGCGGTGCCGGCCGGGTTGCTCAGGGTCGCGGTGTAGGTGATCTGCCCGCCTTCGGTGATGCTGTTGTTGGCGGTGAGCGTCAGGCCTGTGTTATCGATCGAGTCGGTGATGGTGGTCACCGCCGGCGTGGTGCTCGGAGTCAGCTGCTCGAAATTGCCACCGGTGGTGCTCTCGATGGTGGTGCTGACGGTGCTGCCGTTTTTGTAGACGTCGTTCGCCGGGGTATCGACCACCACCGAGCCGGAAGTCTTGCCAGCCTCGATGTTGATCACCGCGCCGTTGCTGAGCGTGACGGTCATCGGCGTGCCGGTCGGATTGCTGAGGGTCGCGGTGTAGGTGATCTGCCCACCTTCAACCACCGAACCATTCGCCGTCAGGCTGAGACCGGTGTTGTCGATCGAGTCGGTAATGGTCGTGACCGCCGGAGTCGTGCTCGGGGTCAGCTGCTCGAAGTTGCCACCCGTGGTGCTTTCGATGGTGGTGCTGACGGTGCTGCCGTTTTTGTAGACATCGTTGGCCGGGGTGTCGACCACCACCGTGCCGGAAGTTTTGCCGGCTTCGATGTTGATGACTGCGCCGTTGCTCAGCGTCACGCTCATCGCGGTGCCGGCCGGGTTGGTCAGGGTGGCGGTGTAAGTGATCTGGCCGCCTTCAACCACCGAACCATCGGCCGTCAGGCTCAGACCGGTGTTGTCGATCGAGTCGGTGATGGTGGTCACGACCGGGGTGGTGCTTGGAGTCAGCTGTTCGAAGTTGCCGCCAGTGGTGCTGTCGATGGTGGTGCTGACGGTGCTGCCGTTTTTGTAGACGTCATTCGCCGGCGTGTCGACCACCACCGAGCCGCTGGTCTTGCCGGCCTCGATGTTGATCACTGCGCCGTTGGACAGGGTCACGCTCATGGCGGTGCCGGCCGGGTTAGTCAGGGTCGCGGTGTAAGTGATCTGGCCACCTTCGGTGACCGAACCGGTCGCTGCCAGGGACAGCCCGGTGTTATCGATCGAGTCGGTAATGGTGGTGAGCGCCGGGGTGGTGCTCGGGGTCAACTGCTCGAAGTTGCCGCCAGTGGTGCTGTCGATGGTGGTGCTGACGGTGCTGCCGTTTTTGTAGACGTCATTGGCCAGGGTGTCGACCACCACGCTGCCGGTGGTTTTACCGGCTTCGATGTTGATCACTGCGCCATTACTGAGCGTGACAGTCATCGGCGTGCCGGCCGGGTTGGTCAGGGTGGCGGTGTAGGTGATCTGGCCACCTTCGGTGATGCTGTTGTTGGCGGTGAGCGTCAGGCCGGTATTGTCGATCGAATCGGTGATGGTGGTGAGCGCCGGGGTGGTGCTCGGGGTCAACTGCTCGAAGTTACCACCGGCGGTGCTTTCGATGGCGGTGCTGACGGTGCTGCCGTTTTTGTAGACGTCGTTGGCCGGGGTATCGACCACCACGGAACCGGTGGTTTTGCCAGCTTCGATGTTGATCACCGCGCCGTTCGACAGGGTCACGCTCATCGCGGTGCCAGCCGGATTGCTCAGCGTGGCGGTGTAGGTGATCTGGCCGCCTTCGGTAACCGAACCGGTCGCCGCCAGGGACAGGCCGGTATTGTCGATCGAGTCGGTGATGGTGGTGACGGCTGGCGTGGTGCTTGGGGTCAGCTGTTCGAAGTTGCCACCGGTGGTGCTTTCGATGGTGGTGCTGACGGTGCTGCCGTTTTTGTAGACATCGTTGGCCGGGGTGTCGACCACCACCGAGCCGGACGTTTTACCGGCCTCGATGTTGATGACTGCGCCATTCGACAGGGTCACGCTCATGGCGGTGCCGGCCGGATTGGTCAGCGTGGCGGTGTAGGTAATCTGGCCGCCTTCGGTGATGCTGTTGTTGGCGGTGAGCGTCAGGCCTGTGTTATCGATCGAGTCGGTAATGGTGGTGAGCGCCGGGGTGGTGCTCGGGGTCAACTGCTCGAAATTGCCGCCGGTGGTGCTGTCGATGGTGGTGCTGACGGTGTTGCCGTTTTTGTAAACGTCGTTGGCCGGGGTATCGACCACCACCGAGCCGCTGGTCTTGCCGGCCTCGATGTTGATCACGGCGCCGTTCGACAGGGTCACGCTCATCGGCGTGCCGGCCGGGTTGCTCAGCGTTGCGGTGTAAGTAATCTGCCCGCCTTCGGTGACCGAGCCGGTCGCGGCCAGGGACAGACCGGTGTTGTCGATCGAGTCGGTAATGGTGGTGACCGCCGGGGTGGTGCTCGGGGTCAGTTGCTCGAAATTGCCACCACTGGTGCTGTCGATGGTGGTGCTGACGGTGCTGCCGTTTTTGTAGACGTCATTCGCCGGAGTGTCGACCACTACGGAACCGGAAGTTTTGCCGGCTTCGATGTTGATCACCGCGCCATTCGACAGGGTCACGCTCATGGCGGTGCCGGCCGGGTTAGTCAGGGTCGCGGTGTAGGTGATCTGGCCACCTTCGGTGATGCTGTTGTTGGCGGTGAGCGTCAGGCCGGTATTGTCGATCGAGTCGGTGATCGTGGTGACCGCCGGGGTGCTGCTCGGGGTCAACTGCTCGAAATTGCCACCCGTAGTGCTGTCGATGGTGGTGCTGACAGTGCTGCCGTTTTTGTAGGCGTCATTCGCCGGAGTGTCGACCACCACGGAACCAGAGGTCTTGCCGGCTTCGATATTGATTACCGCACCGTTGCTGAGCGTGACGCTCATCGGCGTGCCAGCCGGGTTAGTCAGCGTGGCGGTGTAGGTGATCTGCCCGCCTTCGGTGATGCTGTTGTTGGCGGTGAGCGTCAGGCCGGTATTGTCGATCGAGTCGGT
>NZ_MOBJ01000018.1:0-359 GCF_003732225.1 Pseudomonas brassicacearum | reverse complement strand
TCGATGGTGGTGCTGACGGTGCTGCCGTTTTTGTAGACGTCGTTCGCCGGAGTGTCGACCACTACGGAACCGCTGGTTTTACCGGCCTCGATGTTGATCACCGCACCGTTCGACAAGGTCACGCTCATGGCGGTGCCGGCCGGGTTAGTCAGGGTCGCGGTGTAGGTGATCTGGCCGCCTTCGGTGATGCTGTTGTTGGCGGTGAGCGTCAGGCCGGTATTGTCGATCGAGTCGGTGATGGTGGTGACGGCTGGCGTGGTGCTTGGGGTCAGCTGTTCGAAGTTGCCACCGGTGGTGCTTTCGATGGTGGTGCTGACGGTGCTGCCGTTTTTGTAGACGTCGTTCGCCGGAGTGTCGAC
>NZ_MOBJ01000002.1 GCF_003732225.1 Pseudomonas brassicacearum | reverse complement strand
TTAGCGGGAGGCGAATTCTACAGCGTTACTCGCTGCTGTCAACACCTCTTTTTTCCGCTTTCGACCGAGAAGATCGAACCGTCAACAAGGCGAAAACACACTGCCTTATCAACTCCTTCGGGCTTCGATGAACTGAAGCGTAACCGCTGTCGAAAACCGCGTAACTCTTTGTTTGCCAAGGAGTTTTCCGTTTCGACTGCGCCGGAAGTGGGGCGAATTATAGACTTCCAGAATCTGCCGTCAAGGGTTAATTACGCTTTTGTTGCAGAAGGTGCTTTTCTGGCCACTAAACGCGGAACTCGGCGCGTTACAGATGGCACACGTAGCACTAATAGCAGCGCACCTATAGAGGCATAGATCGCCCACTCCTTCAGATCCGCCCGAACTATCCAGAGCATATGCAGCAATCCAAGACCAAGGATTACATAGACCAAACGATGCAACTTCTTCCAGCGGACACCCAAACGTCGCTGGCTATAACGATTGGACGTTACCGCCAGCATCAACAAACAAAGGAACCCCAGGCTGCCGATAACAATGTACGGCCGCTTGCTCAGCTCCACCCCCAACTGAGACCAATCAAGACCAAGGATAAAAACCAGATAAGCACTCAGATGCAGAACAACATAAGCAAAACACCACAACCCGAGCTGCCGCCGAACAGCAATCCAGCCCGCCCACCCCGTCAGCCTCTGTATAGGCGTCATGCTCAAGGTGATCAACAGCAGGATCAGCGCTCCCAGCCCCAATCGATCAACCAGCACCTTTCCCGGATCCGGCCCCAACGCAAAGCTCCAGGCCTCATACAGCCAGAGTAACGGCCACACCATCACTGCTATAAAGACGCCGACGCGCCACACAGAAAAACGCATCAGTAGTTCTTCCTCAGATCGAGACCTGTATAGAGAGAAGCAACTTCATCCGCGTAGCCATTGAACATCTGCGTCTCACGCACATTGGGCTTGAACAATCCGCTCGGCAGACGTCGCTCACGCGCTTGAGTCCAGCGCGGGTGATCAACCGTCGGATTCACGTTTGCATAGAAGCCATACTCATCGGACGCGATGCTTTGCCAGGTGGTTTTCGGTTGCTCGCTGACCAGACTGATACGCACGATGGATTTGACGCTCTTGAACCCGTACTTCCACGGCACCACCAAGCGCAAAGGCGCGCCATTCTGATTGGGCAGCTCGCGGCCATACATGCCGACGGCAAGAATCGCCAACGGATTCATCGCTTCGTCCAGACGCAGTCCTTCTACATAAGGCCAGTCGATCAAGGCAAAACCTGAGCGCTGCCCCGGCATGGTCTTGGGGTCCTGCAAGGTTTCAAAACGAATGTATTTAGCCTTGGAGGTAGGCTCGACCTGGCCGAGCAGTGCCGAGATGGGAAAGCCGATCCACGGAATCACCATCGACCAGGCTTCTACACAACGCAGACGATAGATGCGCTCCTCCAACTGATACGGTTTCATGAAGTCCTCCAGCGCATAACGCCCCGGCTTACTCACCTCACCATCGATAACCACAGACCACGGCTCGGTTTTCAGTGCACCAGCGTTCTGCGCAGGATCACCCTTGTCGGTACCGAACTCATAGAAGTTGTTGTAGTGGGTCGCATCGTTGAACGGCGTGATCGCCTCATCCTTGACGGTCACCGCCTCCCACTGGGTTGCAGGGAGCTTTTTGGAAAACCAGGAAGGCGCCTTGCCCGACTCGACATCCGCGTACCGAGCCGCGCTGTCGGCGCTGGCCCAACGTGGAAGGCCGCTGACCGCCATACCGGCGATAGCCCCACCAAGCACACTGCGACGAGAGAGGTAGAGAGACTCAGGCGTGACGTCCGACTCATGACAGTCGGACGACTTGGGAAACTTGAATAACATGGCAACTCCGCAGAATTGGAGGACAGATGCACCAATAGACTGCGGAGTATGGGGGAAATTACATCACTCGGCGTTTTTGTGCCGACGAAGACGCAACAGGTACTGCACCGGACCAGAAGCTGCATAGGCGAGGAAAACCAGCAGCAAAATGCGCGGTGGATCGCTGAAGACCACCGCAAACACCAGCACCACAGCCAGGATCGCCACGAAAGGTACGCGCCCTTTCAGGTCCAGCTCCTTGAAGCTGTTGTACTTGATGTTGCTGACCATCAGCATACCAGCGGCGGCAACCATCAGCGCAACCAGGAAGGACATCTTGGAGCCCTGAATCCCGTAATCGCTGAATGCCCAGACAATGCCTGCGACTACACCGGCAGCGGCCGGACTGGCCAGACCGATGAAGTAACGTTTATCCGCAGTGCCGACCTGAGTATTGAAGCGCGCCAGACGCAATGCCGCGCCCGCAACATAGATGAAGGCAACCATCCAGCCAACCTTGCCCATATCCCCCAGCGCCCAGCCGAATGCCAACAATGCCGGCGCGACACCAAAGGCGACCATGTCCGACAGCGAGTCGTACTCGGCACCGAAGGCGCTTTCGGTGTTGGTCATGCGCGCTACCCGGCCATCAAGGCCGTCGAGGACCATGGCGACGAAAATCGCGATCGCCGCGAAAGCAAAATACTTGCTCGCGCTTACAGCATCACCGGCACTCAAGGCGCTCTGGGCGCTCATCGAGTTGATGATGGAATAGAACCCTGCGAACAGGTTCGCAGTGGTGAACAGATTCGGCAGAAGATAGATACCACGATGCCGGACTTTACGGCCGTCAGCGTCATGCCCCTCTTCGACATGCTCATCGATGGGTAGCAGGCTTTCGGCGTCAGAGGCCTGGTTTGGCTCTTCGGGACGTTCGCTCATGGACATTACCTTGCAACGGTGTGGAAAGTTTCGACAGGAGTCTGCGACAACGGTTCGGCCGCAAACGATGCAGCTTTATACCAGAACCGACCACTCAAACGAAAAAACGCGGCCTAAGCCGCGTTTTCTGTACACGCTCGTGACTTAGTTTTTGGCTTTGTCGACGATTTTGTTGGCGCCGATCCACGGCATCATCGAGCGCAGTTGCTCGCCGATGATCTCGATGCCGTGCGCAGCGTTGTTACGACGCTTGGCGGTCATCGAAGGATAGCCGGTAGCACCTTCGCTGATGAACATCTTGGCGTATTCGCCGTCCTGAATACGTTTCAGGGCATTACGCATGGCCTGACGGGATTCAGCGTTGATGACTTCAGGGCCGGTAACGTACTCGCCGTACTCAGCGTTGTTGGAGATCGAGTAGTTCATGTTGGCGATACCGCCTTCGTACATGAGGTCAACGATCAGCTTCAGTTCGTGCAGGCACTCGAAGTAGGCCATTTCTGGCGCGTAGCCAGCTTCAACCAGGGTTTCGAAACCGGCTTTGACCAGTTCAACGGTACCGCCGCACAGAACGGCTTGCTCGCCGAACAGGTCGGTTTCGGTCTCGTCCTTGAAGGTGGTTTCGATGATGCCGGTACGACCACCGCCAACGCCAGCAGCGTAGGACAGTGCAACGTTTTTGGCGTTGCCGGAAGCATCCTGATAGATAGCGATCAGGTCAGGAATACCGCCGCCTTTTACGAATTCGGAACGCACGGTGTGGCCCGGAGCCTTCGGTGCAATCATGATCACGTCGAGGTCAGCGCGCGGCACAACCTGGTTGTAGTGGATCGCGAAGCCGTGGGAGAAGGCCAGGGTGGCGCCTTTCTTGATGTTCGGCTCGATTTCGTTCTTGTACAGCGCAGACTGGAACTCGTCCGGGGTCAGGATCATGACCAGGTCGGCAGCAGCAACAGCAGAAGCAACGTCAGTCACTTTCAGGCCGTGAGCTTCGGCTTTGGAAACAGTGGCCGAACCTTTACGCAGACCAACAGTAACGTCAACGCCGGAATCTTTCAGGTTGCACGCTTGAGCGTGGCCCTGGGAACCGTAACCGATGATGGCAACTTTCTTGCCCTGGATGATCGACAGGTCGCAGTCTTTTTCGTAATAAACTTTCATGAATTTCCCCTATGTCCAGGCCGTTCAGGCCGTTCGCTAATTTGGTTTAGATGCTGAGTACTTTGTCGCCGCGGGCAATCCCGGTGACGCCACTGCGTACGGTTTCCAGAATCGAGGCAGTGCCGATCGACTGAATGAAACTGTCGAGCTTGTCGCTGGTACCGGTCAATTGAACGGTATACACGCTGGCGCTGACATCGACGATCTGCCCACGATAAATATCGGTAGTGCGTTTGATCTCGGCGCGCTGGGCGCCGGTGGCCTTGACCTTGACCAGCATCAGTTCGCGCTCGATGTGAGCACTCTCCGACAGGTCGACCAATTTGACCACTTCGATCAACTTGTTCAGGTTCTTGGTGATCTGCTCGATCACTTCATCGTGGCCGACTGTAGTCAACGTCAGACGCGACAGGGTCGGGTCTTCGGTCGGCGCCACGGTCAGGCTTTCGATGTTGTAGTTGCGCTGCGAGAACAGACCGACTACACGAGACAAAGCGCCCGGTTCGTTTTCCAGAAGCAAGGAAATAATGTGTCGCATGATTAAGTACGCTCCGTCTTGCTCAGCCACATATCGCGCATGGAGCCGTCTTTGATCTGCATCGGGTAGACGTGCTCACTGGTGTCGACCGAAATGTCGATCACCACCAGGCGATCTTTCATGGCGAACGCTTCCTCCATCTTCGGCTTCAAATCTTTCGAATCGGTGATGCGCACGCCGACGTGGCCATAGGCCTCTGCCAACTTGACGAAGTCAGGCAGCGACTCCATGTAGGAATGCGAGTGACGACTACCGTAACTCATGTCCTGCCACTGGCGAACCATACCCAGAACACCGTTGTTCAGGATCACGATCTTTACCGGCAAACCGTATTGCAGGCAGGTCGACAATTCCTGAATGTTCATCTGGATACTGCCCTCGCCCGTTACGCAGGCGACGTCGGCATCCGGGAAGCTCAACTTGATGCCCATGGCCGCCGGGAAACCGAAGCCCATGGTGCCCAGGCCGCCGGAGTTGATCCAGCGGTTAGGCTTGTTGAACTTGTAGTACTGCGCCGCGAACATCTGGTGCTGACCCACGTCGGAGGTCACAAAGGCATCGCCCTTGGTCACTTCGCAGAGGGTTTCGATCACGGTTTGCGGCTTGATGACGCTGCCGTCGCCCTTGTCATACGGGAACAGGCCGCGATCACCGCGCCACTCGTCGACTTGCTTCCACCAACTGGCAACGGACTCCTTGTTCGGGGTCTCGCCGATTTCCTTGAGGATCGCGACCATCTCGGTCAGGACGCTCTCGACCGGGCCAACGATAGGCACGTCTGCCTTGATGGTTTTGGAAATCGAAGCCGGGTCGATGTCGATGTGAATGATCTTGGCATTCGGACAGAACTTGGCCGGGCCGTTGATCACGCGGTCATCGAAACGCGCGCCGACAGCAAGAATCACGTCGGCGTGGTGCATGGCCAGGTTAGCGGTGTAGCTACCGTGCATGCCGAGCATGCCGATGAACTGACGGTCGGTGCCAGGGTAGGCACCCAGGCCCATCAGGGTGTTGGTCACCGGCAGGTTGAGCATTTGCGCCAGTTCGGTCAGCGGCGCGGAGCCACCACCAAGAATCACGCCGCCGCCTGCGTAGAGCACAGGACGCTTGGCCGCCAGGAGCATTTCTGCTGCCTTGCGGATTTGCCCGGAGTGACCGCGAACAGCCGGGCTGTAGGAACGCAGCTTGGCTTTTTTCGGGAAGACGTATTCGAACTTCTCGGCCGGGTTGGTCATGTCTTTCGGGATATCGACAACGACAGGACCAGGACGACCAGATTGCGCCAGGTAGAACGCTTTCTTCATGACGTCCGGGATTTCCGACGCGTGCTTGATCATGAAGCTGTGCTTCACGATCGGCCGGGAGATACCGATCATGTCGGTTTCCTGGAACGCATCGGTGCCTACCATGGTGCTAGGCACCTGGCCGGAAATGATCACCATCGGAATGGAGTCCATGTAGGCCGTGGCAATACCGGTGATGGCGTTGGTTGCGCCCGGGCCAGAGGTCACCAGTACTACGCCGGCTTTACCGGTAGCACGGGCATAGCCGTCAGCCATATGGGTCGCAGCCTGCTCGTGACGAACCAGGATGTGGGTCACTTCCGGCTCTTTGAACAGGGCATCGTATACATGAAGGAGAGCACCACCCGGGTACCCGTAGATATATTTGACGCCTTCGTCACGCAAAAAGCGGACGAGCATCTCACCGCCAGATAAAAGCTCCACGTTGTTCACCTCTAAAACGCCAGAATACCGCCCACATATAGGGGACGGGTCTTAATAGGTTTACTTCTCGGCAGAGCATGAGCGACGGTGGTCGCCGACTACGTCAGCACTGACTGAGCAAGTATTGGGATCGTCCCAAGTGTTGCGGGGCTTTCCCACCCAGCGCGAGGTAACGCGTTGCGGGTGTAACAGGTCGGCGCGGATGTGCGCCTCATGATCTGCCGAGTGGGTCTGCTTCTGGCAGTCCCTCTACAGCGGACTTTGGATTCTTCTGTTTCGCCCTCTGCAAGTCAAGTCGTCAATGTGCTTTATTCGAACTAAGCGCATGAGAACGCAAGAAAAAACCTTTAAACAGCAGGTGTGTTAGCTTCAATTGCGCACCCACGACAAGGAAACGGCATGCGAACGTTCTTCTTCACGGCCAGTCTGCTGATCGGCCTGAGCCCTTTGTGCATGGCCAGTCCGATCTACAAATGGATCGATGGCCAGGGCGTTACCCATTTCGATGCTCAGCCGCCCCAGGGCCAGGAAGCCACGACTGTGGTGAAGCCCGCCCTGCCCGTCGGCAAACCGAGCCCGCCACCACGCAGCAGCGCCATAGGCGATCAACAGGCCATCGACAACTCGGTGAAAAAACAGGTGGCCGAGCAGCAAGCCCAGCTCAAGACGTTCTGCGAACAAACGCGAGCGAACCTGGCGCAACTGCAGAACAATCCGCGATTACGCGAGGAAGTCGACGGTGAGATGCGTCGCCTGACAGACCAACAGCGTCAGGAACGCATCACCGAAGCACAAAAACAGATCAAGGATAACTGCCAGTAGACACCTGTAGGAGCTGTCGAGTGAAACGAGGCTGCGATCTTTTGATTTTGTTTTTTAACAGAAAAGTCAAAAGATCGCATCTGGCAGTTTTCGGCTTAGCGGGAAGCCGTGATGAGCTGATCGAACTCTTTGAGCAAGACCTGCAGCTGCCGATCCTTGCCCTGGACATTGCGCGCAGCGAAGACCATCTCGGCCATTTCCTGAATGCCCGAGGCATTGGGCAGCGGCAGGTTGTTCTCAAGGATGGCCTTCATGCGCGGCAAGAAGATCCATTGCAGCCACTGTTCGAAATCCAGCGTATCGACGGAAAATGGCTCGACGCTGTTCAACGCTTCAGCGCTTGGCGGGAGCTCGTCCCACCAACCCTGAAGACGCAACTCGCGCTCGATCAGCAGCAGCTGTTCAGCGATCTTCGGAAAACGTACATCCATCAGAGCGTAACCTTGGCCTTTTGACGAGCCAGTGCGGCACCGGCGGAATCACCCTGCTTGTCACGCGCCTGGGCAATCAACGCCCACAGACTGGCCTGAAGATCCGGACGACCATTGGCAAACGTCAAACCGCGACGAGCGAACTGCTCGGCCTGCGCTGCATCGCCCTGGGCCATGCGCACCTGCGCCAGACGGTAGAGCACTTGCGGTTCACGCGGAGCAACCCGCTGAGCACGCTCAAGGCTTGAGGATGCGCCATTCAGATCACCGCTCGCCTGTTGCTGCTGAGCGGTAGTCAGCAAGGCCAGCACCGGACCGTCCAGTTGCTCGTCGGCAGACAAACCGCCGGCGCTGCTGGCGGAAGGAATTCCGCTCGGCGTCGATGGCATGCTGTAGTTACCCTGATTGATCGGCGCCGACTGGAGCGGTCCGCTGTCAATCGGACCCGGAGTTATCGGACCGGAGCTGATCGGGCCAGGGCTGATCGGTTGAGTGCTGATTGGCGTCGAAGTCGTCGCGCCAGCACCCGGCACCATCACCACCACGCCAGTGTCACCCTGTGGGATCGCCTGAGTCTGGGCCTGTGCCGGACGCTTTACGGTAGTTTTGCGGAAACCGCCATTGGCAGAAATCCGTTCACTGTTGGACACCGCCGTACCGGAGTCGACCACTGGAATCGAGCCGTGCTGCACACTGGAGCAGCCGCTGAGCAAAGCCAGAGCTGTCACCGTAACCGCTGGAATAAACCACTTGTTCACTTGAAACCCTCTTCGCTTAATTCATCCAGCCCTTGACCCAATCCATCACCGATTCGCCTGAAGCGGGGCTTGAACCACCGCACGCAGCGCCGGGAGGCGGTTCGCTGCCGCGAATATACGGCATCTGCACTGCGCCTGGGCAGCTGGCTTCAGAGCCCTGCCCGGTACGCGAATCGACCCAGGCCTGAACGACATTATCCGGCTGCGGCATATCCAGCGGCAACGGGTCGGCTTTGCGCATGAAACTGGTCCAGACTTGCAGCGCGCCCGTGGCACCGGTGAACGGCGTCTTGCCGTTGTCATCGCGACCCAGCCAGACCACCGCCAGCAGATCCTGACTGAAACCGGCAAACCAGCTGTCTCGCGAGTCGTTACTGGTACCGGTTTTACCCGCCAGGGTCAGCGTCTTGGGCAGCACGTTATAGACCGAACTGCCGGTACCTTCACGCATCACGCGCTGCATGGCGCTCTGGATCAGGTAGATGGAAGCCGGATCGAAACGTTGCTGAATCTGGAACGGATAACGCTTGAGCGGCTGACCTTCGGCGGTCAGTACGCTGCGAATCCCGCGCATCGGCGTGTTGAAACCGCCGTTGGCGAGGGTCTGGTACATGGTTGCCACTTCGATTGGCGTCAAGCCACCCGCCCCCAGCAACATCGACGGGAAGGCCGGAAATTCCCGGGTGATGCCCAGACGCCCAAGGGTTTTCAGGACGTTCGGCACGCCGACTTCCAGACCCAGACGCGCGGTCGACAGGTTGTAGGAATGCGCCAGCCCCTGGTACAGGAATACCGTGCCGTGGGAGCGACGATCATAGTTCTGTGGCTTCCAGATCTGACCATCCGCACCTTTTACCGAGAAGGATTCATCGGACAGCCAACTGGTCAAGGTGTACTGGCTCGGCTTCTCAAGCGCGGTCAGGTACACCGCTGGCTTGATCAGGGAACCGATTGGCCGCACCGCATCCAGCGCGCGGTTGAAGCCGGCGAAACTCGCCTGACGGCTGCCGATCATCGCCTGGACTTCACCGGTTTCCGGGTTGGTCACGACCATCGCCGCCTCAACGTCGTCCGAACCTTTACGGCCGGCGAGGCGCTTGAAGGTATCGTTGACCGAGGCTTCAGCCTTCATCTGCAGGATCGGGTCGAAGCTGGTGAAAATCCGCAGGCCTTCTTCGGTCAAGTCTTCGTCGCGGTAGTCTTGGCGCAGCTGGCGCTTGACCAGATCGAGGAAGCCCGGAAACGAGCTGTCTGCCAGGCTGCCGCGCTTGGTCACGCCCAGCGGCATCTTCTTCGCAGCGGCGACTTGCTCGGCGGTGGCAACACCTTGCTGTTCCAGCAGATCGAGCACCAGATTGCGTCGCTCAAGCGCGCGTTCCGGGTAGCGACGCGGGTTGTAGTAGGACGGCCCTTTGACCATGCCCACCAACAACGCGACTTGATGCAACTTGAGTTCGGACAGCGGCTGGCTGAAGAAGAACTGACTGGCCAGACCGAAGCCGTGCACGGCGCGCTGACCGTCCTGACCGATGAACACTTCATTGAGGTACGCCTCAAGAATGTCCGGCTTTTTGTAGTGCAACTCAAGCAGCATCGCCATCATCGCCTCGGTCAGCTTACGGCTCAGGCTGCGCTCGTTGGTCAGGTAGAAGTTCTTGACCAACTGCTGCGTCAATGTACTACCGCCCTGACGCATTTGCCCGGCCGACGTGTTGACCCAAACGGCCCGCATGATCGACTTCGGCGACACACCAAAGTGGTGATAGAAGTCGCGGTCTTCCACCGCTACCAGCGTATCGAGCAGATACGGCGGCACCTGATCGATCTTGATCAGGATGCGGTCTTCGAGGTTTTTCGGATAAAGACCACCGATCAGCAGCGGTTCAAGGCGCACTACGGATAGCTTCGAACCGTTGGTCGCCGACAACTCGGCGACGTAATCGCCAGAGAAACGCACACGTACCGGTTGAGCCTGCTCCAGGCCTTCATAGAACTGGAAACCACGGGTGTTCAAGTCAACGGTATTGCCGTTGACCGACGCCGCGCCCGGTCCATTGGCCACGCTTTCGCGGCGATAACCCAGGGCGTCGAGCTCGGTGAGAAAGTCATCCCTGCTCAGCTTCTGTCCGACGAACAGCTCGAGCGGGCGCGCATAAACCTTGGCCGGAATGGTCCAGCGCTTGCCGGAGAACTTCTCCTGGACCACGGCATCGAGGTAAACCGCGAAGCCTGCCAGCACCACGAGGCCGACCAGACTGAGCTTCAAGGCCCAGCCTAACCAGGGGCGCAGGCCGCTAGAAGGAGGTTTTTTAGGGGAACGAGGGGATCGGGTACGAGTCATGGCGGCGGATTATACGCACTTTATTCCTGATCAACATGAGCCCGGCGAGGTTTGCGTTAGCCCCGCTTGCGGCCATAATGTCGCCCTTGAATTTTCCCAGACTCTGAAGGATCACCTGTGAGCCAATCCTTGATCGCTGCCCTGCAAAACCCGGCCCTCTACCCTCATCCTGTAGAGGGCTTCCAGGTCATCGAGACGCACATCTCATGGGTGCTGCTCACGGGCCCTTACGCTTATAAAGTGAAGAAGCCGGTCAATTTCGGTTTCCTCGACTTCACAAGCATTGAGTCGCGCGAACATTTCTGCGGCGAAGAACTGCGCCTGAACCAGCGCCTGACCAACGATTTGTATCTTGAAGTGTTGCCGATCACCGGCAGCGTTGAAGCACCGCAATTCGGTGGTACAGGCCCGGTGCTCGATTACGCGCTGAAAATGCGCCAGTTCCCACAAAGCCAGTTGCTCAGTACCCTGCAAGCCAATGGTGAACTGACGACCACGCACATCGATGAGATGGCCAAGCAGATAGCTCAGTTCCACCTCAGCGCACCGAAGGTTCCGGCAGCTCACGAAGCCGGCACACCTGAAAGCGTCATGGCGCCTGTGCGGCAGAACTTCGAACAAATCCGCCCGTTTCTCAGTGAAAAGGCCGACCTATTGCAACTCGACGCCCTACAAGCCTGGGCCGAGAGTAGCTTCGAACGCCTGAAACCGCTGCTGGACCAACGCAAGGCCGAAGGTTTCATCCGCGAATGTCACGGTGACATCCATTTGGGCAACGCCACTGTGATCGACGGCAAGGTGGTGATTTTCGACTGCATCGAATTCAACGAACCGTTCCGCTTCACCGACGTCTATGCCGACACCGGCTTCCTGGCGATGGACCTCGAAGACCGTGGCCTGAAAAGCCTGGCACGCCGCTTCATGAGCCAGTACCTGGAGTTGACCGGCGATTATCAGGGCCTTGAGCTGCTGAACTTCTATAAAGCCTACCGCGCACTGGTTCGCGCCAAGGTCAGCCTGTTCAGCATGCCCGCCGAAGCCGATCCGGTGCAGCGCGCCACTACTCTGCGCCAGTACCGCAACTACGCCAACCTGGCGGAAAGCTACAGCACCATTCCATCGCGCTTCCTGGCAATCACCCACGGCGTTTCCGCCGTCGGCAAAAGCCACGTCGCCATGCGCCTGGTAGAAGCACTGGGCGCGATTCGCCTGCGTTCCGATGTCGAGCGCAAGCGTCTGTTCGGCGAGCAGCACGTGCCAAACGACCCGCAAGCCGGTATCTACAGCACCGACGCCAGCGCCGCCACCTACACCCGCCTGCATGAAATCGCTGACGTGATTCTGCGCGCCGGTTTCCCGGTGGTCATCGACGCGACTTACCTCAAGCGTGAACAACGCGATAGCGCGGCAAAAATCGCCGAAGCGACGGGTGCGCCGTTCCTGATCCTTGATTGCAATGCACCACAAGCGGTGATCGAGAGCTGGCTGGCGCAGCGTCAGGCAGACAAAAACGATCCGTCTGACGCCAACCTGGCTGTTATCGCCGCTCAACAAGCCAATCGCGAGCCGCTGACACCGACAGAGATTCTCTGCAGCAAACGCGTTCAGACCAATGAAAGCGGAACCCTCGACACAGTGGTCGCGCAGATCCGTCAGCGTCTGCCGGGGCTGTAAGAAACTATTTCAGGCGTGAAGCTCTAACCGGCTTCACGCCTGCAAAATAGTGGCACTATACTGGCGTCATAAAACCAACAGGTGATGACATCCTATGAGCCAGCCAAAACTTCTCGACACCCCGCTATATGCCTTGCTGCACAAAGACGACATCACCGGCTTCAATCGCGAAAGGCCCAAGTCCGGACCTATCGATATGGTGGGCGGCGATTTCCGTGGCCTCGACCTGCGCGAGCTGAACGCCGAAGGTATCGACTTCAGCGACGCCTACTTCCGCTCTGCCGACCTGCGTGGTATCGATTTTCGTAATGCCTCTCTGGAAGGTGCGAGTCTGGCCCACGCGCAAATCTCCGGTGCTTACTTCCCGCCTGAGCTGAGCGCTGACGAAATTCTCATGTCGATGAATTTCGGTACTCGCCTGCGCTACCGCACCCGCTAACACCTGCCGTCACCTGAAGTCCGGCGCCCCCGCTCCGCGCCGGACTGCATGCCTTGCCTGCGAAGTCCTTTCCTACTGCCCTCGTCGTACTTTGCAGAACTATCTGGCAGACCGCCTTAGAAGCTTTTGCGTTCAAACCGACCAAACAACCACGCTTTTCCTACTGACCGCTACACTCCTTTGAGGCTCGCCCACGCACTCTTCGGCTGTCGCAAGGAGGCTTGATGAATGATGAACTGCAACACCTGAAAAACCTTGGCAAGACGTCGGCGCAATGGCTGCATGCCGTGGGCATCCACAGCGCCTCGGACTTGCGCCGCCTGGGGGCGGTGGATGCTTATCGGGCGGTGCGCACTCGCGGGTTTCGCGCATCGAAGGTGTTGTTGTACGCGATTGAGGGGGCGCTGATGGACGTGCACTGGAACGACATCCCCGCCGAACGCAAGGACGCACTCAATAAACAGCTCGAAGCCATATCCTCACGTCACAAGGTCTAAAGCCCAGCATTTACGGGCAATCCAAACAAGTGTTTGGCAAAAGAGAAAAGAATTCAGAAAACATCGATTGACTTAGAAATGAGAATCGTTATGATTATCACAACTGGTCGCGAGATCAGCTGATCTTCTGAAAGACCATTGGTTCGGACTCTCAGATTATCTCCTCATCAGGCTAATCACGGTTATTTGACCCGGCTCTTGCCGGGTCTTTTTTTGCTTGTCGAAAAGTGCTTCCTGGGTACTCCCAAACCGCCTACTGACGCATTTGCGCACAATAGTCCTGCGCGGGCCGGGCGGCCGTGTACCAGACGTAATCAGCCGAATTCGACGAGACCTCAGCCCCCTTCTCCGCCAGCACCACCACCACGGGCGCCGAATGCTTGCCAAGATCCTGCACATGGACCGGCACGCCAATGTCCAGACGCGCGTGATAAGCACCGGCAAACAGCAACGCTGGCGCAGGCGCTGCCAGCAGTCGTTCGGCCATCTGCCGATCGCGTTGTTGCTGAACCGCCAGCATGGCCGGCATCCGGCTTTCGGGTAACAACCCGCAATGGGACTCGCGGATTTGCGCCAGCAGCTCATTCTTGACCGCTGGCGCATTCGACCGGGCTCCACTCACGGCCGGCGCTTGTTTATAAATGCGCCGAACCTCAGTCGAGTCCAGATTCGCCGCCAATAACGGATAAGGCTGAGCCAGGGCATACCGCACAATCGGCCCATACAGATTCCAGTCCCAACCTGATTGCCAGGCCAACGCCGCCGGCAAATCGGCAGGCCAGCGAGCGGCGTTCAAAGCATGGACGTCGTCGACACGCCCCTGCTGATCCGGCGTCAGCATTTCCAGCAACACGCTGCCTTGAGCTCGGCGCTGGGCCAGTGCCTGCAATAACCACAGTTGCGCATGATGGTGATCGGGATTGTCATGCTGCTCGCCAACGATCAGTCGTGGCGCACCGGCCAACCGTTCGACCAGTGCTTGCGCACTCAGACGCTGACCGCTGTGCAGATCGCGAATAACGCCAGCCGGTTGATCCATGGCACTGGGTGTCATGTTTTGACAGGCGCCCAGCAACAGCAGCGCCAGAATCACTATCCCACGCATGAGGTCACCTCAACGGGCAATGATCAGCGGATGCCCGCGCTCCGGGTGCGGCTGCACCAACACATCCAGTCCGAACACGGCTTTCAGCGGTTCCGGCCGCAGCACCTGCTGCGGTGTGTCCAGCGCATGCGGACGGCCACCGTCGAGCAGCAGAATACGATCACAATAACGCGCCGCCAGATTCAGATCATGCAGAATCACCAGTACCGCTGCCCCGCGATCGGCGAATTCACGAATCGCCTGCAAGGTGGTGTGCTGATGCAGCGGGTCGAGCATCGACGTCGGCTCGTCGAGCAGCAAGGTTTGCCCGGCCTCCCCCGGCCATAGCTGCGCCAGTACCCGCGCCAGGTGCACACGCTGGCGCTCACCGCCAGACAGGGCCAGATAGCTGCGACCACTCAAATGCCCGACATCGGCGGCCTGCAAGGCGGCAGCGACAATTTCGTCATCGCGCACCCGGCCTGTTTGATGAGGCAAACGCCCCATGCCGACCACTTCCTCGACGCGGAAGGCAAAGTCCAGGGTCGAGGTCTGCGGCAATACTGCCAAGCGTTGCGCTCGTTGTGCGCCATCCCACTGGCTCAGTTCGCGCTGATCGAGCCAGACTCGACCATGATCAGGCCGTAACTCGCCACACAACGCGCCGAGCAAGGTGCTTTTGCCCGCGCCGTTGGGGCCCAGTACACCAAGGACTTCACCCGGTTGAAGCTCAAGATCGATATCCGCCAGGACGATTTTTTTGCCACGGCAGATCTGCAGATTTTCTACTCGCAGCATCAGGCGCGACCTCGCAACAGCAAATACAGAAAGAACGGTGCGCCAATAAATGCAGTGACGATGCCAATCGGCAATTCAGCCGGGGCCAGCGCCAACCGCGCCACCAGATCGGCAAACAGCAACAGGCTGGCACCCGCCAGGACCGAAGCCGGCAACAGCACACGATGATCGGGACCGGCCAGCAATCGCACCAGATGCGGCACCACCAACCCGACAAAACCGATCATCCCCGCCGCCGCAACAGCGGCACCGACGCCCAACGCGGTGCAGAACACCAGTTCGCGCTTGAGCCCTTCGACATTGATCCCCAAATGGCTGGCCTCGGACTCGCCGAGCAATAGTGCATTCAGCGCCTTGGCCCGGCGCGGCAACCACAGCGCTACCGCCGCGCTCACCAGCAGCAATGGCCAGAGTCGCGCATAGCTGGCGCCATTGAGGCTGCCCAGGTTCCAGAAAGTCAGCGTACGCAAGGTCGCGTCGTCCGCCAGATAGGTGAACAAGCCCACCGCCGAACTGGCCAGCGCCGTCAGAGCGATGCCCGCCAACAACATGGTCGCGACGTTGGTCTGGCCATTCCGCCGGCCGAGGCGGTAAACCAGTGCCGTCACCCCGAGTCCGCCAAGGAATGCACACAGCGATAACAGATACGGGCCGATCGCCTCAGGCAAACCACCAAACATCGAGCCGCCAACAATTGCAATTGCCGCGCCCAGCGCAGCGCCACTGGAGACACCAACCAACCCCGGATCCGCCAGTGGGTTGCGGAACAACCCCTGCATCGCCACGCCCGACAACGCCAGCACCCCGCCCACCGCCAGTCCGAGCAAGGTACGCGGCAAACGAATCTGCCCGAGAATCAGTTCAGCCTGCTCCAACCCTTCAGCAGGAACCGGCAGACCGATCAGACGCATCGCGGCGCGCAAGGTATCGAGCAGCGGCAAGCTGACCGGGCCCAGGGCCAATGACAGCCAGATCGCCAGTAAACACAGCAGACTCAGACCGATGAATAAAGAACGTGGTTTAACCAGAGTCGTCATGGGGCGGTGTTTGCCTTGGCTGATTCTGCGGGATAGAACCCGGCAGACAGTTCCACCAGGCTCGCAGGCAAGCGCGGCCCCAAGCCACCAACCAACAGCGTCGGGTCCAGCTCGAACACCCGCCCGGCCTTGGCCGCCGGAGTCGACGCGAGAATCGGGTTTTCCTTGAACAACGCGGCACGCGCGGCGTCACCGGTCAGCGCCCGGTCGGCAAACACCAACACCTCTGGCGTCAGGCCAGCCAGGGACTCAACAGAAAAAGGTTTGTAACCGGTATGGGTCGCGAGGTTATGCCCACCCGCCTGTTGCAACAGCCAATCAGCTGCGGTGTCCTTGCCGGCGATCAGCGGTTTGCCGCCAGCGTGTCCGAGCAGTAACAACACACCCGGCGCCTTCTGTTTGGCCTGGGCCTGGCTGACCCAGTCTTTTCGCTGTTCAAGTTGCTGTTGATAACTGTGAAACAGCGTTGTGGCCTGCGGCTCGCTGCCAAGCAACTTGCCCAGGTGCTGCAAGTTGCCTTGCAAGGTTGGCAGGTCTGCCTGTGCAGAGAACAGCTCAACCTGCACCCCGGCACTGCGGATCTGCGACAACACCGGCGGCGGACCCATTTCTTCGGTGCCGATAAGAATCTGCGGGCGCAAACTCAGAATGCCCTCCGCCGACAATTGCCGTTGATAACCGATACTCGGCAAGGCCTTGAGTGATTCGGGATGTTGACTGGTGGTATCGACACCCACCAGTTTCGACTCGCCGCCCAACGCACTCACCCACTCCGACAAAGCCCCGCCGGCACTGACCCAGCGTTGCGGCAATTCGGTCGCTGCGGCCCCATGGTTGACCAAAAGTCCGACACAGAGCGCAATAGCACTGGTACTCAGGCGCATAACAGGGTTTCCTTTGAGGAGTTTTCCCGCAAAATCGAGGCGTTTTCAGCAACGCTTTCAGCACGGGCGAAGCGCCTATTTGATAATTGTTAGCATTTGCACGTCAAGCACAGACACATTTGCTAACCAGTGAACGCGCGCTGCATAACCGCCAGAGGCCAGAGCCTTCGGCACTTGAGGATAGTCATGAAGTTTCTTTGCACCAGCGCCGAGCTGATCGATGCCAGCAGCCGTGGTTTCGAGATCGACGGTCAAAAGCTGTTTGCCGTGCGCCGTGAAGGTCAGGTCTACGTGTACGAAAATCGCTGCCCGCATCGCGGCGTCGGCCTGGAATGGCACCCCGACCAGTTTCTCGACCCCAGTGCCAGCCTGATCCAGTGCGCCACCCATGGCGCGTTGTTTCTGATTGAAAGCGGTGAATGCGTAGCCGGCCCCTGCGCCGGGCAATCTCTCAGCGCCCTGGCATGCCATGAAGACAGCCAGGGAATCTGGATAAACCCTTAAGCGCCGAGCAACACCTCCAGCCGACGGTCGACGCGCACCTCGTGCGCGGTCAGGCTCACGCCATACGCCAACACCTCAACCCCGGCCGCTTTCGCCTCACGCAACGCGGCTGCGTAACCCGGATCGATCTCCTCGGCCGGGCGCACCGCGTCGATCCCCGTCAGATTGACGCAGTACAACTGCACCGCACGGATACCGTCCCGCGCCAGGCACGCCAGCTCGCGCAAATGCTTGGCGCCGCGCAGAGTCACCGCGTCCGGAAACGCCGCGACTGCCGATCCGTCGAAACCCAGCGTGACGCTTTTGACCTCGACGAAGGCCGGGCCGCTCGGGTAGTCGAGACGAAAATCGATGCGGCTGTTTTCCTGGCCATACGGCACTTCACGCTTGAGCCCGGTAAAGCCATTGAGCTCGGTGATCAAACCGTCGCGTAGCGCCTCTTCAATCAAGGTATTGGCCCGCGCAGTATTCACGCAGGCCAACCGCCCTTGCGGAGTTTCGCTGATTTCCCAGGTACCGGGCAGCTTGCGTTTCGGGTCATTGGAGCGACTGAACCAGACCTGCCCGCCTTCGACCATGCAATTGAACATCGACCCGGTGTTGGGACAGTGAATGGTCAGCAACTCGCCGCCAACGGTTTCGATATCGGCGAGAAAACGCTTGTAACGACGAATCAGCCGACCTTCTTCGAGAGGAGGATTGAACTGCATCAGCCTTGCCAGCTCCGCAAGCCACGGGCAATCCGCACCACCGCTTCCTGCAAGCGCGGCAGGCTTTGGGTATAGGCGAACCGCACGTGATGACCCGCCTGATACCGGCCAAAATCCAGGCCTGGGGTGAAGGCTACGTGTTCGGTTTCCAGGAAGTGCCGGCAGAAAGTAAACGCATCACCGCCAAAGGCACTGATGTCCGCATACAGATAGAAGGCGCCTTCTGGCTCTACGGCGATTCCAAACCCCAGTTCACGCAGAGCTGGCAGCAGGAAGTCACGCCTGCGCCCGAACTCGGCCCGGCGCTCTTCGAGAATGCTCAGGGTATCCGGCTCGAAGCAGGCCAGCGCTGCGTGCTGAGCCATGCTCGGCGCGCTGATGTAAAGGTTCTGCGCGAGTTTTTCCAACTCGCCGACCGCAGCCTCCGGGGCGACCAGCCAACCAAGGCGCCAGCCGGTCATGCCGAAATACTTGGAGAAACTGTTCAGCACAAAAGCGCTGTCATCGACTTCCAGCACACTGGCGGCGTCGGTGCCGTAAGTCAGACCGTGATAGATCTCATCCACCACCAGATGGCCGTGACGCTGTTTGATGGCTGCTGACAACCCGGCCAGTTCATCGCGGGTCAGGATGGTCCCGGTCGGGTTGGCCGGTGAAGCGACCAATGCACCGACGCTGTCGTGGTCCCAGTAGCGCTCGACCAGTTCCGGTGTCAGCTGATAACGCACGTCCGGGCCGACCGGCACCAGCTGCGCCGCGCCTTCCACCAACCGCAGGAAATGCCGGTTGCACGGGTAACCCGGGTCGGCCAGCAGCCAGTGTTTACCCGGATCGACCAGCAAGGCGCTGGCCAACAGTAACGCGCCAGAACCGCCCGGCGTGATCAGGATGCGTTGCGGGTCGATGTTCAACCCGTAACGTTGCTGATAGAAGCCCGAAATGGCTTCACGCAGCTCTGGAATGCCGCGAGCGGCGGTGTAACGGGTTTTCCCCGCCGTCAGCGCAGCCTGACCGGCCTTGATGATCGGCTCGGCAGTGGTGAAGTCCGGTTCGCCGATTTCCAGGTGAATCACGTCGTGTCCGGCCGCCTGCAACTCATTGGCGCGCGCCAGCAATGCCATGACATGGAAAGGTTCGATAGCGCGGCTGCGCGCACTGTAGGGCTGAGCCATTAGCCTTCCTTCAACGGGGAAAAGAATTGATTCTACCCAAGCGCAGGAACGAGCGAGAACCTAAAGCGGTCATAACCGGAAGTTCACCCGTAAAAGAGCTGATACATAAGGCTCAGGATTGACTAAAATCAATATCTGATCAGGTCTCCAGACCCACCAGACAAGGCTTTGCAAACTTTTGCAAGCCTTGCGGGGCGCAGCCTCGACATCCGGGAGTAGCGCGCTCCGATTTGATCTGGTAAGTTCGCCCGCTTGCAGCCGCAGGGCCGGCAGGTGTCGGTGATGGAGCAATCCTGCGCAATGGATTACAAGAGTAGAGGCGGTCCATTTCATGCCCACCCAAGCAAAGCAACAGCAGAACCAGTCGATCAGCGGCTTCGAACCCTACAAAGAAGTGAAGGGCGAGGAGTACATGGGCCAGCCCATGCGCGCGCACTTCACCAAGATCCTGAACAAGTGGAAACAGGACTTGATGCAGGAAGTCGACCGTACTGTTGATCACATGAAAGACGAAGCGGCCAACTTCCCCGACCCGGCCGACCGTGCCAGTCAGGAAGAAGAATTCAGCCTCGAACTGCGTGCCCGCGACCGCGAGCGCAAGCTGATCAAGAAAATCGACAAGACCCTGCAACTGATCGAAGACGAAGAATACGGCTGGTGCGAGTCCTGCGGTGTCGAGATCGGCGTCAAACGCCTGGAAGCCCGCCCTACCGCCGACATGTGCGTCGACTGCAAGACCCTTGCAGAAATCAAGGAAAAGCAAGTCGGCAAGTAAGCGTCGATTTGAACGGCATCGACCTGAACAAAAAACGGAGCGTGCGAACGCTCCGTTTTTGTTTCTGTGGGAGCGACGGTGCGACGATTCGACCTGCTCGCGATGGCGGCATTACATTCAACATTAATACTGACTGATCTATTGCTATCGCGAGCAGGCTCGCTCCCACAAGGTGGCTGACGCAAGCCCAGACCAAGTAACATTGTCCTCATGACTGCCATTAAATCCCCCGCCTACATCGGACGCTTCGCTCCCACCCCCAGCGGGCACCTGCACTTCGGTTCGCTGGTCGCGGCATTGGCCTCGTACCTTGACGCCCGTTCGGTCGGCGGCCGCTGGCTGTTGCGCATGGAAGACCTCGACCCGCCTCGGGAGGAACCTGGCGCCCAGGCGGCGATCCTCAAGGCACTGGAAAGCTACGGTTTCGAATGGGACGGCGAAATGGTCCGCCAGAGCGACCGTCACGACGCCTATGCGCAGGTGTTGAATCAACTGTTCAACCACGGCCTGGCCTACGCCTGTACCTGCTCGCGCAAACAACTGGCGCCCTATCACGGGATATATCCAGGCCTGTGCCGCAACGCCGGTCACGCCAGCGAAAACGCGGCGATCCGCTTGCGCGTCCCGGAGTTGGAATATCACTTCACCGACCGCGTGCAGGGCGAGTACCGCCAACATCTGGGCCGTGAGGTCGGCGACTTCGTGATTCGCCGCCGCGACGGGCTCTACGCTTATCAACTGGCGGTAGTGCTCGACGACGCCTGGCAAGGCATTACCGATATTGTCCGCGGTGCCGACCTGCTCGATTCCACCCCGCGCCAGTTGTACCTGCAAGAACTGCTCGGCCTGCCGCAACCGCGCTATCTGCACCTGCCACTGATTACCCAACCGAACGGCCACAAGCTCGGCAAGTCCTACCGCTCACCGCCGTTGACCGAAGACCAGGCAACGCCGTTGTTGCTGCGTGCCCTGCGCGCACTGGGACAAAACCCCGGCTGCGAACTCGACGACGCCAGCCCCGGAGAAGTACTGAACTGGGGTATCGGACACTGGGATGCGACACTGATCCCGCGCACACTGACACTGCCCGAAGCGCAATTACGCTGACTAAGCTTGCAGGTTGGCGCCCATCCGTTACCATCGCCGCACGTTTTCGGGCACGCACACAATAAAGAGAGGCCGGGATGTACATCTATCGCTTGGTCCTGCTTCTGGTAGTGGGGATCTATCTGTTCTCCCCAGCCATCATGGACTGGTGGATCGACGCCACTGGCGCCTGGTATCGCCCGTATCTGCTGTGGCTGATTCTGATCGTCGTGACCTTCATCCTGCAGAGCCAAAAAGATGCCGATGAGCTTTAGCCTGACCCAGATGATCCTGATCAGCGCCGCCTACCTGGCAGTGCTGTTCGGTGTTGCCTGGATCAGCGAACGCGGAATGATCCCGCGAGCGATCATTCGCCACCCGCTGACCTACACGTTGTCATTGGGTGTCTATGCCAGCGCCTGGGCGTTCTACGGCACGGTCGGCCTGGCCTATCAATACGGTTACGGCTTTTTGTCCAGCTACCTCGGAGTCTCCGGGGCGTTCCTGCTGGCACCCGTGCTGCTGTACCCAATCCTGAAGATCACGCGTACGTATCAGCTTTCTTCTCTGGCCGACCTGTTCGCGTTCCGTTTTCGCAGCACCTGGGCCGGCGCACTGACCACGATTTTCATGCTGATCGGCGTACTGCCGTTGCTGGCGCTGCAGATTCAGGCGGTGGCCGACTCGATCGGCATCCTCACCCGTGAGCCGGTGCAGCATCGGGTCGCCCTGAGCTTCTGCGCACTGATCACCCTGTTCACGATTTTCTTCGGCTCGCGGCATATCGCGACCCGCGAGAAACACGAAGGCCTGGTGTTCGCGATTGCCTTTGAGTCAGTGATCAAGTTGATCGCCATTGGTGGCGTCGGCCTCTACGCTTTGTACGGCGTGTTCGATGGCCCACAACAGCTGGAAGTCTGGTTACTGCAAAACCAGACCGCCCTCGCCGCCCTGCACACGCCACTGCAAGAAGGTCCATGGCGCACGCTGCTGCTGGTGTTCTTCGCCTCGGCAATCGTGATGCCGCACATGTACCACATGACCTTCACTGAAAACCTCAACCCGCGCTCGCTGGTGAGTGCGAGCTGGGGCTTGCCGCTGTTCCTGCTGCTGATGAGCCTGGCCGTGCCGCTGATTCTCTGGGCAGGCCTGAAACTGGGTGCCACCACCAACCCGGAATACTTCACCCTCGGCGTCGGCATCGCCGCCAACAGCAAGGCCCTGGCACTGTTGGCCTATGTCGGCGGTTTGTCGGCCGCCAGCGGATTGATCATCGTCACCACGCTGGCGCTGTCCGGCATGGCCCTGAACCACCTGGTGCTGCCGCTCTATCAGCCACCTGCCGAAGGCAACATCTACCGCTGGCTGAAATGGACCCGCCGCGCCTTGATCGTCGCGATCATCATGGCCGGCTATGGTTTCTACCTGCTGCTGGGCGCCGAGCAGGACCTGGCCAACCTGGGCATTGTCGCCTTCGTCGCGACCTTGCAGTTCCTTCCCGGCGTGTTGTCCGTTCTGTATTGGCCGACCGCCAACCGTCGCGGCTTCATCGCCGGTTTGCTCGCGGGGATTCTGGTCTGGCTGGTGACCATGCTGTTGCCGCTGGTAGGCAATCTGCAGGGCTTCTATATTCCGCTGCTGAACATGATCTACGTGCTCGACGACACCAGTTGGCATATGGCGGCAATTGCGTCCCTGGCGGCCAACGTGCTGATGTTCACGCTGATCTCGTTGTTCACCAACGCCAGCACCGAAGAAGCCAGTGCCGCCGAAGCCTGCGCCGTAGACAATGTACGTCGCCCGCAACGCCGCGAACTGCACGCCGCGTCCCCCCAGGAATTCGCCACCCAACTGGCCAAACCACTGGGCGCCAAAGCTGCGCAAAAAGAAGTCGAACAGGCCCTGCGTGACCTCTATCTGCCATTCGATGAGCGTCGCCCATACGCCTTGCGCCGCCTGCGTGACCGAATCGAAGCCAACCTCTCCGGCCTGATGGGCCCGAGCGTCGCGCAAGACATGGTCGAAACCTTCCTGCCGTACAAGGCCGGCGGCGAAAACTACGTCACCGAAGACATTCACTTCATCGAAAGCCGTCTCGAGGACTATCACTCGCGACTCACCGGCCTTGCCGCCGAACTCGATGCCCTGCGCCGTTATCACCGCCAGACCTTGCAAGAATTGCCAATGGGCGTTTGTTCGCTGGCCAAGGATCAGGAAATCCTCATGTGGAACAAAGCCATGGAAGAGCTGACCGGAATCGCCGCACAGCGCGTGGTCGGCTCACGACTGGGCACTCTGGGCGATCCGTGGAAAGAGCTGCTGCAAGGCTTCATCAACCTGCCGGACGAGCATTTGCACAAGCAGCACCTGGCCCTGGACGGCCAGACGCGCTGGCTGAACCTGCACAAAGCCGCGATCGACGAACCGCTGGCGCCCGGTAACAGCGGTTTGGTATTGCTGGTCGAAGACCTGACTGAAACCCAGATGCTCGAAGACAAACTGGTGCACTCGGAGCGCCTGGCGAGCATCGGTCGGCTGGCGGCCGGCGTGGCCCATGAAATCGGCAACCCGATCACCGGCATTGCCTGTCTTGCGCAAAACCTGCGCGAAGAGCGCGAAGAAGACAGCGAACTGACCGAAATCAGCGGGCAAATCCTCGAACAGACCAAGCGCGTGTCACGCATCGTCCAGTCGCTGATGAGCTTTGCCCACGCCGGAAGTCACCAGCACAATGACGAACCGGTCTGCCTGGCCGAAGTGGCTCAGGACGCCATTGGTCTGCTGGCGCTGAACCGCCGCAACTTCGAAGTGCAGTTCTTTAACCTGTGCGACCCCGAACATTGGGTCGATGGCGACCCGCAGCGGCTCGCCCAGGTGCTGATCAACCTGCTGTCCAACGCCCGCGATGCGTCGCCGGCCGGCAGTGCGGTACGGGTAAAAAGTGAAGCCAACGAACACACGATCGATCTGATCGTGGAAGACGAGGGCAGCGGTATCCCATCGAGCATCATGGACCGATTGTTCGAACCCTTCTTCACCACCAAGGATCCTGGCGAAGGCACCGGTCTGGGCCTTGCACTGGTCTATTCCATCGTTGAAGAGCATTATGGACAAATCACCATCGACAGCCCGGCTGACACACAAAGCCAACGCGGCACCCGTATCCGGGTGACCTTACCGCGTCATGTCGAAGCGACGTCCGCTGTGAACTGAGACCGTCGAGAGTATCGAATCAATGCCGCACATTTTGATCGTCGAAGACGAAACAATTATCCGCTCCGCCTTGCGCCGCCTGCTGGAACGTAACCAGTACCAGGTCAGCGAAGCCGGTTCAGTGCAGGAAGCACAAGAACGCTTCAGCATTCCCACGTTCGACCTGATTGTCAGTGACCTGCGCCTGCCTGGCGCACCGGGCACCGAACTGATCAAGCTGGGCCAGGGCACGCCGGTGCTGATCATGACCAGCTACGCCAGCCTGCGCTCGGCGGTCGACTCGATGAAGATGGGCGCGGTGGACTACATCGCCAAGCCTTTCGACCACGACGAAATGCTCCAGGCCGTCGCGCGCATCCTGCGCGATCGGCAATCGGCGCAAAGCTCCGCGGGTGAACCTGCGGCCGGCAAGGCAGCCAACGGCTCGGCGAAGTCCGCTGTCGATAACAGCAATGGCGAAATCGGCATCATCGGCTCCTGTCCACCGATGCAGGACCTGTACGGCAAAATCCGTAAAGTGGCCCCAACCGATTCCAATGTGCTGATTCAGGGCGAGTCCGGCACCGGTAAAGAGCTGGTGGCCCGTGCCCTGCACAACCTGTCCAAGCGCGCCAAGGCACCGATGATTTCGGTGAACTGCGCAGCCATCCCGGAAAGCCTGATCGAGTCCGAACTGTTCGGCCACGAGAAAGGCGCGTTTACCGGCGCCAGCGCCGGTCGCGCGGGGCTGGTTGAAGCCGCTGACGGCGGCACCTTGTTCCTCGATGAGATCGGCGAGCTGCCACTTGAAGCCCAGGCGCGCTTGTTGCGCGTATTGCAGGAAGGCGAAATCCGCCGCGTAGGCTCGGTGCAATCGCAGAAGGTCGACGTACGTCTGATCGCCGCGACCCACCGTGACCTGAAAAGCCTGGCCAAGATCGGCCAGTTCCGTGAAGACCTGTATTACCGTCTCCACGTGATCGCCCTGAAACTGCCGGCCCTGCGCGAACGTGGCGCAGACGTCAACGAAATCGCCAATGCGTTCCTCGCCCGCCAAAGTGCCCGGGTGAATCGCACTGACCTGAAATTCGCTCAGGACGCCGAACAGGCGATTCGTCATTACTCCTGGCCGGGTAACGTGCGCGAACTGGAAAACGCCGTCGAGCGCGCCGTCATCCTCTGTGAGAGCCCGGAGATTTCTGCCGAATTGCTGGGTATCGATATCGAGCTCGGTGACCTGGAAGATGACGAGTTCATCGGCCTGGCACCGCAACAGGGCAGTGCCGGTAACACCAGCCACGAACCCACCGAAGACCTGTCACTGGAAGACTACTTCCAGCACTTCGTCCTCGAACACCAGGACCACATGACCGAAACCGAGCTGGCTCGCAAACTCGGGGTCAGCCGCAAATGCCTGTGGGAGCGCCGCCAGCGCCTGGGCATCCCGCGGCGCAAGACCGGTGTAGCCAGCGAGAGCTGAACGTCACCTGTCGAATGTGCGAGTAACACATGACATTGTGAAAAAACTGTTACCGAAGCTTGCTTCTCGTAACAGAAGCCGGGGCTTACGGTAACGAAGCCCCGGTTTTTTTTGGCCCTGAAAAAGGCGACTCAGGCACCTAACCCCTTGTTTTACTGGGCCTCACAAAAGTTGGCACGGCACCTGCTATATGTTTGGTACAAGAACAATAACAAGCAATGCACAAGACAATAAAAATAAGACGAATCGACTCACGCACAATAAAAACAAGACGGCGAGAGGCGTAGCTAACTGATTCTTTTGGAGAGGCGTTGTATTTGGGGCTTGCCCCGCAACCAGGCCGAGAACAACAAAAACTGCCCTAAGGCAGAGCCTGAACTGGTTGGATCACTGGATCATTGCAACACAGCGACCAAAGCAATCCGTTTGCTCTTGACTCCCGATTGGGAGAGTCATGAAGGAAAACTTCATGACAAGGGCGCTACACAAAAACAAGAAGCCCGAAACCAATAATAAAAATAGAGCACGCAACTACTTCTTGGGGAGCTTCGGCTCCCCTTGTGGTTTCTGGCGTTTGTAGCAGCTGTCGAGCTACGCGAGGCAGCGTTCGGCGGCGAAGCCGTCGTAAATGCATACACCCCACACTGCCTGACAGACCGCAATCTCAGTTTCTACGACGGCTTCGCCGCCGAACGCAGCCTCGCAAGCTCGACAGCTGCTACAGCTGCTACAGCTGCTACAGAGACCTTACGCAGCTTCCTACACCATCCCCCGACTAAATGCTAGAATCCCCGCCCATCATGCGGTCATTCTTCGTTTTGGCCGAACATTCCTTCAAACAGTGCATCCCATGCTGAAGAAGCTGTTCCAGTCATTCCGTTCTCCCTTGCGTCGTACGCAACACATTCGCAGCACGCCTGAAGTGCTCAACAGCGGCCAACACTCGCTGCAACGGGCTCAGTTCAGCCGTTATGCAGTGAACATCGTCGAACGCCTGCAGAACGCCGGCTACCAGGCTTACCTGGTCGGTGGCTGTGTGCGCGACATGCTGCTCAACATCACACCCAAGGATTTCGACGTCGCCACCAGCGCCACGCCGGAACAGGTTCGCGCCGAGTTTCGCAATGCGCGGATCATCGGGCGCCGATTCAAACTGGTGCACATCCATTTTGGTCGCGAAATCATTGAAGTCGCGACCTTCCGCGCCAATCACCCGCAAAACGACGAAGAGGAAGACAGCAACCAGTCCTCGCGTAACGAAAGCGGGCGGATTCTGCGCGACAACGTTTACGGCACCCTGGAAGAAGACGCGCAACGCCGCGACTTCACCATCAACGCCCTGTATTACGATCCGGTCAGCGAGCGCATCCTCGACTACGCCAACGGCGTACACGACATCCGCAATCGCCTGATCCGTCTGATCGGCGACCCGACTCAGCGCTACCAGGAAGACCCGGTGCGGATGCTGCGCGCGGTGCGTTTCGCCGCCAAGCTGGACTTCGGCATCGAGAAGCACTCGGCAGCGCCCATCCGCGGCCTGGCGCCAATGCTGCGCGAGATCCCGTCGGCACGGCTGTTCGAAGAAGTGTTGAAGCTGTTCCTCTCGGGTCATGCCGCGGACACCTTCGAAATGCTGGTCGACCTGCAATTGTTCGATCCACTGTTCCCGGCCAGCGCCGAAGCACTGGAACACAACCCGACCTACACCCACACCTTGATCAGCGAAGCGCTGATCAACACCGACCTGCGGATCAAGCAGAACAAGCCGGTGACGCCAGCGTTCCTGTTCGCTGCCCTGCTCTGGCCTGCCCTGCCGGCCCGCGTACTGCGTTTGCAGGACCGTGGCATGCCGCCGATTCCGGCCATGCAGGAAGCGGCTCACGAACTGATCAGTGAGCAGTGCCAGCGGATCGCGATTCCGAAACGCTTCACCATGCCGATCCGCGAGATCTGGGACATGCAGGAACGCCTGCCACGTCGCAGCGGTAAACGTGCCGACATGCTGCTGGACAATCCGCGTTTCCGTGCCGGTTACGACTTTCTGCTGCTGCGTGAAAGCGCCGGCGAACAGACCAACGGTCTGGGCGAGTGGTGGACCGATTATCAGGACGCCAATGAAAGCGAACGCCGCGACATGATCCGCGACCTCAGCGGCAAGGACGACGGTGCCAGCGGTGCGCCACGCAAGCGTCGCCGCAGCGGTGGCGCCAAGCGCAAACGTGCCGCTGGTGCACCGAGTGTGTCAGGCGAGTAAGTCGATGGAACGCATCTACATTGGCATGGGCAGCAACCTCGCTGCCCCGGCGGAACAACTGCGCAGCGCCGTTGCAGCACTTGCGCAGTTACCCCGGACAGAGCTGGTCGGGGTTTCGAGCTTCTATCAAAGCGATTCCTTGCTGCCGGGCCAGCCGCGTTATACCAACGCGGTGGCCGCGATCGACAGCACGCTTGCGCCGCTTGAGCTGCTCGATGCGCTGCAAGCCATCGAAATCGACCAGGGTCGCGAGCGCCATGAACGCTGGGGTCCGCGTACGCTGGACCTGGACATCCTGCTATTCGGCGATCGACTGATCGACGAGCCCCGCCTCAAAGTCCCTCACTACCACATGCAGGCCCGAGCCTTTGTGCTCTACCCGCTGGCCGAACTGGTGCCAGCTGACCTGCAACTGGCGGACGGCCGTCACCTGCACGAACTGCTCGCTGCTTGTCCGTTCGTCGGGCTGGAACGCTTGGCTCAGACTTGATGCTAATCCCCTGTGGGAGCGAGCTTGCTCGCGATAGCGGTATGACCTTCAACATTGATGTTGAACGTGATGGCCTATTCGCGAGCAAGCTCGCTCCCACATTGGTTTGTGTCGCACACAAACTGTGCAGCATGCCACTCCGACAAAAATCTGCTGAATCGCATCAGTAACGTCGGTAACACCAACGGCGTAACATTGCGGTAACACATCCAATTGACTTCCCGAGTTCTCCTCACGACTATAGGCGTCCCGCTGCCGCCAACCCGGCACTACAGGGCGCAATCCAGGCTTTTCAAGCACGACACAAGACCGTGCGCCTGAGTAAATGAAGAATCACGCGCGTTACTCGCAGTAGTTTTCCAAGCGCCTGAATGAGGATTTTTTTCATGCCAGCTATCACCTTGACCACCTTGCAGAGCCTCAAGCAAAAGGGTGAAAAAATCACCATGCTGACCTGCTACGACGCCACATTTGCCCACGCCTGCAATGAGGCGGGCGTTGAAGTGCTGTTGGTGGGCGACTCCCTTGGCATGGTGTTGCAAGGACACGACAGCACCCTGCCGGTGACCACCGCCGAAATGGCTTACCACGTCGCCGCGGTCAAGCGTGGCAACACCGACGCCTTGATCCTCGCTGACCTGCCGTTCATGGCGAATGCGACCCTCGAGCAAACGATGACCAACAGTGCCCTGCTGATGCAGGCGGGTGCGCACATGGTCAAGGTCGAAGGCGCGCTGTGGCTGGCCGAGTCGATTCGTCTGCTGGCCGAACGCGGTATCCCAGTGTGTGCACACATGGGGCTGACGCCGCAGTCGGTGAACATTCTCGGCGGTTATAAAGTTCAGGGCCGCAATGAAAACCAGGCCCGGCAGATGCGTGCCGACGCGATTGCCCTGGAACAGGCCGGCGCGGCAATGCTGGTGCTCGAGTGCGTACCGAGCGAGTTGGCCCACGAAATCACTCAAGCGGTGAAGATTCCAGTGATCGGCATCGGCGCCGGCAATGCCACCGACGGTCAGGTGCTGGTACTGCACGACATGCTCGGCCTGTCCCTCTCCGGCCGCGCACCGAAGTTCGTGAAGAACTTCATGGCCGGCAAAGACAGCATTCACGCCGCCCTGAGCGCTTACGTCAGCGAAGTCAAAGCCGCGACCTTCCCTGGCGCCGAACACGGATTCTCTGCATGAACACTGTCAAAACCGTACGCGAACTGCGTGCCGCCGTAGCCCGCGCCCGCAACGAAGGCAAACGTATCGGTTTCGTGCCGACCATGGGCAATCTGCACAGCGGCCATATTGCACTGATCACCAAGGCTACCCAACGGGTGGATTTTGTGGTCGCGAGCATTTTCGTCAACCCACTGCAATTTGGTGCCGGCGAAGACCTCGACAAGTATCCGCGGACCCTGGCCGCCGACCAGGAGAAACTGCTGCAAGCCGGCTGTCACCTGCTGTTCGCACCAACGGTCGAGGAAATGTACCCGGACGGCATGGCCGGCCAAACCCGCGTCAGCGTTCCGCAGCTTTCTGAAGGCCTGTGTGGCGCCAGCCGCCCTGGGCATTTCGAAGGCGTGGCGACGGTGGTCAGCAAGCTGTTCAACATGGTCCAGCCGGACCTGGCGATCTTCGGCCAGAAAGACTTCCAGCAACTGGCAGTGATTCGTGCGCTGGTGCATGACCTGAACATGCCGATCCAGATCATTGGCGAGCCGACCGTGCGGGCCGCCGACGGCCTGGCGCTGTCCTCGCGCAATGGTTTCCTCAGCGAAGAACAGCGGGCCGTCGCGCCCGTGGTGTATCGCACGCTGAGCGAAATTGCCGAGGCCATCAAACAGGGTGAACGCGATTACCCGGCACTTCTGGCGCGGCAGATCACCCAGCTCATGGCCGCCGGCTTGCGTCCTGACTATCTGGAAATCCGCCATGCGCTGACCCTGCGTCCAGCGACCGCGGATGACCGTGACCTGGTGATCCTGGTCGCCGCATTCCTGGGCACGACCCGGTTGATCGACAACCTGCACCTGAACCTCGACGCCCCCGCATAACCACCGCAATCCCCCTGTGGGAGCGAGCTTGCTCCGGGCGGCGATCCGACGATGACGGCTTAACATTCAACAAAGATGTTGGCTGCCAGACCGCCATCGCGAGCAAGCTCGCTCCCACAGTAGAACGGTGTTGTTTTGTAGATTGCAGTCGGTTTCTCACGTCGTATTGCCGGCCTCAAAGGCTTCGGGCAAACTGCCGCGGTTCGGATCAGCCCAAGGAAACACTCATGCACGCCATCATGCTCAAGGCCAAGCTGCATCGCGCCGAAGTTACCCACGCAGTGCTCGACTACGAAGGCTCTTGCGCCATCGACGGCGAATGGCTGGACCTGTCCGGAATCCGCGAGTACGAACAGATTCAGATCTACAACGTCGACAACGGCGAACGCTTCACCACCTATGCGATCCGTGGCGAAGAAGGCTCGCGCATGATCTCGGTCAACGGCGCCGCCGCACACAAGGCCAAGGTCGGTGATCGGGTGATCATCTGCGCTTACGCTCACTACAGCGAAGCCGAACTGCTCAATTTCAAACCGCGCATGCTCTACATGGCGCCCGGCAACGAGCTGAGCCACACCAGCAATGCCATCCCGGTTCAGGTCGCCTGAGCCCTCCCCCGTACTCTGAGCACTGAAAACCCGCCTGCCTGGCTACCTGATGCGCCGGTACAAAAAAGTACCGGCCGCAGGTCAGACAAAGCCAAGACAGATCACACCGCGAGGTTTACTGTAATCGCCCTGCGCTATTTAATCGTTTACTCGCAGTTCGACCGGAGAGTGTCTGTCATCGAACAGGACATTCCGGGCTTTTCAGTGTCCTAAAGGCAGTCCAAGTAAAAGGAAACCCGCAGCGATGGCGTACTACCGCACTCCTCAAGACGTTACCGCTCTGCCAGCCTGGCAGGCGCTGAATGATCACCGCCAAGCCATGCAGGATTTCAGCATGCGCGAAGCGTTCAATGCCGACCCGCAGCGTTTCAGCCAATTCACCCTGAGCAGCTGCGGGCTGTTTCTGGATTACTCGAAAAACCTGATCACCACCGAAACCCGCAATCTGCTGGTGGGCCTGGCGAACGAAGTCGGCTTGCAGGACGCGATCAAGGCGTTGTTCAGCGGTGAAATCGTCAACGCCTCCGAAGGCCGCCCGGCACTGCATACGGCCCTGCGCCGCCCAGTGGGCGACAAGCTGTCGGTCAATGGCGTCAACGTCATGCCGGATGTACACAAAGTACTGAACCAGATCACCGAGCTGGTCGGGCGCATTCACGACGGCCTGTGGCGTGGTTACACCGAGAAGCCGATCACCGACGTGGTGAACATCGGCATCGGTGGTTCATTCCTCGGCCCTGAGCTGGTGTCCGAAGCGCTGTTGTCCTACGCCCAGAAAGGCGTGCGCTGCCATTACCTGGCGAACATCGACGGCAGCGAATTCCACGAGCTGTCGGCGAAGATTCGTGCAGAAACCACACTGTTCATCGTTTCCTCGAAATCCTTCAACACCCTCGAGACCCTGAAAAACGCCCAGGCCGCGCGCGCCTGGTACCTGGCCCAGGGTGGCTCCGAAGCCGAGCTGTATCGCCACTTCATCGCCGTTTCGAGCAACAACGCAGCGGCCGTGGCTTTCGGTATTCGCGAAGAGAACATCTTCCCGATGTGGGACTGGGTTGGCGGGCGCTATTCGCTGTGGTCGGCCATCGGTTTGCCGATTGCCCTGGCCATCGGCATGTCGAACTTCAAGGAGCTGCTGTCCGGTGCCTACACCATGGACCAGCACTTCCAGAGCGCGCCATTCGAACAGAACATGCCGGTGCTGCTGGCGCTGCTGGGTGTCTGGTACGGCAACTTCTGGGGCGCGCAAAGCCACGCGATCCTGCCGTACGACCACTACCTGCGCAACATCACCAAGCACTTGCAGCAACTGGACATGGAATCCAACGGCAAGAGCGTACGTCAGGACGGCACACCGGTTTCCACCGATACCGGTCCGGTCATCTGGGGCGGCGTCGGTTGCAACGGTCAACACGCCTATCACCAGTTGCTGCACCAGGGCACCCAGTTGATTCCGGCTGACTTCATTGTGCCGATCGTCAGCTTCAACCCGGTTGCCGACCACCACCAGTGGCTGTACGCCAACTGCCTGTCGCAAAGCCAGGCGCTGATGCTCGGCAAGACCCGCGCCGAGGCGGAAGCCGAGCTGCGTGAAAAAGGCATAGCCGAAGACCAGGTGCAGAAGCTTGCGCCGCACAAGGTGATCCCGGGCAACCGCCCGAGCAACACCCTGGTGGTCGAGCGCATCAGCCCGCGTCGTCTGGGCGCGCTGGTTGCGATGTACGAACACAAGGTGTTCGTGCAGAGCGTGATCTGGGGCATCAACGCCTTCGACCAATGGGGCGTGGAACTGGGCAAAGAACTGGGCAAAGGTGTCTACAGCCGCCTGGTCGGCAGCGAAGAAACCCCGGCCGAAGACGCTTCGACCCAGGGCCTGATCAACTACTTCCGCGGTCGTCACCGCGGGTGATCTGATCACTGCTCCCACAGGTCTGCACAGACCTTGTGGGAGCGAGCTTGCTCGCGATGACGGTTTGATATTCGAGGAAAATGTCGGCTGTCAGACCGCTATCGCGAGCAAGCTCGCTCCCACATTGGTCCCCTGTACGACTTGAACCCTCCCCCTACTCGGCGCATCTTTATCACTTGTCGCAATACAAGAATAAGGAACCGTCATGTTCGATATCAGCATGTTCCCCAAAGCCGATGCCGTCCGCCGGGCTGCACAATTGAGTCAGGACGACTACCTGCGCCTGTACCGCCAATCCATCGAGCAACCCGACATCTTCTGGGCCGAACAGGCCAAGCGCTTTCTCGACTGGTCGACACCCTGGCAAAGCGTCCAGCAATCAAATATCAAAACCGGCACGGCACAGTGGTTTGCCGGCGGCCAGCTCAATGTCAGCTATAACTGTATCGATCGCCACCTCGCCCAACGCGGCGAGCAGACCGCAATCATCTGGGAAGGCGACGACCCGGCCGAATCGCTGCACATCACCTACCAGAAACTCCATCACTCCGTCTGCCGCCTGGCCAACGTGCTAAAAAGCCGTGGCGTAAAAAAAGGCGACCGGGTGTGCATCTACATGCCAATGATCCCTGAAGCCGCCTACGCGATGCTTGCCTGCTCGCGCATCGGCGCCGTGCACTCGGTGGTCTTTGGCGGGTTTTCCCCCGACTCCCTGCGTGACCGGATCCTCGACGCGGACTGCCGCACCGTGATTACCGCCGATGAAGGGGTACGTGGCGGTAAATATGTACCGCTCAAACAGAACGTCGACAACGCCCTGCTCAGTTGCCCGGCCGTCAGCACTGTTGTAGTGGTCGAACACACTCAGGGCGACGTCAATTGGGTCGAGGGCCGCGACCTCTGGTATCACCAGGCACTGCGCGACGTCAGCGACGACTGCCCGCCAGAACCGATGGACGCCGAAGACCCGCTGTTCATCCTTTACACCTCCGGCAGCACCGGTAAACCCAAGGGCGTGCTGCACACCACTGGCGGCTATCTGCTGCAAGCAGCGATGACCTTCAAGTACGTGTTCGATTACCGCGACGGCGAAGTGTTCTGGTGCACCGCCGATGTCGGCTGGGTCACCGGCCACAGCTACATCGTCTACGGGCCGCTGGCCAACGGCGCGACCACGCTGATCTTCGAAGGCGTGCCGAGCTACCCGAACAGCTCGCGCTTCTGGCAGGTCATCGACAAACATCGGGTGAACATTTTCTACACTGCGCCAACCGCCCTGCGGGCCTTGATGCGCGAAGGCCTGGAGCCCTTGAAAGACAGCTCGCGCGCCAGTTTGCGGCTGCTGGGCAGCGTCGGCGAACCGATCAACCCGGAAGCCTGGGACTGGTATTTCAACGCGGTCGGCGAGCAGCGCTGCCCGATCGTCGACACCTGGTGGCAGACTGAAACGGGCGGCATCATGCTCAGCCCGCTGGTCAGCGCGCAACGGATCAAGCCCGGCTGCGCGACCCAACCCATGTTCGGCGTGCAACCGGTATTGCTCGATGAGCACGGCAAGGAAATCAGCGGCGCCGGCAGTGGCGTGCTCGCCATAAAATCAAGCTGGCCGGGGCAGATCCGCAGCGTCTACGGCGACCCACAACGCATGCTCGACACCTATTTCAAACCCTATCCCGGCTACTACTTCACCGGTGACGGCGCGCGGCGCGATGAAGATGGCGATTACTGGATCACCGGACGCATCGATGATGTGATCAACGTCTCCGGACACCGCATCGGCACTGCCGAAGTCGAAAGCGCACTGGTACTGCATGACAGCATCGCCGAGGCGGCGGTGGTCGGTTACCCACACGACCTGAAGGGCCAGGGCATCTACGCCTTTGTCACGCCGATGAACGGCATCGAACCCAGCGACGCGTTGAAGAAAGAACTGCTGGCCCACGTCAGCAAGGAAATCGGCAGTTTCGCCAAGCCCGATCTGATCCAGTGGGCACCGGCCTTGCCGAAAACCCGTTCGGGCAAGATCATGCGACGGATCCTGCGCAAAATCGCCTGCAATGAGCTCGACAGCCTCGGCGACACATCGACCCTGGCCGATCCCAGCGTGGTCGCCGGGCTGATCGACAAGCGTTTGAACCAATGACTGAATAACCCAGGCGCGGCCACTGGCCGCGCATCTTTTAATGCTGCTGCCACCGAGTTGTCATGGAATTCATCCGTAGCCGTATCGAAACCCAGATCATGAGCCTGTCCGGCCTTTCGCTGGGCAAGCTCGACCTGGAAAACCCCAAGGGCGACCCCGGGCTCTTCGGCCCCGACTCGGTGAGCTGGCAAGTGCATGGCGACTTCAGCAGCATGCTCATCGGCGGTATCAGCGCCCTGATGCTGCAAGCCTTGCATCCGCTGGCACTGGCCGGGGTCTGGGATCACTCGAACTTCCGTGAAGACATGCTCGGTCGATTGCGCCGCACCGGGCAATTCATTTCCGGCACCACCTTCGGCTCGCGTCAGGACGCCGACTGGCTGATCGAAAAAGTCCGCACCATTCACCTGCAAGTGGTCGGCACCGCGCCCGATGGCCGGCCTTACGCCGCCAGCGATCCGGACCTGCTGACCTGGGTCCATGTGGCCGAAGTCAGCAACTTCCTCGTCGCCCATTTGCGCTACCGCAACCCGAATCTTTCACCCGCTGATCAGGACCGTTACTACGACGAGATCGCCTTGGTCGCCGAGCGTCTGGGCGCTCGCGATGTTCCGCACTCACGCCGGGAAGTCGCCGAGTACCTTGAGCGAATTCGCCCACAGCTGCTCTGCGATGAACGCAGCCGCGAAGTGTTGCGGTTGCTCCTCGCTGCACCGTCACCCAGCCGTCTGGCCAGGCCCTTCGGTGGGCTGATGATGCAAGCGGGTATTGACCTGTTGCCCGACTGGGCCAGTGACATGCTCGGTGTCCGCCAGAATCCGCTGCAACGCAAACTGATTCGCGCCAGCGTCAATCGCAGTGCCACGATGCTGCGCTGGGCGGTGCGCAATGGTTCAGTGCAGCGGGCCAAACGGCGTATGGGCCTGCCGACTTGAAAAAAACTTCAAAGCATCGTGAGCAGGCTCGCTCCCACAGTAGATTGATGAACGACACAAATCCAATGTGGGAGCGAGCTTGCTCGCGATGGCAGCACCTCGGTCCCGCACCAAGCTGTTAAACTCCCGCGCCAAATTCCCCAGCAAGGCGCTTTGCATGTCTTCCTTGAATCAGGCGCTGTGCGCCGCCCTCGATCATCGCCAAGACTTGCTCGCCGAGCTGCACTCGCAAGGCACCGACTGCTATCGGCTGTTCCATGGCAGCCAGGAAGGTGCCGGCGGCCTGACCGTCGACCGTTACGGCCCACAGCTGCTGGTCCAGAGCTTTCACCAGTCGCTGGAACTCGATGACTTGCTCGCGTTGCACGCGACCATCAATCAGCGCCTCAACCTGAACACCCTGCTGGTCTACAACGACCGCTCACGGGGCAACTCGCGTATTGATCGCGAAGACACGGTTTACCGCGCCGAAGAAGCCGCGCTGGCCGACATGGTCGGCCACGAATGGGGACTGAACTACCGGGTCCGTGGGCGCCACGCCGGGCAGGACCCTCTACTGTTTCTCGACCTGCGCAATGCCCGCGGCTGGGTCAAGGACCACAGCGCCGGCAAAAGCGTGCTGAACCTGTTCGCCTATACCTGCGGCGTCGGCCTCAGCGCTGCGGCCGGTGGAGCCCGTGAGGTGTGCAATCTGGATTTCGCCGAGGGCAACCTGGCCGTCGGCCGCGAGAATGGTCTGCTCAACCCGCAACTGCCAACCATGCAGTTCGTACAGTCCGATTACTTCCCGGCCATCCGCCAACTCGCCGGCCTGCCGATCAGCCAGCGCCGGGGGCAGAAACTGCCCGGTTATCCGCGCCTGGAACAACGTCAATACGACCTGGTTCTGCTCGATCCTCCGGCCTGGGCCAAGAGTGCATTCGGCACTGTCGATCTGTTGCGCGACTATCAGAGCCTGCTCAAACCGGCACTGCTGACCACCGCCGACGATGGCGTGCTGATCTGCTGCAACAACCTGGCAAAAGTCAGCATGGACGACTGGCGTGAGCAAGTGCTGCGCTGCGCAGAAAAAGCCGGACGCCCGGTGCGTGACTGGAAAGTGCTGACACCCGGCAGCGACTTTCCGTCGATGGATCAACAGCCGCCACTGAAAACCCTGATCCTGCAACTCTGACCTCTCGCGAAAAAAACCAGAAATTTGCTGTTCAAGGTGATTGCTTCGCAACCTTAATCGCGTGCCATACTCCAAGGCACTCCGGATCCAGATAGATGAAGCCACACATGCCCAAAGGATTGATTCGCGCCATCGGCGCCTTGTTGACCGCTGTCGCCCTTTATAGCCTGTTGGGGTTTCTGATTTTGCCAGGCATCGCCTTGCGGATTGCCAATCAACAATTGGCCAACTACGCGACGGTGCCGGCGCACATTCAACGGATCGAACTCAATCCCTTCAGCCTTGAACTGACGGTGTGGGGCCTGAACATCGGCGAGCCGGGCAAGGAACAGATCGCCTTCGAGCGCCTGTACGCCAACCTGCAAATCGACAGCCTGTGGACCCGTGCACTGCACCTGACCGACATAGAGCTGGACAAGCCGAAAACCGAGATACTGTTCAACAAGGACGGCAGCCTGAACCTCACGCAGCTGTTCAAGTTGCCGGCCAGTGAACCAACGCCCGCCGAGCCGAATGCCAAACCTTTCCCGCTGCGCATCGACCGGATCAATCTGGCCGGTGGTTATGTGCACTTCCAGGATCTGCGCCCGAGCGAGCCGATCGAATTTCTGTACGACAAGCTCGACTTCGAACTGAAAAACCTCAGTACCCTGCCCGACGACAACGCCGCCATGACCCTGGTCGCTGCTGGCCCGGCCGGAGGTCAGATCGACTGGACCGGCCACATCAGCCTGGTGCCCATCACTTCCGAAGGCACGCTGAAAGTGACCGACGGCAAGATGAAGTCCTGGTGGCCTTACGTGCGTGATGCGTTACCGCTGGTGCTTGAAGACGGCACCCTGAACCTGAGCACCGATTACACGTTCAACCTGGACAAGGGAACCGAACTGCTGCTGAACAACACTTCGGTGAGCATCGCACCCTTCGCCATCAAGGCCCCGGATGGCCGGCCACTGGTGCGCCTTGAGCGCCTGGACGTCAGCGAGACCACGGTCGATCTGGCCAAGCAACAAGTGATCGTCGGCAAGATCCGCAGCCAGAAACTCGAAACCTGGGTCACCCGCGAAGCCGATGGCCAACTCGACTGGCAGAAACTCTTCGCCAGCCAACCGGCCAAACCCGCCACAAAACCCGAGTCAACCAAGGCCCCGGCTGCCGCAGACTCGCCGCAACCAAAACCCGACCCAGCTACGCCGAGCAAACCCTGGCAAGTACTGCTCAAGGATGTAGAGCTGCGTAACTATCAAGTGCACCTGGCCGACCGTCAGGCGCAACCGGCGGTGGCACTGGAACTCGGCCCGTTGAACGTCGACGTGAAGAACTTCGATAGCCTCAATGGCTCGCCGTTCTCCCTCAAACTCGATACCGGGCTGGGCAAGCAGGGCAAGATTCTCGCGGACGGGGAGGTCAACCTCGCGCCGATCAGCGCCAAACTCAAGGTCCAGACCAAGGACATCGACCTGCGTGTCGCCCAGTCCTATATAAACCCGTTCATTCGTCTGGAGTTGCGTTCCGGGATGCTCGGCAGCGACCTGGCGGTTGACCTGAAAAGCACTGACCCACTGGCGTTCAGTGTCACAGGCAGGGCCCAGGTCGATCAACTGCACACCCTCGACACCCTGAAAACCCGCGACTTCCTCAAGTGGCAGCAAGTGGTGGTCGAAGGCCTGAACTACCAACATGGCGACAGCCTGTCGATCGACAAGATCAACCTGTTTCAGCCGTATGTGCGCTTCATGATCAATGATGACCGCACCACCAACATCAATGACCTGCTGATCCCGCAATCGGCCGACAGCGGCAGCAAAACCGTCGCCGCAAAACCTGCCGCGAGCAAAGACAAGCCACTGGGCATCCACATCGGTGGTATTGCCATCAACGACGGCTCGGCGAACTTCGCCGACTTCAGCCTGACACCGAACTTCGCCACTGCCGTTCAACAACTCAACGGCCAGATCGGCACCATCGACAGCCGCCAGGTCAAACCCGCCGCCGTCGACATCAAGGGCAAGGTCGATCGCTACGCCCCGGTGACCATCAAGGGCAGCGTCACCCCGTTCGACCCGATGGCCTCGCTGGATATCGCCACCAGTTTCAAACGGGTCGAACTGACCACCCTGACACCCTACTCCGGCAAGTTTGCCGGTTACCGGATCCGCAAGGGCCGGCTCAATCTCGACCTGCACTACCAAATCACCAAGGGCCAGTTGAAAGCCGAAAACAAAGTGGTTGTGGAGCAACTGCAACTGGGCGAAAAAGTCGACAGCCCGGACGCCGTGAGCTTGCCGCTGAAACTGGCGATCGCGCTGCTCAAGGACTCCGATGGCAAGATCTCCATCGAGTTGCCGATTACCGGTGACCTGAACAATCCGCAGTTCAGCGTGATGCCAATCATCTGGCAAACCCTGCGCAACCTGATCGTGCGCGCGGCCGAGGCGCCCTTCAAGTTCATTGGCGGGCTGATCAACGGCAGTGGGGCCGAGGACCTGGGCAGCGTGTCGTTCGCCCCCGGTTCAAGCGAGCTGAGCAAGAACGCCGAGTCGGCGCTCGATACCCTGGCCAAAGCGCTCAAGGAACGTCCGACCCTGCGCCTGGAAATCGAAGGCACCGCCGCCGAAAAGAGCGATGGCCCCTTGATTGCCGAACAGCGACTGGAACGTGAATACCAGTACAACTACTACAAAATGCTCCAGCGCCGCGGCGACAAAGTCCCTGCGCAAGCCTCGTTGCTGGAAGTCCCGGACAGCGAAAAAGGCCCGTTGCTCGAAGCCATTTACCGCACACGCCTGAAAACCCAGCCACCGGCCGAATGGACGCAACTGGGCAAAGCAGAGCGCACCGCCAAACTGCGCGAAGGTGTGATCAAGTTCTGGGCTTCAGACAACGTGCTGCTGCGCCAACTGGGTCAGGACCGCGCCAGCAGCATCAAGGACTACATGGTCGATAAAGCCCAGCTGGCCGATGACCGGGTGTACTTCATCGACGCTAACCTGGGTGAGGCCGAAAGCGATGGCCGGGTCGTCACGCCAATGCATCTGGACGCGGAGTGAGTATGAACAACCGATTGCTGATCGGCCTGATACTGGCGCTTGCCGCCAGCCAGGCGTCGGCGGCCGATACCTTGCGCTGCGGCAGTCAGTTGATAAGCGTCGGTGATCGCGCCGGTGAAGTGCTGCAAAAATGCGGCGAACCGGTGGCACGCGACTCCTTGGGTTACAAACGTAGCCCCAACCGCCGGGAAGAGTTTCCGGTTGAAGAATGGACCTACGGCCCAAACAGCGGCATGTACCAATACCTGCGTTTTGAAGGCAACCGCCTGGTACAGATCACCAGCAAGCGCGGCAACTGAAGTTACTACTATCCATTGTGGGAGCGAGCTTGCTCGCGATAGCTGACTAACATTCAACATATAGGTTGAATGATGAATTGCTATCGCGAGCAAGCTCGCTCCCACATTGGTTCTGCAGGGTTCGTTGGATTCCCTTCTCCCGATTCAGGCGAGAAGCCTTGAGTCTTACTTGGTCATCAGGCCATCAGCCGAAACGGCTTTGACGCCTTTGATTTTCTGGGTGATAGCGACTGCCATATCTTTCTGGGATTGGGTCACGGCTACTTTCGACGACAGAGAAACTACGCCTTTGTTGGTTTCGACTTTGATGTCGGTGCCAGGAATACCTTTCTCGGTGACCAGATCGCTTTTCACTTTGGTGGTGATCCAGGTATCGGAAGTCGCTTCCTCGGCCTTGGTCATTTCACCGGCAGCGACCACCATCGGCGACTGAGTGGTTTGCGTGGTCTGCGCAAATGCAGCGTTGGCCATGGTCAGGGTCAGAGCGGTAGCAGTTGCGGCAGCGATAGCGAACGTCTTCATACGAGTAACTCCTGTTCTTCCGGAAAGTCTGCTGCATGCCTTCTCAGCAGGGTTAACAGAGACAGTGCGAAGGCTGTGCCAACTCCCGCACACAAATTAAAACCTTATAAATCAACATATTATAAAAAAATCAAACCCCCAGAATCATGCAAAATGCATGACCCGAGCGTTGTTGACATGCAAGTTGCGGCTTTTATCGAACGCTCAGGGTCATGAATCGCCGGGACTTTTTCGAATGACCGTGCGGCCACCAAAGTGCTGGCAATAAAATGCCTCGCGTCCGCAGAGGCGAGGCATTGATGCTTCGATGCAAGATCAGACGCCAGTGCAACCCTTGGGCGCGTAGTCCTGCAATACCGTGGTCGCGCAGCTCCAGCCGGTCGTTGCTGACCGCGAGAGTGTGATGGTTTTGCCGAGCACCGGTCCTGGTGCATTGAGAATCGTGCAGGCAATAGTGCCTACACCGGTGGCGGCAGTACCCGATGCCGTGATCGTGCAGTTACCGGTCGTTGCCGTGCCGTTGATCAGCGCCAGAGTCGGGTCAGTGCCCTGATTGATAATGTCTTCAAAAGACACCTTCAGCGCCGAAATTTCCGCCACCCCCGCCGTCACCTTGGCCCGAGCCTGATATTTGGAATACATCGGCAACGCGAACGTCGCCAGAATGCCGATGATTGCCACCACGATCAGCAGCTCGATGAGGGTAAAACCTTTTTGATTATTCATAGAACAGGCTCCATGCATGAGGCGAAATCTCATGTCCTGATCAAGTCAAAGCACAGCACATGCCAAGCCTTTCGCCCCCTGCCTACAGGGTGTCAGACCGACATTAGCCCGACGCGCACCCCGAGAAACCGCACTATCTGACACTTTTTGTCACCTCAAGAACGCTGATGGGGCTCCATCCGTTGACTAGGCTATAAGTCTTGAACTGTCTGAGTCTGGTACTCGAATGAACGACATCAACCTCAGCGGCCTGGCCAAGCAATTGGTGCTGGCCGAACTGCTCACTGACCACAGCGCGCATCAGGCGGATCAGCAAGCCCACCGCAATCGCATTTCCCTGGTCAGCTATCTGGTACAAAACAAACTGGTGAGCAGTCGCCAGGTTGCAGAAGTTGCCTGCGAACATTTCGGCGTCGCCTTCCTCGACCTCAACTGTCTCGACAAGGACACCCTGCCCAAAGAGCTGGTCAGCGAAAAACTGATTCGCCAGCACCACGCCCTGCCGCTCTGGCGGCGCGGCAACAAACTGTTCGTGGGCATTTCCGACCCGAGCAATCACCAGGCGATCAACGACATCCAGTTCAGCACCGGGCTTACCACCGAAGCGATCCTGGTCGAAGACGACAAACTCAATGACGCCATCGAAAAGTTCTTTGATACCCACAGCTCCGGCCTGGAAGACATGGACGACGTCGACCTCGAAGGCCTGGACATCGAGGCCATCGACGACCAGCGCCAGGACACCATCACCGGCCAGGACTCCGACGATGCCCCGGTGGTGCGCTTCGTCAACAAGATGATGCTGGACGCGATCAAGGGCGGTTCCTCGGACCTGCATTTCGAACCCTACGAAAAATCCTACCGGGTGCGGGTACGTACCGACGGCATGCTGCGCGAAGTTGCCAGGCCGCCGATTCAACTGGCCAACCGCATCGCCGCACGCCTCAAGGTGATGGCCAGCCTGGACATCTCGGAACGTCGAAAACCCCAGGACGGGCGGCTCAAGATGCGCCTGTCGAAAAGTAAATCCATCGATTTTCGGGTCAACACCCTGCCAACGTTGTGGGGCGAAAAAATCGTGATCCGGATTCTCGACCCGTCCAGCGCACAGATGGGCATTGACGCGCTGGGTTACGAGCCCGATCAGAAAGACCTGTACATGGCGGCGCTCAAACAGCCTCAAGGGCTGATTCTGGTCACCGGGCCGACCGGTTCGGGGAAAACCGTATCGCTGTACACCGGGCTGAATATCCTCAATACCGTCGACATCAATATCTCCACCGCCGAAGACCCGGTAGAGATCAACATGGAAGGCATCAATCAGGTCAACGTCAATCCCAGGCAGGGCCTGGACTTCGCTCAGGCGTTGCGTTCATTTCTGCGCCAGGACCCGGACGTCATCATGGTCGGCGAGATCCGCGACCTGGAAACCGCCGAAATTGCGATCAAGGCTGCGCAAACCGGACACCTGGTGCTGTCCACCCTGCACACCAACAGCGCGGCGGAAACCCTGACCCGCCTGCACAACATGGGCATCCCGGGGTTCAACATCGCCACCGCCGTGCACCTGATCATTGCCCAGCGCCTGGCTCGCAAGCTTTGCAGCCACTGCAAAAAAGCCCTCTCGATTCCCGACGAAACCCTGATCAAGGAAGGCTTCCCTCGGGAACGCATCGGCTCCTTCACGATCTACGAACCCGCCGGTTGCGAACACTGCAACAACGGTTACAAAGGGCGAGTCGGCATTTATGAAGTCGTGAAAAACACCCCGGAGCTGCAACGGCTGATCATGGCTGAAGGCAATTCTCTGGAAATCGATACCCAGATGCGCAAGGACGGCTTCAACGACCTGCGCACCTCGGGCCTGCTCAAGGCCATGCAGGGCGTCACCAGCCTTGAAGAAATCAACCGGGTCACCAAGGATTGAGTCATGGCGGTCAAAGCAATCAAGGTCAATTTGTACGCCTGGGAAGGCACCGACAAGAAAGGCAGCAAAATAGCCGGCGAGCTGAGCGGTCATAACCCGGCCGTGATCAAGGCGCAGCTACGCAAACAAGGCATCAACCCGGGCAAGGTGCGGAAAAAAACCGCCTCGCTGTTCAGTGCCGGTAAACGTATCACGGCATTGGACATTGCCCTCTTCACCCGGCAAATGGCGACCATGATGAAAGCCGGCGTGCCCTTGCTGCAGTCGTTCGACATCATCGGCGAAGGCTTCGACAACCTGAATATGCGCAAACTGGTGGATGAGGTGAAACAGGAAGTCGCCGCCGGCAACAGCTTCGCCACCGCACTGCGGAAAAAGCCGCGGTACTTCGATGAGCTCTACTGCAATCTGGTCGATGCGGGCGAACAGGCCGGCGCCCTCGACACGCTGTTGGAGCGGGTTGCGACCTACAAGGAAAAAAGCGAAAGCCTCAAGGCCAAGATCAAAAAAGCCATGACCTATCCGCTGGCCGTGGTTATTGTCGCAGTCATCGTCACCGGCATTCTGCTGGTCAAAGTGGTCCCGCAGTTTCAGTCGGTGTTTTCCGGATTCGGCGCAGAACTCCCGGCCTTCACCGTGATGGTGATCGGTCTCTCCGAGTTCATGCAGGCGTGGTGGTGGCTATTGCTGGGTGGCCTGATTGTCGGGTTTCTGGGCTTTCGCCACGCGCTCAAACGCTCACAACGCTTTCGCGACTGGCTGGACACTCATCTGCTGAAACTGCCGATCATCGGAACGCTGCTCTACAAATCGGCAGTGGCCCGTTATGCCCGCACATTGTCGACCACCTTCGCTGCGGGCGTGCCCTTGGTCGAAGCCCTGGATTCGGTGGCTGGCGCCACTGGCAATATCGTCTTCAAACGGGCGGTTTTGCGCATCAAGCAAGATGTCTCCACCGGCATGCAGTTGAACTTCTCGATGCGCACCAGCGGGGTTTTCCCCAACATGGCCATTCAAATGGCTGCCATTGGTGAGGAATCCGGCGCACTGGACGACATGCTCGACAAGGTTGCGACCTACTATGAAGCTGAAGTCGACAATATGGTCGATAACCTCACCAGCCTGATGGAACCCTTCATCATGGTGGTGCTCGGCGTCATTGTCGGCGGGCTGGTGGTTGCGATGTACCTGCCCATTTTCCAACTCGGCACAGCGATCTGAACATGCCCTTGAGTGAGTTTCTGGCCGGTTACCCACTGGCGTTTGTTGTCATCACACTAGTGCTCGGACTGGTGATCGGCAGTTTTCTCAACGTGGTGGTCTGGCGTCTGCCGAAAATGCTTGAGTACGACTGGCGGCAACAAGCTCTGGACGTACTGGATTTACCGCCCGAAGCACCGGGCCCGGCCTACAACCTGATGCTGCCGCACTCGCAGTGCCCGCATTGCGCGCATCGAATCCGCGCCTGGGAAAACATACCGCTGCTCAGTTACCTGATACTCCGCGGCCGCTGCTCAAATTGCAAAGCGCCGATCAGCACACGCTACCCTTTGACCGAACTGGCCTGCGGCGTGCTGTCGGCGTTTGTCGCCTGGCACTTCGGCTTTGGTTGGCAGGCGGCGTGGGTGCTGGTCTTGAGTTGGGGGTTGCTGGCGATGTGTCTGATCGACGCCGACCACCAATTGCTGCCGGATGTGCTGGTGTTGCCGTTGTTGTGGCTGGGGTTGATCGTCAACAGCTTCGAACTCTTCGTATCCTTGCAGGCGGCGATGTGGGGCGCGGTGGCCGGCTATCTGCTGCTGTGGTCGGTGTATTGGCTGTTCAAACTGATGACCGGCAAGGAAGGTATCGGTCACGGAGACTTCAAGCTCCTGGCGCTGCTTGGTGCCTGGGGCGGCTGGCAGATTCTGCCGCTGACGGTCCTGCTTTCATCACTGGTGGGCGCCGTGGGGGGAGTGATTTTACTGCGCCTGAAAGAGGCTAAAACCTCGACGCCGATCCCCTTCGGACCGTATCTGGCAATTGCCGGCTGGATTGCCTTGCTCTGGGGTGGTCAAATAACCGACTTCTATTGGCAGTTTGTCGGTTTCAAATGAATACCCCTGTGGAAAAACCCTGGATTCTCGGCCTGACCGGTGGCATCGGCAGCGGCAAAAGCGCAGCGGCCCGGCATTTCATCGATCTGGGCGTGCATGCAGTGGACGCCGATCATGCCGCACGCTGGGTGGTTGAACCCGGTCGCCCGGCGCTGGCGCAAATTGCCGAGCACTTCGGTACCGGCGTGCTGCAAGCCGACGGTCAACTGGATCGCGCCGCACTGCGCAAACTGATCTTCGAAGTACCCGAAGAACGCCGCTGGCTCGAAGCGTTGCTGCATCCACTGATCGCTCAGGAAATCGCCGCGCACCTGGCACGCGCACAATCACCCTATGCGATTCTGGTATCGCCGCTGCTGATCGAGTCCGGGCAGTACAAAATGACCCAACGAGTGCTGGTGATCGATGCACCAGAACACTTGCAGATCGAACGCACCTTGCAGCGTGACCAGACCAGCGAACAGCAGGTTCAGGCGATCCTCAAGGCCCAGTCCAGCCGTCAGGACCGCATCAGCCATGCCGACGATGTGGTGGTCAACGACCGCGACCTCGCGTGGCTGCACAGCGAAGTCGAACGCCTGCATCACTTTTACCTTACTTTGCGTGGAGGCCAGTCATGAGCCAACCCCCTGTCGTCGAATGTCCAACCTGCGGCGCCCCTGTTGAATGGAGCGAGGCCAGCACCTTCCGGCCGTTTTGCTCGGACCGTTGCAAACTGATCGATCTGGGCGCCTGGGCGTCGGAAGAACACAAGATTCCGGTCAGCCCCGACTCTGAAGACGAGTTGTTCTCGGAAGATTTCGACCCGCGTCACTGATCCCCGGCATCAGGGGCGCATGCAGCCATAATCCAGTTCGTTATCAAGGCTTGTCGTCGTCCTTCCAAGGCGCCGACAAGTAACGCGTGCGATTGAAGGTCTCCAGCCACTCGGGACAGAACACCACCAGCGCACTGATCACCATTCCGTTGATGAACGCCTCGGGGAAGATGATCAACCACAGATAACCGACAAAATCCTCCAGCCATTCCGGCATCGCAAAACGCTCGTCGAACCACAGCAAACCCAGCCCCACTAAAAGACAGAGCAACGCCGAGAGCGCGGCGGCCAAAAAGCCTGAGCAGAAGATATACACAAAGGGATTACGCGGTTGCGCCCGTTCCACCAGAATCGCGCAACATTCGGTGACCAGCACCGGCAACAGGATCAGCAACGTGCCATTGACCCCCATTGCGGCCAGGTCCTGACGCCCGAGCAGCACCAGCCCCACCTGCGCAACCAGCCCGCCGACAATCGCCAGCGGCCAGTCCAGCAGCAACGTCACCGCCGTCATGCCAATAAAGTGGTAGGAGACGCCGGTATCGAAATCCCGTCGCACCAGCCAGAGTATGAACAGCGAGAACACGGTGCCAAACAGCAAATGCTGACGTCGACTGTCGGTGAACAGCTCGACCCATGGTGCTCGCGCAACGGCCCAGATCAGCACAGGCACGTAGATCAACCAGCCGAGCGTGAGGGTTTCGGGTGACAGTAATCGGGCACCGATCATGAGGGTAAATCCTTCGACTCCACAGCTGACTCCTTGGCAACAGCCCCATACGCAGCAGTCTACACCGCCCCCAAGTCGTGCCACTCGATGCAAAGCTTCAGCTTGTCGCATTTGGACGCTAAGCTTGGCCTATGGATGACTCAGATTATTTGCGCCTGCTGACCATCGCGGCCGAGCAAGCCAACGCGTTTCTCTCCAATGCCCGCAAATGGGAGCGTGAGCGTTGGGTCTGCCAACGCCTGCTGCAAGGCTTGAACATTCCCTACCGCGTCGACGAATTCAGCCCTGCCGGGGAGCCGCCGGACGTTCTGTTTCGCGAGGCGAATTTCGAGGTGTTCTTCGTGCTCGACGAAGGTCGACGGCTCAATGACGAGTGGCGCGACGAGCTACAACGCCGGCGCAGTGCCTTCTCCCTGAGCCAACTGGTGCGCCGCGAAGCCAAACCCAGGCGCATTCCCGCCAACGAGTTCTTGCTGAGACTGGCGCCGACCTTGCGCAAAAAAGCGCACAACTACAAAGAACGCGGCATGGACCTGGGCGAACTGGACATCATCGCCTTCGCCAGCCTCAAGCGCGAAGTACTCGACCTCAACAGCCACTTCCCGCCGCCCACTGAATACCTGCGCCAGGGCTGGCGCTCGCTGTCACTGGTGGGCCCGACCTTCGCCCGAGTGCTGTTCGCCCACCCCGAGGCGCCGGACTTTCTGCGCGGGAACCTGGGACGCAGCATCGTCTTCGACGTCGGGATCAGCCTGTGAGCGTCGAGCCCTTCCCTGCCAGCGGCTATGCTCCGTTCACAGGGGGATAAATTCCCTGTAGCTTCTACACATTCAGCAACGTCTACCCCTGACGAGGCCCACGATGACCAGCCGCCTGAAACCCGACGACCAGCAGCATGTCGAAGACTACCTGCAACTGTCCCAGAACCGAGTCGAGCGCCGGCCTTTCCGGCCGTGGATGCTCCTCGTGGTGGTATTGGCAGTGACGATTGGCCTGGGCCTGCTGAGCCGACTTATCAGTTACCTGACGTTATGAGCTGCATCGCGCTCGCTCGGGTAATTGCACCGATTTCCTTTAGCCTTGCGAGATATCCCCATGACTCATCGTATTGTCATCGTTGGCGGCGGCGCCGGCGGTCTGGAGTTGGCTACCCGTCTGGGTAAGACTCTGGGCAAGCGTGGCACGGCCAGTGTGATGCTGGTCGACGCGAACCTGACCCACATCTGGAAACCGCTGTTGCATGAAGTGGCGGCAGGTTCCTTGAACTCTTCCGAAGACGAACTCAACTATGTCGCCCAGGCAAAATGGAACCACTTCGAGTTCCAGCTGGGGCGCATGAGCGGGCTCGATCGCGCACAGAAGAAAATCCAGCTGGCCGCCACCTACGACGAAAATGGCCTGGAACTGGTGCCGGCACGCGAGGTGGCTTATGACTCGCTGGTGATTTCGGTCGGCAGTACCACCAACGATTTCGGCACTCAGGGTGCGGCGCAGCACTGCCTGTTCCTCGACACCCGTAAACAGGCCGAGCGCTTCCATCAGCAATTGCTCAACCACTACCTGCGCGCCCACGCCGGGCAATCCGATGCGGTGCAACAGATCAGCGTGGCCATCGTCGGCGCTGGCGCCACTGGCGTCGAACTGGCGGCGGAACTGCACAACGCGGCCCACGAACTGGCGGCGTACGGCCTGGACCGGATTCTTCCGGAAAACATGCACATCACCCTGATCGAAGCTGGCCCACGGGTGTTGCCTGCCCTGCCGGAGCGGATCGGCGGCCCTGTGCATAAAACCCTGGAAAAACTCGGGGTCACGGTGCTGACCAACGCGGCGGTCAGCGAAGTCACCGCCGACGCGCTGATCACTGCCAGCGGCCAGGAGATCAAGGCCAGTTTGAAAGTCTGGGCCGCCGGGATTCGTGCACCGGGTTTCCTCAAGGATATCGATGGCCTGGAAACCAACCGGATCAATCAGCTGCAAGTGCTGCCGACCCTGCAAACCACCCGCGACGAAAACATCTTCGCCTTCGGTGACTGCGCGGCCTGCCCGCAACCCGGCACCGATCGCAACGTGCCGCCACGTGCGCAGGCGGCACACCAACAAGCCTCGCTGCTGGCCAAATCCTTGAAACTGCGCATCGAAGGCAAGGCGCTGCCTGAGTACAAGTACACCGATTACGGTTCCTTGATCTCGCTGTCGCGTTTTTCGGCTGTGGGTAACTTGATGGGCAATCTGACTGGCAGCGTGATGCTCGAAGGTTGGCTGGCGCGGATGTTTTACGTGTCGCTGTACCGTATGCACCAGGTCGCGCTGTACGGCCCGTTCCGCACGGCGATGCTGATGTTGGGCAGCAAGATTGGCCGTGGCACTGAACCGCGTCTGAAGCTGCACTGACAAAGCCAATAAGGTGGGAGCGAGCCTGCTCGCGATAGCGGACTGCCAGTCAACCCAAGTGTTGACTGACCTACCGTCATCGCGAGCAAGCTCGCTCCCACATTTTTTTATCGCTCAAATTTACACCTGAAAGCGCCGAACCATGCCCTGCAACGCGTTGGCCAGTTTCGACAGTTCATGGCTGGAAGCGCTGGTCTGATCCGCACCCGCCGCAGAACGCACCGACAAATCACGGATGTTCACCAGATTGCGATCGACTTCCCGCGCCACTTGCGCCTGTTCTTCGGCGGCACTGGCGATCACCAGATTGCGCTCGTGAATTTCATGCACCGACGTGGTAATGGTTTGCAGGGCTTCGCCCGCCCGCTCGGCCAGTACCCGCGTACTGGCGGCACGTGAGGCACTGGCCTGCATGGATTCGAGCGCCAGGCTCGAGCCGTTGCGCATGCCCTGCACCATCTGCTCGATTTCCTGGGTCGACTGCTGCGTGCGATGCGCCAGCGCGCGCACTTCATCGGCCACCACCGCAAAACCTCGCCCGCTCTCCCCCGCGCGTGCGGCTTCGATCGCGGCATTTAGCGCCAACAGGTTGGTTTGCTCGGCAATGGCGCGAATCACATCCAGCACCTTGCCGATGTCCTGGGATTGGTTGGCCAGCGACTGCACCAGTTCACCAGTGTGCTGCACATCGCCGGCCAGGGCGCTGATGGCACTGGTGGTTTCGCTGACCCGCTCCTGACCCAGATGCGCCGACTCACTGGACTGGCGCGTCGCATCGGAAGTCGACACCGCATTGCGCGCGACTTCTTCCACCGCGGTGGTCATTTCCGTGACGGCGGTGGCGGCTTGTTCGATCTCGTTGTTCTGCTGCTGCAGGTTCTGGGTACTGTCGAGGGTTACCGCGTTCAACTCATCCGCCGCCGTGGCCAATTGCGTGGCCGAACCGCTGATGCCTTGCAGGGTTTCCCGCAGGTTCTGCTGCATGGTCGCCAGCGCCTTGAGCAAACGGCTGACTTCGTCGTTGCCATGAGTTTCGATGGGTTGGGTCAGGTCGCCCCGCGCCACGTTTTCGGCTGCATTCAGGGCTTCGGTCAGCGGGCGCACGATGCTGCGAGTCAGCAACATGGCGAGTCCGACGGTGGCCAGAGCGGCCAGACCGATGAACAGGCTGACAATCAGGCGCGAGGTTTGGTAATGCGCTGCGGAGTTCTGGCTTTCAGTGGCGACCTGTTTGGCGAACAGTTCCGCCAGGTCATTAAGCTGCTTGCCGGAACCATCGACCACGGTTTTCATGTCGACCAGCAGCAACTTGGTCAGCTCGTCACGCCGACCTTGCTCGGCCAGGACGAAGGACTGGGCGATGCCCGAACGATAGGCCGCGAAGGATTTTTTGAACTGGTCATACAACCCTTTACCTTCGGCGGTGGTGACCAGTTTGTCGTAGGCAGCGATCTTGTCGCTCAGCTCCTTGTCGCGGGTGTCCATCTGGCTGCGGTACTGCGCAATGTTCTTCAGATCCGGATCCAGGGCCATGCGCAGGGAAATGGTGCGGATGCGCAACATGATCTCGCGGATCTCGTCGCCACCACGAATGCTCGGCAGCCATTGGTTCTCTACCGCGACCTCACTGTCGCGGATGCTCGACATCTGCCCCAGCGCGAACACGCCGAGCAAGGCGACCAGCACCGCAATAAGGGCAAATCCCAACGCTGCGCGAGGAGCGATATTCAACTGACGAAGCAACATAACGAGCGCCCTTTTTCTTGTCGTGGCTTGAGTAAAGGGGCGTTACTGCGGCAGTCCCCCGTCAACTCGTTATCGGCAAGTTGTACGATGACTTGAAGATGACGGGGACTTTTCAACAGACAAAAAAAATCCCCGTATCTTTCGATACGAGGATTTTTAATATGGTCGGGGTAAGGGGATTCGAACTCCTGACATCCTGCTCCCAAAGCAGGCGCGCTACCGGACTGCGCTATACCCCGGTAAAAAAAAGGCACCCTTTAAAAAGAGCGCCTTCTTCGATCAGCGCTTTTGGCCTCTGATCTTAAGATTCGATTCCAGCGCTAACTGGTTTCAAAAATGGTGGGTCGTGTGGGATTCGAACCTACGACCAATTGGTTAAAAGCCAACTGCTCTACCAACTGAGCTAACGACCCAAAAATGGTCGGGGTAAGGGGATTCGAACTCCTGACATCCTGCTCCCAAAGCAGGCGCGCTACCGGACTGCGCTATACCCCGGTTTGAAATTGGCTCCGTGACCAGGACTCGAACCTGGGACCCAATGATTAACAGTCATTTGCTCTACCGACTGAGCTATCACGGAACTACACATTTCAATTACAACTGTGAAGCTTGCTTCACCTCTTCGACCCGTTCGCATCGCTGCGTTCGTGTGTCTGAGGCGCGCTATTCTACAATCTTAAACACCTCTGTCAACCCCCTAAATTGCTTTCAAGACAATGATTTGCAACTTATTTCAGATTTCTACTTGGGGAGTAGAAACCCTTGGGGCGACTTACTGCGGGGCGCACTTTACAAGCCTTTTCCTTACAGTTCAACACCCTAAGAAAAAAAAGGCCCCGCGATGCGGGGCCTCCTCCATTACCGTGCCGTGAACGCTCAGTTGAAAACGATTTCGTCGTTCGCAACGGTGGCCGTCACGGTGGCGCCTGGCAGGAAACTGCCGGACAGAATCAGCTGAGCCAGCGGGTTTTCGATCCAGCGCTGGATCGCTCGTTTGAGCGGCCGTGCGCCATAGACCGGGTCGTAACCCACTGCAATCAACTTATCCAGCGCCTCACTGCTCAAGTTCAGTTTCAGCTCACGCTCGGCCAGACGGCTGCGCAGACGACCCAACTGGATCTCGGTGATGCCGGCAATCTGATCACGGGCCAACGGTTCGAAGATCACCACCTCGTCGATCCGGTTGATGAACTCCGGACGGAAGTGCGTCGACACTGCATCCATCACCGCCGCACGTTGCGCCTCGCGATCACCGACCAGCTCCTGGATCTGCACCGAGCCCAGGTTGGACGTCATGACGATCACCGTATTGCGGAAATCCACGGTACGCCCGTGACTGTCGGTCAGACGGCCGTCTTCCAGCACTTGCAGCAATACGTTGAATACGTCCGGGTGGGCCTTCTCGACCTCGTCCAGGAGGATCACCGAGTAGGGCTTGCGACGCACCGCCTCGGTCAGGTAACCGCCCTCCTCGTACCCTACGTAGCCCGGTGGCGCCCCGATCAGCCGCGCCACGGAATGTTTCTCCATGAATTCGGACATATCGATGCGCACCATCGCCTCTTCGGTATCAAAGAGGAACTCGGCCAGGGCTTTGCACAACTCGGTTTTACCGACACCGGTCGGGCCGAGGAACATGAACGAACCGCTTGGGCGATTCGGGTCGGACAACCCGGCACGCGAACGGCGCACTGCGTTGGCCACCGCCACCACCGCTTCGTTCTGGCCGATCACGCGCTGATGCAACAGGCTTTCCATTTTCAGCAGCTTGTCGCGCTCGCCTTCGAGCATTTTCGACACTGGAATGCCGGTCCATTTCGACACCACTTCAGCGATCTCTTCTTCAGTCACCTTGCTGCGCAGCAACTGGTTTTCGCTCTTGCCGTGCTGATCGACCATTTGCAGGCTGCGCTCCAGATCCGGGATCACCCCGTACTGCAATTCGGCCATGCGGTTAAGGTCGCCTTTGCGGCGAGCAGCTTCCAGTTCCTGACGGGACTGCTCGATTTTCTGCTGGATCTGCGCAGAGCCCTGCACTTCGGCTTTTTCCGAATTCCAGATTTCTTCGAGGTCCGAGTACTCACGCTCGTGACGAACGATTTCTTCCTGGAGCTTTTCAAGACGCTTCTTCGCCGCTTCGTCGTCTTCTTTCTTCAGCGCCTGAGATTCAACCTTGAGTTGAATCAAACGCCGTTCCAGACGATCCAGCACTTCCGGCTTGGAGTCGATTTCCATGCGAATGCGGCTGGCCGCTTCGTCGATCAGGTCGATGGCCTTGTCCGGCAACTGACGGTCAGTGATGTAGCGATGGCTCAGCTTGGCGGCCGCAATGATTGCGCCGTCGGTGATCGCCACCTTGTGGTGAACCTCGTAGCGCTCTTTCAGGCCACGCAAAATCGCAATGGTGTCTTCTTCGCTCGGCTCATCCACCAAGACTTTCTGGAAGCGCCGTTCAAGGGCCGCGTCCTTCTCTATATATTGGCGATACTCATTGAGCGTGGTCGCGCCGACGCAATGCAACTCGCCACGGGCCAGAGCCGGTTTGAGCATGTTGCCAGCATCCATCGAGCCTTCGCCTTTACCAGCGCCGACCATGGTGTGCAGTTCGTCGATGAACAGGATGATCTGACCTTCCTGCTTCGACAGTTCGTTGAGCAGGGATTTCAGGCGTTCTTCGAACTCGCCACGGTACTTGGCACCGGCAATCAGCGCGCCCATATCCAGCGACAGCAAGCGTTTGCCTTTCAGGCCGTCCGGCACTTCGCCATTGATGATGCGCTGGGCCAGGCCTTCGGCGATCGCGGTTTTACCCACGCCAGGCTCACCGATCAGCACCGGGTTGTTTTTGGTACGGCGTTGCAGAACCTGAATGGTCCGGCGAATTTCGTCGTCACGGCCAATCACCGGATCGAGCTTGCCTTCTTCGGCGCGCTTGGTCAGGTCAATGGTGTATTTGTCCAGCGCCTGACGTGACTCCTCGTGATTGGCGTCATTCACCGCTTCGCCGCCACGCAGGTTGTTGATCGCGTTTTCCAGGGCTTTTTTGCTGACGCCCTGACCCAGCAACAACTTGCCGAGTTTGCTGTTCTCGTCCATGGCGGCGAGCAGTACCAGCTCGCTGGAGATGAACTGGTCACCCTTCTGCTGGGCCAGGCGATCGGCCTGGTTGAGCAGACGCGCCAAATCCTGCGACATGTTCACGTCGCCGGTGGGATTCTGGATTTTTGGCAGATGGTCGAGCTCTTTGCTCAACTCTTTGCGCAGGCTGTTGATGTCAAAACCGACTTGCATCAGCAACGGCTTGATCGAGCCGCCCTGCTGTTCAAGCAGCGCTTGCATCAGGTGCGCAGGCTCAATGCCCGGATGATCGAGGCCGACAGCCAGCGATTGAGCATCGGATAAGGCTAACTGTAATTTGCTGGTTAAACGGTCTATACGCATTGGTCACCTTCCTTTGAGCAGGCCGGAGCGATGGACACACCTAAATAGAGAAACCTGCCAGATACCCCACTAGATGCGGTCGATTCTGGAAGATTCAAGCGTCGTGCAGTTGATGCAGGTCAGCTAAGTCTAGCGCTCGAGCCAGACCAGGGAGGCAAACCGACCGGTGCGAGGACTGCGGCGGTAAGAAAAGAAGCGTGGATCGGTCACGGTACAGAAGCCGCCACCATAAACGGCGGTAACGCCGCATTGCGCCAGACGCAGGCGCGCCAGCAGATAGATGTCGGCCATGAACTTGCCGGCATTGTGGCTCGGGACAAAAGCCTGAGCGGCTTCAGGAAGTTGCTGGACAAAGACCTCGCGAACTTCCGGGCCGACTTCAAAGGCTTTCGGACCGATGGCCGGGCCGAGCCAGACGAGCACCTCGGCAGGGTCTACGGCCAGGCTTTCGACAGTTGCCTCAAGCACACCCGCCGCCAGACCGCGCCAGCCGGCGTGAGCGGCGGCGACGCGAGTACCGGCGCGATCACAGAACAATGCTGGCAAACAGTCGGCCGTCATTGCCGCACAGGCGATGCCCGGCGTGGCAGTCCAGCTCGCGTCAGCCGTCGCGACGGTAACCGGGTCAGCATGGGCCACGGCAATGCCGTGAACCTGTTGCAACCAGGCCGGTTGAATAGAAAAGTGATCGGTCAGACGTCGGCGATTCTCGGCGACAGCCGCAGGGCTGTCCTCGACATGATCGCCCAGGTTGAGACTGTCGAACGGCGCCAGGCTGACGCCGCCCGCTCGGGTGGTGACGCAGGCTTTCACCCTGGCCGGCGCGGGCCAGTCAGGAATCAGCCAGTCAATCATCCGATGAACGCCTCACGGTCTTGCTTGAGCAGCGACAGCAACCAGACGAAATCGTCCGGCAATGGCGATTCCCAGCTCATGCGCTTACCGGTGGTCGGATGATCCAGTTCCAGGAAACGCGCATGCAGCGCCTGACGCGGGAAATGTTTCAGGGATTCGACCATCGTTACACTGGCTGCCGGCGGGATACGGAAACGACCGCCATAGGCAGGATCTCCGACCAACGGGAAGTTGATGTGGGCCATGTGTACGCGAATCTGGTGCGTACGACCGGTTTCCAGCTTGACCCGCACGTGAGTGTGGGAGCGGAAACGCTCGAGCACGCGGTAATGACTGACCGCCTGCTTGCCGCCTTCCATCACCGCCATGCGCTGACGCTGCTGGCCGTGGCGACCGATCGGCGCGTTGATCTTGCCGCCGGCGGTGACCACACCAATCACGATGCATTCGTAGATCCGGCTGACGCTGCGGCTCTGCAACTGTGTGACCAGCTGCGTCTGCGCCTGAATGGTCTTGGCCACCACCATCAGACCGGTGGTGTCCTTGTCCAGACGGTGCACGATACCGGCGCGCGGCACATTGATGATGTCCGGCACGTGGTGCAGCAAGGCGTTGAGCAAGGTGCCGTCGGCGTGACCGGCAGCCGGATGCACCACCAGGCCCGCAGGCTTGTTGATCACCAGGATGTCGTCATCTTCATAGACGATGTCCAGGGCGATGTCTTGAGCGATCCATTCTCCTTGAGCTTCCTGCTCGGCAGTCAGCTCAAGGATGGCGCCGCCATGGACGATGTCTCGCGGGCGGATAACCGCTCCATCCACAGTCAGGCGGCCGTCTTTGATCCAGGCGGAAAGGCGCGAGCGCGAGTGCTCAGCGAATAATTGTGCGGCGACTTGATCGAGGCGTTGGCCGCCCAATTCGGACGGCACCTCTGCGCGAAGTTCAATTTTATCGGACATGCTCAGACTAGGCGTCGGCACAGCCTTTGGTTTCGGCTGCGCGCTTGTGGTTAAATACGGCGTCTTTTGCCCCGAGGCTATTCAACGGGGTACTCATCATAACAGGACGGCCCCGCCCAAGACAGCGGCCGTCATAGGGACGCAAGCCGCCATGCAAGTGAAACACCTGCTGCTGATCGCCATCCTCGCATTGACCGCTGCTTGCTCATCGAAGGAAGTCGTCGACGAAAACCTCAGCGAGGTCGAGCTGTACCAGCAGGCTCAGACCGACCTGAACAACAATAGCTATACCAGCGCCACAGCCAAGCTGAAGGCTCTGGAATCGCGTTATCCGTTCGGTCGCTACGCGGATCAAGCTCAACTCGAACTGATTTATGCGAACTACAAGAACGCCGAGCCTGAGGCTGCCAAGTCTGCCGCCGAGCGTTTTATCCGTCTGCACCCGCAGCACCCGAACGTCGATTACGCGTACTACCTCAAGGGTCTGACCTCCTTTGACCAGGACGTCGGCCTGCTGGCGCGTTTCCTGCCGCTGGACATGACCAAGCGTGACCCGGGCGCCGCACGTGACTCCTACAACGAGTTCGCCCAGCTCACCAGCCGTTATCCGAACAGCCGCTACGCGCCTGACGCCAAGCAACGCATGATTTATCTGCGTAACCTGCTGGCGTCCTACGAAATCCACGTGGCCGACTACTACCTGACCCGTCAGGCGTACGTCGCAGCCGCCAACCGTGGTCGTTATGTGGTGGAAAACTTCCAGGAAACCCCTTCGGTCGGTGATGGCCTGGCGGTGATGGTCGAGTCCTACCAGCGCCTGCACCTGGACGAGCTGGCCAACACCAGCCTCGAAACCCTGAAGCTCAACTACCCGAACCACCCGACCCTGGTCGACGGCCAGTTCGTGCCACGCGTTGCCGAAGCCGACAACCGCTCGTGGTTGAGCAAGGCCACCCTGGGCCTGATCGAATCCCGTCCACCGCTGCCGCCGGGCGAAACCCGCGCCAACCAGGACGTGATGAAGCAGTTCCAGGATGCCAAGGACGCGATCCCTTCCGACCTCAAGCCTAAGGAAGGCGATGCAGTTGAAGAACCGCAGCACGAGGCCGAAGGTACCCACAGCGACCGCTCGTGGTTCAGCCGCCTGACCTTCGGTGTGTTCGACTGACACCCGCCAGGTACCAAAAAGGGAGACTTTCGAGTCTCCCTTTTTTATTTCCGCGTTTTATTGCGCTGTGCGCGTCCGTAGTCCTTGGCTAAACTGCCTGATTACTCATCGCAAAGCGGCCTCACCATGCTTCGTTTACTGTTCTGGATTGCCCTGATTGCTGCTGCCGTATGGTTCTGGCGCAAGTTCAAACGCCCCGCCGACACCACCCCCCGTACGCCCAGAGAACAAGATGCGCCGCCCATGGTTCGCTGCGCCCATTGCGGTGTTCACCTGCCACGCGACCGCGCGCTGAGCCTTCAACAACAGTGGTATTGCAGCCAGGCTCACCTTGAGCAAGGCCCGAGCTCACGTGATCGCTGAGACCTCAAGTCCCGGCGGCAAACAGGCCCAGCGACTGCTGCGTCTCTATCATCTCTACCGTTTAAGCATCGGCATCCTTCTGGTGCTGTTGATCTCCAGCAACCTGGACAGCCAGTTGCTGGAGTTCGCCAACGACGACCTGATGCGCACTGGCAGCTGGGGGTATTTGATTCTGAATATCCTGCTGCTGGTGTTTCTGCAGAACCCCAAACAACCCGCACAAATCTTCAGCCTCGCGCTGGCCGATATCCTTCTGCTGTCGGTGTTGTTCTATGCCGCCGGTGGCGCGCCCAGCGCCATTGGCAATCTGCTGATTGTGTCGGTGGCCATCAGCAATGCGCTGCTGCGTGGGCGCATCGGCCTGCTGCTCGCGGCCGTTGCCAGTATCGGCATCCTCTCCGTGAGTTTCTACCTGAGCGGTAGCCATCCGACCGGCGCCAATCACTACTTGCAAGCCGGCACCCTCGGCGCACTGTGCTTTGCCGCAGCGTTGCTGGTGCAGGGTCTGACCCGACGAGTGGAGATCAGCGAGAGCCTGGCCGAGCAACGCGCCAGCGAAGTGATGGGCCTGGAAGCGCTCAATGCGCTGATCCTGCAACGCATGCGCACCGGCATCCTGGTGCTCGACAGCGAGCGCCGGGTTCAGTTGGCCAATCACAGCGCCTTGAGCCTGTTTGGTCAGGAACGCCTCGACGGCCAGCTCATCGACGATTACTCGACAGCTCTGGTCGAGCGCCTGCAACTCTGGTTCAACAACCCGACCTTGCGCCCACAAAGCCTGAAAGTCGCCCGTACAGGCCTGGAGCTGCAACCGAGTTTTATTGCACTGGGCCTGAACGAACAACGTCAGACCCTGATATTTCTCGAAGACCTTGCCCAGGTCGCGCAACAAGCCCAGCAACTCAAGCTCGCAGCACTGGGCCGACTGACCGCCGGGATTGCCCATGAAATCCGCAATCCATTGGGCGCCATCAGCCATGCGGCGCAGTTGCTGAACGAGTCTGAGGAACTGATGGGCGCGGATCGGCGTCTGACGCAGATTATTCAAGACCACTCTCAACGCATGAACCGAGTGATAGAAAACGTCCTGCAGCTTTCACGCCGCCAGCAAACCGTAGCGCAACGGCTCGACTTGAAATCGTGGCTGGAGCAATTCGTGCGCACAGTGCGCGAGGGTGCGACAGATCGGCAGCACATTCATCTGAGTACCGGCGCAGGGCCGTTCACCACATTGATGGACCCTGACCAACTGACTCAGGTGCTCGACAACCTGCTGCGCAATGCCTGGCGTCACAGCGCCCTTGCGCACGAGCAGGCCGAGGTCTGGCTCAGGCTTTTTGTTGACCCTGACAGCCAGCTTCCCTCCCTTGATGTGCTGGACAACGGCCCCGGCGTTTCAGCGGAGCAGCAAGCGCATCTGTTCGAACCTTTCTTCACCACCAGTAGCCAGGGCACTGGCCTGGGCCTCTATCTGTCCCGTGAGCTGTGCGAAAGCAACCAGGCCCGCCTAGACTTCAAACCACGCCAAGGCGGCGGCTGCTTTCGCATCACCTTTGCTCACGGACGGAAACAAAGTTGAAGACAAGCCCACGGCAAAAAGTCCTGATCGTCGATGACGAACCGGATATTCGCGAACTACTGGAAATCACCCTCGGCCGAATGAAGCTCGACACGCTGAGCGCGCGCAATGTCGACGAAGCGCGGAGCCTACTGGCCAATGAACGGTTCGACCTGTGCCTGACCGACATGCGCCTGCCCGACGGCAACGGCCTGGAGTTGGTGCAGCACATTCAGCTGAGCTATCCACAAGTCCCCGTGGCGATGATCACCGCTTATGGCAGCCTCGATACCGCCATCAACGCGCTGAAAGCCGGGGCCTTCGATTTCCTGACCAAACCAGTGGACCTGACCCGGCTGCGGGAGCTGGTGGCCAGCGCCCTGCGCCTGCCGGTCGCCAGCGGCGCTACCAGCGCCATCGAGCGCCGCCTGCTCGGCGACTCACTGCCCATGCGCAACCTGCGCAAACAGATAGACAAACTGGCGCGCAGCCAGGCGCCGGTGTACATCAGCGGCGAGTCCGGCAGCGGCAAGGAACTGGTTGCCCGGCTGATTCATGAACAAGGCCCTCGCAGCAGCCAGCCGTTTGTGCCGGTCAACTGCGGGGCGATTCCGTCGGAATTGATGGAAAGCGAGTTTTTCGGCCATCGCAAAGGCAGTTTCAGCGGCGCCATCGAAGACAAGCCCGGGCTGTTCCAGGCGGCCAACGGCGGCACCCTGTTTCTCGATGAAGTGGCCGACTTGCCGTTGGCGATGCAGGTCAAACTGCTGCGAGTGATACAGGAGAAGGCCGTACGCAGCATCGGCGGACAGCAGGAAGCCATCATCGATGTGCGAATACTCTGCGCCACCCACAGGGATCTGGACGCCGAAGTGGCCGCCGGGCGCTTTCGACAGGATTTGTATTATCGGCTGAATGTGATCGAACTGCGCGTCCCGCCGTTGCGCGAGCGCCGTGACGACATCGAGCTGCTGGCCAGTCATGTACTCAAGCGTCTCGCGGCAGGCAGCGGCTTGCCGGCCGCCCAGCTCCATCCGCAAGCCCTCGATGCACTCAAGCACTACCGTTTTCCGGGCAACGTCCGTGAGCTGGAGAACATGCTCGAACGCGCGTACACCCTTTGTGAAAACAAGCAGATCGAAGCCAGCGACCTGCGTCTGACAGACGGTAATTGCAGTGCCGAAACCGGATTGCCGGACCTGACGAAAATCGACAATCTTGAGCAGTATCTGGAAAACGTCGAACGCAAACTGATTCTCCAGGCCCTGGAAGAAACCCGCTGGAACCGCACAGCAGCGGCCCAGCGGCTGAATCTGTCGTTTCGGTCGATGCGTTACAGGCTGAAGAAATTAGGGCTGGATTGAGGCCTTAAAAGATCGCAGCCTGCGGCAGCCCCTATGGGATTGGGGTCCATCCGCACCATTGTGGGTGTACCCGGTCGGCGTAGGAGCTGCCGCAAGCTGCGATCTTTTGATCTTCGACCTAAATTCGGCCCACTGGCGCATAAGGCGCCGGATCGATAACCGGTTCACGGCCGAGCATCACGTCGGCGAACAGTTGGCAGGAGGCTGGCGCCAACACCAGGCCATTGCGGTAATGCCCGCAATTGAGCCACAACCCGGCAAATCCGGGCACCGCGCCAATATACGGAATGCCTTCCGGCGAACCCGGCCGTAGCCCCGCCCAATGCCCCACCACCTCGGCCTGCGCCAGCGCCGGAATCAGTTCGACCGCCGAAGCCTTGAGGCTTTCCAGCGCCGACTCAGTCGGCGTTTTGTCGAACCCTTCGTGCTCCAGCGTGCTACCGATCAGGATGTGCCCGTCGCGGCGCGGAATGGCGTAACGGCCCTTGGCCAGAACCATGCTCGGCAGGAAGTCCGATGCGCATTTGTAGAGGATCATCTGCCCCTTGACCGGCTCCACCGGCAACGTCAGGCCCAGGGTTTTCAGCAAGTCACCGCTCCAGGCACCGGCCGTCAACACCACCTGATCGCCATGGATCGGGCCTTTTGAAGTTTCCACACCCACCACCGCATCGCCTTCACGAATGAACGCGCTAACCTCGCATTGTTCATGAATAGTCACGTTGGGCAGCGCCAGCAATGCCGCCTTGAGGGATTTCACCAGTCGCGGGTTGCGCACATTAGCCACATCGGCCATGTAGATCGCCCGCGAAAACCCCGGCCCCAACACCGGCACGGCATCGTGAACGGTCGAGATATCCACTTGGCTCAGCGGACGGTTTTCCCGCTTGGCCCAGGCCAACGCCTCGGCCTCGTCATCCAGATCCAGCCAATACAGGCCCGTGGTATGAACCTCGGGATCGACTCCGGTGGCCGCGAACAAACGTTCGGCCAGTTGTGGATAAAAGTCCTGGGACCAGTGAGCCAATGCGGTGACCGCCGGGCTGTAGCGCCACGGGTACAGTGGCGAAACAATGCCGCCGCCAGCCCAGGACGATTCCTGGCCAACGTTCGAGCGATCCAGCAGAACCACGCTCCGCACGTGCGACGCCAGATTAAACGCGGTCAGCAGGCCGATCACCCCGCCGCCGACAATCACCACTTGCTGTTGTTTGGCCATCATCTGATCCAACAATAAAAAAGACAGAGGGCGCAAATTGCGCCCGAAGAAAGTTACTCAGCGACCCCAGCAATCTTTGGTGGTCAACCCGGTCGTCGCATTGTTCATGCCTCTGACGCCGGTGTTGGTGAGGGTGAAATCCCCGCATTTGTCACTGGCCATGGTTGACCCGGCTTTACGCGTGGCGGTCAGCAGGAAGGTCTGATCAGTCAGCGTCGGGGTGAGGGTGTAGTAGTCGTTGCCGGCACTCAGCCCCGTAGCGTTGGTGTACACATTGTTCTTCGAATAGAACCGCTCAAGGTTTTGCGCCTGCTCGGACAGCAGCCCGGCGATTTCGGTGCGATGGCTTTTCTTCACGTACTCGGTCAGGAGCGGAGCGGATATAGTCACCAAAATCCCGATGATCGCGATCACGATCATGATTTCGATCAGGGTAAAACCTTGGTTGGATCTGCGCATTGCCTCAACTCTCACTTACTGTATTTGTCGCCACATGATTCGACGACTGCCGCCGCCGGATTTTTCAACCAGGGTGGTGATGCCGCCACTGGAGTCGTTCACGATTTTGCGGGCTGCACTGTTGACGATCGCGTTCAATGTCGGGATACCACCGGTAAAAATCACCCCGCTGGAGATCGTGTCGTTACTGTCGACCAGGGCATCGCCATTGGTGTCGAGCACCGCATAGTTGAGCATCTTACCGCTGAACGCATCGAGTTCGACCAGTTTGCCGGTGCCAAAACTTGAACACGGGTCCGTGGTATCAACGCCGGCCGTGGTAAACACAATCCGTCCGAGCACCAGAGCGGCCTGGTTGATCACCCGCTCACCGGTCAGGACATTGTTGTACACCAGCGGCAAGTACCAACCGTTCTGCGCAGGATAGGTCACGGGGTTCTGCGAGGTGGTGATGAACTGCCCCCCTGCGGTTCCCGTGAACACACCCGTGACGGCCTGCGCCTGCAAGCTCGACACGGTGATCTGCCCCGAGCCGCCATCGGCATCCCACACCCCATAGAACGCTTGCAGATCCTTACTGAGCTTGTCAGCGGTCTCGTCGAATTTCCCTGTGCCGAAAAACACTTCTTTGCCATTAATGGGGTGGTCCGCCAGCAACGGCTGTGCAGTGATCGGCTGAGTCGCACCACCCGGCGTGGTAAACAGTGGCTTGCCGGAAAAGGCCACGCCCCAGCTGGTGGGATTCGAACTGCTCAAATCGAACTTCCACAATCGCCCTTTCAAATCGCCGCCATAGGCCGCCTGAACAATACTTTGCGAGTCGACCTTGAGCTTGACCGAAGACAGACCATTGGTGGTTTCGGTGCTGTCGATGACGATTTTCCTGATCAGCGAACCGTCACGAATATCCACCACGTACAGCGCGGCAACACCCGAGTTGCTGCCATAGCCGTTGGAGATGAAGGCCGCCCAACGACCATCGGCCAAGCGTGCCACTTCCGGCCGCGCATAGGCATAACCCAGATCATTGAAAGCGTTCGCGGTGTTGGCGGTGGCAGGCGCGTTGATTTCCCACAAGGCATTGGTCACGTTTCCCGCCGACGCATCGAAAAGCTGCACGGCGTAAAAAGTCTTGCCGCCCGCCCCCACCCCGCCCAAGGCCAGGGTTTTCCAGGCGCTGTTGAGCTGTGCATCGAACACACCGACCTGACCATCGTTGAGAAACTTGTGGCTGGAGCCATTGATATAACCGGTGTCGGCGATGAAGTGCAGCGACGGCAGTACGCTGGAGGGCATGTAGGCGTAACGCCGCGCGCCGTTGCCGGCGTTGATGACATTCACGAAGCCGTCGTTGGCATTCACCACCAGGCTGGTGTTCATGTTCGCGGCCTTGCTGGTCAGGAACGTGCTGTAACTGGTGCTGCCGGCCAGGTCAGAAGCAGTTTTGTCGGTGGGCGATGCCAGCGCCAATGGCGAGTTGATGATGTCCCCTAGCAGCACGCTGCGGGTCTTTAAGCCGGTTTTGTTGGTGCCCTTGCTCCATTCCACCAGATCGCTGCCGCTGATGCCGGTCGGCAGGCTCTGGTTGAGACTGGTTTGCTGGGTGCTGGAGAAGTTGCCATAGGCCAGGGTGACTGCGGCGTTGGTTGCAGTGTTCCAGGACTGATAGGTCGGTGCCGTCGCACCGGGGACGATGGCTGTGTCGGTGGTCCACAGCACCGAGGTGGTGTCCACGGCTCCGCTTGAGGTGAAGCCATAGGCTTTGATCGTGCCGCGCCAGTCCTTGGGGTCGTAGCTGGTCTGAAAATAACTGGAGCCACTGGTCACCGTGTTGCTGCTGGCGACGCCGCTGCCACCCGAGCCGGCCTTGGTGGAGATGTCGCTCAAGGCTGCCGATAACGCAGTGTTGAGGCTGGCGCTGTCGGTTGCCTGATAGTACTTGCCCTGCCCGTAACGGGCGGCATCCGCCAACATCTGATTGGCGGTGGTAAAACCCACGGTGTAGGTGTTCAGGTTCTGCTTGGGGAAGTCTGGTGAACTCCAGCTTTTGCCCGCCAGATCCGTGCCAGTGGAGCGCATGTCGATGTCGAAGGCGAATTTGGCGATATCGTCCAGGTACAGGGTGTCACCCTCGTCATCACCGTGCAGGTCGTTGCCGTCATTGTTGATCCCGTCCCAGTTGGGCAGTCGGGTGCCACCGAGTGGATCGTCGTTCGGGAAAGTATGGTCGTAGGTCGGCAGGCCATCGGTGATGACCACCCCGTAGTTTTTCTGGCAGCGGTACTGGATCGGGCTGGTGTAGGTGGCTGGCCCTGAGTTGTAGTACGGCGTCATGCCGCGAAAATAGCGGGTGATTTCGTAGTAGGTTTCCGCCAGCGGTGTATTGGATATCGCGCTCAAGCCGCTGATAGCAGAGATCAGCGCGTTGTAGTTGGCGTCCGCCTGGGCTTGGGTCACGTTGCCACTGACCACCGTCAGATCACTGATCGCGTTGACGATGTAACCGCCATTACCGGCATTGTTGTTGCCGATTCCATTGCCATTGCCGTTGCCATTGTTGCCATCGCTGTTGCCGTGGGTGTTCGGCGAATTAAAGGTCGCCAGACCGAAACGCAGCCCGCGATTACCGGTGATCAGCGCGGTGGCTACGTTGCGCGCCACGTTGATTCGGTAGTCATTGGGTATCGAGCCATCGGTGAAGTCGCGATTGCTGCCATTGGCCAGGCTCACCAGGTAGGAGATGTAGTTATCGGAATAACGGGTGTTGCCGCTGCCCACCGGGTCAGGGAGCTTGAGGCACAACGGCGTCAGGCTGTTTTTGTAGAACGCGTAGTAACCGCTGGAACATCCCGACTGGGGCAAACTGGACAGCAGGATCGGATCGCCGACGATTGCAGAGCCACTCAAACACAAGCCCAAGAGCGCGTTACATTGCTGGGCCGGAGTTCGTGAAACGGTCGGGTCAAACCCCGAAGCATAGATGATGCTGTTCATGCTCCCCGAGTCATCGATCAGCAGCAACACGTTCGGCGCGACTGCCGATGCGCCGAGCAGCGGTGAATCCGATGGCGTGAAGGCATACGCCGGAACGGCCAGATAAAGACCCAGCAGCCAGCCGCAGACTAACTGCGTCAACCAACGGCATAGCTCCCGACGACGGGCCTCAGTATTTCGCATAGATGCTCTCCACCACACTGCGCGAGGTACCCGCCACCCCGACGGCGGTGACTCGATAGAGCGTCGCCGAGGTGTTGCTCGGGACATTCACGGCGCTCAGTGTGGTGCCGATGTTCTGTACACCATAAAAGCCGCTGCCGGCAGCGATCCAGGTCACCCCGGAGGTCGAGTTGAACCCGGCAGCCGTGATCACCGAAGACTCCGCCGGCGGTGCACACTGAGTGGTATTGGCGCACGCCGCCAGGGTGTATGCACTCAACTGCACGGCGCTTTCACCGATACGCAACGCCGCTTCTGCGCCCTGGAAGGATTGATTGCGCAGCGTCACGCTGCCGGCCATTTTTTCCTGGAGCGTGGCGTTCTGCATCGAAGAAATGCCGATCAGCGTCAACAACAGCAGAAACACCAGGCTCATCAGCAGCGCCATGCCGCGCTGAGCGTGTGCCTTGAGAGGAGAACGAATCATCGGCATCGCCTCTACATCAACCGGTTGCGCAAGGCGGCAACCACGTTGAAGGTCTGATTGCGCACGCGGTTGTTGGGATCCGTCAGGGTCAGGGTCAAGCGCACACTGCGGATTCGCGTCGGGTCGGTCGGGTTGCTGCTGTAACTCGACGCGGCAACGTCGGTGGCGCTGGTGGCCATGCCGAAGGTCACGTTGAAGGCACTGACGTTGTTCACCAGCGCCGCCGAGATACCGCCCGTGGTCATCAGGATCTGGCCGTTGCTAAAGCTGTAGGCCAGCCGCCGGATCGGAAACGCCAATTGCCCGGCTGTCGGTGTGCGCGCCCCGGTGTAGGCCGTTGCGCTGGTTCGGCAGTCAGACACCACGGTCCAGGTGGGCCCGCCGCCGTTGCCGCCGACATCCGAAGTCACCAGGGTCAATTTGAGCGCGGTGTTATCCCAGCTGATCGGGGTGATCTGGTTGGCGTTGAAGTCACCGGCCGAGCTCGCATCGGTAATCGTCCCCAGGCAACCGAACATGCCGACCATGCGGATTTCCTGAATCATCTTGCTCAGGACAAAACGCGCATCCTCCTGCATCCCGGCAGAGGTGTTCTGGCTGACGTAAGTGCTTTTCGCCGAAATGAAAATTTGCGCGACGCCGAGCACCACGATCAGGCTGATCGCCAGGGCGATCATCAGTTCGATCAGGCCAAAACCTCGGGATGAACGGTTCATGGCGTCACCGGATCAACGGTGGCGCGACTGCTCAGGACAAAACTGCGAGTCGAAGTAGCAGCGGCGGCACGCGAGTCATCCCAGGTGATGGTGATGGTATACACCCGCTGATTCAGGGTAATGCTGCCCGTGGCGGTCGGGCCGCCGAAGCTTACGATATTGGTGGTGAAGTCATACAGATCCTGATCCCGAGTGACATTCAAATTACCCGAGGTCGGCGGCGTGACGGTGTAGTCGGCTGCGGAATTGGCGCGAATCCGGTCCATCATGTCGTAGGCGATAAAGCTCGCCTGGCTGGTCATCAGCGAGCTGTCGGTATATTTCAGCGCATTGAGCTGAATCGCCGCCGCCCCCAGCAGCCCTACACTTAGAATCAACAGCGCAACCAACACTTCGATCAGTGTCATGCCGTCCTGTGCACGCGATCCCGATCCCGTCATCCGCAGCTTCCACCCAAGACAATCCGTCCGTTTAAACACACGCTGAGCGTCCGGCTCTGCGCCCCTAATACGTAATTGATTAGCACCGCCGTGGCCGGCGCCGACAACCCGCCGAGGTTGTTGAAATCGATGCTGGTCACTCCAGAGGTTAGCGTCAGAGTGGCGCCGCTGCTCATCGCCGGAACAACCCGCAATACATTCGCCGGTGTGCCGGTGCTGTCGTACACCGTCAACTCCCCGGTCCAGACGCTACCGCCGGCAGTTGGCCGGATCCTCGTGGTGATGCCACGGTCGATCGCCTCCAGCCGGGCGTAATTGAGTCCTCGCTGCAAGTCACTGATCTCGGTGTCGGCCTTGGCGTTTTGCACTGAGCGGGTAAACGCCGGCACCGCCAGGGTGATCAGGATTACCAGCACCGCGAGGGTCACCAGCAACTCGATCAACGTGAAACCTTTTGTACGATGATTCATCGCTGCCCTCCGCTGCCAACGACTACACCTAGCTGTATCAAGCTAGAACATTCAACCGGGGGCCGTCGGGTTGTTTTGACACTCATTGCACAAGCCAGCACCCTCTCCAGGGAAGGAGACGTCATGCATCAGAAGGGTTTCGGTCTGATCGAACTGCTTATCGGACTGGCAATTGCGGCGATCGTTCTGCAACTGGCGAGTCCGCTGCTCAGCGAGTACACACACTCGGTGCACCGCGAGAACGCAGCGCAAACGCTCGCCAGTGGCATGCGCAATGCCCGCACCGAGGCCATCCTGCGTAATCAGACCATCGTCATCCACGCGTTGAATGACGATTGGGGTCAGGGCTGGCGAATCATTCTGGACATCAGTGGCGAGGGTCATCAGGACAGCAGCAACCCGCTGCTGATCGAGCGTCAGGCAGACGCGCGGGTGCCGATCGTGGGTAATCGGCCGGTAAGGAATTTTGTACGGTTCAGCAGCCTCGGCGAGCCGCAGTTACCCAGCGGGGCGTTTCAGGCCGGGACGTTGCACGTCTGCGCGGGCCGCGAGCCGGTCAGCCATCACCAGGTGGTGCTGTCCCGAAGCGGCCGCGTCAGCCTGCGCAGCGACAAGGCCGAGCAGGCCTTGTGCGCGGGAGGTGAAGAATCAGAGCAGGGAGCGAACGCGTAGCTCTTTGGGCATGGAGAAGGTGACGTTCTCCTCGCGACCGGCCAGTTCATCGGCACCGGTAGCGCCCCAGGCCTGCAGTTGCTCGATCACGCCACGAACCAGCACTTCCGGTGCCGAAGCCCCGGCGGTGATGCCGATACGCTCGACACCCTCGAACCAGCTGCGTTGCATATCTTCGGCGCCGTCGATCAGGTACGCCGGGGTGGACATGCGCTCGGCCAACTCACGCAAGCGGTTGGAGTTGGAGCTATTCGGGCTGCCGACCACCAGCACCACGTCGCATTCGTCAGCCAGTTGCTTGACCGCGTCCTGACGGTTCTGCGTGGCGTAGCAGATGTCGTCCTTGCGCGGGCCGCCAATGGCCGGGAAACGCGTGCGCAAGGCATCGATCACACGGCTGGTGTCGTCCATCGACAAGGTGGTCTGAGTGACAAAGGCGAGTTTTTCAGGGTCGCGTACGTTCAGCGCGGCAACATCTTTTTCGTCTTCGACGAGGTAAATTGCTCCACCATTGCTGGCGTCGTACTGCCCCATCGTGCCTTCGACTTCCGGGTGACCGGCGTGGCCGATCAGAATGCATTCACGACCGTCGCGACTGTAGCGCGCCACCTCGATGTGCACCTTGGTCACCAACGGGCAGGTCGCATCGAATACCTTCAGGCCACGGCCTGCGGCTTCAGTACGAACGGCCTGGGAAACCCCGTGGGCACTGAATATCACGATGACGTCGTCCGGCACCTGATCCAGCTCTTCGACGAAGATCGCCCCGCGTGCGCGCAGGTCTTCTACGACGAATTTGTTGTGGACCACTTCGTGGCGCACATAGATCGGCGGCCCGAAGACTTCCAGGGCGCGGTTGACGATTTCGATCGCCCGGTCCACACCGGCGCAGAAGCCACGGGGGTTGGCGAGTTTGATTTGCATGCTGTGCCTCGTGTCTTGCGCGCAAGAAATAGCGAAAACAGTGAAAAACCTTACTGTGGGAGCGAGCTTGCTCGCGATGAGGGCCTCACATCCAACATTGATGTTGAATGGTACTCAGCCATCGCGAGCAAGCTCGCTCCCACATTTGACCCTACTCAGTCAGTTACAGCGCTTTGACGTTGATGATTTCTACGTCAAAGGTCAATGTCTTGCCAGCCAGCGGGTGGTTGAAATCGATGGTCACCTGAGCATCATCAAAAGCTTTGACCACACCGGGCAGCTCAGTATTCGCCGCATCGTTGAAGATCACCAGCAGGCCTTCGGACAGTTCCATATCCTGGAACTGCGAACGCGGGATGATCTGCACGTTTTGCGGGTTGGGCTGGCCGAAAGCGTTTTCTGGCGCGATGCTCAGATTACGCTTGTCGCCCGCCTTGAAGCCAAACAGCGCGGCTTCGAAACCTGGCAGCAGGTTACCGTCGCCGACCTTGAAGGTCGCCGGGGCTTTGTCGAAGGTGCTGTCGACGGTGTCGCCGTTCTCCAGGCGCAATGCAAAGTGCAAGGTGACTTCCGTGTTCTGGCCGATGCGTTGCTCAGCCAATACCTGTTCAGTCATGAACGGCTTCTCCGGTCTTCTTACTTTTGAACATATCCAGCGCGAGCATCACAGCCCCGACGCTGATGGCGCTGTCGGCAAAGTTGAACGCCGGGAAATACCAGCGGTTCTGCCAATGCACCAGAATGAAATCGATCACATGGCCCAGGGCAATGCGGTCGTACAGGTTGCCCAGCGCGCCGCCGAGCACCAGTGCCAGCGCAATCGCCAGCCAGGTGTCGTTGCGCCCCAGACGCTTGAGCCAGACCACCAGCACGGCACTGACCACGACCGCGATCAGGGCAAACAACCAGCGTTGCCAGCCGGAGCTGTCAGCCAGGAAGCTGAAGGCCGCGCCCGTGTTGTAGGCCAGGGTCCAGCTGAAGTAATCGGGGATCACCACGATTTGCTGGTACATCGTCAGCGAGCTTTCGAAGTGGAACTTGCTGGCCTGGTCGATGACCAGAACCAGCACGCTCAACCAGAGCCAGCTCAGCCGTCCGAAACGGCTAGCAGCATTAGGCATAGTGACGAACCTCGCCGGCACCGCTGATGTTGTCGACGCAACGACCGCAGATTTCCGGATGCTCCGGGTTCACCCCGACGTCTTCACGGCAGTGCCAGCAACGGGCGCACTTGGCGAAGCTCGACTTGACCACTTTGAGTTTCAGACCGCTGACTTCGGTTTCCACTGCGTCGGCTGGCGCTTGCACGAACGGTGCAATGCTCGCTGTCGAGGTGATCAACACGAAGCGCAGTTCGTTGCTCAGCTTGGCCAGGTCGGCGCTCAGCGCCTCTTCGGCAAACAGCGTCACTTCGGCTTGCAGGTTACCGCCCACGGCCTTGGCCGCGCGCTGGATTTCCATTTCCTTGTTGACCGCGACCTTGACCGCCATGATCCGCTCCCAGTAGGCGCGGTCCAGTTCGAAGCCTTCCGGCAACTCGCTGAGGCCTTCGTACCAGGTGTTGAGCATGACCGATTCGTTGCGCTCGCCTGGCAGGTACTGCCACAGCTCATCAGCGGTGAAGGCGAGGATCGGCGCGATCCAGCGCACCAGCGCTTCGGAGATGTGGAACAGCGCGGTTTGCGCCGAACGGCGGGCCTTGCTGTTGGCGCCAGTGGTGTACTGACGGTCCTTGATGATGTCGAGGTAGAAACCACCCAGCTCCTGCACGCAGAAGTTGTGGATCTTGGAGTAGACGTTCCAGAAACGGTATTCGCCGTAGTGCTCTTGCAGCTCGCGTTGCAACAGCAAGGTACGGTCCACGGCCCAACGGTCCAGCGCGAGCATTTCTTCTGCCGGCAGGATGTCGGTGGCCGGGTTGAAACCGGTCAGGTTGGAAAGCAGGAAGCGCGCGGTGTTACGGATCCGCCGGTAGGCGTCCGCACTGCGTTGCAGGATCTGATCGGAAACTGCCATTTCACCCGAGTAATCGGTCGAAGCCACCCACAGACGCATGATGTCGGCGCCCAGGGTGTCGTTGACTTTCTGCGGCGCGATCACGTTGCCCAACGACTTGGACATTTTGCGGCCGGCTTCGTCGACGGTGAAACCATGGGTCAGCAGCTCGCGGTACGGCGCATGGTTGTCGATGGCGCAACCGGTCAACAGCGACGAGTGGAACCAGCCGCGGTGTTGGTCGGAACCTTCCAGGTACAGGTCGGCACGCGGACCGTTGTCGTGGCCCATCGGATGCGAACCGCGCAGGACGTGCCAGTGCGTGGTGCCCGAATCGAACCAGACGTCAAGGGTGTCGCTGATCTTGTCGTACTGCGGCGCTTCGTCACCGAGCAGCTCGGCCGCGTCCATCTTGAACCAGGCTTCGATGCCTTCGACTTCGACGCGCTTGGCGACCTCTTCCATCAGCTCAACGGTGCGTGGATGCAGCTCGCCGCTTTCCTTGTGCAGGAAGAACGGGATTGGCACGCCCCAGTTGCGCTGACGGGAGATGCACCAGTCCGGACGGTTGGCGATCATCGAGTGCAGACGCGCCTGGCCCCAGGCCGGTACGAATTTGGTGTCTTCGATGGCTTTGATCGCGCGTTTGCGCAAGGTGTCGCCAGTCGTCGGCTGCTTGTCCATGCCAATGAACCACTGCGCGGTAGCGCGGTAGATCAGCGGGGTCTTGTGACGCCAGCAGTGCATGTAGCTGTGTTCGATGACGGTGGTGTGCAGCAGCGCACCGACTTCCGTCAGCTTGTCGACGATGGCCGGATTTGCCTTCCAGATGAACTGGCCGCCGAAGAACTCCAGCGACGGCACGTAAACGCCGTTGCTTTGCACCGGATTGAGGATGTCGTCGTTGACCATACCGTAAGCTTTGCAGGTCACGAAGTCGTCTACGCCGTAGGCTGGCGAGGAGTGAACCACGCCGGTGCCTGCGCCCAGCTCGACGTACTCGGCCAGGTAAACCGGCGACAAGCGATCGTAGAACGGGTGACGGAAATTGATCAGTTCCAGCGCCGCGCCAGTGGCGGTGGCGATGACCGAACCTTCAAGGTTGTAGCGAGCCAGGCACGACTCGACCAGCTCTTCAGCCAGTACCAGCAGTTTGTCGCCGACATCGACCAGGGCGTAGTTGAACTCCGGGTGAACGTTCAGCGCCTGGTTGGCCGGGATGGTCCACGGGGTGGTGGTCCAGATCACGATCGAAGCCGGTTTGCCCAACGATGGCAGACCAAAAGCGGTAGCCAGCTTGGCTTCGTCGGCGATCGGGAACGCCACATCGATGGTCGAGGACTTTTTGTTCTCGTACTCGACTTCAGCTTCAGCCAGGGCCGAACCGCAGTCGAAGCACCAGTTCACAGGCTTGAGGCCTTTGAACACGAAACCACCCTTGACGATTTCGGCCAAGGCACGGATTTCACCGGCCTCGTTCTTGAAATCCATGGTCTTGTACGGGTTGGCGAAGTCGCCCAGCACGCCCAGACGGACGAACTCGGACTTCTGGCCTTCGATCTGCTCGGTGGCGTAGGCACGGCACAGTTCGCGGGTTTTATCCGCGGTGAGGTTCTTGCCGTGGGTCACTTCGACTTTGTGCTCGATCGGCAGACCGTGGCAGTCCCAGCCCGGAACATAAGGCGCGTCGAAACCCGAAAGGGTTTTCGAACGGATGATCATGTCCTTGAGAATCTTGTTGAGCGCATGACCGATATGAATAGTGCCGTTGGCGTACGGAGGACCGTCGTGCAGAACGAACTTCGGACGATCCTTACCAATCTCACGCAACTTCTGGTACAGGCCAATGCTGTCCCAGCGCTGCAGAATCTGCGGTTCGCGCTGAGGCAGGCCGGCCTTCATTGGGAAGGCGGTGTCCGGAAGGTTTAGCGTGGCTTTATAGTCGGTCATTTAAGGCTCTTCATTAGCGATTGGCGCTAGGTGCGGCTAGGGCACGGGCGGCGGCGACATCCGCATTGATCGCCGTCTTAAGCGCCTCCAGAGAGGCGAAACGCTGCTCTTCGCGCAGCTTATGGTGGAAAACCACCGTCAAACGCCGGTCATACAGATCGCCGGCAAAATCTAGAATATGGACTTCAAGGTGGGCTTTGCCATCACCTTCAACCGTTGGCCGCACGCCAATATTGGCGACGCCTGGCCAGGTCTTGCCGTCGACTTCGACGCTCACCAGGTAAACCCCGGTCAGCGGTACACGACGACGCTTGAGTTGCACGTTGGCTGTTGGCGTACCCAATTGGCGCGCCAGCTTCTGCCCGTGCAGGACCCGTCCGGCAATCCGGAACGGATGACCGAGCAATCGCTCAGCCATGGCAAAATCAGCCGCGGCCAGGGCGTTACGCACCTGGGTGCTGCTGACACGCAACCCGTCCAGTTCAACGGTCTGGGCCGCTTCGACGGTGAACCCCTGAACTGTTCCGGCCTGTTGCAGGAAATCGAAATCCCCGACCCGATCGCAGCCGAAACGGAAGTCGTCACCGACCTCCAGATGCTGCACGCCCAGGCCATCGACCAGAATGGTGTCGACGAACTCGGCGGCGCTGAGCTTGCTCAAGCGCTGATTGAAGGCCAGGCACAGAACCCGGTCGACACCTTCGTCGGCCAGCAGTTGCAGCTTGTCGCGCAAGCGCGCCAGACGGGCCGGAGCCGTGTCCGGGGCGAAAAATTCACGCGGCTGTGGCTCGAAAATCACCACGCAGCTGGGTACACCCAACTCGATCGCACGCTCACGCAGCCGGGCCAGGATAGCCTGGTGACCACGGTGAACACCGTCAAAGTTGCCAATAGTGGCGACACAGCCCCGATGCTGGGGGCGCAGATTGTGGAGGCCTCGAACCAGCTGCATAACGCGCTTCTTGCTCATAAAGTGGTCGATTATAACCACACCCGGCGGCCGACGACAGGCAACACCGTAACCCAAAGTGATCGAGCCGACAAAACCGACGCCCGACCCGTGATTATTGTCAGTCCAGCGCCTTGCGATTGAAGTCCCGCAGACGGAAGCCCATCAACGCCAGCATACCGAAATATGCCACCACACCGGCGCCTACCAAAGCCCCCAGACGCAGGAAGCGTTCCAGCATGTGCCCTTCGCCCCAGGCCGGCATGAAATGCATCAACCCCAGCAACACCGCGGACATCACCGTCACCGCGACCACCAGCTTGAGCCCGAACCGGCCCCAGCCTGGCTGCGGCTGATACATCTTCTGCTTGCGCAACTGATAGAACAACAGACCGGCATTGAGGCACGCACCAGCGCTGATAGCCAGAGCCAGACCGGCGTGTTTCAACGGGCCGATCAAGGCCAGGTTGAAGAGCTGAGTGACGACCAGCGTGAAAATCGCGATTTTTACCGGCGTGCGAATGTTTTGTTGCGCATAAAAGCCCGGCGCCAGCACTTTAATCACGATAATCCCGAGAAGACCGACCGAGTAGGCAACCAGTGCGCGCTGAGTCATCGAAGCATCAAACGCGCTGAACTGACCATACTGGAACAGCGAAACGGTCAGCGGCTCCGCCAGAATCCCCAGCGCCAGCGAACACGGCAGCACCAGCACAAAGCACAGGCGCAGGCCCCAATCGAGAATTCGCGAGTACTCGTGACGATCCTTGCTGGCGTAGGTCTTGGCCAGTGTCGGCAGCAGAATCGTCCCCAGCGCCACACCTAGAACACCGGATGGCAACTCCATCAGGCGGTCGGCGTAATACATCCAGGACACTGAACCTGCCACCAGGAACGAAGCAAAAATGGTGTTGATGATCAGCGAAATCTGGCTGACCGAGACCCCGAGGATCGCCGGCAGCATCTGTGTCATCACACGCCAGACACCGGTATCGCGCAGATTCAGGCGCGGCAACACCAACATGCCGATTTTTTTCAGGTGCGGCAGCTGATAGAGCAATTGCGCCAGGCCACCGGCCAGCACCGCCCAGCCCAGAGCCATTACGGGCGGATCGAAGTACGGCGTCAGGAACACCGCGAAGATGATCATGCTGACGTTGAGCAGGGTCGGCACGAAGGCCGGCACCGAAAAACGGTTCCAGGTATTGAGGATTGCCCCGGCGAGCGAGGACAGCGAGATCAGTAATATATAAGGAAAGGTCACTCGCAACAGGCTGGAGGTCAGCTGGAATTTTTCCGGCGTATTGGTAAAGCCCGGGGCCGTGACCCAGATCACCCAGGGCGCCGCGATCATTCCGAGAATCGTCACCAGCGCCAGTACCAGCGTCAGCAAGCCCGAAACATAAGCAATGAAGGTTCGTGTCGCCTCCTCGCCCTGCTGACTTTTGTATTCCGCCAGAATCGGTACGAAGGCCTGGGAAAACGCCCCTTCGGCGAAGATTCGCCGCAACAGGTTGGGCAGTTTGAAGGCAATAAAAAAGGCATCTGTGGCCATCCCGGCGCCAAATATGCGTGCGATGAGCGTGTCACGGACGAACCCCAGAACCCGGGAAAGCATCGTGATAGAGCTGACGGCGGCCAACGATTTAAGCAGGTTCATTGAAGAGTTTTTGCCTGTCGATAAACAGCAGGCGAACAAACCGCCCACTTATGCGATACTCCGCGCCGCAACAGCACAGAGCCAAAGCTCGCGAGTTTACAGGTCGCACGCCGGAAAGAAATATCCCGTCGCTCTCACCTACCACTTAGCGGAACGTCTCAACCGCCCTTGACAAGACTTCAACTCATCGGCATGATTCGCGGCCTATTTTGTTTGCTATTTCCTAAAAAGTCTTTCGAGGAGCTCGACGGTGGCCAACACACCTTCCGCCAAAAAACGTGCAAAACAGGCTGAGAAGCGTCGCAGCCACAACGCCAGCCTGCGTTCCATGGTTCGTACCTACATCAAGAATGTAGTTAAAGCCATCGACGCAAAAGACGCTGAAAAAGCGCAAGCTGCTTACGTTCTGGCCGTGCCAGTTATCGACCGTATGGCCGATAAAGGCATCATCCACAAGAACAAAGCTGCTCGCCATAAGAGCCGCCTGAATGGCCACGTAAAGGCTCTGAACGTTGCCGCTGCTGCCTAAGCGACACGCTCATTAAAAAACCGACCCTAGGGTCGGTTTTTTATTGCCTGCGATTTGGCGAGCGCATACCCAAAACCAATGTGGGAGCGAGCTTGCTCGTGATGAGGCCATAACATTCAACATCATTGCTGACTGCTACACCGCTATCGCGAGCAAGCTCGCTCCCACATTTCAATCTTCGTTAGATTACTGATTGTGCGTCCACGGCAAAATCGGAATCGCGGTCACCGCATTCTGCGGGCTGCCTTCGATCAGGCGGTCGCTGTAGACCAGGTACACCAGGGTATTGCGCTTCTTGTCGAGGAAACGCACCACCTGCATGGTCTTGAACACCAGGGACGTGCGCTCCTTGAACACCTCCTCGCCATCCTTGAGCTCGCCCTTGAAGCTGATCGGCCCGACCTGGCGACAAGCGAGGGACGCTTCCGCCCGATCCTCGGCCAACCCCAGACCGCCCTTCACGCCGCCCGTCTTGGCTCGCGACAGGTAGCAGGTCACGCCATCGACCTTGGGATCGTCGAAGGCCTCGACGACAATGCGGTCATTCGGCCCGACGAATTTAAATACAGTCGATACCTGACCGATTTCTTCCGCCGAAACCAGCAGCGGCATCGCCAACAGCAACCCCAACAATCCTTTTGCCATGCGCATTCGCGTTTTCCTTAAACCAGGATCAGGTTATCGCGGTGAACCAGCTCCGGCTCCGCCATGTAACCCAACAGACCGACAATCGCCTCAGACGATTGACCGATGATTTTTTGCGCTTCAAGTGCGCTGTAGTTAGCCAGCCCACGGGCAATCTCACGACCGTCCGGCGCCACGCACACCACCATTTCGCCGCGACGGAAGCTACCTTGAACCAGCTTCACACCAACCGGCAGCAGACTTTTATTGCCCTGCGACAACGCCGTGACCGCGCCCTCATCCAGCACCAGCGTGCCGCGGGTCTGTAAGTGCCCGGCCAGCCACTGCTTGCGCGCCGCCAGCAGGCCGCGCTCAGGCGACAGCAAGGTGCCGATGCGCTCGCCTGCCTTCAAACGATCCAGCACACGCTCCAGACGCCCACCCACAATGATCGTGTGAGCCCCCGAACGCGCCGCCAGGCGCGCCGCACGCAATTTGGTCTGCATACCGCCACGACCCAATGCACCGCCGGTGCCGCCCGCCACCGCATCCAATGCAGGATCGTCAGCGCGCGCCTCGTAAATCAGCTTGGCGTCAGGGTTGTTGCGCGGATCGGCATCGAACATGCCGTCACGATCGGTAAGGATCACCAACAGATCAGCTTCGACCAGATTGGCCACCAGCGCTGCCAGCGTGTCGTTGTCACCGAAACGGATTTCATCGGTGACCACCGTATCGTTCTCGTTGATCACCGGAATGACCTTGAGCTCGACCAGCGCACGCAAGGTGCTGCGCGCATTGAGGTAACGCTTGCGGTCGGACAAGTCATCGTGAGTCAGGAGAATCTGCGCCGTGTGCCGGCCATGCTCGGCAAAGCTCGATTCCCAGGCCTGCACCAACCCCATCTGACCGATGGCGGCAGCCGCCTGCAACTCGTGCATCGCACTGGGTCGTGCGGTCCAGCCAAGGCGACTCATACCTGCCGCCACCGCCCCCGAGGACACCAGCACCAGCTCGACACCCGCCTCATGCAGCGCGACCATCTGCTCAACCCAGACGCCCATTGCCGCGCGATCCAGACCCTTGCCGTCAGCCGTCAGCAAAGCGCTGCCGATCTTCACGACCCAACGCTGCGCACCTGTCACCTTGCTCCGCATCATCTTCAACCTATGCCGGCGAGCGGCGCGACCCAGCGCCACCCATGCGATTATTCGTATTACTGCGTTTTGCAGATACCAAAACGCCGCTCTAAAGAGCGGCGCCTTGGAAACTGGCTTGCGAGCGATGATACCACTGCGCCCGACCAGATAAACCGTCATCGCGGGCAAGCCTTGCTCCTACAGGAACGAGGTTGCCGCAGATGAATCAGTCGCGGACGTAAATGATTTCCGGACCGTCTTCGTCATCCACATCTTCTTCGTCCCAGTCATCGTCACCGATGTCATGGACCGACTTCACGCCGCTGCGGCGCAGCGCACGCTGGTCATCCAGAGCCTGCAACTGGGCACGCGCTTCGTCTTCGATGCGCTGATCGAGATCGGCCAGCTCTTCCTTGTAGACAGGGTCGTTAGCCAGACGATCGGCACGATCTTCCAGGTAACGCATGATGTCACGCGTCAGGCGCTCGGTGCCGTCTTTGGCGATAGCCGAGATCACGTAGACCGGACCAGTCCACTCCAGACGATCAACGATTTCCTTGACTCGCTCTTCGTGCTCTTCTTCAAGGATCTGGTCGCACTTGTTCAGCACCAGCCAGCGATCACGCTCAGCCAACGACGGGCTGAACTTGGTCAGCTCGCTGACGATCACTTCGGCTGCATCCGGAGCACTGGTGTCATCCAGCGGCGCCATGTCGACGAGGTGCAGCAGCAGACGAGTACGCGACAAGTGCTTGAGGAAGCGAATCCCCAGGCCCGCGCCGTCGGAAGCGCCTTCGATCAGACCCGGAATGTCAGCGATGACAAAGCTCTTCCAGCGATCGACGCTGACCACACCGAGGTTTGGCACCAGCGTGGTGAACGGATAATCGGCAACTTTCGGCTTGGCCGCCGAAACCGAACGAATAAAGGTACTTTTGCCAGCGTTCGGCAAGCCCAGCAGACCGACGTCGGCCAACACCTTCATTTCCAGCTTGAGGTCACGCTGCTCGCCCGGCTTGCCCGGCGTAGTCTGGCGTGGCGCGCGGTTGGTACTGGATTTGAAACGGGTGTTACCCAGACCGTGCCAGCCGCCATGAGCCACCAGCAGACGCTGACCAGCCTTGGTCAGGTCACCAATGACTTCTTGCGTAGCAGAGTCGATGACGGTGGTGCCGACCGGAACCCGCAGGACCAGCTCTTCACCTTTCTTGCCGGTGCAGTCAGTGCTGCCGCCGTTGGCGCCGCGCTCGGCATCGAAGTGCCGGGTGTAACGGTAGTCGACCAGGGTGTTGAGGTTTTCGTCGGCGATCATGTAGACCGAGCCGCCGTCACCACCATCACCGCCGTTAGGACCGCCGTTTTCGATAAATTTTTCCCGACGGAAACTCATGCAGCCATTGCCGCCGTCGCCAGCTTTTACTCGAATCGATACTTCATCAACAAACTTCATAACAAAACGCCTCTCGCCATACGGACGAGCCGAAAAACACTAAGACATAAGACTCTTGCAAAAATGAGCGCAGCGACCTCAATCAACGACCGCACAATCCAGCGCCGGCAGCCCATACAAACAGTTTTGCAAGAGACTCACCCCACAAACGAAAAAGCCCCGTCGCAAGACAGGGCTTTTCCAGCGATCGCGCAATTAAGCCGCGACAACGCTCACGTAACGGCGGTTGAACGCGCCTTTTACTTCAAACTTGATCACGCCTTCGATTTTCGCGAAGAGGGTGTGATCTTTACCCATGCCAACACCGTAACCGGCGTGGAATTGGGTACCGCGCTGACGCACGATGATGTTGCCCGGAATGATTTTCTGGCCGCCATACATCTTCACGCCAAGGCGTTTGGCTTCTGAGTCGCGACCGTTACGGGTACTACCACCAGCTTTTTTGTGTGCCATGAGTTCAATTCTCCTAGTGAGGAATTAGGCTGAAATTAAGCCTGAATACCGGTGATTTTGATCTCGGTGTACCACTGGCGGTGGCCCATACGCTTCATGTGGTGCTTACGACGACGGAACTTGATGATGCGGACTTTATCGTGACGACCTTGGGAGATCACTTCAGCCACAACGGTAGCGCCAGCAACAACTGGAGCACCGATATTCACGTCATCGCCATTGGCGACCAACAGAACGCGATCAAAAGTTACGGATTCGCCGGTAGCGATTTCCAGTTTCTCGATCTTCAGGTATTCACCTGGGGCGACCTTGTATTGCTTGCCACCAGTAACGATTACTGCGTACGACATGGTATTTCTCCGATAATCCTGCTCACCCAGCTCTTTATAAGAAGAGGTATTGGCTGGCATGGCTGCATGGGATGGAACGACCCAAATGCAATTGCGTAAGGCAGGTGCTGCCCAGGAAGTTCAGGGTGCGCGATTGTACGCAAGGCACGAGCACGTTGCAAGTGGCCGTCCATCGCGCCTTGACAGGCCCGGACGCGGGTCCTAGCATGCCGCGCAACCCTTCTGGAGCGACTGTCGCTGATGCAACCCCAAGCTTTCTACCGCGCGGTGGCGGACGATTTTAGCGCCGTCGACGGCATCATCAAGAAGCAGCTGACTTCCCGAGTGCCGCTGGTATCGAAAATCGGCGACTACATTACTTCGGCCGGCGGTAAACGCCTGCGCCCTTTGTTGGTGTTGCTGTGTGGCAAGGCCCTGGGTCGCGAAGGCGACGACATGCGCCTGCTGGCCGCCACCATCGAGTTCCTGCACACCGCGACCCTGCTGCATGACGACGTGGTCGACATGTCCGGCATGCGCCGTGGCCGCTCGACCGCCAACGCCATGTGGGGCAACGCCCCGAGCGTGCTGGTGGGCGACTTCCTGTACTCCCGTTCGTTCGAGATGATGGTCGAACTGGGCTCGATGCCGGTGATGAAGATTCTCTCGCAAGCCACACGGATCATTGCTGAAGGCGAAGTCCTGCAGCTTTCCAAGGTGCGCGACGCCAGCACCACCGAAGAAACCTACATGGAAGTCATCCGCGGCAAAACCGCGATGCTTTTCGAGGCTTCGACCCACAGTGCCGCGGCCTTGGCTGGCGCCACGCCAGAACAAAGCGAAGCCTTGCGCACCTTTGGCGACCACCTCGGTGTGGCCTTCCAATTGGTCGACGACCTGCTCGACTACCGTGGCGATGCTGAAACCCTGGGCAAGAACGTCGGCGACGACCTGGCTGAAGGTAAACCGACCCTGCCGCTGATCTACACCATGCGCGAAGGCACGCCGGAGCAAGCTGCCCTGGTGCGCCAAGCGATCCAGAAAGGCGGCATCGAAGACCTGGAAAGCATCCGCGCTGCCGTGGAAGCCTCGGGTTCGCTGGATTACACCGCACAACTGGCCCGCGATTACGTGGCCCGCGCGATCAAATGCCTCGAAATGCTGCCCGCCAGCGAATACCGGGATGCATTGGTCGAACTGAGCGAGTTTGCGGTAGCCCGCACGCACTGATAGTGCCCCGTGTGGGAGCGAGCTTGCTCGCGATAGCGGACTGACAATCGACACTTGTGTTGAATGTTAAGTCGTCATCGCGAGCAAGCTCGCTCCCACAGGTTTTCGCCCACGCACATCCTCCAACAAAACCCTATATAATGTGCGCTTTTTAGCCATCCTGAATCCAAGGAGCCTTAGTGAGCACGTTGCCACCCTGCCCGAAATGCAATTGCGAATACACCTATGAAGACGGCGCCCAGCTGATCTGCCCAGAGTGCGCCCACGAGTGGTCCGCTAGCGGTGAAGCCGAAGCCGCGTCCGATGACACCGTGAAAAAGGATTCGGTCGGCAATGTCCTGCAAGATGGCGACACCATCACCGTGATCAAGGACCTCAAGGTCAAGGGCACTTCGCTGGTGGTAAAAGTCGGCACCAAGGTCAAGAACATCCGCCTGTGCGATGGCGACCATGACATCGACTGCAAGATCGACGGTATCGGCCCGATGAAGCTCAAATCCGAGTTCGTCAGAAAAGTCTGAACCTGCTGTATTCCATCCCGCGCCCTGCGTGGGATGGAGCTTTACCCTCAGCTGACTCCCCCAACAATCCCGCCCAATAGCAAAACGCCAGCCGTTTTGATCTTCAGCAATTCCCATACAGAAAGCAGCAGAAACCGCCAATAGGCACTTGCTATTAATTAAATAAGAATTATTCTCATCAAACCATTCAAAAGGAGATGAGCATCATGACTTACTTGATCGATGCATGGCTGGACCGCCCACACCCTTACCTCAGGATCCTGCATCGGGAAACCGGGGAAGTTTGTGCGGTATTGGAAGAAGAAGCCTTGAATGAGCTGCAAGACCAGGGCGACCTTGACCTCAATGGCCTGAGCTCCAGCGAGCCGGTAGTGCTCAAGGAACTGGTGCGCAACCTGTTTCTGTTCTGCTACGCCCGGGCATTGCGCCCGGTGAATGAACTGCACCACAAGATCGAACTATGAGACACCGCAAAAAACTGTGGGAGCGAGCTTGCTCGCGATGCGGCCAACCCGGTTTGTCTGTGAAACCGAGGTGATGCAATCGCGAGCAAGCTCGCTCCCACATTAGCCTGTCAGTACAGCCGAACAGGGCTTACAGAACGTCGAGCAGCTCGACGTCGAACACCAGAACGCTGTGCGGCGGAATGCTGCCAACGCCTTGTGCGCCGTAAGCCAGTTCGCTCGGCACGTACAGGCGCCATTTGCTACCGGCGTTCATCAGTTGCAGAGCTTCAGTCCAGCCAGCGATCACGCCGCCAACCGGGAATTCTGCAGGCTGGCCACGATCGTAGGAGCTGTCGAACACAGTGCCGTCGATCAGAGTGCCGTGGTAGTGAGTACGCACTTGATCTTCACGGGTCGGCTTGGCGCCTTCACCTTGAGTCAGTACTTCGAACTGCAGGCCGGAAGCCAGAGTGGTGATGCCGTCACGCTTGGCGTTTTCAGCCAGGAATGCCAGGCCTTCGCCAGCCGCCGCTTCAGCCTTGGCAGCTGCTTCGGCTTGCATGATTTCGCGGATAACCTTGAAGCTGGCAGACATTGCTTCCTGGCCAACACGGCTTTCCTTACCGGCGAATGCGTCGGTAAGACCCGCCAGGATCGCGTCCAGGCTAACGCCCGGCGGCGGGTTGTCGCGCAGTTGGTCGCCCAGCTGACGGCCGATACCGTAGCTGACGCGGGTTTCGTCGGTGGACAGATTTACTTCGGACATGACACTGCTCCGCTGTATGGACGGCTCGGGAGGTTGCCGTGCGTACACAGCGCATCCCGGAGCGCCCGGAACCAAAAGGGCGAGCAGACTAGCACAGATGCCATTGCGGTGATCAGGGGTGTCGGTGCTATCAGGAGATGGGCACCTTCAGACTCTCTTCCACACTGACGCCCAGACCGCACATCTCGTCGTGCACCGAGGTGTGAATCAGGTTGAATGTCAGCTTGGGGAAGGCATGAAGCACTTCACGAGCATGCTCCACCGAACGCAGGCGCAGTGTTTGCCCATGGGCGTCGTCAAGCGGATGAGCGGCGCCATGTATCCGTGCCTCCAACAGATAAATTCCGCCCTCCATCGAGATCAGGTTCAGCTCATCGACCTTCCCGGCGATGGCATAGGCGTTCAATTCTTGCAGGTTCATGAGCGCACCCCGCACGATGGCGAGCCAAGACACTTACAGGGATATGCCTCGGCGCACAAAAGCACAAGCCAGAAACGCCGCCGCCCGTCCGTTTCACAACGGCCGGGCGGCATGATTGCGTACTGGAGCGACTATCAGTGCTTGGTCAGCTTGTCCAGGTAACCCATGGCAAACGCCGAGATCACGAAGGTCATGTGAATGATCACGTACCACTTCAGGTGCTCTGGATCGACGTTCCTGGCATCCATGAAGATGCGCAGCAGGTGGATCGAGGAAATGGCCACGATCGAGGCCGCGACTTTCATCTTCAGGGAAGAAGAATCCATCGTACCCAGCCAGTTGAGCTTTTCCTTGCCGTCATCGATGTCGAGTTCGGACACGAAGTTTTCGTAGCCGGAAATCATCACCATCACCAGCAAGCCGCCCACCAGCGCCATGTCGATCAGCGACAACAGCACCAGAATCAGATCGGACTCGGCCATCGAGAACACGTTGGGGATAACGTGAAAGACTTCCTGAAAGAACTTCAGGGCTAAAGCCAGCAGGCCCAGGGACAAACCAAAGTAGATCGGCGCCAGCAGCCAGCGCGACGCGTACATTGCATTTTCGACAAAACGTTCCATTGAATCTCACACAAGGGTTTTAAACGGCGGCGAGTATATCAGCCGCTCAAAACCCCATAAACCGCAGACAAATCCACAACCTGCGAGTCCGTCGAAGCGTTTTTCTGCTAGTGTCCAAAGCATTCGCATCGTTCACTTGCGTTGTAGAGGAAAACCGGAAAATGGATTTGCGATTGCCTTTAACGACTGTCGGACTTTGCCTCGCGGTACTGATCGGCGGCTGCTCACCCAGCGATGAGAAGCGCCCGCAGAGCCTCGAGGAGAAGACCGCACAGTTCGAGAAGTCGCTGGACGCGATTCAGGATCCCAGGCTCAAGGATGCCGTGGCCAACCTCGGCGGTTCGCTGCTGCTGCTTGAACGCGCACAGCAAAAGCTTGCCATCAAGCCGATCGCCACCGAATACGGCGAAGACGCCATGGCCCTGCTCAAGCACTACCCAACCCCGCAGGCCCTGGTCGACACTTACATCAACGGTCTGTTCGTACTGCGCAAGGACTCCAGCTCCGACTACCTGACCGACTTGCAACCGGTGTTCCCCTTCAACTTCAACATGCCCTCCGAGTTCCCATTTCCCCATGGGCTGGAATGGCAGTCGGTCACGCTGAGCAACAAAAAGGTCATCGCTTTCCAGCCCGAATGGTCGGAAACCGATCCCGGCATTCAGTTGAGTCCTTCAAGCTCCAACATGAGCAATCCGGATGACCTGACCGTGGCCTACCCTTTTGTCGAGGGCGTTGAAGTCGACAACAAAAACCAGCCGCAACCAGCGACCCTGCAAGGCAAAATCGAAGTCATCGCACCGCGCAAGGTATTCACCTTCAATCTGGCGAAAAAGGACGTGGGCCAAACGCGCACCGACGACAACATCAGCGTCACCCTGCGGGCCCTGGAAAAGAACTATGCCGAGGTTGAAGTCAACAACAGCGCGGCACTGGCGCCAGACGTCAGCGATACCCCGCTCAATCCGCTGATCGTCCAGGCCAGGGACACGACCGGGCAGCTTCTCTCACGCTCGGGTTCGATCAACGAAGACGCCACGCAAATCGGGTTCTATCAAAAACAACTGGCCGAGATGCAGAAGCAGACCGCCTGGAGCGATGAGTTCGAAAAACAGCTCGACGACGAGCAGCAAGCGTTCGAGCGCAAGCAGACTCATCATTACACCAAGGTGTACTTCAACGGCCCCATCGACAGCCTCGAAGTCAATGTCCTCGACTTCTCGGCTGTCACCCTCACCCGCAAGGAACTGGACCTGCCGGTACGCCGCTTCGACCGCAATACCACCGATAAAACCATCCAGACCCTGAGCATACCGGTGGTGGTGTATGACGATCAGGCCGCGACCTGGCTTAAAGGCGCCACACTGGATGAGGAACAACTGAAAAAGAACGTCCATGTCAGCCAGTCAGTCGAGGACTCCAGTGCGGCACGCATCGAATTCGATCACCCGAAAAGCTTCAACGACGAACTGCTCGGTTCCTCATTCAGCCCAGGTGACACTCCCGTGACCTTCTTCACCCAGGACGACAAGGGCAAACGCGGCGAGCCTATCGAGTTGCCAGCCGAGGCTTTCGAAATCGACCCGCTGCACGCCACCATCACCTATGACCTGACCCTGTTCCCCGAAACACCAGCGTATGCGGTTGGCTCGATGCCGCTGTTTTTGGCCAATATTGCAAAAGGCAGCCTCGACACCCAGAAGCTGCCCAGAGGTCTGGAGCTCAGGGGCAATGCCTTGGTGGTTGACCAGAAAGTATTCCCCGCCCAGGACTGGCGTTTCTTTGCCAAGGACGCGAGCGGTAACTACCTGAAGGAGATTCTTGCTGTCAGCCATGACGCCCGCACAGACGGCCCGGCGGTGTTTGAGGTGCATTATTTCTACGGCCAGCCGAGCAGCCTGGAAACCTACCAGCGCACCAACCTCAATACCGTCGAATATGGATTCGAGGTCAAACTCGACAAGGCCGAAAACCCGAACCCTGTCGAATAGCCGCTAATGCTCGGGGTTGAACTCAAAACCACTCGGATTGCGGCAGCGTCCACCATTGATTTCCCGCAGCTGGGCTTGCAGGTGCAAACACCAGATTTGCGGGTCATCGGCCAGTTGATAACCGTGCAGGGTCAGGCTTTCAACGATGGTTTCAAGTATCGATTCAGCCACGAAAGGACCATGAAACGGGCCCTGGGCTTTGATGGCGGAAGGTTGCTCGCCGGCCATTCCGGCGGCAAACAACAAAGTCCACATACCGGTGTCCCCCGCTAGCGGGCGAATACTGCATTCGATACGAGTAACCAGGCCCAGGCATTGGCGGGTGAGGCAGAGGTTGCGCGGCATGGCGGCGACCCTCGGTAAATCGGGTATTCAGCCTCCACGCGAAGGCTGTCTCGATCCAGTGATGACTGTCGATGTCCTTGACCTGAGCATAGAAGAAAAGTCGAGTCAGCAAGTTGACGGGGGGCTAGAAGGCGCCGAATGGTCGTTGTTGGATTTTTGACGTCATCCACCCAACAAAAATGGCCACCATTTATTGCATGCACATGCCCCCGCAGGAGCCTGCGATCTTTTGACGTTTGAACATCAAGATCAAAAGATCGCAGCCTGCGGCAGCTCCTACGCAGTGTAATCAGGCGGGCTTGGCCGCGGCCAATGCTTCCAGGGCCTGCGCCTGGGCCTGCTCCTTCTCGGCCTCTTTCAGGTCATCTTCGCTGATCATTTCCGCGATCACCCGCAAACGCTCGACCACGCGCGCGTTGACGCTGCCCTCCGGGAACTGACCCTCTTCGTCCGGCTCGCCGGCAGGCTCGCCCACCAGCAGGCTCAATGCCTCATCGGCCTGACGCACCGCGTAGACATGGAACTGCCCGGCACGCACGGCCGCCAGCACCCGCTCATCGAGCATCAGCGTGGCGACGTTGGCCTGAGGAATGATCGCGCCCTGCTCACCGGTCAAACCGCGCGCCTCGCAGAGACGGAAGAAGCCCTCGATCTTCTCGTTGACCCCGCCCACCGCCTGCACTTCACCGAACTGATTGATCGAGCCGGTAATCGCGAAGCACTGCTTGAGCGGGGTTTTCGACAACGCCGAAATCAACGTGCAGGCCTCGCCCAACGATGCACTGTCACCATCGACGTAACCGTAGGACTGCTCCAGCGCGATACTCGCCGAGATCGCCAACGGGAATTCCTGGGCGTAACGGCTGCCCAGATACCCGGTGAGGATCATCACGCCCTTGGAGTGGATCGGCTGCCCGAGGTTGACCTCACGCTCGATGTCGACGATGCCGCTGCCGCCGGGGTAGACCGTGGCGGAGATCCGCGCCGGTATCCCGAAGGCCGAGTCACCGACCTCCAGCACTGTCAGCCCGTTGCACTTGCCGACCGCCGCGCCCGCGGTGTCGATCAGGATGATCCCTGCCAGCATGTCATCGAGAATTCGCGCCGACACACGCCCGGTACGCGTGGCCTTGGCCTTGAGCGCACGCTCGATGTGCCCGGCATCGGTCATCTCGTCGCCGGCCAGATCACGAATGAAGTCCGCCTCGCTGACCAATTGGAACAGATCGCCAATGCGCGCCGACAAACGGCCTTGGTGCTCGGCCAGTCGCGCACTGTAAGTTGCCAGACGCGCCACCGCATCGGCGGTCAGCGGCGCCATGCCTTCTTCCGAGGTACGGGTTTTGAGCAACTGGGCAAACTGCTCCAGGCTCTCATCGACCATCGGGATGTCTTCATCGAAGTCCACCAGCACCCGGAACATCTCCTGGAAGTCCGGATCGAGGTCTTGCAGCGTGTAATACAGCTGGCGTGCACCGATGATGACGACTTTGACCTGCAACGGAATATGTTGCGGTGTCAGGGTCACGGTGGCCAACCGGCCCAGCTCGCCCAGCGGCGATTCCATTTTCAGTTTGCGTGACTGCAAGGCCCGCTTCAGCGCATCCCAGACAAACGGTTCACTGAGCATTTTTTCGGCTTCCAGAATCAGGAAGCCGCCGTTGGCCCGGTGCAGCGCACCCGGACGCAACTGCCGATAGGTGGTGTAGAGCGCGCCTTGATCGGTGCTGTACTCGATACGGCCGAACAGGTTGTCGTAGGTCGGATGCGGTTCGAACACCACTGGCGCACCGCCGCTGAACGGATGGCCGACCACCAGGCTCGGGCCGTATTGTTCTTCGAGCAATTTACGGGCGACCGCGTCGGTCTTGCTGTCATCGACCAGTTGCTCGACCACGGTCTTGAGCAGATACACCTGCATCGCTTGCAGGTAACCGCACACCGCAGCGTTTTCTGCGTATTTTTCCGACAGCGGTGAAAGTAATGGCTGCAAGGCCAGGGTGATGGTTTCTTCGTTGAGCTGACGCAGTTGATTGCTGGATTCGCGCTTCCACTGCGGCAGGCTGGCCAACTCTTCGTTCAGCCGTTCTTCCAGCCCGGAAATGTCTTCGTGGAAACGCTCGCGGACGGCCTCCGGCAGTTGGGCGAATTCAGCCTCGTCCAGCGCCTTGCCTTCACTCATCGGGGTAAAGGCGATGTTGGTGCTGTCACGGTACAGCGCGACTTCTTTCTCCAGCGCCAGGCGCTCGATCACGTCCAGTGCGCGGTCGTAGCGCTGGTTGAAGGCGCGGTCGATGGCACTTTTCTTTTGCTGGTAGGACGGATGCTCGAAGACCGCTGGAAACGTCGCCAGCAGGTTGTCGATCAGGTCATTGATGTCGGCGATGAACGCACCGGCCGTCCCGGACGGCAACTCCAATGCGCGAGGTTCGCGCGGCTCATCGAAATTGTTGACGTAGACCCAGTCCGCCGGGGTCTGCAGGCGTTTGCCTTCGGCTTTCAGGTAGCGTTTTACGAACGAAAACCGGCCAGTGCCGGGCTCACCCATGACAAACACGTTGTAACCGGGGCGTGGCATGGCCACACCGAACTGCAAGGCTTCAACCGCACGTTCCTGGCCGAGCACACCGCGAAAAGGCTCCAGTTCATTGGTGGTAGAGAAGCTGAACTGTTCAGCGGAAAACGGACGGGTCAGCGCTTCAGGCGCTAGACGCAAGCTGGCAGCAACAGGATCAGGCATCGGGCTTCCTTACATCAGGCGGGGCAGTTGAAGGCATTCTGGCGCTGCCCATACCGACTGGCAAGGCGCGCCTTGGGTAAAAGCATAGTCAAGGCTCAAACCCCGGGCGGGCCAGGTGTGAATCAATGGTATTGGGGAATGTTTTGCAAAAAATCACGGAACCGCAGGATCGTGCCTAAACTCCAAACTGCGCGGCTGGACTAAATAACCGGCCCTATGGCGTCAGAAGGCGCCAGAACCCCCTGTCCATTGGTACGCACACAAAAGAGAACACAGCTATGAAACGGATTCTTCTTGGTACTCTCTTCACCGTTGCATCCCTCAACGCCATGGCTCAGGCGCCAGGCGGACCGGATTGCGGTTGGGGCAACATGCTGTTCAACGGTCAGCGTGGCACCCCGGCGCACTTCCTGGCATCCACCACCAACGGCACCTCCGGCAACGCCACCTTCGGCATGACGTCCGGGACCAACGGTTGCGCAACCAACGCCGCGCTGACTTATGGCGGCAAGTCCTGGATTGCCATGAACGGCATGATGAACGAACTGTCCGAAGACATGGCCAAAGGTCAGGGCGAAGCGCTGACCACCTATGCCGTGGTACTGGGCGTCGCACCGCAAGACCGTGCTTATTTCGCCACCGTCACCCACGAGCACTTCCAGCAGATCTTCAGCAAGGCTGACGTGACCGCTGACGACGTGCATACCAATACCCTGGCCGTGCTCAAAGGCGATGCTCGCCTGGCCAAATATGCCACCCCGGCTTAAGCTCGGCCTCACCTGCCCCTTTACCGGGGGCAGGTTTTGTTTTTTTGGACCCGACCTGCTTTGGGTCTTTTTTTGAATTAAGTAGCTCACCATGCTCAAACGCCTTGCCTGTCTGGCGCTGTTTGTCTGCGCCCCGCTGTCCGCCGCGCCTCGTATCGACAACCAACGTTTGCAGCAACTGGCCAACGACCCGTTCTGGATTTCCCTGGGCCACTACGAAACCGCAAAACTCGGCGGCTGGCGCAGCTATGTCAGCGACAAGAAGTTCTTCCTGGCGGCCAATGGCGCCGAGCATCCCGACGCAGAACTGGCGGCCACCGTACAAGCGCTCTACGCCCCGGCCAGCAAAGGCCAGCAACACGCGCAATGTGTTTACCCCGCGCGTACCCGCTGGTTGAAAGCGCAACTGAACCTGAACGATTTGCCGACGGTGGACTGCAGCGAATTCAAACAATGGTTCAAGGACGTGTCGCCCCACAGCGCGGTGATGATCTTTCCGGCGGCGTACCTGAACAGTCCGTCGTCGATGTTCGGCCACACCTTGTTGCGCATCGATCAGGCGGACGTGCAAAGCGACCACACCGCCCTGCTCAGCTACGCGATCAATTTCGGCGCCTACATCGAAGGCTCGGACAACAGCATTCTGTATGCCTGGAAAGGCCTGATGGGCGGCTATCCGGGGTTGTTCGCGCTGGTGCCCTACCAGGAAAAACTCTCGGAATACCGCAGCCTGGAGAACCGCGATCTGTGGGAATACCGGCTGAACCTGACGCAGGCAGAAACCGAACGCATGGTCGAGCACATCTGGGAGCTCAAGCAGATTCAGTTCGATTACTTCTTCTTCGATGAGAACTGCTCCTACCGCTTGCTGGAGTTGCTGCAAGTGGCACGACCGAGCCTCAGGCTTACCGAACAATTCCCGCTGACCGCGATTCCCACCGACACCGTCAAAGCCGTGAAAGACGCAGGACTGGTGGAAAAAATCGATTATCGTCCGTCCCGCGAACGTGAACTGCTGAGCCGCGCCAAAGCGCTCACAGACGACGAGCAACAATGGGTGCTGAAGGTCAGCGCCGACCAGCAGCAACTGCAGGCGCCAACCTTCAAGGCCCTGCCACGGGATCGTCAGGCGCTGATCATCGACGCGGCCTATCGTCTTGAACGCTACCGCGCCAATGGCCAGGAACGCGACCCACAGCGTGCACAACGCAGTTTCGAACTGTTGCGGGCAATCAATCAAAACCCGCCACCGGAGCTGTCCATCGAACGCCCCGGCCTACCGGAAGACGGTCACGAATCGCGAACCTGGCAGGCCGGTGTCGGCACCCGTGGCGACAAAGCTTTTGGTGAATATGGCCTGCGCATGGCCTATCACGACCTCAACGACAACGCCGAAAGCTTTCCCCTCGGCGCACAGATTGAAATCCTCCAGATGAAACTGCGCCAATACGAAGGCAATCACTGGCAGTTGCAGCAACTGGACCTGGCGACCATCCGCTCACTGACCCCGCGCAACGAGTTGCTGCAACCCTGGTCCTGGCAGGTGACCGGAGGCCTGGAACGGGTACCGGGCAAACATGACGACGAAACCCTGGTCAGCCACGTCAACGGCGGCGCCGGCGGCACCTGGCAATTGGCCGATGACGTGCTCGGCTTCGCCCTCGGCACGGTACGTATCGAACACAACAATGACTTTGCCGGCTTCATCGCCCCGGCTGCCGGTTTCAACAGCGGTGTACTGTGGAAGAACCCGCTGGGCAATCTGAGCCTGGAAACCAAAGGTGATTACTTCACCAACGGCGAAGTACGACGCAGCCTGAGCCTGAACCAGCAGTGGGAACTGTCGCGCAACCTTGGCCTGCGCTTGAGTGCCCAGCGTGAGTTCAGCCACCTCGCGTCCCCCGAAAATGAAGTTATGCTTGAGGTGAAGTGGTATCACTATTGACTCGAGCAGTGAAGATCGCAGCCTTCGGCAGCTCCTACAGGGTTCTCGATTCACTCGTAGGAGCTGGCGAAGCCTGCGATCTTTTGATCTTGCTTTTCACCACTTCCCGATTTGCTCCATAGGCCATTCCTTATCGCTCGCAGCAGGTCGTTTTCGGACAACCTTCGAAACCAAAAGACTGCGACGATGGCCGAAACCCCATTCAGGGAGAACCGCCATGAGCCGCGCTTTCGTCAATGAAGATAACGCCACCCCACAAGCCGACCAGCCGGTAGAACGCCAGGTCAGCACGCAGCCCAACTACGTCACGCCCGAAGGGCTGGCCCTGCTGCAGGCCAAAGTCGCCGAGTTGCAAACCCTGCACGGCGAACAGTCAGCCCGCGAGGAAGCTGACCCACAGTGGCTGGCCGATCTCGAGCGCGATTTGCGTTACTTCAATCAACGCCTGCAAAGCGCTCAAGTGGTGACACCGGCCACTTCCACCAAAAAAGTGCAGATTGGCAGTTGGGTGACGTACGCCGATGAGCTGGGGACCGAACGACGCGTGCAACTGGTCGGCGAAGATCAGGCCGCTGCCGCCAAAGGCCTGATCAACTGGAGCTCACCGCTGGGGCGAGCGCTGCTCGGCGCACAGCTGAACGACGAAGTGCTCTGGCGGCGACCGGCCGGTGATCAGTTGATCGAAATCATCCGCATCGAACCGAGCTGAACCGCACCCATAGCCTGGGAATGACGCGCAAAAAAAAACGGAGCCCGAAGGCCCCGTTTTTTTATGCAACCAGCCTGATCAGGCCAGTTTCTTGTGACGCACCCGGTGCGGCTGGGAAGCGGCATCGCCGAGACGCTTTTTGCGGTCGGCTTCGTACTCGGTGTAGTTACCTTCGAAGAACACGGCTTGCGAGTCGTCTTCGTACGCCAGGATGTGAGTCGCGACGCGGTCAAGGAACCACCGATCGTGAGAGATCACAATGGCGGCGCCCGGGAAGTCCAGCAGGGCTTCTTCCAGCGAACGCAGGGTTTCAACGTCGAGGTCGTTGGACGGTTCGTCGAGCAGCAGGACGTTGCCGCCCTCTTTCAGGGTCAGCGCCAGGTGCAAGCGACCACGCTCACCACCGGACAGGTCCTTGACGAACTTCTGCTGATCGCCGCCCTTGAAGTTGAAGCGACCGACATACGTGCGCGACGGGATCTCGTAGTTGCCGATGCGGATCTGGTCGGAACCGTCGGAGATCTGCTGGAACACGGTCTTGCTGCCGTCCAGGTCTTCGCGGCTCTGGTCGACACAGGCCAGTTGCACGGTTTCACCGACTTCGATGCTGCCCGAATCCGGTGTTTCCTTGCCCATCAGCATACGGAACAGCGTGGATTTACCCGCACCGTTACCGCCGATCACGCCGACGATGGCGCCTTTCGGCATGGAGAACGACAGGTTGTCGATCAGAACGCGATCGCCATAGCCCTTGGTGACGTTCTTGAATTCGATGACCTTGTCGCCCAGGCGTGGACCGGCCGGGATGTAGATCTCGTTGGTTTCGCTGCGCTTCTGGAATTCCTGCGATTGCATTTCTTCGAAGCGTTGCAGACGAGCCTTGGATTTCGACTGACGAGCCTTGGCGCCTTTGCGCACCCACTCCAGCTCTTCCTTCATGGCCTTTTCATGGGCCGACTGCTGTTTGGATTCGGCGGCCAGACGATCGGACTTGGCTTCCAGCCAACCCGAATAGTTGCCCTCGTACGGAATACCGGCGCCGCGGTCGAGTTCCAGGATCCAGCCTGCAACGTTGTCCAGGAAGTAACGGTCGTGCGTGATCGCAACCACGGTACCCGGGAAGTCGTGGAGGAAATGCTCCAGCCAGGCCACGGAGTCGGCGTCCAGGTGGTTGGTCGGTTCGTCGAGCAGCAGCATGTCCGGCGCGGACAGCAGCAGACGGCACAGGGCCACACGACGTTTTTCACCACCGGACAGGAATTCGATCTTAGCGTCCCAGGCCGGCAGACGCAGCGCATCGGCGGCGACTTCCAGTTGGCGATCCAGATTGTGACCGTCGCCCGCCTGCAGGATGGCTTCGAGTTTGGCCTGTTCAGCGGCCAGCTTGTCGAAGTCGGCATCCGGGTCGGCGTATTCGGCGTAGACCTGATCCAGTCGCGCCTGGGCGTCCTTGATCACGCTGACCGCTTCCTCGACCACTTCACGCACGGTCTTGGTCGGATCCAGCAACGGTTCTTGCGGCAGGTAGCCGATGTTCAGCTCCGGCATCGGACGGGCTTCGCCGTCGAACTCGGTGTCGACGCCAGCCATGATTTTCAGCAGAGTGGACTTACCCGAACCGTTGAGGCCGAGTACGCCGATCTTGGCGCCTGGGAAGAATGACAGCGAAATGTTTTTCAGGATTTCCCGCTTCGGCGGAACAACTTTGCCCAGCCGATGCATGGTGAAGACGTATTGAGCCATGGAGAACCTAGGGTCAGTGACTGATGAATATAAGCACGGGCGAAGCCCGGGCCAGGCCATACACGCCGCCAGCGATTGATTGTTATCAATACGTGCGCGCGAAAAAAGCCTGAGTCTAAGAGCTGGAACGCTCCCGCGTAACCGGCAAAGCTACCTTAATGATGAAAGGCAGTCCAGCCGAGAGGGGCTGGCACTTTGCCACAACTCAAGGCATGCTAGCCGCCCTCCGGGCGTCCGGCTTATAGTGCACGTCGCGCCAATCCAGCCAAACCGCAGGATCACAGTTTGTCCAATGTCACTCCGCCTTCGTCCGTGAGCGCACTGCACCCTGCGACCGGATCGCCCCTGCGCGGCACCTTGAAAGGTGCATTGGCGACGCTCGTCCTGCTGTTGATCGGATTGCTGCTCTGGCAGTTGTTCGATCAACTGAGCGAAACCCAGAAAAACCAGCGCCAATACACCATCGACTACACCGCCGATCTGGCCGCGCAAGTCAGCCTGAACATGGCGCTTAACGCGCAGATCGCGCTGAATCTGCTACCGATCGTAGAACAACCGCAAACCGCTGATCAGCAACAGGCGTTGTTGCGCAAACTGCAGCAGTCCTTGCCTGACTTGCTCAGCCTCGCACTGCTCAGCCCCTCGGGGAAAATCCTCAGTGACAGCGCCAGCGACAGCCAGGATGCCGATTACCTGGGCGATCTGGTCCGGCGCAGTCACGCCCAGGCACATTACTTCAGCAACGCGAACGACGGATCGGTGGTGCATCTATTGCTGCACCAGGCCAGCGGCAGCACTCGCGGTTATTGGATCTTGCGTCTGCGGCCGACGTTTTTCTCTTCACTGACCAAACAGAGTGACACAGGAATCCGTCCGCTGTGGGTGGTGGAAAACCGCGTCAATCATCAGATCGTCAGCCGTGACGACGGGCTACCCTCGAATAATCCGGGCGTGCTCACCGCCGATGACCTGGCCGACAGCGTGCTGATCGTTCCTCTGAGCAGCAGCGACTGGCAGTTACGCGGGCTGTTTGACCGGCAACGGGTATTCGAGCAACTGCTGCCGGCGTTTATCGGTAAATGCCTGCTGGGTTTGGCCTTCTCGCTGCTACCGCTCATCGCATTGTTGAATATGCGCCGACGCCAGCGTCAGGTACACGACGGGCGTCGGCGCTATCGGGACATCTTCGACGGCACCGGTGTTGCGCTCTGCGTACTGGATCTCTCGGGGCTCAAAGCCTGCCTCGACAAGGCGCAACTGCAAACCAGCGAGCAACTGCGGCTGTGGCTGGAGAACGCCGAGCAACGCCGGCAGCTGCTGCAAGAGTTGCGCATCACTGAAGTCAATCAGATCGCCTTGCACCTGCTCAACGTCCAATCCAGCGAACAAGCCTGGAAGCTGTTGATCGAAGGCGGGCCACTGGATGGCAATGCCATCGGCAACCAGTTGCTCGACGCGGTGATCAACCAGCAGAAACAGCTGGAACTGGAAATCAAGCTCACGGACACACAGGGCCGCGACCAGCATCTGTGGCTGGTGCTGCGCTTGCCGGAAGAACAGCAGGACGCCAAGGCGGTAATCCTCAGCATCACCGACATCACCAGCCGCAAAATTGTCGAGCTGTCGCTGCTGGAACGTGAAGGTTTCTGGTCGGATGTCGTGCGCACCGTCCCGGATCACCTTTACGTGCAGGACGTGATCAGCCAGCGGATGATTTTCAGCAACCATCACCTGGGCCAGACCCTGGGTTACAGCAAAACCGAACTGCACCAGATGGGCGAGTACTTCTGGGAAATTCTGCTGCACCCCGAAGACGCCGATCACTACCACCGTTTGCGTCAGGAACAGCGCCAGGCCGGTTATACCCAACTGATGCAGTGTCAGTTGCGCTTTCGCCACCGCGACGGCAAATGGCGGCGTTTCGAAATCCGCGAGCAAGCGCTGGCGCGGGACAAGCACGACCAGGTTACCCGCATCATTGGCGTGGCCAAAGACATCACCGATCAGATCGAAGCCAGCGAGTCCTTGCGCGACAGTGAACAGCGCTACCGGATGCTCGCCGAAAGCATCAGCGACGTGATTTTCTCCACCGACAGCAAACTCTCGCTCAATTACGTCAGCCCGTCGGTGAACGCCGTGCTCGGCTATGACGTTGACTGGATCTTCCAGAACGGCTGGCAATCAACCATCGCCAACCCGCAACAATTGACCGGCATCTACAGCCTGATGGACCGGGTCAGCAAAGCCCTGGATAAACCCGAACAACTGGCGCAATTGCGCAGTCAGGTGCAAACCCAGTTGTTCCTGTTCGACTGCTTGCGCGCCGACGGACGCAAAATCCCGATCGAGCTGCGCCTGGTATTGGTCTGGGATGAACATGGCGCGTTCGAAGGCGTGCTCGGGGTCGGTCGCGATATCAGCCAACAGCGTCGCGCCGAGAAGGACCTGCGCATGGCGGCCACGGTATTCGAGCATTCGACGTCGGCGATTCTGATCACCGACCCGGCCGGCTACATCGTGCAGGCCAACGAAGCCTTCAGCCGCGTCAGCGGTTATGAAGTGGCGCAGGTCCTCGACCAGTTGCCGAACATGCTGACCGTCGATGATCAGCAGGAAGCCCACCTGCGCTATGTGCTCAAGCAACTGCATCAGCACAGCACCTGGGAAGGTGAAGTCTGGCTCAAGCGCCGCAACGGTGAACACTACCCGGCGTGGGTCGGTATTACGGCAGTACTCGATGACGAAGGCGACCTCGCCAGCTACGTGTGTTTCTTCAGTGACATCAGTGAGCGCAAGGCCAGTGAACAGCGGATTCACCGCCTCGCCTACTACGATGCCCTGACCCACCTGCCCAACCGCACCTTGTTCCAGGACCGGCTGCACACCGCGCTGCAATCGGCGGAGCGGCAGCGGTCATGGGTGGTGTTGATGTTCCTCGACCTCGACCGTTTCAAACCGATCAACGACTCCCTCGGCCACGCCGCCGGCGACCGCATGCTCAAGGAAATGGCGACCCGCCTGCTCGGTTGCGTCGATGATGACGACACGGTAGCGCGCATGGGCGGCGACGAGTTCACCTTGCTCCTGCAACCGCGTGCCAGCCGTGAGATCGCGCTGAACCGGGCGATTCATGTCGCCGAGCAGATCCTTGCCAGCCTGGTGAAGCCATTTGTCCTCGAAAGCCGCGAGTTCTTTGTCACCGCCAGTATCGGCATCGCCTTGAGCCCGCAGGACGGCAACGAGCTGAGCCAGCTGATGAAGAACGCCGACACCGCGATGTACCACGCCAAGGAGCGCGGCAAGAACAACTTCCAGTTCTATCAGGCCGACATGAACGCCAGCGCCCTGGAGCGTCTGGAGCTGGAAAGCGACCTGCGCCACGCCCTTGAGCAAAACGAATTCGTTCTTTACTACCAACCGCAATTCAGCGGCGACGGTAAACGCCTGACCGGTGCTGAAGCCTTGCTGCGCTGGCGTCATCCGCGTCGCGGCCTGGTACCGCCGGGAGACTTCATTCCGGTGCTCGAAGAGCTCGGGCTGGTAGTGGATGTCGGCGACTGGGTGATCAGCGAGGCATGCCGTCAACTCAAAAGCTGGCACCAGAGCAAGGTCCGCGTACCGAAAGTCTCGGTGAACATCTCCGCCCGGCAGTTCTCCGACGGCCAACTTGGCACGCGCATCGCCACCATCCTCAAGGAAACGGGCCTGCCACCGGCCTGCCTGGAGCTGGAACTGACCGAAAGTATCCTGATGCGCGAAGTCAGCGAAGCCATGCAGATTCTCGCCGGGCTGAAAAACCTTGGCCTGAGCATCGCGGTCGACGACTTCGGCACCGGTTATTCTTCGCTGAACTACTTGAAGCAGTTCCCGATCGATGTGCTGAAAATCGACCGGACCTTCGTCGACGGCCTGCCGTCCGGTGAACAGGACGCGCAGATTGCCCGGGCGATCATCGCCATGGCCCACAGCCTCAACCTGGCGGTAATCGCCGAGGGCGTGGAAACCCACGAACAGCTTGAGTTCCTGCGCGAACACGGTTGCGACGAGGTGCAGGGTTATCTGTTCGGGCGCCCGATGCCGGCCAACCGCTTCGAAGCGCAGTTCAGCAATGATGCGTTGTTCATGTTCGACTGAGATTTGCGGTGCGGCGTATGACGCCATCGCGAGCAAGCTCGCTCCCACAGGGAACGCATTTCAAATAGATGTGGGAGCGAGCTTGCTCGCGATGAGGCCTGCACAATCGCCGCATATCCCGTCATGAACACCACTTGTCTGCGACATGATGTCCTTTCATATGCCAGACAAAACCCATTGGGTTAGAATGCCTTCCTTTTCTGCCCCCGATCCTTGAGGACCGCCATGTTCAGCCGTGATTTGACTATTGCCAAGTACGACGCCGACCTTTTTGCCGCCATGGAGCAAGAAGCTCAGCGCCAGGAAGAACACATCGAGCTGATCGCTTCGGAAAACTACACCAGCCCAGCGGTGATGGAAGCTCAAGGCTCGGTTCTGACCAACAAGTACGCCGAAGGCTACCCAGGCAAGCGCTACTACGGTGGTTGCGAGTACGTCGACATTGTTGAGCAGCTTGCAATTGATCGAGCCAAGGAACTGTTCGGCGCCGATTACGCCAACGTTCAGCCACACGCAGGTTCGCAAGCCAACAGCGCCGTTTACCTGGCCCTGCTGCAAGCTGGCGACACCATTCTGGGCATGAGCCTGGCCCACGGCGGTCACCTGACCCACGGCGCCAGCGTTTCCTCCTCCGGCAAGCTGTACAACGCCGTGCAGTACGGTATCGACAGCAACGGCCTGATCGACTACGACGAAGTCGAGCGTCTGGCGGTAGAACACAAGCCAAAAATGATCGTGGCCGGTTTCTCTGCCTACTCGCAGATTCTGGACTTCCCGCGCTTTCGCGAGATCGCTGACAAGGTCGGCGCCTATCTCTTTGTTGATATGGCACACGTTGCGGGGCTGGTCGCTGCTGGCGTCTACCCGAACCCGGTTCCATTCGCTGACGTGGTCACCACCACCACCCACAAGACCCTGCGCGGTCCACGTGGCGGCCTGATCCTGGCTCGCGCCAACGCCGACATCGAGAAGAAGCTGAACTCCGCGGTATTCCCGGGTGCCCAGGGCGGCCCGCTGGAACACGTGATCGCCGCTAAAGCGATCTGCTTCAAGGAAGCACTGCAGCCTGAGTTCAAGACCTACCAGCAACAAGTGGTCAAAAACGCCCAGGCCATGGCCGGTGTATTCATCGAGCGCGGTTTTGACGTGGTCTCCGGTGGTACTGAAAACCACCTGTTCCTGCTGTCGCTGATCAAGCAGGAAATCTCCGGTAAAGACGCTGACGCAGCTCTGGGCAAAGCGTTCATCACCGTGAACAAGAACTCGGTACCGAACGATCCACGCTCCCCGTTCGTCACCTCCGGTCTGCGCTTCGGTACTCCGGCCGTGACCACTCGCGGCTTCAAAGAGGCTGAGTGCAAAGAGCTGGCCGGCTGGATCTGCGACATCCTGGCAGACCTGAACAATGACGCCGTCATCGACGCCGTTCGCGAGAAGGTCAAGGCTATCTGCAAAAAGCTGCCGGTATACGGCGCTTAATCAGCCCGCAGACAGCAGCACGTAAAGCCCGGCCAGTAATGGCCGGGCTTTTTTTCGTCCTCAGATCCTCACTACCCGGCGTAGGAGCTGCCGCAGGCTGCGATCTTTTGATCTTGCTCTTCATCGGTATCGCGGACGCCAAAATCAAAAGATCGCAGCCTTCGGCAGCTCCTACGGGACCAGCACCACTGGTCAGACCGGTCATGCCAATATTCACCTACCCTCTTGTAACTCTGCCAAATTCGAGCCTAAACTGCGCCTGCACTGGACATACCGGTAAGACCACAATAATTAAGTCCTGAATCTGATGCGCACAGCGCACAGCACCCAGGACACTCACCAGGATTCCTCCCATGCTCAGATGGTGCTCGCGCTCAATTTTCCTTCAGGTTGTCCTTGGACTGGTGCTTGGCATCATCTGCGGACTGGTCCTTCCCGAATACTCCGCCCAGCTAAAACCTCTCGGCGACGGCTTCATCAAACTGATCAAAATGCTCATCGGCCTGATCGTGTTCTGCGTGGTAGTCAGCGGCATTTCCGGCGCTGGCGATCTGAAAAAGGTCGGGCGCATCGGCCTCAAATCGGTGATTTACTTCGAAGTGCTGACCACCATCGCCTTGGTGATCGGTCTGGTGTTCGCGTTCAGCACCGGCATCGGCAGTGGTGCGAATATTCATCTGGATCAACTTTCCACCGCCGACATGGGTGACATCGCCCAGCGTGGCCAGCACATGCACACTACCACCCAGTTCCTGATGGATCTGATTCCGACCTCGGTGATGGGTGCATTCGCCGACAACAACATCCTGCAAGTGCTGCTGTTTTCGGTGTTGTTCGGCAGCGCGCTGAACCTGGTGGGTGAAGCGGCGTCGGGAATCTCGCGACTGATCAACGAGCTCAGCCATGTGATCTTCCGCATCATGGGCATGATCGTGCGTCTGGCACCGATTGGTGTGTTTGGTGCGATTGCCTTTACCACCAGCAAATATGGCCTGGATTCACTGCAACACCTGGGCAGTCTGATCGGTCTGTTCTACCTGACGTGTGCGGTGTTCGTGTCACTGGTCCTCGGCTTGGTGATGCGTCTGTCCGGCCTGCGGATGCTGCCGTTTCTCAAGTACCTGCGCGAAGAGTTGCTGATCGTTCTGGGCACCGCCTCCTCCGACGCCGTGCTGCCGCAAATCATGCGCAAACTTGAGCACCTGGGCATCGGCAGTTCGACGGTGGGCCTGGTGATTCCCACCGGATACTCATTCAACCTCGATGGTTTTTCGATCTACCTGACCCTGGCCATCGTGTTCATCGCCAATGCCACCGGTACGCCGCTGGCCATGACCGATTTGCTGACGATCCTGCTGGTCTCGCTGATCACCTCCAAAGGCGCCCACGGCATTCCCGGCTCGGCACTGGTGATTCTGGCGGCGACCCTGACTGCGATCCCGGCGATTCCGGTGGTAGGTCTGGTGCTGGTACTCGCGGTGGACTGGTTCATGGGCATCGGCCGGGCACTGACCAACCTGATCGGTAACTGTGTCGCCACCGTGGCCATCGCCCGCTGGGAAAAAGACATCGATGTCCAGCGTGCCAACAAGGTACTGTCCGGCGAGCAGGGTTACACCTTCCAGCCGCGTAAAGCTCCACCACCGGCACATCAGCAAGAGTTTTGACCCAACCTTGCGCCTGTCATTGGCAGGCACAATAACCAACGCCTTACCGACTCTCATGGAGCGAACAGTGATCACCTCGTCAACAGTTGTAAATTCAGTGGTTCAAAAGCTTCGCGCCGCGTTGGCGCGTGGGCAGTGGCGCTCTGGCGATATGTTGCCGGGGCAACGCGAACTGGCTGAACAACTGGGCATCAGTCGGCCGAGCCTGCGTGAAGCGGTAATTGTGCTGGAGACCCTCGGCCTGGTGCGTTCCATGCCCGGCAAGGGCGTGGTGGTACTGGAAGCCAGCCTCGATGATGCGCCAACCACTGACAGTGGCGTGGCCGGCGCCAGCCTGGAGGATGTACTGCAACTGCGTTACACCCTCGAACCGTTCATTGTCGGGCTGGTTGCCCAATCCATCAGCAGCAAGGAAATCGGCCAACTGCGCCTGACGCTGATGGACATGCGCGAAGCCCTCGAAGCCAATGACAGCGAAGCCGGGATGAACGCCTACATCGACTTCCACGAAGAGCTGTTCACCCTGACCTCGAACCCGATCTTCCAGAACGTCGTGCAGCAAACCAGCAACGCGCTCAAACAGAGCGCCGAGATGCTGCGCAATTCGCCGGAGCATTTGGCCGAGCGCCTGGAAGAAAACGAAACCGTGGTGCGTGCGATCCGCAGCAAAAACAGCGCCCTGGCCAGCGCCGAAATGCGCCGGCACATCCTTCAGGAAGGGAAACGCATGGGCATTGAACTGAACATCCCGGACGACAATCTGGGCTAATAGCTGTAGTAGAAAAAACCCTATCGGCAACCGGACTGGAGACAGGCCATGAGTTCCTACGCCTTGAAGAATCCCGTTTTCTCGATTTCCGCCGCCCTGCCCCTGCGCCGCCAGAGCGAAAAAAAGCGTTGCGTCGACGACATCTATCCGCAGATTTTCGACGCCATTCTTGAACAACGCATTGCCCCGGCCAGCCGATTCACCGAAGAAAGCCTTGGCCAGGCATTTGGCGTCAGCCGCAGTATCATCCGCGAGGTACTGGCGCGGTTGTCCCATCAGCAGGTGGTCATTCTGCGGCCCAATCATCGCCCGCAAGTCGCGGCCCCCGATGCCGAACAAACTCGCCAGATACTCCACGCCCGAAGGCTGACAGAAACCACCCTGGTGCGACTGGCCTGCCAACAACCAACTTCCCGGCACCTGCCGCAGTTACGCGAACTGATCGACCGCGAACGCCGCTGCATCGAACAAAACCAACGCGGGTCGGCGATTCGCCTGTCGGGTGAGTTCCATCTGCAACTGGCGCAAGTCGCCGGCAATGCACCGCTGGCCCAATTTCTCGGAAGCCTGGTGCCGCTGACTTCACTGGCTATCGCCTGCTACGAAGAACAGTCGTGCAGTCATTGTGCGTGGCAAGAGCATGCGGCGATTGTCGAGGCGGTGGAGCGAGGGGATGCCAAGGCTGCCGAGGGGCTGATGACCCTGCATCTGGATCATATTGAGGAGAAACTGCTGAACTCAGGGCTAGCGTCTAGTTGAAATCGTGTTGCCGGTTAGATCGCCTTCGCGAGCAAGCTCGCTCCCACATTGGATTTGTGTCGAACCACATAGAGTGGGCAATACAGATCAAGTGTGGGAGCGAGCTTGCTCGCGATAGCGGCCTCAAACACGCTAAAAATGCCCGACCTTACTCCGCAGACACCCGCGCAAACCCTGCGCGGATTTTCTCTTCCGGCAATTCATCGGCGATAAACACGATCACGCTCTCGCGCGCTTCATCCTCGGCCCACTCAGTATCCCAGTCAAAACCGTACAACTTCAGCACGCCCTGAAACACCATGCGTCGTGGTTCGCTGATGATGTTCAGCACACCTTTGTAGCGCAGCAGTTGCTTGCCGTGGTCTTCCAGCAGTTCGTTCATGAACTCGCTGAGCTTGTCGATATCCAGCGCTTTGTCGGTACGCAGCACCAGGCTGGAGATACGATCGATGGAAGGCGCCTTGCTCAGCGGACGCAGGCTTACACCGCCGCCGAGGTCGGCGTTGAGATTGAAGCCACGCACATCGAGCAACTCGGCCAGATCGATCTTGCCGTGTTCGACCACGCGGATCGGCGCGCGACGATTGATCCGGGTCAGACGTTCGCTCAGAGCGTTAAACGTCGCCTCGTCGACCAGATCGCGCTTGCTCACCAGCAAGCGGTCGGCAAAACCGATCTGCGCCTGAGCGATGGTCTGGGTCAGGTGCTGCTCGGCGTGAGCCGCATCGACCAGGGTGATGATGCCGTCGAGGATGTAGCGCTCGCGCAGCTCTTCATCGATAAAAAAGGTTTGCGCTACCGGCGCCGGATCAGCCAGGCCGGTGCATTCGATCACCAGACGGTCGAAGGCGATTTCACCGCTGTCCAGGCGTTCGAGTAACAGGTACAGGGCCTTGGTCAGGTCGGTGTGAATAGTGCAGCAGACGCAGCCGTTGGACAACGTCATGACTTGCACCGGCTCATCACCCAGTAGCTGGGTGTCGATGCCGGCGTCGCTGAATTCGTTCTCGATCACGGCGATTTTCAGGCCGTGCTCGGCTTTGAGCAGGTGGCGCAGCAACGTGGTTTTGCCGGCACCGAGAAAGCCACTGAGGACTGTTACCGGAATGGGAGAGGACAAACTCGATCTCCTTCAACTGCACAAATAAAAAAGTGGAAGCGGACTTGTGTGGGAGCGAGCTTGCTCGCGATGGCATCACCTCGGTTTTGTCGATAAACCGAGTTGCCTGCATCGCGAGCAAGCTCGCTCCCACAAAAAGCCTGCTCCCACATCACAGCTGTTAACCCGCCGTCAGCGAGTCAACAGCACTTCGGCCCACCCTTGCCACCGTAACGAGCCTCCTGGCGTTCCCGAAAGAACGCCTCGTAGCTCATCACCGGTTTGTCCGGGTGTTTGGTTTGCATATGCTCGACGTAGGTGTCGTAGTCGGGCATGCCGACCATCAGGCGCGCGGCCTGACCGAGGTATTTACCGAGGCGACTCAGGTCATTGAACATAGTTGCAATCCTCGATTACGCGTCCGGAACAGTCTGGAATGGCGATTCTTTATCCGTGCGTTCCTTACTGCCCCAGGCGGAAATACCGACCTTGAGCGCATAGAACAGGATGCTGAAGACCACGAACAGGAACAGCGCCGTCAGCGTTGCGTTGGTGTAGGCGTTGTAGATCACGTGCTGCATCTGCGTGATGTCCTTGGCCGGTGCGAGGATCTGACCGTTGGCCAGGGCATCGCTGTATTTCTTCGCCAGCGACAGGAAGCCGATCGCCGGGTTGGCGTCGAACAACTTGATGAAACCGGCGGTGGTGGTGCAGATCAACAGCCAGGCCGCTGGCAGCAAGGTCACCCAGATGTAGCGTTGGCGTTTCATTTTGATCAGCACAACGGTGCCGAGCATCAGCGCGATACCGGCCAGCATCTGGTTGGAGATACCGAACAGCGGCCACAAGGTGTTGATGCCACCCAGCGGGTCGATCACGCCTTGGTACAGCAGGTAACCCCACATCGCCACGCAACCACCGGTCGCGATCAGGTTCGCAGTCCAGGATTCCGTGCGTCTGAGCGCTGGCACAAAGGAGCCAAGCAAGTCCTGCAGCATGAAACGCCCGGCACGCGTCCCGGCGTCGACCGCGGTCAGGATGAACAGCGCTTCGAACAGGATCGCGAAGTGGTACCAGAACGCCATGGTGTTTTCACCCGGCAGAACACTGTGCAGGATCTGCGCGATACCGACCGCCAGGGTCGGCGCACCGCCGGCGCGAGCCAGAACGGTGGTTTCACCAATGTCCCTGGCCACCGCTTGCAGGGCTTCCGGGGTGATCGCAAAGCCCCAGCTGCTGACGGTTTGCGCGACTTGCATCACATCACCGCCGACGATCGCCGCCGGGCTGTTCATCGCGAAGTACACGCCAGGTTCGATCACCGAAGCGGCCACCATTGCCATGATGGCCACGAAGGACTCCATCAGCATGCCGCCATAACCGATGTAACGGGCATGACTTTCGCTGGCCAGCAGCTTGGGCGTTGTCCCCGAAGCGATCAGCGCGTGGAAACCGGAGACCGCGCCACAGGCGATGGTGATGAACAGGAACGGGAACAGCCCGCCCTTCCACACCGGTCCGGTGCCATCGATGAACTGGGTCAGTGCCGGCATTTTCAGCTCGGGCATGGTGATCAGGATGCCGATTGCCAAGGCAACGATGGTGCCGATTTTGAGGAAGGTCGACAGGTAGTCACGTGGCGCCAGGATCAGCCAGACCGGCAGTACCGCGGCAACGAAACCGTAGCCGATCAGCATCCAGGTGATCTGGATCCCGGTGAAGCTGAACGCCTTGGCCCAGACCGGATCAGCGGCAATCTGCCCACCGAGCCAGATCGAACCGAGCAACAGCAGCACACCGACGATGGAGATTTCACCGATGCGGCCCGGGCGGATGTAGCGCATGTACACGCCCATGAACATCGCGATCGGGATGGTCGCCATCACCGTGAAAATGCCCCACGGGCTTTCGGCCAGGGCCTTGACCACGATCAGCGCCAGCACCGCGAGGATGATGATCATGATCAGGAAGCAGCCAAACAGCGCGATGGTCCCGGGGATGCGGCCCATTTCCTCACGGACCATGTCGCCCAGGGAGCGACCGTTGCGGCGGGTCGACATGAACAGGACCATGAAATCCTGAACGGCACCGGCCAGCACCACGCCGGCGATCAGCCAGAGCGTACCGGGCAAATAGCCCATCTGCGCCGCCAGTACTGGGCCGACCAGTGGCCCGGCGCCCGCGATGGCGGCGAAGTGGTGACCGAAAAGGATGTGTTTGTTGGTCGGCACATAGTCCAGACCATCGTTGTTGAGCACTGCGGGGGTAGCTCGCAGTGGATCGAGCTGCATCACATTGTTAGCAATAAACAGACTGTAGTAACGGTACGCAACCAGATAAATGGCGACTGCCGCGACCACAATCCACAAGGCGTTGATCGCCTCGCCGCGGCGCAAGGCCACAACTCCCAAGGCGCACGCGCCTACAACTGCCAGCACCAGCCAAGGTAAGTGGCGTAGCAGGCTATTATTATTTTTCATTTTTGATTCCAGCCAGAGTGGACAAAAAAGACAGCCAACCCGAGTTTAGCGCTACTGGCGCCAAAGACCATACCCCGACCTAGGTCTAGCGTCGTACCGACAGTGGCAGCCGGTGCAGATGCGGGTCTATAGTCAGCGAACACCCAGAGGATTGCGCCATGAGGGACCACCCCGCCAATCGCCGCCGCTTCAAACGCATTGCATTCGATGCCAGCACCGAGCTCAGCCAAGGCGAGCATCGCTGGCCGGTGAAACTGCTCGACCTGTCACTCAAGGGCTTGTTGATCGAACGTCCCGAGCCGTGGCTTGGGGACAAGGAGAAGATGTTTTCGGTCGACATTCACTTGAGCAAGGACACCGAGATCCGCATGGACGTGCAACTGTCCCATGACAATAACCACCAGTTGGGCTTCGTCTGTCGGTACATAGGCCTGGAGTCCGTCAGCAGCCTGCGACGGCTGGTCGAACTCAATACGGGTGATCACGCCGAACTTGAACGGGAGCTGGGCGCGCTGATCGACCTCTGACCGCTCTCGTAGGAGCTGCCGCAGGCTGCGATCTTTTGATCTTCAGCGATTCGACTGATGCCACACATCAAAAGATCGCAGCCTGCGGCAGCTCCTACGGGGGCTGTGTTTATTCGATTAGGGTGTCCAGGGATTGTGCTTATTCAAATAGCGCGTCGAGTGCCTGTTCCAGTCGGGTCACCGCGATGATCCGCAAACCGGCAGGCGCTTCTTTCGGCGCATTGCCCTTGGGCACGATCGCGCGTTTGAAGCCGTGCTTGGCGGCTTCCTTCAAGCGTTCCTGACCACTTGGCACCGGCCGCACCTCACCGGACAAGCCGACCTCACCAAACACCAGCAGATCGTGAGGCAATGGCCGATTGCGCAGGCTGGACATCACGGCCGCCATCAACGCCAGGTCGGACGCCGTTTCCAGCACCTTGACCCCACCGACCACGTTGAGAAACACGTCCTGGTCGTGGGTCGGAATACCGCCGTGGCGGTGCAACACCGCCAACAGCATGGCCAGACGATTCTGATCCAGCCCCAGGGTCACCCGGCGCGGGTTGGCCAGGTGGCTGTCGTCCACCAGTGCCTGAACTTCCACCAGCATTGGTCGCGTGCCTTCCCACGTCGCCATCACCACGCTGCCCGGTACTTCTTCCTGCGCACGCGTGAGGAAAATCGCCGAAGGGTTTGAGACTTCCTTCAGGCCCTTGTCGGTCATACCGAACACGCCCAATTCGTTGACGGCACCAAAACGGTTTTTCACCGCCCGCAGCAGACGCAAGCGTCCATCAGACTCGCCTTCGAAATACAGCACCGTATCGACCATGTGCTCCAGCACTCTTGGCCCAGCCAATGCACCTTCTTTAGTCACGTGGCCGACGAGGAAAATCGCCGTGCCGCTCTGCTTTGCGTAACGCACCAGCAACGCCGCGCTTTCGCGAACCTGCGACACGCCGCCCGGCGCCGATTGCAGTTGCTCGGTGAAAATCGTCTGGATCGAGTCGATCACCATGACCTTGGGTTTCTCCACCCGGGCCGTGGCAATGATGGTTTCGATGCAGGTTTCGGTCATGACCCGCAGTTGATCTTGCGGCAAGCCCAGACGTCGAGCGCGCATGGCCACTTGCTGCTGGGATTCCTCCCCCGTGACGTAGAGCGCCGGCATGCGGGTCGCGAGGTTGCAGAGGGTTTGCAGGAGGATGGTCGACTTGCCGATACCCGGATCACCGCCGATCAGCACCACCGAGCCGTCGACCAGACCGCCACCGAGCACGCGGTCCAGCTCACCGGACGCGGTGGAGAAACGTGGAATCTCTTCGACGCTGACTTCGGCCAGCGTCTTGATCTGCGCCTGCTGCCCGGCCCAGCCAGTGCGACCGCTGGGGGCTGCGGCACCGCCACTTTCCACCAGGGTTTCGGTCAGGGTGTTCCAGGCCCCGCATTCACCGCATTGGCCGGCCCACTTGGGGAAGGTCGAGCCGCACTCGGTGCAGCCGTACATGCGCTTTGCCTTGGCCATCTGAACTCCCGGAAAAAACCGCGATGATAGCTCAGCTGGACACAATCAGCGCGGCGCCGCGGTACGGATTTCGCCCTCGGCCAGACGCGCGGCGCTGTTGCCCAACGGATCCTCGGCCTTCAGGTCGGCGCCCTTGGCTGCCAACGCGTCGAGCAACTCGACTCGTTTGAACAGGCCCGCATACATCGCCGCTGTCTGGCCCACGCCATTACGTTGGTCCGGGCTGCAATCGGTCGCCAACAGACGTCGGGCGATTTGCACTTCGCCCTTGAAGATCGCCCCCATCAGCGCCGTGTTGCCACGCAGGTCCTGGGAACAGGCATTAGCCCCGGCGCCGAGCAACCGCTCTACCGCCGCAGACTGACCGTGGTAAGCCGCCAGGATCAAAGCGGTGTAACCCTTGCTGTCGCGAGTATCGAGGGAATAGCCCGCCTCGATGAACGTCTCGAGCATCGGCACATCGCCGCGACGAGCGGCGTCGAAGTAGTAATCCTGCAATTGCGCCTTGAGCACTGCCGGATCCTTGGTGAGGTCGGCACCCGGCTCTGCGTAAACGCTGAACGCCAGGCTGGCCATAAACAGGTAAAGATAGATTCGCATGGCACAGCTCCTGGGTTCTCGCACAACACTGAGTCGTGCGAGAACCGGTTGAGACAATGACGATCAGTCGACCAGTTTGTCCGCGAGCGTCTTGACGCGACTCAGATCCCCCTTGGCGACCTTGGTCACGCCAGTGCCGTATTCAGGGTCAGCCTTATAAAGGAAGGACAGAATGATGTGCTTGCTTTCGTCATCCGTGGTGGCCAGCGAGCCACCAAAGCTTTCGATCAGGTCGCTGCGTTCCTTCTTGCTGAACGAGCGATACAGATCGCCGGCCTGCTTGAAGTTTTGCTCGCGCTGGATCTTCGCCTGCTGGGTCGTACCCGACAGCGCCGACTGGCTGTAGCGTGCTGTTTGAGGTTCCTCACGCGACTCCAGACGACTCGGCTGATAGTTCACACCACCGCTGCTGTGACCGGCGTTCATCGCACCGTCCTGATTACCGTTGTTCACCGTTGTTTTTGGCGCATTGATCGGTAACTGCAACGCATTGGCGCCTAGGCGATAGAGTTGCGTATCGGCATAAGAGAACACTCGACCTTGCAACAAACGATCTTCCGAAGGTTCGATTCCCGGAACTAGATTGGCCGGTGCCATGGCAACTTGTTCGGTTTCCTGAAAGACATTCGCAGGATTACGATTGAGCACCATTTGTCCAACTTTTCGCTCAGGGATACCCGGCCAGATCTTGGTAGCATCCAATGGATCAAAATCAAACTTGTACACATCTTGCGGTTTTAGAACCTGAATGTACAAATCCCACTTTGGAAAATCGCCCTTGTTAATATGAGCGACCAGATCATTGGTCATATGACTGTAGTCTTGACCCTGAACCTTGGTAACGGCTTGCGGGTCGAGATTATTAATACCCTGCAAACTTTTCCAATGAAACTTTACATAACTGACTTCGCCTTTGGCATTCACCAGTTTATAGGCGTGAACTCCATTACCGTCCATTTCCCGGTAACTCGCCGGCGTACCGGAGTTGGAATACAACTCGGTCAGTGTCCGAGTGGCTTCCGGGACATGGGAAAAGAAGTCGAACCGGCGTGAGTCATCATCCAGATTGGTGCGCGGATCCGGCTTGAAGGCGTGGACCATGTCCGGGAATTTGATTGCATCGCGGATGAAAAAGGTCGGGAAATTATTGCCGACCAGGTCCCAGTTGCCGTCTGCAGTGTAGAACTTGGTGGCAAAGCCTCGTGGGTCGCGCAGGGTTTCCGGGGAGTGGTTGCCGTGTACCACCGCGGAAAAACGCACAAACACTGGCGTCGTCTGGCCAGCGGCAAAGACTTTGGCCTTGGTCAGGTCGCTGAGGTCGTCGGTCACGGTGAAACTGCCGTGGGCACCCGTACCGCGGGCGTGTACAACCCGCTCCGGGATGCGTTCGCGGTCGAAGCGCTGGAGCTTCTGGATCAGTTGCACGTCCTGCAATAGCACCGGGCCAGTGGCCCCTGCGGTCTGTGAGTTCTGGTTGTCGCCTACGGCAGCGCCGTTATCGCGGGTCAAGGTCGTCGCGTGAACGGAGAACGACAGCAGGCTGGCGGTCAAGACGCCGAGTGTACGGCGATGGGGAAAAGCCTCTCGGATAATGGCGGTGGTCATGTCAATTCCTCTGATTTTGTGTAGCGCATCCAGGTGCGCTGAACAGAGGCTAGTGACCGGGCAGTCAAAACATAAATAGAAAGAACGCAATGCGTCGATTGAGAGTTTTTTCTGGTCTGTCAGTGGGTTGGCGCGTATTCACGCGCGATTGATGGCACTTTGTAAACTATTTGCCAGTAAGCGGGTCGATAGCTGCGAGCGCTGTAAGCAGTTGTGTCGAGCAAGACCCGACTTGCTGATTTACACTGCGCTCACCAACCTCATCTGTAACAAGGAATAACCTATGGGCGTGATAAGTGAGTTCAAGGCCTTCGCGGTCAAAGGTAATGTGGTCGACATGGCGGTCGGTATTATCATCGGCGCCGCGTTCGGCAAGATCGTTTCGTCGTTTGTCGGTGACGTCGTCATGCCGCCAATCGGCTTGCTGATCGGTGGGGTGGACTTCGCGGACCTGGCGGTCACGCTGAAAGCGGCGCAGGGCACTGTCCCGGCCGTGGTGCTGGCCTACGGTAAATTCATCCAGAGCATTATCGACTTCCTGATCGTCGCGTTCGCGATCTTCGCGGGCGTGAAAGCCATCAACCGCCTGAAGCGTGAAGAAGCTGTGGCGCCAAGCCTGCCGCCGGTTCCGACCAAGGAAGAAGAACTGTTGAGCGAGATTCGCGACCTGCTCAAAGCGCAGAACAAACAGCCCTGAAAGCTGTACTGCGATAAAAAACGGCGCCTGACGGCGTAATGCCAGTCAGTAGAGATTCCGGGGCGACGCATATCCCGTAGCAGCTGGCGAAGCCTGCGTTCGGTCTGGGCCGCATCCGGACGAAGCGGTCGTAAAATCATGCATTGAGGTCTTCCAGTAATCCGTGGATGCCGAATTTGCGACGGCTACGCCGCCGAACGCAGGCTTCGCCAGCTGCTACGGATTGCATACTGGCTTAACTGATGGCGCCGTTTTTCATTACCAGTAGTTCTCGACGGCGACTTGGCCAGGTCGACGACTCAGGCTCAGTTGCATGTCGCGCTCTTTCAGCAAATTGCGTGTGTCATCGATCATCTGCGGGTTGCCGCAGAGCATTACTCGCGAATGCTCGGCCGTTATGGCGACGCCAGCCACCCGCTCCAGCTCACCATTCTTGATCAACTGGGTGATGCGCCCGCTCAATGCGTGCGGATGCTGCTCGCGGGTAACAGTGGCGATGAATTGCAGTTTATGGTGGTGCTCCGCCAGATAGTCACGCGCTGCCAACTCGGCAATCAGCGCCTGATAAGCCAGTTCCCGCACTTCGCGTACGCTATACACCAGAATGATTCGCTCGAATTTCTCCCAGACCTCAAAGTCCTGCAGAATCGAGAGAAACGGTGCGATGCCGGTACCTGTGGACAACAACCAGAGATCACGTCCATCGACAAAGCGATCAAGGGTCAGAAAGCCAAAGGCCTGACGGTCGACCATCAAGGTATCGCCCACCTTCAGACGACTCAGCTCGCTGGTGAATTCACCCTCCGGTACAACGATGGAAAAGAACTCAAGAAACTCGTCATGGGGTGAAGAGACCATGGAATAGGCACGCCATATCGTGCTGCCATCGGGCTTGGTCACCCCTAACCGGGCAAATTGCCCGGCCCGAAAACGAAAGCCAGGATCTCGCGTGGTGCGTAGCGTGAACAGATTGGGTGTTAACGGCTGGACATCAAGCAAGGTTTGGCGGGTGAACTTCTCTGCGCTGACGGTCATGGGGCGCTCCATAGGTCTGATCGCCCCAGTGTCCCGCAAAGCTGCGCGAAGAAACACCGCCGGTTTGTAGTGGTATTAATGAATGGAAATTCATTAACCAAAAGTTAAACGCTCGGGCCGCTGCCCGAACATAAAAAAAATTTAATGTCTATAAATGACAGTCTACCCCTCACGCTCTCTACAGAGACTGCCACCCTAAGAACCGGTTATTCATTTAACGGGCCACTCAAGAGCAAAAAAATCACTTCATGCGCGTAAGACTTATCCTACAATCGTGACGCGTGAGCTTTGGATCCGATCGGCATCCACCAAGCACCATAAAGGGAGAGGGCTCTATGGATATCTGGAAGGAAACCCAGCTAAAACAGCTGATTTATGAGTCAAGTATTGAAAATGCTTACAAGATCGCACTCGGTTTCTTTAACAACCTTGGTTATGAATACTGCGCATTTTCGATGATTTCTCATACGACAAGCCATTGTTTTAATGACATAAACCTTAATAATTACTCACATAGCTGGAACACTCACTATGAGCAAAACAAGTACTCCACGATAGATCCAATAGTGGCGCATTGCTGCCAATCAATGCTGCCCATTCTCTGGGACAGAGACACCTTCGCCAAGGCCCCCGAGCTCTGGCGATCGCTCGCGGAACAAGGCTTGCAGTACGGCTGGTCACAGCCGGTACATGACGTTAACAACCACAGCAGCAGCATGCTCAGCGTGGCCCGAAGTCATTGTCGGATCAGCGCTTATGAACTCTATGAAAACCTCGGTTACGCGACGTTCATCAGCCATAAGCTGCACACCCTCGCCACGCAAAAGCTGACCAGCAAGAATTCGGGCTGCGTGAGCGTGACTCATTTATCGCCACGAGAAACGGAGGTGCTGAAGTGGTCTGCGGAAGGCAAGACCGCCCTGGACATCGGGATCATCCTCAATCTCAGCCCGCGTACGGTGAATTTCCACATTGGCAGCGCGATCAGGAAACTGGGCGTCACCAACAAGATTTCTGCCGTCGTGCATGCGGCAAAGAGTCATTTGATCTGAACCTCAACTAATACCACGGCGTGTCAGCGCTGAACACGAAGGAAAACCAACGAGTAATCCAGCGGAAAAAAACGTACCATTTACGTCCCTCTGAGTGATGACGCGAGAGACCTCGCGACGAATTCCGCTCAGGCGGTCCCGCCAGCATTCAATACGTGCAGAACCGCGGGACACCCGTTGATTATCCAGAGTCCCCGCCTCATGCCCCTGCTCGAAAGTCCCTTCGCCCAACTTGACCTGATCCGCCAACCCGAACAGCAGAACGAACCGCTGCAAGCTTTCGATGCGGCCGACGAGTATCTGCTCGATCATCTGGCCGAACAGCAGCCCAACGCCGATACCCGGGTTCTGGTGCTCAATGACAGTTTTGGTGCGCTGGCGGCGAGCCTCGCCGGCAAGGTTCAGGTCACGAGCAGCAGCGACTCCTTCCTCGCGATCCAGGCCCTCGAAAAGAACCTGGTACGCAATGGCCAGGCATTTGATGCAGTGCCAACAGTGCCCGCCAATGCGCCACTGGTCGGTCCATTCGATCGGGTACTGATCCGCGTACCCAAAACCCTGGCGTTGCTGGAAGAGCAATTGATCCGCCTGCAAACGCAACTGGCACCCGGCGCACAAGTGGTTGCCGCGGCCATGGTCAAACACCTGCCACGGGCTGCCGGTGATCTGCTGGAGCGCTATATCGGCCCGGTGCAAGCTTCGCTTGCGGTCAAGAAAGCCCGCTTGCTGATTGCCACACCCGACGCCAGACAACCCGCGCAGTCGCCCTACCCGACTCGCTACAAACTCGACGAGCCGGCAATCGAGCTACTCAACCACGCCAACGTGTTCTGTCGCGAAGGTCTGGACATCGGCACCCGGGCATTTCTCCCTCATCTTCCGAAAAACCTCGGTAACGCGCGGGTCGCCGATCTGGGTTGCGGCAACGGTGTGTTGGCAATCGCCAGTGCCCTGCAAAACCCGCAAGCCCATTACACGCTGGTGGACGAGTCGTTCATGGCCGTGCAGTCCGCTGCCGAGAACTGGCAGGCCGCCCTCGGTGAGCGCGATGTCATCGTGCGCGCGGGCGATGGTCTGGCCGGGCAGGAACCGCAATCGCTGGACGTGGTGCTGTGCAATCCACCCTTCCATCAGCAACAGGTGGTCGGTGACTTCCTCGCCTGGCGGATGTTCCAGCAAGCTCGCGAAGCGCTGGTGGTGGGCGGCGCGCTGTACATCGTCGGTAACCGTCATCTGGGTTATCACAGCAAACTGGCGCGCCTGTTCCGGGGTGTCGAACAGGTTGCGGCAACGCCCAAATTCGTGATCCTCAAGGCCCGTAAGTAACGGCCAACGCCCAGGCAAAAAAACCCTCCAGCGGAGGGTTATAAATCCGTGCCGCAAAGCACGGGATGGGATGTTCGGGTCGATCAGTGAGTGGTCAGGCCTGCAGCATTCATGAACATGCGCATCAGGCTGGCCACGACAAACAGCGCCAGTACGCTGCCGGTCCAGATCATTGCCAACCAGCCAAGACGTTGCCAGAGCGGCTTCTTTTCAGCCTGCTCGATTTCCTGCAAAGAGTGTTTATTAGCCATTGCCCGAGTCCTCGGTCTGGTTTTGATGGCGCCGGTCAAGACGCCATCGCGAGCAAGCTCTGCTCCTGCTAGTGGTAACCGTCTTCGTGGGTCACCTTGCCGCGGAACACGTAGTAGCTCCAGAAGGTGTAGCCCAGAATGAACGGGATGATGAACAAGGTGCCAACCAGCATGAAGCCCTGGCTTTGCGGCGGTGCGGCGGCGTCCCAGATCGAGATCGACGGCGGCACGATGTTCGGCCACAGGCTGATTCCCAGACCGCTGTAACCGAGGAAGATCAGCACCAGGGTCAACAGGAACGGCGTGTAGTGAGCGTTACGGGCCACAGCGCGCAGTAAACCGTACATCGTCACCAGCACCAGGATTGGCACCGGCAGGAACCAGAACAGGTTCGGCAGGGTGAACCAGCGCGCAGCAATCTCGGCATGCGCCAGCGGGGTCCAGATGCTGACGATTCCGGTCACCGCCAACACCACGAACGCCAGCGGTCGCGCCAGGTTGTGCATCTGCTCCTGCAACTTGCCTTCGGTTTTCATGATCAGCCAAGTGCAGCCGAGCAGCGCATAAGCGACGATCAGCGCCACGCCACAGAACAGCGAGAACGGTGTCAGCCAGTCCAGCGTGCCGCCAGCGAACTGTCGATTGACCACCGGTATGCCGTCGATAAACGCCCCGAGCGCGACGCCCTGAAAGAACGTCGCCGTCAGCGAACCGCCGATGAAGCACTTGTCCCAGATGTGCCGCTTGTCGTCCTTGGCCTTGAAGCGGAACTCGAAGGCCACACCGCGGAAGATCAAGCCGATCAGCATCAGGATCAGCGGCAGGTACAACGCCGACAGCACCACCGAATACGCCAGCGGGAAGGCGCCGAACAATGCCGCGCCACCCAATACCAGCCAGGTTTCGTTACCGTCCCAGACCGGGGCGACGGTGTTCATCATCACGTCGCGGTCACGGTCGCCCTTGATGAAGGGGAAGAGAATGCCGATCCCCAGGTCAAAGCCATCCATGACCACGTACATCATGATGCCGAAGATGATGATCACGGCCCAGATCAGCGGAAGATCAATACCCATGACTCAATTCCCCTTGTTCAGACTGTGGCTGTGATCACCGTTATCGTCGGCCGCGGAAAGCGGACGGGCCGGCGTGCGTTGCTGACCAGGGCCACCGTGGCTCGTTTCAGCACCTTCGTTGATTTTCGGCCCTTTGCGCACCAGGCGCATCATGTAGCCCAAACCGACACCAAACAGCGAGAAATAGACCACGACGAACAGCGCCAGCGTAATGCTCATCTGCAAGAAACTGTGCATGGATGAAGCGTCGGCAGTGCGCATCAGCCCGTACACCACCCACGGCTGACGGCCGATTTCAGTGGTGAACCAACCGGCGAGAATCGCAATCAGGCCCGATGGCCCCATCCACAAGGCCAGGTAGAGGAACGCACGGTTCGAATACAGCCTGTCACGCTTGCGCAGCCACAGGCTCCACAGCCCGGTGAAGATCATCAGGAAGCCCAGCCCGACCATGATCCGGAACGACCAGAACACGATGGTCGAATTCGGCCGGTCTTCAGGGGCGAACTCCTTGAGCGCCGGAACCTGTTTGTCCAGCGAGTGAGTCAGGATCAGGCTGCCCAGGTAGGGAATCTCTACCGCGAATCTGGTCTTCTCGGCTTTCATGTCCGGCCAGCCGAACAGGATCAGCGGGGTCGGTTCATTGCCGACGTTTTCCCAGTGACCTTCGATCGCAGCGATTTTTGCCGGTTGATGCTCGAGCGTGTTGAGGCCGTGGAAGTCACCGATCACCGCCTGAATGGGTGCAACGATCAGGGCCATCCACATGGCCATCGACAGCATGGTGCGAATCGCCGGGTTATCACGGCCCCGCAACAGGTGCCAGGCGGCCGACGAGCCGACAAAGAATGCAGTGGCCACAAAGGCTGCCGTGGCCATGTGCATCAAGCGGTACGGGAACGAGGGGTTGAAAATCACCGCCAGCCAGTCCACCGGAATCACCTGGCCGTTAACGATTTCGTAGCCCTGCGGGGTTTGCATCCAGCTGTTGGAGGCAAGAATCCAGAACGTCGAGATCAGCGTGCCGATGGCCACCATGACCGTGGCGAAAAAGTGCAGCTTGCGCCCGACCTTGTTCCAGCCGAACAACATGACGCCGAGGAAACCGGCTTCGAGGAAGAACGCCGTGAGCACTTCATAGGTCAGCAACGGCCCGGTGACGGAACCGGCAAAGTCCGAGAAGCGGCTCCAGTTGGTGCCAAACTGATAGGCCATGACCAATCCGGAGACCACGCCCATGCCGAAGTTGACGGCAAAGATCTTCGACCAGAAGTGGTACAGATCACGGTAAGTGTCGTTGTGGGTCTTCAGCCACAAGCCTTCGAGCACCGCCAGGTAACTCGCCAGGCCGATGGTGATCGCCGGGAACAGGATGTGGAATGAGATGGTGAACGCGAACTGAATTCGGGCGAGATCAAGTGCCTCCAAACCGAACATAAGTCTTCCTCTGTCTGGTAATACGGCTGCTGGCTGGAAGCCTGCACCCACCGCCCCCACGGTTATGGAGTGTGGCGAATTCAAATTCGTTGTTTTTTACAACCATCGCAACGCAGGGAGTCTGGCCATCTGGCCGTCAGAGCAAATCCACCAAGGGTTTTGATCTGGATCAAGTAACGATGAAAGAGTAGTCCCATTTTCGCCGCCGGACTGTGTGGTCTTTTGCCGCGTGACAGGTTGCCTCAGCCCCTCCTACCCTCCGACCTGCGCACCTTTAGTTACAACTTGGTGATAATCTCGATTTTTCCCCGCCCAGACCTGCCTGCCGATGCCAACCCAAGCTCCGTTGTTATTGCGCCATCACCGCCCGTTCATTGCGTTCTGGCTGGCACGGATATTCACCGCCAGTGGTTTCCAGATGCTCACCGTGGCGATCGGCTGGAACCTCTACCAACTGACCGGCAATGTGCTGGACCTGGGGCTGGTCGGGCTGGTGGAGTTCGCGCCACGGGTGTTGTTCATGCTCCACACCGGGCATGTGGCGGACCGCTATGACCGGCGCAAGGTCGCGGCCATCTGCCAATCGTTGCAGGCGATGATCGCCCTCGTCCTGGCCATCGGCAGTGCTACCGAGCATGTCACCCGCGAGATGATCTTCATCCTCGCGTTCCTGCTCGGCGCCGCCCGCTCGTTCGAAATGCCGACCACCCAGGCGTTGCTGCCCAGCATCGTGCCCAGCGCGCTGTTCCCCCGCGCCGTCGCGGCTGCGCAATCGGCGCAACAATCGGCCACCATCGTCGCGCCAGCGCTAGGCGGTTTGCTGTATGCCTTCGGCAGCGTCTGGGTGTATGGCCCGACGGTGATTCTGTACCTCATCGCCTGCACCCTGATGCTCAACCTGCCCGCACGACAAACCCCGCTGAACAAGGGCAAGGCGACCCTGGATTCGTTGCTCGCCGGGATTCGCTTCATTCGCAGTCGCCCGGACATTCTTGGCGCGATCTCACTGGACTTGTTCGCGGTATTGCTCGGTGGTGCCACGGCGCTGCTGCCGGTATTTGCCAAGGACATCCTGCTGACAGGTCCCTGGGGGCTGGGCCTGCTGCGCTCGGCGCCAGCGGTCGGAGCCTTGTTGATGTCGTTATGGCTGGCGCGGTTTGCCGTGGAGCGCAACGTTGGACGCGTCATGTTCACGGCCGTCGGGGTGTTCGGCGTCGCGACCATCGCCTTCGGCCTGTCGACCTCGTTCTGGTTCTCGTTGGCGGTGCTGGTGGTGCTCGGCGCGGCAGACATGATCAGCATGGTGATCCGCGCGTCCTTCGTGCAACTGGAAACCCCGGACGAAATGCGCGGCCGGGTCAGCGCGGTGAACGGTTTGTTCATCGGCGCCTCGAACCAGTTGGGCGAGTTCGAGTCCGGCCTCACCGCCCACTGGTTCGGCACCGTACCGGCGGTGGTCATGGGCGGGATCGGTACGCTGCTGGTCACCGGGACCTGGATCAAACTGTTCCCGACCCTGGCCCAGCGCGACCGCATGCATGTGCCGGTGGATGAGCCGAAAGCCTCAGCGGTATCCGCTACACCAGCAACTCCCCCGCCACCGCAGCCCTGACGGCCTTGCCACACAGTCGTTCAACCAGCACCAACGCAAACGCCAGGGCAGCGCTCGAACCTTGAGCGGTGATGCAATTGCCGTCGATGACCACGGGTTGATCGACGAACGTACAGCCGAGCAAATGATGGCTGGCCGCAGGCAGGCAGGTCATGCGCCGCTGACGCAATACGCCAAAGGCTTGCAGCGCCAGCGCCGGTGACTCGGCGATAGCGGCGAACAGGCGCCCGGCGGCGGATTGATCCTTGACCAGCTGTAACAAGGGTTGATGAGCTGCCAGGCGCTGAGCGCCCACGGCGCCGCCGGGTAAAACGACCAGATCGAACGGTTGCGCCAGCACATCGACCAGCATCGCGTCGGCGGTCAGTCGGGTGCCACGGGCGCAGGTGAGCATGCGCCGCGATTCGATGCTCGCCACCACCACTTCGACTTTCGCACGGCGTAACACGTCGATCAGTGTCACGCCTTGCAGGTCGTCGATACCTTCGGCAAGGGTAATCAGGGCTCTAAAGGTCATGGTCTGCGTCCACAGGGTGATCTTTAAAGCGTAGTCAGCTTTGCTGACAGATGTTCGAGCGGTGCTGTTACCCAATGAAAGCTACTTGATGTACAGCTGCGTCGACATCGTATTGCCGGGGGCATTGATCGAGGTATTGCTGAAGGTGAACGTACCTTCCTGCTTACCCGCCAGATCAAAGACGTAGAGATTGCCGACGATCTTGCTGGCCATGCCGGAGCATTCCGTCAGATTGCCGTTGCCATAGGCGCAGACAGGGGTCCGTACGCCATCGACTTCAAAGCCGTCCAGCGTTGCATTCGGCAGGCGGCCGTAGCCGATCTCCAGCACATAGATCTTGATGTTCGGTCCTGCGTGATCGCACTGCGTCTTCTCCTGCCCTGGCGCAATATTTTCAATGCCGCAGGACGGCGACTGGACCTTGAGGACCTTGACTTCACTCAACGGTGGTGCGGACGCCGCCATTGCGCTTTGCGCGCCGACCAACAAGGTGCCAAACAGGCTAAATGCCAGAATCATCCTGCTCTTTATAGAAGACATATTCCCTCCTGAAACCAGCGCGCAGTATGCCCCACTCCCCCAGACGACAAAACATCGGCGACGATCGCAGCCATAGCCGCACGCTGCTGGTATGATGCGCGGCTTTTTCCGACCGACAGAAAATACTCAGGCGCCTGGCACGGCCTGTGCTTTGCTGTTGAAGTCGATACATTCACGGCGCCAGGCGCGCCACGGGGAGCAGACATGCTGGAAAGGCTGTTTCAACTCAAGGCACACAACACCAACGTGCGTACCGAGATTCTTGCCGGTATCACGACCTTTTTGGCCATGGCCTACATTCTGTTCGTCAACCCGAGCATCCTCGGCGAGACCGGCATGGACAAGGGCGCGGTGTTTGTCGCAACGTGCCTGGCTGCGGCCATCGGCTCGACGACCATGGGCCTGATCGCCAACTACCCGATCGCGCTGGCACCGGGCATGGGCCTGAATGCCTTCTTCACCTACACCGTGGTTCTGCACATGGGCCACACCTGGCAAGTGGCGCTGGGTGCGGTGTTCATCTCGGCGGTCATGTTTTTCCTGTTGTCGATCTTTCGCATCCGCGAATGGATCATCAACAGCATCCCATTGGCGTTGCGCTCGGCGATTGCCGCCGGTATCGGCCTGTTCCTGGCGCTGATCGCCCTGCACAACGCCGGTATCGTGGTCAGCAACCCTGCGACCATGGTTGGCCTCGGCGACCTGAAACAACCGGCACCGATCCTCGCGACCCTGGGTTTTGCGTTGATCGTTGCCCTTGAAGCCCTGAAAGTGCGCGGTGCGGTACTGATCGGCATCCTGGCCGTGACCATCGTTTCCATCGCCCTGGGCTTCACACCGTTCGGCGGCGTGATGGCGATGCCACCTTCGCTGGCGCCGACCTTCCTGCAACTGGACATCAAGGGCGCGTTGGACATCGGTCTGGTCAGCGTGATTTTCGCTTTCCTGTTCGTCGATCTGTTCGACAACTCCGGCACCCTGATCGGCGTCGCCAAGCGCGCCGGCCTGATGGGCAAGGACGGTCACATGCCAAAAATGGGTCGTGCGCTGATCGCCGACAGCACCGCGGCCATGGCCGGTTCCCTGCTGGGCACTTCGACCACCACCAGTTACATCGAATCGGCGGCGGGCGTCAGCGCCGGCGGTCGTACCGGTCTGACGGCGGTAGTCGTGGCGATCCTGTTCCTGCTGGCGCTGTTCTTCGCACCGCTGGCCAGCAGCGTACCGGCGTTCGCCACCGCACCCGCCCTGCTGTTCGTCGCCGTATTGATGACCTCGGGCCTGGCGGAAATAGACTGGGACGACATCACCGTCGCCGCGCCTGTGGTGGTCACCGCGCTGGCCATGCCGTTCACTTACTCCATCGCCAACGGTATCGCGTTCGGTTTCATTTCCTGGACCGCGATCAAGTTGCTGTCCGGCCGTGGCCGTGAACTGAACTCGGCGTTGGTGATTCTGTCGATTCTGTTCGTGATCAAGTTGGGTTGGTTCAACGCATGACTTTCGATTCCCAGGCTTACACTGCTCAGCTCGAAGAAAAGGCCACGCGCCTGCGTGACCTGCTGGCGCCGTTCGATGCACCTGAACCTGCGGTGTTCAACTCGCCATTGAAGAACTTTCGCCTGCGCGCCGAATTCCGTCTGTGGCGCGAAGCCGGCGAGCGTCACTACGCGATGTTCTCCCAGGAAGACAAACGCACGCCGATCCTGATCGAAGAATTCCCGATCGCAAGCCTGCGCATCAACCAGTTGATGCCGCAGCTCAAGGCCGCCTGGCAAGCCAGCGCCGCCTTGAGCCACAAGCTGTTTCAGGTGGAGTTCCTGACCACCCTGGCCGGTGATGCGATGATCACCTTGTGTTATCACCGTCCGCTGGACGAACACTGGCACACGGCGGCTTCAAAACTGGCCGCAGACCTGAATGTCAGCGTGATCGGTCGTTCCAAGGGCAAACGCGAAGTGATCGGCCATGATTATGTGGTCGAGAAACTTGAAGTCGGTGGTCGCACCTTCAGCTATCGCCAACCTGAAGGCGCATTCACTCAGCCGAACGGCACAGTGAACCAGAAGATGCTCAACTGGGCGTACGACGCCCTGGGTGATCGTTCCGACGATTTGCTGGAGCTGTATTGCGGCAACGGCAACTTCACCCTGCCGCTGGCGACCCGCGTGCGCAAAGTGCTGGCTACCGAAATCAGCAAGACCTCGGTGAATGCGGCGCTGAGCAACCTCAGTGAAAACGCTGTGGATAACGTCACTCTGGTGCGGTTGTCTGCCGAAGAGCTGACCGAAGCGTTGAATGAAGTTCGCCCGTTCCGCCGTTTGCACGGCATTGATCTGAAGAGCTACGAGTTCGGTAGCGTATTCGTCGACCCGCCGCGCGCCGGCATGGACCCGGACACGTGCGAGCTGACCCGACGCTTCGAGAACATTCTGTACATCTCGTGCAACCCGGAGACGCTGGCGGCCAACATCGCCCAATTGCACGACACCCACCGCATCACCCGCTGCGCGATGTTCGATCAGTTCCCGTGGACGCACCACATGGAATCCGGGGTCTTGCTGACCCGGCGTTGATCGCACACGTTCAATACAAAACAGCCGTCTTGATGACGGCTTTTTTGTGCGAGGCACCTACTCATCCCTGTTGCTGTCGATACTCGGTGGTGGTCATGCCGGCATAGCCCCAGTTATCGGTGTCGATTTCTTCGATCACAATGTGGGTCAAGTCTGGCCGTTTGCCGAGAACCCGGTGCAAGGTGTCGGTGATTTCGGCGATGACCTGGGCTTTCTGTTCCTTGGTGGCACCGTCGCGGGTAATACGCACGCTTACGAAAGGCATGATGTTTCTCCAGTGATGTGATCAGGAAAATGCAGCCCAATGTTTACCACTTGCCAGCGCTCATTCCGCCATTGACCGCCAATACCTGACCGGTGGTGCTGCCGGTGCTGAACAAGGGTGGCACCTTCAAAATGAGTGTTAGAGGGCACTCGCTGTATTTATCCGACAGCATTTGATAAATACAGATTCAGACACTTCATTTGATCCCCGGTGTAATCAATCATGCAGCGACAGTTCGACGATCTTCAGCTGGGCAGCATCGAGCTGTTTTGTCTGGCGGCCGAAGCCGGCAGTTTTACCGCTGCGGCGTTGGTGGCCGGTGTGACCCCAGCAGCCGTCAGCCGTTCGGTGTCGCGCATGGAGGAGCGCCTGGGGGTGCGGCTGTTCGCCCGTACGACGCGCAGTGTGAAGTTGACCGACAGCGGACGCCGTTATTTCGAGCAATGCCGTCAGGCGGTGGCGCAACTGGTCGAGGCCCAACGCGAAGTGATGGGCCAGCAGCAAGCGCCGTCCGGCAAATTGCGTATCAGTATTCCCACCACTTACGCTCATCACCGCATCCTGCCGTTGCTACCGGCGTTTCGAGTGCGCTTCCCTGACGTGCAGGTCGAAGCACATATCAGCAATCGCAACATTGATTTCGTCGACGAAGGCTATGACCTGGCGATTCGCGTGCGTGCCATCCCCGACTCCGGGTTGATCGCCCGACACCTTGAAGACGCCGCACTCGTGGTGATCGCCAGCCCCGATTACCTGCAACGCGCAGGCACCCCGCAAACCCTCGACGATCTGCACCGGCACGAATGCATCCAGTTCGAATTGCCCAGCAGCGGTCGGCGCATTTCCTGGTTGTTCAACGACAATCGCAAGCAACTGGAGGTACTCGCCGAGAGCGGCTTCAGTTGCTCCGACGACGTATTGGGCGGCGTGACACTGGCCAGGCATGGCGCCGGGCTGTTTCAGACCTATCGCTTCATCGTCGAGAAAGAGCTGGCCGAGGGTTCACTGATTGAAGTGCTTCAGCCTTTTGGCGGGCGTTCGCGGCCTTTCACGTTGCTGTATCCGCAGAGTCGTCATGTGCCGCTTCGGTTACGGGCGTTTATTGATTTTCTGCTTGAACATCAGCCGCACTGGGCAGGGTAACGACAGCGACCGTCCGATCATCGAACACTTATTTCAATCCTTTGAGCCTTGGCGCTCAGCTTCAATTGACCAAGTTAACCAGCTAGTACAATTTATCTCCACAGGCGGGTCTTCCTCGACCTACGCCCACAATAACAATGGAGATCCCCCTGATGGCCCCTATCGTTCTGGTGCTCAACGGCCCGAACCTGAACCTGCTCGGCACTCGTGAGCCGGCGACTTATGGTCACGAAACCCTGGCCGACATTTCGGCCTTGTGCGGTCGCGCCGCCGAAGAGTTCGGTCTGGTGGTGGAGTTTCGCCAGACCAACCACGAAGGCGAATTGCTCGACTGGATTCATTCGGCACGCGGTCGTTGCGCCGGGATCGTGATCAACCCGGCGGCCTGGACGCACACCTCGGTAGCGATTCGAGACGCGCTGATCGCCAGCGAGTTACCGGTAATCGAAGTGCACCTGTCCAACGTGCATGCGCGCGAGCCGTTCCGTCATCACTCGTTCGTTTCGGCCATTGCCACCGCAGTGTTGTGCGGTTTTGGCAGCCACGGCTATCGCCTGGCGCTGGAGCATTTCAGCCATCGCTTGAAGGGATGAGCCACATGTCGCAGAACAACGCTGTACTCGCAGGATTGATCGGCGCCGGCATCCAGGCGTCCCGAACCCCTGCGTTGCATGAGCACGAGGGCGATGCCCAAGGCCTGCGCTACCTCTATCGGTTGATCGACCTCGATCAGCTGAAACTCGACAGCGGCGCCCTCCCCGACTTGCTGATGGCAGCCGAGCGGATGAACTTCACCGGCCTGAACGTCACCTTTCCGTGCAAACAGGCGATCATCCCGCTACTCGATGAACTCTCGCCTGAAGCCCGAGGCATTGGCGCAGTCAACACCGTGGTGCTCAAGGATGGAAAACGCATTGGGCACAACACCGACTGCCTGGGTTTTGCCGAAGGCTTTCGGCGTGGCTTGAACGGCACCGCCCGCGAGCGTGTCGTCCAAATGGGTGCTGGCGGTGCCGGTGCCGCAGTCGCCCACGCGCTATTGAGCGAAGGCGTGCAGCAGCTGAGTATTTTCGACGTGGACAGCAGCCGCGCGCAAAGCCTTGCGAACAACCTCAACCAGCATTTTGGCAGCGGTCGGGCTTGTGCCGGCAGCGATCTGCCAAGTGCGCTGGCGCAAGCGGATGGACTGGTCAACACCACGCCGATGGGCATGGCCAAACTGCCCGGCATGCCAGTGCCAGTAGAGTTGCTGCGGGCCGAGTTGTGGGTCGCGGAGATTGTTTACTTTCCACTGGAAACCGAATTGCTGCGCAATGCCAAAGCCTTGGGTTGCCGTACTCTGGATGGCGGCAACATGGCAGTGTTCCAGGCGGTGAAGGCCTTCGAACTGTTCAGCGGCGTGGTGCCGGATGCGCGGCGGATGCTCGCGCACTTTCAAAGCATGAATGGTTGAAGATCAAAAGATCGCAGCCTGCGGCAGCTCCTACGGGCTGCGATCTTTTAACGACTGAATTACGCCTGTAAATAACGCAACACCGAGTCGCAGATCATCTGGCGATGACGTTGCTTGATCGTTTCGTCCGGCAAGTCGATCTGAAAAATCTCACCGAAGGTATGACGGTTCGACACCCGGTAAAAACAGAACGAACTGATCAGCAAATGCACGTCCAGCGGATCCAGCCCGCTGCGGAACACGCCCTCCTCGGCACCGCGACGCAGAATCACGCCCAGCGAATCGAGGATCGTATTGTTCATCGCCTTGATCGCTTCTGAGTGCTTCACGTACTCGGCATTGTGGATGTTCTCGATACTGACGATGCGCACAAAATCGACGTTGCGGTCATGGTGATCGAAGGTGAACTCCACCAGCCGCCGGATCGCCTCACGCGGTTCCAGCTCAGCCAGGTGCAAGCGACTTTCAGTGCTACGGATGTCGCCGTAAAGCTTCTCCAGCACCTCGACGTAGAGCTGTTCCTTGCTACCGAAGTAGTAATAGATCATCCGCTTCGAGGTGTGGATACGCTCGGCGATCGCATCAACACGAGCGCCGGACAGACCCTGCTGGACGAACTCGACAATGGCTTCTTGAAGAATGTTCTCGCGGGTCTTTTCCGGGTTGTTCTTGCGACTCTTGCGCGGCTCGATCAAGGGTTCGTCGGGCGCGACGGTGAGTTCTGTGGTCATTCTCATTCCGGGCTCAAGGCCATCACTGCACAGCTGGCGATTATGGGCCGCACGATGCAGTGAAGGAAGCTTCGCCACGGCCGTTTACCCCTGTGTTTACGATTCTCCTACAACTTGGCGTGACGCAAGCCACCGCTGCGTGATTTCGCCATTGCCGCCAGACGCACCGCAACGTTGGCCGCGCCGTACCCCATGTAGCCGTTCTTGCGCTGGATGATTTCGAAGAAAAAGCGCCCTTCAAAGGGTTCGGTGTACACATGAAACAACTCACCACCCTGGGCATCGCGGTCATACAGCACGTTGTAATAGGCGAGCTCGCTGAGGAACTCGTCATCGAAATCAAAGCGTGCGGCGAGGTCATCGTAATAGTTGAGCGGGATGTCCAGCAGCGGTACGCCGGCCGCTTTGGCGCGACTGACTTCAGCAAAAATATCGTCGCAGTCGAAGGCAATGTGGTGCACACCGGAACCGCGATAACTGGACAAGGCGTGAGAGATCGCAGTATTGCGGTTCTCGGAAATGTTCAGCGGCAAGCGGATCGAGCTGCAACGACTGCGCAGCGCGCGACTTTTCACCAGGCCGTAAGGATCCGGCAACACCACTTCATCGTCGGCCTCGAAATCCAGCAGGCTTTTGTAGAACAGCACCCAACTGTCGAGGCTGTCCGCCGGCAGCGCCATCGCCATGTGGTCGATTCTTTTGAGCCCGCCAGCGGAGGCTGCTGTCGGTAGCAACCGGAAGTCGGTGCCATAGACATCGGCGTGTTCATCCACCAGATAAATCAGGCTGCCATCCGGCGCACGGACCGCCGCCAGTTCCAGCTCATTGGGGCCGACCAGCCCGCGATAGGGTTGCCCCTTGTAGGCCACCGCTCGGGCCAGCGCGCTGGCGCTGTCTTTGACCCGCACCGCAGTCGCGCACAATGACGGCCCGTGCGCTTCGAAAAAGCTGTGAGCAAACGAATAAGGTTCAGAGTTGAGAATCAGATTGATATCGCCCTGACGCAGCAGCGTGACGTTCTTGGAGCGGTGCTCACCGGCCTTGACGAAACCCAGTCGCTCCAGCCAGTGGGACAGCTTGGCGCCGAGACTTTCGTCCACCGCGAACTCAAGAAATTCGATGCCGTCGTATTCACTGGCCGGCGGCGTGGCGAAAAGAATATCGAAATTCGGCGCCGGCGTAGCGTGTTGCTGCTGCAAACGCGCTCGGGTCTTCTCTTCCAGATACAGCAAGGAACGCAGGCCATCTGCGGCGTTGGCGCGTGGCGGCGCGGCGCGGAATCCATCGTTGAAGATCTCCAGCGACAACGGCCCGGTGTAGCCGCTCTGGATAATCGGCGCGAGGAAACCCGGCAAGTCGAATTCGCCCTGTCCGGGGAAGCAACGAAAATGTCGGCTCCACTCCAGCACGTCCATCGCCAGGATCGGCGCATCGGCCATTTGCACAAAGAAAATCTTCTCGCCGGGAATGTCCGCGATAGCCCGTGGATCGCCCTTGAGCGACAAGGTATGAAAGCTGTCCAGCAACACGCCCAGACTCGGATGGTCCGCCTGGCGGACGATATTCCAGACCTGTTGATAAGTGTTCACATGCCGGCCCCAGGCCAGCGCTTCATAACCGATCCGCAAGCCACGAGCCCCGGCGCGCTCGGCCAGCTGGCGCAGGTCGTCGACCAGAATCTGCTCATCGCCAATGCTGTCGGCCGAGGCATTACTGCACACCAGCACCAGGTCGGTGCCCAGTTCCTGCATCAGGTCGAACTTGCGCTCGGCACGTTCGAGGTTGCGCGGCAGGCGGTCGCGGCGACAGCCTTCGAAATCGCGAAACGGTTGAAACAGGGTGATGGCGATGCCCAGGTCAGCGCACATCTGTTTGATTTCACGCGGGCTGCCGTCGTAGTACAGAAGGTCGTTTTCGAAGATTTCCACCCCATCGAAACCCGCGGCGGCGATGGCTTCGAGTTTTTCCGGCAAGGTACCGCTCAAGGAAACGGTGGCAATGGAACGCTGCATGTTTCGACTCCCGGTGGGATGGGCTGATCGTGTTAGAGGCACAACACGGCTTTTCGTAGCAGCTGGCGAAGCCTGCGTTCGGCTGCAAAGCAGTCGTAAATCCTGAGTGCGCGGTCCTCCTGACTCATCGCATCATCTGATTTCACGACTGCTGCGCAGCCGAACGCAGGCTTCGCCAGCTGCTACGAGGGATCGCGTTTAACTTGAGGCAAATTATTGGCTGCATGAATGATCAGAGCAATTCAAAGTGTACCAACCGGTTAGTTTACTGTGCGATTATCGAACACAATGGTTGTTGGCGAATTGACGATTTTTCGCTCGCTGCGCACCATCGACAGCACATTGAGTCCGGTCATGAATCACCGGTCGAAGTGACCAAAGACCCAGAACACACCATAAAAATTTCAAAAATCGGGTACACGCTCATGCTTGCATTCAACGCCTCGCTCCGTTGCTCTCTCCTTCATTCCCCGTGTCTGGCGCCCGACCGCCAATCACCTTCAAGCCTTTCTGGCGCCTGCGACCGAACCCGGCCCGCACGCTGAACAAGCGCTTTGGTTGACTCAGCCAACACTGAGCCAACACAAACACTCAGCCGATCAATCATTGATTTCGCCCTGTGCACTTGTGCATCCCGACGATTGATCTCGCGCCCATGAAGTCCCGACAAGCCTTGCTTGTCAGTCATTGAACGGATGGCACACATGATTCCTTCTCAAAGTTCACGCATGGCCGCAGGCCTGGGCGTCTCAACCGGCGGTATCGGCGACAAAATCCGCGGCGCCATGGCGGTCGGCAAAACCCGTTGGGGCATGCTGGCGCTGGTGTTTTTCGCCACCACCCTGAACTACATCGACCGCGCCGCACTGGGTGTCATGCAGCCGATTCTGGCCAAGGAAATGAGCTGGACGGCGATGGACTACGCCAACATCAACTTCTGGTTTCAGGTCGGCTATGCCGTCGGCTTCGTGCTGCAAGGCCGACTGATCGACCGGGTCGGCGTGAAGCGCGTGTTCTTCTGCTCGGTCTTGCTCTGGAGCCTGGCCACCGGTGCCCATGGTCTGGCAACCTCGGCCGCAGGCTTTATGGTTTGCCGCTTTATCCTCGGGCTGACCGAAGCCGCCAACTACCCGGCCTGCGTGAAAACCACCCGGCTGTGGTTCCCTGCCGGTGAGCGCGCCGTGGCCACTGGCATCTTCAACGCCGGGACCAACGTCGGCGCGATGTTCACGCCGATGCTGCTGCCGCTGATCCTCCACGTCTGGGGCTGGCAAGCCGCGTTCCTGTGCATGTCGGCGCTGGGCGGGATCTGGTTGCTGTTCTGGGGCCTGAAGTACTTCAACCCGGAAGATCACCCGTCGGTGAAACAATCGGAACTGGACTACATCCAGAAGGAAGTCGAACCGGAACAAACCCGCGTGCCGTTCTCTCGGATCCTGCGGATGCGTGGCACTTGGGCCTTCGCCCTCGCGTATTCGATGACCGCGCCGGTGTTCTGGTTCTACCTGTACTGGCTACCACCGTTCCTCAACCAGCAATACAACCTGGGGATCAACGTCACGCAGATGGGTATCCCGCTGATCATCATCTACCTGACCGCCGACTTCGGCAGCGTCGGCGGCGGCATTCTGTCCTCGTTCCTGATCGGTCGCGGGATCAACCCGATCAAGGCGCGACTGATGTCGATGCTGCTGTTCGCCTGCTGCATCATCGGCGTGATCATGGCCGCCGGTTCCAGCAACCTGTGGGTCGCGGTGTTTGCCATCTCGCTGGCCATCGGTGCACACCAGGCCTGGACCGCAAACATCTGGAGCCTGGTGATGGACTACACGCCCAAGCACATGATGAGCACGGTGTTCGGTTTCGGCGGGATGTGCGCAGCCATTGGCGGGATGTTCATGACCCAACTGGTCGGGCACATTCTGACCATCACCAACAACAACTACACCGTGCTGTTCACCATGATTCCGGCGATGTACTTCATCGCACTGATCTGGCTGTACTTCATGGCACCGCGCAAGATTCCGAACCTCGAAGACTGATCCAGCCTTCTCGCAGGCCTGATCCCGGGCCTGCATTCCCTCCCCCTGCTCAACGACGCCGCTGTTGCCAGGCCGCCGCCAGACCACTGACGCAAATGATCGCGATACCAATCACCGTGGTCAGGCTCGGCGTGTGGGAAAACAGCAGCCAGCCGAGCAGTCCGGCAAACACGATCTGACAGTAACCAAAGGGTGCCAGCAATGCCGGTGCGGCATGCCGAAACGCCTGAGTCAGCAGCAAATGCGCCGTCATCCCGCAGCTACCCAACGCCACCATCAACAGGCCATGAGTCAAACTCGGCACTTGCCAGAACATCGGCACCAGCGCACTCATGACCAGGGTGTTGCACAAACCAGCCAAGAAGTTACTGGTGGTCGGGCTGTCGATCTCGCTGAGTTTGCGCGTCAGCAGTTGGTAAAAGCAGAAGAACAACGCCGAGCAGAACGGCAGCAATACCGCCGGAGTGAACAACTCGCCGCCGGGGTGGACGATGATCAACACGCCGATAAACCCGCAAATCACCGCCAGCCATTGCCCGCGCGTCACCCGCTCACCGAGCAATGGCACCGACAATGCGGTCACCAACACCGGCGCAAGAAAGTTGACCGCCGTGGCTTCCGCCAACGGGATGAACAATAGGCCCGTGGTGAACAACAGACTGGTGCCAAGCAAGCACAACGCCCGCAGCAACTGCAGCAACGGGCGTTTCGTGCGCAGGACACGCAACCCGGATTGCGGCAGAAAAATCCCGGCCATCAGTAGCGTGTGAACCAGATAACGCGCCCACACCACCATGATCACCGGATAGAAGCCCGACAGGTATTTCGACAAGGCGTCGTGAGTGGAAAACAGGAAGGTCGCGACAACGATCAGCAGGATGCCTTTGAAGGGTTGATTGATACCGGAGAGCGGCGTGCTGAGCGTCATGGGGTATCCCTTGTGTCTTGCATCAAAGGTCAAAAAGCATCGCGCGCAAGGCACTATGGAGCTCCAACAATCTAGAACTTGATTCCAGTTTTCTGAACAGTAAAAAACAAAAAGTGTTCGATCATCGCACAGCTTCTACAGGGGAATGACGATCAGTTGAACAGCTCCGAGGCCTGACTCGCCGACGACAATTCCTGAGCAAACTGCAACAACAACGGCGCCAGCTCATGCAGTCGTGATTCGGGCAACCGCGCACTCGGCCCGGCGATACTGAGTACGCCCACCACCCGCCCATCCACCGGATGGCGCACCACGGCGGCGATTGCCGAGGTGCCGACCGCCGAGCTCTCTAGAACCCAGGCATAACCGTGTTCGCGAGCCAGCCGCAGGCGTTCGAGCAGTTCGATATTGGAACGTGGCGCATTCGGTCCAAGCTCCAGCGGTACATCCGCCGCCTGCCGCTCCACCAGCGACAAGGCCTCGGCATCACTGAGGCAGGCCAGCCACGCGTGCCCGGACGCGGTGTAGAACAACGGCGCATCGCGGCCCATGTCCGGGTCATAGCGCAAACCTGAACGCGCGCCCTGAGACTTGGCAATCCAGGTCTGACGCTCGCCTTCAATCACGCCCAATCGCACCAGCTCTCCGGTTTCCTGGGCCAACCGATCCAGCACCGGCTGGACGATATCCGCGCCGCTACTCGACAGGTAACGAAAGCCCATGGCAACCAGTTTGGTCGACAGGTGATAACGCAAGTTGTCCGGGTTCTGTCGCACATAACCCAGCCGGATCAACTCGGCGAGCAAACGGTGCGTCGCACTTTTCGGGATCTCCAGCTGCTCGGCCAACACCTGCATCGGCAGACCTCGCGGATCGCTGGTAAGACTTTCGAGCACACTGAAGACACGTTCGATTTGACTGCCGGCCATGGTGGGATTCCAGACGAAATTTAGCCGATTCTAAAAGACAACCGAATGAATGCAAAATGTGGAACTGCCGCGTTCGATCGCCGCCGTGTATGAACAGGAAATGGCCCTGTGTGAACAAGTGAAGGCGGCAATCAGTCATGCCTTACGCGCCTTTACACTTTTCTGCGCCCGCTGCACGCCATAACTGTTATCCATTGGGGAGGCAATGAATGCCGCTCAACCTACAAGGAACGTCAACATGTTATGGAACAAAGCCCGCCCCAGCGACAACGTAAAGGACACCCGAGAGGACACGGCAACCCGGTTCACGCCTGGTAAAAAACTCGGGGTAATGCTCGGCACCGCCACGGTAATGGGTATCGGCACGCTGACCAGCCTGACGCCGTTTTTCGAAAGTCCTCGTTCAACCAATCCCTCGCCGATCAGCGTCATCTCGACGCCTGTCGAAGACCCGGAACTGGCATTTGTCCGCGCCGTACTCGGGGATACCGAGGACACCTGGAAGCAGATTTTCCAGCCACTCAATCGCCCATACCCAGAACCGACCCTGACCCTCTTTGACCACGGCGTGGTATCAGCCTGTGGTTTTGCCTCCTCTGCCAGCGGGCCGTTTTATTGCCCGGAGAACCAGCAGGTGTATCTGGACCTGACGTTTTTTCGTGAAATGTCACAGCGTTTTTCGGTGGTCGGTGACTTCGCCCAAGCGTATGTGATCGCCCACGAAGTCGGTCATCACGTGCAAACGCAACTGGGCTTGTCGCGGCCGTTCGAGGACGCACTGAGCGCCGGTCAAACGGTCGCCGGCGAAGACGGGCTCGAAGTGCGCTCGGAGCTGCAAGCCGATTGCCTGGCAGGTGTCTGGGCGTATCACGCGCAACAGCGTCTGAACTGGCTGGAACCGGGCGATCTCGAAGAGGCGTTGCAGGCTGCCGCAGTGTTCGGTGACGACTACCGACAAGGGAACCAAACAGCCAGCGTGATGCCAGAGACCTTCACTCACGGCACCTCGGCGCAGCGTGCTCACTGGTTCAAGACTGGCTTCAATGACGGCCGGTTCGAGCAGTGCGACACCTTCGTCGCTGAGCACCTGTAACCCTCCGGTCTCGCAGGTCGGAATACCATACGGCCTTTCGCCTGACGTAGTCTGACGTAGTCTGACGACCGGACTGGCGACTATCCCACTCACCAGCGACACTCACCACCACGCGCAAACAGAGGATTCCCACATGCTATGGAAAAAAGGCCGCCGCAGCGACAACGTGGTGGATGCACGCGATGAGGATGTTGGCGGTGGCGGCGGTGGGATGCGTTTTGGTGGTGGCAAGGGGCTGAGCCTGACGGCCATTGTGCTGATCGTCGGTATTGGCTGGATCACCGGGCAAGACCCGATGCAGATTCTCGGGCAGTTGGCCGGACAGATGAACCAACAGTCAGCCCCCGCAACCACGCAAACCATACAAACCCGCAAGGCGCCGCCGGCCAATGATCAGCAGGCCGAGTTTGTCGCGCGGATCCTCGGCGACACCGAAGACACCTGGGGCCAGATATTCCAGCAAGCCGGTCGCCAGTACTCGACGCCCAAGCTGCTGCTGTTCAACGGCCGGGTCAATTCGGCCTGCGGTGGCGCCACCTCGGCGACCGGTCCGTTCTACTGCCCGGCGGATCAACGGGTGTATCTGGACATGAGTTTCTTCCAGGAAATGTCCCAGCGCTTCGGTGCGGCCGGCGACTTTGCCCAGGCTTACGTAATCGCTCACGAAGTCGGTCATCACGTGCAAACCTTGCTCGGCGTATCCGCCAAGATCCAGGCCGCACGTCAACGAGGTCAGCGCATGGAAGGTGACGGCGGTCTGCTGGTGCGTCAGGAGTTGCAGGCCGATTGCCTGGCCGGTGTCTGGGCCAACAACGCGCAAAAGCGCCTGAACTGGCTGGAGCCGGGCGACGTCGAAGAAGCCCTGAACGCCGCCAATGCCATCGGCGACGACCGCTTGCAGCAACAGGGTCAGGGCCGCGTGGTCCCGGACTCATTTACTCACGGCACCTCGGCGCAACGGGTTCGCTGGTTCAAGACCGGCTTCGCCCAGGGCCAGGTCAGTCAATGCGACACCTTCGCGACGAAGAGTCTCTAAATGCACACGCGCTGGCTGCTGGTATTCGCTCTGTTATTCTGCAGCGCCAACCTCCTGGCTGCCGAGCATGGGGTCAAGGTCATCAGCCCTGGTCGCCTGAACATGGGCGACTCTGAGTTGGCGGTTGGCGTGAGCCAGTCATCACCGCAGATTCAGCGCGTACTGATCGTGATTCATGGGCGCTTGCGCAACGCTGAAACCTATCGCCAGAGCGCGGAAAGAGCCGCTGAGCAGGCCGGACAAAGCACTACTACCCTGGTGATCGCACCGCAGTTTCTCAATGAGACTGACATCGCTCGCCATCAACTGCCCGACAGCCTGCTGCGCTGGCACGGTAATGACTGGATGGCCGGCGAACTGTCCACCGGGCCGAACCCGCTGAGTTCCTTTACGGTGCTCGACAAGATTCTGGAGCGCCTGAGCGATCGCCAGCAGTTCCCAACCCTGAAGGAAATCGTCATCGCCGGCCACTCCGGTGGTGCACAAGTGGTGCAACGGTATGCGTTGCTCGGGCACGATCAGCCAGCACTGCAAGCGGCGGGAATCAGTGTGCGCTACGTGATCGCCAACCCGTCTTCGTATGCGTATTTCGATGAGCAACGACCGGGGCCGTTCAATGCCGCGCATTGCCCCGGTTTCAATGACTGGAAGTACGGACTGCTGAAACTGCCGGACTACGCCAACGGGCAAACGGCACAGCAACTTGAGCAAGGCTACGTCCAGCGCAACATCACTTATTTGCTGGGTCAGCGAGACACCAACCCGCATCATCCGGCACTGGATAGAAGTTGCGCCGCCGAAACACAAGGCGCGTATCGGCTGATTCGTGGGCACAACTATTTCGACTATTTACAGCAGCGCCATCCCGAAGGGCTGAATCAGCGGCTGATCGAAGTGCCTGGGGTCGGGCACAACGGGGACAAGATGTTCACCTCGCCCGAGGGGCAGAAGGCGTTGTTCCAGTAGTTAGAAATATGTCGCCTGGCAGGGCCCTATCGCGAGCAAGCTCGCTCCCACATTGATCACATAACACCTGTGGGAGCGAGCTTGCTCGCGATAGCGGTTAACCAGACAACAAATCCCTTAAGCCGACAACATCTGCCGCAATTCCAAACAATCCTGCGCATGCCAGTCGGCCAACTCGGGCCACGGGTTATCCGGCAGATTCACCAGCACCGTCCGTGCGCCCGCCGCACGACCGCAATCCAGGTCGAAGCGATAATCACCGACCATCACCAGTTCGCTCGGTGCCACATCCCAAGCCTCGGCCAGTTTCAACAGACCACCCGGATGAGGTTTGGGCGGCGCTTCATCACGGCCCAGCACATCCTCTACCGCAAAGCAGTCAGCCAGACCGATCGCCTCAAGCGTGACATGGGCCAGCTCGCGAGCATTGCGCGTGAGAATGCCGAGGCGATAGCCGCGCCCGGCCAGCTCACGCACCAGTTCCACCGCGCCGGGTGCCGGTTTGGAGCCCAGCGCCAGGTCCCGTTCATGTTCCAGCAACCAGGCGTGTTTAGCCGCAGCTTCATCGGCCGGTAATGCCGCGAGGTGGGTGAGGATGTCGTGTTCAGCGGGAATCGCCAGCGCCTGACGAATCGCCACGAAATCATGCACGGCAATGGTCAGCGTGCCGTCCATGTCAAACACCCAATGCCGCACCTCGGAGAGACTCATGCCCAATCCTTGCGATGACGGATCAGGCCTTCCTGAGTGACCGACGCCACCAGTTTGCCTGCGCGGTTAAACACACTGCCACGGGAAAAGCCACGGGAGTTACCGGCCCATGGGCTGTCCATGGCGTACAGCAGCCAGTCATCGGCACGCAGATCAGCATGGAACCACAGCGCGTGATCGAGGCTGGCGACTTGCATGTCTTTCTGCCAGACCGACTTGCCGTGGGGCAGCAAGGAGCTGGTCAGCAAACCAAAGTCAGAAGCATAGGCCAGCAGGTATTTGTGCAGCGCTGGTGAGTCGGCCAATGCACCGTCGGCGCGAAACCAGACGTACTTGATCGGGTCGGCCGGTTGCGGGTTGTACGGGTCTGCTTCCGTCACCGGGCGGAATTCGATCGGCTTGGGGCACAGCAGTTTTTCGCGCATGTGCTCCGGAATCAAATGCGCGCGTTGCTGGGTGAGTTCCAGCTCCGACGGCAGGTTTTCCGGGCCGACCACTTGCGGCATCGGGGTCTGGTGTTCGAAGCCTTCTTCGTCGTACTGGAAGGACGCGCTGCACGTGAAGATCGGGTTGCCCTTCTGGATCGCCGTCACGCGGCGGGTGCTGAAGCTACCGCCATCGCGAACCCGATCCACCTGGTAGACCACCGGCAAACCGGCGTCGCCCGGACGCAGGAAATAACCATGCATCGAATGCACATGGCGCGCTTCTTCAACCGTCTGGCTGGCCGCGGAAAGGGACTGGCCCAACACCTGGCCGCCGAACAGCTGACGAAAACCCAGGTCCTGGCTGCGACCGCGAAACAGGTTTTCTTCGATCGGTTCCAAGGTCAGCAAGTCGACCAGATCATCCAACACATGGCTCATTCAGACTCTCCTCACACAGAGCAATGCCGCGCAGTCTTGGCTGCGGCGGTCGATTCAAATAGTGGCCCGGGCCAACCATGAGCCCATTGTAAACATTTAGCCATGCAAGGTTTCCAACCATTGTTCACGGGTAATGCGGTACAGCACATGGTGACGCAACGGATGATCGGCCTCGAGTTTGGGGTGCTCGAAATCCCCCGCCGGGTCGTGATGCATACCGATGGCCTGCATCACCTTCTGCGACGGCAGGTTAGCCGCGGTGGTAAACGCCACGACTTCGTCCAGCGCCAAACGGTCAAAGCCGCAACGCAGAGCGGTCCAGGCCGCTTCACTGGCGTAACCCAGCCCCCAATGCTCGCGAGCCAGGCGCCAGCCGATTTCGGTGGCCGGCGTGAAAGAAGCCTCGAACCCGACCACCGCCAATCCGGTAAAACCGATGAATGCGCCAGTGTCCTTGCGCTCCAGCGCCCAGAAGCCGTAACCATGCTCAGCGAAATGGCCACGGATTCGCCCGATCAATGCAGCGCTTTCCAGACGACTCAAGGGTGCCGGAAAGTAGCGCATGACCTGCGGGTCGGCGCACATCGCCGCAAACGCCGGCAAATCTTCATCACGCCATTGGCGCATCAGCAGCCGCGCACTCTCAAGTTCCAGTATCGGCTCCATCATTCCCCCTCCGTTCCCCTGCAAACAAGTCTACATCGCTGGTAGGATCCTTCACTCATTCACTCCATGAAATCGCCATGTCGCTGCCGCTGATTTACCACGAAGACTACAGCCCCGAGTTCCCGGCGGAACATCGCTTTCCCATGGACAAATTCCGACTGCTGCGTGATCACCTGGTGGACAGCGGCCTGACCGTTGATCAGCACTTGCTGCGCCCGGAAATCTGCCCGAACGAGATTCTCGCCCTCGCCCATGACCCTGCGTACATCGAGCGTTACATGAGCGGCGAGTTGTCCCGCGAAGACCAACGGCGTCTCGGTCTGCCGTGGAACGAAGCGCTGGCCCGACGCACGGTGCGCGCGGTCGGCGGCTCATTGCTGGCCGCCGAGCAGGCACTGGAGCACGGCATGGCCTGTCATCTGGCCGGCGGCACCCATCACGCTCATTACGATCACCCGGCGGGTTTCTGCATCTTCAATGACCTGGCGGTGATCAGCCATTACTTGCTGGAAAGCGGCCGCGTCGGTCGGGTATTGATCTTCGACTGCGACGTGCACCAAGGCGATGGAACGGCACGAATACTGGAACATACCCCGGATGCGGTGACGGTTTCCCTGCACTGCGAAAAGAACTTTCCCGCACGCAAGGCCAAAAGCGATTGGGACATCCCGCTGCCCATGGGCATGGGCGATCAGGACTACTTGAAAGTGGTCGATGACGCGCTGAATTACCTGCTGCCGCTCTATCAGCCCGATCTGGTGCTGTATGACGCAGGTGTCGATGTGCATAAAGACGACGCGCTGGGCTACCTGAAACTGACCGACGAAGGCGTCGCCGCCCGCGATGAAAGCGTATTACGCCATTGCCTGGGGCGCGACATTCCGGTGGTTGGGGTGATCGGCGGCGGCTACAGCAAGGACCGCCAGGCCCTGGCGCGACGTCATGGCATCCTCCATCACAGCGCGCAACGGGTCTGGCAGTCATCAGGTTGTCACTGAGCTGTGGATGCTTTACCCACAATGCCTGTGGAACGGCCTGTGGATAACCTGAGTGAAAGGACCTACAGCCCATGCTGCATACAGCCTGCAAAGCTATGGTTATTTTTTGATCAGGTTATTGGATACACCCAGATAAAATGTGGGAGCGAGCTTGCTCGCGATGACGGCGGCACCTCCAACAATGATGTAACTGACAGACCGCTATCGCGAGCAAGCTCGCTCCCACACTGTTTGCTGCTGATAGAATGCCCGCCCTATTCCGCCGAACCGCAGCTCACGCCATGACCCAGCCCTCCGCCAACCGCCCTCACCACGTCGCCATCATCGGCGGCGGCCCCGCCGGCCTGATGGCCGCCGAGGTGCTGAGCCAGGCCGGGGTCAAGGTCGATCTGTACGACGGCATGCCCTCGGTGGGGCGAAAATTCCTGCTGGCCGGCGTCGGCGGCATGAACATTACCCACTCCGAAGCCTACCCGACGTTTCTGGCACGTTATGCCGAGCGCGCCCCACAGATCGCCCCGTTGCTACGCGAATTCGGTGCCGAAGCCTTGTGCCAGTGGATTCATGGATTGGGCATCGAAACCTTCGTCGGCAGCTCTGGCCGTGTATTCCCTACCGACATGAAGGCCGCCCCCTTGCTCCGCGCCTGGCTCAAACGCCTGCGCGATGCCGGCGTAGTTATCCACACCCGCCACCGTTGGCTGGGCTGGAACGCTGATGGCCGCCTGCGTATCGATAGCCCTGACGGTGAAAAGGCGATCAGCGCCGATGCACTGTTATTGGCGCTGGGTGGCGGCAGCTGGTCGCGTTTGGGCTCGGATGGCGCCTGGATGCTGCCGCTTGCGCAACGAGAGGTTGCCCTGGCGCCGCTGCAACCGAGCAATTGTGGTTTCGAGGTGAAGGCCTGGAGCGAGCTGATGGTCAGAAAATTCGCCGGGGCCCCGCTGAAAAATATCGCCATCGGTTTGAACGACGATGTGCCGCGACTCGGTGAATGCGTGATCACTGCCACAGGCATCGAAGGCAGTTTGATTTACGCGTTGTCGGCGCCGATCCGTGAGGCCATCAATCAGACCGGCTCGGCAACCATTCACCTCGACCTGCTGCCCGGCAGGCCTGTGGATAAAATCCAGACAGCGCTGAGCAAACCCCGTGGTTCACGCTCCATGGCCAAACACCTGCACAGCCAACTCGGCCTCGACGGCGTCAAGGCTGCATTGCTGCGCGAACTGACACCCGCCGAATGCTTCACTGACCCGCTTTTGCTGGCCAACGCGATCAAGGCCTTGCCCCTGACGCTGGTCAACACCCGCCCATTGGACGAAGCCATCAGCAGCGCCGGTGGCGTGACGTTCGAAGCGATGAATGAAAACCTGATGCTCAAGCAATTGCCTGGCGTGTTCTGCGCAGGCGAAATGCTCGACTGGGAAGCGCCAACGGGTGGCTATCTGCTGACCGCGTGTTTTGCCAGTGGGCGAGCGGCGGGGTTGGGGGTGGCGGAGTGGCTGCAGCGCTAGGCCTGAAGACCGGGTCGCGCCCTTCGCGAGCAAGCTCGCTCCCACACTGGATTTTCATTTGACGCAAATTTTGCGTACAACTCAGATCAAATGTGGGAGCAGCCGGTCGACGCTCGATTGCTCGCGAAAGCGGTCTAACAGGCGCAGCGTCTAATCAAGGCTTACGCTTACGCGGCCCGGTATTGAACACCGGTACTTTTCGCACAGGCTTGATCGAAGGCTCCGGCGCCGAAGCATCACCGCTTTCCACCCACTTGCCCAGATTGCGTTTGCCGCCACCGGAGACTTTTGGCTTCTTCGGCTTTTTCGGTTTCTTGACCACTTGGCCGCTGGCATCGGTGTCCGGCACGCGGTGTTCCGGTTCGAAGTCCTGCTCCATGTGACGGGTCAAGGTCTGACGCGTCAGCATCTCGATGGCCGACAGCTGATTCACCTCATCGGCACACACCAATGAAATTGCCTCACCGGTCGCGCCCGCACGGCCGGTACGACCGATACGGTGGATGTAATCCTCGGCGACGATCGGCAGGTCGAAGTTCACCACCAACGGCAAGTCTTCGATATCCAGACCACGGGCGGCAACATCGGTGGCGACCAGAATCTGCACTTCGCTGGCCTTGAAACGGTCCAGTGCGCGCTGGCGCGTGGCTTGTGGTTTGTCGCCGTGGATGCCGTCGGCATTCACGCTCAGGCCCTGGAGTTTTTCCACCAGTTGATCAACGCCGTTGCGGGTCTTGGCGAACACCAGCACCTGTTTCCAGCGATTTTTGCGCAGCAAGTGAATGAACAGCTCGGCCTTGCGCTTCTTGTCGACCGTGACCACCCACTGCTTGACGGTGTTGGCGGCAACGTTACGCGGGCTGACTTCGATGCTCAGCGGATCATTGAGCATTTTCCCGGCCAACTCGCGAATCGCATCGGAGAAGGTTGCGGAGAACAGCAGCGTCTGACGCTTTTTCGGCAGTGCCTTGTAAATGTTCGCCAGCTCTTCGGAGAAGCCCAGATCGAGCATGCGGTCGGCTTCGTCCAGCACCAGGGTTTGCAACTGGTTGAACTTCAGCGCGTTCTGGCGGAATAGATCCAGCAGACGGCCAGGCGTGGCCACCAGCAGATCGACGCCTTTGCGCAGCTTCATCATTTGCGGGTTGATGCTGACGCCGCCGTACACCGCGTAGGTGCTTAGCGGCAGGTTTTCAGCGTACTGACGCACGCTTTCATGCACCTGTTCGGCCAGCTCGCGGGTTGGCACCAGAATCAGCGCACGTACCGAGTTACTGGTGACTTTCGGCCCTTCCATGGCCAGCAACTGCAACAGCGGCACAGCGAAACCGGCGGTCTTGCCGGTGCCGGTCTGGGCCGCAGCCATCAGGTCGCGACCGGCCAATACCGCCGGAATAGCTTGCGTCTGCACCGGGGTCGGGGTCTGGTAACCGAGCGTCTCAAGGGCGCGCAGCAAGGGTTCGATCAGGCCAAGAGTGGCGAAAGTCATGGGGATACCGTAGGAAAAATCAGCGCGAGTGTGCAATGGCGCGCAGTTTACCCTAATTCACTCGGGATTCTGTCGGCACCAGGACGGCAGGCCGCTCAGGAGCACGTCGCCACTGCGGCAGACTGATCAACAGCACGGCACTGATGATCACCGCCATCGCCAAAGCCTCTTCGATACCGATGCTTTCACCGGCAAAAACGATCCCCAACAATACCGCCACTGCCGGGTTGACGTAGGCATAACTGGTGGCCGCCGCCGGGCGGACGTTTTTCAGCAGGTACATATAGGCGTTGAAGGCGACGATCGAGCCGAACACCACCAGGTACATCATTGCGACCCACCCCTCAAGCGGCGGCAAGCTTTGCAGCTGTTCGCCAGTCAGCGCGCTGCCGATCAACAACACCACGCCGCCGACAAGCATTTGCGCCGCGCTGGACATAGCGCCCTGAGGCAATGGCAAATGTTTGCTCCAAACCGAACCAAAGGCCCAGGCTGCCGCCGCACCAATCAGCAGTACAGCCCCCAAAGGGCTCGATTGCAGATTGGAGCCCAGATTGAGCATGGCGATACCGATCAGCCCCAGCACAATCCCCGCCCATTCCAGACGGGTATTACGCGCGCCCCAGAAATACCCGCAGAGCAAGGTAAACAACGGCACCGTCGCCACCGCCAATGCCGCAACGCCAGAGGCCACGCCCGTGTGCTCGGCCATGCTGACCGCGCCGTTGCCAAAACTGAGCAGCAAAATCCCGATTATCCCCGCCGCCTTCCACTGCGGCCAGGTCGGCGCTGGCACACCGCGCCAGCGCAGGAAGGCGTACATCAGCGTACCGCCGACAATAAAACGAATGCCGCCAAGCATTAGCGGCGGCCAGTACTGCACACCGATGCGAATCACCAGGTAGGTCGACCCCCAGATCACGTACAGCGCGAAAAAGGCACCTATCAGCGGTAACGGGAAACGGCGTAGACCAGGCATGGGGACGCTCGAAGGCAGGACAAGAAGAGCGTTATTTTAGAAAGCCGACGGACGGAACTTAAGTTACAAAACCGGTTTATAAGGCCAGTACACTTTTCAAAGCACCATTGCGTCACCTGGTGACGCTTCACATCGTGTGCTCTCCAACGCTATCGAGAAACGCATGCCGAGGGGAGCATCAAGAGCGCCACTGTGGGAGCGAGCTTGCTCCGGGCGGCGATCCGACGATGACGCCGGCACACTCACCACACAAGTGACTGACAGTCCGCTATCGCGAGCAAGCTCGCTCCCACAGTGGAGTGGTAGTGCGGTCAGAATCCGCGATGGCGCTTGAGGTGTTCATTGATCTTCGCCGCCGGCACTTTCTGCAAACTGCACAGCAAGTCATGCGACAACTCGCGCAAGCCGTGTTTGCGCCGCAGTTCCTGCGCCAGATGCGCGGTGAGGTTGGCAGCCATTTCCGCATCGGCCATGGCCCGGTGAGCAGTGCCTGTGTGGGGCAATTGGGCGAAGGTGGTGAGGGTGCCGAGTTTATGGTTCGGCGCAGCCGGCATCAGGCGGCGGGCGAGTAACAGCGAGCAGGCAAAGTTCTGCAAGCGAGTGCGTTTGATCCGCCCAAGCTCAAAGTCCCAGAACTTCTGGTCGAAGGCGGCGTTGTGGGCCAGCAGTGGGGTGATGCCGACAAATTCGTTGACCTCGTTCATCACCTGCTCGGCCGAAGGCGCGGTGCGCAGCATGGCGTTGCTGATCCCGGTCAGCTGTTCGATGAAGGCCGGCACTCGTACACCCGCATTCATCAGGCTTTGGTAACGCTCGACGATGCGTCCCTGTTCAAGAATCACCACGGCGATTTCCGTGGCCCGGCAGCTGCTGCTCGGGGAGATCCCGGTGGTTTCAAAGTCGATGACGGCTATGCGTTCCAAACCTGTTCCTTGCGTTCAATAATCAGTTTTTAAGCAGCAATGCGCCTTCGATCGGCACGTAGCGCGTAGCCGCGCGAATCAGCGAATTGGCGGTGAGCCCCGGCACGCCATAGGCAACCGCTTCAACCCCGTGCTTGGCGATGATCCGCTCCAGCAACATGTCGAAATCACCGTCACCCGAGGCCAGCACCACTTCGTCGACGTGATCGGCGGCGTCCATGATGTCGAGGGTGATGCCCACGTCCCAGTCGCCCTTGGCCGAGCCGTCACTGCGCTGGATGTAGGGTTTGAGCTTCACGATGAAACCGAGGTTGCGCAGGATCTGCTGGAATTGCTGCTGCTTGCTGTCGCCGCGATCGATGGCGTAGGCATAGGCCTCGACGATCTGCCCGCGCTGGCTGATGTCAGCCCACAGGGCGGCGTAGTTGAAGTGACAACCGTAGGCCTGGCGCACGGTGTAATAGAGGTTTTGGACATCGGCGAACACCGCGATCTTCTTCACCGCAAATCCTCATGGCGCGCACAAGCGCAGGCGATTGATCAGACCCAAGGTCCGAAAAGTCGCCCAGTATGCCAGTCAGAAGGATTTTTCCGCGAATAATCAGTCCGGGGCGCAACAAGGCCCCGGACGAATGGCATATCAGACGAAGGAATCGTCGTCATCGCCAAACAACGATGAGCCGTCATCGCTGTCGTCGGCGTCTGCAAACCCGCCCTGATCGTTGTTGCTCCAGGAATCGTTGTTGGCCAGACGCTGGTCGTCATTGCCGCGGTCATTCACTTGGGCCGGTTCTTCCTTGATGACTTCAACAATTTGCTGCGGCTGCTGGTTGCTGTGGAACAAGCTGCTGATGCCCTCTGCCAGCATCACGCCACCGGCCACGCCGGCTGCGGTTTTCAAGGCGCCACCGAGGAAACTGCTGCCGGCTGCCGGAGCCTGTTGCTGTGGGGCGGCGTAATTCTGTTGCGGGGCACCAAAGCTCTGTTGCGGGGCAGCATAATTTTGTGGCGGTGGCGCAGAAGGTCGCGCCGGTTCACGCCAGCCGCCACTCGACGCTGGAGCGCTTTGGGTCGGTGCGGGCTGCGGATCACGGGAGCCACCGAAGATGCTCGACAGGAAACCACCGCCGCTGTTGCTCGGCGCCGGTGCGGCGGCCTGGGCTTGTTGCAGTTCGGCTTGCAGTTGCTGGATTTGCTGGGTGAGCTGTTTGTTTTGCTCGTCGAGGCTCTTGATCGCCGCCTCTTGCACCAGAATCGCCTGAGTCATGAAATAGCCCGCCGCAGGCTGGCGGCTCAAATGTTCCTTGATCCGCGCTTCGGCCAAGGCATCGCGCGGGGCTGAATCCGTCTCGGCCTGTTGCAGCCGGGAAAACAGTCCATCGATCAGGGTTTGTTCTTCGCTGTTCATGGCGACCTCATAGATTGCCGGAAAATCATCGCCCTTTTCCCTTATGGAGAAGGTGCCCACTAGTTATGGGGCTGTTACCGATTGTTTCAATAGCCTTTACCGAACGTTTACGTTTGCTCGACTGCCGGTTGCATCGGTTACAGTGTCGACATATCTCGTAACCTGCGATAGCGACCGATGAATCCGTTAGACGTACTCCGCGACTCCCTGTATTTCTTCCAGCGCAACCTGGGCCGAATCGTGCCGCTGTGTCTGCCATTGGTCGTGCTCGAAGCGTTGCTTCAGCAACTGGTCGACCACTCCCAGGGGCCGGAGGCGTTTCCCGGCTATAGCGTGATCATCGGGCTACTGGTCTACCCCTTGTACACCGCCGCGCTGATCCTGTTTCTCGATGCCCGCAGCCGTGGCGAATCGCCGCGCACCCTGGACCTGCTCTCGGCTTCGCTCAGCCTGTGGCCGCGCTTCGCACTGCTGACGGCGGTCAATACCCTGCTGATTCTGGTGGGTTTGTCGCTGTATTTCCTGCCGGGCATATGGCTGATGGTGATGCTCGCCTTTGCTGAATACCTGCTGGTGCTGCGCAACATGCAACCACTGGAAGCCATCAGGGAAAGCATGCGCCTGGCCCGTGGCAATTTCCTGCGCATCCTGCTGTGCATTCTCTGCGTGATGGGCCCGTTATGGGTGCTCAAGGGCGCGAGCATGGCCATCTACCCGGAGCCGCAGAATCCGGCAATTTTGCTGATCATCGAAAGCACCCATAGCTTTCTGCAACTGTTCACCAGTGTGGTGCTGTTTCGCCTGTTCATGTTGATCAGCGACGCACCTGATAAATCTGAAGGAAGCGCCTGACAGCTCTACCCTTGGGGTCCGGGCCCACCTCGGTTATGCTCGGGCTCAACTTTGTAACGCCATAAGCCGAGCCATGACCCGTCTACTGCGCTACACCCTGCTGGGCCTGTTGATACTCATCGGCCTGCTGTTTTCCTTTCTCTACAGTCTGACCTGGCGCCCCGACGCCAAGGAGACATTGCCGGTCAGTTGCAGCACCCGCGCGCCGACGCTGGTGCCGGGACAGGCGTTGAAGGTGATGACCTGGAACGTCCAGTACCTGGCGGGCAAACGCTATGTGTTCTGGAATGACCTGGCCCAAGGCCCCGACGAAAGCCCGACCGCGGAAGACATGGCCTTCAGCCTCGACGAAGTGGCACGGGTGATCCGCGATGAGCAGCCGGACCTGGTCCTGCTGCAAGAACTGGATGACGGCGCCAAGGCCAGTGACTACCAAAACCAGCTCAAACTGCTCCAGGAACGCCTGGCCGACCTCTACCCCTGCAGCACACACGCCTTCGACTGGAAGGCCGACTTCGTTCCCGACGTGCACATTTTCGGTAGCGTTGGCCGACAATTGGCGACCTTGAGCCGCTTCCAGATCGAACATGCCGAACGCCTGCAACTGCCCGAAGCACCGGTCAACTTCATCAGCCGCCAGTTCCAGCCGAAAAATGCCCTGCTGATAAGTTACCTGCCGCTGCGCGACGGCGGGCAAGTGGCGGTGCTCAATACTCACCTCGATCGGGCGGTGCAGCCTGACGAGACCCAGCAGACGAAGGTGACGGCCGTTGCCAAGGTGCTCGACACGTATGAAGGTCGCGGCACGCCGTGGCTGATCGGCGGCGACTTCAACCTGTTGCCGCTGGGCCAGTATCAACGCCTCGCGCCCGAGCAGCGCACGCCCTACTCCGCCGACAGCGCACTGCATGTGCTGTGGGACAAATACCCGATGATCCCGACCAACAACGAGGCCAGCGGTGTCGATCGGGACCAGTGGTTGACCCATTACCCCAACGACCCCGGCCTCAACGGCCCGGATCGCACCGTCGACTACCTGTTCTACAGCCCACGGATCAAACGGCTGGAAGCCGAGGTGCGGCAGGACGATACGCTGCGCATCTCCGATCACTTGCCGGTGATTGCACGGTTTCTGCTCCCGGCCGCCCCGTAACCTGATCGGCTGCCGATATCGGCCCCTACAAGCACTTATCCAGGAACTTCACCACCGTCCCCATGCAGCCGACCCGCTCTTCGACATGCGGCATATGGCTGGAGTTCTCGAACAACGCCCAGCGAACATTCGGGATCTGCTCCAGGTAGGGTTTGACCACCGTCGGTGTTGCTTCATCGTAGCGACCCGAAATCACCAGCGTTGGCACGTTGATGTGGCGCAAGCGGTCGACAATGGTCCAGTCTTTCAGACTGCCGATGACATGAAATTCCGTCGGCCCGCTCATGGCATGGTAAACGGTGGGGTCGGCATCGACCTGGGCAAACGTACGCGCGACTTCCTCGGGCCAGGGAATGACGCGACACACATGGTTATCGTAAAAGACCCTCGAAGCTTCCTGATAGGCGGCCGCTTGAAAGGTTCCTGCTTGTTCGTGCTCAAGCAGTGTTTCATGCACACCGTCGGGCAGCAGTTTACGTAAACGGTTGGCCTCCTGAACCCAGACGCGCATATCCGAAGGAGAGTTGGCGACGATCAGGGCTCGTAAACCCGCAGGTTGCATGACGGCGTGTTCGCTGGCGAGCATGCCGCCCCAGGATTGCCCAAGAAGCGCGTAATTGTCGCTGATTTGCAGATGATCCAGCAGATTGTCCAGTTCATCGAGAAAGAGCTGGACGTTCCAGAACGAAGGATCCTTGTCCGGCAGATGGGTCGAGTGACCATTCCCCAACTGATCGTAATGGATCACCGGATAGCCACCGGCAGCAACGTCCTTGTAGGCATCTACATAATCGTAGGTGCAGCCCGGGCCGCCGTGCAAAATCACCAGTGGCGTTCGACCACAGGACAGATCACCGGTGATGCGATACCAGGTCCGATAAGCGCCAAAGGGTGCAAAGCCTTCGCGTGTTCCAGTCAATTCCATTGTGTGCCGCCTCCCCGAAAACAGTACGACCACCATATCGGGACTCGGCCTTTCGAATAACTAGCTAAATAGATAGGTTTTGCTCTGCCTCAGTTATCGAGCAACCGATAGTGCACCGCCCGAACCACGGCCTGAACCCGATTCTTGGCGCCGAGCTTATGCATCGCCGTGGTCAAGTGCAGCGTGACCGTGGCCATCGAGCGATTCAGTTGCGTGGCAATTTCGGTAGCCGTCAGCCCTTCAGCCGCCCATTTAAGGCACTCGCGTTCACGTTTGGTCAGGTGGACCGGTGGCGTGTGAGCCTCCTTGCCAAGCAACGGATAGGCCGCTTCCTGCAAGGCATGGGAAATCAGGCTGAAATCCGCCAGGGTCTGCCGGGCATCGCGCAGGACGCTGGTGCTGCTACCGGTACGCAGCCCCGTCAAAACGGCAAAACCGCCTCTGGGCAGATGAATCGGCACCGACACCCCGCAGGTCATCTGCGAGTCTTCCAGATAATTCACCACGGGGGCATGACACTGACTGATGACCGGCTCCAGCAGGGTGTCAGTCCCGGGTTTGTAGGACCAGACAAAGGGTGAAACACAATTGAGTGCCACCTGCTGAACAGGGTCGATCTGGTAGTAACCCTCTGTACACCAACGCGTCTGCCAATCGGCTGGAGTGTTACGCAGTTTGAGCACCGAGGGCGTGATCAACTTGCCTTCATGGTCCAGCGGCACCGGGCTGTAGTCGTACACCAGGGCATCAAAACCCAGCTCCTCGGCCAGTAGCAGGGCGTTGTCCATCTGCTCATCCAGGCTCTTGCCCGACAACAGGCGGGGATTGAGGTCAGACAGCTTGGTCTGCATCCATTGCGCTCCTTAAGTAATTTCAATCCTGAAATTCAGCACGTAGAATGCCACGCCTCGGCGAGGGACTGCCAGATCAAACCTATAACAAATACTAGCTTTTGGGCGCGTGACTTACTCAGTAAGGTTGAGTCATTTGGCCAGCACCCGAGCCGGCCAGCAACATAAAGGGAGAGTTGCGATGTGGCATGAAATCGAACCGGACCAGCGGTATAACGTCGAGGTCGATGGCCACAATCTGGTGGTTTACAGCTTTGGCGAGGGCGATGAAGTCCTGCTGTGCCTCAATGGCGGCCCGGGGCTTCCCTGCGATTATCTGCGTGACGCCCATGGCTGGCTCAAGGACAAGGGGCTGCGGGTTGTCGCCTTCGACCAGCTTGGCACCGGTGCCTCGGACAGACCCGAAGACCCGTCCCTGTGGAACATCAGCCGTTATGTCGCTGAAGTGGAAACCGTCCGTCAGGCCCTCGACCTGGGCCGGGTGCACTTGATGGGGCACTCTTGGGGCGGCTGGCTGGGGATTGAATATGCCATTCAACATCCGCATGCGCTGAAAACCCTGATTCTGGAAAACACGGTAGGCGATATCCCGCACCTGTCTCAGGAACTGGAGCGTCTGCGTGGCGCCCTGGGCAGCGAAACCGTGGCCATGATGCAACGCCATGAAGCCCTGGGCACGCTCGATCACCCGCAATACCAGGCCGCCATCACTCTCCTCAACTACCGTCACGTCTGCCGCCTCGACGAGTGGCCGGCACCGGTTACGCGCTCTCTGGGCGACTGGAACATGGGGCCATACACGACCATGCAGGGGCCAAACGAGTTTCTCTACATCGGCAACCTGAAAAACTGGAACCGTCTCCAGGAAATGAGCGATTTCACGATGCCGGTGCTGATCACCACCGGCCAGCACGACGAACTGACACCGGCCTGTGCAATGCGCATGAAATTGGCGCTCAAGGATGCCCAATTGCATGTGTTCCCCAACAGCAGCCATATGCCGTTCTACGAAGAACCCCAGGCCTACTTTCCGGTGCTGCTGGATTTCCTCCAGCGGCACCGAGGTTAGTCGATGAATCTGTCGCGTTACCGATTCATCCTGTCACGGCCCCTGCAACTATTGCCGGTGCTGTTCGGCATCAGCCTCATCACGTTTGTGCTGGTGCGCTCGATTCCCGGCGATCCGGCGCGCGCGCTGCTCGGCTCACGCAGTACGCCGGAGGGGCTGATCAGGATTCGCGCTCAGTTCGGCCTCGATCAGCCGCTGTGGATGCAGTATTTCTACTTCCTGAAAAACCTCTTCAACGGCGACCTGGGCCAGTCGCTGCTCTACAAAGTCGACGCCTTGAAGCTGATCAGTACGCGAATCGAACCCACGCTGTTTCTGGTGCTTGGCAGCGTGCTGCTGGCGTTGTTGATCGCTGTGCCCCTGGCCACCGTTGCGGCCCGCAACAAGGGTGGCTGGGGCGACAATCTGATCCGCCTGTTCACCACCGCCGGCCTCGGCATGCCGGCGTTCTGGCTGGGGATCATGCTGATCCTGCTGTTCAGCGTGCAGTTGGGCTGGTTCCCGGTTTCCGGCTACGGCCGCAACTGGCTGGACAAACTGCACCACATGGTCCTGCCCTGCCTGACCATTGCCCTGGCGTTATCGGCGGTGCTGGTGCGCAATCTGCGGGCGAGCATGCTGATGGAACTGCAAGCCGACCACGTCACGGCCGCCCGAGCTCGCGGCCTGTCTGAAGACGCGGTGTTTCGTCGACACGTGCTACCCAACTCGCTGGTACCCGCGGTCAACTTGCTGGCGGTGAACATCGGCTGGCTGATCAGCGGCACGGTGGTCATCGAGAGCTTGTTCGCCATTCCCGGAATCGGCCAGTTGCTGGTCCGTGGCATCTTCACCCGAGACTACATGGTGGTCCAGGGCGTGGCGATGGTGCTGGCCTGCGCCACCGTCGCAGTGAATTTTCTCGCCGATGTGGTCACGGTAGCGATCGATCCCCGGGTGAAAATCCGATGAGCAGTCAAGCTGCGATTACCCCCCGCCTGAACCTCGGCTTCGGTTTACGCAACCGTCGTTTGGCAATGGGCCTGGGGTTGGCAATCCTGCTCGGCTGGCTGCTGCTGGCAATCTTCGCGCCCTGGGTCGCGCCCTTCGATCCAATCGCCCAGAACACTGATATCCGCCTGCTGGGGCCCAGCCTGGCCCACCCGTTCGGTACCGACAATTTTGGCCGTGACGTATTGTCTCGAGTGATCTGGGCAGCCCGCGTCGACTTGCAGCTGGCGGTCATCGGGGTGATCTTCCCGTTTTTGATCGGCACCGGTGTCGGGGCCTTGTCCGGCTACATCGGCGGGCGTTTCGACACCGTCTGCATGCGCCTGATCGATATCATCCTGGCCTTCCCGTTCCTGGTGTTGATGCTGGCGATCATGGCGATCCTCGGCCCCGGCCTGATGAGTTTCTATATCGCCATGGCACTGGTGGGCTGGGTGTCCTATGCACGGTTGATCCGCTCGCAGATCCTGATCCTCAAGGAAAGCGATTTTGCCCTGGCCGCCAAAAGTCTGGGCTTCGGCCATGGGCGCATTCTATTTCGTCATCTGCTGCCGAACGCAATGTTCGGTTCAATCGTGTTTTCCATGTCCGATGCGGTGCTGGTGCTGCTCAACGGAGCAGCGGTCAGCTACCTCGGCCTGGGGGTTCAACCGCCGACCGCCGAGTGGGGCACGATGGTCGCCGAAGGCCAGAGCTTCATCACTTCCGCCTGGTGGATCTGCACCTTCCCGGGGCTGGCGATCGTCACTCTGGCCATGGGCTTCAGCCTGCTGGCCGACGCTGTCGCCGAACATCTGGGTGAGCGCTCATGAGTACGCCCGTGTTGAAGGTCGAGGAGCTGAGCGTCATTGCCCGCAACGGCGAGCACGAGGTGACGCTGGTGGATCGCCTGTCGTTCGACCTGGCTGAAGGTGAAGTCCTTGGGCTGGTGGGTGAAAGCGGCTCCGGCAAAACCATGGCCTGCCGCGGTTTGATGCGGCTGCTGCCGTCGCCGAACCTGCGAGTCGAAGGCGTAACGGTGCAGTTGGCCGGGGAAAACCTGCTGCGCCTGGATGAGGCTGGCATGCGTCGTATGCGCGGGCGTCAGCTGGGAATGATTTTTCAGAACCCCAGCAGCCATCTCGACCCGTTGATGCGCATCGGCGAGCAGATTGGCGAAGGTATTCGTCTGCATCAGGGCGCCAGCAAGCGTGAAGCCCGTGCTCAGGCCATCGAGGTGCTGCGTCAGGTGGGCATTCCCGATCCGCAGCGCCGGGTCGACAGTTACCCTCACGAATTTTCCGGCGGCATGCGCCAGCGAGCGATGATCGCCGTGGCCCTGGGCTGCAACCCGAAAGTCCTGATCGCCGACGAACCGACCACCGCCCTCGACGTCACGGTGCAAGCGCAGATCCTGCGCCTGCTGCTTGATCTGCGCGACCAGCGGGGCTTGTCGATCATCATGATCACCCATGACCTGGGGGTCGTTGCCCAGACCTGCGACTCGATTGCAGTGATGTACGCCGGACGCTTGTGCGAGCACGGTAACAAACACGAGGTGCTGGCCCATCCACGTCACCCTTACACCGCTGGATTGATCGACTGTCAGCCGGCCACCAGTCACGGTCACGCATTGCTCAAAACCATTGCCGGGCAACCGCCCCTGCTCGACGCCCTGCCTCATGGGTGTCGCTTCAATCCGCGCTGCCAGCAAACTGGCAGCCAATGCACAACATTGATGCCAGGGTTGCAGCCGGTCACCCATGGACACCGCATCGCTTGCCATTACCCCTTGGTCGCCGGAGGCCGCTCATGACGTTGCTCAACGTCAAGGATCTGCAGGTGCGCTTCGCCGCTGCGGGCACCGGTCTGCTGGGCATGAACCGGCAATGGCTGACAGCGGTCAACGGCGTTTCGCTGACGCTCTCGGCCGGTGAAACACTCGGGCTGGTCGGCGAATCGGGCAGCGGTAAAAGCAGCCTGGGACGGGCGATCCTGCACCTCAATGAGATTTTCGCCGGGCAGGTGCTGTTCGATGGTGTCGACATGGCCCACGCCGGGAAGATCGACATCCAGAGGCTGCGCCATGAGACGGCGATGGTTTTCCAGGATCCTTATGCGGCCCTCAACCCACGCCTGAGTATCGGCCAGACCCTCGCGGAAGTGCTCCGGGTCCAACGCAAGGTGCCGGAACCGCTGATTGCCGCCCGCGTCGATGAACTACTGACCCTGGTCGGTCTGCGCCCGGAGTTGGCCACCCGCAAACCACGCACCTTGAGTGGCGGCCAATGCCAGCGTGTCGGAATCGCCCGGGCGCTGGCCGTGGAGCCGCGCTTGATTGTCGCCGATGAGTGCGTGGCCGCGCTGGACGTGTCCATCCAGGGGCAAATCATCAATCTGCTGCTGGAGCTGCGCCAGCGCATGAACCTGGCGATTGTGTTCATCGCCCATGATCTGGCGATCGTTCGCCGGCTCTGTGATCGAGTGGCGGTGATGTACCTGGGCAAGATCGTCGAAGAAGGACCGGTGGAAGCGGTGTTCCGCTCCCCGCGACATCCCTATACCGCCGCACTGATCCAGTCGATTCCGGAAATCGACCCGACCCGCGCGCTGCCCGGCGACCCTTTGCCCGGTGAACCGCCCAGCCCTTTGCAACTGCCATCCGGATGCGCCTTTCACCCGCGCTGTCGCTACGTTCGCCCCAGCTGTAGCCAGGCGGCGCCCCCTACACGTCAACTCGAAGGACGCCGTTACGACTGTGTGCTCGAGGAACCGCTGCTTTAAAAAACCGAAACACTCATCAAGAAGGAGTTTGACCATGAGATCCAGGCATTTGACATTGCTTGCCGCAGCCACCTTGACCGCTTGCACCCTTGCCAGCGGTATTGCTCAGGCGGCGGGTGTACTGACCATCGGTTGCCGTGAAGAAAGCACCACGTTCGACCCGATCAAGAGCGCGCAAAACCGTGATACCTGGGTGTTTTCCAATGTCTACGACACACTGATCCGGGTCAACAAGGCCGGCAGCAAAATGGAGCCCGGCCTGGCTGAAAGCTGGAAGGTCTCCGACGATGGCCTGACCTACACGTTCAAGCTGCGCTCGGCGAAATTCTCCGACGGCTCGCCGATTACGGCCGATGATGCGGCATTCAGCCTGCTGCGTATTCGCGATAACAAGGCCTCGCTGTGGAGCGACGCCTACAAGCTGATCGACACGGCGAAAGCGGCCGATCCGCACACGCTGGTGGTCACTCTGACAACCCCGTCGGTACCGTTCCTCTCACAACTGGCCTCGCCGACCGTGTCGATTCTCTCGCAACAGGCCATGACCCGCATGGGCGAGGATGCCTACGCTCAGGAGCCGGTGGTGTCAGGGGCATTTTTTGTCAAGGAGTGGCTACGCGGCGATCGCGTGAAGCTGGAGAAGAACCCGCACTTCTGGCAGGCCGACAAGGTCAGCCTGGACGGCGTGGAGTGGATTTCCATTCCGGACGACAATACCCGGATGCTCAAGGTGCAGGCAGGTGAACTCGACTCGGCGATTTTCGTACCGTTTTCGCGAGTCGATGCATTGCGCAAGGACCCAGGCGTGACTATCCATGCCGACCCTTCCACGCGCGAAGATCACCTGCTGATCAACCATGAGCACGGGCTGCTGGCCAAACCGGAAGTGCGTCAGGCGCTGGACATGGCAATCAACAAGAAATCGCTGGTTGATACCGTCACCTTCGGCCATGGTCAGGAGGCTTACTCCTACATACCCAAGGGCGCGCTTTACCACTACGCCGACAACCTGAAGCGCCCATTTGACCCGGTGAAAGCCAAGCAGATGCTGACTGATGCCGGCGCCGCAGGCATGAAGCTGAACTACGTGGTCAATGCCGGTAACGAAGCCGACGAACAGATTGCCGTGCTGGTTCAGCAACAACTGGCGGCAGTCGGTGTTACCGCCACCCTGCAAAAAGTCGACCCGACCCAGAGCTGGCAGATGCTGGTCGACGGTGATTACGACCTGTCCGTGATGTACTGGACCAACGACATCCTCGACCCGGACCAGAAGACCACGTTCGTTCTGGGCCACGACACCAACATGAACTACATGACCCGCTACAAGAACGACAAGGTCAAAAATCTGGTGGCAGCTGGCAGGGTTGAAGCAGACCCGATCAAACGTGAACAGATGTACGTCAACTTGCAGAAGATCGCCAAGAATGACGTCAACTGGATCGACCTTTACTACAGCCCGTACATCAACATTTCGCGCAAGAACATCGAAAACTTCCAGCAAAATCCACTGGGACGTTTCTCGCTCGAGGAGACCGTGAAGAACTAAGGAGCGGTTGCCGGTGATTGCACGGTTTCTGCTTCCGGCTGCCCCGTAATTCTGCGGTGCCCGGAAAGAGATCGCAGCCTTCGGCAGCTCCTACAGGGATCACGGACATCTGTAGGAGCTGCCGAAGGTTCGGGCCGCGTTCGGACGATCTTTTGATCTTCAGCCTTTGCGAGGTTTGGCCCGCGCCGTGGCCTCGGCCACCAGCGGGTCATCCGGCCAGTAGTGTTTCGGGTAGCGCCCCTTGAGGTCCTTCTTCACCTCGGCATAAGTACTACGCCAGAAGTTCGCCAGATCCTGGGTGACCTGCACCGGCCGCCGCGCGGGTGACAGCAAATGCAGCTTGACCACCTGCCGGCCACCGGCAATGCGCGGGGTTTCGGCCAAGCCGAACAACTCCTGCAAACGCACCGCGAGAATCGGTGGCTGCTCGCTGTAATCCAGACGAATCGATGAACCGGAAGGCACGCTCAGATGATGCGGCGCCTGTTCATCGAGGCGTTGCGGCAAGGGCCACGGCAGCAGGTTATGCACAAAGCTCGACACATCAAGGTTGGCGAAATGACTGAGTCGCGAAACCCGCCCCAGGTACGGCATCAACCAGTGCTCCAGGCTGGCCAGCAACGCCGCATCGCTGACATCCGGCCACTCGCTTTCGCCCTGCTTGCTCAGATCCAGCTGACGCAGCAATGCCACTCGCGCCTGCCACTGACGCAACTCCGGGGTCCATGGCAACAGCTCCAGTCCTTTACGGCGGACCAGATTGACCAACGCCTGGCTGCGTGCCGTTTCATCGAGGCCGGTCAGCGGCTCGCGGCTGAGCACCAACTCGCCGACCTTGCGCTGACGCTCGGCCCGCAGCACGCCTTCACGTTCGTCCCAATCGAGCTGATCGACGCAACGCACCTGCTCTGCCAACACCGAATCGAACAGCGCCGGATCAAAATCCGCCGCCAGATAAATCCGCTCTTCGCGCTGCCCCTGACGGCTGCCCAGATCGGCGATCACCAGCCAGGGCTGCTTCATCAGGCTGTCGGCCTCGGCAAACAACGCTGCGCGACCGTTGGCCAGCCGGTATTCAGCACCACCGGCGCGGCGTTGCTGGGCGACACGATCCGGATAGGCCAGCGCCAGCAACGCGCCGAGCCAACGTGGATGCTCTGGATCGATGACCGGCGACTCGGCTTTGCCGCGCAGATAACCGCGATATTGCCGCGCCAATTGCCGCGCCCGCTGCACGCCACCTTGAGCACCACGCGCCGCCCGTTCTTCGCCAGATAAAAGCACCAGACGACTGTGCAAATCCGCGCCGGCACCGCGCAAAATATCCCGCTCACCGAGCAAGGCAGCGACGTCGCAGGCCATGTTTGCCAGCCCCAACGCTTGCCCACGCAGTAACAGATGCGCGATGCGCGGATGGGCCGGGAGTTCGGCCATGGCCTGACCGTGGCGAGTGAGCTTCCAGTCTTCAGCGGACGAACCTTCCAACGCACCAAGGCGTTCGAGCAAGTCCTGCGCCTGTGCATAAGCCGCCGCCGGAGGTACATCGAGCCAGACCAGCTGCCCAGGCAGAACGCCCCAACGTCCGAGCTGCAAGGCCAGCCCGGCAAGGTCCGCCGAGAGAATTTCCGGGCTGGCATAGGCCGCCAGTTGTTCATGCTGATCCTGCGACCACAGCCGATAACACACACCCGGTTCCAGCCTTCCTGCCCGGCCGGCACGCTGAGTGGCGCTGGCGCGGGAGATGCGCTGGGTATCGAGGCGGGTCATGCCGCTGCCAGGGTCGAAGCGCGGCACTCGCGCCAACCCGGCGTCGATGACCACGCGCACGCCATTGATGGTCAAACTGGTCTCGGCGATGTTGGTGGCCAGCACCACTTTGCGCTGGCCGGGTGGCGCTGGATCGATGGCCGCACGTTGCGCCGCCAGATCGAGTTCGCCATGCAACGGGCAGAGCAGCACCTCAGTACGCTCGCCCAATGCATCGGCCAACTGCTGATGCACGCGGCGGATTTCCGCTTGCCCGGGAAGGAATACCAGCAGACTGCCGGTTTCATCGTTCAAGGCGTCGAGAATGGTCTGCACCAGTCGCGGCTCGATGAATTCGCCCGGCTGAAACGGCCGGCCCCAGTGCATCGTCACCGGGTACATGCGGCCTTCGCTGCGCAGGATCGGCGCGTCATTCAGCAGGCCGGCCAGACGCTCGCCTTCGAGGGTTGCCGACATCAACAGAATCTTCAGCGGCTGCTCATCACGAAACAGCTCACGGCCATTCAGGCTCAGGGCCAGCGCGAGGTCGGCATCGAGACTACGCTCGTGGTATTCGTCGAAGATCAGCAGGCCCACGCCTTCAAGCGCCGGGTCCTCCTGCAAGCGACGCGTGAGGATGCCTTCGGTGACCACTTCAATGCGCGTATTCGGCCCGACTTTACTGTCGAGGCGAATCCGGTAGCCGACCGTTTCACCGACTTTCTCGCCGAGCTCACTGGCCAACCGTTCGGCCGCCGCCCGCGCCGCCAGCCGACGCGGTTCAAGCATGAGGATGGTTTGCCCGGCCAGCCATGGTTCATTCAACATCGCCAATGGCACGCGGGTGGTTTTACCGGCGCCGGGTGGTGCTTCGAGCACGGCTTCGTGGCGTGTCGCCAAGGCTTCACGCAGCGCGGGTAAAACTTCATCAATTGGCAAAGAAATCATGCTGGCTCCAAAACAGAGGCACGAGTATAACGGCGAACTGCCTGGCGTTAATCACGGTCCTAATTCATACCGACGACGTTTCGTTTAATGTTTGCTCAGGAGATTTACCATGCGTGCTCCGTTTCGCCTGATTGGCGGTGTATTGGTTGCAACCCTGCTGACCCAAGTGACCGCTTGCGGTTCGATTTTCTACCCGGATCGCCGTGGCCAGATCGACGGCAAGATCGACCCGGCGATTGCCGCGCTCGACGCCGTGGGCCTGCTGTTCTACATCATCCCCGGACTGGTCGCGTTCGCCGTGGACTTCACCACCGGCGCGATTTACTTCGAACCCGGCAAGACCGCGCAAGTGGCACCGGAGAAACTCAAACAAGCCATCGATGCCGACGGCAAGGTCGATAACCACAAGTTGCAGGCTATTCTCGAAAGCGAGCTGGGCCGCAACCTTCCACTGGATGACCCGCGTCTGATCCAGCACAAGGGCAGTGCTCAGCAACTGGCGATGTTCGGTCTGCAACCCGCTGCTTGATGCTCAACACCGAGGAAACGTTCCACCTATGACCAGCAGCCCGGAACACGCTCGCCTGTTACGTCTCGCCACCCGCGCCTCGGTGGCGGTGGCAAGTACCCTGATTGTCGCCAAGGCCATTGCCTGGTGGCTGAGCGGATCGGTGAGCATGCTCGCCGGGCTGACAGACTCGGCACTCGACGGCGTGACGTCGCTGCTCAATCTGTTGGCGGTGCATTACGCATTGCGCCCGGCCGATGACGATCACCGCTACGGGCACGGCAAGGCGGAATCCTTGTCGGGCATGGCCCAGGCACTGTTCATCGGTGGCAGCGCGGTGTTGATCGCGTATCAGGCCTTTGAGCGCCTGAAACACCCGGAACCGGTGGGCGCGCCGTGGATCAGCATTGGCGTGATTATCTTTTCCCTCGTCCTGACCCTGGCGCTGCTGATGCTGCAACACCGGGTAATCCGCGAAACCGGCTCCAACGCGGTGCGCGCCGACTCGCTGCATTACCGTTCCGACATGATGCTCAACGGCAGCATCCTGGTGGCGTTGGTACTGGCCGGTTTTGGCTGGCATCAAGTCGATCCCTGGTTCGGTCTGGGGATCGCCGTCTACATTCTGTGGAGCGCGATTCAAATCGCCCGGGAAAGTTTTGCGGTGTTGATGGATGAAGAACTGCCGCCAGACGTCAGCCAGCACATGCTCGAACTGGCCTGCGGCGTGCCCGGCGTACTCGGTGCCCACGACTTGCGCACACGGATCTCCGGCAGTCACTGGTTCGTGCAATTGCACCTGGAGTTGCCGGGAGAGCTGACGCTGTCAGTCGCGCACGGCATCAGCGATCAAGCGGCGGACGCCATTCACGCCGTTTACCCGCGAGCCGAAGTGCTGGTGCACGCCGACCCGCAGGAAGTGGTGAAGGCCGCCCAGGTTCAGTAAGTGACCTGATAACCGCGTGAGACCAGGCAATTACCCTCGGCCTGGCGGTAAGTCTGTACCACTTGGGGTGCCGGCTGATAGGTCACGGTCCGTGGATCAAAGCCACTCTGCTGGACCGCCCAACGATAGCAATCGTAGCCGTCCTGAGTGACCTGCTCGGGCGGCTGCCCGTTGGCCGGATAAGCCACCACGTCATAGTCATTGCTGGTCGGTTGCGGCTGCGGGTTGCCTACCGGCGGCTCAACCACGACGTACTCCTGAGTGCTCTCCTCGTAGGTGTAATACGCACCTGCCGCCAGAAACATCAGCGCGCCACCGATCCACACTTCGCGAGCGTAATCGGGCAGATACCTCACACGGATCCCGCGAGGCGGTTCGACCACCACATAACGCGGTCCTTGTGGGCGATACCAATAACCACCGGAGTAGAAATAATCCTGCCCACGGTACGGCACACGGTCGTGGCGCTCAGGGAAGCGGTCGATCATTTGACCTGGCCGATACCGCGGACCATCACCCCAGCCATTGCCATGCCCTTCCGGACGTCCTGCCCAGCGACGGTCATCCCGATGGTCATCGTGACCGCCGGCCTGCCAACGCTGGTTGTAATCGTTGCGCCGCGGAATGTCCTGATAGTAGCCACGCTGTGGCTCCTGGGTCTGGCGAACAGTGTCCGGACGGCCCTGGATCGGCAGGTTGTTCGCCGGCGCAGGTCGGCCTTGAATCTGGTCATTTGCGTCGTGTCGCTGACGGTTCTGCCAGTCGCCTCCCTGATTCTGGCCGTTGTGTTCGAACTGCCGGCTGTTGTTGCCGCGAATGATTTCAGTCTGCGGACGTGGCTGGTTATTTTGGGGACGTGGCTGGTTGTTTTCCACGCGAGGCGGATTATTTTCGGGACGCGGTTGATTGTTCCCCTGACGACCTTCACCGCCACGCTCGTGCTGAGCACCACCATTATTGTGTTGCTGTTGCTGTTGCTGTTGCTGTTGCTGTCTACGAAGGAGCTCCTCCCCACCCTGACCTTCTGCCAGCAATGGCGCGCTGACACTGACACACAACACACCAACACCTGCCATACGCCAGATGCGCGACTTCATGCTATTCCTCACTGCGGTGGTGACCTATACATAAGACTGAAAAAGTACAGGCCGGTTCTGCAACAGGTTATCAGTCGCCAGACTTATTTCTTGATTTACGCGCAATAAAAAAGGGAGACCCGTCGGCCTCCCCTTGAGAACTTCGTCCGTGCTCGACGCTTTTGACGTCGGCTCACCTCACTCCGTCTTCTGGACAGTGTGTAGCCCGGGGGCCAACTCAACCCCTGTTGGGGGTGGTGGCCGCGGCTGGCCTGATTCGGCGGGCCGCTGTGGACTGTTTGTCCGGGCAGTGATTCTGGTGATAAGAATAGGCTTGAGGTGGCGACAGAGGATTGCGAAGATTGCTCAAATAAACATGACTTGCGCAATTTTTAATCACGGATAGATAATCTACCGCAATAGTTAAGACAAAGGCCTGATTCATGAGCAAACTCGACCGATACGACTTGAGCATTTTGGCGGAATTGCAGCGCGATGCGCGCATCTCCAATCAGGAGCTGGCCGAACGCATCGGCCTGTCGCCATCGCCTTGTTCGCGGCGGGTCAAGCAGCTCGAAGACGACGGCTACATCACCCGTCAGGTGGCCCTGCTCGACCGCAAGATGCTCGGCCTGAGCCTGACCGCCTACGTATTGATCGGCATGGACCGCCACACGCCCGAGCGTTTCGAAAACTTCGAAGCGGCCATCCGCACCTTGCCGCAAGTGCTCGAATGCAGCCTGGTGACCGGAATGGACGCCGACTATCAGCTCAAGGTGGTGGTGCCGGACATGGACCATTACCAGAAACTGCTGCTCGGCCACCTGACCCGCATCGAAGGCGTGACCAGCGTGCGCTCAAGCTTTGTGCTCAATCAGGTACTCAACAGCACCGAATTGCCGTTGACTCATTTGCGCAGCTAAGTACGCCATCGCGAGCAAGCTCGCTCCCACAGTTGATCTTGGACGCTCACAAATAATGTGTTCACTGAAGATCCAATGTGGGAGCGAGCTTGCTCGCGATGGGGCCGGCACAGGCGACGAACAACTGCGGCAGACCGACGCACGTCAATGCGCCGCCAATATCCATTGGCGTATACTTCACCGGCCTTTTTTGCCCCGCACGCGCTGGAGATAGTCGATGGATCCTGCAGTATTTGAAGAGTGGATGATGACCGGTCTGGTGAGCATCCTGATCATTTTCATGGGTTTCATCGTCTGGGATCTGGCGAAAAAATCCAAAGCCGGGCGCTTCGGCTCGTTCATCCTGTTCTTTGTGCTGGGCTTGGGCGTGGCCGCGTTCATCATCAAAAGCGTGGTGATCGGCCTGATCGAATCCGGCGCTCTATAAGCGCGCCGGCACTTCTTTCCACTGGCCCTGATCGAGACCTTCAATCGTCCAGTCACCGATTCGCACCCGCACCAGACGCAGTGTCGGCAAGCCTACCGCAGCAGTCATGCGCCGCACCTGACGATTACGTCCTTCACGAATCACCAATTCCAGCCAACTGGTCGGCACGCTTTTGCGAAAGCGCACGGGCGGGTTACGCGGCCATAGCGCAGGCTCTTCCAGCTGCCGCGCCTGCGCCGGCAAGGTCATGCCGTCGTTCAACTCGACGCCCTCGCGCAAACGCTGCAATTGCTCGGCGCTCGGCTCACCTTCCACTTGCACCCAATAGGTCTTGGCCAACTTGTGTTTCGGATCGGCGATACGTGCCTGAAGCTGACCGTCGTTGGTCAGCAACAGCAAGCCTTCGCTGTCACGGTCCAGCCGTCCTGCCGGGTAGATTCCGGGAATCTCGATAAAGTCCTTGAGCGTCGCCCGCCCTTCACCGTCGCTGAACTGCGTCAGCACATCGAAGGGTTTGTTGAACAGAATCAGTTTCGGCTCGGCGGGCGGTGCTTTGGCAACACGTCGCGGGGCTGAAGAGGATTGCGCGGGCGCAACGCCGGGGCGGCGGGAAGCGGGACGAGGAGGACGCGGCATGGCAAAAACAACATCTAACGGTCAGGGCTGCCAATGCTAGTGCCCCAACCGTCAAATGACCATGACAACAATCAGCGGAACGGTGGTTCGTCGAAGCTGCGCAGTTTGCGCGAGTGCAACGAATTGAGCTCGGTACGCAACAGATCTACCGCAGCGATGCCGATCTTCAAGTGCTGGCTGACCGCACGCTCATAGAAGGCGTTGGCCGAACCTGGCAACTTGATTTCACTGTGCAGCGGTTTGTCCGAAACACACAGCAAGGTGCCGTATGGCACGCGCAAACGGTAGCCTTGCGCAGCGATGGTGCCGCTTTCCATGTCCACGGCAACCGCACGAGACAAGTTGATCAACGGTCGCTCCTGAGCCCAGCGCAGCTCCCAGTTACGGTCGTCGTAGGTCAATACGGTGCCGGTGCGCAGGCGCTTTTTCAGGTCATCGCCCTTTTCGCCGGTGACGTTGGCTGCCGCTTGCTGCAAGGCCATCTGCACTTCGGCCAGAGCCGGAATCGGAATGTTCGGTGGCACCACCCGGTCGAGAATCCCGTCGCGGCGCATGTAAGCGTGAGCCAGCACGTAGTCGCCGATGGTCTGCGACTGCCGCAGGCCACCACAGTGACCGATCATCAACCAGCAATGCGGACGCAATACGGCCAAGTGGTCAGTGATGTTCTTCGCGTTGGACGGGCCGACGCCAATGTTGACCAGGGTTACGCCGTGGCCGTCAGACGCCTGCAGGTGATAGGCCGGCATCTGATAACGGTGCCAGACCACGCCTGCGGCAATGGCCGACGCTTCGCCGTGATCCATGCTCTTTTCAATGATCACGTTGCCCGGCAAGACCATGCGCACAAAACGCGGATCGGTACGCAGTTGCTCCAGACCATGGGTGATGAACTGGTCGACATAACGGTGGTAGTTGGTCAGCAGGATCCACGGCTGCACATGGCGCCAGTCACTACCGGTGTAGTGCACCAGACGGCGCAGGGAGAAATCCACCCGTGCGGCGTCGAACAACGCCAACGGCAGAGGATCGGTGTTTTCCCAATCGTACAAACCATCGGCAATGCCATCGGTGGCGGCCGACAAATCGGTACTCGGGAATACCCGCGCCAGCACCGCAGCGGTGACGCCGGAGCCAGCCAGTTCATCGCCCTGCTCGACCACGTACGGGTACGGAATATTCTGCTCACTGACGCCCACTTCCACCGTCACGGTGAAGTCGTGCATCAGCGGCACCAACTGCTCCAGCAAATACTTACGGAAAGCCGCCGGATGGGTGACGGTGACGCTGTAGGTCCCCGGCAACTGGACCTTGGCATAAGCGCGGGTGGTTTGCGGGACTTCGCCTTGGCAAAGGTAAGTCAGGCGTAATTCTGGATAACGGAACATCGCACGTTGTTCAGCGTCGGGCTCGACGCGGTCTTTCAGATAACGCTTGAGCGCCTGACTCAACGCAGTGGTAGCCCGCTCGTGCAGAGCGGCAAGCCGATCCACGGCTTGTTCGGCGGTTTGAACGACAATAAAGGCTTCGGTCACGATCAGCTTCCTGTGTTCTGGCTTGCAGGCCTTCATCTTGCCTGCATCGCAGTCCGACGGGAACACCGGAGTGCTGGGAGACCACAATCGGCGATGCACTGAGGTCCAGTGTGGGAGCGAGCTTGCTCCGGGCGGCGATCCGACGATGACTGAGCAACATTCAACATTGATGTCGACTGTCACGCCGCTATCGCGAGCAAGCTCGCTCCCACACTGGTTCGGTCGTGTTCATTAACCGGTGATCAGAAGCCCTGCGGGGTCGACCGCGCGACAATCGCTTCCACATCCAGCCCGCGCGGCAAGGTGCCATAGACCCGACCGGCCGTTCCCAACCGACTGGCAATGAAGGCATCGCTAACGCTGGCGTTGCCGGCTTCGAGCAACAACCTGGCTTGCAGGCCCAAGGCGATGTCTTCGGTCAGTTGTCGAGCGCGATACTGAATGTCATCGGTATCCTTGAACGCCGCGTGCAACTGGTTGATGTGTGCGGCCAGGCGTTTATCGCCATGACCATCGCCCAGTTCGCTGAACAGTGCATCGAGCACGCCCGGTTCTTTCGACAGCGCTCGCAACACGTCAAGGCACTGAACGTTGCCGGAACCTTCCCACGTCGAGTTCACCGGAGCTTCACGGTACAGGCGCGGCAAGATGCTGTCTTCGACGTAACCCGCACCGCCCATGCATTCGGCGGCTTCGTTGATCATGGCCGGCGCACGTTTGCAGATCCAGTATTTGCCCACCGCCGTCACCAGTCGGGCGAATTTGGCTTCCTGAGTGTCATCAAGGTGATCCAGCGCCCGGCCCATGCGCAGGCTCAACGCCAGCGCGGCTTCGCTTTCAAGCGCCAGGTCGGCGAGCACGTTTTGCATCAACGGTTGTTCACTGAGCAATTTGCCGCCAACCATCCGGTGGGCACAGTGATGGCTGGCCTGGGTCAATGCCTGACGCATCAGGGCGCTGGAGCCGACCATGCAATCAAAACGGGTCATGGCCACCATCTCGATAATGGTCGGTACTCCGCGCCCCTCTTCGCCGATCATCCACGCCAACGCGCCACGGAACTCGACTTCGCTGGACGCATTGGAGCAATTGCCGAGTTTGTCTTTCAGCCGCTGAATGTAGAACTGATTGCGCGTGTCATCCGGACGATGGCGCGGCAGCAGGAAACAGGTCAGGCCCTTGTCGGTTTGCGCCAGGGTCAGGAAGGCGTCGCACATCGGCGCCGAGCAGAACCATTTGTGCCCCACCAGTTCATACGCCTGGCCCGGCCCCGCAGCGCCAACCGGGTAAGCCTTGGTGGTGTTGGCCCGAACGTCGGTGCCGCCCTGTTTCTCGGTCATCGCCATGCCGATGGTGACACCTGCCTTATGGGCCATGCCGACATTGCGCGGGTCATAGTCGGTAGCAAGGATTTTCGGCAGCCACTGCTTGGCGATGTCCGGTTGCAGGCGCAATGCCGGGACGCTGGCGAAGGTCATGGTCAGCGGGCAACCACTGCCGGCTTCGGCCTGGCTGTGCAGGTAGCTCATGGCCGCGCGGGCAACATGGGCGCCGGACTGCGGATCGGTCCAGGGCAAAGAGGTCAAACCATGCTCGACCGCCGTGCGCATCAGTTCATGGTAGGCCGGGTGAAATTCCACCAGATCGATGCGGTGACCGTAGCGATCATGGCTGGCGAACACCGGCTTGTTCTGGTTGGCCAGGAACCCGGCTTCCATCAACGGACCACCGGCCAAAGCGCCATACGCGTCGATCCGCGCATCAGCCCAACCCGCCCCGAAACGCCGCGCCCACTCTTGCAACGGCAGGTCGATGCGATAGAGGTTGGTCCCGTCCAGCGACGGCGGCTGATTGGTGACTTCGTGGGTTTCGGCGAACTGGTGCAGGTTCATGACGGGGCCTCCTCGGGTCAGCTAAGACCTCCAGTTAAGCACCGCCTCCCCAGCGAACAAAGTGGCATATCCGCCTAAATATCGGCGCTTTCACCTTGTTTAGGGCAAAGCACCCGACGATAAAGCGCTGCTTGCAACTCTTCGAATTTCACCGGTTTACTGAGGTAATCGGTCAATCCCTGCTCAAGATTCAGGCCCTGTGCCGAGACCATCGCAGCCAGCACCGGCAACCCGGCATAACCTGGCAGTGCGCGGATCTGGCTGTCGACCGACAGTCCGTCGAGCAGCGGCAACGGACAGTCGATCAACACCGCATCGAACGGCTCACGACGCAGAAACTCCAGCGCCGCCTGACCGCTGTCGGCGCTGCGAACCCGGTAACCGAGTTTGAGCAACATGCCACGCACCACCAACTGATTGATGCTGTTGTCGTCGACCAGCAGCACTGTGCAGTCCTGCGGCGCGCGCAAGCGGACGCTAGCGTCAGCCTGCTGCGATTGGCTGGCGACCGGTTGCACATTCACCACGTCGAACTCGACATCGAGCTGAAAACGGCTGCCGCGTCCGGGCTCGGAACGATGGGTCAAACGCCCGCCAAGCAGCTCGACCAATTGCCGACAAATCGCCAGGCCGACACCCAACCCGCCGTATTCGCGAGTCATCGAACCGTCGAGCTGGAAGAAGCGTTGATACAGCGTGGCTTCACCCAAATCAGTGAAACCGATGCCGGTGTCGATCACCGCGAAAGACAGCGCCAGACGCCCCTCTTCGGCAAACTTGCCACTCACCCGAAAGGCCAACCCGCCAACCCGGGTGAACTTGATCGCGTTATCCAGCAAGCACTCCAGACTTTGCGCCAGCTTGGCGCTGTCACCGTACAGACGGTCAGGTAGCCCGGGTGCCAGATCAACCTTGAAGTCCAGCGCCTTGCTCGCGGCATTGGCGGTGAACTGCTGCTGCAAGGTTTCGACCACCGAGCGCAAGCTGAATGCCTCGGGATACACCTTGAGTCGACCGGCCTGCAATTCGGTCAGGGTCAGAATGCCGTTGACCATGCGCATCATGTCCCGCGCCGAACCGGCGGCAGTCTGTTGATACTGCTCAAGCTCCGGGTCGAGTTCGACGGTCTGCATCAACTCCAGCGAACCGATCACGCCATTCATCGGCGTACGCAGTTCGTGGGTCAGCGTCGCGAGGAATTCATCCTTGAGCCGGTTACTGCGGGCCAGTTGCTGGTTCAACACTTCGAGCTTCTGCCCGGCGTCGAACAGCGTCTGCGCCTGATGCTCGCGCATGGCGTTGATCCGGTCGGCCAGGGCCAGCGACAGCAACGCGACTTCAATCGCCGAACCGATCTGACTGGCGTACATGGTCAGGAACACGTTGGGCAGATAGCCGAGCACCATCAGCGTGTTGACGATGCCGCCCAACAAAAAAGCCGTCCAGGCAATGATGAAGTAGCGCGCCACACGCAGGCCACGCCACCAGGCGAAGATCCCGGCGGCGAAAATCACCACGATAAAGACCAGTGCCAATGCCGTTGCCAGGCGCAAGGCCAGAGCATAGCTGGTCATCAACGACAGGCCGACCACCACCGCGCTGCAAGCAATCAGCACCAACAGCAAACGATCGAGCCAGCGCGTGTGGCTGGCGGTTTGCAGGAAGCTGCGGGCGAACTGGCTGCCAAACAGCGCCGCCAAACCGATGAAAAATGGTGTCGCGGCGTTGGCCCACCACGGACTGTTCGGCCAGAAGTACTCGTCCGCGGCACCGTTGACCGACAACTGATAGAGACCGAACGAGGCGATATAAACGATGTAATAGAGGTAACTGGTGTCACGCACACTCAGGTAGATGAACAGGTTGTAGACCACCATCCCCAGCAGTACGCCGTAAATCAGACCGAGCACGTAGAGGCGCAAGGGCTGGTCTTCCAGATAAGCGGTACTCGACCAGAGTGTCAGCGGGGCCTGGATCGAGCCCTGACTTTGCAGCCGCAGGTAGACAGTCTTCTGCTCATTCGGCGCGAAATCCAGATTGAACAGGTAGTTGTTTTGCCGGATCTGCCGACTGGCGAAGGGCAAGGTATCGCCGGTACGAATGGCCAATCGATAACCGCCGGCACTGTCCGGCAGATAGAGATCGATATGATCCATGGGCGGATAGGCCAACTCCAGCAGCCAGGTGCGTTGAGCATCGGGATTGCTCGGGCGGTAGTGCAGATCGACTTTCAGCCAGAACGCCGAATGCGAATAACCGGCGTTCAGCGTGTCTTTGTCGTGGGTCTTGAAGTGACCGGCCGCGGCTTGCGCGCGGACATCGGCGATGGATGCAGTGCCGGCGACATCTTCGTACACCTGCATGGCTCGTCCCAAGGGGAGGCTTTGGGTGAGCTCATCAAAATCGGCTGCGGCCGCCAACATCGGCAAGCTCAACAGCAACATCAGCAAATAGCGCATAAAGCCCCAGCGTGGCCAGTCCGGTTGTGTCAGGAAGCCCCCCATTCCCTTTGAGTAGACGTAAAACCGGCATTACCTGTTATTGGTTTGGATCCACTCTAGCATAGCCGCTGATGGCCATTGAACACCATTGAAAAATTTAGTCTAAAGGCTCTAGAACGGGCATTTCAGCGCAGTTCGCAGAACCAGATCCATTGAGTCGGTCAGATTGTGACAATGCCCCGCTCCCCGTAGCAGCTGCCGAAGGCTGCGTTCGGCCGCGAAGCGGTCGTAAACCTGCGTCCACGATTTACCTGATACACCGCAGTGCCTGATTTCACGACTGCTGCGCAGCCGAACGCAGCCTTCGGCAGCTGCTACACGGACCGAGTCATGACTCGATGGTCGACAACCGAAAAAAGATGTTTGGTGGTAAGCTCGCGCACCATGAATATCTACAGCTCTCGCCCCGTTGTCCTCTGTCTCTCCGGCCACGACCCAAGTGGTGGCGCCGGCTTGCAGGCAGATATCGAAGCCCTGCTCGCTCAGGGTTGTCATGCAGCCCCTGCAGTTACCGCGCTGACCGTGCAAGACACGGTCAACGTCAGCGACTTCCGCGTTCTCGACCGTGAGTGGGTGTTGGCACAAGCCAATGCCGTGCTCAACGACTCGACGGTCGCGGCGGTCAAGCTGGGCATGCTCGGCTCACTGGAAATGGTCGACACCGTGGTCGAACTGCTTCAGGCGCACCCGCATTTACCGGTGGTCTGTGACCCGGTGCTGCGCGCCGGCGGTGGCGGACGTCTGGGCAAGGATGAAGTGGGCTACGCCATGCGCGAGCGCCTGCTGCCACTGGCGATCATCGCCACCCCTAACCTCCCTGAAGCGCGCATCCTCGCCGAACTGCCCGAAGGCACGGCCGATGAATGCGCAGAAAAGCTCCTGCCTTACGTCAAACACCTGCTGATCACCGGCGGTCATGGCGACGAACACGAAGTCCATAATCGCCTGTACAGCCGCGACGGTAGCCGCCAGACCTACACTTGCCAGCGTCTGCCCGGCAGTTATCACGGTTCAGGCTGCACCTTGGCCAGCGCTCTGGCCGGACGTCTGGCCCAGGGCGAACACCTCGCCAGCGCGGTGCAGTCGGCGCTCAATTACACTTGGCGCACCCTGCGAGACGCCGAACAACTGGGCAAAGGCCAGTTCGTGCCGCGCCGTCTGCCGCTGGACTTTTGCTCGTAACGCCATGAGGCTTGCCCGATGAAATTACGTGGCCTGTACGCCATTACCGACAGCCAGCTGCTGGCCGGCAAGTTCCTGCCTTACGTGGAGGCCGCGCTGGATGGCGGCGTCACGCTGCTGCAGTACCGCGACAAAAGCAGCGACGAGGCCCGCCGACTGCGTGAGGCCGAGGCCCTGCATGACCTGTGCGGACGCTACAAGACCCAGCTGATCATCAATGACGACGCCGAACTGGCTGCGCGCCTGGGCGTCGGCGTACACCTGGGGCAGACCGATGGCCCGTTGACCCCGGCCCGCGCGCTGCTGGGTCGCCAGGCGATCATCGGTTCGACCTGCCACGCGCAACTCGAACTCGCCGAACAAGCGGCAAAAGAAGGCGCCAGCTACGTCGCCTTCGGCCGCTTCTTCAACTCCAACACCAAGCCCGGCGCACCTGCATGCAGTCTCGAACTGCTCGACCAGGCCCGCAGCAAACTGCAGCTGCCGATTTGCGCGATCGGTGGCATTACCCTGGACAACGCCGCCCCGCTGGTGGCCCACGGGGTCGATCTGCTGGCCGTGGTTCACGGGCTATTTAGTGCCGAAAACACTCAAGAAGTGACGCGCCGTGCTCGCGCCTTCAATGACCTGTTCAATTTCTGACTTCTTAAAGAGCCCGATCATGTCTCGTTCCGAAACCCTGTTTGCCAATGCCCAGAAACACATTCCCGGCGGCGTGAACTCGCCTGTACGTGCCTTCAAGAGCGTCGGCGGCACGCCGTTGTTCTTCAAGCACGCCGAAGGCGCCTATGTCACGGACGAAGACGACAAGCGTTATGTCGACTACGTCGGTTCCTGGGGCCCGATGATTCTCGGCCACAGCCACCCGGACGTGCTGGACGCGGTGCGCAAGCAGCTTGAACACGGCCTGTCCTACGGCGCGCCGACCGCGATGGAAACCGAGATGGCCGACCTGGTCTGCTCGATCGTGCCGTCGATGGAAATGGTCCGTATGGTCAGCTCCGGCACCGAAGCGACCATGAGCGCGATTCGTCTGGCCCGTGGCTTCACCGGCCGCGACAGCATCATCAAGTTCGAAGGTTGCTACCACGGTCACTCCGACAGCCTGCTGGTGAAAGCCGGTTCCGGCCTGCTGACCCAAGGCGTGCCGAGCTCCGCCGGGGTTCCTGCCGCCTTCGCCAAACACACGCTGACGCTGCCCTTCAACGACATCGACGCCGTTGAAAAAATGCTCGCCGAAGTTGGCCAGGAAGTGGCGTGCATCATCGTCGAGCCAGTGGCAGGCAACATGAACTGCGTGCCACCGGCGCCAGGTTTCCTCGAAGGCCTGCGCACCCTGTGTGACAAACACGGCGTGGTGCTGATTTTCGACGAAGTGATGACCGGTTTCCGTGTTGCCCTCGGTGGCGCCCAGGCGTACTACGGCGTGACCCCGGACCTGAGCACCTTCGGCAAGATCATCGGTGGCGGCATGCCCGTCGGCTGCTTCGGCGGCAAACGCGAAATCATGTCGCACATCGCACCGCTGGGCCCGGTTTACCAGGCTGGCACTCTGTCGGGTAACCCGCTGGCCATGGCCGCCGGCCTGACCACCCTGCGCCTGATCAGCCGCCCAGGCTTCCACGCCGAACTCAGCGAGTACACCAGCCGCCTGCTCAATGGCCTGCAACAACGCGCCGACGCTGCCGGCATCCCGTTCGTGACCACCCAGGCCGGCGGCATGTTTGGCCTGTACTTCAGCGGCGCCGACGACATCGTGACCTTCGATGACGTGATGGCCAGTGATGCCAACCTGTTCAAGCGCTTCTTCCACCTGATGCTCGAAGGTGGCGTATATCTGGCACCGAGTGCCTTCGAAGCCGGTTTTACCTCGATCGCTCACGGCGAAGCCGAGCTGAAACTGACGCTGGACGCCGCTGAACACGCGTTCGCCGCATTGAAGTAAGCCGCGATAGACGCTGACGTCGACGATTGTCGACGTCAGCTTTATCCCACATGCCTGCCTTATTTCTTACGCGACACCGGTAAATCCTTCCAAAAGCGGCAGATATAATCCCCGCGCGGCAGAAAAACGAGTAAAGACTTTGTAAGGTGGGTCCTGCTTATTTCATAATGCGCGCTTATTGGATCCCTCGACGGGTCCGCGCGCCCTTCAGAGGTAAGTCGATTCCCATGAACCGCACCGGCCGCGCCCTTGCACTGGGCTGCCTGTTGCTCCTTCAGCCCCTGCTCGCGCATGCACAAGCAGGCGGCAACTCGTTGTTGATCCCAGCGATGGGTCGTTGCACCCTCAATACCCAGCCTGAAGACCTGAAGGAGGCGCTCGCCGCCTGCCAGAAAGCGTCGGACGCCGGGGATGCGGAAGCGCAATACGAGTTGGGCGAGTTCTACTACGAGGGCAAAAACACGCCGCGCGACCTCAAACAAGCCCTGAGCTACTTCGAAAAAGCCTCTCTGCAAGGCCACGCTCAGGCGCAATTCAAACTTGGCACCATGTTCTTCCACGGCGAAGGCGTGCCGGCCAATAACGTTCAGGCGTATATCGTGCTGAAAATGGCCGCGGTCAACGGCGCAGAAGATGCGCTGGACACCGCCGACGAAGTCGCCGAGCACATGCAACGCGATGAACTGGAAGTCGCCACCCAGGTACTGGGGCAAATTTTCCGTAAATACCTGATGGAACTGCAAAGCGCGGACGGGCGTACGCCGTTTTCGCCATTACCCTAAGTTCTGCACTGACTTGACTGGCCCCATCGCGAGCAAGCTCGCTCCCACAATTGAACGCGTTCTTGTTTAGAGACTCGGTCTACTGTGGGAGCGAGCTTGCTCGCGATGGGGACAACTCGGTCTAGAGCTTACTTCTCAGGCATCGGCATCGGAAACGGCATGACATTGCCGACCGCGCCACGGGCTTCGCTGATTTTCGGGGTGCCCATGCGCTCGACTTCGTCGATGCGCACAATCGAATGCATCGGTACAAAACTGCGCACCACGCCTTCGAACTGAGCCTTTAGCTTCTCTTCGCTCGGATCGACGACCACTTGTGTGCGCTCGCCAAAGACGAACTCTTCCACTTCCAGAAAGCCCCACAGATCGCTTTGATAGATCTGCTTGGCGTACATTTCGAACACCTGGCCCTGGTTGAGGAAAATCACCTTGTAGATTGGAGCTTCACGTTTGGTCATGGTGGGCGGGTAACACGTCGAGGGATAAAAATGAGGGCGCGAACTATAGCATAGCCGCTGGACGCACGATGGTAGGAACCGGGGGACTTGTTCCCTATAATGCGCGGTTCTTTGAATCACGTGATGATCCCGTCCATGGCCAAGAAGCTTTACATCGAAACCCACGGTTGCCAGATGAACGAGTACGACAGCTCGCGCATGGTCGATCTGCTGGGCGAACATCAGGCCCTGGAAGTGACGGCGCGCGCCGAAGATGCGGATGTCATCCTGCTCAACACCTGCTCGATTCGCGAACGCGCCCAGGACCGGGTGTACTCCCAGCTTGGCCGCTGGCGCGAACTAAAACTCGCCAACCCGGACATGGTCATCGCCGTCGGCGGTTGCGTGGCCAGCCAGGAAGGCGCGGCAATTCGCGACCGGGCCCCGTATGTCGACGTGGTTTTCGGCCCGCAGACCCTGCACCGCTTGCCGGAAATGATCGACGCCGCGCGCCTGACCAAGCTGCCGCAAGTCGACGTCTCGTTCCCGGAAATCGAAAAATTCGACCACCTGCCCGAACCGCGCGTCGACGGTCCAAGCGCCTATGTGTCGGTGATGGAAGGTTGCAGCAAGTACTGCACGTTCTGCGTAGTGCCGTATACCCGCGGTGAAGAAGTCAGCCGACCGTTCGACGACGTGATCGCCGAGATCATTCACCTGGCCGAGAACGGCGTGCGTGAGGTCACCCTGCTGGGGCAGAACGTCAACGGCTACCGTGGCCTGACCCACGATGGGCGCCTGGCCGATCTGGCCGAGCTGATCCGCGTGGTGGCGGCCGTCGATGGCATCGACCGTATTCGCTACACCACATCGCACCCGCTGGAGTTCTCCGACAGCCTGATTCAGGCCCACGCCGATGTGCCGGAACTGGTCAAACACCTGCATTTGCCGGTGCAGTCGGGCTCTGACCGAATTCTTGCAGCCATGAAGCGCAACCACACGGCGCTTGAGTACAAGTCGAAGCTGCGCAAGCTGCGGGCTGCCGTGCCGGGTATCTGCATCAGCTCGGACTTCATCGTCGGCTTCCCCGGCGAGACCGAAAAAGACTTCGAACAAACCATGAAGCTGATTGAAGACGTCGGTTTCGACTTCTCCTACTCGTTCGTCTACAGCCAGCGCCCGGGCACCCCGGCTGCCGACCTGGCCGACGAAACCCCGGAAGAGCTGAAAAAAGAGCGCCTGAACGCCCTGCAACATCGCCTCAATCAGCAGGGTTTCGAGATCAGCCGACAAATGGTCGGTTCGACCCAGCGGATCCTGGTGACCGATTACTCGAAAAAAGACCCGGGCGAACTGCAAGGCCGGACCGAGAATAATCGAATCGTAAACTTCCGCTGCGACAATCCAACCTTGATCGGCCAGTTCGCAGACGTGCACATCGACGCCGCACAGCCGCACTCGCTGCGTGGCTCGTTGATTCAATAACACCTGCGCGGAGCAACGAGAACCTGTGGGAGCGAGCTTGCTCGCGATTGCGATCCGGCATTCAACATATGCGTGGCCTGGCATGCCCCCATCGCGAGCAAGCTCGCTCCCACAGAGACCGCGTCAGGCGCACGAAAAAGATTGGCCTGTTTAAGAGCTTTCGCACCCAGGCCTCTGGCGTTATCCTTGATTTATCTTCATTGCCCCAGGGCGGCTAAAAACAACCTTGAACGCACCCATAGAACCACATCGCTTCATCCTCGAGCCCTTTGAGGCTCACCGCTTCGCCAATCTGTGCGGGCAATTCGACGAGCATTTGCGCTTGATCGAACAGCGCCTGGCGATCGTGATCCGCAATCGCGGCAATCAGTTCGAATTGATCGGCGAACCCAAGCACACCACCTCCGCGGAAAACCTTCTGCGCCGCCTCTACCGCGAAACCAAGGGTAACGAGCTGTCGCCAGACACGGTCCACCTGTTCCTGCAGGAATCGGCCGTGGAAGAAATGGACAACCATTCGCCCGCCGAACACTCCGTCGCCCTGCGCACCAAAAAAGGCATGATTCGCCCTCGCGGCTTGAATCAGCTGCGCTACGTGAAGGAAATACTGGCCAACGACATCAATTTCGGCATTGGCCCGGCCGGTACCGGCAAGACCTATCTGGCCGTTGCCTGCGCAGTCGATGCGCTGGAGCGCGAGCAGATCCGCCGCATCCTGCTGGTGCGTCCAGCGGTCGAGGCCGGCGAGAAACTCGGCTTCCTGCCCGGTGATCTGTCTCAAAAAATCGACCCGTACCTGCGCCCGCTGTATGACGCGCTGTACGAAATGCTCGGCTTTGAACACGTCGCCAAGCTGATCGAGCGTCAGGTCATCGAAGTCGCGCCACTGGCCTACATGCGCGGCCGTACGCTGAACAACAGCTTCATCATCCTCGACGAAAGCCAGAACACCACCGTTGAACAGATGAAAATGTTCCTGACGCGGATTGGTTTCGGCTCGACGGCAGTCATTACCGGTGACATCACCCAGATCGACCTGCCGAAGGGCACCAAGTCCGGGTTGATTCATGTGATCGACGTGCTCAAGGAAGTACCGGGCATCAGTTTTACCCACTTCAAGCCCAAAGACGTCGTGCGCCACCCGCTGGTACAGCGCATTGTCGAAGCCTACGAGCGCTTCGAAAATCGCCTGATCGACGAACCTGCGACGCTTTCCGCTGAAAAGGGCAACCGCCACGATGCTTGAGCTTGATCTGCAACTGGCGACCGAAGCGCCTGCTCCCTGTGAAGCCGAATTCCGTCAATGGTGCGAACTGGCCCTGCGCCAGCGCACTGCCGACTCCGAATTGACCATTCGCCTGGTCGACGAGGAAGAAGCTCGCGAGCTGAACTACACTTGGCGTCAAAAGGATTACGCGACTAACGTCCTGTCGTTCCCTGCCGACGTGCCCGATGAATTGCTGGACATCCCTTTACTGGGCGATCTGGTGATTTGCGTGGCCGTGGTCGAGCGCGAGGCTGCCGAACAAGGCAAGGAATTGAAGGCCCATTGGGCGCATCTGGTCATTCACGGCTGCTTGCATCTGCTTGGTTACGACCATATAGATGACGACGAAGCCGAAGAAATGGAAGCACTGGAACGAACGTTGCTTGCAGAGTTGGGTCATCCTGACCCTTATGCGGACGACGAAACCGAAACATCCCCTATCGTTACAACAAAGGATTCAGAGTAATCGCTATGAGCGAAGATCGATCGAGCAACGGGCAAAAGTCCTGGCTGGGTAAACTCACCCAGGCTTTTGCCCACGAGCCGAAAAACCGTCAGGAGCTGCTGGAGCTTCTGCGTGATGCCCATCAAAACAAATTGCTGGACAGCGAAGCGCTGGCCATCGTCGAAGGCGCCATCCAGGTGGCTGACCTGCAAGTACGCGACATCATGGTCCCGCGCTCGCAAATGGTCAGCATCAAGGCGACCCAGACACCCCGCGAGTTCCTCCCGGCCGTCGTTGATTCCGCGCACTCGCGTTATCCGGTGATCGGCGAGAGCCACGACGACGTCATGGGCGTGTTGCTGGCCAAGGACTTGCTGCCGCTGATCCTCAGGGAGAACGGCGACAGCTTCAACATCAAGGATCTGCTGCGTCCGGCCACTTTCGTGCCCGAATCCAAGCGCCTGAACGTGTTGCTGCGCGAGTTCCGCGCCAACCATAACCACATGGCCATCGTCATCGACGAATACGGCGGTGTGGCGGGTCTGGTCACCATCGAAGACGTGCTGGAACAAATCGTCGGCGACATCGAAGACGAGCACGACGTCGAAGAAGACAGCTACATCAAGCCACTGCCCAGCGGCGACTTCCTGATCAAGGCCCTGACGCCGATCGAGAACTTCAACGAGTTCTTCGACAGCGAGTTCTCCGACGATGAGTTCGACACCGTTGGCGGTCTGGTGATGAGCGCGTTCGGACACTTGCCAAAACGCAACGAAATCACTGAAATCGGCGCCTATCGCTTCCGCATTCTGAACGCCGACAGCCGGCGCATTCACTTGCTGCGCTTGACCCCTATAGCCCGTTAAGGACTGACATGCGTTGGATCACCCGCCCCGGCTGGCCCGGTAACCTGCTGGCCGTGGCGGCCGGTGCACTCACGACCCTGGCGCTGGCGCCGTTCGATATCTGGCCGCTGGCATTGCTCGCGGTCGGTTTTTTCTACGCAGGTCTTCGCGAACTGACGCCTCGTCAGGCCTTGGGCCGTGGCTGGTGCTTCGGTTTCGGTCTGTTTGGCGCCGGCACCAGCTGGATCTACTACAGCATTCACAACTTTGGCGGTGCTTCGGTGCTGCTGGCCGGGTTGCTGATGCTGGCGTTCACCGCTGCGATTGCCTGGTTCTTCGCCCTGCCGGCCTGGCTCTGGGCGCGCTGGTTGCGCCGTAACGAAGCGCCATTGGCCGACGCCTTGGCTTTCGCCGCGTTATGGCTGGCGCAGGAAGCCTTCCGAGGCTGGTTCCTCACGGGTTTCCCATGGCTCTATTCCGGTTACAGCCAGCTCGACGGCCCGCTCGCCGGATTGGCGCCATTGGGCGGCATGTGGCTGATTTCCTTCTCGCTCGCCCTTACCGCCGCGCTGCTGTACAACCTGCCGCGCCTGATCAAGACCGGACGCAAAGCCTTTATCGTCGCAGGCCTGCTGTTGCTGGCCGCGCCGTGGGTCATCGGCCTGTCGCTCAAGGGCCACGCCTGGACCAGCCCATCCGGTAATCCACTCAGCGTGGCGGCGATTCAGGGCAATGTCGAACAAAGCATGAAGTGGGACCCGGCGCAGCTCAATGCGCAGCTGGCGTTGTACCGTGACATGAGCTTCAGTTCCAGGCGCGTCGACCTGCTGATCTGGCCGGAAACCGCGGTCCCGGTGCTCAAGGAGTCCGCCGAGGGCTACCTGAACATGATGGGCAGCTTTGCCGCCGAACGTAATTCGGCGCTGATTACCGGGGTGCCTATTCGTGAGGAAGTGCATCACGAGAAGCGTTTCTATAACGGCATCACGGTGGTAGGCCAAGGCGAAGGCACCTACCTCAAGCAAAAACTGGTGCCATTTGGCGAATACGTGCCGCTGCAAGATCTGCTGCGAGGGCTGATCGCGTTCTTTGACCTGCCGATGTCGGACTTCGCTCGCGGCTCGTCCGATCAAACGCTGCTGCAAGCCAAGGGTTACCAGATTGCTCCCTTCATCTGCTACGAAGTGGTTTACCCGGAATTTGCCGCCGGCCTTTCGGCACGCAGCGATTTGCTGCTGACCATCAGCAACGACACCTGGTTCGGCACCTCCATCGGCCCGTTGCAACACTTGCAGATGGCACAGATGCGCGCGCTGGAGGCCGGTCGCTGGATGATTCGCGCGACCAACAACGGCGTCACCGGGTTGATCGACCCCTTCGGCAAGATCACCGTGCAGATCCCGCAATTCGAACGCGGCATTCTCTACGGCGAAGTGGTGCCGATGCACAACCTGACGCCCTACCTGCAATGGCGTTCGTGGCCGCTGGTCATCCTTTGCCTGCTGCTGTTTGGCTGGGCATTGCTGGCAAGCCGGATCGCCAAGACGGTTTAAGCACCGTCTGTTAAAAGATCGCAGCCTGCGGCAGCTCCTACGGTGGATTGCAATTACCCTGGAGCTGCGATCTTTTGACTCTCAGCGGTAAAAGATCGAATACCCGATCTGCCCCACCGCCTCGTTCAGCAACTGACCCGATCGCCAGATCGATTTGAACGTCGGCATCCAGCCGCCCAACGGTTCGGCATTATCGGTGCCTAAAAAGCCCACCGGTGCCGGCACCACGGTGAAACCCGACCGCTCGAAACTCCAGACGCTGCGCGGCATATGCCAGGCTTGCGTCACCACCACGACCCGCTTCAACCCCAAAGGCTCCAGCATTTCGGCGGTGAATTGGGCGTTTTCCCACGTGGTGAGACTGCGCCCTTCCTGCCAACGAACCGTGACACCAAAATCATCCTGCAACGAATCGGCCATCATCTTTGCTTCGGTCGGTGGCGTGCCGTAATGCAGACCACCGCTGGTCAGCACGGGCAAACCCGACGCCTTGGCCAGCCGTGCCGCATAACGCTCACGCTCCAGCGCCACGCCGGTCGGTTGATCGGCGCCCCAGGCAAGGTCACCACGTTCGCGTCCCGCCCCCAGCACCACGATCACATCCGCGCGCTCGGCCAGGGTCGCCCATTCGCTACGGACCAACGCTGGTTCACGTTCAAGAGCCTTGGCGCCCCACTGAACGACGACCGGCAAACTCATCAACCAGAATCCACCCAGACCCAAGGCAAAACACAGCCCTGCAAGGCGCGGTCTTGAGCGGCGCAACCACCAGGCGAGCGCAAGCAACAGCAAGAAAATGCCAGGCGGCAGCAGAAGTTGTTTAACGAAATAACGAAAAGGCATCGGGCATCTCCAAAGATGCCCGAAGCCTAAGTGGGTTGAAGCAAAGCGACAACTAAGATGGAAGACCTTTTATTCAAAAAGCCATCATCGGTGACTTCATGCGCCCGCACAGGGCAACAAACACTTGCCTGATCACTTACTTGACCCGCAGGGACCGGACCTTTACCGCGTCTCTGCCGGGTAGCTTGTCTTTCAACCAGATAATTTTGGCCGAACGAGGGGCGTCCTTGTGCTTCACTGCTTCTGACAAGCATCCTTGCGCCTCGCATTCACTACGGTCCAGATAAGCCTTGATCAGTTCGAACTCTGCACGGCTCAATCCGCGAAGTTCCAGCTCAACCGGACGCTCATCGCGCAACCGGCCCGCTGTCTTTACGGCATCCAGGGCTAGCCCCAGGCGCTCTATCAGCTTCTCGTACAACTCTGGCTTAGTTACTTTTCGTTGTGACTCAACCATCCCTCACCTCATTGAAGATAAGACTCACTCCCCAACTAGAGCTTAGCTTCGCTGTGCAAACCGTTCTGGTGCCGCGACCAACGGCCCTCGGGCCTGTTGACATTGGGTGGCGAGCGGCGTGGCCTTGCGCCACGCGGGCATCCGTCGCGACCGCCACCCAACGTCAACAGACCCTGTGCGCGCAATCAGGGTTTCCCTCGGTAGAGCGCGGTCATGTATGCTACGGCGCTTCCTGTAACTCCACTTCCAGCTCGGCTGGGCATCGAAAACGCCACTTCTGGCGTCATCAGCGTCCAGCGTTGCATTGAAGAGGATTAGGCCACCCCTATTCAGTTCAAAAGTAGCCATGCACGAACAATATCAGCCCCGTGAAATCGAAGCCGCCGCCCAGTCGTTCTGGGACGAGCAAAAGTCCTTTGAAGTCAGTGAACAGCCAGGCAAGGAGACTTTCTACTGCCTGTCGATGTTCCCTTACCCCAGCGGCAAGCTACACATGGGGCACGTGCGCAACTACACCATCGGCGACGTGATCTCCCGCTATCAGCGCATGCAAGGCAAAAACGTCCTGCAACCCATGGGTTGGGACGCTTTCGGCATGCCAGCGGAAAACGCCGCGATGAAGAACAACGTCGCGCCGGCCAAATGGACCTACGAAAACATCGCCTACATGAAAACCCAGCTGCGCAGCCTGGGTCTGGCGGTCGACTGGTCGCGCGAAGTCACCACCTGCAAGCCTGATTACTACCGCTGGGAACAATGGCTGTTCACTCGCCTGTTCGAAAAAGGCGTGATCTACCGTAAAAACGGCACCGTGAACTGGGACCCGGTCGACCAGACCGTCCTGGCCAACGAGCAGGTGATCGACGGTCGCGGCTGGCGCTCCGGCGCGCTGATCGAAAAACGCGAAATCCCGATGTACTACTTCAAGATCACCGCCTACGCGGATGAACTGCTGGAGAGTCTCGACGACCTGCCGGGCTGGCCAGAGCAAGTCAAAACCATGCAGCGCAACTGGATTGGCAAATCCCGCGGCATGGAAGTGCAGTTCCCGTACAACGTCGACTCGATCGGCGAAGCGGGCACACTGAAAGTCTTCACTACCCGTCCGGATACCCTGATGGGCGCGACCTACGTTGCCGTCGCGGCCGAGCACCATCTGGCGACCCTGGCAGCTCAGAACAACCCTGAGCTGCAAGCGTTTATCGCGCAATGCAAAGGCGGCAGCGTGGCCGAAGCCGACGTTGCCACCCAGGAGAAAAAAGGCCTGCCGACCTCGCTGTTCGTCGAGCACCCGCTGACCGGCGAAAAATTGCCGGTATGGGTCGCCAACTACGTGCTGATGCACTACGGCGATGGCGCGGTCATGGCGGTACCGGCGCACGACGAGCGTGATTTCGAGTTCGCCACCAAGTACGGCCTGCCGATCAAGTCCGTGGTACGCACCAGCGCAGGCGACGAGAACCCGGCCCCGTGGCAAGACGCCTACGGCGAATACGGCACGCTGATCAATTCCGGTGAATTCGACGGTCTGGACTTCGCTGGCGCGTTCGACGCCATGGAAGTCGCCCTGATCAAGAAGAATCTCGGCGCCTCGCGCACCCAGTTCCGCCTGCGCGACTGGGGTATCAGCCGTCAGCGCTACTGGGGCTGCCCGATCCCGATCATCCACTGCGATACCTGCGGTGACGTGCCGGTGCCGGAAGATCAACTGCCTGTCGTGCTGCCGGAAGACGTCGTGCCCGATGGCGCCGGTTCGCCATTGGCGCGCATGCCCGAGTTCTACGAATGCAGCTGCCCGAAATGCGGTGCGCCTGCCAAGCGTGAAACCGACACCATGGACACCTTTGTCGAGTCCTCCTGGTATTACGCCCGTTATGCCTCGCCGCATTACGAAGGCGGCCTGGTAGACCCGGCCGCGGCCAACCACTGGTTGCCGGTCGATCAGTACATCGGCGGTATCGAACACGCGATCCTGCACCTGCTTTATGCGCGCTTCTTCCACAAACTGATGCGCGACGAAGGTCTGGTCAGCTCCAACGAGCCGTTCAAGAACCTCCTGACCCAGGGCATGGTGATCGCCGAGACTTACTACCGTCGCGAAGCCAATGGCGGCTTCACCTGGTACAACCCGGCGGACGTTGAACTGGAGCGCGACAGCAAGGCCAAGATCATTGGCGCCAAGCTGATCAGCGATGGCCTGCCCGTCGAAATCGGCGGCACCGAGAAGATGGCCAAGTCGAAGAACAACGGCGTTGACCCGCAGTCGATGATCGACCAGTACGGTGCCGACACCTGCCGCCTGTTCATGATGTTTGCCTCGCCACCGGATATGAGCCTGGAATGGTCCGACTCCGGCGTCGAAGGTTCGCACCGTTTCCTCAAGCGCGTCTGGCGCCTGGCTCAGGCCCACGTTGGTCAGGGCCTGCCGGGCAAGCTGGACATCGGCACACTGAACGATGAGCAGAAAACCATTCGTCGCTCGATTCACCTGGCGATCAAGCAAGCCAGCCAGGACGTCGGCCAGTACCACAAATTCAACACCGCCATCGCCCAGGTGATGACGCTGATGAACGTGCTGGAAAAAGCCCCGCAAGGCACCGAACAGGATCGCGCGCTGATTCACGAAGGCCTGGAAACCATTACCCTGTTGCTGGCGCCCATTACGCCGCACATCAGCCATGAACTGTGGCATCAACTGGGTCACACCGATCCGGTGATCGATGCCGGCTGGCCGGTTCTGGACGACAGCGCTCTGGTTCAGGACAGCCTGCAACTGGTTATTCAGGTCAACGGCAAGCTGCGTGGCCAGATCGAAATGCCGGCCAGTGCCAGCCGTGAAGAAGTTGAAGCCGCCGCACGGGCCAATGAAAACGTGCTGCGCTTCGTCGACGGCCTGACTATTCGTAAAGTGATCGTAGTGCCCGGAAAACTGGTCAATATCGTCGCTAGCTAATTGGATCAGGCGCCAGGTCGCATACCTGGCGCCGAATAGAACCTTTCGGGTCGCACCGTCGGCCCACATGGTTTCAAGGGGAACAACAAGATGATCAAACGCAATTTGCTGGTGATGGGCCTCGCTGTACTGTTGAGCGCCTGCGGCTTCCAGCTGCGCGGTACCGGTACCGCCGAACTGGCGATCAAGGAACTCGACCTGAGCGCACGTAACGCCTACGGCGAAACCGTGACGTTGATGCGCCAGGTGCTGGAAAGCAGCGGCGTCAAAGTCTATGCCGGTGCACCTTACAAGCTGGTATTTACTGACGAACAGGACAACCAGCGCAGCCTCAGCTACTCCGGCGGCGGCCATTCGGCCGAGTATGAGCTGACCAGCGTGCTGAACTATCAAATCGTTGGCCACAACAACCTGTCCCTGCTCGAAGACAAACTGCAGGTGCAGAAGGTCTACATGCACGACGGTAGCAACATCACTGGCTCCGACCAGGAAGCCGTCGAAGTGCGCAAAGACATGCGTCGTGACCTGGTGCAACGCATGATGCTGCGTCTGCAGCAGCTTTCCCCGGCTCAGCTTGATCAGTTGCAACAGACTGCTGATGCCCGTGCCAAAGCGGAAGCCGACGCGCTGGAAGCAGCACGCAAGGCTGAAGCGAACACTCCGCGTCAGTCACCAATGCAAGTGCCGACCGAGTAAGTCGTACGGGGCGCTCCGGTGCCCCGTTCGCCCCGCCTTATGAAACTAGCCCCCGCCCAGCTCGGCAAACACCTGCAAGGCGCCCTCGCGCCCGTTTACATCATCAGTGGCGATGACCCGCTGTTGTGTCAGGAAGCTGCCGACGCCATCCGCTCTGCTGCCCGCCAGCAAGGTTTTGACGAGCGTCAGGTGTTCAGCGCAGATGCCAGTTTCGACTGGGGTACGCTGCTGCAAGCCGGCGCCAGCATGTCGTTGTTCGCTGAAAAACGCGTGCTGGAGTTGCGTTTGCCATCCGGTAAACCCGGCGACAAGGGCGCTGCTGCGCTGATGGAGTATTGCTCGCGTCCGGCCGAAGACACCTTGCTGCTGATCAGCCTGCCAAAGCTTGACGGCAGCGCGCAAAAAACCAAGTGGGGCAAGGCGCTGGTCGAAGGCCCTCAGACCCAGTTCGTGCAAATCTGGCCGGTGGATGCCAACCAGCTGCCGCAATGGATTCGTCAGCGTCTGTCCCAGGCCGGCCTCGCCGCCAGCCAGGACGCCGTCGAACTGATCGCCGCACGCGTGGAAGGCAACCTGCTGGCGGCCGCCCAGGAAATCGAAAAGCTCAAGCTGATGGCCGAAGGTGGCCAAATAACGGTCGAAACCGTACAAGCGGCGGTCGCCGACAGTGCGCGCTTCGATGTTTTCGGGCTGACCGATGCCATTCTTAACGGCGAAGCCGCCCACGCCTTGCGCATGCTCGAAGGCTTGCGCGGCGAAGGCGTCGAACCACCGGTGATTCTTTGGGCACTGGCCCGGGAGCTTCGGCTGCTGGCCAACCTGTCGCTGCAATACAGCCAGGGCGTGCCGCTGGACAAGGCCTTCAGCCAGGCCCGACCGCCCGTCTGGGACAAGCGCAAACCCCTGATGAGCAAAGCCCTGCAACGCCACTCGGCGCAGCGCTGGGCGCAATTGCTGCTCGATGCCCAGCGGATCGACGCACAAATCAAGGGTCAGGCCGCAGGTTCGCCGTGGATGAGCCTGAGCCGCTTGTCGCTGTTGATGGCTGGCCAGCGCCTGGCCTTGCCTGCCGAGTAAGTCTTCGGGCCGCATAACGGCCATCGCGAGTAAGCTCGCTCCCACAAAGTTGACGCTATTCCTGTGGGAGCGAGCTTGCTCGCGATGACGGCTGAAAGGTCCTACACATCGCGGGGGCTGGACAGAATCCCGACTTCGGCCGATGATTTGCCCCCGCATAAACCACTCAACGAGAAAACCGCCCATGAGCAAACACAAGCGGCCCAACAAGGCCAAATCCATCGTCGCCCAGCCACTGTTCCGCAGCCGTCAGGAACAACCCGGCAAGGGCAAAGGCAGCTACCGCCGCGAAGCCTTCCAGTCTAAAAGCTGGGAGGCTTCTTACTTTCTGGCGGCATAAAGCTTCAACATAACCCCGCTCCCCCTTGGCATGATAAGGTCTGCACCTGATTTGTATTCTCTGGACCTGTGCATGCCCCTTTGTCTTTCCCGTCGTTGGCACCTGCGCCAACTGATTGCTGCTTCCAGCCTTGTTCTGCTTGTCGCCTGCGCGGAAAAACCCACCGCTGCCGACGCGCAACCGCTTCAGACCGCCCCCGTAGCAATCGCCCCGGCCATCACGCCTCCGGTAGTGCCCGACGGCGACAACCTCGATATTCAGCCGACCCAGACCTTTGAAGAATGGGAAGCCGGTTTCCGTAAAGACGCCCTCGCCGCAGGCATCAGCCCAGCGTTGTTCGACCGCACCTTTGCCGGCGTAACACCAGACATGAGCGTCATCCGCGCCGACCGTAGCCAGCCGGAATTCACCCGTCCGGTATGGGAATACCTCGACGGCGCCCTCTCTGCCGCGCGCGTTCGCAAGGGTCAGGCGCTGCTGAGCCAATACGCCGACACCTTGACTGCCATCGAGCAGCGCTATGGCGTTGATCGCCAGGCACTCGTTGCGGTCTGGGGCATGGAGAGTAACTTCGGTAGTTTCCAGGGTGACAAATCGGTGATCCGCTCGTTGGCGACCCTGGCCTACGAAGGCCGGCGCCCGGGCTTTGCCCAAGCGCAACTGCTGGCCGCGCTGCAAATTCTGCAACAGGGTGATATCACGCCCGAGAAGATGCTCGGTTCCTGGGCCGGCGCCATGGGCCAGACCCAGTTCATTCCGACCACTTACCTCACCCACGCGGTAGATTTTGACGGCGACGGTCGCCGCGATATCTGGGGCAGCCCGACTGACGCATTGGCCTCCACCGCCCATTACCTGCAAAGCTCCGGCTGGCAAAAAGGCCAGCCCTGGGGCTTCGAAGTGCAACTGGCGAGCGGTTTCGACTACTCGCTGGCTGACGGCTCGATTCGCAAAAGTGTTTCCGAGTGGATGCAATTGGGCTTGAAGCTGCCGAACGGCGCCAGGGTTGCGCCCGGCTCAGAGCAACTGTCAGCCGCCCTGCTGCTGCCAGCCGGTTATCGCGGCCCGGCCTTTCTGATCTTCGACAACTTCCGCGCGGTCCTCAAGTACAACAATTCGTCGTCCTATGCATTGGCGGTAAATCTGTTGTCCGAGCGCTTCACCGGAGCGGGTCTGATCAGCGGCGAATGGCCAAAGGATGACCTTCCGTTGAGCCGTTCCGAGCGAATCGAACTACAGAGTTTGCTGAGTACCAACAACTACGACGCAGGTAATGCCGACGGGATCATCGGTGCCAACACCCGCAAGGCTATTCGCAGCGCCCAGCAGTCGTTTGGCTGGCCAGCAGATGGCTACCCGACGCACAAGTTGCTGGAAGGTTTGCGTAACCGCTAGTCAGCCGTATGGCGGATGCCGCCTTCGCGAGCAAGCTCGCTCCCACACTCGACCGTATTTCCATGAAGGAACTCGGTCACCTGTGGGAGCGAGCTTGCTCGCGAAGACTGACTATCAGGCAACCAGGATCTAATGCCTGAACACCACATCCTGCTCCAGCACCAACTCCTTGCTCCCCGCATCCAGCCTTACCAACGCCCCCATGGGCAGCGTCAGGTTCGGGTCGCAATGACCACTGCGCCAGCCAGCGAGCACAGGAATGCGCAACGGCTCGAAGGTTTGCTTGAGCAACGTCGCCAATGCATCGCTGTCCACTCCCGCCACATCCCCCACCAGAACCCCACGCAGCATGTTCAGCTTGCCGGCCAGGCGCAGATGGGTCAGCAACCGGTCGATGCGATACAACGGCTCGTTGATATCCTCGATGAACAGAATGATCCCGTCGGCATCGATTTCGAAAGGCGTGCCCAGGGTCGCGGCAATCATCGACAGATTACCGCCCAGCAAACGCCCATGAGCGATGCCTGGCTCGATCGTGACCAAAGGGTACGCCACCGGGTGCGCCAACAGGCTTCCAGCGCTCAACTGGCCCCTGAGCAGGCCGAACAACGAAGACTCGGTAGGTTGTTGCTTGTTCCCCAGCAGGTCAGCGTTGAGCATCGGCCCGTGAAAGGTCACGAACCCCGCATAACGGCTGATGGCCAGGTGCAGTGCAGTAATATCGCTGTAGCCGACAAACGGCTTGGCATTGCGCCGCAGCAGTTCGAAGTCGATCCGGTCCAGCAAGCGCGGGCTGCCGTAACCGCCGCGCAGGCAGAGAATTGCATCGATGGCCGGATCGCTAAACGCATCATGCAGATCCGCCAGGCGAACGTCATCACTGCCGGCAAGGTAGCCGTCGCTCTCAAGGACGCCCGGGAAGATCCGCAGTGAATACCCCCGCGAACGCATCCATTGAAAAGCCTTTTCGGTATCCAGTGCCGCCGGTCCTGCCGGCGCAATCACGCCGATCAGCCCTTCGGCGGGTAATGCCGGAACCTGAGCGTGTTCAGAAACAAGAGGGGTCGAGCGAGTGGTCATCCGTGATTCTCCCTGTGTGAATGCTTCAACACACAGTAGTCAGGAACGGGGATAAACAGAAGAGGATCAGTTGCCCCGCAGAGTGCAGGAAAAAACTGAACGTGACGTGGCACTGTGGCCAACGCCTGGAAACTAAAATGCCCGCAAGGCGTAAGCCTTGCGGGCATTGTGGGTCAGGACGACATCAACTCGGCCTTGACCAGTTTCGCCTGCTCGTCGGCGTGATACGAGGAACGTACCAGCGGGCCGGAGGCGACGTTCTTGAAGCCCATCTTGTAACCTTCCTCGGCGAACCAGGCGAAGGTGTCCGGGTGCACGAAACGCTGCACCGGCAAGTGACTGCGGGACGGTTGCAGGTACTGGCCCAGGGTCAGCATGTCGATGTCGTGTTCGCGCATGCGCTTCATGACTTCGATGACTTCTTCGTCGGTTTCGCCCAGCCCCAGCATCAAACCGGACTTGGTCGGAATGTGCGGCATCATCTGCTTGAATTTCTGCAGCAGGGTCAGCGACCACTGGTAGTCCGAACCCGGACGCGCAGCCTTGTACAGGCGCGGCACGGTTTCCAGGTTGTGGTTGAACACATCCGGCGGCTCGGCGGCGGTGATGGCCAGCGCCACATCCATCCGGCCACGGTAGTCCGGGACCAGGGTCTCGAGTTGCACGTTCGGCGACAGCTTGCGGATTTCGCGGATGCAGTCAGCGAAGTGCTGGGCACCGCCGTCACGCAGGTCATCGCGGTCTACCGAGGTGATCACCACGTACTTCAGTTTCAGGTCGGCAATGGCGATGGCCAGGCTTTCCGGCTCGTTGACGTCCAGTGGCTTCGGACGACCGTGGCCAACGTCGCAGAACGGGCAGCGACGGGTGCAGATGTCGCCCATGATCATGAAGGTCGCGGTGCCACCGGAGAAGCATTCGCCCAGGTTCGGGCAGGAGGCTTCTTCGCAGACGCTGTGCAGCTTGTGTTTGCGCAGCAGGGCCTTGATGCGGTCGACTTCCGGGGAAACCGGGATGCGCACGCGGATCCAGTCAGGCTTTTTCGGCAATTCGGTGGTCGGAATGATCTTCACCGGGATACGCGCAACCTTTTCGGCGCCGCGCAGCTTTACGCCAGCTTCCACTTTGGCACGCGGGGCCGGGCGCTCGGTAACATCCAGCGTCGGGATCATGGTTTGCACAGCGTCTTGCGCAGTAGTCATATCAGTCGATTCCGCCCGTTAGGGTCGTCTGCTCAGCATAGTCGAGGTGTTTGACGAGCTGCGCACGCAGCCGGGCACTTACCTCGGCAAATTCAATCGGCCCGGTGTGATCGCGCAGCTGGGTCATGGCCAGCCCGGCGTATCCACAGGGGTTAATCCGGCGAAACGGCTCCAGGTCCATATCCACGTTCAAGGCCAGGCCGTGAAAGGAGCAACCGTGGCGGATCCGCAGACCCAGTGAAGCGATTTTTGCACCGTTGACGTAGACGCCCGGCGCATCGGGCTTGGCCACAGCGGTGACGCCGTAGCTGGCCAGCAGCTCGATCAGGCACTGCTCCATCCGGCTGACCAGGTCGCGCACGCCGAAACCCAGCTTGCGCACGTCCAGCAGCAGATAAGCCACCAACTGACCCGGGCCGTGGTAAGTCACTTGACCACCACGGTCGACCTGCACCACCGGAATATCGCCGGGAAGCAGTAGATGCTCAGCCTTGCCGGCCTGGCCCTGGGTGAAAACCGGCGGGTGCTCGACCAGCCAGATCTCATCGGCGCGGTCGCTGCCACGCTCGTTGGTGAACCGTTGCATGGCATGCCAGACCGGCTCGTAAGCCAGCTGGCCGAGCTCGCGAAAGCCAAGCGGTTCGGACATCACAACACCATGTGCACGAAACCGGTAGCCCGCAACTCGCTGTTGATGTCGTACAGCTGTTCTTGACCGGTAGCGATGATGTGCAACTGGATGGTCGTGTACTTGCCATTGGTACTCTGGCGCTCGGCCAGGGTCTTGTGGTCTACGGTGGCGTGCTTCTCAAGGATCGCGATGATCTTGTCCTTGAAGCCCACACCGGTGTCGCCAATTACCTTGATCGGGTAATCCGCGCAGGGGAATTCGATCTTTGGCGCCTTTACTTCTGTGTCTGTCATGGCGTAACGGCCTCGTAAGCCGTGGCAACGGACATGGCCCCGCTCCGGATCGGGACGGGGCCATGCAGGTCCACACTAAATTCAGTTGAACAAGCCGTAGAAGAATAGACGGATGCTATCCCACATGCGGCGGAAGATACCACCTTCGTCGACCGCGTCCAGAGCGATCAGATTGGCGCTGTGCACCACCTTGTCGTCCAGCTTCACTTCGACTTTACCAATCACGTCGCCCTTGGCGATCGGTGCGACCAGTTGCGGGTTCATGGTCATGCTGGCAGCGAGCTTTTTCAGCTGGCCTTTTGGCAAGGTCATGGTCAGGTCTTCAGCCAGACCGGCTTTGACCTGATGGGTGGTGCCCTTCCAGACTGGAGCCTGAGCCAGCTCGGCGCCTTTCTGATAGAAGGTCTGGGTTTCGAAGAAGCGGAAACCGTAGGTCAGCAGCTTCTGGGTTTCAGCGGCGCGAGCGCTTTCGCTGTTGGTGCCGAACACCACGGCGATCAGGCGCATGCCGTCACGTACCGCCGAGGACACCATGCAGTAGCCGGCTTCTTCGGTGTGACCGGTTTTCAGACCGTCAACGGTCTTGTCACGCCACAGCAGCAGGTTGCGGTTCGGTTGCTTGATGCCGTTCCAGAAGAACTCTTTCTGCGAGTAGATCGCATAGTGAGCCGGGTCTTCGTGGATGATCGCGCGCGCCAGAACGGCCATGTCGTGAGCCGTGGAATAGTGCTCAGGGTTTGGCAGACCGGTCGGGTTCATGAAGTGACTATTGGCCATGCCCAGATCGGCAACGGTCTTGTTCATGAGATCGGCGAACGCGTCTTCGCTGCCGGCGATGTGCTCGGAGAGCGCGACACTGGCGTCGTTGCCCGACTGGATGATGATGCCGTGCAGCAGGTCGCTGACCGTTACCTGCGAACCCACCTTGATGAACATCCGCGAACCGCCGGTACGCCAGGCGTTTTCGCTGACGGTCACCGGATCGTTTTCACCGATCTGGCCGCGACGGATTTCCAGGGTCGCAATGTACGCCGTCATCAGCTTGGTCAGGCTGGCGGGTGGCAGACGCTGGTCACCGTTGTTCTCGACCAGCACGTTGCCGCTGCTGGCGTCCATGAGCACGTAGGCTTTAGCGGCCAGTTGCGGTGGCGACGGCATCATCTCGGCCGCAAAAGCGGCGGGCGAGAGGAGCAGCGGGACTAGCAGGCACAGGCGTTTGGCAAAGGTGGTGATGTTCATCCGTCTCTCGAAATCGCTAATGGAAACTGCCCTGAGGGCAAAACTAATCAGACAATCATTCAGGCAGAACCTGACGATTGTCGCGTGTTCAGTTGTTCACTCTCTAACCCTTGCCGGGCTTTTGTTGTTCGACGAGCCAACAACTCAGGTTCGCCCCCCAAACCGCAAGCGAACCTTGAATCAGGAATTACTTATTCGGCAGTCACCAGGCTCGGCGAACCGAGATTGGCCAGACGCACGCTGTTTTGCACTTGGGTGATTTCACCCTGCGAACCGATTGGTCCCAGGCGAACCCGATGCAGCGTCTGTTGATTGCGCACGATCGAGCTGATGAACACCGGAGCGCTCACCATCCCGCTCAGCTTCGATCTCAGGAGTTCTGCAGCGTCCGGGTTGGCGAACGCGCCCACCTGCAGATACTGGCCAGAGGCTGGTACAGAAGCGTTTTTTTTTGTATCAATCTGCACCGGCACAACGGCCGCGGCGTGTTGCTGCGGCGGTGGCGTCCATTGCTCGACGGTGCCGGCCGAAGCCGTAATCACCGGTGCGCTATTTTGCGCGACTTGTGGCTCGTTGAGCATCAACGGTGCTGGCCGGCCTTTTGCCGCCCACCACTCTTGCGGGTCGATGCCTTCAACCTTGACCCGTGCAGTACCAATCTCGGCATAGCCGAGTTTCTTGGCTGCCGCATAGGACAAGTCGATGATGCGATCCGAATAGAACGGCCCACGGTCGTTGACCCGCAGGATCACGCTCTTGTTGTTGTCCAGGTTGGTCACCCGAACGTAACTCGGTAACGGCAGGGTCTTGTGTGCGGCACTCATGCCGTACAGGTCATACACTTCACCGTTGGCGGTGTTCTGACCATGAAACTTGGTGCCGTACCAGGACGCCGTGCCCGAAGCGACATAGCGCTTGGATTCGGCCAGCGGAAAGTAGGTCTTGCCCAGCACGGTATACGGGTTGGCCTTGTACGGGCCGGTGTGCAGGGTCGGCGTGGCGTCGGGAATGCGCGAGATGTCCACATCCCACCACGGCGCACCGTCTTTATGGGCACGGTTGATATCCAGGCCCGGCGTAGCGCGTACCGCGGTCGTGTATTTCTGTTGCGGCGCACGGCTGGTCGAACAACTGACCACGAGCAACGTCAAAGCGGCGAAAGCCAGCAGCTTCAGGGGTTTGCGGATTGGCGATGCCAGCATTACTTGACGCCCCGTGCTTGGACCAGCATTTCAGACAACTGATGTACCGCCATGGCGTACATCACGCTGCGGTTATAACGCGTAATCGCGTAAAAATTCTTCAGACCCATCCAGTATTCTGGACCATTGTCACCTTCCAGGCGGAAAGCGGTGACCGGCATATCATCGCGCAGCGCATCATGACTCGACCAGCCCAACGCCCGCAACTCCCCGACGGTTTTCGTCGGCTCGATACCGGTGGTCAAACCGTCGTCGACCTGATCGCCGCGCACATCGGCCCGGCTGACCACCGGTTGACCGGCCTCCCAGCCGTGACGCTTGAAATAGCTGGCAACGCTGCCGATGGCATCGTCCGGATTGGTCCAGATGTTGATGTGGCCATTACCGTCGAAATCCACCGCATAGGCACGAAAACTGCTCGGCATGAACTGCGGCAAGCCCATCGCGCCGGCGTACGAGCCCTTGAGCGTCAGCGGGTCGAGCTGCTCTTCGCGGGCCAGCAGCAGGAACTCGCGCAATTCCTTACGGAAAAACTCAGCACGTGGAGGGTAGTCGAAACTGAGGGTCGACAAGGCGTCGATCACCCGATAATTGCCGGTATTTCGGCCGAAAAAGGTTTCAACGCCGATGATCGAGACGATTACCTGAGCCGGAACACCGTACTCCTGCTCGGCGCGGGCCAGCGCCGCTTCGTGTTGACGCCAGAAGTCCACGCCCCGGGCGATCCGCGCATCGGTCAGGAACATCGGGCGATATTCCTTCCATTGCTTGACCCGCTCGGCAGGTTTGGAGATCGCGTCGAGAATCGATTGTTTGCGCTCGGCTTCGCGGAACACGCCCATCAGCTGTTCGCCAGCGAAACCATAGTCGCGGGTCATTTCACCGACGAATTCAGCCACTTGGGGCGAGCCTTCATAATCGCCGGCCAGCGCTTCCTGCGCTGCACCAAGGATGCTTACCAGGCTGACCCACGGAGCGTATCGAGTCGCCCAGCCACGCATTACTTGCATTGAAATCTTCACCTTATTCAAACCTGTGCGATCCACTTACGATGGGTATGGATCGACATCAAAACCCCAAACGCTGACAGCAGCGTCACCAGCGAAGTTCCGCCGTAGCTAATGAACGGCAACGGCACCCCCACCACCGGCAACAGGCCACTGACCATACCGATGTTGACGAAAACGTAAACAAAAAACGTCATGGTCAGGCTGCCGGCCAGCAATTTGCCGAACAATGTCTGCGCCTGAGCGGTAATCACCAGCCCACGGCCAATCAACAGCAGGTAGATCAGCAGCAAGGCGCAAATGCCCACCAGACCGAACTCTTCGCCCATCACCGCAATGATGAAGTCGGTGTGGCTTTCCGGCAGGAAGTCCAGGTGCGACTGGGTGCCCAGCAACCAGCCCTTGCCAAATACGCCGCCGGAACCGATGGCGGCCTTGGACTGAATGATGTTCCAGCCAGTGCCAAGCGGATCGCTCTCCGGGTCGAGGAAGGTCAGGATCCGCTGCTTCTGGTAGTCATGCATGATGAAGAACCACATGGCGACGGCCACCGGCACGGCCGCAGCGACCACGCTGAGGATCCAGCGCCAGCGCAGGCCACCCATGAACAGCACGAACGCACCGCCGGCCAGAATCAGCAGCGAAGTGCCGAGGTCCGGCTGACGGACGATCAATATGAACGGCAACCCAATCAGGAACAGACTGACCCCGACGTGCTTGAGTTGCGGCGGCAACGTGCGCTTGGACAGGTACCAGGCAATGGTTGCCGGCATCAGGATCTTCATGAATTCCGAGGGCTGGAAGCGAATCACCCCGGGAATGTTGATCCAGCGCGTGGCGCCCATGGCGTTGTGGCCCATCACGTCCACCACCACCAGCAAGATCACCCCGAGCACATAACCCAGCGGCACCCAACGCGCCATGAAACGCGGCTCGAACTGGGCGATGACGATCATCGACACCAGGCCGATACCGAACGACGTCGCTTGTTTGGCCAGCAGGTCCCAGCTCTTGCCACTGGCCGAATACAGCACGAACAGGCTGCCGGCCGCGAGGATCAGCAGCAGGATCAGCAAGGGACCGTCGATGTGCATGCGTTGCAACAGCGTCGCGCGGCGACGCATCACATCCTCACTGGAGAGGATGCGATCAAAATTACTCTTCACGGGCCGTAGCCTCCGCGCTGATAGGGCTGTCGAACTCGGCCTTGAGTCGGCCGTCCGGGCCCAGGAGCCAGGCATCCATGACTTGCCGCACCACTGGCGCCGCGACACCGGAACCGGACTCACCGTTCTCGACCATCACCGCCACGGTGATTTTCGGGTTGTCGGCCGGCGCAAAGCCGACGAACAAGGCGTGGTCGCGGTGGCGCTCCTGAACCTTGGAGCGGTCGTACTTCTCGCCCTGCTTGATCGCGACCACCTGGGCGGTACCCGACTTACCGGCAATCCGGTATTGCGAGCCGATCGCCGCCTTACGCGCGGTGCCGCGGGCACCGTGCATCACTTGCTGCATGCCGTGGTTGACCTTGGTCCAGTCCGACGCATCACGCAGAACGATGTCTGGCATCGGGTTCGGGTCCAACGGTTTCTCGCCTTCGATGGTTTTCGCCAGGTGCGGACGGTTCCACTTGCCCTTGTTGGCGACCAGCGCGGTGGCCTGGGCCAACTGCAACGGGGTGGACTGCATGTAGCCCTGGCCAATCCCCAGAATCAGCGTTTCACCCGGGAACCAAGCCTGACGACGGGTTGCGCGTTTCCACTCGCGGGACGGCATCAGTCCCGGCGATTCTTCGAACATGTCCAGCGAGACCTTCTGGCCGATGCCGAACTTGCCCATGTACGCCGACAACCGATCAATCCCCAGCTTGTGCGCCAGGTCATAGAAGTAGGTGTCGTTGGAACGCATGATCGCCGTGTCCAGATCCACATAGCCGTCGCCGGTGCGGTTCCAGTTACGGTATTTGTGATCGTAGTTGGGCAGCATGTAGTAACCGGGGTCGAAAACCCGGGTCGAAGCGGTCACCACGCCAGAGTCCAGCCCGGCAATCGCCACGGCCGGCTTGATGGTCGAACCCGGTGGATACAGACCGCGCAGCACGCGGTTGAACAGTGGCCGGTCGATCGAGTCACGCAATTCGGCATAGGCCTTGAAGCTGATGCCGGTCACGAACAGGTTAGGGTCGAAACTCGGCTGACTGACCATCGCCAGCACTTCGCCGGTGTTCGGGTCCAGCGCCACCACCGCCCCTCGGCGCCCGCCCAATGCGGTTTCGGCGGCTTCCTGCAATTTGATGTCCAGGCTCAGGACGATGTCCTTGCCAGGAATCGGATCGGTACGCTTGAGCACCCGCAGCACGCGGCCACGGGCGTTGGTCTCGACTTCTTCGTAACCGACCTGACCGTGCAATTCAGGCTCGTAGAAGCGCTCGATGCCGGTTTTGCCAATTTGATGGGTGCCGCTGTAAGCCACCGGATCCAGACTCTTGAGCTCTTTTTCGTTGATCCGCCCCATATAACCGACCGAGTGCGCAAAATGCGCGCCCTGCGGATAGTGACGCACCAGTTGCGCAACCACTTCGACGCCCGGCAGGCGGAACTGATTCACCGCGATCCGGGCGATCTGCTCTTCCGTCAGCTCGAACAGGATCGGCACTGGCTCAAACGGTCGGCGCCCCTGCTTCATGCGCTTTTCGAAGACCGCCCGGTCTTCAGGCGTCAGTTGCAGCACTTCAACGATCACATCGAGCACTTGCTTCCAGTCACCCGAACGCTCGCGGGTCATGCTCAGGCTGAAGCTGGGCCGGTTATCGGCCACCACCACACCATTACGGTCGTAGATCAAGCCGCGAGTCGGCGGAATCGGCTGAACATGGACCCGGTTGTTTTCCGACAGCGTCGAGTGGTACTCGTACTGAATCACTTGCAGGAAATACAACCGCGCGATCAGCACGCCGATCAGCGTGACCACCGCAATTGCCCCGAACACGACCCGGCCGCGCACCAGACGGGCGTCTTTCTCGTGGTCCTTGATGCGGATCGGCTGAGACATGAGGGCGCTGAACTACTTGTGGTAAGGGTGCCCGGACAGCACTGTCCAGGCGCGATACAGCTGTTCACCAATCAGAATCCGCACCAGCGGGTGCGGCAAGGTCAGTGGCGACAGCGACCAGCGCTGATCAGCCCGTGCACAGACTTCCGGCGCCAGCCCTTCGGGGCCGCCGACCATGAAATTCACCGTGCGCGAGTCCAGTCGCCAGCGATCCAGTTCGACCGCCAGTTGCTCGGTGCTCCAGGGCTTGCCATGAACTTCGAGGGTAACGATGCGCTCGTTCGGGCCGACCTTGGCCAGCATGGCTTCGCCTTCCTGGCGGATGAAGCGCGCCACGTCAGCGTTCTTGCCACGGGTGTTGAGCGGTATTTCCACCAGTTCCAGCGCCAGCTCGGAAGGAAGACGCTTGGCATATTCATGCCAGCCTTCTTCCACCCATTTGGGCATGCGTGAACCGACGGCGATCAGACGCAGTCGCACAGCGAACCCTTATTGCTGGTCTTTGTTGAGCTTGGTGAAATGCTCGTGACCGACTTCAGGGCTGTGGTGCTTGCCATCGGTGGCACGGCTCAGTTCGGCACCTTCCCACAGACGCTCCAGGTCGTAGAACTGGCGGGCCGAGGCGGTCATCATGTGTACGATGACATCGTCCATGTCCAGCAGCACCCAGTCACTGTCGCCCTTGCCTTCTTCACCCAGTGGCTTGACGCCTTGGGCCTTGACCGCCTCGCGGACCTTATCCAGCATCGCGCCGATCTGGCGGTTGGAAGTACCTGTCGCGATGATCATGAAGTCAGTGATGCTCTGCTTTTCACGAACGTCGATCACCAGAATGTCCTGGGCCTTGACGTCTTCCAGGGCCGCTACGGCGACCTTGACCAGCTCTTCGCCAAGGAGAGGCAAGCCGGTTACAGCCGTTTCTGGCAGCGGGGCGCTTTTGAATGTGCCTTTGCGCTTTACTTTAGTTACGTCTTTGTTCGTCATATAAAACTCGTTTTGCTCGTATGTTCGGGCGCTTCGGTACACGCGTTCACGTGCTTTGAAGCGCGCCTTTTTCAGTTCGACGCACGGTAAAGTCCGTGCGCATCGATGTAGGCCAGGACCGCGTCGGGCACCAGGAAACGTACCGACTTACCGCTGGCCAGCAGTTGACGGATCTGGGTGGCGGATACCGCGAGCGGCGTCTGCCAGACGAATGCAATCTGTCCGCTCGGCCCTTTGAGGGCCAACGGGTCGCTCACCGAGCGCGCTGCCAGCAGGTTGCGCAAGGCATCCGGCGGTTCGCTGTCGGCATCCGGGCGTTGCAGCACCAGGATGTGGCAATGCTGGAGCAACTCTTCCCAGCGGTGCCAAGTGGGCAGGCCGCAAAATGCGTCCCAGCCCAAAAGTAGAAACAACTGGTCGTCAGCGGCGAGTTCCGCGCGCATCAGCTCCAGGGTATCGATGGTGTAGGACGGCTTGTCGCGCTTGAGCTCGCGGTCGTCCACCACCAATGGGGCCACACCGGCCACCGCGCATTCGACCATCGCCAGACGGTCCTGCGCCGAGACCTGCGGCGTGTCCCGATGCGGCGGCCTGGCGCTAGGCGTCAGGCGCAACTCGTCGAGGGTCAGTTCCTCAGCCACTTCCAGTGCGCCGCGCAAATGGCCGACGTGCACCGGATCGAAGGTCCCGCCCAGGACGCCAATGCGCCGAGGGCCGGGTTCGCTGGCAGTCACTGCGGCGCTCTGGCCGAGATCGCCCAAGTCAGACCGGCTCCTGGCCGCGCAACTGGCCATCACCAACCACGATGTACTTCTCGCAGGTCAGACCTTCGAGGCCCACCGGGCCGCGGGCGTGCAGCTTATCAGTAGAAATGCCAATCTCGGCACCCAATCCGTATTCGAAGCCATCGGCGAAGCACGTCGGCGTGTTGATCATCACCGAAGCCGAATCGACTTCAGCCACGAAACGCCGGGTTTCACCCTGGTGTTCGCTGACGATCGAGTCAGTGTGGTGCGAGCCGTAATGGTTGATGTGCTCGATCGCCTGGTCCAGGCCGTCGACCACCAGGATCGACAGAATCGGCGCCAGGTATTCGGTGCTCCAGTCTTCTTCAGTCGCGGCCACGACGTCGATGATCGCCTGGGTGCGTTCGCAACCGCGCAGTTCGACGCCTTTTTCGCGGAACTGTTCAGCCATCGCCGGCAGGAATTCCCTGGCGACCGCTTGATCGACCAACAGGGTTTCCATGGCGCCGCAGATGCCGTAACGGTAAGTCTTGGCGTTGAACGCAATGCGCTGGGCTTTCGGCAACTCGGCGTGGGCACTGACATAGACGTGGCAGATGCCGTCCAGGTGTTTGATCACCGGCACGCGAGCGTCGCGGCTGACCCGTTCGATCAGGCCCTTGCCACCGCGCGGTACGATCACGTCGACGTACTCGGGCATGGTGATCAGTGCGCCAACAGCGGCGCGGTCGGTGGTTTCGACCACTTGCACCACCGCAGCCGGCAAACCGGCTTCAGCCAGGCCGCGCTGAATGCAGGCGGCAATGGCACGGTTGGAATGAATGGCCTCGGAACCACCGCGCAGGATGGTTGCGTTGCCCGACTTCAGGCACAGGCTCGCGGCATCGATGGTCACGTTCGGCCGCGACTCATAGATGATCCCGACCACGCCCAGAGGCACGCGCATCTTGCCGACCTGAATACCCGACGGCCGGTAACTCATGTCGCGGATCGCGCCGACCGGGTCGGGCAGCGCTGCTACCTGACGCAAACCGACGATCATGCCGTCGATGCGTGCGGGGGTCAGGGCCAGACGTTCGAGCATGGCCGGCTCAAGCCCATTGGCCCGGCCAGCGGCCAGGTCAAGTTCATTGGCGGCGGTCAACTCGGCGCGAGCGTTATCCAAAGCGTTGGCGGCAGCCAGCAGGGCGCGGTTTTTCTGCCCGGTACTGGCACGGCCGATCACGCGGGAAGCGTCGCGGGCAGCGCGACCCAAACGGGTCATGTAGTCAAGAACGGACTCAGTCATGGTCTCTGTGGTCTTGGCAAAGAGGAAAGCGGCAGATTATAGCTGTCGCGCGCTCCTACTAACAGCAGTGACGGGCGGATGGTCGAAATGGGCAGTGTTCAGCCTCGATTAAGTCCGCAGTTGTTATCATTCCGTCATATTTACCTGATCTCTTCGGCCGCCATGTCTATTTTGACCGCAGCGAAACTGCCAAAAGCCCTGCCCGACAGCTTTTTCAACCGTGATGCTCAGCTGCTTGCGTGTGAATTGCTGGGCAAAGTGATCCGCCATCGGGTCGGTGATCTGTGGCTTTCGGCGCGGATTATCGAGACCGAAGCCTATTACTGCGAAGAAAAAGGCAGCCACGCCTCCCTCGGCTACACAGAAAAACGTAAGGCTTTGTTTCTGGATGGCGGCCACATCTATATGTATTACGCCCGCGGCGGTGATTCGCTGAACTTCAGTGCCCATGGGCCGGGTAATGCGGTGCTGATCAAATCGGCCTACCCCTGGGTCGATGAAATCTCCGGCCCGGCGAGCCTGGCGCAGATGCTGCTGAACAATCCCGACGCCAGCGGTCGACCGCGCCCCTCGCAGAAGCTCTGCGCTGGACAGACCTTGCTGTGCAAGGCGCTGGGGCTGAAAGTGCCGACCTGGGATGCCAAGCGCTTCGATCATGAAGTGCTGCTTGTCGAAGACGTTGGCACACCACCCGCGCATGTCATCCAGACCACACGCCTGGGCATTCCCCACGGCCGCGACGGACACCTGATGTACCGCTTCGTCGACAGCGCCTACGCGCCCTACTGCACCCGGAACCCTCTGCGACGCGGCCAGGTCGAAGACCGCGACTATTTTCTGCTTCCCTGAATGGCGCTGCGGCCAGCAGTAAAAACACCCACTGTGGGAGCGAGCTTGCTCGCGATAGCGGTGTAACAGCCAGCATCAACGCTGAATGTTAATCCGTCATCGCGAGCAAGCTCGCTCCCACAGTTCATTTGATGATCTGATGGAGTTGTATGTATGGGCCCATGGCTCGATAGTCTGACCGTCTGGTTGACGGCAAATCCGCAATGGCTGGCGGTGGCGATATTCATAGTGGCCTGCGTTGAATGCCTGGCAATTGTCGGGTTGATCGTGCCCGGCATAGTGTTGCTGTTTGCCATCACCGCGTTGGCCGGCAGCGGCGCGCTGTCGCTGGGTGAAACGCTGCTGCTGGGCTTCCTCGGCGGCGTGTTCGGCGATTTGCTGTCGTATTTCCTGGGCCGACACTTCCACCAGAACATTCGGCGGTTGCCGGGGCTGCGCCACCATCCGGAATGGATCAACGGCGCCGAAAGCTATTTCCAGCGCTATGGCATCGCGAGCTTGCTGGTCGGGCGCTTTATCGGCCCGTTGCGCCCGATGTTGCCGATGGTGGCCGGGATGTTCGACATGCCGTTCCCACGTTTCTTTGCCGTCAGCTTGCTGGCGGGTGCCGGCTGGTCGGTGGCCTATCTGCTGCCGGGCTGGGCCACGGGGGCGGCGATTCGCTTGCCGCTGCCCGAAGGATTCTGGCCACAGGCCGGGCTGGTGGTCGGTAGCATTGCGGTGCTGGTAGGCCTGAGCATCAACAGCAGCGTGCGCGCTCATCGCCAGGCCACCGCACTGATCGCCGGCCTTAGCCTGGTGATACTCGGTGGGCTGTTTATTGGCTACCCACATCTGAACGCCTTCGATCAGGGCTTAATGACGCTGGTACAGGAGCACCGCAGCCCGCTGCTGGATGAAGTCGCGGTGATGTTCACCCTGGTCGGCGAGTTCAAAAACATGTTGGTGATCAGCGCCGCGCTGACGATCCTGCTGCTGGTCACGCGGCAATGGCGGCACATGATCTTCGCCGGCAGCACGCTGCTGATCACCGCGCTGGCGAACACCGGAACCAAGAACCTGTTCGCCCGGATGCGCCCGGAAGTACTGACCGACCCACTGACCAGCTACAGCATGCCCAGTGGTCATTCGTCAGGTTCGTTTGTGTTGTTCCTGACCCTGGCGGTACTGGCCGGCCGAGGCCAGCCAACGCGCATGCGCCTGACCTGGCTATTGCTCGGTTGCTTGCCGGCTGCGTCCATCGCCATGTCGCGGGTTTATCTCGGCGCGCACTGGCCAACCGATGTACTGGCCGGCGCCATGCTGGCCGCCTGCGTGTGTGCGGCCAGCCTGTGGGTAAGTCAGCGCCAGGTACCCTTGAACGCAATGCCACCCAAAGTCTGGTGGCTGGTACTACCGACGGTGGTGGCGTTGTTCGGGTTCTTTGCTTTGTGGCATTTACCTCACGCCATGTTGCGTTACTCGTACTGATGGCGAAGAGCTCGCCCAGTGACTACAACGCCAACAAAAACAATCAAGACCTACGATCACGACGGGGTGATACATGGCATTGTCCAACGTACTAGACAAACAATGATACTTCATAAAAGCCTGACCTCGGCCCTACCAACTTACACATATCAACCCCAAGAAAAAGCCCGACCGAACACATGAAATAACGAAAACCATACATATATACCTCTGCCCCGGCAGCCCTCTCAATAACACTCATTGAACGCCAACATGACAACCAAAAAACCGATTCACATATACATTGAGAAAGAGATCTTTAAATCATGCCCACACCGTTCACATCCACCCGACAACCTATAACACCGCTGAAAAACATCCGTCTCACTGACATCGCCCCCTCTCCCTCTACACAACCGGACTTATCCAACACCGAAGGTTCGCGGCGTCAGTCAAGACTGACGGTCCAGGATCAACAACATGGCCCGGTGCGCATTGGCGAATTCACCATCAGTCGTCAGGACTTGTATGAAATGGGGGCCCGGCTCAATGGCAGGGTAATCAGTGCCGGCGACCCAATCACACTTGCGCCCGACCAGACATTCGTAGACGCCCTGCAATTTGATCCGGCCAAGGTCGAGGGCCGGCTGCAATCCCCTCAACATAGCGACGCCTGCGCAGGGTTACTGTTTGAACTGGGCGTGCTGCGCTCGGCCAGCGCCCAATCCTTGCTCACCGCATCGTCATCCGACCTGTCGGTTTCCATGCAAAGCCTTGGCAAACTGCTGGACTCCGCCCAACAGCTGTCACTGAGCGCCAACCCTCTGCCTGACAATTTGCCGAGCTGGGTCGACAGAATAAAAAGTCGGGGCATGACCAGCATGGGCGTCGGGCTGCAAGGCTATGGTATCTACAGCGGCATCATGGGAACCGCCGAGGCCCTGAAGAAGGGAGATCTGGCTGAGGCCGCCATCAATGTGGGCGGTATCGGTGCCGAAGTGACCTCACTGTTCGCCGAGAAAGGTCTGGAGAGTATCGGCAGAAACATGATTCTCAATGGCGGCAAGGTGTTTGCGGGTTTCAGCGCGACCAGCGCCGGCAAGCTGCTGGCACGAGGTGCCGGGCTGCTTGCCAGCGTCCTCACGCTTCCGTTTGATATCTACACTGCCATCAAATCGTTCACGGATGCTGCCAACGCAACAGGGAAACAAGCTCAGGATCACTACTTCAGCGCTGGGCTAAGCCTGACCAGCGCGGGACTGAGCCTGGCCCTGGGAGTAGCGGCGCTGGCCGGCTTCAGCGCCGCCGGCCCAATCGGCATCGCAGCCGCCGCGGTGTTAATACTCGGCGCAAGAATCTACAGCGCCGCCCGTCAGGTCGATGACATCGACGATTACATCACCCTGAGCACCCACGAACGCTGGCGTTCAGGCTGGTTCGCTTTCACCGGGCAAGCACTGGATCAAGACATCCTCGACCGCTTCCTGGTCGCCAAAACCGACACCCATTATGGCGAGCTACTGAAAAAGACCGCCCGCGGCTGGCTGGACAACGAACTCAAGGACAGCGTCGAAGCGGTCGTTTTGGGCAACTATCGTATTGAGTTGCAACCGGCTAAGCACTGGAAACATCAGTGGGACACTGCCGCTGGCGAAAGCCCCTACACCGAGGCAAAAGAACCCGGGATCAGAGAAACCGACGACGCGTTCGACGCGAGTGAAGGCATCAGCCGTATTCCAGGGGTCATCCTCGGGAACTCGGGTGAGAACAAGGCCATTCTCTGGCAACTGGGAGGCGGCGATGACACGGTTGTGGGGGTCAGGGACAAGCCCAACCAGTTCAGCTACGGCGCAGGCAAAAAAAACCTCACGGGAGGCGACAAGGACGATCACTTCAGCTTTCGGATAACCGCCGACACTCTCCAGCCAACCGATCTGTCGGGCAGCCTTCTGCGCGGTGGCGACGGCAATGACACATTGCAACTGGAAGGAAACGTCTCTCGCGACAAGCCCCATCAAGGTGCGCGCATCGATCTGCAAACAGGACAGTTGAGCCTGCGCGCCAGTCCCGACAGTGCTCCACTGCTACTTGAGTCCATCGAGACGGTCGAAACCCTGGCCGGCACCGCGAACCTGGTCACAGGCAGCTCGCAGTCGGACCGGATCGTGCTGCGCGGGAGCGCAGACAGTGCCGACGCAGCCGCGGGCGCCGACACGATTGCGATACGGGGTTTCAATTGCCGGGTCGATGGTGGCCCCGGCGAAGATCACTACATCATTGCCGACGAGACCGGCGCGACCACGCTGATCGAAGATGGCCAGGACCCAAGTCTGATAGACCTGGATTGGGCGTTCGAACGTATTCAGAGCTGGCGGATCGAAGGGACCTCACTGGTGCTGGAGACATTGCGTGGCATCGATGGCGAACTGCCGGAAACCACTGTCACCGTCATCGGCGTCTATCGACAGACAGCCGACAAACGCTACGTGCAGAACGACAAACTGGTGTTTCGCACCAAAGACCTTTACTCGCTCAAACCTGACTTGCCGCAACAGCTCGATGGTCACGACACTATCACCGTCAACGCAATCATCCTGGCGGTGGGCCAGCGCACGGCGTCACCACAACTGCTGAAAGGTGGGGACTACGCGGTATCCAGCGAACCGCACTCCGGTTACTTCGTCTATCGGCATTTGGCTTCAAGCGTATTGGACGTCCAGCATGAAAACGACTCAACAGTCAGCACACTTTATCTGGACTACGACAGCCAGCAAATAGAAGCCATCGAAGCCTCCTACACGGTCAGTTCGACGCGAACCGGAAATTTCGACTACCTGCGTTACAAGGATATCGACCTGACGCTGCGCTTCACGGACCAAAAGTGCCTGACCTTGAAAAACATGGCCCGAAATCGCCCGACCGTCGGAAGCAATGTCGGCGCAAGCCTGATCGCGTCGGGACTCATGCTCAGGCATAACTTTGTCCTGGTTATGCGTGACGGAATTTCCTGCCGGGTCCAGCCACCGCAGTATTCATATATCGACGATCACCGTAACCCGGGTCGTAAAACGGTGCAGTCGAGCCGGTCGCTGGTTTACCGTTCGGGTCGCTACCTGATGAAACAACCGTCCTCTCACCCCGCCATCGTGCTCAAACCGCAAGCGCAGCGGGTGGACATCGACCCCGTGATTCAGTCCGGTGTGCATGTGCTGGAGGGTCAAGCGGCGGCCTACGAGCTCTATCCTGCCGCAGACACGATTCTCAGGCTGACCACGTCCGCAGCGATTGCCAACTCACAGGGAACCTCTACCTGGAACATCCATACGCAACACTTGAGTGATCCGATCGGCCGCGAGCACATCAGGCTGAGCGACACGCAGCTATGGATCGGCCACATCATCATTCTGCTGCCCAATAATGATGAAGCCGCTGACGCCCCGATGGAAACGGTGCGCGTCTTCACGTCCTCCGGCCACCGCTACGACGTCGAGCAGGAATTTGCGCTGGTGCATCTGGCGCAGCTCAATGCTCAGGCCTATGCCAGTGTCGAAGCCATCGAGGAGGACATCAGGCAGCATCACCAAGGCAATCAGCCGATGGCCGAACTGGTGCTCATCCGGCACTTGCACTTCAGTGCCGACACAACAAAAACCGTTTATTACGACAGTGTCGCCCAGGACTGGACCCTCGAAGGTGACTGGTCGCGCAAGTTGCACAACGAAGACATGTCTATCGCACCGACTCCCGTTGTCGAGGCCGCGGTTGATCACTGATCAATACCCGGGCCTTCTTATCATTCAAATCTTGAAGCGACGGCCCCAAGCGGCACCCTCGCTTCGTCACTGGAAAGGAATCCAGCATGGCGCCAAAACCACCGGTGAATTCGCCACCGAAAATCAATCTGCCTGAATTGCCAACGATCACGCCATCGCGATTGCCGCCCGATGGATACCCATCGGGCACCCGCCCGCACATGGCGCAAGACTCATCGCAGCCCCTCGCCGGGTTACCGCACGGCCCGGCTCTCGAGATGGGTGCAATACGAGACCTATTACCCGACGCCATATCGCCGATACGGGCGCAGGACCCCACTGTGCCCATGCCATCGACACGCCCGATGAGTAACGATCCATTGGACGGCTATCGAGTGTCCGCCCATTCGGCAAACACCCTGCCGGCAGCCGACAGCAGCGGCTTGCGAATCCACGCGAATCGCAGATACGCCGACCTCCGTGATAACGGTACGGTGCCGGTGGGCTATGACGAAGTTGCGAGGGCGTACCGGGCGAAACGTCGCAACGAACTGACGCCCAGCGGACCGGTACTGCGCCTGAACGATGACGGGAAAACCTGGAGCATGGTGCTTTCGACCACCGCGCAACCCGGAACGAGCGCCACCGCGCCGCGCGTTACCATCGACACCACCCACTATGTCTGGAACCCGGACGCGAGAAACCACCACGGCTACGTCGTACTGCACCGAAAAAAAGGCCTGGATGAAGGCTTTGGCCCCGAGACGCACCTGGCCTTTCAGGACGATGACGGCTCGTTTGTCAAAGTCGAACCGGGCTCAAGCGCGCTCGACCAGCCCGCGAATAAGTTGTCAGCGTGGACAGACCGTGATCTGTGGGACTTTTATGGCCTGTATGGCAATGACATCACGCGTTTTCGCAACGAAGTCACGGCCACCGGCATGAAGCCGCAATGGGCCGCCATTCGCCAGGAGAGGCTTCAAAAACCGTATCTGCTCAATGAACTTCGACGCTGGCTGGCACCACAGATGAGTCGGGATGAATTTCACCGGCGTATGGCGCCACTGAACTACTCGGTCGAGCAATGGGCGGCGCAACTCGACAACGTCAGTATCGACTCGGTCGCCAGGCGCCAGCTTGAAGTCAACACGCGCAGGCTGGACACCCTCCAGGCGCAAACCAGCGCCGAGCCAAAACGCCCACGTCTGGCGGATGAACAGTCCTCCACAGCGGAGACTCCCGCAGTACCCGGCTACGTTACAAAGTCTCTCGAGAACGGAACGCAGAGAAAGCAGCTGATCGAACTTCTTCAATACCGGATGAGCACAGGCACAACCCGGAAATCGCCGGAGGAGATTGCCCGCCAGATTCAACCCTACAACCTGTCGACGCGACAGCTCTCACTTCTGATCAGCGACTTACAGGCCGACGGACGTTTCCCGCAATGGGCCGAGAATCTCAAACACTCATCGATGGACGAAACGAACCTTCAGCGTTTCGATGAAGTGTATGAGGAGTTACTGCCAGAAATCATGAATATCCGAAACCATACGACTCATCACATCGACTTTTCCACCCACTTCACCCGCCCCTTCCTCAATGCCCTGCTCATTAAAGCCGGCTACCAACGCAACAAATACAACTGTTTGTACCGAACCGATATTCCCGCCATGTTCAGGGGTGACGACCGCAGTCCCTTCGAGTTTTTCAACGGACACATGCGTCCTCGCCAGGACCACGGCACTGGCTCCACAACGCAAAAAGCCGTGAGTGCAAGCTTTAGGCTCTCAGAGGCAGGCACTCACACACGAGTGACATCGGAGGTGGAAGCGCTTTTGTATGACACGCAATATCACCGACACCCGGGAAAGAAGGTCAATATCTTTTCAAATCGCGAAAGCGATGAAAGTAGCGAGAGTTCATCAAGCAGTGCCGAGGATAGCGACAGCCACTCCCCTAGTGATTCCGATAACCGCTCTGACAACTCGTTGTTTTGGGATCATGAAAAAAACTACATTGCAAGAAGACAAAATCAGAACATCGGATTTGATTATTTGCTCGACACCCGGGGTATTGAAGTCGTTCCAGGCGAAGAAAACCTTGTCTTCAATGCCTACGCACAAACCGAGAAAAAACCCGGAGAAAATGTCAAGTTTCCAGACGATTCATTTGAAGGACATATTTCAATGTCTCCACGAGGTCTAAGTGCGGACAGGATCTGGCTGATCAACTCGGATTGGACCCGTGCAGCGAAGGTCAATGACATCTGTTCGATGTATTTGCTTCGGCCTGGATCCTCCGGGGATCGATACAAACCTGGTGCGGGACGACCGATCGAACAAAGAACATGGACGGGCAATGAAAATAGATATGAATACGATAACTTGATAGATCAGGTGGCGAACGCCAACAAGCCTGTCATCGACTTCCCGGACAAGAGCATTTATTCCAACGATATCGTGTTTCCGTAAGGTCTCTACCGAGCACCATCGAACAAGACCAGCCTTTCGATTTCAGGGGAGGCCGGTCAACTTTCAGTCAACCATTGGAAAGGAATCCAGCATGACACCAAAACCACCAGTATCTTCGATACCCAAAATAAACCTGCCTGAACTGCCCGCATTGAATTTGCCGCCACTGCATACCGCTGGACAAGCAGCCATCGTTCGCCCCGGCGTACCGGGTGACATGTCAACGGACTCTACGACACCCGCCCCCCTGTTACCGGGAGCAGGTCCGTCCCATGTTCAACCGGCACCCTCGGCATTGCCCACGTTAAACGTTCAGGACATTGCCACGGCCCGGCCGCCAGCACCTGCTACAAGGGCTGATCCACTGTACATATTCCGCCTGTCCAGATTCTCTTCCAGGCTCCTGCCTGCACCCGGTGCTGACGGGCTCAGAGTCCAGGCGCAACGCCAATACGCCGACATTCAGTCGGGCGAAACAGTTCTTGTGGAGTTCGACGCCACGGCGGGGCTGTACCGCGCGAAACTGCGTACCGAACTGACAGCCTCAGGGCCGGCGCTGCAGCTCAATGCCGACCGCAAGACCTGGCGCCTGGCATCATCGAGAGTCACCACGAGTGCCGAGCCGCTGCCCGGTGGCTCCTCGGTGAAGCCACCGGAATCACAACCTCAACCTCAACCTCAACCTCAACCAGAGCCAGTGCAAAGCACCCAGCCAATTCGCTACACCAACATTGCCCACTACACCTGGGACCAACAGGCAACCAATTTTCATGGGTATGTGGTGATGCATAGAAAACAGGGTGTGGATCCGCTCGCCGGCCCCGAGATTCAATATGCGTTTATAGATACCAACGGACTGTTTGTCAGTGTCGATCCGCCAGGCGCTCCGATTAATCAGCCAGCACAGCAAATACCCGCCTGGACGGACCGCGACATCTGGGATTTTTACGGCCTGCACGGTGCACAAGTCGACCGATTCCGCGCCGAAGTCGCCAGTACCGGCACAAAACCGCAATGGGCTTTACCTCAAACAAACCGACGCCGCAAACATTATCTGATCAACGAACTTCGACGCTGGATTTCACCCGAAAAAACTCAGGATGAATTTGCCAGGCTGATGGCCCCGCATTCGTACGAGCAATTGTCGGTGATGCTCGACAATGTGCAGCTCAAGCCATCCCATCTCCAATCGGTGCGCGCGCCGAAGCGCCCGTTGATCGATGAACAACCAGGGCCAAGCGCCTCGGCGAAACGTCCGCGCCAGACGGATACGCAGCCGACCGACGAAACAGGGATAGCGCCTCTCTACGTCGAGATGTCTCGTCAGAATGCACTACTGAGGGAGCAGCTTCTTGAGCAACTTCAAGTCCGGATGAACTCACGCGGTGCCCACAAAACCCTGGCAGAGGTGGCGACTGCGATGAAGCCTTACAATTTGTCAAACCGGCAGCTCACGCAAATGCTCACTGAGATACCGGCCAATGGCAGCGTCCCGCAGTGGGCGCAGAACCATAAACTTTCGTCCATGGATGAGACAAACCTGAACCGGTTCGACGACACCTACGAAGAGTTGCTGCCTGAAATTCTGAGCCTGCGAAACAACGGGCAGGGCTTTACGGATTTCAACGCCAATTACACCCGGCCCTATCTCGATGGCTTACTGACCTACGCCGGGTACAAACGCAATAAACACAACTGTTTGTACCGAACAGATATTCCCGCCATGTTCAGGGGCGATGACCGCACGCCTTTCGAATTTGCCCGGGACGGCCACATGCTCCCGCGCAAGGATCTCGGTGAGGGATCAACGACACAAAAGGCTGTGAGCGCAACCTTCAGCCTGCACGACGCAAAAAAGTACATCAGCCATTTCGGCAAACAATCCGGGATTGAAGAGCTTTTGTATAACACTCAGTACCACAAGTACCCCGGCGACTTGAACCAAACCCCATCGCGCGATATGGATTCAAGTGACGGTGACAGTGCTTCAGACATTGACGGCGACTCCGACGACGGTGGCAGTGGCAGTGGCAGTGGCTCGGACAATGAATCGGGGCGAATGAAGGAGAAGGACTATTACCCGAAAAGACAGAACCAGAACATTGCGTTTTGTTACCTGTTCGACACCCGGAACATCGAGATTGTCCCGGCTCGTGAAAACTATCACTTCAACAGGCATGCACTCGATTCGAGACAACCCGGCGACAAAACCTGGTTTCCCGATGATGATCTGGAAGGGCATATTTCAGTGTCCAGTCGCGGCTTCAGCGCCGACCGGATCTGGCTGGTGAACTCGACCTTTACCCGTGCCGCGCGGGTCAATGACATCTACTCACAATCCTATGATCACGCCGGACACTCAACCAGTAGCGATGCCGACGTTATCGAAGAGATGACGTGGGCAGGCGCAAACAACATGAGGAACTACGACGCCCTGATTGATCAGGTCGCGGCTGCAAATAAACCGGTGCTTAACTTTCCCGCCGGCAAAGAGGTGTTCTCCAACGACGTTGTCTTTACGCCTGACTTAACAACGCCAACAACCGCCTGATCACTGTCGACAGACCCTAGGCAAACAACTCACCCTGCAACTCATCCAGCAACGCCTGAATCGCATCCAGGCGTTGTTGCGGGTCGTCGAGTTGCAGCAGATCAATCTTGTCCAACTCGGAAAATGGCAGCAGATACGCCAACTGATTCGCCAGCGATTGCTGGCCCGTGGCTTCGGTGCCCATGTTCAGTGCCTCGACCATCGGGTGTTCGGCCAGCGCCTTGAGCAAGGCAATCAGGTCGGCGTCGTCATCCTGCAAGGGTTGCTCAGGCAGATCATCCAGCCACTCGACATCGGCGACGGTCAGCTGGTCGCGCTGGACCTCGGTGCGCAGCACATGAAAGCGTCGCCCACCCTGAACCCGAATGCCCAGCAGGCCGTTGTCCTGCTGTTTGAAATCGGTGATCAATGCTTCGCAGCCGACCAGTGCATACCCCTCGGGCGCGACACCCACTTCATCGCCATCCAGAATGCACACCACGCCAAAGCCTGCGCCCTGTTTCATGCAGCGGCCGATCATGTCCAGGTAGCGCGCCTCGAAGATCTGCAAATCGAGGATGCAACCGGGAAACAACACTGTGTTCAGCGGGAAAAGCGCCAGGCTCATAGAGATTTCCTTAAACCACCATCGACACCGCCAACGGCAGGAATACCGCCGTGGCCACACCCATCAAGCTCATCGCCAACGCGGCAAATGCACCGCACTCTTCATTTTCCTGCATCGCCACCGCCGTGCCGACGGCGTGAGCCGTCATGCCTAGCGCCATGCCCCGAGCTTCAGGACTATGGACCCCCAGGCGCGTCAAAAGACTCGGGCCGAAAATCGCTCCAATCACCCCGGTGATCAACACGAACACCGCCGCCAGCGCCGCCACTCCGCCGATCTGTTCGGCCACCAGCATGGCAATCGGCGAGGTCACCGATTTGGGTGCCATGGTCATCAGAATCATGTGCTCGGCGCCAAACCACCAACCCAGCAACACGCCCATGCCGGTGGCAACCACTCCCCCTATCACCAGCGTAGTAAAAATCGGCCAGAACAGCTGCCGAATCCGTCGCAAGTTCAGGTACAGCGGCACCGCCAGCGCAACGGTTGCCGGTCCCAGCAGGATACTGAGGATCTCGGTGCTTTTGCGGTACTCGGCGTACGTCAGCCCACACGCGAGCAACACACCAATCACCAATAGCATCGACACCAGTACCGGTTGCAGGAAGATCCAGCGGGTTTTCTCGAACGCTGCCAGTACCAATTGATACGCGCCCAAAGTAATACCGATACCGAATAGCGGGTGGTGAATCACTGCCGTCAAAGCGCCGTGCCAATCGAAGACCATTACGATTCCTCCGAGCGAGCAGCGTGGCGCTTGATCAGCCGTTGCATCAGCACGCCGGCGAAGGCCATGGACAACAGCAGCGACAACACCAGTGCACCCACGATGGCCCAGAAGTCCGCGGCAATATCGGCGGCGTAAACCATCACGCCCACCGCCGGCGGCACCAGCAGCAACGGCAAATAACGCAGCAGGCTGCCTGCGGCCAGGTTCAGTGGCTCAGCCACTTCGCCGCGAACGACCAAAAATCCCAGCAGCAACAGCAGGCCGATAATCGGTCCCGGCAGCACCGGCAAAAACAAATGGTTGAGGGCCGTGCCAAGCAATTGAAACAGCACCAGCCAGGTCAGGCCGCGTAACAACATCCGTGATCTCCAGCAAAACTCGTCCCCCCACAAGCGGGCCGGACATTATAAGCATGGCACTTGCTATGCATGGGTATTCGCCAAAGGTATGGATGCTTGACCGGAACAAATCACCATGATGATCTAAGGTGGTTGTTCAGGGACCAAATTCCCAGCCTAAAAAACTAAAAAACCGATGAACCCAAGGAGAGTCTCAATGCCCTATGTTCCCGTTGCAGAGCTCAAAGATTATGTCGGCAAGGAACTTGGACGTTCCGAGTGGCTCACGATCGATCAGGACCGCATCAACCTGTTCGCTGAAGCCACAGGCGATTATCAGTTCATCCACGTTGACCCGGTAAAAGCCGCACAAACCCCGTTTGGCAGCACGATCGCCCACGGTTTCCTGTCGCTGTCGCTGATCCCGAAACTGATGGAGGACATCCTGGTCATGCCGCAGGGTTTGAAGATGGTGGTCAACTACGGCCTGGACAGTGTGCGTTTCATTCAACCGGTGAAGGTCGACTCCAGAGTCCGGCTCAAGGTCGAACTGTCTGAAGTCACCGAGAAAAAACCCGGCCAATGGCTGCTCAAGGCCACCGCCACCCTGGAAATCGAAGGTCAGGAAAAACCGGCGTACATCGCTGAACCGCTGTCGCTAGCGTTCGTGTAACCCCTCGCTCGATGCGAAACAGCTATCTGCTGTTTCGCACAGCTCTATATATCAGACACATAGCTGCGGCATACTCCCTCGCCTAATTGCCCGGATCCCGCTATGCGCTCACTTGTACCCCTTGCTCTGACCCTGTTGCTCACCGCGTGTGGTGATGGCGAATCGCTGTTGCCGCCTGACGCACGCCTGCCGGATGGTGGCCGCTATCGGGGAGATCTGGTCAACGGGTTGCTGCAAGGCCAGGGCCGGATCGACTACCCCAACGGCAGTTGGTACGCCGGTCAGTTCGACAAGGGCCAGTGGCACGGTCAGGGCGAATGGCACGGCAGCAACGGCGAGGTCTACCGTGGAGAGTTCCAGCAGGGGCTGTTCCATGGCCAGGGCACGCTGACGACCAGCGGCAGCAGTTACACCGGCGGTTTCAAACTCGGTCGGCGCGACGGTGAAGGCACCCTCAAAGAAGACGGCATGACCTACCGCGGCGAGTTCAAGGCCGATCAATATTCTGGCCTCGGTCGTCTCGAACTTGAGGACGGCAGCCAGTATCAGGGCCAGTTTGCCAATGGCAAACCCAACGGTGAAGGACAGCGCGGCGATGCCAGCGGCAATCAGTTCACCGGTAATTTCGTCGACGGCCAGCTGGAAGGCAACGGCACTTTCAGCAGTGCCGAGGGCGACAGCTACGTCGGTGGTTTCAAACAGAATCAGCTGAACGGTAAAGGCCGCTACGAGAACGCCGACGGCGACGTGTGGGTCGGCCAGTTCAAGGAAGGCGCGCTGAACGGTAAGGGCGAATTGATTGGTGCCGATAACAGCCACTACATCGGCCAATTCAGTGATTGGCGTTTCACCGGTCAGGGCCGTTTGAACCTGGCTGACGGCAGCTTTTACATCGGTGAGTTCGACAGCGACAGCTATCAGGGTCACGGCACGCTGGTGCTGACTGATGGCACGGTGCAAAGCGGCGACTGGATCAACGGCCAACGCGTGCGCGATGCCAATGGCAAGTTGCTGCCGGACACCCTCGAATTGGGTTTGCTGGCGCAAGGGCGCCTGCTCGAAGAAGCGCTGGCCAATGTGCCCGCCTCGACCCCGGCAATCGAGCTGTACACCCTGACCCTGGGCGGCGACGGCAAGCAGAGTGTGTTTCTGCGCGAATCCGACTACGTCAGCAACATGCTCGCCAGCCGCTTCGGCGCTTATGGCCAGATCCGCCTGGTCAACCATCGCGATCATCTCGGCGACCGGCCAATGGCCACCCGCGAGAACCTGCGCCGCGCCGCGCTGACTCTGGCCGAACGCAGTGGGCCGGAAGATCTGGTGTTCATCTACCTGACCAGCCACGGCACTCACGAACATGAACTGGTGCTCGACCAACCGCGTCTGGAGCTGGCCGACTTGCCGGCCGACGAATTGGCCGCAGTGCTCGCACCGCTGAAAAACCGCGACAAGATCATCGTGATTTCCGCGTGTTACTCCGGCGGCTTCATCCCGGCACTCAAAGACGAACGCACGCTGATCATGACCGCCTCGCGCGCCGACCGAGTGTCGTTCGGTTGCTCGGAAGAGGCCGACTTCACCTATTTCGGCGACGCGTTGTTCGTCCAGGCACTAAATCAGACCGACGATCTGGAGCAGGCGTTCAAACTGGCTAAGGCCACGGTTGCCGAGCGCGAACTGGCGGACAACTTCGAGGCCTCGGAGCCACAGATCTGGGCGCCAAAAGGGGTTTTGGCGCACTGGCAATTACTGCGCAAGCAGCAAGCACGCAAAGCACTACAAAGTGCTGCTTTAAACAGCAAGGAAGCAAAGAGCAACTAAGCTGAACAGTATCAAGGGGGAAACATTATGTACTTGACGCCTCAGCATGTATTGCTCGCTGGAGCCACCGGCCTGACCGGTGAACACTTACTCGATCGGCTGCTCAACGAGCCGACCATCAGCCGCGTACTGGCACCGTCACGCCGACCACTGGCTGAACATCCGCATCTGGAAAACCCGGTCGGCGATCCGGCGGTGTTTATCCCACAACTCAGCGGCCGCGTCGACATTGCCTACTGCTGCCTGGGCACGACGATCAAACAGGCCGGCTCCGAACAAGCCTTTCGCGCAGTCGATCTGGACATGGTCGTGGCGTTCGCCAAACGTGCACGGGAAATGGGCGCACGGCACTTGATCGTGATCAGCGCCCTGGGGGCCGATCGGAGATCCTCGATTTTCTACAACCGGGTGAAGGGCGAGATGGAATACGCGTTGCGCGCACAGAACTGGCCGCAACTGACCATTTGCCGGCCTTCCCTGCTGCTGGGCGATCGGCTTGAGCCGCGACTCGCCGAACAACTGGCCGGACCACTGTCCAAACTGATTCCCGGCAAATACCGTGGTATCGAAGCCTGCCAACTGGCCCGCGCCATGTGGCGCCTGGCGCTGGAAGAACAGGATGGCTTGCGGATTGTCGAGTCCGACGAGTTGCGCAAGCTGGGCAAATAGATCGGCGGTGACAGGTCGTCCGTCATCGCGAGCAAGCTCGCTCCCACATTAGATCTTCAGCGAATGCAAATTATGTGAACGTCGCCGATCCAGTGTGGGAGCGAGCTTGCTCGCGATAGAGCGCGGCAGCGCTCTGCTACAACCCGCCCGTTGCCTGAAAACCTACCCCCAGCACCGTCAACACCGACAGCGGCAACAGCAGCGTGTCGAGCAGTGCGCTGGCCGGCAGGTCGACACCGGGGTAACTCGGTGCTTCGGCGCCAAAGCGGTCCTTGGCACAGCAACCACCGTCCAGCGCATACAGATCAAGACGCATGCCCGAGTACACCACCGGTGCACCGGGTTTGGCCGCATCCAATGTGCGTGCGGTGGCACAGCCGCCCAATTGCAGGGCGAGCAGCAGACTCAATAACTTATTCATCGCTGCTCAAATGGTGCTCGCCCCAACGCGGCAGCATGTCTTGCGGGATGTTCAACAGATTGAGAATCCGCGCCACGACAAAATCCACCAGATCATCGATGGTCTGCGGCTGGTGATAGAAGCCCGGCGAGGCCGGCAGAATCGTCACGCCCATGTTCGACAGCTTGAGCATGTTTTCCAGGTGAATGCTTGAATAGGGCGCCTCGCGTGGCACCAGGATCAATTGCCGACGCTCTTTCAACGTCACGTCGGCGGCGCGTTCGATCAAGTTGTTGCAGGCGCCTGTGGCGATTGCCGACAAGGTCCCGGTCGAGCACGGCACCACCACCATCGCGGCCGGCGAGCCGGAGCCCGAGGCCACTGGCGACATCCAGTCTTCCTTGCCATACACCCGAATCTGCCCGGCAGCCGCGCCGGTGTATTCGGTGAGAAAGGCCTGCATCGTCTGCGGCTTCGACGGCAGCGTGACGTCGGTCTCGGTGGCCATCACCAACTGCGCTGCCTTGGAAATCAGGAAGTGCACCTCGCGGTCTTCGCGCACCAGACAATCGAGCAGGCGCAAACCGTACTGGGCGCCGGAAGCGCCGGTCATGGCCAGCGTGATGCGATCCGGACCGTTGCTCATTTAAGCGCCTCGGCCAATTTGCCGTGCAGGCCGCCGAAGCCACCGTTGCTCATGATCACCACGTGGGTGCCCGGTTTGGCCTGGTGCTTCACGTGCTCGATAATGCCGTCCAGCGAGTCGCAGACCATCGACGGCACGGTGCACAGCGCAGCAACGGCGGGCAAGTCCCAGCCGAGGTTGGCCGGTGCATACCAGACAACCTGATCGGCATCGACCACGCTTTGTGGCAAACCGTCACGGTGCGCGCCGAGCTTCATCGAGTTGGAACGCGGCTCGATAATCGCGATCAACGGTGCGTCGCCGATGCGTTTGCGCAGACCGTCGAGGGTGGTCGCGATGGCGGTCGGGTGGTGAGCGAAGTCGTCATAGATCGTGACGCCGTGAACTTCAGCGACTTTTTCCATGCGCCGCTTGACGCTCTTGAACGCGCTTAACGCAGCGATGCCCATACTCGGAACCACGCCCACATGACGCGCGGCCGCCAGAGTGGCCAAGGCGTTGGCGACGTTATGCTGGCCGGTCATGTCCCACTCGACCACACCTTGGGCGACGCCTTCGAACATCACTTCGAACTTCGAGCCGTCTTCGCTGAGCAACTTGACCTGCCACTGCCCGCCCGCACCGGTGGTTTGCACCGGGGTCCAGCAGCCCATGTCGATAACGCGCTGCAATGCCGGTTCGGTAGTCGGGTGGATCACCAGGCCTTCACTCGGGATGGTCCGCACCAAGTGGTGGAACTGTCGCTCGATGGCCGGCAGATCGGGGAAGATGTCGGCGTGATCGAACTCAAGGTTATTGAGGATCGCGGTACGCGGACGGTAGTGAACGAATTTCGAACGCTTGTCGAAGAAGGCGCTGTCATATTCATCGGCTTCGATCACGAAGAACGGCGTGTCGCCCAGACGCGCCGACACCGAGAAGTTCTGCGGCACACCACCAATCAAAAAGCCCGGGCTCATGCCCGCGTGCTCCAGCACCCAGGCGAGCATGCTGCTGGTGGTGGTTTTGCCATGGGTGCCGGCAACCGCCAACACCCAGCGACCTTGCAACACGTGGTCGGCCAGCCATTGCGGGCCGGAGACGTACGGCAGGCCTTTGTTCAATACGTATTCGACCGCCGGGTTGCCGCGCGACATGGCATTGCCGATCACCACCAGATCCGGGGCTGGATCGAGTTGGGCTGGATCATAGCCTTGCGTCAACTCGATGCCCTGCGCCTGTAACTGCGTACTCATCGGCGGGTAGACGTTGGCATCGGAGCCGGTCACGTGATGGCCCAGCTCTTTGGCCAGAACCGCCATCGAACCCATGAAAGTGCCGCAAATACCCAGAATATGAATGTGCATAGTCAACCTCGTAAAACATCGAGGCAGGTTAGCGTAGGGTGGGAAAAATCGCACCTTGTGTTTCGGACTTGCAAACGCCATCGCGAGCAAGCTCGCTCCCACACCGGCTCGTCTGTGTACACAAAATATGTGAACACACCTGATCAAATGTGGGAGCGAGCTTGCTCGCGATTGGCCACGACGCGGTTTAGCGGGCGATGCCGTGTTTGCGCAGCTTTCTATAAAGCGTATTACGGCTGACACCCAACTGCTCAGCGGTATGGGTCATGTGCCAACGCTGTTGCTCCAGGGCATTGAGCAAGGCCAGGCGTTCGGCATCGTCCAGCGGATACTCTGACACCTCGTCCGCCTGCACCAGCGCAAGTACCGGCCGCCCCTGGCGAATCATCACCGGCAAATCCTCAACCCCGATCCGCCCGTCTTCACACAACGCCGCCAAAGTCCGCAACACGTTGCGCAACTGCCGCACGTTGCCCGGCCAAGCGAAGTCGAGCAGCGCCTGCCTAGCCGCAGCATCAATCAGCACCGCCTCCCCGCCCGCCTCTTCAGCCAGTAAAAAGTCGAGCAACTGGGATTTGTCGCTGCGTTCGCGCAACGCCGGCAAGGCGATTTCCAGACCATTGAGGCGGTAGTACAAATCCTCGCGGAAGCTGCCGTCCTGCACCCGCTCAAGCAAATTACGGTGAGTGGCGCTGATGATCCTTACATTGACCGACAGCGGCTCGCCACCGATGGGTACCACCTGCCGATCTTCCAGCACTCTTAATAGTCGGGTTTGCAACGCCAACGGCATGTCACCGATTTCGTCGAGGAACAGCGTACCGCCATCAGCCTGCTGCAACTTGCCGCGCATGCCCTCTTTGCGCGCACCGGTGAAACTGCCACCGCGATAACCGAACAGTTCACTCTCGATCAGGCTTTCCGGGATCGCCGCGCAATTGAGCGCAACGAAGGCTTTTTCTGCACGCTGACTGGCCTGATGCACAGCTTTGGCGAAAGCCTCTTTACCCGAGCCGGTTTCACCGTTGATCAGCAGCGGCACATCGCGTTCGAAGACCCGCAAGGCTTTGCGGAAGTCATTCTGCAGCCCTTCATCCCCAAGACAAATGCCTGAAAGAGCCGGGCGCTCGGCAATGACCGGCTTTTGCAGCACCGGGGTTGGCACGCTGCGCGGCTGGCCGCGCAACAACGCAAACAACACCCGCCCGTCACGGGTGCGCAGTGGCCAACTGGCGCTGGCATTGACGCTCGCCCGCCCCAGCAGTTCGTCCAGCGAGCAATCGAAAAACGCCTCGACCGGTTTGCCCAGCAACCCGCCGCGAATATGCCCCAGCAGGTTCAACGCACTCTGATTGACCGCACTGATGCGCCCTTCTCCGTCGAACGCCAACAGCCCTTCGCTGAACAGCCCGACCGACTCGGCCTGCAAGTGAAAGCGCAGCAGCCATTGATTGTCGAAGTAACGCAGGAAGTAGCAGCTCTCGATCATCTTCGCCGAGAGATTGACCAGCGCCATGGTGTGAAACTGACTCTGACGCGAGACATCGTGGCGCGCTGACGAGACGTCGAGCACCGCCAGCAGCTCGCCGTGCGGATCGAACACCGGGCTCGCCGAACAGGTCAGCCCGGTATGACGGCCCCGAAAATGCTCATCCTGGTGGATGGTCAGCGACTGCCGCTCCACCAGGCAGGTGCCGATGCCGTTGGTGCCTTCGCAGGCTTCACTCCAGTCGGCACCGAGCCAGAGACCCGCGCGCTCGAAAATCTTCCGCTCGGCAGGCGCGGTGACACAGTTGAGGATCACCCCACGGGCGTCAGTCAACAGCACCGCGTGGCCGGCACCGGAGAGTTGTTGATGCAGGCTGGTCATTTCACCGCCGGCAATTTGCAGGACTTGCTGCAAGCGTTCGCGACTCTCCAGCACACGACCGTGCTCAAGCACCGTCGGCGCCATGGTCAGGGCCGGATCGAGGTGATAGTCCTCAAGACAACGCAGCCAGGAACGGGCGATGGACGGATCGCTGCCCGGCCCCTGCAAATGGGATTTGCCTTGGGTCACGGTCAAGACTTGCTGGGCATGGCGACTCAAATGGTTGCTGTGCATTTCTTATTATTCTCCCCGTAGGGCCTGGCTCGTTCCCGTAGCAGCTGCCGCAGGCTGCGTCCGGCCGCGAAGCGGTCGTAAATCTGAATCCCGCCTCTCACTGAACAACCGCGACCAACCAGATTGCGAGCGCTTCGCCCTCGAACGCATCCTTCGGCAGCTGCTACAAAAGCGAAGCAAAGCAATCGCGTGAGGCCGAGCATCCTCCAGCTCCGCGAGTATTGCAATGCTGGCCTGACCACCAGGTCACAGGCTGTGCCACAAGCGGTACAAACTGTCACATGGCCTGTACCGCATCTGTCACACGCCCTGTTCCGGTCACACTCAAAAAAACCGTAAGCCCTTGATTTACCTGACCTGCAAAGCACTGGCCCGACCTTTGCTCTACGCTTATCAAGCGCTCAAAGCGCGTACTCCCTTATAAGCACAAAAGCCAAGGAGATACTCACCATGCGTTACGCTCACCCTGGTACTGAAGGCGCTATCGTTTCGTTCAAGAGTAAATACGGCAACTACATCGGCGGCGAGTTCGTCGCGCCTGTCAAAGGTCAGTACTTCACCAACACCTCACCGGTCAACGGCCAACCGATTGCCGAATTCCCCCGTTCCACGGCCGAAGACATCGAAAAAGCCCTGGACGCTGCTCATGCAGCCGCCGATGCCTGGGGCAGCACGTCTGCTCAGGCACGCTCGCTGGTGCTGCTGAAAATAGCCGACCGCATCGAACAAAACCTCGAAGTCCTGGCGATCACCGAAAGCTGGGACAACGGCAAAGCCGTGCGTGAAACCCTCAACGCCGATATTCCGCTGGCCGCTGACCATTTCCGCTACTTCGCTGGCTGCCTGCGCGCCCAGGAAGGCAGCGCCGCGGAAATCGACGGCAACACTGTGGCTTATCACATTCACGAACCACTGGGCGTGGTCGGGCAGATCATCCCGTGGAACTTCCCGATCCTGATGGCTGCCTGGAAACTCGCTCCAGCCCTGGCCGCCGGTAACTGCGTGGTGCTCAAACCCGCCGAGCAAACCCCGCTGGGCATTACCGTGCTGCTTGAACTGATCGGCGACCTGCTGCCGCCCGGCGTACTGAACGTGGTGCAAGGTTTCGGCAAAGAAGCCGGTGAAGCCCTGGCCACCAGCAAACGCATCGCCAAAATCGCCTTTACCGGCTCGACTCCGGTCGGCTCGCACATCATGAAATGCGCTGCCGAAAACATCATCCCGTCCACCGTGGAACTGGGCGGCAAATCGCCGAACATCTTCTTCGCCGACATCATGCAAGCCGAACCGACCTTCATCGAGAAAGCCGCCGAAGGCCTGGTGCTGGCGTTCTTCAACCAGGGCGAAGTCTGCACCTGCCCATCCCGCGCACTGGTGCAAGAATCGATCTACGACGACTTCATGAAAGTGGTGATGAAGAAAGTCCTGCAAATCAAACGTGGCGACCCGCTGGACACCGAGACCATGGTCGGCGCCCAGGCGTCCGAGCAGCAATTCGACAAGATCCTCTCCTACCTGGAAATCGCCAAAGGCGAAGGCGCGGAGCTGCTGACTGGCGGCAAGGTGGAAAAACTCGAGGGCAACCTGGCGACCGGCTATTACATCCAGCCGACCCTGCTCAAGGGCACCAACAAAATGCGTGTATTCCAGGAAGAAATCTTTGGCCCGGTGGTGAGCATCACCACCTTCAAGGACGAAGCCGAAGCCCTGGCGATTGCCAACGACACCGAGTTCGGCCTCGGCGCCGGCCTCTGGACCCGCGACATCAACCGCGCCTACCGCATGGGCCGCGCGATCAAGGCCGGTCGCGTCTGGACCAACTGCTACCACCTGTACCCGGCTCACGCCGCGTTCGGTGGCTACAAGAAGTCCGGCGTCGGTCGTGAAACCCACAAAATGATGCTCGACCACTACCAGCAAACCAAAAACCTGCTGGTGAGCTACGACATCAATCCACTGGGCTTCTTCTAGAAACCGGGGGCGACGCTGATGTTTCGGCGTCGCCCTTCAAATGGCTATCGCGAGCAAGCTCGCTCCCACATTGGTTCTGTGAACTCTGGGGAACCACTGTGGGAGCGAGCTTGCTCGCGATGGCGTCCTAACTGACACACCGAACATCGCCCTGCCGCTCTGGCACGGGCTTTGCGTGCCCGCTCGACAGATTAACCGCTGCGTGAACAGCGTCTATCCACTCAAACCGCTGTACCCGAAAGTCCAACAGATCAAACAATAAAAAAGACAGAGAGGACTTATGACTTCTTCAACAACGCTCAAACCCACACTCGGTACCCTGCACCTGTGGGGCATTGCCGTCGGCCTGGTGATTTCCGGCGAATACTTCGGCTGGAGTTACGGCTGGGGCACCGCAGGCACTCTGGGTTTTCTCGTCACCGCATTGATGGTGGCGACGATGTACACCTGCTTCATCTTCAGTTTTACCGAACTGACCACCGCCATTCCCCACGCTGGCGGGCCTTTTGCCTACAGCCGACGGGCCTTTGGTGAAAAAGGCGGTTTGATCGCCGGGATCGCCACGCTGATCGAGTTCGTCTTTGCACCACCGGCCATTGCGATGGCCATCGGCGCCTACCTGAACGTGCAATACCCGGATCTGGACCCGAAAATCGCCGCAGTCGGCGCCTATTTCGTGTTCATGGGCCTGAACATCCTTGGCGTCAGCATTGCCGCGACCTTTGAACTGGTGGTGACTGTGCTGGCGGTGGCCGAATTGCTGGTGTTCATGGGCGTGGTTGCACCGGGCTTCAGCTTCAGCAACTTCGTGCTCAACGGCTGGTCCGGCTCCAATGAATTCACCGTCGCCTCGATCCCCGGGATGTTTGCGGCGATACCGTTTGCTATCTGGTTCTTCCTCGCGATCGAAGGCGCGGCCATGGCTGCCGAAGAAGCCAAGGACCCGAAACGGACGATTCCCAAGGCTTACGTCAGCGGCATTCTGACCCTGGTGTTCCTGGCGATTGGCGTGATGGTCATGGCTGGCGGCGTGGGTGACTGGCGGACCCTGGCGAACATCAACGACCCGCTGCCACAGGCGATGAAAGCCGTAGTGGGCAACAACTCCAGCTGGATGCACATGCTGGTGTGGATCGGTCTGTTCGGTCTGGTGGCCAGCTTCCACGGGATCATCCTCGGCTACTCGCGCCAGTTCTTCGCCCTGGCTCGCGCCGGTTACCTGCCTCGTGGCCTGGCCAAGCTCTCGCGCTTCCAGACCCCGCACCGGGCGATTCTGGCCGGCGGCGTGATCGGCATCGCGGCGATCTACAGCGATGGTCTGGTCAACCTGCAAGGCATGACCCTGACTGCTGCAATGATCACCATGTCGGTGTTTGGCGCTATCGTGATGTACATCATCAGCATGCTCAGCCTGTTCAAACTGCGCAAAACCGAGCCGCTGCTGGAACGCACCTTCCGCGCCCCGGGCTATCCGATCGTGCCAGGCATTGCGCTGTTCCTGGCGGTGGTCTGCCTGGTGGCGATGGCCTGGTTCAATACCTTGATCGGGATGATTTTCCTCGGCTTCATGGTGGCAGGCTTCATCTACTTCCAGTTGACCGCCAAACAGCGCTTCGACGCACCAGCGGATGCGATGCTCACCGGTATATAACGTGCACCTGCGCCGGGCCGTTTTCCCGGCGCATGCATTATTGAAGTGCACTGAGATCCAGTGTGGGAGCGAGCTTGCTCGCGATAGCGGTCTGACATCCGGCATATGTGCTGAATGACACACCGCTATCGCGAGCAAGCTCGCTCCCACAGGGGGTCAGCGGTGTATTTGAGTCACTTATAGAATCAAGAGGACACCGCTCATGGCTGCATTTGCCCATACCGTCGGCGCCCGGACCTACCGTTTCGACGGTCTCAAGGAAGTCATGGCCAAGGCCAGCCCCGCGCGCTCCGGGGATTTTCTGGCCGGCGTCGCCGCCCTGAACGATGGCGAACGGGTTGCCGCGCAAATGACCCTGGCTGACATCCCGCTCAAGCATTTCCTGCAAGAAGTGCTGATCCCTTACGAATCCGACGAAGTCACCCGACTGATCATCGACACCCACGACGCCAGCGCCTTTGCGGCCGTCAGCCACCTGACCGTCGGCGGTTTTCGCGACTGGCTGCTCAGCGATGCGGCCGACGAGCACAGCCTGCGCGCCCTCGCCCCCGGCCTGACCCCGGAAATGGCCGCTGCCGTGTCGAAGATCATGCGCGTGCAGGACCTGGTGCTGGTGGCACAGAAAATCCGCGTGGTGACCCAATTTCGCGGCACCATGGGCCTGCGCGGTCGCCTGTCGACCCGTCTGCAACCCAACCACCCTACCGACGAACCAGCCGGCATCGCCGCGAGCATCCTCGACGGTCTGCTCTACGGTAACGGCGACGCGATGATTGGTATCAACCCGGCCACCGACAGCATCGCCTCGATCTGCGCCATGCTGGAAATGCTCGACGCAGTGATCCAGCGCTACGAAATCCCGACCCAGGCCTGCGTACTGACCCACGTCACCACCTCAATCGAGGCGATCAACCGTGGCGTGCCGTTGGACCTGGTGTTCCAGTCGATCGCCGGAACCGAAGCGGCCAACGCCAGTTTCGGTATCAGCCTGAGCGTGCTGCAGGAAGGTTATGAAGCCGGTTTGAGCCTCAATCGCGGCACGCTGGGGCAAAACCTGATGTACTTCGAAACCGGCCAGGGTAGCGCGCTGTCGGCCAACGCCCATCACGGTATCGACCAACAAACCTGCGAAACCCGCGCCTATGCGGTGGCGCGGCACTTCAAGCCGTTTTTGGTGAACACCGTGGTCGGCTTCATCGGCCCGGAATACCTCTACAACGGCAAACAAATCATCCGCGCCGGCCTCGAAGACCACTTCTGCGGCAAGTTGCTCGGCGTGCCGATGGGCTGCGACATCTGCTACACCAACCACGCCGAAGCCGACCAGGACGACATGGACACCCTGCTGACGCTGCTGGGCGTGGCCGGGATCAACTTCATCATGGGTATTCCGGGTTCCGACGACATCATGCTCAATTACCAGACCACGTCGTTCCACGACGCACTCTACGCGCGCCAGACCCTGGGCCTGAAGCCGGCGCCGGAGTTCGAGAGGTGGCTGGCGAAAATGGGTATCTTCACCCAAGGTGACGGCAAGATTCACTTCGGCAACAACCTGCCGCCGGCCTTTCGCCAGGCCATGGCGCAACTGGGATGAGTAATCTGCTGATGGATAAACCAACCGTCGACCCGCAAAACCCCTGGCTGGGACTGCGCCGCCTGACCCCGGCACGCATCGCGCTGGGTCGTACCGGCACCAGTATGCCGACCGGCGCGCAACTGGATTTCCAGTACGCCCACGCCGAGGCCCGCGATGCCGTGCACCTGCCCTTCGACCATGCCGGGCTCAGCCAGCAACTGGCCGAACGCGGGCGCGACAGTCTGCTGCTGCACAGCGCCGCCAGCGATCGACACAGCTATCTGCAACGGCCAGACCTGGGTCGCAAGCTGAGTGACCCGTCCGCGCAAAAACTGCGCGAACACGCGTTGGCCAACCCGGGTGGCGTTGATTTGGCGATAGTCGTGGCCGACGGCCTGTCGGCGCTGGCGGTGCATCGGCACACCTTGCCGTTTCTGGCGCGCATGGAAGAACAGACCCACGCCGAAGGCTGGTCGTTGTCGCCAGTGATTCTGGTGGAACAGGGGCGCGTCGCCGTGGCCGACGAAATCGGCGAATTGCTCGGCGCTAAAATGGTCGTGATCCTGATCGGCGAACGCCCTGGCCTAAGCTCGCCAGACAGTCTCGGCTTGTATTTCACCTATAATCCAAAGGTCGGCCTGACGGACGCCTATCGCAACTGTATTTCCAATGTCCGGCTCGAAGGTCTGAGCTATGGCATGGCGGCACACCGTTTGCTGTACTTGATGCGCGAAGCCTGTCGACGGCAGCTGTCAGGGGTCAACCTGAAGGACGAAGCCCAGGTCCAGACTATTGGGTCGAAAGATGACGCTGATATGAAAGGAAATTTCCTACTCAGCCTGCCGGATGCCTGACCTGTATTCGCATTGCGTTTTTGCTCTGTTTTCAGGCAGCATCGACGAACGGCCGCCCGAGTAGTGAACCGATTGCCGTCGTATCCACTGGAAACTGCCGCCCTATCTACTTGAAGTTGAGGCCTAGCATGCGGATTACTCAAGCAACCCTCGAGCACCTGGACCTTCTGACGCCCTTGTTCGTCAAGTACCGCGAGTTTTATGGCTCGCTGCCTTACCCGGACTCGTCCCGGGCCTTTCTGGAAAAACGCCTGCGGCGCAAGGAGTCGGTGATCTATCTGGCCCTGCCCGATGATGACGACAGCAAATTGCTGGGTTTTTGTCAGCTGTACCCAAGCTTTTCATCCCTGTCGCTCAAGCGCGTGTGGATCCTCAACGATATCTACGTCGCCGAAGACGCCCGCCGCCAATTGGTCGCCGACAACCTGATGCGCACCGCAAAGAAAATGGCCAAGGAAACCCAGGCGGTCCGCATGCGCGTGTCCACCAGCAGCGACAACGAAATAGCGCAAAAAACCTACGAGTCCATCGGTTTTCGCGAAGACACCGAGTTCAAGAACTACATTTTGCCGATCAGCGAAGGGCTGTAAGCTCGTAGGAGCTGCCGCAGGCTGCGATCTTTTGATCTTTCTTTTGATCTTTAGCGTCCCGACATTCGCTAAAAATCAAAAGATCGCAGCCTGCGGCAGCTCCTACGGGGGCTTCTCCCGTCCCTTGGAAATCCCTCGCTACAAACTCGACACGCTTTTCACCTTTCAGTCCGTATAATCCGGAGCCTCACAGGCTGTAAGAATAGCTCCACGGTCCTGTAGCCTAATTTTCGAAAACATTCGCACAGGCCTGCTGAGTCGGGCCGTTACCACAGGTGCCCACCATGGATTTCAACCCGATCGACCTAATCCTGCATCTCGACGTTTACCTCGACATGCTGGTGAACAACTACGGGCCATGGATTTACGCCATCCTGTTCATGGTGATTTTCTGCGAAACCGGCCTGGTAGTAATGCCTTTCCTGCCGGGTGATTCGTTGCTCTTCATCGCAGGCGCAGTAGCGGCCGGTGGCGGCATGGACCCGGTGCTGCTGGGCGGTTTGCTGATGCTGGCGGCGATTCTCGGTGACAGTACCAACTACCTCGTCGGGCGAACAGCCGGCGAAAAGTTGTTCAGCAATCCGAACTCGAAGATCTTCCGTCGCGACTACCTGCAACAAACCCATGACTTCTATGACAAGCATGGCGGCAAGACCGTGACCCTGGCGCGTTTCCTGCCGATCATCCGGACCTTCGCACCGTTCGTCGCCGGCGTCGGCAAAATGCCTTACCCGCGCTTCTTCGCCTTCAGCGTGTTCGGCACCATCCTCTGGGTCGGTGGCCTGGTTACCCTGGGTTATTTCTTCGGTAACGTGCCGTTCATCAAGAAGAACCTGTCGCTGCTGGTGGTGGGCATCATCCTGCTGTCGCTGCTGCCGATGATCATTAGCCTGATCCGCAATCGCCTGGCCAACGCGAGCTCCAAAGCCGAGTCGCGCTGAGCGTCCATGTGGTTCCTGAATGCCTGGCGCCGCCAGCGCACGCTGGCCAAACACCCCGTTGCCGATGAAACCTGGCAGCGGGTGCGCCAACACCTGAGTTTTCTCGACGGCCTCAGCGAGGCCGAAGATCAGTGGCTGCGCGAGGCCGCCGTGCTCTTCCTGCAAGACAAACACCTGACCTGCCTGCCCGGCGTTGAACTGCACCAGGAACAACGCCTGCTGCTTGCCGCGCAGGCGCAGTTGCCGCTGTTGCACCTGGGCGACCTGAACTGGTATCAGGGTTTCCACGAAATCGTGCTCTACCCCGACGACTTTCTCAGCCCGCAGCGCCATCGCGATGCCAGCGGCGTCGAGCATGAGTGGAACGGCGAGCACAGCGGCGAAGCCTGGCAACAGGGCCCGATCATTCTGGCCTGGCCGGGCGTGATGGCCAGCGGTGGCTGGGAAGGCTACAACCTGGTGATCCACGAACTGGCGCACAAACTCGACATGCTCAACGGCAACGCCAACGGTTTGCCGCCGCTGCACAGTGACATGCGCGTCAGCGACTGGGCGAAGGTCATGCAACATGCCTACGACGACCTCAATCGCCAACTGGATCGCCACCCGCACGCCGACACTTCGATCGACCCTTACGCAGCGGAAAATCCGGCCGAATTCTTCGCCGTCACCAGCGAATATTTCTTCAGCGCCCCGGATTTACTGCACCAGACTTATCCACAGGTCTATCAGCAACTGCAGCTGTTTTACCGCCAGGACCCACTGGCGAGGCTTCAGCAACTGCAAGCCACACATCCGGGCTATCAGGCACACGACTAAGGTCTAGGCGACCGCCGATACGTGGCACTGGCGGCGGAATATGCCTATAATCGCCGCCACTTTTTGGTCAATCCGGCCAAGTCATTTGGCCACTTACGGGGGCACCGCCCAATGAGCTACAGCAAGATTCCGGCTGGCAAAGACCTGCCGAACGACATCTACGTCGCGATCGAGATTCCGGCCAACCACGCGCCGATCAAATACGAAATCGACAAAGACAGCGATTGCCTGTTCGTTGACCGTTTCATGGCCACCCCAATGTTCTACCCGGCCAACTACGGTTACATCCCGAACACCCTGGCGGACGACGGTGATCCCCTCGACGTGCTGGTCGTGACCCCTTACCCGGTTGCTCCAGGTTCGGTGATCCGCGCGCGTCCAGTCGGCATCCTGAACATGACCGACGACGGCGGCGGCGACGCTAAAGTCATCGCAGTTCCACACGACAAACTGTCCCAGCTGTACGTCGACGTGAAGGAATACACCGACCTGCCACCGCTGCTGATTCAGCAGATCGAGCACTTCTTTGCGAACTACAAAGATCTCGAAAAAGGCAAATGGGTGAAGATCGAAGGCTGGGACGGCGCAGATGCCGCTCGCGCCGCGATCATGAAGTCGGTTGCTGCCTATAAAGGCTGAGAAGCAGCGGTAAGCTTCTAGCGGCAAGCTTCAAGAGAAACCCCGGTTATCCGGGGTTTTTTTATGAGTGTTAAAACACCAGGATAAACAGAGCGTTTAATGAAACAAAGTCTAACGTTTATACATGTTTAATATGAACTAACAATATCCTGCACTACAGCAGAATATTCCCGCGAAGATTGATCCGGTTGTTTATTTAATCCCGTGCCTCCGGCCCGTAAACTCCGTTTATGAAAAAGCACAAATGCGGCCCACGCTTCAAAGCGCTCCTGAAAGCGGTGAACATCACCCCGACGGCATTCGCGGCTTTCTGCAACGTCGAGCCCCAGCACGTAAACAACTGGTACATCCGCGGCGTTCCCTACCCGAGGATGGACGAAATCGCCCGCCTGTTGAGCGTCAACAGCCTATGGTTGCTCAACGGCGAAGGCCCCATGCACCCGGGTCAGAACCAACTTGCCGATCAGACCGGCAATGTTTTCGACGCACAAGAAACACGCGGCGTGTACATCGTGAACATCGACTCGGCCGATATAGAAATCCCGCTGTATAAAGAAGTCCCCACCGCCCCCGGCGCCAGCGACACCCAGGTCGCCGAAATACCCGGCGAATCCATCCGCCTGCCGCGACACTACCTCGAAAGCCTGGAAGTCGAACCGGCCCAAGCCATCTGCGTGCCGATGGTCGGCGACAGCATGTCGGAGAAAATCGAAGACGGCTCAACCCTGGCCATCGACCGCAGCCTGACCCAGGTCGTCGACGGCCAGATCTACGCCCTCGAACACGCCGGCATGCTACGCATCAAATACCTGCACCGCCTCCCCTCCGGCGCCCTGCGACTGCGCAGCCACAACAGCAGCGGCTACCCCGACGAGATCTTCAGCGCCAAAGAGATCGAAGCACAGAACATCGAAATCCTCGGCTGGGTCTTCTGGTGGTCCACGCTGAACAAGCGACGGCCACCGGTGCCGTTCTGTTGACCACCGGACAAGCCCGAAAAGATCGCAGCCTTCGGCAGCTCCTACAGATCCGGCGCACACCTGATCAATCGTAGGAGCTGACGAAGGCTGCGATCCTGGCTATCTCTGCCCAACAGAGTACTTGGGTAATGAAGAAAACTGATCGCTCCCCATTCACCGATCAGCCCCGTAATCGCTCTGGATAGCACTTCAAGCTGGGAATTCCCCAAAAAAATCAGTATGCTGCGCCCCACATTTGTATCGACCCGCCAACGCCGGTCCGATCGCACCGACGAGGCAGATGACTTTCTCGCCAAGTCCCACAGCCGGACGCAAGATCCGGGTGTACGTTTTGAAGGCTGGTACGGTTTACCAAAAATAAACCAAGCCAGTCCCCGAGTAGCCGGCCACAAGCCGGCTTTTTAATGTCTGCAGGAAAGTAGCCATTAGAGGTGTTTCACTACATGGAACCAGGGCAATTGGGCAGCAGGCTGCTGCCCAAATTGACCATCCGGGCAATGCTGGGCGAAGAAGGCCATGTACTTGAGGTTACGACTGGAGAAGCCACGAACCTCAGGGAAAGCATCCGTTAGATCGCAGGCCAGGCGCTCGATGACTTTAGCGCCCCAACCTTGGGACTCCTGCCGCTGCCGAATCTCGCCCCCGATGCGGTGATAGAGCTGAACCAGCTCGGCATTGACCTCCAGTGCTGCCCGTTGCCGGGCATGGGTGATGTCACCTTTCAGTTGGGCTAGCCAAACGGCATAGCCCTCGGGTAGTGCGGGGGGCGAGATTTTGGTCATGCACACGCCTCCTCGACCAGTTCCTCGGCTTCGGGTAGGCGGATTTGGCCAGAGATCAGGCGGGGGAGCAGGGTGTCGCGGAGGTGGGTTAGGGTTTGGGCTTGCAGACGGTTTGCATAGACCCGCTCGAAAATGGGAGATGGCCGCCCAATCAAGCATTTCACTCGGTCTTATCGCTCGGGGGCGTCTACTTGTTTTCCTTGGCCACCCACTGCGTACCTCGTGCAGTCAATCGGTACTTCTGTGCCGGACTGCGCGGAGAGTCGGGATGAGTCATTTCGATCAGTCCGGCGGCCAGTGCGGGGTTCAGGTAGTTGTTGCGGAAGGTAGGGCGATGCGCCAGGCGCAAACGCTGCATCAGCTCCCCGGCTTTGAGGGCAACGCTACCGCTCAAGACTTGAAGCAGTCGGACTACTTGGTCGCTAGCTTGATCGCTTACTTGATCGCTTGCCGGGTCGGCCTGCGATGTATCCAGCAAGGCCTGTTGCAACGCCTGCAACATAAACTCCACAAATGGCGAGGCCTCGGCCTGTTGATCGGCTGCGGCCAGGGCGGCGTAATAGGTGTCCTGTTGCTCGCGAATCACTGTCTCCACCGGTAGCCAGGCCAGTACGGGACGCCATTGGCTGAGTATCAACGTTTGCCATAAGCGCCCCATGCGCCCATTGCCATCGGCGAACGGATGGATGAACTCGAATTCATAGTGGAATACACAGCTGGCAATCAGTGGATGCAGGTTGGTACCGGACAGCCAGCCGAGCAGATCATCCACCAGCGTTGGCACACGACTGGGCGGCGGAGCCATATGCACCAGCGTCTCCCCCCGGTAGATGCCTACCCCACCACGGCGGAACTGCCCGGCGTCGTCAATCAATCCGTGCATCAGCAGGTCATGGGCTTCCAGCAGATGCTCCCGGGACGCAGGCTGCCAACCGGGCATCGCCTCATAGGCCGCAAAAGCATTACGCACTTCCTGAATCTCACGCGGCAGACCTAATACCCGTCTGCCGTCCAGCACCGCAGTGACCTGTTCGACACTCAGGGTGTTGTTCTCAATGGCCAGCGAGGCCTGGATAGTGCGAATGCGATTGCCCCGACGCAACTGTGGCGTCAGTGTCGCCTCATGCCGTGCCGACAGTCGTCCAACCTGCTCGCTGATCTCGGCAACCAAAGCGAGCATGGAGGGTGTCAGGGTCAACGGGGGCTGGTAGCGACTCATGGGGCTATTCGCATCCCTAGGCTGTGCGAATGAAAGAACGCTGATTATCGTGCATGTGAGCGCTCTCGGGGTGATTAACCTTCTGGTCACGCCGGTACGCTATGGCATTTTCGGGTCCTCCGCCGCCGGAAATGAAGCCGAACTCCACCCCATCAGCCCATATACGGTCCATTGACTGCCCATCCCCAAAGCGCTCAACCTATCCCGCGCCTGAACGGGCTCGGCGAATACCCCACGCCTTTCCCAATCCCATCGCCTCTGTAAGGGCACAACCATGAGAAAGTGGCTTTCCCTGCTGTTCGCCGCCGCGGTTTTTCATCCCCCCGCTGCCTTCGCCGACTGCGCCAGCTCCCCCAAGCCCGTGACCGAAGCTTTCTATAACGGGTACCTGCAAAGTTTCAGCGCTGGAAAAGACCCGCTGACCGATGATATTGCGCAGATGAAGCAGTACGTTTCGGACGAGCTGATCGACAAGATCAAAAAGCAGATAGCCAGCCCGGACGGGCTGGAAGAGGACTATTTCATCAAGGCTCAAGACTACATGGAAGAATGGCTCACCCAAATCAAGGTAGGTGAACCAAACGTGCAGGGAGCCTCAGCCAGGGAGCAGGTCACGTTGGGCAATACGCCCGATACGACGCAAATCGTTGATGTGCTGCTGGTCAAGAACAATGGCTGCTGGAAAATTAATGACGTGCTGTCCACAGCGGATCAGAGTGACTGATCGATGGCCGACCGTTTCTTCTGAATCGCCAGGCGCGCTGACGAGCTACTGGACGGTGAGCCGAATAGCTCACACAATCGGCTCACAAGATGAGCCGAATAACCCCAGTCTGCCCGGAGCAGGCCGCAGCACCCGATATCAGGTCAATTATTCGGACAGCACCGGGGCCTGACGCGACGGGAACAGCCCCCCTCCATTTGCCCCTCTCCCCCCTATCTGCTAGTGTCGCGCCGGTTTAACGTCTACCGGAAATCGCCGCCATGGCCCGCAAAAAAGCTGCACTGGATTTCGAACAATCCCTCGCTGACCTGCAAACGCTGGTCGAGCGCCTGGAGAACGGCGAGCTGTCGCTGGAAGACTCGTTGACCGCTTTCGAGCAAGGCATCGGGCTGACCCGTGATTGCCAGGCTGCGCTGGCGCAGGCCGAGCAGAAGGTTCAGGTGCTGCTTGAGCGTGATGGCGAGCTGACCGAGGCTCCCTTTGACGCGGAACAGCCAGAATGATCGCGGCGTATTCGGCCAGCAGTCAGGCCCGGGTCAACGCGGCACTCGAAACCCTGTTCAACGCGCCGAGTCCTGAACTCGCACGCTTATATGAAGCCATGCGCTACAGCGTGATGAATGGCGGCAAACGCGTTCGTCCGTTGCTGGCTTACGCTGCGTGTGAAGCGCTGGGCGGTGATGCCGAGCAAGCCAACGGCGCGGCCTGTGCGGTGGAGTTGATCCATGCGTACTCGTTGGTGCACGACGACTTGCCGGCGATGGACGATGACGATCTGCGTCGCGGCCAGCCGACCACGCATAAAAAATTCGACGAAGCCTGCGCGATTCTCGCCGGTGACGGTCTGCAAAGCCTGGCGTTCAGCGCCCTGCTCGACCCACGCCTGAATGGCGCCGACGCCGAGATTCGCCTGCAAATGGTCAGCGCCCTGGCGTTGGCGGCGGGCCCGGCCGGGATGGTCGGCGGTCAAGCCATCGACTTGGGTTCGGTCGGTTTGAAGCTCGATCAAAAAGCCCTCGAATACATGCACCGGCACAAGACCGGCGCGTTGATCGAAGCCAGCGTCAAGCTCGGTGCCTTGGCCAGTGGTCGTGCCGAGAAAGACCAACTCAAATCCTTGCAGACGTATGCACAGGCCATCGGCCTGGCGTTTCAGGTGCAAGACGACATTCTCGACGTCGAAAGCGATACCGAAACCCTCGGCAAGCGCCAGGGCGCCGATATTGCCCGGGATAAACCGACTTACCCGGCGCTGCTCGGCCTCGATGCGGCCAAGGCCTATGCCCTGGAACTGCGCGATCAGGCCCTGCACGCGCTGCGACCGTTTGACGCGTCGGCCGAGCCGTTGCGTGACCTGGCGCGCTATATCGTCGAACGCCGCAGCTGATCGCAGGCTCGCTGCCCACCGCATTTCGGCCAAGTTCCGAGCTCTGCGTGGGCAGCGTGCGATGCATCAGGTAAACTGCCGCCTCTTTTATACCTATAACGATTCGCCTGATGCCCACGACGTTTCATGAGATTCCCCGCAAGCGCCCGACCACGCCCCTGCTCGACCGTGCCAACACGCCGGACGGCCTGCGCCGGTTAGGCGAAGCCGAGCTGGAAACCCTGGCGAATGAGTTGCGCCTGGAATTGCTCTATACGGTCGGTCAGACCGGTGGGCATTTCGGTGCCGGCCTGGGTGTTATCGAGCTGACTATCGCGTTGCATTACGTTTTCGACACCCCGGACGACCGGCTGGTGTGGGACGTAGGTCATCAGGCCTATCCGCACAAGATCCTCACCGGTCGCCGCGAGCGCATGGGCACCCTGCGCCAGAAGGACGGCCTTGCGGCTTTCCCGCGTCGTTCCGAGAGCGAGTACGACACCTTTGGTGTCGGCCACTCCAGCACCTCGATCAGCGCAGCGCTGGGCATGGCGATTGCCGCCCGCCTGCAAAACAGTGATCGCAAGGCGATCGCAGTAATCGGCGACGGCGCACTGACCGCGGGCATGGCGTTCGAAGCGCTGAACCACGCGCCGGAAGTCGACGCCAACATGCTGGTGATCCTCAACGACAACGACATGTCGATCTCGCGCAACGTTGGCGGGCTGTCGAATTATCTGGCGAAGATCCTTTCCAGCCGCACTTACGCGAGCATGCGTGAAGGCAGCAAAAAGGTCCTGTCGCGCCTTCCCGGCGCCTGGGAAATCGCCCGTCGTACCGAAGAGTACGCCAAAGGCATGCTGGTTCCCGGCACCCTGTTCGAAGAGCTGGGCTGGAACTACATCGGCCCGATCGACGGCCATGACCTGCCCACCCTGATCGCCACCCTGCGCAACATGCGTGACCTCAAGGGCCCGCAGTTCCTGCACGTCGTGACCAAAAAAGGCAAAGGCTTCGCCCCGGCGGAAGTCGACCCGATCGGTTACCACGCGATCACCAAGCTCGAGCCGCTGGATGCTCCGGCCGCCGCGCCGAAAAAAGCCGGCGGGCCGAAGTACTCCGGCGTGTTTGGCGAGTGGCTGTGCGACATGGCCGCCGCCGACCCGCGTCTGGTCGGCATCACCCCGGCGATGAAAGAAGGCTCCGACCTGGTGGCCTTCAGCGAGCGTTTCCCGCTGCGCTATTTCGACGTGGCGATTGCCGAGCAACACGCCGTCACCCTCGCGGCCGGCATGGCCTGCGAAGGCGCCAAACCGGTGGTGGCGATCTATTCGACGTTCCTGCAGCGCGGCTACGACCAGCTGGTTCACGATGTGGCAGTACAGAACCTCGACGTGCTGTTCGCCATCGACCGTGCTGGTCTGGTGGGCGAAGACGGCCCGACCCACGCAGGCAGTTTCGACCTGTCGTTCCTGCGGTGCATCCCCGGCATGGTGGTGATGACCCCGAGCGACGAAAACGAGCTGCGTAAAATGCTCAGCACCGGCCATCTGTACAACGGCCCGGCGGCAGTGCGTTACCCACGGGGTACGGGGCCGAACGCGACCATCGAGAAAAACCTCGAACCGATTGAAATCGGCAAAGGCGTGATTCGTCGTCAGGGCAGCACAGTCGCCCTGCTGGTGTTCGGCGTGCAATTGGCCGAAGCACTGAAAGTCGCGGAAAAAATCGATGCGACCGTGGTCGATATGCGCTTCGTCAAACCGCTGGATGAAGCATTGGTACGCGAGATTGCTGGCAGCCACGAGTTGCTGGTGACCATCGAAGAAAACGCCATTATGGGCGGTGCCGGTGGTGCGGTCAGCGAGTTCCTCGCCCGCGAGAACATCCTCAAGTCGATGCTGCATCTAGGCCTCCCGGACGTTTACGTCGAGCACGCCAAACCGGCGCAAATGCTCGCCGAATGCGGCCTGGACGAAGCAGGTATCGAAGCGGCCGTACGTAAGCGCCTGCAACTGCTGAACCTCTAAACTCCAAACCTGCACAACCCCCTGTGGGAGCGAGCTTGCTCGCGATAGCGGACTGTCAGTCAACTTGGATGTTGCCTGACACACCGTCATCGCGAGCAAGCTCGCTCCCACATTTGATTTGTGTTCGCCCAAAATGCCAATGGACTGCCCATGAAGCTCCCTCGCCTCGCCCTGACGTTGAGCCTTTTGCCTGCTGGACAGCTTTTGGCCGACACCTTCGAACGCGAGCAAGCCCTGAAACTGCCCGACGTGCTGATCAGCGCCAACCGCCAGGTCGAAGCACGCAACGACAGCAGCGCCGCCAACACCGTGTTCACCCGTGAAGACATCGACCGCCTGCAACCGAGCAGCGTGACAGACCTGCTGAGCCGGGTGCCGGGTGTACAGGTTGCGCAAAGCGGCGGACGCGGCAGCCTGCCGGGGATTTACATTCGCGGCACCCACTCAGCGCAGACTCTGGTGTTGGTGGACGGTCAGCGCATCGGCAACTCGACGTCCGGCGACAGCAACCTGCAACACCTGAATATCCAGCAGATCGAGCGCGTGGAAGTGCTGCGTGGTTCGCGCTCGGTGATTTACGGCAGCGACGCGATTGGCGGAGTGATTCAGATCTTTACCCGTCGCGGCGCCGAGTCAGGTTTGCAACCACGCTTGCACATGGGGTTTGGCAGCAACCAGACCTGGGAACGCAGCCTGGGCTTGTCCGGGGGTGATGCGCAAACCCGTTTCAACCTCGGTGCCAGCCTCGATGACACGGCAGGGATCAATCGCACTCACCAGTCATACCCCAGCGATGACGACCACGATGCCTATCGCAACAACTCCGTCAGCCTGAGCCTGAGCCACGCGTTCAATGACGATATCGAGGCCGGCCTGAACATCCTCGATAACCGTGGCAAAAATGAGTTCGACAACCCGTTCGGCCGCTACGACATGAGCACCGGCAACAGCGTCCAGCAAAAGCCCTACAACAACTTCACCGTAAGCAGCGTCAGCAGCTATGTCGACGCACGCATCAACGATGCGTGGAAATCCCGCGTAGAGCTGGGCCATAGCGAAAACCGCGAAGAAACCTTCGACAAGCTCAGCGACGATCACAGTGTGTTCAACACTTACCGCAACTCGCTGAACTGGCAGAACGACCTGACGCTGAACCCGCAGAACAGCCTGATTCTTGGCGGCGACTGGTATGAAGATCGGGTCAACAGCAGCACGCCATTCAATGAAGACAGCCGATGGAACCGTGCGGTGTTTATCCAGCATCGTTTCCAGGCTGAAAGCTTCTCCACCGAACTGGGTCTGCGTCGTGACCAGAATCAGCAGTTCGGCGGCCAGAACAGCTGGAGCGGTACCTTCACCCTGCCGCTGAACCCGGACAACAACGTGTTGCTGAGCTACAGCGAAGGCTTCCGCGCACCGACCTTCAACGACCTCTACTACCCGGATTTCAGCAACCCGAACCTGAAACCCGAAACCTCGAAAAGCTACGAAGTGCAGTGGCGCAGTCAGCTAAGCGAAACCAGTCGTCTGGAAGCCTCGCTGTACCGCACCGACCTTGAAGACGCGATCATCTTTGGCAGCCACTCACGTCCGGAAAACATCGCGTCGGCGCGGATCAATGGTTTCGAAGCAGCCCTCAAGCAGGAGTTGTTCGGCTGGCAGAGCAACCTCGGTGTTGCGATCATCGACCCGCGAGATCGCGACAGCGGCCACACCCTGGCCCGCCGCGCACGACGGACCTTGAGCCTGGATCTGGACCGTCAGTTTGATCGGCTTGGGCTCGGCGCCAGTTGGCAGGCGGTGAGCAGCAGCTATGACGACAAGGACAACCGTCAGCCGCTGGGTGGTTACGCCCTGCTCGGGTTACGCAGCAGTTGGGCGCTGAATCACCAGGTCACACTGGAGATGAAAGTCGATAACCTGCTGAACAAGGATTACAGCCGCGCACTTTACGAGCATGACGGTAGCCAGTACGGGTATCGCGAAGAAGGCCGGGCGTTGATGTTTGGGGTGACGTGGATGCCTCAGATCTAACCTGAGATTGGCGGTGTTTGGACTGACCCCATCGCGAGCAAGCTCGCTCCCACACTGGATCTATGTCGCACATAGATCTCCTGTGGGAGCGAGCTTGCTCGCGATGGTCACGCCTCGGTCTCAGTGGTCCGGCGCGATTAACCGACACAACTTGGCGGTCGCCGCGATCATCTGCCCACTCGGCCGCTCCAGGCCTTTATCCGTCACCAACAGCAATTGCCCCTGGGCTACCGCCGTCACCTGCGGCCAGGCTTTCCAGGCGTCGAGCTGTGCTTGGCTGCTGGCCAGAATCGCCTGGGGATTACGCGAAAGCACTGACTCCACACTGACCTGCGGCGCCGGCAAGGTCATGTCGGCAAACACGTTGCGCGCACCGCACACCTCAAGCGCATCGCTGATGATCTGCCCGCCGCCCACGGTGTAGAGCGGTTGATCCCAGACCTGATAAAACACCCGAAGCGGTTCTGCTCGTTGATAGCGTTGGCGTAAATCGTCGAGTTGTTTGCGTAGATCAGCCGCAAGTGTGCGCCCACGCTCCGGCCGGCCTAGCTGCTTGGCTATCGCTTCGATTTGGCGGGTCAGTTGTTTGAGGTTATGCGGTTCGGCGACGTAGGTCGGGATTCCCAATCGACTTAGTTGCTCACGCTGCGCCGGGCCGATGCTGCCGGGCCAGAGCAACAGCAAATCCGGTTTGAGACTGAGCAGGCGCTCCATATCCAGCTGACCGTAACGGCCAACGGAAGGGATGGACTTGAGTTCTGCAGGACGCTCGCCAGCATCGAGCACGCCCACCAACAAGTCGGCCGAGCCCAGCTCAACGACGATTTCCGAGAGTGAGGGTGCGAGGCTGATGACTCGTTCGACCGCTGCCGCCGAGCCACTGATGGCCAGCAGCAGAACCGCCAGCCAGCGGCGCATCAGCCGAGTTGACGCGGAATACGGTAGAGGTAGAACAGCACCGTGGTCGACAGCGCCAGCAGCACCAAAGGCACCGCTTCAAGGCCGACGAATACCGCCAGTGCGCCGATCCAGGCCGGCAGGGCCGCGACGAGGAATGCCATACGGCGCTTAGCCGCCAGGGCAACCCAGGCTGCGGGCTCTTGCGGGGTGTCGAGGGCTTTCTGGGTGGCGATCAAGGCGTGTTTGAAGCCGCCGAAAAATCGCAAACTGACAAACATCGAGGCCACGCCGGCAATGAAAAACGGCATCGCCAGCACCGGCAAAAACGCCTCGCTCTGACCGAACACCCCGTTAATCACCAGCAGCGGCAGCAAGGCCAACGCCAGGTATTGCCACCAGTTGACGGACAGTCGCCGCCGGACCTGGCCGCGAGTCACGCCCGGTCTGCCTCGCCCTGATGCTCGTTGCCCATCATGTGGTCGAGCTTGCTGGCCTTGGTCGCCAGGTAGAGTTTGTTGTGCGGATTATGGCCAGTGTGCAGCGGCACGCGCTCGGCGACCACGATGCCCATGTCGGTCAAGGCGTTGACCTTGCGTGGGTTGTTGGTCATCAGGCGCAGGGATTTCACGCCCAGGTGCTCAAGCATCGGCAGGCACATGGCGTAGTCGCGCTGGTCCGCGGCAAAGCCCAGACGCTCGTTGGCTTCAACGGTGTCGGCACCGCCGTCTTGCAGTTCATAGGCGCGGATCTTGTTCAGCAGGCCAATGCCACGGCCTTCCTGACGCAGGTAAAGCAACACGCCACGACCTTCGCGGGCGATCGCCTGCAACGCCGCCTCGAGTTGCGAACCGCAGTCGCAACGCTGGCTGAACAAGGCATCGCCGGTCAGGCATTCGGAGTGCAACCGGCCGAGTACCGGGGCACCGTCGGCAACATCACCCAGACTCAGTACGACGTGCTCGCGACCAGTGGCCTCATCGAGAAAGCCGTGCATGGTGAATTGCGCAAAAGGCGTTGGCAGCTTGGAAGCGGCGACAAAAACGACAGGCACCGGTGTGCTCCTGATCTGTATGTACTGGAGATTCGCAGAGGCGGCATTGTAACAGCAGGTTCCTACAGACGCTTAGGCTGAATTATCGGCCATAACGATCAAAAAGTTTGATCACTGCCCTACGAGACCAAGCAAACACGCGGCCCCGTAGCAGCTGGCGCAGCCTGCGTTCGTGTGCGCAGCGCACGTAAATCCTGACGACTCGATCAGCATGATGCACCGCAGAGCATGGTTTTGCGACGGCTCCGTCCGAACGCGGCCCGCACCGAACGCAGGCTGCGCCAGCTGCTACGGGGTGTCGAATGGGTAGGGTTGTTTCCAATGCTCGAAAATCGGTTTCAACTGGCCGCTTTTCACCAGCAACTCCATGCGTTTGTCGTACAGCGCCATCAAGGCGCGGGCCTGTGGTGTATCGGCGAAACCGAGGAACAACGGCAGTTCGGTCAAGTGAGTTCGCCGGTACTGGGACGGATCCTCGGCTTCTGCGAGCACCTCATTGATTTCCGTCTGCGCGTCAATGTAGAAATCCGCCCGAGCCTGCTTGAGCATCGGCAAGATCCCGGTGCGGCGCTCGATCTGGTTATAGCGGTGAATGTTCGGCAGGTAACTCTCGTAGCGGTAGCCACGGACCCAAACCAGTCGATACTTGCCCAGCGTCGTCAGCGTCGGTTCCGGGTCGCTCGCAAGGCCCAGGGCATAAATATGATCGGTATCGAAATTCCAGTGGGGGTACAGCACCTGATCGATCTCGTTGGCATAGGAACCGACCAACGCATCCACTTCACGACGCTGCACCAGCCCCACCGAACGGGTGTAAGGCACGGTGCGAATATCCAGCTTCACCCCGGCCGGCTCGAATACTGCGCGCAAAATGTCCCAGGCCAGCCCATGACCATCGGCGGCGGTGTAGTCATCCCAGTCCTCGCTGGCCAGATGAATCACCGCCGGTGTCGTCGGCACATCCGCCGCACGGGCGACCGAACAGAACACGGCAAAAACCAGAACCCACAACCAGCGCCCCACCATCCCTAAGCCTCTCAATCTGCCCATCAGGCGAAATACCGGACCAGTCCCTGCAGCACCAACCAGGCAAACACCCCGGCGAGCACGTCATCGAGCATGATCCCGACACCGCCATGCACATGCCGGTCGATCCAGCGAATCGGCCATGGCTTGAGAATGTCGAAGAAGCGGAACAGCAGGAATCCCGCCAACAACCAGTACCAACCCGCCGGCACCAACCACAAGGTGATCCACATCCCGACCATTTCGTCCCAGACGATACCTTCGTGGTCGTGTACCCGCAGATCGTCGGCGACCTTGCCGCACAGCCAGAAGCCGAACAGCATCGTGATGCCGAGCATCAGCCAGTAACCCCAGTCGGGCAACATCTGCCATAACGGGATAAAGGGTAGCGCAACCAGCGAGCCCCACGTGCCCGGCGCTTTGGGCAAGGTACCCGAGCCGAAGCCGAAGGCCAGGAAATGCCAGGGATTACGCCAGACCGATGGCGGCACGTGTTCTGCCGGGACCTGTTTGGGATGATCTGTCACGGTGTCTCCCGAAAATGTTGATAGCCCCGGGTTTGCGGGGTGATGTCCTGCCCGTTCGCGTCCAGCAGCGTCACGCCCTGCCCGGCCACGACCTGGCCGATAACATGGATCGGCCAGCCGTCGGCGAGCAATGCCGGCAATTGCGCGGGCGGCAAAGTGAAGGCCAGCACGTAGTCGTCGCCACCACTCAAGGCCGCCATGCGGGCCGCATTCTCACCGAGAAAGCTCACCAGTGCCGTCGACAGTGGCAGTTTTTCGCTTTCGATCAGCAAGCCGACAGCTGAAGCCTTGGCGATATGCCCGCAATCGGCGAGCAAACCGTCGGAGATATCCAGTGCCGAGGTGGCCTTGCCACGCAACGCCATCCCCAGATCAAGCTGCGGCTGCGGTGACCAATAATGCGCCAACAACGGCCCGGCAACATCGGCTGGCGCGACGCGCTCACCCAGCACCAACGACAGCGCGCCAGCCGCATTGCCCAATTCACCGCCCACACACACCAGGTCACCGGGTTGCGCACCGCTGCGTGTCAGGGCAAGGCCCGCCGGGACGCGGCCGAACACGGTCATGGTCAGGCTCAGCGGGCCGCGTGTAGTGTCGCCACCCACCAGCCGTACACCGCAGTGTTGCGCCATCGCATTCAAACCACGGGCGAAGGCGTCCAGCCAATCGTCGGTTACCGTCGGCAGAGTCAGGGCAAGGGTAAAAGCAATCGGGGTGGCGCCCATCGCAGCCAGGTCGCTGACCGCTACAGCCAGCGAACGCTGACCGAGCAGAAACGGGTCGCAAGGGTCTGCGAAATGCACACCGGCCACGAGCGTGTCGGTGGAAATCGCCAGCTGCTCCCCTGCGGGAACAGCGAGCAAGGCGCAGTCGTCGCCGATGCCCAAGGCAACGCCTTCACCGCCCTGCGCACAAGGCGCGGCGGCGAAGTAATTGCGGATCAGCTCAAACTCGCCCATAGCCGCAATCAGCGCTTGAACGCCTTCACTTCAGCTTCACGCAAACGCGGGGCCAGCTTGTCGAGTACACCGTTGACGAACTTGTGACCGTCGGTGGAGCCGTAGACCTTGGCCAGTTCGATGCCTTCGTTGATCACCACACGGTACGGCACGTCGACGCGTTTGATCAGTTCCCAGGTCGACAGGCGCAGAACCGCCAGTTCAACCGGATCGAGCTCATCAATGGTGATGTCCAGGCACGGAGCGAGCGCAGAGTCGATCTCGGTCTTGTGCGCCGGCACACCGTGCAGGATGTCGTGGAAGTAGGCGGCATCGACATCGCTGAAATCGTTATCGACCCGGAACTGCGCTTCAATCTCGTTCAGCGAAGTTTTGGCCATGTGCCATTGGTACAGAGCCTGAGTCGCGAGCTGACGGGCTTCGCGACGCTTGACGCTCTTGGATGGCTTGCCAGCGTCCGCAGGTTTCGGATCGCGCGGGTTGAAACGATCGCTTTCGTCGCTAATCACTTGGCCTCCAACTGCGCCAGCAGGCTGACCATTTCCAGAGCGGACAAGGCAGCTTCAGCACCTTTGTTGCCGGCCTTGGTGCCGGAACGTTCGATGGCTTGCTCGATCGAGTCGACAGTCAGTACGCCGAAAGCAACTGGAACGCCGAACTCCATGGACACCTGGGCCAGACCCTTGGTGCACTCGCCAGCCACGTATTCGAAGTGCGGAGTACCGCCACGAATGACCGCGCCCAGCGCGATGATTGCCGCGAACTCGCCCTTCTGAGCGACTTTCTGCGCAACCAGCGGGATTTCGAAGGCGCCAGGGGCACGGATGATGGTGATGTCGCTTTCGCTCACGCCATGGCGAACCAGGGCATCAACAGCACCGCTTACCAGGCTTTCGACAACGAAGCTGTTGAAACGGCCAACAACCAAAGCGTAGCGGCCTTTGGGGGCGATGAAGGTACCTTCGATGGTCTTCAGGGTCATTCGACAAATCTCTTAAAGAGCCGGGACGCGTTCAGTACGCGTCCCTCAGTGATATTTGAACCGCAAACAAAGGGGTGAAAAACACCGGCCTTTATTTGGAGGGCACGTATTCTACAACTTCCAGATCGAAACCGGATATCGCATTAAATTTCATTGGCGCACTCATCAGGCGCATTTTGCGTACACCCAGGTCACGCAGGATCTGCGAACCGGCACCGACAATGCTGTAGGTGGTCGGTTTTTTCGGCTGTGCGTGATCGGCGGTTTCGCGGATATGCGCCAGCAACACGTCGCCATCGAGCGGGTGACCGAGCAACAGCACCACGCCACTGCCAGCCTCGGCAACCGCGGCCATGGCGGCTCGCAGGCTCCAGCGGCCGGGCTGCTTGACCATCAACAGGTCGCGCAGCGGGTCCATGTTGTGCACGCGAACCAGGGTCGGTTCTTCGGCGCAAATGGTGCCCAGGGTCAGTGCCATGTGCACGTCGCCTTCGACTGAATCACGATAGGTCACCAGATTGAACTGGCCCAGTTCGCTGTCCAGCGGCTGCTCGGCAATCCGCTGAACGGTACGTTCGTGGATCATCCGGTAGTGAATCAGGTCGGCGATGGTGCCGATCTTGATGTTGTGTTCAGCGGCGAAAGTTTCCAGCTCGGCGCGACGGGACATGGTGCCGTCGTCGTTCATCACTTCGCAGATCACCCCGCTCGGCTCGAAACCGGCCATGCGCGCCAGGTCGCAAGCCGCTTCGGTGTGGCCGGCGCGGGCCAGGGTGCCGCCGGCCTGGGCCATCAGCGGGAAGATGTGGCCGGGGCTGACGATGTCTTCGGCCTTGGCGTCTTTGGCTGCAGCCGCTTGCACGGTGCGCGCACGGTCGGCCGCGGAAATACCGGTGGTGACACCGACGGCGGCTTCGATGGACACGGTGAACTTGGTGCCGAAACCGGAACCGTTACGCGGCGCCATCAAGGGCAGCTTGAGCAGCTCGCAGCGCTCGCGGCTCATCGGCATGCAGATCAGGCCACGGGCGTGCTTGGCCATGAAGTTGATGTGTTCAGGCTGGCAGCACTCGGCGGCCATGATCAGGTCGCCTTCGTTCTCGCGGTCTTCGTCATCCATGAGGATGACCATCTTGCCTTGGCGGATGTCTTCAACCAGTTCTTCGATGCTATTGAGCGCCACGCGGCACCCCCCTTCTTTCAAAAATTGAGTTTCAGGAATTGAGGTAGCCGTTCTCGGCCAGAAAGCTTTCGGTAATGTTGCCCTTCGAGGATTCTGCGGCCTTGTCACCCAGCAACAGACGCTCCAGGTAACGGGCCAGCAAGTCCACCTCAAGGTTCACCCGGCGACCTGGCTGGTAAGACGCCATGATGGTTTCGCTCAGGGTGTGCGGAATGATCGTCAGCAAGAACTCGGCGCCATCGACCGCGTTCACCGTCAGGCTGGTGCCGTCGACGGTGATCGAGCCTTTATGGGCGATGTACTTGGCCAGGTCTTTCGGCGCACGAATGCGGAATTCCACGGCGCGGGCATTTTCGGTCCGGGCAACCACTTCGCCGACACCGTCGACATGACCGCTGACCAAATGTCCGCCAAGGCGGGTGGTCGGGGTCAGGGCTTTTTCCAGATTGACCGGGCTGCCGCTTTTCAGGTCATTCATGGCGGTGCAGTCGAGGGTTTCGCGACTGACGTCCGCCGCAAAGCCATTACCCGGCAGTTCAACCGCCGTCAGGCAGACGCCGTTGACCGCGATGCTGTCGCCGAGTTTGACGTCGCTCAGGTCGAGCTTGCCGGTTTCTACGTGAACCCGCACATCACCACCTTTGGGGGTTAATGCACGGATGCTGCCGATGGATTCGATGATGCCGGTAAACATGGAGTCCTCCTCGAGAACAGGGCCAGCGCTGTAGCGATGGCCGAGAATTATACGCTTGCCGATCAGCCTGTGTGAGAACGTAACGAGCGAAGGCAAGACAAGGCAAAAACAGGCGAGGAAGCGGAGTTTACGGGTTGTAAATGAGCATTCCGAGCCTGTTTTTAACGCAGTATTGCCGAGCGCAGTAGTTCTCACACAGGCTGGGGCATAGGGATGGCGGTGACTCGCCAATCATCGCCCACCGCGCGAATTTCTGTGATTTTGAGCTCCGGCGCATCCTTCATTTGCGCGAGTGGCCAGTCCAGCAACGGCCGTGCCGTGGAGCCGAGGAACTTGCCCGCGATGAAGATCTGGAACTCGTCCACCAGCCCTTGCTGGGCAAAAGCCCCGGCCAGACGCGGGCCGGCTTCCACCAGCACTTCATTGACACCACGGGCAGCCAGTTCGACCAACAGCTTGCGCAGGTCGACCTGGCCATCGGCGCCGGGCACGATCAGGCACTCGGGACCGTTGGCGTATTGCTCTTCCACCGCGACACAGGTGGCAACCAACGCCGGGCCAGCCTTGAAGAACGGCGCATCAAGCGGCACCCGCAGGCGGCCGTCGATCAGCACGCGAAGTGGCGGACGGCTCATGGCGAGCGCGGTTTGCTCGGCATCCAGCCCCAACTCATCGGCGCGCACGGTCAAGCGCGCGTCATCGGCCAGCACCGTGTCGGCACCGGTCAACACGACGCTGGCCTGAGCCCGCAGACGCTGCACCGCCGAGCGGGCGGCGGGACCGGTGATCCATTGGCTTTCGCCGCTGGCCATGGCGGTACGACCGTCGAGGCTCATCGCCAACTTCACCCGCACGAACGGCAAGCCCTGCTCCATGCGCTTGAGAAAACCTTCATTGAGCTTGCGCGCCTCACCTTCGAGCACGCCGCTGCGGGTCTCGATGCCCGCCTGCTCCAGACGCTGCAGACCGCGACCGGCAACTTCCGGATTCGGGTCCTGCATCGCCGCAACGACTCGCGCCAGGCCGGCATTCACCAGCGCATCGGCGCACGGCGGCGTGCGGCCGTGATGGCTGCACGGTTCGAGGGTCACGTAGGCGGTGGCGCCCCGGGCGTTTTCACCGGCGGCGCGCAGGGCGTGAACTTCAGCATGCGGTTCGCCGGTACGCACATGCCAGCCTTCGCCGACAATCTGCCCGTCACGCACAATCACGCAGCCCACCCGAGGGTTGGGATGGGTGGTGTAGTGACCTTTGCGCGCCAGCTCCAGCGCACGCGCCATGTAATGGGCGTCGAGGACCTGTTGTTCCGGGGAGAGGCTCATTCTTTTACCGGCTCACGGGCCAGGCGATCGATCTCTTCGCGGAACTCGTTGAGGTCCTGGAAGCGGCGATACACCGAAGCGAAACGAATGTAGGCGACTTCATCGAGCTTTTGCAGCTCGGCCATCACCAGTTCACCGACCACGAGGGATTTGACCTCGCGCTCGCCGGTGGCGCGCAGTTTGTGTTTGATGTGTACCAGCGACGATTCCAGGCGCTCGACGCTCACCGGGCGCTTTTCCAGCGCACGCTGCATGCCGGCGCGAAGTTTTTCTTCGTCGAACGGCTGACGGCTGCCGTCGGTTTTGATCAGGCGCGGCAACACCAGTTCGGCGGTTTCGAACGTGGTGAAACGTTCGCCGCAGGCCAGGCATTCGCGCCGACGGCGCACCTGTTCGCCCTCGGCGACCAGACGCGAGTCGATGACCTTGGTGTCGTTGGCACCGCAGAAGGGACAGTGCATGGTGGCAGGCAACAAAAAAAGGGAGGGCCATGGTAGCGCATCCCACTGGCAAGACAAGCCATAGGGTTTACGGTATACAGACGGGCTACACTGCCTGATCCATGGATTTCACTTTGCTGGAGCCGCAAATGCCGCTACGACCGCTTGTTTTACTCAGTCTCGTCGGCCTGTTGGTCGCGTGTAGCAGTCATCCCAAACCGGCGGCACCGACCCCAGGCCCTGCGCCCGAGATGGCTCAGAAGAAAGCCCAGGCCTCGGCCACCCTCGGCCCGCTGCCGGCGTATCAACGGGAATTGAGCGGCACCTTGCAGGGCGTACCGGCCGGCGCCGAGGTTGAATTGGCGCTGCTGGTGATCGACGAACGCTCGCGGCCGCAACAGTTGCTCGCCAGCGCCAACCTGATCGGCAACAACAAGGCTCTGCCATTCCATCTGCGGTTCAATCCCGACTCGTTCCCGGTCGGTGCACGCGTCGAACTGCGGGGTCGCGCCAGCCAGTCCGGGCAGTTGATCCTGCACCTGCCGGCGCAACGCATCTTTGAGCCGAAGACCCAGGCCCTGGGCCAGTTGCAGTTCCTCAAAGCGCCATGAATGCACCGCTCGACCTGCAACAGGCGTTAAGTGAACTGCTCGGCGACGCACAGCTTGTGCCCTGCCCGCTGCCCGAGACCGCACTGAAACTCTGGCTGATCGATGGCGACAACATGGACCGTGCCTTCAGCCCGGAAGAAACCCGACGCATTCTGCACGAGCCGCCGTACTGGAGCTTTTGCTGGGCCAGCGGCCTGGCGATGGCGCGTTACCTGGCGGAGCATCCGCAGTGGGTTGCCGGCAAGCGAGTGCTGGACTTCGGCGCCGGTTCCGGGGTGGCGGGGATTGCGGCGGTCAAGGCCGGGGCGCTGGAAGTGGTGGCCTGTGATCTCGATCCGTTGGCAATTGCGGCCTGCCGGGCGAATGCCGAACTCAATGACGTCGAACTCAGCTACTCAACGGACTTTTTTGCCGAAGCCGATCGCTTTGATCTGATTCTGGTGGCCGACGTGTTGTACGACCGGGCCAACCTGCCGCTTCTCGATGAATTTCTCAGCCGTGGCCGCGAGGCGTTGGTGGCAGATTCGCGAGTTCGGGATTTCCGTCATCCGTTGTATCAGCGGCTGGAAATGCTTGAGGCGATGACACTGCCGGACCTGGCGGAGCCGGAAGAGTTTCGGCATGTGAGCCTGTACCACGCGCGACGCGGCTGAAAAGCATCGCGAGCAAGCTCGCTCCCACAGTGGTTTTGTATTGCACACAGATTTTGTGGCAGGCATTGATCCCTGTGGGAGCGAGCTTGCTCGCGATGGCGGCGTATCAGACACCTGAGGACTTACTGCCGCCCCCACCAAGCCTTATAGTTGCCCCATTCACGTTTCTTCGAGATGCCCCATGAGTCAAGACACGCCGTATATCTTCGACGCCACTACTGCCGATTTCGACCAGTCGGTGATCGAGAACTCGTTCCACAAGCCGGTGCTGGTGGATTTTTGGGCTGAATGGTGTGCGCCGTGCAAGGCGCTGATGCCGATGCTGCAAACCATCGCCGAGAGCTATCAGGGCGAACTGCTGCTGGCCAAGGTCAACTGCGACGCCGAGCCGGACATCGTTTCGCGTTTCGGTATTCGCAGCCTGCCGACCGTGGTGCTGTTCAAGGACGGTCAGCCGGTGGACGGTTTTGCCGGCGCGCAGCCTGAGTCTGCCGTCCGCGCGCTGCTTGAGCCGCATGTGCAGATGCCACCGCCGGCCGCTGCCGACCCGTTCGAGCAGGCTCAGGCGCTGTTCGACGAAGGCCGATTCGCTGACGCCGAGGCCACGCTGAAAGTGCTGCTGGGTGAGGACAACACCAACGCTCGTGCGCTGATCCTCTATGCCCGCTGCCTGACCGAACGCGGCGAACTGGGTGAAGCCCAGATCGTGCTCGATGCGGTGAAAAGCGATGAGCACAAAGCGGCACTGGCGGGCGCCAAGGCGCAGATCAAGTTTCTCGGTCAAGCCGCTGACTTGCCGGATGTCGCCGACCTGAAATCGCGCCTGGCGCAAAACCCGCAGGACGATGAAGCGGTCTATCAACTGGCGATCCAGCAACTGGCCCGCCAGCAGTACGAGCCGGCGCTGGACTCCCTGCTCAAGCTGTTCATCCGCAATCGCAGTTACAGCGAAGGGTTGCCGCACAAGACCCTGCTGCAAGTGTTCGAACTGTTGGGCAACGATCACCCGTTGGTGACCGTTTATCGCCGCAAGCTGTTTGCTGCGTTGTATTAGAAGATCAAAAGATCGCAGCCTTCGGCAGCTCCTACAGGGTGTTGTACGCCGAGCCTTTGTAGGAGCTGGCGCAGCCTGCGATCTTTTCATTTTGATGTTTACGCCTGCTCGCGCCAGCTGTAGAGCGGCGTATCCCCGCCGCTCACGACCTTGACCTCGGCGCTGTGGCGCAAGCGCACCAGCAAGCGTTTGCCGGCGACAGTGTTGCCGGTCAAACCCTCCAGCCGCTCCAGCAAATCCGGCCCTGTCAGTTGCCCCGACTGGCGCAGCAGATCCTTGGCAAGCTGCCACAGCATTTCATCCTGATTCACCGGTTTGACCACCGGATCGGCCACCGCTGCGCTGTTTTCTGATTGGCTTACCTGCAACTGCGCGCCGAGCCGCGCCCAATCCCCATCGTCCAGTTCAAGGGTCAAATCCACCGGCCAGTCGCCGATGCTTCCACGAATGCGCAACATTGGGGTTTCCTCAGGTTTATGACGAACATGCTCCCACGCGTCTTGCGCAACGCCAAGCGGACAGTCAAACTCTCACCACTCCTGTTATAAGATTACATAACAAACTTTTCATGTTCCTCCCCGGAGACTCTCCAATGCGCCGTCTGCTTCTCGCTTTGCCGTTTGCCCTGTTGCCGCTGGCTATCGCTCAAGCCGCGGAAGTTCATGATCACGAGCATGAACACGGCAGCCTGGGCGCCCACGAACACGGCGTCGGGCGTTTGAACGCGGCGCTCGATGGTCAGACGCTGGAGTTGGAACTGGAAAGCCCGGCGATGAATCTGGTGGGCTTTGAACACGTTGCCAGCAGCGATGCAGACAAGGCCAAAGTTGCCGCCGCCCGTGCGCAGCTGGAGAAACCGCTGGTGCTGTTCAGCCTGCCAAAAGCGGCCAACTGCGTAGTCAGCCAGCAAGAACTGAACAGCCCGCTGTTTGGTGACAAACCGGACGCCGATGATCATGACGACGATGACGACCATGCCACCGACGGGAAAGGCGCCGCCGCCGAAGAGCATCATCACGATCACAGTGAAATCCACGCGCACTACCAATTCACCTGCGCCGCCCCTGGCGCGTTGAAAACCCTGGATTTGTCGCAGGTGTTCACAACCTTCCCCGCCACTCAGAAAATTCAGGTACAACTCATCAGCCCAAGCGGCCAGCAAGGGGTTGAAGTGACCTCCAAAGCGCCTGCGCTGAAATTTTGATCCAACCCAAATCCAATGTGGGAGCGAGCTTGCTCGCGATGAGGCCAGCACATTCAACATTGATGTGATTGTAAGACCGCTATCGCGAGCAAGCTCGCTCCCACAGGGTTCACCATCAATCCGACCGGTTTCACATGACCCAAGCACTCATCGAACTGTCAGACCTGGGCTTCAACTGGCCCGGTCATCCGCCATTACTGGATATCCCGGCGTTTCGCCTGGAACCCGGTGAAACGCTGTTTCTCAAAGGCCCCAGCGGCAGTGGCAAGACCACCCTGCTCGGCCTGCTCGGTGGTGTGCAGAAACCCAATCGCGGGAGCATTCGGCTGCTCGGCCAGGAGTTGACCGAGCTCTCGGCCGGCGCCCGCGATCGCTTTCGGGTCGACCACACCGGCTACATTTTCCAGCAGTTCAACCTGCTGCCGTTTCTCTCGGTTCGCGAGAACGTCGAACTGCCGTGTCACTTCTCCAAACTGCGCGCCAGCCGCGCGATTCAGCGCCACGGCAGTGTCGATCAAGCCGCCGCGACCTTACTCGCGCACCTGGGGCTCACGGATGAAAACATGCTGAGCCGCCGCGCCGACTCGCTGTCCATCGGCCAACAGCAACGGGTCGCCGCCGCCCGCGCGCTGATCGGTCAGCCAGAGTTGGTGATCGCCGACGAACCGACCTCGGCGCTCGACTACGACGCCCGTGAGGCGTTTATCCGTTTGCTGTTCGCCGAGTGTCGCGAAGCCGGTTCCAGCCTGCTGTTCGTCAGTCACGACCAGAGCCTGGCGCCGCTGTTCGATCGTCACCTGTCGCTGGCCGAACTCAATCGCGCCGCCACGCCGCTCGAGGTCTGAAATGTATTTGTTTCGTCTAGCCATGGCCAGCCTGGCTAACCGCCGTTTCACCGCGATCCTCACCGCGTTCGCCATCGCCCTGTCGGTCTGCCTGTTGCTGGCGGTGGAGCGCGTGCGCACCGAAGCCAAGAGCAGTTTCGCCAGCACTATCAGCGGCACCGACCTGATCGTCGGCGCACGCTCCGGCTCGGTGAACCTGCTGCTGTACTCGGTGTTTCGCATCGGCAACGCCACCAACAACATCCGCTGGGACAGCTTCGAGCATTTCGCCAACAACCCGAAAGTGAAATGGGCGATCCCGATTTCCCTCGGCGACTCTCATCGCGGTTATCGGGTCATGGGCACCACCGATGCCTACTTCCAGCATTACCAATACGGTCATCAGCAAAGCCTGCAACTGGCCAGCGGCCGGGCGTTTGCTACCGACCCGTTCGAAGTGGTGCTGGGTGCCGAAGTGGCCGATGCACTGCATTACAAACTCGGCGACAAACTGGTGCTGGCTCACGGCGTAGCGGTGATCAGCCTGGTCAAGCACGACGACAAACCGTTCACCGTGGTCGGCATCCTGAAACGCACCGGCACCCCGGTCGACCGCACGTTGCACATCAGCCTCGGCGGCATGGAAGCGATTCACATCGACTGGCACAACGGTGTGCCGGCTCAGGGCAGCGGCCGGATCAGTGCCGATCAGGCGCGCAACATGGACCTCACGCCGCAAGCCATCACCGCGTTCATGCTCGGTCTCAACAACAAGATTTCGACCTTCGCCGTGCAACGCGAGATCAATGAATTCCGTGGCGAGCCGATGCTGGCGATCCTGCCGGGCGTGGCCTTGCAGGAACTCTGGAGCCTGATGGGCACTGCTGAAAAAGCCTTGTTCGTGGTCTCGCTGTTCGTCGTGCTGACGGGGTTGATCGGCATGCTCACGGCGATTCTCACCAGCCTCAACGAACGCCGCCGCGAGATGGCGATCCTGCGTTCGGTCGGCGCAAGGCCGTGGCACATCGCAACGCTGCTGGTGCTGGAAGCCTTTGCGTTGGCGCTGTCCGGGGTGATTGCGGGCGTGGCGCTGCTGTATGTCTGCATCGCCGCGGCCCAGGGGTACGTGCAATCGTCCTACGGCTTGTACCTGCCGCTGGCCTGGCCAAGCGAGTATGAATGGACGCTGCTCGGTGGCATCCTGATCGCCGCGCTGCTGATGGGCAGCGTGCCGGCCTGGCGCGCCTATCGCCAATCGTTGGCCGATGGTCTGTCGATCCGTTTATGAGGACATTGAAGATGCTCCGCGCTCTGCCTGCGCTGTTGATGCTGGTCGCCCTGCCCCTGTGGGCGGCCGCGCCGAAAGACCTGACCTGGTCGGAGATGATCCCGCCGGACGCTCCGGCAGAAGTGCCGAACATGAAACCGCTGCACGACCTGTCGCAGATGAGCAGCGCGCTGTCCGCCGAGTCTGCTCCGGCGGCCAAGCAAGACATGCCCAATGCGCCGGTGGTGAAGAGCCTCGACGGCAAGAATATTCGCTTGCCGGGTTACATCGTGCCGCTGGAAGTCAGCGAGGAAGGTCGCACCACCGACTTTCTGCTGGTGCCGTATTTCGGCGCATGCATCCACGTTCCACCACCGCCGTCGAACCAGATCGTCCACGTCAAAAGCGCGGTTGGGGTGAAGCTCGACGAGCTGTATCAGCCGTACTGGATCGAAGGTGCATTGCAGGTCAAAGCGTCGACCAGCGAATTGGCGGATGCCGGTTATCAGATGGATGCGGACAAGATCTACGTGTACGAATTGCCGGAGTGAATCCGGTTGTCATGTGTAATCTGGTAGATAGCCATCGCGAGCAGGCTCGCTCCCACATTTGATTTGCGCATCAACACAATCCACCGTGGGAGCGAGCTTGCTCGCGATGAGGCCCTCGAAGTCGCCAACAAAATCAGGGCCATCACCCTTTCATTGAGCTGAGTCAAAAGCGCCGTTACTGACGCTTCGTACCATTGGACATAGAGAATTTGAATCGTCCTTTGGAGCCCCCATGCACAAGTCATTGCTTAGCGCTTCCCTCATTGCATTCGCGCTTGCAGCCCCGTTCGCCCAGGCCCATGAAGCCGGTGACATCATCGTTCGGGCCGGTGCGATCACCGTCAACCCGAAAGCCGACAGCTCCAGCGTCAAGGTCGATCAAGGCCCATTGGCCGGCACCAACCTGGGTGGCAAGGCCACCATGAACAGCAACACGCAGTTGGGCCTGAACTTCGCATACATGCTCAGCAACAATATCGGTATCGAGTTGCTCGCCGCCTCACCGTTCGAGCATGACGTGAACCTCAAAGGTACCTCCTTGGGCGCGGCCAACGGCAAGCTCGGCACCCTCAAACACCTGCCGCCGACTCTGAGCGTGGTTTACTACCCGCTTGATCACAAGTCAGCCTTCCAACCCTACGTTGGCGCCGGTATCAACTACACCTGGATCTACGACGAAAAGCTCAGTAACGAAGCGCAAGCCAACGGCTTCAGCAACTTCAAGGCGAAAAACTCCTGGGGCATGGCATTTCAGGTCGGTGCCGACTACATGATCACCGACAACATCATGCTCAACGCCCAGATGCGCTACATCGACATCAACACCCGTGCGACCGTGGAAAACGACGCCGTGGCGCCGGGCACTCGGGCCAGGGTCAACGTGGATGTGGACCCGTTCGTGTACATGGTGGGTCTGGGTTACAAGTTCTAAACCTGAGTACACGCGAAAGGCTTCTTGAGGCCAATACCAGAACCTGTGGGAGCGAGCTTGCTCCGGGCGGCGTTCCGACGATGACGGAGTGACATTCAACATCGATGTTGACTGACACACCGCCATCGCGAGCAAGCTCGCTCCCACATGGGTTTAGCCAGGTTTTCATGGCTGCGAAAAACTCAGCGCCCCAACAGCCGCGCCAGTCCGACACTCATCGGTGTCTGCTCGGGAAAGGTGAAGCGCTGCAACAGACGCTGGTTGTTTGCCCGTGAATGGCGAATATCGCCGGAGCGTGCCGGGGCGTAGGTAATTGGTGGCAACTCACCCACTACCTCGCCCAAAGCCTGGAGCATTTGCTTGAGGGTCGTCGCCTGGTTCCAGCCGACATTGACCGCGCCCACTTCAAGCGCCGGCACTTCGATGGCTTGCACCAGCAGGTCGACCAGGTCTTCGACGTAAACGAAATCGCGGGTCTGCTCGCCGTCACCGAACACGGTGATTGGCAGGCCTTTCTGCGCACGCTCGCTGAAAATGCTGATCACCCCGGAGTACGGCGATGACGGATCCTGGCGCGGGCCGAAGATGTTGAAGAAACGGAAAATCGCTGGTTCCAGACCATGCTGACGACGGTAGAAATCGAAGTAATATTCGCCCGCCAGCTTGTCCGAAGCGTACGGCGTGAGCGGTGCCTTGGCGGTCTCTTCGTCGATCGACTCGCCTTCACCGTTATTGCCGTATACCGCTGCGCTTGAAGCGAACAGCACGCGCTTGACCCCCGCCTGACGCATCGCTTCGCAGACGTTCAAGGTGCCGATGAAATTACTCTGGTGCGTGCGCACCGGATCGTCCACCGATGCCTGCACCGAAGCCACGGCGGCCAAATGCGCCACGGCGCTGCAACCGATCATCACCTGGGCCACCAGAGCGGCATCGGCAACGTCACCTTCGATCAGCTCGACCCGTGGATCATCCAGCGGCAGGTTGCTGCGTTTACCGGTGGACAGGTCATCGAGGATACGTACCGAATGGCCCTTGGCGAGCAAGGCGTCAGCAAGGTGCGAACCAATGAAACCGGCACCGCCGGTGATCAAAACAGGGCCATCAGCCATGACGATAAAACCTATCCAGTAAGCCCGGGAGTGCTGCGCGCCAGGCGCGCGGCTTGATCCCGAAAGTGTGCAGAATTTTCTTGCAGGCCAGTACCGCGTGCTGCGGTTCTTCGGCGGCATCCGGCCGTGCGGCGTGGGCCTGCGCGGTCGGAGCTTCGATGGCCAGCGGGTGCAGATTGCGCGCTTCCGTGAGGATCGCCTGCCCCAGCGCCAGCGGCGTGGTCGCCTCATGCCCGGCGTAGTGGTAAGTGCCCCACAGTGGTGCTGCGCAATCGAGTTGCTTGAGCACCGAAATGATCACCCGCGCGGCATCGTCCACCGGCGTCGGGTTGCCGCGCCGGTCGTCGGCCATCAACAGTTCTTCAGGCAGTTCGGCGCGCGCAAGAAAACGCCCGAGCGTGCCGTCGACGCTGTCATCGAGCAACCAGCCAAATCGCAGCATCACATGTTGCGGACAAGTGGCGCGCACGCTTTGCTCGATGCGCCACAAGGCCTGACCACGCAGGCCCAGCGGTACGGGTTCGTCTTTTTCGCTATAGGCGGTCGCCCGCGAACCATCGAATACCCGATAGCTGGAAGGCTGCACCAGGACAATATTGTGATGCTGGCACAGTTCGGCCAGCCGCTCGACCGCCCGCTCCTGTGCAGCGAGGCGCGCCTCGGCCACGCTCTCCGCCTGAAACCAGTCGAAGTAGTAGGCGAGATTGATCAGCGCGTCCGGACGCGTGTCGTCGAGCAGTTGCGTCAGGCTCGCGGCGTCCCAGCCGTCTTGCGGTGGACGGGGAGCGAGGAAACTGATGTCTTCCTCCGCACCGAGGCGAATCAGCGCCTGCCCAAGGGCATTTCCGCCACCCAGTAACATAAGGCGCATTCGCATAGAGTCAGCAGGCCCAGTCTGTTTGATTGTCAGAATCGTTGCATTTTGCGGGTTTAAAGCGCAACCGTCACTTATAAAGTGCTGCACAGCCCCCACGACTACCCCCGTAGCAGCTGCCGAAGGCTGCGTTCGGCCGCGAAGCGGTCGTAATCCGGTAATTACCATCCTCCTGAAAAACCACGCAGTATGATTTTACGACTGCTGCGCAGCCGAACGCAGCCTTCGGCAGCTGCTACGGGGCGGCGTATGACTTGCAACTTCGCGCTTACAGCCGCATAAATTACCCCCATGAATCTCCCCGAATCCGCGGACAGCGTCCTGAGCGGCTTTCACCCTGCCGTCAGCGCCTGGTTCAACAGCACCTTCCCGGCGGTCACCGCCGCTCAAGCCGGCGCGTGGCCGTTGATCCGCCAGCGTCGCTCAACGCTGGTCGCCGCGCCTACCGGCTCAGGCAAAACCCTCACGGCGTTTCTCGCGGTCATCGATGACCTGGTCCATCAAGGCCTGGCTCAGGGTGGCGAGCTGCCCGATGAAACCCTGGTGGTCTACGTCTCGCCCCTCAAGGCGCTGTCCAACGACATTCAGATCAACCTGCAAAACCCGTTGGCCGGTATCACCGAGCAACTACAACGGCTGGGCTTCCCCGAATTACAGATCAACACCGCCGTGCGCACTGGCGATACGCCGCAAAAGGACCGTTTGGCAATGCGCAAAAGCGCGCCGCACATACTGGTCACCACCCCGGAATCGCTGTACGTGCTGCTCGGCTCCGACTCTGGCCGGCGCATGCTCGCCAGCACCCGCACGGTGATTGTCGACGAAATCCACGCCATCGCCGGCAGCAAACGCGGCAGCCATCTGGCCCTGAGCCTGGAGCGCTTGCAGGCGCTGACCTCAAGTAAGACGGGCGGCGAGCCGCTGATGCGCATCGGCCTGTCCGCCACGCAGAAACCCATCGAAGCGGTTTCGCGCTTTCTGGTGGGCACCGACCGCCCGTGCGAGATCGTCGATATCGGCCATGCCCGTCCACGGGACCTCGGCATCGAAGTGCCGCCGGTGCCGTTGTCGGCGGTGATGGCCAACGATGTCTGGGAGCTGGTTTACGACCGTATCGCCGCACTGGCACGCGAACACCGGACCACGCTGATCTTCGTCAACACCCGACGTTTGGCCGAGCGCTTGAGCCGCCACCTCAGCGAGCGTCTGGGCAAAGACGCAGTCGCCGCCCATCACGGCAGCCTGGCCAAGGAGTTTCGCCTCGATGCCGAGCAGCGGCTCAAGCGCGGCGAACTGCAAGTGCTGATCGCCACCGCGTCACTGGAGCTGGGCATCGACATTGGCGACGTCGACCTGGTCTGCCAGATCGCCTCGCCGCGCTCGATTGCCGGTTTTCTGCAACGGGTCGGACGCTCCGGGCATCAGGTCGGCGGCACACCCAAGGGCCGCCTGTTCGCCACCACCCGCGACGACCTGATCGAATGCGCCGCCCTGCTTGATTGCGTGCGCCGGGGCGAACTCGACACCTTGCTGATCCCGCAAGCGCCGCTGGACGTACTGGCGCAGCAGATCATCGCCGAGGTCAGTTGTCAGGAATGGCAGGAACAGGCGCTGCTCGACATGTTGCGCCGCGCATCGCCCTATACCGAACTCGACGACAAACACTATCAAGCGCTGCTGCAAATGCTCGCCGAAGGCTACAACGGCCGCCAGGGAATCCGCAGCGCTTACCTGCACCGCGACGCGGTCACGCGTACCTTGCGCGGCCGACGCGGCGCCAAGCTGACGGCGGTGACCAGCGGCGGGACGATTCCCGACAACGCCGATTACGCCGTATTGCTGGAGCCGCAAGGGTTGAACATCGGCAGCGTCAACGAAGACTTCGCGGTGGAAAGCATCGCTGGCGATGTCTTTCAGCTGGGCAACACTTCGTACCGGATCCTGCGGGTCGAAACCGGCAAGATCCGCGTCGAAGACGCTCAAGGCCAGCCGCCGACCATCCCCTTCTGGCTCGGCGAAGCACCGGGGCGCAGCGCCGAATTGTCGTTCGCTGTAGCGCGCCTGCACGCGCACCTCGATGAGCTGCTGAGCGCCACGCCCGGCGATGTACAGCCGAGCATCGACTGGCTGACCGAGACCCTCGGCCTGAACCTTGCCAGCGCCGAGCAACTGGTGGACTACCTCGCCCGCGCCAGGCTGACGCTCGGTGCCCTGCCGTCTCAGGACACGCTGCTGATGGAGCGGTTTTTCGACGAGTCCGGCGGCACTCAACTGATCATCCACTCCCCGTTCGGCAGCCGCATCAACCGCGCGTGGGGCCTGGCCCTGCGCAAGCGTTTTTGCCGCACCTTCAACTTCGAATTGCAGGCCGCCGCCAGCGAAGACGCGATCGTCTTGTCGCTGTCCACCAGCCACAGTTTCGAGCTGGATGAAGTCTGGCGTTATCTGCACAGCAACAGCGCCGAACAGATCCTGATTCAGGCCGTGCTCGACGCCCCGTTATTTGGCGTGCGTTGGCGTTGGAATGCCGGTGTTGCACTGGCACTGCCGCGTTACAGCGGCGGACGCAAAGTGCCGCCGCAGATCCAGCGGATGAAAAGCGAGGACCTGATCGCCAGCGTGTTTCCCGACCAGATCGCCTGCCTGGAAAACCTCGCCGGCGAGCGCGAAATTCCCGATCACCCGCTGGTGGAACAAACCCTCGACGATTGCCTGCACGAAGCCATGGACTGCGATGGCTGGCTGGCGCTGTTGCGGCGCATGGAGCGCGGTGAAGTGCGCTTGATCAGCCGCGACTTGCCGGCGCCCTCGCCGCTAGCGGCAGAAATCCTCAGCGCCCGGCCTTACACTTTTCTCGACGACGCGCCGCTGGAAGAACGCCGTACCCAAGCGGTGCTCAACCGGCGCTGGAGCGACCCGCAATCGACCGATGACCTCGGTGCGCTGGATGCCGAGGCCATTCAATCGGTACGCGAAGAGGCCTGGCCGCAGCCCGCCAACGTCGATGAAATGCATGAAGCGTTGATGAGCCTCGCCGCCATCAGCGACGCCGAAGCGCAGGCCAATCCGCAGTGGTCGGGTTGGCTGCAAGCCCTGGCGGACGGGGGGCGCGCCAGCCGTTTGCAGATCAATGCGAATCAAGCGTTATGGCTGGCGCTGGAACGGCTGACCTGCCTGCAAGCGATCTATCCACACGCTGCGTTACAGCCACCGTTGCAGGCCTTGGCGGGGTTCGATGACACCTGGGACGTCGATGAGGCGCTGGTCGAATTGATCCGCGCGCGCCTCAGTGCCTTTGGCCCGCTACCGACTCAGGCGATTGCTCAACCACTGGGACTTTCGACGACTCACGTCACGCAAGCCCTGGCGCATCTGGAGCGTGAAGGTTACGTAATGCGTGGGCGTTTCAGCCCTGCCGACACGCAAGAAGAATGGTGCGAACGGCACTTGCTGGCGCGTATTCATCGCTACACGGTCAAACGCCTGCGGCGGGAAATCGAGCCCGTGACGTTGCAGGATTTCATGCGTTTTCTGTTTGACTGGCAGCATCTGTCACTGGCAACGCAAGGCCAGGGCAATGCAGTATTACCGGCGATTGTCAGTCAGTTCGAAGGCTACCCGGCCGCCGCGTCGGCCTGGGACAGCGATCTTCTGCCAGCGCGGCTCAAGGGCTATTCATCGACGTGGCTGGATGAACTGTGCCGCAGCGGCAAACTGGTCTGGACCCGGCTGACCGCCCGCAACAAGGCCGCTGGCGTGGCGCTGCGCAGCACACCGATTGTGTTGCTGCCACGGGCGCAGGTGGCGCTCTGGAGCAGTCTGACCGAGCAACCGGACGTCAGCGAATTGTCACCCAAAACCCGGAAAGCCCATCAAGCGCTGAGCCAACATGGCGCGCTGTTTTTCGATGAGCTACTGCACGAAGCCCATTTGCTGCGCAGTGAACTGGAGATCGCTTTGCAGGAACTGGTCGGCGCCGGACTGGTCAACGCCGACAGCTTCGCCGGCCTGCGTGCGTTGATTACGCCCGCCAGCAAACGCCAGGCGCGCAGCAGCCGACGTGGACGCGGGGCGTTTGTCGGTGGAATGGACGATGCCGGACGCTGGGCTTTGCTGCGACGTCAATCGACGCCAGCGGTTGTGGATAACCGTGGCACGGCGAACGACACTCTCGAACACATCGCCCGGACCTTGCTCCGGCGCTATGGCGTAGTATTTTGGCGTTTGCTGGAACGCGAGGCCGACTGGCTGCCGAACTGGCGTGAATTGCTGCGCACTTTTCATCGACTGGAAGCTCGTGGAGAGATTCGCGGCGGGCGCTTTGTCAGCGGTCTGGCGGGCGAACAATTCGCCTTGCCCGAAGCGATCCCGTTACTGCGCGAAGTACGCCGCCGCCCGCATGACGGCAGCCTGATCGGCGTCTGCGGCGTCGACCCACTGAACCTCGCCGGCACCCTGCTGCCGGGGCACAAAGTCCCCGCTCTCGCCAGCAACCGACTGGTGTACCGCGATGGCCTGCCGGCCGCCGCCGAAATCGCCGGCACGCAGCATTACTGGCTGGAACTGGATCAAGCAGCGGCGACCGAAGTTCGCAGAAAGCTGATACAACACTGATCTACAGACCGACTGTTCCCACGCTTAGTGGACTGAACACCAGCGCAGCCTTCGGGCTGCGTTTTTGTGTGCTTCACGTAGCAGCTGCCGAGCCCGCGAGGCTGCGTTCGGCTGCGCAGCAGTCGTAAACACTAAATGCACGATTTAACTGAAAGACCGCATAGCCTGATTTCACGACTGCTGCGCAGCCGAACGCAGCCTCGCGGGCTCGGCAGCTGCTACGGGGGCCGTGTTGCTTACACCCGCGCGGGGGCCGACACCCCAAACCGTGCTCGATAGTCACTCGGTGCAAGGCCGGTGATTTTCTTGAACGTGGCGCGAAACGCGCTCGGGTCCGAATACCCCACGCTCCAGGCGATGTGATCGATGGTGCCGTTGGTGAACTCGAGCATTTCCCGGGCCTTGCCGACTCGCAGGTGCTGGCAGTACTCGGTCGGTTTCAAACCGGTCGCGGCTCGAAAGCGCCGCAGGAATGTCCGCTCCTCCAGCCCTGCCTGCTGCGCCATCACGCTCAGCGACACCTCCACCGCCCCGTTGGCTTGCAGCCAGTGCTGAACCTTGAGAATCGCTGCATCGCCATGGCTCAGAATCGGCGCGAAGTTACTCCCGCATTCGCTCGCGCTGTCACTGTGTTCGATCACCAGAAAACGCGCGGTGCTGGTGGCGATGCTCGGTCCCATCAGACGATCGACCAGGCGCAACCCCAGCTCCGACCAGGCCATCAACCCGGCCGTGGTAATCAGGTCACCGTCGTCAACAATGGGTTTGTCGGCGTTGAGTGTGATCTTCGGGTAACGCTCGGCGAATTTTTTCGCCGAGGTCCAGTGAGTGGTGGCGCTGCGACCGTCGAGCAGACCGCTTTCGGCCAACAAAATCGAGCCCACGCACACCCCACCGAGGGTCGCGCCGGCTGCGTGTTGCTGGCGAATCCAGCGAATCAGCGTCGGCGGGGCCTGGTCTTCGGAAAAACCGCCAATCGACGGCGGGATCAACAGCGCGATCAGTGCGCCGTCGGCAACGGGATGACTGTCGTAAATGCGTTGAGGCGCGTTTTCGGCATCGGCCTGCCAGTGGCTGACCCGCAACAATGGCAGCTGCGCACTCTGATGCTCGGCGGCGATGCGATTCGCGACACCGAACAGATCCGTCAAACCGTGTACCGCCGCCATCTGCGCGCCGGGATAGATCAGCACGCCCAATTCGGCGACTGCGCGTTCTATGCCCATTGTCAGTTTTCCCCCTTCTATTGTCGGTGCGGCCAATCCTCGAACGGCCGGCGAAACCCAATACTTCGTTCCACACCAACCCATCCGAGGAAACACCCATGGCCAAGCAAGCACTCATCGTAGTCGATATCCAGAATGACTACTTCCCTCAAGGCAAGTGGCCGCTGGTCGGTGCCGATGCAGCTGCCGACAACGCAGCGCGGGTGATCCAGGCCTTCCGTGATGCCGGCGATCAGGTGGTGCATATCCGCCACGAGTTCACCTCTGACGCCGCGCCGTTCTTCACGCCGGGTTCGGAGGGTGCGAAGCTGCACCGCAAAGTCCTCAACCGCAGCGATGAGCCAGTGCTGCTCAAACACTTCGTCAACGCGTTCCGTGAAACCGAACTACAGTCGATACTCGACCACCATGGCATCAAAAATCTGGTGATCGTTGGCAGCATGAGCCACATGTGCATCGACGGCGTCACTCGAGCCGCAGCCGACTTTGGCTACAGCGTCACGGTGATCCACGACGCCTGTGCCACCCGTGACCTGGAGTTCAACGGTGTTGTGGTTCCGGCGGCCCATGTACATGCGGCCTTCATGTCGGCCCTGGGTTTTGCCTACGCAACAGTGCTGTCCACCGATGACTTCCTGGCGGCCAGTCACTGAATCTGCCCCCAGCAAAACCCGAAGGCCCGCAGCGCTGACACGCTGCGGGCCTTTTTTTGTGATGAAAATCAGTCGATTAAAAATATCACGCGTGAGTTGTTGAGAGCGCTTGAATTTATCTGTAGTGTTCTCACGCGTGATACAAATAAAAGCGGAGCCACTGCTATGAAACGTCGCTCTCCACCCGCCTCAGACACAACACCCGCGAGCAGCCAGGGAGAGCGCTCGAAACCTTCCGCGAAAAAACCATCGAGCTTCTACATGAAGCAGATGCGCGGAGGACTTAGCGCCGCCGGCTATGTGAAACATGAAACTTGGGTGCTTCCCGAAAACCGAAGCCTGCTCAAGCAAATGGAGAAACAGCTACGCCAGCCGATCCTGGCTGGTTCATTCATGTTGGAGGATTACATGAGCGCAGGTAACAACTGGAACATCGATCGCCTCTTCAGCGCCCTGCAGGCCCTCGATGAGGTGACATCCAATGAAATCACCCCGACGCTGATTCAAGGCTCCGAGCAAAGCATCAAGCTGGAAATGAACGAGTTTGGCGGGCTGCCGATTTACATCGCCGTCGTCGGCGAGCAAATCATCGTCGACACCGTGCTGGTCGATCTCGAATCCATCAAGGATGTGCAGCGCTTCAACGATGCCGTGCTGCGTAGCCGGGAAATGTTCCCGCTGTCGTCGATCGGTATCGAATCCATGCCCAACGGCCAGACCGTCTACAGCATGTTCGGTGCACTCAGTTCCGAGTCCAGCCTGACCAACGTCGTGACCGAAATCAAAACCCTCGTCGACAACGTTCAGCGCGCCAGCGAAGCCTTCGAAGGCTTCTTCAACTAATTTCCGGGAGTACCGAGTCATGCAAAACCAATCGATCTGGAGCAAGTTGTTCACCGCTCTGCGCGGCGGCGCCAGCGAAGCCGGCGAAGCCATCGCCGACCAACAGGCCCTGCGCATCCTCGACCAGGAAATCCGCGACGCCGACAACGCTCTGGCAAACGCCAAGCGCGAACTGGTCACCATCATGGCCAAGCACAAACTCTCGGCCGAGCGCGTGGCGCAGTACAACGCCAAGATCAAGGACCTGGAATCCAAGGCCATGGCCGCGATCCAGGCCAACCGTGAAGACCTGGCACTGGAAGTGGCCGAAGCCATTTCGACCCTGACCAACGAACACGACGCCGAACAGAAACAAACCACCGAGTTCGGCGCCTACGCCGACAAAATGCGCAAGGACATCACCAAGGCCGAAGCCCGCATCAAGAGCCTGCGCCAGCAAGTGGACATGGCCAAGGCCCGTGAAAGTGTACAGAAAGCGCAGGTCAGCGCCTCCATCGCCAGCGGCGGCGCCAACGGCAAGCTGGAAACCGCGGTCAGCACCTTGAATCGCCTGCAAGCCAAGCAGGAACAACGTGCTGCCGAGCTGGAAGCGAGTGACGAACTGGCGGACGCGTCCACCGGTAACGACCTGGAGCGCAAGCTGCGCGAAGCCGGCATCACCCCGGACCAGGGCAGCGCAAACGCGATTCTGGACCGCCTGAAAAAGCAATCGGCCGAGTAACCGGCTCACGCACGCACTCGAAAGGAAGGGCACCGGCACGCCTAATGCCGATCAGTTAAGCGAAATCCATGTGGGAGCGAGCTTGCTCGCGATAGCGGTGGGTCAGTCAACGTTGATGTTGAATGTGATGCCGTCATCGTCGGAACGCCGCCCGGAGCCGGCTCGCTCCCACAGGTTTGTGCCTTAACTGATCGGCATTAACTGGTGTGCCCTTCTTTTTGTCGATTCGAGGACAAGGATGGACAGGGTAACCGGCTTCAAGATCATCGCAGGCCTGGCCATGTTGATGGTCGCGATACACCTGCTGAACATGCTGACAGGCTACAGCCTGACGATGTTTGGTCTGGTCCCCCGAACCGCCCACGGCCTCGTCGGAATTGTGACCTCACCGTTTCTGCACGTATCCTTTGCGCACTTGATCGCCAACCTGGTGCCGTTTCTGGTGCTGGGAACCCTGGTGATCGCCGAGGGCTTCAAACGCTTTGCGGCGGTCAGCGCAATCATCATTCTGCTCGGCGGCTCGCTGGTCTGGCTGTTCGGTTTCAACGGCGTTCATGTGGGCGCCAGCGCCTGGGTCTTTGGCCTCTGGGCGTACCTTCTGGGACGCGCCTGGTTCCACCGCAGCTGGAGCAACGTGCTGATCGCGGGCACTGTCGCCCTCCTCTACGGAGGTCTGATTTTCGGCTTTATCCCACGCCAGGGCGTTTCAGTCGAAGGGCACATTGGCGGCGCATTCGCCGGCTTTATTGCAGCCAGACTACTGCTCTCTGCGCCACCCGCATCCAGGGCGGCGAACTCATCTAAATTGCCTCCACCCGCCTGAAGGAAATCGCCAATGGGATGGTTTAAACAGTTGATGGGCCTTGAGGCCCCGACACCCAAGGACAGTGCGCCGGTTGCCGGCCCTCTCGGGCTCGGCCAGGGAAAAGCGCTGATATTCGACACCACTCTTAAGCTATTGCTCGACGAAAAAACCAGCGTGGTCATTCCCGGCACCCAGCAGATCTGGAGCGTCGGCACTGTTAACCTGGGCCAGTCGACGTGGCTTTCGCGCTACTACATGGACGACGAAGACTTCTGGCTGCAGGTTCACACCACCGGCGCCATCGCCGGCCAGGTCGAGTCGGTGATCCTGTTCAACTATCAAAGCTACGTCACCCTCAACAGTGAAGCCGAATTGCGCAGGCTCGCGGGGCCGGACAGCCTGATCGGCCTGCCGACCTACACCCATGACGGCGTCGAATACACCCGTGAATGGGGCACCGAGGCCGGGCAGACCGAGCTGGTGGCCTTCACTGAGCAGGTCAGTAATCCGGATCAGTCCTACGTCGTGGAACATCGCTCAATGCTCTACGCCCGCGAGACCGGCCTGACCGACCGCCGCGAATTCCTGCTGTTTTCCGTCGAAGAAGACGCCGAAGGCAGCATCAGCTTGAGCACCTCACTGGGTATCTCGCTGTACACCACCGACCTCACTACTCTTTAAAAGGGAACAGCCCATGCTAGAAGCACTCTCCGTCTCGCTGAACAAAGCCGCCGTCCTGGGATTTGTTTCGTACATCATCGGTGCCGCCCTGCTGTTCGCGATTTTCCAGTTCGTCTACACCCGCATCACGCCGCACAAAGAGTTCGAACTGATTCGCTCCGGCAACACCGCGGCCGCCATCGCCCTGTCCGGCGCCATCATCGGTTTCGCGATCCCGGCGAGCAATGTGATTGCCTACTCGGTCAGTCTGCTGGACTTCGCCGTGTGGGCGCTGATTGCCGCCGTGGTGCAACTGCTGGCATTCCTGATGACCAGCCTGGTGCTCAAAGGCACCTCCGAGCGCATCCGTAACGGTGAAATCGCAGCAGCGATCTACGTCGCAGCTGTCGCCATCAGCGTTGGCCTGCTCAATGCCGCATGCATGACCCCTTCCCAGAACTGACTGCGACACGGAGACGTCGATGAAACGAAGCAAGTACGTTCAACTGTCCCTGGCAGCGTCGGTCGCCATCGCGATATCAGGTTGCGGGCCGACAGAAAAAACCTACGCAGTGAATCAAAAGTTCAACTTTCAATCCGTGCAGCAGTGCGTGGATCAAAAGTTTCCGGTGAATGTCTGCTCCGATGCCTACATGACCGCCATCGCCGAACACCGTCGCCTCGCGCCGCTGTACGACAGCCAGGCCGATTGCGACGCCGACTTTGTCGCCGACTGGTGCCAGCAGGACTCCACCGGCAAGTTCATTCCGAAGCTCGGCGGCTTCGAGCTGGCAGCCAATGGCCAGGTCACGCAGACCCAACTGGACGCCGCCAACGCACAACTGCCCGCCTCCGCAGCGAGCTCTGGCGGTTCAGGAGGAATGGTAAACGGTCTTCTGGCCGGCATGCTGATCAGCAACATGCTGAACAGCAACCGGGGCAGCTATTCCTCCGAACCGGTTTACCGCTACCGCGACTCACGCGGTGACTTCTCATCCTCGACGCTCAGCCAGCGCATCGCCACGGGCTCGAGCTTCACCAGATCCGACCAGGCGAAATACGGCAACGGCTACAACAGCTCCACGTTCAAGTCGAGCAGCTCCAAGCCCATCTCGGTGGCGTCGTCCACATCCCGGGGCGGATTTGGTAGCCAGGCCAGCGCCCGCAGCGGCTGGGGTGGCTCAAGCAGTTTCGGTCGATCGAGCAGTTAAGGAGCGAGCGCCATGAAGAAAATCCTCTGCCAGGAACGTCACGACTGGAAGCAGACCGCCGAAAACCTCGGCTTCATGTTTCACACCATCGACGACGAACCCTACTGGGACGAGAGCGCGTATTACCAATTCACGCTCAAGCAGATCGAGAACGATCTCGAAGACCCCACCACCGAAATCCATGAGATGTGCATGGACCTGGTCGACCGGGTGGTGCAGAGCGAAGAGCTGCTGGAGCGCCTGAGCATTCCGGCGCCCTTCTTTGACATGATTCGTACGTCATGGCGCGAAGGCCATCCGCACCTTTACGGTCGCCTGGACTTCTCCTACAACGGCACCGGCCCCGCCAAATTGCTGGAACTCAACTACGACACGCCCACCAGCCTGTACGAGGCGTCGGCGTTTCAGTGGGGCTGGCTGGAGCAATGCATCGAGCGCGGCTTGCTGCCCAGCCATGCCGATCAGTTCAACAGCATCGACACCAAGCTGCATCAGGCCTTTGCGCAATTGCAGATCAAGCAGCCTTTCTACTTCGCCTCGATGAAAACCTCGGTCGAAGACAAGGGCACCACCGACTACTTGCGACTGATCGCCGAAAAAGTCGGGATCGAGTCACGCCACATCGATATCGAAGACATCGGCCTCAACAGCGAAGGACGCTTCGTCGATCTCGAAGAGCGCTGGATCCCTCACCTGTTCAAACTGCACGCCTGGGAATTCATTTTCCACGAGCCGTTTGGTGAAGCCATTGCCGCCAGTGACACGCAGTTTTTCGAGCCTGCCTGGAAATCGATCATCTCGAACAAAGGCATCCTTCCCCTGCTGTGGGAATTCAACAAAGGGCACCCGAACCTGCTCGCCAGCCATCTGGACCCCGAGCCCGGCAAAGCGCTGCCGAAAGGCTGGGTGCGCAAGCCGTTCTTCTCCCGCGAAGGCGCCAACATCGAACTGCACACCCTGGATGGGCAAGTCGTGAAGGAAGACGGGCCGTACACCGATGCACCGTTCATCCTTCAGGAGTTCGCCCCGCTGCCGAAGTTCGGTGACAGCTACACGCTGATCGGCTCCTGGGTGATTGGCGATCAGGCCGCCGGCATCGGCGTGCGCGAGGACAACAGCCTGATCACCAAAGACTCAAGCCGCTTCCTGCCGCATCTGATACTCGACTGAAAAACGCGCCCACAAAAAAGGCCCATCGCATCAAGCGACGGGCCTTTTTATTTAGAGCGGATGCAGCGACAAATCAGAACGGAATATCGTCATCGAAGCTGTCGAAATCCGGAGCTGGCTGCGGTGCGGCCTGCTGTGGTGCCGGAGCCGAACGCTGTTGCGGAGCCGACTGCTGCGGACGCGGGGCCTGCTGACGCGGAGCGGGTTGCTGGTAGTTGTTACCGCCACCCTGGCCTTGTTGGTCGCCCTGTGGACGGCCGCCCAGCAGTTGCATGGTGCCTTGCATGTCGACCACGATTTCAGTGGTGTAACGCTTGATACCGTCTTTTTCCCACTCGCGGGTTTGCAGCTTGCCTTCGATGTAGACCTGCGAACCTTTACGCAGGTATTCGCCGGCGATTTCCGCAACTTTGCCGAACATCGATACACGGTGCCATTCGGTTTTTTCGACTTTCTGACCGGTTTGCTTGTCGGTCCATTGTTCGCTGGTCGCCAGACTCAGGTTGGTCACGGCATTACCGTTAGGCAAGTAGCGAACTTCGGGATCCTGGCCGCAAGTGCCGACCAATATGACTTTGTTAACCCCACGGGCCATAACGTTCTCCTAGGCTTCGCACGCTGTCGGGGCCGGGTTGTTGACCAGGCTCTCGAGGGTCGTGCGATCCAATAGTTCGGTGTCCAATTTGATGTAAATGGCCGCTTCATCAGCAACCACCACTGCATCTGTTACCCCAACGACGGCCAGCAGGCGCTCGACCAGACCAGCCTCGCGGATCGCTTCAGGCGATAACGGCAAGCGCAGGCTCGTCACATAGGGAGGTTCACGCATGGTAACAGCAAAGGCCAACCAGAGGGCAGCCAGTCCTGCGCATCCAAGGAACACAACCGACAAACCGCCGTGCTGGAACATCCAGCCACCCATGATCCCGCCCAGTGCCGAACCGAGGAACTGACTGGTGGAATAAACCCCCATCGCCGTGCCCTTGCCGCCTGCCGGTGAAACCTTGCTGATCAGCGACGGCAACGAAGCTTCGAGCAGATTGAACGCGGTGAAGAACACCACCGTACCAATCACCAGCGCCCGCAAGCTGTCGCCGAACTGCCAGAAGAATAGCTCAGTGAGCATCAGCGTACTGACCGCACCGAGTAAAACTCGTTTCATTTTGCGTTTTTTCTCGCCGTAGATAATGAACGGGATCATGGCGAAGAACGAAATCAGCAGCGCGGTCAGGTACACCCACCAGTGCTGCTCCTTGGGCAGCCCGGCTTTCTCGACCAGCGCCAACGGCAACGCGACGAAGCTCGACATCAACATCGCGTGCAACACAAAAATACCCAGGTCCAGACGCAGCAAGTCCGGATGCTTGAGCGTCGGGATCAGCGCCTGACGTGCAACGCCGGATTCGCGGTGCTGCAACGGACCGGTAGAGTGCGGCACCATGAACATCACAATCACTATGCCGAACAACGCCATACCGCCAGTGGCGAGGAACAACCCGGACAGACCAAAGGCGCGGGTCAACAATGGTCCGACCACCATGGCCACGGCGAACGACAGACCGATGGTCATGCCAATCATTGCCATGGCTTTGGTACGGTGCTGTTCGCGGGTCAGGTCTGACAGCAAAGCCATGACCGCCGCCGAAATCGCCCCGGCGCCTTGCAGGATTCGTCCGGCGATCACGCCCCAGATCGAATCGGCATTGGCGGCCAAAACGCTACCGAGCGCGAAGACGATCAGCCCCAGGTAAATCACCGGGCGGCGGCCGATACGGTCGGAAATGATCCCGAACGGAATCTGAAAAATCGCCTGAGTCAGGCCGTAAGCGCCAATCGCCAGACCGATGAGGGCCGGGGTCGCTCCTGCGAGATCCATTCCATAGGTCGCCAATACCGGCAACACCATAAACATGCCAAGCATACGGAAGGCGAACACCAGGGCCAGACCGCTTGCTGCGCGGGTCTCGCCACCACTCATGCGTTCGCTGTGGGGATCGTGCATGGAATAACCTCATGTGAACCGGCGGCGATTCTACCAGTCCCATCGGTTGACGGGGTATAGGGCGACGCTTTGTCGCGAGCCTGCCTCGCGCACTTGTCAGGCGCCGTTCAGCAAGCGTCATTCGATAGTGTGCATCCATCCAGTATTTGCCCGTATACTCCTACGTTTTCGACGCCCGCCAAGCGAGGCCACCTTGGACAAGATCCTGATTCGTGGGGCTCGAACCCACAACCTGAAGAACATCGACCTGACCCTGCCACGGGACAAACTGATCGTCATCACCGGCTTGTCCGGATCCGGCAAGTCTTCCCTGGCATTCGACACCCTGTACGCCGAGGGTCAGCGACGCTATGTCGAATCGCTGTCGGCTTACGCCCGGCAGTTCCTGTCGATGATGGAAAAACCTGACGTCGACACCATCGAAGGCCTGTCGCCAGCGATCTCCATCGAACAGAAGTCGACCTCGCACAACCCGCGTTCGACGGTCGGCACCATCACCGAAATCTACGACTACTTGCGCCTGCTTTATGCTCGCGTGGGTATTCCGCGCTGCCCGGATCACGACATTCCGCTGGAAGCGCAGACCGTCAGCCAGATGGTCGACCTGGTCCTCGCCGAGCCTGAAGGCAGCAAGTTGATGCTGCTGGCGCCGGTGATCCGCGAGCGCAAGGGCGAACACCTTTCGGTCTTCGAAGAACTGCGCGCCCAGGGCTTTGTCCGGGCTCGGGTCAACGGCAAGCTCTTCGAGCTGGACGAGTTGCCGAAGCTGGATAAACAGAAGAAGCACTCGATCGATGTCGTGGTCGACCGCTTCAAGGTCCGCGCCGACCTGCAACAGCGGCTGGCCGAGTCGTTCGAGACTGCGCTGAAGCTGGCAGACGGGATTGCCCTGGTCGCGCCGATGGACGACGAGCCGGGCGAAGAAATGATCTTTTCCGCACGCTTCGCCTGCCCGATCTGCGGTCACGCGATCAGCGAGCTGGAACCCAAGCTGTTCTCCTTCAACAACCCGGCCGGCGCCTGCCCGACCTGCGACGGTTTGGGGGTTAAACAGTTCTTCGACATCAAGCGTCTGGTCAATGGCGAACTGACCCTGGCCGAGGGTGCGATTCGCGGCTGGGACAGGCGTAATGTCTATTACTTCCAGATGCTTGGTTCACTGGCTTCGCATTACGGCTTCAGCCTGGAAGTGCCGTTCAACCAGCTGCCGGCCGACCAGCAGAAAGTCATCCTGCACGGCAGCGGCACGCAGAACGTCGACTTCAAGTACCTGAACGACCGTGGCGATATCGTCAAACGCTCGCACCCGTTCGAAGGCATCGTGCCGAACCTGGACCGTCGCTATCGCGAAACCGAGTCCGCTTCGGTACGCGAAGAACTGGCCAAGTTCCTCAGCACCCAGCCTTGCCCGGATTGCCGCGGCACTCGCCTGCGTCGTGAAGCGCGGCATGTGTGGGTCGGTGAAAAAACACTGCCAGCGGTGACCAACCTGCCGATTGGCGATGCGTCCGATTACTTCGGCACGCTGAAACTGACCGGTCGACGCGGCGAAATTGCCGACAAGATTCTCAAGGAAATCCGCGAGCGTTTGCAGTTCCTGGTCAACGTCGGCCTCGACTACCTGTCGCTGGACCGCAGCGCCGACACGCTGTCTGGCGGTGAAGCACAACGTATTCGTCTGGCCAGCCAGATCGGCGCTGGTCTGGTAGGCGTGTTGTACATCCTCGACGAACCGTCGATTGGCTTGCACCAGCGTGACAACGATCGACTGCTGGGGACGCTCAAGCACCTGCGGGATATCGGCAACACGGTGATCGTGGTCGAGCACGACGAAGATGCGATTCGTCTGGCCGACTACGTAGTGGACATCGGCCCGGGTGCCGGTGTACACGGCGGACATATCGTCGCCGAAGGCACACCCGCCGAGGTCATGGCGCACCCTGATTCGCTGACCGGTAAATACCTGTCCGGCCGCGTGAAGATCGAAGTCCCGGCCAAACGTACGCCGCGCAACAAAAAGCTCTCGCTGTCGCTCAAAGGCGCTCGGGGCAACAACCTGCGCGATGTCGACCTGGACATTCCAATCGGCTTGCTGACCTGCGTGACCGGCGTGTCCGGCTCGGGCAAGTCGACGCTGATCAACAACACCCTGTTCCCGCTCAGTGCCACCGCACTGAACGGCGCGACCACCCTGGAAGCCGCAGCCCACGACAGCATCAAGGGCCTTGAGCATCTGGACAAAGTCGTCGATATCGACCAAAGCCCGATCGGCCGTACGCCGCGCTCCAACCCGGCGACCTACACCGGGTTGTTCACACCGATTCGCGAACTGTTTGCCGGCGTGCCGGAATCCCGCTCACGCGGCTACGGTCCGGGGCGTTTCTCCTTCAACGTCAAGGGCGGACGCTGCGAGGCCTGCCAGGGCGACGGCCTGATCAAGGTAGAAATGCACTTCCTGCCGGACATCTATGTCCCGTGCGACGTCTGCAAGAGCAAGCGCTACAACCGCGAAACCCTGGAGATCAAGTACAAGGGCAAGAGCATCCACGAAACTCTGGAAATGACCATCGAAGAAGCGCGAGTGTTCTTCGATGCGGTTCCGGCCCTGGCGCGCAAGCTTCAGACGTTGATGGATGTTGGCCTGTCGTACATCAAGCTGGGGCAATCGGCGACCACCCTGTCGGGCGGTGAAGCGCAACGGGTCAAGCTATCCCGCGAGCTGTCCAAGCGCGATACCGGCAAAACCCTGTACATCCTTGATGAGCCGACCACCGGTTTGCACTTCGCGGATATCCAGCAACTGCTCGATGTACTCCACCGCCTGCGCGATCACGGCAACACTGTCGTGGTAATCGAGCACAACCTGGATGTGATCAAGACTGCTGACTGGCTGGTGGACCTTGGGCCGGAAGGCGGTTCCAAGGGCGGGCAAATCATCGCCGTGGGTACACCGGAGGAAGTCGCCGAGATGAAGCAGTCTTATACCGGCTATTACCTCAAGCCGCTGCTGGAGCGCGACCGGGCTTAACGTCGGCACATGAAAAAGCCCCGGTCACTTCATCAGTGACCGGGGCTTTTTGCTTTTGTGGGAGCGAGCTTGCTCGCGATAGCGGTGTAATAGTCGACATCGATGTCGAATGTTATGGCCTCATCGCGAGCAAGCTCACTCCCACACTCAATCGCCGTTAGAACTGCGATTGCAGGTAGTTTTCCAGACCGACCAGCTTGATCAGACCCAACTGCTTCTCCAGCCAGTAAGTGTGATCTTCTTCGGTGTCGGCCAGTTGAACCCGCAGGATCTCGCGGCTGACGTAGTCCTTGTGCAGCTCGCAGAGCTCGATGCCCTTGCACAGCGCGGCACGGACTTTGTACTCCAGGCGCAAGTCGGCAGCGAGCATCTCAGGCACCGTGGTGCCGATGTCCAGATCGTCTGGACGCATACGTGGCGTGCCTTCGAGCATGAGGATCCGACGCATCAGTGCATCGGCGTGCTGGGCTTCTTCTTCCATCTCGTGATTGATGCGCTCGTAGAGCTCGGTAAAGCCCCAGTCCTCATACATCCGCGAATGGATGAAATATTGATCACGTGCTGCCAGTTCGCCCGTGAGCAACGTGTTGAGGTAATCGATTACGTCTGGGTGGCCTTGCATCGCCCTACATCTCCCTGCTTGAAAGGCTGTAGTTTGAACCAAGCGGACCGATTGGTCACTCGAATAGCGCGATAAAAGCGAAGATATTCTGAGAAAAGTGGTTCAAATAACGCAAAAACCGCCCAAATGAGGGCGGTTCTGCTTATCGTTTAGACTTAGTTAAGCTGTACACCCAAGGCCTTTGCGATGCCTTCTCCGTAAGCAGCATCTGCCTTGTAGAAGTGCTGCAGCTGACGTTGAACCACATCACTGGAAACGCCGGACATTGCACCGGCAATGTTGTTGATCAGCAGGGCTTTCTGCTCATTGCTCATCAAGCGGAACAACGCACCGGCATGGCTGTAGTAATCAGTATCTTCACGGTGATCGTAACGATCGGCCGCGCCGCTCAGGGCCAGTGCTGGCTCTGCGTATTGTGGAGCTTGCTTCGGCGCACCGGCGTAGCTATTGGGCTCGTAGTTCGGTGTACTGCCACCGTTGCTGCCAAATGCCATGGAGCCGTCGCGCTGATAGCTGTTGACCGGGCTACGTGGCGCATTCACCGGCAATTGCTGGTGATTGGTACCAACACGGTAGCGATGCGCATCAGCGTAGGCGAATACCCGACCTTGCAGCATACGGTCCGGCGACAGACCTACACCGGGCACCATGTTGCTTGGACCAAACGCCGCCTGCTCGACTTCAGCGAAGTAGTTCTGCGGGTTGCGATTGAGCTCAAGCTCACCGACTTCGATCAACGGGAACTCTTGCTGCGACCAGGTTTTGGTCACGTCGAACGGGTTCTCGTAATGCGCCGCGGCCTGGGCCTCGGTCATGATCTGAACGCACACGCGCCATTTCGGGAAGTCACCGCACTCGATCGCACCGAACAGGTCGCGTTGAGCGTAATCAGGATCAGTACCGGCCAGGCGTGCAGCCTCTGCCGGCGCCAGGTTCTTGATGCCTTGTTTGGTCTTGTAGTGCCACTTCACCCAGTGACGCTCGCCTTTGGCGTTGATCAGGCTGTAGGTGTGGCTGCCGAAGCCGTGCATATGACGGTAGCCGTCAGGGATACCGCGATCGGAAAACAGAATGGTGACCTGGTGCAGCGCCTCAGGCGAATGCGACCAGAAGTCCCACATCATCTGCGCGCTTTTCAGGTTGCTTTGCGGCAGACGTTTTTGGGTGTGGATAAAGTCTGGAAATTTCAGCGGATCACGAATGAAGAACACTGGCGTGTTGTTGCCAACGATGTCCCAGTTGCCTTCTTCGGTGTAGAACTTCAACGCAAAACCACGCGGATCGCGTTCGGTATCTGCCGAACCGCGCTCACCGCCGACAGTGGAGAAACGCAAAAAGGTCGGGGTTTGCTTGCCAACGGATTCAAACAGCTTGGCGCTGGTGTACTGGGTAATGTCGCGGGTCACGGTGAACGTACCGTAAGCACCCGAGCCCTTGGCATGTACACGGCGCTCCGGGATGTTTTCACGGTTGAAGTGGGCAAGCTTCTCGATCAGGTGAAAGTCGTCGAGCAGCAGCGGGCCACGAGGGCCGGCAGAGCGGGAATTCTGGTTGTCGGCGACGGGTGCGCCACTGGCGGTAGTAAGCGTTTTACTCTGGCTCATGCTCAATCTTCCTCTTCCGTCTTGGAAACTGCCGGCTAATCGGCTGGGAGGGAGTATTGAACACGAACATGGCAGCATCAAATTCATTAAATTGTCTTGATCGATAGAAATTAACTAACGATCAACCCTTGCAGTCAGCAAGGGTATCAACGTAACGCTTCAGTGCACTTTTCTTGCAGGCACAAAAAACCGGGCACTAGGCCCGGTTCTTCGTTTCAGACTGACGTCTTACTCAGCGGATACAGCTTCACCGCCGACAGCACGATCAACCAACTCGACGTACGCCATAGGCGCGTTGTCGCCAGCGCGGAAACCGCACTTGAGGATGCGCAGGTAGCCACCCTCACGGGTAGCGTAACGCTTGCCCAGGTCGTTGAAGAGCTTACCAACGATAGCTTTCGAACGAGTACGGTCGAAAGCCAGACGGCGGTTAGCCAGGCTGTCTGTCTTGGCCAAAGTGATCAGCGGCTCAGCAACGCGACGCAGTTCTTTAGCTTTTGGCAGTGTAGTTTTGATCAGCTCGTGCTCGAACAGCGACACCGCCATGTTTTGAAACATGGCCTTGCGGTGCGAGCTGGTGCGGCTCAGGTGACGACCACTTTTACGATGACGCATGGTTCATTCCTTACCAAACACAACGTTCGGTGATTACGACGATCAGGCAGTCGCCTTGTCGTCCTTCTTAAGACTTGCAGGCGGCCAGTTGTCGAGGCGCATGCCGAGGGACAGACCGCGGGAGGCCAGAACGTCCTTGATTTCAGTCAAGGATTTCTTGCCAAGGTTCGGAGTCTTCAACAGTTCTACTTCGGTACGCTGAATCAGGTCACCGATGTAGTAAATGTTTTCCGCCTTAAGGCAGTTAGCCGAACGTACAGTCAGTTCCAGATCGTCAACCGGGCGAAGCAGGATCGGATCGATCTCGTCTTCTTGCTCGATTACCACTGGCTCGCTGTCACCTTTGAGGTCGACGAACGCAGCCAACTGCTGTTGCAGAATGGTTGCAGCGCGGCGGATAGCCTCTTCAGGATCCAGAGTACCGTTGGTTTCCAGATCAATAACCAGCTTGTCCAGGTTAGTACGCTGCTCGACACGGGCGTTTTCCACCACGTATGCGATACGGCGAACCGGGCTGAACGAAGAGTCAAGCTGCAAGCGACCAATGCTGCGGCTTTCGTCTTCATCGCTCTGACGCGAGTCGGCCGGTTCATAACCACGACCACGAGCTACTACTAGCTTCATGTTCAGGGCGCCGTTAGACGCCAGGTTAGCGATTACGTGATCGGGATTAACGATCTCGACATCATGATCCAGCTGAATATCGGCAGCGGTAACCACCCCCGAACCCTTCTTCGACAAGGTCAGCGTAACTTCGTCACGGCCGTGCAGCTTGATAGCCAGACCTTTAAGGTTCAACAGGATTTCAATTACGTCTTCCTGTACACCTTCGATGGCGCTGTACTCGTGGAGCACACCGTCAATCTCGGCCTCGACTACTGCACAGCCGGGCATTGAGGACAACAGGATGCGGCGCAGCGCGTTGCCCAGGGTGTGGCCAAAACCACGCTCGAGAGGCTCGAGAGTGATCTTGGCGCGGGTTGGACTGACAACCTGCACATCAATATGGCGGGGTGTCAGGAACTCATTTACCGAAATCTGCATGGATGCACCTATTTTCTAGCCCTTACTTGGAGTAGAGCTCGACAATCAGGCTTTCGTTGATGTCGGCGGACAGATCACTGCGAGCTGGAACGTTCTTGAAAACGCCCGACTTCTTCTCAGTGTCTACTTCTACCCATTCTACGCGGCCACGTTGGGCACACAGATCGAGAGCTTGGACAATGCGAAGTTGGTTCTTTGCTTTCTCGCGAATCGCGACCACGTCACCAGCACGAACCTGGTAGGACGGAACGTTTACGGTCTGACCGTTAACGCTGACGGATTTGTGCGATACCAGCTGACGGGATTCGGCACGAGTCGAACCAAAGCCCATACGGTATACAACGTTGTCCAGACGGCATTCGAGCAGCTGCAACAGGTTTTCGCCAGTTGCGCCTTTCTTGCCAGCAGCTTCTTTGTAGTAGCCGCTGAATTGACGCTCGAGAACGCCGTAGATACGACGGACCTTCTGCTTTTCACGCAGTTGGGTGCCGTAATCGGACTGGCGACCGCGGCGTTGGCCGTGGATACCAGGTGCTGCTTCAATGTTGCACTTCGATTCGATCGCGCGCACGCCGCTCTTCAGGAAGAGATCGGTGCCTTCGCGACGAGCGAGTTTGCATTTTGGACCAATGTAACGAGCCATTCTTTACAATCTCCTGGATTACACGCGGCGCTTCTTCGGCGGACGGCACCCGTTGTGCGGGATTGGCGTCACGTCGGTGATGCTGGCGATCTTATAGCCACAGCCGTTCAAAGCACGGACAGCGGACTCACGACCTGGACCTGGACCTTTGACGTTAACGTCGAGGTTTTTCAGGCCATATTCCAGCGCAGCTTGACCAGCACGTTCAGCAGCTACTTGAGCAGCAAACGGGGTGGACTTGCGGGAACCGCGGAAACCCGAACCACCAGAGGTAGCCCAGGAAAGAGCGTTACCTTGACGGTCGGTGATGGTCACGATTGTGTTGTTAAAAGACGCGTGGATGTGGGCGATGCCATCAACCACTGTCTTTTTGACTTTTTTACGAGGACGAGCAGCAGGTTTTGCCATGATTAAATTCCTGTCGATTCGCTGGGGCGATTACTTGCGGATCGGCTTACGCGGACCTTTACGGGTACGCGCGTTGGTCTTGGTACGCTGACCGCGTACTGGCAGACCACGACGATGACGCAGACCGCGATAGCAACCGAGGTCCATCAAGCGCTTGATTTTCATGTTGATTTCGCGACGCAGGTCACCTTCAGTGGTGAACTTCGCCACTTCGCCACGCAGCTGTTCAATCTGCTCGTCGCTCAGATCCTTGATCTTTGCGGCTGGGTTTACCCCAGTCACTGCACAGATCTTCTGTGCAGTTGTGCGACCAACACCATAGATGTAGGTCAGCGAGATAACAGTATGCTTGTTATCTGGAATGTTGACGCCTGCAATACGGGCCATTCAGTGGGACTCCAATTGACAGCTACCTACGCCCCGGAAGCCAAGAAATAGGGCGCGAGATAATATCGCTGTAATAACAAATAATCAACCCAGCAGCGCACTAGCTGCTGGGCTTGAAGCACAATCACACTCAGCCTTGGCGCTGTTTGTGACGCGGTTCCGCGCTGCAAATTACTCGAACAACACCTTCGCGGCGAATAATCTTGCAGTTACGGCACAGCTTTTTCACCGATGCACGAACTTTCATCACCAACTCCTCGAACCTTATGGGTCAGCGCAGCATGCCGCTGCCGTAACCCTTCAGGTTGGCTTTCTTCATCAGGGATTCGTACTGGTGCGAAACGAGGTGCGATTGTACTTGGGACATGAAGTCCATCACAACCACGACCACGATCAGCAACGAGGTCCCGCCAAGGTAGAACGGAACGTTTGCTGCAACCACCAGGAACTGGGGCAACAAGCACACGGCCGTCATATAAAGAGCACCGAACATGGTCAAGCGAGTCAGAACGCCATCAATATAGCGCGCAGACTGCTCACCTGGACGGATACCCGGAATAAAGGCACCGGACTTCTTCAGGTTTTCCGCTACGTCTTTCGGATTGAACATCAACGCCGTATAGAAGAAGCAGAAGAAAATAATCCCTGCACTAAACAGCAGAATATTCAACGGCTGACCAGGAGCGATCGACTGCGAGATGTCCTGCAACCAGCCCATACCTTCAGACTGACCAAACCAGGCACCCAACGAAGCCGGGAACAGCAAAATGCTGCTCGCGAAAATAGCCGGGATAACACCGGCCATGTTCACTTTCAGCGGCAAGTGGCTAGTCTGCGCAGCAAACACCTTGCGGCCCTGCTGACGCTTGGCGTAGTGAACAGCAATACGACGCTGACCACGCTCAATGAACACCACGAAACCGATAATCGCTACTGCCAGCAAACCGATGGCAACCAGGGCGAAGATGTTGATATCACCCTGACGCGCAGACTCGAAAGACTGCCCGATTGCTCTCGGAAGACCGGCGACGATACCCGAAAAAATCAACATCGAGATACCGTTGCCAACACCACGCTCAGTAATCTGCTCACCCAGCCACATCATGAACATCGCACCAGCCACAAAAGTGGATACCGCGACGAAATGGAAGCCAAAGTCACCAGTGAACGCAACGCCCTGCCCCGCCAGGCCAATGGACATGCCAATAGCCTGAACGAGAGCGAGAACGACAGTGCCGTAGCGGGTGTACTGGCTGATCTTGCGACGGCCAGCTTCACCTTCCTTCTTCAACTGCTCCAGCTGCGGGCTGACGGCTGTCATCAGTTGCATGATGATCGATGCCGAAATGTACGGCATGATCCCCAGTGCAAAGATGCTCATCCGCTCCAGCGCGCCGCCGGAAAACATGTTGAACAAGCTAAGAATGGTCCCCTCATTCTGTCGAAACAGGTCTGCGAGTCGGTCCGGGTTGATACCTGGAACCGGGATGTGTGCGCCTATTCGGTAGACGATAATCGCCAGGAACAGAAAACGCAGACGAGCCCAGAGTTCAGACATACCGCCTTTGCCGAGCGCAGAGAGAGCACCTTGCTTAGCCATTTATTCCTCGAACTTGCCGCCAGCTGCTTCGATAGCCGCACGCGCACCTTTGGTGGCGCCGATTCCCTTTCCGATGGTGACAGCGCGAGTAACTTCGCCGGACAGCATGATTTTCACACGCTGAACGTTGACGTTAATTACGTTGGCATCTTTCAGGGACTGCACGGTGACGATGTCGCCTTCCACTTTAGCCAGCTCGGACAGACGCACTTCTGCGCGATCCATGGCTTTCAGGGAAACGAAACCGAACTTCGGCAGGCGACGATGCAGCGGCTGTTGACCGCCTTCAAAGCCTGGAGCAATGGTGCCACCGGAGCGGGAGGTTTGACCTTTGTGACCACGGCCACCAGTCTTACCCAAACCACTACCGATACCACGGCCCGGACGATGCTTTTCGCGACGGGAACCCGGCGCTGGACTCAGATCATTGAGTTTCATCGATTAACCCTCGACACGCAGCATGTAGTAAGCCTTGTTGATCATCCCGCGATTCTCGGGAGTATCCAGCACTTCTACAGTGTGACCGATGCGACGCAGACCCAGACCCTTAACGCACAGTTTGTGGTTAGGGATGCGGCCGGTCATGCTTTTGATCAGCGTTACTTTAACGGTAGCCATGATCAGAAGATCTCCTTGACGCTTTTGCCACGCTTGGCGGCAATGGATTCAGGAGACTGCATAGCTTTCAAACCTTTGAAAGTGGCGTGAACCACGTTTACCGGGTTAGTCGAGCCGTAGCACTTGGCCAGAACGTTCTGAACGCCAGCAACTTCGAGGACAGCACGCATAGCGCCGCCAGCGATGATACCGGTACCTTCAGAAGCAGGCTGCATGTACACCTTCGAAGCGCCATGGGCGGACTTCATTGCGTACTGCAGAGTGGTGCCGTTCAGATCAACTTGGATCATGTTGCGGCGAGCAGCTTCCATTGCCTTCTGGATCGCAGCAGGCACTTCACGCGACTTGCCACGGCCGAAGCCAACGCGCCCTTTACCATCACCAACCACGGTCAACGCGGTGAAAGTGAAGATACGGCCGCCTTTAACGGTTTTGGCTACGCGGTTAACTTGAACCAGCTTCTCGATGTAGCCTTCGTCGCGCTTTTGGTCGTTATTTGACATAACTTAGAACTCCAGCCCAGCTTCACGAGCAGCATCAGCCAGCGCCTTGACGCGACCGTGGTACTTGAAGCCAGAGCGGTCGAAAGCCACCTGCGAGACGCCAGCGGCTTTAGCACGCGTAGCGACCAGCTGGCCAACCTTAGTGGCCGCGTCGATGTTGCCAGTGGCGCCATCACGCAGTTCTTTATCCAAAGTCGAGGCACTTGCCAGGACTTTGTTGCCGTCGGCCGAAATGACCTGGGCGTAGATGTGCTGCGACGAACGGAACACGCAGAGACGCACGACTTCGAGTTCGTGCATTTTCAGGCGTGCTTTGCGAGCGCGACGCAGTCGAGTAACTTTTTTGTCGGTCATTTGCTATGCCCTACTTCTTCTTGGCTTCTTTACGACGGACGACTTCGTCCGCGTAGCGCACACCTTTACCTTTGTAAGGCTCTGGTGGACGGAAGTCGCGGATCTCGGCGGCCACTTGACCTACCAGCTGCTTATCGATACCCCGAATCAGGATGTCGGTTTGGCTAGGAGTCTCAGCGGTGATGCCTTCCGGCAGTTCGTAATCCACTGGGTGCGAGAAGCCAAGAGCCAGGTTCAGCACTGTGCCTTTTGCTTGCGCTTTGTAACCAACACCGACCAGCTGGAGCTTGCGCTCGAAGCCTTGGCTTACGCCTTGGACCATGTTGTTTACCAACGCACGAGTGGTACCAGCCATTGCGCGAGTTTGTTGATCGCCATTGCGAGCAGCGAAACGCAGCTCACCAGCTTCTTCAACGATCTCAACGGACGAATGGATGTTCAGTTCAAGAGTGCCCTTGGCACCCTTCACCGAAAGCTGTTGGCCTGCGAATTTAACTTCGACACCGGCTGGCAGCTTAACGGGGTTCTTAGCGACGCGTGACATGCTTATCCCCCCTTAGAACACAGTGCAAAGAACTTCGCCGCCGACACCGGCAGCGCGCGCAGCACGATCCGTCATCACACCTTTGTTGGTGGAGACGATAGACACACCGAGACCGCCACGAACTTTTGGCAGATCATCGACGGACTTGTACTGACGCAGGCCTGGACGGCTAACGCGCTTCACTTCCTCGATGACCGGACGGCCTTCGAAGTACTTCAGCTCGATGGACAGCAGTGGTTTGATTTCGCTGCTGATCTGATAACCCGCAATGTAACCTTCGTCCTTCAGGACTTTGGCAACAGCTACCTTCAAAGTAGAAGATGGCATGCTTACGACGGACTTTTCAGCCATCTGGGCATTACGGATTCGAGTTAGCATGTCCGCTAACGGGTCCTGCATACTCATGGGCTAGACGCTCCTAATACAAAAAAATAAGCCTTGCGGCTACTACCTTCGCCGAGAAACTCCGCACGAAAAAAGCACGGGCTCAGGCGAGCCGGGTATTCTAGACACACCCCACAAATGAATCAAGCCCCAATAGGGGCTTGATTCAAGTTCAAGGTCACCGGCGGTCAGGATCTTGCGACCCCGAGCACCGAGACTTTGATAGTGCTTACCAGCTGGCTTTAACCAGACCAGGTACGTCACCACGCATTGCCGCTTCACGCAGTTTGTTACGGCCGAGGCCGAACTTGCGGTAAACGCCGTGTGGACGACCGGTCAGGCGGCAGCGGTTACGCATGCGCGAAGCGCTTGCGTCACGTGGCTGCTTCTGCAGAGCTACTGTAGCTTCCCAACGCGCTTCTGGACTTGCGTTCAGATCAACGATGATAGCTTTCAGTGCTGCACGCTTTTTGGCGTACTTGGCAACCGTGAGCTGACGCTTCAGCTCGCGGTTTTTCATGCTCATCTTGGCCATTTTCCTACTCCAATCAGTTGCGGAACGGGAATTTGAAAGCACGCAGCAATGCGCGACCTTCGTCATCGTTCTTGGCAGTGGTGGTCAGGGTAATGTCCAGACCGCGGAGAGCATCGATCTTGTCGTAATCGATTTCCGGGAAAATGATCTGCTCTTTTACGCCCATGCTGTAGTTACCACGACCATCGAAGGACTTGGCATTCAGGCCGCGGAAGTCGCGAACCCGAGGCAGGGAGATCGACAGCAGACGATCCAGGAACTCGTACATACGCTCACGGCGCAGGGTCACTTTGACGCCGATCGGCCAACCTTCACGGACTTTAAAGCCAGCGATGGATTTCCGAGCGTAGGTCACAACGACTTTCTGGCCGGTGATCTTTTCCAGGTCAGCAACAGCGTGCTCGATGACTTTTTTGTCGCCGATCGCTTCGCCCAGACCCATGTTCAGGGTGATTTTGGTAACGCGCGGAACTTCCATCACGTTCGAAAGCTTAAGTTCTTCCTTAAGTTTCGGTGCGATTTCCTTCCGGTAAATCTCTTTTAGTCGTGCCATGGTCTTCTACCTAGCAGTGTTCAAGCATCAACCGCTTTTTGGGTCGACTTGAAGACACGAATTTTCTTGCCGTCTTCTACTTTGAAACCAACGCGGTCAGCCTTGTTGGTTTCGCCGTTGAAAATGGCGACGTTGGAAGCGTGCAGTGGCGCTTCTTTTTCGACGATACCGCCTTGTACGCCCGACATCGGGTTAGGCTTGGTATGACGCTTAACCAGGTTCAGACCACCAACGACCAGACGGTCGTCAGCGAGAACCTTAAGCACCTTACCGCGCTTACCTTTGTCTTTGCCGGCGATCACGATGATCTCGTCGTCACGACGAATCTTTTGCATGTCGGATCTCCTTACAGCACTTCTGGGGCGAGCGAGACGATCTTCATGAACTTCTCAGTACGAAGTTCACGGGTCACTGGCCCAAAGATACGGGTGCCGATCGGCTCTTGCTTGTTGTTCAGAAGAACAGCAGCGTTGCCATCAAAGCGGATAATGGAGCCATCAGCACGACGTACGCCGTGACGAGTGCGGACTACAACAGCAGTCATCACTTGGCCTTTTTTCACTTTACCGCGAGGAATTGCTTCCTTGACGGTAACTTTGATGATGTCACCGATACCAGCGTAACGACGATGGGAGCCACCCAGCACCTTGATGCACATAACACGGCGAGCGCCGCTGTTATCGGCCACATCGAGCATGGATTGAGTCTGAATCATATAATTTCTCCGACCCCTAGTCCTTAGACTTCCACAGCGCGTTCGAGAACATCAACCAGTGCCCAAGACTTGGTCTTGGCCAAAGGACGAGTTTCACGAATAGTGACTTTGTCGCCGATGTGGCACTGATTGGTTTCGTCGTGCGCGTGCAGCTTAGTCGAACGCTTAACGTATTTACCGTAGATCGGGTGCTTTACGCGACGCTCGATCAGAACGGTGATGGTCTTGTCCATTTTGTCGCTGACAACACGGCCAGTCAGCGTACGGACGGTTTTTTCGGCTTCAGCCATGATTACTTACCTGCCTGCTGTTTGAGCACAGTCTTCACGCGAGCGATGTCACGCTTAACTTGCCGGAGCAGGTGAGACTGCCCCAACTGGCCAGTTGCTTTCTGCATACGCAGATTGAACTGGTCGCGCAGCAGGCCGAGCAGTTGCTCGTTTAGCTGCGGCGCGTCTTTTTCACGAAGTTCATTCGCTTTCATCACATCACCGTCCGTTTAACAAAGGAGGTGGCGAGCGGCAGCTTTGCAGCAGCCAGGGCGAAAGCCTCACGCGCCAGCTCTTCAGAAACGCCCTCGATTTCATACAGGACTTTGCCTGGCTGAATCTGGGCAACCCAGTATTCCACGTTACCCTTACCTTTACCCATCCGAACTTCGAGTGGCTTTTTGGTTACAGGCTTGTCCGGGAACACACGGATCCAGATCTTGCCGCCACGTTTTACGTGACGGGTCAGAGCACGACGCGCTGACTCGATCTGACGAGCGGTGAGACGACCACGAGCAACAGACTTCAGCGCGAACTCGCCGAAGCTGACTTTGCTACCGCGCAATGCCAGACCACGGTTGTGGCCAGTCATCTGCTTGCGGAACTTCGTACGCTTTGGTTGCAACATTTGGCGTACCCCTTACTTAGCAGCTTTTTTACGAGGCGCTGGTGCTTGTGGTTTCAGCTCTTCTTGGCGACCACCAATTACTTCGCCTTTGAAGATCCAAACCTTTACACCGATCACACCATAAGTGGTGTGAGCTTCGTAGTTGGCATAGTCGATGTCGGCACGCAGGGTGTGCAGTGGCACACGACCTTCGCGATACCATTCAGTACGTGCGATTTCAGCACCGCCGAGACGACCGCTCACTTGGATTTTGATGCCTTTGGCACCAATGCGCATGGCGTTCTGAACAGCGCGCTTCATAGCGCGACGGAACATTACACGACGCTCCAGCTGCTGAGCTACGCTCTGCGCAACCAGCATACCGTCGAGTTCCGGCTTACGGATCTCTTCGATATTGATGTGCACAGGCACACCCATTTGCTTGGTCAGGTCCTGACGCAGTTTCTCAACATCCTCACCTTTCTTCCCGATAACGATACCTGGACGAGCGGTGTGGATGGTGATACGTGCAGTTTGGGCCGGACGATGGATATCGATACGGCTTACGGACGCGCTTTTTAGTTTGTCTTGGAGATACTCACGCACCTTCAGATCAGCGAACAAATAGTCCGCATAAGTCCGACCGTCTGCGTACCAGACGGAGGTGTGCTCCTTGACGATTCCCAGGCGAATGCCAATGGGATGTACTTTCTGACCCATCTCTTCGACTCCGTTACTTGTCAGCAACCTTGACAGTGATATGGCAAGACCGCTTGACGATGCGATCAGCACGGCCTTTGGCACGTGGCATGATGCGCTTCAGCGAACGCCCTTCGTTGACGAAAACGGTGCTGACTTTAAGGTCATCAACGTCTGCGCCTTCGTTATGCTCGGCGTTGGCTACGGCCGACTCCAGCACTTTCTTCATGATCTCGGCGGCTTTCTTACTGCTGAAAGCCAACAGGTTGAGCGCTTCGCCCACCTTCTTCCCGCGGATCTGGTCGGCGACCAAGCGGGCTTTCTGGGCGGAGATTCGAGCGCCCGACAACTTAGCGGCTACTTCCATTTCCTAACCCCTTAACGCTTGGCTTTCTTGTCAGCCACGTGCCCGCGATATGTGCGGGTACCGGCGAACTCGCCCAGTTTGTGGCCGACCATGTCTTCGTTAACGAGAACTGGGACGTGTTGACGACCGTTGTGTACTGCGATGGTCAGACCGACCATTTGTGGCAGGATCATCGAACGGCGCGACCAGGTTTTAACTGGTTTGCGATCGTTCTTTTCCGCCGCCACTTCGATCTTCTTCAGTAGGTGAAGATCGATAAAAGGACCTTTTTTCAGAGAACGTGGCACTGTCGTATCCCTCTATTTACTTGCGACGACGGACGATCATTTTGTCGGTACGCTTATTACCACGAGTCTTCGCGCCCTTAGTCGGGAAGCCCCATGGCGATACCGGATGACGACCACCAGAGGTACGACCTTCACCACCACCATGTGGGTGGTCAACCGGGTTCATGGCAACACCACGAACGGTTGGGCGAACGCCACGCCAGCGTTTGGCACCAGCTTTACCCAGCGAACGCAGGCTGTGCTCGGAGTTCGAGACTTCACCCAGGGTCGCGCGGCATTCAGCCAGCACTTTACGCATCTCACCAGAACGCAGACGCAGGGTCACGTAGACACCTTCACGAGCGATCAGCTGAGCCGAAGCACCAGCGGAACGAGCGATTTGCGCGCCTTTACCTGGCTTCAATTCGATGCCGTGTACGGTGCTACCAACTGGAATGTTACGCAGTTGCAGAGCGTTGCCCGGCTTGATCGGTGCCAGAGCACCTGCGATCAGCTGGTCGCCAGCACTCACGCCTTTAGGGGCGATGATGTAGCGACGCTCGCCATCTGCGTACAGCAGCAGAGCGATGTGAGCAGTACGGTTTGGATCGTATTCAATACGCTCGACAGTGGCAGCGATGCCATCTTTGTCGTTGCGACGGAAATCGACCAGACGATAATGCTGCTTATGGCCACCACCGATGTGACGAGTGGTAATACGACCATTGTTGTTACGACCACCAGTCTTCGATTTTTTCTCGAGCAGCGGTGCGTGAGGAGCGCCTTTATGCAGCTCCTGGTTGACCACCTTGACCACAAAACGGCGGCCAGGGGAAGTCGGTTTGCATTTAACGATTGCCATGATGCACCCCTTCCTTACTCAGCACTGCTGCTGAAATCGAGATCTTGGCCTGGCTGAAGGGAGATAACTGCCTTCTTCCAGTCATTACGCTTGCCCAGACCGCGAGCAGTGCGCTTGCTCTTACCCAGAACATTCAGGGTAGTAACACGCTCTACTTTCACGCTGAACAGGCTTTCGACGGCCTTCTTGATTTCCAGCTTGGTTGCGTCAGTTGCAACCTTGAAAACGAACTGGCCTTTCTTGTCAGCCAGAACCGTAGCCTTCTCGGAAACGTGCGGGCCAAGCAGAACTTTAAATACGCGTTCCTGGTTCATCCCAGCAGCTCCTCGAATTTCTTCACGGCCGACACGGTGATCAACACCTTGTCGTATGCGATCAGACTAACTGGATCGGAACCTTGCACGTCACGTACATCAACGTGTGGCAGGTTACGAGCAGCCAGGTACAGGTTCTGATCAATCACTTCAGACACGATCAAGACGTCAGTCAGGCCCATGCCAGTCAGTTTGTTCAGCAGATCTTTGGTCTTCGGTGCATCAACAGCGAAGTCCTGAACCACGACCAGACGATCAGTACGCACCAGCTCAGCAAGGATGGAACGCATTGCTGCGCGATACATCTTCTTGTTCAGCTTCTGGGTGTGATCCTGAGGACGAGCTGCGAAAGTGGTACCGCCGCCACGCCAGATTGGGCTACGGATAGTACCGGCACGAGCACGGCCAGTACCTTTCTGACGCCATGGGCGCTTACCGCCACCACGAACGTCGGAACGGGTCTTTTGCTGCTTGCTACCTTGACGGCCGCCGGCCATGTAGGCCACGACTGCTTGGTGAACCAGCGTCTCGTTGAAATCGCCGCCAAATGTCAGTTCGGAAACTTCGATCGCTTGAGCGTCATTTACATTTAATTGCATGTCAGCTTCCCCTTAACCGCGAGCCTTGGCTGCTGGACGTACAACCAGGTTGCCGCCAGTAGCGCCAGGAACAGCACCCTTGACCAACAACAGATTGCGTTCAGCGTCCACGCGCACTACTTCCAGGGACTGCACGGTCACGCGCTCAGCGCCCATATGACCGGACATTTTTTTGCCCTTGAATACACGACCAGGAGTCTGGCACTGGCCGATAGAGCCTGGGACGCGGTGGGATACGGAGTTACCGTGGGTGTTATCTTGCCCGCGGAAATTCCAACGCTTGATCGTACCCTGGAAGCCTTTACCTTTGGACTGACCGGTTACATCAACCAGTTGACCAGCAGCGAAGATTTCAGCGTTGATCAGATCGCCGGCCTGGTACTCGCCTTCTTCAAGACGGAATTCCATTACGGTACGACCAGCGGCAACGTTCGCTTTAGCGAAGTGGCCAGCTTGAGCAGCTGTTACACGCGAAGCACGACGCTCGCCGACAGTGACTTGCACTGCACGATAGCCATCGGTCTCTTCAGTTTTGAACTGGGTGACGCGATTCGGCTCGATCTCAATGACCGTGACCGGAATGGAGACACCTTCTTCGGTGAAAATACGGGTCATACCGCATTTACGACCGACTACACCAATAGTCATGTTGTAAACCTCATGAGTGTACGGGGCTTTCACCCGCTATGGCCGCCCATTTCAGAGCGTTACACGACTAAGACCGAGTCTTAGCCGAGGCTGATCTGCACTTCCACACCGGCCGCAAGATCAAGCTTCATAAGTGCATCAACGGTTTTATCCGTTGGCTGGACGATGTCCAGAACGCGCTTATGAGTACGGATCTCGTACTGGTCACGCGCGTCTTTGTTGACGTGCGGGGAGACCAGAACGGTGAACCGCTCTTTACGGGTAGGCAGTGGAATTGGACCACGCACTTGAGCACCAGTACGTTTCGCGGTTTCCACGATTTCCTGGGTGGATTGGTCGATCAGGCGATGGTCAAAAGCCTTCAACCTGATACGGATTTGCTGATTTTGCATTGGATTTCAGACTCCGGCTGCTATTCCCACCGGGCGCACTGCGCCCGTTAAAAGGAGGCGCAATTCTATAGACGGGCCAACATAGTGTCAACCCAATAAAAAAGCCCCCGCAAGCGGAGGCTTTTTATCAAATCAACGATTACTCGATGATTTTGGCTACGACGCCAGCGCCGACGGTACGACCGCCTTCACGAATAGCGAAACGCAGACCGTCTTCCATTGCGATGGTCTTGATCAGGGTGACAACCATTTTGATGTTGTCGCCTGGCATTACCATTTCAACGCCTTCCGGCAGTTCGCAGTTACCGGTCACGTCAGTGGTCCGGAAGTAGAACTGTGGACGGTAGCCTTTGAAGAACGGAGTGTGACGACCGCCTTCTTCTTTGCTCAGAACGTACACTTCAGCTTCGAACTTGGTGTGCGGCTTAACCGAACCTGGCTTAACCAGAACCTGGCCACGCTCAACGTCGTCACGCTTGGTACCACGCAGCAGAACGCCGCAGTTCTCGCCAGCACGACCTTCGTCGAGCAGCTTACGGAACATTTCAACACCGGTGCAGGTGGTGACGGTAGTGTCACGCAGACCAACGATTTCCAGTGGATCCTGAACCTTGACGATACCGCGCTCGATACGGCCAGTTACAACAGTACCGCGACCAGAGATCGAGAATACGTCTTCGATTGGCATCAGGAACGGCTTGTCGATAACACGAACTGGCTCTGGAATGTAGCTGTCCAGAGTTTCTACCAGGCGCTTGACAGCGGTGGTACCCATTTCGTTGTCGTCTTGGCCGTTCAGAGCCATCAGAGCCGAACCGATGATGATCGGAGTGTCGTCACCTGGGAAGTCGTAAGTGCTCAGCAGATCGCGCACTTCCATCTCAACCAGTTCCAGCAGCTCAGCGTCGTCAACCATGTCAGCCTTGTTCAGGAAGACAACGATGTACGGAACGCCTACCTGACGGGACAGCAGGATGTGCTCACGGGTTTGTGGCATCGGACCATCAGCGGCCGAGCAAACCAGGATAGCGCCGTCCATCTGGGCAGCACCGGTGATCATGTTCTTCACATAGTCAGCGTGACCTGGGCAGTCAACGTGAGCGTAGTGACGGATCGCCGAGTTGTATTCAACGTGCGCAGTGTTGATGGTGATACCACGAGCCTTTTCTTCCGGAGCGCTATCGATTTTGTCGAAAGCAACAACGGCCGAACCGAAAACTTCGGAGCAGACGCGAGTCAGAGCAGCAGTCAGAGTGGTTTTACCGTGGTCAACGTGACCAATGGTGCCAACGTTGACGTGCGGTAGGGAACGATCAAATTTTTCTTTAGCCACGACAATTAACTCCTAGCCTAAAGGGGCTGAATCAGCCTTGTTTTTTGGTAACAGTTTCGACGATATGCGACGGAGCTGTATTGTATTTTTTGAATTCCATAGAGTAGCTTGCGCGACCTTGGGACATGGAGCGAACGTCGGTCGCATAACCGAACATCTCACCCAACGGAACCTCGGCGCGAATCACTTTGCCGGAAACCGTGTCTTCCATACCCAGGATCATGCCGCGACGACGGTTAAGGTCGCCCATCACGTCACCCATATAGTCTTCAGGCGTAACAACCTCTACCGCCATGATCGGCTCAAGCAACTCACCACCACCCTTCTGGGCCAGTTGCTTGGTCGCCATGGAAGCAGCCACCTTAAACGCCATCTCGTTGGAGTCGACGTCGTGGTAGGAACCATCAAACACGGTAGCCTTCAGGCCGATCAGCGGATAGCCGGCGACAACGCCGTTCTTCATCTGCTCTTCGATACCTTTCTGGATAGCCGGGATGTATTCCTTAGGAACCACACCACCCACTACTTCGTTCAGGAATTGCAGACCTTCCTGACCTTCGTCAGCAGGAGCAAAACGAATCCAGCAATGGCCGAACTGGCCACGACCGCCGGACTGACGAACGAACTTGCCTTCAATCTCGCAGCTCTTCGTGATGCGCTCACGGTACGAAACCTGAGGCTTACCGATGTTGGCTTCGACGTTGAACTCACGGCGCATCCGGTCAACCAGGATGTCCAGGTGCAACTCGCCCATGCCAGAGATGATCGTTTGACCAGTCTCTTCATCAGTCTTGACGCGGAAAGACGGGTCTTCCTGAGCAAGCTTGCCCAGTGCGATACCCATTTTTTCCTGGTCATCCTTGGTCTTAGGCTCAACGGCAACCGAAATAACCGGCTCCGGGAAGTCCATGCGAACCAGGATGATTGGCTTGTCAGCGTTGCACAAAGTTTCGCCAGTAGTGACGTCCTTCATGCCGATCAAGGCCGCGATGTCACCAGCGCGCACTTCCTTGATTTCTTCACGGGCGTTTGCGTGCATTTGCACCATACGACCCACGCGCTCTTTCTTGCCTTTAACCGAGTTGATCACGCCGTCGCCGGAGGCCAACACGCCCGAGTAAACACGGACGAAGGTCAAGGTACCCACGAATGGGTCGGTAGCGATCTTGAACGCCAGAGCCGAGAACGGCTCGTCGTCGTTCGCATGACGCTCCATTTCCTTGGTCTCGTCATCCGGGTCAGTACCCTTGATGGCAGGAATGTCGGTAGGAGCTGGCAGGTAGTCGATAACGGCGTCGAGAACCAGGGGAACACCCTTGTTCTTGAAGGAAGAACCGCAAACAGCCAGAACGATCTCACCAGCGATAGTACGCTGACGCAGAGCGGCCTTGATTTCCGCGTTGGTGAGTTCTTCACCTTCGAGGTACTTGTTCATCAGCTCTTCGCTGGCTTCAGCCGCAGCCTCAACCATATTGCCGCGCCACTCGTCAGCCAATTCCTGCAGCTCAGCAGGGATAGGCTCGCGACGTGGAGTCATGCCTTTGTCAGCGTCGTTCCAGTAAACCGCTTCCATGGCCATCAGATCGATCTGACCCTGGAAGTTGTCTTCGGAACCGATAGCCAACTGGATTGGCACCGGGGTGTGACCCAGACGCTGCTTGATCTGACCGATCACGCGCAGGAAGTTGGCACCAGCACGGTCCATCTTGTTTACGTAAACAAGACGTGGAACACCGTACTTGTTGGCTTGACGCCATACGGTTTCGGACTGAGGCTCAACGCCCGAGGTACCGCAGAACACAACGACCGCGCCGTCGAGAACACGCAGGGAACGCTCAACTTCAATAGTGAAGTCTACGTGGCCCGGGGTGTCGATGACGTTGAAACGGTATTGGTCCTTGTGCTGCTTCTCGGAACCCTGCCAGAAAGCGGTAATAGCAGCAGAAGTAATGGTAATACCACGCTCCTGCTCCTGCACCATCCAGTCTGTGGTCGCGGCGCCGTCATGCACCTCGCCCATTTTGTGACTTTTGCCAGTGTAAAAAAGGACGCGCTCGGTGGTGGTGGTTTTACCAGCATCCACGTGAGCAACGATACCAATGTTACGGTAGCGGTTAATCGGTGTTGTACGAGCCATAAAGCCCTCGCAAAATGAGTGACGCTAAAATTAGAAGCGGTAGTGCGAGAAAGCCTTGTTGGCTTCAGCCATACGGTGCACGTCTTCACGCTTCTTAACAGCAGCACCTTTACCTTCAGCAGCGTCCAACAGTTCGCCAGCCAAACGCAGAGCCATAGACTTCTCGCCGCGCTTACGGGCGTAGTCTACCAACCAGCGCATTGCCAGGGCGTTACGACGGGACGGACGAACTTCGACCGGAACCTGGTAAGTAGCACCGCCTACACGGCGCGACTTCACTTCGACCAGCGGAGCGATGGCGTCGAGAGCTTTCTCGAAGATTTCCAGGGGGTCGCTGTTCTTGCGTTCTTTAACCTTTTCCAGCGCGCCATAAACGATACGCTCGGCAACGGCTTTCTTGCCGCTTTCCATCACGTGGTTCATGAACTTGGCCAGGATTTGGCTTCCGTATTTTGGATCGTCAAGCACTTCGCGCTTGGCTGCTACGCGTCTTCTTGGCATGGATAAGCCCTCAAACGGTCTTCAGGTTCGCTCGGAATCGGTGCCCTTTCGGGACGCCTCCGACCTTACTCTTATCGACTCAGAAAAATAGATAATTCAGTATTTACAAAAAGCCGCTACTACTTAGGCTTCTTGGTACCGTACTTCGAGCGACCCTGGTTACGACCTTTAACGCCGGAAGTATCCAAAGAACCGCGTACGGTGTGGTAACGAACACCTGGCAAGTCTTTTACACGACCGCCGCGGATCAGTACCACGCTGTGCTCTTGCAGGTTGTGGCCTTCACCGCCGATGTACGAGGAAACCTCGAAACCGTTGGTCAGACGCACACGGCATACTTTACGCAGTGCCGAGTTAGGTTTTTTCGGCGTGGTGGTATACACACGGGTGCATACGCCACGACGTTGCGGGCAGTTCTGCAGCGCAGGCACGTCGGATTTCTCGACGATACGCTTACGCGGCTGACGTACCAGCTGGTTGATAGTTGCCATCTACTAGCTCCACTGTTGTCTTGCGACGCTATTGTCTTGCAAGAAAAGCAAAATGGCAGGAACGAATTCCCGCCAAATTTAGGGGTACAAGAGTCTAAAGAGGATCTTGTCCCCAGTCAAGGCAAGGCCCCGACCTCCCCGCTCATCCAACCTCGACAAATTGTCTCGATTCGATGAGCGGGGCCGCCAGGGCCCCACACTTATTTATCGCAGAACTCAGTTACCGCTCGAGTTCAGCGCTTCGGTCAGTGCAGCTTCCACTTCACTGGCGCTTACGCGCAACGGTTTGTCAGCATCACGGCGGCGCTTGCGCTCGCTGTGATAAGCCAGACCGGTACCAGCCGGGATCAGACGACCCACGACTACGTTTTCTTTCAGGCCGCGCAGGTAATCGCGCTTGCCGGTTACCGCCGCTTCGGTCAGTACGCGAGTGGTCTCTTGGAAAGAGGCCGCCGAGATGAACGATTCGGTGGACAACGACGCCTTGGTGATACCCAGCAGAACGCGAGTGAACTTGGAAACGAACTTGTCGTCGCCAGCCAAACGCTCGTTCTCTACCAGTACGTGAGTCAATTCCATCTGGTCGCCCTTGATGAAAGTGGAATCGCCGGATTCAGCGATTTCAACTTTACGCAGCATCTGACGCAGGATGGTCTCGATGTGCTTATCGTTGATCTTCACGCCTTGCAGACGGTAAACGTCCTGGATCTCGTTAACAATGTACTTGGCCAGCGCACTCACACCCAGCAGACGCAGGATGTCGTGTGGATCGCTTGGACCGTCGGAGATAACTTCGCCGCGGTTTACCTGTTCGCCTTCGAACACGTTCAGGTGACGCCACTTCGGAATCAGCTCTTCATACGGATCACTACCGTCGTTCGGGGTAATGACCAGACGGCGCTTGCCTTTGGTCTCTTTACCGAACGCGATGGTGCCGCTGACTTCAGCCAGAATCGAGGCTTCTTTCGGACGACGAGCTTCGAACAAGTCGGCAACACGCGGCAGACCACCGGTGATGTCACGGGTCTTCGAAGTCTCTTGCGGAATACGAGCGATAACATCACCGATCGCGATTTTCGCACCGTCCGCCACACCGACCAGGGCGTTGGCAGGCAGGAAGTACTGAGCGATTACGTCAGTACCCGGCAGCAACAGATCCTTGCCATTGTCGTCGACCATCTTCACAGCAGGACGGATGTCCTTGCCGGCAGCTGGACGGTCTTTGGCATCGAGTACTTCAATGTTGGTCATACCGGTCAATTCGTCAGTCTGACGCTTGATCGTGATGCCTTCTTCCATGCCCACGTAGGTCACGGTACCTTTCATTTCGGTAACGATTGGGTGAGTGTGCGGATCCCACTTGGCCACGATTGCGCCAGCGTCGACCTTGTCACCTTCTTTAACCGAAATCACAGCACCGTACGGCAGCTTGTAACGCTCGCGCTCACGACCGTAGTCGTCTGCGATTGCCAGTTCACCGGAACGGGACACAGCTACCAGGCAACCATCCACTCGCTCAACGTGCTTCAGGTTATGCAGACGGACGGTACCGCCATTCTTCACCTGAACGCTGTCGGCTGCGGAGGTCCGGCTTGCCGCACCACCGATGTGGAACGTACGCATTGTCAGCTGGGTACCCGGCTCACCGATCGACTGTGCAGCGATTACGCCGACAGCTTCACCGATGTTCACTTGGTGACCACGAGCCAGATCACGGCCGTAGCACTTGGCGCAAATGCCGTAGCGGGTTTCGCAGCTGATCGGCGAACGCACGATCACTTCGTCGATGCTGTTCAGCTCGATGAATTCAACCCACTTCTCGTCTACCAGAGTGCCGGCAGGAACGATGATTTCCTCGGTACCCGGCTTAAATACATCACGGGCAATAACACGACCCAATACGCGCTCACCCAACGGCTCTACAACGTCACCGCCTTCAATGTGCGGAGTCATCAGCAGACCGTGTTCGGTGCCGCAATCGATCTCGGTTACTACCAGATCCTGCGCCACGTCTACCAGACGACGAGTCAGGTAACCGGAGTTCGCAGTTTTCAACGCGGTATCCGCCAGACCTTTACGAGCACCGTGAGTGGAGATGAAGTACTGAAGTACGCTCAAACCTTCACGGAAGTTCGCAGTAATCGGCGTTTCAATGATGGAACCGTCCGGCTTGGCCATCAGACCACGCATACCGGCGAGCTGACGGATCTGCGCAGCAGAACCCCGTGCGCCCGAGTCGGCCATCATGTACATCGAGTTGAAGGATTCCTGGTCGACTTCGACGCCATGACGGTCGATGACTTTCTCTTTCGAGAGGTTGGCCATCATCGCCTTGGAAACTTCGTCGTTCGCCTTGGACCAAAGGTCGATCACTTTGTTGTACTTCTCGCCCTGGGTTACCAGGCCGGAGGCGTACTGACTTTCGATCTCCTTCACTTCATCGGTAGCAGCACTGATGATGCGGGCTTTTTCATCCGGGATAACGAAGTCGTTAACACCGATGGAAACGCCGGAAATGGTCGAATAGGCAAAACCGGTGTACATCAACTGGTCAGCGAAGATCACGGTCTCTTTCAAACCAACCACGCGGTAGCACTGGTTGATCAGCTTGGAGATCGCCTTTTTCTTCATTGGCAGGTTGACGACGTCGTACGACAGACCTTTTGGCACAACCTGGAACAACAGCGCACGACCGACAGTGGTGTCGACGATACGGGTGTTGCTCACGCTGCCGCCATCACGGTCGTTGACGGTTTCGTTGATCCGCACTTTAACCTTGGCGTGCAGTGCGGCTTCGCCGGCACGGAACACACGGTCAACTTCTTGCAGATCCGCGAACACACGACCTTCGCCTTTGGCGTTGATCGCTTCACGAGTCATGTAGTACAGACCCAATACAACGTCCTGCGACGGAACGATGATTGGCTCACCGTTGGCTGGCGACAGAATGTTGTTGGTCGACATCATCAACGCACGCGCTTCCAACTGGGCTTCCAGTGTCAGCGGTACGTGCACGGCCATTTGGTCGCCGTCGAAGTCGGCGTTGTACGCGGCGCAGACCAGCGGGTGCAGCTGGATAGCCTTACCTTCGATCAGAACCGGTTCAAATGCCTGGATACCCAGACGGTGAAGGGTCGGCGCACGGTTGAGAAGCACTGGGTGTTCGCGGATAACTTCAGCGAGAACGTCCCAGACTTCCGGCAACTCGCGCTCAACCATCTTCTTGGCAGCTTTGATGGTGGTAGCGAGACCACGCATTTCCAGCTTGCCGAAAATGAACGGCTTGAACAGCTCGAGAGCCATTTTCTTCGGCAGACCGCACTGGTGCAGACGCAGGGTCGGACCAACGGTAATTACCGAACGACCGGAGTAGTCAACACGCTTACCGAGCAAGTTCTGACGGAAACGACCCTGCTTACCCTTGATCATGTCAGCCAGGGATTTCAGAGGACGCTTGTTGGAACCGGTGATAGCGCGGCCACGACGACCGTTGTCGAGCAAGGCGTCGACAGCTTCCTGCAACATACGCTTTTCGTTGCGCACGATGATGTCCGGAGCGGACAGATCAAGCAGGCGCTTCAAGCGGTTGTTACGGTTGATCACTCGACGATACAGGTCGTTGAGGTCGGAAGTCGCGAAACGACCGCCATCCAATGGGACCAGTGGACGCAGATCTGGCGGCAGAACCGGCAGAACGGTCAGCACCATCCACTCTGGCAAGTTGCCGGAACCCTGGAAGGCTTCCATCAACTTCAGACGCTTGGACAGCTTCTTGATTTTGGTTTCGGAGTTGGTTTGCGGAATTTCTTCACGCAGACGGCCAATCTCGTGTTCCAGGTCGATAGCGTGCAGCAGTTCACGGACAGCTTCGGCACCCATGCGGGCATCGAAATCGTCGCCGAACTCTTCCAGCGCTTCGAAGTACTGCTCGTCGTTGAGCAACTGACCTTTTTCAAGGGTGGTCATGCCTGGATCGATAACGACATAGCTCTCGAAGTAGAGAACGCGTTCGATATCACGCAGGGTCATGTCCATCAGCAAGCCGATACGGGACGGCAGCGATTTCAGGAACCAGATGTGAGCAACCGGCGAGGCCAGTTCGATGTGCGCCATGCGCTCACGACGAACTTTTGCCAGCGCGACTTCAACGCCGCACTTCTCGCAGATCACACCACGGTGCTTCAAGCGCTTGTACTTACCGCACAGGCACTCGTAATCCTTTACCGGGCCAAAGATCTTGGCGCAGAACAGGCCGTCACGCTCAGGTTTGAACGTACGGTAGTTGATGGTTTCCGGCTTTTTAACTTCACCGAACGACCACGAACGGATCATCTCAGGCGATGCCAATCCGATACGGATGGCGTCGAACTCTTCGACTTGACCCTGGTTTTTCAGCAAATTCAGTAGGTCTTTCAAGGCCTTTCCTCCTGGCGGAGCAGAGAGCGGGCAATCCTGCCCCGCTCTCATTCGCGTCACGTGTTATTCGGTTTCCAGATCGATATCGATGCCGAGGGAACGAATTTCCTTGATCAACACGTTGAAGGACTCGGGCATGCCCGGCTCCATACGGTGATCGCCGTCCACGATGTTTTTGTACATCTTGGTCCGACCGTTCACATCGTCCGACTTCACTGTGAGCATTTCTTGCAGAGTGTATGCAGCACCGTATGCTTCCAGTGCCCAGACCTCCATCTCCCCGAAACGCTGACCACCGAACTGTGCCTTACCACCCAGCGGCTGCTGGGTAACCAGGCTGTACGAACCGGTAGAACGAGCGTGCATCTTGTCGTCTACCAAGTGGTTCAGCTTCAGCATGTACATGTAGCCAACGGTAACCGGGCGCTCGAACTTGTTGCCGGTACGGCCGTCAGTCAGCTGCATCTGGCCGCTTTCTGGCAGGTCTGCCAGTTTCAGCATGGCCTTGATTTCGCTTTCCTTGGCACCGTCGAACACCGGAGTGGCCATCGGTACGCCGCCGCGCAGGTTCTTCGCCAGATCCAGGATTTCCTGGTCGGAGAAGTCATCGAGGCTTTCCTGACGACCGCCGATCTCGTTATAGATCTCGTGCAGGAACTTACGCAGCTCGGCAACCTTACGCTGCTCTTCGATCATCCGGTTGATCTTCTCGCCCAGACCTTTGGCCGCGAGGCCCAGGTGGGTTTCAAGGATCTGACCAACGTTCATACGCGAAGGTACGCCCAACGGGTTGAGGACGACGTCGACCGGGGTGCCATTGGCATCGTGCGGCATGTCTTCAACCGGCATGATCACGGAGACCACACCTTTGTTACCGTGACGACCGGCCATCTTGTCGCCCGGCTGGATGCGGCGACGGATTGCCAGGTAAACCTTGACGATTTTCAGCACGCCTGGAGCCAGGTCATCGCCCTGCTGCAGTTTGCGCTTCTTGTCTTCGAACTTGTCGTCCAGCAGACGGCGGCGATCAACGATGTAGGCCTGAGCCTTCTCGAGTTGCTCATTCAGAGCATCTTCAGCCATGCGCAGTTTGAACCACTGGCCGTGCTCAAGACCGTCGAGAACTTCGTCGGTGATTTCCTGACCTTTCTTCAGACCGGCGCCGCCTTCGGCTTTGTGGCCGACCAGAGCGGAACGCAGACGTTCGAAAGTAGCGCCTTCAACGATACGGAACTCTTCGTTCAGGTCCTTGCGGATCTCGTCGAGTTGAGTCTTCTCGATCGACAGAGCACGAGCATCACGCTCAACGCCGTCACGGGTGAAGACCTGTACGTCGATGACAGTACCCTTGGTACCGGTAGGTACGCGCAGGGAAGTGTCTTTAACGTCGCTGGCTTTTTCACCGAAGATCGCACGCAACAGTTTCTCTTCCGGAGTCAGTTGGGTCTCGCCTTTCGGAGTGACCTTACCGACCAGAATGTCGCCTGCGCCAACTTCAGCACCTACGTAAACGATACCGGCTTCGTCCAGTTTGTTCAGTGCAGCTTCACCCACGTTCGGGATGTCTGCAGTGATTTCCTCTGGCCCAAGCTTGGTGTCACGCGCCACACAGGTCAGTTCCTGGATGTGGATCGTGGTGAAGCGGTCTTCCTGAACCACACGCTCGGACAGGCAGATGGAGTCTTCGAAGTTGAAGCCGTTCCATGCCATGAACGCGATACGCATGTTCTGACCCAGAGCCAGTTCACCCATGTCGGTGGACGGACCGTCGGCCATGATGTCGCTACGCTGAACCCGATCACCCTTGCTCACCAGCGGACGCTGGTTGATGCAGGTGTTCTGGTTGGAGCGGGTGTACTTGGTCAGGTTGTAGATGTCGACACCAGCTTCGCCGGTTTCAACTTCGTCATCAGCAACACGAACCACAATACGGCTGGCATCAACGGAGTCGATCACGCCGCCACGACGAGCCACGACGCAAACGCCGGAGTCGCGAGCCACGTTACGTTCCATACCGGTACCTACCAGCGGCTTGTCAGCGCGCAGGGTTGGTACAGCTTGACGCTGCATGTTCGAACCCATCAACGCACGGTTGGCGTCGTCGTGCTCAAGGAACGGGATCAGCGACGCAGCAACCGAAACTACCTGCTTCGGCGATACATCCATCAAGGTGACGTCTTCCGGCGCCTTGACGGTGAACTCGTTCAAGTGACGAACAGCTACCAGCTCGTCGATCAGGACTTTCTTGTCGTTCATCGTGGCCGAAGCCTGAGCGATCACGTGATCAGCTTCTTCGATGGCGGACAGGAACACGATCTCGTCGGTGACCAGAGCGTCTTTCACCACACGGTACGGGCTCTCGAGGAAGCCGTACTGGTTGGTGCGCGCATAGGCGGCCAGGGAGTTGATCAGGCCGATGTTCGGACCTTCCGGCGTTTCAATCGGGCATACACGACCATAGTGAGTCGGGTGTACGTCACGAACTTCAAAGCCAGCACGCTCACGAGTCAAACCGCCAGGGCCGAGTGCGGAGACACGACGCTTGTGAGTGATCTCGGACAGCGGGTTGTTCTGGTCCATGAACTGGGACAGCTGGCTCGAACCGAAGAACTCTTTCACCGCCGCAGCCACTGGCTTGGCGTTGATCAGGTCTTGCGGCATCAGGCCTTCGCTTTCAGCCATCGACAGACGCTCTTTGACCGCACGCTCAACACGTACCAGGCCAACGCGGAACTGGTTCTCGGCCATTTCGCCTACGCAGCGAACACGACGGTTACCCAGGTGGTCGATGTCATCGACGATGCCTTTACCGTTGCGGATGTCGACCAGAGTCTTCAGTACCGCGACGATGTCTTCTTTGCACAACACGCCCGAACCTTCGATCTCGGTACGACCGATACGACGGTTGAACTTCATCCGGCCGACCGCAGACAGGTCATAGCGCTCAGGGCTGAAGAACAGGTTGTTGAACAGAGTCTCGGCAGCGTCTTTGGTTGGCGGCTCGCCAGGACGCATCATGCGATAGATCTCGACCAGCGCTTCCAATTGGTTGCTGGTAGAGTCGATCTTCAGCGTGTCGGAGACGAACGGACCGCAGTCGATATCGTTGGTGTACAGAGTCTCGATGCGAACAACCTGGGCCTTGGCGATTTTTGCCAGGATCTCGGTGTTCAGCTCGGTGTTGCACTCTGCCAGGATTTCGCCGGTAGCCGGATGCACGATGACCTTGGCGGTAGTGCGACCCAGGACGTAGTCCAGAGGCACTTGCAGCTCTTTGATCCCGGCCTTTTCCAGCTGGTTGATGTGGCGAGCAGTGATACGACGACCTTGCTCGACAATAACCTTGCCTTTGTCATCCAGGATATCCAGGACAGCAATTTCACCACGCAGGCGCTGAGGCACCAGTTCCAGGCTGAGGTTTTCACCTTGCACGTGGAAGACGTTGGTGGTGTAGAACGCGTCCAGCACTTCTTCGGTGGTGTAACCGAGCGCGCGAAGCAGTACCGATGCAGGCAGCTTGCGACGACGGTCGATACGCACGAATACGCAGTCTTTCGGGTCGAACTCGAAGTCCAGCCACGAACCGCGGTAAGGAATGATCCGCGCGGAGTACAGCAGTTTGCCGGAGCTGTGCGTCTTGCCACGGTCGTGGTCGAAGAACACGCCCGGGGAACGGTGCAGCTGGGAAACGATTACACGCTCGGTACCGTTGATTACGAAGGTACCGTTCTCAGTCATCAGGGGGATTTCACCCATGTAGACTTCTTGCTCTTTGATGTCCTTGATCGCTTTGTTCGACGATTCTTTGTCGAAAATGATCAGGCGCACTTTTACCCGCAAAGGTACGGCGTAAGTTACACCGCGCAATACGCATTCTTTGACATCAAATGCCGGTTCGCCCAGGCGATAACCGACGTACTCCAGCGCAGCATTGCCGGAGTAGCTGATGATCGGGAAAACGGATTTGAAGGCCGCATGCAGGCCCACGTCGCGGAACTGATCTTTAGTCGCTCCCGCTTGCAAGAATTCACGATACGAATCCAGCTGGATGGCCAGGAGGTACGGCACATCCATGACGTCCGGCAACTTGCTAAAGTCCTTGCGGATACGTTTTTTCTCAGTATATGAGTAAGCCATCAGCGTTCCCCAGCTTGGTCACCTGCTTGTTTGGCCCCTCCCGACGGGAGCAGCCAGAAAATCGTGCAAACCCCATGGTTTGCGCCACCGCATCGGGTGGTACAGCTCGTTATCGGCACCGACCCAGTCGGCTGCCAATAACGGAAAAAGGCCGGTGGCAAGAGCCACCAGCCATCAGCCTTTCGCTTAACGCTCGGGCTGGAGACGCAAAGTCGAAGCTTACTTCAGCTCGACTTTAGCGCCTGCTTCTTCCAGAACTGCTTTGGCTTTGTCAGCTGCGTCTTTGGCAACAGCTTCCAGAACCATGGCAGGAGCGCCGTCAACTACAGCCTTGGCTTCTTTCAGGCCCAGACCGGTCAGTTCACGTACAGCCTTGATCACGTTAACTTTCTTCTCGCCAGCTTCGGTCAGCATGACGTTGAATTCGGTTTGCTCTTCAGCAACGGCAGCAGCAACAGCTGGACCAGCCGAAGCAGCAGCAGCGGTAACGCCGAATTTTTCTTCGAAAGCTTTGATCAGCTCAACAACCTGGATAACCGACATTTCAGCTACGGCGTTGAGGATATCGTCTTGAGAGATAGACATGACTCTAATTCCTGATTTGGGGACGGCCTACGCGACCATCGAAATAAACAAAAAAGCGCGAAAGGAAGTGCTCAGCCTTAGGCTGCAACAGCTTCTTTTTGGTCGCGAATAGCCGCCAGAGTACGAGCCAATTTGCTGGTAGCGCCTTGAATCACGCTCATCAGCTGGGAAATTGCTTCGTCACGGGTCGGCAGAGTTGCCAGTACGTCGATCTGATTAGCTGCGAGGAACTTGCCCTCGAACGCAGCTGCCTTGATCTCGAACTTATCCTGACCTTTGGCGAATTCCTTGAACAAACGGGCAGCAGCGCCAGGATGTTGGTTGGAGAACGCGATCAAGGTCGGGCCAGTGAACACGTCGTTGAGAACACTGTATTCAGTGTCAGCAACAGCGCGCTTGAGCAAGGTGTTACGTACAACACGTACGTAAACGCCAGCTTCACGAGCCTCTTTACGGAGTCCGGTCATAGCGCCTACTGTTACGCCACGGGCATCAGCCACGACAGCGGACAGAGCAGCTTTGGCAGCCTCGTTGACTTCAGCGACGATGGCCTTCTTGTCTTCGAGTTTAATTGCCACGGGTTTAACTCCTGCTTGTTACCGTTTCATCCAGCCGAAGCCGGATGTCGTTTTGGTGTCTGATTCGGTAAGGAACCGGGAGCACCATCTGCGTAGGCTTGAGGTTTAAGACTTGCGTCGCCTACGGTCTTGGATAGCCCCCGCCAGGCAGGGACCCCAATCTTTCAATTGACGCGATCGCTCGCGCCAATTTGTGTCTTATGCGTCGAGCGAACCCTGGTCGATGACCAGACCTGGGCCCATAGTGGTGCTCAGGGTAACGCGCTTGACGTAGATACCTTTCGAGGAAGCTGGCTTGATACGCTTCAGATCAGCGATCAGGGCTTCAACGTTTTCCTTCAGCTTGACGGCATCGAAGCCGACTTTGCCAACGGAGGTGTGGATAATGCCGTTTTTGTCGGTGCGATAACGAACCTGACCAGCTTTTGCGTTTTTAACCGCGGTAGCTACGTCTGGAGTTACGGTGCCGACTTTAGGGTTAGGCATCAGGCCACGTGGGCCGAGGATCTGACCCAACTGACCTACAACGCGCATTGCATCCGGGGAAGCAATAACTACGTCATAGTTCAGGTCGCCGCCTTTCATTTCGGCAGCCAGGTCGTCCATGCCTACGCGATCAGCGCCGGCGGCCAGAGCAGCTTCAGCTGCTGGACCTTGGGTGAACACAGCAACGCGAACGGTCTTGCCAGTGCCGTGTGGCAGCACAGTAGCGCTACGAACAACCTGGTCAGATTTACGCGGGTCAACACCCAGGTTCACAGCAACGTCGAACGACTCGCTGAACTTGACAGTCGACAGCTCAGCCAGCAGAGCAGCGGCGTCTACAAAATTGTAGGCCTTGCCTGCTTCGATTTTGCCGGCGATAGCCTTTTGGCGCTTGGTCAGCTTAGCCATTACACACCCTCCACGTTAAGGCCCATGCTACGAGCAGAACCGGCGATAGTACGCACGGCTGCTTCCATATCAGCTGCAGTCAGATCCGCGTTTTTGGTTTTCGCGATTTCTTCCAGCTGAGCACGAGTTACAGTGCCAACCTTAACGGTGTTTGGACGAGCGGAACCGCTAGTCAAACCAGCAGCCTTCTTCAGCAGAACCGAAGCCGGGGTGCTTTTAGTTTCGAAAGTGAAGCTACGGTCGCTGTAGACAGTGATGATCACTGGAGTCGGCAGACCTGGTTCAATACCCTGAGTACGGGCGTTGAAAGCCTTGCAGAATTCCATGATGTTCACGCCGTGCTGACCCAGAGCAGGACCAACAGGTGGGCTTGGGTTAGCCTGAGCGGCCTTCACTTGCAGCTTGATGTAAGCGGTAATCTTCTTGGCCATGAGGCACTCCAATTACGGGTTCGAACGCCTCGAGAGGCTCCCCGGTTACTTGCGCGTTTATCCCAGTGACGACAAAACCCCACAGCCTAGGGCTGCGGGGTTGGGATGCTTGTTCGGCTAGACCTTTTCGACCTGGCTGAACTCTAGCTCTACCGGAGTAGAGCGACCGAAAATGAGCACAGCGACTTGAATCCGGCTCTTTTCGTAGTTAACTTCTTCGACCGTGCCATTAAAATCGGCGAACGGACCATCGGTGACACGAACCACTTCACCCGGCTCGAACAGAGTCTTAGGCTTCGGTTTGTCGCTACCATCAGCAACACGACGCAGAATTGCTTCTGCCTCTTTATCAGTGATTGGTGCCGGCTTATCAGCAGTACCGCCGATGAAGCCCATCACCCGAGGAGTGTCCTTGACCAAGTGCCAAGTCCCCTCGTTCATATCCATCTGGACCAGCACATAACCAGGGAAGAACTTACGTTCGCTTTTGCGCTTCTGGCCATTACGCATTTCAACCACTTCTTCAGTGGGAACCAGAATTTCGCCGAAGCCATCTTCCATGCCAGCCAGCTTTACGCGCTCTACCAACGAGCGCATGACATGCTTCTCGTAACCCGAGTAAGCATGCACAACGTACCAACGCTTAGCCACGGGACACCCTTAGCCAACAATCAAGGAAACAAGCCAGCCGAGCAGGGAATCAAGCCCCCACAACAGCAACGCCATAACCAGAACAACAGCCACCACAATCAGGGTGGTCTGCGTGGTTTCTTGGCGAGTTGGCCACACGACTTTACGAATCTCGGTGCGAGCTTCCTTAACCAGTACAAAGAAAGACTTGCCCTTGACAGTCTGCAGGCCTACAAAGGCAGCTACAGCAGCAATAACAAGCAAAGCGAGTACACGGTACAGGATCGGCACAGCATGGTAGTACTGATTGCCGACAACGCCAACAACCACCAAGGCGACTACTACAAGCCACTTGAGCAGATCGAAGCGAGAGCCTTGAGCTTCAGCTTTAGGAGTCATCTATGAAGATCCTGTGAAAAGAAAGCCAGACACACCAAGTGAATCTGGCAGGTCAGGAGGGAATCGAACCCCCAACCTACGGTTTTGGAGACCGTCGCTCTGCCAATTGAGCTACTGACCTAAAACAAAATTAGGCCGACCATTATGCCGGCCTAAAAAAGACATTACAACAACTTACTCGATGACTTTGGCTACGACACCAGCGCCGACGGTACGACCGCCTTCACGGATAGCGAAACGCAAGCCATCTTCCATCGCGATGGTTTTGATCAGAGTGACAGTCATCTGAATGTTGTCACCTGGCATCACCATTTCAACGCCTTCCGGCAGCTCGCAGTTACCAGTCACATCAGTAGTACGGAAGTAGAACTGTGGACGGTAGCCTTTGAAGAACGGAGTATGACGACCGCCTTCTTCCTTGCTCAGAACGTAAACTTCTGCAGTGAACTTGGTGTGTGGCTTAACGGTCCCCGGCTTAACCAGAACCTGACCACGCTCGACGTCATCACGCTTGGTGCCACGCAGAAGCACACCGCAGTTCTCGCCAGCACGACCTTCGTCGAGCAGCTTGCGGAACATTTCAACACCAGTACAAGTAGTTTTGACAGTGTCACGAAGACCAACAATCTCAACTTCTTCCTGAATGCGGACAATGCCACGCTCAACGCGACCAGTTACAACAGTACCGCGACCAGAGATCGAGAATACGTCTTCGATCGGCATCAGGAACGGCTTGTCAATAGCACGCTCTGGTTGCGGAATGTAGCTATCCAGAGTCTCAACCAACTTCTTGACGGCAGTAGTACCCATCTCGTTGTCGTCTTGACCGTTCAGAGCCATCAGAGCCGAACCGATGATGATTGGAGTGTCATCACCTGGGAAATCGTAAGCGCTCAACAGATCGCGCACTTCCATCTCAACCAGCTCCAGCAGCTCAGCATCGTCAACCATGTCAGCCTTGTTCAGGAAGACAACGATGTACGGAACGCCTACCTGACGGGACAGCAGGATGTGCTCACGGGTTTGCGGCATCGGACCATCAGCGGCCGAGCAAACCAGGATAGCGCCATCCATCTGAGCAGCACCGGTGATCATGTTTTTTACGTAGTCGGCGTGACCTGGACAGTCAACGTGTGCGTAGTGACGCGCAGCCGAATCGTACTCAACGTGAGCGGTATTGATGGTGATACCACGAGCTTTTTCTTCTGGGGCGCTATCGATCTTGTCGAAGTCAACCTTGGCCGAACCGAAAACCTCGGAGCAGACACGGGTCAGCGCAGCAGTCAGGGTAGTCTTACCGTGGTCGACGTGACCAATGGTGCCTACGTTGACGTGCGGCTTATTACGTTCGAACTTTTCCTTAGCCATCGAAATCACCCCCAGGAGAAGAATTAAGCAAGTCACACCAGCCATTAAAACAAAGGCAGATATTTTCATATCTGCCTTGTTATATGGAGCTCTTGAGCGGATTTGAACCGCTGACCTCACCCTTACCAAGGGTGTGCTCTACCAACTGAGCTACAAGAGCGAAACACTTTGCACAACCTGCAAACTTGGAGCGGGTAGCGGGAATCGAACCCGCATCATCAGCTTGGAAGGCTGAGGTTCTACCACTAAACTATACCCGCGTAAGCTTGCAGCTCACGCTAAAAATGGTGGAGGGGGAAGGATTCGAACCTTCGAAGTCGTAGACGTCAGATTTACAGTCTGATCCCTTTGGCCGCTCGGGAACCCCTCCTAAGCGAGCCGGCATTCTACATCATGCCAGCCTTCTGTCAAGCATTTTCTCATTAAAAACCTGAGGTTAGCTGCGTTGACCTCGCTTCGCGCTGCTGACCGTTAAAGGTCTTCACTGCGAAGCGGGCGCCATTCTATGCAACCTATTCAGCAGTTGCAACCCCCTCGCACGGCATTATTTTATGTTTTAACTCATTGAATTCTTTAGCAAGGTTCTGCAATACGGAATCATCAGCCAAACGCCGGCTTTCCGGGGTCACGCGCATCCAATATCCAACAGAATCAGGAAGAGAAACCGATAGCTGTTGAACCTTGATGTCGAGAGCAGTCAATCGCTGCTCGAGCGCCTTCGCCGTTTCCTGACGAGCAAAGCCACCCAAATAAAGACAACTGTTATCCGCCTGCGCAGATTTACCCTTGTCACGCACAGCTGCTGCGTCAGGCGTTTCACTCAACAGGCGAATGTCCTGCTGCGAACCTTTATACAAACTCAACGGAGTGACGTCCTTCGCACGCAAGGGCGCCTCCTGCTGATGCCAAACGTAATAAAACACATTGAGGACCAGCAACAGCAGAAACAACCAACGCATAAAAACCTCAGGACAATGGGCAAGCCATGGCCAAACCTACGAATACGAGATCCGGTACCACCCGCGCCTCTGGCACGATTCCGGAAACCAGGCCTGCATCACCACCAGTAAGGAACACCGAAAAATCCTGCCCCCAATAGCTGCGCGCCAGCTCCAGCTGCGTCAGGACAAACCCTCTCAACATCAATGAACAGCCACGCTCGACGGCCTCCACCGTATTTCGCCCTGGCTCAAAGCTCTCGAGCGCCCTGGATGCCGCGAGATCGTCATAGCGAATCCGCCGGGTATGGGTGCGTAACTGATTACGCATCAAGGGCATTCCCGGACAAATGAACCCTCCCAGGTGTTCACCATCTGCCGCAATAAGGTCTGCGGTAAGCGCAGTACCAAAATCGAGAACCAGACAAGCTCCCGAGGCAAGATGAAATGCCCCAAGCATCGCAAGCCAGCGGTCAAGACCCAGTCGCTGATAATCCTCGTAACCGTTGCGGACTCCAGACATTTCACGGGCCGGCGCCGCGCAGGACACCGTTACGCCGAATGCATCAATCAGCAACGAAACAAGCGCATCGGTCTCTTCATTGGTTCTTACGCTTACCAGGCGACAGTATTTGAGATTCAGCGGATCACAACCGTGCAAACTGTCCAGCAAGGCCTGATCCGAGTCGACAACTCCCTCGGCAACCAAACGCGCCGCATCTGCATGCAGCACACGCCATTTAATAAAGCTGTTCCCGCAGTCGAGCTCAAGAATCATCGCGCAACCTCAGACTTAGCTCACCACCACTAAACACTTTTTCTACGCCACCCACGTTCAAACGCAATGCGCCCTGGCCATCAATCCCTATCACCTCACCGTCAATTCGGTTCACTCCAGCAATCAGTGAAACCGAGCGCCCCTGCCATAAGTGTCCTTTCTCCCACTCTGCCTGAAGTGACGAAAACCCTTCCGACTGGTGACGACGCAGGTGCTCCTGGAGAACAATCCCCAAACGCGCCACTAGAAGATTACGATCAAACGCCCTACCTGCTTCGAGACGCATAGAGGTCCATTGCTGATCAACCTCATCAGCCATCTGCATATTTACATTGATTCCCACGCCCAGAACGACATGGCAGACATCAGCGGGATCCCCGACCAATTCCAACAATATCCCGGCGACTTTCTTCTCACCAACCAGGACATCGTTAGGCCACTTCAAACCAGCTCCGGCAATACCCAGATCACGCAGAGTTTGCATCACCGCCAGACCGACGACCAGGCTAAGCCCTTCAAGCTGTCGCATGCCACCATCGATTCGCAGCACGAGGCTATAGTAGATATTTTCGGCAAACGGACTCACCCACTTGCGGCCGCGTCGACCGCGACCAGCAGTTTGTCGCTCCGCAAGCACAAGAAACGGCGCAGCCATTCCGCGCTCTATAGAGCGCAAAGCTTCTGCGTTGGTGGAATCAATCGAATCAAAGACTAGTACGGGCCAGCCGCAAGCAGGTGAATGCTCACAGATCTCCACGGCGTTGAGCAGAGTCAACGGCGCACTCAACTGATAACCACGACCACGCACCTTGTGGATAGAAAGACCCAACTCCGCCTCGAGGTGCTGGAGTTGCTTCCATACAGCGCTACGACTAATGCCTAGAGCGGCACCCAGCGCTTGGCCGGAATGGAAACGACCGTCCTTCAGAAGCTTTAACAACGTCAGCATGCAAGTATCGCCTCACAATGAGGCCCGCATGATAGCCATGCCCCGAGCCGTTGCATAGAAATCGTAAGAATCACTTTCTCGCAGGCAAAACAAAACCCCTACCTGCGGTCGCAGATAGGGGTTTC
>NZ_MOBJ01000017.1:2289-3584 GCF_003732225.1 Pseudomonas brassicacearum | reverse complement strand
TCTCAGGCTTCAGGCCGTTTGCCCCGATACCCAGCTGCCGTTGATCATTGAAAGTCGAATCATCTCGAACACATTGGCGGATGAAGTGACAACCGTCGAAGTCGACAGTCAGCTTGTCCAGAGTGCCCGCGCGATTTTCAGGCGACAAGAGCCGGTCCCACTCGTACTGACTTTCGCGCCCTGGATGAAAGGACTGCCCATCGAACTGGAAGAGCAGGCGCCTGCGGGTCTGGGCATGACTTACGCCCCCTTGCTTAAACAGCCCCTTCCGGTACCGGAAGGGTTGCAGCTGAGATGGAGTGTCACCGGCGCCAACAACAGTGGTCTTTTCACACTGCGTGCAGTCTGTGCCAACACATCTGTGCCGTTGACTCTCGAGAGTCGGGTGATCTCAAGAACACTGGTGCAGGAAATCACCCGAATTGAAGTACGAGGCAGGCCGGTCTCTGAGGTCGGGGCAATTTTTTTTCGCGAAGAGCTGGCCGAATTCAAGTTGACTTTCGAGCCCGGGATGCAAGGGTTAGCCGTGTTGCTTGAAGACACCGACGCTCCGGTCGGGATGGTCTACGTGCCAGCGCTTCGACAACTTACCGACGTACCGCAAGGCCTGACTTTGAGCTGGAACGTCACGGGGGGTAAGGTCAGCGGTTCTTTTGCGTTGAAGCTTGGCTGCGCGGGTGTCACCACGGCGCTGACCCTCACCAGTCGGGTGATGTCGAAACTCACCTCGGACGCATTTGAATCGATCACGCTCAATGGCGAGACCATCGATGATCTGAGTAAACCCGACCTGGTGTTTTTTCGTGCAGGCACTCATGTGCTGGAGCTGAAACCCAAGTCAGACGGGCCGTTGCCTGGAATGAAGGTGGCCCTGATTGCTGGCGACATTAATCCAAACCTGGGCATCACCTACACCCCTCCGCTGGGCGAATCCCATACCCAGGACATCCCCGAAAACGGCTCGGTGAAGTGGACCATTATCGGCGGCAGTCAAAGCGGATTCTTTGATTTGCAATTCAAGTTCAGGGAAACCGATGAAGTCTTTCCCTTGCCTTGTCGGGTGCTCTCCAAAAATCTGAATGATGAGGCCGAGGTCACGATCCGCGGCGAAACGGTTCCCGCCGAGGGTAACTTTTTCCTCCGGGGACAGGCCCAGACCGTCACACTGAAGCTCAAGCCCGGCAGCCCGTTGGATGGCTATCCGGTGACGCTGACCTGCGCGATCAAGAGTGGGCTGGATGTGGCCAACGTGGTGAGTGTCCCGGCATTCGACGCAGAAAAAACAACTCACAGCT
>NZ_MOBJ01000017.1:0-1936 GCF_003732225.1 Pseudomonas brassicacearum | reverse complement strand
CCGATAGTGCTGAACGCCAGCAAACTGCTGTCGACCAACCTGAATGATGAGGCAACGGCCATCCTTGAGGGGAACGATGACTTTTTCCTTCGTGGAATACCACGTACGCTGAAATTGACAGCAAAACCCGGTAGCCCACTGGACGGTTTATTGATCAAGGCATCATATGAGTTCAGCGGAGATGCACCTCCCGAAACCATAACGAGCGTTCCTGAGTTCAAAACAGAAGTGTCAACCCGTAGCTGGGATATCACGGGGGGAGATCGGAGCGGCACATTTGAGGTGCGTCTGGAGGGGCGCGGGATGACGACACCGCTGACGCTGAAGAACTGCTATCTAATCTCCACTGACCTAGGGCGCGAAATAAGTACCACCAAGGTTGGTGATTCCAATATATCAGGTGTATTGCCCTTCACTGTGTGGAGAGGAAACGGCTACCTTCCAACTTTCTCGATGAAATATGTACCTACTAGCAGTATCATATTTAATTCTGGTCGTTGGTTCAGCTTGCAATGTGAAGTCTTGGTCGGGGATAACAATGATGTCGTTTGCTCTCCGCCTTTCGGCACAGAGGTAACAGATCCTGAATGGAGTTTCACCTTCCCCATAAACAAAAGCGTGAAATTTCAACTGAGTTTGAAGATTCAGGGGCTCTCCATTCCGCTGAAGGCAAACACTGTTACTCGGCTGGCCCGTAACGTACTCGAGGAAGGAACACCACATATCGATGGGGTGGCGATGACTTCTCCGGATCAATTTGCTTTCAAGATGGGAGCACCACGCACTTTGACATTGAGACCTCATGTCGGCAGCCCGGTGGCCGGTAGTCGGATCACTCTGAGTTTTCAACAAGGTACTAATGGTTTGACACGTGCAGACTTTTCTTACGACGGCAACACTAATACCGAGCATTCTTGGGAGATAAAAGCGTTGACATCCAAGAATGGAAAGTTCAGGTTCGATCTCCAGCTTGGAAGCAATATTGCTCTACCTCATTGGTTCATAAATTCGCCAATAGCCCTTGGTGATGAAGCGGCACCCCAAAACACCCATGATGAGTTTTCTATTGATGGATAAGGGGACAGTGTAGCCAAGTAATTTCAGACACCTCGACAGATGGAAACGTATCTACCAAGGTGTCTGGTTTTATAGAGACAAGTTCATCTGATACATTAGACCACTACAACTCGCTATTCGGGTGAATAGCGCTATGCGAGCAGGCTTATCACTATGGGTGCGTTATTACGCGCCTTGATTGCAGCGCTGGATCAACGTCGAAGAAGTCCTGCCTGTCATCGACCGCCCTCAGGTGCCGTATTGCGTCGACGGCGAGCATGAATACGTCGCCTCGCTACGGGCATCTGATGGCCTCACCAAACCCGCCCATCGCCAACCCCAACTACGCTTAGGTAGGATGACCCTCTCCCCTGCCCGAGGTTTCGCTTCATGTTCTTCATTGGCGTCCTGCTGGTCATGACCTTCATCCGCCAAAAAGAAGTAATTCATTTCTTATTCCCATATCAGTGCTTCTGGTGATTTCTTATCGCGAACCTCTATTCCTAACTGTCATTTATGACAGTAGACGTCGCCTTGCCCATCGCCGACAGTGAAGCTCCCACCGAGCCTCAGGAAATCGTCAAGATGGCACTCGAAAAAACTATCGCCGCCGGCCCGTTGTATTTCTGTCACGGTGGCGAACACACCCTCACCCTCAACGCTCAACAACACAGCGCCTGGATCAATCAGGGCGTGTGCCTCAAAGAGCCGCCAGGCAAGACACTGCCGCTGTCGGCCAGCCCCGCGATCGGGGCCTTTCAGACGTTTGCCGACACCGGCGCGACCTGGACAATCACCTGCCCCACCAAAAACGCTACGGCCCCGGCAGTAGAGTTTCAACTATGGGGCCAGACCGAGTACACCTCCCCGGCCTACAAGA
>NZ_MOBJ01000016.1 GCF_003732225.1 Pseudomonas brassicacearum | reverse complement strand
GTGATGCTGTTGTTGGCGGTGAGCGTCAGGCCGGTATTGTCGATCGAGTCGGTAATGGTGGTGACCGCCGGGGTGCTGCTCGGGGTCAACTGCTCGAAGTTGCCACCCGTAGTGCTGTCGATGGTGGTGCTGACGGTGCTGCCGTTTTTGTAGACGTCGTTGGCCGGGGTGTCGACCACCACGCTGCCGGTGGTTTTACCGGCGTCGATATTGATGAGCGCACCGTTGGACAAAGTGACAGTCATCGGCGTGCCGGCCGGGTTGGTCAGGGTGGCGGTGTAGGTGATCTGGCCACCTTCCACTACCGAACCGGTCGCCGTCAGGCTGAGGCCGGTGTTGTCGATCGAGTCGGTAATGGTGGTGACCGCCGGGGTGGTGCTCGGGGTCAACTGTTCGAAGTTGCCGCCGCTGGTGCTGTCGATGGTGGTGCTGACGGTGCTGCCGTTTTTGTAGACGTCGTTCGCCGGGGTGTCGACCACTACCGTGCCGGTGGTCTTGCCGGCGTCGATATTGATCACCGCACCGTTCGACAGGGTCACGCTCATCGCCGTGCCAGCCGGGTTAGTCAGGGTCGCGGTGTAGGTAATCTGCCCGCCTTCAACCACGCTGCCGGTGGCAGTCAGGCTCAGGCCGGTGTTATCGATCGAGTCGGTGATGGTGGTCACCGCCGGCGTGGTGCTCGGAGTCAGCTGCTCGAAATTGCCACCGGTGGTGCTCTCGATGGTGGTGCTGACGGTGCTGCCGTTTTTGTAGACATCGTTGGCCGGGGTGTCGACCACCACCGTGCCGGAAGTCTTGCCGGCTTCGATGTTGATCACCGCACCGTTGCTCAGGGTCACGCTCATCGCGGTGCCGGCCGGGTTGGTCAGCGTCGCGGTGTAGGTGATCTGGCCGCCCTCGGTGACCGAACCATCAGCCGTCAGGCTCAGACCGGTGTTGTCGATCGAATCGGTGATCGTGGTCACCGCTGGGGTGGTGCTCGGGGTCAACTGTTCGAAATTGCCACCGCTGGTGCTTTCGATGGTGGTGCTGACGGTGCTGCCGTTTTTGTAGACGTCGTTGGCTGGAGTGTCGACCACCACCGAGCCGCTGGTCTTGCCGGCTTCGATGTTGATCACCGCGCCGTTGGACAAGGTCACGCTCATCGCGGTACCGGCCGGATTGGTCAGGGTCGCGGTGTAGGTGATCTGGCCGCCTTCAACTACCGAACCGTTAGCCGTCAGGCTCAGCCCGGTGTTGTCGATCGAGTCGGTAATCGTCGTGACCGCCGGCGTGCTGCTCGGGATCAACTGTTCGAAATTGCCGCCGCTGGTGCTGTCGATGGTGGTGCTGACGGTGCTGCCGTTTTTGTAGACGTCGTTGGCCGGAGTGTCGACCACCACGCTGCCGGTGGTTTTCCCGGCCTCGATGTTGATCACTGCGCCATTGCTCAGCGTGACGCTCATCGGCGTGCCGGCCGGATTGCTCAGGGTCGCGGTGTAGGTAATCTGCCCACCTTCGGTGACCGAACCGGTCGCGGCCAGGGACAGCCCGGTGTTGTCGATCGAATCGGTGATGGTGGTAACGGCCGGGGTGGTGCTTGGCACCAGGTTTTCGAAATTGCCGCCGGTAGCCCCGGTAATAGTAGTGCTGACGGTGCTGCCATTTTTGTAAACATCATTGGCCGGAGTATCGATGCTTACCGCGCCAGTGGTTTTTCCGGCTTCGATGGTGATGGTCGAACCGTTGGACAGGGTCACGGTAACCGGTGTTTGTGCCGGGTTGGTCAAGGTCGCGGTGTAGGTGATCTGACCGCCTTCGGTGACAGTCGAGCCAGCCGTCAGGGTGACGGTGGTGGTATCAATCGTGTCAGTGACCTGGGTGACGGCCGGTGTCGGGTCGACGGTCAGCACCAGGCCGCCGCCACCGGTGGTGCCGGTGACGTTGACGGTAATCTGATGCGGGTCGTTGTAGACACTGTCATTCGGTGCCAGCGGAACATTGACGCTGCCACTGACCTGGCCGGCCGGGATGACGATGACCGAGCCATTGGACAGGGTGATGCTCAGGTCCGTCAGCGGCGCCCGGGTGACGTTTGCGGTGTAAACCAGCACGCCACCGGCTTCGGTGATGGTCGATGTAGCGCTGAGGGTCAGGGTCGAGCCAACCAGTACGTTGTTGCCGTTATTGGTGTTTTGGGCGCCAGTGGTGATGTCGGCGGCGGAAGTGCCCGCGCCAATACCCGCAGTCGGGAAACCAATGGTCGGGGCTACGCGGGCAGCTGTTGCATCCAGTGCCACGAAGCTGTGGCCACCACCAGCCGCGCCCCCCGAACCTGTTACGGTCGGGCCCGCGGCGGCGGCTTCGATATCTGTGGTCGGGTCGGCGCCCGCAAGGATGGCTTGTTGCAGCTCTGCTACCGACGGCGCGGCTTGCACGGTGGCTTGCGCCAGGTCAGTGCTGGAGTCCGGAGCGCTGCCGCTCCACTGGGTATCGCGGCCCAGGTCCAGGGTGCGGCCGTCGGCCAGTTCAAGCGTCACAGCGCCCGCCGGGCCGGTATCGAGCTGGTCGCCTGTGAACAGTCGGTCACCTTCAATCAGCACGCGTCTGATGCCCTCCGGGGACACCGCGAAAACTTGACCAACAATGCTTTTGACAATGGCAACAACACTGCTCATTGAAGACTCTCCAGATGTTCCGTTCAGTAGGCTTCCATAGACCTGAAAGGGCCGATTGCCGATTCAGTCTGGACGTACTTTAAAAGTGGGTGACACATTAACTTGACGCTATTCATGTCAATAATTTGGCTGCATCTTTTCGCTATAAACTTTGTGCCAAACTATTGACCTTCTGGGTGCCATCCTAAACAATCGTCCCAGTAATGTCACATTGATATTTATGTGGCGCCCCCGTCCTCCAGTGTGTGACCCAATTCTGATTTTTAACGTTCTGACATGCGGTCATTCCGGTTGCCATTTTCCGTCGCAGCACAACGATCTGCTGTGATTCGAGACAAGAAGTCCTGGGAAATTCTTATATGCGTTCGCACCTCTTCAAGGCTCTACCCTTTGTCCTTGCCGCCAGTTTTGTACAAGCCCAAACCCTGCCTCAAGCCATGCAACAAGCGCTGGATGTCCACCCGGAAATCCAGGCTGGCGTGAACAGTCGCCTTTCCGCGGACTATCAGCTAAGAGCCGCCCAAGGCGGGTACTTGCCAAAGGTCGATCTGCTCGGGGGGTATGGTCGCGAAGGCACTGACAACCCGACGACTCGTGCTGGCGCCGGCAACAATCATTGGGAAACCTTGAACCGCGGCGAGTCGAGCCTGCGCTTGCAGCAAATGGTTTTTGACGGTTTTGCGACATCCAGCGAAGTCGGGCGTCAACAAGCCACCGTCAACTCCCGCGCCTACTCATTGTTGGGGACTTCCGAGCGCACTGCGCTGACCGTGGCCCAAGTTTACCTCGACGTGCTGACCCGCCGCGAATTCGTGCGCCTGGCCGAAGATAACCTGAAGAGCCACGAACGGATCTTTGACCAGATCAAACTGCGCACCTCGCGTGGCGTGGGCAGCGGTGCTGACCTCGATCAGGCCGAAGCGCGTATGGCCCAGGCCCGCAACAACCTGATCACCGAGCAGACCAACCTTGCAGATGCCGAGACGAACTTCCTCAGCGCCGTGGGTCAGATGCCGGATCAACTGGAGCGTCCGGCCCCTTTCCTTGCGCTGCTGCCGGCGAACCTGAATGAAGCCCGCCAGCAAATGCTCGAAAACAGCCCGGTACTGCGTTCCGCAGAGTCCGATATTGCCGCGGCCGAGAAGCAGTACGATGCCGCCAAGTCGACGTTCTATCCTCGTTTCGATGCCGAACTGGGCCGCACCGCCGACAATAATCTGGATGGTATGGCCGGCCATAACAATGAATGGCAGGCCATGCTGCGCATGCGCTTCAACCTGTATTCCGGCGGCAGCAACAAAGCTGATCTTGAATCCAAGTCTTATCTGTCGAACCAGGCGCTGGATATCCGCAACAACGCCTTGCGCGTGTTGAACGAAGAATTGGGCCTGGCCTGGAATGCCCTGAACAACGCCAACGCCCAAGTGCCGATCGCTCAGCAATATGTCGATCGCAGCAGTGCCGTGCGCACCGCGTATCAGCAGCAGTTCAGCTTGGGCCAACGCACCTTGCTCGACTTGCTCGACAGCGAGAACGAACTGTTCACCGCTTCCCGTCGTCTGGCGGAAATCAAGAACATTCAGTTATTTACTCAATATCGAATCAAGGCGACCATGGGCCAATTGCTCAAAAGCCAGGGAGTGGTCGCACCCATGGCCTCCGTCGTGTCGAACGATGTGAAGCCCAAAGTCCAACTCCCCGGCATGAATTGAGCAGATCCTTTTTAGTCGTTAGCCAAGAGTGTCGAGCGTGGAATCAGAAGCCAGTCGAGTTCATCTCCGTCATGATCCACGCGCGTTGCACGACGATCCGTTGCTGGACGGCCTGCTAGCCCTCTGCACTCTGCACCAGAAACCTGCGAGCGCGGCGATGCTGACCACCGGTCTGCCATTGCCCAAGCAGCGTCTCAGCGTCGAGCTGCTCCCGCGTGCAGCGGCCCGTGCCGGTCTGCAAGGGCGGGTGCTGCAGCGTAAGCTTGCGCAAATTCCGGCCATCGCCATGCCGGCGCTGTTGCTGCTCAAGGACGGCCGCAGTGCCGTGCTGCTGGGCTGGCTCGGCGACGACCAGGCGCGTCTGCTGCTCAGCGAAAGTGATGGTGGCGAAGTTCATGTCAGCCGTGAGCTGCTGGACGACGATTACACCGGGCAAGCATTTTTCGCCCAACCTCAACATAAATTCGATGTGAACCATGGCACGCTGATCCCGCGTGCGCGCTCCTGGTTCCGCGACACCCTCAAGCGTTCGCGCTGGCTGTATGCCGACGCCATTGCTGCCAGTTTTCTGATCAACATCATTGCCATGGCCGCGCCGCTGTTCGTGATGAACGTCTATGACCGCGTGGTGCCGAACCAGGCCGAATCGACCTTGTGGGTGCTGGCCATCGGGATTACCGGGGCTTACCTGTTCGACCTGATCCTTAAAAGTCTGCGCAGTCTGTGCCTGGACCTGGCCGGCAAGAAAACCGACCTGATCATCTCCGCGACGCTGTTCGAGCGGATCGTCGGCATGGCCATGAAGTACCGCCCGGCGCGGGTCGGCAGCTTTGCCCAGAACATCCATGAGTTCCAGAGCCTGCGCGATTTCCTTGCCTCGCTGACCCTGACCAGTTTGATCGACCTGCCGTTCACCTTGCTGATTTTTCTGGTGATCGCCCTGCTGGGCGGGCACCTGGTGTGGATCCCGGTATTGGCGTTCCCGCTTGCCCTGCTGATTGGCTACGCCTTGCAGAAGCCGCTGGTGGCGACCATGGAGCGCACCATGGCGTTGGCCGCCGAGCGCCAGTCGAGTCTGATCGAAACCCTCGCCGGGCTTGATGCGGTCAAGGTCAACAACGCCGAAAGCGAGCGTCAGTATCAGTGGGAGCAGACCATCGGCACGCTCAGCCGCCTCGAGCTGCGGGTGAAAATGCTCTCCGGTCTGGCGATGAACATCACCCTGCTGATCCAGCAATTGGCCGGAGTGATCATGATCGTCTTCGGCGTCTACCAGATCATTGCCGGCAACCTCAGCATGGGCGGTCTGATCGCCTGTTACATGCTCAGCGGTCGGGCCCTCAGCCCGCTGGCGTCGTTGTCCGGTCTGCTGACTCGTTATCAGCAGGCGCGGGTCACCATGACCTCGGTCGACCAGATGATGGAGTTGCCGCAAGAGCGCAACTTCGAAGAACGCCCGCTGAGCCGTAAAGTCCTGCAGGGTGGCATCGAGTGCCGTCAGCTGAGCTTCACCTACCCGGGTCAACAGAACCCGGCGCTGAAGAACATCAACCTGATCATCAAGCCGGGTGAAAAGATCGGCATCATCGGTCGCAGCGGCTCGGGCAAGAGCTCGCTGGCCAAACTGCTGGTCGGCCTTTATCAGCCGGACGACGGTGCGTTGCTGGTGGATGGCGTGGATATTCGCCAGATCGACGTCAGCGAACTGCGCCACAACATCGGCTACGTGCCGCAGGACATCCAGTTGCTCGCCGGCACCCTGCGCGACAACCTGGTGTCTGGCGCCCGCTACATGGAAGACGAACTTGTGCTGCAAGCCGCTGAACTGGCCGGCGTGCACGAGTTCGCCCGTTTGCACCCGCAAGGGTACGAGTTGCAAGTCGGCGAGCGTGGGCAAAACCTCTCCGGCGGTCAGCGTCAGAACGTCGCCCTGGCCCGTGCCCTGCTGCTCAATCCACCGATCCTGCTGCTCGACGAACCGACCAGCGCTATGGACAACACCGGTGAAGAGCGCTTGAAACAACGCTTGCAAGCGGTGGTGGAGAACAAGACCGTGGTGCTGGTGACGCACCGGGCTTCGTTGCTGTCGCTGGTCGATCGGCTGCTGGTGATCGATCGCGGGCAAATACTGGCCGATGGTCCAAAAGCCTCGGTGATGGAAGCGTTGAAGAAGGGGCAGATCAGTGTTGCTTAAGTCCGGTATGCGCGACTCGATCCGTCGTTATTTCAAAGGCTCTGATTCGCTGAGTGGTCAGCCGTTGCCCGAGGTCAACAAGGCGTTGATCGAAGACGCCCCGCGGGTGGTTCGATTGACTATCTGGGCCATCATCGGCTTCTTTCTGTTCCTGCTGCTTTGGGCCAACTTTGCGGTGATCGATGAGGTCACCAAGGGCGATGGCAAGGCGATTCCGTCGTCCAAGCTTCAGAAAATCCAGAACCTGGAGGGCGGTATCGTCGCTGAACTCTTCGTTCGCGAAGGGCAGATCGTCGAAGCCGGCGCGCCGTTGATTCGTCTGGATGACACGCGTTTTGTGTCCAACGTTGGCGAAACCGAAGCCGACCGTCTGTCCATGTTGCTGCGCGTGGAGCGTTTGAGCGCGGAAGTCGACGACCGCCCGCTGGCGTTCCCTGACGACGTGATGAAAGCCGTGCCGGTACAGGCCGCCAGCGAGAAGTCGCTGTATGAAAGCCGTCGCCAGCAATTGCATGACGAGATTGGCGGGTTGCAGGAGCAGTTGATTCAACGTCAGCAAGAGCTGCGCGAATTCACTTCCAAACAGGCGCAGTACCGCAGCGGTCTGGCGTTGCAACGTCAGGAAATCAACATGTCGGAGCCGCTGGTGGCTCAAGGCGCGGTGTCGCCGGTGGAAGTGCTGCGACTCAAGCGCGCCGAAGTCGAAACCCGTGGCCAACTGGATGCCACCACGCTGGCGATCCCGCGTGCCGAGTCGGCGATCAAGGAAGTGCAGCGCAAGATCGACGAGACCCGTGGCAAGTTCCGCAGTGAGGCGCTGACTCAGCTCAACGAGGCTCGCACGGATTTGAACAAGGCGAAGGCGACCGGCAAGGCGCTGGAAGACCGCGTCAGTCGGACCCTGGTAACCTCGCCGGTACGCGGTATCGTCAAGCAGCTGCTGGTCAACACCATCGGTGGCGTGATCCAGCCCGGCAGTGACATGGTCGAAATCGTTCCGCTGGACGACACCTTGTTGGTGGAAGCGAAGATCCGTCCACAAGACATCGCGTTTTTGCACCCGGGCCAGGAAGCCATCGTCAAGTTCACGGCCTATGACTACACCATCTATGGCGGCCTGAAAGCCAAGCTGGAGCAGATCGGCGCCGACACCATCACCGACGAAGACAAGAAAACCACCTACTACGTGATCAAGCTGCGCACCGATCGCAGCCACCTGGGCACTGATGAAAAGCCCTTGTTGATCATTCCGGGCATGGTGGCCTCGGTGGATATCATCACCGGCAAGAAGACTATCCTCAGCTACCTGCTCAAGCCGATCATCAAGGCGCGGGCAGAGGCGTTGCACGAGCGCTAGTTTTCGGGTGGAACAGGTGGCCTCATCGCGAGCAAGCTCGCTCCCACAGGGGATCTGCTGCGCACACAACATATGTGCCTGGCACGATCCAGTGTGGGAGCGAGCTTGCTCGCGATGACGGCCTCAGCGGCGCGGCATTTCAAAAGCCATATCGTTATTCATTAACGGTATTTAAAATCTAGTTCTTATATCTATAAAGTCAGACCCCTGCGTACCCACCGACCAATCGGCGTGCCGCACGAAATGAACCCACACGGGACCTCCGTGAGTTTCTGATCGACGCGCACGCCATTGAGCGTGCTCTGCGTGGGAGTGATGTATGCCTGTACTGTCCGCTTTGCCAAGCGCCGCGACCCTCGCGCCGCAATCCTTCGAGATCCGCCCGTTCAGCGGTGCTGTTGGCGCTGAAATCATTGGCCTGAACCTGGCCTTGCCGGTCAACGACCAGGACTTCGCGCGCATCCATCGCGCACACCTGGATCATCACGTAGTGGTGTTTCGCGACCAGCGCATCAGCCCTGAACAGCAGATCGCTTTCAGCCGCCGTTTTGGTGTGTTGCAGATTCACGTGCTCAAGCAATTTCTGCTGACCCATCACCCGGAAATCCTCATCGTTTCCAACATCATCGAAAACGGCCAAGCCATCGGCCTCGGTGACGCTGGCAAGTTCTGGCACTCCGACCTGTCCTATAAAGAACTGCCGAGCCTGGGCTCGATGCTCCACGCCCAGGAGTTGCCGTCCGAAGGCGGCGACACGTTGTTTGCCGACCTGCACAAAGCCTGGGACAACCTGCCTGAAGCGTTGCGCAAAGCTGTCGAAGGACGCTCTGCCGCGCACTCCTATACCGCACGCTACAGCGAGAGCAAATTCGAAGGCAACTGGCGCCCGACCTTGACCCCGGAGCAGCTCGCTCAGGTCAACGAAGTGGTGCATCCAGTGGTTCGCACTCACCCGGAAAACGGCCGCAAGGCATTGTTCGTCAGCGAAGGGTTCACCACCCGCATCGTCGGTTTACCGGAAGACGAAAGCCGGCAACTGCTGGCCGAGCTCTACGCCCACAGCGTGTTGCCGCAAAACATCTATCGCCATCAATGGCAGCCCCACGACCTGGTGTTCTGGGACAACCGCTCGCTGATTCACCTGGCCGCCGGTTGCCCGAGCCATCTGCGCCGCAAGCTCTACCGCACCACCATCCAGGGTGACGCGCCTTTCTGATCGGCTGCATTTCGGAGATACCTGCCATGTCCAAACGTATTCCATTCGCGCCGCTGGCCGCCGCCATCGGTCTGGGTTTCAGCCTGCTCGCCGGGAGTCTGGTGGCGCCGACTGTGGCTCACGCCGAAGGCGAAATCCGCATCGCCGAGCAGTTCGGCATCGTTTACCTGCTGCTCAATGTGGTCCGCGACCAGAACCTGATCGAGAAGCACGGCAAGGAAGAGGGCATCGACATCAAGGTCGACTGGACTCAGCTCTCTGGCGGTGCGGCGGTCAACGACGCGTTGCTCTCGGGTTCCATCGACATTGCCGGTGCCGGTGTCGGCCCGTTGCTGACCATCTGGGACCGCACTCACGGCAAGCAGAACGTCAAGGCCGTGGCCTCGCTCGGCAACTTCCCGTACTACCTGGTGAGCAACAATCCGAAGGTCAAAACCATCGCCGATTTCACCGAGACGGATCGTATTGCGGTGCCGGCGGTTGGGGTCTCCGTGCAGTCGCGGTTCCTCCAGTACGCGGCTGCCAAACAGTGGGGTGACAAGGAGTTCAATCGCCTCGACAAGTACACCATCGCCGTCCCTCACCCGGACGCCACGGCTGCATTGATCGCCGGCGGCACCGAACTGACCGGGCACTTCTCCAACCCGCCGTTCCAGGATCAGGCGCTGGAAAACCCCAACGTCCATGTGGTGCTCAACACCTACGACCTGCTGGGGCCGAACTCGCCGACCGTGCTGTTCGCCACCGAAAAATTTCGCAACGAGAACCCGAAAACCTATAAGGCCTTCATCGAGGCCCTGACCGAAGCGGCCGAGTTCGCCCAGAACGACAAGGGCGCGGCGGCTGATACGTACCTGCGTGTGACCAAGGCAAAAATCGACCGTGCCGCGTTGCTGAAAATCATCGACAACCCGCAGTTCGAATTCAGCGTCACGCCGAAAAACACGTATCCGTTGGCCGAATTCCTCTACCGCGTCGGCGCGATCAAGAACAAGCCGGATTCGTGGAAGGATTACTTCTTCCAGGACGCCAAGCCGCTGCAAGGGAGCTGATCGCCATGAACGCCCCCTTGCAAGGCCACACGGCCAGCACCCCGATCGCCAGCACGCAGGCGTTGCTGGCGGTCGATAACGTCAGCCTCGAATACCGCACGCCGCAACGCGTGGTGCGGGCAACGCATCAGGTTAGCTTCGAAGTCGATCCCGCCGATCGTTTTGTGTTGCTCGGCCCATCCGGCTGCGGCAAGTCGACCTTGCTCAAGGCCGTTGCGGGGTTCATTGCGCCCTATGAAGGGCAGATCCGCCTGCAAGGGCAGGTCGTCAGTGCGCCGGGGCCTGACCGGATTGTGGTGTTCCAGGAATTCGATCAGCTGCCGCCGTGGAAAACCGTCAAACAGAACGTGATGTTCCCGCTGCTGGCGTCGAAAACCCTCAAGCGTCGCGAGGCTGAAGAGCGGGCGTTGCACTACCTCGACAAGGTCGGTCTGGCGGCGTTTGCCGATGCCTATCCACACACCTTGTCCGGTGGCATGAAGGCGCGGGTGGCAATTGCCCGGGCCTTGGCCATGCAGCCGAAAATCCTCCTGATGGATGAACCGTTCGCCGCGCTCGACGCGCTGACCCGGCGCAAGATGCAGGAGGAATTATTGCTGCTGTGGGAGGAGGTGCGTTTCACCCTGTTGTTCGTCACCCACTCCATCGAAGAGGCGCTGGTGGTGGGTAACCGGATCCTGTTGCTGTCGCCCCATCCCGGTCGAGTGAGGGCGGAAATCCACAGCCATCAATACGATTTGCACAGCCTTGGCGGCGTGGCGTTTCAACAGTCGGCACGGCGCATTCATCGGCTGTTGTTCGATGAAGGCCAGTCTGCCGAGAACGAACTCGAACTGGATTTCAACGATATCCGCATCGCTTATTGAGCGGCTGGAGGAATGCCCGATGAGCCATTCATCACCTGTGCGTCAAGAATACGAAGTTGAGTTGCAGCCCCTGTCGAGCGTTGCGCTGGAGCGCGAACTGCCTCTTGGTCAGCGTCTCTGGCAACAGGGCTGGTTGCGTAAAAGTCTGATCCTGATACTGCTGGCGCTGCTCTGGGAAGCCGTCGCCCGCTATCAAAACAATGACCTGTTACTGCCGAGCTTTCTGCAAACCGGCCATGCGCTGTACGACGGACTACTCAGTGGCGAGTTGCTGGGCAAGGTCGGGATTTCGCTGGTGGTGCTGCTCAAGGGGTATCTGATCGGTATCGTCCTGGCATTTGCCTTGACCACGCTGGCCGTGTCGACCCGGTTCGGACGCGACTTGCTGAGCACCCTGACCTCGATGTTCAACCCATTGCCGGCGATTGCCTTGTTGCCGTTGGCACTGCTGTGGTTCGGGTTGGGGCAGAACAGCCTGATTTTCGTGCTGGTGCATTCGGTGCTCTGGGCTCTGGCCTTGAACACTTACGCCGGGTTTCTCGGGGTCTCGGAAACCTTGCGCATGGCCGGTCGCAACTACGGCCTGAAGGGCATCCGGTTTGTGCTGTTCATCCTGATCCCTGCGGCGCTGCCGTCGATCCTCGCAGGGTTGAAAATCGGCTGGGCTTTCGCCTGGCGCACACTGATCGCCGCTGAACTGGTGTTCGGCGCCACCAGTGGCAAGGGTGGCTTGGGCTGGTACATCTTCCAGAACCGCAACGAGTTGTACACCGACAAGGTGTTCGCCGGGCTGGCGGTGGTGATCCTCATCGGATTACTGGTGGAGAACCTGGTGTTCGACACTCTGGAGCGAGTGACGGTGAAGCGTTGGGGGATGCAGCGCTGACGGTAGCGCTTGATCGCGGCTAGCAGTACCCGCCAGCAGGCCATAGAAAAGGTTGTAACCGTCGACGAAGAAAGCTGTGCGCACAATTCCAATCCCTGGAAACGAAAAAACCGGCCGGAGCCGGTTTTTTCACCCCAACTGCCAGCGAACTGAATCACTGCGTACGGGGTTGAGTAGTGGGGCCGATGCTAAGTCGAGTTGACACTGACGTCAACTGCTACCTGACAAAGAGATGTTGCGGGGATGGCCGACACTCCAGCACCCGCTGGTGGTTGTTTTTGCCTTAGCAGGCCATTGGCGTCAAGTCACAATGAACTCGGTTTTATGAGCCCGTATTACAGTTGCGTTCGTGCCATATAGCCACCCTACCGATTCTGCAAAAACACCACATACCCACGAAACCACTCACTGTCCTTCAAATACCCCGGCTCCTCCCAATCCCCACCCTGAATCAGCCCGACCTTGAACGGCAAGCCGAGTCTATTGAGCCTCGGCAGGTAGGCGGCGTAGTTGGGGATGCTGTGGCGGCCCTGGTAGGTTTGCACCACCACTTCGTCGACCACGCCTTTGAGCTGGCCGATCACCTGCGGATCGGCGTGGCTGCTCCAGTCCATCAGGCCGGTGATGCTCAGGCGATAGTGGGCGGGCAGGCGTTGGCGCAGGTCTTTGAGGAAGCTGACGTATTCGTCGAGGTAGCGGGTGCGGGCGTCGAAGTCGATCTGGATACCGACCACCGGGTTGCCCGCCTGTTGCCAGCGCTGAACTTGCCCCAGCAATTGCTGATAGACCGGTTCCGGCCAGCGCAGGGTGTGGGCGCGGTAGGTCACCCAGACCTCGCCCTGAGTCAGGCGCGGGATGGCGATGCCTTGGGCGATGAAGCGCACACCACGCTGTGGCGTGCGGCGTGATTCGCTGATCTGTCCTTGCAGCACGTACAAGGTTTTCGCCTGGGCCAGCACCGGTTGCGTGTTGACTCCGCTCCACAGCCAAAAGGCGTTGTAGTCGCGGGCGTCGACCACCGCAAAGGCCGGGGTGCTGACCAGCAGTGCGAGCAGCGCCAGGCCTTGCAGAAAATCCCTCATGGATTACCAGTAGTACTGCAGCGATTTGCCCCACTGGGTGTCGGCAAAACCGCTTTTCAACTGGCGGAACCAGGCCTTGCGTACAGCGGGTTCGACGTCTTTGCCGCCGCAGCTGTTATTGCCCGAGGGCGCATAGCAGTTGATGGCGCGGAACAGAGCGTAAGCGCGGTCTTCCTTCGGCGCTTTGGCGTTGTCGATGACCTGGCGATAACCGTCGTGTCGGGAGTAAATCTCGCCTTTGAACGGTGACGCCGTGGCGCCGAGTTCGGATTTATTGGGTTTGGCTTCCAGCGGTGCACTATCAAGGTCATTGCGCAGGATAAACTCGCCCAGGCAGTTCAGGCCTTTGGGGGTTTTGCCGTCCGCCTGAAGAGTCGCAGCAATCTCGGCGATGCTCGGGCAGTGGTAACCCGATTCAGCCTTGTCGCCCTGCCAGCGGAACATCGTCAGCGGTTGGCCGGTGCTGTAGAAATAGCCAATGCTCACACCGAGTTTGTCCGTCGACGGCTCGGCCGGCAGCTGTTTGAAGTCTTCGGCAAACTCGGCGTACTGGCTGCGCAGCAACTCCTTGTAGAGCAACACGAACAGCGCACTGTTGCGCTCGGTGGCGTCTGCGCCCTGGTTGAATTGCTGACGCAGCAGTGGCGCGTCGGCCACCCGCCGTTGTAGGCGATAGCGCACGGCGGGGGTCTTGATCGGTGAGTCGGCGGCGAACACTTTGCCGAGTCGCTGGCTGAGCTCGTAGTTGAAAGCCAGCGCCAGTTCGACCTGTTCGCGCTGCAACGGTTGTTTGACCTTGGCCAGCAACTCCAGCCACAGGGCTTCAGCTTCCGGCCATTTCTGCTGTTCATGCAGGGCGATGCCGCGCAGCATCTGCTGGCTGAAGGCAAGGTAGTCGAGGTTGTTCGGGACGCTGCTCGGGAGGACTTTCAGTGCCTGCTCGGGATTTTTCTCGAGGTGCAGCAACACCGCCGCTTGCAGGTAGTCGTAGAGTGCCGGTTGCTCGGCGAACAGGGCTTTTTGCGCTTGCAGCGCCTTGAGGTTGAAAGGCGTCTGGTAAGTGCCAATGCTCAGCAAGTCTTTGACCGCCAGCAGCAGTGGCGCCTGAATGCCATTGTCCGGTTGGGTCAGCAGTTTGCTGTCGACCTCTTCCACCAGTTCCGGCAGGGTTTTGTTGCGCTGGGCGTCGCTGGCCTGGGTGAGTTGCCAGGCGTAGTCGTCGGCGAGTTTCTGATCCTCGCCGGCCAGCCAGTGCACTCGGCGGATCAGGCCTTTGGCCGACGCACTGTACTCGCCCTGTGGATAAGTTTTCAGATAAGTCTCGAAACCGCTTTCGGCCAATTGCAGGTTCGCGTTATCCACATGCTCGAGCGTCGGTAGACCCATCTCGTCGAAAGCGTTTTGCTGGGCCGCGTTGAGCGCAATGCGCGCCGCCATGTACAGCGCGGTTTCCTTGAGCCAGGGTTGATCACTGTGGTTCAGGCTGGCGAAGGTTTGTGTTGCCTCGGCGAACTGGCCGCCATAGAACTGCGCCGCACCGCGCAGGTACGTGAGGAAGGCCTTGCCCGGTTCCGAGGTGATTGAAGCGGGTAACAGGCTGTTCAGCTGATCGGTTTCCCAACTGCACGCGGCAAGCATCTGGAGGCGGCTTTGCGCCAGGCTTTGACGTTCTTCGGCGGGCAGCTGAGTGGTTTTCAGCAGTTGCGCGAGGAACGCTGCGGCGCTTTCTGTACTGTTGCTGCGGCAGCGGCTGCCTTCGCCTTCGATGAACTGATCGCCGGCAATGGTCGAGGCTTCACGGCTGATGCCGAGTTGGCGCAGTGGCTCATCGAGTACTGAAACCGGGGTCGTTTCAGGGGGTGGCGTCGGTGCAGGCGCTGAAGGTGAGTCGAGACGTGCAAGGTCGAACGGCACCGGGCCGTAACCGGCTTCACGCTCGAAATCACTCAGCGGTGCCGGGTTCAGCGCCAGTGCGCCCTGATCCGAGAGCAACAAGCGCAAATTGGCGCGACTGTCGTTGCCGGGGTTGAGGAACGGCACGTTATTGCAGTGGCCGTCACCGCTGAGCGACAGTTCAGGCGTGCAGGCGTCCTGATCGTAGCTGGCGTGGGCCGGGAGTGCACAGGTTGTGGCAAGTGCCAGAACGAGGGGCGACAGAAGACCGATACGCATGAATTGTCCTTAATCCGCAAACGCTGAAATCGAGGCCGCGATCATACCGCGCGCTGGTCTCAATTTAGCAATGCCGAGCCGCAATTTCGGGCAGTGATGGCTAATTGCTTGACGCTTGTCGAAGCTGTCTTAGACTCCGCTCATCTGTCAGGGAGACACGGCTATGCAGCGCTTTCGTGGTTTGGCTTTAGGTTTGATCGGGCTGGCAGGCGTGGCACAGGCGCAAACCCCCGTGCCAGACGATCCGCTGCTGGAAAGCAGCACCACAGGCAGTCATGCCGCAACCAGTAGTGAAGCACGCGGTGTGTTGCGCGCTCGCGATCAAGCAGTACTTGCCAGTGAACTGTCCGGCAGAATTGTCGAGTTGCCGTTCAGCGAAGGTGAATCCTTCAAAAAGGGCGACACTCTGGCGCGTTTCGATTGCTCGGCCTATCAAGCTCAGCTCAATGCGTCGCAGGCCGCCAACCGTGGTGCCGGCGAAGAGTTGGCCCACAACAAACAGCTCGCGGCGTTGAACTCGGTCGGGCGCTTTGAAGTGGCGCGAGCCGAAGCCAAACTCAGCGAAACCCAGGCGCAATCTCAGGTTTATCAGGTTCAGGTCAAACGCTGCAGCGTGGTCGCACCGTTTGACGGCCAGGTCGTCGAACGCAAGGTTCAGCGCTATGAAAGCGTTGCCGCCGGTGCGCCGCTGCTGGACATCGTCGACAACCGCAGCCTGGAAATCCACCTGCTGGTGCCCTCGCGCTGGATGGGCAAACTCAAGCCCGGGCAGACTTTCAGCTTCATTCCCGATGAAACCGGCCAGCCACTCGATGCCACGGTCAAGCGTCTCGGTGCGCGGATCGATGAAGGCAGTCAGACCCTGCTGTTGGTCGCAACGCTGCCCAACGCCAGCGGTTTGCTGGCTGGGATGAGCGGCACGGCGCGCTTCGCGGAGTTCAAGTGAACGCGCCCGTCGCCGGCGGCGCCGAGCAGGTCTTCGCGCGCTTTCTGGAGTTGGAGCGCCAGACTCGCGCCGCCCGCAATACCGAACAACTGGCCTACAGCCTGGCCAATGACGGCCAATCCTTGTTCGGCTTTCGCCATGCGGCGCTGTTGATCGCCGGCAAGGTGCGGGCGATCACCGGTGTCAGTGCCGTGGAGCCGAATGCGCCGTTTGTAGCGTTCGTCGAGCAAGCGGTGGTGCAGTTGTTCAAGCTCGACCTGGTGAAACAGGCGCGAGTCATACCGGCCACATCGTTGAGCGGGCCGATTCAGGCCGACTGGCACAGTCTTTCGGCAGCGCAGGTGTTCTGGCTGCCGTTGATTGATCGCCAGGGCCAGGTGTTCGGCGGTTTGTGGCTGGCTCGCGATGTTCCTTGGAACCCGTCCGAGCAAGTGCTGTTGTCGCAATTGGGCGACACCTTCAGCCACGCCTGGCTGGCGCTACAACCGCGTCAACCGTGGCGCCTGCGCTGGACCCGCAAACGCCAACTCGCCTTGGCGGCGCTGCTGGTGCTGGGCTTGTTGATCCCGGTACGCCAGTCGGTGTTGGCGCCGGCTGAGGTCGTGCCACTCGGCGGTCGGGTGGTGACGGCGCCGCTGGACGGGGTGATCGCCGAGTTTTTGGTCAAACCTAACCAGAGCGTGAAGACCGGCGACCTGTTGTTGCGTTTCGAAGGCACCACGCTCAAAGCTCAGGCCGATGTCGCCGACCGTGCCTTGGGCGTGGCGCAAGCTGAGCTCAAGGCCAATGCCCAGCGCGCCTTTGCCGACGCCGAATCGAGTTCGAAAATTGATTTGCTGGCCGCACGCGTCGAGCAGAAACGCGCCGAGCGCGATTACGCCCGCGAGCTGCTCAAACGTAGCGAAGTGCGTGCCGAGCGCGACGGCATTGCGGTGTTCGCCGACGCCGAACGCTGGACCGGCAAACCGGTGCAGACCGGCGAGCGGCTGATGGAAATCGCTGACCCGAACCAGGCGGAATTGCGTATCGAACTGGCGATCGGCGATGCGATTGCATTGGAACCGGGCGCGCAGGTGGCGCTGTTTCTTGATAGCGATCCGTTGCAACGGCATTCGGCCAGACTCGAACGCTCGGCTTACGAAGCGCAACCGACGGCCGGCGGCCAGTTGGCGTATCGGCTTGACGCCAGTTTCGAGACCGCGCCGCCGCGTATCGGCTTGCGCGGTACGGCGAAAATCTTCGGGGATCGCGCGCCATTGGCGCTGTACCTGTTGCGCAAGCCGCTGGCCGGTTTGCGCCAAAGCGTAGGTCTCTAGATGAGATTGCCCAGCCTGCGTGCCGATTTACAGTTGCAGATGGCCGCTCCGGCGCTGGACGGGTCGCCGCGCTGGACCTTGGCCGACCCGCTACGCGGGCGCTACTTCAAACTCGGTGCAGCCGCCATGCGCTTGCTGCGTCATTGGTCTTTGGGCGATCCCGAGCAAGTACTGAGCGCCGCCAATCGCGAACCGGGCTTGCCGCTGGACGTCACGGAGCTTGAGCAGTTGCTGAGTTTTTTGCGCGCCCACGACCTGATCTCCGCCCTCGACCCGCAACAGCGCGCCAGTTATGGCATCAAGGCCGCCGCGCAACGTCAGAGTGTCTGGCAAATCTTGCTGCACCAATACCTGTTCTTCCGGATTCCGCTGTGGCGCCCGGACGCTTTCCTCAATCGCGCGTGGCCATGGCTCGCGCGTTTTGGCCCCGGTGCGTTGCGCTATGGCTTGCCGCTGACCCTGGGCCTGGGCGTGTTTCTGGTGTCGCGGGACTGGCAGCGGTTTATTGCGACGTTCCCGCACTTGTTCAGCCTTGGCGGCGCGTTGGCGTTTGGGGTGGCGCTGTTCTTCGCCAAGCTCTGCCACGAGTTCGGCCATGCCTTCATGGCCAAGCGCGCCGGCTGCCGGGTGCAGAGCATGGGCGTGGCCTTCATGGTGTTGCTGCCGATGTTTTACACCGACGTCAGCGACGCCTGGCGGGTCAATGATCGTCGCGCGCGCTTGCTGATCGGTGCCGGCGGGGTGCTCGCCGAGTTGCTGCTGGCGTGTATCGCCTTACTCGCCTGGTCACTGTTGCCGGACGGACCGGTGCGTACGGCGGCGTTCATGCTCGCCAGCGCCACCTGGCTCACTACGCTTGCGGTCAACCTGAACCCGTTCATGCGCTTCGATGGTTATTTTTTGCTCAGCGACTTCTGGGAGGTCGACAACCTTCAGGGCCGGGCATTCGCCTTGTGTCGCTGGCGATTGCGCGAGGCGTTGTTCGGCTATGGCGAACCGGCGCCGGAGCCCTGGTCGCCGGCGATGCAGCGGCGTTTGCTGTGGTGGGGATACGGCTCGTGGCTGTGGCGTGCGGTGCTGTTTTTCGGGATTGCGTTGGCGGTGTATCACCTGTTCTTCAAGTTGTTGGGGATCTTCCTGATGATGGTTGAGCTGGTGTGGTTCATCTTCCTGCCGATTGTGCGCGAGTGGCGCGAATGGTGGAGCCGCCGCGAACAGGCCCATGCGCCGCGGGCGTTGCTCAGTGGTTTGGGGTTGCTGACGCTGATTGTCGTGCTGGTGCTGCCGTGGCGCAGCGCGGTCGAATTGCCGAGCATGTTAGAGGCTGGCCGCGTCAGTGCCTTGCATGCGCCGGTGGCGGCACGGGTCAAACAGCTGAATGTCAGTGACGGGCAGGTCGTCGCTCAGGGTGATGTGCTGATTGAGCTGGAGTCGCCGGACCTGGACTCGCGTCAGGCCATTGTGCGTCGGGAAATCGAGATCCAGCAATTGCAGATGCGCCGTCAGGCGGGACGCAGCGAAACCGCCGCCGATGTGGGCATCGTCGAACAACGGCTGGCGGAAGCGGTGGCCGAGTATCGCGGTTTGGCGGCGCAACGCGAACGCCTGTTGCTGCGGGCGCCTCAGGCCGGCCAGGTGCGCGACCTGTTGCCGCAACTGGCCGTTGGCCGCTGGTTGTCGCCCAAAGACACCCTGGTTCGGGTCGTCGAAGAGGGCGCGCGACTGCGTGGTTATCTGGCCGAATCCGAACTGTGGCGGGTTGCACCGGGTGCGACGGGGCGGTTTATCGCCGAGGACCCGATGCACCCGGCAGTGGCGGTCGAGCTGACGGAAGTCGACACCAATGGTGCGGCGGTGGTCGAACAGGAAGCGTTGACCTCCGACCACCACGGACCGATCGCCGTACGCCGCGATCAGAGCCAGCGCGCCGAGCCCGTGCAGGCGCAATACGCGGTGCGGCTCAAGGTGCTCGACGGCATTGTCACCCCGGTGCAGCCATTGCGCGGCGTGGTGGTATTGCAGGGGCGCAGTGAATCATTGCTGGGCACCGCCTGGCGCCGATTGGCGGCGTTGGGCGTGAGGGAGAGTGGTTTTTAGAGCAAGGAGAATCACGATGCTGAACAACAAAGCCAATACCGCCGACGGTTTGGTGGTGCGCCCGTCGCGGACGACTGACGGGCCGTTTCTGGAAAGCCTCTATCATGCGGCTCGCCCCGATCTGCAATGGATCGACGGCGAGCGCGAGCTGGTCGAGGAGGTCATCGCCCAGCAGTTTCAGGTGCAGGAGCAGGGCTCCGGGGAACGCTTCCCCAACGCGATGCACTATGTGGTCGAGAAGCTCGACACCCCGATTGGTGCCTTGAGCGCCGAGTTTGGCAGTAATGAAATTCGCGTCCTGTACCTGGCGTTCATTCCGGCGGCCCGAGGCAAGGGCTATGGCCGTACGGTGCTGCAAGGTGTGCAAAAAGCCGCCGAACAGGTGCGTTGCCCGGTGGCGACGGTGGTCTGGGCCAGCAACCCTCATGCGCGCCAGCATTATCTGGCGCTGGGGTTTCAGGTAGAAGAACAGAATCCGGCGGCCGAGCGGCTGGTCTGGTATCCCGGCCAGCCGCAGACCCTGGTCAGTTGAAGGTGATGTAGAAATACGCCCGACTTGCGTCGCGTCCCAGAGTCAGTGTGCGCGATACAAATATGCCTTCGATACGGCCCAGCTCTGGCAAGTCGATAGCACAGAGTCCATCGACGAACGAGGTGGGCTGCGCACTGCTCAAGGTCACGCCAAAAGGCATTCGGCTGTCCTCTGACAAGCGTGCCCTTGGTACGTCCTCTACCGATTCGACGATCACCGGCAGTTCGCTGCCATCCTCCAGATACAGCGCGCTGGGTTTTTCCACTAGCTGCCGGAAATGGTTGCTGTTGACCTGTTGCTGCATGGCCTGGCTCCAGAAAAGTAAAGGACCGGGGCCTTGGGCCCCGGTAGCACGTTCAGTTGCGAGACGGGAAAAGACCGTTGAGGCACATGCTGAAATTCAACACCAGGAACGGGTTCATCGTGTCCATGGGCACGCCGCCGCCGATGGGCGCTACGGAGACGGCGACGTTGACGGTGCCGCCAACGCTGGTGCTGACACCTTGCAGTGGCACGGGCGCAGTGCCCTGTGTGGTGGAGTAAATATTGGCCGTGCCCGGGCCGCCGCTGGAGGCACCGATAAAGGCATTGGCCGTTGAGGGTACGCTCAGGGGGGTGGCAGCAACACTGGCCAGGTTGACGGTGGTGGTGGCGGTCAGGTTAGGAGTGCCGACGGCCGTCGCCGTGGGCGTGTGGATGGGCAGGTTGCTCAGGGTGGCGGCGGTTTGTTCGGCGCCGGAGGCGGTGCCGATCACCCGTGGAGTGAGGTTCAGGCCCAAACCCTGGCACAGAGGCAGGCGACCGCGCAGGTCCGGCAGCATGAAGTTTGTCGAGCCGTTGCCGCCGTAATTGGTGCCGAGCAAGGCGAACAGCGCCTGGAACTGGCCGACTTGCATGGTCTGCCCGTTGCACAACGCCCAGCCACTGGGTGGATAGTTGAAAGCGAAGGTCTGGATGGTTCCGGTAAACACTTCCATGGTTGTTATCCCTGTGTTTTTTGGAGGAGGCCGGCTTGTCCGCCGACCACCGATCAGCGTAGCCGCTAAGACGAATGCCGCTACATTGCGTGCGTGCAGGGAATGGGGCAGCATCCACACCCAGTTCAAGGTCCAAGCCTTATAGGGCCTTTCGATCACCCAGGGGGATAGATGGAATACCGTAGAGAAACAGAGCTTGCCGGCAAGCCTGATGAGCGCTCTGCGCGCACTCGGCTGACGGCCTCGGCGCGTCTGTTTCAGTGGCTGACCGAGTATGGGATCTGGCCAATTCTGGCGCTGGCGACGTTTGTGCGGTTTTACGACCTGACGGCGGCGGCGATTTGGGGCGATGAAGGCTCCAGCCTGCTGATGAGCCAGTACGATCTGGCCGGGATCTGGTTCCATGCAGCCCGTGATGTGCATCCACCGCTCTACTTCATGGTGCTACACGGTTGGATCGAGCTGTTCGGCGACGGCATTCTCTCGATTCGCAGCCTGAGTGCGCTGCCGGGAATCGCCACGGTGGCACTGGGCATCTGGCTGGTACGGTTGATCGCCAATCCACGGGTGGCGTTGCTGGCGGGGTTGCTGTTGGCGCTATTCCCTTCGGCGGTGCGTTACAGCCAGGAAGTGCGGATGTATTCGCTGCTGGGCGTGTTGTTGCTTGGCGCGACGATTGCGCTGGTGTATTGGATCAAACAGCCCCAGCGCGCACGGTATCTGGTGATCTATGCACTACTGATGGCCGCCGCGTTTTACACCCACTATTTCACAGCGCTGTGCGTGATTGCCCACTGGTTGTACTTGCTGGTGCTGCGTGTGCAGCCGGGCAACCCAACGCGGCACATCAGCCGCCCGGGTTGGTGGCTGACCAACGCGGCGATCGTGCTGCTGTTTCTGCCGTGGGTCCCGCAGCTGCTGAATCTGGTTCAGCACATGCCGGAACTCAAGGCCAGCGGCGATGTGGGCTGGGAGGATCCGGTCATCCTCAGCTCCCTGCCGTCCATGGTCTGGACTTTCATGATCCAGGGCGATGATGACTTCCTGCCCAGGCTGGTGTTTTTCGCACTGCCGGTGCTGTTGCTGGGCGTCATCGTGTGGACGGTGCTGCGTGACCGGAGCGCCTACCGCTGGAGTGCCTTGCTGGCGATTTACACGGTGGTGCCGCTGGTCCTGGTTTTCCTGGTGTCGTTCATTTCACCGGTATTCATCGAACGCTACGTGACAGCCTTCGCGTTAGGCCTGCCACTGATCATTGCGCTGAGTGTCAATGGCCTGAAAAAAGGCTTCCGAGTACTGGCCCTGGGATTACTCCTGCTGTTTGTCGGTGTTGAAGGGGTAGGCCTGAAAAACAACGCGACCGTCGATCCGAATGACCAGATCAACGTGACGGTCGAATTCATCAATCAGCATTACGAGCCAGGTGATCAGGTCGTCATCAGCGATCTGCTCTGGTACATGCCGTACGTTTACTACGATCGCACCGTCGTCCAGCCGCGGCTCTTTACCCCGGTCTTGGCCAACGGCACGTCCAGTCGGCCGAATGCCTATGGTTTCGGTACTCTGGTTGAAGAGGCAGCCGACAAGATCTACCTCGATCACCTCACCGATCTGCCGCCCGGCACGAGCCGTGTGTGGCTGTTCAGCACCGCTGACCAGCCTGATGAGTTCGCGCCTCTGCCCGCCGGTTGGCAGGAAATCACAGAAAAAGTCGCAGGCAATGCGCGGGCGCGGTTGTTTGTTATCAACAGTCCCAAAAAATAAGGTGTAGGGGTACGGCGAAGAACTTCGGTACCCGCAAATCGGAAGATCAAAAGATCGCAGGCTACGCCAGCTCCTACGATGGATTTGTGTCGAACCCAATCGGGTGATCGACCCAAATCCGAGCTGCCGTAGGCTGCGATCTTTTGACGTTCAAGGCATCAAATGAAGGTATCTATCAGCTTAAACGTTTCACTTCGCCCGCTTTTGTTACAACCGTACCTTTCGCAGGGTTTTTGCTCCGATTTGATATCAAAACACCACTAGTCGGATCCAAGTTCGTAGGCTACGCTTTGTCCTACAAAGGACTGACGACTACGGTGAAGGGATTGCAGAAGTTCCACTTTATCTCCGGCTTGCCGCGCTCAGGCTCGACCCTGCTTTCTGCGATCCTGTTGCAGAACCCGCGGTTTCACGCCGGTATGACCAGCCCCGTCGGATCGCTGTTCTCCAGTGTCCTGGAGCAATGCAGTGCCGGCAGCGAATTTGGCGCGGTGATCGACACTCCGCTACGCCGTCGTCTATTGCGCGGTCTGTTCGACTCCTTCTATGCCGATCAGGCAGATACACCCGTTATCTTCGATACCAATCGCCAATGGTGCTCGCGTCAGCCTGCGCTACGGGAACTGTTTCCCAAGGCCAAAACCATTGCCTGTGTGCGCAATGTCGCCTGGGTGATGGACAGCCTTGAGCGTCTGTACCGCGCTAACCCCTTCGAGAACACCAAACTGTTCAACGACGAAATCGAGCGCAATACCGTTTACAGCCGTTGCGAAACCCTGGCGCAGCGCAATCGTCTGGTGGGGTTTGCCTGGACGGCGTTGAAAGAGGCTTATTACGGCGAAAACGCCGACTCGCTGCTGATCGTCGATTACGACCTGCTGAGCCAGGCCCCTGACCGGGTCATGCGGTTGATCTACGATTTCATCGGCGAACCCTGGTTCGAGCACGATTTCAACAACCTCGCCTATGACGCGCCGGAATTCGATCAGGCGCTTGGGGTATCGGGGCTGCACAAGGTCAAACGCTCGGTCGCACTGGAGCCTCGGCGCACGATCCTGCCGCCGGACCTGTTCGACAAATACGCAGAGTTGTCCTTTTGGCACGATGGCTCAGCCAGTGCTGCCAATGTTATCCGTATGAAAGCCGACGCCGCGATCAGTTGATCGCGGCGTTTTTTATTTGCGCAGTCATAAAAGTTCGAGTCCGGGTGAGCCGCATGTGGTGGAGCAAAGGCAAGTCGCAGGTCACGGAGGGCGCACGCGTCCTGGCATCGCCAATGATCATGTCCCTGGAACCGCGAATGCTGTTCGACGGTGCAGTGGCGGCCACGGTTGCCGATACCGCCGCCCAAGCTGACAGCCACGCCACGGCGGACGCTGCCAAGGCACCGGTTGCCGACCACCCGGTGGCCAGCAAGGACACCCACGGCCAGACGGACAACACGTCAGCGGCTACGCCCGCGCCTGCTGCGACGCCCACCGCCGTACCCGGCCAGAGCGTGGTGTTCGTCGACTCGCGCATCAAGGACGCCGATAGCCTGCTCAAAGGCGTGGCACCCGGCACCGAGGTGGTCCAGCTCGACCCGACCAAGGATGGTTTGCAGCAAATCGCTGATTATCTGGATACCCATCACGGCGTGAGTACCGTGGAAATCATCGCCCACGGCAATAGCGGCGACTTGTGGCTGGGCGACACTTACCTGTCGGCCGATAACGTGGCGGCTCGCAGCGCGGTGCTGGCGCGCATCGGCAATGACATGAACGTCGGCGGTGACATTCTGATCTACGCCTGCAACACCGCCGCAGGTGACAAGGGCATCAGCTTTGTCGACTCGCTGGCGCAACTTACCGGGCGCGATATCGCCGCGTCGAACAACCGTACCGGTGTGAGCGGTGACTGGGATCTGGAAATCGCCACCGGCACCATCGAGAGCCATAACGTGCTGTCGGCCCAGTCCATGGCTGCGTATCAGTACAGCCTGGCGACCCTGACGGTCACCAACAACGGTGACAGCGGGGTCGGCTCATTGCGTCAGGCGCTGAGCGATGCCGTGGTGGGTGACACGGTGACGTTCAGCACCACCATGACGGTCAATCTGAACGCGCAACTGACCATTACCAAGAACGTCACTGTGGAAGGTGACCTGAACCACGACGGCATTGCCGATGTGACCCTCAACGGTCAGTACAAGACCCGGGTGCTTCAGGTCGCTTCCGGGGTCACTGCGACCCTCGACGGGCTGATCATCAAACAAGGCCTGGTGGCCGGCAATGGTGCTGCCGCCGGTACGGACGGCACGGCGGCCATGGGCGGCGGTATTTTCAACGCCGGCAACCTGACCCTCAAGAACGTCACCGTGACCAGCAACGCCGCTTCGGGTGGCGGTGGCGGTGGCGGGGTTACCTCACCTTACGTCGGTGGCGCGGTCGGCGGCGGCGGCGGCGGTGGCGGTGCATTGGGCGGGCAAGCCGGCGGTCATGGTGGCACCTCCGGTTTCGGAACGGGTGTGTACGGCGGTACGAGCGGTAGTGCCAACACGGGCGGTAACGGTGGCGGGTACAACCCCAACTACATGGGCGGTCGCGGCGGTAGCAGCAGCGGTGGCGCGGGCGGCGCGGGGGCTGCCAACTACAGCAGCGGTGGCGCGGGCGGTACGGCGAACAACGGCACGATTTCCATCGGCGGTGGCGGTGGCGGCTCCGGTTGGGATAAGCCCGGCAGGGCCGGGGCGTCGGCTGCCGGTGGTATTTACAACGCCAGTAGCGGCACCCTGACAGTCATTGGCACCTCGGTGATTTCCGGCAACATCGCCGCCGGTGGTGGCGGTGGTGGCGGTGGTGGCCTGGGCGGTTCCGCCGACTCCGGTGGTGCGGCCGGTAAAGGCGTCGGTGCGATCTGGAACAAAGGCACGGTATTGATGACCGCCGCCAACTTCGCGGCGCTGTCCGGTAACGTCGGTGGCAGTGGCTCCGGCGGTCCGGCGCAGGGCGGCGGTAGTACCGGTGCCAGCGTGGCGGCCGTGAACAATATCTTCAACGACGGCGGCACCGTGAACACCGCCTATGCACCGGCACCGAGCGCTACCATCGCGGTGGCGAACAGCGCCCTGCACATTGGCCAGACTTCGCTGGTGACCATTACCTTCACTGAGGCGGTGACCGGTTTCACCAACGCCGACCTGACGATTGCCAACGGCACGCTGAGCGCGGTGAGCAGCAGCGATGGCGGGGTGACCTGGACGGCGACGCTCACCCCGGCCAGCGCCATTACTGACACCACTAACCTGATCACCCTGGATAACACCGGGGTCCAGAGTGTGTCGCTGGGCACAGCCGGGGTTGGCACCAGCACGTCCAACAATTACACCATCGACACCGTACGGCCGACGGCGACCATCGTGTTCACCGATACCGCACTGAAAATCGGCGACACCTCACTGGTCACCTTCACGTTCTCTGAAGCTGTGAGCGGTTTCACCAACGCCGACCTGACGATTGCCAACGGCACGTTGACGGCGGTCAGCAGCAGTAATGGCGGGATCACCTGGACCGGGACATTCACCCCGACCGCGAGCATCACCGACACCACCAACCTGATCACCCTGGACAACACCGGGATCGCCGACCTGGCCGGTAATGCGGGCACCGGCACCACCGATTCGAACAACTATGCCATCGATACGGTGCGCCCGACCGCGACCATTGTGGTGGCTGACAGTACCCTTACGGCCGGCGAAACCTCGCTGGTGACCATTACCTTTTCCGAAGCGGTGAGTGGTTTTACCAACGCCGACCTGAGCATCGCCAATGGCACGTTGAGTCCGGTGACAAGCAGCGACGGCGGTATCACCTGGACCGCCACGTTCACCCCGACTGACGGGGTGTCGGATGCCACCAACCTGATCACTCTGGCCAATAACGGTGTCAGTGACCTGGCGGGCAACGCAGGCAGCGGCACCACCGATTCGGGCAATTACGTGATCAACACCGCGCACCCGACCGCGACCATTGTGGTCGCCGACAACGCTTTGACCATCGGTGAAACCTCGCTGGTGACCATCACCTTCAGCGAGGCAGTGACTGGCTTCACCAACGCCGACCTGACGATTGCCAACGGCACGCTGACTGCGGTCAGCAGCAGCGATGGCGGTATCACCTGGACGGCAACCTTCACCCCGACCAACGCCATCACCGATGCGACGAATCTGATCACCCTGGACAATACCGGTGTACAAAACGCGGTGGGCAATATCGGCCTGGGTACGTCCAGCTCCAATAACTACGCCATCGACACTGTTCGGCCGACGGCCACCATCGTGGTCGCGGATAACGCACTGAAGATCGGTGACACCTCTCTGGTGACCATCACCTTTAGCGAGGCGGTGACCGGCTTCACCAACGCCGACCTGACGATTGCCAACGGAACGCTGACCGCGGTCAGCAGCAGCGATGGCGGCATTACCTGGACCGCGACCTTTACGCCGAGCGCCAGCACCACGGATGCGACCAACCTGATCACCCTGGACAACACCGGCGTGTCCGACCTGGCTGGCAACGCCGGGAGCGGCAGTATCGACTCGAACAACTTCGCCATCGACACTCAGCGCCCGACCGCCACGATTGTGCTGGCCGACTCGACGCTGGCCGCCGGTGAAACCTCGCTGGTGACCATCACCTTCAGCGAGGCGGTGACCGGCTTCACCAACGCCGACCTGACGATTCCCAACGGCACGCTGACCGCTGTGAGCAGCAGTGATGGCGGTATCACCTGGACGGCGACTTTTACCCCGACCGCGGGCATCAACGATACGACCAACCTGATCACCCTGGCCAACGCCGGCGTGGCTGACCTGGTCGGCAATGCGGGCAGCGGCACCACCAACTCCGGTAACTTCACCATCGATACCGTGCGGCCGACCGCGACCATCGTCGTTGCCGACAACGCGCTGAAGATCGGCGACACCTCACTGGTCACCATCACCTTCAGCCAGGCAGTGACCGGTTTCACCAACGCCGACCTGACGATTGCCAACGGCACGCTAACGGCTGTGAGCAGCAGCGATGGCGGTGTGACCTGGACAGCGACCTTTACCCCGAGCAACGCCATTACTGACGCCACCAACCTGATCACCCTGGACAACACCGGCGTGCAGAACGGTTCCGGCAACGTCGGCAGCGGCACCACCAACTCGAACAACTACGCCATCGACACCCAGCGTCCGACGGCCACCATCGTGGTGACGGACACTGCGTTGGGGATCGGTCAGACTTCGTTGGTGACCATCACCTTCAGTGAAGCGGTGACCGGTTTTACCAACGCCGATCTGACAATCGACAACGGTACGCTGAGCGCGGTGAGCAGCAGCGATGGCGGCGTGACCTGGACCGCCACACTGACTCCGGTGAATGGCGTCACTCACAGCGGCAATGTGATCACTCTGGACAATACCGGGATTGCCGACCTGTCCGGCAACGCCGGTACCGCGACCACCGATTCCAATACTTACGCTATCGATAGTCAGCGCCCGACCGCCACCATCGTGCTGGCCGACTCGACGCTGGCCGCCGGTGAAACCTCGCTGGTGACCATCACCTTCAGCGAGGCGGTGACCGGCTTCACCAACGCCGACCTGACGATTCCCAACGGCACGCTGACCGCTGTGAGCAGCAGTGATGGCGGGATCACCTGGACCGCCACGTTCACCCCGAGCGCAGGCATCAACGACACGACTAACCTGATCACCCTGGCCAACGCCGGCGTGGCTGACCTGGCCGGTAACGCGGGCAGCGGCACCACCAGTTCCGGCAACTTCACCATCGATACCGTGCGTCCGACCGCGACCATTGTGGTCGCCGACAACGCCTTGAAAATCGGTGATACCTCGCTGGTGACCATCACCTTCAGCGAGGCGGTGAGCGGTTTCAGCAACGCTGACCTGACGATTGCCAACGGCACCCTAACGGCTGTGAGCAGCAGTGATGGCGGTGTGACCTGGACGGCGACTTTTACCCCGACCAACGCCATTACCGACGCCACCAACCTGATCACCCTGGACAATACCGGCGTGCAGAACGGTTCCGGAAACGTCGGCAGCGGCAGCACCGATTCGAACAACTACGCGATCGACACCGTGCGCCCGACGGCGACCATCGTGGTGACGGACACTGCGTTGGGGATCGGTGACACCTCGCTGGTGACCATCACCTTCTCCGAGGCGGTGACCGGTTTTACCAACGCCGACCTGACGATTGCCAACGGCACGCTGACCGCCGTGAGCAGCAGTGATGGCGGTATCACCTGGACTGCGACCTTCACTCCGAGCGCCAGCACCACCGATGCGGCGAACCTGATCACCCTGGACAACACCGGCGTGGCCGACCTGTCCGGCAACGCCGGGAGCGGCAGCACCGATTCCAACAACTTCGCCATCGATACTGTGCGCCCGACCGCCACGATCGTACTGGCCGATTCGACGCTGGCAGCCGGTGAAACCTCGCTGGTGACCATCACCTTCTCCGAGGCGGTGACCGGTTTCACCAACGCCGACCTGACGATCCCCAACGGCACGCTGACAGCGGTCAGCAGCAGTGATGGCGGCATTACCTGGACGGCCACCTTCACGCCAACCAACGGCATAAAAGACACCACCAACCTGATCACCCTGGCCAACACCGGCGTGGCTGACCTGATTGGCAACGCCGGGACCGGCACCACCGACTCGGGCAACTTCACCATCGACACCCAGCGCCCGACCGCGACAATCGTGGTGGCCGACAACGCACTCAAGGTGGGCGAGACGTCGTCGGTGACCATCACCTTCTCCGAGGCAGTCAGCGGTTTTACCAACGCCGACCTGACCATCGCCAACGGCACACTGACGAGCGTCAGCTCCAGCGATGGTGGCATCACCTGGACCGCGACCTTTACCCCGTCCGCGAATATCACCGACACCACCAACCTGATCACCCTGGACAACAGCGGGGTGCAGAACGCCTCTGGCAATGCCGGTGTGGGCACCACCGACTCGAACAACTACGCCATCGACACGCAACGTCCAACCGCAACCATTGTGGTGGCCAATCCGCTGCTGGGTATTGGCCAGACTTCATTGGTGACTATCACCTTCAGTGAGACGGTCAGTGGCTTCACGCTGTCCGACCTCAGCGTGGCCAATGGCACGCTGTCCAATCTGCTGAGCAGCGACGGCGGCAGGACCTGGACTGCGACCCTGACGCCGACCGCGAATATCAACGACGCCACCAACCAGATCATGCTCAACACCGCCAATGTGCTGGACAGCGCCGGTAACGCGGGCAGTACCGTTGCCCTGTCCAACAACTATGTGCTCGATGCCGACCGTCCCACCGGGACCATCGTCGTCGCCAAGCCGCTGTTGGGCATCGGCCAGACTTCACTGGTGACCATCACCTTCAGCGAAGCGGTGAGCGGTTTTGACCTGTCCGATCTGAGCGTGACCAACGGCACGTTGTCCAACCTGGCCAGCAGTGACGGAGGCAAGACCTGGACCGCGAAGTTCACGCCGACGGCGAACGTGACCGACCCCACCAACCTGATTGTGCTCGACAGCAGTAATGTCAACGACGCTGCAGGCAATGCCGGAACGGGACTGGCCATCTCCAACAACTATGCCCTGGACAGTGATCGCCCCACCGCGACCATCGTCATCGACAACCCGAACCTGGGCGTTGGCCAGACCTCGCAGGTGACCTTCACCTTCAGCGAAGCGGTGAAGCATTTCGATTTGTCCGACATCAGTGTGGCCAATGGCACCCTCACCAACCTGAGCAGCAGCAACGGCGGCAAGACCTGGACCGCTACCCTGACCCCGACGGCCAATATCAACGATGCGACCAACTTCATCGGGCTGGACAGCAGTAATGTGACCGACCGCGCCGGTAACACCGGCACTGGGGTCGCGATCTCCAACAATTTTGCAATCAACACGGTGCCGGTGGTGACACCTCCGACCGTCGTGGTCTCGGTCGGCGATCCGCAGTTCCGGGGCCGCGATCCGGCACCCCCGCAAACTGCGCCAGACCTGCCGTTGCAACCGATTGTCTTCACGCCGCCGACCGGCAATCTCGGTTCACCGCTGACCTTTGCACCGCTGTTCGAACAACGGGTACTGGGCGATGGCATCCGCCCACTGGGGGATATTTTCATCAATCGTGGTGCACTGAGCCCAAGCTATATCGCTCAGGTGTTCACCAGCAGCGACAGCGGCGGGAATGGTTCCAGTCACGGCTTCCTGGGCTTTGGCGGTGGTGATGGCGGGGTGTTTGGCAGCAGCACGCTGTCGAGCCTGTTCAGCCATCAATCGAACAGTGGCGACAGTTCGTTCAACGCGTTCGGCGACAGGTCGATCCAGCACGGCGGCGATGCATCACAGGGCCTGCACGGCGTATACGGTGCGCTGACCTTGGGCGAACAACTTCAACAACTTGAAAACACCGAGAAGCAGCAGATTCAGGCATTGGCTGCAGCTCTGAAACAGGTCGGCATCAGCGAAATGCAGGCCTGAATAAAAACCTGAAATTATGCAGTACCCGGGGGCAAACCAAGGATGAGAACAAGTCAGAAGCTATTCGGCGCCAGCCTGCTGGCGCTGGCCGTCAGCGGATGTGCAGTCACCAGTGAACCGATTGAACGCAGCGTCAGCGAGCAGCGCGCCAAAAGCGATTTGGCGAGCATGTACAAGGATCAGGAACCCCTTAGCGGCCCGCTGACGCTGCATCAGGCCATGGCCCGTGCAGTGAAGTACAACCTCGAAGGCCGGTTGAAAATCATGGAAGAGGCGTTGGCCAAGCGCCAACTCGACCTCGCCAGCTTCGACATGCTGCCGCGCATGGCCCTGGACGCCGGTTATGTAGGGCGCAACAACACCAGCGGCGCCAGCAGCCAGAGCGTGCGCACTGGCACCCAGTCCCTCGAACCCTCGACCTCTCAGGACCGCGACCGCAGAGTCGCCGACCTGACCATGGTGTGGAACGTCCTCGACTTCGGCGTCAGCTACATCAACGCCAAGCAGCAGGGCGATCAACGGCTGATCGTTCAGGAGCGCCGGCGCAAGGTCATCAACACCATCGTTCAGGACGTGCGCTCGGCTTATTGGCGGGCGGTGGCCGCCGAACGCCTGCTCAAGCAAATCGACAGCCTGATGGCGCGGGTCGATGCCGCGCGCAACAACAGTCAAAGCATGAGCGAGCAGCGCATCGGCGACCCGGTGCAGGCCTTGGGGTACCAGCGTTCGCTGATCGAAGCCACGCGCCAACTGGAAGAACAGCGGCGCGCACTGTCGTTGGCGAAAACCGAACTGGCGACCCTGATCAACCTGCCGATGGGCACCGAATTGACGTTGGCGACGCCGGAGGATTACCCGATTCCAGAGCTCAAGGTCGGCATGGCCAGCCTTGAGCAGGAAGCTCTGGCCAGCCGTCCGGAACTGCGCGAGCAGGATTATCAGACACGCATCAGCGCCGCCGAAACCCGTAAAGCCATGCTGCGGCTGCTGCCGGGGCTGGAGTTTTCCGCTGGCGGGCATTACGACAGCAACTCGTTTTTGGTCAACGACAAGTGGGCCGACTACGGGGTCAAAGTCACCTGGAACCTGTTCAACGTGATCTCCGCCCCGGCGGCCATCGACGTCGCCAAGGCCGGTGAAGAAGTGGCCAAGGCACGCCGTCAGGCGATGTCGATCGCGGTGCTGGCGCAGCTCTATGTGGCCAACGCCAACTACCGCGAAGCACTGCGCCAGTTCGAGACCAACCAGCAACTGTCGGATATCGACGGGCAGATTCTAGGCCAGTTGCGTAACCGCCATCAGGCAGCAGGTATCGGTGAGCTGGAGCTGATCCAGGGCGAACTGAACACCCTGCAAGCCGACTTGCGCCGCGACCTGTCGTACGCCGATTTGCGCAACGCTTACGGACAGATCTTCGCCAGCGCCGGGCTCGACCCGCTGCCGGACCAGGTGCAATCGACGCAAGTGCAGTCGATCGCCACGGCACTGGCCAGCCGCGAGGACGCGTGGGCCGCCGGCAACATCACCGTGCCGCCAGCCCATGCCCAGACCCAGTAATCTGCTGGCACCCACGGCCAGCATCAGCCGGGCACAACGCGAAGACCGCCACGGCCATCGCGGAGCGGCGATCCTGCTGACCGGTTTACCGGCCGCTGGCAAGTCGACCCTGGCCCAGGCGCTGCACGCCGCGTTGTTCGAGCGCGGCGTGCAAAGTCTGGTACTCGATGGCGATGGACTGCGGGTCGGGCTCAATCGCGACCTGGGGTTCGCCGACAAGGATCGCCAGGAAAACATCCGCCGCGCCAGTGAGGTCGCAGCGTTGCTGGTGGAAAACGGGCAAATCGTGATTCTGGCGATGATTGCGCCGCTGGTTGAGCTGCGAGAAATCTTCGCCCAACGCTTGGGTGAGGACTACCGCGAAGTCTGGTGCAGTGCTTCGCTCAACGTTTGCGAGCAGCGTGATCCGAAAGGTCATTACGCCCGTGCGCGCAGCGGTGAACTGCCGGGCTTCACCGGTATTTCCGCACCTTACGAGCCACCGGCCTCGGCCGCGTTGGTGCTCGACACCGGCGTGCTATCGGTGGACGCCTGCCTTGATCGCGTACTGACCTGGCTCGGCGAGTGCGCGGTGCTGCCGAACCGATGACTCGACCGGCGTTTTCCCGACTGCCGGTGACGGTGCCTCTGCCGGTGCTGTTGCAGGCGTTGGCGCAGATCAACGACAGCGACTGGCATAGTCATTTCAACCGCGACTATTACACGGGCGTCTGGAGCGGCGTAGCGCTGGTCAGCGCGGTCGACACGCTGACGGAACTCTCTCCCGGCCGTGGCGAACCGGTATTGCGTGCGCCATGGCTGCAAGACAGTCGCTGGCAACGCGCCTTGCAGGATTTACCGTTGGACATGGTCTCGGCAAGGCTGCTGAAGCTGGGCCCCGGCAGTCGCATTCACGAGCACCGCGACTACGACCTTGAGGGGCCAGCGGCCGATCTGCGGCTGCACATTCCGCTGCTCAGCCCGCCCAACGTCGACTTTCTGCTCGACGGTTTGCGTATTCCGATGAATGCCGGCGAATGCTGGTTTCTCGACCTGTCGCGACCCCACAGCGTCGACAACCGCGACAGCCGCGAGCGGGTGCATCTGGTGATCGATTGCAGGCCCGGCCCTTGGTTGGAACAGGCGATTGTCGAGGGCGTTTCAACCACGCCGGCGCCTGGCGTCGGTCATGCAGCGCAAGCGCTGGCACAGTTTCAACGGCTGCTGGAAAGCGATCCGCAGCTTTGCCGGATCTTGCAGGGCATGACTGACAACGAAGCCTTTATTGCCACCACCCTGAAGCTGGCTGCCGAGCGTGGTCTGGCGTTCTCCCGTGAGGAGTTGCGTGCGGCGATGCGCAATGGCCGTCACCAATGGAACGAACAATGGAGCGCCTGAACCTCGACGGCTGGTTGCCGATCCGCGTCTGGAAGCAGGACGGGGAGTGGCGGGTCGATTGGTGCTGGTTTGGTGATCAGCCGTTGCGTCAGCCGTTTTTTCGCGATGCAGTGGAGGAGGCGCTGCGCCTGCCATTCAACCAGGCCTTCCGGCGCCAGACTTCATTGAAAACGCTGAGTGATTGGCAGACAACCAGCCCGGGGCTGGCGCCGAGTGCATTCATTTTTCACGCCTCGCGCTGCGGCTCGACACTGATCAGCCAGATGCTGGCGCAACTCGACAACCACATCGTCATTTCCGAACCTCCGCCACTGGATGCCTTACTGCGTAGCGCACTGCCGCCGATTGAGCGCAACGCGGCCATTCGCGGATTGCTCTCGGCCTACGGTCAGTCGCGCCGAGGGATGGAACAACGGCTGGTGATCAAACTGGATGCCTGGAACATCGGTGAGCTGAAGCAGTTGCACGAGTGTTTTCCTGAAACACCCTGGCTATTTGTCTACCGCGACCCGTTGGAAATCGCCGTCTCCCACCTGCGCCGCCCGGGCATGCACATGGTGCCGGGGATGATTGGCGCCAGCGCGCTGGACGATGGGGCTGCGTTCGAGGGACAAGAAGACTTCATCGCCCGACGCGTGGGTCGGTTGCTGCACTTGGGCGCTGAATATTGCCGCGAATTTACCGGGCTGGCGGTCAATTACCGTGAGTTGCCGGGCGCCATGGACGGACGTTTGGCCAGGTTTTTTGCGTTGAATACCGAGCAGCAGACGCGGGTGTTCGGCGCCGTAAGCCAGCACGCCAAGCAACCGGCCGAGACGTTCGTGGTCGACGGCGAAGACAAGCAACGAGAAGCTTCGGCGTTGCTCAGGGCGCGGGTGAGGTACTGGGCGCGAGGGCCTTACGAGACGCTGGAGAAATCAAGGCTCGCCGCCTATCCCCTGTAGCAGCTGCCACAGGCTGCGTTCGGCCGCGCAGCGGTTGTAAACGTTCGTTCAGGTAGACCGAGTACATCGAATTGCGAGCGCTACGCACTCGAACGCAGCCTGCGGCAGCTGCTACAGGGATCAGTGTGGTTTGCCTTTAGCGCTAACACCTCAACCTTTCGACGACAAATCCGCCATGCCCTTGAGCAACTCGATCGGCAGCGGGAAGACAATGGTCGAGCTCTTGTCGCCGGCAATTGAACTCAGGGTCTGCATATAACGCAACTGCATGGCACCGGGCTGACGGCCGAGCATTTCGGCGGCTTGCATGAGTTTTTCCGAGGCCTGCAATTCGCCTTCGGCATGGATCACTTTCGCCCGTCGTTCGCGTTCGGCTTCGGCCTGTTTGGCAATGGCGCGGATCATCGACTCGTTGAGGTCGACGTGTTTGATTTCGACGTTGGCGACCTTGATCCCCCAGGCATCCGTCTGGGCGTCCAGCACCTGCTGGACGTCGAAGTTCAAGCGCTCGCGTTCGGCCAGCAGCTCATCCAATTCATGTTTACCGAGCACCGCCCGCAAGGTGGTTTGTGCCAGTTGGCTGGTGGCCATGAGGAAGTCTTCGACCTGGATGATCGCTTTCTGCGGGTCGAGCACACGGAAGTACAGCACCGCGTTGACCTTCACCGAGACGTTGTCGCGGGTGATCACGTCTTGCGGCGGTACGTCGAGCACCACCGTACGCAGATCGACCCGAACCATTTGCTGCACCACCGGAATCAACAGGATCAGCCCCGGGCCCTTGACCTGCCAAAAGCGTCCGAGCTGGAACACCACGCCGCGCTCGTATTCGCGCAGGATGCGGAAGGTCGATCCTGCCAGTGCAATCAGCAGCACCAACAGCGCGGCAAAACCCAGTTGCAGACCCATGATCATTCTCCCTGTGGCGCCGCGTCAGTCGCGGCCACTTCCAGCAGCGTTCCCTTGCGCGCCACCACCCGTACCAGTTGCCCCGGTTGCAACGGTGTGGCACTCAGTACCCGCCAACGTTCGCCTTGCAAATGCACCCAGCCGTTACAGGCACTGCCGGCCTGCAACGCCGTCACCGGCGTCACACTGCCGACTAACCCGGAATCGCCACTGACCGTTTCGCGCGGTCGGGTTTTCAGGGCATGGATCAGCAGGGCGATCAACAACAGGGCGCTGATCAGCGCAAGGCCGATAATGAGCGGCGTGGGAACATCGGTATTGCTCAGAATCACCGCACCGATCACAAACATCATAATGCCGCCCAGCCCGACCACGCCGTAGTTGGGCAGCAGCGCCTCGGCCACGATGAACGCAATACCAAATATCATCAGCCAGACGCCGAGCGGGTTGGGGACGATCAGCACGACCGTGTCCGCCGCGAAAACCGATCCGCTCAACCCCAACAACAGCGCCACTAAACAACACCAGCGAGTGTTCACTAGACCCTCCAGGAGAGTCATCCGTCTGCCAGCCACACAGTGGCCCTGTTTATAGTCTAGTTGAGCCTTTGGCTGGATGAATTTTGATCAATTTCTGGAAGTTTCCAGTGGGCAGATTTATCACCGGGTTCTGGCAGCAGGCCTATCCTTTAGAGGAGACGCCAACCTGTTTAATCATCGTCCGTCCGCCTTGCGACGGACACCGAGGTGCATCATGCGTATGGCAAGAACCGTGCAGCGCAGCCTGGAAGAGGCGCGCTGCGAATTTGACGTTGTCTCTCACCCGCACTCCGCCAGCAGCCTGGAAACCGCCCGGGTGGCGGGGATTCCTGCTGAGCGCGTGGCGAAATCGGTGATCCTCGACGACCACCACGGCCACTACCTGATGGCCGTGTTGCCGGCCAGCCGGCATCTGGACCTGACCAAAGTGCGTGGCAGTGGCGAATGGCAAGTCACCCGCGAAAGCACCCTGGCCCACCTGTTCAACGACTGTGAACGCGGCGCCGTTCCGGCCCTGGGCGAATCCTATGGCCTGGACATGGTCATCGACCCGATGCTGACCCGTCAGAAAGAGATCTACGTCGAAGCCGGCAACCACAACAACCTCGTGCACTTGAGCATGGACCAGTACCTGAAAATGGTGCCCCATGCCGAGGTTTGCGAGCTGAGTCAGTAGCCATATTGGCGGTGAATGCACCGCCGCCATCGCGGGCAAGCCACGCTCCCACAGGAACCGCCGTGTGTGGGAGCGCGGCTCGCCTGCGATGGACTGCGCGGCAGTCCCCGACCCTCTCACCAAAACCAGGAGCCCAGCCCCATGGAATCACCTACCCACAGCCTCCCCAACCTGTTCAAACAACTCGGCCTGCCCGACGACGCCGAAAGCATCGACAAATTCATCGCCACCCACTCACCCCTCAAACCCGAGCTGCACCTGGCCGACGCGTTCTTCTGGACCCAATGCCAGGCGGATTTCCTGCGCGAAGACATCCTCGAGGATTCCGATTGGGCGGAAGTGGTGGATCAGTTGGATGTGCTGTTGAGGAAGGGGCGGGGGGTGTAAAAATCCGAGGAAAAACGGCAAATCGTGCAAAAAACTGATGTGCGATGAAAAAATCTGGATGAAATCGGTGTTTGTGAATTTTTTCTGGGGTTGTTTAACAAGGAGCGATAGACCAGATTATCGGCCTGAATTGAGGTCCTAATGATGCAACGTGTTCTGGCCGACAAGGCTGTCAGCGTTTCCGAATTGAAAAAGAATCCGTCTGCCGCACTCAATGGTGCATACGGTGGACCGGTGGCAGTGCTCTGTCGCAACCGGGTGATGGGCTATATGGTTCCCGCCGAGGTGTTCGAGTCCATGGTGGAACGTTTGGACGACTTTGAGCTTGCCGAACTGGTTCGGGCTCGAAGCCATGAAACCCCGGTCTCGGTAACGCTGGATGACCTATAAGCTCGTTTCGGTGGTGGTTGTCGGCAAGCGTGAACTCAACGCCTGTGTACGAACGGGCTAAAAAACGCTAGGAAAAGTCCGTAACGGTTTTGCTCGGTTGCGAACCCTGAAACACCCCCCTATAGTTCGTTTCGTCGCCGCACATCGGCGACAGGATTTGGCGATCCTATTTATCTACGAAGCGTTAATAGCGCCCAGACTTCGTGCTTTCACCTTTTGGTGACGGCATGCTGTTCTATGGCGGCTGTACGCGGGAGACCTTCGGGTCTGCCGGTTTCGTAGATAGCCGGTTCGCCAACCTGCGTGCAGTTGCCACCCTTATTCGTTTGGCGACGGATGGGGTGGTTTCAAAAACTATCTACGAGGTATTTCAAATGCACCCATATCGACCACTGAGCACCAACCCAACCCCCGTCTGCGTTCTGGCCTACAACATCCTCGCACCAACCCATTTTCTCCACGAAACCGCCTGTAGCCGTATCCGTATCGGCACCGACCTACTGGAAACCCTCACCTCGATCACCCTTCGCGATCTCAATGACAAAGACTTCTATCGCCTGATCAACGCCGCGTATGTGTCATTGCGCGACGGGCTGGATTTGATGGAAGAGCTGCAACACCGCTTGGCTGCACAGGCGGCACAAGCGACCTAATGCGGTAACGATGCTCCGCGTCGATTCAAACTGAACGTGGAGCATCCGACGTTGAAATGCGATCCAGGGCTACTCCCGTAGCAGCTGCCGAGCCCGCGAGGCTGCGTTCGGCTGCGAAGCAGTCGTCGAATCAGGCAACGCATTCCTCCAGGTAAACCGAGGGCTCAGGATTTGCGAGGACTTCGTCCTCGAACGCAGCCTCGCGGGCTCGGCAGCTGCTACTGATCAACGCCGCGTACGTGTCATTGCGCGATGGGCTGGATTTGATGGAAGAGCTGCAACACCGTTTGGCCGCACAGGCGGCGCAAGCGACCTGATGCGATAACGATGCTCCGCGTCAGATTCACACTGAACGTGAAGCATCCGACGTTGAAATGCGTTTCGGGGCTACTCCCGTAGCAGCTGCCGAGCCCGCGAGGCTGCGTTCGGCTGCGAAGCAGTCGTCGAATCAGGCAACGCGTTCCTCCAGACAAACCGAGGGCTCAGGATTTGCGAGGACTTCGTCCTCGAACGCAGCCTCGCGGGCTCGGCAGCTGCTACGAGGTGATCCGTCAGCGCTCTTTAATTTGAGCTGCTTGAGTCCGCCGAGCAGCGAATTCAGCTTCAACTTCATCATTGCTCAGACCAATTCCGTCTCGCACCGAGCTACGTGCCACGTCGACTTTTCTTTGCAGGAAGTCGTGGTACTGCGTGGAGTCTGCGTTGTTGTGGCTATGCTCGCTTTTTGAGTCAGGGCGTTCGGTCATCGTTGATCCCTCCGTTCGATTGACGAAACCCTACAGAGATTTTCAGCATGGCAGCGGTTTTGGCGTGGCCTGCGAGATGGGTTTGATCACCAATTTGTTTCAAAACTTGACTGAATTTCCCCTCCAGTGCGATATTGATAGTTAGCAAACTAACAGTGTGCGAATTCTCCTGTGTCCCAGACCCTCGACGCCCTTCAGATGAACATCAGCAGTGCCATGGTGGTGGCCGCGCGGCATTGGCGGAAAATCTGCCAGACCACGCTGGTCAACTACGGCATTTCCGAAGCCTGCGCGGTCCCGTTGTTGATGATCGGGCGTCTGGGCGAGGGTGTGCGGCAGGTGACGGTGGCGCAGGCGGCGGGGATGGAGAGTCCGTCGCTGGTGCGTCTACTCGATCAGTTGTGCCAGGCCGGGTATGTCTGCCGCACTGAAGATCCCCTTGATCGTCGCGCCAAGTGCCTGAGCCTGACCGATACCGGCCGTGAATTGGTACAGGCGGTGGAAGTCGAGTTGGTGCGCTTGCGCCGTGTGGTGCTCGAAGGCATCGATCCGGCGGATCTGGAGGCGGCGTTGCGGGTGATTCGAGCGTTCGAGACGGCAGAGCAGCAGTTACCGGTGACCCCCTCGTGAACGGATTTTTTAGCGGCATACCGCCGGCTCGCGACTGGTTTTACGGCGTACGCACCTTCGCTGCGTCGATGATTGCGTTGTACATCGCCATGCTGATGCAAATGCCGCGTCCGTATTGGGCGATGGCCACGGTGTACATCGTTTCCAGCCCGTTCGTCGGGCCAACCAGTTCCAAGGCGTTGTACCGCGCCATCGGCACCTTGACCGGTGCGGCAGCGGCGCTGCTGTTTGTGCCGATGTTCGTCCAGAGCCCGTATGTGCTGGTGCTGGTCATCGCGCTGTGGACCGGCATCCTGCTGTTTCTGTCGATGCATTTGCGCACGGCCAATAACTACGCACTGATGCTCGCCGGTTACACCTTGCCGCTGATTTCCCTGCCGGTGGTGGATAACCCATTGGCGATATGGGATGTGGCGGAAGCGCGGACCGAAGAGATTTTTCTCGGCATCGTTTGCGCGGCGGTGGTCGGCAGTATGTTCTGGCCACGGCGGCTGGCGCCGGTGTTCGATGACGCGGTGAGCAAGTGGTTCAGCGATGCGGTGACCTACAGCCAGCGATTCCTGACCCGCAATGTGCAGCCCGACGAGGTCAGCTCACTGCGTGCGTCGATGGTTGCGACCTTCAACTCCCTCGAATTGATGATCGGCCAGTTGCCCCACGAAGGTGCGCGGCCGCAAACCGTGCGCAACACCAAGGAACTGCGCGGGCGGATGATTCACCTGCTGCCGGTGGTGGATGCGCTGGACGATGCGCTGTATGCCTTGCAGCGACGCACTCCCGAACTTGTGGATAAGTTCGCGCCGCTGCTGGCCGCGACCATTGATTGGCTTGACCGTACAGACGCTTCGGTCGAGCACTGGCAAGCGCTACGCCATCAGCTCGAAGCCCTGCAACCGAGTGCCGAAGCGCTGGACGATCGTAAGCAATTGCTGTTTTCCAACGCGCTGTATCGCCTCGGTGAATGGATCGATTTGTGGCAAGACCTGCGCAGCCTGCAAGAGGCGATTCGCTGCGAAAGCCAGGACAACTGGCGTGCGGTCTACCGCCATTGGCGGCTGGGTCGGCTGACACCTTTTCTTGATCGTGGCCTGATGCTGTATTCGGCGGCGTCGACGGTGCTGGCGATCATTGTCGCCTCGGTATTGTGGATTCTGCTCGGCTGGACCGACGGCGGCAGCGCGGTGATTCTGGCGGCGGTGGCGTGCAGCTTTTTCGCCGCGATGGACGACCCGGCACCGCAGATTTACCGGTTCTTTTTCTGGACCGCGATGTCGGTGCTGTTCGCCAGCCTTTATCTGTTTTTGATCCTGCCGAATTTGCATGACTTCCCGATGCTGGTGCTCGCATTCGCCGTGCCGTTTATCTGCGTCGGCACCCTGACCGTAAACCCGCGGTTTTACCTCGGCATGCTGCTGACCATCGTCAACACCTCGTCCTTTATCAGCATCCAGGGCGCCTACGACGCGGACTTTTTGAGCTTCGCCAATTCCAACCTCGCCGGCCCCATCGGCTTGTTGTTTGCCTTCATCTGGACCCTGGTGGCGCGCCCCTTCGGCTCGGAGCTGGCGGCCAAGCGCCTGACCCGTTTCAGCTGGCGCGACATCGTCGGCATGACCGAGCCGGCGAACCTCGCCGAACACCGACACCTGGGCGTACGGATGCTTGATCGGCTGATGCAGCATTTGCCGCGCTTGGCGATGACCGGTCAAGACACCGGAATCGCGCTGCGCGAAGTGCGCGTGGGGCTGAACCTGCTTGATTTGCTGGCGTACGCGCCACGGGTGTTGGGTGTGCCAAACGTCTTGCTGAGTCAGGTGGTGGCCGAGGTCGGCGAGTACTTCAAGGCGTGTTTGAAGGCTGGCGAGCGCTTGCCGGCCCCGGCCCCGTTGCTGATGACCATGGATCGCACCCGCCGCGCACTCAATGGCCAAGGCCTGCAAGGTGACGGTGAAACCCGCCTGCACCTGCTGCACGCCCTCGCCGGTCTGCGCCTGGCGTTGTTGCCGGGCGTGGAGTTCATCGGCAACGAGACCGATGAACCGTTTCCCCAAGGTATCGATGGAGCACCTTTATGATCGGTGATCTGGACATCAGCGGGGTGTTCCTGCCCACGTTGCTGGTGCTGATGGGTATTACGTACGTGCTGTACCTGGTGGTGCACGGGTTACTGACGCGCCTGCACTTTTATCGTCTGGTCTGGCACCGGGCATTGTTCAACGTTGGTCTTTACGCCTTGCTGCTCGGCGCCGTGGACTCACTCAGTCGATACCTGATGACATGAAAAAACCTATTTTGACCCTTGGCCGTGTGGTGTTGACCCTGTTGGTGGTGACCTTCGCGGTCGTCGTGGTCTGGCGCATGGTGATGTATTACATGTTCGCTCCGTGGACCCGCGACGGGCACATTCGCGCAGATATCGTGCAGATCGCCCCGGACGTTTCCGGTCTGATTCAGCAAGTGGAAGTGCGCGACAACCAGTTGGTGAAACGCGGCCAGGTGCTGTTCAGCATCGACCAGGACCGCTTCAAACTGGCGTTGCGCCAAGCCAAGGCGGCGGTTGCCGACCGTCAGGAAACCCTGGCTCAGGCGCAACGGGAAGCCAAGCGTAACCGTGGCCTGGGCAATCTGGTGCCGGGCGAGCAACTGGAAGAAAGCCAGTCCCGCGTTGCCCGCGCTGAAGTGGCGTTGTCCGAGGCTCAAGTGTCGGTGGACAGCGCCCAGCTCAACCTCGACCGCTCGGTGATCCGCAGCCCGGTGGACGGTTACGTCAACGACCGGGCGCCGCGTGCTCAGGAATTCGTCACCGCAGGGCGTCCGGTGTTGTCGGTGGTGGACAGCAATTCCTTCCACATCGACGGTTATTTCGAAGAAACCAAGCTCGACGGTATTCATGTCGGCCAAGGCGTTGATATCCGCGTGATTGGCGACCGTGCGCGGTTGCGTGGGCATGTCGAAAGTATCGTCGCCGGCATCGAAGACCGCGACCGTAGCAGCGGCTCCAACCTGTTGCCCAACGTTAACCCGGCGTTCAGTTGGGTGCGTCTGGCGCAGCGGATTCCGGTGCGGATTGCCTTTGATGACGTGCCGGCAGATTTCCGCATGATCGCCGGACGTACCGCGACCGTGTCGATCATCGGTGACAAGCCCGAGCAGGAGCCAGCGCAATGAAAGTGGCCGCCTGTTTAGCGACGGCCGGTCTCGGCTTGCTGCTGTCGGCCTGTCAGGTGGTCGGTCCGGATTATCAGTTGCCCAAAGAAGCAGCGGTGCACCGCGAGGACTTTCAGGGCGATCTGACCGCGCACGGCCAGAATGTGGTCTCGGCGCCAGTGCCGGGCGACTGGTGGCGGCTATACCAGGACCCGCGTCTGGATGAGCTGGTGCGCCAGGCCATGGCCACCAACACCGATTTGCGAGTGGCGGCGGCCAACCTGTCTCGCGCCCGTGCCCGAGTCGAACAAGCCGAGTCGGCGGGCGGCTGGAGCGGTGGCGTGAAGGTGGGTGCCCAGCGCTTGCAGGAGTCTGGCGAGGCGTTTCTGATACCGGAAAAGGTTCCAGTGGCCAACGTCGGTGACATCGGCATCACCACGTCCTATCAGTTCGACCTGTTTGGCACCTTGCAGCGCGGCATCGAAGCGGCGAAAGCCAATGCCGACGCGACGCAAGCCGCAGCCGATACTGCACGAATCACTCTGGTCGCCGATGTGGTGCGTGCGTATACCCAAGTCTGTGCGGCCAACGAAGAGCGCGAGATCGCCGAGCACTCACTGGACCTGCAAGGCCAGAGCACCGCGCTGATCCAGCGGCTGCGCGATGCCGGGCGCGGCGACGAAACCCAGGTCACCCGTTCGCAAACCCAGTTCAAGTCCTTGCGCGCCGATATGCCGCGCTATGAAGCCGCGCGTCAGGCCGGGCTGTTCCGTTTGTCGATGCTGTTGGCCAAACCGGTGGACCAGTTACCCGCGGGCACCAGCAACTGCCATGAACTGCCAAAGATTGCGCAATTGTTGCCGGTCGGTGACGGTGCCACCTTGCTCAAACGGCGACCGGACGTGCGTCAGGCCGAACGTCAACTGGCGGCCGCGACGGCAGACATCGGTGTCGCCACCGGTGCGCTTTACCCGGATATCAGCATCGGCGCGACCGTCGGCACCGTGGGTATTCTCGATCACCTTGGCCAACCGCAGACCAATCGCTGGGGCTTCGGCCCGTTGCTGACTTGGACGGTGCCGTCCAACGGCTCCCGGGCGCGGGTGCGCGAGGCCGAAGCGGCAACCCAAGGCGCGCTGGCGCACTTTGACGGTGTGGTATTGAACGCGATCCGCGAAACCCAGACCGGTCTGGCGCAGTATTCCGCGCTGTTACAGCGCCGCGACGCATTGGCCGATGCCGAACAATCGGCGCAGTTGGCGGCGGACCAGACGCACCGCTTCTTCCAGGCCGGCCGAGCGTCGTTCCTCGCCGATTTGCAGGCGACCCGAACCTACACCGACGTGCGTGCACAGGTGGCTGCGGCCAATACCCAGGTTGCCATGAGCCAGATCGATTTGTTCCTCGCGCTGGGCGGCGGTTGGGAAAGCGGACGAACGCAAGGTTCACAGCCGACGAAACCCTGAGGCCATTGCTATGCTTTTACATGTCGGGTCCGCGTGGGTGGATCCGGCAGTCAAGGCTCGCATTGGTCATGGGGATTCGAATAATGAAAAACCCTTATGCTCCCGGCTTCTGGTGCGCGATTGTCGCGCTGGTGCTGCTCTCGGCTACGTATTTTTATGGCGTGATGCTGGCGCACCAGCTCGATAAGGCTTTGATCTTTCTCGACAGTGCCAGTGCGCTGATCGGTGTGATGTCGATCGCGGTCGTCGCCTGGGCGTCGCTGCAAACCCAGCGGATCAAGAAAAAACAACTCGAACAAGGCAAGACCCTGGTGATGATCTGGGACACCAAGGTGGCGTTGCGTCGGGTTGAAACGGTGTTTGACCGGTATTTCTGGGGCAGTTACTGGCAGCCGGGGCGTACTTTTCAGGAAGTCATGGGCGAACTCACCGGCACCCCGCTGGAAAAGAGCCTCGAAGCCCTCAAAACCCAATGCCTGGCCCTCGACAAACAGATCACCGATGAAGGCTGGCACTGGCTGAACAATGCCCGCGAACTCTCCGACGTGGCCAACGCCATGGCCCGCGAGCGCTATCAACTGGATTTCTGCGACCCACGCTCGGAATCACCCAATGGCGCGGTGATCAATCGGGATTTTGAAGTGCTGGTCTACACATGGACCGCGCGGCTGAAAAGCTTTGATCATCAGCTGGATGAGATAGAAGTGCAGTATTCCTGATCCGATGTTGACAGGACTACCGCCATCGCGAGCAGGCTCGCTCCCACATTGGATCTGTGATCAACGCAAATCCCCTGTGGGAGCGAGCCTGCTCGCGATGGCGATCGAATGATCAACGAGAATCCCGTCCCCCGCGCTCCATAGACACTCTTTCACCTTTAATCATTGGGCCGCCCCTCGGCGCAAATGCTAATCTGCATCCCACTTTAGCGGAGTCGAGCCGCAACCCGTCGAGGGTTCAGGGAAGACGACCACATTTTCAACAACGGACATCGATCGGGTCATTCATGAATAAATCAGCAGGCGTGCTTCTGGGAATTGTCGTAGCCATCGGTGCAATCAGTGCCGGCGGTGCCTGGTACACCGGCACAAAACTGGAAGGGGTGCTGCAAACCTCGATCGCCGACGCCAACAAAGAGCTGCAAACGGCGATGGTCGGTTCCAAAGGCACGGCGACCCTGGAACTGGTGTCGCTGGATCGCCAGTTGTTCAGCAGCACCGCGCATTACCGGCTCAAAGGTCAGGGCGAAATGTTCGGCGAAAATCCTGAAGGCGTAGAGCTGCTGTTCGTTGACCACATCGAACACGGCCCGCTGCCATTCTCGCGTCTGGTTTCGCTGAAATGGCTGCCGGTCATGGCCACCAGTCACTACTCGCTGGAAAAGACCCCGCTGACTGAAAAATGGTTCGCTGCCACCAAGGACCTGTCCCCGCTCAAGGGTGTGGTCAACATCGGCTATGACCGTGCCACCAGCGGCAACATTGAACTACTGCCAGTCGACACGGCACTGGATGACAAATCCACGCTGAAGTTTTCCGGTCTGAACCTCGACGTGTCGGCCAGCGCCCAGGCACAGAAGGTCAAAGCTGACGGTTACATGGACAGCCTCACGCTGACCAGCGTTGCCGAAGATCAGTCTCCGGTGAAAGTCGAATTGAATGGCCTGACCCTGGCCAGCAACCTCAGCAAAAGCAGCTATGGCTACTACCTGGGGGAAAACGTCGTCGAGCTGACCAGCACCAAGACTACCTTTGGCGACAAACAGTCGGTGATGACCTTCAAGAACACTGAAATGAAGAGCTCCACCACTGAGTCCGGGACCAATGCGGCCGGTCGTGCTGATTACAAGATTGGCGAAATCGCCCTCAACGACAAGGCACTCGGCTCCGCGCAAATGGCCTGGAGCATGAAAAACCTCGATATCCCGTCGACGCTATCGCTGGTGCAGATCTACCAGAGCAAACTGCAACCGTACGAAGCGGCGGCCGCTGCTGCTGCCGCGGCAGGTGAACCGGCGCCCGAGTTGAACCTGACCGATGCCGAACAGGCGCAGGTCAAGGCGGGTCTGGAGACGCTGCTGGCCGCCCAGCCACAAGTCGCGCTGGAGAACTTTTCGTTCACCACCCCGAATGGCGTAAGCCGCACCAGCCTGGTAATTGACCTGACCAAGCCAACATCGATGGACCTGCCACCCGACCAGTTGGGCAAGCAAATGATTGCCCTGCTGGACTTCAATCTGAAGATCTCCAAGCCGATGATCACCGATCTGGTGAGTGTGCAGGCGCAGATGGAAGGCCAGACCGATGCCAAAGCCATTGCGGAGCAAGCCAGCGCGACCAGCGACATGGTCAGCAGCATGGCCGTCGGTACGCAACTGGCGACGCTGGATGGCAACGACATCGTTTCCAAGCTGCACTACACCAACAATCAGGTGGACTTCAACGGCCAGAAAATGACCGTCGAACAGTTCGTCGGTTTCGTGATGAGCAAGCTCAACACTGCTGGCGCACCCCAGTAAACGACCCACCGCTGGACTTAAGCGAACGCTCTAGACCGCAGGTTACAAGCTAGCGCCCGGCCCTCCGAACTTGCGGATTGGCTGGGCGTTTTGCTGTCTGGTGCCCGCAAATCAAGGCTGTAGGGTGCACGGGGGTTAAGCCGTTGTACTGAATCTGAATAAATGTTGTGTTCCTGATAGTGGTCTAACCTTGCGTGAAATACTGCGTTTGCAAAACTTTGTCGGGTGATTGCCCGACTTCCCGTTTCGAACCAGGCAAGGGGGGTATGAGACTCCGGCTCGCCATGTAAGGATGCTGACGAATGCCACGTATTGCTCGTCCTTTTATTGTTCTTGGCTTGCGCCCTCTGATTCGCGTGGCCTTGTGCAGCCAACTGCTTTGGCCGAGTCTGGCGTTCGCGGATACCGCCTACGACCAAATGATTCGCGATGCGCGTACTGGTAACTACGCACCGGTGTTGACGCTGTTACGCAACGTGCCTGCTAACCAGGTGACAACCGGCCAGGTCAGCGACCATTTGCAGATCGCCAGTTGGGCCGGTCTCGACGCCGAAGTGGTTCAGGTCTATGAAACCCAGGGGCGCAACCGGGTGCTGCCGATTCAGGCGCTGACCGCCACCGCTCGTGCCTACCGCAATCTCAAGCGCTGGGACTCTGCCACCGAGCTCTACCGCAAGGCACTGGCGCTCGAACCTGCGAATGCTGACCTGCAACTCGGCCTGGCCATGACCCAGGCTGATTCTGGAAACCCCGTCGAGGCCGTCAACCGTGCCAAGGCTCTCGTCGCGGCCAAACCTGACGATCCGGCCCGGCGCCTGGCGCTGGGCTACGCCTTGACCCGTTCCGGTGCGACCTATGACGCGTTGTTCGAATACGACCAGGCGTTCATCCGCGCCGGGAGCAAACCTGAAGTCGCCCGCGAATACGTTTTCGCCCTGCAACGCGCACGGCTGCCAGAGCCGGCTTTGCGTCTGGCCCGTCAACGTCCGGGGTTGATCGATCCGGTGACGCAGCGCCGCCTCGAAGGTGATGTGGCGGCAGAGCGCGTGCGGCTGGCGGAATTTGCCACGCGCAGTGAAAAAGAACGTTACGACATCGCCGATCGTGCCTTGAGCGACTACGACCAGTTGCTGGCGACCTGGACCCCGGATGCACAGGCTCACGACGACGTGGTTCGTTGGCGCATCGACCGCATGGGCGCACTCAAGGCCCGCGCGCGCACGGCTGAGGTCATCGGCGAATACCAGAAACTGCTCGCTGAAAACGTGAAAATTCCAACCTACGCCATGCGTTGGGTGGCGGCTTCCTATCTGGATCAACGTCAACCGGAAGTCGCCACAGACTTGTATCGTCAAGTGCTGGCCGCACCGGACGCCGACTCGGCTGACCGGGTCGAAGACACTACCGCGCTGTTCTACGCCTTGATGGAAAGCGACAAGCCGAAGGACGCACGCAGCGTCGCCGAAAACCTGGCCAAGACTCAAAACCCGCGGGTGGAGCTCAAAGGCTTGCCGATCGGCAATCCCAACGATTCATGGATGGACGCTCAACAACTGGCCGCCCAGGCGGGCATCTATAGCGGTAACTTGCCCGCTAGCCAGCAAGGCCTGGATGCCTTGGTCGAACAAGCACCGGGCAACGTCGGTTTGCGTCTGGCGCAGGCGAATGTCTACCTGGCGCGTGCCTGGCCACGCCGTGCAGAAAATCTGCTCAAGGAAACCGAGAGCATGGCGCCGCGCGATATCGGTCTGGAAGTCGCGCAGGGGCATACCGCGCAGGATTTGCAGGAGTGGCGCCAGCTCGATGCGTTGACCGATGACGTCGCTGCGCGATTCCCGGACAACCGTGCGGTGCAGCGTTTGGAGCGTCAGCGTGAGGTGCACGACATGGCCGAACTGCGCGTGTCGACCTATGGCGGCAAGAGTTACGGCGGTGGCAGCAACGGTGCCGGCGCAGTAGCTGGCAGCAAGGACTTTGGCATTGAGACCACGCTCTACAGTCCTCCCATCGATGAGGACTGGCGTGTGTTTGCAGGTGCCGGTTATGCCACCGGTGACTTCCAGGAAGGCACCGGTCGTGACCGCGTCGAACGGCTCGGTGTTGAGCGACGAACCCGCGACATGACGCTGGAAGCGGAAGTCTCCAATCACAACTTCGGCTATGGCAACAAACAGGGCGCGCGCCTGGCGATTGCCCGCGACATCAATGATGCCTGGCAGTACGGCGGCAGCCTCGACTACCTCTCGGCCAATACGCCGCTGCGGGCACTGAACAGTGACGTCACCGCCAACGGCGGCAGCGGTTTCCTGCGCTGGCGCGCCAACGAAAGCCGCGAGTGGAAACTGGCGGTCAGCCCGTCGCACTTCAGCGATGGCAACAATCGTCTCGAGGCGTTGCTGACCGGACGCGAAGGCGTGTACAGCGCGCCGGGGGTGCAGGTCGACCTCGGTCTGGAAGTTGGCACCAGCCACAACAGCAAAAATGAAGACGTTCCGTACTTCAACCCAAAGTCGGACTTCAGCGTCCTGCCGACGGTCAGCGTCAATCACGTTCTCTATCACCGCTACGAAACTTCGTGGAGTCAGCAGTTCCAGGTCGGTGCCGGTACCTACAGCCAGCGTGATTACTCCACTGGCGGTGTAGGCCTGCTCAGCTACGGCCAGCGCTTCAGCTGGAATGATGTGTTCGAGGTCGGTGCTGCGTTGAGCGCGATCAATAGGCCCTTCGACGGCGAGCGTGAAACCGATCTGCGCCTGCTCGTCGACCTTACCTACCGTTTCTAGAAGAGTTTGAAGATGCCTCTGATGACCCGTTGCATCCTTCTGCTGGGCGTATTGCTGATCAGCGCCTGCGCCCAGCAAGCCCCGGCCTTTGTGCCACCGGCACAGCGACCGCTGCCGTCCAATGAAGCGCCATGGCCGAAAAACCATGTGCTGGGAATTGCCTATCACGATGTCGAGGACCGTGACCCCGATCAGGCGGTGGTCGCGGTGCGCACCGAACGCATGATCGAGCAACTCGCGTGGCTGCGTGAGAACGGCTACAAGCCCGTCACCGTCGATCAGATCATCGCCGCGCGCAATGGTGGTCCCGAGCTGCCGGCCAAAGCCATTCTGTTGAGTTTCGACGATGGTTATTCGAGCTTTTACACCCGCGTGTTGCCGGTACTGCGGGCGTACAACTGGCACGCCTTGCTGGCGCCAGTCGGTGTCTGGATCGATACTCCGGCCAACCAGCGAGTGGACTTCGCCGGTGATATGCGGGTGCGTTCGGACTTCCTGACCTGGGCGCAGATCACTGAAATTTCCAGGTCCGGGCTGGTGGAAATCGCCGCTCACACCGACGCCAGCCACAAAGGCATCCTGGCCAATCCGCAAGGCAACCTGCAGCCGGCGGCGGCGACTCGTCGTTATGACGCGGCTACCGGGCGCTATGAATCGGAAGCGGATTTCCAGGCTCGTCTGCGCAAGGACGTGGTCACCATTACCGAGAAAATACGCAAGGCCACCGGTTATAATCCGCGTGTCTGGGTCTGGCCTTACGGCACCGCCGATGGCACCGCGCTGCAAGTGATCAGCTCCCAGGGTTACCAGATGGCCCTGACCCTGGATGACGGGCTCGATGCACTCGACAACCTGATGAGCAGTCCGCGTTTCCTGGTGGCCTCGGACCCGGATGGCGAACACTTTGCCAACAGCATCGTCGCGGTGCAGTCCAGCTCACCGATGCGCGTGGTGCATGTCGACCTGGACAACGTTTATGACCCGGACCCGGCCCAGCAGGAAGTCAATCTGGGCAAGCTGATCCAGCGCATGGCCGACATGGGCGCCAACACCGTGTTCCTGCAAGCCTTCGCCGATCCACAGGGCGACGGTCTGGTGCACTCGTTGTACTTCCCGAACCGCCACCTTCCGGTTCGCGCCGACATCTTCGACCGGGTCGCCTGGCAGCTGCGCACTCGCGCTCACGTCAAGGTTTTCGCCTGGATGCCGGTGCTCAGTTTCGCGCTTGATCCGAAACTGCCACGGGTCACCCGTTGGGACCCGGCCACCGGCCAGACCTCGGTTGACCCGGGGCAGTACCGGCGCCTGTCGCCGTTCGACCCGAACGTGCGGCGGATCATCGGTGAGATCTACGAGGACGTGGCGCGCCTGACCTCGGTCGACGGCATTCTCTATCACGACGACGCCGTGCTGTCGGACTTCGAAGACGCCAGTCCCGAGGCCTTGCGCACCTATGCGGCCAACGGCTTGCCGGGTTCGATGGCGGCCCTGCGCGATGATCCGGCGATGATGCAGCGCTGGACTCGGTTCAAGAGTCGCTACCTGATCGACTTCACCAAAGAGCTCACCGCCAAGGTTCGCGCCATTCGTGGGCCACAGGTGCTGACGGCGCGCAACATCTTCGCCGAACCGATGCTCAATCCGCCCAGCGAAGCCTGGTTCGCGCAGAACCTCGACGACTTCCTCGGCACCTACGACTGGACCGCACCGATGGCTATGCCGTTGATGGAAGGTAAACCCCTCAAGCAATCGGGTGAATGGCTCGAAGAGTTGGTGGCCACGGTCAAGGTCCGGCCGGGAGCACTGGAGCGCACGGTGTTCGAATTGCAGGCCCGGGACTGGACGAAGAAAAGCGGCGCCGACATCGATGGCGGGCAACTGACTGACTGGATGGGTCGCCTCAAACGCCAGGGAGCGACCAGTTTCGGTTACTACCCGGACAACTTCCTTGAGAACCAGCCGGACCTGAAAACCGTGCGTCCCGCGCTCTCCGACAAGTGGAATCCATAACATGCTGGATAGACTTCTAGCTCTGCTGGTCCTGGCGATCGTCCTGGGGATTCCCCTGGGGCTGATCTTTCTGGTCACCGGGCAATTCTTGATGGACTTCGTGTTTTTCTATCCGCTGTTCATGTCCGGACTGTGGATCGCCGGTGGCCTGTATTTCTGGCTGCACTGGGAGCGCCACTGGCCGTGGAAGGACGATACGCTGCCACCGCCGCTGGCGGGTGAGCCACTGATTTCGATCCTCATCCCTTGCTACAACGAGGGCGATAACGCGGCCGATACCATTCATGCCGCGCTGGGCCAGCATTACCCGAACATCGAAGTGATCGCCATCAACGACGGCTCCAAGGACAACACCGCCGCCGTCCTCGATGCTATCGCTGCCGAGGACCCGCGCCTGCGGGTGTTGCACCTGGCGGAAAACCAGGGCAAAGCGGTGGCCTTGCGCATGGGCGCCATTGCCGCGCGCAGTGAGTACCTGGTGTGTATTGACGGCGATGCCTTGCTCGCGCCGAACACGGCGGCCTATCTGGTGGCTCCTATGCTGGACAACGCCCGGCTTGGTGCGGTGACCGGCAACCCACGGATTCGAACCCGTTCAACGCTGGTCGGGCGGGTTCAGGTTGGCGAGTTCTCTTCGATCATCGGTTTGATCAAGCGCACCCAGCGGGTCTTCGGGCGGATTTTTACCGTGTCCGGGGTGATTGTGGCGTTCCGTCGTTCGGCGTTGCATCGGGTCGGCTATTGGAGCCCGGACATGATCACCGAAGACATCGACATCAGTTGGAAGCTGCAACTGGATCACTGGAGCATCTTCTACGAGCCACGCGCACTGTGCTGGATTCTGATGCCGGAAACCCTGTCCGGGTTGTGGAAGCAGCGTTTGCGCTGGGCCCAGGGCGGCGCCGAGGTGCTGTTCAAAAACATCCGCGGCATCTGGCAATACCGTCATCGCTACCTCTGGCCATTGTTGTTCGAATACTGCCTGTCCACCGGCTGGGCCTTTACCTTCTTGCTGTCGGTGATTTTCTGGGGCCTGGGCAAGTTCATCGAGATGCCGGACGCGATTGCCGTACACCACCTGATGCCGCCTGCCTTCACCGGGCTGTTGCTGGCGATGGTCTGCCTGCTGCAGTTCGCGGTCAGCATCCTGATCGACCGTCGCTATGAGCGCGGGCTGTGGAAAACCATGTTCTGGGTGGTCTGGTACCCGCTGGTGTTCTGGTTCATCAGCTTGCTCACCACTCTGGTCAGCTTTCCCAAAGTCCTGTTTGGCCAACATCAGAAGCGTGCGCGCTGGGTCAGCCCCGACCGTGGCATCAAGCCGCTGAACGATGACGATGATGAGGAGTTCACCAAATGAAAATCATCAGAACCCGTCAACGACCATTTCTGGTCGTAATCGATGCCTTTTTCACGGTGTTGGCCTGGATCGGCTTGCTGTACCTGCTGGTGCGCGGCCTCTGGCCATTGATTGATACCCATGAAGGGTTGCGTATCGAATCGACGATGCTCGACGCCCTTGGCACGCTGCAAATCTACTTGTGGGTGGCGCTGTTCAACGCGGTGGTCCTGATCTCCTGGGCGCGTTACCAGCACCGCAAGAGCAAAAGTTTCGCCCAGCGCCGCATGCCGGCGCCGGTGGTCGATGACAAAGGCTTGAGCATAAGCTTCAACCTGACCGAAGAGCATTTGGCTCAGCTGCGCGATCTGGGAACCATGGTGATCCACAACAACGAAGACGGCGACGTCAGCCACGTTGTCCCACGCTTCTTGCGCATCGATCCCGAGCTCCAGAAGCAGTTGCACCCGCCGGCCTCACTGGTGCAGCAGAAGGCGTTGGTGTTGGCGGCAAATGACGATCAGATGCCTGTGACGTGAGCTGCGGTAAGGTTTGACTGAAAGTTTTACAGGGCTATTGCGGTCTGAGTGTTCAGGGCATTGGCTTCGTTCGTTGAAAGCGAGCACTATCAAGTCAATTACTGGTGCGTTGGAGGCCAGCCGTGACACAACGAATCGACCGCATTGCCCAAATGCTCAACTGCCCGATCAAGGGCGAAGAAATGCGCCGGGCTATTACTGAAGCTCGCAAGGACTTTCTGCTCGACGACGATGAAGAGGATGACGACGAGGAGGCGTCTGCCGAGGTGGATATCGTGGATGAAAAGCCGTCGAAGGCGTGACTCTCTACCACCAACTGCGGTTGCTCTCTAATTCGCCCCTGCATTGCCTGAGTTGCCAGCCATAATCTTTCGCCTGTTGCTCGACCTTGCGCGCCACTTGCACCAACCAGGGCTTCTGTAGATAACTCTGGCGACTGAACCCGCCACGGCCCTCATGGTAGGCAAGGTACTGGCTGTAGGCATCCCACTTGGAAACACCCAACTGACGCTGAGTGCCGGCGACGTACCAGCCGACGAACATGATCGCGTCGTCAAAGTTGTCACGCGATCCGCCGTTGCCGGTCGCGCTCTTGTACTCGCCCCACACCGGATCCTGCGCCTGGGCATAGCCATACGCCGAGCTGACCCGTCCCCAGGGAATAACCCACAAAAAGTAGTAGCGTGGTGGAAGGGCATCGTGCACAAAGCTGCTTTCCTGCTTGATGATCGCCATCGCCACGTGGGGCGGCAGGCCCCAGGCTTTCTCCATCTTCAGCGAGTCTTCGTACCAGGCCGGGTATTGGCGGTAGATGCTGCAAAGGTTGCTTTGCTCTCTTGGCGGTGTGGTTGAGCAGCCTGCCAGCAGGATCAAGGCCGCGAGTACAACTGAAAAACGTCCGTGCAAAAATCACTCAATTGGCCGTCAGCCAATCCTTATCGGTTAAATAGGGTGCCCGATACAACGTCGCGTTTTTACTCCGGTGCGATGTGCAAATCGGTCCCTTGGTGTGGCTGGCAGTTGGTCAGAAGTGCGTTGACCCTTGCGCTATAAATCGAGCACTATCAGGTACCTTTTTAAGTACCTTGGAGCCTGCTCATGGAGCAACTACTCGCTAGCCGCTCAGTCAGCATCACGGAACTCAAGCGCAGCCCAAGCACCGTGATCGAGCAGGCGGGGTCTGAGCCCGTCGCAGTGCTCAATCATAACCGCCCAGCGGCCTATCTTTTACCCCAGGCGGCTTATCAACAGCTTCTGGATCGGTTACAAGCTGCTGAAATACGCGAAGCGATAGCCGCCAGCCGCAATGACCCACGTCCAGCGATAGACGCCGATACGGTATTTGCGGAGCTGGACACGCTCATTGATCAAGTCGCTGCCGAGCAAAATCGCTCGTGAGGCAGCTGTTGTTCTCTGCGATAGCGCGAGAGGACCTGCAGCACATAGCGCGTTACATCGCCCGGGACAATCCCGCGCGGGCCCGGACTTTTGTCGCCGAGTTGGGTCAGCGCTGCTTGTTATTGGTCGAGCAGCCTGATCTTGGCGTTGTTCGTGAAGACTGCGCTAAAGGCTTGCGTATGCTCAGTCACCGTCGGTATCTGATCTTTTATGGTTTGACCAAGAAAGACATCCTCATAGAGCGAGTGCTGCATGGCGCACGCGATCTAGGGCGTCTATTTGAGTCTGGAAGCCAAGATCAATAACTTCCTGCGCTTTGCAACATTTTCCCATCACCCACAAAAAAGCCCCAGTCCTTGCGGACTGAAGCTTTCTCGTTTTGCGTAGGGTGCCGCTCGCGGGATTCGAGCCTACGGAGGGCATTTCACTGACGAAACTGGATGCCGCGTTTTGAGCGGATTCGGTAGCCGACCGCGAGAATCAGCGGCGGGCTAAAGTATTTGACGTTGCAAGGTTTGTTATCGGCGGCAGTTGTTCGGTAAAGCCGAACAACTGAATTTTTCGCGAGTTCGCCCTCGGCGAAGAGGTGGCTGACATGTTCGCTGATAGCCGACTATTGTTCTCAAGAGCCCGATAGGTGAGCCTCTTTCCTGGCATCTAAAACAAATTCGGAACTCAAGACCCGGACGATATCGAGTGTGCTTTTTTCTCTTGCTTGATATCGCCTTGCTGCACACGTTTTGGCGAACGAACCAGCGGCCAGAACAGCTCTTGCTGCCACGTCACCGGATGCAGATCCTCTATGCCATAGGTTGAGGGACGACGCCGAGTGATCTTTGCCGTACCGAACAGCACGTCCCAGAAGAACAGCAGGTTGCCGAAGTTTCCCTTGTAGTGGGTCACGCCATCATTGGCGTTCAAACCATGATGGGCCGCATGGGTGGCGGGGGTCGAAATGGTTCGTTCGAGGACCCACATCAGTGGACGCAAGGCCGGAATGCGGTAGAGTTTTTCATCCCAGGCGACGCTGCTGTGTGCGGCGAAGATCACCGTCATTTTGACGATCAGGTAACCGTAGTAAACCGGTGCCAGGCCCAGGTAGATGAGTGCTCCGGACAGCCAGATGCCTGGCATCAGCAGGTAGTAAAAGCTGTTGTTTCGGTAAACGATGCGAATGCTCATGTAGGGCGCCGAATGGTGAGCGCGATGCAGGGCATAGAGAAACGGCAGCCGATGGGTCAGGCGATGCCACCAGTACTGGGTCAAGTCATCGAACACCAGAAACAACCCAAGGCCCGCCACCCAGTGAATGTTGGCCAGGCTGTTCTTGAGTTGAGGGGCCAGACCGCCGAGCAACAGGTTGCTGAGGAACATCACCAATGGAAAGGTGACTCCCAGCAGGAGCGACGAACCGATGACCTCGATCAGCGTATCGCGGCGCTGACCTTTGGGTTGGCGGAAGCAGGCGCACGCAATTTCCAGCAGGATGAAACCCAGAAAAATCCCGGCGACGACCAGAATTGGATTGTTGGCGAGCATTATTGTATTCATGGCAATCTCGAGTCAGGCCCGACTTGGGCATTGCCTGAGCAATAAGAAACCATGAGCCTTCCGGACAACATGTGCGAAATGGACAAAATCACTCGAGAAGAGGCCAATCAGCCAGCCCATCGCTTTCATCGGGGTCAGCTCGGGCAAGTTCTGGAACGTGTACTGCATAAGCAGACACGCAGTAACCGGCGCGATTACAGCCTGCTTGAACTCGAGCAATTGTGGACGGCGGCAGCACAACAAGATCCCGCCATTGGCCTGCACCTGTTCGCCGAGTTTTCCCCGCAGGACTGCCACGAGCTGACGTACATCTGTATGTATTGCCCGGACGTCAGCGGCGCTATCCAGTGCTGGGGTGACTATGCAGGGCTGGCGTCGGACATGGACAGCGTCAAGCTGATCAGCGATGCCCATGGTCTGGGTGTAGAGCTGCGTATCGACGCACCCGCCAAACTGGCCCGCTACGTGGTGGAACATTACTGCGTGATGGCCGTGACCCAACTGCGCAAAGCCACGGGCGAACCGGTCCGGCCGGTGCTGGCTCACTTCGCTCATCCGCGGCCGATCTACCACGCCGAATACACCCGATGGTTCGGGGATAACATCGCGTTCGAGTGCGCGCATAACTGCCTGTATTACGACCAGGCCGTCTTGCGGCTACCCCTGCTGACGCGACACGACGGGATGGCGGGGTTGTTGCGCAGTGAAATGGACCGACGGATCGCTCGGCATCTCCAACTCAATGGCTGGACCGGAAAAATCGCGGCCGGTATGCGACAAAGCCTGGCGCGCGGCGTGGTACCCAGCCTGGAAAATCAGGCAGAGGCTCTACACCAGAGCCCGCGTACCCTGCGCCGGCGCATGGAAGAGCAAGGCATGACGTTCCGCCTGCTGCTGGACCTGGTGAGGGCCGAGCTGGAACAGCATCTTGAATTTCTGGGTGAGAACCGCGCACAAATTGCCAGTCAACTGGGTTACGGGGACCTGGCTGCCTATCTGCATGCGCGTAAACGATGGCGGCGTGAGTCATTTGACGATCGCATTCGCGATGTCGAGGCGGGTAGGTAACGTAGAGGAAGTGAAACGACTGGTGCGGGTGGAAGCTCGGTTCACAGCAGTCAATGAGCAGCGCCAAGCTCTTGGCGGGCTTGCGGCTGTAATGCATTGACCATCACCAAAACGGCAGCAATCGGCCTACGGCGGTCAACCTGCTTCAATCGAAGGCCCCCCCTTTTTACATCGCTTTGGCCAAGGCGCTGGTGGATGATGCCGAGCTAGGGATGATGCACTTCAGCCAACCTCCACAAACCGGCGCCTGGTCACGAACAGCCCCGCGCCCACCGGCACGGCAAGGACCGACATCAATCCCAGGTCAAAGCCCAGCAACTGGGCCTGGCTCACTGCAACGCAGCCGATTGCGCCAGCCAACACCAGCGTCACCCCTAGCCACTTGCGCAGCGGGTACGGCTTAAGAAACCGATCAAGTAGAAAGGCCAGCGCCACGACGATGACCGTCTGGGTAATTTCGGACATGTGCAGCCCCACTCAGGTCTTGATGATCAGGGATTCGGAAGAGCGCTGTGGGCCAATCCCACCATTGACCTGCGCCTGGATACTGACGATTACGTCGCCAGCATGGTAGGTGGGCAGAGTGTCATTGACGTACGAGCGCACACCCGCCGTTACAACAGTACCTGCGGCGAAACTGCCTACAGGCCCGGCTAAACCGCCCACAGTACCGGCAGTGCCGCCGAAGGCGGAGGCGGCCAGGTTGGCGAGTTTGGTGCGTTGGGTATCCAGGGCGTCGGCCTGTTGCCGGGTCAGCGGCTTGGAGATGCCGATCATCATCACGCACGGCAGGTTCTTGGCCTGCATCTTGTCGTACACCTCTACGACCTTGCTGTTGACCTGATAGTGGGCGCTTTTCGCTTCGCCAAAATGAAGCTCGCGCAGGCGGCCGCGCTCGCTGTCGGTGAGGGTGATCTGTGAGACGTTGAAGACGATCCCGTGCGGGGTCATGTATTGGAAAGTCCCTTCGGCCTTCATTGCGAGCATCCTTTCGAGCAAAAGGGGGATTCTCTATAAACAGCGCCTAAGATGCAAACCACCACTTTGCTGGCAGGTCGCGGCCTGATGGAAGAAAACCCGCAATTGATCTGGGTCTCGCACTATCTGAATACTGAATCGCCCCGGCTTTCCTGGACACCTTTGAGCGTCTGCGATTGGCTGCAGACTCAACCGGTAACCGTGACGAGCGATCTCGCAGATGTAACGATCAATGAGTTGATGAAAGGCAGTGCGTTCAGCCTCGACGCGAGAGACAAAGATGCCCCGGTCGATTTCGCTTTCGATCATGCGTGCCCAGGCTTGGGCATCGGCTTTGGTTTCGAAGGTTTTTCGTTGGGCTGGATAGCCCTTACGGCGGATTTGCGCTTCCCACTGATACTCGCCGCGATTCCTGATTGTTGCCATTTCGACCATTCCTGCCACGTTCAAGTGTGGCAAATTTGTGGCAAAAACGACTTTCAGGACTAGGACAGGTTTCTGTCAGGAGCGCTATTCCCTTGTCATACAAGGGAAAGAAGATGGTGCACCAGGCGGGATTCGAACCCACGACCCCTGCCTTCGGAGGGCAGTACTCTATCCAGCTGAGCTACTGGTGCAGCGCGGGCGCCATGATACTCATATGCGCTGCGGGCGTCCATGCTGCTGAATAGCCTGATGTTTCGCGCCCGCCGAGTGGGTGTTTGCTACGTTGATCAGAAAAATAGTGCAAATGCGGCGTTTTCGTTCTTTTTTTCGAACAGCCTATTGTCCTTTACCCCCTTTGATCCTAGGATTCGTTTGAGATTTCAAACGCTCTTGTCTGGGTGCTGAACCGCACGAGCTTCAATAGTGCGCTATTTATGTGCTTCAGCCCGGTGAATGATTTCCCTGACGGCAGCCTTCAAGGCGCCTTTCTACAATCATAATTTGCTCCGCGCGTGCGCGGTGCTGTTAAGGAAAGCCGACATGCAGCTTAAAGACACCCTGTTGTTCCGCCAGCAAGCCTTCATTGATGGCGCTTGGGTCGATGCGGACAGTGGTCAGACGATCAACGTCACCAACCCGGCAACGGGCGAAATTCTGGGCACCGTGCCGAAAATGGGCGCTGCCGAAACCCGCCGTGCAATCGAAGCCGCTGACAAAGCGCTGCCGGCCTGGCGTGCACTGACCGCCAAGGACCGCGCGAACAAGCTGCGTCGCTGGTTCGAGCTGATCATTGAGAATCAGGACGACCTGGCTCGCCTGATGACCCTGGAACAGGGCAAGCCATTGGCTGAAGCCAAGGGCGAAATCGTCTACGCCGCGTCCTTCATCGAATGGTTCGCCGAAGAAGCCAAGCGCATCTACGGTGACGTGATTCCGGGCCACCAGCCAGACAAGCGCCTGATCGTGATCAAGCAGCCAATCGGCGTGACCGCTGCGATCACTCCGTGGAACTTCCCGGCTGCGATGATCACCCGTAAAGCCGGCCCGGCCCTGGCCGCCGGCTGCACCATGGTGCTCAAACCTGCTTCGCAAACGCCTTACTCTGCCTTCGCCCTGGCTGAACTGGCCCAGCGTGCCGGTATCCCGAAAGGCGTGCTGAGCGTGGTGACCGGCAGCGCCGGCGACATCGGCAGCGAGCTGACCAGCAACCCGATCGTGCGCAAGCTGTCCTTCACCGGCTCGACCGAAATCGGTCGTCAGCTGATGGCCGAATGCGCCAAGGACATCAAGAAAGTCTCCCTGGAACTGGGCGGTAATGCGCCGTTCATCGTGTTCGACGACGCGGACCTGGATAAGGCCGTCGAAGGCGCGATCATTTCCAAGTACCGCAACAACGGCCAGACCTGCGTCTGCGCCAACCGTCTGTACATTCAGGATTCGGTGTACGACGCGTTCGCTGAAAAACTCAAAGTGGCCGTGGCCAAACTCAAGATCGGCAACGGTCTGGAAGAAGGCACTACCACCGGCCCGTTGATCGACGGCAAGGCCGTGGCCAAGGTTCAGGAACACATTGCCGATGCCCTGAGCAAAGGCGCAACCCTGCTGGCGGGTGGCAAGGTGATGGAAGGCAACTTCTTCGAACCGACCATCCTGACCAACGTGCCGAAAAGCGCTGCTGTGGCCAAGGAAGAAACCTTCGGTCCATTGGCGCCACTGTTCCGCTTCAAAGACGAAGCCGAAGTGATCGCGATGTCCAACGACACCGAGTTCGGTCTGGCCTCGTACTTCTATGCGCGTGACCTGGGTCGTGTGTTCCGTGTGGCTGAAGCCCTGGAATACGGTATGGTCGGCGTCAACACCGGGTTGATCTCCAACGAAGTCGCGCCGTTCGGCGGCATCAAGGCCTCGGGCCTGGGCCGTGAAGGCTCCAAGTACGGCATCGAAGATTACCTGGAAATCAAATACCTCTGCCTGGGCATCTGATCAGGTAAGGAATTAAACGCAAAGGGCACGAGAGCGCTGTCCCTTTGCGGGCTTCAAACGTTATTTCTTGGTGGCCGGGAAAGCTGTGGCAGTCGATCATCGCATGCTGCCGTAGTTGCCTCCCCGCCACGTATTCCTTGGACCACGCCGCCCGATGAGCGGTGAATGAGGACTTTATGAGCAAGACCAACGCATCCCTGATGAAACGCCGCGAAGCCGCTGTACCACGCGGTGTTGGCCAGATTCACCCGATCTTCGCCGACTCGGCGAAGAACGCCACCGTGACCGACGTAGAAGGTCGCGAGTTCATCGACTTCGCCGGCGGTATCGCCGTGCTGAACACCGGTCACCTGCACCCGAAAATCATCGCCGCCGTGACCGCGCAGCTGAACAAGCTGACTCACACCTGCTTCCAGGTACTGGCTTACGAACCGTACGTAGAACTGTGCGAGAAAGTGAACGCCAAGGTTCCAGGTGATTTCGCCAAGAAAACCCTGCTGGTGACCACCGGCTCTGAAGCCGTGGAAAACTCCATCAAGATCGCTCGTGCCGCTACTGGCCGTGCCGGCGTGATCGCCTTCACCGGTGCTTATCACGGCCGTACCATGATGACCCTGGGCCTGACCGGTAAAGTCGTGCCTTACTCGGCCGGCATGGGCCTGATGCCAGGCGGCATCTTCCGCGCGCTGTACCCGAACGAACTGCATGGCGTGAGCATCGACGATTCGATCGCCAGCATCGAGCGCATCTTCAAGAACGACGCCGAGCCGCGTGACATCGCTGCCATCATCATCGAGCCGGTTCAGGGCGAAGGTGGTTTCTACGTCGCGCCTAAAGAGTTCATGAAGCGTCTGCGCGCGCTGTGCGACCAGCACGGCATTCTGTTGATCGCTGACGAAGTACAAACTGGCGCTGGTCGTACCGGCACCTTCTTCGCCATGGAACAGATGGGCGTTGCTGCCGACCTGACCACCTTCGCCAAATCCATCGCTGGCGGCTTCCCGCTGGCCGGTGTGTGCGGCAAGGCTGAATACATGGACGCCATCGCTCCAGGCGGCCTGGGCGGCACTTACGCCGGTAGCCCGATCGCTTGCGCCGCTGCGCTGGCGGTGATGGAAGTGTTCGAAGAAGAGCACCTGCTGGATCGCTGCAAAGCGGTTGGCGAGCGTTTGGTGACTGGCCTCAAGGCCATCCAGGCCAAGTACCCGGTGATCGGTGAAGTGCGTGCCCTGGGCGCGATGATCGCGGTTGAGCTGTTCGAAAACGGCGACAGCCACAAGCCTAACGCCGCCGCCGTCGCCCAAGTTGTGGCCAAGGCGCGCGACAAGGGTCTGATCCTGCTGTCGTGCGGTACTTACGGCAACGTGTTGCGCGTACTGGTGCCGCTGACTTCGCCGGACGAGCAACTGGACAAAGGTCTGGCGATCATCGAAGAGTGCTTCTCCGAGCTCTGATTGCCCAGTGTGACCTGATCGACAAAAAACCCGCTTCGGCGGGTTTTTTTTGTCTCTTGAAACACATCGGCGACTTTTACGCTGTATCGAATTGCCAGCATTGTCTAAGGTGCAGGCATTGCCTCGGAGTGAACTGATGACCGCTGTTGATTTACCTGCTGTGCCGCGAGTACTGATCGCCGAGGCTGACCCTTGGTCTCGAGACCTGCTCGAGCAGGTGTTGTTGCACGTGCGCTGTGACGCACGGCTCGACCTGTGCGCCGATGGCCGGCAAGCGCTGGAGTTGCTGAGCGAACATCCCTACGACCTGGTGATCGCCGATTGGGAGCTTCCCGGTGTCGATGGCCTGGGCTTGCTGCGTAGCGTGCGTCAGCGGTGGCGTAACCCGGTGTTGCCGTTCATTTTGATGAGCAGCCGCAACGACAGCGCCAGCGTGCGCGAGGCGTTGCCGCTGGCGCCGACGGCCTATCTGACCAAACCCCTGAACATGGAAGGCCTGACGCAACGTCTGCAGGACTTGTTGCTGAGCGCGGGTCAGACAGTTTCCTGTGATGTCCCGGCGCTGGCGCCTGGCATGACCTTGTCGACTTTCCTTGAGCGTCGGCGTGAGCTGGCGGACGGTGCGCCGCTGCTTACCGACGTGCAACTGGCAGTCAAGCGCAGCCTGAATCCCAATGGCCTCGATCTGAAGCTGCTGGAAGAGGAAGTGCGCACCGACCCGCAGATCACCGCTGTGTTGATTGCCGCCGCCAACAGCGCCGCGCAACACCTTGGCGACACCGTGCAGACCGTGTCCCAGGCTTTGCATCGTCTGGGCACCGGGCAAAGCATGAACCTGATCCTTGGCCTGGCCCTCAAGCGTAGTGCGAAGCTGAGCGATCCGTGCCTGTCCGATTACGCCGAGCGCTACTGGCAGCTGTCACTGCACACTGCCGAGTACGGACGGACCCTGGCGCGCTTGCTCGATCTCGATCAGGAGCGTTGTTATTGCGCCGGCATGCTTCATCGCCTCGGCGATCTGGCGCTGCTGCGTTGCTTGCAGGAGTGGATGCAGGCGGGGGGCGAACTGGATGAGCTGGAGGAGGTTGGCGACGCGCTGGCTGAGTTTGGCGCGGCCTACGGTTCTGCGTTGCGCACCCGCTGGCGGCTTCCGCTGGAGCTGCGGGAGTTGATTGCAGCGGTCTATCAGCTCGGTGGCGGGGTTTACTCCCGGGAAGCGCTGGTGATGAACATGGCGGCGCAACTTGCACGACTGACCGAGCATGAAGGCGTTGAAGAGCTGGCGAAAAGCCGAACAGCGCGCCTGCTCAAGATCGGCCTGCCGGAATTGCTGCGCTTGCGCAAAAAGTAAGCTTTGCACAAACCCTGTGGGAGCGAGCTTGCTCGCGATGGCGGACTGTCTGCCAGCATCAATGGTGAATGTCAGCACCTCATCGTCGGATCGCCGCCCGGAGCAAGCTCGCTCCCACAGGGGGACGGTGTTGAGCCTGTCAGCCGCAGATGATCCGGTTCTTGCCCTGGCGTTTGGCTTCATACATCGCGGCGTCGGCGCGGGTGTAGAGGTTGTCGAGGGTTTCATCTTCGGCGGTGAGGCTGGTCAGGCCCTGGCTGACGGTGATGCCGAAGGTCTGGCCTTCATGGCTGAAGCTCAAGCGCTGAACTTCCTGTTGCAGACGCTCGGCGACGTGCCTTGCCATGTCCGGCGTACAACCGGGAAACACTGCTGCAAACTCTTCACCACCAATTCTCCCGAACAGGTCGCCACGGCGCAACGCAGCACGCCCGCATTCGGCGAGCTGTTGCAGCACATGGTCGCCTTGCGGGTGGCCGTATGTATCGTTGATGAGCTTGAAGTCATCGATATCCAGCAGCAGAAACGCCAGCGATGAACCTTGCAGCCGCGCTTGTTCGAACTCGCGGCTGGCGCACTCGAAGAAGTGTCGGCGGTTGCTGCTTTGGGTCAGCATATCGGTGGTAGCGAGGCGTTGCAGCTCGGTTTCCAGCTGCTTCTTTTCGGTAATGTCCTCGGCGAAACCGACCACGATCAGCGGTTGTCCGGGTTCGGCCTGACGATTGATAAAGCACTTGTCGCTGAGCCAGCGCACCTGGCCGTCGGCGGCGATGATTCGGTACTCGCGGTCTTCAACGGCGCCTTTTTCCAGCACTTGGGCCAGGCTGCGTTCGGCGTAGTCCAGGTCATCCGGGTAAATGCTGTCGCGCCATTGGTGATAGTCGGCCAGCAGCAGGCCGGCCGAACGACCGAAAATCCGTTCATAGGCCGGGCTGACATACAGCACCTGACGTGTTTCCCAGTTGAAAGCCCAGAGTATGGCGTTGACGCTGACCAGCAACGAACTGAACAACTGCTCACGCTCGCTCAGGCGCGCGACTTCACCCTGGGCATGCATCAAGGCCATCAGGGTTTGCGCAGCCTCGGGCCACTGAGGGAGGGACAGGTCTTCAGGATTCTTATTGACCATCGGCACATATCTCAAAGGGCGTGCCGCGAGTTCGACAGCGGCCACAACAAAGCCCGCCTGGGTGGCGAAGTGCTCTTTGAGATAGGGGATTTGAAGCTTAGTTCCGAAGGGTGCGCCCGCGAACGGGGCGCACCGATCAACGGTGTCAGGCGGGGCGCAGCGAGTAGGTTTTCAACTGGTTGGCGAAGTCGCGCAGCGATTGAATACCGCTGGCTTCGGCTTCATGGACCCAGTCCTTGATAGCCGCCAGCATGTCGTGGCCATTTGAGCTGGTCTTGATCCAGATCTGCTGCAAGGCCAGACGTTTCTCGTAAATTACCTTCAGCGCCTGGCTGTGCTCGAGCATGGTCTGGATGCGCACATGGTGTTTGTCATCCAGCAGGCTGGTTTCACGCGAGAGCAGGCGCTTGGCGCGATGGAATTGGTGGCGAACCGAATGGTCGACCTTTTCCAGCTCTTGCTTGACCAATGGGCCAATCACCAGCTTGCGGTATTGGGCCATGATCTGGAAACGGTTGTTGAGGATCGCCATGGCGGTGTCCATGTCCAGGCTGCCTTTGCCTTCGACACGGTGGGCGATCGGCGCAACCCGCTGAACCTTGGCCAGACGCAGGAAGCTGAAGACCTGGATCCACGCCCAGCCGAGGTCGAATTCCCACTTTTTCACCGACAGTTTTGCCGAGTTAGGGTAGGTGTGATGGTTGTTATGCAGTTCTTCACCACCGATCAGAATGCCCCAGGGCACCAGATTGGTCGCCGCATCACGGCATTCGAAGTTGCGGTAGCCAACGGCATGGCCCAGGCCATTGACCACGCCAGCGGCCCACACCGGGATCCACATCATCTGGATCGCCCAGACGGTGATGCCGATGGTGCCGAACAGCAGCAAATCGATGACGCCCATGATCGCCACGCCCAGCAGCGGATAACGGCTGTAGAGGTTGCGTTCGATCCAGTCTTCGGGGCAGTTCTTGCCGTAGATGCGCAAGGTTTCGGCGTTCTCCGCTTCGGCGCGGTATAGCTCGGCCCCTTTGCGCAAGACCGTGGACAGACCTTTGATCACCGGGCTGTGCGGGTCATCGACGGTTTCGCATTTGGCGTGGTGCTTGCGGTGGATAGCGGTCCACTCGCGGGTGTTCTGCGCCGTGGTCAGCCACAGCCAGAAGCGGAAAAAGTGTTTCAGGCCGGCATTGAGCTCAAGGGAGCGATGGGCTGAATAGCGATGCAGATAAACCGTGACGCCCACGATGGTGATGTGGGTCATTAACAGAGTGACTGCCACCAGTTGCCAGGGCGACAAGCCGAGTAAACCTTCGTACCACATAGGCTGTATGGCCCTCGATAAAGAAAAAACAGCAGGCGCATTATCACTCAGCACACAGATAAAACCAGTCGCCCTTTCAGATAAGAGTGGCTGGATGTTTCTTTAATCTATAATTCCAACCTTTTTTGTAGGGACATGGACCGTCGAATGTCTGCTTCTTATCGCGATGCTTTGCGTGCAGCGCTGCTCTACCTGGTGTTTTCTGTCGTTTGGCTGGAATTCACTGGTTATTTATTAACCAATTTATTCGATGAATCCGCTGATCTTCAGCGATGGCAACTGATCAACGGTTATGCCTGGGTGGTGCTGAGCGCCGGGTTTATCTTCATTGCCCGGGCACGGTTGCTGGGTTTTCTCGGGATCGGCGCCAAATTGCGCCACCGCAATGAAGATCGCGCACGATTGCGCCAGGCGCAGGCGGTGTTCGATTGCACGCGCGAAGGGGTGTTGGTCACTGACCGCGAGGGGTTGATCGTCCACGTCAATCGGGCCTTCATGGAAATCACCGGTTATCAGGCCGAAGAGGTGTTGGGCCATAGGCCCAGCCTGTTCAAGTCCGGCCACCATCCGCCAGATTTCTATCAAGAAATGTTCCAGAGTCTGAACTGCACCAGCGAATGGAGCGGCGAGATATGGAACCGGCGTAAAAGCGGTGAGATTTACCCGCAATGGCAGACCATCCGGGTCATTCACGATGACCACGGCCAGCCGAGCCACTACGTGGCGGTGTTTTCCGACATCAGCGCGATCAAGAATTCCGAGCACGAGCTCGCGCATCTGGCGCACCACGACCCGCTGACCGACCTGCCCAATCGTCTGCTGTTCAGCGATCGCGTCGAGCAGGCGCTTGCTTCGGCGCAGACCCACAAGCGTGGTTGCGCGTTGCTGATGATCGATCTGGACCATTTCAAGATGATCAATGACAGCCTCGGGCATAACGTCGGCGATCAGTTGCTGAAAGCCGTGGCGGTGCGCCTGCAAGGCATGTTCGGCCCCGGCATTACGCTGGCGCGCTTGGGTGGCGACGAGTTTGCCGTGCTGGCTGAGAACTGTCCGCAACTGGTGCAGGCGGCCGCGTTGGCGCAGCGGATCATCGATGGTTTGAAAGAGCCGTTCGTCATCGACGCTCACCCGTTGTTCATCAACGCCAGCGTCGGTATCAGCCTGTTTCCCAGCGACGCACTGAGCGCCGAACAATTGCTGCGCAACGCTGACTCGGCGCTGTTCAAGGCCAAGAACTCGGGGCGCGACGGCTATGCCTTGTACACCGAGGAACTGACGGCTCACGCCCAGCACCGGGTCGAGATGGCCTTTGAATTGCGTCGCGCGCTGGAGCAGCAGGAGTTGCGGGTTTACTACCAGCCGGTGCACGACCTCAAGACCAGCCGCTTGATTGGCGTTGAAGCGCTGGTTCGCTGGCAGCATCCGCAACGCGGGTTGGTGGCGCCGGGCGAGTTCATTCCGATTGCCGAGCGCACCGGGTTGATCGCCGAAATCGATGCCTGGGTAATGCAACAGGCCTGTCAGCAGATGTGTGCCTGGCAGAAGGCCGGGGTGGTGCTGTCGTTTATCGCGGTGAACGTCTCGACGCGGCTGTTTGCCCGACGCGAGCTGTTTGAACGGGTGGCTCAAGTGCTGCACGACACGGGGTTGGACCCGGCGTGTCTGGAACTGGAAGTGACCGAAAGCGCGGTGATGGAGGATCCGGAAGTCGCGCTGGAACAAATGCACCGCTTGCGCGAATTGGGTGTGCGCCTGGCTATCGATGACTTCGGCACCGGTTATTCGTCGCTGCTGCGGCTCAAGCGTCTGCCGGTGCAAAAGCTCAAGATCGACCAGGGCTTTGTCGCCGGCCTGCCGTGGGATGAGGATGACGCGGCGATCGTTCGAGTGATCATCGCCCTTGCGCAAAGCATGGGCATGCAGGTCCATGCCGAAGGCATCGAGCAGGTTGAGCAGGCGGCATTTTTGCTCGAGCAGGGTTGCGATCTGGGGCAAGGTTACTGGTTCGGTCGACCGATGCCGGCTCATGAGCTGGACTGGGCGCGGGCTCCGGTCATTCGTTAAACATCAAAAGATCGCGGCCTGCGGCAGTTCCTACACGCTGCGATCTTTTGATCTTCGGCGCTCAACCTCCGCGCAACCCCTTGCTCCGTCAAATAATGTCTTTCGGTTATATAAACATTCTTAAATAGTATTTTTAAGAATATCTGCGCCTATCTACTATTGCTCTCACGCCGCAAGCAGTGCCGCCACTGCCAGGCACATCTCATTGAAGGAGCAGCACCATGAGCGCATCTCTACGTAGCGTTGACGGCCAGGATGAAGCAACCATTTTGCGCGAGATCCAGAGCGCACTGCGCGATCTGCGCTTTGGGGCAGTGGAGATCACCGTGCATAACGCCCAGGTGGTTCAGATCGAACGCAAAGAGAAATTCCGTTTGCAGAACCCGGGCAGCAAGCCGAGCTGAAACAAAGATCAAAAGATCGCAGGCTTCGCCAGCTCCTACGGGGGGGATGGGTGTAGGAGCTGCCGAAGGCTGCGATCTTTTAAACAGGCAACCCGATTCCAGAACTCCATTAAGAACAGCCAACACAAAAGAATTCAGGAGCTGCACCATGTCGTCGATTCGCCGTTACGCTTTGGCCGCTCTGGCCAGCGCCATTTTTGCCGGTTCCGCGGTTGCCAAGGATTACGAACTGCTCAACGTGTCGTACGACCCGACCCGCGAGCTGTATCAGGACTACAACGCTGAGTTCATCAATTTCTGGAAGAAAGACCACGCTGGCGACAACCTGAAGATCCAGCAATCCCACGGTGGTTCGGGCAAACAGGGCCGGGCGGTGATTGATGGGCTGCGGGCCGACGTGGTGACTCTGGCACTGGCCGGTGACATCGACGAAATCGCCAAACTCGGCAAGACACTGCCGGCCGACTGGCAAAAACGCCTGCCGGACGCCAGCACGCCGTACACCTCGACCATCGTGTTCCTGGTGCGCAAGGGCAACCCCAAAGGCATCAAGGACTGGGGCGACCTGACCAAAAACGGCGTTGAAGTGATCACCCCGAACCCGAAAACCTCCGGCGGTGCGCGCTGGAACTTCCTTGCGGCCTGGGCCTATGGCCTGAAAGCCAACGGCGGTGACGAAGCCAAGGCCAAAGAGTACGTGCAAACGCTGTTCAAGCACGTTCCGGTGCTGGACACCGGCGCTCGCGGCTCGACCATTACCTTCGTCAACAACGGTCAGGGTGACGTGTTGCTGGCCTGGGAAAACGAAGCCTTCCTCGCACTGAAAGAACAGGGCGGCGCTGCCAAGTTCGACATCGTCGTGCCTTCGCTGTCGATCCTCGCCGAACCGCCAGTGGCGGTCGTCGACAAGAACGCCGAGAAGAAGGGCAATGAGCAGATCGCCGAAGCCTACCTCAAGCACCTGTACAGCCCGGCCGGTCAGGAGATCGCCGCGAAAAACTTCTATCGTCCTCGTGACAAGGATGTGGCTGCCAAGTACGCCAAACAGTTCCCGACCCTGGAGCTGGTGACCATCGACAAGGACTTCGGTGGTTGGAAATCCGCTCAACCGAAATTCTTCAATGACGGTGGCGTGTTCGACCAGATCTATCAGGCGCAGTAACCTGACTTGAGCCACACAACGAACCTTAAGCTTAGGCGCGTAACATGTGGGAGCGGGCTTGCTCGCGAAGGCGGAGTGTCAGACGACTTAAATGTTGACTGATACCCCCTCTTCGCGAGCAAGCCCGCTCCCACATGGATGCGCTTAGCTGATTGATTTTTTCAACCAGGGACTTTTATGTCGCGTCGTATCTCCCCCGTCATACCCGGCTTCGGGCTGACGCTGGGCTACACCTTGGTGTACCTCAGTCTGATTGTGCTCATTCCATTGGCGGCGATGTTCGTGCATGCCGCTCAACTCACCTGGGACCAGTTCTGGGCAATCATCTCGGCGCCACGCGTGCTGGCGGCGTTGAAGCTCAGTTTCGGCACCGCGCTGTGCGCCGCGATCATCAACGGCATCATCGGTACGTTGCTGGCCTGGGTGCTGGTGCGTTACACCTTCCCCGGACGCAAGATCATCGACGCGATGATCGACCTGCCGTTCGCACTGCCGACGGCCGTGGCCGGTATTGCGCTGACGGCGCTGTACACGCCGACCGGTCTGGTCGGGCAGTTCGCTGCGGACCTGGGTTTCAAGATCGCCTACACGCCGCTCGGTATCACCCTGGCGCTGACCTTCGTCACGTTGCCGTTCGTGGTGCGTACGGTGCAGCCGGTACTCGCTGACATCCCGCGAGAGATCGAAGAGGCCGCCGCGTGCCTGGGCGCCAAGCCGTTGCAGGTGTTCCGCTACATTCTGGTTCCCGCACTGCTGCCGGCCTGGCTGACCGGGTTTGCCCTGGCGTTTGCTCGGGGTGTTGGCGAGTACGGTTCGGTGATTTTCATTGCCGGCAACATGCCGATGAAAACCGAAATCCTGCCGCTGCTGATCATGGTCAAGCTCGACCAATACGACTACACCGGCGCTACCTCCATTGGCGTGCTGATGCTGGTGGTTTCCTTCGTCCTGTTGCTGCTGATCAACTTGTTGCAGCGGCGCATCGAAACCCCATAAGGAGGCGCGGAAAATGTCCCAATCGTCTATTGCTGCCGCGTCTTCGGCCAATGCTGCGCGCCGTGGCAGTGCCGTTTCACGGCGAATTCTGATCGGCCTTGGCTGGCTGATTTTTGCGCTGTTCCTGTTGTTGCCGCTGTTCATCGTGGTCTCCCAGGGCCTGAAGCTTGGCCTCGGCGCGTTCTTCACCGCGATCTTTGAGCCCGATGCCTTGTCGGCCCTGAAGCTGACGGTGATTGCGGTGCTGATTTCGGTGCCGTTGAACCTGGTGTTCGGCGTCAGCGCGGCCTGGTGCGTGAGTAAATACTCGTTCCGTGGCAAGAGCATGCTGGTGACCCTGATCGACTTGCCGTTCTCGGTGTCGCCGGTGATCGCCGGTCTGGTTTATGTGCTGATGTTCGGCGCTCAGGGGATTTTTGGTCCGTGGTTGCAGGACCACGATATCCAGATCGTCTTCGCCTTGCCGGGCATCGTGCTGGCGACAATTTTCGTCACCGTGCCGTTTGTGGCGCGTGAACTGATCCCGCTGATGCAGGAGCAGGGCACGCAAGAAGAGGAAGCCGCACGCTTGCTGGGTGCCAACGGCTGGCAGATGTTCTGGCATGTGACTGTGCCGAACATCAAGTGGGGCCTGATCTACGGCGTGGTGCTGTGTACCGCCCGGGCGATGGGTGAGTTCGGTGCGGTGTCGGTGGTTTCCGGGCACATTCGCGGGGTGACCAACACCCTGCCGCTGCACGTCGAGATCCTCTACAACGAATACAACCACGTCGCCGCGTTTGCCGTTGCGAGCCTGTTGCTGATCCTGGCGCTCTTCATCTTGCTGCTCAAGCAATGGAGCGAGTCCCGTATTAACCGCCTGCGCACCAGCGCCGCGGAGGAATAAGTCATGTCGATCGAAGTCCGTAATGTCAGCAAGAATTTCAATGCCTTCAAGGCGCTGAACAGCATCAACCTGGACATCCAGAGCGGCGAACTGGTGGCGTTGCTTGGCCCGTCCGGCTGTGGCAAAACCACACTGCTGCGGATCATCGCCGGTCTGGAAACCCCGGACGCCGGCAGTATCGTGTTCCACGGCGAAGACGTGTCCGGTCATGACGTGCGTGATCGCAACGTCGGCTTCGTGTTCCAGCACTACGCCTTGTTCCGCCACATGACAGTGTTCGACAACGTCGCGTTCGGCCTGCGTATGAAGCCGAAAAACCAGCGTCCGAGCGAAAGCCAGATCGCGGTCAAAGTCCACGAACTGCTGAACATGGTGCAACTGGATTGGCTGTCGGATCGCTACCCGGAACAACTCTCCGGCGGTCAGCGCCAGCGCATCGCGCTGGCCCGTGCCTTGGCGGTTGAGCCGAAAGTCTTGCTGCTCGACGAGCCCTTTGGCGCGCTGGATGCCAAGGTCCGTAAAGAGCTGCGTCGCTGGCTGGCGCGCTTGCATGAAGACATCAACCTGACCTCGGTGTTCGTGACCCACGACCAGGAAGAGGCGATGGAAGTGGCCGACCGCATCGTGGTGATGAACAAGGGCGTGATCGAGCAGATCGGTTCACCGGGCGACGTCTACGAAAACCCGGCCAGCGACTTCGTGTACCACTTCCTCGGCGATTCGAACCGTCTGCACCTGGGCGACGACAACCACGTGCTGTTCCGTCCTCACGAAGTATCGCTGTCGCGCACTGAGCTTGCGGATCACCACGCGGCGCAAGTGCGCGATATACGTCCGTTGGGTGCAACTACACGCATCACCTTGAAGGTCGAAGGCCAGAGTGAGCTGATTGAAGCGGAAGTGGTGAAAGACCACGACAGCCTGACCGGGCTGGCCAAGGGCGAGACGTTGTTCTTCAAACCCAAGGTCTGGCAGAAAGTCGCCAACCTTTAAAAGCATCGCGAGCAGGCTCGCTCCCACAGGGTTTTCGGTTGATCACAGAATTTGTGGTCAGCACCGTTCCATTGTGGGAGCGAGCTTGCTCGCGATGGCGTCCTACGCGGCTGCATTTTTGCGATTAATTCGCACCCCACCCGCCCGCGCTTCAATCTGCTCTTTGAGCTCATGCCGCAACCCCAGCAAAAACGTCAGTTCCGCCACCACAAACAGCGGCCCGATGATCAATCCCGTCACATCATCGACAAACGCCGGTTTGCGTCCTTCGTAGTGATGGCCGACAAACTGGATCGCCCAACCGACCACAAACATCGCAACACCGCTGCTCAACCAGAGCAGGGTGCTGTGCGCCGCGAGGATTTGGCCTAGCCAAACGGACAGTCCCAGCAGCACCGTCATCACCACGCCAAGACGTATTTCCAGACGCAAATAGAACGCTGCCGAAGCCAGCGCCAAGAGCCCGGCTGGAGACAGCCAGAGCCCGGCCACCGGCCATCCTGGCCGTGACAGCAGCACCGCGACGGCGACCACGATTAGCGGAATGCCAATGAAGTGGCTGGCGATATTGCGCGGGTCACGATGGTACGCGGCGTATTGACTGAGGTGGTCAACGAGGCTTTTCATTGTTATTCCTCCGGTAGGGATGTCGATCATGCCCTGCGGTCAGTCGTTACTCTGTCAGCCAGACGACAATCATCTTGGAGTTTTCATGGATATGCAGGCCCGGCGGTCACGCCTGATGAAGGGGCAGTGGTTCAGCCATTTGCCGCCCTTGTTACAGGATAGTCTGCTGTCCCTGGCCCGCATGCGGAGGCTGTCGCCGGGACAACGGCTGTTCAAGCGCGGTGATCCGCCGTGTGGTCTGTACGCGGTACTCGAAGGTGCGGTGCGCGTGGGCGCGGTGAGCGAGCAGGGCAAGGAGGCACTGCTGAGCCTGATCGAGCCGCCGCACTGGTTCGGCGAAATCAGTCTGTTCGACGGCCAGCCACGCACCCATGACGCCTATGGTGTGGGCCACTGCATTCTGTTGCACATCCCGCAGACGGCGTTGCTCGGCATGCTCGAAGAACATCCGCACTACTGGCGACAGTTGGCTTTGCTGATGAGCCATAAACTGCGCCTGACCTTCATCAATCTCGAGCATTTGACCTTGCTGCCAGCCCCGGCCCGCGTGGCGCATCGCTTGCTGATGATTGCCGATGGCTACGGCGAGATCGAACCCGCACGGCGCATCCTGCAACTGCCGCAGGAGCAGTTGGCGTTGCTGCTTTCGCTGTCGCGTCAGACCACCAACCAGATCCTCAAAGACCTGGAGGGTCAGGGCATTCTCAACCTGAGTTATGGCGAGATCGAGATCCTCGACGCGGGTCGATTGCGGGCTTTGGCGAGCGTTTGAACCCGTCACCTCATCCGAAATAACCGTTAGTGATGGGCTTTGTGCGCCAAGGCGCCTAGCCTGTGGTGACGATTATCCGAGGTGTGCCATGCGTTTGCTGTTAGTGGAAGACGAACCCGAGACCGCGAAACTTCTGGCCCAGGGCCTGAGCGAAGCCAGTTATGGGGTGGATGTGGCGGACAACGGCATGGCCGGGCGACGTTTCATCGAAACGGGTGAGTACGATCTGATCATCCTCGATGTGATGCTGCCCGGCCTCAACGGTTGGCAGCTGTTGCAACAGATCCGCCAGCTCGGCGCAACGCCGGTTCTGTTCCTGACCACCGCGGATGGCATTGAAGACCGGCTGCGCGGGTTGGAGCTGCATGAGGATGACTACCTGCTCAAGCCGTTCGCCGTGAGTGAGCTGGTGGCGCGGGTGCGCAAGTTGCTGCGTCGTGATCGCGGGCGCTGAGCCGCCTGTGGTGTCTGGTAAATCGCTATCGCGAGCAAGCTCGCTCCCACATTAGACCTGAGTGAAACACCGATAACGTTCACGCCGAAGATCCACTGTGGGAGCGAGCTTGCTCGCGATGAGGCCGGCAAAACCGGCGCAAATCCCGACTTTTTACCGCAACCCATCCCGAAACTGCCCAGGCGTCATCCCGGTCCAGCGTTTGAACGCGCGGCTGAAGCTGCTGGTGTCGGCGAATCCGAGCAGATAGCTGATTTCGCTCAACGAGCACTGTGGGTCTCGCAAGTGCAGCAGTGCCAGATTCTCACGACACTCATTGAGCAGCGTGTCGAACCGGCAGCCTTCGTCCGCCAGATGCCGTTGCAAGCTGCGCAAACTCAAGTGCAAGGTCTCGGCGATGCGTTCGGCGCTGGGTTCGCCTTCGGGCAGTTGCGCTTCGATGGCATCGCGCACCTTGCGCTCCCAGGTCAGCAGGCGCAGCTGCGTCAGGGCGCGCTTGAGTACGGTTTCGTTGTGTTCGGCCAGCTCCGGGTTGGCGTCATCCAGGTGGCTTTCGAAGTCGTCGATGGAAAACTCCAGCCGGTCTTCGTCAGCAGCAAAGAAGATCGGTGCGCGGAACACCGCGTGCCATTGTTTCGGGTCGGCCGGTTCCGGTCGGCGCAAGTACACCGCCAGCGGTGCATAGTCCCGACCCAAACGGTTGCGACAGGTGCGCACGTAGATCGCGGCGAAGGCGTCGATCGCTTCCCGCGCTGGCGCCGGACTGCCTTCGGGGACCTTGAGGGTGAAGCAATAGCGATCTTCGCCACGGGTCAGTTCCAGCTCCAATGCGTCGCTGATCACCTGGTGATAACGCACGATGCGCTCGAACACCTCACGCAGACTGCCGCTGGCGACCAGCGCATATCCCAGTGCGTGGAAGGTGGTCGGGCTGACGAACCGCGAAACCCGCAAACCAATCGCCGGGTCGCCGCTGACCTCGACGGCCAGCTCCCACAGTCGAGTGGTGGCCGATAACGGGTAGCGGGCGTTGGGGTCGTCCATCAGTTGCGGGTCGAGCCCGGCTTGCAGGCACAGGGCGTTGCTGTCGAGGCCGAGGGCGTCGAGTTGTTTGCGCAAAGCGCGGGTCCAGCTGGCGAGGGAGGTGGGTTCAATCATGATGATTGGCGCTTCCGGTCAACAGGTTGGCGTTCACAGCTAACGCCCGAAGCGATCGTGCAGGGCAGGATGCGAACATCAATAACTAAAGGATGGAAGCATGTACGGTACTTCTGCAAGTCCTGAACGCCAGAATGCACAACAACGATCTGCGCATATTCGTGAAGTGGTGCTCGCCCACGGTGTCGAACTGCGTCAGCGCTACCCGATTCTCAACCATCAGGACGCCCTTGGCGTGGGCATTCTGGCCTTCGCCCTGGCCGGAATGATGGGGTCGGCGGCGCTCTACATGACCGGGCACATGGCCTGGTGGGCGTGTTTGCTGCTGAATGGGTTTTTTGCCTCGCTGACCCATGAACTGGAGCACGACCTGATTCACAGCCTGTATTTCCGTAAGCAACGCGTGCCGCACAACCTGATGATGGGCTTGGTCTGGCTGGCGCGGCCGAGCACGATCAACCCGTGGATCCGCCGCCATCTGCATCTTAATCACCACAAGGTATCTGGCAGCGAAACCGACATGGAAGAACGCGCCATCACCAACGGCGAACCCTGGGGAATCGCCCGTTTGCTGATGGTCGGCGACAACGTGATGTCGGCGTTCATCCGCATGCTGCGGGCCAAGACCTGGGCACACAAGTTCAGCATCATCAAGCGCACCCTGAAGGTTTACGCACCACTGGCGCTGGTGCACTGGGGTGCGTGGTACATGTTTCTTGGTTTCCATGCGGCCAACGGCATTGCGTATTTGCTGGGTACCTCGGTGGAGTGGTCGGCGACCACGCTGTCGGTGATGCAGGTGATCAATATCGCTGCGGTGGTGATCATCGGCCCGAACGTGCTGCGCACCTTCTGCCTGCACTTCATCAGTTCGAACATGCACTACTACGGCGACATTGAGCCGGGCAACGTGATCCAGCAGACCCAGGTGCTCAATCCATGGTGGATGTGGCCGTTGCAGGCGTTCTGCTTCAACTTCGGCAGCAGCCACGGCATCCATCATTTTGTGGTGAAGGAACCGTTTTACATCCGCCAACTGACCGTGCCGGTGGCGCACAAAGTGATGCGCGAGATGGGTGTGCGCTTCAATGATTTCGGTACGTTTGGACGGGCGAACCGGTTTGAGCGCAAGGAGCAGCAGACAACCGAAACGGTGCGGGAAGCTCAAGCGTAGATCGTTCTCAGGCGTGTTCCTCGGCAGCCCTTTGATTCCGGGCGCTGGCAGGAAATGTTGATTTTTTATACGATAAAATTATATATAAATCATAAAATATTACTTTCGGAAATAAGTCATTGAAGCAATGATTCATCCGTCGAAGCGGTCACGTGGGGGCGTCAGGCGCAGGCGGATCTATTCATTGAACCGCAACCTGTCCGTGTTAAACATTTGAGGATTACCGAGCTGTCGGTGATTACCGCGGGTTAACAGATTTTCGATTTCCGGGGCCGTCTCCTTGGCAGGGTGCGGCCCCTTTTTTTTTGAAAGCAAAACACAATCCCTGTGGGAGCGAGCCTGCTCGCGATAGCGGAGTGTCAACGGGCACCAATGTTGACTGACACGGCCCCATCGCGAGCAAGCTCGCTCCCACAGGGTGATTAGTTAATATTCGATATAGATCTTAATAAATAGCTTCTTATTCCTTAACGAATATAAATCCCGTCCCTATACTCGATCAGGAACAGACACGCACCGGAGAGCTCCCCCATGCGCAACGAATCAATTCGCTACCTGATCGTGCCGGGCTGGCAAGGATCGCCAGAGGATCATTGGCAAAGCCATTGGCAGAACAGCCTGCCGAACAGCGCACGAGTGGAGCAGGCCGACTGGCTGAAGCCACGCCGTGAGGATTGGGTGGCGGCGCTGGCTGAAGCGATTGATGCCGACAGCACGCCGGTGATCCTGATTGCCCACAGCCTGGGTTGCATCACGGTTGCCCATTGGGCGGCCACGGCGCCATTGCAGGCGTTGCGTCAGGTTCGCGGAGCGTTGCTGGTGGCGCCTGCAGACGTCGAACGCCCGGCCTGCGCGCCAGCGTTGCGCAACTTTGCGCCGATTCCGACGCACCTGCTGCCGTTCCCGAGCCAGGTTGTGAGCTCCGACAACGACGCCGCCGTCAGCGCTCCACGGGCGCTTGAGTTGGCACGCAACTGGGGCGCCGAAGCGGGAATTCTGGCGGGTGCCGGGCACATCAACGTGAAGTCCGGCCACCATCGTTGGGAGCAAGGTTTCGCCTACCTGTATCGCCTGCAAAACCGCATGGAACATCACGCCCTGCGCCGCGCTTGAACCTGTTTTTTATTTAAACGCCCCCGTCTCCCGGCGGTTATGGGCGGGAGTCTGCCATGAGTTTGCATGAATCTTTCGGTCAGCCATTGCTGACCTTTCCCGATGCTGAAAAAAGTCCGCTAAGCATTCGCGCCAAGGCACTGGTGTTCGTCGACCCACGCTCGCGACAGTTGCGCCAGGAGCTGGAGCAACTGGCGCCGCGCTCGATTTCGGTGTTGATTCGCGGTGAAACCGGCAGTGGCAAAGAGCTGTTGGCACGGCACATTCACCGCGCCAGTGATCGTGGCGGTTTGTTCGTGTCGGTCAACTGCGGTGCCATCAGCCCGACCTACGCCGATGCCGAGTTGTTTGGTTATGCCGGCGGCAGTTTCAGCGGCTCGGCCAGCAGTCGTGCCGGGTGGTTTGGTTCGGCCAATGGCGGGACGTTGTACCTGGATGAAATCGGCGATTTGCCGTTGCCGATTCAGATCAAACTGCTCGCCGCCCTGGAGAATCACGAAGTCACCCGCGTGGGTGCCCAGCAACCGAGCCCGGTGGATGTGCGACTCGTGGCGGCGACCAGCATCGATCTGGCACAAGCCGTGACGGCCGGTAAGTTCCATGAGCGGCTCTATCACTACCTGAGCGAAGGACAGCTCGAATTGCCGGCCTTGCGCGAGCGAGTCGGTGATATTCAATCACTGGCCGAGTATTTCCTCGGTATCTACAGCCAGCGCCTCGATCTGCCGGTGCCGTTTATCAGCGACGCGGCACAGCAGGTTCTGGAACGGCACAGCTGGCCGGGCAATACCCGTGAGCTGGAAAACGTCATTCACTTTGCGTTACTGGTCAGCAGTGGCGAGGAGATAAAGCCTGCGCATTTGAATCTGCCGCAGGTGTTGTCGCCGCTCGAACAGATCGAGCAGCAACTCAAGCGCATAGTCGACAACGGTTCAGCGCCAGAGCTGCAAGCCCTGAAACGACTTCTCGAACAAACAGGGCTCGCGTAGGAGCTGGCGCAGCCTGCGATCTTTCTGCATTCAACGGAGCCTGAAGATCAAAAGATCGCAGCCTTCGGCAGCTCCTACGGGCGTGGTTTTGCTGTATGAACAAAATGGAATATGGAAGTGAATAAAAGATATTGTTCGGGAATAAAAAATCTCGGTATTGTCCGCTCCACACCAGCGATAGCACTTCACTGGCACTTCATTTTTTAGCCGTTGTCGACAACGACAAATAAGGACACTGCATGAAAAAGGTTCTGTTGTTCACCGCATTGGCGGCTGCCCTGACTGCGGGCTTGGCCCAGGCTGGCGAAAAACTGGTGGTTGCCGCAACGCCGGTGCCGCACGCCGAGATCCTCGAACTGATCAAACCGACCCTCGCCAAAGAAGGCGTGGATCTGGAAATCAAGGTCTTCACCGACTACGTACAACCGAACGTGCAGGTCGATCAGAAGCGTCTGGACGCCAACTACTTCCAGACCCTGCCGTACCTGAAAAGCTTCAACGAAGGCAAAGGTACTCACCTGGTGACCGTGATCGGCGTACACGTCGAACCGTTCGGCGGCTACTCGAAGAAAGTCAAAACCCTGGCTGAGCTGAAAGACGGCGCAACCATCGCTATCCCGAACGAAGGCAGCAACAGCGGCCGTGCGCTGATCCTGTTGCAGAAGGCCGGCCTGATCGAGTTGAAAGACCCGAAAAATGCCCTGGCTACCCCAAAAGACATCGCCAAGAACCCGCACAACTTCAAGTTCAAGGAACTGGAATCGGCCATGCTGCCGCGTGTGCTGGATCAGGTCGACCTGGACATGATCAACACCAACTACGCACTGGAAGCGGGTCTGAACCCGGCTAAAGACGCGCTGGTGATCGAAGGTGCAGATTCGCCATACGTGAACTTCCTGGTCGCGCGTCCAGACAACAAGGACAGCGTGGCGATCCAGAAACTGGCCAAGGCCCTCACCAGCCCTGAAGTCAAAGCGTTCATCGAGAAGAAGTACAGCGGCGCGGTACTGCCAGCGTTCTGATTGAGCGGTAAAACCCTTCAAGGTTTCAACGCCGACGGCTTTCGATAGCGTCGGCGTTTTTTATTGCACGCGAAAATCAAAAGATCGCAGCCTGCGGCAGCTCCTACATTAGATCGGCGTAGGAGCTGCCACAGGCTGCGATCTCTTTGTTCAGGCCACTCTGGCCCTCAACGCCCGGCGCAACGCCGTCAATAACTTCACGATGTCCTGCGGATCCAGCCGCTGGGGTGTTTTCACGTCTGCCATTTTTATCGTCCTTGTGATGGTTCGACCGGGGAGTGTGGCCGCACGCTGCATGTCCTTGGAGGGGGATTTTGAAAAATAGATCCCTCCTACAGCGAAAAGGAAAATAGCTGTCTCCCGCTGACAGCGCCAACCCATCAGATAGTTTTTTGCGTGATATCAATATGCTTTATCGGTATTTAAATGTTTCTTTTTATACCTTTAAAGTCAGTGCCTGCCGGGCTGTTATCCACAGCTCAATGGACTGCGCCACCGTCGCTTACCCTGCGGCGTTCAGGATCTTCAATGACGTTCGATTACGCTTTCATCCTCAGCACCCTGCCGGCGTTTCTCCGCGCCGTGGGCGTGACGCTGCAGGTCGGCCTGATCGCCATCGGCACTTCGTTGCTGGTAGCACTGATCAACGCGACCCTTCTGGTGTTCCGCACGCCGTATTTGCAGCGCCTCGTGGCGTTGTACGTGGAACTGGCGCGCAACACTCCGCTGCTGATTCAACTGTTTTTCGTCTACTTCGCGTTGCCGGCACTGGGGGTGAAGGTTTCCGGCTTTGCGGCGGCGATCATCACCATGACGTTTCTTGGCGGTGCCTACCTCACTGAGGTACTGCGGGCCGGCGTTGAAGCGGTGCCTGCGGCGCAACTGGAATCGGGGCGCTCCATCGGTCTGTCCCACTGGCAATTGCTGCGTTACGTGATCCTGCCGCAAGCGGGGATCCTCAGCCTGCCTTCGCTGTTCGCCAACTTCATTTTCCTGCTCAAGGAGACCACCGTGGTGTCGGCGGTGGCGGTGCCGGAGATTCTCTACACCACCAAGAGCTACATCGCGCTGTATTACAAAACCTACGAAATGCTCGCTGTATTGACGCTGATTTGCGTGCTGCTGTTCTTGCCGTTGTCGCTGCTGCTGAGCCGTCTGGAAAGGAGGCTCCAGCATGGCCAGTTCGGGTCTTGAGCTGCTTTGGGTGTCCTTGCCTCAGTTGGCCAAAGGCGCCGGACAAACCTTGTCGATTTCGTTTTTGAGTATCGCCATCAGCACCGTGGGCGGGGTGCTCTACGGCGTGCTGTGCAGTCTGAACTCGAAGTGGCTGAACGCGTTGCTTCGGGTCTATCTGGAACTGTTTCGGGCGATCCCGGTGCTGGTCTGGCTGTATTTGCTGTTCTTCGGCCTGCCGATTTTTTTCGGCCTGAGCCTGCCGAGTTTCTGGTGCGCGGTGCTGGTGTTGTCGTTGTGGGGCGCCAGTGAAGTCGGCGAAGTGGTGCGCGGCGCATTACATTCCTTACCGCGAGGCCAGCGTGAAGCGGGGCTGTCGATCGGGCTGTCCGGCCCACAGCTCTTCGGTTACGTGCTGCTACCCCAGGCACTGAAACGCATGACGCCGCCGACCATCAACGTCTACACGCGAATCATCAAGACCAGCTCGCTGGCGGTGTTGATCGGCGTGGTCGACGTGATCAAGGTCGGCCAGCAGATCATCGAGCGCACCTACGAATCGGTGTTGATCTACGGCGCACTGTTCCTGTTTTTCTTCTTTATCTGCTACCCGCTCTCGGCCGCTTCCCGCGTGCTGGAACGGCGCTGGACGCAAGCATGAGCGCATTGATCGAGTTCAAGGGTTTCAACAAATTTTTCGGTGAGCATCAGGTCCTCAACAGGATCGACTTGAGCGTCGAAGCCGGTGAGGTGATCGTCATCCTCGGCCCTAGCGGCTGCGGTAAAAGCACCTTGCTGCGCTGCCTCAATGGCCTGGAAGTCGCCCACAGCGGCGAGCTGCGGTTTGCCGGGCGCGAGTTGCTGAGCAAGGCCACCGACTGGCGCGAAGTGCGCCAGCAGATCGGCATGGTGTTCCAGAGTTATCACCTGTTCCCGCACATGAGCGTGCTCGACAACCTCCTGCTCGGCCCGCTCAAGGTGCAAAAACGCCCAGCGCGTGAAGCTCGCGAGCAGGCCTTGGCGTTGCTCGAACGGGTAGGTCTGGCAGACAAGCGCGACGCCTTCCCGCGTCAGCTTTCCGGTGGTCAGCAACAACGCATCGCCATCATCCGTTCACTGTGCATGAACCCGCAGGTGATGCTGTTCGATGAAGTCACCGCAGCCCTTGATCCGGAGATGGTCAAGGAAGTGCTGGAAGTGATTCAGGGCCTGGCCCGCGATGGCATGACCCTGTTGATTGTCACCCACGAGATGGCTTTCGCCCGCGCTGTGGCCGACCGCATTGTGTTCATGGATGCCGGGCGCATCCTCGAACAAAACCCTCCCGAGATTTTCTTTACGAACCCGCAAACCGCACGAGCGCAGCAGTTCCTGGAGAAGTTCTCCTACGTCGAAGCACTGCCTAAAAAGACTCTTGTAAAGGAACTGGAACCCTCATGAAAACTGCCAAGTCTTCACTGCTGCTACTCCCGTTGTTCGGTCTCGCACTGCTGGCCGGTTGCAACAAATCCGAAGAGGCTGCCAAGCCTGCGACCTCTACCGCCAGCGCCAGGCCTGCGGCCAGTTACCTGGAAAAAATCAAAGCCCGGGACAAACTGATCGTCGGCGTGTTCACCGACAAACCGCCGTTCGGTTTCGTCGATGAAACCGGTCGTTATGTGGGTTTTGATACCGATATCGGCCGTCAATTCGCCAAGGATCTGTTGGGCGACGAGAATAAGGTCGAGTTCGTCGCGGTCGAGCCGGCGAGCCGGATTCCGTTTCTGCAAAGCGACAAGGTCGACCTGATTCTCGCCAACATGACCGTCACCCCGGAGCGCAAGGAAGCGGTGGAATTCACCAATCCGAACCTCAAGGTTGCGGTGCAGGCGCTGGTGCCGCAGGCCAGCGTGGTCAAAAGCCTCGATGACCTGGCAACCCGCACCACTATCGTCACCACCGGCACCACCGCCGATATCTGGCTGACCAAGAACCACCCGGACTGGAAGTTGCTCAAGTTCGAGAAAAACTCCGAGTCCCTGCAAGCCCTGGCCAGCGGGCGCGGCGATGCTTATGCACAAGACAACCTGGTGTTGTTCAGCTGGGCAAAACAGAACCCGGGTTACCGTGTGTTGACTGAAACCCTCGGTGCCGAGGCGCCGATTGCGCCGGCGGTGAAGAAAGGCAACATCGAGCTGCGTGACTGGGTCAACGCCGAGCTGGCAAAGCTGGGTGAGGACAAGTACCTGCTCAAGCTATACGACCAGTACGTGCGTAAAGAACTGAGCGATGACACCAACCCTGAGAGCGTGATTGTCGAAGGCGGGAAGTGGCAGGGCTGATCCGCTCGGATATCTGACTGACCGCTAAAAGATCGCAGCCTGCGGCAGCTCCTACGGGTGTACGTCATTCCCCTGTAGGAGCTGCCGCAGGCTGCGATCTTTTCAATCCGGCCAGTTCCAGGCAGGTGTATCCAGTATCCCCTGACCGACGATCCCGGTCTGACCGAAGCTTTTCTCCAGCACGATGGAGTTGCATTCAGGGGCTTGCTGCAACGCCGCGATCAAGCGGCTGGCATGAGACACCACCCACACCTGACACTGCTCAGAGGCGCGGACGATCAGTCGCGCCAATGCCGGCAGCAGGTCAGGGTGCAGGCTGGTTTCCGGTTCGTTGAGCACCATCAACGTCGGCGGCCTTGGTGTCAGTAGCGCGGCGATCAGCAACAAGTAACGCAAGGTCCCGTCCGACAGCTCGGCGGCGGACAGCGGTCGCAATAATCCTTCCTGATAAAACTCGATGGCAAACCGCGCTCCTTGCAGCGGCTGGATGTTCAGCCTGGCGCCGGGGAACGCGTCGCTGATCGCCGCGTGCAGAGCCTCTGGATCGCCGATTTCGAGGATGGTTTGCAACGCTGCCGCCAGGTCGCGACCATCGTGATGCAGCACCGGCGTGCGAGTACCCAGTTGCGGTTGACGCACTGGTGCGTCGGCGTCGCTGCGAAAGTGATCGTAAAAGCGCCAGCGGCGAATGAACTCGCGCAGCTGCAATACCTCTGGCGAGGCACGCAGGCTGCCGACCTGATCGAACAGGCTGTCGAATGCCGGTGTGTGCTGGGCCAGCACATCCCAATCGCGCTCGACCCGCGAGCGAATCACCGCCCCGGCACGATTCACCAGCAGACTCGCCGGGCGGTACAGCTGACCCGACCAGATGCATTCACGCTTGATTTCCGGGTCCAGGGAAAACGCTGAGCGCGACGGTTCCGGCAGGCCCAGGGCGATCGCGTAACTGAAATCCTCACCGGCGAAGCCCAGGCGCAAGCGCTTGGGCGACTGGCGCACGCTGGCTTCGACTGCCACCTCACCGTTGCGCATGCGCCGGCTGATGTTTTCCGGCCCGGCCCAGAAGGTCGAGTCCAGCCCACCCTCGCGCGCGAGTGCGTTGACCACGCCGCCCTGAGCGGTCTCGGCTAATAGCCGCAGAGCGCGGTAAAGGTTGGATTTTCCGCTGCCATTGGGCCCGGTGATCAGATTCAACCGCCCGAGCGGAATCACCAATTTATTGATCGAGCGGTAATTGGCCACAGCAAGGGTTTTGAGCATGGAAGACTTTCTCTGTGGCCCTGAGTCGGCATCAGGATAACTGCGTTAGTGAATTTACAACGTAGGAGCTGCCGAAGGCTGCGATCTTTCACACAGGTTTACATGAGAGGCTCAAAGATCGTCCGAACGCGGCCCGAACCTTCGGCAGCTCCTACGGGGACCCTATCAGACCGAGGCGAAACTGGAACCCTGATCTAAGCTCTCAGTCGTATCGTCACGTGTCCGCCCGCATCACGCCCGCCCGTATAACGCAAAGGAGCTTGCATGGCCGGTCCCGGATTGAAATGTATCGTTGGCCTGAGTCTCTTTGCTCTGCTGGCCGCGTGCGGCGATAAGAAGCCGGTCGAGAAGGAACGCCCACGGGTGTTCGTGCAAGAGGTAAAACCCACGGATTTCGCCGCCTCGGTGACCCTGACCGGGGATGTTCAGGCGCGGGTTCAGACCGAGTTGTCGTTTCGCGTTGCGGGCAAGATCATCCAGCGCATGGTGGATGTCGGCGATCGTGTTTCCGCCAGGCAGGTGTTAGCCAGACTCGACCCGAAAGACCTGCAGACCAGCGTTGACTCAGCGCAGGCCCAGGTGGTCGCCGAGCAGGCGCGGGTCAAACAGAGCGCGGCCGCGTTCGTGCGCCAGCAAAAACTCCTGCCCAAGGGCTACACCAGCCAAAGCGAATACGATTCTGCCCAGGCTGCATTGCGCAGCAGCCAGAGCGCGTTGACCGCAGCACAGGCGCAGTTGGCCAATGCCCGCGAGCAACTGAGTTACACCGCGCTGGTTGCCGACGCGCCCGGCGTGATCACCGCGCGTCAGGCTGAAGTCGGTCAGGTGGTGCAAGCCACGGTGCCGATATTCAGCCTGGCTCGGGATGGCGAGCGTGACGCGGTGTTCAATGTCTACGAATCGCTGTTGAGCGCGCCGCCATCGAATCGGTCGGTGGTGGTCAGCCTGCTCGACAACCCGAAGATCAACACCACTGGCACGGTGCGCGAAATCACCCCGGCGGTATCGGCGCAAACCGGTACGGTGCAGGTCAAGGTCACCCTCAGCGCATTGCCGGCAGGCATGCAACTGGGCTCGGTAGTCAGTGCCACGGCCAAGGTACCGGGCAAGCCTGCGGTCGAGTTGCCTTGGTCAGCGCTGACCAAGAACCTCAGCGAGCCCGCTGTGTGGCGGGTGGATGCCAATGGCAAGGCGCAGTTGCAGACCGTCAAAGTGGGGCGTTACCTGACTGGCAAAGTGATCATCAGCGAAGGCCTGAATGGCGGCGAAAAAGTCGTCACTGCCGGCGGCCAGTTGTTGCACCCCGACGTGTTGGTGGAGATTGTCACGCCGCCCGCCGAAGGTTCGACGGGAGCACAGCCATGAAGCGCGTGTTACTGCTGTTGTCGGCGGGGCTGTTGCTGGCCGCCTGCTCGAAAAAGGAAGAACCCCCGGAGCCTGTGCGTCCGGTGCTGTCCATCGAAGTGCGATCCTTTGACCAGCAGGACCTCGGGCGTTTTGCCGGGAGCATTCAGGCGCGCTTCGAAAGCAACATCGGTTTCCGTGTGCCGGGACGTATCGCCAGCCGTAATGTCGACGTTGGCAGTGAGGTCAAGAAGGGCGCGTTGCTGGCAACCCTCGACCCGACCGATCAGCAGAACCAGTTACGTGCCGCCGAGGGCGATCAGGCGAAGGTCGAGGCGCAGTTGATCAATGCCCGGGCCAGTGCACGCCGTCAGCAGGAACTGTTCAACAAGGGAGTGGGCGCCCAGGCGCAGCTGGACATTGCCCAGACCGAACTGAAAACCACCCAGGCTTCACTGGATCAGGCCAGGGCGTCGGTCAGTCAGGCCAGGGACCAGCTCAATTACACCGAACTGCGTACCGATCACGCCGCCATCGTGACGGCCTGGAACGCCGAGGCCGGACAGGTGGTGACGGCGGGGCAGCAAGTGGTGACGCTGGCGCGGCCGGACATCAAGGAAGCAGTGATCGATCTGCCGGCGGGCCTCGCCGAGCAACTGCCTGCCGATGTGGTGTTTGAAGTCGCAGCGCAACTTGATCCGAGTATCCACAGCACGGCGATCATCCGCGAGATCGAGCCGCAGGCGCAAAGCGCGACCCGTACTCGCCGCGCGCGTCTGACCCTGGCCGAGACCCCGCGGGGCTTTCGTCTCGGCACGGCAATCAGCGTGACCTTGAGCTCGGCCATCGAGCCGCGTATCGAATTGCCGCTGACGGCCTTGCAGGAAGTCGACGGTAAAACCCGTATCTGGGTGGTCGACAAACAGACCCGGACCGTTTCCCCGCGAGACGTCACCCTGCTCAGTCGTGGCGTTGACAGCGTGATCGTCGGGCACGGGGTCAAAAGCGGTGAGCGAGTGGTCAGCGCCGGTGTGAACAGCCTCAAACCGGGGCAGAAAGTCAAAGTCGACGAGGACAGCCCGCGATGAAAGGGAGCTTCAACTTATCCGAATGGGCCATCAAGCATCAGTCCTTCGTCTGGTATTTGATGTTCGTCGCCTTGCTGATGGGTGTTTTCTCCTACCTCAACCTGGGGCGCGAAGAAGACCCGTCCTTCACCATCAAAACCATGGTGATCCAGACCCGTTGGCCCGGTGCGACCCAGGAAGAAACCCTCAAGCAGGTCACTGACCGTATCGAGAAAAAACTCGAAGAGCTCGACTCGCTCGACTATGTGAAAAGCTACACCCGGCCCGGTGAATCCACGGTCTACGTCAACTTGCGTGACACCACCAGTGCCAAGGACGTCCCGGAAATCTGGTACCAGGTGCGCAAGAAGATCAACGACATTCGCGGCACCTTCCCCCAGGGCATACAGGGTCCGTCGTTCAACGACGAGTTCGGTGATGTATTCGGCTCGGTGTACGCCTTTACCTCCGACGGCCTGTCGATGCGCGAATTGCGCGATTACGTCGAGCAGGCTCGCGCCGAGATCCGCGACATACCGGGGCTGGGCAAAATCGAGATGGTCGGCCAGCAGAATGAAGTGCTCTACCTGAATTTCTCCACCCGCAAACTGGCGGCGCTCGGCATCGACCAGCGTCAAGTGGTGCAGAGCCTGCAAACCCAGAACGCGGTGACCCCGGCCGGGGTGATCGAGGCCGGTCCAGAGCGAATCTCCGTGCGCACGTCCGGGCAGTTCGCCTCGGAAAAAGACCTGGCGGCGGTCAATCTGCGGCTCAATGATCGCTTCTACCGTTTGGCCGATATCGCCGAAATCACCCGTGGCTACGTCGACCCGGCATCACCGCTGTTCCGCTTCAACGGGCAACCGGCCATCGGCCTGGCGATTGCCATGCAGAAGGGCGGCAACATTCAGGCCTTTGGTAAGGCTCTGCACCAGCGCATAGACGAACTGACAGCCGAGCTGCCGGTGGGCGTCGGTGTACACAACGTGTCGGATCAGGCTTCCGTGGTGGAAGAGGCGGTCGGTGGCTTTACCAGTGCGTTGTTCGAGGCGGTCATCATCGTGCTGGCGGTCAGCTTCATCAGCCTTGGCGTGCGTGCCGGGCTGGTGGTGGCCTGTTCGATTCCACTGGTGCTGGCGATGGTCTTCGTGTTCATGGAATACAGTGGCATCACCATGCAACGGATTTCCCTCGGTGCGCTGATTATCTCCCTCGGGCTGTTGGTGGACGACGCGATGATCACCGTCGAGATGATGGTCACGCGTCTGGAAATGGGCGAAACCAAGGAACAGGCCGCGACCTTCGCCTACACCTCGACCGCGTTCCCGATGCTGACCGGGACCCTGGTAACCGTCGCCGGCTTCGTGCCGATTGGTCTGAACGCCAGCTCTGCCGGTGAGTACACCTTCAGCTTGTTTGCGGTCCTTGCCGTGGCCATGCTCGTGTCGTGGATCGTCGCGGTGCTGTTCGCCCCGGTGATCGGCGTGCACATCCTCAGCGCCAACATAAAACCCCATTCCGAGGAGCCTGGGCGTATCGGCAAGGCCTTCAACAGTGGCTTGTTGTGGAGCATGCGCAATCGCTGGTGGGCTATCAGCATTACGGTGCTGTGCTTCCTGCTGGCGGTGTTTTCCATGCGTTTCGTGCAGAACCAGTTCTTCCCGTCGTCGGACCGCCCGGAAATCCTCGTCGATCTCAACCTGCCGCAAAACGCCTCGATGGATGAAACCCGCAGGGCCGTCGACCGTTTCGAAGCGACCCTCAAGGGCGATCCGGACATCGTGCGCTGGAGCAGCTACATCGGCCAGGGCGCGATTCGTTTCTACCTGCCCCTCGATCAGCAATTGCAGAACCCGTACTACGCGCAACTGGTGATCGTCAGCAAGGATTTCAAAACCCGACAGGTGCTGAGCGAGCGCTTGCGCGAACGGCTGCGCAAGGACTTCGTCGGCATTGGCAGCTTCGTGCAAGCCCTGGAAATGGGGCCGCCCGTAGGCCGGCCGATCCAGTACCGGGTCAGCGGCAAAGACATCGATCAGGTGCGCAAGCACGCCATCGACCTGGCCAGCGAACTGGACAAGAGTCCGCACATCGGCGAGATCATTTTCGACTGGAACGAACCGGGCAAAGTCCTGCGCATTGACATCGCCCAGGACAAGGCGCGGCAACTCGGGTTGTCATCCGCAGACGTGGCGAACCTGATGAACAGCATCGTCAGCGGCTCGGCGGTGACTCAGGTCGACGATGACATCTATTTGATCAACGTGGTTGGACGCGCCGTGGACGCCGAGCGCGGTACGCCGGAAACCCTGCAAAACCTGCAAATCGTCACGCCCGGCGGAACGTCGATCCCTCTACTGGCCTTTGCCACCGTGCGTTATGAACTGGAGCAGCCGCTGGTCTGGCGTCGCGACCGCCAACCGACCGTCACCATCAAGGCGGCGGTGCGCGACGAGATTCAACCGACCGACCTGGTGATGCTGCTCAAGCCTGCGATCGAGAAGTTCACTGCCGGGTTGCCGGTGGGCTATAAGGTCGCCACCGGCGGTACGGTCGAAGCAAGCGGCAAGGCCCAAGGGCCGATCGCCAAAGTCGTGCCGCTGATGCTGTTCCTGATGGCGACCTTCCTGATGATCCAGTTGCACAGCGTGCAGAAGCTGTTTCTGGTGGCGAGTGTCGCGCCGCTGGGTTTGATCGGTGTGGCGCTGGCGCTGATTCCGACGGGGACGCCGATGGGCTTTGTGGCGATTCTCGGGATCCTGGCGCTGATCGGCATCATCATCCGCAACTCGGTGATTCTGGTGACTCAGATTGATGAGTTCGAGAGCAACGGATATTCACCGTGGGACGCCGTAGTGCAAGCCACCGAGCACCGGCGCCGACCGATCCTGCTCACCGCCGCATCGGCCTGCCTGGGCATGATCCCGATTGCCCGGGAAGTGTTCTGGGGGCCGATGGCCTACGCGATGATTGGCGGGATCATCGTCGCCACCTTGCTGACGCTGCTGTTCCTGCCAGCGCTGTATGTGGCCTGGTACAAGATCAAGGAACCGAAGAAAACCGCACAGTAACGGCGAGCGCTTCGCGCTCATCGCGAGCAAGCTCGCTCCCACACTGGATCTGTTAACGACGAAGAACCCTGTGGGAGCGAGCTTGCTCGCGAAGGCGTCCGAATTGACTACGCCGCTTTACGCCAGACACTCGCCAACCAAGGCTGCTGATCACGTGGCAGCCCGGCCGGCCGGTAGTAATGCTCCAACTCGACAAACCCCGCCTCTGTCAGCAGTTTCTGCCACGCCGCCAGATCGTGATACGCGCCAAAGCGCTCACCATTCCAGCCTTCACGGTTATCCCCGCGCGGATTCGAACTGAACAACACACCGCCCGGTTTCAACGTCCCGTGCAACTGCTTCAGCACCCTAGGCAGTTCCTGAACAGGAACGTGAAACAGCACCGCGTTGGCGAAGATCCCGTCGAAGCGTTCGGCCGGCAGATCGAGTTTCAGAAAGTCCTGCTGCCAGACCTCGCAACCACTGTCCTCGCGGGCCATCTGGGCGAACCGTTCCGAACCGTCGAGGCCGATGGCGATGTGGCCCATGTGGGTGAAGGTTTGCAGATCGCGGCCCGGGCCACAGCCAAAGTCGAGCACGGTGAACGGCGCCGTGCCCTGAATGTGCCGCAACAGCGCGTCGATGTTCTGGCTGACATCGTGATCGCGCGTGCCTTCACGGAAACTCTCGGCCACCTGGTCGTAGTGCCCCAGTGTGGTCGCGGTGATCTGTTTGAGGTCGTCTGGGGTGTGTTTCATGGCGGCTGCGCAGGCAAAGGGAGATGTGTCGACTATAAGCGCTTTTGCGCCTTTGAATCATCGTTGCACCTGTTACTTCTTACAGTATCGGTCAGACGAAAAATCACCCATTCTTCAGGGAGGCTCAGGCAAGCAAGGGATCGCGATGGTCGTCCAGACTTCTCACGACACAGCCACACCGACATTGTCGGTCATGGACCCGCGTGGGTTGGCGATCCGCAGCGTGGGGTACTGTCGTCAGCGCGTCGAGCAAGCGATTGATACACGGATTACCCGGCAGAGCTTTGATACGGCGGGGCGGTTGATCGAGAGCTGGGATCCGCGATTGTGGGGAACTGCGTCGAAGCCGAACCTGGCGACCGTCTATGACTTGACGGGCCAAAGCCTGCTGACCGATAGCGTCGACGGTGGTTGGCAGTTGGGTTTGCTGGATGAAACGGGTCAGTTGCTGTCGAGCTGGGACAGCCGCGGCAGCCAGCGCCACACCGAATATGACGGGCAACAGAGACCGCTTGAGGTTCGGGAGTGGACAGACGACGAGCAGCCCTGTGTGGTCGAACGCTTCACTTACGCCGAGGCCAGCGAACAGTGTGCCGTTCACAATCAGTGCGGTCAGCTGATTCGTCATGACGACCCGGCAGGAACTCAGCGGTTTGCCGAGTACGCGTTGAACGGCCAGAGGCTTTCGGAACAAAGGCATTTTTTGCTCAGCCGGGGTCGGCCCGACTGGCCGCTCGATAGCGATGCGCGTGACGTGTTGCTGGAAACACGTAGCTACGTCAGCGCTCAGGTCTACACCGCGTCAGGGGAAATACAGAGCCACGCTGATGCCAAGGGTAATAACCGGGTGTTTAGCCATACGCGGGCGGGCCAACTGAAGGACGTCCGACTGCAACTGGCGGACCCTTTAGAACCTGCCAGATTGCTGGTCAGCGGTATTCGTTACAGCGCCTTTGGTCAGGTCGAAAGTGAAATGGCCGGCAACGGTGTGAAGACCTCCACTGAATACGCCACCGACGATGGACGACTGACCCGTTTGCGGGTTTGCAACGCTGCCGGTAAACCCTATCAGGACCTCCACTATTGCTACGACCCTGTCGGCAATATTCGCCGTATCGAAGACCGGACTCAGTCGGTTCGTTACTTCAAGAATCAACAGGTCGAAGCGATCAGCGATTTCCGCTATGACAGCCTCTATCAGCTGGTCGAAGCCAGTGCTCGGGAAGTCAACACACCGAGCTACGGCCCCGCGCTGCCGGTGATGCAACCATCACCGCTGGACCCTAACCAGCTGCGCCGTTACACCCGGACGTTCGACTATGACCGGGCTGGCAATCTGCTGAGCCGGCATCACAGTGGCACCAACACGTTCACAATGTTCAGCTCATTCAGCAGCAACCGTAGCCTGGCCCAGCATGAGGACGGCTCATTGCCCGATGAGCAAGACATCCTTGACCGCTTCGATGCCTGCGGCAATCAACGGCAACTTCAGCGCGGTCAGGCAATGCGCTGGGACGCGCGTAATCAGTTGCGCGAAGTGACGCTGGTGGAGCGCGACGATGGGTCGCCAGACATCGAGCAGTATGTCTATGACCGTCCCGGTCATCGCCTGCGCAAAGTGAGGCTCACACAGGCGCACAGTCGCACATTGCTGAGCGAAGTTCGTTATCTGCCGGGGCTGGAAGTGCATTGCAACACGGCCAACGACGAGGAGCGCCACGTTATAAGCGTCGAAGCCGGACGCGGCAGTGTGCGGGTGTTGCATTGGCCGGGAGAACGGCCCAAAGGGCTTAGTAACAACCTGGTGCGTTTTGGCTTTCACGATCACTTGGGTTCCAGCAGCCTGGAGCTGGATGAAGATGCCAGGGTGCTGAGTCAGGAAGCTTATTACCCGTTTGGTGGAACGGCGTGGTGGGCGGGGGAAAATGCGATTGAGGCCAAATACAGGACCATTCGTTATTCGGGAAAAGAACGGGATGCGACGGGGCTTTACTATTATGGGTATCGGTATTACGCGCCTTGGTTGCAGCGGTGGGTGAGTCCGGATCCGGCGGGGAGTGTTGATGGGCTCAATCTCTTCAAAATGGTTGGTAATTGTCCGGTTAACTATTACGACATGGAAGGAACTAACAAGGTTTCTTCAGGGATTAGACCTCCCGTAGATGTGTTCGTCGAAGATATTCTTAATCCAGGCGCAAAAGGTTTAGGGACGGGCTGGTTTGAGGAGCTGGTCTGGAATGAGCAGAGTATGCGGTTGGAAAGTGTGGGGGGCGTTTACACTCGAAATATGGGGCTACTTAGTGAGGGGGATTCAGACTGGTATCACGATATTGAAAACTCCTCTCGTGCTTTTGCTGTTTTTCTGGATGGGAAAAATAAGCCGCGTTTGTTTATGAATGCGTACGAACAGCACATGGGTATTCAACCAGGAATGGGTTTGCCGATCATGGCCGGGCTGTTAACGGTTGCACCTGGAGTACCCTCCACGATCACCATCAGCAATCACTCAGGACATTACAAACCAGACGGTGCCATCGACGCGAAATCGTATTTAAGCGAGATAGCCCCGGGCGCAACAATAAACTACGAGTCCGTGAGTGTGTCGGATGCGTTTTCTTCTGCCATCAGACTGCCCGATATAAAGTCACCTGAGGAGTATGTGGATTTGGTTAACCATTTCAAAGGTGCTGGAAAGCAGGTGGAATTAGTCGAGTATTTAAAGGGGCAGGGTGTTTGGGATGGTTTTGTTGGGACACAATCAAAGAACTGGTTCGCAAAGGCGCTGTCTGTAATGAGTGAAACAGGAGCATCGTTCAGTGAAGCGTTCAATGCACATGTTGCCAAAGAAACCGCAACGGCAACTTCCTCTCCCCAAGCAGCTGCTCAACCTTCTCGAAGGGCTTTGAGTGTCAGGCCCCCAAACAACACTCCCTTGCCGCGACAGAAGCATTCATCTTTTTTTGGCGGTATCAGGAAAATTTTTGGCAAACGGTAGTCGACACGATCTACCTGTTACTTCTTACAGTATCGGCCAGATGAAAAATCACCCATGCTTCCGGGCACTCAAGCGAGCAAGGGATCGCGATGACCATCCAGGCTTCTCACGACACAGCCACACCGACGTTGTCGGTCATGGACCCGCGTGGGTTGGCGATCCGCAGCGTGGGGTACTGCCGTCAGCGCGTCGAGCAAGCGATTGATACACGGATTACCCGGCAAATCTTTGATGCGGCCGGACGGTTGAGCGAGAGTTGGGACCCTCGACTGTGGGGTGTTGCGTCGAAGCCGAACCTGGCGACCGTCTATGACTTGACGGGCCAAAGCCTGCTGACCGATAGCGTCGACGGTGGTTGGCAGTTGGGTTTGCTGGATGAAACGGGTCAGTTGCTGTCGAGCTGGGACAGCCGCGGCAGCCAGCGCCACACCGATTACGACGGTTTACAGCGCCCGGTTGCGATCACGGAACAGGCCAGTGACGAACCTCCCCGAATAGTCGAACGCCTCAGTTATGGCGGTTCGGACGAAGGATTCGCTGAACACAATCAGTGCGGGCAAGTCATTCGCCACGACGACCCTGCCGGTACTCAAGTCTTCACTGAATACGGCCTCAATGGCCTGGCACTGAGCGAAAGCCGGCGCGTACTCGCTGACCTGGAAACACCCAATTGGCCGCTGACAGTCGACGCTCGGGACGCATTGCTGGAAGAAACCTCTTTCGTCACCACGCAAACCTGCAATCCCCTCGGTGAGCTTCAGACTCAGAGCGATGCGAAACGCAACGTCAGAACCTTCGCCCACACCGTCGCGGGCGAGCTCAAGGCGGTTTGGCTGAAACAGGCAGCGTCCAACGAACCGCAGCTGCTAGTCAGCCATATCCGCTACAACGCCTTCGGCCAGATCGACAGCGAAACCGCGGGCAATGGCGTGGTGACCAACATCGAGTACGCGGCCGACAATGGGCGGCTGATCAGGCTGGTGGCCGGTCTTGCACAGCAAAAGCCCTTGCAGGATCTGAACTATGCCTACGACCCGGTGGGCAACATCGTCGAGCTGGAAGACCAGGCGCAGACGGTCAGTCATTTCAATCATCAACGCATCGAGCCGATCAACCGCTACCGCTACGACAGCCTCTATCAACTGGTCGAAGCCAAGGGCTGGGAGGTCAGTAGCCCAAGCCATGGGCCGGCGCTGCCGGCGGTGTTGCCGACGCCGCTGGACCCCAACCAGCGGCGCACTTACACCCAGACGTTCGACTATGACCGGGCGGGCAACCTGATCACCCGCCATCACAGCGGCGCCCCGAGCTTTTCGATGTTCACCTCCAGCCGCAGTGATCGCAGCCTTGGCCAACGCGACGACGGCGGGTTGCCGGGGGAGGAGGAAATCGCCCAGAGCTTCGATGCCAACGGCAACCAGCAGGAACTGCAACGCGGCCAAACGATGAGCTGGGACACGCGCAATCAGCTGAGCCGGGTGACTTTGGTCAAGCGTGACGACGGACCGGATGATGACGAACATTACGTCTACGACCGCCCTGGCCATCGCTTGCGCAAGGTGCGTCTCACCCACACCGGCGCCCGAACCTTGCGGGCTGAAGTGCGTTATCTGCCGGGTCTGGATATCCACCGGGATGCCGATGGCGAAGAGCACCATGTCATCAGCGTGGACGCCGGACGCAGCAGCGTGCGGGTGCTGCATTGGCCGAGCTCCGCGCCCGAGGGTGTCGACAACGATCAACAGCGCTACAGCCTGAGTGATCATCTGGGCTCCAGTACTTTGGAGCTGGATGATCAGGCGGGTGTACTGACGCAGGAACACTATTACCCGTTCGGTGGCACGGCCTGTTGGGCGGGTAAAAGTGCAGTGGCGGCGAAGTACAAGACGATTCGATATTCGGGGAAAGAGCGGGATGCGACCGGGCTTTATTATTATGGGTATCGGTATTACGCGCCGTGGTTGCAGCGGTGGATATGTCCGGATCCAGCCGGTGATAGAGATGGGCTCAATCGTTATGAGATGGTAGGCAATAACCCGATAAACCTCATTGATCGATTCGGGCTGGAGGGGGAGCGAGCTCTCGGCACCCAAATGTTGGGGGGGATCATAATAATGATTCTGCTGGCCATGATCGGGGCTGGACTCGGTTGGCTAGCGGGTGACGCCGGGACGGGTGCTGCCATTGGTGCACTATTAGGGGGCGCTTTGTATGCAACCAGCCGATGGCATGACTATCAACAGTCACGACCGGAGTCTATTGCTGCAAAAACCGAAGAGGTGCAAAGGCAGTTTGGCGAAGCTGTAACGAACCTGGCTATTGGTCTTGCGACACAGGGTGGATTGACGCACAACGAAACCAGCAGACTTGTGACGTTCGCGTATGAACGACGTAATGCTCACGGAAGTGACGGTGTGGCCATCAATCTTTTCAACACTGCAGCAGGGCGTACTTATGGGTATGTAGGGCCAGCGGAAACAGGTAGGCAGGCGCAGCAAATCCTTCACTCCGACAAGAATCCGGTTCGTGCACTAAAACAACTGGGCCACAGCTCACTGCTGCTTCGAGACACGCCGCGCGAGCAATCGCCCACCACCACGGGAAGCACCAACGCTGGTCAATTTGAGGTGGGAGTTGCTACACGAGTCACGAGCAGGCGGGGAGGTGGCAGATCTTCACCGCCAGGTACGAGCTCGATCCAACCGCAAAGAATGGGGCCCGCATCGGCCGAAAACTGGGATATCGATACTCGAGAAGTGGACACGATTCTTGGCGATTTGGCTGACCCTCGCAGCAGGAGCATTTCCTTAGCGATTGGTCATGTGAATGAAGGCCGTACTGGAGCGGTCAATTGGCATCGGCATAGTGACGGTCTCTGGTCCGCGGACTTGCATGGATTTCCGGGAAATCGAGGACGGGGAGCCCACAGGCTTATGTTTGAGCACTTGGGGGGACCTCGCTACAAGGTCGTGGGGATACGCGACCCACATAGCCGTTGAATCACCGTCGTACCTGTTACTTCTTACAGTATCGGCCAGATGAAAAATCACCCATGCTTCCGGGCACTCAAGCGAGCAAGGGATCGCGATGACCATCCAGGCTTCTCACGACACAGCCACACCGACGTTGTCGGTCATGGACCCGCGTGGGTTGGCGATCCGCAGCGTGGGGTACTGCCGTCAGCGCGCCGGGCAAGCGATTGATACACGGATTACCCGGCAAATCTTTGATGCGGCCGGACGGTTGAGCGAGAGTTGGGACCCTCGACTGTGGGGTGTTGCGTCGAAGCCGAACCTGGCGACCGTCTATGACTTGACGGGCCAAAGCCTGCTGACCGACAGCGTCGACGGTGGTTGGCAGTTGGGTTTGCTGGATGAAACGGGTCAATTGCTGTCGAGTTGGGACAGCCGCGGCAGTCAGCGTCACACCGATTACGACGGTTTACAGCGTCCGGTTGCGATCGCGGAACAGGCCAGTGACGAACCTCCCCGGATAGTCGAACGGCTAAGCTATGGCGGTTCGGATGCAGGATTCGCCGAGCACAATCAGTGCGGGCAAGTCATTCGCCACGACGACCCTGCCGGTACTCAAGTCTTCACTGAATACGGTCTCAATGGCCTGGCACTGAGCGAAAGCCGGCGCGTGCTCGCTGACCTGGAAACACCCAATTGGCCGCTGACAGTCGACGCTCGGGACGCATTGCTGGAAGAAACCTCTTTCGTCTCGACGCAAACCTGCAATCCCCTCGGTGAGTTTCAGACTCAGACCGATGCCAAACGCAACGTCAGAACCTTCGCTCACACCGTCGCGGGCGAGCTCAAGGCGGTTTGGTTGAAACAGGCCGCGGCCAACGAACCGCAGCTGCTGGTCAGCCATATCCGCTACAACGCCTTCGGCCAGATCGACAGCGAAACCGCGGGCAATGGGGTGGTAACCAACGTCGAGTATGCGGCCGACAATGGGCGGCTGATCAGGCTGGTGGCCGGTCTTGCACAGCAAAAGCCCTTGCAGGATCTGAACTATGCCTACGACCCGGTGGGCAACATCGTCGAGCTGGAAGACCAGGCGCAGAGCGTCAGTCATTTCAATCATCAACGCATCGAGCCGATCAACCGCTACCGCTACGACAGCCTCTATCAACTGGTCGAAGCCAAGGGCTGGGAGGTCAGCAGCCCAAGCCATGGGCCGGCGCTGCCGGGGGTGTTGCCGACGCCGCTGGACCCCAACCAGCGGCGCACTTACACCCAGACGTTCGACTATGATCGGGCGGGCAACCTGATCACCCGCCACCACAGCGGTGCGGCGAGCTTCTCAATGTTCACCTCCAACCACAGTAATCGCAGCCTTGGCGAACGGGATGACGGCGGGTTGCCGGGGGAGGACGAAATCGCCCGTGGCTTCGATGCCAACGGCAATCAGCGCGAGCTGCAACGCGGACAAACCATGAGTTGGGACACGCGTAATCAACTGAGCCGGGTGGCTTTGGTCAAGCGTGACGACGGGCTCGATGATGACGAGTGTTACGTCTACGACCGTCCTGGGCATCGCTTGCGCAAGGTGCGTCTCACACACACCGGCGCCCGAACCTTGCGTTCCGAAGTGCGTTATCTGCCGGGTCTGGAAATCCACCGGGATGCCGATGGCGAAGAACACCATGTCATTAGCGTAGAAGCCGGCCGCAGCAGCGTGCGCGTTTTGCACTGGCCGACATCCGCGCCCGAGGGCATCGACAACGATCAGTTGCGCTACAGCCTGAGTGATCACCTGGGTTCCAGCACTCTGGAGCTGGATGATCAGGCCGGTGTGCTGACGCAGGAACAGTATTACTCGTTCGGCGGCACGGCGTGTTGGGCGGGTAAAAGTGCGGTAGTGGCGAAGTACAAAACGATTCGGTATTCGGGGAAAGAGCGGGATGCAACGGGGCTTTATTATTATGGGTATCGGTATTACTCGCCTTGGTTGCAGCGTTGGATTAATCCGGACCCCGCGGGGCCGGTAAATGGACTTAATTTCTTTTGCTTTGTTGCAAATAAACCTATCGATATAAAAGATGTAGATGGGCGGTTTTATCAGGGGCGGGATGATGAATCTGAGCGGAAAATAACTTCAAAGGGTGGAAAAATTATTGCGCGCGGGTTGGAACAATTTTCGCCCGAGTACAGTAATAGCATCATGTCGGGGCTGGTAGAAGTTGAGAGCGTGTACTCCGGTGCTCTCGCTGCGCTAAATATGCAGCTTTCAGGAAGCTCCAAGATTTTGCAAGATTATTTTGGTCCAAGGTATTCAATGATTACAGATAATCTTATGTACTTTTGGGGGCGAGGGGCGTCGCTGGCCAATGACTATCAAACGCCTTTAGGGCAATCTAAGTTTGTGGGTGCTGTTATGGAGTCTGAGTCTAGTGCACATGTTGATCCCGAAGATGTTCACGGTCGCGTGGTCCTTAATATGAAAAACATACAGTATCTTCCTATGGTCCATATTTTGGCTCATGAGCTCATGCATGTAAGTCAAGTCGATGAGGTGGGCAACTTTGTGCTGGGCGCGGTGGATTATTTTTATTTGAATGGCTCTGCGGCACCAGCTCCCGGGGTTAATGCGGTTCATCACGCTGATCCACATCAGCGTCTATCCGAAGTTATTATGCAAGGTGGATTAACTGTGGAGTATCTGAAAGGTTCTACCAGTCCGCCGGAATATTTTATTGCTGCTGTTGCCGAAGCTTCTGGGTTAATCGATATCCCTATAGAGCTTGATTTTGCGGTGGGCTATTTTAATGGCGATGATATGTTACGCGCCAGGGTGGGAGCCTCAAATCCTGACAATATTGCGTATGCAGCAAAAAGCATGAATGATTTATTGCGCTCCAAAAGTGAAGGTAGCCAACTTTTTCTAAGTCTTCTTAATGAGTGAGTTTTGTATGATGCAAGTAAAACTAATATAAATGGCCTTATAGGGGAGACTAATTACTCTCAGTCGCCCTGCATCCTCTGGGTCTTTGAGTTTTTCATCGGTAAGTCGACTTCAACGCTTATTCAACCCCCTTGCCAACCGATCCCCACCCAATTGAATCACCGCCACCAGCACCACCAACAACACAATCACCGTCAGCATGATCTGGCTATCGAACCGCTGGTACCCGTAGCGGTACGCAATATCGCCCAGCCCACCGGCACCAATTGCCCCGGCCATGGCCGACGAGTTGATCATCGTAACCAACGTGATGGTGAAACCACCGACGATTCCCGGCAGCGCCTCGGGCAACAACACATGCCAGACGATGTGCCAGCGCCGGCAACCCATGGCCTGGGCGGCTTCGATCAAGCCGTGGTCGACCTCGCGCAGGCTGACCTCGGCGATACGCGCAAAGAACGGCGTGGCGGCGATGGTCAGCGGCACCACGGCAGCCCAGACGCCGTAGGTGGTGCCGACGACCAAGCGGGTGAACGGAATCAGCGCGACCATCAGAATCAGAAACGGAATCGAGCGGAACAGGTTGACGAAGGCCCCCAGCGCACGGTTCAGCGCCGGTGCTTGGTAGATACCGCCCTTGGAACTGGTGACCAGAATCACCGCCAGCGGAATGCCCGCCAACAGCGCGATCAGCGATGACACGCCGACCATCAGAAAGGTGTCGATAGCGCCTTGCAGCAATCGATCAAACCACATAACCGAGCACCTCCACGTGTTGCGCCCAGTGACTGGCGCGCTGGCGCATTTCTTCGGCACCCAAGGACGAGCCGGTCACTGCCAACAACAATTGCCCGAGGGCGTGGCCCTGAATCCGTTCGACGCCGCCTTGCAGCAAGCGCACTCGCCCGCCGAGCATACTGAACAGCGCCGCCAGGTCCGGTTCATCATGGCTGCTGCCGGTGAACTGCAAGCGCAGCACTACCGCGGATTCCGCCGAGCGTGGTTGGGCCTGCAAACGGCGTTGCAGTTCTTCCGGCAAGCTATGTTGCAGAGGCGCCAGCAGGGTTTTGCTGACCTCGTGCTGCGGATTGCCAAACACTTCCCAGACCGGCCCTTGCTCAACAATTCGTCCATGTTCGAGCACCACTACCCGATCGCAGATATCGCGGATCACCGCCATTTCGTGGGTGATCAGAATGATCGTCAGCCCCAGGCGCTGATTGATCTCGCGCAGCAGGCCGAGGATCGACTGCGTGGTCTCCGGGTCGAGGGCCGAAGTGGCTTCGTCACAGAGCAGAATCGCCGGGTCGTGCACCAGCGCCCGGGCGATGCCGACGCGCTGTTTTTGCCCACCCGAGAGCTGGGCCGGGTAGGCCTTGTGTTTGCCTTGCAGGCCGACCAGCTCCAGCAGTTCACGAACCTTTTTTTCACGCTCGGCTTTCGGCACACCCGCGACCTTGAGCGGCAGTTCGACGTTCTGCCACACGGTTTTGGCCGACATCAGGTTGAAGTGCTGAAAGATCATGCCGATCCGCCGCCGCAGCGCCACCAGACGGTCCTCATCGAACTCGCCAATGTCCACCTGATCAATCAGCACCCGACCGGTGCTCGGTTGTTCGAGACGGTTGATGGTGCGGATCAGTGATGATTTGCCGGCACCGCTGCGGCCGATGATGCCGAACACTTCACCGTGCTGGATCGCCAGGTCGATGCCCTGCAGCGCAGCGACCGGGCCTTGTTGGCCGTTGTAGGTTTTGCCGAGGCCGATAAATCGTACGTGGGCGCGATTGAGCTCTGGATGCAGTTCAGTCTGTTCAGCGCTGCGAGACGGCGCAATTTCCAGTCGAAGCTGGGCGTTGGCGGCATTCATGGTCAGCCTTCCCAGCCAGCTTGATAGAGCTTGCCGTGAGCTTTATCCAAAGCGGCGCGAACCACCGGCGAATGCTGGTAGATGTCGACGAACTTGATCAGGCGCGGGTCGGTTTTGCTTTTCGGCTGGATCACGAACTGAATCACGTATTCCTTGTGATCGAGGCCGTCGAACAGCAGCGCCGAGCCGGCATCGAAGGTCTTGGCCAGACGAATGTAGGCCGGGTAGCCCTGCACCAGGTCGGCGTCCTCATAAGCGCGCACCAGTTGCACGGCTTCGACCTGAAGGATTTTCAGTTTTTTCGGATTGGCGACGATGTCGTCTTCGGTGGCCTTGTAACCGACTCCCGGTTTGAGGCTGATCAACCCGGCCTTGGCCAGCAGTTGCAGCCCACGACCGCTGTTGATCGGATCGTTGGCGATGGCCACGCTGGCTCCGATGGGAAGCTCGTCGAAGCTTTTGTATTTCTTCGAGTACAGGCCGACGTTGTTGATGATGCCCGGCGCGAACGGCACCAGATCAAAACCGGCGGCGGCCTTGGCGTTTTCGAGGAACGGGATGTGCTGGAAATAGTTCACGTCGATGTCGCCCGAGGCCAGGCTGACGTTCGGCGCGATCCAGTCGCTGAACTCCACCAGTTCGACCTTCAGGCCTTGTTTACCGGCTTCTTCGACCGCCGCTTCCAATGGGATAGCGAAGGCGGCGGTGGTGCCGATTTTCAGCGGTGCGTCGGTGGCGAAAGTCATGGAACTGAAGAGGCCGAGGGCCAGGGCCAGTGCTTTGACTGGGTGTTTTAAGAGCTTCTTGGTCATGATGGGTTTTCCAGTCAGTGCATGAAATGTGGGGTGTCTGGTCGGGCCTCATCGCGAGCAAGCTCGCTCCCACAGTGGATCTCCGGTGTTCACAAAACCCATGTGGGAGCGAGCTTGCTCGCGATGCTTTTAGCGTCGGAACGCCGAGCCGGTGTGTTGCTCGGGCAAATGCGCCTCTGCGTGAAACAGCTTTTCGCGCAAGGTGCCTTCGTCGTAAGCAGTCTTGTACGAGCCGCGTCGTTGCAACTCGGGGATCACCAGGTCGATGAAATCGACATAGCTTTCCGGGGTGACGATGCGGGTCAGGTTGAAGCCGTCCAGGCCGGTTTCAGCGATCCAGGATTCCAGCTCGTCGGCGACCTGTTCAGGCGAGCCGACTACGGTGATGTAGCGGCCGCCCAAGGCGTGTTGCTCAAGCAACTTGCGCCGGGTCCAGTCGTTGTTTTGCAGGTTCTTGGTAGCGGACTGGATGGCGTTGCTTTTCACGTACTGGATCGGCTCGTCGAGTTCGTACTCGGAAAAGTCGATCCCGGTCGACGCGGAAAAATGCGCCACCCCGGCCTCGGCGCTGGCGTAGCTCAGGTACTCGGCGTGCTTGGCCCAGGCAAGCGCCTCGGTTGCACCGACGATCACGTTCAGCCCCATGAAGACCTTGATGTCCTCGGGGTTACGCCCGGCAGCGGCGGCGCTGCCGTGGACCTTGTCCACCTGGACCTTGGTCGAGACCTTGTTCTGGCCGCTGATGAACACGCACTCGGCGTGTTGTCCGGCGAACACCAGACCACGCTCCGAACTGCCGGCTTGAAATAGCACCGGCGTGCGCTGTGGTGAAGGCTCGCAGAGGTGATAACCCTCGACCTGATAGAACTCGCCGTGGTGTTCGACCTTGTGGACTTTCGCAGGTGTCGCGTAGATCCGCTGCTCGCGGTCGTTGATCACCGCGTCGTTTTCCCAACTGCCTTCCCAGAGTTTGTACAGCACCTGGAGGTACTCATCGGCCTGGTCGTAACGTCGGTCGTGCTCGACTTGTTCGCTCAGGCCCATGGCCTTGGCGGCGCTGTCGAGGTAGCCGGTGACGATGTTCCAGCCGACCCGGCCACGGCTCAGGTGATCGAGGGTCGACATGCGACGGGCGAACAGGTAGGGCGGCTCATACGTCAGGTTGGCGGTCAGGCCGAAGCCGAGGTTGCGGGTCACGGCCGCCATGGCCGATACCAGCAGCAACGGGTCGTTGACCGGCAACTGGATCGACTCTTTGAGCGGTACGTCGACCGAGTGTTGGTACACGTCGTAAACCCCGACGATGTCGGCGATGAACAGCCCGTCGAACAGTCCGCGCTCCAGCAACTGCGCGAGCTCGGTCCAGTACTCGACAGTCTTGTACTGGGTCGAGTTGTCCCGTGGATGAGTCCACAGGCCGTGGTTGATGTGCCCGATGCAGTTCATGTTGAAGGCATTGAGCAGGATCTTTTTTCTCTTTGTCAGAGGCGAGGGCATCAAATAGTCCCCCGCAACGGCGGGTTTTCATTGTTGAGGTAGTAGTTGCCCACCGCGTGATACTTCCAGCGTACCGGGTCGTGCAGGGTGTGCACGCGGGCGTTGCGCCAGTGACGATCCAGGCCGTGCTCGGCCAGGGTGGCCTGGCTGCCGGAGAGTTCGAACAGTGTGCTGCCGGCCGCCAGGGATATTTCGGTGCTGATGGCGCGCACTTCGGCCACGGCAATCGAGGCCGCCGCGATGGTTTCGGCGTTGGTGTCGGCCTGGGCGCGGTCGAGAAACTCTCCTGCGCGTTCCAGCAGTGCTTCTGTCGCGTGAAGGCGAATGCTCAGGTGGCCGAAGCTTTTGATTGTCAGCGGGTCTTCGGTGGCTTTGTCGTTACCGGAATCGATCCACGGGCGGGTTTTGCTCCGCACAAAATGCAGCGCGTCTTCGTAGGCGGCGCGAGCGATGCCGGTGTCGATGGCCGCATGGAGAATCTGTGCCAGAGGGCCGACCGGGGTCGGACGTTCGAAGGCGCTTTGAAAGGGGATCACGTCATCAGCCGAAACGTAGACATCTTCAAACACTACCGAACCGCTGCCGGTGGTGCGCTGGCCGAAGCCGCTCCAGTCATCGATGACCGTCAAGCCCTGGCTGTCACGCGGGACGAAGGCCAGTTGCTGGACGCCGCGTTCATCGACCACCGTGGTCGGAATCCGTTGCGCGTAGATCGCCCCGGTGGAGTAGAACTTGCGGCCGTTGATGCGAAAACCGTCGCCATCTCTCGTCAGGCTGGTGACCCGGTCGTGAGCGGTTTTGGTACCGAGTTCGGCCAGCGCATTGCCGAAGCGCTGACCGGCGAGGACTTCGGCGTACAGGCGCTTTTGCTGCTCGGGCGTACCGTTCACCCGCAGCACTTCGAGGGCATAAAAGTGGTTCTGCGGAATTTGCCCCAGCGAACCGTCGGCCTGGGCGATCAGCGCGATGACCTTGGCCAGGGTGACGTTGGAAACCCCCGCACCGCCGAATTCCCTGGGCACGCTGATGCCCCACAGGCCGGAGCGCGAAAAGACTTCCAGTTCGGGGTAGGGCAGGCGTCGTTCACGGTCGCGCAGGGCGCTGTCGCGTTTGAAGTCTTCGGCCAGATCGCTGGCGACGACGAGGGCTTGTTCATCGCTGGTGATGACCGCGACGGGGTGAGAAAGAGTCATGTGTTTCTCCAGAGATCTGGTCAAAAGTGTTCTGGTCGTTCAGATCCAGGAATGCCGTGCAGGCAAGGTGCCGTTCAGGTGATAAGTGCCCACGGCGTGGTACTTCCAGCGCACCGGATCGTGAAGGGTGTGCACGCGTGCGTTGCGCCAGTGGCGATCGAAATTGAACTCGGCGAGGGTGGCGCGGCTGCCGGCCAGCTCGAAGAGTTTTTCGCTGGCCAGCAGCGAGATCTCGGTGGTCAGCACCTTGGCTTCGGCGACCGCAATCGAAGCGCGGGCGGCGGATTCGGCGGTGACCGGCGCGGCGCTGACTTGATCGAGCACTTTCCCGGCTTTGCGCAGCAGCGCTTCAGCGGCGTGCAGTTCGATTTTCAGTTTGCCGATGTCGGCAATCACGTAGAGGTCATCGCTGGCGCGTTCGACCTTGGCATCGATCCACGGCCGAGCCCGTTCGCGAACGAAGCTGATGGCGTCGTCGATGGCGCCGCGTGCAATACCGGCGTCGATGGCGGCTTGAATCAGCTGTGACACGGCGCCCTGGATGTTCGGGCTGTCGTTGATTCGCCAGTTGTCCACCACCAGATCAGCATCGACCCGTACGTTGTTCAGCAGCACGGTGCCGCTGGCCGTGGTGCGCTGGCCGAAACCCGACCAGTCGTCGACGATGCGCAGCCCCGGGGTGCCGCGACGGACGAAGGCGATGACTTGCTTGCCGTCGTCATTGAGTGCCTTTACCGCGACCCAGTGAGCGAACAGTGCGCCCGTGGAGTAAAACTTCTGGCCGCTGATGACGTAACCATCACCGTCGGCGGTGATTCGGGCTTTGAGTTCCAGGGTATTTTTGGTGCCGCGTTCAGGCCCCGCATTGCCGATTCGCCAGCCGTCTAGCACGCTCTGAAACAGCTGCTTTTTCTGCCGCTCGTTGGCGGTGTGCTGGAGCAGATTGAGAATCCCGAAGTGGTTCTGCGGGATTTGTCCCAGTGCCGGGTCTGCCGCGGAAATGATCGCGAAGACTTCGGCGAGGGTGACGAATGAAACGTCGGGGCCGCCGAACGCCTTGCCAATGGCAATACTGCCCAGGCCACTGCGAGTGAATTGTTCGATTTCCGCCCAGGGCAACTTGCGCTGTTGATCGCGTCGCGCGGCTTGCAGGCGGGCGACCTGAGCGAGTTCGTGGGCTGCTTCGAGGGCTTGCGCGTCGTCGCGCAAAACCTGCGCGGGCAACAACAGCGGGGGAATGTCCAGATCACTCTGAACGTTTGCATCTGCCAGATTAGACATCAGCGCCGCTCCCTGGCTGCACGCAATGCCCTGGCGATTTGCACCGGGGTGATTTTGTTCCTGACCATACCTACCTCACATCTCATGGATAAGCCGCAGCGTGCGGCGAAATCAAAATCAAGAATGTCCGGTGGTCCGGTGCATATACCCTAAGCGCGTATAAAAAATAAATAAACTAACTTTTAGGAATATGTATAGAAGGGTGTCGACAGGCCCTGCGGTCTTTAGCATGTGACCCCGAAAGGGCGGTGTAAACGCAACCTTGTAGCAGCTGCCGCAGGCTGCGTTCGGCTGCGCAGCAGTCGTGAATCCTGAAATCGCGATTAATCTGAATAAACGTTGCGTCCAATTTTGCGACTGCTGCGCAGCCGAACGCAGGCTTCGCCAGCTGCTACAGGGATCTCATCGGTCGCGGGGTTCAGGGGCCTTCAGCACTTCCTGGCCGGTACTTTCAGATAAGGATTGGCGCAGCCGACTTTCAAGGTGCGCGCCGGCGCCCAGCGCGAGTTGTTACCTACGCGATCAAGAATGCAGTAGGTGACTTCCAGTCGATGGTCTTCACCTGCCTCAAGAATCACTGCAGGTGGCACCCAGACGTTGATCGATTGGCCGACTTCGCTCGGTTTGATCTTGGGCAGGTCCATGCGCACATCGCCCCAGCGCAGGGTGATTTCATCGTCAGCCGCCATGTTCAGGTAGGGCTCGATGGTCAACGGCACACCGCGTTTGATCTGGTTCGGGTTGACCCCGTGTCGACGGATCATCTCGGGAATACCCAAGGGCTCCAGGCGCTGGTTTTCATCCGCGCACAGGGTGTGGGGCTGACCGCCCGGGCAGTCGAGTTTGACCTGAACCCGTTTCGCCGCGGACAGCGCCGGGCCTTGCCCGACTTGCATGAGCCGGTAGTGGATGCGCGAGCTGCCATTGCGGATAAAACTCTCCGGCACTCGCAGGCTGAGTGGCTGACCGACGTCCGTGGTGTTGAGCACCCTGGAGGCCACATAGCAGTTGTCCCAGAACAGTTCGATCAGATCACCTTCGTCCATGCCGGAGTAGGGCGGTATCTCGATCAACAGGTGAGCAGCGGAAGTGATGTTGATGGCAGATCTGACCGATTGCGCAAGGCCAGGCGCCGCCAATTCAACTTTGTTCGACAGACAGGTCATGAGTGTTCTCCTTGAAACATCGCAGCGAAATCCATTTCGGAAGTGTCGAAGGCGTAGTGTAGTAGCAGTTCAGGTTGTTCAATGTTTGGTGGTGAATTTTTAAATAGGTTCAGGTGCTGTGAAGTACCGGTAGATGCCTAGATAAGTGAGGGAGCTATAGGGTGTCAATAGACGTAAGTTGAGAACTTTGGAATGCCGGGCTATTCAGATCTTTCCTACTCGCAATAATAGATTGGTGGACATGCTGTCCGGCTTTTTCTTATATGCTGTCGATTTGTGAGCCAGTGTTTCCGGCGCTTCAAGGCTTTGGCTCGAGCTGAGTGTGCTTGAGGCTACGCGATAGTAGCTTGTTGCAGGAGGTATCTATATACCGCTTTTAACAGAAAGGATTAAGTAACTCTGAACGTTGGCGGGAGGCGGGGGTAATGTCGGTTAAGTAGTGCGGTAAGTGTCACTTCCGTCCGTGGAAGTTGACAGCGGTTAATACGGTTCTGGTGGTGTGCAGAACCTTCAGGAGTTGAGAAACTTGCTGAGAAATTGCCGGGTTCGTTCTTCTTTTGGGTTGGCGAACAACGCCTTCGCTTCACCCTGTTCGACAATGACGCCCTTGTCGAAAAACACTACCCGGTTCGCCACATCACGGGCGAAGCCCATTTCGTGGGTGACGATGACCATGGTGCGCTTTTCTTCGGCCAGACCGCGAATGGTCGCCAGCACTTCGCCAACCAGTTCCGGATCGAGGGCCGAGGTTGGCTCATCGAAGAGAATGACTTCCGGCTCCATGGCCAGCGCCCGGGCGATCGCCACACGCTGTTGCTGCCCACCGGAAAGCCTGCGCGGGTAAGCGTCTTCCTTGCCCGCCAGACCGACTTTGGCCAGCAGTTTTCGACCCAGCGCCAGTGCTTGATCCCTTGGGATTTTCTTCACCACCAAAGGGCCTTCGATGACGTTTTCGAGTGCCGTGCGATGGGGGAACAGGTTGAAGTTCTGAAATACGAAACCGACGTGCTGACGCAAACGGCGCACCAGGCTCTGCTGCTGGTTCAACGGGCGGCTGCCATCGATTTCGATGTCACCGACCTTGATCCGGCCGCTGGTGGGTTCTTCGAGAAAGTTCAGGCAACGCAGGAAGGTGGTCTTGCCCGAGCCGCTGGGGCCGATGATCGCCACCACCTCGCCTTCTTCAACCTTGAGATCGATGCCATTGAGCACCACTTGACCCTTGAACTGCTTTGTCAGTTTTTCCACGACAATCATGGGGTCAGGACTCCTGGTCGTGCCGATTGACCCGCTCTTCCAACTGGTTTTGCAGGTGCGAAAGCACCGTTGCAAGAATCCAGTAGATCAGTGCGGCGGCAAGATACATGGTGAAAATTTCGAAGGTACGGGCGGTGATCAGCTGTGCCTGACGGAACAGTTCCGGCACCTGAATGGTCGCCGCCAGTGCAGTGTCCTTGACCAGCGAAATGAAGCTGTTGCCCAGTGGTGGCAGCGCCGTTCGCGCAGCCTGCGGCAGGATGGCCCGGCGCAGGGTTTGCGCGCGGGTCATGCCGATACTGGCAGCGGCTTCCCACTGGCCACGTTCGATGGAGCTGATCGCGGCACGGAGGATTTCGCAGGCGTAGGCGGCCATGTTCAGCGAGAAGCCGATCAAGGCTGCCGGTAGCGGATCAAGTTCGATGCCCAATTGCGGCAAGCCGTAATAGATCACGAACAGTTGCACCAGCAACGGCGTGCCGCGAAAGAACGACACGTAGACGCGGGCGATCCAGCTCACCAGCTTGAAGCGCGAGAGGCGCATCAGCGCCAGGCCGAAACCCATCACCAGGCCGAAGAACATCCCGCCCAGGCTGAGGATCACTGTGTAGTACGCGCCCTTGAGCAGAAAGGGCGCGGAATCCAGTGCGAGTTGGAAAGCTTCTTCCATTATTGAGTGACGTCAGCGCTGAAGTATTTTTCCGAAAGCTTTTTCAGCGTACCGTCGGCACGCAGCTTGTCGATGGCCTTGTTCACTGCAGCCAGCAGTTCAGGCTCGCCTTTGCGCAGGGCAATGCCGGCTTCCTGACGGGAGAACGCTTCGCCGGCGGCGGCAGTGTCCTTGGCCTTTTTGGCGTATTCCAGCGCGGCGAGGCGGTCGATCAGAATGGCGTCGATACGGCCGACACGCAGGTCCTGGAACTTGGTCGGATCATCGTCATAGGTCTTGATGATGGCTTTTGGAACGTTGTCCTTGACCCATTGCTCGTAATTGGTGCCCAAGCCTACGCCGACTTTCTTGCCGGCCAGGTCGGCGGCGGTCTTGATAGTGTCTTTGTTTTTGGTCAGGGTCAGCGCCTGAATTCCGGAAACGGTATACGGCTCAGAGAAGTCATACTTTTTCTTGCGCTCTTCGGAGATGGTCACCTGGTTGATCACCGCGTCCAGACGCTTGGATTCCAGCGCCGCGAGAATGCCGTCCCATTTGGTCGGTTGCAGTTTGACCTTCACACCCAGCTCTTTGGCCAGGGCTTCGGAGAACTCCACTTCGAAGCCGGCCAGTTTGCCGTCGGCATCGACGAAACTGAACGGTGGGTAAGTGCCTTCCAGACCGACGTTGATCACGCCGGCCCCCTTGATTTTTTGCAACTGCTCACCGGCCACCGCTTGCCCCAACAGGCCAGCACCGAGTACCAGGCCCAGCGAGCCCACCAGCAGATTTCGACGGAATGCGGAAAAATTCATGACAAGCCCCTGTGTTTTTTTATGAAGACGTTTTTTGGAGAAGCAGGCAAAACCGGGAATTGAACGGCTGCAACATCGTGCCCTAAAAGCAGCGTATGCGTCTCGCAGCAATTGCGCCTGCGGCGGGACTATATGACGAGGCTTTTAGATATTAAAAATAATATAAATTCAGTTTGTTATTCGATTTTGGAATATGTGACGCTTTCGGTAAAGATCGCAGCCTTCGGCAGCTCCTACGCACGGACACCTGCCGGAGGCTGCGATCTTTTGATCCACTTACAGAAAGTTGTTATAGGCAAACAACGCCGGTGCACCGCCGGTGTGCAGGAAGATGATCGGGCCGTCATTGAAGCGCTGCCGGCCGATACCATCGAGCAGACCGGCCATGGCCTTGCCAGTGTAGACCGGGTCGAGCAACAGCCCTTCCTGGCTGGCCAGCAACTTGACTGCCGCCAGGGTGCCGGCATTTGGCTCACCGTAACGCGGGGCGAAATACTCGTCCCACAATTCAACCTTGAAACTCTTCGGCAGGCTTACGCCCAGCAGTTCCGCGGTGCGCTCCGCCAGACCCTGGACCTTCGGTCGCTGGTCTTCGTCGCTGCGCGAAACAGTGACACCGATCACCGGCAAGTTCGGCAGTACTTCGCTCAATGCCAACGCCAGACCGCTGTGAGTCCCGGCGCTGCCCGAAGCCAACACCACCGCGGCGAACTCCAGTCCGCTGTCTTCGATCTGCCCGGCCAGCTCCAGCCCCGCCCGTACATAACCCAACGCGCCCAAGGCGTTGGAGCCGCCAATCGGTACCAGATAAGGTTTTTTGCCGTTACTGCGCAGACGCTCGGCCAGTGCCTGCAACTGTAGGTCGGCGTTATCGAGGTTCTCTACCAGCTCGACCTTGGCATCGAACAAGTCCAGCAGCAGGCGATTGCCGTTGCCCAGGTAATTACTGTCATCAGTGCCGATCGGATTCTCCAGCAGGGCAATGCAACCCAGGCCCAGTTTGGCGGCCAGGGCTGCTGTCTGGCGCACGTGGTTGGACTGGATTGCACCTGCGGTGATTAGCGTGTCGGCGCCTTGCGCAAGTGCGTCGGCGGCGAGGTATTCGAGTTTGCGCAGCTTGTTGCCGCCCATGGCCAACGGTGTCAGGTCGTCACGTTTGACGTAGACATCGCGCTCTAGCCAGGCTGACAAGCGTTCGAGCTTTTCCAAAGGGGTGGCGTTGGCCAGAAGGTCCAGACGACTGAAGCGAGCAAGCTGTTGTTTGATCATGGGGCCGCACGGGTCGAAGAATGTCACTGGACTATAGGCAGGCCGATTTACTCGGGCAACCATCAACATCACTTATGCCAAAAAGTGCTGAGAACAGCACAATTAGTTCTTAATTCCGTTTTGAACGCATACCGTAAAGTGAATGCCGTTTAGGCGGCCCGACCGTCCGGCCGCAGCACGTGAGGAGTTTTACCGTGAGCCAGCGTTCCAGCCATTGGCAATTACAGACCATCGTCAGCCAACTGCGCACCGCCCGCGACCAGTGGCGTGCACAGAACGGTCGTATCAGCGGCGAGCAGGGCGGGCGTGAGCTGCCATCGCGCGCGGCGATGGCCGATATTCTCGAAGCGCTCTGTGGTGCGTTGTTCCCGATGCGCCTGGGCCCGGTGGACTTGCGTGAAGAGAGCGAAGACTTCTACGTCGGGCATACGCTGGATGTGGCGCTGAACGCATTGCTGGCTCAGGCGCGTCTGGAACTGCGCTATGTCGCGCGGCAAAGCGCCCAGGTCGATACCGAAGTCGAGGCGCGGGCGATCAGCCTGATCCAGGATTTCGCCCTGGCCTTGCCGGGCCTGCGCAGCCTGCTGGATTCCGATGTGCTGGCGGCGTATCACGGCGATCCGGCAGCCCGTAGCGTCGATGAAGTGCTGCTGTGCTATCCAGGGATTCTGGCGGTGATTCACCATCGTCTGGCCCACCATTTGTACCGCGCCGGGCTGCCATTGTTGGCGCGAATCAGTGCGGAAATCGCCCACTCGGCGACCGGTATCGACATTCACCCGGGCGCGCAGATCGGCCGTAGCTTCTTCATCGACCACGGGACAGGCGTGGTCATCGGCGAGACCGCGATCATCGGCGAGCGGGTGCGCATCTACCAGGCAGTGACCCTCGGCGCCAAACGCTTCCCGGCCGATGAAGACGGCCAGTTGCAGAAGGGCCATCCGCGTCATCCGATCGTTGAAGACGATGTGGTGATTTATGCCGGCGCGACCATTCTGGGACGGATCACCATCGGCAAGGGTTCGACCATCGGCGGCAACGTCTGGCTGACCCGCAGCGTGCCGGCCGGCTGCAACCTGACCCAGGCCAATCTGCAGCATGATGACGGGACGCAGAAGTAAGCCCGAGCCTTTCACTGCCTGACCGGCCGTCATCGCGAGCAAGCTCGCTCCCACAGTGGTTCATGTCGTTCACAACGTTGTGGGCTGACAAAGATTCAATGTGGGAGCGAGCTTGCTCGCGATTGATTTCAAGCCGGATCGAGATAATGGCATTCAGCCAATTTCCCACTGAACGAATTCCCCATACCCCGCGTCATACCTACCCCTGAGCCAGCGTACAAAACGCACCGCCGAGCCTTGCGATTAGTCCTCACAGCCTATCCATGTTTAACTTGAACGTTCATTCAAGTTAAACCGGTGGTTCGCTGCCCGCTCACAACAGGAGGCTAGCCTTTGCTGAGTCCGTTTTTTACAGCCACGTTTTACCCCCTCGAGGTGCACGCTTCATGAGTGCATCATTCACCCCTCCAAGCGGTCAGATCCGCATGAATCCGCCGGTGTTCTACTTCGCGGCGACCTTCATTTTACTGTTCGGCCTGGTGGTCATCGCCTTCCCGCAACAGTCCGGCGCCTGGCTTCTGGCGGCGCAAAACTGGGCGGCCAATACGGTCGGCTGGTACTACATGTTGGCGATGACCCTGTATCTGGTCTTCGTGGTGGTCACCGCCTTGTCTGGCTACGGCAAGATCAAGCTCGGTGCCGACCACGACGAGCCCGAATTCAGTTATCTGTCCTGGGCCGGCATGCTGTTCGCCGCCGGGATCAGCATCACGCTGTTTTTCTTCTGTGTGTCCGAACCCCTGACTCACCTGTTGCAACCGCCTCAGGGCGAGGCCGGCACGGCCGATGCGGCACGTCAGGCGATGCAGATACTGTTTCTGCATTGGGGCCTGCACGGCTGGGGTGTGTTCGCTTTTGTCGGCATGGCGCTGGCCTACTTCGCCTACCGGCATAACCTGCCGCTGGCCCTGCGTTCGGCGCTTTATCCGCTGATCGGCAAACGCATCAACGGCCCGATCGGTTACGCGGTGGATGGCTTCGGTATCATCGCCACGGTGTTCGGTCTGGGCGCCGACATGGGCTTCGGCGTGTTGCACCTCAACGCGGGCCTCGACTACTTGTTCGGCATCGCCCATACCCAGTGGATTCAGGTCGGCCTGATCACGCTGATGATGGGCGCGGCGATCATCGTTGCCGTTGCCGGCGTCGATAAAGGCGTGCGGGTGATGTCCGACATCAACATGCTGCTGGCCTGTGCACTGTTGCTGTTTGTGCTGTTCGCCGGCCCTACCCAGCACTTGCTCAATACCCTGATCCAGAACCTTGGCGATTACCTCGGCGCCTTGCCGATGAAGAGTTTCGACCTTTACGCCTACGATAAACCCAGCGACTGGCTGGGCGGCTGGACGGTGTTCTATTGGGCGTGGTGGATCGCATGGTCGCCGTTCGTGGGCCTGTTCATCGCGCGGATTTCCCGTGGCCGGACCATCCGCGAATTCGTCTTCGGCGTGCTGTTGATTCCGCTCGGTTTCACCCTGGCGTGGATGTCGATCTTCGGTAACAGCGCCATCGACCAGGTACTCAACCACGGCATGAGTGCCCTTGGCCTGTCGGCCATCGAAAACCCGTCGATGACCCTCTACCTGCTGCTGGAAACCTACCCCTGGAGCAAGACGGTGATCGCCGTCACGGTGTTCATCAGCTTCGTGTTCTTCGTCACCTCGGCCGACTCCGGCACCGTGGTGCTCTCGACGCTGTCGGCCAAGGGCGGCAGCGCCGATGAAGACGGGCCGAAATGGCTGCGGGTGTTCTGGGGCGCGATGACGGCACTGGTGACCAGTGCGCTGTTGTTCGCCGGCAGCATTGATTCATTGAAGTCAGCGGTGGTACTGACCTCGTTGCCGTTTTCGCTGATTTTGCTGCTGATGATGTGGGGGCTGCACAAGGCGTTTTACCTCGAGTCGCAGAAGCAGATCGCTCAGTTGCATTCGCTGGCGCCGGTTTCGGCATCACGACGTGGCAAGGGTGGCTGGCGTCAGCGCTTGAGTCAGGCCGTGCACTTTCCGTCGCGTGACGAGGTGTACCGTTTCCTCGACACGACGGTGCGTCCGGCGATTGAAGAAGTGACGGCGGTGTTCGCTGAAAAGGGTTTGAACGTGGTCACCCAACCGGACCCGGCCAACGACAGCGTCAGCCTGGAAATCGGTCACGGCGATCAGCATCCGTTCATCTACCAGGCACAAATGCGCGGTTACTTCACGCCGTCTTTCGCCCGTGGCGGGATGGGCTCCAAAGAGCTCAACAACCGTCGCTACTACCGGGCTGAAGTGCACCTGAGCGAAGGCAGTCAGGATTACGATCTGGTGGGCTACACCAAGGAGCAAATCATCAACGACATCCTCGATCAGTACGAGCGGCACATGCAGTTCCTGCATCTGGTGCGCTGACCGAGGCCGGTGGCGCTCAAGCGTTGTTCAGGGCCATGAACAGCACCAGAGCGGCCACCGGCACACCGAAGACCATGAAGCCCACCATCAATTCAGAGGTCAGCGGTTGCCCGGCGGTGATCATGCCGACGGCGCCGTTGATCACCGTCAGCGCCAGCCACAGGACTACAAAGCTGTAGGTCAGGGTCTGACGACTGAAGCCGAGCTTCTGACCGATGAACAGCATCAGCGCCAACAGGACCAGGCCGAAGGTGATGATGATTGTGGTGTGCATGTGGGTGTGCTCCTGAACCGGTGTTCGTCCTATCGAGCATAGGCGCCGTTCGCAAGAATGGCGCTTAAACCAACCCACCGTTGGTGCGCAGGATTTGCCCATTGACCCAGGCGGCAGCCGGGCTGACCAGAAAGGAAATGACCTGGGCGATGTCTTCTGGCTGACCGAGGCGTTCCAGCGGCGGCATCTTGGCGAAGGTCTGGATCTGCTCTTCGCTTTTGCCATGCAGGAACAGTTCAGTGGCGACCGGCCCCGGGGCCACCGCGTTGACCGTGATGTGGCGGCCGCGCAGTTCCTTGGCGAACACCTGGGTAAGGGATTCCACCGCCGCTTTGCTGGCGATGTACACCGCGTAACCGGGCAGGTTAGCCGCTGGTCTGGCAATAAAAGCCGTTTCGTTCTGATGGACTAATATTTATCAGAGTGTGTATGGTGTGTATTGAAATCGCCCTTTGCCGCGTACAGTGCGTCGCGGATGCTGTCGAAAAAGGGTGAAGGTGATGCGTAGTCGGGAAATGATCAGGATGATCGAAGAGGACGGCTGGTATTGGGTGGCGGTCAAAGGTAACCACCATCAATACAAACATTCGCGCAAATCAGGGAGGGTAACCATCAAGCATCCTGACGCGGATCTCCCCAAAGGAACAATCAACAGTATTTTGAAACAGGCGGGCCTGAAATGAGCCCGAGAAACAGCTATCAGATCCCCGATGAGGGCAGATTGAACAGGTTCCGGTCGCAAGTTCTGCCGGATTTACAGGAAGGGCCCATCCCCATGAAATTCCCAGTCGTTCTGCATAAGGATGCCGATTCAGAGTACGGAGTAATTATCCCCGACGTTGCGGGTTGTTTCTCTGCAGGTGGAACGGTGGCGCAGGCGCTCGAAAACGTTAAAGAGGCGCTGTCGTTACATTACGAGGGACTGGTCGCCGATGGCGATCCGCTGCCGCAGGTGCGCGAGATCGACGAGCACCTCGAGAACCCTGATTACGCGGGTGGTGTTTGGGCAGTGGTCGAGTTTGACGTGACGCCGTATTTCGGCAAGTCGGTGCGCTTCAATGCGACGCTGCCAGAGCAGTTGCTGGAGCGCATTGATCAGACAGTCAGACGCGATCAACGGTACAACTCAAGATCCGGCTTTCTGGCAGCAGCGGCCCTGCGCGAACTGTCGGCGTAAGGGCCAAAATCAAAAATGATGTGAAACGTTTCAGCATTTAGTCGAACACCCCGTTTTGGATGCGTTGCCTGAGCGTATGCTGGGCAACGCTGACGACTTCGTCGTTCAAAACAAGAGAGGGTTCGATGACTTACACCGCTGCTGCTGATCGTTACGACTCCATTCCTTACCGCCGCGTCGGTCGCAGCGGGCTGGTGCTGCCGGCACTGTCGCTGGGCCTGTGGCACAACTTCGGCGACAGCACGCCGATCGATACCCAGCGATCCTTGCTGCGTACCGCCTTCGACCAGGGCATCAACCACTTCGACCTGGCCAACAATTACGGCCCGCCGTACGGCAGTGCCGAGGTCAACTTCGGTCGTTTGCTGCGCGAAGATTTCAAGCCGTACCGCGATGAGCTGATCATCTCCAGCAAGGCCGGTTGGGACATGTGGCCGGGCCCTTACGGTCAGGGCGGTGGCTCACGCAAATACGTGCTGGCCAGCCTTGACCAGAGCTTGCAGCGCCTTGGCGTCGACTACGTGGATATCTTCTATTCCCACCGCTTCGACCCGGACACGCCACTGGAAGAAACTGCTGGTGCGCTGGCCACCGCCGTGCAGCAGGGCAAGGCGCTGTACATCGGTATCTCGTCGTATTCCGGAGCGAAAACCCGTGAAATCGCCGCATTGTTGAAAGAGTGGAAAGTCCCGCTGCTGATCCACCAACCGGCCTACAACCTGCTCAATCGCTGGGTGGAAAAAGACCTGCTGGACGCCACCGACGAACTCGGTGCTGGCGTGATTGCCTTCACTCCGTTGGCTCAAGGGCTGCTGACCGACAAGTACCTTAACGGCGTGCCGGCTGATGCGCGGGTCAATCGCCCGGGCGGTGGTTCATTGCAGGCATCGCACCTGTCCGAGGCCAACATTGCTCAGGTGCGTGCGCTCAACGAAATCGCCAAACGTCGTGGTCAGAGTCTGGCGCAATTAGCGCTGGCCTGGACTCTGCGCGACCCTCGGGTGACCTCTGCACTGATCGGCGCCAGCCGCCCGGAGCAAATCATCGAGAACGTCGGGGCATTGAAGAATTTGAGCTTCAGCGCTGAGGAACTGGCGGAGATTGACCGCTTTGCCCAGGAAGGCGGGATCAATTTGTGGGAGAAGCCTTCGACGGCGGAGTAAATGTCCGGCGCCGGATATTCTGGCGCCTGTCAGATTGCTTTCGCGAGCAAGCTCGCTCCCACAGGGTTTTCAGTTGGCCACAGATTTGTGGTCAACCCAAATCCAATGTGGGAGCGAGCTTGCTCGCGATGGGGCCATAAAAAGCAGTAAAGAAGTCAGTGGTTCACCGGAAAAACGGTACATCCCCCAACACCGTCGCCCGGTGCATCACGCGCCGCGCTGGCCGGTAATCATCCACGGCAAAATGCTGAGTCACGCGGTTGTCCCAGAACGCCACGTCGTTCTCCTGCCAACGCCAGCGAATGGTAAATTCCGGCCGGGTAGCATGGGCGAACAGCAGCTTCAGAATTGCTTCGCTTTCGGTTTCCGAGAGCTCGTTGATACGAGTAGTGAAGCCCTCGTTGACGAACAACGACCTGCGCCCACTCACCGGGTGCGTGCGGATCACCGGATGCGACAGCGGAGGGTTCTTCTTGCGGGCTGCTTCCCATTGGGCCAACGCTTCAGGCGTGGTACCAAAGCGCTCCAGAGGGAAGGATTTGACGAAGTCGTGAGTCGCGGTCAGGCCTTGCAACAGATTTTGCAGCGGTACTGAGAGAGCTTCGTACGCCGCAATGCCGCTGGCCCATAACGTGTCGCCACCAAACTCCGGCAGCAGCTTGGCGCTGAGTACCGCGCCGAGGGCCGGGGTCGGCAGGAAGGTCACGTCGGTGTGCCACACGGCGTTGTCGCGCACGTCGGTTTCGGCTGTGTCGAGGATCAGCACTTGTGGCTGTTCCGGCACGTTCGGGTAGATCGGGTGAATGTGTAATTCACCGAAATTCGCCGCAAAACGTGCTTGCTGCTGCGGATTGATCGGCTGCTCGCGGAAGAACAGCACCTGATGCTTGAGCAACGCCTGCTCGATAGCATCGCGCTGTTTGACGTTCAGCGGCTGGGAGATATCGACGCCGCTGATCTGCGCGCCGAGGGCGGTGCTGAGTGGGGTGATGGTCAGGCTGCTCATGGCTTTCTCTTCAATCCGGGGTGTCGACTGTGGGAACGGGCCTGCTCGCACATGAATACTCAGTGCGCCTGGCCATGCCACGGCACGAGTTTGCGTTGCAGGGCGCGCAGGCCCATTTCCATGGCGAAGGCAATCAGCGCGATCAGCAGAATCCCCAGCACCACCACATCGGTGACCAGAAATTGCGCGGCTGACTGCACCATGAAGCCCAAGCCACTGGTGGCGGCGATCAACTCGGCAGCCACCAGCGTCGACCAGCCCACGCCCAGGCCAATGCGCACGCCGGTCAGAATGTCCGGCAAGGCACTCGGCAAAATCACATGACGAATCAGCTGGACCCGAGTCGCGCCCAACGACTGCGCGGCGCGCAACTTGGCCGGGTCGACGGTGCGTACGCCAGTCGCGGTGGCAATGGCGATCGGGGCGAAGATCGCCAGATAGATCAACAACACCTTGGACAGCTCACCGATGCCGCACCAGATCACGATCAACGGCAGATAGGCCAACGGTGGAATCGGCCGGTAGAACTCGATCAGTGGATCGAGAACTCCGCGCGCGATGCGGTTATGGCCGATGGCGATACCGACCGGCACGGCGGTCAAAACCGCGAAGCCCAGACCCAAGCCGATACGGCTGAGACTCGCGCCCAGATGCTGCCAGAGGGTTGAGTCCATGTAGCCCGTGGTCGCCAGCAACCAACCTTTTTGCAGGACGGCGGACGGCGGCGGAAGGAACAAGGGCTCGATCAGGCCATTGGCGGTCACCGCCCACCAGAAACCAAGCAGCGCAAACAGCGTCAACAGGCTGATCCAGCGTGTGCTGAGGCTGCGACGGACTGGAATTACTGATGAAGGGCCGGACACTTTGACCGTGGCTGCCGGGATTTCATAACTGCTCATCAGGCACGCTCCTGCCGTTGGGAGAACACACTGGCAAGGACGTGTTCGCGGGTTTCGATAAAACGCGGGTCGGACTTGATCGCTCGCGCCGATTCACCGGCCGCGTAACGCTGACCGAAATCCAGGCTCAGACGCTCGACGATTTGCCCAGGGTTGGGGGCCAACAGAATCAGGTCCGTGGCGAGGAACACTGCCTCTTCAATGTCATGGGTGATCAGGAACACCGGTTTGGCGGTGCGTCGCCAGACTTGCAGCAACAGTTCTTGCATCTGTTCGCGGGTGAAGGCGTCGAGGGCGCCGAAGGGTTCGTCCATCAGCAACACGCGCGGGTCAGCGGCGAGCGCGCGGGCCAGGCCGACACGCTGTTTCTGGCCGCCCGAGAGCTGCCAGATGCGGCGTGCATCGAAGCCTGCAAGGTCGACCAGCGCGAGCATTTCCCGGGCGCGGATTTCGCGTTTATCACGCAGCACGCCGGCCAGTTCCAGACCGAATCCGACGTTGGCCAACACGTCCTGCCAAGGCAGCAACGCGTCGTCCTGAAACACCACGCCACGCTCGGCGCTCGGGCCTTTGACCGGCACACCGTCGAGGGTGATACGCCCGGCGCTGGGTTCGACGAAACCGGCAATCAGGTTCAACAGCGAGGTCTTGCCACTGCCGGACGGGCCGAGGGCGACCAGCAATTGCTGAGGCCCAAGGCTTAAGGAAATATCCGCCAGCACCGGTTCCGGGCTGCCTGGGTACTGTGCGCTGATGCGCTCCAGCTGAAGCAAGGCCATCGCGCTCAACTCCTGATCAGTTAGTGATGTACTTGGCGCTGACGTATGGGGCGTAGTCCGGCAGCACGGCTTCGACCTTGCCTTGTTCCTTGAGGAACGTGGCGGTGTCGGTGATGGCCTTGGTGGTCGGCGCACCGAGGCTGATCACCTGATCAGCCGCCAGTGGATAGACGTTGCCTTGCAGCAGTAACGGAATGTCGCTGGCCTTGGCGCCGGAGAGTTTCACCAGTTTGTCGACATTGCCCTTATCGGCCAGCCAGGCTTGTGGGTCTTTGCGGTAGTGGGCGTAGGCGTCGAGGGTGACTTTGGCGAAGGCGGTGACGATTTCCGGGTGCTTCTCGGCGAAATCCTTGCGCACGATCCAGGCATCGAAGGTCGGCGCGCCGAACCTGGCCAGTTCGCCGGACGTGATCAGTACCTTGCCGTTTTCCTTGGCCACACCCAGCGCCGGGTCCCACACGTAGGTTGCGTCGATATCACCGCGTTTCCACGCGGCAATAATCGCCGGCGGCGCGAGGTTGAGGATCTGTACTTTCGATGGGTCGATGTTCCAGTGCTTGAGCGCGGCCAGCAGGCTGTAGTGTCCGGTGGACACGAAGGGCACGGCGATTTTCTTGCCGATCAGGTCCTGCGGGGTTTTGATCCCGGAACCGTCGCGGGCCACCAGTGCTTCGGCGGCACCGATCTGGGTGGCGATGAGGAAGGTTTCGACTGGAACCTTGCGGGTGATCGCAGCCGTCAGCGGGCTGGAACCGAGGTAGCCGATCTGCACGTCGCCCGAGGCAATGGCGGCGATGATGTCGGCACCGTTGTCGAATTTGCGCCAGTCGATTTTGGCGTGGGTGGCGGTTTCGTAACTGCCATCGGCCTGGGCGACTTTCGCCGGGTCGACGGTGGTCTGGTAGGCAACAGTGAGGTCAGCCGCCTGAGCGAAAAAGCTCGCTGCAGCCAGGGACGCGGCCGCCAGGAGGCGAAGGGGGAAGTGCAGTTTCATCATGAAAGTCCTCATCAGGCGGCCGAGGCTTCGGCGTGTGATGAGACTAAATGATCTAAGAATTCGAAAATAAATAACTTTTTCGAATTAGCTTATGAGCGGAAAAAACTGACAGCGACCGCTGCGCGGTCATCGCGAGCAAGCTCGCTCCCACAGGGTTCAATGGTGTTTACACAATTGTGGTCACACCGAAAATCCAATGTGGGAGCGAGCCTGCTCGCGATAAGGTCCGCAGGACCTTCCGGGATCAGTTACTGATCGCCAGAATACTCGCCTGATACGACCCGACAAACACGTCGAAATCGCCGACTTCGTTTTGCTCCAGCTCGGTTTGCTGAGCCAGCGACGAGCGCGCCAACTCTTCAAAGCGCGCCTGCTCTTCGGCCACCAGCGGTTCGCTGCGGAAGAATTCGGCGTGAGCCTGGCTCTGACGCAGGGAGAACCGGGCGAAGCTTTCCTTGTGTTCGGTCATCGCCGCCAGCACTTGGGCGGAAGGGGTCAGGGACGAGTCCTTGATCTTCGCCAGTTGCGCGTCGAGGGCTGTGCTGTGAGCGTCACCACCGTGACTTTGATCCAGCAACGCGGCCAGCGGGGCGATTTTTTCCAGCAGCTCCAAGGCCCACTCTTTCATGTCTACCGGCTGGCCGTCCCGTTGCAGTTGCAGGCCCGGACGGCGACCTTCCTTGACCACGCTGAGGAAGTTCGAGGTGGCGTTGCCGCAGGTGGTGGCGGTCAGCAGCGGGCTTTCGTTCAGCGCGCAATACAGCAGGAACGCGTCGAGGAAACGCGCTTCCTGCAGGTCGATGCCCATCGGCATAAACGGGTTGATGTCCAGCAGGCGCACTTCGACGTACTGAATACCACGAGCCACCAGCGCCTGGATCGGCCGCTCGCCGGTGTAGGTCACGCGTTTCGGGCGAATGTTGGAGTAGTACTCGTTTTCGATCTGCAGGATGTTGGTGTTGAGCTGAACCCACTCACCGTCCTGGTGCGTGCCGATTTCGACGTACGGCGGGTACGGCGTGGCCACCGCTTTGCGCAGGCTGTCGGTGTAGCTGTTCAAGTCGTTGTAGCACGGCGTCAGCCCGGCTTGCGCGTTGCTCTGATAACCCAGATCGCTCATGCGCAGGCTGGTGGCGTACGGCAGGTACAGTGTTTCGGCGTCAAATTGTTCCAACTGATGGGAACGACCGCGCAGGAAGCCGGCGTCCAGCGCTGGCGAAGAACCGAACAGGTACATCAGCAGCCAGCTGTAGCGGCGGAAGTTGCGAATCAGCGCGATATAGGCCGCCGACTGATAGTCGCGGTCGGTGCCGACAAAGCCTTCAGCTTCTTTGAGCAGCGGCCAGAGTTTTTCCGGCAGGGAAAAGTTGTAGTGAATCCCGGCGATGCACTGCATGGTCTTGCCGTACCGCAGGGCCAGGCCCTTGCGGTAGACGTACTTGAGCTGACCGATGTTGGAGGTGCCGTAATAGGCGATCGGGATATCTTCCTCGGCCGGCAACGGGCACGGCATCGATGGACTCCACAGGTACTCGTTGCCGAGCTTGCTGTAGGCAAAACGGTGAATCTTGTCCAGGCTGCTCAGCGTGTCCGCCGGATCGGCCAAGGCAGGCGTGATGAACTCCAGCAGCGACTCTGAATAGTCGGTGGTGATCTGTTCGTTGGTCAGCGCGGAGCCCAGGCTTTCAGGGTGCGGCGTTTGCGCCAGGCGACCTTCGCCCGTCACGCGCAGGCATTCACGTTCGATGCCGTGAAGACACTGTTCGAGCAGAGAGAGGTTAGCGCGCTCGCCGAGCAGAGCCAGGCGGCGGTTGAGAAGTTCGCTCAAGTTGGATTCCTTCACGCGTCAGTCGCCCCAATATGGGGGTGGGCAGGACGGTCTACAAGGGTGAAGTTAAAACTGGCGTTTTCGCCTGGTTTTTTCGAGCCGCACAGGCCTAATGCCGGTCATTCAGAAACGGCGCAATCCCTGTGGGAGCGAGCTTGCTCGCGATGGCGGTGTGTCAGACGACTTATTGTTGACTGATACTCCCTCATCGCGAGCAAGCTCGCTCCCACAGGATTCGCAACGCCGAAATTAACTCAAATTGATGACAGGGAGCTACAGGACAGCGAACGTGCCTTGTGCTTTTGCGACCAATTTGTCGCCTTGCATCACATCCGCTTCGACCACCAGCGTGCGCCGGCCCGGGTGAATGACCCGCGCCGTGCACATCACCTCGCCTTCAGCCACGGCGCGGATGTAGTTGATCTTGCACTCGATGGTCGCGCTCTGCTGGTCAAAACCATGGGAGCTGGAACAGGCCAGCCCCATGGCAATGTCCACCAGACTGAACAACGCCCCGCCGTGCAGCTTGCCACCGCGATTACGCAGCTCAGGCTCAAGGGCCAGGGCGACTTGCGCCACCCCGACCTCAAGGCTGTGCAAACGGCAACCCAGCAGCTTGAAAAAAGCGCTTTCGGTCAACCCCGCAGGGATCTCCATCAGCGTTTCTTCAACTGCTTGGCATTGGCGAACAACGACGCCATGGCATTGTTGGATGGAGCTGCTGCCGTGGTTTCTTTACGCGGAGCGGTGCTCGAAGACTGACGCGGAGCCGAACCTGGACGCGCGCCACGAGCGCCGTCGATCTTCTCGCCCGGGGTGTCGCTCATGCGCATCGACAGGCCAACGCGTTTGCGCGGGATGTCGACTTCCATGACCTTGACCTTGACCACGTCGCCGGCCTTCACCGCTTCACGCGGATCCTTGATGAACTTCTCGGAAAGCGCGGAGATATGCACCAAACCGTCCTGATGCACGCCGATATCGACGAAAGCACCGAAGTTGGTCACGTTGGTCACCACACCCTCGAGGATCATCCCCAGTTGCAAGTCCTTGAGGTCTTCGACGCCTTCCTGGAACTCGGCGGTCTTGAACTCCGGACGCGGGTCGCGGCCCGGCTTCTCCAGTTCCTGGAGGATGTCGGTGACCGTTGGCAGACCGAAGGTTTCATCGGTGTACTTCTTCGGATCGAGACGCTTGAGGAAAGCGGCGTCGCCGATCAGCGAGCGGATGTCGCGGTCGGTTTCAGCGGCGATGCGTTGCACCAGCGGATAGGCTTCCGGGTGAACCGCGGAGGAGTCCAGCGGGTTGTCGCCGTTCATCACACGCAGGAAGCCGGCGGCTTGTTCGAAGGTCTTTTCGCCGAGACGGGCGACTTTCTTCAACGCGGCGCGGGTTTTGAAGGCGCCGTGTTCATCGCGATGGGTCACGATGTTCTGCGCCAGGGTCGCGTTGAGGCCGGAGATGCGGGCCAGCAGCGCGACGGAGGCGGTGTTCACGTCGACGCCGACGGCGTTCACGCAGTCCTCGACCACCGCGTCCAGGCCACGCGCCAGTTTCAGCTGCGACACGTCGTGCTGGTATTGGCCGACACCGATGGATTTCGGATCGATCTTCACCAGCTCGGCCAGCGGATCCTGCAAGCGACGGGCAATCGACACGGCGCCACGGATCGACACGTCGAGGTCCGGGAATTCCTTGGAGGCCAGTTCCGAGGCCGAGTACACCGAAGCGCCGGCTTCGGAGACCATGACCTTGGTCATTTTCATCGCCGGGTATTTTTTGATCAGGTCAGCGGCGAGTTTGTCGGTTTCACGGCTGGCGGTGCCGTTGCCGATAGCGATCAGGTCCACCGAGTGCTTGGCGCACAGGGCCGCGAGCACGGCGATGGTCTGGTCCCACTTGTTGTGCGGTACGTGCGGGTAAACCGTGGCGTGGTCCAGCAGCTTGCCGGTGGAGTCGACCACCGCCACCTTGCAACCGGTGCGCAGGCCCGGGTCCAGGCCCAGTGTGGCGCGTGGGCCGGCGGGAGCTGCCAGCAGCAAGTCGTGCAGGTTGTGCGCGAAGACGTTGATCGCTTCGGTCTCGGCGCCGTCACGCAGCTCACCGAGCAGGTCGGTTTCCAGGTGCGTGTAGAGCTTGACCTTCCAGGTCCAGCGCACCACTTCACCGAGCCATTTATCGGCCGGGCGATTCTGGTTGGCGATGCCGAATTGCTGACCGATCATGCCTTCGCATGGGTGCATGGTGCCCGGCAGTTCGTCACCGACCTTCAGTGCGGAGCTGAGAATGCCTTCGTTGCGGCCACGGAAAATTGCCAGGGCGCGGTGCGACGGCATGCTTTTCAGCGGTTCGTCGTGTTCGAAGTAATCGCGGAACTTGGCGCCTTCCTCTTCCTTGCCGGCGATCACGCGGGCACTGAGCGTGGCTTCCTGCTTCAGGTAGCCGCGCAGCTTGTCGAGCAGGTTGGCGTCTTCGGCGAAGCGTTCCATGAGGATGTATTTGGCGCCTTCGAGGGCCGCTTTCACGTCCGCCACGCCTTTTTCGGCGTCGACGAAGCGTGCGGCTTCGGTGTCTGGCGTCAGGTTCGGGTCGTTGAACAGGCCATCGGCCAGTTCGCCGAGGCCGGCTTCCAGGGCAATCTGACCCTTGGTGCGGCGCTTCTGCTTGTACGGCAGGTACAAGTCTTCGAGGCGGGTCTTGGTGTCGGCGAGCTTGATGTCGCGTTCCAATTGCGGGGTCAGTTTGCCTTGCTCTTCGATGCTGGCGAGGATGCTGATGCGCCGTTCGTCGAGTTCTCGCAGGTAGCGCAGACGCTCTTCCAGGTGCCGTAACTGGATGTCATCGAGGCTGCCGGTCACTTCTTTCCGGTAGCGGGCGATGAAGGGCACCGTGGAGCCTTCATCGAGTAGCGCGACGGCCGCTTCGACCTGTTGTGGGCGTACACCGAGTTCCTCGGCGATGCGGCTGTTGATGCTGTCCATAAAACCACCTGACAAATTGTGAAAGCAGGCTCGCGGGCGCAGGGAATAAGGCCCGGCGAGTCTGGTTGAGCGGCCTGGCCAGCGCCGCTACCTGGATCAAAAGGCATCCCATTGACCCGTGGAATCGAAAAATTACTGCCAGGCGTAAAAATAAAAAGCCGCCACTGACAGTAACGATCAGACGTTGCCCGACACAAAAGGCCGCGCATTATAACCGCCGTTCTGCCCGATGGGGGCATCGCAGCCTGTAGGTATAAAGGCCGTATCGCTGGCGGCACAGGAAAAATCTGCTAACAATGCACACGATGCGTATAACGACAGCTACGCCATAATGCGCACCGAGATCAAAGGAGCATCCAATGAGCAGCACTGCACAAACTGCTGAAGGCGAAAAAATTCTTATCGTTGACGACGATCCAGGGCTCAGCAGCCTGCTGGAACGTTTTTTCGTCAGCAAGGGCTATCGTGCCCGCGCCGTACCGAATACCGAACAGATGGATCGTCTGCTGGCGCGTGAAGTGTTCAACCTGGTCGTCCTCGACCTGATGTTGCCCGGCGAAGACGGCCTGACCGCCTGCCGCCGTCTGCGCGGCGCGAACAATCAGATTCCGATCATCATGCTCACCGCCAAGGGCGACGAGCTGAGCCGGATCAAAGGCCTGGAACTGGGCGCCGACGATTACCTGGCCAAGCCGTTCAACCCGGACGAGCTGATGGCGCGAGTCAAAGCGGTCCTGCGTCGTCAAGCGGCGCCGGTGCCGGGTGCGCCGGGCAGCGAAGACGAAAGCGTGACCTTCGGTGATTACGAATTGTCTTTGGCGACCCGTGAACTCAAGCGCGGCGACGAAGTACACATGCTCACCACCGGTGAGTTCGCGGTCCTCAAGGCGTTGGTGATGAACGCGCGTCAACCGCTGACCCGCGACAAGCTGATGAACCTGGCCCGTGGCCGCGAATGGGATGCCCTGGAGCGTTCCATCGACGTCCAGATCTCCCGCCTGCGCCGGATGATAGAGCCTGATCCGTCGAAACCTCGCTACATTCAAACGGTCTGGGGCGTAGGTTACGTGTTCGTTCCGGACGGCACCGCGACCAAGTGATCGGTGATTTGTAGGAGCGGGTCAGCCGGTTAATGCGTCACCCGGTTGATTCGCGATCCGCAATTCTGCGAGCCTCGCTCGCTCCTGCAAAGTGTGTAGCGGTTGTCTATGAAAACCCCCGTGTGGTTCCCCCAGAGTTTTTTCGCTCGCACCCTCTGGCTGGTGCTGATCGTCGTGCTGTTTTCCAAGGCGCTGACCCTGGTTTATCTGTTGATGAACGAGGACGTGCTGGTAGATCGCCAATACAGCCACGGCGTCGCGCTGACCTTGCGTGCCTACTGGGCCGCGGACGAAGAAAACCGAGCGAAGATTGCCGATGCCGCGACACTGATCCGTGTGGTGGGTGCCGGTGTTCCCGAGGGCGAGCAGCATTGGCCCTATAGTGAAATCTACCAACGACAGATGCAGGCCGAGTTGGGCGCCGACACTGAAGTGCGATTACGCATGCATTCACCGCCGGCGCTCTGGGTCCGGGCACCGAGCCTGGGCGATGGCTGGCTGAAAGTACCGCTGTATCCGCATCCGTTGCGTGGCCAGAAGATCTGGAACGTACTCGGCTGGTTCCTCGCCATCGGCTTGTTATCCACCGCGTCGGCGTGGATTTTCGTCAGCCAGCTCAATCAGCCACTCAAGCGTCTGGTCGATGCCGCCCGGCAACTGGGTCAGGGGCGCAGCGTGCGTCTGCCGATCAGCGACACCCCGAGTGAAATGACCGAGGTCTACCGAGCGTTCAACCAGATGGCGGAAGACGTCGAACAGGCCGGTCGCGAGCGTGAATTGATGCTCGCCGGGGTATCGCACGACCTGCGCACACCGCTGACCCGCTTGCGTCTGTCGCTGGAGCTGATGGGCAACCACAGCGACCTGAGCGACGATATGGTGCGTGACATCGAAGACATGGACGCGATTCTCGACCAGTTCCTGGCGTTCATTCGCGATGGTCGGGACGAGTCGGTCGAAGAGGTCGACCTGAGTGATCTGGTGCGTGAAGTGGCGGCGCCTTACAACCAGAACGAGGAGCGGGTACGCTTGCGTCTGGAGCCGATTCAGCCGTTCCCGTTGCGTCGGGTATCGATGAAACGCCTCTTGAACAACCTGATTGGCAACGCATTGCATCACGCCGGTAGCGGCGTTGAGGTGGCGGCGTATGTCTCGGGAGATGTCAGCGCGCCGTATGTGGTGCTGAGCGTCATGGACCGTGGCGCCGGGATCGATCCGTCAGAACTGGAAGCGATCTTCAACCCCTTCACCCGTGGCGATCGCGCGCGGGGCGGCAAGGGCACCGGGTTGGGGCTGGCTATCGTCAAGCGGATTGCTTCGATGCATGGCGGTAACGTTGAACTGCGTAATCGTTCGGGTGGCGGGTTGGAGGCGCGGGTGCGGTTGCCGCTTGGGTTGATGTTGCCGAGGGATGCTGTTTAAGAAGCCAGCATTGTTGTTGGGACTTAGGGCCTCTTCGCGAGCAAGCTCGCTCCCACAGGGATCTCGGTCGTACACAATAGTGTGTTCGCTGAAGATCAAAATGTGGGAGCGAGCTTGCTCGCGATGGCGGCGTCCCTGCCACCGAACAGCTTGAGGTCAACCCTTACCCTTGGTCCGCGTCATATTCGGCCCGCCGTTCTTCTCAAGGTGCTCAATGATGATCCCCGCCACGTCCTTGCTGGTGGTGGTTTCGATCCCTTCCAGTCCCGGCGACGAGTTCACTTCCATTACCAGCGGCCCGTGGTTGGAACGCAGGATATCCACGCCCGCGACGCTCAGCCCCATGACCTTGGCCGCACGCAACGCCGTCATGCGTTCTTCCGGGGTTATCTTGATCAGGCTGGCGCTGCCGCCACGGTGCAGGTTGGAGCGGAACTCGCCGGGCTTGGCCTGACGCTTCATCGCGGCGATCACTTTGTCACCCACCACGAAGCAGCGAATGTCCGCGCCACCGGCTTCCTTGATGTACTCCTGAACCATGATGTTCTGCTTGAGGCCCATGAACGCCTCGATCACCGACTCCGCCGCTGTGGCCGTTTCACACATCACCACGCCGATGCCCTGAGTGCCTTCCAGCACCTTGATCACCAGTGGCGCGCCGTTGACCATATCGATCAAGTCGGGAATGTCGTCCGGTGAGTGAGCAAAACCGGTGACCGGCAAACCGATACCGCGACGCGAAAGCAATTGCAGCGAACGCAGTTTGTCCCGCGAGCGGGCAATGGCCACCGACTCGTTGAGCGGGAACACACCCATCATTTCGAACTGGCGCAACACCGCGCAGCCATAAAATGTCACCGACGCGCCGATCCGCGGGATCACTGCGTCGAAGCCTTCCAGCGGCTTGCCGCGGTAGTGGATCTGCGGCTTATGACTGGCAATGTTCATATAGGCGCGCAGAGTGTCGACTACCACCATCTCATGGCCGCGTTCGGTGCCGGCCTCAACCAAACGACGAGTGGAATACAGACGCGGGTTCCGCGACAGCACAGCGATCTTCATGCAACACCTGTGGAAGAGGTAGTGGACACCGGGAACACCGGCTTGTCTTGAACGTATTTAATGCCCGGATTGACCACCAACTGGCCGTCGATCAGGGCTTTGGAACCGAGTAACAGGCGATAACGCATGGACTTGCGGCAGGCGAGGGTGAACTCCACTCGCCAAACCCGATCGCCGAGCGCCAGGGTGGTACTGATCACGTAACGCACCTGCGCCTGGCCGTTGGAGCTTTTAATGGTTTTCATCGTCACCAGCGGCGCTTCACAGCGGCGATGACGCAGCTGCACCACCGTGCCCAGGTGCGCGTTGAAACGCACCCACGTTTCCCCGTCGCGCTCGAACGGCTCGATTTCGGTGGCATGCAGGGTGGAGGTGCTGGCACCGGTGTCGATCTTCGCCCGCAGGCCCGCGACTCCCAAACCAGGAAGCGCCACCCACTCGCGCAGACCTACAACGGTCAAATGGTCAAATGTCTTCAAATGTGCTCAACCGGTGAGGAACCGTTCGCACCGCAAAGCGGCCGAATTCGCGGTATTCACGCAGAATAATAGGTAAAAGGCGACAGATATCTACGGCCCGGATTGCGTGCCCCTGAGCTCAGCTCAAAAGCGTCGCGCATTGTATGCTGAACCGGTGAAAATCATGGCACGACAGAAACGGTAGTACAGTTCAGAAATATTTCAGAATGAGGAAAACCCATGGCACAAAAAAACGAAGAGGACGACAAAGTCCGTCTCGATAAGTGGTTGTGGGCAGCGCGTTTTTACAAAACCCGCGCGTTAGCCAAGGCAGCCATTGAGAGCGGCAAGGTGCATTGCCGGGGTGAGCGCTGCAAACCGGGCAAAGAACCGAGGATTGGCGACGAGTTTCAGATCCGCGCCGGTTTCGATGAGCGTACCGTGGTGGTCCAGGCGCTATCGATCGTCCGTCGTGGTGCCCCCGAGGCCCAGACGTTGTACGTTGAGACCGAAGCCAGCATCGCCAAACGCGAAAATGCCGCAGCCCAGCGCAAGGCCGGTGCCTTGGGCGTCAGCACCGACGGCAAGCCGAGCAAGAAGCAGCGCCGGGATCTGTTCAAGTTTCATGGCGGGAATGCTGGCGAGTAAGTTGGCGTTCTGACTGGACTACATTACACAGCGTCAATACGCCGCGGTTCGACCTTGCTTGGAACAAACCCGGATTGTTCATAAAATGCCTGTCATGGCCAACATTAACGCACCGAAACGGTGCGCAAGGCGCGACTCTCAGCCCTTGTCATCCTTTAGTCTTCACTTCAGATACCCAGACCTATGACTGATCTACCGGATACCGACTACACCCAACGCTTCATCTTCGATGACAGCGACACCCGCGGCGAACTGGTGGCGTTGGAGCGTAGCTATGCCGAAGTCCTCGCCAAACACCCCTATCCGGAGCCGGTCGCACAACTGCTCGGCGAGTTGATGGCGGCTGCGGCGCTGCTGGTCGGCACCTTGAAGTTCGATGGCTTGCTGATCCTGCAGGCGCGTTCCGAAGGGCCGGTGTCGCTGTTGATGATCGAATGCTCCAGCGAGCGTGAAATCCGTGGTCTGGCCCGTTATGACGCAGACCTGATCGCTGCCGATGCGACCCTGGCCGACATGATGCCCAACGGCGTACTGGCGCTCACCGTCGACCCGACCCAAGGCCAGCGTTACCAAGGCATCGTCGACCTTGATGGCGGGACCCTGTCGGAATGCTTCACCAACTATTTCGTCATGTCCCAGCAAGTCGGCACGCGCTTCTGGCTGCACGCCGACGGTCGTCGCGCGCGTGGCCTGCTGCTGCAACAACTGCCGGCCGACCGCCTGAAAGACGAAGAAGAACGCGCCGCCAGCTGGCAGCACATCACCGCGCTGGGCAGCACCCTGACCGCCGATGAATTGCTGAGTCTGGACAACGAAACTATCTTGCATCGCCTCTACCACGAAGAGCAGGTGCGCCTGTTTGACGTGCAGAAACTGCGCTTTCGTTGCAGCTGCTCGCGTGAGCGTTCGGGCAATGCCCTGGTCAGTCTGGGTCTGGAAGATGCCCAGGCACTGGTGATCGAGCACGGTGGCCGCATCGAGATCGACTGCCAGTTCTGTAACCAGCGCTACCTGTTCGATGCGGCCGATATCACCCAATTGTTCGCTGGAGCGGGTGTGGATACACCGTCAGATACTCGTCACTAAAACGCTTCAGCGCAGGTAAATTCACTGGTAAACGCCGGAATAACGCCGTCCTGACGGGAGGACCCTACTCTTTTCAGGCTTTTCTGGCATAATCCGGCCCACTTTTTTAGCGGTAGTAGTGCGCGACTTTCTACTACAAAACGTTTGGAGCACTCGGCCACTGGCCGACGGGGAACCTCATGACGCAAGCCAATAATGCTGTGTACACCGATCTGAGTGTTGACGATCTGGTTAAAGAAGCCCTGAGTCGCGGTGAGGGCGAGCTTGCCGATACCGGCGCGCTGGTCGTTCGCACCGGTCACCGTACCGGTCGCTCGCCAGTCGACCGTTTCATCGTTGAAGAGCCAACCACTCAGGCAGCCATCGCCTGGGGCCCGATCAACCGCAAGTTCCCGGCCGACAAGTTCGATGCCCTGTGGGCTCGTGTTGAGGCGTTCAACAACGCGCAAGAGCATTTCGTTTCCCACGTGCACGTAGGTTCGGCTGAAGAGCACTACCTGGCCGTGAAAATGACCACCCAGACTGCCTGGCAGAACCTGTTCGGTCGTTGCCTGTTCATCAACCCGGCCCAGTACAACCCGGCCGGTCGTGAAGAGTGGCAAGTTCTCAACGTCGCCAACTTCGAGTGCGTGCCAGAGCGTGACGGCACCAACTCCGACGGCTGCGTGATCATCAACTTCGCCCAGAAGAAAGTGCTGCTCGCCGGCATGCGCTACGCCGGTGAAATGAAGAAAGCCATGTTCTCGGTGCAGAACTTCCTGCTGCCGGCCGCCGACGTGCTGCCAATGCACTGCGCCGCCAACATCGGCGAAGAGGGCGACGTGACCCTGTTCTTCGGTCTGTCCGGCACCGGCAAGACCACCCTGTCCGCCGACGAAAGCCGTTACCTGATCGGTGACGACGAGCACGGCTGGGGCGAGGGCGTGGTGTTCAACATCGAAGGCGGTTGCTATGCCAAGTGCATCGACCTGTCCGAGAAGAACGAGCCGGTCATCTGGAAAGCCATCAAGCACGGCGCAGTTCTGGAAAACGTTGTTATCGACGACGCCAAACACGCCGACTACACCGATGTCAGCCTGACCCAGAACAGCCGCGCCGCCTACCCGCTGGAGCACGTTGCCAAGCGATCCGAGAAGAACCTCGGTGGCGAGCCAAACGCAGTGATCTTCCTGACGTGCGACCTGACCGGCGTGCTGCCGCCAGTGTCGATCCTCAATGAAGAACAAGCGGCCTACCACTTCCTGTCCGGCTACACCGCACTGGTGGGCTCGACCGAAATGGGTTCGGGCAGCGGCATCAAGTCGACCTTCTCCACCTGCTTCGGCGCACCGTTCTTCCCGCGTCCGGCTGGCGAATACGCAGAGCTGCTGATCAAGCGCATCCGCGGCTTCGGCTCCAAGGTCTACCTGGTCAACACCGGCTGGACCGGCGGCGGCTACGGCGTCGGCAAACGCTTCAACATCCCGACCACTCGCGGCGTGATCGCAGCGATCCAGAGCGGCGCGTTGATCGGTGCAGCCACCGAACACCTCGACACCATCAACCTCGACGTGCCACTGGCTGTGCCAGGCGTTGAAACCGGCCTGTTGAACCCACGTAACACCTGGGCTGACAAGGCTGCTTACGATGAGGCTGCCAAGGCGTTGGCTGGGTTGTTCGTTGAGAACTTCAAGAAGTTTGAAGTGAGCGACGCGATCAAGGCTGCTGGGCCGAAGTTGTAAGAGTTGGTTTGATGTAATGAAAAAGCCGCCCTTTGAGGGCGGCTTTTTTGTGGGCGGAGGGTAGAGGAGGGCTTAGCCCGCCACAAGCAGATCAGAAGATCACAGCCTGCGGCAGCTACGGGTGTATGCGTTCCAACGTAGGAGCTGCCGAAGGCTGCGATCTTGGCATCTGTTGTTTCACCGCTAATCTTCAGAAAACAAAGAAGGCCCGCATCGCTGCGTAATGCTGTTCACTTAAGCATTTGAGTCCACGCCGGGCTTCCTAGAAAAT
>NZ_MOBJ01000015.1 GCF_003732225.1 Pseudomonas brassicacearum | reverse complement strand
GATTTTCTAGGAAGCCCGGCGTGGACTCAAATGCTTAAGTGAACAGCATTACAGCCTCGGCTGGGGTTTTCTATTTCGCGGTTGCATCTATAGCAAGCTACTGTATAAACCGCCCCAACTAAACCGCGCCATCAAGCAAGAGGATCCCGGACGTGGAAGAAATCATCGAACAACTGCGTGAAGCCAACGAACCGGTACCGGTCCCCTTGGAACTGCCTGACGAAGACCTGCTCGTGGAAATCGAAGAACAACTGTTCATCGATATCCCGTTTGTCTTCAGAGAATTCCTGCTGACCGTCAGCGACGTCGTGTATGGCAGCCTGGAGCCGGTGACCGTCACCGACCCGCAATCACACACCTACCTGCCGGACGTTGCCGCCAACGCCTGGGACGCTGGCGTTGATCGCAGCATGATTCCGATCTGCCAGGACGGTGACAATTACTACCTGGTCGAAGAAGACGGCACCGTGGTGCTGTGGCTGGCCGAGGAAGAGCTGCTGGCCGAAGAAACCTGGGAGTCGGTGTGGCACTGGGCGCGGGACGTCTGGCTGGAAAGCTGATCTGCCTTTGGTCTGTAGCAGCTGGCGTAGTCTGCGTCCGGCTGCGTAGCAGTCGTAAAATCAGGCAAAGAGGTATTTCAGGTTAACCGAGTGGCAGGATTTACGGTCGCTGCGCAACCGAACGCAGGCTACGCCAGCTGCTACGGCTCGTTAACCAGCCCTCAATGCCCGGACGAATCCTTATGGTTGTCCAGGGTTTCCAGCAGGGCCACCTGCATCCGTGTGTGCACGCGGATGAACCAGCGCCAGAGCAGAGCCGCTACCGCGGCGGTTACAACGGCGATCAGCACCAGCAACTTGTTGGTCGGCAAGATACTGGCCGACAAGGCTGCCAGCAGCAGGAAAATCACCAGCAGCGAGAGGATCGGGATCACTTCGGCGATCACCCGACGCACTCGCTGCGTGTGGCGGCCGGCCATCTCCGGTTTCACGCCCATTTCCGCCAGCAACATCGAGAGCGCCTTCAGCTTGCGATAAGCGGCAATCAGGAACGGCAGCGACAGCAGCAATGCCCCACCCCAGATCAACGCCTTCTGCCAGCTCGGATCATCGATCCAGGCGTGCAGGTAGCTGGAAATCCGCTCGGCAAAAAAGCTGCCTGAGAAGAAAATCGCCACCACCAGCGCCAGATTGACCCCGACCTGCAGCAAGATCCGCCGAATCATCGACGCCAGCAGCGCACCCTCGCCCTGCGGTTGAATGCTGCGCAGCCATTCTCCATACATCCCTAGCACACGGCCCAGGCGCTGTGGGATTACAGCAGCCAGCTTCAGCGATAGCGGATCGGCGGCACGGATCAGGTACGGCGTCAGTAAGGTGGTGATGGCCGAAACAGCGACCGCCACCGGATAGAGGAAATCGCTGGTGACCTGCAAGGTCATGCCCAGCGCCGCGATGATGAAAGAAAATTCGCCAATCTGCGACAGGCCCATGCCGACTCGCAGTGAGGTGCGTCCGTCATTGCCGGCGATAAACGCCCCAAGGCCGCAGGAGAGCATTTTGCCGAGCACCACGGCGACAGTAATCACCACAATCGGCCAGGCGTACTGAAGAAGAATCTGCGGGTCGATCATCAGGCCGATTGCTACAAAAAAGATGGCGCTGAACATGTCGCGAACCGGCTCGATCAGGCGTTCAATTTTCACTAGTTGCCGGGATTCCGCCATGATCGCACCAATCAGAAACGCCCCGAGCACCATGCTGTATTCAAGCTTGACCACCAGCAGGCAAAAGCCAAAACACAGGCCAAGCACGGTGATCAGCAGCATTTCGTTACTGTCGAACTTGGCCACATAGGCCAGTAAACGCGGCACCAGCAGGATGCCGACCACCAGCGCAACGATCATGAACAGCGAGAGTTTGCCGACGGTGGAAAACACCTCGCCGGAGCTCACGGTGCCGCTGACGGCGATACTCGAAAGCAAGGCAATGATGCCGATCCCGAGGATGTCTTCGACGATCAACACGCCAAAGATCAGCTGGGCAAAGCGTTGGTTCTTCATCTTCAGATCGTTGAGGGCCTTGACGATGATGGTGGTCGAGGAAATCGCCAGGATCGCGCCGAGGAACAGCGAATCCATGGTGCTCCAGTCAAACCAGCGACCGATTTCGTAGCCGATCCAGATCATCAGCACGATTTCCAGGAACGCCGCAATGAACGCCGTGGCACCGACCTTGAAGAGTTTGCGCAGGCTGAACTCCAGGCCCAGGCAGAACATCAGGAAAATCACCCCCAGCTCGGCGAGGGTCTTGATGGTTTGTTCGTCGTGGATCAGCCCGAACGGCGGGGTGTGCGGGCCGATGATGAAACCGGCAACGATATAGCCCAGGACCACCGGCTGTTTGAGTCGATGAAAAACAATGGTCACCACACCCGCAACCAGCATGATCACTGCCAGATCCTGAATAAAACTGATGGCATGCATGGCAAGGGCTCCTCGATGGATGTGCTGACGTCGTTGGCGATTACCAGATCGGATGAAAGGGCCCTTGAAGTGGGCTTTTGAAGGGTAACACCGCGACTTCAGGCGCAAAGGCGGCGCAATATATGGAAACAGATCGATTCGGGCGTGACGGCCATCATCGGCGTGGCGTCCCGTTAACGGTGGTTTTGAAAAACCAGCCAGGCACCCACAGAGGTGCTCCCGCAATCCCAGCCTTGAACTGTGAGTAGTGTGCTATGGAACCCGGAAACGCCCAGCTGTCGATGACGGTACTGATGACCCCCGACATGGCCAACTTCTCTGGCAATGTCCACGGTGGCACCCTGCTCAAATACCTCGACGAAGTCGCCTATGCCTGCGCCAGCCGTTATGCCGGCCGCTACGTGGTGACCCTGTCGGTGGATCAGGTGATCTTTCGCGAACCGATCCATGTCGGTGAGCTGGTGACCTTTCTGGCTTCGGTCAACTACACCGGCAACACCTCGATGGAGGTGGGCATCAAGGTGGTAACCGAGAACATTCGCGAGCGCTCCGTGCGTCACACCAATAGCTGTTTCTTCACGATGGTTGCGGTCGACGATCAGCGTAAGCCGGCGGCTGTCCCACCGTTGCAACCGCAGAATAGCGAAGATAGACGCCGGTTCATCCAGGCCCAGCAGCGCCGGCAGATTCGCCAGGAGCTGGACCAGCGTTATCGCGAAATAAAGGCTGACGTTTAAAGCACAAGATCGCAGCCTATGTAGGAGCTGCCGCAGGCTGCGATCTTTTGTGCCGCGACGCCGTTACAAACTGATCGCCGTCGCCTCGAACTTCACTCGAGGATGGGTAATACGATCCTGGGCGCGCACCAGCTCCAACTCGTAGCTGGCGCAAGCCTGGGTTTCCAGCAGTACTTCATGCACCGCCGACGCCGTGAATTCAAAGGCCGCGACCAAGCTGTCCCCCAACAGCACCCGAGCCAGGAACAGACCCGACGTCAGGTCGCCCACGCCCACCGGCTGACGCGGAAACGCCAGCAATGGCCGGCGCAGGTGCCAACTGCCTTCGGCTGTCACCAGCAGCATCTCGAAGCTGTCCGGCAATTTGCCGGGGTAATCCAGATGCTTGACCAACACCGCCTTCGGGCCACGTGCCAGCAGCGCGCGGGCCATCGCCAGGCAATCGAACAGCGACAGCGGCTTGCGCCCGGAGAAGCTGTCCAGTTCCAGTTGGTTGGGGCACATGAAGTCCGCCACCGCGGCGGCTTCATCCAGCAGGAAGTCGCTGACTTCGGCCGGCACGATGCAGCCCTTCTCCGCATGCCCCATCACCGGGTCGCACAGGTACAGGGCGTTGGGGTTGATCGCCTTGATCCGCGCCACGCCGCTGAGGATCGCCCGACCTTGAGCGGCGCTGCCCAGGTAGCCTGACAGCACCGCGTCGCAGTTACCCAGTTCGCCAATGGCCGCGATGCCTTCCACCAGCTCGGGAATCTGCTGCGGCGCCAATACTTCGCCAGCCCACTGGCCGTATTGAGTGTGGTTGGAGAACTGCACGGTATTGAGCGGCCAGACATTCACCCCGACCCGCTGCATCGGGAAAACCGCGGCGCTGTTGCCGGCGTGACCGAAAACCACGTGGGACTGGATGGCGAGCAGATGGGGAGTACGTTTCATGCGGGATTTCCGTAAAACGATTGAAATTCGAGCCGCGCAGTATGCGACTAAACGGAGCCTGTACGACAGACCGGAGAGACAGTTAAGCTGACACTAATTTGTTGGAGCACTGTTCATGCTGACCCTTGGAAATATCTTCGTGCTGATGCTGCTGGCGACCGGTGCCGCCTGGCTGTGGCACAACCATGGCCTGCGTGAGCGGGCCCTGGAACGGGTCAAGCGGCATTGCGCCAAACTCGACATCGAATTGCTCGACGGCAATGTGGCGTTGAAAAAAATCGGCTTCGTGAAGGACGCCAACGGGCGGCGACGTCTGGCCCGTGTGTATAACTTTGAGTTCACCGTGACCGGCGAAACACGTCACACCGGCACCATCACCCAGTTCGGCGCCCACAGCGCGCAGATCGAATTGGCACCCTACCCGATTCCGCTTGAGGAAAAACCTGTGCTGCCCAGCGCCGAAGTGATCGAGCTGAGCCAATGGCGCCAGGACCATAACAAGTGGCGTCATTGAACCTGAGCCGCGTTAAATCAGGCTCACACGGCAGTTCACGAGTTTCCTCTGTAGTGATTCGGCATCCTGCGGCTTATCGAAAATAAGCTCGATGCGCGAATCCTGACGCCATTCACTGGGTTGCCAGTGCAGCGCGGCGTTATCCAGCGAGTTGGCCGACACCCAACCCCCGGTGCCGTGGATAACCAGCTTGGCCCGGCGCCAGTCCAACGCCGCCAGGCAAGCCTGGACCCGAGAAAGTTCGAACGACTGACTCGGGTGCCAACGCCAACCAATACTCCAGCCACCTTCCTGCTGCTGGCTCAGGCAAATCGGCTGTGTCGGATCAGTCCAGAGCGCCGGCATCTGCGCCAGACTTTTGGGTACATTGAAGTTATCCACACCCTCGACCGCTCGGCGGCTGACACCTGGCAAGTCACTCAGTGCCAGAGCGCCCTGCTGCGTCCAGTACAGCGGGCATTCCGGCAGCTGCGCGGTGATGCGCTGACGATCCTCATCGCTCAATTGCTCAGCCTTGTTCATCAACAACAGACCGGCGCTCGACAGGGCTTCCTGTTGCGCGGCAGGGAGTGGTTTTCCGGCGGCCAGTGCTTGAGCGTCGAGCACCAGAACGCTCGGTTGAACCGCCAGCACGCCTTGCCATGGCGCTTCGCTTAATTGCTTGAGCAGTTGCGCCGGGTGTCCAAGCCCGGAGGGCTCGATAAACAAGCGATCCGGCCGTGATTTACGCAGCAACCGCCCAAGGCCGATCTGAAACGGCGCACCATTGACGCAACACAAACAGCCGCCAGCCACTTCACCCAGTGCGATACCATCGGCGCCGGTGGTCAACAGCGCGGCGTCGAGACCGATCTGGCCGAACTCGTTGATCAGCACCGCCCAGCGCTCGTTCGCCGGCCGCTGCGTCAGCAGATGCTTGATCAGGCTGGTCTTGCCGGCACCTAACGGTCCGGCGATGACGTGAGTAGGAATGTTTTGCAGCATGTTTGGCAGTTTCCTGGGAGGGAAAGGATGCGACTGATCGGCTTGCCATTGCTGTTGGCCTTCGCTTCGGGCGAGGCGCTGGCCCAGGCCTGTGTGGTTCATAGCCAAGCGGAGCGGCTCGACGTCAAAGTCTGCCAGCAGAACCGCAACATCCCGGAAAAGCTGTTCCATGACGGCTTCTGTCAGCCAAACCTCGCGGGGCAGAAGGTCGACGTCGCATTTCTCGACCAATGCCCCAGCGGCGCCTTCGGAGTGTGCAGCAACGCTCAAGTCGCCAATATGCCTTACCGGCAGGATATTCACTATTACGGTGTAGCTACAGACGCGGCGTACCTGAAACCATTTTGCGAAAGCCAGAGTCAGGGCGCGTGGCTCACGCCTTGAGTCACGCGAGCCAGTCGAGGGTCAGGATCAGCCGACGCTCACCCGGTGCCGGTTGCGGCGAACGATGAATCAACCCGAAGCCCTCGTTGCCGTGCCACTTCTCGCCCTTGAGCAACGCCACTTCACCACAGAGCATTTGCTCACAGTCCTGCGGCTCGGTCTCCGCCCTGGCCAGGTTCTTACGATCCATGGCGCCTTCTCTGAGCCACTGACTGCCGATACCGGCGTAGGTGGTAATCAGCCGCACCGGCACATGATCGACGTGAAAACGCGGGCACATGGCTTTATCCAGCACTCGTAAACGCAAGCCGATACGCGTCGCCCCCAGCAAGCAGGCAAACGCGCTGACCAGCCATGAAACGTCAGCGATAAACCCTTCGTAGCCTTCCAGATCACTGAAGCTTTCGGCCAGCCCCCGCAGATCGGGTTCAACGTCGTCTGTCGCCAACTCCACAACCAACGACTCCGCTAGCGGCTCGTTCAATGACAGCAACAATCTGCCGAAATCGGCGATATGTGCCGGCAAACGGCGCTGCCAGACAGCCAGGTTGGTGCCGTCTTCAAGTATCTGCGTGAAGACTTCAGGGGTTTGGCCCTGTACCTGACGAACCACCGGGCGCACTTTCAGAATCGGCGCCAACATCAGGCCGCTTCCTCTTCGTGCCATGGACCAAACGGGTCAGCCATCAGGCACCAACCTTCGACCCCCAAGGCCATTTCGTCATCGTCGAGCAGGCAATTGTCGAGGTGCGCAGTGAGTTGGCCGAAGTCGATGTTCTGGCCGATGAACACCAGTTCCTGACGGCAATCACCCGTGGCGGATGTCCAGTTTTTCATGATCGCTGCAGTAGTTTCCTGATCCTGCGGCCACTCTGATTTCGGCACAAAGCGCCACCAGCGACCGGCGAACCCGTGACGCATCAAACCGCCGGCCTGGGACCAACTACCGGCTTCCTGGTGCTTACTGGCCAACCAGAAAAAGCCCTTGGAACGCAGCAGCTTTCCATTCACCCACGGCCGATTGATGAAACTGAAAAAACGCTGCGGATGAAACGGTCGACGTGCCCGATAAGCCATTGACGCGATGCCGTATTCGGCGGTTTCCGGCACATGCTCGCCGCGCAACTCTTGCAGCCAACCCGGCGCCTGAGAGGCTTTGTCAAAGTCGAAGCGGCCAGTGTTGAGGATTTGTTTCAGCGGTACTTCGCCCATGACCATCGGGATGATCTGCGCCTGAGCGTTGAGCCGCTTGAGGATCGCGATCAACTCTTCGCGCTCCGAGCTGCTGATCAGATCGATCTTGCTGATCAGCAGCACGTCGGCGAATTCGATCTGCTCGATCAACAAGTCAGTGATCGAGCGTTCGTCTTCCTCGCCAAGGGTTTCACCGCGTGACGCGAGGCTTTCTGCGGCCTGGTAATCGAGCAGAAAATTCATCCCATCGACCACCGTGACCATGGTGTCGAGCCGCGCGATATCGGCCAGGCTTTGGCCTTCCTCGTCGCGAAAGGTGAAGGTCTCCGCCACTGGGAGCGGTTCGGAAATACCGGTGGACTCGATCAGCAGGTAATCGAAGCGACCGTCTCTGGCCAGTTTGCTGACCTCCTCCAGCAAGTCTTCGCGCAGGGTGCAGCAGATGCAGCCGTTGCTCATTTCGACGAGTTTTTCTTCAGCGCGGTTCAAGGTAACGTCGCGCTGGACTTCACTGCCGTCGATGTTGATTTCGCTCATGTCGTTGACGATCACCGCGACCCGAAGGTTCTCGCGGTTACGCAGTACGTAGTTGAGCAGCGTGCTTTTGCCCGCGCCGAGAAAGCCGGACAGCACGGTAACGGGGAGACGATTGGGCATCAGGTATTCCTCATCAGGGGTGGCCGGTCAGGTGATTTTTCAATGTTATAGTATAACAACACAAAGACGCCAATCCCCCTCTTGCGTCCAACGACAAAGGACGCAATGCTTGATCCCGCTCACCCCACGAGAAAGCCCATGCACAAGGCCTTGAAATGCACACTGTTGAGCCTTTCGCTGTTGGTCGCAGCAAACGCTTGCGCGCAGATGCCGAGCCTGGCGAAGTGCACGCGCAGCGCCAATTTGCTGGCCTGCGTGGACCCCGACGGCAATGCTTACAGTGTCGCCACGGCGGGCAGTACGACCTACATGCGCGGGTTTGAAGTGACCGGCAAACGCTATTGGGCGCAGACCAGCAGCCGTTACGGCCAACTGACGTTCTTCACCGGTTTGGCGTCCGACGGCGAAGCCTGGGTCGGCTACAGCCGCCGCGTTGGCTGGACCACCCTCAATCGGTTTTCCAGCTCCGGCGGTTCCAGCGGCAAGTTCACCTGTAGCCGGCTGACTGGCTGCTAGACCTGCGATTTTTGCTGTAACTGCTGCCAGGCCATGTAACTGTTCACCGGCGGATTCTTCTGAAAATAGCGCTGCAAACCTTCAAAAAGACCGTCGGCTACCGCCTTTTGATGCCGCGCCGTCACCAGCCGCTGGCTGTCGCGGGCGTTGGAAATGAAGCCGGTTTCTACCAGGATTGATGGCACATCCGGTGATTTCAGCACTGCAAAACCGGCCTGTTCCACGCGCTTCTGATGCAGTGTGGTAATGCCCGCCAGGCTACCAAGCACCGTATTGCCGAGCTGCAAACTGGCGGCGATGGTGGCGTTCATCGACATGTCGAGGATCACTCCGGCGAGCATCGGATCCTTGTCCTTCAAGTTGAGCAGACTGGTCGCACCGAGCAAATCGGCACCGTTTTCCCGTTGCGCCATGAAGCGCGCCGTGGCCGAGGTCGCGCCACCTTCGGACAATGCGTAAACCGAAGCGCCAGAGGCCGTGAGCCGTGGTGCCGCGTCAGCGTGCACCGAGATGAACATGTCGGCCTTATGCGTACGGGCGATCTCCACACGTTTGCGCAGCGGCACGAAGAAGTCGTCGTTGCGCACCAATTTCACATCGAAACCTTTCTCGCGCTTCAAACGCTTGGCCAGCAATTGTGCGATGGACAGCACCACGTCTTTCTCGCGCTCGCCTTTGGCGCCAATCGCGCCGGGGTCCTTGCCGCCATGTCCAGGGTCGACCACGACGATGATGTCGCGCTTGGGATGAGCCTTGTCGATCGGCGTTTCACGCTGAACCAACGGTGCAGCCGCGGCGATCTGCACGGGTGCGGCGCTCAGTAGATCAAGTACCAGACGATGGCCCTGCCCGTCCTGTGGCGGCAGTAGAAAACTATTGAGCCGCACCGGACCAGTAAGGTCGAGGACGATCCGCGTATCGCCTTGCCCGAAGTGCCCTGAACGGATCGAACGAATCACCGTGTTGGTGAGCGCTAATTGGCTGAAGTCACCGCTGAGCTGCGCACCGCTCAAGTCGATGATCAGTCGCTCGGGCGCACTCAACGAGAAGGTTTTGTACTGCACCGGTCCGCTCAGATCGAGTACCAGGCGAAGCTTGTCATCCGAACGCCAGAGCCGTGCATTACGGATCTGCGTCGCCGACACGCCGAAAGGTAAGACCAGCGCAGCGCTGGCCAACAGCAGATTGAGCAATTGTCGCCTGTGCATAGTGAAAGACCGCTCGAGAAAAAGGCATCGTCGATTTGATTGTTATAATATAACATGGCAAAACATTTCCAACGATGGACCTGCTCATGAATGCGCTGACTCTGCCGGATATCGCCGCGCAGGCCTCACGCCAAGCCTTGCCTCTCGAATGGGTGGGCATGTGCGGTATTGCTCTTCCTGTTGTGTTCGACGGCCAGCGATTGAGCGCGAAAGCTGACGCAGGCGTCAGCCTCGATGATGGCGAGGCGCGTGGCATTCATATGTCACGGCTGTATCTGGCACTGGAGATGCTCGAGCAGGAAAGCCTCACACCCTCGTTGCTACGGCGAGTTCTGCAACGCTTTCTCGACAGCCACGAAGGTCTGTCCAGCGCGGCTTACCTGCGTATTCACGCCGATTTACTGCTCAAACGCCCAGCCTTGATCAGCCCTTTGGCCGGCTGGAAAAGCTATCCGATCAGCATCGAAGCGCGTTTGGAAAACGCAGTGTTCCACGTGGAACTTAAAATTGAAGCTTCTTACTCGTCCACCTGTCCCTGCTCAGCTGCACTTTCGAGGCAGCTTATTCAGCAGCAATTCATCGACGACTTTGCCAACACGCCATTGCAGCACGCCGACGTTCTGGCTTGGCTCGGTTCCTCTAAAGGCATCATCGCGACGCCCCACAGCCAACGCAGCAGCGCGCAATTACGGTTACGACTGGATGACTTTCTGGACGACCTGCCTCTGATCGCCGCAATCAACGACACCGAAGCCGCGCTAGGTACCGCTGTGCAAACCGCAGTAAAACGCGCTGACGAACAAGCGTTCGCCTTGGCCAACGGTCAGAACCTGATGTTCTGCGAAGACGCCGCACGGCGTTTGAATCTGGCGTTGAAACGCTCTCCCGGCATCAAGGCTTTTCAGTTACGCGTGGTTCACGCCGAAAGTCTGCACGCCCACGATGCAGTGGCCGAAAGCCGCTGGAACTGGGAGGCCGCATGATTCGTTGCCAAGGCTTGCGTTGGGGTGCACCGGGCCAACCTCTGACACCTCCCATCCATTTCGATTTGCCTCGTGGCAGCCTGACAGCGGTCATCGGCGCCAACGGCTCGGGTAAAAGCAGCTTGCTGAAAGTCATTGCCGGCCTGCAAAAACCGCTAGCGGGCAAGGTTGCCCTCGATGTTTCACCGCGGGGCGGTTTGTCCTTTTTGCCACAACAACAGCACCTCGACCGACAGTTCCCCATCAGCCTGCAAGAGCTGGTGGGCGCTGGATTCTGGGGCAGCAAACAAACGCCGGACGTTCGCCGCCAACGCCTCGACAACGTGCTGAATGACTGGTGCCTGAACGGTTTGGAGCAACGCCCATTGATGGCGTTGTCGGGCGGCGAATTGCAACGCGCCCTGCTTGCTCGTCTGAGTCTCGCCGAAGCGCCACTGTTGCTGCTCGACGAACCTCACGCCGCGCTGGACGAACTCGGCCAGGCGCTGCTGTGGAAACACATCCACACCTGGCACAACGAGGGCCGAACGCTGGTCGTGGTGTGTCATGACCTGGTTGCGGTTCGCCAACACATTCCTCAAGCATTGCTGATAAAAAACACGGGCTGCGTCCTGGCGCCGAGCAGTGAGCTGATTCATCAACCCACACACACGCAGGTGGCGTAATGCTCGTCGCTGCGCAACTTTGGCAACCGTTCCACGAGTTCGTGTTCATGCGCCGGGCACTTATCGGTGGTCTGGTATTGGCTTGCAGCACTGCACCGCTTGGGGTGTTTCTGATCCTGCGGCGCATGAGTCTGATTGGCGACGCCGTGGCTCACGGCATCTTGCCCGGTGCCGCGTTAGGGTTTTGGTTTGCTGGATTGAGCTTGCCTGCGCTGACCATCGGCGGCCTCGGTGCCGGCCTGAGTATGGCCGGATTAGCGGCATGGATCACCCGCCGCACCGGCCTTCGCGAAGATGCGAGCCTGGCAGCGATCTACCCCATCTCGTTGGCCAGCGGCGTGCTGATTCTGGGGATCGCCGGCAAACGCCTCGATTTGCTCCACCTGCTTTTCGGCTCGGCGTTGGCCGTCGACGGCCCGACATTAAACGGCATGCTCTGGGTCTCCGCCATCAGCCTCATCGCCATGGCGCTGATCTATCGGCCACTACTGTTGGACACCCTCGACCCATTGTTTCTGCAAACCGTCAGCCGTCTTGGCCCGTTGGCACATGGCGTGTTTTTGACCCTGGTAGTGCTGAATCTGGTGATCGGTTTCCAGGCCATCGGTGCGCTGATGGTGGTCGGTTTGATGATGTTGCCAGCCGCCGCTTCACGCTTCTGGAGCCGTCACTTGCCGATGCTGATGGTCATCGCCGGGCTGCTCGGCTGCCTCTCGGTGTGGATCGGTCTGTTGCTGTCGTTCTACTACTCGGTGCCCAGCGGCCCGGCCATCGTGCTGGTAGCCGGCGCGTTGTACCTGCTGTCCGTGGTGTTCGGTCCGGTGCACGGTTTGCTGCGCCGCCCGCCTTTGCTCACATCCCAATGAGGTGTTTCCCGATGCGCGCTTTACTCGTGCTGTTCAGTGTGTGGCTGTCGATGTCGTTATCAACGGTATCGGCCGCAGAAAAGCTTCCGGTGGTCACCAGTTTCAGCATCCTCGCCGACATGGTTCATCAGGTCGGCGGTGAGCATGTCCAAATCACCAACATGGTCGGCCCGGACGCTGATGCCCACACCTACGAACCCACTCCGGATGACGCCAAGGCGTTGCTCAAGGCTAAACTGATCTTCAAGAACGGCATCGGTTTCGAGCCTTGGCTGGATCGTCTGGTCGCCAGCACCGCGACCAAAACCCCTGTGATCACCGCAAGTCACGGCGTCATCCCACGTACCATGGACGAGGATGGCGAGACCATTCCCGACCCGCACGCCTGGCACAATCTGGCGAACACCGAACTCTATGTGAACAACATCACCAAGGCGTTGATCGCCGCAGACCCGGCTAACAAAGCCGACTACGAACACAACAGCCAGGTTTACCTGAAACAGATCTACCGTCTGTTGGCCGAAGCCAAAACCAAGTTCGGCTCCCTGCCACCGGGCAACCGCAAGATCGTCACCTCCCACGACGCCTTCGGCTATCTGGGTCAGGCGTACGGCATCGACTTCATGGCGCCTCAAGGTTTGTCCACCGAGCGCGAACCGTCTGCCGCCGAAGTGGCCGCATTAATCACCCAGATCCGTCAGGCCAAGGTCAAAGCGGTGTTCATGGAAAACATCAAGGACGCCCGTCTACTCAAGCAAATTGCTGACGAAAGCGGCGCGCACATTGGCGGCACCCTGTACTCGGATGCACTCGCCGCCGAAGGTCCGGCCAGCACCTTTGCCGGGCTGTTCGAATACAACCTCAACACGCTTTACGACGCCTTGAGCAAGCCATGATCCGCAAGAACCCGTCCGGCGATTTGCCGCGGATTGCCGAGTCCGCCTACGTCGATAAAACCGCGATCATCTGCGGCAAGGTAGTGATTGGCGAGAACGTTTTCGTCGGTCCCTACGCGGTGATCCGCGCCGATGAAGTCGACGATTCGGGCGAGATGGAACCGATCACCATTGGCGCCAATTCGAACATTCAGGACGGCGTGGTAATCCACTCCAAATCGGGTGCGGCGGTGACCATCGGTGAGTTCAGCTCCATCGCCCACCGCTCCATCGTCCATGGCCCGTGCACGGTCGGTAACCGGGTGTTCATCGGCTTCAACAGCGTGCTGTTCAACTGCGTGGTCGGCGACGGCTGCGTGGTGCGGCACAACTCGGTGGTCGACGGCCGAGACTTGCCGGCCGATTTTTACGTGCCGTCCACCACCCGCATCGGCCCCATAACCGACCTGTCCCAATTCCCGCCAGTCAGCATCAGCGCCTCGGAGTTTTCCGAGGATGTGGCGCGTACCAACGTCGATCTGGTGCGCGGCTACAAAGCCCTGCAGAACGAGTTTTGAATATGAGCAGCGGGATTTTGGGCGGATGAGTGTTGAAGCAGGATTAACGAGGAGGTTATCGCTGGCAAGGCCAAGGCCCTGCCAGCGATAGAGATCAGGCGCGAGGTTTGACAGTCCCGCAATCCTGCCCCAGCCACACCGCGCGAGTATCCATACTGCCCTTTTGCTGAATGCCGGTGGCGTTGAACGTGCCGTTGACCGTGGTGTTGAACTCACGGTCGCTTAGGAACGTAGCAACACCGGCGCCCTGGGCTTTCGGGCAGCTGAAGCGGAACTTCCACTGATTACCGGAGCGATCGGTGACCTGCTGCGTACAACCCGATTGTGGGTCCTGCAGCGGAATGGTGTCGGATTGGACCTGTGCCGGAGTCAGGCACACACGAATCCCTTTACCGCCCATGGTGATGCCCTGTTTCTCCAGTGCAGCCTTTTGCGCCGGCGTCATCTGGCTGCCCAACTGGTTAAGGATCAACTGCAGATCCGGCAGGTTCTGGTCATCGACCTTCATGTTGCTTGAGGTCAGTTCCCACAAACCCGGTTGCAGCATCTGTGCCTGAGCGACCACAGGAAGAGACAAGCCAACAGCCATGGCCAAACCCAGCAGACGTACGTTCATCGAGTAACTCCTAGACAATAGTGGCCGTTAGACGTCGCCAATCTACTTCGGTTGCATGTCTAATTAAATAGCGACATTCACCGTGGAACATGGTCTGTTAAGCATTGAATTGTCAGGAGCACGGTTGCCCCATGGATTTTTTTGGACCCCACCTTTTCGCTTATCTGATTGCGCTCATCCACTCTCTGGGCACGATCGCCGCCATTCATGCCGTATTGACCGTCAGGACCGCTCAAGGCTCGATTGCCTGGGCCTTATCGCTGGTGTTCGTGCCCTACCTGACGCTCATCCCTTATCTGGTCTTCGGTCGCAGCACCTTCGACGCTTATATCAAGGCTCGTCGACAGGCCAACGAAGAAATGCGCAAGGCGATTGCCGTACTGGACTGGCGCCCATGGGTCGAGGAAGCGCTGACCGCACGTGCCTCTAATGCCTACGCGTCGTTGCGGGCGATGCCGAAGCTAGGTCGCATGCCGTGCCTGGCGAACAATTCGGTGCGCCTGTTGATCAATGGTCAGGCGACCTTTGATGCGATTTTCGAAGCGATACGCACTGCCCGCGAGGCCGTGCTGATTCAGTTTTTCATCATCCATGACGACCAGCTAGGTCAGCGCCTGCAACAGCTGCTGATGGAAAAATCCGCGGAAGGTGTCGCCATTTACCTGCTCTACGATCGGATCGGCAGCCACTCCCTGCCTCACACCTACGTTCAACCCCTGCGCGATGCCGGGGTGCAGGTCGAAGCATTCGCCACACGCAGTGGCTGGCTCAATCGGTTCCAGGTGAACTTCCGTAACCACCGCAAGATTGTGGTGGTCGACGGTGTGCAGGGGTTTGTCGGCGGGCACAACGTCGGCGACGAATACATGGGCAAGAAACCACCGCTGGCACCCTGGCGCGATACGCACATTGCCGTCAGCGGCCCCGTGGTGGCGTGCATGCAGGAGTCATTCGCGGAAGACTGGTTCTGGGCCTCCCGCAAACTGCCACCGCTGATACTGCCGCAGAGCTACCCCGATGACGGCGTGCTCTGCCAACTACTGGCCAGCGGCCCGGCGGACCCTTACGAAACCTGCTCACTGTTTTTCGTTGAAGCCATCCATTCCGCGACCGAGCGCGTGTGGATCACCAGCCCGTATTTCATCCCTGATGAGGCGGTGTTCGCCGCACTGCGCCTGGCCGTGTTGCGCGGTGTCGACGTGCGGCTTCTGCTGCCATCGCGACCGGATCACCGGATCGTCTACGCCGCCTCCAGCCTGTACGCCTTCGAAGCGGTACGCGCCGGGGTCCGGGTATTCCGTTACCAGCCGGGCTTCTTGCATCAGAAAGTCGTGCTGGTCGACAGCGAAATCACGGCCATCGGCAGTGCGAATCTGGACAACCGTTCGTTCAGGCTCAACTTCGAAGTGATGCTACTGACCGTCGACAGCGAATTCGCCAATGAGGTGGAACACATGCTCAACGACGACTTCGCTCAGGCCCGCGAAATCGCCAAAGGCGAAAGCCGGAAGACCCACCGCCTGCAACAGCTTGGCATGCGGGTCGCCCGGCTTATCTCGCCGATCCTTTAGTTGTAGATATCGTCACGCGTCCACGGTAGCTCATGGCTGCCGTCGGCGTGGGCCTTGACTGCGAGGATCTGGTGCAAGTTGATCCAGCCCCGCGCGAACGCGTAGGCGCAGCCTGCCAGATACAATCGCCAGATCCGCAACGCCTGCTCCGGAACCTCTTTGGAGGCGGCCTCGAGGTTATCCTCGAGTCGCTCGCTCCAATGGTCCAACGTGCGCGCGTAATGCAGGCGCAGGCTTTCGACGTCGACGATCTCCAGCCCCGCTTCACTGATCTCGGCCGAAATCATCGCCAGGTGCGGCAATTCACCGTTAGGGAATACGTAGCGCTCGATGAAATCGCCAGCTCCGCGTCCGACCGGCCGGCCATCCGTGTGCTTGGCGGTAATGCCATGGTTCATCACCAGGCCGCCTTCGCGCACGGCACCAAACAATGTCTTGCAGTACTCCGCCAGGTTGGCGTGGCCAACGTGTTCGAACATGCCGACACTCACCACCTTATCGAAGCGCCCATCCTGGGGCAGATCGCGGTAGTCGAGCAGTTGTAGCTCAACCTGATCCTCCAGACCTTCGGCGATCACTCGTTCCCGGGCCAACGCCAACTGCTCCTTGCTCAGGGTGATGCCAAATACTTTCACCCCAAACTCCCGTGCCGCATAACGCGCCAACCCTCCCCAGCCGCAGCCAACATCCAGCAGATACTCGCCGGGTTGCAGCCGCAGTTTGCGACACAGGTGGCGAAATTTTGCTTGCTGGGCCTGCTCCAGGGTTTCGCTGCCGGTTTCGAAGTAGGCGCAGGAATACGCCATGTCGCTGTCGAGCCAGAGCTGATAGAAGGCATTCGAGAGGTCGTAGTGATAGGAAATCGCCGCCGCATCTGTGGCTTTGTCATGGACAGAGCGCACCGGTTGATTGTCGTCAGCATCATCCAGCAATGCCTGGCTCCACTCATCACACACCCGGATCACATCGCTGATCGAACCTTCAAGTTCGAGCTTGCCCTCAACGAAGGCGGCGCCCAACAGGTCGAGGCTTGGACGGGTGAATTGAGGCACCAATTGTGGGTCCTTGACCACAATCGTGACGCTGGGCGCAGGGCCCAGATTAATTTCATGACCATCCCAGAGTCGCAAGCGAAGCGGTAATTGCAGATTCTGTAAGGCCGGTGGCAGTTGCGCGAGCATGAACAGTCCCCCTTGTTTCAGACGTCTGTCTTGAGGGTAGACCATCGTGGAAAATTAGCTGGCTATCGATTTAATAGCGTTTTCCTATAAGTCACGACAGAACAACAAACTGTCGTAAACCCATTTCTTCAGCCAGGTGCCAGCCTGAAGAGGTGCGCCCTCTTCACAGTTGACTGTCAATTGTGCGCACAGTTCGGCAAAGCTCCAGCCGTTCAGTGCCTGTGCCTCATCAGGCGGCAGGCCGGCTTCAACCTTCCTCTTTCAAACCCGTAGCAGCTGGCGAAGCCTGCGTTCGGCTGCGCAGCAGTCGTAAAATCAGGGTGCGCGGTACCTCAGGTAGACCGTGTAAGTAGAACATACGGCCGCTTCGCAGCCGAACGCAGGCTTCGCCAGCTGCTACGGGTCGCGTTACGGCTTAAGCCTCAACCCTCTTCTTTCAGCTTGAGCAGCGGCTCCTGGAACCGTAGCAAACGCCCGGCATTACCCAGTACCAGCAAAGTACTGAGATTGTGCAGGACCGCAGCAATCATCGCCCCTGCCGCGCCAAGCCAGCCAAACGCGGCGAACGTAACAATCGCCAGCGTCCAACCCAGACCGATGATCACATTGACCTGCAAGGTCTGCCGGCACTGGCGACTCAGGCGTACGCAGGTGCCGAGCCGACGCAGATCGCTGCCGATCAGCACGATGTCTGCCGAGGCCAGAGCAATGTCCGCCCCGCCCGCGCCCATGGCCACACCGACCACACCGGCCTTGAGCGCCAACGAATCGTTGATGCCATCGCCAACCACCATCGGCCGGAAGCCATTGTCGATTTCGGTCAGGACGCGGTTGAGTTTGTCTTCCGGCAAGGCCTGAGCCTCGACGTCACTGATACCGACTTCATGGGCCAGGCTGTGGGCGACGCTCTGCCGATCACCGGTCAACAACAACTGCCGGCCAAGGCCCAGCTCACGCAACTCGCTCAAGGCAAAACGTGCTTCCGGCTTGACGCTGTCAGCCAGCAACAACCAGGCGAGGAAACGCCCATTCAATGCCAGACCGGCAATCGGCCCATCGTGCTCCGGTACCGTCGAGGTGGCGATGCCCAACTGCGCAAACAACTCGGGTCGGCCGAGCGCCGCTTCACCCTGTTCGGTCATCGCCACCACACCCATGCCCTGACGTTCACGGATGTCCGACAGCAAGAGGAAATGCTCCTGAGCGACCAACCCGGCCAACGCCCGACTGACCGGATGACTGCTGGCCGAACCGAGGCTGGCGGCCAGTTTCAGCAAAGTGCTGCGGTCCTCGACCGGGCTGTCGATCGACTGCAAGCGCAACGTACCGAACGTCAGAGTGCCGGTCTTGTCGACTACCAGCGATGTCAGGTCCGCCAACTCTTCGAGGAACGCCGAGCTGCGAATCAGAATGCCGTGGCGCGCCGCCACCGCGATCCCGGCAATCGCCGTGGCCGGGGCCGACAGCACCAACGCGCACGGGCACGCGGCAACCAACACCGCGAGCATCGCTTGCGCATCATTGGTGACAAACCAGGTCACAGCGGCCAACAGCAGCACCAGCACCATATAGCTGCCGGCGTAGCGCTCGAGCAAACGGGTGATTGGTGGCTTGGAACGCTCGGCGCTTTGCATCAGCGCAATGACTTTACCGAGGGTCGACTCGTTGCCGGTGCGGGTCACTTCCAGCCGCAACAAGCCATCCAGATTGATCGCCCCGCCGAACACCTGCGTGCCGACGGTGGCCTCGAGCGGCACCGACTCACCGGTAATCGGCGCGGTGTCCAGGCTCGCCTGGCCAGACAGCACCAGCCCATCGGCCGGCACTCGATCGCCTGCGCGCACTTCCACAATGTCTCCGGCTTTCAGCGCGCCGTTGTCGATTTCGATAATCGAGCCATCGGCCTGAACCTTGCGCGCATGGCTGCGCGTCAGACGGCCAAGCGCGTGGATCGCTTCCTGAGAGCCAATCACGCTGCGCTCTTCCAGAACGTGGCCGAAGATCATGATGATCGGCAACAACGCCGCGGTCAGCAGATCGCCAGTAGCCCAGGCGCCCATCATCGCCAGGGCGATCAATTGATCGGTGATCCCGTGCAGGCTCGGGTAACGCAGGCTGTACCAGGCCGAACGCATGACCGGCACGGCCACCAGCAACGACGCCAGCCCGAGCAACAACTGGCTAACACCGGTTTGCTCCGGCGATAACCAGCGCCAGACCAGCCCCAGGCCGAGCAAGCCCAAAGCGAGCATCGCCAGGGTCAATTGGCGCGCGGCACTGCGTTGTTCAGCCGTGCTCAACATGCTTGGCGCGGCGGCGGTTTGAGCTGTCATTGTTCGGCTCCCTGAATGATCAGGCGGGAATCGTCTTTAGGGTTGACCGTGGTAACCGAACCGGCCTGACCGAGAATTTTCGGCAGGCGCTCGCGGTAGATTCGCAGGAGCATTTCCGGATCGGTACCCTGCTGTTGCGCCTGCGCCAGGCTGAGCACCGTGGCGGTGTCTGCCGACGCTTTGGCCAGCCGTTCGCTGGCTTGAGCGTGAGCGACTTGCAGCGTTCGGTCAGCTTGTTGATTAGCCGTCTGGGTGAGTTTTTCAGCTTCAGTGCGAGCGTTGGCTACGGCTTTATCCGCCTGCTGACTGGCCGTCAGTACCGCGTTGAAAGCGTTTACCGCAGGTCCCGGCAAACTCGATTGCACATCGACCCGTGCGACCTCGATACCCAGGCCCTGCCCCGTCGTAGCCAGCTCGGCCAAGCGTTGATTGATGCCTTGCACCAGATCACCACGCAGCCGTTCGCGACGTTCGGCGGCCTGATTGTCGGCACCGATCAATTCCGGCCGAGCGACCAGAATGGTGTCCAGGTCTCGCGCAGCCGTCAGCGCCACCGCACTGCGGGTCACCAACCGATCAAGCGCCGGCAGCACATGTTCACCCTGGAGGACGAACGCGTAAGGTTCGGTCACTTTGTAAAACACCCGAACGTCCAACTGCACCACACCCGAATCGCCGGTGAGCAAATACCCGGAGCCGGCCAGCGCATCGCTCAGCGGCGTGGCGAAACTCGCCACGCGCTCACCTTGCAGCGCAGCATCAGAACGCAGCAGATTTTCCACCCGCCGTTCGATCACCCGATCCGCCGCCGGCAACAAAATCACCTGCTCAAATGGACGCGGCCACGCCAACAGCAAACCGGCGTTCTGAATGCGATCCAGCGCGCCAAAGTGCAACACCACGGCGCGATTCTGCGGATCAATCTGCCGCACATTGGAGAAAGCCCAAGCCAACGCTGCCAACACGGTTACTGCATAAAGCGCGAGAAATGTCAGGCGTCCCGCCTGAATCCACGGGCTGCTAAGTTCATTTGTTCCACGTGGAACCACACTCATGGCTGCGACCCAGACTTGTTATCCAGCGTCGGTGGCCCATCGACCAACACCCGGAAAGGCGCGGCATCGGTGCGCAAAATCAACTTGGTGCCCGGTGTGACCACCGTGCCCAAGGTGTCCAGCGAGCGAAGCAAGTTGTACAACTGCGGCGAACTGGCGTAGGCCTTGCCGTAGATTTGCGCGGCTTCAACCCGTGATTGGGCTTCGATGTCCGCAGCTTTCACCGTGGCATCAGCCTGGACGATGCGCGCATCGCGCTCGGCCGCGGAACGGATTTGCGCCGCTTCGCGCTTGCCGATGGCCGTGCGCTCAGTGGCGATGGTTTCACGCTCGGCGCGCATACGGTCGACGGTGGCAGTCAGAGTCACTGACGGCAACGTCAGCCGTTCGATGCCGACTTGCAACACGCGCACACCGTAGGTGGTCAGCAGTTGCTGATCGATCTGCTTGCGCAATTGCGCCTCGAAATCGGCGATATGCACTTGGTTGGCGTCGGTGTTCACCAGATTGGCCAGGTCGAAACTGCTGGCTGTGGTTTCCAGCGCTGAGCCCACGAACGTACGAATCTGCCGTGCCGCTTCGTCCGGTTGGTTCTGCACGGCACGCATGAAGCGCTGCACATTGTCCGGATCACCCTGCACCTGCCACGCCACATACGCTTGCACGATGATCCGCAAACCATCGCGCGTGCCCACGTCCTGCAACCCGCTGGAGGTGGTGCGCAGTCGCAGGTCCACCGGAATCGCCGCCTCGAACGGTGCCGGCCAGCGCCAGCCGAGGCCAGGCTCCAGCAGCACCCGCGAAGGATTGCCGAAACGGGTAATCACCGTCGCCTCGCCCGAGCGCACTTGCACCAGGCTCGCCGCCGCAATGGCAAACAGCACCAGCAGCGCCGCCCAGCCCATCCGCCGCCACGGAAACGGCCCTGCCTCTTGCGGGTCGCCATGGTGATGATGGTGGCCGTGATGATGCCCACCATGGCCATGGCCGGCGTGGTCGTGATGATCATGCGACTCGTGGGAATGCGACGGGCTCAATTGGCGGCTCCTGACTGAACGGGTTGACGTGACGGCGAAGTGTCAGTCGGTAAGGTGGCGGGTAACGTGTAGCTGCGTAAGTCGATGGTCGGTGTACTGTTACCGCCCAGACGATGATCGAGCACCAGTACTTTGGCGCCGGCCAAACCTTGGCTCAGCTGGGCGAAGTATTGCTCCAGCACGAAGGCCCGACCGGCTGCGGCATAGGCCTTGCGCTCGGCAGCGAAACGCAGGTCGGCGGCCTGGGCCGTGGCGTTGACTTCGCGGGCGGTGGCCAGCGCCTGGTCATGGGCGACACTGGCCTGCAATTGCGCCTGATTGGTCTGCTCGGAAGCCGCACCGCGCTCACGCGAGATCAAGGCCTGCGCGCCGATCTGCGCGGCTTGCACTCCGTGATAGGCGTTGGCTGCACCCGCTGGCGGATGAATCGCTTCGACCACCGTGGCGAGGATTTCCACACCGCTGTCGAGTTTCTGCAAATCGGCCTGTACCGCACGACCAATGTCTTCGGCGAGCCCTACCCGATCTGCGCCGAGCAAACCGTCGAGGGTCCGCGAGGCGAAGTCGTGCACCAGAATCCGGCTGGCGGTGCTGCGAATCAGCGTCGGTACATCGGCGCTGTTGTAGGTCGCCGCCAACGCAGCCTGATCACTCAGACCGATGCGATAGACGAAACGCACATCCATGTTGACGATCTGGAAGCTTTGTTTGTCGTTGCTGCTACTGGCAATGACCTGAGACTTGTCATTCACGTGGCTGGCGTCCCACAACCGGTTGGCAATCGCCGGCGCTGGCCCTTCGGCGGGATCAGCCATCGTCGCCGCTGGCGCATCACCGACGCTGGTCGCCAATTCGTGAACCACGCCATTTTCGACGCTCAGCACCCGGCCCAATGGCCAAGGCAGGCCGACATGCAAACCCGGGCCAAAGACCTGCACCGGTTTGCCGAAGCGCTCGTAGATCCCCCGCCCTTGCAGCGGTATTTCGTGAATCCCGGTCAACAACCAACCCACCGCCAGCACCACCGCCAACACCGGCAAGAACGCCCGACGCATATAAGTGAAGGCCCAGATCTGCCGCAGGTCGATGCCAAAACGGTTATGCAGTTCGTGCTGCAACGCCAGCAAGGGTTGCGGCGGCCAACGCAACATGTCCGCGACAAAACTGCGCGCCAACAGCGTCGGTTCGAGCAGATCGCGACGCGGACTGAACAACGACAACACCGCGCGCAGCAACAATTCTGCGGCAACCAGCCCCGGCAGCAAACCGATCAACACCACCAGGCGCACCGGCCAGACGGCAGTTACGCTGCTGAACAACAGGCAGCATGCGCTGATCACCAGACAGATGATCGCCACGCGAGTGAGCTGCGCCAACTGCCCGGCTTCGGGCCATTCGGCGGGATTTTCCTGGGCCAGTTGACGTTCGAACACCAGCAGTCCGAAGGCCAGCAGCAACGATATTGCCGCCCCAACGCTGGCCGAGAGGCCCAGCGCAGCAGCAGGTAATGTCAGGTTCCAGAACTGTTCGAGGCTGAACAACGCCAGCAATGACCAACCGGCCAGCCACAGCGTCGGTGCGCCGATCTGCGCCAGCAACCCGACCCAGCGCTGGCCGATGCGAGTCAGCAGGCGTTCATACCAGCCGAGCGCCTCGGTGGGTTCGGTCTGTTCCGCAGCCAGCACAACCACCGGTTCACCCAGCGCCCGCGCCCGCCACTGGATGATCCACCAAGCCGATTGCAGACCGGCCACCACCACGATCAACGCCGAGGACTGACTGACCAATAGTGGCGCCCAGAGCGATTGTGGTGCAAACAGCCCGACAAAAAACGCCAACAACAATCCTGCTGCTGCGAGACTCGCCAGGCCGATGCCCACCCGCTTCAACCGACGTCCGTGAAACACCGCCTGCTGAAAACGTGGCAGTCCTTCCACGTTCGTCCCCTCAGCCTCCAGATCGACTTGCATACCACCTCAGTACTTGTTGTTGCGTGAGCCAGGCCTGTGGATAAATCGCCAGGCCGTTGCATTTTTTTGCAAATCGTTACGATATAACGATGGTAGTGATTTTTTGGCTCCCCGCCCATCGCCCAACCGGCACAAATGATGAAGCAGAAAGATAAAGCGTAGCCGGGCTGTGCAAGGGCATCAGCTCGGTAAATGCCCCAGCGGTAATGGCCCTGGGGTTTTCACCGTGTGAATCGCAAAGTTGCTGCGAATATCACTCACACCCGGCAACTTGAGCAGGCTGCCAGTCAGAAAGCGCTCATAACCGCGCAAATCCGGCACCACCACTTGCAGCAGAAAATCCGATTCGCCTGACACCAGAAACGCCGAAATCACCTCGGGCAATGCCGTCACCGCCAAACGAAAGGCTTCGGCCTCTTCGTCGTTGTGGCGCTCGACCTTGACCCCGACAAACACCGTCAGCCCCAACCCCACTTCATCGCGGTCCAGGTTGGCTTGATACCCGCGAATCACTCCGGCCTCTTCCAGCATCCGCACCCGGCGCAAACACGGCGAAGCTGACAGGCCGATCTCGTCCGCCAGTTGCACGTTGCTCAGGCGACCGTCGCGTTGCAGCGCGGCGAGGATTCGGCGGTCATAGGCGTCCAGTTTCATGGTTTGGCAGCTCCTGACTGTTTTTATTCATCGATTGGCAGAAGCTGCCAAGTCTAGCTGTTTCCAAGCGCTACTACGCAAGCACCTGCCCTGCCCTTCGGCCATAGACTTTGATCACCGAATCGCTAACGAATGGGTGCAACATGGCAGAACTCTGGATGTTCTTTTTGGCCTTGGCAGTGGTTTACCTGTTGCCCGGTCCGGACATGATTCTGCTGCTGCAAACCGGCGCCCGGCAGGGCAAGGCCGCAGCACTGGCCACCGCCATCGGCCTGGCGATTGCTCGGGGTTGCCACGTTGCGCTGGCTGCGCTGGGCCTGGCAACGCTGTTCAAGGCAGCGCCCTGGACCTTTGAAGTGGTGCGCCTGGCCGGTGCCGCGTATCTGCTGTGGCTAGGGATTCAATGCCTGCGCTCGAACATGCTGCCGAACCTGAACGCCAACGGCACAACCGCTTCGAAACTGGCGTGGCGCGAGGCAATCCAGCGCGGCTTGCTGACCAACCTGCTCAATCCCAAGGCGCTGCTGTTCTGCTCGGTGCTGTTGCCACAGTTCATCGACCCGCAGGCAGGGCCAGTGCTGACGCAGTTCGCAACCCTGGGCGTGTTGCTGGTGCTCGCCGGCTTGCTGTTCGACAGTTGCTACGCGCTGATCGGCGCCTGGCTTGGCCGCTGGCTGGAACGCAGCCCTTCAGCGCAGCGCGTGCAGCAATGGCTGTTTGGCAGCCTGCTGATCGGTTTTGCGCTGCGCCTGACGTTCGTTCAGCAGGCCTGAAACCTACGACGCCTTGCGCCGACGGCGATTGATCAGCAGCAAGGCGATTGCCGTGACGACCACTACACTGCCGATCTGCATCCACCTTTTATACGGCCGCAAGGTTGAACGCACAGGCTCCAGCGCTTGGGTCACGTAACGTTTATCGGCGCTCTGAAAATCGGGATAAGGGCATTGATGCCCGAAGTTCGCCGCCCAATCCACATACGGACCTTCTTTGACATAGCGCTGATAGAAGGCGCTTTCTTCCTCAAGACTGGTTCCCCAACCCGCAGCCGTACACAGCACTGCAGCAAAAGCCTGACTGCTGTGGGGCAGCAGGTCCGCGGCCTTGCTGGCCAGCCCCGTGGCGACATACCGATAGTGGAAGCGCTCGTCCGGTTTGGCTGCGCTGGCCAGCTGGCGTTGCACCTCACCTTCGGTGATCAGCGGCCCGACCTTGAGTTCAGTCTTCTCAAGGCTGTAGTTACCGTCGAACGTGGTGTAATCCGGGGCCATTTCGTAACCGAGAAGCTCCATCCCCCACTTGCGAGCCATCGAGGCTGCGTTGAAATAATCCGCTGCGCGACGGGTTGGCCACCAGCGAGATTCGGCGTCCAGACGCAACTGTCCGTAGCCCCGAGCTTTGGCTTGCAACTCCGGATTATCGAAGTAGGCCGGCGCTTCGTCGTAGCGCTCCTCACGCAACAGTCGACGCCCGAGCAAATCACGCAGACGCGCAGCGACCGACAGCGGCACATAGCGGTCGCGTTCCTGCTGGGTCAATGGTGTTGGCGCTGGCACCTGACGGTCGACAAACTGCTTGAGCTCATCGACGGTCAGCACCCGCTCCGCCACCACGGCCGCGTCTTCCCAGTAGAGATCCTGGCTGCGATACAACTGCTCGAAAGCTTGCAGATAGTCGCCACGGTCCAGCGCCAGCAGTGCACTTTCACCGTCGACCCGGCAGCCGGGTTTGAGCGTTTCATAGTCGCCGCTGGAGGTGCTGCGCTCACCCCAGTTTTCATCCTGCGGGAAGGCTTTGGTCGCCTTGGCATAAGCGCTGGCCGCCGCCGCTTTGTCACCCTGACGCAAGGCCATTTTGGCTCGCAACCACCAGGCCAGGCCGCCGTCACCGGCGTGTTCGAGCAGGGTTTGAGTGGTGGCATAGTCGCCGATCTGATAATTCAGCGCCGCCAGGCGGTCAGCGTTATCCAGACTACCGACGGTGCTCCCCGTCAGCGCCTTGATCATTTTTTGTTCAGCGGGCGGCTGCTCACCATATGACCAGCCGACATGACTGATCAGCGCCGCCGTGACCAATTGCTGAACCGCTTTGCCCTTGAGCAACTCGCCGAGCTGCGCCTGCGGCATCGCGTCCAGCTCATTCATCAACTGCTTGAGCGAGCTGTAGCCGACCTGCGAGCCTTGCAGGCTCTGGGTTGCGTAAAGCTCGACGGCGGTGTTCCAGTCGCCCGCCAGACGTACCAGCCGTGCTTCTTCGCCAAGGCTGGCGATGCCCAACTCTTGAGGGTCGCTGAAGCCCTCGATACTCAATTGGCGGGTCTGCACAAACGCCTGTCGGGCCTGTTGCAGAGCCTCACGACGGCCAGCTTCGTCGAGGTCATTGGCCTCCTGGCTGATGGCAAACAAGGCCCGACCCAACGAATACGCAGCCCAAGTGCTGCGCAATGCACGCTGATCGGCCGGCAGCGCCAGCACTTTGCGAAAATACTCCGCCGCCACCACATGTTCGCCCGCGTTGAAAGCCACGGCGCCGGCGGTGTACAGGCTGAGTTCAGGCGGCAGGCTGGCGCCCTCGGCTTGCACTTGTTGCGCGTCCTGCAGCGTTCGCAGTTGTACCACCTGCGCACGCTGAGCGTCGCTCAAACCCATCTGTTCAGCGGTGTTTCGCGCCTGCACATAACTATCGTCGCTAGCGCCGTAAACGTAGTCGACCGTCATTGTCTCGGCAGGTTTCAGACCGGCGATAGCTTTGCCCAGGCGATTCACTTCGAACCGGAAGCTGCCTTCCGGCAATTCGCCCAGGGTCTGTGCCCGGTCACCGAGCAAGCGCATCGGAAAGTTGGGCCCACAGGCCATCGCGCAACCCAGCGGCAGGCAGAGACTTAAAGCAAGTACGTGGCGCGGCCAGTTACGGATAGACATGTGAGCTTCCTTGGTCAATTTTTGTGCAGCGCGCCCAACCCAGGGTGCGCTCGGTATCCGCCAGTAAACGGCCGCCCCGGAGGCGGGTAAAGCTGAGCTGTCCGGATGTTTGTTTCACGGCATAACCGTTGACCGCGTCAACCGTATCGCAGTCAGTGACCGCCAGCGTCACACGCTCGGGAAGACTACCGTCGAGATTGCCGCGATTGCTCACAGCGATGTCGTACAGACCGCCATGGTTCGAAAGGTTCAGGTTCAGCTGACTCGCCAGCCGATCTCCCCGCGCCACTGCACGCAATGTTGCCAGGCTCCAGGCGCGCCGCTCGCCCTTGAGCGGCAAGCGGAACCAGATCAACCCGGCCAGATGGGCCGGTGGCTCGGCACGCAACTGGTTGGCGAGCTTCGATAACTGCAACGGATCGGCCAACAGCTCGCGGCGCTGCCCAGTGCGTTCGATCGGCACTTCGCTTTCAACCATCGGCGCCCCGCCGTCCCCCGGTAGCAACGCGATACCGTAGGCCGGCAATGCCAGGTAAAAAGGTTTCGCGGTGATCCGGCTCCAGCGTCCGGCCCATTGTTTCGCCTGCGCCGGATCAAACAGGCCACGTTCGGGATTGCTCACCGCATGCACCTGCAACACGCTGCTGTCGACCACTGCCAGCAACGCCGGTAATTGCGGACTGTCGAGCCAGGCCGGCAGCGCGGTGATGCTCAGTTTCAGCGTGGCCGGCAGCACGTCGCGCAACCCGGCGAGAAACTCACGATAGGCCGGCAAGCGCGCCGTGCCGGCATCGTGGTCAATCTCGACGCCGGCCAGCGTCAAGCCCTGAGCCTGCCAATCGGCCACCAAGCGCTGGATCTGCGCCGTAGCTTCGGTTTGATCCAGGGCCTTGAGCTGGCCATCGAGTCGAATTACCGCAATCAGTGGGCGACCATCGTTTTTCAACAGCTGCGGATTGATCCGCGCACGCCGCCAGCCGGTCTGTGGATAAGTCTGCAAGGCGAGCACCCGCAACGTCGAAAAGTCCCCACGAGATTGCGCCAGGGCGTCGTCGTGGGCATCGGTCCATTGCCGCTGCCAGACGTAAAGTTGTTGATCGAGCGGCGGCGCGTCCTGCTGTTGGCAAGCGTTGAGCAGAAGGAGCGTGACGAGCATGGTAGTCAGACGAACGAACAAAAACATGACCCCCCTTAATACGGAATGACTTTCTCCAGGGCCGGTAAATTAAGCAGTGCCGAAAGATTTTTATAGCTATTGCGTTCGTCAAGATCGCAGCCTTCGGTAGCTCCTACTCCAAAGGCTTGCGGGCAATGATCACCTGACTTTTCGCCACAACCGCGTCCAGCGCCTGCTTGATCTGCGCCCCGCGTGGCGAATCCAGCACGGCCTGCCAAGTGTCGGCCCAGTGATGGAGCAGTGGATGATCAGGGTTAGCGAAGTCGACGTTGGCCTCCCAGAACAACAGCATCCACATCGACCAGTAGAAGCCGTACTGGCTGTGGCTGATCAGTTCCAGGCCGGCATCGCCGACCATTTGCTTGAACTGCTCTTCGCTGATGATACGGATGTGGTTGGGCTTCTGGAAATACTCGGGGCGCGCGATGTCTTTTTGCAGGTCTTCGGAACTGGGATGCGGGACGCTGAGCAAATACAACGCGCCGGGCTTGCCCACGCGGACCAGTTCGGCGAGAAACTGCGCCGGATCGTCGACGTGTTCGATGACTTCAGTGGACACCACCCGCGTCGCTGTTGCATCGGCGATCGGCAGCGGGTTGCAGTCCGTGATGTGGCACTCGACACCGCGCGCCGGAGTATCGCTCAGGCGCTGGCGAGTCGCTTCGACCTTGGCCGCATCGATGTCGGCAATGATGATCTTCGCCCCGCGCATGCCGCAAAAATGCACATTGCCGCCGTCACCGCAGCCGACGTCCAGCAGGGTGTCCTCGGCGGTCACCGGGAAGCCGGTGAACAACTCACCGGTTTGCTGATTGAACCAGCCGCTAAGGGCCGCATCGTACAACCCCAGCATGAACGGATCGACCTTGGCTGCGGGCACTTCTGGCTGCACGGGAGCGGGGGCAGGAGCCCTCGCCGTGAGTTTCTTCAAAAGGCTCAGCATGAGGTAACTCCAGAGGATGGGACGGCGGTTCGGGACGTGCCCAGACGTTGCACCAGCAAGCCGCCGAGATTGCGCATGGGCATTTCGATAAAGCGGTAGTTGAGCTCACTCAACAGGGCGATCAGCCCGCCAGTGATCAGTATTGTCAGGATCGGATGGCCAGCCAGACTAGGTAGCTCCGCCGCCTGCAAGCGGAAGATGAACTCGCGGACCAGCAGATAGGCCGGGATGTGGATCAGGTAAATCCCGTAGGAACGACTACCGATCCAGGTCATCAGATTCTTCAGCAGTCCAGGTGGCATCAGGTAATCCCGGTTATAGGACGCCACCCAGACCAGCACCGCGCCGAGCACGGCAATCGCGCCGATACGATAGTCAGTGAGCGTGAAGCGATCAGTGGCCAGCACACTCAGCATCACCACAATGGCCAGCAGCACCGACACACCGGCCCATGGCCGACGCAAAAACGTCGGTTCCCAGCGCACATAACCGGGGGGCGCACTCCACATGGCCAACAGCACTCCGAGGGCCAGCGCGTCGGTTCGGACCACCATCAGAAGCGGCGTGCGCAACGTCAACAGCTGCACCGCGACCAGCGCCAGCAAGGCCCACACCAGATGCTTGCGGCAGACCAGAATCAGCAGCGGAAACAGCAGGTAGAACTGCTCCTCCAACGACAGGCTCCAGTAGACGAAACTGGTGCCGTACTCATAGTGATAAAAACTGTCGGCAAAACGGAAATTGGCGTATTGCGCTATCCCCGCCAGGGTCGCCTGCAGGTTGGCGTGCAGTGTGCCGAAGGCCCCGGAGCGGTTGAGAAATACACAGGCCAGCAGCATCAGCGCCAGCCACAGCCACGCCGACGGCAACAGCCGGAAGGCTCGCCGCAGCCAGAAGTTGCGCGTCTGCTGCCAGTATTCCTGACGCGTGCTGCAGCCTTGCAACGCCGGAATCAGACTGCGAGCGATGACAAACCCCGAGATGGCGAAAAACAGATCGACGCCCCACCAGGGTTGCCCATACTCGGTAATAGTGTGCAGCAGCGGCACAACGTCCGTGAACAGACTGCCTTGCAGGTGATGAAACAGCACGCCGAGCACCGCAATGCCACGCAACAACTCGATGTCCATGATCCGTTTGCTGCTCATGCCGTCCTCCTGGACGTTGCATCGGTATCCGCCGGTTTGCGGGCAATGATCACTTGGCTCTTGGGCATGAAATGATCGAGCATCTGCTTGATCGCCAAACCATCGGGCTGTGCCAGCAGGTCTTGCCAGGTCCGTGCCCAGTTCTCCATCAGCGGCGGATACGGTGCCTGAATCCGGTCTCGCACCGCGCCGCCCAGATCCCGCCCGGCCGCACGTTCGCTGGCCCAGAAGAAGATCATGCCCATGACCCAGAAAAACCCGCTGGCCTGACGATGTTCGATCACCAGACCAGCGTCTTCTACCAGCGCGGCAAAGCGTTCCCGGGAAAATATCTGCACATGGTTGGGTGACTGAAAGTAGCCAGGTGGGGCGATGCCCTGTTGCAGATGCTCGCCCACAGGGTCCGGAACGCTGAGCAGATACAACGCCCCAGGACGTCCCATTCGCACCAGCTCGGCCATGAACGGCTCGGGCTGATCAATGTGTTCGAGCACTTCCATGCACACCACTTTGCTCGCACAGCCATCAGCCAGGGGCAGCGGCAGGCTGTTGCTCACCAGCCCCAGGTTCGGCTTGTCCGACTGTGCATCCACCTGCCGGGCGAGGTCACGGACTTTGTCGTGTTCGCTGTCGGTGAAGATCACCGACGCGCCCTGACGTACCGCAAACAACGTCGCCACACCTTCACCGCAACCGACGTCCAGCAAGGTGTCATTCGCCGTAATGGCGAAGCCCTTGAGCAACTCGCCGCTGTCACCCAGAAACCAGCCGTCGAGCATCGCGTCGTGCAAACCCACATCCCTGGGTGACACCGGGCTCGGCACAACCGGTAACGGGTCGGACTTCACCGCAGGAAGCAGGCGTTTCAACAGTGCGCGGATCATGCCTCGGGGGTTTCCACGGCAGACACTGCACGGGTTTTGAACAGTCGGGCGAAAAATTCTCCGAGGCGTTGCGCAGCGATTGCCTGGCTACAGAAGGTTTCCAGACGGGCCACCGCGTGGGCGGACATCTGCGCGTAACGCTCGGGATCTTCCTTGGCGACGTCATAGCTGGACCGATAAGCCCTGCACAACGACGCCCAGTTGGTGACATAACGCAGTGTGCGGAACGCCCGTCGTGGATCGTGGGGCCAGGCGGTCAGCTCATCGGTGGTGTCGATCAGGAATGCGTTGTCGGCGTCCAGGTAATCGATCATCGCCGTGGTGCGTGGCGCGACTGCCGGTTTGCCGCAGGACATGAACTCCATCAACGGCAGGCACTGGCCTTCGCCGTAGGACGTGTTCACCACATAACGGGTGGCCTGCACCAGACGCTCGTAGTCCGCATCCGCGAGATAGCCGTAAATCAGTACGATGCGGCAGCGGTAGGACTGATTCTTGTACAAATGATGAAGGATGTCGGTCAGCGCTTCTTCGGCATCGTGGTGGGTCAGTTTGAGCACCAGCGTCGCGTCCTCCACCTCGCGGAAGGTCACGCAGAAGGCACTGAGCATGTCTTCCCAGTTCTTGCGCCCGTCACCCGGGTTGAACACCGAGGTGTAGATCACCCCGTCGAGGACTAACTCGTGCTCGCGAGCCGGCGCCTGGAAATCGATACCCTTGCCGGCGCGCAAATGCGCAGGACCAAAGGCACGCAGGTCGAGCTGTCGACTGTCTGCCAGCAATCCCTTGATCGTCAATCGCACCTGACTGGCCAGTGGCTGGCGCTGTAACTGCGCACCGCGCGCGGCAAAACGATCCCACACCGGCGCCGGCACCGCGACGATCGGATAATCGGCGCCCATTGCCTCGCGCACGGCATTAACGGTGTAGCTGGAGTGGGTAATCGCAGCGCCTGACGCTCGCAATACGTTGCGCCAGTCGTTACGTGGTTCTCCGGCAAATGGTTCGTTGGGAATAGTGCTGAACTCCCAGGCAAACACCGCAAGGGTCGGACAGGCGAAGTGCACGGGTGTGCGATGAGGCGGCGAGAACGACAGGAACACGCAGTCTTCCCCACGGGACAGACAGTCGAGGTACAGGGCATCGACTTCGGTTTGCGGATCGCTGACCTCCACCACCCGCCCCAACCGCTCCAGCACCGGTCGGTACTCCTTGAGCACGAAGTAATAGCTGTACTCCGAGCGGCCGAGGTTCTGGGCAATGGTGCGCTGGTTGGTTTCCGAATGAATGATGATCAGCATGAGGCATTATCCGTCACGGTCGCTGCCTGCGAAGTCAGCGGTGCCAGCCCGAAAAAATCCGCCAGGCGCTGTTGCACTGGGGCGAAGGCGCAGTACTCGTGCATGCGTTCGATGGCGGCGCGGGACATACGCTGATACTCCTGCGGTTGCTCCTTGGCCATTCGATAGCTGTTTTCGTACGCAGTTTTCAACGAGCCCCAGTCTGGCCGATAACGCAGGGTACGGTAGATGATGCGACTGTCCTGAGGCCAGATGGTCAGTTCCTCACTGGACTCGATCACGAACGCCACGCGCTCGTCGATGTAGTCCTCCATGGCGGTGTGGTCCGGGGCAATCACCGGTTTGCCACTGGCCATGAACTCCATCAGCGGCAGGCACAGGCCCTCGCAGCGCGAAGCGTTGACGTAATAGCTGGCGGCTTCGTAGAGCCGGGCGTATTGCGGGTCGTCCAGATAACCGTGCATCACCACCACCCGACAGGCGAACGGCGACAGCTGCGCCAGCAAGGTCATCAATTCGCCGTAGTAGGACGACAGATCGTTGTGGGTAATCTTCAGCACCAGCGTGGCGTCCTCGGTTTCCCGGAAAGCCCAGCAGAACGCCGAGATCAGTCGATGCCAGTTCTTGCGACCGTCCTGGGGGTTGAACACGCTGACGTAGACCACGCCGTCCACCTCGGTTTCGACCTGGGCGGTGGTATCGGGGTAATCCATCGGGGCAGACTCGGGCACCACTTCCGATGGCGGGTCAGCGATGGCCGGCAGAAAGTTGGCGAGCCAAGAATGGACAGCGTCCGACAAAAGATCGCGAATCCCCTCCCGGTACCACTGACTCAGGAAATAGGTGCGGTCGACCGGCACCGGTTGCGCCTTGCCCAGATCCAGAGCCCAGAGGCGCAGGTAATGCCTGGCAATGACGAAGCGCCGTTTCAGAGTCAGCGGCGGCGGCCGTAAAGCCTCCTGCTCAGCCTCAATTGCAGCCAGTTGCTCGGCGGTCAGCGATGCGGGAATCAGCGAGTCGGCGGACAATCCGAGAACCCGGGTATCGAGGATGCAACCTTTGATGTCCAGGGACGAACCCGGATTGACCGGCATGCTGGCGTGCCGGCTACGAATGGCCGCAAAGTTTTCCCACAACGGGGTCGGCAATACCAACACCGGGAAATCTTCGCCCATGGCCCGTCGGATCGCCCGGGCGGTGTGACTGGAGAGTGTGATGACCCGCCCCTGACGAGCGAGCATTTGCGTCCAGTCCTGTCGCGGGTCGTTGTCCCACTGCTCATCGGGGATCGAGTCGAACTCCCAGGCCACCACGCAGATCGTCGGGCACTCGAGGTCGTTCGGGGTTTTCTGCGGCGGCGTGAAGGACAGGAACAGGCTGTCTTCGCCGACGGCAAGCAATTGTCGATAGAGGGGGTCGACCTCGGCGGTGGAGGACACCACATGCACCCGCCCAAGGCTTTCGAGCACCGGGCGATAGGCCTTGAGCACGAAGTAATAGCTGTATTCGGGGCGACCGAGGCTCTGGCTGATGGAGCTGTCGTTGACGTCCGAGTAAAGAATGAAATTCATGGCATCCCACGATGAAACCGCCGTCCCGGCAGCCTCACTCTTATGACGGTAGCGCCACAGGTCGGACCGTTAAACGGTGCTCGCCCATCGTCTGCATGCCCGCCTGCGTTCTTGTTTTAATGGTCAGCTTCGCCTGGTCGGATAACCGCCATGCCGATCGCTGGGCAATCGTGATGAGGGGCATTCTAAACACATCCGTTGAGGGTTCGTGAACCGCCTGGCGAGAATAAATCGGGCTACGCTGACGAGAACTGACCGGTCACGGTAGGACCTGTTGAAATTGCCGCGCAATTGGCACAGATTGACGACCAAACAATTAAAACAAAACCTTCGTACCAGATATTTCCGAGAAAACTGCGCAAGCAATCCGGATTTAACCAGCCAAGACTGGGGTTTGACGAAGTTTGCTCATTGAGGGGGCTGCTGTTTGAAAAAGCGTCTGTTCGTTACGGGTCTAAGTGGATTCGTAGGACGTCACATCCAATCCCGTCTGAACTCTTCTGACTCGGGTTGGGAATTGTCGCCCGTCCCATCCCGTTATGACCTTTGCGACCCCAAAAGCCTCGGCGGTCTGTGGCCGCACCTGCCTGATGCCGTGATTCACCTGGCAGGACAAACCTTCGTCCCCGAAGCCTTTCGTGACCCGGCGAAGACTTTTCAGGTCAACCTGCTGGGTACCCTGAACCTGCTGCAAGCCCTCAAGGCGCGTGGCTTCAACGGCACCTTCCTGTATGTCAGCTCCGGCGATGTCTACGGCCAGGTCAGCGAAAGCGCCTTGCCGATCGACGAACTCCAGCCGCCCTGCCCGCGTAATCCTTATGCCGTGAGCAAACTCTCGGCTGAGATGCTGTGTCTGCAATGGGGCATGACCGAAGGCTGGCCCGTATTGGTCGCGCGGCCCTTCAACCACATCGGCGCCGGGCAGTTGGACAGCTTCGTCATTGCCAGTGCCGCCCGGCAGATCTGCCGGATCAAGCACGGGCTGCAAGCGCCTGAACTTGAAGTGGGCGACATCGATGTGACGCGCGACTTTCTCGACGTCAGCGATGTCATCTGCGCCTATCTGGCATTGCTTGAACGCGGTGTGCCCGGGCAGGTCTACAACATCTGCTCCGGGGTCGAGCAAAGCATCCGCGCCCTGATCGAGCAGCTGGCGGATCTGGCCCAGGTCGATATGCAACTGATTCAAGACCCGGCGCGCCTGCGCCGCGCAGAACAGCGTCGCGTCTGTGGCAGCCATGCCAAGCTGCACCGGACCACAGGATGGACGCCTGAACTTACAACACAACAATCCTTGCGGGCGATCCTGTCCGACTGGGAGTCACGGGTACTACAAGAATGACAAAAAGTGCACTGATCACTGGGATCACCGGTCAAGACGGCGCCTACCTGGCCAAGTTGCTGCTCGACAAGGGCTATAAAGTCCACGGTCTGGTGGCGCGGCGCAGCAGCGATGCACGCTGGCGTCTACGCGAAATGGGCGTCGAGGGCGACATCGTCTACCTGGACGGCGACATGGCCGATGCCTGCTCAGTGCAGCGCGCAGTGATCAAGTCGGCCCCCGACGAAGTCTATAACCTGGCAGCGCAAAGCTTTGTCGCGGCGTCCTGGGATCAACCCGTGACCACCGGGATCGTCGACGGGCTGGGCGTGACCCACCTGCTCGAAGCGATCCGTCAGTTCAGCCCACACACCCGTTTCTACCAGGCCTCGACCAGCGAAATGTTTGGCCTGATCCAGGCCGAGCAACAGGACGAAAATACCCCGTTCTATCCACGCAGCCCTTACGGCGTGGCCAAGCTCTATGGCCACTGGATCACCGTGAACTACCGCGAAAGCTTCAACCTGCACGCCAGCAGCGGCATCTTGTTCAACCACGAATCACCGCTGCGCGGGATTGAATTCGTGACCCGCAAAGTGACCGACGCCGCAGCCCGCATCAAACAGGGCAAGCAACAGGAATTGCGCCTGGGCAACATCGACGCCAAGCGCGACTGGGGCTTTGCCGGCGACTACGTCGAAGCCATGTGGCTGATGCTGCAACAGGACAAGGCCGATGACTTCGTGGTTGCCACGGGGGTCACCACCACGGTGCGCGAGATGTGCCAGATCGCCTTCGAGCATGTCGGCCTCGATTACCGTGACTTCGTGAAAATCGACCCGGCGTTTTTCCGCCCGGCCGAAGTCGACGTGCTGCTGGGTAATCCGGCCAAGGCGCAACGGCTGTTGGGCTGGAAGCCAAAAACAGATTTGCAGACCCTGATCCGCATGATGATGGATGCGGACATGAAACGCGTCGCCAAGGAGTAGGCCATGCTGATTCCCGTGATTCTTTCAGGGGGTGCCGGAACCCGGCTGTGGCCGGTTTCGCGTGAAGGTCATCCCAAGCCGTTCATGACCTTGCCTGACGGCCAGACGCTGCTGGGCAAGACCTATCAACGCGCGGCCGGACTGCTCGGCACACACGGTGATATCGTCACGGTGACCAACCGTGACTACTACTTTCAAAGCAAAGATTACTATCAGGACGCCCATCTGGGTCATCACCGCGGACACTTCGTGCTGGAACCGGTGGGTCGCAACACCGCCCCGGCCATCGCCGCCGCCGCCCTGTCGCTGCAGGCGTTGCACGGCAACGAAGCGATTCTGGTGGTGATGCCGGCTGATCACCTGATCCAGAACGAAGGCGCGTTCAAGACCGCCGTCAAGCATGCCGTGAAACTGGCCGAGGCCGGGTATCTGGTGACCTTCGGTGTGATCCCGACGGCACCGGAGACCGGTTTCGGTTACATCGAACGGGGTGAGCAGCTGGATGAGCAAGGAGCGACCAAGGTCGCACGCTTCGTCGAAAAACCCGACTTGCAAACCGCCACGCATTACCTGGAAAGCGGTAATTTCCTGTGGAACTCGGGCATGTTCTGCTTCTCGATCGGCACCTTGCTGGCGGAGTTGCAGAACCATGCCCCGCAATTGCTCGAACAGGCCGACGCGTGCCTCGCGGCCAGCGCCACAGTCGAGGCCGGTGGTTGTCTGCAACAGGAGTTGTCGGCGACACATTTCGCCGAGATGACCGATATCTCCATCGACTATGCCTTGATGGAGCATTCCGACAAAGTGGTGGTGGTGCCTGCCGGTTTCGACTGGAGCGACATCGGTTCATGGGGTGCCGTCAGTGCCCTGGTTCCGGCCGACGCACAGAACAACCGCGCCAGCGGCGAAGCGCTGTTCATCGACAGCCACAACAACTTCGTCCAGAGCGATGGCCGCATGGTCGCGACTGTGGGTGTGGATAACCTGATCGTCATCGACACCGCCGACGCCGTGCTGGTGGCTCACGCCGACCGCGCGCAAGACGTGCGCAAGGTGGTCAAACAGCTCAAGGAAAAAGAGCACGAAAGCTATCGCCTGCACCGTACCGTCAGCCGGCCATGGGGCACTTACACCGTGCTGGAGGAAGGTCCGCGCTTCAAGATCAAACGCCTCGTAGTCAAACCCGGCGCCAAGCTGTCGCTGCAAATGCACCATCACCGCAACGAACACTGGGTGGTGGTCGAAGGCATGGCCAAAGTCACCAACAATGGCTCGGGGTCGCACCTTGTGGCCAAAAACGAGTCCACCTTTATTGCCGCAGGGCACAAGCATCGCCTGGAAAACCCGGGAGTGATCGATCTGGTCATCATTGAAGTGCAAAGCGGTGAGTATCTGGGAGAAGACGATATCGTCCGCTTCGAAGATCAATACGGCAGGACGGTCTGAATGTTGTTCAATTTGCATCGCTCGTTGTGGAGCTATCGGGGGTTCATCCTCGGTAGCGTCAAGCGAGAGTTCCAGTTGCGGTATCGCAACTCGCTGTTCGGTGCCTTGTGGACCGTGCTCAACCCGCTGTCGATGATCGTCGTCTACACAGTGGTCTTTTCCCAGATCATGCGCGCCCGCTTGCCGGGGGTGGATGACGGTATGGCCTACAGTGTCTACCTCTGCGCCGGATTACTGACCTGGGGACTATTTTCGGAGATCACCTTGCGCAGCCAGAACATGTTTCTGGAAAACGCCAATCTGCTGAAGAAAATCAGCTTCCCGAAAATCTGTTTGCCGGTGATCGTACTGTTCAATGCCGGCATCAACTTCGCGATCATCATCGGGCTGTTCCTGGGCTTTCTACTGATCACCGGGCGCCTGCCGGGCATGGCCTTGCTGGCGCTGCTGCCGCTGTTGGCCTTGCAGATGATCTTCTGCGCCGGGCTGGGGATGATTCTTGGCGTGTTGAACGTGTTCTTTCGCGACGTCGGGCAGTTCTTCGGCATTTGCCTGCAATTCTGGTTCTGGCTAACGCCGATCGTGTATCCGATCAGTATCCTGCCCGAGTGGGTCCAGCGCCTGCTGCAACTCAATCCCCTGACCAACCTGATCGCCAGCTACCAGAACCTGTTCCTCTACGGCCAATGGCCGGTCTGGAGCTCCCTGCTGCCGATCCTGGTGCTCGGTGCGCTGTTCTGCGTGATCGGGCTGCGACTGTTTCGCCAGCGGGTCGGCGAAATGGTGGATGAACTCTGATGGGACACATACGCGTTACGGGCCTGGGCAAGGCTTACAAGCAGTACCCCACCCGCTGGAGCCGACTGGCCGAATGGCTGATCCCGTTTTCACCGATCCGCCATCGCCAGCACTGGGTGCTGCAAGGTGTGGAATTCGAGATTGCCCCCGGAGACGCGGTGGGCATCGTCGGGGTAAACGGCGCCGGCAAAAGTACCTTGCTGAAGATGATCACCGGTACCACCCAACCGACCTGCGGACAGATTCAGCTCGAAGGCCGGGTGGCCGCGCTGCTGGAACTGGGCATGGGGTTTCATGCGGACTTTAGCGGCCGGCAGAACGCGGTCATGGCCGGGCAACTGCTGGGCATGTCGATCGAAGACATTGAAGCCCTGATGCCCGAGATCGAACGTTTCGCGGAAATCGGCGAAGCCATAGATCACCCCGTGCGCACCTATTCAAGCGGCATGCAGATGCGTCTGGCCTTCAGCGTGGCTACCGCCCGGCGCCCGGACATCCTGATCGTCGACGAAGCCCTGTCGGTGGGCGACGCCTACTTCCAGCACAAGAGCTTCGAGCGCATCCGCAGTTTTCGCAAAGCCGGTACCACGCTGCTGATCGTGTCCCACGACCGTTCGGCCATCCAGTCGATCTGCGATTCGGCGATCCTCCTGGAAAACGGTCGCATGGCCATGCATGGCAAGCCCGAAGCGGTCATGGATTACTACAACGCTCTGCTCGCCGAACGGGAAGGCCAGACCGTGCGTCAGGAAATGCTCGCCGGCGGGCAGGTGCAAACCGTTTCCGGCACCGGCGAAGCCGGTATCCTCAGTGTGCGCTTGCTGGATGAGCGCGGACGCTCCATCGACGCCGCCGAAGTCGGTCAACCCGTGGTGCTGGAGGTGCAGGTCGAAGTCCGCCAGGACATCGAGCGGTTGGTATTGGGCTTCATGATCAAGGATCGCCTGGGCCAGGCCATGTACGGGATCAACACCCATCGCCAGGATCAGGCGCTGACCGACCTCCAGGCCTCTGAACGGGTCACCTATCGCTTTGCCTTCGTCATGGGCCTGGGCAAAGGCAACTATTCCGTGGCCCTGAGCTTGTCTCGGCTGGACTCGCACCTGGACCGCAATTTCGAATGGCGCGACTACGGCCTGGTGTTCCACGTCATCAATAACCGGCATGAAGACTTCGTTGGCTGCTCGTGGCTGGGCGCGAAAACCAGCATCACCCGCACCGCCGCACAGACTGTTTCGGAGACCGCGCCATGACTCGCCTGCTGGTGGAATGCACCCATGTGTTCCAGCACCCCAAGGTCAATTCGGGCATTCAGCGGGTGGTGCGCAACGTCATCAATCAACTGCCGGAATACGTCGACGGCGCAGAATGCATTCCCGTCGTGATGCTCAAGGGCAAGCTTTACCGAGTGCTGAAACTGGGCCCTTTGAACATCCCGTTTTTCGATGGGTTAATGATCTTTGGTGGACGGCTGGGGCGGTTGGCTCATCGTTTCTGGCAACTGCATCAACGCCTCCATAAGCGCAGTCATTCGCGAATTACCAAGCGTTTGCTGCACGTGGCCTACCGCGTCACGGCGATAGCCTGTTTCAGTATTCCGTTGCGTCTGATCGAGGGCCTCAACCAGTATCAACTACCCAAGCGTTGCTCGCCGCTGCAGCATCAGCCGGGGGATCAACTGGTGCTGCTGGACTCGTCCTGGCATACCGACTTTTTCCCGTTTGCCGAACAACTCAAACGCGAAGGCGTGGGCATCGTTTCGGTGATCTACGACCTGATTCCCGTGACCCACCCACAGTTCTACGACACACGGCTGGTGCAGATTTTCAACCAGTGGTTCGACTGGATCAGCCAAACCGCAGACGGCTACGTGGCGATTTCCGCCACGGTACGCGATCAGGTGCGTGAGGAATTGCATCGCCGGGTCGGTCCGGCCAAAGCCGAGACGTTGTGGTTCGACTATTTCCACCTCGGCTCCGAGCTGGACCTGAGCGAAGCGACCGCCGCCGTGGAACCGCGTCTGGCCCGGTTGTTTACAACGTCGGATCCGGTGTTCCTGATGGTCAGCACCATCGAGCCGCGCAAGAACCACGACTATCTGCTGGACGCCTTCGAGCTTGCCTGGGCCGCGGGCTGCAAAGCTCGGCTGTGCATTGCCGGCAGAGTCGGCTGGAAGTGCGATGCCCTGCTCACCCGTGTGCGTGAACATCCGGAGCTGAACCAGCGGCTGTTCATGTTTAACGACCTGAGCGACACCAGCCTCGAACATGCGTACTCCCACGCCAGTGCACTGGTATTCCCCTCCTACGTCGAAGGTTTCGGCCTGCCGCTGGTGGAAGCGATGCAGCGCGGCTTACCGGCGATGGGCAGCGACATTCCGGTGTTCCGCGAGATTGGCGGTGAATTCATGGCCTATTTCGATCTCGCGTCCCCGCAAAGCTTGGTCGATCTGGTCGTCCACATGGAAAACACCGGGACCTTCCCGGCCGCGCGCAAGGTGAGCGAATGGCGCTGGCTCGGTTGGCGCGAGGCCAGTGAGCAATTGGTTGAGCGAGTTCTGCGCAACCTGAAGCAGTCCCCGGTGACCGTTGAGAGGCAGCATGCAGATTGCCCTTAACGCGCGAATTCTCCAGGCACCCCGGACCGGTATCGGCCATTACCTGGCCGAACTGGTCAACGCCTTGACTCATGAACCGGACCTGGAGCTGTCGCTGTTTCTCGGTTGGGGCTGGAGTTCGTCTCTACCGGTGGCAGAGATGCCCGGCTACTCACGGCTGACCCCGTTGCTGCGGCAGATTCCCGGTGCCTATCAGGCGCGTCGCTGGCTGGAACAACGGCGCTTCGACCGAGGACACTCCGCGGCCATCGACCTCTACCACGAACCGAGTCTGTGGCCTTTGGCGTTCGAGGGCCCGACCGTCATCACCCTGCATGACTTGACTCATCTGCACTACCCGTCGACCCAGCCAGCAGCACGGTTGCGGGAGATTGAGCGGCGGCTGGGCCAGGGCGTGCAACAGGCGCGCCTGATCCTGACCGACTCGCAGTTTGTCGCCGACGAGGCTCAGCGCTATTTCGGCCTCGGGCCTGAGCGCTTCGTGGTTGCCCCACTGGGGGCCGCAGCGCGTTTTCATCCACGTTCGAACGAGTCCTTGCAGCAGGCGCTGAAACCTCACAGCGTGCAGCCACAAGGGTACTTCCTGTGTGTCGGTACTCTGGAACCGCGCAAGAACCTGTCGCTGGCACTGCGTGCTCACGCCGAGCTGCCTGAAGTACTGCGTCAGCACTTTCCTTTACTGGTGGTGGGAATGGCCGGGTGGAAAGGTGAGCAGCTTGCAGATGAATTACACACGACGCTGGCAAGCGGTCATGTCCGCCTGCTGGGGTACCTGCCTGATGAACAGGTCGCAGAATTGCTGGCCGGTGCCCGAGCGCTGATTTTTCCGTCAATTTATGAAGGTTTCGGTCTTCCGGTTCTGGAGGCCATGGCCAGCGGCACCCCCGTCGTCTTGACCCGGCGCTCGGCCATGCCCGAAGTCGCGGGAACCGCGGGCAATTATATCGAGCCTGACGATGTACACGGCTTATGCGAGGCCATGACCCGTTTAGCCGACGATCAAGTGCATTGGCAGGTATGCCAAGAAGCGGGATTGCAACAAGCGAAGCTTTTTTCCTGGGGACGTTGCGCGAAACTGACAGTTCGCGCCTACCGCCAGGCTTTGGGAGGTTGAATGCGCGTTCTTCATTTCTACAAAACGTACTTGTCGGAAACCGTCGGTGGTATCGAACATGTCATGTTTGAGCTCTGCGAAAGCGGCGCACAGCATGGCATTGAAAGCAAGGTTCTGACGTTAAGCGCCGACCCGACGCCTGCGGTCATCCCCTTTGGTCAGCACGAAGTCCATCGCGCCAAACTCGATGTGCAATTCGCGTCCACCGGTTTTTCCTACAGCGTCTTCAAACAGTTTCGGGAATTGGCCGCAGAAGCCGACGTAGTCAACTATCACTTTCCCTGGCCATTCATGGACGTGGTGCATTTCCTCAGCGGTATAAACACTCCCAGCGTGGTGACGTACCACTCGGACATCATCCGACAAAAACACCTGCTCAAACTCTACCGGCCGCTGATGAACCGTTTTCTCGCCAGCGCCGACCGGATTGTCGCGGCCTCACCGAACTACCTTCACACGAGCGACGTTCTACAGAGTTTTCCGGAAAAAACCCGGGTCATTCCCTATGGCCTGAACAAGTCCGGCTATCCAAAACCTGACACCGAACGTATGGCCCGTTGGCGCGAGCGCCTGGGTGAGCGATTTTTTCTGTTTGTGGGCGTGATGCGTTATTACAAAGGCCTGCACATCCTGCTCGATGCACTCAAAGACGTCGATTATCCGGTGGTGATCGTCGGTGCCGGGCCACTGGAGAATGAGCTGCACGCCCAGGCCGCAACGCTGGGTCTGCGCAATGTGCAGTTCCTCGGGCGCCTGGACGACGAAGACAAAGTCGCGCTGCTGCAACTGAGCTACGCGATTGTGTTTCCGTCACACCTGCGCTCTGAAGCGTTTGGCATCTCCCTGCTCGAAGGGGCGATGTACGGCAAACCGATGATCTCCAGCGAAATCGGCACCGGCACCAGCTACATCAATATTCATGGTGAAACCGGGCTGGTGGTGCCTCCGAGTAATCCACAGGCGTTTCGCGAAGCCATGCGCTTGCTGTGGGAAAACCCTGTTCGGGCAGCGGAAATGGGCGTGAAGGCTGAAGCGCGTTACCGGCAGCTGTTTACCGCGGACGAAATGGGTCGCAAGTGGGCCGAGTTATACCAGGAACTGCTGGCAGAAAAATCGCTGTCCTACGCCTGAAGATCAAAGGATCGCAGCCTTCGGCAGCTCAGAGGATCCGCGTATTTCGTAGGAGCACCGCAGGCTGCGATCTTTTTATTACAGCTCAAGTACCAGCGGCTGCGAACCCTGCGCCGGAACCGCACAGCAAATCAGCACTTCACCCGCACCGGGCAGCTCCGCCGGGGGCTGTGGATAACTCACCTGACCGCTGATCAAACGGGTCTTGCAGGTGCCACAAGATCCGCCACGGCAACTGAACTCTGGCCGCAAACCCTGGCTTTCCGCCAACTCCAGCAAACTACCGCCGTCCGGCTGCCAGCGCGCATCGATGGCCGAGCGCTGGAACACCACCGCGACCGAGGTGGTGGCCACTGGAGGCTGATCGATGACTACCGCCTCTGGATCCGGCTGCCGACGTAATGTCGACGGACCGAAGGTTTCGGCGTGAATCCGCTCATCACGAATGTCCAACCCACGTAAACCGTCGTACAGCCCTTGAGTGAAACTGCTCGGGCCACACAGGACAAAATCCAGCTGATCGTAGTCTTCCACCAACAGGATGGTTTTAAGCAGCGCGAGGTCTATGCGCCCGGTCAGGTCAAAATCCTCGCCTTCCAGGGCTTCGCGTTCCGGCTGGCTGAGCAGACGTAATACCCGCACCGCGTCATCCGCACCGTCCAGCAAGCGGTCAATCTCAGCGCGAAATGGCTGATCAGCCAGGCTGCGCGAACTCTGGAACAACCAGCTCGGCCGGGTACGCCGGGTGCGCCGCCCCTGGTAAACCACTTCACGCAGCATCGACAACAACGGCGTGATGCCGACCCCGGCCGCCAACAGCACCAGTGGTCGGCGTTCATTGGCGGCCAGCATGAAATGCCCTTGCGGCGCACGGGCTTCAATCAGGTCACCGACCCGAATCTGTTCGTGCAAATGTGACGACACCAACCCTTCACGTTTCACGCTGATGCGGAAAAACTCATCGGACGGTGCACTCGACAGGCTGTATGTGCGGATGTGCACCTGGCCATCGAGGGTGAAACGCACCGGCAAGTGCTGCCCGGCCTGGAACAGCGGTAACCCGGCGCCGTCAGCTGGCTCCAGATAGATCGAGCGAATGTTCTGGCTTTCCCGCTCGATCCGGCTGACCCGCAAAGGCCGCCAGCGATCGCCCAACGCCTTAGCCTGCAACCTGGCGGCAGCCTGCTCCCAGGTGCCGGTCATCAAACTGTTGGGTGAAACCCCATCGAAGCGCCAGCGCAACGCCAACGCTGCCGGCCGTCGCACGATGTGCTGCACGTGCAGCTTCCACAGCCGTTCGGCGCCTTGAAAGGCTTCTACTTGTGGGCCATCGAGGATGATTTCGGTACGACCGCTGACCTGCAGCAGATCGCCCGTGGTGAAATCGATAAACAGCAACCCGGCGCGCGGATTGAGCAGCAGGTTGCCCAAGGTATTGAAATGCAGATTGCCGGCAAAATCAGGAATGGTCAGGCAGTCGCCCTCGACCTGAACGAAGCCCGCCTGGCCACCACGGTGGGAAACATCCACTGAGCGCGAGTTATCCACATCCACGTAACTGGCGACAAAGAAGGTGTCGGCACCCCGAATCATCGCCGTGGCCGTGTCATCCAGCGAATTCAGACGCTGTGCAGTGCGCGTCAACGGATCGGCCAACGGCACCGATTCGAACTGCCGCAATTGAATGTACTGCGGGCAATTACCGAAAGACTGCTCGACCGAGACGCTCAAGCCTTGCGCGCCAATCGTGCTGACCCGGCCGTTGATCCGGTTACGCCGCCTTGTGTGCAACTCGATCCCCAGCAAGCCAATCGCTGCCCCGGCGTGTAATTGCGCCGGGTCGTCCAGCGTGGGCAGGCTGTCCAGTTGCAAGCACGCAGGTTCGGGGGAATGGGCAAAACCCGGTTGGCCTTCGAGGATGCTCGCCCAAGGGTTACCGTCGGCGTCCACGGCACCGAACAACATGAACGGCAACTGACGATAGAACTGCCGATGCTGATCCGGCATTTCACTGCGGATCACCTTGCGCCCGTGCGCTTCCATACGCTCGGCAACCCCTGCATGAGCCTGCAATTGTTTCTCGCCGGCATGCCAAGGTGAAAGCTCCATCGCGGTCCTCCTCTGCGCATCGGCGCAGTGTGAACGGCCCGGCAATGCGGGGCCGTAATGCTTCAGGCGGTTTGCAAACCGGCCACCGTGCGTGGCATGCCGACAAAACCGGGCAAGGCCTCGATCCGCGCCAGCCAGCCCCGCACATTGGCATAGTCGGCCAGCGATACGTTGCCTTCCGGCGCATGGGCGATGTAGCTGTAGGCGGCAACATCGGCGATGGTCGGCTCATCACCAGCAAGGTAGGTGGATTTGCTCAGTTCTTGATCAATCACCTTGAGCAGGTTGTGTGAACGAACGATCACGTCTTCGGCGTTGTAAGGCGCACCAAACACCGTGATCAGCCGCGCAATGGCCGGGCCGAAGGCAATCGGCCCAGCCGCTATCGACAACCAGCGCTGAACCCTGGCTGCACCGACCGGGTCGGCGGGCAGCCAGCGGCCCTTGCCGTATTTCTGCGCCAGGTACACCAGAATCGCGTTGGAATCGGCCAGCACCACACCTTGGTCATCGATCACCGGAACCTGACCAAAGGCATTGAGTGCAAGAAAGCCTGGCTGTTTATGCGCGCCTTTCGCCAGATCGACGAAGATCAGTTCGGTTGGCAGCTCAAGCAACGACAGCATCAACTCCACACGATGGGCGTGGCCGGAACGTGGGAAGTTGTAGAGTTTGATGGCGTGCATGGTCGACTCCGCGGGTTGATTGCGCGGTTCAGGAGAGAATCGCGCTGAGTGGCGCTATCTTCCATCTGCTACCAAAACAACAGAATAACCAGAAAACACAATCGATCATTTCACCCGGTGCAATAACGCCTCAGGTGCGCAATGCCGGATGTTCACGCAATCCCTTCACCGCATAGTCCACAAAACTGCGTACCCGCGCCGGCGCCTTGCGCCCACCCTGATACACCACATGAATGGGCAATGGAGGAAGTTCGAAGTCTTGCAGGACGATTTCCAGCTCACCGGCGGCAACCTTGCTCGCCACCTGGTAGGACAGAACCCGGGTCAATCCCAGACCCAGAGAGGCAGCGGTGATTGCTGCCTGATTCGCCGTCACCACCAGACGCGGTTCAGGGCGAACGCTCAACAACTCCCCGGCCGCCATAAAGGGCCAGTTCCTCTGCTGCCCAATGGACGAGGTGGCGACAATTCGCGCTCGGCCCAGATCATTGGGATGCACAGGCCGGCCATGACGCTTCAGATAATCGGGAGAACCGCAGATAACCCGCCGCACCTCGCCCACCAGAATGGCGTGCTGGTTGCTGTCAGGCAGTTCACCGATGCGCACAGCGACATCGATCCCCTCCTCGACCATGCTCACCACCCGATCGACCAGCAACGCGTTGATGCTGATATCGGGAAACTGCTCGAGGTAGCCAACCATCAGCGGCGTAACGAACAGCTCGCCGAACAGCACGGGCGCGGTGATCGTCAATTGCCCACGCGGTTGCGCATGACTGCCAGCGGCTGAAGCCTCGGCTTCCTGAATCTCCGACAGTATGCGGCGGCAGTCTTCCAGGTAACGCTGGCCAGCCTCGCTCAGATGCACACTGCGCGTGGTTCGCGTCAGCAGTTGAGTGCCGATACGCGCCTCCAGCGCCGCCACCGCCCGCGTCACGCTGGCCGCCGACAACCCCAGACGCCGCGCCGCCGCAGAGAAACCCTGCTCCTGCGCCACGGCGACGAATACCTGCATTTCCTGGAGTCTGTCCATGAGCAAGACCTGTTGGGCGGGGACCGCTGCGAAGTGTACGAGACTTCGGGGCGGATCTGTCACATCAGGGTCAAGCCGACCGGAAAGCTCTGTTCATTTCACGATGCCTTTCGAGATTGAACTAAATGCTTCACAGATCGCCAGGCGCTGTGCGCGGCTCGAGACAACGGAGGACGGGCCAACCGTCGCAAGTCTCGCTCTACTTGCATTCTCAGGTCAGCATCGGGCGGACTCGAAGCTCCCTGACTCATTAGCGGCGCAGCAACGCCACCTGCTTGCGGCACTTGCACACCAGCCATCTGCGGCGTGGGATTCGGCTCGACATGCACTACGATAATGTCGATATCGACGCCTTTCTGGTGATCACGGACCTCTTTGCGCTCGACGCGGGTCGCACGCATACCAGCAACATCCAATATTCTCTGGGTAGACCTCCCGTTACCCTTGCTGGACAAAAAACTCACGAGCATTTCTTCCGAACCGCTCTCCAGTCCATCAGTAGCACGTAACGCATCGTTATTTACTACGTCCCACTGAACGATAATCTTGGGATAAACGCCGTAGAAGCCATTCGCCCTGGAAACCATTTCGTATCCTTTCCATGTCACGCTAGTCGCATTGGATTCGCTCCCCGGGGCGCGAAAATTCTCCTTCAATGTCCATAATCCAGGTCGAAACACGTTCTTGAAACGATACCGGCCAGGTATTTTCGGGTCCGTGTAAGTCGATTCCACCATGTACTCACCATGCCGTGTGTGAGTGAGCTCACGCGCCACAGCGGCCTGTTGACCAGGGATATTCTTTTCATACTCATCAAGTCTGCGTCCGAGTTGAGGGTCGAGCGGATATCCCCCGGCATTCGCACTCGGGGAGTTTTCAGAAAAATCATCGTCATCATCGATTGCCCTGCCGTCACCATCACGGAACGTCAACGGATTGTTCCTGACCATCTGGAACAGATTCAGTCCATCGACGTTGCCCGCCGGATCCGGCGATACCCATCGATTGAGCCAGGGTGCGTAGTACCGGAAACCATAGTAGTAGAGCCCCGTCGCATCGCGCTCCTTACCCGAATAACGGATTGTCTTGTAGTGCGCGTGCGTTTGGCTTCCGGCCGCCCACCATGCAGTACCGCCATAAGGGTAATAGCCTTCGTGGCTGATCACCTCGCCGTGCTCATCCAGCTCCAGCGCACAGCTGCCAAGGTGATCACCTACGCTGTAGCGCAGCTGCGGTGTCGGTAATGCCTTGCGCCCGTTCGCCAGCCAATGCAGCCGCCTTACGCCACTACGCCCGGCCTGTGCCGTCGTCACATACAACACCTCGCCCGTCGCGGTGTTGTGTCGGATCTCCAGTCCCGGCAAATAACGCACCTGCGCCACATGCCCGAGCGTTTTAGCCTGCTGGATTCTCACCTTACGACGTCGCTGACCTGCGCTGTCGTAAACGTACACCTCGGTATCGTCAGGCCCATCATCTCGAACCACTTGCATAACCCGTTGCAACTGGTTACGAGCATCCCAATCCATCGTCTGCGCGCCCTCCAGCACCCGCATATTGCCGTTCGCGTCAAAGCTTTTGTTCAGATCCGGCGGATCTGCGACATCGGCCATATATAGACTGCGATTACTCCCCTCAGCCACCTTCATCGTCCGCCGTGGTGACTGACCATGCTTGAGCGTGAGCAAGTTCCCGCCGGCGTCATAAGCGAAGGTCTGCGTGTAATTGCGTAACCGACTGGCGTCGCCTCCACCGGGTAACACCAGTCCCGGCAGACCCGGATGGATTCCTGCCTGTACGCTCTCTCTGCCCGTCGCTTCGATCAGCTGATACAGCGTGTCATAGCGGTAGGTGCTCAGCGGATTGATCTGTTTTGCGTTGAACCACTGTGTCGGCTGCGCCAGATCTTCGATGCTCAGGACATTACCCACCGGATCCTGTGTGTAGTTCAGATCCTGCAGGACTTTATTCGAGCAGGCCGCGTACAGCCGCTGCAGACGACCGTCCGCTGCCGAATACGTCCCCTGGGTAGTTACCCCGTTACCCGCCGTCTCTGATGTCACTTGGCCGAGCGCGTTGTAGATAATCTCGCTCAGCAAGATCTGCTCGGATTCACTTTCGGGTGTCAGGCTGGATTGGGTCAACTGACCCGCCACGTTGTATCGCATGAGCTGCGCAGTGCCTGCCGCATCGATCTGGCTCAGCACTGCACCCGACCCGTCGTGGAACCAGTGTGTCGTATAAGACACCGGCACTCCTTGACCATCCGTCTCCAGCAACGCATTGCGCTCTGCGACTGACTCCGGCCAATTCGGTGTGTCCAGATCCGTCAGGAACCGTTGCGTCTGCGTCAACACCTGCCCCAGCAAGCCATAATCCGCAAATACCCGACTGCCTGCCGGGTCGTCGTGACGGATCGGCCGGCCGCAGCCGTTAGCGATGCCTGTTGGACTGCCATACGTGAAGCGTTCTACGCAGCGCTGCGCGTTGTTAGCCATCTGTTCATGCACGTTTACCGGGCGCAGTTGACTGTCATAGTGCGTCTGCCGGTGCGTACCCCGGCCGTCCCAGCCCTCCAGCGCCTGGCCCGCGTCGCCTAACAGACCAACGCGCCAGCCCGCATCCACGCTCTCGGTGCGTAGCGCTTGCCCTGAAAGGTTATAGATCGCTGCCTGGTTTGGTACGCCGGACTCGCCGCCATCAGCCCACAGCCGTGCGTCCCACTGCACGATTGTCCGGCCCGCTGCGTCAAACGACTGCCGGTTGATCCGCGCCGTCGGCTCGTCGATCGCGTTGATGCGGTGGTACGACACCGCAGCAACCGCCAACCCCCGCGGGTCGATCGCGGCCAGCGTTGGTGTGAACTTATGCAAGTGTAAGGACACGGAAGATCCCCCATCGAATGATGGGGGCAGTGTAGTCAACACTGTGGGGGAGCAATGTTGATGAACGTTGATAATGGCGAAATCGCGACTACATCTTCACTATTTGCACCACCCTTTTCGACAACCAGCAAGCTGTCGAAAGGAGTGGCCAGTCAGCTCATTTCAGCCCCTGCGTGTCCGACCTTGAATGAGCCGGTTACAGACTGCCTTCGACATCTTCCAGACTGAAGGTCTCGGTGTTGTCGTCGTAGGAAAATATTTCGGCGTACCGGCCCCAGCTGATCACGTTCTCCAGGGTTTCTTCCACCGCTGCGTCATTGAGCGAATCTCCCAACTCCTGCTCGAAACGTACCCGCGGCGCCCAGTGACCGCGTCGCTCCTGCAACACCTGGCGAATACGGGTGGCCAATGGCACATACCGAAGCAGATGTTCGGCAAAAATGGTTTTGCGTTCCTGAGTACCGTACTCATCGAACAGCTTGCCCGCGTCGGTCAGCTTGATGTCGGCGCCCTTGAGTTCGGCAAACCCCAGATGCTCGAGCATCTCCGCCACCGGAAACAGGTCATCGACCTCCAGCAACAGACGCTCGGCGACATTGGAGAGGCTGTCCTGCCCATAATACGGCTCGGCCGCCAGCGCAGAAATCAGACCGGCCATCAGGTTGGTCGACACTTCGGGCAATGGGCTGCCCAATTGCAGTTCGGCCTTGCCCGTCTTGGCGTCGGCGCTGCGTCGGTTGGTCATCAAGGCATAGATGTCATCGACCATTTTGCGAAAGGCCGGGTCCAGACGGTTGCGTGGGTGAGCGAACGGCACGTTGATTTGCGCCACGACCCGGCCGGGGTTCGACGACAAGACCAGTACGCGGTCGCACATCAACACCGCCTCTTCGATGTTGTGGGTCACGATCAGGATGGACTTGATCGGCAACTGGCCGCCGCTCCACAGGTCCAGCAAATCGGTTCTCAGGGTTTCTGCCGTCAGCACATCCAGCGCCGAGAACGGCTCGTCCATCAGCAGCAAGGTCGGATTGACCACCAGCGCCCGGGCAAAGCCCACCCGCTGGCGCATGCCGCCCGACAATTCCCGCGGGTAAGCGTTTTCGAATCCGTCGAGGCCGATCAGGTCGATCGCTGCCAGTGCACGCTTGCGCGCGGCCTTGGGCTCGACCTGCAATGCTTGAAGACCGGCTTCGACGTTTTCCAGAACCGTCAGCCAGGGAAACAGGGCAAAGGTCTGGAAGACCATGGCCACGCCTTCGGCGGGGCCGGTCAACAACGAACCGTTATAGCGGACCTCGCCTGAGGAGGGCAGGATAAGACCGGCAATGATCCGCAGCAGCGTCGATTTGCCAGACCCGGAGCGACCCAGCATGCCGACGATTTCGCCCTCGCGCAGGGTCAGATCGACATCGCTGAGCACCTGCAACTCATCCTTGCCCTTGCCGAACCCGCGACTGACGTTCTTGAGTGCATAAATTTCGGAGTGCGCGCCTGTTTTTTCAGTATGGCTATTCATCAGATCGACACCTGTTAATTCAGACGGAGTTTGTTTTCAGCGATGGCGTACATCGGCCGCCACAACACGCGGTTGAACGCCACGACAAAGAACGACATCACTACCACGCCCAAGGTGATTTTTGGAAAGTCGCCAGCCGCGGTGGTCTGGGCGATATAGGCCCCCAAGCCGTGAGCGACCACTTTGTCCTGCCCCCAGGAAACGAATTCGGAAACGATACTGGCGTTCCAGGCACCGCCCGAGGCAGTAATCGCACCGGTCACGTAATACGGGAAAATGCCGGGCAGCATTACCTTGCGCCACCACTGCCAACCGCGAATGCGGAAATTCGCCGCGGCCTCGCGAAAATCGTTGGGAAAGGCGCTGGCGCCAGCGATCACGTTGAACAGGATGTACCACTGGGTACCCAGCACGATCAGCGGGCTCAGCCAAATGTCCGGGTTCAACTTGTAGTGCAGAATCACAATGACAAACACCGGAAACAACAGGTTCGCCGGGAACGCCGCCAGGAACTGGGCCAGCGGCTGGATCTTCTCCGCCAGATGCGGACGCAAGCCGATCAGCACGCCCAGCGGTACCCAGATGAGCGAGGCCACCAGAATCAACAAGGCCACCCGCAGCAGGGTGATGGCGCCCAGACCGATCACATGCCAGAGTTCATCAAGCGTCACCTCGCTGCCGACGTAGATGACGATGTGATACAGCGCGTAAAGAGTCATGGCCACAATCGCAGTCGCCCAGATCCAGTCGATAGCCCTTGAAACCGTCGGGCTGGCCTGAACCATCACCGCTTTGGAGCGTGGCAGGCTCAGGCGCATGTTGGTGATGCGCACGATAGCCCGGAGAAAAGGCCGCAACAGGCGCTGAACGACCCGGGTGCGCTGGATCAGATTCAGTACCCACGACTCAGGGCTCCCGGCCTGGGAAGCGGTGTCCTCCATCCGGAATTTGTCTGCCCAGGCCACCAGCGGCCGGAACAGGAATTGGTCGTAAATCAGGATGACCACAATCATCGCCAGAATGACGTAACCCACGGCGTGCATGTCGCGCTGTTCGATGGCCGTCGCCAGATAGGAACCAACGCCTGGCAAAGTGATGGTTTTGTCACCCACGGTGATCGCTTCAGAGGCGACCACGAAGAACCAGCCTCCGGACATGCTCATCATCATGTTCCAGATCAGGCCCGGAATGGCGAACGGTACATCGAGCTTCCAGAACTTTTGCCAGCCGGAAAGCTGCAGATTGCTGGATACCTCTTCCAGATCTCGAGGCACCGTGCGCAGCGACTGGTAGAAGCTGAACGTCATGTTCCAGGCCTGGCTGGTAAAGATGGCGAAGATCGCCGCGCACTCCGCGCCCAGCACCCGTCCTGGAAACAGCAGCAGGAAAAATGTCACGGTGAACGAGATATAGCCCAGCACCGGCACCGACTGCAGGATGTCCAGCACCGGCACCAGCAGCTTCTCTGCCCGCCGGCTCTTGGCCGCCAACGTGCCATAGACCAACGTGAAAATCAGCGCCGCCACCATGGCCGCGAGCATGCGCAATGTCGTGCGGATCGCATATTCGGGCAAGTCGGCCGGATCCAGCGAAATGACCTGCGTCTGCAACGTCGAGATTGGAGCCCAGGTTTCGTGTGCACCAATCGAGAAGAACAGCAAGAAGCCAATCACCAACGGCATGGCGATCAGGTCCCAGCGGTTGGGAAGCAACCGTTGTGCCGTGGCCGGTATGTAATGACGCAATACCTTATTCATGTTCAGTGATTCCAGTAGCGTTCTGGAGGTGATCGTTGACCACCGATCAGCAGTTTCTAGAGCGACCGCGCACAGAACGGCTCAACAGGCAGTTGAAGCACAGCTAAGTACACTCTAGCGGGGTAATAAAACGACGGAGAGACGCCACACTAATATGGCTGGAGTCTCCTGAACGGGAGTGGAATGAACATTCGGGCAAGAATGACAAAATGTCATTCGCTGGCAGATGCGGCCTGAGGTTCACGCCATCGAAATCGACACCAACGTGTAGCTTTTCCGGTGCGGATTGTACGTTTCGAAATGTTACAGGAGCATAACCCTGAAGCAATTTTTGCGTATTTGAGAATGCCCACTCTCCGGCCGGTGAGCCAACGTCGGAGCAGAACAGCCCGTAATAAAAAGCCCCCATAAAATGGGGGCTTCGAGGGACTTTCATTCACCCGCTGGAAACACGCGACCAGCTGCAGCGTTTATTCCACCGTCACCGACTTCGCCAGGTTACGCGGCTGGTCAACGTCAGTGCCTTTGAGCACGGCGACGTAGTACGAGAGCAGTTGCAGCGGAATGGTGTAGAGGATTGGCGAGAGGATGTCGTGGATGTGCGGCATGTTGATCACATGCGTGCCTTCGCCATTGCTCATGCCGGCTTTCTCATCCGCAAACACAATCAGCTGGCCGCCACGGGCACGAACTTCCTGCAGGTTGGATTTCAACTTCTCCAACAGCTCGTTGTTCGGTGCCACCGTCACCACCGGCATGTCGTCGTCGACCAGTGCCAACGGGCCGTGCTTGAGCTCGCCGGCCGGGTAGGCTTCAGCGTGGATGTAAGAGATTTCCTTGAGCTTGAGCGAGCCTTCCATCGCCACCGGATATTGCGCGCCACGGCCAAGGAACAGCGTGTGGTGCTTGTCGGCGAACAGCTCAGCGACTTTTTCGACGGTGCTGTCCATGGCCAGCGCTTCGCCGAGACGAGTCGGCAAGCGACGCAACTCTTCCACCAGCTCGGCTTCCATGTCTTTGTCCAAGGTGCCACGCACCTGACCCAGAGACAGGGTCAACAGCAACAGACCCACCAACTGAGTGGTAAAGGCTTTGGTCGATGCCACACCAATTTCGCGACCGGCCTGGGTCAGCAGGGTCAGGTCGGACTCACGCACCAGTGAGCTGATGCCGACGTTGCAGATCGCCAGGCTGGCGAGAAAACCCAACTCTTTGGCATTGCGCAGTGCAGCCAGGGTGTCAGCCGTTTCACCGGACTGGGAGATGGTCACGAACAGCGAATCTGGCTGCACGACCACTTTGCGATAACGGAATTCGCTGGCAACTTCGACCTGGCACGGGATCCCGGCCAGTTCTTCGAGCCAGTAACGCGCGACCATACCGGCATGGTAGCTGGTGCCACAGGCGACGATTTGTACATTGCGGACCTTGGCGAACAGTTCGGCAGCTTGTGGGCCGAACGCTTGTACCAACACCTGGTTCGGGCCAAGGCGACCTTCCAGGGTACGTTGCACGACCGACGGTTGCTCGTGGATTTCCTTGAGCATGTAGTGACGGAACTCGCCCTTCTCGGCGGATTCGGTGTTATCGCGGTACTGCACCGCTTCGCGCTCGACAACTTTGCCGTCGACATCCCAGATCTGCACGCTGTCACGGCGGATTTCGGCGATGTCACCTTCTTCCAGATACGTGAAGCGGTCAGTAACCTGTCGCAGTGCCAACTGGTCGGACGCGAGGAAGTTCTCGCCCAGACCCAGGCCGATCACCAACGGGCTACCGCTGCGAGCGGCGACCAGACGATCCGGTTGTTGCGCGCTGATAACGGCCAGGCCATAGGCGCCGTGCAGTTCCTTGACGGTGGCCTTGAGGGCAACGGTCAGGTCAGGGAGCTCTTTGAGTTTGTGGTTCAGCAGGTGGGCAATGACTTCAGTATCGGTGTCCGAGGTGAAGACGTAACCCAGTGCCTTCAGCTGCTCACGCAGGGCTTCATGGTTTTCGATGATGCCGTTGTGCACCACCGCCAGATCGCCGGAGAAATGCGGGTGAGCGTTACGCTCGCACGGCGCACCGTGAGTCGCCCAACGGGTGTGGGCAATACCCAGACGGCCGGTCAGAGGCTCGGCGGCCAGCGCTTGTTCCAACTCGCTGACCTTGCCCGGGCGACGCATGCGCTCGAGTTTTTCGCCGTTGGTGTAAACCGCCACACCGGCGCTGTCGTAGCCGCGGTATTCGAGGCGCTTGAGACCTTCGAGCAAAATGGCGGTGATGTTACGTTCCGCGACTGCTCCGACAATTCCACACATGCTATATCTCCTGGCTGACTGCCGCGCATATCACGTTAATGCCGCGGGCCTGAATCTGGTCGCGAGCCTCTTGCGGCAGGCGATCATCGGTAATAAGGGTATGGACGCTGCTCCAGGGCAGCTCCAGGTTTGGAATCTTGCGGCCGATCTTGTCGGATTCGACCATCACGATCACTTCACGAGCCACGTCGGCCATTACTCGGCTAAGACCGAGCAGCTCGTTGAAAGTTGTGGTACCGCGCACCAGATCAATGCCGTCGGCACCGATGAACAACTGGTCGAAATCATAAGAGCGCAGGACCTGCTCGGCGACCTGCCCCTGGAATGACTCGGAATGCGGATCCCAGGTTCCACCGGTCATCAACAACACGGGCTCATGTTCAAGTTCGCTCAGCGCATTGGCGACGTGCAGGGAGTTGGTCATGACGACCAGACCCGGCTGTTGGCCAAGTTGCGGAATCATTGCGGCGGTGGTGCTACCGCTGTCGATGATAATCCGCGCATGTTCACGAATCCGCGTCACCGCGGTTCTGGCGATGGCTTGCTTGTACTGGGAGACGGATTGGCTCGGGTCACTGACCAGCTCTTGCGGCATGGTGATCGCGCCGCCGTAACGGCGTAGCAACAAGCCATTGCTTTCAAGCGCCGCCAGGTCTTTGCGAATTGTAACTTCCGAGGTTTCAAAACGCTTGGCCAATTCATCCACACTGACTTCGCCCTGTTCATTGAGCAAGGCAAGAATATTGTGGCGACGTTGTGGTGTATTGCGCTTCGACATGACTGGTAAGTTTCGATTCGAAAGATAACGAAAGCAATCAAAACCTATCGGCGAAACTTCGTCAAGCTGGCGCATCAAAAAAATATCTGTGGGTAACCTATAAAAAGATCGCAGCCTGCGGCAGCTCCTACGGGGATCGGGTACACCTATTCCGTAGGAGCTGCCGCAGGCTGCGATCTTTTGATCTTACGATCTGTGGATAACTCAGCTCTTCTGGATTTTCACCGGTCGCTTCCAGCCATCGATGTTCTTCTGCCGAGCCCGACCAACGGCCAACTGGGACTTATCCACATTCGAGGTAATCGTCGAACCCGCCGCAGTCGTCGCGCCGTCCAGGATATCCACAGGCGCCACCAACGAGTTGTTGGAGCCAATGAATACGTCTTCACCCAGGACCGTCTTCCACTTATTGACGCCATCATAGTTGCAGGTGATGGTGCCCGCGCCAATGTTGGTCCGCGCGCCGACTTCGGCATCGCCCAGATAGGTCAGGTGACCGGCCTTGGCGCCTTCACCCAGATGGGCATTCTTCAATTCGACAAAGTTACCCACATGGGCGCGGGCTTCCAGCACAGTGCCCGGACGCAAGCGTGCAAACGGACCGGCATCGCTGCCTTCGCCCAGCACCGCGCCTTCGATGTGGCTGTTGGCCTTGATCACTACGCCTTTGCGCAAGGTGCTGTCCTTGATCACGCAGTTCGGACCAATGACCACGTCGTCTTCGATGACCACACGGCCTTCAAGGATCACGTTGATGTCGATCAGCACATCACGACCGACAGTCACTTCACCGCGTACATCAAAACGTGCCGGATCGCGCAGCGTCACGCCTTGAGCCATCAGACGAAGGCCTTCACGCAACTGATAGTGACGCTCCAGCTCTGCGAGCTGTTTGCGGTCGTTGGCGCCCTGCACTTCCATCGCGTCGTGAGGTTGCTCGGTGTCCACTACCAGACCATCGCTGACGGCCATGGCAATCACGTCGGTCAGGTAGTACTCGCCTTGGGCATTGTTGTTGGAGAGCCGGCTCATCCAGTCGCCCAGATGACTGGCCGGCACCGCCAGAATGCCGGTGTTGCCTTCGGTAATCGTACGCTCGGCTTCGCTGGCATCTTTGTGCTCGACGATAGCGGTCACCCGACCGTCAGCATTACGCACGATGCGACCGTAACCCGTCGGGTCATCGAGCTCGACGGTCAACAGTCCCATCTGCAGTGGCGCCACAAGCTTGAGCAGGCGTTGCAGGGTCGGGACTTCGATCAGCGGCACGTCACCGTAAAGGATCAACACGGTATCGGCGGTAATGAACGGCACAGCCTGGGCCACCGCGTGGCCCGTGCCGAGTTGCTTGTCCTGCAGCACGAAATTCAAGTCGTCTGCAGCCAAGCGCTCGCGCACTGCATCGGCACCGTGGCCAATCACCACGTGAATGCGCTGTGGATCAAGTTGGCGGGCAGTGTGGATAACATGGCCAAGCATCGAGTTGCCCGCCACCGGGTGAAGAACCTTCGGCAGTGCCGAACGCATGCGAGTGCCTTGACCGGCAGCAAGAATAACGATTTCAAGTGACATGACTGGCTACCAATCCTGGGAGGTCAGCGGCTGCGACCAAGAGATGAATTGCAAAAAAAGAAAAAGGGTAGCCGAGGCTACCCTTTTTAATCAATCACACAACAAGCGGGAGGCTTATCAGCCGCCGAACTTCTTGCGGATCTGCTGGACGGTGCGCAGCTGAGCTGTCGCCTCGGCCAGACGTGCGGCAGCGGAACCGTAGTCGAACTCGGCGCCTCTTTCATGCAAGGCCTTCTCGGCAGCCTGAACGGCTTGCTGAGCGGAGGCTTCGTCCAGGTCGGCAGCACGTTGCACGGTGTCGGCAAGAACCTTGACCATGTTCGGCTGAACCTCGAGGTAACCACCGGAGATGTAAAACACCTCGGCTTCCCCACCCTGTTTGATCAGGCGGATCGGACCTGGCTTGAGTTCAGTGATCAGCGGTGCGTGACCCAGAGCGATACCAAGATCACCCAGGCTGCCGTGCGCAATCACCATCTCGACCAGACCGGAAAAGATTTCTCCTTCCGCGCTGACGATGTCGCAATGGACTGTCATAGCCATCTGCTTGCCTCAACCTGATTAGCGCCCGTTGCCGGGCGCCGGGATTACAGTTTCTTGGCTTTCTCGATCGCTTCTTCGATGCCGCCGACCATGTAGAACGCTTGTTCTGGCAGGTGGTCGTAGTCACCGTTGAGGATGCCTTTGAAGCCAGCAATGGTGTCCTTCAGGGAAACGTATTTACCCGAAGCACCGGTGAAGACTTCAGCCACGAAGAACGGCTGCGACAAGAAGCGCTGGATCTTACGAGCGCGGGATACCAACTGCTTGTCGGTTTCCGACAGCTCGTCCATACCCAGGATCGCAATGATGTCCTTCAGTTCTTTGTAACGCTGCAGAACATACTGAACGCCGCGAGCGGTGTCGTAGTGGTCCTGACCGATCACGTTCGGGTCCAGCTGACGCGAAGTCGAGTCCAGTGGATCTACTGCTGGGTAGATACCCAGGGAAGCGATGTCACGGGACAGAACGACGGTGGCGTCCAAGTGGGCGAAGGTGGTCGCTGGCGACGGGTCAGTCAAGTCATCCGCAGGTACGTATACCGCTTGGATCGAAGTGATCGAACCGTTTTTGGTGGAAGTGATGCGCTCTTGCAGAGTGCCCATCTCTTCAGCCAGGGTCGGCTGGTAACCTACTGCCGAAGGCATACGGCCCAGCAGTGCGGATACTTCAGTACCGGCCAGGGTGTAACGATAGATGTTGTCGACGAACAGCAGAACGTCGTTACCTTCGTCACGGAACTTCTCGGCCATGGTCAGGCCAGTCAGTGCTACGCGCAGACGGTTTCCCGGCGGCTCGTTCATCTGACCGTAAACCAGTGCCACTTTGTCCAGAACGTTGGAGTCCTTCATCTCGTGGTAGAAGTCGTTACCCTCACGAGTACGCTCACCCACACCGGCGAACACGGAATAACCGCTGTGCTCGATGGCGATGTTACGGATCAGTTCCATCATGTTTACGGTTTTGCCTACACCGGCACCACCGAACAGACCGACTTTACCGCCCTTGGCAAACGGGCAAACCAGGTCGATAACCTTGATGCCGGTTTCCAGCAGGTCGTTGCCGCCAGCTTGTTCAGCGAAGGACGGCGCAGGACGGTGAATGCCCCAGCGTTCTTCGGTGTCAATCGGGCCAGCTTCGTCGATCGGGTTACCCAGTACGTCCATGATCCGGCCCAGGGTCGCTTTACCGACCGGTACGGAGATGGCTGCGCCGGAGTCCTTGACTTCCAGACCACGCTTCAAGCCCTCGGTGGAGCCCATCGCAATGGTACGAACCACGCCGTCGCCCAGCTGCTGCTGAACTTCCAGAGTGGTTCCGGCCGCGCTTTGTACTTCCAGCGCGTTGTAGATGCTCGGTACGCTGTCGCGTGGAAATTCCACGTCGATAACGGCGCCGATGATTTGAACGATACGTCCGCTACTCATAGCTGGATCCTCTGAATATTTGAACCGTTAAACCGCGGCAGCGCCGCCGACGATTTCCGAGATCTCTTGGGTGATCGCAGCCTGACGCGCCTTGTTGTAGATCAGCTGCAAATCGCTGATCAAGTCACCGGCGTTGTCGGTAGCGTTCTTCATTGCGATCATCCGCGCCGCTTGTTCAGCTGCGTTGTTCTCGACCACCGCCTGGTAGACCTGCGACTCCACGTAGCGGACCATCAAGCCGTCAAGCAGCTCCTTGGCATCCGGTTCGTAGAGATAGTCCCAGTGGTGCTTGAGTTCTTGATCCGGGGTCGCCACCAGTGGAATCAATTGCTCCACGGTAGGCTGCTGCGTCATGGTGTTGATGAACTTGTTGGACACCACGCACAGGCGGTCAATACGGCCGTCCAGGTAGGCATCCAGCATCACCTTGACGCTGCCGATCAGATCATTGATCGACGGCTCTTCACCCAGGTGGCTGATAGCTGCAACGACGTTACCGCCGAAGTTGCGGAAGAAAGCCGCACCTTTGCTACCAATCACGCACAGATCGATCTCGACGCCTTGTTCGCGGTTTACCGCCATGTCCTTGACCAAAGCCTTGAACAGGTTGGTGTTCAAGCCACCACACAGACCACGGTCACTGCTCACGACGACATAACCGACGCGCTTGATAGCACGGTCGATCATGAACGGGTGGCGATATTCCGGGTTAGCGTTGGCCAGATGACCAATAACCTGGCGGATGCGCTCCGCGTAAGGACGGCTAGCCGACATGCGCATTTGTGCCTTGCGCATTTTGCTGACCGCCACTTTTTCCATGGCGCTGGTAATTTTTTGCGTGCTTTTGATGCTCGCAATCTTACTGCGAATCTCTTTTGCGCCTGCCATGTAACACCTATCAGGTTAGCAAGCGGGAGCCTCTCGGCCCCCGCTGCGGCTTACCAGGTTTGGGTGGCCTTGAACTTTTCGATACCGGCTTTCAGGCCAGCGTCGATTTCGTCATTGAAGTCACCCTTCACGTTGATCTTCGCCATCAATTCGGCGTGATCGCGGTTGAAGTAAGCAATCATGGCCTGCTCGAAGCTACCGATTTTTGGAATCTCGATGTCTACCAGGAAGCCACGTTCAGCGGCATACAGGGACAACGACATGTCGGCAATGGACATCGGCGCATATTGCTTCTGCTTCATCAGCTCGGTAACGCGCTGACCGTGCTCAAGCTGCTTGCGAGTGGCTTCGTCCAGGTCAGAAGCGAACTGGGCGAATGCAGCCAGTTCACGGTACTGAGCCAGAGCGGTACGGATACCACCGGAAAGCTTCTTGATGATCTTGGTCTGAGCGGCACCACCCACACGGGATACCGAAACACCGGCGTTCACTGCAGGACGGATCCCGGAGTTGAACATGGCGGATTCCAGGAAGATCTGACCGTCGGTGATGGAAATCACGTTGGTCGGAACGAACGCGGAAACGTCGCCAGCCTGAGTTTCAATGATTGGCAGAGCGGTCAAGGAACCGGTCTTGCCAGTCACGGCACCGTTAGTGAACTTCTCTACGTACTCTTCCGAAACGCGGGATGCGCGCTCCAGCAGACGGGAGTGGAGATAGAACACGTCGCCTGGGTAGGCTTCACGGCCTGGTGGACGGCGCAGCAGCAGGGAAATCTGGCGGTAAGCCACTGCTTGCTTGGACAGATCGTCATAAACGATCAGCGCGTCTTCACCGCGGTCGCGGAAGTATTCGCCCATGGTGCAACCGGAGTACGGTGCCAGGAATTGCAGTGCAGCCGATTCCGAAGCACTGGCAGCTACGACGATGGTGTTAGCCAAGGCGCCGTTTTCTTCCAGCTTGCGAACCACGTTGGCGATGGTCGATTGTTTCTGACCGATAGCAACGTAGACGCAGAAGATGCCGCTGTCTTTCTGGTTGATGATCGCGTCGATCGCCAGAGCGGTTTTACCGATCTGACGGTCACCGATGATCAGCTCACGCTGGCCACGGCCGACAGGGATCATGGCATCGACAGCCTTGTAGCCAGTCTGTACAGGCTGGTCTACCGACTTACGCCAGATCACGCCCGGAGCAACTTTCTCGACCGCATCGGTCTCGGTGTTGTTCAGCGGACCTTTGCCGTCAACTGGGTTACCCAGTGCATCGACTACGCGACCCAGCAGTTCCTTACCAACCGGAACTTCGAGGATGCGGCCAGTGCACTTGGCGCTCATGCCTTCAGCCAGAGTCTGGTAAGAGCCCAATACAACGGCACCTACAGAGTCTTGCTCCAGGTTGAGGGCCATACCGTAGACGCCGCCCGGAAACTCGATCATCTCGCCGTACATAACGTCGGCCAGACCGTGAATCCGCACGATGCCGTCAGATACGCTGACGACAGTGCCTTCGTTACGGGCTTGGGAGGTCACATCGAGCTTTTCGATGCGGCCCTTGATAATTTCACTTATTTCGGAAGGATTGAGTTGCTGCATTGCTCTGCTGCCCCTTCAAACTCAAGATTTCAATGCTTCGGCAAGGTTCGCGAGTTTGCCGCGAATCGAGCCATCGATTACCAGGTCGCCGGCGCGGATGATGACACCACCAATAAGGGTGGCATCCTCCGCAGCGTGCAGTCGCACTTCCCGGCCGAGCCGTGCACTGAGAACCTTGGCGAGTTTGTCTTGCTGTTCTTGGTTCAATGCAAAAGCACTGGTGACATCCACATCTACCGATTTCTCTTGTTCGGCCTTGTACAGGTCAAACAGAGCGGCGATCTCCGGCAAAAGCGGGAGACGGTCGTTTTCAGCAACGACGTGGATGAAATTCTGTGCCTTGGCATCGAACTTGTCGCCACACACGTCGATAAACGTGGTGGCCTTGTTTGCGCTCGTCAGTCGCGGGGCCTTGAGCACGCGCTGCATGGTGTCGTCTTGCGACACTGCTGCAGCCAGGCCGAGCATGGCTGACCAAGAGGCCAGTTGCTGGTGGGCCTGGGCGTGCTCGAAGGCTGCCTTAGCGTAAGGTCGGGCCAACGTGGTCAGTTCTGCCATGATCGCCCTCGCTTAAATTTCAGCAGCCAGTTTGTTAACCAGCTCCGCGTGCGCGTTTTGATCGATTGTGGCACCCAGGATCTTCTCGGCGCCGCCAACGGCCAGGGCACCCAGTTGGGCACGCAGCGCGTCTTTGACACTGTTCAGTTCCTGCTCGATCTCGGCCTGAGCCTGCACCTTCACACGTTCAGCGTCGACACGGGCTTTATCAACAGCCTCTTCGACGATCTGATTACCGCGTTTCTTGGCTTGCTCAATGATTTCGGCTGCCTGAGCTTTAGCTTCGCGCAGTTGTTGACCCGCTTTATCTTGGGCCAATTCCAGGTCGCGAGCTGCTCGGGCGGCAGCGTCCAGTCCATCCGCGATCTTCTTCTGACGTTCGTGCAAAGCCGCGATGACCGGAGGCCACACGAACTTCATGCAAAACAGTACAAAAATGAAGAACGCAACGGACTGGCCAATCAGGGTTGCATTAATGTTCACGCCAACACCTCGCTCGTTCGTTGTCCATCAGACTTGCTCAACTCGAAAATCCGAGTGATTAGTGAGCGAGTTGACCAACGAAAGGGTTCGCGAAGGTGAAGAACAGAGCGATACCAACGCCGATCATGGTTACGGCGTCGAGCAGACCGGCAACGATGAACATTTTGACTTGCAGCATTGGAACCATTTCTGGCTGACGCGCTGCGCCTTCCAGGAACTTGCCGCCCAACAGGCCGAAACCAATTGCGGTACCCAGTGCGCCCAGGCCGATCAACAGTGCAACAGCGATAGCGGTTAGACCAACTACAGTTTCCATCTTTCCTCCCGACTTTTACGTCGTATGGTTTAGGTTTTTTAGATTAAAGCGGTAAAACAAATCGTTTCATCGAGCCCGGTACGGGCCCCCTCTCACCGAAGCGAGAGGGACATCAGACTAGCCGAAGCAGGTCTTAATGGTTCTCTTCGTGCGCCATCGACAGGTAGACGATGGTCAGCATCATGAAGATAAACGCCTGCAGGGTGATGATCAGGATGTGGAACACAGCCCACGCCCACTGCAGCACAATGCCCAGGCCGCTAAGCCAGAGCAGGCCGCTGCCGAACATCACGGCGATCAGGATAAACACCAGCTCGCCAGCGTACATGTTGCCGAACAGACGCAGTGCCAGCGAAATTGGCTTGGCAATCAGCGTCACGAACTCCAGCAGGAAGTTCACCGGAATCAGCAGGGCTTGAAGGAAAATGTTCTTGCTGCCGAACGGGTGCAAGGTCAGTTCGCCGATAAAGCCGCCGATGCCCTTGATCTTGATGCTGTAGAAAATGATCAACGCGAACACCGAGAAGGCCATGGCCAGCGTAGCGTTCGGGTCGGTGGTCGATACGGCACGGAACGGGATCTCGTGGTTGCCGGAAATGGCCGCGGCCAGTTGCGGGATCCAGTCGACCGGTACCAGGTCGATGGCGTTCATCATGAACACCCAGACAAAGATGGTCAGCGCCAGAGGTGCAACCACCGGGCTACGGCCATGGAAGCTGTCCTTCACGCTGCTGTCGACGAATTCGACCAATACTTCAACGAAGTTCTGCAAGGCACCTGGTACGCCGGAAGTCGCCTTCTTCGCCGCCATGCGGAAAAGAAGAACGAAGATCAGACCCAACGCGACCGACCAGCCGAGGGTATCGACGTGGAAAGCCCAGAAGCCCATTGCCTTGGCTTCTGCTGCGGTATGGGCAAAGCCCCAGCCGCCGGTAGGTAGCTGACCGAAGGTCAGGTTTTGCAAGTGGTGCTGGATATAGCCCGAAGCGGATTCTGCTGCCATGGTTGCCTCAAACGCCCTAAGGTCTCGAAAGTCTTGTTCTCATCAGCAGGGGAGCGAACCAGCTGACCAGTTGGGTCAGCACGAAGACGCCGAATACAGCTAGCGGCGCCAGTGGCTTCACACCTGCGAACGTCAATGCAAAAAGCACTGCCGTCAAAATCAGTTTGCCCGCCTCGCCGGCATAAAAAGACCGGACGATGGCTTGAGCTGCTCGGGCGCCGGAAAACCGAAATGCCCTGTGAGCGAAATAAACATTGGGAAGCAAGGCTATCAGGCCTCCGCAGAGTCCTGAGTATCCGGCTACGACTCCATGCCATCGCCAGAGCGCCAAAGCGGCAAGCAGCAAAACGACAAATTGCGCCAATAACACGGGAAAAACCGCCAAGCGATGGAACGGCAAGCGGTTTGGCGTGCGGGTTTCCATCACTTTTGCTCCTCAAAGGCCGGCTGCCAGAATTCAATAACTTGGCATAATTTGTGCCGACAAAATGCGCGCAGAGTATAGGGGCGGTTCAGCCCCTATTCAACTGTCAGGTAGTGATTTCGAACTCTGCGCTACATGAGGAAATGTTTCAGCGGATATGCGCGAGGACGCCTTGAAGCTCATCGAGGGAGTTGTAACCAATCACCAACTGCCCTTTGCCCTTCTTCCCGTGGCGGATCTGCACCGCAGAGCCTAGGCGCTCTGCCAGGCGCTGTTCGAGACGAGCGATATCCGGGTCGGGTTTTGAGGGTTCGACAGGCGCAGGTTTGCCACTCAACCACTGGCGAACCAGTGCTTCGGTCTGGCGCACGGTGAGGCCACGTGCGACAACATGTCGCGCCCCCTCAACCTGTTGATTTTCCGGCAAACCAAGCAAAGCACGGGCATGACCCATTTCCAGGTCACCGTGGGACAACATGGTCTTGATGACTTCCGGCAATGCAATCAGGCGCAACAAGTTGGCGACGGTCACGCGGGATTTGCCCACCGCCTCGGCGACTTGCTGCTGAGTCAGCTGGAATTCCTGCTGCAAACGCTGCAGGGCGACCGCTTCCTCGATCGGATTGAGGTCTTCACGCTGGATGTTCTCGATCAGCGCCATGGCGATCGCGGTCTCATCCGGCACATCGCGGACCATCGCCGGGATGGTTTCCTGGCCAGCCTGCTGGCTGGCACGCCAGCGGCGTTCACCGGCGATGATTTCAAAGCGGCCAGCACCGATCGGGCGAACCACGATCGGCTGCATCACGCCTTGAGCCTTGATCGACTGCGCCAGTTCTTCCAGCGCCTGTGGGTCCATGTCCCGACGCGGCTGGTACTTGCCGCGCTGGATCAGGTCCAGCGGCAGGTGTTGCAGCTCACGCTGATCGGCCTGCACCGCCTGTTCTTCCAGCAAGCTGACAGTCGGACCACTCAGCAGTGCATCCAGTCCACGTCCGAGACCTCGTTTCTTGACGGCCATGGGGATTCCTTAAGTTGCCTGAGCAGCGGCAATGCGTGAATTTTTGCGCTGACGACGAACCATCTCGCCCGCCAGGGCCAGATAGGCCAGTGCGCCACGGGATTGTTTGTCATAGGCCAACGCCGGCATGCCATAACTTGGCGCTTCGGCCAGACGGATGTTGCGCGGAATCACGGTGTCATACAGTTGCTCACCGAAGTGTTCCTTGAGCTGCGCCGACACATCGTTCATCAGGCTCAGGCGCGGGTCATACATGGTCCGCAGCAGGCCTTCGATTTTCAGATTCGGGTTCAGCAATTCAGCGATACGCTTGATGTTATCCACAAGGTCGCTCAACCCTTCGAGCGCGAAGTACTCGCACTGCATGGGGATAATGACCCCGTCGGAAGCAACCAGAGCATTGAGCGTGAGCATCGACAGCGACGGTGGGCAGTCGATCAAAATGTAATCGTAGTTCTCACGGATCGGCGCCAAAGCGCTGCGCAGACGGCTTTCCTTCATCTGCATTTCCAGCAGAACGACTTCAGCCGCCGTCAAATCGCGGTTGGCCGGCAACAACTGGTAACCACCGTGTTCGGAAAAGTGCATGGCCTGAGCCAGATCGCATTCGCCGATCAACAGGTCGTAGACCGAGTTTTCCAGACCGTGTTTATCCACACCGCTACCCATGGTGGCGTTGCCCTGTGGATCAAGATCGATCAACAACACCCGTCGCTTGGTCGCGACCAGGGATGCTGCGAGGTTGATGCAGGTGGTGGTCTTGCCCACACCACCCTTTTGGTTCGCTATCGCGAATACCTTAGCCATTCTTGCTTGTGTTCCCAATCATGCCGTGCGGCGCAGTATCAGCAGATGGCGTTGGCCTTGGCAACCGGGTACGGCCAGGGCGTGTTCGCTATCGAGGTGGAAGTCTGCCGGCAATGCTACCAGCTCATCCGCGGGATGAACGCCCTTCATTGCCAGCCAACGTGTATCGCTATCGCCCAAGTGGCGAGTCCAGTTGCTGAAGTTCTCCATGCTGCTGAATGCCCGGGAAATGATCCCGTTGAACGGCAGTTCAGGCGTGAAAGCTTCGACGCGACTGTGGATAACTTGCAGGTTATCCAGTTTGAGTTCGAGTTTGACCTGAGTCAGGAAGCGGGTTTTCTTGCCGTTGCTGTCCAGGCACGTCACTTGCGACTCGGGAAACAGGATCGCCAGTGGAATACCCGGCATACCGCCGCCGCTGCCAACATCCAGCCAGCGGCCGTTTTCGATGAAGGACATCACGCTCAGGCTGTCGAGCAAATGCCGTGAAACCATTTCGTCGGGATCACGCACGGCGGTCAGGTTGTAAGCCTTGTTCCATTTGATCAACAGGGCCAGATAACCCAGCAGCTGCGCGTGCTGGGTTTCTGTCAGGTTGACACCGAGCTGGCGAGCACCTGTGGATAACTCTTCGGCGTGTTGCGAGGTGACCATCGAACTCAAGCGCTTTGCTCCAACTGACGGCCCGCGCCGCGTTTTTTCAAATGAATCATCAACAGCGAAATCGCTGCCGGGGTCACACCCGGGATCCGCGATGCCTGGCCCAGGGTCTCTGGACGGGTCGCGCCGAGCTTGCTCTGGATCTCTTTGGAGAGACCGGAGATGTTCGTGTAATCGATATCCATAGGCAATTTGGTGTCTTCGCTGGCCCGCAGGCGAGCGATTTCATCTTGCTGGCGGTCGATGTAACCGGCGTATTTGGTCTTGATTTCGACCTGCTCGGCGACCTGTGGATCTTCTGCACCGGCGCCCGTCACCGAGATCAGACCAGCGTAGTCGATTTCCGGACGGGTCAGCAGGTTCAGCAAGTTGTATTCGTGAGTCAGCGGCGTGCCAAATTTTTCGGCAATCGCATCGCCCTGTTCAGTGCCCGGGCGAACCCAGGTGCTTTTCAGGCGTTGCTCTTCGACTTCGATGCTTTCGCGTTTTTTGCAGAAAGCCGCCCAGCGCACGTCATCCACCAGACCCAGTTCGCGACCTTTTTCGGTCAAACGCAGGTCGGCGTTGTCTTCACGCAGGATCAAACGGTATTCGGCGCGGGAGGTGAACATTCGGTACGGTTCCTGGGTACCCAGGGTAATCAGGTCGTCGACCAATACGCCGATGTACGCCTCGTCGCGACGCGGGCACCAGCTGTCTTTGCCCTGGGCGCGCAATGCTGCGTTGGCCCCGGCCAGCAAACCTTGGGCACCGGCTTCTTCGTAACCGGTGGTGCCGTTGATTTGTCCGGCGAAGAACAGACCGCCGATGACTTTGGTTTCCAGGCTGTACTTCAGGTCACGCGGATCGAAGTAGTCGTACTCGATGGCGTAGCCCGGGCGAACGATATGGGCGTTTTCCATGCCGCGAATCGATTGCACGATCTGCAATTGCACGTCGAACGGCAAGGATGTGGATATCCCGTTCGGGTACAGCTCGTGGGTGGTCAAACCTTCCGGCTCGATGAAGACCTGATGGCTTTCCTTGTCGGCAAAGCGGTGGATCTTGTCTTCGATCGACGGGCAATAACGCGGGCCAATACCTTCGATCACCCCGGAGTACATCGGCGAACGGTCGAGGTTCGCGGCAATGATCTCGTGAGTACGGGCGTTGGTATGGGTAATCCAGCAGCTGACCTGCGCTGGATGCTGTTCTTTGGACCCCATGAACGACATCACCGGAATCGGTGTATCGCCGGGCTGCTCGGTCATCACCGAGAAATCCACAGAACGGCCATCGATACGCGGCGGCGTACCGGTTTTCAGGCGACCCACGCGCAAAGGCAGTTCACGCAGACGATGGGCCAGGGCGATCGACGGTGGATCGCCGGCACGACCGCCGGAATAGTTCTGCATACCGATGTGGATAAGTCCACCGAGGAAGGTGCCAGTGGTCAACACCACGGAGTCCGCGAAGAAACGCAGGCCCATTTGGGTGACAACACCACGCACTTGTTCCTGTTCGACGATCAGGTCGTCGGCCGCCTGTTGAAATATCCACAGGTTCGACTGGTTCTCGAGAATCTCGCGCACAGCGGCCTTGTACAGAACGCGGTCGGCCTGGGCGCGAGTAGCGCGCACGGCTGGGCCTTTGCGGCTGTTCAAGACGCGAAACTGAATACCGCCTTTATCGGTAGCCATGGCCATCGCGCCGCCAAGGGCATCGATTTCCTTGACCAGATGGCTCTTGCCGATCCCGCCAATCGCGGGGTTGCAGCTCATTGCTCCGAGGGTTTCCACGTTATGCGTCAGCAACAGGGTTTTTGCCCCCATACGTGCTGATGCAAGTGCTGCCTCGGTACCGGCATGACCGCCGCCGATGACGATCACTTCAAAACGGGAAGGGAAATCCACCACGCACCTCGTGCCTGCTTCAGTTAGGTAATCAGGAATAGTTTGAGCTCAGGTTTTTGGACCTGGGCGGCAAGTATAGGGACTTCGCCCTTTCTAAAGAACCCTTTGCACAAAATTTAACCAGCTGTGGAGAAGTCGGGGTAATAGAAATTAAAAAGAGAGAAATTTATTAAATCTTTGTTTTTATGTTTATTTCTACTGCGCTACCTTTCTGTGGATAGATTCATACAGCCCTTTATTTTCAATGTGTACAGAGGTTCAAAACCCTGTGGTCATGTGCCAAGGAGGCCCTTGGATAACCGGTGTAAGCCTGTGGATGAATGAGGTGGTTATCCACAGAGGTGGTTTTCCTCAGTTTTGAGGCCCTGTTATCAACTGTGCTCAGTGGCAGTTATTCACAGGGCTTAATCCACAGAAAAGCGCTGAATGGGGCAAATTCCGCCCACGGGGAAACCACCTGTGCGATGGATACGCATGGCAACGGAAGAAGAAAAAGGGATTTGATGCGATGCTCACCCTCGTAGGAGCTGCCGAAGGCTGCGATCTTTTAGCGGTTAATGCGCCTACGAAGCTCAAACGCACAGGGCAAAACATCAAAAGATCGCAGGCTACGCCAGCTCCTACGTGGGGGATGTAGGGCTATTTACCGATACAGAAGCTGGAAAAGATCCTTCCCAGCAGGTCGTCGGAGCTGAATTCGCCGGTAATTTCACCCAACGACTGCTGCGCCTGACGCAAATCTTCAGCCAGTAGCTCTCCGGCACCGGCCAAGGTCAGCTGTGCGCGACCATGTTCGAGTGAGGCACTGGCATGGCGCAGGGCTTCCAGGTGACGCCGACGGGCGCTGAAACTGCTTTCCGAGGTCTGCTCATAGCCCATGCAGGCCTTGAGATGATCACGCAGTAGCTCCAGGCCTTCGCCTGCAGACCTGGCGCTCAGGCTGATGGTCACGTGGCCATCGTCGCTGACTTCCAGTGCAATCGCCTCGCCAGTGAGGTCTGCCTTGTTGCGGATCAAGGTCACTTTGGCCGGATCTGGCCGCTGTTCGAGGAATTCTGGCCACAAGGCAAAAGGATCAAGTGCTTCAGGGGCAGTGGCATCGACCACCAACAACACCCGATCTGCCTCGCTGATAGCCTTCAATGCCCGTTCCACGCCAATCTTCTCGACCTGGTCATCGGTATCGCGCAATCCAGCCGTATCGACCACATGCAGCGGCATACCGTCGATGTGGATATGCTCGCGCAGGATATCCCGGGTAGTGCCGGCAATTTCGGTAACGATGGCCGCTTCACGGCCGGCCAATGCGTTGAGCAGGCTGGATTTACCGGCATTCGGACGACCAGCGATCACCACGGTCATGCCGTCGCGCAGCAATGCGCCTTGCCCGGCTTCACGCAACACGGTGGATAACTCATCGCGCACCGCATCGAGCATCGTCAGTACGTGGCCATCGGCAAGAAAGTCGATTTCTTCTTCAGGGAAGTCGATTGCCGCCTCAACGTAGATCCGCAGCGCAATCAGTTGCTCGGTGAGGTTATGCACACGTTGCGAAAAAGCGCCTTGCAACGAGCGCAAAGCGTTACGAGCAGCCTGTGCAGAGCTTGCCTCAATGAGGTCGGCGATGGCTTCGGCCTGAGCCAGATCGAGTTTGTCGTTGAGGAACGCGCGTTCGCTGAATTCCCCCGGCCGGGCAAGTCGGCAACCCAATTGCAGGCAACGCTGCAGCAGCATATCCAGAACGATCGGCCCGCCGTGGCCCTGGAGTTCTAGCACATCTTCGCCGGTGAATGAATTCGGCCCAGGGAAATACAGGGCGATGCCTTCGTCCAGCACCTCTTCGTGTTCACTGAGAAACGGGCCGTAATGGGCAAACCGCGGTTTCAGCTCGCGACCGCTGATGGCTTTGGCCGCCACGTTTGCCAGCGGTCCGGAAATACGGACGATACCGACACCGCCACGGCCTTGAGCGGTGGCGACGGCGGCGATGGTTTCACGAGGAGCGCTCATGATTCGATATCCAGATCAAAATGGCAGATAGCAAAACGCCCCACTAGGGGGCGTTTTGAGTGGTTATCCACAGAGTAAGTTATGCGGCGGCTTTTTTGGTAGCCGCTTCAATCTTACGAGTGATGTACCACTGTTGGGTGATGGACAGGCAGTTGTTCACAACCCAGTACAGCACCAGACCCGCCGGGAACCACAGGAAGAAGAAGGTGAAGATGATTGGCATCAGCTTCATCACCTTGGCCTGCATCGGATCCGGAGGAGTCGGGTTCAGCTGCTGCTGGATGAACATGGTTGCGCCCATGATGATCGGCAGAATGAAGAACGGATCCTTGATCGACAGGTCGGTAATCCACAGCATGAACGGTGCCTGGCGCATTTCAACGCTTTCCAGGAGTACCCAGTACAGCGAAAGGAATACCGGCATCTGCACGAGGATTGGCAAGCAACCACCCAGCGGATTGATCTTCTCTTTCTTGTACAGCTCCATCATGGATTGCGACATTTTCTGCCGGTCATCACCATGTTGTTCTTTCAGCGCAGCCAGTTTCGGCGCCACTGCACGCATGCGCGCCATGGATTTGTAGCTGGCAGCCGACAGCGGGAAGAAAATCCCCTTGATCAGCATGGTCAGGAAGATGATCGACCAGCCCCAGTTACCGACAATCGCGTGGATGTGTTGCAGCAACCAGAAGATCGGCTGGGCAATGAACCACAGAATGCCGTAGTCGACCGTCAGTTCCAGACCTGGGGATAACTCTTTCAGTATCGCCTGGCTTTTCGGACCTGCGTACAAGGTAGCGCTGGTTTCAGCCTTGGCGCCAGGCGCAACGGACAATACCGGGCCAGTAAAACCGATGATGTAGTTGCCTTGGCTGTCTTTGCGAGTCTGCACCACGTTGCTGTCGTTCTTGGCTGGAATCCAGGCAGTCACGAAGTAGTGTTGCAGCCAGGCGACCCAGCCACCGTTAACGGTTTCTTTCAACGACGCCTTGTCGATATCTTTCATCGACACTTTTTTGTACGGCTCTGCACTTGTCCACAGGGCAGCGCCCAGGTAAGTAGCAGTGCCGGTAGCGGTGGTCGAAGAAGGATCGGCACTTGCATCACGCTTGAGCTGGGCAAACAGGTTGCCAGTCCAGGCCTTGTCGCTGGTGTTGTCGATCAGATAAGTGACTTTCAGATCGTACAGACCGCGAGTAAAGCTGAAGCGCTTAATGTAATTGACGCCAGCGTCGCTGAATTTCAGGTCAACGTTGAGCTGGTTCTGGCCATCAGCCAGTTGATAAGTCTTCTGTTCGGTCGAGTAAACCGGACGACCGGTAGGACGAGCATCCGGACCGTTGGTACCGGTCAGGCCGCTTTGGGCCAGATAAGTACGTTCGCCACCGTTATCAAACAGCTGGAACGGAATTTCCGGGTGGTCCTGACGACGTGGATACAGCGGCAGCATCAGCTGGGCGATATCACCACCTTGAGGATCGATAGCCAGTTCGAGCACATCCGTTTTGACGCGGATGAGATCTTTGTTGGTCACTACCGGCATTGCGGTAGGGGTACTGGTATCGGTATTCGCGCTGGGTACATCGGCACTGGCGGCAGCATTGTTACCAAGTGGCGTGTCCGGAATAGCCGGGGCAGCCTGATTGGCAGCAACATTCTGAGTCGGCAGGGCAGCCTGACCGTAGTCCTGGTTCCATTTCAGAACCATAACGTAGGACACGATTGCCAGGGCGACGATCAGGATCGTGCGTTTAATATCCATGATTACTCGGCCATCGAAGAAGAACGGGAGGTAGGGATAGATGGAACCGGGTCATAACCACCGGGATTCCACGGATGACAGCGACCTAAACGACGAAAGGTCAGCCAGCCACCGCGCAGAAGGCCATGATTTTCAATGGCTTCATACGCGTAGCAGGAACAACTGGGGTAGAAACGACAGTGGCTGGCCATCAGAGGACTAATGGCATAGCGATAAAACTGGATCGGAACGAGTGCCAGTTTACGCATCGGTGCTGTCTACCCCTACAGTTTCGGTTTTGACTGCTGGTACCGGCGTGCTGCGTGCCAGACGTTTCCAGAGTTTGCCGAAATGCTGAATCAATTCGGGGTTTTCTACGTCGCCCAAACCTTTGCGCGCGACGATAACGATATCCCAGCCAGCCAGAGAATCCTGGTTGAGGCGAAAGGATTCGCGCATCAGACGTTTGAGGCGATTGCGCTCAACGGAGAGCTTCACACTCTTTTTCCCGATAACCAGTCCTAGACGGGGGTGATCGAGATCGTTGGTGCGTGCAAGGAGCAGGAGATTTTTCCCCGGAACCTTGCCGGTAGGGGAGTCAAAGACTGCCTTGAAATGCCGGGGGGTAAGCAAACGCTTTTCCCGACTGAAGTCCTGACTCACCTCCAGTACCTGATTATCAAACTGCCAGACGCGCACGACCTTTGGCGCGACGACGCGACAGGACGGCACGGCCGTTCTTGGTAGCCATGCGAGCACGGAAACCGTGAGTACGAGCGCGTTTGATAGTGCTTGGTTGGAAAGTACGTTTCATGTCGTGTTACCTGGTTCGTCCACAACGGGCCGGAATGGCCCCCGTTTTAAGAGACCGGGGATTCTAGAGAAAGCAAGCCTCTAGGTCAATTTCCAACCAACGTTTCCTTTAAATGGATATCTGCAGGGTTCGTCCTTGAACGGTGGACAGCTAGATATAAAAATAAAGAAGGGAATTATTTAAAGCTTTTCTGTAAAGCTTATAAAAGCTAGGCACACCATCCTCTGTGGATAACTACCTTAAGGCCTTCTACTACGGGCTGTACAGAGAATGACAACTACCGTGGAAAACGGTGTTCAGCCTGTGCTGCGCTGTCGGATAAGCTGTGTGTGGAATGGCTGGTTATCCACAGGCAGGTTATCCACCGAGTTTGCCCCCCACTTGTACAACGATCTTAAGGGGGCTTATCCACAGAGCTTATGCACAGACCATTGGTCGTCTTTTTTCCGTATAAAGCGTTGATTCTTCGACACCCGTGAGCAACCTACGTGTGGATAAGTCGGCGTCTGGTCGCTACAATGGCCGCTTGTTTTTGCCTCACCGGCTTTCAACTTAGGGGATATCCGTGTCAGTGGAACTTTGGCAGCAGTGCGTGGAGCTTTTGCGCGATGAGCTGCCTGCCCAACAATTCAACACTTGGATCCGTCCACTACAGGTCGAAGCCGAAGGCGACGAGTTGCGTGTCTACGCACCGAATCGTTTTGTTCTCGACTGGGTCAACGAAAAATACCTGAGCCGCGTGCTCGAGCTGCTGGATGAGCACGGCAACGGCATGGCGCCCGCGCTTTCCTTATTAATAGGCAGCAAACGCAGTTCAGCACCTCGTGCTGCGCCGAATGCGCCGTTGGCTGCAGCGGCGTCTCAAGCCCAGGCAGCTGCCGCACCGGCACCGGTCAGCGCATCTGCGCCTGCCGCGCCGACCAAGCGTGCAACGCAAAAAGTCGCCGAGGTCAGTGAAGAACCGTCCCGCGACAGTTTCGACCCAATGGCTGGCGCCAGTTCGCAACAGGCCCCGGTCCGTGCAGAACAACGCACCGTGCAGGTCGAGGGTGCGCTCAAGCACACCAGTTACCTGAACCGCACCTTTACCTTCGAGAACTTCGTCGAAGGTAAATCCAACCAGCTGGCCCGTGCGGCAGCCTGGCAGGTCGCGGACAATCCCAAGCACGGTTACAACCCGTTGTTCCTGTATGGCGGCGTTGGCTTGGGTAAAACCCACTTGATGCACGCTGTGGGTAACCACCTATTAAAGAAGAACCCGAATGCCAAGGTCGTGTACCTGCATTCCGAGCGCTTCGTGGCTGACATGGTCAAGGCTTTGCAGCTGAACGCGATCAACGAGTTCAAGCGCTTCTACCGTTCGGTCGATGCGCTGCTTATCGATGACATTCAGTTCTTCGCCCGCAAGGAACGTTCCCAGGAAGAATTCTTCCACACGTTTAACGCCCTGCTTGAAGGTGGCCAACAGGTCATCCTCACCAGTGACCGTTATCCGAAAGAAATCGAAGGCCTTGAAGAGCGCTTGAAGTCGCGCTTCGGCTGGGGCCTGACAGTTGCCGTCGAGCCGCCGGAACTGGAAACCCGCGTCGCGATTCTGATGAAGAAGGCCGACCAGGCTAAAGTCGACCTGCCGCACGATGCCGCGTTCTTCATCGCCCAGCGTATTCGTTCCAACGTCCGAGAACTCGAAGGCGCGCTCAAACGCGTGATTGCCCACTCGCACTTCATGGGCCGCGATATCACCATCGAGTTGATTCGCGAATCCTTGAAGGACCTGTTGGCGCTTCAGGACAAGCTGGTCTCTGTGGATAACATTCAGCGCACCGTCGCCGAGTACTACAAGATCAAGATTTCGGATCTGCTGTCCAAGCGCCGTTCACGTTCGGTCGCACGTCCACGGCAAGTGGCCATGGCCCTGTCCAAGGAACTGACCAACCACAGCCTGCCGGAAATCGGCGATGTGTTTGGCGGCCGCGACCACACTACGGTGTTGCACGCATGCCGCAAGATCAACGAACTTAAGGAATCCGACGCGGACATCCGCGAGGACTACAAGAACCTGCTGCGTACACTGACCACTTGATGAACACCAGCGCAGCTTATTAAGGCAAGGGACTAGACCATGCATTTCACCATTCAACGCGAAGCCCTGTTGAAACCCCTGCAACTGGTCGCAGGCGTCGTCGAGCGCCGACAGACCTTGCCGGTGCTTTCCAACGTGCTGCTGGTTGTCGAAGGCCAGCAGTTGTCGCTGACCGGTACCGACCTGGAAGTCGAGCTGGTCGGGCGTGTGCAACTCGAAGAACCGGCCGAGCCGGGCGAAATCACTGTCCCGGCGCGTAAGCTGATGGACATCTGCAAGAGCCTGCCGAACGACGCGCTGATCGACATCAAGGTCGATGAGCAGAAGCTCGTCGTGAAAGCCGGCCGTAGCCGTTTCACCCTGTCGACGTTGCCAGCCAACGACTTCCCGACGGTGGAAGAAGGCCCGGGCTCGCTGACGTGCACTCTTGCGCAGAGCAAGCTGCGTCGCTTGATCGAGCGCACCAGCTTCGCCATGGCTCAGCAGGACGTTCGCTACTACCTCAACGGCATGTTGCTGGAAGTCTCCGCCGGCATCATCCGCGCCGTGGCCACCGACGGTCACCGTCTGGCCATGTGCTCGATGCAGGCCGACATCGGTCAGCCAGATCGTCACCAGGTGATCGTTCCACGTAAAGGTATTCTGGAACTGGCACGCTTGCTGACTGAACCGGAGGGCAATGTCAGCATCGTTCTGGGCCAACACCATATTCGCGCCACCACCGGCGAGTTCACCTTCACCTCGAAACTGGTCGACGGCAAATTCCCCGACTACGAGCGTGTTCTGCCGAAGGGTGGCGACAAGCTGGTACTGGGTGATCGTCAGGCATTGCGTGAAGCGTTCAGCCGTACCGCGATTCTGTCCAACGAGAAGTACCGCGGCATTCGTCTGCAACTGGCCAACGGTCAGCTGAAGATCCAGGCGAACAACCCGGAGCAGGAAGAGGCGGAAGAAGAAGTTGGCGTTGAGTACAACGGTGGTTCGCTGGAAATCGGCTTCAACGTGAGCTATCTGCTCGACGTGCTGGGCGTGATGACTACCGAGCAAGTGCGCTTGATCCTGTCTGACTCCAACAGCAGTGCGCTGGTGCAAGAGTCCGACAACGACGACTCGGCTTACGTTGTCATGCCGATGCGCCTGTAAACATGTTCAGCAGACGCTAGATGTCCCTCAGTCGTGTCTCGGTCACCGCGGTGCGCAATCTGCACCCGGTGACCTTCTCCCCCTCCCCCCGCATCAACATCCTGTACGGCGCCAACGGCAGCGGCAAAACCAGTGTTCTGGAAGCCATCCATCTGCTGGGGCTCGCCCGTTCGTTTCGCAGCACCCGCCTTTTACCGGTCATCCAGTACGAGCAGCTAGCGTGCACGGTATTTGGTCAGGTCGAATTGGCCGAGGGCGGACATAGCGCCTTGGGAATTTCGAGGGACCGCCAAGGGGAGTTTCAGATTCGCATCGACGGGCAGAACGCCCGCAGTGCTGCTCAACTGGCAGAAATCCTGCCGCTGCAATTGATCAACCCCGACAGCTTCCGTCTGTTGGAAGGTGCGCCAAAGATTCGCCGACAGTTTCTGGATTGGGGCGTGTTCCACGTGGAACCACGTTTCATGTCTACGTGGCAACGGTTGCAGAAGGCCCTGCGCCAGAGAAACTCTTGGCTGCGGCATGGTACACTTGACGCCGTTTCGCAAGCGGTTTGGGACAGAGAATTGTGCCAGGCCAGCGCTGAAATTGATGAATACCGCCGCGCTTATATCAAAGCCTTGAAACCAGTCTTTGAACAGACCTTGAGCGAACTCGTCGAACTCGAGGGCTTAACGCTTAGCTATTACCGGGGTTGGGACAAAGAGCGAGAGCTGAGTGCAGTGCTCGCCGCATCCGTTCACCGGGATCAGCAAATGGGGCATACCCAGGCCGGACCACAACGCGCTGATTTGCGTCTTAGATTGGGCGCACACAATGCCGCGGACATCTTGTCTCGTGGTCAGCAGAAGTTGGTGGTCTGTGCATTGCGGATTGCCCAAGGGCATTTGGTCAGCCAGGCCCGGCGCGGCCAATGTATTTATCTGGTGGATGACTTGCCGTCCGAGCTGGATGAGCAGCACCGCCGTGCGCTGTGCCGTTTGCTGGAAGACTTACGCTGCCAGGTGTTTATCACCTGTGTAGATCACGAATTATTGAGGGAAGGCTGGCAGACGGAAACGCCAGTCGCCCTGTTCCACGTGGAACAGGGCCGTATCACCCAGACCCACGACCATCGGGAGTGAAGGCATGAGCGAAGAAAATACGTACGACTCAACGAGCATTAAAGTGCTGAAAGGCCTGGATGCCGTACGCAAACGTCCCGGTATGTACATTGGTGACACCGACGATGGCAGCGGTCTGCACCACATGGTGTTCGAGGTGGTCGATAACTCGATCGACGAAGCTTTGGCCGGCCATTGCGACGACATCAGCATCATTATCCACCCGGACGAATCCATTACCGTGCGCGACAACGGTCGTGGCATTCCGGTAGACGTGCATAAAGAAGAAGGCGTCTCGGCGGCCGAGGTCATCATGACCGTGCTGCACGCCGGCGGTAAATTCGATGACAACTCCTACAAAGTATCCGGCGGTCTGCACGGTGTAGGTGTGTCGGTTGTAAACGCCCTGTCCGCAGAACTGGTCCTGACCGTTCGCCGCAGCGGCAAGATCTGGGAACAGACTTACGTCCACGGTGTTCCGCAAGAGCCGATGAAGATCGTTGGTGAAAGCGAGTCCACCGGTACGCAGATCCACTTCAAGCCTTCAGCTGAAACCTTCAAGAACATCCACTTCAGCTGGGACATCCTGGCCAAGCGGATTCGTGAACTGTCCTTCCTCAACTCCGGTGTCGGCATCGTCCTCAAGGATGAGCGCAGCGGTAAGGAAGAACTGTTCAAGTACGAAGGTGGCCTGCGTGCGTTCGTTGAATACCTGAACACCAACAAGACTCCGGTCAACCAGGTGTTCCACTTCAATGTCCAGCGTGAAGACGGCATCGGCGTGGAAATCGCCCTGCAGTGGAACGACAGCTTCAACGAGAACCTGTTGTGCTTCACCAACAACATTCCTCAGCGCGATGGCGGCACTCACCTGGTGGGTTTCCGTTCGGCACTGACGCGTAACCTGAACACCTACATCGAAGCGGAAGGCCTGGCGAAGAAGCACAAAGTCGCCACCACCGGTGACGATGCCCGTGAAGGCCTGACCGCGATCATTTCGGTCAAGGTACCGGATCCGAAGTTCAGCTCCCAGACCAAAGACAAGCTGGTTTCTTCCGAAGTGAAGACCGCGGTCGAACAGGAAATGGGCAAGTACTTCTCCGACTTCCTGCTGGAAAACCCGAACGAAGCCAAGCTGGTTGTCGGCAAGATGATCGACGCAGCCCGTGCTCGTGAAGCGGCGCGTAAAGCCCGTGAGATGACCCGCCGTAAAGGCGCGCTGGACATCGCCGGCCTGCCGGGCAAACTGGCGGACTGCCAGGAAAAAGACCCTGCCCTGTCCGAACTGTACCTCGTGGAAGGTGACTCTGCTGGCGGCTCCGCCAAGCAGGGACGTAACCGCAAGACCCAGGCGATTCTGCCCCTCAAGGGCAAGATCCTGAACGTCGAGAAGGCGCGTTTCGACAAGATGATCTCTTCGCAAGAAGTGGGCACCTTGATCACCGCGTTGGGCTGCGGCATCGGCCGTGACGAGTACAACATCGACAAGCTGCGTTATCACAACATCATCATCATGACCGATGCTGACGTCGACGGTTCGCACATCCGTACCCTGCTGCTGACCTTCTTCTTCCGTCAGCTGCCGGAGCTGATCGAGCGTGGTTACATCTACATCGCTCAACCGCCGTTGTACAAAGTGAAGAAAGGCAAGCAAGAGCAATACATCAAAGACGACGACGCCATGGAAGAGTACATGACGCAGTCGGCCCTGGAAGATGCAAGCCTGCACCTGAACGAGGAAGCACCGGGCATCTCCGGCGAAGCCCTCGAACGTCTGGTGAATGACTTCCGTCTGGTCATGAAGACCCTCAAGCGTCTGTCCCGCCTGTACCCACAGGAACTGACCGAGCACTTCATCTACCTGCCAGCGGTGAGCATGGATCAGCTGTCCGATCACGCTGCGATGCAGGATTGGCTGGCCCAGTACGAAGTTCGCCTGCGCACCGTCGAGAAGTCTGGCCTGGTCTACAAAGCCAGCCTGCGTGAAGACCGTGAACGTAACGTCTGGCTGCCAGAGGTCGAACTGATCTCCCACGGCCTGTCGAACTACATCACCTTCAATCGCGACTTCTTCGGCAGCAACGATTACAAGACTGTTGTCTCCCTGGGCGCTCAATTGAGCACCTTGCTGGACGACGGCGCGTACATCCAGCGCGGCGAGCGCAAGAAGCCGGTCACCGAGTTCAAGGAAGCCCTTGAATGGCTGATGGCTGAAAGCACCAAGCGTCACACCATCCAGCGATACAAAGGTCTGGGCGAGATGAACCCGGATCAGCTGTGGGAAACCACCATGGACCCAAGCCAGCGCCGGATGCTCAAAGTGACCATCGAAGACGCCATCGGCGCGGACCAGATCTTCAACACCCTGATGGGTGATGCGGTCGAACCACGTCGCGACTTCATCGAAAGCAACGCGTTGGCAGTCTCTAACCTGGACTTCTGATCTGTTGTTGGTTCACAAAATAGTTGCTCATTTTCACCCATAAATGAGTCCGGCTCCCCACTAAGAGGTGAGCCTGAAAAAAGGCCAGCGCACCGCGCTGGCCTTTTTTTTGCATTTTTTTGAACATCGAGGCTCGACTATCCTTAGGGATCCTGTACGGCACAGCTTCCTTTTCGCTTCAGCAATAGTGAACTGGCGAGACTGAATCGTGTCTATGAAACCAGGGACGACTCAGTAACTACATGGCCGGCGGTGCCGATCAAATCAACCGGGCCAGCCCTTAAAGCGTTCAGTAGGAATCAAACATGTCTAAGAAGCTTGCTGCTGTTTTGTTGTCCGCAGTTGTAGGTATGGTTGCCGGTAATGCAATGGCAGCTGATGCTCAGTGGAAAAAAGATCACCCACGTCGAGCCGAGGTCAATAGTCGTCTGGCCAACCAGAACAAGCGAATCCATAACGAAGTCAAAGAGGGTGAAATGACCAAGGGACAGGCGGCCAATCTGCATAAGGAAGACCGCCAGATTCGTCAGGAAGAACGGGACATGGCTAGCCAGAATAAAGGGCACATTACAAAGCAGGAGCAAAAGAGCCTTAACCAGCAAGAAAATGCGGTAAGCCACCAGATTGGTGGCTAGGTTCAATTTGCTTCTGCTGAACGGGTCTCTGTGCTGAGACCCAACAGCCTGCAAAAATGTAAAAGGCCAACGTTCAGCGTTGGCCTTTTTTATTGTTTGCGAGAAGACATTTAAAGATCGCAGCCTGCGGCAGCTCCTACGAGGCGACGCTTTCCAGTCGATACCCATACCCGTAGATCGTCAGCAACTGCCAACCACGATCGGCCGTCAGCCCGAGCTTGTTGCGCAGGCGGTAGATGTGAGTATCCAGTGGCCGTGAAGACACCATCTCTTCATGGGTCCAGAAACGCTCGTAGAGATATTCCCGTGACAGCGGCCGGCCCAGGTTGGCAAACAGGCAGCGGGCCAGGCGGTATTCCCGTTCGGTCAGGCTGATGGGTTTGCCGGCGCGGGTCACCGTCAGTTCGGCGTCGTCGAAGTTCAGATCGTTGAAACTCAGCACTTCGCTGGCCGCATTGCGCTGTAAGCCGTGTCGGCGCAGTACGGCGCTGACGCGGGCCTGGAGCTCGTTGGGACGAAACGGTTTGCTGACGTAATCATCGGCGCCGGCGTTCAACGCCTGGACGATGTCACTCTCGGCATCGCGGCTGGTGAGCATGATGGCGGCGGGAGGTGCCTCCATATGTTCGCGGGTCCAACGTAGTAGCGATAGACCGCTGAGATCAGGCAACTGCCAGTCGAGTATCAACAGGTCGAAGGTCTCGCGTCGAAGCTGGCGCAGCAGGTCTTCGCCGCGTTCGAAGCTATGTAAGGTCCACGCTTGCTCCCCGGTTCCGGGAATCTGTCGCAGTGTCTGTTCCACCCGGCGTAGCTCGGCGGGTTCGTCATCCAGTATTGCGACACGCATGCGGGGGCGTTCCTTCATCTCGTAGAGTGCGATGGGTAAAAAATCCTATGTGCGGAGTTTAGGCTCATTGTCTGAATCTGAACAATTATGGTGAATTGCTCCAGATTCCCTGCGTCTGGGTAGGCTGATATCAATTGGCCGTTAACCGGCGGATATCAGCTCGAAGACTCGAGGACACAACGATGGGGAACAGGCTGAATCTTCGTGTACTGATCACGAAGGTGATCGAGGGCAAGGCGCTCACACGCTGTCTGTCGTTGGCGTTTGTGGCCTTTGTCGGGGTTACGTCGCAGACCGTGAGCTCAAGCAGCGAAGCACCGGATGAGCACGCGACACAGCGCTTCTTCAGTCCTGCTGCGGTGAATGTGGCGTTCAGTGATTCACGAGGCTTTGCACCGGTCAGCACCTCCGCAGACAGCGCGCAACCGGTTCCCCTGCTGCTCCCTGAAGAGCAGCAGCGTTGGGTGTTCTAACAACGGGCTCGGGCAATTCTGAACAATTATGGAGAATTGCCTCATCGACCATGGGTGCCGGTAAATTCTCAAGCGTTGAGTGGCACAGGAGCATTCGGAAGTGCTCCGACACAGGGAGTGTCATCGCCAACCTGGCGGGACCGCCGATCGCCGGTTCGCTTGCGGTCTGCAGTTCAGGGGAAAAAAAGGAGTGCCTGCTCACGTTGTAAAACCGGATCGATGTTGAATCGATTCCGACACAAGGATGTGTCACCTCCTACCCTCTTCGATTTGTTTACCTTCATGGATAACCGCGACTGCCTTTGTAATCGATGCGGGCGTTTTGCATAGACGTGGGCTATCTGCCATCGAGCCCTGTCAGGTATGGTGCGTAAGGCTGATGAATTAGCTGGTCGGCCAGATTCTAAGAAAAAGCGTGAAAAGCGAATCCAATGAACCGAATGACTTCTTTGCACTGTCGCCACCTTGGCACCTGTCTGTTGCTGGTTGTTGGCTTGGTGGGCCCATTGACGCAGAACGCATCCGCAGCGTTCTTCGACTCAAAGCGCTTGCCGTATATCGATGACCATCAGCAGTGCCGTGGACAACCCCTGCCCGCCACTGTCGAGCATCTGACGGGCGAAGCCTGGAAGCTCGACCGCAAGGGCAAGCAGGTGGCGCTTGAAGAAGGGATGACGATTGACGAGCAGGAAGGCGTGAAGACCTCCCCTTCGGCGTTCGTCAGCCTGTCGTTGGGTGACGGATCGCGCATCGTTCTGCCGTCCAGTTCACAGGTCACGTTGCGTTTGAACGAAGAACTCGTTATCCCGCAGGTGATTCTTGAGCAAGGTCAGGTCGAGTCGTATGTGATCAAGCGCGCCAGCGACTATGATCGTTTTCAGATCGTGACGCCGGTGGGCGTGCTCGGGGTCCGAGGCACACACTTTCGGGTGCGCAACGAGGACAATGGGCAATCGCTGATCGAAGTACTGAATGGCCAGGTGGCCGTCGATCGTGGTGAAGACGTTGATGCGCCACCAAAAAAACGCACGGGTAAACCGCTCGCGAAAAAGGCCGAAAAACCAGCAGATGAAGTGCAGGTCATGGCGCGCCAGGGGTTACGCATTCAGAAGGAAGGCAAGCTCACACCGATCGACCTGTTGCCCGCGCCGCAGTTGTTGGGGCAGACGGGTCAAAACGGCCCCACACCGGTCTGGCAGTTGATCATGAAACCCTTGCACGGTGCCACGCGCTACCGGGCGCAAGTGGCGACCGACACAGACTTTCTGAACATCAAGCAGGAACAGTTTTCCAGCACGCCAGAGATCGACTTCAGTGGATTGAAGGCATTTTTCTACCATGTTCGACTCTCTGCGTACGACGCGCAGGGGCTTGAGGGGGAAACCGGGGTATATGACATCTTCTATTACCCCAGGACCACGCGTGTCCAATAGCGACTCGGTTATTTGCCGATGAAGCACAGACCAAGGAGGGAAGGTCGCGAGCCGACTCAGGCCCAGCGGCTGTTTCATCGGATGGTCCGGGAATGGCTGTGGGTCAGTCTGATCCTGCTGCCGTTGACGGCGATTCTGTCCTTGAGCCATGGGCTGACGCTGAGCAATCTGCTGTACGACAACCTGCGTCGATTGAGCCCGCTCCCGGTCGATCCACGAATCCTCGTCGTCACTATCGACGATTACAGCCTGCAGCAACTCGGTCAGTGGCCCTGGTCACGAACCTTACACGCCGACCTGCTGGATCGGCTCACCGATGCGAAGGCCAAGGGCGTGCTGTTCGACGTCATCTTCAGCGAGCCCGACAAACTTCCCGACAACGACCTGCGCCTGGCACAAGCGATGTGCCGGGCCGGCAATGTGTTCGTGCCTTTGTTGCGCGAAGGGGTTGCGCGCTATGGGCAGCCGCTGGGTGAAATCGAACCGGTAGCGCCGTTGAGCCACTGCGCCAAAGGTATCGGGCATATCAACGCCGAGGCGGACGCTGATGGCATCGTGCGCAGCGTCTACCTGCGTGAAGGCCCTGAGCGCAACCCGAGAGCGCAATTGGCCGGGTTGCTCTACGAGATGACCACAGACGGCCCTGATACCCTGCCCGGCTCGCCGTTGTCATTGACGGTTCAAGGCTGGCAACGAACCAACGGTATTCGAATTCCCTTTATCAGCGCGAATGCGGGCTTCCCCAGTGTTCCCTATGTCAGCGTGCTGCGCGGCGAAGTCCCACCCGAGTTGTTGCGTGATCGCCTGATCCTGATTGGCTCCACGGCGCCTGGGCTGGGCGACCGCTATGTGACACCGCAATCGGAGAGTATCGGCACAACGCCGGGCATCGAGATTCAAGCCAACATCCTCAACGGTCTGCTGCAACAGCGCAGCATCGTGGTGCTCGCCGATGGCTGGGTGGTCGGGTTGTCGACGGTCATCGTCGCGTTGCTGCTGGCCTTGCTGCTGTTCCGTCCACGGCGCGCCTTGTGGTTGACCCTGGGATGCATGGTGATGGCCCTGCTCGCCTCGGCTCTGCTGCTTCGAGCGGGTTGGTGGTGGTCGCCCGCGGCCAGTTTGCTCGGAATGCTGCTGGGTTACCTGATCTGGAGCTGGCGACGCCTGAGCGCGGTGCTCGCCTACTTCGGCTGGGAACTGGCCCGGCTTGATAGTGAGCCGAAAGTGTTCCCTGAGCGGCGCCGCACGCCATCGCCGGTCGGCGATGTATTGCAGGGGCAGATCGTTGCTCTGGAACAGGCCATGAGCCGGACCCGCGACACCCGACGGTTCATCGCCGACGGCCTGGAGTACCTGCCAGTGGCGACACTGATCAGTGATCCTGGCGGGCGAATCCTGCTGGCCAACCGCAACGCCCGGAGTCTGTTTGCCAGTGATCTGGTTGGCGAAGACCTGCTGCAACGGCTCTCGAACATTGGTTATCCGGCGCTGGTTGAAGAGGGACATCCCGCGTTGTCGACGCTTGAAACCAGCGAGTTTCGCGACACCCAAGGGCGAAGCCTGCGTCTGGATCTGGCGCCGTTACTGCCGGCGGAAGGTGGAACAGCGATTGGCTGGCTGCTCAGCCTCACGGATTTGAGCGTCGAGCGTGATGCCGAGGAGCAGCGCGCGGTGTTGTTGCGGTTTCTTTCCCATGACTTGCGTGCGCCGCACTCGGCGATTCTGGCCTTGCTCGACGTTCAGCATTACCAAGGCACAGGTGACGCGCAGCTGTTCAGCCAGATCGAGTTGCAAGTGCGCAAAGCCTTGAGCCTGACCGAGGCCTTTGTGCAGTTAGCCAAAGCTGAGTCCGAGGCGTACCAGTTCGAACCGAGCATGTTCGCGATGCTGGTGCTTGATGCGTTTGATCAGGCGATGAGTACCGCGCAGCTCAAGCAGATCGAGTTGCTGCATGATCTGGATGAAGAGGCGGAAGGCATGGTCCTGGCCGACCAGTCGTTGCTGACCCGGGCGCTGTTTAACCTGTTGGAAAACGCCATCAAGTACAGCCCGGCAGGTTCGCAGGTCCGCGTGTGGGTGAATTGTGCACAGGGCTGGCTGACCTGCGAGATCACTGACCAGGGCAAAGGAATTACGGCTGAGGAACTGCCCGAGTTGTTCAGCCAGTACCGGCGCTTTGCATCGTCTCAAGGCAGTGACGGATTGGGCCTGGGGTTGTCGATGGTCAAAGCTGTGGTGGATCGACATGGCGGACGGATTTTCTGTGAAAGCCGGATTGGGCAAGGCACGACGTTCAGCGTTCAACTGCCGTTGCTGGAGGAATGAAATACGGTGTAGAGCTGCCCCCGTAGCAGCTGTCGAGCCCGCGAGGCTGCGTCCGGCTGCGAAGCAGTCGTAAAATCAGGCAACGCATTCTTCCAGGCAAACCGCATACACAGGATTTGCGAGGACTTCGTCCTCGAACGCAGCCTCGGCAGCTGCTACGGATCGCGTGATAACCAGGGGTAGAAACAGGTATAAAAAAACCGGCGCAAATAGCCGGTTTTTTTTGCGTCGTGAAAACTTATGCACGTTTTTCCGCGTTTTATGAGCTTAAGAAATATCTATATAAATCATAAATTTAGCTAACAAATAAGACGCTTTTCAACAAAACCGTACACAGGTTATCCACAGAACCTCAGACAGTCTCTTTATCCGCCGCAGCAGGCAGTGAGCCCATGTCTCGTTGGGTCTGTTCGTTCCAGGCCGCAGCGCGGTCGTTGAGCTCGGCAATCGCTCGTGGGCCGCTGCCTTCGGCGTACATCGGCGCGCCGATGACCACGGTGATGGTGCCAGGTGTTTTCAGCCAACCGGTTTTCGGCCAGAACTTGCCGGCGTTATGGGCGATTGGCAGCACAGGCAACTGCGCATTGACCGCCAGCGCCGTACCACCCCGAGAGAACTTGCCCACCGTGCCGAACGGAACGCGGGTGCCTTCCGGGAAGATCAGCACCCAGACATTGTCCTTGAGCAGCTCGTCGCCCTTCTTCGCCACGTGCTTGAGCGCGGCTTTCGGGTTGTCGCGGTCGATGGCGATCGGTCGCAGCATGGCCATCGCCCAGCCGAAGAACGGCACATACAGCAGTTCGCGCTTGAGCACCTGGCTCAACGGCTCGAAGTAGGCCGACAGAAAGAACGTCTCCCAGGTGCTCTGGTGGTTCGACAGAATCACGCACGGCTGGTCAGGGACGTTCTCGGCGCCTTTGACTTCATAGCGAATGTCCAGGAACACCTTGCTCAGCCACAGTGCGCAGCGGCACCAGTAGACGTTGATGAAACGGTAGCGCGCCTTGAACGGTAAAAAAGGCGCGATAAAAAAGCTCAGGCTGCACCAGAGCAACGAGCTGGTGCCCAGCAGCAGGTAAAAAAGAAAGGTTCTGATTGCCTGCAAGATCGACATAGCGGCATTTGCCTATTAAAAGTGCGCCCCCGAACAGTCCTTGATCAGGATGTCAGAATCGCCCTAGTTGTGGATAAGTTCTGCGGCAATCGCCGCCAGATCGTCAAAAATCAAAGTACCTACCGGTAGGGTCAAGCCCTGAGTCTTTTCGCCTTTTCCGGTTTTTACCAAAACTGGCTGACAGTCGACGGCTTTTGCCGCCTCCAGGTCACCGAGACTGTCGCCGACGAACCACAGGTTAGTCAGCGCCACGTCGTAATGTGCGGCAATGGTTTTAAGCATGCCAGGTTTGGGCTTACGACAGTCGCAGCCTTCGTCCGGCCCATGCGGGCAATAGACGATCAGCCCGACCTCGCCACCCTGCTCCGCCACCAACGTGCGCAAGCGCTCGTGCATGGCGTCGAGGGTGGCGACATCGTAGTAGCCGCGAGCAATGCCCGACTGGTTGGTAGCGACGGCTACCGTCCAGCCGGCCTTGCTCAACTGCGCGATGGCTTCGATCGAGCCGGGGAGCGGAATCCACTCTTCCACCGACTTGATGTAAGCGTCGGAGTCGTAATTGATCACTCCGTCCCGATCGAGAATCAGCAGTTTCAACAGCAGCTCCTCAGCCCAGCAACGAGATGTCGGCAACGCCGAGGAACAGGCCACGCAAGCGTGCCAGCAACGCATAACGGTTGGCACGGACCTTGGCGTCTTCCGCGTTGACCATCACCGCTTCGAAGAACGCATCGACCGGCTCGCGCAAGGCGGCCAGACGCGCGAGCGATTCGCGGTACTGACGGGCCGCAGCCATTGGCTGCACCGCTTGATCCGCTTGCTGGATCGCCGAGTACAGGGAGAACTCGGCGGCGTTGTCGAAGTACTTGGCTTCAACGGTGGACGGCACACTGCCTTCGAGTTTGCTCAGCAGGTTCGATACGCGTTTGTTCACCGCCGCCAGTGCCGCGGCTTCCGGCAATTTGCGGAACGCTTCCACGGCTTGTACACGCTGATCGAAGTCCAGCGCCGAACCTGGTTTCAGGGCACGTACCGACAGGTAGGTGGCGACATCCACGCCTTCGTCTTCGTAACGGGCACGCAGACGGTCGAAGACGAACTCCAGTACCGAATCAGCCAGGCCAGCAGCCTTGACCTTGCTGCCGAACGAGTTGACAGCGAAAGCCACGGCGTCGGTCAGGTCGAGGTCGAGCTTCTTGTCGATCAGGATCCGCAACACGCCAAGAGCGGCACGGCGCAAGGCATACGGGTCTTTGCTACCGGTTGGCAGCATGCCGACACCAAAGATACCGACCAGAGTGTCGAGCTTGTCGGCGATTGCCACGGCTGCACCGGTCAGGGTGGTCGGCAATTCAGCGCCGGCACCGCGCGGCATGTATTGCTCGTTCAGCGCCAGTGCGACATCTTCTGGCTCGCCATCGTTGAGGGCGTAGTAGTAGCCGGCGACACCTTGCATCTCCGGGAACTCACCGACCATCTCGGTCGCCAGGTCGCACTTCGACAGCAGGCCCGCACGCGCCGCCCACTGGGCGTTGCCGCCAATGTGTGGAGCGATGAACGCGGCGAGTCTGGAAACGCGTTCGGCCTTGTCGTAGACGCTGCCGAGTTTTTCCTGGAACACCACGTTCTGCAGACGCAGGTTGAAGTCTTCGAGTTTCTGCTTCTTGTCTTGCTTGAAGAAGAATTCGGCGTCGGTCAGACGTGGGCGAACCACTTTCTCGTTACCGTCGATGATCTGCTGCGGGTCTTTGCTCTCGATGTTGGCCACGGTAATGAAGCGTGGCAGCAACTTGCCGTCGGCATCCAGCAGGCAGAAGTACTTCTGGTTGTCCTGCATGGTGGTGATCAGGGCTTCTTGCGGCACATCGAGGAAACGCTCCTCGAACGAGCACACCAGCGGCACTGGCCATTCCACCAGCGCGGTCACTTCGTCGAGCAGCTCTGGTGGAACGATTGCAGTCCCTTCCTGACGGGTGGCCAGCTCGGCGGTACGCGTGCTGATCAGCTCGCGGCGCTCATTGGCATCGGCCAGTACGTAGGCTGCGCGCAGGTCGTTCAGGTAGTTGGCCGGCGAGGTGATGCGCACGCTTTCCGGGTGATGGAAGCGGTGACCACGGGAATCGCGACCAGCCTTCTGGGCGAGGATGGTGCAGTCGACCACCTGGTCGCCGAGCAGCATCACCAGCCATTGGGTTGGGCGAACGAATTCTTCCTTGCGAGCGCCCCAACGCATGCGCTTCGGGATAGGCAGGTCATTCAGCGAGTCTTCGACGATGGTCGGCAACAGGCTGACGGTCGGTTTGCCGGCGATGCTTTGGCTGTAACGCAGCTTCGGCCCGCTTTGATCGATTTCGCTCAGCTCGACGCCGCACTTCTTGGCGAAGCCCAGGGCGGCCTGGGTCGGATTGCCTTCGGTGTCGAAGGCGGCCTGACGTGGCGGGCCGTCGAGGTTAATGCTGCGATCCGGCTGTTGAGTGGCCAGTTTGGTGATCAGCACGGCCAGACGACGCGGTGCGGCGTAGACCTGCTTGGCTTCAAAGCCCAGGCCAGCGGCCAGCAAGCCCTTCTCGATGCCGGCGAGGAACGCATCGGCCAGGGTGTTCAGGGCCTTGGGTGGCAGCTCTTCGGTGCCCAGTTCAACCAGGAAATCTTGAGCACTCATTGTGCAGCCTCCAGCTTAGCCAACACTTCATCACGCAAATCCGGGGTCGCCATCGGGAAGCCCAGCTTGGCGCGAGCCAGCAGGTAGGCTTGCGCAACGGAACGCGCCAGGGTGCGGACACGCAGAATGTATTGCTGACGTGCAGTCACCGAGATCGCCCGGCGTGCATCCAGCAGGTTGAAGGTGTGCGAGGCCTTCAGCACCATTTCATAGCTTGGCAGCGGCAGCGGTTGATCGAGTTCGATCAGGCGCTTGGCTTCGCTTTCGTAGAAATCGAACAGTTCGAACAGCTTCTCGACGTTGGCGTGTTCGAAGTTGTAGGTCGACTGCTCCACTTCGTTCTGGTGGAACACATCGCCGTAGGTCACTTTGCCGAACGGGCCGTCAGCCCAGACCAGGTCGTAGACCGAATCCACGCCTTGCAGGTACATGGCCAGACGCTCGAGACCGTAGGTGATCTCGCCGGTTACCGGGTAGCACTCGATGCCGCCGGCCGCCTGGAAGTAGGTGAATTGGGTCACTTCCATGCCGTTGAGCCAGACTTCCCAGCCCAGACCCCACGCGCCGAGGGTTGGCGATTCCCAGTTGTCTTCGACGAAACGGATGTCGTGCACCAATGGGTCCAGGCCCACGTGCTTGAGGGAGCCCAGGTACAGTTCCTGGAAGTTGTCCGGGTTCGGCTTCAGGACTACCTGGAACTGGTAGTAGTGCTGCAGACGGTTCGGGTTTTCACCGTAGCGGCCGTCAGTCGGGCGACGACTGGGCTGCACATAAGCGGCGTTCCAGGTTTCCGGGCCGATGGCGCGCAGGAACGTGGCGGTATGGAAAGTGCCGGCGCCTACTTCCATATCGTAGGGCTGAAGTACCACACAACCTTGCTCGGCCCAGTATTGCTGGAGGGCGAGGATCAAGTCTTGGAAGGTACGCACGGCTGGCGTAGGCTGGCTCACGAAATTCACCTGTTTCTTGGGCTGCGATTTAAAGAGCGGGAGTATACCCGATTCGTTCGTCCGCACGCCCCCTGGAGCCTTATGCCACGCTGCTTTTGGTGTTCCGAAGATCCGCTGTACATGGCTTATCACGATCAAGAGTGGGGCGTACCGCTACGCGATGCGCAGCGCTTGTTCGAGTTGCTTTTGCTCGAAGGGTTCCAGGCCGGTCTGTCATGGATCACCGTGCTGAGGAAACGCGAACGCTACCGTGAGGCGCTGTTCGGCTTCGACGTGCAGCGCGTGGCGCAGATGAGCGACGCCGAAATCGACGATTTGATGCTCGATCCGGGGATCATTCGCAACCGTCTCAAACTCAATGCCGCCCGGCGCAATGCCCAGGCCTGGATGGCGCTGGAAGACCCGGTGGCGCTGCTCTGGTCGTTTGTCGGCGGCGTCCCGAAGATCAATCATTTCAAGGATCGCAGCGAAGTGCCGGCCGTGACGCCCGAGGCCGAAGCGATGAGCAAAGGTTTGAAGAAAGCCGGCTTCACCTTTGTCGGCCCGACCATTTGCTATGCCCTGATGCAGGCCTCGGGGATGGTCATGGATCACACCACCGATTGTGATCGCTACGCCATCTTGCGCAGTGGGCGGTTAGAAATGTTTTCTGCGGGCATCTGAATGTTCCTTCTTATAGTGTCGGGCTAGGCTGACGCTTTCCTCTAACCGATGGGAAAATGCCTAGAAACTGGCCAAGACCAAAAATGCTTATTAATCCAAGCAAAGCCAATACATATTTAGTTTTTACAAGAAGTTTTATTCCATCAGGGCAGTCCTGTACTTGTTGCCAAACCAGTTTCTCTTCACAGCCAATGGCGATGTCAAATAGTGACATTTCATTAGTTAGGGACCACCAAAAACCTGCTACCGGGCTGTAGCCGTCAGAGAGAATAAGCGTTATAAGTATAAGAATTAATGCAGAAAGCCCTATAAAAATGCTTTCCTTTTTTAGTTCGGCGTTATTCATTTTTCACATCTCATTTTTTTCTGATGCGGTTAATATAGCTAGTCCACTTATTCTCATAGTCCAAGTTAAAACTAACAAGCCCAGTACTATGAAAAATCCAACCCATAGCCCTTTTGACATAGTTGCAATCATCGCGAATGGCACTATCAGGCCACCAAATCCAGCTATGCCAACAAATGCCCAAAATCCACCCCAAAGAGACCAAGTAAACAAAACGCTATACAGGAATAATATAAGGCCGAAGACATAAGAACTTATATATATTCCAGTTCCAGTATAGGGTCTTAATTTTCGAACTGCTGAAAGGGGTAGAAGCAAAATCAGGACAACAGCAAGACATATCCAACCGAAAGAAATCAAAGGAGGTAAGAAGTACTCGTATGCCCGAGTAATACCAATGAAGAAAAAAACTGGCAAAGCTAGGGCTGCTAAAATTACTGCTATAGAGAAAAAAATCCCGCCTAATCTACTAAGCATGCTGACACCTCCTTGTTTTCAATTGTCATATAGTAGCGTTTGGATTGTCGCTATACCATGTTGAACAATCCAGTAAAATCGTGCCATGCGAATTGACTACGCCTGCACGCAGGCCTCGGGGATGGTCATGGATCACACCACCGATTGTGATCGCTACGCCATCTTGCGCAGTGGGCGGTTAGAATAGCCGGCTCGCGATACGGATCATTACGTCGGTTCAGAAGATCAGGAGTGACCTGTGGATAAGTTTAAAGGCGCCTTGCTGGTAGGCGCTCTGCGTTTGTTTGCCCTGCTCCCGTGGCGGGCGGTGCAAACGGTAGGCGCGGCGATTGGCTGGGTCATGTGGAAAACCCCCAACCGTTCCCGCGACGTGGTGCGCATCAACCTCGCCAAGTGTTTCCCGGACATGGACGCCGCCGAGCGCGAGCGTTTAGTGGGACAGAGCCTGATGGACATCGGCAAATCATTGACCGAAAGCGCCTGCGCCTGGATCTGGCCGGCCCAGCGCTCTATCGACCTGGTGCGTGAAGTCGAAGGTCTGGACGTGCTCAAGGACGCGCTGGCTTCCGGCAAAGGCGTGGTCGGCATCACCAGCCACCTGGGCAACTGGGAAGTGTTGAACCACTTCTATTGCAGCCAGTGCAAACCGATTATTTTCTACCGTCCACCCAAGCTCAAGGCAGTGGATGAATTGCTGCGCAAACAACGGGTGCAATTGGGCAACCGCGTGGCGGCGTCCACCAAGGAAGGTATCCTCAGCGTCATCAAGGAAGTGCGCAAAGGTGGTGCGGTGGGCATACCCGCTGACCCGGAACCGGCCGAATCCGCCGGGATCTTCGTGCCCTTCTTTGCCACCAAGGCCCTGACCAGCAAGTTCGTGCCGAATATGCTCGCGGGCGGCAAAGCGGTCGGCGTCTTCCTGCACGCCCTGCGCCTGCCGGACGGTTCAGGCTACAAAGTGATCCTGGAAGCCGCGCCCGAGGCGATGTACAGCACCGATACCGAGACGTCCTGCGCGGCCATGAGCCAGATCGTCGAGAAGTACGTGCGGGCTTACCCGAGCCAGTACATGTGGAGCATGAAGCGCTTCAAGAAACGCCCGCCGGGTGAAGAGCGCTGGTATTGATCCCATTGGCATGATCTGTGGATAACCTTGGGCTGGGGTTATCCACAACCGTTCAATCAAGGGCGCAGAAGATGTCCGAACACCGTAAGTCATTTCGAATCAAGATCCAGCACGAGAGTTTCGGCGAGTGCCTGGGCCAGACTCGCAACCTTTCCGCCAGTGGCGTCTACGTGAAGCATCCGACGCTCGCGGCGTTGGCCAAGGGCGCGGTGGTCTATGGCCAGGTGCAGGGTTTGCCGTGCGGTGCGCCGCGAGTGCGCATGGAAGTGGTGCTGGTCGACGCTGAAGGCATCGGACTGCGTTACCTTTGAATTGAGCGTTTTTTGATCAGTTTTTCAACCGGTCAAGCTTCTTCAGAAACACCGTCATTTCCTTTTCTGCCTGCTTGTCGCCGTGAGCGCGGGCGGCTTCCAGGCCCTGCTCCCAAGCCTGACGGGCGGCTGCATGGTCAGCCAGCGCCAAGTGGGCCTTGCCCAACAACTTCCAGGCTGCCGAATACTTCGGATCGAATTCCACGCAACGGCTGAAATGCTCGGCTGCTTGGGCATTTTCGCCCAGATCCAGATAACCCTTGCCCAGACCGAAGCGTAGCAGCGAGTTATCCACACCCTTGGCGAGCATTTTTTCGAGGGATTCGAGCATCGGTAGCTTCCTTCTAAGGGGGGCGTCAGCAAGGGATGTGAGTTTTCAAGATAGCTATCGCGAGCAAGCTCGCTCCCACATTTGATCTGTGGCGTACGCAAATCCAATGTGGGAGCGAGCTTGCTCGCGATGAGGCCAGGCCTGTCAGCACAAATCCAGGATCAGAAAAAGCTCAACCCCACATGGAACAACTTCTCCACATCGCGGATATGCTTTTTATCCACAAGGAACAGAATCACATGGTCGCCAGCTTCGATCACCGTGTCGTCGTGGGCGATCAGTACTTCTTCGTCACGAATGATCGCACCAATGGTAGTGCCTGGCGGCAGGACGATGTTTTCGATGGCCTTGCCGATGACCTTGCTCGACTTCGCATCGCCATGGGCAATGGCCTCGATGGCTTCTGCCGCACCGCGGCGCAGTGAGTGCACGCTGACGATATCGCCACGGCGCACGTGGGCCAGCAAGGTGCCGATGGTCGCCAGTTGCGGGCTGATGGCGATGTCGATGTCACCGCCCTGAATCAGGTCGACGTAGGCCGGATTGTTGATGATGGTCATCACCTTCTTCGCGCCCAGGCGTTTGGCCAACAGTGACGACATGATATTGGCTTCGTCATCGTTGGTCAGCGCCAGGAAGAGATCGGCGTCGGCGATGTTCTCTTCCAGCAGCAAATCGCGGTCCGAGGCGCTGCCCTGCAACACCACGGTGCTGTCGAGGGTGTCCGAGAGGTGGCGGCAGCGCGCCGGGTTCATCTCGATGATTTTCACCTGATAGCGGCTTTCGATAGCCTCGGCCAGCCGTTCGCCGATCTGCCCGCCACCAGCGATGACAATACGTTTGTAGCTCTCGTCGAGCCGGCGCATTTCACTCATCACTGCACGAATGTTCGCTTTGGCGGCGATGAAAAACACTTCGTCGTCGGCTTCGATCACTGTGTCGCCTTGCGGCAGGATCGGCCGGTCACGGCGGAAAATCGCCGCCACGCGGGTGTCGACGTTCGGCATGTGTTCGCGCAATTGGCGCAGTTGCTGCCCTACCAACGGCCCGCCGTAGTAAGCCTTGACCGCCACCAGCTGGGCCTTGCCCTCGGCGAAGTCGATCACCTGCAAGGCGCCGGGATGCTCGATCAGGCGCTTGATGTAGTGGGTCACTACCTGTTCCGGGCTGATCAGCACGTCGACCGGAATCGCGTCGTTGTCGAACAGGCCGGCGCGGGTCAGGTACGCGGCTTCGCGCACCCGGGCGATTTTGGTCGGCGTGTGAAACAGGGTATGCGCGACCTGGCAGGCGACCATATTGGTTTCATCGCTGTTGGTCACCGCCACCAGCATGTCGGCGTCGTCGGCACCGGCCTGGCGCAGCACCGTCGGGAACGAGCCACGACCTTGCACGGTGCGGATATCGAGGCGGTCACCGAGGTCACGCAGGCGTTCGCCGTCGGTGTCGACCACGGTGATGTCATTCGCTTCGCTGGCCAAGTGTTCCGCCAGTGTGCCGCCCACCTGCCCGGCGCCGAGGATGATGATCTTCATCCGGTCACTCCCTTGAAATCCGCTTAACCGCGTGCGGCGGCAATCTTGATCAGCTTGGCGTAATAGAACCCGTCGTGACCGCCCTCTTGCGCCAGCAACTGGCGGCCATGCGGTTGCTTGATGCCGGCCTGGCTGGCGATGTCGAGTTCGCGAGCGCCCGATGTGCGAGCGAGGAAGGCTTCGATGACTTCGGTGTTTTCAGTCGGCAAGGTCGAGCAGGTGGCGTACAGCAGAATGCCGCCGACTTCGAGGGTCGGCCACATTGCGTCCAGCAACTCACCTTGAAGCACCGCGAGCGCGGCGATGTCATCCGGCTGGCGGGTCAATTTGATGTCCGGGTGCCGGCGAATGACGCCGGTCGCCGAGCACGGTGCGTCGAGCAGGATGCGCTGGAACGGCTTGCCGTCCCACCACGCCTGAGTGTCGCGGCCGTCGGCGGCGATCAATTCGGCGCTGAGGCCCAGCCGCTCAAGGTTTTCCCGCACGCGAACCAGACGCTTGGCTTCCAGGTCCACGGCCACCACGCCGGCCAGTTTGGGCTCGACTTCGAGGATATGACAGGTTTTGCCGCCCGGTGCGCAGCAGGCATCGAGCACCCGTTGGCCCGGCGCGAGGTCCAGCAGATCCGCCGCCAGTTGTGCGGCTTCGTCCTGCACGCTGATCCAGCCTTCAGCAAAGCCCGGCAGCTGGCGCACATCGCCCGGCGTGTCGAGCACGATGCCGTCCTGGCTAAACACGCACGGTTTGGCTGCAACGCCGGCATCACTCAGCAAGGCGAGGTAGGCATCGCGGGAATGATGACGACGGTTGACCCGCAGGATCATCGGCGGGTGCGCGTTGTTTGCCGCGCAAATGGCTTCCCATTGCTCAGGCCAGAAAGCCTTGAGGGATTTTTGCAGCCAGCGCGGGTGGGCGGTGCGCACCACCGGATCGTGCTCAAGCTCGGCCAGCAGCGCTTCGCTTTCACGTTGGGCGCGGCGCAGTACAGCGTTGAGCAAGGCTTTGGCCCAGGGCTTTTTCAGCTTGTCGGCGCAACCCACGGTTTCACCGATGGCGGCGTGAGCCGGGACGCGGGTGTAAAGCAGTTGGTAGAGGCCGACCAGCAACAGCGCTTCGACATCGGCGTCAGCGGCTTTGAAGGGCTTTTGCAGCAACTTGGCCGCCAGCGCCGACAAGCGCGGCTGCCAGCGTGCGGTGCCGAAGGCCAGGTCCTGGGTGAAACCGCGATCGCGGTCTTCGACCTTGTCCAGCTGCGTCGGTAGCGAACTGTTCAGCGAGGCCTTGCCGTTAAGGACGGCGGCCAGTGCCTTGGCGGCGGCCAGACGCGGATTCATTGGGCTTCCACCGCTTGGCCCAGGACGGTGCCCAGGGCAAATTTCTCACGACGACTGTTGAACAAGTCACTGAAGTTCAGCGCCTTGCCACCGGGCAATTGCAGACGGGTCAGGCACAGCGCCTGTTCACCGCAGGCGACGATCAAGCCGTCCTTGCTGGCGCTGAGGATCTCGCCCGGTGCGCCTTTGCCTTCGGCGAGGCTGGCGGACAGCACTTTCAAGGCTTCGCCATTGAGCGTGCTGTGGCAGATCGGCCACGGATTGAACGCGCGAACCAGACGTTCCAATTCGACCGCTGGACGGTTCCAGTCGATGCGCGCTTCGTCTTTGTTCAATTTGTGAGCATAAGTGGCGAGGCTGTCGTCCTGCACTTCACCTTCCAGCGTACCGGCGGCCAGACCGGCAATTGCCTGAATGACTGCCGGCGGACCCATCTCGGCGAGACGGTCATGCAGGCTGCCGCCGGTGTCAGCGCCGCTGATTGGCGTAGTGACCTTGAGCAGCATCGGCCCGGTGTCGAGGCCGGCTTCCATGCGCATCACGGTCACGCCGCTTTCACGGTCACCCGCTTCGACGGCGCGCTGGATCGGCGCCGCACCGCGCCAGCGTGGCAGCAACGAGGCGTGGCTGTTGATGCAGCCCAGGCGCGGAATATCCAGCACCACTTGCGGCAGGATCAGGCCGTAGGCCACGACGACCATCAGGTCCGGCTTGAGCGCGGCCAGTTCGGCCTGGGCGTCGGCGTTGCGCAGGGTTGGCGGCTGCAACACCTGGATGTTGTGCTCCAGAGCCAACTGCTTGACCGGGCTCGGCATCAGCTTTTGCCCACGGCCCGCCGGACGATCCGGTTGGGTGTAGACCGCAACGATCTCGTAAGGGCTGTCGAGCAGGGCCTTGAGGTGTTCGGCGGCAAATTCGGGGGTGCCGGCAAAGACAATGCGCAGTGGCTCAGTCATGGGAATTCTCGGTTGGAAACACGCGGAAAAGAAAAAGGCTTGCCGCAGCAAGCCTTTGGAAGGGCATCAAGCGTTCTGGCGATGGAGCTTTTCCAGTTTCTTCTTGATGCGGTCGCGTTTGAGCGTGGACAGGTAATCGACGAACAATTTGCCGTTGAGGTGGTCGCATTCGTGCTGAATGCACACCGCCAGCAGCTCTTCGGCGATCAGCTCGAACGGCTTGCCGTCACGGTCCAGGGCCTTGATCCTGACGCGTTGCGGGCGGTCGACGTTTTCGTAGAAGCCCGGTACCGACAGGCAGCCTTCCTGATACTGGCCCATCTCGTCGGTCAGGGTTTCGAACTCGGGGTTGATGAACACCCGAGGTTCGCTGCGGTCTTCGGAAAGGTCCATGACCACGACGCGTTTGTGCACATTGACCTGGGTTGCCGCGAGGCCGATGCCGGGTGCTTCATACATTGTTTCAAACATGTCATCGACCAACTGCCGCACTTCGTCGTCCACTACGGCCACTGGTTTGGCGATAGTACGCAGGCGCGGGTCGGGAAATTCGAGGATGTTCAAAATAGCCATAAGCGTAATTGCTGCACGTGTGAAGTAAAGTCTGGGCCGATTGCCTGGCGGGTCCGAAGATGCAGGCTACCGTTGTAAAACGTAGTTCCCTTCTTTTCATTAGCAAGAGGGGAGCGAGCCACGGGGGCTCCGGCGTTCTACTCGAATGCACATAATAAAGGGATTCACTGCATGAGGAAATCACTACTCGCCTTGCTGCTTCTAGCCTCGGCCGGTTTCGCACACGGACAAGTGCAACTCAAGGAAGGTTTCCCACAGCATTACACCGTAGTGGCGGGTGACACGCTCTGGGGCATTTCGGGGAAATATCTCCGCGAACCCTGGAAGTGGCCCGAACTCTGGCAGGCCAACCCGCAAATCGAAAACCCGAACCTGATCTATCCCGGCGACTCGCTGTCGCTGGTCTATATCAACGGGCAACCGCGCCTGACCGTCAATCGCGGGGCTTCAAGGGGCACTATCAAGCTCTCGCCACAAGTGCGTAGCACACCGATGGCCGACGCCATTCCGAGTATTCCGCTGCGATCCATCAACAGCTTCCTGTTGAGCAACCGCATCATCGACAACGTAGAAGACTTCAACAAGGCGCCGTATATCGTTGCCGGTGACGCCGAACGGGTGCTCAGTGGCATGGGCGATCGCATCTACGCGCGCGGAAAGTTCGACCCGGCGCATTCGGTGTACGGCATTTTCCGTCAGGGCAAGGTCTACAGCGACCCGCAAAGCAAAGAGTTCCTGGGGATCAACGCCGATGACATCGGCGGCGGCGAGATCATCGCCACTGAAGGCGACGTAGCGACCCTTGCCTTGCAACGCACGACCCAAGAGGTTCGCCTCGGCGACCGCTTGTTCAGCGGCGAAGAGCGGGCGATCAATTCGACCTTCATGCCCAGCGCACCCACAACCGATATTCACGGCTTGATCATCGACGTGCCACGGGGTGTTACGCAGATCGGCGTGCTTGATGTGGTGACCCTGAACAAGGGCCTGCGCGACGGTTTGGTCGAAGGCAACGTGCTGGTGGTGATGAAAACCGGTGAAACCGTGCGTGACCGGGTGACGGGCGAGCAGGTGAAAATCCCGGATGAGCGCGCCGGTTTGCTGATGATCTTCCGCACCTACGAAAAGCTCAGTTATGGCTTGGTGCTCAACGCCTCGCGCTCCTTGGCGGTGATGGACAAGGTGCGTAATCCGTAAAAGACTCAACAAGTTACCAACAGACTTATCCACAGCTTGTTCCTGACTCAACAGGACCAATAACGATCAAGGATGATCTTATGCCGCTGTTTGCCCCTACGCAGGTTTCGCCGGCAGAACTGGAAGCGCGTTTGCGTTTGCATCGCCTCCCGGAACTCGGACCACGACGTTTTCAAAAGCTGCTCGAAGCCTTTGGCTCGGCCTCAAAAGCCATCAGCGCCCCGGCCAGTGCCTGGCGTGCGTTGGGGTTGCCAGCGGCCAGTGCCGAGGCCAGGCGTAGCCCTGAAATTCGCGACGGCGCCTACCACGCATTGGCCTGGCTAGAGCGTGAGGGCCAGTATTTACTGATGTTTGACCAACCTGGCTACCCGGCGCTGCTGGCAGAAATCAGTGATCCACCGCCGCTGCTGTTCGTCGCGGGCGATCCGGGCATTCTGGAAAAACCGCAGTTGGCGATGGTCGGCAGCCGACGCGCATCAAGGCCGGGGATGGACACCGCCACGGCGTTTTCTCGCAGCCTCGCGGGCGCCGGTTTTGTCATCACCAGCGGCTTGGCATTGGGCATCGATGCGGCGGCGCATCAGGCCGCATTGGATGTGGGTGGGCAGACGGTTGGAGTGCTCGGCACCGGACTGGAAAATTTTTATCCACAGCGCAATCGACGAATTGCCGACGCGATGATTGCCCAGGGCAGCGCGGTGGTGTCCGAGTTTCCGCTGGATGCCGGGCCACAGGCCAGCAACTTCCCGCGTCGCAACCGGATTATCAGCGGTTTGTCCCTCGGGGTGCTGGTGGTCGAGGCCAGTGTTGCCAGCGGCTCGTTGATCACCGCCAGGCTGGCGGCGGAGCAAGGGCGCGAGGTGTATGCGATTCCAGGCTCCATCCATCATCCCGGCGCCCGTGGTTGCCACCAGTTGATCCGCGATGGCGCAGTGTTGGTGGAAACTATCGAACATATCCTCGAAGGCCTGCGCGGTTGGCAGAATCTGCCGTTATCCACAGAGGCCCCGGCCGCCATCGATCACCCGTTGCTGTGCCTGCTGTTTGCCGCGCCGCATACCAGTGAGGCCCTGGCCGACGCGGCGGGATGGGCGTTGCCGAAGGTATTGGCCGCGCTGACAGAGCTTGAAATGGATGGCCGGGCGGTGAGCGAAGGCGGACGCTGGTTTGCGCGCGTAAGCTAGGTTCATAAAAGATCGGTAAACTGCGCACAGCCTTATTTTGGAGAGTCGGTAATGGTCAACAGTTGGCGTGTGCAACAAGCCGCACGAGAAATTCGCGCAGGGGCGGTGATTGCCTATCCAACCGAAGCCGTCTGGGGCCTGGGTTGCGACCCGTGGGACGAAGAGGCGGTGTATCGTTTGCTGGCGATCAAGGGCCGTTCGGTGGAAAAGGGCCTGATCCTGATTGCCGACAACATTCGCCAGTTCGACTTCCTGTTCGAAGACTTCCCGGAACTGTGGATGGATCGCATGGCCAGTACCTGGCCGGGGCCGAACACCTGGCTGGTGCCCCATCAAAACATGCTGCCGCAATGGATCACCGGGGTACACGAGACCGTGGCGCTGCGGGTCAGCGATCATCCGCAAGTGCGGGACTTGTGTGCGTTGGTCGGGCCGTTGGTGTCGACTTCAGCCAACCCGCAAGGCCGGCCGGCAGCGCGCACGCGAATTCGCGTCGAGCAGTATTTCCGTGGGCAAATCGACCTGGTGCTGGGCGGTAATCTGGGTGGGCGCAAAAATCCCAGCCTGATTCGCGATCTGGCGACTGGCAAGGTTGTGCGCCCGGCTTAAGACCGAGGTGAACCCATCGCGAGCAAGCTCGCTCCCACAGTAGATCTTTAGTGAACACAGATTTTGTGTACGACAACGATTCAGTGTGGGAGCGAGCTTGCTCGCGATGAGGCCCTTCCAAACACCCTGATACTTAAGGCAGCAACACCGTCGACCCGGTAGTACGCCGCGCCGACAACTCAATGTGTGCCTTCGCCGCTTCAGCCAGTGGATAACGCTGGCTGATGTCCACCTTCAACTTACCGCTGATGATCATCGCGAACAGCTCATCGGCCATGGTTTGCAGGTTCTCGGCATTGTTGGCGTAAGTCCCCAGGGTTGGCCGGGTCACGTACAGCGAGCCCTTCGCGGCGAGAATCCCCAGGTTCACGCCGTCCACCGCCCCCGACGCGTTGCCGAAGCTCACCACCAATCCGCGTGGCGCCACGCTGTCGAGCGAGGTCAGCCAGGTGTCCTTGCCGACGCCGTCGTACACCACGGGGACCTTTTTGCCGTCAGTCAACTCCAGCACCCGCTGTGCGACGTTTTCATGGCTGTAGTCGATGGTTGCCCAGGCGCCGTTGGCTTTTGCCAGCGCGGCTTTCTCAGGTGAACTGACGGTACCGATCAACTTCACGCCCAAGGCCTTGGCCCATTGGCAGGCCAGCGAACCGACACCGCCGGCAGCGGCGTGGAACAGTATGGTTTCGCCACCTTTGAGCTCATAGGTTTGACGCAACAGGTACTGCACGGTCAGGCCCTTGAGCATGACGCCCGCTGCCTGTTCGAAGCTGATAGCGTCCGGCAGATGCACCAGATTGTCTTGCGGCAGTACATGCATCTCGCTGTAAGCGCCCAGCGGGCCACTGCCGTAGGCCACGCGGTCACCGACCTTGAAACGCGTGACATCGCGGCCCACCGCGTCGACCACGCCAGCGCCTTCTGCGCCCAGGCCCGATGGCAAGGTTGGCGGTGCGTAGAGGCCGCTGCGGAAATAGGTGTCGATGAAATTCAGGCCGATGGCCTTGTTGCTCACGCGCACCTGCTGCGGGCCCGGCTCGGCAGGCTGATAATCCACATACTCAAGCACTTCGGGCCCGCCATGGGCTCGGAACTGGATACGTTTGGCCATCTGCACTCTCCTTGGGTGTGTTTGCCGTCAGTCTTTCGGCGAAGGTCCCTATCGGACTCCTAAGCTTGATCTTCGTCAACTGCGACGGTCACGAGTGCAGTGTTATGCTACGCGCCCATTTGCGCCGGCCGCCGTTCTGATCGAGCGCCGCGTAGCTTTGCCCGATTCAAGGTGATGCCATGACTACCCGCACCGAGGCCGTAAAAGCCTACCTGCTCGACCTGCAAGACCGTATTTGTGCCGCGCTGGAAGCCGAAGACGGTGGTACTCGCTTCGTCGAAGACGCCTGGACCCGGCCTGCCGGTGGTGGCGGTCGTACGCGGGTGATCGAAAACGGCGCAGTTATCGAGAAGGGCGGCGTCAACTTTTCACACGTCTTTGGTAGCGGTCTTCCGCCTTCCGCCAGCGCTCATCGGCCGGAACTGGCCGGACGCGGCTTCGAAGCCCTCGGCGTGTCGCTGGTGATTCACCCGCACAATCCGCATGTACCGACCTCCCACGCCAACGTGCGCTTTTTCATCGCCGAGAAAGAAGGCGAAGAGCCGGTCTGGTGGTTTGGCGGCGGCTTCGACCTGACCCCTTACTACGGCAATGAAGAAGACTGCGTGCACTGGCACCGCGTGGCCGCGCAGGCCTGCGCGCCGTTTGGTCCGGACGTCTACAGCCGTTATAAAGACTGGTGCGACAGCTATTTCCACATCAAGCATCGCAACGAGCCTCGGGGTATCGGTGGCCTGTTCTTCGATGACTTGAACGAGTGGGACTTCGACACCTGCTTCGCCTTCATGCGTGCCATCGGCGACGCTTACATTGACGCTTATCTGCCAATCGTCCAGCGTCGCAAGGCGCAAGCCTTCACCGCGAAGCAGCGCGAGTTCCAGGAATTTCGTCGTGGGCGCTACGTCGAGTTCAACCTGGTGTACGACCGTGGCACGCTGTTTGGTCTGCAATCGGGTGGGCGTACCGAGTCGATCCTCATGTCGCTGCCGCCGCAAGTGCGCTGGGGCTACGACTGGAAGGCCGAGCCTGGCAGCGAAGAAGCGCGCCTGACCGAGTATTTCCTGCAAGACCGCGATTGGTTGGCCTAACCCCTGTAGGAGCTGCCGAAGGCTGCGATCTGTTCAAGGCGTTGCGCCGATTTAGATCAAAAGATCGCAGCCTTCGGCAGCTCCTACGCGAATGAGGAATCCTGATGGACCGTTACGTCGTATTCGGTAATCCGATTGGCCACAGCAAATCGCCGTTGATCCATCGCCTGTTTGCCGAGCAGACCGCTCAGCACCTGGACTACAGCACCTTGCTGGCGCCGCTGGATGACTTTTCCGGTTGTGCCCGGGCGTTTTTCAACGAAGGTCGTGGCGCCAACGTCACGGTGCCGTTCAAGGAGGAGGCCTATCGTCTGGCCAATAGCCTGACGGAACGGGCGCAGCGAGCGGGTGCGGTCAACACCTTGAGCAAACTGGCGGATGGCAGCCTGTTGGGTGACAACACTGATGGCGCCGGGCTGGTGCGGGATTTGATGGTCAACGCCGGGTTCAGCCTGCGCGGTAAACGCATTCTGCTGCTGGGCGCAGGCGGTGCGGTGCGTGGCGCGTTGGAACCGTTGCTGGCCGAGCAGCCGGCGTCGGTGATCATCGCCAACCGTACAGTGGAAAAAGCCGAATTGCTGGCCGAACTGTTCGCCGATCTCGGCCCGGTGTCTGCCAGTGGTTTCGACTGGCTACGTGAGCCGGTCGACCTGATCATCAACGCAACGTCGGCCAGTCTGTCAGGCGATGTACCGCCGATTGCCAGCAGCCTGATCGAACCGGGCAAGACCGTTTGCTACGACATGATGTACGGCAAGGAACCGACCTCGTTCTGCCGCTGGGCCAGCGAACACGGCGCTGCGGTGTCGATGGATGGCTTGGGGATGCTCGCCGAACAGGCCGCCGAAGCATTCTTCCTGTGGCGCGGCGTACGCCCGGACACCGCACCGGTGCTGGCCGAACTCCGTCGGCAGTTGGCGTTATAACCAATGTGGGAGCGAGCTTGCTCGCGATAGCCATCTGTCAGTCACATCAGTGCTGGAAGTTGCTGGCGTCATCGCGAGCAAGCTCGCTCCCACAGGGGGCCATCGTGATGTCGGTTTAATCCTCGAACCGGATCGGGCATTTCTCCGGTCCTTCGAGCTTCATCAACTCCTCGACCACATGCCCCCGCGCCCGGCGCAGGATCAGGCTGCGGCCTTGTCTGAGCAGTCGTCGCGCTTCCTGGTGCAGCATCTCCACGCCGGAATAGTCGATGAAGTTGATGTACTGCCCTTCGATCACCACCTTCAACCCTTGAGTGCGTTGCAAACGCACTTGCAGGTAGTGGCTGGCGCCGAAGAAGATCGAGCCGCCGACCCGCAGAATCTCTTCATCGCCTTCGCGCCACTGCTGCACGCGGGGTTGTGAGGTGCGCTTGAGGTAGAAGAACAGCGAGACCAGCACACCGGCATAGATTGCCGTTTGTAGCTCCAGCAGCAAGGTCGCGACGCAGGTCAGTGCCATCACCGCGAATTCGGCATGGCTGACCCGGAACAACGCGCGAATGCCGCGATGGTCCACCAATCCCCAGCAAATCAGCAGAATGCTCCCGGCCATGGCCGGAATCGGGATATGCGCAATCAGCGCCGCCCCAGCCACCGCAAACAACGCCACCCACAGCGCCGAGAACACCCCGGCCAACGGCGAGCAGGCGCCCGCTTCATAACTCAAACCTGAACGGGTGAAGGAGCCGGCCGACAAGGAGCCTGAGAAAAAACTGCCGACAATGTTCGAAAGCCCCTGCGCGCGAACTTCCTGATTCGCATCGAGCAACTGCTGCGAACGCGCCGACAACGAGCGGGCAATCGACAGGCTGGTGACCAGCCCGAGCATGCCGACCGCCACCGCGCTGGGCAGCAGACGCAACATCAGGTCCAGATCCAGCGGCAACGGGCTGAACGGCGGCAACCGGCCCACGAATGAGCTGACCAACTTCACATGGCCAAACATCGATGGCCACAGCCACACCAACAGGCCGCTGAAGATCAGGCTGATCAGCAGGCTCGGCCAACGCGGCAGCAGCAGTTTCAGCGCGATGCCTACCGCCAGCGTGACGAGGCCCAGCACCAGCGACGGTTTATCCAGCGCGCCGATGTCGCCGATCAATGACATCAGGCTGTTCAACGCCGTGGCCTGATTCGGCAGGTCCAGCCCCAACAGGTTCGGCAACTGCCCGAGGGCGATCACCACCGCCGCACCGAGGGTGAAACCCAGCACCACCGAGTGCGAGACGAAGTTCACCAAGGCACCGAAGCGCAACATGCCCAGCAGCCACTGGAAAACACCGGCGAGGAAGGTCAGCAGCAGAATCAGCGTGACGTAATCCTGGGAGCCGGGCACGGCCAAGGGACTGACGCTGGCGTAAAGAACGATAGAGATTGCCGCCGTCGGGCCACAGATCAAATGCCAGGAGGAACCCCAGAGGCAGGCGATCAACACCGGAATGATGGCGGCGTACAAGCCATATTCGGCGGGTAACCCGGCGATCAATGCGTAGGCAATGGATTGCGGCAACGCAAGAATCGCCCCGCTGAGGCCAACGACAAGATCGCGGCCGACGTTGGCGCGGGTTTGCCTGGGCAGCCAGCTGAGAAAGGGGAAGAGTTTATGGCGGTTGGGGATTGCCATGGATCCTCTCGGTGAGTGACTGAAAATGCTTCAGGGTGGTGTTTCAGTTGCGGCGGTGCAAGGGCAAAAGTCGATTCGCGAGCAAGCTCGCTCCCACAGGTTCGCGCATTTCCCTGTGGGAGCGAGCTTGCTCCGGGCGGCGATCCGACGATGGCGTCCTCGGACTTTATAACTTGGCTTTGACCACTGACAATGCATCCTTCCCATCCGCCGTTTTCACGCCGTCCAGCCACTTCTCCAGCACTGCCGGATTAGCCTTGATCCACGCCTTCGCCGCATCGGCGTTGCTGACCTTCTTGTTCACCACCTCGGCCATGATGCTGTTCTCCATCTCCTGGGTGAAGCTCAGGTTGGTCAGCAGTTTGCCGACGTTCGGGCAGGCCTGTGCATAACCTTTACGGGTCAGGGTGTGGACGCTGCCGGTGTCGCCGAAGTACTTCTCGCCGCCCTTCAGGTAATGCATTTTCAGTTGCACGTTCATCGGGTGCGGGGTCCAGCCGAGGAAGGTCACGAACTTCTGTTTTTTCACCGCGCGGGACACTTCGGCGAGCATCGCCTGTTCGCTGGACTCAATCAGCTTCCATTGGCCTAGGTCGAAATCGTTCTTCTTGATGATCTCTTGCAGCGAGATGTTCGCCGGCGCGCCGGAGCCAATGCCGTAGATCTTTTTATCAACTTCTTTTGGGTGTAGCTCGGCGTATTTGTTCAGGTCGGCAAAGTCATGCACACCGGCGTCCCACACATAGTCCGGTACCGCCAGGGTGAACTCGGTGCCGTCGAGGTTCTTCGACAGTTGGGTGACATCGCCATTGGCCACGAACTTGTCGTAGAAACCCTGCTGCGCCGGCATCCAGTTGCCCAGGAACACATCGACCTGGCCATCCTTGAGCCCGCCAAAGGTGATCGGCACCGCCAGGGTGTCGACCTTGGCCTTGTAACCCATGCCTTCAAGCAGGAAACCGGTGATGGCGTTGGTCGCGGCGATGTCGCTCCAGCCCGGGTCCGCCATCTTCACCGTGTCGCAGCTTTGCTCGGCGTAGGCCGACACACTGCTCAAGGCCAGCAGCCCCGCCGTCAGTACTATGGATAACCTTTGCATGTTCTTCCCCTTACGTTATTGGTTTTGGCAGGGTTGTGGATAACGTGCTTTGCGCTCCAGATCATCAAGGTCGATGTGGTTGCGCATGTACTGCTGACTGGCGTCGACCAGCGGCTGGTGGTCCCAGCTCTTCAGCTTGCCGAGGGTCAGCGCCTGAGTGACGAAACGTCGTCGACGCTGGCTGGCGAGCACCTGTTGGTGGATTGCCGGGATATCCCATTTAGCGCGTGCTTCGGCGAGAAAATCGTCGAACATCTGGCGATGTTGCACGGATTGGCTGAGTTCTTCCTGTTCGTGCGGATCGTTGTGCACATCGAAGAGCAGACATGGGTCGTCTTCGCTGTAGATGAATTTGTACGCGCCACGGCGGATCATCATCAGCGGGCTGATCGTGCCTTCGGCCATGTACTCGCCGAACACTTCGTCGTGCCCGCCCTGCCCCTGCAAGTGTGGAACCAGCGAGCGACCGTCCAGTGGCAAACCGGGTTCCAGGCTGCCACCGGCCAATTCCACCAGGGTCGGCAGCAGATCGGCGGTGGACACCGCAGCACTGACTCGCCCAGCAGCGAACTGCCCCGGCGTGCTGACCAGCAGCGGTACGCGGGCGGCCATTTCGAACCAGTGCATTTTGTACCAGAGCCCACGCTCGCCGAGCATGTCGCCGTGGTCACCGGAAAAGACAATGATGGTGTCGTCGATCAGCCCCGTATCCTCGAGGGTTTGCAGAAGTTTGCCGACGTTGCTGTCGATATAGCTGCACGCACCGAAATAGGCGCGCCGCGCATCGCGAATCTTATCCACAGGCAGCGGCTTGCCCCACAGATCGTAAACCTTGAGCAGACGCTGGGAATGCGGATCGAGATCGGTTTGCGCCGGGGTTTCCGGCAGCGGGATATCTTTGTCGTCGTACAGGTCCCAAAAGGCTTTGGGAATGGTGTACGGATCGTGTGGGTGAGTCATCGACACGGTCAGACAGAACGGCTGATCGCCGTCTTCGCGGATATGATCGAACAGGTACTGCTGGGCCTTGAACACCACCTCTTCATCGAAATCCAGCTGATTGGTGCGCACGCAGGGCCCGGCCTGTAGCACCGAGGACATGTTGTGATACCAGCTCGGGCGCACGTCCGGTTCATCCCAGTTCACTGCCCAACCGTAGTCAGCCGGATAGATATCGCTGGTCAGGCGTTCTTCGTAGCCATGCAGCTGATCCGGACCACAGAAGTGCATCTTGCCGGACAACGCGGTGCGGTAGCCGAGGCGCCGCAGGTAGTGGGCATAGGTCGGCACGTCTGCAGGAAAATCCGCCGCGTTGTCGTAGGCGCCGATCTTGCTCGGCAACTGGCCGCTGACCAGGGTGAACCGCGAAGGTGCGCACAACGGGCTATTGCAATACGCGGCGTCGAATACCACGCCTTGCGCGGCCAGGCGGCTCAGGTTGGGCAGCTTGATCGGCGATGGGCCGTAGAACGGCAACAGGGGCGCAGCCATTTGATCGGCCATGATGAAAAGAATGTTCTTGCGCTTCATGTGATCGCGGCATTCCATAGTGAGGAGTTATGCGAAAGTGCTGTGATCGAGGATGTAGCCCACGCACTTCGTGGTAAAGCCCACGCCAGGCAATGACTAGGATAAGAACAGCTTATGTATGACGCCCTTGGTGATTTGTCCCTGGACCTGTTCCGCGCCTTTGAAGCCGCTGCGCGTCATCGCAGCTTCACCGCCGCGGCAGTGGAGCTGGGCACCACGCAACCGGCTGTCAGCCAGCAGATCAAACGGTTGGAGGAGCAACTCGGTACGCGGCTGTTCGACCGCATCTACCGAGGTATCGAGCTGACCGAGGCCGGGGCGATTCTGTTCGAGCAAGTGCAGGCCGGTTTGCAGAGCATCGACGCCGGGCTGAATGCGATCAGCGCCCAGCATCAGCACGAGGTGTTGCAGGTGGCCACCGACTTCGCCTTTGCCGCGTATTGGCTGATGCCGCGACTGCACCGTTTTCATGAAGCCAATCCGCAGGTGGACGTCAGCCTGGTCACCAGCGAGCGCAGCCACAACATGCTGCGCACCGACATTGACGTGGCCGTGCTGTTTGGTGATGGGCGTTTCAAACAGGGTGAAAGTCATTGGTTGTTCAGCGAAGAAGTATTTCCGGTGTGCAGCCCGCTGCTGCTTAAAGACCGCGCGGTGCCCCTGCCTGCCCACGCTCTGCAAGAGTTGCCGTTGCTGCATTTGCGCGGCGAAAACAGCAGCCACTGGTTCGACTGGAGCGGCGTGTTCCGCACCTTGGGCATCGCCACCCCTCCCGCGCCGGGGCAGTTGCGCTTCGACAATTACACGCTGCTGATTCAAGCGGCGATTGGTGGCCAGGGCGTGGCCATCGGTTGGCGACACCTTGTGGATAACTTGCTGGCGCAAGGCTTGTTGTGCCGGCCGATTGCCGAGACGGCGATGTCGAGCTTCGGTTATTACGTGGTCCTGCCCCAGCGCAAACGCCGCAGCGCGCTGATCCAGAAGTTCGTTGACTGGCTGATGACCGAACAGGCCAGCAGCGCGGAGTCGCTGACAGGTTTGGCCCTGCCGTCGATTGCGGTGTAGCGTTGCGGCTGGAATGAATCCCAAGACACGAGAACGCTATGCAACAGATCAAGGGCATGCAACGGATCAAGGGCTACCACGCCCACGTTTACTTCGACGCAAACACCATCGACCAGGCGCGAGCCCTGTGTGAGCAGGCTGCGCAGTTGTTTCCGCTGACGATGGGCCGGGTGCACGAACGGCCGGTAGGCCCGCACCCGGACTGGAGCTGCCAGTTGGCCTTCGCGCCGGAGCAGCTTGGCGAAGTGCTGCCGTGGCTGGCGCTCAATCGCAAAGGTTTGGTGGTGTTTGTGCACCCGGATACCGGTGATGACCTGGCCGACCACACTGACCATGCGATCTGGATGGGTGCGATACGGCCACTGGATTTGTCGATTTTTTGAGCAGGTTTGAGAGCTAGGTTGCCTGTCAGGGCCTCATCGCGAGCAAGCTCGCTCCCACAGGGGAACGCATTTCAATGTGGGAGCGAGCTTGCTCGCGATGACGGCGGTTCGGACTACACAAAACCCTGATCAACACTCAATACAGCACACCCTCCAGCACCTCATAAACCACCCCGGTGCCTATGGCGATCAGCACAATGTCGCCGCCCATGCGTCGCCATTCGTAACCCGGGTAGTACGGCAAGTGTTCGAGGGCTCGGCTGTCCAGGCGTTCGCCGTAGTAGCCGCGCGGCAAAGGTTGGCCTCTGACCCAGCGAACGCCCGGCGGTGGTGGCGCACCGCGTACGAAATACCCGTGGTTGACGCGGATCACTTCGCGTACCGGACCGAAGTCCCGAGGTGGCTGTCTGTATTCAGGGCCATGCTCGCGGTGTTCATCGCCACGATGCTCATACCGCGGGCCGCCGCGATCATGATCGTCGCGTTCATCGGCGCTTACGTGGAGCAAGGGCGTGGCGCCGAGCATCAATACACCCAGGCTGGCGATCAAGCGTTTGGGCATTTTCATTTGGGTCTTCCTCACAGCGTCCACAGCAAAAAAAGGGGCTCAGAACTCGGTTCCAAACCCCTGGGTCTTGCTATTTAGTCTGCGGTGCCGGGCACTTAATTCCTCTGTATCAGGAACTTTACTCTTAGCTGACGCGGGCTTTACGCACACCTTCGGACAACGCCGAGCACAGGCCCAGTACGCCGTCGATGGCCTGCTCAGGTGTGGCCGCGTTGGCGATGTGGTCGATCAGCGCCGAACCCACCACCACGCCGTCTGCCAGACGGGCGATGGACGCCGCTTGCTCCGGTGTGCGGATGCCGAAACCGATGCTGATCGGCAGGTCGGTGTGGCGACGCAAACGGGTGACGGCTTCTTCGACGTGTTCCAGGGTCGCCGCGCCAGCACCGGTCACACCGGCTACCGACACGTAGTAAACGAAACCGGAACTGCCATTGAGCACGGTTGGCAGGCGCACGTCGTCGGTGGTCGGGGTGGTCAGGCGGATGAAGTCGATGCCTGCCGCTTGCGCCGGGTCGCACAGCTCGGCGTTATGCTCGGGTGGCATGTCGACCACGATCAGGCCGTCGACGCCGGCTTCTTTGGCATCGCTGATGAAGCGCGGTACGCCGTAGTAGTGGATTGGGTTGAAGTAACCCATCAGCACCAGTGGAGTGTCGGTATTGTCTTTGCGGAACTCGCGAACCATTTGCAGGGTTTTCGCCAGGTTCTGTTTGGCGCCCAGGGCGCGGATGTTGGCAAGCTGGATCGCCGGACCGTCGGCCATCGGATCGGTGAAGGGCATGCCCAACTCGATCACGTCGGCGCCGGCTGCTGGCAAACCCTTGAGGATCGCCAGCGAAGTGTCATAGCTCGGGTCACCGGCGGTGATGAAGGTCACCAGGGCGGCGCGGTTCTGTTCTTTGAGTTCGGCGAAGCGTGTTTGCAGGCGGCTCATCAGTGTTTCTCCTGCTGGGAGTGCTCTTGTTGAGAGTGCTCCATGTGGTGCATCACGGTCTGCATGTCTTTGTCGCCACGGCCGGAAAGGTTGACCACCATCAGGTGATCTTTCGGCAGGGTCGGTGCGCGTTTGAACACTTCGGCCAGGGCGTGGGCGCTTTCCAGTGCAGGAATAATCCCTTCCAGGCGGCAGCATTTGTGGAAGGCGTCGAGGGCTTCGTGGTCAGTTACCGAGGTGTACTGGACGCGGCCGATGTCATGCAACCAAGCGTGTTCCGGACCGATACCCGGGTAATCGAGACCGGCGGAGATCGAGTGGGCGTCGATGATCTGGCCATCGTCGTCCTGCAACAGGAAGGTCCGGTTGCCGTGCAGCACGCCCGGTACGCCGCCGTTCAGGCTGGCCGCGTGTTTGCCGGTTTCGATGCCATGACCTGCTGCTTCAACGCCAATGATTTCGACGCTTTTATCATCGAGGAACGGGTGGAACAGGCCCATGGCGTTGGAACCACCGCCGATGCACGCCACCAGGCTGTCCGGCAGGCGACCTTCCTGGGCTTGCAGCTGTTCGCGGGTTTCCTTGCCGATCACCGCCTGGAAGTCGCGGACCATTGCCGGATAAGGGTGTGGGCCGGCCACGGTGCCGATCAGGTAGAAGGTGCTGTCGACGTTGGTCACCCAGTCACGCAGGGCTTCGTTCATCGCGTCTTTCAGGGTGCCGGTGCCGGCAACTACCGGGATCACTTCGGCGCCCAGCAGCTTCATGCGGAACACGTTGGCCTGTTGGCGCTCGATGTCGGTGGTGCCCATGTAGATCACGCAATCGAGGCCAAAACGTGCAGCCACGGTGGCGGTCGCCACGCCGTGCATGCCGGCGCCGGTCTCGGCGATGATGCGTTTTTTACCCATGCGCCGCGCCAGCAGGATCTGGCCGATGCAGTTGTTGATCTTGTGCGCGCCGGTGTGGTTCAGCTCTTCGCGCTTGAGGTAGATCTTCGCGCCGCCGCAGAATTCGGTCAGGCGTTCGGCGAAATACAGAGGGCTTGGACGGCCGACGTAGTCGCGCTGGAAGTAGGCCAATTCTTCTTTGAATGCAGGATCTTCCTTGGCCGCTTCGTATTCGCGGGCGAGGTCGAGGATCAACGGCATCAGGGTTTCGGCAACGTAGCGGCCGCCGAACGCGCCAAACAGGCCGTTGGCATCAGGGCCGTTGCGCAGATTAGTCTGGGTCATGGGGCGCTCCAGTTGAATACGTGAAGTGGCAATGGCGTTCACTCTACCCCTGACGTTCCACGCTGAAAACCGATAAGATCGCCGTAACCTGTCAGGAAAACTCACAGATCCCATGAGCCATGACCTTCCCCCGCTGAACGCCCTGCGCGCCTTCGAGGCCACTGCCCGCTTGAACAGCGTCAGTCAGGCTGCGGAGCAATTGCACGTGACCCACGGTGCGGTCAGCCGGCAGCTGAAAGTGCTCGAGGAGCATCTGGGGGTGAGCCTGTTCGTCAAGGATGGGCGCGGCCTGAAACTCACAGATGCCGGCGTGCGCTTACGCGATGCCAGCAGCGAGGCCTTCGAGCGTTTGCGCACCGTGTGCGGTGAGCTGACGCAAGGCCACGCCGACGCGCCGTTCGTGCTCGGCTGCTCCGGCAGCTTGCTGGCGCGCTGGTTTATTCCGCGTTTGGGCCGGCTGAATGCCGACCTGCCGGATTTGCGCTTGCACCTGTCGGCGGGTGAAGGTGATCTCGACCCACGACGACCGGGGCTGGATGCCTTGCTGGTGTTTGCCGAGCCGCCGTGGCCTGCGGACATGCAGGTTTATGAGTTGGCCAGTGAGCGCATCGGCCCGGTGTTGAGCCCGCGCTTTGCCGGTTACGACAGCCTGCGCCAGGCGCCGGCTGCTGCGTTGCTCAACGAACCCTTGTTGCACACCACTTCACGCCCGCAAGCCTGGCCCAGTTGGGCGCAGCGCAACGGCCTCGATGCCAAAGCGTTGAAGTTCGGGCAGGGTTTCGAGCATTTGTATTATTTGCTGGAGGCGGCGGTGGCGGGGTTGGGCGTGGCGATCGCCCCTGAGCCGCTGGTGGCCGAAGATTTGCAGGCCGGTCGCCTGGTTGCGCCGTGGGGGTTTAGCGAAACCCCGGCGCAACTGGCGTTGTGGCTACCCAAGCGCGCCGCGGACGGGCGCGCTCGACAGTTGGCGCAGTGGCTGAAAAACGAGCTGCGCCAAACCCTTTAATTACCGCGTTTGTACAGCAGATACGCCGCCAGCAAACCCAAGGCACCGACCGCGACGCTGGCGGTGGTCCACGGGTGCTCCTGGGCGTAATCGCGGGTGGCGATCCCGGTTTCGCGGGTTTTGACTTTGACTTCTTCGTACGCATCGCTGAGCAGGTGGCGCGAATGCTTCAGCGCGCTCTCGGCGTTGTTTTTGAGAGCCTTGAGGGTTTTCAGCGACTCGTCCGAGGCATCGCTCTTCAGGCTTTCCAGCGACTTGAGCAGACTCTCGATCTCGGCTTCCATGCTTTGCAATGACGCTTTACGCAACGAGGTGATGGCCATGATGACTCTCCTGCATTGATTGAGTGCGTATGTTGGTTGGGACTCCAGCGGTTCGCGAAAGTGCAGTAAATCTTGGGAATGGCAGGCACAAGAAATACCGAAAATCGCTGCTAGGCTCTAATCACTACTCAAGGAGAGCGCCATGACTGACCATCACACTTACAAGAAAGTCGAGCTGGTTGGCTCGTCCCCGACCAGTATTGAAGAAGCCATCAACAACGCCCTGGCCGAGGCCAGCAAAAGCATCAAGCACATGGAATGGTTCGAAGTCACCGAAACCCGCGGGCACATCAAGGACGGCCAGGCGGCGCACTTTCAGGTGACGCTCAAGGTCGGTTTCCGGATTGCCAATAGCTGAGGTTGAGCTAGGCTTCTGAACTTGTGCGCTGGCCGATTGCCATAGGGAATGGCAAAGCGCTACTTCGTCTTGGGCGACAGACGCTCAGTGTTAACGCTTACCCCTTTTGATCCGACCAGGGAATGTGACCGATGAAGAAATTTATGTTGGCGGTGGGTTTGTTGAGCATTGCGGGAACAACCTTTGCGGCGGGCAAGCCGTGCGAAGAGTTGAAAAGCGAAATCGCGGCAAAAATCGACGCCAAGGGCTCCAAAAACTATTCGCTGGAAATCGTTGATAAAGGCGCGGCCGCGGGTGGCAAGGTGGTCGGCAAGTGCGAGGCAGGCAAGAAGGTCATCGTCTACAAGAAGTAGATTGAGTCCGTTGTTTATGTAAAAGCCGACGCCATGGCGTCGGCTTTTTTCCGGGTGCTGTTTGGGGCTCAGCCCTTCATCACTTGCGCCAGCAGTTCGTAGGAATGCAGGCGATCGGCGTGTTCGTACAGATCGCTGGTGAAGATCAGTTCGTCGGCCTGAGTCTGCTCGATCAGCACCTCAAGTTTTGCGCGAATCTTCGCCGGGCTGCCGACCATCGCCAGACCGAGGAAATCACCGACGGCTTCTTTCTCATGAGGCAACCACAGGCCGTCCATGGTTTTCACCGGTGGACGCTGAACCAGGCTTTGGCCGCGCATCAGTGCCAGAATCCGTTGGTAGACCGAGGTCGCCAGGTAATCGGCTTGTTCGTCGGTATCGGCGGCTACCAGCGGCACGCCGAGCATCACGTAGGGTTTATCCAGTACGGCTGAAGGTTTGAAGTGATTGCGGTAAACCCGAATCGCTTCATGCATATATCGTGGTGCGAAATGCGAGGCAAAGGCGTAAGGCAAACCGCGTTCGCCGGCCAGTTGCGCGCTGAACAGGCTGGAACCCAGTAGCCAGACTGGCACATTGGTGCCCGTGCCGGGCATCGCGATAATGCGCTGGTCCGGCGTGCGTGGGCCCAGGTAGCGCACCAGTTCGGCCACGTCTTCCGGGAAGTCGTCGGCGCTGCCGGAGCGTTCACGGCGCAAGGCGCGGGCGGTCATCTGATCGGAACCCGGTGCGCGTCCCAGACCGAGGTCGATTCGCCCCGGATAGAGACTTTCGAGGGTGCCGAACTGCTCGGCGATCACCAGCGGTGCATGGTTGGGCAGCATCACGCCACCGGAACCTACACGAATGGTCGACGTCCCGCCGGCCAGATAGCCAAGCAGTACGGAAGTCGCGGAACTGGCGATGCCATCCATGTTGTGGTGTTCGGCGACCCAGAAGCGGTTGTAGCCCCACTTCTCGACGTGTTGCGCCAGGTCCAGCGAGTTGCGCAGCGATTGGGCGGGGCTGCCGTTCTCGCGAACGGGCACCAGGTCCAGCGTCGAGAACTTGATATCGGACAGTTGTTTCATAAGCCGGCTTCTCCAATGAGGGTACGCAGGCTTTTCTCACCAACGAAAACCTGCCGAATGCATGAGCGTGCTCTATGCAATGTGGGCATATACCCGAGTTTCAATAGCAGACATGAATTTGCCGACCAGATAAGTGGTTCGATCTGACAAGGTGAACTTTGCCCAGTCTTCTATCCTCAGAACCCTGGCAACCGAAAACCATGAAGGCGCGACCCTTCGCGCCGGATTTTGAGGAGGCAGAGATGAGTATCAAAAAGAAAGCATCGGCGCATTGGGTCGGTGATCTGAAAACCGGCCTGGGTTCTATCTCGACTGAAACCGGGGTTTTGAAAAATGCACCTTATGGCTTCAAGGCGCGTTTTGAAGGCGGCCCCGGCACCAACCCGGAAGAGCTGATCGGCGCCGCTCATGCGGGATGTTTCTCCATGGCATTTTCGATGATTCTCGGTGAGGCTGGCCTCAAGGCCGACACAATTGACACCAATGCCGAGGTGACACTGGATCAGGTCGACGGTGGTTTTGCGATCACCGCCGTGCACCTGACGCTCAAAGCGAAAATCCCCGGCGCCAGCCAGCAGCAGTTCGAAGAACTGAGCAAAAAAGCCAAAGAGGGCTGCCCGGTGTCCAAAGTGCTGAACGCCAAAATCAGTCTGGATGCAACGCTGGTGAATTGAGTTCTGTGCAGTAAAGATCGCAGCCTTCGGCAGCTCCTGCGGGTTCACATCGATCCTCGTAGGAGCTGCCGAAGGCTGCGATCTTTTTTGTTCCGGATCAAACTCGCTGGGTAAAACTGTGGTCGAATAAGTGACAGCAGCTTCAGCGCATAACTGTGCGCGCTGCCTGAAGGGAGCTTCAACCATGAAACGTTTTGCCTTGGCGGTTATCTGCAGCGTGCTGGCCACATCGGCCCTGGCGGCAACCAAATCCTGCGAAGAGCTCAAGGCCGAGATCGAATCCAAGATCCAGGCCAATAACGTATCGTCCTACACCCTGGAGATCGTCACCAATGACGAAGTGCACGACCAGAACATGGTGGTCGGCACGTGTGAAGGCGGAACGAAGAAAATCATCTATCAGAAGAACGACAGATAATCCGTCTTACGGGATGCAAAAAGTCTGATTCTCTTCGGCGACGAGTTCGCGCTTGGCGTTATACAGCCGGGCACTGGGCGTGGTGGTCAGCGAGCGAGCTTCGAGCAGGTAACGTTGGCCGGCTTCGAAATGATCGTAGCGCACGGTCAAATAGCACAATCGGTTTGGCGAATCGAAGTTCATGCCAAAGCCTCCGTAAAACTGCTCGAAGTCGAAGCGAACCTTCAGTTCATGGCTGCCGGGTGTGACCTGGAAGAATCGCCCGTCTTTCAGGCGCTTATTGTCCAGGCTCTCGGCCATGAGGACTTTGCCACCGGGCGTTGGCATGGCGAAGTCGACCCAGGCCATGTTCGGGTTCGCGGCTGGCAACGGGGTCATACAGCCGGCCAGCGAGCTGATGGCGAGAAAAAGCAGAATCCTGCGCATGATCAATTTCCGGGTGGTCAGGTATTAATCATAGCGCCGATCAGGTGCGCCGGCAGCCTGCCGGATGCGCCTGGCCAACGACTTTTCGCTGCTGATCGTAGAGCTTGGCCCACGGCCGGAAGCCGATATTCCCTGCTTGCAACTGATACCGCTGGCCGGCATTGAAATCGTTGAATTTCACACTCAACTGGCAATCGCGCCACAAAGGTTCGGCGTCGGGGCCGATGTCAGCCGGTTGCACCGCAAACAGATAACGCACCTTCAGCTCATGGCTGCCCGGCGGTACTTCGAAGTAGCGTTTATCGACGGAGGCCTTGGCATCGACTTCCAGCGCTTGCAGCGTGGTGCCGTTTTGATGGGGGCCAAGGTCGATCCAGGCTTGTGTCGGGTCGGGTTGGGGCAGTCCGGCACAGCCGGCCAACATCAGCAGACTTCCAGTCAGCATTAACACGCGCATAGCGAAGCTCCAGTCAGGCGAGATAGTCTTGCGGGCAGACTCCCCAAGGATGATTCGATGTGATCAGGCCGCCTCCAAGCCATCGGTTACTTGATCGCGTTTTGCGCGTTTTGTTTCCGGCCACGCTGCTTTTACTGCTCAACGGTTGCACGAGCGTCAGCTACTACGGCCAGTTGGCCAGCGGTCAGTGGCAATTGCTGCGTGCGCGTGAGCCGGTGAGCGAGGTAGTTGCCGACCCTGCGCGTGACGCGAAACTGCGCGCGCACCTGGCTCAGTCACAAAAGGCCCGCGAGTTCGCGAGTCAGCAGTTGCATCTGCCAGACAACAAAAGTTATCGCCTCTATGCCGACATCGGCCGACCGTTTGTGGTGTGGAATGTGTTCGCCACGCCGGAGTTTTCCCTCAAGCCGCAGAATCATTGCTTTCCGATTGCCGGATGCGTGGCCTACCGCGGGTACTACAGCCAGAGCGCCGCACGAGGCGATGCGGCGCTGCAGCGTCAGCAAGGCATGGACGTGTCGATCAGTGGCGTTGAAGCCTATTCGACCCTGGGCTGGTTCGACGACCCGATCATCAGTTCGATGATGAACTGGGGCGACGAGCGTCTGGCGACGCTGATTTTTCACGAGTTGGCGCATCAGCGGTTTTACGTGAAGGACGACACCGAGTTTAACGAGTCTTTTGCCACCTTCGTCGAACAGGAAGGCACCCGCCAATGGCGCGTGGCGCGCGGTTTACCACCTGCCAGTAAGGCTCAAGAGCAGCAGCGCGATCAATTTACCCGATTGGTTCTGGATACCCGTACGCGGCTCGAAAAGCTCTACGCATCGCCCCTGGCGGCTGAGCAGATGCGCCAGCGTAAAGCCGCCGAGTTCGAACGTTTGCGCAGCGACTACCGAGCCCTGCGCGACGGCCAATGGGCTGGCGAGAAGCGCTACGACGCCTGGATCAATGCCCCGATGAACAACGCCAGGTTGCTGCCATTCGGGCTCTATGACCAATGGGTGCCGGCGTTTTCCGTGGTGTTCAAACAGTCGGGTGGGGATTGGCTGAAGTTTTATGCAGCGGTCGAGAAGTTGGGGGCATTGCCCGTAGAACAACGCAAGGCTGCGTTGAAGGCGTTGGCAGCCCTTTGAGATTTGCGTTGGATGAACTGACGCCATCGCGAGCAAGCTCGCTCCCACAGGGGATCGCGTATTTACCCAACAACTCGGTCTAATGTGGGAGGGGCGGGGGTGCTCGCGATGGCGGTGCAACTAGCGCTGCAAAAACGCCTGATGCAACTCGGCCAATGTCTCGAAGTGATACGCCGGCTGTTCGGCGCTCAATTCTTCGTGGCTGCCGAAACCATAACCCACTGCTGCCGCGTCCAATCCGTTGCGCTTGGCACCGATCAGGTCGTGTTTGCGGTCGCCGATCATCAGCGTGGTGCTTGGATCGAGTCCTTCTTCAGCCATCAAATGGGCAATCAGCTCGACCTTGTCGGTGCGGGTGCCGTCCAGTTCGCTGCCGTAGATCACCTTGAAGTGCCGATCGAAACCGAAGTGCCGGGCGATTTCCCGGGCGAAAATCCACGGCTTCGACGTCGCGATGTACAGCTGCCGCCCTTGCCCGTTAAGGGTTTCCAGCAGGGGTGTGACGCCGTCGAACACCCGGTTCTCGTACAGGCCGGTGACCTTGAAGCGCTCGCGATAGAAATTCACCGCCTCCCAGGCCTTGGGCTCGTCGAAGTCGTAGAACTGCATGAAGGCTTGCAGCAATGGTGGGCCGATGAAGTGTTCGAGTCTGGTCAGATCAGGCTCGTCGATCCCCAGTTTGCTCAAGGCGAACTGGATCGAGCGGGTGATGCCCTCACGCGGGTCGGTCAGGGTGCCATCGAGGTCGAATAAAACAGTTTGGTAATGCATGAAGATTCCTGAGTGAGTCTGCCGGTGTCAGAGCTGGTCGTAGCCTTCGGCCAGATGCAGGTCCTTGAGCTTCACGTAATTCGCCGCGCTGTAGGTGAAAAACGCCCGTTCCTTGTCAGTCAGTGGACGGATCTGTTTCACCGGGCTGCCGACATAGAGGAAACCACTTTCCAGGCGTTTGCCCGGTGGCACCAGACTGCCAGCGCCGATGATCACGTCGTCTTCGACCACCGCGCCATCCATGACGATACTGCCCATGCCGATCAGGATCCGGTTGCCGACCGTGCAGCCGTGCAGCATGACTTTATGGGCGATGGTCACGTCATCGCCGATCAGCAGCGGGAAGCCGTCGGGGTTGAAGGGCCCTGCGTGGGTGATGTGCAAAACGCAACCATCCTGCACGCTGGTGCGCTGACCAATGCGGATACGGTGCATGTCGCCGCGGATCACGGTCAGTGGCCAGACCGAGCTGTCTTCGCCTATTTCGACGTCGCCGATCACCACTGCCGAACCGTCGACAAACGCGCCTTTGTCGAGCACGGGGGTGTGGTTCTGGTACTTGCGAAGGGACACGATAGGCTCTCTCTCTTTTGTTGATAGCTGCGGTTGGCGTCGATTGTAATTAAGATGGGGCTATGTTTCTTCCAGCATGTTTCTATCAGCCAAGGTGCCAACCGTGAGCGTGAACAACCCTCTTCTGCAGTCCTACGACCTGCCGCCGTTCTCGGCGATCCGCGCCGAGCACGTACAACCGGCCATCGAACAGATCCTCGCGGACAACCGTGCCGCCATCGCCGAGATCCTCAAAAGCCAGGGTAAACAACCTACCTGGGCCGGACTGGTGCTGGCGATGGACGAGTTGAACGATCGCCTGGGCGCGGCCTGGAGCCCGGTCAGTCACCTGAATGCGGTGTGCAACAGCGCCGAACTGCGTGAGGCTTACGAGTCCTGCCTGCCGGCACTGAGCGCCTACGCCACCGAGTTGGGCCAGAACCGCGAGCTGTTCGAGGCCTATGAAGCCCTGGTCAACAGCCCGGAAGCGGTCGATTTCGACGTCGCGCAAAAAACCATTCTTGAGCACGCGCTGCGTGACTTCCGTCTGTCGGGTATCGATTTGCCTGCGCCTGAGCAAAAGCGTTACGCCGAGGTGCAGAGCAAACTGTCCGAGCTGGGTAGCCATTTCTCCAACCAATTGCTCGATGCCACCCAGGCCTGGACCAAACACATCACCGATGAAGCCGCCCTCGCCGGCCTGACTGATTCGGCCAAGGCGCAGATGGCTGCCGCCGCCCAGGCCAAAGATCTGGATGGCTGGCTGATCAGCCTGGAATTCCCGAGCTACTTCGCGGTGATGACCTACGCCCATGACCGCGCGTTGCGCGAAGAAGTCTACGCTGCGTACTGCACCCGTGCGTCGGACCAAGGCCCGAATGCCGGTCAGAACGATAACAGCCCGGTGATGGAAGAGATCCTCGATCTGCGTCAGGAGCTGGCCAAGCTGCTGGGTTTCGCCAGCTTCTCGGAGCTGAGCCTGGCGACCAAAATGGCCGAGTCCAGCGATCAGGTGCTGAACTTCCTGCGCGATCTGGCCAAGCGCAGCAAACCGTTCGCCGCGCAGGATCTGGAACAGCTCAAGGCCTACGCCGCCGAACAGGGCTGCCCGGATCTGCAAAGCTGGGACAGCGGTTTCTACGGCGAAAAGCTTCGTGAACAGCGTTACAGCGTCGCCCAGGAAACCCTGCGTGCGTACTTCCCGATCGACAAAGTACTGAGCGGTTTGTTCGCCATTGTCCAGCGTCTGTACGGCATCGAAATCGCCGAGTTGAAAGGCTTCGACACCTGGCACCCGGACGTTCGCCTGTTCGAAATCAAGGAAAACGGCCAGCACGTCGGGCGCTTCTTCTTCGACCTGTATGCCCGCGCCAACAAGCGTGGCGGTGCCTGGATGGACGGCGCCCGCGATCACCGCCGTACCGCCGCAGGCGTGCTGCAAAGTCCGGTGGCCAATCTGGTGTGCAACTTCACTCCGGCCGACAGCGGCAAGCCTGCCCTGCTGACCCACGACGAAGTCACCACCTTGTTCCACGAATTCGGTCACGGCCTGCATCACCTGCTGACCCGCGTCGAATATTCCGGTGTGTCCGGTATCAACGGGGTGGCCTGGGATGCGGTCGAGTTGCCAAGTCAGTTCATGGAAAACTGGTGCTGGGAGCCGGAAGGCCTGGCATTGATCTCCGGTCACTACGAAACCGGCGAGCCACTGCCGCAGGACCTGCTGCAAAAAATGCTCGCGGCGAAGAACTTCCAGTCTGGTCTGATGATGGTACGTCAGCTGGAATTCTCGCTGTTCGACTTCGAACTGCACGCCACTCACGGCGACGGCCGTAGCGTGCTGCAAGTGCTCGAAGGCGTTCGCGATGAGGTTTCGGTGATGCGTCCGCCGGCCTACAACCGTTTTCCCAACAGCTTTGCGCACATCTTCGCTGGCGGTTACGCGGCGGGTTACTACAGCTACAAATGGGCTGAAGTGCTGTCGGCCGATGCTTTCTCGAAGTTCGAGGAAGAAGGCGTGCTCAATGCGGCCACCGGTCGTGCGTTCCGCGAGGCGATCCTGGCCCGCGGCGGTTCTCAGGAGCCAATGGTGCTGTTCGTCGATTTCCGCGGACGTGCGCCGTCGATTGACGCACTCTTGCGCCACAGCGGCCTCAACGAGGACGCGGCAGCATGAGTGACGGGCCTGTGAGCAAAACCAAGAAACGCTTCATCGCCGGGGCAGTCTGCCCTGCGTGCAGTGAGCCGGACAAGTTGATGATGTGGAGCGAAGACGAAGTGCCGCACCGCGAATGCGTGGCCTGCGGTTATTCCGACACGTTGAACGAGCAAGGTCTGTCAGTGCCCAAGGAATTGGGTACGCGGGTTAACACCACCGCGTTGAAGGTCCCGGACGCCAAGGTCCAGGCTGTGCAGTTCTTTCCCAATCCAAAGCTGAAGAAAAAGCCCGACGATCATTCCTGATCACCCGGCTCTTTGAAATCCGCCTTTGAGCCTGAGTGCTCAAGGGCGGTCTCTGTCGACGACCACCACCATCCTCTATTGCAGGTCCATGAGCCGCCTCACCTGTTTGGGTAAGGGGCTTGTTGTGGCGCGCCTCTCAGATCTTCGGTTCTTCGCTATTCACCGTTTTTAACCAGCTTTTCATCGAGCAGGTAGCAAACACACTGGTACTGCAATCGCCGTTAGCCAGCGCGGTGCGCAGTTTGTCGATATCTGCCTTCATCATGTAACGAATGCCGTTCTTGAAGTGGGTATTGTCGTCGAAACCGCCCTGGGTCATTTCGTTCAGAGCGTCCTCCTTGCTCCAGCCTTGCACCACCACGCGGTACATCGCAGCCATCAAGCCGGTGCGATCCGATCCGCGTTTGCAGTGGATCAACACCGGGCCTTTGCTTTGACCGGTTTGAATGGCCCGCAACGCACTCAGCACCTCGCTGTCATCGACATGGCTGGTCTTGTACGGCAATTGCACCAGGTTGATGCCGGGTGTCGATAGCCAGCTTGCGTCGGACTCGGGCAGAAAATTGATCACCGTCGCGATCTGGAATTTTTCCAGCAGTGGTAGCGCTCCATGATCGGGAAGTGCGCTGCGGTAGAGGGTCGGTGACATCTGGTAAAGGCCGTACTGCGCTTCGACGGGTTGGGCCCATTCTGCGGGACGGATGGATTGGGTTTGCTCGGCCTGAACCTGATCGAACGCAAAGCACGCCATGAATGACAGGCACAGTGCGAGCAAGAGGCGGTTTTTCGACATGAGTCAGGAGGCCGTGGATGAAGGAATGGGCGACGAAATCCCAGCCTGAACCCTGAGCAGTCAAAGCTCTGTGAGGGGCTTGTCAAAGAATCGTTAAGCCTGAGACCTTCTGTGACCTTTACGATGCCGGCATTTGCGGAAAAGCAATGGCGGGAGGGTGAACTTTACTTGCACGAGCTGGCGTAATAGGCGGACGTAGATAACGTGAGCGGACATTATCGGTTTACGTCAGCGTGAGGTGAAATAGACGTGGGCTGAGAAAACGCGATAAGCAAGTAGTATTGAGCGTTGTTAAGTTGATATAGACAACGCCTACGGGAATGATGTCGTAGGCGTTGGTTTATGACGGGTAGAGTGTATTACCCGACATGGCACCCAACCGGATCACGGGCTGACGATGTTTGCATAAGCTTTGGCCAACGCCAGCAGCTTGGCTTTGTCATCGGCATCAATATCGCCATCACCGTCGACATCCTTGCGCAGGGTCCCGATAGTGAAGGAGCGCCCGCCGTCGCTGGAAACTGCGGTCATGAAGATCGAGTCAACCAATGCTTCCGTTTGCATTTTATTTTCTGGATCCCAACCCAGTTCCTTGCGGGCAAGTTGCATCGACACAAGAGTATTGGGTTCCGAAGGACCAGGTTTCATTAGTTGCAGGAAAATACCGCGTTGATTAAGGAAAGACATCGTTAAATCCTTTTATGGGTTATCCAGAGTGGTGTTGCAAGTGGCAAGGATAATACGGGTGATTTTTATCGGATGGCCAATAGTTATATGTTTCCCGTTTTTACGGTTATTGGTTGTTGGTTGTTGGTTATTGGTTATTTAACAAGTAACCCGTATAAAACGAGTAGAACTTTAACTTGGCACCTTCGCTGAAGCTGCCGAACGGCACTGGCCTGACAGCGAATCTTTCGATACTGTACAGGCATACAGTTATGGGGTTTTCCAATGTTCACGCCCTTGCCACCTCGCGGACGCGGCACCGCCAGCAATCCGCACAATCGCTTTGCGCCAAACCGTTCGGTGGCCGAAGACGATGGCTGGTACCAGGAAGCACCGCTGACCCAGGGCACCGAGGTGCGCATCGAGACGGCGAAAACCATCATCACCCGCAACAACTCGCCCGACCTGCCCTTCGATCGCTCGATCAACCCCTATCGAGGTTGCGAACACGGTTGCATCTACTGCTATGCGCGGCCAAGTCATGCCTATTGGGACCTGTCGCCGGGCCTGGATTTCGAGACGAAGCTGATTGCCAAAAGCAACGCTGCCGACGTACTGGAGCAACAGCTTTCCAAACGCGGTTATCAGTGCGCGCCGATCAACCTGGGCTCCAACACCGATCCCTATCAGCCGATCGAGCGCGAACACAAAATCACCCGGCGAATTCTTCAGGTGTTGCTGCGTTACCGGCATCCGGTGACCATCATCACCAAGGGATCGCTGATTCTTCGCGATCTGGATCTGCTCAGTGAATTGGCCGAGCAGCGGCTGGTGGCGGTGATGATCAGCCTGACCAGCCTCGACGACGAGCTCAAACGCATCCTTGAGCCGCGGACGGCTGCCCCGAAGGCGCGGTTGCGGGCGATTCGGGTCATGCGCGAGGCCGGGATTCCGGTGGGCGTCTTGTGTTCGCCGATGATTCCAATGATCAACGACAGTGAGCTGGAAAGCCTGCTGACCGAAGCACATGCGGCCGGTGCGCAGAGTGCGGCGTACATGATGTTGCGCCTGCCGCTGGAGGTGGCGCCGCTGTTCGAGGAGTGGCTGACGGCTCACTATCCGCAACGCGCAGCCCATGTGTTGAGTTTGATCCGCCAAAGCCGCGGCGGTGAACTGTATGACAGCCGCTTTGGCGCCCGCATGCGTGGTGAAGGACCGTTCGCCGACCTGCTGGCGCAACGCTTCGCCAAAACGATAAAGCGTCTTGGGCTCAATCAACGTGAAGGTTTCAATCTGGACTGCGAAGCCTTTTGTCCGCCTGGTGCTCAGATGTCGTTGCTTTAGCAACAATTGGCCTATGGTTGAGTAGTGAAAAACGCTGGGAGTTTTTATCCCGGTCACGTTTTTTGTAACCTTGAACGCATGTTCTAGAGCGGTTGATTCAGTTTGAGTTAAGTTTCGCTGGTTACCTTGTTCATCGAGTGACTAGATGGTCACTGGTCGGCGATCTGAATGTTTTCCAGCCAGTCGCTGGCTTTATCCCAGGTAAAACGGGAAAATTTCCCTACTCCGTCAAAGAGGATGAATTATGAGTGACAAGGATAAACAGCCGTTGGCTGCGTCGGCTTCCGCCCTGCCCGAGGCCGAAAGCGCCGATGCAGCGCTGCAGCATATTGTTGACGGTTTTTTACACTTCCACCACGAGGTCTTCCCGCAACAGGAAGAACTCTTCAAGAAACTCGCTACGGCTCAGCGGCCCAGAGCGATGTTCATTGCATGCGCGGACTCGCGCATCGTTCCCGAATTGATTACCCAAAGCGCCCCTGGCGATCTGTTCGTCACCCGCAACGTTGGCAACGTAGTGCCGCCCTATGGCCAGATGAACGGCGGGGTTTCCACGGCCATCGAATATGCAGTGCTGGCCCTTGGCGTGCAGCACATCATCATTTGTGGGCATTCCGATTGCGGTGCCATGCGTGCGGTACTCAATCCGCAAAGCCTGGAAAAAATGCCCACGGTCAAAGCCTGGCTACGTCATGCCGAAGTAGCAAAAACCATGGTCCAGGAAAACTGCCATTGCGCTGACGAAAATGAAAGCATGCAGGTGCTTACCGAAGAAAACGTCATCGCCCAGTTGCAGCATTTGCGCACTCACCCCTCAGTGGCCTCGCGCATGGCCAATGGTCAGCTGTTTATCCATGGCTGGGTCTACAGCATCGAAACCAGCGAAATCAAAGCCTACGACGCGGATAAGGGCTGCTTCCTGCCTCTGGACGGCAGTCATCCGATACCCATGGCGACGCCAAAAGCGCGCTTCTAAATCCTCCTAAACACCGTGTCTGGTCTGGCCAGGACCGCTGAAAAAGCGGTCGGGCTTCGCCGCGCCTGAAGAATCTCAGGAGAACGCTAATGCGTGCTGCGCAATTGAAAGCTGTTTTGCCACGGGAGCTGCTCGCTTCGGTGGTGGTGTTTCTGGTCGCCCTGCCCTTGTGCATGGGCATTGCAATCGCTTCCGGCATGCCGCCGTCCAAGGGCCTGATCACCGGGATTATCGGTGGCCTGGTGGTCGGTTGGCTGGCCGGTTCGCCGCTGCAAGTCAGTGGTCCGGCTGCGGGGCTGGCGGTATTGGTCTTTGAACTGGTACGCCAGCATGGTGTGGCGATGCTCGGGCCGATTTTGCTACTGGCCGGGTTTCTGCAACTGCTGGCCGGGCGTTTGCGCCTGGGCTGCTGGTTCCGCGTGACGGCGCCGGCAGTGGTCTACGGCATGTTGGCGGGCATTGGTGTGCTGATCGTGCTGTCGCAGATGCATGTGATGCTCGACGGTCTCCCTAAACCCTCCGGCCTGGATAACCTCAGCGGGTTTCCGGCGGCCATTGCCCAAGCCGTGCCAATACTGGGTGGCGGGCTGGGTTGGCAGGCCGGTCTGCTTGGGCTGTCGACGATTCTGGTGATGGGCTTGTGGGAGAAGTTTCGTCCGCAAGCGCTGCGCTTTATTCCCGGCGCCTTGCTCGGCGTTGGTTTGGCGACCCTTGCCAGTCTGGCGCTGGCATTGAACGTCAAACGGGTCGAAGTCCCGGCTAACCTGGCCGAGGCGATTGACTGGCTGAAACCGGCCGACCTGTTGAATCTGGCTGACCCCAACCTGCTGATCGCGGCCTTCGCCGTGGCCTTCATCGCCAGCGCCGAAACCCTGCTCTCGGCCGCCGCGGTGGATCGCATGCACAGCGGCGAGCGTTCGGATTTCGACCGCGAATTGTCAGCCCAGGGTGTGGGCAACATGCTCTGCGGTCTGGTCGGTGCGCTACCGATGACGGGGGTGATCGTACGCAGTTCAGCCAACGTACAGGCTGGCGCCAAGACTCGGTTGTCGGCGATTCTCCACGGTGTCTGGCTGCTGGCGTTTGTGATGCTGCTGTCCAGTGTGCTGCAAAGCATTCCGGTGGCCAGCCTGGCCGGCGTGCTGGTGTATACCGGGGTGAAACTGGTGGATCTGAAGGCGTTTCGCGGACTGGGACGGTATGGCCGAATGCCAATGTTTACCTATGCGGTGACCGCACTGGCAATCATCTTCAGTGACCTGCTGACCGGGGTGCTGATCGGTTTCGGCCTGACCCTGGCGAAGCTGGCCTGGAAGGCCTCGCGATTGAAGATCAGCCTGATCGACCTTCCGGCAGAGGGTGAAATGGAGTTGCGACTGGTGGGCGCTGCGACCTTTCTCAAGGTGCCGGCGTTGACCCAGGTGCTGGGGGCTATTCCAGCCGGTGCGACGGTGCATGTGCCGCTGAATAACCTGAGTTACATCGACCACTCATGCCTGGAATTGCTTGAGGAATGGGGGCGGGCCAATGCCAGCAAAGGCTCGAAATTGTTAATTGAGGCGCGTGGGTTGAAGCGAAGGTTGGAGGGGCGATTGCGGACAACCGTGGGGGTAGGCTCCGTCAAGGCTTAAAGCAAAAGATCGCAGCCTCCGGCAACTCCTACAGGGAATTACATTCATCCGTAGGAGCTGCCGAAGGCTGCGATCTTTTAGACGCTACGGATCAAGCCGCTGGCTGATCCAGTTCCAGACCTACGCCCAGCTGGCGCGACAAACACGGCCAGCGCTTCCAGGCGGCACCGGTGTCCGGGCTGTTGAGCTTTTCCCGGTAGGCTTCGACGGATTCCAGCGCGAAGCTTTCTTCATTCAGCATCTCGTCGACGGCGTGATGTACAGCCTCATCCAGTTGATTGGCGAAGTCCTCGCCGATCAGTTGGTGGGCAATCAGGTTGGCGACAGTCATGTCCAATGGGATCAGTGGCTGGCCGAAATGTTTGATGTAGAGATCGTTAACCTCTTCTACCAGGCGATGCGCCAGATAGGCTTCGTCCAGCAGGCTATCCAGGCCAACGTGACCGGCCATGATTGCCGGTGGCTGGAGGAAGAACTGCTCGGCGATTTTCAGCACCGGTTTGATCTGCGACTCGATACCCGCTTCGCGAGCTACGTCGTTGGCGGCGTCGAGCAGGTCTGGCACTTGTTCTATATAAGCGGCAACAAAACGGGTCATCACGCCATTGGCGTCGACGTCCGGCAATTGGATGGCGGAGTGCAGGTGCGGCAATTGGACTTCCAGCTGACGGGTCAGCTGACCGGTTTCGGCTTCATGTTGTTGGGCACGTTGAATCTGCTCGCGCAATGCGGCGGTGTTCATGAAAACTCCAGGAAACGAATGCAAGGAAATAGGGGAAGACATAAGTTAGCCTGCTTATCAAAGTGGCTAAGACGTATTTGTCATAATTATTTCACCTTTGATGCCGCTGCGTTATATCGATTTGCCATCACCGATCCCACATCCTTCTCCATCCGTGGCCTGTGGCGCAAGTGCAAGGTGTTTCAGTTGATTTACGCCATCGCGTTGCGAGGTCGCACTCGCTGTCTATACTCGGATCTGAATGGAGTTAGCTGATGACGCCCGACTGCATAGGCAGCAAGGCCCGGCGATTCAAGTTCGTAGTCTGAAAAAGCCGCTCCCTTGCCGCTGGTGTTAGCCGGCGGGATAACAAGAACGATAAGGGGAACCCGCAATGATGCGACATCCACACGTCTGGATGGGCCTCCTGTTGTGGTCGATTTTCAGCCAGGCGCAAGCGGCCTGGACTGTGAATATGGCGCCTGGAGCGACTGAAATCAGTCACGCAGTATTTGATCTGCACATGACCATCTTCTGGATCTGTGTGGTGATCGGCATCATCGTTTTCGGCGCCATGTTCTGGTCGATGATGGTGCATCGACGCTCCACCGGGCAGGTGGCCGCCAAGTTCCATGAAAGTACGACGGTCGAGATCCTCTGGACGGTGGTGCCTTTCATCATTCTCGTCGCCATGGCTGTTCCGGCGACCGCGACCCTGATCAAGATGTACGACGCCAGTGAACCGGATATCGATATCCAGATCACCGGTTATCAGTGGAAGTGGCACTACAAATACCTGGGCCAGGATGTCGAGTTCTTCAGCAACCTGGCCACATCGCAAGAGCAAATCCACAACAAGAGCGCCAAAGGCGAAAACTACCTGCTGGAAGTCGATCAGCCGCTGGTGCTGCCGATCGGTGCCAAGGTGCGCTTTCTGGTGACCTCCGCCGACGTCATCCACTCGTGGTGGGTGCCGGCGTTTGCGGTCAAGCGCGATGCGATTCCCGGGTTCGTCAACGAAGCCTGGACCCGTATCGACAAGCCCGGCATCTACCGTGGCCAGTGCGCCGAGCTGTGCGGTAAGGACCACGGCTTCATGCCGATTGTGGTCGACGTCAAAACCAAGGCCGATTACGACACCTGGCTGACCGATCGCAAAGCCGACGCCGCCAAGCTCAAAGAGCTGACCAGCAAAGAATGGACCCTCGACGAGCTGAAGGAGCGTGGCGACAAGATTTATCACACCACCTGCGCCGCCTGTCACCAGCCTGAAGGCCAGGGTATGCCGCCGCTGTTCCCGGCACTCAAAGGCTCGCCAATCGCGACCGGGCCGATAGAGGACCACCTGCACCGCGTGTTCTTCGGCAAACCCGGCACCGCCATGGCCGCGTTCGGCAAGCAGCTGTCGGAAGTCGATATCGCAGCCGTCGTGACCTACGAACGAAATGCCTGGGGCAACAACAAAGGCGACATGGTCACCCCTAAAGACGTACTGACCCTCAAACAGGCGGCAAGCAAATGACCCGGTCTATTGCGTGTTCCCGTGAACGCTTGGGGCTAAGCACCCCGAGCCGCCCAGCCCACCCGTTTGCAGGAGACAGGCCATGAATGCTGTGAACGATGACCACGGTCATGCAATTGTCGACAACCACGTCCACGGTCCCGCCAAGGGCTTGATGCGCTGGGTGCTGACCACCAACCACAAAGACATCGGCACGCTGTACCTGTGGTTCAGCTTTATGATGTTCCTGCTCGGCGGCTCGTTCGCCATGGTGATCCGCGCCGAGCTGTTCCAGCCTGGGCTGCAGATCGTCGAACCGGCGTTTTTCAATCAAATGACCACCATGCATGGCCTGGTGATGGTCTTCGGTGCAGTGATGCCGGCGTTTGTCGGCCTCGCCAACTGGATGATCCCGCTGATGATCGGCGCGCCGGACATGGCCCTGCCGCGGATGAACAACTTCAGCTTCTGGTTGCTGCCGGCAGCGTTTCTGCTGCTGGTGTCGACGCTGTTCATGCCGGGTGGCGGACCGAACTTCGGCTGGACCTTCTACGCCCCGCTATCGACGACCTATGCACCGGAAAGCGTGACCTTCTTCATCTTCGCCATCCACCTGATGGGCATCAGCTCGATCATGGGCGCGATCAACGTGATCGCCACCATCCTCAACCTGCGTGCCCCGGGCATGACCCTGATGAAAATGCCGCTGTTCGTCTGGACCTGGCTGATCACCGCGTTCCTGTTGATCGCGGTGATGCCGGTGCTGGCGGGTTGCGTGACCATGATGCTGATGGACATCCACTTCGGCACCAGCTTCTTCAGCGCTGCCGGTGGGGGTGATCCGGTGCTGTTCCAGCACGTGTTCTGGTTCTTCGGCCACCCCGAGGTGTACATCATGATCCTGCCGGCGTTCGGTGCCGTCAGCTCGATCATTCCGACCTTCGCCCGCAAGCCACTGTTCGGCTACACCTCGATGGTCTACGCCACGGCGAGTATTGCCTTTCTGTCGTTCATCGTCTGGGCGCACCACATGTTCGTGGTCGGCATCCCGCTGGTGGGCGAGCTGTTCTTCATGTACGCGACGCTGCTGATCGCGGTGCCCACCGGGGTCAAGGTGTTCAACTGGGTCAGCACCATGTGGCAAGGCTCGTTGACCTTCGAGACACCGATGCTGTTTGCCGTGGCGTTCGTGATCCTGTTCTCCATTGGCGGGTTCTCCGGGTTGATGCTGGCCATCGCCCCGGCGGACTTCCAGTACCAGGACACCTACTTCGTGGTCGCGCACTTCCACTATGTGCTGGTGCCGGGGGCGATCTTCGGAATCTTCGCTTCGGCCTACTACTGGATGCCGAAATGGACCGGCCACATGTACGACGAAACCCTCGGCAAGCTGCACTTCTGGCTGTCGTTCATCGGCATGAACATGGCCTTCTTCCCGATGCACTTCGTGGGCCTGGCGGGTATGCCGCGGCGAATTCCGGACTACAACCTGCAATTCGCCGACTTCAACATGGTGTCGTCGATTGGTGCGTTCACTTTCGGTGCGACGCAGATTTTCTTCCTGTTCATCGTGATCAAGACCATCCGCGGTGGCCCGGCGGCCCCGGCGAAACCATGGGAAGGCGCGGAAGGCCTGGAGTGGAGCGTGCCGTCGCCGGCGCCGTATCACACGTTCGTCACGCCGCCGGAAGTGAAATGAACAGCCTTTCTTGTGTGGGAGCGACGGTGCGGCGATCCGACTTGCTCGCGATGAAGGCGACGCGGTGTGTCAGGCGCACCGCTATCGCGAGCAAGCTCGCTCCCACAAGGTTCTATTTCTATATAGAGACCCGCCATCATGGCTGACTCTGTTTCCATGAAAAAGCTGGTCACCCGGCTGCTGTTGGTGGTGGCCGGCATGTTCGTCTTCGGGTTTGCCCTGGTGCCGATCTACGACGTGATGTGCAAGGCGTTTGGCATCAACGGCAAAACCGCCGGGCAGTACGAAGGCGAGCAGGTCGTCGACAAGTCGCGGCAAATTCGCGTGCAGTTTCTGTCGACCAACGCCGTGGACATGGTCTGGGAGTTTTATCCCAAGGCCGACGACATGGTGATCAATCCGGGGGCGGTGAACGAGATGATCTTTGTCGCCCGCAACCCGACCGATCACCCGATGAGTGCGCAGGCGATACCGAGCATTTCTCCGGGCGACTCAGCCGTGTATTTCCACAAGACCGAGTGCTTCTGCTTCACCCAACAGGTGCTGCAACCCGGTGAACGAATCGAAATGCCCGTCCGTTTCATCGTTGACCGTGAGATTTCCAAGGATGTGAAGCACCTGACGCTGGCTTACACGCTGTTCGATATCACCGCACGTCATCCACCGGTCGTGGCAAACACCAATGCCGGTCCTTGAGGCGTTCAAGCGTGCCCGATAAGGAGAACAATAAATGGCAAGTCATGAGCATTATTACGTTCCCGCCCAGAGCAAATGGCCGATCATTGCCACGATCGGCATGTTCGTCACCGTGTTTGGCCTGGCCACCTGGTTCAACGACCTCAAGGCAGCGCGCCCGGAATCCCACGGCCCGCTGATCTTCTTCGTTGGCGGTCTGTTGCTGGCCTACATGCTGTTTGGCTGGTTCGGCACAGTGATCAAGGAAAGCCGCGCAGGGCTGTATAGCTCGCAGCTTGATCGATCGTTCCGTTGGGGCATGAGCTGGTTCATTTTCTCCGAGGTGATGTTCTTTATCGCTTTCTTCGGTGCGCTGTTCTACGTGCGCAACCTGTCCGGGCCCTGGCTCGGCGGCGAGGGCGATAAGGGCATCGCGCACATGCTCTGGCCGAACTTCCAGTTCGCCTGGCCGTTGTTGCACACCCCTGACCCGACACTCTTCCCGCCGCCCAGGGAAGTCATCAGCCCCTGGGGCTTGCCGCTGCTGAATACGGTGTTGCTGGTCAGTTCCAGCGTCACCGTGACCATCTCCCACCATGCCTTGAAGAAAGGCCATCGCGGTGCATTGAAACTCTGGCTGGCGCTGACGGTGCTGCTGGGTTGTGGGTTTCTTGGCTTCCAGGCCAAGGAATACATCCATGCATATCACGAACTGGGGCTGACCCTGGGCTCAGGCGTGTATGGCGCGACGTTCTTCATGCTGACCGGTTTCCACGGCGCTCACGTGACCATCGGCACGATCATCCTGTTCGTGATGCTGATGCGGATCATGCGTGGGCATTTCGATGCCGATCACCAGTTCGGTTTCGAGGCGGCCAGTTGGTACTGGCACTTCGTCGACGTGGTGTGGATCGGTCTGTTTGTCTTCGTTTACGTGCTTTGAGGCAGCGCTTACCAGGGCGCGCTGGACACCAACTGGCCGCTGAAGAATCCCCAGGCAATCAAGCCGACGGTGATGGCAGCCAGGCTGACACGAACACTCAGGGCGATGACCAGGCGGTTTGAGCTGCTGTCGTCCTTGACCAGAAAAAACAGGCCGCTGAACAGGCTGACAACCGTGGCAATCAGCATCAGGACGATGGCTGCTTTGAGCATGGTGAGACTCCGGGGGGAATGCAATGCACTTGAGTATAGCTATCCCGTTTAACGATCTTCTGGCGGCGTCATGAAGCGCTTTCGGCCGGGCATCGCGCCGACGTTGGTGGTGCTCGCCTTGCTGCCGTTGCTGGTCTTTCTGGGCTTTTGGCAGCTGAGCCGGGGCGAGCAGAAACGCGTGTTGCTGGAGAGCTACGCCGAACGCCGCGCGGCTGAGCCGATGCCCAGTGAACAACTGTCGAGCACACAAGACCCGGCATTTCGACGCGTTCGCCTGCATGGCCAGTTCGATGCCGCCCACAGTTACCTGCTGGACAACCGCACCCGCAATGGCCGGCCAGGGGTCGAGCTGCTGCAACCCTTTCATGACCAGGCCAGCGGCCTTTGGTTATTGCTCAATCGCGGCTGGCTGCCGTGGCCGGATCGGCGCAAACCGCCCGTGTTCACCACCCCCGAACAGTCCCTGAGCCTCGACGCCTGGGTGTATGTCGCACCGGGCGCGACCTTTCAGCTGCATGCCGATCCGGCGAATGCCAACTGGCCACGGCTGGTGACGGCGATCGATCCGGCCAAGCTTTGGAGCGAATTGGGCCGCAACGGTTTTGCGTACGAATTACGTGAAGAAGCGGGCCCGGCGTCCTACGAGGCCGATTGGCCGGTCGTGGCCATGGGGCCGGAAAAACACCTCGGTTATGCCGTGCAGTGGTTCGCCATGGCGCTCGCACTGTTCGGTCTTTATCTCTACTTCGGATGGCACAATGCAAAGGAGAAACAGCATGGGAGCGGCCATGAGTCCACCCAACATGTCTGAAGCGCAGGCACCACATCGTCGTCGTGGGCGTTGGCAGTTGGTGCTGATCCTGCTGATGGTGATTGGTCCGATGATCCTCGCCACCGGCATGTACAAGTTGCAGTTCTGGGTGCCGGAAGGTCGCAGCTATCACGGTGAATTGATCGGCAACGGTCAGAGCCGTGCCGACCTGGGGGTGCAGGCGGACGAAGACCGTTGGCAGATGCTGGTGACCGCACCGCAGGACTGCTCGGTGGATTGTCAGCAGTTGGTGTACCTGGCCCGGCAGATTCAGGTCGGTCTGGGGCGGGATGCTTCGCGTGCCAGTCATGCATTGGCCGCCGGCCAACCCTTGAGCGCGGATTATGAGGCTAAGCTCAAACGTGAGTACCCGCAGTTGCAGCGTTATCCACTGGACCTCTCGACCTACAGCAAAAACGTTCAGGGCAAAGGTACGGCGCAGCTGTGGATCATCGATCCCCACGGCAACCTGGTGCTGCGCTACGACCCCACCGTCAAAGGCAAGGACTTGCTCAACGACCTGCGCCACCTGTTGAAACTGTCGAACATCGGATAAGGGCATCGTCATGGCCAAGCCTGGATTTCGCCTCGCGCTGTTTGCCACCTTGCTGGCACTGATTGTCGTCTTGCTGGGCGCCTATACCCGGCTGACCCACGCCGGCCTCGGTTGCCCGGACTGGCCGGGTTGCTACGGTTTTATCAGCGTGCCGAAAAGCGAAGCCCAACTGGCCCATGCCGAGCTGCATTTTCCGGACACCCCGGTGGTTGCCCACAAGGGCTGGAACGAGATGATCCACCGCTATTTCGCCGGCACCCTTGGCTTGCTGATTGTGTTGCTGGCGGCGCGTGCCTGGACCCACCGTCATCATCTGGATCAACCCCTGAAGCTGCCGTTGTTCTTGCTGGCGGTGGTGTTCGCCCAAGCAGCATTCGGCATGTGGACGGTCACTCTTAAACTCTGGCCGCAGGTGGTTACGGGGCATTTGCTCGGTGGTTTTGCGACCTTGAGCCTGCTGTTTTTGCTGACTTTGCGTTTGTCCGGTGTATTGCCGGCGCTGATCGTGCCGCGACGTTTGCAGTACTGGGCGACGGCCGGGTTGCTGCTGGTGGTCGGGCAGATCGCCCTTGGCGGTTGGGTCAGCTCCAACTATGCAGCAGTGGCCTGTATCGACTTTCCCACCTGTCACGGTCAATGGTTGCCGCCTGCCGATTTCGCCAACGGTTTTCACCTGACCCAACACATCGGCCCCAATTACCTCGGCGGGCAGCTCGACAGCGATGCGCGCACGGCGATTCACCTGACTCACCGCATTGGCGCGCTGTTGGTCACGCTAGTCCTGCTGGGGCTGGCCTGGCAGCTGAAGGTCGTCGGCATGACCCGGCTCGCCGGTCTGGTGCTGATGGCCTTGGCGGTGCAGATCAGCTTGGGCATCAGCAATGTGCTGTTTCACCTGCCGTTGCCGGTGGCCGTCGCCCATAACGCGGGTGGCGCGGCGCTGTTGCTGACGATGGTGTTGGTCAATTATCACGCACGAACCAGCCTGGTTCGAGTCAGGCAGCAGGCACCCGGGCGCTGGCGCTTCAGTCCGCGTCAACACACGGCCGGGCCCATAACAATAAAAGGAGAAATGCCATGGCGACCCTGATCGGTGAACGGCAGAGCCGGGCGGTCTGGCGTGACTATCTGGAGCTGACCAAACCGAAAGTCGTGGTGTTGATGCTGATTACCTCGCTGGTTGGCATGTTCCTCGCCACCCGTGCCGGGGTGCCGTGGACGGTGCTGGTGTTTGGCAATCTGGGGATTGGTCTTTGCGCGGGCGGTGCGGCGGCGGTCAACCATGTGGTGGACCGGCGCATCGACGCGGTAATGGCGCGAACGCATAAGCGGCCACTGGCCGAAGGCCGGGTTTCACCGACCGCCGCACTGACCTTCGCACTGCTGCTGGCGGTGGCCGGGCAGGCCTTGTTGCTGGCCTTCACCAACCCGCTGACTGCTTGGCTGACCCTTGCCTCGCTGCTTGGCTATGCAGTGGTCTACACCGGGTTCCTCAAGCGCGCCACGCCGCAGAACATCGTCATCGGCGGGCTGGCCGGCGCCGCGCCGCCGCTGTTGGGTTGGGTTGCCGCCACCGGGCATGTCAGCGCCGAACCGCTGCTGCTGGTGCTGATCATCTTTGCCTGGACGCCGCCGCATTTCTGGGCGCTGGCGATTCATCGCAAGGAGGAGTACGCCAAGGCCGATATTCCCATGTTGCCGGTGACCCACGGCGAGCATTACACCAAGATCCACATCCTGCTTTACACCTTCGCCCTGCTGGCCGTGAGCTTGATGCCCTACGTCATTCACATGAGCGGCTTGCTGTACCTGATCTGCGCCCTGGGACTGGGCGCGAGGTTTCTGCAATGGGCCGTGGTGCTGTACCGTGGCACTCAGCCGCACGCGGCGATCAACACCTTCAAGTACTCTATTTACTACTTGTTCCTGCTGTTCATCGCCCTGCTCGTAGACCACTACTTATTGTTGAACCTATGACTCGAACCCAGAAAACCGTCTTCATTCTTGTTGCCCTGATCGCGCTGGTCCTGGGGCTTACCGTCAACAAAGTACTGTCTGGCAAAGGCCAGGGCGACCCGACTGCGCTGATCGACGCGGGGATCATCCTGTTGCCGCAAAGCCGCAACCTGCCGGATGTACAGATGACCAATCAGGACGGCCAACCGGTCACGGTCAACGCGTTGAAAGGCAAGTGGAGTCTGCTGTTCTTCGGCTACACCTTCTGCCCGGACATCTGCCCGACGACGCTGGCGCAACTGCGGCAGATCAAGAGCGAGCTGCCGGCGGATGCGGTCGACAAGCTGCAGATCATTCTGGTCAGCGTCGACCCGAACCGCGACACCCCCAAGCAGCTCAAGCAATACCTGGGTTACTTCGATCCGCAATTTGTTGGCCTGACGCCGGCTTCGGTCGAAGACCTGCAGAAAGTCGCCAATGCGGTGAGCATTCCGTTCATTCCGGCTGACACCAGCAAACCCAACTACACCGTCGACCACAGCGGCAACCTGGCGGTGATCGGGCCGGACGGCACGCAGCGCGGGTTCATTCGTGCGCCGTTGAACAACACGAAACTGGTGGCCCAGTTGCCGGTGATGCTCAAGCGTCAGTAATTCTTCAGGCACAAAAAAAGATCGCAGCCTTCGGCAGCTCCTACGCACGGATATCGTGTTCTGTAGGAGCTGCCGAAGGCTGCGATCTTTTTTGTAGTGTTTAGATCAGAACGCCGGCAATACCGCGCCTTTGTACTTCTCCAGAATGAAGGCTTTTACTTCCGGGCTGTGCAGGGCAGCAACCAGTTTCTTCATCGCGTCGCTGTCCTTGTCGTCCGGACGGGCGACCAGGATGTTCACGTAAGGCGAGTCTTTGCCTTCGATCACCAGGGCGTCCTTGGACGGATCGAGCTTGGCTTCCAGCGCGTAGTTGGTGTTGATCAGCGCCAGGTCGACCTGGGTCAGCACACGCGGGATGGTCGCGGCTTCCAGTTCACGGAACTTCAGGTCCTTGGTGTTTTCGGTGATGTCCTTGACGGTCGACAGGATGTTTTTCGAATCCTTCAACTTGATCAGACCGGCCTTCTCCAGCAGCAACAGCGCGCGGCCGCCGTTGGTGGCGTCGTTCGGGATCACCACGTTGGCGCCACCTGGCAGTTCAGCGAGAGTCTTGTACTTGCTGGAGTACGCGCCCAGCGGCTCCAGGTGCACACCGGCAACGCTCACCAGGTTTGTGCCCTTGGCCTTGTTGAACTCATCGAGGTACGGCTGGTGCTGGAAGAAGTTGGCGTCCAGGCGTTTTTCGGCAACCTGTACGTTTGGCTGCACGTAGTCGGTGAACACCTTGACCTTGAGGTCGACGCCTTCTTTGGCCAGTGCCGGCTTCACGAACTCAAGGATTTCCGCGTGCGGAACCGGGGTAGCGGCGACGGTCAGGGTTTCAGCGGCCTGAGCAGAAAACGCTGCAACGGCAGCGAACGCGACGAGTAGTTTTTTCATCCAGCAAACTCCTTGTGAGGCACCCGTTCGGGCGCCTGCCAGCCGTGGCCGGCGATTGCATTTATTTTCGGGAAAAGTGCACCACCAGCTTATCGCCGACGGTTTGCAGAACCTGGACCAACACCAGCAGCAACACTACGGTCACCACCATCACGTCAGTCTGGAAACGTTGGTAACCGAAGCGGATCGCCAGGTCACCCAAGCCACCGGCGCCGACCACACCGGCCATGGCCGTGTAGGACACCAGCGTAATCGCGGTCACCGTGATCGCTGCGAAAATGCCCGGGCGGGCTTCCGGCAGCAGCGCGTTGATGATGATCTGGCGGGTGGTCGCGCCCATCGCCTGGGTCGCTTCGATAATGCCGCGATCGACTTCACGCAGGGCGGTTTCCACCAGTCGGGCGAAGAACGGCGTAGCGCCCACCACCAGCGGCGGGATCGCACCGCCGACGCCCAGCGAGGTGCCGGTGATCAACACAGTGAACGGGATCATCACGATCAGCAGAATGATGAACGGCAGCGAACGCAGGATATTCACGATCAGCGACAGCAGTGCGTAAACGCCTTTGGCCTCGAGCAACTGGCGCGGGCTGCAGAGGAACAGCAACACGCCCAGCGGCAGGCCGAGCAGTACGGTGAACAACAGCGAACCGCCCAGCATCAGCAAGGTGTCACCGGTGGCCAGCCAGATTTCGAACCAGTCGATATTGGCGAAGAAACTCATCAGGGCTTCCATTAACGCAGCACCTCCATGTGGACGTCAGCTGCGGTGAAGCGGGCAAACGCCGCGTCCATGTCGCCACCGGTGACCGCCAGGGTCAGTTGCCCGTAGGGGACGTCTTTGATGCGGTCGATACGACCGGCGAGGATGCTGTAGTCCACACCCGTTTCCCGAGCGACGGTGCCCAGCAACGGCGCGTAGGTGGCGTCGCCCTGGAAGGTCAGGCGCACAATACGGCCCGGCACGTGAGCGAAGTCGTCGCGCTGTTCGCTTTCGTCGATCTGCTCGTCTTCCTGAACGAAGCGTTTGGTGGTCGGATGTTTCGGGTGCAGGAACACGTCGGCTACCGGACCTTGTTCGACGATTACGCCGGCATCCATTACCGCGACCTGGTCGCAGACCCGGCGAATCACGTCCATTTCATGGGTGATCAGCACGATGGTCAGGTTCAGCTCACGGTTGATCTCGGCCAACAGTTGCAGGACCGACGCGGTGGTTTGCGGGTCGAGGGCGCTGGTGGCTTCGTCGCAGAGCAGGATTTTCGGCTTGGTCGCCAGGGCGCGGGCGATGCCGACGCGCTGCTTCTGGCCACCGGACAGCTGCGCCGGGTACTTCTTTGCGTGGTCGGACAGGCCGACGCGAGCAAGCAACTCGGCCACGCGCTGGTCGATCTCGCTGCGCGACAGTTCACCGGCCAGGGTCAGCGGCAGTGCAACGTTGTCGGCAACCGTCTTGGAGGCCAGCAGGTTGAAGTGCTGGAAGATCATCCCGACTTGCTGACGGAAGCGGCGCAGAGCATTGGCATCCAGCGCGGTAACTTCTTCGCCATCGACGATGATCTTGCCGCCGCTGGAGTTTTCCAGGCGGTTGATCAGACGCAACAGGGTACTTTTTCCCGCACCGGAATGACCGATCAGGCCGAACACCTGACCGTTCTCAATCGACAGATTGGTGGGGTGCAGCGCGGGAATATCCTTACCGGCAACGCGGTAAGTTTTATGGACGTTTTGAAACTCGATCACGTAGCGAACCTTGTGGGGCGCGTTAGAAAAGGATCAGCGGTTAGCCGGGCGGGCATTTTAGCCTGTCCGTATAGAGGTTCTTAGCATTTATTTCGCATTCATCCAGTCATTTGGAAATAACGCGATCAAAGGTCATAAACAAGAAAAAGATCGCAGCCTGCGGCAGCTCCTACACCGGTCCGTAGGAGCTGCCGAAGGCTGCGATCTTTTCTGTTAAGGCTTACGCGGCGTCAGAACCATTTGTGCCGGGACATTGCGCAAAATCTGCCGCTCGATCTTCAGGTCGAAGTCGGCATCAAGCTTCTTCACCCGTTTGGTCAGCAGCGTGGCCAGCCACGGGTAATCCTCGGTGCGAGGTGCCTGGATGCTGACGTCGCACTGGTAACTCACCACATCGCTGGCAATCGCATCGAGTTGCCGCCGCAACTGCTTGCTATCGGCGATGTTCAGCGCAACGGTGGTGCTCTCAGCCGTTGGGTCGATGACCTTGGCGACACGCTTGGCTTCGGCGGCTTTGAGGGCGGCTTCGGCCTGGTCCAGTTCAGCTTTGCGCGCATGGCTGATGGCGTTGTTGACGCCACCGGTCAGCGCCGGGGCTTTGGGCATCAACGCGCGAGCCCGGCTCAGGGCCGTGGCGGCGGCATTCACGTCGCCTTTTTGCAGAACGATCTGGCTGCGTTGCAAATAGGCTTCGGCGAGTTGCCGTTGATATTGCTCCAGCGACTGATCGTTGGGCGATTCGGCTTGCAAAGCGGCCAATTGATCCTCGGCGGTGGCCAGTTCACTGCTGGCCAGGCTTTGCTCCAGCTGCGCGATCGCCGTAGCCCGTGCGTCAGGAACTGCAGGGGCTGGCGGCGTGCTTTGGCAGGCGCCAAGTAGCAGCGAAAATGCAACAAGGAGCAGATAACGGGAGGCGAACGGCTTCATTCCTGCGACTCTCTGATTGCGCAAAAAACGAGCAAGTCTACACCCCTCGACGGGGCAGGACAAAACTCAGCAGAAACAGCGCGGCGGCAGCCACCACAATCGATGGGCCAGCCGGCGTGTCCTTGAACCACGACAGCGCCAGGCCACCGCAGACCGCAAGTATACCGAGCAAACTCGCGCCCAAGGCCATCTGCTCTGGAGAGCGTGCGTGACGTTGTGCCGCAGCCGCCGGGATGATCAGCAGAGAAGTAATCAGCAGCACGCCGACGATTTTCATCGCCACCGCGATCACCACTGCAATCAACAGCATCAAGGTCAGGCGCAACGCCGCCACGGGCAGACCTTCGACCGTGGCCAGTTCTTCGTGCACGGTAATCGCCAGCAACGGCCGCCACAGCGCCACCAACAGCAGCATCACCGCCGCGCTGCCGCCGAGAATCCACGAAAGATCGGTCGGGCTGATCGCCAGCAGGTCGCCGAACAGATAGGCCATCAGGTCGATCCGCACTTCATGCATGAAGCTTAGTACCACCAGCCCCAGAGAGAGCGTGCTTGGCGCAAGAATCCCCAACAAGGTGTCGGAGGCCAGCGGCTGTCGCTGTTGCAAGGTCACCAGCAGCACGGCCAGCAACAGGCAGCCGACGGTGACGGCGATGGTCGGGCTGACATCCAGCAGAAAACCCAACGCCACACCGAGCAAGGCCGCGTGGGACAGGGTGTCGCCGAAATAGGCCATGCGCCGCCAGACCACGAACGATCCCAGCGGACCTGCGACGGCGGCCAGGGCCAGGCCTGCGAGCAGGGCGTACAACAGAAAATCAGCCATGCTTGCAGCCATCTCCATGAACGTGGGTGTGAGCGACCGGTACTGCGCTGACGACTGAGCCATGCAGGTCGTGGGCGTGGTCATGATGGTGGTGATAGACCGCCAGGCTCTGCGCGTTCTTGCCGAACAACTCGACGAACGCCGGGTCGCCGCTGACTTGCTCGGGATGCCCGGAGCAGCAGACGTGGCGATTGAGGCAGACCACCTGGTCGGTAGTGCTCATCACCAGGTGCAGATCGTGGGAAACCATCAACACCCCGCAACCGTGGCGATCGCGCAGGCGGGTGATCAAGCTGTAGAGCTCGGCTTGTCCGGCCACGTCGACGCCCTGTACCGGCTCATCGAGCACCAGCAGTTCGGGCTCGCGCAACAGGGCGCGGGCCAGTAATACACGCTGCATTTCGCCGCCGGAAACGCTCTGCACCGGGCTGTCGATCACCTGTTCGGCACCGACTTCCTTGAGCGCCGCCATGGCACGCGCACGGTCCACGCCCGGCACCAGGCGCAAGAAGCGCAGTACCGAGAGCGGCAAGGTCGGGTCAACGTGCAGCTTCTGCGGCATGTAGCCGACCCGCAGTTTCGGCTTGCGCCAGACGCTGCCGCTGTCGGGTTTGAGCAGACCAAGTACGGCGCGGACCAGCGTGGTCTTGCCGGCGCCGTTGGGGCCGATCAGGGTGACGATCTGCCTCGGCTCGACGCTCAGTTCGATGTTGTCCAGTACGCTTTGCCCGGCAAAGGTCACCGCAACCTGATTGAGGCGGATCAACGCAGTGCTCATCAAGCCCCCTGGCAACCCGAGCAGAGACCGACCACTTCGACAGTCTGACCTTCGACCACAAACCCGACGTCGCTCGCGCTGTGGATGATCGTGTCGCTGATGGATTTCTGTTCGAGCTCGATGGCCGCATGGCATTCGCGGCAAATCAGGAACTGGCCCTGGTGGGCGTGCCCCGGATGATTACAGCCAACGAAGGCGTTGAGCGAAGAGATGCGATGGACCAGGCCGTTATCCAGCAGGAAATCCAGCGCGCGGTAGACGGTCGGCGGCGCAGCGCGGCGGCCATCCTGCTCGCTGAGTACCGCCAGAATGTCGTAGGCGCCCAGCGGCTTGTGGCTTTGCCAGACCAGTTCCAGCACCCGCCGACGCAACGCGGTCAGGCGCAAGCCTTGACGTGCGCAAATGACATCGGCCTCGGACAACGCGCTGTGCACGCAGTGAGAGTGGTCGTGGGGACGGCTGGCTAACGGTGTTTTAGGCATGAGCGGCGACGAGTTTTGTGAGAGACGTTATTATGTTACCCGTTCTCGCCTCTTTGAGTGGTCATCGTGTCCAGACTTTTTGCCATTTTTGTCACATTTACTGCCGGTTTGTTTGCGATCAACGTCGCTCATGCCGAGGTGAATGTGCTGACCAGTATCAAGCCCCTGCAGCTGATTGCTGCTGCGGTGCAGGATGGCGTCGGGGTTCCCGAAGTGTTGCTGCCACCAGGTGCGTCGCCGCATAACTATGCCTTGCGTCCTTCCGACGTACGGAAGGTGCAGTCGGTGGATTTGCTCTACTGGATTGGCCCGGACATGGAGGGTTTCCTTCCGCGCGTGCTTAAAGGTCGTAGTCTGCCAGCGGTTGCGGTGCAGGACCTGCCCGGTTTGAAGCTGCGCCGCTTCGCGCAAGACAGCCACTCCCATGCGGAGGAGGCCAACGAGCATGATCACGACCACCGCCCCGGCAGTCTCGATGCTCACCTTTGGTTGTCACCGGTCAACGCTCGGGTGATCGCGGCAAAAATCGCCACTGACCTCAGTGCTGCCGATCCGGCCAATGCGCCGCGTTATCAGAGCAACCTCAAGGCGTTCGATGAGCGTCTGGATGCGCTGGATCTGCGCTTGAAAGCGCGCCTGGCGGGTGTCGCGGACAAGCCTTACTTCGTGTTCCACGAAGCGTTCGATTACTTCGAAGACGCCTACGGCCTCAAGCACACCGGCGTGTTCAGCGTTGCTGCCGAAGTGCAGCCCGGTGCCCAGCACGTTGCGGCGATGCGCTCGCGCTTGCAGGAAGTCGGCAAGACCTGCGTGTTCAGCGAACCGCCGTTGCGCCCACGCTTGGCCGAGACACTGGTGGCCGGTTTGCCGGTGAAACTGGCGGAGTTGGATGCGTTGGGTGGTTACACGCCGGCGACGGCTCAGGGTTATGAGAAGGTGTTGGAGAAGTTGGGGAGTGATTTGGCGGGTTGCCTGGAGTCGCTTTAAAGCATTATTCGGCTGCGCCTCAATCGCGAGCAGGCTCGCTCCCACATGGATCACCGAGAACCTGTGGGAGCGAGCCTGCTCGCGATGCTTTAAAGGGCGAACGGCAACGGCGTGCTGACGTGCTGACGCTGCGCCAGGCGCTGCTGAAACTCCATCGGATCGTGAATCAGCACGTCCTGCCCGGCAAAGGATTCGGCGGCGATCAAGCGCGACAGCCAGAACCGCACGCACGCCACCCGCAGCATGGTCGGCCACAGTTCGGCCTCGGTGGCGGTGAACGGACGTAGCGCCGCATAAGCACCGAGCAGTGCCCTCGCCCGTGGGCCGTCAATCAAGCCGTCTTCGTCCGAGCACCAGTCATTCAGGGCAATCGCTACGTCGTAGAGCATCGGGCCTGAACAGGCGTTGTAGAAGTCGATCAGCCCGGTCAGGTGCGTGCCTTCGAACATCGCGTTGTCGCGGAACAGGTCGGCGTGGATGTTGGCCCGAGGCAGCGCCAGGATTTTGGTCTTCTGCTCAGTGATTTCGTTCAAGGCGCGTTGCAGCAGATTGCTTTGTGCGGCATTCAGGTGCGACAGCAGTTGCGTGCCTTCTTCGAGCATCCAGTCGAGGCCGCGATCGGTTTTGCGCTTGATCATGTGGTCTTTGGTCGCCAGGTGCAGGTGCCCCAGCAATTCACCGACCTGTGCGCAATGCTGTGCGTTGGCTTCCTTGATGTGCTTGCCGGCCAGCCGCGGCTGCAACAGTGCGGGTTTGCCGGCCAATTCACGCAGGGCGATGCCGTCGGTGGTACGCAGCGCGTAGGGCACCGGCAAATCGGCATCATGCAGCACGTCGAGCAGCTCGATAAAGAACGGCATCTCCTGCACGGGGCCGCGCTCAACCAGAGTCAGGACAAACTCGCCCTGCTCCAGACTGATAAAGAAGTTGGTGTTTTCGCTACCCGCGGCAATCCCCTGGAAATCAAGCAGGCGGCCGAGCCCATAAGGGGCGAGAAAGGTTTCCAGCTCGGGCCGAGCCAGGGGAGTGAACACAGACATGGTTAAAAACTGCTCAGTTCGGGCGCCGGGAGTTGAGCCAGCGCCGATTAAAGTTAAGAAACTACTTCCAGGTAAAAATTTCCCACGACGGAATCAGCATATCCGGCTGGTCCGAGCGGATAAAGTTTGCTTCCGTTCCGTCCGCGCGCACCAAAAAGTACGGTTTGCCTCCCTTCGGGGTGACCTTGATCGCATACAGGAAGCCGTTCTGGCGGTACTCCTGAATGGTCTTGTCACCTTCAGTGTGGATGGTGACTTCCGGTTCCGGCGTCGGTGCATCATTGGCTGCCATGACGGCCAGTGGAGTGATTGCAAAGAAGCCAGTCAGCAACAGGCGATTTAGTGAGCGCATGATAACCTTGTCCCTTTGTCGTCAACGGTCCCGCTATTCTAGCGCCGGACCCGCCGAAAAGGTTGATCCTGCTCATGAGCCAAGCCCCCCTCGTCCTGGTGGACGGTTCTTCTTACCTGTACCGCGCCTTTCACGCGCTGCCACCGCTGACCACCTCCAAAGGCCTGCCGACCGGTGCGGTCAAGGGCGTGCTGAACATGCTCAAGAGTCTGCGCAAGCAGTACCCGGACAGCCCGTTCGCTGTCGTATTCGACGCCAAGGGCGGGACGTTTCGCGATGACATGTACGCCGAGTACAAAGCCAACCGCCCAAGCATGCCCGACGACATGCGCGTGCAGATCGAGCCATTGCACGCGAGCGTGATTGCCCTGGGCTTTCCGTTGCTGTGCGTCGAAGGCGTTGAGGCCGACGACGTAATCGGTACGCTGGCCCGCAGCAGCGCGGCCGCTGACCGCCCGGTGGTGATCTCTACCGGCGACAAGGACATGGCGCAACTGGTCGACGGGCACATTACCTTGGTCAATACCATGACCGGTAGCGCGATGGACGTGGCTGGCGTGAAGGAGAAATTCGGCGTCGCTCCCGAACAGATCATCGATTACCTGGCACTGATGGGTGATTCCTCCGACAACATTCCGGGCGTGCCGGGCATTGGCCCGAAGACGGCGTCTGGCTTGCTGGTGGGCGTGAACGGCGGCCTCACCGAGCTCTATGCGCAGCTCGATATCGTCCCGACCTTGCCGATTCGTGGCGCTAAAACGCTGCCGGCCAAGCTTGAAGAGCACAAGGAGATGGCGTTCCTCTCCTATCAACTGGCGACCATCAAGGTCGACGTACCGTTGGACATTGGTCTCGACGACTTGCACCTGGGTGAGCCGGACCGTGAAAAGCTTGCCGAGCTCTATACCCTGCTCGAGTTCAAGAGCTGGTTCGAGGAGCTTCAGCGTGACGCCAAGCGAGCGGGCCAGGAAGTGGTGGCGGCGGTTGAAGAAGCCGTGGTCGGCGACGATGGGCCCAAGTACACCACGGTTCTCACCCAGGCTGATTTCGACGTCTGGCTGAAGAAACTGCAAAACGCCAAGTTGTTCGCCTTCGACACCGAAACCACCGGTGTCGACGCGCAGCAAGCGCAACTTGTCGGGCTGTCGTTCGCTGTACACGCCAACGAAGCAGCCTACATCCCGTTGACCCATTCCTACATGGGCGTGCCGGATCAACTGGATCGCGACACTGTGTTGCGCGCGCTGAAACCGATTCTGGAAGACCCGAGCAAGCTCAAGGTCGGCCAGCATGCCAAGTTCGACATGAACATCCTGGCCAACTGCGCCATAGGTGGCGATCAGGGCTGCGGCATCATGGTGCAAGGCATCGCCTTCGACACCATGCTCGAGTCCTACGTGCTGGACTCCACCGCAACCCGTCACGATATGGACAGCCTGGCGCTCAAGTATTTGGGCTACACCACCACCAGCTTCCAGGACATCGCGGGCAAGGGCGTCAAGCAACTGACCTTCGACCAGATCTCGCTGGAGCTGGCCGGGCCATACGCCGCTGAAGACGCCGACGTGACACTACGTCTGCATCAGACCTTGCAGGAAAAACTCAATGCCATTCCGAGCCTGAGCAAAGTCCTGAGCGAAATCGAGATGCCGCTGGTTCCGGTGTTGGCGCGAATTGAACGTCAGGGCGCGTTGGTCGACGCCAACCTGCTGGGCATCCAGAGCGTTGAGCTGGGCGACAAGTTGGTAGCTCTCGAGCGTGAGGCGTTCGCCATCGCCGGTGAAGAGTTCAACCTCGGTTCGCCGAAACAATTGGGCGTGATCCTGTACGAAAAACTCGGGCTGCCGATTCTCAGCAAAACCGCCAAGGGCCAGGCTTCAACCGCCGAAGCGGTGCTGGCGGAACTGGCCGAGCAGGATTACCCGTTGCCCAAAGTGCTGATGCAGTACCGCTCCTTGAGCAAGCTGAAAAGCACCTATACCGACCGTCTGCCGGAGCAGATCAACCCACGCACCGGGCGGATTCACACGTCCTACCATCAAGCGGTGGCAGCGACCGGTCGTTTGTCTTCCAGTGATCCAAACCTGCAGAACATTCCGATTCGTACCGCCGAAGGTCGACGGATTCGTCAGGCATTCGTTGCGCCGAAAGGCTACAAGCTGCTGGCGGCGGACTACTCGCAGATCGAACTGCGGATCATGGCCCATCTGGCCAAGGACGAAGGGCTGTTGCACGCATTCCGCAACGACCTGGACGTGCACAAAGCCACCGCTGCCGAGGTGTTCGGGGTTGAACTGGCGGACGTCACCACCGACCAGCGGCGCAGCGCCAAGGCGATCAACTTCGGTCTGATCTACGGCATGAGCGCGTTTGGCCTGGCCAAGCAGATCGGCGTCGACCGTAAGCAGTCCCAAGCCTACATCGACCGTTATTTTGCCCGCTATCCAGGTGTGCTCGAGTACATGGAGCGCACCCGGGCCCAGGCGGCTGAGCAGGGTTTCGTCGAAACCATTTTCGGCCGTCGCCTGTACCTGCCGGACATCAACGCGAAGAACCCGGCCCTGCGCAAAGGCGCCGAACGCACGGCGATCAACGCGCCGATGCAAGGCACCGCGGCGGACATCATCAAGAAAGCCATGGTGGCAGTGGATAACTGGCTGACGACTTCAGGCCTGGACGCCAAAGTGATTCTGCAGGTGCACGATGAATTGGTGCTTGAGGTTCGCGAAGACCTGGTTGATCAGGTTCGTGAGGAGGTTCGCGTTCACATGAGCGGCGCAGCGACCCTGGATGTACCGCTTTTGGTGGAAGTCGGTGTCGGCAACAACTGGGATGAGGCGCATTAAGCCGTTTTGAGGTACTTTTTCTCGGGGATAGCGCCGCGGCGTAGTGTCGCGGCCAGTCACTGGCGAAGGGCTATTAGTTCGGAAAATGCTTGGGATTATTCCCAATAGGTTTTGAAATTAATCGGAACTAAATCCGTGAACCGCCACTCAGAGTTACTGAATGGGTGGTGAAGCCCTTCGATGCTCCTATGTTGTGTTAAGTGTTGGCAGATATCTGGACCCCGCCCTAGCGGTCCGGAAACTTAGACCCCGGATTACTCTCTCCCCATACGTAATTCGGGGTTTTTTTTGCCCGCAAACTGCCTGCGCGTCGCTCATGCTGCGTTAAAAACAGGCTCGCAATGCTCATTTAGGGCCCTAAACTCCGCTTGCTCGCCTGTTTTTGCCTTGCCTGAGCGCCGCGCAGACAGCTTGCGCCTTACTCTGCGGCCGCCTCGGCGCCCTTGTCTGCCAGTTCCATCCAGTTCGCCAATACAGTGTAGGCGTCTTCCAGGCCCAGGCGTTTTGGGGCCGAGAACAGCTGGATAGTCACGGTTTCGCCCCAGCCTTTACGGATTTCCGCCTGAACTTTGAGCAAGGTGTTCTTTGCTGCGCCATAGGTCAGTTTGTCGGCCTTGGTCAGCAGAATGTGCATCGGCATGCCGCTGGCCACGGCCCAGTCGAGCATCAGCAGGTCGAAGTCGGTCATTGGATGACGGATGTCCATCATCAGAATCAAACCCTTCAGGCTCTCGCGGCTGCCCAGATAAGCTTCCAGGTGGCGCTGCCAGTGTTGCTTCAGCGGGATCGGCACTTTCGCGTAGCCGTAACCCGGCAGGTCGACCAGACGGCGTTCATCGTCTAGCTTAAAGAAGTTCAAGAGTTGCGTGCGACCTGGCGTTTTCGAGGTGCGAGCCAGGCTGGCGTGAGTCAGAGTGTTCAGGGCGCTGGACTTGCCGGCGTTGGAACGCCCGGCGAAGGCCACTTCAAAGCCTTCGTCGTCAGGGCATTGGTCGACTTTGGCGGCGCTGAGCATGAAGGTGGACTGTTGGCACAGACCGAGGATGGGGTTCTTGAGTTGCATGGGATTTCCGATGTGGGCGGTGCCGAGATTGGTCGCAAAGAGCAGCGTCGTTTCCGTTTCAGTGACGCCAGTATATAATGCCGCAGATTTTGTGTGCGCTTTGTCCCAGCGTAGGATGAAGTTCACGAGAGCGATTGACCTTGATTGCGCACTAGAACGCAGAACGCTCTCAACCCTGAAAAGGTCGTTTTATGACGAAATGGCTGCTAGCTGCCGGTGTCTTGATGCCGCTTTACAGCGCTCAGGCTACACAGGATCCGGAAGCTGTGTACAACCGTGTTTGTGGAGCCTGTCATTCCGGCCAACTCCCAACGGCGCCTCGAAAGGGTGATCAGGAAGCTTGGGCGCCAAGACTGGCGCAAGGTATGGAGACGCTGGTGCAACACGTGACCCAGGGTTTCAAGGCGATGCCGCCGCGTGGTTTGTGCATGGACTGCAGTGCCGAGGATTACCGAGCAATCATCCAGAGGATGAACGAGTGATCCCGGTCCATAACTCTTTAACCCTTAGCCGTAGTTGGATTAGCTGATGAACAAATTGATCGTGAGTCTGCTGTTGACCCTGGGGATCTCCGGCATTGCCCATGCTGCAGGTGATGCGACTGCTGGTCAGGCGAAAGCCGCAGTATGTGGCGCCTGTCATGGCCCGGACGGCAACAGCATGGCGCCAAACTTTCCAAAGTTGGCGGGTCAGGGTGAGCGTTACCTGAACAAGCAGCTGCACGACATCAAGTCGGGCAAGCGCACCGTTCTGGAGATGACCGGCCTGTTGACCAACCTGAGCGATCAGGACCTGGCCGACCTCGCTGCCTACTTCGCCAGCCAGAAAGGCAGCGTCGGCGCAGCAGACCCGAAAGTCGTGGCTCACGGTGAAGAGTTGTTCCGTGGCGGCAAACTGGACCAGGGCATGCCTTCGTGCACCGGTTGCCACTCGCCTAACGGTGCAGGCAACGCCGCTGCTGCCTTCCCGCACCTGGGTGGCCAGCACGCTCAATACATCGCCAAGCAGCTGACTGATTTCCGTGAAGGTAACCGTACCAACGACGGCGACACGAAAATCATGCAAAGCATTGCTGCAAAATTGAGCAACAAGGACATCGAAGCGGTGTCCAGCTATATTCAAGGCCTGCACTAAGGCCGGTTGCGCGGGCGCTGCGCAAGGTGTTGATCTCGCGCAATGTTAACGCTCGATTAATCCTTTGATGCAAGCATAAAAAGGGTGGCTTTGGCCGCCCTTTTTTGTGGCCGCTGCCGTTACACTAGATAACTGATGCCCGCCATGACCTGCCGGAAAGCAGGTCGCGCGAGGCGAGCCAATTTGCCCAGGAGTAAAGCATGCGTAATCTGATTCTCAGCGCCGCACTCGTCACTGCCAGCCTGTTCGGCATGACCGCCCAAGCTGCCGAACCGCTTGAAGCCGGTAAGCAATATGTCGAATTGAGCAGCGCCGTTCCGGTGGCTGTGCCTGGCAAGATCGAAGTCGTGGAACTGTTCTGGTATGGCTGCCCGCATTGCTATGCGTTCGAGCCAACCATCAACCCTTGGGTTGAAAAACTCCCTGCCGACGTGAACTTCGTGCGTATTCCGGCCATGTTCGGTGGTATCTGGAACGTTCACGGCCAGCTGTACATCACCCTGGAAGCGATGGGCGTGGAACACAAGGTTCACAAAGCCGTCTTCGAAGCGATCCACGGTGGCAAGAAGCTCGCTACCCCGGAAGAAATGGCTGAGTTCCTGACCGGCGAAGGCGTCGACAAGGACAAGTTCCTGAGCACCTACAACTCGTTCGCCGTCAAAGGCAAAGTTGAAGATGCCAAGAAAAAGGCTCAGGCCTATCAGATCTCTGGCGTACCGACCATGGTCGTCAACGGCAAATACCGTTTCGACCTGGGCACTGCCGGTGGTCCTGAAGGTACCTTGAGCGTGGCCGATCAGCTGATCGCCAAGGAGCGCGCCGCTAAGTAAGCGGCGCACGCCATGCGCCGTTGGGGTGCTGAACGTCTTGTTGGCCTGCACAACCCGCAAGTCAACGAGCATCATCTGGAATCCTCGGGCTTGCCCGCAGACAGCCGTTTGCGTTTGCTCAGTTTTAACATCCAGGTCGGCATCAGTACCGAGCGTTATCGGCATTACCTGACCCGTAGCTGGCAGCATCTGCTGCCGCACACCGGGCGCGCGGATAACCTGCAAAAGATCGGCAGTCTGCTGGGCGACTACGATCTGGTCGCTTTGCAGGAAGCCGATGGCGGCAGCCTGCGGTCAGGCTACGTCAATCAAGTCGAGCACCTGGCTCAGCTCGGTGCCTTCCCCTACTGGTATCAACAACTCAATCGCAACCTGGGTCGTCTCGCTCAGCACAGCAATGGCGTGCTCAGCCGTTTGCGCCCATGGGCAATTGAAGATCATCCGCTGCCCGGGCCCAAGGGCCGTGGTGCGATTCTTGTGCGGTTTGGCGAGGGACCGGAGGCGCTGGTGGTCGTAATGATGCACCTGGCATTGGGGGCGCGCGTGCGGACAATGCAGTTGGCCTACATTCGCGAGCTGATCGGCGACTACAAGCATCAAGTGCTGATGGGTGATATGAACACCCACGCCAGTGATCTGCTGCAAACCTCTCCTCTGCGGGACCTTGGTTTGCTCGCGCCACAAGTCGAAGCGACTTTCCCCAGTTGGCGCCCGCAACGCTGCCTGGACCATATTCTGCTCAGCCCTACGCTGACCCTCGAACGGGTCGAAGTGCTGGCACAACCGATTTCCGATCACCTGCCGGTCGCGGTAGAGATTCGTCTGCCGGGTTCGCTCACGGCCGATGCATTGCCCGCGTTGAGTCCTGCCCTTCGCGGAACCCCTGAATGAGCGACGAAGCACAGCGCTGGAAAGAGAAATACCTCAAAAGTATCGAACAGCAGGAAAAGCTCGAGCGCCGCTGGGATGCCCGCCTCGACTTGCTGCGTCGCGGGCTGGTGCGCAGCACGCTGGCGGCCGAGGGCACCGACCGCGCGGTTGACCAGTGCATGAAGGAAATGCGCGAAGTCATCCGCACCAACGATATGGATGCAGGATTGGCCGCATTGCTGCCACGCCTGGAGAAAGCCGTACTCGACTCCGAGCAGCGTCGCGAGACCCGGGTCGATCAGGTCAGCGCTGCGTTGACCGCCCTGGTCAGTCAGCTCCAGAGTTTGCCGTTGCCGCGGGAGATCAGCCGCCCGCTGAAGACCTTCGCCAAGCAACTCGACGGACGGGTCAGCCAGGCACGTGAAATTCCTTTGTTGCTGGGTGAGCTCAGTGGTCTGCAAGGTCAAGCGCTGAGCCTGCTGGAAAACCCTGCCGAGCCAAGCCGCCCAGGTTTGCTGCAACGTTTGTTTGGTGGTCGAGACGCTGATGCGCAGACCTTGGAAGCCGGTGCGTCTCAACACGAAGCGCCAGCTCCGAGCCCCGTTGAGCAATTGTCGGCACCTGTTGTAGAGGCAATACTTGGGCCGGTGCGTGAATCATCGATGCCGGCACTGGTCCAGGTTATTACACCAGCGGTGCAGGAAGTCCCGACACCGACCGCGCCAGTGCCGCACGGCGTGATTGCAGAGTCTGCGCCTGCGGCACCTCAGCCACTGGAAGAAACCAGGCCATCACCTGAAGTGGTGGCTTTTGTTCCTCCTGTGTTAGTCGTCGAAGCTGCGCGTGCCAAAGCGCTGGTAGCGGATCAGGATCTACCTGATACGGATCCGCTGGAAGAGCCGCAGGCTGCCCCGGCAGTTGATCCGACGACGGCTCCCGACGCAATGGCAATCAATCCCGACGAGCTGACGTCCACCGTCCCACGAGCGGGCGATGAAGCTTCGCCGTTACACGGCAGCCTTCCGCCCCCACCGGCGATGGCAGAAGTCCCGACGGCTCTGGACTCGGAGCAATCCGAGCAGGATGTTCTTTATGCACTGCCGGACTCGCCGGAGCCGTCCTACAGCTCGGTGGCCAAGCACATCGAGAGCACATTGCTGGGTCTGCTGGACGACTTGTCGTTGCCGGAGCGCCACCGACCGCAAGCCGAGGCGATGCGCGACCGGCTGCAAAATGGTTTGAACTGGTACGAACTGCTGCCGATCCTCGATGATCTCGCGGTTTTGATGCTGGCGATTACCGACAGTGGTCAGCATGAGTTCGAGGTTTACCTCAAGCAACTCAATGAGCGACTGGAATCCTTCCAAAGCAACCTGCAAGCCGCCAGCGAAGGCCATGCCGACAACCGCTCTGCCGCACGGGAGATGGACACGCAGATCCGTGAACAGGTCGATGGCCTGCAGAGCAGCATGCAGGACGCCGCGGATCTGGAAGGCCTCAAGCATGTGCTGGAGAACCATCTTGAAGGTCTGCTCGGCACCATGGATCAGCACCAGAAGCAGCGCGACGAGCGTGAGCAGGAAGTTGCGGCGCGCCTGCAAGGCCTGGCCGAACGGGTCGCGAGCATGGAGCAGGAAGCTCAGGGCTATCGCGAGCACCTTGAAGAGCAACGCCAGAAAGCCCTGATCGATCCGCTGACCGGCTTACCGAACCGGGCGGCCTGGAGCGAGCGTCTGGAGCATGAGGTTGCCCAGTGGCAGCAACACGGCAACTCGCTGTTGCTGGCGATGCTCGATCTCGATCACTTCAAGCGCATCAACGATAACTACGGCCACCTGGCCGGCGACAAAGTGCTGAAGATCATCGCCAGCGTACTGCGCAAGCGCCTGCGCGGAACGGACTTCATCGCCCGTTTCGGTGGTGAGGAATTTGTTTTGCTGGTGCCCAACACCCCTTTGACAGTCGGCGCCAAGTTGGCAGAAACCCTGCGCGCGGCTATCGAAGCCTGCCCTTTTCACTTCAAGGGCGAGCGCGTGACGATCACTGTTTCCATGGGAATGACGGCGTTCAAAGCGGGAGAACACAGCGATCTTGTGCTTAAAAGAGCCGATCAGGCGCTTTACCGGGCAAAAAACGCCGGCCGCAACCGAGTGGAGCTGGGCTGACGAAAATTGTTCAATTTTGTTTTATGCCAGGCTTTTGCCGGCCCGGAAGAAGGCAGTACGTTACACTGTTGCATTACTGTCTTCAGCGTAGTGCCTTTTCATGAAATCGATTCCTCTGCTTTTGGTGCTTCTTGTCCTGGCGGGTTGCGCCAGCGGCCCTCGAATCGACACCAGCCATCCTTCGGTTAATCACGACAACCGCGTGCAGTTTATTGTGGTGCATTACACCACCGCCTCGCAGGAGCGTTCACTGGCGTTGTTGACCCATGGCCAGGTCAGCAGTCATTACCTGATTGGCGACGACAAGAAAGCCACCATTTTCAAACTGGTGGATGAAAGCCGCCGGGCCTGGCATGCCGGGGAAAGCGAGTGGGATGGCCGGACCTGGCTGAACTCAAGTTCGATTGGTATCGAAATCGTCAATCCGGGGTTTCACGATACGCCTGCCGGGCGCGTCTGGTATCCCTACAGCGAGGCGCAGGTTCAGTCTTTGATCTTCCTGATCAGGGACATCAGCAAGCGCAACAACATCAGCCCGCGAAACATCATCGGCCACAGCGACATCGCGCCGCTGCGCAAGCTTGACCCGGGTCCGCTGTTCCCGTGGAAGCGTCTGGCCGACGAAGGGCTGGTGGTCTGGCCCAATGCCGAGGCGGTGGCGCGTCAGCAGGCGTTGTTCGAAGCGCAACTGCCGAGCATCACCTGGTTCCAGCAAGAACTGGTGCGCTTGGGCTACACGACACCGCAGACCGGCGAGCTGGATGTGGCCACCCGGCATGTGCTGGCGGCCTTTCAGATGCACTATCGCCCGTCACGGTTTGACGGTACGCCAGACGCGCAAAGTGCCGCGATCCTGCAGGTGCTCAACCAGACAAAATAATGACGCCCGCCCGACGGTCAGGGCTATTTCCTGATCAGTAGCTATAACTCATTGGTAATCCTTCGGATATTCAATGATGACGGCCGCTAGCGAGACCCTGCGCAGTTGGTTCTATCGCCCTTGGTCTTTGGCGATACTGGCGGCTGCGCTGAGTGCGGCTTTGCTGCTGGCCGGTAGCCTGGGCGTGGCGCTGCGGCAGGTCCAGCAACGCGAAAGCGAACAGATGAACGCTCAGGGCGAACGATTTCTGGAGCGCCTGGAGCAGCTGTTCGGCCAACTGCGTGAAGGCCTGGATGACCTGGAAGCACAGCCGTTGCGTAGCTGCGATACGGAGATGATCGCGACCTTGCAGCAGGTCAGCTTCAATTACCGCTTCGTGTATGAAGCGGCCTATATCGACGCCACGCAATTGTGCTCGAACCGACCGCGCCAGGATGCGCTTTCGGCGCTCCGGCCACCTGATATCAAAGGACCGACCTACAGTTATTGGCTCAACACCTCGACTGAACCCGACGAAAACCGTGCAGTGCTGATGCTGGGGCGCGGTAACTTTCGTGTGGCGACTTCACGCGGGCATTTGACCGACATGGTTGATCTGACACCCGACAGTAGCCTGTTGGTGGTGGTCGATCATGGCACCCGGGCGATCCCGGTCCTCGGAGCGCCGCAAGCCTGGCCACCGACTGACCCTTGGTCGCCCTTCAGCAGCGAACCGTTGCAGGTCACGAAAACCCGGCTGATCTATCGCATGCCGACCAACAATCCTGAGTATCAGTTGGTACTGATCAGTCCTCGAACCGCGCTGCGCCTGCCCACGCTGTGGTGGTGGCTGGTGCCGGCAAGCCTGGTGCTGGGCGTGAGCATTGGCGGTCTGGTGTTTCTGCTGGCCCGTCAGCGGCAGTCGCTGGGCGGTGAATTGCAGGGAGCCCTCAAGCGTGGCGAGTTACAGGTTCTGTACCAGCCGATCTTTGACCTCAAAACTCGTCACTGTGTCGGCGCCGAAGCCTTGTTGCGCTGGCGTCGGCCGGACGGCACGCTGACCAGTCCGGATCTGTTTATCCCCATGGCGGAAAACACCGGCCAGATCCGTCAGATCACCGACTTCGTATTGCAGCGATTGCTGGAACAGCTCGGTAAGTTACTTCGCGCCAACCCGCAGTTGTATATCTCGGTCAACCTCGCCGCCTGCGATGTCATGGTGCCGCGAGTCGGCGAGGTCATGGCGCGTTTGCTGGCAATGCACCGGGTCGCTGCGCGGCAGATCGCGTTTGAGGTGACTGAGCGCGGGCTGATCGATGTAGTGGTTGCGCGGGAGAACCTGCAAGCCCTGCGTGATGCCGGGCATCAAGTGCTGATCGACGACTTTGGCACCGGCTATTGCAGCTTGGCCTACCTGCAAACCCTGCCGGTGGATTACCTGAAAATCGACAAGGCTTTCATTGACGCGCTGGGCCACGACGCCGCCAGCAGCGGTGTGGCGCCGCACATCATTCGCATGGCACATGCCTTGCAGCTCAAGGTGATCGCCGAAGGTATCGAACATGAAGCCCAGGCCATATTGCTGAGCAGTGAAGGCGTGAATTACGGGCAAGGATGGTTGTTTGCCCATGCCTTGACCGCGATGCAGTTCATTGAATTGATCACCCGTGGTCGCCGACAGGCACCCCGCCGGCTGGATGATGAAGCGTGAACGCTCCTTACAGTGGCAGTGCCATGTAAAACTGAGTGCCCTGCCCCGGTCGGGAATACACCCCCATGCGGCCACCGTGCAGTTGCACAATCTCTTTGCACAGTGCCAGACCTAGCCCGGCTCCGCCCTTCTTGCGCCCGACCTGAACGAAGGGCTCGAAAATCCTCCCCTGCTGGCCGTAAGCGATGCCTTCGCCATTGTCCTCGACGCTGACGATCACCCGTTCACCATGTCGGCGAGCCTGCAAGCGTATCTGCCCGTTGTGGTTGGTGTGGCGCAGAGCGTTGTCGATCAGGTTGTCCAGTACCCGGTCGAGTTGAGCCTGATCGACATGTAATCGCGGCAGCGGTGCTTGCACTTCCACCAGCAATTCGATGCGTTGCTCATTGGCCCGTTCGGCGAAACGCCCTTGTGCCTGTTCTAAAAGGTCATCGATATTGCATGGCGCCAGGGTGAGCTTTTGCAGGCCATTCTGATAACGGGAGAAGTTCAGCAGGTCGTTGATCAACTGCATCAAGCGCTGCATTTCCTCATTCACCGTGTTCAACAGATCGGCTTCGCGAGAGTCCTCGGCAAAGTGCGCGCGTTCCCGGAACAGGCCGAACGCCATGTGCATGCCGGTGACCGGCGTACGCAGCTCATGGGAGGCGCGCAACACGAACTCACTGCGTACCCGTTCAAAGGCCCGCTGTTCGGTGACATCGTGCAGCACCATGACGGCGCCAAGGATATGTCCCTGGGTGTGAATGACCGGCGTCAGGCTGTAGGTCAACAGCCGCGATTCGCCATCGACTTCGATGCTCAGGTCTTCAGGCGCACGCTCCAGCGTTCCACCGCGCAGTACCAGTTGCAGTTGTTCATCGAGCTCCGGCCGTTGAAGCGCGGTGCCCAGGCCTTGGCCGAGGCGGCCTTCGTCCCAGCCCAACTGACGCTGTGCGACCGGATTCAGGTGTTCCAGATGGCCCTGACGATCAATCATCAGCAAACCGTCGTCGATGCTGTCGAGCACGGCTTGCAAGCGTTGCTGGCCGGCGAGCAGTTCATCGACATTGGTTGCCTGATGTTCACGCAAGGCTTCGGCCATGATCCCGAAGCGCCGGGTGAGCTGGGTCAGCTCCACCGCCGGGGAGATCGGCAGGGTGACATCGAAGTTACCCTGGCCGATGTTATCCGCGGCCTTGGCCAGTGCCTCGATCGGCTCACCGAAGCGCCGGGCGATGCCGTGAGCGGTGATGAAGCCGATGGTCAGTACTGCCAACCCGACCAATCCGAGCAAACCGGCAATCAGCAGCGCATGTTCGCGGGCATTGCGCTGGGTATCGTTGATGTTGTCCAGTGCCTGTTTATGTTCGGCGATCAAGCCGTTACGCAGCACGTTGAACTTTTCGGTGAGGTCCCGATTGCCAACGAGCTTGCCGGACGGTTCCTGCGTGAGGCTGAAGGCTTTGAGAAAGGCCAGGTAGTCCGTGCGAGCCTGCTCGAAGCCGTGATGCTCGCCATTGAAACTGCTTTCGTGCTCGATGCCTTGATCCAGCAGCTCGAAGTAGCGCCGTTCAGAGGTTTCCAGTGCCTCAAGGTCGGGCTTTATGCTGAGCATGTTGATCAACTGATCGTCCAGGGTCTGGCGCAGCTTGAGTTCCAGGTCCAGGGTGATGAAGTTGTCGCGGATCAGCGCTTCCTGGTTACTGGCTATCTGCATCACGCTGACCAGCCCGAGTACCAGGCCGAGCAGCGCCACGGTGATCAGTGCCGAGATACTCAGAAACAGCCGTGTGCGCAACTTCATTCCCAGCTTCATAAGGTGCTGCTCACAGGTTGTACTGTTTGCGTTTGCGGTACAGCGTCGAGGCGTCGATACCCAGGGTCTTGGCCGCTTGATCGAGGGTGGCGGCGCTGGCCAGTACCGCGCCGATATGGGCTTTCTCCAATTCATCCAGGCTTAGCGCCGCACCGATTCTCGGGGCGTTGCTGGTGGTTTGCTCGGCCATGCCCAAATGGCTGATCTCGACCCGCTCCTGTGGGCAAATGATGCTCGCGCGTTCGACCACGTTACGCAGTTCGCGGATATTGCCTGGCCAGCGATAGCCGAGCAGCGCCTCGCGTGCTTCGTTGCTGAAGACACGAGCCGGCCTCGAGTACTCCTTGACGAAACGTGCCAGGAAGCGGTCGGCCAGGGCCAGGATGTCCTCGGCGCGTTCGCGTAGTGGCGGCAGGTGCAAGGTGATGACGTTCAGCCGGTAGAGCAGGTCTTCGCGGAAACGACCGTCGCGAGCCATGTCTTCAAGATTGAGGTTGGTGGCGGCGAGGATTCGCACATCGGCGCGACGGGTCACCGGGTCGCCGACCCGCTCGTATTCCTTATCCTGAATGAAGCGCAGCAGTTTGGGTTGCAAGGTCAGCGGGAAATCGCCGATCTCATCGAGGAACAGCGTTCCGCCATCGGCCTGATTGACCCGACCGAGGGTGCTTTCACTGGCGCCGGTGAAGGCCCCGCGGCTGTGGCCAAAGAGTTCGCTTTCCATCAACTCGGCAGTCAATGACGGGCAGTTAATGGTGACGCAGGATTTTTTGGCGCGTTTACTCCAGCCATGAATGGCACGGGCCAGTTCGCCTTTACCGGTACCGGACTCGCCGAGAATCAGAATGTTGGCGTCGGTGCTGGCGACCTGGCGGGCGGTTTCCAGAACGACTTTCATCGCCGGGCTGTGGGAGTCCAGGCCATCGTTGGGTTTGCGGACTTCACCCTCGAGGGCTTCCAGGCGTGCCGAGAGTTGGCGGACTTCCAGTTGTTTGGCAGTGGCCAGGCGCAACTGGTCGGGGCTGCAAGGTTTGACCAGATAATCGGCGGCGCCGGCCTGGATCGCATCGACGGCGGTGTCCACGGCCGAGTGCGCGGTGATGATCACCACGCGCATCCAGGGTGCTTGCACGCGCATTTGCGCCAGGACGTCGAGACCGTTGTCTTCGCCCAGACGCAGGTCGAGGAAGCACAAGTCGAAGACCTGTCGTTGCAACAAGACTTCGGCCTGAGCTGCGCTGTTGGCGGTGGCGACGGTATAGCCTTCGTCTTCCAGGCAGTAGCGAAAGGTGCGCAGGATGGCGGATTCATCATCTACCAGCAGAATGCGGCCTTGATGCTCGTTGGCTGATTCCATTTTTCCTACGCTCCTTAAATGAATGCTCTTAATTTAGTCTCGGAAAAATCGGGCAAGTTGCATGGTTGATTCTGGGCGCTTCGCGGCAGAACAGGGTAGTTATCTGCTCAATATGTGTATAACTGTTTGATTTGTATAAATTTTTATAATTTAACGACGTGCCCGGCAATCTCCTGCCTCTTTTTCTGACATCCGTGTCCCTTCATACATTCCAAAAATTTTCGACTTTCTGAAAATCGATCGTGCATTACGCACGACCCTTCGCGGGGCATCGTGCAGGATGCGTCCGAATAAATTTCTTTAATCAGAATAACTGTTTGATTTTATTTAATTTTATTCCATTGAGGGAGCTGGCATGCAGGCTGCAATAGTCTGGTTAAGCCGGGGCCTTCAAGAAGGAACGTCCCCTAACCAATAGCCACCAGTGTGGGAGGAGTTTCAGGATGAATCGCCAACGTGCCGCCCAATTGCGTATCTCGCCACTGTCTATCCAGCAAGGGTTGTTTGCCGTTGTTGCCTTGTTGATCACCTTGATCGGCGGCCAGCAGTTCTTGCGCTGGGAACAAAGCCAGCAGCCAGAGGCAGCAATTGCGCCGACTCTTCACTTGACCCAAACCCATTTCAGCGCCGTCAGCAGCCGGTCTGCTGATGCCGCCCCAATCAGAATGATGAGTGTGGACCAGGCAGAGCCCGGGTCCGGGACGCTGCATCAGGAACGTTGGGTGTTCTAGGTAACAGGCTTGGCGCGATGTTCATGTGCCGGGAATAGCTGCACCTCAAAATAGACGCGTAAGGAGAATCACCATGCTGAGCTGGGCAATCACATTCCTGATTATTGCCATTGTCGCTGCCGTACTGGGCTTCGGTGGTATCGCGGGCACCGCCACGGGTATCGCCAAGATTCTCTTTGTCGTGTTCCTGGTGATGTTTGTTGCTTCGTTCTTCTTTGGTCGCCGCGGTCGAGGCTGATCATGGGCGGTTTGTTGAAGACACTGGCCACCGCAGATTTGCCAGTCGCGTGCGACGTGACAAGTCTGCGGCGCGCTTACGCTTATATGCGCAAAGTATCGTCCTAGAGCAGCCAAACGAATTTTATCGCTGCGGCCTGCCGGCAAAAAACCTTCGACGTTCTTCACAAAGCATGTCGCGGTGTTTCCGGGTGACCGTATATCGAGAAATTTAGCGCTAATCCCTGCTCACTTTTCACCGTGGCTAGTAGGATTTTTCTGTAGTTTTTGTCCCTATTTGGCTGCTCAAAAAACCACCAATCTCCTCTGCGATGGCCGGTTCACGGCACTTATGTCTGCCGAAATGTCGTATTCGAACCGGCTGGGACTGCCGTTTTATTTGAAAAAGTTCATGCCGATTCGGCATAGGGTAGGCGTTTACGGCATTAGACGTCGCTCCCGTGCATCGGAATAGTTGCGCCTTTTTTATCTGCCAGAGAGCCGTAATTACGCGCTCCGGGCGACCTTATCCGGGGGCAGATGCACAGGCTTTTCCGCCATTGAGCGTTCCAGTTTGTGCATCTTCCCGAGTCCATTTATAAGAAAAGGGTAATGATATGAAGAAGGCAAAGCTGAGCCTCGCCTGGCAGATCCTCATCGGTCTGGTGCTGGGGATTGCAATTGGGGCGCTGCTCAACCACTTCAGTGCGGAAAAAGCCTGGTGGATCAGCAACGTTCTGCAACCGGCAGGCGATATCTTTATCCGTCTGATCAAAATGATCGTGATCCCGATCGTGATCTCCTCGCTGGTTGTCGGCATTGCCGGTGTGGGGGATGCGAAGAAGCTCGGGCGCATTGGTCTCAAGACCATCGTTTACTTCGAAATCGTTACCACCATCGCCATCCTGGTGGGTCTGGTGCTGGCCAACGTGTTCCACCCGGGCTCCGGCATCGACATGAGCACCCTGGGCACTGTGGATATCTCCAAGTACCAGGCGACCGCGGCCGAGGTTCAGCATGAACACGCGTTCATCGAAACCATCCTCAACCTGATTCCATCGAACATCTTTGCCGCCATGGCGCGTGGCGAGATGCTGCCGATCATCTTCTTCTCGGTGTTGTTCGGTCTCGGTCTGTCGAGCCTGCAATCGGACCTGCGCGAGCCGCTGGTGAAGATGTTCCAGGGCGTCTCGGAAAGCATGTTCAAGGTCACTCACATGATCATGAACTACGCCCCGATCGGCGTGTTCGCACTGATCGCAGTGACCGTTGCCAACTTCGGTTTTGCGTCCCTGCTGCCGCTGGCCAAACTGGTGATCCTGGTTTACGTCGCCATTCTGTTCTTCGCCTTCGTGATACTGGGCCTGATCGCTCGCCTGTTCGGCTTCTCGGTGATCAAGCTGATGCGCATCTTCAAAGATGAGCTGGTGCTGGCCTACTCCACCGCGAGCTCGGAAACCGTGTTGCCGCGCGTGATCGAGAAGATGGAAGCCTACGGCGCGCCGAAAGCCATTTGCAGCTTCGTGGTGCCAACCGGTTACTCGTTCAACCTCGATGGTTCGACCCTGTACCAGAGCATCGCGGCAATCTTCATTGCCCAGCTGTACGGTATCGATCTGTCGATCAGCCAGCAGTTGCTGCTGGTACTGACCCTGATGGTCACCTCCAAAGGTATCGCCGGCGTGCCGGGCGTGTCCTTCGTGGTTCTGCTGGCGACTCTGGGCAGCGTGGGCATTCCATTGGAAGGCCTGGCGTTCATCGCCGGTGTCGACCGCATCATGGACATGGCCCGCACCGCACTGAACGTGATCGGCAACGCCCTGGCCGTACTGGTCGTCTCCCGTTGGGAAGGCATGTACGACGACGCCAAGGGCCAGCGCTACTGGAACTCCCTGCCGCACTGGCGCAGCAAAGAGAAGCTGCCGGCGGGTGAGACTTCCAGCAACTAATTGCGAACCTGTGGGAGCGGGCTTGCTCCGGGCGGCGATCCGACGATGACTGAGTAACAGCCAACATTGATGTCGACTGATACACCGCTATCGCGAGCAAGCTCGCTCCCACAGTGAATTCAGGTCAGTCCATAGAGCTGGGTTCAACAAGCCCCCCAGCCGTACCAAACAAACCCCGGAGAAATCCGTAATGCTGTTCACTTAAGCATTTGAGTCCACGCCGGGCTTCCTAGAAAA
>NZ_MOBJ01000014.1 GCF_003732225.1 Pseudomonas brassicacearum | reverse complement strand
ACCACCCCGAGAATCAGCGCCGAAAGGCTGACCGCCTTGATAATCGCAATCAGCGCATCATTGCCGAAGTAGCGCAGCACTGCTCGGTACATGCCGAAACGAATGAATAGAGGAACGGAAATTACGGGGGTCGCCAAAAAAAGCCATAGATGATCTGCAAGGGGATTGACCACCTCGTCAAGACCCAGGCGCACGACAAACGCCAACCACAGCGCGCCCCAAACCAACATGACGTCCGCAAGAATCTGAATCAGCCTTTTATGACGGCGCGGCAGCCCCAACAATAAGGTTCGCAACTTATCCATAAACCCTTCGAACACTTCACAGCTCCTGCACTCAAAATCGCCAACTTCACTGCAGCAAACAGAACATCTGACTAATGACATACATTCCGGGCAAATTGACCGCCAGGAATGTACGCCAAGTAGACTTTTGGCCGCAGGATGCCCCGTCAGATCAAGCGTGTGCTTGATATGCCAATTGCATTACTTCGCCAAGAACCGTGCAGGTCTTGTCCATTTCTGACGGTGTCAGCGTCGGATGCACAAGGAACATCAAGCTTGTTTCCCCGAGTTCCTGTGCCACGGAGAAGCGAACGTCGGGTCTCCAACCGGTATCGTCAAAGGCCTTCTCAAGGTAGACCTCGGAGCAAGAACCGGAGTAGCACGGAACACCACGGGCAGTAATTTCCGAAATAATGCGATCACGATTCCATTCAGCTTTCAGCTGCTGAGGCTCAACAAAGACATAACACTTGTAGGCCGCGTGAGTGCAGTATTCCGGAATGACTGGAACACGCAGCCCGCCCAGTTGGCGAGCACATGACCAAATGCGTTCCGCATGCTCAAGCCGACTTGCTTGCCACTGGGGCATTCGACGCAATTGGATACGCCCAATGACGGCCTGCACTTCCAGCATTCGCCAGTTAGTACCAAAACTTTCATGCAACCAGCGAAAGCCCGGCGCATGTTCGCGCTCATAGATCGCCTCCCAGCTCTTGCCATGGTCTTTGATAGACCACATTTTCAACCAGAGATCTCGGTCATTCGTGGTGACCATGCCACCTTCGCCGCCGGTGGTCATGATCTTGTCCTGGCAGAACGACCAAGCCCCCACATGGCCAATGGAGCCTACCGGGCGTCCTTTATAGAGCGCTCCATGTGCTTGAGCACAATCTTCAATAACCTTCAGATCGCGCTCAGCCGCCAGCGACATAATCGGGTCCATGTCGCAGGGCCATCCTGCGAGATGCACGCAAATCAATGCACGAGTACGCTCAGTCAGCACCGCACGGATGGTCTCGGCAGTGAAGTTCTGGGAGTCTGGGTCAACTTCGGCAAATACGGGAATAGCACCTGCGTTGACAATGCTGGACACAGAGGCCAGGAATGTACGCGGAGTAACAATGACCTCATCTCCAGCGCCAATTCCCAGCGCCTGCAATGCGAGGTCCAGAGCGACCGTTCCGTTGGCAAGGGCGATTGCGTGCTTTGTATCTGCCCAGACAGCAAATTCCTTTTCAAACTCCCGACACTCTTGTCCCGTCCAATAGTTGACTTTATTGGAGAGAATCACATCGCGAACTGCATCAGCCTCATCAACAGTGAAAGAGGGCCAAGGAGAAAATGGTGTATTCAACACAGCCAGTACCCATAGATTAAAAATAAAGGATCTTGCAAAGCATCCATTCAAATACGCCGTATCAAGCTCAACGATCGCCCTATACGACGCAGGTCAAGTCCTGAAAATCACCTTTGCCGGAACACCAAGCACCGTAACCGAATCTTCTACATCGCTTACCGCAACGGCCCCCGCACCAACGGTTACTCCTGCACCTATCCGAATCAATTGCCTGACACTTGCGCCGATGCCAATCCAGCTCAGATTGCCGACCTGAACACCGCCCGCCAGTCTAGCACCGGGGCTGACATGGACGCACTCACCCAAAACACAATCGTGATCGACGCTGCACCCGGTGTTCAGGATCGCCCCCTGACCTATCACCGCGTCAACATTCACCACCACACCCGCAAAGACTACCGACCCAAGGCCAACAGTTGCTCTTCGACTGACAGTGGCCGCCGGATGAACCAACGAAACCAGGGGAGCCCCCATCCGCGCAAGCTCATCAAGCTTGGCTTTGCGAATTGAATTGTGCCCTATCGCAACGACCACACCATCATAGTTCGAGAGCTGTTCTATCAACAACGAAGTGTCTCCAACGACACTCCAACTGCCGTTCGTTGTCTGCCCAGGCCAGCCGTCCGCAAAGAAATCTACACACTCCCATCCACAGCATTCGGCGGTATCGGCGACCACCTTACCGTGCCCACCCGCCCCGAGAATGGCCAACCTTTTCATGGTTTGTTACCAGTGAATTTCGACATAGTGACCTCCCCGTCAGCGCTGATCCCTTCGCGAACTACAACCTTTTTGAGGGTTAATAGAATGATTTTTATATCCAGCTTTAGAGACTGATTATCAACGTACCAGACATCCAGATTGAATTTTTCATTCCAACTCAATGCATTACGCCCATTGATTTGCGCCCATCCAGTCACTCCTGGGCGTGCCTCATGGCGTCTAAATTGCTCCGGACTGTAAAGGGGAAGATATTCCATCAACAGTGGCCGCGGCCCTACAAGACTCATCTCTCCCTTCAGAACATTCCACAACTCAGGCAGCTCATCCAAACTACTGGAGCGCAAAAAAGCCCCAAATGGCGTCATACGCTCAGCATCTGGAAGAGGTTCGCCTTTTGCGTCATAAGCGTCCTTCATCGTGCGAAATTTAACCATCTCAAAAGGTTTGCCGTTGAGACCCGGCCTAACTTGGCGAAACAAAACGGGTCCACCGAGCTTGCGGCGAATTTGAAATGCCACAATCAAAATAGCGGGAGACAACAACAGCAGGCCAAAAAAAGAAGCCAGAATATCAAAAAGCCGTTTCAACATTTTATGTTCCTAAATTGCATATCAAGGCGAGTTTCAATTTCGACCTGAAACATAATGTTATTTGCGTTTTGAAAGGCGCTTGAAAATATCGGCAAATCGTCGCACACCTTCGCTTAGCGAGAGATTATCACGATAATAAACCCGACCCTTTTCAGCTATCTCATTTCGACTCTGATCGCCAGTCAGATGCAGAGTTTGGACAGCAGCAGCCAGCGACTCTGGATTTTCCGACTCAGCGACGAGTCCGCAGCCACTCAGCCGTACCAAGTCGGCTGCATCCCCATCGACTGCCATTAATAACGGTTTACCAACAGCCATATATGCCTGTGTTTTAGAAGGGATGGTCACCGTAAACAAGGGATCTTTTTTCAGATGAACCAGCAACGCGTCGGCATTCGCAAGATAGCTGCCCACATCACTCATAGGGACGGGAGGTAAAAACACAACATTACGCAGACCACTCGCTTCAGCCTTCTGCTTCAAGCGCTCAACTTCAACTCCTCCACCCAAAAAGATGAATACCAATTCGATATTCCGCTCTTGAAGAAGATTGGCTGCGTCGAGCACTGAGTCCAGCGCTTGAGCCTTCCCCATATTCCCGGCAAACAAAACGCGAAAACTTGAGGCGTTTGGAAAGTTGCTTGGCAACTTATTATCAGAGGACACCAAAAGATCCTCTGCGCACCAGTTATAAATAATCTCAATTTTGTTTTCCGGTACGCCACGCTCAACCAGCAGGCGCTTGAAACCGGGTGAAAGCACTACAAGTTGATCGACGTTTCTATAGACGTAATCACAGACCTTTGATACCAGATTTAGCGCCCTTTCATTAGCGAACATACCTGTTGCTCGCAACGTGTCAGGCCATAGATCCTGAATATCATAAACAACCGGTACGCGCCGAAAGAAACGAATAATCGTCGCTACAATACCTACAGTCAAAGGAGGGTGATAAGCATATATCACATCAGCACGTTTACTGAAGAACAACCCATAGAAAAGGCTTGTTGCTGCAAAACTGATATAATTGATTATGCGCCCAACCCCGCTCTGACCGTGGCTTGGGTAAAGAGGCAGCCGCGTTACGCTTACGCCGTCGATCAACTCGCGCTGAATCAGTCGCATTTTAAAGCCAGGATAAATCTTGCCACCGGGATAGTTGGGAAATCCCGTAATCACCTCGACTTCAAATCCTTGCCTAACAAGCTCCCGCGCAAAAACCAGACCTTTGAAAGTCGGTTCAGGATCAAACCATTGGGTAATCAATAACACACGAACTGTCATATTACTTAGAACCTTTTCCAAACAACGCGCATAACATAATCACGATAGCTATGAATGATCCTGACTACCTTCTCCGCAACGTTTGGCATGCTGTAATCCTGAACCAATCGCAGAGTCCTTTCCTCTCCACGACTTTGCGTTTCCAAGAGTTGCAAACCTTGCATCACTCGTCCAACCTCAAGTCCGACCATCATGACAGCAGCCTCTTCCATTCCTTCTGGACGTTCGTGTGCTTCCCGAATATTCAACGCAGGGAAATTGAGAATCGAGGACTCTTCATTGATCGTGCCGCTGTCGGAAAGAACCGCCTTGGATTCAAGCTGAAGCTTATTATAGTCTTTGAAACCCAGTGGCTTGAGCAAGCGCACATTCTCGTGAAACTGCACACCCATTACATCCACACGCTTCTGCGTCCGAGGGTGTGTAGAAACAATAACTGGCAGCCCATAATTCTCGGCCGTTGTATTTAGAACATCTACCAATTTTAGGAAATTTTTATCGGAATCGATATTTTCTTCGCGGTGCGCGCTGACGACAAAGAACTTACCTGGCTCAAGGCCCAACCGTTCGAGAACATCAGAAGCCTCAATACCCTCACGATAATAGTTGAGGACTTCAAACATAGGGCTTCCGGTTTTGATCACCATGTCTGGTGACAAACCTTCACGCAGCAGATAATCCCGAGCAATAGTGCTATAGGTCAGATTAATGTCCGCGGTGTGATCGACAATTCGACGATTGATCTCTTCCGGCACTCGCATATCGAAACAACGATTACCAGCCTCCATATGGAAGGTCGGAATCTTGCGACGCTTGGCAGGAATAACCGCCATGCAACTATTGGTGTCGCCGAGCACCAGTAAGGCCTCTGGCTGAACCTCCGCCAGTACACGATCTACGCTAATGATCACGTTACCGATGGTTTCTGCACCCGTAGCACCGGCCGCGTTCAGGAAGTGGTCAGGCTTGCGAATACCTAGATCCTGAAAGAAAATTTCGTTCAGTTCGTAGTCGTAATTTTGCCCGGTATGAACAAGTACATGATCACAATACTGATCCAGAGCAGCCATTACGCGCGACAGACGAATAATTTCCGGGCGGGTTCCCACCACGGTCACGACTTTTAGTTTTTTCATTTTTTAAGCGTCACATTTCAAAAAGTGATAGACAAACAATCAGTAATACTCGCCTGCTGCTCCAAACAAACCGAAGCGACTACTCGATCGTCGCCAAGCTGCTGTCGGCTTTGGCGCAGCGCGCAGAGCCTGCTTATCGCTGCCGAGCAAGCGACGAATGTCGCGGTACATAATGACACATTGAGTCGTTTTTTTTGCGCCTCAGTTCAGCCAGTGTCTGCTTTTTCGCTCCCGGAGGCTTGCCAGCATCCATGACAACAGGTGCGGCGCTAGGGGGGTGTAGGCAAAATAAACTAAACTTATCACTCCTTCTGCCTGGATAGCCTTGAAGTCATGCCTTGAACCGGACGCCCACCCGCGATTGTCGCAGAGCAGTACCCAATGCTAGTCAACCTTGCACAAGCCCATCCCTTCTCCAGTCATGCTGAATTAGCGGATGCATTCCACGCTGAAACGGGTATCACCGCTCATCCCGACACGTTTGCAAAAGCCTTGAAGCTGGCGGGGATTACACGCACAAAGCAGCGCGCCAAGGGCAGTCTTATGTCACCCGAACCTCGCAAGTCCTATGGCTACAACGAAACGTACCGACGCCAGTTGCCAGAGCAACGATATCCCAGTTGCTTGACTGATGCTGAATAGGCACTGGTCGCCGATCTGTTTGAAAACCAGGGCGGTCGTGGTGTACCACCGCGTCATTCTCGACGGACGCTGCTCGAAGCCTGCAGCCATGTAGTACGTACTGGGTGCTCATGGTGCATGCAACCTCGCGTAGGCTCCTCACTGGGAAAATGCCTACAAGACCTTTCGCCGGTGGAGTACGCAGGGCAAATTTGAGCAGATGCATGATCGCTTGCGCGTACAATGGCGGGACAGGGAAGATCGCGATGACGCCCCGTCAGCGGCTATCTTGGATTCCCAATCGACTTGCAGTTTCCCTCAAGGCGAGGACAGTGGCTTCAACACTGGCAAGAAAATAAAGGGGCGCAAGCGAAGTCTGATAGTCGATACGCTGGGCCTGCTTCTGGCCGTGAGTATCAGCGCAGCAAGTGTGCAGGATCGCGACGCAGCGGATGACGCAGTGGCTTACTCGAAAGAAAAATACCCTTCATTGAATACGCTCTTCGTCGATAGTGCATATGCGGGAAAATGGGCTCAACGCATGCATCAAACGTATCCGTCCGGCCAAGTCATCTCCCCAGCCCCGCAAAGCCAAGACATGGTGTGCACTTAAATTTAAGTGGGCACCAGTTCTAGCCTTTTAAGCGGGCATTTTATGCAGCCACAACGCCGTTCCTACTCCAAGTCCTTCAAGGCCCAGGTGATTCAAGAGTGCGCCCAGCCCGGCGCTTCGATTGCCAGTATCGCACTCAGCCATAGCCTCAATGCAAACCTCGTCCACAAATGGATTCGGGTGCACGCGCAGAAAAACACGACGCTGCAACCTGCAATTATTCCGTTACCCATATAACTGGCCGGAGCCAACTCGCGAGCTGCATCATCGAATATCTGCATTGAGATCCAGCACTCGCGCGACACTGTCAAAGTGAACTGGCCAATTGAAAGTGCTGGTGCATGACGGCTTCGGGATCTGGCTGGCGGCTCGCCGGTTGAACCAAGGTAAGTTCCGCTGGCCAAGCATTCGCCATGGCTCTGAAATAGAGTTGGATGCCGCGCAACTCCAGGCCTTGGTGTTTGGGCCTGCCATGGCAGCGCGCGGGTTCCGGCGGCGCGATCACACTGCTTTAAGGGTTGCCATTAGCCCATCGGTCTATCGCCGCGAACTGCCTGCTCTGGCAAGATCGACACCATGACTCTTCCCAATTTTGACCACCTGAATCCTGAACAACTGCGCGCGCTCGCGGCGCAGCTGATACAGCGTGTCGAGACGCTCGACCAGCAAGTCGAGACCATGGGCAAGAAGATCAACCGCGACCAAACGGTGATCGAGAAACTGACCCACGAGATCGCGCAGCTCAAGCGATTCAAGTTTGCCAAGCGCAGCGAGCAGATGAATCCTGAACACGCCAGCTTGCTCAATGACCTGATCGACACCGATATCGCGTGGATCTGCGATGACTGCGAAACGCTGATCCAGGCACCGGTTCCGGCGCAGATCATCGACAAGGGCATCCCGACTGCCTGGCTACTTGCCCATTGATAATAACTGGTGCGAGGTACGACACGAAGTCGCTTAAAGAAGTTGTTCCCACTTGGAGGGAACCACCCGTGTCACCGGGTGAATCTAGAAGGCTGAATCAAGAGCGCCTTTGACAATGTGACGAGGCACCGCAAGGTGCGGGGTACTAATCGTGAGAGACGTACTCTTCTGGCAGCCATGGCCGGACAAGGGCTAGATAGTCGGTACGGTGAACACATGTGAATCTGCGCAAAGATCGTTAAGTTGAACGAGCGGAAATGGCTTATACGCTCGAACCAAAAGGTAACGGAGGTGGGAGCAGCGTTTTTTGCACGCGCGTTCGTGACCCACATGCCTCCCGGTCGATAGCAGGCACCTAACCCGACGTACTTCTGTAAGTGGAACGTGGAAATCCCGTATCGCTCCCGTCAGGGAAAGCCGTTTGCAAAAACTGCCCATGGCGGTGCGGGCGAAGGAACGAGGAAAAAGCGAACGCCATCCTGTAACGGGCTGGATAGAGGTTGAAACATCACTTCACGCGAAAGCGGGCAGACGTCCTCATGGTCTCTCTTCACAAGAGAGTAGGTAGAACCCTTTCAACGGAAGGAGAGCAAATGAACGCAGCAGCATTGGCGTGTGCACCTTTCGGCACGTCGTGGGACGGCATCAACTGGGCCGACGCTCAACGTCGAGTAAGAGGGCTGCAAGCGCGTATTGTGAAGGCTGTACAAGACGGCAGGCATAACAAGGCGAAGGCCCTGCAATGGCTGCTGACTCACTCGTTTAGCGGCAAAGCATCGGCCGTGAAACGTGTGTCTGAAAACAAAGGCAAAAATACCCCCGGTGTGGACAAGGTCACGTGGAATACACCTGGGGTCAAGATCAGTGCGATAACGTCATTGAAGCGGCGAGGCAACTCGCCGCTTCCGCTTCGGAGAGTGCTTATTCCGAAGAAAAACGGCAAGACGAGACCTCTCGGAATCCCCGCCATGAAATTCCGGGCCATGCAGGCGCTCCATCTGCTGGCTCTGGAACCGATAGCGGAGACCACCGCCGATCCGAACTCTTATGGGTTCAGGCCGGAACGCTCAACTGCGGATGCCGCCGCACAGTGCTTTGGTGTGCTGTCACGAAAAGCAAACGCGGAGTGGGTTTTAGAGGGCGACATCCAAGGCTGTTTTGACAATATCAGCCATGACTGGTTGATCGCCAACATCCCCATGGATAAGGTGATTTTGCAGAAATGGCTCAAGGCCGGTTATGTCTACCAGAATCAGCTATTCCCCAGCCACGCCGGAACCCCGCAGGGAGGCATCATATCCCCGGTGTTGGCGAACATGACGCTGGATGGGTTGGAGGCGATGCTGGCGAAGAGGTTTCCCAATGCAAAGTGGACAGCCCGAAAAATGCAGATGGTGCGTTATGCAGATGATTTCATCATCACTGGCTGTTCGAAAGAATGGCTGGAGAATGAAGTCAGGCCCGCTGTGGTTGAGTTCCTGGCAGAGCGTGGACTTGTCCTCTCTCCGGAAAAAACCAAAATAACGCACATAGGGGACGGGTTCGACTTCCTCGGATGGAACTTGCGTAAGTACAACGGCAAGCTCCTGATCAAGCCATCGAAAGCGAACATCAGGGCTCACCTCGCCAAGCTCCGGGAAGTGATCAAGACCAACAAGACGATCAAACAGGTCAATTTGATAGGGTTGCTCAACCCGATTTTACGGGGATGGGCGAACTACCATAGCCACGTGGTCGCCAAAAAAGTCTTCAATCAGGTAGATAGCGAAGTCTGGACAATGCTCTGGCGCTGGGCGGTGAGACGGCATCCGCGCAAAGGAACACGGTGGGTCAAGGACAGGTATTTCAAAGTCCGAGGATCGCGCCGGTGGGTGTTCCTCAGCGTTGAAAAATACGCAGACGGTAAGGCAAGGGAATACACATTACTGAAGGAATCGGACACGCCGATAGTGCGGCACATCAAGATCAAGGCTGCTGCTAACCCGCATGACCCCAATTGGGATGAGTATTTCGAATTCCGCTGGGGCAAGAAAATGCTCAAATCAACGAAGGGACGAGCGAAGCTATATCACGTCTGACGACAGCAAGGCGGCCTGTGTTCTGTTTGTCATAAGCCCGTTACCAAAGATACGCCGTGGCATAGTCGCCATATCGTAAAGTTGGCTGACGGCGGAACGGACGCCGCAGTCAATCTTGAGATCTACCATCTGCGTTGCCCCAGAGATCAGCAGTACGCCAATGTCAAAGAGGTATAGCCGGGTACTTAATAGTGCCTTTTCAGAGGCTTGAGCCGTGTGCTGGGAAACTCGCATGCACGGTTCTTAGGGGGTTGGACGCGGGTAACCGCGTCTGACTACCCGACAGCCAGATCCGACCATCGGCTCTTGGACGCAAGAACTGGCTCTTCGCAAGGTCGCTACGGAGCGGAAAACGGGCGGCGGCGATCATGGGTTTGATCCAGTCGGCGCGGCTCAACGGGCATGATCCTTATGCTTATCTGAAAGACCTTCTCACGCGCCTGCCGACGCAGCGGGCGAGTGAAATCGATCAGTTGCTGCCGCATAAGTGGCACCGGTTTAATCACGCTGGCCGTCATTGTTATGGAGTTACCGATGTTCAAATCCCCAATGCTACCAGTCGACCGAGATGGGTTTCGCAGCCGCATTCACTCGGGTGTGATGGAATTACCAGTGCATTACATGAGAGGTGGCACTTCGACAGGTGTAGTGATTTGGGAGCCTTTGTTGCCACGTGACAAGTTGTTGCGAGCAGAGCTGTTGCACCACCTCATGGGAGTCCCTCTTGCAGGACATCAGCCCGGGAATCGTCAGATAACCGGGCTCGGAAGGGGGCCTGCCACCAGCAACAAAGTGTTTTTGGCACGGGTTGAGGACACTCCGACTGGACGCCAGATCGTCAGTACGCTCGCCCAGTTGGCCAGTGATCATAGCGATATAGACTGGAGCGTGAATTGCGGCAATATGTCTTCTGCTCTGCTGCTATGGGCTATTGACACTGGGCTGATCGAGGCGCCTGCAGCTGGAAGCTTTGAGGCCGAAATAAAGAACACCAACACAGGCGTCCTCACTGTTGCGCGGATGTCGCGCGATGCCTTTGGCCGATTTGTGAACGCCGAGATTCCAGGTGTTCCAGGCGCGTTTCCCCGCGTTGATTTGTTTCTTCAATCTCCTGTGGGCAACAAGACCGTAAGCGATCCATCACCGACACATTCAAAGTCGCCAATTGAAGCCCGATGCTGTGCTCCCGATCTTTTTCAGGAGCCAGCCACCATGATGCGTCCCGACGCCAAAGTTGAAAAAGCCTACCTCTACCCCAAGCCGGTGGATTTCCGAAAATCCATCGACGGCCTCGCCGCCCTGGTCGAACTGGATATCAAGGTCGCGGTGTTCGACCCCGTGCTTTTTGTTTTCCTCAATAAGACGCGCACGCGGGTCAAGATTTTGTACTGGGAGCGCAACGGTTTTTGTCTATGGCTCAAGCGCCTGGAGTCAGAGCGGTTCAAAACATCGCCCGATGCGAGTGATGAAGCCATTGTCCTGACGGTTCAGGAGCTGAACTGGTTACTCGACGGTTTTGATCTGTGGCGCAACCGCCCGCATCAGGTTTTGACGCCGCGATTTGTCGCATAGTTGGGTATAATCCGGGCCATGATTGCCATGCCCGATAACCTCCCCGATGATCCGGTTCTGCTCAAGCAAGTGCTTGTGCAAATATTCAGTGAGCGTCAGCTGGACAAAGACCAGATTGTTGACCTGAAAGAACAGATCAAGCTATGGCGTCAACGTTTTTTCGGGCGCAAATCAGAACAAACCGTCGATCCGCAGACGCCGCAGCTCGCGCTCTTTAATGAACCCGAAAGCCTCGCGGTGCCGGTCTCCGATGAGTCTGACGAAGAAGTCGTTGCCCCCACTCAACGCCGAGGCAAACGCAAACCTCTGTCAGCCGATCTACCGCGCATCGAAGTCATTCACGAACTGCCCGAACATGAACTGACCTGCGCGTGCGGCTGCCGCAAACACACCATCGGTGAAGAAACCAGCGAACAGCTGGAGATCGTGCCGATGCAAATCCGGGTGATCAAACACATCCGCAAGGTCTACGGCTGCCGCGGATGTGAAGCGGCGCCGGTCACTGCCGACAAACCGGCACAACTGATCGAAAAGAGCATGGCCAGCCCCAGCGTCCTGGCGATGCTGCTGACCACCAAGTACGTCGACGGTCTGCCACTGCACCGCTTCGAAAAAGTCCTCGGTCATCATGGCGTCGATATCCCGCGTCAAACCTTGGCGCGTTGGGTGATCCAGTGCAGTGAGCACTTTCAGCCGTTGTTGAATCTGATGCGTGATCGATTGCTGGAAAGTCCGGTGATCCACTGCGATGAAACGCGGGTGCAGGTTCTGAAGGAGCCGGATCGAGACCCGACCAGCCAGTCCTGGATGTGGGTCCAGGCCAGTGGCCCGCCTGAGCGGCCGGTTATCCTGTTTGACTACACCACCAGCCGCGCGCAGGAGGTGCCATTGCGTTTGCTCGCCGATTATCGCGGCTACCTGATGACCGACGATTACGCCGGTTATAACGCCGTGGGCGCGCAGCCGGGTGTCGAGCGTTTGGCCTGCATGGCTCATGTAAGACGCAAGTTTGTCGACGCGCAGAAAGTGCAGCCCAAGGGCAAGACGGGCCGTGCCGATGTCGCGCTGACGATGATTAACAAGTTGTACGGCATCGAGCGCGACCTCAAGGAGGTCAGCGATGAACAGCGCTTTGCTGTTTGTCAGGAACAGAGCCTGCCGGTGCTTGCCGAGTTAAAAAGCTGGCTGGAGAAAACCCAGCCGCAGGTGGCCTCGCAAAGTGCCTTGGGCAAAGCGGTCTATTATCTGGTCAGCAATTGGAGCCGTCTTGAGCGTTACGTGGAAGCCGGTTTTTTACCGATCGATAACAACAAGGCAGAGCGCGCAATAAAACCGTTTGTCATCGGTCGCAAGGCGTGGCTGTTCAGCGACACGCCCAAAGGCGCCACCACCAGTGCGCAGATCTACAGCTTGGTCGAAACCGCAAAAGCTAACGGCCAAGAGCCCTATACGTGGCTGCGCCACGTACTGGAGCGACTGCCGCAGGCGCAGTCGGTTGAGGACTATGAAGCGCTACTCCCCTGGAACTGGAGGCATCATGAGTATCAATATTGATCATCTGAGTGTCGATGAATTAGTGACGTTGAATCACCACATCATCGAACGCCTGAAGATGCTGGAGTCGTTGGACGCTCACAAATCGATGATGCAGTTCCCTCCGGGTGCACGGGTAAGCTTCGACTCACCACATAGTGGACGCCTGTCCGGTACCGTCATGAAGTTCAACCGCAAGACCGTGACAGTGGTAACCGATAACGGACAACGTTGGAATATCTCGCCGCACTTGCTGTCGCCGATCAAAGACGTACAGGTCGGAACCGTGGTGGATATCAGGCCACAGAAGACAAAGTAATACCGCATAGAATGGCCTACGCTCCACCCTGTCTTGATGCCACCCCCCGCGTTTTGTGGATATCACGCCTGCGCGCGCCGCCTGTTTTCGAATAGGTGGGGTTCATGGAGCGCTTACCTTACGAACACCGCGACCTTGATATCCAGTTCGACCAGGGCGGCGAGGCTGTCGAGGGATTTTCGGAAATCCACCGGCTTGGGGTAGAGGTAGGCTTTTTCAACTTTGGCGTCGGGACGCATCATGGTGGCTGGCTCCTGAAAAAGATCGGGAGCACAGCATCAGGCTTCAAAAAGAGTTTTTGAATGTGGGGCTCATGGAGTGCTTACGAAAGCCCTCCCGAAAAGTAAGGAAAGTATTAATATCTGACATAAGTACGCCGATTTGTTAGATGCGTTTGATCGCACAAACATCACCAATCAAATCGGCGTTCTCGCTTCTGTGCTTTCCGGGACTCCGTAAAGAACTTTTTTATTGCAATGCTCATTCCTAATGAGGTCAGGCTTGGGTGCCCACAGCCATGGTGTAAGTATCCGGAAGCTCACGATCAAAGATTTCGTTCGCCCAAAGCATGACGATCATTTCGTCTTCACCAACGTTGGTGATGTCATGGCTCCAACCTGGTACCGTCTCTACGATTTCCGGCAACTCACCGACTGTGAACAACTCATAGAAGTCACCCGACACTATGTGGCGGAATCGGAAACAGGCTTTGCCTTTGATAACCAGAAATTTTTCAGTTTTCGTATGATGGTAATGACCGCCTCGAGTGATACCGGGATGCGCTGTAAAATACGAAAACTGGCCTGAATCCTTGGTCTTGAGCATCTCAACGAAAACACCGCGAGCATCTCCGTATTTCGGAACTTCGTAAGTAAACTCTTCAGGCGGTAGGTAGCTGAGATAGGTAGAGTACAGTGCGCGTACAAGACCAGTGCCGACGCGCTCTGTAATCATTGACTGCCGACTTTCTTTGAATGCATGCAGTTGCGCCGAAAGCTCACCTACCGTAGTAGAAAAATGTGGCTCAACTACAACGAACGGATTGCCAGATTGCTTTCCGTCCATAACCGCAACAAAACTTTTTATGACATCATCGATATAAACCAGCGAAATACTGGCATCAGGGTCATTTATACTGATGGGCAAACCACGCGCAATATTATGGCAAAACGTCGCTACGGCCGAATTGTAATTAGGCCGGGCCCATTTCCCAAACACATTAGGTAATCGGTATAAATGTACGTCAACACCCTGTTGAGTCGAAAGATTCAAGAGCACATCTTCGGCATCGCGCTTACTGGTGCCGTAAGCGTTGTCCAGTTCCGCCTGTATAGAAGACGTATAAAGTAAAGGGATATTACGACCACTGGCAGCGACTGCGTCGCACAGCGCCTGCGTCAAATTGGTGTTACCCGAAATGAACTCTTCGACATTTTGAGGACGATTGACACCGGCCAAGTGGAAAATAAAGTCCACGTTGGATACAAGCGAATGCAGACTGGCAATATCCTCTTCACGGCAGAATCGCAGCAACTCAATGTCTTTGCGCTCCTGCAAGTGAGCAACAAGGTTTTTACCGAGAAATCCATTGGCACCGGTGATCAATACTTTCATGCCTTATTCCTCAGGTGTCGCGTGTTCGCCACGCTGAATCGCACGCATAAAATCAAGTTTGAGCAGCAACTTTTGCATTCCCTCAACGTCCAGGCGCTCAGTGTTATGCGAGTTATAGTCCTCCATCGTGGAGATCTTTTCTTCGCCCTGCTCAACAAATTTACTGTAATTCAAATCACGAAGATCTGGCGGCACACGGAAGTAGTCTCCCATATCTTCTGCACAGGCCATTTCTTCTCGACTCAAGAGCGCCTCATACAGCTTCTCGCCATGGCGAGTCCCGATGATCTGGATCGGGTGCTCCGGCTGCCCCAACATCGATGTCAGCGCGCGGGCAAGGGTTTCTACCGTTGCTGCAGGTGCCTTCTGGACAAAAAGATCACCGTTGTTGCCATGTTCAAAGGCGTACAGAACCAAATCGACAGCATCCGCCAGCGTCATCATGAAGCGAGTCATGTTCGGATCAGTAATGGACAGCGACTTTCCTTCACGTATCTGCTCAATGAACAGAGGGATGACAGACCCCCTGGAAGCCATTACGTTTCCATAACGGGTACCGCAAATCACCGTCTTCTGTTCATCGACGTTTCGGGATTTGGCGACCATGACTTTTTCCATCATGGCCTTGGAAATGCCCATGGCATTGATTGGATAGACGGCCTTGTCTGTACTTAAGCAGACCACACGCTTCACACCATTGTTTATAGCGGCTTCAAGTACATTGTCCGTGCCGATCACGTTGGTCTTGACGGCCTCCATCGGATGGAACTCGCAAGATGGAACTTGCTTGAGCGCAGCGGCATGAAATATGTAGTCCACACCACGGGTAGCAGTTAAAACACTTTGATAGTCTCTTACATCACCGATATAGAACTTAAGCTTAGAGTTGGCATAGCGCTTGCGCATGTCATCTTGCTTTTTTTCATCTCGGCTGAAAATGCGAATCTCTGCAATATCACTGCTAAGAAAACGCTTGAGAACGGCATTCCCGAAGGAACCGGTGCCACCACTGATAAGCAATACCTTGTTAGAGAAATTTTCCACGCTAAACCTTCCCAAAAAATATGCGGAATTATACCATACCCATTCTGAAGTTTTTGGACAACAAACCCTTGTCACACCAAAATAGGCCGAAACGAGCCAAATTTTACATCACCAAGACAGCTCTCCAGCGCTTCCTAAGCACCATCTGCCCCCTCCCCCCCTCAAAATCAATGATCAATAAGCACCTGCGAAACCATCCCCAAACGATATTGCTTTAATCAAAAAATCAACTCCCTTATACGAAAAGTACAAAGAAGTCAGTACAACTGCAATATTTAGCCCTCTCTTACTTTGAAGGCCATAAAACATGAAAACGAAGTAAGAAAAAATAACGATTCGCTCGGCACCTACAAAATAGGCAGCCAACACCATAGGTAATGAAGCGAGTAAAGCTTCAATCCATCTGGCACGCGCATAATAAACAGACAGCAACATGAATACGAGAGGCTTCAAAATGGATCCCCATCCGCCCCATGCTTCAGTATAGAAGCCAATTTTTGATGCAATATGCTCTCTCAATACCACCAAAACCAGAGCCATTCCCACCATCAAAAAAAACAAGGACAAGAAACCATAACCCACTCGCCCTAGAGATAGTCTGTGCAAAATGAACAATACTCTTCTAGTTTGAGTAGCGACAAGCAACATCAAAGTCTGTACATGAGCAAGAATCGAAACAGCATAGAAACAATATCGAAAAAGACCTGTTAAAGCGTATCCCACCAAAAAAAACAATAAAGACAGCTTCAATCTTTCCGCGGAGAACGCGAGAACCAATAGATAAAAATTTAAATAAAAAGCAGGAAACAAAATACGGCTTACATCATTTCTAAGCATCCACAAAAAAACGTGATAGAAAAACAGGAAATTTACGGCAGAAAACAACAAATCCTTATGGACAAGTGGTGCAAACGTGTAGGAAAAGAAAAAATATCCAGGCTCACTAGTCCCGAGAGAATCCTTATAGAACTGAAAGGCTTCCGCAATGGGCAACCCTACAACCCCAGCATAAAAATTCCGATAAAATTCTTGATCACCCAAAACACAATAAGGAAAAACCAAAAGGCTTCCAATAAAAACTGGGATCGCCCAAAGGAATGCCTGTAACTTCACCGAGGAAACTTTCATAGCGTTATAAACATCAACAGTTCTCTTGACAACACAGCGCGCCCCTACACACAGCAACAGACTCAGGCCAAAGTACCTTGATCCCTTCTACTGATGAACTCTCTATCCCAGCCAAATTTATATTTAACAGCACAGTTTACAAAAGATGCGGCCGCAATGAAGTTATGATAACTTTCAGCTTTAAATAGACCAAGATCGATACTTTTATTTTCTATATCAATAAACCCATTTGCTGTATTCACAATAGAAAACGCTTGGGCCTTCGCTTTACATGAAAGCGCAGCAGTCTTCCACACATCACCACTCTGAATAATGGAAAGCAGTTTGTCCTTTATCAAACAAGATTCTTGATTGACGTTTAATTCATTATATGAAAAACCCTCAATATCGCTCAAAAAACCATATGTGATTGGGTCGGTTGTAGATTCGATTCCGATAATAGAAGGCACCCCTAAAGCCGAGGCTTCAATAATAGCTGTACCACTCCCGACAAAGGCCAGAGCCCCCTTGAGCACATTGGGAATCTCCTCGTAGGCTATAACCCCCTTGAACTTAACAGAGGATTCAAGACTCAATGAGGACACCAACTTCAAAAGTTCTGGCTCGTAAGACCCACTGCCATAAATCTCATAAACAAGATTAGGACGTACCTTTTTTAGCTCGGGAAGCAGACTAATCACATGCCGATTATAAGATTTAAAAACATGCAAGTTGCCAATTGACACTATACGATCCGATTCAGCATTACCGACCATTCCGACATCTTCACTCGGGATATCCACGCCTATTGGGACCAGCGTTGACCCCGTATAACTCTTCTCAAAGTAAAGCTCATATGACTCTCGATTCTTCTCATTAAAAAACACAATGCTTTCTGCCGGCAACAGCGAAAACAACTTCTTTGCCTTGACCGCAAAATAATAATCCACATCATCAAACATAATCTCATTTTGATGATATACACCAAACGAGAGTTTAAAATGCTGCTCGACACTCTTTAAATAACGCTTCACAAAAAGAAGCCCAAAAACCCCCATAACATGAACATGAAAGTTATATTTTTGCAAAAGCTCTTTTACTTTCGAGAAGTCAACAGGGACAAAGCCTCCGAGTTGTGACCGGAACGCTGGAGCAGAAACCCCACACGCAATATTTTTCAGATAAAAAATATCTGCGTACTGACGAATTTTATCCTCTAGCCCTTTATCAATAATATCAAATAGCACCAAGACGCCAAGGCGCTTATTCCGCTTCTTGAACTCTCGCGCCAACCTTAAAATAAATGTCGTACCACCATTGAGCTCTAACACATTAGCAATGAACAGCATCGGACCTCCCGCCCAAAGAAGTGAACCTCAAATAAATAGCGAAAACCACAATAACAACAAAAAAATAAGCAACGTACGAAATTGCGTAACCAATCATAACACCCTTGGTATCTGGGTATATTTTTAGCATCAACACTGAAAGCAAAAGAAATAATGCATTCTGTATGAGCTCCGCAGCAATGTAGACTTTTGTCGCAGCCTTTGCTACTGCGACAAACCCTATAACATACGAAAGAACTTTAAACAAGTCACCGACCAACTGATAGATTATGACATCATCAAGCGAACTGAAACTAGGCGACAGAATAAGAGGGATAAAAAAAGCACGCCATACATACAGCGTCCCCGCCCCAATGCAGAAAACAACCATCATCAACATAACAAATTTTAGTGTCAGAAAACCTATATCACGTTTAATTTCAATTCGCGAAACCATCGGCATAAAATAGTAAGCGAGAAATATTGAAAAAAAGCCGAGATAAGCACTGGACAATTTAACCGCCCCCTGCCATATGCCCGCCGCACTATAACCTGCCGAGTCAATCAGCATTTGACGAATAATAATTTCAACCACCGGAAATGTTACTGCGCTCGTCATTAACATCAGGGTATAGGATGATAAACGAATGAATTCGATTTTCTTCAATTTCACCAGAGACACTTTAGTCCTGAAGTTAGACTTCCAGAAATAATAAAGCGCCGGGATAAAAGTAATTGCATACATGACTATAATCGACAGCGTCGCCCCAACACTTCCATACTGGGAGATCAATCCCCATATGATAGGCAAAGCGCACAGGCTTCCAAATATCTGTATCTTGGAATAGACATTCGTTTGCATTAAACCATTACTGACACCCACCACCAGATTTACAAATGCAAACAGCACCTGAGCGGCAGCCAGTATTACGATAACCCAATACATACCTGAATCTTTGAAAACCAAACTTGCAATTTCTTTCGAAAACACCACCCCAAAACACATAACGACAAAACAAAATATCGCTGAGTATGTCGCCGACACCGAAATAAATCTTAGTAACTGCCTAGGTTGCCTGGCATATTCCGCAGCGTATTTTATGACTGCATTAATTACCCCTCCTCCTGCAATCATGTAGACCATTGTTGAGACACTCATAAAGTGCCCCAACGCCCCCATACCTTCGGCGCCAAGATAGTAAGCTATTATCTTAATAAGAATGAAGCCCATCACAATTCTTGATAAATGGGCACAGCTGGTTAAAATGGCGCCATTAAGTAGATTCATTTGCTGTTAGATTCTTTCCAACACATTTGAAACGGCTTCGGTCACACGCTGGCGCTCCAGAGCCTGCATGCCATACCAAATAGGTAAGCGAACCAACCGCTCACTTTCTTTAGTAGTGAATTTATCGTTCCCCGCCATCTCACCAAAGACCTTACCGCAAGGAGAGGAATGTAAAGGTACATAATGAAAAACTGTCATGACATTTTCTTTCTTCATTTCTTCAATGAATTTAGTACGGCACGCCAGGTCATCCAACTTCAAATAATACATATGGGCATTGTGCTGACAGTCTTGAGGAACGAATGGCAGCACTAACTTATCACTTAAACCGGAGAAGCAGCGATTATACTCATTCCAGGTATTTAGACGGTCTTTGTTTATATCTTCTGTAACCGTAAGCTGCCCATACAAATAGGCCGCCTGCAATTCAGACGGGAGGTAACTACTGCCAACATCAACCCACGTATACTTATCGACCATGCCTCGCCAAAACTGGCTTCTATTAGTGCCTTTTTCTCTAATTATCTCCGCCCTGCTTATAAATGATTCATCATTAATCAGTAGCAGACCACCCTCACCACCACTTGTATAGTTTTTTGTCTCATGAAAGCTATAAGCACCAAAGTGCCCTATCGTTCCTAGCGCCCTCCCCTTATAGGTGGACATCATGCCCTGCGCGGCATCCTCAATAACATAAAGTTTATATCGAGCTGCTATATCCATGATCACATCCATTTCGCATGCAATGCCTGCATAATGGACAGGTACAATAGCTTTAGTATTTTTTGTAATAGCCGCTTCAATAAGCGTTTCATCGAGATTCATCGTATCAGGCCGAATATCAACGAATACGATCTTTGCGCCTCTCAGGACGAATGCATTTGCGGTGCTGACAAAGGTGTAACTCGGCATGATTACTTCATCGCCGGGCTTGATATCTATAAGTAACGCCGCCATTTCCAGTGCTTGAGTGCACGACGGTGTTAATAATGCTTTCCTACAAGCTAACTTACTCTCGAACCAAGACTGACAGCGAATTGTAAAATCACCGTCACCTGACATTTTGGCGCTACGCATAGCAGCCATGACAAACTCGTCTTCATGGCCTGTATAAGGGGGTTTGTTAAAAGGAATCATGATTTTTGCTCATCCAGAAATTTTTGTTCCAACTCAAGGAGATCTTTCTTTCTATTTTTAACTCGTTTAGCCGGAACCCCGGTGTATATTCCCCATGATTCAGTACTTTTTGTTACCAGCGCCATTGCTCCAATGGAGCATCCCTCAGCGATACTGACACCAGGGAATATTATCGAACCGGCCCCAACGATTACATGACGCTGTAAATGCACTGATGCGAATTTTTCATTTTTGAATTTTTTCGGCACCAACGAATTCGTCAATGTTTCACCACTATAATCATCAGATTGCGAAAAAACCTTCACACCGTAAGCCAGAGTACAAAAATCTTCGAAGACAATACCAGGCGTTCCTCCGGCAACTAAACACATTGGTGTAATGTGATTATACCGACCAATTGTCACTCGCCCGGATACAACGCAAAAATCATCAACTCTAGAATAATCACCTATTTCAATTTGGTCAGCATTATAAATACTGGCCTTATCACTAATTTTTACTTCCTTACCCAGCTTTTTGAAACCAGCTTCTTTAAGCTGTACATCTGTTAAGTAGGCCATCTACTCACCAAAAAATATATGTCAGAATATAGAATTCTTAACCGTCAATCTATACGGTAATCTTCGACTCTTTAGCGATACTGATTAAGTATTGACCATAACTATTCTTACTCAATTCAGTCCCTATTTGTAGCAGCTGATCTGCTGTTAACCATCCATTGTTAAACGCTATTTCTTCTAGACATGCGACCTTATAGCCTTGTCTCTTTTCAATGGTTTCCACGAAATGAGCAGCTTCCAGAAGGCTTTCGTGAGTCCCCGTATCCAGCCAGGCAAAGCCGCGCCGCAAGAGCTCAACATGCAAGTCACCACGCTCCAGGTACGCTTGATTAATGCTGGTAATCTCCAGCTCACCGCGTTCGGAAGGTTTTACCTGCTTGGCGATTTCGATGACATCATTGTCATAAAAATAAAGACCGGTGACCGCAAAATTGGATTTAGGCTTGATCGGCTTCTCTTCAATAGTAATTGCGCGCTTGTTCTCGTCAAACTGAACCACGCCAAACCGCTCGGGATCCTTGACCTGATAACCGAATACGGTAGCCCCCTGCGCACGATCGACCGCGGCCCGAAGCATTGGAGTGAAACCCTGACCATAAAAAATATTATCGCCAAGGACCAGGCACACGCGATCCTTGCCAATAAATTCTTCGCCAATGAGAAATGCTTGCGCCAAGCCATCCGGATTTTCCTGAATAGCATAATTCAACGCGACACCAATTTGGCTACCGTCACCGAGCAACCGCTTGAACCCACTAACGTCCTCAGCAGTGGTAATGATCAGAATTTCGCGAATTCCTGCTAACATCAGCACTGAAAGTGGGTAAAAAATCATCGGTTTATCGTAGACCGGCAACAGTTGCTTCGAGACCCCCTTGGTAATTGGATATAACCGGGTCCCTGAACCACCAGCCAAAATGATGCCCTTCATGTTGTATCCTTATGCCCAAATCTAAGTTTTTTTACTCAACTACTCTCAGTTCAGCAAACGGCTGCACCGAAGCAATTGTACATCTGTTTGTAATCGATGTTTACGCTTAGCCTCGCTAAAATCGAGCAGACCCTACCATCGACATTTTACTGCAGGAGAGGTACGGAACTCAGTGTGAACAGTCCATACCATTAACGGTGATCACCAATAGAGCCGGAACCTCAACCCGAAAAACCTAATGCATTTACTCTATAACCAGAATATCTGAAGCAACCTTGCCTCCTCACACTTTAGCCCAGACACTACTTCCGTCAGAACACTGCACTGAAAAGACCTCGATTGACTGGAAATAGTCACTTCAGATTTTGAATTGGCGCCAACCACTTTACTGACGCTGAACGTCTTGAGATTCTTTCCCTTGACTTGCAAAAAAAATACGAATCAGCGCAATGACTACGCCCAATGCCAGACCCAACACCAACCCCAACAACAACGTAAGTGCCTTCTGCGGTTTCACAGGATGATCAGGACGTTCAACTACACCATCCACTCGAAACACAGCAACGTTCAAGATATTCGCTTCAAGTCCAGTATAGAAGTTATATTTAGCCTGCAAGACTCGCAGCCTATTTATAAACGGATCTTCCGATTTTCGATTTTCAAGATTAGAAATTTCAGCCTTTAAGGCCTTGGCACCACGCATATAAATAGGCAACCCTTCAAGACTGCCGGCAACTTCTTCTGCCGAATTACCGCTGATGATCGGTGGGCTTTCCAGGCCAATAGCCTCTGCTACGACCAACGCTTCGCGCAACCTGGTTATTGTGTCTTCACGCACTTTAAGCCCGACTTCTCGCACTGATGTAATTTGCTGATAAATATTTCTGGCGAGCACTCCGGATTCACCGGAGATATCTTTAATCATTTCTTTTTTTGCCAGTTCACTGGCCCGATTAATGTACTCATTAATCCATGCCACTGCTTGCTCAGGTTGTTCGCTGTCTACTGTCACCGAGTAACGATCTGGCGAGTCTTTTCCTACAACAGAAACTGCAACCTTCTTTAAAAAGTCGTCATACAACGTTCCCTGTATTTTTTTTCGTTCTACTTCTGGCAAAGCCGGCAGATAAACATTATTGAAGAAATCGCGCCGAAGTGATTCAGCCTGCAAATTTCGCAAAAAAATACTGTAAACATCCTTAACTGTAAAAGGGGTCAGCTCATTCTCGGACGTTCGACCGTAATTATAATTCGCAATATCATTTTGGGTAGGAGGAATAACAATGGCTTTTGCTTCATATATAGGCGTGCTTAAAAATGCATAGGCCGTTGCAAAAATTGTTACCACGACCACGCTTGCTACGATGACAACTCGCTGGCGCCAAAGGGCAGACATCAACACCCGCAAGTCGACCTCAGCAGCACTTGGGGAGGTAGTTGAATTATTCTGCATAAGCATTAACCCTCTCAAATCATTAAAAATGATTGCACTATCTCCGCGTAACAACCGATAGGCTTTCACAAGATGCATGAGCTTTCTTGTTTGCAATCAATACAGACCTTTCACGCACCTGAAACGAACCTTGCAAAGACTAGCTGATCACGATGCTTTGTAAATTCAGCCTCTTAAAATAGAGCCAAAATAGCTTGATTCATCAACACCCGCAAAGAGAGCCCTCTCCTTTTTTAACAAGCCCCTGGTTTACTTAAATTGGACGGCACACATTATCCCCAGGTTCCGCTCTAACCAACAATTTTAGGAGGACACTCTATGACGTGAATAGTTTCAATTTTTTACCGACATGGAACTGTAGTTCTTATCAATCCACTGCTGATAGCTACCGCTTTTCACGTGAGCAACCCATTCTGTATTTTCAAGGTACCACTCGACAGTCTTCCGTATTCCGGTATCGAAGGTTTCCTCAGGTAGCCAACCCAACTCGCGCTGAATTCTACTGGCATCAATCGCGTAGCGCTGATCGTGGCCAGGACGATCTTGAACATGGGTAATCAAGTTGGCGTGAGGGCGATGCGGTGAGTCTGGGCACATCTCATCAAGCAAAGTACAGAGGGTATGCACGACTTCGATGTTTTTCTTTTCGTTGTGACCGCCAATGTTGTAAGTCTCACCGACGACACCTTCAGTTACGACCTTGTACAGGGCACGGGCATGGTCTTCGACGTAGAGCCAATCACGAACCTGATCACCTTTGCCGTAAACCGGCAGAGGCTTTCCTTCCAGCGCGTTGAGAATGATCAGTGGGATCAACTTCTCGGGGAAGTGGTACGGGCCGTAGTTGTTAGAGCAGTTGGTGACCAGGGTTGGTAGACCGTAAGTGCGGCTCCAGGCACGGACCAGATGATCCGAACTGGCCTTGCTGGCCGAGTATGGCGAGCTTGGCTGGTAAGGCGTGGTTTCGGTGAAGAGATCTTCCGGACCTTCGAGGTCTCCGTAGACTTCGTCGGTCGATATATGGTGGAAGCGAAAATTGGTTTTGCGCACATCATCCAGGGCAACCCAATAGTGGCGTGCAGCCTCTAACAGGGTATAAGTACCGACAATATTGGTCTGGATAAATTCAGATGGGCCGAAAATCGAGCGGTCCACATGAGACTCAGCGGCCAAGTGCATGATGGCATCGGGCTGATGATCATGAAGAACGCGGTCGACCTGACCGCGGTCGCAGATGTCAACGTACTCGAACACATAGCGCGGGCTTTGATCCACTTCAGCCAACGACTCAAGGTTGCCAGCATAGGTCAGCTTATCCACGTTTACTACGGAGTTTGCAGTATTGGATATGATGTGACGAATGACTGCCGAGCCAATAAATCCTGCGCCGCCGGTTACTAAAATTTTCACGCGAAACCGTACCCTTGAGTTGCTGACAGGGCTGCCCACCGAGCGCTGTCTAATCCATGAATACAGAAGCCTTCGGTTTAGCATAGGCTTCTGACAGAGTCAGCCTGAACCGAGCGGGGAATGTACCGCCATTCGGACAGGCGGAGCATTTTACAGCTTAATGAAGGTTTTACTAATGGATATAGACAAGCCGTAAGACAAACCGATGTCCACCCCGTCATTGTCTCAATCAGACATGGTGCTTGCGTAGCGTTCTGGCTCTACGACTGAACCAGCCAAGGATCGGGCCAATCATCATTCCTAGCAGTAGCGCCAGAACCATAACGACCGATAACGGTAGATGCGGCCCAGCCCAGCCCAGGAACAGCAGCGAAACTGACTGCTGATTCTCCAGCACGAATGCCAAAACTGCCAGAACCAGCAATAAAACAAAGACTCCGAGGAGTACGCGCTTGAGGTTACGCATGAACCGCTCCTTGAATGACGACTGTCAAAGCCCCTCCTCCTCATCCTCATTCACCCGATCCCGGAGCTCTTTGCCCGGCTTGAAATGAGGAACGAATTTTCCGTCGAGGCTGACGGATTGACCGGTCTTTGGGTTACGACCGACGCGCGGCGCGCGATAGTGCAACGAGAAGCTGCCAAAGCCACGGATCTCGATCCGATCACCGGTCGCCAGGCACTGGGACATTTGTTCAAGCATGGTCTTGATGGCCAGCTCGACATCCTTGGATGAGAGCAGCCCCTGATGGGTGACAATTCGTTCGATCAACTCCGACTTCGTCATATTTTTCCCTTCTTTTTCAAGCAGCTAGATCAGCGCTTCAAAGGTTTTAGCACGCCCGAAGGAATTTGAACAGCCCAAGTATTGACTTATCCGTACAACCTCACAGACACCGCAAGATCTATGACACCGAGAGGTCTCGCGCCTAGACACCACACTCCCCTCATCTGCAGATGACCAGCATGGTGCGAGTGAAGTATCCAGCCGGATTCCACCCAAAAAAATAATCTTCAGCCTCCTCCTTGGCATCACTGGACTTGCCAATGACTCTGTACCCCTCCACCCCACACTCTCTTGCAGCACACTTGTAACACCTGTCCCAACCCGAGCCGAGCCCCGAACAATCGATCTCAATACCGCTAACGCCACGCACCACATGAGTTTTGGCGCTTGTCGTACACCCCACCAAGACCAGCACTGCCAATGTGACAACGAGCTTGTTCATTCCCCTCCTTATGCCAGGCATCACACCCAACCAATACTCGATTCAAGCTAAAGCCTAGCTCCGAGTAGACAATTGATACACCTGAACAACAGACCACCTTACACCCGCATTGTTTCCCTCTACGCCCTGGCAACCTCAAATTTCAGGCACAAAAAAGGGCGACCGAAGTCGCCCTTTTTCTATGGTCTGACAGAACTTAGTTCTGTTTTTCCATTTGTGCACGCAGCAGAGCACCAAGAGTGGTGTCAACTGGAGCATCCGTAGCAGCTGGCTTGTCGCGCAGGCTCTGGATAGCTTCTTTCTCGTCTTCAACGTCTTTCGACTTGATCGAGAGCTGGATTACGCGGCTCTTGCGGTCAACGCTGATGATCTTGGCTTCAACTTCTTCGCCTTCTTTCAGAACGTTGCGCGCATCTTCGATGCGGTCACGGCTGATTTCGGAGGCTTTCAGAGTAGCTTCGATATCGGTAGCCAAAGTGATGATGGCGCCTTTAGCGTCAACTTCTTTCACGATGCCTTTAACGATTGCGCCTTTGTCGTTCTCTTGAACGTACTCGGAGAACGGATCGCTTTCCAGTTGCTTGATACCCAGGGAGATACGCTCGCGCTCTGGGTCAACCGACAGGATAACGGTGTCCAGCTCGTCGCCCTTCTTGAAGCGACGTACGGCTTCTTCGCCCACTTCGTTCCAGGAGATGTCGGACAGGTGAACCAGACCGTCGATGCCGCCGTCCAGACCAATGAAGATACCGAAATCGGTGATCGACTTGATGGTGCCGGAGATTTTATCGCCCTTGTTGAACTGGCCAGAGAAATCTTCCCATGGGTTAGATTTGCACTGCTTGATGCCCAGGGAGATACGACGACGCTCTTCGTCGATGTCCAGAACCATAACTTCCACTTCGTCGCCGACTTGTACGACTTTCGAAGGGTGGATGTTCTTGTTGGTCCAGTCCATTTCGGAAACGTGTACCAGACCTTCAACGCCTTCTTCCAGCTCAGCGAAGCAGCCGTAGTCGGTCAGGTTGGTTACACGAGCGGTAACGCGAGTGCTTTCTGGGTAACGGGCTTTGATAGCAACCCATGGATCTTCGCCCAGTTGCTTGAGGCCCAGGGAAACACGATTGCGCTCGCGATCGTACTTCAGAACCTTGACATCGATCTCGTCGCCAACGTTGACGATTTCGGAAGGATGCTTGATACGTTTCCAAGCCATGTCGGTAATGTGCAGCAGGCCATCGACGCCACCCAGATCGACGAATGCGCCGTAATCGGTGAGGTTTTTGACGATACCTTTGACTTGTTGACCTTCCTGCAGGGATTCCAGCAGAGCTTCACGCTCAGCGGAGTTCTCGGCTTCGAGGACGCTACGACGGGAAACGACAACGTTGTTGCGTTTCTGGTCGAGCTTGATGACCTTGAATTCCAGCTCTTTGCCTTCCAGGTGCGTGGTGTCGCGCACAGGACGGACGTCAACCAGAGAACCAGGCAGGAACGCACGGATGCCGTTAACGTCGACAGTGAAGCCGCCTTTAACCTTACCGTTGATAACGCCCTTGACCACTTCTTCGGCTGCGAAGGCTGCTTCCAGAACGATCCAGCATTCAGCGCGCTTGGCTTTTTCACGGGACAGCTTGGTTTCACCAAAGCCGTCTTCAACCGAATCCAGCGCAACGTGAACTTCGTCACCGACGTTGATATTCAGTTCGCCAGCGTCGTTGTAGAACTGCTCAAGCGGGATGAGTGCTTCAGACTTCAGGCCAGCGTGAACGGTTACCCAGCGAGCCTGGTAATCGATATCAACGATAACACCGGTGATGATGGAGCCTGCCTGAAGGTTCAGGGTTTTTAGGCTTTCTTCAAAGAGTTCCGCAAAGCTTTCGCTCATTTTAATTCCTGTTGATAAGGGCGAAGAATACGCCCATCTGCCACATCCCAGACGATGTGGGTTACGTTTATATAAAAGAAAGACCGCAAGACTATGACTGGTCCCCTGCGGTATTTCTTGGTCACCCGGCGATATCGCGAATGGCGATCTCACTCATGATGCGTTCCAGCACCTGCTCGATGGACAACTCCGTGGAATCCAGCTGTATGGCGTCGACCGCCGGCTTGAGCGGGGCTACCGCTCGCTGGGTGTCGCGCTCATCGCGCACACGGATCTCATCTAGCAGACTCGACAGACTAACACCCTCGACTTTGCCCTTCAACTGCAAATAACGACGGCGTGCCCGTTCCTCGGCGCTGGCGGTCAGAAAAATCTTCAGCGGCGCGTCGGGAAATACAACGGTGCCCATGTCACGACCATCGGCCACCAGCCCCGGCGCTTCCTGAAATGCCCGCTGGCGCTGCAGCAAAGCGTCACGCACCGCAGGCAGTGCAGCCACTTGCGAGGCCCAGGCACCGACCTGCTCGTTGCGCAAATCGTCAGTGACATCGTCACCTTCAAGGATGATGCGCTGTGGATGACCTTCGGTCGCTCCGATGAACTGCACATCGAGATGAGCGGCCAGCAGCTTCAGCGACTCTTCATTGGTCAGGTCGACACCATGATTGCGCGCAGCGAATGCCAGCAAACGGTACAACGCACCGGAATCCAGCAAGCACCAGCCCAGGCGCTTGGCGAGGATCCCGGCGATGGTGCCCTTGCCCGAACCGCTCGGCCCATCGATGGTGATTACCGGAGCATGGCTGGTCACGACTGAGCCTCTTGAGCGACACGAATGCCGACTTGCGCGCACAACGCGAGGAAGTTCGGGAAGGAGGTCGCAACGTTGGCGCAGTCATGGATGCGGATCGGCGCGCTGGCACGCAACGACGCAACGCTGAACGCCATGGCAATCCGGTGATCGCCGTGGCCATGCACTTCGCCGCCGCCAATCTGGCTGCCGTCGATGATGATGCCGTCCGGGGTTGGCTCGCACTTGACGCCCAGCGCCAGCAAACCATCCGCCATCACCTGGATACGATCCGACTCCTTGACCCGCAACTCTTCCGCGCCACGCAGAATCGTCCGACCTTCGGCACAAGCCGCCGCCACGAACAACACCGGGAACTCGTCGATAGCCAGCGGAACCAGCGCTTCAGGAATTTCGATACCTTTAAGCTTAGCCGCTCGCACACGCAAGTCAGCCACCGGCTCGCCGCCGACTTCACGCTGGTTTTCCAGGGTGATATCGGCGCCCATCAGACGCAGGATATCGATCACGCCGGTACGGGTCGGGTTGATCCCCACATGCTCAAGCACCAGCTCCGAACCTTCGGCAATCGACGCTGCCACCAGGAAGAATGCTGACGAGGAGATATCACCCGGCACTTCAATGTGCGTCGCGGTCAACTTGTGGCCGGATTCGACCGACGCGGTGGCGCCGTTGACGGTAACCGGGTAACCGAAGCCACGCAGCATGCGCTCGGTGTGGTCGCGGGTTGGCGCAGGCTCGGTGACGGTGGTCTTGCCCTCGGCGTACAGCCCTGCCAACAGCAGGCAGGATTTAACCTGGGCACTGGCCATCGGCATGGTGTAAGTCAGGCCCTTGAGCTTGTTGCCGCCACGAATGGTCATCGGTGGACGACCTTCTGCAGCCGTCTCGATCACTGCGCCCATCTCGCGCAGCGGGTTGGCCACACGATTCATCGGACGCTTGGACAGCGATGCATCGCCCGTCAGGGTGCTGTCGAAGTTCTGCGCGGCCAGCAAGCCGGACAGCAGACGCATCGAAGTACCCGAGTTACCCAGATAAATCGGGCCAGGAGCCGGTTTCAAGCCATGCAGGCCGACACCATGAATGGTCACGCGACCATGGTGCGGACCTTCGATCACGACGCCCATGTCACGGAAGGCTTGCAAGGTCGCCAGGGCATCTTCGCCTTCAAGAAAACCTTCGACTTCAGTAACGCCTTCCGCGAGGGAGCCGAGCATGATTGAACGGTGGGAAATCGACTTGTCGCCTGGTACACGAATCCGCCCACTCAGGCGGCCACCAGGATTTGCCAGGAAAATCAGATCGTTGGAGTTCATAGCGTCCACATAGGCCCGGCGGGCCAGGATTTTACTGAAATGCTCGCGGGCAACCCGGGCGCGCGTAAAGACGCCCAACAGTTGGTGCCCGTCCCCTGCATCGACCGCGTCGCGCAAGGCGTCGAGATCGCTGCGAAATGTATCGAGTGTGCGCAGAACAGCTTCGCGATTGGCGAGGAAGATGTCGTGCCACATGACCGGGTCACTGCCGGCGATTCTCGTGAAATCGCGGAAACCGCCCGCAGCGTAACGGAAGATTTCCAGATTTTCACTGCGTTTGGCCAATGAATCGACCAAACCGAACGCCAGCAGGTGCGGCAAATGGCTGGTCGCCGCCAACACTTCGTCGTGACGCTCGACCTGCATGTGCTCGACATCGGCACCCAATTCGCGCCAGAGCCGGTCAACGACCGCCAGGGCAGTCGGATCGGTTTGATCGAGCGGCGTCAGAATCACTTTGTGCCGACGGAACAACTGAGCGTTGGAAGCCTCTACCCCGCTCTGCTCGGAACCGGCGATCGGATGCCCCGGAACGAAGCGCGCCGGCATGCCACCGAAGGCTTCGGTCGCTGCGCGCACCACATTGCCTTTGGCACTGCCGACATCGGTCAGAATCGCCGCCCCCAGGTCCATGCCAGCCAACAGCGCCAGCAGCTTCTCCATCGCCAGGATCGGCACCGCCAACTGAATCACGTCGGCACCGCGGCACGCGACAGCGAGGTCGTCTTCGCAACGATCCACCACGCCCAGCTCACCGGCGAGTTTTCGCGATAACGGATCGAGATCGACGCCGACCACTTCACGACACAACCCGCTTTCACGCAGGCCCTTGGCAAACGAACCGCCGATCAGCCCCAGACCGACCACCACCAGGCGACCGATCATAGGCACAGCAGGTTGCACGTCGATGACATCAACCACGGGCCAGAACCTTGGTCAGCGCCTCGAGGAAGCGACTGTTTTCAGCCGGCAGACCGATGGTGATGCGCAAGTGGTTCGGCATGCCGTAATTGGCCACCGGGCGCACGATCACGCCCTCATGCAGCAAGCCCTGGAATACCGGCGCCGCAACACGCCCCAGATCCACGCAAATGAAATTGCCCCTGGAAGGAATCCAGCTCAGCCCCAACTCACGGAAACCCGCTTCGAGTTGCTGCATGCCGGACTCGTTCAGGCGACGGCTTTCAGCCAGGTACTCATCGTCCTGCAGCGCCGCGCAGGCCGCAGCCAAGGCCAGACTGTTGACATTGAATGGCTGACGCACGCGGTTCAACACATCGGCAACCACCGCGGTCGACAAGCCGTAACCGATGCGCAATGCGGCCAGACCGTAAGCCTTGGAGAAGGTCCGGGAAACCAGCAGATTCGGGTATGCCGCAAGGAAATCCAGGCCATCCGGCAGATCGCTACCTTCGGCGTACTCGATGTACGCCTCATCCAGCACTACCAGCACATGCGCAGGCACGTCCTGCAGGAACTCATCCAGCGCCTCGGCGCCGAACCAGGTCCCGGTCGGGTTGTTCGGATTGGCGATGAACACCACGCGGGTATTGCTGTCGATGGCTGCGAGCATGGCCGGCAGGTCATGACCCCAGTCTTTGGCGGGGATCACTCGCGCTTGCGCACCGACAGCCTGCGTGACGATTGGGTAGACCGCGAATGCATGCTCACTGAACACCGCATTCAGGCCCGGCGCCAGGTAGGCACGCGCGACCAGCTCGAGAATGTCGTTGGAACCGTTGCCCAGCGTCACTTGATCGAGCTCGACCCGACACTGCTCAGCCAGCAGGGTTTTCAGCGCAAAACCGTTGCCGTCCGGATAGCGGGTCAGCTCGGCCAGCTCTTCGCGAATCGCCGCCAGCGCCTTGGGACTGGCGCCCAGCGGGTTTTCGTTGCTCGCCAGTTTGACGATTTTTGCCGGATCGATGTCCAGCTCGCGGGCCAGTTCGTCCACGGGCTTGCCCGGAACGTAAGGCGAAAGTTGTTGCACGCCCGGCTGTGCCAGAGCGAGGAAGTCGCCACTCATTGTTAACGCCTTTAGAGAACTGCTTTCGGGTAGGAACCCAACACTTTAAGTGCCACTGCTTCCTGACTGATTTTCTCCAGCACACCTTTTATCAGCGGGTCGCGGTGGTGGCCGACGAAATCAATGAAGAACACGTAGGTCCACTTACCGCTGCGCGACGGACGGGTTTCGATCCGCGTCAGGTCGATGCCATTGTCATGGAACGGCACCAGCAACTCGTGAAGCGCGCCGGGCTTGTTGCTCATCGAGACAATGATCGACGTTTTGTCGTCGCCGGTCGGTGGCACTTCCTGGCTGCCGATCATCAGGAATCGCGTGGAGTTGTCCGGGCGATCCTCGATTTTTTCGGCCAGACGAGTCAGACCGTACAAGCCTGCCGCCATGTCGCCGGCAATCGCCGCCGAGTTCCACTCACCCTTGACCCGCTTGGCCGCTTCGGCATTGCTCGATACCGCCACGCGCTCGACGTTCGGGTAGTGAGCATCCAGCCACTTACGGCACTGCGCCAGGGACTGGGCATGGGAGTAAATACGGCTGATGCTGTCAGTCTTGGTGTTTTCACCCACCAGCAAGTGGTGGTGAATGCGCAGCTCGACTTCGCCACAGATAACCATGTCGTGTTCGAGGAAGCTGTCGAGGGTGTGGTTGACCGCGCCTTCAGTGGAGTTTTCCACAGGCACCACGCCAAAGTTCACCGCACCCGCGGCCACTTCACGGAACACTTCGTCGATCGCCGCCATTGGCTTGCTGATCACTGCGTGACCGAAGTGCTTCATGGCCGCCGCTTGAGTGAAGGTTCCTTCAGGGCCGAGGTAGGCCACTTTCAGCGGCTGCTCGAGCGCCAGGCACGACGACATGATTTCACGGAACAACCGCGCCATCTCTTCGTTGCCCAACGGCCCCTGGTTACGCTCCATTACGCGCTTGAGCACCTGGGCTTCACGCTCAGGACGATAGAACACCGGCACTTCGCCTTCGGCCAGCGAGGCCATCTTTACTCGCGCGACTTCCTGGGCGCAGCGCGCACGCTCACTGATCAGCTCCAGGACTTTTTCGTCCAGGGCATCAATGCGCAGGCGCAGTGCCTTGAGTTCTTGCTCAGACATTAGCCGTGTTCCTTCTCGAACTCTGCCATGTACGAAACCAGCGCATTGATTGCGTTGATGTCGACGGCGTTGTAGATAGAGGCACGCATGCCGCCTACCGAACGGTGACCCTTGAGGTTCAGCAGACCGCGCGCCTCGGCACCGACCAGGAACGGCTTGTCGAGGCGATCGTCAGCCAGACGGAACGGCACGTTCATCCACGAGCGGTCAGCCTTGTTGATCGGGTTGCTGTACAAGCCGCTAGCATCGATGAAGCTGTACAGCGTGCGCTGCTTGACTTCATTGAGCTTGCCAATGGCCTCAACACCACCCTGCTCTTTCAGCCATTCGAACACAAGACCGGACAAGTACCAGGCCAGTGTTGGCGGGGTGTTGTACATCGAGCCGTTGTCGGCTGCGACCTTGTAGTCGAGCATGGTCGGGCAGAACGAACGGGCGCGACCCAGCAGGTCTTCACGCACGATGTTGACGACGATGCCGCTCGGGCCGATGTTTTTCTGGGCGCCGGCGTAGATCATGCCGAAACGCGAGACGTCCACGGGGCGCGAGAGAATGTCCGAAGACATGTCAGCAACCAGTGGCACATCACCGACTTCCGGGATCCACTGGAATTCCAGGCCGCCGATGGTTTCGTTCGGCGCGTAGTGCACGTAGGCCGCGTCTTGCGACAGCTTCCATTCGTTCTGACCGGGAATGGCGAAATAGTCGTAAGGCTTGGCGGTAGCGGCAACGTTGACGTGGCCGTAGCGCTGCGCTTCTTCAATGGCTTTCTGCGACCAGATACCGGTGTCGATATAGTCGGCTTTACCGTTTTCCGGCAACAGGTTCAGTGGAATCTGAGCAAATTGCTGGCTGGCGCCGCCTTGCAGAAACAGCACTTTATAGTTCGAGGGGATATTCAGCAGATCACGCAGATCCTGCTCGGCCTTGGTCGCAATGGACACAAACTCATCGCTGCGATGGCTCATTTCCATGACCGAGAGGCCCTTGCCATGCCAGTCGAGCAACTCCGACTGGGCACGCAACAGGACAGCTTCAGGCAGCGCAGCAGGACCTGCGCAGAAGTTATAGGCTCGTTTGCTCACATCCACTCTCGCTATGCATTCACGGTAGCGGACAGAGCAAACACTCTGCCCTGCTACGATTTGGTTAGTCTTGCGGCTCTTCTTCGTCAGCTGCGTCAGCCTGCTGGCTTTCGACAGTGTCGTCCGGCTCGGTGCCGGCATCGAGCACGACGCCTTCCAGCTCAACGCCTTCTTCGCCTTCCAGCTCTTCGCCTTCGACTTCCGATGGCTCCTGAACCCGCTCCAGACCGACCAGTGTTTCATCGCTGGCCAGTTTGATCAGGGTCACGCCCTGGGTGTTACGACCCAGACTGGATACTTCGTCAACACGAGTACGCACCAGGGTGCCCTGGTCGGAAATCAGCATGATTTCCTCACCATCGAGCACCTGGACTGCACCGACCAGACGGCCGTTACGCTCGTTGCTGACCATGGCGATAACGCCCTGACCGCCACGCTTGTACTCAGGGAACTCGGTGATGGCGGTACGCTTGCCGAAACCACGCGCCGAAGCGGTGAGGATCTGGCTGCCTTCTTCCGGGATCAGCATGGAAATCAGCTTCTGACCTTCCGGCAGGCGCATGCCGCGGACACCGCGAGCGGTACGGCCCATGGCGCGAACGTCGGACTCTTTGAAGCGAGTCACCTTGCCGCCATCGGAGAACAGCATGACTTCACGCTCGCCATCGGTGATGGCAGCGCTGATCAGTACGTCGCCTTCGTCCAGCTCCAGCGCGATCAAGCCCACGCTGCGCTGACGGCTGAAAGATTCCAGCGGGGTCTTCTTCACGGTGCCGTTGGCGGTAGCCATGAAGATGTAGTGACCTTCGGTGTATTCCTCGACCGGCAGCATGGTGGTGATGTATTCACCATCGTCCAGCGGCAGCAGGTTGACCAGCGGACGACCACGGGCAGCGCGGGATGCTTCAGGAATTTCGTAGGTTTTCAGCCAGTAAACCTTGCCCTTGCTGGAGAACAGCAACAGCGTGGTGTGGCTGTTGGCGACCAGCAGGTGAGCGATGTAGTCCTCATCCTTGACGCCGGTAGCCGATTTACCTTTACCGCCACGACGCTGAGCCTGGTACGCAGCCAATGGCTGGGTCTTGGCATAGCCACCGTGGGAAATGGTCACGACGCGCTCTTCTTCCGGGATCATGTCACCCAGAGTCAGGTCCAGACGCGCATCCAGAATCTCGGTGCGACGCACATCGCCGTACTCGGCACGAATGACTTCCAGCTCTTCGCGGATCACTTCCATCAAGCGCGTGGCGCTGTTGAGGATGCGGATCAGCTCGCCGATCTGGTTGAGGATCTCTTGATACTCGGCCAGCAGTTTTTCGTGCTCCAGGCCGGTCAGACGGTGCAGACGCAGCTCCAGAATGGCTTGCGCCTGTTCTGGCGACAGGAAGTACTTGCCGTCGCGCAGACCGTATTGCGGATCGAGGTTTTCCGGACGGCAGGAATCTGCACCGGCACGCTCGACCATCGCGACCACCGCGGTGGACTCCCAAGGCGTGCTGATCAGCGCTTCCTTGGCTTCCGACGGGGTTGGCGAAGCCTTGATCAGGGCGATGACCGGGTCGATGTTCGACAGCGCAACCGCCTGACCTTCGAGGATGTGACCACGTTCGCGGGCTTTACGCAGCTCGAACACGGTACGGCGGGTAACGACTTCGCGACGGTGACGAACGAAGGCTTCCAGCAGGTCCTTGAGGTTCAGGATCCGCGGACGGCCGTCGATCAGCGCAACGATGTTGATACCGAACACTGCTTGCAGCTGGGTCTGGGCGTAGAGGTTGTTGAGGATCACCTCAGGCACTTCGCCGCGACGCAGCTCGATCACCACGCGCATACCGTCTTTGTCGGACTCGTCGCGCAGTTCGGTGATGCCTTCCAGCTTCTTCTCTTTGACCAGCTCGGCGATCTTCTCGATCAGACGCGCCTTGTTCAGCTGGTAAGGAAGCTCGGTAATGACAATCTGCTGACGGCCACCGACCTTGTCGATGTCTTCAATCATCGAACGGGCACGCATGTAAATACGGCCACGACCGGTACGGTAGGCTTCGATGATGCCGGCGCGACCGTTGATGATCGCGGCGGTCGGGAAGTCCGGACCGGGGATGTATTGCATCAGCTCATCGATGGTCAACTCGGGGTTGTCGATGAGTGCCAGGCAACCGTCGATGACTTCACCGAGGTTGTGCGGCGGAATGTTGGTCGCCATGCCCACGGCGATACCGCTGGAGCCGTTGACCAGCAGGTTGGGAATACGGGTCGGCATGACCGCCGGGATCATTTCGGTGCCGTCGTAGTTCGGCACCCAGTCCACGGTTTCTTTATGCAGGTCAGCCAGCAGCTCGTGCGCCAGCTTGGTCATGCGCACTTCGGTGTATCGCATTGCCGCAGCGTTGTCGCCGTCGACCGAACCGAAGTTGCCCTGACCGTCTACCAGCAGGTAACGCAGCGAGAATGGCTGCGCCATACGAACGATGGTGTCGTACACCGCGGTATCACCGTGCGGGTGATACTTACCGATCACGTCACCGACAACACGGGCAGATTTCTTGTACGGCTTGTTGAAGTCGTTACCCAGTTCGCTCATCGCGAACAGCACACGCCGATGCACGGGCTTCAAGCCATCGCGCGCATCAGGCAGTGCCCGCCCGACAATTACGCTCATCGCGTAGTCGAGGTAGGACTGTTTCAGCTCGTCTTCGATATTGACCGGGAGGATTTCTTTGGCCAGTTCGCCCATGAGAAGCCTGATTCCTTTTTCTGGTGAAACTTCGTCACATCCATATGGGACGAACGAAGCTCGCCGCTGCAGGCTGAGTGCCAGCACCGACTTACGACAAATCAACGAGTTATGCCATGGATCTGCGCAGTAAAGGCAGCCACATCGGGCTACCTTGGAAACCGCCGGATGTTATCACAAGAGCCGCCACGCACCTATCCCCCAGATGCGCATGGAGCATAGTTAGTTGACCGGTGACAGGCGCAAAGGCGACGAGAGAGGCTTAGAGCTGCGATCAGCAGGCAATCACTGATCTTTTATTGAACTGAACACGATCTGTAGGAGCTGCCGCAGGCTGCGATCTTTTGATCTTTCCCGGCATATGCCGGTGGCAGTCCCAAAAGATCGCAGCCTTCGGCAGCTCCTACGCCAATTACGTCAGCCTTAGTGAAGACGCTTGCGGCACATCAACTGCGCCATCTTCGCGGTATCCGGCCGCTCGACGATGCCTTTTTCGGTGACGATGACGTCAATCAGATCAGCCGGCGTGACGTCGAACACCGGGTTAAAGGCATCGACATCCGCCCCCACCCGCTTGCCGCCGACTTCCAGCAACTCACGACCATCACGTTCTTCGATCGGGATGTCGTCGCCACTGGCCAGATTCATGTCGATGGTCGAACTCGGCGCCACCACCATGAAGCGCACGCCGTGGTGCATGGCGTTGACCGCCAGTTGATAGGTGCCAATTTTGTTCGCCACGTCGCCGTTGGCGGTAATTCGGTCCGCGCCAACGATCACCCAGGTCACGCCTTTGGTTTTCATGATGTGCGCTGCGGCCGAGTCGGCGTTCAGGGTCACCGGAATGCCTTCGTTCGCCAGTTCCCAGGCGGTCAAGCGCGAGCCTTGCAGCCAGGGCCGGGTTTCGTCGGCGTAAACCCGTTCGACCATGCCTTCCAGGAACGCCCCGCGAATCACCCCGAGCGCCGTACCAAAGCCGCCAGTGGCCAGTGCGCCAGTATTGCAGTGCGTCAAAATCGCCTGGGCATTGCCCTGATGCTTGCGGATCAGGTCTACACCCAGCTGCGCCATGGTCAGGTTGGCTTCGCGATCACTTTCATGGATCGCCAAGGCTTCCGCTTCCAGGGCTGCCAATGGATTGGGGTGATCCTTGAGCCGTTCCAGACGCTCACGCATGCGACCTAATGCCCAAAACAGGTTGACGGCGGTCGGCCGCGAATCCGCGAGCAAGGCAAAGTCTTCTTCCAGCGCCGCCTGCCAGTCACCGCCCGCAGCGAACCGGGCACGTGCCGCCAACACCACGCCATAGGCGGCACTGATGCCGATTGCCGGAGCACCACGCACCACCATCGAGCGAATAGCCTCAGCCACACCCACGGCACTGGTGTAGGCAATCCAGGTTTCTTCGAATGGCAAAATGCGCTGATCCAGCAGGTACAGGGCGCCATCCCGCCAATCGATGGCCTTCACCTTCTCCGCAGCCAACAGTCGATTGCGCATCCTTCACCCCGCACTCATGAACAAAAGCCGCCGATTATAGCGATCCCCCCGCGAAGACGCTCGGGTATACTTCGCCATCCTTCATAAAAGCACTGGACCGAACCCTCGATGCCGAATCCTGCCGCTGCGCTCGACTTACTCTTGCTGCCGACCTGGTTAGTACCTGTCGAACCCGCGGGCGTGGTCCTCAAAGAGCATGGCCTGGGCATCCGCGACGGGCGCATTGCCTTCATCGGCCCGCGCACCGAGGCCCTGAAGCTCAACGCCACGCAAGTCCGCGAGCTGCCGGGCATGCTGCTCAGCCCGGGCCTGATCAATGCCCACGGGCATGCGGCGATGACGCTGTTCCGTGGCCTGGCCGATGATTTGCCGCTGATGACCTGGCTCGAACAGCACATCTGGCCGGCCGAGGCCAAATGGGTCGATGAGGCCTTCGTCCGCGATGGTACTGATCTGGCCATTGCCGAGCAGATCAAGGGCGGCATCACGTGCTTTTCGGACATGTACTTTTTCCCGAAAGTTGCCAGCGAACGCGTGCACAACAGCGGCATTCGCGCGCAAATCGCCATCCCGATCCTCGATTTCCCGATTCCCGGCGCCAGTGATGCGGATGAAGCTATCCGTCAGGGTGTCGAACTGTTCAGCGACCTCAAGCATCACCCGCGCATCAAAATCACCTTCGGCCCTCATGCACCCTACACCGTCGGCGATGAAAACCTCGAAAAAATCCGGGTGATCGCCGAGGAGCTGGACGCTGCGATCCACATGCACGTCCACGAAACCGCCTTCGAAGTCCAGCAATCGGTCGAACAACGCGGCGAGCGGCCATTGGCCCGCCTGGGTCGCCTGGGCTTGCTCGGACCGCGTTTCCAGGCCGTTCACATGACGCAAGTCAGCGATGAAGACCTGGCGTTGCTGGTAGAAAGCAACAGCAGCGTCATTCATTGCCCGGAATCGAACCTGAAACTGGCCAGCGGCTTCTGCCCGGTGGAGCGCTTGTGGCAGGCTGGGGTCAATGTGGCGGTCGGCACCGATGGCGCGGCCAGCAACAATGACCTCGACCTGCTGGGTGAAACCCGCACCGCCGCCCTACTGGCCAAAGCCGTCGCTGGCTCGGCCACGGCGCTGGACGCTCATCGCGCCTTGCGCATGGCAACCCTCAACGGTGCCCGGGCGCTGGGGCTGGAAACCGAGGTGGGCTCGCTGGAAGTCGGCAAGGCCGCGGACCTGGTGGCCTTCGATCTGTCTGGCCTGGCCCAGCAACCGATTTACGACCCGGTTTCGCAGCTTATCTATGCCACTGGCCGGGACTGCGTAAAACACCTTTGGGTCGCCGGCAAGCAATTGCTCGACGACCGGCGCCTGACGCGCCTCGATGAACAACAGCTATGCGCCACCGCCACCGCCTGGGGTCAGCGCATCAGCGGACACGCCGAATAGAACGAACCCTTGAGCTGAACCTCAAGGCTGACAGCAGAATTTTTTAGATTCAGAGGATTACCCATGAGCAACGTCGACCACGCTGAAATCGCCAAATTCGAAGCCCTGGCTCATCGCTGGTGGGACCGCGAAAGCGAGTTCAAGCCACTGCACGACATCAACCCGCTGCGGGTCAACTGGATTGACGAACGCGTCAAACTGGCCGGCAAAAAGGTGCTGGATGTCGGATGTGGTGGCGGCATCCTCAGCGAATCCATGGCGCAACGCGGCGCCACCGTGATGGGCATCGACATGGGCGAAGCACCGTTGGCGGTCGCGCAGTTGCATCAGCTGGAATCCGGCGTCAGCGTCGAGTACCGGCAGATCACCGCCGAAGCCCTGGCGGAAGAAATGCCCGAGCAATTCGATGTGGTCACCTGCCTGGAAATGCTTGAGCACGTGCCGGATCCGTCGTCGGTCATTCGCGCCTGCTTCCGCATGGTAAAGCCGGGTGGCCAAGTGTTCTTCTCGACCATCAACCGCAATCCGAAGGCTTACCTGTTCGCCATCGTCGGCGCCGAATACATCATGAAGCTGCTGCCGCGCGGCACGCATGACTTCAAGAAATTCATCCGCCCGTCCGAACTCGGCGCCTGGAGCCGCCAGGCCGGCCTGAGCGTCAAGGACATCATTGGCCTGACGTACAACCCGCTGACCAAGCACTACAAGCTGGCCTCCGATGTTGACGTCAACTACATGATCCAGACCCTGCGCGAGGAATAAGCCCATGGTAATCAGAGCAGTTCTTTTCGACATGGACGGCACCCTGCTCGACACCGCGCCGGACTTCATCGCGATCTGCCAGAGCATGCGCGCCGATCGCGGCTTGCCACCCATGCCGGACAAACACATCCGCGACGAGATTTCCGGCGGGGCGAAAGCCATGGTGGCGGTGACCTTCTCGATGGACCCGGAATCGCCAGGCTTCGAGGCGTTGCGACTGGAATTCCTGGAGCGCTATCTCAAGGGTTGCGCGGTTCACAGCAAACTCTTCGATGGCATGGCAGAGCTGTTGGCCGACATCGAGAAATCCAATCTGATCTGGGGCGTGGTGACCAATAAACCGCTGCGCTTCGCTGAGCCGATCATGCAACAACTGGGGCTGGCCGAACGCTCGGCGCTGCTGATCTGCCCGGACCACGTGACGAACAGCAAGCCGGACCCGGAGCCGTTGATCCTTGCGTGCAAGATGCTCGACCTGGACCCGGCCAGCGTGCTGTTTGTGGGCGATGACCTGCGCGATATCGAGTCGGGCCGCGATGCCGGCACCAGGACCGCCGCAGTGACCTTTGGCTACATTCACCCGGATGACAATCCACGGAACTGGGGCGCGGATGTGGTGGTGGACCACCCTTCGGAGTTGCGCAAGGTTCTGGACGGCGCGTTGTGTAGCTGCTGATTCAGTCAAAAGATCGCAGCCTGCGGCAGCTCCTACAGGGGACCGAGATCAGCGTAGGAGCTGCCGCAGGCTGCGATCTTTTCAGCCCTTTTAATGGATTGTGTAGAGGTTTTTTATGTTTGATTATTCTGCCCGCCCTGAATTGCTCAAGGATCGGGTCATTCTGGTCACTGGCGCCGGTCGTGGAATCGGCGCTGCCGCGGCAAAAACCTATGCCGCTCACGGCGCTACCGTGCTGCTGCTGGGCAAGACCGAGGCCAATCTGACTCAGGTCTACGACGAAATCGAAGCGGCCGGTCATCCACAGCCAGCGGTAATTCCGTTCAACCTGGAAACTGCTCTGCCGCATCAGTACGACGAGTTGGCGGCAATGATCGAAACCGAATTCGGCCACCTTGATGGCTTGTTGCACAACGCCTCGATCATTGGCCCGCGTACGCCACTGGAGCAACTGTCCGGCGAAAACTTCATGCGCGTGATGCACGTCAACGTCAACGCCATGTTCATGCTGACCAGCACCCTGCTGCCGCTGCTCAAGCTGTCTCAGGACGCCTCGGTGATCTTCACTTCCAGCAGCGTCGGTCGAAAAGGTCGCGCGTACTGGGGCGCTTATGGCGTGTCGAAATTCGCCACCGAAGGCCTGATGCAAACCCTGGCCGACGAAGTCGACACCGTCGCGCCGATTCGCTCCAACAGCATCAACCCAGGCGCTACCCGCACCAGCATGCGCGCTCAAGCGTACCCGGGCGAAAACCCGGCCAACAACCCGACACCTGAAGAGATCATGCCGGTTTACCTGTACCTGATGGGACCGGACAGCACTGGCATCAATGGTCAGGCATTCGACGCTCAGTAAGCCCCTCGCCACACCCGCTACCGCGACGGCATACCGTCGCGGCACGCTCCTCACTGCCTTCAGGCGCCCGCCTTGAGTCAAACAAATGCCGCCGTGTCCACCACCACTAACAGCCATACAACCTAATAAATTGATTTAGAAGGAGTTTTATCCAGGTGAACCGAATGGCACGACTTTCGCTCTAACACTGTGTAAACACGCAGCGTGTTAGCGGTCGGGCAGCACCCTGTCGAGGCTTACTTTTGCTCGGCAAAGCAGACTAAACTTTGGCCACATGTCCTACGGGACTGATGGACCAGTATGACGCGCAGCCCAAAGCCGCTCTCACCCAGCCTGTAAGACAGCATTCCTGCTTAGGGGCTCACGCCATATGAAATCTCCAACCCAGACCAACGCAATTGACTTCGATAGCGCCAAATTGCAACGCCTGGGCTTTGGTCAATTGCCGCCCCTCCTGGAGCGTCCCGCCAGCCTCGGCCAATTGCGCCAGCACATGGGCCTGCAACTACAAACCAGCCTTGAGCCGCAGCGCATTCTGGGACTGTTTTTCCGCGAAGTTCAGCGCCTTGTCCCACTGGACGCCTTGCACTATGAGCACAAAACCAGTGATTTGCGCCTGGAGTTCGGTCAGCGTGGCCATCACTCGGTGAGCTACAGCCTGAGCCACGAAGGCGCACATCTGGGCGATCTGGTGTTCCGTCGCAATCAGCGCTTCAGCGAACAGGATCAGGGCAAACTCGAATCACTGCTGGCAGCCCTGCTCTTCCCGATGCGCAACGCCTTGCTCTATCGGGCTGCAACTCAAAGCGCACTGCGCGATCCACTGACAGGCACCGGCAACCGCATTGCCATGGATCAGACCCTGCAACGTGAGATCGACATGGCCCGGCGACATATGCAGCCGCTGTCGTTACTGATGCTCGATATCGATCACTTCAAACGGATCAACGACACCCATGGCCACAGTGCCGGCGATGACGTGCTCAAGGCTGTCGCAACCTCTATCAAAAACCAGTTGCGCAACGTAGACATGGTCTTCCGTTTTGGCGGCGAAGAATTTTTGATTCTGCTTTCCAACACCAGCCGCGAAGCTGCCGCGATGATTGGCGAACGCCTGCGTTATGCCGCGCAAGCCGAGGAGTATTGGGCCGATGGGACGCTGATCGGGTTGACAGTCAGCCTCGGGTGCTCGACGTTGCTGCCCGGAGAGTCCGCAGATAGCTTGTTACGGCGCGCCGACAGCGCGTTGTATGTGGCCAAACGCGAGGGGCGTAACCGGTTGGCGATGGCCGGTTGAATCGCCAGCAACACCCCAAGTCAAATGTGGGAGCGAGCTTGCTCGCAATGAACGATAACCCGGTTTTCCTGTTAAACCGGGTTGCCTGCATCGCGAGCAAGCTCGCTCCCACATTGGATCGTTGTTAAACCGAAGGATCAGCTTTCGACCAGCACCATCCGCTCACGGACTACCGGAGCCCTTTCCGAGTGTTCCAGTTGCATGCAGCGCTCCAGAAACAGGTACATATAGTCGTAGCTCTTGCAAACCGCGTCACGTAGTTCAGCTTGCAGGGATTTGCTGGGGTTCTGGCCCGCCAGCGTGCAGATTATTTCCAATGCCTCCCATGGATGGGCATCATCGTATTGAGCGTGCATTTTCAGCCACTTCATGGCGCGCTTGCGATCCTCCTCAGGGAACGATGCCGCATAAATCCCGCTGGAACATACCAGCGCCGACCACTCACCGGTCGCACCTTCAATCGCATAGTTGGTCGCTGCAATGGCAACAATCAGTGAATCCGCCGAACTGGTATGCCAGCACCAATGACTCAACGCATGAAGTTCAGGGGCAACCTGCTGCGCCTGCAAGTCCTCCAGACTGACGCCATGCGCTCGACTCCAGTGCACCCAGTAGTCGGCATGGTTAAGTTCAACCCGAATATTACGCATCAGCCAGCGACGTGCCATGTCCTCACCGGGGTGGCGGGCAAAGCGGGTTTTGGTCAGGTTTTGCGCCATGTACAACGCGAACTGTTCAACGACCGGCCAGCCACCAATGAGGTACTGGCGCATGGTCTTTGCACTGAGTTTGTTGTCACGCATCCGCTGATACAGTTCATGTTCGACAACCCGACGCTTGCTCTCGCTGCAATCCTGGATCAACTGCTGAGCCCAGGCTGGATAACTTGCGGCTTCCATAAGCGGGCCGGATCTGTTGAATGTATCGATCACTGTCGCACTCCTTTTGATTGTGATTGTACGGATCAGCAAGAGACTTCAACGGAATGTGCCAGGCGCCTTGAATAACAGAGGCCGCGGTCTGGTGGGCCGACATTGCAAGCTGTCACAGGTAAACAATTGCGGGCGTTCGATGACATACCCTTGAGCATAATCCACCCCGATTTCCAGCAATGCCTGCTCGATCTGGGGTGTTTCAACAAACTCGGCAATGGTGCGCTTACCCATGACATGACCGATGTGATTGATCACTTCGACCATTGCACGGTTAATCGGGTCGTCCAGCATATCCTTTACGAAACTCCCGTCGATCTTCAAGAAGTCTACAGGCAAATGTTTCAGATAAGCGAATGAGGACATACCGGCACAAAAGTCATCCAATGAAAAGTGGCAGCCTAACCCTTTGAGTTCATTAATAAATCTGATTGCGCTGCCTAAATTCGAAATTGCACTGGTTTCAGTGATTTCAAAACAAATCATTTCAGGCGGGATGGCATAGGCAATGAACTTCTCACGCAGGAAGTGTAGGAAAGCCTCATCACCGATCGTAATACCTGACAGATTTATCGCACACATGGCCAACGGCCCTTCGCGCTCTTGCGCGATGCCCTGAGCAATGATTTTGAAAACGTTCTCGACCACCCAACGATCCAGCGACGTCATCAACCCATAGCGCTCGGCGGCAGGAATGAAACTGTCCGGCAGGATCATCCGCCCGGCTTCGTCATGCAGACGCAGCAGGATTTCGATATGCCCACCACCCCGCTCGACATGCCCCAGCGCAGCGATTTCCTGTGAGTACAAGCAGAAGCGATTCTCTTCGAGCGCCATGTGCAAGCGCTGCACCCAAGCCATCTCGCCGAAACGCAAGGACAGCTCGGAATCGTCGGCATGATAGACCTGCACCCGATTGCGGCCCTTTTCCTTGGCCATGTAGCAGGCCATATCGGCAGCACGCAATGAAGCCTCAAGGGTGGCCGGAGCTTGAATGATGTGCACCAGGCCGATGCTGACGGTGGTCACGAACGGCCGGCCTTTCCAGACAAAATGCAGGTTTTGCACTGTCTGACGCAGGCCCTCGGCGATTTTCTCCGAAGCTTCCGGCGAACAGTTTTCCAACAGGATGCCGAACTCGTCACCGCCCAGCCGGGCCAGGGTGTCACCTTCGCGCAATCCCGACTGCAACAACGCACAGATATGCCGCAGCAACTCATCACCTGCGGCGTGTCCGCAGGTGTCGTTGACCAGTTTGAATTGATCCAGGTCGAGGAACATCAAGGCATGCCGGGCAGGTTGGCGCGTCAGGTTGTGCAGCGCCTGCTCCAGGCGATATTCGAATTCGCGACGGTTGGCCAGCCCGGTCAGGGCGTCGTGGGTGGCCTGCCAGGAAAGATTGGCGATGTACTGCCGCTCCTGGGTCATGTCATGCAGCACCAGCACTGTGCCGCTGACCTTGCCTGCATTGCGAATCGGCGAGCCCACCAGCGTCACGGAAACCGTGCTGCCGTCCAGCCGCTGAATCAGTTTGGAGTGCTCACTGCCACCACTGAGTTGACCGCTGAGAATGTGCTCGATCAGGGTAAAGCCGTCAGCCTGGGCATTTTCGTCCAGCAGATTGAACAAGGCCGCCAGCGGTAACCCGACCGCCTGTTCAGCTTTCCAGTGAGTCAACTCTTCGGCCGCCGGGTTCATGTAAGCGATGGCGCCTTCAACGTCGGTGGTGATCACGCCATCGCCAATCGATTGCAGGGTGATTTGCGCGCGTTCCTTTTCCAGCTGCAAGGCATTGGCAAACGCATGGCGCTGGGCCAGAAGCTTATGGGTTCGTAGCAACGCCAGGACAATCAACCCCAACGCCGTGGCCAGGTTGGTGAACAGCAACAACCGTAGAATCAGCCGCGACCCCTCGCCCAACGCGTCACTGAAGGCTTTGGCGGCGGGCGTCACCCCTTCGTTGATGGCAAATATCCGGGCTTTCCAGCGCTGGATGTCAGCGTCGGTCGCCTGGTTGCCGGCAATGCGCTGATGCATTTCACGGGCGACGCTATCGAGCTGCACCAGATAGGCATCACCTACGGTCCAGCGATCGATTGCAGTTTCCAGGTAGCTGAAATGCCGGAAGTTCAAATACAGCCAAATCAGACTGGAGACGTCATCGGGATGGTTACCACCCTTGAGGATTCCATGTCGGGCGGCCGCCAGATCGGGCGGCTGACTATCCAGTGCAACACGCAGTTCATGCCCGCCCTGAGGGACTGCAATAGTATTCTGGTACTTGAGGAAAATCGACTCGTCGCGACTGTCGGCGTAGAGATTGAGGTAATAGATGGCGTCTTTCTGGCCCTTGGACCACAGGCTTTCGCCGGCAACGTAGCCGCGAACCGCCGACAGAACGTACAGGCTCACGCCGCCCAACAGGGCCTGAAATAACACAACGGCGATAAATGGCCAGACGATGCCCAACAACCGTGGCGTTCCGAGAGTCCGCTTTTGCTTCATGAGGTCCCTTGCACTAGCACTGCCTGATGAACACCCGAGAGAATTCCACTCCTAACAGCACAGACTAGGCTAATTTTCAATTTTTCGAAGACATTAGGCTTCGATCAAGATCGTTTTAGGGACTACGTAACAATCAGAGGGTGCACAAGCCTGATTCCCCAAAAGGGCATCTGATCAATAAGCACAGAAATCCGGGCAAAACTCAAGGTTGCTAAAGCTGCTGCAAATGCCCATAAAGCTTGGCGTATAAACCACCATCGGCAATCAACTGCTGATGGTCGCCATCTTCGGCAATCTGGCCACCATCGAACACCAGCACGCGATCCGCCTGTTTTACCGCCGATAACCGGTGGGCAATGATCAGTGTCGTTCGACCGCTGAGAAACCGCGCCAGTGCTTGATGGAGGTTGTATTCGGTGGCGGCATCCAGCGCCGAGGTCGCTTCATCGAGGACCACGACCTTCGGCTCCGCCAGCACCATGCGCGCAATGGCCAGGCGTTGGCGTTGGCCACCGGACAAGCGCACACCGGAGCGGCCAACGATGCTGTCCAGCCCTTGCGGCAACGCCTTGACCGTAGCGTCGAGCTGGGCGATTTCCAGCGCCTGCCAGCAAGCTTCGTCGCTGCGTTCGCGGCCCATGCTCAGGTTGGCCCGGATGGTGTCGTTGAACAGTGCCGGATGCTGCAAAACCACCGCGACATTCTCGCGCACGGTTTCCAGGCCGACTTCCTCTTGAGTCGCGCCACCAAAACGGATGCAGCCCGCCTGCGGCGTATAGAGCCCCAACAGCAATTGCACCAGCGTGCTTTTACCGCCGCCGCTGGCGCCGACGATCGCGACTTTCTCACCAGGGGCGATGGACAGGTTCATCTTGTCCAGCACCAGCTCACCGCCGTAGCCGAAACTCAAGCCTTGCACCTCGATGCCCACCGTCTCGCGCCCCTTGAACGGGTCGACGCCACCTGGGTACTGCGGCTCATCGTCACGCGACAACAACTCGTTGATTCGCGTCAGCGCACCACCGGCCGCGTAATAAGCGTATTGCAGATTCAGCAGCTGCTCGACCGGCCCGATCATGAACCAGAGGTAGCTGAACACCGCAAGCATCTGGCCGATGGACAGGTCGGAGAACAGCACGGTGAGCATCGCAGCGGCGCGAAAGATATCGATGCCGAACTGGAACAACAAACCGCTGGCGCGGCTTGAAGCGTCGCTTTTCCACTGTGAGTTGATGGCGTAGTTGCGCACTTCTTGCGCCCGCATCCCCAGTCGTCCAAGGAAAAAACCCTGACGGTTGCCAGCGCGGATTTCCTGAATCGCATCCAGGGTTTCGGTCAGCGCCTGGGTGAACCGGGAGGTGCTGTCGTTCTCGAGCTTTTTCAGGTGTTTGACCCGCTTGCCCAATTGCACCGTGGCGTAGATCACCAGTGGATTGAACAGCAGAATCAGCAGCGCCAGTTTCCAGTGCATCCAGACCAGAATGCCCGCCGTGCCGACCAGCGTCAGCATCGCTACCAGAAAACGGCTGAGGGTTTCACCGACGAATTTATCGAGCGTGTCCAGGTCGGTGACCAGGTGCGTGGTCACCGTTCCGCTGCCCAGGCTTTCATATTCACCGAGGGAAATACGCTTGAGTCGCTCGATCAGTCGCACGCGAATGCGGTAGACGATGTCCTTGGCCAATCCGGCAAACAGGCGTGCCTGCAAGACGTTGAACATCAACGCACCGCAACGCAGGGTCAAGGTCACCAGCAACATCAAACCGATGTAGCCAGCGGCGCTTTGCCAGCCGGCCGGCAGCACGTGATTCATGACTTTCAGTGCCGCGTCGCCATGCCCCAGCAGCACTTCGTCCACCAGTAGCGGCAACAGCAAGGGAATCGGCACGCTGCACAGGGTCGCCAGTACAGCGACGCCGTTGGCGATCCACAGGGATTTTTTATGGTGAAGCGCCAGACGACGGATTTCCGCCCAACTCAGCCGATCGACCCGCTTGGGTTGCTGCACATCATCGGGCCGGTCATACACAGGCGGCGCGCTCCAGCCAGCGACCGAGCAACGGTGACAGCTCGCTGAGCGGTTGATAGCCATTGGTCAACAGTGCCAGTTGACCATTGCGCTCGGCCAGCAAGGTCGGGAACCCGGCGATGCCCAAATCCTGAACCCAGGTGAAGTCTGCCGCCGTGGCCGCGTGCTGATCGGCACGGTCGAAGGCTGCCGCGAACTCGATACGTGGCAAACCGGCTTGCTCGGCCAACTCCACCAACACGCTGGCGCGGGTGACGTCACGGCCCTCGGCATAAAAGGCGTGCTGAATGAGTTTAAGCAGTTTCCACGCGCAATCCGGCGCCAGACTGCGCGCTGTCACCAGTGCGCGGCAGGCAGGTTCAGTGTCGTAGACAAAACCATCGGGCAGCGCGCCTTCGAACTTGAACGGCTGGCCGGTGGCCTCGGTGACCGCCTGCCAGTGTTCGAGAATGTAGCGCCGAGTGGTGGGTTCCAGCGCCGCACCACTGCCTGTGCGCAAACCGCCGACCACCAGATGCACTTCAACGCCCGCGGCCTGCGCCTGCTCGACCAGGGCCTCGGCCACCGGAGCGAAGCCCCAGCACCAGGAACACATCGGATCCATTACATAGAGCAGGCGCGCGGACATGGTTCAGGCCTCGGTGTTGGATTGCTTGTAGTTGTAACCAATTGGGTGCGGCTGATTACGGGCCTTGGCCAGTTCGATCTGTTTCTGCCGGTCGATCGCACTGCGGCGGGTCTTCTCACTCAGCTTATCCCAGCAATGCGGGCAACTGATGCCAGCGACATAGTGCTCGGATGCACGGTCTTCGACGCTCACTGGCGTACGACAGGCATGACATTGATCGTAGTCGCCTTCGCTCAAGTCATGGCGAACGGTGACGCGGTTATCGAACACGAAGCAGTCGCCCTGCCATTTGGTTTCTTCCTTCGGCACCTCTTCGAGGTACTTCAGGATCCCGCCCTTGAGGTGGAAGACTTCATCGAAGCCCTGGCTGAGCATGTAGCTCGAAGCCTTTTCACAACGAATGCCGCCGGTGCAGAACATCGCGACTTTCTTGTGTTTGGCCGGGTCGAAGTTGGCTTTGATGTAGTCTGGGAATTCGCGAAAACTGGTGGTTTTCGGATCGATCGCACCCTCGAACGTGCCGATCGAAACTTCGTAGTCGTTGCGGGTATCGATCAGCAGCACTTCAGGATCGCTGATCAAGGCATTCCAGTTCTGCGGGTTAACGTAGGTGCCGACCTTCTTGTTCGGATCGACGCCTTCAACACCCAGGGTGACGATTTCTTTCTTGAGCTTGACCTTGGTGCGGTAGAACGGCTGCTCATCGCAGTACGACTCTTTGTGGTCGATGTCGTCCATGCGCGGGTCGTTCTTGAGCCAGGCCATCAGCCCGTCGATGCCTTCGCGGCTACCGGAAACCGTGCCGTTGATGCCTTCTTCGGCAATCAGCAAAGTGCCTTTGATGCCGTTGTCGACCATCGCCTGCAACAGTGGCTCGCGCAGGGCGACGTAATCTTCAAGGGTGACGAACTTATACAGTGCCGCCACGACAATCTGTTGTGTCATGGGTGATTCTCCAGGTGGCTACCCGCGTAAGGGGTGAACCGGATGCGAAAAAAAAACGCGCCGGCTAAGCGGCGCGTTGCGGATTCTAACAAAAAACCGAAGCTTAATGCTTGCTGCCGCCAGCGCAGGTCGGCGAGGCAGGTGCCGCGCCGGTCTTCGCCCATTCTTCAGGCGTGTACGTATGCAGCGCCAACGCATGGAACTCGCCCATCAGGTCACCCAACGTGGCGTAGACCTTCTGGTGGCGCTTGACGCTGTTGAGCCCGGCAAATTGCTCGCTGACCACCACGGCCTTGAAGTGGGTTTGCAACCCACGGCTGTGCATATGGCTTTCGTCCAGCACATCCAGATGCGCGGGCTGCAAAGCGTTCAGTGCCGATTCAATACGTTGTTGCATGGTCATTGCGGGGCTCCGCTCAAGGCTTTTTCTTGGCTGGAGCGGCGGCGTCTTTCGGCGTCAGCTCGGCAGTCATGTCAGACAGCAGCTTGTTGACCACAGGCACCGCGCTTTCCAGTTTGGCTTGAGTCATCTGGGCCGATTGCTGAGTCAGCTGAGGCATTTTTTCCAGGACTTTCTTGCCCAGTGGCGACTGGTAGAACGCGACCAGGTCCTTGAGCTCGGATTCGCTGAAGTTGGTGGTGTAGAGCTTGACCATGTCCGGCTTCAGCTTGTTCCAGCCAATGGCCGCGTCCAGAGCTGCGTTGGCCTTGGCCTGGTAGGTTTCCAGCAGGGCTCTTTTCGATTCCGGCGCTTTGGTTTGTTCAAAGCGCTGAGCGAACATTTGCTGCACTTGCATGTACACCGGAGTGCCCAGTTTGTCAGCGTGCGCCAGGGTCAGGAACGCTTCGGCACTGGCGTTGTGGCTGGCGGTATCGGCGAAAACCTGGCCGCTGGCACAGACCAGAGCAACCGCGGTACAGATGGCACGAAGACGAGTCATCGAGTTTCCTATTCTAGCAGGCGAGGTAAAACCCCAAGGGTGGCCATTCTGCGCCTAAAAAACTCATGCGCTCAACCCCTCCCCCTTGCCAGGCCTGATTTGCAGGGCCGAACGGTAGAAAAAACGACTGATGGAACCTCAAGCGCCAATCACGGCCTAAACTGCGCTATCAGACTAAAGGAAGGTGATCCATGAGCCGTATCGAAACCGACAGCCTTGGCCAGGTGGAAGTCCCGGATGAAGCCTACTGGGGCGCACAGACGCAGCGCTCGCTGATCAACTTTGCGATCGGTAACGAACGCATGCCGCTGGCTGTATTGCACGCCCTGGCGCTGATCAAGAAAGCTGCAGCACGGGTCAATGATCGCAACGGTGATCTGCCGGCCGACATTGCCCGACTGATCGAACAGGCGGCCGACGAAGTGCTCGATGGCCAGCATGATGACCAGTTCCCGCTGGTGGTCTGGCAGACCGGCAGCGGCACCCAAAGCAACATGAACGTCAACGAAGTGATCGCCGGTCGCGCCAACGAACTGGCCGGCAATCCCCGTGGCGGCAAGGTTCCGGTGCACCCCAACGATCACGTCAATCGCTCGCAGAGTTCCAACGACAGCTTCCCCACCGCCATGCACATCGCCACGGTGCAGGCCGTGCAACAGCATCTGTTGCCGGCGATCGCTGAACTCTCCGGAGGTTTGGCAGAGCTGGCCGCCCGACACATGAATCTGGTGAAGACCGGTCGCACGCACTTGATGGATGCCACGCCGATCACTTTCGGCCAGGAGCTTTCAGCCTTCATCGCGCAGCTCGACTACGCCGAACGAGCGATCCGCAGCGCCTTGCCGGCCGTCTGCGAGCTGGCTCAGGGCGGAACCGCAGTAGGCACCGGCCTCAATTCGCCGCATGGTTTTGGCGAGGCGATTGCGTCTGAACTGGCCGCCCTCTCCGGCCTGCCGTTTATCACCGCGCCGAACAAGTTTGCCGCGCTGGCCGGGCATGAGCCACTGACCACCCTGTCCGGCGCACTGAAAACCCTCGCCGTGACGCTGATGAAAATCGCCAACGACCTGCGCTTGCTGGGCTCCGGGCCACGGGCCGGTTTTGCCGAGGTCAAGCTGCCCGCCAACGAGCCCGGCAGTTCGATCATGCCCGGCAAGGTCAACCCGACTCAGTGCGAAGCGCTGTCGATGCTCGCCTGTCAGGTGCTGGGCAACGACGTGGCGATTGGTTTCGCGGCCAGCCAGGGTCACCTGCAACTGAACGTGTTCAAACCGGTGATCATTCACAACCTGCTGCAATCGATCCGCTTGCTGGGCGATGGCTGCAGCAACTTCCAGCAGCATTGCATCGCAGGCCTGGAGCCGGACGCCGAGCAGATGGCGGCGCATCTGGAACGCGGTTTGATGCTGGTGACAGCGCTGAACCCGCACATCGGTTACGACAAATCCGCCGAAATCGCCAAGAAAGCCTACGGCGAAGGGCTGACCCTGCGCGAGGCGGCGTTGCAGTTGGGTTATCTGACGGATGAGCAGTTCGATGCCTGGGTACGGCCGGAGAACATGCTGGAGGCTGGCAAGCAGGGGTGAATCTGAACGTTATTTAGCGCCCGGCAGTCAGTCATCGCGAGCAAGCTCGCTCCCACAGTAGTTTTGCATACACCACAATTCCAATGTGGGAGCGAGCTTGCTCGCGATGAACGATGACGCGGTCTATCGGCTGACCGCAGCCCGCATCCGCCGGGCCCTGAGCCCGGCAATCAGCGACGGCCCCAACGCGACCAGCGCCGAACCCAGCACCACCAGCACTGCCCCGCCGTACGCCAAACGGTTGATCTGTTCGGCCTGCACATAATCGGGCCATAACCAGGCGGCCAGCGCCACGGCGGCGAAGGTCACCAACGGGGTGATCGCCAGCGTCGCACTCACCCGCGACGCTTCCCAATGGGCCAGCGCCTCGGCAAAAGCGCCGTAGGCAATCAGTGTGTTCAGGCAGCACGCGAGCAGCAACCAACCTTGCAGCGGGCTCAATTGCAAAGCTTCCAGTGGATGCACCCACGGCGTCAGCAACAAGGCGCAAAACAGGTAGATCACCATCATCACCTGCAACGAGTTCCAGACCGTCAGCAGTTGCTTCTGGCCCAGCGCATAAAAGGTCCAGACGGTCGACGCCGCCAGCACCAGCAGCACGCCCGCGGTGTAATCACTCAATGACGTCAACAACTCGCTCAGCCGCTGATTGAAAAACAGCCCAAAGCCCAGCAACAGCACCAGCAGGCCAATCCCCTGCCCCAGGCTGAAACGCTCCTTGAACACAAACAGACTGGCGATGAGCAACAGGATCGGGCCCATCTGCACAACCAATTGCGCGGTCCCCGGGCTAAGCAGGTTCAGGCCCATCAGGTACAACACGTAATTGCCCACCAGCCCGAGTACCGCCATCAGCACCAACCAGCCACCTTTAGGGCCGAGTGCTCGTCGGCTCGGCAGACGTTTGGTCGCCGTCAGGTAAAGGAAAAGCAAACCGCCGGACACCATCAGTCGAAACCAGGTCACCGTGACCGGGTCCATCACCAGCAGCACTTGCTTGAGTTTGATCGGCAGGATTCCCCACAAAAACGCAGTCAGCAAGGCGAGGAACAGACCATATACCCAGCGACCGGACGAAATATGCATGGGAACCCCAAAGGCTGACAGCGAGAAAAGCCATTCTAGGCTGCCGTCGAGGCATCACACAGGGACAGTTGGGGAGAAGCCGTAAATGAGACTGTATCGGTCGTACCGATAAATTGACGGTCTGCCACTGATCGGATGGTCAGGCACCTCAAGTGATTCAGACATAAGCTGATTTTGTTTCGACCTTCAGGATCCACTCAAGGAGACCGCCATGTACGGCATGCGTGCCCAAGACACCGCCCCTGCCACGCACTTTCGCAGTGACCGGATGTGTCGGGTGAATGGTGATTTGTATTTCAGTACCCGGGAGAACACCCAGGAAGGACCGTTCACCAGCCATGCAGCGGCCGAGCGGGAAATTCATGCGTACATCGAGCGGGTGCAGCTAATGAGCCACGAACGTATTAGCTGAATATCTGCGCTGCCTTCATCGCGAGCAAGCTCGCTCCCACAGGTTTTGTGCGGTCCTTGTGGGAGCGAGCTGGCTCGCGATGGCGATTTAACAGGCGCTGCACATTCCAGGCTTAACGCACCGCTTCAAACAATCCCGTAGCGCCCATCCCGCCGCCCACGCACATGGTCACGATGCCGTAACGCACGTTACGCCGTTGCAGTTCGCGCACCAGATGGCCGACCTGACGCGAACCGGTCATGCCGAACGGGTGACCAATCGAAATCGAACCACCATTGACGTTGTATTTCTCGTTGTCGATTTCCAGGCGATTGCGGCTGTACAGGCACTGCGAAGCAAAGGCTTCGTTGAGCTCCCACAGATCGATATCCGCCACCTGCAAGCCTTTGGCCTTGAGTAGTTTTGGCACTGAAAACACCGGACCGATGCCCATTTCGTCCGGAGCGCAACCGGCAACGGTGAAACCACGGAAGAAGGCTTTCGGCTTCAGTCCCAGCTGTAGTGCTTTTTCCAGGCTCATCACCAGAGTCATCGAAGCGCCGTCAGACAGTTGCGAAGAGTTGCCGGCCGTGACCGAACCGTCTTCGGCAAACACCGGCTTCAGTCCCGCCAAGCTTTCGTAGGTGGTGTCCGGACGGTTGCAGTCATCGCGATCGACAATGCCTTCCAGGATCTGCACCTGACCGGTGTTTTTGTCCTCGACCTTGTACTTCACCGCCATCGGCACGATTTCATCGTTGAACAATCCCATGGCCTGCGCCTGGGCAGTGCGCAACTGGCTTTGCAGGGCGTAGCGGTCCTGCTCTTCGCGGCTGACGTTGTAGCGACGGGCGACGATTTCCGCGGTCTGGCCCATCGGGAAGTAGATGCCGGGCACCTGCTCCTTGAGCAACGGGTTGATCAGGTTGTCGGTGTTGACGCTTTTCATGGTCAGGCTGATCGACTCGACACCGCCGGCAACGATGATGTCGCTGCAACCCGAAGCAATCTGGTTGGCCGCGATGGCAATCGCCTGCAAGCCCGAGGAGCAGAAGCGGTTGAGGGTCATACCGCCGGTGCCGATGCCCAAATGCGAGAGCACCGCCACGTTGCGACCAATGTTGAACCCCTGGGCACCTTCGTTGGAGCCGGCGCCAACAATGCAATCCTCGACGCTGGCCGGGTCGATGTCGTTGCGCGCAAGCAACGCGTTGACGCAATGGGCTGCCATGTCGTCCGGACGCGTCTGGTTGAACTTGCCGCGAAAGGATTTGGCCAGTCCGGTTCTCACGCTATCGACGATCACTACTTCACGCATGGCATACCTCATTGTTGTTGTCGTTCAGGAAGTGGATCGAGCATAAATCCAGCTCCCGGCCGACCGCGACAATCATTCACCCCGCGTATGCAAACCCATCGGACTACTTCTTATCCTTTTTCGACTTCTTCTCCTGCTTGTCGGATTTCTCGAAAGCATCTTCCAGCGCGCGATTGAGGGTGCGCAGCACTTTGACCCGGGCCCAGCGCTTGTCGTTGGCTTCCACCAGGGTCCAGGGCGAAACCTCGGTGCTGGTGCGGTCGACCATATCGCCGACGGCAGTCCGGTAGTCATCCCACTTCTCGCGGTTGCGCCAGTCGTCTTCGGTGATTTTGAAGCGTTTGAAGGGAGTCGATTCACGCTCCTGAAAACGCTCCAACTGAGTTTGCTTGTCGATGGCCAGCCAGAACTTCACCACGATCACGCCGGAGGCACTGATCTGCTCCTCGAAGTCGTTGATTTCACCATAGGCACGCATCCAGTCCGCCGGGCTGCAAAAACCTTCGATGCGCTCCACCAGCACCCGGCCATACCAGGACCGGTCGAACACAGTGAATTTGCCCCGTGCCGGGATCTGTCGCCAGAAGCGCCACAGGTACGGCTGGGCGCGTTCATCCTCAGTCGGCGCGGCAATCGGCACAATGCTGTACTGGCGCGGATCGAGTGCCGCAGCCACACGCCGAATCGCCCCGCCCTTGCCCGCGGCGTCATTACCCTCGAACACCGCAATCAGTGCGTGTCGACGCATGCGTTTGTCACGCATCAGGCCGGATAACCGCGCCTGCTCGGTAATCAGTTGCTCCTCGTAATCGTTTTTTTCCAGTCGCTGGCTCATGTCCAGGCTGCCGAGCAGGCTCAGTTGATCGACGCTGGTCAGCAGCGGTGCAGCGTTGACTTTGTCCGGTTTGACCGCAGGCCGTTTGAGGGCGTTTTGCAGACCTTCGAGCAGGATCTTGCCCACGGTCAGACTGCGGTAATGCGCATCCACCCCTTCGATCACATGCCAGGGCGCATAGTCACGGCTGGTGCGGCGAATCACGCGCTCGCCGTACATCACGAACTTGTCGTAGGTGTGCGATTGCTGCCAGTCCAGCGGGCTGATGCGCCAGCTGTGCAGAGGGTCGTCCTGCAAGGCCTTGAGACGCGCCTTCATTTGTTTCTTGGACAGGTGAAACCAGAACTTGAAGATCAGCGCGCCTTCATCGCAGAGCATTTTCTCCATGCGTTCGCTCTGGTTGATCGCCTGGTCCAGCACCGCGTCCTTGAACAGACCATGGACCCGCCCCTGTAGCATCTGACTGTACCAGTTGCCGAAAAACACCCCCATCCGCCCCTTGGCCGGGAGCATCCGCCAATAGCGCCAGGCCGGTGGTCGCGCCAGTTCTTCATCGGTTTGCTGATCGAAGGTGCGCACTTCGATCAGTCGCGGGTCCATCCACTCATTGAGCAACTTGACCGTCTCGCCCTTGCCCGCGCCTTCGATGCCGTTGATCAGCACGATCACCGGAAAACGGGCCTGCTGCTGGAGATCGAACTGGGCTTCGAGCAATGCCTCACGCAGCGCCGGCACTTCGGCTTCGTAGGTTTCTTTATCGATCGCATGACCGATTTCGGCAGATTCGAACATGAGTGGCTCCCTTCCAAGATTGAGCAAGACTAGCGGATTGACCGAGTGTTTGTCCGGGCAATCCCATCCGGTTTGCCATGGATCAATCGCCTGTGTCGCGATCGGCTAGAATGGCCACCTTGCCTCGTCTGAGCCGACCATGAATCCTGAAATACTGCCGAACCCCGTACCGCATGCCCAGCTCGACTGGGACGACCAAGGTCGCCCGCGTTCGCGGGTGTTTGACGACGTGTATTTCTCCGACCAGTCGGGCCTCGATGAAACCCGTTACGTGTTCATCGAGCAAAACCGTCTGAGCGAACGGTTTGCCGAACTTCCGGCCAACGGCCGGTTGGTGATTGGCGAAACCGGTTTTGGTACCGGGTTGAATTTTCTCTGCGCCTGGCAGCTGTTCGAACAACAGGCAGTGGCCGGCGCCCGACTGCATTTCATCAGCGTCGAAAAATACCCGCTGAGCCCGCCCGACCTGCAACGCGCCCTGGCGTTATGGCCGGACCTCAAACCCTTTGCCGATCAGCTACTGGCGCAGTACGTCGCCATCCATCAGGGCTTTCAGCGGCTGGTGCTGGATAACGGCCGCGTGACGCTGACGCTGTTGATCGGCGACGCGCTGGAGCAACTGCCACAGCTGGACGCACAGATCGACGCGTGGTTTCTCGATGGTTTCGCCCCGGCGAAAAACCCCGACATGTGGACCGCCGAACTGTTTGCCGAACTGGCGCGTCTGGCGGCGCCCGGCTCGACCATCAGCACCTTCACCAGCACTGGCTGGGTACGCCGTCTGCTGAATGCGGCGGGATTCAAAATGCGCCGTACGCCGGGCATCGGCCACAAATGGGAAATCCTCCGGGGTGAGTTCGTCGGCTGGCCTGAAGAGACACCTGCCCCGGTAGTCGCCAAGCCATGGTTTGCTCGCCCGAATCAGGTTAACGGCGAACGCCGGGCGCTGGTGATCGGCGCCGGGCTCGCCGGTTGTGCCAGTGCCGCCAGCCTCGCCGCGCGCGGTTGGCAGGTAAGCCTGCTGGAACGGCATGCCGACCTGGCGCAAGAAGCCTCGGGCAACCCGCAGGGCGTGCTGTACCTGAAACTCTCGGCGCACGGCACGGCACTTTCGCAATTGATCGTCAGCGGTTTCGGGCATACCCGGCGCTTGCTCGAACACTTGCAGCGCGGTGTTGATTGGGACGACTGCGGAGTGCTGCAACTGGCGTTCAATGCCAAGGAAGCCGAACGTCAGGCGCAGTTGGCGGCGGCCTTTCCCGCCGATCTGCTGCACCTGCTGGACCAGCCGCACGCGCAGGCTCAGGCTGGAATCGGGCTCGCGCACGGCGGGTTGTTCTATCCAGAGGGTGGCTGGGTTCATCCACCAGCCCTGTGCCAATGGCAAGCGTCGCAACCCAATGTCCAACTACTGACGCACCGCGATGTTCTGGAACTGCGCAAGGTCGATGATCAGTGGCAAGCCTGGGACGGCGATACCCTGCTCGCCAGTGCGCCAGTGGTGGTACTGGCCGGCGCAGCGGAAATCAAACGTTTCGCGCAAAGTGCCGAGCTGCCGCTCAAACGCATTCGCGGGCAAATCACCCGATTGGCGCAAACCGCTGAAAGCCAGAGTCTGGCGACCGTGGTCTGCGCCGAAGGTTACGTCGCCCCCGCGCGTTTGGGTGAACATACCCTGGGCGCCAGCTTCGACTTCAAGAGCGACGACCTGACCCCGACCACCGCCGAACACCTCGGCAACCTGGAACTGCTGGAGGAAATCTCCAGCGATCTGGTCACCCGCCTGCACGCCCGACAGTTGGACCCGGAACAGCTTCAAGGTCGCGCCGCGTTCCGCTGCACCAGCCCCGACTACCTGCCGATCGTCGGCCCTTTGGCTGACAGCCAGGCATTCGCCCAGGCCTACGCCGCACTGAGCAAAGACGCTCGGCAAGTGCCAGACATCGCTTGCCCATGGCTCGATGGGTTGTACGTCAACAGCGGCCATGGCTCACGCGGTTTGATCACTGCGCCGCTGTCCGGTGAGTTGCTGGCGGCGTGGCTGGACAACGAACCGTTGCCGCTGCCCAGAAGCGTCGCCGAGGCCTGCCATCCGAACCGGTTCGCGTTGCGCAAGCTGATTCGCGGCAGCTGAATCGATTGCCGCGTTCCTCGTAGGAGCTGCCGCAGGCTGCGATCTTTTGATCTTCGGCGCCTTTGAGGACGCTAAAAGATCGCAGCCTGCGGCAGCTCCTGCTGGCCGTTAATGTTCATCCGCCGTAGGATCGCCGGATTGATGACCCGAGGTGCCTATGCTTATTCCCCACGACCAACTTGAAGTCGACACCCTGACCCGTCTGATCGAAGACTTCGTCACCCGTGACGGCACCGACAATGGCGACGAAACCCCGCTGGAAACCCGCGTGCTACGCGTCCGCCATGCATTGAGCAAAGGTCAGGCGCTGATTGTGTTCGATCCGGAAAGCCAGCAATGCCAGCTGATGCTCAAGCACGACGTGCCCAAGCACCTGTTTGACTGAGGGCTTCAGCTGCGTTTGCCGTGTACCCGTTTGGCCTGAATGCGCTCATAGACTTCGGCGCGATGCACATTGATGTTTTGCGGGGCCTCGATGCCGAACCGAACGTTGCTTCCGTTCACGGCGAGGATGCGCACAGAGATGTTGTCGCCAATGGAGATCAATTCGCCCACGACGCGGCTGAGTACGAGCATGGCTCTAGTCCTTGAGGTTACCGGGCCTTGAAGATGACCGGCTGACGCCAGGTCTTCAATGCAACGGCAGTAAAACAGTCCCGCCCTACGCAGCAGAACGATTCCCCTTACAGACCTTCCCTGCATCACAACGCCGATGGCTCAAGAGGTAGAGAATCGCGGGCCAAACAGAATGATGCTCGCGCCTAACACGCAGAGTGCAACACCTAGCCAATCCGAGCTCAGCGGTCGAATCCGCTCGACCACGCCAAGCCAGCCGATGGACGCAATGATGTAAATGCCGCCGTAGGCTGCATAAGCTCGGCCCGCGTAGGTCGATTCGACTTTGGTCAGCAAAATGGCGAACAGCATCAAACTGAGCAGCGCCGGTACGACCCACCAGGCGCTTTTGCCCTGCCGCAACCACATCCAGAAAGCGAAACAGCCGGCAATTTCGAACAGCGCGGCGAGGAAAAACCACAGGTAATTGAGCATGCACACATCTCGTCAGGGCTGCCAGATGCGGCAACCCTAACGACGCGGCCCGCTACTCGCAAGTTCCACTGGCGCTTTGCCTGGCCTTGGCGCGCATCTTGTCGGCCATCACGGTCATTTCGTTGTAGAGCAGTTGCGGGTTCTTCTGTTTGAGTGCCCAGGCCATACGGCCCTGCTCGTGGGGCAGGATCATGAACTCACCGGCGGCAACATGCTGGTAGATGTAATCGGCGATATCGCTGGCGGTAATCGGCGAGCTTTCCAGCAACTTGCCGACCTGGGCTTTCATGGCCGGGGTCGGGCCACGGAAGGAATCCAGCAGGTTGGTCTGGAAGAACGACGGGCAGACCACATGCACAGCGATTTCCTGCTGTGCCAGTTCAATCAACAGACTCTCGGACAGCGCCACAACGCCAGCCTTGGCCACGTTGTAGTTGCTCATGGCCGGGCCTTGCATCAACGCGGCCATCGAGGCGATGTTGATGATCTTGCCTTTGCTCTTTTCCAGCAGCGGCAGGAACGCCTTGCAGCCCTTGACCACGCCCATCAGGTTGATTGCGATCTGCCAGTCCCAGTCTTCCAGCGACAGCTCGCTGAAGAAGCCACCGGAGGCCACGCCGGCGTTGTTGACGATCACATCGATGCCGCCCAGCTTCTCTTCACAGGCTTGTGCGAAGGCGGTCAGTTGGCTGTAGTCACGCACATCGCAACGCTGAATGAAACCGTCACCACCGGCCTCGCGGACCCGCTTGAGGGTTTCCAGCAGACCAGGCTCGCTGACATCGGACAAGGCCAACTGCCAACCTTCACGAGCCCAGCGCAGAGCGATTTCGCGACCCAGGCCGGACCCGGCGCCAGTGATCATCATGCGATTTTGCATAGGGAGTTGCCTTGTTGTTCCGGGGAAGATGTTGCGCAGTGTAGCGAAGGATTTTCCTGCACCCATGACCATCAAATTGCTGAATATCCCAGGCAAACCGTAGCGGTTGCATGGCACAGAACTGCGTCAAGCCACCCGGGTTTTCGACAAGGTTTGACCACCGACTGATTCAGCAGACAAAAAAAAGGCCCTTGCGGGCCTTTTTTCTATTACTTGCATTACTTGTTCGGCGTGCTTTCGGTTACACCCGCGGTGTTATCCAGCAAGCTCTTGGTCGCGGTTTGCAGAAACGCTTCCAGCTTGAGCTTCAGCTCAGCGGTGCGCGGTGCATTCGGGACGACTTCGGCATGCGGGTTGGCACCCAGTTGGTACTGGTACATCTTCGGGTCCATTTCCTTTTCCTTCGGCAGAATCAGGATCTGGTCAGCCGTGACGATGGCCGTGGTCTGCTCGGTGCCCGATGGCTTGATCACGCCAAAACCGGTGTCGCCTTGCGGCAGGTTGAGCAGGTCGCGGCCCCAGCACTGTTGACGCACTTCGCCACCGAGGCGGCCCATGATGGTCGGCACGATGTCGATCTGAGTGCCCACAGTGTGGTCACGCTGACCGAACTTTTCCTGGATGCCCGGTGCAATCATCAGCATCGGCACGTTGAAGCGGCCCAGGTCCATTTCGGTGATTTGACGCTCGTTGCCAAAACCATGGTCGCCCACGATGACAAACAGGGTTTCCTTGAAGTACGGCTCTTTGCGGGCCTTTTCAAAGAACTGCCCCAACGCCCAGTCGGCGTAGCGCATGGCAGTCAAATGCTCGTTCAGGCTGCCACGATCAGTGACTTTCTCGACCGGCAATGGTGTCGGCAACGCATACGGCGTGTGGTTGGACAGGGTTTGTAGCAACGCGTAGAACGGCTTGCCTTCGCGCGCCTTGAGTTCCTGCAGGCCACGGTCAAACATGTCCTGGTCGGACACGCCCCATGTCGGGTCGGAGAACACCGGGTTTACGTAGTCGTTACGCCCGATGAAGTTGGTCATGCCCTGGTTGCTGAAGAAGCCCGACTGGTTGTCCCAGGCAAAATCGCCGTTGTAGACATACACATCGTCGTATTTACGGGCGCTGAGCAACTGCGGCAGGCCGGACAACTTGTGGCTGCCTTCCGGAGTCTGCATCAGGTATTCGAAGCCCGGCAGGTTAGGGAAGCAAGCCATGGTGGCGAACATACCCTGATGGGTGTGGGTGCCGTTGGAGAAGAAACGGTCGAACAGCAAACCCTCTTTCGACAATTTGTCGAGGTTTGGCGTGATGTTGCCCGGCGCGCCCAGAGCACCTACCGAGTGACCGGCCATGCTTTCCATCAGGATCACAACGACGTTCTTGATCGGCAGGGTCTTGTCGGCCGGTGGCGTGTAATCGCGGCGTACCGCAGCGATATCGGCGTCAACCAGCTTCTCGTCTGACAGCAACAGCATATCGCGGACGATTTTCTGGGCTTCAGACTGCTCCATGGTCGGCTTCCAGATGTTGTCGCGCTCTTCGGACATGCGGCTCTTCGCGGCCGCAACCAACTGCAGCGTGCCGTTCAGACCCAACTGGTTGGCGAAGTTCGAGTCGGTGGTGTAAACGTCACCCCAACGCAACGGTGGACCTTGACGCAGAGTGCCACGGGCGGCCACGACGCAAATCAACAGGCAGACCACGAACACCGCGATGCGCGCATACCAAGGGGCTACTTGACGGGTGCTGACGGCACCACCGCTGAACGGGCCGCGTGGGCGCGTTGCACGGTCGGCGCCCTTGAACGCCAGACTCAGCAGCCAGGTGCCAACGGCCCAGGCCAACAGATAACGGACTACGGGGAAGCCGTACCAGAGCATGCTCATGACGGTTTTCGGGTCTTCCTTCACATACTGGAAGACCAGGCCGTTGAGGCGCTGGTGGAACTCGCGGTAGAAGTCCATTTCCATCAGGCCGAGGAACAGCGCGATGCTCGAAGCAATGGTCAACCAGAAGCGAAACAGACCACGGGCTGCCATCGCCCGGACACTGAACAGCGCCAGCAACAACGGGATGCTGAGGTAGACCACCAGACGCAGGTCGAAACGCAGGCCGTTGGCGAAAGCTTCGAGGAAGGTCGAGGCTGGGGTGCTAAGGATCATCTCCCGGTTGTAAACCAGCAGCGCAAGGCGCAGCAGGGAGAGCATCACCATCATGACCAGGGCGCAAAGCAGCGTATAAGCCAGATGCGATTTGACGGTCGGTTGCAGCAAGCGATTCGAAGCTCGCTGCGAACTCAGGGCGTCAGGGTTTGCCATTTCGTTTTAGGACCCATTGGAAGTTGAAATTTCAAAGATGTTGCGGCGCCCAGCCCTCTCTTTGCCGTTGCTTGCAGGAAATGGCCGGGGGCTTGCGCGATGCGCAAATGTTGCACGATCACTCACGGCATTGCCATTCATTACTGGCAAGCCCCCCCCAAAGTCCGGCTTCCAGGGCTCTGGAACAAGAGTAAACAGAGGGTTGAGTGTTAAATCGGTGCGGGCGAATTGTCTTGGAGCACTTGTGAAAATTTCGTACAACGCATATCTGGAAACACAAAAAAGGGCCTCGCGGCCCTTTTTAGTCAGTTCCGCTTAATCATTACCTGGCTTGTTCACCGCTTGCAGCACGTACTGCGGAAGAGCGAATGCGCCAATATGGATTTCCGGGTTGTAGTAGCGCGTGATGATGCCGCTGCCGGCAAAACGCTGGCTCAGGGTTTCGCGCGACAGTTTGCGGTACGCGGTGTTGGTCGCGCCCCAGGCAAACGTCATGGCACCACCGATGTAAGTCGGCACCGCGGCCTGATAGAAGTGCCAGTCCGGGAACAAACTGCGCAGGCGCCCGGCGGTGGTTTTCACTTCTTCGATCTGCATGAACGGCGTGCCGTTCTGGGTCACCAGAATGCCGCCTTCGTTCAGGCAACGGCGGCAAGCCTGGTAGAAGTTCTCCGAGAACAGCACTTCACCCGGACCGATCGGGTCCGTGGAGTCGGAGATGATCACGTCGAATTTTTCCTGGGTGGTGGCGACGAAACGCATGCCGTCGTCGATCACCAGGTTCAGGCGTGGGTCATCAAACGCACCCTTGGAGTGGTTCGGCAGGAATTCCTTGCACATGTCGACCACGGTGCCGTCGATTTCGACCATGGTGATGTGTTCGATGCTGCGGTGCTTGGCCACTTCACGCAGCATGCCGCCGTCGCCACCGCCGATGATCAGCACGCGCTTGGCGCTGCCATGCGCCAGGATCGGCACGTGGGTGAGCATCTCGTGGTAGATGAACTCGTCGGCTTCGGTGGTCTGGATCACGCCGTCCAGCGCCATGACCCGGCCCATGCGCGGGTTTTCGAAAATCACCAGGTGCTGGTGCTCGGTGCGCACTTCGTGCAGCAGTTTTTCCATGCGAAAACGCTGACCGTAGCCTTCGTAGAGGGTTTCCAGGTACTCGCAGGTTGTGGTGGTGCTCATGGGAAGTCCCCCGGTGAAGGAAAGGCGCGCATTCTACGTCGCCGAACATGACAGGTCGAACCTTCGTCAGACCAAAAATGATTCAAGCACACAGTGAACCCTGTGGGAGCGAGCTTGCTCGCGATGACGACGGCACATCCAACATCAATCTGGCAGACAGACCGCAATCGTCGGATCGCCGCCCGGAGCAAGCTCGCTCCCACAGGGGAATGTGTTGGCTTTGAAGGCGGTGTCAGAGCCGCATGTTGCCTCTGGGACCCGCAATCGCCCAAATAACCAGGCCCAGCACCGGCAGCAGCAGGATCAGCAGCACCCAGATGATTTTCATCCCGGTTTCTGCGCCGCTTTTAAGCACGTTGATGATCGCCCAGATATCCAGCGCGAGGATGATCAGGCCAACCAGGCCATTGAAGGTGGAACCCATGGTGTCGCTCCCGGGAGAAGAATTTCCCCCTTAGGATAGTCGGGCCTGACGAGGGTCTGGTTTTATTACGTTTGGCGCAGTAACAACCTTAAACGTGGATCGCCACCTTCAGCGCTTCCAGCGATGGCGCCGCGGCAATCCCGACTTGCGCGCACAACTCCAGCACCCGTGGAACGTCGTTGCCATAGACCAGCACGGTCTGAATCTCGTCATCGAGCAGTTGGCTGAAATTCATCAGCGTGTAACCACCGTTTTCCGGGCTCATGCTGCCCATCTGAATCTGAATCCGGTTGAGCGCGGTCAACGCTTCAGTCTTGGCCAACTGCTTGGGTTTGATATTGAACGCCACGCCCGGGCCGAAGGACGCGACGATCTGCGCGAACAGGTCCATGTAGGTGTCGGCCTGAAACAGCACGGTTTCCGGCAGGCTGCCGACCACCACCCACTCACCCAACGAAATCGGGAAGGTGTCGTCGTAGTTGATGTCCGGATTAGCGGCCAGGAACGCTTCGGGATCGGCATAGGCCTGGGCGGCTTCATCGGCGATCTGCACAATTTCCGCCTCGCTCATGCAGCCGGAGCTGATTTTGCTGATGAGTTCGATGAGTGCGGCTTTCATGGGCGGATCCTGTAGCGAGGGTAATTTGAGGGCGCGAAGGATAGCGCATTCGCGAATGGATACCGAGCCCAGGAATCGGAACACAGACTTGTGGCGAGGGGACCCAGCCAGTACGCAATCCGTAGCAGCTGCCGAAGGCTGCGTTCGGCCGCGAAGCGGTCGCAAATTCGGCATCCACGGATTACTGGAAGACCGTAGCGTTTGATTTTACGACGGCTACGCCGCCGAACGCAGCCTTCGGCAGCTGCTACGGGTCATGCGGCGCGCGCCCCCTGCCTTGGGATCAGCCGAGCAGTTTCTGCAACTGCGCCGTGGTATCTGCCGCGCCCATGGTCTTGGCCGCGTCCAGTGCGCTGATGCCATTGGCGTCCTTGGCCTTGGGATCGGCACCTTTGCTGAGCAGATAGTCGACGATCGCGCTGCGATTGAACATCGCGGCCATCATCAGCGCGGTGCGGCCATCAAAGGACGAACCTTCAACCTCGGCGCCACCTTCGACCAGCGCGGTGACCACTGCCAGATCACCTTTGAACGCCGCGCCGGCAATCGGGCTTTGGCCATTGTCGTTGCGGATCTCTGGATCGGCCTTGTGCTCAAGCAGGACTTTCACCGCATCGACATGGCCGTGGTAAGCGGCAAGCATCAGCAAAGTGTCGCCCTTGTGATTACGCAGGTTCGGCGGCAAGCCTTTGCTCAGCAGCGCAGCGAGCATCGCCGCGTCGCCATCGCGGGCCTTGTTGAACACCTGCTCGGCAAACTCCGCGGCTTCTTCCGGGGTCATCTGGCGGGATTTGTCTGACATTGGGGACTCCACATTCGGTCAATCGCAAAGCCGCTAGTTTCCTTAAGCGACCTGACACCTGTCACCCCTTTTTTCTCTCGCCCGGCCATAGCCAGAATCAATAACGGAACTTGCCAGCGTGGATATCCGCCAGCACCCGTTCGGTGATCTGCACGTAAGTGTCCGAGCCCGGCAACCAGGCGTAGATCGGATCGTCGCCGGTTTTCCCCGGATCGAAGGCTTCATCCTTGAGGCGGGTCTTCTGGTACTTGAAGGTCCCGGTGGTTTCCATTTTCACCTTCACCCGCAAAAACAGCGGCACCGCATAGGCCGGCATGTGCTGGCGAGCGAAACCCAGCAATTCACTGAAGTCCAGAGTGGCCAGGGATTCGGCCGGGGTAATCGCCGCCATGCCGGCGCGGCCATTGGTGTTGCTGATCTCCACGCCATAGGCCACGGCCTCGGCAATATGAGGGTGCTGCAAAAGAATGTTCTCGACTTCGGTAGTCGAGACGTTCTCGCCCTTCCAGCGGTAGGTATCGCCGAGGCGGTCGACAAACTGTGCGTGACCGAAACCGATGTTGCGCAGCAAGTCGCCGGTATTGAAGTAGCGATCGCCCTTCTCGAAGACATCGTGGAGTACGACCTTCTCAGTCTTCTGCGGATCGGTGTAGCCATCGAGCGGCGCCTTGTCATCGATCTTTGCCAGCAACAGGCCTTGCCGGCCTTTGCCGACTTTTTGCATGAACCCCATGCTGTTGCGGATCGGCGCACAGCTGTCATGGGCGTACTCGACCAACTCCCAGGACATCAGCGAAAAGCCGATGGTGTTGTCGAAGTTGAGGATGTTGCTGAAACCGATATTGCCGTCGCTGGCGGCGTACAGCTCACAGATGTGATTGACCCCGAAGCGCCGCTTGAATTCGATCCAGACGCCGGGGCGCAAGCCGTTGCCGATCATCTTCACCACCGCATTATTACGGTCGTCGGCACTCGGCGGCTGATCGATCAAGTAACGGCACAACTCGCCAACATAGCCAATGGTGGTGGCCTGGTACTTGTGCACGTCGTTCCAGAATTGGCTGGCGCTGAACTTGCGCCGAATGGCAAAGCCCGACGCCCCGCAAATCGCCGAGCCCCAGCACACACACAGCCCCGTTGCATGGTAGAGCGGCAAAGTGCAATAGACGACATCGTCGGGGCGCATATCCAAAGCGATCAAGCCAAAACTGGCAGACGTGCGCATCCAGCGACCATGCTTGAACACCCCGGCCTTGGGCAACCCGGTCGTGCCGGAGGTGTAGATATAAAAACAAGGGTCGTCGAGATACACCTGTTGGCTGCTGCGCGGGTTGTCGGCCGGGTAATCGGCGCTGGCGCGCATCAGGTTGGTGAAGCCTGCGGGAGCTTCGCCGGGATCACGGAAGGTGTCCTGATCGGCCACCCACCAGGTTTTCGCGGCATTGATTGCAACCTGATCGCGGATAGCCGAAAACGCTTCGACCAACTCCCCGCCGACCACGATTGCCACGGGGCCGACCAGGTTCACGCTGTGCACCAGCACCTGTTGGGTTTGCGAGGTATTGAGCATCGCGCTGATCGCGCCAACCTTGGCCACCGCCAGCACCGTGACCAGCAGCTCCGGGCGGTTTTCGATGAAGATCCCGACCACATCACCTTTGCCGATACCCTGGGCAATCAAATAGTGAGCGATACGGTTGGCCCATTGGTTGACCTGTGCATAACTGAGTTTGACTGCACCTTGCAGCAGCGCCGGGCCATTGGGGTTGCGTTGCGTCGCCTGCTCGAAGCTCCAACCGAGGCCGCAGGGTTGATCCGGCTGTTTGACGTTGGCGACCTTGAGGCCCTTGACCACCCGTGGCAGGGCTTTGGCAATGGACGGCAACTTACGGAGCATCATGCCCCAGGTGATCATGTCGTTTGACGCGCTGCTCATGGTTGCTCCCGCTCGGCCCATGATTTCAGGCCTGTTTTGTTATTGTCGGGCGAACATGTAATCGGGGGTGTTCAGGCAACTTCATCCCTGTATGAGAGACGACAGATAACCTCTCGTTAGAGATTCAATAAAAGACCTGGAAAAGTTGCTGCAGGGCAAAAAGTACGCCCGCACTTATGTCGCTGTACACGCGGTTTTTGAAATGTTTTGTATCCGGGTCGATACTGCGGCGAGCGCGCAAAATGCAGGATGCACGATGGCCATTCATGCAGAATGCACGATGCCGAAAAAACGCATAATTTTTATGCCATTGATTTATAAGGTTTTTTATAAATAGTCGTACTGGCACAACCTGTGCACCTATCACTCCATGCTTGCCATTCAAGTGCAAACGGAGCTAATCGACATGAGCCTGATCCAGGAAAAATTTTCGTCCCTGTTCTCCAACTTCGACGTCACCACGCAGGCACGCCCTGACGGCGGCATTCTGCTGACGCTGAATAGCAGCGATGGCCGCGTGTTCAAACGCTCGATTTCCTACGCTCAATTACATGCCGGTGATCAACTGTCCTGGGTGATCAGTGCCATTCGCCGTGACATGGCCGAACAGGCCAGCGAACTGCCGCAGATTTCGATGCTGCAAAGTCAGCAGCGTTTCGCCCTGCCGACCTATCACACGTCGTAAGCACTCCATCGCCCAAACCTTTCAGGTCGTGCAAGCCTTGCGCTGCACGGCCTGAGTGCATTCCGAGCTCAGCTCAGCAAGCCCCGGTTGACTGCCTCGCCGACCGCTTGGGCGCGGTTGGTGACTTCGAGTTTGGAGTAGATATTGCCCAGATGGAACTTCACCGTCGCCTCGGAAATGTCCCGAATCACACTGATTTCCCACACCGTTTTCCCGGCCTTGGCCCAGCGCAAAATCTCCAGTTCCTTTTCGCTCAATGGTTTGCCCACCGGATCCGGACGCTGTCGTTTAGGTATTTTCAACACGGGCGCGCCGGCCCGGTCTGGTGTTTTCATCCTTACCCCTCTCGCCAAGAGTCCGCAGCATTGCCAAACACACAAGGCGTCTGGAGAAGCGAACAAACTTCAGGGCCGAAGAGTTACACAAGGACGAGATTAAACAAGTAAGGAAAACCACAAACAGGCATGGACGACTTATCAACAGGCAACTTCCTACACGTCCTACAGACGTACGTTGCCCGTGATGTTAGTCCCTGATGGAAAGATGGCTAACCGCACGTGTTGCAGTCAGCCGTTGTCACTCAGAAAGTAGCTGGATCGATCTGCGAGAAGCTGCTGACGCTCAGATGCCCGGCGAGCTCACCGCCTTCGCGTACCAGTCCGCAAGTGGCCATACCGGCCTCACGGGCGGCATCCAGCTCCTGAACGATGTCGGACAGAAACAGAATCTGCGCAGACTCGCAGCCAATCGCTTGAGTAATGCGCTGATAGGACTGCACCTCGCGCTTGGGCCCTGACGTGGTGTCGAAGTAACCGCTGAACAATGGCGTCAGGTCACCGGCCTCGGAGCAACCGAAGATCAGCTTTTGGGCCTGGATCGAACCGGACGAATAAACAAACAGTTGATAACCGGCCTGATGCCAGCGTTTCAGCGCGTCGACCGCGTCCGGGTAAACATGGCCCTTCAACTGCCCGGCCTGATAACCCTGCTCCCAGACCATCCCTTGCAGGGCCTTGAGCGGCGTGGCCTTGCGGTCTTCGGCAATCCAGCCCAGGAGGATTTCAATCACCCGTTCAACATCGGCGCCAGGCTCGGCGCTGTCCTGGCGAACCGCGTCAATCTGCCGGGCAACGTCGGCCCGTTGCGCCTGCTGACGGACAAAGTCCGGCAGATGTTGGGCGGCGTAGGGAAACAGCACGTCGAACACAAAACTCACCGCGCTGGTGGTGCCTTCAATGTCGGTGAGAATGGCTTTGATGGTCATGCCCTCAATCCTCAAGACGCGGGAAGCGGCTGGCGATGTCTTCGCCGGTGAAGTTGGCCACCCAGCCTTCGGGATTGTTGAACAGACGGATCGCCACAAAGTGTGGATGCTCCCCCATGTCAAACCAGTGTGCCGTACCCGCAGGCACCGAAATCAGGTCGTTTTTCTCGCAGAGCACGGCGTATACGTAGTCGTCGATGTGCAAGGTAAACAGGCCACGCCCAGCAACGAAAAATCGTACTTCGTCTTCAGCATGGCGGTGTTCATCGAGGAACTTGGCGCGTAATTCGGCTTTTTGCGGGTGATCGCTGTTGAGGCTGATCACGTCGACGGTGATGTAACCGCGCTCGGTCATCAACTGGTCGATCTGCACCTGATAAGCGGCAATCACTTCTTCCTGACTGGCGCCTGGCTGGATCTTCGCCGCCGCTTGCCAACGGTCGAAGCGCACACCTTTTTCGGCCAGGGTCGAGGCAATATCCTCGAAGTGGGTCAGGACCTTGTTTGGCAGGTCCGGGCTTGAAACGTGGTAAACGGACAGGCTGCTCATGTTGGCAATTCCTCGTTAGCGGCGGCGCCGTCCGGCTTTTACAGGCCGGTCAGGCAACGCGTTTCATCAGGCGGTTGGCGACTTCAGGTGAAGTAAGCCTTAACGGTTAATCAACGCGCGCATTTTCAGCTCGCATTCGAACAGGAACTCAAACGCTTCGATCTGCCGCAGTGCATCGCTCATCTTCGGGCCCCAGGTGTAGAGACCATGGCCACGAATCAGATAACCGACACAGTCAGGATGGCTGTCGAGCCATGGCTGCACTTTGGACGCCAGACGCTCGATGTCCTGATCGTTGTCGAAGATCGGTACCCGCACCTTGGACTCATGGGTCGAGATCCCGCTGAAGGCTTTTTGCAGTTCGTAGTCTTCGAACGTGACGACCGGACTCTGCAGCAGCCGCGACAACACCGTGGCATTCACCGAATGGGTGTGCAACACCGCACCGATGTCGGCTCGCCAATTATATAACTGGGTGTGCAGCAGGGTTTCGGCAGACGGCTTCTTGCCAGGCTCCAGGCTGTTGCCCGACATATCCGTGGCCAGCACGTCATCAATCCCCAACTGACCTTTGTGTTTACCGGAAACGGTCAACAAGGCTTCGGTGGCCGACAGTCGCGCCGAATAGTTGCTGCTGGTGGCGGGCGACCAGCCACGGCCATACAAAAAACGCCCTGCGTCGATGATTTGCTGGGCGAGCTGTTCACGGGTAAGGCTCATGGCCTGTCCTCTTGCATACGTGTGGCAATGATAACGGCTGCAGCAAAAGCTGCGAGGCTGGCAATACTAAAGGTCAATGTAGCGCCCAGGGCATTCCAGCTGTAGCCGGAATACAACGCGCCCAGCGCGCCGCCGGTGCCGGCCAGTGCTGCGTACAACGCCTGGCCCTGCCCTTGCTGGCGTGCGCCGAAGCTACGTTGCACGAAATGGATGGCAGCGGCGTGAAAGCTGCCGAAGGTCGCCGCGTGCAGAATCTGCGCGAACAGCAGCACCCACAGGAATTCGGCAAACGAGCCGAGCAGCAACCAGCGCAACGCTGCCAGCAGGAAACTCGCCATCAACACCCGGCGCACCGAGAAGCGCGCAAGGATCTTGCTCATGAGCAAAAACATCAGCACTTCAGCCACCACCCCCAGGGCCCAGAGCATGCCGATCACGCCGCGGCTATAACCCAGGCGCTCAAGGTGCAGGGTCAGAAAGGTGTAATACGGCCCATGGCTCATCTGCATCAGTGCCACGCAGGCGTAAAACGCCAATACCCCGGGACTGCGCAGTTGCTTGAGAAAGCCCTCGCCCGCCAGCCGATTGCCTTGCGCCGGCTGGGCGTTCGGCACCCAGAGACTGCTGATGACTATTCCGCCCATGATCACCACCAGCGTCACCGGGTAAATGTCCAGGCTCAACCATTCGAACAACCGCCCCAAGGCAACCACGGTGATGATGAAGCCGATCGATCCCCACAAGCGGATCTGGCTGTAGCGCGAAGTCTGACCCTGTAAATGCGCGAGGGTGATGACCTCGAACTGCGGTAACACCGCGTGCCAGAAAAACGCGTGCAGCGCCATGACCATCGCCAGCCAGGCGTAGCTTTTGCTGACGAAAATCAGCGAAAAGGTCAGCAGCGTGCAGATCGCGCCGAAGCGCACGATGGCCAGGCGCCGGCCGGTGTAGTCACCGAGCCAGCCCCAGATGTTCGGTGCGACACAGCGCATCAGCATCGGGATCGCCACCAGTTCGCCAATGCGCGCGCTGGAAAAACCCAGGTGATCGAAATACAGCGCCAGGAACGGCGCGGTCGAACCGAGCAAGGCGAAATAGAACAGATAGAAGCTGGATAACCGCCAGTACGGTAGCGCCGCCACGGCCGTCAGACCGCAGCGACGTCAGGGCATGACTTCACAGCTGGCCCAGCACCGGGGTGCTGACACGCACGTCGGCATTTTGCCCACGATTGCGCAGCAGATGATCCATCAACACGATGGCCATCATCGCCTCGGCAATCGGCGTGGCGCGGATGCCGACGCAAGGGTCGTGACGGCCCTTGGTGACGACATCCACCGGGTTGCCATGGATATCGATCGAACGGCCCGGCGTGGTGATGCTCGATGTCGGCTTGAGAGCGAGGTGCGCAATGATCGGCTGACCCGAGGAGATGCCGCCCAGAATGCCGCCAGCGTTGTTGCTGAGGAAACCTTCGGGGGTCATTTCGTCACGGTGCTCGGTACCGCGTTGGGCGACGCTGGCGAAACCGGCGCCGATTTCCACGCCTTTCACCGCGTTGATGCTCATCAGCGCATGGGCCAGTTCCGCATCAAGGCGGTCGAAGATCGGCTCGCCGAGACCCGGTTTCACGCCTTCGGCGACCACGGTGATCTTCGCGCCGACCGAATCCTGATCGCGACGCAGCTGATCCATGTAGGCCTCAAGCTCTGGCACTTTGTCCGGATCCGGGCTGAAGAAGGCGTTTTGCTCTACCGAGTCCCAAGTCTTGAACGGGATTTCGATAGGGCCAAGCTGGCTCATGTAACCGCGAATGACGATGCCCTGAGTGGCCAGGTACTTTTTCGCAATAGCCCCGGCCGCCACGCGCATGGCGGTCTCGCGCGCCGAGCTGCGACCACCGCCGCGGTAATCGCGCTCACCGTATTTGTGGTGATAGGTGTAATCGGCGTGGGCCGGGCGGAACAGGTCCTTGATCGCCGAGTAGTCCTTGGACTTCTGGTCGGTATTGCGGATCAGCAGACCAATCGCGCAACCGGTGGTGCGGCCTTCGAACACGCCCGAGAGGATTTCGACTTCGTCGGCTTCCTGACGCTGGGTGGTGTGGCGGCTGGTACCGGGCTTGCGGCGGTCCAGATCACGCTGCAAGTCTTCCAGAGACAGCTCAAGGCCCGGCGGGCAGCCGTCGACAATGGCGACCAACGCCGGACCATGGCTTTCGCCCGCGGTGGTGACAGTGAACAGCTTGCCGTAGGTATTGCCGGACATGCAGGGCGCTCCGTGAAATCGCTGAGTGACTCAACCTGAAAATGTAATGCGGCGAGTATACGCAGGCTATCCAACTAGTTCATCCTCGAACCTTATCGGTGCCTGCTAGTCCAACCGACACCTTGTGAATGATGGCGTGATGATGCTGCGAGTTATTGCCTTGAGCCTTACCCTATTTACCGGCCTGCTTTCGAATATGGTCCAGGCCTCTGTTCTGCAACGTCCGGTCAGTCTGGATACCGGCAGCGGCGAGCTTTTCGGCTCGATGTTGCTGCCAAAGTCCGACAGCCCGGTGCCGGTTGTGCTGATCATTTCTGGCTCGGGTCCTACGGATCGCAACGGCAATAACCCGGACGGCGGCAACAACGACAGCCTCAAGCGCCTGGCGTGGGTACTGGCCAAACACAACATCGCCAGCGTGCGTTACGACAAACGCGGCGTGGCGGCCAGCCTCGCGGCGACTCCGGATGAACGCAACCTGACCCTTGAGGCCTACGTTGCCGATGCGGTGGCCTGGGGCCAGAAGCTCAAATCCGACCCGCGTATGGGGCCATTGATTTTGCTCGGCCATAGCGAAGGTGCGCTGGTGGCTACGCTCGCCGCCCCGCAAGTCGATGCTGCCGCGGTGATTTCCCTGTCTGGCACCGCGCGCCCGGTGGATCAGGTCTTGCGTCAACAATTGAGCAATCGAATGCCACCCGATCTGCTGCTGCGCAGCAATGAGCTTCTGGACAGTCTCAAGGCCGGGCATGTCGACGAAAACGTCCCGACACCGTTGCAGGTGATCTTCCGTCCCAGCGTGCAGCCGTATCTGATTAGCCTGTTTCGCCAGGACCCGGCAGCGGCCTTCGCCAAACTGAAAATGCCGGCGCTGATCATCCAGGGCAGCAACGACATGCAGGTCGGTGTCGGTGATGCGCGGATGCTCAAAGCTGCGAAACCGGATGCCCAGTTGGCGCTGATCGAAGGCATGAACCACGTGATGCGCATCGTGCCCAACGACATCAAGCGTCAAATGGCCTCCTACAAAGACCCGCAACTGCCCCTCGCTGCTGAACTCGGTTCCAGGATACTGAGCTTTATTGACGGACTTAGCCCCAGTTAAGCCGGTTTTACCCTCCAGTCCTGGAAAAAACGGCCGATAAGCCTGTGTCGGCAGCCCATTGGCTGCCGCCAAGCAGGGCTTGGACAGGATCTCGCCGTTATGACTGATACCCAGAATTCACCCGACACCGCGCCAGAAACCACCGCCACAGAAGCGGTCGAGCTGCCGTGGGCGGACGTCACTGCCGAGCACCACAAGATGCTTCGCCTGGCGCCGCTGAAAACCGATCGAGCGACCGGTGGACGGCCATTGCGTTTTGTCGAGTTCGGCTATGCCGAGCGCAACAACAAAGAACGCAGCCTGCTACGCATGAGCATTTCGCTGCCCGGCCAACGGGTGCGCAAAGAACAGAACCACCTGGATGTCTGGGTCGACCATGAGACCCGTCGCGTGCACTTCGGACCCGACAGCGGTCTGCAGATTGAACCGATGAACCGTGGTATTGGCCGTTTTCTGGCCGCTCAAGGCATTACGTGGGCGAAGAAAAAGTGGTCGAGCTACACCGTCGACGGCGCGGACCTGAACAACAAGGACGCCCTCAACGAAGACACCCGCCTGCGCCGCGATCACTTCCTGCGGGTACATGGTTTTGATGTGGTCTACGCCGACGCCCAGCATTTGAAGGGCAGCGTCAAAGAAGTAAAGGTCGGCGATCTGCTGGGCGACTGGAACAGCGAAAAGCTGCAGTTCGTGGAAATCCTCGAAGCCGCGCAGATGCTGCAGCAAGCCGAGCAGAATCTGGCAGAGCAGGAAGTCAAACTGCAAAAGCAGGAAGAGAAAGTCAGCAAATACAAACGTGAGGATACGGGGCTACGCTTCACCATCAGTTGTCTGGTGGCGTTTGCGGTGTTCCAGGCGGGGCTGCTGATCTGGATCGCCACGCACCGCTGAGCAAAAAGATCGCAGGCTTCGCCAGCTCCTACGCGATTGCGTATTCCGCGTAGGAGCTGCCGCAGGCTGCGATCTTTTTTTGCATCGAATCAAACGCGCGAAGCGAACAACGCCTGATGCTGAAGGCATTGCTCGGCGCTCAGCATGAACACGCCGTGACCGCCGCGCTCGAACTCCAGCCAGGCGAAATCGACTTCCGGGTACAACGCCTCGACGTGCACCTGGCTGTTGCCGACTTCAATGATCAGCAAGCCCTTCTCGGTCAAGTGATCCGCAGCTTGCGCGAGCATCCGCCGAACCAGGTTCAAACCATCCTCTCCACAGGCCAGGCCCAGTTCCGGTTCATGCTGGTACTCGTCCGGCATGTCGGCAAAATCTTCGGCGTCCACGTAAGGCGGGTTGGACACGATCAAGTCGAAACGCTGCCCCGGCAAACCGTCGAAGCCATCGCCCTGAACGGTGAACACCCGCTCATCGACGCCATGGCGCTCGATGTTCTGATTGGCCACTTCCAGCGCTTCAAAGGACAGATCAGCCAACACTACCTCAGCGTTCTGGAACTCGTAGGCGCAGGCAATACCGATGCAACCGGAACCGGTGCACAGGTCGAGAATCCGTGCAGGCTCGGTGCCGAGCCACGGCGCGAAACGTTTTTCGATCAGTTCGCCAATCGGTGAGCGCGGGATCAATACACGCTCGTCAACGATGAACGACAGGCCACAAAACCAGGCTTCGCCCAACAGGTAAGCCGTCGGGATGCGCTCCTCGATTCGACGCTTGAGCAAGCGCTGCAAGTTCACCAGTTCGTCGTCTTCAAGGCGGCAGTCCAGGTAGCTATCAGCGATTTCCCACGGCAGGTGCAACGCCCCCAACACCAGTTGGCGGGCTTCGTCCCAGGCGTTGTCGGTCCCATGGCCGAAAAACAGATCCTCCCCATGAAAACGGCTGACAGCCCAACGAATGTGGTCGCGCAAGGTGCGCAGGCGGGAAGTGATCACGGGGCAAACTCCTGAAAAATCGACTGGCGATTCTAACAGCCTAAACCCGCCCCGACGACGCAAGAAAAATCACGGGACGAACGTAGGAATGATCCTGATTTTCAGCTTTTGATTGAACATCTGCTCAGCTCTTGACAGGCTGCAGGCCAGCAACGACGGTGCCTACGATGGTAGCGATTCACAGAAGCGCTCAGCCAGAGGACAATGTCGCAAAAGCCCCACTCGAAGGAGCCCCAGAATGTCCGTTCCAAAAACGATGTTTCAACTCAGCGGTCGTGGTTACGCGCCGGCCAATCTGGCCCATGCGACGCTGGTGATCATCGATGCCCAGAAAGAATACTTGAGCGGCCCCCTGGCCCTTTCCGGCATGGACGCCGCCATCGACAACATCAAGCAATTGCTCGCAGCTGCCCGCAAGGCGGGTCGGCCGATCGTCCATGTACGCCACCTCGGCACCGTCGGTGGCCTGTTCGACCCACAAGGCGAACGCGGTGAATTCATTCCGGGCCTTGAGCCACTGGCTGACGAAACCATCATTGGCAAATTGCTGCCCAGCGCTTTCCACGGCACCCCGCTGGAAAAACGCTTGCAAGACCTCGGCTCGCTGGACCTGATCGTCTGCGGTTTCATGAGTCACTCCAGCGTCAGCACCACCGTGCGCGCGGCCAAGAATCTGGGCTTTCGCTGCACCCTGGTCGAAGACGCCTGCGCCACGCGGGACCTGCCTTACAAAGGTGGAATCCTTAGCGCCGAACATGTCCAGCAGACTGAAATGGCGATCATGGCCGACAACTTCGCCACCCTCGCCCAGACCCAGGAACTGATCTGATCGAGCGTTTGATGAGCGGCCGATGCAGCCGCTCATCCGCAAAAACCTCTCATTCCCTGCAATTGCCTTAGCCTCAGGAACCACCCGGTCAACTCCCGGTCGAAGGGCCGATACCCATTGAGGAAGGTCGGAATGAAGATATCCGATGGTTTTGACGCTCGCCGCTTGCGGCCCAAAGGCCCGCGCAACTGGCGTTATCGCTTTGGCGCGGCATTTTCCGCGCTGCTGGCGGCCCTCGGCGTGCTGCTGGCAATGGCTGGTGCCGCCAGCCTGCTGGGCCACCCGCCGGCTCTCGGCGAGCTGAACGCCAGCCCGGCTGGCGCGGCAGTGGTTCTGGCGATTGGCCTGTTGCTGCTGTATGTCGGTGTTTCACTATGGCGTCGCTGCCGCCGCCGGATGCGCCAACCCCGCGAGCTGAACCTGGCTCCACATTTGATGAAAAAACATGACTGAGTGGCGCGCGTTGCGTTTTGACGCGCCTGATTCACCTCGACTTGGGTAAACTGGCCGCCCTTCGCGGAGGCTGACATGCAAGACGACGATTTTTCCCTGTTCAAAAGCGCGATCCAAGGCGTCAAGCCGATCAAGCACGATCGCGCTGAAACCGGCAAACCCAAAGCTGACCGCGCGCACATCGCCAAGCTGCGTCAGGCCGCCACCGTGCGCACCGATGCCACCACCGTTGATGGTCTGTCCGATCAGTTCGTGATCGATGTCGGTCCGGAAGACGAGTTGATGTGGGCGCGTGACGGTGTGCAGGAAAGCCAGATGCGCAAGCTGAAGATCGGGCAGATCCCGTTCGAAGGCAGCCTCGACCTGCACGGCATGAACGTCGAAAAAGCCCGCGAGACGCTGTGGGCTTTTCTCGCCGAAGCGACAAAATTCGAAATCCGCTGCGTACGCGTGACTCATGGCAAGGCTGTGCGCCTGGACGGCAAGCGGCCGATGATCAAGAGTCACGTCAACACCTGGCTGCGTCAGCATCCACAGGTGCTCGGCTTCACCTCGTGCCAGCCAAAACATGGCGGCGCCGGAGCGGTTTACGTGATGCTCAAACGGACCATGATGGAAGGTCGCGACGAGTAAAGCTGATGCGCTACGCTTGCAGCGCCGTGTCCGCCACCGTACCCTTGTCCTTTGCGTAAAATCCCACAGGTAGTTTCATGTCCCTGGAACAGAATTACACGGCGATCCTCGGCCAGCTTGGCGAAGACGCCACCCGCGAAGGTCTGCTCGACACGCCGAAGCGTGCCGCCAAAGCCATGCAGTACCTTTGCCGCGGTTATGAGCAGACGCTCGAAGAAGTCACCAACGGTGCCTTGTTCAGCTCCGACAACAGCGAAATGGTGCTGGTCAAGAACATCGAGCTCTACTCGTTGTGCGAACACCACTTGCTGCCATTCATCGGCAAGGCCCACGTTGCCTATATCCCGAGTGGCAAGGTGCTGGGCCTGTCGAAAGTCGCGCGGATCGTCGACATGTACGCCCGCCGCCTGCAGATCCAGGAAAACCTCAGTCGGCAGATCGCCGAGGCGGTCCAGCAAGTGACTGGCGCCCTGGGCGTGGCGGTGGTGATCGAAGCCCAGCACATGTGCATGATGATGCGCGGTGTAGAGAAACAGAACTCGTCGATGATCACCTCGGTGATGCTCGGTGAGTTCCGCGAAAACGCGGCAACCCGCAGCGAGTTTCTCAGCTTGATCAAGTAATCCGCGGTACGAAGAAAACCGGCATTCATCGCCGGTTTTTTTTCGCCTGCGAAAAATCAGGTAAGCTGCGCGCCTTTCTTCATTCGCCCGTGAGGCTTATACCGTGTTAGTAAAAGCGCTTCGTGTCGGCCTCGGCCAGCTGATCATCTTCATCGATTTCCTCACCCGCCCGAGCAAAAAGAAGCGCCCCGCCGCCGCTCAGGCCCAGGTCGAAAACGCAGCGAAAGGCCTGACGCTGTATCAGTTCCACGCCTGCCCGTTCTGCGTGAAAACCCGCCGCACCCTGCGCCGCCTGAATGTGCCCGTGGCCCTGCGTGATGCGAAGAACAGCGAACAGGATCGCCAAGCCCTGCTGGAGCAAGGCGGCAAAATCAAAGTGCCGTGCCTGCGCATCGAAGAGAATGGCCAGACCACCTGGATGTATGAGTCCAAGGTGATCATCGATTATCTGGACAAGCGCTTCGCTGCAGCCTGATGGTTTTGTGGTGTTCTGACTGAAGCCATCGCGAGCAAGCTCGCTCCCACAGTTGACCACATTCGCAAGATAGACGCAGTTCCATGTGGGAGCGAGCTTGCTCGCGAAGAGGCCCGCACAGCCACCACAAAACCCAGACAAAAATAAACCGGCCCATTCGCCGGTTTATTGGTTTTTACCCTTCCCTCACACCACCTTCGCTGCCCGAGCCTGACACACGACGCCGGCACACAGTTCGAGGAGTCGCTACGGCGTGAGCAGATGTCCGGGCGGCGATCCGCCGAATGCGTCTAAAACGGCGATATATCCCAATTGCCGATCCTTTCGTCCACAAAACCAAAAACATTATTTGCTTTATTTGTATACAAAAGCATAATTCGCTTCGTGCGAGTTCCTGACCAACCGGTCAACAAATTCGCAAGTACCTCAAAGAGCCGCTGCCCACCTCATGTGTCCGGCTCTGGAAATAACAATAAAACTCTTGAGGAGTACTCGCTGTGGAAAGCCGCAAATCCGAAGCCTCGACGCTGGAACTCTCGCCGCCATTACGCAATGGCTGGCTGGAGCGCATTTTTAAACTCAGCTTGCATGGCACCACGGTGAGGACCGAGCTGATTGCAGGTATTACAACCTTCATCACCATGGCCTACATCATCTTCGTCAACCCCAACATCATGGCGGACGCCGGGATCGATCACGGCGCAGCCTTCGTTGCGACCTGTATCGCCGCGGCACTCGGTTGCCTGTTGATGGGACTGTACGCCAACTGGCCGGTTGGCCTCGCGCCAGGCATGGGCCTGAACGCCTTCTTTACCTACACCGTGGTCGGCACCATGGGCTACCACTGGGAAGCAGCGCTGGGTGCGGTGTTCATTTCCGGTGTGCTGTTCATGTTCCTGACCCTGTCACGCGTTCGGGAATGGCTACTCAACAGCATTCCAGTGAGTTTGCGCTTCGCCATGGGTGCAGGCGTTGGCTTGTTCCTGGGGATCATCGGTCTGAAAACCGCCGGCATCATCGTCGCAAGCCCGGCCACGCTGATCAAACTGGGCAATCTGCGTGACCCTGGTCCGCTGTTGGCCGCCGTCTGCTTCCTGATGATTGCGGTGCTTAGTTACCACCGCGTGTTCGGCGCGATCCTGATCAGCATCATCACCGTGACCCTCGCCGGTTGGGGTCTGGGCCTGGTGCACTACAGCGGCATCATGTCGACACCGCCGAGCCTGGCGCCGACCTGGATGGCCATGGACATCGCCGGCGTGTTCAACATCAGCATGATCAGCGTGGTGCTGGCGTTCCTCTTCGTACACATGTTCGACACCGCCGGCACCCTGATGGGCGTGGCACAACGGGCGGGTCTGGTCGGCGAAGACGGGAAGATCGAAAACCTCTCCCGCGCGCTGAAAGCCGACAGTGCTTCGAGCGTATTCGGTGCGATGGTCGGTGTACCGCCCGTCACCAGTTATGTGGAAAGTGCTGCCGGCGTGGCCGCCGGCGGTCGTACCGGTCTTACCGCTGTGACCGTAGGTGTGCTATTTATTGCCGCGATGTTCTTCGCCCCGCTGGCTGGCATGATCCCCGCTTACGCCACTGCGGGTGCGCTGATTTATGTGGCCATGCTGATGATGAGCGGCCTGGAGCACATCAAGTGGAGTGAAGCCACTGACAGCATTCCGGCGATCGTCACGGCCATCATGATGCCGCTGACCTTCTCGGTTGCCGACGGCATTGCGCTGGGCTTTATCACCTACGTGGTGCTCAAGGCCGGTACGGGTAAACACAAGGAAATTTCCATCAGTCTTTGGGTGCTGTGCGCGATCTTTATCGCCAAGTTCATTTTCTTGTAAGCGATTCAAGCGTCAGCCAGCCTCACCCCGTCGGGTGGGGCTTTTGCACATTAGGAGGAAAGTGATGAGTCTGGAAACCTGGCTGCTGTTCAGCGGCGCTGCCCTGGTGGTAATCCTGATCCCGGGCCCCTTGTCGTTGTTGATGATCAGCAACAGCCTGAACTACGGCTTGCGCCGTTCGTACCCGGCGTTTCTCGGCGGAGTGACTGCCTCGATCTGCCTGTTGAGCGCTTCGGCACTGGGTCTGGGTGCGCTGCTGCTGGCTTCGGAGCAACTCTTCAGCGCGCTGAAGATTGTCGGCGCGCTGTATCTGTTCTATCTCGCCTGGCAAAGCTGGCAGCAATCGCGTCAGCCATCGGTAGGCGCCGAAGTGCCCCAGGCCGCGCCGGTACCACGCTTTCGTGCTCTGTTCGGGCGCGCGTTCGTTCTGGGTGCCAGTAACCCGAAAGACATTCTGTTCTTCGCCGCCTTCCTGCCGCAGTTTTTGAGCGCACAGCAACCCTTTCTGCCGCAGCTGCTGATCATGATCGCCACCTGGACCCTGCTCGACCTGTGCTGCAAGCTGGCTTACGGCCTCGGCGCGCATGGTGCCGCGCGTTACCTGCGCAGCGGCAAGGGCCAGAGCTGGTTCAACCGAATCAGCGCCGGGTTGTTCGGTGGCGCAGGGGCTGCCTCCCTGTTGAGCCGGTAAAGAGCAAAAGCATCGCGAGCAAGCTCGCTCCCACATTGGATTGTGGTGTTCATAAAACCTGTGGGAGCGAGCTTGCTCGCGATGGCGTCGGCACAGGCACCACATTTCTCAAGACGAAAAAAAGCCCGCAGTGTGAGCGGGCGAAAGACCAAAGAAGCTATATGCGCAGTCGCTTCTGAGAAAGATAGCTTGGGGGAGTCCTAGCTTCCTCTGTAGGTCGAATAGCTGTAAGGCGAAATCAACAACGGCACATGGTAGTGATCCTGCTCTGCCGAGATACCAAACCGCAGCACCACCACATCCAGAAAGGCCGGCTCCGGCAGCTGTACACCGCGCGCACGGTAGTAATCGCCGGCATGAAACTGCAGCTGATAAACCCCGGAACGGTAGTCATCGCCTTGCAACAAGGGCGCGTCGCAACGGCCGTCGTTGTTGGTCAGTGCACTGGCGACCAATTCCAGTTGCGAACCCTCAACGCGGTACAACTCGACCTTGATCGAGCTTCCCGGGCAACCGTGTGCTGCGTCCAAAACGTGTGTAGTCAAACGTCCCATTGATTCTGCGCGCCTGCCTGCGTTTGCAGCAGTCAGGCCTCGCGCCTCCTGGAGTCAGTTAAAAAGGAGACCGCACCTTTTCGGAGCACGAAAAGCGGCGGCGAGCGACTGATTAAGACACTTTTCAAAAAAATTGTACACAATAAAAACGACATTTTTACCACTGCCTCCACCATTCAGCGATTCTCGGCGAATCGTACGCCGAACCATAAGATCAGTGGACCTTCCATCCATTAGCTGACCACTCAGGCAGGTTTCTTGCAGTACCCTCGAAAGATGACAGTTGATGAAAAATGCAAAAAATCAGGCTTACAAAGTGAATATAAAGTTGTATACAATCAGTCCATCGCTGTGACGCCAGCCTGTCACCTCACCTTCAGGCCGCCACACCACCCTTATCGCGAATAAGTAACCCGAATAAGAAGGAAGACTGCAGTGAGCGCTGACTACCCACGCGACCTGATCGGTTACGGCAGTAACCCTCCCCACCCACACTGGCCGGGCAATGCCCGCATCGCCTTGTCCTTCGTGCTCAATTACGAGGAAGGCGGCGAGCGCAACATCCTGCACGGCGATAAAGAGTCGGAAGCCTTCCTCTCGGAAATGGTCTCGGCGCAGCCGCTGCAAGGCGAGCGCAACATGAGCATGGAATCGTTGTACGAGTATGGCAGCCGTGCCGGCGTCTGGCGGATCCTCAAGCTGTTCAAGGAATTCGACATTCCGCTGACCATCTTCGCCGTGGCCATGGCCGCCCAGCGCCATCCAGACGTGATCCGCGCCATGGTTGAAGCCGGCCACGAGATCTGCAGCCACGGTTATCGCTGGATCGACTACCAGCACATGGACGAAGCGCAAGAGCGCGAGCACATGCTCGAAGCCATCCGTATCCTCACCGAAATCAGCGGCGAGCGCCCACTGGGCTGGTACACCGGCCGCACCGGACCGAACACTCGTCGGCTGGTGATGGAAGAAGGCGGTTTCCTGTACGACTGCGACACCTACGACGACGACCTGCCGTACTGGGAACCGAACAACCCTACCGGCAAACCGCACCTGGTGATCCCGTACACTCTGGACACCAACGACATGCGTTTCACCCAGGTTCAGGGGTTCAACAAGGGCGACGATTTCTACCAGTACCTCAAGGACGCGTTCGACGTGCTCTACGCCGAAGGTGCCGAATCGCCAAAAATGCTTTCCATCGGTTTGCACTGCCGCCTGATCGGCCGCCCTGCCCGTCTGGCCGCATTGAAGCGCTTTATCGAATACGCCAAGAGCCATGAGCAGGTCTGGTTCAGCCGCCGGGTCGACATCGCCCGCCACTGGCATGAAACCCACCCATACCAAGGGGCGTCGAAATGACTACCTTCCAGACCTTGACGCCATCGATCTTGAGCCGCGACGCCTTCGTCAAAGCCTTTGCCGACATTTACGAACATTCGCCATGGGTCGCCGAAAAGGCTTTTGACCTGGGCCAGGACGCAGCGATCAATGAGATCGAAACCCTGCACCAGCGCATGAGCAACATCCTGTTGAGTGCCGATCACGCCAGCCAACTGGCCCTGATCAACGCTCACCCGGACCTGGCAGGCAAAGCCGCCGTCCAGGGCCAACTGACCGAAGCCAGCACGAATGAGCAGGCTGGCGCCGGTATTCACCAATGCTCGAGCGAAGAGTTTCAGCGCTTCACCGAGCTGAACGACGCCTACAAAGCCAAGTTCAAGTTTCCCTTCATCATGGCGGTAAAAGGCAGCGACCGGCATCAGATCCTCGCAGCGTTCGAAACGCGCATTCACAACTCGGTAGACACCGAATTCAAATGCGCGCTGGCGGAGATCAACAAGATCGCGTTGTTCCGATTACTGACTCTTTAGCGAACCTGGCTCGAGCGTAAATGAACGTAAAAAACGCCCTGGGCCCTGCAAGCATCCCAAGCCACTTTATTAAAGGCAGACTAGAAGAATGAAAGCTTACGCCGTACCTTTCGAGAAGTTCGTCAACCTGGCCGACGCCCGCCTGGGCACCAAAATCATCTCGGTCACCGATGACTGGTTCGCTGATGCCAACCGCCTGTTCCAGCCGACTCCGGCGGTCTGGAAAGAAGGCGTGTTCGATGACAACGGCAAGTGGATGGATGGCTGGGAGTCGCGTCGCAAGCGCTTCGAAGGTTACGACAGCGCGGTGATCCGCCTCGGCGTGCCGGGCTCGATCAAGGGCGTGGACATCGACACCTCATTCTTCACCGGCAACTTCCCGCCGTCCGCCTCCCTGGAAGCCTGCTTCCTGGCCTCCGGCGAGCCAACTGAAAACACCCAGTGGGTTGAAGTGCTGTCGGCCATCGAGCTGCAAGGCAACAGCCACCACTTCCACGAAATCAACAACGACCAGGCCTTCAGTCACCTGCGTTTCAACATCTACCCGGACGGCGGTGTCGCCCGTCTGCGCGTGTACGGTATTCCGTACCGCGACTGGTCGGCGGTTGGCGACAACGAGCAAATTGACCTGGCCGCAGCCCTGAACGGCGGTCGCGCCCTGGCCTGCTCCGACGAACACTTCGGTCGCATGAGCAACATCCTCAACCCGGGCCGTGGCATCAACATGGGCGACGGCTGGGAAACCGCACGTCGTCGCACCCCGGGCAATGACTGGGTGATCGTCGCGCTGGGGCATGCAGGCGAGGTCGAGAAAGTCATCGTCGACACCCTGCACTTCAAGGGCAACTACCCGGACACCTGCTCGATCCAGGGCGCGTTCGTCAAGGGCGGCACCGATAGCCAGATCGAAACCCAATCGCTGTTCTGGCGCGAATTGCTGCCGGCGCAGAAACTGGAAATGCACGCCGAACACACCTTCGCCGAGCAGATCAAAGCCCTGGGCCCGATCACCCACATCCGTCTGAACGTGTTCCCGGACGGTGGCGTGAGCCGCTTGCGTGTACTGGGCAAGGTCGCTAAATAAGCGGCGCGGCCAATCGCGAGCAAGCTCGCTCCCACATTGAATTGTGGCGTTCACAAAACCTGTGGGAGCGAGCTTGCTCGCGATAGCAATAGAACAGACAACAACGAATTCAAGGTAAGAAGACCAGCATGCGCACATTGACGATTGAACCGCTGACCAAAGAAGCCTTCGCCCCTTTCGGTGACGTGATCGAAACCGACGGCAGCGATCACTTCATGATCAACAACGGTTCGACCATGCGCTTTCACAAACTGGCGACGGTGGAAACCGCCACGCCAGAAGACAAGGCGATCATCAGCATCTTCCGCGCCGACGCGCAGGACATGCCGCTGACCGTCAGCATGCTGGAGCGCCATCCGCTGGGCAGCCAGGCTTTCATTCCGCTGCTCGGCAACCCCTTTCTGATCGTGGTCGCGCCACTTGGCGATGAACCTGTATCAGGCTTGGTCCGCGCCTTCGTCACCAACGGCAGGCAGGGCATTAATTACCATCGCGGCGTTTGGCACCACCCGGTGCTGACGATCGAAAAGCGGGATGACTTCCTGGTGGTTGATCGCAGTGGCACAGGCAATAACTGCGATGAGCATTTTTTCAAAGAGGATGAGCGTTTGATCCTCGCCCCCCACCAATAAGAGAAGGTCTGATCACTCGACAACAGAGTGACAGGCGAGAGGTAAAGACTGTGGAAGCACATCTGTTGGAATGGCTGAACCTGAGCGTGCGCTGGGTTCATATGATCACTGGCGTGGCCTGGATCGGCGCGTCGTTCTACTTTGTCTGGCTGGAAAACAACCTCAATCGGGTCAACCCGAAAAATGGTCTGGCGGGCGATCTCTGGGCGATTCACGGTGGCGGGATCTACCACCTGGAGAAATACAAACTGGCCCCACCGACCATGCCGGACAACCTGCACTGGTTCAAATGGGAAGCCTACTTCACCTGGATGTCGGGGATCGCGCTGCTGTGCGTGGTGTTCTATTCCAACCCGACGCTGTACCTGCTGGCACCTGGCAGCACCCTGAGCGGACCTGAAGGCGTGGCCATCGGCCTCGGCTCGCTGTTCATCGGCTGGTTCATCTACTCATTCCTGTGCGACTCGGCCCTGGGCAAACGCCCTGCCCTGCTCGGCGCAATCCTGTTCGTGCTGATCATCGGCGCCGCCTACGGCTTCAGCAAGGTGTTCAGCGGTCGTGGCGCTTACCTGCACGTGGGCGCCATCATCGGCACCATTATGGTCGGTAACGTGTTCCGCATCATCATGCCGGCCCAACGGGCACTGGTAGCGGCCATCGCCGAGAACCGCACGCCAGATCCGGCACTGCCAGCCAAAGGCTTGCTGCGTTCACGTCACAACAACTACTTCACCCTGCCGGTGCTGTTCATCATGATCAGCAACCACTTCCCGAGCACCTACGGCAGCCAGTACAACTGGTTGATCCTGGCCGGAATCGCGGTGCTGGCGGTGTTGGTGCGTCACTACTTCAACACCCGTCACGAAAGCCACAAGTTCGCCTGGACCCTGCCCGTCGCGGCAGTGGGCATGATCTGCCTGGCGTATGTCACCGGCCCTGCGCCGATGAACACCCCGGAAGTGGCCAAGGCTCCGGCGAAGATCGAGTACCAACCGTTGCCAGAAACCGCTCTCGGTGGTGGCGCCAAACCCGCTGAAGCAGCGCCTGCTGCACCAGCCGCCCCTGCTGCACCGGCGCAAGCCTCGACAGCCAGTGGTCCGGACTTCAGCAAGGTGCACAGCGTGATTCAGGAACGTTGCGCGGTCTGCCATTCGGCCAAACCGACCAGCCCCCTGTTCAGCGCAGCACCCGCCGGCGTGATGTTCGATACCCCGCAACAGATCCAGCAATTGGCCCCGCGGATTCAGGCCCAGGCCGTCGCCAGCCAGATCATGCCGCTGGGCAACATCACGCAGATGACCCAGCAGGAACGCGACCTGATCGGCGCCTGGATCAACCAGGGAGCCCGGACCAATTAAGTAGTTGAAAGCATCGTCGGAACGCCGCCCGGAGCAAGCTCGCTCCCACAGGATTTGTGTTGCCTGTGTGGGAGCGAGCTTGCTCGCGATCAACCGCGAAGCGGTTGCCTGATGTAAAAAATCACAAGAATAAAAAAGATCCGAGGTGTTGCATGTCCGTGTCATCCGAAGCACGCATCCCCGACGCACCCGCGATTCAACGACTGCCGCTGTTGCAACTGATTCTGGTCGGTCTGCAACACGTTCTGCTGATGTACGGCGGGGCCATCGCGGTACCGCTGATCATCGGACAGGCCGCCGGCCTGAGTCGTGAAGAAATCGCCTTCCTGATCAACGCCGACCTGCTGGTCGCCGGCATTGCAACCGTCGTGCAATCACTGGGCATCGGTCCCATGGGCATTCGCATGCCGGTGATGATGGGTGCCAGTTTCGCGGCGGTCGGCAGCATGGTGGCCATGGCTGGAATGCCCGGCATCGGCCTGCAAGGGATTTTCGGCGCGACCATCGCCGCCGGGTTCTTCGGCATGCTCATCGCGCCGTTCATGTCCAAGGTGGTGCGCTTCTTCCCACCGCTGGTGACCGGCACTGTCATCACCTCGATCGGCTTGTCGCTGTTCCCCGTGGCCGTGAACTGGGCCGGCGGTGGCAACGGCGCGGCACAATTCGGATCACCTGTTTACCTGACCATCGCCGCGCTGGTGCTCGGCACCATCCTGCTGATCCACCGCTTCATGCGCGGTTTCTGGGTCAATATTTCGGTGCTGATCGGCATGGGCCTGGGTTACATCCTCTGTGGCCTGATCGGCATGGTCGACCTCAGCGGCATGGCGCAGGCGCCGTGGGTGCAAATCGTCACCCCATTGCACTTCGGCATGCCGCAATTCCATCTCGCGCCGATCCTTTCAATGTGCCTGGTGGTGGTGATTATCTTCGTCGAGTCCACCGGAATGTTCCTGGCGCTGGGCAAGATCACCGGCCAGGAAGTCTGCCCACGGATGCTCCGTCGCGGTTTGTTGTGTGATGCCGGCGCATCGTTCTTCGCCGGGTTCTTCAACACGTTCACCCATTCCTCGTTTGCCCAGAACATCGGTCTGGTGCAGATGACCGGCGTGCGCTGCCGTTCAGTGACCATCGTTGCCGGCGGTTTACTGGTGGTGTTGAGCCTGCTGCCCAAAGCGGCCTTTTTGGTGGCCTCGATTCCGCCGGCGGTACTCGGCGGCGCGGCGATTGCCATGTTCGGGATGGTCGCGGCCACCGGGATCAAGATTCTCCAGGAAGCCGACATCGCCGACCGGCGCAACCAGTTGCTGGTAGCGGTGAGTATCGGCATGGGCCTGATTCCGGTGGTTCGTCCGGAATTTTTCGCCCACTTGCCGTTGTGGATGAGCCCTATCACCCACAGCGGCATTGCCATGGCGACCCTAAGCGCGCTCTCGTTGAACCTGCTGTTCAACATTCTCGGCGGCGCAGAACGGGCCGCCAACAATGACTGCCACGCTCATCAGCACTGACGGATAAGCGGACGGTCCGCCCGCCCTTTCATCGTTATCCGGTTTCACCGGTGACACGAAGTACCCGCATGACAGGCCGACCGGCGATACGACCGGTCGCTGTCAGCGGCTGTCTGCGCCTTAACAATAAGAACAATCGAGGAGCAATACGATGACAGACTTAATAACGGTGCCCCCTTGCGGGGCGCTTGAGCCATGGCGCGGGAGCCAGTATTCTCCGCGGCCGCCTGAATCGGGTCTAAAAAAAAGCCCGGATTTAATTCCTGACCAGACAGCCAACTTATCCCGGCTCTGGACGGTCACAAGGCACACCCCAATAAAAACCGAATGGACGCTTGATCGACTGTTTTCCAGCAGCCGAATGGGCGTTTTTTTGCTTTTTAAAAGCCTTGGTTCTGCTTGCTGGAGCTCGGAAACTGACCGGTTGGATGATTTTTACAGCAACGAAAAAAGGCGCCACACCAGAGCGCCGACTCAAAAAAAACGTGGAACCACTTACTTTGGGAGCAACCGAATGAAACGTACGTGCACTAGCCTGATGCTCGCTGGATCCTTGCTGGCGGGGGGCCAGGCAATGGCCGGCGATCTGCTGCAATGGCAGAACAACAGCCTGACCTACCTCTACGGCAAAGACTTTAAAGTCAACCCGAGCATCCAGCAAACCGTGACCTTCGAGCACGCCGATGCCTGGAAATATGGGGACAACTTCCTGTTCATCGACAAGACGTTCTACAACGGCAAACCTGACGCCTTCGTCGGCAATAACACTTACTACGGTGAATTCAGCCCGCGTCTGTCGTTCGGCAAGATCTTCGACCAGAAACTCGAATTCGGCCCGATCAAGGACGTCCTGCTGGCCATGACCTACGAGACTGGTGAAGGCGATGTCAACTCCTACCTGATCGGTCCGGGCTTCGACCTGGCCATTCCCGGTTTCGACTACTTCCAGCTGAACTTCTACAATCGCCACACCGACGACAAACGACCGGGTAACAACATCTGGCAGATCACTCCGGTCTGGTCCTACACCATCCCGGTGGGCAGCTCCAGCGTGCTGATCGACGGCTACATGGACTGGGTGGTCGACAACGACAAGAACAGCCAAGGCACCTACCACGCCAACCTGCACTTCAACCCACAGATCAAGTACGACTTGGGCAAAGCCTTGCATTGGGGCGAGAAGCAGTTGTACGTCGGTGTCGAGTACGATTACTGGAAGAACAAGTACGCCATCGAAGACACGCGGGAGTTCACCACCAATCAAAGCGCCACGAGCTTGCTGGTGAAGTACCACTTCTGATCCAAAGTCAAAAGATCGCAGCCTGCGGCAGCTCCTACGGGTGTACACAATCTCGGCGTAGGATCTGCAGGCTGCGATCCTTTGATCGTCAGCCAACACATCGAACATCCCGATAAAACCCCCGCAAAATTCGCAACCATTGATCAATCCGTCTGGCATAGCATGGCGCCATTCCACTCTGATCGAGGAGTTGCACCGATGACTCAATTTCGCAAAGTGCTGAGCCTGCATACCGGCCAACCCGCGTCCGATGGCGCCGGAGTCAAGCTGACCCGGGTATTTGGTGGCGCAGGTGTCGAACGCTTCGACCCGTTCCTGATGCTCGACGAGTTCGGTTCGGAAAATCCCGACGACTACATCGCCGGCTTCCCGCCCCACCCGCACCGTGGCTTCGAGACCGTGACCTACATGCTCGAAGGCCGCATGCGCCATGAAGACCATCTGGGTAACGTCGGTTTGCTGGAAGGCGGTGGCGTGCAATGGATGACCGCCGCCAAGGGCATCATCCACAGCGAGATGCCAGAGCAGGAAGAAGGCGTCATGCGCGGCTTCCAGCTGTGGCTGAACCTGCCGGGCAAGCACAAACTCGATCCGGCCAGTTATCGGGACATTCAGCCGGCAGACATTCCACGACTGAAAACCGCACAAGGCGTCGAGGTGGTGGTGATTGCCGGTTTATTCGATGACGGTGCGGTTAAACAGGTTGGCGCCGTGCAACGGCCGGATACCGAACCGCATTACTTTGATTTCCATCTTCCGGCCGGTACTAGCATCACGCCGATACTGCCGGACGGACATCGGGCACTGCTCTACGTGTATGACGGCAGCGTGGAGTTGCCGGGGCAGACCCAGAGCGTCGGCGTCAGCAAACTGGTCCGTCTGTCGGATGAAGGTGAGCTGCAACTGAGCAGCGAGTCCGGGGCCAGGGTGTTGTTGATCGCTGGTAAACCGCTGGGTGAGCCGATCGTGCAGTACGGGCCGTTCGTGATGAACACCCGGGAGGAGATCGAACAGGCATTGCGTGATTTTCGCGATGATCGGTTGACGGCGTAGTTATTTATCGCCTGAACGTACGCCATCGCGAGCAGGCTCGCTCCCACACTCGATTTGTGTAACGCCGCAAATAATCGGCACGACATAGATTAAATGTGGGAGCGAGCTTGCTCGCGATGGCCGCACTGCAGTCCTCAAGCCAGGACTGCAGGCTCCTCCAACCCCAGAAACCTGCACAACTCTTCGCGCTTGGCCAACGCATCGCGACGGCCAAGCTCGATCAACTCGCTGCAGTACCCCGCCTCGAACAGCAAATAACTCAACACCCCGGCACCGCTGGTCTTGGTCGCACCCGGCCCGCGCAGGAACAGTCTCAACGCTGCCGGCAGCTCTTGCCGATGCCGCGCGGCGATTTCGTCGATCGGCTGACTCGGCGCAATCACCAACACGTCCACTGGCGCCACGCCCAGGCTGCGGGCCATGGTACTGGCCGGCAACAAGTGACTGAACTGGTTCAAGCGTTGCAACAGCTCGATGTCGCTCTCCAGGCTGTCAATAAACGTACTGTTGAGCATGTGCCCGCCGATCTGGGCGAGCGACGGCTGCTGACCGGTGTAGGTGCGCTGCAAAGGGTTCTCGGGATCGACACCGCGCGGGTTGCCGCTGACGCCCACCACCAGCACCCGGCTCGCCCCCAGGTGCAGGGCCGGGCTGATCGGCGCTGACTGTCGCACTGCACCATCACCGAAGTACTCGTTGTCGATCTTCACCGGCGCAAACAACAGCGGTATCGCCGAACTGGCGAGCAAATGGTCGACCGTCAATTGAGTCGGCACGCCAATACGTCGATGGCGCAACCAGGCATCGATGCTGCGGCCGCCCTGATAGAAGGTCACGGCTTGCCCGGACTCATAACCGAATGCGGTGACGGCCACGGCGTGCAGTTGTTTTTGCGCAATGGCTTCATTGATTCCGGACAGGTGCAGCTTGTCGCTCAACAGATCGCGCAACGGTGAGCTGTTCAGCAGCGCCACCGGCACTTTTGCGCCAATCCCCAACAGGCTGTGGCTGACAAACCGAGTGGCCTGGCTAATGACTCCCGGCCAATCGCTGCGTAACACCAGGTCGCTGCGAAAGCCCTGCCAGAACGCGGTCAACCGCTGGATGGCGGCGGTAAAGTCCATCGCTCCGCTGGCCAGGCTCACCGCGTTGATCGCCCCGGCCGAGGTACCGACGATCACCGGAAACGGATTGGCAGAACCTGCCGGCAGCAGCTCGGCAATCGCCGCCAGTACCCCGACCTGATACGCCGCCCGAGCCCCGCCGCCGGAAAGAATCAAACCTGTAACCGGCTCAGCTGAACTCATCGCAACGCTCCATGGTGCTTGGGCCTTCAATCTAGTCTGACGAAATGGATTCAACCACGCTTGGGATACAATTTCGGCTCGCCGGGCGGACGGCTCTTGAAGCGGCGATGGGTCCAGAGGTACTGCTCAGGGCAATCGCGCACGCATTCTTCGACCCACTGGTTGATCCGCAGACAGTCAACCTCGTCGCTTTCACCCGGAAAATCGCTCAGCGGCGCATGGATCACCAGACGGTAGCCACTGCCATCGGCCAGGCGTTGCTGGGTGAACGGCACCACCAGCGCCTTGCCCAACTTGGCAAACTTGCTGGTAGCGGGCACGGTCGCGGCCAGAATGCCGAACAACGGCACGAAGATACTTTGCTTGGCGCCGTAGTCCTGATCCGGTGCGTACCAGATCGCCCGGCCTGCACGCAGCAACTTGAGCATGCCGCGTACGTCGTCGCGCTCCACCGCCAGCGAATCGAGGTTATGCCGCTCACGACCGCGCCGCTGTATGTAATCGAACAGCGGGTTTTTGTGTTCGCGGTACATGCCGTCGATGGTGTGCTGCTGGCCGAGCAACGCCGCGCCGATTTCCAGCGTGGTGAAGTGCAATGCCATCAGGATCACGCCCTTGCCGTCGCGCTGAGCCTGTTTGAGGTGCTCCAGCCCTTCGACATGGGCCAGGCGCGCCAGACGCGCCCGGGACCACCACCAGCTCATGGCCATCTCGAAGAAGGCAATACCGGTCGAGGCGAAGTTTTCCTTGAGCAGACGCTTGCGCTCGGCAGGCGTTTTTTCCGGAAAACACAATTCCAGGTTGCGCTTGGCAATGCGCCGACGGTCGGTGGCGACCCGATACATGCCGGCACCCAGCGCACGACCAATGCGCAGCAGCACCGGATACGGCAACTGAACGACCAGCCACAGCAGCCCTAGACCGCACCATAGCGGCCAAAACCGTGGAAGAAAAAATGCAGCTCTGAATTGCGGGCGATCCATTAACGATTCCGGACAGACAACAAGGCCGCGCATTCTACATCGGTTCGACCCGGCTTGCGGCTCGCGGGCGTTCTCGTTATAAGTCTCGGCACTTTTAGTGACAAGCCGTTTTATGCCGACCATGAGCCAAACCGAACCGCTAGACCAAGATCCCGTGTTCCAGTTGAAGGGCAGCATGCTCGCCATTACGGTGCTGGAACTGGCCCGCAACGACCTCGACAACCTCGACCGACAACTGGCTGCGAAGGTCGCCCTGGCACCTAATTTTTTCAGCAATGCACCGCTGGTGCTGGCCCTGGACAAACTTCCGGCTACTGAAGGCGCCGTCGACCTGCCTGCACTGATGCGCGTTTGCCGCCACCATGGCTTGCGCACGCTGGCCATCCGCGCCAGCCGCATCGAAGACATCGCCGCCGCTATTGCCGTCGATCTGCCGGTGCTGCCGCCTTCTGGCGCGCGTGAGCGGGCAATCGACCCACACGAAGGCGAAGTCAGGAAAAAACCGGAAAAACCGCCTGAACCGACCATCAAACCGACCCGGATAATCACTTCGCCCATTCGCGGTGGCCAGCAGATTTACGCCCAAGGTGGCGATTTGGTAGTAGTTTCCTCGGTCAGTCCGGGGGCGGAACTTCTCGCCGATGGCAACATCCATGTATACGGGCCGATGCGCGGTCGTGCGTTGGCCGGCGTAAAAGGTGACACCAAGGCACGGATTTTCTGTCAGCAATTGAGCGCTGAACTACTCTCCATCGCCGGTCATTACAAGGTTTCCGAAGATTTGCGCCGCGACCCACTGTGGGGTTCTGGCGTACAAGTCAGCCTGTCGGGCGACGTGTTGAACATCATTCGGCTTTAACGGATACTGCCGCATTTTCCAAGCATCTCTAAAACGTAGCGAAAACGGCTCAAACTGAAGTAGGAAAAAGGCACAAGGCAGTGTTTACCCGAGGTAAACCCCGCCCAAAGCCGGATTCCAGCCAAGGCTGTCCGACTGCAGTAGTTTTCAAGAGATGTTTTTCAGGGGCTAAAAGTCCTTTTTCCTTAGGGGTGAAACACCTTGGCCAAGATTCTCGTGGTTACATCCGGCAAGGGTGGTGTGGGTAAGACCACCACCAGCGCCGCTATCGGTACCGGCCTCGCTTTGCGCGGCCACAAAACAGTCATCGTCGACTTCGACGTCGGCCTGCGTAACCTCGACCTGATCATGGGTTGCGAGCGTCGCGTGGTGTATGACTTCGTCAACGTGGTCAACGGCGAAGCCAACCTGCAGCAAGCCCTGATCAAAGACAAGCGCCTGGAAAACCTCTACGTGCTGGCTGCCAGTCAGACGCGCGATAAAGACGCACTGACCGTAGAAGGCGTGGAAAAAGTGCTCATGGCACTTAAAGAAGACTTCGAGTTCGTGGTCTGCGATTCTCCGGCGGGCATCGAGAAAGGCGCTCACCTGGCCATGTATTTCGCTGACGAAGCGATCGTCGTGACCAACCCGGAAGTCTCCTCGGTACGTGACTCGGACCGCATGCTGGGCCTGCTGGCGAGCAAGTCGCGTCGCGCCGAAAACGGCGAAGACCCGATCAAGGAACACCTGCTGCTGACCCGCTACAACCCAGAGCGCGTAAGCAACGGCGAAATGCTCGGCGTCGAAGACGTCAAAGAGATTCTGGCGGTCACCCTGCTGGGCGTGATTCCGGAATCGCAAGCCGTACTCAAAGCTTCCAACCAAGGCGTACCAGTGATTCTCGACGACCAGAGCGACGCCGGTCAGGCGTACAGCGATGCCGTCGATCGTCTGCTGGGCAAAACCGTGCAGCACCGGTTCCTTGACGTTGAGAAGAAGGGATTCTTCGAGCGCCTGTTTGGAGGTAGATAATGAATCTTTTTGACTTCTTTCGTGCCAACAAAAAAGTAAGCACCGCGTCGGTAGCGAAAGAGCGTCTACAGATCATCGTGGCGCATGAACGCGGCCAGCGCAGTACCCCTGATTACCTGCCAGCCTTGCAGAAGGAACTGGTCGAGGTGATCCGCAAGTACGTCAATATCGGGTCCGATGACGTGCACGTAGCACTGGAAAACCAGGGCAGTTGCTCGATTCTGGAACTCAATATCACCCTGCCAGATCGCTGAGTCGATCCGGCTGGAGCCACGGCGGCTCAGGCTCTCCAATCTCCCTGTAGGAGCTGCCGCAGGCTGCGATCTTTTGATCTTCTCTTGATCTAAAACTCAAGATCAAAAGATCGCAGCCTGCGGCAGCTCCTACATTGGACATTGAGGGTTCTGAGCCGCCGTTGGCGTTTGTTACGAGGCTGTTTAATGCCGCTGTCGAATATCCGCATCATCCACCAGGACGCCGCCGTACTGGTGGTGGACAAGCCCACCCTGCTGCTCTCCGTGCCCGGTCGCGCCGATGACAACAAGGACTGCCTGATCACCCGGCTGCAAGAAAACGGCTACCCGGAGGCGCGCATCGTCCATCGACTGGACTGGGAAACCTCCGGGATCATCCTGCTGGCTCGCGACCCGGATACCCATCGCGAACTGTCTCGGCAGTTTCACGACCGCGAAACCGAAAAAGCCTACACCGCACTGTGCTGGGGCCAACCGGTACTGGACAGCGGCAGCATCGACTTACCGCTGCGCTACGACCCGCCGACCAAACCCCGCCACGTGGTGGACCATGAATTCGGCAAACATGCGCTGACCTTCTGGCGCGTACTGGAACGTTGCGGCGACTGGTGCCGGGTCGAACTGACACCGATCACCGGTCGCTCGCACCAGTTGCGCGTGCACATGTTGTCCATCGGTCATCCGCTGTTGGGCGACGGGCTTTACGCTCACCCGCAAGCCCTGGCCGCCTGGCCACGCTTGTGCCTGCACGCCAGCATGCTCAGCTTCACCCACCCGCAAAGTGGCGAACGCCTGCGCTTCGAGTGCCCGGCACCGTTTTGAACATTAGTCAGCAGCCCGTCGCGGCTGCCATCGAAAATCGTAAGGACATGGAACCCGATGACGCATAGAGTCCCCGGCTCAGCCGCCCTCGCAAAAGCGCCGCAGCAACTGCTGTACCTGGTGTATGGCAACCAGGATAATTACCGCAGAGAAGCCAAGTTCAGTATTCTGACTGCGTTGTCGCAGCTCAAGAAAGGCGAGTCCCTGTGCATCAGGATCTTTACCGACAGGCCTGAAGACTATGCCGGCTGGCCCGTTGAAACCCTGGCCCTGGATGAACAGACCTTATCCTTATGGCAAGGCGAGAACGGTTACCACCATCGCCGCAAGGCCTGTGCCATTGCTGCCGGGTTGAAGCTGGCCGAAAGAACCCTGTTCGTTGACACCGATACCCTGTTTCTCGAAAACCCCAATCGGATCCTCAAACGTATTCAACCTCAGCAGTATCTGATGGATCGTTTCGATTACGACTGGAGCTACGTCTGCAAACGCCCGTCTTATGTGAAGCTCGGCACTTGCCTGCAGGCTCATGGCATTAGCGCCGACAACAGCTTCAAGCTGTACAACAGTGGTCTGTGTGGCGTCACCGACAGCGATACACCGCTGCTTGAAAAGGCCATCACGCTGATCGATGAATGGACCCAAGGGTCCTTCGATATCCATACGATCGAGCAAATTGCCCTGTCATTCGCCATGCGCGACAAACCGGTGCAAGAAGCGCGGAAGTTCATCTATCACTACTTTGCCGAGAAAGGGTACTTTCATGCCATGCTGAAGCACTTCTTTGCCCAGCATGGCGAACAGTACCGCCCGCAATTACTGGTACTTTGCCGTGAGGTTCCTCGCAGCAAACCGTTCCCCTCTGCGTTGAAACGCCTGCGAATCAAATGGCAATTGCGCAATAAGCGCGGAAGCTTGAGGAAGGTCGGTCGCGATCTTCTGTACGGAAGTGCCGCGCCCGATCACCCGTATTACACGGTCTGCCGACATGAATGGTGGGAAAGCGCGTCTCGAGAAATTCGGCTCTGGGACGAAAGCCAAAGGAGCAAGCTCTTGCCCCTGAGTCAGGGACGCTGGCCAAAACAATTGCCCAAGCCCACAAAGCCTGGAGATAAGCAGGCAATCATTGCTTATCTGCAAAAGCGATTATCCGAAGCAAGCTAGCGGGCCTGCCTCGTGACAGTGCCATCAATGCACTTGCCCAATGCCCCGAGCCAATACGTTAAACTCGCGGCACTGCTGTCTGGAGCTACTTATGCGCGAAGAGTTGAACCAAGGCCTGATCGACTTCCTCAAGGCCTCCCCTACCCCATTTCATGCCACCGCCAGCCTAGTTCAGCGTCTGGAAGCGGCGGGTTATCAGCGCCTTGACGAGCGCGAGCCCTGGACCACCGAAGCCAACGGTCGCTACTACGTCACGCGCAACGACTCCTCGATCGTCGCCATCAAGATGGGGCGCAACTCCCCATTGCATGACGGCATCCGACTGGTCGGCGCCCATACCGACAGTCCGTGCCTGCGGGTCAAGCCGCAACCTGAACTGCAACGCCAGGGTTTCTGGCAGTTGGGCGTCGAAGTCTATGGCGGCGCACTGCTCGCCCCCTGGTTTGACCGTGACCTGTCGCTGGCGGGCCGCGTGACCTTCCGTCGCGACGGCAAGGTCGAAAGCCAACTGATCGACTTCAAGGCACCGATCGCCACCATTCCCAACCTGGCCATTCACCTCAACCGTGAGGCCAACATGGGCTGGGCGATCAACGCACAGACCGAACTGCCGCCGATCCTTGCGCAATTTGCCGGTGACGAGCGCGTGGACTTCCGCGCCGTGCTCACTGATCAGTTGGCCCGGGAACACGGCTTGAATGCCGACGTGGTACTCGATTACGAGTTGAGCTTCTACGACACCCAAAGCGCCGCCATCATCGGCCTGCACGGCGACTTCATTGCCGGTGCGCGCCTGGACAATCTGCTGTCATGCTACGCCGGCCTGCAAGCCTTGTTGACGGCTGAAACCGATGAGACGTGCGTGCTGGTGTGCAACGACCATGAAGAAGTCGGCTCCTGCTCGGCGTGCGGTGCCGACGGCCCGATGCTTGAACAGACCCTGCGTCGTCTGCTGCCTGAAGGTGACGAGTTCGTCCGCACCATTCAGAAGTCGCTGCTGGTCTCGGCCGACAACGCCCACGGCGTGCACCCCAACTACGCCGACAAGCACGACGCCAACCACGGCCCGAAACTCAATGCCGGCCCGGTGATCAAGGTCAACAGCAACCAGCGCTACGCCACCAACAGCGAAACCGCCGGGTTCTTCCGTCATCTGTGCATGGCCGAAGAAGTCCCGGTGCAAAGCTTTGTGGTGCGCAGCGACATGGGCTGTGGCTCGACCATCGGCCCGATCACTGCCAGCCATCTGGGCGTGCGCACCGTGGACATCGGTCTGCCAACATTTGCCATGCACTCGATCCGTGAACTGTGCGGCAGCCATGACCTGGCGCACCTGGTCAAAGTGTTGAGCGCGTTCTACGCCTGCCGCGAGTTGCCGTGACCCTGAATGTAGGAGCTGCCGAAGGCTGCGATCTTTTGATTTTGCTTTTAAGACAAGATCAAAAGATCGCAGCCTTCGGCAGCTCCTACACACATATCACCACCGGTCGCACAAAAGCCTCCTAGACTTACATCAACCCTCTCGACAAGGCTGTCGCCATGATCTCGATGTCGGTTTTCAACTCCATGCTCATTCCAATACTCTCGGGAATGATCCTGCTGGCCATCGGCTTCAACTTTCGCGACAAGAACGCCGGGGTGTTCTCGATGTGGATCGGCATGCTGCTGATCCTCGCCACCGTGATTTACAAAATCCTCGCAAAACTGAACGAATAAAAGCGCTGACTACGCTCGCATTGGTTTTGCCCCGCTCGTACACTCGCTCGACCTGCACCTGTTGAGGTTGACCGCCTAGTGTTCGCTCGTCTTTTCGCCCTGCCGTCTACGTTGTTCATCTGCCTGTTGATGCTGCTTCCCATGGTCCCTGCTCAGGCCGTCGGCCTGCCGAGCCTGCTCAACGGCTCATCAAAAGCCCAGCCGGAAGCGACCGAACCGCTGGGGCAATCGCTGGACGAAGTGATCAAATCGCTGGAAAACGATCAGCAACGAGGCAGGTTGCTGGCCGATCTGAAGAAACTGCGCGACGTCAGCAAAAAAGCCCAGACGCCCACCGAAGAAGGCGTGCTCGGCTTGATCGGCGGCGCCCTGGCCAGCCTCGAACAACAGTTTTCCGGTGTCGACAGTCCGCTCACTCGCTGGTCCGACGAGTTCGACCTGGCCAAGGACGAACTGCGCGCGCTGATGCTGCCGGTCAGCGAATGGCTGCCGATGCTCTTTGCCTTCGCCCTGATTCTGATGCTCTGGAGCCTGCTCGCCGCCGCGCTGATCTGGCTCGGTCATCGCGTACGAACACGCTTCGGCCTTACTGAAGAATTGCCGCAACACCCCAAGACCTGGGACATGTTGCGCTTTGCCCTGCGCAAACTCGGCCCCTGGCTGATCGCCCTGCTGATTACCGTCTACATGAGCTATGCCCTGCCGTCATCGCTGGGTAAATACCTGGCCATGGTGCTGGCTTATGCACTGGTGGTCGGCACCTGCTTCTCGGCGATCTGCGTGATCGCGTTTTCCGTGCTCGACGGCCCGCACCGGCATCGCGCCCTGTACATCCTGCGGCACCAGGCCTTCCGCCCGCTGTGGCTGATTGGCAGTTTTGCAGCCTTCGGCGAAGGCTTGAACGACCCACGGCTGGTCGCCAGTCTCGGCATTCACCTGGCCCACATCACCGCGACCATCGCCAATGTGCTGGCAGCGATTTTTACCGGCCTGTTCATCCTGCGATTCCGTCGGCCCATCGCCCACCTGATCCGCAACCAGCCATTGTCACGGCGTCTGACCCGTCGTGCACTGAGCGACACCATCGAAATTCTCGGGACCTTCTGGTACTTGCCGGCATTGGTGCTGGTAGCGATCTCGCTGTTCGCCACCTTCGTCTCCGCCGGCGACACCAGCACCGCACTGCGCCAATCGTTGATCTGCACCGTGCTGCTGGTGTTGTGCATGGTCATCAACGGACTGGTCCGCCGCCATGCACTCAAACCGCAACGCGGGGCAAAGCGTCACGCGCTGTATTCGGACCGCCTCAAGAGCTTCTTCTATACCCTTGCGCACCTGACGGTGTGGCTGGCGTTCATCGAGCTCGGCTTGCGGGTCTGGGGCATGTCGATGATCCGCTTCACCGAAGGCGAAGGCCATGAAGTCAGCGTCAAACTGTTCAGCCTGGGCGGTACGCTGATCTTCGCCTGGCTGATCTGGATCCTCAGCGACACCGCCGTGCACCACGCCCTCACCCGCTCACGCAAAGGCCTGGCCAACGCGCGCGCGCAGACCATGATGCCGCTTATCCGCAATGTGCTGTTCGTGGCGATTTTTATCATTGCGCTGATTGTCGCCCTGGCCAACATGGGCATGAACGTCACGCCGCTGCTGGCAGGTGCCGGCGTGATCGGTCTGGCCATCGGTTTCGGCGCACAGTCGCTGGTCTCCGACCTGATCACCGGACTGTTCATCATCATCGAAGACTCCCTGGCCATCGACGACTACGTGGATGTCGGCGGCCACCTGGGCACCGTCGAGGGCCTGACCATCCGCACCGTGCGGCTACGGGACATTGACGGCATCGTGCACACCATCCCGTTCAGTGAAATAAAAAGCATCAAGAACTACTCGCGGGAATTCGGCTACGCGATCTTCCGGGTGGCGGTGCCGTACAACATGGAAATCGATGACGCGATCAAACTGATGCGCGAAGTCGGCCAGAAAATGCGCACCGACCCAATCCAGCGCCGTAACATCTGGTCGCCGCTGGAAATCCAGGGTGTCGAGAGTTTCGAGTCCGGCAGCGCAATCCTTCGCGCCCGGTTCAAGACCGCACCGATCAAGCAATGGGAAGTCTCAAGAGCGTTCAACCTGTCGCTCAAGCGTCATCTGGATGAAGCCGGACTGGATCTGGCGACGCCGAGGATGAGTATTCAGGTGGTGACGGCAGGTGGTGGGTTGGAGAAGGAGTAATGGGGGGCGGCTTCGCCACCCAGCGGGAGCAAGCTCCCTCGCCACAAAAGCAGATCTACCTCGCCCACATCACCACTCAACAGGCCGAGCGTTAGCTCGCCTGCAGCCGTTGATCTTGACCCACCCGTCCCTTCGGGAGGCCGAGTGGAGGTGTTCATCAGGGGGTTGGCGCGCAGCGCCGTACGGCGAAGCCGGACACATCGAGAGGAGGTCGTCGCGCAGCAGACCGTAGGCGATGCCCCCTGATGGACACCGGAGCGAGGGAACGCCGAGCCTATGCGAGGGGCCGGACGCTTGGGGCGAAGACCTTTGCTTCCTTTGGGGCGTTTGCCAAAGGGAGTCGCCGTCAGGGCGAAACCGCCAGCAGCCGTTACCGCAGCAACGGATATGTACACCTGCAAGAGAATGGTCGGCTGTCAGGCCGCCATCGCGAGCAAGCTCGGCTCCCACAGTAGATCTTTGTACACCCCGCAAAAGACAGGCCGGCTGTCAGGCCGCCATCGCGAGCAAGCTCAGCGCCTACAAGACATCCACCCCGACATGAATCGCATCATGCCGCCAGAACTCCAGGTCACAATCGATCAACCGTTCGTGCTGATCATAATTGACCCGGGCAATCCGCAGGCCCGGGCTACCAACAGACACCCGTAAAGCCGCTGCCGCATCCACCGACAACGAAGTCGGCACAATCTCGAACCGCACCCGCCCGTAGTGCAAATCGTAATGCCGCGCATACAACTCGGTAATCGACTGATTGAGATCGAACTCCAGAATCCCCGGAAAAAACTGCGGATTCAAATAGTGCTCGACGTACAAAACCAACCGCCCATCGATGCGTCGCGAACGGCAGATCTGAATCACGCTCGACAACGCCGGCAACTGCAACCATGCGCAAACCGCCGCAGACGCAGGTTGCAACCGTGCCGAAATCACCTCGGTCGACGGCGCCCGCCCTTGCGCACTGACCATCGCGTGAAAGTGACTGCGCTGCATCAGGTTGTAGGCCAGGCGCGGTGGCGAGACGAACCAGCCGCGCCGCTCTTCGCGATAAATCTGCCCCTGGGCTTCGAGCTGCAACAACGCCTCACGCACGGTGATCCGTGTGGTATTGAACAACTCACTGAGTTTGCGCTCGGCCGGCAGCTTGCTCGCGGGCGTCAGCAGACCGTGCTCGATCTGCTCCTGCAGCACTTGACCAATGGCTGTCACCGCCTTGATTGCCTCATCGCGCATCAATGTTACCTATCTGGACTAGACCAGCACTGTTTCGGGGCAGGATCACGCCAAAAAACGCGTCCTGATACGTATTGCAAGCCTAGGCAATCCATATGACTGATCGATGACAAAGGCGCCGAACGGTTGATCCAGACCTTTGCAAATAAGCGGCCAAGTCCTTGCAAACCGGCCATCTGCCCATGGTCTACGCTTACCTCGCAGCCCTCACTACCGAGCGAAATAAATGCGAGCGCGCCTGATACCGACATCAAAGTGTCATCCAGCTCACCTAAATTGGCTCAGGTATTGCTGACCTAGACCAACCCAACCGCAAACGTAGATAAAAGCGCAGCGTTGAATACGCCCAAAGGAGCTTCGGATGAAACAGCTTTTCCTGGCATCACTGTTAGGCTCGACCATTGCCATGTGCACCGCAGCCATGGCGGCTGATACCGATTTAAAAGCCTTGGAAGCCGCTGCGAAAGCGGAAGGCGCCGTCAACAGCGTCGGCATGCCCGATGACTGGGCCAACTGGAAAGGTACCTGGGAAGACCTGGCCAAGAACTACGGCCTCAAGCACATTGACACCGACATGAGCTCGGCCCAGGAAGTGGCCAAGTTCGCCGCCGAAAAAGACAACGCCAGTGCTGATATCGGCGACGTCGGTGCCGCCTTCGGCCCGATCGCGGTCAAGCAAGGCGTGGTGCAACCGTACAAGCCAAGCACCTGGGCACAGGTTCCGGACTGGGCCAAGGACAAGGACGGCAACTGGGCACTGGCCTACACCGGCACCATCGCGTTCATCGTCAACAAGAAACTGCTGCACGGTTCCGAAGCCCCGACAAAGTGGGCTGACCTGAAAACCGGTAAATACAAGGTGTCCATCGGTGACGTGAGCACCGCCGCCCAAGCCGCCAACGGTGTATTGGCCGCCGCCATCGCCAACGGTGGTGATGAAAAGAACATTCAGCCAGCACTGCTGATGTTCGCCGAGATTGCCAAGCAAGGTCGCCTGTCGCTGGCCAACCCGACCATTTCCACCATGGAAAAGGGTGAAGTCGAAGTCGGTGTGGTCTGGGACTTCAACGGCCTGAGCTATAAGGCCAAGATGGCCAACCCGGATGACTACGTCGTGCTGATCCCGTCCGATGGTTCGGTGAAGTCCGGTTACACCACCATCATCAACAAATACGCCAAGCACCCGAACGCCGCCAAACTGGCCCGCGAGTACATCTTCAGCGATGCCGGCCAAATCAACCTGGCGCGCGGTAACGCCCGTCCGATTCGTGCTGAAACGGGTCTGAAACTGCCGGCTGATGTCGCGAAAAACCTGATCCCGGCAGCGCAATACGAAGCCGCCAAACCCAAACCGATCACAGATGCCGACGCGTGGGAAAAAACCTCCAAGGCTCTGCCGCAGAAGTGGCAGGAAGAAGTCATCATCAATATGCAATAACGCTGTAGCTCCCACATTGGATCTCTGATGGAAATCCCTGTGGGAGCGAGCTTGCTCGCGATAGCGCAAGGTCAATCAACATCACTGTTGAAGGTAAGTCCGCCATCGCGAGCAAGCTCGCTCCCACAATGGATCGAGTTAAGTTTGAGTTTTCTGAATTCCTGTTTTTCGGAGTCCCCTTCCCCATGAAGCACAACGTCATCCTTGTGGTGCTCGACGGCCTGAACTACGAGGTCGCGCGGCATGCCATGGGGCATTTGCAGGCCTACGCAAACGCAAAAAAAGCCGCACTCTACAAACTCGAATGCGAACTGCCGTCCCTGTCGCGCCCGCTCTACGAATGCATTTTGACCGGCGTAACGCCGATCGACAGCGGCATCGTCCACAACAACGTGTCGCGCCTGTCCAACCAGCGCAGCGTGTTCCACTACGCCACCGCCGCCGGGCTCAGCACCGCCGCTGCGGCCTACCATTGGGTCAGCGAGCTGTATAATCGTTCGCCGTTCATGGCTGCCCGCGACCGCCACACCGACAACACCGAACTACCGATCCAGCACGCGCACTTCTACTGGTCCGATCACTACCCCGACTCGCACCTGTTCGCCGACGCCGAGAACCTGCGTCTGCGCCATGCGCCGAACTTTCTGCTGGTTCACCCCATGAACATCGACGACGCCGGGCACAAGCACGGCCTCGACACTGCGCAATACCGCAACAGTGCCCGCTCGGCCGACATCATCCTCGCCGACTACCTGCAAAGCTGGCTCGACGCCGGGTATCAGGTGCTGGTGACCGCCGACCACGGCATGAACAACGACCGCTCCCACAACGGCCTGCTCGCCGAAGAGCGCGAAGTGCCGCTGTTCGTCATCGGCGATGCCTTCAGCTTCAATCCCGACGCGGCGCCCAAACAAACCGAACTGTGCGGCACAGTCTGCGAGTTGTTGGGTGTTGCCCACGACAAACCTGTGTGCCGGGAGCTGCTCAAGTGAATTCAATCACCCGTGGCAAATGGCTGGCGGCGTTGTGCCTGGTGCCCTTCGCCATTTTCTTCATCGTGTTTCAGATTGCCCCGCTGTGCTGGGTGCTGATCAACAGCGTGCAATCGGAAGAGTTCGGTTGGGGCCTGGCCAACTTCAACAAAATCTTCAGCTCGAAGTTTTATATGCAGGCGATCCAGTACAGCCTTGAGATCAGCTTCTGGTCCAGCGTGTTCGGCATCGTCATTGCGATCCTTGGCAGCTACTCGCTGCGCCGGGTCGACTCGAAGCTGCGCAACTTCGTCAACGCCTTCGCCAACATGACCAGCAACTTCGCCGGCGTACCGCTGGCCTTTGCGTTCATCATCCTGCTGGGGTTCAACGGCAGCTTCACTATCATGCTCAAGCAGGCCGGGATCATTCAGGACTTCAACCTGTACTCGAAAACCGGGCTGATCATCCTCTACACCTACTTCCAGATCCCCCTTGGCGTGCTGCTGCTTTACCCGGCATTCGACGCCCTGCGTGAAGACTGGCGCGAATCGGCGGCCCTGCTCGGCGCCAACGGCTGGCAGTTCTGGCGGCACATCGGCTTGCCGGTGCTGACTCCGGCCTTGCTCGGCACCTTTGTAATCCTGCTGGCCAACGCCCTCGGCGCCTACGCCACGGTCTATGCCCTGACCACCGGCAACTTCAACGTGCTGCCGATCCGCATCGCGGCGATGGTCTCGGGCGACATTTCCCTGGACCCGAACATGGCCAGCGCCCTGGCCGTTGTGCTGGTGGCGTTGATGACCCTGGTGACAGTGGTCCATCAGTTGCTGTTGAAGAGGAGCTACCATGTCTCGCGCTGAACTGGGTCCCACCGGTGTCTACCACCGGGTAGTGGTTTACCTGCTGTTTGCCATTCTGTTGCTGCCACTGGCCGGGACGCTGATCTATTCGATCGCCAGCAGCTGGTCGGCAACCGTTCTGCCCAGCGGATTTACCTTCAAGTGGTACATCCAGCTGTGGAGTGACCCGCGCTTTCTCGGCGCCTTTGGCCAGTCGCTGCTGGTCTGCGTCGGTGCGCTGATTTTATCGGTGGTGCTGATTCTGCCGCTGCTGTTCGTGGTGCATTACCACTTCCCGAAACTCGATGCGCTGATGAACATCCTGATCCTGCTGCCGTTCGCGGTGCCGCCCGTGGTGTCTTCCGTAGGGCTGTTGCAGCTCTATGGTTCGGGACCGTTCGCGATGGTCGGTACACCGTGGATTCTGGTCGGTTGCTACTTCACCGTGGCGCTGCCGTTCATGTACCGGGCGATCACCAACAACCTGCAGGCGATCAACCTGAGCGACCTGATGGACTCCGCCCAACTGCTCGGTGCCAGCACCTGGCAAGCGGCGTTCCTGGTGGTGCTGCCGAACCTGCGCAAGGGTTTGATGGTGGCGTTGCTGCTGTCGTTCTCGTTCCTCTTCGGTGAGTTCGTGTTCGCCAACATCCTTGTCGGCACGCGCTACGAAACCCTGCAGGTCTACCTCAACAACATGCGTAACAGCAGCGGTCACTTCACCAGCGCGCTGGTGATTTCCTACTTTTTCTTTGTGCTGGTTCTGACCTGGGCTGCCAATATCTTGAACAAGGACAAAAGCCAATGAGCTACGTCAGCGTCCAACACCTGCAAAAAAGCTACTCGCAAACAGGCTCCGCCGGCACCCCGGTGTTCAGCGACATCAACTGCGAAATCCAGAAAGGCGAGTTCGTCACCCTGCTCGGCCCGTCCGGTTGCGGCAAGTCCACACTGCTGCGCTGCATCGCCGGGCTGACGGCGGTGGATGCAGGCAAGATCCTGCTCGACGGCCAGGACCTGGTGCCGCTGAGCCCGCAAAAACGCGGGATCGGCATGGTATTCCAAAGCTACGCGCTGTTCCCCAACATGACCGTCGAACAGAACGTCGCCTTCGGTTTGCGCATGCAAAAGGTCAACGCCGACGACAGCCGCAAGCGCGTACTCGACGTGTTGCAACTGGTGGAACTGCACGACTTCGCCAGCCGTTACCCGCATCAACTGTCTGGCGGCCAATGCCAACGGGTTGCCCTCGCCCGCTCGCTGGTGACCCGACCGCGCCTGCTGCTGCTCGATGAACCGCTGTCGGCGCTGGACGCGCGGATCCGCAAACACCTGCGCGAGCAGATCCGGCAAATTCAGCGCGAGCTGGGGCTGACCACGATTTTCGTGACGCACGATCAGGAAGAAGCCCTGACCATGTCCGACCGGATCTTCCTGATGAACCAGGGCAGGATCGTCCAGAGCGGCGACGCTGAAACCCTCTACACCGCACCGGTCGATGTGTTTGCCGCCGGCTTCATCGGCAACTACAACCTGCTCGACGCGGTCAGTGCCAGCAAGCTGCTGCAACGGCCAATCAACGGTCGCATCGCGATTCGCCCGGAAGCCATCGAACTGAGCCGCAATGGCGAGCCGGATGCGCTGATCCGCAGCCACAGCCTGCTGGGCAACGTGATTCGCTATCGGGTCGAAGCTCGCGGCGTAGAACTGGTGGTGGACGTGCTGAACCGTTCGGCGGCTGACTTGCATGCCGATGGTCAACGTCTGGCACTTTCCATCGATCCGACAGCCCTGTGTGAGGTAGCCTGATGTTTTCGCTGTGCACACTGATGTTAAAGAGAGAGCTGCGCTGATGGCCTTGGCAATTTTTGATCTGGATGAAACCCTGATCCACGGCGACTGCGCCTCGCTGTGGAGCGAGCAGATGGTCCGCCTCGGTTGGGTCGATGGCGAATCCTTCCTGCGTCGCGACAAGGAATTGATGGATTCCTACGGCAGGGGCCACCTGGCCATGGAGGACTACATGGCCTTCAGCCTGGAGCCGATGGCCGGACGCACCCCGGAAGAAGTCGAGCACCTTGTGGCACCGTGGGTCGAGGACGTGATCGAACCGATCATCTTCAGCGATGCCTGCAAAGCCATCGCCGAGCATCGCAAGGCTGGCGACCGGATTCTGGTGATCTCCGCCTCCGGCACGCACCTGGTCAAACCCATCGCCGAACGCCTGGGCATCGATGAGATTCTTGGCATCGAGCTGGAAGTGAAGCATGGGGTTTATAGCGGCAATACGGTCGGTACCCTGACCTACCGCGAAGGCAAGATCACGCGCTTGCTGGAGTGGCTCGACGCCGAAGAGGAAAACCTTGAAGGCGCGAGTTTCTATTCGGACTCACGTAACGATTTGCCATTGCTGATCAAAGTCGACCATCCGCATGTGGTCAACCCGGATCCGGTACTGCGTGAACACGCCGAAAAGGCCGGCTGGCCGATTCACACCTGGAAGTAAAGCAAAAGATCGCAGCCTGCGGCAGCTCCTACGCGGACCACATTTCTTCTGTAGGAGCTGGCGAAGCCTGCGATCTCTTCAGGGGTCAAACCAGGCTTTCGTCGATCACCAGCACCAGCTTGCCCGACACCTGATTGGTCGCAAGCTCGGCAAACGCCGCTTCGGCGTCCTTGATCGGGAAGGTCCTGGCCAACTGCGGGCTCAGGCGTCCCTCTGCGAACAACGGCCAGACGTGTTGGCTCAGATCACTGAACAGATCGGCCTTGAACTGCTCGTCGCGACTGCGCAGGGTCGAACCCAGCAGCTGAATCCGCTTGGCCAGCATTTGCGCCAGATCCAACTGCGCCTCACGACCGCCCATCAGGCCGATCAACACCCAACGACCATCACGCGCCAGCAACTTCAGGTTCAACGCGGCATAGTTGGCGCCGACCGGATCGAGGATCACATCGAACGGTCCCAGGTCACTCAAACCGTCCAGCCCATCAGTGCGCACCACCCCGCCTTGCGCGCCCAGCGCCTCGCAATACGCCAGCCGGTCCGCCGAACCGACGCTGACCCAGCACGGGTTGCCGAACGCTTTACACAGCTGAATGGCGGCTGAACCCACTCCACTTGCCCCGGCGTGCAGGAGAACTTTCTCACCCGGTTTGAGCGCAGCCAGTTGAAACAAATTCAGCCAGGCGGTGCTGTAAACCTCGGGCAATGCTGCCGCTTCGACCAGCGACAAACCCTCTGGAACCGGCAACACATGCCGACCGTCGACCACCACCTCCTCAGCCATCCCGCCGCCGGCCAGCAACGCGCAAACGCGGTCGCCAATCTGCCAGGACGACCCCGCGCCGACCTCGCTGATCACACCTGAACACTCCAGACCCAGCACCTGACTGGCTCCCGGTGGCGGCGGATAGAGCCCTGCCTTTTGCAACAAATCGGCTCGATTGAGGCCCGCTGCCGCCACTCGAATGCGAACTTGTCCTACGTCACACGTCGGACGCTGCTCTTCAACCCACTCCACTTGACCTTCAACGCCTTGCAATGCTTTCACAGTGCCTCCATAGTGAGTCTGGACTGAGCCCGAAGCTGTAGAGCCGGGCTTTTTGCATTATGCGACCGGCCCTTGTGGAACCGGCGACTTCAAAGACGGCCTAATATGCGTTATCAATTGCCCCCGCGTCGAATCAGCATGAAGCATTTGTTCCCCAGCACCGCACTCGCTCTTTTCATTGGCCTGGGCAGCTTGTCGCTGTCGCCCACTACGTTCGCAGCCAATAGCTGGGACAACCTTCAGCCCGATCGTGACGAGGTGATTGCCAGCCTGAACGTCGTCGAGCTGCTCAAGCGCCACCATTACAGCAAGCCGCCGCTCGATGACGCGCGCTCCGCGATCATCTATGACAGCTACCTGAAGCTGCTGGACCCGGCGCGCAGTTATTTTCTGGCCAGCGACATTGCCGAATTCGACAAATGGAAAACCCAGTTTGACGACTTCCTCAAAAGCGGCGACCTGAACGCCGGGTTCACCATCTACAAGCGCTATCTGGACCGCGTCAAAGCGCGTCTGGACTTTGCCTTGGCCGAGCTGAACAAAGGCGTCGACAAGATGGACTTCACCACCAAGGAAACCTTGCTGATCGATCGCAAGGACGCCCCGTGGCTCAAGACCAGTGCCGAGCTGGATGACCTGTGGCGCAAACGCGTCAAGGACGAAGTGCTGCGCCTGAAGATCGCCGGCAAAGAACCCAAGGCCATTCAAGAGCTGCTGACCAAGCGCTACAAGAATCAGTTGTCGCGTCTGGACCAGACCCGTCCGGAAGACATTTTCCAGGCGTACATCAACAACTTCGCCATGTCCTACGACCCGCACACCAACTATCTGTCGCCGGATAGCGCGGAAAACTTCGACATCAACATGAGCCTGTCGCTGGAAGGCATCGGCGCCGTGTTGCAGAGCGATAACGACCAGGTAAAAGTCGTGCGTCTGGTGCCTGCAGGCCCGGCGGACAAGACCAAGCAGGTTGCACCGGCTGACAAGATCATCGGCGTTGCCCAAGGCAACAAAGAAATGGTCGACGTCGTCGGTTGGCGCCTGGACGAAGTGGTCAAGCTGATCCGTGGACCGAAAGGCACGGTGGTGCGCCTGGAAGTGATCCCGGCCAGCAATGCGCCAAACGACCAGACTACCAAGATCGTGCAGATCACCCGCGAAGCGGTGAAGCTTGAAGATCAGGCGGTGAAGAAGTCGATCCTCAACCTGAAACAGGACGGTAAGGACTACAAGCTCGGGGTGATTGAGATCCCGGCCTTCTACCTTGACTTCAAGGCCTTCCGCGCCGGTGATCCGGATTACAAGAGCACCACCCGCGACGTCAAGAAACTGCTGACCGAACTGCAAAAAGACAAGGTCGACGGCGTGGTCATCGACTTGCGCAACAACGGCGGCGGCTCCTTGCAGGAAGCCACCGAGCTGACCAGTCTGTTCATCGACAAAGGTCCGACCGTGCTGGTACGTAATGCCGACGGCCGGGTCGATGTACTGGAAGATGAAAGCCCGGGCGCCTTCTACAAAGGCCCGATGGCATTGCTGGTCAACCGCCTGTCTGCTTCGGCTTCGGAGATTTTTGCCGGCGCCATGCAGGACTACCACCGCGCATTGATCATCGGTGGCCAGACCTTCGGTAAAGGCACCGTGCAGACCATCCAGCCGCTGAACCATGGCGAGCTGAAACTGACGCTGGCCAAGTTCTACCGGGTTTCCGGGCAGAGCACCCAGCATCAGGGCGTGCTGCCGGATGTCGATTTCCCGTCGATCATCGACACCAAGGAAATCGGCGAGAGCGCCCTGCCGGAATCCATGCCGTGGGACACCATTCGCGCGGCCATCAAGCCGGCAGTCGACCCGTTCAAACCGTACCTGGCACAGCTCAAGTCCGAGCATGACGCCCGCTCGGCCAAAGACGCGGAATTTGTGTTCATTCGCGACAAACTGGCACTGGCCCAGAAGCTGATGGCGGAAAAAACCGTCAGCCTCAACGAAGCCGAACGTCGCGCACAACACGCCGACATCGACGCCAAGCAACTGGCGATGGAAAACATCCGCCGCAAGGCCAAGGGCGAAGACCCGCTCAAAGAGCTGAAGAAAGAAGACGAAGACGCCATCGCGGCCGAGCCAGAAAAGACCAAACCGGAAGACGATGCCTACCTGAGCGAAACCGGGCGGATTCTGCTGGATTACTTGAAGCTGAACACCGCGGTCGCCAGCAACAAAAAATGATGGCAATTTAATGCTGACGCTCCCCGGAGCGTCATCAAACAGTCATCATTCTGTCGTGAAATAAAGGACTGGGCGTGCTCTCTAACAAAGAGCGCGCCCAGTCCTTTTTTTATCGCCAGAGATCGCCATGACCACGACCGAACAGCTGAGTGCCTTGAGTTCAATCCTGGCTCAAAGTGGTTTGCACAGTCTGTTCCAGCCGATCGTTTCACTGTCCGAACGACGCATCCTCGGTTACGAAGCCCTCAGTCGCGGTCCCTCCAACAGCCCTCTGCACTCCCCCATCGCGTTGTTCGCCGTGGCCCGCCAGGCAGGCCGTCTCAGCGAACTGGAAATGGCTTGCCGGCACAGCGCCTGCCGTCGTTTCAATGAACAACAGTTACCGGGAAAACTCTTTCTCAACGTCTCCCCCGAATCACTGCTCGAAGCCGGCCACCAACCCGGTAGAACCCTGCAAATGCTTCAGGACTTCGGCATCCCGCCGAGTCAGGTGGTGATCGAGCTTACCGAGCAAACCCCGACCGACGATTTTCAGTTACTGCAAAACGCTCTGCATCACTATCGAGCCATGGGCTTTTCGATTGCATTGGATGACCTGGGTGCCGGTTATTCGAGCCTGCGACTCTGGTCGGAGTTGCGTCCGGACTACGTGAAGATCGACCGGCATTTCATCGACGGCATTCATCAGGACGCGCTCAAACGCGAATTCGTCGGCTCGATCCTGCAGATCGCCAAAGCCTCGCGTGCGCTAGTCATCGCCGAAGGTATCGAACTGCCGGAAGAACTCGCGGTGTTGACCGAGATGGGGGTCGACCTGGTGCAGGGTTATCTGTTGTGCCGTCCGCAAGAGCATCCGCCACGGGACGCCCGGACGATGATGCCCAAGCACGACAGCAGCGCAGTGGTGCTCAACGATGAAGGCAGTGACCTCAGCGCCCTGCTCAACGAACATCCGGCCGTGGACCGCGATACGCCTACCGCCGACGTGCTGGAAGCCTTCCGTCGTCAGGCCAACCTGAACTCGCTGGCGGTACTCGATGAGCTCGGCCATCCCTGCGGCATCGTCCATCGCCATTCACTGTCTGATGCGTTGCTCAAGCCGTTTGCCACCGACCTGTTCGCACGCAAGCCCATCAGCCGTCTGATGAGCGACAACTTCCTCGCCGTCGAGCTCAGCCAGTCACTGCAACAGGTCAGCCGGCTGATCACCAGCCGCGCCCGGCAACGCATCGAAGAAGATTTCATCATCACCCTCAACGGCGGCTATCTGGGCCTGGGTCGGGTGATCGATGTGCTGAAGCTGATCACCGAACTGAAAATCCAGCAGGCCCGCTACGCCAACCCGCTGACCCTGTTGCCAGGCAACGTACCGATCCAGCAGTGCCTGACCCGACTGTTGCAACAGAGCCGCGAGTCAGTGATCTGCTACGTCGACATCGACAGTTTCAAACCCTTCAACGATATCTACGGCTACGGTCGTGGTGACGAAGTCCTGCTGTGTCTGGCGCAATGCCTGAACGACCGCGTCGACCCCAGCCGTGACTTCGTCGGCCATATCGGTGGCGATGATTTCCTGCTGGTCCTCGGCCCGGAAGACTGGCGCAAGCGCCTGAACCAACTGCTCGAGGACTTTCACAGCCAATGCCGACGCTTCTACCGCAGCGAACACCTGGAAGCCGGCTGCTTCATCGCCCCCAACCGCCAGGGCGTCCGTCAGGAATTCCCGCTGCTGTCGCTGTCGATTGGTGTGGTGCATTTACACCCCGAGGCCTGTGGACAACTCGACGCCAGCCAACTCGCGGAAATGGCCTCACAGGCCAAGCATCATGCGAAGAATGTGCAGGGGCATAGTATTTATGTGATTGATAGTCTTAACTTGGCGCCTCAACTTCATATGCTGTAGGAGTAGGCGCGCCCATAATCGGGTGCGCAGCGACTTTAGACAAATAAATCCTCCCCCGACTTTTCTTTCGTTCCGACCCGCTACTCTTCCGAAATATCTGATTCAACCCAGCGCATATAAAAGTCTCTTTGCACATTTGGATCGTTCGTCAAATTTTCCTCTTCATAATCGAATATATTCACCAGATCACTTCTCGAAGCATACTTCCCCATTGTGAGCTCATATGCTTTCACCCCGAGCGACATCTGAGAAGACATACTAGATGGATGCACGTTTATTTTGGCGCCCTTACACAAAAACACCATATCAGAGTGTTCCTCCCTGACATGCCCAAAACATTCGTAAAAGTCTGTTCCAAAATAAGTTTTGCTATATCCATCCGCCATAACAAAATTAATAGTCAATTTTTTCGAGTCACAGAAAAGCTTAGCAAGCTCACGCCTGCCGTTTTTGACAACTACAATCTCTACACAGTCCATTCTCTACTCCTTGTTTGGATTCAAGATAGTGTAACGCGCGCTACGACCATCAGCACCAATAGGCGTAACGCCTAAAATATCCTTACTTTTAACACCACCTTGAATTGCTAGTTCTCGCTCACTTGAATACTTATATTTCTTCCCTAGCTCACTCTTCAAATCTCGACCTGGAATCATTCGTATCGTGTACAAAAAGCCGCTTCTCATATTGAATTTCGTCGCAAAATCTATTCCTACTTCTCTAACGGGAGAGGTACTAACGAAATTGCTCGGAGGCTTGTTACTGTCAAGCGAATGAAGCAGTAAATCATTGCTATCACCCTTAGGTTTAAAACCTTGCTCAAAAATCTCATTGGGATGGCGATCATCCCCACGATATAAATATTTTTCTTCCGGATATGTGGGAAGTTCAGCCTCACCCTCATCAACCCCCGCCTTCCCCGCCGGATCTTCCGCCTCCCCCGGTTTCTTGCACTTACCTGCACCCGGGCAGTCATTCAACCCCAACGGATCCACCCACCCCGTCGGGTTCCGGGTGTACTGATACCCGTTAATCCCACCGGCGAGCTTGCTCGGATCCGGCGTCAGGTACCGGCCAATATCCGGATTGTAGTAGCGATGCCGGTTGTAGTGCAGGCCTGATTCAGCATCGAAGTACTGCCCCTGAAACCGCAGCGGCTGCTCAAGCTGTTCTTCGCCAAACTGCTGGAGGCTGGCGAGCTTGCCGTAGGCCTTGTAGGTCGCGGACCAGACGATTTCGCCGCTGTAATCGGTGAGTTCCTGCGGGGTGCCGAGGTGATCGAGTTGGTAGTAGAACGGGCAAGCTTTGCGCGGGCCGTAGCCATCGAGCATGGCCAACGGGCGAAAGCTGCCGGGCTCGTAGACGTAGCTGCGGTGATGCTCGCGGCTGTTTTCGGCGATCAGTTGCTCGCCTTGCCAGAAAAACTCGGTTGTGTGGCTGGCGACGGTTTTCGCAGTGCGGCGGCCGAAGGCGTCGTAGCGGTAGGTTGCGCTGCTGCCGTCGGGCAGGGTCACAGCGATTAAGCGGTGCTGACAGTCGTAGCGGTATTCGGTGACCAGTTTCTGCGCAGTGCCGCGACGTTCGCGGATCAGGTTGCCGAAGGCGTCGTAGTCGTAGTGGCGGTCGCCTTGCAGCAGCAGGCGATTGCCTTTGATCGTTGCCAGGCCTGGGCGATCGTGCATTTGCAGGTTGCCGGCCGGGTCGTGGCCGAAGCTTTCCGGCTGTGGATCGCGTGAATGACGGACGCGAACCAGGCGGTTCAGCGGATCGTAGTGATAGTTGCGCTGGCCATGACGACTGTCGGCGATGAAGTCGAGGTTGCCGTTGGCGCTGTAGGCGTAATCGCGGCGATAGCGTGGTTGTTCAGCGTGGGAGACGGCGTGGGCGTGCAGACGGCCCTGTTCGTCGTAGTGGTATTGGCTGAGCAGTTGACCTTGTTGGCGCTGTTGTTCGCGCCCTGCGTCAAAGACGTGAGTGGTCAGCCGCGCGCCGTTGAGGTCGATGGCGGTCAGCGCGCCGCCTTTTGCGTGGTGGTAGTCGAGTTTGCTGTTGTCCGGCAGACGCAGGTGATTGAGCTGACCGCAAGCGTCGTAGCGATAACGCAAGGTGCCCCAGCCTTGATGCTCGGTGATCAGCCGGTCTTGCGCGTCGTATTCGAACTCCAGCGGCCAGTCATTGCCGTCGTCGACGCAGACCAGCCGGCCCAATGCGTCGTAGTGATAATTGACCTTGCTGCCATCGGCCAGGGTTTTGACCAACAGACGTCCGGCGGTATCGCGTTGATAACCGGTAATCAGCCGCGAACCGTCATCACCAAACTCGGTTTTTTCCAGCAGATGGCCGGTGAGGTCATAGGCGTACGCGGTGCGCCGGCCGTCGAAACCGGTCTCCTGACGGATCAACCCACTCGGGCCGTACTCCAGCTGATACTTCTCGCCAGATTCGTTTTCGATCTCGCTGAGCAGCAGCCGCACGTTGTCATAGCGATAGCGCAGCTGGGTGCCATCGGGGTTGATACGGCGGCTGACCAGGTGCAAGTCGTCGGCGTACTCGTAGCGCGTGACCTGCCCCAGTTCATCGCGTTCAGCGATGACCTTGCCATAGGCGTTGTAGCTGAAAGCGCGGGTCGCGCCGCTGGGCAACGTCGTTTGAATCAGCCGACCGACGACATCCCATTGATACTGGGTGAGCGCACCGTGTGCGTCCTGACGGCGGATTTGCCGGCCCAAGGCGTCGTAAGCGAAACACCGCCGACCACCGTCCGGCAACTGCTCCTCAGTGAGTTGCCCGAGGCTGTTCCAGGTGAGGACGTGACAGCTGTTATCCGGGTAGCGGATCGACAGCAGTCGACCCCGATCATCGTAGTGGTAATGGGTGATGTGGCCATCAGGATCGATCTGTTCGGTGATGTCGCCTTGAGTGTTTCGCTGGTACTTCCAACGCGCCCGGCCCCGACGCATCACCCGAACAAAACCGTTGTGATACTCGTAGTGGGTCGGTTCGTCCTCTGGCGGGATGACCGCAAGCAACCGCCCGGCTTCGTTATAGATGTATTGGGTGACGCCACCGAGGGGATCTTTCTCGGCCACCAACTGACCGTTATCGTCGTAAGCCTTCAGGTATACAGCACCGCCCGGCTCGACCTTGCGCACCAGGCGTGCCTGCTGGTCGTGGGCGTAAACCTCTTCGCTGCCATCGGCGTTATGCACCGTGACGCTGCCGTTATCGTCCCAGACGTAACGCGAATCCATCTGCGCGAAACTCGCCCAGTGGCGCACGCAGCGAGCGGCCTTGCCTTCGCGCTCCCACTCCCAGAAAAAACTCGCGCCACCGGCCAGTTGCCGCTGGAGAATCACCGCCTGACCGTCGTAATCGTAACGCTCGCTTTCGCCCGCCGCGTTGGTGGCTTCGATCAAGCGATTGCGTTCGTCATAGCGATAGGCGACCAGGATTTGCTCGGTCTGCCAGGCCTCATTGGAATTGGCGGTCGCGCGATAGACCTGATAGTCGACAGCGATCAGATGTCGTCGGTCATAACGCATCAGCAAGGCGTGACCGGCACCATTGTCGAGCCGTTTGATCCGGTCGGAACGGTCACGGCTGATGCGCAGACGGTTGTCGTACGCGTCACTGACGGCCGTGAGGTGGCCGTCGCGGAAGTGATAAAACCGTGGTGTTTCACCGGCCTGGGCGAGGATCAGCTCATCGGCGTCGTCGCCCAGATAAATCGCTGCACGGGACAGGCGGTTGTGAATGGCCGGACGTTCGGCGCTGGGCTTTGGAAAGCGCGTGCGGCGGTTTTCGTGGTCAATCCAGACGACGTCATCGCCGTCGATTTCCAGGCGATGCGCCAACGAGTGGCTCCAGCCAAACCCCAGCCCGCTATCGAGTTCCACCGCGCTGGTGCGGTACAACCGGGTGAAGGCAAATGGCAGCACGCCGCACAGTTCGCCGTCGGTGAGGGTCAGCAGTTCTTCGCCGGTGACCATCGACACCGGGCAGTTGTGGGTGGCGGTTTTGTCTGCCGTGTCGGCGCTGGCACCGTTGGGGTTTTTCGCCTGATCCGGGGCGTTGTCGTGATGCTCCTGTTTGCTCAGGCGGGTCTTGGGCCCAAACTTGTCACGGGCGATGGCCGCAGGATTTTTCAGGTAAAGGGTTGGCGCTTCACCGGGGGTAATCTTCAGCGGCCCTCGGGGTGTGGGCGCCAGCGACGCCTTCCGGGCGCTCATCATCAGTGGCTTGAGTGCACCGGCATGACTGCTGAATCGCTGGTTGCTCGATACTTGCGATAACCGGACGCTCAAGGCTGCCAGCCACTTTCGAGCCCGCTGCGACTTGACCTTCCCCAGCACTTTGGCACCCACGCCCGCCCCAAGGCCCATCGGCCCGGTCACGCAGGCCAGCAGCAATCCGATCAGCACGCCCGTGCGAATCTCGGACAACACTTCGGCTTCGTACTGCGGGGGCAGCATCCGCAGCCAACTGGTGATGGCCGACAGATAGATGAACAGCAACGGTTCATCGCTGAGCACCAGCAAGCCATTGGCAATCGCTTCTGCGGAAGCAGTGAGCAGGGTCTCGAGCTCGGCCTGAGTCAGGTATTTGAGGAGTTTTTCACTGTTGGCTTGCAGGTCGGCCAGCAGGTGATAGAACTGCTGAACGTCATCCCAAAGGTCGAGCAAGGCGCGTTCAACACCCCATTGATCCGCCTGCTGCAAGGCGTGGTAGCGCTCGACAAAGCCGCTTTGCGAAAAGCTCTCCCACAACGGCTGGAACTCGTTCGTCCACTCGCTTTGCAGCCAGTCTTCAAGCTCTGCAATCGTGGTTTGATAAGAGGTGTAGAGCGCCTTGACGTGGTCTTGAGAGACGTTGGGATAAAAGGTGATTCGGTGACGCTGGCCACGCCAGCATTTGGGGACTTCAAGGATGCCGCTGGGGCCGATAGTTGCGTGAATCGGCTCGCCGTCCACCTCATCCCCACCAGGCCCGTCGATCAATGCTTCGAGCATCACCGGGGTATTGCCGATCGGCACGAAACGCGCAGCCTCGAACATGTGCACCAGAGTCAGCGATCCACCGGCCGGACAGGACGCAACGGTGGCGCTGATCGGCGTGGTCGAGTTCTTCGGTGCGCTGAGGCTGACTTCGTTGCCGACCTTGAACACCTGCTCGACATCCAGTGCTGCGCCCGTCCAGAAACTTTCTGCCCAGGACTCGTAGTCACTGAGGCAATTGCGGAAATCATTGAAGACGGCCGCAATGTCCGGGCTTTTCGGGTTCAGCGCTGCGATGACCAGATGGCCGATGGCGGTGTTCAGGGCCTGAAGCTTTTCTGGATCGAGCATTCACAAATCTTCGCGCGGTCGTTGTGGGACGCGAGACTTTGCGGGGATTACGCGGGGAAAGAAGTCAGGACAATATGAGGATGATGTAGGGCGTTTCGTTAAAACGAAGGGAACGGATCAATCAATTAGAACGGGCACTGCTTCATGGGCGAATACTTCACAAACGCCTGTAGGAGAGTGGCTTACCCGCGATCGCGGGCAAACCGGATCAGCCAGTGCAAGAGCGGCCGTTAAGCGTTGCGCGACGCCAGCTCCTTGAGCTTGATCTCGGCCAACGGATGTCCGGCCTTGGCCGCCATTTGCCACCAGCGCGCCGCCTCCGCAGCGTCAGGGGCCTTGCTCGGCGTGCCGGAAAGGCTGATCACACCGACCTGATAGGCGGCTTTGCCGTCCCCCGCCAACGCTGCAAGACGCAACAAACGTACGCCCTCTTCGCGGGCACCGAGGCCTTGACCACGGAATGTCAGGATGTGGCCATAGAAGCTTTGTGCACCGACATCACCCAGGTTCGCCATTCGCGCAAACTGGCCTTCGAGCCAGCTCCAGCCGCGTGGCTGGCGGACCAACCATGACCAATGAAACAGCCGGCGTGCCAGCCAGTAACCGGCACGGGCTTTAAGTCGCCAGAGCATTCAGGCCTCCGCTGATTCGGGGTATTCGTACTCAAACACCCGCACCACTTCCGATGCATGCCACGACGCGGCGGCTACCCCATCGGATGGACCTGAGAATCGCCCCAGTCGCTCGACACATTCGAAGAACCCGGTGCGCGGCAAACGACTTGCCCCCTGACTGATCACCAACGAGCTGCGCAGCGGCTGTTCGGCCTTCGCGTCCAGCGCGGCCAGATGTTCAAGTGCAGCGGTCAGGGTTTGCATAGCCGGCGTAGGCAGCTGCAAACGCTCAAGCAAAGCGCGATAAGTCAGAAGATGGCGCTGGCGGCGGGCCTGATCCAGCTCGCCGAGTAAACCGTCCCAATGTTGACGACTGATGCGTACGCTCACGATTCATCCCTCCATCCCGGCACCGTCAATTCCCAGGCCAGACTGCGGCGAATCGCAGCGTCAGGTTGACGCTCGCCACTTTCGATCAAGGCCAGGTAAGACGGGCTGATGCCTACCGTGCGGGCCAGCGCCTCGATGGCGATACCCTTCCCTTCGCGCAAACTGCGTAGTTGATCCAGACCCGGCAGAACCTGGTCTGCTGCGGCCGCGTGACGGACTGTAGCTTCACGCGGTGGTTGTTCAGTGACGCCTGCTGCTTTCAATAACGCTTGATACTGAGCCCACGGCAAAACCGCATATTCGGGTTCCCCATCGCGTGCAATTATCTGAATATCCATGACTACCCCGTAGGACAACAACACTTAGCGAGTCGGCACTTTTCCTTAGAAGTGTAATCCTAACAGCCGCCAAGGTCGCGAGGGGCGATCAATCTGTGGAGGGACCTGAATCAACTCAGTTTTTTTTCGGGCCTTGCAGTTGCAATTGCTCTGGCGTATCGGGCAGACGCTCCACGACCGCGAGCTTTTCCGGAGGCTGACGGTCGCGCCAGGCACGGAAAGCGCTCAGTTCGTCATCGAGGGTTTTCATCACCCAGGCCAGCACCGCGATGTCATCGAGCATGCCAAATACCGGGATGAAATCCGGAATGGCGTCGAGCGGGCTGAGGAAGTACATCAACCCCGCCACCACCGTCAGCATCGATTTGCGACTGATGTCCCGATACTCGCCGCGCCAGTACGCCAGGCACAATGCCTGCAGCAATCGCAGGTCGTCTTTAAGCTTGCCCAAACGGTTGCCCTGGCTCGCACCTTTTCTGGCTACGGCGAACAACAGGGCCGGCAAACGCCCACGACTGATCAGCCTTCCTGCCAATGGCAGGAAACGAGCAAAATTCCAGGGTGCTTTCATTACTTCTCCCGCTGAAATGTTATCCACACAAATTGTGGATAACCTTGTGAACAGAGCCGCTTTTCACCCCTGAAAGCCCCGTTTTACAAGGGCTCAACTCAGATCGGGCGTTTTTTACTCACATAAAAAAACCCAATATTTCATTGACTTGGCAACGTACTGCGTTTTGCCGCGGCACCCTCAATGCTATGACTCTACTCCACGACGTCCGTTCGCTTGAATTGTCGGCCACTGAACGCCAGATGCAACAACGCCCCGTATGAACGGGGCGTTGTTTTTATAACAGACGCTGATTACTTGGCGGCGTCTTGTTTTGCCGGATCTTTGATCGCCAGCAGTTCCAGATCGAATACCAGCACCGAGTTGGCCGGGATTGCCGGGCTAGGGCTTTGCGCGCCGTAGGCCAGATCGCTAGGGATGTACAGTTTGTACTTCTCGCCTACGTGCATCAGTTGCAGACCTTCGACCCAACCCGGAATCACGCCGCTAACCGGCAGATCGATCGGGCTGCCGCGCTCGACGGAGCTGTCGAAAACGGTGCCGTTGGTCAGAGTGCCGGTGTAGTGAACAGTCACTACGTCGGTCGGCTTGGGCTGAGGGCCGTCGGCCTTCTTGATCACTTCGTACTGCAGGCCGGAAGCGGTGGTAGTGACACCGGCTTTCTTGGCGTTCTCTTCGAGGAATTTCTTGCCGGCAGCTGCCGACTCTTCGCTCATCTTGGCCAGACGCTCTTCAGCGCGCTTTTGCAGCGCAGCGAAAGCTTCGACCAGTTCGTCATCCTTCAGTTTCTGTTCTTTCTTGCCAACGGCATCTTCGATGCCTTGGGCTACGGCTTTGGAATCCAGGTCATCCATGCCTTCCTGAGCCAGGCTCTTGCCCATGTTCAGGCCGATACCGTAGGAAGCTTTTTGCGCCGGGGTTTTCAGCTCAACGCTGGTCTGCGAGTCACAACCCGCAAGTACCAGGCTAACCAGGGCCACCGCCGCCGCCAACCGATGCTGTTTCATGCTATTTCCTTGTTCATGCGCCTAAAGGGCAATCGAGTAAAGCCGCGAGCTTATCAGGCCGCCACGACCAATGGCTACCGGCATGAGAGCAGGAAAGATCTGATAAGTTCAGGTCTTTTAACGCATTTTGCGAGGGACGGTCGTGAAGCTTCTGTCAGCTTCTTCTCAGTACAGCAAACGCCAGTTCCTACAACGCCTGGCGTAATGGCCACTTGCCGCGCAGTTGAGGCTGAGGCATAACAAGGCTACAAATCGACAAGGATGTTTATCTTGCGCCTCTTGATCCGTGTTCTGTTGCTGATACTCGCCCTGCTGGCTGTCGCCCTGACGGTGGTCCTGTATTACATCGCCAACCCGAAACTGCCGGTCTATACGCCAGTCGAACAGGTGCATTACCTCGAGCAGTGGAACGCCGCCGACCGCCAGACCTACTACTTCACGCCACAGGGTACGCAGGTCAAAGGTCTGCGCTACGACTGGTTCACAGCACTTGAACTGCCGTTCTCGGAACAACGTTTTGCAGCACCCGAATACCTGGCACGTTTCGGCTTTCTGGTGGATCCCGCCCAGAAAGCCACGCAGAACAACCCAGGCAACCTGCCAGTGGGTTTCGCCCACCATCAGAATCCAGGCAGCAAAGAAGAGTTTCTGGATGTTACCTGTGCCGCCTGCCACACCGGCGAACTGCACTTTAAAGGCCAGGCTGTACGCATCGACGGCGGCGCGGCACAGCATGTATTGCCGTCCAGCGTACCGACTCTGCGCGGCGGCAGTTTCGGTCAGGCATTGGTCGCAAGCCTCGCCTCGACCTACTACAACCCCTGGAAATTCGAACGCTTCGCACGCAACGTGCTGGGTCAGGACTACGACGCCCAACACTCACAACTGCGCCAGGACTTCAAAACGTCGCTGGATACCTTCCTGCGCGTTGCCTGGAACGACACCCACCGCGGCCTCTATCCCACCGAAGAAGGTCCTGGCCGCACCGACGCTTTCGGACGCATCGCCAACGCCAGTTTCGGCGACGCCATTTCGCCGAATAACTACCGGGTGGCCAATGCGCCGGTGGACTACCCGCAGTTGTGGGATATCTGGACCTTCGACTGGGTGCAGTGGAACGGCTCAGCCCAGCAACCCATGGCGCGCAACATCGGTGAAGCCCTCGGCGTCGGCGCAACGCTGAACTTCTTCGATGCTGCCGGTCAGCCACTCAAGGGCGATGATCGTTACCCCTCCAGCGTTCGCGTACGTGACCTGCAACTGATCGAAGAGACCCTGCAGCGACTCAAGCCTCCGGCCTGGTCCGAAGCGCTGCTCGGCAACATCGACAAACCGCTGGCCGCCAAGGGTCGCACGCTGTTCGCCGAAAATTGCGCCGGTTGCCATGTACCGAACGTGACGACGGCCAACGGTCGGCCAGAGCAGAAATTGAAGATGTTACCGGTGGACGTCATTGGCACCGACCCGGGTGCCGCCAACAATATTGCCGACCACCGTTTCGACCTGAGCGCGCTCAAGTGGGATTTGGCCGAGTTGGAGAAACTTGACGTAAAACTGCACCCGACGCCTACGAAACCACTGGATCCGAGCAAGCTCTCGGTCGCCAAAGGACTGGCCTACGTGACCGCCTTCGTTGAGAACCGGGCGTACCGTGACGCCAATATCACACCTCAAGAGCGTTCCGGCATGGATGGATTTGGCCTGCCGATTGGCGTTCGCGAGCTACGCGCCTACAAGGCCCGTCCGCTGACAGGCGTCTGGGCGACACCACCCTTTCTGCACAATGGTTCAGTGCCGAACATCTACCAACTGCTCTCGCCGCAGGATGAGCGTGCGACCACCTTCTATAAAGGCACGTTCGAATACGATCCGCAGCACCTGGGTTATCGCACTGAAGCCTTCACCAACGGTTTTGTGTTCGACACGCGAATCACCGGCAATCACAACAGCGGCCACGAATTTCGTGCAGGCGAACGTGGCAATGGGGTCATCGGCCGCTTGCTACAGCCACAAGAGCGCTGGGCGTTACTCGAATACCTGAAGGTGCTCGGTGGCCCGCTGGAATCGCAACTGCCATGACCATCGCCCGCGCAAAAAGGACTCGAGCATGTTGATCACTCTTTGGCTGCGCATCGGCGTATTGCTCGGCAAGACCCTGCTGTTCCTGTTCGGTCTCGGCTTGCTGGGCTGGGCCGTAGCGACGGCCTGGTTCGCCTGGCATCACAGCGGACCGGTCTCTGCCAAAGAGCGCATCCCGGCCGATGAAGCGGCAATGACGCAGGACATCATCCAGACCGCCGTGCGCATCGTCGACCAACACCGCGAAAACACTCGCTACCTGCGCGATGCACATGCCAAGGCGCATGGCTGCGTAAAGGCAGAAGTTCAGGTGCTGGCCGATTTGGCGCCCGAACTGCGCCAAGGCGTTTTCGCCGAAGCAGGCAAGACCTGGCAAGCCACCGTGCGACTGTCCAACGGCAACGCTTATCCACAATTCGACAGCGTCCGCGATGCCCGAGGCATGGCGATCAAACTGCTTGATGTGCCGGGAACGCAATTACTCAAGGATCAGCAGAGTCGTGGCGAGCAGGATTTCGTGATGTTCAGCCATCCGAATTTCTTCGTCAGCAATGTCGCCGAGTACCGTCAGAACGTCGCTGCCCAGGCCGACGGCAAGCAGGTCATGGCGTTTTTCCCGAGTTGGGATCCACGTAGCTGGCAAGTTCGCCACCTGTTCATTGCCTTGGCGACCCTGGCGCCAGCACCGGCCAGCCCGACCCAGACCACTTACTTTTCCGTCTCGCCGTATAAGTTCGGTTCGGCCAACGCCAAGTTTCGCGTCGCGCCAGACCCAGACAGCTGCCCCAGCTACACCCTGCCTGCGCAGAATCAAGCACTGCCAAATTTCTTGCGCAGCGCACTCAATCAACAGCTGTCGACGGATCGGATACCGGCGTGTTTTGTCTTGCAGATCCAGCGCCAGGACCCGACCAGGTACATGCCGATCGAAGACACCAGCATCGAATGGCGTGAAAGCGATGCGCCATTCGAAACCGTGGCGCGAATCAAGATCCCCGCCCAGGACTTCGACACGCCAGCGCTGAACCTGCAATGCGACAACCAGTCCTTCAACCCCTGGTTTGGTCTGGAAGCTCATCGACCGATTGGCGGTATCAATCGTTTGCGCAAGGCAGTTTACGAAGCGGTGAGCGATTATCGGCACACCCGCAACGCCGAGTAATCGATACGAGACCGACAAGGGTGAACACTCAAAAGAATACGATTACTACGGTTTTGGCACTGCGAGATGCGTAGCCGACTTGGCATGTCTGGAATGCCAAGGAGAAGATATTTTGAACAGAATACATCGCCCCCATAAGCCAATGGCTTCATAGGTTACTGGGAAGTTATTTTGAGAACGGCACGCTGCATATGGGGAGTTGAGGATAGAATAACAAGCGGCGGCGCGTCCGACATACTGGACGTAACAACGACTCTGACAGCCCGGCAGAACGTTTTGGCTCCCCAATGGATCACAAAATGATGCGCTCAAGACCGCCATACGGACTGGTGAAGCGCGGTCAACTCACGCAACAGTTACACCCTTGAAAGGGAATTCGAATTAGATGCTCAACGAAATCGACTTCAGAATGGCCACCTTGGATGATGCAAATGCAATCAGTCAGCTAATTTTGAACCTGGCCGATTTTTTTTTGGTGAAGCCAAGGGATGAGCAAACCGAACCTTTTTTAGCGACGATGAACGAGGACTCTATTGCCAAGCTTATAACTACGCCCTCGTTCAGCTATTGGGTAGCGTTTGATCAGAGCGGGATCAAAGGAGTCATAGCTCTGCGGGATCACAGCCACGTCTATCACTTCTTCGTGTCTGAGGCCTATCAACGCCAAGGAATCGCACGTGAACTGTGGAAACGAGCAAAAGGACACGCCATGCTACAAGGAGGTTCAAGCCGATTCACTGTTAATTCTTCACTTTTTGCTGTTCCGGTCTATGAGGCTCTTTTGTTCCAAAAAGAAGGAGGAGCCGTCGAAAAAAACGGCATCGCCTTTGTTCCGATGAAACATGAAATCACTCCCCTCCCTTGAATCAGCCCCCATCAGAACAGTAGAAAAATGCCTGTAAAGACTTATCCTGAAGCGACTGGGCGAACTCGACTTTGACGATAGCCGTTTTCATCCTGCATCTGGATAAGTCTTTGGCAGTTCCCCCTATACAGCGGCAGCGTCGAGCACAAGCCACAATTAACCGTCAACGCACCCTTGGCTAACGTATGGCCTCCCCCGGCAACTCAAATAAGTCCGCTCCTGACAATCTCGTTAAGGAAATGATTGAGCCCAACATGAGCAGAAAGAGATATCCCATCGACGCTAGGAGTAGACTCGCCCGTAAATGCATCAATACCGCCAGCACTTACACACGCGCGTAACATTCGTTCTTCGTCTATTGCATTATGAAACAGACTTTGGTCATTCAATAAATAAGCCAGCATGGCAGCCAAGCCATACGCCCCCCAATTCGAACAGCTTGATACAATCAATGAATCGGTAGAAACGACCGAGGCGATTCCTTGATCACATGGACAAAGACAATGTGCTCCATACTGATGAATGTCATGAATCGCCGGCAAGATCCTGCCCATACCACACTCATTTCCAGCGTCGCCTATACCTACAGAATAAATACCCCTCTCTACAGCAGCAGTTACAACTTTATAGTATGCCCCTTCAATATCTGAATCTGGAACTGCCTTCCCTGAAGCGGAATGAACAATTCCGGCTGGGTTAGGTGCCATTGTTTCAATGGCGACGACTGCGCTCGGGCTATACGTATTCAAAATATCCTGAGAAGCCGACTCAGCCTTACCAATGTCCAATGGGAAATCGACAGCTATACCGCAGCCGGGCCGACGCATACCCGGACCTTCAAAAACAGGGATACCCAACGCCATGGAAGAGTGTTTAGTTGGAAGCAGATGCTGATTATTCAAGACAAAACAGGGAATCGCTCCCAGTCCTTTGCTGATCACCCGCGCCAATGCTGCTGCCCCTGGAGGCCCGTCGGTTTCGCTAAAAGGAACCCAAGGTGTCTGAGCCGCAACACAGGTTATCAATACATTATCACCCGGCTTTACATGATGTATAAGGCCTCTTGCAGCTTTAAGCACCATCGAAGTGCCCGCTTCCTCACGAGCCGCGTTACCCAGTAATTGTATGATGCCTCTGGGCCACTTTCTAGAGCGCATCTCTATCGTTATTGCCTGATCGATATTATTACCGATGATCTCTTGATCCGTCATAGAGCACCATGCCGAGTAGTTAAATTTACAAATTGCCCATAATTAAAAATAAAAAAGACGATTAAAAAATCGTGAACCTTGATCCGTAAACCCCACCTCCCTAATGTAGGGTCTACCGATTGACTGCAACACTCACTCTGTCCAAAAAAGCCAGCAGTGACTAGTCGACAGTCTCATACACGGAAACAATGTTTACAATTTTTTCGGGCACGAAGATAAATTTCTTTACCTCCTTGTTTTCCAGCCAGCGCTGTACCGTAGGCTCAGCCAATACTAAAACCCGGACTTCACCCTCAGTTAAATCTCGCCGAATCATCATTTTCAATCGAAGCTTACCATCGATAGAAACGGGACACTCAAACTCAGGCTCAATCAAAAAACGCTCATCTACAATAGGGTAATCTGTATTAAGTAGAAAGTCCGAATTATGAAGCATTCCAGACCATAGTTCTTCCGTAATGAATGGCGCATAGGGATGGAGTAACTTCAGGACAATCTCAAGCACTTCTTTCTTGTGGCATTTCAGTGAGGTTAGTTTATTAACACATATCATCAACGCCGCGATCGCTGTATTGTACGACATCTCGCCAGTCAGCCTACCAACTTTGGCAATTGCCGTATGCACAGCTTTTAGCTCATCGCCATTGGCAGGCCCGTCTTCCACCAAAGAGTTTCCGTTTTCGTCTTGAAAAAGTCGCCCTACTTTTTGCAAAAACTTATAGGGTCCATCGATGGATTGAGTCGACCAGGTAGCCGTCTGCTCGATAGGACCGAGGAACATTTCATGTAGCCGAAAAGTATCCGCGCCATAGCGCTCGACGAGATCGTCAGGTATCTCAACGTTGTGTTTGGATTTCGACATTTTCTCAGTCAGACGGTCGCATAAAAAGACACCTTCATTAAAAATGAAGTCGGCATCTTCATAGGATCTCCGCCAAGATCGAAGTGCATCTACATTCACTAGGTTGCTGTCATTCACAAATCGAATATCGATATACAGCGGCTGGACATCTCTCTCGCCCTTAATATCTGCAGAAACAAGCTGATGGGTGACCTTATCACGGTAGATGATGGCGGAGACCCCCAGAATCATGCCCTGGCAAAGAACTTTTTTGAAAGGCTCTTCGAAATCAATCAGCCCCCGATCCTTCAAAAAGTGCGTCCAGAACCGAGAGTACAAAAGATGGCCGGTGGCGTGTTCCGCGCCACCGACATAAAGATCCACCGATTGCCAGTATCTGATATTTTCGGGCGACACAGGCCGCGAATCGTTGCGAGGATCCATGTAACGCAGGAAATACCAACTCGAGCCGGCCCAGCCAGGCATTGTGGTTGTCTCATATTTCTGCCCATGGTAATTCCAGTTTTTTGCTCGATCCAGCGGGGGTTCGCCTTCGTTAGTAGGCAGGAACGCCTCGATGTCTGGCAACATCACGGGAAGGTCGTGGTCCGGTACCACATCAGGAATACCTTCGTGATCATAGAACACCGGGATAGGTTCACCCCAGTACCTCTGCCGGCCAAAGATGGCATCTCTAATCCGGAAGCTCACCGTTTGCACACCGCGACCTGTTTCCACAAGTTTCGCCATGATCACATCTTTTGCAGCATTGCTCGATAACCCGGTCGCCTCATTCGAATCAATCAAGTTCCCTGAGACGCACTCATAAGGAGCCTCTGACCCTTGTGCTCCTTCATAGATGTACTTAATCGGAAGATCAAAGGTTTTTGCAAATAGAAAATCCCGGGAGTCTGAACAAGGCACACACATAATTGCACCGGTCCCATAATCGGCAAGTACATAATCAGCAACCCATATCGGCAGGTATTCGCCTGTCAATGGGTGAATGCCATAGGCCCCTGTAAACTGACCAGTGCTTTGATCTACGCCCGTTAACCGATCGCGCTCAGAACGAAAAGATGTTTTCTCGAGGTAAGCTGCCACGTCTTCCTTGAACGCCTCGCTGGTGATTGACTCCACCAGTTCGTGCTCAGGCGCTAACACCAAAAAAGTACAGCCGTAAAGTGTTTCGGGATGACTAGTGAAAACCCTGACAGCCGAATTCGCGCCCGCCAATTGAAAAGAAATTTCAGCCCCCTGAGATTTCCCTATCCAGTGCCGCTGCATATCTTTCAGCGCGTCAGGCCAATCCAGCCCAGATAGACCGTCAAGCAGTCGGTCCGCATAAGCACCAATGCGTAGCATCCACTGCTTCATCTTCTTCTTATGAACCGGATGACCGCCCCGCTCAGAAAAGCCGTCCTTCACCTCATCGTTTGCCAATACCGTTCCTAATTCCGGACACCAGTTCACGTAGGAGTCCGCACGGTAAGCCAATCTATATTTCATTAAAAAATCGGATTGCTCATGTTTTGAATACTGACGCCACTGAAGCGCAGTAACAACGGGGGTATCCGCATCCGAACATGCAGCAATGAGCGTATTACCAGAAGCCTCCAGATGCGAAATCAGCTCAGTGATCGGTTTCGCTTTATTATCGACGATGTCATACCAGCTATTAAATAACTGAGAAAAAATCCACTGCGTCCAATGATAATAACCAGCATCTGAAGTCTTTATTTCGCGTTCTGAATCATAACAAAAACCCAACTTTCGCAACTGCGCTTTAAACGTGAAAATATTATTGTCGGTAGTGATTTTTGGATGTTGCCCTGTCTCAATTGCATATTGCTCAGCCGGCAAGCCAAACGAGTCGAACCCCATAGGATGCAAAACGTTATAGCCCGACATTCGTTTGTACCGACTGTAAATATCCGTGGCGATATAACCTCGCGGATGCCCAACGTGAAGACCCGCACCAGAAGGATAAGGAAACATGTCCAGGCAATAATATTTTGGCCGCGATAGATCAGAACTAACTGAATAAAGTCTTCCCTGCTCCCATCGAGCAAGCCATTTCTCTTCCATCGCCCTGGTATCATGTATCGTCATGAATAAACCCAAATAAAATAAAGTAAAATATATTATCTAAAGACAAACGTAGAATTATAACAACGGGTAACAGATCACAACTCCAAGCCCACCAAGTTTTCCGTTACCTCTATCGAAAAACCACAGCGTTTTATGCATCGATATAACTATCACTCGATATCCTACTGTTGGCCAATCCCGATTTCAGCGTGATATCCGAGGGAGACAATCCTCTCTCAACCATATCAATTAGAATGTCTAGATGAGCAACTTCTGCCGAAGGTGCCAACTGCCTTGACAATCCTTCCGCAGCGAGTCTAACGAGATGCCGTGTAGCCTCCTTGAATGTTCCAAGACCAGGACTACGTCCACTCAAGCCACATTTACTAGCCTCAAGATAGAGAAACTTCAATACATTGGCATCTTTGACATGCAAAAGATCCAATGCACTCTCAAGAGCCTCATCATCGTAAGCCAACCCCTTCCAAAACGCTGAAAGCGCCGCCACAAAGGGTGGAGAGCAGGTATCGGCGGAACGAAGTTCGACAACATTCTTCATACGCGCCTCTGGGTAGAGCGTACCAAGATGCATAACCCAATCCTGAGGTACCGCACGATATGATTGAAATCCGTGAGTGAGGAAGTCATGAAAAGTTAAACCATTCAGGTGAATCAACGTGTCATTGCGAGAGATGAACAAGACCGGTTTATGCAAAGCCCATTGTGTATAGCACTCAAATGCACGATCCGCAAAGGTTGGATCCAAAATGAACTCGGGAATGCCGGACCTCGCTTGGTCAAACATCGACCATACGTGCATCCGATAGCTTTTAAAGGGCGTGACCCCACTCTCGAAAAACGGAGAGTTTGCAAAAAGGGCTACGATATAAGGCTGACATTTCAACCCCAGTTGCAGCATCTGACCCGCGTGTCTTTCAGAGACAAAATCCAAAGATACTTGCATCGATGCCGTCATTTTCTGCCCTGCCGAGGACTGGGAGCTTCGTTCAAGAAGCGGCATCATCTCGAGGTAGCGTGTTCGGGGTACGGTCTGAACAGAGGATACCGTCCCGTACGGGCGATAACCGATGGGCAATATGGTTAATGCCAGCGAATCACAGACATCCAGTAGCTCCTTCAAGAATGTATGCAGCTCTAGCAACACATCAGCTATCAACCTTCTTGGGGAACTGGAAAACTCGATCTGCCCACCAGGCTCCAGGGTAACCATCGTACCGCTACGCTTTAACCCTACGAGCATACCTGCATCATAGATAGGCACATAGCCGAGCGGTAACAGCGTTAGCAAAATACGCGACAAACTACGCAAACCAAAAAACGGAACGCTGAGAAGCGTCATGCGGTCCACCAAAATCAACTCATACTCCAAGCCGATGAGACGCTGCTCCCGCGCTTTTTTACTGGCATGAAAAAACTGAATGCAGTCCTTCTCAGTGATAAATATCTCGCTTGAATTCCACGTCGCTTCGCCCGCCATATCAGTCCCCTACTTCCTTGTTAGGCCATCAACTTCTGGAGATCAGTCATTGCATTGACGAACCTGTCAATATCATCTTGAGTATTGTAAAGGTGCATGGACACACGCAGTCCGCCGTTCAGCCCACGATCTCTATACAAGGGTTGATTACATTGGAACCCTGAACTTATGGCGATATCATACTTATCGGATAATATCCGCGAGATAAAACCTACATCTACCCCGCCCTCGGGAACGAATGTAAATATAGGTAAGTGATGCTTGGACGTAGCAAATGGAAAATAGAGATGGGGCACGCTTTGGATTTTTTTTGAGAAGTAAGTTTCTAACGCGTGATCGTGCTGCTGAATTCTCTTATGACCGATGTCTGACAGGTAACCAAGCGCTGCTCCCAAACCGATAACCCCCTCTATATTAGGCGTACCCGCCTCAAACCGGGCGGGGCCTGTTTGGAAGGTCACCTCATTGCCGTCAACCTTATTGACCATCCCTCCCCCCTGACGATTGCATTGCATGCCGGACTGAACCTCTTTGCACGCAAACAGCACTCCAACCCCCGAGGGACCGAGCATTTTATGCCCTGAGAAAGCTAAAAAATCGCAACCTATTAATTCAACATCAACCGGAATGTGGCCAACGGTTTGCGCAGCATCGATCAGCGTCAGCGTTCTTCGACGCTTTGCAATTTTGCAAATATCCGCGACTGGCTGAATATTGCCAGTGATGTTCGATGCATGACAAACAGCAATTAGCTTCGCGGGTTTGGAAGCCAACAAGGAGTCAAGATAATCAAGATCAACCAACCCTTCCTCATCTAATCGAACAACACTGACATCACAAAATGCAAGCCATGGCAACAAGTTAGAATGGTGCTCCAGTGGAGAGATGACGACGTGATCACCGGGAACCAAAGACAACGTGTTTGCAGCCAGATTTATCGCATCCGTACAATTGGCCGTAAAAATAATTTCGTCCGTTGCGCAGTTCAAAAAATACGCTAACTCCAACCGGGTCGCCTCATAAAGCCCGGTCGCCGCTTCGGCGTAACGGTGGTTCGACCTGCCGACATTACTACCAGCATCACGATAATACCCGGTCAAGGCATTAATTACTTTCATGGGCTTTAGCGAGGTGGAAGAGTTATCTAAATAAACTCGTCGATTACCCTGTAAAAAAATAAAATCGTCGCGGGCAACCAGAGGGGCCATGCTCTCGAGTTCTAGAGTTTCCATAAACTTCTCCGTGTCAGAATGTAGGGCTACTGTGCCACAGAGGGAAGTTCTGACTTTACCAATCTAAACTTCCCGGAGCTTTCAGGCGGAATAAAGGAGACAGCAACCGTCTCTATGCGGTACTCGACACCGAACCAGCTTCTTAGCTCGCGCTCGATAGAGACCACTTCCTCCCCTGCCGAAGAAAGCGGTCCAGGAACATATTTAAAACTCACCACGTCCAACGTAATAATAAGTTGATACTGCTGGATGAATCCCCCCAGCCGACCCACCATATCGTCCAGGTCCGCTACCGTCTTAACTTCCCCCTGAGCAATGGAGAAAGAATCACTTAATCTTCCGTGCAGCTTCAACACCTCGACGTCGTCCGAGGGCAGGAAAATTTTCGCTGGGTCCGTATGAGCTGAAACCTCAATCAGATCCCCCGTCCGGTATCGAAGAAGTGGCATCAATTCATTTTTCCAGGATGTTACGATAAGCTCATAGATGTTTCGTTCGGGAATGAAAGGATGGAGTTCAAGTACAGTCTCATACCCACAACGCTTATAACTGCCCTTGCTATCCTGTAAAAACAGGACACCAAACTCAGTTGCCCCAAACATACTGAATACAGGTAGTTGATAAGCAGCCTCAAGCATACGGCGTGCCCCAACAGTCAAAAACTCGTAAGAGGAGGTTATGTACCGAGGACGGTACGTTGGTGCTCCTAGACCGAACACCACTCGTTTCGCAAGGAAAATCATTAAATAGGTGGGATCAACCTCCAGCAAACCAGGTCGAAACTGCGCAATCTCGGTATCAATACGTTGAATGTCATCTGTTGTCCATCGCGTCGGATCCGGATGAGTATTGAGGTTCAAAATGCTCCCCTGGATTCTCTGCTCATACACTGGATTATCCAGATAACAAGATGTCACAGAGCACACTGCGGTGGTCAGAAGCGCTTTTCTATCTTTGGTTATTGAATACCCTTCCATATCAGCGCAGTAGCTATAAGACCGCTCAAACTCACCAGACCACCAATTTTTGTAGCGAACCAGTTGTAATACTTGATTGCTGGAACCCGATGTATTGGCATACTCCACCGCCCGCACTTTAATCGCATGTTCAAGTGCTGGGGTCATGAAATTATTGGGAAAGCCAGAAATTATATGGCTCTTCGACAAGAGCGGAATACAATGATTCCTATCGCGATGAAAATAAGACTTGATTTCAGCATCCCAAGGCGAGTAAAGCGGTACTTTAAAGTAGGAAAAGAACATATCAAGAACTCCTTTGAATGACCGCTGAAACGAAGCCGTTCCAAATATCCATATTTTCGGGATGATTGATTAATGTTTTTTCAATATGCCCTTGCAACCCCAAGACAAAGTGTGAGTCACTATCCAGTTCAATACCTTCAATCAAGCCATCGCCAGAAGTAGCGCTAACCCTGAGCGACGCAGGTAGCCGATTAATACATTGATGATGCACAGAAGAAGCGCTTAAACTGAGCCTGTTAGTAATCCCATGAAGTCGTGTTCCTGTATTCACTTCAATCGGATGATAATTTATCCAACCATCAGGATCTATACAATGATCAACGCCGGAATACGGGATTTCCTGATGCAACGTCCCACCCTCAGCCACATTAATCAACTGCATGCCTCGGCAAATCCCCAAGACAGGTAACTTTCTTGATTTCGCTTCGTGATAGAGCGCCAGCTCCAATACATCTCGATCACAATCCGGCTGCAATATCAAAGGCCTGTTGAAAGGCTCACCTATACCCGCAACACCAGCATTGTACTGTACCTGACTTGCCTCTCCGTAAAAACTTGAACAAATATCCTGCCCTGAAGGTAACACCAGTCCATTGACCAGAGACATCAACGTTGTAATAGAGTCTGCCCCCACTCCTGGTGGTATGATCAATGGGGTACAACCGAGCGATGTAAGAATTTTTATATAACTGCTGTTGACTACTGTCATCGCGAGCGCAGCCGAGTGATTGACGGCTAAACGCTGATTCGCTGCACTGATCAATATTATCGGACGCATGTCGTTATTGGCCTGTGAACGTGCGCAGGCTAGCGCCTGCTACACGGTTCACAACGCCCCCTTTGAAATATATTGAGCATGTCTAGATAAAGGCAAATTATCGATGTAATTGACTATCGAGGCCAGCTTCAAGTTATCATAAGAATAAGCGGCATCGGGAAGTGTGTCCGGCATCTTCGTTCCGGCTCGCATCGCAGACTCCACGAAGATACCTAAGAGCGGGTTGACTTCTAGAACATAGAACTGGTCATCCACTCTGGATTTAACCATATCAATTATCGTCCCATTAACACCCAACACCTGCGCAGCCTTAAGTGCAATATCCACTTCATCGCCAAGCCGTCGCGGCATCATTTTTCCACCTGCTGAAATGTTAGTTTTGAAGCTGTGTTTTTTTTCTCGACTATACCCCCCCATCACTTCCCCATTGAAAATCTCCACCCGACAATCAACGTCACCAAAATCAATATATTGCTCAACATAATAGTCGTGAATAAAATGTTGTGTTGCCTGGATAAAGTCCAGGAATTGCTCAGCATCGCTGAATCGCATAACCCCTACTGCGCCGTGACCTGAGCGGGGTTTATAGACCAATTGCCCCCACTTTCTGAATAACCCATTGACGACATCAGCAACAACAGTAGGTCCCAGTAGCGCGGCCTCTGGGACCCTAACGCCGTGCTGACGCAATAATTGATTAGCCCTAAACTTATCGCGACACTTAAAAAAAGACTCACAATTATTGACAACATTGACGCCACTGTCCTGTAGCGCAAGAAGAATGTCAGCCTGGTAAGGCGACTGTTCGTCAGCGTTCATATGAAAAGCGACATCAAAATCGCTTAGACAGACACCGCAACCGCTATAAACTTTCCCGTCAACGACATAACATTCACGCATATCAAATTCTGAAAAAACCTTAAAACCCTTCTTCTCCAACAAATTACATAATGTACGCTTAGGAATAACGCCATTATCATTTTCGTACATCCATACGATAACCGAACGTGCAACATGACTCGACCGAATCATTCGACTGCCCCCATCTCACAATTAACTAAACAATCAGTTAGCTGGCGTTATGAACCATAACGCCAATTCAACTTACTGGATCATAGCCAACGGATTTTTATAGGAGGCACGCTGAGACAACGCGTGCCACCAGCGGCGGATATTGTCATGCGCGAAAACAACACTCTCACATTTAGCCTGGAGTAAATAGTCTGTGTATTGAACAAAAGCGAGATCCGCGAGTGTCAATTCTTCTCCTGCAAGAAACGAAGAGTTTTCCAGTGTCTTGTCCATGGCAGAATAAACCGCTTTCAGTTTCTCTTCGGCCTCTTGGATGATGCTCAGATCGGATTGCCCACCGAACATGGGTAGAAAAATCTTCTGGAAGACAACGCTGTAGGCTGGTGGCGTGAAATAGCAGGCATCAACACTTAACCATTGGTCCATCTTTGCCAGTGCAGCCAAATCCTTGGGGACAAGAGAAATACCAGGCAGTCGAGCGTCTAGATATCTGTTGATTGCTTGTGATTCGTAAATCTTTACTTCGCCATCCAACAAAACTGGAACTTTGCCAAAAGGATTCAATGCCAAGTGCTCGTCCGCTTTATGCGCCCCCGTTGACAAATCAACACTGATAAACTCAACAGGAGTATTTTTTTCAGCGAGAACCATCAATACGCTTCGGGTACAGGCACTGCTTTCATTACCAATAAGTATCATGATGATTTCCTTTATTGACCCATGCCCATTTGAGACCCCATATCCAGGGTGTTACCAAAGGTCCACCCCTTGCGAATTTTGTTATTTTCAAAATATGCAATGTCTAGGTTATCGACGTTAACAACCCGGTTTGATGCAGGGATACCTTTCAGAGGCCCTTTATGTGTCGCCGTAAAAATTCCTTGGTGAATGACAAAATCTCCCACCGACCAAAGGTTCGTCATATTGATACTGGCATCCGGAAATGCCTCCGCAAGCATCAAAAAGTCTTCTTTAGAGTGTTGCTTCCCTACGGCCAGGCCCGGCACCATCTGGTCATCCCATTCAATGTCATCACTCATGCATTCCAGCCAGGGTTCTAGCTGTTTAGTGAGCAGTAATTCATTGTAATGGCGCATTTTTTCAAGATTTTTATAATCAGGAGCGATGCTCTCATAATATGTTTGACAAGGTTTATCCAAATCAGGTACGTCACGACCGTCATCGCTTATCACGCCCAATTGAATGAGCAATGTATAGGGGTCTGCATAAGTATGCTCTTTGATAATCTTCCCTTCATCATTGGTCCAAATGAGACTGGCCGCAATTAACCCTACTTCTTTTCCCGAGGGTGGCACCCCCATGAATTCCTGCGTGTGAATAGCCTTCCATGCCCAAACTGCAATAATCATGCTGCCTTTGAAAAAAAGTAACTGGTCAGCGATTTGGGTCTGAGAGAACGTGGTTTGCCAGTTCTTATAGTGACTGACGATTTGCTCCACACCAATGCAATCGGGCTCGCCGGGCGCCTTTCTGATTGCATCAGGCGCGTAAGCCGTTTTCAACAGATCGTAATCTAAATTACGGAGTGCATTTATATAGTTCTTGCGGATTGATGATTGGCTCATTGAAACCTCACTTAGTAGATGACACATTGAAATTAAAGTTACACTCAAAAAGGACACTGGGCATTGGATCGTCACTGGGGTGTTCGAAATCAATACCAAAAATATCCTTATTCTCCTGTTTGATCCACTTATCAAAAGGATGCTGCGATGCCGCAAGTTCAGCAAATGCGCGAGTTATATCGTGGGCAGCAATGTAGCAAATAAATATATCCGCCCCCCCCGTAGACTGCAGATACCAGTTTTCTTCGACAGCATTCAAGCGCAACAAGAAATCCTTGAATTCCTCTTTTCTTTCAGTTGCCAACAGCTTGGAGAATCTTATAAGACTGTCTTTTTTATTCGCGGCAAGTGGCACAGCAAAAGCAATGGTTTGCATGGCAATATCATGTCCGTTTGATGAGTTCTAGTTTCAACCCTGGCTCGGACGTCATGAATAAACGCGCCTTGAGCTGAGGCTCAGAGCCGGAGGTAACATTTAAGCTATAGCGTTGAGCAATACGAACCAGAATGGTTCTTCCTTCGGCCTCGGCCAAGTGAACGCCAATACACTTGCGAGCGCCGGCTCCGAAGGGCAAATAAGCATATTTATGAACTGCTTTTATCCTGTCTGCAGTGAAGCGATCAGGATCAAACTTCAAAGGATCTTCCCAATAATTTTGATTCCGATGAAGCCCCCACTGAGCGATTATAAAATCCGAGCCTTTGGGAAATACATAGTTCTTATATCGATAGTCTTCTAGGGCAACCCTGCTCATTCCCCAGGAAGATGGGTATAAACGCAAAGACTCCTTGAAAACCCTTTCGGTGTATTCAAGACCTTTCAAGTCTTCAAGCGTGCAGATTTTACCTTTGAGTCGCTCGTCTACTTCAGCACTTAATTTTTCTTGTTCCGCGGCGTGAGTCGCCAATAGATAGAGAGCGAAAGCAACACCATTGGCGGTTGTCTCATGACCGGCCAAGAAGAGGTTCATAACCTCATGGCGTAGCTGCACGTCGGACATTCCCTCTCCGGTGTCGTCATAGATCGCCGACATGTACATCCCGAGGAGATCCTGATGTTCAGTAGCCGGAGCAGCACGCCGGTCATGAATAATTTGATAGATAATGGTATCGATACTTTCTTTCGCGTTTTCATAAGCCCTCTCATCGGAGTCGCTCAATGTCTGCGGCGACCAGAGCTTCATCATCGAATACTCTTGTAGCACCTCAAGTGCTGAAGTAACGCTATCTGAAAATCGAGAGATATCGGTAGAGAAAAGACATTTTATGACAATCCTCAAGGTCAGTTTTTTCATTTCTAGAGTGATGTCGAGAACGCGCTCATTGCGTTCTTCCCATTCGGCAAACATCTCATCAATGCACTCATGGAATACGTAACTAAAGCCATCGACGCTGCGCTTGGTAAACGAGGGGTTCGCAATTTTTCTCTGACGTTTCCATTGATCGCCTATCAGCGTAGAAAGACCACTCCCGATGGCCGGGCTAATTTTTTCCATTGTTTCTGCACTTTTTGAAAAAAAGCGCTCATTGCCGATTAGCATGTCTTCAATAAAAGCCGCATCCGCGACCAGATAGCCATCAATACCGCGAAGATAAACAATATCTCCATATTTTTCCAACGCCTTGGTTGTAAGTCCAAGAGGGTCCTTGAACATATATGCAGGGTCATTAAACTCTGGAGAGGTATCTCTTAGCCCAGGTACATCCTCAACAGGGGGGAGCACGCTATCACCCAAAGAAACAGCCGACATCGGTAATGTACTCATCAACAACTCTGAATCATTCATACTCTATTCCTTTGCCTATACATTTCAAATTTATGACAGCACGCAAGGAGCTTGATTTACAGCAAAAAAATTCAATGACCATGACACTTCAATATTATGAACGTGATGCCACCAACCGGCTGGCAAGTAGAGAAGGTCACCCGCTCCGAGTTCACAATCCACATAACGTGCTCGAGAAAAAAGTGGAAAATCAGAGCCTTCATAATTATCAGGATCGACCATGCTTGGCTCGTACAGGGCGTTGCTTCCAATGACAACGGGGTATAAGAATCCGGTCTCACTCGGTGCATAAAGCCGAATTCGCTTTCGGCCTTTCAGTTGGCACAAAAAATTATCAACAAGGTCCCTATGCAAACGTAACCCTGAACCTGCAGGCCCAATCCACCAGCGAGGAGTATTAAATGCAGCGCGAGAAAACACCTCAGGGTAAAGATAAGTATCCTTCAACTGCTGAGGGACGCTATTGGCTGCCATGTAGCCACTCACCTCCCCTTTATCGCTATACAGGGCATTCACATAATCAAAAAAACTCGACTTCTCATAGCTCGGAGGTTGTTTTTTAACAAAGTCATGTTCCTTTACCAACAGACTTACCTCGAGCTCTCCAAGCACATCGAAAATTTCCGAAAGTGTCATTTTGAATAACGGCCACTTGCAGCAAACTTCCGTGATAATGAAAGGCTCACCTCGACGAAAATAGCCTTCAATATTTTCACTCTCGCCCCGAACATCGCATCGTTTGAAGTCGGCACCCTGAACGCTTTTAAATTCAATTTCCGATCGACGCGCCCCATCCAGAGAAGTGTTATTGAATATGAGATTCAACAACCTCATCCCTTCTTTTTCCCCGTCCTTACTGGAATTAGCCAAGGCGCGAATTCTTAATTTTCCGGTATTTATCAACGTAAGAGGATCGATTGTTTTACTTGCAAGATCAGCAATCACACCTTCCGCTAATGAAATCTCCGTACCACACTCTCCGACACTGACACCAGTGTTAGAATATATGCGCGTATCAACGCTCATCACAAATAGAGGTTGCCCGCTCAGCGTGTTCCATACGTAGTTACCCCGTAGTCCTTCGAGTGAAGACGGCGAAACAGCTTTACTCAGCCTTTCAATCTCTTGAATCGCAACGATAGTATTTTTCATTGTGGTCAATATACCGTGACTGTACATATCAAAAGTCAAAGAGCAGTCCTTTGTAGTCATCTCTAAACTGCAGATTTATAAGAAACACTAAGTAACTCATATAAAACACCGCATAACCGTCTCTTTTTAAATCAAGCCGCGCTGCGGTTTCCAGCCATTCTTCCTTGACCGAAAATATTCTATAAAAAGCGAAGGTCAATACATACTCACTTGCCCTCAATTCAGCGTTTATAAAATGCTCCGCACCGAGCAATTCAATAACGGGTCGAACGGCTGCTTCATGTTCTGCAAATAACTTCATAAGCCATTTATGAATAATGGACTCTTTTTCCTGTCGGGCTTCAGCGTCTAATTGATCAAGGAATATTTGAACTGTCTTAGCGCAAGGTACAGCGGAGGAATCACACTCCAACAATTGACAAATCACCTGCCAATGCGAGGAATGATCGCTTATATAAGTACCCATGCTGGCTGCCAGAAAGGTACTGAAGTATTTACTTTTTCTGTGCGCCTTCGACATTAGCGTACCGGAAACATAGTCGAAAAATTTATAAATCTCCTCTCGAGTCCCTAGTGCATTAACGAGAAACCCTGGGAAATGAAAAGTAGGTGACTTCGTGTCCGTGGCAATTACACCCTGAGGCCCGAATGAATACGTCGTGCCGGTATCCACAAATTCCCGGGTTCGACCAATGGCGAACACCCGTGTACTTGGTATTACATATCCTCCGCTATAGTGGCCTGTCAAACCGTTCGCCTCAAGGGCCGCTAATGTGCGCGCAATTGTTTTTTTATTTGCATGAGCATTACCCCAAAAAAAAGATACAAGATTTACATACTCTAACGGGGTGCTTGCCGTATACTTTGCTTCGTTTGCGTTATCTTTTTCTTCTTCCACCAGCTCTTTGCGGATGGAAGAAAGGTTTTTCAGGAAGCTAACTGCCTGGTCTTTTTTGTAGGGTACAGTTGCCTTTCGCAAGTTCTCATCATCCAAGGACAATATGTCATTCATCGCCCCCGTGTAACCCGCACGCATCATCGCTTTCAATTCGTCATGCCCCAGCGAAGGTAACGAGTAACCTGACCATTTTATTTTGCGCCTTGGGTACTTCTCGTTTAGCCGAATTACCCGTTCCGCCAACTCCAAAGCGAATCCTGCTCCGCCGATATTGAGCTCTGAGCAAATAAACCAAAAATCATAAAGATCATTTTTCAATAAAAACTCAAGTTCAGCTTCGACAACGTCGATATTCCGCTTATCGATCCGTTTCCCTTTTACATCTGGTTCAACACAAAAGTAACATTGGAAGGGGCATCCCCGAGATACCTCTACAGCAATCGTCGGGGGGGTTTTCGAATGTAATGCGGAACCGTAGAAGTTTTTTATCTCGCTAACGATTTCATCGTGGTATTCAGTATTTTCAGCAGGCTTGTAAAAACCAACATCGTTGTAAATGTAATCATTGCCGTTTTTGTGTATCAGTCCCGGAACCTGTTTCAGGTTACGCCCGGACAATGTGTCATTAAAGGCGTTAAAAAAGCCATCTGGACAACCCTGTAGGCCAAGATCGATTTCGAGATACTGCGCTAATTTTCTCGCATGCGTTGTAAATCCAAAACCGCCCATAATGATTGGGGCATCAGTCAACCTGCGAATCAATTGAATTAGTTTTTTACTGTCTTCAATTGGAAAATAGGTTCTGAAAAATTTTCCTGGTTGAGCCTCTACCGCATCGTAATTGGAAAGGTCTAGCGAGTCCCCTTGACGCAGGTGAATACCTACCATCTTCGGACGTTGCGTTGTAATTACGCGTCTCAGGTATTCATACCAGTTTTCGACATACAACAAATCAATACGCTTTACTCTGATATCATTGCGCTTTGCAATTTCACTGATTTGTACAAACGCATAAGGGTAGATTGGCCTCCATGGCAGGTTGCAGCAATTGAGCAATAAGAAATCAATTTCTTCGCCTTTCATATGTAACGTCCCTTTACCCTAGCGAATGCAAACTTTAACTCACCGGCTCAAAAACATTGGTAATTTCAGTACTGCTTTTCTGGAGTTGCAACCTTTGCAAATATCCATATTCCCAAGTAGCTTTACCCTACTCTTGACAATTTCTTTCAAACGGTCATTTTCCACATGACCAATATTGGAAACATGACCAAAGTCTTGGAAGCATCCAAGAATATCCCCTTTATAACTTATGCTAAGACTCCCATCACCGACAGCGCAAAAATTTGAATTTACCCAGGTCCCCATCAAAGCATTCAACATAAACTTAACTTTTCCCATTCCTGTTTTGTACTCACTTTCAGACAGGTTAAGATTCAGTTCACTGACTAATTTTTTTCGATATTCCCCTTCGAGCTTTGCATTGATATCCCCTCCTCTGTTCCACAATGGGAATAGATAAATTCTCTTGAATCCCAACAGACGAAGGTGCGCAACTGTTTCGGCCAACGTACTGTAAATGACCGGGCCACCGGTCAAATGAACAATCACCTTGTCTGCCGCCGCCTCAGCCAGAGCCGCTATGTTGCGCCAAATTTTCTCATGATTTAGACCAACATGTACTTTGTCGAAAATCTCCTTGCGAATAGAACTTACCGAAAGCCGAATAACATCCACATTGTCAACGCAAGCGTCAATATTTCTCTGATTGAATGTCACTGCGGTAGTGGTGACATCCGTCAAGACTCCAGACTTACGCATCATCTTCAGTAGTTCATGAAACTCAGGGTGTATGGTTGGCTCTCCTCTGCCGGCGAGGTCCAGCTCCCATACATAGGATGGGTCTATCTGAGAAACAATTTTGTCCATCGTTTCCAATGTGATGAAGCCATAATCCTTGATTACAGAGCGCGGGCACATGCTGCAGGAAGCAGGACATGACGGTGTCGCCTCTACATTGACAAGTATTTTCTTGATCACCTGCTCCACCTTCTTTTATTCAATTTGCGCCCGATTCGATAAATCAACCGCGTAAATCGTGGGTTTCGCTTCAGCTCGATTGATAGCTTTCTAATCTAAAGGAGTGTTCCCCCAACCGTAACTACCGAATCAGGTAGGTTGCGCACTCTGATATTTTTTGTCTGAATGTCAGACAATTCCCATGCGCGGCCTCCCTAGCGCCCGAGACGGTAAGCAGGCTGCTTTATATACATCAAAGGAGCACAGCGGATGGATCAAGCACAAGACATCTATAGACCTGGGCCAATAAAGGCCATAACAATCATGATCAGAACTTTTTAACCAATGAGCTGCGTTAGGAGGCAGCAGGGTGAACATGTACGTTATACCTTTTCAAACTTCCCGCCAAAAACAGTTAGCGCATTATTGAAATTACGTCGCCTACCGCATATAAAACAATACTCTACAACCGCGCAGAAAAATCGCTCCCGCCTAACCCAAGGCGTAGCCTTTTAGCATGGTGAACTATAGACTTTCTATGAAACAAATGCCCTTCACCAATACCGAGCACACAGGGAAATGCATGCCGGTTCGCCGCGGGCGCTTCCTGATTAAAACAAAAACAACTATCACTTACCGCGCGTCTAGTCCACACGTTTTACTGCATAAACCTGTCGACCTTAATTAATTTATGATAAAGCATCGCACTGACTGGTCAAAAAAAACACAGCAGCTAAGCTGTGCACTCTTTTCATTAATTCACTGACCTTTATTGATACTTATATCCTTGATATTTGTAATAAAACTTGTCAGATTGCTGTCGATTGCGCTTTTTTCGAGCACGGCAATTTCAGCACTATATAAAGGAACTATAAGAATGAAAAGCTGGCAGGATGACTTACTTTCACTAACAACCCCAGGACTCTCTGAACAGCACGTATTTGATAAAATAAAAAAAGCCGCCCTTGCACTTGAATTTGAATATTGCGCCTATGGCATTCAAATTATTTTCCCAAAAGAAAAAGGTGGTGATGCTCAATAATTATCCCGCACGATGGAAAAGCCGATACGCATCAGCTAACTATATAACCACAGACCCTACTGTCGCTCACTGCAAGAGCTCACAAGCGCCGTTGATCTGGAAAGACTCCATTTACAAAAACACTCCGGCACTATGGGAGGAAGCGAGATCAGCCGGACTTAAACATGGTTGGGCACAATCCAGCCTGGATGCATTCGGTGTAGGTGGGATGCTTACGCTTAGCCGTTCTGCTCAGGCGCTCTCAAAAAAAGAAATCGAATATAGCGAAATAAGGATGCGTTGGCTCGTTAGTGTCGCCCATGTAAGTTTATCCAAGATCATCAATGAGCGATTTACCGACACACCGGAAATAAAGCTCACGACCCGTGAGAAAGAAGTACTGAAATGGACCGGCAACGGCAAAACATCATCTGAAATATCTTATCTCTTGGCTATCTCCGAAAACACGGTTAACTTCCATATAAAAAATACAATTCTTAAATTGAGTGCTGCCAATAAAACAGCCGCTGTTGTCCAGGCTTTTGCTATGGGGCTGCTAAACTAGAAACCCAGCATCTGTCATTTATTAGTCCGGACGCCATCGCGTTTTATCTATCACAGCCCCACGATGGGGCGTCCATTTCCGGTTAGCCTCTGGTCCCGACTTGTGATTTTTACACGTCAAGTTGGTACCAGGTGCCGATAATAAAAGCGCTTAAGCCTAACCACTCGCTTTCTCGCTTCAGCACTGACTTCAGAGTGCAGTCCTTAGGTAATACCTACCAATTCTAGTAGTTACCGACCTCAAACTTTTACCCTCTAATTGCAGCCTATCCAAACTGGAAGGTGACTGCCGTGCAGATCCGCAAAGGAAATCGTAGTGAGCTGGGCAAAGAACTGCTTACGGATATTTCACACTATCGTTATAAAGTTTTTGTCGAAAACCTTGGGTGGCCTCTGAATTGCCCTGATCAGCTCGAAACTGATCAATTTGATAGAGAGGACACGCTTTATGTGGCGGCCCAGAATGATGCGGGAGAAATCGTAGGAACAGCTCGACTGCTACCAACTACAAGACCTTATCTGCTGAGCCAGGTATTTCCTGATTTGCTAGGGGGACAGAGTGCGCCATCACTACAGCATGTCTGGGAACTTTCCAGGTTCGCCGCCATGGATCTGCGCTCCCAACACTTGACGAAACGGCAACAGGCCCCTTCCTCTTCCACGGCGTTATTGCTTCTGCTGGCAGCCATCAAATACGCTAAATCTCACGGAGCAATGAAGTTGCTCACCGTGTCACCTGTTGGGATCATAAGGCTCTTGCACAGGGAGAAATTCAAGGTGCGTCGATTGGGGCCTTCGAAAATATCAGAAGACCTTAAAATTCTTGCGCTGGAAATCGATATTTAGCATTCGGTTAACTCCACGCTAGGGCATTGGATCCCTGGCCCAGGAACCCCGCGGCGAATCCCCATGGTTTCTTGAATATGAATATTCCCCAACCTGGGCTTTTTACGCTTCCTTGCCTGACAAGCGCGGGGGGAGCTTGCTCTTACGTAGCTCAGTAACCTTCATATAATAAAGACTGGGCACAGCTACGGTCGCAGGCATCCAAAATCGCCATCCCCTCAAAACCGATTGCACCAACACGATGGAAAGGCATTTCAGCTCTCCTGCCCTTCATGCATTGATCAATTACTTAAAATCAATGAGCGTTTACTGTGCGGAGCTCAGCGCTGAAGGTATTTAAACCTCAACAAGATAGATCTCAGGTCCTGCGCGAAGAACAGCTATCAGTCTGATTCGGCCAGTAATCTGAAGAGTGATGGCACAGCGCCGCAAACACTAGGGCGCGTTCGCCATTTCTGCTGAACCAACGCAAAAGCTGATGGGCGAGGTGTCGTAAAAGGCGCTGCCAGCGGACCGCAGAAGGAGAAGGAGAAGGAGAAGGATTTTTATGGAATTCAGAAAACAAAAAAAGCGGCTCAAGGCCGCTTCTCTCGTAGCTTCAAGGCGTTCAGTGGGCCTTAGGGAAGCAAATATGGCGCAGCGGACGGGACTCGAACCCGCGACCCCCGGCGTGACAGGCCGGTATTCTAACCGACTGAACTACCGCTGCGCGTAGCGTTGAAAGTAAATGGTGGGTGATGACGGGATCGAACCGCCGACATTCTGCTTGTAAGGCAGACGCTCTCCCAGCTGAGCTAATCACCCTTTACCTTCGTTGCGGGGCGCATTGTGCCACAAAAATTCATAACGTGCTGATTTAATTAAGAAAATTATTAAAAAAGCTGAATTTCAATGAAACAGTGCACTTCGCATGGAACTCTTACAGCAAAAAGCCCGCGTTAGCGGGCTTTCTGTGGTGACCTGGCGTTCAGCGTTCCAGGTTACTGAATATGGCGCAGCGGACGGGACTCGAACCCGCGACCCCCGGCGTGACAGGCCGGTATTCTAACCGACTGAACTACCGCTGCGCGTAACACTGAATGCGAATGGTGGGTGATGACGGGATCGAACCGCCGACATTCTGCTTGTAAGGCAGACGCTCTCCCAGCTGAGCTAATCACCCTTCACGTTCGGTGTGGCGCGCATTCTACGGAGCAGCCCCACCTCTGGCAAGCACTTTTTAAAATAATTTTTTCAGGCCTTCCAAAGGCTTAGCTGAGGGTTGGCCTATGACGCTGCGCGGAGAATAATGCCCCCCTTTGTATAAAGGAGAGACTCACCCCATGTGGTTCAAAAACCTGCTTATCTATCGCCTGACCCAAGATCTGCCTTTTGATGCTGAGGCGTTGGAAACTGCACTGGCCACCAAACTGGCGCGCCCATGTGCAAGCCAGGAGTTGACCACCTACGGTTTCGTCGCGCCGTTTGGCAAAGGCGAAGATGCACCTCTGGTGCATGTCAGCGGAGATTTCCTGCTGATTGCCGCGCGCAAGGAAGAGCGCATTCTGCCGGGCAGCGTCGTGCGCGACGCGGTCAAGGAAAAGGTCGAAGAGATCGAAGCCGAACAGATGCGCAAGGTCTATAAGAAGGAACGTGATCAGATCAAGGATGAAATCATCCAGGCGTTCCTGCCGCGGGCCTTTATCCGTCGCTCGTCGACCTTTGCCGCTATCGCACCGAAACAGGGGCTGATCCTGGTCAACTCCGCCAGCCCGAAACGCGCCGAAGACCTGCTTTCCACTCTGCGTGAAGTGATTGGCACGCTGCCGGTACGTCCGCTGACTGTAAAAATGTCCCCGACCGCCACCATGACTGAGTGGGTCACCACCCAGAAAGCTGCAGACGACTTCTTTGTGCTGGATGAGTGCGAACTGCGTGATACCCACGAAGACGGCGGTATCGTCCGTTGCAAGCGTCAGGACCTGACCAGCGAAGAAATCCAGTTGCACCTGAGCACGGGCAAAGTGGTCACTCAGCTGTCCCTGGCCTGGCAAGACAAACTGTCTTTCGTCCTCGACGACAAGATGGTGGTCAAGCGCCTGAAGTTCGAAGACCTGCTGCAGGATCAGGCAGAACAGGACGGTGGCGACGAAGCCCTCGGCCAACTGGATGCCAGCTTCACACTGATGATGCTGACCTTCGGCGACTTCCTCCCGGCGCTGGTTGAGGCACTGGGCGGCGAAGAGACTCCGCAAGGGATCTGAACAGTCTGATACAGGTCGGTTAAAAAAGATCGCAGCCTTCGGCAGCTCCTACAGAACCTTTGCGTTCCTCCCGTAGGAGCTGCCGCAGGCTGCGATCTTTTCACATCCCCCTCTCAACAATAAGGAACAGGTCATGCGTGCACTGGCAGCACTGAGTCGCTTTGTCGGCAACACCTTCGCTTACTGGGTCTTGATCTTCGCCGTGGTGGCTTTCCTGCAACCTGCGTGGTTCATCGGCTTGAAAGGTGCGATCGTGCCGTTGCTGGGCCTGGTGATGTTCGGCATGGGCCTGACCCTCAAACTTGAAGACTTCGCTGAAGTTGCCCGCCATCCGTGGCGCGTGGCGTTGGGCGTAGTCGCACATTTCGTGATCATGCCCGGTGTGGCATGGTTGCTCTGCCAGGCGTTTCACCTGCCGCCAGAAATCGCCGTCGGGGTGATTCTGGTCGGTTGCTGCCCGAGCGGCACCTCGTCGAACGTAATGACTTGGCTGGCCCGCGGTGACCTGGCACTGTCAGTGGCGATTGCCGCCGTGACCACCCTGCTCGCCCCGTTGCTGACACCGGCCCTGATCTGGTTGCTGGCCTCGGCCTGGTTGCCGGTCTCGTTCATGGAGCTGTTCTGGTCGATCCTGCAAGTGGTGTTGCTGCCGATCGTGCTCGGCGTGGTCGCCCAGCGTTTGTTGGGAGATCGGGTTCGCCATGCGGTGGACGTGCTGCCACTGGTATCGGTGGTGAGTATCGTGATCATCGTCGCTGCCGTTGTCGCGGCGAGTCAGGCCAGGATTGCCGAGTCCGGCCTGCTGATCATGGCCGTGGTGATGCTGCATAACAGCTTTGGCTTCCTGCTGGGCTACTTCACCGGACGTGTGTTCAAGCTGCCATTGGCACAACGTAAATCACTAGCGCTGGAAGTCGGCATGCAGAACTCCGGTCTGGGCGCGGCGCTGGCCAGTGCCCACTTCTCGCCACTGGCGGCGGTGCCGAGCGCGCTGTTCAGCGTTTGGCACAACATTTCCGGGGCGTTGCTCTCGACGTATTTCCGCCGGATGAGCGAGAAACAGGACCGCGAACTGGCCGCCCAACAAGCAACCGACTGACCCTGCAACTTGATCCCCAGGTTATTAATGGGCACTATAGTGCGCATCGCGAGGACGACCTTGCGGCTCGATCGAGTTATTAATCTGGGGACGACCCCGTCTATCGATGGAGGTCTTCATGCCTTGGATCATTCTGTTTTTCGCGGGTCTGTTTGAAGTCGGCTGGGCCGTTGGCCTGAAATACACCGACGGCTTCAGCCGCCCTCTTCCCACCGTCCTGACTGTCGGCGCCATGGTGATCAGCCTGGGTCTGCTGGGACTGGCCATGAAGGATCTGCCGCTGGGCACTGCCTACGCAATCTGGACTGGCGTTGGCGCGGTGGGTACGGTCATCGCCGGGATCATCCTGTTTGGTGAATCCATGGCGCTGTTCCGGCTGGCCAGTGTCGCGCTGATCATTGCCGGATTGGTTGGGCTCAAAGTCAGCGCTTAGGCCTCTACCGTCATCGCGAGCAGGCACGCTCCCACATTGGTTCTGTGTCGTTCACAAATCAAGTGTGGGAGCGAGCTTGCTCCGGGCGGCGTTCCGACGATGAGGCCCGCCAAAACACCAACTATCTAACGGTGCCACGCAACTCGCCGACCAGCGCTTGCAACTGCGCCGGCTGCGCGACCTCAACCGCCACCGCAGGCCCCGCCACCAGGGTCACTCGCGACCAGAGGCGGTGGAACAAACCCTTGTCCGGATCGCGACTGAAGAAGCTGCCCCACAACCCCTGCAAGGCCAATGGAATCACCGGCACCGGTGTTTCTTCCAATATCCGCGTCAGCCCGCCCTTGAACTCATTGATCTCGCCATCGGCGGTCAACTTGCCTTCCGGGAAGATGCACACCAGTTCGCCATCCTTCAGGTACTGGGCGATTCGCTTGAAGGCCCTTTCGTAGATCTGGATGTCTTCCTGGCGTCCGGCAATCGGAATGGTCCCGGCGGTACGGAAGATGAAGTTCAGCACCGGCAGGTTGTAGATCTTGTAATACATCACAAAGCGAATCGGCCGACGCACTGCGCCACCAATCAGCAAGGCGTCGACGAACGACACGTGATTGCAGACCAACAGTGCCGCGCCTTCATCGGGAATCAGCTCAAGGTTGCGGTGCTGCACGCGGTACATGGAATGGCTGAGCAGCCAGATCATGAAGCGCATGCTGAACTCGGGCACGATGCTGAAGATGTAGGCGTTTACGCCGATGTTGAGCAGCGACACCACCAGGAACAGCTGGGGAATCGACAACTTGACGATGCTCAGCAGCACAATCGAGACAATCGCCGACACCACCATGAACAGTGCGTTGAGGATGTTGTTGGCTGCGATTACCCGCGCCCGCTCGTTTTCGGCGGTGCGCGACTGAATCAATGCGTACAGCGGCACGATGTAGAAGCCGCCGAAAATCCCCAGCCCGAGAATATCGAACAGCACCCACCACGTATGACCAAAGCCGAGCACTTCGATCCAGCCATGGCCTTCAAGACTTTCCGGGATACCGCCGGAGTGCCACCAGAGCAGCAAGCCGAACACCGTCAGGCCAAAGGAGCCAAACGGCACCAGGCCGATCTCGACTTTGCGTCCGGAGAGTTTCTCGCAGAGCATCGAACCCAGCGCGATACCGACCGAGAACACCGTCAGAATCAGCGTCACCACGGTCTCGTCGCCATGCATCCACTCTTTGGCATAGGCCGGGATCTGCGTCAGGTAAATCGCCCCGACGAACCAGAACCACGAGTTGCCGACAATCGAACGTGAGACTGCGGGCGTTTGCCCAAGGCCCAGACGCAAGGTCGCCCAGGACTGACTGAAGATGTTCCAGTTCAGCCGCAGCTCGGGGGTCGATGCCGCCGCGCGCGGAATGCCGCGACTGGCCAGATAACCGAGCACCGCGACACCGATGATCGCCGTGGAGACAATCGGTGCGTAGTGACTGGACGACATCATGATCCCGGCGCCAATGGTCCCCGCCAGAATCGCCAGGAAGGTGCCCATTTCCACCAGACCGTTACCACCCACCAGCTCTTCTTCGTGCAGCGCTTGGGGCAGAATCGAGTACTTCACCGGGCCGAACAGCGCCGAGTGAGTACCCATGGCGAACAGCGCCACCAGCATCAGCGACAGGTGATCGAACAGGAAACCGACTGCGCCGACCGCCATGATCGCGATTTCACCGAGCTTGATCAGACGGATCAGCGCGTCCTTGGCGAACTTTTCGCCGAACTGACCGGCCAGCGCCGAGAACAGAAAGAACGGCAGGATGAACAGCAACGCGCACAGGTTGACCCAGATCGAACGGTCACCCTCGATGGTCAGTTTGTACAAAATGGCAAGGATCAACGACTGCTTGAAGATGTTGTCGTTGAACGCCCCGAGGGACTGCGTAACAAAAAACGGCAGAAACCGCCGCTTGCGAAGCAAGGTGAACTGCGAAGGGTGACTCATCTTCCATGTCCCTGTGTGGCTTGAATGCTCTTATTGGAATGTCGTACAGCGATCCAGGCCACAACCTTACCTAAACTTTGCGAATTATTTCGCTAATCCGGCAATACACGGCGAAACAAACAACTCACCGCGCCAGGCACCTTGAACGGTGCGCTTGGAGACAATCAGCCACATGATCGCCAGCGCGACGACCAACACACTGCCAAAAATGCTGAAAAAGGCCAGGTTCAACGTGCTCGCCAGCTTCAATGTGGCCAGCGAGTAGACACCCAGCGGGAAGGTAAACCCCCACCAGCCGAGGTTGAAAGGAATCCCGCCGCGCAGGTAGCGCAGGGTGATCAACACCGCCATCAACATCCACCACAAGCCGAAGCCCCACAGCGTGATCCCGGCGACCAGACCCAGCCCGGCGGCAATTTCACCGATACCCGGCAAGCCGTTGGCGGCGAAAATCGCCGGTGCGTCGCTACCCAGCAGCAACATGCCCAGCGCCCCGGTGCCAATTGGTCCCAGCGCCAGCCAGCTCGACGCGGCCATGTTTTCGTGGGGCAGTTTGTGCAGGGCCATGCGCAGCAACAGGATGGTCAGGATGCTGAACGCCACCGGCAGCGAGAATGCCCACAACACATAGCTGGTTACCAACATCACCAATTGCGAGTGGGCGTCAGCCAGATGCGGTGCAAGCAAACCGCCACTGGCCGCCGCGACTTCCGCGGCCACTACTGGCAGCAGCCAGACAGCGGTCATCTGGTCGATGCTGTGTTCCTGACGGGTAAACATCATGTACGGAATCAACACGCCGCAGGCCAGCGACATGGCGACATCCAGCCACCACAGCACCTCGGCCACGTGCACAACACCCTCCCCCCAGCGCGGCAGACCGAACAGCAGGAAGCCATTGATGATGGTCGCCAGGCCCATGGGAATGGTGCCGAAAAACATCGAAACCGTGGAGTGGCCAAAAATCCGTCGCGCTTCATCGAAGAAAAACGCCCAGCGTGCGGCATACAACCCGCTGAACAACAGAAACAGGAAAATGTTGAACATCCACAGGCCTTCGGCGAAGGCATGCAAGCCTGGGATCGACACCGGCAATTGGGCGAGCGCCAAGGCCAGGACCCCGGTGCCCATGGTCGCAGCGAACCAGTTCGGGGTGAACTGGCGAATCGCTTCGCGCGGGTGCTGCAAGTGGCTCAAAGGCCGATTAACGGTTTTGTTGCTGTTGGGGCATTGCATCGTGAACTCCTGTCCTCGGGTGAGGTAGAGCTCATGGTAGAACCGAATCGAATATCTATATAACGGGTAATTTCTCTAACTGTTATCTGTTTTGTAGATATAGCCACTAAACACTGCCTTGCGTTTCAATCACCAACACCCGCGCCGCGCCTTGCGGATGGGCGACGTGTTCGGTGCCGACCGCCGCATAAAAGATGTCACCGACCTCCAACAGCGTAGCCTGCTCGACACCGTTCTCCCGATAGCGCATCTGCACCTGACCATCGAGCACGACAAACACTTCCTGGCCGTCGTTGACGTGCCATTTATAGGGCTGATCGGTCCAGTGCAAACGGGTGCTGATGCCGTTCATGTTGGCGATATCCAGCGCCGCCCAGGCGCGGTCACCGGTGAAAGATTTGCTGCGAATGATCTTCATGAGGGGGTCAATCCTTTGAGTAAAAACCAAGCGGTTACGCGTCAGGCGCCAAGGCTAACTCAAGCGCATAAGGACGTCTCTGCCGCACTAGGAATTGCCAGCGGCGGCGCAAACTTTTGCTGGTCGCTGACGCATCAACCCCAGCAACGCACCAAGCGAAAGCGCGATCAACACCACGCCATAGCCATCGGTGGTAGCGATCAGGCCAAAGGTCCGGGTCAGGTTCCCTGCCAACAGCGACGGCAGGCAGAACGCCAGGTAGCTCAGCACGTAGAACGCCGACATCAAACCTGCGCGCTCATGGGGCAAGGCCAGCGGAACCACGCTGCGCAAGGCACCGAGAAAACCGGCGCCAAAACCACTGCCAGCCACCAGGGTGGCGAAAAAAAACAGCGGCAGGCTGGCGCTGTGCACGGCCGTCAGGATCAGCGCGATGCCGATCGCCAACAAGCTCGCGCCCAAGCGCAGGACTTTGTCTGCCGGACGATTGCGCAACGAGAAGATCATCAGCGCGCCGCTGACCGTCAACACGGCCACCAGAGTTCCGCCGATCAGGTTCGAGGTCGAACCGGTCGCCGCACGAACCAGGGACGGTGCCAGCGACAGAAAGAACCCACCCACCGCCCAAACCGCCACATCCACCGGCAGCGCCAACCAAAGCGCCCGTCGCGCCTGAGGTGGCACATGCAAGGTGGGACGCAGCGACGCCCAGGCACCGGGTTGCCGACTGACGCTTTCGGGCAGACGCCAGACATACAGGGCTTGCAGCAGAAACAACCCGAACAGAATCCAATAAGCCAACTGCAGTGGTTGCGGCGCATATTCCGCCAGCAATCCGCTGCCCAATGCCCCGCACGCCATGCCCAACAGCGGTGCAACGCTGTTCACCAGCGGTCCTTGCTGCCGGTCAGTATCGAGCAATGCCGCGCCAAGTACGCTGGTGGCCATGCCGGTGGCGAAACCCTGAAGCACACGCGCGGCAATCAGCCAGGCCACACTGTCAGCGTTGATAAACAGCAGCATCGCCAGCATATCCAGCAGTAACGCAGCGAAGATCACCGGTTTGCGCCCCAGATGATCCGACAGCGAGCCAACCGTCAGCAGCGCCGCCAGCAGGCTCAAGGCATACACGCCGAAAATCAGCGTCAGGGTCGCCGGAGAAAACTGCAGCGCCTCCTGGTACAGATGATAAAGCGGTGTTGGCGCACTGGAAGCGGCGAGAAAACTCAACAAGGTGATCGCCAGGAACACCAGACTGGAACGGTTTGAGACAGAACTGGACATGGACACACTCCGCAAAAGCTAACTTTTTGCTTTTGCGGAGTGTGCGACTGGCTTCGGCTTAAAGCAAATTCTTTGTGTTAAGGTCCGCTGCATGGCTATTAAAGAAGCGTTACGCCCCGGCGGCCGAAGTGCCCGGGTCCAGGAATCAATTCACACGGCAGTGCGTGAACTCCTCGAAGAGCAGGAACGTTCAAGCGTGACCGTGCCGCAAATCGCCACCCGCGCAGGCGTTACACCGTCGACGATCTACCGACGTTGGGGCGATTTGTCGGCACTGCTGGCGGACGTCGCGCTGGCACGCATGCGTCCCGACAGCGAACCGACCAACACCGGCAGCCTGCGCGGCGATTTGCGCGCCTGGGCCGAGCAGTATCTGGACGAGATGAGTTCGGAGCCCGGCCGCAACATGATGCGCGACGTGCAATCGAGCGCCACGCCGGGGTATTGCGTGAGCATTCTCAGCGGTCAATTGCAGACAATTCTGGAGCGTTATCCGGATGAGCCGAAGCCGAGTGTCGACCGACTGATCAACATGCTGGTGGCGCCAACGGTGTTCCACATCCTGTTCGCGGCGGCGGCGCTTGAAGTGGAAGAGCTGCACCAATTGATCGACATCGCGCTGGCCCCGTAGGAGCTGCCGAAGGCTGCGATCTTTTGATCTTGCGGTTGCGACGAGCGCAAAGATCGCAGCCTTCGGCAGCTCCTACGGGGGGAGATTACGATCTACCGCGAAAACACGTGTGTATCCCCCTGCGACACCCCGCCACGCCACGACCTTGGTCGACGCTGACTAACCGTGAAGGTCATGCGAGACTGTCAGGCCGGGCTTGCGTCCCGGGTGTCTTTTGCCTGGAGTTCCCATGTCGCTGTCCAGCGGGCTGATTGCCGCCGTCGCCCTGGCCTATATGGCCGTCATGTTCGCCATCGCCTTTTACGGCGACCGCCGCAGCACGCCGCTGCCGCCGCGAATGCGTGCCTGGGTGTACAGCCTGTCGCTGGCGGTCTATTGCACCAGTTGGACATTCTTTGGCGCCGTAGGTCAGGCGGCCGAACAACTCTGGTCGTTTTTGCCGATTTATCTGGGACCGATCCTGCTGCTGGTGTGCGCGCCGTGGGTCCTGCAAAAAATGGTGATGATCAGCAAGCAGGAAAACATCACCTCGATTGCCGACTTCATCGCCGCCCGCTACGGCAAATCACAATCGCTGGCGGTTGTGGTGGCGCTGATCTGTCTGGTGGGTGTATTGCCCTACATCGCCTTGCAGCTTAAAGGCATCGTCCTCGGGGTAAACCTGTTGATCGGCGCAGGCCCCGACGCCATGGGCACCCGTGCCCAGGACACGGCGCTGATCGTGTCGCTGATTCTGGCGCTGTTCACCATCGTCTTCGGCACCCGCAACCTCGATGCCACCGAGCACCACCGTGGCATGGTGCTGGCGATTGCCTTCGAAGCGCTGGTCAAGCTGTTCGCCTTCCTCGCGGTCGGCGCCTTCGTCACGTATGGCTTGTACGACGGCTTCGACGACCTGTTCGATCAAGCCATGCTCGCACCACGCCTGGAGGAATACTGGAAAGAAACCATCAACTGGCCATCGATGGTGGTGCAGACCGGCGTGGCGATGATGGCGATCATCTGCCTGCCCCGGCAGTTCCATGTGACCGTGGTGGAGAACATCGAGCCGCAGGATTTGCGCCTGGCGAAATGGGTGTTCCCGGCTTATCTGGCATTGGCCGCACTGTTCGTGGTGCCGATTGCGCTGGCCGGGCAAATGATGCTGCCAAGCTCGGTACTGCCCGACTCCTTCGTGATTAGCCTGCCACTGGCCCAGGCCCATCCGGCACTGGCGCTACTGGCGTTTATCGGTGGCGCATCGGCCGCCACCGGGATGGTGATCGTCGCCAGCGTGGCGTTGTCGACCATGGTCTCCAACGACATGCTGCTGCCATGGTTGCTGCGCCGGAAAAACGCCGAGCGGCCGTTCGAGGTGTTCCGCTACTGGATGCTTTCGGTGCGTCGGGTGAGCATCGTGGCGATTCTGCTGCTGGCCTATGTTTCCTATCGCCTGCTCGGTTCGACCGCCAGTCTGGCCACCATCGGGCAGATCGCCTTCGCCGCCGTGACCCAATTGGCGCCGGCGATGCTCGGCGCGCTGTACTGGAAACAGGCCAACCGCCGCGGGGTGTTCGCCGGTCTCGCTGCCGGGACTTTTCTCTGGTTCTACACGTTGATTCTGCCGATCGCCGCCAACAGCCTGGGCTGGTCGCTGCACAGCTTCCCAGGGCTGGGCTGGCTGCACGGCAACCCGCTGAACCTGCCGATTTCTCCACTGACCCAGGGCGTGGTGCTGTCGCTGACCGGTAACTTCACCTTGTTCGCCTGGGTTTCGGTGCTGTCCCGTACACGGGTCTCGGAACACTGGCAGGCCGGGCGTTTCATTGGTCAGGAGATCAGCCCGCGGCCGAGCGCCCGCTCGATGCTGGCGGTGCAAATCGACGATCTGCTGCAACTTGCGGCGCGTTTTGTCGGTGAAGAACGGGCACGCCAGAGCTTCATCCGCTTCGCCTACCGCCAGGGCAAAGGCTTCAACCCGAACCAGAACGCCGACGGTGAATGGATCGCTCACACCGAACGCCTGCTCGCCGGTGTACTGGGCGCTTCTTCGACCCGCGCAGTAGTAAAAGCGGCCATTGAAGGTCGGGAAATGCAGCTTGAGGACGTGGTGCGAATCGCTGACGAAGCCTCGGAAGTGCTGCAATTCAACCGTGCGTTGCTGCAAGGCGCGATCGAGAACATCACCCAGGGCATCAGCGTGGTCGACCAGTCGCTGAAACTGGTGGCCTGGAACCGTCGTTACCTTGAACTGTTCAACTACCCGGACGGCCTGATCAGCGTCGGCCGGCCGATTGCCGACATCATTCGCTACAACGCCGAACGTGGCCTGTGCGGTCCCGGCGAAGCGGAAGTCCACGTTGCCCGGCGTCTGCACTGGATGCGTCAGGGACGCGCCCACACCTCGGAGCGCTTGTTCCCCAACGGCCGGGTGATCGAGCTGATCGGCAATCCGATGCCGGGTGGCGGGTTTGTCATGAGTTTCACCGACATCACTGCGTTCCGCGAGGCAGAGCAGGCGCTGACCGAGGCCAACGAGGGCCTGGAGCGACGCGTCACCGAACGTACCCATGAACTGTCGCAGTTGAACGTCGCGCTGACCGAAGCCAAAGGCACCGCCGAGTCGGCCAACCAGTCGAAAACCCGTTTCCTCGCGGCAGTCAGTCACGACCTGATGCAGCCGTTGAATGCCGCACGATTATTCTCCGCTGCCCTCTCCCACCGCGACGACGACCTTTCCAGCGAGACCCGGCAACTGGTGCAGCATCTGGACAGTTCATTGCGCTCGGCCGAGGACTTGATCAGCGACCTGCTCGACATCTCGCGCCTGGAAAACGGCAAGATCAACCCGGATCGCAAGCCGTTTGCGCTCAATGATTTGTTCGACGCCCTCGGCGCCGAATTCAAGGCTTTGGCGCAGGAGCAAGGGCTGAAATTTCGCCTTCGCGGCAGTCGCTTGCGGGTCGACAGCGATATCAAACTGCTGCGACGGATACTGCAAAACTTCCTGACCAACGCCTTTCGATATGCCAAAGGCCCGGTGCTGCTGGGTGCCCGGCGCAGGGGCGATCACCTGTGCCTGGAGGTCTGGGACCGTGGCCCGGGGATTGCGGAAGACAAACGCCAGGTTATTTTCGAAGAGTTCAAGCGCCTCGACAGCCACCAGACCCGTGCCGAAAAAGGCCTGGGTCTGGGCCTGGCGATTGCCGACGGCTTGTGCCGGGTGCTCGGGCATCAACTGCAAGTGCGTTCCTGGCCAGGCAAAGGCAGCGTGTTCAGCGTCAGCGTGCCACTGGCCCACGCTCAAACCTGCGCGCCGAGTAAAATTGCCAAGCTCAATGGCCGACTACCGACAGGCGCGCAGGTGCTGTGTATCGATAACGAAGACAGCATTCTGATTGGCATGAATAGCCTGCTCTCGCGCTGGGGGTGTCAGGTGTATACCGCACGCAATCGCGATGAGTGTGCGGCGCTGCTCAGCGACGGCATGCGCCCGCAACTGGCGCTGGTCGATTACCACCTCGACAATGGCGAAACCGGCACCGAGTTGATGGCCTGGCTACGCACCCAACTGGGTAAGCCGGTACCCGGCGTGGTGATCAGCGCTGACGGGCGGCCGGAGATGGTTGCCCAAGTGCATGCGGCAGGGCTGGAATACCTGCCGAAACCGGTGAAACCGGCGGCGTTGCGGGCGTTGTTGAGTCGGCATTTGCCGTTGTAAAGATCGCAGCCTTCGGCAGCTCCTACAAATCAGGCTGCGATCTTTTGATTTATTCCGGCAGCTCGGCCAACCCGTCGACATCGGTCATCGCCCGCTCCAGCAGATCCGCCGGCAAGCTCTTGCTGGCCCGTGCGCCGAGCAATTTGAGCTGTTCGCTGCGGCTGACCAGATTGCCGCGACCTTCCGTCAGCTTGTTGCGTGCGGCGCTGTAGGCTTTATCCAGTTGCTGCAAGCGATTACCGACCTCGTCCAGATCCTGAATAAACAGCACGAACTTGTCGTACAGCCAACCTGCGCGCTCGGCGATTTCCCGGGCGTTCTGGCTCTGACGCTCTTGCTTCCACAGGCTGTCGATGACGCGCAACGTGGCCAGCAAGGTGGTCGGGCTGACGATGACGATATGTCGGTCAAAGGCTTCCTGAAACAGATTCGGCTCGGCCTGCAATGCAGCGGAAAAAGCCGCCTCGATGGGCACGAAGAGCAAAACGAAATCCAGGCTGTGTAGACCGTCCAGCCGCTTATAGTCCTTATCGGACAGGCCTTTGACGTGATTGCGCAGCGACAGCACATGCTGTTTGAGCGCCGCCTGACCAATCGCGTCATCGTCAGCCGCCACGTATTGCTGATAGGCCGTCAGGCTGACCTTGGAGTCGACCACCACCTGCTTGTCGCCCGGCAGATAAATCAGCACGTCGGGCTGGAAGCGCTCGCCGTCCGGCCCCTTGAGGCTGACTTGAGTCTGGTACTCACGACCCTTCTCCAGGCCCGCGTGCTCCAGCACTCGCTCGAGAATCAACTCGCCCCAGTTGCCCTGGGTTTTCTGTCCCTTGAGCGCTCGTGTGAGGTTGGTCGCCTCGTCGCTCAGGCGCAGGTTCAGTTGTTGCAGACGCTCCAGCTCCTTTGCCAGCGAGAAGCGCTCGCGGGCTTCGGCCTGATAGCTTTCCTCGACGCGTTTCTCGAAGGATTGAATGCGTTCTTTTAACGGGTCGAGCAACTGCCCCAAACGCTGTTGACTGGTTTCGGCAAAGCGCTGCTCGCGCTCATCGAAAATTTTCCCGGCCAACTCGGCGAACTGCGCCCGCAGCTCATCCCGCGAGCCTTGCAGGTCGCTCAGACGTTGCTGATGGCTTTCCTGCTGCTCACGCAGCTCGGCATTCAGTGACGCGGCCTGAGCGTCCAGCCGTCGTAACTCGGCTTCTTTACCGCTGCGTTCGAGGTTCCAGGCATGGGCCGCGTCACGGGCGTTGTCGCGCTCGATCTGCAACAGCTCGACCTCACGGCGCACGGCAGCCAGATCGGCTTGCTTGGCAGCGTTGGCCTGGCTCAGGTCACTGATTTCATCGCGGCAGGCATCGAGCTGCGCATTCAGACCGTCCTGTGCCAATTGCGCAGTACTCAAGCGCTCTTCAAGCAGCGCCAGCTCGGACTGCGCGGTGCCATGGCGTCGCTGCAGTTGCCACGCCAGCACCAACAACGGCAGCGCAGCACCCGCAAGGCCGAGCAATACACTGGTCAAGTCCATAGCCATGACGATTCCTGCCGATGAATTAAAGCGCGAAGGTTAACCAAGCCGTTGGGGGTTGGACAGCTCAGTCTTCGATCTGACCGAGTTCGCGCTGGGCACGTCGGTCGCCGGCACGTGCGGCCTGGCGCAGCAGGTCCTGGCCAATACGACGATCGCGGGCATTACCGCATTCGCGGCACATCAATTGCCCCAGACGACTTTGCGCAGCCACTATCCCTTCACGGGCCGGAGCCTTGAGCAAACGTCCGGCGAAATGTTTGACGTTGGGGTTATTGCCCAGGCGAGGACTGTCGAGAAGCCATTCGGCGACTCGCATCGAAAAACGCTTGGGAGGAGTAACACCCGAGGGTGCAGAGGTAACGGAGGTTGATACTGAGCGAAACTTCATAAAGCACTGTGGGACAGATCGGAAGGCGCGCCACTCTACTCTTTTTTTCGTACGGGTAAAGTCGAAAAAAAGCCGGTACGCCCGTCCTAGAGCAAGCGCTCGGGACAATCCACAGAAGCTGTGGATAACTCAGTGGACAACCCGTCCTGAACTCGCCAGAAGCCCTGTGGAATGGGGCCCGCAGTCAAACTGACGATTTTTTCACCAGTAAAAAAAAGCGATGTTTTTCATTGACTTAAATTTCCACTACAGGCACCCACTGCGTTTGAAGGTGAAATGACAGGCGGGTGACAGTCCGCGCAACTAATGTGCACAAGTACCTTTGGGGTGGTTATATCACCGCCCTTTTTTCGTGCGCTTTGTAGGAATTCAATAGCAACCAGCCTCACTGCACCTGCGTTTCAAGGGAGATGATGGCTGACGCCACCGGGCACTTAGCGACCCAATTGTGTGCTTTACTGTTGCCGCGTCGTTTTCCCCTCGACTGCGAATGCGCCAGGTACGGCAAATTCCCGCCTGCGAGCAGAGCGGTTCAAGCCCCCACAGAAGTTTTTTTGCCTAACACACTTCCTTTCTTGAATTCAATCCGTTAGTATCCGCGGCGTTAGTACCAAGCTGAAAGTCAATTCTGGTCGAACAACTCCTGCGGTAACCTTCCCTAAAGAGAAGCCTTTACCGACATCACGGGACCGACCACCTCGATGGTTTCCAGGTAACGCTTGCGACAACACTGCCTTTGAATCGAATGCAAAGGGTGTTGCGAAGCTCACTTACTCTGACCGAACCAACCTGCAAATTGATCAGGATCTTCACCCCGGGCCCAGAACCTTTGCCCTTGATGTGCTGCCTGCCCTCCTAAGTACCTACCTGCCGGCCCAAGCGCGCAAAAATCATAGCGCTTCAACTGGCTGCTTTGTTCCAGTCGGGTTCTTCGTTCGATCAATGGTGATCGACGTTACTGGAACGTTTTAACGTTGCACGGTTCTTATCCGTGTCATTTGTAGGAACACCCAATAACCATGTCTACTCAAATCCATACTCAGGATGCCATTCGCACCCTAACCAACGCTTTTGCACCAATGAACTGCCTGATCATGGCTGCTCGCAAAGGCTGCTTCAGCTTCACTCTGGTCAATGAACACGGCATCGCTCGTCACAGCGAACGCCTGTACCCCGATCAATACTCCAGCGCCGAGCCGCTGCAGGCCGTGATCGAGCGTACCCGTCAGGCACTGGTTGCCTGATACGCCAGAAAAGCTGAAAACTTCGAAAGCCCTGCCCAAAAAGCAGGGCTTTTTATTGCCTGATATTTCTCCATTCGTTGTACCGGCTTAAGCACCAAGCGATATAACGGTTATAACTCGAAGCCAGAAATATTTTAAAAACAGAACTTTACAGCACGAATATGACACTACACTTCAACTCAAGCGGCTTGATCCGCTTCCGGCGATCCTGAACCGATCCACCGCTGCCAAGCCCCTGTCAGGAATCGCCGCCCACTTCACGTTTCGAGGGCCTTATGGGTATCGCCGCCAGCGAACTGTGCCGTTATGTGATCCGCCCGACATTGATTTACCTCGGACGCCACAGCACAACAGCCGAATCCCTGCTACTGGGTGTTGCCGCCAGTCAGTCTGCTCTCGGTTCCGCCCTGCATGACCGCCGCGGGCATGGCCTGTACCGGATTGCCGAACCTCGCCACCAGGCGCTTTGGGATCACTACCTGGCGCTGGACCCGGAACGCGCCAGCCTGGTTCGCGGACTCGCCAGCCAGCATGCATTTCTCAGCGGCCCGCACCTCGAACTGACCGTCAACCTGCGCTACGCCACCGCTATCGCCTGGCTATTAATAGAAGAACAAAACACCCCGCTTCCCGAAGCCGATGACCTGCTGGGCATGGCCCGAATCTGGCGCCAGACGTTCCAGCCGCAAGGTCGTCTTCGCGACTTCACCTGTGCCTGGCAAACCTGTGTATCACCGCTGAATCAGATCGCCTGTTAACCGGGCAATTTGCAAGATCGCGCATATAGACGCGAATTTGGTCTGATTGTCCTACAAAAGCGCTCTATCTCAAGCCATACAGCCTATGGCGCTGAAACGAAAATGTTGGTAATTTTCGCTCCGGTGATCACCAGGAGTTCTAATAATGAAAAAAGTAATACTCAAAACCACCCTTAGCCTCGCCGTTACCTTGGCATCCACCCAGATCTTCGCAAGTGGCTTCGCCCTCAACGAACAGAGCATCAGTGGGATGGGGACTGGTTTTGCGGGACGCTCTTCATCTGCCGATGATGCAAGTACTGTATTTGGCAACCCTGCCGGCATGTCGCGAATCAAGCGTCAGGAAGTCACTGGCGGGCTGGCAACCATCAATGCCTCGACTGATATCAAAGACGCCCAAGGCGCCCATCCGGGTACCAACAAAGGCGACATGGTGCCATTCACAGCCGTTCCTATGGGCTATTACGTCAAGCCGATAGATGATCACTGGGCATTCGGCCTTGGTGTCTACGCACCTTTTGGTCTGATTACCAACTATGAAAGTGGCTTCCAGGGTGGCGGCTTCGGCAGCAAGAGTGAAGTCAAGGTTGTGACCTTCCAACCTACCGTCAGCTATGCCTTCAACGACAGAGTATCGATCGGCTTCGGTCCGACCATTAACCGCATTGGCGGTACTCTCGAGTCGGATGTACCTCTTTTTGGCGATACCCACGTCAAGATCAAAGGGGACGATACCGCTCTGGGCTACAACTTCGGCGTTCTGGTACAAGCAACCGACACGACTCGCGTCGGCCTGACCTATCACTCGAAAGTGAAATACAATCTCGAAGGCCATACCGATATCACCGCAGGCGCCAATGCGCCTTCCGCCTTCCTGCAAAGCAATCGATACGACGCTTCGCTGAAGATCGAAACCCCTGAGTCGGTCGACTTCTCCGTAACACAACAGCTGACGGATGCCTGGACCCTGTATGCAGGTTCCACCTGGACTCGCTGGAGCCGCCTGAAAGACATTACCGTCAATAACGAAGGTGTCACTGCGGCACAAGGCGGCGTACTGTCCCCAGCCCTGTTCGGTACCATTACGGAAGAGCAGAACTGGCACAATACCTGGGCCTACGCCATCGGTACTTCCTACCAGTTGAACAAGCAGTGGGTATTGCGTACCGGCCTGACCTTTGACCAGTCGCCTACCAACAATACTGACCGTTCGCCACGTATTCCTACAGGTGACCGCACAATCTTCAGCCTTGGCGCTGGCTACAACGTCACCGATGATCTGACCATCGACGTCGCCTACTCCTACCTCAAGGAAGAAGCTGTCACGGTGAATCGTTCCAACGCAGTCGACAGTTACAGCGCCAAGTACGAAAACAGCGCCAATGGTTTTGGTGTCGGCGCGACCTACCGCTTCTGATTCACGGCGAGCCTGAACAGCTCACCCGTTGAATTGAAAAAGCCCCGCACTCTTGTATAGAGGCGGGGCTTTTTAGTGGGCGCTCAACAGGTCCCCATACCCAGTTGCATCAATGCCAGGCCACCCTGATGCCAGCCCCACCAGACCAGCGCCAACAGCAGCGCGCCAGCACCGGCTGCGGCGAGCCATGCTCCGACTCTGTTCATGCAGCACTCGCCTGAGCCTGCAACCGCGCTACCGGGCGCTCACGCACTGGCCAATTCAAGGCTGCCGCCAACAGACTCAGAAGAATCGCTACTTGCCAGATCAAGTCATAGCTTCCTGTTCGATCGTAAACCACTCCGCCCAACCAGCCGCCGAGGAACGAGCCCAACTGGTGAAAGAGGAAAACAATACCGCCCAGCATAGAGAGGTTTCGCACACCGAACAGCGTCGCTACCGTGCCGTTAGTCAAAGGCACCGTCGACAACCAGAGGAATCCCATGGCCATGCCGAACAAATAAGCACTGGCCTGCGTCACGGGAGCCCAGAGGAACAGGCCGATCACCACCGCACGCAGCAGGTAGAGGACGGTCAGAAGACGCGGTTTGGACATGCGCCCGCCGAGCCAGCCAGCAGTGTAAGTACCGAAGATATTGAACAGGCCGATCAACGCCAGCACGGTGGTGCCAACACTGGCGGGCAGGTGCTGATCGACCAGATAGGCCGGCAAATGCACACCGATGAATACCACTTGAAAACCGCAGACAAAAAAACCGAACGCCAATAGCCAGAACCCCGAGTGCGAACACGCCTCGTGCAGCGCCTCGGACAGGGTTTGCTCATGACCGAGCACGGGTAACGGTTTATCTTTGAGCATGCTCACCAGCGGCACAATCAGCGCCACCAGCATTCCCAGCACCAGCAATGCGGTCGACCAACCGAGCCAGCCGATCAACCCCAACGTGCCGGGCAACATCGCGAACTGGCCGAAGGAGCCGGCAGCACTGGCGATCCCCATGCCCATGCTGCGTTTCTCCGGCGGCACGGCGCGCCCCACCACGCCAAGAATCACCGAGAACGAGGTGCCGGACAGGCCAATACCGATCAACAACCCGGCACTCAGCGACAGCGACCAGGCCGAATCTGACAAGCCCATGAACACCAGCCCCACGGCGTACAACACGCCACCGACCAGCACCACTTTCGCCGCACCGAAGCGGTCCGCCAATGCACCGGTGAATGGCTGCGCCAGTCCCCAGATCAGGTTCTGCAAGGCAATAGCGAAGGCGAACACCTCGCGCCCCCAGCCGAACTGCGCGCTCATCGGCGGCAGAAACAACCCGAAGCCATGTCGCACGCCAAGCGACAGCGCAAGAATCAGTGCGCTCCCGAGTAGAACCCAACCGCTGGTACGCCACATCGATGTCATTCTTGTTCTCCGGTAGCGGGTATATACCCGCTTAAGTTCGGGCTTAAATTCGGGCTTACGTTTGGAAAGGCCCACCGCCTCAGGCGAGTTCATCCAGCAAGGCCAGCAGGGTTGCGCGTTTCTCTGCGCCCAGACGATCGATCAGCCGCTGTTGCGCCGCTTCCCAGGCCGGTAAGGCCGCTGCCAGGCGTTCACGCCCGGCTTCGGTCAGCTGCACGATGCGATTGCGCTGGTCTTCACCCTCAACCAGCATCACCAGCCCCTCCCCCTCCAGCACCCGCAGATTACGCCCCAAAGTGCTGCGATCCAGCCCCATGGCTTCCGCCAGAGTCGAAATGCTCGGTTGATCGAGACGCTGCAAATTGCACAGCAAGGAATACTGCGCAACGTTGATCCCGAATCCGTCCAGGGCGCCGTCGTAGTGCCTGCTGACGCCACGAGCGGCGCGACGCAGGTTGGTGCATAAACATTGAGAGGCTAGCATGGTGCGTGTATATACCCGCGATTGAGTTAAAGCAAGTTTGATTATCGAACAACTGTAGGAGCTGCCGAAGGCTGCGATCTCTTGATACTCAAAACAAAAAGATCGTCCGAACGCGGCCCGAGCCTTCGGCAGCTCCTACGCAATCCTTTTAGAGCAGCGCCAAACCTACCAGCACCGCCACTTCCAGCAGCTCCAGCAATGCCCCTGCCGTATCGCCAGTGGTCCCGCCCAGACGCCGCAGCATCACCTGACGCAACCAGAAAAACATCAGCGCCGCCAACACCAACGCAACCACACCGCTCCAGCCGCCGATCAGCAAGCAGGCCAACGTGCTGAGCAATAACACCTGCAGACCGGTCTTGCGCGGCAGATGGTCGGCCAGCGCCTGCCCCAGGCCGCCAGCGCGTACATACGGCGTGTTCAGAAACAACCCCAGCAACGCACTGCGACCGATCAACGGTGCGAGGATCAATCCGACCATCGAGTGCTGATCGATCAACGCCAGTAACGCCGTGAACTTGAGCAACAGCACCAACACCAATGTCACCACCGCGATCGGCCCACTGCGCGGGTCTTTCATGATGGTCAATGTGCGTTCGCGATCACCAAAACCGCCAAGCCAGGCATCGGCACTGTCGGCCAGACCATCAAGATGCAAACCGCCGCTGAGCACCACCCAGACACTCAACACCAACGCTGCATGCAGCAACGCCGGCGTACCGAGCAACAGCCAGTTCAGTGCCCACAATAACCCACCAAACAGCAGCCCCACCAACGGATAGAACAGCAGCGAGCGCCCAAGTTCTTGAGGCGCCGGCATGCCCGGCAGACGAATCGGCAAGCTGCTCAAAAATTGCACGGCGATCCAGAATGGCAGCATGTTCAGCCCTCTTCCCTGAGCATGGCATCCGCCTCGATGCGCAACGAAAACAGCGCGCCATGACCAACTTCAACGTTGAGCAATTGCTCACGCGGCAACCCTCGCGCCTGGGCCAGCAACAAACGCATGACCCCACCGTGACTGATCAGCAGCACTCGCTCGCCTGCGTAGGCCTGATTCAAACGCTCGACGGCCGCCAGCACCCGCTCGGAAAACGCAATCACCGGTTCACCGCCGGGAGGCGTGAACCCATAGGGATCAGCCCAGAACAGCCCCAGCGCCTCAGCGTCGGTCTCCATCAATGCCGCCGCGCTCTGCCCTTCCCAGACGCCGAAGTGCAGCTCTTGCAGGTTTTTGTCCAGCTCGACCGGCAAGCCCAACCGCTCGGCCAGCTCCTCGGCAAAGCGCGCACAACGTTGCAGCGGTGAGCTGACCAAGCGATCCCACGGACCTTGGTCAATCACCGCGGCGCGCATCTGCTCCCAACCTTTGGCGGTCAGCGCGTCATCCAGGCTACCGCGCAAACCGCCCCCGAGTTCGGTTTCGCCGTGGCGCAGCAGGTCCAGACGTAACGTCATGCCGGACGATCGGCTACAGCCGCTTCAGCGAAGGTCGCCATTTGCCCGTGCAGGTCGCAGGCCAGACGCAGCAACGGCACCGCCAGCGCCGCACCACTGCCCTCGCCCAGTCGCAAGCCGAGATCCAGCAAAGGCTCGGCATTCAAGGCTTCCAGAACATGCCGATGACCCGGCTCCGCCCCGCGATGACCAAACAGCAACCACTCGCGGCACGCCGGATTCAGGCGCACCGCGATCAGCGCCGCAACGCTGCAAATAAAGCCATCGACCAGCACCGCCAAACCTTCCTGGGCACAGGCCAGATAAGCACCGACCAACGCAGCGATTTCAAAACCGCCGAGGTTGAACAACGTCTGCAACACGTCGCCGCGCTGAGCGGCATGCAACGTCAGAGCGCGTTCAATCACCTGGGCTTTATGGCTGACACCTGCCGCGTCCAGACCGGTGCCCGGCCCGGTCAAATGCGCCACCGGGCAATCGAGCAGTGCACAGGCCACAGCACTGGCGGCGGTGGTATTGCCGATGCCCATCTCGCCACCGATAAACAGCTCGGAGCCTTCAGCGATCGCCCGCAGCACGCTGTCACGGCCGGCCTGCAAGGCTCGCTCGCCCTGAGCTTGGGTCATTGCCGGGCCGTGCACGAAGTTTGCGGTGCCCGGACCGATATGCAAATGACGTACGCCCCGCAGATTCAACGAAGGCGTGACAGTACCGAGGTCGACCACTTCCAGTCGTGCCTCAAGTTGCCGCGCCAACACGCTGATCGCCGCGCCACCGCTGACAAAGTTATGCAGCATCTGCCCGGTGACTTCCTGCGGGAACGCCGAAACCCCTTCGGCGACCACCCCGTGATCACCGGCAAAAATCGCAATCCACAGCTGATTCAAGCTCGGTTTGACCCGACCTTGCAGCCCCGCCAATTGCACCGCCGCCGACTCCAGCTGCCCGAGGGAGCCCGCCGGTTTGGTCAGTTGCTGCTGCCGAGCCGCCGCCTGCTCATGCGTTTGCGCATTGATCGGTTTGCACGGGTTCAACCACCAGGAATGAGTCATAACGCAGTACCTTTCAAAGTCAGGGGCAGGCCGGCGACGGTCAACACGACACGCTGACAGCGCTCAGCCAGGGCTTGATGCAGCCAACCGGCTTCATCGACATAGCGGCGAGTCAATTCGCCCAGCGGCACGACACCCAGACCGGTCTCGTTGCTGACAAAAACAATTTCCCCCGGCAGCGATGCCAGGCAATCCAACAAAGCTTCACGCTCACCTGCCAGACGCTCGGGATCTTCAAGCATCAGCAGATTGGTCAGCCACAGGGTCAGGCAATCCACCAGCAGACAACGCTCGGCGCTGGCGGTTTCGCGCAACACCCGGGCCAGTTCCAGTGGTTCTTCTATGAGTGCCCATTCAGGCGGACGGCGCTCGCGGTGATGAGCCACGCGAGCACTCATTTCGCCGTCCAGTGGCTGACTGGTGGCGATGTACGTCACCGCCAGGCCGCTTTCGCTGGCGAGTTTTTCAGCCAGACGGCTTTTACCGGAACGGGCGCCGCCGAGGATCAGTTGCAACATGGTTATAACCTTTTAATTGGCGGTGTAACGACAGGCCTCATCGCGAGCAAGCTCGCTCCCACAGGGGGAGTTGTATTGATCACAAAATGGAGCAACACCTCGCATCCAATGTGGGAGCGAGCTTGCTCGCGATGAGGCCAGCGCAGCCACCTCAAAAACCACAGAGCTCACGCAACAGCCCAGTGTCCAGATGCTTCTCCACCAAATCCGCCAAGCGCTCGATATCGCGCTCGCGCAAGGCGTGATAATCGACTTCCTGCACATTCTGCAAACCAGCCCAGCGCAACAGCGCACTGCACGCCGCCGGGGATTCGAACAGACCGTGCAAGTACGTGCCGAGCACCTGTCCGTCAGCACTTTGTGCGCCGTCGCTGCGACCGTCATCCAACAGCACCGCTGCCTGCTCCAGAGCAACGCCGGTGGTGACCCCGGCGTGAATTTCATAACCGCTGACTTCGGCGTTTTCCAGGGTCAGACGTCCGCGCACATTGCGCAGCTGTTTCTCTTCTTCAAGCACGGTTTCGAACGCCAGCAAACCGAGGCCGGTACTGGAGCCCGCCGCACCTTCCAGCCCCAGCGGATCATGCAATTGCTCGCCGAGCATTTGCAGACCGCCGCAAATGCCGAGCAGCTTGCCGCCGTAACGCAAGTGGCGGGTAATGGCCGTGTCCCAGCCGTTGCTGCGCAGGTAGACCAGATCGCTGCGCACGCTTTTCGAGCCCGGCAGAATGATCAGGTCGGCAGGCGGAATCGGCTGCCCCGGACCAACGAACTGCAGATCGACCTGCGGATGCAGGCGCAGTGGATCGAAATCGGTGTGGTTGCTGATACGCGGCAGCACCGGCACCACCACTTTGAGCACCTGCTCGGCCTTATCGGTCTGGCGTTGATCGATGCCGTCTTCGGCTTCCAGGTGCAGGTCGATGACATACGGCAGCACGCCGATTACCGGTTTGCCGGTACGTTCCTCCAGCCAGTCGAGGCCTGGTTGCAGCAAGGCGATGTCGCCGCGAAAACGGTTGATGATGAAGCCTTTGACCCGCGCCTGCTCAGTGGCTGACAGCAGTTCCAGCGTACCCACCAAGTGCGCGAATACCCCGCCGCGATTGATGTCGGCGATCAGCACTACCGGGCAATCCACGGCTTCGGCGAAGCCCATGTTGGCAATGTCGCCGGCGCGCAAATTGATCTCGGCGGGTGAACCCGCGCCTTCGACCATCACCACCGGATAGGCAGCACTCAAGCGTTCATGGGAGGCCAACACCGCTTGCATCGCGATGGCTTTGTAGTCGTGATAGGCGACCGCGTTCATGGTGGTCACGGCGCGTCCGTGAATGATCACTTGCGCGCCGGTATCGCTGTTGGGTTTGAGCAGCACCGGGTTCATGTCGGTGTGCGGCTCAAGGTTGGCCGCTTGGGCCTGCACGGCTTGAGCGCGACCGATTTCGCCGCCGTCAGCGGTCACCGCGCTGTTGAGTGCCATGTTCTGCGGCTTGAAAGGAACCACGCTGACGCCCTGACGGGTCAGCCAGCGGCATAGCGCAGTTACCAGGGTACTTTTGCCGGCGTCCGAGGTGGTGCCTTGCACCATCAGCGTGGTCATGGGGTTTCCTTGGCGTAGGCTTCGAAAGCGTGCTCGAGACGCAGCCAATCGGCCTCATCGGCCGGCAAACCAAAACGCAGGCTGCTGTTGTGAGTGAACAGCCGCAGCAAGATGCCCTGCCGAGCCATGAATTCATGCAGGTGTTCAGCGCGCTCGGTGATCAACCACTGAAACAGGGCGCAACCACCTTGTGGCTTGAAGCCGTGGCGCTCGAGGACTTCAGCCAGACGCTGACTTGCCTCTTCACTGCGCAAGCGTTGGAGCGCGTGCCCTTGGGTGTCACGCAAACAGACCTGACCCAATACCCGAGTCGGTCCGCTGACCGCCCAAGGCCCGACCTGTTCGGCAAGCAGCTTGAGCAACTTGCGCTCAGCCAGCACGAAGCCCAATCGCACCCCGGCCAAACCGAAAAATTTGCCGAACGAACGCAAGACGATCAAACCAACCTGATTGGCATACGACGACAGGCTCAACTGCGGGGTGTTGTCCATGAACGCTTCGTCGACCACCAACCAGCCGCCGCGCTGTGCCAGTCGGGCATGCCAATCGAGCAAGCGTTCCGGGGTCAGGCTCAGGCCCGTGGGATTGTTCGGGTTAACCACCACCAGCACGTCGAGGCTATCGAGAAAGAAGTCGACTTCCTGCTCCAGCACTTCACGCACGATATAGCCGTTGCGCCGCCAGGCCTCGGCGTGCTCGGCATAACACGGCGAGAGCACGCCGACTTTGCCGGCACGGCGCAGGCGCGGTAGCAGCTGGATAGCCGCCTGCGAGCCGGCGACCGGCAGCACCTGTGTGGCGCCGTAGTACTCGCGTGCGGCCTGTTCCAGGCCGTCATCGGTTTCCGGCAAACGCGCCCAGGCCCGCAACGGTATGTCCGGAATAGCCCACGGCCAAGGTGCCAGACCGCTGGACAAGTCGAGCCAATCGGCTTCGGCGATGCCGTACTGCAACGCCGCCTTGCGCAAGCGGCCACCGTGCTCAAGCATAAAACTCAGCCCCCACACAGAGAATCAGCAACCACAACCACACCCCGCGCTGAACCAGTTGCCAGCCGCGGTCGATGGAGTTTGCATCTGCCGGCACACCTTCGCCCAACTGTGGACGCTGATGCAGCTCACCATGATAGATCGCCGCACCGCCCAACTCGACCCCAAGGGCGCCGGCGCCAGCGGCCATCACCGGCCCGGCGTTCGGGCTGTCCCAGGTCGGCCCCTGGGTGCGCCAGCATTTGAGTGCCAGGCGGGTCTTGCCCAGCAGCGCGTAGGTCAACGCCACCAGACGCGCCGGGATGTAGTTGAGCACATCGTCGATTTTCGCCGCCGCCCAGCCGAAGCGTTCAAAGCGTTCGTTGCGATACCCCCACATGGCGTCCAGGGTATTGCTCAGACGATAGAGCACCACCCCCGGCGCACCGGCGACGGCAAACCAGAACAGTGCGGCGAACACCGCGTCACTGCCGTTTTCCAACACTGATTCGGTAGCGGCGCGGGCCACTTCAGTGGAGTCCAGCTCACTGGTCTGTCGGCTGACCAGATAGCCGACACGCTGGCGCGCTTCATCCAGATCGTCGCTGCGCAGAGCCTGAGCCACTGGCTCGACATGTTCGCCGAGGCTGCGCAGGCCAAGGGCGCAATACAACGCCAGGATCTCGACGATCCAGCCAACGTAGGGCAGCCAGGAAAACGCCGTCACCAACAGGGTCAGCGGCAACACCGCCATCACCCAGGCGGTGACGCCATGACTGCGCCAGCCACGGCCGGCGGAGTTGAAACGTTGCTCGATACGATCGGCAAAACGGCCGAACGCCACCAGCGGATGCCAGCGTTTGGGTTCGCCCAGCAGCGCGTCCAGCGCTACCCCGGCGACACTCAGCAACGCCACACTCATTGACTCACTCCCCAAAAATTTTCGTACAACAGTTCACTTAGCGGACGCGCCTGCGCCCAGCCTTCAAGGACCAACATCGGCGCCGGGTAAAATTCCTTGACCGGTCCCAGGCACAACACCGCCAGCGGTTTGGCCCCCGGCGGCAGGCCGAGCAGATCCGCCAATGCCTGCGGCTCGAACAACGAGACCCAGCCCATGCCCAGACCTTCGGCACGGGACGCCAGCCAAAGATTCTGGATCGCGCAGGACAACGACGCCATGTCCATTTCCGGCAAGGTCCGACGGCCAAAAATATGCCGCTCGCGATCATCCATCAGCGCGGCGACCAGCACTTCGGCGCAGTCGTTGATGCCTTCGACTTTCAGCTTCATGAACTCGTCGGAGCGTTCGCCCAGCGCCTCGGCGGTGCGTACCCGCTCCTCTTCCACCAGTTGCTGGATCTGGCCGCGTAACGCCCGGTCGCTGATGCGGATGAACCGCCAGGGCTGCATCAAGCCGACACTCGGGGCCCGATGCGCCGCTTCGAGCAAACGCCGGAGCAGCTCGGGTTCGACGCTGCCACTGCTGAAGTGACGCATGTCACGACGTTCGGCAATCGCGCGATAAACCGCTTCGCGCTCGGCCTCGGAAAATGCGTTGTCTGTCATAGCCTCTTCGCGGGCAAGCCCGCCCCCACAGGGTTCAGGTCTGGCGCAAACAGCGCGGCGATCGCCGATGGATTGGAAGGGAAATAGAAGTGCACATAAGACGCCGTCATCCGCCCTTCACGGTAAACCGCTTCGGCGCCGCGCCCACCGTTAGGGCTCAGACCACGGGCGATCGGCTCAAGCTCGGTGCTGGTCAACGAATGGTGGTATGTGTGGCCACGCAGCGCGCCTTCCGGCAGTTCGACGGCTTGCAGGGCCAACGCGGCCAGACGCTTTTGCATCACCGCATCACCCGCCAACAGCCCCACCAACTCAGCACGCGTACCGTCGACATCAGTCAGTGAGCCGAGCAAATACAGCATGCCGCCGCATTCGGCCAGCAACGGCTTGCCGGCCGCGTGGTGAGCGCGAATCGCATCGAGCATTGTGCTGTTTTCAGCCAACGCCACATGGTGCAATTCAGGATAACCGCCAGGCAGATACAGGCTGTCAGCTTCTGGCAGTTCACGGTCATGGATCGGCGAGAAGAATCGCAACTCGGCGCCCATCGCCCGCAGCAAGTCGAGGCTCGCGCCATACGTGAAGGCGAACGCTTCGTCACGAGCCACGGCAATTCGCACACCCGCCAGCAACGGCTCGGCAGCGATCACGTCAGGCGCGGCGAACTCGACAGCGGGCGGTAACGCCACTTCGCAGCTGCTGGCCAAGGCTTCGGCGGCGGCATCAAGACGCAGATCAAGGTCGTTCAACTCACTGGCTTGCACCAATCCAAGATGACGGCTCGGCAGTTCGATCCCGGTTTCCCGGGACAAGGCGCCATACCAGCGCAGGCCTTCGGTGAGGCTGCCTTCGAGCAGTTGCGCGTGACGCAAGGTGCCGACGCGGTTGGCCAATACACCGGCGAACGGCAAGTCCGGCTGATAACGCGCCAACCCCAACGCCAGCGCGCCGAAGGTCTGGGCCATGGCGGTGCCATCGATCACGCCCAGCACCGGCACGCCGAAGTGCCGCGCCAGATCGGCGCTGGATGGCGTGCCATCGAACAGGCCCATGACGCCTTCGATCAAGATAAGGTCAGCCTCAGCGGCCGCGTCCCACAACAACCGACGACTTTCCTGTTCGCCGACCATCCACATGTCCAGCTGATACACCGGCGCACCGCTGGCGCGCTCGAGAATCATCGGATCGAGAAAGTCCGGGCCGCATTTGAATACCCGAACCTTGCGCCCCTGATTGCGATGCAAACGGGCCAGCGCGGCGGTGACGGTGGTCTTGCCCTGACCGGAAGCCGGTGCGGCAATCAATACCGCCGGGCAATAACGACTGCTATTCATATAAAGAGGCTCACAGCTCAACGCCTTTCTGCGCTTTGATCCCGGCCTGGAAGGCATGCTTGATCATGCCCATTTCAGTGACCGTGTCGGCCAGTTCGATCATTTCCGGCTTGGCACCGCGACCGGTGACCACCACATGCTGCATCGGCGGACGCGCCTGCAAATCGCTGAGCACCTGGTCAAGGTCCAGGTAACCGTGCTTGAGGGCAATGTTCAGCTCATCGAGCACCACCAGGCCAATGTCCGGGTCACGTAGCAGTTCACGGGATACTTCCCACGCGGCCTCGGCGGCGGCGATATCGCGCTGGCGATCCTGGGTTTCCCAGGTAAAACCTTCGCCCATCACATGGAAGCGCACTTGTTCCGGGAAGCGGCGGAAGAACAACTCCTCGCCGGTACTGCTGCGCCCCTTGATGAACTGCACTACGCCGCACTGCATGCCGTGGCCCATCGCCCGGGCGAGCATGCCGAACGCTGAACTGCTTTTGCCCTTGCCGTTGCCGGACAGAACCAGCAGCAAACCGCATTCGTTCGGCGAATTGGCAATGCGCTCATCGATCACGGCTTTCTTGCGCAGCATGCGCGCCAGATGGCGTTCGTCACGATCAGGGGAATCAGTCATGGGGGAGCTCTCCGTTGAGGCTGGATAACGGCGGGCAGGCATAGAAATAGACGGCAAGAAGCCTGGCATCGCCCACCGTGATGCCGCTGGATGGATCAGGCCGGTCTCCGGGCTCATGAGCGGCGGGATGGCCGAACTGCGCGCCTTCCCATGTCGACCTTCGACACAGTGGCTCAAAGCGCAGTTTTTACTCATTTACCGTTGCGGGGGCAGCGCCGGGATCGTCGCCCGCTCTGTCAAAGAACGCGCCCTCACCGGCTTCCCTGTTTCACTCGGTCGACCACTGGGTCACAGAGCACCTGAAACAAGTCGCGAAGGTTAGAGGGTTGGGGGTGGAGCGTCAATTAAAGCCGGGGACTCATCGATAGATAGAAACCGACCTCAATCAATAAACTGGCGCCAATCTTGTGCCACACTGAAAGCAGTGATATCAAAGAGCCACAACCTTACACCACAAGAACAAAGGGTGAGCAGCATGCAAGGCATGATCATCAGTAATCCCAAGCTGGAATTCCTGCGTCCGGTGCTGGAGCGCTGGTTCGAGTGTATCGACCGCTACAACGCGGTACGCGGCGATAATGAAAGTCCTTACTGGTTTGACGAACGCGCCAACCTGAGCCTGCTTTCGGCAGCGGCATGGATGGCAGAAATGGTCACCCTTGAACAGACTCCGACGAAAAAGCAGATCGAGGAAGGCGAGCGCAATGGCCGCGCCGATCTGTTTATCGCCAGTGGAGAAGAGCGCGCCTATCTTCAGGCCACCCAACGCTGGCCACGGGTCAACAACCTGAACCTCACCCAGGCCCTGCTTGATACCGTGAGCGATGCGAAAAAAATCAGCTATGCCAGCGACCTGAAGCTAGGCTGCCTGTTCGTCGCCCCACAAAAGACCCAGCACAGCCCTACGCCGGAAGAACTCCAGGACATGGTCGACGACCTGCAAAAGGAGCACACCTGCGCCGTGGCCTGGTACTTCCCCTACGCCTACCGCAAATTGCACAACGAAGCCGGCAACTACCATCCGGGCATCGCACTTTTGCTCAAAGAGGCACGCGGCTGATAACACGAGGAACAAAACGTCAAAAGATCGCAGCCTGCGGCAGCTCCTGCGAGGTGCGAATTATCCAATGTAGGAGCTGCCGCAGGCTGCGATCTTTTCCATCAACCCATTACTTTTTGCGACAAAGCGTCAGACCATCACCCAAAGGCAGCAACGACAGATCAACACGCGAATCATCCTTCAAGGCACGATTAAGTGCCTGGATGGCTCGGGTGTCTTCGCTCGCGGGATTTTCTTCCAGTACTCGCCCACTCCACAGCGTGTTGTCGAAAACCGCCAACCCACCGTTTCGCAGCAGCCGCAAAGCACTTTCCAGATAAGCCGGATAGTTGGCCTTGTCGGCATCGATGAAGATCAGATCGAAGCAACCGCCCTGCCCTTGCTGCTCAAGTTGAGCAAGGGTTTGCAACGCGGGCGCCAAACGCAAATCGATGCACTCAGCAAGGCCTGCCTCCTGCCAGTAACGGCGCGCCGTGGCGTTGTACTCTCCGGGAATGTCACAGCAGATCAGCGAACCGTCATCCGGCAAGGCGGCCGCCATGCACAAAGCGCTGTAGCCGGTGAAAGTGCCTACTTCAAGCAAACGCCTGGCGCCCGTAAGCTTGACCAGCAAAGCGAGAAACTGCCCCTGCTCGGGCGCTACCTGCCAGCGCGCCATCGGCAGCGCCTGGGTTTCGTCACGCAAACGGCGCAGCAGCGGCGTTTCGCGCAAGGAAACGTCGAGCAGGTAGTTATAGAGGGAATCGTCGAGATTGAGTGTGCGAGCGGTCATGACAACCTCTGCAGGCTACGGATTATGCGCTAGATGTTCTGGTTGAATAACACGCTTGGCGCTCAGGTAGGCTCTCTGCCAATAGGCCTTGGACAAGCTGTCCAGCTTCACTGTACCGCCGGTGGCTGGCGCATGCACGAAGCGGCCTTCGCCGACGTAGATCCCGGCGTGGCTGACGTGCGAACCGCCATTGGTGGCAAAGAAGATCAGGTCACCGGTTTGCAACGCCTCTTGGCCGATTTCCGGCGCTTGCATGCCGATCATCTCGCTAGTCGAACGCGGCAGGGAAATACCCGCGGCATCACGGTAGACGTAGCCAATCAGACCACTGCAATCGAAACCCGAGTCCGGCGTATTGCCGCCCCAACGATAAGGCGTGCCGACCAGACCCAACGCGCGAATCAGCACGTCTTCAGCGGCAGGCGAGAAAGATTGAGCGGGAGCAAAAACCGGAGCGCGAACGACTTTGACAGGCGGCGGAATACGACTGGCGCAGGCGCTGAGCAGCGCTGCGAAGAAGATAAGTGCGAGGCGGGCCGACATCGTCATGTACAGAACATCCTGATCTGGCTGCGGCTTTCTCTGCCGAGAGGCTGAAAACAAAACCGCGTAAGCAGGGCTTACGCGGTTAGTTAGTCAACAATAGATCAGGATTCTAGCGGCTACGCGCCAAACTTCAAGTAAGACTTTAAGTTAGCCTTACAAAAAGTCCGCTTACTTGCGTGCCGTGACTGTCGTTGGCGCCATGGCGAGTGCTCGCTTGGCTTCAATGAAGGTCTTGCTCCAGTAGCTGTCGCCCAGGTTATCGACCCGGACACCACCGCTGCGGCGGCTGCTGGAATGGATGAACTGGTCATCACCCAGGTAGATCCCGGCGTGACTGACGCGACCGCGACGACCATTGGTAGCGAAGAACAGCAAGTCGCCAGGCTTAAGGTTGTTGCGAGAAACCAACGGGGCATCCACGTTGATCATTTCGCGAGTGGAGCGTGGCAAGTTCATGCCAGCCTCTTCACGAAACAGATAACCGATGAAACCGCTGCAATCGAAACCGGCTTCAGAGGTACCGCCCATACGGTAACGGGTACCAACCAGGGACAGACCACGTTCGAGGATGCTGTCGGCCAGAACTGGAAGCTGGTAAGGCTTGCGGCCAGCGAAATCGGCCAGTTCTTTTTCGGTCGCCAGTTCTTCCTGGTAAATAACGGAAGACTGGGCAGTCGCTGAATTTTTAATCTGCTGATCGTTTTGTTGCGAGACCGGGGAATGAACCGCGCAACCAAAAAGCAGGGTGACAAGTGCGAGAGGCACGAGGGGTGCGAAGCGATTTAGCATGGGCACGACCGTGGCTGAAGTTGTAAAGAAGGCGAGACTATGCCTTCTATCGCCCTCATTTGCAAATTCAATCGATCCAAATGTGACTTATCGGCTTCTCGTTAACATCTAAGCGCTTAAGCCCATTTTAAATCTGCACGCGCCGTGAATACCTTTCCGGAAGCGGGTTTTCTGACGTCTGAAATATGCCAAAACGCGCTGCAGGCCGCAGTTTTACCAGCCCAGGGTTTCTTTGAGGAAGGGGATCGTCAGCTTGCGCTGAGCCTGCAAAGAGGCCTGATCGAGGCGCTCAAGCAGCTCGAACAAAGCGCTCATGCTGCGAGTACCGCGAGTCAAAATAAAATGCCCGACTTCGTCGGTCAGGTGCAGACCGCGACGCGACGCGCGCAATTGCAATGCACGCAACTTGTCTTCATCGGACAGGGGCCGCATCTGAAAAATCAGCGCCAGGGTCAAGCGGGATTTGAGGTCAGCGAGTTTTACCGGCAACTCGCGTGGCGAGGTTGAAGCGGCGATCAGCAGGCGCCGACCACTGTCACGCAGGCGATTGAACAGGTGGAACAACGCCTCTTCCCAATCAGCCCGCCCCGCCACTGCCTGCAAGTCATCCAGGCAGACCAGTTCGTACTGTTCAAGGTTGTCGAGGATCTCGATACCGCGATCCAGCAACTCGGCCAACGGCAGGTACACCGCCGGCTCCCCCAACTGCTCAAAGCGCAAGCACGCGGCTTGCAGCAAATGCGTACGCCCTACACCGTCCTTGCCCCAGAGATAGATCAGGCTTTCGGTCCAGCCGGCGTCGGCTTCGCACAGCCGCTCGACATAGCCGAGTGCAGCGGCATTGGCGCCGGGGTAGTAGTTGATAAAGGTAGCGTCATCACGCAGACGCACACCTAGGGGCAGCTGAATCGGTTTCATGCTGACTGAACAGTTCCAAACGAACCGTTAGTGGCCTCTGTGTAAAGTTTGCAAAGTTTATACCCGTGACGCCGGCCGCACAATGCAGCAGACCATAAGCAAAATCAAAGGTTTGCGTTAACTTGCGGGTATCGGCGGGGTTTGTTTGACGGCGTATGTGACAGCCAGGAGTGCTCTACAGGCCTGCCCGGCAACGCGCCGGGCAACCTTGAGCGCTTAATCGACGGCACTGATCAATCAGAATCTTCCGCACCGCTGTACATTCCAGAATCCTTATACAAATCATGCACATGGCGCACCAGCACCATAATCACCGCAGCCACCGGCAATGCCAGCAAGATCCCGGTAAAGCCAAACAACTCACCGCCCGCCAGGATCGCAAAGATCACCGCCACCGGATGCAGGCCAATTCGGTCTCCCACCAACAACGGCGTCAGCACCATACCTTCCAATGCCTGACCGACCATGAACACCGCAACAATCCCGATCATCGGATACAGATCGCCACCAAACTGAAACAACCCGGCGATCAATGCCGCGCCGATCCCGATCACAAACCCCATGTACGGCACGATCGCTGCCAGACCGGCAATCAAACCAATCAACAGCCCCAGCTCCAACCCGACCAGCATCAGACCGGCCGCGTAGATCACACCCAACGCCAGCATCACCAGCAACTGCCCACGAACAAATGCGCCAAGCACCTCGTGACACTCGTCCGCCAGCGATACCACTTGCTCTTCGCGATTACGTGGCAACAGGCTGCGCAGCTTCGCCATCATCAGGTCCCAGTCGCGCAACAGGTAAAAGCTCACCACCGGGATCAGCACCAGATTGGCCAGCCAGCCGATCAACGCCAGACCTGACGCCGTGGCGTGGCTGAGCACAATACCGACGATGTCCGTGGTCTGCCCCATATGTTCGCTGATCGCGGCCTTGACCTTGTCGAACTTCCAGAAGCCGTCCGCCAACCCGAGTTTCGACTGCGCCCAAGGCATCGCCGTGTGCTGCAACCAGTCGAGCATCTGTGGCGCCAGTTCATACAAGCGAAACAGCTGTTTTGCGAGCATCGGCACCAACACCAGCAGCAGCGTCATGACGACCAAGGTGAACAGCGCGAACACCGCGACCACCCCCCAGGTGCGCGACAGGCCGAGTTTCTCCAGGCGATCCACCAGCGGGTCGAACAGATAGGCCAGCAACAACGCCACCAGGAATGGCGTGAGGATCGGATGCAACAGGTAGACAAACGCGCACAGCAGGGCCACCCCACCAAGCCAAACCCAACGCCGTGTATCGGCCATGAACCACTCCTGCTTTTATATAAGGAAAGAAAAACCTACCAGCGAAAACTCAGCTGCGCTTTTGGCGCGGGTGCCGGGGCGACCGCAGGTGTCGAACCGCCAACCGCAGGCTGAACCGGCGCAGGCGCAGGCGCAGCACCCGCTGACACTTCTTGCAACTTCGCCAGACTCAACTGCGCTCGCAGTTGATCGGCACTGCCGTTGACTCGATACACGATCCGGTCACCCTCGACACTTTGCAGGCGCGCACCAAATGGCTCCAGCAAATGCCCCAGCGCCGCGTAACGCTCCAGGTTCATGCCTTGCACCTCAAGCAGCTGTTCAGTGGACGCCCCCGGCTTGGCAACAAAACGCGGCGCCAGACGCTGACTCACTGCCAGCAATACCGCATCGGCCAAGGCCGCCGTGTCAGCCCCTTGCGCGCTGCCTTGCTCACGCTGGTCACCCAGCCACAAATGCCACTTGGCCTGCCACTGACCGCCCTCTTCATGCGCATGCACGGCCAGCAAAGCATCCGCACCGTAGCGTTCGGAAATCCCATGCAACGGCGCCGGATCGTTGCCTTCAAGATGCGGCGCAGTGGCGACGATCTGCTCGTTCAGGTCACCCAGCGGCAAACGCAATGGCAGACCGCGATGCTGAGCCGCACGCCGCAACGGCGCGGCACTGGCCTGACCGTCGCCAACCAGACTTGAGCCTTCAGCCGAATCGTTCAGCCACCAACCGAGAATCGACGGTCGATTGGCGCCCCACAAGGCGAGCCCGGCCTGACGCAGCGCCCGATCGGTACTCACCGGGTCGAAGTCGACTTGCAGGCTTTCCGGCGGTCCGGCGTCGTAGCCATATCGGCTGATAATCTGCTGCGGGTCCTTGCGAATCGCCGCCAACCCCGGGTTTTGTGCTGCCTTGGCGTCACCGGTCAGGCGCAGCACCAGGGTTTCCAGCGCACGCTGGGTAGCCTGATCGCGCTCTTCCGGGGCCTGACTGCTGACCGGCTCGCGCACTTGATAGAGACCGTTAACGGTTTGGGCATGACCCGCCAGGCTGACCAACGACAAACAGCCTGCAAACAGAAATTTACACAAACGCATAGAGGATTCCCGACGACAAAAAGCGGCTGGAACAGACCGCATGAACAGACTTGAGCAAGGCTGTGACCACCGGCCTGCGCAAAACATTCACGTGATCGATGGAAGTTTTCACCCTGTCATAACGATAGCCGGTTAACGGCTATACCTTATACAGCCACGAGCGACGTCACCAGCATGGGCATTTTCGGTTTTTTTTAACGCGATATGCCCCTGCCCGTCGGCCCGAGGATGGCCGCTGCCCCTCAAGCCTGATAAAATCGCGCGCCTTCGTAGACCGGCAACGGCTGGGAACTCTGAAATGCTTGCGCGGCAATCGCGCCACACGTATTTCAGCGTACTCGCCGAACTCGGTCGTTACCCCTGAATCCCCCCTAAAGGCCTGGATCATGAGCAAGCAACCCTCCCTGAGCTACAAGGACGCCGGTGTAGACATCGACGCCGGTGAAGCATTGGTCGAACGCATCAAGAGCGTCGCCAAGCGCACTGCGCGCCCGGAAGTCATGGGCGGCCTGGGCGGTTTCGGCGCCCTCTGCGAAATCCCGGCTGGCTACAAGCAGCCTGTGCTGGTTTCCGGCACCGACGGCGTCGGCACCAAACTGCGCCTGGCTCTGAACCTGAACAAGCACGACAGCATCGGCATCGACCTGGTTGCCATGTGCGTCAACGATCTGGTGGTCTGCGGTGCCGAGCCGTTGTTCTTCCTCGACTACTACGCCACCGGCAAACTGAACGTCGACACCGCCGCCCAAGTGGTTACCGGCATCGGTGCTGGCTGCGAACTGTCCGGCTGCTCGCTGGTTGGCGGCGAAACCGCTGAAATGCCTGGCATGTACGAAGGCGAAGACTACGACCTGGCCGGCTTCTGCGTGGGCGTGGTCGAGAAATCGGAAATCATCGACGGTTCGAAAGTCGCTGCTGGCGATGCCCTGCTCGCCCTGCCGTCTTCCGGCCCGCACTCCAACGGCTACTCGCTGATCCGCAAGATCATCGAAGTGTCCGGTGCAGACATCGAAAACATCCAGCTCGACGGCAAGCCGCTGACCGAACTGCTGATGGCGCCGACCCGTATCTACGTCAAGCCGTTGCTCAAGCTGATCAAAGACACTGGCGCAGTCAAGGCCATGGCCCACATCACCGGTGGCGGCCTGCTCGACAACATTCCTCGCGTCCTGCCAAAAGGCGCTCAGGCCGTGGTTGACGTAGCGAGCTGGACCCGTCCGGCGGTGTTCGACTGGCTGCAAGAGAAAGGCAACGTCGACGAAACCGAAATGCACCGCGTGCTGAACTGCGGCGTCGGCATGGTGATCTGCGTTGGCCAGGAGCACGTTGAAGCTGCGCTGAACGTACTGCGTGAAGCCGGCGAACAGCCTTGGGTCATCGGTCAGATCGCTACCGCTGCCGAAGGTGCGGCACAAGTTGAGCTGAAGAACCTCAAGGCGCATTGATGCAAGAGCAGATGCCCGCAACCTGTGATGTTGTGGTGCTGTTGTCCGGCACCGGCAGTAACTTGCAGGCCTTGATCGACGACGCGCAGAACGCGGACAACCCTGCGCGCATTCGCGCGGTGATCTCGAACCGCGCTGATGCCTACGGCCTTCAGCGCGCCAGGGACGCGGGTATCGACACCCGCACTCTGGATCACAAGGCTTTCGAAGGTCGCGAGGCCTTCGATGCCGCCTTGATCGAATTGATCGACGCCTTCCAACCCAAGCTTGTGGTACTGGCCGGATTCATGCGTATTCTCAGCGCTGATTTCGTCCGTCACTATCAGGGTCGCCTGCTCAATATCCATCCTTCGCTGCTACCCAAATACAAAGGGTTACACACTCATCAGCGAGCGCTGGAAGCTGGCGACACTGAACATGGCTGCAGCGTGCACTTCGTCACCGAGGAACTCGATGGCGGACCACTGGTCGTACAGGCAGTAATACCGGTAGAGTTGCACGATACGCCGCAGAGTCTGGCGCAACGGGTTCACACCCGCGAACACCAGATTTACCCGATGGCCGTACGCTGGTTTGCCGAGGGCCGACTGAGCCTTGGCGAGCAGGGTGCTTTACTGGATGGTCAGTTACTCGCGGCCAGCGGTCACTTGATTCGAAACTAGGAGATTTTATGCGTCGCGCCCTGCTCTTCGCTTGTGCTCTGTTCGCCCTGCCCCTCGCGCAGGCGGCAGATCTTCAACCGTTCTCCGCCAGCTACACCGCCGACTGGAAGCAGCTTCCGATGAGCGGCTCGGCCGAACGCAGCCTGTCGAAAAATGCCAACGGCTCCTGGACCTTGAATTTCAAGGCCTCCATGCTGGTTGCCAGCCTGACCGAGGAAAGCACCCTGAAGCTGGACAAGGACGCCTTGCTGCCCCAGTCCTATCGCTTCGAACGCGGCGGGCTGGGTAAAGCCAAGAAGGTCAATCTCGACTTCGACTGGACCACCAAGATGGTCACCGGTACCGATCGCGGTGATCCGGTCAAGGTACCACTCAACACCGGCATGCTGGACAAGTCCACTTACCAACTGGCCTTGCAGCGCGATGTAGCAGCCGGCAAAAAAAGCATGAGCTATCAAGTGGTCGAAGGTGAAGACACAGACACCTACGATTTCCGCGTGATCGGCCCAGAGAAAGTCCAGACCAAGGCCGGCTCGGTCGATGCGATCAAGGTCGAACGTGTCCGCGACCCGACACAGAACAAGCGCATCACCGAAATGTGGTTCGCCAAGGATTGGGGCTACATCCTGGTAGCCCTGCGTCAGGTCGAGACCGACGGCAAGGAGTACAACATCATGCTCCAGGACGGTACGGTCGACGGCAAGGCTGTCAAAGGCAGCTAAGCGGATCGAAATGAAGAAGCCTCGCGAATGCGGGGCTTTTTTTTGCCTTTGAATTGAAAAGATCGCAGCCTGCGGCAGCTCCTACAGAAGAAGGTGCATTACCGCAGGCTGCGATCCTTTGATCTCAAAACATGAATCTTTTGTCATGAAACTCAACGCCCTGCGACCGAATGTCACGGCCTGCAAGGGCTGCGGGATTTTTTCAATTTCTGCAAAAGATCATTACCGACCGTAGGCATTTACTTAGCAAGCTATCAAAATATATAACAAAGGCCTGCACACGCCTTGCTGCAGATCAATTGAGATTGGAGCCAGCAGATGACTGTAAAAGTAACTGAACGCGACGATTCACATATGTCCCACGAAGGCGTAGCCGCCGGTATCCGGATCTGGGACGTACATCAACAAGACATGCTGGTGGGGATGTTCCACTCCGAGAGTGATGCCCACAGCTATAAGGCCGAACTGGAAAATCTGGAACAGCAACGAGACGCCCGTTCCGTGTAATGACAGCATTGAAAACGACAAACCCCGCCAATGAGCGCGGGGTTTGTCGTTGTTGCAACCTCTAAAGGCTTACCACATCAGATCGTCAGGGATCTGATAGGCCGCGTACGGATCGTCCGCATCGACTTCTTCGGTCTGGGTGTTCAGCTGCACAATGCGCTGTGGATCGCGCTCCTGGATCTTCAGTGCCGCCTCACGAGGAATCACTTCGTAGCCGCCAGCGTGATGCACGATCGCCAGGGAACCGCTGCTGAGCTTGTTGCGCATCAGGGTGTTGACAGAGATGCGCTTGACCTTCTTGTCGTCAACGAAGTTGTAGTAGTCCTCGGTGGTCAGCTTCGGCAGGCGCGAGACTTCGATCAATTGCTTGACCTGAGCGGCGCGGGCCTTCTGCTCGGCCTTTTCCTGCTGCTGGCGATTGAGCTCCTGGTCGCGCTTGACCTTCTCGGCCATGGCCTCCTGGGCCGCACGCTGCTGGGAGTCATCGAGTTCGATCTGACCTTTATGGACCAGACGTTGCTGCTTCTGTTTTTCTTTGCCGACCTGTTTGGCCTGCTTTTGGTTGACCAGCCCTGCTTTGAGCAACTGGTCGCGAAGGGAAAGGCTCATGGTGCTTACTCACTTAGGCAACAGCTCAGCCGCAGCTGGGCAAATTCTTTTCCTGACGTTTGGCTTCGCCCCACAAGGCGTCCAACTCTTCGAGGGTGCAATCTTCTATGGGACGACCGGTATCGCGCAATGCCTGTTCGATAAATCGGAAGCGTCTTTCAAACTTGCTGTTGGCGCCGCGCAATGCGGTTTCCGGATCGACCTTCAGGTGACGCGCCAGGTTGACCACGGAAAACAGCAGATCGCCGACCTCATCACTGATGGCCGCCGAGTCGTTATCCGCCATGGCTTCGAGCACTTCATCGAGCTCCTCGCGGACCTTATCAAGCACCGGCAACGCGTCCGGCCAGTCGAAACCCACCTGCCCCGCACGCTTTTGCAGCTTGGCCGAACGGGACAATGCAGGCAGCGCCGCTGGCACATCATCCAGCAAGGACAACTGCTCCGGTGCCTGGGACTTCTCGGCCCGTTCCTCGGCCTTGATCTCTTCCCAACGTTGTTTAACCTGCTCCTCACTGAGCCGCGGGATATCCAGCGGCGCGTACAGATCACCGGTCGGGAATACGTGGGGGTGACGACGAATCAGTTTGCGGGTGATGCTATCGACCACACCGCCGAACTCGAAACGCCCCTCCTCCCGCGCCAGTTGGCTGTAATACACCACCTGGAACAGCAGATCACCCAACTCACCCTGCAAATGCTCGAAGTCGCCGCGCTCGATGGCGTCGGCCACTTCGTACGCTTCTTCCAGGGTGTGCGGGACGATAGTCTGCCAGGTTTGCTTGATATCCCACGGGCAGCCGAACTGCGGATCCCGCAGCCGGTTCATCAGGTGAAGCAAGTCTTCAAGTGAATACATCTATCAATCTCTTCACAAAACCCATGTGGGAGCGAGCTTGCTCGCGATAGGGCCGGCACATCCAGCATAACTGTTGACTGGACAACCGCCATCGTCGGATCGCCGCCCGGAGCAAGCTCGCTCCCACATAAAGCAGCCCCCACATTGATCACCGTCACGGGGTGCGGTTACGCCGGGTTTCGATGATGTTCGGCAACTGGGAAATACGCCCCAACAACCGCCCCAAGGCGTCCAGACCCGGAATCTCGATGGTCAGGGACATCAACGCAGTGTTGTCCTCTTTGTTCGAGCGGGTGTTGACCGCCAGCACGTTGATCCGCTCGTTGAGCAGCACTTGCGAAACGTCACGCAGCAAACCGGAACGGTCGTAGGCACGAATGATGATGTCCACCGGATAGGTGAGCACCGGCACCGGCCCCCAGCTGACCTGAATGATCCGCTCAGGCTCGCGCCCGGCCAGTTGCAGCACCGAGGCGCAGTCCTGACGGTGAATGCTGACACCACGGCCCTGGGTGATGTAACCGACGATCGCGTCGCCCGGCAACGGCTGGCAGCAGCCGGCCATCTGGGTCATCAGGTTACCGACGCCCTGGATCTGGATGTCGCCGCGCTTGCCTGGCTTGTAGCCGGTGGCTTTGCGCGGAATCAGTTCCAGCTGTTCGTTGCCGCGTTCCGGCTCGACCAGTTGCTGTGCCAGGTTGACCAGTTGCGCCAGGCGTAAATCGCCGGCACCCAATGCGGCAAACATGTCCTCGGCGGTTTTCATGTTGGCCTTGTCGGCCAGCTTTTCGAAATCCACCTGCGGCAGACCGAGGCGATTGAGTTCGCGTTCGAGCAGGGTTTTGCCGGCTGCGACGTTCTGGTCGCGCGCCTGCAATTTGAACCAGTGAACGATTTTCGCCCGTGCCCGCGAGGTGGTGATGTAGCCCAGGTTCGGGTTCAGCCAGTCACGGCTCGGCGTGCCGTGTTTGCTGGTGATGATCTCGACCTGTTCACCGGTTTGCAGGCTGTAGTTGAGCGGGACGATCCGCCCGTTGATCTTCGCACCACGGCAGTTGTGACCGATTTCGGTATGCACGCGGTAGGCGAAGTCCAGTGGCGTCGCACCTTTTGGCAAGTCGATGGCGTGACCGTCGGGGGTGAAGATGTACACCCGATCCGGTTCGATATCGACCCGCAACTGCTCCGCCAGACCACCGATATCGCCCAGCTCTTCGTGCCACTCGAGCACCTGACGCAGCCAGGAGATTTTCTCTTCGTAGTGATTGGAACCGGATTTGACGTCGGTACCCTTGTAGCGCCAGTGCGCGCAAACGCCCAGCTCGGCCTCTTCGTGCATCGCGTGGGTGCGGATCTGCACTTCCAGCACCTTGCCTTCAGGACCGATGACCGCGGTGTGCAACGAGCGGTAGCCGTTCTCTTTCGGGTTGGCGATGTAGTCGTCGAACTCTTTCGGAATGTGCCGCCACAGGGTGTGGACGATACCCAGCGCGGTGTAGCAGTCGCGCATTTCCGGCACCAGCACGCGCACCGCACGCACGTCGTAGATCTGGCTGAATTCCAGACCCTTGCGCTGCATTTTGCGCCAGATCGAATAGATGTGTTTGGCCCGGCCGCTGATGTCGGCATCGACGCCGGTGGCCTGCAGTTCGCTCTGCAACTGGTTCATTACATCGCTGATGAAGCGCTCGCGATCAAGGCGCCGCTCGTGCAGCAACTTGGCGATCTGCTTGTACTGGTCCGGCTCCAGGTAACGGAAGGACAAGTCCTCCAGTTCCCATTTGATATGACCGATGCCGAGACGGTGAGCCAGCGGTGCGTAGATATCGAAGACTTCCCGGGCGACCCGGTTGCGTTTTTCGTCATCGGCGGTTTTCACCGCACGGATCGCGCAGGTGCGCTCGGCCAGTTTGATCAGCGCGACGCGGACGTCGTCGACCATGGCCACGAGCATCTTGCGCAGGTTTTCCACCTGGCCCTGAGTGCCCAGCACCAACGACTGGCGCGGGCTCAGACTGGCGCTGATCGCGGCCATGCGCTGCACGCCATCGATCAGTTTGGCGACCACCGGACCGAAGCGCTGGCTGACAGCCGGCAGCTGGATATGACCTTCGCGTACGCCACGGTAAAGAATCGCCGCGACCAGCGAATCCTGATCGAGCTTGAGGTCGGCGAGAATCTCCGCGATCTCAAGGCCTGTACGAAAACTCGACGTACCTTCAGCCCAGAGATTCTTCGCCGCATTGTCTTGCTGTTCGGCCTGACGAGCGAACTCGCAGGCTTCTTTCAAGGCTTCGCGATCCAGTGCCGGATCGACACTGACCGCATGATCGAGCCAAGCCTCGAGATTGATACTGCCGTCGGTATTGATCGGCTGGTGCGCTCTCACCTGTACCATCTTGCTTACCTTCCCTACGACGCAGATTCAATGCGTCAAATCGCTGACCTTCGTTGCCCATGCGCCCTCGCTGGGCTGACGCGGCTGATGCATGGGCGGTCTAGTCGGACCAGACGAGCCATCCTAGCTCGCTTCAAATAACGCCATGGCCTCGACATGTGCCGTCTGAGGAAACATATCGAGGATCCCGGCACGTTTTAACCGGTAGCCCTGCTTGATCAATTCGACCGTGTCGCGGGCCAAAGTTGCCGGGTTGCACGACACATAGACCAACCGCTTGGCGCCCAGCGATGCGAGTCTGCGCACCACCTCGAAAGCACCGTCGCGCGGTGGGTCCAAGAGTACCGCAGAAAAGCCCTCGCTGGCCCATTTGGCATCAGCCAAAGGCTGGGATAAATCGGCCTGAAAAAACTTCGCGTTATGCAGATTGTTGCTAGCGGCATTCGCAGCGGCGCGCTCGACCATGGTCTGCACGCCCTCCACCGCCACCACTTCACGGACCTTCTGCGCCAGCGGCAAGGCAAAGTTACCCAAACCACAGAACAGATCGAGCACGCGCTCGTCAGCCGCAGGCTTCAGCCATTCCAGTGCCTGAGCGACCATCGCTTCGTTGACCCCGGCGTTCACCTGAATGAAGTCGCCCGGGCGATACGCCAGTTCAAGATTCCATTGTTCAAGTCGGTAACCCAACGCCTGATCGGCATCGACCGGTTGCGGTTCGCCTTCGCCATGCAGCCACAATTGGGCGTCATGGAATGCGCAGAATTCCTTGAGGATGCTCAGATCACTTTCAGACAGTGGCGCCATGTGCCGCAGCAACAGTGCCAGGGATGAACCGGCGAACAATTCCACATGACCCAACGCCTGAGGCTTGCTCAACCGCCGAAGCATTTCCGGCAAGCGGCTCATGATCGGCTGCAAGGGCTGTACCAGCACCGGGCAATCATTGATGCCGACGATGTCCTGGCTGCCGGCGGCGCGAAAGCCGACTTCGAGCTTTTTCGTCTTCACGTCCCAGCGCACGGCGACCCGGGCACGACGTCGGTAGGCGAATTCAGGACCGCTTAACGGTGCGGCCCACTGCTCGGGCTCGACACCGGCCACTCGCGACAATTGTTCAGCGAGCATGCGCTGTTTCAGGGCGAGTTGTTCGTTGTGGGGCAGATGCTGCACGCTGCAACCACCGCAGCGCCCGGCATGGGCGCACGGCGCCGGGCGACGCAATTGATTGGCGACGAAGACGCGCTCGGTGCGCGCTTCGACAACTTTGCCGTGGGCGCCCAGCACTCGCGCCTCGACGTCTTCACCGGCCAAAGCGCCGATAACGAACCAGGTGCGACCTTCGAAAAATGCGATACCGCGACCGTCATTGGCCAGGCGCTCGATGGTCAAGCGCTGCTTTTTGCCGGTCGGGACTTGCGGGGCCTTGCTGCCGCCAGTGGGTTGGAAGCGCAGGCCTCTCTCTTGCTTGGCCATCAGTTGGGCGCGTCGAAAATGCCGGTCGACAAATAACGGTCGCCGCGGTCACAAATGATCGCGACCATCACCGCATTTTCAACTTCTTTGGACAGGCGCAGCATCGCTGCCACCGCACCACCCGAGGACACGCCACAGAAGATGCCTTCTTCGCGCGCCAGACGACGGGTCACGTCTTCGGCTTCGCTTTGGGCCATGTCGACGATCCGGTCAACCCGGTCGGCTTGATAGATCTTTGGCAGGTATTCCTGCGGCCAGCGACGGATACCCGGAATCGCCGAGCCTTCCATCGGCTGCAAACCAACGATCTGTACGGCCGGATTCTGTTCTTTCAGGTAACGCGAGACACCCATGATGGTGCCCGTGGTGCCCATGGAGCTGATGAAATGGGTGATGCTGCCCTGAGTCTGACGCCAGATTTCCGGGCCGGTACCGGTGTAGTGCGCCTGCGGGTTATCGCCGTTGGCAAACTGATCGAGCACCTTGCCACGGCCGTCGGCCTGCATCCGCTCGGCGAGGTCGCGAGCACCTTCCATGCCCTCTTCCTGGCTGACCAGAATCAGCTCGGCGCCATAAGCGGTCATCGCGGCCTTGCGTTCGGCACTGGAGTTGTCGGGCATGATCAGGATCATCTTGTAACCCTTGATCGCCGCGGCCATGGCCAGGGCAATCCCGGTATTGCCGGAGGTCGCCTCGATCAGCGTATCGCCGGCATGGATCTGCCCACGCAACTCGGCACGGGTAATCATCGACAGCGCCGGACGGTCCTTGACCGAACCCGCCGGGTTATTACCCTCGAGCTTGAGCAGCAGGGTGTTGCTGGTGGCGCCAGGCAGGCGCTGCAAACGAACCAGCGGAGTGTTGCCGACGCAATCGGCGATGGTTGGGTACTGCAAGGTCATGGCGTATTCGCAATCCAGACTGCGGGGGCGCCCATCATACCGGCAAACGCGCGCAGGCCATATCACGCAAAGTATGGGGCTTATGGCTTATGGGAATAAGCGCTGGTTTTGTGGTGGCTTGTAGATTGCCATCGCGAGCAAGCTCGCTCCCACATTGGATCTGTGTCGCTCATAAATCCCCTGTGGGAGCGAGCTTGCTCGCGATGGCGTCGGCACTGACGCCATCAACGTGAGCCAACAACCGCATATTAAGCCGCAACCCCTGCCTGGCATTTTCCGCCCACAAGCGTCCGCCCTGACGCTGCACCGCGTTGCGCGCGATGCTCAGGCCCAGGCCAAAGCCGCCATTGCCGGGGCGTGAGCCGTCGAGTCGGGTGAACGGGTCGAAGATAGGCTCCAGGTCGCATTCGGCGACTCCGCCGCCCTGGTCTTCGAGCCACAGATGCCAATAGTCACCGTCGCGCTGGCCGTCGAGGCGCACCCAGCCGCCGGTCGGAGAATGACGAATGGCATTGCGCAGGATGTTTTCCAGCGCCTGGGCCAGGGTATTCAGATTGCCGCGAACCCAGCATGAAGCATCCACCGCGCAGTGCAGTTGCTCGGCAGGCCAGCCGCTTTCATAGCAGGCGTTTTCCGTGAGCATTTCCCAAAGGGCCTGAATCTGGATCGCCTCATCCGGTAATGGCGAGCGTTCCATGTCGAGCCAGGCCAGTTGCAGGGTGTCCTCCACTAGCCGCTGCATGGCATCGACTTCACGACCGATTCGCTCGCGCAGTTGCAGCAGGTCCTCTTCGCTTTCACTGGCCACCCGCAGACGGCTTAACGGTGTGCGCAGTTCATGAGACAAGTCGCGTAGCAGTTGCTGCTGCAGGGCCACGGAGCCTTGCAGGCGTTCGGACATTTGATCGAAGGTGCGGGTCTGTTCACCCACGCGGTTCAACGGTACCAGCCGATCAGATCTGTTCATCAAACGCACTCAATACATAACCCTTGCCCCAGACCGTGCGCACTTCACGCTCGCTGTAGCCGACAGCCTTGAGTTTGCGGCGGATCTGGCTGATGTGCATGTCCAGGCTGCGGTCGTGGGGAGCGTAGCCGCGCTGTAATACGTGCTGATAAAGGAAGGCCTTGCCGAGCACTTCATCGCCATTGCGATTCAGGGTTTCCAGCAGCCGATATTCGCTGCGGGTCAGTCCGGCCCACTGCTCGCCATAATGAACATCACACAGTTCATCGTCGAAACGCAGGCTGTGAACGTCGCTGTTGACCGGTGGCGACCCATGCCGACGGTCCAGGGCCACCCGCCGCAGGATGGCTTCGATGCGCACCCGCAACTCGGCCATGCTGAAAGGCTTGGGCAGGTAGTCGTCGGCGCCCAGACGAAAACCGCTGATGCGATCCGCTTCGGCGCCCAATGCCGACATCAGCAGCACCGGAGTGGAATCACTGGTCCGCAGGTCGGTCAGTACCGCCAGCCCGTCCATGCCCGGCAGCAAAATATCCATCAGTACGACATCGAAGGTTTGCTTACGGGCAATCGCCAACCCTTCCTTGCCGTTCTGGCACCAGGTCACCTGAAAACCACAACGTCCCAGATGTTCATGGACATAAGCCCCCAGCACGAGGTCGTCTTCAATCGCCAGGATACGAGGGGGGCCAACGGATACGGGAGTCATTAGCTTCTGCAAGTCATTCTCAATCACTGATTATTCAAGATTGCCCGGCAGTGAGCAACCCGCGACTTTCGTAGCAGGCTCCCGAGACCTTCAAACCGTCACAAAGCTCTGGGTAATTTGCCGAGATTGCCCGCCTGCAAATCGCTACACTGCGCGGGTAGCGCGTGCCGGATGCACGCATGGATCATCTATAAACAGCGTGATAGCAGGAGAGTGACGTGCTGAAGAAACTGGGGATCAAAGGTCGCGTAATGTTGTTGACCTTGTTGCCGACCAGCCTGATGGCCTTGGTTCTGGGCGGCTATTTCACCTGGATGCAGCAGTCCGATCTGCAAACCCAACTTCTGCAACGCGGCGAAATGATCGCCGAACAATTGGCACCTCTGGTCGCCCCGGCCATGGGCCACAGCAATGACGACCTGCTGGAGCGCATCGCGACCCAATCACTGGAGCAACCGGACGTACGCGCCGTATCGTTCCTGGCGCCAGACCGCACGCAACTGGCGCACGCCGGCCCGCTGATGCTCAACCAGCCGCCCACAGGCGACAGCACGCACATGCTGCAACGCACCGGCAGCGACGCCACCCGTTACCTGTTGCCGGTGTTCGGCAAACATCGCAACCTGGCCGGCGAGCTGATCCCCGATGAGTCCGATCGTTTGCTGGGTTGGGTCGAACTGGAACTCTCCCACAATGGCATGTTGCTGCGTGGTTACCGCAGCCTGTTCGCCAGCGTGCTGTTAATCGCCGCAGGTCTGGTCGGCACCGCGCTGCTGGCATTGCGTATGGGCCGCACCATCAATACACCGCTCAACCTGATCAAACAGGCCGTGGCACAACTCAAGGACGGTCATCTCGAAACCCGCCTGCCACCGCTCGGCAGTCAAGAGCTGGACGAGTTGGCCTCGGGTATCAACCGCATGGCCAGCACCCTGCAAAACGCCCAGGAAGAACTGCAGCACAGCATCGATCAGGCTACTGAAGACGTCCGGCAAAACCTCGAAACCATCGAGATCCAGAACATCGAGCTGGACCTGGCGCGCAAGGAAGCCCTGGAAGCGAGCCGGATCAAGTCCGAGTTCCTCGCCAACATGAGCCACGAGATTCGTACTCCGCTCAATGGCATCCTCGGCTTCACCCACTTGCTGCAAAAAAGCGAACTGACGCCGCGTCAGCTCGACTACCTGGGCACCATCGAAAAGTCCGCCGACAGCCTGCTGGGGATCATCAACGAGATTCTCGACTTCTCGAAAATCGAGGCCGGCAAACTGGTGCTCGACAGCATTCCGTTCAACCTGCGCGATCTGCTGCAAGATACCCTGACCATCCTCGCCCCGGCCGCCCACGCCAAACAGCTGGAACTGGTCAGCCTGGTTTACCGCGACACCCCGCTGTCGTTGGTCGGTGACCCGCTGCGGCTCAAGCAGATCCTCACCAACCTTGTGAGTAACGCGATCAAGTTCACCCGCGAAGGCACCATCGTCGCCCGCGCCATGCTTGAAGAAGAACACGAAGACAGCGTGCAACTGCGTATCAGCATTCAGGACACCGGCATCGGCCTGTCGAATCAGGACGTGCGCGCACTGTTTCAGGCCTTCAGTCAGGCCGACAACTCGTTGTCCCGGCAACCCGGTGGCACGGGTCTGGGGCTGGTGATTTCCAAGCGTCTGATCGAGCAGATGGGCGGCGAGATTGGTGTCGACAGCACACCAGGGGAAGGCTCGGAATTCTGGGTCAGCCTGAGCCTGCCGAAAACCCGCGACGATGCCGAAGACTTGCCGGCACCACCGTTGCTCGGACGGCGCGTTGCGGTGATGGAGAACCACGAACTGGCACGCCAGGCCTTGCAGCATCAACTGGAAGACTGTGGCCTTGAAGTGACACCGTTCAACACCCTGGAAAGTCTGACCAACGGTGTTACCGGTGCGCATCAGACCGAGCAGGCGATCGACCTCGCCGTGCTCGGCATCACCTCCAACGACATGCCGCCGGAGCGACTCAACCAGCACATCTGGGACCTCGAACACCTGGGTTGCAAAGTGCTGGTGCTGTGCCCGACCACCGAGCAGACGCTGTTCCATCTCTCGGTGCCCAACCCCCACAGCCAATTGCAGGCCAAACCGGCCTGCACTCGCAAATTGCGCCGGGCGCTGTCGGATCTGGTCAACCCGCGTCAGTTGCGCAACGAACCGGGCGAGCCGGTTTCCAGCCGCGCGCCGAAAGTACTCTGCGCCGACGACAACCCGGCCAACCTGCTGCTGGTGCAAACGCTGCTCGAAGACATGGGCGCCAAGGTGCTGGCGGTCGAAAGCGGGTACGCGGCGATCAAGGCGGTGCAGACCGAAGCCTTCGATCTGGTGCTGATGGACGTACAGATGCCGGGCATGGATGGACGCCAGAGCACCGAAGCGATTCGCCAGTGGGAAAGCGAACGGCATTGCACACCGCTGCCGATCGTCGCCCTCACCGCGCACGCCATGGCCAACGAAAAACGCGCCTTGCTGCAAAGCGGCATGGACGATTACCTGACCAAGCCCATCAGCGAACGCCAACTGGCGCAGGTGGTATTGAAATGGACCGGGCTGGCCCTGCGTAACCACGGGCCGGAGCGGGCCGACGCCTACGGCAGCACCAGCGACCTGCTGGTGCTCGACCCGGATGAAGGCCTGCGCCTGGCAGCTGGCAAAGCCGATCTGGCGGCTGACATGCTGGCGATGTTGCTGGCCTCGCTTGAAGCCGACCGCGAGGCGATTCGCGTCGCCCGTGAAAGCAATGACCAGAATGCCCTGATCGAACGCGTCCACCGCCTGCATGGCGCGACGCGCTATTGCGGCGTTCCGCAGCTGCGCGCGGCCTGTCAGCGCAGCGAAACCCTGCTCAAGCAACAAGACCCCAAAGCGCAGGCGGCGCTGGAAGAACTTGAACGGGCGATCAACCGTCTGGCCTCGCAAGCGCGTATTGGCGCCTGACCCAGATCAATATCACCGGGCGCCACAAAGGCTAATGTAGCAGCTGGCGAAGGCTGCGTTCGGCGGCGCAGCCGTCGTAAACCCGGCATACGCGGTTTACCTGAAAGACCGAAGTAGCTGATTTCACGACGGCTGCGCCGCCGAACGCAGGCTTCGCCAGCTGCTACGGGGACGGGGACGGGGGGAGATTTCCAGGAGGACACGATGCGCACGATTCTCTTCAGCAGCCAGACTTACGACCGTGACAGCTTTCTCGCTGCCAGGCTGCCCGCCGGTATCGAGTTGCACTTTCAATCCGCGCGCCTGAGCCTGGACACCGCGGCGTTGGCCGAGCAGCATGAAGTGGTCTGTGCCTTTATCAATGACGACCTCGGCGCGCCAGTGCTTGAACAACTGGCCGCCGGCGGCACGCGACTGATCGCCCTGCGCTCGGCCGGTTACAACCACGTTGACCTGCCCGCAGCGAAACGCCTTGGTTTGAGCATCGTGCGCGTGCCGGCCTACTCGCCCCACGCCGTGGCCGAACACGCGGTGGCCTTGATCCTGGCGCTGAACCGCCGTCTGCACCGCGCCTATAACCGCACCCGCGAAGGTGATTTCAGCCTGCACGGGCTGACCGGTTTCGACCTGTGCGGCAAGACCGTCGGCGTGGTCGGTACCGGACAAATCGGTGCCGTCTTCGCGAAAATCATGGCCGGGTTTGGCTGCAAGCTGCTGGCCTATGACCCCTTCCCCAATCCTGAGGCCCAGGCCCTCGGCGCCCGTTACCTGGCGTTACCGGAGCTGTTGGCCGAAGCGCAGATCATCAGCCTGCATTGCCCGCTGACCGCCGAAAGCAAACACCTGATCAACAGCCAGTCACTGGCACACCTGCAACCCGGTGCCATGCTGATCAACACCGGGCGTGGCGGGCTCGTGGACACACCAGCGCTGATCGAAGCACTGAAAAGCGGTCAATTGGGCTATCTGGGGCTGGATGTCTATGAAGAAGAAGCACAGTTGTTCTTCGAGGACCGCTCCGACCTGCCATTGCAGGACGATGTGTTGGCGCGCCTGCTGACCTTCCCCAACGTCATCGTCACCGCGCACCAGGCCTTCCTGACCCGCGAAGCATTGGCCGCAATCGCCACGACCACCCTGCAAAACATCACCGATTGGGCCGCTGGAACACCACGGAATCGGGTCGAAGGCTGATTTGGCCTGATCGAAGGTCGCATCCATGGGCCATGCCTGATTCTTTCGCGTGCTAGCATATCGCGCATATTTGGAGGACCCATGGTCGAACACGATTTCCGCTACAGCCTGATGAACCCGCAACACACGCTGACCGAATGCCGCGCGCTGACGCCGGGGCGTTATCAAGTCACCGGCAACGGCGGCTCGATCCGCGCCGATGACGTGCTGTTGGTCACCCTCAAAGGCAGCAAGGACTTGTCCATGCGTCTGACCGTTGAGAACGTTCGCCACCTGCTCAAGCCCATGGGCCAGTGGGTTGCCGTGGCCAGTGGTCCGGTGTTTGGTGAACTGGCGATCCACAACTGGCAAGTGAACTGCGACAGCTGCGCCAAAGAGTTGAAGTTCGAGTTCGCGGTCGACGCCAAGCTGGGCAACAAGGCCGAAAAACCGGCCGCCACTGCACGGATTGCCGAACTGGGCTGGACCACCGCCAGCGAGAAGCACCTGTGCCCGAAATGCCAGGAGCCCGTGTAATGAAACACCTCGTTCTGGCCGCGATGGCGGGTGCCAGCCTGCTGGGTTGCGCCGCTGAGCCGGTGCAACTGCAGCAGGATCGCAGCTATGTGCTGGAGTGGATCGGCGAACGCCCGCTGATCGACTACAGCCACCTGACCATCACCCTCGGTGAAGACGGTCGGGCTTATGGCAATGGCGGCTGCAACCACTGGTTCGCGCCCTACACGCTGGACGGCGACAAGCTGAGTTTCGGCAAAGTCGGCAGCACCCGCAAAATGTGCGCCCCGGCCTTGATGGAACAGGAAAAACGCTTCCTGCAAGCACTGGAAACCGTGCAGCGCTGGGACATCTCGCCCATCGAGCAAATGCGCTTCTGGCCCGCCGAAGGCAAGCCGCTGCGCTGGTGGCTTGAAGAGGGTTAAACCCCCTCGGCGAACACCGTCCCTGTGGGAGCGAGCCTGCTCGCGATGACGGCATTACATTCAACATTAATGTTGACTGACCCACCGCTATCGCGAGCAGGCTCGCTCCCACATGGATTGCCCTTGACTGACTGGCATTGGGGCTTGCCCCCCCTCGCCACAGGTGGGCGCTCGGCCCGCCGTCAATTCATCGTCTGCAACGCCTTAAGCTTCGCCATCACCCCCACCGCCGTCTGCTCTCCCATCAATTGCTCACGCACCTTGCCTTTGTCATCGATGATATAGGTCACCGGCAACGCCTCGCTGTGCGGCAAGTCGAAGCGGTCGGCCGGATCCTGGGCCAGCACCGTGAACGTGATCCCGAGTTTTTCACTGGCACTCTTGAGGTCTTCGCCCTGCACATTGTCGAAGTTGACTCCAAACACGCCAATCTTCTGACCTTTGAGCTGTTCAGACAAAGCGTTCAATTGTGGAATCTCGGTACGGCACGGGCCACACCACTCGGCCCAATAATTGAGCACAAACCATTGGCCGTCGAGGCGCCCGGACGCCACTTTCTGTCCCAGTTGATCAGTGCCGTAGTCATAGCCACAGCCGCCAAGCAGCAAGGTTGCGAAGAGGGCCAATGCTGCTGTCAGTCGCCTTGTCATGGGTAATGATCCTTACACAAAAAATAGGTTCTGCTGCAACCCATCGCCTTCCAAGGTTCAGGACTGCTCGCCGCACAGGTAGAATAGCCGCCACCTTACGCAAGATGCGAACCGCACATGACCGATCTGACGCTTTATCACAACCCGCGCTGCTCGAAATCCCGCGGTGCGCTGGAACTGCTGGAAGCCCGTGGCCTGGCGCCAACCGTGGTCCGCTACCTGGAAACCCCGCTGAACGCCGCGCAACTGCAAGGCCTGCTGGGTAAACTCGGGATCAGCGCCCGGCAACTGCTGCGCACCGGCGAAGATGAATATAAAACCCTGAACCTGGCTGACAGCAGCTTGAGCGAGGCGCAATTGATCGCCGCCATCGCCGAGCATCCGAAGCTCATGGAGCGACCGATTCTTGAAGTCGGTGACAAAGCCATCATCGGCCGTCCGCCAGAAAATGTGCTGGAGATTCTGCCGTGACTGCGCCGTACATTCTGGTTCTGTATTACAGCCGCAGTGGCTCGACCAATGAAATGGCCCGGCAGATTGCCCGCGGCGTTGAGCAGGCCGGAATGGAAGCACGCCTGCGCACGGTGCCGGCGATCTCCAGCGAATGCGAGGCGGTGTCGCCAGACATTCCCGACGAAGGCGCGCTGTACGCCAGCCTCGACGACCTGAAAAACTGCGCGGGCCTGGCCCTCGGCAGCCCGACCCGTTTCGGCAACATGGCGGCACCGCTGAAGTACTTCCTTGATGGCACCAGCAACCTGTGGCTGACCGGCGCACTGGTGGGCAAACCGGCCGGGGTCTTTACTTCGACGGCCAGCCTGCACGGCGGCCAGGAAACCACCTTGCTGTCGATGATGCTGCCATTGCTGCACCACGGCATGCTGATCACCGGCCTGCCCTACAGCGAATCGGCACTGCTGGAAACCCGCGGCGGCGGTACGCCTTACGGCGCCAGCCATCATGCCGGCGCTGACGGCAAAAGCGGCTTGAACGAGCACGAAGTCGCGCTGTGCCGGGCCTTGGGCCTGCGTCTGGCGAAAACCGCCCTGAAACTGGAGCGCTAACGTGGCCAGGAAGCCGAAGGTTCTGCCCTCCATCGAATGGCTCGAACCACGAGTTCGGGCGATGCGCGTCATCAGCCTGCTGTGCTTTTTCGGCCTGCTGGGTTTGCTCTGCGCCTACTACCTGGTGATCGCCGACCTGCATGGTGCACGGCCGTGGGTGATCCTGCTGATTGAACTGGTGCCGTTGTTGTTGCTGGCACCGGGCATGATCAGCGGCAGCGCGCGCGGGCATTCATGGATGTGCTTTGTGGTGAACCTGTATTTCATCAAGGGCGCGATTGCCGCGTTCGACCCGAATCGACAGGTGTTTGGTCTGCTGGAGATGGTCGCGAGCCTGGCGGTGTTCTGTTCGGCGCTGCTGTATGTGCGCTGGCGGTTTCAGCTCAATCGCAAGCTGGCCGGCGAAGGCGAGATCTCTGTCGCCTGATATGACGCCATCGCGAGCAGGCTCGCTCCCACAGGGGATTTGTGAACGACGCAGATCCAATGTGGGAGCAGCCGGTCGACGCTCGATTGCTCGCGATGGAGGCGACACGGTCTCAATGATTCACTGTGTAAGCCAGCATCATCGAAATCTGACACATCGGCCGGCCGCTCTCGGCGTGCCACTGGTTGAAGGCGTTCTGCACCGTCGCCAGATCGCGCAAACTGGTCGGTACCTTGTCGATGATCTCTTGCGCATTCAGCGCCGCGACTACGTCATAACTCGGCACGAACGTGTCCTTGCCGATCATCCGCAGAAACCGCGGTGCCGACAACCCGCCCAACTGATGCCCGTGTTTGGCGAGGTACTTCCATAGGCCAACGATGTCGGTCACCGGCCACTCGGCGATCAATTCGCCGAAGCTGCCCTTCTCTTTCGCCACGTCCAGCACGAACTGCGCATTGCGCGGCACGCTCTTGAGCTTGCCCAGGTGGCGGATGATCCGTGTGTCCTGCATCAGTCGCTCAAGGTGCTCGGCGCCCATCAGCACGACCTTTTCCGGATCGAACCTGAAGAACACTTCTTCGAACGCCGGCCATTTGGCGTCCACCAGGCTGTGCTTGAGGCCTGCGCGAAACACCCGCAACGCCAGGGTCGACAGGTAGCGATCGTCACTGATCTTGCGCAGTTGTGCCGGGGTCTTGGGCACGGGCAGATGGGCTTCCAGTTCGGCTGCAGAACCAAAACGGTTCAGACAGTATTCGTGCAGCCACTTGTAATCGCGCATGCCCTCTCCTGAGCAATAAAATAAAAACGGCCTGCCATAAGAACCTGTGGGAGCGAGCTTGCTCGCGATTGCGTCCTGTCAGTCGACAACAATACCGGCTGACATACCGCCATCGTCGGATCGCCGCCCGGAGCAAGCTCGCTCCCACATTTTATTCAGAGGTTGACGACGTTGACGAAGCGCGACGCAGCGGTTTCGTCGATACGCAGGTTGGTGAAGTCGAACAGGTTACGGTCCGCCAGCTGCGACGGAATGACGTTCTGCAAACCACGGAAAATGCTTTCGGTACGGCCCGGCGTCTTGCGCTCCCATTCCTGAAGCATTTCCTTGACCACCTGACGTTGCAGGTTTTCCTGAGAACCGCAGAGGTTGCACGGGATGATCGGGAATTGCTTGAAGTCCGAGTAGGCCTGAATGTCTTTCTCGTTGCAGTAGGCCAGCGGGCGGATCACTACGTTACGGCCATCGTCGGCGCGCAACTTCGGCGGCATGGCCTTGAGCGAGCCGTTGTAGAACATGTTGAGGAAGAACGTTTCGACGATGTCGTCGCGGTGATGACCCAGGGCCATTTTGGTCGCGCCGATTTCGTCGGCGAACGTGTAAAGCGTACCGCGCCGCAGGCGTGAGCACAGAGAGCAGGTGGTCTTGCCTTCCGGCACCAGCTCCTTGACCACCGAGTAGGTGTCTTTTTCGACGATGTGGTATTCCACGCCCAGCTCTTTCAGGTAGGCCGGCAGCACATGCTCAGGGAAACCCGGCTGCTTCTGGTCCATGTTCACCGCGACGATCTCGAACTTGATCGGCGCCACCTTCTGCAGGTGCATCAGTACGTCGAGCATGGTGTAGCTGTCCTTGCCGCCGGACAGGCAGACCATGACCTTGTCACCCTCTTCGATCATGTTGTAATCGGCGACGGCCTCACCGGCCAGCCGGCGTAGACGTTTCTGCAGTTTGTTCTGGTTGACCGTAAGAGTGCCCATGGCGCTTGAAATCCGCGAGGTGTGACGAAAGGCCGACATTTTACGCAAAAACGCTGACCGGGCGAAGAGCTGAAAAGATCGCAGCCTGCGGCAGCTCCTACGGAACCGGTGTAGGAGCTGCCGAAGGCTGCGATCTTTTGATCTCAAGACACAACAGCAATTAACCCCAGGGTTTACAGCGCGATTTGCTCTAAAGCCCCCCACCTGTGACAGCAAGTCCTTTCTATACTGCGACATAAGGTCGCACACATTTCAGACCTCTACTTACTTGGCCGCTGGCCCGTAGGCGCTCCGCTGGGGGGCGATAGCAATCACGAAGGAGTGACTGACTATGATCCATCACGTCGTGGGGCTTTTCACCCACCCTGATCAAGAATGGAAAGAAATCCGTGGCGACCAAGAGGAAAGCATCAGCCACATGTACCTCACCCACACGCTGATCCTGGCGGCAATACCGGCTATTTCGGCGTTTATCGGCACCACCAAGGTCGGCTGGGTCATCGGTAGCCGCGCGCCGGTCATGCTGACCCAGGAAAGCGCGCTCTGGATGACCATCATGTCGTACCTGGCGATGCTCGGCGGGGTCGCGGTGATGGGGGCGTTCATTCACTGGATGGCTCGCACCTATGACGCCAGCCCGAGCCTGGCGCGCTGTGTCGCGTTTGCCACCTATACCGCTACGCCACTGTTCATCGGCGGTCTGGCGGCGCTGTACCCACATATGTGGCTGGGCATGGTCGTCGGCACCGCAGCCATCTGCTACACCGTGTACCTGCTGTATGTGGGGCTGCCGACCTTCATGAACATTCCGTCCGATGAGGGTTTTCTATTCTCAAGTTCAGTGCTCGCCGTAGGGCTGGTGGTGCTGGTTGCGATCATGGCATTCACCGTCATTGTCTGGGGCCTGGGCGTCGGCCCGGTCTATACCAATTAGAACGGGCAACTAATAAAAGGGGCAATTGAAGCCTGAAACTCGAGCCGCTGAAGCGAGCAAAGGACGCCGCCAACAAAACAAACAAGGATCTGTCAACACAGGCCGCCGCAAGGCGGCCTTCTAACTTCTGAATTGTGCGACGACCATTCGGCGCCTGAGCGATTCGCAATGAACAGGGTTTGCAGCATACTCGACGCCTCTGGAGATCCGTTAAGCATGCCTCAGCAACTCAATACCCGCGTCGAAGACTGTTTCCAACAAGCCGAATCCTTTTTCAAACGATCCTTCAAACGCCCGGTGGTCAGCCTCAAGTTGCGCGGCCAGAAGGCCGGCGTTGCACACCTGCATGAAAACCTGCTGCGCTTCAATCCGCAGTTGTACCGGGAAAATACCGAAGACTTCCTCAAGCAGACCGTGGCCCACGAAGTCGCGCACCTGATCGCCCACCAGCTGTTTGGCGAGCGCATCCAGCCGCACGGCGAAGAATGGCAATTGATCATGCGCGGCGTGTACGAACTGCCGCCCAACCGTTGCCACACCTACGCAATCAAGCGCCGCAGCGTGACCCGCTACATCTACCGCTGCCCCTGCGCCAACAGCGATTTCCCGTTCTCGGCCCAGCGCCATAGCCTGGTGCGACAAGGGCGACGGTATTTGTGTCGGCGTTGCCGCAGCACCTTGGTGTTCAGTGGGGAAATGCGGGTCGAGTAGTGAGATTTCCGGTGTTCATTCGGACGCCATCGCGAGCAAGCTCGCTCCCACATTGGATCTGCGTCGTTCACAAATCCCCTGTGGGAGCGAGCTTGCTCGCGATGAGGCCCTCAAAACCCCTACAAAACCACCTTGTTACGCCGCAATTCCTCGATGCGCTGAGCGCTATACCCCAGCCCACCCAACACCTGATCGGTATGCGCACCCAACGCCGCGCCGATATTTCGTGGCTGAGGCAAGCCGTCCGAAAACTTCAAGGGACAGGCCATCTGCGCCTGAGTGGTGCCGTCGTTGCGCGGCACCTGGGTGACCAGTTCACGAGCCTTCAGCTGCGGGTGATCGACCGCCTCGGCCAGGCTCAACACCGGCTCAACGCACGCATCGAGCCCGGCAAACAGTTTGCAGAGCTCGCTAAAGTCATGCTTTTCGAACTCGATCTGAAACGCCAGTTTGAGCGCCTTTTGCTGCTCGGGACTGGGCGACAATCCCAGCACTGCCAGCTCCGGTTGACCCAGCGCCGTGCACAGTTGCTGCATGAAGTCCGGCTCCAGGCTGCCCACTGACATCCAGCGACCATCGCGGGTGCGGTAGTAGTCGTAGAAGCTGCCACCATTGAGCATTTGATCTTCGCGCCCCGGCGTCACACCGCAGGCCAGAAAACCCGCGCCGGCCATGGCGTTCAGGCTGAATGCGCAGTCGGTCATGCTCACGTCCAGATGTTGCCCCTGGCCACTGTGCTGACGGGCGATCACCGCCGCCAGCAAACCGATCACCCCATGCAGCGAACCGCCGGCGATGTCCGCGACCTGAATTCCCAACGGCAATGGCCCGCTGTCCTCGCGCCCGGTGTAGCTGGCCACGCCTGCCAGCGCCAGGTAGTTGATGTCGTGGCCGGCGCGATCCTTGTAGGGGCCCGTCTGGCCGTAACCACTGATCGACACGTAAATCAGTCGCGGGTTGATCGCCTTCAGCGTTTCATAGCCCAGGCCCAGACGCTCCATCACCCCAGGACGAAACTGCTCGATGAGGATGTCGTGGTTTTGCAGCAGTTGTTTGACCACCTCCAGCGCTGCTGGCTGCTTGAGGTCCAGCGCCAGGCTGCGCTTGTTGCGATTGAGGTAGGCGTGGCTGGCAGAAGTACCCTGATCATGGGGCGGCAGGACCCGCAGCAGGTCCATGCGCGTCGGCGACTCGATGCGCAACACCTCGGCCCCCATGTCCGCGAGCAACAGCGAGGCGAACGGCCCTGGCAACAGCGTCGAGAAATCCAGAACCTTGAGTGATGCCAGTGGGCCTTGCATGGGCGTTCTCCTTAAGCGATACCTGAAGCCTAGGCAGCCGATGGCCTGGCAGCAATCACCTTAACCATCAGCCGGACTGACCTTTGCGCTCAAACCGCAGGACAAAAAAAACCCGCCGAAGCGGGTTTTTCATCAACTCGATGAATTACTTCAACGAAGTCGGAGTTTGGCCTTCAGCCACCTGCAGATCGTCTTCGCCATGGGTATTGGTGATTGTGCGACCACCGGAAGCCAGTTCCGTGTGCATCTGGTCGACGTCCAGTTCCTTGACCCACTTGGCCACGACCAGAGTCGCAACCGCGTTACCCACCAGATTGGTCAGGGCGCGGGCTTCGGACATGAAGCGGTCGATACCCAGGATCAGCGCCAGGCCGGCAACCGGCAGATGACCGACCGCAGACAAGGTCGCGGCCAGTACGATGAAGCCGCTACCGGTCACACCGGCAGCACCTTTGGAGGACAGCAGCAGCACGATCAGCAAAGTGATCTGGTGCGTGATGTCCATATGGGTGTCGGTCGCCTGAGCGATGAACACCGCGGCCATGGTCAGGTAGATCGCAGTACCGTCCAGGTTGAACGAGTAACCGGTCGGGATCACCAGACCTACGACGGATTTCTTCGCGCCCAGACGCTCCATTTTGATCAGCATGCGTGGCAGCACCGACTCCGAAGAGGAAGTACCCAGCACGATCAGCAGCTCTTCACGGATGTAGCGAATCACTTTCAGCACGCTGAAACCATGAGCGCGGGCGATGCCGCCCAGCACGACCAGAACGAACACGATGCAAGTGATGTAGAAGCACGCCATCAACTGACCCAGTTGCACCAGCGAGCCAACGCCATAGGCACCAATGGTGAAGGCCATGGCGCCCAGAGCACCGATTGGCGCGAGTTTCATGATCATGTTGATGATGTTGAACATCACGTGGGCGAAGCGATCGATGAAGTCCAGGATCGGCTTGCCGTACGAACCCAGGCGATGCAGGGCGAAACCGAAGATCACCGAGAACATCAGCACTTGCAGGATATCGCCGTTGGCGAACGCGCCGACGATGGTGGCCGGGATGATGTTCAGGATGAAGCCAACGACGCTTTGATCAGCACCGGCAGCGACATAAGCAGCCACTTTGGAAGCATCCAGGGTGCTGACATCGATGTGCATGCCGTTACCTGGCTGCACGATGTTGACCACCACCAGACCCACCAGCAATGCGATGGTCGAAACGATTTCGAAGTACAGCAGCGCGTAACCGCCGGTCTTGCCGACCGATTTCATGTTCTGCATGCCCGCGATACCGCTGACGACGGTGCAGAAGATGATCGGTGCAATGACCATTTTGATCAGTTTGATGAACCCGTCACCCAGTGGCTTGAGTGCCACGGCGGTCTGCGGGTAGTAGTGACCGAGCAGAATGCCGATAGCGATGGCAACGATCACCTGGAAATACAGGGATTTGTACAGTGGCTGACGAGTCGTCATTGCAAAGTTCCTCAAGAGCACCGCGCTGCAATCATCCATCTGACGCATGCGACACCTAAAGTGCGAACCCTCCTGCGTTGGAGGGATTTGTTTTGTCGAGCTGTTGCCCTTATCGCAAAGCCCGTGCCACCTTGCCAAAATCCCCCAAAAGCCTTTTGCCATCAGGGCTGCAGAACGTTCCTTGCCTCTGACTTGCCCGATCCAGGTGGCGGATTCCCGCCCATCAACCGGATCTCGTCCTGCAATTTGGCGGATATCCGCCTTGTCCCGCCACGAGGCCGTGGCTAAGATCCGCCACTCAATGGACGGACCAGACCCCAATGCGCGAACGTACCATCGCCAGTCATTTTGCTCGTGCGGCCCTCCGTGGCGCACGCCGGCGCGGCTATGACTACTCGGACCTGCTGCAGCAATTGGGGATCAGCGCCGAATTGCTCGACGAGCCCCGCGCAAGGATCGCGCCGGAACAATTCACCAGCCTGCTGCAAGGGCTCTGGCAAGCGCTGGATGACGAATACCTGGGCTTTGCCCATGGCCCAAGCAAGCGCGGCACCTTCGCCATGATGTGCCATGCCTTGATTCACTGCCGCACGCTCGAGAAAGCACTCAGTCGCGGCTTATTATTTTATAGCCTATTCCCCGATGCTCCGCGCCTGACCCTGAGCCGCGAGGGCGAAATGGTCCGTTTGAGCCTGGACGATTCGCAGTTGTGGGACCCGGATCACTTTTTCAGCGAATGTCAGTTGGTGATCTGGCATCGACTGGGCAGTTGGCTGATCGGTCAGCGCATTCGTTTGGAACAGGCCTGTTTCAGCTACCCGAAACCCGAGCACGGCGCCGAGTACGACCTGCTGTTCCCCTGCCCTATGGTGTTCTCGGCCGAACAGAGCAGCCTGCTGTTTCACAGCCGATACCTGCACATGCCGTTGCTGCAGGACGAACGGACCCTCAAGCATTTCCTCGAACGCTCACCCGCCGATCTGCTGTCGCGCCCGGATGACGGCGATAGCCTCAGCAGCCAGCTACGGCGCCTGCTCAGCAGCGACAGTGCGCGCTGGCCAGACCTGGAAACAGTCGCCGCGCAGCTGCACATCAGCCCGCAGACCTTGCGTCGGCACTTGCGTGAAGAGGGTTCGAGTTTTCAGGAATTGAAAGACCATCTGCGCCGCGACATCGCGATTTATCACCTGAGCCGTGCCGATCTGTCGTTGCAACAGATCGCCGAACAGCTGGGCTTTTCAGAACCGTCGGCGTTTCACCGGGCGTTCAAGAAGTGGACTGGATTGACGCCAGGCGCCTATCGCGCGCAAGAGAACTGAGTTTCAGGGCTAATATTCTGGATGTTCCCACTGACCCCATCGCGAGCAAGCTCGCTCCCACATTGGATCTGCGTCGTTCACAAATCCCCTGTGGGAGCGAGCTTGCTCGCGATGGGGCCCCAAAAGCATTCCGCACCTTCCGGTCACACCACCGGGAAATGAATCCGGAATGCCGCGCCGCCAAGGGCTGAATCTCCCAGGGTCAACTGTGCGCCGTAGCTCTCGATGATGTCCTTGACCACCGCCAGGCCGATACCCTGCCCCGGATGCTGGCGGTCCAGACGTTCGCCGCGCTGAAGAATCCGCGCACGCTGATCCGGTGGCACGCCCGGGCCGTCATCTTCGATACACAGCTCAACGCCACTCATGGTCTGCCGCAGGCTGACACGCACTTCACTCAGGCACAGGCGATAGGCGTTTTCCAGCAAGTTGCCGAGCATTTCCAGCAAGGCACCCTGCTCGATCGGCACGTAGCACGGGTCCGGCAGGTCGACAGAGGTCCGTACCTGCTTGTCGCGATAGACCTTGTCCAAGGTATCGCAAAGGCTTTGCAGCACCGGTCGCAACCGCACCTGATGGCGCACCAGACCGCTTTTACGCAAGCTCGCGCGTTGCAACTGATAGCTGATCTGCTGACTCATGCGCTCGATCTGCGATTGCAGCACCCACGCTTGCTCACGATTTTCCGGTCGCTGAGCCATGTCCTCACTGACCCCTTGCAAGACCGCCAACGGGGTTTTCAGGCTGTGGGCCAGGTCATCCAGAGAGTCGCGGTAGCGACTGCGCTGTTCACGCTCGCTGCGCAACAAACGGTTCAGGGAACCGGTCAGGCGCAACAGTTCGCGGGGGTGTTCTTCGCTGAGGCTTTCAAGCGCGCCGCTCTCGATCTGGTCCAGCTCCTGGCTCAAGCGTTTCAAGGCCTGCAAGCCCCAGGTCAGGCCGATCCACAGCAGCGAAAGCAACACCAGCAACGCGGCGCCAAAACCCAGATAGAGATTTTCCCGCAGGCCTTCGAGTGTCTCCTGGTACTCACGCACCGGCTGCAGCGCGACGATACTGAACGCTGCATTTTTACCGCCGAGCAGTTTGACCTCGACGTCATAGACGAAAAATTCCTGGCCGTTGGCCTCACGAATCCGTGCGAACTGATTGCCGTGCCCGTCGTAACGCGGCTTGTAGTTGATGTCCTCTTCCTGAGTCGCCCTCGAGCGCCAGACCAGATGACCTTCGCGATCATAGATGTAGCCCAGCAAGCGACTGTCGGTAAGGTTGAAGCGCTCATCCGGCATCTGCGTAGGCATCACCAGACGGTTGTTTTCAACCCGTGCTGCGGAAATCAGCGTGGTGACATCCGAGGCCAGACGCTGCTGGATCGAGTCCTGCAACGCCAGGCTGAACGCGCCCTGCATGGCCGGCAACAACGCCAGCATGAACAGCACCGCCAGTGTCGTAGCGGCGAGCATCAAGCGCAGGCGTAGCGAACGAATCACCGGCAGCGCTCATTGAACAGGTAGCCCAGACCACGCACGGTATCGATCGGTTTGAAACCGGCCGGCCCTTCGAGCTTGCGCCGCAGACGGCCGACCAGCACTTCGATCACGTTCGGATCGCGCTCGTCGTCGTCCGGGTAGAGCTGTTCCATCAAACGGTCCTTGGCGACCACCTGCTGGTGATGACGCATCAGGTATTCGAGGATCCGGTACTCATAAGCGGTCAACGCCAACGGTTGCTCGTCAAGGGTCGCTTGCTTGCGATTGAGGTCCAGCAGCAACGGCCCGGCGATGATGGTCGACTGGGTAAAACCGCTGGAGCGGCGCAGCAAGGCATTCAGGCGCGCGTCCAGCTCTTCGAACTGGAACGGCTTGACCACGTAATCGTCGGCGCCGGCGGCCAGGCCTTCGACCTTGTCCTGCCAGTTGCCGCGTGCGGTCAGAATCAGGATCGGAAAGGTCTTGCCTTGCGCACGCAGTTGACGAATCAGGTCCAGCCCACCCATGCCCGGCAGACCGAGGTCGATCACTGCCAGGTCATGGTTGAATTGCCCGGTCTGGTACAAGGCCTCTTCGGCGTTGGCCACGGACTCGACCACGTGGCCATTGTCGGTCAGGCGGGTTTGCAGGTGATGACGCAGCAGCGCCTCGTCTTCGACGACCAGCAGTTTCATAACGCTCTCCCAGGCAAAATCAACGTCTCCACAGGTATCTCGCACCTCGATTGCTAATACGCCAGTAACGGTAACCCGGTTCAACCAAGGTGTTTGGCGAAACCTGCTGCATCATCCCGGCCAACCCTGACGAAGTAACCGATACCACAGTTGTGACTGTAGGTTAACCACAACCCGCTGAACTCGGACTGAACAGGATCGACTAGGCTGTCTGCACATCTTTTAAAGGAGCATCAACCATGCGCGTATTTATCGCACTCGTTTTCCTGGCCTTGAGCGGCCTCAGCCAGGCGGCAATCAAGACCCAGGAGATCCCTTACAAGAGTGCCGACGGGACTGAGTTGATCGGCTACTACGCCTATGACGACAGCATTCAAGGGGCTCGCCCGGGCGTGGTGGTGGTCCATGAGTTCTGGGGTCTCAACGACTACGCCAAGCGCCGGGCCCGCGACCTCGCCGGGCTGGGCTACAGCGCGCTGGCAATCGATATGTATGGCGACGGTAAAAACACCGAGCACCCGAACGACGCCATGGCGTTCATGGAAGCGGCGCTTAAAAACAGCGCGACGGCCAGTGCTCGTTTCAATGCCGGGCTTGATTTGCTCAAGAAGCAACCACAGACAAACCCGAACAAACTCGCGGCCATCGGCTACTGCTTCGGCGGCAAGATCGTTCTCGATGCGGCACGCCAAGGGGCACCGCTGGCGGGTGTGGTGAGTTTCCACGGCGCATTGGCAACCAGCACCCCGGCGACACCCGGCAGCGTCAAGGCCAAGCTTTTGGTAGAGCACGGCGCTCTGGACAGCATGGTCACTGCGGACCAAGTGGCAGCGTTCAAAACCGAGATGGACAAGGCCGGTGCCGACTATAAGTTCGTCAGCCTGAAAGGTGCCAAGCATGGTTTCAGCAACCCGGACGCTGATCGCCTGAGCCACGGCGAGCACGGCGGCCCGGATATCGGCTACAACAAAGCCGCCGATGAAAGCTCGTGGGCGGATATGAAAGCGTTCTTCAAGAAAATATTTGGCTGATAATCGGCCCTGCATATCGTAGGAGCTGCCGCAGGCTGCGATCTTTTCAGCAGATCAAAAGATCGCAGCCTGCGGCAGCTCCTACGATGTGCAGGTTTAAGCAAGGCTATCCAGCTCCTGGGCAACCCGGCAAAATGCCGGGATGAACCCGCTCCCCGCTCTTCCCGCCTGCTGCACGCCGCTCGACGCCCACTGGCCGTTGCCTGACGTGCTGCCTGACACGGTGCTGCTCAGCACTCGTTTCGATCCGTCATTGCTGGCGTTCGACGACTTCCAGCGCAGCACGATCGAACCGCCCCCCAGCATCCAGCGCTCGGTCGCCAAACGTCAGGCCGAGTTTCTCGCAGGGCGAGTGTGCGCCCGGGCCGCGTTGCAGCAACTGGAAGGTCTGGACTGCATTCCGGCGATTGGCGAGGATCGCGCGCCCGTATGGCCGGCGCATATCTGTGGCTCGATCACTCACAGCACCGGCCGGGCCGCGGCCATCGTTGCACACAAGACACATTGGCGCGGCTTGGGCATGGACCTGGAAAACCTGCTCAACACCGAACGTGCCGAGCGTCTGGCCGGCGAGATCCTCACCCCGCCCGAGCTTGAACGCATGGCCGCCAGCCCTCGTGATCAGCTGGCACTGTGGGTGACCCTGACCTTTTCGGCCAAGGAAAGCCTGTTCAAGGCGCTCTACCCCATCGTGCAGAAACGCTTCTATTTCGAACATGCCGAGGTGCTGGAGTGGACCGACAGCGGGCACGTGCGCCTGCGCTTGTTGACCGACCTCTCCAGCGAATGGCACTACGGCGCGGAACTGGACGCACAGTTTGGTGTGCGCGATGGACAGTTGTTGAGCCTGGTCAGCATCAAGGCCTGAAAACTTTCAGCGCCTGTTCGGCCGTCATCGCGAGCAAGCTCGCTCCCACATTGGATCTCCAGTGTTCGCAAATTATGTGTTCACTGCAAAATAAATGTGGGAGCGAGCTTGCTCGCGATGAGGCCCTTACAGAAGGTAAAGATCTCAGGGCTTCTCCTGATTGCGTGGCCAGCTCAGACTGAAACATGCCCCACCCAGGTTTTTACTCTTGCTGATCAACGCCCGGCCGCCATGCCAGTGAACGATCCGACGCACGATAGACAATCCCAGACCGTGCCCGCCGGACGCCCGGGTGCGGCTGTCATCCAGACGCAAAAACGGCGTGAAAATCTTTTCCCAGGCACTTTCCGGCACACCCGGCCCATCGTCTTCGACATCGACGCGACAACGCTGCTGCCCCACCTGATAACTGATCGACACCTGGGACTGGGCATGACGCATGGCGTTGCTCACCAGATTCTGCAACGCCCGATGCAGGTAACGCGGCTCGGCCTCGACCCAGGCGTCATCGCAATCGGCAGCCGACAGACACAGGCCGCGTTGAACCGTCACGTTGGCGCGTAACGGCGCCAGTTCGCCGATGACCTGATTGACCAAGGCATCCAGATCGACGCGCTGGAAGTTCAGCGCCGGCGAACCCTGCTCCAGCCGCGCATACGTGAGCATCTCGTCCACCAGGCCGTCGAGGTCCTGAATATCGTGGTCCATGCCCTCCAGGTATTTCTCCCGCGCCTGTGGCGTGTTCGCCGTGCTGATCATCTCCAGGCCAAAACGCAACCGCGCGACAGGCGTGCGCAGCTCATGGGACACCGCACGCACCAGTTCACGCTGAATCGCCAGCAATTGCTGCAAGTGCTCGGCCATGCCGTTGAACGCCGCGGCCAATCGCCCCACCGAGTCCGCACCACGTGCCGGCACACGGGTTTCCAGGCTGCCTTTGGCGATCCGCGTGGCGGCCGACTCCAGACCTCTCAAGCGGCGTTCCAACTGGCGCACCAGCAAATAGACGATCAACCCGATCAGGCTCAGGCCCAGCGCCGCAATCAACACCAACCACTCCGGCGGGTACGGGTTCATCTGATACAGCGGGCCAATTTCCAGTACCCAGGGCGTACCGACCATCCCGGCAAACACCCGGATCGAATCGCCCCCCTTGCCCAGCGCCATCACCGTGTCGCCTTCAGAGACCCGACGGCTCTGGTCCTCGTCCATGTCCGCCTGGTCGACCGTAATCAGTTGCAAATCGAAGCCGAAGCCTTTGTCCTTCTTTAGCGCCTCAAGACGCTTGGGCTGCTCGGCCACCGGATAACGCACCAACTCATCGGCCAACAGATAAATCGTCGCCCGCGCCAGTTGCTCGCTGATCTGCTGCACTTCCCCGGTGAGCATCAGTTGCTCTTTATCGCTGACCAAGCGGTAGACCTTTGCCGCGTGCGGGCCGGTCTGCTCCACCAACGCCTGGCCGTGCAGCACCCGTGTGCGCTGGCTCAGGTCGAGGTCGGTTTGGGCGAAGGTTTGCAAGGTCAAGGGAATGCCCAGCAAACGCTCCCACACCAGCAACGCGCGATGACGTTCGGTCTCGTTCATTGGTTGCAGATTGTCGGCCATCAAGGAAAACGTACCATGGGCCAGGCGTTCGCGGTATTGCTCGCTGCGCACCTGATTAAGCAAGTTCAAGGCCAGTACGCCAAGCACCGCCACCAGAATCAGCGCGGCGCACATGCCGCCATAAATGCGCAGGAAGATCGAGTTCACAGGGGCAGGTCTACACAGGCTTCAGGAACGAACAGGTAACCCTTGCTGCGAATGGTCTTGATCAGCCGCGGATGGATCGGGTCATCACCGATCTTCGGCCGGATCCGTGAAATGCGTACATCGATCGAGCGGTCCTGACCGTCGTAACCGATGCCTCGCAGCGCAGTGAAGATTTCTTCTCGGGACAGAATCCGCCCGGCGTTGGCTACCAGCAGCCAGAGCAGATCGAACTCGGCACTGGTCAATTCGATGCCGTTGTCATGCAGCCACGCTTCACGCAGGGCGTTGTCGACGACCAGCGGGCCGAACTGCAAACGACGGAGTTTTTCCGGTGCCGCAGGCTCTGGTACTTCGCTACGTCGCAACAAGGCCTGGATCCGCGCCAGCAACAAACGCGGGCGCACCGGTTTGCACACGTAGTCGTCGGCGCCCATGTCCAGACCCTGGATCTGGTCCATGTCGTCAGTGCGCGCGGTGAGCATCAGGATCGGCCCGTCGTAGCGATCACGAACCTTGCGGCAAATCGTCAGGCCGTCTTCACCGGGGAGCATCAGGTCAAGGATCACCAGGTCCGGTTGTTCGGTGATAATCCGCGCCGCCGCCAGCGCTCCATTGCCTTCTATGGTGACCCGCAGACCGTTGCTTTCCAGGTACTCACGGGTCAACTCGGCCAAGCGCTGGTCATCCTCGACAATCAATACCTGCCAGGCTTCTTGCTCCACGGGTGACCTCTTTGCCGAACATTATTAAAGGAAGGATCCACTGGTCTTTTTGTAATGATTAAAGTGGATAAGACTGTGTATGCAGTGACCGATTGTAGCAATGCCTCCCCTTGAGAACACAAGCTGGCAAATGCGCTCGGTAACCGCGTTTTTTTGTGATAGGGTTCGCGCCCGCAAAAATCCGCCCCAGGCTATTTTTCAGGGCGAAATTCTATGACAAACGGTCTACCCCAGCAGGGTCGCGGCCTACACGATGATTGGCAGTTTCATACACATTTTACGCACAGCTTTATCCACAGGTAGTACGTTGCAATCACCCCCCAAAACGCATTATCTTGTAGCTCGCGTTCAAAAAAACCCTACATGTAGGGTTTTGCACGAAAAACCAAACACAAATCAGACAAGAAACTCAAGTGCTTTTCTTGCATGTTTTTGGTTGAACCAAACGCATTTTCAGAAGCCCAAACCGCACCTGCGGGTGGCTACTGTTTTTCAGCTCCAACGGCGAAAACGGTACGGGTGTTGCAGTCAATAACTGTCGCCCAAACGGAATTCGGTTTTCGGCCCCAGGCTTGAGACCAAAGACTTCGGCAAGGAAGCGGCGCTCAACAGCCCCCTTCCTGACTGTCCCGAAGTTGTTATGCCCGGCGCTTGCCGGTTGTAGTGCTTCAGGACGGAACGGTGGGCACCTTCATGGTGCCCAAACAAACATAGAGAACGTGGAGACACCCATGCAAACCGACACAACTCGCGAGAACCCGCAGGGCACCGCGCCGATGGCCGCTGATTCGAATTCGGATCTGTCCGCCACCGCGCCAGGCCAACTGCGCGTGATCAAGCGTAACGGCACTGTCGTTCCTTACACCGATGACAAAATCACCGTCGCCATCACCAAAGCGTTTCTCGCAGTTGAGGGCGGCACTGCTGCTGCCTCGTCGCGAATCCACGACACCGTTGCCCGCCTGACCGAACAAGTCACCGCGACCTTCAAGCGTCGCATGCCATCGGGCGGCACCATCCACATCGAAGAAATCCAGGACCAGGTCGAGCTGGCCCTGATGCGTGCCGGCGAGCAAAAAGTAGCGCGCGACTACGTGATCTACCGTGACGGTCGCTCCAAGGAACGCGCCACCCGCGCGCCTGCCGAGGAAGCCGTACAGGCTCACCCGTCGATCCGTATCACCCGCGCCGATGGCACCTTTGCTCCACTGGACATGGGCCGCCTGAACACCATCGTCACCGAAGCCTGCGAAGGCCTGGAAGAAGTCGACGGTGACCTGATCCAGCGCGAAACCCTGAAGAACCTCTATGACGGCGTGGCCCTGACCGACGTCAACACCGCACTGGTGATGACCGCCCGTACGCTGGTTGAACGTGAGCCGAACTACTCGTTCGTCACCGCGCGCCTGCTGATGGACACCCTGCGCGCCGAAGGCCTGAGCTTCCTGGAAGTCGCCGAAAGCGCGACTCACCACGAAATGGTCGACCTGTACGCCAAGGCCCTGCCTGCCTACATCGCCAAGGGTATCGAATTCGAATTGCTGAACCCGGTCCTGGCCACCTTTGACCTGGAAAAACTCGGCAAGGCGATCAACCACGAGCGCGACCAGCAGTTCACCTACCTGGGTCTGCAAACCCTGTACGACCGTTACTTCATCCACAAGGATGGCGTACGTTTCGAACTGCCACAGATCTTCTTCATGCGCGTGGCCATGGGTCTGGCGATCGAAGAGAAGAACAAGGAAGACCGTGCGATCGAGTTCTACAACCTGTTGTCGTCCTTCGACTACATGTCCTCGACCCCGACCCTGTTCAACGCCGGCACCCTGCGTCCACAGCTGTCGAGCTGCTACCTGACCACCGTGCCGGATGACCTGTCGGGCATCTACCACGCGATTCACGACAACGCCATGTTGTCGAAATTCGCTGGCGGCCTGGGCAACGACTGGACTCCGGTTCGCGCATTGGGCTCGTACATCAAGGGCACCAACGGCAAATCCCAGGGCGTTGTACCGTTCCTGAAAGTGGTGAACGACACCGCTGTCGCCGTTAACCAGGGTGGCAAGCGCAAAGGCGCTGTCTGCGCTTACCTGGAAACCTGGCACATGGACATCGAGGAGTTCATCGAGCTCCGCAAGAACACCGGTGATGACCGTCGTCGTACCCACGACATGAACACCGCCAACTGGATCCCTGACCTGTTCATGAAGCGCGTCTTCGATGACGGCAAGTGGACCTTGTTCTCGCCGTCCGAAGTTCCAGACCTGCACGACCTGACCGGCAAGGCCTTCGAAGAGCGTTACGAGTACTACGAAGCCCTGACCGAGTACCCGGGCAAGGTCAAGCTGTTCAAGACCATCCAGGCCAAAGACCTGTGGCGCAAAATGCTCTCCATGCTGTTTGAAACCGGCCACCCATGGCTGACGTTCAAAGACCCATGCAACCTGCGCAGCCCACAGCAGCACGTTGGCGTGGTTCACAGCTCGAACCTGTGCACCGAGATCACCTTGAACACCAACAAGGACGAGATCGCCGTTTGCAACCTGGGCTCGATCAACCTGCCGAACCACATCGTCAACGGCAAGCTGGACACCGCCAAGCTTGAACGCACCGTGAACACCGCCGTTCGCATGCTCGATAACGTTATCGACATCAACTACTACTCGGTGCCACAAGCGAAGAACTCCAACTTCAAGCACCGTCCGGTCGGTCTGGGCATCATGGGCTTCCAGGACGCTTTGTACCTGCAGCACATCCCTTACGGTTCCGATGCAGCCGTCGAGTTCGCCGACAAATCGATGGAGGCGGTCAGCTACTACGCGATCCAGGCTTCCTGCGACCTGGCTGACGAGCGTGGCGCTTACGAGACGTTCCAGGGTTCGCTGTGGTCCAAAGGCATCCTGCCGCTGGATTCGCAACAGATCCTGATCGATCAGCGTGGCCAGAAGTACATCGACGTTGACCTGAACGAATCCCTGGACTGGGCACCGGTGCGTGCTCGCGTACAGAAAGGTATTCGTAACTCCAACATCATGGCCATTGCACCGACCGCGACCATCGCCAACATCACCGGCGTATCGCAGTCGATCGAACCGACCTACCAGAACCTCTATGTGAAATCGAACCTGTCGGGCGAATTCACCGTGATCAACCCGTACCTGGTTCGCGACCTCAAGGCTCGCGGTCTGTGGGACTCGGTCATGATCAACGACCTGAAGTACTACGACGGTTCCGTGCAGCAGATCGAACGCATCCCGCAAGAACTCAAAGAGCTCTACGCGACCGCGTTCGAAGTGGACACCAAGTGGATCGTTGACGCGGCCAGCCGTCGTCAGAAGTGGATCGACCAGGCCCAGTCGCTGAACCTGTACATCGCCGGTGCATCGGGCAAGAAGCTCGACGTGACCTACCGCATGGCTTGGTACCGTGGCCTGAAAACCACTTACTACCTCCGTGCCCTGGCCGCGACCAGCACCGAGAAGTCGACCATCAACACCGGTAAGCTGAACGCTGTTTCCAGCGGCGGCAACCACGGTGACGACTCGGTTCTGGCCGCTCCGGCAGGTCCTGCTCCAGTGCCGAAGGCGTGCGCCATCGACGAGCCGGATTGCGAAGCTTGCCAATAAGCTGAGCCAGTAAGCGCCGCAAGGCGCTTACCTGAAACCCCCGATGAGTCCTCTGGATTGATCGGGGGTTTTCTTTTGCCTCTAGGAAAGCGGTGACCGTACTGACGCCATCGCGAGCAAGCTCGCTCCCACATTGGATCGCATTTCCCTGAGGGAACTCGATCACCTGTGGGAGCGAGCTTGCTCGCGATGGGGCCAGCACAGGCAACCAGAACCTCAGCTCCTGACAAAAATCCCGGCCACAAAAAAGCCCCTCTTGCGAGGGGCTTTCTGTGAAACGGTATCAACCAACCAACATCAGGTCATCTGAATGATGGTCTGCATGATGGTACTTTGGGTCGAGATGGTCTTGGCGTTGGCCTGGTAGTTACTCTGCGCCTTGATCAGGTTGACCAGCTCGTTGGTCAGGTTGACGTTGGACTCTTCCAGGGAGTTGGACTGAATCGAACCCAGCGTACCGGTGGTTGGCGCGTCATAACCCGGGATACCCGAGGCGAACGTCTCTTTCCAGCTGGTGCCGCCTACAGCTTGCAGGCCTTGCTCGTTGGTGAAGCTGGCCAGGGCAACCTGGCCGATCGCCTTGCTCTGGTTGTTGCTGAAGTTGGCGAACAGGGTGCCAGTGCCGTCGACGGTCAGGTTGGTAATCTGGCCGGTGGCGTAACCGTCCTGAGCCGGGATCGAACGCGCAGAGTCGGCATTGAACTGCGTGGTGTTGTTCATCGAAATGGTCATGCCCGCGGCACTGGCAGTTGTACCGTTAGCTGTCCACACACCGTTGGTCACGGTGCCGGGTACCCAGCCAGCCAATGTCAGGTTGTTACCGACGTTAGGCGCTGCCGGTGTTGCAGGTGGTGTCGCTACCGAGACCAGTTTGCCGGCCGAATCGAACGTCATGATCGAAGCAATCGGGGCGGTGACCTTCGGGTCGCTGCCGGTGGCATCCGGGTTACGACCGTCTACCAGGGTGTAGGTCTTCCAGGTGTTGGCGCCGGTCTTCACCATATATTGATCCATGACGTGCGAGTTGCCCTGGCTGTCATAGATCGGCGTACTGAACGATTTGCTGTAGGTGGCGAGGGTGCCCGGGTCGAATTTGTTGGCCGGGAGAGTGTCGTCAATCACCGGAGAGGTGGAGTTCAGGTTGATCGTCGAGGACACCGTCGAAGTCGGTTTTGGCGCCAGGTTCGAGGTGTCGATCTTCAGGTCGGTCAACACACCGTTGATGATCTTGCCATTGGCGTCCGTGCCGTAACCCTGCAGACGGGAGGTTTGATCGGTATTGGTGATGAAACCATCCTTGTCGACCTTGAACGTACCGGCACGGGTGTAGGTCGTCGAACCGTTATTGCTCAGGGTGAAGAAACCCGAGCCATTGATGCCCATATCCAGCACGTTACCGGTGTTGTTGATATCACCCTGGGTGAACTGCTGGGATACGTTGGCCAGGCTTACGCCGCTGCCGACGACTTTACTACCACTACCCAGCTTGGTTGCCGAGTAGACATCCGCGAACTCGGCGCGCGAAGACTTGAAACCGGTGGTCGCAACGTTGGCGATGTTGTTGCCGGTCACGTCCAGTTGTTTGTTGGCTGCATAGAGACCGCTAAGGCCGATATTGAAAGACATATTCCACTCCTTTGTGCCGCGTTAGCCGGCTCTATATACCAATGGTTTGAACTTTGGACAGGGCGATAGAGCCCAGACCTGCAAGGTTGAGCATCAACTCGCCGCCGGTTTGACTCAGCGTCACGCTGTTGACCGTTGCTGGCAGGTAAGTAGCCAGATCGGTCGCCGTGCCGTTGACCGGAGCATTGGCCTTGACGGTGTACGTGCCCGCCGGAACCAAGGCGCCGCTGCTGTCCTTGCCGTCCCACGTGAAGCTGGCACTGCCCGCAGGCTGGCTGCCCAGATTGAGGGTTCTCACGACATTTCCGCTTGCATCGCTGATCTTCACCGTGCCATCGGAGATCGACGATGTCAGGTTGACCGTACCGGTCAGACCCTTGCTTGCATCGCTGATCTGGGCAGTGCCGGTTTGCGCAATCACCGAACGGCCAACCAGGGAGGAAGCCTGCAAGGCCTGGGAAGAGTTGAAATTACTGGCCAGGGAACTCACGGTCGTATTGAGGGAAGTGATCCCTTCAAGGCTGCTGAACTGTGCCAGTTGAGCAACGAACGCGCCGTTGTCCTGCGGCGAAAGCGGATTCTGGTTCTTCAGCTGCGTCACCAGCAACTGCAGAAACGCGTCCTTGCCCAACGCCTGACTGCCGGTGGCACTTTTCGTGGCGGCGGCAAGGCCATTCGCAGCCGTACCGGTGCTCTTGACCGAAGAGTTCGCCAGGAGATCGGTCATGCTCAGGCCGCCGGTGGAATCGGTAACGCTCATAAAAATCGCCCCTTATCACTGACCGAGGGTCAGGACCTTCTGCATCATGGTTTTAGCGGTATTCATCATTTCCGCGTTGGTCTGGAACGAACGACTGGCGGAAATCATGTCAGCCATTTCCTCAACCACATTGACGTTGGGGTAATAGACGTAACCCTTGGCGTCAGCCGCTGGATGGTTCGGCTCGTAGCGTGCCTCGAGGTTGCTTTGATCTTCCACCACGCCAAGTACCTGCACGCCCTGACCCGCAGCATCCTGGTTCTGGAACAGCGAATCGCTGCCACCGGACTGGCCGCCCTGGAACATGGTGGCGAACACCGGGTGACGGGCACGGTAGGTCTGATCGATGCTCGAAGAGACGGTCTCGGCGTTGGCGATGTTACTGGCGACGGTGTTCAAGCGAGTGGTTTGAGCACTCATGCCGCTACCGGCAATGTTGAAAACACTGGACAGAGACATGGGTTACTCCCCGCGCAGGGCTGATACCAACCCTTTGAATTTGCTGTTGAGCAGCGTGAAGCTGGCCTGGAAGTTGACCGCGTTTTCCGCGTAGTTCGACTGTTCCAGTTGGGCGTCCACGGTGTTTTGGTCAATCGACGGTTGCATCGGCGTGCGATACAGCAACGACTCGTCACCACTGCTCAGGCCTTGGGCTTCGATATGACGGCTATTGGTCATGTTCAAAGCGAAAGTGCCGTTCTTGTTCTTGTCGTTCTGGGCCGCCAGAACCGACGAGAAGTCCAGATCCCGAGCCTTGTAGTTCGGGGTATCGGCGTTGGCAATGTTGTTGGCCAGGACTTCGGCACGCTGAGCGCGGAAGCCCAGGGCTTGTTCGTGGATACCGAGCGCTTTATCGAAGCTGATGCTCATGTCGGAAACCTTTGGGTGACCTGATTTTTCGTAACAGGGATATAGCAAGCCCCGTGCCAGCTTATAAAACCCCATGAACCGGGGCTTTGCGGGTGGCGGCAAAGCGGCAATGCCAGAAAAGCGGCAACGGATTTCCGGCGCCTGCCGCTTTTCTGCCGCTCAGGATGCCGAGATGCACGCAATCCGTAGCAGCTGCCGAAGGCGGCGTTCGGCCGCGAAGCGGTCGTAAAATCAGACGCTGCGGTCTTCCAGTAATCCGTGGATACCGAATTTGCGACGGCTACGCCGCCGAACGCAGGCTGCGCCAGCTGCTACGGGGGATTGTGTTGTTGTGCAAAAAAAACGGGAGCCCCTGAGGACTCCCGTCTTTTATGCAGCACCGACTACCGGCCAATCACTTCGCCTGGTAGATGATCCCCGGGCTGCACTGGACCATCTGATAATGATCCGGCAAACCGTTCAGTGCTTCGGAAGCCCCCAGGAACAAATAACCGCCCGGCTTCAACGTGCTGTGAATACGCATCAGGATGTCTTTCTTCACTTCAGCAGAGAAGTAGATCAACACGTTGCGACAAAACACGATGTCGAACTTGCCGAGACTGGCGTAGCTGTCCAGCAGGTTGAACGAGCGGAACTCTACCCGGCTCTTGATCGGCGCCTTGATTGCCCAACGCCCCGGCCCTTTCGGATCGAAGTAACGCTGCAAGCGCTCCGGCGAAAGACCGCGACCGATCGCCAGGCTGTCGTACTCGCCGGTCTTGCAGTTGGTCAACATGGTCCCGGACAGGTCGGTGGCAACGATCTGCACCCCCATCTTCAACTGACCCATATTGACCCGCTCGAACTCGTCGATCGACATCGACAGCGAATACGGTTCCTGTCCGGACGAGCAAGCCGCCGACCAGATCCGCAGACGCTGCCCGGGACTGGCCTTGATGGACTCAGGCAGCACTTTGTTCTTCAGGACTTCAAACGGATAGGTGTCGCGAAACCAGAGGGTTTCGTTCGTCGTCATCGCGTCCACCACCATCTCGCGCAAACCACTGCGCGGCTGGGTCTGAATGCGCTGAACCAACTCTCCCAAGGACTTGATGCCTTGCTGTTCCATCAGTTTGTTGAGACGGCTCGACACCAGATACTGCTTGTTTTCACCGAGCAAAATGCCACAGGCTTTTTCCAGGAAGACCCGGAACTGTTCGAAATCCAAATTACCCGTAGACAATGATGCCGCCTCTTAAATCGTGTTGAACGCCAGGAGCGAAGGCCACTAGCTGTTGTCTGCTGCTTTGATCCGGTCGACTACCCGGGATGCCAGGTCATCAGGACGGAATTTGGCAAGGAAGTCATCAGCTCCGACTTTCTTCACCATCGCCTGATTGAACACACCTGACAACGAAGTATGCAGGATGATATGGAGCTTTTGCATGCGAGGGTCGCTGCGGATCTCGCTGGTAAGGGTGTAACCGTCCATTTCGGGCATTTCGATGTCGGAAATCATCATCAAAAACTCTTCTTCCGGCTTCTTGCCCTCGTCGACCAGTTTGCGCAGGTAATCCAGCGCTTGCCGACCGTCGTTCAACGCAACGACTTCAACCCCCACTGTCTGCAGGCATCGCGAGACCTGCTTGCGCGCCACCGACGAGTCATCGACCGTCAGCACTCGCAAGGAAATCGCCTTGTGCTGGGTTTCGGCATCGATCACTCCAGCCGAAATCACATCCGACGTCGGCGCAACTTCCGCCAGGACCTTTTCCACGTCGATGATTTCGACTAACTGATTGTCGACTCGAGTCACAGCGGTCAGGTAATGATCGCGACCCGTGCCCTTGGGCGGTGGATGGATCTCTTCCCAGTTCATGTTGACGATCCGTTCGACCGACCGCACCAAAAACCCCTGGGTCTTGGTGTTGTACTCCGTGATGATGACGAAGGGATTGCTTTGATCCTGCAACCCGCCTGAGCCGGTCGCCATTGCCAGATCCAGAATCGGAATGGTTGCCCCCCGAATATTCGCCACGCCGCACACGACAGGACTGGACTTGGGCATCAGGGTCAGTTTGGGGCATTGCAGCACCTCCCGAACCTTGAACACGTTGATCCCGTAAAGCTGCTGGCCGTCGAGACGGAACAACAACAGCTCCAGGCGATTCTGCCCTACCAGTTGCGTGCGCTGGTTTACCGAATCCATTACACCAGCCATGCCCAGACTCCTACACCAACGCTAAGTGTGTTGCGACGCACATTCATCACTAAACGGCACGGCGCTTGCTTTTTAACTGCTATGAACGCAAAAACGACATTTTCCCGACGCCTGACATCAATGTGCCGCAAATTCTTCGGCGCTTTGTCAGCCGTATGCCTGTTGAACGCTGGCAGCCCTGCCTTTGCTGACCCGGTTACCTTGCCTGATCTACTTATCGGCGTCACTCAGGGCTTTCTTGAATTCACCGTAGAAGACTACCTGGCCACCAGTCAAACCGAAGGGCGCTACGAAATCCAGGTCAGCCAGCTGGATCCGCGCCTGCGCATGCCCCCGTGCGACAAGGAATTGACAGCGACCCTGGAGAGTCCAGCCAGGCCCATAGGACGGGTTATCGTGAAGGTCCGTTGCGACGGCGCCTCCCCCTGGACCGTCTTCGTACCCGCTCAAGTCCGCCTGTTTCGCGAGGTCGTCACGACCTCTCGCCCCCTCAAGCGAGCCGGGATCATCGAGCCTTCAGACGTGGCGCTGCGCGAACGCGATATCAGCCTGATCAATCAGGGGTATCTGACGAACGTCGATCAAGCCATCGGACAAAAACTTGTCCGACCAATGGTCAGCGACCAGGTCATTACCCTCGTTCATCTGGAGCAGGCAGAAGTCGTGCGCAAGGGTGATCAGGTGGTCATCACCGCCCGCAGCGGCACGCTCAGTGTGCGGATGCCGGGTGAAGCGCTGTCCAATGGCGGTATGAGCGAGCAGATTCGGGTCAAAAACCTCAACTCCCAGCGGGTCATCAAGGCGCAAGTCATGGCCCCGGGCCAGGTTGAAGTCTCCATGTAGATTACTGGCGCACAACCGTCCTGTTCCCTAAACTGTGCCTCACGCAGGGCAAATACCGACGCGCCCGAGCTCATCACTTATTGAGCCTAAAGTTTTTCCGGGTATGGCCGAAAACATGGCAAGCGTCCAAATTCCCAGAGGTTTTTTTATCATGGTCATCGATTTCAGCCGTTTAAACAGCTCCCCCACGCTCACAAGCAGCACGCGTACCAGCGCCAACAAGGAAACCGGTGATGCCGGCAAATCCGCGCCGCCGAGTACCTCGACCGAACAAGTCAGTGCCGCCAAAAGCGGGGAATCGGTACACCTCAGCAATGAGGCTCAGCAGTTGCAGAAGATCACTGACAAGCTGCGCGATCAGCCTGCCGTCGACAACGCCCGCGTGGCCGAGTTGAAAGCAGCGATTGCCGATGGCAGCTATAAGGTCGACAGCAACCGTGTAGCCAGCAAACTGCTCAACTTCGAAGCCCAGCGCTAGCCAAAGGCCTGCGCCAGGCTTTTGGACGCTTAAAACCCAAGGCCAGCCATGCACGACACTAATTTACTGCAACTGATCACCGATGACTTTGCTCCAGCTCAACAGTTGCTGGAGCTGCTGAAGACTGAATCCCTCGCCTTGCACGGCCGTGACATGCCGCTGCTCGAAGACATTCTGGCGCAGAAACAGGCACTGATCATTCTGCTGGAACAGCATGGCCGCAAACGCAGCGAAATTCTCGCGAGCCTGAACCTTCCTGCCAACCGCGCAGGTCTGGAGCAGTTCGCCGCTCACTCAAGTATTGGCGATCAGTTGCTGACCCAAAGCGATGCTCTGACCCAACTTCTTGCAGATTGCCAAGCCGCCAACGAGCTCAATGGCCGCTCGATCCAGGTGCAACAAGCCACCACCGCCAATCAGCTGAAAATCCTCAACGGTGGCGAGCCTCCGACCCTTTATGACGCTCGCGGATCAACCGCCATGCTGGTGAAGCCGCGCGCGCTCAGTCAGGCTTGAACTCATAAATAAGCGCGCTCTATCAAGCCGCGAAACATGCTGGCAGAATGCTGGCTCTTGCGTGTGATCGTATTCTGTCTGGAGATTGATAAACCGTGTTCAACGCCTTAAGCGCGGAAGATGCTCCGCAGCCACCCAAGGTGCTCAGCACCCCGTTGGAAATCACCGGCAACCTGCGGATGCTGCAAGAGAGCCATGATCCCCTGATCATCACGTTCCACGAACGCAGCCAGCGCTTTCAGAGCTACCTGATCGATATCGATCGCGACAGCAACATGATCGCCCTCGACGAAATGATCCCTCGCGATGGCGAACGCTTCCTCCTTGCCGGCGAAGCTTTTCGGGTTGAAGGCTTTCATGATGGCGTACGCATTGCCTGGGAAAGCAACGGCACACTGACCATCGACGAGTCCAACGGTGGCCGCTGCTACCGTGGCACGCTGCCCGATGAAGTGGTTTATCACCAGCGTCGCAACGCGTTTCGCGCAGCGTTGAAACTGGCGCAACTGGTGAACATCGAACTCGGTGGCGAAAAGCTCAAGACGCCCGTCAAAGGCAAACTGCTGGACATCTCGGCGACGGGTTGCAAACTGCGCTTTGAGGGCGACATTACCAGCGGGCTTCAACTGGGTCAGGTCTATGAACGTTTCATTGCCGCCCTGCCCTTCGGCAGCATGACGGCACCGGTCGAGCTCCGTTATCTGCATCACGAAGAGAAAATCGACACCACCTTTGCCGGTGTACGCTTTCACAACATGAGCGGACTGGTGCAGCGTCAGGTCGAGCGTTTCGTCTATCAGTTGCAACGCGAAGCACGCCGCTTCGACAAAGACGATCTCTGATCCACACGCTTGAAAAAACGGGCAGTCCCTTTCGGTGACTGCCCGTTTTTTTGCCTCTAAGGTCTGGCCTCGGTAAAACTTTTTGGATGCTCCGGCCCAGGATCGTCAGGTTTTTCACCAGAGTCCCTGGCGTCCTCGGCATCTGCCCTTGCGTCCCGCTCGGGATCCGGATCAGGGCTCACGCCATTTTGCATTTGATCATGAACGACCTGCTCATCGACCCTCGGATCGAGGGCTGCCACCAATGGCGAGCTCGACATGCTGTCTGGCATGGCCACGTGATGCAGCGGCGCGTCATCAACCTGATGCAGATTCGTCACCGCTTTCGGCCTGATGCGCCATACCAGCACCAATGCGAAGAAACTGAAAAACGCATACAGCATCTGACTGCCGAACAACTTCATCAGCACACCCGCCACCAGCGGTCCAATACTGGCTCCAACACCGTAAGTCACCAGCAGCATGGCCGTCAGCGATACCCGCCGATCGCCCTCGACGTGGTCGTTGGAAAATGCCACCGCCAACGGGTACAGACAGAACTGCACCAATGAGCAGGCGAAGCCAGCGGCAAACAGCACCTCAAGCGGCACCTGCGGCATGATCGCCAACGGCAACGCCGCCAACGCCAGGCAAAAGGCAAAACTGCGAATCAGCACCGCCCGATCATAACGATCCGACAACCAGCCCAACGGCCACTGCACCACCAACCCTGCAAAGATGCAGCTCCCCATGAACAGACCGACCTGTTCAGTGGAAAGCCCTTGCTGGGATGCATACAACGGCGCAAGACCATAGAACGAACCGACGATCAGCCCAGCGCCGAGCACCGTACTGAGGGACTGCGGAACCCGCTTCATGAAGAAGCGCGGCTCCATCGGCGCCGGGTGCAGAGGCGCCGGGTGAATGCGTCGGGTCAGGGCGACCGGCACCAGGCACAGCGCAAAACACAGCGCCACCAGCATCAGCAGCTCCAGCCCCAGAGACGGGTGCATGACCAGAATCAACTGACCCAACACCAGCCCCAGGTACGAAGCGATCATGTAGCCGCTGAACACCACCCCGCGCTGCTTGGCTTCAGCCTGCTCGTTCAACCAGCTCTCGATGACCATGTACTGGCACATCATGCCCAGACCGACGATCATCCGCAGCACCAGCCAGGCCGGCAGCCAGTCGATCAGCCCATGCCCCAGTACTGCCGCGCCGACGATCCCGGCACAGGCCGAGTAGGCTCGAATATGGCCGACCCGGGCGATCAACCGGTGGCCGATTTTCCCACCCAGCACCAGGCCGAAGTAGTTGGCCGCCATCAGCGCACCGACCCACAGACTGTCGACATGGTCCGCTGCCAGGCGCAAGCCCAGGTAAGTACTGAGGAGGCCCGAGCCGATCAACATCATCAGCGAGGCGAAATAAAGCGCTCGAAAGGATTTCCAGATTTGGCGCATCGGCGTTCCGAGCGGCTCCTTGCAGTGAGTATCGGGCTACCGTCAACGATAGCCCGACGGCGACGGATCGGTTAGGCCTGGGCTGCTAAAACGCGCCGCTCCCAGGGAGTGATTTCATCAAGGAAACTGGTCAACTCCATGGTCTTCGAAGCAATGTAGCCTTCGATGAATTCCTTGCCGAACAGTTCCTTCGCCAATTGGCTACGTTTCAGACGCTCAAGAGCCGCATGCAAGGTACAAGGCAACGACAAACTTTCCGGCACTTCAAACTCGCCCTGAATGGCCGGCGTCGGTTCCAGTTCGTTTTCGATGCCATGCAGCCCGGCCGCCAGGCTTGCGGCAATCGCCAGATACGGGTTGGCGTCGGCGCCTGGCAGACGGTTCTCGACCCTGCGCGCCTGCGGTGAACTGGCTGGAATCCGCAAACCTGCTGCCCGGTTGTCATGAGACCAGCAGGCGTTATTCGGCGATGCGTAAGGATGGCACAGACGCTGATAGGAGTTCACGTTCGGCGCAAACAACGCAGTGAAATCCGCCATGCCGGCCTGCTGACCACCGATGAAGTGACGGAAGATTGCGCTCGGCTGTCCAGCGTCATCGCTGAACACATTCCGCCCCGTGCCGATCTCGACGATGCTCTGGTGAATGTGCATCGAGCTGCCCGGCGTATGCGTCAGTGGCTTGGCCATACACACCACGGTCAGATGGTGCTTGAGTGCCACTTCCTTGAGCAGGTGCTTGAACAGGAAAGTCTGGTCGGCCAGCAGCAGCGGATCGCCGTGCAGCAGATTGATCTCGAACTGACTGATACCCATCTCGTGCATGAAGGTATCGCGCGGCAAGCCGAGGGCTGCCATGCATTCATAGACCTCATTGAAGAACGGACGCAAACCGTTGTTGGAGCTGACACTGAATGCCGAATGACCTTCCTCGCGACGTCCATCCAGTCCAACCGGCGGCTGGAATGGCTGGGTCGGGTCGGTGTTCGGCGCAAAAACAAAGAACTCCATCTCGGTCGCCACCACCGGCGCCAGACCGAGCGCCGCATAACGGGCGATCACCGCTTTCAACTGGCCACGCGTCGAGAGACGCGAGCTTTCCCCGGTCAACTCATCAGCATCGCAAATGGCCAACGCGCGCGGCTGCTTGCTCCAGGGCAGACGGTGAATCTGTTTCGGATCGGCATTGAGCGCCAGGTCGCCGTCGTCACTGCCGTAAAACCGCGCAGGCGGATAACCGCCCATAATGCATTGCAGCAGTACGCCACGCGCCATCTGCAAGCGCCGCCCCTCGAGAAAACCCTCGGCGGTCATTACCTTGCCGCGTGGCACGCCATTGAGATCCGGAGTGACACATTCAATCTCATCAATGCCCGTCAATCGCTGCGCGAGTGAACGCTGGCCATCGGTCGTCATGACTCTATCCTTGTAGTGCGCAAGCCGCGAACGGCGACGTGTACAAAATAGGCACCAGCCGTTCGGAATATCAAGCACCGCCTTACAAAAATGTAGGAGCTGCCGAAGGCTGCGATCTTTTGATCTTCCGGCGTCATCAAGGACGCAAAAATCAAAAGATCGCAGCCTTCGGCAGCTCCTACAGAAGTTGTGCTCGATTAGGGCAGATAAAGACTGAACAATCCGCCGCCCAATGGGCCGCCATTTCGGATTTCGGTACGCCCGTGCTCACCGTTGCGCTGGTGCAGTTGTGCAATGCGCGCGGCGAAATACAGGCCAAGGCCGGTGCTGCCACTGGCCGGGTTAATGCCCTGCACGTAATCCGCCTGACGCTCGATCATCGGGGCCGGGAACCCATCGCCGTCGTCATTGATCGCCATTACCAACTGCCCGGTTTCTTCACCCACGCTGATCAACAGCGAATGCCGGGCATGACGAATGGCGTTGTTGATCGCGTTGGCCAGCACCGTTCCAATCAGCTCCCGATCGAAGAACCCGAGAGGGCTCAGGGGATCGACCTCATAAGTCACCAGAATGCCGCGACTCTTGAACACGTCCTGATGAGCCGCCAACTGCGCTTCGATGAAATCGTCCAGTTCGTGATAGTCCGGGCGCAACGGCAACTGGTTGACGCCGAGCTTGTAGAGCCCCAGCAACTGCACCAGCATGCCGTTGAGGTGAGCGAACTCATAGTCGATCACACCCTGCTCGGCGGTTTGCTGCTGAGCATCAGGCAAACGTGCAAGCCACTGTCCGTGGGCTTGCATGAGCATGGCCAGGGAATTCTTCATGTCGTGCACGGTGGAGGCAATCACCGTGGAAAAGTCGAGCCCCTCATCCGTACTATTCATTCGCCAAACGCCTTGCTTCGCAGCTTCTGATAACGCGGATAACGCGCGTCGCTCTCGGGCATCATGCCCACCATTTTCAGGCACGTGCGGCACTCTTCCAGCAGCGCTGCGTCGAGGTTCGCATCGGCCCCATGTAACAGCGATTGCGCCATGTTGAGCGCAATACTGATGTTCTTCGGCTGCAACAACAGTGCGCCGCGGAAAAGCTCCCGCGCCTCGGGGAGCGCGCCCGCCTTGTAACTGCGAACACCCTGGCGGTTGAGATCTGCCGCCGCATTGCCGGAGTTGAGAATCGCCGGGTCGTCGGTCTGCTTGGCGATGCCCTGCATTACCACCGGATCGTCACCGTAAATCTCTGCGCAGTTTTTCAACATCGAATTGCCGGCGTCTGCCTGCCCCAGCATCTTCAACTGCTTGGCGACCAGCAGCGCCGCTTCGGCGCTCATGAACTGCTCCATGCCATCCAGACGGGTCAGTGCCTGCTCCGTCAGCTTCTCGGCGGTTTCGGCATCGTTGAGCAGCAGGCTGGTGGCTTTCATCAAACGCGCCCGAATCTGCAACCCCGGATCGTTGATGTTTTCCTTGGCAACCGCGCTCAGGGTCTGGTTGATCTCCAGTCGAGTGCGGGTATCCAGACCTTTTTCGCTACCTTTGCTGATGAGTGCATGCGCCAGACCCAGATTGCTTTCCGGGTCCTTGAAGCGTGACTGTGCTCCTTGCGAGACCGCCTGACGATAGGCTTTCGCCGCGCCTTCGAAGTCTTCGTTGGTCATCGCCAACTTGCCCAGCAACGACTGCCTGCGCACCGCCAATGGCGACAACCGAACGGCTTCTTCGAGCACGTTCTGTGCAGCCTTGGTGTCGCCTTCAGCGACCAGCACTTCGGCCAGGCCGTCATACAGCGCCGGCATCATCGGGAAAGCCTTCAGCGCCTTTTCGTACACGGCTTTTGCCTGAGCAATCTGGCCACGCTTGAACATCAATCGCCCCAGACCGACATAGGCCCAAGGCAACGGGCGATCCGCCAGAATGCTGTTGTACAAGCGCTCCAGCGCCTCATTCTGATTCATGTCGCGCAGCGCATCGGCACGGTAGCGCAGGCACAGCGGCGAATAACGCGGGTCTTGCTTGCACAGTGCAATGCAGGCATTCAGCACTTCAACAGGATTGCCCCGATCCAGCGCCTGCAGGATCGGTTTGAGCAACGTCTTGCGCTGCTCCAGTCGCTCCAACCGCTGGGCCAGACCGGCGCGGTTGAAAGGCTTGGTCAGATAAGCATCCGGCTCATGCTCGAGCGCACTGAGCACCATCGCCTGACTGCTCTCGGCAGTGACCATCAGAAACACGCTTTCGTGGCTGATCAGCTTCTCGACCATCAGGTCTTCGAGCACCTGCTGACCGTTCTTCTTGCCATCGCCAAGGTGATAATCCTGCAGGATGAAGTCGTAGCGCTTCTGCGCACACATGCGCAGCGCCACCTCGCCCGTGTCGGCAGTGTCGACATCCTTGACACCCAACTCACGCAGCATCGACCTGACCGAACTACGGAAATCCGAGAAATCATCGACGATCAAAAAGCTCTTTTGGTGGTACGCCAGCATCGAAGATTCCAGGCAATTAAGAAGGTGAACCCAAAGACAAATGCAGGGACCAGCTCAAACTCGCTGCCCATTGAGGCGTCGCGCAGGACAACGGCCCATCGGGTTATCGGCCGTTTGTGGCGTTCCCTTATAGGTGTCGGCAAACAATTGTGGGTTTACCTGGATGCCCTTCAAAAAAAACCTCAAAAAGCCCTGGGTATGACTGACCCGCTTCAATCTCTTCCCCGCCCTGTTGCAACTGCTAAGCTACGAGTTGGCAGCGCTCAAGCCGATCCATGGGCGGCCGTTGAACGTGGCTAGCGACAGCCGGCAAGCTGCAGGGAGGCAGGCCGAAGGTGATCAAGCGCATTGGCAATTCGAGTTTGGAGACTGTGCCCGAGCCTCTCGGCCGGGAAGAGGTGGAGCAGGTGCTGAGGCGTCTACTGACCAGTCCGTTGTTTGCCAAGTCGAGCCGGATGGGCAGCCTGCTGCGGTTCCTGGTCGAGCACGACCTCCAATGCTCGGACATCCCTCTCACCGAGCATGCCATAGGCATCGCGGTGTTTCGTCGCGACCCGGCGGTCTACTGCACCAGTGACGATCCGGTGGTGCGGGTGCAGGTCGGCCGGTTGCGACGCAAGCTCACCAGCCATTACGCCACCCTTGGCCAGCAGGATCCGGTACGCCTGAGTGTGCCGCCCGGTTGTTATCGGCTGGCGTACGAGCGACTCAGGCCCAGGAGGACCGTCACACGCCACCCTGTCCTGCAGATCCTGCCGTTTACCTGTATCACCCGCCATGGCGACGACTTTACCCGGGGCTTGTACGAAGAATTGAGCTGCAGGCTGTTCGAGTCGTTCGAACAGATGCTGCCCCGTGCGAACCATGTGCTGATGAATGTGCCACGCAGTAGCGTAAAAGCACCACCCCAGGGACGGGCGGGACGAGGCAGCTACTCCCTGGAGGGCAGCGTGCGAGTGGAAGCCGCTCGCGTCCGGGCCTCGGTACGCCTGATCGATGTCGCTCAGGGCCACATTCGTTGGTCAGCGCAGTTCGATCGCAATAGACCCTATGGCATCGCCACCCAGGAAGATCTGGCCGAGTCCATCTGTCGGTCGCTGACAGGCTACTTCGCCCAAGGTGGCAGTGACGATTCCTGAGCAGAAGGGGCAACCGCAAGATTGCCCCCGATGCGGCGGCTACGCCGTGACCTCAACTCACCAGGACATCAGCCCAGACAAAGTTCCAGCTGGTTCGCTTGCCTTTGGCGATCTGGATCAGCTTGTTCTCATACACCGTGTGATTGACCGTGCCGGTATAAGTCAGGGTTCGGCTGGCGTTGTTTCCAGTCACCACGCCCGGCGTACCGCCGGACTCGACCATGGCTTTTTTCAGGTCGGCTTCCGACGGGGCGCTGCTCTGGTTTTTTTCAACGGTTACGAAACTCATGGTGTCACCTCTTCCGTGATTAGGGGATCAGTGGACAACAGGGCCCACACGCACTCGCGCCCCTGCAAACACACTGATGGCACTACTTTATTGGCCTGTAGAACGTTGCAGAAGTGACAACACGCCCGGGAAGGTAACAGTCTGGATTCGACCTGTATCAGGCAACGTAACCGATACGTATCAGCCAGTCGCGAGTCGACTTGGCGCAAACGCCCAGGATGATGATGGCGAGCTGTATCTGTCAGCCCCTTAAATAGAATAAAAAAGCCCCGCCCGGTTATCGCCCGGCGGGGCTTTTTTGACCTTCTGCTGCCACCCTGCTGCCACGGAGAAAATGATCTGCCAGGAAAGTGGTTGAAGAGGCCCGATTTATATTGGTGTCCCAGGGCAGGTTCGAACTGCCAACCTTCCCCTTAGGAGGGGGATGCTCTATCCAATTGAGCTACTGAGACACAGGCCGGCCGCAAGGACATGCGGCGCGATGGACGGCGTGCATGTTAACGGGCAAGCCCGGTTTTGTCATGTCGTCTGTAGGCTTATTAAGTGTAGGCAAGCGCCGGCTTCGATCACAGATTCGGATTCGATCCGTTTTTTGCGCTGACACCCTCCCGCGTCAGTAGAGTCAGCAAGTTATCGACCGCAGTGGAAAGCTCGCCAGAATTATCCAGCTGAAAAATCCCCTCTGCGCGATCCTGGGCAGCATCCGTTGAAAACTGTGCATTGCGCTCAAGTCGGGCTTCGATTTCCTCAGCGCTCTCGCGCCCTCGCCGCTGAAGACGTTTGCGCAGGGCATCGGTTTTGACCGTCAGCAATATAGGCAACAGCGTCGGATAACGCGCCATAGCTGCAGGGAGATGACCTCTTGAGCCGTTGATCAGTACATGGCGGCCTTCACTCAACCACTGGTCGATCTCTGCGGGAATGCCGTAATCGAGCCCATTGGCATGCCAGCACAGCGCAAAACCGCCCTCGCGCCTCATCTGAGCAAATTGCGCCGTAGAAACACCCAAAGCGTCTTCGCCGACCGACTCGGCCGACCGGGTAATCACCCTGCGCGCCACAATGCAATTGAGGTGAAGCAGAGAATCGCGGGCGGCATCGATCAGGCTGTCCTTGCCGGAGCCGGACGGCCCCATCACGTAAATAAGTCTGCCGCGCGTCCCGATATCATCTCGCATTACATGTTCGCCCTAGTAAATCGGCCATTTGCCACTATTCTGTATCAGGTAAGGAACGAAGATCGTATCCGCATAGCATGCACGTTCAGGGGCGCTCAAGCACCCACCTGACGGCAAAGAGGACGCGGTCAGATGTACGGGCCCGGTAACTGTTTTCAAACCAGTCCGCATTTCTGATAATTGGTGCTGGCATAACGCCTGCTTCCAGTTCAATATTTGTCACAGAATTGACGCCAATGATCTGGCAACTTTGAGGCATGATGCGGGCCTCTTATCAATTCAGGTTGAACATTTGGTCACGAAGCTTGTCCTACATGACATCCTGCGGCCAATTCCGAGAACCGCTCCCCTGAACTAACCGGTTAAATATATGCGCCCATTGAAACAGGCAATTTATTCCAGCCGTACGGCTGACAAGTTCGTCGTACGTCTGCCAGACGGGATGCGTGAACGCATTGCCGAGGTGGCTCGCAATCATCATCGCAGCATGAATTCCGAGATCATCGCGCGCCTGGAGCAGAGTCTTATTCAGGAAGGCGCGCTGGGCGAAGAATTGAGCATGCGCCTGGACAGCCCCGAACTGTCACTGCACGAACGCGAACTGCTTCAACGCTTCCGCCAACTCTCCCACCGCCAGCAAAATGCACTGGTTTCGCTGATTGCCCATGACGCCGAAATGGCCGCAGACGCTTCCTGATTACATCCCGAAAGTTCAAGCCAGCCATGTGCTGGCTTTTTTTTACCTGAAATTCAGGCAATCACTTTCTCGACAGCACGTCCAGCTGCCATCGAGATTACGCTAATAGATTGAAAAATGAAGGTGCGCGGCCTGCTGGTTTGAGCAGAACCGCGCAATAGAAACTCAGAGCAGGAAGATTGTCGCCAGCCCCAGGAAGATGAAGAAGCCGCCGCTGTCGGTCATGGCCGTGATCATGACGCTCGCCCCCATTGCAGGGTCGCGTCCAAAGCGCGCCAGGGTCATCGGAATCAAGACCCCCATCAACGCTGCCAGCAACAGATTCAAGGTCATGGCAGCAGTCATCACCACGCCCAGCGACCAACTGCCGTACAGCAGGTAGGCCACCACGCCGATTACCCCGCCCCAGACCAGGCCATTGATCAAACCAACCGCCAGCTCCTTGCGCATGAGGCGCGAGGTGTTACCAGTACTGACCTGATCGAGCGCCATGGCACGAACGATCATGGTGATCGTCTGGTTGCCGGAGTTACCGCCAATACCGGCAACGATCGGCATCAACGCTGCCAGGGCCACCAGCTTCTCGATAGAACCCTCAAACAGCCCGATCACCCGCGATGCAACAAACGCGGTAATCAGGTTGATCGCCAGCCAGGCCCAGCGGTTGCGCAGGGACTTCCAGACTGACGCGAAAATATCTTCCTCTTCACGCAGACCCGCCATGTTGAGAACTTCGTTTTCGCTCTCTTCACGAATCAGGTCGACCATTTCATCGATGGTCAAACGACCAATGAGCTTGTCGTTCTTGTCGACCACCGGGGCCGAAATCAAGTCATAACGCTCAAAAGCCTGTGCAGCATCGTAGGCGTCTTCATCCGGGTGAAAACTCACCGGGTCGCTGGCCATGACTTCCGAGACTTGCTTGTCTGGATCGTTGACCAACAGTCGCTTGATTGGCAGCACACCTTTGAGCACACCGTCGTAGTCAACCACGAACAATTTGTCGGTATGACCTGGCAGCTCTTTGAGGCGACGCAAGTAACGCAGAACCACTTCCAGACTGACATCCTCGCGGATCGTCACCATCTCGAAGTCCATCAATGCACCGACCTGCTCCTCGTCATAGGACAACGCGGAGCGAACGCGCTCACGCTGTTGGCCATCAAGGGTTTCCATCAGCTCGTGGACGACGTCTCGCGGCAGCTCGGGGGCCAGGTCAGCAAGTTCGTCGGCATCCATCTCCTTGGCCGCAGCCAGGAGTTCCTGATCATCCATGTCGGCGATCAGGGTTTCACGAACCGAGTCGGATACTTCGAGCAGGATGTCGCCGTCACGTTCGGCCTTGACCAACTGCCAGACAGTCAGACGCTCGGCGAGCGGCAAGGCTTCAAGGATGTAAGCAACGTCGGCGGAGTGCAGATCATCGAGTTTGCGTTGCAGCTCGACGAGGTTTTGCCGGTGGACGAGGTTCTCGACCAGATCGTGATGATGACCTTCCTGGCGATGAGTCAGGTCTTCGACTACCCGCTGGCGCTGCAGCAGCTCAACGACTTGAGCAAGGCGGTCTTGCAAGCTTTCTTGCGTTTTCTTTACTTCAACTTCAGTCATAGGCGAACTCCACTCCCAGCAGCGGGGCACGCCGGAAGGATCAATCAGTCAATTCATGATTGGTAAAACGGGATACTGAGTAACTACTGGGTAAGTCCATGGAGGTATTCCACAAGCCCCGGCGGGGCTGACGGGCGCAATCATACACCGCTTGAGGGTTTTAAACGTTAAAAAATCCTGCCTGAAACAAGCGCTTGCGAGACAAACCTGAGCACTGTCCACATCCGTGAACCTGCGACGAATCATCCTGAAAAGAAAACACACCACCGCTGAAAAATGCAGTGACTATCCTTGATCGCGACCGTCATGGAGGACGCCCAATGCCCAGGAATAAACTCGCAACCCTGTTGATCACCCTGCTCTACCTACCCCTACAAGCCACTGCAACGACCGTACATCGATGCGAAGACGCCAAGGGCCGCATCACCTACACGACGCTGAGCTGCCCTCCCGGAGAGGCGCTGTCACGGCAGAACATTTACAACCCAAGCCTTTTCAAATTCGAGGCAATGCTCCCCGGCGCCAATCACCAGGAAACATCAGGCATTAAAAGCACACAGAGAGATCCGACCGTTGTCGGCCAAATCAATGACAAATGCGGAAACATACTCAGTGCCAAGGAGCGTCGCGAAGCAATCATCAATCAGCGGATCATTCCAGGCATGAGCCAGCAGGACGTTGAAAGCGCACTCGGCAAACCAGACAAGATCAGCATTCGGAACGCGACAACGAATTATCGCTACGACAGCAAGAAAGGTCGTAGCGCGCAAATCGTGTTCGATGAGAAGGGATGTGTAAAAGGCAAATCCCAGACAGCAAAAAGCCCGCGTTAGACGCAGGCTTTTTGGTGTTTGGTGCACTCGACAGGATTCGAACCTGTGACCGCTCGGTTCGTAGCCGAGTACTCTATCCAGCTGAGCTACGAGTGCAATTTGTGTTTTTAGACCAGATCACAACTGGTTGAAGCCAGGTTACCTGCATTACTGCAAACAACCCTTAAATGGTGCACTCGACAGGATTCGAACCTGTGACCGCTCGGTTCGTAGCCGAGTACTCTATCCAGCTGAGCTACGAGTGCATTTGTTGCCGCGCATTATAGGCCGTTGAATCTTTTTGTAAAGCGCTTTTTTCTAGTAATTTCAACAACTTACCGAAGAAGCCAGATTACAACGTACTAAACAAATAATGGCGGAGAACGGGGGATTCGAACCCCCGACACCCTTTTGAGGTGTACTCCCTTAGCAGGGGAGCGCCTTCGGCCACTCGGCCAGCTCTCCGCAACACGGGGCGTATCTTAACCAACCTTTTCCCCGTTTGCAAACATAAAAAACGATAAAAATTAATGGCTTGGTTCGTCGTCCTTCTCTTTCTTGATCCGCAGGTAGATTTCCTCACGGTGAACAGCCACCTCTTTAGGCGCGTTAACGCCAATACGCACTTGATTTCCTTTGACGCCGAGCACGGTCACGGTGATTTCGCCATCACCAATAATCAGGCTTTCTGCGCACCGACGAGTCAGAATCAGCATACCTTTCTCCTCACGCATTTCATTTCAGGGACAACAGTCTGCAAAAAAAAGGCGCTCGACCTACAACCAGAACGATCGCAGCCCTACACGCCTAAGTATTGACCAGCACGAACAAAAGAACAGACTTCTATCGCACCACTCAAGAAAACAAAGGGCGCGGTCAGACCGCGCCCTTCGGGCAACGCATCACTCGCCCTGTCGGGCCGGAGCGTCCAGTTCGAAAGCCGTGTGCAGCGCGCGCACAGCCAATTCCAGGTACTTCTCTTCGATCACTACGGAAACCTTGATTTCCGAAGTCGAGATCATCTGGATGTTGATGGTTTCTTTAGCCAGGGCCTCGAACATGCGACTGGCAACGCCTGCGTGAGAACGCATGCCGACGCCGACGATCGACACCTTGGCGATCTTGGTGTCGCCAACGACTTCACGGGCACCGATCTCGCGAGCGGTGTTTTCCAGCACGGCCTGGGCCGCCTGGTAGTCATTGCGGTGCACAGTGAAGGTGAAGTCGGTGGTGTTATCGTGCGCAACGTTCTGCACGATCATGTCGACTTCGATGTTCGCGGCGCTGATCGGGCCGAGAATCTTGAAGGCCACGCCCGGGGTGTCTGGCACGCCACGGATGGTCAGCTTGGCTTCATCGCGGTTGAAAGCGATGCCGGAAATGATCGGCTGTTCCATGGATTCCTCTTCATCAATAGTAATGAGGGTGCCCGGACCCTCCTTGAAGCTGTGCAGTACGCGCAGCGGAACGTTGTACTTACCGGCGAACTCGACCGCGCGGATCTGCAACACCTTGGAACCGAGGCTGGCCATTTCCAGCATCTCTTCAAACGTGATCTTGTCCAGGCGCTGAGCCACGGACACCACGCGGGGGTCGGTGGTGTAGACGCCGTCGACATCGGTGTAGATCTGGCATTCATCAGCCTTCAGGGCCGCTGCCAGCGCCACGCCGGTGGTGTCGGAACCGCCACGACCGAGGGTGGTGATGTTGCCGTGCTCGTCGACGCCCTGGAAACCGGCAACGACAACCACGCGACCAGCCTTCAGGTCACCGCGAATCTTCTGGTCGTCAATCTGCAAGATACGCGCTTTATTGTGCGCGCTGTCCGTCAGAATCCGTACCTGGTTACCGGTGTACGACACCGCCGGTACGCCGCGCTTGATCAGCGCCATGGCCAGCAGTGCAATCGTCACCTGCTCACCGGTGGAGACGATGACATCCAGCTCACGCGGAACCGGTTGATCGTCGCCACTGATTTGCTTGGCCAGATCGATCAGACGGTTGGTCTCGCCGCTCATTGCAGACAGCACAACCACCAGGTCATCGCCGGCATCGCGGAATTTCTTAACCTTGTCGGCGACCTGCTCGATTCTCTCGACAGTGCCGACTGAGGTGCCTCCAAATTTCTGTACGATCAAAGCCATTTCAAAGCCGCCTCTGCCCATGAAGGGCGCCCAATAATCACTCAAACAGCTGCAGGCCCGTCACTAGACGACGGGCTCGGCACTCTGCCTTAAATACCCTGCTCTACAAACGGCACGGTCAGGGCCAATGCAGCGTCCAGCGCGCCAGCGTCAGTACCGCCGCCTTGCGCCATGTCTGGACGACCACCGCCCTTCCCGCCCACTGCCGCAGCGGCTTGCTTCATCAAATCACCGGCTTTGAGTTGGCCAGTCAGGTCCTTGGTCACACCCGCAACCAACACGACCTTTTCCTCATGGACACTGCCGAGCAGGATCACTGCGCGGCCGAGTTTGTTCTTCAGTTGATCGACCAGCGCCAGCAGCGCCTTGCCGTCCTGACCGTCGAGACGCACGGCCAGTACTTTCACGCCTTTGACGTCCTGGGCCGAAGCCGACAGGTCATCGCCCGCCGCACTGGCGGCCTTGGCTTGCAACTGCTCGAGTTGCTTTTCCAGCAGACGGTTGCGCTCAAGCACAGCCGACAGCTTGTCGATCAGGTTGTCGCGGCTGCCCTTGACCAGGTTGGCCGCTTCCTTGAGTTGCTCTTCTGCAGCGTTCAGGTAAGCCAGTGCTGCAGCGCCTGTCACCGCTTCGATACGACGTACGCCAGAAGCCACGCCGCCTTCGCTGATGATTTTCAGCAGGCCGATGTCGCCAGTGCGATTAGCGTGAATACCACCGCACAGCTCGACGGAGAAGTCACCCATGCTCAGTACGCGCACGCTATCGCCGTACTTCTCGCCGAACAGCGCCATGGCGCCTTTTTGCTTGGCGGTGTCGATATCGGTTTCTTCGGTTTCAACCTCGGAGTTCTTGCGAATTTCGGCGTTGACGATTTCTTCCAGTGCTTTCAGCTGTTCAGGCTTGATCGCTTCAAAGTGGCTGAAGTCAAAGCGTAGACGCTGACTGTCGACCAACGAACCTTTCTGCTGAACGTGCTCGCCCAGCACCTGGCGCAATGCCGCGTGCAGCAAGTGAGTCGCGGAGTGGTTCAGCGAAGTGGCGTGACGTACGTCAGCGTCCACCTGGGCCTGAACGGGCGAGCCAACGATCAGGCTGCCCGAATCCAGCACACCGTGGTGCAGGAACGCGCCGCCGGTCTTGGTGGTGTCGCGCACGTCGAAACGCGCAGTGCCAGCCTGGAGGAAGCCGCAATCACCAATCTGACCACCGGACTCCGCATAGAACGGCGTCTGATCGAGAACGACCACGCCCTCTTCGCCTTCGCTCAACACGTCGACCGATTGCCCGTCTTTATACAGAGCAACGATTTTTGCTGAACCGCTGTGAGCGGTGTAACCGGTGAACTCGGTGGCCACATCAACCTTGACCAGGCTGTTGTAGTCCATGCCGAAGGAGCTGGCCGAACGTGCACGGACGCGCTGGGCTTCCATTTCGCGCTCGAAGCCTGCTTCGTCGATGGTCAGGCTGCGCTCGCGAGCGATGTCGCCGGTCAGGTCCATCGGGAAGCCGTAGGTGTCATACAACTTGAACACCACGTCGCCTGGCACGACATCGCCTTTGAGCTCGGCCAGATCCTGCTCGAGGATCTTCAGGCCCTGCTCCAGGGTTTTGGCAAACTGCTCTTCTTCAGCTTTCAGTACGCGTTCGATGTGCGCCTGCTGGGATTTCAGCTCAGGGAAGGCTTCGCCCATCTCGGCAACCAGTGCGCCAACGATCTGATAGAAGAAGCTGCCCTTGGCACCCAGCTTGTTACCGTGACGGCAAGCGCGACGAATGATCCGGCGCAGCACGTAGCCGCGACCTTCGTTGGACGGCAGCACGCCGTCGGCGATCAGGAAACCGCAGGAACGAATGTGGTCAGCAACGACTTTCAGCGAAGCCTGGTTGTCGTTGGTGCAACCGATGGCCTTGGCCGAAGCGCTCAGCAGGCTCTGGAACAGGTCGATTTCATAGTTCGAGTGAACGTGCTGCAGCACGGCACTGATCCGCTCCAGGCCCATGCCGGTATCCACCGACGGCGCTGGCAACGGATGCAACACGCCATCGGCGGTGCGGTTGAACTGCATGAAGACGTTGTTCCAGATTTCGATGTAACGGTCGCCGTCTTCCTCTGGCGAACCCGGCGGGCCACCCCAGATATCGGCGCCGTGATCGTAGAAAATCTCGGTGCAAGGACCGCACGGGCCGGTATCGCCCATGGTCCAGAAGTTGTCGGACGCGTATGGCGCGCCTTTGTTGTCGCCGATACGCACCATGCGCTCGGCCGGAACCCCGACTTCCTTGGTCCAGATGTCATACGCCTCGTCATCGCTGGCGTAGACCGTGACCCAGAGTTTTTCCTTCGGCAGGTTCAGCCACTTGTCGGAGGTCAGGAAGGTCCAGGCGTAGGTGATCGCATCACGCTTGAAGTAGTCGCCGAAGCTGAAGTTACCCAGCATTTCGAAGAAGGTGTGGTGACGGGCGGTATAACCGACGTTTTCCAGGTCGTTGTGCTTGCCACCGGCGCGAACGCACTTCTGGCTGCTGACGGCGCGGGTATAGGCGCGCTTTTCCTGGCCCAGAAAGCAGTCCTTGAACTGGTTCATCCCCGCGTTAGTGAACAGCAGGGTTGGGTCGTTGCCCGGAATCAAAGAGCTGGAGGCTACACGGGTGTGGCCTTGCTCTTCGAAGAAGCGAAGGAAGGCTTCACGGATTTCTGCGCTTTTCATTAGGTTCTTCCACGGAGGCTGCGGCCAAAGGCCTGTGCGAATCGTCAACGGACGAAGCGACGGCAAAGGGCCGCATTATATCGGCGTTAGTGACCAGGTACAGTGTGTTTGTACGATACAAACAGTCAATTGGACGGCTAACACCTTCAGTTTTGCGAAAACTCGACGAAAGACGCGATCACCTGCTCGATCTGCGCCCGGCTGACGTCCATGTGAGTGACCATGCGCAAGCGCGGGGCGGCGCTAAGCTTGATCCCGCGCTCACCGGCAAACACCTTGATCGCGTCGCACTTGTCGCCCATCTGTACGTAAACCATGTTGGTCTGTACAGGCTCGACTGTATACCCCGCCGCGCGCAGGCCTTCAGCCAGAAACTGCGCGTTGTCGTGGTCATCTGCCAGGCGTTGCACGTTGTGATCCAGCGCATACAAGCCGGCCGCCGCGAGAATGCCGGCCTGGCGCATGCCGCCGCCGACCATCTTGCGCAGACGTCGGGCCTTGCCTATCAACTCGACCGAACCGCAGAGTACCGAACCGATCGGCGCGCCAAGTCCTTTGGACAGGCACACCGACACCGAATCGAAGTGCTGAGTGATTTCCCGTGCATCAACGCCCAGCTTGACCGCTGCGTTGTACAACCGCGCGCCGTCCAGGTGCAGCGACAAACCGTGTTCATGGGTAAAGCGGCGAGCTCGCGCCAGGTACTCCAGCGGCAACACCTTGCCTTGCATGGTGTTTTCCAGCGCCAGCAGACGGGTCCGGGCGAAGTGGAAGTCGTCCGGCTTGATCGCCGCCGCGACCTGAGCCAGGTCCAGCGAACCGTCGGCCTGAACTTCCAGCGGCTGCGGCTGGATCGAGCCCAGCACCGCTGCCCCACCACCTTCGTACTTATAAGTGTGCGCCTGCTGACCGACGATGTACTCGTCACCGCGCTCGCAGTGGGCCATCAGCCCCAGCAAGTTGCTCATGGTGCCCGTCGGCACGAACAGCGCTGCGGCAAACCCCAGGCGCCTGGCCAGTTCGGCCTCAAGGAGATTGACGGTCGGATCTTCGCCGTAGACATCATCTCCGGTGGCTGCCCTGGCCATTGCGTCGAGCATCCCTGCGGTCGGTTGGGTGACGGTGTCGCTACGAAGATCGATAACACTCATGAATCAGGCCTCGGAATAGGACGCTAACGTCGCTGCTGATAAGGAAAATCTGTTTCGAAGAGGATTACTGCGGCCAACGCCGCGATTAATCAAGGCCTGAGCCAGGAAAAGGCGGCTCAAGCCAACGGAAAAACCGATGTATATCATCAGAAAGCAGCGATGCGCAGCCCACAAATATGTGTTAAAAACTCTCCGCCGCCAGAAAATCTGGCAGCAAAACGTTCTCAGGGCGGGGTGCAACTCCCCACCGGCGGTAATTGCGCGCAATGCGCATAGCCCGCGAGCGCTTGGTGTCACCGATGCTTCGGCAGCAGATGACGGCAAGGTCAGCAGACCCGGTGTGATCCCGGGGCCGACGGTCATAGTCCGGATGAAGAGAGAACGGGATTGGCACCAAAGGGCCGTCCGTGGGCAGCGCGCATACACTGCACGCTTGACCTGCACGCACCCTTAAATCCCATTCGATTCATAACGCCCTGTTTTTCACACAAACAGGAGTCAGAACAGATGCAACCCACCGCAATCGATAGCAAAAGCAAAAACCATCCGGTTGAGCGCGTAGCGTTTATCCAGGCATGCTGGCACAAGGAAATCGTTGACCAAAGCCGTAAGGGCTTCGTCAGCGAGATGGTCGCTCAGGGCTATCAGGAATCGGATATCGACTTTTTTGAAGTCGGCGGCGCCTTTGAAATTCCACTGCACGCCAAGCTGCTGGCCAAGTCCGGCCGTTACGCCGGCATCGTCGCCGCAGGTTTAGTGGTTGACGGCGGTATCTACCGTCACGAGTTCGTCGCCCAGTCGGTAATCAGCGGCCTGATGCAGGTTCAGCTGGAAACCGAAGTGCCGGTATTCTCGGTCGTGCTGACCCCGCATCACTTCCATGCAGGCGAAGAGCACCAGAAGTTCTTCTTCGAGCACTTCGTGCACAAGGGTCAGGAAGCGGCGAAGACCTGCGCCGATACGCTGCACAAGATGCGCGCGCTGCGTCGCACTGAACACCGCGCGGTAGCCGTCTAAGCCTCCCACCCGCTCCCTGGGATAATGCAATACCTGTGGGAGCGAGCTTGCTCGCGACGGCGGTTTAACATTCAACGATGATGTTGACTGTTAGTTCGCCATCGCGAGCAAGCTCGCTCCCACAAGGGTTCTATGTCGCGATCGAGATCCCGGTCAGACCAGGTTTTCGCCGGTGGTCGGCACAATCAAAATGCCGGCGCGCAGGCCGTTCTTGACCTTCGGGTTCGGGAAGATGATTCGCGCACCCTCCTCCTCGACGATCCAGCGGGTCTGGGCGATGTCCTCGGCCAGCAGATAACCCTTTTTCAGCTCCGAGAAGTTCTCGATGTCCGCCGGCAGGTTCAAGTGGAAGCTGTCGCTGTGCTTGATGATTTCCCGCGCCACGCTGAACAGTTGCAAACCATCCAGGCTCTGTTCTGCCAACTCCGGCTCGGTGCCTTCGATGATCTGCTTCAACAGGGTTTCAAGACGCGAGACGTTAACCCCGTCGTTCTGCCCGAACGGCCGGGCCTTGCCCAACTCAAGGGTGAAAGACTCGGCATCGAGCTTGTCGTAGGTGTACGAGCTGAAAACGATGGACGGCTTGTTCTGCAACAGCACCGCTTCCATGCCGGCAGCGCGCAAGCGGGCCAGTTCGTGGCGGGAATGCTGGCGACCTTCTTTCCAGGGGTACAGTGCGAACTGCTCGATTTTTGAACCACGGATCGCGGTGTGCAGGTCGTAGTGCAAACGGGAACGGTCCGGCAGGCTGAAGAAACTCGCCGCCAGGCGCTCAAGCTCACAGGCACGCAGCGCTTCAGAGCCACTGCTGAGTTCGTGACGGCCATTGAACAGCCGATTGACGTCCTGCTCGATAAAACGCTCGCCGCGGCGCATGGCCTCGGGGTTGCCGAACAGGAACAGAATACGTGCGCGCGGCTTCAATTCACCGCGGGCGATGTCATGCAACAGGCGATCGAGCAACTCGATCGGCGCTGTTTCATTACCGTGGATGCCAGCCGACAACAGCAAGTCCAGGCCATTGTCGCGAGCCTCCGGTGGCCGGACTTCCAGCGCACCTTCGCTCAGCCAGCGCATCCGCACGCCTTCGACAGTCAGTTGAGTCTTCTCCGCCGGTTCACGGCCGGCGAGGGTCAGTTCAAGCAGTTTGCCGAGGGCGAGCATAGAACGAATTCCTTAGTGATCGTGTTTGCAATCCGGGCCGTGCACGTGGTCTTCGTCACCGATTTCAGCCGGTTCCATTTCCAGTTGCAGACTTACCAGATTAGTCGCCAATGGGCGCAGCAGCAGGTTGGCGTATTCAGCATCGCCTTCTTCGACGTCAACGCCGATCAGCAACTGGCCACGGCCGTCTTGCTGGATCCACAACTCTTTGCCTTGCCACATGACCGCAACGCGGGTGCAGGAAGTTTCCAGTTGAGTGCCGTCGGTGTCTTCAAGAATCAGCTGCAGGGTATCGCTCATTATTACGTTCTCATCTGGAGATAAAGCAACGCGTCCGACTCTTCATGAGCAGGACGCGGGCTTTCAATTGATCTGGAATGGATAAACCGCGCCCAGTTTAAGGATTTGCGTCAGTTCATCCAGTGCCGTCCGGCACTCAAGCAACAATTGTGGGTCCGCCAGATCGTTTTCGGTCATGCGGTCACGGTAGTGCTTGTCGACCCACTGGGTCAGCGTGCCATACAACGGCGCAGTCATGATAACCCCTGGGTTGACCGCCGCCAGCTCGGTTTCATTCAGTGCGACACGCAACCGCAGGCACGCCGGGCCACCGCCGTTCTGCATGCTTTGCTTGAGATCGAAGACTTTCACTTCGCGAATCAGGCCGCCGGAGCTGGTCAGCTCTTGCAGGTACTGCCAGACGCGCGGGTTGTTCTGGCACTCTTGCGGCACGATCAGCAGCATCGAACCGTCAGCGCGCGACAGCAACTGGCTGTTGAACAGGTAAGAACGCACGGCGTCTTCGACCGACACCTGGGAGCGCGGTACGCAGATCGCCTTGAACTGGCCGCCACGCTTGGCAAGCTTGGCCGACAGCTCGGCGAGCATCTGCTCGGTGTCGAGGAAAGCATCCTCGTGATAGAACAGCGCTTCGCCGTTACCGACCGCGATCACGTCGTTGTGGAACACGCCCTGGTCGATCACCGCAGGATTCTGCTGGGCGTACACCACGCCGTCATCACTCAAGCCGTGCAGACGAGCAACTGCTTGCGAAGCTTCGAGGGTCTGACGCGCCGGGTACTTCTGCGGTTCCGGGTAGCGAGTATCGAACGCGCTGCGACCGAACACGAAGAACTCGACACCGGCTTCGCCGTATTCACGGCAGAAACGCGTGTGGTTGGCTGCGCCTTCGTCACCGAACTGCGCCACGGCAGGCAATGCTGCGTGGTGAGCGAAGTGTTTCTGGTCAGCGAACATCGCCCCCAGCACGCGGCTGGTGGTCGGGTGTTCGATGCTGCGGTGGTATTTGCAGTTGAGGTTGGCGGCGGTGAAATGCACGCGACCGTCAGCGGTATCAGCACTCGGGCTGACCGTGGCGGCGTTGGCCACCCACATGCTCGACGCCGAGCAGTTGGCAACCAGCAATGGCATCGCCTGCCTGGCGGCCTGCTCGATCACTTGAGCGTCGGTGCCGCTGAAACCCAGGCGGCGCAGCGCACCGACATCCGGACGTTCTTGCGGCGCGAGTACGCCTTGCTGAAAGCCCATTTCCATCAGCGCTTTCATTTTCGCCAGGCCTTGCAGCGCCGCTTCCTTCGGATTGGAAGACTGCTGGCTGTTGCTCTGGGACGCAACGTTGCCGTAAGACAGACCGCCGTAGTTATGGGTCGGCCCCACTAGACCGTCAAAATTGACTTCATAGGATTTCATCAGCGAGGCTCCACGAGAATCTGTTGTTATAGGCTTCAGTAACTAACTGTTCAGTGCGACCGAGTCGCGGCCATCGCGAGCAAGCTCGCTCCCACAGGGATTTCATCGCCCTTGTGGGAGCGAGCTTGCTCGCGATTGGGCATCACGCCATTTTCACGCCAGGGGTCAGGGCGGCCGGTAGTGTCAGGCTTGGGGTTTCCAGCGAGGCCACCGGGTACGCGCAGTAATCCGCTGCGTAATAGGCGCTGGCGCGATGGTTGCCCGAGGCTCCCACACCGCCGAATGGCGCGCTGCTCGCGGCACCGGTCAGCTGCTTGTTCCAGTTGACGATACCGGCGCGGCTTTCCAGCCAGAACTGCTGATAACGCGCTTCGGAATCCGACAGCAAACCTGCGGCCAAGCCGTATTGGGTGTCGTTGGCTTCAGCGATCGCCGCCTCGAAATCAGCGTAGCGGATCACTTGCAGCAACGGGCCGAACAGCTCTTCGTCAGGACGATCGGCAACCGCGCTGACATCAAGAATGCCCGGGGTCAGCAGCGCGGCGTTAGCCTGAGGCTGAGTCATTTCCAGCAGCGACACGGCGCCATTGGCCAGCAAGTGTTCTTGCGCATCCATCAGTGCTTTGGCAGCGGCCAGAGAAACCACCGAGCCCATGAACGGTGCCGGTTGCTGATCGAATGCGCCGACGTCAATGGTCGCGCTGACCGCCACCAGACGCGCCAGCAGCGTGTCGCCCCAGGCGCCTTGCGGTACCAGCAAGCGACGGGCGCAGGTGCAACGCTGACCGGCAGAAATGAACGCCGACTGAATAATGGTGTACACCGCGGCATCAAGGTCTGCGACCTGATCGACCACCAGCGGGTTGTTGCCGCCCATCTCCAGCGCGAGGATCTTGTCCGGACGCCCGGAGAACTGCGCATGCAGGTGGTTGCCGGTACGGCTGGAGCCGGTGAAGAACAGACCGTCGATGCCTGAATTGGCCGCCAGAGCGATCCCGGTTTCACGCGCGCCTTGCAGCAGGTTCAGCACGCCAGCCGGCAGACCGGCTTCGATCCAGCACTTGACCGTCAGCTCGGCGACTTTCGGGGTCAGCTCGCTTGGCTTGAACAGCACGCTGTTACCGGCCAGCAGCGCCGGAACGATGTGACCGTTCGGCAAATGCCCAGGGAAGTTGTAAGGACCAAACACCGCCACCACACCGTGAGGCTTGTGGCGCAACACGGCGGTGGCGTCGCCCAGCGGGCCGCTCTTCTCGCCGGTACGTTCGCGGTAGCTCTGCACCGAAATGGCGATCTTGTTGACCATGCTGGTCACTTCAGTCGCGGCTTCCCACAGCGGTTTACCGGTTTCTTCGCCGATGCAGTGGGCCAGTTCGTCAGCGTGTTTTTTCAGGCTGGCGGCAAAGGCTTCCAGCACGCCGATGCGGTCTTCCAGGGAGCGTTTGGCCCAGGCCGGGAACGCCTGACGCGCAGCTTGCACCGCGCTTTCGACCTGAGCAGCACTCGCGCCCTGCCCCGACCACAATACGTGCTGGGTCACCGGGTTCAGCGATTCGAAGGTGTCACCCTGGCCAGCCAGCCATTCACCGGCGATATAAAGCGAATTCATTATTTCGACTCCCGAGCAGCAGACAACGGCACGGCACGTACTTGATCGCCGGCATTGAGTTGAAGACGTTTGGCGGTCAGTTGGTCGACCACCAGGGTACCGGCGGCAAAGCGTGCTGGAGCGGCAGTGATCCGGCAGTCTTCGCGTTTACGGTTGTGAATCAAAAATGGCGTGGCGTCGTCACCCGGGGTGCCGATGGCCAGCACCAGTGCCTGGCTGTCGCGGACCGCGCGGATCTTGCCGGTTTCGCATTCAACGGCAGGACCGGCGTCGAAGATGTCGACGTAACCCTGGTAACTGAAACCTTCGCTCTTGAGCATCGCCAGCGCTGGCTCGGTGTCAGGGTGAACCTGGCCGATCACATTGCGCGCGTCTTCAGAGAGGAAGCAGGTGTACAGCGGGAACTTCGGCATCAGCTCGGCGATGAACGCCTTGTTGCCCACGCCCGTCAGGTAATCAGCCTGGCTGAATTCCATTTTGAAGAAGTGTCGCCCCAGGCTTTCCCAGAACGGCGAACGGCCGGCTTCATCGGACACACCGCGCATCTCGGCAATGATCTTGTTGCCGAACAGCTGCGGGAATTCGGCGATGAACAGCATCCGCGCCTTGGCCAGCATGCGGCCGTTGAGGCCGGAACGGTAATCGGCGTGCAGGAACAACGAGCACAGCTCGGAGTTACCGGTCAGGTCGTTGGCCAGGAACAGCGTCGGGATTTCGCGGTAGATGTTCAGCTCTTGCGAAGCGCTGACAGTCAGACCGACCCGGAAGTTGTACCAAGGCTCACGCAGGCCGACGGCGCCGGCAATCGCGGAAATACCGACCACGCGACCGTTATCGTCTTCGAGCACGAACAGGTAGTCCGCGTCGCCGCGCCCCGCTTCGCCGCGAAAGGTCTTTTCAGCCCAGCCAACCCGATGAGACAGACGCTCTTCGTTGGCCGGCAAGGTGGTCAGGCCGGTGCCGGTGCTGCGGGCCAGGTCGATCAGAGCGGGTAAATCGCTGCTGCGTACGGGACGAACGATCATGCTATCTCCTCAAACGGGCCGCTATTGCCACCCGTGAAACTCGCTGCTCTCAAGCCTTGAATCAGGCATGCTTCTCTAGGTGTCAGACCGCCACCAGGCGCACGCTGGCACCTTCACCGACGCCCAGGGCTTCGGCGGCTTCAAGATCCAGGGTTACCGGTTTGCCCGGCGCATAATCCAGCTCGAGCAATACCGCGCGGTAATCCTGCAACTGGGCGTTGGCCACCAGGTACTGACGACCGGCACCTTTGACCGGCTCACCGATTTTCACCGGCACCACACGGCTCTGGGCGATCGAACGGATCCCCGAAACACGTGCGTGCAGCGTTGGGCCACCGTCGAAAATGTCGATGTAATGATCGGTCTCGAAGCCTTCGCGCATCAGTATGTCGAAGGTGATCTGCGCACGCGGATGCACCTGACCCATGGCCTCTTGGGCGGAGTCCGGCAGTAGCGGCACGTAGATCGGGTAATGCGGCATCAATTCAGCGAGGAAGGTCCGGCTCTTGAGCCCGCACAGACGCTCGGCGGCGGCGTAGTTCAAGTCGAAGAAGTTGCGACCGATGGCATCCCAGAATGGCGAGTCGCCATTTTCGTCGCTGTAACCGACGATCTCGGTGACGACCGAATCAGCGAAACGCTCCGGGTGACTGGCAACGAACAGCAGGCGACCGCGAGAGTTGAGTTCCGACCAGGCCGACCCCACCAGCTCCGGCAGCACGTAGAAACTGGTCAGCAGACTGTTGCCGGTCAGGTCGTGGCACTGGGAGAGCACGTGGATCTTGTTATGAATCTTCAGCTCGCGGGAGGCGTGCACGAAGGTTTCATTACGGAAGCTGTAGAACGGCTCGGAATAACCGGCCGACGCGACGATGGCCGAGCAACCGGCCAGTTTGCCGGTGGCGGTGTCTTCGAGGACGAAGAAATAGCTCTCTTCACCGTTGAAGCTGACTTCGGCAGCGAACGACGCTTCGCTTGCGGCAATCTTGTCGCTCAGACGTTCGACATCATCCGGCAAGGAAGTGACACCAATCGGGCTGTCCGCAGCCAGACGCTGTACCTCGCCCAGATCAGCCATTTGCGCGGGGCGCATCACCAGCATGGTGTCACTCCTTTCTCGAAAAAACACACAGAGGAAAAAAGGCCGGGCCGGCCTTTGAGACACCTGTGGGAGCGAGCTTGCTCGCGATTGCGTCCTGTCAGGCAACAAAGATGTTGGCTGTAAGGCCCTCATCGCGAGCAAGCTCGCTCCCACATAAAGCGGGCCCGGCATAAAATTGGGTTCGACGCCTGAATGATCAGGCGTCGAAGGGTCGATCAGGCTTGAGTCAGTTTGGCCACGGCGCGCTCGAAGCGCTCCAGACCTTGCTCGATGTCCGCGTCTTCAACCACCAGGCTTGGCGCGAAACGAATCACGTCAGGGCCGGCTTGCAGAATCATCAGGCCTTCTTTTTCAGCGGCGTTGAAGATGTCCTTGGCCTTGCCTTTCCAGGCCTCGCTCAACACGCAACCGAGCAGCAGTCCCAGGCCACGCACTTGAGTGAACAGGCCGTACTTGGCGCCGATCTGCTCCAGGCGAGACTTGAACAGATCGTGCTTGGCTTTGACGCCGTTCAACACTTCAGGGGTGTTGACCACATCGATCACCGCTTCAGCCACGGCGCACGCCAACGGGTTGCCGCCGTAAGTGGTGCCGTGAGTGCCGACCACCAGATGTTTGGCCAGGGCTTCGCTGGTCAGCATCGCCGCGATCGGGAAACCACCGCCCAGGCTCTTGGCGCTGGTCAGGATGTCCGGTGTCACGCCGTAATGCTGGTAAGCGAACAGCTCACCGCTGCGGCCCATGCCGGTTTGTACTTCGTCGAAAATCAGCAGCGCGTTGTGTGCGGTGCAGAGTTCGCGAGCGCCTTGCAGGTACGAAAGTTCAGCCGGCAATACACCGCCCTCGCCCTGGATCGGCTCCAGTACTACCGCGCAGGTCTTGTCGGAAATAGCCGCTTTGAGCGCTTCCAGATCGTTGAACTTGACGTGAGTGATGCCGGTGATCTTCGGACCGAAACCGTCGGAGTACTTCGACTGGCCACCAACGTTCACGGTGAACAGCGTACGACCGTGGAAGCTGTTGAGCGCGGCGATGATTTCGTACTTCTCTGGACCGAAACGATCGTGAGCGACACGACGGGCCAGCTTGAAGGCGGCCTCGTTGGCTTCGGCGCCGGAGTTGCAGAAGAACACGCGCTCGGCGAAAGTCGCATCGATCAGCTTATGCGCCAGGCGCAGGGCCGGCTCATTGGTGAACACGTTGGACACGTGCCACAGCTTGTTCGCTTGCTCGGTCAACGCACCGACCAGTGCCGGGTGCGCATGGCCCAATACGTTAACCGCAATCCCGCCGGCGAAGTCGATCAGCTCGCGGCCAGACTGGTCCCAAACGCGGGAACCGGCGCCACGTACCGGAATGAAAGCGGCAGGCGCGTAGTTGGGAACCATTACCTGGTCAAAATCGGCGCGTTGTACCGCAGCGTGCTCAACGGACATCGGAGTCTCCTGATGAGAAACACCCGCCTGAAACTGGCGAGCGATGAGGGGATTGTAAGGACAGTTTTCAGCCCGGCCTTGCCGCCAAGCGACAACTTCTTATAGCGCAAACCCCGGATTTCTCCGGGTTTACGGCAATGCGACAAATAGCGTCGCAAAGGCGCAGTTTAAACTGCTGGCGCGGATTTGCGGCAGGCTTGGCGAGAGATGAATGCCTGCGTGCCTAAATATGTACCGCACCGTGAACGGCGCATCTTGTTTCCCTTGACGCTCTTTGAGCGTTAATGGACCAGCAAGATGCAATTACCCGATGAGCAAACGCGAACAGCCCTGGCTGACGCAACGTATATCGCACACACCGACACTCACTATCCGCCTCTCACCCAGACGATTCCCCACTGGCTCGGGAACGCATCATCCGTCAGGCGCCTGGCGCTGAAGGAGGCACGTCCGTTACTGGCGAATCGTCTGCGCGCGGCACCGGCTCCGCAACACGCCGAACTCGGGCGACTGAATGCCGCGCACTGGACGGCACAAAACCATGTCGACCGCGCGCTGGAAAACCTGCAAGACGCCTACGCTTTTGCCGAGCCACTGCTAAAAAACGCCCTGAAAGCACGATTCGGCGTGGATCTGGACGTTAAAGGCACGTTCTTGCGCCTGTACATTCCCGCGACCATTCCCTGGTTCCCGATCAAGTCAGGCGCCGCTCGCACCTGGACGGTTTCGCTGCTGAATGCGGCGCTGCACAACTTTGAAGAACAGGAAACCCACAAGGATGCCTACGAACCCGACTCGACGTTCATCACTGAGCCTTCTTCGACCGGACAGTTCGACACCCTGCCGGCGCTCAACCAGACGATCACAGTCCAGGCCTTTACCCGGTTATGCCGCGAGCTGGACATCGGCGGCCAGTACCGCGCCTACCTTGAGGAGAATCTGGGCATCTCCAATCCGCTGGTCGCGACCGTGCTGCGCACCAGGATCGAGGCCAGCCAGAAAGCAGCACTGAAGGCGGCGCTGCAACTGGCTCGCATGAACGGCGACATTCAGGACGACTTCTTTCAGCTGATCCTGGGACTGGCTGAAGGCTCGTACAGCATCAAGCTCGGCAACGAACCCTTGCTGTGCCACGACCTGACAATCATGTCCGCCAAGCTGACCGGCATCGTGGTGTTTGCGCCGAACCTGGAACGCTCACGCAATACTGCACGAATCGCGGTCTACATCCCCGATGACCCGGAGCACCCGATCAAGGAATACACCTCGACGGCCGAGCTGATGCAAACCCTCACTCGCCAGCTGCGCACCCCGGATTACCAACAATTTTTCAGCCGCTTTGTGGCTCACGAAGACCGCGGGCATTTCTTTGGCAACCTGGCCGATCGCCTGAGTCAGGTGACCTGGCATCAACGCCCTTACAGTGACCCGCTGCCGTCATGGCGTGAAACGCCGGTAGAGCGGCCCAATCTGCAATTTTCTGTCACGCCGATCCATCGCGGCCCATGGCCCCATCTCTACCGGGAACAACTGAACAAAATCCTCAACGACGCCCGGGTCATCGCGGTTTCCACCGCAATGGCGGACCAAAAAGCTCGCTGGGCACTCTGGGACTCCTTTACCGGCGTGGCATCAGCCATTGTTCAGCTCGCCGCTTTCGTCGCCCTGCCCTTTGTGCCGTTTCTGGGGGAGTTGATGCTGGCCTACATGGCTTATCAACTGGTCAACGATGCATTCGAAGGGATCATCGACTGGGCGCAGGGGCAGACCGTCGAAGCGTTCGAGCACCTGATGACGGTGGTAGAGACTCTGATCCAGTTGGGGGCCTTCGCCGCAGGCGGCGTCATTGCCGCAGGAGAGTTTCGCAAGGCACTGCCCGCAGAGGTCGTCGCCTTCATTGACCGGTTCAAACCGGTGCAGGCGGCCAACGGCAAAACCCTTTACTGGAAACCCGACCTGAGCCCCTACGAACATACCGCGACCTTGCCACGGCACTCGATTCCCAACGCATCAGGACTGCATCACCACAACGGCAAAACCATCGTCCCCATCGAGGGCAAGCGCTTCGCGGTCAGACAAGACCCGACCGACGACTACCACATTGAGCACCCCACCCGGCCCGACGCTTACAGCCCCGCGCTCAAACACAACGGCAGCGGCGCCTGGCAGACCGAGCTCGACCGACCGCTGGAATGGGACAAACGCACGCTATTGCAGCGCCTGGGCCCTCTGAGCGAAAAGCTCTCTCCCGTCGAACGCGAGCATGCACTCAAGGCCAGCGGGTTGCACGAGAACACCCTGCGCAAAATGCATGTCGAGCATGAGCCGATGCCGTCCCTGCTGGCCGATACTCTCAAACGCCTCAACATTGACAAAGACCTGCAAACCTTTATCGACCGCCTCGGCAGCGAGCATCACGAACAGTATTCAAAGGCCGACTCTCAAACCCAACTCCAGCTGCTCACCGAACACTTCTTGTGGCCCGACAGTACAGGCCTCAGCCTGCTCGATGCACAGGGAAACATTGCCTGGGAAACCACCAGCCTTGCACGGTCGGGCATTGAGGTTCAGGAAGGTCGATTGACCGACGGCGACCTGCTCAAAACCCTGCTTGCCCACCTGAGTGAAACCGAGCAGAAAACCCTTCTTGAAGAAGACCGGGGCTCGCCGCCTCTCTCGCTGAGCGCACGCGCCGCAACCCTGAGACAAAAACTCGCACAGACCGCCGCCCGACAAAGAACATCACTGTTCGACAGCCGGTACCGGGCACTTGAACGCACCCACAACGCCACGCTTCAAAAACTGCTCGACACCACGACGGGGCTGCCACTCAGCGTGGCGACCGAACTGATGGATACCGCCACGAGTTCCGAGCTGCGGCTTCTGCAAACCGGCGAAGTACCGAAACGCCTCAAGGACCTTGCTCGCTGGGCGATGCAAGAAGTACGGCTGACGCGAGCCTACGAGGGGCTTGACCTGCCATCGCTGGAAAACCCGGACACCGATCTGCTGCGACTCCATTCACTTGAGCGTCTGCCAGGCTGGACATCCGACGTCCGGATCGACGTTCAGGACTATTCATACAACGGTCATACCCGCACCCGCATCGGCAAACAAGACTCCCCCATCCGCAAAGTGCTGGTACGGCGCGAGGATGGTCGATACGAAGCCTATGACGACGAAGGCTTGAATCTGAGCGGCGCGACCGACCTCAGCCAGGCGCTTCTTCTTGCCCTGCCCGACGCCGAACGCAACGCACTGAAGATCAATACCCATCAAGGGGAAAAACTCCAACAAGCACTGCGCGAGCATCCGCTGGAGCGCGCTGAACTACGCAACATTCTGGAGCAGAATCCGATACTGAAACCGGCCTATGACCCGACCACCCTGCGCCTGCTCGGAGGCGCCGACGGCTATGATCAACTCCCGCCGGGCCAACCGGATCTGGTGCAGAGGGTTCGCCAGCTCTACCCGGCACTCAACCCGGAAGAAGTGCTGGAGGTCATCGAACACCTGCACACCCACCCCACCGGTGCTCATGCCGAACTTGCCCGCCTGCAAGGCGAGTACACCCAACTGAACCATGACCTGCACACTTGGACCAATCAGGCACCCCACCTCGATCCTCAAACCGGTAACAGGTTCAGCGTCGCGCAGATGATGGAAAACAGGGGGCTCCGCATCGCGTTCAGGGCGGAGATGCTCCGTGGCTGGCGTCGGCAAATCACCGCCAGCATTACCGACGACGCCCTTGACGGGGTCGAGTACCTGTTGAGTTTTTTCAAACCGTTCGTGGGAGAACTGCCGACCATAACGGCAGACTTCAGCCGTATTTCGACGCTATCGATGACGAACAGCGGCACCCCGCAAGGCATCATGGGCTTCCTGCAACACTTCAGCGGGCTGACCCGCCTCGAGCTCAGAAGTGTTGCCCTGGGCGAACTCCCGCCTGCCCTGTCCAACATGCCGAAGCTCAATCAACTGCTGCTGACCGACTGTGGCATCGTGCTGACCCCGGATACGCAAGCAACGCTTTCCTCCTTCAGCAACCTGGTGACGCTGGACCTCTACAACAACCCGTTAGGTCTCTCCCCCTCCCTGCAGGGAATGCCTGAACTCAACTTCATCGACTTTTCCAATACAGGCATCAGCAGCATGCCGGAGGGTCTGCTGGGTCATCAAAGTCTGCGCACTGCGATTCTCAATGACAACCAGATAACCGATCTGGCCCCAGCCTTTTTCAATCTCCCCGCCCGCATCAGCAAAGGCATGGACTTTGGCAACAATCCACTCTCGCTGGCGAGCCGCGAACAGATCAAGCGCTACTTTAAACGAACCCGCCAGGACTTCGGCGTCATGGCCGCCCCGGCTGAAATTGATCGTGCCCAAGCGCTATACCCGCTTCTGGACAGAGAGGAAGCCAGCGACTTCATCTACCTGCTACCCGGAAACCTGGAGGTCGGCAGAGCCGAACTGACACGCCTGGAGACCGAGTACACGACGCTGCGCAACGATCTGGCCGCATGGACCTCCGACCTTCCTGCCGTGCATCCGCAAACAGGTCAGCCGTTCACCAACGCGCAGCTGACAGAAGAGCACTTCGCCCGCGACGCGTTCAAAGAAACCGTAGAGCAGTGCTGGCGTCGCGAATCCGATCAAGAAGGGGTCAATGCGGCAGGTGAGCCGCTTTATGAGCTCTACACCGATGAGGTCATCAATGGCGACTTGCCTCAACTGACGGCGGACTTCGGCCATGTCTCACGACTGCATATGGACGGCGAAGACCAGGTGACATCGAGTCTCGATGGCTTTTTACGCTGCTTTCCCAACCTGCGGAATCTGACCATCAGCGACTATGCACTGAGCACGATTCCCGAGCCAGTATTCAACATGGGCGAGCTGACGACATTGGTGCTTACCGATTGCCTGATCACGCTGACCTCGCAGACGCAGGCCGCACTGGCGGGCCTGGAGAATATCGAGCATCTGGTACTGGGCGGCAACCCACTGAACTTACCCGCCGACATCAGCCAGATGCCTCGACTCAAGACCCTCATGCTGTATGACACAGGCATCAGCGAGATCCCGCCGGGCCTGTTGAGTCGTACAACATTGCAGGTGGCGAATCTTACCGATAACGCGATCAGCGAAATCCCCAGCGATATTCTGGAACTGCCTGTCGATGTCGCCAGGCGGATCAAGCTAAGCGGGAACCCATTTTCCGAAGAAAGCCTGCAACGATTCATCGCTTACTTCCAGCGAACCGGCGAATACTTCGGTATCGACGAAGTCATCAACCGTGCGCAAGTGGAGGCTTCGAATTCCGAGAGCAGTGAAGTCGACGAGTAACAGGGGGCTGACGCTCAGAAAAATCCCCCACGCCGAACTGAAAGCGTCAACCGCGCTCTGAGGGCGCCGACGACAATTCGAACGGGCTGCTGCTGCGCCGCTGGTTGCGATCTTCCCGCGGCGTGGCGCCGAAGAAATTGCGGTAGGCGCTGGAGAAGTGTGGCCCCGAAGAGAAACCACACGACAAACCGATCTGGATGATCGACTTGCTGGTTTGCATCAACATCTGCCGGGCCTTGTTCAGGCGCAGTTCCAGGTAGTACTGGCTCGGCACACGGTTGAGGTACTGCTTGAAAATCCGCTCCAGCTGCCGACGGGACACGCACACGTGCTGGGCGATTTCGTCGGTGGTCAGCGGCTCTTCAATGTTGGCTTCCATCAGCAACACGGCTTGCGTGAGCTTTGGATGGCTGGAGCCGAGGCGATTCTGCAATGGGATGCGCTGACGCTCACCGCCTTCACGAATACGTTCGACCACCAGTTCTTCGGACACCGCACCGGCCAGTTCAGCGCCGTGATCACGGGCCAGCACCGCCAGCAACAAATCAAGCACTGACATCCCGCCGCATGCGGTCAGGCGATCGCGATCCCAATCGAACAGATGGCTGGTAGCGATGACCTTGGGGAAGCGCTCGGCGAAATCATCCTGCCAGCGCCAGTGCACCGCGGCACGATAGCCATCGAGCAAACCGAGTTGGGCCAGTGGATAAACACCTGCCGACAGACCGCCAATCACACAACCGGCACGCACCAGTTGCTTGAGCGCGCTGCTGAGCGCGGGCGCCAGCGCGGTCGGCGGTTCATCCGCCAGCAGAAACAGCTTCTGGAAATTTTCCAGCTTGCCGGTCCAGGGCTCACCCGGCAATTGCCAGGCCCCTTCTGCAGGCGTTTCGGCCTGCAGAAACGAGAGTTCGTAAACAACCTCCGGATGCACGCGCTGAGCAACACGCAAGGCCTCCTCGGCCAGCGCCAGCGTCAAGGCTTTAGTGCTGGGCCAAATCAGGAAACCAATTCGATGGGCAGTCATGGCGGGCAATCCGAAACGAAAACAGTGTTAAAGCCGAAGGCGGCTGCAACCAAATTAGACCATCTGGCGCGCGGTGCGCAGCATGACCTAATTTGGTGCGTAACGGGAGCGATTACTTCAGGCTGCCCGAGAGGAATTGTTGCAAACGTTCGGACTGTGGATTGACCAGCACTTCACGTGGGTTGCCGCTTTCTTCAACCACACCTTTGTGCAGGAATACCAACTGGTTCGACACTTCACGGGCAAAGCCCATTTCGTGCGTCACCACGACCATGGTCCGGCCTTCCTGGGCCAGCGCCTGCATGACTTTCAACACGTCGCCCACCAGTTCCGGGTCGAGCGCCGAGGTCGGTTCGTCGAACAGCATCACCTCGGGTTCCATCGCCAACGCACGAGCGATCGCCACACGTTGTTGCTCACCACCGGACATATGGCCAGGGTATGCATCTTTACGATGAGACACGCCAACCTTGGCCAGATACATCTCGGCCTTTTCACGGGCTTCGGCCTTGGACATGCCGAGCACGTGAACCGGCGCTTCCATGATGTTTTCCATCGCGGTCATGTGCGACCACAGATTGAAATGCTGGAACACCATCGACAACCGCGAACGCATGCGTTGCAGTTGTTTCGGGTCGGCGGCTTTCAGCGCGCCGTCCTTGTTCGCCACCAGTTTCAGCTCTTCGTTGTTCAGCAGAATCTTGCCGGCGTGCGGTTGCTCAAGCAGGTTGATGCAACGCAGGAAGGTACTTTTGCCGGAGCCACTGGAGCCGATGATGCTGATCACATCGCCGGCTGCCGCTTTCAGGGACACGCCCTTGAGCACTTCGTGACTGCCGTAGCGTTTATGCAGGTCTTGGACTTCAAGTTTGTACATGCTGTCGGTTCTCACAAAAACAGTCAGTCAGTGGTTTCAGTGCTTGCGCGGGGCCAGATAGCCCAGCCAGCGGTGCTCGGCCATCTTGAACAGACGCACCAGAATGAACGTCATGCACAGGTAGAACACGCCTGCGGTGATGTAGGCCTCGAACGGCAAGTAGTACTGAGCGTTCACGGTACGCGCGGCACCGGTGATGTCGATCAGGGTCACGATGGACGCCAGACTGGTGGTCTGCAGCATCATGATCACTTCGTTGCTGTACTGCGGTAGCGCCCGGCGCAACGCCGACGGCAGCAGAATGCGCTTGTACATTTTGAAGCGCGACATGCCCATGGCCTTGGCCGCTTCGATCTCACCGTTCGGCGTGGCCCGCAGGCTGCCGGCAATGATTTCAGCGGTGTAGGCACTGGTGTTGATCGCGAAGGCCAGGCACGCGCAGAACGTCGCGCTGGACAGCCACGGCCAAAGGAAGCTTTCACGTACCGCTTCGAACTGCGCCAGACCGTAGTAGATCAAGAACAGTTGCACCAACATCGGCGTGCCGCGAATCACGTAGGTGAAAAGCCAGGCACTCATGTTGACGATCGGCTGCTTGGAGACGCGCATCAAGCCCAACGGCAATGCGGCCAGCAAACCGAACAGCAACGACAGCGCGAGCAGTTTGAGGGTGGTCACCAGGCCGCCGAAGTACAGCGGCAAGGCCTCCCAAATGACGTTGTAGTCGAAGATCATAGATCAGCCGCCCTTACGCCTACCGAGTAGCGCTTCTCAAGGTGACGCAATGCCAGCAACGAGACACTGGTGATCACCAGGTACATCGCGGCTACTGCGAGGAAGAAGGTGAAAGGCTCGCGGGTGGCATCTGCCGCCTGCTTGGCCTTGAACATCATGTCTTGCAGACCGACCACCGAAATCAGCGCAGTCGCCTTGGTCAATACCAGCCAGTTATTGGTGAAGCCCGGAATCGCCAGGCGAATCATCTGCGGCACCAATACCCGAAAAAACACCTGAAAACTGCTCATGCCGTACGCCGCACCAGCCTCTGCCTGACCTTTCGGGATCGCCATGAAGGCCCCACGGAAGGTTTCCGACAGGTACGCACCGAAGATGAAACCCAGGGTGCCGATACCGGCGATCAACGGGTTCAGGTCGATGTAGTCGTCATAGCCGAGCAACGGTGCAACACGGTTGAGCAAGTCCTGACCGCCGTAGAAAATCAGCAGGATCAGCACCAGATCGGGAATCCCGCGGATCACCGTGGAATACAGATCGCCCAGCCAGGCCAGCCAGCGTACCGGCGACAGGCGCAATGCGACCCCGATCAGACCCAGAACAATGGCCAAGGCCATGGACGACAAGGCGAGCTGAAGCGTCAGCCATGCGCCATCGAGGATGACAGCCCCGTAGCCTTTCAACATGATTCAGGTCCTCGAAAGTTGGGATGAAAAAATGGCGCAAACCTCAGAGATCCTGTTGCTTGCGCCATTTCGGACTGACAGCTGCGACTATTTACTTACCGTAAATATCGAAGTTGAAGTACTTGTCCTGGATTTGCTTGTACTTGCCATTCGCACGAATGGCGACGATGGCGGCGTTGATCTTGTCCAGCTCAGCCTTGTCGCCTTTACGCACGGCAATACCAATGCCGTCGCCGAAGTATTTCTCGTCGGTGAAGGCCGGACCGACAAACGCGAAGCCCTTGCCCGAGTCGGTTTTCAGGAAGCCGTCATCCAGCAGGGTAGCGTCAGCCACGGTGCCATCGAGGCGACCGGCAGCCACGTCCAGGTAGATTTCGTTCTGCGAGCCGTACGGCTTGATTTCAGCACCCAGCGGCTTCAGGACTTCTTCAGCGAAACGGTTGTGAATCGAACCGCGTTGTACGCCAATTTTCTTGCCCTTGAGCTCGGCCAGGTTGTCGCTGACCTGAGTACCGGCCTTCATCACCAGACGTGCCGGGGTGTTGTAGTACTTGTTGGTGAAGTCCACGGACTTCTTGCGATCGTCGGTGATCGACATGGACGACAGGATCGCGTCGATCTTGCGCACTTTGAGTGCCGGGATCAGACCGTCGAACTCTTGCTCGACCCAAACGCACTTGACCTTCATCTCTTCGCACAGGGCGTTGCCGATGTCGTAGTCGAAACCGACGATGCTGCCGTCCGGCGCCTTGGACGCGAACGGAGGGTAAGCCGCCTCGATACCAATTTTCAGAGGCTTTTCATCGGCGAACGTTGGCAGGGACAGCACGGACAGTGCCAGGGCGCCAAGAAGCACGAGTTTCTTCATCTTAGGACTCCATCGGTATAGGGCGAAAACGGCAGAGTGAGCGACAGCCCAATATGCGAATGGGTGGATCTGGAAAGCTGCGCTGCGTCGTAGGATTGTTGCGTTGAGTTCAGCTCTGATTTCAACGCAGGCAACGGCGAGCGAGTGATCGGCATTCTAACGACAGGCCCGAAGCCGATATTTCTTCAATGCGACAACAAATTACAGAAGCACCGAGAAACCCGACCAAGCACATTGACAGCCCTGCAAATTCATGCAAGAGCAAAAGACAGTGAACCGATCTATGTTGCAAATTGCGGGCCTATTATTCGCAAACCCTTCTAATCCGGCAAGCGCAGCGTTGTGTCTTATTTTTCAGGTGGTCTGAAGAGGCCCTGGAACGGGGCTTTGCGTTTCCCAATGCCTCGTTATTGGGCGAGCGGTTACACATTTAGTTACTTGAGACGGGCCGGGTAACAGTGGGAATTGGCCGACAGATGAAGTCGATAATTATTGGCCGTGGCTACTCAGATGGTGATGCGGCGTCTGACAGACCGCCATCGCGAGCAAGCTCGCTCCCACAGGGGATTTGTGGGGTAACTCGATCAAATGTGGGAGCGAGCTTGCTCGCGATGAGGCCAACCCAAGCAATAAAAAATCCAGACCTGATCACATAAAAAAGCCCCACCAGGCTCAACACCGGGCGGGGCTTTCGATGACACAAGAACGGCTATTAAGCGGCGTTCATGGTCTTGTGCGTATCAATCAAATGCTGCACCACACCCGGATCGGCCAAGGTGGAGATATCCCCCAACCCGTCATATTCAGCGGTAGCAATCTTACGCAGGATCCGGCGCATAATTTTCCCCGAACGGGTTTTCGGCAGGCCTGGCGCCCACTGAATGACATCCGGCGAGGCAATCGGACCGATCTCTTTGCGCACCCAGTTTTTCAGTTCCAGGCGCAGCGCTTCGCTCGGCTCTTCGCCACCGTTGAGGGTGACGTAGACATAAATGCCCTGCCCTTTAATGTCATGCGGCACACCGACCACCGCCGCTTCGGCGACTTTCGGGTGCGCGACCATCGCACTTTCGATCTCGGCAGTGCCCATCCGGTGACCGGAAACGTTGAGCACGTCATCCACGCGCCCGGTGATCCACCAGTAGCCGTCTGCATCGCGACGCGCGCCGTCACCGGTGAAGTACATGCCACGGAAGGTCTTGAAGTAGGTGTCGACGAAACGGTCGTGGTCGCCATACAGCGTACGTGCCTGACCAGGCCACGAATCGAGAATCACCAGATTGCCCTCGGCAACGCCCTCGATGATGTTGCCCAGGTTGTCCACCAACGCCGGCACCACCCCGAAGAACGGCCGTGCCGCAGAACCCGGCTTAAGCGCATGCGCGCCCGGCAGCGGGCTCATCAAGGTTGCGCCGGTTTCGGTCTGCCACCAGGTATCGACGATCGGGCAACGGGATTGGCCGACGTTCTTGTAGTACCAGTCCCACGCTTCCGGGTTGATCGGCTCACCGACCGAACCCAGCAGACGCAGGCTGCTGCCATCCGCACCTTCAACGGCCGCCGTACCCGAGGCCATCATGGCGCGGATCGCGGTCGGCGCGGTGTAGAGGATGTTGACCTTGTGCTTGTCGACGATCTTCGCCACCCGAGTGATGTCCGGGTAGTTCGGCACGCCTTCGAACAGCAAGGTGGTCGCGCCATTGGCCAGCGGGCCGTAGACGATATAGGTGTGGCCGGTGACCCAGCCGACATCGGCGGTGCACCAGTAGATTTCGCCCGGACGGTAGTCGAACACGCGCTCGTGGGTCAGCGCGGCGTACAACAGATAGCCGCCGGTGGTGTGCTGCACGCCCTTCGGCTTGCCGGTGGAGCCAGAGGTATAAAGGATGAACAGCGCTTCTTCAGCGCCCATCTCTTTCGGCGCGCACACGGTGCCCGCGACTTTCATCAGGTCTTCGTACCAGATGTCGCGGTGCTGGTTCCACTTGATGTTGCCACCGGTGCGCTTGCACACGATGACCTTCTGGATGCTGCTGGTTTCCGGGTTGGTCAGCGCGTCATCGACGTTGGCCTTGAGCGGGATTTTCTTGCCGGCACGCAGGCCTTCGTCAGCAGTGATCACCACTTTCGATTTGCAGTCGATGATTCGACCGGCCAGGGCTTCCGGCGAGAAGCCGCCGAACACCACCGAGTGAATCGCACCGATCCGGGTGCAGGCCAGCATGGCGACCACGGCTTCGGGAATCATCGGCATATAGATAGTCACCACGTCGCCGCGATGCACATCCTGGCCGCGCAAGGCGTTGGCGAACTTGCAGACTTCTTCGTGCAGCTCGCGGTAGGTGATGTTTCGGCTCTCGGCAGGGTCATCGCCCTCCCAGATGATCGCGATCTGATCGCCACGTTCGGCGAGATGGCGGTCCAGACAGTTGTAGGAAACGTTCAGAGTACCGTCGGCGAACCATTTGATGTCGACATGGTGATCGTCGAAGGAAGTCTGCTTCACCGTGGTGAAAGGCTTGATCCAGTCGAGGCGCTTGGCTTGCTCGCGCCAGAAGCCGTCCGGGTTGACGACCGACTGCTGGTACATGGCCTTGTAGGTCGCCTCGTCAGTCAGCGTGTTGGCCGCAACCTCGGGACGAACGGGATACAGAGAAGCCGCACTCATCTTTCTTACCTCGGTGGAATAGTTGTTTTTGTATGGCCCCGTTGTAGCCGGGCCGGGCCTATAGAACCATTCGACGATGGTAGTAACAAGCCCCTACAAAACGTCTTGATACCACCCAATCCGGGGCTCCCCAGCCCCTTCTTCCCCGTAGGAGCTGCCGCAGGCTGCGATCTTTTGATCTCCTCCCACAAAAAACAAACCTCAAAAGATCGCAGCCTGCGGCAGCTCCTACGCGTTTATTTCAGGATTATTGCAAGATATGCCAAAAGTCTTTATCAAAAGCACACCTATATACGCGCAACTCGCACGCCTAAAATCAGCCTCGCCAACCAGGCAAACGTGATTAACCCAGTTGCAGCCCCCACGAAGGCAGTTAATCCAACACTCAGTCATCAAGTTCCACACGCAACCCCAAAAAGGTTGCGTGACCCCCTTCGACCTCAGAAAGGTAAAATTGAAATGAAAGCTTTATTGGTTCTGGCCCTCAGCAGTCTGTGCGTAACCGCCATGGCAGACGAGATCCCGACTGATGTTGCCAACAACACCGTACCGGTAGAGGAATACACTTACTCGACTCACCTGGACATCGCCAAAGTTATCTCCATGAGCGAAGTTCCAAGCGTTTGCGAAGTGGTACCAGCCCGCATGGAATATGAAGACTCGAACGGTCAACGGCATATTCTGCGTTACAGCGTGATGGGTAACGGCTGCTCTAACGGCTGATCATCAACGCTGAGGTCTTGCTCATTGCCGGACCCGACATCACCGCCCGACCTTCGTCGGGCGTCGTTGTGTCTGGAGCCACAGAAACCCGAACCAAAACACTACATGTAGTGTAAAAAGCCATTTCTGGTTGTTTTTCGAACAGAAAACCCCATAAACAATTGCCACCCGAAACTGGACACAATCCAGCCCATCAAAACACCCCATCTCCCCTGCAAGTCCCATCCCATCGGGCTTGTGGCGCTTTAACAGCAAACACCGACGTCTAGACCGCTCTCACGTCGCCAAAAATCCTCAAAAAAAATCTTGATCGGCCAAAGCCCTGTAAACCCTTGCTCCGCCTTGATTACGCGGCCTGCCGAGGGTTCTCTGAGCCATTTCGTCGCACCACAACCGTGAAAAAACACCTATAATGCGCCCGTAAATCGGGCCTGCAACATCCCCTTACAGGAGGATGCAGGACGCTGAGACTACCGCAGGAGCTGACGACGTCATCTCCGCCCTTAGCGACTTCAGGACACCCGTACACATTTCTGTTTTTTGCCTGCGTACTGCTGCAACAAACGATTCCTTTTAGAGACAACGCGGCCACCGAGCCGTGTGAAAAACCGACCATCAGAGTTTTCACACGGGCGACTGGCCCTCACGCAGGAGACGACACGTCATGCTGAGCTGGGACGAATTCGACAAAGAAGACGGCGAAGTTGTCGCCAAAGGCGCCAATGCTGGCCACGCAACCGAAGCCAACATGGACCGCCTCGACAGCGCCGGTGGTGCCGCAGCCCTTGAAGCTCGCGCCGTAACCGCCACCGACTCGGCTGCGATCATCCGCGCCAAGGCCGCCCTCGACAAACTCGACGTCGCCGAAGGCCTGGCCGAACTCGAAGGCGCTTCCGCCCGCGTTGCGGTCGACGAAAAGCGCATGATCAACTGCCGCGCCGACCTCAACCAACTCGTCCCGTTCAAGTACGACTGGGCCTGGCAGAAGTACCTGGACGGCTGCGCAAACCACTGGATGCCGCAAGAAGTCAACATGACCGCCGACATCGCCCTCTGGAAAAACCCGGAAGGCCTGACCGACGACGAGCGCCGCATCGTAATGCGCAACCTCGGCTTCTTCTCCACCGCCGACTCCCTGGTTGCCAACAACCTGGTGCTGGCCGTGTACCGCCTGATCACCAACCCGGAATGCCGCCAGTACATCCTGCGCCAGGCGTTCGAAGAGGCGATCCACACCCACGCCTACCAGTACTGCATCGAATCGTTGGCCATGGATGAAGGCGAGATCTTCAACATGTACCACGAGATCCCATCGGTCGCGAAAAAAGCCACCTGGGGCCTGAAATACACCCGTTCGATCTCCGATCCGAAGTTCGAAACCGGCACCGTCGAAACCGACAAAGAACTGCTGCGCAACCTGATCGCCTACTACTGCGTTCTGGAAGGCATCTTCTTCTACTGCGGCTTCACCCAGATCCTCTCCATGGGCCGTCGCAACAAAATGACCGGCGTCGCCGAGCAGTTCCAGTACATCCTGCGCGACGAATCCATGCACCTGAACTTCGGCATCGACGTGATCAACCAGATCAAAATCGAAAACCCACATTTGTGGGATGCTGAAATGAAGGAAGAAGCGACCCAGATGATTCTGCAGGGTACGCAGCTGGAGATTGAATACGCTCGTGACACCATGCCTCGTGGGGTTTTGGGCATGAATGCGGCGATGATGGAGGATTATCTGAAGTTCATTGCTAACCGTCGTTTGTCGCAGATTGGTCTGAAAGAGGAATATCCAGGGACGACTAACCCGTTCCCTTGGATGAGCGAGATTATGGACTTGAAGAAAGAGAAAAATTTCTTTGAGACTCGGGTTATTGAGTATCAGACTGGTGGGGCGTTGAGCTGGGATTGATGGCTCGGGGTTGAACTTGTTGTAGTGAAAAAGCCAGGCGGCGCGAGCTTCCTGGCTTTTTTTGCTTACCTGCAATGTACAAACCAGAGGCATGGCTGACAGGTTTACGAACACATGGTTGATTTTTGGTAAGACCCACCTGCCGATAACTCACCACTTCTTGGAACGCAAGCAGCCAGTACCGACCAGCTACGTGCCTCCAATCGTAATGAACAAGTCGGCAGCGGTAGTAGGCAGGAGTTGAGGTCAACCCCCTGACTAACTCATGAGCTAGTCAGGGGCTACAGCGGAAGAATCAATGAAGGGCGCTTCAATCTCACCTCATTATCAAAAAACTGTCTGAAAGTGATGACGTTATCGAAGCCATCGTAAGCTGATTCTTTAGCTTTCTTCAAAGACTCCGGCACAACCAGCGAAATCGAGTTCCTACCCATCTCATCAATGGCCTCACCCGACACTCGGTCATCAACAGTAGCAAGAAAAATTGCTCCAAGCGGCTTCTCTAAAGCCAACTGCTTCCATCGTTCGCGCAGGGTTGTCTTCAAGGAAACAATAACCGCATCTCCCTTCATGTTGAGCTCTTTGACGTCAGGTAAGACAAAATCCGGGCGCCGGCCACCGAAGACAGCCTGCGCTTCGTGACGAATTCGACCATCCTTGAAAAGCCTCGCTACATGATGCTCAAACGAAAGCCCAGCTCTGCTTTTTCTGGTTTGCGCCGCGCTGAGGAATATCGAGTCGAGCTCAGAGAATGCCCGAACAAGATTACCAACAGGATCACCTCCCCCGTGAAGGAGAATTCGGGCGACTTGAGCTGCACGGAAGCGAAGTTCTGCCTGCTTGTAGATGGAATACTCGATGTCCCTGCTGATGCGCATGACCGCGTCTCCAGGCCGGGAGACGGAGTACGGGTTCATGTCGCAGAAGCCGTTCTCATTAAGCCACTTGCCCTGCGCTTTTCCCGCCAATGTCTCTGGAGATGGAAGAGTCTGCTTCTTAATAAATTGCTCCAAGGTTCCATCCTTGATCGCCTGCGACAGCTCGGCTATGAGCTGGTCGGTTTCGGAAGCAGGCTCAACAAGCGAAGCAGGATCGAACAGGCCGTAGTGGAAATCGGCACCCAGCTCGAATGCGGTCTCGATAATTTCCGCTTCTTCGCTTACCGAATCAACGACGATGAACCAATAGCTGGAACCAAACCTCACTTGCTTGAGTTTTCCGATAACGAGTAGCGAGGCTGGGGAAAGTGCCTGGAATTGCTCCTTGGGCATTCCCGTGTGCTGCCACTCGTACCTTGGCTTTGCTTTCTCTTTGTTGGTTGGATTGCGCATCGAAAAATATTTGATCGTCGATGTCTTTATCTCGCCAGAGGCTGGCCAGAACGTTGGATATTCGACATCGTAAATGTGCGGTTTTTCCGGGTTGGAATTCTTCAGTTTTGGAAAGAAGTCAGACTCAGCAACAGGGCGAGGGATAAAAAAACCGTTCTGGTGCCCATTCTTGGGACTATCTGCCCAAGATGTGTCATTGCGTGACAGTTTCTTGATGAAGAGACTCTCACTCTGATTGATCAAAGTGGAAATATCATTCCATTCCGGATGGAAGCCCATCGTTGTTCCTTATTTCTGATATTCGGGCGAGTCTTTACAGACTCGAAAAATTCAACGGAACTCGCTGGTAGCCACGCCCACCGTGACAAGCCTGTATTCCACGCGAACAACGCTGTCTCTGCTTCGCGTATCCAATGGGTTCTGGAGCGTTTGACGGACAAGGACTTCAACGCTGGTGCGTTCTTCGTCTGCGAAGTTGTCGTCGAAAATACTTGCCCCCTCTCCTCCCCCCCCCCCGAGGTTTCGTTCGGATTGAGCCGGCGGAACTACCAATGAGCCACAATCACCTATCCCTATTGTGAGGACCTGCATCCTAGTTCCAACGCGTCTTCGTCGATCTGGAAATATTCCGATCCATTTATCAGCCAGCTCGCTATCAGGTCAACAAGCAATGGGGATTTATCTTTTTTCATCGACCGTACAGCACACTCCCACACGACAAGTACCCTCCACCCCATTGCTTTAAGGGCGTCTTTCTGAAGGCTGTCACGAGTCTGATTTTTTCCGATTTTCTCTAACCAGAACTCAGGACGAGTTTGGGGAACCTTAAAGTACCTGCATGCATGCCCATGCCAAAAACAGCCATGGATGAAGACAAGTGCACGGTATTTCGGTAACACCAGATCGGGCTTACCGGGAAGGTCTTTGACATGTAAACGGAAGCGAAACCCCCGTGCGTGCAGGGCTTTGCGGATTAGAAGTTCAGGCTTGGTGTTTTTACCCTGAATTCCAGCCATCATTCTGGAGCGTGTAGCCACATCCACGACATCAGTCAAATAGCCTCCATACCGGAGCGCTGGACGCTCCGGAGCTAAGGCCGACGCGGCTACCTAATCAGGCTGGAAGGGCGAATTCCAACTGAGGCTGCTCGGTGTCGGCCATTTTCTCTTTCGCTTTCAGGATACGGTCCTTCATCAATCGAGCTACCGCCTCGAAAACCGGTACGGCAACAGAGTTGCCAAACTGACGATAAGCCTGTGTGTCAGAAACTGGAATGATGAAGGTGCTCTCACCAGGCTTATCAAATCCCATCAAGCGTGAACACTCATGAGGCGTCAATCGACGTGGTCGATTAATCTGGTTCAATTCGCTATTGAAATCCAGAGCGTCGACAAAGCCTCGGTCAACAAGGATTTCAGAGCCGTCCTTGTGATACCTCGCTGACAGCGTACGCGCCACGTCATTAGGCCGAGTCAACCCAAAACCGAAGCCATTACCTTTCTCACGATGTTTCGCAGCATAGCGGTACAGGTAATCCCAGAGCTTTGGCGTCAGGATGTATTTACTGTCTACTTCTTTATCGAGCAAATCGCCAAACGTCGGTTTTTGCTTCGGAATGAGCTTGCTGATTTCACTTAGGGTGAAGCCTTGATGAACATTCAAATCGCGGCGGAAGCCTACCAGCACAATCCGCTCACGGTGCTGGGGAAGGAAGTTTTTGGCATCGATAACTTTCGGATCTGTACCCTTCGGGGCATTTACGTCTGCAACCTCATACCCAAGCTCATCAAGCGCTTCGCAGATGATTCTGAACGTGTTGCCTTTGTCATGACTCTTGAGATTTTTCACGTTCTCCAGCAGGAAAGCAGCTGGACGTTTAGCGGCAATGATCCGTGCCACGTCAAAAAAGAGAGTGCCCTGGGTTTCGCACTCAAAGCCGTGTTTACGGCCTAGCGAGTTTTTCTTGGAGACACCAGCCAGCGAAAACGGCTGGCAAGGGAAGCCGGCAAGCAATACGTCATGATCCGGGATTTTGCGATCAATGTTCAAATAGGCTTCGTCTTCACTTACCTCTGGCTTGTCGGACAGAGTTACCGAGCGGATATCCAGATTGAAGCTGTGCCGAGCAGGATCACAGTAGTGATTCGCCTTGTAGGTTTTAACGGCGTATTTGTTCCACTCGGAAGTGAACAGGCACTCACCACCAATTGCTTCAAATCCCTTTCGAATACCTCCGATCCCTGCGAACAGATCGATGAACGTAAAAGAAGGTTTATGATTCAACCGCTTAGGGAGTAGAGACTCCAGATGAGTGTACTCAGCGTGGGTCAGCTTCGGAGACGCTTTACCCTTCACCCAGCGGTTGACCGTTTCGCGACAGTGAGGCGAACCAATCTCACTGAGCTTTTCGGCCAGCTGGCCTTGGTCGTAGATCTCAAGCAGCTTATTCAGAAGTGCCAGGTCTTGAGCCGGATGAGGATCCGGCTGAAATGAATGCGGGCTCGTCTCGTCGGCTTGTGTAAATGCGGTTTCAAAAAAGTTCATGAGCCCTGCTTTCCTCTGGGTCAAATCTGTGACGAATGATCACTATTCTAGCCCTTGAGACCTCAAAGTAAATGAAATTTCTTGGGTTCCCAAACATTTGGGTTAATGACGTACGACGGGGTTAGGGATAGAAATTTGCAAATGCAAAATACTGTACGTTTAACCAGTGTAATTCACTCTTCGTCGTTGTCCAGCGATCCTTGTGCACAGAAATTTATGAAACGAACTGTGGGTTGACGGAGCCAACTGATCCTCCTACCCTCGGTCCCGAGCCTAAGAAACTCTACAAACCAGAGCGGTCCTCCGCACCCGACAGCCATGCGGCTTTTTTTCGCCAGCGGTTTTTCGACGCCTGTGAAAAAATCCCCGTTATGTCGGGAGTGGGCGAATACAAGACCCGAAAGGGGAATATGTCCGGCCCGTCTCTGGTGGGTTTCTTAGCTCCCGACACCCATAACGAATGCCCTAAGAAAGCAGCCAGAGGTAACGGATATGCCTAAGCATCTGACCTTCATGATGAAGGTGAACCACCGTATTCACGCAGTCTCCCTGACGCTTCCAGATCTGGAGGCCTGTCATGTCTGAACCACTCATCCCCACCCTTTTTACCCGTCACAATATTCACCTTCATGCCCTTCTCGTGGAGAACCAAGCCTGGTTCTGTGCTCATGATCTGGGGCGTTTGATGGGCAAGTACCTCGACGAGCGCATGTCGCGCAAGCTTGATGCAGACCAGCGACAAATGATGCTGGTGTACGCCCATGGCGCAGCGGAAGAGCGACTGATGTTGAGCGAGTCAGGTGTGTACGCTCTGTTGGTTTATCACTACTGCCCGGATTATCGACTGCTACGCGAATGGTTGACGCATCAGGTGGTGCCTACGTTGCGTGATGCGCACTCTTCGCGGGCGGTCGAGCGGCCGACCTTGAGTGTGCTGGACTGGCCGAAGATGTCGCTCTGCATGCTGCACTGGCAGGATGAGCCGTGGATTCGGTTGCGGGACATGCCTTGCGTGCTTGTGGATGATCCGTTCAATCAACGTCAATCCTGGTGGCGGAAGGCGTCACGGGTTCTGCGAGGGTTTTGATTGTTCGTTGCTGAAATAAAGAAATCCGCTACCTGAAGTTCAGGTGGCGGATTTTGTTTGTGCGGCATATTTACCGACGCCATCGCGAGCAGGCTCGCTCCCACAGGGGATCGGCGGCGGGTTTGGGAAGATCAGTGACCCGCCCGCCATCACAACCGCGCCGAAACCACCCGCCCCCATACAGAGGAATAATCCCGTCAGCGCCTCATAGACAGCCTTCGAATCCATCGATAATGTCCTTGGGCGTCTTGTCAAAATTCGCAGATATTCGGATTTCCCCCTTCAACCGCCCAGGCTTGCGCACCCGAGGCGTATCGACATGGGGCAGCAGATCCAGATAAGGCTTGCCGGCCTTGGCGATCACAACTTTGTCACCATGCCATGCACGTTCAGCAAGTTGGGAGAGCTGGGATTTTGCTTCGTGCATGTTTACTTGCACCAGTTCATTCATTTGGCACCTCCATAGAGTTAGCTAAGCTAGCCTAAGCCGGAGATTTTCTATAGGCAAGGTGTTGAGCTGACCGCCTGTCAAAAATGACCTTTCAAGCCCCTGACTGCCGATGAAGCAATCCGATCGCCATCGCGAGCAAGCTCGCTCCCACAGGGGATCGGCGGTGGGTTTGAGATTCGGTGTTATTAGGGCCGCAGGATTATCCTGCGGCCCTTTTCTTTGGGCGTAACTGCGGCTACGGGGTCATTTCCCCAACCCACTAATCTTCCACGGGCACACCGCTTCCCTCACCCCGCTCGGCCCAACAATCTCCGGTGTCTGCCCCAACGATCTCGCGCTCAGCACTTTGCCCACCTGTGCAATCAACTGATCAAACCCTAACGTCGCGTTTTCCTGCTGCAGCTTGCGCAGTTGCTCGACCACGGCGTAGGTGAAGGCGCCGTAGCTGCTGGAGCCCACCTCATACTCGTTGGCTTTTTCGTTTTCTCTGGCGGCGTAGAGCATCAGGGGCATGTAGGGGCCGTGGTGGCCGTAGAGTTTGCCTTGGCGCTGTAGTTGGGCCTTTTTCTCGGGGCGCAGGCCGGTGGCGGCGCCTTGGGTGCTGCGGGTGCGGGTGAGTCCGCGGGATGTGTGGTCGTGCTCGCTGAAGTCGCGGCCGTCGCTGTCGGCGGCGTACACCCGGCGGTCCCAGTCGCCGGCGTAGGGGTCCCAGCGCAGCATGCGGTGGCGGATGTCGCTGGGTGGGGTGATGCCGCGTACGCGGCCGGTGCCGCGGGTCATGCCGCCGGCGTAGCAGCAGTCGAACATGACGGTGAGTTTGGCGCCGTGGCCATTCGGGTCGAACGGCAGGTGGCTGTAGAACTGGCGGAACAGTTTGTCGGTGAAGTGGGTGTTTTCGTCGTCCCAGTCGAAGTCGTAGAGCACCAGGGTTTCGTCCATGCGGTCGGCTTCACCGCTGCTGCTGTAAGCCGGCAGTTGGGTGCCGTGGCCGGAGTAGAACAGCACGCGCTCGTCGCCGGCGCGGGCGCCTTCCACCAGCCACTCGAGGCGCTCGACGAAGTTCGCCCGCGTCGCTCGGGCGTCGTGTAGCAAACGAATGTCGCCGGCGTCGTAGCCGCTTTCCTGGAGCATGCGGCTGATCAGGTAGGTGTCGTTGATGCAGCCATCGAGGCGTGCGCCCGGTTCGGGGTAATCGTTGATGCCAACCACCAGGGCGCGGCGCTTGCGTTGGCCGCTGCGGGACAGGAACGCCGGCACTTCCAGAACGCCTGCCGCCACCACGTCGCGGGCCAGTTGTGGCCAGAGGCCGGTCTGGCTGGTGGCGGACGACAAGTAAGCTTGCGCTGCGTGATTGAGGTCGAGCAGGTCATCACGCAGCGGCACGCTGAACTCGGTTTGCAGGTCGACGCGCGCCGAGTCTGGCGAGGTGATCGGCCGGGTCAGCAAGCCGTCGTTGGGGTTGTAGAGGTGGAACCAACGGCGAATGCCTCGGCCGTTTTCACTCAGGCGCATGACTCGCCCGCCCCACACTTCGCGCATCACCAATGGCAGCGCGATCGGCGAGCCGAAGCTGACGAACACCCGGCCATCGATGAGTTTCAGCGCCGGGCCTTTCTTGGCCACCGAACGGCGCAAGGCGTCGTAGCCGATCAGGCTGCCCAGCCCTTGGGCGAAGATGATCTGCGGGGCGAACGCGTCGATTTTGTCCAGTAGATACCGGGTCAGTGCAGTGCGCAATTCGGCGTCTTCAATCCATTGCACGATGGCGCCCACGCTGGTGCGCAGCATCTGATTGACCGGCAGGCCCCAACTGCCGAAATCCTCGTCGGCCTTGCCCCTGGCGTCGTCCCGCAGCATGGCCAGGCCGCGGGTGATCTGGGCGAAGTCCGGCCCATCCTTGAGTTGGTCATCGAAAGATAGAAAGTCGATGTCCTGGTCATCGATGACGCGACCGTTCTGCGCCAGTTGGTTGCGGATCAGCGTGCGCCATTGCTCCTGCCAGTTCGCATCGGTGCCACCCTGCCCGCTGGCAGGCTGTGTGAATCCCACACCGGGCAGGCACAAGACCCGCAGTTGCGCGGGCACAACACCCGGCGCTGCCCCAGCCAGCAAGGCTTTGGTGGCTGGCGCCGCAACGGGAGAAACGGTTTGACCGTGGGCGGTGGCCATCAAATCCTGCAGACGCCGCAGTTTCGCTTCCAGGCTGTCCGCACTGGGCGCAGCGGACGTGAGGGCGGCCTGACCGGGATCAACCAGTGCACGGGTGCGGCTGTCGAGGAAACTGCTGACACCTTGAGCGCTGTTTTTCCAGATCTGCTCCGGATCAAGGCCGTCGAGGTAACCGGTGGCGCTGTCCACCACCTGCCGGCTTTGGGTCGCCAGTTGGGACTCGATCAATGGCAGCCCGGCGCGGCTTGGCACGGCGGTGGCTGCCAGTTTCGGCGCCGGAGCAACGCTTGCGGCAGTGCGCCAGATTGGCGCACTGCCGAAGTGCTGGGCCGCCACCACCCGTGGGCCAAGAGCGCTGCGCGGCAGTTGAAAATGATCGCAGAGAAAGGCCAGCAAACTGGTGTGATCGTAATGTTGCGCCTGGAGGCTGTCGGTCCACGGAATCAGACCCGGATTGAGCCAAGGCGAAGCGAGGATCGCCGGCACACGAATACCCAGTCGGGTGAAAGGATTGGGCCAGTCGACATCAACCGTTGTACCCGTCGCCACGCAAGTCGGTGGCACCACATGGTCATGGAAGCCGCCGTGCTCGTCGTACAGCAGTACGAACAGGGTTTTGCTCCAGAGGTCGGTGTTGGCCGACAAGGCATTGAACACCTCGCCGACAAACTGATCGCCAAAGCGCAGGTCTTCCGGTGGATGGTGCGACACGTTAGGCCCGAGCTTGCCGTTGAGCAGGCCATAACTCGGCTCGATCCAGGACAGCTCGGGGAGTTTGTTACCAGCGACATCCGACTTGAAGTCGTCGATGCTCATGTGCTGCAAACCACCTTTGACCAGCGCCGCCAACGGGATGGCGCCGTCGGAATAAATGCGTACATCGTGGCCCTTGTCGCGCAGCAGCGAAAAAATGCTGTCGCCGCCGAACTGCGCAATCAGGCTTTTGATCCCGGCCAGCACGGTGCCCGTGGACGGCATCAGCAAGTGGCCATTACAACTGCCGAGCATGGCGAAAAAGCGGTTTGGCCAGGTCGGGCCCGGCACCGAGGCAAACCAGCGGTCGCACACGGTGAAGTTGCGCGCCAGCCCCTGGATCGCCGGCAGCGGATCAGCGGCGGGGGTGGCGCCAAACGGGATGTAGTTCATCGCTCGCTGCGCCATGGATTGCGAGTAAGTTTTGTACACCTTCAGATCGTTGCGGGCCTTGTCGTAGGCGTCTTGCGCAAAGCCGTCGAGCTTGGGGGCGGTCAGGCTGGTCTTGAGTGACACGTCCAACTGCTTCACCACATCGACGAACTCGTGACCGAGGTCGAAACCTTCGCTGTCCTTGGCCGGTAACGTCGGTGGCGAAGGCGCGGGCGGCGCCCACAGGGCAAAGTAGTCAGGTGTTTCCGCCGTTTGAGTGATCACCGCTGAGTTGCCACTGGCGTCCTTCAGCGGGTTGGTGCTGGGCGCTTTACGGTTGATGCCGTCGCACGCAGGATTGATGCTGGTGTAATCCCCCAGCAGATGATCGAACGAGCGGTTTTCCATCATCAGCACAACGACGTGCTTAATCTCGTCGGGCCAGTTGTTCGACATGCTGCTCTCCCTGAGTTGTTGTGCCCGATCGCGCTCAGGGCTTGGGCTGTGGGACCGTTTTGCTGCCCGTCAGGCGAATCATCTGGCTCAACATCTTGAACCAGAAGTCGCCGCCCAACGAGGCAGCCAGCGCCGCCGTCATGACCCCAAGCAACCAGTAGCCGAACCAGGCGGTTTTGTTGTTCTGATCGTGATGCAAAAACGCCGGCTGGTTATTCCAGCCGATAGCGCCCTGAGGCAGCGCCTGCAAACCGCTCAATGCCGACTCAAACTGGCACTGGGCCTTGTCGTCCCGATTCGCACAGAGCTGATCGAGCGCCGCAGACGAGTTGTTGGTCACCAGATTGTTGGCCATCTGCATGCCCGCCGCTCGCAACGTGTCATTGCGCACCAGGCCTTGCATGAGGTCGAACGCGTTGACGTTGAGCACCAGGCAAATCACCAGCGAACAGCTCAGCGACACGACTTTGGCATTACGCCGCATCCAGCCTTCGGCGCGGTCCATGACCGCATTGATCCAGTGCTCCAGCCGGATCTTGAACGAGCACAGCAGATCCTGAGCCGTGGTGACCTTGGCCTGGGCCGCCGCAAGCAACGTCGACAGTGCGCGACGCAAGTGCTCGGAGGGCACCTGCGCAATGCCCTTGGTCAAAGCTGCATTGAGTTCTTCGAGGGGAATATCGAGGGTCGCGGTGTCGTCTTTGTGCAGCAACAGCGTGATCACCACCTGCGCCAGCATCGCCGGGTCAAGGTAACTGGGGCGTTGGCCCGGTGGCGCCATGGACTGGATCACCGGGTGATCGAGTACCTGCTGGAAGAACGCCAGGTCGCTGGTGCTCAGCCCCTTCAATTTTCCGGTGAACAACAATTTCAAGGCGTCATAAAGGTACTTCGCCCGGACCTTCTGGAAGAATGATTGAATGATTTCAGTGAGGGTGGTGACGAAAATACCCAGCAGCGTGAACAGCGCCAACATCCCGAGAATCGCGTCCAGAACGACCGAACCAAACATCTGACCTCCCTGTAGATGCAACTGACTGCCAGCTCGGAGCGGCGCCTCAGCATGAGGCATGGAGCAATGCGATCCGTCTCACAACGCTAGTCAGGCTATGGGGTCTTGTCCAATGGCGCAGGACGTTGATGCGACGAACGTGAATCAACAGGTGCGCCATCACGCGCCACCCGCTATTAATACGCCACCCACCTCTCAAGGACCAGAGCGCCCATGAAATTCGACACCGCCTACTGCATCAGCCTCGACGACAAACTGTCGATCTATGACGTGCGCGATCTGAACTTCGACGAAACCATGGACTTCGACTCGGCCAAGGAACGCTTCCAGTGCCCTAACGATGGCTGTCGGGCGGCGTTCGATGCGGCGAACGGGCTGGGGACGTTCAATGCCAAGAACGTCAATTACATCCGCACGCCGCACTTCAAGAATCTGCCCGGCACCCGGCATATCGAGGGCTGTCCTTATGTCAGCCTCAGAACGCCAGGGTCAGAAAGCGCCGAGGTGGATGACGGGCCAGAGGAGCATTTTCCGTCAGAGCTGCTGCTGACCCGGCGTCAGTATGTGCGCAAGCCGTCCACCCCAGTGCCGGATGTCGATGCGCCTCGGGATCAGCCGAAACCATCTGCCACGACCAGCACCACCGAGCACCCGCCCCGCGAATCGGCACCGGACAAAACCAGCGTCTTCGCTCACCCGGTGGAGTGCTTCGTGTCGAATTTCGATGACAAGGACCTGCTCAAACGCATGCCGCTGAAGATTGGCGAACACACTGCGTCTTACAGCGCGTTCTTCAAGAAAATCGAATACCTGCAAGACAACAAGGGGCTGATTTACTGGGGCAAGATCAAAGCGATCAAGGACTACAAAACCAGCTTCCGCATCGATTTCGAGAAGAAGGTCTGGCTCGACAAGAAGCCCTACTCGGTGAACGTCTACCTGAGCAAAAACCTGATCGAGAACTACCGCAAGCGCAAAGCCTTCCTGGAGGAAATCAAGGGCACCATCGGCAGCGAGCGGGAGCTTTATTGCTTTTTCTACGGCGTGACGCCGGAGTTGAAACAAGTGCCGAGCAAGAAAAACCCCGAGCAGACGTTCGGGGTGTTCAGTGGCGATATCGAGAATCTGGATCACTTCATTATTCGGGAGGTGCCTGGGTTGGAGGCGAAGTAGAACCAATCAAAAAATTGAGTTTGATCCGGGCTGAAAACAACTGTACAAAAACACAGTACTTATTGAATAACCCATTTCGAACCCGGAGAAAACCATGGCCTCTCTTGCGATGAAAATCACCCTGGAACGTATCGCCCTTTTTCAATTCACCCCTGAACACAGCGCGCTGGCACGTGCGATGTTGGGCTGGTCTCTGGAGGAGTTTTCCAGGGAATCGGGGGTTACGGTTGAAGCCATCCGACGGTTCGAGGCTGGCGGTGAATTGCTCGATGTCACCCGCCTGGCCCTCGCCTATCGGCTTGAAGCCGAAGGTCTGGTGTTCTTTCCAGGCTTTGCACCGGGCAGAGGCATGAGCGTCAAAGGCTCTACGCCTGACCCGGTGGGACGGGCCGATTACGCGATGATTGAGTGATCTGATTCCTCTGCTTGACGATTATTCCCATATAGGTATATTTTCACATGAGTACACGGAAGCCACTCTTGTGGGTCAGCAGTAGTAAAAAAGACCTCAAACAGATGCCAAAGGACGTTCAAGACGTTTTCGGATTCGCCCTCCACTTGGCACAGGACGGTACAAAACACCCGCAAGCTAAACCATTGAAGGGCTTTGGTGGTGCTGGCGTTCTTGAGGTGGTTGACGACCTAAACACAAATACCTATCGAGCTGTTTATACCGTTCGTTTTAGTGCCGCAATCTATGTGCTTCACTGCTTTCAGAAGAAATCGACCAAGGGCATCGAAACCACACAGAGCGATATCGAACTGATCAAAAAAAGGCTGCTGGCGGCTCAGGATCACGCAAAAGGATCAGGACATGATTGAAATCGAAGAAAGCACGGGCAACGTGTACGAAGACCTTGAAAGCGCTAATGCCAACGAGATGCGGGTTAAAGCCCAACTCGCGGCAAAGATCGGCGAAATCATAAAGGCCCGTCACCTGACCCAAGTTCAGGCTTCCGAGATCCTGGGGTTATCACAGCCCAAACTCTCCGAAATGCTTCGCGGAAAATTTCGGGGCATCAGTGAAGCCAAGATGATGGAGTGTCTCTCACGGCTCGGACGCGATGTACAGATCATCGTCAAACCAGCGCCGAGATCGAGGCGCGAAGGTCGGATTGAAGTGGTTTTTTCCTGATAAGGGGTTCCCTCCCCCCAGCACTGGCAGAGTCTGCCGTACCAGCATCTGCGCAGAACAATCCGTGAAATAGACGCACGCCCTAGCTGTTAACGACCAACTGATCTGTCGTCTCTTCAACCTCCAGCCACCAAGCCTGTCCACACTGTGGTTGGCTGAGGCTGAACGCTTCGCCCATTTGCGGCGTGGTGATGGACACGTTGCGCTCCCAGGCCAAGGCCAGGATACGGTCAAAGGGTTCGTGCCAGGCGTGCATCGCCAAGTCGAAGGTGCCGTTGTGAATCGGCAGCAGCCAATGGCCCTTGAGGTCGATGTGTGCTTGCAGGGTTTGTTCGGGTTGCATGTGAACGTGCGGCCAGTCGACGTTGTACGCGCCGGTTTCCATCAGTGTTAGATCGAAGGGACCGAACTGTTCGCCGATCGCTTTAAAACCGTCGAAGTAGCCGGTGTCGCCGCTGAAGAAAATCCGTTTGTCCCCGTCGATCATTACCCACGAGGCCCAGAGCGTGCTGTTGCCATCGAACAACCCGCGCCCGGAAAAGTGCTGCGAAGGCGTCGCGATAAAATGAATGCCGCTGACCTGAGTACCCTCCCACCAATCCAGTTGACGCACTTTGCTCGCATCGACACCCCACTTGATCAGCGTTTCACCTACGCCCAGCGGTGCAAGGAAGTGCTTGGTTTTGTCTGCCAGCTTGAGGATCGACTGATGGTCGAGGTGATCGTAATGGTTGTGGGACAAAATTACCGCCTCGATCGGAGGCAGCTCCTCAAGGCTGATCGGTGGCTGATGAAAGCGCTTGGGGCCGGCCCATTGCACCGGCGATGCGCGTTCGGCGAAGACCGGGTCCGTCAGCCAGAATTTATCGCGCAGTTTCAGCAGCACAGTGGAATGGCCCAGGCGAAAAACACTGTGATTCGGCGCGCTGAGCAATTGTTCGCGAGTCAGCGCTTGAACCGGAATCACACCAGCCGGTCGTGTGTTACGCGGTTTGTGGAAAAGCATGTTCCAGAAAATTCGTAAGGTCTTGCGAAAACCTTCTCGCGGTACGGTCGAATGATTGCTGTAGTGCCCCTGTTCCTGCCGGGACGTTTTCGGTTCAGTGGCGCTATCAGCTTGGGAAGAGAAAGTGGCCATGTTCAAGTGACTCCAGAAAAACCGACAAGGTACGGTTTTTCTTTTTCGGACGATAAATGGCCAATGCACGCACGCGTCAGCCGCAAACTCTATTTTTTAACTGCACAAACTACACTGCACAGTGTAGTTTCAAGATTGCAACAAAGCCGGGAATAAGTAAACTGCCAAGTGTAATTCCCCCCTTTTCTCTGCCGAAGCGTATTTATGACAGCTCCACAGCGCCTCACCGACCGTAAACGCGAAGCCATCGTTCAGGCGGCGATTGCCGAATTCCGTGCCAACGGTTTCGACATCACCAGCATGGACACGATTGCCGCCACCGCGGGCGTGTCGAAGCGCACGGTGTACAACCACTTCCCCAGTAAAGAAGAGCTGTTCGCCGAAATCCTGAAAAGATTGTGGACCAACGTCACCGCGCAACAGGACAACTGCTATCGCACAGACCAGCCGCTGCGCGAACAGCTCGGCCAGTTGCTGCGCAGTAAATTGCAGCTATTGGGTGACAACAACTTCCTCGATCTGGCACGGGTGGCCATCGCCGCCACCATTCATTCGCCAGAACGGGTTCAGGACATGGTCGTGCGTATTGGTGAACATGAAGAAGGGCTGACCACCTGGATTCGCGCGGCTCAGGCTGATGGCCGGCTCAAGCCTGTAGATCCTGGCTTCGCTGCCCAGCAGGTGCAGGGAATGCTCAAGGCATTTGCCTTCTGGCCGCAGATATCCCTGAACCTGCCGCCGTTGTCGCCCGAAATGCAGACCACTGTCGTAGAGTCGACGCTGGACATGTTTCTGGCCTGCTATCAACGGTAGGCATTAAATGGCTTTGAAGGGCACGGATAAGTACATGTGGAATAAATGACACTATTCACGTGTTTTACCCGATGGACGGAAGCTCTGAATAAAACACAACAAAGTGTTTCAAGGCGTATCCGGTACCAGGATCGGCGCAAAAAAGTGATCGCGTCAGCCAAGGGCATGCCGGGCTATAGTGAGCCTCAGTCCCATGGCATTGCAGAGAGCATCATGAATTCAACCAAACCCGAAGAAAAAGCCCCCGTCGACCACTTGCGCTTCCATCGGCCGCACGCCCATTTGGCGTCGACCTTCGGCAATGACACCTTTGCATTGAAGGCCGAAGCCTTTGCGCGCTTCTTCGGCACCCCGACCTTTCTCGGTGCGCAAACCCTCATCGTCGCGGTCTGGATTATTCTGAACGTCACCGGGATAACGACCTTCGACGTCTACCCGTTCATCCTGCTCAACCTCGCGTTCAGCCTGCAAGCGGCCTACGCCGCACCGCTGATTTTGCTCGCGCAAACCCGTCAGGCCGCTCGCGACAAAGCCCAATCCGAAGCCGACGCGCTACACCGCGAGACCTTGGCGATTGCCAACAGCGAACGGCAAGCGCAAGCCGCGCAGACCTCCGCGCAGTTACTGGCGTTGCTTGAACAAAACACCCGACTGACCGAGATGACCAAAGAGCTGACCGAGCGCATCGAGAACCTGACGTTGCAGATGCATCAACACGTTCTGAAGGATCAGCAACGTTCCTGATCAGGCAATCGCACCCAGCGCGATAACTCGTCGAACAGCGTCACCACCGAGCGCAATGCGCGACAGTCCGGACGGGTCAGCAGCCACAGGCTGGTGTCGTAATCGAGCAGGGCTTCGCTCAATGGGCGCAGCCCCTGCGCTGGTTCGACCAGAAAGTCCGGCAACGCGGCAACGCCAAGCCCGGCACGCACCAACTCGGTGACCGAGTGCATGCTGTTGCAGCGATAGCTCGGCAGCACACCGGGAAATTGCTGACGACGCCAGATGACCGTCGGATGGTCAGGCAGGAAGTCATCCGGAGCGATCCAGCTCAGCCGCGTCAGATCACTTGAGTCGACCGAATTCAGATACGTCGTACTGGCGCAAACCCGGTACGACACCGTGCCCAATCGCCGCCCCACCAGATGTTCCGGAGGTGAGCGGGTCAAGCGCAAGGCAATATCGGCATCGCGGCGGCTGAGGTTGGCGAAATCGTTGGAGGTGCTCAGCTCCAACGTCAGCGCCGGATACGTCGGCATGAACTGCGCCAGCGCCGGCAACAGCAGCGCATGCAAAACCGAGTCGGTGCAGGTCAGGCGTACGGTACCGCTGATGATTTCACCGCCCTGCTCCACGCCGATCCGCGCCGCTTCCAGCGCCTGTTCGGCGCGCTCGGCTTGCTCGGCAAGGGTTCGGGCCAGGGTGGTCGGCAAGTAACCGGCGCGACTTTTCTCGAACAGCGCCTGGCCCAACGCAGCTTCCAGGCGCCGAACCGCACGAAACACCGTCGACACATCGACCTTCAACAATCCCGCTGCACGGGCCAGAGAGCCGCCGCGCACCAGAGCGAGAATCAAGGCGAGGTCCGGGTAATCCAGCCGATAGTGCGTCGGTGCATTGAACACTTGGGTAAACGCCAATATTGGTTGCGTGAACGCCAATCTATAGTGGGTTCCAGGAATCAACAAGTCTTGGGAGACCCCATGGAAACAAGCCCTCAACTACGTATTGCACTGATCGGTGACTACGACCCCCAGGTCACCGCCCATCAGGCAATTCCCCTGGCGCTGAACATGGCGGCACAACACGCTGAACTTGATGTGCAATTCCAGTGGTTGGCCACCGACAGTATTGATGCAAGCACTCAACTCGCGGGTTTCGACGGCTTCTGGTGCGTGCCTGCCAGCCCGTACCGCAACATGGACGGTGCGCTGTTGGCGATCCGCTTTGCTCGCGAACAGCAGCGACCGTTCCTCGGCACCTGCGGTGGTTTTCAACACGCGGTGCTCGAATACGCGCGCAACGTCCTGGGCTGGGCCGATGCCGAACACGGGGAAACCTCGCCAGACGCCGCCCGCGCATTGCTCACGCCACTTGTCTGTTCGTTGGTCGAGACGGTAGACCGCATCCGGTTGATGGAAGGATCGCTGATCGCCAATGCCTACGCAGCCAAAGAAATTGAAGAAGGCTACCACTGCCGCTACGGGGTCAATCCCGAGTTCGAAGCGCAACTTCTGACACACAACCTCAACGCCAGCGGCCACGATTCGGCAGGAGATCTACGGGCCGTAGAACTCAGCGATCATCCGTTCTTTGTCGCCACCTTGTTTCAACCTGAACGTGCAGCGCTCGCCGGCACCCCGCCACCTTTGGTCAACGCCTTTATCAAGGCCTGCGCGAGGAACCGCAGATGATCGCCAACACACCCTCGCCGCCTTACTACGCGGTAATTTTCACGTCACTGCGCACAACCGTGGACCAGGGTTACGAGCAAGCAGCGCAACGCATGGTCGAACTCGCCCGCGACCAACCAGGGTTTCTCGGGGTGGAGTCGGCCCGAGGTGAAGACGGGCTCGGCATCACCGTTTCATACTGGTCCAGCGAAGAGGCGATTCTCGCCTGGAAACAGCACGCCGAGCACAGCGCGACCCGCGAGCGTGGGCGCTCGACCTGGTATGAAACGTTTCAGACAAGGGTGTGCAAGGTCGAACGCGCTTATGCCTTCGAGCGTCAGCCGGCCTGAACCGGACTGCGCAGCGCGGTGATCTCCGGCAAGTCCTCACGCCGCATGTAGACCCGCAGCGGTTCGGTGATGTTGATCCGGTCGTCGATGTTCTGCTCCAGCAGTAACCGGATCAGCTCGCGCTTGAGGATCATGGTCTGGCCCTGCGCCGGTGCCCAGACGAACTCGCTGGCGGGAATGATTGCGTCGTCGGCGACGTCCATGCCAAAGGAGTCTTCGCTGAAGCGGACGATGTAGTGAGCAGTCTTGCGATTAAAACCGACGAAGCCTTTGAGTTGGTCGGCGGCCTGGCAGATGAACTCGGACGTGATGCGCATGGTAAACCTCATGGATGCGTCCCGAAGGACAGCTGAACGATGGTTTACACGCAGGGCGGGATGACGAATGTTCCGGGATTTCCCTCTGACGGGGAAACTGCCGAGGCCGATCGTACTGCAAAGGGCTGCACAAAAGCGCGGAAAAAACACGCCTCACACACGTTTATGTCGGTTTGCCGATAGCACATCCGGCGCTCAATTGTTAAAAGGTAGTTCTTTGAAATCGCTTCTTACGAAAGGACCTCGACTATGCCTGTTACCTACACCAAAAGTGCCCTGTTGCTGAGCCTGATGCTCGGCCTTGGCCAGGCACAGGCTTCCAGCCAACAGAGCCCGAGCGCTCTGGCCACCGCCACCGGGATCCCGCACCCGGCGGTAATCGCCCACCGTGGCGCCTCTTTCGATGCCCCCGAATCCACCGCCGCCTCCTACAAACTGGCGCGTGACCTGGGTGCCGACTACCTGGAAATGGACCTTCAACGCAGCAAGGACGGCGTGCTGTTCGCCCTGCATGACAACAACCTGCAACGCACCACCGATGTTGCAACCAAATTTCCTGAGCGCAAGGACAGCCCGGCCAACGCGTTCACCCTCGCGGAACTTAAAACCCTCGACGCCGGCAGCTGGTTCAACACCGCCCACCCGGATCGCGCACGCCCCGCTTACGCCGGCCTGAAAATCCTGACCCTGGACGAAATCATCGATATCGCCCAGGGCAACCCGCTGCACAAACCTGGCCTGTACATCGAAACCAAAGAACCAAAGCAGTTTCCCGGCATTGAGCGTGATCTCAAGGACAAGCTTCAGGACCGCGGCTGGCTGAGCCCGGCCGGTTCCAAGCTGGCCAAAAGTGAGCTGAGCGTCGGCCAGGGTAAAGGCAAAGTGATCCTGCAAACCTTCGAGAGGAGCAGCCTCGAACTGCTGCAAAAAGAAATGCCGCAAGTGCCGAAGATTCTTCTGCTGTGGGTGGGCGAAGGCAGTATCGAGCCCAAGTCGAAGGTGACCTTCGCCGAATCCGGCGACAAGGATAAAGCTACTTACTACGCCAAGCAGGAACCCAAGGACAAAGCCGAATTCGAGCAATGGGTCAACTACGCCAAGGCTCAGGGCGCCATCGGCACCGGCCCTTCGGCGGCGCTGACCAACGGCGGCGATCAAAGCTATTCCGACCTGGTGCAGCCGTGGATGAACCAGTACACCCACGACAAAGGCATGCTGGTGCACGCCTACACCGTCGACGATGTCGTGGACTACAAGAAGGTGATGGACGCCGGTGTCGATGGCATCTTCACCAATCGCGCCAGCGAACTGCTCAAGTATTACAAGCGCCCGGCAGCAGCCAGCGTTGCACAGTTGCTTGAGAACAACGGCTTCTAGGTAGGAGCTGGCGCAGCCTGCGATCTTTTGATTTTGTGTATCAAGGTCAAAAGATCGCAGCCTCCGGCAGCTCCTACGCCGGCATCGCATTTTGATCCTTAAGGATTGCATTGGGCTCAAGTGAGTTTTAAGGGTGAATTAAGTTGCGCTGGTTAACCTGACGCCACTTGAACAGCTCACCCAAGGAATGACCCCATGAAAACGCTGACTGCCCTTTTCACTGCCGCTGCCCTGACCCTGACGGCCGGTTTCGCCATGGCCGATGTGCGCCCGGACCTGATCCCGGGTCTGCTCAAGGACGGCACCGTGATGGACATGGAGAAGCTCAATCAGGCCGCACTCGCCGAGCACCCAGGCAACACCGCTGCGAACATCACCGACACCGAACTGGAGCACAAGACCAAGACCGGTACTTATGAATACAAGGTCGAAATCCGCGACGCCAAAAACGTTGAGTGGAACGTGAAGCTGGACGCCAAAACCGGCCAGGTGTTGAGCAACAAACAAGAGAAGTAAATCGAACAGACACAGAAGCCGCACAACCTTGAGGTTGTGCGGCTTTTTTGCGTCTGATTGGTGTAACAGCCAGCACCTGCGCGCCGTTACGCCGACGTACTGACCAACGACCCCGACGTACTGCTGCCTGACGCTTGCAGCGCTTGCGTCAACGCCGCCGTAGCGGTCTGCAATGAGCCCGAGGTAGTTGCGATCTGCGACTGGGCGGCCGCGACTTTCGCCGCTTTGGCATCCGCGCTTTCCTGACTGGCCTGAGCGGCTTGCAGTTGTTGCATTTGCTCCTGCAATTGCTTTTGCAATTCGGCGATCTGCTTGCGCAGCGTTTTTACCGCATCCGACTCACTACTGCTGCTCGAACTGCTGTCACCTGACGCAGGCGCACCACTGGCTGCGACTTTGCCACTGTCGGCGGTCGAACTGCCCGTCGCGGTGGTGCTTTGAGTGGTGTCGGTGCTGTCACTGATGGCAGTCTTGCTAGTGGTAGTGGACAGAGTCTGATTGATCGAGACCGAAGTGATGCTAACCATGGGCGTTTCCTTCAATGCGGTTCAGGGATAGCCCCATCATCGACGCGCAACGCCCACACTTGAGAGGGATCGTGTACCGACACGGTTAGCGTGCCGATACACGGTTTGTTGCCTAGGCGCTCAGGCGCGCCGTCACCGCACTCAATTGCCCCGACAAACCGTGCAGGTTGTTGCTCGCGGCTTCAGTGCGCTGCACGTTGTCCAGATTGGTACTGGCGATGCTGGTGATCTCGGTCAGGTTGCGCGAAATGTCCTCGGCCACCGAGGTCTGCTCTTCGGCTGCCGTGGCGATCTGGCGGTTCATATCGCGAATCGCCTCCACCGAGGCGGTGATGCGCTCAAGCATGGCCCCGGCCTGGGTGACCTGCTCGACACTCTCCTCGCTGCACGACTGGCCGCTTTCGATGGCCTGCGCCGCGTCCACCGCACCGGTCTGCACGCTCTGGATGATCTGGTTGATTTCGATGATCGACGCCGCCGTGCGCTGTGCCAGGCTGCGTACTTCATCGGCCACCACGGCAAACCCGCGCCCGGCTTCACCGGCTCGAGCGGCTTCGATGGCGGCGTTCAGCGCCAGCAAGTTGGTTTGCTCGGCGATACCGCGAATCACTTCCAGCACCTTGCCGATACGTCCGCTGTCGGTTTCCAGTTGGCGGATGACCGTAGCGGTGTTGGCGATTTCGCCGCGCATCCGGGTGATGGTGTGAATCGTGCCCTGCATGACCTTCTCGCCCTGTTGTGCCGACTGATCGGCATCATCGGCGGCCCGCGCCGCGTCGGCCGCATGACGAGCGACTTCCTGGGCGGTGGCGGACATTTCATTCATTGCCGTGGCGACTTGATCGGTACGATTGAATTGCTCGTTGGTGCCATGGGCCATCAACGTCGCAATCGAGTTCAGCTCACCGCTGGCGCTGTCCAGATCCGACGCGCTGCGCTGCAAACGACTGAAGGTTTCTGCAAGGAAATCGCGCAGCGTGTTGGCCGCGACCGCCAGCTTGCCCAACTCATCCTGACGATCGCTCGCCACCCGCTCAGCGAAACGGCCCTGGCTCAATTGCGCAACGTATTCAATCAACTTGCGGATGGGTTCCACCAGATTGCGGTTGACCAGCCACAGGCTGAACAAGCCAATCAACAGACCCGAAGCCAGCATCACCAGGATTCCCAGCAACACCGTGCGATCGGCACTGGCGCTGATCAATGTCGACTGCTCGCGACCCTGCTTGCGCAATTCGTTGACCAACTCGCTCATCTGTTCACTGGTGGCGCGGTCCACGCCTTTGACGGCATTATCGCCCGCCGTAGGGTCAGCACCAGCCGCCAGGAAAGCCTCCCGCCCCTTTTGATAAGCGCCTCCAAGAGCACGGTGCGCATCGCGCAGGCTTTCAAGGCGAGCCTTGAGCGACGCTTCGATGCCCGGTTGGCGGGTCAGCTCACCGAGAATGTTCTGTACGTCTCCCTGACGATCCTCGAACTGCTTCCAGTATTTGTCCAGGTCAGCCGGTTGCTTGCCGCGCAACAGGACGTTTTTCCATTCCTGCACCTGAGCCTTGAATTGCAGATTGGCTTCATCGATCAGTTGCGAGGTATGCAGCGGGCCTTCGATCAGGTTGCGATAGTTCTGCACCCCGCTGGAGAGAAAGTGAAAACAGGCCAAGGCGATCAGCAACATCGCGATCAGGCTGCCGCTCAGCAGTGCGAGGATTTGCGCTCTCAGGGATTTTTGCAAAAACATCGAGTGATACTCATGACAGGGATAAGACACGCACCGAAGGGGCACGCAGGATGTCCGGACCTCCCTGTCAACAACATGCGGGCCAGGCACCAAAGTGCCTGATCCTGCCTAGGCGTCATCGGCGCACGTCATGGTTTCTTGAAACCGACCCGACCGCCGGTAGAAGCCCCGGTTACAAGCCGAATCAAATTGTCACAAAACCGTCAAACAGCGTTGCCATGATGCCGCTCATGTGAGCCTGTGAAACGTACGACAGGCGCCTCCCTTCAGCGAGACTCCATGAACCACAGCATCGACCAACGCCACCGCGATTCCGACCTGTTCGGCCTGCTCTACGGTTTCAGCTTTCGCCCCGGCGAACGCGGTCGCGAGATCGACTCGGCCAAGGCGCTGCAACTGCTGCAACAACCGGGCGCTGAGGACGAGTTCCTCTGGCTGCACCTGAACCTCGCCCACGCCGCGTGCGAGCGCTGGATGAAAGCGCATCTGGAGTTACCGGAAGAATTCTTCGAAGCCTTGCACGAAGGCTCGCGTTCGACCCGTATTGAACACGTCGACTCGGCGCTGCTGGCGGTGGTCAACGACGTGGTGTTCAACCTCAGCAGTATGGTTTCTTCGGACGTCTCGACCCTCTGGGTCTGCGCCCGCAATCGGTTGATCATCAGCGCGCGCCTGCAACCTCTGCACTCGGTGGACAAGCTGCGTTCCTCGGTCAAGGCTGGCGAATGCTTTCGCTCGCCACTGGAACTGCTCGTGCACTTGCTGCGCGACCAGGGTGAAGTGCTGACGCAGATCGTGCGCAAGACCAGCCAGAGCGTCGACCAGATCGAGGATGAGTTACTGTCATCGCGACTGTCCACCAACCGCGCCGAACTGGGCGCCAATCGTCGAGTGCTGGTGCGCTTGCAACGGCTGCTGGCACTCGAGCCGGGTTCGTTGCTGCGTCTGCTCAATCGTCCGCCGCAGTGGTTGCAGAAAGAGGACGTCAAGGAACTGCGCAAATCCACCGAGGAGTTCGCGCTGATCATCAACGATCTCACGGCGCTGGGTGAGCGGATCAAACTGTTGCAGGAAGAAATTGCCGCCAACCTCAACGAACAGAGCAACCGCACGCTGTTCACCCTGACCGTGGTCACGGTGCTGGCGTTGCCGATCAACATCATTGCCGGTTTCTTCGGCATGAACGTCGGCGGGATACCGCTTTCCGGCGACCCCGAAGGGTTCTGGATTCTGGTGGCACTGGTCGCGACGTTCACCGTACTGGCCGGGCGCTGGGCGTTTCGCAAGCGGGTGGATTATTAAGATCAAAAGATCGCAGCCTGCGGCAGCTCCTGCATTGGATTGCGTACATCTGTAGGAACTCGCCTCAGGCATTTCGTCGCAAAATCAGTGGATTAAGCACTATTTGGTTCAGCACCCGCTGGATCGGGCTTCAGTTTGTTACCTTGGTGCCGACTCTTAAGAGACCCGATGCATTCAGGAGGGGGAACCGTGAATCTGTACATCAATCAGCTTCAGAAGAAAGCTGACTTCAAAAGCGCCATCTACGCTGGCGATATCTTCCTGAACACCCAGCTCAATGCAGCAAAAGAACTCTGTGCTTTTGCTCAGGAAAGCATCACCGCCGCGTTTGACGGCGAGACTGACCACCAGGCCCTGCACCGCCTGATGCCGGTGGAAGAGTTCGTGGTGCTGGTGACCCGGCTCAAAGGCCAGTTCACCAATAGCCTGCGGGCCAAAGAGTTGATCCGTGGTTTCACCGAAGAAATCGGTGCAGCCCCCGAAGAGTTCATCTTCGACGTGCCGCGGATTCGCGTTGTGCCCAACTACGATTACCTGCACGCCGGCGTCAGCTACGCGTACAAACCTCATCGCGACACCTGGTACGGCGGCGTCGACTGCCAGATCAACACCTGGATGCCGGTCTATACGATCCAGCCGGACCAGACCATGATGATCAACCCGGCGTACTTCGATAAGCCGGTGAAGAACACTTCGGCACAGTGGAGCCTCTCCGACTGGATCGGTGTGCAACGCCAGCGCGCCAAGGACAACGTCAAGGAAGAAGCCCGTCAGCACCCGGTACCGACCGAGGACATCGACGCGGCGTCCGAGATCCGCATTGCCGGCAACACCGCCGAAATGCTGATTTTCTCCGGTTCACACCTGCACGGCACGGTTCCCAATTACACCGAACAAACCCGCTTCAGCGTGGATTTCCGCCTGATGCACCTAGGCGACCTGAAGCACAAGCGCGGCGCGATCAACGTCGACAGCGCGTGCCCGGATGTCGGCGCCGGCTTCAAAGACTATTTCCACGCCCACGACTTCTCGAATTTCCAAGGAATCCAATCATGACCAAGCGTCGCATTACGCCTGCCGAGGCCCAATACAACGAAACCCGCGCGGGTGTCCTCAAGCGCGTCGACGCCGAGTACGTGGCCGATGCGCCCTTCGTGTTCGCCAACCGCATCGGCGTGACCGCTGCGTTGTCGCGCATGGAGCTGTTCAAGAAGGTCGCCGAAATCCCGGGCGCGATCGTCGAGTGCGGCGTGTACAAGGGCAACTCGCTGATGCTCTACATGCACCTGTCGATGATCCTGGAGCCCTACGCGATCAACCGTTCGATTGTTGGCTTCGACACCTTCGAAGGCTTCCAGAGCATCAACAAGAACGAAGACCCGGCCGACGTCAACGAGACCATGTTCTCCGACACCGACCAGTCGCTGATCCAGGACATGATCGACGCCAACGACCTGCTGCGTCCGGTCAACCGCATCCCGCGTTGCGAGCTGGTCAAGGGCGACATCTGCAAGACCGCGCCTGAATGGGTCAAGACCCGTCCGGACCTGGTCGTAGCGATGCTGATCCTCGACACCGACCTGTATGAGTCGACCAAGGTCGCGCTGGAAACCTTCCTGCCGTACATGCCAAAAGGCGCCATCGTGGTGCTGGACGAAGTCGCCTACCGCAACTTCCCGGGCGAAACCAAAGCCCTGCGCGAAGTCTTCGACCTGAACAAGATCGAACTCAAGCGCCTGCCGTTCGACTCCTGCGTGGGTTACTTCCACGTCTGACACATTACCTCCTGTGGGAGCGAGCTTGCTCGCGATGGCGGCAGAACAGTCGACATAGATGTCGGATGTTATGGCCTCATCGCGAGCAAGCTCGCTCCCACAGGGGGATTTGTCGTTCTTCAGGCCACGGGCTGGATCACCTGTCCCAGCCAATCCATGAACGCCCGCACTCGCAATGGCAAATGCCGTTGCCGGGCGTAAAGCAGCGAGACTTCCATGGCGGGAGCGTTGAACTGCGGCAAGACCGCCACCAATTCACCACTGAGCAGGTACGGCTGCATCCCCATCAGCGGTGCCTGAATCACCCCGAAACCACCCAGACATGCTGACTCGTAAGCATCGGTATTATTAACCGTCACACTGCCGGTCATCGGCATTCGATGCAGCTTGCCCTCCTCCTCGTACAAAAAACCTTCCGACCGTGAACCCAGTACGCCGACATAATGAACCAGCCGATGCTGCGCCAGGTCTTCCAGCCGTTGCGGCACACCATAGCGCTGCAGATAGGCAGGACTAGCGCAGTTGACCATGGCAAAGTCACACAGGTGACGAGCGACCACCGATTGATCCGGTTGCGCGCCGACCCGTACCACGCAATCAAATCCTTCACTGAGCAAATCGACCCGCCGATCGGTGCTGCTGATTTCCAGCGCCAGGTTGGGGTGCAGCGCCATGAATTCCGGCAGGCGCGGCATCACCACCCGCCGGGCCAGAATGTTCGGCATGTCGATCCGAATACGCCCGGTCAGCGAGGCTTCGTCCTGGCGAAACAGTCCTTCGATTTCATCCATGTGCGACAGCAAGTCCTTGCTGCGCTCGTATAACACCAGACCGTCCTGAGTTGCCTGAACCTTGCGCGTGGTGCGTTGCAGCAGGCGTGTGCCAAGCAGGGTTTCCAGGGCCTGGACGTGCTCGGAAACGGTGGAACGGGGCAAGCCGAGACTTTCGCCCGCGAGGGTGAAACTCGACATTTCGCTGACCCGGACGAAGGTGCGCAACAGTTCCAGTTTGTTCATGAGGCCGACTCTTTATTGTTCGGGTTATCCGACCAGTGATTCCGATTTCAGCCTGTTTATCACCTAAAGGCGGATAAATAAACTTTCTCCCATCATCACTCACTGCTCTGGAGAACGTCCCATGAACCGCAAAATCGCATTGATCACCGGCGCCAGCCGTGGCCTCGGCAAAAGTACCGCCCTGCATCTGGCAGCTCAGGGCATCGACATTATCGGCACCTACAACAGCCGCGCCGACGAAGCCCAGGCGCTAGTCACGCAAATCGAAAGCCTTGGCGGTCGCGCCGCCATGCTGCAACTCGACGTCGGTCAGAGCGAAGGTTTCGGCGCCTTCACCACAGAGGTCGGGAATGTCCTGAAAAACCACTTCGACCGCCAGCACTTCGACTTTCTGATCAACAACGCCGGGGTCGGCGTGCATGCGAACTTCGCCGACACCACCGTCGCCCAGTTCGATTTGCTGATGAACGTCCATCTGAAGGGGCCGTTTTTCCTCACCCAAAACCTGTTGCCGCTGCTGAATGACGGTGGCCGGATCATCAATATCTCCAGCGGTCTGGCCCGTTTCAGCCTGCCGGGGTACGGCGCCTATGCAGCGATGAAGGGGGCGATGGAAGTGCTGACCCGCTACCAGGCCAAGGAACTTGGGGCACGGAATATTGCGGTGAATATCCTCGCACCGGGCGCCATCGAAACCGACTTTGGCGGCGGTACGGTGCGTGATAACGCGGAGGTGAACCAACTGGTGGCAAGCAATACGGCGCTGGGGCGCACCGGCAAACCCGACGACATTGGCGCCGCCATTGCGCTGTTGCTGGCGCCGGGCAGTCAGTGGATCAATGGGCAGCGTATCGAAGCTTCGGGGGGAATGTTTTTGTAATCAAGATCAAAAGATCGCAGCCTTCGGCAGCTCCTACGCCGATCGAGTACAGTCACAATTTTTGCGGATGTATTCAACCTGCGTAGGAGCTGCCGCAGGCTGCGATCTTTGCTTTTATCCCTCGCAAGACTGGCGCATCACCCACCGCTCACGCACCACGTCATAACCCCAGTGGTAGACGTAGGTGTACGGCAGGAAAAACAGCAACACGCCGATGTCCAGAATCAACGCCTGCATCAGGCTGACGTTCAGCCACCAGGCAATCAGCGGCACACTGACCGCCACCAGCCCCCCTTCAAACAGCAAGGCGTGCAAGACCCGGGTTGCGGCACTCGGGACAAGCGCCAGGCGCTTGAGCAGACGGTCGAACAGACCGTTGAACAGCACGTTCCAGACCAAGGCGATCAGACCGATGGCAATGGTCACGGCGCCCATCTCGAGCATCGGTTTGTCCATCAGCCACGCCAGCAACGGTGTACACAGCATGACCGCCAACAGTTCGAAACCAATGGCCTGAAAAACCCGTTCGATAAAGGATTTATTGGTGCTCATCATCAAGCTCCCTGGGTGAATGTGGTTGCCATCATCTACCACCACACCGATACTTCATAACCATTAACCATCGATCAAGGCGATAGTTCATGGCCTCACATGAAGTGCTGCTGGCGTTCGTCCAGGCGGCGACCCAAGGCTCGTTTTCCGCAGCGGCACGCAAACTCGGCAAGAGCCAGTCGACCATCAGCGCGGCCGTCGCGAGCCTTGAAATCGACCTGAACGTGATGCTCTTCGATCGCAGCAGTCGCAAGCCCAGCCTGACCTCGGCCGGGCATGTCATGCTGCAACGCGCCGAGGACATTCTGGCCGCCATCAGCCGTCTGGAAATGACCGCCGCGCAGCTATCCCAGGGCGTTGAGGCAAAACTGACGGTGGCGATTTCCGACACCTGGCAGTCCGACCGATTTGAAGCCGCGTTGAGCGACTTCGAGCAGCGTTATCCCGATCTGGAACTCGAATGCCTGATTGCCGAGTGCGACGATTTGATCGCGTTGGTGCAACGCGGTCGCGCGAATATTGCCTTCGCCGAAATGCAGGCTGACTACCCGGCAGACCTGAACAGCGCGACGCTCGACGAGCGCACGGAAATTGCCTTGTTCGTGTCGCGCGAACATCCGCTGGCGACACTGCAAAAGGTCGACAAAAACATCCTGCAGCAGCACCGCGAGTTGCGTCTGGCGACGATCATCAATCCGTACGAAACCCGCGCCCAAGGCCGGGTCTGGTCGGCGCCCAGTTATCTGATGCTGCTGGAAATGGCCCAAGGCGGTTTTGGTTGGGCGCCCTTGCCGCGCTGGCTGGTCGGGCGCTTTGGTGCGGGTTCGTTGCAGGAGCTCAACGTCCGCGGTTGGCCGAAACCGGTGGCGGTCGACGCGCTCTGGTCACGGCTACATCCGCCGGGGCCGGCGGGGAGCTGGTTGCTGGCCAAGATGCTGGAGTGATGCTCGTACCTCATTCCTCATTCCTCATTCCTCATCCATACCCATACCCATACCCATACCCATATCCGTATCCGTATCCGTAGCAGCTGCCGAGCCCGCGAGGCTGCGTTCGGCCGCGAAGCGGTCGTGAAATCAGGCAGCGCGTTCTTCCAGGCAAACCGCGTGCACAGGATTTGCGAGGACTTCGTCCTCGAACGCAGCCTCGCGGGCTCGGCAGCTGCTACGGATACGGACGGGTACGGGTACGGATGAGGTATGAGGTGCGGCAATCAATTGAGCTCACTCAACCGCCGCTCGATGAACCGTCGTTCCGGCACTTGCCGAGTCAGCTCAAGGGCACGTAAATAAGCCGCCCTCGCCTCTTCAACACGCCCCAGTTGCCGGCAAAACTCTGCGCGTGCCGAATGGGCCAGGTGATAGTCGAGCAGCTCGCCTCGCTGCAGAATCCCTTCAATCAGTGTCAGCCCCGCCAGCGGTCCATCGCGCCTGGACAATGCCGCCGCGCGATTGAGCTCAATCACCGGCGAAGGCTGCACCTGCAGCAACACGTCATACAGCCCGACAATCTGCGGCCAGTCGGTTTGCTCGGGCGTCGAGGCTTCGGCATGCACCGCCGAGATCGCTGCTTGCAGGCAATACGGTCCGAAGCCGCGAGTGCTCAGCGCCTGCTCGATCAATGCGCAACCTTCGGCAATCATCCGGGCATCCCACAGCGAACGGTCCTGTTCATCGAGAACGATCAACTCGCCCGACGCCGAGGTTCTGGCCGGGCGCCGCGATTCATTGAGCAGCATCAGCGCCAACAGCCCCATCACCTCGGGCTCCGGCAACAGTTCCATCAGCAAACGACCGAGACGGATCGCTTCGCGGGTCAGGTCTTCGCGAGTCAGCTCGCTGCCGACCGACGCCGAATACCCTTCGTTGAACACCAGATAAATCACCCGTAACACGCTGTCCAGACGCTCCGGTAACTCGGCAATGGAAGGCACTTGATAAGGGATTTTTGCGTCACGGATTTTGCTTTTGGCACGCACGATGCGCTGAGCGATAGTGGACGGTGCAACGAGAAAGGCCCGGGCGATTTCCTCAGTGGTCAGGTCGCAGACTTCGCGCAGCGTCAACGGTACCTGCGCGTCCGCCGCCAGGGCCGGGTGGCAACAGGTGAAGATCAGCCGCAAGCGATCGTCTTCCACATCTTCAGCACTCCAGTCGGCCTCTTCGAGTTCTTCCAGCTGTGCGACCAATGCCGCTTGCGAGGCGGCAAATCGTGCCCGACGGCGCAAACCGTCGATGGCCTTGAAGCGCCCGGTCGACACCAGCCAGGCGCGCGGATTGTCAGGCACGCCATCGCGCTGCCAGCGTTCGACCGCGATGAAGAAGGCTTCATGCAACGCCTCTTCGGCGAGGTCGAAATCGCCCAGCAGGCGAATCAATGTAGCGAGGATGCGCCGCGATTCACTGCGGTAAACCGTCTCGACCAGCGCCTTGACCGACTCGCCCGGCATCAGTCCGACATGCCCGTGGTCACCAGGGTCACCAACCGGTCCAGGCTCTGCCCCCAGCCGTCATGAAACCCCATGGCTTCATGGCTCTCTCGATCCTCTTCGGACCAGTGCATGGCGCGGGCGGTGTAGAGCGTTTTGCCGTCGACCTCATCGAACGTCACTTCGGCGGTCATGAACGGTTTGCCCGAGGGGATCCAGCCAGGTTTGAAGGCATCGGTGAAGACAATCCGCTGCGGTGCTACGATTTCCAGGTACACCCCCGACGTCGGGTACTCGCTGCCATCCGGTGCGCGCATCAGCGTGCGGAATTGACCACCGACCCACAGGTCCATTTCACACTCCGGCGTGGTCATGCCGTGAGGCCCCCACCACTGGGCGAGCAACTGCGGCTCGGTCCAGGCACGGAACACCTTGCTGCGTGGCGCATCAATCAAGCGACTGATGCACAACTGGTATTCGGCAGGCTGACCGCCTGCTTCGGGAATGCTCATGGAAAACTCCTGTTTTTGATTGTTATCAGGGATTCAACTCACGTACAGGACGCACTTCAATGCTGCCGACCCGGGCCGCCGGGATATTGCCGGCGACCTGAATGGCTTCGTTCAGGTCCTTCGCATCGATCAGATAGAAGCCGGCCAATTGCTCCTTGGTTTCGGCGAACGGGCCGTCGGTGATCGACAACTTGCCACCGCGCATACGCACCGTGGTAGCGGTCTGAACAGATTCCAGCGCCTCGGCGGCGAGCATCCGGCCGCTGCCCTGAACCGACTCGGCGTAGGCCATGCATTCGGCATCTTGCGGGCTGTCGGACGAGGCATGCAGAACCTGTTCGTCGCTGTAGACCAGACATAGGTATTTCATAAGGCTCTCCATCATCGGGCTGATCAACTATGGCTGCAGATCGAGCATTTGGCGAACATCCCGACGATCAGGGTTGCAGCTCGAATAACGTGGTGCCGCGACGGTATCGACGTGATGCATTCATGAGGGTTCTCCAAGCGTTTTTTGTGAGAAGACACCCTTAGTCGTCTGGCAAAAAGCCAATTCGACAGCTCAAATAAAATAAATTTCGAAGAGGTAAACTGGCTAGAATCCCGGCTTTGAATTTGTCGCAACACGGACACCGCCAGTGACTACCCAACTTGTTCCCTACGAACAGCTGACAACCGTTCAGCGCCAGCAACTGGAAGCCATCGAGATCCCTGCGCAGCAGCAGCAATTCTCTGGCGATATTGATATGGCCTTGCATACGTTGTTGTCCGAACCGGGCGACGGCATCAAAGGTTTCGCCCTGCTGGCTGACGAGACTCCCGTGGCTTTCCTGCTGCTCAAGCGCCCGCCGTTCCTGCCGCACTGGGCCAATGGCGACACCGCAACCGTGCACGCGCTACAGGTCGATCACCGCCACCAGGGCAAGGGTTTCGGCAAAGCCTGCCTGCAAGCCCTGCCACAGGTAGCGCGTCAGGCCTGGCCGGAAATCAAAGGTCTGGAGCTTTCGGTGGATGCGCACAACGAATCGGCGCTCGGGCTCTACCTCAAGCAAGGCTGGGTCGACAGCGGCAACGCCTACAAAGGCCGGATCGGCTATGAGCGGCGCATGGCCCTGGCTTTCTGAACACCCGACAACCTGTCATGGATGATATGAACAATGCTGACGACTATCGAACAACTTGAGGCGATTTATGGCCTGCCCCACGACCGCGCCGTGCGCAAGGAAATCCCCTTTCTCAATCTCGATTACCAGGCGATGGTGCGCGCCTCGCCGCTGGTCATCGTAAGCTCGGTCGGCCCCGACGGCATGGATGGTTCGCCTCGCGGCGATACACCGGGTTTTGTGCGGATTATCGATGAGCGAACGCTGGCGATTCCCGACCGCCCGGGCAATAACCGCATCGACACCTTGCGCAATATCGTCCTTGATTCGCGTATCTCGTTGCTATTCATCATTCCGGGGATTGGCGAGACATTGCGGGTCAATGGCCGCGCGCGGATCAGCGCCGAGCCCGAGTTGCTGGAAAGCTTTTCGGTAAACGGCAAACCGGCGCGCACGGTGATTCTGGTGAAGGTCGAAGCGGCGTATTTCCACTGCTCCAAGGCGATCGTCCGTTCGGATTTGTGGAACCCGGAAAAGTACCTGGACCGCTCGGCCCTGCCCACCGCAGGTGCCTTTCACAAGCGTTTGAACGATGGCCAGTTCGATGCCGAAACGTACGATCGGGAAGCGCCCGCTCGGGTACTCAACAGCCTCTACTGACCACCCCATTGCCTGACAGCCCGTAGCAGCTGTCGAGCCTGCGAGGCTGCGTTCGAGGATGAAGTCCTCGCAAATCCTGCGTACGCAGATTGTCTGAAAGAACGCGTTGCCTGATTTTACGACCGCTTCGCGGCCGGACGCAGCCTCGCAGGCTCGACAGCTGCTACGGGGGTAGTCATACAACGTATTTCAACGTTGGGTAACCGCTACAAATCCAGCGCCATTTCATGCCAGGCCATGCCGCCGTGGTCGGACGCGGACGCCTTGAGGTAGGCGAAACCAAACCCGGCATATAGCGGAATGTGCCGCTCCTTGCACATCAGGTTGATGCGGATTTTGCCCAAATCACGCACGCGAACAATGAACTCGCGCATCAAACGCTTCGCCAGCCCCAGCCCTTGAAAGTCCGGGTGCACCACCACCGACATGATCACCACCTGCGGGCCATCCGGGTCATGGCCGATCATCTCCTTGAAGGCCTCATCTGCCATTTCCACCTGATACGCCGCCCCCGAATTGATAAACCCGGCGACGACACCGTCGACCTCGGCCACGATAAAACCTTGCGGCCAGGTGGCAATCCGTGTGGCGATTTTCTCGTGAGTGGCCGCTTCATCCCCCTCATACGCTTCGATTTCGATGGCGAAGCAGCGGTCAAGATCAGCCGGCGTGACCTGGCGAATGACAGTCGTGGGTGAGTTCATGGCGTGGCCCGGTCAGCGAAAAAGAGGGAGCGAATCATAAATTAATAAGGACCGCATATCGATCATCTGCAAGCCCGTAAAGCCTTCGTATAGCGGCTTTCATTCGCTTAAGGTTCGGACTATTTGTTGTCCCTGTCACTGACCATAAATAGGGAAACTCACCATGAGTAGCGTTCAGATCGGTCTGCTTATGCTGTTCACCATCAGCGCCTTTGGCTTTATCACGCTGTCGATCGACGTGCTGCGAGCGCGCCGAATCAGCAAAGGCAAATAGTGCAGACGTGAAGAGGCGGACAGCGCGAACCTGCGCCGCCTCTCAACCCATTCAGGCAGTTTTGAGCGGCACCCAGATTTCCAGCACACCGGTGTTGAGCTTCGGGTTGAAGTCGTCGCTGTAGCGCTCGAACTCCGGAGCATCGGCAGCCTCATGACCCGACTGCGGCAACCAGGTTTTCCAGATGTACTGAAAGGTTTGTGGCAAGGTGTCCAGCGCACCTTCGTGCTTGAACACCGCATAGTGCTGCGGCTGTATTTCGATCCAGCGGTAGAGTTCTGGCAGATCATCGAGCTTGCTGATCTCGACACCGGCGATGTACTCAAAACCACCTTTGCCATCCGGGTTGCAGCAGATGCCGTAGGTTACTTCACCTATTTGCCCTGGAACATTGCCGATATGCGGTTCGAATTTCTTCCAGAGTTTGGGAATGCCTTCGGTGGTGTCCGCGCTAAACCGCCCGCCCAGCCCGGCGATCAGCAAAAAATGCCCCGTTTCGAAGCGCGGCTCAGCGACCACGCCCTTTTTTGGATCGTCCATGAATCAACTCCTGCAACTGAAGATGGGTTTGGCATCAAGTATAGAAGCCAAACCGGATTCCCCCAGTCAAAGGCCCGGAAGTTCTGCAACAGCCGCCGAGACGATAAATTCCTGATAACCAGAAACGATCACGTAGACTGCGAAATAACAGAAGATCGCCGCAGATGCCAGGTAAGAGTAGCGCAGCAGCTTGTCCCCCAAGAGCTTGCCGCCCTGGGTCGCCGCCAGACACAGGGCGACGCACCAGAGCAGCCCGGCGCAAAAGAACCCTGCCAGAAACAGTCCGGCACTGGTCACGCTGCCGCCCCCGGAACGGGCAATCAGCGTACCGCCCACCGCAGCGAACCAGAGAATCGCACTGGGCGACGACATCGCCAGGAATATCCCACGGAAGAACTCCCGGCGATGGGAACCCGCACTGACCTCACCCGCCTCTGCCAACACGGCACTGTGATGAATGGCCGAGTAAATCATCTTCGCCGCGAAGTACAGCAGCAACGCCGAGCCACCGATCCACAGCGCCCAGCGCACGGCCGAATACTGCAACAGCACCGTCATGCCCGCCAGCGCCAGCACCGCGTAAACCAGGTCGCCGACACAGGTGCCAAGCCCCAGCGCAAAGCCCTGAAAATACCCGCGTTGCATGGCCAGTGTGATCATCGCAATGTTGGCTACGCCGATATCCAGGCACAGTGAAAGACTCAGCAAAAAGCCGCTGGAAAACTCCATTTTTCATCCCGTCTGGTGGTGTTTTTTGAGTGAGTATCGTCTTTTGCAAGAAGCGTGCGCGCACAGCCGCACGGCAAAAACGTGCCTGCTCGATCAGCAGTGTCATCGAAAATAGTTGAACCTCGCCACTAGACAATCGGCCGTCAACGCCCTTATCTTCCGCCACAGGCCACCGCAGTGGCCAGCGTCGCTCGGACGGTTCCGGGCGCTTACGTTATTCGAGGCAACAATGGCCGAACAAGGTTCGCCGCGCCGCTTTGCGCGCATAGATCGACTCCCCCCTTACGTATTCAACATCACTGCCGAGCTGAAGATGGCCGCCCGTCGTCGTGGCGAAGACATCATCGACTTGAGCATGGGCAACCCCGACGGCCCCACTCCGCCGCACATCGTCGAAAAACTGGTGACCGTTGCACAGCGCGAAGACACCCACGGCTACTCCACGTCCAAGGGTATTCCGCGCCTGCGCCGGGCGATTTCCAATTGGTATAAGGATCGCTACGAAGTCGACATCGACCCGGAAAGCGAAGCCATCGTCACTATCGGTTCCAAGGAAGGCCTGGCGCACTTGATGCTCGCCACCCTCGATCAGGGCGACACGGTATTGGTGCCCAACCCGAGCTACCCGATCCACATCTACGGTGCCGTGATTGCCGGCGCCCAAGTGCGCTCGGTGCCGCTGATTCCGGACGTGGACTTTTTCGCGGAGCTGGAACGAGCCATTCGCGGTTCGATCCCGAAGCCGAAAATGATGATCCTCGGCTTCCCGTCCAACCCGACCGCGCAGTGCGTCGAGCTGGATTTCTTCGAACGGGTGATCGCCCTCGCCAAGCAATACGACGTACTGGTGGTGCACGACCTGGCCTACGCCGACATCGTCTACGACGGCTGGAAAGCCCCGTCGATCATGCAGGTGCCGGGCGCCAAGGACATTGCGGTGGAGTTTTTCACCCTGTCCAAGAGCTACAACATGGCTGGCTGGCGGATCGGTTTCATGGTCGGCAACCCGGAACTGGTCAACGCCCTCGCGCGGATCAAGAGCTACCACGACTACGGCACTTTCACCCCGCTGCAAGTGGCGGCCATCGCCGCGCTGGAAGGTGATCAGCAGTGCGTCAAAGACATCGCCGAGCAGTACCGACAGCGTCGCAACGTGCTGGTCAAAGGCCTGCATGAACTGGGCTGGATGGTCGAAAACCCGAAAGCCTCGATGTACGTCTGGGCCAAGATCCCTGAAGCCTACGCGCACCTCGGTTCGCTGGAGTTCGCCAAGAAACTGCTGGCCGAAGCCAAGGTCTGTGTCTCGCCGGGGGTGGGGTTTGGTGAATACGGCGACGACCACGTGCGCTTCGCACTGATCGAAAACCAGGACCGGATTCGTCAGGCGGTACGCGGCATTCGCGGGATGTTCCGGGCGGATGGGCTGGCACAGAAAACCAGCGCCACGTAAGCCGCTACCCCGTAGGAGCTGGCGTAGCCTGCGATCTTTTGATTTTCACGATTAGTGATGCAAGATCGCAGCCTTCGGCAGCTCCTACGAGGTATGAATTCAAACCACCAGCGACAACAACATGATGAAGCCCAGCGCAACGACGGAAAGAATGGTTTCCATCGCGGTCCAGGTCTTGAAGGTTTCGGCCACGGTCATGTTGAAGTACTGCTTGACCAGCCAGAAGCCTGCGTCGTTGACGTGAGACAGGATTAACGAACCCGCGCCGGTGGCCAGCACCAGCAACTCACGGTTCACGCCCGGAATCATCCCCACCACCGGCACCACGATGCCCGCGCCGGTAATGGTCGCCACGGTCGCCGAACCAGTCGCCACGCGAATCACCGCCGCGACCAGCCAGGCCAGCAGAATCGGTGAAATCTGCGCGCTCACCGCCATGTGGCCGATCACATCGCCCACACCGCTGGTCACCAGCATCTGCTTGAAGCCACCGCCGGCACCGATGATCAGAATGATCGCAGCGGTCGGCGCCAGGCTGGCATCGAGCAGTTTGAGGATCCGCTTGGAATCTATGCCCTGACGATGGCCAAAAGTGTACAGCGACAGCAGCAATGCCAGCAGCAAGGCCGAGATCGGGTGACCGATCATGTCCATCCAGGTGCGGAAGAAATGCCCGTCCGGCAGCGCGATGTCGGCAAAGGTTTTAAGCAGCATCAGGAACACCGGCAACAGCACGGTGATCAAAGTAATGCTGAAGCTCGGCAAGGTGCTGGACTGTGGTTCACGAGCCAGTTGATCCACCAGTTCCTGGTTAGGATGGCCGGGGATGTATTTGGCAATGAACGTACCGTAGATCGGACCGGCAATAATGGCCGTCGGCAGCGCAACAATCAGACCGTAGAGGATGGTTTTACCGATGTCGGCACCGAACACGCCAATGGCCAGCAACGGACCAGGATGGGGTGGAACCAGACCGTGCACGGCAGAAAGGCCGGCCAGCAACGGGATACCGATCTTGATGATTGAAACGCCGGTGCGCCGAGCAACGATGAACACCAGCGGAATCAGCAGCACAAAGCCGATTTCGAAGAACAACGGAATGCCGACCAGGAAGGCCGCAAACATCATGGCCCACTGCACGCGCTCTTTACCGAACGCGCGAATCAGGGTCTGGGCGATCTGATCCGCTCCCCCCGATTCAGCCATCATTTTGCCAAGCATGGTGCCCAGCGCGAGGATGATCCCGACAAACCCGAGTACCCCACCGAAGCCGTCCTGGAACGCCTTGATGATGGTGCCAATCGGCATGCCCGAGGTCAGCCCGAGAAAAGCGGCGGCGATGATCAGTGCAATGAAGGGGTGAAGCTTGAACTTGGTGATCAGGACGATCAATCCGATCACGGTGATCACTGCATCAAGCAGCAAAAACGACTCGTGGGACATGCCAAACATGGGGGGGTATCTCCTGTTTGTTGTTGTTATTAAAGCGGGTTTAAACCGTCTGCGAATAGGACAGCGCTATCTCTTGGAACAAAACTCAAACCCGGCGTTTCAACCCGTGTTCGATCCACCAGCCATTGGCCTGTTCGGCCAGCTGTTCGACAGTCTGCGTGGAAGCGTCGAGCACCAGGGTCAGTGGCTCGCCCACTGGTGATTCAAGGGTGGCAAACTGGCTGGCAATCAAGGTCGAAGGCATGAAATGACCCGGACGATGGGCCACACGATCGGCGGCGACTTCAGGGGTCAACTCAAGGAACACGAAACCCAGGCCCGGCAAGGCGCTGCGCAAGCGTTCGCGGTAACTGTGCTTGAGCGCCGAGCAGGTCAGCACCGGGCGCTGGCCCGTGACATCGACGCGACGCAACTCATCGCACAGGCTGTCGAGCCAGCCGGCACGGTCGTCGTCGTTCAGGGGAATGCCCGCGCTCATCTTTTCGATATTGGCGGCAGGGTGAAAGGTATCGCCTTCAATGCCAGTCGCGCCGCTGAGCAGGCACAAAGCCTCGCTGACGCTGGACTTGCCGCAGCCGGCCACGCCCATGATGACCAGGGCGGTGATTGGTTGACTCATGTAACACCTCAGCGCGCAGACAGCGCTACCTTTGCCAGGTAAAACTCTAGTGCAAAAGCAGGCATTGCCGACGCCTTCTTGTCATTTTTATGGGTTGCAGCACGTTCTTTCCCAACGCCAAAAAGCAGGGATCAGGCAAACCCTGCTCAAGCATTTGCAGCCGCATCGAGACAGCGCTACCTTAGTGCCTTGAATTTTGTTTGGCAAGCTGCCCGATGACCTCGACTAAAAACGATAAAAATACTCGCACCACTGGCCGCCCTACCCTCAACGAAGTCGCCCGTCTGGCGGGCGTCAGTCCGATCACCGCGTCCAGAGCCTTGCGCGGTATCAGCACGGTTGCCACCGAACTGGTGGAAAAGGTTCAGCAGGCCGCGCTCGAACTGAACTACGTGGTCAACCCGGCCGCCCGCGCCCTGGCCTCGGCCCAGAGCCATTCGGTGGTGGTATTGGTGCCATCGCTGTCGAACCTGCTGTTTATCGAAACCCTCGAAGCCATCCATCAGGTGCTGCGCCCCAAAGGCTTCGAAGTGCTGATCGGCAACTATCACTATTCCCGCGATGAAGAAGAAAACCTGCTGCGCAACTACATGGCCTATCAGCCTCGCGGCCTGCTGCTGACCGGTTTTGATCGCACCGAAAGTGCCCGCCGGATGATCGAAGCCAGCAACATCCCCTGCGTCTACATGATGGACCTGGACCCGGGCGCCGGCCTGAACTGCGTCGGTTTCTCGCAATTGAGCGCTGGCGAAACCGCCGCACAACACTTGATCTCTCGCGGCCGTCGGCACCTGGCCTACATCGGCGCACAACTCGACCAACGCACGTTATTGCGTGGCGAAGGCTTCAGGCGTGCCTTGCAGCAAGCGGGTCTGTACGACCCGGACCTTGAATTGCTGACACCGCGCCCGTCATCGGTGGGCCTTGGCGGCGAACTGTTTCTGCAGATGATGACGAGCCACCCGCAGGTCGACGCGATCTTCTTCGGCAACGACGACCTGGCCCAGGGCGCCCTGCTCGAAGCCCTGCGCCACGGGATCAAGATCCCCGAGCAAGTCGCCATCCTCGGCTTCAACGACCTGCCAGCCTCGGCGCACATGGTGCCGCGCCTGAGCAGCATCAGCACCCCGCGTGAAGCCATTGGCCGCCGCGCTGCCGAGCACATGCTGACCTTGATGGCCGGCAATTCGATCGCCAAACCTGTGGTCGACATGGGTTTTGAGTTGAAGGTGCGCGAAAGCACGTAGGTGTCGGGATAAAGATCGCAGCCTGCGGCAGCTCCTACGCCCTCGAATCCTGCTCTCGGACCTTCCCGCCATCACCATAGGATGCGTCTTACACACTTGACGGAAATGCTTGCCATCATTTTTTTTGCGCCTGCCGTAGGCTTTTTGGAGCTGCTTTTAATCGCCCCAAGGAGTCGTATGTCATGCACACGGACCCGCAAAAACAGCAATGGTTACTCTCACGCTGGAGCGAAGCCCTGGCGACCGAGGCGTTCAAGTCTCGCCGGATAAACCTCGGCCATCTGGCCGATACGCTCGAGTTCAGCGCCCGCACAAGCTTTCAGCGCTTGTTGCAGGCGCTGCTACGCGAAGGCCTGCTGAATCCAAAAAACCTGCACGCCGAAGGTTCGGTGTATTGGCTTACGCTGCTCGATGGTGCCCGGCTGTGTTTCGAAGGGCTCATCCCGGCGCGGATGAACAGCTGGGACATACAGGGCGACATCACGTTGCATCGCTCTGAATGCCCAGCACAAAAACTGCTGTTTCCTTCGCAGTTGCTAAACCTGCTCTGCGCGCAACTTGAGCCTTTAGCATCGCCCGAAGTGCTCGATCGTCTGACTGAAGAGCTCGATGACAGCTTCTGCAACGCCACCTTGTGTCAGGCCTTTCACCACGGCTGGAGCCGACAACTGCGTGAACAGTTCAAACTCGCCGATGACGATAATCTGTTGACCTGGCTCAAGGGCACCCCCTCCCGGCAGAACCCGACATCGGTGCTTGAACAGTGGGGCACGCTGGGCCATCCCTGGCACCCGAACTACAAAACCAAGCTTGGCTTGAGCACTACTGAGGTCATTGCTTTATCACCGGAATTCGAAGCCTGCGTGCCAGTCGTCCTGTGCGCTTTGCATCGGCAATGGGCTCACGTCGAATCGTTGAACGAACCTGAGCATTACCGCGACTGGTGGCAAGGGCATTTCCCGCTTGCGGCCGAACAACTGATCCAGCACCTTCTGGCCAAAGGTCTGGACCCGGATGACTACCTGCCCATCCCCGTCCATCCGTGGCAAGCCGCTGAGGAACTACCGCGCTCGTTTGCTCGCGAGATTGCCGACCGCCTGCTGATTATGACCACCATCATTGCGTTCAACGGCCAGCCCACCATGTCGTTTCGCACCGTGGTGCCCGATGCGGACCGCTGTTCACCGATGGTCAAACTTCCGGTGGCGCTGCGACTGACCAGCGTGCAACGCACCCTTTCGCCACGCTCGGCGCGCATGGGGCCAAGGGTCAGCGGTTTATTGCTGCGAATGCTCAAGCAGGAGCCGCAGATTCGTGCCGTGTTGAACATCGTGCCGGAACGTATCGGCGTGCATTTCGCGCCGCAACCGGCGGATGACCAACGCTCCCGGCATCTGGCGGTGCTTTACCGGGACAACCCGTCGAGCTTGTTGCTGCCGGGCGAAATGGCCGTGCCCGTTGGCAGCCTGTTCGCCCTCGATGAACACGGACAACCTTTGCTGCGCCAGTGGGTCAGGTTGGCTCAAGGGGACGACAGCAGACCGGATCTGCTGCGCTTTTTCCGTGACTATCTATCGATCGCCGTTCCCGGATTGCTCGGTCTGTACCTGATCTACGGCGTCGCCTTCGAGGCGCATCAGCAAAACAGCTTCATGGTCATGAATGCCGAGGGACACTTGAGCCGACTGATGGTGCGCGACTTCGGTGACATCCGGATTCACCGCCAGACCTTGCACCGGCAAAGCCTCGACCTTCATCTGCATGACCCGCAGATGACGCTGTATGACGATGCGGACTTCGTGCGCGAGAAGCTCTTGCACACCACCTTCATGTGCCATCTCGGTGAACTGACTCTGCTCTGCGCCCGGCATTGGAAAATGCCAGAAAATGCGCTTTGGAATGAGTTGGCCATTCACGTCAGCGACTGCTTTGACAACCTGCGTGACCGGGTCGAACCACAGCGCTGGGTAATCGAGCGTTCGGCCTTGCTGGAACAGGACTGGCCGGCCAAATCCTTCATGCGTATGCGCTTGCTCGACAGCGCGCTCGATATCGTGGGTCGTCTGAGCAACCCGCTTCGCGTGCACTCGTAAACTACTCGCTAGAGCAGCCAAAAGGACTCTCGATCAAGTAACAGTACTTGATCGAAAACCCTTTTAGTTGCACGACGTTTTAATTAAGTTGCAACGTCGAGTTGAACTGACTGATCGCATCCACCACATGCCGTGAGCCCTGTTGAATTTCCAGGATCACCTCGCCCGCTTCATTGGCCAGTTCCACGCCAAGTCCAGTACGGCTCAAACTTGATTGCATACTCGACACTGCACTCAAGGACAAGTCGTGGTTCTTGCGCACCACATCGACAATTTCCACTGTCGCCTGGCTGGTACGTGCCGCCAGACTGCGCACCTCGTCGGCAACGACCGCAAATCCTCGCCCATGTTCGCCGGCCCGCGCAGCCTCGATAGCGGCGTTGAGCGCCAGCAGATTGGTCTGATCGGCGATGCCGCGAATGGTCTGAACAATGGTGCCGATGATGTCGGACTGCTTGCTCACCGCATCGATGCTGAGGGCCGCTTCGTTGAGATCCCTGGAGATCTCTTCGATGATCTGTACGGTCTGCTGTACCACCTGCGAACCTTTCTGGGCGCAAGCATCGTTTTGCACCGAGGTTGAATGAGCCGACTCGGCGGCGGTCTGCAACGTCGTCACTTGCTGAGTGATGTCGCTGGCGAATTTGACCACCTTATACAAGCGGCCCTTGGCGTCGAAGATCGGGTTGTACGAAGCTTCGAGAAAGACCATACGACCGTGTTTGTCGACCCGTTCAAACCGACGCGAATGGAACTCGCCCCGGTTGAGCGAAGCCCAGAACGCCTTGTAGGCCGCAGACTCGCTCTCCGCTCGGTGACAGAACAGGCTGTGGTGCTGACCCACTACTTCGTTAAGCGAATAGTGCATGGTCTGCAAGAAGTTATCGTTGGCGGTAATCACCCTGCCGTCAGGGGAAAATTCGATCACCGCCATGGCGCGCCCCAGGGCATTCACCAGGCTCTGGCTTTCATGCTCCTGGTTGATCCGGGCCGTGATGTCCGCCGCCACCTTGATCACGCTTCGAACGTGCCGATCCGCTCCGATCACCGGCATGTAGCTGGCCTCAAGCCAGACTTCCTTGCCGGCCTTGTTCAAGCGTAAAAATGTTCCGCTGTCAGGTTCGCCACGGCCCAGCTCGCGCCAGAACCGCTGGTAGTCTTCGCTGTTGGCGTAAGCCTCTTCACAAAAAATCCGGTGATGCTTGCCGCGAATCTCCTCGATGGAGTAGCCGACGGCTTTGCAGAAGTTCTCGTTGGCCTCGAGGATCACGCCAGTGGAATCAAACTCGATCATTGCCATAGAGCGGCTGATCGCCGCCAACTTGGCATTGGCTTCAGTCAACGCGCAGCTCAATCGTTCTATCTCAAGCACGTCAGATTTATGGTGTAGGTTAAACATGGTGGTATCACCTTCAGCGCTGTCTTTTGATTAACGGAAGTTCCTAGTCTTTCACTGGACTTACGACAACTTTCCACAGAACAGGCAAACGCATCCTCACACGAAGGATAAGAGTCAGGTGATCAATGATGTTCAATCGGAGTGTCCGTAACGCAACGCTCTTATCAAGCCATCCGTTTCTTGATGCCCCGCACGCGGGGCCAACCCAACATTCACAAGTAACTCCCTCTAAGAAACACTCCCTTTCGCAACGGTGCCTTTAATTGCGCACTCTTACCGACGGTTCACGGTTCAACTGACTGCCGGCCACAAAGCGCTGACTCAAGCACAATCAGCCTGAGGCATTGACACGCTCACGCTTTATATTTTGACCGACATGCATAGTCACGAGTGAGCATAGACAGCAACGCCACGGATGCAAGGCCATCAATAGGCCATCTTTTTACCGAGGGTCAGAGAGCAGCAGGATGGAGCATCGCCAGCAGCGCCTGCACCGCCGCCGAGGGTTCCCTGAGCGGTGTGGCGACCAGCGCAAACTCTCGATGAACGGGCACCGCCAACGGCAGCACACGCAACCCCTTGCGATGGGTCGGTAAGGTCATTTCCGGAACCAGCGTCACCCCGACGTTTTCCCGAACCAGTGTGAATGCACTGCCCCACTCTCGAACTTCAACCCGTACATCAAGCAGCGCAAGACCTGCATCCGCTGCCAGGCTGCGAGCATTGACGCTGCAACCGCCAGTGGCCAGCACGAACGGTTGCTCGACCAGCTCCGCCAGCATCAACCCGTGCTCGTGGGGTCGGCGGGCCAATGGATGGGCAATCGGCAACACCGCAACCCAGGTATCTCGGCCCAACAATCCGGCATTGCGTTCAGGTGGCGGATTGAGCACCACGCCCAGATCAACCAGGCCAGCGCCGAGTAACGCTTCGACTTCGTTGTCGCTGACCTCCAGCGCTACCACCTGAATACCGGGATAAAGTTGTTTGAACTGACGCAACAGTGGCGGCAGAAACGTCGCGAGCACCATCGGGAAACTGGCCAGGCGGATGGTCCCACGCTGAATATCCCGAGCCACATCGGTGGTGGCCCGGATGGTCTCAAGGGCCAGGAGCATCACCCGCGCCTGTTCGATCACTTGCGCTCCAACGGCGGTCGGCAAGGTCTGACGGTTTTCCCGGACACTGGAACAACAGGACTATCTGCTCGGCGAGCGCTTCAGCATCGCTGATGCTTATCTGTTCACTGTGCTGCGCTGGACTTCCTTGTTCGATATCGACCTGAAGCAATGGCCGCCGCTGGAACGTTTTCAGTCGAAAATTGGCGCACGGCCGGCGGTGAGCGAGGCGCTGGCGGCGGAAGTGGCGCACGCCTGACGACCCAGCGCCTACTCACAACCGCGCTACAAACTGCTGCTGACTTTCGTTGCAACCTGCGCCGGCACCCAGCCCTGCCACACTTGCGGTTGCTCACGCAGGAAGGCTTGTGCGACTTCGCGCGGTTTTTGGCGTTTTTCGCTCATCTGGCCGAGGGTCTGGTTCAGCAAATCGATCGGTACATCAACCTTCTCGAAGAACGCAACCAAGTCCGGGTATTGGGCCTTGAACGGTGCCGAGACGCCGATGGCCAGGTTGGCCGGCATCGAGCGCGTCCCTTTCGGGTGCGGGTTGTTGACGTCGGCCAGGGTCTTCCAGGCTTCGGCGTCGAAGGCCGGTTCGTCGAGTTTTACCAGTTTGAAACGCCCCAACAACGGCGTTGGTGACCAGTAGTAGAAGAGCACCGGTTTGCCACGACGAATCGACGAACTGACCTCGGCATCCAGCGCCGCGCCCAAGCCGGTGCGGAAGTTGACGAAGCTATCAGTCAACGCGTAGGCCTTGAGTTTCTGGCTGTTGACGATCTCCGAGGTCCAGCCGGTGGGACTGTTGAGGAAACGACCGCGAGTCGGGTCTTCCGGATCACGGAACAGGTCCTTGTAGCGCGCCAGATCGGCCACCGATTTCAGCTCCGGCGCCAGTGGTTTGATCCCGCGTTCGGGGTCACCCTTGATCACATATTCCGGCACCCACCACCCTTCGGTGGCGCCCTTGACCGTATCACCCAGGCCGAACACTTTGCCCTCGGCCTGAGCCTTGATCCAGGCCGGACTGCGCCCCGCCCACTCCTCGCCGATGACCTGAATATCATCTTTGGCCAGGGCGGCTTCAAGGCTGACGGTGCTGCCCGGCAGCGTGTCGGTCGGGTAGCCGTAACCTTTCTCGACGATCAACCGCAGGATCTCGGTGATCAGGCTGCCGCTTTCCCAGGTGATGTCGCCAAAGTGAATGGGCGCGACTTTTTCCGTCGCCGGGGCCTGTGTCGCCACAAGGCTGAAGACCAGCAGCGAACTGCCGAGCCAGGTTTTGATTGATCTCATGCGGACCTCTGCAAGGTGGGGTGTGTGAGCAAGGGTTGATTGGCGCTGCGCTGGCAAAGCGCCTGACAGCGGGTCATGTAGACACTGACCGAACGCTGGGAGATGCCCAGTTCGGCGGCAATTTGCGGGTAAGTCAGGCCTTCAAGCCGCGACAACAGAAACGTCGCCCTGACCTTGCCCGGCAAGCGCTCAAGCGCCTGATCGAGCACGCTCAAGGTCTGCCACTGCTGCGTCAGAAATTCCGGTGACGGCCCAAAACCTGGCTGAATGTGCTGCAACTGATCGAGGTGTTCGCGCTCGCGGTCCCGCCGGTACCAGAGGCGATAAGTCACCCGCTGAGCAAGGGTAGTCAGCAAGGCGCGGGGCTGTTGGATCGACGTCAGGTTCGGCGAGTCGAGGAGCTGCGCAAAGGTCTCGGCGGCGACATCTTCGGCGCTGATGCCAGCATCGAGGTAGCCGCGCAAGCGATTGCACAACCAAACATAATGACTGCGGAACAATCCGCCCACGTATTCGCTGTGAGAAAGGTCGGTGCCGGACATGAAGGCTCCAGTTAATAGGGTTGCGCTGGATGTCCGGTGGTCCGGTGCAGCGATCCTAGCAAGGAGCCTTATTCTTTAATAATACTTAAAATCTATTTTTATATATTTATTGGGAATATAAACAATCACATTGTCCGGCAAGCGTTTCAACCCTCAACGCAAGCGTCCAAACCCCAGTTCTTCGGCCTCCTGCTGGTAATCGAGGATGATTTGATAGTCGCTTTCAGTGGCCGGCAAAACCTCGTTTAGCCCCTGGGTCTCAGCCACGTCAGGCAGCTCACTCAATGCCTGATTCATCACCTCGCGTAGGTGCTCGACTTGAGCATCCGTCAGGCTGGCGACACCGATATACGGCAAGGTCGGGCTGAACGCGCTGCGCGCCACCACTTGCAAACCTTCGACTTCCTGCGGCGCATGGCGCGCCAGATAGGCAAAGGTCACGCTGTCGATGGCCGCCAGATCCGCGCGCCCGTCGCGCAGCCAGCACAGGCTTTCACGGTGGCTGCCGCTGACCTCGACGCTGGAGAAAAACTGACCATTGCGTTGCAACGGGGCGATGCGGTGGCGCAGCAGATTCATCCCGCTGTTGGAGTCCTCGCCATTGATCACTGCTCGACAACCCAGCAGCGCCGGCAAGGTACGACGCGGTTCATCGGCACGGGTCAGCAGCACACTGCAATGGCTGCCAGCGCTGCTGTCGGGCAGCTCATAGCGCGGTCGACCGATCACCCGCACCTGCCCGCGCAACGCCGTCATCAGTGGATAGCCGCAGGTCTGAGTGAGCAGCAATTGCGGGGCCAGCCAAAGCTCCCTCAACGACAGATCTTCAGCGCTCAAACGGGTGGCGCCGAGCCGCTCGACGATGCGTTCCAGCCATCGCTCATTAGCCAGGCGTATGGGCTCGGGGGCGACGTACATCAACAGCTCTGCAAAGCCTGAAGTCATGCTCGGTTCTCAACTGAAGGGGTGCCGTGGACTGTCCACGGGACTGAGCCCGTGCTGACGCAACAACTCACCATAGCCGCGTACCAGAAACCCGCCACTGCGTGCCTGCCATTGCTCGCGTCGTGCGCGATAAACCTGCGGCAAATAGAACCACGGCAAACCTGGCAGATCGTGATGCACCAGGTGCAGGTTCAGGTTGAGGAACAACCAGCGCCAAGGCCAGGCGGCCTCGTTGAGCACCGTGCGCTTTTCCGGGTCCGGGTGTGGGCGATGTTCATAGTAGGAACGGATCGTCCCTACCGACAACGCCGGTACGCTGATCAAGAACAGGTAATGCCAGACGGCAACAACACTGTAACGAGCGATGAAGGTCAGCATCAGCACGGTCAGCGCACCATGGGTCAGCCACATCAACCAGGCCTGGCGATTGCCTTGACGTAAACGCTGGAATTCTTCCCTGGCCAGCGCCAGCAAGGCCAGCGGCGCACCGACGGCGAAGCGCCCCAGCACGGTTTTGTTCAGCCAGTGCAGGCTGCGCTCGAACACTGAACTGCCCTGCCACTGCTGTGCGCTCACATAGCGACTTTCCGGATCGCGGCCGGGTAACGTCAGGTCCTCGTCACGGTGATGCACAAGGTGGCTGTCGCGGTACAGGGTGTAGGGATACCAGACGGCAAAAGGTGCGTAACCGAGGAGTTTGTTCAACGTGGTAAAGCGCGTCGGGTGTCCGTGCAACAGCTCATGCTGGACCGACATCCACAGCACCACGATCGGTATCAGCAGCAGCGTACTCAGCCACAGCCCCAGCCAGGCACTGGCCAGCAGCACGCCAAACCAGGCAGCGTAGACGCCAATCAACAGCAGCCAGGTCGGCCATTCGCTGCGACCGGCAAACGTTCGGCGCAGAGCTTCGATTTCTTCACGCAGGTTTTGATCAAGGTAATGGGGCATGGCTCGGCTCAGAACAGGACAAGCAGACAAATGTCGGCCTTATCCCCTTCTGTGCAACGACGCAGGGAAATCTTGCAGATCGATGGGTAATTTACCTGGAAGTGAACGCGGAGCCCGATTGCCGGGCTCCGTCAAAGCGGGCTCAGTGCCCGAACACACCGACCTTTTTGGCCTTTTTGTCAGCGCGTTTTTCAACGGCGGTCTTGGTCGGTTTCTTTTTCGCCGCTTTCTTCGAATCCATGCCTTTGCTCATGATGCACGCTCCACCAACTGGGAATATGGGATCAGGTATACACCTATCTCGCAGCGTTGGTTCTTTTATAATAGGCCCATTTTGCGCAGCGACCCTCTTGCACATGCCCAGCACCCAGTACACCCAGCTTGCCGAGCCACTGTGGCCTTTGTTGAACAAGTTCTACCGCCGTCACCAGTCATCGATGAAAGCCGTTCGCGACGCTCAACTGTGGGTTGGCAAGCGTGACGAGATCATCGCCGGGCTCTGTTTGCGACCGATGGCGGAGGGGTTTTGGCTGACAGGGTTATTTGTCGACCCAGCCCTTCGGGGGCAAGGTATTGCAGCGGCATTGATGGCCCAGGCGCTATTGCAGATCAAAGCGCCGGTGTGGCTGTTCTGCCACCCGGACTTGCGCGGTTTTTATGAGCGTAATGGCTTCACCGCCGGCCCACTGCTGCCCTATGCACTGGCCGAGCGTCTGGCTCGCTACAACCGCAGCAAGCCGATGATTGCCATGGGCCTGGAGTTCGGCAAGTAAACAGCGAAGATCAAAAGATCGCAGCCTTCGGCAGCTCCTACGCCGAGAGCATTCCCCTGTAGGAGCTGCCGAAGGCTGCGATCTTTTAGCGCTTTAGTCATCAACCGCCGGGTCAAGATCCGGAAACATCACCTCGGTAAACCCGAACTTGCGAAAGTCCGAGATCCGCGACGGGTACAACCGGCCGATCAGGTGATCGCATTCGTGTTGCACCACTCGAGCGTGGAAACCCGAGGCGATGCGCACAATCGGCTCGCCCTTGGGATCAAATCCCTCATAGCGAATGTGCTGATAACGCTCCACCGCCCCCCGCAGTCCTGGCACCGACAGGCAACCTTCGAAGCCCTCCTCCAGCGTCGGATCAAGTGGCGTAATCAACGGGTTGATCAGGATCGTCTGCGGTACGGCGTCAGCGTCCGGGTAACGTTCGCTGTGTTCAAAGCCGAAGATCACCAGTTGCAGGTCGACACCGATCTGCGGGGCAGCCAGGCCAACGCCGCCGACGCTTTCCATGGTCTGGAACATGTCGTCGATCAACTGCCACAGCTCGGGGCTGTCGAACATTTCGGCCGGTACCGGCGGAGCGATACGCAGCAGGCGCTCATCGCCCATTTTGAGGATTTCACGGATCATCGTCAGGCTTCGTCAGTGGTCGGGTTGAGCGAGTGGTCCCGGCCCAGTCCCGAAACATGTTGTTTTTCGTCGTGTTCGCCGAAGCCCTTTTCGCCAGGGTGCTTGCCTTCGGTCGACATGTGATCGATCACCGCATTCATCTCCGCACCGAGCAATAGCACCGCAGCGGAAATGTAGAAGTACAGCAACAGCACGATGATCGCGCCGATACTGCCATACATGGCATTGTAGTTGGCGAAGGTTTTGACGTAATAACCAAAGCCCAGCGAAGCGACGATCCACACCACCACCGCCAGCACCGAGCCTGGCGTGATGAAGCGAAACTTCTGCTTCACATCAGGCATCACGTAGTACATCAACGCGACCGCGACCATCAGCAAAATAACGATTACCGGCCAGCGCAGTATCGTCCACAACGTGACAATGAACTCTTCCATGCCGATTTGCGACGCAATCCATTCCATTACCTGCGGACCGAGCACCATCAATGCCGCCGCGACCAGCAACATTCCGGCAACGCCAACGGTGTAGAAGATCGACAGTGGGAAGCGCTTCCAGATCGGCCGGCCTTCGACCACATCGTAGGCGGCGTTCATCGCGCTCATCATCAGCCGCACACCCGCCGAGGCGGTCCACAGGGCAATGACGATACCCACCGAGAGCAATCCACCCTTGGATTGCTGGAGCTGGTCGATCACCGGGTTCACTTGCTCCAGCGCTTGCGGCGGCAATACCAGTTCTGACTGAAGGCGCAGCCAGGAAAAGAAATCCGGCAGGTGCAGGAAACCGATCAGGGCTATCAGAAACAGAATGAAGGGAAACAGCGAGAACAGCATCTGATAGGCCAGCGCCGAGGCATACGTCGACATCTCGTCATTGATGAACTCGGTGACCGTGCGCATCATCACGCGGTGCAAGGGCAAGCCTTTCAACTCCGGGAAAATCATAGCGTCTCCTTTCGCCGCAAAAAAAGGTTGAAGTCGGGGGCGACTCAGGGGCTGTTTTCTACATCAAAGTAACCTACTTGGCGACTTTGAAACAATTTCGGGGGGGTTAAATACAGTAACCGACATAAAAACGGCCATCCGAGGATGGCCGTCACACTGCGCTCACGCAGGTTATTGGGTCAGGCTTTATCGATGGTTTTCTTGATCGCGTCTTTAGCCTTGCCGAGCGCTTGCTGGGCTTCGCCTTTCTTTTCCTGAATCTTGCCTTCGGCTCGCAGTTTGGGGTTGTCGGTGGCTTTACCCACACCTTGCTTGACGTTGCCGACCGCTTCGTTGGCCAGGCCTTTAACTTTATCGCCAGTGCTGCTCATGGTATTTCTCCTGTGAACATTCAAAGGTCAGTGTCGTTACCTAGTGGTTGACTGGTGGGCGTTGCACAGAGTTTCATTTATTTTCATCGGGTCATTTCATCTGCAAATGCAGGTTGGGCTTTATGTTTGCCAGCCAACCCCCGAGAATGCGCAACGTATTCAGGCCGTGGCGCTGAAGATCCAATCCCGTAGGAACGTTATGAAACTCGATAAAAAGCAGGCCATTGCCCGCAGAAACCAGGAACTCGGCGGTGCAGTGCTTGGCGTCAACAATTGCCATTTCACCGAATTGAACCGCAACCGCAACATCTGGTGGTTTGATATCCCGGTTGCGCGTCTGGCCATTGGTCAATACGAGTGGGTTCACCTGCTGATGCACACGCCAGCCACCGACGAACTGCTGCACCTGAAAGTGCCGACGGTGTTCCTGCGCGAGAAGCTCGAAGGCCTGGTGGTACGCAACGAAGGCAAGCGCAAGGCAGCCCTGAGCCTGGAACTGAGCGCCGACAAGGACTCGTACCTTCAGGACATGCGCCCAGCCGGTACCAACGTCAATTTCGCGCAGTTCCGCCTCTGACAGCAAAAGATCGCAGCCTGCGGCAGCTCCTACATTGGATTGATATACATCCCGTAGGAGCTGCCGCAGGCTGCGATCTTTTGATCTTCAACAAAGCCCCGCTCATAAAGACCGGGGCTTTTTGTTTTACGCGCCGACCTTCTTCAAGCCGAGCTTCTTCAGCTCTTCATCGCGCAGTTCGCGACGCAGGATCTTGCCCACGTTGGTGGTCGGCAGCGCATCGCGGAACTCGATGGCTTTCGGCACTTTATAGCCGGTAACGTTGGCACGCATGTGCGTCATCACCTGCTCTTTGGTCAGGGTTACCCCCGGTTTGGCGACGATGAAAATCTTGATCGCCTCGCCCGACTTCTCGTCCGGCACGCCAATGGCCGCGCATTGCAACACGCCTGGCAAGGTGGCCAGCACGTCTTCGAGTTCGTTCGGGTACACGTTGAAACCGGAGACCAGAATCATGTCTTTCTTGCGATCGACAATGCGCATGTAGCCGTCTGGCTGGATCAGCGCGATGTCGCCGGTCTTCAACCAGCCTTCGCTGTCGAGGATCTCGTCGGTGGCTTCCTGGCGCTGCCAGTAGCCCTTCATCACTTGCGGACCTTTCACGCAGAGTTCACCGATTTCGCCCAGCGGCTGTTCAACGCCGGCGTCATCGATAACTTTGCACAGGGTCGACGGAACCGGAATACCGATCGTGCCTACCTGAATGTTCTGGTTTGGATTGACGGTGGCCACCGGGCTGGTTTCGGTCATGCCGTAGCCTTCGCAGATGGCACAACCGGTCACGGCTTTCCAGCGTTCGGCAGCAGCCAGTTGCAGGGCCATGCCACCGGACAAGGTGATTTTCAGGCCTGAGAAGTCCAGCTTGCGGAACGCTTCGTTGTTGCACAGCGCCACAAACAAGGTGTTCAGGCCGACAAAACCGCTGAACTTCCACTTCGACAGTTCCTTGACCATCGCCGGCAGGTCGCGCGGGTTGCTGATCAGGATGTTGTGGTTGCCGATCAGCATCATCGCCATGCAATGAAAGGTGAAGGCATAGATGTGGTACAGCGGCAGCGGCGTGATGAGGATTTCGCAACCTTCATTCAGGTTGGAACCCATCAGCGCCCTGCACTGCATCATGTTCGCCACCAGGTTGCGGTGGGTCAGCATTGCCCCCTTGGCCACGCCGGTGGTGCCGCCGGTGTATTGCAGCACGGCAACGTCGCTGCTGGCCGGGTTGGCTTCGGTCACGGGTTGGCCGAGGCCCTTGCTCAACACGTCATTGAACTTGATGGCCTTGGGCAGATGGAACGCCGGGACCATCTTCTTCACGTACTTGATGACACTGTTGATCAGCAGGCGCTTGAGCGGTGGCAGCAGGTCGGCCACTTCGGTGACGATAACGTGCTTGACGCCCGTCTTGGGCACCACGGCCTCGGCCAGGTGCGCCATGTTCGCCAGGCAAACCAGCGCCTTGGCGCCGGAATCGTTGAATTGGTGTTCCATTTCCCGCGCGGTGTACAGCGGGTTGGTGTTGACCACGATCAAGCCGGCGCGGATGGCACCAAACACGGCGACCGGGTACTGCAGCAGGTTTGGCAGTTGTACTGCGATTCGATCGCCCGGCTGCAAATCGGTATGCTGTTGCAGGTAAGCGGCAAAAGCACCCGACAATTCGTACAGCTCACCGTAGGTGAGTGTCTTGCCCAGGTTACTAAAGGCCGGTTTGTTGGCGAAGCGTTGGCAGGATTGCTTTAACACTGCCTGAATATTCGGATACTCGTCTGGATTGATCTCGGCAGCAATTCCAGCTGGGTACTTATCCTTCCAAAAGTCTTCGATCATGGAAGCCCACTCCTCAGCAACGCGAATTCTTCAGCGCATTTTGCGATTATTATTGGTGTGTGTTTTTTATGGGTGTCTTTTTGTTGGCGAGTCCGGCTTTTACCTAGGCCGAGAAGTCACAAAGCGCGCCGAGAGTAGCAGCTTTGCCAAGGCCCTACTAGAGCCAAATAGAGCCTCTACAGTCACTTTAATGACTCAAGAATAGCAAGCAGTCATTTTAGAGCAAAAATTCTATAACGCTTTGAAAGCCCCGTAAAATGGGCCTTAAAAGCAAAAGATCGCAGCCTTCGGCAGCTCCTAGGCGTATGCATCGCCCGTAGGAGCTGCCGAAGGCTGCGATCTTTTGGCAGCACTTCGATCTATAACCGATCAGGCGATATCGCGCAGCTCCCTTCGCAATATCTTGCCCACCGGTGTCATCGGCAGCGACTCGCGCAGCACAATGTGTTTGGGCACCTTGTAGGCGGTGAAGTTTTCCTTGCAGTAGGCCTTCAGCTCTTCAAGGCTGATTCCTGCTTCACGTGCCACCACGAAGAGCTTCACCGCTTCCCCGGAACGTTCGTCCGGCACGCCGATCACCGCACAGTTCGCGACCTTCGGGTGCGCCATGACCACGTCCTCGATCTCGTTCGGGTATACGTTGAAACCCGAGACGATGATCATGTCTTTCTTGCGGTCGACAATCCGCACAAACCCGTCCGGGTCGATCACCGCGATGTCGCCGGACTTGAACCAGCCCTCGGCATCCAGCACTTCGGCGGTGGCTTCAGGTTTCTGCCAATAGCCCTTCATGATTTGCGGGCCCTTGATGCAAAGCTCGCCGCGCTCGCCCAAGGGCTGTTCGACACCGTCATCATTGATGACTTTCAGCGTAGTGCCCGGCACCGGCAGGCCGACCGTGCCAATGCGCGACTTGTCGCCATACGGGTTGGTGCAGGCCACCGGCGAGGTTTCGGTCAAGCCGTAGCCTTCGGTGATCCGGCAACCGGTCAGTTGCTCCCAACGCTCGGCGGTGGCCTTGACCAGCGCGGTGCCACCAGAGTTGGTGAGTTTGAGGCTGGAGAAGTCCAGGGTTTTGAAGTCCGGATGATCCATCAGCGCGACGAACAGCGTGTTGAGCCCCAGCAGCGCCGAGAACCGCCAGTTTTTCAGCTCTTTGATAAAGCCGGCGATGTCCCGTGGATTGGTGATCAGCACGTTGTGGTTGCCGGTGACCATCATGCACATGCAGTTCGCCGTGAAGGCGTAGATGTGGTACAGCGGCAGCGGCGCGATCATCACTTCCTGACCTTCACGCAGCAGCGGTTTGCCATCGCTGCCGAACTGGCCGAGACAGGCGCGGGCCTGCTGCATGTTGGCAACCAGGTTGCCATGGGTCAGCATCGCGCCCTTGGCCAGCCCGGTGGTGCCGCCGGTGTATTGCAGCACGGCGACATCGTCGAGGCTGACTTTCAATGGCTTGATGCTCTGACCGCGGCCCAGGCGTAACGCGCTCTTGAAGGAAATCGCCTGCGGCAAGTCGTAGGTCGGCACCATCTTCTTGACCTTGTCGACCACGGTGTTGATCAGCCAGCCCTTGGCGGTCGACATCAGGTCGCCCATCTTTGCTTCGATCAGGTACTGAATCTCGGTGTCGGGCAGTACTTCCTGGACCTTCTGCCCGAACATGTTCAGGTACACCAGCGCCCGGGCACCGGAGTCCTTGAACTGGTGACGCATCTCACGCGCGGTGTACAGCGGGTTGGTGTTGACCACAACCAGCCCGGCACGCAGCGCGCCGAACACGGCGATCGGGTAATGCAGGACGTTGGGCATCTGCACCGCGATGCGATCGCCGGGCAGCAGATCGGTCTGCGCTTGCAGGTAGCCGGCGAAAGCCGCGCTGTAGCGTTCCAGCTCCGCATAAGTGAGCGTCACGCCCATGTTACTGAACGCCGGACGGTCAGCGAATTTCTTGCAGGAACGCTCGAACACCTCGATCACCGACTTGTAGGCACCCGGATCGATATCATTGGGTACGCCGGCCGGGCGTTTGTCATTCCAGAAATCAGGTTGCATTGTTCTTGTCCTCTTTACCTGAGCGAATCCGGGCCGCATCTCTGTGACGCTGAAAAGCGGGGCTTCTGGGACACTAGCAGTTATGGTGATTCAGGCAAATATACGCACCCGCTTCATTGATAGTGTGAATCTTGCTGCTGAGGGACACCCACATCGCACGTCCTGTGGATGATGAGCTATACAATGCAACGACGCCGCGCCTAAACAACACCGTGCAAAGGAATCGCCATGATCCACGACACTTTCTGGTTGACCGCGAGTGACCACAGTCAGCTTTTCGTCAACCAGTGGCTGCCCGAGGGCCCGCTCAAGGCGGTGATCCTGCTGTCCCACGGCATGGCTGAACACAGCGGCCGTTATGCGCGGCTGGCGCAGGCTTTATGTGCCGAGGGTTACGGCGTCTATGCGCTGGATCAGCGCGGCCACGGCAAAACCGCCGAAAACGGCGCGCTCGGGCATTTCGCGGACAAGGACGGCTGGCGCAAAGTGGTCGGCGACCTGGCCAGCCTCAACCAGCACATCGGTCAGCACCATCCGGGCATCCCGATCGTGCTACTTGGCCACAGCATGGGCAGCTACATCGCCCAGGCCTACCTGTTGCACCACAGCGCCAGCCTGTACGGCGCTGTGCTCAGCGGCTCGAACTTCCAGCCAACCGCGCTCTACCGCGTGGCACGCCTGATTGCGCGCTTCGAACGCTGGCGCCAGGGTGCTACCGGGCGCAGCGCGTTGATCGAGTGGTTGTCGTTCGGCTCATTCAACAAGCCTTTCAAACCCCATCGCACTCGGTTCGACTGGCTCAGCCGCGACCCGGCCGAAGTCGACAAGTACGTCCACGACCCGCTTTGCGGCTACCGTTGCACCAATCAACTGTGGATCGACCTGCTCGGCGGCTTGCAGCAGATCAGCAAAGCGTCCAATCTCGCGCAGATCGATCCGGGCCTGCCGCTGCTGGTGATCGGCGGTGAATGTGATCCGGTGAGCGAAGGCAAACGTCTCAAGACTCTGGCCGACGCGCTGCGCGGGGCGGGTAGCCAGTGCATGCAACTGAACATTTACCCGCAAGCCCGGCACGAACTGTTCAACGAGAGCAACCGCGATGAAGTGACCGCGGACCTGCTCAAATGGCTGGCCGAGGCGCTGAGCCATCGCCGACCACCCAGAACCGAATAATGTTTGGTTATTTCACTTAACTCGTCACAGGATTCAAGACACATGACCCAGGTTACCAATACCCCTTACGAAGCCCTCGAAGTCGGCCAGACCGCCAGCTACAGCAAGACCGTCGAAGAACGCGACATTCAGCTGTTCGCGGCGATGTCCGGCGACCACAACCCGGTGCACCTGGACGCCGAGTTTGCGGCGGCGAGCATGTTCAAGGAACGCATCGCCCACGGCATGTTCAGCGGTGCACTGATCAGCGCCGCCGTCGCCTGCGAGCTGCCTGGGCCGGGGACTATTTATATCGGTCAGCAAATGAGCTTTCAGAAGCCAGTGAAGATCGGCGACACCCTGACGGTACGCCTGGAAATCCTCGAGAAGCTGCCGAAGTTCCGCGTGCGCATCGCCACTCGGGTATTCAACCAGCGCGATGAGCTGGTTGTGGATGGCGAGGCCGAAATTCTGGCACCGCGCAAACAGCAAACCGTGACACTGCCAACACTGCCCGCGATCAGCATCGGCTGACAACAAAGATCGCAGCCTGCGGGGTTTTGAATACTTCTGTAGAAGCTGCCGCAGGCTGCGATCTTTTGATCTTCTTACGAACGAGCACGCGCCAGGTTACGCAAGGCTTTGACCTGATCGTGATTGCGTTGCGCGCCGTGATACTGACGTTCGACCAGATCACGAATCCCCACCAGATTGTGTTTGTCGATCTTCTCGATCGCTGCTTTGTAAGCCTTCAGGGCATGGTCCTCGCCGCGCTCGGCTTCGTTGAGCACCGCTTCTTCGTCCTTGCCGGTGAGCAACGATTTGAGGTCAACCCAACGACGATGCAAATCACCGCTGACACTGGTTTTGGTCTCGGGATCGCCGCCCATCGAACGCACCGTGCCTTGAAGTTCGGCAGCGGCGGTGGCGCAGTCGGCAGCGCGTTTGACAAACAGCGCTTTGAGTTCAGGATGCTTGATGTCTTGCGCACAAGTCTTGAAACCTTCCTGACCGTCCTTACTGGTCTCGATCAGGTCGTTCAGGACTGAAATCGCTTCTTTATTGATATCGGTCATTTTTCAATTCCTCGTGGGTTGAGAGAGTGCATAAGGTGTTGCACCTCGTATGCCAGCTCTTGAATTGAAATTTTCACTTTATATTTCAACACGTTAACTTTTTACAAAAAATCTGTACCCGAGTTATTTGCATGATCTGTCAATTGGCCTGCATGCAGAATGCCTGTATTTTCCAGACTGTTTGAATCAAGACGACCGATCGATGAATCCCGAAAAGCTTGAACTGCTGATCACCCGCGAAATGCCCTTTGGCAAGTACAAGGGGCGCATCATTGCCGACCTGCCCGGCCAATACCTGAACTGGTTCGCCCGCGAGGGTTTCCCCCACGGTGAACTGGGTGGCTTGTTGGCCCTGATGCAGGAAATCGATCACAACGGTCTGTCCGACTTGCTCGACCCGCTGCGCGCCAAACATGGCAAACCCAAACCTCGCCACTGACCCACGGAACGAGTCGCCCCTATGCCCGAAAATACTCGCCGCGCCCTTGATGAAGCTTTTTGGCAGACGTTTGCCGACCGCTACGAAGTCCAGCCGGGTCCGATCAACCTGGAAAACGGTTACTTCGGCCGCATGTCGCGCACCGTGATCGAGGAATACCAGCGCAACATCGAACTCATCAACCGCAGCAACTCGGTGCATGTGCGCCAGCGCTTCGAAAAGCTCGAAAGCGTGGAGATACGCGGACAGCTGGCCGAGCTCTTACGGGTGCCCGCCGAAGCGGTTGCCCTGACCCGTAGCGCTTCGGACGCGCTGCAATCACTGATTCGCAACTACAACGGTTTGCAGCCGGGCGATCAGGTACTGCTCTGCGATCTGGAATACGACACGGTCAAAAGTGCGATGCGCTGGCTGGCACGCCATCGCGGTGTCGAAGTGATCGAGATCGAACACGCCCATCCCGCCAGCTTCGAGTCATTGGTGGCGAGCTACCGCGAGGCGTTCGTCCGCTATCCAAGGCTCAAGCTGATGGCGTTGACCCACGTCACCCATCGCACCGGTCTGGTGATGCCGGTCAAGGCGATTGCCGAGGCGGCTAAAGAGCACGGGATCGATGTGATCCTCGACGGTGCCCACGCCCTCGGCCAGATCGAATTCAACCTCGATGAACTGGGTATCTCCTTTGCCGGCTACAACCTGCACAAATGGATCGGCGCGCCGCTGACCCTGGGTTTTATCTACATAGCGCCACAGCGCCTGGCCGATATTGATCCCGACATGGGCGAGTTTCATTTCCCGGTCACCGACATCCGCTCGCGCACCCCGTACAGCACACCCAACATCCCGGCGCTGCTGACGTTGCCGCTGGTGTTCGAAGAGCATCACGCCATCGGTGGCGCGGCGGCCAAAGGCGCGCGGCTCAATTACCTGCGCAATCTGTGGGTCGAGGCCGTACGCGACGTGCCGGGCATTGAAATCATGACCCCGGATGATCCGCGACTGTATTGCGGCATCACCTCGATGCGTTTCACCCGGCATGCCGACCAGCAAGCGATGGTCGACCGCCTGCTCAGCGAGTACAACCTGTTCACCGTGGCCCGCAGCGGTTCGGCGTGCGGCAGCTGTATTCGCATTACACCGGGCCTGACCAACACCGCACGGGACATGCATCGACTGGCTCAGGCCCTGATCGAACTGAGTTGATGCAATGAACACCAGGGATTGACCACTCCCCTGGTGTTCACACGGTATAGATGTCGAAGTCTTCGGGCTTGATCTGCGCGGACATCGCGCGCTTGTCGATACCAATGGTCAACTGCCCGAAATATCCGTCTTCCCAGGAGTCACGGGCAATCGTGTGGATTTTCAGTATCGAGTCTTGCCCATGCATTTGGGTAAAGAGCTCATCCTGATCGTTACGCAGCGGCGAAATACTCCGCCCGCTGTAGTCTTTGGCATTCAATACCGAACGTGACGCCACCTCTGGAAGGTACAGTTGGCCAACCCAGGCAACGTGCCGCGCGTCCAGGTAATTACTGCCGGAAACGATTCGCACGGCAACGTGAATATGCACGCTGCGCCCCGCATAAAACCCCGGATAAATCGTGGTAAACCTGACGGCGCCTTTGCGATCGGTGAATTGCCCACCGCGTAAATAAGTGTCGTCATCGGTACGCGGAACCGAGCCGATATCACCGACATCGACCTCTTTATCCGGATCGATCTTGCTCCAGCCCGAATAGGCCCCTCGCGCATTGCATTGCCAGATGTCCACCAGGGCATCCGTTACCGGCTCACAGCTGCTGACGTCGACAATGCTCAATTTGAGTAGCATGGGAATGCCGCTGGCGCCTTCACTGATGTTTCTTCGAATCAACCTGGGGTTTCTGAAGTACGGGCCGGCAATCTGTTCGGGAGCCAATAAACAGACTGGCTCGGTTGCCGAGCTGGTTGCGTGTTCTTCCATGAGTCGCTCTCCTCCATAAGTTGCTCGAAGGATAAGGAGATCTCTGGGGTGGGTTGCGGTAACTATGTATGCCTTTACAGGCATTCCCCCCGTAGCAGCTGTCGAGCCTGCGAGGCTGCGTTAGAGGCGGACCGCGTTCGGGCGAAGTCCTCGCAAATCCTGCATACGCGGTTTGCCTGAAAGAGCGCGTTGCCTGATTTAACGACCGCTTTGCGGCCGGACGCAGCCTCGCAGGCTCGACAGCTGCTACGGGGAAGCCACTTTTCTGCAGGCAAAAAAAAACGGCGCACTGACCAAGTGCGCCGTAAAGCCGTAGAACACAACTACAACGATTCTGCGTAAAAAACCGCCGGTAAAACCAATCAGTCCAGCAGGGCCAGCGCCTCGGCGGTGCACTCCTGGATACGTGCCCAGTCGCCGTTCTTGATCCACTCCGGATCGAGCATCCAGCTGCCGCCGACGCACATCACGTTTTTCAGCGCCATGTAGCTCTTGATGTTGGCTGGACCAACGCCGCCAGTCGGGCAGAAGCGCACTTCGCCGAACGGGCCGCCAAGGGCCTTGATCGCCGCCACACCACCGCTGACTTCCGCCGGGAACAGCTTGAAGCGGCGATAGCCCAGAGCGTAGCCCTCCATGATCCCGGAAGCGTTGCTGATACCCGGCAACAATGGAATCGGGCTGGCAACGCTGGCTTCCAGCAGGTCACGGGTAATGCCTGGCGTCACGATGAACTGCGAACCGGCGGCTTCGGCGGCGGCCAGCATGTTGCGATCGAGCACAGTGCCGGCACCGGTGACCAGCTCCGGGCGCTGCTCACGCAGGACCTGGATGGCCTTGAGGCCGAATTGCGAACGCAGGGTCACTTCCAGGGCCGTCAACCCGCCTGCGGCAAGGGCATCGGCCAGCGGCAGAATGTCTTGCTCGCGGGCAATGGTGATCACCGGCAGAATTCGCGCCTTGACGCAAAGGCTGTCGATCAGGGCAACTTTGTCCGCCATGGAAACGGTCGGTTGAGTGTTTGTCATAGCGGCTGATCCTTGGCTCATGGGCACCAGTAAATCTCTAACGTGGGTTGCAGAAACGCACGAATCGGCATTGCGGCGACATCGTCACCGGCCAGTGCGGCACTCAAGGTGGTCAGTTTGGACTGACCGGATATCGATAGAACGGTGAACCGTGCCGAGGCCAGCAGCGCACGACTCATGGTCAGGCGCTGATGCGGCACGGTCGGCGCCAGCATCGGCCAGCAACGGCGCGTGCCGTCGACCTGCAAGGCGTCGCCAAGATTCGGGCTGTTGGGGAACAGCGAGGCGGTATGACCGTCATCGCCCATCCCCAGCACCAGCGCGTCGATTGCCGGCAACTCGGCGAGCAAGCGGTCGGCCTGCTCGGCAGCCTGCTCAAGGTTGGCAGTGGCGCTGTAGAGGCTGAGGAACTTCGCCTTGGCCGCCGGGCCTTGCAACAAGTAACGCTTGAGCAGACCGGCATTGCTGTCGGCGTGCTCCACCGGTACCCAGCGCTCGTCTGCCAGGGTCACCACGACCTTGGACCAGTCCAGCGCCTGTTTGGCCAGGTGCTGGAAAAACGCCACCGGGCTGCGTCCGCCGGACACTACCAGCGTCGCGGTGCCGCGGGCATCGATCGCGTCGCTGAGTTGCTTGGCCACCGTCAGTGCCAGGCCTTCGGCCAGCAACACGGGGCTGCGAAACTCATGAGCACTGACGCCCTGAGGCAGTTTGAATTCAGATATCGCCATACCACGACCTCCCGTCCCGCGTGATCAGTGCAATGGAGCTCATCGGTCCCCAGGACCCGGCCGCATACGGCTTGGGCGCATCACCGGACTTCTTCCACCCGGCGATCAACTGGTCACACCACTTCCACGCGGCTTCGATTTCATCTTTACGGACAAACAGGTTCTGATTGCCACGCATCACTTCCAGCAACAACCGCTCGTAGGCATCGGGGATCCGTGCGCTGCGATAGGTATCGGAAAAATTCAGCTGCAACGGACCGCTGCGCAGCTGCATGCCCTTGTCCAGGCCTTGTTCTTTGGTCATCACCCGCAAGGAAATGCCTTCGTCCGGTTGCAGACGGATGATCAGCTTGTTGCTGATCTGCAAGCGCTGCTCGGGGGCGAAGATGTAGTGCGACGGCTCCTTGAAGTGGATGACGATCTGCGACAGCTTCTGCGGCATGCGCTTACCGGTACGCAGGTAAAACGGTACGCCGGCCCAACGCCAGTTGCGGATGTCGGCACGCAGGGCGACGAAGGTTTCGGTATCGCTCTGGGTGTTGGAGTTCTCTTCCTCCAGGTAACCCGGCACCGACTTGCCTTCGCTGTGACCGGCGATGTACTGGCCACGCACCACCTGGGTAGTCAGGCCTTCCGGGCTGATCGGCGCCAGCGCCTTGAGTACTTTGACTTTCTCGTCACGGATGCTGTCAGCCGAAAGATCCGCTGGCGGGTCCATGGCGATCAGGCACAGCAGCTGCAACAGGTGGTTCTGAATCATGTCCCGCAGCTGGCCGGCCTTGTCGAAGTAGCCCCAGCGGCCCTCGATCCCGACCTTCTCGGCAACGGTGATTTCCACGTGGGAAATGTAGTTCTGGTTCCACTGGGTTTCGAACAGGCTGTTGGCGAAACGCAGCGCGATCAGGTTCTGCACCGTCTCTTTGCCCAGGTAGTGGTCGATGCGGTAGGTGCGGTTTTCCGGGAAGTACCGCGCCACCGCGTCGTTGACCTTGCGCGACGACTCAAGATCCGAACCGATCGGCTTTTCCAGCACCACACGGGTGTTTTCAGTCAGGCCGACTTTCGCCAGGTTCTCGCAAATCGCGCCGTACACTGCAGCCGGCGTCGCGAAGTAGGCAATCATCCGCTGCGCCGTGCCGGCCAGTTCGGCCAGGGCGACGTAGTCGTCAGACTTGAGGAAGTCGACATGCAGGTACGTCAGGCGTGCCAGGAAGCGTTCGACCACGGCTTCGTCGAGCTCCTTGGCATCGACGTAATGGCGCAGCTCACTGGCAATAAGGGCCAGATGCTCTTGCTCGGTGCCCGGTTCACGGGCCAGTGCGATAATGCGCGTGTCCTCATGCAGCAGGTCGGCGCCATCGAGTTGGTACAAGGCAGGAAACAGCTTGCGCAGGGCCAGATCGCCGAGGGCGCCGAACAAGGCAAAGGTGCACGGTTCAACCGTAATCGAAGGCATGATGTTTGTTCTTTTATCAAGTTAAGCTACAAATACCTTTTTTTAAGGCATCGCTCAAGGAAAAATGTAGTAATAACCACAACATTTTTCCAAAATATACATTCCAAGTGGTGGTCGGTCGGGGCCACCAGTAGGATAGGCCACCATTATGGGCCGCTACACGGGCCCAATCTGCATAGCCGACCTAAGGAACATGAATGGACCGCGTGCGAAATTTACTGGAACAGATCCAGAATCGCCTTGCAGACCTGAACAAGGCCGAGCGCAAGGTCGCCGAAGTCATCCTGCTCAACCCACAGCAGGCCACTCGCTTCAGTATTGCCGCCCTCGCCCAGGCCGCGTCAGTCAGCGAGCCGACGGTCAACCGTTTCTGCCGTTCGTTCGGTGTCAGCGGCTATCCGGAACTCAAACTGCAACTGGCCCAAAGCCTGGCCAGCGGCGCGGCGTATGTCAGCCGCGCAGTGGAAGCCGACGACAACCCTGAAGCCTACACCCAGAAAATCTTTGGCAGCGCCATTGCATCGCTGGACAGCGCCTGCCAGGCACTGGACCCGAACCTGATCAGCCGCGCCGTGGATTTGCTGATCCAGGCCCGGCAGATCCACTTCTTCGGCCTCGGCGCGTCAGCCCCGGTGGCGCTGGATGCGCAGCACAAATTCTTCCGCTTCAACCTGGCGGTTACCGCCCATGCGGACGTGCTGATGCAGCGGATGATTGCCTCGGTGGCCCACACGGGCGAATTGTTCGTGATCATTTCCTACACCGGACGCACCCGCGAACTGGTGGAAGTGGCACGCATTGCCCGGGAGAACGGTGCCTCGGTGCTGGGTCTGACGGCCGAGGGTTCGCCACTGGCCAAGGCCAGCACCTTGAGCCTGAACATTCCGCTGCCGGAAGACACCGACATCTACATGCCGATGACGTCGAGGATCATCCAGCTGACGGTGCTCGATGTGCTCGCCACCGGCATGACCCTGCGCCGCGGCGTCGACTTCCAGCCGCACTTGCGCAAGATCAAGGAAAGCCTCAACGCCAGCCGGTATCCGATCGGGGATGAGTTCAACTAAGGTCGGCAAGTGGGATAAGGCGCAGAACCTGTGGGAGCGAGCTTGCTCGCGATGAGGCCATCACATTCAAGATCAATCTTGACTGTCAGGCCGCCATCGCGAGCAAGCTCGCTCCCACAGGGTTTTGCGTTACTTCGGGGTATCGGGCTGATTCGCCGGATGGGCTTTGACGAAGGCCGGATGCTGCACCGCCAGTGCCGCGACCCGGCGAATCCGCGGATAAGCCTCAAGGGAAATGTTGAAACGCTCGGCTGCATACAGCTGTGGAATCAGATAGACATCCGCCAACCCGGGCGCGCTGCCGAAACAGTAACCGTCGTCACCAATCAAGTGCTCGACTGCCGCCAGCCCCTGAGTGATCCAGTGGCCGATCCAGTGCACCACCTGCGGCTCATCATGACCAAGTTGGCGCAGCTGATTGAGCACACTGACGTTGTGCAGCGGATGAATGTCGCAACCGATCAACGCCGCCACCGCTCGCTCGTGCGCGCGTTTGGCCAGGTCCCTGGACAATAGCGGTACCTGCGGATAACGCTCCTCCAGGTACTCGATGATCGCCGGGGACTGAATCAGCAACTCGCCTTCATCGGTGCGCAAGGCCGGCACCCGGCCTTGCGGGTTGATCCGCAGATAAGCCGGTTGCTGATGTTCGCCACCTTGCGGCGCGATCAGATTGATCGGCAGCGCCTGGTAATCCAGCCCTTTGAGTGCCAGGGCAATGCGCACCCGAAAGGACGACGTCGAACGGTAGTAGGTAAAGAGTTCCATAGCCTGAACCTCTTAGCGTGCTGGCAGGATTTTGCCACGGCATTCGCCGAAACCAATGGAGGCGAAACCGTCACGGCTGCAACGTGCGCGGAGGATGATTTCGTCGCCGTCTTCAAGGAACTTGCGCACTTCGCCCGAAGCCAGTTCGATCGGCTTCTTACCGCCTTCGGTGATTTCCAGCAGGCTGCCGAACTGACCGTTTTCCGGCCCCGACAAGGTGCCCGAACCGAACAGGTCACCGGCCTGCAACTGGCAACCGTTGACGCTGTGGTGCGCAACCAGTTGCGCCACGGTCCAGTACATGTGTTGGGTGTTGCTCAGGGTCAGGCGATGGGCCGGCAGGTTCTGTTCGCGCATGGCGTCGGTGAGCAGCAGCACTTCCAGTTCGATATCGAAGGCACCAGCGGCCTGATCGCGTTTGTCGAACAGGTACGGCAGCGGCTGCGGATCGCCCTCGGGACGCGCCGGCTGGGCACGGCGGAACGGCTCCAGGGCTTCAGCAGTGACGACCCAAGGCGAGATGCTGGTGATGAAGCTTTTCGACAGGAACGGGCCCAGCGGCTGGTATTCCCAGGCCTGAATGTCCCGCGCCGACCAGTCGTTGAGCAGGCAGAAACCGGCAATATGTTCGGCGGCGTCGCCGATGGCAATCGAGTCGCCCAGCTCATTGCCCTGGCCGATCCAGATGCCCAGTTCCAGCTCATAGTCCAGGCGCGCACACGGGCCGAAGGTTGGCTCGGTCTGACCGGCGGGCAAGGTCTGGCCTTTCGGGCGGCGCACGTCGGTGCCGGACGGGCGAATGGTCGACGCACGGCCGTGGTAGCCGATCGGCACGTACTTGTAGTTCGGCAACAGCGGGTTGTCCGGGCGGAACAATTTGCCGACGTTCTGCGCGTGCTCGATGCCGACGTAAAAGTCGGTGTAGTCATTGATCTTCGCAGGCAGGTGCATCTGGCAATCGGCGGCCAATGGCAGCAGTTTCGCGCCTTGGGCTTCGATCTTGCCGTGCAGGGTGCTGCCTTCAGCGAACAGTTCCAGCAGACGCTCACGCAGGGCAACGCGGGCACCACGACCGAGGTCGAAGAAAGCGTTCAGTTGACCGCCACGAGTGGCTTCGACTGCCGTGCGCGCAGCACCGTCAAACAGACCGGCGTCGAGCGCCGCTTGCAGATCGAAAATATGCTCGCCGATCGCCACACCGCTGCGCGGCACCGAACCCTGGGTGCTGAACACACCCAGTGGCAGGTTTTGCAACGGGAAGTCGGCGTGGCCATTGGCGGAGGCAACCCAGCTACGAGTGGGGGTGGTCTGAGTCATGGGTTATCTCCGATTCGGGTTGAAAGTGGCGGGCAGCGAGGCCCAGCAAGCATCGTAGGTGTTTTGCAGTTGCGGGCAATCGAGGGCAAAACGGCTTGGGCGCAATACCTGGCTGGTCTCGAACATGAAGGCCATGGTGTTGTCGATTTTGCTCGGCGCAAGCTCGGCATTGATCGCCTTGGTGCAGGTTTCACCGTCCGGCCCGTGAGCGCTCATGCAGCTGTGCAACGACGCGCCACCCGGCAGGAAACCTTCGGCCTTGGCGTCGTAGGTGCCCTGGATCAGCCCCATGAATTCGTTCATCAGGTTGCGGTGGAACCACGGCGGACGGAAGGTGTTCTCGGCAACCATCCAGCGCGGCGGGAAGATCACGAAATCGAGGTTGGCCAGGCCGTGAACGCTGGTCGGCGACGTCAGAACCGTGAAGATCGACGGGTCCGGATGATCGAAGCTGACGGTGCCGATGGTGTTGAAGCGGCGCAGGTCATATTTGTACGGCACATTATTACCGTGCCAGGCGACCACATTCAGCGGCGAATGGTCGAGCTCGCAGCCCCACAACTCGCCGAGGAATTTCTGCACCAGGGTGGTCGGCTGCTTGAGATCTTCGTAATGCGCGACCGGCGTCAGGAAGTCCCGTGGATTGGCCAGACCGTTGCTGCCAATCGGTCCGAGGTCCGGTAGACGCAGTGGCGCGCCGTGGTTCTCGGCCAGGTAGCCACGAGCTTGCGGGTCGAGCAGTTCGATGCGGAACTTCAGGCCGCGTGGCAGCACGGCGATTTCCAGCGGCTCCAGCTCCAGCACGCCGAGCTCGGTGGCGATGCGCAACCGACCCGACTCCGGCACCAGCAACCACTCGCCATCGGCGTTGAAAAACACCCGCTCCATCGAGCGATTGGCGCGGTAGTGATAAATGCTGATCCCGGTCGGTTTTTCCGAACCCGAATTGGCCGCCATGCGCACAAGACCGTCGATGAAGTCGGTCGGTTCGGCCGGAATGTCCAGCGGGTTCCAGCGCAGACGATTGGGCGTCACTTCGCCCAGCGAACCGCCGGCCAGCTGTCGATCAAGCTTAACGAACGCCGGGTGATTGGCCGACGGCTGAATACGGTACATCCAGGTGCGTCGCGCTTCACTGCGCGCCATGGTGAACGCAGTTCCGGAGAACAGTTCGGTGTAGAGACCGTAAGGGGCTTTTTGCGGGGAGTTCTGGCCGACGGGCAGTGCGCCGGGCAACGCTTCACTGCTGAATTCATTGCCGAAGCCTGACTGGTAAACCAGCGCTGGCGCCGTTGAATCGAGGTTCATGGAGCCTCCTGAACAGGGAGTAGGTCGTGGCCCATGGCTCCTTTTCAGAAGTCTCGGCACGCCCGGGTTGTTTTTATCGTAATTAGATTACGCTTAACGTAATTTGATTGGTATTGACCGTCAAGCTATAAAGACGCCCATTCGTCCCGGGATCACACCGCCTCCATGGAAAAGCCGCGCAACACCGCCGATAACAACAGCAAACAGAAAGTCCGCTCGGCCGAGGTCGGCACCGACATCCTCAAGGCCTTGGCCGAATTGTCGCCGTCGACATCTTTGTCGCGTCTGGCCGAACACGTGCAGATGCCGGCGAGCAAAGTTCACCGCTATTTGCAGGCGTTGATCGCCAGCGGGTTTGCCGAACAAAACACCGCCACCAACCATTACGGCCTCGGCCGCGAAGCCTTGCGCGTTGGCCTGGCCGCGTTAAACAGTATGAACGTGCTGAAAGTCGCCGCCCTGCCACTGGCCGAGTTGCGCGATGACCTGAACGAAACCTGTTTCCTCGCGGTATGGGGCAACCAGGGCGCGACCGTGGTGCATATCGAGCCGGCGGTGCGGGCGGTGACGGTGGTGACGCAACTGGGTTCGGTGCTGCCGCTGCTCAGTTCATCCACCGGCCTGGTGTTCAGCGCGTATTTGCCGAACCGTGAAACCGTTGAGTTACGGGAACTGGAATTGCTGGCAACGGCTGCCCACCCGCTGGCTGATGACCAGACCTACACAACCTTGTGTGAACAGATCCGCGAACGCGGCCTGCATCATGTGCATGGTTTGCTGATGCCGGGAGTCGATGCACTCTCGGCACCGGTGTTTAACGCTGTCGGCCAAGTAGCGGCGGTGCTGACCATCGTCGGCCCGACCTCGTTGTTTCACGCCGACGAAAACGGCCCGGCGGCGCAGCGACTGCTGGCGGCGACCCGGGCCGTGAGTTGGCGGATGGGCTATGAGCCCGTCGCCGCTGGTTAAATCGTTTGGCACTGAACGCCAGTACTTACACCAGGATTGTCCGCTCGCTGGACTCTGGCTCCTCGAGCGCCTCCTTCATCAAGGCGGTCATCACCGCCAGATCCACTGTTGTTCCACTGCACGCGGAGACAACGCTCATGCAGGTATTCGTATCGCCCGCTGCCCCACATAGAATGTATGGCGAGCGTTGACGAAAATCTTATCCGGGTCGATAAGTTCGTTGGTTTCAGCCCTGACAAACTCCTGGGCATGGAAATTCACGAAAGCCTTGAGGGATTTTGTTTCTCTCAACCGTTCATCCAGCGCTTGCTCTTTTTCTGTCAGGGACTGTTCAGCGTCCAGGTAATACTGGCGATCTTCCTCACTCGCACGCTGCAGCCCATCAGGAATTAGATGACGTTGTTCAGTCATTGATCGCTTCGACGGGCGTAAAAGTTCTTCCTAAACCTTATCGCCTGCAACTTTCGTTAAAACATCAATACCCACACACTCTTCCTTTTGGTGTTTTATAGAACAGCAAATTACCACCCACCGACCCAACGACTCCGCGTTGAACAAAACTACCAAATAGCTTTGCCTCAGCAACAGCCTGAGAGACTGAGTTCTGCCTCCCCCACCCCTCTCATTCATCCGTCGCGCATGGATTTTTATCGAATGTAACAGTATGAACCTGCTCTTAATCAGCGAAGAACTTTTCTTTCCTGAACTCAATAACAATCCCATGACAGATCCTATTAAGCTCCCTGACATCCAGCACACGTGGATCCACACGATATTTCAGATCCATGCTCCATCGAATAGAAAAAATACCGGCGGACTTTTCATCGAATGACGGAAGCTCATCGTGCTGCACTTTCTCCATGACAGCCCACGTCAGAGACTCTGAGTAAGAGACAACTTCCTGTTTTAGATCATTGATAACCCAACCAGAAAGAAAGGTGTCATCGGGATCCAGACCATAACCACGCTCCTTGAAAATATGATTCAGTTTAATACGAGTTTTTTCGAGAAGAACATCAGACATCATAAAGCCCCTATAAATAAATTACCCATTGAACGACACCAGAAAGCAAAACACCAACTGGCCGCCCAATCATTTATAGACACTTACAACATCAAGCACACTCACAAACTTGTTTAAATTCGTAAAAACAACAATTGAAACAACCCACAATCACGTCAAACGCCCAACCATTACAGCAAAATCGGCCTATTCTTTCCGCACACTAACTACAGACACATTCAACTATTAAACCACCCCCCCTAACATAATGGCCTTAGCCACTGCTTGCGTCCTGCGCTGGACCCCAAACTTGCTGTGTATCCGTCGCGCATGGGTTTTCACCGTGTGCAGCGAAATGAACAGTTGCTCCGCGATCTGTTGATTGGAACACCCCAACGCTATCAACTTGAGCACTTCCATTTCACGCAGACTCAGAGGGTTTTCTTTGAGACCTGACCCAACACTCTCGAACTGCGTTTGTGTCTCTTCCAGGACTGCGATCAGGTTCGGCTGACGCAAACGCAGTTCGCGTAACGCCTGCTCACCATGACAGCGTTTCACCCATTCCTGGCCCACTTTCAGGGCTTGCTTGGCCAGGGCTCGATTACCTGTCAGATAAGCCACCTCAGCCGATACGAGATGGAGTTCCGTTTCCAGACTGTGCATACCACGTTCGTGCGCTTGCTCCAGCAATACCTTGAGTTTTACCTGCGAATCATTCGTCCGTTGCAAGTGCACATCGGCCAGTATCAGCAAGTACTCGATACCCGGGATCAGCTCCAGCGTCGCCGGCGGAGCCTGACGCGCGTCGGGCCCGTGATAGTGGCGCAGCACCCGGGTCAAGGCTTCGTGGGCCAACTCCGGGCGTCCCTGCTGCAACCAGAAGTGGCTGCTGACTTGCAGCAGGACACCGCGATAAACGGTATCGGGAATGTGCTGGCGCTGCATCATTCGCTCTGCATCTCGCAAACGGACGAAGGCCTGAGCGTAATCACCCTGATTGGCGGCCACTTGGGCCAACCCCAAAAAGCCGTACAACACGCGCTTGTCCTGACTGCGCAAACACAGTTGAAGTCCTGACTCGAAAAACTCGGCAGCTTGCCCGTCATGCCCCTGACACAGAGCCAATCGCCCCCGACGCAGGGCAATCCGCCCCAGCAATGGCGTGGCATGTCTGGCTTGCTCGCACAGCAACTGATTGATACTGCACAACAGGCTTTCGGCGCGATGAGGTGCACCGCGCTGCTCCAGCAGTTGCGCGTGATCGAGCTCCAGCAAGCCCTCGAACAGCAACGCCCCTTGCGCCCGCGCCAGACACAGCGCCTGGCGATTGAACGCCTGAGCCACGTCGAGTTCACCCTTGAGCAAGGCTTGCTGAGTCAACCCGGACAAACACAGCAAACGTGCCGGCCAGGCCAAGGCTGAAAGCTCGGTCAACGCATCGAGAAAATGCTCACGGGCAGGTTCCATGCGCCCTTGCAAATGCAACAACCAACCTTGCTGAGCCTGCCAGCGCGCCACCAGTTGACGCTGCAACGTGGCCGACGGTTGCGGGGCGAATCGGGCCATTTGCTCGATACAGACGCCCGCCTGTTCGAAGCGTCCGGCGAACAACAATGCAGCGGTGATCAACCCGACCAACTGCGGGCTGCCAAACATCAGGTCGGCACCTTGCTGTTCATGCAGACGCAGCAGCAACAGCACATTCTGATGCTGGAACAAATGCTCGAAGCTGAAATGCTGCAACAGGCTGACCGCGACCTCAAACTCTTCGGCCAATAGCGCCTGCTCGAACGCCACTTGCCAGTCTTGCTGTGCAATGAACCACTGACAGGCCCGACGATGCCACGAGCGACCGGCCTCCCATTCATCATCGCGTACCAGTTTCGCCAGCGGCGGGAACACCTGCAGCCAGTCTGCCGAGTCTTCCCAGGGCTCGATGAAGCAGCCGAGCTCCTGCAAGGTTCGTAACCAGTGGCCACCCTCGCCCGCGCCGAACAGATGTTCGCAGAGCCCGATGTTGAAACACGGTAGATGAGCCAGCACTCGCCAGGCTTCGGAGAGTTCCGGTGACAAGGTGCTGAACAGCTCGTGATCCAGGTAATCGAGCAACGTCGCCGAACGCCCCTGCTTGAGTTCACTGACACTGCTCCCGTTGCCATCGAGCAAGGCTACTCGCACGCAGGCGCACCAACCACCGCTGCGCTGAAAGATCCGTTCGCTCGCATTCGCACACAGCGAATGGGGAAGCTTTTCGATCAACTGCTGGATTTCTTCGCGGTTGAATACCAGCTCGGCACTGGCGCACTCGTACAGATCGTCATCGAGCAACAACCGCGGCCAGTTGCAATGCGGACGTCGACGCCCGCCCAGCCACCACGTCAGGGCCGGGCTGCTGACGGCCAGCACGCGATCAAGCAGCGCGTCGAGCTCTGGTGCCGGAACGCGGCAATAGTCATCGAGAAACAACCAGGTGGGTGCCTGCAAATGCGCCAGATACGCCAACAGACTCGGCTCGTCTTGCACCGCAAGCCCTAACGCCTGCGCCAACGTCCGACAAAATTCAGCGCGGCTTTGCAGCGCGCCGTTCAAGGGCAACCAATAAACCGTGCACGGCGGCGGTGCCTGCAACAGGCACTCGGCGAACAGCGCGCTTTTACCGCTGCCAGCCGGTGCGCAGAGCAATTTCACCCGCGCAGTCGATGCCAGTAACGGTTGCGCCAGGCGCTCGCGGGGCAGGTGCTGGGAAGACAAACGGGGCAGGAATCCTGGACGGTCCAGACACTGAGTCATGGCGGTCATTGCGGCGTGCCTTTTTATAGTTGTGGCGCAACCCTAACCCTCTCCCGGCGCCGTGTTGAGAAACATTCAGGACGCTGATTGGCGCCCATAAAAAAGGTGACCGGCGGGTCTGATTACCCCAAAAGATCGCAGCCTGCGGCAGCTCCTACAGAGGGTCGGCGTAGGAGCTGCCGCAGGCTGCGATCCTGGTGATCTCGTGTCAAAACCCTTACCGAACGCCCTCTGCACGCAAGGCTGCCGGGGTGTAGTCGGCCGCCTTGGCGTCGAAGCCGAACTCGAAGCTGTGCTTCTCTTCGTTCTTCATCCCCAAGGCGATGTAACGGCCGGCGATGATGTCGTAGAGCGCTTCCAGGGTGTAAGCCGGTGTCTGGTGATCGTAGTAGTACTGGGCATGACCTTCGGCCACGCGCCAGAGTTGGCCGCGACCGTCGTAGTGGTCCACCAGCGCGACTTGCCAGCTGTCTTCGTCGAGGAACATGTGGCGTTTGGCGTAGATGTGCCGCTCGCTCGGTTTGACCGTGCCGACAATTTCCCAGACCCGGTGCAGTTCATAGCGGGTCAAGTCCTGGTTGATGTGCCCGGCCTTGATCACATCGTCGTACTTCAGGCTCGGCGAATCGAGCTTGTAGCTGTTGTACGGAATGTACATTTCCTTCTTGCCGATCAGCTTCCAGTCATAGCGATCCGGCGCACCGGAAAACATGTCGAAGTTGTCCGAGGTCCGCAGGCCGTCGGCGGCGGTGCCTGGTCCGTCGTAGGCCACTTGCGGAGCACGGCGTACGCGACGTTGACCGGCGTTGTAGATCCACGCCAGGCGCGGCTCTTTCACCTGATCGAGGGTTTCGTGAACCAGCAGGACGTTACCGGCCAAACGTGCTGGCGCGGTCACCGACTGCTTGAAGAAGGTCAGCACGTTGGCGGCTTTTTCCGGATCGATGTCCTTGATCAGGTGCGGTACGGCGATCTCTTCCTCGAAGCGAATCGGCGTGTAGGCGCCGTTGGTCTGCGGGGTCACCTGAGTGATGATGCGTTTGAGATTGCCGCCGTGATAACGGGTGATGTGGTTCCACAGCACCTCGACGCCATTCTTCGGAATCGGGAAGGCGTAGTAACGGTTACCGGTGAAGTTGGCCAAACCGTTACCGTCGTTGATGCTGGTGACGTTCAGCGCGCTGCGCTTGGCCGACTCATAGATGTCCGGCGGCACGGCCACTGTGCGGTGGGTCGGGTAGACCGGGATCTTGTAGGTGTCCGGGTAGCGTTTGAACATCGCCACCTGCCCGTCCGAGAGCTTGTCCTTGTATTTGTCGACCGTGGCCGTGGTGATGGTGAACAGCGGTTTTTCACTGGCGAACGGGTCCGCCAAAAAGCCTTTGCTGTCCACCGCACCGGCGTTTTTCGGGATGCCACCGGTCCAGGCCGGAATCGAACCGTCGGCGTTCCCGGCCTTCTCGGCACCCAGCGGCGTCAGGCTGGTGCCCAGTTTTCCAGCTTCTTCGGGCGATACCGCCGCCATCACGTTGGCTGCCAGCAAGCTCAGGGCCAGGGCACCGCATTGCAGAATAATCTTGCGCATAAAATCATCCTTCTCAGACAAATCAGAAGTTCACGCCGACACTCAAGGCGAGGAAGTCGCGGTCAGTCAGGGTGTTGTAACGGCCACCGAAGAAGTCGGTGTAACTGAGGCTTGCGGTGTAGGTGTTGCGGTAGTCGGCATCGACCCCAAGGCTCACGGCCTTGGCACCCTGGTTGAACAATCCGTTGGGCCCGTAACCACTGACGTCATGCGACCAGGAGAGGTTGGGCTTGAGGTTGACCCCGCCGATCACGTTGGCGTAATCGAGGATCGCCCGCGCGCGGTAACCCCAGGACATCGAGGTGACAAAGCCGCCGGTGTCACCACCGAAACCGTACTGGCCGTAGACCGAGTCACGGCCGTAACGCAGTTGGCTGCGCGGCTCCAGACCTCCGACCCGCACCACCGCCGCCTCGCCAACAACGGTCAAGCGCTCCGCGCCGAGTACCTGGTCGAAGAAGTGCGTCAGGGTGCTTTGCACTTGGGTCACTTCCTTGCGCCGGTAGCCGCTGTTATCCGCGCCCGGCGAGGTCTTGATCGGCGACGCGGCACCGCCGGCAATCGGATTGAGCAGCGCCAGCGTCAGGTCATTGGTGTTGACCTGTATCGGCGCGTTCGGCCGATAGCTGATTTCCCCGGTCCACGCAGTGCCTGTGGGCAAGGTGGTCGCAAAGCTTGCGCCGTACAGGCGAATGTCCTCCGGGTATTCGAGGAAATACTGGCCGCGTCCGAGCATCACGCTTTGCGCCAGAGCAGAGCCGGTTCCCGGAGCAATCGCGTTGGCGGTGCCGACAATCCCCGGGAGCGCCGACAGCGTCGAGCGGCCCGCGGTGATGGTGCCGACGATCGGCGTGCGACTGTGGTAGTTCATGAAGTAAAGGCCGTACTCGGTATCGTCGCCCAGCCAGCGCAAGGCGGTCCCCCACTGCCCGGAATTACGCGCATCGCGGTCGCTGGCGCGCTGGACGATCACCCCTTCGCGGCTGACTTCGAAACCCTGGCCAAACGCCGCGGCAATCGGCTGCAACGGTGCAATCGCCGGGCTGCCGACGGTGTAACCCTTGGTGCAACCTTCAGCCGCCACGTCGACGCCGAAGAAGGTGCCGCAGTTATCCAGAACGGTCTCGTCCCACTGCAACTGGTAGAAACCTTCCACCGTCAGTTGGTCGGTAAGCCCTTGGGAGGCAAACAGCATGTTGACCGGAATCAGGCCTTCCTTGATTTCCGCACCGGGACGGCGGAACGCTGAGACGTCGATTGGGTTGATACTGTTGATCGAGTTGCCGATAAAGGTACTTTCACCCCAACTCACCACCTGCTTACCGGCACGCACGGTGCCCGGCAGGTCGGCGATGGAATAGTTGTGATAGACGAACGCATCGAGAATCTCCCCACCGGAGGATTTGGCGCCTTCCTTACGGTCGTCGTTGCTGACGTTCTTGAACTCCAGGTCGCGGTTTTGCAGCGCAAAGTCGTACCAGTATTTACCCCGCACGAAGACCCCGCTATCGCCGTACTTCAGTTCGAGGTCATGGATGCCCTTGAAGATTTCCGAATAAGCTTGCCCTTTCTTGAAGTTCAAACGCCCATCGTCACCGGTCGATGACTGGCCCGTGCCGCCATTGACGACGCCCACCAGCGACTTGTCGGCATCGCGCATGCCCCAGCTCGCGCCGATCGACAGCGAAGAGTCGAACGTGCCCTCGATTTCCCCGATATTGAAATCGACAGCCTGCGCCTGGGCACAGCAACCCAAGGCGACCGCGACGGCGAGCGTCTGCGGCGTGAAGATGGCGCGCATTGTTGTTTTTGTCATGCGTCTTCCCCGGTGAGTGACAGAAGGCCCCACCCTACTGCCGCCCTATGGGCGCGATAAGCGCACCAAGGAGGTATTCGCGTTGTACCTCCAAAGGATGAATGCCCGCATGGGCCGGGGCTTTGCGCCGGGCATGGATGGGCTGGATGAAGGGCTATCAGTCACGCGCATGACGCGGAGCAGACGCAGATCCCGTAGCAGCTGGCGAAGCCTGCGTTCGGCGGCGCAGCCGTCGTAAAACATGCAACCTCATTCGTCCAGATTCACCGCGCTCGCTGGATTCACGACGGCTTCGCCGCCGAACGCAGGCTTCGCCAACTGCTACGGTGTATATGTGTGTGCGGATGGATGTGGCAGCGACTGTTGCCGAGGCTGTAACAGTCATTGTCCCGAATCGCTATTTTTCCTTTGACGATAAGGACTTATCCTTGCCTGGCTTTCACGGCAATGGGCCCGAAAGCACGATGTACCGAGGTGTGACCCTCCCGCCTCACTGGCGACAGAATCCAGATGAGTTGAAACCTTTTCAGTTTATCGCCCCGTGTTCACTGACGTTGATTTGTAGCTCCTTGATCCAACGTCTTACCTTGGCCGCTGCGTTTGCAGCGGCCTTTTTTATGCGCGAAAAAAAAAGAACCCCGTGAGCACGGGGTTCGATGTGGGGTGTTCAGAAGCGAAGGTGATTGAGGGCTGGCCGCTAATAAACTTCGGGTTTACAGCGAATACTTCTGCAAATTCGCCATCATTTCCTTCAGCGCCTCAATGTTGTCCTTGGGATGCGCTGCACCTTCGAAGTCGCAAATCTGCTCCCAGTGAGCCGCAACATCTTCCGGTGAGAACCCCTCACGCGGATCAAACCCGGCGCCGAGGCTGCGCTCCCAGCGCACCTTGCCCATCCAGCCACCGCCAACTTCGAACAGGCCAGAGGTTTCCTGGCAGTTTTCGCTGCCCAGGTACACCACCAGCGGGCTGACCAGTTCCGGTTTCAGCTGTTCGAAGACTTGCGGCGGGATCAGGCCTTCGGTCATGCGCGTGCCGCCCGTCGGTGCGATGGCGTTGACCAGGATGTTGTTCTTGCGGCCTTCGATGGCCAGGGTTCGGGTCAGGCCATAGAGGCCGAGTTTGGCCATACCGTAGTTGGACTGACCGAAATTGCCATAGATGCCCGACGTCGAGGCAGTGAAGATCACTCGACCGTAGTTTTGCTCACGCATGTGCGGCCACGCGGCGCGGGTGACTTTATAGGCACCTTCGACATGGACGCGGTAAACCAGGTCCCAATCGCCGTCTTCCATTTTGTGGAAGGTCTTGTCACGCAGAATCCCTGCGTTGTTGACCACCACGTCGACACGCCCGAAGGCATCAAGCGCGTTCTGCACAATTTTGTCGCCGTCGGTGACGGAGTCGTGGTTGGCCTCGGCAATACCGCCCGCTTCGCGAATTTCCGCGACTACACGGTCTGCCGCTGAAGCGTTGGCGCCTTCACCTTGAGCCGAGCCTCCGAGATCGTTGACCAGCACCCTGGCGCCCTGCCTGGCGAATAACAGTGCATGAGCCCGTCCGAGGCCGCCGCCTGCACCCGTGATGATCACGACTTTATCTTCGAAGCGAACAGACTCTTTCATTACCAAACTCCAGCGGACCAGGGACAGTGAGTCCGAGTGTCAGGCACGGCGCGAGTGCTCACAATCAACAGGGCTGAGGCTGAATGGTGCGCGATAAGGCAGGAGGATGATGAGCGCACGATGCGCTTACGCCGATCCGTGAATCAGGAGCAGGCGGTTTTCAGTGCGGGGGGATCCACCTGGTCACGAAACGCCAGGTAATGTTTGAGCACCTGAACCGGCGCTTCGATTTGCGGGTAATGACCAATCCCCGGCAGCAACACCGTGTCCGGATTGGGGATCAGTTGCCGGTAACGTTCAACCATGTGGCCGCCGGAAACCGGATCGACTTCGCCATCGATCACCCGAAGCGGGACGGTGCTCGCTTGCATGGCCCTGACCCAGCGATCCCGCTGCATGCGGCGCTGTGGAATATAATTGATCAGCCGGTGCATGATCCGTGTGCCGCGATTGTTGTCGATCAGACTCCAGAAATCATCCAGCTCGCTTTCACTCGGACGGGTCTGGGGGCCAAAGATATGTCGGAAACTCTTGACCAGCCCATCCCGGCTAAACGCCCGCCCGATCATCCAGCCCAACGGGCTGAGCAACAGTTTCTGCATCAACACCGGCCGATGAGTCTCGGGAAACAGGCCACCGTTGAGGAACACACAACTGCCAATCTCGATGCGCGCTTCAGCATGCCGCGCCAGTAACTCCTGAGCCACGCTGTCCCCGTAATCATGCGCCAGGAGATGTACGGGCTGCCGGACGCCCAAATGTTCCAGCAGTGCCTGCTGCAAATCGGCTTGCTCCAACAGGCAATATTCATGGTCCAGCGGCTTGGCCGAGTCGCCAAAACCGAGCATGTCGCAAGCAATCACCCGATACCGCTGGGCCAATGGCTGCCACAGATAATGCCAATCCCAGCTGGCAGTGGGGAAACCGTGGATCAGCAGCAGCGGGTCACCCTGTCCGGCCACCCAGTAGCGGATGGTCTGGCCACGGAACACGAAGCTCTGGCCGCGTTTGCGCCAGACGCACAGAGGGATCTCGGCGAGTGGCATTAGAGTCTGAAACCCGGGGCTTGTTGATCGAGTTTGCGCAGCAACGCCGGCCAGGCCAGTGCGCCGCCCATCCCTTGAGCACTTTTGGTCACGCCGGCAATCATCGCCTTGGCGCCTGCGAGGATCTGCGGTTCGATGGCAATCAGTTCAGCCCCGCCGTTCTGCGCCAGCACCTGGATATCGCAAGCGCGCTGGAAGGTGAACATCATCAAAAAGGTGTCGGCAATGCTGCTGCCGCAGGTCAGTAGTCCGTGGTTGTGTAGCATCAGGAAGTTGTTTTCACCAAGGTCAGCTTGCAGGCGCACCTTTTCCTCATGGTTGAGGGCGACGCCTTCATAGGCGTGATACCCCAGGCTGGACAGCACAAACAGCGATTGCTGGCTGATGGGCAACACGCCCTGCTTCTGCGCGGAAACCGCCACACCGGCGGCCGTGTGGGTATGCAGCACACACACCACGTCATGACGCACTTCGTGCACGGCGCTGTGAATGGTGTAACCGGCGGGGTTGATCTCGTAGGGGCTGTCCATCAGCTTGTTGCCGGCCTGATCGACTTTGACCAGGCTCGAAGCGGTGATTTCGTGAAACATCATTCCGAACGGATTGATCAAAAAATCTTCCGTGCCCGGCACCTTGGCCGAGATGTGGGTGAAAATCAGATCGTCCCAACCCTGTAGGGCCACCAGCCGATAGCAGGCCGCCAGATCAACACGGGTTTGCCACTCGGCGGCACTGACCTGATCTTTCACATCGGGTGTCGATTGAACGGGGGTTACGCTCACGGCAAGGACCTCTGTTTCTTATTATTTTGTGGGTGTGAATGCAGTCTAGTCAGCTGTCGGGATTCGTGTAGTTGCATTGGCAGCCAGCTTACTGACCTACCGGGTCAGCAAGCTTTCGGCCGCTAAATGACGTGAGCACTGTCACAACACCCGGGCCAACAGCGGCGCGGCAAACAGGTTCAACAACCCGGTCAGTCGCGCAGAGCGCTGATCAGTTCTGCCAGCCAAGGTTCGGCGTCGGTTTCCGGGGTCACGCTTTCGCTGGCGTCCAGGCGCAGCATCGGCAGCACTTCACGCACGCCCAACTCACCGAACAGCTCGCGCATTTGTTCGCCGCCACCGCAGAAGGTATCGCCGTAGCTGGCATCCCCCAGACCAATCACTGCACCAGGCAAACCGCGCCAGGCCGCGGGCAGTTGATCGCGAATCATCGAATACAGCGGTTGCAGGTTGTCCGGCAACTCGCCCATGCCAGTGGTCGAGGTCACGGCCAGAAAGGCCTCCGGGCCAAATGCCTGAATATCCGCCAGGGTTGCACGCGGGTTGTGCCAGGTTTCAAAACCCGCAGCCTTGAGAAGGTTGGCCGCGTGCCGGGCGACTTCTTCAGCCGTGCCGTACACCGAGCCGGAAAGGATGGCGACTTTCATCAATATGATCCTGAAGCTGAATAAAAGACCGGAATATTAACAGCTGACGCCAAAAAACTGCGATTGCCTCTCAATTAGCGCTGCCGGCCAGTGGACAGCCCACAGCCATGTCATAAAATGCAGCGCATTATTTAGCGCAGACAAGACTTTCTGATGATCAATGCCCAGTTGATACAACGGATTGCACAACGGGTAGTCCAACGGGCCGAAGTTCAAGCGGAACTGCACGCAGTCAAAGCGACAAACGGTCAAAACAAGCTGTCGAATTAATGGTCATTAACTACAATCACCAATGACTTTGTAATTATATCTTTCGAGCAAACCATGCATCGCGATGCCCTCCTGACTCAGGATGAACTGGATTTCATCCAGACCATGCAGCACAACCCGCAGTTCAACGTGCGCGATGCGACGTCGAGCCTGCTGGTTAATGGGGGTTCGCAAATCCGCGACTTGCTGACACGCCTGGCGGCCAATGAGCAGGTCACCATCCAGGCACACTTCGAAAATCAGCAAATGACCTTTCCACTGCACCTGGTGGAGGATGAGTTTCATGCGCTGCATTTGCGCCTGGGCGTACCGAGCATTTACGAGGACGGCCCGATGGTTCGCCCTTGGCGCCTGGCGCTGGAGGAGCCCGTAGCCCTGGAGAATGCCAAAGGCCAGCCCGGTACGCTGTGGGTGCACGAAGTGTCATTCAAAGGGATTTTGCTGGAAGTCCGTAACCGGACCAAACCGCCAAAGAGCTTTGCGCTGTGGTTCAGCCCTTCGGGCTACGAACGCATTGCGTTACGCGGGACTTACGAACGAGAAACCGAACAGGGCTATTACGCCTATCGGCTCAGCCAAAGCGACAAGGATGAAACCGAACGCCTTCGTCAGTACATCCTTCAGCAGCATCGCCTGACACATCCTGCTTTGCACATCTGAGTATCAGGTATCGAGCGTTCCCGCGAGGAACTGCTGCAGACGCTGTTGCATCAACGCTCCTTCACTCCCCAGACAACCAATCGACGACCCGGCCAGGCTCTCCTGTGCCAGATCCGCCGAATCACCGGCCAGCATCAGGCGGCAATCCAGGCCCATCGCCAACCCATTCAGACGGCGGACAAAGTCAGGCGTCGGCACTTGATTGGAGAACAACACCAGCGCGTGCGGCTTGATCCTGTCACAGACCAGGGACAGTTCATCAAATGGTTGCCCCAGTGCCAGTAGCCTGATTCCCACCTCTGCACTGCCCATATACAAAGCCGCCAATAGCAACTCAAGCTTGCGGCACTGTCCATCAATCGCAGAAACGACCACCCGCAACGGCTGCGTACCTCGCAACAAAAACAGCCGCTGAAGAACTCTGGTACGTAGAAACCCGTCCAGCATCACCCACTCGCTGGTTTCTCCGAACAGGGTGTGATGCTGGAGTAACTGCGTCCACTGCGGCATCAAAATGTCCTGGAACACCACGGTCAGTGAATACGTGGAAAATACCTGGCCATAAATCCGCCCCAACTCCACATCGTCAAAATTGCCGAGCGCTGCTTTGATCTGAGTTTGCCACTGGGCATAGTCGGCCTGAACCAGCTCATCCGGGATAATGCTCGACTGCACCTGAACCGCACCGGTCTTCGCCAGAATCCTGCCCACCTTGCTGACCGCTACACCCCGACCGATCCAGCCAAGAATGCTCTGAACGCGCTCAATATCGGTCATGGAATACAGACGATGCCCGCTTTCGGTGCGTGTCGGCTGAATCAAACCGTAACGCCGCTCCCAGGCCCGCAGGGTCACCGGGTTGACGCCCGTCAGGCGTGCCACTTCACGGATCGGGAACATTTGTTCGAGCTTTTCCAGACGAGAAGGCTGCAAGATCCGGGAAGCTTCAGTGATAGCCACCATGTGGTTTGGGACGCTCGTATCAGATTGGATCCTACTTATCTCTCATCATCTTCCTACAATGCAAGAGGTATATATCCTACAAACTGTCTGGCGCATTTGGCAAACCCAGGAATAATCCTTGCTTGTTTTTAAACCCAGCCCTTTACCCCTGCGATTGCCTCATCAGCCCCGCCTCACACCTTGAGCTAAGCCCCCACCCGCGCCTGCAGACTCAAATGCGCCCGCTCTCCGGGCGCCAGGCTCAGGCTATCGGTGCCACCGCTGGCCGCCTCTACGCAGACAAACTCCGAGATCTCGTTCCAGCTCACGCCCAGCAGCGGTCGTGACCCGGGATGCCAGACCACCGTGTCGGCGCTGTCACCGGTATCGATGCACAACTGGCGCTGCCAGGCGTGATCCTTGAGCTGCAACTCGCCCTCCTGCTGGAACACCCGCTGACAGCCACCATCAACCCGCAACTCGCCTTTTTGCTCGCAAAACTCACGTTTGAGCAGGTCATAACCCTGCGCGCCATCGAGCCCAGACAGCGCTACCTCACCAACATCACCTATACGCCAATAGGCGTGCAATGCATGGCTCAGTTGGCACGGCAGGCTGTCCTGATGCTCGGTGCTCAGACGCAAATCCATACGCTCACCCAAGTACGCATGCAGGTCCACTTGCCAGTCGCACAACTGCAATTGCCAATGCAGACGTACGCCATCGTCAGCGGTGCTGCTGTCGATCAGTTTCCAGTCGATCAGCCGCGCCCAACCATGGGACGGCCAGGCATTTTCACTCGGATGACGGCCATACCATGGCCAGCAGACCGGCACGCCACCGCGAATCGCCCCGACATGCGGCCACTTCGCCGCGCACCAGAGCCAGGGCTTTTGGCCCTTGGGCTGGAAATGCAGCAACTGCGCGCCCTGACGACTGAACACCGCCTGACACAGCGGATGGTCGATCACCAGCACCTCGCGCTGCTGATAGCGCTCCCAGGCAAACACCGGACGCTCGCGCAGGGATTTGAAGAAGCGTTGTAGCGGATGCTCATGCATGTGCCGCGGTCCTGAAAATCATGTGTTCTACCTGAGAGGCTGCGCCACCCCAAAAAAAAGCGGACAGCCTTGGCCGTCCGCAAAATGCGCACATGGAGAGGAGCTTATCGCAGCTGCGTTAGAACACCGACTGAATTTTCAAACCGGCCACCAGCGCGTTGTCGACTTCATCCACACCGCCCGGGTGAGTGATGTATTGCAGGTTAGGACGCACAGTCAGCCAGTTGGTAACGTGGAAACCGTAGTTGATCTCGTAGTTGTACTCGGTGGAACGCAGTGGCGAGAACAGCGGGTTGTCGTAGTCGGTGACACCATTGGCGGCGTTGACCAACTCGGCGTTTTTCTTCACGTCATCGTTGACATGGATACGGGCAAAACCGATCCCGACGTCATCTTTTGGACGTGCGTCGAATGGGCCCTTGTACACAAACATCAGCGACTGATAGTTGTCGACGACGTTGGTGTCCTTGTCGTGGAAAGTGGCGTTGGCCGCAATGTTCAGACCGCGAGAAGCGTCACCGTTGTGGGTGGTGAGTTGTTGCTGCGCCACAAACCAGTAGCCGTGCTTGCTGTCATGGCTGCGGAAGGCGTTGCCTGTGGTCGCTGCATCATTGCCATTGTCGTCTTTACGGACGTCATTGGCGTCGGCAGTGCTCTTGTAGTAACCGACACGGTATTCGCCCGGCAGGTTGTTGACCTTCGGCGACCAGACCAGTTCGACCGGCAAGACGGTGCCCTTGGTACCACTGCCGCTGAGCTTGAAGCCGTTACCGTGCTCCAGTTGCGATGGGTTCTGGTTGTACGCGCCGATCTGCGCATAGAACTCAGGCGTGATGTTGTACTTCACGCGAACCGCCGCCTGCATGACCGGCCAGTTGAACCAGATACCGGTCGCCCAGTTACCCGCTTGGGAGCCGCAGAACGCCAGGTTCTGAAATTCGCAAGGGAAGGTGTTGAAGTCTTCACCTTCACCGAAATAACCGGCTTTGACGTCCAGTTTATTGTCGAGGAACTGATGCTGGACCCACAATTGGGTCAGACGGACCATATGGCCACGGCCGTAGACTTCCTGGGAGGAACTCAAGGTGCCGGCACGCGGGTCGCCGACTCGGTCATTGGAGATGTTCTGACCGTTACGGTTGGTGAGCTGGATCTTGGCCTGGGTGTTATCCCAGCCCCACAGCTTTTGCAGGTCCAGTGCCACGCCCAGGCCAAACTGGTCGGCATAACGCGCGGTCTTGTCGTGGTTGTAGCCGCCGTGGAGGTTGGCGCCCACTTCACCGACGTAATCCGCCTTGATGTCGATACCTTGTTCGATCAGCTTGGTCCGCTCGCCACCCCAGTCACCCGTCATCCACTTGGAGTCGGCGCTGAACGCGTCAGCCGCGTGTACATTACCGGCCATGATCAGCACCGCAACAGCTGACAATTGGCAGATAAGCTGAGCGTTGTTGTTCTTTTTCATCCCTACATCCTCGTCTTTATTGTTATTAACTGTTTTTATCTAACGCGGTTTACAGCGGTTGCGACGGGTGACAAACCACCCGCTGCATATCCCCCTGTGGGAGCGAGCTTGCTCGCGATAGCGGTGTTTCAGTCGACATCGATGTTGAATGTCAGATAGCCATCGCGAGCAAGCTCGCTCCCACCTTGATCTTCAGCGCCCTTTGAATTGAGCGACGTTGGCGCTGTGAGTCCCGGTTTGCGCTTGACCGGCCGTCCCCAGGCGTTCGCCCGTCCTGGCATCGAACAGCAGCACTTTCGATGGATCGAATTGCAAGGTCAGGGTCTCGCCCACGGCCGGCGCAACATCCGGCGCCAGGCGGCAGCAGACCTTGGTTTCGTTGAGATTGACGAACACCAGGGTGTCGGGACCCGTCGGCTCGGTGACCTGGACTTCGGCGCGAATGGTCGGCAAACCATTGGCCTCGCCGTTCGCCAGAACAATTTGTTCCGGACGCATGCCGAGGATCACTTCGCGGTCCTCAAGACCGGCGTCCTGCATGCCCAACGGCAGCTCGCAACGCGCCTGGCCGCTGTCGAGCAGCGCCAACAGACGGCCGTCCTTGCGTTGCAAACGCAGCGGGATGAAGTTCATCGGTGGCGAGCCGATGAAACTCGCCACGAACAGGTTGGCCGGGTCGTTGTAGATCTGCTTTGGCGTACCGAACTGCTGAATGATCCCGTCCTTCATCACCGCCACCTTGTCGCCCAGGGTCATGGCTTCGATCTGGTCGTGAGTCACGTAGACCGTGGTGGTTTTCAGGCGCTGGTGCATCAGCTTCATTTCGGTACGCATCTCGACCCGTAGCTTGGCGTCGAGGTTGGACAGCGGTTCGTCGAACAGATAAATCTTCGGCCGCCGCGCCAGCGCACGGCCCATCGCCACGCGCTGTTGCTGACCACCCGAGAGCTGGCCGGGCTTGCGGCCGAGCAGGTGTTCGATTTGCAGCAGCTTGGCCACCCGCGCCACTTCTTCGTCGATTTCGGCGGCCGGCATTTTGCGAATCTTCAGGCCGAAGGCGATGTTGTCGCGCACGCTCATGGTCGGGTACAGCGCGTAGGACTGGAACACCATGGCGATGTCGCGATCCTTGGGGCTCATGCCGCTGATGTCAGCGTCGTCCACCAGAATCGCCCCGCCGCTGATGTTTTCAAGTCCGGCGATGCAGTTCATCAAGGTCGACTTGCCGCAACCGGATGGGCCGACAAGGATCAGGAACTCACCGTCATCGATCTTCAGTTCGATGTTTTTCAGGGTGTCCGGCAAGCCGCTGCCGTAGGTTTTGTTGACGTTGCGTAATTCGAGAGTTGCCATGTTCTACCCCTTGACCGCGCCGGACGTCAGCCCACGCAGGAAATACTTGCCAGCGAATATGTAGACCAGCAGTGTCGGCAGCCCGGCGATCATCGCCGCCGCCATATCAACGTTGTATTCCTTGACCCCGGTGCTGGTGTTGACCAGGTTGTTCAGGGCCACGGTGATTGGCTGGGCATCGCCACTGGCGAAGACCACACCGAACAGGAAGTCATTCCAGATCTGGGTGAATTGCCAGATCAGGCAAACCATCACGATCGGGATCGACATCGGCAGCAGGATCTTCCCGAAGATCGTGAAGAAGCCCGCGCCATCGAGCCGCGCCGCTTTCACCAGCGCATCTGGAATGCTCACGTAGTAGTTACGGAAAAACAGCGTGGTGAACGCCAGCCCGTAGACGATGTGCACCAGCACCAGGCCCGTGGTGGTGTTGGCCAAACCAAGTTTGCCGACGGTGAACGAGGCTGGCAGCAGCACGGTCTGGAACGGCAGGAAGCAACCGAACAACAGCAGGCCGAAGAACAGTTGCGAACCACGGAAGCGCCACATCGACAGTACGTAGCCGTTCATCGCACCGATGAAGGTCGAGATCAGCACCGCCGGCACGGTGATTTTCACCGAGTTCCAGAAGTAGCCGCCCACGACGTCCCAGGCCTTGATCCAGCCAATACCGTCAATCACTTGCGGCCAGCTCAAGAGGTTGCCGGTGCGGATGTCTTCCGGGGATTTGAAGCTGGTCAGCAGCATCACCACCAACGGGATCAGGTAGATCGCAGCGGCCAGCAACAAGGTCGCGTAGATCGCTATGCGGCTAAAGCTGATGGCAGGTTTGCCAGGCTGATTACTCATGGCGCTTGCCTCGCAGTTCGGAGTACAGGTACGGCACCAGAATCGCCAGGATCGCGCCGAGCATCATCATTGCGCTCGCCGAACCGATGCCCATCTGGCCACGGCTGAAGGTGAAGGAATACATGAACATCGCCGGCAGGTCGGAGGAATAACCCGGACCGCCCGCGGTCATCGCCGCCACCAGGTCGAAGCTCTTGATCGCGATGTGCGCGAGGATCATGAAGGCACTGAAAAACACCGGACGCAGGCTCGGCAGGACGATCTTCAAATAGATGGTCGGCAGGCTCGCACCGTCGACTTGAGCGGCACGGATGATCGACTGATCAACACCGCGCAGGCCCGCCAGGAACATCGCCATCACAAACCCGGAGGCTTGCCACACGGCGGCGATCACCAGGCAATAAACCACGCGATCCTGATCCACCAGCCAGTCCAGGCGGAAGCCTTCCCAGCCCCAGTCACGCAGCATCTTGTCCAGACCCAGGCCCGGGTTGAGCAGCCATTTCCAGGCGGTACCGGTGACGATCATCGACAGCGCCATCGGGTACAGGTAGATGGTGCGGATGAAGCCTTCCTTGCGAATGCGCTGATCCAGCAGCACCGCCAGAAACACCCCGAGCACCAGGCTGATGCCGATGAACATGCCACCGAAGACCGCGAGGTTCTTGCTCGCGACCCACCAGCGGTCGTTTTCCATCAACCGGATGTACTGCTGCAGGCCGACCCACTTGTAGCTCGGCATGAAGCTGGAGTTGGTGAAGGACAAAACGAATGTCCAGATGATGTAACCGTAAAAGCCAACCAGGACGATCAGCATGCTCGGCGCCAAAACCAGTTTGGGAAGCCAGCGCTGCAATGCGTCGAACGGTGAGGCTTTGCTGAAAACCGCCACAGAGCTCATCGGGATAATCCAGGTGAAGAGAAGTGAATGCGCACAGTGACCCCTTGTGGGAGCGAGCCTGCTCGCGATAGCGGTAAAACAGTCGACATCTCTGTTGAATGTCAGTCAGCTATCGCGAGCAGGCTCGCTCCCACAGGGTCACGCGGCGTCAGGGATTACTGGGCGGCTTTGATGGCCGATGCCAGTTGGGCGCTGGCCTTGGCCGGGTCAGCGCTCTTGTCGTTCATGAAGTTGGTCACCACATCGAAGATCGCGCCCTGTACCGCCAGGGACGTGGCCATGTTGTGCGCCATGCTCGGTTGCAGGCCGCCGGTCTTCTCGTCAGCCAGGAAATCCTTGGCCGACGCCTGGGCGCAGGAGTCGAAACCCAGGGTGCTCATGTCATTGAGCATGTCGGTGCGAACCGGGATCGAACCCTTGTTGATGCTGAAGACCTTCTGGAAGTCTTTACCCAGCGCGACCTTGGCCAGGTCCTGTTGAGCAGCGATATCGCCGGTGCGATCGGCCTTGAGCTTGAACACCGCGAGGGAGTCGATGTTGTAGGTGAAGGCTTTTTCAGTGCCCGGGAACGGCACGCACTGATAGTCCTTGCCCGCTACCTTGTGCGCGGCGGTCCATTCGCTCTTGGCCCAGTCACCCATCATCTGCATGCCAGCCTTGCCGTTGATGACATCGGCGGCAGCGATGTTCCAGTCACGACCCGCGCGGTTGGGGTCCATGTAACCGGTGAGTTTTTTCAGCTCGGTGAAGGACTTGACCATTTCCGGGCCGGAAAGGGTTTTCTGGTCCAAATCGACCAGGGCTTTCTTGTAACCCTCAGCGCCCATGACCGAGAGCACCACGTCTTCAAACACGGTGCTGTCCTGCCAAGGCTGACCACCGTGGGCCAGGGCAATGAAGCCGGCAGCTTTCAGTTTGTCACCAGCGGCATAGAATTCTTCGAGGGTGGTCGGGGCTTTTTCGATACCGGCTTTCTTGAAGACTGCCGGGTTGATCCACAGCCAGTTGACGCGGTGAATGTTCACCGGAACCGCGACGTAATCACCTTCGTACTTGACGGTGTCGGAGACTTTCTTCGAGAGCAGGCCATCCCAGTTTTCAGCTTTGGAAACGCCTTTCAGGGCGTCGGTGCTAAGCAGGCCAGTGCTGCCCCACTCCTGAATGTCCGGGCCTTTGATTTGTGCAACACCCGGTGGGTTACCGGCCACGGCGCGGCTTTTGAGTACGGTCATGGCCGTAGCGCCACCGCCGCCGGCGACCGCACCGTCCTTCCAGGTGAAGCCGTCTTTTTCGACTTGAGCCTTGAGGACATCGACCGCTGCTTTTTCACCACCCGAAGTCCACCAGTGCACGACTTCCACGGAACCTTTGGAATCGGCGGCAAGAGCGCTGAGGGGAAACATTGAGGCAAGAGAAATGACAGTGGCGAGGCGAGAAATCGCATTCATCTGAAGTACCTTTCTTGTTGTTATGCATGCAAGTCTGGTGCTTGCGCTGCAAAGGAGTTTAAACAGCGTAGTCCGCCTCGCAGGTAACGAAGCGACGGCAAAATGTCACCGCATGGTTACACAAGTCCCGAGGTAGAGCCTTGAGCCAATGCACTGGCCATGCTCGGCGCCAGCGGCAAGCGTGGAATCAACACCGCTTGCCAGGCGTGATAGAGGTCTGGCTTGCCGCCCCAGATCTCGGCGCTCGGGCGGTTTTGCGGGTCAAGTTCGTGGTGCCAGCTGCCGTGGATTCGGTCAATCAGACAGCTGTCGCTGAACTCCCAGAAGCACCGATACCAGGTTTCGTACTGCGCCTCACCGGTGCGCTTGAGCAGTGCGCTGGCGGCAGCGCTGGCTTCGCAGTGAACCCAGTGCAAGCGCTGGCGCACAACGGGGCGATTGTCCCAGTCGAGGGTGTAGACAATGCCGGGCGCGCCATCGACGTCCCAACCGTGAAGGCAGTTGTGGGCGAAGAGTTGTTGCGCGTCGATCAGCAGCCAGCCAGGTGTCAGCATGCCGGCCTGCACGCGTGCTGCTTCGAGGTGCAACAGCAGCCGTGACCATTCGAAACCATGGCCCGGCGTGGTGCCGTAAGGTCGGAAACCGTCGGCCGGATTGGCCTGGTTGTAGCCGTGCAACGGTTGCCAGTGCAGATCGAAATGCTCGACCACCAAATACTGATTTTGCGCCGCATGCCCGTGAATCACCCGCTCGACAATCCGCAAGGCGCGGTTCAACCAACGGCTGTCCTGGGTGACATCGGCCAGCGCAAGAAAGGCTTCGGTGGCGTGCATGTTGCTGTTGGCGCCGCGATAGCGTTCCTCTTCGCTCCAGTCGCGGTTGAAGGATTCGCGCATCGCGCCCTCCTCTTCGCTCCAGAAATGCTGTTCGATGATCGCGATGGCATCACTCAGCAAGGCTTGTGCACCGGGCCTTTGGGCGACCACCGCAGAACTCGCCGCGAGTGCCACGAAAGCATGCAGGTAAGCGGCCTTGCCGGTATCGCCATCACGGTGATCGGGCGCCGCAAACCAGCCACCGAATTCGGCGTCACGCAGCGGGCCATTGAGGGCGTCGATGCCGTGATCCACCAGCTCGGCAAATCCCGGCAAGCCCTGAATGTGCGCCATGGCGAAGCTGTGAGTCATGCGTGCGGTGTTCATGGTGTGTGCCTGGGCGTTGGCCGGCAGGCGACCGTATTCATCCAGATTGCCGAAGCCTTCGGGCAGCTTCGATGCCTTGGCGAAAGCCAGCAGGCGCAGGCCTTCGTCAGCCAGCCATTGCTGATGGGCAGGCGCGTTCAGCCAACTGCTGAAGGCAGTAGGGGTGGTGTTCATGGGGTGCCTTTTTTGTTGTTATGACTGCAGATGAGTCTAAACAACGTGTGGGAAGGCGCAGGTAACGAAGCCGGCTGGGTATGTCACTGACTTGTGACATTGGCCTTGAGGAATGTGTTGAAGGGACTGACGCCATCGCGAGCAAGCTCGCTCCCACATTGGATTTGTGTACGACGCGGAACCACTGTGGGAGCGAGCTTGCTCGCGATGAACGATAACGCGGTCTTTTTAATCAACACTGCGCGGCAACTGCAACGTCACCCTTAACCCACCCTCGCGCAAATTCTGCAAACTCACTTCACCACCATGACTATGGGCAATGTTGCGCGCGATGCCCAACCCCAGCCCATAACCCTGCTGCTGCCCGGCCAAACGAAAGTGCGGTTCGAACACCTGCTCCAGTCGCTGCTCAGGCACTCCCGGCCCTTCGTCATCGACGTGCAGGATGAACGCAGCGTCATCGTCGTCGATGTGCAAATGCGCGTACTGCCCATACTTGAGGGCGTTGTCGATCAGGTTGCCGATGCAGCGTTTGAGCGCCAACGGCTTACCGGGATACGGCGCCAGCGCCCGCCCCTGCTGGGTCACGCGGCCATTGCCATTGGGTGCCAGGTAAGGCTCGACCAGGCAATCGAGCACATGGTTGAGGTCCACCGGCTCGATGTTTTCGTGGATGTCGGTGTCCTTGACGCATTGCAGCGCGCCTTTGACCAACAGCTCCAGCTCATCCAGATCACGCCCGAACTTGGCTTGCAGCCGCTCATCCTCCAGCAGCTCGACCCGCAGTCGCAGACGAGTGATGGGGGTGCGCAAGTCATGGGAAATCGCACTGAACAACTGGCTGCGCTCAGTCAGGTAGCGGCTGATGCGCGCGCGCATAGCGTTGAAGGCGCGGCCGACTTCGACCACCTCACTGCCGCCGCCCTCGGCCACCGGTTCCACTTCGGCGCCCAGCGACATGTCCCGCGCCGCCCGTGCCAGGCGCTTGAGTGGCCGGCTCTGCCAGTGCACCAACAGACCAATGAACAACAACAGAAATCCACTGGTGAGCACGATGAACCAGACCTGCTGCGAAGGCAGCCCCTGTTCTTCAAGGCTGGTATAGGGCTCGGGCAACAGCGAGGCGATGTACAGCCATTCGCCCTGGGCCAGTTTGATCTGGGTGACCAGCACCGGCGGATTGACCGGTTCCAGGGTCAGTGCGTAGTGCGCCCAAGAGCGCGGCAATTCATCGAGTTTCAAACCGCCATTGAAGATCCGCAGATCGTCCGGGCTGACGAATTGCACCGAGATATCGGTGTCTGCGCCCAGCGATTGCCGCAGCACTTCATCCACTGCCGCCAGCACCGCTTCTTTGCGCGGGGTCGGCGGTAACAACTGCATTTCCAGCGGTTTGTCGTTGAGCGTCACCACGAAACGGGTACCGCCCATGCTGCGCAACTGGTCGAGAACCAACGGTCGATACGCTACCGGCAAGGAACGAAAGTAACTGACGCTGGCAGTCATCGAATGCGCCAGGCTGCGGGCGGCGGTAACCAGCCCTTCCAACTGCGTGGCACGCAATTGCGAGACCCAGATCACGCTCGACAGCGTCTGCGCGAACAATACTGCCAGCAGGGTCAAGAGCAACATCCGCCCGAGCAGCGAACGCGGCACCGGCATCCGCCGTATCAGGCGCGTGAAGAACTCAGTGACCATTGCTGGCGACCACATTGGCGGCCAGTTGATAGCCGCTGCCGCGCACGGTGCGGATCAAGCGTGGAGGTTTTTCGGTATCGCGCAATCGCTGACGCAAACGGCTGACGGCCATGTCGACGATGCGATCGAGCGGCATCAGGTCACGGCCACGGGTGGCATTGCCGATGGTGTCGCGGTCGAGAATTTCCTGCGGGTGATCGAGGAAGAGTTTCAGTAGCGCGAAATCGGCTCCAGAGAGAATCACCTCTTCGCCGTCGGTGTGGAACAGCCGATGGCTGACCATGTCCAGCCGCCATTCATCGAAGGCCAGCACCTCACCCCCGGAACGCTCCTGACCGAACTGAGCACGCCGTAGCAAGGCTTTGATTCGTGCCTGCAATTCACGGGGACTGAAGGGTTTGCCAAGGTAATCGTCAGCGCCGAGCTCCAGGCCAATGACCCGGTCGGCTTCGTCGGAACTGGCGGTGAGCATGATGATCGGCACCTGGGCCTGACGCGGGTGCTGGCGAATCCAGCGACACAGGCTGAAGCCGTCTTCGTCCGGCAGCATCACATCAAGGATCACCAGATCACTCGGCGCCTCGTTCAGCGCCTGGCGAAACCCGGCGCCATCAGGCGTGGTCCGCACCTGAAAGCCTGCGCGGCTGAGGTAGGTGTCCAGCAACTCGCGTATCTCTTGATCGTCATCGACCAACAAAATCGACTTGTTGACTGAGCTCACGGGGCGGCGTCCTTGTTGTTAGTGTTGGGGCGGATTATGCCTGATCGTTCATGGATCTATGTTGCCTGTCAGGGCCTCATCGCGAGCAAGCTCGCTCCCACAGGGTTACTTGCATACATTCAAAATGTGTACATAACCCTTGTGGGAGCGAGCTTGCTCGCGATGAAGTCGACGCGGTCTCAAGCCTGGTCGAGTGCCACACCCGCACCAGTCAACCCGGAATACGGTGCGGTCACCAGCCAGACCGGAATGCCGTTGAAGTACTCGCTCATGCAACCCTTGTCGGCGAAGCAACGAGCAAAACCACTTTTGAGAAAGAAATCGGCAAACCGTGGAATCACCCCACCGACGATGTACACACCGCCACGTCCACCGGTGGTCAGCACGTTGTTGCCGGCCACCCGGCCGAGCCAGCAGCAGAACTGCTCGAGCACTTCCAGGGCAATCGGGTCGCCAGCAAGGCCTGCGGCGGTGATGGCTTCCGGGGTATCGAGCACAGGTTCATGCCCGTCCACGGCACAGATCGCCCGATAGACGCGCGGCAAACCGCTGCCGCTCAACGCTGTTTCGGCGCTGACGTGACCGATCTCGCTGTAGATGTGCTGCCAGAGTTGGGTTTCTCGCGGACTGCTCAGCGGCAAGTCGACATGCCCACCCTCCCCCGGCAATGCGGCCCAACGGCCTTCGCCAAGATCAAGCAAGGTACCAACACCGAGGCCGGTTCCGGGACCGATCACCACCGCCGGGCGCAACGGCTCCGGCGTGCCTTCGCAGACCACCCGAAACTCACCCGGTTGCAGGCGCGTCATGCCCAGTGCCATGGCCGAGAAGTCGTTGACCAGCAATAGCTGATCGACCTGCAAGGTCTGACAAAAGGCCTTGCGACTCAGCCGCCAATGGTTGTTGGTGAAGCGAAACTCATCACCGCTGACCGGACCGGCCACCGACAGGCACACCGCGCCAATCGAACCGGGCGCCAGGCCGAGGCCGTTCAGGTAGACGCCGATGGCGTCTTCCGGGCAGGCATAGTCGGCTGTCGCCAGCACCTGGATCGACTCCAGCTGCTGGTTTTTCCACAACGCAAAACGCGCATTGGTTCCACCAATGTCACCGACCAGCGCTAGTTTCACTTAAGGGTCTCCAGGGCAGAGGTAAAGGCGCTGGCGCCCTGCTCTGCCGAGCTGAAGGCCATGCGCATGAAGCCAAACAACTCACGACCGCAGCCAATGCCGTTGTCCAGCAGGCCTTTAGCCGGTGTGCGAGCGGCAAATTCATCGGCATCCACCATAAGCTGCAAGGTGCCGTGGACGCCATCGACGCGGATGATATCGCCCTCTTGCACGCGTGCCAAAGCACCGCCGACATAGGCTTCCGGGCTGACGTGAATGGCCGCCGGGATTTTCCCCGACGCACCGGACATCCGCCCATCAGTGACCAGCGCGACCTTGAAGCCACGGTCCTGCAGCACCCCGAGGAACGGCGTCATTTTGTGCAGTTCCGGCATGCCGTTGGAGCGTGGGCCCTGGAAGCGCATCACCGCGACAAAGTCCTTCTCCAGCAGACCTGCCTTGAACGCATCGGCCAGGTCTTGCTGATCCTGGAAAACCATTGCCGGCGCTTCGACCACTTGATGCTCCGGCGCCACGGCCGAGACTTTCATCACCCCACGACCGAGGTTGCCTTCCATCACCCGCAGGCCGCCTTCTGGCGAGAATGCACGGGCGACTGGGCGCAGAATGTTTTCATCAAGGCTTTCGATCGGGCCTTCTCGCCATACCAGCTCACCGTTTTCCAGGAACGGTTCCTGGGTGTAGCGACTCAGGCCATGCCCGGCCACGGTGTTGACGTTTTCGTGGAGCAGACCGGCTTCCAGCAGTTCGCGGATCAGGAACGACATGCCGCCCGCGGCCTGGAAGTGGTTGATGTCAGCCTTGCCGTTCGGGTAGACGTGGCTCAGGGTCGGCACCACCTCGGAGAGGTCGGCCATGTCCTGCCAGGTCAGTTGAATACCGGCTGCCATGGCGATGGCCGGCATGTGCAGAGTGTGGTTGGTCGAGCCGCCCGTGGCGTGCAGCGCAACAATCGAGTTGACCAGCGAACGCTCGTCGACGATTTCGCCGATCGGCATGAAGTTGCCGCTTTGCTTGGTCAGACGGGTGATCTGGTGTGCGGCTTCACGGGTCAGGGCGTCGCGCAACGGCGTGTTCGGGTTGACGAAAGAGGCGCCCGGCAAGTGCAGGCCCATGACTTCCATCAGCAACTGGTTGGTGTTGGCGGTACCGTAAAAGGTGCAGGTACCAGGGCTGTGGTAGGACTTCATTTCCGATTCCAGCAGCTCTTCACGGCTGGCCTTGCCCTCGGCGTAACGCTGACGGACGTCGGCTTTTTCCTTGTTGGAAATCCCCGACACCATCGGTCCGCCCGGAACGAAAATAGTCGGCAGATGACCAAAACGCAGCGCGCCCATCATCAGGCCCGGCACGATCTTGTCGCAGATGCCGAGCATCATCGCCGCATCGAACATGTTGTGGGACAGCGCCACGGCGGTCGACATCGCGATCACCTCGCGGCTGGCGATGCCCAGTTCCATGCCCGGCTCGCCCTGAGTCACACCGTCACACATCGCTGGCACGCCGCCGGCGAACTGGCCGACCGAACCGATCTCGCGCAGCGCGTGTTTGATTTGTTCCGGGTAGTGCTCGTACGGCTGATGCGCCGAGAGCATGTCGTTATATGACGAAACAATTGCCACGTTGGCGGCGTTCATCATCCGCAAGCTTTGCTTGTCTTCGGTGCCGCACCCGGCCACGCCGTGGGCGAAGTTGGCGCATTGCAGCTTGCCGCGCATCGGGCCATCGCTGGCGGCGCCGCGAATCAATGCAAGGTAGGCCTCACGGGTAGCGCGGCTACGGGTGACAAGCCGTTCAGTGACCTCAAGTACGCGGGGATGCATGTGTAGAACTCCAGGCTAACGGATGTGGCGACCTGTTCGTGTCTATGCTGATCAAGAGGCGTCAACGCGTGCAGCGCTGACGGTTTTCTTGACCACTCGGACCAGTTGATTCAGGTCACTCGTTGTAGATAAAACAAAATATTGCCACTAAAAAGGCTTGTTTTCTATTTTTTTGCGAATAATCTTGTAATTCCAACAACAAAACGACGGCGGCGCTTTACAAATGACTCTACGAATTGCAATCAATGGTTTTGGCCGTATTGGCCGTAATGTCCTTCGCGCACTGTATACCCAAGGCTACCGTCAGGATTTGCAGATCGTCGCCATCAACGATTTGGGCGACAGTTCGATGAACGCCCACCTGCTCAAGTACGACACCGTGCACGGCACCTTCGATGCCGACGTGCAGCACGATCAGGAAAGCCTGACCGTCAACGGTGACCGGATTTCGGTCAGCGCCATTCGCAACCCGGCCGAATTGCCATGGGCTGCCGAGAAGGTTGATGTCGTGTTCGAATGCACCGGTCTGTTCACCGACCGCGCCAAAGCCGCCGCCCATATTAGCGCCGGCGCGCGCAAAGTGATTATCTCGGCCCCGGCCAAAGGTGCCGATGCCACCGTGGTGTACGGGGTCAACCACGATATCCTGCGCCAATCGCACCAGATCATTTCCAACGCTTCGTGCACCACTAACTGCCTGGCCCCGGTGGCTCAGGTGTTGCACCGCGAGCTGGGTATCGAGAGCGGTCTGATGACCACCATCCACGCCTACACCAACGACCAGCACCTGACCGATGTCTACCACGTCGACCCGTACCGTGCGCGTTCGGCCACCCAGAACATGATCCCGAGCAAGACCGGCGCCGCTGAAGCGGTGGGCCTGGTGCTGCCGGAACTGGCCGGCAAGCTGACCGGCATGTCGGTGCGCGTGCCGGTGATCAACGTGTCGCTGGTAGACCTGACCGTGCAGCTGAAACGAGAAGCGAGCGCGGATGAAGTCAACGCACTGCTCAAAGAAGCCAGTCAGCATTCGAAGATCCTCGGCTACAACACCCTGCCGCTGGTCTCCAGCGACTTCAACCACAATCCGCTGTCGTCGATTTTCGATGCCAACCACACCAAGTCCAGCGGCAAGCTGCTCAAGGTGCTGGCCTGGTACGACAACGAATGGGGTTTCTCCAACCGCATGCTCGATAACTGCCTCGCCCTGTGCAACGCCGAATAAGCTAACCCTGCCTCGTCGTAGGAGCTGGCGAAGCCTGCGATCTTTTGATCTGTTAACCGCCAAAAGATCGCAGCCTGCGGCAGCTCCTACGGTGAGCATTTTCGCTGGAGCAGTAGTCGATGATCGGTATCAGCTTTACCACCAAAACCATGGCGGCGCGCAAACGCATCGCCCTGGTTGCCCATGACCACTGCAAAGTGTTCTTGCTGGATTGGGCCGAGCGGCAGAAGGACAAGCTCGCACAACACGAGCTTGTGGCCACCGGCACCACCGGCATGCTGTTGAGCAAACGCCTGGGTCTACCCGTCGAAAGCATGATCAGCGGCCCCTTGGGTGGCGATCAGCAACTCGGCGCGCGAATCGCCGAGCAGCGGGTCGACATGCTGGTGTTCTTCTGGGACCCGTTCGAGCCGCAACCTCACGATCCGGATATCAAGGCGTTGCTGCGGGTCGCGGCGGTCTGGAACATTCCAGTGGCCTGCAATGAATGCAGCGCCGACTACCTGCTCAGCAGCCCGTTGATGGATCAGCCGCACGAGTACCGGATCCCCGATTACCCGGCGTATCTGCAAGACCGCAAATAATTCTCACCGGTAGCGCTTGACCTTTCATACAGATGATAAGCATTATCATTAACTCGAAATGGATCAGGTCCTATTGTGAGTCAATCGCGCTTCAACCATGTCTTCCTCGCTCAGCGAGTCTCGCTGCTGCGGACCCTGGAGCGGATGGTCAACAATCACAGCACCGCCGAGGACCTCTTGCAGGAAACCTACCTGCGAGTGGCCCGCGCGTTGAGTGAACGGGCCATCGATCACCTCGAACCTTTCGTGTTTCAAACCGCCCGCAACCTGGCGCTGGACCATCTGCGCGCACGGCGCATTCAGTCCCGCACGATGCTCGAAGACGTTCCGCTGGACGTCGTGCAAAGCATCGCCGCGCCGCTCAGCAGTGCCGAGGACGCCGCCCATGCCGAACAGATGCTCGAACGCTTGAACATCAGCCTCAGCCAACTCACCCCGCGCCAACAACAGATTTTCATCCTCAGCCGCCTGCACGGGCACAGCTATCTGGAGATCGCCGAGCAGCTCAGCGTGTCCTTGAGCACCGTGCAAAAAGACCTGAAGCTGATCATGGCGATCTGCGTCGGTGTCGCTGATCGCCTCAACGAATAAGAGCAGCCGCAAGTTGTAAGCTTCAAGCTGCAAGAAAATCCCGAACCGCAATACTTGCCGCTTGAAGCTTGAAGCTTGAAGCTTGAAGCTTGAAGCTTGAAGCTTGAAACTGCCGGTCTGCAGACTCAGCCGAGGAACACCCGTGACGGACAGCCCACACTCCCACCCGCCAACCCCGGCGCGGGACCCAGTCAGCAGCACCATGGATCAGGCGCTGGACTGGTTGATCGTGCTGGACAGTCCGAGCGAGCAACAAACCCGCGAATTCCACGACTGGCTCGCCGCCGCCCCGCACAATGCCGAGGCATTCGCCAAGGCCAAGGCGATCTGGAACGGGCCGCAGGTCGCTCAGTGTGCACAGAGTTTGAACACCTCCAGGCACAAGGTCTCGCTGCCCGGGCGCCTGCGCCGGCACTGGAAACCGCTGGCCATGGCGGCCGTGCTGATACTTGGGCTGTTCAGTTTCAGCAACCTGCCGATGCGGATTCAGGCAGATCATCTGACCGTGGTCGGCGAGCGTCAGCACCTGCAACTGGAGGACGGTTCAAAAGTCCTGCTCAACACCAACTCGGCGTTTTCCAGCACCATCAACGACCAGCAACGCATCGCCCGCCTGTATCAGGGCGAGGCTTATTTCGAGGTCGCGGCCAATCGCGGTCTGCCACTGGAAATCGACGCCGGCCCGGTCACCGCCAGCGTGCGCGACACCACCTTCGCCGTGCGTTATCTGGACGGTATCGCCCAGGTTCGCGTGCAGCGTGGCGATGTCGATTTGCGCTCCAACCGCAACGACGCCCGTGTGCGCCTGAGCGCGGGCGAAAGTATCCGCATCGGCCCCAATGGCTTCGATCAACCGGTCAGGCTCGACCCGGCAACCGATCTGGCCTGGGTCCAGGGCCGACTGGTGTTCGAAAACTGCCCATTGAGCCAGGTGCTGGCCGAACTGCGCCGCTATTACCCTGGCTGGATCATCAATAACAACGAGCAGTTGGCCAACGTGGCGGTGACCGGTAATTACCGTCTCGACCAACCGCTGGACGTGGTCCGCTCGCTGGCTCACGTCACCTCGGCCAGGCTTCAGGAATTCCCGGCGCTGGTGATCCTGAACTAAATGAGAATTATTTTTACTCGATAGCGCTTCATCGTTCGTCTCGTTATAGCCAATGCAATTGATTCGCATCTTAGATGTGGATCTGCACCTATACGATTCGTGCGACACGGAGCGCTATCGATGTCCTCTCGCCTTACCCGCCGGTCCTCTTCACCTTCCGCTCGCGTGCAGAACTGCACGTTGTCCTTGCTGACTGCCGCCATCCTGTTGGCCGGTGCCCAGGCCGCGCCAGTGATGGCCGCCACCGCGAGCCAACAGCCAAGTCGCAACATGGGCGACTACACCTTCGCCATCGCCCAACAACCGCTGGTATCGGCACTCAATGCCTTCACCACCGTCACCGGTTGGCAAGTCGGCTTGCCGGCAGAACTCGCTGAAGGCGTCGCCTCGCCGGGTGTACACGGCGCGCTGACACCGGAAAAAGCCCTCGATCGCCTGTTGGTGGGGACCAACCTGAGCTATCGCAAACTGGGCAATAACAACATCGTGCTGGAAAAACGCAGTGCCGGCGGGACACTCGCCCTGCAGCAGATGACCATCAGTGCCACCCGTCAGGAACAAAGCGTCGACAGCGTGCCGAGCACCGTGACCGTGCACACGCGCGATGAACTGGACCGCAACAACGTCAACACCATCAAGGAACTGGTGCGCTACGAACCGGGTGTTTCGGTTGGCGGCACCGGTACCCGTGGCGGTATCAGCGGCTACAACATTCGCGGCATCGACGGTGACCGGATCCTGACGCAAGTCGATGGCGTCGAGGTGCCCAACGGTTTCTTCAACGGTCCGTACGCCAAGACCCAGCGCAACTACGTCGACCCGGAAATCATCAAGCGCGTGGAAATCCTCCGCGGCCCGGCTTCGGTACTCTACGGCAGCAACGCCATCGGCGGCGCGGTCAGCTACTTCACCCTCGACCCGGACGACATCATCAAGCCCGGCAAAGACGTCGGCGCTCGCCTGAAGACCGGCTACAACTCCGCCGACGACAGCTGGCTGAAATCCGCCACCGTCGCCGGGCGCGCCGAGCAGTTCGACGGCTTGCTGCATTTCAGCCAGCGCGATGGTCATGAAACCGAATCCTTCGGCAGCAACAACGGCACGGGGCTCAATCGCACCGCCGCCAACCCGGAGGACGTACGCACCACCAACGTGCTGGCCAAAGCCGGCTGGAACTACGCCGATGACGCGCGCCTGGGCCTGACCTACGAGAAGTACAAGGACGACCGCGACACCAACCAGAAAAGCGCCGTCGGTGGCCCGTTCAACAATGGCCAGCCAATGGGCATGTACCGCTCGCGCACCGGCAACGACACCATCACCCGCGAACGCTTCGGCCTGGAAAACAATTTCGCCCTCGATAGCCTGCTGGTCGACCAAGTCAAATGGAGCCTGAACTACCAGATCGCCAAGACCGATCAGAGCACCCTGGAAAACTACTTCCCGTTCAGCCGCAACGTGATGCGCAGCCGCGAAACCCTCTATGAAGAACAGCAGTGGGTATTCGACGCACAGCTGGACAAGGCCTTCAGCCTTGGTGAAACCGACCATTTGTTGACCTACGGCACCACCATCAAGCAAGAGAAAGTCAGCGGCTCGCGTAGCGGTAGCGGAACATGCCTGACGGTGTTCGGCAGTTGCCGAAAAATCGGCGCGATCAGCCCTGCTGACGTGTTGAAGAAATCCAGTGACTTCCCGGACCCGACCATCAACACCTACAGTCTGTTCGCCCAGGATCAGATCAGCTGGAACAAATGGACCTTCCTGCCGGGCCTGCGCTACGACTACACCCAGCTCAAGCCGCACATCACCCAGGAATTCCTCAACACCGTGGCCGCCGACGGCAAAGGCACGGTCAGCGACGAGAACAAGACCTGGCATCGCGTGTCGCCCAAGTTCGGCCTGACCTACGCCCTGACCGACAACTACACCTGGTACGGTCAGTACGCCGAAGGCTTCCGCACCCCGACCGCCAAGGCGCTGTACGGCCGTTTCGAGAACACCACCACCGGCTACCGAGTGGAACCGAACCCGAATCTGGGGCCGGAGAAAAGCCAGAGCTACGAGACCGGCCTGCGCGGCAACTTCGAGTCCGGCCACTTCGATGTGGCGGTGTTCTATAACAAGTACCGCGACTTCATCAACGAAGACGCCGTCACTCCGGGCTACAACGAGCTGACGTTCCAGAGCAACAACATCAAGCACGCGACCATCAAGGGCGTGGAGCTCAAAGGTCGCCTGAACCTCGACACCTTCGGCGCACCGCAAGGTCTCTACACCCAGGGCTCGGTGGCCTATGCCCACGGTCGCAACAACGACACCGGCGAACCGCTCAATGCGGTCAACCCACTGACTGGCGTATTCGGTCTGGGTTACGACCAGGACAACTACGGCGCCTTGCTCAGCTGGACCCTGGTGCAGAAGAAAAACCTCGTCGACAGCAGCAGCTTCAAGTCGCCGGACGGCGTCAGCAGCCAGTTCAAGACACCGGGCTATGGCGTGGTTGACCTGAGCGGTTTCTACAAAGTGACCGACGACGTGACTGTCAGCGCTGGCGTCTACAACCTGGCCGACAAGAAATACTGGCAGTGGGACAACGTGCGCGGTTACGACAGCGTCGGCGAAGCCGCCGTACTCAGCCCGGCCAACCTCGACCGCCTGACCGAGCCAGGCCGCAATTTCGCGATCAACCTGATCTGGGACATCTGATCCAGACGGGCCTCACTGCGCTTTTCAGATCAAAGCGCAGTGAGGATTTTTTACTCTGTCGCGTCTTCTGGTTCGTCTAGTTACAACGCGCCTTTCATTCTCAAGGACTTCTTCATGACCGCCGCCCAAACCTCTGAACGCCCGAGCCTGCGCTCGCAACGCTTGAACCAGATAACAAACGAGCCGCACAGCAAGCTCGACGCACTGGTGAAAGCTCACGCACCGTTCGAAACCCAAGCCAACTTCGCCCGTTTCGTGGTTGCCCAGTACCTGTTTCAGTCGGAACTGGTGTCGCTGTACAACGATGCCGAACTGATCGCCATCGTCCCGGACCTGCCGCAGCGTTGCCGCGCCGAAGCCGCCAAGGCTGACCTGGCCGACCTGGAAACCGACGTTCCGGCCCCGGTGGCCGGCGCCGTGAAAAACCCGAACAAGGCGCAAGCACTGGGCTGGATCTTCGTCTCCGAAGGGTCGAAACTCGGTGCCGCGTTCCTGATCAAGCGTGCCGTTGGCCTGGGCCTGAGCGAAACCTTTGGTGCCCGTCACCTGGGTGAGCCAGCGGGTGGTCGCGCCGAAGGCTGGAAAAGCTTCGTCAAAACCCTCGACGGGCTTGAGTTCAGTGCCGAAGAAGAAGCGGCGGTCGAGAAAGGTGCGATTGATGCGTTCAACCGCTTCACCGTCCTGCTGGAACAGGCTTACGCCACCGAACTCGCCTGACGGAACGCAATCCCCTGTGGGAGCGAGCTTGCTCGCGATAGCGATGGGTCAGTCAACATTGATATCGAATGTACTACCGTCATCGCGAGCAAGCTCGCTCCCACAAGGGACTGAGTATTTCAGCAACACTCCATCAAGCCGCGCAGTCATCTTCCAACCCATGCCCGCCCCTGCCTCCTCGAAACTCGCACGCCTGCTCTTCGGCCTGCTCGCCTACGCCAGTCTGGCGTTGGGTCTGATCGCCATCGTCGTGCCGGGTTTGCCCACCACCGAATTCATCCTGCTGGCCGCCTGGGCCGCCACCAAAAGCTCGCCGCGCCTGAGTGCCTGGCTGGAAAACCATCGTTTGTTCGGACCAATCCTCAACAACTGGCGCAACGGCAAGATCATCGCCCGCCGGGCCAAAATCAGCGCCACCGTCAGCATGCTGCTGTGCGCCGGATTGATGCTGGTGATGCTCGATCATGGCTGGCCGATTTACCTGGCCATCACCGGCATGAGCCTGGGCAATGTGTGGATCTGGTCGCGGCCCGAGTCCCTGCCGCAACTTTCCTGAACACCGGATCCCAGCTGAACTCGCTAGCCACGCACCAGATGAAATTGATGGATCAGTTCCGGGTGTAAGCCTAAAAAGATCGCAGCCTGCGGCAGCTCCTACGGTGTACGAGATCCCGTAGGAGCTGCCGCAGGCTGCGATCTTTGTTCTATGATCAACCCTCTCTTCCGGAGGGCCTTCGATGACTGATTTCCTCACGTCCATTCAAGCCGCGCTCGGCTTGCCCGCTACCGCCATCGCCTTTACCTCGAACGGCGCCCTGCCCTCGGCGTTTGCCGTGACGGACCTCGCCAGCGCCAGCATCGCGGCGGCCGGCCAGGCTGCCAGCGAATTGCTAAAACAACAGACCGGTCGTTTACCAACCCTTGAAGTCGACCGTCGTCTCGCCTCCTTCTGGTTCGCCACCTCGATCCGTCCGATGGGCTGGAGCGTGCCACCGCTGTGGGACCCCATCGCGGGCGACTATGCAACCCACGACGGCTGGATTCGCCTGCACACCAACGCCCCTCATCACCGCAGCGCCGCCGAACAGGTGCTGGGACACTGCTTCGATCGCGCGGCGATGGCCGCGAAAGTCGCTCGATGGGCCAAAAGCGATCTGGAACACGCGGTAGTCGAGGCCGGCGGTTGCGCCGCCGAAATGCGCTCATGGCCACAATGGCAGTCCCATCCTCAAGGCTTGGCCGTCAACGCCGAGCCACTGATTCAGTTTTCCGCCGGAAACAGCGAGCGCTCAAACGCCTGGCAAGGCTCGGTCGCGCAACCGCTGGCGGGCGTCAAGGTGCTGGACCTGACTCGCGTACTCGCCGGTCCCGTTGCCAGTCGCTTTCTCGCCGGCTTGGGCGCCGATGTGCTGCGCATCGATCCACCGCAGTGGAACGAACCCGGTGTGGTTCCGGAAGTCACCCTGGGTAAACGTTGCGCCCGCCTGGACCTGCACAACAACAGCGATCGTTTGGTATTTGAAAACCTGCTCAAGGACGCTGACATCCTGCTTCACGGTTACCGCGCCGACGCCCTGGAACGCCTCGGCTACGGCACCGCCGAACGGCAAAAACTTGCTCCCGGGCTGATCGACATTTGCCTGAATGCCTACGGCTGGAGCGGCCCTTGGCAAAACCGCCGTGGCTTCGACAGCCTGGTGCAAATGAGCAGCGGCATCGCCGAGGCGGGGATGGGTTGGAAGCACGCGGACAAACCCACGCCGTTGCCGGTTCAAGCACTCGATCACGCCACCGGGTATTTGATGGCGGCCAGTGCGATCAAGGCGTTGACTGAGCGGTTGAGGAGCGGGCACGGCAGCTCGGCGCGATTATCGCTGGCGCGCACGGCGAAGTTGCTGGTTGAACAGGGAGCGGGGGCGGATGAGGCGTTGCAGGCGGAAGATGATAACGATCAGGGAATGTTGGTTGAGCAAACAGTCTGGGGCCCGGCGCATCGATTGCATGTACCACTGAAGATCACCGGCACGCCGTTGCAGTGGGTCATTCCGGCCGGGGAATTGGGTTCGCATCGGCCGCAATGGCGGTGACTCTCAGATAGCTTTCGCGAGCAAGCTCGCTCCCACATAGGTCTGATGTGGACACACCATTTGTGATCACCACACATCAAAGGTGGGAGCGAGCCTGCTCGGCCGGGGAATTGGGTTCACATCGTGCACAGTGGTGGTAATTGTGAAATAGCTATCGCGAGCAGGCTCGCTCCCACAAAGGTCTGATGTGAGCACACCATTTGTGATCACCACACATCAAAGGTGGGAGCGAGCCTGCTCGGCCGGGGAATTGGGCTCCCACCGCGCACAGTGGTGGTGATTGTGAAGTAGCTATCGAGAGCAGGCTCGCTCCCACATAGGTCTGATGTGGACACACCATTTGTGATCACCACACATCAAAGGTGGGAGCGAGCCTGCTCGGCTGGGGAATTGGGTTCCCACCGCGCACAGTGGTGGTAATTGTGAAATAGCTATCGCGAGCAGGCTCGCTCCCACATAGGTCTGATGTGGGCACACCATTTGTGATCACCACACATCAAAGGTGGGAGCGAGCTTGCTCGCGATGACGACCGAACAGTCAACGCAACTATCGGATCAGCTTCAGTCCGAACGACTCAACGACGTCCAAAGCACCTGTGCCGCATAGGCTCGACACGGTCGCCAGGCCTCGGCGCGGGCCAACAATTCACGCGCTGTAACCGGCCCGCCTTCCAGCGCCGCCAGCGCATTGATCAGCCCCACATCCCCCGACGGAAACGCGTCCGGCTCGCGCAATTGACGCAAAGCGATGTACTGCGCCGTCCAGTCGCCAATCCCCCACAATGCCAACAATCGCGCAACGCCGCCGTCCCGATTCGATTCAAACAACAAGGGATCGTCAAGCAACGCCTGCGCCACGCCAGACAGCGTCCGCCCACGGCTTTTCGGCATTCCCAAGGTCGCCAGATCCGCCTTCGCCAACACCGCCGCTTCAGGAAACACATGGGTCAATCCAGACAACGGCGAAGACAACGCTTCGCCATACTGCGCAACCAGCTTGCCCGCCAGCTTGATCGCCGCACTCACCGTGATCTGCTGCCCCAACACCGCGCGAATCGCCAGTTCCAGCCCGTCCCACGCCCCCGGCACCCGTAGACCGGGACGCTCGGCAATCAACCTTGCCATCAACGGATCAACCGCCAGTTGCTGATGGATGCGCGGCAGATCCGCGTCCAGATCGAACATCCGCCGCAATCGCGCAATGATCTCAGGCGCAGCTGACGCATCAGGAAAATCCAGTCTCACTTCAAACGCCTCAACGGCCGCAGGCGTAATCGAAAACGTACCGTGCGCACCGTTCAGGCTGATGCTGCGCGAATACACGCCATCGACCACGCTCTCCAACCCGGTAATCGCCCGCGCCGACAAGAAGCCGAGCATCGCTGGCCAGTCATACGGCGGCTGATAGTCGAGCAACACCTTCACAGTGACATCCTTATCTCTCATCTCAAATCGACTGTTTGTCATGTTTTGAAACCATAACAAATGTTAATTCCATTAAATATGCAACGTGGCATGACGTTAATCAGATAACGGCAAAAATAATGCTTATTTAGAACTTCTTCACCTATGCCACACAGGCATTTTGCCAGTTTTGTGCGTTATCCCAGACAAATCAATTCTGTACTGAAAACAGATGCACAAAATTTGCACATTCTGAAAAGCCAACTAGCTTCATGTCTCGCAACAATCAGGATCCATCCCTGCTTTATTTATGCCGATGCCTCTGGAGCGGGCCTGTAGCGGCACATGCGCGCAATTTCTGAAGTATTCACACGTCATCAATCAACAATGGAATGTGACCATGAGCTGATCCAGATCAGCTGTTCTATCAGTGAGCGGATTTATTCTGTGGTCTCTCTTCTCCGGCAATGGAGTCATGCAATGTCTGAATCTCCCGGAAAACTACGACTCGGCGCGTTAGTCGCTCTGGTAGTGGGTTCCATGATTGGTGGCGGAATATTCTCTTTGCCGCAAAACATGGCCGCCAGTGCCGACGTCGGGGCTGTTTTGATTGGTTGGGCCATCACCGCCGTCGGCATGTTGACCCTGGCGTTTGTCTTCCAGACCCTCGCCAACCGCAAGCCTGACCTCGATGGCGGTGTCTACGCCTACGCCAAGGCCGGTTTCGGCGACTACATGGGTTTTTCGTCCGCCTGGGGTTACTGGATCAGCGCCTGGCTGGGTAACGTCGGCTACTTCGTTCTGCTGTTCAGCACCTTGGGTTACTTCTTCCCGATCTTCGGCGAAGGCAACACCGTGGCTGCGGTGATCGGTGCTTCGGTGCTGCTGTGGGCCGTGCACTTTCTGGTGCTGCGCGGGATCAAGGAAGCAGCGTTCATCAACCTGGTGACCACCGTCGCCAAGATCGTGCCATTGCTGCTGTTCGTCTTGATCGCGATCTTCGCGTTCAAACTGGAGATCTTCACCGCCGACATCTGGGGCATCAAAAACCCTGACCTGGGCAGCGTGATGAACCAGGTGCGCAACATGATGCTGGTCACCGTCTGGGTGTTCATCGGCATCGAAGGCGCGAGCATCTTCTCGGCCCGAGCCGAAAAACGCTCGGATGTCGGTAAAGCCACCGTGATCGGCTTCATCACCGTGCTGCTGTTCCTGGTGCTGGTGAACGTGCTGTCGCTGGGCATCATGACTCAACCAGCGTTGGCCAAGCTGCAGAACCCGTCGATGGCCGCCGTGCTGGAGCATGTAGTCGGTCACTGGGGCGCGGTGCTGATCAGCGTCGGCCTGATCATTTCCTTGCTCGGTGCGCTGCTGTCGTGGGTGCTGCTGTGTGCGGAGATCATGTTCGCCGCCGCCAAGGACCACACCATGCCGGAGTTCTTGCGCAAGGAGAACGCCAACCATGTGCCGGTCAACGCCCTGTGGCTGACCAACGCGATGGTCCAGGTGTTCCTGATCATCACCCTGTTCTCGGCCAGTACTTACCTGTCGCTGATCTACCTCGCCACCTCGATGATTCTGGTGCCTTACCTGTGGTCGGCGGCCTATGCGCTGCTGTTGGCGGTACGCGGCGAGAGCTATGAAAACGCCCTGGCCGAACGCAAGAAAGACCTGATCATCGGCGGCATCGCACTGATCTACGCGATCTGGCTGCTGTATGCCGGCGGCATCAAATACCTGCTGCTGTCCGCCCTGCTCTATGCCCCCGGCGCGATCCTGTTCGCCAAGGCCAAGCGCGAGTTGGGCAAACCGGTTTTCACCAACGTCGAGAAGCTGATTTTCACCGCGGTAGTCATTGGTGCCCTGGTGGCGGCCTATGGGCTCTACGACGGCTTCCTGACCCTGTAGCACCCGCTTGTAACACTCGACCGTTTTGTTATCTGGAGGATCTGTAATGACCACGGAAAAAGTTAAGTACGGCGTACATTCCGAAGCCGGCAAACTGCGCAAAGTCATGGTGTGCTCCCCCGGCCTGGCTCACCAGCGGCTGACCCCGAACAACTGCGACGAACTGCTTTTCGATGATGTGCTGTGGGTTGCCCAGGCCAAGCGTGACCATTTCGACTTCGTCACCAAGATGCGTGAGCGCGATATCGATGTGCTGGAAATGCACAACCTGCTGACCGACATCGTCGCCAACCCAGAAGCCCTGGACTGGATCCTGGAGCGCAAGATCACCGCCAATCAGGTCGGCCTCGGCCTGGTCAACGAAGTCAGCTCCTGGCTGCGCAGCCTGGAACCGCGCAAGGTCGCCGAGTTCCTGATTGGCGGCGTGTCGGCCGATGACCTGCCAAGCAGCTTCGGTGGCAAGACCATCGAAATGTTCCGCGACTTCCTCGGCCACTCCAGCTTCATTCTGCCGCCGCTGCCAAACACCCAGTTCACCCGCGACACCACGTGCTGGATCTATGGCGGCGTCACACTGAACCCGATGTACTGGCCAGCACGCCGTCAGGAAACCCTGCTGGCCAGCGCCATCTACAAGTTCCACCCCGAGTTCACCAACGCCGACTTCCAGGTCTGGTACGGCGACCCGGATCAGCAGCACGGCAACGCCACGCTGGAAGGCGGCGACGTGATGCCGATCGGTAACGGCGTAGTGTTGATCGGCATGGGCGAACGCTCGTCCCGTCAGGCCATCGGCCAGTTGGCACTGAACCTGTTCAAGCACAAAGCGGTCGAGCGGGTGATCGTTGCCGGCCTGCCGAAATCCCGCGCGGCGATGCACCTGGACACCGTGTTCAGCTTCTGCGACCGCGACCTGGTGACGATTTTCCCGGAAGTGGTGAACCAGATCGTGGCCTTCACCCTGCGCCCTGACGAAAGCAAACCGGGCGGCATCGATATCCGTCGCGAAGAAACCAGCTTCCTCGACACCGTGGCCGCCGCACTCAACCTCAAGGCCCTGCGCGTCGTCGAAACCGGCGGCAACAGCTTCGCCGCCGAACGCGAACAGTGGGACGACGGCAACAACGTGGTCGCCGTGGAGCCCGGCGTGGTGATCGGTTACGACCGCAACACCTACACCAACACCCTGCTGCGCAAGGCCGGTATCGAGGTCATCACCATCAGCGCCGGCGAACTCGGTCGCGGTCGTGGCGGCGGCCACTGCATGACCTGCCCGATCATCCGCGACCCAATCGACTATTAACTTTCAAACCTTGGCCGAGGCTTACAGAGTCCGACCAAGGGGATAACCGAAACCAAAGGAGATCCACATCATGGCTTTTAACATGCGCAACCGCAGCCTGCTCTCGCTGATGCACCACACCAATCGCGAGCTGCACTACCTGCTGGACCTGTCCCGCGACCTGAAACGCGCCAAGTACACCGGCACCGAACAGCCGCACCTCAAAGGCAAGAACATCGCGCTGATCTTCGAAAAAACCTCGACCCGCACCCGTTGCGCCTTCGAAGTCGCGGCCCATGACCAAGGTGCTCATGTCACCTACATCGACCCGGTGTCGTCGCAAATCGGCCACAAGGAAAGCATGAAAGACACCGCCCGCGTTCTCGGTCGGATGTTCGATGCGATCGAGTACCGTGGCTTCGAACAGGAAATCGTCGAAGAGCTGGCCAAGTTCGCTGGCGTGCCGGTGTTCAACGGCCTGACCGCCGAGTTCCACCCGACCCAAATGATCGCCGACACCCTGACCATGCGCGAACACAGCGACAAGCCGTTGCATGACATCAGCTACGCCTACCTCGGTGACGCCCGCTACAACATGGGCAACTCGCTGCTGATGATCGGCGCCAAACTCGGCATGGACGTGCGCATCGGCGCACCGAAAGCGCTGTGGCCACATCAGGACTTCATCGATCAGTGCAAAGCCTTCGCCGAAGAAAGCGGTGCCCGTATCACCATCACCGAAGACCCAAAAGAAGCGGTCAAGGGCGTGGACTTCATCCACACCGACATCTGGGTGTCGATGGGTGAACCGGTCGAAGCCTGGGACGAGCGTATCGAGCAACTGCTGCCGTACCAGGTCAACGCCAAAATGATGAAAGCCTCGGGCAACCCCCGGGTGAAGTTCATGCACTGCCTGCCGGCGTTCCACAACAGTGAAACCAAGGTCGGCAAGGACATCGCGGCGCGTTATCCGAACCTGGCCAACGGCGTTGAAGTGACCGAGGAAGTCTTCGAGTCGCCCGCCAACATCGCCTTCGAGCAAGCGGAAAACCGCATGCACACCATCAAGGCGATCCTGGTCTCGGCGCTGGCGGATATCTAAAGACCCACCCGGTTTGCTCTTTGTGGGAGCGAGCTTGCTCGCGATAGCGGTGTGACAGGCAACATTGACGTCGACTGACACCGCGCCATCGCGAGCAAGCTCGCTCCCACAGGAGACCGAGTCGCCTGCTACCTCTCTGTTTAGAAGGATTGCATTATGCGTATCGTCGTTGCACTGGGCGGTAACGCCCTGCTCCGCCGTGGTGAGCCCATGACCGCGGACAATCAACGTGCCAACATCCGGATCGCCACCGAACAGATCGCCAAAATCCACCCCGGCAATCAACTGGTGATCGCTCATGGCAATGGCCCGCAAGTCGGTCTGCTGTCGCTGCAAGCGGCGGCCTACACCCAGGTTTCCCCTTACCCGCTGGACGTGCTCGGTGCCGAAACCGAAGGCATGATTGGCTATATCATCGAACAGGAACTGGGCAACCTGCTGGACTTCGAAGTGCCGTTCGCAACCCTGCTGACCCAGGTTGAAGTCGACGCCAGGGACCCGGCCTTCCAGAACCCGAGCAAGCCTATCGGCCCGGTCTACTCCAAGGCCGAAGCCGAGGCGCTGGCCGCTGAAAAAGGTTGGGCGATTGCCCCGGACGGTGACAAGTTCCGCCGCGTGGTGGCCAGTCCGAAACCCAAACGCATCTTCGAAATCCGCCCGATCAAGTGGCTGCTGGACAAAGGCAGCATCGTGATCTGCGCGGGCGGTGGCGGCATTCCGACGATGTACGACGAGAACCGCAAGCTCAAGGGCGTGGAAGCGGTGATCGACAAGGACCTGTGCTCGGCACTGCTGGCCGAACAGCTTGAAAGTGATTTGCTGGTGATCGCCACCGACGTCAACGCCGCGTTTGTCGATTTCGGCAAGCCAACCCAGAAAGCTATCGCCCAGGCCCACCCCGACGACATCGAAAAACTCGGCTTCGCCGCCGGCTCCATGGGCCCGAAAGTCCAGGCAGCCTGCGAGTTCGCCCGCAACACTGGCAAAGTCGCGGTGATCGGTTCACTCTCGGACATCGAATCCATCGTCCAGGGCAAGGCCGGCACCCGTATCAGCACGGCTAAACTTGGTATCGCCTACCGATAAAAAACAGCCGGGGCAGACCTCATGCCTGCCCCGCTTCAATGCCTTTGAAGGAGACGCCCATGGCCACATTCGAGCCCGGTCACTTGCACATCGAGCGCCACGCCCTGAACAAGGACGACTTCAGCTACAACCTGTGCATTGACTATGAGGTCGCAACAGATCCCAAGGAAGGCACAGGCATGCTCTTCAAGCTGCATGGCTCGGTCGAAGGCAAGGACCTGAATGAAGAATTCTTCCTGCCCAAGGACCAGGCCTTCGACTTTGCCCGACACGCCACGCGCATCGCACAGAAATACGGCATGCCTAAAACCGCCAGCATCGGCTCGCTGCACAAGTATTACGACGAGATGTTCGAAGACGTACGCGCGCAACTGCACGTCAAATCCGGGGATCCGGTGAAGCCTGAACATCTGGAATAACCCCACTCACCCTGTGGGAGCGAGCTTGCTCGCGATGACGGATTGACATTCACCATGGATGTCGACTGAAAGACCGCTATCGCGAGCAAGCTCGCTCCCACATTGGTTCAGTGTTGACGTGAAGTCCTGCGCAGGATTTCACCATTAGCCCGCCCCAAGGCATACTTGCCACCCTCCGCACTCCAGAACACTGAACCGCCCCATGCGTATCCACGTCAGCTTCATCGACCGCGTCGGCATCACCCAGGAAGTCCTGGCCTTGCTCGGTGGGCGCAATCTCAATCTGGATGCGGTGGAAATGGTTCCACCGAACGTTTACATCGATGCGCCGACCCTCAGCCCGCAAGTGCTTGAAGAACTGCGCGATGCGCTGTTCAGCGTGCGCGGCGTGCAGGCGGTGACGGTGGTCGACATCCTTCCCGGTCAGCGTCGGCACCTGCAACTCGACGCGCTGCTGGCGGCGATGACCGACCCGGTGCTGGCGCTCGATAGCGCCGGCAAGGTGTTGCTGGCCAACCCGGCACTGATCGCTTTGTACGGCCGTGAACCGGCCGGGGAAAGCGTCGCCGAGCTGTTCACTGATCCCACGCTGCTGGAAACGCTGCTGGAACACGGCTTCCGTCTGCCGTTGCGCGAGATCACCGTCAACGGCCAGACCTTGCTGCTGGACGCCACGCCCATCACCGATGCCGGCGCCCTGCTGACCTTGTATCAACCCAACCGCATCGGCGAACAACTGTCGGCGTTGCACCACGATCACGCCGAAGGTTTCGATGCTCTGCTCGGTGAATCCCCGGCGATTCGTACCCTCAAGGCGCGTGCGCAACGCGTGGCGGCGCTCGATGCTCCGCTGCTGATTCAGGGGGAAACCGGCACCGGTAAAGAACTGGTGGCCCGTGCCTGCCATGCGATCAGCGCCCGGCACAGCGCGCCTTTTCTGGCGTTGAACTGCGCGGCTTTGCCGGAGAACCTCGCCGAAAGCGAGCTGTTCGGTTACGCCCCCGGCGCCTTCACCGGCGCCCAGCGTGGCGGCAAGCCAGGCCTGATGGAACTGGCCAACCAGGGCACGGTATTTCTCGACGAGATCGGCGAAATGTCACCGTACTTGCAGGCCAAATTGCTGCGGTTCCTCAACGATGGCAGCTTCCGCCGCGTGGGTGGCGATCGTGAGGTCAAGGTCAACGTGCGGATCCTCAGCGCGACCCACCGTGACCTGGAAAAAATGGTCAGCGAAGGCGCATTCCGCGAGGATCTGTTCTACCGCCTCAACGTGCTCAACGTCGAAGTCCCACCGCTGCGCGAGCGCGGTCAGGACATTCTGCTACTGGCGCGCTACTTCATGCAGCAGGCCTGCGCGCAGATCCAGCGCCCGGTTTGTCGCCTCGCTCCTGGAACCTATCCAGCCCTGCTCGGCAACCGCTGGCCGGGCAACGTGCGGCAACTGCAGAACGTGATCTTCCGCGCCGCGGCCATTTGCGAAAGCAGCCTGGTGGACATCGGCGACCTGGACATCGCCGGCACCTCCGTGGCGCGCCAAAGCGACACCGAAGTCGACAGCCTTGAACAGGCCGTGGAAGCGTTCGAGAAAACCCTGCTGGAAAAACTCTACGTCAACTACCCCTCGACCCGCCAACTGGCCAGCCGCCTGCAAACCTCCCACACCGCCATCGCCCATCGATTGCGCAAGTACGGGATTCCGGGCAAGCCCTGAAATCGCCATCGCGAGCAAGCTCGCTCCCACAGGGGATTTTTGGTGTTCACATAATGTGTAACCGACACAAACCAGTGTGGGAGCGAGCTTGCTCGCGATGAGTCCCTCGGCAGCACCACAAAATTCTACCAATGCATCAAAAACGACCTCCATCTGTACTGAATGCGCTACAGCGGAACGATTTCGCTACACCCTCGATTAAACTACGCTACGCAAGGCTTTGATCCCCATAGGCTTTTTTCCACGCCTCAAGCTGTAGCGATTTCGCTACAGTCGGGTTTTTCGTCTCGTCTGAAACAAACCGTAACCTATTGATTTGTAACAAATAAAAAACTTTGGCCGCGTTCTTGCTTTGCATCTGGCCATTCAGCTCTGCGCTGCACGAGCATTCAATCGCGTCCACCAGACGAGTCTGGCCCCTGAGGAGTTTCCATGAGCGAGTTGCGTTTTACTGAAGATCACGAATGGCTGCGCACCGAAGCTGACGGCACTGTCACTGTCGGCATCACCGCTTTCGCACAGAACGCCTTGGGCGACGTGGTTTTCGTACAACTGCCTGAGCTGCAGTCCTACGACAAAGGCGCTGAAGCTGCCACCGTGGAATCGGTAAAAGCCGCCAGCGGCGTGTACATGCCACTGGACGGTGAAGTACTGGAAGTGAACCCGGCGCTGGACAGCAGCCCTGAACTGGTCAACGAAGATCCGCTGGGTGAAGGCTGGTTCTTCCGCTTCAAACCTACCGACGCCTCGGCTGTCGCCAAACTGCTGGATCAAGACGCTTACGACCGTCTGATCAAAGCCAACGCCGAAGCCTGAGGAGCCGCCATGACTATCAATCCAAGCACCGCCAACGAATTCATCGCGCGCCATATCGGCCCGCGCGCAGGCGATGAGCAAGCCATGCTCAACAGCCTCGGTTTTGACTCGCTGGAAGCCCTGAGCGCCAGCGTCATCCCCGACAGCATCAAAGGCACCAGCGTGCTCGATCTGGGCGACGGTCAAAGCGAAGCCGAGGCACTGGCCTCGATCAAAGCCATTGCCGCCAAGAACCAACTGTTCAAGACCTACATCGGCCAGGGCTACTACGGCACCCACACGCCGTCGCCGATCCTGCGCAACCTGCTGGAAAACCCGGCCTGGTACACCGCGTACACCCCGTACCAGCCAGAAATTTCCCAGGGTCGTCTGGAAGCGCTGCTGAACTTCCAGACCCTGATCAGCGACCTGACCGGCCTGCCGATCGCCAACGCATCCTTGCTCGACGAAGCCACCGCTGCTGCCGAAGCCATGACCTTCTGCAAACGCCTGAGCAAGAACAAGGGCAGCCACGCCTTCTTCGCCTCGAGCCACTGCCACCCGCAAACCCTCGACGTGCTGCGCACCCGGGCCGAGCCGCTGGGCATTGACGTGGTGGTCGGCGACGAACGCGAACTGAGCGATGTCAGCACGTTCTTCGGCGCTCTGCTGCAATACCCGGCCAGCAACGGCGACCTGTTCGACTACCGCGAACTGACCGAACGGTTCCACGCCGCTAACGCGCTGGTCGCGGTCGCCGCTGACCTGCTGGCCCTGACCGTGCTGACCCCGCCAGGCGAGTTCGGTGCCGACGTCGCCATCGGCAGCGCGCAACGCTTCGGCGTGCCGCTGGGCTTCGGTGGCCCGCACGCGGCCTACTTCTCCACCCGCGATGCGTTCAAACGCGACATGCCGGGCCGTCTGGTCGGTGTCTCGGTGGACCGTTTCGGCAAGCCGGCGCTGCGCCTGGCCATGCAGACCCGCGAGCAACATATCCGCCGCGAGAAAGCCACCAGCAACATCTGCACCGCCCAAGTGCTGCTGGCCAACATCGCCAGCATGTACGCCGTGTATCACGGCCCTAAAGGCCTGAAGCAGATCGCCAACCGCATCCATCACCTGACCGCGATCCTCGCCAAAGGCTTGAGCGCGCTGGGTCTCGCCGTTGAACAAGAAAACTTCTTCGACACCCTGACCCTGAACACCGGCGCCAACACCGCCGCTCTGCACGACAAGGCTCGCGCCCAGCGCATCAACCTGCGTGTCGTCGATGGCGAGCGTCTGGGTCTGTCTCTGGACGAAACCACCAGCCAGGCCGACATCGAGACCCTGTGGGGCCTGCTGGCCGACGGCAAAGCCCTCCCGGACTTCGCGGCACTGGCCGCCAGCGTCGACAGCCGCATCCCCGCTGAACTGGTACGCCAGTCGGCGATCCTCAGCCACCCGGTATTCAACCGTTATCACTCGGAAACCGAGCTGATGCGCTACCTGCGCAAGCTCGCCGACAAGGACCTGGCGCTGGATCGCACCATGATCCCGCTGGGTTCGTGCACCATGAAACTCAACGCCGCCAGCGAAATGATCCCGGTGACCTGGGCCGAGTTCGGCGCCCTACACCCGTTCGCCCCGGCCGAACAAAGCGCCGGCTACCAGCAACTGACCGATGAACTGGAAGCAATGCTCTGCGCCGCCACCGGTTACGACGCGATTTCGCTGCAACCGAACGCTGGTTCCCAAGGTGAATACGCCGGCTTGTTGGCAATCCGTGCCTACCACCAGAGCCGTGGCGAAGAACGCCGCGACATCTGCCTGATCCCGTCGTCGGCCCATGGCACCAACCCGGCCACCGCCAACATGGCCGGCATGCGCGTGGTCGTGACCGCGTGCGATGCCCGCGGCAACGTCGACATCGAAGACCTGCGCGCCAAAGCCATCGAGCACCGCGAGCACCTCGCCGCGCTGATGATCACCTACCCGTCAACCCACGGCGTGTTCGAAGAAGGCATCCGCGAAATCTGCGGGATCATTCATGACAACGGCGGCCAGGTGTACATCGACGGCGCCAACATGAACGCCATGGTCGGCCTCTGCGCACCGGGCAAGTTCGGCGGCGACGTGTCGCACCTGAACCTGCACAAAACCTTCTGCATCCCGCACGGCGGTGGCGGCCCGGGCGTCGGCCCGATTGGCGTGAAATCGCACCTGACGCCGTTCCTGCCGGGGCACGCGGCCATGGAGCGCAAGGAAGGTGCGGTCTGCGCCGCACCGTTTGGTAGCGCGAGTATTCTGCCGATCACCTGGATGTACATCCGCATGATGGGCGGCGCCGGCCTCAAGCGTGCTTCGCAATTGGCAATCCTCAACGCCAACTACATTTCCCGTCGCCTCGAAGAACACTACCCAGTGCTCTACACCGGCAGCAACGGCCTGGTCGCCCACGAATGCATCCTCGACCTGCGCCCGTTGAAAGACAGCAGCGGCATCAGCGTCGATGACGTCGCCAAGCGCCTGATCGACTTCGGCTTCCACGCCCCGACCATGTCGTTCCCGGTGGCCGGCACGCTGATGATCGAGCCGACCGAAAGCGAATCCAAGGAAGAGCTGGACCGTTTCTGCGACGCCATGATCCGCATCCGCGAAGAAATCCGCGCGGTGGAAAACGGCACGCTGGACAAGGACGACAACCCGTTGAAAAACGCACCGCACACGGCCGCGGAAATCGTCGGCGAGTGGACGCATCCGTACAGCCGTGAGCAGGCGGTGTATCCGGTAGCGTCGTTGATCGAAGGCAAGTACTGGCCACCGGTCGGCCGGGTCGACAACGTGTTTGGCGACCGCAACCTGATCTGCGCCTGCCCGTCGATCGAAAGCTACGCTTGATGTATGTGGGGAGCGGATTCACCCGCTCCCCGCAAGAACACCACTTGACCCTGTGGGAGCGAGCTTGCTCGCGATGGGGCCGTGTCAGTCGACATCAATGCTGCCTGTCACACCGCCATCGCGAGCAAGCTCGCTCCCACAAGGATCTGTGCCAACCGTCATAACCTGCCGACCCTCATAACAAGAAACCGGAGAACAACCATGTCGTTAAGCGTGTTCGACCTGTTCAAGATTGGCATCGGCCCCTCCAGTTCCCACACCGTTGGCCCGATGCGCGCCGCTGCGCGCTTCGTCGAAGGCCTGCGTCGTGAAAACCTGTTGGCGGCAACCACCTGCGTCAAAGTCGAGCTCTACGGCTCGCTCGGCGCCACCGGCAAAGGCCATGGCAGCGACAAGGCTGTGCTGCTGGGCCTGGAAGGTGAACACCCGGACACTGTAAACACCGAGAACATCGCCGCCCGCCTGCATGAGATTCGCAGCAGCGGTCGCTTGAACCTGCTCGGTGAACACGTCATCGAATTCAACGAAAAACTCCACCTGGCGATGATCCGCAAGCCACTGGCTTATCACCCCAACGGCATGATCTTTCGTGCTTTTGACGCCGCCGGAATACAGATCCGCAGCCGCGAGTATTACTCGGTCGGTGGCGGCTTTGTGGTCGACGAAGACGCCGCCGGTGCTGACCGTATCGTCGAGGATGCAACGCCGCTGACCTTCCCGTTCAAAAGCGCCAAGGACCTGCTTGGCCATTGCAGCACTTACGGGCTGTCCATCAGCCAGGTGATGCTGACCAACGAAAGCGCCTGGCGCCCGGAAGCGGAAACCCGCGCCGGCCTGCTGAAGATCTGGCAAGTGATGCAGGACTGCGTCGCCGCCGGCTGCCGCAACGAAGGGATTCTACCCGGCGGTTTGAAGGTCAAACGCCGTGCGGCGGCGCTGCATCGGCAATTGTGCAAGAACCCGGAATCGTCGCTGCGCGATCCGTTGTCGGTGCTCGACTGGGTCAATTTGTATGCGCTGGCAGTGAACGAAGAAAACGCCAACGGCGGACGCGTGGTCACGGCACCGACCAATGGTGCAGCCGGCATTGTCCCGGCGGTATTGCATTACTACATGCGCTTCATCCCTGGCGCCAACGAAGACGGCGTGGTGCGATTTCTGCTCACCGCTGCCGCCATCGGCATTCTCTACAAGGAAAATGCTTCGATCTCCGGCGCCGAAGTCGGTTGTCAGGGCGAGGTCGGCGTGGCCTGTTCTATGGCTGCCGGTGCGCTCTGCGAAGTACTGGGCGGCACCGTACAGCAAGTGGAAAACGCTGCCGAAATCGGCATGGAACACAACCTCGGCCTGACCTGCGACCCAATTGGCGGGCTGGTGCAAGTACCGTGCATCGAGCGCAACGCCATGGGCTCGGTCAAAGCCATCAATGCAGTGCGCATGGCCTTGCGCGGCGACGGTCAGCACTTCGTCTCCCTCGACAAGGTCATCCGTACCATGCGCCAGACCGGCGCCGACATGAAAAGCAAATACAAGGAAACCGCCCGTGGCGGTTTGGCGGTCAACATTATCGAGTGCTGATGCGAACGCATCTGCATCAGTGCAATTTACAGGAGCTGCATATGTCCACCGAACACCTGTTGAAAACCCCGCTGCACGCGCTGCACATCGAACTCGGTGCGCGCATGGTGCCTTTCGCCGGCTACGACATGCCGGTGCAGTACCCGCTGGGCGTGATGAAAGAGCACCAGCACACCCGTGATCAGGCCGGGCTGTTCGATGTCTCGCATATGGGCCAGATCCGCCTGACCGGTGCCAACGCCGCCAAGGCCCTGGAAACCCTGGTGCCGGTGGACATCATCGACCTGCCAGTGGGCATGCAGCGCTATGCGATGTTCACCAACCAGACCGGTGGCATCCTCGACGACCTGATGGTCGCCAACCTGGGTAACGACGAGTTGTTCCTGGTGGTCAACGCCGCGTGCAAGGACCAGGACCTGGCGCACCTGCGCCAGCACATCGGCGATCAGTGCAACATCGAGCCGTTATTCGAAGAACGCGCCCTGCTCGCCCTGCAAGGCCCAGCCGCAGTGACCGTGCTCGCGCGTCTGGCCCCTGAAGTGGCGAAGATGACATTCATGCAGTTCACCCGCGTGAGCTTGCTCGGCGTCGATTGCTTCGTCAGCCGTTCGGGCTACACCGGTGAAGACGGTTTCGAAATCTCCGTGCCTGCCGCCAATGCCGAAACCCTGGCTCGTGCCTTGCTGGCCGAACCGGAAGTCGCGGCCATCGGCCTTGGCGCCCGTGACTCGCTGCGCCTGGAAGCCGGCCTGTGCCTCTATGGCCACGACATGAACACCGAGACTACACCGATCGAAGCCAGCCTGCTGTGGGCCATCTCCAAGCCACGGCGTGCCGAGGGTGCGCGTGCCGGTGGCTTCCCGGGGGCCGAAACCGTATTCGCCCAGCAACAAAACGGTGTCGGCCGTAAACGCGTCGGCCTGCTGCCTCAGGAGCGCACTCCGGTGCGCGAAGGTGCGGAAATCGTCAACGAAGCGGGCGAAATCATCGGCAGCGTCTGCAGCGGCGGCTTCGGGCCAACCCTGGGCGGTCCTTTGGCGATGGGTTACCTCGACAGTGCTTACATCGCACTCGATACCCAAGTGTGGGCGATTGTACGTGGGAAAAAGGTGCCTTTGCTTGTAAGCAAAATGCCATTTGTTCCACAACGCTACTATCGTGGTTGATTGACTGTTCCTATAAGTAACGCGGTTGCGTAACAGTGCACTAATCTGTAACGCAGCCGCCATAAAACAGTGCATGCGCCGATCAGGCACTTCGTTTCTGAACTTGGCTTATAACAATCGAAAACAATTGAACAACGCTAGCGAATAAGCCCACTAGCAATCATGCGAAACAGCCATCAAGCCAAGCAATACAAGGCTTCCACGGGGCTTGTTTTTTCTCCCGTAGTTGGCGTAGAGTTTGTTCACTGTGTTTGCATGGGTCGCTTGGAATCGTGACCTGGGCAGTAGCCTACAAGTTAGCTACATCCCGTTCGACGTCTCTTACTCTCCTGCAACCAGCTCCAGTACTCTTTCATGAGAAAGAGGCTGTCATCAATTTTTGCGTCAAAGGAAATAAGAAATGTCCCAACGTCAGAGCGGCACCGTCAAGTGGTTTAACGACGAGAAAGGTTTTGGTTTTATCACTCCAGAAAGCGGTCCGGATCTGTTCGTGCATTTCCGTGCCATTCAGGGCAACGGCTTCAAGAGCCTGAAAGAAGGCCAGAAAGTCACCTTCGTCGCTGTGCAGGGCCAAAAAGGCATGCAAGCTGACGAAGTACAAGCAGAAGGCTGATCTTCTGTAACGAAAAAGCCCCTGATGCTGACATCAGGGGCTTTTTTGTGTGCGTAATTCCGTAAAATGGCTTCTTTTTTCAGCCGAGAGCCACCCCATGTCGAAACACCTGCTAAGCCCCCAGGGTGAATTCCCCATCGCCGGCCTGGGCCGTCGCCTGGCAGCGATGTTCTACGACTTCTTGCTGTGCACCGCCCTGCTGATCGTCACGGGCGGTATCTACAAGATGGTGCAGATGGCAATCCTTGGCGAAGAGAAAATGCGCGCACTGACCGAAGCCGGCGCGCTGGACGGTGATCCGCTGTTCTCGACCATTCTGCTGTTCGTGCTGTTTGGCTTCTTCGCCAAGTTCTGGACCTGGTCCGGTCAGACCCTTGGCATGCAGGTCTGGTGCATCCGCGTGCAGAACGCCGACGGCTCGGCGATCAGCCTGTGGCAGGCGCTGTTGCGCTTTGTGGTGTCGATCGCGTCCTTGCTGTGCGCAGGCCTGGGGTTCTTCTGGGTGCTCTTCGACAAGCAGCAGCGCAGTTGGCACGACATGTACTCCAACAGTCAGCTGGTGCGGATCCCGAAGAAGAAAAAATAACCCACAAAAAAGATCGCAGCCTTCGGCAGCTCCTACGTAAACCGCGTAGGAGCTGCCGCAGGCTGCGATCTTTTGATCTATCGAATGTCAGGCATTGCCCGCCAGCTTCATCCGCGCTGCCGCCGTGAAGTCGAGCATGCGCTTGAGCGGGCGAATCGCCTGCGGGATCAGCGCCGGCTCGACGAAGATCTCGTTGGAGCCCTCACGCAGGCACTGTAGCGTGCGCTCAAGGGTGTTCATCGCCATCCACGGGCAATGCGCGCAACTGCGGCATGCCGCGCCGTTGCCGGCCGTAGGCGCCTCGATAAAGACCTTGTCCGGGCACAACTGCTGCATCTTGTAGAAAATGCCGCGGTCGGTGGCGACGATCAGGGTCTTGTTCGGCAGCCTTTGCGCAGCGGCGATCAGCTGACTGGTGGAACCCACCGCATCGGCCAACTCGATCACCGCCGTCGGCGACTCCGGATGCACCAGGATAGCGGCGTCCGGATACAGCGCTTTCATGTCTTCCAGCTGTTTGGCCTTGAACTCTTCGTGAACGATGCAGGCACCGTCCCACAGCAGCATGTCGGCGCCGGTCTGGCGCTGAATGTAGGTGCCCAGGTGCTTGTCTGGCCCCCAGATGATCGTCTCGCCGTTATCCATCAGGCTTTCGACAATCTCCAGCGCACAACTGGATGTCACCACCCAGTCCGCCCGCGCCTTCACTGCCGCCGAGGTGTTGGCATAGACCACCACCGTGCGCTCCGGGTGCTGATCGCAAAACGCCGAGAACTCGTCGACCGGGCAACCCAGGTCCAGCGAGCAGGTCGCTTCCAGGGTCGGCATCAGTACACGTTTTTCCGGGTTGAGGATTTTTGCGGTTTCCCCCATGAACTTCACACCGGCAACCACCACGGTCTTGGCCGGGTGAGCGTTGCCGAAGCGGGCCATTTCCAGAGAGTCGGAAACACAGCCACCGGTTTCTTCGGCCAGCGCCTGAATGATCGGATCGCAATAGAAGTGAGCAACCAGCACCGCGTCCTGAGCCTTGAGCTCGGCGGCGATGGCGGCGCGGTAATAAGCTTGCTCTTCGGCGCTCAGCGGTTTCGGCTGTTTGGCGTCGAGGTGGGCTTGTACCAGAAGGCGTTCGGAAATTTGCGTCATGATCGCAAGACCTGCGGGCGCTTTCGCGCGAAAGTCGAGTATACACCCGGCTCCGGACCACAGAAGGTACCGCCGGGAGAGTGAGTATTCATCAGGCACGGACAGCATTGAAGCTGCGCAAGGCTACAGAATATCCCCGAGATGCAAAAGATCATTCTGACCTGCGTCACGCGGTGTAACACCCGGATTGAGTCAGGCTTGAATCGCGGGCAAAAAAAAACCCGGAAATCCTCACTTACGTGGGCCTTCCAGATTTTTTAAAGTGGTGGGTCGTGTGGGATTCGAACCTACGACCAATTGGTTAAAAGCCAACTGCTCTACCAACTGAGCTAACGACCCGCTGTGTGGTGGCGCGTATAATACTGATTTTTAAGGACTATTCAACACCTAATTTGAAATAAATCAAAAATAAGCGGTTGGGTCGCTGATTCCGGCCGCCAGGAAGCCCTCTGCACGCAGACGGCAGCTGTCGCATTTACCGCATGCACGGCCATTATCGTCTGCCTGATAGCAGGACACTGTCAGCGCATAGTCGACGCCGAGCTTCACGCCAGCCTGGACGATTTGCGCCTTGCTGAGGTTTTGCAGCGGTGCCTGGATACGGAAGCCGTTCCCCTCTACTCCGGCCTTGGTCGCCAGATTGGCCATGCGCTCGAAGGCTTCGATGAACTCGGGACGGCAATCCGGGTAACCGGAATAGTCCACCGCATTCACACCAATGAAAATGTCGCGCGCGCCGAGCACTTCGGCCCAGCCCAATGCCAGAGACAGGAACACCGTATTGCGGGCCGGCACGTAAGTGATCGGGATACCTTCGCTCGGCGCCTCAGGCACATCGATGGAGCTGTCGGTCAGTGCCGAGCCACCAATGCCGTTCAGGTTCAGGCCAATCACCTTATGCTCGATCACGCCCAGATCACGCGCTACACGCTCGGCAGCGTGCAACTCGGCGCGGTGACGCTGGCCGTAGTCGAAGCTCATGGTGTAACAGCTATAACCGTCAGCACGAGCCATGGCGACTACGGTCGCCGAGTCCAGACCGCCGGACAACAGGATGACCGCACGTTTTTCAGTAGTGTTCAGTTGTTCAGTCATTTCAGCGCCCCGGCTCGTCGTTCCAAAGATATTTATGCAACTGCAATTGCAGGCGCACCGGCAAGTTGTCCGCAACAATCCAGTCAGCCAGATCGCGCGCGCTCAAGTCATGGTGACTCGGCGAGAACAGGACTTCACCGGCACGCTGATCGAGACCGTACTGAATCAGCTTGGACACCGCCCAGTCGTAGTCTTCGCGAGAACAGATCACGAACTTGACCTGATCGTTGGCCGTCAGTAACTCGATATTCTCGTAGAGGTTGCGGTGCGCTTCTTTCGACCCCGGTGTTTTCAGGTCGAGCACTCGGCTGACCCGCGGATCGACCGCGCTGATGTCCAGGGCGCCGCTGGTTTCCAGCGACACCTCGTAACCGGCGTCACACAGCTGCTTGAGCAAAGGGATGGCGTTAGGTTGCGCCAGGGGTTCGCCACCGGTAACGCAAACGTAACGCGGGCGAAAGCCCGCAACCTGCTCGAGGATATCGTCGAGGGTTCTGATCGTACCGCCGCTGAACGCGTAGGCGCTGTCGCAGTACTGGCAACGCAAAGGGCAACCGGTCAGCCGCACAAATACAGTGGGCAGCCCGGCAGTCCGCGTTTCACCCTGCAACGAGTAAAAAACTTCGGTAATTCTCAATGTGTCTTGCATAGTCGCCACGGGCGTAACAGCTAAACAGGCTGTCCGCCTCCGTCAGGCACTTAAAGGAACCCCGCCAACGCGCAGATCCCCAAAAGCGGTGTTTCATAAAAAGGGCGTGAATTCTAACGAAAAAACCCGCGGCAAGCGCGGGTTTCTTGTAAACGGGTCAAACAGCCTTACATGCGCTGCAGATCGCGTTGGGCCAGCTGAGCGGCGGAAGTGCCCGGATATTGAGCAACCACCTGCTGCAGAATGCCTTTGACCTTGTCGGTATGACCCAGTCGGCGCTCTACATCAGCGAGCTTGTACAGCGAGTCAGGCACTTTGGCGTGCTTGGGGTACAGCTGCGAAACCTTGGCAAAAGCCTGACCTGCACCTTGCAAATCACCCTTGGCCAGGTTCACTTCGCCCAACCAGTACTGGGCATTACCCGCATACTGACTGTTCGGGTATTTGCGCAGGAATGCCGCAAACGCCTGGCTGGCCTTGTCGAAATCCTTGGCTTTGATCAGGTCGAAGGCAGCGTCGTAATAGAGCTTTTCCTTCGCCGGATCACCCGGTTCGCTGCTGGCCGCGGGTGCTTGAGTGGCAGCACTCGCACCTGCAGCTGCACCGGCGGCATTCATATCGCCACCGGCTGGAGAATTCTGAGGAGCCGCAGCGGGTGCACCGCCGGTTCCGATACGCCGATCAAGATCCTGGTATCGCTCCAGGTTTTCCTGCTTCATGCGCGCTACATCATTTTGCAGAACTTCGATTGCACCCTGTTGACGTGCAATTTGTTCCTGCATTTGTTGCAGTTGGTTGAACAGCACACCCTGTGCCGAGGCAGGGGCCGAAACCCCTCCCCCGGCATAGGCGCCGTTCGTACCGTAACCCGCAGGCGGATAACTACTCCCGCTATTGTTATAACCGGAGTTGTCATCGACCACAGGAACCGCAGCCCACACCGCAAGCGGCGCGAGGCTGAGAGCCAAAACAGTTACAGCACGACGGCACGTTCGCATGACGAATTACTTACGCAGTTCGACGCGACGGTTTTGAGCCCAGGACTGCTCGTCGTTGCCGGTAGCAACTGGACGCTCTTCGCCGTAGGAAACCAGTTCCAGCTGAGCTGGGGAAACACCTTGCAGTACCAGGTAGCGTTGAACGGCTTTCGCACGACGCTCGCCCAGTGCCATGTTGTACTCACGAGTACCACGTTCGTCGGTGTTGCCTTCCAGAACAACGCGAGCGCCGTTTGCTTTCAGGTCTTTGGCGTGAACGTCCAGAGCGCGCATGGCTTCTGGCTTCAGGTCCGAGCTGTCGTATTCGAAGTAGAAGGTGGTGATTGCGCGCAGAGCAGCTTCTTCGCTCAGGGAGCCGTCAACAGCACCAGTGTTAGCGCCGTAACCAGCGTTTGGATCAACAGCGCCTGCACCGGCGTTGTCGCCGCCTTTGGACGAGCAACCTACAGCTACAGCCATGGCCAGGGCCAGCGCAGCAAACTTACCAAACTTCAGCATTTCCATCGTGAAACTCCTAATGAACCCCAATGTGTTAAGTAAAACGTGTAGCGCCGCGTCAGTTCAGGTAAGGGGACCAGGAAGGTTCTCTGACTTCGCCTTGAGCGGTAGGAAGCGGGAGCCTTACGCGTCCATTAATGGACACGAGCATCAAGACTCCCCGGCCCTGCTGGCGGGTGGCGTAGATTACCATGGTGCCGTTGGGCGCAACAGTAGGCGACTCGTCTAGAGTGCTATCTGTCAGGATTTTTACGCTACCGCGCTGCAAATCCTGAGCCGCCACCTTGAAATTGGTGAAGCCATCCTGACGGTGAATCATGACAAGCGTCTTCTCGTCAGCTGACAATTTCGGGTTGGCGTTGTAGTTACCGATAAAGGTCACGCGCTCAGCACCGCCGCCACTTGCGCTGGTTTTGTAAACCTGTGGTTTGCCGCCACGGTCGGAGGTGAAGTAGATGGTCGAACCATCTTTACCCCAGAACGGTTCGGTGTTGATGCCAGGACCTGCAGTCACGCGGTTGATCTGGCGCGAAGCCAGGTTCATCACGTAAATATCCGGGTTACCGTCCTTGGACAGCACGAAAGCCAGGCGAGAACCATCCGGCGACCAGGCTGGAGCACCGTTCAGGCCTTCGAAGTTAGTGATCTGCTCACGGCGACCGGTGTCGATGTTCTGCATGAAAATGCGCGGACGCTTCTGCTCGAACGACACATAGGCGATGCGCTTGCCATCGGGTGCGAAACGCGGCGACAGGATCGGCTCGCGCGATTGCAGCAGGGTCACTGCGCGGGCGCCGTCATAGTCGGAACGTTGCAGCGTGTAACGAGTGTTTTTCTCGGAGAAACGCTCAGCCGTCACGTACAGCAGGCGCGTGGAGAACGCACCCTTGATGCCGGTGAGTTTTTCGAACGACTGGTCGGCAATGTAGTGCGCCATGTCGCGCAGTTGATCGACGCCGCCCGACACGCTACCGGTCAGCACTTGCTGCTCGGTGGCGACGTTGAACAGGGCGTATTGCACCTGCAGGCGACCGCCCGCCGGAACGATGCTGCCGACCATGATGTACTGGGCGCCCAGGGCCTTCCAGTCGCGGTAGATGACTTCGCTGGCCTGAGTCGGCTGGCTGATCATGTTCTGCTTGGGAATCGGCGAGTAGTAACCCGAGTTACGCAGGTCGTTACCGATGATTTCCGCCATGTCGTCCGGCAGGACGCTACCGCCCTGCAAGCCGAACGGTACGACGGCAATCGGGGTTGCCTGGGAGCTACCACTGCTGACCAGGATATTTTTTTCATCCGCTGTAGCCAGTCCTGCAAAGCAGAACATGACGACAAGCAGTCCTCGAAGAAGGTTTCTCACAAGGCTAGATCCTCAGGTGTGAATGTCATCTTGAATGAACGATAGGGAGCGAAATCACTTGGTTTCAGACCCTGCATTTCGGTCAAACGACCAATATTTTTTACTGCCGCTACCGCAGAACTGTCGAACGGCACATCACCACTGGAATGAGCTACCGAAACTCCGGAGATCGTTCCATCAGGCAACATGTTGATCTGCAAGATCACTTTCATGCCCTTGCGTGCCGACGGCGGCTGCGCCCAACCTTCAGAGGCTCGCGAACGAATCAGATCATCGAAGTTGCCCGCAGTTTCATCACCCTGCTCATCCGCCAAGGCCTGTTGACGCTGCGGCTTGTCGGAAAGCAAATCAGCCAGGGCCTGAGCCTTTTTCTCTTCGACAGATTTACGCGCGGCTTCCTGCGACTTTTTCTTCGCAGCATCGGCAGCAGCTTTCTTCTTCGCATCCTCGGCGACTTTCTTCTTCGCCTCGTCCGCTTCAGCTACCTTCTTGGCGTCTTCCGCGGCTTTCTTCTTCGCGTCTTCGACTATCTTTTTCTTCGCTGCTTCAGCGGCCGCTTTCTTGGCCTCTGCTTCAGCGGCTTCCTTGGCCTCTTCTTCGGCCTTCTTCTTGGCTATATCAGCCAATTGTTTCTGTTCGGCCTTTTTGGCTTCGGCGGTCTTCTTCGCTTCATCGGCTTTCTTGGCTTCATCAGCCTTTTTCGCCTCGTCCGCTTTTTTCGACTCGTCGGCCTTCTTGGCTTCCTCGGCTTTTTGAGCAGCCTCTTCTTTCTTTTGTTCCGCAGCCTTCACCGCTTCCTGCTCGACCTTTTTCTGTTCCATCTGTTCGACTTCGGTCTGGCGCGCAGCAGATTTCTGCGCTTCACCCGCAATCTTCTGATTGGTCTGGGTGGTCGCCCGACTTTTCGATTTCAGCTGGTACAGGGTCGCCTGGACAATCGGCTTGGCCGGCGGCAGTTCCGGGGTCATGGCAAAACTGACGAACAGCATGCCAAACACCAGCACGTGCAGGCCAATCGCCCAGACACTAGGCCAGAAGTAGCTTTCCGAGGCTGTCGGCTCTCGCTGTTGCTGCATCAGGGCGCCTCGGTAATCAAGCCAACATTACCGACCCCGGCTTTCTGCAATCCACCCATGGCGCCCATGACGGAGCCGTAGTCGACGGTCTTGTCACCGCGAATGAAGACCTGAGTACGCTTGCCGTTATCGTTGCCAACACGAATGATCTTGGTCACCGCGTCAGTCATCTGCGGCAGGGTCATGGCCCTGTCCTGCTGCTTCTCGGTGTCGACTTCGCTGCCAAGGTTCCAGTAATAGGTCTTGTCAGACTTGATCGAAATGGTCAGGACCTGGGTGTTGTTGTCTTGCGGCAAGGCTTCGCTGGAAACCTTGGGCAGATCAACTTTCACGCCCTGATTGAGCATCGGTGCGGTCACCATGAAGATGACCAGCAGTACCAGCATCACGTCGATGTAAGGCACCACGTTCATCTCGGCAACCGGCTTGCGCTTTTTGCGAGCTCGAGCGATTAAAGCCATTGGGAATTACCTGCTTATTCTTCGCTGGTGTGCACTTTGCGGTGCAGGATCGCCTGGAACTCATCGGCGAAGGTGTAGTAACGGCCGAGCAAGGTTTCGCTGCGAGCGGCGAAACGGTTGTAAGCGATTACCGCTGGAATGGCTGCGAACAGACCGATAGCGGTCGCGACCAGTGCTTCGGCGATACCTGGAGCCACGGTGGCCAGGGTCGCTTGCTGGGCAGCCGCCAGACCACGGAAGGAGTTCATGATGCCCCAGACCGTACCGAACAGACCGATGTACGGGCTGACGGAGCCGACGGTGGCAAGGAACGGCAGGCTCTGTTCGAGCTTTTCTTCTTCGCGGGAAATGGCCACGCGCATGGCGCGCGCCACACCTTCCATGACCGCTTCCGGATCAACGCCGGACTGCTGACGCAGACGGGAGAACTCCTTGAAACCGGCGCGGAAGATCTGCTCTACACCAGAATCCGGGTCAGGGTTGCTACCGGCCTGGCGGTAGAGTTTGGACAAGTCGATACCCGACCAGAAGCGCTCTTCAAAGCTCTCCAGGGCACGGCGACCGGCGCGCAGCAGGTTGCTGCGCTGAAAAATCATGATCCACGAGGTCACCGATGCGGCTACCAGGATCAGCATTACCAACTGCACCACAACGCTGGCATTGCTGACCAGGCTCCACATGGAGGTATGGTCGACGACGTTAGCTTCCACGCTTTATCTCCTGCTCTGAGTGTGTACCCGCGCCGCTCTCGTCGGCAAAGGCCGCACGTAGAGCTTCGGGAATGGCCCGGGGTTTCAAACTATGGGTGCGCACACAGGCCACCAAAAACTGCCCTTCGCAGAGCAGTACGTTATCCGCGGCTCGCCTGACCTGCTGTTTAAAGCGCAGGCTGACACGGTTCAATTCGATTACTTCAGCACTTACCAGAAGCTCGTCGTCCAGTCGCGCCGGCGCGTGATAGCGCGCTTCGCTGGAATGCACGACGAACAACAGGTCCTCCCCTGCCAGCTGCGATTGGGCAAAGCCCAGTTCTCGTAGCCGCTCGGTTCGAGCCCGCTCCATAAACTTGAGGTAATTAACGTAATACACGATGCCGCCGGCATCGGTGTCCTCGTAATAAACGCGACAACGATGTGCGAACGACTCCAGCCCGTTTTGCGCGCGCATACTCTAGTGCTTACTCCTCAGGTTGCCAATCCGGCCAGGCAACTGTTTTTCATTCTCGAACGACTTTCGTGCGAAAGATCGGCAATTGCAGTCCCCTAGGACCACACAAAGCCGAAATAAATCAGCACACAGAGGTCGTCATTCGTCTGTTGCATCAAGAAACTCGTCTACCACGGGCATCTCACCCAATCGCGACGGTATATTCAAACCAAAATGCAGGTACGCATGCCGGGTCACTACCCGTCCACGCGGGGTCCGCATGATATAGCCTTGCTGAATCAGATAGGGTTCAAGCACGTCCTCGATGGTGTGTCGCTCCTCGCTGATCGCTGCCGCCAGACTGTCCACCCCGACCGGACCGCCATCGAACTTCTCGATCATGGTCAACAGCAGACGCCGGTCCTGGTGATCGAAGCCACGCTCATCAACGTCCAGCAGGTTCAGCGCCAGATCGGCGATAGGTTTAGTGATATGCCCCTTTGCCCGGACTTCGGCAAAATCGCGCACCCGACGCAACAAACGGTTGGCAATACGCGGCGTACCACGGGCTCGACGAGCGATTTCAAAGGCGCCCTCCGGGTCCAGCGGCAAACCGAGAATGGTCGCCGAACGGCTGACGATGGTCGCCAGATCCGCGGTGTTGTAGAACTCCAGGCGCTGAACGATACCGAAGCGGTCACGCAACGGGTTGGTCAGCATCCCGGCGCGGGTGGTAGCACCAACCAGCGTGAAAGGTGGCAGGTCGAGCTTGATCGAACGCGCCGCCGGCCCTTCACCGATCATGATGTCGAGCTGGAAGTCTTCCATGGCCGGGTACAGCACTTCTTCGACAATCGGTGACAGCCGGTGGATTTCATCGATGAACAGCACATCATGAGGTTCGAGGTTGGTCAGCAGCGCCGCCAAGTCACCCGGACGCTCAAGGACCGGCCCCGAGGTGCTTTTGATCGACACACCCATTTCCTGGGCAATGATGTTGGCCAAGGTGGTTTTACCCAGCCCCGGCGGACCGAAGATCAGCGTGTGATCGAGGGACTCGTTGCGTCCACGGGCAGCCTGGATGAACAACTCCATCTGCTCGCGAACGGTCGGCTGGCCGATGTATTCGGCCAGGCTGACGGGACGAATCGCGCGGTCCTGGACTTCTTCGCGGTCACGGGGGCCACCCGTGGCGGCGATCAGACGATCAGCGTCAATCACTTAAATCATTCCCTTCAGGGCGCGACGAATCAGGTCTTCACTGCTCAAACCTTTCTCCTTGATGGCAGAAATCGCCTTGCTGGCCTCTTGCGGCTTATAGCCAAGGGAAATCAGCGCGCTCACCGCATCGTTTTCGGCGGTGACCACCGGCATCGGTGCATCCGGCTGGTTCGGTACCAATGCGAACATACTTGGCACGGTTTCCCAGGCCTTGAAGCGATCCTTGAGTTCCACCAACAAACGCTCGGCAGTCTTCTTGCCGACGCCCGGCACCTTGGTCAGCGCCGAGGTGTCCTGCGCCTGCACGCAGCGCACCAGTTCATCGACTTCAAGGCTCGACATCAAGGCCAACGCCAGCTTGGGGCCCACGCCATTGAGGCGGATCAGCTCACGGAAAAAATCGCGATCACGCTTGCCAATGAAACCGTAGAGCAACTGGGCGTCTTCGCGCACGACCAAATGGGTGTGCAAGGCGATCGTCTCTCCGACCGACGGCAGTCGATAGAGCGTGGTCATCGGCACTTCCAGCTCATAGCCCAGGCCGTTTACATCCAGAATCAGGTGCGGCGGCTGTTTCTCAGCCAAGGTGCCGCGCAAACGTCCAATCACGTTTCAAATCCTTAAGCGTTGGCCAGAACTGGCTGACGAGTACCAAAGTGAGCGTGGCTGCCGACAAAACAGGCGCAAAACGCTCAACGGACAAAATGAGTGGGCTGATGCTATCAGATCAGAGGCGAAGGCGACCGCCGCGACTGCGAGCCGTGCCCAGACCATGGGGTAACAGACTGGAACGGGTGTGAGCATGACAAATGGCGATTGCCAGGGCGTCCGAGGCATCGATTTGCGGCTTGCTGGTCAGTTTCAGCATGTGCATGACCATCATCTGCACCTGCTCTTTATTTGCCGCACCGGTTCCGGTCACTGCCTGTTTGACCTGGGTTGCGGTGTATTCGGCAATTTCCAGGCTTTCTTCGGCACCGGCGACGATGGCGGCGCCGCGAGCCTGACCGAGCTTCAGGGCCGAGTCGGCATTGCGGGCCATAAAGACCTTTTCGATCCCCATGGTGACCGGACCGTAGGTCTGAATGACTTCGCGCACACCGCGATAAACAATTTGCAAGCGCTCAGGTAACTCGCCGCTGCCGGTACGAATACAGCCCGAGGCCACGTACACGCAGCCACGGCCGGTATCGCGTACCACGCCATAACCGGTAATGCGTGAACCGGGGTCGATACCAAGAATTAAAGTCATAACGCCTGCGGGTTTAGAGAGTGAGGCCAGCATGGAACAGGCTGTGTCGGGCGCACATTTTGTAGCCCTACAGAGAACCCTGTGGGAGCCGGGCTTGCCCGCGATAGCGGTAGAACATTCAACATCAATGTCGAGCCTGCCGACGTCATCGCGGGCAAGCCCGGCTCCCACACTAGATCTGCGTCGCCCTTCAACCGAGCTGTTGGGCCACCGATTCCGGAATGTCCGCGTTGGAATAAACGTTCTGCACGTCATCCAGGTCTTCGAGCATGTCGATCAGCTTGAGGACTTTCTCCGCGCCTTCCAGGTCCAGTTCGGCACTGGTGGTCGGCAGCATGACGATTTCTGCGTCATGACCTTTGAACCCGGCCGCTTCCAGGGCATTACGCACCGAGTAGAAGCCAGCGAACGAGGTGAACACGTCAATCGAACCGTCTTCGTGGGTGACCACGTCATCGGCGTCGGCTTCCATGGCCGCTTCCATCAGCGCGTCTTCGTCGACGCCCGGCGCGAAGGAAATCTGCCCCTTGCGCTCGAACAGGTAGGCCACCGAACCGTCGGTCCCCAGGTTGCCGCCACATTTGCTGAACGCGTGACGGACAGCTGCTGCGGTGCGATTGCGGTTATCGGTCATGCACTCGACCATCACCGCTACGCCGCCCGGGCCATAGCCTTCGTAGCTCAACTCGACCATGTCATCGGTGTCGGCAGCGCCGGCGCCACGGGCCACAGCGCGATCGATGATGTCACGGCTCATGTTGGCGCCAAGGGCTTTGTCCAACGCCAGACGCAAACGCGGGTTGGAACCCGGATCACCGCCACCCTGACGGGCCGCGACGGTCAGCTCACGAATCCACTTGGTGAAAATCTTGCCCTTCTTGGCATCCTGACGTTCTTTGCGGTGCTTGATGTTCGCCCACTTGGAATGACCCGCCATAACTCGCTCCGAATTCTCTTTAAAACAACTCTCTTTAAAACAATGCCCGCACACCCATGAAGGCGAGCGGGCAACACAATCTGGATCTGACGCCCTGGCGCATCGAACGATGCGCCAAGGTGCTCAGTCTTACTCAGCCTTAGGCTGTTCGCGCAGACGAATGTGCAGCTCGCGCAGCGCCTTGGCATCGACCAGGCCAGGTGCCTGAGTCATGACGCAGGCAGCGCTCTGGGTTTTCGGGAAGGCGATCACTTCACGAATCGACTGGGCGCCAGTCATCAGCATCACCAGACGGTCCAGACCGAAGGCCAGGCCACCGTGCGGCGGTGCGCCGTATTTCAGGGCGTCGAGCAGGAAGCCGAATTTCTCTTCCTGTTCCGCTTCGCTGATACCCAGCAGACGGAAGACCGATTGCTGCATTTCCTTGCGGTGGATACGGATCGAACCGCCACCCAGCTCGGTGCCGTTCAGCACCATGTCGTAGGCACGGGACAGAGCGGTCGCCGGGTTGGCTTCGAGCTCTTCTGGCGTGCACTTCGGTGCGGTGAACGGGTGGTGCAAGGCGGTGAAGCTGCCGTCGTCGTTCTCTTCGAACATCGGGAAGTCGACAACCCACATCGGTGCCCACTCGCAAGTCAGCAGGTTCAGGTCGTGACCGACCTTGATCCGCAGTGCGCCCAGCGCTTCGCTGACGATCTTGGCCTTGTCGGCGCCGAAGAACACGATGTCGCCATCAACCGCGCCAACGCGATCGAGGATCACATTGAGGTTGGCTTCAGGGATATTTTTGACGATAGGCGATTGCAGCCCCTCGACGCCCTTCGCGCGCTCGTTGACCTTGATGTACGCCAGGCCCTTGGCACCGTAGATGCCGACGAACTTGGTGTAGTCGTCGATCTTGCTGCGCGGCATGCTCGCCCCGCCCGGAACGCGCAGAGCGGCGATACGGCTTTTCGGGTCGTTGGCCGGGCCACTGAAGACCTTGAAGTCGACTTCCTTGAGCTGGTCGGCAACGTCAACCAGTTCCAGCGGGTTACGCAGGTCCGGCTTGTCGGAACCGTAACGACGCATGGCTTCGTCCCAGGTCATGTGCGGGAACTCACCGAACTCCAGACCCAGCACTTCCTTGAACAGGTTGCGGATCATGCCTTCGGTCAGGCCCATGATCTCGGCTTCGTTGAGGAAGCTGGTCTCGATGTCGATCTGGGTGAATTCCGGCTGACGGTCGGCACGCAGGTCTTCGTCACGGAAGCACTTGGCGATCTGGTAGTAACGATCGAAGCCGGCAACCATCAGCAGCTGCTTGAACAGCTGCGGCGATTGCGGCAAGGCGAAGAAGCTGCCGGCGTGAGTACGGCTCGGCACCAGATAGTCACGCGCACCTTCCGGGGTAGCGCGGGTCAGAATCGGTGTCTCGACGTCGAGGAAGCCGTTCTCGTCCAGGTAGCGACGGATGCTGGTGGTCATGCGCGAACGCAGACGCAGCTTCTCGAGCATTTCCGGACGACGCAGGTCGATGAAGCGATAACGCAGGCGGGTTTCTTCGCCAACGTCGGAGAACTCGTTGAGCGGGAACGGCGGGGTTTCCGCTTCGTTCAATACTTCCAGCTCGTAGCCCAGTACTTCGATCATGCCCGAAGTCATGTTGGCGTTCCCGGCGCCGGCCGGACGCAGACGCACCTTACCGGTGATCTTGACCACGTATTCGCTGCGCACACGGTCGGCGGCGGCGAAGGTTTCGGCGCGATCCGGATCGAACACCACCTGGGCCAGGCCTTCACGATCACGGATATCGAGGAAAATCACCCCGCCGTGGTCACGACGACGGTGGACCCATCCGCAAAGGGTAACTTCCTGACCTTCCAGGCTTTCGTTCAGTTGGCCGCAATAATGGCTGCGCATCATGGTAGTGGTTTCACTTCTCGTAATTCGAAATTCGTTTGGAGGCCTTGCGCAGATGATGCAAGAGCTCACGCGTGTCGTTCAACTTAGTCAGCTTTGTCGCCGCCGGCCAGATTCTTCTTCGAACCGGTTTTGAAGTCGGTCTCGTACCAGCCGGTGCCGCTGAGGCGGAAACCTGGCATGGACAGCATTTTTTTCAGCTCGGGTGCCTGGCAGGCAGGGCAGTCGACCAACGGTGCTGCGCTGATCTTCTGAATGGCTTCCAACTGATGACCACAGGAAGCACATTGATAGTCGTACATCGGCATGGGGTTGTCTCGGCAATCAGATTATTACCGCGCAAACGTTGGGTTTCGCGGCAAAGGGCGGGATTATATCCATTAAATCGAGCCTGTGCAGCCGTAACACGGCACAGGCGCGTACTCATCCAGATCCGTTGACGACACGACACCCGATCACACCCGCCATCGCGCTGACGCACTGCGCGTCATTCAGCGCTACCAGCGCCCTCGCTCAAGCTGTGTACAACACACACCACCCGGACCAGCCCGCTGAAATTCTTTACCCCGCCGTGTCGCAGATGGACCTCTCTATCGACATAGGAAAGCAAAGCGCTCACCGAACAACAATTGATTTTCGCCATCTTGGCCAGAATGTCCCAATAGACCTGCTCAAGCCGTAAACAGGTGGCGAAACCATTCAAACGCACTGACCGGGACAATGGGCGCGCCAACCCCATATCAAACTCCCGAACAAAAGGATCTATTTTTACATCTGGAAACCTGGCGGCCTCCCGAACGCCCTGCACTATTTCTTGAACCATACCGTTGACACTCCTTTGTCATACTTGATTTCAATAAGAGCAACCCTCTATTTCCTTATAGAAACGCAAGCGGATGGTGATTATCCAGATGACTTTATGACCATCAACGTAGGACAAGCCAACAACAGCAGGGAGACCATTAACACGGTCCTACAGACATCTATAAAGCAGGATTCCAGCGCAGGAAAAGTCAAAACCTCAGCGCGAAAGAAGCCGCAAAAGGCTCGGACATCGCCCCATCAGAGGAGCCTTGCGCTCCAAGGATGGGGAACGCGCTGATGGCGCCGTCCGGAAACCATCAGCATGGACAGCATTACTGAGGCCCACCTCGCAGCCTGGGATCACGCAAGCACCTGCGACAAATTGTGTCCGACGCCCATAACCCCCACGAAATCAAGACGCCTCGTTTGCCCGCGACAGGCTCTGGATCGGGCCTTCGGGTGACACCTGCGGACAACGTCACGCAAACCATCGATCCGTCCCTTCCCGCGCTGCCTGCGCTTGATTTGAGAAGGTCTGGGCTTTGCTGTTAAATAGAGAGCGTGTCGCTGCCTCTATTTCCCTGGGCGCAGCGCATAGGCTGATACCGGGTACGTGTCCAGCGCCTCCCATTGTTCAGAAGCGAACCGTGCTCAATCAGCTCTTCCTTGTGATCCGTCTTAACGTGAGTTAATCAAAATGTTGAAAATCGTCCACCTGCTAACGGGCGCAGCGGCTCTGCTGCTGTCCTTCATCCCTAGCTTGCGAACCGAAGCCGTACCTTACCTGCAACAACCTGACGCGCTGTACCTGGCGTTCTTCGGCTTGCTCAACCTGACCCTCGCTCCCGTGATTCCTTACTGGAACAAAGGTCCTCGTCACCAACTGCAAAATCTGGTCAGCGCCTTGCTGGTGCTTGCCGTTGTCCTGCAAACCCTGACACTCCTCGCTCCGATGCCGGTCATTGGTGGTCAGCCTGCAGTTCTGCTTAGCCTCGTCGTCGCCCTGATTGCCGTCGCTCTGCACCTGGCAATCAGCTTCTATAAATCCTCTCCTGCCGCCGCTACGCAAAATTACGACATGACCAATCGTGATACCGGCACCGTCAAGTGGTTCAACACCTCCAAAGGTTTCGGCTTCATTTCCCGTGACTCCGGAGACGATATTTTCGTGCACTTCCGTGCAATCCGTGGCGAAGGTCACCGCGTACTGGTCGAAGGCCAGCGCGTGGAGTTCTCCGTCATGAACCGAGACAAGGGCCTGCAAGCTGAAGATGTGATCGCGGCTTTGCCGCGTCGCTGATTTCAGTAGCGCAATAAAAAAACCGCGATGCAGCCAAAGCGCATCGCGGTTTTTTATTGCCTGTCGAATCGTTGCCGCAACCAGTACTCAGTAATGCGGTGGCGGAGCCTCTTCTTCGAAAGACTCGAACTGACCGACCATCTCCTCCTGGCGCTTGAGTAACGCGGCCATTTGCAACTGCAAGCGTTCGACCACTCGCTGCTGCGTCACCAGCACATCATTCATTGCTTCAATAGTGTCATCCTGAAACGCCAGACGACTTTCCAGCTCGGTAACGCGTTCTTCCAGGCTCATGATTCAGCCCTCCAGAAACGTGAAGTCATCGGTCAAAACCAAACGCAGCCGTTCGCGAATTACTGCCACTTCTTCGGCACTGTAAGGTTTGGCCGGGTGTTTGCCCCAGACCGGGGCTGGCCAGGCGGCATCATCGCGCTTGCGCACAATGACATGCATGTGCAACTGACTAACCACATTACCCAGGGTCGCGACATTCAACTTGTCGGCGTCGAACGAATCCTTGAGCGTTTCAGCCAACTCTGTTGTTTCCCGCCACAATTGCAACTGGTCGGTGACATCCAGTTGAAACAACTCGCTGACATCCTCACGACGCGGCACCAGGATGAACCAGGGGTAATTCGAATCATTGGACAGCAACAACCGGCTTAGAGGGAAATCCCCAATCGGCAGGGTGTCTTGTTCAAGTCGTGGATCTAAAGCGAACACCGCACACACTCCCGTACCGTTCATAAGATTCAGTTTAGCGCCCAGCCCCGAAGGCTGATCGCCAGCAACATACCAGCAGCATACCCGCGAACGCCCCACGGATCACGGCGAAAAAACCTGCTGTACACCCTGAGCCTGGCGACCAGAAAAAACGTTCAACACGCGAACGCCCTGACACCGAACATTTTTTTCATCGCCGCACCAAATCAGAACTGGAGCCATGGACTTCGTCAAAAAATCAACGACCTATCCGCGAATGCGGACCTGCTTTCGAGGCGTCACTGTATAAATTTCGTACAGCCTTGAAAAAGTTTTGCACCAAATCGGCACAGTGCGTCTACGCTAAAACCGTCGAGCATCCGCCGTCTACTCACTCGCGAGGGTGAACCAGTAACATTTTTGTGCTGCTACCCATGCTCCTTCGTGGTGCAACACCAGAAGAACCATGGAGTCAAGTCCAAACAAATCGACCTTGAAAGCCCCGGTTTCATGCGGTTTCGGTAATCAATACCGGGGATTTTGAAAAAAACGGCAACAAATAGCCGATTTGTGCACGCTTGTTGCATTCATTCACACATCGTCTATAAGGCATCCGCGGGAAGTGGGGAACCTTAAGGCTCATAACAATAGCGGCATGGCTGCCCAGGGAGATTCAAGTGTACGACAGGGATTTCTTTTTTCTGATGCTGAAGCCTTGGAAAACAACGCTGAAGTAGTCAGTCCGAATGGATAAAAATTGTTGATTTGCGACCTCTAACGCGCATTTTGCGACAGGGCCGTAAAGAAGCTGAAAGGTTAGATACGCAAGTATCGCCAACATTGTCGGCGTGATATAAGTTTGCGCCGACACAAAAAGAAAGAGCCGCCCAGATAATAAATCAGGTGGGACGGCAGTACTCTTCTAAAAACCAAAGGAGCAAATCACGATGCGCGTGATGAAGTGGAGCATGATCGCCCTGGCTGTTACTGCAGCTACCGGCACCCAAGTCGCTATGGCCGACCCGTTTGTAACCGACCAGGCTGACGCAAAAGGTTTCGTTGAAGGCGCCTCGGCTGGCGTGGTTCTGAAGAACTACTACTTCAACCGTGACAACAAAGGCGGCAATGACCAGATCGACTGGACCCAAGGCGTACTGGGCAAATTCAGTTCCGGCTACACCCAAGGTACTGTTGGTGTTCGTGTCGAAGGCTTCGGCGATGCCGGCTTTAAACTGGACGGTTCAGACGGGCATGCTGGCACGGGTAACATGAGCTACTCCGTGGACAGCGCCAATAATAAACACGTCAACGACAGCATGGGTAAAGCAGGCGCGGCAGTAGCTGTTCGCATCTCCAAAACCGAGCTGAAATTTGGTGACCAGACGCCTACCACTGCTCCAGTATTCGCTCTCGGTGGCAGCCGCCTGTTCCAGCAGACCGCTCGTGGTTTCCAACTGCAGAGCAGCGAAGTCAAAGACCTCGATCTCGAAGCCGGTCACTTCTATGCTGGTAGCAGCCAGGACCAGATGACGATGCAGGGCAATCTCCGGACTGCATATGCGGGCACCACCGTAGAGTCCGCCGATTATCTGGGTGGCAAATACGGCATCAATGAGAACCTGAGCGTTTCCCTCTACGGTGCCAAGCTCAAGGACACCTGGAATCAGTACTACGCCAACACGAACTACACCCTTCCGTTGGCGACTGACCAGTCCCTGAACTTCGACGTCAACGTCTATCACACAACTGACACCGGCGCAGCGAAAGCAGGCAAGATCGACAACACTGCCTACTCGCTGGCGGCTGCCTACTCTTTCCTGAAGGCGCACACCTTTACCCTGGCATTCCAACAGGTACACGGTGATACACCATTCGACTACATCGGTGTGGGCGATCGCCAAGACCGTGGTGGCGATTCGATCTTCCTGGCCAACTCCATCCAGTATTCTGACTTTAACGGTCCTGGTGAGAAATCCGTCCAGGCACGTTATGACCTGAAAATGGCTGAATACGGCGTACCAGGCCTGAGCTTCATGGCTCGTTATGTCCACGGCCAAGGCATCGACGGTACTCATGCTGATCCTGACGGCCAGTATGTTGGTCAGTACGGCAAAGATGGCAAGCACTTCGAAACCAACCTGGAAGCCAAGTACGTTGTTCAGGCCGGTCCTCTCAAAGACCTGTCCTTCCGTGCACGCCAAGCCTGGCACAGAGCTAACAATGACGACTCGGGCGAAGGCAGCATCAACGAGTTCCGCCTGATCACCGAGTACCCGCTGAACATCCTGTAATCGCTACGACTACAGTTGTTCGCTTGATATAAAAAAGGCCCATCACTGATGTAATGCTGTTCACTTAAGCATTTGAGTCCACGCCGGGCTTCCTAGAAAATC
>NZ_MOBJ01000013.1 GCF_003732225.1 Pseudomonas brassicacearum | reverse complement strand
GAGCGCCAGATTGCGGTGTGTGAAGACGAAGTACACCGAAAGTTCGGAAAAAACACACAAATCTATCACCTACCCAATTTGCTGAAGCGAAGCCAACCGGCGACGACTCAGTACCCGAATTTCTTGACGACCATAGAGCATTGGAACCACCTGATCCCATCCCGAACTCAGCAGTGAAACGATGCATCGCCGATGGTAGTGTGGGGTTTCCCCATGTGAGAGTAGGTCATCGTCAAGATTAAATTCCGAAACCCCTATCTGCGACCGCAGGTAGGGGTTTTGTTTTGTCTGCGAGAAAGTGACCTTCGCTCATGGCCGTGTCTTTACTGTGAGCCCGTAGCGCGTCCGACTGTCGTTTTGGCCGTCAAGGACAGCCACTCAGGAAATTAGTCCTAAAGCGGCCGTGCAGTTTTTGGTATGGTGCAGCTCGTTTTTTGATGGACTGATGTCACGCGCAGGGAATGGCGTTTAACCCAGTCAAAGAGTTGCTGCAGAAATGCCCGAACCGATCCCGATCAAAGACCATGAAACAGAAACGCGTCTGGTCAACAAGCGGTTGTTGGCTTGCGCGCTGTTCGTGGTTGCCATCACCTGTGCACTGGTTGCGCGCCTGTACATTCTGCAAGTGGTCGAGTTCGACTATCACTCGACGATCTCCGAAAACAATCGGGTGCACGTTCTGCCCATTACCCCGACTCGCGGCCTGATCTATGACCGCAATGGCGTGCTGCTGGCCGACAATCGGCCGAGCTACAACCTGACCATCACCCGCGAGCGCGCGACCGATGTGAAGGGTGAGCTGGACTCGGTGGTCAGCCTGCTGCATTTACCTCCTGAAGACCGCACGCTGTTCGACAAGGCGATGAAACAGGCGCGCCATCCCTTTGTTCCGGTCACCCTGTTCTACGAGCTGACTGAAGAGCAGATCGCCGTACTGGCGGTGAACGAGTTCCGTTTGCCGGGAATCGACGTCGAGCCGCAGTTCGTTCGCAACTACCCGCTGGGCGCGCATTTCGCCCACTCGATCGGTTATGTCGGGCGCATCAACGAGAAAGAATCCAAGGCACTGGACACCGTCGAGTACCGCGGTACCCAGTCGATCGGCAAGACCGGTATCGAAAAATTCTACGAGTCCGAGTTGCATGGTCATGTCGGCTACGAAGAGGTCGAAACCAACGCCCAGGGGCGGGTGCTGCGAGTGCTCAAGCACACTGACCCGATTCCCGGGAAGAACATCGTGCTCAGCCTCGATGTGAAGCTTCAGGAAGCGGCAGAAGACGCGTTGGGCGACCGTCGTGGCTCAGTGGTTGCTCTTGATCCGGCAACCGGTGAAGTGCTGGCAATGGTTAGCAAACCGAGCTTCGATCCGAACCTGTTCGTCACCGGCATCAGCTTCAAGGAATACGCGGCGCTGCATGACTCCATCGACCGCCCGCTGTTCAACCGGGTATTACGCGGGTTGTACGCGCCGGGCTCGACGATCAAACCGGAAGTAGCGATTGCCGGGCTCGACACCGGCGTAGTGACGGCATCCACTCGGGTCTTCGATCCGGGTTACTACCAACTGCCGGATTTCGATCACAAATACCGCAACTGGAATCACAGTGGCGACGGTTGGGTCGACATGGATGCGGCGATCATGCGCTCCAACGACACCTACTTTTACGACCTGGCGCACAAGCTCGGCATCGATCGTCTGCACGATTACATGGCGAAGTTCGGCCTTGGCGAGAAGGTCTCGCTGGACATGTTCGAAGAGTCCGCCGGGTTGATGCCATCCCAGGCCTGGAAGCGCGCTACTCGTCGCCAACCGTGGTTCCCGGGTGAAACGGTGATCCTCGGGATCGGTCAGGGCTATATGCAAGTGACGCCGCTGCAACTGGCTCAGGCGACTGCTCTGATCGCCAACAAAGGCGTGTGGAACCGACCTCGCCTGGCCAAGACGATCGACGGCGTTGCGCCGGTGGACGAGCATCCGATGCCGAATATCCTGCTGAAGAATCCACGGGACTGGGACCAGGTCAACCACGGTATGCAAATGGTCATGCACGATCCACGCGGCATCGCTCGTGCGGCAGCAGTGGGGGCGCAATACCGGATCGCAGGCAAGAGCGGTACCGCACAAGTGGTAGCGATCAAACAGGGTGAACGCTACGACCGTTTGAAGACCCGCGAGCGTAACCGCGACAACGCCTTGTTCGTCGGTTTCGCCCCGGCCGAACATCCGCAGATCGTGATTTCAGTAATGATCGAGAACGGCGAGGCCGGCGGTCGGGTTGCCGGTCCCGTGGTACGGCAGATCATGGATGCGTGGCTGCTGGACAAGGACGGTCACCTGAAGCCGCAATACGCGAGCCCGAGCAAACCACCAAACGATCCTCACGTTTGAAGTGCTAACAGCTACAGCACCTGTTCATGCTTGCCGAGCAGGTGCTGGAAGCTATCCAGGAACACCGTTTCGGCCTGAGTCATTTTCTGCTCGCGATTCCAGAGCAGCTGAATATCCAGATCCGCCACGCCTTCCTCAGGCGGCAAACGCCACAGCAACCCCTGCTCGACGTCTCGCCGTACCAGGTGAACGGGCAAACAACCAATCCCGAACCCTGCACAAATCAGCCGATGAATCTCTTCGAAACTGGTCGATGATGCGACGATCTTGCCAGTAAAGCCTTGCTGGTCGCGAAACAGTGTCAGCGGTGAAAGATTGCCGCCCAACTGGTCGCTGGTGAAGCTGACGAAGTGCTCGGCGGCAAGTTGTTCGAGTGTCAGATTCTCCTGCCCGAACAACCGGTGGCGTTGGCCGCAGAAGTACCCATAACGCTCGCGAAACAACACGCGTTGCTCCAGCCGAGGCTGGCGCTGTCGGCATAGACCAACGCCTACCGTCGCAGTTTTTTGCAGCAGTGAACTGATGATGTCCGAACTGCCCATCACCTCGACTTCCAGCTCGACGTTCGGGTGACTTTCATGGAAATCAGCCAGAAACTCATCGTAGTACACCGACTGAATACCGCTGATCATAAGGATCCGCACCTTGCCCACCACGTCATCGTGACGACTCTCCAGCACCGTCCCCAAACGGGAAACATCACCATAAATATCCGCCGCGATACGCAGCACTTCTTCGCCAGTCTCGGTGAGGTCGAAGCGCCGGCCGCTGCGAACAATCAGTACACAGTCGAGTTGCTCTTCGAGACGCTTGAGCGCCTGGCTCACCGCCGATTGGGTAATGTGCAGGCGCGCAGCAGCGCGGCTCATGCTGCCTTCCTGGCCGATTACCAGATACGTGCGCAACAGGTTCCAGTCGAGCCGGTCATTGAGAAAGCGCCGGCTGGAGTGCGAGGGAGATGAGGGCATAGAAACTCCATCTATTAGCATTACTAATAGCAAAGTTAAGAATTTGAAAATTGACTAATCCTAGCCCGGCCGCGATAAAGCCCACAAGCACACCGTGCTGTCGATAATCGGCGTCTGCGCTTCGCTCACCCAAGGAACGCCCGGTCGCCATCACGTACAAGAAGAGGTGGATTTGTGAGTAAGCCTGAAGAGATGAACGCTGTTGAATGGCAGGCCCGGTGCGAGTTGGCAGCCCTGTATCGGCTGGTCGCGCATTTCCGCATGACTGACCTGATCGACACCCACATCACGTTGCGGATTCCGGGTCCCGAGCATCACTTCCTGATCAACCGTTACGGGGTGATCTTTGATCGCATGCGCGCCTCGGATCTGGTGCGCATCGACCCGCAGGGCCGAATTGTCGACCCGGCTTACGCGGATCATCGAGTCAACACCGCGGGCTTCGTAATCCATTCGGCCATCCACATGGCGCGCGCCGATCTGAACTGTGTGATTCACACGCACACGGCGGCGGGCATGGCGGTGGCTGCGCAGAAGCAAGGCCTGCTGCCGATCACTCAGCACGCACTGAAGTTCTACGGCAAGCTGGCCTATCACACCTATGAAGGTATCGCCTTGTCGTTGGACGAGCGTCAGCGGTTGATTGCCGATCTGGGGCCGCACAAGGCGATGATTCTGCGTAATCACGGGCTGTTGGTGGGCGGCGCCAGCGTGGCCCACGCGTTCCAGGAAATTTACTTCCTGGAGCGCGCCTGTCAGGCACAGGTCCAGGCGCTTGCGGGCGGCTGTGAGCTGAACTTCCCATCGTCAGCGGTTTGCACCCACACGGCTGAACAGTTCGAGCAGGACGATGCCGAGAACATCATCGACCTGGCCTGGTCTGCGGCATTGACCCTGATCGAGTCACAACGCGAGTCCTATTGCTCATGAACACCGAGTCAGGCGCTCTGTGGCACTTGCCAGTCCTTTGACGTTAACGTAAAGATAAGCGCTGGCGCCGATTTCCCATGGCGCAGGTTTTGCTTGAGGGAAGGGCCGTCCGAGGTATCGGGCAAACTTCCCTTTACTGCCATCTGAACCGGGTAGATATTTCCCCATGGCATGCGTGCTTCGTCGCATGTCTGGAAGTGACCCGGCCAGAGACTGGGCGGACCGATCCGGAGCGCTTGATGACTCTTATAAAAACAATAACTCCAGAGCTGCAACATGAAGCCCGGCTGGCCCGGGAGAAACTTCACCTTGAAGGCGAAGTCCCCAGCGGGGTGTTGCGCGCTGAAATCGATGCCTCATGGCGGCGCAGCTTGAGCCATGGCGTGCACTTCAATGGCAAGCATGAGCTGGCGCTGGAATCGAGCGCGAGCCTCGAGGTGTTGCTGGCGAGCAATCGCTTGCTGATCGACGCCGCGATGCCGGCCATCGATTACCTGGCCGCGCGTCAGGGCAAGGAAGGGCTGATCATCCTCGCCAATTCCGACGCGACCATTCTCGCGGTTGAAGGCCGCGCCGACCGACTCAAGGGCACTGGCCTGCAAGACATCACCCTGGGCGCCTGCTGGAGCGAAGCTGTACGCGGCACCAACGCCCTCGGCACTGCGCTGGTGGAAGCCCGGCCAACACTGATCGACTGCGGCGAACACTACCTCGATCGTCTCAGCGATTTTTCCTGCACTTCGGTGCCGATTCATTGCCCTCAGGGCGACATCCTTGGCGTACTCGACCTGACCCGCGAAGGCCCGTTGGGTCGGGTGCATGACAGCACCTCGTTGCTGGCGATGGCGGTCAGTCAGATTGAAAGCCGGGTGTTCAATGCAAGTTTCCCCGAGCAGATCGTGCTGGCCTTCCACAGCCGTCGACAGTACCTCGAATCGCCTTGGCAAGGGCTGTTGGCGGTAAGCCTCGGCGGGCAGATTCTGGCCGTCAGTGCTCAAGCCTGCCAGTTGCTCAATGCCGAGCGCTCAGCCTTGGTCGGTCGTCGTTGCGAAGAGTTTCTCGGGGTTGATGGCTTGCAATTGCTGGCGCGTCTGCAACTAGACGGGATCGGCAGTCTGCAAACCGCCAAGGGCGAATTTTTCTACAAAACCCTGCGGGCGCCACGGCGCTCGATTAACGTCAGCAGCACGCCGCGCAGTGTTGCCAAAAGCACCAAATCCCAACCCGATCTCGAATCCCTGGCCGGTAGCAATGCGCGGTATGCGCGTGCATTGCGCATGGCCCGGCAAGGCCTGGCCAATGAGTTGCCGGTGTTGCTGCTGGGGGAAACCGGCACTGGCAAGGAAGTCATCGCCCGGGCATTGCACATGGCCGGCAGCCGCTGCGACAAACCCTTCGTCGCGGTCAATTGTGCAGCGATCCCCGAAGGCCTGATCGAGTCGGAACTGTTCGGCTACCGTGAAGGCGCGTTCACCGGTTCACGGCGGGGCGGGATGATCGGTCGATTGCAACAGGCCCATGGCGGCACGTTGTTCCTCGATGAAATCGGCGACATGCCGCTGGCGTTGCAAGCGCGCCTGTTGCGGGTGTTGCAGGACCGCAAGGTCGCGCCGCTGGGCGCCGGTGAAGAGCAAGACATCGACGTCGCGCTGATCTGCGCGACTCACCGCGACCTCAAGCGTCTGGTCGAGGACAAACACTTTCGCGAAGATCTGTTCTACCGGGTCAACGGCATCAGCGTGATGCTGCCGGCCTTGCGCGAGCGCGATGATTTCAGTGAGCTGGTGAAGCGCTTGCTTGGCAAACTCGACGCCCCGACGGTCAAGCTGAAAGAGGACCTGAGCAATCTGCTCGCCGGTTACCACTGGCCGGGCAACATCCGCCAGTTGGAGATGGTGCTGCGTACCGCGCTGGCGATGCGCGAGCCCGGTGAAAGCGTGCTCAGCCTGGATCATCTGCCTGACAGCATGCTCGATGAGCTGAATGCCAGCGAACGTTCGTCCTCCGGCAGTATTCGCGAGAACGAGCTGGAGCTGATTCGACAGTCCCTCGACAGTCATCATGGCAATGTTTCGGCCACCGCCGATGCGCTAGGCATCAGCCGAGCGACGCTGTATCGCAAGCTCAAACAGTTGCGCAATTGATGCGTCGCTTGATCGTCAGGCTGGTCGACAGCCACAACCCCCAGGCACTGGATGCCGCGCTTGCGTGGCTCTACGGCTTCGTGCGCCCGCATCGGCTGGCGATAACCGGGCTGCTCGGGTTGTCGGTGTGCGCCTCGTTACTGGTGCTGGTGCAGCCCTGGCTGACCAAGTTGCTGATCGACGATGGACTGTTGGCGCACAACTTTTCCATGCTGGTGCTGATCGCCGGGTTGATGATTGTCGCCGGACTGCTCGGTACCGCGTTATCGGGGATCAATCGCTACCTGCACACGCGGTTGTCGGGGCGCATTCTGTTTGCCCTGCGCGATGACCTTTATCGACACTTGCAGACCTTGTCGCCAGGCTTCTACGGGCAACGGCGGATCGGCGACCTGATGTCGCGCCTCGACGGAGACGTCGCGGAGATCCAGCGGTTTGCCGTCGACTCGCTGTTCTCGGCCGTTTCCAGTGTCATCGGTCTGGTCTGCGCGGTGGCGATGTTGCTGACCCTGTCATGGAAACTCTCGCTGCTGGCGTTGGTGTTGATTCCGCTGGACGTGCTCTGGCTGCGCTGGATGCGGCGCAAGGTCGAGCGTGATGTGCGGCAATTGCGAGAGCGCTCGGCGGACATGTCCTCGTTCATGGTCGAAACCCTGCCGGTGATGAAATTCATCCAGTCCGCCGGCCAGCAGCAACGCGAAGCGCGGCGTCTCGAAACATTGGGGCAGGGCTACATGAGCCAGTTGCTGCGCCTGCAAGTCACCGAATTTTTCACCCAAGCAGTGCCTGGCACGCTGACCTCTTTGTCGCGGGCCTGTGCGTTTTTGATTGGTGGTTACTGGGTGGTGCAGGGTACTTGGCAGCTCGGCGCGTTGATCGCGTTTTCGACCTATCTGGGGATGGCGGTCGGGCCGGTGCAGAGCTTGCTCGGGTTGTATGTGGCGATTCAACGGATGACCGTCAGCCTCGGTCGGGTCATGGAGCTGCGCGGTGAACAGCCGAGCGTCGTCACGCCGGTAACGCCGCAGCCAATGCCGAGCTCTGGCGAACTGTGTTTCGAGGCGGTGCATTTTAGCCATCCTGGCCGCCCGGTGACCTTGCGCGGGATCGAGGCGCGTATTCCTTACGGTTTGAAAGTTGCCCTGAGCGGCGGCTCCGGGGTTGGCAAGTCGACACTGATCGACCTGCTGCAACGGCACCACGACCCGCAGTCCGGCCGGGTGCTGCTGGACGGCATCGATCTGCGTGAACTGGAGCTGTTCGAGTTGCGTCGGCGGATTGCCGTCGTCAGCCAGGACATCGTGCTGTTTCGCGGCAGTCTGGCGGATAATCTCGCGTATGCGGTGCCGGATGCCAGCCGTGAGGCGGTGGTCGAAGTGGCGCGGTTGGCGCAACTCGACAGCTTGATCGCGTCCCTGCCCGAAGGCCTCGACAGTCCTTTGGGCGAGCGTGGTCAGCAGTTGTCCGGCGGGCAGAAACAGCGGATCGCTATCGCCCGTGCGCTGTTGCAGGATCCGCTGATTCTGGTGCTCGATGAAGCTACCTCGGCAGTCGACGAGGCCACAGAGCGGGAAGTCATCGAGGCCATCGACCGACTGTTTACCGGGCGCACGCGGATCCTGATCAGCCATCGCCCCTCAACCCTGGCCGATGCCGATTTGCGCTTTGAATTATTCGACGGCGTGCTGACGCCTGTGCAGGTGCTGCATGAAGCCTGAGCTACGGATTGGCGTGGTCGACAGTGGGCATTCCGTGGCGCAACGCGGGCAGGTGAGCGTCGGGCGAAGGTTTTATCTGGTCGAGGATGGGCTCGCCGAAGACCAACTGCGTGACGACCCTCTGGGCCACGGCAGCGCGGTCGTCGAGGCGATCAGCCGACGTGCTGCCTCGGCGCGTTTTTGTGTGGCGCAAGTATTCGACCAGCGTGGGGTGACCAGTGCCTTGCAAATCGCCACGGCGATCGATTGGCTGGTGGCGCAGGACGTGCGGGTAATCAACCTCAGCCTGGGTTTGCGCCAGGACCGCAGCCTGCTGCGTGAAGCCTGTTCGGCAGCATTGGCCCGTGGTGTTTTGTTGTGCGCGTCGAGCCCGGCGCAAGGCGAGGGCGTGTACCCCGCGAGTTACCCACAGGTGTTGCGGGTGACCGGCGATGCACGTTGCGGCGAACACGAATGGTCGTGGTTGAACAGTCAGCAGGCCGACTTTGCCGCCTGCGTTCAAGGCACCTATCCAGGGCAATCCGGCGCCAGTCTCGGTTGCGCGGCGTTGACCGGGCATATCGCCAATTTCCTCGCCGGACACCTTGACGCGAGCAATCCACAGATTCTCGAATGGCTGCGCGATAACGCCCGTTATCGTGGCCCCGAGCGGCGAGTCTGGACATGAGCGCGATCCTGATTCTCGGTGCCGGGCCTGCGGGTGCGGCAGTGGCGCTGGGGCTGCGTCGGATGGGTTATGCGGTAACGCTGATCAGCGATTGGCGGCGTTTCGCGGCGCTCGAAGGCGTCTCGCAACGGGTGCTCGAAGCCCTGCGTAGCGCCGGTTTGAATCAGGCACTGGCGGAGGCCGCGTTGCCGTCGCAGCGGCAGGTGTCGTGGAACGGTCAGCAGCATGCGCAAAACATCGAGTTTCTGCTGGATCGGCCGAGCTTTGATCGAGGCCTGCGTGAGGACTTGCGCCTGGCCGGCGTCGAGCTGATTGAAGGCCGGGTGCTGGCCGTCCACTCCCAGGCGTCAGGCCATCGGGTTGAGGTCGAAGGTCATGGTGAGTTGTTCAGCGGGTTTCTGGTGGAGGCTCGCGGTCGTCAGGCGCCAGCGCTTGGCAAAGGACCGCGCGGACCGGAGACGGTCAGCCTGCTCAACCGTTGGCAGGGCGCGCCCGGCAGCACCGCCAGCGCTGTGGAAAGTCTGCAGGACGGTTGGGCCTGGATGGCGCGACGGGCCGATGGTCAATGTTATTGGCAGTTGACCGTGGACGTGGCCAGCGCCGGGTTGCCGGGCAAAGCGCAGTTGCTAGACTACTGTCGCCAGCGCCGTCAGGGCTCGCCGTTGGCCGCCGATTTTTTCGGGGGGCGGCCTGAAACCGATCTGCAACTGCATGCCCGCAGCAGCACGGCGATTCTCAATCCACAGGTGTGCGGCGATAACTGGATTCGGGTTGGCGATGCGGCTATGGCGGTTGATCCGCTGTCGGGCAACGGCATCTTTCAGTCGTTGTCTTCAGCGTTGCAGGCGCCGGTGGTGATCAACACCTTGTTGCGTAAACCTGAGCGGGCGGCATTGGCTCAGCGTTTTCATCAACAACGGGTCGAGCAGCTGTTTTTGCGGTTTGCGCGCATTGGCCGGGATTTTTATGCCGATGAACTGCGCTGGCCGGAGCAACCGTTCTGGCGGGCGCGTCGACAATGGCCGGATACGGAGCTTGCTCATGCACCCGCAGATTTTGCGTCTCTGAGAATTGAACGCGCACCGGTACTGCGCGATGGATTTGTCGACGAGGCCGAAGTGGTGATCACGGCGGATCAGCCATTGGGGATCTGGCACGTGCAAGGGGTGGAGCTGGCGCCGTTGCTGCGTCGCCTGCAAACCGAACCCGCCGAGCAAGCGCTGGCAGGTTTGACGGTGGATCAGGGGCGAGTGGTGCGCAGTTGGTTGCTGGGGCAGGGGTTTCAACCCTGACAGTTGAGGTGACCGGTCTGGCGCCATCGCGAGCAAGCTCGCTCCCACAGGGATCTGGTGAACGCTAGAGATCCAATGTGGGAGCGAGCTTGCTCGCGATGACGGTCTGGAGAGCACCAATGATTACAGTTTGATCAACACCGACTTTAACTCGGTGTAATGCTCGATCGCTGCATACCCCATCTCCCGGCCCACGCCGGACATCTTGTAACCACCAAACGGCAATGCCGGGTCGAGGGCGCTGTGGCAGTTGACCCAGACCGAACCGGACTTGATCCGTGGAATCATCCGGTGCACGGCCGCCAGGTCGTTGGACCAGATGCTCGCGCCCAAACCATACGGACTGTCATTGGCCATGCGCAATGCATCGGCTTCGTCATCGAACGGAATCGCTACCAGCACCGGGCCGAAGATCTCTTCCTGAACCAGCGAATGCTTTTGATCGACGTCGACAATCACTGTCGGTTTAACGAAGAACCCAGGGCCGAATTGCTCGCCACCACAGGCGATGGTCGCGCCGCTTTCACGGCCCATTTCGATGTAGTTGTAGACCCGCTCCTGCTGGCGCGCCGAGATCAGCGGGCCCATTTCAACGCTCGGGTCCAGGCCGTTACCCAGCTTCATGGCGTTGGCAATACCGGCTATGTCGGCCACCACATTGTCGAAATGCTTGCGCTGCACATAGAGCCGCGAACCTGCGCAGCAGACCTGACCCTGGTTGAAGAAGATCGCGCTGGCCGCTCCGGCGGCGGCACTGCCGAGGTTGGCGTCGGCCATGACGATGGTCGGCGATTTGCCGCCCAGCTCCAGGGTGACCCGGGTCATGGAATCCATGGCGATCTTGCCGATCTGCTTGCCGACGGCAGTGGAGCCGGTGAAGGTCAGTTTGTCCACCAACGGGTTGTGGGTCAGCGCCGAACCTGCGGTGATGCCAGTGCCGGTGACCACGTTGAACACCCCGCTCGGGTAGCCGGCTTCCAGTACTAACTCGGCGAGTTTCAGCGCGGTCAGCGGCGTTTCATCCGCCGGTTTCAGCACCACGGTGCAACCGGTGGCCAGGGCCGGGCCGAGTTTCCAGCAGGCCAGCAGCAGCGGGAAGTTCCAGGCAACGATGGCGCCGACCACACCCACTGCTTCACGACGGATAAAGCTGTGGAACTGATCATCCGGCATTAACGGCAGCGAGACTTCGACGCTGGAGCCTTCGATCTTGGTCGCCCAGCCAGCCATGTAGCGCAGGAAGTCTATGGACAACTGCACGTCCATGACCTGCGCCACGGCGGCACTTTTACCGTTGTTCAGGCATTCCAGTTGCGCGAGCAATTCGGCGTCGCGCTCCATCAGGTCAGCGAGTTTCCACAACAGGTTTTGCCGCTCCCGAGGTCGGGTGCGGGTCCAGGCTGAATCATCGAACGCGTGACGCGCAGCGAGTACGGCGCGATCCACGTCGTCCGGCGTAGCCTTCGGTACAACGCACAGCACTTCGCCGGTCGCCGGGTTGTGCAAAGGCATGGTCTGGCCGTCGGCGGCCTCGACCCAGTCGGCGCCGATCAGCATGCGCGGCGCGCGTTGGATGAAAGCCGAAACGGCAGGAAGCAGATAAGGAAGCGGCATGGTGGAACCTCGTCTTGTTCGTGTGACGAGGTCTTTCGCAACGGTTGTGCCAGTTTGCCGAAGGGCTGTATTTAGCGGGGGGCAGTGCCAAAAGCAGCTGACAGGAGTGCGCGGCGTTGTCGCAAACTGAGACGCGGATGAGACATCTATAACCATTAACGGCTCACCATGCGGTCGATCACGGCCCACAGCTGCGGATCGTCAAAGTCCTCGATCACCAGATGCGCACCGGCGGCCAGTAGTGTCTCGCGGCGTTGGCTGGTCACCAGGCCCACGGTGAAAATCCCGGCCTTCACCGCCGCCGTCAGGCCGGGGATCGAGTCTTCGAACGCCAGGGTCACCCCGGCGCTGGCGTGCAAACGTTCGAGGCCGGTGAGGTAGGGCAGGGGATCGGGTTTGGCGCGGGGCAGTTCCTCGGCGACCACGATATGTTCGAAACGCTCACGCAGGCCCAGAGCTTCAAGCATGTGATCGGCGTTGGCCCGTGGCGCGTTGGTCACCACGGCGATGCCGATGTCTTGAGCCTTGGCGAAATCCAGTAAACGCAGCAGCCCGGCAATCGGTGTCAGTTGTGGCGACAGTTCACGGAAGCGCACTTCCTTGCGTTCGGCGAACGCTTCGCGCTCGGCCACCGAGCGGTCCGGGAACAGGTAGCGGCACATGTTGGCGTTGGCCTGGCCACTCACATGCGCTTCGAACTCGGCTTTGCTGAAGACCCGGCCATCCTCCTCCAGCAACAGCTGTTGCAGCGCCAGCAGATGGAGCGCATCGGTGTCGGTCAGGGTGCCGTCGAGGTCGAAGAGCAAAGCATTGAGCATGGCGCAGTTCCCGTAGCTGAAGCGGTTAAGCGGATAGCTGGCCATCGTATACGCAGGGCGTCATCTATGCTCGTCTCAGAGTGCAACAGTTGTCGCGATATTAGACGCCGCTCATGTTTTTCAACTGTGATCAAAAGTCGCTACTTATCTCTAATTATCTGATTTTAAAGACTATTAATAAGCTGGCACGCTCCGTGTATTGCTCCTTCGCAGACGTTTCTCTTGCCTCCGCCAGCGACCGGTTAGCCGGCGGCAGAAACCATAAAAACAACAGATCACAACAATAAGAAAGCACCGTGCGAGGTTCGACGTTGATGAAGAGAAAACTCCGATCAGGCATGAGCGCCAGTCTGCTGGCGCTCGCCGCGTGTGCCGCCCTGCATGCTCCGCAAAGCATGGCTGCGCGTGATGCCCAAACCATCCTCAAGGAAACCTGCCAGGGCTGTCATACCCCCGAGGCCGACAATGCCTTGAGCCGTATCAGCCACCAGCGTAAAACCCCCGAAGGCTGGCTGATGAGCATCGCCCGGATGCAGACCATGCACGGTTTGCAGATCAGTGATGAGGATCGCCGCACACTGGTCAAATACCTCGCCGATACCCAAGGCCTGGCACCGAGTGAAACCGATGGCGTGCGTTACGCGCTGGAGCGCCGACTCAACACTGTCGAGCATTTCGACGACCAGACCAGCCAGATGTGCGGCCGCTGCCACTCCGGTGCGCGGGTGGCCCTGCAACGGCGGCCGGCCCAGGAGTGGGAGCGTCTGGTGAATTTCCACCTCGGCCAATGGCCGTCTCTGGAATACCAGGCGCTGGCCCGCGACCGCGACTGGTTCGACATTGCCCGCAAAGACATGGTGCCGTTGTTGGCCAAGCGCTATCCGCTGGACAACCCGGCCTGGAAAGCCTGGCAGAAAACCGCGCCGAAAGCCGAAACGCTGGTGGGGGACTGGAGCTTCAGCGGTCACTTGCCGGGCAAGGGTGAACTGGCCGGTGTCATGAGCGTCAGCGCCTCGGGCTTTGATCAGTTCAAGGTCACGGTCAAAGGCCAATACGCCGATGGCAGCCCGTTCAATGGCGACGGCAGCGCGATCCTCTACAGCGGTTACGAATGGCGCGGCAACGTGACCATCGACGGCGTCGTCATGCGTCAGGTGTTTGCCGCCAAGGGCACTGAACTGCAGGGCCGGATGTTCGAAGCCGAGCACGATGAACGTGGCGTCGACTTTATCGCCGCCAAACAAGGCTCCAGCCGTTTACTGGCGGTGCAGCCGGGTTATCTGAAGGCCGGCAGCGAAACCGAAGTCACCCTGATCGGCACCGGCCTGCAAGGCACGCCGAACTTCGGCAGCGGAGTGCAAGTGGCGCAAGTGCTGGAGCAAAGTCCAGAGCGCATCAAGGTCAAAATCAAAGCCGCCGCCGATGCCAAGCCTGGTGCGCGCGAGGTCACGATTGGCAACTTGAAAGGCGTGACGCTGGCAGTCTACAGCCAGATTGCCGAGGTCAAGGTGGTGCCGGAATTCTCGGTGGCGCGGATCGGTGAGGGCGGCGGTTCGACGCCGAAAGTCCAGGGCCGTTTTGACGCCGAAGCCTGGGGCAATGGCGCCGATGGCAAGCCGTATCGCATCGGTGTGTTCCCGGCGCAATGGAAGGTCGAAGCCTTCGACGACCGCGCCAAGGAAGACCAGGACGTCAAGTTTGCCGGCACCATGCAGGCCGACAGCGGCGTGTTCACCCCGGGTGATGCGGGGCCGAACCCTGCGCGCAAGATGTCCACCAACAACGCCGGCAACCTCAAGGTGATCGCCGCCGTCGACGACGCAGGGAAATCCCTGACCGGCGAGGGCCACATGATTGTCACTGTGCAACGCTGGAACAATCCACCCATTCCCTGATTTGAAAACGTGAGCTGGCTGACGTAACGGTTTCAGACACTTTTCAGGAATGACCGCAGGCCTCGTGAAACGGGGTTTGCACAGGAGGTTGTAATGGGCGCTATCTTGAATCTGGTCGAGCGCAATCTGCACGAAGTGCACGTCGATGCCGACCGCATGCTGTTCCATATTCCCAGCAGTTCGCTGTTCGCCAGTGATGAGCTGACCGGCACCATCATCGATACCTTGCGCGGTCCCGGCTGTTCGTCGGAGGACTTGATCCAGCGCTTGGCGGCACGCTTCAACGGCGATGAAATCAGTGAAACCCTGCGCGAGCTGATCTCCCTGGAACTGGTCAGCGACGGTTCGCCGCTGACCCCGGACATCGGCACCAAACGGGTCGAACGCACGGCGATCAACACCGTGGTGCTCAACGTCAACACCGGCTGCAACCTGAGCTGCACGTATTGCTACAAGGAAGACCTCGACAAGCCCTCGGCCGGCAAGAAGATGGACGTCGACACCGCCGTCGCGTCGGTGGAAATGCTGCTGCGCGAATCGCCAGACGAAGAGCGTTTTACCGTGGTGTTCTTCGGTGGCGAGCCGCTGAGCAATCGCAAGCTGATCGAGTACATGGTCGACTACTGCGAGAAACGCTTTCGCGAGGCCGGCAAGTTCGTCGAATTCGTCATGACCACCAACGCCACGCTGCTCACCGAGGACACGGTTGACTACTTGAATGCCCACCGTTTTGGTTTGTCGGTGAGCATCGACGGACCGAAAACCGTGCACGACCGCAACCGCATCACCGTGGGCGGGCAGGGCACCTATGACGTGGTTCGGCGCAAGGCCGAGATGCTGCTGTCGCGCTACAACAGCCGCCCGGTCGGTGCGCGAGTGACCCTGACTACCGGCGTTACCGACGTCGAAACCATCTGGGATCACCTGTTCAACGAACTGGGTTTCGCCGAAGTCGGTTTTGCCCCGGTGACCTCGGGCGACATCAGCAGCTTCAACCTGTCCAGCGACGAGTTGATCGAAGTCTTCGCCAACATGAAAAAGCTCGGCCGGCGTTATCTGGAAGCGGCGCTGGAGCACCGCAACATCGGTTTCTCCAACCTGCACCAGTTGATCACCGACATCCACGAAGGCCACAAAAAAGCCCTGCCGTGCGGTGCCGGACTGAAGATGCTGGCGGTGGATCACAAGGGCGAACTCAACCTCTGCCACCGTTTCACCGGCTCGTCATTGCCGACCTTCGGCAACGTTCACAGCGGCGTGAAACAGGTCGAGTTGAACGACTTTTTGTCCCAGCGCCTGGACCGGAGCAACACCGGCTGCGAAGACTGCCAGATCCGTAACCTGTGTTCCGGCGGCTGCTACCACGAGAGCTATGCCCGTTATGGCGACCCGACCCACCCGACCTATCACTACTGCGAACTGATGCGTGACTGGGTCGACTTCGGCATCGAGGTCTACACCCGGATCATGGCCCACAACCCTGCGTTTATCAGCAGTTACATCACTCCGCGCAAGGCTCACTGATATGAAACATCTCAAGGCAATCAATAACAAAGCCCAGAAGCTCGATCAGGCCGCGGCCGAAAACCGTATCGAAGAAGTGGTGGCAATGAGTTCCGTCGCCGGTTGCGCTTCGACCACTGACCCCGGCTGGGAAATCGACGCCTTTGGCGGTGTGTCATCGCTGTGTCAGCCGATGGAAGCCGACCTTTATGGCTGTTCCGACCCTTGCTGGTGGCCGGCTCAGGTGCCGGACATGATGAGCACCTACCCGGACTGGAACAAGGACGCCCAAGCTTCCAACGAGAGCTGGCGCAACCTCGGCACAGTCTTCCCAAAAGATAAATGATCGGACAGAAGAAGGATTCCTGCATGCGACACATCAATGCCTGCGGCTTGGCCGCTTCCGCCCTCCTGAGTGTCTGTTCACTCAGCGTTCTGGCCGATGAAAACACCGTGCTTCAAAGTGGTCACGAGTACATGCTGACCACCAATTATCCGAACAACCTGAACGTCATCGACCTTAAAACCGACAGCCTGTACAAGACCTGCAAACTGCCGGATGCCTTTGGCCCCGGCACCATTCAGTTGTCGCCGGACCGCAAGACCGCCTACGTGCTGAACAACCACTACGCGGACATCTACGGCGTCGAACTCGACAGCTGCAAGCAGGTGTTCCACGCCAGCATCACCCAGCAACCGGGGGAGAAAGCGCGCTCGATGTTCGCGTTCACCCTCAGTCACGACGGCAAGGAGCTGTACACCGTCGCCAACCCGACCTTGATGCTCAATGATCATTACGAAGTGCAGCAACCACGGCTGGATGTGTACGCCACCGATGCCGGCATGAGCGCCAAACCGGTTCGCAGCTTCCCGGCACCGCGCCAGCTGACCATCATGCAAAGCGGTGACGACGGCACGCTGTATGTGGCGGGTGCGGACATCTACAAGGTCAACGTGAAAACCGGCAAGTTCGACGTGCTGATCCCTAGCCGTCACTGGAAACGTTCGAACTACAGCGCACCGGACGTGCTCTACGTGTGGAACCAGCAGACGTATCGTCACGACTTCTCGCTGCTCTACACCACGGCGAAATTCAAGGACGAGAAACAGGACCCGGCCACCGCCGAAAACCTCTACGGGCTGTTCAGCATCGACCTGAAAACCGGCAAGACCGAAACTACCGATTTCGGCCCGCTGATCGAAATCTATTTCAGTGGCATGCGCTCGCCGAAAGATCCGAACCTGATGTTTGGCGTGCTCAATCGTCTGGCCAAGTACGACATCCAGCAGAAGAAGCTGCTTCAGGCGACGAACCTGGATCACTCCTACTACTGCATTTCCTTCAACAAGGACGGCAGCAAGATCTACCTGGCCGGGACCTTCAACGACGTGGCGATTTTTGATGCCGACAGCCTGAAACAGATCGGTAGCATCAAAATGCCGGGCGGCGACATGGCGATCACCACGGCGCAGGTGTTTATCCGCTAATCGCGGTGCCTGCACGGACGCTATCGCGAGCAAGCTCGCTCCCACACTGGATCTGGGTGCACACAAAATGTGTGTACGACCGAAATACCATGTGGGAGCGAGCTTGCTCGCGAAGAGGCCCTTACAGCCGCTAGAGCATCAAGCCCCGACCACCGGGCAAACTCAGGTCTCCTTCCTGGCAAGCCCTTCATAAACCAGCCAAGGCACATCGTGAGACGTCCAGATGTGTGCCTGCGGCGTCATCTGCGGATCATCATCGAGCGTCGCCACCCGCACAATCACATGCGGCTGAGCCAAACGTTCGGCCACCAGATGCGAGCCGCACTGCGAGCAGAAGTGTCGCAGTTTGCCGGGCGAGGACTCGAAGGATGACAACTTGTCCAAACCCCTGACCCAACGAAAATGCTCGCGCATGACCCCGGCCGTCGAAGCGAACGCCGCCGCGTGGGCCTTGCGACAGGTATGGCAATGACAGTGACTGATCGGCATGTCGAGGCTGTCGAGTTCATAGGCGATGGCCTTGCACAGGCAACTGCCGTGGAGTGTTTTCACACTGATTCATCCTTTGGGAAGTGGCACCTTGCGTAGGGTATTTCTTTTGGGACGATCCGATAAGTCCGAGAAGCGCCGACTAAAAAGTTCCAGCGCCAGGAACATATGCCGGGTCTGGTCTACGCTGCCAAACAGGAAAACATCATCCAGCACTGCGACAAGGAGGTCTGCATGCGCCCTATGGCATGTGCGCCAATTATTCTGGCGTTCACTTCTACCTTTGCGTTATCGGCGATAGCCGCACAACCCGCCCTCGATCCAGTCGAGACCCTGAATCGAATCAACCGCAACTACAACACGCTGAATAACGACTGCAAGGAAATCGATTCCGGGGCCGCGCGCGGTCATTACTATTGCAGCGGCGTGACGTTGCGCATGGTCAATGATGGGCCCTTCAATCCCTGGGATTACAGCCCTTATGCGATCAAGATCGGCGCTACCTCCTTCTCCTGGATTCGCAAGGATCTGAGCACCAGCATTCTGATTCACCCCGCAGGTTTCATCATGCGCACCCCAACGGATGCGGCGGCGTTGAACCGGCCAGTCAAAGAGCAGGGTTGGACCTGCATCTACGCTTTCGATGGTGGCACCGGACCGGAGCGCAAGTGGTATGGCTGCGGCTTCTTTGACAGCAAAGAACCACCGAGAAACGCCCAGGGCAGGTTGAACAACAAGAATGCCCAGTGGGCTTACGGTACCTGTGCCGAGGCCGGGGTCACCACCGCCGACAAGTGGACCCAGCAATACACCGGGCTGTTCAAGGGCCCCATCCAGTCCAGCCAGTGTTCCTGGAATGCTGAAAAACCCAGTGATTGGAATGCCATGATCCGGGTGCATGAGTCCCGTGCAACCACCACCATGAAGGACCCGTTTTCGATCAAAACCCAAGTCAACGAATTCATGCTCAAAAACGCTTCCGCCACCAACGATGGCAGCGAGAACATGAAGTACATCGACGCCTTCATCTACAACGTCAACAGTACTCAGAACTTCGCCACCCGAGGCGACCAGGCACCGCCCAAGCCGGAGGACGGTCTGAAGAGTGCGCGCAACTTCCAGAAAAAATTGAATGACCAGGGCTATCCAGTACCGATTCTGCGCCTGGACTTCACCAAGCCCCCAGAGCAGCGTTTCAGCTATGTGGCCGCCGATCAGGTGATCGCACTGAACGCCAACGCCCCCGTTAACCCGGTCGCCGGCACACCGCCCCGTCAGTACATTGCGTCGGCCAACTGGGTCAAACGCTATGACCCCGGGACCCGCAAGGATGAATGGACCTTGAGCGTCGTACCCACCGCCGAGGGGCGGGCGCTACCGAATAATCAGTTGAGCGCGTTGTACGACGAACTGTTCGCGTTGAAGGGCAGCGACCAGAACTGGCGTGAAGAAGAAAAGTCTGCCGGCAGCATGCGTCAGCAACTGAACTGTGTGCTGGTCAATTACCGCAGCAAGACGCCATGGAACCTGGAGCCATTCAGGCCCACCGTCTCAGACAATGAAGCGAAAGCGGCTGGTTGCAACCCGGTCCCGCGATGAATCTGAAGGACATGACGGCCTGCACTGGCCACTCAGCTTCAACCACCAGGAGGTATTTCCATGAAGGGAATCAGAGCACCCATCGCCAGCGCAATCGCCATCGCTGGTCTGTCATTCTTTTCCACGGCCCATGCCGATTTGGGTAGCGACACGGTCACCCGTCTCAACCAACTCTATAACGACACCCGGCAAGATTGCGGTGGGCCGTCCAAACCGGCGTTTCTGTGCTCGGGTGTGCTGTTTCGGGCGACCTGGCCTTCGACCGATTACCAGTTCTACAGCATCAGCCCGAAAAGCCAGGCGAGTGGCGGGGTATCCGCCTCGTATCTGCGCAAGGATTCGAAGTTCCGCAAGCTGGCTTATGGGCTCAAAAGCGGCTTCATTTTCGACACTATCTTCGGCAACCCCAAGGACCATCAGGATTACGCCGTGTTGTGCTCGTTCCCGATCGACGCGGCCACCGATGACCGCGGGCAACAAGGTTGCACTGACTCGCGGCGAACCCCCGGCAACGTGGAAAAATTCTGTCACGAGCAAGGCGTGACCACGGCCGAGCAATGGGCCGCCAATTACCAGCAGAACAGGGGCGATCACTCCCGCCAATGCTCATTCGACGTACGTGATGAACGCAACAGCGCTTCAGGCCCGGCCTTCTATCAAAGCATCCGCGCCATGAGCAAGATTGCTGCCGAATCGTTCGGCACCCAAAACGAACTGCGCTTGGCCAAATGGGAAGAGACCCCACCGAAATCCCCATCGATCCTTGCGCTGTTCTATACCGAAGACAGTGGCCTGGAAGGCGCTCGGCTTAATCAGATCCAATGGTACAAGGCGGTGCAGCAGCACTTGCCGGTCATCAACATGAAGTTGCCGCAAACCCCTCAACAAGACGCTGCCTTTGTCTACGACAGTAAAAAGCAGGTGATCTACCCCACGACTGAAAAGAATGGCTGTGATCGCTATGTACAAAGCGCGAGCTGGGTCGAGCGCGACGACCCAGGCTTTGGCAAGAAGGTCATGACCCTCGAAGTGACGCCGACCGATTGCGGCAGAAAGGTGCAGGACGGCCAGACCAACAACTTCTTCAACGAACTGGCTGCCGATCACTACCTGGACGCGAACTGGAAAGACAACCCGGACAACCGTGACAGCAACATCGGTAGCATGCGCCGCCAGTTGGTTTGTCATTTCAACATTGCCCGCAACAAGCCTGAGTGGAACCTGGAGCCTTCCAGACCTTACACCTCCAACGAAGACTCCATTGCCAAGGGCTGTAACAACACCTGATACGCAGACAGGTGGCCACGAAACAGCCTTGTAGATCGAGTGAAACCGCGAAATGCGCAACCTTGAGATTGCGCATTTCTCCATCCGGGCCTAGTGTTCATCAAAAGGAGGTGACCTATGCACTCATCAGATCGCATCGAAAGAAAGATCCTGCTCAAGGCTCCACGCTCCACAGTCTGGCGCGCCCTGGCCAATGCCGAATCGTTCGGTAAGTGGTTTGGCGTCGCGCTCGATGGCAAACGTTTTGTCGCCGGTGAGCGAACCCGGGGGCAAATCACTTATCCGGGCTATGAACATCTGGTCTGGGACGTACAGGTGGCGCGGGTCGAGCCCGAGCGGGTGTTTGCGTTCCGTTGGCATCCGTATGCGGTGGAACCGAACATGGACTATTCGTCGGAGCCCACCACCCTGGTGCTGTTCGAGCTCGAAGACATGGACGGCGGTACTTTGCTGAAGGTCGTGGAGTCCGGTTTCGATAACATTCCGGTAGAACGCCGTCTCAAAGCCTTCCGCATGAACAGTCGGGGCTGGGATGACCAAATGACCAACATCGAGACGTACCTTGCCGCACCCTGACTCCTTGACACTGGATGCACCGTCGGCCGCCACTGCGCTGGGCCGTTCGGCGCTGACCTTCGCCGCGCTCGGCGACGAAACCCGGCTGCGGCTGATCGACGTGCTGTGCGGCGGCGGGGCGATGTCGATCGCGCAACTGACCGTGGGCACCGACATCAGTCGTCAGGCCGTGACCAAACACTTGCGGGTGCTCGCGGACGCCGGTCTGGTGCGTGACACCAAGCTGGGGCGTGAGCGCCGGTGGGTCTTTGAGCCGACGCAATTGGACGAGGCGCGGCGCTCGCTGGAAATCATCAGTCGGCAGTGGGACCACGCGTTGACGAATCTGAAATCCTTTGTCGAACAATGAATTGACCCAGCGTGTTTGAGCCTTGTCTGACGCACTACTCGCGACTCGGATGCTTGAGACCTGACGGCTCTAAGGGTTTTCGGAAGTGCTGCAATGGCGAATGTCTTACACGCGCTAGTAACGATGTCGTCTATTTCAGATTGGATCCGAAGTTTAATCTACACCCATCAACTGAAGCGCAGGACGCGCTCAGGGTCATGGATGATCGACCATTTGCAAGGATCGCAGCGACAGGATGTCATCATGGTCTTGAAAAACCCGCTTCGGCGGGTTTTTTTTCGTCTGCAGGAAAGGGGCTGATGAGGGCTTACGCTGACGCATAGCCAATGGCTTACGCACGGTCGATGGTATGTCGTCTTTTGCGCTTTTGGTTTCAGGCCTAATCTGACTCCATCAACTGCAGCGCAGGACGCGCTCAGGGTCATGGATGATCGACCATTTGCAAGGAATGCAGCGACAGGATGTCGTCATGGTCTTGGAAAACCCGCTTCGGCGGGTTTTTTTATGAGCGCTGTAAAAGTCTGTTTCAGACCTGGCCAAGCGCTTAACCGAGCCGTGCCGCTACGCGTTCGGTGATCAGCGTGCGCTGGTTGAGCGAGGCGGCTGTCCGCCGATGAGCTTCCTCCAGCACGGCTTTCGGCGCGGTGTGCGGGTCGCCGGAATTGAACGGCGGTGCAGGCGCGTATTCGAGTTGCAACTGCACCCGTTGCGCCACGTCATCGCCATACAACTCGGCGGCCAGGGTCAGGGCAAAATCGATACCGGCAGTGATCCCGCCACCCGTCAGCAGATTGCCGTCGCGCACCACCCGGTCTCGAACCGGAATAGCGCCCAAAAGACTCAGTAATTCATGGTAGGCCCAGTGGGTCGTCGCACGTTTGCCCTTGAGCAATCCAGCCGCGCCGAGCACCAATGCGCCGGTGCACACCGAGGTCACGTAGCGTGCTTTGGCGGCTTGCGCCTGAATGAATGCAAGGGTCTGCGGATCTTCCATCAATGCTCCGACGCCGCTGCCTCCGGGGATGCAAATCACATCCAGGTCCGGGCAGTCATCGAATGTGGTGGTCGGCTTCAGGACCAGGCCGGTGCTTGCCGTCACAGGGACCAGGTCCTTCCAGATCAAATGCACCTTCACGTCCGGCAGCGAGGCCAGCACATCGTAAGGTCCGGTCAGGTCCAATTGCTGCACCTGTGGAAACAACAGAAAACCGATCTGCAACGTCATGACGCTATCTCCTTGGTCTGCGTGTTCTCACCCGGTTCGGGTGGACGGTTTGACTGTATGCCCGTAGGATTTGGCGTACACGCCAATAAACCCTCGAATTACGCCAACCATGCCGAACTCACCGAAAACCGTTCATGTGCTGGCCTTCGCCAATGTGCAATTGCTCGATGTCACCGGGCCGTTGCAGGTGTTTGCCTCGGCCAATGACATTGCCGCGCAGCGAGGATTGCCGCCGCCCTATGCGCCGACGGTCATTGCCGATGGCGGCGGGGCGGTGATGTCCTCGGCCGGGTTGGCGTTGCTGGCCGAACCGTTACCGGACGGACCTTCCGATACGTTGATCATCGCGGGCGGCTGGGGTGTCTATGCGGCGGCCGAAGACGCTGTGCTGGTGGACTGGGTGCGCCAACAGGCTGCGGTTTCCCGGCGCGTGACCTCGGTGTGCACCGGCGCATTTTTGCTGGCGGCCAGCGGCTGGCTTGACGGTCGTCGAGTGGTCACCCACTGGACCCGCTGCGATCAGCTGGCGCAAAAGCACCCGAAACTGCGGGTCGAACCCAACCCGATCTTCATCAACGACGGCCCGGTCTGGACCTCGGCCGGGGTCACGGCCGGCATCGATCTGGCGCTAGCGCTGGTGGAAGCGGATCTGGGGCGCGGCATCGCCCTGGAAGTCGCCCGACAACTGGTGGTGTTCCTCAAACGCCCTGGCGGCCAGTCGCAGTTCAGCGTGACCCTGGACCTGCAACAGCACGGCAACCGCTTTGATGAGCTGCACGCCTGGATCGCCGAAAACCTCTCCCTGGACCTCGGCATCCCGGCGCTGGCCCTGCAAGCCGGCATGAGCGAGCGCAGCTTCATCCGCCACTATCGCGCCGACACCGGCCAGACCCCGGCGCGGGCGATCGAACTGATTCGCGTCGAAACTGCACGACGATTGCTCAGTGACACTGGAGTGCCGATCAAACGGATCGCCGTGCAATGCGGGTTCGGCAGCGAAGAAACCCTGCGCCGCAGTTTCCTGCGGGCCATAGGCGTGACACCGCAAGCGTATCGCGAACGGTTTTCGCGGGAGAGTGTTGTTGAGGAGGTTTGAGTCAGGGAGCTTCCAGCAATTCCAATAGCGCAGCGAGCGTCGCCTTGGGCGCTTCTTGCGGGATGTTGTGGCCGACCCCTGACAGAACCCGGCGCTCGTAGTACCCGGTAAACAGCCCGATATCGTCATCAACCTCAGCCGCCGGACCCACGCCGTCATCAGCCCCACACAGGGAGATCGTCGGCACGCCGATAGGTGGCTGCTGAGTCAGCGCTTGTTCTATGTGCTCAAGAGCCGGATCGCCCGGCGCGTACATGAATCGGTGTCGATACGAGTGAATCACCACGTCGACGAAGTCCGGATTGTCAAAAGCTTGTGCGCTCAGCGGATACAGCTCTGGGCCACGTGCCCAAGTAGGCGACCAAAGCCGCCAAAGCAATTCACACAGCTCTCGACGGTTGGTGGTCAAGCCGTCAACACCGCGCTGGGTGTGAAAGTAGTACTGATACCAGAGCCGGTGCTCGGTCTCGGGCACCAAAGGCTGAGTCGAGTTCGGGATGTCTTGAACGTTGTAGCCGTCCCCGCTCACCAGGCAGCGCACCCGTTCTGGCCACAGCGCTGCGACGATACACGCCGCCCGACCACCCCAGTCGTAGCCACAAAGTGCGGCTTGGGGAATCGCCAATGCGTCCATCAAGTCCAGTAGATCCTGCGCCAACGCAGCTTGTTGGCCGGAGCGCATCAGGTTCGCGCTGTTGAATCGGGTTGGGCCGTAACCCCGCAGGTAAGGCACGATCACCCGATAGCCACGCTCAGCGAGGCCCGGAGCGATGTCGTCATAGCTGCGTGGGTCGTAGGGAAAGCCGTGAAGCAAAATGACCGGCTCGCCCGAGATCGGGCCATGTTCTTCGTAGGCAATGGTCAGACAGGGGGTATGAACATACTGGGTCAGCGTCTCTTTTTTCATCTGTACACCCCCACAAAGACTCGAGGTTGAAGGATTATGCGAACAGCACTTTTTGCCAGTGCTCTTCACTGACAATGGCGATTGGCACTCCGCTTTCTCTGAGTTCCACAGCTTTTTTGATCTTGGTTCCGTAACTGCTGTGCAGCCATTGATCATTGCCGATACTGCCGACCACCAGATAATGGACCTTCCTGCTGACTGAGCCTCCAATCAATCCGCCGCGTTCAAGGATCAATGATTCACAGTCTTTTCGCGGGCCGTAAGCCATGACGCCGGTAAAGATGAACACCCGGTCGGCCCAGCTCAATGCTGGTGGTGGATTGTTTAGAGGAAGGCTGGTGGGAGTCGTAAAGGTTTGAGTCGAACCGACGGGAAGCCCCGCGAACTGATGCAGCATTTCCAATAGTTCGGTTGATTCCTCAGCATCCAGAACTCCATCGCTGAGCATGCTGGCGAGGCGTTTGTAGAGGAGATTCACGACTGGATCGCTCAAATGACTTAGATGGCTTTCGATCCAGCTCTTGAGAAACTCGGCTTCCTGTAGATTTATTTTTCCATCGGCGGCTAGACCAGCGGCAATGCCCACCAATGCGTCGGCCGAGCGGCGATCAATCCGTGCCTCGTGAAAAAGCACACTGTTCTGAAATTCCTGATGTAAATCGACCATGCGTCCTGCTCCTAGGCTTCCATTTCCGACGGCTGGTTGAAGTATTTCGAGCGATCCGGGGTGAAGGTCACGACCATTCTGGTGCTGGAGCAGGTCATCGTCCGTTCCTGAGTCAGGTCGATGTCCAGGTCTTCACCACGCAGGCCTTGCCATTGGGCGAGGTATTTGAGGGAGCCGAACTTATCGCGTTTCTTCAGGCTGCGGCTGACGCCACCTTTCCAGCCGAGTACCGGGAGTTCGCCGGCCAGGCAGCGTTTTGAAAGATCGGGGAATTTAGCGGCACGTTCGCGACCGATTTCCCAACATTTGATCAGACCTTTGTCTTCGGCTTCCCAAAGTTGATCCCGGGTCAGGCCCGATCGGGGAGGTGCTTTGATGCTGCATTGGATGCGCTGGGTCATTCTGATTCCTTGAATGCGGGTTTTGTTGAACAGCTCCGCTGTACCCGTTGAGGGGGCGATGTTATGAGGCGAATGGCTGGCTTGCAACCGCATATTTCAGCGTGCGGAATGACTCCCGCCAATGGGCGTGAATGCACTGTTGTTTAACGGTTGTAAGCCCTGACACCGTCCGTAGCAGCTGGCGAAGCCTGCGTTCGGCTGCGTAGCGGCCGTAAAATCAGACACCCCCGTTTTTTCAGGCTAACCGTGGAGGCAGGATTTACGACTGCTACGCAGCCGAACGCAGGCTTCGCCAGCTGCTACGGATCGAGTGATGGCTTAATGGTCTGGTTCCTACAGATGCGGTGCAGAAGGGGATATTTCCGACGGTTTTTTAGGGTTGCGATGAGGGCGGGGCGAGGGCTAGCCTTTGCGGGTCGCTGCAAAATCAGTGACTGGGTTTGGTCGCCCGGGTTTAGAATGGCGCACAGAACCGCGTGAGCGGTTTTTTTGCTTATTGGCAAACTGTGCGTGGGAGGGCTTAGGCCCTGCCGGGTTTCCATTCCCTGGTCGACCAACCTGCGTACAGTTCGCCACCCTTCTGCTTGGTCGCAGAAATGGCGAGCTCCAATTTCTGAATGGAGTTTCAACCGTGGTCAAAATCACCCCCAATCCCCCCGAAAACCCTAGCGTATCCCCTTACGACTCCCTCGACTCCAGCAAGCTGCATGACGCAGCCGAGCGTGCGCTGGATTACCACTTGCCGCCGTTCACCCCGCCACCGAAACTCGATACCCGGCCGGGTAAAATGTTTGTGGTCATTCCCGATGCCGATAACGAAACCCTGCTGGCCCACGCCAGCGAAACCCTGGCGTCGGTGAATGTGCTGGCCAGCGATCTGGCCTTCGAACTGGAAGGTTCACGCCGTCATGTGGCGCTGGCGATTCAGCAGATGGTGGTGTTGAGCGAGTTATTGGTGAACCGGGCGCTGGATAATTTCGATCCTTACGACACGGACGCGTAGAGCACAACCCGTGGCGAAGGGGCTTGCCCTTTTGCCGGTCAGTCATGCCGTTACACGATTCGTAGCAGCTGGCGAAGCCTGCGTTCGGCTGCGAAGCAGTCGTAAAATCAGACACCACGTTTTTTCAGGTTCACCGTGGATGCAGGATTTACGGCCGCTTCGCAGCCGAACGCAGGCTTCGCCAGCTGCTACGGGGAATGTGCCGAGCCTCAAATCCCTTAACTTACTGGTAAAAGGGCGAGTCTCCTTGTCACAAAGGATTGTCTGTCACCAGAACCTTACGGCTGCCAGTAACTCTTTTCCCCACTCAGTTTCCGATCGAGAAAACTCGCCGCGCTAATCAGTGCCAGATGGGTCAGCGCTTGTGGCGTGTTGCCAACGTGCCTTGCGTGGCTGTCGAACTCTTCGGCGTATAGCCCGAGCGGGTTGGCGTAGCGCAGCAGTTGTTCGAATTCCAGGTGGGCTTTTTCGAGCTGACCGGCGCGGGCCAGGCATTCGACGTACCAGAACGAGCAGGCGGCGAACGCACCTTCGGTGCCGGGCAGGCCATCGATCTGGCTATCGTCATTGTGGTAGCGGTAAACCATGCCGTCGCGCACCAGGGTTTTCTGGATCGCTTGCAGGGTCGACAGCCAGCGCGGGTCCTTGGCGCTGACGAAGCGCACCAGTGGCATCAGCAGCATCGAACCGTCGAGCGCGGTGCCACCGATGTGCTGGACGAAATGCCCATGTTCGGCGTTCCAGAAATTGCTCCAGATGTCGGCGTAGATCGCTTGGCGGGTTTGGTCCCAGCGGGCGAACGGGGCGGGCAGCGAGCGTTTCGAGGCAAGACGGATGGCTCGATCCAGCGCCACCCAGCACATCAGCCGCGAATGCAGAAAGTGATGCTGCTCGCCGCGCATTTCCCAGATGCCGACATCCTCTTGCTGCCAGGTGCCGCAGACCTGATCGACGACCTCGACGGTGTGCAGCCAACCCTCGTGGGAAATAGCTTCACCGTACTTGTTGACCAGGTACACCGCGTCCATCAACTCACCGAAAATATCCAGCTGAACCTGATCGTAGGCCTGGTTGCCGATACGTACCGGTCTGGCGTCGCCGTGACCGGACAGGTGCGTGAGTTCGGTTTCCGGCAGCTCCTGACGACCATCGATGGCATACAGGACGTTGAGCTTCATCGGTTTGCCCTGGCAGTCGCTGACCCGTCCGCGCAACCAGCGCATGTAGGCGTTGGCTTCCTCGATAAAGCCCAGGCGCATGAAGGCGTAAACGGTAAAGGAGGCATCACGGATCCAGGTGTAGCGGTAGTCCCAGTTGCGGACGCCGCCGGGTGTTTCCGGCAGGCCGAAGGTTGCGGCGGCGAGGATCGCACCGTGTTTGCGCGAGGTCAGCAGTTTCAGTGTCAGTGCCGAGCGGTTGACCATTTCACGCCAGCGTCCACGGTAATTGGATCGACCGATCCAGTCGCGCCAGAACTTCAGCGTGCGTTGCAGGCACAGGTCGCTGTTTTCATCCTTGAAACGTGGGTCGTCGAGGGCTCCCAGGAGGAATTCGGCGCTTTGTCCCTGTTCGAGGCTGAAGGTGGCGACGGCCGCGTTTTGTACAACCTGCATCGGCTGATTGGCACGCAAGCGTAAACCAGGCTGATGAGCGGCTTCGAAGCAGATGTCTGCACCGTCGATCCGCGCCTTGGTCTGCGCTCGGGCGTAGTCATGGCGCACCGCGCAATGCAGGTGGAACGTGGCGCGGCCACTGACCAGTCGCACACGGCGGATTAATAGTGGCTGGTTCTCGTCGCTGTCGCCGATGGGCAGCAGGTCGGTGATTTCCACCACCGCATGTTCACTCAGCCAGCGGGTTTGCAGCACATTGGTGTCGGGCAGGTAGATTTGCTCGCGTCGAGCATCGGGCAGGTCGGGTGCCAGTTGGAAGATCCCGGCATTCGGGGTGTCCAGCAATGAGCAGAAAATCGACGGGCTGTCGAATTCCGGCCAACAGAAAAAGTCCACGCTGCCCTTGTCGTTGATCAGTGCAGCGCTGCGCATGTCACCGATGATGCCATGAGCGTCGATAGCGCTTTGTCGCTCGTTGTAATGATCAGCCATTGCCGCGTAACTCCGGCAGCCTTGAGGGAGGGCCTAATTAGCTGACTGGCAAGGGAGCCAGGAGTTCAAGAAGCTGATTTTTTTGCCCAAGGATGTGAATAGCAAATAGTTGTACGCCTACGGCAGTCAATGAAAGCTGCAGACTTTTGCTTTTGGGTTGGTTGTCAGGCATGAGGGATCAAGGACGAGCCAAGGGCTGCGGCCAGTTGTAACCGAGCCTGCTCCTGCCCGCCATAACGAGCCGCAACATAGAGTCCGAGCAACTGCGTAAAGTCCTCGGCAATACTCGCGCCCTTTAGCGTCAGAACCCGTTCACCGTCCATGTAAACCGGGGCTGACGGATGCTCTCCAGCGCCGGGCAGGGAAATACCGATGTCGGCTAGACGACTCTCGCCCGGGCCGTTGACCACGCAGCCCATGACCGCCACCTGCATCTGTTCGACGCCCGGGTACACGGTCTTCCAGACTGGCGTTTGGCTGCGTAGAAAGTCTTCGATCTGTTGCGCCAACTCCTGAAAAAAACTGCTGGTGGTGCGTCCGCAACCGGGGCAGGCGACGACGCTCGGGGTAAAGGCTCGCAGTCCCATGGTTTGCAAAATCTGCTGCGCGACCAACACTTCGCGACTGCGGTCGCCATTGGGTTCCGGGGTGAGGGAAATGCGTAGCGTGTCGCCGATGCCTTCCTGCAACAGCACCGCCAGCGCGGTGGAGGAGGCGACGATGCCTTTGGAGCCCATGCCGGCTTCGGTCAAACCCAGGTGCAGCGGAAAATCGCAGCGCGCCGCAAGGTTGCGGTACACCGCGATCAAATCCTGCACATGGCTGACCTTCGCCGACAACACAATGTGATCTACCGGCAAACCGACCTCGATGGCGCGCTGGGCGTTTTCCAGTGCCGAGACCACCAACGCCTCGCGCATCACCGCATCAGCGGCCAACGGTTGAGCGAGCGTCGCGTTGGCATCCATCATGCGTGCGAGCAAGTCAGGATCGAGGCTGCCCCAGTTGACCCCGATCCGCACCGGTTTGTCATAGCGGCAAGCGACTTCGATCATGCTGCAAAACTGTTCGTCGCGTTTGGCACCTTTGCCAACGTTGCCGGGGTTGATCCGGTACTTGCCCAACGCCTCGGCGCACGCGGGATATGCCGCGAGCAATCGATGGCCGTTGAAGTGAAAGTCGCCCACCAGCGGCACGCTGACATTACGCCGGTCGAGCATCTCGCGAATGTTCGCCACCTGAGCAGCAGCGTCATGGCTGTTGACTGTGATCCGCACCAGTTCGGCACCGGCCATCGCCAGGTTTTCGACCTGACGGGCCGTGGCCTGGGCATCGGCGGTGTCGGTGTTGGTCATGGCTTGCACCACGATCGGACTGTCGCTGCCCAGCCTCACCGAACCAATGGCGACCTGGCGGGTGCGACGTCTGGGGATGGCGCTGTTCATCGATTCGGCTCCTGTGAGGCGTGCCTTACTGGCGCGCAATCAACCCTTCGGGCAGGCGGAACTGCACGTGTTCTTCACGACCTGGCAGGGCTTCGATTTCAAGCGGGGCGATCCGTGCCAGGGCAGCGATTACATCGTCAATCATGGACTCCGGCGTCGAGGCTCCGGCAGTAATACCGACAGTCGGCCCATTACTAAACCATTCACTGCGCACCGCGCTGCCATCAGCGATCAGGTAACTGGGCTTGCCGCTTTCGCCGGCGATATCGCGCAAGGTCACGGAATTGGCGCTTTTAACGCTGCCAACTACCAACACCAGATCGGCGCAGCGGCTCAACTCACGCACAGCGGTCTGACGATTCTGCACGGCATAACAAATGTCCCGGGTATCCGGTCCGACTATCTGCGGATAGCGCCGCTTGAGCGCCTCAACGACCGCGTGGGTATCGTCGACGCTCAGGGTGGTCTGAGTGATGTAGGCCAACGGTGTATCCGCCGCGAACGTCAACTCTGCCACTTCAGCGACATTTCGCACCAACGTTACCGGCGCCGGAATCTGCCCCAGAGTACCCACCACCTCCGGATGCCCAGCTTCGCCAATCAGAATCACCTGATATCCCTTGGCCGCATACTGCCGACCCTGGTTATGCACCTTGGTCACCAGCGGGCAGGTCGCGTCCAGCACCCGCAACTGACGTCCGCGGGCCTCGTCCTCCACGTCAGTGCCCACACCATGGGCGCTAAAGATGGTCACCGCATTCGCCGGCACTTCATCCAGTTCCTCGACAAACCGTGCACCCTTGCTGCGCAGGCTCTCGACCACATGCTGGTTGTGCACGATCTCGTGACGCACATACACCGGCGCACCGTATTGCTTCAGGGCCTGTTCGACGGTTTCGACGGCCCGGATCACTCCGGCGCAGAAGCCACGGGGTTGGGCGAGGATGACTTTCACGGGGTTCCCTCATGGTCGGATAATATCGTCCGCTTATCCCTTTGTGTTCGCTGACTAAATTCCGACTGTTGAGTGAGAGGGGTCGTAATGCCACCACCAGGAAATTGATGGGATATCCACTGTTCCCCGGCAATCATCCGGGAAGGTTTCGGTCAGGACGCCTCCCTGATAGGCCGCTTGACCGTCAATACCATTCAAATAGCGGTACCTAGGGTTTTCACTTATCCATTCCAGCCCCCCACGCCAATAACAATCCAGACTTTCGATATAGGCTTCAACTTCAGGCGATGCGTCTGTCAGTACCGACTCTCTCAGGCGCATATACAAACCGGCTATGTTGTCGCGCCAGCTGAAAGCCTTTGCCAATGCTTGCTCATGTGTAACACCACTTCGTTGTTGAATCAGCGAGACAATGTTGTGCTGTCGGTCCTCGGGTTCTCTTGCCAACTCCTTGGCGTATGAAAAGAAATCACTTTCCCAGACAATCATCATCCCTGCCATTTCAGTGAGCGCACAGAGACGCCGATCCTCCATTTTTTTCTGGCTTATATCGACCAGGGTGCTGATATGGCCAAGAGTCGGAAAAACCAACCCGCCGCCGGAGCTGAGACGCAGGAGTGCGCAATCGCTCATGGTGGGCTGGGGGTTGACCAGTTTGCCTACCTCGACCATGAAGTAACCACGTTGAGTATTTACAAAACGAGCGGTATGTAATGGGGTCGTATATTTGTCCAGTCGCAGACGTATGTCGCGCAACGCCATGGCAAATTTGTTTTCAGGGTAGGTAGGTACTTCGGGGGATTCGATCGAGCGTTGCATCTGTAACATGGCGGTAATGGACAGTGCCGGATTTTCACTCATTGAACCTTCGTCGCAGTACTCATCATCAAATGAAAAGGCCCAAAGAATATAGTCCGACATTATTTGTGCTACATCAGCGTTCGCTGCAAATGGGTACATCAGCCCCCCTAAGCGGCCGCAGCCAATGCTGGCGAGGCGTTGGCGATGTTTTTCATCGCTGTAAAGATGCCATTTGTCCATCCACGATATAGTCCCAGCCTCAAGTTTTTCACTCTCCGGGTAAATTCTATATGGCAGGGGGCAGCTGATCTTTGGAAGTGTAAGAGTGGTCATATAGCCTCCGTGTATTATCTTTGAAATAGCATCAGGATTTTTTGCTTGGCTTCTTCACAACCACGCTATACGTCGAAACCTTGTTCTTAAGCAGCGCCACCGACCAGTTCTCCGCCAGCACCCGCAGCTCTTCCAACGCACCCGTCACCCCATGAGGGAACAACTCCTTGTTCTCGATATTGGCTTTTGAATCCATCAACCAACGCGCGACATCGATATTGGCGGGCAATACGCGCATGTCGTGGGTGGTGAAACCACTCTGTTCCAGGACTTCCCGAAAATACTCCGGTGATTTGCGGTGTTTGCAGGCGAGGCGGTCGACTTCGTCCGGGGTGTCGGGGGTATACACCTCGAGAGGGGTGTTGTAGAGGTTGTCCGAGATGACCACCACACCACCTTCGCGCACGCGGGGGGCGAGGGCGCGCATGGTGGTTTCGTAGAGTTCGTCGGGGAAGTGCGAGATCACGCCGCGAATGATCACCAGGTCGTAGGGCTCATCGGCGTCCGGCAGCAGTTCGATATCCTTGGCGTTGCACAGGTAGAGGTTGATGCGGTCGGACAACCCTTGCTCGGCATGGAATTTCGCGCAGTACTCCAGTTGTCGGCGGCTGACGTTGACCCCGTCCAGGCGTTGGCATTCAGGGAAGCGTTCCGCCAGGTATTTGAGGATGTAGCCCCAGCCGCAACCGATGTCGAGGATGCGTTTGATCGGTGGGCGATTCGGTTCTTCGAGGCCGGCGATTTTCAGTTGCCGTTCGAAGTAGCGGATACCGGATTCGTCGAGGCTGATGGGCGGTGTCGAACGTGGATCGTCGTAGACACCGAACTGAAACAGGATGTAATTGCCGATTGCCTTGCGCCAGTCCTCAGGGCTGTCACCGTAGGTGTACACGACCTTCTCCTGATAACTGTCGACGCTTGAACCCTGAATGATTTGATAGGGCAGTCGGGTTTCGTCAACGAGGGTGTTCTTTTTAGGTTGGCTGCTCATGACTCTCTCCTTGTGAATGTTCACTTCATGCTCTTGCGCGCAACGACGCGGGGGGTGTTGGACTTTCGATCAGCTGGTTGTCCAGGCTGCGCTCGATCAGAAAACGCTGGATCGATGCGGTGATTCCGCTGGCATCAAGGCCGCAAGCGCTGAGCATTTGCTCGGGGGAACCGTGCTCGATGAACTGGTCGGCAAAGCCCAGTTGCAACACGAGCCGGGAGAGGCCAGTGGTGATCAGGTGCTCAAGGCAGGCCGAGCCGACGCCGCCCATGACGCAGCCTTCTTCGACGGTCACCAACACGTCGTGGCTGCGGGCGAGTTGTTCGATCAGTGCCCCGTCGAGCGGTTTGATAAAGCGCATGTTGGCGACGCTTGCATCCAGGGTTTCAGCCGATTCCAGCGCAGGGAGCAGCATCGAACCGAAGGCCAGGATTGCGATGCGGCAACCCTTGGCTTGGCTCGAGGTGCGGCGAACTTCGCCTTTGCCCAAGGGCACTCTCGTCAGCTGTTGCAGCGGCGCTTGACCGCTGCCGACACCCCGCGGATAGCGCACGGCGGTTGGGCCGTCATGCAGCAGGGCGGTGTGCAGCAGTTGCCGGCATTCGTTTTCGTCGGCGGGTGCCATGACCGTCAGGTTCGGCACGCAGCGCAGGTAAGCAATGTCGAAGGCGCCGGTGTGGGTGGCGCCATCGGCACCGACAATGCCGGCTCGGTCGATGGCGAACAGCACCGGCAGATTCTGGATCGCGATGTCATGGATCAGTTGGTCATAGGCCCGTTGCAGGAAGGTCGAGTAGATCGCCACCACCGGCTTGAGGCCTTCGGCGGCCAACCCGGCGGCGAAGGTCAGGGCGTGTTGCTCGGCGATGCCGACGTCGAAGTAGCGCTCAGGGAAGCGCTGCTCGAACTCCACCAGCCCGGAACCTTCGCGCATGGCCGGGGTGATGGCGACGACGCGCGGGTCACTTTCCGCTTCATCGCACAGCCATTGGCCGAACACCTGGGTGTACGTTTGCTTGCTGGCAGGCGTTGGAAGAATGCCCTGTACCGGATTGAATTTCCCTGGTCCGTGGTACGTCACCGGGTCGGTGGCGGCCGGCGTATAACCGTGACCTTTTTGAGTGACGATGTGCAGTAGTTGTGGCCCGCGCAGACTTTGCATCGCTTGCAGCGCGTGGACCAATGCGTCGAGGTCGTGACCATCAACGGGACCGGAATAGTTGAATCCCATGGCTTCGAACAATGTGGCCGGCGCAACCAGCCCTTTGAGGTGCGCCTCGGTTTTATGAACCAGTTCGTGGACGACCGGAACATCACGCAATAGGCGTTTGAGACGTTCCTTGGTCGAGATCGCGCAGCGATTGGTCGTCAGTTTACCCAGGTAATGACGCAGCGCGCCGACGGCTGGCGAGATCGACATGTCGTTGTCATTGAGGATCACCAGCAACGGCAGATCCTTGTAGAGCCCGGCATTATTCATCGCTTCGAACGCCATGCCACCGGTCAGTGCGCCATCGCCGATCACCGCAATGCAGTGGCGCTGCTCGGCCTTGTTCCGGGCTGCCAGTGCCATGCCCAGCGCCGCCGAAATCGAGGTGCTGGAGTGGGCGGTACCAAACGCGTCGTAGGGCGACTCGCTGCGCCGCGGGAATCCGGAAATTCCACCCAGCTGACGAATGTTTGCCATGGCGTCGCGACGCCCGGTGAGGATCTTGTGGGCATAGGCCTGATGACCGACGTCCCAGACAATCCGGTCCCTGGGGGTGTCGAACACGTAGTGCAAGGCGATGCTCAGCTCGACGGTGCCCAGATTCGCCGAGAGGTGGCCGCCGGAGCCCGAAACGCTATGCAGGATGAACGCCCGCAGTTCGTCTGCCAGTGGGGCCAGCGCACCGGTATGCAGAGCCCGCAGGTCAACCGGGCTGTCGATAGTGTTGAGCAACTCGAACATGCTGGACTCCTTCTTTGAGCGTTATCCGGATGGCCGTGGATTTCAGTGCGCGCGCTTCATAATCAGGTCCGCGAGACCGTGCAACCAGGTCGCTGCGGCACCAACTGGTTCCAGCGAGTCGTGGGCCTGCTCGACCAGTTGCTGCGCCAGTTGCCTGGCCGGATCCAGGCCCATGATCGAGACGTAGGTGGGTTTACGGTCGCGGGCATCCTTGCCGGCGGTTTTGCCCAGGGTGGCGGTGTCCATGGTTGCGTCGAGAATGTCGTCGACGACCTGGAAGGCCAGGCCGCTGGCGGCTGAGTAGTGATCGAGGGCTTGTAGATCAAACGACAGGCTTTGCGCGCATAACGCGCCCATGCGCACGGATGCCTGGATCAATGCACCGGTTTTCATCCGGTGCATCTGCTCAAGCCGGGTGCGGTTCAGTTCAACGCCAATGCTGGTCAAATCAATCATCTGACCGCCAGCCATGCCATATGAACCTACGGCCATTGCCAGCTCGCCCATCAACAACGCCTGACGCTCGGCCGATATCGGTGTCTCGCGCAAGGTGATGAACGCCTGTGCCTGCAAGGCATCACCCACCAGAATGGCGGTGGCTTCGTCGTACTGCTTGTGCACGGTGGGCCGACCGCGACGCAAGTCGTCATCGTCCATGGCCGGCAAGTCATCGTGGACCAGTGAATACACGTGCATCATTTCCAGGGCCGCGGCCACAACCTCAAGCGCTAGTGGATCTGCTCCGGCGGCAAACCCTGCGGCATGACACAGCAGTGGGCGAACGCGTTTGCCCCCGCCAAGTACGGCGTAGCGCATGGCTTCATGCAGGCGTGCCGATGTTGTGCTGCTGGTGGGTAATGTGCGTTCCAGAGCCTTTTCAGTGCGCTGCACAACGGCCTGTTTCCAGGCGTCGAAGGTTTCGCCTGAACGTGGCTGGGCGGTTGCTGGCAAAGACGTTGCCGACATCATGTGGACGCTGCTGTTCATGGCTGATCTCTTGTGAAAATCTGGACGGAGCAACTGTGCTCAGCGGTGGCTATGCGCGAGTTCTTTCCACCGGCGCACCCCGGCCGGCCCGACCTGCTCGAAGATCCGGCGAAACCAGATGCTGAAGGTTTCAGGGGTTGCCGCGATGCGTCCCGGAATCTCGGAGAGCTTCAGCCATTGCCAGCTATGGGCTTCCTCGGGATTGGCAATCGGCGGCGTGCGGCTGATACCGGCGAATACGTGGTCGTATTCATGCTCTATGAGCTGGTTCGACACGCGTTCGTGGTAGAGCAGGGTAGAGACCGGCGTCAGGTTGCAGGTGAGCCCCATCTCTTCGCGCAGCCGGCGTTTGGCTGCGGCGCGGGTCCGTTCACCCTGGCGTGGGTGTCCGCAGCAAGCGTTGGTCCACAGGCCTTGAGAGTGGTATTTGCCCAGGGCACGTTGTTGCAACAGTACTCGACCATTGCCATCGAAAATGAAGATCGAGAATGCCCGGTGCAGAAGACCCTGTTGATGGACACGCAACTTCGGTGCAGTGCCGATTTCACGATCGTCTGGATCAACAAGTATCAAAGTTTCTTCCATGGTCAAACTCCATTGGGTCTTCGCTACGGGGCGTTATTGTGGAGCGGATGACTGTGTGGGTTTAGTTTTGTTTGTATATGGGTCGGAAATTTAGTTGGGTTTTTAATATGTGCAAGTATTTTTTATGTTTTTAATTGGGTGGGTTGTTAGTTGTACTTTTATATTTATTTTGTATAGTTATTTAGAGAAAACCTTTAGGTCTATACGGTCTAGTCAATATAGCTAATGCTCATGGGTCAGAAACTTGTAAAGTCGTGGCTGTTTGCTATCTTCGAGGCCGAAGGCTCAAGATCAGTGTTCTTTTTGCAGGCAGTGGGCGGTGGTGATGAGTTGCGCAAAGTTCTCTGCTCATGTTTTAGCGCCGGAGAGAGGAGGGTTTGACCGCGCTCTGTCAGCGGATGAATAAACGGTAATTGGGGGGTTGATAGGCTCAGTTGAGTTTTTTATAGGGGATCAGATGATTTTTTATTCGGGTGAATAAGTCAGGGGTGAAAGCTTATGGCGCAGCGCCTATTGGTTATCGACTCGACCGGCTCTAGGGGGGGCAGTGCTTTAGAGACGGTCGCGCGCAATTCGGATATATTCGTTGTGTTTGCGCTCAGTGCGCATTGCAATATGCAAAAACTATTTGAACAATGTTTAAGGTTTGAGCCAACGTTGGCCATTGTCAGTGAGCCGCATCACGCCATTGAACTTCAGGCTCATCTGCAAACCACGCGACTGCGGACCGAGGTTCAGTGCGGTGTTGCAGCGTTATGCGCAGCGGCCGGTGCGCCTGAGTGCGACATGGTGATGGGCACTGAAGGCGCGGCGGGGCTTTCAGCGGTGATGAGTGCTGCGCGGGCGGCCAGGAAAATCCTGCTGCTCAATAAGGACGCGTTGATGATGTCAACCCGAATAGCGCCTGAGGCCGTTAGCGCCCGCTGAAAGAGTCTTTGCCTTCAGCAGAATCAGCCACGACTCGCATTCCTCTTAAAAGCAACTCCAACCCCTGCAATGCCTCCCTCAACCTTTCACCGGGCTCATGACTCTCCCTCGAATCGGCAATTTCCGATTTTACAGGCGGGCGCTTTATGGCAAGTTGCACACCCCAGCAGAGGATGGACCCCCGATGGCAAACCCTTATCGAGCGCTGTTCAACGCCCCCGGCAGCCGCGCCTTTGTGCTGGCGGGGATGGTTGCGCGCATGCCGATTTCGATGACGGGCATAGGCCTGATCACCATGCTCTCGCAATTGCAGGGCGGTTACGCGTTGGCCGGATCAGTGGCGGCAACCTTTGCCTTGGCCACGGCGTTTTGTGCGCCACAGGTGTCGCGCATGGTCGACCGTTTTGGTCAGCGCCGGGTGCTGCCGATCTCTGCTTTGGTCGGCGGTGGCGCGCTGTTGTTGCTGTTGATTTGTACAAGATTACAAGCGCCGAACTGGACGCTGTTTGTGTTCGCCGCGCTGGCCGGTTGCATGCCGAGCATGTCAGCGATGGTCCGTGCCCGCTGGACCGAGCTGTATCGCGGTCAGCCGCAGTTGCAAACCGCCTATGCCCTGGAGTCGGTGCTCGACGAGGTGTGTTTTATCGTCGGGCCGCCGCTGTCGGTGGGGCTGTGCGTGGTGGTGTTTCCCGAGGCCGGGCCGTTGGCGGCGTTGCTGATGTTGGCGATTGGAGTGACGGCGTTTGTATTGCAGCGCAGCACTGAGCCGCCGGTGCATCCGCATGACGCCGATCAGCCGGGCTCGGTGGTGGGTTCGACGGATATACGCCTGTTGATGCTGTTGATGGGCGCCATGGGCACTATCGTCGGGGTGGTGGACGTGGTCAGCGTGGCTTTCGCCCAACAGCAAGGCCAGCCGGCGGCGGCGAGTATCGTGCTGTCGGTGTATGCCATCGGTTCGTGCCTGGCCGGGTTGGCGTTTGGGGCGTTGAAATTCAACGTGCCGTTGCCTCGGCTGTTTCTGTACGGCGGGGTGGCAACGGCGCTGACCACGCTGCCGTTGCTGTGGGCGGGGAACATTCTCGGGTTGTCGCTGGCGGTGTTTGTCGCCGGGCTATCTTTTGCTCCGACGCTGATTGTCGCCATGGGTCTGGTGGAACGCATTGTGCCGCCGGCCAAACTCACGGAAGGCCTGACCTGGCTGATCACCGGTTTGAGCATTGGCGTGGCCATCGGCGCGGCGGGTTCCGGCTGGCTGGTGGATGCTTTCGGCGCACGCAGCGGGTTCTGGTTGTCGATTGCGGCGGGGGCCGTGGTGCTGGGTTCGGCTGTTCAGAGTTATCGCCGGCTCAGGTGAGCGATACAATTTGGCGATGAACTGCAGCGATGGGGTAAACCCTAATGCCAGACAGTTAAGAAATTCGGGGGCGACACATGACCCGTAGCAGCTGCCGAAGGCTGCGTTCGACCGCGAGGCGGTCGTAAAATCATGTAATGCGGTCTTCCAGTAATCCGTGTATGCCGAATTTGCGACGGCTACGCCGCCGAACGCAGCCTTCGGCAGCTGCTACGGGGCGTCCCGCGCCAATTCGCGTGAATCGGCGACTAATTTGTGTTGTGCGTCATCCGTATTATTTACAGATAACTTGAGTGAGGGGAATGCGGTGGCCCGGCTGACACTGCTGTGCCTGCCCTATTCGGGCGCCAGCGCCATGGTCTACAGCCGCTGGCGGCGCAAGCTGCCGGAATGGGTGCAGGTCAAACCGGTGGAGCTGCCGGGGCGGGGCGCACGATTTGACGAGCCCTTGCAGACCGACATGCGCGAACTGGCGATGCAACTGGCCAGGGAGCAACGTTCGTCCTTGAAAACGCCTTATGCGTTATTTGGTCATAGCCTCGGGGCCTTGCTGGCGTGTGAAATGGCCCACGCTTTTCGGGTGCTGGGCGCGCCGGAACCGGTGGCGCTGTTCGCTTCCGGAACGGCTGCGCCGACGATGCGTTCGGACTACGACCGGGGCTTTTCCGAGCCCAAGTCCGACGTCCAATTGATCGAGCAATTGCGCAGCCTGAGTGGCACCAGCGAAGAAGTGCTGGCCAATGAAGAACTGATGAATTTGACCTTGCCGATCCTGCGGGCGGATTTTTTGCTGTGCGGGCGTTTTCAGCCTCTTGAGCGACCACGACTCAAATGCCCGGTGCACGTGTTCGGTGGCAAGGCCGACCGGGCCAGCACCGAACAATTGATTGGCTGGAGCAAGGAAACCCAAGGGAGTTTCTCGGTGGACATGCTGGCCGGCGGGCACTTTTTCATTCATGAACATGAAGCCCAAGTGCTGCGGGCGATCAAGGGCCATCTGGAGGTTCATCATCGTCGGCATGCGATGGTCGTCGTCGGTTAATCATCGTTTTTATAAAGATCGCAACCACGCGTAGGAGCTGCCGAAGGCTGCGATCTTTTTCCTGTTTCATGCCCTGAAAACACTCAACCTGAACCCTTCCTGAAGAACTTCCGATTTCATCCGGCGAAAATTGTTTCAAGGTTTACGCGCTTAAAGGTGCGGCGTAAGCTGCGCGCGTTTTCATCAATAGCGGAGGCCCACAGTGGGTACTTGTTCGAGTGACAGTAGTCGGCCGGTTACGGTAACCGGCATATTCTCGGCAAGATAACGCGCAGTTTCCTGTGCTGTTGTCTCGCCAGAAAGCGAGCAGCGGCATCCCGATCGTGGCCAGTCCTGGCCCGAGTCCCGACGTCCTCTCAACGACACTGAACAGTGCGTGATGCCGACTTTTACGTCGTCATTGCAGCCTATCGACGCGCCTGTCTTTTTGACGGGCGGGCCGGATCCGCTTTGCCTGTTTTACGGCAAGGCACGAGGTCGGCCGTACCTGCTTGTGGGTTTCCCGGCTGATCCTTGGGGGAACTGCCATGAACCTTACCCTGCTGAAAGAATTCTTCGCGGGCTTCCTGCGGACCCGGCACATTGCCCGGCACTTCCGTCGACTCGCGTTGCTGGAAAGCTTTACCGACGCCAAGGTCGACCGCGACGTACCGCCCACCCTGGCGCAAACCCTGGTGGCCGCCGCCAACAGCGACACCGGCAGCCTGCTGGAAAACCTCGGCAGCCACAGCGACGGCCTGAGCGAAAGCGAGGCCGAGGCACTGCGTGAGCAGTTCGGCCTCAACGAAGTCGAGCACGAGCAGCCGCTGCCGTGGTGGACTCACCTGTGGCACTGCTACAAAAATCCTTTCAACCTGCTGTTGACCTTGCTGGCTGTGATCTCCTGGCTGACCGACGACCTGAAGGCCGCCACGGTGATTTTCTCGATGGTGGTGCTCTCGACCCTGTTGCGCTTCTGGCAGGAGGCCAAGTCGAACAAGGCCGCCGATGCGCTCAAGGCGATGGTGAGTAACACCGCGACGGTGATGCGCCGCGACTTCAGCGCCGAGCCCGCGACCGTGTTTGGCAAACTCTATGGTGCGGCGGTCCGGGTCAAAGGTGCGCAGCGCATTGAGCTGCCGATCAAGCAACTGGTGCCGGGCGACCTGATCGTGCTTTCGGCCGGCGACATGATTCCCGCCGATTGCCGGGTGCTCAGTGCCAAGGACCTGTTCGTCAGCCAGGCGGCAATGACCGGTGAATCGATGCCGGTGGAAAAATTTCCGCGCCAGCAGGACAGCGACACCAGCAACCCGCTGGACCTCGACAACATTCTGTTCATGGGCACCAACGTGGTGTCGGGCGCGGCCACCGCAGCGATTCTGACCACCGGCAACAACACCTATTTTGGCGCGCTGGCCCAACGTGTCGGCGCCACCGATCGTGCGCCAACGTCGTTCCAGACCGGGGTCAACAAAGTCAGCTGGCTGTTGATCCGGTTCATGTTCGTGATGGCGCCGCTGGTGCTGTTCATCAACGGCTTCACCAAGGGTGACTGGATGCAGGCGCTGTTGTTCGCGCTGTCCATTGCCGTGGGCCTGACCCCGGAAATGTTGCCGATGATCGTCACCTCGACCCTGGCCAAGGGCGCGGTGTTTCTGTCGCGCAAAAAAGTCATCGTCAAGCGCCTCGACGCGATCCAGAACTTTGGCGCGATGGACGTGCTCTGCACTGACAAGACCGGCACCCTGACCCAGGACAAAATCTTCCTGGCACGGCATGTCGACGTCTGGGGTGAAGAGTCCGAAGACGTGCTGGAAATGGCTTACCTGAACAGCTACTACCAGACCGGGCTGAAAAACCTGCTGGACGTGGCGGTGCTCGAACACGTTGAGGTGTATCGCGAGTTGCAGGTAGGCACCGCGTTCCGCAAGGTCGATGAAATCCCGTTCGACTTCAATCGCCGGCGCATGTCGGTGGTAGTGGCCGAGCAAGACCAACCGCATCTGCTGATCTGCAAAGGCGCGGTGGAGGAAGTGTTGGCGGTGTGCAACCGCGTGCGTCACGGCGAGGCCGAGGAAGCGCTGAGCGATGAGTTGCTGGCACGGATTCGTCAGGTCACTGCCGAGCTCAACGAAGAAGGTTTGCGCGTCGTCGCGGTGGCCGCGCGGTCAATGCCGGCCGGGCGCGACACTTACAGCCTGGGCGATGAACAGGAACTGACGCTGATCGGCTACGTGGCGTTCCTCGATCCGCCGAAAGAAAGCACCGCGCCTGCGCTCAAGGCGCTGGCCGCCCATGGTGTGGCGGTAAAAGTGCTGACTGGCGACAACGAACTGGTCACCGCGAAAATCTGCCGTGAAGTGGGTCTGGAGCAACAAGGCCTGTTGATGGGCAACGACATCGAACGCATGAGCGATGCCGAGTTGGCGGTGGCGGTAGAGACCACCAATGTTTTCGCCAAACTGACGCCGACGCACAAGGAACGCATCGTTCGTCTGCTCAAGGCCAACGGGCACGTAGTCGGTTTCATGGGCGACGGGATCAACGACGCACCGGCGCTGCGTACCGCTGACATCGGCATTTCGGTGGACAGCGCGGTGGATATCGCCAAGGAAGCGGCCGACATCATCCTGTTGGAAAAGAGCCTGATGGTGCTGGAGGAGGGCGTGCTGGAAGGCCGCCGGACCTTCGCCAACATGCTCAAGTACATCAAAATGACTGCCAGCTCGAACTTCGGCAACGTGTTTTCGGTGTTGGTGGCCAGTGCATTTATCCCGTTCCTGCCTATGCTGCCTATGCACCTGTTGGTGCAGAACCTGCTGTATGACATTTCGCAGATCGCCATCCCGTTCGATAACGTCGACGACGAGATGCTGAGAAAACCACAACGCTGGCAGCCGGCCGATGTCGGGCGCTTCATGATCTTCTTTGGGCCGATCAGTTCGGTGTTCGATCTATTGACGTTCGCCTTGATGTGGTATGTGTTTGATGCCAACACCCCGGACCATCAAACCCTGTTCCAGTCGGGCTGGTTCGTGGTCGGGTTGCTGACCCAGACGCTGATCGTGCACATGATCCGCACGCCGAAGATTCCGTTCCTGCAAAGCCGTGCAGCCATGCCGCTGCTGGTGATGACCGGAATCATCATGGCGGTGGGGATCTTCCTGCCAATGGGGCCGCTGGCGCATTACTTCAAATTGCAGGCGTTGCCGTCGCTGTACTTTGTGTTCCTGCCGGTGATCCTGCTGGCGTACATGGCGCTGACCCAGGCGGTGAAAGGCTTCTACATCCGCCGGTTTGGCTGGCAATAATGTTGCCGGTGCAGGAGCAAGGGCCGCCAGTGTCATCGGCATCACAACAAAAAAATTAAAAGTAGATGGAACTGTTTCTTTCAGAAAGGTCCTACAGAAATACCGCGGCATTGCCCTTAGTCTCAGGCGCTCTTGATAAGGGTGGGCGCAAACGGCCGCACCGTCATTGCAGGGTCAATCTACTATGCCGAATAAATCGTTACGTATCCTGATCGCCGATGAGCAGCATTTTCATCGCATGAAAATCGAGCGCAACCTGAACCAGCTCGGTTATTTCCGGATCGCTCCCGTGCACTCCCTTGCAGAGCTGCTCAGTGTTGTCGAATACGGCTGTGAGCCGTTTGATCTGGTCATCATCAATGCAACCTTGTTTACCGGGACCGGCCTCGACCCAGTGGCCTTCTGCCAGGACAACCAGCAAATCCGCCATACGTTGATCTACGATGCCCAGAAAGCCGGACTGCCCGCGTTGTTCGCCGTCCAGCGGCACAACGTTCGGATCAGCCAGGCTCGCGTACCGGACCAGGAAACCCTCGAAGGTCTGATGAGTCGCGTCGATATGCCGATTCACGGTTCCCAGCGTGGACACGCCCGGCAGCAGGGCGGTTTGCGCGCCTGAGCCACACGACCGTTCGTCTGAACTGTCAATTCTGACAGGTAGTTTCGCTCCGTTTTTCGTGCAACAGTCTTTGCGCAGCCGTTGTGTCAGCCTTGGCAAATGCCATGGGCGGTACGCCGGGATTTTGAGGCGTTTCTACAGGAGTTGCCATGAGTTCAGCGCTGATCGTGGACGATCATCCGGTTATTCGGGCCGCCGTCAAAATGGTGCTTGGGGCCCTCAGGGACTCCAGCGACAGGGTGATGTTCAAGACCATTCTGGAGTCATCCGACGGTGCAGAGGCCCTGCAAACGATCCTCGCCCAGTCACCAGACCTGGTGGTGCTGGATCTGAATATTCCCAGGCTTGGCGGGCTGGAATTGCTCAGTCGTCTACAGCGCGATCAATCACCTTCTCGGGTTGTGGTCTTCACTTCCTATGAGCCCAGGTTTTATGTCGACCGCTGCATGAGAACCGGGGCCTTGGGCTTCGTCTCGAAAACCAATGACCTGCAAGAGCTGCGTAAAGCCGTTCAGGCGTTGATGTCCGCTTACACCTATTTCCCTCGGCTGGACAGCAGCTCAGTGAGCCTGGACCCGCTGCAGCTCAACGAACTGCAGATGATCGAGAAACTCTCCGATCGCGAACTGACCATCTTTCGATATCTGGCGCTTGGCTTTGGCAACACGGAAATCGCCAATGTCATGAATTTAAGCCACAAGACCGTCAGCACCTACAAAACCCGTCTGATCGCAAAGCTCAATGTGAAGTCCTTGGTTCATCTGGTGGATTTCGCCAAGCGCAATCAGCTGATCTGAATGCACATGAGCCTGCGCATATGGCTGATTGCCCTGACGTTGCTCAGCACCTTCTGGTCGCTGGACAGCTTCGCCGCAAAACCACAGCTGCTGAAACTGCAGGGGCGTTCGGCCGTCGACGGTTACCGGGTCGAGCTGGAAGAGACCGATTGGCGCTGGCTGCGCGAACAGGGCAGCTTGCGACTGGGCGCTTCGGCACCCGATTACGCGCCGTTCGAGGTGACGATCAACGACGCGTATCTGGAAGGCATCACTGCTGATTTTGCGCTCTTGCTCAGCCAGTTACTGCACATCAAGGTCGAGGTGAAACGTTACCCGTCCCGGGGGGCAGTGATTGCCGCATTGAAGCAGGGGAACGTCGATCTGCTGGGCACCGCCAACGACTTTGAAGCGGCCGATCCGCAGTTGCTGATGTCACGGGCCTATGCCGAAGACGCACCGGCGCTGGTCGCCCGTACGGGCGACAGCGCCAGGCTGACAGCGGACCTTTCGGGTCTGCGGGTGGCGATGCTCGATCATTACTTGCGACCCGAAGCGGTCGAAGCGGTTTACCCCCAGGCCCGTCTGCAACTGTACCCCTCGACATTGAGTGCCATCGGCGCCGTGGCTTTTGGCGGGGCTGATGCCTACCTTGGCGACTCCATCAGTGCCAGCTACCTGATCAATAACAGTTACCTGAACAATGTGCAGTTGGCGGGGTTCGCCCGGCTGGACATTAACGCGTTCGGATTTGCAGTGAGTGCTGACACTCCTCGATTGCGGCGCATTGTCGATGCAGCTTTGGCGGCGATTCCCGTGCAAGAGCGCATGACCATTCTGCGCCGCTGGAGTGCCGGCAGCAGTTTCAGCAGTGTGCAACGCTTGCAATTGAGTGCCAGCGAACAACGCTGGCTGGATAGCCATCGGTCAGTCAGGGTCGGGGTCATCGACAATTTTGCACCGTTGTCTTTTTATGACGATAAAGGTGAGTTCAGAGGCCTCAGCGCCCAGGTCCTGGACCGGATCAGCCTGTATACCGGGCTGAAGTTCGAGCTCGTGCGCGGCAATTCGTTGTATCAACAAATAGAGCAGGTCAAACAAGGCGGGCTCGACCTGCTGGCAGTGATTACCCCGAGCACCGAGCGTCAGGCAGAACTGCGTTTCACTCGACCGTATCTGATCAATCCCTTTGTCCTGGTCAGTGCCGGCGGGGCTCGGGATCCGGCGACGCTGGACGACATGACCGGCAAGCGACTGGCAATCTACAGCGGCCACGCGCTGCGCGAGGCCATTCTTGCGCGAGTTCCCGGTGTGCGCTTCGTTGATGTGCAAACCCCGGCCCAAGGCATGGAGCTGGTCATCAAGGGTCAAGCCGATGCGGCGTTAAGTTCGTTGATCATTGCGCGCTACCTGATCGCTCGGGAGCACCGCCACGCTCTGGCGATCACCAGTACGGTCGGCACTGAACCGGCGCATATCAGCTTTGCGACCAACCGCGGAGCCCTTGAACTCTACTCAATCCTCAATAAAGCCCTGTTAAGCATTCCCCCTGAGGAAATGGACGAGTTGGCCAACCGCTGGCGCAACGAACTGCCGCTGGATGACAGCTACTGGTCGCGTCACCGCACTACCATCATTCAGGGGTTTGCGGCCGCAGGACTGCTGTTGCTGTTGGCGCTGGGCTGGATTGCCTACCAGCGCAGCCTGATCCGCAAGCGTCAGCAATTACTGCAGCAAGTGCAGCAAGCCCGGGATGCTGCAGACGATGCCAATCGGGCCAAAACTACTTTCCTGGCAACCATGAGTCATGAAATCCGTACGCCGATGAATGCGCTGATCGGCATGCTTGAACTGGCAATGAAGCGTGCCGAGGAGGGTGTTACCGACCGTTTTGCGATTGAGGTCGCGTCGAATGCAGCGCAGCAGTTGCTGGAGTTGATCGGCGATATTCTGGATATCTCGCGGATCGAATCGGGGCATTTGTCCCTGGCCCCGGAACGGGCGAATCTGTGGGCCTTGGTCGAGTCGGTGAGCAAGGTATTCGAAGGTCTGGCGCGGCAAAAGAACCTGCTCTGGCAGGTCGAGCTGGATGCCCGAAGTCACTGCGAGGTACTGATCGACCCCATGCGTTTCAAGCAGATCGTTTCCAACCTGCTGAGCAACGCGATCAAGTTCACCCGCACCGGATACATTCGCCTGACGTTGCGAGTCGAGCCCGGCACGGCGCACGGGCACCTGAGCATCAACGTGCGTATCGAGGACAGCGGGATCGGCATCAGCAGTGCTGACCAGCAGCGGCTGTTCAGTCCGTTTGTTCAGGCCGCCAATAGCGCACAGGATGGCCGCAGTGGCTCAGGGCTGGGCCTGGTCATCAGCCGTTCGCTGTGCGAGATGATGGGCGGGCGATTGCAATTGAGCAGTGTGCTGGGCACTGGCACCCAGATCGATATCAGCCTCGATGTGCCGGAACTGCAGCCGCTGGCCGAGCTGCCGACAGTCGACACTGCGCCGACAGAGCAGGGCTGCTCGTTGAACATTCTGGTGGTTGACGACTACCCGGCCAATCGCCTGTTGCTGTCACAACAACTGGAGTATCTGGGGCACCGTGTTCTTGTTGCCAACGACGGTGAACAGGGGCTGGAATATTGGCGTGAGGATTCCTTCGACGTAGTGATCAGCGATTGCAACATGCCGAACCTCAGCGGTTACGAGTTGGCGGGGGCGATTCGCGACGAGGAGCGGGCCAACGGCTACAAGCCCAGCCTGATTCTCGGCTTCACCGCAAACGCCCAACCTGAAGAAAAGATCCACTGCATGGAAGCGGGGATGGACGATTGCCTGTTCAAGCCCATCAGCCTGCACGATCTGAATGCCCGGTTGGCCGGCAGAGTAGCGAATACGAGTGCGCTGACGCAGGGCGAAACGTCGCCGGCCGCCGGTGCCGAGATCGACCTCGGCAGTCTTGAACAACTGGCCGGAGACAACCGCAGTCTGATCAATAATCTGCTGGCTGACCTGGCCAGCAGTAACGCCGAGGACCTGGCACGTTTGCAGGACTTTTACCGCCAACGTGATCGCATGGGTTTGCGTGACCTGGCTCATCGGATCAAGGGCGGCGCGCAGATGGTCAAGGCGCAACGCCTGGTCCGTTGTTGCGAGCAGTTGGAGGTCGCGTGCGGTCATCGCGACCACACGTTGTTGAGCCAGGCGGTGCAGGCCTTGCAAGACGCCATGGAGCGTTTGGCTCTGCACCTGGCGCAACGCTGAGCGGTTCTGCTCAATCCCAGTCGGGAGCGATACCCTTCGGGCTGGTCAGGCGCTGGCCGCGTTCAAGTCCGGCGATCAGCGCCATGTCCGCAGCGCTCAACGTCAGGTCGCGGGCGGCCAGGTTGCTGTCGAGGTTGGCTCGTCGGGTTGACGACGGAATCACCGCGTAACCCAGTTGCATGGCCCAGGCCAGTGTGACTTGCGCCGCAGTTGCCCGATGCCGTTCGGCGATCTGTTGGATGAGCGGATCTTTCAGGACTTCGCCATAGGCCAGGGTCATGTAAGAGGTGATCTGAATGCCTTGGCGCTGGGCGAACTCAACCACCTTGTGGTTTTGCAGGTAAGGGTGCAGCTCAACCTGATTGGTCGCGATGTTGTGCGCGCCGACCGCGTCGATGGCTTGTTGCATGAGGTCGACGGTGAAGTTCGACACCCCGATCTGCCGGGTCAGGCCCAGCGCTTTTGCTTCAAGCAGGGCGCCCATGAACTCGTGCACCGGCACCTGGTTTTCCGGTGACGGCCAGTGGATCAGCGTCAGGTCGAGGTAGTCGGTTTTCAGTTTGTGCAGGCTGTCTTTCAGGCTGGCGATCAGCTGGTCTTTGGCAAAATTGGCGACCCAGATCTTGCTGGTGATGAACAGTTCTTCGCGGGCAATGCCACTGGCGGCGATGGCCTGGCCGATATCGGCTTCGTTGTCGTAGATCTGCGCGGTATCGATCACCCGGTAACCGAGTTCAAGGCCAGTGCTCACCGAATCGATGACCACCTGGCCTTGCAGGCGAAAAGTACCGAGGCCGAAAGCGGGAACAGACATGTGTGACTCCAGGGGTTGTGACGGGAATGGCCACGAGTATCCCGGTCTGCATCCTTGAGAAAAACCGCTGTATCGGCAAAGCACTCTTTACTCAAAGTCACGAATCATAGAAGCAGCTTCAAGCTTCAAGCTTCAAGCTTCTTGCCGCTTGTAACTTCAAACTTGCAGCTGCTACTAGGCAATATCGCTTTGGCTGAACTCCTCACCCAGAAAGTCGATCAGCGTTCGCACCGACGGCAGCAAACCACGGCGCGAAGGGAAGATGGCATGGACGATCCCGCACTTGGGTGCCCAGCCCGGCACCAGTTCGACCAGTCGGCCAGCGGCCAGATCCTCGCGCACCACCACCGCGGGCAAGTGGGCGATACCAAGACCGGCCAGCACCGCCTGGCGCAGGGCGATCAGGTCGTCGGTCACCAGCCGTGGATGATGGCGAATGACTGCACTGGCGGCATCCGGGCCGAACAGTTCCCACTGGTATTCACGTTGCGCGGCGCCCCAGTGCAGGCTCGGCAAGCCACTGAGGTCGGCGGGCAAGGCGGGTGACGACAAACGTTCGAGAAAGGCCGGGCAGCCCACCAGGCTTTGGGTGCTGTTGCCCAGTACTTTCATCACCAGGTCGGTGTTTTCCAGGGGCGGAAAGCGCACCCGCAGGGCAATGTCGAAACCTTCGTGGATCACGTCCACACGACGGTTGGTGCTCTCGATGAACAACTCCACCAACGGGTACTTGAGCATGTAGCGCGTCAGCATCGGCCCGACCCAGGAATTAAGCAGCGCCGTCGGACAACTGATGCGTACCAGCCCTTGAGGCTCGGAGCGGTTGCGCTCGATCAGTTCCGCGGCGCTTTCGGCTTCCACGCGCATGGCCAGGCAACGCTGGTAGTAGGCCTGGCCAATGTCAGTAAGCGAACAATGCCGACTGGTGCGATGGATCAGCCGTACACCGAGGCGTTCTTCGAGCTGGGAAATCCGTCGACTGAGTTTCGACTTGGGCATGTCCAGCGCGCGTCCGGCAGCGGCGAAACCTCCGTGTTCGACCACTTGGGTGAAGTAGTAAAGGCTGTTCAGGTCTTCCACTGTCGTTCTCCAAATAGAACGCTAAGAGTGATTTTCGCAGTCTAGCGCATCAAAGGTGCCGGATTTAAGCTTTGTCCATGTTCTGACTCACCCACATTCGGAGGCACCATGAAAAACATCATCGGTATCTACACCAGTCCAAAAGCGCACTGGGTGGGCGACGGTTTCCCGGTTCGCACGCTGTTTTCCTACGACAACCTGGGCAAACACATCAGCCCGTTCCTGCTGCTCGACCATGCCGGCCCTGCTGAATTCACCCCGACCACGGCGCGTCGTGGTGTAGGCCAGCACCCGCATCGCGGTTTCGAAACTGTGACCATCGTTTACAAGGGCGAACTGGAGCACCGCGACTCCACCGGCAGCGGCGGCAAGATCGGCCCCGGCGACGTGCAATGGATGACCGCAGCGTCTGGAATTCTGCATGAAGAGTTTCACTCCGAAGCGTTCGCCAAGAGCGGCGGCACTCTGGAAATGGTCCAGCTGTGGGTCAACCTGCCGGCCAGGGACAAAATGGCCGATGCCGGTTACCAGACGATTCTCGACGGTGATATCCCAAGCATTGCCCTGAAGAACAAGGCCGGCAGCCTGCGCTTGATTGCCGGTGAGTTCGATGGCCTGCGGGGGCCTGCGAAGACCTTCACACCGATCGACGTCTGGGACATCCGCCTGAATGCCGGCAAGTTGCTGAACCTGGATCTGCACGAAGGTCGCAACACGGCGCTGGTGGTGTTGCGCGGCACGGTCCAGGTCAATGGCCTGGAACGGGTTCGCGAAGGGCAATTGGCATTGTTCGAGCGCACTGGCGACCAACTCAGTCTGGAAGCCAACAACGATGCGGTGGTGCTGCTGCTCAGCGGTGAACCGATCGACGAGCCGATTGTCGGTCACGGCCCGTTCGTGATGAACACCGAGCAAGAGATTCATCAGGCCTTCGCCGACTTCCAGTCCGGTCAGTTCGGCCGGATGCACGGTTAACAGCACTCACGTTTAAAACCCCGCTCTACACAGGATACGTAGGCCGGTTCACAGGCCAGGGATGGCTGTTGCCTGAAAGAAAGAGGAAACGCTCATGAGCACTATCAATGCGGCCAACTTCAACGGCCTGAAACCGACTATCGACCCCAACGACAGCGCACTGCTGTTGATCGACCACCAAAGCGGACTGTTCCAGATCGTCAAGGATATGGACGTCCCACAACTGCGCGCCAATGCCATCGCCCTGGCCAAGGCCGCGACCTTGCTGAAGATGCCGGTGATCACCACCGCTTCCGTACCGCAAGGGCCGAACGGACCGTTGATTCCGGAGATTCACCAAGAGGCGCCGCACGCTCAGTACGTGGCGCGCAAAGGTGAAATCAATGCCTGGGACAACCCGCAATTTCATGCGGCGGTCAAAGCCACCGGCAAGAAAACCCTGGTGATTGCCGGCACGTTGACCAGCGTTTGCCTGGCATTCCCGTCCATTGCGGCGGTGCACGAAGGCTACAAAGTGTTCGCGGTGGTCGATGCCTCCGGTAACCACTCGAAACTGGCCACTGATCTGACAATTGCCCGTTTGGCCCAGGCCGGGGTGGTGCCGATCGACATCATGGCTACGCTCTCTGAGCTGCAAGGTTCGTGGAACCGCCCGGACGCCGAGCAGTGGGCCGCTGTCTACGCCCAGGCCATGCCGCATTATCAATTGCTGATCGAGAGTTACCTCAAGGCCCAGCAAGTGGCGAATGAACACGAAGTGCTGGATTCCCAGCGCTAACCGAACAACCCCCACGCCGATTCCACTCGGCATCGATAAAAAGCGAGGACTACTGCAATGACTACCTCTTACAAACGTCTGGACAAAAACAACGCCGCCGTTCTGTTGGTCGATCATCAGGCTGGCCTGCTGTCGCTGGTACGCGATATCGAACCGGACAAGTTCAAGAACAACGTGCTGGCGCTGGCCGACCTGGCCAAGTACTTCAAACTGCCGACCATCCTCACCACCAGTTTCGAAACCGGCCCCAACGGCCCGCTGGTGCCGGAGCTCAAGGCACTGTTTCCAGAAGCGCCATACATTGCTCGCCCTGGCCAGATCAATGCCTGGGACAACGAAGACTTCGTCAAGGCGATCAAGGCCACCGGCAAGAAGCAACTGATCATCGCCGGTGTGGTAACCGAAGTTTGCGTAGCGTTCCCGGCGCTGTCGGCGCTGGCTGAAGGTTTTGAGGTGTTCGTGGTCACCGATGCTTCCGGTACCTTCAACGAACTCACCCGGCAGTCGGCCTGGGACCGCATGTCGTCCTCGGGCGCACAATTGATGACCTGGTTCGGCCTGGCGTGTGAGTTGCATCGCGACTGGCGCAACGACGTGGAAGGGCTGGCGACTTTGTTCTCCAACCACATTCCGGATTACCGCAACCTGATGACCAGCTACAACACCCTGACCAACAGCAAGTAACAATGATCGGGTGGCGTACACAGAATCTGTGTACGCCACCGCCCAACTGTGGGAGCGAGCTTGCTCGCGATGACGGTGGAACAGACACTTATACAGTGACTGTCAGACCGCTATCGCGAGCAAGCTCGCTCCCACATTGGTTTTGTGGTGTTTTGCAGGTTGCGTTCATCTCGCAATCAAACACTCCTACACTGTGCCCAATCTGTGCGATCTTCACGCCATTGGCTTTGCTGGAGTTGCTTGATGTTGTCACTTCTCACCGATCACCCAATGTTCTGCGCCCTGGCGCTGATTCTGGTCGACATCCTGCTGTGGCGGTTGATCAGTGTCAGTCACTGGCAGTTGGTCATGCGGCTGGTGATTTTTGCGTTGTTCAGCGCCGTGTTGTTCAACGAAGGCATGAACCCGATGGACGTGGCGCCCTGGCCGGAGAACGTGCCGCTGCATCTGGCCGCGACCGGATTGCAGATTGGTTGGTGGCTGTTTGGCGCGCGGACCCTGACGGTATTGCTCGGCACGGTGATGATGCAACGGGTCGGGCATACCGGCCGGCTATTGCAGGATTTGCTCGGCGCGGTGATTTTCCTGATCGCGATCATTGCGGCCCTGGCGTATGTGCTCGATCTGCCGGTCAAAGGTGTGCTCGCGACGTCCGGTGCCTTGGCGATCATCGTCGGCCTGGCATTGCAGAGTACCCTCAGCGATGTGTTTTCCGGCATCGTGCTCAACACCACCAAACCTTATCAACTGGATGACTGGATCTCCATCGACGGCACCGAAGGCCGGGTCACCGACATCGATTGGCGGGCCACGCGCTTGCAAACCTCACAGGGCAGCATGGCGGTGATTCCCAACTCATTGGCGGCCAAGGCCAAGATCATCAACTTCAGCCGGCCCAGCGACATATTCGGCATTACGATCAGCCTGCAATTGAGCCCCCATGCGCGCCCGCACACGGTGATCGAAGCGCTGGAGCGGGCGATGCAGGGTTGCCGGCCACTGCTCAGCAAACCGGCACCGAGCGTTTCCTTGAAAAGCTCCAGCGCCAGTGGTGTGGAGTACGAGATCATCGGGTTTGTATCGTCCATGGGGCAAAAGCGCGAAGTGCGCAATCTGCTGTTCGATCTGGCTTTCCGGCATTTGCGTGCATCGGGCGTGAGCTTGTTGTCGACCGCAGAAACTGCAACACCGCCAGGCGTCTCGCGGCCAAGGGCGTTGCTCGAAAGTTCGAGTATTTTTTCGACCTTGCGTCAGGAGGAGAAAGACACCTTCAGCCAGAACATGAAGCTCGTCACCTTCCGAGCCGGGGAAATGATCCTGCCGGCTGGCGAGGTCAGCGATCACCTGTTCATCATCGAGTCGGGCGTGGTGTCGGTAGCCTTGAGCCGTGGCGGCAACAAGTTCGAAGCCGGGCGCATGGGGCCGGGCGAGGTGATCGGTGAGGCCGGGATTCTCTCGGACAAATCGGTGCCAGCGGACTTTTCGGCCAAGACCTTCTGCACCCTGTACCGGATCGAAAAGGAATACCTCAAACCCTGCCTCGACGCCCGCCACGACATCAACGAAGCGATGCAAGCGTTGCTGGATTACCGCTTGCACACCGCACAAACCCTGACGCAGGAAGTGCCGAAGGTTGTCGAGAAGAAGGGCTTCTTGCAGTGGTTGCGTAGCCGTGCGTAGTTCGTTACGAGGCCTTCACAGTGTTCTCACTCGTGAGAGCAATCAAAAACCCGCCAGCCTTGCGAAAGGATGGCGGGTTTTGTGTGGTCTGTGCGTGCTACCGGCCTGTGGCGAGGGGGCAGCCCTAATGCCAGTCAGTTAAGTGAACACAAAGTTCGAAACAGCAAGGATCGAATGTGGGAGCGAGCTTGCTCGCGATAGCGGTGTGACAGTAACCATTGATGCTGAATGTAAAACCGTCATCGCGAGCAAGCTCGCTCCCACAAGGCCTCACGGCGTTGGCCGTTACTCCGGTGAATCCGGTGGATCGAGGTGGTCCAGTGCGCGATTCACCGTCAACTCGGCCAGGGAAATCATCTGTTGAATCGCCAGCGCGGTATTGCGCTTGGGGCCTTCGAGCTCAAACGCCAGATCGCTGGCCATGACATTCACCGAAGCGAGGGTTTCGCAGGCGTGGGCCAGCAGGGTTTCGCTGTCGACGTCGGGGGCGATGACGAAAATGCAGCCGGGGCGTCGGTCGGCTAACAATGCCTTGGTCTCGGGCAGCACCAGGTAGTGATCGAGTGCGCGGTGCGCGGCGGCGTGGAGTTCTTTCGAGTCGAGAGAGGCGTAGGGGGAAACGGGGTCGGTTTCTGTTTCGGGGGGATTTGGAGTTGGTTTGAACATTCTCGTGATTTCCTATTTGGAGCTACCACCGATTCGCTGCTAAACGAGGGTGGCGGCTGTACGCAGGTTAGCAGACCGGGAGGAATCACGAAAAACCGGCGCGCCCGAGGGCGCCCTGCGCACAGCCACCATAGAGTTCAGGGATAGGGAATACCTGATTTTCTGGAGTGCAGTGCACCTACGTGAAACCTCCGAGCTGCTAAACCCGATCGCTGATGGGCAGCGACAGGAGAACAATAGAAGCCAGGGCCAAGGTGCACAAGCCGGCGGATTCTGGCGCAGGTGTAGGTCGCTACGCAAGGTGTTGTAGCCTCTGATGGGCACTGCGTAGGCAAGCTTAAACACCCGTCGTAGCAGCTGCCGAGCCCGCGAGGCTGCGTTCGGCCGCGAAGCGGTCGTAAAATCATGCAACACGTTCATTCAGGTAAACCGCGTACACAGGGTTTGCGAGGACTGCGTCCTCGAACGCAGCCTCGCGGGCTCGGCAGCTGCTACGGTTGCTGTTACTCCGGTGGATCGAGGGGGGCCAGCGCGCGATTCATCGCCAACTTGGCCGGAGAAACGGTCGCGCCAAAAGACGGGCAGGCCGGTCATTGGCTACCTCGACTTCTGAATAATTGGCTATTTGTGCCAATGGCCAGTAGCGCTACCGTATGGCGCATCCCCACTTGCTACGGAGTTCACCATGCAATCTCGTGCCGATTTCTACACCGCCTCGCCGGATGCCCTTAAAGCCATGATCGCGCTGGAAACCGCGGTCTCCAAGCTGCCGCTGGAAAAGTCGCTGATCGAACTGGTCAAGCTGCGTGCTTCGCAGATCAACGGCTGCGCGTTCTGCATCGACATGCACACCGCCGATGCCATAAAGGACGGTGAAACTCCACGTCGCCTGTTCGCCGTTACCGCCTGGCGCGAAGCCCCGTTCTTCAGCGACCGCGAGCGTGCGGCCCTGGCCTGGACCGAATCCCTGACCCAGCTCAGCCTGACCCACGCCCCGGACGAAGACTACGAAATGGCCGCCGCGCAATTCACGCCCAAGGAAATGGTCGACCTCACCGTGGCGATTACCACTATCAACAGCTGGAATCGCCTGGCGGTGGGTTTCCGTAAAATGCCGCAGGCCTGATCCGCGATCAATGGGCGTCTGCTGACGGTGCGGCCGGTGGTTGCACCTTGCGCATCAAGGGCACCATCAGCGTCGCGATGATGAAACAGACCATGATCATCAGGAACACGTCGCAGAGAGGTTTCCACGGTGCAACTTGTGTGGACGCGTAACAAGGAGGTTGAGTTCTTTGTGAAAGACTCAGCCATTACCTAACCTGTAAGAGTACCAGCAGAAGTTAAGGGAAACATACTGTCAGACCTGACAGGTGTGCGCGATGATTTATACCGCTATAGTTTTTCAACTCCTGGATGGCCTATGGAGTGAGATCAACAGAAGGAGATAAGTCATGAGTGAAAACAATGCCAGTCAATTAGAAGTAATCATTAATGCAAGTGGTTCGTGTAAAGGCAACCTGGGGCCGTTAGGGTCGTTGGTGCCAGACGGAATTTCAATGGTGGAACGATCAGGCCTGCTAATTTTTGAGGCGAGCACAGGAAGTCCGGCGGTTAGGAGACAGACTGTAGTGTTTGAGTTACCGGGGAACATTCAAAGTGGTTCGCATGATCAATGGGCAAGATGGTTTGCTATCTATGTATATGACGGGGAACAAGTTAAATCTTGGCGTGGACTTGAGGGGGCTATTGATCTGGTGATAAATAGCAGCAAGCAAGAGTTTTCTGCAAGTCTTAAATATACGGTTGGTGCTCCTGATCAGTCTGAGTTCGAAGTGACCGTAGATTTAAGTATCTCGGGTTTCAATAAGCTCATTACCCCCTCCTGATCTAATAAATGACCTGTGGAGGTCTCGGCGATTTCCGTCAGTGAAATAAACCTGACTCTCTTACAGCTCCTCTTCTCAATGGGCATCTGCTGACGGTGTGGCCGGTGGTTGCACCTTGCGCATCAAGGGCACCATCAGCGTCGCGATGATGAAACAGACCATGATCATCAGAAACGCGTCGCCATAAGTTTGCGTCTGGGCTTCGCGGTAGGTCAGCAGCCACAGTTGGTGCAGGCTGGCAGTCACGCCCGTGTCGCCGCTCTGACCGAGGGCGGCAAAGTTGCTGCCGACCTGTGATAGCCACTGGTTCATGGCTTCATTGCTGCTGTTCAGGTGCTCGGCCAGCCGAGTGAAATGCAGGTTGGTGCGGTCATTGAGGATCGTTGCGCAGGCGGCGATGCCGATCGCACCACCGAGGTTACGCATCAGATTGAACAAGCCGGAGGCGTGCTTCAAACGCGCCGGGGCCAACCCGCCCAATGTCAGCGTGACCGCCGGTGGCACCGCCAATTGCTGGGCAATCCCGCGCAAGGCTTGCGGCAGTATCAATTCCCTGGCGCCCCAGTCATGGGTGATCGGGCTGAAGTCCCACATCGATAACGCGAACAGCCCAAGACCGGCCATCATGATCCAGCGCAGGTCGACGCGGTTGGCCAGAAAGGCATACAGCGGAATCGCCATGATCTGGAACACTCCGGTGGAAAACACCGCCAGACCAATATCCAGTGCGCCATAACCGCGTACCCGACCGAGAAACAACGGCGTCAGGTAAATGGTCGCGAACAGGCCGATCCCGGTGACGAATGAAAAGAAGCAGCCGAGGGCAAAGTTGCGGTCTTTCAGCGCCCGCAGATCAACGATCGGGTTGGCCACGTGCAGGCTTCGGCCGATAAACGCCAGCCCCGCCAGCCCCGAGATCCACGCGGTGGTCAGAATGGTCTGATCGCTGAACCAGTTCCAGCGCGGACCTTCTTCCAGGGTGTATTCCAGGCAACCGAGAAACAGCGCCATGAACACCATGCTGAGGTAATCCGCGCCCTTGAGCAGAGACAATTCCGGCTGGTCGATTTTCACCAGCATCGGCACCGCGACAGCGACGAAAATCCCCGGCACCAGGTTGATGTAAAACAACCAGTGCCAGGACGACACGTCGGTGATCCAGCCGCCAATCACCGGCCCGAGGGTCGGCGCCAATGAGGCCACCGCACCAATGGTCGCGGCGGCGATGACCCGTTGTTTGCCGGTGAAGAAAAAGAACGCGGTGGTGAACACCAACGGGATCATCGAGCCGCCAAGAAAGCCTTGCAGGGCACGGAAGGCGATCATGCTCTGGATGTTCCAGGCTGCACCGCAGAGCAGGCTGGCCAAGGTGAAACCGACCGCCGAAACGCAGAACAACCAACGGGTGGAAAACACTCGCGACAGCCAGCCCGACAACGGAATCACGATGATTTCGGCGATCAGGTAGCTGGTCTGCACCCAGGCGGTTTCGTCGGTGCCGGCCGAGAGCCCGCCGCCGATGTCACGCAGCGAGGCCGAAACGATCTGGATATCCAGCAGCGCGATGAACATGCCGATGCACATCGTGGCGAAGGCAAATACCTTGGTCGCCGTCGTCATGTTCGCGGCATTGAACGGTTGTGCCTGGGCGGTGAGGGCGCGGCTCATGGTGCGCTGGCCTGGGCTATGGCAACGGTCGTTTCCTTGGGCGCGGTTTTGGTATCAACCGACGCGGTCACCGACAGCCCCGGACGCAACTGGCCGAGTACGCCATCGGCCGGATCAAGGAGGATCCGCACCGGCACCCGCTGGACGATTTTGGTGAAGTTGCCGGTGGCGTTTTCTGGTGGCAGCACGCTGAACTGCGCGCCAGTGGCTGGCGCAAGGCTGTCCAGATGACCGTGGAATTCGCGGCCCGAAAGCACGTCGGCATGAATGCTCACGCGCTGGCCCGGCACCATGTGCGCCAGCTGATCTTCCTTGAAGTTGGCATCGACCCACAGTCCGCTGGCCGGTACCACCGAGAGCAATTGCGAGCCGGCCTGGGCATAGGCGCCAACCCGCGCCCGGCGGTTGCCGATCACACCATCGACCGGTGCGCGCAATTCGGTGTAACCGAGGTTCAGTTGCGCCAGATCACGTTCGGCGCGCGCCTGCATCAACGCCGCTTTGGCTTGTTGCTTGCGGGTAGCGATCACGTCCAGCTGCCGTTGCGTCGCGAGCAACTCGGCTTGTGCCCGGGCACTCTGCGCTTGAGCCGTCTTGAAGGTGGCATCGGCGCGTTGCGCACTTTCCACCGACACCGCATTACTGCCGACCAGTTGTTTGTAGCGGGCATTGTCATCCCGCGAACGGGCGGTTTCCGCGCCTGCGGCGTCAATCCCGGCGCGCGCCTGACCGATCACCGCGTGTTGCAATTGCTCTGTGGCATCGAGGTTGGCCAGCAGCGCTTCTTCCGCGGCAACGGCGCCTTCGGCCTTGGCCAGACTGGCGCGATAGTCGCGCGAATCGAGGCGTATCAGCAGGTCGCCAGCCTTGACGCGCTGGTTGTCGGTCACCAGCACTTCTTCGACATAACCTGCGACCTTTGGCCCGATCACTGTCACGTCGCCACCGATGTAGGCGTCATCGGTTTCTTCGATGAAGCGGCCGCTGGTCCACCAGTGCGAACCGTAGAAGGCGATCAACGCCAGAGCAATGAGGCCCGCAACGGCGAGCAGTAAGCGCTTGAGCAAAGGAGGGCGCGCAGGTTGCACGGCGAGGGAAGGATCAACGGCGTTCAGGTTGGTCATGGCAATCCCCTATGGGGTATCAGTCGTTATTACGGACGTAATATGACGCAGGTAATATTTTCTGACAATTGATTTTTCCGGCCACTCGTCGGGTGTCGATCATCCTGGGTGGACGCTTTTGATAGGCGGTGTTTTTGAGCAGGCGTGCGAGCCACACGGCCTGATCGGCGAAAACTGTAGTGATGTTTAATTATTAAATACTACGTAGGAAGCGTCTTGCATTTGTGAAGTCAGGGTTTGACTATCACGCCTATTGATAGCGTGGCATTAGGCCAGTTAATCGAATGCAAGGATGTTGAGTGCCGTTTTCGCTTTCCGTTGTCCCGCGTTTCTCCAGCCCATTCTTTCCGCGTTTGTTGGCCGCGCTGCTGAGCCTGAGCATAGCTCCGCTCCACGCCGCGGAACCCTCGGCCCCCGGGCAGGAAGTCCTGCGACAGCAACAGCAGCAACAACGCGATCTGCAACAACTGCAACTGGAACAACGTCGCCGCCAATTGGAACGCGGTAGCTTTGGCCCGGAGCCGGTTACCCCAACGTTACCCGCGCAGGTCACTGCCGATGAACGCTGCTGGCCCTTGAGCGGGACGCGTATTGGCGGCGTCACGCTGTTGAACAGCCGTGAACTGAACGCGCAACTCAAGCCGCAGATCGCTTCGTGCATGGGGGTTGGCCAGATCAATCACCTGCTGGCGACCATCACCCGCTTGTACGTCGACGCTGGTTACATCGCCAGTCGGCCGTACCTGGTCAGCGCTCCGGCGGCCGGTCAGTCGCTGGATATTCGGGTCGATGAAGGTTACGTCGAGTCCATCGAACTGCAGGATCAGAGTCTGCCGGTCTCATTGGGCGGGGCCTTTCCCGGCATGCTCGGCAAGCCGCTGAACCTGCGCGATCTGGAGCAGGGTCTGGATCAGTTGAACCGCTTGCGTTCGCTCGATCTGACGGCCGACATCGCCCCAGGCAGCCAGCCTGGAGCCTCGCGGATCATTTTGCGTTCACGCAGCAGTGGTGCCTCGCGTTGGGCCTTGGGGTTGGGTCTGGACAACCTCGGCAGCGCCAGCACTGGACGCGATCGCGACACGTTAAGCCTGAGTCTGGACAGCCCGTTGCAGCTCAACGACCTGCTCAGCATCAATCTCAGCGACACCCTCAACCATGGCCCGCGTTACAGCCGTAACGCCAGCCTGTATTACGCCATCCCATACGGTTACTGGACCTACAGCCTGTTCGCCAGTCATGCCGAGTACCGCGCGCCGTTCAAACTGAGCACTACCACGTTGTACAGCAGCGGGCTGACCGACCAGCTCAGCCTGCGCGCCGACCGCGTGTTGTGGCGTGATCAGGGTCACCAGCTCAGTGCCAATCTGCAACTGGCGCACAAGGACGTCGACAGTTATCTGGAGAACATTCGCCTCGGCATTCAGAGCCCGACGCTGACCGTGGCCGAAGCCGGGTTGAATCTGTTCTGGCTCAACAGCGCAGTGTGGAACCTCGACATCAACTACGCCCAAGGGCTGCATTGGTGGGGCGCCGACGACGATGCCCAGCGCCAGAACAGCAACCTGCCCAAAGCGCAGTTTCGCAAATACCGCGCGAACCTCAGCCAGTGGCGCAATGGCCAGTTCGCCGGGCAGGCCTGGCAGTGGCAGAGCCAGCTCTCGCTGCAATACAGCCCCGATCCGTTGCCCGCCATCGAACAACTGCTGGGCACCGATGATTCTGCTGTCCGCGGCTACCGCGAAAACAGCGCATCCGGCGCTACCGGGGCGATCTGGCGCAACACGCTGCGCTTGCCGCTGAACAGCGGCCTGCCAGTGCAAATCACCCCGCGCCTGGGTCTGGACAACGGTTGGCTCAAGGCTGATCACGGCGCTTCAGGCCAACGGCTGAGCGGTGCCAGTGCCGGGCTCAACCTGAGCTGGAAAAACCTGCAAGTCGACTTCGATTACCAACGCAGCCTCAACACCCCCAAAGGCTTTGGGAGTGAGCCCGAAACCTGGCTGATGCGCCTGGGCCTGCAGATATGAAAACCGCCACCCCCGACAGCCTGAAACAGCCGCTGTATCTGAGCGCGACAGCAGCGGCGTACTCCTCAACGCGCAACTTGATTCAGCTAATTTATTGAGAGGTTCTCATGCCGATAGAAAAGTTCGCGTTTCACCTTTCCCCTCGGGGCAAACTGCGTTGGGCGATTGCCAGTCTGTTCCTCGTTGCCCAACTGCCTCAGGCGTTTGCCGGTAGCTTGACGGTCGCGCCCGGTCCGGGCGGCACCCCACAGCTGCAAAATCAGGCCGGTGTACCGATCGTCAATATCGTTGCACCCAATGGTGCCGGTCTGTCGCATAACCAGTTTCTCGATTACAACGTCGACCGTCAGGGACTGGTGCTGAACAACGCCCTGCAAGCCGGGCAGTCGCAACTCGCCGGGCAGTTGGCTGCCAACCCGCAGTTCCAGGGGCAGGCCGCGAGCGTGATCCTCAACGAAGTGATCAGCCGTAACGCCTCGGCCCTCAATGGTGCTCAGGAGATTTTCGGGCGCTCGGCCGACTACGTGCTGGCCAACCCGAACGGCATCTCGGTCAACGGTGGCAGCTTCATCAATACCCCGAATGCCAACCTGGTGGTCGGTCGTCCCGAGCTGAACGACGGTAAATTGCAGGGTCTCAACACCCGTGACGCCACCGGTAATTTACAGATCCAGGGGCAGGGCCTGACGAACCGCGAAGGCAGCATCAACCTGATCGCCCCGCGCATCGACAGCCAGGGCCGCATCGACGCGCGCGACCAGCTGAACCTGACCGTCGGCCGCAATCAGCTGGATTACGCGAGTGGTCAGGTGCGTAGCGTCGACCCGGCCGGCAACACTCAGGATTCGCGCATCGATGCCAGCCTGTTCGGCGCCATGCAGGCCGGGCGCATCAACATTGTCAGCACCGCCGAAGGCGCCGGTGTACGGGTCGGCCCGGTCCAGGTTGAAGGCCGTGACGGCGTGAAAATCCAGTCTGCGGGTGACTTGCAGATCAGTGGCCAGGCACTGCCCAACAGCCTCGACGTCACTCGCAGCGCGGTACGCAGCAGCCAGGGCGATGTCGCGTTGCGCAGTGACAAGGACCTGACGTTGGCGGCGGCGGATGTCAGTGGCCGCAACGTCAAGCTCGATGCCGGGCGCAACCTCACGCTGAGCAGCATCGAAGCGCGCAAGCTTCAGGAAAAACGTGAGAGCTGGAACAACAGCACCATCGGCATCACCTGGGAAACCTACGACCGGACCCAGACCGACAGCGACTCGCGCCAGCATGGCAGCCAGGTCGTGGCCAGCCACAATGCCGAACTCAAGGCCGGCGCCAGGACCGAACTCAAGGCCGCCAAGGTCGAGGCCGGTGACACCCTGAAGGTCGACAGCGGTGCTGATCTGCGTCTCACGGCGGCGACCGAAACCCGCACCCAGCGCGATCAGGGCAACCACCGCAAGCACCTGTGGAAAGCCAATTGGGACAACAGCAGCGAAGAGCAACGCAGCGTTACCAGCCAGTTGAAGGCCGGCAAGAACATTGCCATCAGCAGCGGTGAGCTGTTGTCTTCTCAAGGCGCGGAGCTGACCAGCAAGGGTGACATTCAGCTGGCTGGCAAACAGGTTGATATCAGCAGCGCCAGTCGTACGCAAAGCAGCAGCAAAAACGGCTACTCGGGCGACCTGGTCGGTGGCGGGTTCTTTGGCAAGACCGGTGATGCCGATCAGGGCAAGACCCTGAATCAGGGCAGCAAGATCAACGCCGACGGCAAGTTGATCGTCAAGGCTGACGACGTGCGCATCAGCGGCAGCCAGGTGCGTGGCCGGACCGAGGCCAGCGTCATCAGCGACAAAGGCTCGTTGACTATCGACGGCGTGCAGAACACCTCGCACAGCAACAGCCATGACAAGGACAGCAAATTCTTTGGTATCACCAAGGATGAAAACCGCCAGAACCTCAAGGGCAGCACCACCGTCAGCAGCCAGCTGAGTTCCGACAGTAACCTTGTACTCAAGAGCGCCAAGGACATCGACGTGGTCGGCGCCACTGTCTCGGCCGGTGGTTCGCTCAGTGCAGACGCGGCGGGCAAGCTCACCGTCAGCTCGGCTCAGAACACCGCTGACAGCAGCACTTCGACCCAGAACCGTGGTTTCGATGCCTACGCCAAAGAGAACGCAGTGGGTGCCGGTCAGTACCGCGCCGGCATTCACTATGAAGACAAACAACAAACCACCACTGCCAATGAAACCCGTCAGCAGGGCTCGAGCCTGAGCGGTGCCAACGTCGAGCTGACGGCGGGCGGCGACCTGACGCTCAAAGGCGCCAACGTCAAAGCCAGTGCCGGCGACGTCAGCCTCAGCGGGCAGAACGTTGCGTTATTGACCGAGCACGACAGTAAATCCAGTACCACGGATACCACCAGCAACGGCGGCGGTTTCTACTACACCGGTGGTCTGGATCGCGCCGGCAGTGGTGTGGATTTCGCCCACAGCAGCAGCCAGGACAGCAATACCCAAACCACGGCTCGCACAACGGGCGTCGAGAGCAGCGGCAAGCTGCAGATCAACGCTGGCAACGGCACATTGACCACCCAAGGTGCACAGGTTGTCGCCGGCTCGACGCTTCAGGTTACGGCGGGGCAGGTCGACAATCAGGCTGCCAATAACACCGAGAGCAGTTCCCACAAGGAGAACAATTGGTCGGCCGACGTCGGTGCCAACGTCGAGTACAAAGGCATCGCCCGTCCTATCGCCAAAGCCATCGAAGGCGTCGCCCAGAGCAAAGTTCAGCAACCGGGCTTGCTGGATAACCTCACACAGCCGAATGTCGGAATCGACGTCGAGGTCGGTCATTCGAACAACAGCCGTAGCGAGCAAAACAGCGAAGCTGTCGTCAGCCAGTTCAAGGGCGGGGCCGTTGATGTTCAGGTGGCCGGTGCAGTGAAGGATCAGGGCACCCAGTACCGTGCAACCGACGGCGCGCTGACGATCAAGGCTGACAGTCAGGTCGCCACGGCAGCCAGCAACACCCACAGCAGCAGCGAGCAATCGGTGGATGCCAAGGCTGGCGTTCGTGTCTACACCACCACCGGTGAAGACGTGAATGTTCGCGGCAGCGGGGCGGGCGGTAGCCGCCAGACTTCCGAGTCCAGCGCCAAAGCCGTGGTCGGCAGTTACGCCGGCAATCAGGGGGTGAAGATCGATCTGCGCGGTGACGGCCAGTACCAAGGCAGTCAGTTCAACGGCGGGCAGGGCGGTGTGGCGATCAAGAGCGGTGGCGATCTGGCGCTCAATCAGGCCAACGACCATCAGAGCAGCAGCACTTCCAGCCTGCGTGGCGATGCCTCGTTGACGGTCGGCACCAATCCGGGCGCCGAAGGCACCAACGTCAACTTGGGCGCCGGTTTCCAACTCGATCACAAGGCCAACCAGATCGAAGACAGCCAGGCCCGCGTCGCGAGTATTCAGGGCAAAGGTCCGGTGCAACTGAGCAGCGCTGGCGATCAAGTGCTGCAAGGCACCACCATCGGCACGGTGGTGAACAAGGCAGCTGACATCTCGCTGAACGCTGGTGGCAAGCTCGATCTGCAAGCTGCGACGGATACTCATAGCGCCAATGGCAGTAATCTGGGTGGTGGCCTCAATGTCGGTGGCGGTAAAAGCAGCACCGAGCAAAGCAGTGGCCTGAACGGCAACCTGAGCGCCAATTTCAACATCGGCCGGGTTGGCGAAAACAGCCAAAGCCTTAAGGGCGGCAGCCTGAACAGTCAGGGCGCGGTGCTGCTGAGCAGCGGCTCCGGCGCTGCTGACGCCATCCACTTGCAAGGTACTCAGGTCAACGCACCGAGCGTGACTCTCGATGCTCAACAAGGCGGGATCTATCAGGAGTCGGCGCAGTCGACTCAGGCCGTCAACAATTGGGGGCTGACCCTCGGCGCTGGCGGTAACGCGAGCCAATCCACGCCGTCGGCGACCAACGATCAGGACGTTGCCAAGAGCGGCCACGGCTTCGACGCGCGAGCGAAAATCGACGTCGACAATCGCAACAGCACGACGCAGAAAAACAGTCATATCCAGGCTGACAGCGTGGTGCTGAACAGCGCTGGCGACACCCATTTGGCCGGTGCCCGCATCGACGCCAAACAGGTCCGCGGCCAGGTCGGCGGTGATCTCACGGTCGAAAGTCGTCAGGACCGGGAGAGCAGCGTCAAGGTCGGTATCGACCTGCGTTTGAACGCGGAGAAGAACCAGCCGGGCGCCGTCGGCAAACTGGCCAAGACTACCGGTCCGCTCAAGGACAAGGTTGAGGGCAAGGCCCAAGAGGCTTTCGACAGCCAGCGCGGCAAGCTGGAAGCCGCGGTCGACAAAAGCGTTGAGGGCCTGACCTCGGCCAAGGATTCGCTGACCCGCAGTGGCAGCTACTCGCTCAGCGAGAAAGACACTGCCGGTACCAAGGTCGCCGACGCAACGCAAAGCGCGTTGTTCGGCGACAAGAGCGGTGAAACCTCGTACACCCCAACGCTGTACCTGGACGTCAGCCACACCAGCAAGAACAGCGTCGCCCAGGCGTCCGGCATCAGCGGCAGCCAAGGCGTCGACCTTCGGGTGGGCGGGGAGACGCAACTGACCGGTGCGCGGGTTTCTGCCAAAGAAGGTTCGGTGGATCTGGGCGGTTCCAGAGTCACCAGCACCCGCCTCAGTGGCAGCGACTACCGCGCCGATGTTGGCCTCAATCTGTCCAGGTCCGCGGTCAACCTGGCGACCGGCGCCAAGGATGAACTCACCCAAACCCCTGACGCCGCCACGGCCAAGGATCGCAAGTTCAACCTCGGCCCGCTGAGCGTCGGAGGTCATTACGACACCCAGGTGCTGCAAGCCGGTATCGACGAGAACACCCGCTAAACCGGGTCAGGCCAGTGATCGTTGTCACTGGTCTTGCGCACGCAATAAAGCCCCTCTCCTGGCAACAGGAGGGGGGCTTTGCTTTCGACTGCGGTAACTAATTAGTACCTTGATTTTTTTCTGTCGGCTACCTGAACATCATTCAGAAAACAGTGCGCATTCTCTGTTGACTGCGGACAAGTCAGTCAGTCGGTGGATATACTCCGTCGCAGATGAAGAGCGGCTGTTTAGTTGAGAGAGTGTCGCTGATCAATCACTTTGATAGTGTTTGTTTTTATGTGCGCTTATCAGAAATAAGTGCGCTGATGTTTCGTGATATGTATCAATATGTGTAACGGGTTTTTTGATGAAAGGCGCTGTAGGCTGCGCTCGGCATGGGTTGCAAGTCAGGCTTGGTTGCCGGTTGTGAATGTATTTTGATGAAATAAAGTTGTCATAAATTGAAATGAATACTGTCCAGCCAAGTTGGGTGGTGGTCCCTCGTTATTGCCATTAATGAAAGATCAGGAGCGTCGAAGATGACCGAAGAACCTAGTTGTAACTCTCAATACTCGAGCACTACCGCAGTGTTGAACACATTAACGTTAGCTGTCGAAAACTCTCCTCGCTACAGGTGTGAGGGGCGTTTCCGTGAACAAGTATTCAAGGTCGATCATGTCAAATTACACACCTTGCCGCACCGCCCATTCGAAAATCACTGCGCAGGCCGTTGAGGCCGATTCATTCACTGCTTTTATTGATGATCTGTCTCCCCACAAACGCGGGGTCATGCGACAAAACCTTGTGTTTGTCGGTATGGCCGTTGGCGTCTCCCTTCTGCTGACTCTTGCTTCCAAAGCCCACGCCGCCGGTGGCCCCTATGTGGTCGACGACGGCTCCATCAACGCTCCCGGCGAATGCAACGTCGACGTCTGGTACAAAAGCCAGCGCCATCAACAGTCGAACCATGAAACGGAGCTGTCCCAGGATTGCACATTCAAGGCGCTGCCCTCGGTGCAGTTCGGTGCTGCGGTGTCCCATGGCCACGACGACGGCGACCGGGAGACCCAAGTCAGTCCGAAGATCAAGGCGCAGGTGTTCAGCGATGACGATCTGGGGCTGGAAGTGGCCCTCGCTGCGGGCGCACATTTTGCCCTCAACCGCCGCCACTCCTTCGATGGCGCCGATCTGACTCTGCCCATGACGTATCAGCCTTTCGAGCCCTTGCGCCTGAACGTCAGTGCCGGCTGGACCCACGAGTACGACGACGGCAAACAAAACAACAGCTGGACCTGGGGCACAGGCGTTGAATACGCACTGGCCGAATCCCTGACCCTGATTGCCGAGCGCTTTGGCCAGCAGGGTGGCGATCAGGGCTGGCAGGCCGGACCTCGTCTGCATCTGGGCAAACAGGTCGATATCGATCTGGTGGTTGGACGCCACCTGAACAACGACCGCGAACAGTGGCTTGCCACCGGTGCCACGTTGCGTTTTTAAACATCCCGCTGTTCAAGATCGCAGCCTGCGGCAGCTCCTACGTTGGGAGGGTATACAAGGAGCTGCCGAAGGCTGCGATCTTTTGATTCTGGCGGCCTGATAGCCGACCCATCTGTTGCGGGTGTACATATCCATTTCTGCGGTAACGGCTGCATATGGTTTCGCCCTTACGGCGCCTCACTTTTCCAAACGACGAAAAGTAAGCAAAAGTCTTCGCCCCAAGCGTCCGGCACCTCGCTTAGGCTCGGCGTTCCCTCGCTCCGGCATTCATCAGGGGGCATCGCCTACGGTCTGCTTCGCGACGACCTCCTCTCGATGTGTCCGGCTTCGCCGTACGGCGCTACGCGCCAACCCCCTGATGAACGCCTCCACTCAGCCTCCCGACGGGGCGGGTAGATCAAAAGCAAAGCACGGCGACCTGACAGCCGGCCTGAGTGGTAAAGGCTCGCCACTGGTGATGATCTTCGTAGGAGCTGCCGCAGGCTGCGATCTTTTGCTTTATTGATTCAAAGCTTCAACGCTTTGCCACTGACCGCCACAGCCAGCAGCAACACGGCGATCAACCCAAAGGCAAAGCTCAAACTGCTGCCGTGGGCGATAAAACCGATCACCGCAGGCCCCGCCAGAATCCCCGCATACCCCAACGTCGTGATGGCCGGAACGGCAATGCTTTCCGGCATGACTTTCTGTTTGCCGACGGCGGTGTACAGCACCGGCACGATGTTCGAGCATCCAACCCCGACCAACGCATACCCGATCAGCGCGGCTTCCCAGGCCGGTGCCAAGGTTGCCAGCAGCAAACCGGCAGCCGCGGTCAAACCGCCAAACACAATCACGCGCGTGGCCCCGAGCTTATGCACGATGGCATCGCCCGTCAGCCGCCCGATTGTCATGGTCAGGGCGAACGCGGCATAGCCCAGTCCTGCATACGCTGTGTCGAGATGACGTTCGGAGGCGAGGAACACCGCGCTCCAGTCCAGCACTGCGCCTTCGGCAAGGAACACGATAAAACACAGGCTGCCGATGAACAGCACCACACCATGCGGGATGGCGAACGCCGGCCCTGAGCTTTCGCTGCCGTAGGGCAACAGGGGAGCCCACAGAATTCTGAAAAATCGTACTCTAAGGTTTTCCGACCTGCCGTAGTGGCCTGAATTTCCCGTCTTCCAGCTTGTGGTTCTGCCGCCAGACATAAATGCTCGCTTCCCAAACGTTCCTCAATCGAATTTTGCTTCCCGCAGGAAAGACCTGCGATCCTCGCTCTGCTCGGCCTTCAGCATCAACTCCGCGCCCACGAGTTTGCCAGGTTGACTCCGTCCTAACACAGTCATCGGATCTTCGAACCCGTGGACGTAGCCCAAGGCGAACGCTCCGCACTGATAGCCCATAAGACGCAGCAATTCGTCCGGCAGCGTACGGGCAATTTCCAGTGGACAGGACAGGAACTGGTTCTCCTCTTGCCGAAGCCAGCCGAGCGCATAAGTCAGGTTGATGGCCGACCGGACTTGGTTGGAACGATTGGCTCCGCCGCCGTGGTACACCTTTCCGTCGTAGACGAGCACTGATCCCTTTTCCATCTCTGCAGGGAAGCTGGCCGCAATCTCAAACTCGACGCTGCGCCCCGCTCGGTGACTGCCGGGTACGACGCGCGTGGCGCCCATCTTCTCGGAGTAGTCGGTCATGGCCCATAGGGTGTTGCATTGCACGTGATAGTCGTTGGGAAAGGGGAACATGTCCCAGGCTACCTCGTCTTGATGCAGCGTCTGTGCTCTTGCGCCCGGATGAATGGACACGATCTGAGTGCAATGGATCTGAAACGTCGTAGCGTGAGAGAGAAAGCGCCGTGTAGTCTCGAGAATAGTAGGATTGAGGATCAACTCACGCGCCCCTATAGATCGCGCAATTAGGCCGCCGGTGCGTTTGGTCCGTCTACCGAGAATGCCGTCGGGCCCGAAGGACGTCACCGCCGTGTAGGGTTCGAGTTCTTCGGCGATGCGATCCATAGCGGTGCCGGGCACGAGCTTGTCAATGATGGCGTAGCCGTGCTCGCGCAAGCACTGCACCACTTCTGATGCAGAAACGGTGTTGGGGAGGTGAATCAGCGACATAGAAAATACTCCGTGGCGGGTCGTTTTCCATTGGGCGAGCCTTTGCCGATGCCGCGCAGTTACTGCACCGCGGCACTCATGATCTGACAGGTTTTGTAGAGTTGATCAGCGCCAATCGATATAGATCTAGAATTTGGGCGCCCATGGCGGATGGGGCATAACGTTGCTCAACGTAGGTACGCAACCGAGCCGGATCGATACTCTGCGAATGGTGCCCGGCTAGCACCGCCTTGACTTTTGCAATCAGAGCGGGCGTATCCTCTGGTGCGATAAGCAGGTCGGGAGTTATACCGCGCAGAATTTCCGAAAGGCCGCCAACGGCAAACGCCACTACCGGGACGCCGGTGGCCAGTGCTTCAATGCTGGCTCCCCCGAACTCTTCATACGCTGACGGCATCACGATCAGACGGCAGGCCGCTATCGCCAGGGGCACTTCATGATTGGGGATGAAGCCCGTAATCGTCACCCAGTCCTGCAGTCCGGCCTTGTTAATGGCGTGCCGCAGCCGGTCCCGTTGTGTCCCGTCGCCGACGATCAGCAACTCGCACTCTTGCTCGCGAAGCGCCTGAGCGAGCGGGATGAGATGCTGCCATCCCTTTTCTTTCGCGATGCGTCCGACAAAGCCCACCGTTTGCCGCCGCAGGTTATGACGTTCGCGGAACGCAGTTAGGCCTTCTTGCTGGGGCGGCGCGAATTGCGTGGTGTCGACCACGTCGGGAACGATCTCGACATGACGAGCATCACGTGTGAGTTGGGAGGCGGTTCGCTGGGTCAGGGCGACTACCGCGAAGGCCGTGCCCACGGCTTTGCGTTCCAGCCACCGGGCCAGACGGTGCTGAAGCATGTCCAGCCAGGAATGCGGCGTGTAGACCGCGAGACGAGAGCAGTGCACCGTCAGGATCAACGGGCGTCGTAGCAATCGAGGCGCTAAACAGGCGACCAGCAGCGCCGGAATTTGTCCGTCGAGGTGCGCATGAATGATATCGAAATCATGCTTACGCCCTTTTTGGAGCAACGCAGACAGTGTTGCCACCGCCCACGACTGCGTCAGCCCTATCAAACCGCTGAATTCGGACCGTATCTGCGGCATGGGTAGTAGCATGCGCTCAACCCACAGAAACGGATGCAGCTGTCGCAGCTTGGGTAGTCCGGGGAAACCGATGGTCATGACATGTTGATGGATACCTTCCTGAGCGAGCCAAACTGCTTGTCGCCAAGTCTGAATCTGCATGCCACCTACCGAGTCGTACTTCGCTGGCCACGAGTCAGCATCCGGATGATGGAAAAAAGGTGTCAGCTTCAAAACTTTCATAGGCGTCAGGCCTTTGGTAAATGAATTAGGGCTGAGGGCTGTTCGAGAGTAGACGTCAGGTGATGATGTCGTCTGTTAGCCTGGCGTGCAGCACACGCATCAACGCGTCGAGGGAGATCGATCGTTCGGCCGAAGTCAACATACCGGTCTGGATGTCGAGCGTCGCTTCCAGCCGGCTGAAGACCTGCTCCCAGTCACGTGTATTCAATTCAACCCTATCGAGGGCCGTAACATTTTCAGGGGTTTCGCCGGTCACATTGCAGATCGTGTAAATGATGAGTTGGTGAATAAAGTGGGGTGTCATGAGTGTGGTCACCTTCTGATTGAACTCAGTTAGCTAAGGGCTGTAGTGCTGGCGAGGCGCTCGCATGACCCGTTGCGTCGCGGGCGATCTGGCGAGCAATTCTCAAGGCATTGGCCTGGATCGTCAGAGTGGGATTCACTCCACCGGGGTAGGGCATGTAGCTACCGTCCGCAACGTAGACGTTATCCAGTGAATGGAGCTTGCCATCCCGATCCACCACGGACGTTCGCGGGTCGTCACCAGCGCGGCAGGTGCCGTGTAGGTGAGTGCTGCCCATCGCGAAATTCGAGGTTTCATGTTGGATATCCCGCGCGCCGGAGGCCCTGAGCCAATCGGCTGAGCGCTCCACCATATAACCTAAGCGTGCCAGATCCTGTGGATTAGTCGTGTAGTCGATCATCAAGCGCGGCAGTCCCCATGAGTCCGTACTACTGGAGAGTCGGATCCGATTCCCGAGAGACGGATGGTCAGCAAGAACGGTTTCCACACGTAATACCAGACCATCGCCCTGCAGAAGGCTCCAGTCGTCGTGCTTGGCTTCGTAGATAAGTCCGCCGACACCGGTCGGACAGCGCTCGTCCAGATAATGGTCAAGCGTGCAGACCGTCGAAAACGGACCCCGATAACCTATTGGATGATCGTCGATTTGTTGCCGGCCTAGACGCACCACGCCCTGGGAATACTCGCTAAGCTTCATGCAAAGACCCCGACCGACTATGTCGTGCTCATTGCCAAGCCCCCTTGGTGCATAAGGTGTGATGGAGCGCAGCAGTAGCGCTGCCGTTTGAATTGCATTGCAAGCCAGCACAAAACGATGCCCACGGATGGAACGAATTTGACCAGTTGCGGTGTCCATGCACCGCACTGCGCTGACGCGATCGCATTTTTCCTGCATTAGCGCGATGGCCTTCACACCGGTCAACAGCAGCAGGTTGGGCATATCGGCCAAGGGGCCGAGCAGGGAGTTCACCACATCGCGCTTGGCGCCGCGCGTGCACTGTGCCGATATACATAAGGAGCAGTGGTCGCACCGGCTGCGGTCGATCGCTACAGGAGTCGGGCGGGGGGACAGGCCGAGCCGAAGTGCTCCTTTCCAAAGATGTTCTGCGGGCAGGCTCAGCGTATTTGGAGCTTTTCTTCGCCTGCACTCGAACCCCGCGTGGTCGATGGAAAGAATCGACTCTATCTCGTTGTAAAAAGGAGCGAGATCGGAAGCGCAGATAGGCCATTTCACCGGTAGACCCTCGACACGGATACGTTCACTGGGGTCGAAATCGAATTCGGTATACCGAAACGAGGCACCGCCATAGAAAACCGTACCGCCACCAAGATTGCGCGTGCTCCATGGCCATCCACGCGGACTCCATCCTTGTTCGGAATTGCCAGCCAATGCGTGTTCGGCATGCGCGTCAACGTCCGCATTCTTCGCACTGGACTTGAGTCTCGCTCCTTCCTCCAGCAAAAGGGTGCGAAGTCCGGCTCGAACGAAGGTGTCAGCAGCAACCGCACCAGCAGCCCCGCTACCAATGATGACCACGTCGAAAGGATCATCTAGTAGGGTGTTTGAACGCAGTCCATACATATGGGATGTACCAAGCGGACGGTCTTCAACGTATTGTTCTAATGAATAAGTCATCGTTATGAATCGTTCTCTGACATGGTTGCATGGAGGCGCGCAATGAAGGTGTCTCGCAATTTCTATCGAATAATCCGCGCATTAGAACAACAAAGCTGTAAGCGCGTAATTGTCGCTCATGGAGTAGTGTTGCTTCAGAGTGTAACGCGCTTTTTATCGTTGATGAAGAATAAGCGTCTATAAAAAACACGCTGTTTTTGTCTAATTAAATACACCATAGCAGAAGGCTCGGCGTGAAGAGGTTCAGATTTTAAATTTAATTTTTAGGCAAGGCAAAGAGGTAGTATGTTTCCTACGGCATTGTAGGGCTGTTCTTTTTCAAACTTTGCAGGGCTTTTCTGGCATTGTATATGCTCAAGTCACATAAATTGTAACGTGCTAGCAGCACTTGTTGACGGAACCAAAGAAACACTATATTCATATTTCCAGTGTTCGCGCTGAGTTCGACAGATGCACATGAAAGTAGCGCAAGATTTGTTTCATTAAGCTTGGCTTTTCTTATGCGAGACACGTTTGTCGCATGGGTATGATTGGCGAGTCGGCGCCCCGCGATGTCTGGCGTTTAGTGGCTAGACATAGTACATGCCGATGGGCGTGTGTTGACTGACGAGGTGGCGATGCGCGCCATGTTGCTATAAATCCTTTGCATAACTGAGAGAGCCTTATGCGTAACATGCGACTTCAATTCGAAGATGAGTGTTATCCGGTCTGGATTGGCACTCGATGCCTGGATGAAATTATATCGAAACTGCGTGAGCTCAGCGCTTCAAGCTATCACTTGATTACCGATAGAACAGTCAGTCAGTTGCATGCGGGCGTATTGTGCGAGCAGCTTTCGACTCAAACTCTTGCTAGCCTTTGGGTCGTCGACAACGGCGAATCATTCAAGTCCTTGGAAACTGTCGAGTATCTTGCGCAAGAAATGGTACTAGGCGGCATCGACCGGGGTAGTGTGATTGTTGCAGTGGGTGGCGGAGTTATCGGAAATATCGCGGGGTTAATATCCGCGTTGCTGTTTCGCGGCATTCGCTTCGTACATGTGCCGACAACATTAATTGCGGCTGCGGATTCAGTGGGCTCGCTCAAACAGGCAGTGAATCTTTCTGTAGGCAAAAACCTGCTGGGCTGTTTTCACAAGCCCACGGCTGTTTTGATTGATATTAACTTCCTGCGGACGTTGCCGTCGACGCAGGTTCGCTCTGGCATGTACGAGATCATCAAGAACGCATTGACCGTTGCCACCGAGAACATTCCGCTGCTCGAAAGTGGATTGAAGCAGGACGCAAATTATTCTGATACGGAACTCATGGTCATTGTCGAGGCAGGTTTGCTTGCAAAGCAAAAGGTGATGAAGGCCGACAAGTACGAACGGAAAGAGGCCCTTGTGTTCGAATATGGCCACACGGTTGGCCACGCAATCGAACTGGCTGCTGAGGGGCGAGTACCGCATGGTGAAGCCGTCGGCCTCGGAATGATCGTGGCGGCGGAGGTTGCCAGTCGCTTAGGGCGGCTGAGCGAAGCAGACCGGAGTCTTCATTATCGGCTACTCAGACGTAACGGGCTGACGGTTCGGTTGCCGGTCGGAGTTACTGTCGTCGCAGTGATGACGCTGCTGCGCCTGGACAACAAGCGAGGTTATGTCTGCGCTCGTCCTGACCAGGTTGCCATGATCTTGCTTGACGGCCTGGGAGTTCCGGCCGGACCGGTTGGCAGACCTCTGATACTGGTCGACGCTTCGCTAATTCAGTCTTGCATTGAGAATTGCTTAACGGGGATCAAGGATATTGCTGTCGAGGAAAGTCGTCAGTGACAAGTTCGCTGTTCATACCCGGGCCCATGGCGGGCCGGCCGATCTCTAACTACGTAGGTGTTTCGCGATCGACGCGCCCTCGGATCTCGGTAAGTGCGATAACTATGAACGACCTTCTTGTTAACCAGCCTGTCCAGGCAGCCCCTGTGGGACTGGTGCGCATCAATATTGGACGAGTACTGAGTCACCTGCGTACCGCAGCAGCCCCAGAACCCATTGACCGATATCTGGTGGCCTGCGCCGGCGTGCAATTCTGGGCGGACCTGCTTGCTGTGGGAAAACTGAACGGCGTACTCGGCGATACGACGATGGAAGAACTCGACGAGCAGCTTCGCCGCGCTGAATGCGAAGCCGATTGCGCCGCACAGGTGATGCTGGGGCAGGTAGCGGTTGCGTCCGAAGACGTTGATCACCTCACATCTGCGAGTGTCGCACTCCATGAAAACTCATCACCCGATTCCCTGAGCAAAGTGCTCCACCTGCCGATGCCGGAGTGCTGCGGCTACGACCTTGCTGATCTCGCGTTGATTGCCGGCGACGCCGACCGATTGACCGCGCAGGTGCGCCTTGATCGGGCATTCCTGATTGTCGGGATCCGCACCGGCGGAACATATCTTGCTCCGCTCTGGAAGGCAGTGCTGACCGGATTGGGTGTCGCAGATGTGCATTGGTGTACGGTGCGGCCGCGAGAAGGATGCGCGACGTCTGATGGCTTGGAAACTGCTCGGGCCTGGTTGGAGCACCGATTCGCCCCCGTGATCGTGGTGGTGGACGATCGGCCGGATACCGGGGCCACCATGGAACGTGTAGCGGCGCCGTTGCGCGAGCCCGGCGTCGATCTATGGTTCTCGAGCGTCGGAAAGCTTTGGCAGGGGCCTGCGGCGCACCCTATGCCGTCACACCCACCGGCGTACGTGATGCGCGGCTCACGTGCACCACGGCTTTGGGAATGCTTGCTACGTGATGAACAACCTGAATTCATCGCACGACTGCGGGGCACAGCGGGCATACCTTCGCTCCCTGCCCAGGCGCGACTGCACTTCCGGTGCCCACAAGGTGAGGTGCGTTACGGGCTCAGTCGCGCCTGGCTCCCGTGGAACGACCCACGGGTCCTAAACGGGCGTCGGTCTTTGGTGAATCCACGCAAGACACCGATCGAAATTCTCGGGCCTGATGGTGATGCGCTGTTACATCTGCGTTTCATCGGTGAAGGCGTATTCGGTCGTGCGGAGTTCGAGCGCATGCGGAAGATGGGTGCCACGGGCGCAGCGTGGCTAGTTGACGGTTATGCCATTACGATCGACATCGGGGCCACGCGATCATTCCAGGAGCAGTTTCATACCGCGAGCCAGCCGAGACGAGCCGACTTATTGCTTCAAGCGGCGAACTGGCTGACTGTCCCTGCACGGCAAACCATTGCCCATACATACCACAGTCCTGTGGTCATGCCACTTGATCCGCGCTGGTCGGCAATGGCAGATACCATGCGAGAGCGCTGTGGTTGTGATCCGCTGCAGGAAATATCTGAGCCGCTGAGCGCGTTTCTAGCGGAGCCGGTACCGTGGCCGGGACGGGCGGGCAGGGCGTTCCGTTCGTCGCTGCGTTATGGCAGTGGCGGTTGGCATTGGCAGGTTGACCAACACGGAAGGCTTCATCGTTTTCAACTGGACGCGAACTGGGGTGACGTCAGCTTTCCCGAGCTGGAATTGGCAGCTTTCATTCTCGAAAATCGCCTGGCGATCGAAGACGCTGGGCAGCTCGCATCACTGTGCGGTCTCGCCTGGTCGAGCGTCCGGGAGAGCTTGTCACTAGCTGCGTTGATGATCGTCGAGTCTAGGGTTCGCAGCGTGAGAATACCCAGCGAAAGTGGACGCATCACCCTCTGCGAAGATTTCCATCAATTGATCAGGACAACTTCCGAGTTGGCCGAAATCAACACACCTTCATGGAAATGACATGGACAGACCTCACCTCATCGTTACCGACATCTACACCGCACAACCCAGGCTGCGCGCCGTCAGTTCTAGGGGCGCCACGGTGACGCTCTCGGACGGCAAGCAGTATATCGATCTGATGAATGGCAAAGGCAGCGTCACGCTCGGGCACCACCACCCAGCAGTGAATTTAGCGATTACGCGCCATTTACACAGCGGGCTGGCATCGGCGACCTGCTGGAGCAACCTGCATGAGGCGCTTACAAACCGGATCATCGACGACGTCGGAATGAACGAAGCACGGCTTGCCCTGTTCAGTACGGGGACGGAAGCCTGCCGGGCCGCCGTTCAGGTTGCGCGGCAATTCACGGGCCGGCACGTCATAGCGAGTGCGGGTTATCACGGCTGGGGCGACTACTGGGCCAGCAGCGACTACTTGCTGGAAGCCAATGCGAGTGGAGTCGTTGATTTCTACTTTGTGCCGGAACTGCTGGAACAGGTGCTCGAACGGCATCGCGGACAAACGGCCTTGGTGATTTTGTCGCCCGACTACGTCCACCTGCAACCGGATACACTTCGTCGGCTGGCGCAGATCGCTCGGCATGAGGGGGTGCTGCTGTGCTGCGATGATGTCAAGCAAGGCTACCGCTCGGTGCGCGCCTCCCAATTTCCAGGGACGGTCGGCTTCCATGCCGATCTGTACACCTTCGCCAAAGGATTGGCGAATGGCCACCGACTGTCGTGCCTGGTGGGTCGACCCGATGTGATGGCCGCGGCGAAGGAATTTACCTATACCGCCTATTTTGACACGATCCCGATCGTGGCGGCGTTGGCCACACTGGACTATATGGACAGCCACGACGGTTACCAGAGATTGGTCCAATGTGGAGCCACCCTGGCTGCGGAAATGCGTAATATCGTGCAGCGCAGGGAGCTGCCGATCGAGATATACGGCGATGGTCCACTGCTGCAAATCGTGGGTGCCACCGAGGCATTGGATCAGTCCCTGTACGCGAATTGCGCCATGGCGGGCCTACTTCTATACGAAGGGGACAATCAAGCTGTCTCGCTCGCGACCGGCGATGTGCTTGACGAATTGCTCGAACGTTTCGAGAAAGGGCTCACTGCCACTTCGCAACGGTTCGGAAGAGGCGACCCTGCGTCGATCAGCCCGCAGCGGCGCTTCCAGGCAGCCTTTCGCATGATGGACGGAGCCAACGATGTCGTTCCTGTCGAGGAAGCGATTCGTTGGATCAAGGAGGAGCGATGAGCCCGTCATCCCTGGAGTCGATGATGGGCAGACGCATCCTACTGCTATCACCGCACGCGGATGATGTTGCCTACTCCATAGGAGGCATCGTTGCGCGGCTTTCCATGCGAGCGGATCTGCGTCTCATGACAATCTTCGGCTACAGCGGATGGGCACTGCCGCAGGCTTCGTGCGAGAAATCCGCAGATGCGATATCGGCAGAACGGGAGCGGGAGGATCGTGCGTATTGCGCGCGACGGTGGATCGATTACGACCTCCTGTCGTGTCCGGACAGCTTTATGATGGGATATGACAAAGCGACGGAACTTAGCCTCGCCGCCACGGATGATCCCAGGACCGAGGACGTCGTGAACCTGATCCGTAACGCCGTGGCGTGTAGGGTGCCTCAGGTCGTGCTTGCTCCGTGCGGCCTTGGCGGGCATGTCGATCATCAGATCGTACGAATTGCCGCAGATGCGCTGCATCACATCGAAGTCCTTTACTACGAAGACGTTCCCTACAGTTCGAGCTTGCCGCTCCCAGAACTCGAAAGACAGCTTGCCGTTCAAGGCCTAACACCCGCCATGACAGCCGACATCGAAGTTGTGTTGGAAAGCAAATGCGAAGACATGTGGGGCTACCGTTCACAGACCAGTGCATCCACCATCTCTGAGATGCTGCTACATGCCGGCCGTGTTGGCACAGGCACCGCACGATATGCGGAGCGCCTGTGGCGCCGCTTAAATTGAATCCGCTCTAGCGAAAGAATTGATCTGGAACAACCGCTGGCCTGATCCCGTGGCTGTCATGGGCAGACCGAATTAACCCTGATTGACGGAGGCATCCATGTTGGAAAAGCTAGCAATTTACGGAGGGGCTACGGTCTACGACGGGAATTGGCCCAATTGGCCCCAGAGCAATGAGAACACTCGACGTAATGTCAATGCCGTGCTCGGCAGCCACCGATGGTCCGTCAGTGGTCAATATCGTGGGCAACCGTCTTGGGAAGAGTGTTTCGGACAGGCGTTTGCCGTTTACACTGGCGCCGGGTATTGCGTGCCGTCCTCGACAGGCACCGCCAGCTTGAGCATGGCCTTGGAGGCCTGCGAGGTCGGGGCGTACGACGAGGTGATCGTGCCAGGCATGAGCTGGGTTGCATCAGCGTCCGCGGTACTCGGGATCAATGCTATCCCCGTCCTGACCGACGTGGAACCCGAGACCGGCTGCCTTGATCCAGTGGCACTTGAGCGCGCAATCACATCGCGTACACGAGCCATCACTGTGGTCCATCTTGGATCGGCGGTCGCCAACCTGGATCGCCTGGTGGCGATCGCCCAGGCGCACTCCATTCCATTGATTGAAGATTGCGCCCAAGCACATGGCGCGCGGTACGCCGGTCGGCATGTTGGTTGCTTCGGCGCGGCAGGCACCTTTTCTATGCAGCACAGTAAGCTGCTGACGAGCGGCGAGGGTGGGGCGGTGATTACTAACAACGAGGGCCTCGCACGCCGCCTGGCGCATCTGCGGGCTGACGGCCGAACGCTTTCCGAGCAGCCGCCTGGAATAGACGAGATGGCGCTGGTTGAGACTGCGGAGATCATGGGTAACAACCACTGTCTCTCGGAGTTTCATGCCGCCATCTTGGTGGCGCAATTGGAGGTCTTGGACGAGCAACTGGCACATAGGCGGCGTAATGCCGCCGTTCTGGATAGCTTTCTGGTTTCTCTTGGTTTCCTGCCACAGGCTACCGCCCCTCGCACCACGGAGCGGGCGCATTACACCTACGTGGTGCGGTTGCCACAGTCAATTGTGGAGACGCAGGGTGCTGAGCGGTTCGCTGCGGCGTTATCCGCGGAAATCCGGTTGCCCTGTAAGACGATGTACAGCGCACTTAACCAGAATCGTCTCTACAACCCCTTCTCGCGAAACCGGTTCGAACTGGGCAAGGCATTCACCGATGCAGTCGATCCATCCCGTTATCAATTGCCTATAGCGCAAGAGTTTTCCAGGTCCTGCATCGCTCTGCCTCACCGCATGCTATTGGCCGATACGAGCGCGATAGAGCATGTGGCCGCCGCCTTCGAAAAGGTAGCCAGGTTGATTAACAATCGGCGTGCTTAAGCGGACGCGCAAACGGCGCATTTATCGCATTGTCTTGGTATGTCAAAGCATTGCCCGACATCCGGTAGGACGTGTGGCATCAGTCGCGGGGAGGTTATATTTTGCTCGGTTTCTTTGAAAAACTGCTCTACCCGTTCCCTTCCACCGAGCCATCGCCGCTGCCTCGGGGTTTCTTCGCCTTTCTTTGGGCTTGTACGCAGGGCGTACGCGGCAAGATCGCAGCTATGGCGGTACTCACGATGATAATGTCGGCCTTAGAAGTGATGCTGATTGCCATGCTCGGACACATCGTCGACTGGCTCAGCGTTCAGGTGCCGTCGCGCCTGTGGGTCGAGCGCGGCGAGACATTGCTATGGCTGGTCGCCGTGATGGTGGCCAGCATCGCCGTAGTGGCGCTGCAGACTGTCGTCAAGCATCAAGCCCTCACCGTGAACTTGCCTATGCGGTTGCGGTGGAACTTCCACAGGCTGATGCTGGGGCAGAGCATGGCCTTCTATCAGGATGAGTTCGCGGGTCGTATCACGGCCAAGGTGATGCAAACCTCACTTGCAGTGCGCGAAACCATTTTCGTGCTGGCCGACGTCATGGTCACTATGAGTGTATACGTAACGACAATGATCATCCTGGCTGGCATGCTTGATGCGCAATTGGTATGGCCCTTTGTGAGTTGGCTCGTCCTCTACGTCGCCGCGCTGTTCTATTTCGTGCCTCACCTTGGCAAGTTCGGCAAGGAGCAGGCTGACGCGCGTGCGCTGTTGACGGGACGTGTGACCGACGCCTATACCAACATCGCCACTGTCAAACTGTTCTCGCACACGCAGCGCGAGGCAGGGTTCGCGCGCGAGGCCATGCGAGAATTCATGCGCACCGGCTACGGCGAGATGCGGCTAGTGAGCGCCTTTGAGATCGTCAACCATCTCCTGAGTATTGGGCTCACGATTGGCACGACGGGTACTGCGTTGTGGCTGTGGTCGCAAGGTGCAGTAGGAGTGGGTGCCGTTGCAGCCGGCACCGCTATGGCGTTGCGGCTGCAGGGTATGTCGCAATGGCTCATGTGGGAGATGACCAGTCTATTTGAGAACGTCGGCATAGTGCAGGACGGCATGAAGACGCTGTCGATCCCACCTTCCGTTCTCGAGGCGCCTGACGCCGTCGAGTTCGCAGTAACGCGTGGCGAGGTATGCTTCGAACGAGTGAGCTTCCGCTACGCCGAAACCGGTCGCCGCGTGATCGACAATCTGGATCTCACGGTCAGGCCTGGCGAAAAGATTGGTCTGGTCGGCCGCTCGGGGGCCGGCAAGTCGACGCTATTGAACTTGCTGCTGCGCTTCCATGATCTGGAGTGCGGTCGCATCTTGATCGATGGGCAGAACATCGCACACGCTACGCAGGATTCGTTGCGCAGCCAAATCGGCATGGTCACGCAGGACATCTCGCTGCTGCATCGGTCGGTAGCTGACAATATTTCCTACGGCAGACCCGATGCGACGCTGGCGCAGATCGAGGCGGCGGCCCGGCGCGCAGAGGCACACACTTTTATCCAAAATCTCGGCGATGCGGGCAAGCGCTGTGGTTACGAAGCGCATGTGGGCGAGCGTGGCGTCAAACTCTCGGGCGGACAGCGCCAGCGTATCGCCATTGCGCGCGTGATACTGAAGGACGCACCGATCCTGCTGCTCGACGAGGCGACCAGTGCACTTGATTCCGAAGTCGAAGCCGTAATCCAGCAAAGCCTTTACCGGTTAATGGAAGGCAAGACCGTGATCGCGATCGCGCACCGGCTGTCCACCATCGCCGCGATGGACCGTTTGATCGTGCTTGATGAGGGATGTGTTGTCGAGCAGGGCGACCATACGACGCTGCTTGCGCAAGGAGGTCTTTACGCGAGGTTGTGGGCTCACCAGAGCGGCGGATTTCTGGGCGACCCAAAATGAAAGTGCGCGGCCCATTGAAGACACGTCGGCATCGAAAGTGTAGCGAGGTTGATATCCCAGATGCAGGTCCATCTCCGTATTGCACCACCCCATTCATCGAATCTTGAGTGCTAAACCATGACTACAGACGAAGAACAGCTCTACGGACCCAAGGTGGATCGACTACTGCGCATTCGTAAGATCAAATCCTTGGGGAATCTTGTCCTGCCCGTCTTTCCGATCGCTCCATTGCTGACCGCAGTGCCGGGCAACCTGACGCAGGCGGATGACGCGGTATCGATTTACGCAGCCGCTTTTGAGGAGGCTTTTCCGCGGCTGATGCGAAGCGTGGAGGACGTTTGTGGTCCAGCGCCCTGGATCGTGCGTAGTGCAGGTAACGAGGACCTGACGAATCACATCAATGCCGGCGGCTACGAAAGCCTGATATGTCCCGAGCCACAAGCACTGATACAGTGCATTGCCGCTGTGGCCATGAGTGGATCGACCGAGCATGCTCGACGCCAGCATGCGCTTTCGGGGCGTTACGATCATGTCGAGGCAATTCCATGTTTTGTGCAGCCGCTGCTGAAGATCGATGTCTCCGGCGATGTCGGGCACGATCATTCACCGTATCTGGACACGGCAGTTCTTGATCACATGGAGGCGGTATGTAACGAGCTGATGCAGACGTTTGACTTCATAGCGATCGATTGCGAATGGGGCCTCGATACGACACTTGGTTTTGTGTCCGTGACCACCGTCATGCCGAGAAATCCACAGCTGATGAACGTCGCGCATACGATTGGTTTCGGTTTCGCCAGCGCTCAGAATACCGGCTCGCTGGCGACGGCCTTGGTCCTGCGTCCGGCTTGCTCAGACCTTAGGCTATGGCGCGGACGCCATCTGCGCGCGACGACAGTGCGACGGTTGCATCTGCTGCAGGCGCGGCCGGCGTATTCTGATGATGCCTTTCGCGATCGTTATGTGTTGACCGATGTATGCCGTGAAGCGTTGATCGGCCGCTACGATGTCGTGGAAGCAAGCTTGTTAATGCTGGGCGCACAATCCTCGGGCCGCGCTCTAGTGGCACCGGATCTTATGAGCGCTTGGCGCCGGTATCTTGCGTTCAGCGCAGGGGAGCAGGCCGACGTGGCGGTGGTGATAGTGGACGAAGGCAGTGCGGAGGAACACGCGGGTATCATGTTCCGCCAGCAGAGAATTACCTGCGTCAGGATGGACACTCGACGCATGCCAGCCGGAGCAGACTGCGTTGTATTTGACCGCGGCGCCTGCATTCTCGGCGACTCGACGATGCTGCGATCAATTCAGAGTGAGCTTCGCCGAGAGTTGGTGTTGCCCGACGACTGTGCTCTTGTCTTCACCGATGAGGTGCTGGTACCTGGCGGCGAGCTGACGCGAGACTGCGTCGATGTCCTTTCCCAGTTGCGTCGTCTGCCGGTCGCACGAGAAGTCAAGGAACGGCTGTTCGCACGTAGCGAACAGCCGATGTCGGCGAGGTGGATGCAACGCGCCGACGGCGTAGTGGAGTCACCCTCTCTACTCGCGGCAATCTGGCGGTCAAAGAACCTAGGGTATGCCGGCGAATGCTGTGCGCTCACTGAATTTGCGAGAGACTACGAACTTGCCGTCCAAGTGTCACAGGATGCGCCGCAGCGCGAACTGCGCACACTGTTAGCGCTGTCGTCCGTGACACGCACGTTGGTCGCGAGTGGTGACCTTCGAATCGTCATGGCTCTGCTCGACTGTGAAGCGGCGACGTCCTGGGTACCGCCGCAAACATTGCGACGCCTGCTCGATTCGGCTGCCGTGCAATTGACGGCACTTCGGCGCGACAACGCCGTGTTGATTCTTGAAAGCGTGTCCTTCGTCAGGACGGAGTGTGCGCGACTGCCGGTTTATGTGCTGGACGACGCCGTCTCCTACCTCGACGCATTGGCGCACGATCTTGAAGACGGCTTGTTTGTCGAAACGATGGTATCCATCCGTTCATTGGAGTTGCCGATCGCAAGTGGAAAGCTGCTTATGCGGCAGGCTCTCGATAATCCTGCCGTCTTTGAACCGGTGGATGCATTCCGGCAGTCAGTAGCGTTGTTTAGAGGCATTGTGTCGGGTGGCGATGCGACGGCAAGGCTTCCTCAGCAACTCAACGATACTTATTTGACGCTCCGAGGCACGCTGCACGAGGCAGGTCTGGAAAATGTCGCCGAGCAGATCAGAGGATCGCTAGTCGAAACTTACGACGCCTCATTGAAAGGGCTGCTAGGGCGCGCGGTGGAGGAGGGCGACGCTAGCAGCTACCGCCGCTACCTCAAAGTGATGCAATGGTGGATCGAATTCCTGAGCATCGGATCGATGTCTGAACGCGATGCCGCAGTGCTTCAGCGCTTTCAAATTTGGCTGCGTCAGTGGATTGATGAAGCGATCCCTGAGTCATTCGAGATACAGGACCGTAACTGGCAGTTCGAGTTTGACGCCATTGTGGTTTCCCGCGAGACTCCGCAGCGGTACGAGAATCCGCACGTTCTACACAATCTCCTCCACCAATATTCCCTAGCGGGACTACGGCTTGATACGCTGGGGCTACCACGACGTGTACAAGCGCTCGAACACTTCTGCTCGACGTTTAGTAGTCGCTCGACGAAGGTTCTGCGTTTCGAGCGAGAGTTGCTCGAGATCCAGATTCCGATGGGAACGCACAAGGCGAGCTACGTGTTCACGCCGCGGCAGATCTCGGTAGAGTGGACGGAGCCGCCTGATTGCCCCGAGGGCGAAATTGCGCGGATCCTGGCGTTTGAGATATTCCTAGATCGATTCCGCACTTGGATGTTCCCGGCACTGACGATCCGGCGCGAGCAAGTGCTGGGTACCTGGACATTGTTCATCCGCCTCAACGCGCAAGGATCAGATCCTTGGGATTACGAGCATCTCTGGCACTTTGTGGTCGCCACGCGTTTGCTATTCGACGCCTCTTACGATTTCTCGTATGTTGCCAACGAAGCCGTCGACGCCTTCGCCGAACATTTCGACGGGGTGGAATGGAAGGCGATGCTCACCACGCTAATACGGCATCGGGCGGTGCTTGAGGACGCGTCGCAGTACGTCGCCTTGCACGCCCTGCCGATGTCGTCGACGGTCGCCGCTATAGCGCGGAGCCGAGTCGTTCGTGGTCTGCTCTTACGTTGTCAGCGCAGGGGGTTCGATTATTGCTGGGGCTTAATTGACGGGTATGCGCGCTGGCTGAATGTGGAGTCCGAGGACGATGGGCGGTGGTACGAACGCTATGAGTTGCTCCGGCAGGCCAGCCTTTTCCTGGCGGCCAAGTGGCCAAGCAAGGCGCTTTCGGAACTCGCCGGGCGGGGCGTCTTCAATGTCGGCGATGACCTGATCGCAGCCTGTCTGTTCAAACGCTCGGACCTGGCGGATGACCTCCGGCAAATCGTGGCGGTGAGATCGTCAACGCTATCGGGAATGCCGGGGATGATCGTGCGGCATGCCCCCGAAATTGCTGTGGCGGGCCGTGGCGCATCGCCCCTGGCTGAGCAACTGGTCGGCACCGGAATTCGATTTCGCCGCGCGAAACATTTTTTGGTCGCTCGATTCGGCGACCGTCTTGATCAGGACATATTAGCGGCTCTACTACAGGACTTGGACACGGTTCCGTGGGGATATACCGCCGCCGCTGAGCAGGCCATCCAGACGCAGCTATTGATTCGCGGGCCTGTCTGTCGATTTGAAATAGAAAAAGGCATCGATTGGACGACGTTAGATTCGTGGCCGACTCTTGTGCAGAGGCGTCCCGCCTACTTGGGGCCGACCGAGTGTTGATTTATCGTGCGGACCCGAGAGCCTATGCCGGAATTCGTCTTGGTGTGAAATGGAGATTTCCGGCTTAGCGAATCCATTTCTCGTTTGCAAGTTGGCTGTTCCGTCTACCTCTAGCGAGGTGAGACAATAACTGGTGCGACTTCACGTCGCACGCGTGCAATTTTTTCCGAATTCTGTAGGCTCCCCAACAGATGCGGTGCGGCCTTGAGCAACGACACCAGCAGAAACACGATCACTACCAAGGTCGCGCCCAACGGCGAAATACCCAGGCCGAGCAGGGCGCTGACGCCCGCCGCGCCGACGATCCCGCCGAGACTGAACAGCCCGTGAAAGCCCGACATCATGGTCTTGCCGCTGGCTCGCTCGACGATCACCGCTTGCAGGTTCACCGTCGAATCCACCGTGCCCAACCCCGCGCCGAACAGGAACAGCGCGGCGATCAGCAACGGGATCGACGACACCGTCGCCAGCAGCGGCAGTGCCAGGCAGATCAGCAGCGTGCCGCCACTGAGCACCCGTCGACAACCGAAGCGTGAGGCCAGCGCACCAGCCATTGGCATCGCCAAAATCGAACCGACTCCCAGACACAGCAACAGTAAGCCGAGTGTGCCGTCATCGAGCCCGGCCCGGGCCTTTGCGTAAGGCACCAGCGGCGCCCACGCCGCGATACCGAAACCGGCGATGAAGAAGGCGATGCGCGTCGACATCTGTTCGAGGCGCCCGGGGCGGACGGAGACGGGAGGGATGATGGCGGTCATGAAAATCCTTGGTACTTCGGGGGAGGCTGTGATCAGGGTCACATCCTTGCACATCAGTGACCGTCAGACGACCTTGAGGTTCTGCGGGTGTGATTCGAGTTGCCTGCGCTTACAGTAGCGACGTGTTCCAGACCTTACTCAGGACCTGTCCATGACCTCGATTTATGATGCTCGCGGGAATATCTACGCCGTTGTCAGCCCAGACGATCTGCGCCAGCGCGGTATTGATCTACCGGAGGATGCCAGCCAGTCGGCGCAAAATCGTTCCGACTGGGCGCTGTCTGCGGTGGAAGCCATTTGCAGCTGGGCGCCCGGTACGCGACCAGCCGGTGCCAAGGAGCATCGTTCGGACGGCTTGCTGGTCGGTCCGTTTCAGGCCTCGCCACCGTTTGACCTGCTGATCGTCAACACTGATGGGACGTTGGCCGAGCGCAGTGGCAACGGCCTGACGATTTTTGCCCAGGCGCTGACCGAGCAGGGCTTGATGCCGGCGCAGGGGCGTTGCCTGCTCAAGGTTCACCACGACAAGCGCGATGCGTTGTCGCCGGTCGAGACCTCGGTGGAGCCTGCGCAAGTGGAGGGTGTGCAAGGTTTCTGGCTGGACCTCGGCAAACCGGCCTTCGGACCACACGCGGTGGGGGCTCGGTCGGGCGAAGCGCGGACGTTGAATCAGCGTGAATTGTGCCATGTGCCGCTGCTCGCACGGCTGAATCGGCAATGGGATCACAGCCAGTTCGTGCGGATCGGCAATCCCCATTGTGTGACGCTGGTGACGGATGCCGATGCGCTGCCGAGCAATGAGCAGATGCGCGAGCCTGGGTTGTCGGCCGACCTGACGCGCATCGCTTTCGCGCCACCGACTGGGGCTGGTGAGCCTTGTCCGGCGGGCGTCAATCTGCAATGGGCGATGCGCGAATCCGCGAATCGCATGGCTGCTCGGGTCTTCGAGCGCGGTGAAGGCCCGACCGCATCTTCCGGCACCAGCGCCAGCGCGGTGGCCTGCGCGGCGTGGAGTGTCGGTTGGGTGACGGCGGGGACCGTGGCGGTGGTGATGCCCGGTGGTACGGCGCCGGTGTTGCTCGAAGAGTTGGATGGTGAACTGAGCCGGGTCAGTTTGTTTGGTACGGCGCGGTTGATGCCTTGATGATGCGGTGCAGGTCAGATCGCCATCGCGAGCAAGCTCGCTCCCACAGGTGAACTGCGACGACCACAACAATTGTGAACGACACAGATCCAGTGTGGGAGCGAGCTTGCTCGCGATGGCGTCAGCCCGGTCAGAGCCCGGTCAGCCGAAAAGCTCCACCACCGGCATCTGCCGCTTCATCAACACCTTCCCGGCGCGAACCGAGTACAGCGGCAAGCCCTGGCTGCGGATCACTTCGTAATCGCTGTCCGCCGAGAGAATCAGCAAGTTGGCCGGACGCCCCGGCTCCAGCCCGTAACGATCCCCCAGGGCCATGGCCTTGGCGCTGTTGTCGGTCACCAGGTCCAGCGCGGTTTGCAGGTTGCGGTAACCGAGCATGTGGCAGATGTGCAGGCCCGCTTCGAGCACCCGCAGGATGTTGCCGTTGCCCAACGGATACCACGGGTCGACGATCGAATCCTGACCGAAACACACGTTCATCCCCGCTTCCAGCAACTCGTTGACCCGGGTGACGCCACGGCGTTTCGGGAAATTGTCGAAACGCCCTTGCAGGTGAATGCTTTCGGTCGGGCAGGAGACAAAACTGATTCCCGAGTGCCCGAGCAGGCGAAAGAGCTTGGCGCAGTAGGCGTTGTCGTAGGAGCCCATGGCCGTGGTGTGGCTGGCGGTCACCCGTGAACCCATGTCGCGGCTGCGGGCTTCTTCGGCCAGCACTTCAAGAAAGCGTGAATGCGGATCGTCGGTTTCGTCGCAATGCACATCCACCAGGCAGCCGGTGCGCTCGGCCAGGTCCATCAGGAATTTCACCGAACTGACACCTTGATCGCGGGTGTACTCGAAATGCGGAATCCCGCCAACCACATCAGCGCCCAGGAGAACGGCTTCCTCCATCAAATCGCGGCCATTGCGATAAGACTCGATACCTTCCTGAGGGAAGGCGACGATTTGCAGGTCGATCAGGTGTCGACTCTCTTCGCGCACTTCAAGCATCGCCTTGAGCGCGGTTAGCGCAGGGTCAGTGACGTCGACGTGGGTGCGCACATGCTGGATGCCGTGAGCGGCGAGGGCGTTGATGGTCTTTTTGGCGCGGGTTTTCGTGTCTTCAGCGGTGATGGTTGCCTTGCGCTCGCCCCAGCATTCGATGCCTTCGAACAGCGTACCGCTCATGTTCCAGCGTGGTTCACCGGCGGTCAGCGTTGCGTCGAGGTGAATGTGCGGCTCGACGAAGGGCGGCACGACGAGATTGCCGCCTGCGTCGAGGTCCTCAGGCCCCAGGGTCGGGGCTTCGGTTTGACGGGCAATACTGGCGATCAGGCCGTTTTCCAGGTGCAACTCATGCAGGCCTTCACGGTTGCGCAGGCGGGCGTTGATGATGTGCATGGGGTCAGGTCCTTTGGGCAGGTGCTGTATTTGGAGGGTATCGGTCGCTGGTTATACGTTAGCGTAGCGGTGACCGTACCGGCCAGCGGCACCTGTCAACTCTGACAGTAGACGGAGTCTGACGCCCGATGTTATCCAATGCCCATGGATAACCTCAGCCTGCATCACGCAACGCCCACTCTGAAGGTCATCGATCCGCGCAGCCTTGCTGTGCGCGGTGTGACTTATTGGCGCTCGAAAGCAGAGCAAACACCCGAGACGCGGGTCAACCGGCATGCGTTTGACGCGGCGGGGCGTGAGATCGCCCTCTGGGACCCACGGTTGTGGGCGAGCGGTAGCGCTCCTGCGTTGAACCATCACTACAGCCTGCCGGGCAAGGTGATATCGACAGACAGTGCCGATGCCGGTTGGCGTGTGTCGCTGCTGGGGCAAGCAGGCGAAATCCTGAGCGCCTGGGACAGTCGAGGTACTCGGCAGGCCTATGAATTCGACACCTCGCTGCGTCCCTTGGCGGTGAAAGAGCAAGCACGGGGGGAGGCGGCACGGGTAGTCGAGCGCTTTGAATATGCTGCGGCCGATCAGCCAGGCAACGCGTGTGGCCGGTTGATTCGTCACGACGATCCGGCCGGTACGCGACATATGCCGGCCTACGATCTGTTGGGCCTGGCGCAGCTGGAGATCAGCCATTTTCTGAACACATTGGACACACCCGATTGGCCGCAGTCGCCGGCGGCACGTGACGCGTTGCTGGAACCCGGCTCCGGGCTGGAGAGCCGCTGGGCCTATAACTCGACCGGCGATCTGCTGAGTCTGACCGATGCCAAGGGCCATCGACGGCACTTCAGCTACACGATGGCCGGTCAACTCAAGGAAGGCTGGTTGCAACCGGCAGGTACTGCGGCACCAGGGCAGAATCTGGTGAGGGGTATCCGTTACAACCCTGCGGGACAGGTCGAGCGGGAAACTGCTGGCAACGGCGTGGTGACCGAGGCGCAGTATCAGCTCAGCGATGGGCGTTTATTGCGGCTGTCCGCCGGGTTGCCGAGCGCGCCGCCGCTGCAAGACCTGCGGTATGGCTTTGACCCGGTCGGCAATATTCTGCACGTCGAAGACCGGGCACTGCCAATCCGTTATTTCAAGAACCAGCGGATCGACCCCATCAGCACTTATCGCTACGACAGCCTGTACCAACTGATCAGCGCCAGCAGCCGGGAAGCCGAAAAACCGTCCTTGGGTCCAAGGCTGACGGGGCAATATCGCACCGCGAACGATCCTCAAGCGCTAGCCAACTACTGCGAAGAATACGACTACGACGCGGCCGGCAACATGACGCAACTGCGGCATATCGGTGCGCAACCGCTCACCCGGAGCTGGGCCATCGCCCCGGACAGCAATCGCAGTTTGATCGAGGACGAGCAGCCGCCGGATTTTGATAGCGGTTTTGATGGCAACGGTAATTTACGGTGTTTGCAGCGTGGTCAGGCCATGAGTTGGGACCTGCGCAACCAGTTGTCCGGTGTTTCGCCGGTGGTGCGTGAAGCCGAAGCCGATGACTGCGAACAGTATCTCTACGGCGGCGGGGGCAAACGTCTGCGCAAGGTCCGCACCGCACTGACCAATGCCCGCACCGTAACGGCCGAAGTACGTTACCTGCCGGGGCTGGAGATTCACCGCAGCAATGGCGTCGAGGCGCGACAAGTGCTTGACCTCGAGGCGGGGCGAAACCGGCTGAAGTGGTTGCAATGGCCCGGCGGTGAGCGGCAGTTGCGTTACCACCTGACCGACCATCTGGGCTCCGGGACGCTGGAACTCGATGAACAGGCCAACGTGCTGAGCCGGGAAGGTTATTACCCGTTTGGCGGCACGGCGTGGGAAGAACACAGCGAACAGAATGGCGCCTACAAAACCCATCGTTATTCGGGCAAGGAACGCGATGCGACCGGGTTGTATTACTACGGTTATCGCTACTTCGCACCGTGGCTGAGCCGCTGGATCAATCCGGATCCGGCGGGGGCGGTGGATGGGTTGAACCTGTATGGGTTTGTCGGGAATTCGCCGGTGGGGCATGTGGATGGTGATGGGCGGATGAAGGAGCGCGTGAGTGATTTTCTGGCTGAAGGCAGGGAGTTGCGTACACGAGAGGAGTTGGCGTCTGACGGCGGTCGAATGATGTGGAGTCATATTGCTGAGGCGATTCAGCCGGTCGTCGCTTCCGTTGAGCCGTCAGCCATGATTGAAAACTTCTCTGTTGACTCGCAAGCGTCAGTCAGTTCCGTCGGATCGCTTGACGGGTTGCTGTCTTTTGCCGGGCTCGTAGGAAATGAATCTCCCACTGGTATTGATGAAATAGAGTTGGGGGGGGATTTGCCGGGCAATATGCCAGAGCCGGTGGCTGGTCCTTCGTCAGCGGTGTCGTCCGGGTCATCTAAGGGATATTCCTGTCAAACATGCAACAAAACTTTTAAGTTGAAGAGCAATCTTAAAATTCATGTGCGAACACATACCGGCGAGAAGCCTTTCAAATGCCCTGAGCCGGGTTGTGGTCAAGCATTTTCGCATGGTGGCAACCTGGCTACACATAAGCGAACGCATACAGGTGATAAACCTTACGCGTGCACTGAACCGGGTTGTAATAAAACGTTTGCAAATAGCAGCAGCCTGCCTAAGCATATGCGAACGCATACCGGTGATAGACCTTACGCGTGCACTGAGCCGGGTTGTAGTAAAACGTTTTCACAGGCAGGAATTCTTTTTCATCATGTACGAACGCATACCGGTGATAAACCTTACGCGTGTACTGAACCGGGTTGTAGTAAAGCGTTTGTGCAGTTAGGGAGTCTTAAAAAACATAAGCTAACGCATACTGGCGAGAAACCTTTTAAGTGCACTGAGCCTGGTTGTGTTAGAGTATTTGCGTGTCCAACTGCTCTTAAGAAACATAAGCAGACGCACTAATCGAAGTCACCCTGTGCTTGAATTTTGTCAGTCACTAATAAAGTACTAACGCCAAACTTCATAGTCACTAACAGTAAATAAAAAACCACCGTTATCGGTGGTTTTTTTGATCTCCAAGCTTATTCGCCGTGGTAGATGCAACCGCTGGTGCAGGTCTCGTGGATGCGGATCGCACTGAGTTCCGGCAGCAGAGGCTTCAATTCATTCCAGATGAATTTGGCGAGGACTTCGCTGGTCGGGTTTTCCAGGCCGGGAATGTCGTTCAGGTAGTTGTGGTCCAGGCGCTCATACAGCGGCTTGAAGATTTCCTTGATTTCCGAGAAGTCGCGGATCCAGCCGGTGTGTGGATCGAGGTCGCCGCTCAGGTGAATCGCCACTTTGAACGAGTGACCGTGCAGGCGGCCGCACTTGTGGCCTTCCGGGACGTGGGGCAGGCGGTGGGCGGATTCGAAGGTAAACTCTTTGAAGATTTCCACAGTGGTTTGAGCTCTGTCAGGTGGCTATCGCCCGCGGCGATGGGGCAGGCCGCAAGTTTAACAGCTTGGGTTCCGGGTTGCGGGAAAACACTGACTAAAGGGTCAACAGCTGCTCGCCCAAACGCCCGCTGGCAGTGAGTTCGAGGAACTCATCGCCGAGCCGCTGGCTCTCGTCCATGGCGGTTTTCCAGTATTTCTGACGGCTGGCCGGGTCAGCCATGAAGCGCTTGAAGTCGTTCCTGTCGGGCAGTTTTCCGAAGGGCAGGCGCGACAGGTAGGCCTTCGACGGCGCCACCAGCAGCACGTCCTGCAAGCGCCCGGGATTGCCGCGTCGCCATGGCAGGGTTTTGTCGAACCAGCCAGGAATCACCCGATCGGTGAAGTGCGGGTAGAGCACGATGTCATCCCCGCTGTAGGGCAAATCGAGGTGGTAATCCAGCAAGCCGCCATCGCGATAAGTCCCCGCGCCCGCACCGGGCAGGTCACGTACTCCTTCCATGACCATCGGGATCGAACCCGACGCGAGCAACGCCTGACGCAGGTTGCCGGCGTTCAGCGGGACGAAACGCGACGGGAAGTCGTTCAGCGCGTTGAGCGGTGGCGCCAGGCGTGGGTCATGCACGATCAGCCGTTCAAAGTGCCGCGACAACCGTGAACGCCCACGCAGATTGTCGGCGATCACCGATGACAGACCCAGCCCGAGCCGCCCGCGATGGTCGTCGGCGAGCAGGCCGTGGCTTTTCACTACCATGATGTTCAGCCGATAGAGCGGGTTGTCCAGCAGCAGCGCATCGCGGCCGTCGAGCAAGTCATGCAGCATGCGCTGCGAACTCTGGCTGATCTGCGCCATGCTCACGCCCTTGGAAAAACGCTGGGCGTTGTACAACTCACCGAGACGTCTGATGCCTTCGGCAGCGTCCGGCAAGCAGGCACTGGCGAAGCGCCAGGAACCCACCGAGGCGCCGATCAACGAGCGTTCGCGCGGTGCGGCCGGTAGCCATTGCCCGAACAGCGCCAGGTCCAGACCTTGAATCCCCAACGCTTTCGGTCCGCCGGCGGCACCTGGCAGCGTGCCGACATCCAGAGCGCTCAAGCCGTTATCGCGAATCCGCGTAAAGGCCCGTGGGCCGGCCTTGAGGGTCAGGGCGGGGAATTTGATGTGGATGGCGGTCATACCGGTCTCTGTGCGGGCGAACGGGTGATTATGTAGGAGCTGCCGAAGGCTGCGATCTTTTCTGTCAATGTCACCTGAATATTGAGTGAAAGATCAAAAGATCGCAGCCTGCGGCAGCTCCTACGCAATTGTATAGGCAGAAATGGAGTGTGAACGCTGCAATGATGGCAATTCAGTTTCAGTTAAGTTCATGTGGCTAGGGTGACTCCCCAGGGAATCCATGAAGAATACGCAGGCACTCCATGCTCAGGATACGTAATGAAGGTTAATCTGCGCGCTTATGGTCTGGCGACCCTGACGCTTCTGGCATTTTGCTCGGTGGTGCCGGCCCGCGACCTGGATCAGGACGAAGCCCTGCGCCTGCGTCAGCAAGGGCTGATTCTACCGCTTGAGCAACTGTTGCAGCAGGCCATGGACCGCTACCCCGGCGCTAAACTGCTGGAAGCCGGGCTTGAACAAAAGCACGACGTCTACCTCTACGAAGTCGAGTTGCTGACCGTCGATGGCGTGGTGCGTGATCTGGACCTGGAAGCGGCCACCGGACGTTTGATCAAAGACAAGGAAGATGACTGATGCGCCTGCTTCTGGTGGAAGACCACGTACCGCTGGCCGACGAATTGATGGCCGGGCTCAACCGTCAGGGTTACGCGGTGGACTGGCTGGCCGATGGCCGCGATGCGCTGTATCAGGGCCGCAGCGAACCCTACGACCTGATCATTCTCGATCTGGGGCTGCCGGGGTTGCCGGGGCTTGAGGTGCTCAGCCAATGGCGTGCCGTTGGCCTGGCCACGCCGGTGTTGGTGCTGACCGCGCGCGATTCCTGGGCCGAGCGCATCGAAGGGCTCAAAGCCGGTGCCGACGACTACCTGAGCAAACCGTTTCACCCGGAAGAACTGCACCTGCGGATTCAAGCGCTGCTGCGGCGCTCCCACGGCCAGGCCAATCAACCGACGCTCAAGGCCGCCGGACTGCAGCTGGACGAGGGCCGTCAATGCGTGACTCGTGACGGTACCGAGATTCAGTTGACCGCTGCCGAGTTCCGCCTGTTGCGTTATTTCATGTTGCACCCGCAGCTGCTCCTTTCCAAAAGCCACCTTGCCGAACACCTTTACGACGGTGAAACCGAGCGCGATTCGAACGTGCTGGAAGTTCACGTCAACCACCTGCGCCGCAAACTCGGCCGCAATGTGATCGAAACCCGTCGTGGTCAGGGTTACCTGTTCGGTGGACAAGCCCGGTGAGATCGATTCAGCGTTGTTTGAGCCTTGGACTGATTAGCGTCATGGTGCTCGTGGGACTGGTGCTGGCACAAACCAGTCTGTGGTTGTTCGAAATGGGCTTGCAGCGTTATCTGGAAGCCGGGCTGCGTAATGAAAGTGAAAACGTACTGATGGCACTGGTGCGTGGTCCGCAGGGGATGCAACTGGACGAACGACGTCTGTCACCGGCTTACCAGCGACCGTTCTCCGGGCATTATTTCCATATCGACTTCGCCGACAACCACTGGCGCTCACGTTCGTTGTGGGATCAGGAATTGCCACTGCTCGATCGTCCGGGGCTGCACAGCAACCTGCAACTGGGGCCGGAAGGCCAGCAATTGCTGGTTTTGCGCTCGGACTATCGGCGGTTGGGGCAGTCGTTCTCCATCAGCGTGGCGCAAGATTACACCCCGGTGCGCGAGAGCTTCCAGCGCATGCGCCAGATCGGGCTCGGGTTGGGGCTGACGGGTTTACTGGTGATTCTGGTGTCGCAGCGTGTCACCGTGCGCCGCTCCTTGCGACCGCTGGAAAGCGCCCGTGAGCAGATCGCTCAGTTGCAAAAAGGGCAACGTTCGCAACTGGACGAGCAAGTGCCGCTAGAGCTTGTGCCCCTGGTAGCGCAGATCAACCATTTGCTCGCGCACACTGAAGACAGTCTCAAACGCTCACGCAATGCTATTGGCAACCTCGGGCATGCGCTGAAGACGCCACTGGCGGTGCTGCTGAGTCTGGCGTCGAGTGAAAAACTCGACGCCCATCCAGCGCTGCGCAAGATTCTTCAGGAGCAACTCGAACAGGTTCAACAGCGACTCAACCGCGAACTCAACCGCGCGCGCCTGGCGGGCGATGCCTTGCCCGGTGCGCAGTTCGATTGCGCTGCCGAGCTGCCGGGGTTGCTGGCGACCTTGAACATGATCCACGGCCAGCACCTGCATCTGAGCTACACAGCACCGGCCGGTTTGCACTTGCCTTGGGATCGCGAGGATTTGCTGGAACTGCTCGGCAACCTGCTGGACAACGCCTGCAAATGGGCGGATGCCGAGGTTCGCTTGAGCGTCGTCGAGACGGTTGAAGGGTTTGTGTTGGCCGTGGAGGACGATGGGCCGGGCATTCCCGAAGTGCAACGTGATCAGGTATTCAGCCGCGGTGCACGCCTGGATGAGCAGGCTGACGGGCATGGCCTGGGGCTGGGGATCGTTCGCGATATTGTTGAAGCGTGGGGCGGGGAGATGATGTTGCAGGAGAGTGAGTGGGGCGGGTTGAAGGTTGTGGTGGAGTTGCCCAAACGTTGACACCAGTCTGAAGCACGCCGATGAACCTGTGGGAGCGAGCTTGCTCGCGATGGCGGTATGACAGCCAACATCAATGTTGAATGTTCCCGCCTCATCGCGAGCAAGCTCGCTCCCACATTAGATTTCCAGTGGATACAGTGTCTGCGTCACACCCGGAACTGATCCATCAAACTCTGCTGCTGATTCGCCAGACTATTGAGCGACTGGCTGACCCGCGCCGATTCATTGGCCTGCCCCGACAGCGACTCCGTTACGTCACGAATGGTCGCCACGTTGCTGTTGATTTCCTCGGCCACCGCGCTCTGCTCTTCGGCAGCGCTGGCGATTTGCAGGTTCATGTCGGTAATCACCGTCACCGCGTCGCCGATCTGCCGCAGGGCGGTGACCGCCTGGCTGACTTGCTCGACGCTGCCCTGGGCCTGGCGATGGCTGTTGCTCATCGAGCCAACCACATCCTGCGTGCCGCTTTGCAGTTGTTCGATCACCTGACGGGTTTCTTCCACCGACTCTTGCGTGCGGCGCGCCAGGTTGCGCACTTCATCGGCCACCACCGCAAAACCACGGCCGGCTTCACCGGCGCGAGCCGCTTCGATGGCCGCATTGAGCGCCAGCAGGTTGGTCTGCTCGGCGATGGCGCGAATCACTTCCAGCACCGAACCGATCTTCTCGCTGTTGGCGGCCAGGCCTTCGACCTGGGTCATCGCCGTGCTCATGTCTGCCGCGAGGCTGTCGATGCTGGCGGTGGTGCGGTCGATTACGGTCAGACCCTGACGAGTCGCCTGATCGGCATCGCGTGCCGCTTGAGCCGCTTGTGCAGCGCTGCGAGCGACGTCCTGGGCGGTAGCGCTCATTTCGTGGGACGCGGTGGCTACCTGATCGACCTGACGGTACTGCTGCTCCATGCCGGCGCTGGTCTGGGTGGCGATGGCCGACGATTGATCCGCCGTGCTGCGCGCGTCCTGCACCGAGCGCTTCACTTGCGCGATGATCGGTTGCAGCTTGTCGAGGAAACGGTTGAACCAGCCGGCCAATTGCCCGAGCTCGTCTTGTTTGTCGTAGGCCAGACGGCGGGTCAGGTCGCCTTCGCCGCTGGCGATGTCTTCAAGCATCTGCGCCACGCCGAGAATCGGTTTGGTCACGCTGCGCGCCATCAGCCACACCAGCAACAGACCGATGATGGCCGCCAAAACGCCGAGGCTGAGCTCGATCAGCGTGCCGGCGGTGTTGCGTTCATCGAGTTGCTTCTTCAGGGTTTCGGCGGGGCCGACCAGGACTTTCTCCGGCACATCGAGCAACACGCCCCACGATTTGCCGCCGGGGATCGGCTGGAATGGCGACAGCACCTTGAGTAGCTGATTGTTGTGCAGGCTTTGGGTTTGAGTGCTGGCGGCGAGCATGCGGATCAGCTCGGCGCCGCTGTCCTTGTCCACGCTGTCCAGGCGCTGGCTGAGTTTGCTGGCGTCCGGGCTGTAACCGGCGAGCAGGCCGACCGGGCTGAGGATGCTGACGTTGGTCTGGCCGCTATAAAGCTTTTTGCTCGCTTGCTGGCTGACCGCTTGCAGGCTGTTGAGGTTGATGTCGACCGACAGCGAAGCGATGACCTTACCGTCGACCATCAACGGGAAGACGATGCTGGTCATCAGCACGTTCTGGCCGTCGATCACATAAAAGTACGGTTCGATCACGCACGGCTTGAGGGTGGTGCGCGGGCAGGTGAACCAGGCGTTGGCGGGCTCGCCGCTTGGGCCGGTGCTGGTGTCGGCCATGTCGCTCTCCGGTAGCGCCATCGAGTTCAGCTTGCCGGCGGTCGGTTGCGACCAATACAGGGCGAAGCGGCCCTTGTCGTTGCTGCCGACTTCTTTCTGGCCGGCGAACAGTTCGTCCTTGCCGTCCAGTGCGTTGGCTTCGAACACCAGCGACAGGCCGAGCAATTGCGGGTTGGCTTGCAGCGCCGACTTGACCTGACGGGTCAGGTCTTCACGCAGGTCGAAGGCGTCGAGGAAACGCTTCTCGGCCTGTTCACGCAGGAACAACACCTGACGCGAGAAGCCGTGGCCATATTGATAGGCGTCCATGAACTGCTGGCGAATCCCCAGCGCCTGAACTTCACCCTGCGCCTCGATACGTGCTTGAGCCGCTTCGTTGAGCATTTCCATGCTCGAGGCTTTTACCAGCTCAGAACTGTGCTCCATGCGATACAGCGAAAGACCTACCAGCAAGGTTACGATGCCGGCCAGGCACAGCCCGGCGAGCAGGGTGATCTTCCATTGAATGGAAAGTTGTCTGAGCTGCATGGAAACGTCCTTTTATTCGATATTTATCTGAGACTTTGCACTGTAACGGCCGTATTTCTCCTTTCTTTATCCAGCTATTTCAAAAACGCCGGGGGATCTGTGTTGGTTTTGACAAGCAGGGCCTGCTGCGGCACAGTGCCCGCCCTCTAATAAAACCCTCTCTTCAATCCGCCGTCGGCTCATGCAGCTGGCTGGACGGACTCATCCTGTTTGCGCCGGGTTTAGCCGTCGCCGTGTTTTGAGGTAACGATGATTAATGCAGTAATTGCCGCGGTCGGCATCATGCTGGTGCTCAGCCTGTCCCGCGTGCATGTGGTGATTGCGCTGATTGTCGGCGCGCTGGTGGGCGGTTTGACCGGCGGCCTGGGCATCGATGCAACGCTCAAGGCCTTCAACAGTGGCCTGGGCGGCGGTGCGACCGTGGCCTTGTCCTACGCCTTGCTCGGCGCTTTCGCGGTGGCGATTGCCAAATCCGGTTTGGCCCACGCCCTGGCGGACAAGGCCTTGCTGCTGGTCGACCGGCAGGACGCCGCTGGCGGTGGCCAGGTCAAATGGCTGTTGATCGGGTTGCTCTGGATGGTGGCCATCGCCTCGCAGAACATCCTGCCGATCCACATCGCTTTCATTCCGCTGCTGGTGCCGCCGCTTCTTTATGTACTGACCAAGCTGCAACTGGATCGCCGACTGATTGCCTGTGTCATGACCTTCGGCCTGATTACACCGTACATGTTCTTGCCGGTGGGTTTCGGCAACATCTTCCTGAATGAAATTCTCCTGGCCAACGTCAGCAAGAGCGGGGTAGACATCAGTGGTGTCAACGTCACTCACGCCATGGGCATTCCGGCGTTGGGCATGGTCTTCGGGCTGTTGATGGCGTTCTTCAGCTACCGCAAGAAGCGCGTGTATGACCTGGAGAAAATCGAGCGGGTCGAGCAGGTGGCGGTGCAGTACAACCCGCTGACCTTGATGGTCGCGGGCCTGGCAATTACCACAGCATTCATCATTCAGTTGTTGCTGGACTCGATGATTATCGGCGCGCTGGCCGGGTTTCTGATCTTTTCGGTGTCGGGAGTGGTGCGCTGGCGCGAGACCGACGACCTGTTCACCGAAGGCATGAAGATGATGGCGATGATCGGTTTCATCATGATTGCCGCTTCGGGTTTTGCCGAGGTCATGAAGGCCACTGGTGACGTGAAAACCCTGGTTGAGGCCTCGGCCTCGTGGATCGGTCACAGCAAAGGCGTCGGTGCATTGCTGATGTTGCTGGTCGGCCTGCTGGTGACCATGGGCATCGGCTCATCGTTTTCCACTGTACCGATTCTCGCCGCGATATTTGTGCCGCTGTGCGTGCAACTGGGTTTCAGCCCGTTGGCGATTGTCTGCATCGTCGGCACGGCCGGAGCCTTGGGCGATGCCGGCTCGCCAGCCTCTGATTCGACCCTGGGCCCGACCTCCGGTCTGAATATCGACGGCCAGCATCACCACATCTGGGACACCGTGGTCCCGACATTCCTGCACTACAACCTGCCGCTGCTGGCGTTTGGCTGGGTGGCGGCGATGATCCTCTGACCCTACAGTTTTGCGTTGCTCTGCCGTTAATGCTTTAACCACGCCAATAATATCCAGAGTGAACAACACATGCGCCTGAGCCTTAAAGCCAAAGTCTTGTCCCTCTCCGTCCTCCCGGTTTTGCTCTTTGCGCTGGTGATCAGCCTGACCACCGCATTCATCTTGCAAGAGCAGGCCCGCAAAGAAGTCGAAGAAACCCGTCAGCGTTTGATGAACGATGCCAAGGCCACCCTGCAAAGTTACGTTGCGGTGGCGATGACCACGATCAAACCGCTCTACGACGCGGCGGCACCTGACGATGCGGCGGCCCGCGCGCAAGTGATCAAATTGCTGTCGAGCATCAGCTATGGCAAGGACGGTTACTTCTTCGGCTACGACTCCAACACCGTGCGCCTGTTCAAGGCCAACAGCGCGGAAGGCGTCGGCCAGAGCTTCAAGGACAACCGCGATCCGAACGGTGTGTACGTCAACCGTGACCTGGTGAAAGTCGCCAAGGACGGTACGCACTACCTGCAATACAGCTCACCGTTGCCGGGCGACAGCAAAGTCCTGGTGCCCAAGCTGGGTTACACCGAATACCTGGCTAAATGGGACATGGCCATCGGTACTTCGGTGAATCTCGATGGTGTCGAAGCCCAGGTCGCAACGGTCCAGGCCGAGGTTCGCGAGCGCATGGAAGGCGTGATACTGAGCATCGTCGGCATCGCGGCGGTGGTGCTGCTGGTGATCGCGGCGGTCGGTCTGTTTGTGGCCAACACCATTTTGCGTCCGCTAAACCTGATGAAAGCCAATCTGGATGACATCGCCGCAGGCGAGGGTGATCTGACGCGTCGGCTGGCGATTACCTCTCAAGACGAACTGGGCGAGCTGGCCGGCTCGTTCAACCGCTTTGTCGACAAGATCCACAGCCTGGTCCGGCAGATTACCGAGATGACGTCGCAGTTGACCGGGCTGGTCAATCAGGTCTCCGATCAGGCCCAGCGTTCGGATCAGGCCATGGAGCGCCAGCGTCACGAGACCGATCAGGTGGCCACGGCGATCAACGAGATGTCGGCGGCAGCGCAGGAAGTGGCGAAAAGCGCCCAGGGCGCGGCGGTTGCGGCCCAGCAAACCGACGAAGAAGGCCAGGCGGCCAAACGCGTGGTGGCCGGGAGTATTTCGCAGATCCATGCACTGGTGAAAGATATTCGCAGCAGCGGAGTCTCGCTCGACAGTTTGCAGCAGGACGTGTCGTCGATCGTCAGCGTGCTTGGAGTGATCCGTTCGATTGCCGATCAGACCAACCTGCTGGCGCTCAACGCCGCCATCGAAGCCGCTCGCGCCGGTGAGGCCGGGCGTGGCTTTGCGGTGGTCGCCGATGAGGTGCGCGCGCTGGCCAGTCGCACGCAGCAAAGCACTCAGGAAATTCAGGGCATGATCGACCGCTTGCAGGCCGGCACACAGTCGGCGGTCGATGCGATGCGCCGCTCCAGCGAGGCCGGTGACGGCACCTCGGCCCAGGCCAATGAAGCGGGCGCTTCGCTGGACACCATGGCGCAGTTGATCGGCACCATCAACTCGATGAATGCACAGATCGCCAGCGCCGCCGAAGAGCAAACCGCTGTGGCCGAAGAGATCAACCGCAGCGTGCATCAGATTGCGGTGGCAGTGGACAGCGTCGCCGACGAAACCCAACTCGGCGCGCAGACCTCCCGTAGCTTGGCGGATCTGGGTCAGCGGTTGGGCAAATTGGTCGGGCAGTTCAGGATCTAAGCACCTAACAGACCGCCATCGCGAGCAAGCTCGCTCCCACATTTGATTGATGGTGTTGTCGCAATTTGTGGCAGCACACAAATCTACTGTGGGAGCGAGCTTGCTCGCGATGAGGCCCGCCCAGGCACCCTCAATTCCGGGTTAATCCCCCCGCACATCCCGCATCAACAACCCGAACCGCAAGTCCACCGCATCCGGAATCGGCAGATACACGGTGTGCCCGTCCCCCGGTGCCACTTCAACCGCCTCACCTTTGGCGTTCTGCAACTGATGCAAGTCGAAGTGGAAGTTGCCCTTGGGTGTCATCAACTCCATGTGATCGCCCAATCCAAAGCGGTTCTTCACCTTGACCTCGGCCAACCGATCACGGCGCTCGCCAGTCAGCTCACCGACAAACTGCTGACGCTCCGACACCGAACTACCGTTCTGGTAGTTCTGGTATTCGTCATGCACATGCCGGCGCAGGAACCCTTCGGTGTAGCCACGCTGGGCCAGGGATTCGAGGTCGGTCATCAAGCTACGGTCGAACTCGCGGCCGGCCACGGCATCATCGATGGCACGGCGGTAGACCTGAGTGGTCCGGGCGCAGTAGAAGTGCGACTTGGTCCGGCCTTCGATCTTCAACGAGTGGACGCCCATCCGGGTCAAGCGAGCGACATGCTGCACGGCGCGCAGGTCCTTGGCATTCATGATGTAGGTGCCGTGTTCATCCTCGAAGGCCGGCATCAGTTCATCGGGGCGGTTGGCTTCCTGTAGCAAAAACAGCTGATCGGTCGGTGTCCCGATGCCCAGCGTTGGCTCCGGGATGAACGTTTGAACGATCTCGCCCACGAGGTTTTCCGTGGCTGGCTGTGCCGAGTATTTCCAGCGACAGGCATTGGTGCAGGTGCCCTGATTCGCATCGCGCCTGTTCAGGTAACCCGACAGCAGGCAGCGCCCGGAATAGGCCATGCACAGTGCGCCGTGAACGAAGACTTCCAGCTCCATGGCGGGGACTTGCTGGCGGATTTCGGCGATTTCTTCCAGCGACAGCTCCCGCGACAGGATGATCCGGCTCAGGCCCAGCTGCTGCCAGAACTCGACGCTGGCCCAGTTCACCGTATTGGCTTGCACCGAGAGGTGGATCGGCATCTGTGGGAAATGCCGGCGCACCAGCATGATCAACCCGGGATCGGACATGATCAGCGCATCCGGGGCCATGGCGATGACCGGCTGAAGATCCTTGAGGAAGGTTTTCAGTTTGGCGTTGTGCGGGGCGATGTTCACCACCACATAGAAGCGCTTGCCTTGGGTCTGGGCCTCACGGATGCCGAGGGCCAGGTTGGCATGATCAAACTCGTTATTACGCACGCGCAGGCTGTAGCGCGGCTGGCCGGCGTAGACCGCATCGGCGCCGTAGGCGAAGGCATAACGCATGTTTTTCAGGGTGCCGGCAGGGGCGAGCAGTTCAGGCGTGGCGAGGGGCATGAGGGTCTCGATCACAAAAGCTCGCGAGGGTAGGGTAATTGCGTCAGGCGTTTATTGATCTGGATCTATGCTGGATGAACAAAGCAGAGCACTCGGGCGTCTCGTGGCTGACTAAAACAGGCAGCCAGTGTCTGCGTGCTACTGACAGGGATCGGACATGAACCAAACCGTTGCGCGAGACAAATCACTGCTGGTGCTGTTGGTACTGGTGACCGCAGCGTTCCTCTGGATTCTGCTGCCGTTCTACGGTGCGGTGTTCTGGGCGGTGATTCTCGGCATTGTGTTCGCACCCTTGCAGCGTCGACTGCAAGTGAAGTTTGGCTGGAACCGCAATCTGACGGCACTTTGCACGTTGAGCATCTGCCTGATAATTGCCATTTTGCCAGTGATCATTACCAGCGCCTTGCTGGTGCAGGAGGGGGCGAACCTCTACAAGAATATCGAGAGCGGCCAGTTGGATATCGCCGGCTACCTGGCGCAGTTCAAACACAGCTTGCCACCGTACTTTCAGCACCTGCTGGACCGCTTTGGCATGGGTGAGCTGAACGCCTTGCGCGAGAAAATCGTCAAGAGTGCGATGCAGGGCAGTGAGTTTTTCGCCAGTCAGGCGTTCAGCTTCGGTCAGGGTACGTTCGAGTTCGTGGTGAGCTTTTTCATCATGCTCTATCTGCTGTTCTTCTTTCTGCGCGACGGTGCCGAACTGGCGCGAGAGGTCCGTGCGGCTGTGCCATTGGCGGAACATCAAAAGCGCCGCTTGCAGCTCAAGTTCAATCGCGTGGTGCGAGCCACGGTCAAAGGCAACCTGCTGATGGCGATCACACAAGGCGCGCTGGGTGGTTTGATTTTCTGGTTTCTGGACATTCCCAGTGCATTGCTCTGGGCGGTGATAATGGCGTTTCTGTCGCTGTTGCCAGCGGTAGGGGCGGGGATTGTCTGGGCGCCGGTGACGGCTTGGTTTTTGCTCAGCGGGGCGATCTGGCAGGGTGTGGTGCTGGGCTTGTTCGGGGTGTTTGTGATCGGTCTGGTGGACAACGTGCTGCGGCCGCTCCTGGTGGGCAAGGACACCCGGATGCCGGATTACCTGGTCCTGATTTCGACCTTGGGCGGTCTGGCGATCTTCGGTCTCAATGGTTTTGTCATTGGGCCGTTGATCGCCGCACTGTTCATGTCGAGTTGGGCCTTGTACATCGAAACCAAGCCGCGGGTGCAGTTGCCTTAAGCGCCAAGCGCATAGGTGCCGATGCGTTGCGACAGGGCCTGGGCGGCAGGCAGTGAAGTGAGCGGGCCGCTGATCGCGACGCCGTCCTGAACCAGATACCAACAGGCGAGCAATCCTAGCTCTCTGAGCGGTGCGGGAACGGCGCTGCCGATAACGGACATGATCTGAACCTTGGGCATAAGTACCTCCATCAATCTATGGAGCTACCTTACTGAGCCGGCGGTTCAACGGAAAATCAACACGCTCGATAGTGGACATTGACGACAACGTGGCGAATTGCCGCTGTCAGTCGACGACCTGGTCGAGCATGTTCATCACTTCATGATCATTGAGCAGGCCTTTGCGCACCAGGTTTTCGGCCAGCAGCGAGAGAAACTTGGCGCTGCGATGGCCTTCCAGATGTTTGAGCTCGGTCAATGCGTTATAGACCTTGCTTGAGGTGCAGAGTCCAACAATGTGGTGCGGGTTTTGCGTGGGCATAAGGGTCGTCCTTGTTTTTATAAACCGTTTATTACGGACAATTCAAAGCTTGCTGAACTGTCATGACATAAATATGACGGTTGTTGCGCTGAAGCCAGGGCATTCGTCGGATCGATCATGTCAAATTTAACCGCAGTCACTGTCCCGGTAGCGACCTTGGCGAGATTTATTCAGACATTGTTTAACGCGTGGAACGAAAACAGGCCCCGTTTCGAGGCGGGGCCTGTGTTATATAGCCTGAAGTGATTACCCGCCTGGGCCTCAGTAACGAGGCTGAACGTAATACCCCGGTGCCGGGCGGTAGTAGACCGGTGGCGGTGGCTGGACATACACCGGTTGTGGCTGAACGTAGACCGGTTGTTGTACGTAAACCGGCTGCGGCTGAACGTAGACCGGTTGTTGTACGTAAACCGGACGCTGCGAGTCGGCGACGACTGATCCTGCTACCACGGCGCCCAACACAGCGCCAACGGCGAGCGGCGCACCCCAGCCCCAGCCGCCGCCATGGCCATGACCATAATAGTAGCCGCCATGGGCTTGCGCCTGTCCTGCGACAGCAAATGCACCGATCAGCAAGGCTATTACAGGGAGTTTGCGGATCATGATAATTCCTCGTGTTTTCGCCCCAACGCTTGAGCCTTTAATAGATTCAAGGATAGTCGCGGGGATAACTGTAAGACAGCGTTTTTTGGCGAATCTGCGACGCGTCTGAGTAAAGATTGTGTAAGGTCTGTACCGGCGTCTTTACCTTGCAACGCCAGTCGGGCCAAGTGTCGCGCCATGATCCGATAAACCCGGCGGGCTGGCTAATCCCGTCCATCTGAAAGTGCAATTTGAAGGAGATCCACATGCTGATGAACCCGAATAAAGACACCCAACTGTGCATGTCGCTGTCTGGGCGCCCCGGGAATTTCGGCCTGCGTTTCCACAATCATTTGTATGAGCAACTGGGCCTGAATTTCTATTACAAGGCCTTCAGCAGTCAGGACCTGCCGGGGGCGATTGGCGGGATTCGCGCCCTGGGTATTCGTGGTTGCGGCGTATCAATGCCCTTCAAGGAAGCCTGCATCGCGCTGGTCGATGAGCTGGACGCGTCGGCCGAGGCCATTGCCTCGATCAATACCATCGTCAACACCAACGGACACCTCAAGGCTTACAACACCGATTACATCGCCATCGAGCAACTGCTGAAAACCTATGCGGTGCCGCAGGACTCGACGTTCGCCTTGCGCGGCAGTGGCGGAATGGCTAAAGCGGTGGCCAGTGCATTGCGTGATGGTGGCTACAAAAACGGATTGATCGTGGCGCGCAACGAAAGCGCTGGTCGTGCCCTGGCCGAATCGCTGGGTTATCGCTGGCAAGCAGAACTTGGCAGCGAGCGCCCGCAGATGCTGGTAAACGTTACGCCGATCGGCATGGCCGGTGGCGCGGAGGCCGATCAACTGGCCTTTGGCGCCGACGCCATCGATGCTGCGGAAACTGTCTTCGATGTGGTGGCGATCCCCTCGGAAACCCCGCTGATCGTGTGCGCTCGTGCCGCTGGCAAGCGGGTCATCACCGGGCTTGAAGTGATCGCCATTCAAGCCCTTGAGCAGTTTGTGCTGTACACCGGCGTGCGCCCCAGCGATGAGCAATTCCAGAAGGCAGTGGCGTTCGCCCGCAGCTAGCAAATGTAGCTCGAGCGCAACCTGTGGGGCTTGCCCCCCATCCCTCGTAGCAGCTGTCGAGCCTGCGAGGCTGCGTTCGGCTGCGAAGCAGTCGTAGAGACTTCCTGAACCATCAGACTGAAACATCTGGTTTACGGCCGCTTCGCGGCCGAACGCAGCCTCGCAGGCTCGACAGCTGCTACAATGACCGCGGTGTTACTCGAGGCGCGCCAGGCGCTCTTCGAGGGCGGCAATCCGGGCTTCAAGCTCTTCGATGCGCTCCACCGACACGCCGCTGCTGGCGCCGCGTTCCACCGGGTTCTGGCGGGCGGCGAGCATCGCTTCGATATCTGCCGGATCGCCCAGCGCGTGCATGTAGCGGTCTTCGCGTTGACCCGACTGGCGCGGCAGCAACGTCGCGAGACCGCGGGCAATCAGGCGCTCCAGTTGATGGACAACCTGTTCGGCATCTTCGAAGTCATGCATGCGGCCGCTGCGCGTCAGCAGTTCGTTGACCGTCTGCGGGCCGCGCAGAAACAGCAAACCGGCCAGAATGACCTGGGCCGGCACCAACTCCAGCGCCTTGTCGAGCCGATGCTCCCAGCGATCGGCGCGGCTACCCATGACCAGCCTGGTGAAGCCACGACCTTCCAGGGCACGCAAACTTTGCCCGACCTGGCCCTGGCTGAGATTCATCACCGGTTCACGACTGGTTTTCTGGTTACAGGCGATGACCAACGCATTAAGGGTCAGCGGATAGGTTTCCGGGCTGGTCGCCTGTTTCTCGATCAAAGAGCCGAGAATCCGCAGCTCCGTGCTGCTCAGCCGCAGTTCATCGGTGGACGTCTCTTGTTCGGTGCTCATCGCGCTTTCCCTATGCTGTCGAAGCCGCCTAGCCTAATCCTTGCGGGATAAAAGACAAGCCGCACGGTGCTTCAAGCATGGCTATAATCGCGCCATGTTTCATTCCTGTCACAACACCTGCTACCCAACGAGACTGCCATGACTATTTCTCTGTACGCTGCTTCCGTTCCAGTCTTCAAGCAAATGCTCAACGCGTTGAGCGATGTTCTGAACAAGGCCGAAGCCCACGCCACCGCAAAAAACATCGACCCGAACGCTTTCCTGCAAGCGCGTCTATACCCGGACATGTTCCCGCTGGTGCGTCAGGTGCAGATCGCCGTTGATTTCGCCAAAGGCGTTTCTGCCCGTCTGGCCGAAATCGAACTGCCGAAGTACGACGACACCGAAGTAACCTTCGCCGAACTGCAAGCACTGATTACCAAGGTGCTGTCCTTTATCGACGGTATCAAGCCTGAACAAATCAACGGCAAGGAAGGTATCGAGATCGTTACCCGTCCAGGCACCCCGAAAGAAAAACGCTTCAGTGGCCAGGCTTACCTGCTGACCTACGGCCTGCCGCAGTTCTTCTTCCACGTCACCACCGCCTACGCGATCCTGCGTCACAACGGTGTTGAGGTCGGCAAGCGCGATTACATGGGCGCGTTCTAAACCCGCCGGAAACGAAAAAGCCCGCCAAGGTGTGTAATGCTGTTCACTTAAGCGGAGCAGCCTTACGGTCTACTGGAAAACGGGT
>NZ_MOBJ01000012.1 GCF_003732225.1 Pseudomonas brassicacearum | reverse complement strand
CCCGTTTTCCAGTAGACCGTAAGGCTGCTCCGCTTAAGTGAACAGCATTACGGCCCTGCCGGGGGTTTTGCTTTCTGTAGATTAAATCCCCCTCGCTTCGCTCCCGCCCCGCATAGCCCGTCTACACTCGAAACATTCCCCTCGAGCCATAACGAGACCGTTATGCCCAGACTACCGGCCATGCTTTTGCTATTGCTGATGACCTGGACCGCAACGGCTGGCGCGCTGACTCTGACCGACGAAGAACGTGGCTGGCTTGCGGCTCACCCCGAACTACGCCTGGGCGTTGATGCCTCTTGGCCACCATTTGAGTTTCGTGATGAGCAAGGCCGCTATCAGGGGCTCGCGGCTGACTACATCAACATCGTGCGTGAGCGCCTGGCGATCAAGGTCACGCCCATTGAGCCTGTCAGCTGGACCGAAGTCCTGGCGCAGGCCAAACAAGGCAATCTGGACCTGCTGCCCGGCGTCATGTCGACGCCCGAACGGCAGAACTACCTCTCGTTCACTCGGCCCTACCTGGACTTTCCGATCGTCATCCTGTCCCATGTGGGAGGCGCACAACCGCATAAACTGGAAGACCTTTACGGCTTGAAAATCGCCGTAGTGGAAAACTACGCCCCCCATGAACTGCTACGCACGCATCATCCCGACCTCAATCTGGTCCCCATGTCCAATGTCGCCTCCACCTTGCAGGCACTGGCCACCGACAAGGTGGACGCCGTAGTCGGCGATCTGGCCTCAAGCGTCTGGAGTCTTCGCCAACTCAAGCTCGACGGGCTCTACGTCAGCGGCGAAACGCCCTATCGCTACCAACTGGCGATGGGCGTACCGCGAGACGACAAAATACTGGTCGGCATTCTGGATAAAGTGCTGGCGGACATGAGCCCGGGAGAAATCAGCGCCATCCATGAGCGCTGGGTCGGAAATGTCCTCGACCATCGCACCTTCTGGTCCGACCTGCTGATGTACGGCCTGCCCGGTGTACTGCTGCTGGTCACCGTGCTGGCGGTGGTAATCCGTATCAATCGCCGCTTGAGCTCGGAAATTTCCCGCCGGGTCGCATTGGAGCAAGAGCTGCGCACCAGCGAATACCATTACCGCGGCCTGGTGGAGAGCCTTTCGGCGATAGCCTGGGAGGCGCGAATCAGTGATTTCACCTACAGCTATGTGTCACCCCATGCCGAAAACCTGCTCGGTTACCCCCTGTCCCACTGGTTGATTCCGGGCTTCTGGCGCAACATCATCCACCCCGCCGACCTCACACGCGCCCAGGCATTTTGCGATCACGAAGTGCTCGCCGGGCGCGATCACAGCCTCGACTACCGGGTGATCACCGCCGACGGGCGCTGCCTCTGGGTACGCGACATCGTCAGCTTGATAGAGCACGGCCACGAACCGATACTGCGCGGGCTGATGATCGACATCAGCGAAGCTAAAAGAACCGAAGAAGCCTTGCGCCTCTCCGAGCAGAAATTTGCCTCGGTATTCCAGCAATGCCCGGACATTCTGGTCATTGCACGCCTGTCTGACGGTTGCCTGCTGGAGGTCAACGAGGCGTTCGAAGATCAAATCGGCCTCAGCGCCGAAGAAGTGATCGGACAGACCGCCACCGAGCTGAACATCTGGGGCATCGCCGGTGTCGGCCCCGGGCTCTTGAAGCGTTTGCAGGCCGGCAGCATTCGTAATCTGGAGATGCCCTTTCGTCGCAGCAATGGCCAGGTGTTTACCGGCCTGATCTCTGCCGAACCCTTCGAGCTCGACACCACCCCGGCGCTGGTCGTGGTGGTGCGCGACATCAGCCAGCTCAAGGAAACACAACAGCAACTGCAAACCTCTGAAGAGAAATTCGCCAAAGCCTTCCATGCCTCCCCTGATGGCTTGTTGCTGTCACGGGTGAGTGACGGGGTGCTGATCGAGGTCAACGAAGGTTTCAGCCGCATCACCGGTTTCAACAGCGCGATGTCGCTGGATCGTTCGACCCTCGACCTCGGCATCTGGGTCAATCTGCATGAACGCAGGCAGATGCTCGACCTGTTGAAACGCGATGGCTTCGTGCGTGATTTCAGTTGTCACATCCGCCGCAACGACGGGCAGATCCGCCTCTGCGAGATGTCAAGCCGACCATTACCGATTGGCGATGACGATTGCATGCTGACCATCGCCCGGGACATCACCGATCGGCACCTGATGCAGGAAAAACTGCAACAGGCCGCCACGGTGTTCGAGAGCACTGCAGAGGGTGTATTGATCACCGACACCCAACAGCACATCAGTGCCGTCAATCGCGCATTTACCGAGATCACCGGCTACAGCGAAACCGAAGCCCTGGGCCACACGCCAAGGCTGCTCGCCTCAGGCCTGCATGACAGCGCCTTCTACGCTGCGATGTGGCATCAACTGACCGCCGAAGGGCATTGGCAGGGCGAGATTTCCAACCGACGCAAGAATGGCGAGCTGTACCCCAGCTGGCTGACCATCAGCGCGGTGCGCAACAAAGACCGGTTCATTACCCACTTCGTTGCGGTATTTGCCGATATTTCCAGCCTCAAGCACGCCCAGGCCAAACTCGACTATCAAGCCCACCACGACCCATTGACCGGTCTGCCAAACCGGACATTGTTCGAAAGCCGGCTGCTGACTGCACTCAACAGCCAGCAAGAAAACGGTGGCCAGGGCGCGGTGCTGTTCCTGGACCTCGATCGCTTCAAGCACATCAACGACAGCCTGGGTCATCCGGTCGGCGACCTGCTGCTCAAAGGCATCGCGGTGCGGCTGAAAGAGCAACTTCGGGACATCGATACCGTGGCACGACTGGGCGGTGACGAGTTCATCATCCTGCTACCGGGCTTGCAGCAAGCCACCGACGCCGACCATATCGCCAACAAGCTGCTGAACTGCTTCACAGCGCCCTTCCAGGCGGGCGAGCACGAGTTCTTCATCAGTGCCAGCATCGGCACCAGCCTCTACCCCAGGGACGGCTGCGACGTCGCCACGCTGGTCAAAAACGCCGATGCGGCGATGTACCGTTCCAAAGCCAAAGGTCGCAACCGGGTTGAAAGCTATACCCGTGACCTGACCGCACAGGCCAGCGAACGCGTGGCACTGGAACATGAACTGCGCCGCGCCATCGAGCGCAATGAGCTGACGCTGTACTATCAACCCAAAGTCAGCCTCAACCATCCGCGCCTGGTCGGCGCCGAAGCCCTGATCCGCTGGCGGCATCCAGCCTTTGGCGACGTGCCGCCCGAGCACTTCATCCCGCTGGCCGAAGAAAACGGCATGATCCTGCAAATCGGTGACTGGGTGCTGGAACAGGCCTGCCTGCAGATGCACGAGTGGAACAAGCGCTATGAAGGTTTCGGCCCGCTGTCAGTCAACCTCGCCGGAGCGCAGCTACGCCAGCCGAACCTGCTGGTCCGCATCGAACAACTGCTCAAGGACAACCGCCTCAAACCGGGCTTCCTGCAACTGGAAATCACCGAAAACTTCATCATGAGCCAGGCCGAAGAGGCTCTTGAAGTCCTGCATCAGCTCAAACGCCTGGGCGTGCAGTTGGCCATCGACGACTTCGGCACCGGTTATTCCTCGTTGAGCTACCTCAAACGCCTGCCGCTGGACTTCCTGAAAATCGACCAGTCCTTTGTCCGTGGACTGCCGGACGACCCACACGATGTCGCCATCGTCCGCGCAATTATTGCCCTGGGACGCAGTATGCAATTCACGATCATTGCCGAAGGCGTTGAAACCCAGGCGCAGCAGCAATTCCTGGCCGCCGAAGGCTGCGAACAGATCCAGGGCTACATCGTCAGCCTGCCTCTGCCCCCCGACGAATTCGCCGCAACCTTTCTTCGTATCGCAGTTTCAGACTTTTCGGATAGCACAGCCGAGAAACCGTCGCTATAATCCGCGGCCTACTGAGGGCCTATAGCTCAGTTGGTTAGAGCAGAGGACTCATAATCCTTTGGTCCACGGTTCAAGTCCGTGTGGGCCCACCATACTCAAAGCCGCGCATTGCGCGGCTTTTGTGTGTCTGGCGAACGTGTAACATGCTCCCCCACCGAACCGTGCTGCCGGAGATGACCTTGCCTGACACCCGCCCTCCCGTTCTCGACGAAATCGACCGCCAACTGATTGCAGCCCTGCAAATCAATGCCCGTGAAAGCGTAGCCATGCTCGCCCGGCAATTGGGGATTGCGCGCACTACGGTAACGTCACGCCTGGCACGCCTGGAAAAGGCTCGGGTGATCACCGGCTATGGCGTGCGGCTTGGGCAGCGAGTGGTCGATGGCGGTTTGCAGGCTTATGTCGGGATTACCGTGCAACCGCGCTCCGGCAAGGAAGTGCTGCGTCGGCTCAGCGCCATGGCGCAGGTCCAGCAGTTGTGCGCGGTCAGTGGTGAATTCGATTACGTGGCCTGGCTGCGCACTGATTCACCGGAACAGCTCGACCAATTGCTTGATCAGATCGGCAGTGTCGACGGCGTCGAAAAAACCACCACCTCGATCATTCTCAGCAGCAAAATTGACCGCGGCCAGCCAGTTTGATCGATCAGTTCGTCATATCGCATCAATAACATGCAAAACGACGACACATTGCGTCTTATTAACGTGCTCTACGCTCCCTAGAATGGCGACAGTCTTTTCCTATACTCAGCACCGAGTGCGAGTCGCCAGCAAGGTCAGCCATGAACAAGAACAATCGCCATCCTGCAGACGGTAAAAAACCAGTCACCATTTTCGGCCCGGACTTTCCTTTCGCCTTTGACGACTGGATCGAACACCCGGCCGGTCTGGGTAGCATTCCCGCGCACAACCACGGCGCGGAAGTGGCGATTGTCGGCGCCGGCATCGCAGGCCTGGTGGCCGCTTACGAGCTGATGAAGCTGGGCCTCAAGCCGGTCGTCTACGAAGCCTCGAAAATGGGCGGTCGTTTGCGCTCCCAGGCCTTCGAAGGTGCTGAAGGGATCATCGCCGAGTTGGGCGGTATGCGCTTCCCGGTGTCGTCCACGGCGTTCTATCACTATGTCGACAAGCTCGGCCTTGAGACCAAGCCCTTCCCCAATCCGCTAACCCCGGCTTCCGGCAGCACTGTCATCGATCTGGAAGGCCAGACCCATTACGCACAGAAACTCGCCGACCTTCCTGCACTGTTCCAGGAAGTCGCTGACGCCTGGGCTGATGCACTGGAAGACGGCTCGCGCTTTGGCGAGATCCAGCAAGCGATCCGCGACCGCGACGTGCCACGCCTCAAAGAGCTGTGGAACACCCTCGTTCCGCTGTGGGATGACCGGACCTTCTACGACTTCGTTGCCACCTCCAAAGCCTTCGCCAAGCTGTCGTTCCATCACCGCGAAGTGTTTGGCCAGGTCGGTTTCGGCACTGGCGGCTGGGATTCTGACTTCCCGAACTCGATGCTGGAAATTTTCCGCGTGGTCATGACCAACTGCGACGATCACCAGCACCTGGTGGTCGGCGGCGTGGAACAGGTGCCGCTGGGCATCTGGCGCCATGTGCCGGAGCGCTGCGCTCACTGGCCGCAAGGCACCAGCCTGAGTTCCCTGCACAACGGCGCGCCGCGCACCGGGGTCAAACGCATCGCGCACGCCGCCGATGGCCGTTTCAGCGTGACCGATAACTGGGGTGACACCCGCGAATACGCCGCCGTGCTGACCACCTGCCAGAGCTGGCTGCTGACCACGCAGATCGAGTGCGAAGAGTCGCTGTTCTCGCAAAAGATGTGGATGGCCCTGGACCGCACCCGCTACATGCAATCGTCGAAAACCTTCGTGATGGTCGACCGGCCATTCTGGAAAGACAAAGACCCGGAAACCGGTCGCGACCTGATGAGCATGACCCTCACCGATCGCCTGACCCGTGGCACCTACCTCTTCGACAACGGCGACGACAAGCCGGGTGTGATTTGCCTGTCGTACTCGTGGATGAGCGACGCGCTGAAAATGCTCCCGCAACCGATCGAAAAACGCGTGAAGCTGGCACTGGATGCACTGAAGAAAATCTATCCAAAAGTCGATATCGCTGCGCGCATCATCGGTGACCCGATTACCGTGTCCTGGGAAGCCGACCCGCATTTCCTGGGTGCGTTCAAAGGCGCCCTGCCCGGCCACTATCGCTACAACCAGCGGATGTACGCGCACTTCATGCAGCAAGACATGCCCGCGGAACAGCGTGGGATTTTTATCGCTGGCGACGATGTTTCGTGGACACCGGCGTGGGTCGAAGGCGCGGTACAGACTTCGCTCAACGCGGTGTGGGGCATCATGAATCACTTTGGCGGTGAAACTCACGCCGAAAACCCTGGCCCGGGCGATGTGTTCCATGAAATCGGCCCGATTGCCCTGCCCGAGTAAGAGGAGTCCAAAATGCGCGTAGCTCTCTACCAATGCCCGCCGCTACCGCTCGACGTTGCCGGCAATCTGCAACGCCTGCAACAGCTCGCGACGCAAGCCTCGGGCGCCGACCTGCTGATGTTCCCGGAGATGTTCCTGACCGGCTACAACATCGGCGCCGAAGCGGTTGGCGCATTGGCGGAGGCGCAAGACGGCGCATCAGCGCAGCACATCGCGAACATCGCCAAGTCCTGCGGGATCGCCATTGTGTATGGCTACCCGGAACGCGCGGAGGACGGGCAGATCTACAACGCCGTGCAGTTGATCGACAGCCATGGGCAGCGTCTTGCCAATTACCGCAAGACGCATTTGTTCGGCGAACTCGATCATTCGATGTTCAGCGTCGGCCCGGATGAATTTCCGCTGGTGGAGCTGAACGGCTGGAAGCTCGGCTTTTTGATCTGCTACGACCTGGAGTTCCCGGAAAACGCCCGGCGCCTGGCGTTAGCGGGTGCCGAGCTGATTCTGGTGCCGACGGCAAACATGATTCCCTACGACTTCATCGCCGATGTCACCGTGCGCTCGCGGGCCTTCGAGAACCAGTGTTACGTGGCATACGCCAATTACTGCGGGCACGAGGGCGAGATCCATTACTGCGGTCAGAGCAGCATCGCCGCGCCGGATGGCAGTCGCATCGCCCAGGCCGGCCTGGATGAAGCGCTGATCGTTGGCACGCTGGATCGGCAGTTAATGCTCGATTCGCGCGCCGCCAATCGCTACTTTCTCGATCGTCGGCCGGAGCTCTACGGCGAGCTGAACAAGCGCAAGCCCTAGGTTTTCGCTAGCATGAGCGCTTCTTCAGTAGCGGAAGTGCTCATGCCTGCGCCGACCCACCTTCTCCCTCACAGCGAAACCCTGGCCAACGGCCTGCGGGTTTCACTTCGTCATGCGCCCGGTTTGAAACGCTGCGCCGCTGCCTTGCGGGTTGCCGCCGGCAGCCACGACGCCCCGCTGGCCTGGCCAGGGCTGGCGCACTTTCTTGAACACCTGTTCTTTCTCGGCACCGAACGTTTTCCTGCTGACGATGGGTTGATGGCCTACGTGCAACGTCACGGCGGGCAACTGAACGCGAGTACCCGCGAGCGCACCACCGACTTCTTCTTCGAATTACCGCCTCAGGCTTTTACCGGAGGGCTTGAGCGTTTGTGCGACATGCTCGCCCACCCGCGTCTGAATCTGGACGATCAGTTGCGCGAACGGGAAGTACTGGAAGCGGAATTCATCGCCTGGTCTCAAGATGTTGAGGCGCAGCGACAGGTCGCATTGTTCAACGGGCTATCGCCAGATCACCCCTTGCGCGGTTTCCACGCCGGCAATCGCGACAGCCTGGTGGTGCAGCAGCCTGAGTTTCAACAGGCGTTAAACGCGTTCTATCAGCGTTTCTACCAGACCGGCCAAATAACTCTGAGCCTTGCCGGTCCACAGTCTGTGGATGAATTGCGTAGCCTGGCCGAGCGCTTGAGCACCGACTTCACCGTCGGTGAGCAGCAACCGCAAAGCGCCCCACCCGCCTTGATGGCACCCGCAGAGGCAAGTTATCAACAGGCTGACGAACGCCGACTCAACCTGCTGTTTGCATTCGAAGCGTTGCCTGACGCATCCCATGAAGCGCTGGATTTTCTCTGCACCTGGCTGAACGCCTCGAAACCGGAAGGCTTATTCGCCGAATTACGCCATCGCCAATTGATCGACAGCCTGAAGGCCGCGCCGCTGTACCAATTCGCCGGGCAAGCGCTGCTACACATCGAGTTCAACCTGACGCCCAGCGCCGCAACGCAGACCGGGACAATCAGTGAGCTACTGGGTGATTGGTTGGGTTTCTTCGCCGACCATGCCGATGGGTCTGAATTGCGCGAAGAATATGCCCTGCTGCAACAGCGCAAGCGTCAAGCCAGCAACGCTTTGGCGCTAGCCCAGCTGGATAACCTACGGTTGGCAGCAGAACTGTCGGAGCCAGGCGTTACGGCCCTCAAGGCAATCTTGCGGCAAATGAATCCGATGCCTGTGGATAACCTGGCTGTCGCTTGGCAACTGCCGCCGTCCAATCCGTTCCTGCGCTCGGCCGATGCGCAGGCACCCGCCGGGCTGATCCGTGGGCAAACCAGCGCCCATCGGGGCTTGCGCACGTTTGCCCAGGATCGCACACGCAGTCGCCGCGAACGTTCGCCCATGCAGTTCAGCCCGGCACTGGCAGACGACAGCGGCGAAGCGGCGGTTTGCCTGCGTTGGTGCCTCGACTCGACACCATCAGCCAATCTTCAGCCGACACTGGCTCGCAGTCTGCAAGGCCTGTGCGACGATGCCCGTCAGGCCGGCGTCGAACTGTCCTTCAGCGAAACGGGCAATCAATGGTTGCTGAAAATGAGTGGGCTGTATGAATCAATGCCGGCAATTCTCGAACAAGCGCTGCTGTGTCTGACGAAACCCGCCGCTGATGCCTGGCTCAATACCGAATCGCCAGCGCCGCTGATTGCGATACGGCAGTTGCTCAAGGCGTTGCCGGCACAGTGCCTGGGACGAGATTCGCACTCGACATCGCCGCCGGCCAGTGCTGACGACCTACAGCAAATCTGGCTCGAATCACGCTGGGATGGGCTGGCCGCAGGTCTGTCGGCAACCGTTCAAACGGCAATCACCCGCACATTGAGCCGCGTCCCTGGAGTTCCCGACAGCGAGATGGCAGCGCTCGTCTCCATTGCCGGTCAATGTCTCTGGTCTGAGCTACCCAGCGACACCAACGAGAATGCACTGCTGCTGTTTTGCCCGACGCCCACTCAGGAACTGGCCGACGAAGCCGCGTGGCGCTTGCTGTCCCAACTCAGCCAAACGCCTTTCTATCAGCGCCTGCGAGTCGAACTGCAAGTGGGCTATGCGGTATTCAGCGGTGTCCGTCAGATCAACGGGCAGACCGGGCTGCTGTTCGGCGTGCAATCGCCGAGTGCGTCGGTGAAAGAGATACTCGAGCACATCGAAGCCTTCCTGAAGCAATTGCCCGAACTCATCTCAACGCTCGATGATGGGGCCTTGATCAATCAGCAACAGGTCCTGGCCGAACAACTCGACGGCAATGCCATGCCGCTTGCCCAGGCCTTTGAACTGCTGTGGCAGGGCAAACTGGGTGGCCATTCGTCGGATTACCTGGTTCAGTTGCAACAGGCTGTGTTGCAACTGAACCGCACGGCTTTGCTCGACGCTGCAAGACAGTTGATTCGCGCAGAAGGTGGCCGCAGATGCCTGGCCAGCGGTGCCTGTCCAGATGGCACCTGGCAACCGACTGCCTGATCATTACCGGGGCTGTAATGGGCTTTCTTCGATAGAAGTCTCCAATTAGCGGAAACGTTTCAGTAACATAGCCCGGCAAGCATCCGAACATCTCCCTCGGGAGGTGGACTATATGTATAGAGTGAATTTTTCTCACCCGCCTGAAGGAACGTTTTCATGACCTGGTCCAAACCTGCTTACACCGACCTGCGTATCGGCTTTGAAGTCACCATGTACTTCGCCAGCCGTTGACTCTGCCTTTGGGTAGAACCTGCAGTGCAACGCCTCGGCCCGTCCGGGGCGTTTTTATTTTTAGCGTTGAAGTGATGGAGCAGCCATGTTTGTCCAGATTCTAGGTTCCGCCGCCGGCGGTGGTTTTCCGCAGTGGAACTGCAATTGCGTGAACTGCGCAGGTTTTCGCGACGGTAGCCTGCGGGCCAAGGCACGGACCCAGTCGTCTATCGCGATTTCCGATGACGGCGTGAACTGGGTGCTGTGCAACGCCTCGCCGGACATCCGCGCACAGCTCCAGAACTTCGCCCCGATGCAACCGGGCCGCGCCCTGCGTGACACAGGCATCCGCGCGATCATCCTGATGGACAGCCAGATCGACCACACCACCGGCCTGCTGAGCCTGCGCGAAGGTTGCCCGCATCAGGTCTGGTGCACCGACATGGTCCATGAAGACCTGAGCACCGGCTTCCCGCTGTTCACCATGCTCACCCACTGGAACGGCGGGCTGAACTGGAACCGCATCGAACTCGACCAGAGCTTCAGCGTCCCGGCCTGCCCGAACCTGCGCTTTACCCCGTTGCCGCTGCGTAGCGCCGCACCGCCCTACTCGCCACACCGCTTCGACCCACACCCGGGCGACAACATCGGGCTGATCGTCGAAGACCTGCAAACGGGCGGCAAGTTGTTCTACGCACCGGGGCTGGGCAAGGTCGATGCGCCGCTACTGGAGATCATGGCCGGCAGCGACTGCCTGCTGGTGGACGGCACGCTGTGGGACGACGACGAAATGCAGCGTCGTGGCGTCGGCACCCGTACTGGCCGAGAGATGGGCCACCTGGCACAAAACGGCCCCGGCTGCATGCTCGAAGTGCTGGAGCAACTGCCCAAACAGCGCAAAGTACTTATCCACATCAACAACACCAACCCGATCCTCGATGAGGATTCGGCCGAGCGCGCCGAGCTGGTTCGGCGCAATGTTGAAGTGGCGTATGACGGCATGAGTATTGAGCTGTAACAGCCGAGACCGCTGCGCGGTCTATCGCGAGCAGGCTCGCTCCCACAGGAGTCCGAGTCGTACCCGATTCTCTGTGCAAAGCAGCTCCACTGTGGGAGCGAGCTTGCTTGCGATGAGGCCAGAGCAAATACCCCAGATTCCAACGGTTATTCCCCGGAGAACCGAAATGATTGACACACCACTGTCCCCCGCCGAGTTCGAACAGGCTCTTCGGGCCAAGGGCGCCTACTACCACATCTATCATCCGTATCACGTGGCGATGTACGAAGGCCGGGCGACCCGCGAGCAGATCCAGGGCTGGGTCGCCAACCGCTTCTACTATCAGGTGAACATCCCGCTCAAGGACGCCGCGATTCTGGCCAACTGCCCGGATCGGGAAATCCGCCGCGAGTGGATTCAACGCCTGCTCGACCACGACGGCGCGCCGGGTGAAGACGGCGGCATCGAAGCCTGGTTGCGTCTCGGCCAGGCTGTTGGCCTGGACCCGGATCAACTGCGTTCCCAGGAACTGGTGTTGCCCGGCGTGCGCTTCGCGGTGGATGCCTATGTCAACTTCGCCCGCAGAGCCAGTTGGCAGGAAGCCGCCAGCAGCTCGCTGACCGAACTGTTCGCGCCGCAAATCCACCAGTCGCGCCTCGACAGCTGGCCGCAGCACTACCCGTGGATCGATCCAGCCGGTTACGAGTATTTCCGCACCCGGCTGGGCCAGGCGCGGCGCGATGTCGAGCACGGTCTGGCGATCACCCTGCAGCACTACACTACGTATGAAGGCCAGCAGCGCATGCTGGAAATTCTCCAGTTCAAACTGGACATCCTTTGGAGCATGCTCGATGCCATGAGCATGGCCTATGAACTGAATCGCCCGCCTTATCACAGCGTGACCGAACAACGGGTCTGGCATAAAGGGATCGCCTTATGAGTTTCGACCGCAGCAAGACCCCGACCTGGCGTCCCGGCTACCGCTTCCAGTATGAACCGGCGCAAAAAGGCCATGTGCTGCTGTACCCGGAAGGCATGATCAAACTCAACGAAAGCGCCGCGCTGATTGGCGGTTTGATTGATGGTGAACGTAACGTTGCGGCGATCATTGCCGAACTGGACGCCAAATTCCCCGGCGTGCCTCAGCTGGGTGACGACATTGAGCAATTCATGGAGGTCGCCCGTGCAGAGCACTGGATCGAGCTTGCCTGAATCAGCGGCCCTGCCATTGCCGCCCAAACCCGAAATCGGCCTGCCGCTGTGGCTACTCGCCGAGCTGACCTACCGCTGCCCGCTGCAATGCCCCTACTGCTCGAACCCGCTGGACTTCGCCGAGCAAGGCAAAGAGCTCAGCACCGAGCAGTGGCTCAAGGTATTTCGCGAGGCGCGGGAGATGGGCGCCGCGCAGTTGGGCTTCTCCGGTGGCGAGCCGCTGGTACGCCAGGACCTCGCAGAGCTGATCGCCGAAGCCCGCAAACTGGGCTTCTACACCAACCTGATCACCTCGGGGATTGGCCTCACCGAGCAGAAAATCAGCGACTTCAAGAAGGCCGGGCTCGATCACATCCAGATCAGTTTCCAGGCCAGCGACGAACAAGTGAACAACTTGCTGGCCGGCTCGAAAAAAGCCTTCGCTCAGAAGCTCGAAATGGCCCGCGCGGTGAAAGCCCACGGCTACCCGATGGTACTGAACTTCGTCACCCACCGGCACAACATCGACAAGATCGACCGCATCATCGAGCTGTGCATCGCCCTCGAAGCCGACTTCGTCGAGCTCGCCACGTGCCAGTTCTACGGCTGGGCCCAGCTCAACCGCGTCGGCCTGCTGCCGACCAAGGAACAACTGGTGCGCGCCGAGCGCATCACCAACGAATACCGCGCCAAACTCGAAGCCGAAGGGCACCCGTGCAAGCTGATCTTCGTCACCCCGGATTACTACGAAGAGCGACCTAAAGCCTGTATGAACGGCTGGGGCAGCATCTTCCTGACCGTCACCCCGGACGGCACCGCCCTGCCGTGCCATGGTGCACGACAGCTGCCGGTGCAGTTTCCGAACGTGCGCGATCACAGCATGCAGCACATCTGGTACGACTCGTTCGGCTTCAACCGCTTTCGCGGTTACGACTGGATGCCCGAGCCGTGCCGCTCCTGCGACGAGAAAGAAAAAGACTTCGGCGGCTGCCGTTGTCAGGCGTTCATGCTCACCGGTGACGCGAGCAACGCCGACCCGGTGTGCAGCAAGTCGCAACATCACGGCGTGATCCTCAAGGCCCGCGAAGAAGCCGAGCACGCCACCCAGCCCATCGAACAGTTGGTCTTTCGCAATGAACGAAACTCACGCCTCATCGTTAAAGGCTGAACCTTTGAGCGCCATCAAAGCCGTGGCGGCCGGTGTCGATTTCGCCGACCTGCGCGTCGGCGCTCTTGGTTTGTTCTGGAATGAATACCGCCCCGAAGATGGCGCCTGTCGAATCTGGCACTGGCGCGACAACACCGCCCATTGCCTGACCCCACCGGGGTTCAGTGCGCGCAGCCGGGTCTATGAATATGGTGGCGGATCGTTTTGCCTGAGCGATGACGGCGTGGTCTTCGTCAACGAAACAGATCAGCAGTTGTATCGGCAATCGTTGGCCGGTGAAATACCGCAGGCGCTGACCTTGGGTGAATGCCGTTATGGCGATCTGCAATTTGCTGGCGGGCAGGTACTCGCCGTCGAAGAGCAAAGCGCTCAGCATCGCCTGGTGGCCATCGATCTGGCAGACGGTAAGCGTCACCTGTTGGTTGAAGGCGCGGACTTTTACTCCGCGCCGACCTTGAGTCCGGATGCGCGGCGATTGGCCTGGATCGAATGGAGCCGACCGCATCAACCCTGGACCGCGACACGCTTGATGGTTGCCGAGCGCGACGCCAACGGCGGTTTCGGCCAGCCGCGCTGTGTGGCCGGTGACGCCTCTGAAGAGTCCCTGCAACAACCGCGTTTCGATGATGCCGGTCGCCTGTATTGCCTGACCGACCGCGCCGGCTTCTGGCAACCGTGGGTCGACACTGAGTCAGGCTTGCAGCCATTACCTAGCAGCGACGCCGATCATGCGCCAGCGCCATGGCAACTCGGTGCCTGCACCTGGTTGCCGCTAGGCGAAAAGAGTTTTTTGGCAAGCTGGACCGTGGATGGCTTTGGCCGCCTCGGCTTATGCTCTGGCGATTCCACTGAGGATTTCACCGGCGACTACAGTCGCTTCCGCAATCTGGCGCTGGATCAGCAGTTTGTTTACTGCATCGCCGCATCGCCGGTCAGCCCTGCAGCGGTGATTGCCATCGACCGTAAAAGCCATCAGGCCCGGGTGTTGGCTGGCGGCATTGCACTGTTGCCCGCAGAACACATCAGCCAGCCGCAGACACTGCGCTATCCAAGCGGTGCCGGTGAGGCCCATGGTTTCTTTTATCCGGCCATGACCGATGTCGCCAAACCGCCGTTGCTGGTGTTCATTCATGGCGGGCCAACGTCGGCGTGCTACCCGATGCTTGACCCGCGTATCCAGTACTGGACACAACGGGGCTTCGCGGTTGCCGACCTCAACTATCGCGGCAGCAGCGGTTACGGTCGGGCCTACCGACAGGCGCTGTACCTGAGCTGGGGCGAAGTGGATGTCGAAGACGCCTGCGCCGTGGTCGCCTACCTCGCCGGGCAAGGTTTGATCGACGGCGATCGCGCGTTCATTCGCGGCGGCAGTGCCGGCGGTTACACCACGCTCTGCGCGCTGGCATTTCAGGATGTCTTCAGCGCGGGTGCCAGTTTGTACGGGGTCAGCGACCCGGTTGCCCTGAGTCGCACCACTCACAAATTCGAAGGCGACTATCTGGATTGGCTGATCGGCGATCCACAGCAAGATGCCGAGCGCTACGCCGCCCGTACACCGTTGCTGCACGCGAGCGAAATCCGCGTGCCGGTCATCTTCTTCCAAGGCGAACTCGACGCCGTGGTGGTGCCACAACAGACCCGCGATATGCTCAAGGCCCTGCAAGACAACGGCATTCCCGCACAGGCCCATTACTACCCGGATGAACGCCACGGCTTTCGCAAGGCCAACAATCAGGCGCATGCACTGGAGCAGGAATGGCTGTTTTATCGCGGGGTGATGGATCAGCAAAACGCGTGATCGGTGGCAGGGATCGGACCAGCTTGAAAAGATCGCAGCCACTGGGGCGACGATCCAGCTTCTCAGCGCTTGCGGATCATCTCAGGCCAGTATTTCCAGCCCGTGCTTCTGCACGATGCTCAGTAGCTTCAATGCCATGCCACTGGGGTGCTTGTCGCCCGCTTCCCACTGTTTGACGGTAGAAGCACTGGTATTCAAATATCGGGCGAACACCGGTTGGCTGACATTGTTACGCTCGCGCAGTTGCTTGATCTGTTCGGCGGGAATCGCCTCTGGAACCTGTGCCAGGCATGACTCGTCGAACTGGCGCATGGTGGTCTTGCTGATGGCACCGATCGACAACAATGCAGTGGCCGAGTCGTGAACCGACTCAAGGGCTTCACTCTTGAATTTCTTACTCATGATGTACCTCCACAAACTCCTTCATATCCAGCAGTTGCTGGTCATGGATACCCCTTCCCATTACCATACCACTCAGTGGTACATACTTACAAACCAAGCCATCCGCAGCGTCAACGCGTGATGGCATCGGCAGTCCTTGCCGGCTCCGCTAAAAAGCCATTGATCTGGCAATCACTCAAGCACTGAGTAGAGTTTGGAAAATCGCTGAGACAAAAAAACGCCCCATGCCAAAAGGAGCAGGCATGGGGCGACGCGTTATACCGCGAGACGGTTCGGGAATGAGAGAAGTGGCGGTTTGTTCAGACCGCGATGCCTTTGCGGCATTGGAGTTGGGCCGTGCGCACCCGGGAGAAAGCTCGGGCCAGACGCAGGAGCATTTCGTCGATATTGGCCTTGCTGACCGTCAGCGCTGGCGTGAACCGCAGGCAATCGGGTTTTGGAGCGCTCAGCAGTAAACCTTCGTACAGCGCAGCCTTCACTACTGTGTCAGCCGAATCGTCACTCAAGGTCAGGCCCCAGAGCAGTCCTTGGCCACGCAGTTCAACGTGTCCGTAACGGTTGGCCAATCGGCTCAAGCCTTCACGCAGGTGTTGAGCGCTTTCCCGAACATGCTCGAGGAAGCCGTGATTCAGCACGCAGTCCAGAACCGCCAACCCCGCCGAAGCCATCAACGCGTTGCCATGATGGGTGCCATCCAGTTCGCCCGACTCAAAGCAGCAAGCGTTGCCGCGAGCCAGAAGCGCCGCCACCGGAACCCCACCCCCCAGACCTTTGCCCAGCACAACAATGTCGGCCCGCACACCGTAAACCTGTTCGGCGAGCAAACTGCCGCAACGGCCCATCCCGGTTTGCACTTCATCGAGAATCAGCAGAATTCCCAACTCACGGCACAGGCGTTCGACACCTTTGAGGTAATGCTCGGTCGCCGGAACGATACCGGCGGAACTCTGGATGGGTTCAAGCATGATGGCGACAGTCTGCGCATCCACTGCCGCATGCAACGCCGGTAAATCATTGAACGGAACGTGGCTGAAACCTGGAAGCTGCGGCTCAAAGCGATTGTTCTGACAGTCCGATGCGGACATTGCCGCAAAACCGTGACCATGGCAGCTACCACTGGCGGTGACGATTCGCGAAGCGCCACCACGATGCAGTTGCCCCCATTTACGCGCCAGTTTGATCGCCGCTTCGCAGGCTTCACTGCCACTGTTGAGCAAATAAGCCTGATCGCTGCCGGTACTGATGCACAGCCGCTCGGCCAGGTTGAGCTGGCCACGGTTAAGCAATGCCGAACCTGGATTGATCAGTGTTTGCGCCTGAGCGGCGATGGCTTTGACCAGCACCGACGGGCTGTGACCGAGGCTGTTGGCCGCGCCACCCTGGATAAAATCCAGGTACGCGCGGTCGTCACTGTCCCACAGCCAGGAACCCTGGCCGCGAACGAAAACTTGCTGGGGTCGCTCGACACTCGGCATCAGGCACTCGCTGGAAAAGTTGTCGTGCCTTGAAGGCGGAAAATGCTCCGCTGCCAGATCATCCAGGCTCGGCTGATGGCGACGCAGGTTGAACAGGTTCATGCGCGCAGTCCCTCAAGCGGCAAGCCCAGCAGACGTGACGACCAATCCTCGAGGCGCCCGGTGCGTGTACCTTGCGGCCACAACCAGAGCCGATTGGCAATCCGCTGTTTGTCGGTATCGCTGAGCAAACCCTGTCCAAGGTTTTTTGCCTTGCCTATGTAAACACCATCAACGTAAACGGTATTCATCGCGCTTTCTGGCCCTGTAAGCCTTGTGAATGCGGTTAGACTAGGCGTCTGCCAGGCGCTGGGCCATTTCGATTTTCCAGCTTTTTCGATAAGAATTACTTATGGATTTTAAGCAACTGCGTTATTTCGTCGCGGTGTATGAAGAAGGCCATGTCGGGCGTGCCGCCGAACGCCTGTCGATCTCCCAACCGGCGCTGTCGCAACAGATCCGCCAACTGGAACAAAACCTTGATGTGAGTCTGTTCGAACGCAGCAGCAAACGCCTGCTGCCCACCCTGGCCGCACATACCTTGTACAACCACGCCCTGCCATTGCTTGACGGTATGCAACGGGCACGCGAGGCCTTGGGCAATTTCAAGGGCCAGGCGCTGCGCACTCTGGCCATTGGTGTACTGCAGACTGTTCACACCAGCCTGGTGCCGAAAATGCTGGAACGTGTGCGCGCCGCACAACCGCACCTGGTGGTACAAATCTACGAACTCACGGGACTGGAAATCGAACGTCGACTGCTCAATGGCTCACTCGACATCGGCATCAGCTATTTGCCGCCGCGCCAACCCGGACTGCACGGCGTTTTGCTGTATGAAGATGAACTGACCCTGGTCATCCCCGCCGATCATCCATTGCGCGAATTCAAGAAAGTCTCCATGAGTCAGGCAGCGGAATTGCCGATGCTGTTGCTGGGAGAAGAGTTTCAGGTCCGACAGATCTGGCAGGGGCAACTGGCCAATCTCGGACGCCGCCCGCAAGTGCAGGCGGAACTGAACAACATGGCGGGGATCCTCGACAGTTTGCCCCACACCAGACTGGCCACTGTCCTACCCGGCCGTTCACAGCAGGAGAACGGAAACAACGCACTTTTGTGGAAGCCCTTGAGCGAGCCTCGGGTGCCTCTGAAAGTAGGATTGGTTTGTCGCGACGTGCAACGTCAGCAAGCAACGCTGGAGTTGCTGCGCAATCTGCTGGAAGACGTGATGAATGGCCCGGACAGGCGGATGGCGAGCACGACGGTATTGGATATCCAGGGCTGAACGGCAAACACATAAATCGCAGGCAAAAGAAAACCCCGCCGAAGCGGGGCTTTGCAGACTGTTTCCCTGACATCCATTTCACTCCGCCATCCTGGCAGAATCCTACGTGTCCGTGTTGTTGCTTTGCGCTTCCTGCGCGACGTCCATGTGAAGTAGATTAGCTCTGGATCCAATCTTAGAACAGGGGAAAACGGCAGCACGTCACGTAAGCAAATGCTTACATGGCGTTACCTCCTCAGAACTGCGCCGCGTCCAACAGGAACAGCGACTCACTACCAGCCTTGACCGAAGCGCTCAGCGAATGAATCCGCGGCAGCAGGCGAGCGAAGTAAAAACGCGCGGTGCCCAGTTTGCTGGCGTAGAAGTCTTCCTGCGCCTCTTTACCGAAGGCCGCCTTGGCCATCAGTGCCCACATGTAGGCGTAGGACACATAGCCGAACACTTGCAGATACTCGACCGAAGCCGCGCCGATTTCGTTCGGGTTATTTTTCACCCGGTCCAGCAGCCAGGCGGTCAGGTCGTCCAGCGTGGTTACAGCGTCGTTCAACGGTTTGGTGAACTCGGCCAGATCGGCGCTCGCGGTGGCGGTGAAATGCCGAATCTCGTCGGCGAACAGTTTGTAGTACGCCCCGCCGCTGCCGACGATTTTGCGCCCGACCAGGTCCAGCGCCTGAATACCGTTGGTGCCTTCGTAGATCTGGGTAATCCGCACGTCGCGAACCAGTTGTTCCTGCCCCCACTCACGAATGTAGCCGTGGCCACCGAAGACCTGCTGTCCGTGAACCGTGGTTTCCAGGCCCAGATCGGTAAGGAACGCCTTGGCGACCGGGGTCAGCAAGGCCACCAGGTCTTCAGCGCGTTTGCGCGTGGTCGTGTCTTCGCTGAACTTGGCGGTGTCCAGTTGCATGGCGACGTAGGTAGAGAATGCGCGACCACCTTCGTTCGAGGCTTTCATGGTCAGCAACATGCGCCGTACGTCCGGGTGAACGATGATCGGGTCGGCGACCTTGTCTTTGTTCTGCGCGCCAGTCGGCGAGCGGCTTTGCAGGCGATCACGAGCGTATTCAACCGCGTTCTGGTAAGAGCGCTCGCCACTGGCCAGGCCCTGGATCCCGACGCCCAGACGCTCGTAGTTCATCATGGTGAACATCGCCGCCAGGCCTTTGTTCGGCTCACCGACGAGGTAACCCACGGCTTCGTCGAAGTTCATCACGCAGGTAGCGGAGGCCTGGATGCCCATTTTGTGTTCGATCGAACCGCAGTTTGCCGGGTTACGCGCACCGAGACTGCCATCGGCATTGACCATGAACTTCGGCACCAGGAACAGCGAAATACCTTTCGGACCCGCGGGTGCATCCGGCAGTTTGGCCAGTACCAGGTGAATGATGTTTTCGGTCAGGTCGTGTTCACCGCCAGTGATGAAGATCTTGGTGCCGCTGACCTTGTAGGAACCGTCTGCTTGCGGTTCAGCCTTGGTACGGATGATCCCCAAGTCAGTCCCCGCGTGTGGCTCGGTCAGGCACATGGAGCCTGCCCAGACACCGGCGTACATGTTTGGCAGGTAAGCGGCTTTCAGTTCGTCACTGGCGTGCGCGTTGATCGACAGGCAAGCCCCGGCGGTGAGCATCGGGTACAGACCGAACGACAGGCTGGCGGAGTTGACCATTTCTTCGACCTGAGCCGAAACCGCTTTCGGCATGCCCATGCCACCGTAGGCTGGATCACCACCGACGCCGACCCAACCGCCTTCAGCGTAGGTCTGATAAGCCTGTGGGAAACCTGCTGGAGTGGTGACAGCGCCGTCGCTCCAGTGACAGCCTTCTTCGTCGGCGGCACGGCTCAGCGGCGCGATGCTTTTGCTGGTGACTTTACCGGCTTCCTCAAGGATTGCCTCGACGGTCTCGGCATCGACGGTGTCGGCCAGAGCGGGCAGTTCCGCCCACAGTTTGGCAACCTCGAAAACTTCATTGAGGACGAAGCGCATATCGCGCAAGGGCGCTTTGTAGTCAGCCATGGCAAACCTCGTGAGAACTTGAAAAGTGATTCGTAGGATCGGATTTCAGCAAGGCCTTGAGTGTACCCGAACAACTTTTACGACACATAGGGTCAGCTAGTGACCTATTTGTAATTTTTAGTCACCAAAAAAATCGCAGCCTGCGGCAATTCCTACAGGTTCACCTGAATTGTAGGAGCTGCCGCAGGCTGCGATCTTTCAGAGGCAGCGCCTTATGTCAGAGCGCAAACAACTCCGCAGGCAGTTTCATCAGACAATCACTGCCCGCCTCCACCGCCGCCTGATGCGTGGTCGTACGCGGCAACAGGCGCTTGAAGTAGAACTCGCAAGTGGCCAGTTTGCCCCGGCAATAATCAGCGTCACCACTGCCCGCCGCCAGCTGTGCCTGAGCCACCAGCGCCATGCGCAGCCACAGGTAAGCCAAAATGATGTAGCCGCTATACATCAAATAATCCAGCGCCGCAGCGCCGACCTCGTCCGGATTTTTCATCGCCGCCATACCGACCTTGGTGGTCAACTCGCCCCACTGCTGGTTCAACCCGTTGAGCTGCGCCACATACGCTTTTAGCTGCGGATGTGCGGCATTGGCTTCGCAAAACTTGTGAACAATTTTGGTGAACCCGCGCAGCAGTTTGCCTTGGCTGCCAAGCACCTTGCGCCCGAGCAAGTCCAATGCCTGAATGCCGTTGGTGCCTTCATAGATGGGCGCAATACGGCAGTCACGCACCAACTGCTCCATACCCCACTCGCGGATGAATCCATGGCCGCCGAACACCTGCATGCCATGGTTGGTAACTTCCAGGCCGGTTTCGGTCATGAAGGCTTTGCAGATCGGCGTCAGGAACGCCAACAGGTTCTCGGCATCCTGGCGCTGGGTTTCGTCGCTACTCAGGTGTGCGACATCGAGCAATTGCGCGGTGAAATAGGTCAGCGCGCGGTTACCTTCGTTGAAGGCTTTCATGGTCAGCAGCATGCGCCGTACGTCGGGGTGGACGATGATCGGATCGGCGGCCTTTTCCGGCGCTTTGGGTCCGGTCAGCGAGCGCATTTGCAAGCGATCGTTGGCGTACTTGATCGCGCCCTGGAAGCTCGCTTCACCCAGACACAAACCCTGCATCCCGGTGCCGAGCCGGGCGTGGTTCATCATGGTGAACATACAGTTCAGGCCCTTGTTCGCCTCGCCAATCAGGAAGCCCTTGGCACCATCGAAGTTCAGCACGCAAGTGGCAGACGCCTTGATGCCCATCTTGTGTTCGATCGAACCGCAGGAAACCCCGTTGCGCTCACCGGCTTCGCCTTGGGCATCAGGCAGGAACTTGGGCACGATGAACAGCGAGATACCCTTGGTCCCGGCGGGCGCGTCCGGCAGTTTGGCCAACACCAGGTGAATGATGTTGTCGCTCATATCGTGCTCGCCGGCAGAGATGAAAATCTTGCTGCCAGTCACCGCATAGCTGCCGTCGGCTTGCGGCACTGCGCGGGTCTTGATGATCCCCAGGTCCGTGCCGCAATGCGCTTCGGTCAGGCACATGGTGCCGGTCCACTGCCCGGCCGTGAGTTTGCTCAGGTAGGTCTGTTTTTGCTCTTCGGTGCCGTGGGCATGGATCGCCGACATCGCGCCGTGGGTCAGGCCTGGGTACATGCCCCAGGAAGTGTTGCTGGAGCCGACCATTTCACTGATCACCAGTCCTAGTGAACTGGGTAAACCCTGACCGCCATAAGTCGGGTCCGCCGCCAGACCATGCCAGCCGCCCTCAACGTATTGTGCGAATGCTTGCTTGAATCCCGTAGGCGTGGTGACCACACCGTTGTCGAAATGACAGCCTTCTTCGTCGCCGCTGCGATTCAGCGGCGCAAGAACGTTCTCACAGAATTTCGCCCCTTCTTCAAGGATCGCATTGACCATGTCCGGGCTGGCGTCGGTAGCACCGAGGGCCACGTAACTGGCGTGAAAGTCGAAAACATGGTCGATCAGAAAGCGCATGTCGCGCAGGGGAGCTTTGTACTCGGGCATGGTCGTTTCTCCGTCAGCAGATCATTCAAACCTACTGCCGCGAATCGCCCCGAACAATCACAGTCCAGACGCTGAATGCGCAATCATCACTCAACCCGTAGCGCCGTCCATACGCACCGCGCCACGGCGGTTTTGACCGAATGCCATCACGCAGTTGCGTCCCGCGCCCTTGGCGCTGTAGAGCGCCTGGTCAGCGGATTTCAGGACGTCTTCCGGAGTTCGCTGTTCCAGTCGCTCGGCGACGCCGATACTCACCGTAACCGAAACGCTTGAGGCGCCGGAACCCGCACGGCGCTGCCGACCTTGCTGGTCGTCTTGCGGACGGTTGTCCTGGTTGCGCAACTGAATGCTGTACGTGGCAATCGACTCGCGGATGACTTCCAGGTGCGGCATGCACTCTTCGAGGGTTTTCGCGGCGAATACCAAGGCGAACTCCTCGCCCCCGTAACGATAGGCCCGGCCACCACCGCCGATCTTCGACAGCTTGCTGGCGACCAGACGCAGCACCTGGTCGCCAACGTCGTGACCATGGGTGTCATTGAATTTCTTGAAGTGGTCGACGTCACTCATCGCCAACACATAGTTGCGGCCCAGACGCTGCATGCGCTCGTTCAAGGCGCGACGACCTGGCAGACCGGTCAGCTCATCACGAAAAGCCATTTGATAGGCTTCGTGGGCGACCGCCGCGGCAATCATCAACATCACCTGACTGCACATGATGTTCAGGGTAAACGGCAGGATGAAGGTCTTGGGCAACATCCAGAACAACCCGAGCAGGCCCACCAGTTGCGCCGCATGCAGCGGGCGTGGGTTGCGCCAGTATTGATACGCCAGCAGCAGAAAGGACGCGAAGAACACCGGATAGGACAACTGGATCAAGCTCATCCAGGCACCATGCAGCGCCGGCCAGCGTATTTCCGACAGCCACATCAACAACGCCTGTGGGTAACTTTGCTCAAGTCCCAGTGCAACGCTGCCAAACGCCAGCAATACGGCGAAACGAGCGACCATGTCCTGAAACAGGTGGGTGCGTTCCTGCCAGGCAGCAAACAGCCCGAACAGCAAGGGCAACAACAAACAACAGAGATGGAAAACCACCGCCGCGTCGTCACGCACCTTGCCGTAATCACGGTAGTAATCGGTTTGGGTGTCGAGCAGGTAGTAGGCGATGTACACCGTGACCATCAGAAACAGTTCACGTTGACGTCGGTAAACCGCGCAGTACGAACCGCCAAGCAACAGCACCAACGTCGGCAGCACGTTGAACAGTGAGGTGAAGAAGACGTTGAGATCCTTGACGTAGGCAGCCGCAAGCCCCGCAAGCAACAACAGTAATGAGGGCAAAAAGTGACTGAGACGTACAGCGGAAGAACGCGGCAAGGGTAGAGCTCCGGCCCGGCAAAACAATTGATGTCATTGTGCCTGCATTCTTGGCAGTTAAGCACATGCAATGTGACGTGCATCACACTGCACACTCTTTAACGGCAGCAAAAGCGTTCTACTTAGCGTTTTAGTCGGGAATATTTGCAGCCATTTGCGCCGGACACAAAAAAGCCGCGACTCCCGAAGAAGCAGCGGCTTTTTGAAGAGCTGCGTGGGACTTAATAGCCCAGTGCGAAGTCTTCTTCTTTCATGTCCATCAGGTTGTTGGCGCCCGACAGCATGGTTACAACGTGCGTGCGGGTACGCGGCAGGATGCGCTGGAAGTAGAAGCGCGCAGTCTGCAGCTTGGCGGTGTAGAACGCCACTTCGGTGGTGCCGGCAGCCAGTTTCTCGGCAGCCAGGCGCGCCATGTCAGCCCAGAAGTAGGCAAGGCAGGCGTAACCGGAGTACATCAGGTAGTCCACCGACGCAGCGCCGACTTCTTCGCGATCTTTCATCGCGGCCATGCCGACCTTCATGGTCAGTTCGCCCCATTCCTTGTTCAGTGCAGCCAACGGCTCGACGAACTCTTTGACCGCTTCGTTGCCTTCGTTGGTCTGGCAGAACTTGTGGACGATCTTGGTGAAGCCTTTCAGAGCCTCGCCTTGAGTCATCAGCACTTTACGGCCCAGCAAGTCGAGAGCCTGGATACCGGTGGTGCCTTCGTACAGCATGGAAATGCGGCTGTCGCGAACGTTCTGCTCCATGCCCCACTCGGCGATGAAGCCGTGGCCACCGTAGATCTGCACGCCGTGGTTAGCGGATTCGAAGCCGACTTCAGTCATGAAGGCTTTGGCAATCGGAGTCATGAAGGCCAGCAGGGCGTCGGCTTTCTTCTTCTCTTCTTCATCCACGCCGTACTTGACGATGTCGACCTGCTTGGCAGTGAAGTAAACCATCGCACGGTTGCCTTCGGCGAATGCCTTCATGGTCAACAGCATCCGACGTACGTCAGGGTGAACGATGATCGGGTCAGCCGCCTTGTCCGGCGCTTTCGGGCCAGTCAGGGAACGCATTTGCAGACGATCGCGAGCGTATTTCAGACCGCCCTGGAAGCCGATCTCGGCGTGAGCCAGACCTTGCAGAGCAGTCCCCAGACGCGCGGTGTTCATAAAGGTGAACATGCAGTTCAGGCCTTTGTTCGCCGGGCCGATCAGGAAACCGGTGGCCGCGTCGAAGTTCATCACGCAGGTGGCGTTACCGTGGATGCCCATTTTGTGTTCCAGGGAACCACAGGTCACAGCGTTGCGCGCACCGATGCTGCCGTCAGCGTTCGGCAGGAACTTTGGAACGATGAACAGCGAAATGCCTTTGGTGCCAGCAGGCGCATCCGGCAGGCGAGCCAGAACGATGTGGACGATGTTGTCGGCCATATCGTGTTCACCGGCCGAGATGAAGATCTTGGTGCCGGAAACTTTGTAGGAACCATCAGCCTGAGGCTCGGCCTTGGTGCGCAGCATGCCGAGGTCGGTACCGCAGTGCGGTTCGGTCAGGCACATGGTGCCGGTCCATTCGCCGGAAACCAGTTTGGTCAGGTAAGCCTCTTGCTGCTCAGGCGTACCGTGCTCGGAAATGGTGTTCATCGCGCCATGGGACAGGCCTGGGTACATGCCCCACGACCAGTTGGCTTCGCCGACCATTTCGCTGACAGCCAGACCCAGAGACTCCGGCAGCCCTTGGCCACCGTGCTCTACGTCGTGGGCCAGGCTTGGCCAGCCGCCTTCGACGAATTGTTTGTAGGCTTCTTTGAAGCCAGTCGGAGTCTTAACGCCGGACTCGCTCCAGGTGCAGCCTTCGGTGTCACCCACGCGGTTCAGCGGAGCCAGCACCTGCTCACAAAACTTGGCGCCTTCCTCGAGAATGGCGTCAACCATGTCCGGGGTAGCGTCCTGGCAAGCCGGAAGGCTCTGATAGTGCGCTTCGTAGCCGAGCAGTTCGTCACGAACGAAGCGAATATCACGCAAGGGGGCCTTGTAGTCAGGCATAGCGATAAACCTCTGCTGATGTAACCGGGAATGAACGACCGCAATGATTTGTTGTGACGGTCAAACAGTTGTTTGAAACATACGTTTACGCCGAAATCTTGTCAAGCGTCGATCCTTTGCCGTTCGTCATCACCCACGTAAATAGCGCGCACGCAAAGGCCCGCAGCCGATGCGCGAGGCAACAAACCGTGTAGGAAAGATTAGTTGAACGAGAAGGACATGCCCGACAGAACCCCGCGCCCAGGGCGGCGTTCAGGCAAAAGGTTCAGCGAGGGATCAAGCAAAAGTATTGATCAGCGTACCAAGCATTTCGTCAGAAGCCTTGGCGATTTTGACGCCCAGCTCTGCCTGGATCTTGCCTTGGGACATATCGACCATATTGCTGGCCAGGTCTGATTGCTGGCTGCGATCGACCGAGCGTAGCCGGTCGACTTGAGCTTCCAAGGACTGGCTGGTGGCGGAGCGTTCGACAGTGGTGTTGGCGATCTGGCTGGCGGCCTGATCGACACGGTTCTGCCCAGACTGAATAGTGCTCAGACCGGCATAAAAAGCGCTGCTTCCCGAGATTTCCATGGGACGACTCCACCCTGCAAAGGATAAACAGCGCTCATTGAACCAGAGACACTGACAAAAGGCTCGACAAAAACACTAATGGCACAATGCCTTGTCATAGGCAAAATCTAGTCGAGCAAATCCAGCTGAAGATACTCCGCTACCGCTTCTGCCGTGACCAGCTTGAGTTTCGGCACTCGCCCCAGACACGGTGCCGGCAGGCGTTCAGCCAGCGTGGCCAGGTTTTCTTCCAGCCGCGAAGTCTTGGGGTCAATGATGTTGGCCACCCAACCCGCCAGTTGCAAACCATCCCGGGCAATCGCCTCGGCCGTCAGCAACGCATGATTGATACAACCCAGGCGCACGCCAACCACCAGAATGACCGGCAGATCCAGTGCCATCGCCAGATCCGAAAGATTGTCCTGGTCAGCCAGTGGCACCCGCCAACCACCCGCACCTTCGATCAGCGTGAAATCGGCCTGCTTGTCCACTATGTGCCGCATCGGCGCCAGCAACGACTGGACCGTCAGCGCGAAACCCGCCTCACGTGCAGCCAGATGCGGAGCGATGGCCGGTTCGAAGGCTACCGGATTGACCTCGGCATAGGTCAGCGGCAACGAGCATTGCGCCAGCAGCGCCAGCGCGTCGGCATTGCGCAAACCTTTGGGCGTCACCTCGCAGCCGGACGCCACAGGTTTCCCGGCCGCCGTACTCAAGCCCGCCAGCCGCGCGGCGTGCAACAGGCCGGCGGCAATGGTGGTCTTGCCGACGTCGGTATCGGTGCCAGTGATGAAATAGGCTGCGCTCATTGTGGCTTCTCCAACACGGCGTAAACCACCTGATAAGTCGCGGGTAGTCCTTGCGCCTGACGAAACTGCTCATAGGCGTCGATCAAACCCATGATCCGCGCCCGACCTGTCAGCCCGTCCGGCCGACCAGGATTGAGATTATGCGCGCCCAAGGCCTTGAGTTCGTGAGTCAGACTACGCACATCCGGATAATGCAGCACGTGCGGGCAACTTTGCAGGCTGATCACGTTCAAGCCACTGGCCGCACACAGCTGTTGATACGTACTGAACTCACGGAAGCGGTTGACGTGTACCAGGCCATCGACCTGACGCCAACTGTCGCGCAATTCATACAGCGTACCCACGCAGAGACTAGCAAACGCCAACACACCGCCAGGTTTCAGAACCCGATTGGCCTCGCTCAGCACCGCCCCGAAATCGGCACACCACTGCACCGCCAGACTGGAAAACACCAGATCGCAGCTCGCGTCCCGCAACGGCAAGCGCTCGGCATCGCCAGCAATGAAATGTGTCGCGCCGCCCAAGGGCCGTGCGTGATTGAGCATGCCTTCAGCGATATCCAGCGCCAGCCCTTCGCTGGCGTTGAATCGCTCAGCCAGCGCACGACTGAAATACCCCGTGCCACAGCCCAGATCCAGCCAGCGAACGGGCGATCGATCAGCCGGCAATCGCCCCAGCAGTTCACTGCCGACATCGCGCTGCAATTCGGCAACGCTGTCATAGCTGGCTGCTGCGCGGGAGAAGGATGCCGCAACCTGACGCTTGTCGGGCAAGCCGCCGGGCAGGTTGGGAAGGGACAAATCAGTCATCACCGGACTCATGCAAAAAGGCCTGGATGGCCCCCGCCACACCGTGGGGGTCTTCCAGAAGAAACGCGTGACTGGCCTGTTCAATCAGACCAATTTCGACATCAGGGAGTAACGCCAGAAGCTCACTGGCGGCTTCGGCCGGGACCAGCTCGTCGAGCCCGGCGAACAGGTGCAACTGCGGGCCACGAAAGGCCTGCAACGCTTGCCGATTGTCCAGTTGCGCGAGCACTTCCAACCCGCTCATCAACACCGGCGCCGGAGTATTCGGCGCCCCCGCGAGCAGCAGACGCGACAGCCCGCGCGGGTCTTCGGAACCTTGGGCGCAGAGCAGGCTAAAGCGTTTGAGGGTCATGCGCGGGTCAGTACGGCACCCGTCCAGAAACGCATCGAAAGTCTCGCCCGGCATAGCGCTCGACCACTCGGCATGCGCCACAAAAGAAGGGTTGCTCGCCAGCGTCAGCAAGCCGCAGCAGCGGTCGCCACGTCGAGCCGCCAGCTCTGAAGCGAGCATCCCGCCGAGCGACCAACCGCCGAGCCAGGCATCTTTTGGCAGGGTTGAATCCAGCTCGTCGAGCCATTCATCGAGGTCGCCCGATTCCAGTTCTGGCAGCGGCTCGATTTCAACACGCAGGTGTTCATCCAGCCCCTGCAAGGCCGCTGCCAGTGGCTCCAGCGGTGAAATGCCAAGCCCCCAACCGGGCAACAGAATCAGACGATCACGCATGGTTCGGCTCCGCTCCCAGTTGCTGAAGACAATCGGCCAGACCTTCTAACAATAGCTGCACCTGCGCCTCACTGTGCGCCGCGGTCAAGGTCACGCGCAAACGTGCACTGCCGGCTGGCACGGTGGGTGGGCGGATCGCGGTCACCATCAGCCCGCGCTGACGCAGCATCTGCGAAAAAAGCACGGCGCGCCCGGCGTCGCCGATCATGATCGGCTGGATCGGTGTAGAGCTGTCCATCAACTCCAGACCAATCTGCTCGGCGCCCTTTCGGAATTGGCGAATCAGCACGTTCAAATGCTCGCGTCGCCAATGTTCGCTGCGCAGCAACTCAAGACTTTTCAGGGTTGCGCAGGCCAGGGCCGGTGGCTGACTGGTGGTGTAAATGTAAGGTCGGGCGAACTGGATCAGGCTTTCGATCAGGTCATCACTGCCCGCGACAAACGCGCCCGAAGTGCCGAACGCTTTACCCAATGTGCCGACCAATACCGGCACATCCTCCAGACTCAAACCGAAGTGCTCGACGATCCCGCCGCCATTGGCGCCCAAGGGACCAAAGCCGTGGGCGTCATCGACCATCAGCCACGCGCCTTTGGCCTTGGCCTCGCGAGCCAGCGTCGGCAGGTCGGCGATGTCGCCGTCCATGCTGAACACCCCGTCGGTCACCACCAGCGTATTGCCGGTGGCCTTTTCCAGACGTTTGGCCAGGCTGACCGCGTCGTTGTGCAAATAGCGATTGAAGCGCGCCCCCGACAACAACCCGGCATCCAGTAACGATGCATGATTGAGTCGGTCTTCAAGCACGGTATCGCCCTGCCCGACCAGCGCGGTGACCGCGCCCAGATTAGCCATGTAACCGGTGGTAAACAGCAGCGCACGCGGGCGCCCCGTCAGATCGGCCAAGGCTTCCTCAAGCGCGTGATGCGGACTGCTATGGCCGATCACCAGGTGTGAAGCGCCGCCACCGACACCCCAGCGGGCGGCACCGGCACGCAAGGCTTCGATCACTTCTGGGTGATTGGCCAGGCCCAGGTAGTCGTTGCTGCAGAACGCCAACAATGGCTGGCCATCGACCACCACTTGCGGACCTTGTGGGGTCTCAAGCAATGGACGCTGACGATAGAGGTTTTCGGCACGACGGGCAGCGAGACGTGCGGCGAGATCGAAAGACATGCAGGCCTCGAAGGTCAACTCACAAACTCAAGGTGGGTACAATTTATGTGGGAGCGAGCTTGCTCGCGATGGCGGTCTGACAGTCAACATAGATGTTGAATTTCCCGGCCTCATCGCGAGCAAGCTCGCTCCCACATTGTCTTGTATTCCTTCAACAGGATCGGTGGAGACGTCAAACAGCGGCGTTGTAGAACTGCTCGCTGCTTTTCTGTTCGACCAGTGCTTGCTCGATCGCTGCCTGATGCACTTCATCAGCGTGCTCTTCGCGGGCTTCAGGCAGGATGCCCAGACGCCCGAACAGTTGCATGTCCTTGTCAGCCTGCGGGTTGGCGGTGGTCAGCAGCTTGTCGCCGTAGAAAATCGAGTTGGCACCGGCGAAGAACGCCAGGGCCTGCATCTGCTCGTTCATCGCTTCGCGGCCAGCGGACAAGCGCACGTGGGATTGCGGCATCAGGATACGGGCGACGGCGAGCATGCGGATGAAGTCGAACGGGTCGATATCGTCGGCATTTTCCAGCGGCGTACCGGCGACTTTCACCAGCATGTTGATCGGCACCGACTCCGGGTGCTCCGGCAGGTTGGCCAGCTGAATCAGCAGGTTGGCGCGGTCGTCGAGGGACTCGCCCATGCCCAGAATACCGCCCGAGCAGATCTTCATCCCCGACTCACGCACGTACGCCAGGGTTTGCAGACGCTCGCTGTAGGTGCGGGTGGTGATGATGCTGCCGTAGAACTCCGGCGAGGTATCGAGGTTGTGGTTGTAGTAATCGAGGCCAGCCTGAGCCAGGGCTACGGTCTGGTCCTGATCGAGACGGCCGAGAGTCATGCAGGTTTCCAGGCCCATGGCCTTCACGCCTTTGACCATCTCCAGCACGTACGGCATGTCTTTGGCCGACGGATGCTTCCAGGCAGCGCCCATGCAGAAACGGGTCGAACCGATGGCCTTGGCGCGGGCAGCCTCTTCGAGGACCTTCTGCACTTCCATCAGCTTTTCTTTTTCCAGACCGGTGTTGTAGTGACCGGACTGCGGACAATATTTGCAATCTTCCGGGCAAGCGCCGGTTTTGATCGACAGCAGCGTCGACACCTGGACGCGATTGGCGTCAAAGTGCGCGCGGTGCACCGTCTGCGCCTGGAACAACAGGTCGTTGAATGGCTGAACGAAGAGTGCTTTGACTTCAGCCAAAGACCAGTCATGACGCAGGGTTGCAGTGGTGCTGGCGCTCATGGGCGTTTCCTTGTTTATGCTTGGCAAGCGGCTGCGGAACGGAATATCCACAGACGCGACACGGATGTTCGGCATATTTAAGGAAGAGTCATGCGCTGTCAACCACGATACAAAGGGCCGGTTTACATCTGGTTAAAAAACGAACAATGCTGTTTGCTCTGCGATGAACTGTCTGACACCCCTCAGCCGATTTGCACGTCTTGCGAAACCGAGTTGCCCTGGCTCGGCGATCATTGCCAGGTCTGCGCCCTGCCCCTGCCCGTGGCCGGTCTCACCTGCGGCCAGTGCTTGCAGGAGCCACCGGCCTTCGAGCAGGTCATCGCGCCCTGGACCTACAGCTTCCCGCTCGACAGTTTGATCACCCGTTTCAAGCACACGGCAAAGTGGCCATATGGCCGCCTGCTTGCCGAACTTCTTGCTCAATCCCTGCAACATCGCTTCGATGAAGGCCTCAAGCGCCCCGACGCATTGGTACCGGTGCCCTTGGCCCGCAAACGGCTGCGCGAGCGTGGCTATAACCAGGCCGCGATGCTCGCCCGCTGGCTCAGCGACAGCCTGCAGATCCGTTGCGATGAGAATCTGTTGCTACGCACCCAGGACACCACCGCGCAGCAGGATCTGGACGCCAAGGCGCGCAAACAGAACCTGCTCAGAGCTTTCGCGCTGATGCCGGAGGCGCAGATCAAGGGTCGCCACCTGGCGCTGGTCGATGACGTGCTGACCACCGGTGCCACCGCGCAAAGCCTGGCTCGCTTGCTGATCGGGGCGGGCGCGGCGCGGGTCGACGTTTATTGCCTGGCGCGCACACCAAAACCCGGGGAGCTGACTTGACTCTCGCGCCCCAAGCCGCCAACGTCCAAATCCATCACTCCCCGTTTGCAGCCCCTTACCATGTCCTTGCCCACATTGTTGTCCCAGCACATCGTCCGTCGTCCGCAGCGCATTGCCTTGCTGCAACACATCGCCGAACAAGGCTCGATCACCCGCGCCGCGAAAAGCGCCGGGCTGAGTTACAAAGCGGCGTGGGACGCGATCGACGAGCTGAACAATCTGGCGCAAAAACCACTGGTGGAGCGCAGCGTCGGCGGCAAGGGCGGCGGTGGCGCAAAGCTGTCCAGTGAAGGTGAGCGGGTGCTGCGACTTTATCAGCGCCTGCAAGCCTTGCAGGCACAGGTGCTGGAAGCCGCCGAAGACGCCAGTGACCTCGATTTGCTCGGGCGCTTGATGCTCAGGACCAGCGCGCGCAATCAGTTGCACGGCACGGTCACGACCATCGACACTCAAGGCCGCAACGATCTGATCAGCCTGGAACTGGCTGAAGGGCTGATCATTCAGGCGCAAATCACCCACGACAGCACCCTGCGTCTGGAACTGGTAACAGGCACTGAAGTGGTGGCGCTGATCAAGGCCGGCTGGCTCGATTTGCTCGGTGCCGGTCAACTCGCAACACCTGGACACAATTGTTTGAAGGGCACCATCGAGGAGATTCTCGACGCCGAAGATGGCCCCAGCGAAGTCAGAATTGCCCTGCCCAACGGTCAGACGTTATGCGCCCTGGCCGAGCCGCTACACCTCAAAACCCTGGGTTTGAGCGCCAAAAAGACCGTACAGGTGCAGTTCTCACCCTCCAATGTCTTGCTCGGCACACCGCTCTAACCCAAGCCTGCGGCTACGGATTGGCGGCGTTCCTCAACCGCGCAACTGCAACATTTGTGTCATAGACGCTCCTTAAGGTGACTGCAAAAACCAGCAGGGAGCCTGATGTGAGCCTATTAGAAGAAAACCAAGCCACCGACCTCGAAAAAATCGTCGGCCTCAGTCGTCGAGGTTTTATCAGCGCCGGCGCCCTCTGCGGTGCCGCGATGTTCCTCGGCGGCAACCTGCTGAGCCGCAGCGTGCTGGCCGCCAGTGTCAGCGCAGGCTCGAGCAAACTGCTGGGCTTCGACAGCATTGCAGCCGCCACCAGCGACGCCATCACCCTGCCGCCGGGTTACAAGTCCTCGGTGTTGATCAGTTGGGGCCAGCCGCTGCACAAGGACGGCCCGGCCTTCGACCCGACTGGCAATGGCAGCGCCCAGGCCCAGGAAACCCAATTCGGCGACAACAACGACGGCATGAGCCTGTTCGCCTTCCCCGGCGACGACAATCGCGCGCTGATGGCGATCAACAACGAATACACCAATTATCGCTACCTCTACGCCCACGGCAGCATGCCGCAGTCGGCCGAAGAAGTGCGCAAAGCGCTGGCCTGCGAAGGCGTGTCGGTGATCGAAGTGCAGCGTAAAAACGGCCAATGGCAGTTCGTTCAGGGCTCACGCTACAACCGCCGAATCCACGGCAACTCGCCGCTGCATTTGAGCGGCCCGGCCGCAGGCCATGAACTGATGAAAACCGGGCACGACAAGGCCGGTAAGAAAGTGCTCGGTACCTTCCAGAACTGCGCCAATGGCAAGACGCCGTGGGGCACTTATCTGACCTGCGAAGAGAACTTCACTGACTGCTTCGGCAGCAGCAATCCCGAACATAAATTCGACGCCGCACAAAAGCGCTATGGCGCATCGGTCGCCAGTAAAGAGATCAACTGGCACCAACACGACCCGCGTTTTGACCTGGCGAAAAACCCCAACGAACTCAACCGACACGGTTGGGTGGTGGAAATCGACCCGTTCGACCCGCAATCGATTCCGGTCAAACGCACCGCCCTCGGTCGTTTCAAACACGAGAACGCGGCTCTGGCCGAGACCCATGACGGTCGCGCGGTGGTGTACATGGGCGACGATGAGCGCGGCGAGTTCATCTACAAATTCGTCAGCCGCGACAAGATCAATCACACCAACCCCAAGGCCAACCACGACCTGCTGGACCACGGCACGCTGTACGTCGCACGTTTTGATGCGGGTGATAGCAACCCCGACCATCCAAAAGGTCAGGGTCAGTGGATTGAGCTGACTCACGGCAAGAACGGTATCGACGCCAGCAGCGGTTTTGCCGATCAGGCCGAGGTGCTGATTCACGCACGTCTGGCCGCCAGCGTCGTCGGCGCCACGCGCATGGACCGCCCGGAGTGGATCGTCGTCAGCCCGCAAGACGGCCAGGTCTATTGCACCCTGACCAACAACGCCAAGCGCGGCGAAGACGGGCAACCGGTGGGTGGGCCGAACCCTCGGGAGAAAAACGTCTATGGGCAAATTCTGCGCTGGCGCACCGATCGCGACGACCACGCGTCGCTGACGTTCGCCTGGGATCTGTTCTTGGTGGCGGGCAATCCGGGCGTGCATGCCGGGACAGCGAAAGCCGGCTCGTCGAACATCACGCCACACAACATGTTCAACAGCCCGGATGGTTTGGGTTTCGACAAGGCCGGTCGTCTGTGGATTCTCAGCGACGGGGACTACAGTAATGCTGGCGACTTCGCGGGCATGGGTAACAACCAGATGCTCTGCGCTGATCCTGCGACCGGTGAAATCCGCCGCTTCATGGTCGGCCCGGTGGGCTGCGAAGTGACCGGCATCAGCTTTTCGCCGGACCAGAAGACCTTGTTTGTCGGGATTCAGCATCCGGGGGAAAACGGTGGGTCGACCTTCCCTGAGCATTTACCGAACGGTAAGCCGCGCTCATCGGTGATGGCAATTTCGCGGGAAGACGGCGGGATCGTCGGCGCCTGATAGGCCCTCATCGCGAGCAAGCTCGCTCCCACATTGGATCTGTGAACACATGACCCTGTGGGAGCGAGCTTGCTCGCGAAGGCGTCAGTAAAAACAACACTCATCTCAAGCCCAACCACTAAAGTCGCCCCTTCTGCGCTACCATGCTTGGCCGGACGCGGCAGCCTGCTGCGCGCAGGAGTCAGCATGTCTCACCCGTTTGAAACACTTACCCCCGATCTGGTGCTCGATGCCGTAGAAAGCATTGGCTTTCTCAGCGACGCCCGTGTCCTTGCGCTCAACAGCTATGAAAACCGTGTCTATCAGGTTGGCATCGAAGATGGCGAGCCGCTGATTGCCAAGTTCTACCGTCCGCAACGCTGGACCAACGCCGCCATCCTCGAAGAGCACCGCTTCACCTTCGAACTCGCCGAGTGCGAGGTGCCGGTGGTTGCGCCGATGATTCACAACGGTGAGAGCCTGCACGAACACGCCGGTTTCCGCTTCACCCTGTTTCCGCGCCGGGGCGGCCGTGCGCCGGAGCCGGGCAATCTCGATCAGCTCTACCGTTTGGGCCAATTGCTTGGCCGCTTGCACGCGGTTGGCGCCACCCGCCCCTTCGATCACCGCGAAGCACTGGGCGTAAAAAATTTCGGCCATGACTCACTGGCCACCCTGCTCGAAGGCAATTTCATACCGCGCAGTTTGCTGCCAGCCTACGAGTCGGTCGCCCGCGACCTGCTCAAGCGTGTGGAAGAGGTCTACAAAGACACGCCGCACCAGAACATCCGCATGCACGGCGATTGCCATCCCGGCAACATGATGTGCCGTGACGAGATGTTCCATATCGTCGACCTCGACGACTGTCGCATGGGACCTGCGGTGCAGGACCTGTGGATGATGCTCGCCGGTGATCGTCAGGAATGTCTCGGTCAGTTGTCAGAACTGATGGATGGCTACAGCGAGTTCCACGACTTCGACCCACGCGAGCTGGCGCTGATCGAACCGCTGCGGGCCTTGCGCCTGATGCACTACAGCGCGTGGTTGGCGCGGCGTTGGGATGACCCGGCGTTCCCTCACAGCTTTCCGTGGTTTGGCACCGAACGTTATTGGGGCAACCAGGTGCTGGCACTGCGTGAGCAACTGGCGGCGCTCAACGAAGAGCCACTGAAGCTTTTTTAATTTAAAGATCAAAAGATCGCAGCCTTCGGCAGCTCCTACGGCGTACTCAACGCACTGTAGGAGCTGCGGCACGCTGCGATCTTTGTTTTTGAATGCGGGACACAGCCGGACAAATCTCCTTACAATCCCCACTTTGTTAGCTGCCTAAGCAAGGATTCTGCATGCAAGCCGCCAACCCGCGTCGCGGGTACATATTGGGCCTGAGTGCCTACATCATCTGGGGATTGTTCCCGCTCTACTTCAAAGCCATCGCCGACGTACCTGCCGTGGAAATCATCATCCACCGGGTACTTTGGTCGGCGCTGTTCGGTGCCTTGCTGCTGATGGTCTGGAAGCACCCGGGCTGGTGGCGTGAACTGCGCGAGAACCCACGGCGGCTGGCAGTTCTCGCGCTGAGCGGCACGCTGATCGCGGCCAACTGGCTGACCTACGTCTGGTCGGTGAACAACGGACGCATGCTCGAAGCCAGCCTCGGTTACTACATCAACCCGCTGGTGAACGTGCTGCTGGGCATGCTGATCCTCGGCGAACGGCTGCGACGCCTGCAGTGGTTCGCCGTCGGGCTGGCCACCGTTGGCGTCGCGCAGCAGGTCTGGCAAGTCGGCAGTCTGCCGTGGGTGTCGCTGGTGCTGGCGCTGACCTTCGGCTTCTACGGACTGATCCGCAAACAGGCTCCGGTCAAAGCGCTGCCCGGGCTGGTGGTGGAAACCTGGATGCTGGTACCGATCGCCCTTGCCTGGTTGCTCTTCAACCCGACAGCCAGCAGCGCCCAAGCCGCGTTCTGGAGCACCTCCGAAGCCTGGTGGCTGGTCGCCGCCGGTCCGATAACGCTGGTGCCGTTGGTCTGTTTCAACGCCGCTGCACGGCATCTGCCCTACACCACCCTCGGCTTCCTGCAATACCTGGCGCCGACGCTGGTGCTGCTGCAAGCCGTACTGCTGTTCGGCGAGCACCTGTCGTCCACCACGCTGGTGGCCTTCATGTTTATCTGGGCGGGTCTGGCGGTTTACAGCATCGACGCCTGGATGAGTTTGCGCCGTCGCCGCTGATCAAAAAACGCACAAACCCTTGCAGGCCACGGCCACCATGGCCTGCAAGCATCCTTCCCAAGGTTATCCACAGCGTGATCCCCGCCGTTTGTGCACAAGCCCTTGAAACTGCTGGTTTTTTGAACAACTCCTGAAGAGCCTTGGCCGGCTTGGGCTGGCGACGAGTCTCTACAGGTTATCCACAGGCAGGTGCACGCTTTACTTGGATAACCTTTCCCCTCGCCTTATGGCTCGCTGCGCAGCACCAACTCCACCATCAAATCATCGGCCAGGGTTTCCAGTCGCGACTGCAGTACGTCCAGGGAAAGGGTCAGCGGTACCGCAAGAATCGCTTCGGCGTGGAACAGCGGCTCGCTGCTCATCGGCGCCGGGCGCACGTCGGTCACCAAGCGTTCAAGATTGACCCCCTGCTCACTCAGCAAACGCGTGATGTCACGCACGATCCCCGGTCGGTCGTTACCGACCAGTTCCATGGCGATCGGCTTCCAGGTGCAGGATTGCTCGATACCGCTTTCAGCGATCAGCACCCGAATGCCTTGGGAGGACAGCGCCTGAAGTGCATCGACCAATTCGTCATAGGCCTCGGCCGGCACGCCCACCCGAAGGATCCCGGCAAACTGCCCGGCCATCCGTGACATGCGGCTCTCTAGCCAGTTACCACCGTGTTCGGCGATACATTGAGCAATGCGCTCGACCTGGCCGGGCTTGTCCGGGGCGAATACGGTGAGTACGAGATGGTCCATGGTGCAGCCCTCTTGTCATGACTTTTGTTATAGAAAGGCAAGTATAGGCAAGGGACTCGATTCAGCGCGGTGCCGCTTTTGTGGCGTGGGAACCAAAGCCCCATAGCAGTGCATTGAAGATTATGTGTACAAGTTTTTAGATTTATCTGGAACAATCCAATAGTTTTTTGAGAACATCCCGTTCCCCGGCGTGACCGCAATGCGTCATGGGGTCGCAGAACGACGTAATTAGTCTAATTTTCACAACCGCAATTCATCATGTAGTATGCCGCAGCGCGCACTACATAACGTTGGATCGATGTCTGCCCAGGCGCCATCGCAACCCTCAAAGCCCCGTCAGCAAGGCTTCACGCCGTTGATTGGAACCACCCAGCCGCCAGCAATGGCATGTACTGGTAGAGGGGTTTGTGGTTTAAATGGCCAGAGGCTTCATTGTCAAATTGAAGAGCTGAAAAGCGAAATAGCTGAGCAGAGTGAGGCAAGCAATGACTGAACACGTTCAAGTCGGTGGCCTGCAGGTCGCCAAAGTCCTGTTCGACTTCGTGAACAACGAAGCCATTCCCGGTACCGGCCTCACCGCCGATAAGTTCTGGGCCGGTGCCGACAAGGTCATTCACGACCTGGCGCCGAAGAACAAAGCCCTACTCGCCAAACGCGACGACCTTCAGGCGAAAATCGATGCCTGGCACCAGTCCCGTGCCGGCCAGGCGCACGACGCCGTGGCCTATAAAGCCTTCCTGCAAGACATCGGCTATCTGCTGCCTGAAGCGGCCGATTTCCAGGCAACGACGCAAAACGTCGACGACGAAATCGCCCGTATGGCCGGTCCACAACTGGTGGTTCCGGTAATGAACGCCCGCTTCGCCCTCAACGCCTCGAACGCCCGCTGGGGTTCGTTGTACGACGCGCTGTATGGCACTGATGCCATCAGCGAGGCCGACGGCGCGGAAAAAGGCAAAGGCTACAACAAGGTTCGCGGCGACAAGGTCATCGCCTTCGCCCGCGCCTTCCTCGACGAAGCGGTGCCATTGGCTGCCGGCTCTCACGTCGACTCCACCGCCTACAAGATTGTTGATCGCAAACTGGTTGTCAGCCTTAAAGGTGGCAGCAACACGGGTCTGCGCAACGATGCCCAACTGATCGGCTTCCACGGCGATGCTGCGGCGCCGACCGCGATCCTGCTGAAAAACAACGGTCTGCACTTCGAAATCCAGATCGACGCCAGCACCCCGGTCGGCCAGACCGACGCCGCCGGCGTCAAAGACGTCCTGATGGAAGCCGCGCTGACCACCATCATGGACTGCGAAGACTCCGTTGCCGCCGTCGATGCCGATGACAAAGTGGTGATCTACCGCAACTGGCTCGGCCTGATGAAAGGCGATCTGTCGGAAGAAGTCGTCAAGGGCGGTAAGTCCTTTACCCGCACCATGAACGCCGATCGCACCTACACCGCCCCCGACGGCAGCGAACTGAGCCTGCACGGCCGCTCGCTGTTGTTCGTGCGCAACGTTGGCCATTTGATGACCATCGACGCGATCCTCGACAGTCAAGGCAACGAAGTGCCGGAAGGCATCCTCGACGGCCTGGTCACCAACCTCGCGGCGCTGCACAGCCTCAACGGCAACACCACACGCAAGAACAGCCGTACCGGTTCGGTCTACATCGTCAAGCCGAAAATGCACGGTCCGGAAGAAGCAGCGTTCACCAACGAGCTGTTCGGGCGCATCGAAGACGTGCTGGAGTTGCCACGCAATACCCTCAAAGTCGGCATCATGGACGAAGAGCGGCGCACCACAATCAACCTCAAGGCCTGCATCAAGGCTGCCAGCGAGCGCGTGGTGTTCATCAACACCGGCTTCCTCGACCGTACCGGCGATGAAATCCACACCTCCATGGAAGCTGGCGCGATGGTGCGCAAGGCCGACATGAAGGCTGAGAAGTGGATCGGCGCCTACGAAAACTGGAACGTCGACATCGGTTTGAGCACCGGCCTGCAGGGTCGCGCGCAAATCGGTAAAGGCATGTGGGCCATGCCCGACCTGATGGCCGCCATGCTCGAGCAGAAAATCGCTCACCCGCTGGCCGGCGCCAACACCGCCTGGGTCCCTTCGCCGACCGCTGCTGCGCTGCACGCGCTGCATTACCACAAGGTTGACGTGTTCGCCCGCCAGGCCGAACTGGCCAAGCGCCCTCGCGCATCGGTGGACGATATCCTGACCATCCCGCTGGCAAGCAACCCCGACTGGACAGCGGAACAGGTCCAGAACGAACTGGACAACAACGCTCAGGGTATCCTCGGTTATGTGGTGCGCTGGATCGACCAGGGCGTGGGCTGTTCGAAAGTGCCGGACATCAACGACGTCGGCCTGATGGAAGACCGTGCGACGCTGCGTATCTCCAGCCAGCACATCGCCAACTGGCTGCGCCATGGCATCGTCAGCGAAGCCCAGGTGCTGGAAACCCTCAAGCGCATGGCGCCGGTGGTTGACCGCCAGAATGCCAACGACCCGCTGTACCGTCCGCTGGCACCGAACTTCGACAGCAACATCGCCTTCCAGGCGGCGGTCGAACTGGTGATCGAAGGCACCAAACAGCCAAACGGCTACACCGAGCCGGTCCTGCACCGTCGCCGTCGCGAGTTCAAGGCTGCCAATGGCCTGTGAATAAGCGTTAGCGACATGAAAAAGCCCTGATCGAGAGATCAGGGCTTTTTTATTTGAAACAGGATCAAAAGATCGCAGCCTGCGGCAGCTCCTACGCGGTATTCGCATTTACCGCAGGCTGCGATCTTTTCAGCGGCTCACATATCCATCCCCAGCTGATGCTTGACCAATGCCAGCAGCTCTTTGCTATCAATGGGCTTGAGCAAAAAATCCACCACACTCAAATGCATAGCATCGATAACGTCACGGGCATCAGCATCACCGGAAACGATGATGACTGGCAAAGCCGCCCGTTCCGACTCCCGAACCTTGCTGACCAGCTCCAGACCGTCGAGCCGCTGCATCCGCAAATCCGTGATGAGCAAACCGATCGACTTGTTCGAGTCCAATAGTTTGAGTGCGCTTTCACCACTGGCAGCTGTCATGCAGCGGATGCCGTCCAGAGCAAGAATCTCCGAAAGCAGCTCCCGCGCGTCCTTGTCATCGTCGACGATCAGCACACGTTGTGCTGGCAAATCCGGTTCGTGCATGACTGCACTCAGCGCTTCACGCTCGGCATCGCTCAAAATATCGTGGTCGGACATAAATCTCTCTACATGTTCAGATCAATCCCCTAGCACCATAGTCGGACATCGCTAAGCAGAGCTCAAATGTGCGCTTCGTCGGATAGTTTTCCAAGTAGGCTAACCAGCGGTTTTGCGCACTAATAGCGTAGGGCATTTCCGAAATCTCGCTTCGTGTACCTAGACTTACGTCCAATGGGCACCCTGCGCTCAGGGGCCGACCATGGCAGTTACTCCGACAACAACAAATCGAAAAAGACTGCGGTAATGGTTATGAGTAAAGCGGATGCCTTCACCCAGGCAGGGAAAACCGCGGTGTTGCAGAACATCCAGGGCACCTTGCAGTTCCTTCAGCGTTTCCCGCCGTTCAATCACATGGAACACGCGCACCTGGCGTACCTGGTCGAACAATGCCAACTGCGCTTCTACGGCCCGGGCGACAGTATCATCAAGCCCGCGGACGGACCGGTTGAGCACTTTTACATCGTCAAGCAAGGCCGGGTGGTCGGCGAGCGTCCCCATACGGCCAAGGGCGGCACCGAAACCACCTTCGAAATCACCACCGGCGAGTGTTTCCCCCTCGCCGCACTGCTGGGTGAGCGTGCGACCCGTACCGAACACCTGGCCGCCGAAGACACCTTTTGCCTACAGCTGAACAAGCTGGCCTTCATCAAGCTGTTCGCCCTTTCCAGCACGTTTCGCGACTTTGCCCTACGCGGCGTCAGCAGCCTGCTGGATCAGGTCAATCAGCAAGTCCAGCAAAAAGCCGTGGAAACCCTCGGCACCCAGTACTCGCTCAATACCCGCCTCGGCGAATTGGCCATGCGCCATCCCGTGACCTGTAGCCCTGCGACCCCGTTGCGTGAAGCCGTGACCCTGATGCACGAGCAACAGGTCGGCAGCATCGTGGTGGTCGATGAACGGAAGGCCCCGCTGGGGATTTTCACCTTGCGCGACTTGCGTCAGGTGGTCGCCGACGGCACCAGTGACTTCAATCAGCCCATCGACCGGCACATGATACACGCGCCGTTTTTCCTGACGCCGGACCACAGCGCGTTCGATGCGGCCATTGCCATGACCGAGCGGCACATCGCCCACGTCTGCCTGGTGAAGGACCAACGGTTGTGCGGCGTGGTCTCGGAACGCGACCTGTTTTCCCTGCAACGCGTCGATCTGGTGCACTTGGCACGGACCATTCGCAGCGCACCACGGGTAGAAAACCTGGTGGCGATGCGCGGTGAAATCGGCCAACTGGTCGAGCGCATGCTCGCCCACGGCGCGTCCTCGACCCAAATTACCCACATCATCACCTTGCTCAACGATCACACCGTGTGTCGGGTCATTGAGCTGACGCTGGCAGATAAAGGCGACCCCGGCATAGCGTTCAGCTGGTTGTGTTTCGGCAGCGAAGGCCGCCGCGAGCAGACCCTGCACACCGATCAGGACAACGGCATTCTCTTCGAAGCACGCGATGCGGCGCATGCGGCCGAGATTCGCAGCAAGCTGTTGCCGATTGCCCAGCAGATCAACCAGAGCCTGGCGCTCTGCGGCTTTACCCTGTGCAAGGGCAATATCATGGCCGGCAACCCGGACCTGTGTTTGTCCCGTGCCGAATGGGCGCGGCGTTTTGCGGCGTTTATCCGCGAAGCAACGCCCGAGAATTTGCTGGGCTCGAGCATCTACTTCGACCTGCGGGTGGTCTGGGGCGATGAACAAGGTTGTGAGCAATTGCGCCGCACGATTCTCGATCAAGTGGCGGATAATCGGCTGTTCCAGCGCATGCTGGCCGCAAATGCGCTGCGCCAACGCCCGCCCGTTGGGCGTTTCCGTGAATTCGTGCTGGCGAAAAAGAACGGTGAAAAAGCCACCCTCGACCTGAAAGTCCAAGGGCTGACACCTTTTGTCGACGGTGCCCGAGTATTGGCGCTGGCCCATGGCATTGGGGTCAACAATACTCTGGAGCGCTTTCGTCAGCTGGTGGCCAAAGAGGTCATCGATCCGCTGGACGGTGCGGCCTATGAAGAGGCCTACCACTTCATCCAGCAAACCCGCATGCAGCAACATCAGCGACAGTCCCGCGAGAACTTGCCCTACTCAAACCGGGTCGATCCGGAGAGCCTGAATCATCTGGACCGGCGGATCCTGCGTGAGTCCCTGCGTCAGGCCCAACGCCTGCAAAGCAGCCTGACCTTGCGGTATCAGCTATGAAGCTGTTTTCCTGGCTGCGCCCCGCAGGCCCGACATTGACGGCCGCGCAGCAACAACGCCTGAATCAACTGCCGAGTGCCCCGACGCTGGGCGAATGCAGCCTGCGCGAGCAACGCTGGGTGGTGGTCGATCTGGAGACCACCGGGTTGAACCTGAACAAGGACGTGGTGCTGTCGATCGGTGCCGTGGTGATCGAAGACGGCGCGATCGATTTCAGTCAGCAGTTCGAGCGAACCTTGCAGCGCCGCGACCATAAACTCGGACCTAGCGTATTGCTGCACGGCCTGGGCCCGAGCGCGATTGCCGCTGGCTGCGATCCACTGGAGGCTTTGCTGGATTTCATGGAGTTTGTCGGCGACAGTCCGTTGCTGGCGTTTCATGCACCGTTCGACCAGCACATGCTCGGTCGCGCCCTGAAGGACAGCCTGGGTTATCGCTTGCAGCATCCGTTTATCGATGTTGCCGACATGGCGCCGCTGCTTTGCCCGCAAGCCAACATCCGTGAAGCCGGGCTGGATGACTGGATCAACTGGTTCAAGTTGCAGGTCTTTGAGCGCCACAACGCCAGCGCCGATGCCATGGCCACCGCTGAATTGGCGTTGATCCTGTTCAACCGCGCACGGGCGCAGCAGATTCACAGTCCGTTAAATCTGCAACAGCGGTTGAGCCAGTGGAAACGCCGGCAGCAGAGCCATTCCTTCTAGGTATTCAGCGTCTGTACCGACGCCATCGCGAGCAAGCTCGCTCCCACAGGTATGGTGGTGCCCTTGTGGGAGCGAGCTTGCTCGCGATGGCGATCTTGTGGGCACCACTAAACCCTCGCCAGCCGAACCGGAACTTACTAGGCTAAGCCTTGCACTCCAATTACAGCCGAGGAATGTCCATGTCCGCCCCCAGCATGACCTTGTTCCACAACCCTGCCTCGCCTTACGTGCGCAAAGTGATGGTGCTGCTGCATGAAACCGGTCAACTGGACCGCGTGACGCTGCAACACAGCCAACTGACCCCGGTCAGCCCGGACGCCACGTTGAACCAGGACAACCCGCTGGGCAAGATTCCGGCGCTGCGCCTGGCCGACGGCAACGTGTTGTACGACAGCCGGGTGATCCTCGATTACCTCGACCAGCAGCACGTCGGCAACCCGCTGATCCCTCGCGAAGGCTCGGCACGCTGGCGGCGCCTGACCCTGGCCGCGCTGGCCGACGGGATCATGGACGCCTCGGTGATGATCCGTTACGAACTCGCCCTGCGCGCCCCGGAGAAACACTGGGATCAGTGGCTCGACGCCCAGCGCGAGAAGATCCGCCGTGCCTTGGCGGTGCTGGAAGCCGACGCCATCGCCGAGCTGACCAGCCATTTCGACGTCGCCGCCATCAGCGTTGCCTGCGCCTTGGGTTATCTGGATTTCCGCCACCCGGACCTGGAATGGCGCAAGACCCATCCGCAACTCAGCGCCTGGTTTACCGAAGTAAGCCTGCGGCCGTCGATGCTCGCGACTCAGCCGCCGGTTTGAATTTGCGGTAGTCGCGCAAATCAGCAGTCAGGTTTTTCCGCGACGAAGCGTCTGGCCGGGTTCACCGCCGCACCGAACTCACGCAAGGCCTTGGCACCGATCAGCAGCGGGTAATTGAAACTGCTGCGGTCGGTCAGGTTGACCTCGACCGTGCGCTTGATACTGCCCAGGCACAGCTCCAGATCAATCACCGGGCGCTTCGCCACATCGGCCACATTCTTCTCGTCGTCTTCGTCGGCGCGGCTTTTGATTTTGCTGATCCGTGAGATCTTGTGTTCGAAAACCTTGTTGCTTGCATCCTTGGTGCCCAGGCGGAAGCGCACCCAGTCTTCGCCATCGCGGGTGAAGGTTTCGATGTCCTTGGCCGACAGGGAAGCCGTCAGCGCACCGGTGTCCATCTTGGCCTTGAGGACCTGGCCACCGATTTCCGGCAGCTTGATGTATTCGTAACGGCCATACAGGGTCGGCTCGGCAGCCATAACCGGCAGGGCCAGAAGGGAAAGCAGTGCAAGGACGGATTTCACGTAATGGTTTTCCTTCGGAAGAGGGACAGCGGAATTTTAGACCGTTGCCTTTGAATTCGTTCGGTATCGTTGAAGATCAAAAGGTCGCAACCTTGTAGGAGCTGCCGCAGGCTGCGATCTTTTGCGGGTCAACAAAATCTTAAGGAAACGAACATACCCCGAGACAAGTGAAACATTCGTCAGCCACCCGGATTTGGCCTCCGGGCCGAAGCTGCTTATCATTGCGCGCCCAAACGCTTTCAAGAGTTATTTATGCGCCGCCTGCTCACCGGCTGTTTCGTCACCTTGCTGCTGTTACTCAACACCCTGGTCCTGTTCGGCCCGCTGATGGTGTTTGCCCTGCTCAAACTGCTCCTGCCCGGACGTTTTCGCGATTACGCCAGCGCGGCGGTGATGTGGATTGCCGAAACCTGGGCCGAGATCGACAAGCTGATTTTCGCCCTGTGCATCCCCACGCAATGGGACATTCGCGGAGGTGAAGGCCTGCGGATCGACACTTCGTATCTGGTGATCAGCAACCACCTGTCCTGGGTCGACATCCCGGCGTTGATCCAGACCCTCAACCGGCGCACGCCGTTCTTCAAGTTCTTCCTGAAGAAAGAGCTGATCTGGGTGCCGTTGCTGGGCCTGGCCTGGTGGGCACTGGATTACCCGTTCATGAAGCGCTACAGCAAAGCCTTTCTGGCCCGGCACCCGGAGTTGCACGGCAAGGATCTGGAGATCACCAAAACCGCCTGCGAGCTGTTCAAGCGCCAACCGGTGAGCGTGGTCAATTACCTGGAAGGCACTCGTTTCACGCCGGTCAAACGCACCGAACAGCAATCGCCGTTCAAGCATTTGCTCAAGCCCAAGGCGGGCGGCGTGGCGTTTGTCTTGGCGGCGCTGGGTGAGCAGCTGGATGCGGTGCTCGATGTGACCGTGGTTTATCCACAGGCGAAGATTCCGGGCTTCTGGGATTTGATCAGCGGCGCGGTGCCGCGGGTGATCATCGACATCAAGACCCGTGAACTTGATCCGGCGTTGTGGCAGGGCGATTACGAAAACGATCCGGCGTTTCGCCAGAGCGTCCAGAGCTGGGTCAACCAGCTCTGGACCGAGAAGGACTCACGCATCGACGCGTTGCGCGCCGAGCGGGCTGAATCAGCCGCCGGCGCCCCAAATCCCGCCGAGGCTATTGAGTAGCGAACCGCCGACACCCTGCTGACCGAGGTATTGCAGCAGGATCGGGGCAAACTGGCCGACCATGCCGCCGTCCATGCCCAGCGCACTGAAGGCGCTGTTCAGGTCATTGGTGTTCTTCACGTTGTCCAGGTTGCCCAAGGCGCTGTCCAGAGGCGACGACTTGCCGGACGAGCCACCGAGCAGTCCGCCAAGCATACCCAGACCACCGTTGCCCGACAGCATGCCCAGCCCCGGCGCGTCTTTGGTCAATTGTGAATAGTCGGTCGAACTCAACTGGTTTTTCGCCAATCCCAGCATGGCACCCGTGCCACCGATGGCCTGTTCCGGGGTCACGTCCAGCGCACTCAGCGCGCTCAGCAAGCCGGCTGTTTGTGAAGTCGGTGCTGCGGCAGCCGTATTGTCGCCGCCCTGCATGCCGGACACGGCACCCGCTACATCGTTCAGGCTGAAGCCGGCGGCGAAGACCGGGCTGGTCGCCAGGGTCATGAGCGAAGCCAAAGCAAAACCGCGTGAAATCTTCATCGAAACTAACTCCTGAACCCTGAAAGCCACCTGCAATCAGGTGGTGGAAACCAGCCGTTTGACTGGTCGTGACACTAATTGTTCCCGGCCATTGTGCACCGCACCGGCCGTCTGAAATCCAATTCAGAAATATTTTTCCTGCGCTGCATCCACTGTGTATCTGGCTGCGTATATCAAGCACGGGCAGACATTCCTGGCCGTGACCTATGTATCGGGATCGGCGTTGGCTTGAGGTCTGTCGCCGTGAATGGAACAACTGCGCACCGTGAACTAACCTCTGCCTGCAACCGGCGCCGCATGCCGACCGACATTATCTGGAGAACGGTCATTTCCACCGCTGACACCGAACCGCTCAGACAGCTACTCGCCCAATGTTCACTGGGCGACCGCCATGCATTCGAGACGCTCTACCGCAGCGTTGCACCGCGCCTGCACGGCGTGGCGCTGCGCTTCATGGGGCGCAGCGACCTCGCTGAAGAAGTGCTGCAGGAAAGCTTCGTGCGCATCTGGAACAACGCCTCGCGTTATCAGGCGCATTTGTCGGCGCCGATGACCTGGATGATCAACATCACCCGTAATCAGGCCATCGACCAGTTACGCAAACACCGCGACCGGCGCCTCAGCGAACCGGAAGAACAGGCGCTGGTCGACGAAGCGCCCTCGGCTCAAGAGTTACTCAGCAACGATCGCGAAGCCCGCGCGCTGAAGCGCTGCCTGGACACCCTCGAAGGCATGCAGCGTCAATCGATCACCGTGGCCTACTTTCAGGGTTTGTCCTGCGCTGAACTGGCCGACCATCTGGCGGCGCCCCTGGGCTCGGTAAAATCCTGGATTCGCCGTGGCATGGAGCGCCTGCGCAGGTGCCTTGAATCATGAACTATCAAAACAGACGCCTGCGCCGCGCCCTCGCCGCCGACTACGCTATTGGCCTGATGCCCGCCGCCGCTCGCCGACGCTTCGAACAGCTGCTGCTGGACGACACCGAACTGCGCGCTGAACTCGCCAAGTGGCAGGAAAGCCTGGCCAGCCTCAACGAACCCTTGGTCGAAGTGCCCGTGCCCGACCGGGTGTGGAGCGCCATCAACGCCCGCATCGAGCCACAAGAACTGCATGTGCCGGCCAAACGTCCGTTCTGGAACTGGCTGCGCGTGACGGTGGCGGTCTGCTCGCTGCTGGTGGCAGTGACGCTGGGCATTCTCTACAACCGCGACAGTGCCCAGTACAGCGCAACCTTGCTCAGCGCCAGCGCGCAGCCTGCCCTGAGGATCAAGGCTCACGACGATTATCTGCAAATAGAACCGTTGACCCTGGCCGCCGTCGACCCCGGACACAGCCTCGAGTTGTGGGCGGTTCCAGCGGATGGCAAACCGATCTCCCTGGGCGTGATCCCGGCGGGCGGTAAAGGCCGGGTCGCGTTGAGCGACGAACAGCATGCGCTGCTGGGTAAACCGATAGCACTGGCGGTCAGCCTGGAGCCTGAAGGTGGTTCGCCGACCGGACAACCGACCGGGCCGGTGTTGTATCAGGGGGCGTTAGCGGGACTCTGAATCAAGGTACAAAACCTGTGGGAGCGAGCCTGCTCGCGATGGCGGTAGCTCATTCAACATCAATGTTGAGGGTACGCAATCCGTAGCAGCTGGCGTAGCCTGCGTTCGGCGAAGCAGTCGTAAAACCATGCAACGCGTTGAGTCAGGCACATTGAGTTGGCAGGGTTTACGACGACTGCGTCGCCGAACGCAGGCTACGCCAGCTGCTACACATAACGCGCTGTAGGACCGTCCAGTTTAGTCCGACATCCATTTGGGAAAGCCCCTCCTTGCCGCTCCCGTGAATGGCGCTTATAGTCCGCCCGTCGCCCACATGGCGATTCGGGTTTGGCGACCCGGAGGATGTGATGCAAAAGCTCTGTGCTTGCTTGCAGACGTTTTTGCACCCGCAAGGCTGCGTTATGGCAGCTGTGCGCGGGAGACCTTCGGGTCTGCCGGTATCCATCCCCGGTTCGCCAACCTGCGTACAGCTGTCACCCGTTCGTTTGGCGACGATCGAGTGGTAGCCCTCTTCAATCTGGATGGAGTTTTACCTATGAACCGCTACATGCCCATCACCGGCGTCGACTGCAATCGCGCATCCCTGCTCATCGACACCGAAGCCCCGCTGGACGTGCTCCACGAAACTGCCGCCTACCGCATCCGTACCGTCACCCAGTTGCTGGAGAACATCGCCTTTCGCGATGAGATCAGCAGCGATGCCGTGGTGCTCCACGACTTCGCCCAACTGCTGGCCATTCCGCTGCGCGACGGCTGCGACCTGCTCGACGTGATCGGCCGCCGCTTGCGCGCCAACCCCACCCCCTAAACCCACCGCCCTACCCTGATCATTCCCACGCTCCCGCGTGGGAATGCCGCCCGTGACGCTCTGCGTCACATCCCGCCGCCGACGGGCTGGCGTAACCTGCAATCTTTTCATGGCCATAAAACATTCCAATGAATCCGTCGTCTTTCAGGCTTTATTCCCCTCCATCCGCTCAAATGAAACATTCATTTCTAATTCGTATAAACAACTGTCAGATCTGACAGTTGGCGCCCGCCCGTGATGCGCTCACGATGTTTTTCGTAACATCGGGAACGGGGAGTGAGCAGGCAAACCAATGCTCACACCCCATCGGTTATTGAGCACGTGGGAAGTATGAAAATGGCAGATAGACAGGACGGTACGGTCAAGTGGTTCAACGATGAAAAGGGCTTTGGGTTCATTACACCGAATGGTGGAGGTGACGACCTTTTCGTGCACTTCAAATCGATAGAAGGTGATGGTTTCAAATCTCTGAAAGAGGGCCAGAAAGTGTCCTTCGAATCAGAGAAAGGACAAAAGGGGATGCAGGCAGCAAAGGTACGACCCGAATGAAACGGCACCCTCCGGGTTCCTGAATGTTCGACAAGGCCTGCGCTGCCTGATAGTGAGCGTGGGCCATTTTTATGGGAGATGGGCGATGAAGAAGCAACCGATAGAGCGCAATGACTCGTCCAAAGGCTGCATCGGCATGATTTCTGCCCACGTGGATGGCCGGGAAATTTTTTTTCGGATCAACTCAGTCGAAGACGGCGGACCGGTAATAAAAGTCGGGCAAACGGTAACTTATGACCTCGAAGAAAAGGACGGCCAGTACTTCGCGGTCAACATTGAAGTGGTCGATGATCCAGAACAATGGCATTAGCGGCTATTCCCCATCATGAATGATGATAATCCGCCGCAATAAAAAGCGACCTTGGCAGAGCGCTACCTACACACCTGAAAAGATCGCTTTTTTATATCAACTCAATAACTTACGCCGCACTAAACAACTTGTGCGGATCGATCACAAACTTCTTCGGTACACCGGCGTCGAATTCGCCGTAACCACGTGGCGCGTCGTCGAGGCTGATGACTTCGACGCCAACGATATCGGCAATCTTGATGCGGTCCCACATGATCGCCTGCATCAGCTGGCGGTTGTACTTCATGACCGGGGTCTGGCCGGTGTGGAAGCTGTGGGATTTGGCCCAGCCCAGACCGAAGCGGATGCTCAGACTGCCCATTTTCGCGGCCGCATCGACTGCACCCGGATCTTCAGTAACGTACAGGCCAGGGATACCGATTTTGCCGGCAACGCGAACCACGCCCATCAGCGAGTTGAGTACGGTAGCCGGTGCTTCGTGTTTCACGCCGTCATGGCCGTGACCACGGGCTTCGAAGCCCACGGCGTCGACGGCACAGTCGACTTCCGGTTCGCCCAACAACGCGGCGATCTGTTCGTGCAGCGGGGTGTCTGTCGACAGGTCGGCAATTTCAAAACCCTGAGCCTTGGCGTGCGCCAGACGGATCGGGTTAACGTCACCGATGATCACCACTGCCGCGCCCAGCAGACGAGCGGAAGCGGCAGCTGCCAGACCAACCGGACCCGCGCCAGCAATGTAAACAGTGCTACCCGGGCCAACACCCGCAGTGACAGCGCCGTGGTAACCAGTCGGCAGAATGTCCGAGAGGCAGGTCAGGTCACGGATTTTTTCCATGGCCCGGTCGCGATCCGGCAGTTTCAACAGGTTGAAGTCGGCATACGGCACCATCGCGTATTCGGCCTGGCCGCCGGTCCAGTCACCCATATCGACATAACCATAGGCACCGCCCGGACGCGCCGGGTTAACGCTCAGGCAGACACCGGTGTGCATCTCTTTGCAGGAACGGCAGCGCCCGCAAGCAACGTTGAACGGCACGGATACCAGATCACCGATTTTCAGGTTTTCGACATCGCTGCCCTTCTCGATCACTTCACCGGTGATCTCGTGACCCAGCACCAGACCGGTCTGGGCCGTGGTACGGCCACGCACCATGTGCTGGTCGGAACCACAGATATTGGTGGATACCACACGCAGGATGACACCGTGTTCGATCTTCCTGCCGCGCGGGTCCTGCATTTTGGGATAGTCGATTTTCTGTACTTCGACCTGGCCATTGCCGAGATACACCACACCACGATTACCAGACATGCTTTCACCTCGCTGTTGTTTTTATGTAGCGGTCGCGTCGCCAGGGGTCGGCGGCGCGTTGATTGCTCGGGTTTATTGCCTGTGTGTCTTGCGTTGTCTGTTATGCCGCCATCGCGAGCAAGCTCGCTCCCACAGGGTTTTGTGTCATACACGGATCTCAGTCACACCCTGAATCCACTGTGGGAGCGAGCTTGCTCGCGATGACAATCTAAAGAACGACAGTGCGATTGGCGTTGAGAAACACCCGCCGTTCAATGTGATAACCCACCGCCCGGGCCAACGTCAGCCCTTCGATATCCCGACCTTTGGCAATCAGGTCTTCGGGGTAATGGCTGTGATCCACCGCTTCCACGCCTTGGGCAATGATCGGGCCTTCGTCGAGGTCGTTGTTGATGTAGTGCGCCGTGGCGCCCACCAGTTTCACGCCCTTGTTGTAGGCCTGGTGATACGGCTTGGCACCTTTGAAACCGGGCAGCAACGAGTGATGGATATTGATCGCTTTACCGTCGAGCTTGCGGCACAGCTCCGGCGACAGCACTTGCATGTAGCGTGCAAGCACCACCAGCTCTGCACCGGACTCTTCGATCACCTGCCAGACCTGCCGCTCTTGCGCAGGTTTGTCGTTCGGGTCGAGCGGGAAGTGGTAATAGGGAATCCCGTGCCAGTCGGCCAGCGGCTTGAGGTCCGGGTGGTTGGACACCACCGCCACCACGTCCATCGACAATTGGCCGATGCGCTGGCGATAGAGCAAGTCGTTGAGGCAGTGATCGGCCTTGGAGACCATGATCACCACTTTTGGCCGGTGGTGCGGCGGCGTCAGTTCGAAAACCATGCCGAACGCGTCGGTCCGTTCGGCCAGACCTGCGCGAAACGCCTGTTCGTCGAAGGCATCAGGCTGACGGAACTCCACACGAATGAAGAAGCGGCCCGAAAGCCGATCATCGAAGGAGTGGTGCTCAGTGACGTAGCAACCCTGTTCGAACAGAAAACGGGTCACCGCATCCACCGTGCCCAAAACGCTTGGGCAATCGGCGGTCAAAATCCATGTATCTGGGGCGCGGCTCATAATGCGGTGACTCCTGTTCGTGGGTGACGCAGCTCTCGTAGCAGTTGCCGAAGGCTACGTCCGGCGGCGAAGCCGTCGTAAAGCCTGAATCCCCGATTCCGAATCAAAACCGGGGTGCCCGAATTGCGGCGGCTGCGCCGCCGAACGCAGCCTTCGGCAGCTGCTACAGGACATGTGCAAGCCTCAAAAAATCAAGCCTGAACGCTAAGGCCATACTCAGCCGCGGCATCCTGCAACCACAGCCACCAGTAATCCGAGAAGCTGCGGCGGATCAGCAGTTCCCAGGTGTCTTCAGCGGTATGGCGGATCACCAGTTGCGACTTGGCGAACACCGTGCCCACCGCTTTGCCCACCGGAAAATTGTTGGGGTGCACGTCGTAGCTGGTGGACTTCATCAGCACTTCGCGGACTTTCGGGCCGCTCAGTTCAAGAATCTGCTGACCGCCGCTGACGTTGACGATGGAGATGTGCAGATCGCCCAGCGCTTCGCGCAGTTTTTTCTCGGCGGCGAACTCTTCACCGCTCGGCACGATCAGCAGCCACTCGTCCGGGCCCATCCATTGCAGGCTGGTTTCGCCTTTGGCGACCACGGTCAGGGCGACTGGCAGTTCCAGGCCCAGGGCCTTGTGCACGCCAGCGGCGAACGCCGGGTTGTGAGCATCGCCACGAATGGTCAGGTGACCCAGGAGTTTTTTCTCACGCACGGTGACACCGGCGTTTTTACGGCCCTTGCCCACCAGGCTTTGCAGGCCCGCGTGGTGCAGCGACGACTCGGCCTTTGCCCCAGTGGTTGGGCGCTGTTGGTAAACGTTGGCTGTGGTCATAAAGCACCTGTCTTCAATTCTGTTGGTTCCGGCCCTGGTGGTGGCAACTCTGCCGCCATCGCGAGCAAGCTCGCTCCCACAAGGGTTACGCGATCTCCTGTGGGAGCGAGCTTGCTCGCGATGCAGTCAACGCGGTGCAGCTGCCACCCCACAGGACCCGAGGCCATCAAATGTTCTGGCGATCACCTTTCGGATCGAAGAACACCGAAGAAACGATTTCCGCTTCGATCACGCTGCCGTCGGCCAACGGCGCGAACACGCGCTCGCCGAGGCGCTTCAAGCCGCCTTTGACCACACCCATGGCAAACGAATAGCCGAGGGAGTTGTGGGCGTAGCTGGAGGTCACGTGACCGACCATGCTCATCGGGATCGCTTGCTTGGTGTTGAACACCAGTTGCGCACCTTCCGGCAGCCATTTGGTCGGGTCGATCGGCTTGAGGCCGACCAACTGTTTGCGCTGATCACGCACACAGTCTTCGCGGTTCATGCCACGCCAGCCGATCCACGAGAACGGTTTGGTGCGACCGACGCACCAGCCCATGTTCAGGTCGTCCGGGGTCATCGAGCTGTCAGTGTCCTGGCCGACGATGATGAAACCCTTCTCGGCCCGCAGGACGTGCATGGTTTCAGTGCCGTACGGCGTCAGGTTGTACTTCTTGCCAGCCTCGACGATTTTTTCCAGGACGCCCATGGCGTAGTCGGCCTGCACGTTGACTTCGTACGACAGCTCACCGGTAAACGAGATCCGGAACACCCGCGCCGGCACACCGCCCACCAGACCTTCTTTCCAGGTCATGAACGGGAAGCCGTCCCTGTCCAGATCGATGTCGGTGACTTCGCTGAGCAGCTTGCGGCTGTTCGGCCCGGACAGCGTCATGGTCGCCCAGTGGTCGGTGACCGAGGTGAAGTACACCTTCAGGTCTGGCCATTCGGTCTGGTGATAGATTTCCAGCCATTGCAGCACGCGTGCAGCGCCGCCGGTGGTGGTGGTCATCACGAAGTGGTTGTCGGCGAGGCATGCGGTGACGCCGTCGTCGAAAACCATCCCGTCTTCTTTACACATCAGGCCGTAACGAGCCTTGCCCACATCGAGCTTGGTCCAGGCGTTGGTGTAGACGCGGTTGAGGAACTCACGCGCATCCGGACCTTGAATGTCGATCTTGCCGAGTGTCGAGGCATCCAGCAGACCTACGCTTTCACGCACGGCCAGGCATTCGCGTTTCACCGCGGCATGCAGGTCTTCACCGTTTTTCGGAAAGTACCAAGGACGTTTCCACTGACCGACGTCTTCGAACTCGGCGCCGTTTTTCACGTGCCAGGCGTGCAGTGCGGTGTAGCGCACTGGCTCGAAGATGTGCCCACAGTGACGACCGGCTACCGCGCCGAAAGTCACCGGCGTGTAGTTCGGGCGGAACATGGTGGTGCCCATCTGCGGGATGGTCACGTTCAGCGAACGGGCGGCGATGGCCAGACCGTTGACGTTGCCGAGCTTGCCCTGATCGGTGCCGAAGCCCAGCGCGGTGTAGCGCTTGACGTGCTCGACCGACTCGAAGCCCTCGCGGGTCGCCAGTTCGATGGCGGCAGCGGTGACGTCGTTCTGCAAGTCGACGAATTGCTTCGGCGCCCGTGCGGTGGCCTTTTCATGTGGCACCTGGAACAGCGCCAGAGTCGGCTCTTCCAGACGGCTCAGAGCTTTTGGCAGTACGCCTTCGACCGCTTTGAAGCCGGCTTCGCTGGCAGCGCGCACGCCGCCTTCAAAACCGTCAGCCAGAGAGTCGCCGAGGCTATAGACGCCATTGATGCCGCCAACGCACACGCGTTTTTGTGGTGCTTCGCCCGGGATGAACCCGAGGATGTCTTCACGCCAGATCGGTTTGCCGCCCAAGTGCGACGCCAGGTGAACCACCGGGCTGTAGCCGCCGGAGCTGGCAACCAGATCGCATTCAAGCCATTCGCCAGGGCTGGTGACGGTGTGTGCTTTAACGTCGATCGCTGCAACGCGAGCGGCGGTTACGCGCTTGCTGCCGCGTGCTTCGATGACTGCACTGCCGGTCAGAATACGGATGCCTTTGGCCCGCGCTTCTTCTACCAGCGCACCGCGTGGATTACTCCGCGCATCGGCGATGGCCACCACTTGCAGGCTGGCGTCGAGCCAGTCCAGCGCCACGCGGTAGGCGTGATCGTTGTTGGTCGACAGCACCAGTTTTTTGCCCGGCGCGACGCCGTAACGGCGCACGTAAGTCGAGACTGCACCGGCGAGCATGTTGCCCGGCACGTCGTTATTGCCATAGACCAGCGGACGCTCGTGAGCGCCGGTTGCCAGTACTACGCGCTTGGCGCGAACCCGGTGAATACGCTGACGAACCTGGCCAATCGGTGCGCGGTCGCCGAGGTGATCGGTGAGGCGTTCGTGGATGGTCAGGAAGTTGTGGTCGTGGTAACCGTTGACGGTCGCACGAGGCAACAGCAGCACGTCCGGCAAGCCTTTGAGCTCAGCGATCACGCTGGCAACCCATTCGGTCGCCGGTTTGCCGTCGAGGCTTTCACGGGAATCGAGAAGGCTGCCGCCGAACTCTTCCTGCTCATCGGCCAGAATCACTCGGGCACCGCTGCGCGCAGCCGCCAGGGCAGCCGCCAGACCGGCCGGGCCACCGCCGACGATCAGCACGTCGCAGTGCTGGTTCATGTAGTCGTAGGTGTCCGGATCGTTTTCGGTCGGCGAACGACCAAGACCTGCGGCCTTACGAATGTACTTCTCGTAGGTCATCCAGAACGATTGCGGGTACATGAAGGTTTTGTAGTAGAAACCCGGTGGCATCAGCTTGCCGCCGACCTTGCCGAGAATCCCCATCATGTCGTTGTTCACGCTCGGCCAGCCGTTGGTGCTGGTGGCGACGAGCCCCTGGTACAGCGCCTGTTGGGTGGCGCGTACGTTAGGAATTTGCGTGGCTTCGGTGGCACCGATCTGCAGCACCGCGTTCGGTTCTTCGGCACCGGCGGCGAAGATCCCGCGAGGACGCGAATACTTGAAGCTGCGACCGATGATGTCGACACCGTTGGCCAGCAATGCAGCGGCCAGGGAGTCACCTTCAAAGCCTTTGTAGATCTGGCCGTTGAAGCTGAAGCTCAGGACTTTGTTGCGGTCGATCCGTCCACCGTTGGACAGGCGATTGATCTGGCTCATACCTTCGCTCCCAGAGCCTGCGCGGCCGCTTTCGGACTTTCAGTCTTGTCGGTGAACTGTGGCTTGGTGCCGATCTTGTAGGTTTCGAGAATCTCGTAGGTCACGGTGTCACGGGTGACGTTGAAATACTGACGGCAACCGGCGACGTGATCCCACAGTTCATGGTGCAAGCCACGAGGGTTATCGCGGAAGAACATGTAGTCGCCCCACTCCTCGTCGGTGCAGGTGTTCGGGTCCAGTGGGCGCGGGATATGCGCCTGGCCGGATGCGTGGAATTCCTCTTCGGAGCGCAGCTCGCCGCAGTGAGGACAGAAGATATGCAACATAGGGATTTCTCCTCTCAAGCCGCTTGAAAACGTAACGAGCGAAGGCAAGACAAGGCAAAAACAGGGGAGAAAGCGGAGCTTAGTTTACTAAGTGAGCATTTCGAGCCTGTTTTTAACGCAGTATTGCCGAGCGCAGTAGTTTTCATGAGGCCTTTGTTAGTGGGCGACCGCAGCAGCGCCATGTTCATCGATCAGCGCACCGTTGTGGAAACGGTCGATGGAGAAAGGTGCCGCCAACGGGTGCATTTCACCCTTGGCCAGGCTGGCGGCAAACACGTTGCCCGAGCCCGGTGTCGCTTTGAAACCACCGGTACCCCAACCGCAGTTGAAGAACATGTTCGGCACCGGAGTTTTGGAAATGATCGGGCACGCATCCGGCGTGGTGTCGACGATGCCGCCCCACTGACGGTTCATGCGTACGCGGGACAACACCGGGAACATCTCGACGATGGCCTGGATGGTGTGCTCGATCACCGGGTACGAACCGCGCTGGCCGTAGCCGTTGTAGCCGTCGATACCAGCGCCGATCACCAGGTCGCCCTTGTCGGACTGGCTGATGTAACCGTGCACGGCGTTGGACATGATCACGCTGTCGATAATCGGCTTGATCGGCTCGGACACCAGCGCTTGCAGCGGGTGCGATTCGATCGGCAGACGGAAACCGGCCAGTTTGGCCATGTGCCCGGAGTTACCGGCCGTGACCACGCCGACACGCTTGGCGCCGATGAAGCCCTTGTTGGTTTCAACACCGATGCACACGCCGTTTTCCTTGCGGAAACCGATCACTTCGGTCTGCTGGATCAGGTCCACGCCCAAGGCATCGGCCGCACGGGCAAAGCCCCAGGCCACGGCATCGTGACGGGCCACGCCGCCGCGACGCTGAACGGTAGCGCCCATCACCGGGTAGCGAGTGTTTTTCGAGCAGTCGAGGTACGGAATCTCGTCAGCCACTTGTTGAGCGGTGAGCAGCTCGCCATCGACGCCGTTGAGGCGGTTGGCGCTGACCCGACGCTCGGAATCACGGATGTCCTGCAGGGTGTGGCACAGGTTGTAGACGCCACGCTGGGAGAACATCACGTTGTAGTTCAGGTCCTGGGACAGACCTTCCCAGAGTTTCATCGCGTGCTCGTACAGGTGCGCCGACTCGTCCCACAGGTAGTTGGAACGCACAATGGTGGTGTTGCGCGCGGTGTTACCGCCGCCCAGCCAGCCTTTTTCGACCACGGCCACGTTAGTGATGCCGTGTTCCTTGGCCAGGTAGTAGGCGGTCGCCAGACCATGCCCGCCGCCGCCGACGATGACTACGTCGTAGACTTTTTTCGGAGTCGGCGTGCGCCACATCCGCTGCCAGTTTTCGTGGTGGCTGAGGGAGTGTTTGAAGAGGCCGAAGCCTGAGTAGCGTTGCATAGTCATTTACTCCAAAACCGCGCTCAGCGATAAACCGGGAAGTCCGCGCACAGGGCTGCCACATGCTTGGCAACATTGGCCTCGACATCGGCGTCGCCGAGGTTGTCGAGGATGTCGCAGATCCAGCCGGCCAGTTCAACGCACTGGGTAACCTTAAAGCCGCGAGTGGTGACCGCCGGGGTGCCGATACGCAGGCCCGAGGTGACAAACGGCGATTGTGGATCGTTCGGTACGGCGTTCTTGTTCACGGTGATGTGGGCACGACCCAAGGCGGCGTCGGCTTCCTTACCAGTCAGGCCCTGACGGATCAGGCTCACCAGGAACAGGTGGTTGTCAGTACCGCCGGACACTACATCGTAGCCACGTTTGATGAAAACGCCGGCCATCGCCTGTGCGTTGTCGATCACTTGCTGCTGATAGACCTTGAAACCAGGCTCCAGCGCTTCCTTGAAGCACACCGCCTTACCGGCGATCACGTGCATCAGCGGGCCGCCCTGGGCACCGGGGAAGACTGCCGCGTTGAGCTTTTTCTCAATTTCTTCGTTAGCCTTGGCCAGGATCAGGCCGCCACGCGGACCGCGCAGGGTCTTGTGGGTGGTGGTGGTCACCACGTCGGCATACGGCAGCGGGTTCGGGTACAGGCCGGCAGCGACCAGACCGGCAACGTGCGCCATGTCGACGAACAGCAGCGCACCCACCTTGTCGGCGATCTGACGAAAACGTGGGAAGTCCAGAGTCTTGGAGTAAGCCGAGAAGCCGGCGACGATCATCTTCGGCTTGCATTCGACGGCCAGACGCTCGACTTCGTCGTAGTCGATCAGGCCGGTTTTGGTGTCGATGCCGTACTGCACGGCGTTGTACAGCTTGCCGGAGGACGACACCTTGGCGCCGTGGGTCAGGTGACCGCCATGGGCCAGGCTCATGCCGAGAATGGTGTCGCCGGCTTGCAGCAGGGCCAGGTAAACGGCGCTGTTGGCCGACGAGCCGGAGTGCGGCTGGACGTTGGCGTAATCGGCGCCGAACAGCAGTTTGGCGCGTTCGATGGCCAGCGCTTCGACTTTGTCGACGTGCTCGCAGCCGCCGTAGTAGCGCTTGCCCGGATAGCCTTCGGCGTATTTGTTGGTCAGGCCACTGCCTTGCGCTTCCATGACACGCTTGCTGGTGTAGTTCTCTGACGCGATCAGCTCGATGTGATCTTCCTGGCGCAGCTCTTCGGCATTCATCGCCGCCAGCAGTGCATCGTCGTAACCCTTGATCTGGTCTTGCTTGCTGAACATCGCGTCTCTCCCAGCGGCGGCTTGTGCGCCTTTCGTCTCGGTGAGGCACGTACCTTTCGGCAGTGCCCTTTGGATGCGATGGTATGGCCGGCGCAGACAGGTCAAATGCCTATGGACGCCACGCAAAGGTGCGTTTACGACATACGCCCAAAGAGCGACCACTGACCGGCGCTCGCGACACACCCGGCGTGCTCGGCGTAGGAGCTGCCGAAGGCTGCGATCTTCTGGCGATATCGCAGGCACCGCAGAATCAAGATCAAAAGATCGCAGCCTGCGGCAGCTCCTACGCAGGTTCAACACACCGTTGCGTGTAGTCCTGTGCATAATTGCCTGACGTCTTTGTATTTTTCTGACAGACACATCGCGTGTGCTCCCCCGTCCATCTTGGGTACAGTGCGCACCATCATCGACCACGGAGCCGGCCATGACCGACAAGAGCCAACAATTTGCCAGTGACAACTATTCCGGTATCTGCCCGGAAGCCTGGGCCGCCATGGAACAGGCCAATCATGGCCATCAACGTGCCTACGGCGACGACGAGTGGACCGCACGCGCCTCGGACGATTTCCGCAAACTGTTCGAAACCGACTGCGAAGTGTTCTTTGCCTTCAACGGCACCGCGGCCAACTCGCTGGCGCTGTCGTCGCTATGCCAGAGCTACCACAGCGTAATCTGCTCGGAAACCGCCCACGTCGAAACCGACGAATGCGGCGCGCCGGAGTTCTTCTCCAACGGCTCCAAGCTGCTGATCGCACGCACTGAAAACGGCAAGCTGACCCCGGAATCGATCCGCGAAATCGCCCTCAAGCGCCAGGACATTCACTACCCGAAACCGCGCGTCGTGACCCTGACCCAGGCCACCGAAGTCGGCAGCATCTACACCCCGGAAGAAATCCGCGCCATCAGCGCCACCTGCAAAGAGCTGGGCCTGAACCTGCACATGGACGGCGCGCGCTTCTCCAACGCCTGCGCGTTCCTCAATTGCTCGCCCGCCGACCTGACCTGGAAAGCCGGCGTTGACGTGTTGTGCTTCGGCGGGACGAAAAACGGCATGGCGGTGGGCGAGGCGATTCTGTTTTTCAACCAGAAACTCGCTGAAGACTTCGACTACCGCTGCAAACAGGCCGGGCAACTGGCTTCGAAAATGCGTTTTCTCTCGGCACCGTGGGTCGGCCTGCTGGAAAACGACGCCTGGCTCAAACACGCCCGCCATGCCAACTACTGCGCACAGTTGCTGGCCGAGCTGGTGAGCGACATTCCAGGTGTTGAACTGATGTTCCCGGTGCAAGCCAACGGCGTGTTCCTGCAACTGTCGGAATCGGCCGTCGCCGCACTGACCGCCAAGAGCTGGCGTTTCTACACCTTCATCGGCAAAGGCGGCGCCCGCTTCATGTGCTCGTGGGATACCGAGGTAGAGCGCGTGCGGGAACTGGCGGCGGATATTCGCGAGGTCATGACCGCCTGAGCCTGACCCCGTAGGAGCTGCCGAAGGTTCGGGCCGCGTTCGGACGATCTTTTGATCTTAAAAATCAAAATCAAAATCAAAAGATCGCAGCCTTCGGCAGCTCCTACGTGGTTATTCGGCAGCTATCAAAGATAGTGGTCGATTCGACCGTGCTAGAACTCGATGCGCACATCGCCCTTCGGCACGCTGCAGCACGACAGGATGTAACCCTCGGCTTCGTCTTCTTCGGTGATCCCGCCGTTGTGCTCCATTTCGACCTCGCCACCCAGCTTCATTACCTTGCACGTCCCGCAGATGCCCATACCGCAGGCTTTCGGAATCAGCAGCCCAAGCTTGGCTGCAGCGGCGTGAACGGTTTCGCCCGGCGCCACGCGGATGCTTTTGCCGGACGCGGTGAATTCCACCTGATGCAGATCCGCCACGTCGATTTCCGGCGCATCGGCCGCTTGTTCGGCTTGCTCCACCGCATCGGCGCGGGCCTCGGGCGGTGTAGCACCGAAGGATTCCTCGTGATACCGCGTCATGTCGAAACCAGCGGCTTCCAGCAGGCGTTTGACCGCGTGCATGTAAGGCGTCGGGCCGCAGCAGAACACTTCGCGCTCAAGGAAGTCCGGCGCCATCAATTCCAGCATTTTGTGGTTCAGGTAACCGCGATAACCGGCCCAGGGCTCACCCAGACCATGCTTCTCGCAGATCAGGTGCAGGCTGAAGTTATCGATCCGCGACGCCATGTGCTCCAGCTCGCGATGATAGATGATGTCTTTCGGCGAACGGGCGCTGTGGATAAACACCATGTCGACGTTGCCGTTGGTGTCGTAGAACCAGCGGGCCATGGACATGACCGGCGTGATCCCGACGCCACCGCTGAGATAGAGCACTTTCGGTGCGGTGAAATCCATCGCGTTGAACAGCCCGACCGGCCCGTGCACCGCCAGCTCCTGGCCTTCGTGCAGGGTGTCGTGCAACCAGTTGGAGACCTTGCCGCCCGGTACGCGCTTGATGGTTACCGAAAAGCTGTAAGGCACCGACGGCGAGCTGGAAATGGTGTACGAGCGCATGATCGGCACGCCGTCGATTTCCAGCTCCAGGGTGACGAACTGCCCCGGCTTGAAGAAGAACATGATCGGCTGGTCGGCCATGAAGCAGAAGGTCCGCACGTCCCAGGTTTCCTGGATGACTTTGACGCAACGGACAATGTGCCGACCATTGGCCCAGGTCTGGGTGGTTACTGGGTTCAGGAAGCTATTGGACATGCTGATCTCCACGGCCGACTGTCGGCCTCATGTTGCCGATTCTGCGTATAGCGCAGATTGCCCATTTACCTATCTGCGACATTCACATGCTTATCGCGACCAGCCCACAACCACCGGGGGTTGAGCGTCGGGAACAGATTGGGCCATGTCGCCCATGGATAAGGTTCTGGCCCGCGCCGGCCCCACACTCGCTTCAACAGATAAACGCTGTTTTCTGCCTTGCGTAGCAACCGTGGCCAGTGTCACGGGGTTGTACGGAGCAAGCCCGGATGCATGAAGTTCTGAGCCAAGGCGCCGCGACGAGTCATAGCCCGCTATGGCGAGGAGCGGCAACGCAGGATCAGGACTTCAGGCGCCGGACTTGACCGTACAATCCCGTTACACGGGCCATACAGCCACTATTCGCCGGCCACACAGATGGCCATGAGGACTTAAACGATGGACGTCACCACTACCCTGAGCTTGGGCGATCCACTGGAACCCGCACGCAAGGCCACCGCGCAGATGCTGCAAGAGCGCGAGCGTACGTTTTCGCTGCCACAGCCGTTCTACTCTGATGAGCGGTTGTTTGATATCGACATGCAGGAGATCTTCCAGAAAGAGTGGCTGATCGCCGGCATGACCTGCGAAATCCCGACCAAGGGCAACTACCTGACGCTGCAGATCGGCAAGAACCCGATCATCGTGATTCGCGGCGCCGAAGGCGTGGTTCATGCCTTCCATAACGTCTGCCGCCACCGTGGTTCGCGTCTGTGCACCAGCGAAAAGGGCAAAGTCGCCAAACTGGTTTGCCACTACCACCAGTGGACCTACGAGCTTGACGGTCGTCTGCTGTTCGCCGGCAGCGAGATGGGTGACGACTTCGACATGAAGCAGTACGGCCTGAAACCGGTCCACGTGAAGACCGCTGGTGGCTACATCTTTATCAGCCTCGCGGAAAACCCGCCGGCCATCGATGACTTCCTGTCGACACTGAACCATTACATGGAACCGTACGACATGGAAAACACCAAGGTGGCGGTGCAAACCACCCTGGTGGAACAGGCCAACTGGAAACTGGTGCTGGAAAACAACCGCGAGTGCTACCACTGCAACGCGTCGCACCCGGCACTGCTGAAAACCCTGCTGGAATGGGACGACGTCACCGACCCACGCGCCGACCAGGCGTTCAAGGACCACGTAGCCGCCTCTGCCGCTGCCTGGGAAGCCGAGAAGATTCCTTACGCACACGCAAGCTTCGGCCTGCGTAACCGCATCGTGCGCATGCCGCTGCTCAAGGGCACCGTGTCGATGACCCTGGATGGCAAGCAAGCCTGCAAGAAACTCATGGGCCGGATCCAGAACCCGGACCTGGGCTCGATGCGCATCCTGCACCTGCCGCACTCGTGGAACCACTGCATGGGCGATCACATCATTGTGTTCACCGTATGGCCGATCAGCGCGCAAGAGACCATGGTCACCACCAAATGGCTGGTGCACAAGGACGCGGTCGAAGGTGTGGATTATGACGTCGACCGCATGCGCGAAGTCTGGGATGCCACCAACAACGAGGACCGTCGTCTGGCCGAAGAGAACCAGCGCGGGATCAACTCCACGGCGTATCAGCCAGGCCCGTACTCCAAGACCTACGAGTTCGGCGTGGTGAACTTCGTCGATTGGTACAGCGAGCGTCTGCTGAGCAACCTGGGGGCCGAGCCTGCGCCTTATCTCAAGGGCGTGCCGGTTCACGGCTAAGAGCAAAAGCATCGCGAGCAAGCTCGCTCCCACAGGGGATTGGTGGTGTTCACAAATGCTGGGAACAACATCAATCAATGTGGGAGCGAGCTTGCTCGCGATGGCGGCCTACCTGTCACCACATCCCTCCCCTCGATACTCTCCCCCAAATCTTAGAACTGTACGAAATATGATCTATTGCGTTCCAGCCTATAAGGAACGTGGCGTGCAGCCTTCAACGAACAAGTTATCCACACCTCCACCCACAGCAAATGGGGACAACTGTGGAAAGACTGAAAGTTTTCTCCACAGAAACTGAAGAAAATCCGTGACTTATCCAGAAGCAGGGTTTCTGGCAGCGATTGAGCGTTTTTTGACCAGAACCCTGTAAGCCACGGTTTGTATAGCTTGCAGCGGATCGCGAACACCTTATCCACAGAAGCGCCAACAGACTTTGGGGGCAACTCCACAGCACCGACCCTGCTTTGTGGAAAACCGCGTCCAGGCTGCATATTTAGCGGGTTTGAGCGACAAAAGAACGGCAAAACCTGGCATTTGGTCAGTTATTAACCAGAAGCTTGAAAGCCCCGATCTGTATGGCTTACAGCCGACAGCGAACATCTTATCCACAGAAGCGCCAACAGAGATTGGGGGCAAGTCGTGAATCAGCGATTCCCTTATCCACTGAAAAAAGCTCGAAAAACAACGAGTCAGGCTGGTTGTTTTTCGTACAAAGGCTTACAGGGCTTGATGCGCATGGGGTGCAGCGAGGGGTGAACATGTTATCCACAGAAGCGCTAACAGGGATTGTGGGTAAATGCATAACAACTGTGGGAGCGAGCTTGCTCGCGAAGACGGACTGACATTCAAAATTGATGTTGACTGATCCACCGCTTTCGCGAGCAAGCTCGCTCCCACAGGGATTTTCTTATGCTTAAGGCCGATACATCAAATAGGCTTCACCCGTGACCCGAATCATCGGGTGGGGTGTGATCTGGCAGGTATCGACGACACGGAAACCATGTCGCTCATAAAACCGACGGGCGCCGGTGTTCGCCGCATAGTCGATCAGGCTCAAGCCATTGAGCCCCAGCTGGTTGGCACGGTCGTAAGCGTAGGCGAGGAATTGTTGGCCCAAGCCCTGATTGCGCCAGCCTTCATGCAGCGCCAGGCTCGAAATATAGAGGGTGTCGGGGATTTCCATCCTGGCATACGGCGCCAGGACCGGATCGGTGACCGGAGCTGCCAGCGGATCGGATCGTATCGCATCGCGTAGCTGTGCAGCATGCCGATGACCTTCCCCTCCGCCTGCGCGATCACGCAGTTTTGATAGGAGAAATCGACGTCTTCACGGGCGTAGCGACTGGCACCGGCATCCAGCAGGTCCTGGCCGGGCTGCGCCAGCTGGCTCCAGATGTAATCCGCGGTACCTTCTGATGAAATCTGAAACAAGCGAGCAATCTCCCGCGCATCCGTGCGCAGGGCCGAACGAAATTCAACTGCCATTTACCGGGCTCCACAGGACCGTTAGCGAACCACGCCTTCTTCAATCAGCAACTTGAGAATCGCTTCAGCCCCGGCCTCGGCACTCACCCCTTTGAGCACCTGCCCACCGCCGCCGCTGGCCTTGGCCGTTGCGGCTTTCATCCGGTCGGCGCCGCTCTTGGCCTTGATCACTTTCAAGCGTTTTGGCCGTGGCTTGGCCGGTTGCAACGTTGCAACCGCGAGCAATTCATCGTCGATAATCTCAACGTCTTCCGCGTGCAACACGCCGCGCCGGGCCGGGCCGAAGGCGCTTTGCCGTGGCTTGGGCGCCGCGTTATCCACAGTGGCGAGAAACGGCAGGCGCACTTTCAAACGTCGACGCTGGCCACGGGGCAAGGCTTGCAGCACCAGGGCCGAATTGCCGTCGATGGATTCGACCTGCGCCAGCCCGACCACCAACGGCCAGCCCAGGCTTTCCGCCAGCAGGAACGGCAACATGCCCGAGCCTTCACCGGTTTCCGCCTGACTGCCGGTCAGCACGACCTGCGCGCCGGCATCGCGTAAATAAGCGGTCAACGCTGGCAGCGCATCGGCGCCCTGAGGTTGTTCCAGCACATGCAGCTGTTCCAGGCCCATGCCCAGATAAGCGCGCAGCGCAGGCTCCTCGACATCACCGGCATGCAGCACTTGCAGGTTATCCCCAGCCAGTTGCAGACCGAGTTCAACCGCCCGCGCATCCTGCTCGGCGCGGCGTGGCCGGCCCGAGGTCGGGTGGGCGCCGATGGACACCAGGCTGATGACATTAGTACTCATAATCCAAGTCCTTTCCTTAAGCCGCATCGCGCTTGGCGTCGTTGCGGTAAGCCTCTACCGCCGCGATCAAGGCCTGAAGAATCTCCGCGCTTTCACCAATCACCGACAGGTCGGCGCGCTTGATCATGTCGCAGCCAGGGTCAAGATTGATCGCCACCACCTTGTCGCAGGCACCGATGCCTTGCAGGTGCTGGATCGCCCCGGAAATCCCCACCGCCACGTAAACCCGTGCGGTGACCCAGGTGCCACTGGCGCCGACCTGACGGTCGCGGGCCATGAAGCCGTCGTCCACCGCCACTCGCGATGCGCCTTCGGTAGCGCCGAGGGCGGCTGCGGTCCTGTGGAAAAGTCCCCAGTCCTTGACCCCGTTGCCACCCGAGAAGATGAACTCGGCTTCGGCCATGGGAATGGCTGCCGGATCGACTGCTACCGCGCCCAGGTCTTCGATTCGCGACAGGCTGCGTGCAACCGTTGTGGATAACTCCACCGGCAACGCTTCGTGACGGGTTTCGCTGACCGGCTCGGCGCATTCCACCGCCGCCAGAATCAACCGTGCGACAGGACGCGCCAAGTCTTGCAGACCTGCACCGGCGCGGCCGATGCACTCTTGATCCTTGACCTGCCAGACCCGCGTGGCCGGGCGCTCGCCGAGTGCCGCGGCAAAGCGCCGACCCAGTTCACCGCCACCGCTGCGGCTGTCTGGCAGCAGCCAGTGACGTGGATTGAACTGGTTATCCACAGCCCGCAGACCCTGCACCCGTTGTTCCGGTGCATAACCATTGAATGCTTCGCCATCGAGCACCAGCAGGCGGTCGACACCTGCGGTGGCGAAGGTGTTTTCCTTGTGTTCACCAAAGACCACCGCCAGCACGGCGCCGTCCTTGCCGGCCAGCTGATGGGCCAGGCCCAGCAGGTCACGGTCATGGCTACTCAAACGGCCGCCGACCATGTCCGGCACCACGCTGATGTAGAAGGCAGGTGCAGCCACCTGATGCAGCGGGAGTTGCACTTCAACGGCTGCCGTACGTTTGGTCGCCCCGCCCTGCTGTACACCACTGCGGTCAATCCGCTTGATGCCATTGGGGCCGATGAAACCGATACCGTGAGGGTTCTTGCGAATGATCCCGTTGGGGCCCATCCAGCTATGTTCCACCGGTTGCATGGCGGCGTGCAGCGGATGCAGGCGGTTACGGGCGATCCATTCGGCGCGCGGATCGCGGCGGATAATGTCGCTCATCAGTGGGCCTCCGCAGGTTGACGTTTGATCGGTGCCGGTGACTTGCTCGGCGCCGCGTCTTCGAGCAGCGCATCGGCCACCAGTTCGGCGATGTCCTTGATCAGCGGTCGTGGTTCAACCACGCCTTCGAGCATCGCGGTGCACTGTGGACAACCCACGGCTACCAGTTCGGCACCGGTTTCGCGGATGTCGTCCATGCGCATGTCAGGGATCCGTTGCTTGCCCGGAATGTCAGTGATCGGCGCACCACCGCCACCGCCGCAGCAGCGCGAGCGGAAACCGGAGCGTTGCATTTCCTTGACCTCGATCCCCAGCGCTCGCAGCACCTGGCGTGGCGCCTCGTATTCGCCGTTGTAGCGACCGAGGTAGCACGGGTCGTGATAGGTCACGCTGTTGCCTTTGTGCTGGCCAAGATTGAGCGCGCCAGCGTCGATGATTTCCGCCATGTAGGTGCTGTGGTGCTGCACCAGGTAGTTGCCATCGAAGGCGCCGTATTCGTTCTTCAGCACGTGGAAGCTGTGCGGATCGCAGGTGACGATGCGGTTGAAGCTGTATTTGGCCAGGGTCTGGATATTGCGTTTGGCCAACAGCTGGAAGGTCGCTTCGTCGCCCAGACGCCGGGCCACGTCACCGCTGTCACGCTCTTCAAGACCGAGCACGGCAAAGTCGACTTTCGCGGCTTTCAGCACTTTGACGAAGGCGCGCAAGGTGCGCTGGTTGCGCATGTCGAAAGCACCATCGCCGACCCAGAACAGCACGTCGGTGGATTTCTTCTCGCTGAGCAGCGTCAGGTTCAGGTCTGCCGCCCAGTTCATCCGCCCGCCCGGCGCAAAACCGCCCGGGTTGTCGGTGGCGATCAGGTTTTCGAGGACTTCAGCGCCCTTGTTCGGGGTCGCACCTTTTTCCAGGGTCAGATGGCGGCGCATGTCGACGATGGCGTCAACGTGCTCGATCATCATCGGGCATTCTTCAACACAGGCACGGCAGGTGGTGCAGGACCACAGGGTTTCAGCGTCGACCAGACCGTTGACGATCGGTTGATGCGGATTGCCCGCGTGTTCGCCAATTGCTTTGCCGGGATAAGGGCTGCCGGCGAATTTGGCATCGGTGCCGCCCGCCAGGCCGACGACCATGTCCTGAATCAGTTTTTTCGGGTTCAGCGGCTGGCCAGCGGCGAACGCCGGGCACGCGGCTTCGCATTTACCGCACTGCACGCAGGCGTCGAAGCCGAGCAGTTGGTTCCAGGTAAAATCCTTGGGTTTTTCCACACCCAAGGGGGCTTGCGGATCGTTCAGGTCAAGCGGTTTAAGACCCGTAGAACGACCACCACCAAAACGTTCGGCGCGACGGTGCCAGGCCAGGTGCAAGGCACCGGCGAAGGCGTGCTTCATCGGCCCGCCCCAGGTCATGCCGAGAAACAATTCGGATACGCCCCACAGCACGCCAACACCGAGGATCGCCGCCAACAGCCAGCCGCCGAAGTTTTCCGGAAGGATGCCCGCCACCGGCAAGGTCACCAGGAAGAACGACGCCGAGAATGCCAGCAAGCTTTTCGGCAGGCGCATCCACGGACCTTTGGATAAACGGGCCGGCGGGTTGCGCCGACGCAGGTAAACAAAGATCGCACCGACGAACATCACTGCCGTCATCAGCAACAGTGCATAACCGAGGAAGCGGTTATGCAGGCCAAAACCGTGAACCAGAATCGCCAGCACGATGGACGCCACGGCACCACCCGCCGTGGCGACGTGGGTGTTGGCGATGTATTTGTCCCGCGCCACCACGTGGTGCAGATCGACCATGTAGCGTTTGGGCATGGCCAGCAGGCCGCCGATCAGATCGACCTTGGACGCACGGCCCCGGCGCCACATAGCCACCCGCCGCAGCGCGCCCAGGACAGCCAGGCCCAGGGCAGCGAACAGCAGGATGGGAAGAAGGGTGTTTAGCATGGTGGAGCTCCCAAAGACCTCGGGGTCTTGCAGGCTTAACTACCTGGATGCCTTGCTCGATTCCTGTGGGAGCGAGCTTGCTCGCGATTCAGGCGACGCGGTGCATCAGAGGCTCCGCGTCATCGTTCATCGCGAGCAAGCTCGCTCCCACAGGGGATCCACAAGCTCTTAGAAATCCTTGCACAGCCGCAGTGCGTCGTAGATCGCCGCGTGCGTGTTGCGCTGGGCCACGCAGTCGCCGATGCGGAACAGCAAGTAGCCGTCACCCGTCTGGCTCAACGATGGCTGAGGCTTGATCGCGAACAGGGCTTCGATGTCCATCTGGCCTTTGTTGCGCGAGCCTTCCTTCAGCGCGTAGTAGATTTCTTCGTCCGGCCGCACGCCGTTCTCGACCACGACCTGATCGACCACCCGCTCCTCTTTGGCGCCGGTGTATTCGTTCTCGAGCACCGCCACCAGCTTGTCGCCTTCGCGGTAGACCTTCTCCAGCATCATGTCCCCGGTCATGATCACTTCTTTCGGGTACATGCTGCGGTAGTAAGTCGGGAACGATGTGCCGCCAATCGCCACACCCGGCTTGATGTCGTCGGTGACGATCTCGACCTGGCTGCCCTTGTCGGCGAGGAAGTCCGCCGTCGACATCCCGGTGAACTCGCAAATGGTGTCGTAGACCAATACGTTTTTGCCCGGTGCAACCTTGCCGTCGAGGATGTCCCAGCTGCTGACCACCAGGCCTTCAGCCGCACCCCAGTGTTCGTTCTGCTCAAGGAACGGATGACCGCCAACGGCGAGCACCACCACGTCCGGACGCAGGTCGAGAATGGTCGCTGCATCGGCTGCCACGCCCAGGCGCAGGTCGACTTTCAAACGCGCCAGTTCCAGCTGGAACCAACGGGTGATACCGGCGATCTGGTCCCGCTGCGGAGCTTTCGAGGCGGTAGTGATCTGCCCGCCGATGAATTCTTTCTTCTCGAACAGGGTCACGTCGTGGCCACGTTCGGCCGACACGCGTGCAGCTTCCATCCCGGCAGGGCCGGCACCGACGACCACGACTTTGCGTTTGACACCGGTCGACTTCTCGATGATGTGCGGCACGCCCATGTATTCACGGGAAGTCGCGGCGTTCTGAATGCACAAAACGTCCAGACCCTGGTACTGACGGTCGATGCAGTAGTTGGCGCCAACACACTGTTTGATCTGGTCGACCTGGCCCATTTTGATTTTGGCGATCAGGTGCGGATCAGCGATGTGCGCGCGGGTCATGCCGACCATGTCGACGTAACCACCTTCCAGAATACGTGTCGCCTGGTTCGGGTCCTTGATGTTCTGCGCGTGCAGCACCGGGGCCTTGACCACTTCCTTGATACCGGCCGCCAAATGCAGGAACGGCTCCGGTGGATAACTCATGTTGGGAATAACGTTGGCCAGGGTGTTGTGGGTATCGCACCCCGAGCCCACGACGCCGATGAAGTCGATCATGCCGGTGTCGTCGTAGTACTTGGCGATCTGCTTCATGTCCTCATGGCTCAGGCCATCAGGGTGGAATTCGTCACCGCAGATACGGATGCCGACGCAGAAGTCCGGACCGACTTCCTTACGCACAGCCTTGATCACTTCCAGGCCGAAACGCATGCGGTTCTCGAAGCTGCCGCCCCATTCGTCGGTACGTTTGTTGACTCGCGGGCTCCAGAACTGGTCGATCATGTGCTGGTGCACCGCCGACAGTTCAACGCCGTCCAGGCCACCGGCCTTGGCGCGTGCGGCGGCGCTGGCGTAGTTGCCGATCACCCGCCAGATTTCTTCCGGCTCGATGGTTTTGCAGGTCGCGCGGTGCACCGGTTCACGGATGCCCGACGGCGACAGCAGGGTCGGCCAATGATCGCCATCCCAACGCGAGCGACGGCCCATGTGGGTAATCTGAATCATGATCTTGGCGCCATGCTTGTGCATGGCATCGGCCAGATTCTGGAAGTGCGGAATGATCCGGTCGTCGGCCAGGTTGACCGACTTCCACCAGCCTTGCGGGCTGTCGATGGCCACGCTGGAGGAACCGCCGCAAATCGCCAGGCCGATCCCGCCCTTGGCTTTCTCTTCGTAATACTTCACGTACCGATCGGTGGTCATTCCGCCGTCGGTGGCGTAAACCTCGGCATGCGCGGTGCTGAGCACGCGGTTGCGGATGGTCAGTTTGCCGATTTGAATCGGCTGGAACATTGCTTCGAAAGCCATGGCAGGATCCTCGACTTACAACGGCTTGACGGTGAACAAGCCGTCGTCGTGGCCTTCTTCGGAGCCACCGTAAACCTGTTCGGCGACGGTGCGAATCTTGCTGCCGCGCGCTTGCAGAATCTGATCCATGGCACCGGCAAACCAGCCAGTGAACATGTAGTCGACCTTGCGTCCGACCTTGCCGTAGACGTAGACGAACGCCGAGTGCTCGAGCTTGACGCTGGCAGTGCCTTTGTCGAGGTCGATGTCCTGGATCTTGAACAGGCCCCAGCCACGTTGCGACAGGCGCTTCATGTAGTGCTCGAACACCGCAACGCCTTCCAGGCCGTGGCATTCAGCTTCTTTTTCACACCAGTGCCAGGCAGATTTGTAGCCGGCCTTGTAGAGGATCTCGGCATAGGCCTCAGCCCCCAGCACTTCCTCGATGCCCATGTGGTTGTTGACGAAGAAGTGACGCGGTACATACAGCATCGGCAGGGCGTCGGAGGTCCAGACACCGGTTTCGCTGTCGACTTCGATTGGCAATTGCGGGGCGATCTTGGCCATGGGTAAAACTCCAGAATTCGATTTATTGAGGCGATGTGTAGCAGCTGCCGAGCCTGCGAGGCTGCGTTGGGCTGCGAAGCGGCCCCCAGGGCGGTCCTGCGGACCGCAACGCAGCCTCGTACCTCGGCAGCTGCTACAGGAATCGTTGTTTGTAAGTAGGCTTATTCGCCCCAGACGTCTTTCAAGACGTTGACCCAGTTTTCGCCCATGATCTTGCGCACTACGCGCTCGGAATGGCCGCGCTTGAGCAGTGTCTCGGTCAGGTTCGGGAACTCGCCCACGGTGCGGATGCCCAGCGGGTTGATGATCTTGCCGAAGCTGGTCAGACGACGGGCGTAGCCCTTGTCGTGGGTCAGCATTTCGAAGAAATCCTGGCCATGACCCTGGGTGAAGTCGGTGCCGATACCGATCGCGTCTTCACCGACGATGTTCATGGTGTATTCGATGGCTTCGGCGTAGTCGTCGATGGTCGAGTCGATGCCTTTGGCGAGGAACGGCGCGAACATGGTCACGCCGACAAAGCCGCCGTGGTCGGCAATGAACTTCAGTTCTTCATCGGACTTGTTGCGCGGGTGCTCTTTGAGACCCGATGGCAGGCAGTGGGAGTAGCACACCGGCTTTTTCGATTCGAGAATGACTTCTTCAGACGTCTTGGAGCCGACGTGCGACAGGTCGCACATGATGCCGGCGCGGTTCATTTCCGCGACGATTTCACGACCAAAACCGGACAGCCCGCCATCACGCTCGTAGCAACCGGTGCCCACCAGGTTCTGGGTGTTGTAGCACATCTGTACCACGCCAACCCCGAGCTGCTTGAAGATCTCGACGTAGCCGATCTGGTCCTCAAAAGCATGGGCGTTCTGGAAGCCGAAGATGATCCCGGTCTTGCCCTGTTCTTTGGCGAGACGGATGTCGGCAGTGGTCTTGACCGGAATCACCAGGTCGCTGTTCTCACGAATCAGCTTCTGGCTCGCGGCGATATTGTTGATGGTCGCCTGGAACCCCTCCCACACCGAAACGGTGCAGTTGGCCGCGGTCAGACCGCCCTTGCGCATGTCTTCGAACAGCTCACGGTTCCACTTGGCAATGATCAGCCCGTCGATAACGATGCTGTCGGCGTGCAATTCGGCTGGGCTCATCAGGCTGTCCCCTTGTTAGCGATTCATGCGCCGAATCGTCTGCCGGCGCTTTGGGGTCAGCATATGCTTGAGGGACGGGGCAGCCGGGTGCAAAAACGACAGGGGAATTGCCGAAAGCGTCAATACGCGACAAAGGGTCTCACTGCGGGCTATTTGCCCAGCTGTTCTTTCCCCGGTAGTTGGGCCAGAATTCGCCGCATTACTGAATGTTTCACCGGAAGCTTTACTGGAATAAGGGGCGGCGGCGCAATGAAATCGATCTTCCTGGCTTTGGCACTGATAGCGACCGGCGTACAGGCGGCTGAAGAAGCCGACAACAACCCGTGCGACGCGGTCGAAAACGACGTCCAGACTCTGGAATGTTCGGCCTACAGCAAAACCACCGCCGAACAGCTGCTCAAGGACAATTTCCAGGCGCTACTGGAGCGGATGAAAACCAAATACGCGAACAACAAGGCGCAGTTGGCAGACATCACCGGCAAACTCCAGACCGCCGAACAGCTCTGGATGAAATCGCGGGATGCCGATTGCGCGATTGCGCCGTTCCCCGCGACAGTGGGCAGCAAGGCCTACACCATTGACCTGAACGATTGCCTGGCGAGCAAAAGCGACGAGCGGTCGGAGTTTTTGGAGTCGATCGGCCAGGAATAAGACGCTAGAACGCATCCCATACCGATGCGAGCGTTATCAACAACTTCTGGCTTTGCGCCTTGTCGATATCCAACTCGGCGCAATAGGCAGTCCAGTTGGCAAAGGCATCCAGCGTCTGCTCGATGTAATGCCCAGGCCTGAGGAAACTGAAGGCCTTACAGACCTCGACAATTGCCTTGCGCGAGGGATTGCCTCTCCCTGCGAATGCCGTGGTGTGTTCATTGCCTCGCCCGCCCGTGCTGGAAAACGTCAGGTCGTAGGCCGGTGCCATTTTCCACCCGGCCAGCCCACCAAAGAACGAGAAGTTTTTGGCGTGATCGTCACGATTGTGGGCCAGGGCATTGAAGACCATCAATCGGGCCATTTTCTCTACCTCGACCGCATCCTTGGTCATCGCCCAGGTCGCCCGCAACAAATCCGCGTAATCAAGGCTGGGTGCCCGAAAGTCTGCATACAGAATGGCCGAAGCGGTCAGCATGTGGCGCTTGGCATCTGCTTCACGGTCAAAACGTCTGGTCGCGAAAAACCGCTCGGTCCCCTTGGCGGTTTCGACCTGGAACAGCTGTGATTCGGATATCTCGACTCCCGCTGCGCGCGCCAATCGCGCATAAACCTGCTCAATGGCACCGCTGTCCCGGTGTTCGTCTTCGTTGCGGAACTTGATCAGCCAATGCTCATATCCCTCAGGCATTTCAGCGAATGACGACACCGCACGACGCTTGTCCGGGGATAACCCGATCACCGCCTTGGGTCGTGCCCCGCCCGGTGAACCGCCGGCCAGGCGCAAGGACGTGATGACCTCATCGGTGCTGCCGGACAGTATCGTCTGCGACGCTTCATAGAGGGCCGCCAGATCAAGGTCTTCCGAAGTCTCTATGGTTTCAAACATCGGCACGTATTCCAGCGCGCCCATACTCCGGTCACCCATGTAAGCCAGGCGATCCAGCGGGCCGATGGCATGGCGCTCAGCGCTCAACTCGCTTCGAAAAAAGCGATCCATGAGCAGCAAACCCCAGCCGTCCGGCAACGAATCGCTAAAGGCCCCATGCAAGCCGCTGAACAGTTGCAGGTCGGCCGCCTTCTGGGGATTCACCGAGAAATCCATGTGAAACGGGGCAAGGTTGAACCCACTTGCCAACCAACCCGGGTCATAGGAGAAAAACAGGCCCTGGCGAGGAATCGCGACCAGTTCGCCGACTCTTGTCCCCTGAAGCCTGACGCTGAGCGCGGTGACTGATTTCATGGTCGACCTCGAGACCTGCCGTAGTTTTTAAGCTCCTGAAGACTCAGGGACGGTGGCGAAATGAACAAACCGGTCAGGGGCTCTTCCACCCCAAGGCAAACAGCGATCAGCAACAAGCCGTCGAGGGAAATTTTCCCGGTGGTTTCAAAGCGTTTGATATTCGACTCAGGCACGCCTGACTTCAAGGCGAGCGCTCGACGTGAAAAATTCTTGCTCAGCCTCAGCCTCTTGGCGTTTTCGGCGATCTGCAGCGCGATCTCGCCGGGCGAGTAAAGGACATGGGTAAGGGCCATGATTCGACCTCAAGGTGAATGCTGGCAAGTGTAGCAGCGGAATGGCGTGACAAAAAATAATGGACAACATATGGCCAAAAAATGACAAAAAATCTGTTTAACGGACAATATATTGTCTTTTATATATAAACATTTCATCCCCGCCACCTCACTGGATACCCAGCCGAACCGCACGTATCCTGCAATCGTTAGCCCGCCAGCTTTGACCGCTTGCGCCAGGTGCGCGACCATCACCCGCCACTCCACGCATTCCTCCAAGGCGAGTCCATGAAAATCTGCGGCATCGAAATCAAAGGCAGCGAAGCGATCATCGCCGTCGCCTCTCTCGACAATCAGGCGCTGACTCACGTCGCACTGAACACCAAGAAAATCGCCCTCGACGACGATGACGAAGCCGCCAACGTCAAAGCCTTCGCCGCACAGGTCAGCGCGTTTGTCCGCGACAACGGCATCGAGCGTATTGCGATCAGGAAACGCAGCAAAAAAGGCGAGTTCGCCGGCGGCCCGACCACCTTCAAGATCGAAGGGGTTTTCCAGTTGCTGGAAAACTGCGACGTCACCCTGCTCTCGCCGCAGACCATCAACGCGCAGAACAAAAAACACGATTTCGCCCTGCCGCCGACACTGAACAAATATCAGCATGAGGCATACAAAGCAGCGTGTTCGGGGTTGGTGAAGCAGTAGGTTTCAGGTTTACTGAGCCTTCTGGGCGCGATAGTGCTTGAGCCAGTCGGCAAACGACTTGTCCTCAAGCGCATAAGCGCCGCGATTCGATTTCCAGACCAGCTCCTTTTCACGCAGAGCATCAATGCACGCCTGAATAGTCTGGGTGCCCGGCACTACCTCACTGCCCATCGTTTCCAGCGCTTTTGCCACCGCGACCAACGTCGCGTCGGTGAAAGGCGCAAAGGGTTCGTTGCTCTGCGAACGCTCGACCATCACCTCCAGCACTGCACGCTGTGCAACGGTCAGGGCATTCCAGGCGCTTTCAAACTCGGTCCACACGCCGGCACGCAACAATTCGGCGCTGCTTCGTAGCAATTGGCTCAGATTACTTGCTTCGCCCAGCTCCAGAGCCACCTCACCAATAATGGTCCGGAGCATTTCAGGACGGCGCCCGACTAATTCGAAAGCCTCGTCGATGTCTTCGGCGACAAACTGGTTGGTTTGCGCCAAATGGGCATTCAAGTGGACGGTGTAGGCTTGGGTGAACGCTTTGCTCAATAGCGGGAACGGAGTAATGCTGGAACCGTAGAAAGGCTGGTTTCGGCTCAGCACCAAGTGAGCCAGTTTGTCGCGATTGGACCCTGTGAACACCAGACGCAAACCACCGGCCCCTCCCTCGCGCCCTTGATTCAGCTGATCCCGGGCAGCTTTGAGCCCGAACATGGCGTTGACCCCCGCTTCAGAGCTCAACGCATGCTGGGCTTCGTCGATCACCAGCACAACGGTCTTGCCAGCAGCGTTGTGCAGTAGCTCCAGAGCTTGAGTCAGCGTCGCGCCTTCGGGCAATTGTGGCTTGCTGAAATCCCAGGACAGCGTACGCAGGAAACTGAGTTTCTCGACGCCCATCGACTTGGCCAGTTTGCGAATGCCCTTCTCATACGGTACCAACGCCCCCGCAATAGCGGCAGCGATCAGGTCGGCAGGGTCTTTTTCTCGGTTGGCCCAAAGATCGACGTAGACCGCCAACCAACCTCGGGATTCACATTCCGGTATCAGGTCTTCACGCAGAAAGGTACTTTTCCCGGTACGCCTTGGCGCGGCCAGAAACAGACCCGAGGTGTAATCCTGAATTCCGGCCCCCGTCAAACCATCGGCAATATTTTGAGCCAGGCTGGGTCGACGGAACACAAAACCGCTGCTTTTCGACATGGCTTTATACTCAATTATTAAAACGACTATAATTTATAGTCGAGAGTATAAATCACTATAAATGCCTGTCAAACCACCTCCCGCCCATCCCCCAACCGCCGGCGATCCTCCCGCGGGCAGCGGACAAACCGCGTCCGATAGCTGCGGGTGAAATACGACGGCGATTCAAACCCGCAGGCGATACTCACTTCCAGCACGCTCATATCAGTCTGGCGCAGCAGTTGTCGGGCTTTTTCCAGCCTTAACCCCAGGTAGAAGTTGCTCGGCGTATCGTTGAGGTGCAAGCGGAACAGGCGCTCAAGTTGACGTCGCGTCACCTTGATCGAATCCGCCAGCTCCAGGGTGCTGAGCGGCGGTTCGCTGTGCTGTTCCATCTCGCCAATCACCTGCACCAGTTTCTTGTTGCTGATGCCGTAGCGCGTGGCGATCTGCATGCGTTGGTGGTCTTTGCGCGGGCGAATGCGCCCGAGCACGAACTGTTCGCTGACCTGGATCGCCAGTTCCGGGCCGTGGGCCTGGGCGATCAGGTCGAGCATCAAGTCGATGGACGCAGTGCCGCCGGCCGAAGTGATGCGGCGGCGGTCGATTTCGAAGAGCTCCTGGGTGACGCTGAGCTGTGGATAAGACTCCTTGAAAGCATCGATGGCTTCCCAGTGCAGCGTCACACGGTGGCCGTCGAGCAAACCCGCTTCGGCAAGGACAAAACTACCTGTGTCGATACCGCCGAGGGTCACGCCGTCATGATCGAGGCGGCGCAGCCAGTGTTCCAGTGTCGGGTTGACGAATTTCAGCGGTTCGAAACCGGCGACCACCAGCAAGGTCGCACCCTTTTTCAGCGGTTCCAGCGCCGCATCGGCGTTGAGCGACATGCCGTTGCTCGCCAATACCGGGCCGCCGTCGGCGCTCAGCACATGCCAGCGGTACAGCTCGCCACGAAAACGGTTGGCCACCCGCAGCGGTTCGATCGCCGAGATGAAACCGATGGCCGAGAAACCCGGCATCAACAAAAAGTAGAAATCCTGGGACATGGAACGCACTCGGATGGCGGGCAGCGTGTGGACGTTGATACGCCACTTGCAAGCGACAGACAAGAGCACAGGTCGCTGCAGTGCAAGAGCTGGTCGCCGCTGTGCGTTTTCTGCCATGTTCAGCTGCGTAACGTGACATCACCGGCACGACAGATGCCGGACCCCACAATAATGACCTGCCGAGGATCCCACCATGAAACGACTGATCAGCAGCTGCGTTCTCGCACTCAGTGGTACCGCTTTCTTGAGTTCCGGCGCGATGGCTGCCGACCCCGCCGCGTGCCAGAACGTGCGCATGGGTGTGGTGAACTGGACCGACGTGATCGCCACCAGCGCCATGACCCAGGTTCTGCTCGATGGCCTCGGCTACAAGACCAAACAAACCAGCGCATCCCAGCAAATTATCTTCGCCGGCATCCGCGACCAGCGCCTGGACATGTTCCTCGGCTACTGGAACCCGTTGATGACCCAGACCATCACCCCGTTTGTCGCCGGCAAACAGGTGACCGTCCTCAGTGAGCCGAGCCTCAAAGATGCCCGCGCCACCCTCGCCGTGCCGACTTACTTGGCTGACAGGGGCCTGAAAACCTTCGCCGACATTGCCAAGTTCGAAAAAGAACTGGGCGGCAAGATCTACGGCATCGAGCCAGGTTCGGGCGCCAACACCCAGATCAAGGAAATGATCGCCAAGAACCAGTTCGGCCTGGGCAAGTTCCAGCTGGTCGAATCCAGTGAAGCCGGCATGCTCGCGGCGGTGGATCGCGCCGTGCGACGCAACGAAGCCGTGGTGTTCTTCGGCTGGGCACCGCACCCGATGAACGTCAACGTGAAAATGACCTACCTCACCGGCAGCCAGGACGCCCTGGGCCCGAACGAAGGCTCGGCCACCGTCTGGACCGTGACCGCCCCGAACTACGCCAGCCAGTGCCCGAACGTCAGCCGCTTGCTCAGCAACCTGACCTTCACCGCCGAAGACGAGAGCCGGATGATGCAACCGTTGCTCGACCACAAAGACGCCTTCGAGTCGGCCAAGCAGTGGCTCAAGGATCATCCGCAAGACAAGCAGCGCTGGCTTGAAGGCGTGACCACGTTCGACGGCAAACCGGCCGCCCAGAACCTGCAACTGACCAGTCAATAACATCGAAATGAACCCCTCTTCGCAGCCGGTTTCGGCTGCGAGCGGGCCCGCTACGCCAAAAAATCATGCCTGAAGGAAATCGCACCATGAACCACGACGTCATCATCACCTGCGCACTCACCGGTGCTGGCGACACGACCGCCAAGAGCCCACACGTGCCGGTCACCCCAAAACAGATCGCCGCCGCCGCGGTAGAAGCCGCCAAAGCCGGGGCCACCGTGGTCCACTGCCATGTGCGCAACCCAGAAACCGGCAAGTTCAGCCGTGACGTGGCGCTGTACCGCGAAGTGATGGAGCGCATTCGCGAAGCGGACGTCGACATCATCGTCAACCTGACTGCCGGCATGGGCGGCGACCTGGAAATCGGCGCTGGCGAGAACCCGATGGAGTTCGGCCCGAACACTGACCTGGTCGGCCCGCTGACCCGTCTGGCTCACGTCGAAGAGCTGCTGCCGGAAATCTGCACACTCGATTGCGGCACCCTGAACTTCGGCCACGGGGACACCATTTACGTCTCCACCCCGGCGCAACTGCGTGCTGGCGCCAAACGCATTCAAGAGCTGGGCGTGAAAGCCGAGCTGGAAATCTTCGACACCGGTCACCTGTGGTTCGCCAAACAGCTGATCAAGGAAGGCCTGCTCGACGACCCGCTGTTCCAGCTGTGCCTGGGCATCCCATGGGGCGCACCCGCTGACACCACCACCATGAAAGCCATGGTCGACAACCTGCCGGCCAATGCGGTCTGGGCCGGCTTCGGTATCGGCCGCATGCAAATGCCGATGGCAGCCCAAGCGGTGCTGCTGGGCGGCAACGTGCGGGTCGGGCTCGAAGACAACATCTGGCTGGATCGCGGCGTGCTGGCGACCAACGGCCAGCTGGTCGAACGCGCCAGCGAAATCCTCAGCCGCCTCGGCGCCCGCGTTCTGACCCCAGCCGAAGGCCGGGCGAAGATGGGCCTGACCAAGCGCGGTTAAACCAAACCACACCTATCCCCTGTGGGAGCGAGCTTGCTCGCGATGACGGTATTCCAGCCGCAGAAGATGCTTTGGATGTACCGACGCCATCGCGAGCAAGCTCGCTCCCACATTAGATCACCGACTTTCATTAGGACGTCACCATGAGCTTTATCACCGAAATCAAAACATTCGCCGCGCTGGGCAGTGGTGTCATCGGCAGCGGTTGGGTATCCCGCGCCCTCGCCCATGGCCTTGATGTGGTGGCCTGGGACCCGGCACCCGGTGCCGAAGCCGCTCTGCGCAAACGCGTCGCCAATGCATGGGGCGCGCTGGAGAAACAAGGCCTGGCACCTGGCGCTTCGCAGGATCGTCTGCGCTTTGTCGCGACCATCGAAGAGTGCGTGCGCGATGCCGACTTCATTCAGGAAAGCGCCCCGGAACGCCTTGAACTGAAGCTCGAACTGCACAGCAAAATCAGCGCGGCGGCCAAGCCCAACGCACTGATCGGCTCCAGCACCTCGGGGCTGTTGCCGAGCGAGTTCTACGAGGGTTCGACCCACCCGGAACGTTGCGTGGTCGGCCATCCGTTCAACCCGGTTTACCTGCTGCCCTTGGTGGAAGTGGTCGGCGGCAAGAACACCGCACCAGAAGCCGTACAGGCAGCGATGAAGGTCTACGAATCGCTGGGCATGCGCCCTCTGCATGTGCGCAAGGAAGTGCCGGGGTTTATCGCCGACCGTCTGCTCGAAGCGCTGTGGCGCGAGGCGCTGCACCTGGTCAACGACGGCGTGGCGACCACTGGCGAAATCGACGATGCAATTCGTTTTGGCGCCGGGCTGCGCTGGTCGTTCATGGGCACTTTCCTGACCTACACCCTGGCCGGTGGCGATGCCGGTATGCGGCACTTCATGGCGCAGTTCGGTCCAGCGCTGCAATTGCCGTGGACTTACCTGCCAGCCCCGGAGCTGACCGACAAACTGATCGACGACGTGGTCGACGGCACCAGCGATCAACTGGGCAAACACAGCATTTCGGCGCTGGAACGCTATCGTGATGATTGCCTGCTGGCGGTGCTGGAGGCGGTGAAGACCACCAAGGCCAAACACGGCATGACCTTTAGCGAATAACTCGCCAGCAGGTCCGCCCCCATCGCGAGCAAGCTCGCTCCCACAGGTGACCGCGTTCTATCAGAGGCATGCGGTTAAATGTGGGAGCGAGCTTGCTCGCGATAGCGTCAGTCCAGTCACCACCAACGTCGGAACACACATCATGCCAACCCTCACCACCTATCAAACCAAAATCATCCCCGACTGGGTCGACTACAACGGCCATCTGCGCGATGCGTTTTACCTGCTGATCTTCAGCTACGCTACCGATGCGCTGATGGATCAACTGGGCATGGACAGCAACAACCGCGAAGCCAGCGGCAACTCGTTGTTCACCCTCGAACTGCACCTCAACTACCTGCACGAAGTGAAGCTCGGCGCTGAGGTCGAGGTGCATACCCAGATCATTGGTCACGACCGCAAACGCCTGCACCTCTACCACAGCCTGCACCTGGTGGGCGGTGAAAAAGAGTTGGCGGGCAACGAGCAAATGCTGCTGCACGTCGATCTCGCAGGACCGCGTTCGGCACCATTCAGCGAACCAGTACTGAACAAACTGCTGGCCATGACCGCACTGCAATCGGACCTGCCCACACCGGCCTACATCGGCCGAGTGATCGCCCTCCCGCCGGAAAAATAACAATCAAAACAAGGAGCTCGCATGAACACCGCCGCCGCTGTTGCCGACTTCCGCAGTTACCCGCTAATCAGCGCATTGACCACCGTACAAACCCTGGCGGACCAGGTGCTGGTGACCTGGGCCGATGGCCGGGTCAGCCCCTTTCACCATCAATGGTTGCGCGACAACTGTCCGTGCCCGGTTTGCGTGTATACCGTGACCCGCGAACAGGTGCTGGAAATCGTCGATGTCGCTGAAGATCTGTGCCCCGCCATCGCCCAGGTCGATGCCGATGGCTGTCTGTCTATCGATTGGCAGGACGGTCATACCAGCCGCTTCGATCCTGGCTGGTTGCGCGCTCACGCCTATGACGATGAATCCCGGGCCGAGCGCAGCGCCGGTAAACCGAAAAGCCGGCTGTGGAACAGCCAACTGAAGCTGCCGGTGTTCGAGTATCAAGCCGTGATGGACGACCCCAAGGCCCTGCTGCAATGGCTTTTGGCGCTGCGCGATATCGGCCTGACCCAAGTGCGCGGCGTCCCCACCGAACCCGGCTCGCTGACGCACATCGCCAAGCGGATTTCGTTCATCCGCGAGAGCAATTTTGGCGTGCTGTTCAACGTGCAATCCAAGGCCGACGCCGACAGCAATGCTTACACCGCATTCAACCTGCCGCTGCACAGCGATCTGCCGACGCGCGAGTTGCAACCGGGGCTGCAATTTCTGCATTGCCTGGTCAACGACGCGGACGGTGGCGAGAGTATTTTTGTCGACGGTTTTGCGATTGCCGACGCCTTGCGCCAGGAAGACCCCGAAGCCTTCCGGGCGCTGTGCGAAATCCCTGTGGAGTTTCGCAACAAGGACCGCCACAGCGACTATCGTTGCCTGGCACCGATCATCGCCCTCGATACGCTGGGGCAAGTGTCGGAAATCCGCATGGCGAACTTTCTGCGGGGGCCGTTCGATGCGTCGGTCGAGCAGATGCCCAAGTTGTATCGGGCCTATCGACGGTTTATCGCCATGACCCGCGAAGCGCGTTTTCGGCTCATCACCCGCCTCAACCCCGGTGAAATGTGGTGCTTCGATAACCGCCGAACCCTGCACGCCCGTAACGCTTTCGACCCCACCAGCGGCGCCCGGCATTTCCAGGGCTGCTACATCGATCGCGATGAATTGTTGTCGCGCATTTTGGTGTTGCAACGCTAGACCGCGTCATCGTTCTTCGCGAGCAAGCTCGCTCCCACATGGGATCTGTGAACGACACGGAAACCTGTGGGAGCGAGCTTGCTCGCGATGGCGTCCGACCAGGCAATAGAACCCGACCTGACTCACAGACAAAAAAAAAGCCCCGATCAAGCCGTGACAGGATCGAGGCAGAATTTACTGTTGAGGAGCTGTTGCGCGAGGGTGACCAAACCTTCGTGAAGCCAGCTGAATCCAGTGTGCCCACTCCTCTCTCCCGCAAGTTAGCCGAAAACGACCTGTTCATAGGTATAGCGGCCATTGCGACAAATCGTCCTTGCCCCCACCCATCACCCCCACCAGAATCGAGCCACGACACCGTTCCCTGAAGAAGGATTGCGTCATGATGCACGCTGATTTGATTGACCAGGAAGACCTGTTGGGCCAGCTCAAGGCGCTTGGATTTGAAGTTCCGAGTGGGGCCACTGCAGAGCAGGCCTGTGAATGCGCGGTACGCGGTTTGAACGATGTGCGAGCCTCGACCCTGAGGACCATGGTCAAGCAGATGTACACCAGCAGCGCGACGATTCTGCCTGCTGTGCGCCAGGCGATAGACAAGCAACTGCTGCCAGCATTGGCGCAATACCAGCAGAGCCGTAGCGCCTGATAGATCCCATCGTCGGAACGCCGCCCGGAGCAAGCTCGCTCCCACACTGGTTCTGTGAACGACACAAAACCAATGTGGGAGCGAGCTTGCTCGCGATGAAGGCGCTGCGGTTTAGAGCCTTACACTGGCAAATGTCGACTCGTTACGCGCCTGACTCAACGCCGACATCGGCCCGGACAACGGTGCCAGCACCAGGGCCTGCGGGATCGGCATCATTGCCACCTGTTGGGTGGTGTTGGAGCCGACACGTTCGTCACGCGGTGGAATGCCGAAGTATTCGCGGTAGCACTTGGAGAAGTGCGGGGTCGACACGAAGCCGCAAACCGAGGCCACTTCGATGATCGACATCGGCGTTTGCTTGAGCAATTGCCGGGCACGAATCAGGCGCAGCTTGAGGTAGTAACGCGACGGCGAGCAGTGCAGGTATTTCTGGAACAGCCGCTCCAGCTGACGACGTGACACGGCGACATACACCGCCAGTTCATCGAGGTCGATCGGCTCTTCAAGATTGGCTTCCATCAGCGCGACGATTTCCTGCAACTTCGGCTGATTGGTGCCCAGCATGTGTTTGAGCGGCACGCGCTGGTGATCCTGTTCGTTACGAATGCGCTCGTAGACAAACATTTCCGAAATCGCCGCCGACAGTTCACGGCCATGATCGCGGCTGATCAGGTGCAGCATCATGTCCAATGGCGCGGTGCCGCCGGAGCTGGTGAAACGGTTACGGTCAAGGGTGAACAGGCGAGTGCTCATGGCCACACGCGGGAAGGCTTCCTGCATCGAGGCCAGACACTCCCAGTGCACGCTGCAATCGAAACCGTCCAGCAGACCTGCGCAGGCCAAGGCCCAGCTGCCGGTGCAGACGGCGCCGAGACGACGCGACTGACGGGCCTGGCTTTGCAGCCACGACACGTGTTCACGGGTAACCGTGCGTTGAATGCCGATGCCGCCGCAGACAATCACGGTGTCCAGGGGCGGGGCTTTGTGCATGGAGGCGTCGGGGGTGATTTGCAGGCCGTCACTGGCCCAGACCTGGCCGCCATCGACGGTGAGGGTGCTCCAGCGATACAGCTCGCGACCGGACAATTGGTTGGCCATGCGCAGGGGTTCTACTGCGGAGGCCAGAGAAATCAGCGTGAAATTGTCCAGCAGCAAAAAGCCGATGGATTGAGGCGCACGGTTCTGGGGTTGAGCCCCGGAGTTGAACGACGTCATCGCGGTATCTCCTCACACAAAGCGGGTGATGGCCTCAGGCGGAGGCTCTTGTTATGGCCATCGTTCTCTTGCGTGAGACGGGGCTTTGTTATGACAGAGCAATTGCCATGCCTAAAATTGAATGCGCATTCAATAACTCCTGAAAACGACGTCGCGATGTGTCTATATGTGTCTGCAGAGCTCAGTCGATGAGTCAGGGTTATCTGGCGGGCAGGCGCCCTGCCCCGCGGGGTGTGAGCAAATCGGTAGCACTTTTGGGAAGCGCATCAAAAGTGCCGGGAAAGAGTGTCACCCCAGGCACAGGTGACGAGCGGTCGAAGCCCTGAATGACGTCCGACCGTCGGGGGTATTTGTTGCCTGATTGCGACGCGCTAAAAGGTGGCGCTTATTTGGACCGGTGTTCACTTAGCGCGCAGATTTGACTGGTCAAACGCTATCGCGAGCAAGCTCGCTCCCACATTGGATTTGTGAACGACGCAGAACCAGTGTGGGAGCGAGCTTGCTCGCGATGAGGTCTACTCGGTGTCAGCACTCAACCGCGCTGACCGCCAACCCGCCGCGCGATGTCTCTTTATATTTGTCATGCATGTCGGCCCCGGTATCGCGCATGGTGCGGATCACCCGGTCCAGCGAAATGAAGTGCTGGCCGTCACCGCGCAAGGCCATTTGCGCCGCATTGATAGCCTTCACCGCGGCGATGGCGTTGCGCTCGATGCATGGCACCTGCACCAGCCCGCCAACCGGGTCGCACGTCAGGCCGAGGTTGTGCTCCAGACCGATTTCCGCCGCGTTGCACAGCTGCTCCGGCGTCGCGCCAAGAATCTCCGCCAACCCGGCCGCCGCCATGGCGCAGGCCGAACCGACTTCGCCCTGGCAGCCGACTTCGGCGCCGGAAATCGAGGCGTTCTTTTTACACAGAATCCCGACCGCCGCCGCACCGAGGAAATAGTCGACGACATTGGCGTCCGTCACCACCTCACTGAATTTCATAAAGTAGTGCAACACCGCCGGAATGATCCCGGCCGCGCCGTTGGTCGGTGCCGTAACCATCCGCCCGCCGGCCGCGTTTTCTTCGTTGACCGCGAGGGCGAACAGGTTGACCCACTCCATGGCACTCAAGGTCGAGCCGATCACGTTAGGCTTGTTCAACTCTTGCAGGCTGCGATGCAACTTGGCGGCGCGACGGCGAACGTTCAGACCACCAGGCAGGATGCCTTCGTGCTTGAGGCCCTGCTCGACGCAATCCTGCATGGCACGCCAGAGTTTCATCAGACCGCCGCGGATTTCTTCTTCCGAACGCCAGACCTTCTCGTTCGCCATCATCAACTCGGCGACACGCAGTTTGTGTTTCTGGCACAGGGCAAGCAGCTCCGCCGCGCTGGAAAAATCGTAAGGCAACACGGTGCGGTCCAGATCGACCACGCCGCTTGAGGCCTGTGCCTCGTCAACGACAAAACCGCCGCCGACTGAATAGTAGGTGTCGCGATGCAGCTCACCGTGCTCACCTTCAGCCACCAGGGTCATCGCATTGGGATGGAATGGCAGGTTCTCATCGATCAGGCGCATGTCACGCGCCCAGATGAAGGGCACCGGCAAGCGACCGTCGAGCAACAGCGTGTGGGTTTCACGCAAGGTGTCGATGCGAACGCCGATTTGCGACGGGTCGATCGCGTCCGGCCATTCGCCCATCAGACCCATGATCACCGCGTTGTCGCTGCCGTGACCGATACCAGTGGCCGACAACGAACCGAACAGCTGGACTTCGATCCGGTGCACCTGTTCCAGCAGCACCTTCTCGCGTAGCGCTTCGACGAACAACGCCGCGGCGCGCATCGGCCCGACGGTGTGCGAGCTAGAGGGGCCAATGCCGATTTTGAACAGGTCGAAAACACTGATAGCCATGACGTGCGAGACTCCTCGGTGAGCATATTCCAGACGCCAAAACGCCCGGTGGCGGAGCTGCTACGCTCAAGCGGCAACCCTTTGATCTGACCGCATCATCAGGCTTTTGCGATGTCGCTCGACGTCTCACACCGACGTACCCATGCCCACCAACGCCGCCGGCCGCAGACGGCACGTTTTGGCCGTTTTTTTACGGTTCAGAGGACTAAAAAGCGCTGAATAAAGCTGTAAACGACCTCACCGACACTGGATGCGACCATCCCTGTACTGGATACGACGCACCCTGTAGGCGTCAGAATTTCACTGGTCCATGATCAGTCTCGACTCGATTGCACGGCGCCGTGGTAGAGCAGTCTTCACACGCCGACCAACCGCAACACACATAAGTGCGGTCAGAACACCGCCCAAAAAAACACTCAGGAGTCCACCCATGAAAATAGGTTCCCCGTCGTTGTTGTTGGCCGCCATGCTGAGTCTGCCGCTTCTGGCTCACGCCACAGAACCGGCACAGTGCAGCACCGTAAACTTCTCCGATGTCGGCTGGACCGACATCACCGCTACAACGGCGACCACCAGCGTCGTGCTCGACGCGTTGGGCTACAAGACCAAGACCACCATGATTTCCGTGCCGGTGACCTACAAGTCCCTGGCCGACGGCAAGAACATGGACGTGTTCCTCGGCAACTGGATGCCGACCATGGAAAACGACATCAAGGCCTACCGCGATGCGGGCACCGTGGAAACCGTGCGCACCAACCTCAAAGGCGCCAAGTACACCCTGGCGGTGCCACAAGCGCTTTACGACAAAGGTCTGCATGACTTCGCCGATATAACCAAATTCAAGAAAGAACTCGACGGCAAAATCTATGGCATCGAGCCGGGTAACGATGGCAACCGCCTGATCCAGAGTATGATCGACAAGAACGCCTTCGGTCTCAAAGACGCCGGTTTCAAGGTGGTTGAGTCCAGTGAGGCCGGCATGCTCTCGCAAGTCGACCGTGCTCAGAAGCGTGATACCGCAGTGGTGTTCCTGGGCTGGGCACCGCACCCGATGAACAAGCGCTTCAAGATCCAGTACCTCACCGGTGGCGACGATTATTTCGGCCCGGATTTCGGTGCGGCAACCGTCCTGACCAACACCCGCAAGGGCTACACCCAGGAATGCAGCAACGTTGGCCAGTTGCTGAAGAATCTGGAGTTCACCGTCGACATGGAAAGCTCGCTGATGGGCAACATCCTGGACGACAAGATGAAGCCTGAAGCGGCCGCCAAGGCCTGGCTGAAAAAGAATCCAAAGGTACTTGATACCTGGCTCGCTGGCGTGACCACCATTGACGGTAAACCAGGCCTGGAAGCCGTGAAAGCCAAGCTTGCACAGTAATTGTTGATGCCGGGCGAGTTCGCTCGCCCGGGCTGTTTTTTTCCTTGCATGCGGACGTTCACTACCATGCTGATTGATCAGAAAATCCCTTTAGGCCAGTACATCGCTGCCTTCGTAGAATGGCTGACGAAACACGGCGCCAGCACATTCGATGCGATCGCCACGACACTGGAAACGATGATCCACGGCGTGACGTTTGCGCTGACCTGGTTCAACCCGCTGGCACTGATCGGATTGATCGCCTTGCTAGCCCACTTCATTCAACGCAAATGGGGCCTGACCGCTTTCGTCATCGCCTCCTTCCTGCTGATCCTCAACCTGGGTTACTGGCAGGAAACCATGGAAACCCTCGCCCAGGTGCTATTCGCCACCTTCGTCTGCGTGATAATAGGCGTGCCGTTGGGCATCGTCGCCGCGCACAAACCGATGTTCTACACGCTGATGCGTCCGGTGCTCGATCTGATGCAGACCGTACCGACGTTCGTGTACCTCATTCCTACCCTGACCCTGTTCGGTCTGGGTGTGGTCCCGGGTCTGATTTCAACGGTAGTGTTTGCGATTGCCGCGCCTATCCGTCTGACCTACCTGGGCATCCGCGATGTGCCGCAAGAACTGATGGACGCCGGCAAGGCCTTTGGCTGCTCGCGCCGCCAGCTGCTCTCGCGTATTGAACTGCCCCACGCGATGCCGAGCATCGCAGCCGGTATCACCCAGTGCATCATGCTGTCGTTGTCGATGGTGGTGATCGCGGCACTGGTGGGCGCCGATGGCCTGGGCAAACCCGTGGTCAACGCACTGAACACTGCTGATATCGCCCTGGGCTTCGAAGCCGGGCTGGCGATCGTACTGCTGGCGATCATGCTCGACCGTATCTGCAAACAACCCGACGCAAAAGTAGGGGGTGACGCATGAGCATAATCCGCTTCGATCAGGTCGACGTGGTCTTCTCCAAGGACCCGCGTGAAGCCCTGAAACTGCTCGACCAGGGCATGACCCGTGACCAGATCCTGAAAAAAACCGGGCAAATCGTTGGTGTTGAAAAAGCCAGCCTGGACATCGAGAAAGGCGAAATCTGTGTACTGATGGGCCTTTCCGGCTCCGGCAAATCCAGCCTGCTGCGCTGCATCAACGGCTTGAACACGGTCAGCCGTGGCAAGCTGTTCGTCGAGCATGAAGGCCGGCAGATTGACATCGCCTCTTGCACCCCGGCAGAACTGAAAATGATGCGTACCAAGCGCATCGCCATGGTGTTCCAGAAGTTCGCCCTGATGCCTTGGCTGACGGTGCGCGAGAACATCAGCTTCGGCCTCGAAATGCAGGGTCGTCCCGAGAAGGAACGCCACAAACTAGTCGACGAGAAGCTCGAACTGGTCGGCCTGTCCCAATGGCGTAACAAGAAACCCGACGAACTCTCTGGCGGCATGCAGCAACGTGTGGGTCTGGCCCGCGCGCTGGCAATGGACGCCGACATTCTGCTGATGGACGAACCCTTCTCGGCCCTCGACCCGTTGATTCGCCAAGGCCTGCAAGACGAACTGCTGGAACTGCAACGCAAGCTGCACAAGACCATCGTGTTTGTGAGCCACGACCTCGATGAAGCGCTGAAGCTTGGCAGCCGTATCGCGATCATGAAAGACGGCCGGATCATCCAGTACAGCAAGCCGGAAGAAATTGTCCTCAACCCGGCCGATGACTATGTGCGGACCTTCGTGGCGCACACCAATCCGCTGAACGTACTGTGCGGTCGCAGCCTGATGCGCACGCTGGACAACTGCAAACGCATCAACGGCTCCGTATGCCTGGATCCGGGCGGCGACTCCTGGCTGGACCTGGCCGAAGGCAACACCATCAAGGGCGCACGCCAGAACGGCGCGAGCCTGGACCTGCAGAACTGGGTACCGGGGCAAGCAGTTGAAGGCCTGGGCCGTCGACCAACGCTGGTGGACTCGAACATCGGCATGCGCGACGCGTTGCAGATTCGTTATCAGACCGGCAACAAGCTGGTGCTGCACGACAACAACCATGTGGTGGGGATTCTCGGCGACAGCGAGCTGTACCACGCGCTGCTCGGCAAGAACCTGGGGTAAGACAGCAGACACGAAAACGCCGCGAGGATCGCGGCGTTTTTGTTAGTACGCAGAACCTGTGGGAGCGAGCTTGCTCGCGATGGCGGTGGGTCAGTCAACATTGATGCTGACTGTTATGCCCTCATCGCGAGCAAGCTCGCTCCCACAATGGATCTGCGGTGTTTCTATAAACACCGCAGGCCTCAGGTTTTAGCTATACACCCGGCCCAGGAGCTGCCGATGGCTTTCAAACTGATCGAGCACATCACGGGTGATCTGATCCTGAGTGAAGCCCATCAAGTCGTACTCCTGACTGCCGTTGTGCAGGTACACCTCGGCACGGTAGTAACGCGTGCGCGCTTCATCCGGGTTCGGCGATTCGCTCGGTGCCGCCAGATAGCCGTCCAGGCTCACTTCGTAGACAAAAGGGTTGCCCTCTTCCATCTCGATTCGCACGCCCATGCAACGCTTGGCTTTACCCAGCAATGTCTGAACATCCAGACCCTGGGTACGCAATTGCGCCGCCGCATCTTCCAGCGCCGGGCTGACGTGCTTGTCCATGAAACGCTGAACGATCGACTGGCTCGGTTGCAGATCCAGCTGAGTCAAACGCTCGCTGAAACCACGACGACCACGCGCTGCCAGTTCGGCTTGTTCCTGCTCGATCTGCACGTCCTGGCGCATGGCCTTGTGCAAGCCGAACATGAAGAACACCAGCACCACCGAGAACGGCAGACCGGCCAGCACCACCATGGTTTGCATGGCTTCGAAGTTACCGGCGAACAGCAGGCCAATGGTCACCAGCGTGATCACCACCGACCAGAAGATCCGCAGCCAGTGCGGGGCGTCTTCGTCGACGTTGCCGCCCTTGCAGGACAGGTTCGCCATCATCACCGCGCCAGAGTCGGCCGGAGTCAGGAACAACACGAAACCGACAAAGATCGACACGCCGATCACGATTTTCGACGCCGGGTAATGCTCAAGCAGCTGGTAGATTGCCATGGACGGCTGTTCCAGCGCCGTCTTCCCGAGCTCCACCGCCCCATGGTTCATCACCAGATCCAGCGCCGAGTTACCGAAGATCGACAACCAGGCCAAGGTGAAGCCCAGCGGAATCAGCAACACGCCGGCCACCAGTTCACGCACGGTACGACCGCGGGAAATACGCGCGATAAACATGCCCACGAATGGTGCCCAGGAAATCCACCACGCCCAGTAGAACAGGGTCCACAGGCCCAACCAGCGCTCGGATTTTGCGTTGTCGGCTTCGTACACATACAGGTCGAAGGTCTTCAGCACCACGCCGTTCAGGTAGTCGCCGATGTTCTGCACGAAACCGTTGAGCAGGTGCAGGGTCGGGCCGAACAGCAGCACGAAAATCAGCAGGCCGCTGAACAGCACGATGTTCAGGTTGGACAGACGGCGGATGCCGTTTTCCACGCCCGACACGGCGGCGATGGTCGCCACGGTGCTCATCACGATGATCACGATCAGCAGGTTGGTGTTGCTGTGCTCCATGCCGAACAGGTTCTCAAGACCCGACGACACTTGCAGCGAGCCAATCCCCAGGTTGGTCACCAGACCCAGCAGGGTCACGAACATGCCAAAGCCGTCTACCGCATGACCGGCCGCACCTTTGACCCAACGCTCGCCCACCAGCGGATACAGCGCCGAACGCAGCGCCAACGGCTGGTTATGACGGTAAGCAAAGTACGCCACGGCCAAGCCGACCAAGGCGTAGATCGCCCAGCCATGCAAACCCCAATGCAGGAACGTCAGTTGCACCGCCTGACGCGCTGCCAGGTTGCTGCCAGCCACGCCTTCCGGCGGGTTGAAGTAGTGATCCAAAGGTTCGGATGCACCGAAGTACAGCAGCGAGATACCGATACCGGACGAGAACAGCATCCCGGCCCAGGCGCCATAGCTGAAGTCCGGAGTGTCGTCCTTGCTGCCCAGTTTGAGCTTGCCGTAGGACGAAAACGCCAGACCAACGACGAATACCAGATAGGCGGCAATCACCACCATGTAGTACCAGCCGAAGCTGCGCGACAACCAGGCCTGAGCGATCCCCAGCATTCTCCCGGCTTCTTGCGGCGCGGCGATGAGGATGGCGGTCAGCAGCAGGATCAATGCGGTCGAGGTGTAGAACACCCAACCGTTGACCGTCACCTTATCGGGTGGGGTCTTTATAAGAGAGGCAGAACTCATTGCACAGATGCTCCAGGCAGTGCGAGAGAAAGACACAAGGCAAAGCAGTACCCGACCAATCGGTTAGTTGGCAGCCGACCTGCGGGTGATATAAAGACACCCCGAAAAAAGCCCGAAACCGCGGCAGCAGCGTTGAAAACCGACCTCGACGATCGCGCGCGCGTACATGACGCAGCGCATGACCCTGAGCGTCTTGCCCATTCAACACGTCCATTGCAATCGGTTCGCAGCATGCCCCGTGCGGGTTTCGAGCATTTTCGGATGTCGTTTTTCCGCCAACCACACGTAGGAAAAACCTGTAGGCAGCGACGATTTGTCGCAGATCTTATTCTTTGTTGATTGAACGTTCAATCAAAACAAAATAGACTGGCCTTCAATCCGGTAGCCGTTTTTCGTCCACCGGGAGGCCTAAGGAGATGTGCAAGATGCCCAAGGTCGGTATGCAACCCATCCGCCGCCAGCAGTTGATCGAAGCCACTTTGCTGGCCGTCGATCAGGTCGGAATGGGGGACGCCAGCATTGCGCTGATCGCCCGTTTGGCCGGTGTCTCGAATGGCATCATCAGTCACTATTTTCAGGACAAGAATGGCCTGATCGCCGCCACGATGCGGTACCTGATGAGTGTCCTCAGCGAGAGCGTCACCGCGCGCCGCCAGGCGCTGGGGGATAACAGCCCGCGGGCTCATCTTCAGGTGATTATCGAAGGCAACTTCGACGCCAGCCAGGTCAATGGCCCGGCAATGAAAACCTGGTTGGCTTTCTGGGCAACCAGCATGCACCAACCGTCTTTACACAGGTTGCAGCGGATCAACGATCACCGCCTGTATTCCAACCTGTGCTGCGAGTTCCGCCGAGTGCTGCCGCTTGATCAGGCACGCAGCGCAGCACGCGGGCTGGCGGCCCTGATTGACGGTTTGTGGTTACGCGGCGCGCTGTCGGGAGACGCTTTCGACACCGAGCAGGCGCAACGAATCGCTTACGAATATATGGATATCCAACTGGCTAAGCAGGAGCGCTAGAGCACACATAACCGCTCGGCCCCTGAACGGCTACTGATCAGCGATGCCCAGGCTTTACGGCACGCCCAGTGGTTAACGCCAACAACTTTATGCACTTGCGAGGACTCTATGGCCCGTTTCGAACTGCAAAAACTTTACATCGACGGCGGTTACTCCGACGCCAGCGGCGACGCCACCTTCGAAGCCATCAACCCGGCTAACGGTGAAGTTCTCGCCACAGTGCAACGTGCAACCTTCGCCGATGTCGAACGCGCTGTCGTCAGCGCCGAAAAGGGCCAGAAAATCTGGGCCGCGATGACCGCCATGGAGCGTTCGCGCATCCTGCGCCGTGCCGTTGAAATCCTGCGCGAGCGCAATGATGAACTGGCCGCCCTGGAAACCCTGGACACCGGCAAGGCGTACTCCGAAACCCGCTACGTCGACATCGTCACCGGCGCTGACGTACTGGAATACTACGCAGGCCTGGTGCCAGCCATCGAAGGCGAGCAAATCCCGCTGCGCACCACGTCGTTCGTTTACACCCGTCGCGAGCCACTGGGCATCGTGGCCGGTATCGGCGCGTGGAACTACCCGATCCAGATCGCTCTGTGGAAGTCTGCTCCAGCCCTGGCGGCCGGTAACGCGATGATCTTCAAGCCAAGCGAAGTCACTTCCCTGACGACCCTGAAACTGGCTGAAATCTACACCGAAGCAGGCCTGCCAGCCGGCGTGTTCAACGTTCTGACCGGTAGCGGCCGTGAAGTCGGCACCTGGCTGACCGAGCACCCACGCATCGAAAAAATCTCCTTCACCGGCGGCACCGACACCGGCAAGAAGGTCATGGCCAGCGCTTCCGGCTCGTCCTTGAAAGACGTGACCATGGAACTGGGCGGCAAATCCCCACTGATCATTTTCGACGACGCCGACCTCGATCGCGCCGCCGACACCGCGATGATGGCCAACTTCTACAGCTCCGGTCAGGTCTGCACCAACGGCACTCGCGTGTTCGTACCGAGCCACCTGAAAGCCGCTTTCGAAGCCAAGATTGTTGAGCGCGTTGCGCGCATTCGCGTCGGCAACCCGGAAGACGAAAACACCAACTTCGGCCCACTGGTCAGCTTCGCCCACATGGAAAGCGTGCTCGGCTACATCGCCAAAGGTAAGGAAGAAGGCGCTCGCCTGCTGTGCGGCGGTGATCGTCTGACCGAAGGCGAATTCGCCAAAGGCGCCTTCGTGGCCCCGACCGTGTTCACCGACTGCACCGACGAGATGACCATCGTTCGCGAAGAAATCTTCGGCCCGGTGATGAGCATCCTGACTTACGAAACCGAAGAAGAAGTGATCCGTCGCGCCAACGACACCGAGTTCGGCCTGGCCGCCGGCGTCGTCACCAAGGACCTGAACCGCGCTCACCGCGTGATTCATCAACTGGAAGCCGGTATCTGCTGGATCAACGCCTGGGGCGAGTCCGACGCCAAGATGCCGGTCGGCGGCTACAAGCAGTCGGGCGTGGGCCGTGAGAACGGCATCAGCTCGCTGAACAACTTCACCCGCATCAAATCGGTACAGGTCGAGCTGGGCGATTACGCCTCGGTGTTCTAAGGCGGCATCTGCTTCGCCCGCGAGGCCGCCATCGCGAGCAAGCTCGCTCCCACAGGAGTCCTCATTCCAATGTGGGAGCGAGCTTGCTCGCGATCGAGTGCGCAGCACTCGCCATGACCTGACCAACTTCAAAGAGGGTGCATTCAATGTCCCAGGAATACGACTACATCATCATCGGGGCCGGCTCTGCCGGTAACACCCTGGCGACCCGTCTGACTGAAGACGAAGGCGTCACCGTCCTGCTGCTCGAAGCCGGCGGTCCGGATTACCGTTTCGACTTCCGCACGCAAATGCCTGCGGCACTGGCGTTCCCACTACAAGGCCGTCGCTACAACTGGGCCTACGAGACCGATCCAGAGCCACACATGGACGGCCGCCGGATGGAATGCGGTCGCGGCAAGGGCCTGGGCGGTTCTTCGCTGATCAATGGCATGTGCTACATCCGCGGTAACGCCATGGACTACGACGGCTGGGCGAAAAACCCTGGCCTGGAAGACTGGACCTACCTGGACTGCCTGCCGTATTTCCGCAAAGCGGAAACCCGTGACATCGGCGCCAACGACTACCACGGTGGCGAAGGTCCGGTCAGCGTGACCACCCCTAAAGCCGGCAACAACCCGCTGTTCCACGCGATGGTTGAAGCAGGCGTGCAGGCCGGTTACCCGGCGACCTCCGACCTGAACGGCTACCAGCAGGAAGGTTTCGGTCCGATGGACCGTACCGTGACGCCTAAAGGCCGTCGCTCCAGCACCGCGCGCGGCTACCTGGACATCGCCAAAAAGCGTTCGACCCTGAACATCGTCACCCACGCCCTGACCGACAAGATTCTGTTCGAAGGCAAGCGTGCGGTCGGCGTACGTTACCTGGTGGGCAGCGCCGAAGAGCCCGTTGAAGCCCGTGCACGCAAAGAAGTGTTGCTGTGCAGCGGCGCGATTGCTTCGCCGCAGATCCTCCAACGCTCCGGCGTCGGCCCGGCCAAGCTGCTCAAAAGCCTGGACATCCCCGTGGTTCACGACCTGCCAGGCGTCGGCGAAAACCTGCAGGACCACCTGGAACTGTACCTGCAATACGCGTGCACCCAGCCGGTTTCGCTGTACCCGTCGCTGCTCTGGTACAACCAGCCGGCCATTGGCGCCGAGTGGTTGTTCAACGGCACCGGTATCGGCGCCAGCAACCAGTTCGAAGCCGGCGGTTTTATCCGCACGCGTCCAGACTTCGAATGGCCGAACATTCAGTACCACTTCCTGCCGGTAGCGATTAACTACAACGGCAGCAACGGTGTTAAAGAGCACGGCTTCCAGGCGCACATGGGCTCCATGCGTTCGCCAAGCCGTGGCCGCATCCAAGTTAAATCCAAGGATCCGCGCCAGCACCCGAGCATCCTGTTCAACTACATGGCCACCGAGCAAGACTGGCAGGAATTCCGCGACGGCATCCGCCTGACCCGTGAAATCATGCAGCAGCCGGCACTCGACGCTTTCCGTGGTCGCGAGTTGAGCCCAGGCATCGACGTGCAAACCGACGAGCAACTCGACAAGTTCATCCGTGAACACGCCGAAACCGCATTCCACCCGTCCTGCTCGTGCAAGATGGGCACCGACGAAATGGCGGTGGTCGATGGTCAGGGTCGCGTCCACGGGATGCAGGGTCTGCGTGTGGTCGATGCCTCGATCATGCCGCTGATCACCACCGGTAACCTGAACGCACCCACGATCATGATGGCCGAGAAAATCGCCGACAAGATCCGTGGTCGTCAGCCATTGCCACGCAGCAAGGCCAAGTACTACGTCGCGGGCGACGCCCCGGTGCGTGGCAAGCCGTTGCGTGAAGTGGGTCCTACCGCGCAGTAACACCGCGCCTGCGGCGCATCGCGAGCAAGCTCGCTCCCACACTTGATCTGTGTTGAATGCTGAATAGCGGTTCGACGCAAATCCAATGTGGGAGCGAGCTTGCTCGCGATGGCTGTCTACCAAACGACACACCTCTCCCCGCCTTACACCCTCCTACACCGCTTCACCCTTGATCCCACCCCCCGCGCAGGCCTAATCTAGTCACCGCGCAAACGTTTCACCCCCCGCCCCCATCGACAAGCCGCCACCTGGCTGGCCACGAGGCTTACTCATGTTTGATGTCGTATCTTCGAGCAAATGGCCCACCGGCTACCTGATCAATCCAAACGTTGAACCCCTCGATCCAAAGTGGCTTCAGGCATTCAGCAAGATCCCCGCCGCCGCCGTCAGCGACTGCCTGGGTCGCAACGTCGGTGGTCTGGGTTTGAAAGCCTTCCACGGCAATGCGCCGATGCTGGGCAGTGCGCTGACGGTTCGCGTGCGCCCCGGCGACAACCTGATGATTCTCAAAGCCATGCAGATGGCTCGGCCCGGCGACGTGCTGGTGATCGACGGCAGTGCCGACCTGACCCGCGCCGTATTCGGCGGCATCATGCGTGCCATGGCCCTCAAGGCCGGGATCGTTGGCGTGGTCATCAACGGCGCCCTGCGCGACCTCGACGAGTGGCAAACCGGTGAACTGCCGGCCTACGCCATCGGCGGCGTGCACCGTGGCCCGAGCACCGACGGTGGCGGCGAAATCAACGTACCGATCTCCTGCGCCGGCATGCTGGTTGCCCCCGGCGACCTGATGATTGGCGACGGTGACGGCGTAGTCGCTGCATCGCGCAGCGAACTGCCGGAACTGTTGGTGCGCTGCCACGACCTGCTCGCGCGGGAAAAGGCTACGCTTGCGGCTATCGAAGCCGGAACGCTGGACCCGGATCGTTTCGACGCCATCCTGCGCGCCAAGGGTTGCCCGGTCTAACCGCCAAAAGCATCGCGAGCAAGCTCGCTCCCACAGGTTATGCGCAATCCTTGTGGGAGCGAGCTTGCTCGCGATGAGGCCCTTGAGGCCGCCGCCACTCACAAGGAGGTTCTCCAATGTTCGATTTCCACCCCCAGCTCAAGCAGCGTTTCGCTGCTCTGCGCACGGGCGCTGAATTCTTTTCGCTGCGCTATGTGCGCGAGTCGGGTCAGTACCTGTCGGTACGCAAGAACGTTGCCGAGCCGCCGCACCTGAGCCGTGACGAAGGCGCGATGCTGACCGCACGAGTCAATGGCGTCGAAGCCTACGCCGCGACCAATGACCTGTCGCCAGCAGGCCTGCAAGCCGCCCTCGACCGCGCCGAACAACAGGCCCGCTCGATCGCCGCCCATGCCCTGCTCGACCTGCGCCAGCAGCCGGTTTCCAGCGAGCGCGCCGATTACCTGTCACCGGATCTTGCACAACCCTTCCCGTCCCTCAGCGATTGCTACCAACTGCTCGGCGCCGAATCCGCCGCCGTGCCCAAGGACGAGCGGCTGGTGAACTGGCAGGTCAGCATCGGCATCACGCACGTCGAGCAGATCTACCTCAACAGCGCCGGCGCCGAACTGCGTCAGGCGCAACGCTTCGTCTACCCTGGGCTGGATGTCACCGCTTACGACGGCAACGACAGCCAGACCCGCAGCCTGGGCCGCGAAAACTTCGGCCAGCAAGGCGGCGCGGACGTGATCAGCCGTTGCGGACTGATCGGTGCCGGGCCGACCGTTGCCGATCAGGCGCTGCAATTGCTGCTGGCGCCAAACACCCCGCAGGGCAAACGCGACCTGCTGCTGATGCCGGACCAGATGATGCTGCAGATCCACGAATCCATCGGCCACCCGCTGGAACTGGACCGCATCCTCGGCGACGAGCGCAACTATGCCGGCACCAGCTTCGTCAAAACCAGCGACTTCGGCAGCCTGCAATACGGCTCCGAACTGCTCAACGTGACCTTCGACCCGGACATTCCCGAGCAGCTCGCCAGCTACGGCCATGACGACGACGGCACGGCTGCGAGCAAACAATTCCTGATCCGCGAGGGCTTGCTGATCCGTCCACTGGGCGGCGCGCTGTCGCAATTCCGTGCAGGCCTCGACGGCGTCGCCAACAGCCGCGCCTGCGGCTGGAACCGTCCACCCATCGACCGCATGGCCAACCTCAACATCGAGCCAGGTGACCAGCCACTCGAGCAGTTGATCAGCGGCATCGAACACGGTGTGCTGATGTCGACTAATCGCTCATGGTCAATTGACGACGCACGGAATAAATTCCAGTTCGGCTGCGAGTGGGGTCAGTTGATTGAAAACGGCGAACTCAAAGGCGTGGTGAAGAACCCGAATTACCGGGGCATTTCCGCGCAGTTCTGGCGCAATCTCAGTGCCGTTGGCGACGTCAGTACCTTCAAGGTGCTGGGCACGCCGAACTGCGGCAAGGGCGAACCGAACCAGGTAATCCGCGTCGGCCATGCCTCGCCGGCCTGCGTATTCAGCAACATTGACGTGTTTGGGGGAGACGCCTGATGGCGACGGTATTGAGTCAGGTCGAGCAATTCAAAGGACTGGTGGCCTGGTTGCGAGATGCCCTGCGCGAGCCTGAGCAATTCACCTTGAGCTACGCCGCCGAATCGTCGGCGTTCGTGCGCTTCAACCACGCCAAAGTGCGTCAGGCTGGCCAGGTTCAGCAGGCCAGCCTGGGTTTCAAACTGATCGATGACGGTCGGCACGCGGACCTGAGCATCACCCTCGCCGGTGATCCCGAGGTTGACCTTCAGCGCCTGGCCGAAGGCCTGCAACAGCTGCGCGAGACTCTGCCGTTGTTGCCGCAGGATCCGTATCTGCTGCTTAACCACACGGGCTGGCAGAGCAAGAATGTGCAGGATCACCCGTTGCCGGACACCGAGCAGGTGATCGCCGAAATCGCTCGTGCCGCCGAGGGTCTCGATCTGGTCGGTTTCTACGCCGCCGGGCCGATCAGCCGGGGTTTCGCCAGTTCGTCCGGCGCCTTTGGCTGGCATCAGGCCAACAGCTTCAACTTCGATTTCAGCCTGTTCCACGCCAACGGCCAAGCGGTAAAAGCCAGTTATGCCGGGCACGACTGGAACAGCGAAGGTTTCGCCAAACGCTTCCAGCAGGCCCGTCAACAGTTGGAGTTTTTGGGGCGGCCACTGCGCACGTTGGCGCCGGGTCAGTACCGCGCCTATCTGGCGCCGGCAGCGCTGGAAGAAATCGTCGGCATGCTCTGCTGGGGTGGTTTCTCTGCGCAGTCGATTGCCAGCAAAAGCAGCCCGCTGCAAAAACTCTACGCGGGCGATAGCGCGTTCAGCCCGCTGCTCTCGCTGGATGAAAAAGTCAGTGGTTCCCTGAGCCCGGCGTTTTCCGGCGAAGGCTACCCGCGCAGCGATCTTGGCTTGATCGTTGCGGGCAAGGCTGGCGAGCGGCTGGTGGGCTCGCGCAGCGCCGCCGAATACGGCCTGACCGCCAACGGCGCCAGCGGCGGTGAGTCGCCAAGCGCCTTGAACATGGCTGCCGGTGCGTTGCCGGAAGCCGAAATCCTCAAGCAGCTCGGCACCGGCTTGTACATCAGCAACCTGTGGTATCTGAACTACTCGGACCAGCCGGCCGCACGCCTGACCGGCATGACCCGTTTCGCGACCTTCTGGGTCGAGAACGGCGAGATTCAGGCACCCGTCAGCACCATGCGCTTTGATGACAGCGCCTACAGCCTGCTCGGTTCGCAGCTGGAAGCACTGACCAGCGAGCGTGAGCTGATTTTGTCGGCCAGCACCTACAGCCAACGGGCGACGGCTTCAGCGTTGTTGCCGGGAGCGCTGGTCAGCCGCCTGACGTTGACGCTGTAAAAAGCATCGCGAGCAAGCTCGCTCCCACAGGAAATTCACCGTCCATGTGGGAGCGAGCTTGCTCGCGATGAAGCCATCACGGACTACCTGACTCACTCTCACAAGAGGTCCCATGCCCAACCGCCCGGCTCTTGACGCAATCACCGCCCGTTGGGTCCCCTGGGTGGTGGCAATTGCGTTTTTCATGCAGTCCCTCGATGGGACCATCCTCAACACCGCCCTCCCCGCCATGGCCCGCGACCTGGCCGAAGACCCGCTGCGCATGCAGGGCGTGATCATCGCCTACATGCTCACCGTCGCCTTGCTGATTCCGGCGTCGGGCTGGATCGCCGACCGCTTCGGCACCCGGAAAATCTTCTTCGGCGCGATCCTGTTGTTCAGCCTCGGCTCCTTGCTCTGTGCGCTCTCCAGCACTTTGAGCATGCTGGTCGGCGCCCGGGTGATTCAGGGCCTGGGCGGCGCATTGATGCTGCCGGTCGGGCGACTGGTGGTGCTGCGCGCGTATCCGCGTTCGGAACTGGTGCGGATCATGGGTTTCATCACCATTCCCGGCCTGCTCGGGCCGCTGATCGGCCCGACCATGGGCGGCTGGATGGTGCAATACCTGACCTGGCACTGGATCTTCCTGATCAACCTGCCGGTCGGGTTGGTCGGTTGCTACGCGGTATGGAAATTCATTCCGGACCTGCGGGGCAGTGAGCGCACGCGCTTCGATGGCTTGGGTTTTCTGCTGTTCGGCGCGGCGATGGTGCTGATCACCATTGCCATGGAAGGTCTGGGCGAGCTGCACCTGCCGCATTTGCGGGTAATGTTGCTGCTGTTCGGCGGCATGGCGTGCCTGGCGGCTTATTGGCTGCGGGCCGGGCATATCGACAATCCGTTGTTCGCGCCGGCGCTGTTCAAGACCCGGACCTTTGCCGTGGGGATTCTCGGCAACCTGTTCGCCCGTCTGGGCAGCGGCGCCCTGCCATTCCTGGTGCCGTTGCTGCTACAGGTTGCATTGGGCTACTCGCCGTCCCTGGCCGGGATGAGCATGTTGCCGCTGGCCGCTGCGGCGATGTTCGCCAAGTCGATTGCCCGGCCACTGATCGAACGCCTGGGCTACCGCATCGTGCTCACCGGCAACACGCTGGCGTTGGGGATCATGCTGGCGAGCATGGGCCTGGTCAGCGAGCAGACGCCTTATTGGTTGCTGCTGGTGCTGCTGGCGATACTCGGCGCGATCAACTCCTTGCAGTTCACGGCGATGAACACCGTGACCCTGATCGACCTCGACGACGCCAGCGCCAGCAGCGGCAACAGCCTGCTGTCAGTGGTCGCGCAGCTGTCGCTGAGTCTCGGCGTTGCCTGCGCCGGTGCCCTGCTCGGCGGCTTTACGGCGGAGGTTGGTAATGATGGCGTGGACACGGTGTTGGGCGCGTTCCAGCTGACGTTTGTCACGGTTGGAGTCATGGCGATGTTGGCCGCGACGATTTTTTCTCAGCTGTCCCCAAAGGATGGACGACGGATGGTCAGCCGCGAGCACGATATCGAGCACTGACCCGTGCCTCGGCAGCTGCTACGACTATTCGTCCAGAATTTGCAGGTGGAGAGCGCGGGGCTGGTACACTGCGCGACATTTTGTTTTGCAGGCCAGTCCCGTGACCACCATCGCCACCGCTTTTAATACTTTGCCGCTGTCCGCCGCCATGCTGGCTAACCTCGACTCCCTCGGTTATGCCCAGATGACGCCGATCCAGGCGCAAAGCTTGCCGGTGATCCTCAAGGGGATGGACCTGATCGCCCAGGCCAAGACCGGCAGCGGTAAAACCGCCGCCTTCGGTATCGGCCTGCTGAACCCGATCAATCCGCGTTTCTTCGGCTGCCAGGCATTGGTCATCTGCCCGACCCGCGAGCTGGCCGACCAGGTCGCCAAGGAAATCCGTCGTCTGGCCCGCGCCGAAGACAACATCAAGGTCCTGACCCTGTGTGGCGGCGTGTCGTTCGGTCCGCAGATCGGCTCGCTGGAGCACGGCGCGCACATCATCGTTGGCACTCCGGGGCGCATCCAGCAGCACCTGCGCAAGGGTTCGCTGGTGCTTCATGGCCTGAACACGCTGATCCTCGACGAAGCCGACCGCATGCTCGACATGGGTTTCTACGATTCCATCGAAGAAATCATCGCCCAGTGCCCTGAGCGTCGCCAGACCCTGCTGTTCTCCGCCACTTATCCGGTGGGCATCAAGCAGTTGGCGTCGAAGTTCATGCGCAACCCGCAGCAAGTGAAGGCCGAGGCGTTCCACGACGACACGCAGATCGAGCAGCGTTTCTACGAAATCTCGCCGGAAGAGCGCATGGACGCAGTGGTCAAAGTCCTCGCGCATTTCCGTCCGCAATCCACGGTCGCGTTCTGTTTCACCAAGCAGCAAGTACAGGAAACCGTCGACCACCTGACCGCCAAAGGCATCTCGGCCGTTGGTCTGCACGGTGACCTGGAGCAGCGTGATCGCGACCAGGTCCTGGCGATGTTCGCCAACCGCAGTACCTCGGTACTGGTCGCCACCGACGTCGCCGCCCGTGGTCTGGACATCGATGCGCTGGACATGGTGGTCAACGTCGAACTGGCCCGCGACTCGGAAATCCACATTCACCGCGTTGGCCGTACCGGTCGTGCCGGTGAGAAAGGCATCGCCATCAGCCTGGTGGCGCCGTCCGAAGCCCATCGCGCCCAAGCCATCGAGCAACTGCAGAAGTCGCCGTTGAGCTGGGATCAACTGGACAACCTGACCTCCCAGGGCGGCTCTCCGTTGCTACCGGCCATGAGCACCTTGTGCATCGGCGCTGGTCGTAAAGACAAGGTTCGCCCGGGCGATATCCTTGGCGCACTGACCGGCGATGCCGGTGTTCCAGGCGCCCAGGTCGGCAAGATCGCGATCTTCGACTACCAGGCCTATGTCGCCGTGGAACGCGGGATCGCCAAGCAAGCCTTGCAGCGCCTGAACGACGGCAAGATCAAAGGCCGCTCGCTGCGCGTACGGATTTTGTAAAAACACCGCATATCCCTGTGGGAGCGAGCTTGCTCGCGATAGCGGACTGACAGACAACATCAATGTTGAATGTACTGGCCCCATCGCGAGCAAGCTCGCTCCCACATTGGTCCACCGGTGAATTTAAAATTTGTGTGAGGACACCGTTTTGCGCTCTACCGAAGTCGTGATCATTGGCGCTGGCGCCGCTGGGTTGATGTGTGCGCTGACCGCCGCCGGGCGCGGGCGCAAGGTGATGTTGCTCGACCACGCGAACAAGGCCGGCAAGAAAATCCTCATGTCCGGCGGTGGCCGCTGCAATTTCACCAACATGTACACCGAACCAGGCAATTTCCTCTCGCAAAACGCGCACTTCTGCAAATCCGCGCTGGCGCGCTACACCCAGTGGGATTTCATCGGGATGGTCGCCAAGCACGGCGTGCCCTACCACGAGAAAAAGCTCGGCCAGCTGTTCTGCGATAACAAATCCAGCGACATCCTCGGCATGCTCCTCGACGAGTGCGATCAGGTCGGCGTCAACCTGCACCTGGACACTTCGATCCAGAACATCGAAAAACTCGAAAGCGGTTACCTGCTGGAAACCACGCTGGGCCAGTTGACCTGCGAATCGCTGGTGATCGCCACCGGTGGCCTGTCGATTCCGACCCTGGGCGCCACCGGTTTCGGTTATCAAGTGGCCAAGCAGTTCGGCCACCAGTTGCTGCCCACTCGCGCCGGCCTGGTGCCGTTCACCATCACTGATCAGCTGAAAGAGCTGTGCACCGAGCTGTCCGGCACTTCAGTGGATTGCCTGGTGAGCTGCAACGATCAGAGCTTTCGCGAGAACATCCTGTTCACTCACCGTGGCCTCAGCGGCCCGGCGATCTTGCAGATTTCCTCGTTCTGGCAATCCGGCGACGCGGTCGAGATCAACCTGCTGCCCGACCACGACGTGCCAAGCTGGCTGCAACAACAGCAAGCCGAGCGTCCGAACAGCGAGCTGAAGACCCTGCTGGGCGAAATATTCACCAAGAAGATGGCCAACCTGCTGGCCGACAACTGGTTCGTCTCCAAGCCGATGAAGCAGTACACCCACGCCGAGTTGGCCGATATCGCCGCAAAACTCGCGAGCTGGACGCTGGTCCCGGCCGGCACCGAAGGCTATCGCACTGCCGAAGTCACGCTCGGCGGCGTCGACACCCATGAGGTCTCGTCCAAAACCATGGAATCGCTGAAAAGCCCCGGCCTGTACTTCATCGGCGAAGTGCTGGATGTCACCGGACATCTGGGCGGTTTCAACTTCCAATGGGCCTGGGCCTCGGGTTACGCGGCCGCGCAGTACGTCTGACACAAAGCCATACACAGAACAAATGTGGGAGCGAGCTTGCTCGCGATAGCGGCCTGACAGTCAACATAGATGTTGAATGTACTGGCCTCATCGCGAGCAAGCTCGCTCCCACATTGAATCTATGGTGATTTGCAGATTGCATTCACACAAGGAAGGAACAGTTTTTGCTGTCAGATGTGATCGGCGCCATTGCGTCGTCGTCATTACTGGCTCAATTTAGCTGCATTGCCCCGGAAGGCCTCCGCACTTCATGTCATCGACCTCGTTTCGTCAGTCTCTGCGTCGCCTTTGGGCGCTGGATAAATTCAGCTACAGCGTACGGGTGTTCATCGCCCTGACCGGCACCATGGTGCTGTGTTGGTACCAGAATGAAATGGGCCTGCTGATCCCGCTGTTCCTGGGGATTATCGCCAGCGCCCTGGCCGAAACCGACGACAGTTGGCAGGGTCGGCTCAATGCATTGGCCGTGACGCTGGTGTGCTTCAGCGTTGCCGCGTTCTCGGTCGAGTTGTTGTTCCCCTACCCGTACATCTTCGTGTTCGCCCTGGCACTGGCCAGCTTCGGCCTGACCATGCTCGGTGCTTTAGGCGAACGCTATGGCGCGATTGCCTCGGCGACGTTGATTCTGTCGGTGTACACCATGATTGGTGTGGATCAACGCGGCGGCGCGGTCACCGATTTCTGGCATGAACCGGTGTTGCTGGTGGCTGGCGCGGCCTGGTACGGCTTGCTCTCGGTACTGTGGCAGGCGCTGTTTTCCAACCAACCGGTGCAGCAGAGCCTGGCGCGGTTGTTTCGCGAGCTGGGGTTTTACCTGAAGCTCAAATCATCGCTGTTCGAGCCGATCCGCCAGATGGACGTCGAAGCCCGACGGCTGGAACTGGCACAGCAAAATGGCCGGGTGGTCGCGGCGCTCAACGCGGCCAAGGAAATCATTCTGCACCGGGTCGGCAATGGCCGGCCGGGCTCGAAAGTCAGCCGCTACCTGAAGCTGTATTTCCTCGCCCAGGACATCCACGAACGCGCCAGTTCTTCGCACTATCCGTACAACGCCCTGGCCGAAGCCTTTTTCCACAGTGACGTGCTGTTCCGCTGCCAACGCCTGTTGCGCCAGCAAGGCAAAGCCTGCCGAGCATTGGCCGAGTCGATCCAGATGCGTCAGCCGTTCGTCTACGACGACAGCTTCGCCGAAGCCCTCAGCGACCTGCACGCCTCCCTCGAACACCTGCGCATCCAGAGCAACCCGGCCTGGCGCGGCTTGCTGCGCTCGTTGCGCGCGCTGGCGGCCAACCTCGGCACGCTTGACCGCTTGCTCAGCGATGCGAGCAACCCCGACAGCCTGGCCGATGCCACCGACAGCAGCCTCCTCGACCGTTCACCGCGCAACCTCAAGGACGTCTGGACGCGCCTGCGTACGCAGCTGACGCCGACCTCGTTGCTGTTTCGCCACGCCCTTCGTCTGCCCCTGGCCCTGACCATCGGCTACGGCATGGTGCACCTGATCCACCCGTCGCAAGGCTACTGGATCATTCTCACCACGCTGTTTGTCTGCCAACCGAACTACGGCGCCACGCGGCGCAAACTCGGCCAGCGGATTCTTGGCACCGCGATTGGTCTGACCCTGGCCTGGGCGTTGTTCGATCTGTTCCCCAACCCGCTGGTGCAATCGTGTTTCGCGATTGCCGCCGGGGTCGTGTTCTTTATCAACCGCACCACCCGCTACACCCTGGCGACAGCGGCGATCACCTTGATGATTCTGTTCTGCTTCAACCAGGTCGGCGACGGCTACGGGCTGTTCCTGCCAAGGCTGCTCGATACCTTGCTCGGCGGCCTGATTGCGGGGCTGGCGGTGCTCCTGTTCCTGCCGGACTGGCAGGGCCGCAGGCTGAACAAAGTGCTGGCCAACACCCTGACCTGCAACAGCATTTACCTGCGGCAAATCATGCAGCAATACGCTGCCGGTAAACGTGATGACCTGGCCTATCGGCTGGCCCGACGTAATGCGCACAACGCCGATGCGGCGCTGTCGACCACGCTGGCCAACATGCTCATGGAGCCGGGGCATTTCCGTAAGGAAGCCGACGTCGGTTTCCGTTTCCTGGTGCTGTCCCACACCTTGCTCAGCTACCTCTCGGGCCTCGGCGCACACCGCGAAATCCAGCTACCCGCTGACGTTCGTGAACAACTGATCGACGGCGCCGGCGTCAGTCTGGCAACCAGCATCGACGAAATCGCCCAAGGGTTGGCGAGCAAACTGTCGATTGCGATTCAAAGTGACGAAGAAGAAACCCTGGCCGCCGCGCTGGAACAAATGCCCGACGAGATCGACGAAGGTCAGCGTCTGGTGCAGACACAACTGGCGTTGATCTGCCGGCAATTGGGACCGCTGCGCACGCTGGCGGCGCATTTGATCAAGGATACGAGCGAGGATTGAGGCCTGTGGTGACCGGGCAGGCCCCATCGCGAGCAAGCTCGCTCCCACAGGGGTTCGGCGGCGTACAGAGGTTCTGTGCCCGACACAGATCCAGTGTGGGAGCGAGCTTGCTCGCGATGAGGTCATCCGCCACACCACACAACCCCGACTCTCACATCCCATGCTGCCTGAGCAATCGCTCATAGCTGCCATCCTCCTTCATCGCTGCAATCTCGCGGTCGAAGCCGGCGACAATCTTTTCATGGTCGGGGTTCTTCAGGCTGACCAGAATATGCAGGCTGTTTTCGCTCAGAGGATTGGGCAGGAACTCCACGGAATTGCGCACCTTGGATGATTCGCGCGCCAGGTAATAGCGGGCGACGTATTCGTCTTCCAGCGTCAGCTTCACCCGGTCAGCGGCGAGCATGCGTACCGCCATGGGGAAGTTGTGCACCTGGACTTTCTGCAAGGCCACGTCGCCGTCAAACTCGGGCGAATAGGCGTAGCCACGCACCACGGCAATCGGATAGGTGTGCAATTGCTGCAAGTTGTTGTATTCGATCGGCGTGTCTTTACGCTTGATGAAACGTATCCGGTTGAGCAGGTATTCGCTGGAAAACTGCCCGATGTGGGTTCGCTCTTCGTTGAACCAGGCATTGACCAGCACGTCGTAACGCCCTTCGCCCACACCCAGCAAAGCTCTGGCCCAAGGCACCTGTTCGAAATCACTGGCATAACCCGCCCGCGCCAGCGCGGTACTGACAATATCAGTCGCCACCCCGCCATTGACCAGCGTGGCATCGGTAAACGGTGGCCAGGCATCGGCCACCAGACGCAGTTTCTCCGCTGTGGCGCTCTGGGTCAGCAACAGCAACCCTATCAAGGCAAAGGCTAGATGCAATCGCGGCATGCTAAAAAATCCTTAGCGGGCGGGCAGCCCAGCGTGTTTTTAGCCAAAACTCGAAGGCCGGTGTACCGAATCACGGCCACAACCCCGGTCCTAACAGTAGCTCATTGAAGCCACAACAAACCGCTACAACGCAGATTACACAAAGAAGACAGAGTCGCGAGAAATGAATGATGGCATTTTGGCCTTTATCACAGATTTTTCTGCCGCAAGACATCCAGCGGCAGGACGCTTAGTATCGGAGCGAGGTTGTTCAAGGAATGTGAAGATGACAATTGAGTGGGTCTGCAAACACCACAGCGATCTGGGTAAAGAACAGCTGTACGCCATTTTGCAATTGCGTGCAGAGGTGTTCGTTGTCGAGCAGAAATGTGTTTATCAGGATATCGATGGTCAGGATCTGGACGGCGACACTTGCCATTTGATGGCCTGGGACGGGGAGCGGTTGGTGGCTTACCTGAGATTGCTCGACCCGATTTCACAGGGCGGTGACGTGGTGATCGGGCGGGTGATTACCGCACCAGAAGCCCGCGGCAAGGGGCTGGGCCACGAGTTGCTGAGTCAGGCGTTGATACAGGCCGAGAAATACTGGCCTGAAGTGCCGATCTATCTGTCGGCCCAGGCGCATTTGCAGGGGTATTACGGGCGGTACGGGTTTGTCGTGGTGGGTGAGGAATACCTGGAGGATGACATTCCGCATATCGGGATGCGTCGTTCTTGAGGGCCCTATCGCGAGCAAGCTCGCTCCCACACTGATCTGCGGCACGACGAAGATCCCTTGTGGGAGCGAGCTTGCTCGCGATGGCGCCAGTCGCGACACCGCAAAGTCTCAGGGGTAATCCAGCACCGCTTTGATCTGCTGCAAATGCTGCTCGATCCACCCGCGATCAATCGCCCCCCAGCTCAGAATCCGATAGCGCCCCGCATGGTTGCGCGCGCCCTCTTCCTGCTCGAATTCACACACAATATCCAGATCCGCCAACGCCGCAATCGTGTCCTGGGCGGTACGCCGCGGCATACCGGTCACTTCGGTCAGCGCCGGAACACTGCTGGCCAGTCCGCTGTCGATCAGGTACGCCACGTACAGGCGGCGGTAAAAGCTGCTCTTGGTTTTGCTGACGTCCATTCACCTGCTCCATATTTAAAAGATCGCAGCCTGCGGCAGCTCCTACGCGCATTTCCATGTAGGAGCTGCCGCAGGCTGCGATCTTTTGATCCGCTATTGCATATCCCGCCAGGTGAGGTACACCCGCAAGTCGAATTCCAACTGGTGATAGCCCGGCAGCATATGCTCGCACAGCTTGTAGAAAGCCTTGTTGTGATCGGACTCTTTGAAATGCGCCAGCTCATGCACCACGATCATTTTCAGAAACTGCGGCGCGGCGTCCTTGAATAACGAGGCGATGCGAATTTCTTTCTTGGCCTTGAGTTTGCCGCCCTGCACGCGCGAGATCGCCGTGTGCAGGCCGAGGGCACGGTGGGTCAGGTCGAGGCGGTTGTCGAACAGCACTTTGTCGATGGCCGGCGCATTGCGCAGGTATTCCTGTTTCAACTCCAGCGCGTAGCTATACAGCGCCTTGTCACTCTGCACCGCGTGTTTATCCGGGTAACGTTGGCTCAGGTAATCATCCAGCCGATCCTGATCGATCAACTGGCGCACTTGCTCTTGCAAGGCAGCGGGGTAAGCCTGGAGGTACTTGAGCGTGGTCATGGGCCAACAACAGAGTGACGAAAGGCCGCCAGTGTAGCGAATTCAGGCAGTCAGCGCGCTCCAGTCAAACGGCTGCGCAAAGCTATCGGCATCCTGGGCCATCAACGGCCTGGCCACCAGGAAACCTTGCACATACTGGCAACCGTTGGCCTCAAGCCATTGATACTGCGCAACGGTTTCCACGCCCTCGGCGATCACCAGCATCCCGAATTGCTTGCACAGCTCGATGACGCTGCGAGCCAGCGCCGCATCCCGTGGGGAATCGAGTATCCGGGCAATCAGGTGGCGGTCGAGCTTGAGCGTGTCCAGTTCCAGATCGCGTAAATGGGCCAGCGAGCACGGCCCCGAGCCAAAGTCATCAAGTGCTACCCGCACGCCGAGGTGACGCAACAGGCGCAGCTGTTTGCGCGACTCATCAACATTTTGGATCAAGGCGTCTTCGGTGATTTCAACTTCCAGCTGATACGGCTGCAAGTCGTGGCGCTCCAGCACCTGACGCAACTCGGTGACCAGGTTTGTCATACCGAACTGGGTGCTGCTCAAGCTCACACCGAGCACCAGATCCTCGGCAAACAGGTTTTCCCAGGCCTTTCGCTGCCTGGCACTGTGATGGTAAATCCAGCTGCCGAGACGACTGATCAGCCGCGCTTCTTCCAGCAACGGTAAAAACAACCCCGGCGGGACATCACCGACACTCGGATGCTGCCAGCGCAGCAAGGCTTCAAACCCGCGTATGCGACCGTCGGCAATCGCCACCTGGGGCTGATACACCAGGTTGAAATCCTTGTTTTCGACGGCCGTGCGCACGCTTTCTTCGAGCATCAGCCGCGAACGCGCGCGACCATTCATTTCATGGTCGTAGAAGCGATACTGCTGACGTCCGGCGCGCTTGGCTTCGTACATGGCGATATCGGACGCGCGTAACAAACCGTCGAGGCTGGAGCCACAATCGGGATAAGTAGCGATACCGATGCTCGCCCCCAGCGCCACATCCAGCCCTTCAATTTCCTGACACATCGATATGCGCTCGATGAGCTTTTCGGCAATCTTCGCCGCCTGCTCGGGAAACTCCAGGTCGAGCAACGCCGTGAACTCATCACCGCCCATGCGCGCCAGAATGTCGAACGGCCGCAAACAGGCCTTCAACTGCTCGGACACCCAACGCAGCACTCGATCGCCCGCATCGTGGCCCAACGAATCGTTGACCCGCTTGAAGCCATCGAGGTCCAGGTACAACAAGACCCAGGCGCTGTCGGAACGCTCACCGCGCAACAGCAGGTTTTCCACGGTCTGGTAGAAGCCACGACGGTTGAGCAGCCCGGTCAGCGGGTCCGTGACAGCCTGGAACTCCAACTGCTGATGCAGATGGCGTACCACCGACATGTCGAGAACGGTCACCACCATGGCCTTCTGTTCAGACGGAAGCGGCGCACAGGACAGCGCCACCGGCACTTGCTGGCCGGGCGCGGTGCGCAGGAGTGCATCGTGCACGCGCCAGGTTTCACCGCGGCGATAACCGGCATAAATGTCAGAATCTGCCCACACCGGCACATGTGGTTTTTGCAGGAAGTCGACGAACTCCGCGCCTTGCAATTCGGTGACCGTCGCATTGAGCAGGCGCGACATGGCCGGGTTGGCGAAGCGGATCAGACCGTCCTCGCCCACCACCAGAATCCCTTCGGCGGCGTTATCCAGCACCGAGGCATTGAAGGCCCGCGCGGCTTCCAGATCCTGGCTTAGCCGCTGCAAGGCCCGGCGATTGCGCTGGTGTTCAAGCAGCGCCTGGACTTTGGGTTTGAGGATTTGCGGGTCAAACGGTTTGAACAGGTAATCCACCGCGCCACTGGCATAGCCCTTGATCACCGCATCCTGGGACTGTTCGTTGGCGGTAAGGAAAATGATCGGGGTCAGACGAGTACGCTGGCTACCGCGCATCAAACGCGCCACTTCAAAACCGTCCATCCCTGGCATCTGCACATCCAGCAACACCAGGTCGATTTCATGTTCGAGTAACAGGCTCAAGGCTTCAAAGCCGGAAGCCGCGGTCATCACTTGCCAGTCCTGGCGCTGTAACAACGCACGCATACTGATCAGATTTTCAGGGTAATCATCCACGATTAAAAGAACTGAGCTGCCTTCACCTGGCTTGGGTTGCGCGCATTCCATGCTGCTTCTCTTGTAGTGACGTCAGGCCGGTACCGTCGAAATAAACCGGACAAATACTGCGATCTCACTCTAGACCCGGATCTGCAAAAGCAATAGGTGTCGTCGCGCCATCACTCAGCCAAAGCCTCGACTCCCGACTAACGGTCAGCTCCAAAGGCACTGAAGACCGGCAAAGGTGGCAATTCGACAGAGGGTTGACGCCAGTTATCCGCCAGACGGGCATTAACATGCCTCTCTTCTACGCTTATAAAGACCGCCCTCTAACGCGCGGGCTAGAGCTTCTGGCACGTGCGTGCAGCTAGAATTCGTGGAAGCTTTGATTATGATCGATCTCGCAACCTGGAACCTCAGTGTTCCTGTCGGCAGCCCACCGTACACCGTTGACACCGGCAAACTGGTGAACGGTTTCAAGGATCAATACTTCCACTCCGACACCGGGACACTTTTCTTCTGGTCCCCGGTGACCGGCTCCCGCACCGAAAACGCGATTTACCCTCGCACCGAACTGCGCGAAACCTACAGCAACGGCACCCTGCGCAACTGGCTCTACCCCGATGCCGATAACTTGCTGCGCGCGACCCTCGCGGTGAACCAGGTGCCAAGTTCGGGCAAAATCGTCATCGGCCAGATCCACGCCTACAACAGCCAAAAACCGTTGGTGAAAGTCGAGTATCAGTACAAGACCAGCACCTCGACCGGCAGCATCGTCGCCAAGGTGCGCATGCACCCGGACGACGATGCTGGCCGAGTGATCACCATCGCCACGGGGGTGAAACTGGATCAGGAATTCGCCTACCTCATCCACCTCAGCCCCGGCGGCGCCTTGGGCATCAGCGCCGCCGGCTACTCATGGGACACTCAGATCAGCGCCACCTGGCGTGACAAACCGTTGTATTTCAAGGCCGGGGTGTATGTGCAGGACAACACCGGGTACACCAGCGAAGGTGGGAAAGTGACGTTCAGCAAGCTGGATATTGATCACAACAAGAGCTGACGACTTGATCTCAACTCTTGAGGACAACCCGGTCCCCGTAGCAGCTGTCGAGCCTGCGAGGCTGCGTTCGGCCGCAAAGCGGTCGTAATCCGGCAAATGCGGTTTACCTGAAGAAACTCGGCGTCAGGTTTTACGACTGCTCCGCAGCCGAACGCAGCCTCGCAGGCTCGACAGCTGCTACGGGTGCTACGGGCGCTTCTGAACACTTGGTCAGAAAGGCCGAAATCCCTCACTTCAAAAGCAACTCTTCCTACACCCCTCCCGTTGCCACCCAAGAAGCCCCCGCGTACCGTTAATCCCGTCGACTGGCTTCGGTCAGCGGCAGGGTTTCGTAGCCCTAATCAAAAAGAGGAAAGCAATTTTTCATTATCCTCAAGGCCCTACTCATGACTACTCAAAATCCGCCCCGCCGCTTCACCCCCTTCACCCAAATCGCCACCGACTACCCCGTCCTGCTCATCGACAGCCACGCCCCGCTGCGCGAACTCCACGCCTGCGTCAGCGAACGCTTGCACGCCGTCCTCAGTTACCTCACCCTCATGGCCTGCACCAGCCTGCCCGACTACGCCGAACGCGACATCAACACGGTCACCAATGTGGCGCGCTTGATGGTTCAGGACATTACCGATGTGTTTGGGGTGATTGAGCAGCGAGGGTTTGACGAGCCCGCGAATGGCTGAAAGCCTGGCCAAAAAACGGGGGGCAGACCCAATAAATCTGCCCACCTCATTTTTAAGAATTCTTTACAAATAAGAAACATTTATTACAGAATGAGCCCTTGTGACGGCGAATATAATGCCGAGCCTATCGGCATTTTTCCAATCCGAATACCCGCGCCACCTCAGGGGAACTGAGTTCCATGAACACTCGAGTCATCCGCAAGAAAGCAGTCTCGGCGATCACCATTCTCGGTATTGCAGCCATTATTTATTGTTTTCCGGTGGCAACCCTTTGGTTTCTTGTTGTGCTTTGTATTTGCGGCATATATGACTTTCTGCGCAATGGCATATTCGATATCGACATCGTCAAAAAGTATTTTATAGGTGGCGGCCGTAATACATGGCTGCTCGCGCCGCTGAATACTTTTTTCGACCTGCTGTGCAAGCCAAGCCGTTATGTTTACAAGTTGCGCGACCTTCCCGAAGGCCATCAGCACGATATCAACTATGTGATTGAAACCGCCATGGCTCACAAGGAAGAGATCATTGAATTCCTCGACGCGCGCATGGCCCAGAAAAAGCGCGGCATGTTGTTCTTCCAATGGTATGGCCGCACGATCGATACCGAACTCAACATCCCCGCACTTCAGAAAAAACTGCCTTATATAAAGACCATCGGCGTATCGGTTTTCAATGAAAATCAGTCAACGTCCTTTCACTTCGGGCCGTTGCGCATGATGTACCGCGTGCTCTACAACATCATGCCGGCCGCCCATCATGACGGTGTCTACATTCAAGTCAGGAAGCAAAAACACTACTGGCACGACGATCCGCTGTTCATCTTTGACGACACCCTGTTGCACGCCTCCTTCAACAAGAACGACGCCAAACGCTACTGCCTGTTTCTCGACATACTGCGCCCGTCCTGGGCCTCTTTTATCCTGAATGGTATCGTCGCTTCGTTTGCGGGAGCAGCCTTCGCCTTGCGTCGGTTCTTTTACAAAAACTGGAAACTTATTCAGTAAGCGTAAAAACGGGGAATACTTAATTACCCCATCACGCTCACCCAACAAAAAACCCGTCTCTCGGCGGGTTTTTTATTAGTGCTGTTTAACGCTCAGGTTTAGTTAACCTTGGCGTTCAACTCACCCTTCAGATAACGCTGGAACATCGCTTCCAACGAAACAGGTTTGATCTTCGAAGCATTACCGGCAGTACCGAACGCTTCATAACGTGCGATGCACACGTCGCGCATGGCGGTGACGGTGGCGCCGAAGAATTTACGTGGGTCAAATTCACTCGTTAACTACAGGTTTACGGCTTAGCCTCGGCGCAACCGAGTCATTGAGTGCCATCAGCCGTCCGGCATCCCATTCTGCCTGCATACCCGCAAACAGCTCACTGTCTACGCGATGCCGATTGACTGCCAGCGCTTCGGTCATTGCCTCAGCAATTCGCTCAATGATCAACGCGGGTCTATCAACCGCGCAGTGCTTGCGACCAAATTCAACCAGGTGCTGACGATCAGGGTAGGTCTTTACCTTGTTCATCTTTATCGCCAAGGTCCGGTCAACCAATGAGCGACCGGATTTGGGATTGTAGTTCTCATAGACGGTCGTCGTTGTCACATCAAAGACGGGCGCCAGTTGCACCGTATCAAGTGCTTCAGGGTGGGTATAAATCACTCCGAAGTTCTTCAAATGCGCATCACCATTACGAACCATGACCGAAAGACAAACTGACGAAAAAAACCGTTCCAGTTCGCGTACCGGGTCAGCGTGTCGGCACACCTTTGCGATCACCGCAGCCAACGTCTCGTAGCTTTGAGAGTACTTATAGTTGTCATGAGGGTCTTTGTTGAGCCCCAGAAGGACAGCCATGTCTTCAAACCCGAGCCGCCCGGACGACGTCAAATCGAAACGTTCCATGACAAACAGATCGCCGCTTTCAGAAATCCAGAATCGCGGCGTCTCCAACCCGGCAAGACGGGCCGCTTCCAGGCACAGAAACTCGTTCTGAGCCAAGTGCGCATACTCGTCAGCCCCTGACTTAACAATCAAATCAGAGCTGAGCATGGTTTTTCGATTGCCCGTCAGCTTGTCCAGATCGGGCACCAGCACTTTGGGCTGCACGCCTGAAATGCCCGACTCAAAATAGGTATCGACGAGAAAGTCGAAGACACCTTGCGAGCTGTCGGCAGAGAGGATTTCCTGCAACCCGACCTGAGCACGAACGGATACGGATGCCTCTATCGGGTTTTGATAAGTGAGGCGCCCGATCTGATTCCCGCCAATAACCGACAACAGGCGCATTTCATCCACTTGCATGTGCTTGGCCATGCGACGTTTGATCTGATCAGCCAGAAACCCCTCTGGCACGTTCATGTCGAATATTGGATGCAACACATTGCTGATCGAAGGCGTCGGGTCATAGGGCATGACCAGCGAGACTTCCTTCGGCGCATCAGAGGATTCGTAGGCAAACGAAAACTGTGATCCTTTGGACAACTGGCCCGAGAAGCCTTGCGGGGTCATGACGTTGAGCAGCTTGACCCTACTCATCGTGCTCTACCAAATCGGCGAGGGATCTGAGGTCGATCCGGTTGTCGACAATTTCAAGGGCCATGCCCAGCGCCGAGATAACCCTGAACACGGTGTAGAGCGATACATTTTCACCGGCCTCAAGGTCGATGATGGTTTTGCGGCTGCATTTTGCTCTGTGGGCCAATTGCACCTGGTTCTGGCCTTTGGCGCGCCGCAATTGGCGGATTCGCTCACCGAACACTGATGGGTTGTGCAGCAGCATAAATGTCACCTATAACGGACTTTATTAATCTACGACTTAATTATGTCCACTATAGGTGACATTTCAAGCACCTTACGTCTGCTCCTCATAAAGGCAAATCTCAGTCACAAAAAACCCGCCTCTCGGCGGGTTTTTTATTAGTGCTGTTTAACGCTCAGGTTTAGTTAACCTTGGCGTTCAACTCACCCTTCAGATAACGCTGGAACATCGCTTCCAACGAAACAGGTTTGATCTTCGAAGCATTACCGGCAGTACCGAACGCTTCATAACGTGCGATGCACACGTCGCGCATGGCGGTGACGGTGGCGCCGAAGAATTTACGTGGGTCAAATTCACTCGGGTTGGTGGCCATCAGGCGACGCATCGCACCGGTGGACGCCAGGCGCAGGTCGGTGTCGATGTTGACCTTGCGCACGCCGTGCTTGATGCCTTCAACGATTTCTTCAACCGGTACGCCGTAGGTTTCTTTGATGTCGCCGCCGTACTGGTTGATGATCGCCAGCCACTCTTGCGGAACCGAAGAAGAACCGTGCATCACCAGGTGGGTGTTCGGGATGCGTTTGTGGATTTCTTTGATGCGGTCGATGGCCAGCACGTCGCCAGTCGGTGGCTTGGTGAACTTGTAGGCGCCGTGGCTGGTGCCGATGGCGATGGCCAGGGCGTCGACCTGAGTGCGTTTGACGAAGTCAGCGGCTTCTTCCGGGTCAGTGAGCATTTGGCTGTGATCAAGCACGCCTTCTGCGCCGATACCGTCTTCTTCACCGGCCATGCCGGTTTCCAGCGAACCCAGGCAGCCCAGCTCGCCTTCTACCGATACGCCGCAGGCGTGAGCCATGGCTACGGTTTGCTGGGTAACACGGACGTTGTAGTCGTAGTCGGTTGGGGTCTTGCCGTCTTCGCCCAGGGAACCGTCCATCATCACCGAGCTGAAGCCCAGTTGGATGGAGCGCTGGCAGACGTCAGGGCTGGTGCCGTGGTCCTGGTGCATGCACACCGGGATGTGCGGGAATTCTTCGATCGCCGCCAAAATCAGGTGACGCAGGAATGGCGCGCCAGCGTATTTACGGGCGCCGGCCGAAGCCTGGACGATCACCGGGGAGTCAGTCTTGTCAGCGGCTTCCATGATGGCGCGCATCTGCTCAAGGTTGTTGACGTTGAAGGCTGGAACGCCGTAGCCGTACTCGGCTGCGTGGTCCAGCATCTGGCGCATGCTGATAAGTGCCATGGTGTGTGTCTCTCCCGGTTGAGGGTCGTTAATCGTGCAAGCCTGCCGTAGCGGCGGCTGCTATTCAAGTTATTGCAGATCGGGGGTAAGGCCGGTCTGCGAATTCGGTGGTGCCAAAATCTCGTGTACTGACACAGAACCACTGTGGGAGCGAGCTTGCTCGCGATGAGGGCCTGGCCGCCAACAGTGCAGTGACTGTCAGACCGCTATCGCGAGCAAGCTCGCTCCCACATTTGGCTCTGCTTCCACAATGGATCTGTGGTGTATCAATTTCGTGTGCTTACTGCACTTTACAGCCGCGGCCGATCAAATCGTTGGTGGCGACCCAGTACACCAGGCCTTCCTCACCTTTTACGTGAAACGCCAGTTTGTCATCGCTGTACAGCGAGCCACTGCCTGTGGGCTCCAGCTTCAAGCGGTACACCTGATCGTTACCAGCCAGGCGCACGTCAACCGCGTTGCGGCTGATGTCAGTGTAACGCCAGAGCACTTGCGCCTGGCTGTCGCAAACCCAGGTCGTCCAGGCGTCAGGCGCGGGCGACGAGGCAAACGGGTTCATATTGGCGCAACCGGCAAGCACTGCCAGCGACGCCACGGCTATCAAGCCTTTCATCAATGTTCCTCGGCTGGCGGCACACGCCACCAGCACTGGGCGTTAGTGAGTCAGACCGGTCAAGGGCAACCATGTTCCTTGGCCGGGGTCCGCGTCTCGTATTTATCCAGGCCATCCGGCCCGGAACGCTTGTTGAGCACCGGGTTGGTTTCCGCTTGCCAGTCGGCCTGGTAACAGCCCTTGTCTGGCGCGCCGGTTTCGTGTTCCGGCGCGGCTTTCGGCGTACTCCCGCAGCCTGCCAGCACACTCGCCGCGATCAATGTCGCTAACGTCTTGACCATGTAAACACTCCTTTGCCTGGCCAATGGATGACCCTTAGGCCTTTGCCCGGCTTTCCAGGACTTCAACGGCTGGCAGCACTTTGCCTTCGACGAACTCGAGGAACGCGCCACCGCCGGTAGAAATGTAGGAGATTTGCCCGGCAACGCCATATTTATCGATAGCTGCCAGGGTGTCGCCGCCGCCCGCGATGGAGAACGCCGAGCTGTCTGCGATGGCCTGAGCCAGGACTTTGGTGCCGTTACCGAACTGGTCGAATTCGAACACGCCGACCGGGCCGTTCCACAGAATGGTTTTCGACGACTTCAGCAGTTCAGCGAAGTGCGCGGCAGTCTGTGGGCCGATGTCGAGGATCATGTCGTCGGCAGCCACGTCGGCGATCAGCTTGACGGTCGCGGTAGCGCTTTCAGCGAATTCCTTGGCAACCACCACGTCGACCGGCAATGGCACGCTGACTTTGGCGGCGATGGCGCGGGCGGTGTCCAGCAGGTCTGGCTCGTACAGCGACTTGCCGACCGGGTGACCGGCAGCGGCCAGGAAGGTGTTGGCGATGCCACCACCGACGATCAGTTGATCGCAAATCTGGCTCAGGCTGTTCAGCACGTCGAGTTTGGTCGAGACCTTGGAGCCGGCAACGATGGCCGCCATTGGCTGGGCCGGGGCGCCAAGGGCTTTGCCCAGTGCGTCCAGTTCGGCAGCCAGCAACGGGCCAGCGGCGGCGACTTTGGCGAACTTGGCCACGCCGTGGGTCGAACCCTCGGCACGGTGAGCGGTGCCGAAGGCGTCCATCACGAACACGTCGCACAGGGCCGCGTATTGCCGGGCCAGTTCGTCAGCGTTGTTTTTCTCGCCTTTGTTAAAGCGCACGTTCTCGAACAGCACGATGTCGCCCGCTTTCACGTCAACACCGCCCAGGTAGTCGGACACCAGCGGCACTTCACGGCCCAGGGCCTTGCTCAGGTAGTCGGCCACGGGCTTGAGGCTGTTCTCGGCCGAGAATTCACCTTCGGTCGGACGGCCCAAGTGCGAGCAGACCATCACGGCTGCGCCTTTTTCCAGGGCCAGCTTGATGGTCGGCAGCGAGGCCAGGATTCGCGCATCGCTGGTGACAACACCGTCCTTGACTGGGACGTTGAGGTCTTCGCGGATCAATACGCGCTTACCTTGCAGATCGAGGTCGGTCATCTTCAACACGGTCATGGGTCGCATTTCCTGGGTAGCTGTTTTAGAGAGCAGGTTTTTGAGAAGTAGAAAGCTGAGGGACAGAGAGCTTGATAGCTGCTTGCAGATAGTGTTCTGCAACATCCAGCATTCGGTTGGCAAAACCCCATTCGTTGTCGAACCAGGCCAGCACGTTCACCAGCCTTGGGCCGGAAACGCGGGTCTGACTGGCATCGACGATCGCCGAATGCGGGTCATGGTTGAAATCACAACTGGCGTGAGGCAATTCGGTGTACGCCAACAGCCCCTTGAGCGGGCCGCTGGTGGCAGCCTCGCGCAGGATCCGGTTGACCTCGGTGGCGTCGGTGTCGGTGACGGTTTGCATCGTGATGTCGAGGCAAGACACGTTGACCGTCGGCACGCGTACGGCTTTGGCCTGAATTCTCCCGGCAAGTTCCGGCAGCAAGCGTTCGATACCGCGCGCCAGACCGGTGGACACCGGGATCACCGACTGGAACGCCGAACGGGTGCGGCGCAGGTCTTCGTGGTGGTAGGCGTCAATCACCGGCTGATCGTTCATCGCCGAGTGAATCGTGGTGATCGACACGTAGTCCAGACCAAAGGCCTGATCCAGCAGACGCAACAGCGGCACGCCGCAGTTGGTGGTACAGGACGCGTTGGACACCAGCAGTTCATCGCCGGTCAGGCAATCCTGATTGACGCCGTAGACGATGGTGGCGTCGACATCCGCTTCGCTGGCCATCGGCTGGGAAAACAGCACGCGCGGTGCGCCGGCGTCGAGGAAACGCTGGCCGTCTGCGCGAGTGTGGTAAGCGCCGGAGCACTCCAGCACCAGGTCGACGCCCAGCGACGCCCAATCGATACCTTCGGGGGTGGCACTGCGCAGGACCTTCACGCAGTTGCCCTTAATATGCAGACAATCGCCGTCGACCTTCACCTCACCGGGAAAACGCCCGTGGGTGGAGTCGAAGCGTGTCAGGTATTCGATGCTGGCCATGTCGGCCAGATCGTTGATCGCAACAATTTCAAAACCGGCCGCCGCCCCTCGCTCGAACAAAGCACGCAAGACGCAACGACCAATCCGGCCGTAGCCGTTGAGTGCAACTTTGTAGGGACGCGGTTGAGGCATGGGGTTCTCGATTACCGTGGTGAATCCGTCAGTTCCGTGTTGAATGTTCGATTGTCATCGCGAGCAAGCTCGCTCCCACAGGGATTCACACCGTCCATGTGGGAGCGAGCTTGCTCGCGATGGCGTCAGAACAGACAACGCAACTGTCGGACTTAGTCTTCCAGCAGCTCTTCAGCCTGACCCAGGATGTTTTCCAGGGTGAAGCCGAACTCTTCGAACAAGGCAGGCGCAGGCGCCGACTCGCCGTAGGTGGTCATGCCGATGACGCGACCTTCCAGGCCCACGTACTTGTACCAGTAGTCCGCGTGAGCAGCCTCGATGGCGATACGGGCGCTGACCTGCAACGGCAGAACCGCTTGCTTGTAGCCGGCATCCTGAGCATCGAACACGCTGGTGCACGGCATCGAAACCACGCGCACCTTGCGGCCCTGTTCAGTCAGTTTGTCGTAGGCCTGAACGGCCAGACCGACTTCCGAACCGGTGGAGATCAGGATCAGCTCAGGCTCGCCCGCGCAATCCTTGAGCACGTAACCACCACGGTTGATCAGCTCGATCTGCACCGCGTCACGGGTTTGGTGCTGCAGGTTCTGACGCGAGAAGATCAGTGCGCTAGGACCGTCTTTACGCTCCAGGGCGCACTTCCAGGCCACGGCCGACTCAACGGCATCGGCTGGACGCCAGGTGTCGAGGTTCGGCGTGCAACGCAGGCTGGCCAGTTGCTCGATAGGTTGGTGAGTCGGACCGTCTTCGCCCAGACCGATGGAGTCGTGGGTGTAGACGTGGATCACGCGCTGCTTCATCAGGGCGGACATGCGCACGGCGTTGCGGGCGTATTCCATGAACATCAGGAAGGTTGCGCCGTAAGGCACCAGGCCGCCATGCAGGGCAACGCCGTTCATGATGGCGGTCATGCCGAACTCGCGAACGCCGTAGTACATGTAGTTGCCGCTGGCGTCTTCAGCGCTGACGCCTTTGCAGCCTTTCCACAGGGTCAGGTTGGAGCCGGCCAGGTCAGCCGAGCCGCCGAGCATTTCCGGCAACAGCGGGCCGAACGCGTTCAGGGCGTTCTGGCTGGCTTTACGGCTGGCGATGGTTTCGCCTTTGGCCGCCACTTCAGCGATGTAAGCCGCAGCCTTCTCGGAGAAGTCAGCCGGCAGATCACCGCTCAGACGACGAACCAGCTCATTGGCCAGCTCAGGGAATTCGGCGGAGTAGGCAGCGAAACGCTGATCCCACTCGGCTTCGACCGCGCGACCGGCTTCCTTGGCGTCCCACTCGGCATAGATGTCGGCCGGGATTTCGAACGGGCCGTGATTCCACTTCAGCGCGGCACGGGTCAGGGCGATTTCCGCGTCACCCAATGGGGCGCCGTGGCAGTCTTCCTTGCCTTGCTTGTTCGGCGAACCGAAACCGATAGTGGTCTTGCAGCAGATCAGCGTCGGTTGCGCGCTTTTGCGTGCAGTGTCGATTGCGGTCTTGATCTCTTCCGGGTCGTGACCGTCAACGTTGCGGATCACTTGCCAGTTGTAGGCTTCGAAGCGCTTCGGGGTGTCATCGGTGAACCAGCCTTCGACTTCGCCATCGATGGAGATGCCGTTGTCATCGTAGAAGGCGATCAGCTTGCCCAGGCCCAGCGTACCGGCCAGGGAGCTGACTTCGTGGGAAATGCCTTCCATCATGCAGCCATCACCCAGGAACACGTAGGTGTGGTGGTCGACAACGTTGTGGCCAGGACGGTTGAACTGCGCCGCCAGGACTTTTTCTGCCAGGGCAAAACCCACGGCGTTGGCCAGGCCCTGACCCAACGGGCCAGTGGTGGTTTCAACGCCCGGGGTGTAGCCGAGTTCCGGGTGACCCGGGGTGCGGCTGTGCAATTGGCGGAAGCTTTTCAGGTCATCGATCGACAGGTCGTAGCCGGTCAGGTGCAGCAGCGAGTAGATCAACATCGAGCCGTGACCGTTGGACAGGATGAACCGGTCGCGGTCGGCAAAGGATGGATTGCTCGGGTTGTGCTTGAGGTAGTCACGCCAAAGCACCTCGGCGATATCCGCCATGCCCATAGGGGCACCGGGATGGCCGCTGTTGGCTTTTTGCACGGCATCCATGCTGAGGGCACGAATGGCGTTGGCACGCTCACGACGGCTGGGCATCGCTGTTCTCCTGCGGATTCTGAATCGAGAGTGAATAAAACGGAACGGAAAAAAGGCGAGCATTTTCCCTCACCCGGACGCCTCGGGGCAATGACAGATAGTCGATCCGGGGTGTTTTTCCTGTGGATAAATGCGGATTCGCCTGGTGAAACCTTTCCGCGCTTCGTTTGTAGAGTGAAGCGCAGCCCAGGAAGTGCCATCTATCGAGCAATATCAAAACTTTTTGATATTGGCCTTGCGGGGATTTCGGCGCATCACTAGACTGCTGGCCTTATGAACTTACGCGTGCCTTCCATTCGCCATGACGATTGCGATGAGCTGGCGGCCCTGTGCAAGGCCGGCGGCGATCCGTTGCGGCTGAACGTTTTGCGCGCATTGGCCAACGATTCGTTCGGCGTGCTGGAGCTGGCGCAAATCTTCGCCACCGGTCAATCGGGCATGAGCCACCACTTGAAGGTGCTGGCCCAGGCCGATCTGGTAGCGACCCGCCGCGAAGGCAACGCTATTTTTTATCGTCGCGCCCTGCCCCACACCGAACTGTTGGGCGGCAAGCTGCACGCGGCACTGCTCGAAGAAGTGGACAACCTGACCCTGCCCAGCGATGTGCAGGCGCGGATCAGCCAGGTCCACGGGCAACGAGCCGCTGCCAGCCAGGATTTTTTCTCACGGGTTGCGGAAAAGTTTCGCGCCCAGCAAGACTTGATCGCCGGCTTGGCGCAGTACCGCGAAAGCGTGCTGGCGCTGCTCGACAAGTTGAGTTTCAGCGAAGGCGCCACAGCGATTGAAGTCGGCCCCGGCGATGGCAGCTTCCTGCCGGAACTGGCGCGCCGCTTCAGTCAGGTTACGGCGCTCGACAACAGCCCGGCGATGCTCGAACTGGCGCGTCAGGTCTGCGAACGTGAAAAGCTGGCTAACGTCAGCCTGCAATTGGCCGATGCATTGAATGGCGTAAGCCTGGTAGCCGATTGCGTTGTACTGAACATGGTCTTGCACCATTTCGCCGCGCCAGCCGATGCGCTCAAGCACATGGCCGGCTTGCTGCAACCAGGCGGTAGCCTGTTAGTGACAGAGTTATGTAGCCACAACCAAAGTTGGGCCAGGGAGGCCTGCGGTGATCTTTGGTTGGGGTTTGAACAGGACGATTTGGCCCGTTGGGCCACCGCTGCGGGACTCGTTCCCGGGGAAAGCCTCTATGTAGGCTTACGTAATGGTTTCCAGATCCAGGTCCGCCATTTTCAGCGACCGGCTGGCGACACTCACCATCGGTAAATTCAGGAAAACATCGAGATGAGCGAATACTCCCTCTTCACCTCCGAGTCCGTGTCTGAAGGGCATCCGGACAAAATCGCCGACCAGATTTCTGATGCGGTGCTGGACGCCATCATTGCTGAAGACAAGTTCGCCCGTGTGGCGTGCGAGACTCTGGTGAAAACGGGCGTGGCGATCATCGCCGGCGAAGTCACCACCTCGGCCTGGGTCGATCTGGAAGACATCGTTCGTAACGTGATCCTCGACATCGGCTACAACAGCTCGAATGTCGGCTTCGACGGCGCGACCTGTGGCGTGATGAACATCATCGGCAAGCAGTCCCCCGACATCAACCAAGGTGTTGATCGTGCCAAGCCTGAAGACCAGGGCGCCGGCGATCAGGGCCTGATGTTCGGCTACGCCAGCAACGAAACCGACGTGCTGATGCCAGCACCGATCACCTTCTCGCACCAACTGGTTCAGCGCCAGGCCGAAGCCCGCAAGTCCGGCCTGCTGCCTTGGCTGCGTCCAGACGCCAAGTCGCAAGTAACCTGCCGCTACGAAAACGGCAAGGTTGTCGGTATCGACGCCGTTGTACTGTCGACCCAGCACAACCCGGAAGTGTCCTACAAAGACCTGCGCGAAGGCGTGATGGAACTGATCGTCAAGCACGTGCTGCCTGCCGAGCTGCTGTCCAAGGACACCCAGTTCCACATCAACCCGACTGGCCAGTTCATCATCGGTGGCCCGGTGGGCGACTGCGGCCTGACCGGTCGCAAGATCATCGTTGACAGCTACGGCGGCATGGCCCGTCACGGCGGCGGCGCGTTCTCCGGTAAAGATCCATCGAAGGTTGACCGTTCGGCTGCCTACGCCGGTCGTTATGTGGCCAAGAACATCGTGGCTGCCGGCCTGGCCGAACGTTGCGAGATTCAGGTTTCCTACGCCATCGGCGTCGCTCAACCGACTTCGATTTCGTTGAACACCTTCGGCACCGGCAAGATCAGCGACGACAAGATCGTCAAACTGGTCCGCGAAGTGTTCGACCTGCGCCCATACGCAATCACCACCATGCTCGACCTGCTGCACCCGATGTACCAGGACACCGCTGCGTACGGCCACTTCGGTCGCACCCCGGAAATCAAAACCGTGGGCGACGATACGTTCACCACGTTCACCTGGGAAAAAACCGACCGCGCCGACGCCCTGCGCGCTGCTGCTGGTCTGTAAGACTTTCCTGGCTGCACAAAAAGCCCCGCACGGTTCGCCGTGCGGGGCTTTTTCATGGGTATTGGAAAGATCAAAAGATCGCAGCCTGCGGCAGCTCCTGCAGATGTACGCCTTCCTCTCTCGAAACACACTGCAAAACACCTGCGCTCGCAGGCTTCACAGCTGATCTAACCTTCAGGCATCCAACTCGAGCAAGGATGCTCATGATGCTGCCCACGCTTCGTCTGTTGATCGGTTTTTGGCTGATAGTTGCTGGCCTGAACGCTCACGCTGCTACCTGCCCCGACTGGCTCCCCATCCGGGCCCAAGCTGAAATCACCGCGCTGCAACAGCAAATCGAACGCTGGGACGACAGCTATCACCGACAGGGACACTCGCTGGTCGCCGATGAACTCTACGACCAATCCCGCGCACGCCTCAAAGCTTGGCGGGTGTGCTTCGAGCCGACCTCAACAGCTGAAAATCCGCTACGTACCGCCCGCGGCACGGTTGCCCACCCAATCCCCCACACAGGCCTCGAAAAACTCATCGACGGTCGGGCCGTCGAAGCCTGGCTCAAGTCACGCGACGATATCTGGGTTCAGCCCAAAGTCGATGGTGTGGCGGTCACGCTGATTTACCGTGAGGGTCAACTGCAACAGGCGATAAGCCGTGGTGACGGGATCAATGGCCAGGACTGGACAGCCTCGGCGCGCAAGATCGCCGCAATCCCCCAGCAACTGCCACAGCCGCTGGACCTGCTGCTACAAGGCGAGCTCTATTGGCGTCTGACAGATCATGTACAAGCCAAAAGTGGCAGCCTGAACGCCCGTAGCGCCGTGGCCGGATTGATGGGCCGTAAAGAGCTGAGCACGGAGGACGCCAACGGGATCGGGCTGTTCGTCTGGGACTGGCCGCAAGGTCCGACCAGCTTGCCGGCGCGTCTGGCCTTTCTGAAAGCGTCGGGCTTCGCCGACAGTGAGCGCTATAGCCAATCCGTCAGCACGTTTGCCGACGCCGGGCGCTGGCGAGATCACTGGTATCGCACGCCCCTGCCGTTTGCCAGCGACGGCATTGTCTTGCGTCAGAGCCAGCGCCCGGCGGCAGAGCGCTGGCAGGCGAAAGCGCCGTTCTGGAGCGTGGCCTGGAAGTACCCTTTCGCCCAGGCACTGGCTGAAGTGCGCAAGGTCAATTTCAAGATCGGTCGTACCGGGCGCATTACTCCGGTCCTGGAGCTTGCTCCAGTCATGCTGGATGACCGGCAGATCAAACGTGTGAGCGTCAGCTCGCTGCAGCGTTGGCGGGATATGGATATCCGCCCCGGCGATCAGGTCGCCATCAGCCTTGCCGGGTTGACCATCCCACGGCTCGACAGCGTGGTGTTGCGCAGCACTGAACGGCCAGAGGTGATCGCACCCCGTGCAGAAGACTTCCACCACCTCAGCTGTTGGCAACCGACACCGGGCTGCGAAAGCCAGTTTCTCGCACGGCTGACCTGGCTCAGTGGCAAGCAAGGCCTGGCGCTGCACCATCTAGGCCCCGGCACCTGGGAAAAACTCATCAGTGTCGGGCGTATCAAGGGGCTGCTCGATTGGTTGACCCTCGATGCCCAAGAGCTTGCTAACATTGACGGCTTCGGCGAGCGCAGCAGTGTCCGTTTGCTGAACAGCCTGCAAAGCGCCCGGCAACAACCCTTTTCACGCTGGCTGAAGGCCTTGGGCTTGCCGCCTACGGGTGAGGCCAGACTTGCAGACTCATGGCAGCAACTAGCGCAACGAGACACTGGGCAATGGCAGACCGAAGCCGGAATCGGCCCGGGGCGCGCTGCGCAATTGAGCGCTTTTTTCCGCGACCCGCAGGTGGTGGCCTTGAGCGAACAATTACACGCTGCCGGAATAGACGGTTTCTAGATGTTCAGAGATCCGGCAGTTTTGAACCCAATAGGTATCGATGCGCTCCAACAGCCCATCGGCTCGCCGATCTGATGATTTTTTAAACGGAGCCTTTATGAAATTTCTTTCACCGCTCGCCGTTCTGACCCTTTGCGGCGTCATGGCAGCACCGCTGATGGCTGCCGAAGAAACCCCTGAACTCACGGGATGCGCCGCCAAACGCCAGTCCATCAGCGCCCAGATCGAACAGGCCAAGGCCCATGGCAATGCCGATCAACAGGCAGGCCTGGAAAAAGCCCTGAACGAAGTCACCGAGCACTGCACCGACGCCGCCTTGAAGAAAGAGCGCGAGAACAAGGTGCTCGACGCCAAGCACGAAGTCAGCCTCCGTCAGGCCGACCTCGACAAGGCCATGAAAAAGGGCGACGCCGAGAAGATCAACAAACGCAAAGACAAACTCGCCGAATCCCGTAAGCAATTGCAGCAAGCGCTGGATGAGCTGGACAAGTAACGGCCAGAAAATCACACGCCCTCACGTAGGAGCTGGCGAAGCCTGCGATCTTTTTCGGGGCATCCACAAAGATCAAAAGATCGCAGCCTTCGGCAGCTCCTACACAGGAATGGCAGGCGCTAATCAATGATCACGAAACTGTTTATGACACGCACTACAGGCGTCTTCGACTTTCTGCACGGCCGGCCCCAGGTTGCTGACCTTGTACGGCTGAACCTTGCTGGTAATCACCAATTCACCGGTGGCGGCCTCAAGTGTGCGGGCCATATCCTGGAAACGCGCCTGCTGTTGCCATACATCGTCTTTGGCGCTGGTTTTGCCGTCCTCGCGAACCTGCGGGAAATGCTTCCACGGTTCATGGGACAAGGCGTCGAGTTTGACCGCACCTTCGGTGAAACGCGGGCCGTCGAACGGAATGCGTCCACGCAACATGCCGCCCAGGTCTTCGCCGGTTTTGAGCATTTGCTTGAAGATTGCCTTGCGCTGACCCAGCGGCGAGTTCGGATCGACACCGCCACAGGCGGACAGCGTCAGACAGGCCAGCAATACAACAGAAAGTCTTTTAAGAGTCATGGTGGCTTCACGTCACGGGAAACGGCGGCCAGTATCCTCGCGTCGCCGACAAAGACCAATAGCCCTATTAACAATAAGGGTTGTTTGAACGCTGGAAGCGCTCGGACAACCTGTAAAGGAAGTACCGCATGAACAGCCGTTTCAAGGTCTGGCGCAACAGTCTGGCCTGGACCCTTCCGATGGTCGCCCTGCTTGCCGGTTGCAACAGTGGCGACACCGCAAAACCACAAACCCACGCCATCGCTACCTATTCCAGCGCGACCTGGGAAGCCTTGCCGACGGTGTCCGATAACGACTTGCTGGCAGGTTTCGGCTCCTGGCGTAGTGCCTGTACCCGCCTGAAGTCCGACCCGGTCTGGGGCGCGACTTGCGCGGCGGCCACCAACGTACCGCAAGCCGCCGACGCCATCCGCGGTTTTCTCAAGGAACACCTGGAGGTCTACGGCCTGCGGTCTTCCGGCGGCAACGCCAATGGCTTGATCACCGGTTATTACGAGCCGGTCTATCCGGGCAGCCTGACACAGAACCCGGTGGCCAACGTGCCGGTGTATGGCGTGCCGGATGACATGATCATTGTCTCCCTGGAGAGCATTTACCCGGAACTCAAAGGCAAGCGCCTGCGCGGCCGCCTTGAAGGTCGAGTACTCAAGCCTTATGACGATGCCGCCGCCATTGAAACCAAAGGGGTCAAGGCGCCTGTGCTGGCGTGGCTGACCGACCCGATGGACCTGCAGTTTTTGCAGATCCAGGGCTCGGGCCGCATTCAACTGGAAGACGGCCGCCAACTGCGCATTGGTTATGCCGACCAGAACGGTCACCCGTACCGCCCTATCGGCCGCTGGCTGGTGGATCAGGGCGAGCTGAAAAAAGAAGAAGTGACCATGAGCGCTATCAGCGCCTGGGCCAAGGCCCATCCGACGCGTATCCCTGAACTGCTCGGCAGCAACCCGAGCTACGTGTTCTTCAACCGCAACCCTGACAGCAACGAAGGCCCGCGCGGCTCGCTGAACGTGCCGCTGACCTCGGGTTACAGCGTAGCGGTGGATCGCAAGGTTATTCCGCTGGGCAGCCTGTTGTGGTTATCCACCACTCGCCCTGATGGCAGCGCACTGGTACGCCCCGTCGCAGCGCAGGACACCGGCGGTGCGATCACCGGCGAAGTTCGTGCCGACCTGTTCTGGGGCACGGGCGATGCCGCCGGACAACTGGCCGGCGACATGAAACAGCAAGGGCAAATCTGGATGCTCTGGCCAAAAGGCGCGGCGCTGCCGCAACTCCCGCAGGTGACCGACGCGGTTAAACCTTGAGCCCTGTTTCGGTTGATGGATAGCTATCGCGAGCAAGCTCGCTCCCACAGGTATTGCGTCGCCCATGTGGGAGCGAGCTTGCTCGCGATGAGGCCCGCACAAACACAGGAAATACCGGCTACTGAACTTCAAATCGACACAAAAAAGAAACTGGCAATCAGCCCCATGCCGACAAACCACACCAGCGAACGCAGGATCGCCCAATCCGCCAGGTAACAGATGATGTAAAGCAGACGGCTGGTGATGAACAGCACCGATAGCACGTTGATCGTCACCAGCTCGGCATTGCCGGCCAGATGCGCAACGATGACCGCAGCGGCAAATGCCGGGGTCACTTCAAAGCTGTTCAGCTGGGCCCAGTGGGCACGCCTGGCAAACCCGTCGAGGGACTCAAGAAAATCTCGTGGATCATGATTATCCCGCAGCCCGAACTTACCCCCGATCTTGGCGATGGAGGTGCAAACGTACGGCAGGAAAATCGCGATCAATACACACCACAGAGCAACAGTCATTGCAGATTCCTCTTTAGAGTTTTGTGAACATTCGCTCAGAACTTCATCACGAGCATGCCGGCCAGTACCAGTCCACAGGCTAAGAGCCTGGGCCTGCCGAAAGGTTCTTTGAGGTAACGCATGCCGAACAGCACCACCAGAATCACGCTGATTTCGCGCAGCGCCGCCGCTTCGGCAATCGACCCCAACTGCATGGCCCAGAGCACCAAAGCGTAGCTGAACAACACGCAGAACCCGACGCTCAAACCCAGTCGCCACTGTTCACGCCAGAACCGCATAAAGGCCGGACGCTTGCGCACCAGCGCCAACAGCGGGAACGGCCAGGCACTGAACAGCGTGACCCAAACCAGATAATCGAGCGGGTGCGACCAGCGCCGTAATGCCTGCCCATCGATGAAGGTGTAGCAGCCGATGCACAAGCCGATCAGCACCACCACCGGCAACATCGACCACGGCAAACGCTCCCCGCCACCGCCCTGCCAGAGCAGGCAGAGCATGCCGAACGGGATCAGCAAAATGCCAAGAATCTGCTGGGTCGTCAGCACTTCGCCGGCAAAGATCAGCGTCAGCGCCAACACCACCAATGGCGACAAACCGCGCATCAGTGGATAGACCAACCCGAGATCGCCGACCCGATAGGCCTGGATCAGCAGATAGCGATAGAGCAACTCGAAGGCCGCCGAAGCGAGAATCCACGGCCAGATGTCCAACGGCGGCAGCACCACGAAACCCAGCATCAACACGACAAACAGCATCGCCACGCTGTCCATGCAGGCCACGACCAACAACCGTTCAGCACTGAATTTGATCAGCGTATTCCAGGCTGCGTGCAACAACGCCGCCACCAACACCAACGCGGTCGCAAGCACGACACACTCCTTATGTTGTCCCCGCCTCCTACGTCGACCGGGGTGACCGGGGCAGAGAATTGATTCGCCATATGTCAGCAGCTGTTTATACTGCAACCGACCACGCCGCACTCAGTTGCGCACATACTTATTCCAATAAATTTCTGCTGCTACCCGATCCTTACGGAATCGGGAGTTCGCATGCGTATGCCTGATCAGAGCGTCAAGACTATCGACAGAGACCTTGCGCATGCCACTCGCCTTGCTAGCACTGGCTGTTGCCGCCTTCGGCATCGGCACCACTGAATTCGTCATCATGGGCTTGCTGCCCGATGTCGCCCGCGACCTCGCCGTGAGCATTCCCGAGGCCGGCCTGCTGATTACCGGCTATGCCCTGGGCGTGGTGTTCGGCGCTCCGATCCTCGCGGTCGGCACCGCCAACATGCCGCGCAAAGCCACACTGCTGGGCATGACGCTGATGTTCATCCTCGGCAACATCCTCTGCGCGCTGGCCCCGAACTACGCCACGTTGATGGCCGCGCGGGTGATTACTGCGTTGTGCCATGGCGCGTTTTTCGGCATCGGCTCGGTGGTCGCCGCAGGACTGGTGGCGCCGAACAAACGTGCCCAGGCGATTGCAATGATGTTCACCGGCCTGACCCTGGCCAACGTGCTCGGCGTACCGCTGGGCACAGCGCTCGGGCAATACGCCGGCTGGCGTTCGACCTTCTGGGCGGTGTCGGTGATTGGTGTGATTGCGGCCATCGCCCAGTGGGTCTGGCTGCCGAAAGAGATCGCCATGGACAAGGCCAACCTGGCCAGCGAATTCAGGGTCCTGGGCAAACCCAATGTGCTGCTGGCGCTGGGCATGAGTGTGCTGGCGTCCACCAGCCTGTTCAGCGTGTTCACCTACATCGCACCGATCCTGCAGGACATCACCGGCGTCAGCCCGCACGGCGTGACTATCATGCTGCTGTTGTTCGGCGTGGGTTTGACCGCCGGCAGCATGCTCGGCGGGCGCCTGGCCGACAGCCGCTTGCTGCCGTCATTGGTGGGCATGGCCCTCGCGGTCATGCTGATACTGGCCGCGTTCAGCCAGACCAGCCACTCGGTGATCCCGGCAGCCATCACCCTTGTGCTGTGGGGGGTGTTCGCCTTTGCACTGTGCCCGATCCTGCAACTGTTGATTATCGATCAGGCTCATGAGGCGCCGAACCTGGGTTCGACGCTGAACCAGAGCGCCTTCAACCTGGGCAATGCCGCCGGAGCGTGGATCGGCGGACTGGTCGTCGCCAGCGGCGCCAACCTTGCGGACCTGCCATGGACCGGTGCACTGGTCAGCGGTTTGACCGTGCTGACTGCGCTGTTCTTTATCTACCTGCAACGTCGCGCAGCGGCAGCGGCGAACGTCCCCGGCTGAACACCACCCACATCCGTATCCGTAGGAGCTGCCGAAGGCTGCGATCTTTTCGGAACGGCATCGATCCTGAAGATCAAAAGATCGCAGCCTGCGGCAGCTCCTACGGGGCTCGCATTACTCGACCGTGGCATCGTCCTGGAACTGGTCTTTGACGTACTTGATCTCGGTCCGGCCATGGGGCGCCGGCAAGCCGTCTTCGCCCAGATTGACGAAGACCATCTTCTCGACCGTGAGGATGCTTTTGCGGGTGATCTTGTTGCGCACCTCGCAAGTCAGGGTGATCGAGGTGCGACCGAACTCGGTAGCGGTGATGCCCAGCTCGATGATGTCGCCCTGGCGCGAGGCGCTGACGAAGTTGATTTCGGAAATGTACTTGGTGACCACGCGCTGGTTGCCCAGCTGGACGATCGCATAGATCGCCGCTTCTTCGTCGATCCAGCGCAGCAGGCTGCCACCGAACAGCGTGCCGTTGGGGTTGAGGTCTTCGGGTTTTACCCATTTGCGGGTGTGGAAATTCATGCTCGCTCCTGACCGTCTTGCCGATTGATGCCGGCCATCATGGCAGACCGGGCAGTCATGCTCCATGAGGCTTCGACTATGGTCGCCATTAGCGATCTTCATTTGGCCGACAGAAACCCTTTGGAAGTATTGCGCACACGGCTATAATCGCCACCGTTTCAAAACGGTCATCTTCGATGGGTACCGTTTTCCCGCCACCTGTCCGAGGGGCGCTGCAGCAGGTTCGACCTGTCAGGCTCGGATGGGGCGTTGCCTGGCCATGATCGGCCGGACACTAAACGCACAACGGCGCCCATTCGCATACTTACGAATGGAGGCTCTTCATGAGCGCTGTAAACACGCCTGCAGGTTTTAACGACTACAAAGTTGCCGACATGTCCCTGGCTGCCTGGGGCCGTCGCGAAACCATCATCGCCGAATCGGAAATGCCGGCCCTGATGGGTCTGCGTCGCAAGTACTCCGCTGAGCAACCGCTCAAGGGCGCGAAGATCCTCGGCTGCATCCACATGACCATTCAGACTGCCGTGCTGATCGAAACCCTGGTTGCCCTGGGTGCCGAAGTACGCTGGTCGTCCTGCAACATTTTCTCGACTCAGGACCAGGCCGCTGCCGCTATCGCCGCTGCCGGTATCCCGGTTTTCGCCTGGAAAGGCGAAACCGAAGAAGAGTACGAGTGGTGCCTTGAGCAAACCATCCTCAAGGATGGCGCGCCTTGGGATGCCAACATGATCCTCGACGACGGCGGCGACCTGACCGAGCTGCTGCACAAGAAATACCCGGCGATCCTCGACCGCGTCCACGGCGTGACCGAAGAAACCACCACTGGCGTACACCGCCTGCTGGACATGCTGGCCAAGGGCGAACTGAAAATCCCGGCCATCAACGTCAACGACTCGGTAACCAAGAGCAAGAACGACAACAAGTACGGCTGCCGTCACAGCCTGAACGACGCGATCAAGCGCGGTACCGACCACCTGCTGTCCGGCAAGCAAGCGCTGGTCATCGGTTACGGTGACGTGGGCAAGGGTTCGGCCCAGTCCCTGCGTCAGGAAGGCATGATCGTTAAAGTCTCCGAAGTTGACCCGATCTGCGCCATGCAAGCCTGCATGGACGGCTTTGAACTGGTTTCGCCGTTCATCGACGGTATCAACAACGGTACTGAAGCAAGCATCGACAAGGCCCTGCTGGGCAAGATCGACCTGATCGTGACCACTACCGGCAACGTCAATGTTTGCGACGCAAACATGCTTAAAGCCCTGAAGAAGCGTGCAGTTGTCTGCAACATCGGTCACTTCGACAACGAAATCGACACTGCTTTCATGCGCAAGAACTGGGCATGGGAAGAAGTGAAGCCACAGGTTCACAAGGTTCACCGTACCGGCCCTGGCGATTTCGACGCACAGAACGACGACTACCTGATCCTGCTGGCCGAAGGCCGTCTGGTTAACCTGGGCAACGCCACTGGCCACCCAAGCCGTATCATGGACGGTTCGTTCGCCAACCAGGTTCTGGCGCAGATCTTCCTGTTCGGCCAGAAGTACGCCGACCTGTCGCCAGCCCAGAAAGCCGAGCGTTTGACTGTTGAAGTACTGCCGAAGAAACTCGACGAAGAAGTGGCCCTGGAAATGGTTCGCGGTTTCGGTGGCGTGGTCACTCAACTGACCAAGCAACAGGCTGAATACATCGGCGTGACCGTCGAAGGCCCGTTCAAGCCGCACGCTTACCGCTACTGATCAGCGCTGACTGACCGCTCCCCGTAGGAGCTGCCGCAGGCTGCGATCTTTTGATCCTTGAAAGATCGCGGCCTGTGGCAGCTCCTACGGGGGGGCCAGCGTCCGGCTTACGAGTTCCAAAGGGTATTCCAATGTCCCAAGACCGCCGCTACAGCTTCGAGTTCTTCCCGACCAAGACCGACGCTGGGCATGAAAAACTCATCGCCACTGCCCGTCAGCTGGCCACGTACAACCCCGATTTCTTCTCCTGCACCTATGGCGCTGGTGGTTCGACCCGTGATCGCACCCTCAACACCGTGTTGCAGCTCGAAAGCGAAGTCAAAGTCCCTGCCGCACCACATCTGTCGTGCGTTGGCGACAGCAAGGACGACTTGCGCGGCCTGCTGACTCAATACAAGGCAGCCGGCATCAAGCGGATCGTCGCCTTGCGCGGTGACCTGCCTTCGGGCATGGGCATGGCCAGTGGCGAAATGCGTCACGCCAATGACCTGGTGAGCTTCATTCGTGAAGAGACCGGCGACCACTTCCATATCGAAGTCGCCGCTTACCCGGAAATGCACCCGCAAGCGCGCAACTTCGAAGACGATCTCACCAACTTCGTGCGCAAGGCCAACGCCGGTGCCAACAGTGCGATCACCCAGTACTTCTTCAACGCCGACAGCTACTTCTACTTCGTCGAGCGTGTACGGGCGATGGGCGTGGATATCCCGATTGTTCCGGGCATCATGCCGATCACCAACTACAGCAAGCTGGCACGCTTTTCCGACGCCTGTGGTGCGGAAATCCCGCGCTGGATTCGCAAGCAGCTGGAAGCCTACGGCGACGACACCCAGAGCATTCAGGGTTTCGGCGAGCAAGTGATCACGCAAATGTGTGAACGCTTGTTGCAAGGCGGTGCACCAGGGCTGCATTTCTATACCCTGAACCAGGCTGAACCTAGCCTGGCGGTATGGAGCAACCTGAAACTGCCGCGTTAAAAGTCGTACGGGCAAGATCAAAAGATCGCAGCCTGCGGCAGCTCCTTGCGAATAATCCGTAGGAGCTGCCGCAGGCTGCGATCTTTCCATTCTCGGGTCACACTCCCAAATCCCTTGTGCTAGAGCACCCACTTCCAACACCCGCTTCTGGCTATTGCCCAAATCTCGTCGTAATCTCCAGCGATGCCCGTCATTGCCCAATTGCTGACAGCCGTGCTTTTTGCTTGCCTGAGCTTTGCCGCTCGGGGCGAGAAGCTGCGCATTGTCACCGAGCCCTGGGCGCCTTACGTGTACGAGGAAAACGGCCAGGCCCTTGGGCTGGATTACGAAACCACGGCAATCGTCTTCCAGCGTCTGGGGATTGAGGTGCAGTGGCAGTTCCTGCCCTGGAAACGCTGCCTGGCCATGCTTGATCAAGGGTTGGCCGACGGCGCGCTGGATATCTTCCACAGCAACGAACGCGACGCCACCCTGCTCTATCCCGGCGAACCGCTGTCGGAAGTCGAGTTCGTGATGTTCTATGCCAACGAGCGCCCTCATCCCTTCCGCACCCTTGAAGACCTGCGCGGCCTGACCATCGGCACCTCGCCCGGCTACCTGTACAGTCAGGACTTCAGGGACTCGACCCTGTTCACCCGTGAGCCTGCGCCGACCCATGAAGCCAACTTCGGCAAGCTTGCACGTGGGCGCATCGACCTGCTGATTACCGACCGCCGGGTGGGCCAAACCCTGCTCGACACCTTGAATTTGCGCGATCAGATCAGCGAAAGCCCCACGGTCATCAGCCATCAGAGCCAGTATCTGGCGGTGCGTCGCAATGCCGGCATGGACCTGCTGGTGCAGCGTTTCGGCGCCGAGCTAAAGCGCTTCAAACGCGAACCGGCCTACGCCCAATTGAGTACGCGTTATGGCGCCGGCCCGGTACCTGATGCGCCACAGATCACCCCGCGAGCCAGCAACGGGAAAACCGTTGAGCAGCAGGAAAGCAGCGCTCCGTGATTGCTCTGTTATACTCCGGCCTTCCCGCCAGGCTTACGCCCGGACGCTCGGTCTTGTTTAAGGCATCTCGACACCGTTACAGCGCAGCTTTTCAGCCCGCGCGAGCACTCGAAGATAAGCCTTCAAGCCCAGCAGGACCGGACGCGATTGCGCTTCTCTTAAATGCCATTCGCGCCAGGCAAGACTATCCCATTGGGCCAAGCCCTAACTAAAACAGGATTACTCATGTCCTTTGCTTCCCTCGGTCTCTCCGAGGCTTTAGTCCGCGCCATCGAGGCAGCGGGCTACACCCAGCCTACTCCGGTGCAACAGCGGGCCATTCCCGCCGTGTTGCAAGGTCGCGACTTGATGGTTGCGGCGCAGACAGGTACTGGCAAAACCGGCGGCTTCGCCCTGCCGATTCTGGAGCGTTTGTTCCCCAACGGTCACCCGGACAAATCCCAACGTCACGGCCCGCGCCAACCGCGCGTCCTGGTCCTGACCCCGACTCGCGAACTCGCAGCTCAGGTGCACGAGAGCTTCAAGGTCTACGCCCGTGACCTGAAGTTCGTCAGTGCCTGCATCTTCGGCGGCGTTGGCATGAACCCACAGGTTCAGGCCATGTCCCGTGGTGTTGACGTGCTGGTGGCCTGCCCGGGTCGCCTGCTCGACCTGGCCGGCCAAGGCAGCGTCGACCTGTCCCACGTAGAAATCCTGGTACTCGATGAAGCTGACCGGATGCTCGACATGGGCTTCGTCCATGACGTGAAAAAGGTCCTCGCCCGCCTGCCGGCCAAACGTCAGAACCTGCTGTTCTCGGCAACCTTCTCCAAGGACATCACTGACCTTGCCGGCAAGTTGCTGCACAACCCGGAACGCATCGAAGTCACTCCGCCGAACACCACGGTCGAGCGCATCGAGCAACGCGTATTCCGTCTGGCCGCCAGCCACAAGCGCTCGCTGCTGGCGCACCTGATTACCGCCGGCGCCTGGGAACAGGTTCTGGTCTTCACCCGCACCAAGCACGGCGCCAACCGCCTGGCCGAGTACCTGGACAAACACGGCCTGAGCGCCGTCGCGATCCACGGCAACAAGAGCCAGAACGCCCGCACCAAAGCCCTGGCCGACTTCAAGGCCGGCGAAGTGCGTATCCTGGTGGCCACCGATATCGCCGCTCGCGGCCTGGATATCGACCAATTGCCACACGTGGTCAACTTCGAACTGCCAAACGTCGACGAAGACTACGTGCACCGTATCGGCCGTACTGGCCGTGCCGGTCGTTCGGGCGAGGCGATCTCGCTGGTTGCCCCGGACGAAGAAAAACTGCTGAAAAGCATCGAACGCATGACCAAGCAGAAAATCGCCGATGGCGACCTGATGGGTTTTGATTCCAGCGCTGTAGAAGCCGAGAAGCCAGAAGTTCGAGAGCGTCCGGATGTGCGTAACCCGCGCAACCCACGTGGCCCGCGCGGCGATGGTCCAAACGGCAGCGGCGGTGGCGGCGGTCGTAAAGACAAAGGCAAGGACAAGGGCGGCAAGGAAAAGCCGGCTGCCAGCCGTGGCGAACGCCCGGCTCAAAAGCCGCGCGAAGGCACTCCGGCCCGCGAACAGCAGCGCCCGGCACCCCGCGCCACCGCTGACCGCGCACCGGACGAGTTCCTCGACGACGATGTCGATAACTTCGGTAACCGCGTCGACTACGTTCCGCAGCAAAAAGCCCCTCAGGGTCGCGGCCGCCGTCCAGGTGCTCCGGCACAGGGCGCTGGCGCTGGTACTGGCGCTCCACGCACCGGCCAGCCACAGGGTCGTCAAAACGGTCCGCGTAGCAGCAGCGGCGCCACCACCGGCACCCCGCCCGCCAAACGTAGCGGTCCACGCAGCGGCGCTCCACGTGACGGCCAGGCCCGTCGCGAAGAGTCGCGCAACCGTCGCCCGGCCCGTGACGACCAGCCGCGTCAGGAACCCGCAGTACAAAACCCGCGCGGCACCCAACCGAAGATCATGCACAAGGAGTCCAAGGCGGATCGCTTCCCGACACCTGAGCAGCTCGATCAACTGCCAAGCCGCCCACGCGGCGAGAAACCAGCGTTGCTGACTCGCAACCGCTGATTTCTCCCGCTAACAAAAACGCCCCTGATCTCGCGATCAGGGGCGTTTTTGCTTAAGGTAGAAGCGTTACTTTTTCACGCCTTCGAAGGTGATGTACAGCTCGATGGCATCCGACTCAGGTTTCAACTGCCCCGACACACCGAAATCCTGACGCTTGATGGTAGTGGTACCCTCAAAACCTGCACGGTAACCACCCCATGGATCCTTGCCTTCACCCAGGAAGGTGGACTTAACGACCACCGACTTGGTTATACCCTGTATGGTCAAATCGCCTGTTACATCAGCAGTCGACTTGCCGTCAGCACTTTTACCAGTGGGTGTAACACTGGTAGACACGAATTTTGCTGCCGGAAACTTGCTCACGCTTAAGTATTCCGCGTCACGTATGTGCTTATCACGCTCGGCATGGTTGGTGAATAGGCTGGCCGTTTTTACATTGACTTCAATCTTCGTGGCCTCAGGTTTAGTAGCGTCAAAGTTGAACTTGCCGTCCAGATCATTGAAAGTACCCGTGATATAGCTGAAGCCCAAGTGGCTGACCTTGAAGTTGACAAAGGCATGCTGACCTTCTTTATCGATTACATATTCAGCAGCCATCGCCTGCCCCACCAATAGCATGGCAGCACCCGCAGTCAGTGAGACGAAATATTTCTTCAGCATAATCTTCCTTAGGAATTAACGATCATCCAGGCTGTATCGCGATCTTGGAACTTAGTTACGTCGCGAGAAAAGCACGCATAAATGGGTCTGCCCTCATCGGAGCGAGCACTGTATAAAATCGAGAAGTCAGCTACAGACATTCGACATACGAAAGAGATATTGCGCAAGACTCGTTATGCACGGATTAAGGGTGTCTGTAGGACCGGGCGTAGGAAAACAGCCAGCGTAATGTGCGAATTCGTTAATACAACTGCGATCATTAAGTTATTCCACCCCATTTCGCCAGGCGTAAAAAAACGCCCCGCAGATCGTAAGATCCGAGGGGCGTTTTTGTGTCAGCAGCGAAAATTACTTCGCTTGAACACCTTCAAACGAGATGTCCAGGTCCAGGGTCTGGGAGGCAGGACCTGGGCCTTTGATGCCGAACTCGCTCAGCTGCAAAGTAGTCGTACCGTTGAAGCCGGCACGGTAGCCGCCCCATGGATCCTTGCCTTCGCCGTTGAAGGTTGCCTTGATCACGACTGGCTTGGTCACGCCGTGCAGAGTCAGGTCGCCGGTCACGTCAGCGGTTTTTTCACCAGTGGATTTAACACTGGTGGAAACGAACTTGGCTTCAGGGAATTTCGCGGCGTCCAGGAAGTCCGGAGTACGGATGTGCTTGTCACGTTCAGCGTGGCTGGTATCAACGCTGGCGGTTTTCAGGACAACGTCGATTTTGCTGGCTTCTGGAGCCTTGGCGTCGAAGTTGAACGTGCCGCTCCAATCCTTGAAAGTACCGTGGATGAAGCTGTAACCCAGGTGGCTGATCTTGAAGTCGACGAAGGCGTGATTGCCTTCCTTGTCGATTGTGTATTCTGCGGCCATCGCTTGCCCTGCCGACAACAGAGCAGTACCGATTGCCAGAGCGGCGAGAGTCTTTTTCAACATGCTTTCTATTCCTTGGAGTCGAGGTTGAACATCAGGCTTTGCGTCCCAGCATTCGCGTCAGGGTCGCATCACGGTCGATAAAGTGGTGCTTCAGTGCTGCCAACGCATGGAGACCGGAAAAAATTACCAGTGCCCAGGCCAGATACAGATGAATCGCACCGGCTATGTCTGCCTGGTCCGGTAGACCGGAAATCAGCGCAGGGATTTCAAACAGACCAAACACCGGAATCCCGACACCGTCTGCGGTGGAAATCAGGTAACCGGCAATCATCACAGCGAACAGGCTGAGATAGAGGAAAGAATGACCGAGCCTGGCGCCCAGGCGCGTCATGCGGCTATAGCTTTGCAGCGTCGGCGGCGGTGGGCTGATAAAGCGCCACAACGCCCGCAGCAGCATGATCGCGAACAGTGTCAGGCCGATGCTTTTGTGCAAGTCCGGCGCTTCTTTGCGCCAACTGCTGTAGTAGTCGAGACCGACCATCCACAAGCCCAGTGCAAACAGACCGAAGACTGCCAGCGCCACACTCCAGTGCAGAAAGATGCTGACCCCGCCGTAGCGGGAGGAAGAGTTACGTAGCTGCATTGCCCAAATCCTGTAAGAACTGTGACCAAGACTATCGAGTTATCTATCGATTTAAAGCCGAAAATTTCGCTTTGAAATATCGAGAAATACGATCAAGAGTCTGAAATAGGTGGGTTAAGGAAAGATTAACCCCCTGCGAACGACGCAATCGGAAGTAGCTTTACCGTGCCCTGTCAGAGTATGCGCACGTCAATACAACCACGTAGCGCACCTGTATTTCCATGTGCAATCGCCACAATAGGTTGTCCGCTCGCCTGGCATTGCATAGGCTTGCGCGATTGTTTGCCCGCGCGTGTCGCGAGCCGCCTCGAGGAGAGTAAGAATGGGCTTGAATAATCAGTGGATGCAGCGAGATCTCGCGGTTTTGTGGCATCCCTGCACCCAGATGAAAGACCACGAACAACTGCCGCTGATCCCGATCAAGCGCGGCGAAGGCGTATGGCTCGAAGACTTCGAAGGCAAACGCTACCTCGACGCGGTCAGTTCCTGGTGGGTCAACGTGTTTGGCCACGCCAATCCGCGGATCAACCAGCGGATCAAGGACCAGGTCGATCAACTGGAACACGTGATCCTCGCCGGCTTCAGTCATCAGCCGGTTATCGAGTTGTCCGAACGCCTGGTGAAAATGACGCCGGAAGGCCTGACGCGGTGCTTCTACGCCGATAATGGCTCGTCCTGCATCGAAGTCGCGCTGAAAATGAGCTTTCACTACTGGCTCAACCGCGGTCAGTCGAACAAGAAGCGCTTCGTCACCCTGACCAACAGCTACCACGGCGAAACCATGGCGGCGATGTCGGTCGGCGACGTGCCGCTGTTCACCGAAACCTATAAAGCGCTGCTGCTGGACACCATCAAGGTGCCAAGCCCGGACTGCTACCTGCGTCCCGAAGGCATGAGCTGGGAAGAACACTCGCGCAATATGTTCGCCGCGATGGAACAGACCCTCGCCGAAAACCACGAAACCGTTGCCGCGGTCATCGTCGAGCCGCTGATTCAGGGCGCTGGCGGGATGCGCATGTATCACCCGGTGTACCTGAAACTGCTGCGCGAAGCCTGTGACCGTTATGGCGTACACCTGATCCACGACGAAATCGCCGTCGGCTTCGGCCGCACCGGGACGATGTTCGCCTGCGAACAGGCCGGCATCCGCCCGGACTTCCTGTGCCTGTCCAAAGCCTTGACCGGCGGTTACCTGCCGCTGGCCGCGTGCATCACCACGGACGAGGTCTACAGCGCTTTCTACGACGACTATCCGACCCTGCGCGCCTTCCTGCATTCCCACAGCTACACCGGCAACCCGCTGGCCTGTGCGGCGGCGTTGGCGACGCTGGATATCTTCGAAGAAGACAACGTCATCGAAAAGAACAAGGCTCTTGCCCAGCGCATGGCCAGTTCGACTGCGCATCTGGTTGACCATCCGCATGTTTCGGAAGTCCGCCAGACCGGCATGGTGCTGGCCATCGAGATGGTTCAGGACAAGGCCAGTAAAACCGCCTACCCCTGGCAGGAACGCCGAGGGTTGAAAGTGTTCCAGCACGCACTGGAACGCGGCGCCCTGCTGCGGCCGTTGGGCAGCGTGGTGTATTTCCTGCCGCCGTACGTGATCACCCCCGAGCAGATCGACTTCCTTGCCGAGGTCGCCAGCGAAGGGATCGATATCGCCACCAGCAACAAGGTCAGTGTGGCGGTGCCGAAGGACTTCCACCCAGGCTTCCGTGATCCGGGTTGATGGATCGCACTATACGGTCAATGTGGGAGCAGCCGGGCGGCGTTCCGTCTGCTCGCGATGCGGACACCGAAGTCGATCTGCTAGACCTCGGTGATGCTATCGCGTGCAGGCTCGCTCCCACAGAGGCAGGCCGCCCGCAAAGATGTCGACACCGACTCAGATAACCAGCACCCTTTTCAGAGAACCCGAATGAGACTGTCCCGCTTCTTTATCGACGCCCCCTTGAGCCTCGGCGAGCATGAATTACCGGAGGCCCAGGCGCATTACATCAGCCGCGTACTGCGCATGGCCGAGGGTGATGCGCTGCAAGTGTTCGACGGTTCAGGTCAGGAATTTCGCGGCACCCTGGCGGAAGTCGGCAAGAAACGCGTGCGCGTGGCGTTGACCGAAAGCTTCGCCGGGCAAATCGAGTCGCCGTTGCAGATTCATCTGGGCCAGGGCTTGTCCCGGGGCGAGCGGATGGACTGGGCGATTCAGAAAGCCACCGAACTGGGCGTGACTGAAATCACCCCGATTTTCAGTGACCGCTGCGAAGTCCGGCTCAAGGACGAACGCGCCGACAAACGTCTGCAACACTGGCGTCAGGTCGCTATCAGCGCGTGCGAACAATGCGGTCGTTCGCGAGTGCCGGTGATCCACCCGCCCCTGTTATTGGCCGACTGGCTCAAACAATCCGAGGCCGAACTGAAGCTGGTGCTGCACCCGGTGGCCGAGCCGCTGGTCAGCCATGCCAAACCTTCGACACTGGCGTTCCTGATCGGCCCGGAAGGCGGGTTGTCGGACGTGGAAGTCGAACAGGCGCAAAGCGCCGGCTTCCATTCCGCCCGCCTCGGCCCGCGAGTGCTGCGCACCGAAACCGCGCCAGTAGTGGCATTGGCTGTGGCCCAGCAGCTTTGGGGTGACTTTTAGGACCCCATCGCGAGCAAGCTCGCTCCCACAAGAACGCCGCTGTACCTGTGGGAGCGAGCCTGCTCGCGATAGCCGCGCCTCGGTCTAAAGGACGTAAAACAGAATCGCCACGAAGTGCAGCAAACTGCCGGCGATGACGAACAGGTGCCAGATGCCGTGGGCGTGACGCAGCCTACTGTCGAGGGCGAAGAAGATGATGCCGACGGTATAAAACACCCCACCCGCCGCCAGCCAGGCAAAACCAACGGTGCCCAATGCCGCCAACAGCGGCTTGACCGCCACCAGCACGATCCAGCCCATCACCGCATAGATCACGATCGACAGGATCCGCGCCTCGGAGCGCGGTTTGATCTCTTGCAGCATGCCGATCACCGCCAGTCCCCAGACAATCCCGAACAACGTCCAGCCCCATGGTCCGCGCAGGGTGACCAGACAAAACGGTGTGTAACTGCCAGCGATCAACAGGTAGATCGACAGGTGATCGACCTTCTGCATGATCACCTTCGCCCGCCCGCGCACGCTGTGGTAAACCGTCGAAACGCTGTACAGCACCAGCAAGGTAAACCCGTAAATCGCTACGCTGACAATCTTCCAGGGGCTGCCGTCAAGACTGGCAATCACCAGCAACCAGACCGCCCCGACACACGCCGCAATCGCCCCGAACAAATGGCTCCAGGCGTTGAATCTTTCCCCGTGATACATGTTTCTCCAACCTCAAAAAATCACTGCAACATCGCGCAAGGCTCAGGCTTGTAGCCTGAAAGCGCAATGTTTCAAATCAAATGTCATCGCTATAGATCGTTCCCTCTGCGGGACTGATCGCTCCCTGAATGGGATCGATCGACTCACGATTGAACCAACCCCGCCCCCACCAACAACTCTTCCAGCGCCAGCAAATCCGGGACTTTCGCCACCTGTTCGGCGACCTGTACCGCCGCGTGCTCCAGCGAGCACAGCGGCACGTCGACGTAGCTCAACTGGCTGTCGAGTTTGTAGGAGCGTGGAATCCCTTGCACCAGCAAGGCGATGAATTTCAGGTGCGGGCGCCCGCCGAGGGCGTTTAGGACGACGATACGCGCGCGGTCGCCGATCACGGTTTTGTTGCCGCAGGCCGATTCGAAGCTCAGCAGCGGGATTTGCCGGTCACGCCAGGTCACCAGGCCCAGGTACCAGGGCGGCGAATCGAGGTCGAAGGCTCCGGGCTGGTAGTCGATCAGCTCGGCGACGGCGACGTTGGGCAGAATCAGGTTGCGATCGGCCAAGGGCAGCAGCAGCCCGGTGAGGTTACTGGTGCGGTGCTCAAGCATGGGTTTTGCTCCATAACGCGATGCTTTCGAGCAATACCGACTCCTGGTACGGCTTGCCGAGATAGTCGTTGACGCCGATGGCCATCGCCCGGTCGCGGTGTTTCTGACCGGTGCGCGAGGTGATCATGATGATCGGCAGGTGCTGCAAACGTGGGTCATTGCGCACCTGCATGGCCACTTCGAAACCGTCCATGCGCGGCATTTCGATGTCCAGCAGCATCAGATCGGGCATGTGCTCTTCGAGCAACAGCATGGCGTCGACACCGTCCTTGGCAGTCAGCACGTTCATGCCGTGGCGCTCGAGCAGACGACTGGTGACCTTGCGCACGGTGACCGAATCGTCGACCACCAATACCAGCATCGAACGCTGCGGCTCGGTCTCTGCGGCGGGCTCTTGTATGACCCGCTGCGGCGGCAAATGGATTTGCATCGCGCGGATATGCGCCAGCAGGTCGAGGATCAGCACCACCCGGCCATCGCCAAGAATGGTCGCGCCGGACAACCCCTGCACCGCGGCGAACTGCGGACCGAGACTTTTCACCACGATTTCCCGGGTGCCGGCCATCGCGTCGACCTGCACCGCGATGCGCCTTTCGTGGCACTGCACCAGCAACACCGGCAACGGCAGGCTCTCGCCCGACAGTTTCGGGCGCACGCTGGTCTTCAGCAGCTCACCGAGGTAGCACAATTCGTAGCGTTGCCCGGCGTACTGGTACGACGGCGGATCGAGCTGGTAGTAACCCTCCAGTTCAAAGGGCAGCACGCGCACGATGCCTTCGATGGTGTTCAGCGGAATCGCGTACTGATCCTCGGCACACTGCACCATCAACGCTCGGTTGACTGACACGGTGAACGGCAGCCGAATGCGGAAGTGCACGCCCTGCCCAGGTACAGAGTCGATGACCATCGAGCCACCGAGTTGCCGCACTTCTTCGTGGACCACGTCCATGCCGACGCCACGACCGGAAATCTGGGTGATTTTCTCGGCAGTGGAAAACCCCGGCTGCAGAATGAACTGCAACACCTCGCGGTCGCTCATGTCGCTGTTGGGGTCGAGCAAGCCGCGCTTGATCGCCTTGCGCCGCACCGCGTCCAGCGGCACGCCGGCGCCGTCGTCGCGGATGTCGAAAATGATGTCGCCGCCCTCTCGGGACAGGTCCAGAGTGATCCGGCCCTGCTCGGGTTTACCGGCCGCACGGCGTGCTTCGGCAGACTCCAGACCATGGTCGACGGCATTGCGCAGCATGTGTTCGAGCGGCGCCGCCATGCGCTCCAGGACATTACGGTCCATCTCGCCTTCGGCGTTCCCGACAATGAACTCGACGTCCTTGCCCAACTCGCTGGAAACCTGACGGACGATGCGTTTCAAGCGCGGCAGCATCCGCTCGAATGGCACCATGCGTGTGCGCATCAGGCCTTCTTGCAGCTCGGTGTTGATCCGGCCTTGTTGTTGCAGCAGGTTCTCTGCGTCGTGGTTGCGTTGATCGAGGGTTTCCTTGAGGTCGAGCAAGTCGGAAGCCGACTCGAACAACGCCCGCGACAACTGTTGCAACTGCGAGTGACGGTCCATCTCCAGCGGATCGAACTCTTCATAGCCCAGACGTTCGGCCTCAACCTGCTGACGACTGAGAATCCGTCCCTGGGTTTCGGTGTCGAGCCTGCGCAGTTGATCGCGTATGCGCTCGATGGTGGTTTCCATCTCGCTCAGGGCGACCCGCGCATCGTTGACTTGCTGCTCGATGCGACCACGGAAGATCGAGGTTTCCCCGGCCAAATTGACCAGATCGTCGAGCAACTCGGCCGACACCTTGACCATGTCGGCGCCGATATCGGGTTGCAGCGCTGGTGTCTCAGGCTTGCCCACCGGTGCGACTTCGATCACTGGAGCCGGAGTCTTGTCAGCGATGGGGTGAGTGAAGGCCTTGATCGCCTCGATCAGCCCGTCGGCCGGCAGCACGGGCTGGCCGGCGCGGGTCGCATCGAGCATCTGCGCCAGCCGGTCATGGCTGCGTTGCAACAATTCGAACAGCACCGGCGTGGCATGCAGCAAGCCAGTCGACAGCCCTTCATAAAGAAATTCCAGCTCATGGGCCAGGTCGCCAATCGGGGCGATTTCGACCATCCGTGCGCCACCCTTGAGGGTGTGCAAGTCGCGCAGCAGGGTTTCCATTTCCTGACGGTTTTGCGGATCCGCCTGCCAGCGCAATAATGCCGCGCCAGAGCTGTCGATGATGTCGAAGCCTTCCTCAAGGAAGATCTCCAGCAGTTCTGGATCGTTGCTCGCCGAGTCATTCGCGGCCGCCGCTTCGACCACATCGGCCGTGCTGCCAGTACTTTGCCGGAACTGCTGGATCGCCTCGATCAGCGCACCCGGATCGCCCAGCGGCTGATGGTTTTGCAGCTGTTCGAGCAACACCGCAAGGCGGTCGTGGCTCTGTTGCAGTAGCGTCCCCAACGCTTGCGAGTGACTGAAACGCCGGTCGACCAGACCTTCATAAAGGCTTTCCAGTTCATGGGCCAGATCACCGACCGGCCCGATCTCGGCCATCCGCGCTCCGCCCTTGAGGGTGTGTAAATCGCGTTGCAACGACGACAGCGGTGCTGCGTTCTCCGGATCATTGAGCCAGCGCTGCAAGGCCTGCCCGGCGCTTTCAAGGATATCCACCGCCTCCTCGAGAAAGATCGAGACGATTTCATCGTCAATCGCCAGCGTCTGCGTCTGCGCTAATTCGCTGGTGGCGCTGCCCAATTCGGTAATGCTCAGCGTGCGGCTGCCATCGCTGCGGATCAGCCCCATGGCTGACGGATCAAGGCCCTCATTGAGCAGATCACGCAAGGCCCGCACCCGCGCCGGCTGCGAACCGACCTCCTGACCGGCGGCCAGTTCATCGAGCATGTTGATCAGCGCTTCGTGAGCATTTTTTGCCTCGTGGAAGAACCTTTCGCTGACCGCCAGGCTGCTTTCTTCCACCGCGCCATAGAGGTCGAGCAACGCTTCACACAGCTCATCCACCGGGTGCAGATCGGCCAGGTGCGCGTTTTCGCCCAGGGTGGTCAATTCATCCAGCAGCGCGCTGAGTTCCTGCCGCTCGCCGGGATGCTGCTGCCAGCGCTGCAACAGGCTTTCGGCGTCCAGCAGGATGTCCATGCCCTGGGCGAGGAAGTTGTTGATCAATTGCGGATCACGCTTGATCCGCAGTCCGGTGTTCGGGGCGTTGAGGATGGCCTCCAGACGTTCGGCGAGCAACGCCTGAGTGCGTTCGATCAGGCTTTGCGCACCGCTGATGGGTGTCAGCGGATCACGGTTCAATTGCTTCAAGCCGCGACGCAACAAACCACTGGCTTCGAGCAGCAGCTCAACTTCATCGAGGTCCAGTGCAATCTGGTGCGCCTTGTACTCGCGGGCCAGATGATCAAGCGGCGCCGCCAGCTCGGCAATCGGCAACACACCCGCCATCGAGGCGCTGCCCTTGAGCGTGTGCAGCGCCCGCTGCAGTTCATCACTGGCCTGCAACGGCAAGTGTTCAGCGGCCTGATCGAGGAAGCGGTCGAGGCTGTTGAGATGGGTTTCGGCTTCGTTGCGGAAAATCTCCAGCAACTGCGGATCAAGCGCCGCACCATCCTGCTGCGCCGCATCCGACAGGCTTTCAGCGCCCTTGGCCAACGCATGGGCGCGAGCGGCCAGGCGGTCGACATCTTCGCGCTGGCGCTGGCGGTTGGCGGCGAACTCGGCGATCAGTTCAGGCAGCAGTTGCAGTACTTCATCCAGCAGTTGATAGACCTGCGGCCCCGGCTCGACGCTGCGCTCAAGCACCCGGTTGAGCAGGTTTTCCAGCGCCCAGGCCAGCTCGCCCAGCACCAGTGCGCGAACCATTCGCCCACTGCCTTTCAAGGTGTGGAAAGCGCGGCGCAATTCACTCAGAACGGATGCGCTGTCGGGGCTGGCCGACCAGCGCGGCAAGTATTCGCGGAGGATTTCAAGGACCTCGTCGGTTTCCTCGATAAAGACCTCGCGCAGCTCATCATCCACCGGTTCTTCATCGGCCGGCGGCGGCAGCAGACTGTCCGGGGTGGTTAGCGCGGGCGGGTTAACGGCGGAGGTCGGGCTGGCCAATACCTCTGCCAGCGACTGGGCGATCTGCGAATTATCCCGCGCCTGCGATTCCTGCATCACTAATGCTGCACCGGCGCTCAGCACTTCTTCGAGCAGCGGCACATGCACTTCACTGGGTAAATAACCCAGTGCCGCCAGGCTTTGCTCGGCGACATCAAGAAGCTGTTCACCAAGCGCCTCAGGGTCTTCGCTCAAGCGCTCCAGGTAATACTCGATGCTGGTAATGGCGTCGGCCAGGTTGTCGAGTTGCTGCCAGTCGGGCCGCGTCTGATCCACCAGCAGATGCTCGCGAATGAAGTTGTTGCAGGCTTCCAGCAGGCTCGCCGCACGGCTCAACGGGATCATCGCCAATGCGCCACGCACTTGGGTCAACACGGCCGGTAGCGGCTGCAAGGCCTGACGATCCCAATCGCTGTCGATGTAGTCGACGATCATGTCCTTGGCCTGTTGCAGGCAGATTCGTGCTTCCTTGATGACGATCTGGTGGATCTGGGTCAGGTCGGTGGTCGGCAACCGGCTCTCTTCGCGGCTTTCCTCAACGGTGCCGACCATTCCGGCCAGTGTCGCCTCGACGTAAAGCAAGGCACCGGCGACATCCATCAGGATTGCATCGTTCGGTTCTCGCTGACCTTGGGCCAGGCTCAGGACCACCGCCAGTTGATCGATGATCACCTTGCGCGGTTGACCGAAACCGAGCACCGCCAGGGTGTCGGCGATTTGCCGCAGTGGTGCCAGCAGGCTGTCGAGGTCCGAGACATGTTGACGGTCGCTGCGCACGAACAGGTCGAGGCGCTCCTTGACCCGCACCAGTTCTTCGCAGAGCGCGGCCAGCACCGAGCGCATGGCGTCACGGTCCGGGCCGGCCAGACGGGCGCGTTCTTCATCGACCATCGCGCTGTCGGGCAATGCGTCGTCCAGCGCGTAGCGATCTTTCATGATTTGCATCCGCGCAGTGGGGTGTTGTGCCTTGGCGATGTAGAACAACAGGCTTTTGAGCAGCTCTGGCGGTGCCGGCTGATTGACTCCAGTCATGCCTTGCTCCAGCAAACGCTTGAGTTCCTTGTCGGTGTCCTTGAACAGACTGCGCAGCGCCGGGCTGTTGGCGATGCTGGCACTGAGCATGCCTTCGACCAGTGCCGAAGCGACTTGCCACAACGCCCCCAATGGCGCGTCACCGCACAGCGCTTCGAGGCGTGCGAAGACCTTGGCCAAATAGCCGAGATTGGTGTTGTCATCCTGTTCGCGAAGCAAACCCACCAGCCCCATCTGCAACATTAGCCGCAATTTGCGCAGTACATTCGGCAGTTCGGCCGGTTCAAGCATTGCCAGGGTGTCTTCGTCCAGCGGCGACAGATCCAGCCACTGCGGGCTGAACAGACTGGTTTCCGACAACAGGCTTTCGCCGCGAGCACTGCGCAGGTCGTTGATCAGCGGCAACACCACCAGCGGCAAGTCGCGGCGGGCGCTGTGCACGCGGTCGAGGTAAATCGGCAACTGGCCGAGGGATTGTTGCAACAGGCGAATGGCTTCATCGCGATGGCTGACGCGGTTTTGCTGCAACGCCGCCGCGAGCTGCTCCATCTCTTCGGCGAGCAACGCCGCGCCGTAGAATTCGACCATCTGCAAACTGCCGTGGACCTGATGAATCCCCGCCAGGCACTCGTCGATCGCGTGCGCCGTCTGCGGCTCTTCGACCCGGTTGTCGAGGGCCATGCTTTCAAGGGCAATAAACGCCTGCTTCAGCGTTTCGGCAATTTCGCCCTTGACCCATTCGAGGGCCACATAGTCGTGCCGATCACCCATAACCACTCCAATCAAAATGCTTTCCCGGCAGGCATCGTTCAGGCCTTGTCGACGCTGCGCTCAGCGACGGCCGGCAAGGTGAAACCAGACACCGAACGTCGCAGCTGACTGGCCATCTTCGCCAGGTTGCCGATGCTCTCGGCGGTGGCCGTAGAGCCCGACGAGGTCTGCGTGGTGATCTGCTGGATCACGTTCATCGTCAAGGAAATCTGACCCGCCGAAGACGTCTGTTGCTGCGCCGCGTTGGAGATACTCTGGATCAACGCCGCGAGGGTTTTCGATACGCCTTCGATTTCTTCCAGGGCCACACCGGCATCCTGCGCCAGTCGCGCGCCGCGCACCACTTCCGTGGTGGTTTGCTCCATGGAAATCACGGCTTCATTGGTGTCGGTCTGAATCGCCCGGACCAGGGTTTCAATCTGCCGGGTGGCCGCCGACGAGCGCTCCGCCAGCCGCTGGACTTCATCGGCAACCACCGCAAAACCGCGCCCGGCGTCACCGGCCATGGAGGCCTGGATGGCGGCGTTCAACGCGAGGATGTTGGTCTGGTCGGCAATGTCGTCGATCAGGCTTACGATGTCGCCAATTTCCTGGGAAGACTCGCCCAACCGCTTGATCCGCTTGGCCGTGTCCTGAATCTGTTCACGGATATTGTCCATGCCGTGAATGGTGTTGTGCACCACCTCGTTGCCCTTGTTGGCGATTTCCACCGAGCGCTCGGCAACCGCCGAGGACTCGGCGGCATTCGCCGACACCTGATCGATGGACTGAGCCATTTCGTTGATCGCGGTCGAGGCTTCGGAAATCTGCTGTGCCTGATGCTCCGAGGCCTGGGCCAGGTGCATCGCGGTCGCCTGGGTTTCCTGTACGGCAGCGGCCACCTGACCGGCCGTCAGGTTGATGGTCGCGACCAGATCGCGCAGTTGATCGACCGAGTAATTGATCGAGTCGGCGATGGTCCCGGTGAAGTCTTCGGTCACTGACGCCGTTACTGTCAGGTCACCGTCGGCGAGGTCTTCGATCTCGTCGAGCAAGCGCATGATCGCGTTCTGGTTACGCTCGTTCTTCTCGGCGGTTTCGCGCAATTGGCGATTGGTTTCGCGGACCATCACCAGGCCGATCAGGATGATCGAGGTCAGCGCCAGCAAACCCAGCACATAGCCACCGATGGTATCGGTAGAGCGCCCACCCACCATATTTTCAAAACCATTGGCCAGATGAGAAGCCTCATCGAGCAAGGTCTGCGACAGGTTGAAAATGTTGCCCGCCGACTCGCGGACCTTGAACAGTTCAGGTGAGGTTTCGAGGATTTCGTCGACCGAACCCGAAACAAATTGGAACAGCTCGGCAATCTCGGTCAGGCGGGCGCGGGCGTCGTGGTCTTCGACCTCGCTGATTTTCATCAACGGATTGCCCTGCAGCATGCCGTTGAGCACCTGGCCAAAACGCGCTGCATCACGGCCAAAGGCGTCGGCAGCCTGCTGGGCGTTTTCGTCGCCGGCGAGCACGGTGTTGACCGCGCCAAGGATTCGCTCGGCCAGCAACGACTGGCGCTGGGCCATCGCCACCTGAGCGGCCGGCGCGCCGCGCTGGAGCAGGATTTCGACGACTTTTTCGTACTCGACCTGCAACTGCGGCACGGTCTCGGCCAGGGTCGCGGCGACCTGATGCAGCGACAGCACGGTCTGCTCGCTGGACAGGATCGCATCGGTGTTCTTCAGCAAGCGCTCCCAGTCCAGTTGCACCGCGTGCATTTCCGGGCGTACCGCCGCCGGTGCTGGCGGCAGGCCGGTGGTCGGATCACCCTTTTTCAAGTAGCCCCAGCGCTGGGCGAAGTCGTTACGGGCGTCACTCAGCAGCTTGAACGCCGCCGCTTTGCCAGCCGCCGCTTCAGTGGCGTTTTTGGCGATACGTTGGGACAACACGCGCAGCTCGCCGGCGTGGCCGATGTACTGCTTGTCGTAGGAGGCCTGGGTGTTGAGGTAAGCGAAGTTGGCAAACAGCAACACAATGAACACGATCAGCGCCATGAACAGCACAATGATCTGCGAGCGACTGCGCGACCCTTCCGTAGCCTTGCCTGTTTTTGCTTTTATCATCGATCCTCGCCTGTTAACCAACGCCCTGCCATGACTGGCCGAAGAACCTGTGGGAGCGAGCTTGCTCGCGATTCAGGCGCTGCGGTGTTGCAGGCTTACCGCGTTATCGTTCATCGTCGGAGCGCCGCCCGGAGCAAGCTCGCTCCCACAAGGTCCGCGTCGCCTTTCGTCAAAGGGCCACATCCATGAACCGTGCCGACTGCGCCAAGGCAAACGGGCTGAAGACCTGCCAACGCTGCTCGCGCTCGAACTGTCCCTTGATGAAAGCACCCGCCGGGCCGTCCTGCGCGCCCAGTGACGCTGGCTCGAAACTGGCCTGGTCAAAGTGCTGCATGCCGAACACCTCATCGACCATCAACCCGACAAACAGCTCTTTATACTCAACCACCAGTACGCGCCGCTGCTTGCGCAGCGCAGACAGCTCGGTGCCAAAGAAACCGCACAGGTCCATGATCGGCAGCAACCGCCCACGCAGGTTGGCCACGCCCTTGACCCACGACTTGACCCCCGGCAGCTGAGTACAACGCGGCTCGTGCAGGACTTCGCTGACCTCGCCCATCGGCGCCACGTACCAGTGCTCGCCGAGGCGAAAGCCAATCCCGCTCCAGCCGTGGTTGCGGGTTTGCTGCGAAGGCAGATCCGCCGCCAGCAAACGGCAGCGTTGATCGATCTGCAGCAGCAGTTCGAAGGCAGTCAGCGACTCGGCCATGGGTCGGCCGTCAACCAGCCAGAACGGAGTTCAGGGTCTTGATCAGGGTGTCTTCGTCCACCGGCTTGGTGAGGTAATCCTTGGCGCCCTGGCGGGTGCCCCAGACCTTGTCGGTTTCCTGATCCTTGGTGGTGATGATGATCACCGGAATGTGGCTGGTTTCAGCGTCTTTGGTCAGCTGGCGGGTAGCCTGGAAACCGTTGAGGCCGGGCATGACGATGTCCATCAGCACCGCATCGGGTTTTTCCTGACGGGCCAGCGCCACACCATCTGCGCCGTTTTCGGCTTTCAACACTTCGTGACCGTGCTTTTCCAGCATGCCGGTCAGTTTGTACATTTCAGTCGGCGAATCATCGACGATCAGAATACGTGCCATGGTCTTCCCCATTTTTATAGACGCCGGGCCCGTTGGCCGAGCGTCACTGTGCGTGTCCTACTGCGGCGAAACAACGGCAAAGCCCGGTACATGGGCCTGGATCGCGTTCAGCAGTTCTTCCTTGCTGAAAGGTTTGGTCAAAAACTGGTCAGAGCCGACGATGCGCCCCTTGGCCTTGTCGAACAGCCCGTCCTTGGACGACAGCATAATCACTGGCGTGGACTTGAACGCACTGTTGTTCTTGATCAGCGCGCAGGTCTGATAGCCATCCAGACGCGGCATCATGATGTCGACAAAGATGATGCCGGGGTGATTGTCGGCAATCTTGGCCAGGGCATCGAAACCATCGATGGCGGTGATCACCTCACAGCCCACGTTCTTCAACAGCGTTTCGGCGGTACGACGAATTGTCTTCGAATCATCGATCACCATGACCTTCAAGGCGCTGGAATGCTGTTCCATAGTTGCTCTACCGTCGCCTTTGCGAATTAATTTGTCGTTTGCGGGTTACCGGGGCTCGAAACCCTTGATGTTCAAGGGCCAGCACGACATGCCAGTCTTTTTAGCACAGTCTCCAAATCCAATCTATCGGGCGACCGGCGAGGTGGTTTTTCCTTGACCGGGAACACACTGGGCGCCACTCTGACGCCACTTTTTCATGTCGCTTTGACCACCCAAATTTCGAGGAAAAACCCATGAGCGTTCGCGTCGGGATTGTCATGGACCCTATCGCCAGCATTTCCTATAAAAAGGATAGCTCGCTGGCCATGCTGCTGGCCGCCCAGGCTCGCGGCTGGACGTTGTTCTATATGGAACAGCGCGATCTGTACCAGGCCGAAGGTGAAGCCCGGGCGCGCATGCGTCCTTTGAAAGTTTTCGCCAACCCGGAAAAATGGTTCGAACTGGAAGCCGAAACCGACGCGCTGCTGAGCGATCTGGACGTGATCCTGATGCGCAAGGATCCGCCGTTCGACATGGAATTCGTCTACTCCACCTACCTGCTGGAGCAAGCCGAGCGCGCTGGCGTACTGGTAGTCAACAAACCGCAGAGCCTGCGCGACTGCAATGAAAAACTGTTCGCCACGCTGTTCCCGCAGTGCACGCCGCCGACCGTGGTCAGCCGTCGTCCCGATGTGCTGCGCGAGTTCGCCGATCATCACGGCGATGTCATTCTCAAGCCGCTGGACGGCATGGGCGGCGCTTCGATCTTCCGTCACACCAAAGGCCATCCGAACCTTTCGGTGATCCTCGAAACCCTGACCCAGCACGGCAAGCAGCAGATCATGGCGCAGGGTTACCTGCCAGCGATCAAGGACGGCGACAAGCGCATCCTGATGATCGATGGCGAGCCTGTGGATTACTGCCTGGCGCGGATTCCGGCTGCTGGCGAAACCCGTGGCAACCTGGCCGCCGGTGGCCGTGGCGAAGCACGCCCGCTGACCGACAAGGATCGCTGGATCGCCGCACAGGTCGGCCCGACCCTGCGTGAAAAGGGTTTGCTGTTCGTTGGCCTCGACGTGATCGGCGAGCACCTGACCGAAATCAACGTCACCAGCCCGACCTGCATCCGCGAGATCGACAATGCTTTTGGCACGAACATCGGCGAAATGCTGATGGCTGCCATCGATCAGAAGCTTAAAGCTCGTTGATATAGAACACCCAAGGTGCGACCAACATTGCGTTATCATGCGCGGCCTGTGAAAAACGCGATGTTGGTTTTCTTGTTATGACACTTCCGTCCGATCTGCCTCCCGAACTCGCCCACCGTGGCGTGCGCCCGGCCGATCGCCTCGGTTTTACCCTGTTTCTCGCGGCGCTGATTCACCTGGCCCTGCTGCTGGGCGTAGGGTTCGCCTTTGTCGAACCCAAGCAGATCAGCAGAACCCTGGAAATCACCCTCGCCACCTTCAAAAGCGAAAAGAAGCCTGCAAAAGCCGATTTCCTCGCTCAGGAAAACCAGCAAGGCAGCGGCACCCTGGATAAAAAGGCGATCCCCAAGACCACCGAGATCGCGCCGTTCCAGGACAACAAGGTGCAAAAAGTCTCGCCCCCTCCTTCGGTCAAACCTCAGGTAGAGGAAGCAGCGCCGAAAGCCGCCGTGACCACCATCGCGCCAGCGCCAAAAAAAGCCGCGACCAAAAAACAAGAGGTCAAGGCCGAGCCGACACCCAAGGCCGCGACACCGACGTTCGACAGCTCGCAGCTGTCCAGCGATATCGCCAGCCTGGAAGCGGAACTGGCCAATGAACAACAGCTGTACGCCAAGCGCCCGCGTATCCACCGCCTGAGCGCCGCCTCGACCATGCGCGACAAGGGCGCCTGGTATAAGGACGAATGGCGCAAAAAGGTCGAGCGTATCGGCAATTTGAACTACCCCGAAGAAGCCCGGCGCAAGCAGATCTACGGCAACTTGCGACTGATGGTCTCGATCAACCGCGACGGTTCGCTGTATGAAGTGCTGGTGCTGGAATCCTCCGGCCAGCCGCTGCTGGATCAGGCCGCGCAGCGCATCGTCCGACTGGCGGCACCGTTTGCACCGTTTACCGGCGACCTGTCGGATATCGACCGGCTGGAAATCATCCGTACGTGGAAGTTTGCACGCGGAGACAAGCTCTCAAGCAACTGACCGCCACAAATCCCCTGTGGGAGCGAGCTTGCTCGCGATGGCGGCATTGCAGTCAACATTAATGCTGAATGTGAAATTGTCATCGTCGGAACGCCGCCCGGACCAAGCTCGCTCCCACATTTGATCTGGCTTGCCAGCTGGAATAAGGGCATTTCCTGTGCATCCCCAGCTTGTCAGTTTGCCCCTCCAACGCCACACTAGCGCCTATGAAGAACGTCAGCCCCAGCTACCTCAAGCATCACTTCCTGATCGCCATGCCTCACATGGCCGACCCGAACTTTGCGCACACCTTGACCTACATCGTCGAGCACACGGCCAATGGTGCCATGGGGTTGATCATCAACCGCCCACAGGACCTGAGCCTGGCGGATATCCTCGAACAGCTACGCCCCGATATAGAGCCGCCACCACTGTGCCAGCACGTGCCGATCTTCACTGGCGGCCCGGTACAGACCGATCGCGGTTTTGTCCTGCACCCCACCGGATCGACGTATCAGGCAACGGTTGAACTGGATGGCCTGGCGCTGTCCACTTCCCAGGACGTGCTGTTTGCCATCGCCGATGGCGTTGGCCCGGCCAAAAGCCTGATCGCCCTGGGTTACGCTGGCTGGGAAGCCGGGCAACTGGAGGCCGAGCTGGCCGACAATGCCTGGCTGACCTGCCCGTTCGATGCCGACATCCTGTTCAACACCAGTAGCGAACTGCGCCTGGAAGCGGCCGCCAAGCGCCTGGGCATCAACCTCAGCCTGCTGACCAGCCAGGCGGGACACGCCTGATGGCCTTGCGTCTGATTTTGGGTTTCGACTACGGCACCAAACAGATCGGCGTTGCGGTCGGCCAGGTGATTACCGGCCAGGCCCGCGAACTCTGCACCTTGAAGGCGCAAAACGGCATTCCGGACTGGAATCAGGTCGAAGCCCTGATCAAGGAATGGAAACCCGACGCCGTGGTGGTCGGCCTGCCGCTGAACATGGACGGCACGCCCAGTGACATGTGCTTGCGGGCCGAGAAGTTCGCCCGCCGCCTGAATGGCCGCTACAACCTGCCCTTCTATACCCACGATGAACGCCTGACCACCTTCGAAGCCAAAGGCGAGCGCCTGGTCCGTGGCGGGCAGAAAGGCAGTTACCGCGACAACCCGGTCGACGCCATCGCCGCCGCCCTGCTGCTGCAAGGCTGGCTTGATGAAAACACTGCATTGTTCGAATCCTGAAGAGGCGCCCGGCGTCTCTCTTAGCTACAACCCGAGCCGCACTGTGCACACATCGTGCTCGGGCCCATGAAGGAGCAACCATGAGCCTGCCCAATCCCGCCGAACTGATCAGCCAGATGGCGACCCGTCTTGACACCTATCTGGCCAAACGGGGCATCAGCGAACCGCGCTACATCGGCATTCGCACCGGTGGCGTGTGGGTCGCTCAAGCCTTGCTCGAAGAGCTTGGCAGCGACTCGCCACTGGGTACGCTGGATGTTTCCTTCTACCGCGATGACTTCAGCCAGAGCGGCCTGCACCCGCAGGTGCGCCCTTCAGCGTTGCCGTTCGAAATCGAAGGTCAGCACCTGGTGCTGATCGACGACGTACTGATGAGCGGTCGGACCATCCGCGCCGCCATGAACGAACTTTTCGATTACGGCCGCCCGGCCAGCGTCACCCTGGTGTGCCTGCTCGATCTGGATGCCGGCGAGCTGCCGATCCGCCCGAACGTGGTCGGCGCCACTCTGTCGCTGGCGGCCCACGAACGGGTGAAGCTGACTGGCCCCGACCCGCTGCAACTCGAACTTCAAGACCTCGCCCTTTAATTCGCCCTTTTAAAGAGTCCATTGCGATGACGCCTTTAGACACCAAGCGCCCGCTGCAGCTCAATGATCAGGGCCAGCTGCGCCACTTCCTCTCGCTCGACGGTTTGCGCCGCGAGCTGTTGACGGAAATTCTCGACACCGCCGACTCGTTCCTTGAAGTCGGCGCCCGGGCGGTAAAGAAAGTCCCGCTGCTGCGCGGCAAGACCGTGTGCAACGTGTTCTTCGAAAACTCCACCCGTACTCGCACCACCTTCGAACTCGCGGCCCAGCGGCTATCGGCGGACGTCATCACCCTGAACGTGTCGACGTCGTCGGCGAGCAAGGGCGAAACCCTGCTCGACACCCTGCGCAACCTCGAAGCCATGGCCGCCGACATGTTCGTCGTGCGCCACGGCGACTCCGGCGCCGCGCACTTCATCGCCGAACATGTTTGCCCGCAAGTGGCGATCATCAACGGCGGTGACGGCCGTCACGCCCACCCGACGCAAGGCATGCTCGACATGCTCACCATCCGTCGGCACAAAGGCAGCTTTGAAAACCTTTCAGTGGCCATCGTCGGCGATATCCTGCACTCGCGGGTTGCACGCTCGAACATGCTCGCGCTGAAAACCCTCGGTTGCCCGGACATCCGCGTGATCGCGCCGAAAACCCTGCTGCCGATCGGCATCGAGCAGTACGGCGTGAAGGTCTACACCGACATGACCGAAGGCCTGAAAGACGTCGACGTGGTGATCATGCTGCGCTTGCAGCGTGAGCGCATGACCGGCGGCCTGCTGCCGAGCGAAGGCGAGTTCTATCGCCTGTTCGGCCTGACCACCGCACGCCTGGCCGGCGCCAAGCCGGATGCCATCGTCATGCACCCCGGCCCGATCAACCGTGGCGTGGAGATCGAATCGGCGGTGGCCGACGGTCCGCACTCGGTGATTCTCAATCAGGTGACCTACGGGATCGCCATTCGTATGGCCGTGTTGTCGATGGCCATGAGCGGGCAGACTGCCCAGCGCCAATTCGAGCAGGAGAAGGCCCAGTGAAGCTCAGCATTCTCGGCGCCCGCGTCATCGATCCAAGCAGCGGCCTGGATCAAGTCACCGATATTCACATCGAAGCCTGCAAGATCGTCGCCATTGGCGCCGCTCCAGCCGGTTTCGTCGCCGTCGACACCATTGAGGCCAAAGGCCTGGTGGTCGCTCCCGGCCTCGTCGACCTGAACGTCGCTCTGCGCGAACCGGGTTACAGCCGCAAAGGCACAATTGCCAGCGAAACCCGCGCCGCTGCGGCGGGTGGCGTCACCAGCCTGTGCTGCCCGCCACGGACCAAGCCGGTGCTGGACACCTCCGCCGTGGCCGAGCTGATCCTCGACCGCGCCCGCGAGGCCGGTAATGCCAAGGTGTTCCCGATTGGTGCCCTGAGCAAAGGTCTGGACGGCGAACAGCTGGCTGAGCTGATTGCCCTGCGCGATGCCGGTTGCATTGCATTCGGCAACGGCCTGGAGAGTTTCCGCAATACCCGCACCCTGTGCCGGGCGCTGGAATACGCGGCGACATTCGACCTGACGGTGATCTTCCATTCGCAGGATCATGACCTGGCCGAAGGTGGCCTGGCTCACGAAGGTCCGACCGCAAGCTTCCTCGGCTTGCCGGGGATTCCCGAAACAGCTGAAACCGTGGCCCTGGCCCGTGATCTGCTGCTGGTCGAACAAACCGGCGTGCGCGCGCACTTCAGCCAGCTCACCAGCGCCCGTGGCGTGGCATTGATCGCTCAGGCCCAGGCCCGTGGCATGAAGGTGACGGCCGATGTGGCGCTGTATCAGCTGATCCTCACCGACGAGGCGCTGATCGACTTCAACAGCCTGTATCACGTCCAGCCGCCGCTGCGCACCCGCGCTGACCGCGATGGCTTGCGTGCCGCCGTGAAGTCCGGCGTGGTTCAAGCGATCTCCAGCCATCACCAGCCACACGAACGCGACGCCAAGCTGGCACCGTTCGGCGCGACCGAGCCGGGCATCAGCAGCGTTGAACTGCTATTGCCACTGGCCCTGACGCTGGTGGAAGACGGCTTGCTCGATCTGCCGACGCTGTTGGCGCGTTTGAGTGCCGGCCCGGCCGAGGCCCTGCGCCTGCCGGCAGGCAAGCTGGCGGTTGGCGCCCCGGCGGATCTGGTGGTGTTCGATCCTGCCGCGTCCACCGTGGCCGGCGAAAACTGGCTGTCGAAGGGTGAAAACTGCCCGTTCCTCGGCCACAGCCTGCCGGGCGTGGTGCGCTACACCCTGGTGGACGGACGGATCAGCCACCAGGCTTGAGACCGCGTCGCACCAATCGCGAGCAAGCTCGCTCCCACATTGGATTTGTGGTGTTTCACAAATCCTCGGCAAAACGCCGAACGAATGTGGGAGCGAGCTTGCTCGCGATGGCTTACTGGAAGGTGCCTCTGTTCTGCGCATTGCGAACCGACACTTGGTCATTCAGCGTCCAGAAGTCATACAGCACCCCCAGAAAGAACAACCCACCGGTCACCAGGTACAGCAGGCCCGTCAGCCACTTGCCTTGGTACATGCGGTGGATGCCGAACACGCCGAGGAATGTCAGCAGGATCCAGGCGACGCTGTACTCGATAGGCCCGGCGGTAAACCGCAGGTCCGCTTCACGGTCCATGGCTGGAATCAGGAACAAGTCGATCAGCCAGCCGATCCCCAGCAATCCAAAGGTGAAAAACCAGATCGTTCCGGTCACCGGCTTGCCGTAATAGAAGCGATGAGCACCGGTAAAACCGAAAATCCACAGCAGGTAACCAATCACCTTGCTGTGGGTGTCCTGGTGTGAAACATCCTGACGATAGGAGTTCATGGGTTCCCTCATTTGCCTCGATAGATAAATATTCTTGAATTCTTTGTGACTTTTTTACAGGCGACCGACGTATGGCAAATGCTACCTTGTCTCCCGTCAAAGCCTTGTAACACCTGACTTCTGTCCGACAATTGAGTCAATTTGCAGCTTCTTTGGTGCAGTTGACCCCCAGGTTGAATCGACCAACGGCCTCGGAAAGGACAAAAAAGCTGTTATAAAGTTGCGCGCTTACCTACATAGAGCCTTGCCTAATGCGTCCATTTTTCAAGACATGGCTAACCATTTGCCTATTAATGCCACTGGCCGCCCACGCCACCAATCGTGAGCAACGTCTTCCGAACGTTAATGGTTACACCCCAAAATCTCATGTTTCTGCCGTTACCAGCAAAAACAAACACGCTGTAAAAGGTCTGACTCATCTGAGCAAGGTCGACAGCAAACCGGTCCCGCCGATGGGGGCCAAACAAAGCAGCAATGTACTGAGCCGTGCAGTAAACGTGCTCGGCACTCCTTATCGTTGGGGCGGCAGCAGCCCAAGTAAAGGGTTCGATTGCAGCGGGCTGGTGAAATACGCCTTCAATGGCGTTGGTGCTGCTGATCTGCCACGCACTTCCAACGCCATGGCCGCCGGTCACGGACAGAAAGTCGAGCGTAAGGACTTGAAGCCGGGCGACCTGATTTTCTTCAATATCAAGAGCCGCAAGGTCAACCACGTTGCCATTTACCTGGGCAACGACCGCTTCATCCACGCACCGCGTCGTGGCAAGTCGGTGACCATCGACACCCTGAAGAAACCGTACTGGGAAAGCCATTACGTGGTTGCCAAGCGGGTTGAAACGAAAGAATCGAAAACCATGCGCATCGCTCAGCGCTGATCCGAAGCAAGATCAAAGGATCGCAGCCTGCGGCAGCTCCTACGGAACAGGAAATCCCTGTAGGAGCTGCCGCAGGCTGCGATCTTTTTGTTTAGAGTCCCAACCTTCAGAAATTATCCGGTGACCGCGCCTTTTCCCGCGCATGCTCGCGGCTGATCAAGCCTTTGTTCACCAGGTTCTTCAAGCACATATCCAGTGTCTGCATCCCCTGCGAAGCCCCGGTCTGAATCGACGAGTACATCTGCGCAATCTTGTCTTCGCGGATCAGGTTACGGATTGCCGAAGTACCGATCATGATTTCGTGAGCCGCCACCCGGCCACCGCCGATTTTCTTGATCAGCGTCTGGGAAATCACCGCCTGCAACGACTCCGAGAGCATCGAACGCACCATCGACTTCTCTTCGCCCGGAAACACGTCCACCACCCGATCAATGGTCTTCGCCGCTGAGTTGGTGTGCAAGGTACCGAAGACCAGATGCCCGGTCTCGGCCGCCGTCAGCGCCAGGCGGATGGTCTCCAGATCACGCATCTCCCCCACCAGAATCACGTCCGGGTCCTCGCGCAATGCCGAACGCAGCGCGGTGGCGAAACTGCGCGTGTCACGGTGCACTTCGCGTTGATTGATCAGGCATTTACGTGATTCGTGGAGGAATTCGATGGGGTCTTCGATGGTGAGGATATGGTGATGCCGGTGGTTGTTCAGGTAGTCGATCATCGCCGCCTGGGTGGTCGACTTGCCGGAACCGGTAGGCCCGGTGACCAGCACCAGCCCGCGAGAGACCTCGGTAATACGGCGAAACACATCCCCCATGCCCAGATCTTCCAGGCTCTGGATTTTCGACGGGATGGTGCGAAATACCGCGCCCGGGCCGCGATATTGATTGAACGCATTGACCCGAAAGCGCGCCACACCCGGCGCCTCGAAGGAAAAGTCGGTCTCCAGCGCCTGCTCGAACTCCACCCGCTGCTTGTCGTTCATGATCGTGTAGATCAGCTCGCGCACCTGCTTGTCATCCAGCGCCGGCAGGTTGATCCGCCGCACATCGCCATCCACCCGGATCATCGGCGGCAGCCCCGCAGACAGGTGCAAGTCGGAAGCCCCTTGTTTGGCGCTGAACGCCAGCAGTTCAGTGATATCCATAGCACCCCCCAATTCCAGTAGAATGCCGCGAACCTCAGACTGCCGGCGTCCCTTGAATGTCCACGATAGCAGACAACATCGCGCAGGTAGCTGCGCGTATCCGCGCAGCGGAACAAACCGCGCAACGTGCCGAGCACAGCGTCCGGCTGCTGGCTGTGAGCAAAACCAAACCCAGCGACGCCGTGCGTGAAGCCTACGCCGCCGGTGTGCGCGACTTTGGTGAGAACTATCTGCAGGAAGCCTTGGGCAAACAGCTCGAGTTGGCCGACCTGCCCTTGATCTGGCACTTCATCGGCCCCATTCAATCGAACAAGACGCGTGCTATCGCCGAGAACTTCGCTTGGGTGCATTCCGTGGATCGCTTGAAAATCGCACAACGCCTGTCCGAACAACGCCCGGCCGAACTGCCGCCCCTGAACATCTGCATTCAGGTCAATGTCAGCGGTGAAGCCAGCAAATCCGGTTGCACCCCGGCCGATCTGCCGGCGCTGGCGAATGCCATCAGCGCGTTACCACGGCTGAAACTACGCGGCTTGATGGCAATCCCGGAGCCGACTGAAGATCGTGCCGCTCAGGACGCTGCCTTTGCGACCGTACAAAAGCTACAAGCCAGCCTGAATCTGCCACTCGACACGCTTTCCATGGGCATGAGCCACGACCTGGAGTCGGCCATCGCCATGGGCGCCACCTGGGTGCGTATTGGTACGGCCCTCTTTGGCGCCCGCACGCCTGGTCATCAATAGCCGGCCAACCGTAACGTGGCTGACTTACCTCTCTATAAGGACCTGACATGAGCAAGACACGTATTGCCTTTATCGGTGCCGGAAACATGGCCGCCAGCCTGATCGGCGGCCTGCGCGCCAAAGGTCTGGACGCCACGCAGATCCGCGCCAGCGATCCGGGTGCTGAAACCCGCGCACGGGTAACCGCCGAACACGGCATCGAAACGTTCGCCGACAATGCAGAAGCGGTTCAAGGCGCAGACGTGGTCGTACTGGCGGTAAAACCTCAGGCGATGAAAGCTGTGTGTGAAGCACTGCGTCCAAGCCTTGCACCGAATCAACTGGTGGTGTCGATTGCCGCCGGGATCACCTGCGCCAGCATGAACAACTGGCTCGGCGCCCAGCCGATCGTGCGCTGCATGCCCAACACCCCGGCGCTGCTGCGTCAGGGCGTGAGCGGTTTGTTCGCCACCGCCCAGGTGACTGCCGAACAGCGTCAGCAGGCCGAAGCGCTGCTGTCGGCCGTCGGTATCGCCCTGTGGCTGAACGAAGAGCAGCAACTGGATGCGGTCACCGCCGTTTCAGGCAGTGGCCCTGCGTACTTCTTCCTGCTGATCGAAGCCATGACCGCTGCGGGCGAGAAACTTGGTCTGCCACGGGACATCGCGGCCCAACTGACCCTGCAAACGGCGTTGGGCGCTGCGCACATGGCGGTCGCCAGTGATGTCGACGCCGCTGAGCTGCGCCGTCGCGTAACTTCGCCAGCGGGCACCACCGAAGCCGCGATCAAGACCTTCCAGGCCGGCGGCTTCGAAGCCCTGGTCGAAAAAGCACTCGGCGCCGCTGCGCACCGCTCGGCCGAGATGGCCGAGCAACTCGGTCGCTAATCAGCTCTTACAAAGGAATAAATGATGCTCGGATTCAATGACGCTGCCATTTTCATAATTAAAACCCTGGGCAGCCTGTACCTGCTGATCGTGCTGTTGCGCTTCATCCTGCAATTGGTTCGGGCGAATTTTTACAACCCGCTCTGCCAGTTCATCGTGAAAGCCACTCAACCGCTGCTCAAGCCTCTGCGCCGGGTAATCCCGAGTATGTTCGGGCTGGACATGTCGTCGCTGGTACTGGCGCTGATCGTGCAGATGCTACTGATCGCGGTCATCCTGTTGCTCAAAGGCTTCCAGGTTGACTGGCTGTTTTTGGTGCCATGGGCACTGATCGCGATCTTCGCGCTGTTTTTGAATATCCTGTTCTACGCGATGATCATCAGCGTGATTCTGTCCTGGGTCGCCCCGGGGAGCCACAATCCGGGCGCAGAGCTGGTCGCTCAGATTACTGAACCGGTCCTCGCCCCGTTCCGCCGCATGATTCCGAACCTGGGCGGCCTCGACATCTCACCGATCTTCGCGTTTATCGTGATCCAGTTGCTGCAAAGCTGGCTGATCCCACGCCTTGCGTACTATGCCTTCATGCCAAACGGGCTGCTCGGCCTGATCTGATGAGCTATTTTCGCTGGGACGGTGACGACCTGATTCTGGAGTGTCACCTGCAACCGGCGGCCCGCAGCGATGACTTCTGCGGGCTGCATGGCGATCGGCTGAAGATCCGCCTGACCGCCCCGCCGGTCGAAGGCAAGGCCAACGCCTATCTGATGGCGTTTCTGGCCAAGGCGTTCGGGGTGTCCAAGAGCCAGGTGAGCCTGATCAGCGGTGAGCTGAACCGGCAGAAGCGGGTTCGGATCAGCTCGCCGAAGAAGTTGCCGGAGTTGCCTGGGTTGATGCGCCCAGCAGGCTGACCGCGTCATCGTTCATCGCGAGCAAGCTCGCTCCCACAGGGTCTGCACATAACCTGTGGGAGCGAGCTTGCTCGCGATTGGCGCACCTCGGTAGAACGGAATGAAATCAGGCCCGGCCTTTGCTTGCCGCTAGCCACAGCGGTCTTTAGACTTACGCCTCATTTCAACGAGAGCAGGGTCGATGCCAACTGCCTTTCCCGCCGATTCTGTTGGTCTGGTGACGCCGCAAGTGGCGCACTTCAGCGAGCCCCTGGCCCTTGCCTGCGGCCGCTCATTGCCAGCTTATGACCTGATCTATGAAACCTACGGCACGCTGAACGCCACGGCGAGCAACGCCGTGCTGATTTGCCATGCCTTGTCCGGTCACCATCACGCCGCCGGTTTTCACAGTACCGAAGACCGTAAACCCGGTTGGTGGGACAGCTGCATCGGCCCGGGCAAACCGATCGACACCAACAAATTCTTCGTGGTCAGCCTGAACAACCTCGGCGGCTGCAACGGCTCCACCGGCCCGAGCAGCATCAACCCGGACACCGGCAAGCCGTTCGGCGCCGACTTTCCGGTGCTGACCGTGGAAGACTGGGTCCATAGCCAGGCACGCCTCGCGGACCGGATCGGCATCGACCAGTGGGCCGCCGTGATCGGCGGCAGTCTGGGCGGCATGCAGGCAATGCAGTGGAGCATCACTTACCCTGATCGCATCCGTCACTGCCTGGCCATTGCCTCGGCACCGAAACTGTCGGCACAGAACATCGCCTTCAACGAAGTGGCACGTCAGGCAATTCTCACCGACCCGGAGTTCCATGGCGGTTCGTTCCAGGAAGCGGGCGTGATCCCCAAGCGCGGGCTGATGCTGGCGCGGATGGTCGGGCACATCACCTACCTGTCGGACGATTCCATGGGCGAGAAATTCGGCCGTGGCCTGAAGAGCGAAAAGCTCAACTACGACTTCCACAGTGTCGAGTTCCAGGTCGAAAGCTACCTGCGTTATCAGGGTGAAGAGTTCTCCGGGCGCTTCGATGCCAACACCTACCTGCTGATGACCAAAGCGCTGGACTACTTCGATCCGGCGGCGAACTTCGACGATAACCTGGCGAAAACCTTCGCCGACGCCAAAGCCAAGTTCTGCGTGATGTCCTTCACCACCGACTGGCGCTTCTCCCCTGCCCGCTCGCGGGAACTGGTGGATGCGCTGATGGCGGCCAGGAAAGACGTTTGCTACCTGGAGATCGATGCTCCGCAAGGCCACGACGCCTTCCTGATTCCGATCCCGCGTTACTTGCAGGCGTTCAGCAATTACATGAACCGTATATCGCTTTGAGGAAGACATGAGAGCCGATCTGGAAATCATCCAGGAATGGATCCCCGCCGGCAGCCGCGTCCTCGACCTCGGTTGCGGTGATGGCGAGCTGCTGACCTGGCTGCGCGACAACAAGCAAGTCACCGGCTACGGGCTGGAAAACGATGCAGACAACATCGCCGAATGCGTGGCCAAGGGCATCAACGTCATCGAGCAGGACCTGGACAAGGGCCTGGGCAACTTTGCCAGCAACAGTTTCGACATCGTGGTGATGACCCAGGCCCTGCAAGCCGTGCATTACCCGGACAAGATCCTCGACGAAATGCTGCGGGTCGGTCGTCAGTGCATCATCACCTTCCCCAACTTCGGTCACTGGCGTTGCCGCTGGTACCTGGCAAGCAAGGGCCGGATGCCGGTTTCGGAGTTTTTGCCGTACACCTGGTACAACACGCCGAACATCCACTTCTGCACTTTCGAAGACTTTGAAGCGCTTTGCCGCGAACGTGAAGCCAAGGTCATCGATCGGCTTGCCGTCGATCAACAACACCGACACGGGTGGGCCAGTAAGCTATGGCCTAATCTATTAGGTGAGATTGGCATCTACCGCGTCAGCAGTCCTGGCCTGCAGGATCACCAGGTAGCGGTTTAACGAGGTTTTTCGAGGAGAGCGATCATGGGTCGTCTAGCCCTGTTTCTATTAACAGCCTGCCTGAGCGTCAGCGCCATGGCCGCCGAAGCCATCAAAGGCGAACGCCAGGAAACCTTCGGTGACGTGACGGTGCATTACAACACCTTCAATTCCACCTACCTGACGCCGGATATCGCCAAAAACGCCGAACTGATCCGCAGCAAGAACCAGGGCGTGATCAATGTGTCGGTGATCAAGGCTGGCAAACCACTGACCGCCAGCGTTACCGGTACGGTGAAAGACCTGACCAGCCAAAGCCTCCCGCTGAAGTTCAAACAGATCACCGAAACCGGTGCGGTCTACTATATCGCCCAGTTCCCGGTGGATCAGCAGGAAGTCCGCACGTTCGAGATCAAGGTGCAGACCGGCGACAAAATCAACACCATCAATTTCAACCAAGAGCTCTTCCCCGGCGAATGATCGACTTCACGCAACTCGTATTGGCCAGCCATAACGCCGGCAAACTCAAAGAACTCCAGGCCATGCTCGGCGAATCGGTGCACCTGCGCTCGATTGGCGAGTTCAGCAGCGTCGAGCCCGAAGAAACCGGCCTGTCGTTCGTCGAAAACGCCATCCTCAAGGCCCGCAACGCCGCGCGCATCTCCGGCTTGCCGGCGCTGGCCGATGATTCAGGGCTGGCGGTGGACTTCCTCGGCGGCGCGCCCGGTATCTACTCGGCGCGTTACGCCGATGGCCAGGGCGATGCGGCGAACAACGCCAAGCTGCTCGACGTGCTGAAAGACGTGCCTGAAGCCGAACGCGGTGCGCAGTTTGTCTGCGTGCTGGCGCTGGTACGCCACGCCGACGATCCGCTGCCGATTCTCTGCGAAGGTCTGTGGCACGGGCGTATCCTGACCCAGGCCAGCGGTGAGCACGGCTTTGGTTACGATCCGCTGTTCTGGGTGCCGGAGCGCAATTGCTCCAGTGCAGAATTGAGCCCGGCCGAGAAAAACCAGCTCAGCCACCGCGCCCGTGCAATGGATTTGCTGCGCCAACGCCTGAGCCTGAAATGACCCACGACTCGTCCGCGTCGCCGCTGATCTTCGGCGGCGCGCAATCGCCCCGCGCGGCCCTGCCTCAGTTGCCGCCGCTGGCGCTGTACATCCATATTCCGTGGTGCGTACGCAAATGCCCTTATTGCGACTTCAACTCCCACACCGCAAGCCCCGTGCTGCCGGAAGAAGAGTATGTGGACGCCCTGCTGGCTGACCTCGATCAGGATCTGCACGCAGTTTACGACCGCAAGCTCAGTTCGATCTTCTTCGGCGGCGGCACACCGAGCCTGTTCAGCGCGCAAGCGTTGGGCCGCTTGCTCAAAGGTGTGGAACAGCGGATCCCGTTTGCCAGCGATATCGAAATCACCCTGGAGGCTAACCCCGGGACTTTCGAGCAGGAAAAGTTCGTCGCTTACCGCGCCTTGGGCATCAATCGCCTGTCGATCGGCATCCAGAGCTTCCAGCAAGAGAAGCTTGAGGCACTGGGCCGGATCCACAACGGCGATGAAGCGATTCGCGCCGCTGGCATGGCCCGACAGGCCGGGTTCGACAACTTCAACCTGGACCTGATGCACGGCTTGCCCGATCAGTCCCTGGAAGACGCTTTGGACGACCTGCGCCAGGCCATCGCGCTGAAGCCGACTCATCTGTCCTGGTATCAGCTGACGCTGGAGCCGAATACGGTGTTCTGGAATCAGCCGCCAACCCTGCCAGAAGACGACACCCTGTGGGACATTCAAGAGGCCGGTCAGGCGCTGCTGGCCGAACACGGTTACGCCCAATACGAAGTGTCGGCGTATGCCCAACCCGGTCGCCCGGCGCGGCACAACCTCAATTACTGGAGTTTCGGTGACTTCATCGGCATCGGTGCCGGGGCTCATGGCAAACTCAGTCACCCGGACGGGCGCATTGTCCGCACCTGGAAGACCCGTTTGCCGAAGGACTACCTCAACCCGGCAAAGAGCTTTCAGGCGGGCGAGAAAGCCCTGACCAACGAAGAGCTGCCTTTCGAGTTCCTGATGAATGCCTTGCGCCTGACCGAGGGTGTCGAGGCGAGGCTGTATCCGGAGCGCACCGGCCTGACGCTGGAAAGTCTTGCCGAAGGCCGTCGTGAGGCCGAACAAAGTGGCTTGTTGCAGGTCGAACCGTCACGTCTGGCGGCGACGATGCGCGGACAGCTGTTCCTCAATGACTTGCTGCAGAATTTTCTGACTTAAGGAAATCGAATGGATTTGGTACTCGATCTGCTTGCCACCGTGTCCCGCTGGAGCCGTAGCAACCTGTCGGAAATCGCCCTGGCACTGGTGGGCTGCCTGCTGGTGCTGTTTGGCGCAGATATCAAAGGCTGGATCGATCAACGCCTGGGCAGCATCGCCGGCGCCTTGCGCGTCCCGTTGATGGCCCTGGTGTGCATGATTGGCAGCGGCGCGGCGCTGATCTACGCCACGCCGTGGATTGTTCGCGGCCTGAGCCAGTTCAACAACTACAGCCTGGCGCCGGTGTTGCTGGTAGTGCTGGTGTTGATCGGCGTCGTCGCAGACCGCCGCTAAATTTCGGCTAGACACAAAACAAATGTGGGAGCGAGCCTGCTCGCGATGAGGCCATAACATTCAACATCTGCGTTGACTGTTACACCGCTATCGCGAGCAAGCTCACTCCCACATTGGATTGCGATCGATGCTTTTTTTGCCGGTAGTCAGGGAAGATCATGAGTAAGAAGCTGCTGGACGATACAAGCAAATTTCTCAGCTACGTGTTGCGTCACGAGCCGCAGGCCATTGGCCTGGTACTGGATACGGACGGTTGGGCGGCTATCGACGCGCTGATAAGCGGCGCGGCACGCGACGGTAGAACCCTGGATCGGCAATTGATCCAGCAGGTTGTCGACAGCAGCGACAAGAAACGCTTTTCGGTCTCCGCAGACGGCCAACGCATCCGCGCCGTGCAGGGGCATTCGACAAAAACCGTCGACCTGCAATTCGAAGCAAAGCGCCCTCCCGCAACGCTGTACCACGGCACCGCGACCCGGTTCATGGCGTCAATCAACGAACAGGGGCTGATCCCGGGCTCACGGCGTCACGTGCACCTGTCCCAAGAGGTAGAAACCGCCAGCGCTGTGGGCCAGCGCTATGGGACAGTGGTGACTCTGGAAGTCGCTGCCCAACAGATGCAGGATCAAGGCTTCAAGTTCTACCAAGCCGAGAATGGAGTCTGGCTGACAGAGCTTGTGCCTGTGATATTTATCTCCCACCTATAAGTCACCGACCGCCGCCAACTCATCTGCCATCTATTTATTGTCGGACGCCTTCCCTGCATTTCGAATCATCGCGTTGAGCCCGTTGTGGTCATTGCAGCCCAGCGCTTCAGCATCATCCAGATAGGCAATATTCTTACTGTCAGGTCGGTCATTCTCGTTTACACGCGTCAGCGCCAGAATGTAGTTGGCCTCGGCCCGATATTGGTCTTCTGTCAGGACCAGCGCGACGGCGCGGGCCCGTATGGCCGCCAGTACACCCTGCTGCGGCAACGGTGCCCCTTCGTCCAGGAAACATAGGGAATGCTTGGCCGGTAACGGGTAGGCGTCACCATAGGCGTCGGACTTCTGCAGCAACTGCTCCAGCGACTGCAAGTACTTCAGGTGATCCGCGTTGTGCAGATCAAACCGTTCGTATGCCTTATCGCACAAGTGGTAATAGCCAACCGCAGCCGCCAACAAGCCTTGGTCCATAGCTTTTTGGTAAAGGCTACAAGTCTCTTTGCGCGACCGCTCGGAGAACATCGGATTGTCCTGCAGGTTAGCCAGAAAGTACGTTGCAACTGTGTGTCCGCCATCAGACGCCCGTTTCAGACTGTCTACGAGCGCTTCAATGTCACCCTCTGCATTGCGCAGCTGCTCTGGACTGTACTTGATATCAGGCTGCCCGGCGGCTTCCCGCCTGACCCTTTCATCGGCCTCGCGCTTGATTTTATCGGCCACTCTCTGAGCGCGTTGAAAGTATTGATCGGGTGTTACAACAGGTTCGCATGCTACAGAGCACAGCAGACTTAAAAACAGCATGCAGGCGAAGATGACTTTCAAAACTTGTCTTCCTTTACAAGTGGGGACTTAGAGCTTTCGGCAGATAAACGCTGATCTGAACCCGACACAAAACAACTGTGGGAGCGAGCTTGCTCGCGATGGCGATATAACATTCAACATCGATGCTGAATGTTATGGCCTCATCGCGAGCAAGCTCGCTCCCACATTTTGTATTGAGTTATGGCTTACGACTGTTTTTCGAACTTCAAATCCCACACGCCATGCCCAAGGCGTTCGCCGCGGCGTTCGAACTTGGTGATCGGGCGCTCGGCTGGGCGCGGTACGCACTTGCCGTCTTCGGCGAGGTTGCGGTAGCCCGGCGCGACGTTCATCACTTCCAGCATGTATTCCGCATACGGTTCCCAGTCGGTAGCCATGTGCAGCACACCGCCAACTTTCAACTTGCTACGCACCAGCTCAGCGAACGACGCCTGAACGATACGACGCTTGTGGTGACGGCTCTTGTGCCACGGGTCCGGGAAAAACAGCATCAGGCGATCGAGGCTGTTGTCGGCCACGCAACGGTTGAGTACTTCGATCGCATCGCAATCGTAGACCCGCAGGTTAGTCAGGCCCTGGGTCAGCACGCCATTGAGCAGCGCGCCGACACCTGGACGGTGCACTTCAACGCCAATGAAATCCTGATCCGGCGAAGCCGCGGCCATTTCCAGCAGCGAATGGCCCATGCCAAAGCCGATTTCCAGCGAGCGTGGTGCCGAGCGACCAAACACCTGGTCAAAATCCACCGGCGCGTCGGCCAGCGGCAAAACGAACAGCGGCGTGCCCTGGTCCAAACCGCGCTGTTGGCCTTCGGTCATACGCCCGGCGCGCATCACGAAACTCTTGATGCGGCGGTGTTGGCGCTCTTCGCCTGCTTCCGTCTGGATAGGCGTGTCGTTCGATTCAGTCATCAATGGCTCTTACTTGATCAGACCATCCAGCGGCGAGGAAGCGCTGGCATAGAGTTTTTTCGGCATGCGCCCGGCGAGGTACGCCAGACGACCTGCAACAATGGCGTGTTTCATGGCTTCAGCCATCATGATCGGCTGCTGGGCGTGGGCGATGGCCGAGTTCATCAGCACCGCTTCGCAACCCAGTTCCATGGCGATGGTGGCGTCGGAAGCGGTGCCGACACCGGCATCCACCAACACTGGAATCCTGGCTTCTTCGAGGATGATCTGCAGGTTGTACGGGTTGCAGATCCCCAGGCCCGTGCCGATCAGACCGGCCAGCGGCATGACTGCGATGCAGCCGATTTCCGCCAGTTGACGGGCAATGATCGGGTCATCGCTGGTGTAGACCATCACGTCGAAACCTTCCTTGACCAGCACTTCGGCGGCCTTGAGGGTTTCGATCACGTTAGGGAACAGGGTTTTCTGGTCCGCCAACACTTCCAGCTTCACCAGGTTGTGGCCGCCGAGCAGCTCACGGGCCAGGCGGCAGGTGCGCACAGCCTCGGTAGCGTCGAAGCACCCGGCGGTGTTCGGCAGGAAGGTGTAGCGATCCGGCGACAGGACTTCGAGCAGGTTCGGTTCGCCCGGGTTCTGGCCGAGGTTGGTCCGGCGCACGGCGAAGGTGACGATCTCGGCACCCGAGGCTTCGATGGCCAGGCGGGTTTCTTCCATGTCGCGGTACTTGCCGGTACCTACCAGCAAACGCGACTGGTAAGTACGACCAGCCAGGACGAAAGGCTTGTCGCTGCGAACGTTGCTCATCGGAAATCCTCTGTTGGGGTGAGGCTCTTGCAGAATGCGTGTGGGGCGCGGGAGTCGCCTGCTGGCTACTAGCCGCCGCCGATGGCGTGCACGACTTCGACCGAGTCACCGTCGTTCAAAGTAGTTTCTGCGTGCTGACTGCGCGGGACAATATCCAGATTGAGTTCGACCGCCACCCGGCGTCCGGTCAGTTCCAGACGGGTCAGCAGGGCCGCAACGGTTTCACCGTCGGGCAGTTCAAGGGATTCGCCGTTCAACTGAATGCGCATGCCGAATGCCGCCATCGTTTTTAGGGGCCAGCATTCTAGCCCGATCAGTCAGGTCGACCCAAGCCATTCGTCTTGAAATGGACCCGTAGGGGTCAGCTCAAGCGCCAGGCGGCAATCCCCAGGCACAGCCAGCCCACGAGGAATGCCAATCCGCCGAACGGCGTAACGATGCCAAGCTTGCTGACACCGGTCAGGGTCAGCAGGTAAAGGCTGCCGGAAAACAGCAGGATGCCGATAGCAAATGATACGCCGGCCCAGGTGATCAAACGTCCTGGAATTTGCGTGGCCAGCAGTGCTATGCCCAGCAGCGCCAGGGTATGCACCAGTTGGTAGGTGACGCCGGTGTGGAAAATCGCCAGGTATTCGGCACTCAGGCGGTCTTTCAGGCCATGGGCGGCAAACGCGCCCAGTCCCACGCCGGTGAATCCGAAAAAAGCGGCCAGCATCAGAAAGCCACGCAGCATGAGGAACTCCAGTCAGAATCATCGGGCAGGGTCTGTATAATGGCCCGCTCGACAGGTTCGGCCAAGCCATCTCTATGCTGCGTTTAATGTTCCGCCGCTTCACAAAAGCCCTGCTCTGGTTCGCGGTTGGCAGCGTGTTGCTGGTGCTGGTGTTTCGTGTCGTTCCGCCTCCGGGGACAGCACTGATGGTTGAGCGCAAGATCGAATCCTGGGTCGATGGCGAGCCTATCGACGTGCAGCGCAATTGGCAGCCGTGGGAAAACATCTCCGACGACTTGAAAGTCGCGGTGATGGCTGGCGAGGACCAGAAATTCCCCGAGCACTGGGGTTTTGACTTCGGCGCGATTCAGGCTGCTCTGGCGCACAACGAACTCGGCGGTTCGATCCGTGGCGCCAGCACCCTGAGCCAGCAAGTCTCGAAGAACCTGTTCCTGTGGTCCGGTCGCAGCTGGCTGCGCAAGGGCCTGGAAGCCTGGTTTACCGGACTGATCGAAGTGTTCTGGCCCAAGCAGCGAATACTTGAGGTGTACCTCAATAGCGTGGAATGGGATGACGGGGTGTTTGGCGCCGAAGCGGCTGCCCGGCATCACTTTGGCGTCAGCGCCCGCTCGCTGAGCCGTCAGCAGGCCAGTTTACTGGCCGCTGTGCTGCCAAACCCACGGGTCTGGAGCGCCGGCCATCCGAGCCCTTATGTATTGCGACGCGCGAGCTGGATTCGGCAGCAGATGAGCCAGTTGGGTGGCGACAGCTATCTGATAGGGCTCAACGCTTCGCGCCGGGCGCCTTGGGCCCAATAGTCGATCACAATTCCAGCAGCACTGAAGATCCACTGTGGGAGCGAGCTTGCTCGCGATAGCGGTTGATCATTCAGTACTCATATCGACTGACCCGACGTCATCGCGAGCAAGCTCGCTCCCACCGGGGCCGGTGGGAGGCAGGATTATCGGGCACAAACAAAAACGCCCCGATCAATGATCGGGGCGTTTCTTATTGCGTTGCAGCTTAAGCAGCAATCGACAGCTTGAGCTTGTTCATCGCGCTCTTTTCGAGCTGACGGATACGCTCGGCCGACACGTTGTACTTCTGCGCCAGGTCGTGCAGCGTGGCTTTTTCTTCTGCCAGCCAGCGCTGGTAGAGGATGTCACGGCTGCGGTCGTCCAGTACTTCCAGCGCTTCGTGCAGGTTGCTGGTTGAGTTGTCGGTCCAGTCGGCATCTTCCAGTTGACGGGCCGGGTCGTACCGGTGGTCTTCCAGATAGTTGGCCGGCGACTGGAAAGCGCTGTCGTCGTCCGCTTCCGCGGCCGGGTCGAAGGCCATGTCATGGCCGGTCAGGCGACTTTCCATCTCGCGCACTTCCCGCGGCTCTACGCCGAGGCTTTCAGCCACGCGATGGACTTCCTCGTTGTTCAACCACGCCAGACGTTTTTTCTGGCTGCGCAGGTTAAAGAACAGTTTGCGCTGGGCCTTGGTCGTGGCGACCTTGACGATGCGCCAGTTGCGCAGGATGAATTCGTGGATTTCAGCCTTGATCCAGTGCACTGCAAAGGACACCAGACGCACGCCCATTTCCGGGTTGAAGCGCTTGACCGCTTTCATCAGGCCAACGTTGCCTTCCTGAATCAGGTCAGCCTGGGCCAGGCCGTAGCCGGAATAGCTACGGGCAATATGTACAACAAAACGCAGGTGGGCGAGCACCATCTGCCGAGCCGCCCCCAAATCCTGCTCATAGTAGAGACTCTCGGCCAGTTCACGCTCCTGCTCCGGTGTCAGCAATGGAATGCTGTTCACCGTGTGCACATAAGCCTCCAGGTTCGCGCCTGGGACTAGAGCATAAGCAGGTTGCAAAGAAGTGGTCATACGAAAAAACCTCCGACTTACATAACTCGTGCAGTTCAGCACTGCGAAAATTGACCGGGAACCGAAGGACAAGTTCCCCTACACGCTGAAAGGTCATACAAGCAAAAAGACACTACTTCGGTGCGAGCTCTCTCAAATGGCGCGCTACCGCAATCCAAGCACCGATATACCCCAACAGCACTGCGCCTAGCAAGAGTGACAGACCATCGGCAACCGGCACCCCGGCCAACGCGAAATTACTGCCATACAAGCCGGCCAGCCCAACCACTGCATCGTTCAGCCAGTTCAGGCCAAACGCCAGAACACCCCAGGAAAGAATCCCCGCACCGAAGCCATAAAGCGCGCCCATGTACAGAAAAGGCCTACGCACATAGCTGTCAGTGCCGCCGACGAGTTTAATCACTTCTATCTCGGTGCGGCGGTTTTCAATATGAAGACGAATGGTATTGCCTATCACCAAAAGTAATGCAGAAACCAGAAGCACGGTCAGACCGAAGACAAACCGCTCGCCCAGCTTGAGGATGGCCGCCAAACGCTCGACCCAGACTAGATCAAGTTGCGCCTGTTGTACCTTTGGCAGTTCGGAAAGTTTTTGTCTTAATGCTTCAAGGGTCGCTTTGTCGACTTCGTTCGGGGTGACCAGCACCACGCCAGGCAACGGATTCTGCGGCAACTCCTTGAGCGCCTCGCCCAGACCGGACTGCTGCTGGAACTCTTCCAGCGCCTGTTCGCGGCTGATGTACTCGGCATCGGCCACGCCCGGCAAGCCTTTGATCTGCTCGCGCAGCTGTTCGCCTTCGTTGGCGCTGGCGTCGAGTTGCAGGTACAGCGAGATCTGCGCCGCACGCTGCCAGGAGCCGCCCAGACGCTCGACGTTGTTCAGCAGCAATGACAGGCCCATCGGCAAGCTCAGGGCAACGGCCATCACCAGGCAGGTGAAGAAGCTGCCGATCGGCTGCTTGCCCAGACGTCGCAGGCTGTCCAGCAAGCTGGCGCGGTGGCTTTCGATCCAGGCGCGCAGCAAGGTGCTGAAGTCCGGGCCGTCGTCTTCGTCGCGTTTTTTCTTCTGTGGTTGCGGATCGGCGGCCTTCGGGGCCACGCGCTCGGAAACCTTCGGACTGCGTGTTGCACTCATACCCCGGCCTCCCCGTCGCCAATCAATCGGCCACGTTGCAAGGTCAGCATGCGATGACGCATGCGGGCGATCAGCGCCAGGTCGTGACTGGCTATCAGCACGCTAGTGCCCAGACGGTTGATGTCTTCGAAGACGCCCATGATTTCTGCCGCCAGACGCGGGTCGAGGTTACCGGTCGGCTCGTCCGCCAGCAGCAAGGCCGGGCGATGGACGATGGCGCGGGCGATACCGACGCGCTGTTGCTGACCGGTGGACAGGTCGCCCGGGTAGAGATCGGTCTTGTCCGAGAGCGCCACGCGCTCCAGGGCCGAATCCACGCGCTTGGCGATTTCAGCCTTGGACAGGCCAAGAATCTGCAACGGCAAGGCGACGTTGTTGAACACCGTACGGTCGAACAGCAACTGGTGGTTCTGGAAGACCACACCGATCTGCCGGCGCAAGTACGGGATCTGCGCGTTGCTGATGGTGGCCAGGTCCTGCCCGGCCAACAGCAGTTTGCCGGTGGTTGGACGTTCCATGGCCAGCAATAGCCGCAGCAAGGTACTTTTACCGGCGCCGGAGTGGCCGGTGACAAACAAGAACTCGCCCCGACGGACTCGAAAGCTCAGCTCATGCAAGCCGACGTGACCGTTCGGATAGCGCTTACCGACCTGTTCGAAACGAATCATTAACGCTCCCGCTCGGCAAAGAGTGCCTGGACAAAGGGTTCTGCTTCAAAGGTACGCAAGTCATCGATGCCTTCACCGACACCGATGTAGCGAATCGGCAGACCAAACTGCTTGGCCAGGGCGAAAATCACCCCGCCTTTGGCCGTGCCATCGAGTTTGGTCAGGGCCAGGCCGGTCAGTTCGACCGTCTGGTTGAATTGCTTGGCCTGGTTGATGGCGTTCTGGCCAGTACCCGCATCGAGCACCAGCAGCACTTCATGCGGTGCGTCGGCGTCGAGCTTGCTGATGACCCGGCGAACCTTTTTCAGTTCCTCCATCAAGTTGTCTTTGGTGTGCAGGCGACCGGCGGTGTCGGCGATCAACACGTCAATGCCACGGGCCTTGGCGGCCTGCACGGCATCGAAAATAACCGAAGCCGAGTCGGCACCGGTGTGCTGAGCAATCACCGGGATCTTGTTGCGTTCGCCCCAGACCTGCAACTGCTCGACCGCTGCGGCGCGGAAGGTGTCGCCGGCCGCGAGCATGACTTTTTTGCCTTCGAGTTGCAGCTTCTTCGCCAATTTACCGATGGTGGTGGTTTTGCCGGCACCGTTGACGCCGACCACCAGAATCACGAACGGCTTGTTCTGCGAGGTGATTTTCAGCGGCTGCTCGACAGGCTTGAGCATGTTGGCCAGCTCGGCCTGCAAGGATTTGTACAGTGCATCGGCGTCGGCCAGCTGCTTGCGCGCGACCTTCTGGGTCAGGCTCTGGATGATCACCGACGTCGCTTCGACGCCGACGTCTGCGGTCAACAGACGGGTTTCGATGTCTTCGAGCAGTTCGTCATCGATGATCTTCTTGCCGAGGAACAGGCTGGCCATACCCTCGCCAATGCTGGCGCTGGTTTTCGACAGGCCTTGCTTGAGGCGGGCAAAGAAGCCGGCTTTGGTTTCTTCGGTGCGAGCCGGTTCGGCTGCAACCGGAGCCGCAACCGGAACGACCGGTGCAACCGGCGCTGGCGGCGTTACCGGTGCCGCGACGACGGGTGTCGGCGCTGGGGCAGGCACAGGTTCTGGAGCAGGTTCTGGCATGACAAATGCCGCAATCACCGGCTGAGGCAGATCAGGCTCATCAACTATCAGCTGTTCAGCCGCCGGTTCGATGACTGGCGCCGGTTCGACCACCAGCAGCTCTACAGCTTGCTGGACCACTGTCGGCGCAGGAATCGGTGGCGTGACATGCGGCGCCAGTTCGTCTTCGACAAGAGCTACCGGCTCTTCAGCCACCGGCAGCGTCAACCACGGTGTGTGCGTGACTTCCAGCGTACTCGGTAACTCTGCCACTGGCGCAGGTTGTGGCTCGACAGCCGGTTGCAATACCGGCTCGGCTAGCGGCACTACGACGGGGGCCGGCGCTTGCGCACCATCTATTACCGGCTCAGGCGCAACCTCGGGAAGCGGCTGTGGCTGTTCGACGACGGGCTCCTGCGGCTTTTTGCGCAGCCATCCGAACAGGCTTTTCTTCTCGCCAGCCGCAGCTGGGGTCTTCTTGTCGTCGTTGGAACCAAACATGGAGGACGGCTATCTCACGGTAGCGACGCGCCAATGGCGCCTCGGCAAATAAATATTCGATGCAGAACAGACTGCGTTTCACCCAGCTTGTTCACGCGCAACATTTTGTCGAAGTGCTCAACAGCACCTCAAGGATCGATTTTTACGAAGGACTGAACTGGCAAAATCGGCGAAAAAACGGAGTTTAGCTGATAAACAGTGGCTTTCCGCCGTGAACCCATACAACCCGATCAAGCACAAAAGCCTGATAGGCGTGGCCGCCAGTAAAACGGACCGTTATCCTAGCACCCTCTAGCCCGCTGACGCTAAGACCTAGCGGGCAGCCCAACAGGTTTAAAAACGAATGAATGCTCTAGCCCGCCGCGCTGCTGGCCTGCTGCTCAGCACAGTTTGTCTGCCCCTCTCAGCTTTGGCTGCCGACCCTCAACCGACCCACGAATTCACCCTCGACAATGGCCTCAAGGTCGTCGTGCGCGAGGATCATCGGGCGCCCGTGGTGGTTTCCCAGGTTTGGTACAAGGTTGGCTCCAGCTACGAAACCCCGGGCCAAACCGGTTTGTCCCACGCCCTGGAACACATGATGTTCAAGGGCAGCGAGAAAGTTGGCCCTGGCGAAGCGTCGTTGATCCTGCGCGACCTCGGCGCCGAAGAGAACGCCTTCACCAGTGACGACTACACCGCGTATTACCAGGTGCTGGCCCGCGATCGCCTGGGCGTGGCTTTTGAACTTGAAGCCGATCGCATGGCCAACCTGCGCCTGCCGGCCGACGAGTTCAGCCGCGAGATTGAAGTGATCAAGGAAGAGCGCCGCATGCGCACCGACGACAAGCCGATGGCCAAGGCTTACGAGCGCTTCAAGGCCATGGCCTACCCGGCCAGTGGCTATCACACGCCGACCATCGGCTGGATGGCTGACCTTGACCGCATGAAGGTCGAAGAACTGCGCCACTGGTACAAGTCCTGGTATGTGCCGAATAACGCCACGCTGGTGGTGGTCGGTGACGTGACCCCGGACGAAGTCAAAGCCCTGGCTCAACGTTACTTCGGGGCGATCCCGAAACGCGACATACCACCGGCGAAGATTCCGCGGGAACTGGCCGAACCCGGCGAGCGCCAGATCACCTTGCATGTACAGACGCAACTGCCGAGCCTGATGCTGGCCTTCAATGTGCCGAGCATCGCCACCGCGCAAGACAAGCGCTCGGTCAATGCCCTGCGGTTGATTGCAGCGTTGCTTGATGGCGGCTACAGCGCGCGCATTCCGGCGCAACTGGAGCGCGGCGAAGAGCTGGTCTCCGGCGGCTCGTCGAGCTACGACGCCTACACCCGCGGTGACAGCCTGTTTACCTTGTCGGCATCGCCGAACACCCAGAAACACAAAACCATGGCCCAGGCCGAAGCTGGTCTGTGGAAACTGCTCGAACAGCTGAAAACCACCGCGCCGTCGGCTGATGAAGTTGAACGCGTACGCGCGCAAGTGATCGCCGGCCTGGTCTACGAGCGTGACTCGATCACCAGCCAGGCCACTGCCATTGGTCAGTTGGAAACCGTTGGCTTGTCGTGGAAACTGATGGACACCGAACTCGCCGAGCTGCAAAGCGTGACCCCGGAAGACATCCAGAAAGCCGCCCGCACCTATTTCACTCGCGAACGTCTCAGCGTTGCGCATGTACTGCCACTGCCCGAGGAAACCGCTCATGAGTGAGAGTAAAAAACCACGCCTGGTCCTGATCGGCCTGGTACTCGTCGCACTGGCCGCCTCGCTCGGCTTTTACTTCAGCCGTTCGACCGAGACCAACGCCAGCGAAGCCCTCGACCAGGCCAAGGCCAGCAAAAAGCTGCAATCACTGACCGAACTCGACGGTAAAGCGCCGAGCCACCGCACGCTGGACGTGCAAACCTGGAAAACCGCTGAAGGCTCCAAGGTGCTGTTCGTCGCAGCCCCTGAGCTACCGATGTTCGACATGCGCCTGATCTTCGCCGCTGGCAGCAGCCAGGACGGTGACAAACCGGGTCTGGCTGTGTTGACCAACGCGATGCTCAACGAAGGCATCGCCGGTAAAGATGTCGGCAAGATCGCTGAAGGTTTCGAAGGACTGGGCGCAGACTTCAACAACGGTGCCTACAAAGACATGGCCGTTGCCTCGTTGCGCAGCCTGAGCGCTGTGGATAAACGCACACCTGCCCTGAACCTGTTCGCTGAAGTGGTTGGCAAACCGACGTTCCCGACCGACTCGCTGGCGCGAATCAAGAACCAGTTGCTCGCAGGTTTCGAATACCAGAAGCAGAACCCCGGCAAACTGGCGAGCCTGGAGCTGATGAAGCGCCTGTACGGTAATCATCCGTATGCGCATTCGAGCGACGGCAACGCGCAAAGTGTCCCGCCGATTAGCGTGGCGCAACTGCGGGCCTTCCACGAAAAAGCCTACGCCGCGGGCAACGTAGTGATTGCACTGGTGGGCGACTTGTCGCGCAGCGAAGCCGAAGCGATTGCCGCACAGGTTTCCGCCGCACTGCCTAAAGGTCCGGCGCTGGCGAAAATCGAACAACCGGCTGAGCCAAAAGCCAGCATCGGCCACATCGAGTTTCCGTCCAAACAGACCAACCTGATGCTCGCGCAACTGGGCATCGACCGTGACGATCCAGACTACGCGGCCGTCTCCCTGGGCAACCAGATCCTCGGCGGCGGTGGCTTCGGCACCCGACTGATGAGTGAAGTGCGCGAGAAACGTGGCCTGACCTATGGCGTCTACTCGGGCTTCACGCCGATGCAGGTCCGCGGGCCGTTCATGATCAACCTGCAAACCCGCGCCGAAATGAGCGAAGGCACACTCAAACTGGTGCAGGACGTGCTCGCCGATTACCTTAAAACCGGCCCGACCCAGAAAGAACTCGACGACGCCAAGCGTGAGCTGGCCGGCAGCTTCCCGCTGTCCACCGCCAGCAATGCCGATATCGTCGGCCAACTGGGTGCCATGGGTTTCTATAATTTGCCGCTGAGCTACCTCGAAGACTTCATGCAGCAGTCCCAGAACCTGACCGTCGAACAGGTCACCGCAGCAATGAACAAACACCTGAGCACGGACAAAATGGTCATCGTTTCTGCTGGCCCGACCGTGCCGCAACAGCCGTTACCGGCCCCAACTGACAAACCTTCCGAGCAGCCGCTCGGGGTTCCGGAGCATTAATGGCCAGTCCATCGCGTCCTAAAAAACCTGTTCATAACGTCCACAACGGCGTGAACCAATTGCGCATCATCGGCGGTGAATGGCGCAGCCGTCGCCTGAGCTTCCCGGACGCCCCAGGCTTGCGCCCGACGCCCGACCGCGTGCGTGAAACCCTGTTCAACTGGCTCGCGCCGTACGTTGCCGGAGCCAAGGTGCTCGACCCGTTTGCCGGCAGCGGCGCGTTGTTTCTCGAAGCACTGTCGCGTGGCGCCGCCATGGGCCAGGCGCTGGATGCCAGCAGCCTGGCAGTTTCCAGCCTGAAAGAGCATTTGGGAACGCTGCGCTGCACCGTCGGCCAGGTGCAGACTGCCGACGCCTTGCGCTATCTGGAAACCCAGCCAGCGATCGCCTACGACCTGGTATTCCTCGATCCGCCGTTCAACCAGAACTTGCTGCCTGCTGTTTGCGCGCTGCTCGAAGAACGCCAATGGCTGGCCGACGACGCATGGATCTACACTGAAAGTGAAACAGCGCCATCGACCCTCGGTCTGCCAGGGGGCTGGCGCCTGCACCGGGAGCAAAAATCCGGGCGGGTCTACTACGCGTTGTGGCACCGTACGGCAGAGATCGCCGGTTAATCCACCGGCCTGAACAAGGTGCGTGCCTGGGGTCAACAGCCCCGGTGACGCACCGCTGCATCGAGAACAACCGTGTCTACACCGCCAGATCGTTTCACCCCTGCCTTCGGCCTCGGCAACCCGCACCTGCAAACCTTGTGGGGACCGCTGTGGCGCAAAACCACACATCTGGATCGACAACGCGAACGCCTGTGGCTCGACGACGGTGACTTCCTCGACCTCGACTGGCATGGACCGCATATCGCCAATGCGCCCTTGGTGCTGGTGCTGCACGGTTTGACCGGTTCTTCAAACTCACCCTATGTCGCCGGCCTGCAAAAAGCCCTCTCCACCCACGGCTGGGCCAGCGTGGCGCTGAACTGGCGCGGTTGTTCAGGCGAACCGAATCTGTTGCCGCGCAGCTATCACTCCGGCGCCAGCGAAGACCTTGCCGCAGCGATCAACCACCTGCGAGCGACACGCCCCTTGGCACCGCTGTACGCAGTCGGCTATTCACTGGGCGGCAACGTATTGCTCAAGCACCTGGGAGAAACCGGCAGTGACAGTCAGCTGCAGGGCGCAGTGGCGGTTTCGGTACCCTTCCGGCTGGATCAGTGCGCCGACCGCATCGATCAAGGCTTTTCCAGGATCTATCAAGCGCACTTCATGCGCGAAATGCTCGCCTACATCAAGAACAAGCAACAACAGTTTCTGCGCGACGGCCACCACGAGGGCCTGGAAACCCTGGCCAAACTCGGCTCACTGGAAAACCTGCGCACGTTCTGGGACTTCGATGGCCGGGTGACCGCACCACTGAACGGTTTCATGGACGCTCAGGACTACTATCGCCGCGCCTCCAGCCGCTACTTTCTCGGTGAAATCCGTACGCCGACGCTGATCATTCACGCGGCTGACGATCCTTTCGTCTTCCTCCACAGCTTGCCGCAAGCCAGCGAGTTGTCGGGCAGCACACAGTTCGAATTGCAGGCCAAGGGCGGGCACGTCGGCTTCGTCGACGGCACGTTCCGCAACCCCGGCTACTACCTGGAACGGCGCATCCCGGCCTGGCTGGCCAACACAGGTCGCGAGTAAGGCCATGGAAGCCACCCCGGGCGAGTCGATCCATTTCTGGCAAACGGCCCCCCTGGCCGGCGTCGAGCTGCTGTCTGCGCGCTACATCGAGCAACGCTTCGTACCCCATGTGCATGACGGGTACGTTATCGGCATGATCATGGCTGGCGCTCAACGCTACCGCTATCGCGGCGCCGAACATCTGGCCGGCAGCGGAACCCTGGTGGTGATCAATCCGGACGAGCTGCACACCGGCCACAAAGGCACGGAAGATGGTTGGTTGTACCGGGCGTTTTATCCCGACAATCAGCAAATTCTTTCGTTGCTGGACGAACTTGAGCTGCCTGCCCATCACTTGCCAGCCTTTGGTGCGACACTGTATCGCGACCCGGATCTGGTGAGCGGCTTCTGCCAATTGCACCGCTTGCTGGAAAGCCCGGCCAGTGCGCTGCAACAGCAGACCGTGTGGCGGGAAATGATGTTGTCGTTGCTGCAACGCCACGCCGCGGTAGCAACGCCCGGTCAACCCGGCCAGGAACACCGGGCCATCGCTCGGGCCAAGGAGTTGATGCAGGCACAACTCGCCGCGCCACCCTCGCTGGAAGAACTGGCCACTGCGGTGAACCTTTCGCCCTTTCACTTCGCCCGCGTATTTCGCCACGCCACCGGCATGCCGCCGCACACCTGGCTGATGCAGCAACGCATCGCCCAGGCCCGTGCGTTATTGCAGGAAGGTTGCCTGCCGCTGGAAGTGGCCAGCCAATTGGGTTTTGCCGACCAGAGCCATCTGAGTCGGCAGTTCAAGAAGGTTTATGGCGTAGGGCCGGGGGCGTATCGCAGTGCCCGACTGCGGTGAAACCTAAAAAGCACCCTAATACCCATGTGGGAGCGAGCTTGCTCGCGATGAGGCCGTCAGATTCAACAATGATGTTAACTGACCGTCCGCCATCGCGAGCAAGCTCGCTCCCACAGGAACTTGTGGTGACTACTCGCCGGTGGCGACGCCCCGCGCAGGATCAGTAATCCATTCGCTCCACGATCCGGCATACAGCGAGGCCAACGGATAACCGGCCAGGCACAATGCAAACAGGTTGTGGCAAGCGGTCACGCCCGAGCCGCAATACGCCACCAGTTCAGTCGGCGAGCGATCACCCAGTTTCGCCGCAAAACGCTGCTTGAGCTGATCGGCGGGAAGAAAGCGCCCGTCGGCACCCAGGTTGTCCGTGAAAGCCGCGCATTGCGCGCCGGGAATGTGCCCGGCAACTGGGTCAATCGGCTCGACCTCGCCACGAAAACGCGGCAGGCCTCGGGCATCGAGCAAGGTCAGCGTCGGTTGACCGAGGCGCTGTTGCAGTTTCTCGGCACTCACTAACAAGGTGTGGTCCGGCGCACCGCTAAAGGAGCCACGGGGGATTGCCGGGGTATCAAGGCTCAGCGGCAGGCCAGCCGCGTGCCAGGCCTTGAGGCCGCCATCGAGAATGAACACGCCGTCGCGCTTGCCCAGCCACGCCAGCAACCACCAGGCCCGCGCGGCATACATGCCGGGGCCGTCGTCATACAAAACGACTTCACTGTTGTTGCTGATGCCCCAATCCTGCATGCGCTCAATCAAATGGTGCGGCGTCGGCAATGGATGACGACCGGTGACACCCTTGACCACGGGCCCGCTGAGGTCATGTTCGAGATCCGCAAACGAGGCACCCTCGATATGCCCCTGGGCATAGCTGCGATGACCGTAATCCGGGTCTTCCAGGGCAAAACGACAATCCAGAATCACCAACCCGGCCTGGTCTTTTTTCTGGTCCAGGGCGTTCGGGCTGATCAGTTGCGCAATGGGCATGGCGGGCTCCTGTGATTAAGTCTCTGGTCGATCCTACTGCACTTCTTCCAGAGCCTGGGCCAACGGCACGTAAAACTCCTCGAACAAGCCATTGACCGCCTCACGCGCTTGCTCCGTGACGAATCCTGCTTCCAGCACCAGCACCTGATACACGCCGCGTTTAATGGCTTGCTCGCTGAGGTGGTTGGAATTTTCCCGCGTGGTGCACAGAAACCGCACCCAGGACGTGAGGATGATCCAGGCGTTGAGCGTCAGGGATTCGATCTGGACCTTGTCCATGCACAGAATGCCGGCCTCGACGAAGCCTGCGTAAATCGCCGTGCCCTGGATCAGGCAGCGTTGGGAAAAGCGCCGGTATCGAGCGGCCAATTCCACATCGTTGTCGAGCAAGTGCTCGAGGTCGCGGTGCAAGAACCGGTAACGCCACATGGCGGCCAGCAGCTCCTGCAAGTAGAAGCGCTTGTCTTCAACGGTCGCGGCGCGGCCCTGGGGCGGGCGCAGGAAGCTCTCTACCAGGGCTTCATACTCACTGAACAACACGGCGATGATCGCCTGCTTGTTGGGGAAGTGGTAGTACAGGTTGCCTGGAGAAATCTCCATGTGCGCGGCGATATGGTTGGTGCTGATGCTGCGTTCGCCCTGTTGATTGAACAGCTCCAGGCTGTTCTGCACGATGCGCTCGCTGGTTTTTATTCGTGGGGCCATGGCTTGAGCTTTAATTCTTCAGTGCGTTGCCGGGCATCTTACGACCTATCCGCTGACGGATAAATCATCGCTTCCCGAGGATGTCATTTGACTTTCTAGAGCATAGACTCTAAAAACTTCCTCATCCAAAAAAAAACCGGAGCTACCATGCCCGCCGACATTGCCTACCTGCAAAGCTCCCAACAGCCATTGAGTGAGCTTCACGATCTGTTTGCCGCCCAGCGTCAGGCCTACGCGGCCCATCCGATGCCGCCGGCTGCGCAACGTCAGCAATGGCTCAAGGCATTACGCGACCTGCTGAGCGACGAGCGCCAGGCCCTGATCGACGCGATCAGCCAGGACTTCAGCAACCGCAGCGCCGATGAAACCCTGCTCGCCGAGCTGATGCCGAGCCTGCACGGCATTCATTACGCCAGCAAACACCTCAAAAGCTGGATGAAAGCGTCACCGCGCAAGGTAGGAATCGCCTTTCAGCCGGCTGCGGCCAAGGTGGTTTATCAGCCATTGGGCGTGGTCGGGGTCATCGTGCCTTGGAACTACCCGCTGTACCTGGCCATCGGCCCATTGGTCGGCGCGTTGTCGGCGGGCAACCGGGTGATGCTCAAGCTCAGCGAATCCACGCCGGCCACCGGGCAACTGCTCAAGAACCTGCTGGCCAAAGTCTTTCCCGAAGATCTGGTGTGCGTGGTGCTGGGTGAAGCCGAGGTCGGCATGGCCTTCTCCAAACTGCCGTTCGACCACCTGCTGTTCACCGGCGCCACCAGCATCGGTAAACATGTGATGCGCGCGGCAGCCGAGAACCTGACGCCCGTAACATTGGAGTTGGGCGGCAAATCTCCGGCCATCGTTTCCCACGATGTACCGCTCAAGGACGCCGCCGAACGCATTGCCTTCGGTAAAACCCTGAACGCCGGACAAACCTGTGTCGCGCCGGACTACGTGCTGGTGCCGGAAGAGCGGGTCGGCTCCTTCGTCGAAGCCTATCGCCAGGCGGTTCGCGGGTTTTACCCGACACTCGCGGACAACCCGGACTACACCGCCATCATCAATGAACGCCAATTGGCGCGGCTGCACAGCTACCTCAGCGACGCCACCAGCAAGGGCGCGCTGCTGATCCCGATGTTCGAACAGGATCAGGGCCGGCGCATGAGCCACAGCCTGCTGCTGAATGTCAGTGACGAGATGATCGTGATGCAGGATGAAATCTTCGGCCCGGTGCTGCCGATCGTGCCTTACAAAAATCTGGACCAGGCGTTTGCCTACATCAACCAGCGGCCACGTCCGCTGGCGTTGTACTTCTTCGGCTACAACAAGGCTGAACAAAACCGCGTCCTCAACGAAACCCATTCCGGCGGCGTATGCCTGAACGACACCTTGCTGCACGTCGCGCAGGACGACATGCCGTTTGGTGGCATCGGTGCTTCGGGCATGGGCCATTACCACGGTCATGAAGGTTTCCTGACGTTCAGCAAAGCCAAAGGCGTGCTGATCAAGCAGCGCTTCAACGCGGCGAAGCTGATTTATCCGCCGTACGGCAAGTCGATCCAGAAGCTGATCCAGAAGCTGTTCATCCGCTGACAGCTCATTACCGGGTAATAACAATAATGAACCCAAGCCTGTCCGAATCCCCCGCGCTGTCACGGCGCGGCCTGCTCAAATTCAGTCTCTGCGCCACGGCCTTCCTGACTACCGCCGGCCTTGGCGCCAGCCTCAGTGGGTGCTCGGCCAGCAGCCCGGCCAGTGGTTTCGCGATTTTGCGCAGCAGTGACCTGCCATTTTTGCGGGCGTTGATCCCGGTGATGCTCAGTGGTGCCGTGGCCGTCGAGAAACTCCCGGCCGCCCTCGAGGGCACCCTGCAATCGCTGGACAATGGCCTCAACCACCTGTCGCCGGAAATGCTCAAGCTGACCCAGCAACTGTTCGATGTGCTCGGCATGACCGTCACTCGCGGACCACTGACCGGAATCTGGGGCAGTTGGGAAAACGCCAGTGGCGATGACATCCGCCAGTTCCTCCAGCGCTGGCAAAACAGTTCGCTAAGCCTGTTGCGCATGGGTCACAGCTCGATTCTGCAACTGGTGATGATGGCCTGGTACAGCCGCGCCGAATCATGGGCACATTGCGGGTATCCGGGGCCGCCGACGGTTTAGACCGTCGCAACCACCCGTAGTAGCTGCCGCAGGCTGCGATCTGTTGGCGATTTTGCAGGCACCACAGAATCAAGATCAAAAGATCGCAGGCTTCGCCAGCTCCTACGACGGCGACCACACTATCCATAACAAAAAGAGAGCCCGAGATGCCCGTACCCGATCCGTTCCGCGAAGGCCTGGCCCGTGGCTGGAAAACCTATAACGGCTCGCAACTGGCCAATGATCTGACGCTGGAAGCCGACATTGCGATCATCGGCAGCGGCGCTGGCGGTGGCACCACCGCCGAAATTCTCAGCGCTGCCGGCTACAAAGTCCTACTGATCGAAGAAGGCCCGCTCAAGACCAGCAGCGACTTCAAGATGCTCGAAGACCAGGCCTATTCCAGCCTTTATCAGGAAGGCATCGGTCGCATGAGCAAGGACGGCGCGATCACCATCCTGCAAGGTCGCGCGGTCGGTGGCACGACGTTGATCAACTGGACCTCAAGCTTTCGCACCCCCGAACCGACCCTCGAACACTGGGCCAGGGAACATGAGGTCAAGGGCCACAGCCCGGCGGAAATGGCGCCCTGGTTCGAAAAAATGGAACAGCGCCTCGGTGTCGCCCCGTGGAGGGTGCCGCCCAACGCCAACAACGACGTGATCAAAAAAGGCTGTGAACAGCTCGGCTATAGCTGGCACGTGATCCCGCGTAACGTGCGCGGCTGCTGGAATCTCGGCTACTGCGGCATGGGCTGCCCGACCAACGCCAAACAATCAATGATGGTCACGACCATTCCCGCGACCCTGGAAAAAGGTGGCGAGTTGCTCTACCTCGCCCGCGCCGAACAACTGCTGATCAAGGACGACAAGATCACCGGCCTGCATTGTGTGGCAATGGACGAGCGTTGCGTGGCGCCGACCGGGCGCCGCATTACCGTCAGGGCGCGGCATTACGTGCTGGCCGGCGGTGGCATCAACAGCCCGGCGTTGTTGCTGCGTTCCAAAGCCCCCGATCCCCATGAACGCCTTGGCAAGCGGACCTTCCTGCACCTGGTGAACATCTCTGCCGGGCTGTTCGACGAAGTGATCAACCCGTTCTACGGTGCGCCGCAGTCGATCTACTCCGACCACTTTCAGTGGCTGGACGGCACCACCGGCAAAATGTCCTACAAGCTTGAAGTGCCGCCACTACACCCGGCGCTGGCCGCGACCCTGCTCGGAGGTTTTGGCAAAGACAACGCCCAGCACATGCAGCAGCTACCGCACACCCACGCGATGCTGGCGCTGCTGCGCGACGGTTTTCACCCGGACAGCCCCGGCGGCAGCGTCGAGTTGCGCGGCGATGGCACGCCGGTGCTCGACTATCAGGTTTCAGCCTATGCCTGGGATGGGCTACGCCGGGCGTTTCACAGCATGGCCGAGATTCAGTTCGCCGGCGGTGCCAACGCCGTGATGCCGATGCACGCCGATGCGCGCTACGTGAAAACCCTCGCCGAGGCCCGCACGCTTATCGATGGACTGAGTCTTGAGCTGTACCGCACACGACTGGGCAGCGCTCATGTGATGGGCGGATGTGCCATGGGTGAAGACCCAAAACATGCCGTCACTGACAGCCTCGGCCGTCATCATCAGCTGAGTAATCTGTCGATCCATGATGGTTCGCTGTTCCCCACCAGCATTGGCGCCAACCCGCAATTGTCGGTCTACGGACTGACCGCGCAACTGGCGACAGCGCTGGCGATGCGTTTAAAAAAACCATGAAAAAACACATAATACGCACCGTCTATAGTGCTTTCTTACCCCAAAGGCGACTTGGCCGACCGGGAATGCTGCGATACCATCCGACTCCCCAACGGACTCCCGCCAGGACGACGCGATGAACCGAGTGTTGTACCCAGGTACCTTCGACCCTATTACCAAGGGCCATGGCGATCTGGTCGAACGCGCCTCGCGCCTGTTCGATCACGTGATCATCGCCGTCGCCGCCAGCCCGAAGAAAAACCCGCTATTCCCCCTGGAACAGCGTGTGGAGCTGGCCCGCGAGGTCACTAAACATTTGCCGAACGTCGAAGTCGTCGGCTTTTCGACGTTGCTGGCGCATTTCGCCAAAGAGCAGAATGCCAATGTGTTCCTGCGTGGCCTGCGTGCGGTATCGGATTTCGAATACGAATTCCAACTAGCCAACATGAACCGCCAGTTGGCCCCGGACGTGGAAAGCCTGTTTCTTACGCCGTCCGAGCGCTATTCGTTCATTTCTTCGACGCTGGTCCGTGAAATTGCAGCCCTGGGCGGCGATATCACCAAGTTCGTCCACCCTGTCGTGGCCGACGCGCTGACCCAGCGCTTCAAAAAGTAGGAGCTGCCGAAGGTTCGGGCCGCGTTCGGACGATCTTTTGCAGCCCATCGCTCCCGCGTGCACTGCGGGCGCCAATGCGGCACAATTGTGCGCATTAGTTTTCAGATGCCTGGGCAGACTACCCCGGCAGGAGTCAGTCCCAATGTCCCTGATCATCACCGACGATTGCATCAACTGCGACGTCTGCGAACCCGAGTGTCCGAACGCCGCCATCTCCCAGGGCGAAGAGATCTATGTGATCGACCCGAACCTCTGCACCCAGTGCGTCGGTCACTACGACGAACCACAGTGCCAGCAGGTTTGCCCGGTGGATTGCATTCCGCTGGACGAAGCGCACCCAGAGACTGAAGAGCAGTTGATGGAGAAGTACCGCAAGCTTACCGGCAAGGCCTGATTATTCGGTGTCCATAAGGACGCCATCGCGAGCAAGCTCGCTCCCACATAGATCTGCTGTGAACACACTATTTGTGAACACCAAAGATCAAATGTGGGAGCGAGCTTGCTCGCGATAGGGCCATCAGCCACACCGCTGAGCCAGCTAATTCACTGCTGCTCGAAACCCTCCCCGACACACCCCAGGCAACGGACGAACGCCGCTTTCGCCGGATCGACCACCAACGCCTGTCCCGCATCGCCTACCCCGCCACCCAGCGCGGTAAACGGCAAGGACACGACAAACACCCCGGCACCGATCACCGTCGCCACCACCAGCAAAGGACGGGCGATCAACAAATCGCCGATCATCGCGTATGCCGGTGGGTTGTGGATGCTGTAACTGGGGTCGCCGCTGCCGCCTTCAGACGCCTGGGCAGATAAGCCGATGCTCAAGAGCAGCGCGGCAGCAAGAGTTTGGGTCAACGTCATGGCACGGTCCTTCGGCTAGGCAGTCAGACCACTAACTATAGACCGTGGGAATTCTCAGCTCTGACAACGTGGGCAAAAGACGCTGGCGCGCTGCCCAAGGCGAACTTCCCGCAACTCAGTGCCACAGACCTTGCACTGCTCACCGCCACGGCCGTACACGAACAGCTCTTGCTGGAAGTAGCCCGGCTGGCCGTCACCGCCAATAAAATCGCGCAGCGTGGTGCCGCCGCGCTCGATAGCGGCGGCCAGAATGCGTTTGATCTCGATCGCCAGCTTCAGATAGCGCGCCCGGGAAATCCCCTTGGCTTCACGGCGCGGGTCGATCCCGGCAGCAAACAGCGCTTCGGTCGCATAAATGTTGCCAACCCCCACCACCACCGCGTTGTCCATGATGAACGGTTTGACCGCCATCGAACGCCCGCGTGACAGCTGGAAAAGCCGCTCGCCATCGAACAGATCAGTCAGCGGCTCCGGCCCCAGGCGAACCAGCAGTTCGTGATTCAGCGGATCAAGGCTCCAGAGCATCGCGCCAAAACGTCGCGGATCGGTGTATCGCAGCGCCAGGCCAGACTCAAGCTCGATGTCCACATGCTCGTGCTTGAGCGCCGGCAAGCCGACTTCCACCAGACGCAAATTCCCCGACATGCCCAAATGGCTGATCAAGGTGCCGACTTCGGCGTTGATCAGCAAATACTTGGCACGTCGCTCCACCAGCACAATGCGCTGCCCGGACAGGCGCACATCGAGGTCCTCGGGGATCGGCCAGCGCAGACGCCGGTCCCGCACGATCACGCGACTGACGCGCTGGCCCTCAAGGAACGGGGCAATACCGCGACGGGTGGTTTCGACTTCTGGCAGTTCAGGCATGGCGCACTCGGATCAAGGAAGGGTCCGACACTCAATGGTGAGCGCCGAGCTCGCGAATCGTCTGTTTGAGGTTCTCGAAGTCGTAGTCCGAGAGGCCGACATAATCGAGCACCAGGTGCCCGACATTGTTCCACTCGTGATCTTCGGTCTGATTGCCCAGGACACGATACGAGGCGCAGATGTGTTCGGCCATCTTCAGGATCGCCAGCAGGTTTTTCAACTGGCTGTTGCGCGACGACTCGTCGCTGAAAATCGCCAACGCATTGTGGTGATTGGCGATCGCGTCGGTCACATGCTCCGGCAGGCGCCAGGATTTCGCGGTGTAGTAACCGACCACCGCGTGGTTGGTATTGAGTACGCGGTTCTCGGTATCAACCACCCGGCATTCGGCGCTTGCACTGGCGTAGGCCTCTTCCAGCACCGACATATAGTTGGGGAAGCGCTTGAGCATCAACGGCACGCCGCAATCGTGGAACAGGCCCAATGCATAAGCCTCATCCACCGCTTGCGAGCCAATGCGTTTGGCCAGACTCAGGCTGGTCATCGCCACATCCTGGGCGGTGTCCCAGAATCGGTTCAGGACAACGATGGTGTCGTCATTCATCTCGCCCTTGATCGACTGCGCGTTGATCAGGTTGATGACCGAGCGACTGCCCAGCAGGTTCACCGCGCGCTGGATCGAGGCGATCTTGTTGCTCAGCCCGTAATACGGCGAGTTGACGATCTTCAACAAGGCGCCAGAGAGGCCCGGGTCCTGGGAGATCAACTTCGCGATCACTTCCAGGTCCGGGTCCGGCATGTACTGCTCCATCTGCAAATCCACCATGATTTGCGGCTGAGGCGGCACGCTGATGCCTTGCAGGGCCTGTTGAATCTGTTCGGAAGATAGCTCTTGGGACATAAGTACTCACTCTGGGCCAAGGGGCGATTCTAACCCTTAAAAAGCATCGCCTGACACCGTAGGAGCTGCCGAAGGCTGCGATCTTCTGATTTTGAACTTGATAAAAAGATCGCAGCCTTCGGCAGCTCCCACGGAAACAGTGTGATTTTCGAGTCATTGAGCAGAATCAGGTGTTTCATCTGCCGCGAAGCTCTCTGCTGGCGCAACGCGCTATACTCCCGCTCTTTTTTTCACCTGGAGCGACGTCATGTCCCTGCCAAGCCTGCGCCTCAAAGCCAACGCCGACCGTCGCCTGCGAAACGGCCACCTGTGGGTCTACAGCAACGAAATCGATGTAGCCGCCACCCCACTGCACGGCTTCAAGGCTGGCGATCAAGCGATTCTCGAAGCTGCCGGCGGCAAACCGCTGGGCATCGTCGCCATGAGCCCGAACAACCTGATCTGCGCTCGCCTGCTGTCGCGTGACATCAAGTTGCCGCTCGACAAGTCGCTGCTGGTGCACCGCATCAATGTTGCGCTGTCCCTGCGCGATCGCCTGTTCGACAAGCCGTTCTACCGCCTGGTCTACGGCGACTCCGACCTGCTGCCAGGCCTGGTGGTCGACCGTTTCGGCGACATCCTGGTGGTGCAGATCGCTTCGGCGACCATGGAAGCCCATAAAGACGACGTGATCGCCGCGCTGACCCAAGTGCTCAAGCCAAGCGGCATTCTGTTCAAGAATGACTCCGCCGCACGCGACGCCGAAGGCCTCAACCGCTACGTCGAAACCGTATTCGGCCTGGTGCCGGAGTGGGTTGCCCTGGAAGAGAACGGCGTGAAGTTCGAAGCGCCAGTCATCCAGGGACAGAAAACCGGCTGGTTCTACGACCACCGCATGAACCGCGCGCGCCTGGCACCTTATGCCAAAGGCAAACGCGTACTCGACCTGTACAGCTACATCGGCGGCTGGGGCGTGCAAGCTGCCGCTTTCGGTGCCAGTGAAGTGTTCTGCGTCGACGCTTCGGCCTTCGCCCTCGACGGTGTCGAGCGCAACGCCGCACTCAACGGTTTCGCCGACAAAATGACCTGCATCGAAGGCGACGTGTTCGAAGCCCTGAAAGAGCTGAAAGCCAGCGAAGAGCGTTTCGACGTGATCGTTGCTGATCCGCCAGCCTTCATCAAGCGCAAGAAAGACCTGAAGAACGGCGAAGGCGCCTACCGTCGTCTGAACGAGCAAGCCATGCGCCTGCTCAGCAAGGATGGCATCCTGATCAGCGCTTCGTGCTCGATGCACCTGCCTGAAGACGATCTGCAGAACATCCTGCTGACCAGCGCCCGCCATCTGGACCGCAACATCCAGCTGCTGGAACGTGGCGGTCAGGGTCCGGATCACCCGGTGCACCCGGCTATCGCTGAAACCCGCTACATCAAGAGCATTACTTGCCGGTTGTTGCCTAACAGCTGATAGCTCCCTGCTTGTAGGAGCGAACCAGCTCGCTCCTACAACAGACTCAAAAGGGCCCCGCGCCCGCCTGCAAGCTGCCAGTTGTCATCCCACACGTCTCGCCAGCCCTGGTTCAACGTTTCCCGGCATTCCTTCCTGACGCCAGCGGTGTAGAATCGAACGATTCATCGCCAGTCATCCCCCGGCGGGTTTATGAGCTCAGGCTGAGGCGCGCGGCGATCCCGCAAAGTCATCGGCAACTTTCGGACACACGGCCATTTCTGAGTGTTCCCGAGGTCAATAGAAGCTCACTCCCCTTTTGATACCTGATTTGCCGCCCGGAGTGCTCCATGCCTGATTACCGCTCGAAAACATCCACCCACGGCCGCAACATGGCCGGCGCCCGCGCACTGTGGCGCGCTACGGGGATGAAAGATGACGACTTCAAGAAACCGATCATCGCCATTGCCAACTCGTTCACCCAATTCGTACCGGGCCATGTCCACCTCAAGGACCTCGGCCAACTGGTCGCCCGCGAGATCGAACGCGCTGGCGGTGTCGCCAAGGAATTCAACACCATCGCGGTCGATGACGGCATCGCCATGGGCCACGACGGCATGCTTTATTCGCTGCCGAGCCGCGAGATCATCGCCGACTCCGTCGAGTACATGGTCAACGCCCACTGCGCCGACGCCATCGTGTGCATCTCCAACTGCGACAAGATCACCCCCGGCATGCTGATGGCCTCCCTGCGCCTGAACATCCCGGTGATCTTCGTCTCCGGTGGCCCGATGGAAGCCGGCAAGACCAAACTCGCCAGCCACGGCCTCGACCTGGTCGACGCCATGGTAATCGCCGCCGACTCCAGCGCATCTGACGAGAAAGTCGCCGAGTACGAGCGTAGCGCCTGCCCGACCTGCGGCTCGTGCTCCGGCATGTTCACCGCCAACTCGATGAACTGCCTGGTCGAAGCCCTCGGTCTGGCACTGCCAGGCAACGGTTCGACACTGGCCACCCACAGCGACCGTGAACAGCTGTTCCTGCAAGCCGGCCGCACCATCGTCGAGCTGTGCAAACGCTACTACGGCGAGAATGATGAATCGGTGTTGCCGCGCAACATCGCCAACTTCAAGGCGTTCGAAAACGCCATGACGCTGGACATCGCCATGGGCGGCTCGACCAACACCATCCTGCACTTGCTGGCCGCCGCTCAGGAAGCCGAGATCGATTTCGACCTGAAGGACATCGACCGTCTTTCGCGTCACGTTCCGCAACTGTGCAAAGTCGCGCCGAACATCCAGAAGTACCACATGGAAGACGTGCATCGCGCTGGCGGGATCTTCAGCATCCTCGGCTCGCTGGCCCGCGGCGGTTTGCTGCACACCGACCTGCCGACCGTGCACAGCAAGACCATGGCCGAAGGTATTGCCAAGTGGGACATCACCCAGACCAACGACGAAGCGGTTCACCACTTCTTCAAGGCCGGTCCTGCAGGCATCCCGACCCAGACCGCGTTCAGTCAGTCGACCCGTTGGGAAACCCTCGACGACGACCGTGAAAACGGCTGCATCCGCAGTGTCGAACACGCTTACTCGCAAGAAGGCGGCCTGGCCGTGCTGTACGGCAACATCGCCCTGGACGGCTGTGTGGTGAAAACCGCGGGCGTCGACGAGTCGATCCACGTCTTCGAAGGCAACGCAAAAATCTTCGAAAGCCAGGACAGCGCCGTGCGCGGCATCCTTGCCGATGAAGTGAAAGAAGGCGATATCGTCATCATTCGCTATGAAGGTCCGAAAGGCGGCCCGGGCATGCAGGAAATGCTCTACCCGACGTCCTACCTGAAATCCAAAGGCCTGGGCAAAGCCTGCGCCTTGCTCACCGACGGTCGCTTCTCCGGCGGCACCTCGGGTTTGTCCATCGGCCACGCTTCGCCAGAAGCCGCCGCCGGCGGTGCAATCGGCCTGGTACGGGATGGCGACAAGGTGTTGATCGACATTCCAAATCGCTCGATCAACCTGTTGGTCAGCGACGAAGAACTGGCTGCGCGCCGCGTCGAACAGGACAAGAAAGGCTGGAAACCGGTTGAAGTGCGTCCACGTAAAGTGACCACCGCATTGAAAGCCTACGCCTTGCTGGCGACCAGCGCCGACAAGGGCGCTGTGCGTAACAAAGCGATGCTCGACGGGCTGTAAGGCTTAACCGTTGAACACAAAAATACCCCGCCATGTGCGGGTAATGCTGTTCACTTAAGCATTTGAGTCCACGCCGGGCTTCCTAGAAAAT
>NZ_MOBJ01000011.1 GCF_003732225.1 Pseudomonas brassicacearum | reverse complement strand
GGTTGGTTAAGATCTTTCGTCTCAACCGAGGCGCGCATTCTACAGCAGCCTCTGTTGCTGTCAAGCGGTTATTTTCAGAAGTTTTCAAAGTTTCCTTTGCAACTTCAACCACTTGCGCTTCCGATCTCTCGTTAGCGGGAGGCGAATTCTACAGCGTTACTCGCTGCTGTCAACACCTCTTTTTCTCCGCTTTCGACCGAGAAGATCGAACCGTCAACAAGGCGAAAACACACTGCCTTATCAACTCCTTCGGACTTCGATGAACTGAAGCGTAACCGCTGTCGAAAACTGCATAACTCTTTGTTTACCAAGGAGTTTTCCGTTTCGACTGCGCCGGAAGTGGGGCGAATTATAGACAGATTTAATTCGCCGTCAACACCTAATTCGGTCTTTCTATACTAAAAGGCGAAAATGGTAGATCAAGCATCGCAATCAGCCTGATCCCACTACGCTTAATTGAGTCTGCCCAACGAACCCCACCACCATGAAGATCTCCCTGAAGCTGGCCGCGTTCAGCATTGCAGCAACCTTGTTCTATCTTGGACTCGCAATTCTGGGACTGGGCGGCTTTGCTGCGTTTTTCTCTCATCCGGCCCTGGTGGTCATTGTCCTTGCGACGCTGGTGATGACGGGACTGGCGCTGCTGACAGAAGGCAATTTGAGTTCCGGGGTACGTGAAGACCGGGCCAACCGCTGGGTGCTGCCGGTATTTGGTGTGATTGGTCTGTTGTCCGCGTTTGTACCGGCCTATACCGACCGAGTGGACTTCTGGACCTTCGGTGGCGAAGGCATGCGCTGGGTTGGCGCGCTTCTATTCATTGCCGGTGGTGCGTTGCGGATGTGGCCAGTGTTCGTACTCGGCAAGCGCTTCAGTGGGCTGGTCGCCATTCAGCCTGGGCATACGCTGGTGACTGACGGCATCTACCGAACGCTGCGCAACCCAAGTTATCTCGGGATGCTGGTTAACGCGCTGGGCTGGGCGCTGGCCTTTCGCTCCAGTGTCGGGGTCGTGCTCACCGCCCTGCTGCTCCCCGCCCTGATTGCCCGTATAAATGCAGAGGAAGCCTTGCTGCGCAGTCAGTTTGGTGCTGAGTACGAGGCTTACTGCGCGAGGACCTGGCGGCTCATCCCCGGGCTCTATTGAGATCAGAGCTCGGTATTCGTACAGCCAACGCTTACCTCTACCCCGCCGACGCACGCGTCATACAACGCTGATAGCGCTCGTCGACTCGCTTGGCGAACCAGGCCGTGGTGAGCTTTCGGGTGATTTTCGGGCTTTGCAACTGGATACCCGGCAGGACCGCTCTGGGCAGTGGTTTACCTTCAGCCTTTTCCGCCAGTTCGAACACCCGCTTATATAGCTTGCTGTCTTCAAATTTGAGGCTGTTACCCAGCTCCAGTTGATCCCTGATGGTTGTATTGCGCATGTCCAGCTGTTTACCCAGCGCGCGCACTGCCTGTTCCGTCGAACCCGGCATGATCGAATCGTAGCGAATCAGGTCGCCATCCAGTGCCAAAGTGCTACCCGAGATGCGGTTGAGCGCTCTCTGAAACGCGGCATTGCGGCTGGCGTACCAGCCTGCGTTGAAATCCGCGAAGCGGTACAACGGCTGGCGGTAACTCACCGGGTAGCCGAGTAAATGCGCAATCCCGAAATACATGCCGCCACGTCGGCTGAACACCTCGTGGCGAATCGAGCCGTCTACAGGATAGGGATAGTTACGGGCCTGCTTCTCGGCAAATGCGACGCTGACCTGCATCGGTCCACCGGTGTGCACCGGATTGAAGCCACCGAACAGGGTGTTGCCCATCGGCACCCTACCGATGAAATCGTCGAAAATCGCGCTGAGTTCTTTCTCGCTGCGAGCCGCATTCAAGCGGTCGCTGTAACTTTTGCCAGTGGTTGAACTGACCTGCAACGCACCGCGCACCAACAGATTGGGGATGTGAGCCCTGGCAGCACGTCGATCGATTTCATCTCTGGCGATTTTACCCAACCCCGGAACCGTCGGGTCAGCCTGAAAGGTCGACTCCTGTTCGGTCACCGCTAGCACCGAACACAGGTTCTGCGTAGTGGCCGGGATCGCTTGCGCCGAAAACGCTACATAAATGTCGGCGGCCCAGCCTTCACGGTCTGTGATGCTGGCCGGCAACAAATGGACGATCTGCGCTTTCACCTGTGCGGGCGTAGGTTGAGCCGCCTGCCGAGTGGCCTGATTCGCGCAGCCGGCCAGTATCAGCAGCACCGCAACACTCATGATCAATAGATGGGATCGCATTTTCACATGGGTCCTTTTGAGTTCCCTGACCGCCGGGGATATCGCCCCTTGAGCCGATGCACCGGGGGAGCAAGCACCTCGCCCAATCGGATCTAAACTGGATACACCCTGGTTCGCAATGTTTTGTCGAGCTGCTCTGAGCCTTCATGAACGCTTTGCAACCATGATAAGAGTTTCTTTCCTCCATTCACGGCGACGTGGCCGCCGGATTGTTGGGTACCCGAATTCGATTCAGTCAACCGACCGGAAGGTAACGGCCTCAGCGTTAATCTGACATTGGCGTTCTTCTAAGCGCAACATCACCGTTGCGCGGGACTCTCGACCGAGGGCAATGACATGAACCGTAGCGATGTACTGATCATCGGCGCCGGCCCCACGGGACTGGTCCTGGCGCTTTGGCTCAGCAAGCTGGGAATCCGCGTGCGCATCCTCGACAAGACCAGCGCACCCGGCACCACTTCGCGCGCCCTGGCGGTTCAGGCGCGCACGCTGGAGTTGTACCGCCAGCTCGACCTCAGCCAGGCCGTGGTGCAGAACGGTCATAAGGTGCCGGCGGTGAATCTGTGGGTCAAAGGCGAACCGGTTGCGCGGTTACCCTTCGAAGATATCGGCAAAGACCTCACCCCTTACTCGTTCCTGGAAATGTACCCGCAGGACCAGCATGAACGGTTGTTGATCGAACGCCTGGAACAATTCGGCGTGGTGGTCGAACGCGACACCGAACTGACCGGGTTCAGCGAACATGGCGGCACCATCACCGCGCTGTTACTCATGCCCGACGGGCAGGAGCAAACCTGTCAGACCTGCTACCTGGCGGGTTGTGACGGCGCTCGCTCGGCCGTGCGCAAGACACTCGATATCGGTTTTCCTGGCGGCACCTACCAGCAGGTGTTTTACGTTGCCGATGTCGAAGCCTCCGGCCCGGCGCTCAATGGCGAGTTGCACGCAGACCTCGATGAAGCAGACTTTCTGGCAGTCTTTCCATTAGCCGGCGAAGGCCGGGCGCGCCTGATAGGAGTCGTGCGCGACGAACGCGCGGAACAGGCCGAAACCCTCAAGTTTGAAGACGTCAGCAGCCGGGCCATCGAACACCTGAAGGTTCAGGTACACAAGGTCAACTGGTTCTCGACCTACCGGGTCCATCACCGGGTAGCGGACACCTTCCGCTTCGGGCGCGCTTTTTTGCTGGGCGATGCCGCACACGTGCATAGCCCCGCAGGCGGCCAGGGCATGAACACCGGCATTGGCGATGCGATCAATCTGGCCTGGAAACTCGCCGCGGTACTCAACGGCGCAGCCAACGACAAACTGCTCGACAGTTATGAAGTCGAACGCATGGCCTTTGCCCGGCGACTGGTGGCAACCACCGACCGGGTGTTCAATTTCGTCTCTGCTGAAGGCCCAATGGCCGATCTGATACGCACCCGCGTTGCACCGTTTCTGTTGCCGAAAATGGTCTCATTTGAATTGGCGCGCGAGTATCTGTTTCGTACGGTGTCGCAAATCACCCTGAACTATCGCGGGATGCCCCTGAGCGAGGGTCACGCGGGCCATGTTTTCGGCGGTGATCGCCTGCCCTGGGCGCATGACAGTGAGACCGATAATTTCGACAGCCTGGCCAGCCTGGACTGGCAGGTTCATGTGTACGGCGACACCAGCGAAGAAATGCTCGCGTGGTGCGCCGAACATCATCTGGCCCTGCATATTTTCGACTGGCATCCAACCCACGAAGCCGCCGGGCTGGCGCGCAACGGCTTCTATCTATTAAGGCCCGACAGTTACGTGGCCGTCGCCGACCTGACCGCCGACCCGAAAGTCATCGAGCGTTACTTCCGGGACCATGGGATCAAACCGTTTCTCTGGTAACAACGGCACGCCAACGACTTAAATCCCGCTCAACGCCAGGTCCATCGCAAAGTAGGTGAAGATCAGGTCCGCACCCGCACGCTTGATCGCACCTAAACTCTCGCGTACCACGCGGTCTTCATCGATGGCACCGGCGGCGGCGCCAAACTTGATCATCGCGTACTCACCGCTCACCTGATAAGCCGCCAACGGCAAACGTGACGCTTCGCGGATATCTCGGATGATGTCCAGGTACGCACCGGCCGGTTTGACCATCAGCGCATCGGCGCCCTCCTGCTCGTCGAGCAACGATTCGCGCACCGCTTCGCGGCGGTTCATCGGGTTCATCTGGTAACTTTTGCGATCACCTTTGAGCGCACTGCCGCCGGCTTCACGGAACGGACCGTAGAGCGCCGAGGCAAATTTGGTCGAATAGGCCATGATTGAGGTCTGGCTGAAACCGGCTTCATCAAGCGCCCGGCGAATAGCCTGGACCTGCCCGTCCATCGCTGCTGAAGGTGCAATCACGTCGGCCCCGGCACGTGCAGCGGCGACGGCTTGCCTGCCGAGGTTGATCAGGGTTTTGTCGTTGTCCACCTCCCCCGCGTGTATCACCCCGCAGTGGCCATGATCGGTGTACTCGCAAAAACAGGTGTCGGACATCACGATCATCTCCGGCACCGCGTCCTTGCAGATCCGCGCCATGCGCGACACCAGACCGTTTTCATTCCAGGTATCGCTGCCGCTGCCGTCCAGGTGATGAGAAACCCCGAAGGTCATTACCGACTTGATGCCCGCCCGTGCATAGCGCTCGATTTCGCCTGCCAGTTTCGACTCTGGAATCCGCCGCACGCCGGGCATGCTGGTAATCGGCACAAAATCGTCGATTTCTTCTTCGACAAAGATCGGCAGCACCAGATCATTGAGGGTGAACTCGGTTTCCTGGAACAGGTTGCGCAACTGCGGATTGCGGCGCAAACGGCGTGGACGGGCTTCGGGGAACTGGCTGGACATGGGATTTCCTGACAGGAGGCCAACGGCCTGGACAAGGCAAAAGTCGTAAAGGAAGGGAGCTTATGCCCCTCTCCCCCAACGATACAAACGTAACTTCGGGAAGAGTTTATTTCCGATTCGGTAACAGTCTGGCGCTTGTCAGCGAAACACCCCACTGTTAAGCCGGTAGACACTCAATCGCCAACCCGTTGCTGTTTCAGAAGGGCTCGCCAGCGTTACAGATTCAAACTGCCGTCGATACAGGTCACGACCGAACCGCCGATCCAGATATCATCGCCGATCCGCTCGACCTGAATTCTCCCGGCGCGCCCCATGGTCAGCCCCTGGCTGACCACGTAAACATCCGGCGCCAGCCCCTCGGCCAACAACCATTGGGCAACGCCGGCATTCAGGCTGCCGGTGGCCGGGTCTTCGGGCATGCCGTCCCCGGAAATGAACGCGCGCACCTCAAACTGCGCCTCGTCACCATCACGTTCAGGGCACCACGGCGCGATAACGCCGACCGCCAGCCCGAGCATCTGTGAATGATCAGGCTGCAGCGCCAACACTTGCTCGCGTTCAGCGAGCATCACGGCCAACCAGCCTGCGCCGTTATCAACCCATTGCGCGTCAACAATTGCGCCTTCTTCCAGCCCAAGCCCAAGGCGCACCCGCTCCACCAGTGCAGCGTCCAGCGGACCGGACTTGAGCAACGGTGGCGCGAGGAACGCAAGGTCGGTGCCACGGCGACGAATGCGCACCAGACCAACGCCACATTCCTGAATGATCTCTTCGCCCTTGGGAATACCACCGGCCTCCAGCCAGGCATGACAACTGCCCAGGGTCGGATGACCGGCGAACGGCAGTTCCTGCAAGGTGGTGAAGATTCGTACCCGATAATCTGCTCGCGAATCGCCTGGCTCCAGCAAAAAGGTGGTTTCGCTGAGGTTGGTCCAGGTCGCGAAGGCCGCCATGCGTTCGTCGCTCAGCTCGTCGGCACCCAAGACCACGGCCAACGGGTTGCCCTTCAGTGCAACACGGCTGAAGACGTCCACTTGTTTGAAGTCAAATCGAGGCATTGCTCTTCCTTAAGCCTGGCTAAATCGAGGGAGTAGCATTATTTGCCGTTACTTGGGGATTTCGAGGCCGCGAATCACTGCCGGCCGTGCCAGGAAGCGCTCCAGCACACGCAATACATTCGGGAAGTTCTTGATCCCGACCAGGTCCCCCGCCTCGTAGAAGCCGATCAGGTTGCGCACCCAAGGGAAAGTCGCGATATCGGCAATGGTGTAACGCTCGCCCATGATCCAGTCGCGGTTTTCCAGGCGGCCGTCGAGGACTTTCAGCAAGCGCTTGCTCTCGTCGACGTAGCGATCACGCGGGCGCTTGTCCTCATAGTCCTTGCCGGCAAATTTATTGAAGAAGCCCAACTGGCCAAACATCGGTCCGATGCCGCCCATCTGGAACATCAGCCACTGAATCGTCTCGTAACGCGCGGCTGATTCCTGCGCCAGCAGTTGCCCGCTTTTGTCGGCGAGGTAGATCAGAATCGCCCCTGACTCGAACAACGCCAGTGGCCGATCATCCGGCCCGTGGGGGTCCAGGATCGCCGGAATCTTGTTGTTGGGGTTCAGCGACAAAAACGCTGTAGACAGCTGATCATTGGTGTCGAAACCCACCCGGTGCGGCTCGTAAGGCAAACCGGTCTCTTCGAGCATGATCGAGACTTTGACACCATTGGGCGTCGGCAAGGAATAGAGCTGTATCCACTCGGGAAACTGCGCGGGCCATTTTTCAGTGATCGGGAATGCAGACAGATCGGTCATGGTGAACATCCAGTGACAATTGAATGGCGATGATGGGTCTAGGTCGCGGCAGATGCCCGGCCGGCGGCTAGATTATAAGCACGGCGCTGATCGGGACAGGTTAAATCAGAAACATTCTGTCGATAACTTCCCGGCAGCCAGCCCGGTCCCGCAGATAAAGTAATGCGCGCCGTTTCGAATCGAACCAAAGGCTGCCAACGGACTCTCAAGGCTGCCCTTGTGTTAGACAAATCGGCCCCACGACATGAAAAGCACTTGAAGCCGAGAGCGCTCAATGTGATGTTTTGTCAGCCTTAATCAAATGAGCTGAAGAATAATAACTCAATGAAAAAGCACCTGAATTTCGTTAAAAACCTGAAGCCGCGCGCCATTGTATTCTGTGCGGCCTTACTCATGGCTTGCGTCCTGTTCCTGTCGCTGGAAGTCAGCAAGCGTTTCGCTCGACCGGCTGACGGCACCCAAACCCTGGTGTTTTTACGTCACGCAGAAAAACCAGCCGGTGGTCTAGGCCAGTTGAACTGCCAAGGCCTGAACCGTGCGATCAACCTGGCACAGCTACTGCCTGAGAAGTTCGGCAAGGCCAATTACGTGTTTGCCGCCAATCCGACACGCAATGTAGAGGAAGGCGAGTTCGACAACTCCTACAGCTACCTCCGACCACTGCTGACCATCAGTCCCACCGCGATCAAACTCGGGCTGCCGGTGAACATCGAGTTTTCGGCCAACGACATCAGCGAACTGGCCAACGAGCTGCTTCACGACAAGTACCACAACTCGATTATCTACACGGCCTGGTCCCACGGCTATCTGCCGGATCTGATTAACAAGGTGGCTGAAAAGGCCTCCGGTGAAACACGCCCCCTCATTGATGACTGGCCATCCAACGATTTCGACTCGCTGTACGTACTGACTCTGACCTGGCACAACGGCAAGGTCACCTTGCTCAGCCACAGCTACAAGCAGGAACTGAACAACGGCCCGCAGACATGTCCGACATAACGGGTCGACTTGTGGCCATCGTTTCCGGGTCTCTGGACTAGACTGCACTGGAGTATGATGCCCCACTGTCCCCTATGTCCGGAGCCTCTTCTGTATGTCCAACTCCTTAGCGGCCCCCAACCGGGGCCTGGTGCTCTGGTGGAAACCCGCGCTGTTCCTGCTGGTCGCCTGTATCGGCCTCTACTACGTCAAGTGGTCGCCCTACTACCTCAAGGCTTTCGTGGCCGCCGACAGCCACAGTATCGGCGCCTCGATCCTCAACGATGAACAAACCGCGCCGCTCGCAGCTGCACTGACGTACGCCAAGGTGTACTTCCTGGCGATCTGGAAAGCAGCCGTACTGGCGGTAATTCTGGGTTCGCTGTTGCAGGTGTTGATTCCGCGAGACTGGCTGCTGCGCCTGTTCGGTCGTGCCGGTTTTGCTTCGACCTTGCGCGGCGGGTTGTTCGCCCTGCCGGGCATGATGTGCACCTGCTGCGCCGCGCCCGTGGTGTCAGGCATGCGCCGTCAAAACGTCTCGGTGGGTGCCGCGTTGGCGTTCTGGATTGCCAACCCGGTACTCAACCCGGCAACGCTGGTGTTCATGGGTTTCGTACTCGGCTGGGGCTTTACCGCTCTGCGGCTGGTGGCGGGGATTGTGCTGGTGCTGGGTGTTTCGTTGGTCGCCCAACGCATCTCACGCCCCGAGTACATGCCGGAGGCGGCGCTGGAAGCGGTAGCCGAAGCCACCCGCACAACCGACGCACAACCCTTCCTGAGCCGTTGGGCGCGGACCTTGTGGCAACTGTTCTGGACCACTATTCCAATCTACGTGCTGGCAGTACTGGTTCTGGGCGCCGCTCGGGTCTGGCTGTTCCCTCACGTTGACGGCGCGATGGCTGACAGCTTGCTATGGCTGATACCGCTGGCCATCGTCGGCACGCTGTTCATGATCCCCACCGCCGCGGAAATCCCCATCGTGCAAACCATGATGTCCCTGGGTTTGGGGACCGCACCGGCCGTGGCGCTGCTCATGACCTTGCCGAGCATCAGCCTGCCGTCACTGCTGATGCTGCGTAAGGATTTCGACACCCGAGTACTGGTGACAGTCGCCGGGCTGACCATGTTGATTGGCGTGATTTGCGGGCTGGTCGGGACTGTACTCCTGTAGGAATACCGATCCGTAGCAGCTGCCGCAGGCTGCGTTCGGGCGCGAAGCGAACGTAATCCGGCTGACGGGTTCTATCATGAGAACGCGGTTGCAGGATTTACGACTGCTACGCAGCCGAACGCAGCCTGCGGCAGCTGCTACGGGGAATGTGGCGAGCCTGCCCCCTGAAATCAGCCGCGCCGGTTACCGCGCTCACGCAAATACTCGAGCACCGCAGCCTGCTCACCGACGAACTCGATTCGGGCGCCTTTCTTCTCGCGCTGGAAGGCGTACATCGGGTCGTAATACTCGCTCAACAACAGCTCAGTCCAATGACGGAACAATTCCACCTGGCCAGTACGGGCCATCTGTGCCAGAGCCTCTTCCATCAGTGTCATCAGTCGCTGATAGCGCTCGCCCCCCAAGCGTCTATGGATGTTGCTCAGACTCGATAGCAAACGTTCTGAAAACAGCGCAAAACCCTGCTCTGCGTACTCGGCAACAAACTCCGCATGCAAGTCGATCACGTAATCCTGAAGAATGCGCTCGACCCTGTTATCCATGCTGTCTTCCAGCCAAACCATCGGAAACCGTTGCATGCCTTGATACAGCGGGAGCGGTAAGGCACAGCTGCCGACCATGCGGCTTTCATCTTCCAGCACGAACTGCTCGATGCCCTTGGCGCGCTTCTTCAGCACATCCACCGCAAGACGGTTTTCGAAATCGATATTGGTGGGCTGCCCGGTTGCGCGTTTGCCAAAGCTGGAGCCACGGTGATTAGCATGACCTTCCAGGTCAAGACCGTTGTTCAGCTGGACGAGCACTTCGGTTTTTCCCGAGCCAGTCATACCGCCCAGCAAAACGAAGTCGCACTGTTCGACCGCCTGATCAACTGTCTCCAGCAAAAAAGTACGCATCGCTTTGTAACCGCCGCCGACCCGCGGGTAATCGATGCCGGCTGCTTCCTTGAGCCACTGCTGGACGATCTGCGAACGCAAGCCACCTCGAAAACAGTAGAGAGCGCCCTGCGGATGGGCGTGGGCAAATTCAGTCCAGGCCTGAATGCGAGCATCTTTGACGTCACCGGACACCAGCTGCTGCCCCAAGGCAATCGCCGCCTGCTGGCCTTGTTGTTTGTAGCAAGTACCAATGCGCTCCCGCTCGTTGTCGTTCATCAGCGGCAGGTTGATCACCCCAGGGAACGAACCCTTGCTGAACTCGACTGGCGCACGGGTATCCATCATCGGCCGATCATTGAGGAAGATGTCGCGGTAATCAGTGATATAGACGGGCATCAAATCACCTCTACCGCGTTGCTCTGTCGCTCAACCAATTCACCGATTGGCGCAAGGTTCAGCCCCAGCTCGGCGGCAAGCGCCAGGAACTGCTCGTTACCCTCGGGCGTCACGGCGACCAGCAAACCGCCGCTGGTCTGCGGATCGCACAGCACGCGCTTGTGCAGCTCCTGCACACGTCCGACCTTGTCGGCATAGCTGTCGAAGTTACGCAGAGTACCGCCTGGCACGCAGCCTTGATCGAGGTAGTACTCGACGCCCGGCAGACGTGGCACCCGGTCGTAATAAATACGTGCGGTCACAGTACTGCCATCGGCCATTTCCACCAGATGCCCCAGCAACCCGAAACCGGTGACGTCGGTCATCGCGGTCACCCCGTCGAGTTTGCCGAAGCGGCTACCGGGCTTGTTCAGGGTGCACATCCAGTCACGGGCCAGTCCCACGTCGCTGGCGCGCAGCTTGCCCTTCTTCTCGGCGGTAGTGAGGATGCCGATGCCCAGCGGTTTGGTGAGGTACAGCAAGCAACCGGCGGTGGCAGTGTCGTTGCGCTTCATGTGGCGCTTTTGCACGAGCCCGGTGACCGCCAGGCCAAAGATCGGCTCCGGCGCATCGATCGAATGCCCGCCGGCCAACGGAATACCCGCCTCATCGCAGACCGAACGGCCGCCGCGAATCACTTCCCGGGCAATCTCCGGCGCCAGCACGTTGACCGGCCAGCCAAGGATCGCAATCGCCATCAACGGATCACCGCCCATGGCGTAGATATCACTGATGGCATTGGTGGCAGCGATGCGGCCGAAATCGAACGGATCATCGACAATCGGCATAAAGAAGTCAGTGGTCGATACCACGCCTCGCTCGTCGTCGATGGCGTACACCGCCGCGTCGTCGCGCGATGCATTGCCCACCCAGAGTTTTGGATCGAGATTCTGCGCACCGCTACCGGCCAGAATCACCTCCAGCACCTGAGGCGAAATTTTGCAGCCACAGCCTGCGCCGTGGCTGTACTGGGTCAGGCGGATCGGCTCACTCATGGGGGCACCTCTGGAATTCAGTTTGAACGATTCTATCAGAGCACGGTGCATGCGCTGACAGAGCCTGCCCCACTTTCGAACAGACGCGCTCGCTGAGGGGGCAAATTGCTAACCAAAACGTCAGCTAATTCACAAAATTTCCCTTTATTTCAATCGCCTGTTCCAAGTTGGTCCGCAACATGCAAACGTTTGCGCCAGTAACGTGAACGCTTCATCGATGCATGAGCGCTCACGTTCGGCCAACTACTGCACGAACAGGGATTTTCAATGCACGCTACTTCCAGACGCACCGCGTCCTGCCCCACTGTTGCTGTTTCCTTGCTACTAAGCGCCGTTACGGGACTACTCAGCCCGTTTGCCCTGGCGCAGGAAAAAACCATTGATGAATCCGCCCAGGGCGAGACCCTGAGCGCTGAAGCCAGCCCACCGAAAAAGGGCGCGTACCTGTCGGACTGGTTCAATCAAGACCTGACGCTGATCGGCAGCAAGGACATCAGCTTCGGCCCCCGGCCGGCCGATGACGTTTACCTGGAGTACGAGTATTTCGGGCGCAAGGGGCCGTTCGAACTGTATGGCTACATTGACGCGCCGAAGATCCTCGGCATCGGCAACAGCCACGACAGAGGCGCCTGGGATCACGGTTCGCCGTTGTTCATGGAGCACGAGCCACGTATTTCCATCGACTACCTGGCCGGTCGCAGCCTGGCGGTCGGGCCGTTCAAGGAATGGTATGTCGCGTTCGACTGGATCTACGACCACGGCAGCAGCACCGCCAATCGCGCCAACACGCTTTACAGTGGCCTGGGCACCGACATCGACACCCATTCGCGGGTCAACCTGTCGGCCAACTTCTACGGGCGCTACCAGTGGGAAAACTACGGCGCCAGCAACGAATACTCGTGGGATGGTTATCGCGCCCAGTTGAAGTACATCGTGCCCATCGACCACTTCAGCAATGGCGCATCACTGACCTACATCGGTTTCACCAACTTCGACTTTGGTTCGGACCTGCATAAAGACAATCCGGCGCGCACGGCCAACGCCACCGTGGCCACCAACGTATTGCTCTATTCATTCACACACCTGCGCTTCACGCTGGTCGGGCGTTATTTCCATAACGGCGGTAACTGGGAGGATGGCAGCGAGTTGAACTTCGGTGACGGCAACTTCCGCGCTCGCTCCAATGGCTGGGGTTACTACGCGGGTGTCGGGTATCAGTTCTAGGCTCCGTACGAAAACTGCCTGCGCGTCGACCAGGCTGCGTTAAAAACAGGCTCGGACGAGCGGAGTGAGAACGTCCGAAGGACGGCCCGAAGGGGCCGCGCAGCGGATAATGCTCATTTAGGGGCCTAAACTCCGCTTCCTCGCCTGTTTTTGCCTTGCCTGATCGCCGCTCGGCGAGTTTTCGTACGGACCCAGGTGGCAAGCGGGTTCGTTATCAACATCTACCAAGGAGGTTCCATGCACACAGTTATACGTCTTTCTCTGTCAGCCGGTCTGGCCTGCAGCGCCCTGCTCTCTTTCAGCGGTTGGGCGGCCGAGGCGCCGATCACGCCGAAAGTCATGCTGATCAGCATGTTCGCCCCGGAAGCGCAAAACTGGATTGATCGCCTGGAACTCAAGCAGGAAATCCGCGTGCCGGGGCTTTCTGCCGAGTACCCAAGCATTCGCTGCAATACGCAGCAGGTGTGCCTGATGGTCACCGGCATGGGCCAGACCAACGCCGCGGCCTCCACGCTGGCATTGGCCCTGTCGCCGAAATTCGACCTGCGCAAAAGCTATTTCCTGATCGCCGGAATTGCCGGCATCAACCCGCACCACGGCACCATTGGCACTGCCGCCTGGGCGCATTATCTGGTGGAGTTCGGCACGCAATGGGAACTGGACTCGCGGGACGCCCCCAAAGAGTGGCCAACCGGTTACATCGGCATCAACACCAAAGGTCCGAACGAAAAGCCACCGCTGGACTACAAGACCGAAGTCTTCGAACTCAATCCGAAACTGCAAGCCAAGGCCTTCGCCCTGAGCGCGAACGTTGCACTGAGCGAAAGCAAAGAGTCCGCCGCGTGGCGGGTGAAATACCCCTACGCCCCGGCCAATCAGCCGCCGGCGGTCACGCAATGCGACACGCTGGCAGGCAATACCTGGTTTTCCGGAACACGCCTGAGCGAACGCGCCGAAGTCTGGACCCGCTTGCTGACAGACAACAAAGGCGTTTACTGCACGACTCAGCAGGAAGACAACTCGACGTATGAAGCGCTGTTGCGCGCCAGCCGTGAAGGTCTGGTGGATATACAGCGCCTGGCGGTAGTGCGCGCCGGTTCCGACTTCGACCGTCCGTATCCGGGTTACAGCGAAGTAGACAACCTGCTCAAGTACGCCGATCAGGGCGGGTTCGTGCCGGCCCTGGAAAACCTCTTCCGTACCGGCAACCCGCTGGTGCAGGAGATTCTGAAGAACTGGTCGGCGTGGGAGAACGGTGTGCCTGAGGCGTAACGCTACGCCGCCCGTGTACACCCGGGTCTTACGGATGCACATCGCCCCTCCGTAGGAGCTGCCGCAGGCTGCGATTTGTTGATCCTGCTCCTCGGCATTTTCTGGCACCGCCAAAAGATCGCAGGCTTCGCCAGCTCCTACGGGGCAGGGTCAGGGCAACAAAATCACCTTGTCGCCGCTACCCTGATTCACCTCGGCATAACGCTCAAGACCCTCGGCCAGTGGCGACTCCACCAGCCCTTCCGGCAACGGCAACAATCCGTCATCGAAGAATCGACCAAACTGCTCAAGCATCGCCGCGCAGGCTTCAACGCCGTACAGCAGCGAGTTGATTCCGACCACCGAGCCACCTCGGCGATACAACGCCAGCGCCGGCAGTTGCACATGCCCGTCGAGCGGAGCCGCAATAATTGCGATACGGCCGAAGGTGGCCAACGCCGCGACAGCCGCCGGCAGCCAGAAACCTGTGGTGTCGAAAATCACGTCGGCACCGCCCGCGAAAACCGCATTGACCTGAGCGCCCAGCGCTTCCGGGGTTTCCAGTTGAATTGTGTTAAAGCCCTGCGCCTGCAAGGCCTTGACCTGCTCCGGACGTCGCGCCGCCGCCAATACCTGGGCGCCGCGAATTTTCGCCAGCGCCAGCGCCGCGCTCCCTACCGCACCACCACCGATCACCAGTAAACGGGTTTGCGCGGTCACCAGGCTGCGCTCCAGCGCATCCCACGCCGTGGTGTATGGCACGCCAAGGCTGGCAGCCTGGGCAAAGCTCAAATGCGTCGGTTTGAGGGCGACGCCCTTGGCCGGTAGCTTCACGTATTGCGCATGAGAGCCATCGGCGAAAAAACCCAACTCGCGCCCCGTGCCCCAGACTGCCTGACCGATCAGCGCCTGCGGCCCTTCAATCACCACGCCGGCGAAGTCGCGGCCGGGAATCCGTGGCAGCGTGGTGTAGGGGAAACGTCCGAGCACGTTCTTCACATCGCTGGGATTCAGACCAGCAGCCTTGATTTGCACCAACACCTCATTGGCGCCCGGAACCGGGGTCGGTACCTCAACGTAACGCAGGGCCGCCAGATCACCGGTTTTATCGAATTGCAGTGCTTTCATGGGAATGTCCATCTGACAAATGAAGGGATTTCAGGAGATCCAGCTAGCGACCAGTTGCCGCCCCATCGGCCACAGCTGCTCGCCGGCCAACATGCCCAGCAACCCCACCAGCGCAATGGCCGGTGGTGCGGGCGAGCGAAAATCCAGCGCGCCGTAGAGCAGGCCGACGCCAAGACCAATCGCCAGTGAAATGAGGTAGTTCATGCTGAACTCCGTGCAATGGGGATGCATGGAGTCTAGAGAGTCGCCGCTAAAGCGATCGGCCAAGTACTTCAGGATTTCGGCCAAAAGCCCTGCTACGGAGCTGAGTTGAAATCGCCTTCGCGGGCAAACTGCGAGGGCGCAACGCCCAGCTCGCGGCGAAACATGTCGCTGAAACTGCTCGGCGAATAGCCCAGTTCGCGGGCGATTGCGCTGACTGGCACGCCCTGGATCAGCTCGGCGACCGCAATCGCCAATTGCACCTGACGTCGCCACTCGGCAAAGCCCATGCCCAATCCATCCTTGAACAACCGCGCCAGGGTGCGCACGCTGGCGCCGGCATTTTCGGCGTGCTGCTCGAAGGGGATATCCAGCGACGGTGCAGCCATGACCGCCTGACAGAGATTGACCAAACGCCGCTCGCTGTTGCCCGGCATAGGAATTTTCAGCAACGAACGTTTCGCCCGTTTCAGCTCCAGCAACGCCAGTCCTACCAGCGCCTCGTAGTACTCCGCCGGCCCACTGTCGCCCTGCTCCACCAACCCGAGAATCAACTCGCGCAGCAAACCGCCCACCTCGATCACCTGAACGCTGCTGTCCAGAGTCGCGGCCAACGCCGGACGCAGGTAGATATTGCGCATCTGCAAGTCCGACACTACGCGAATCCCGTGCACCACCCCCGGCGGCAACCAGACCGCCCGTTGCGGCGGTACCACCAGCGCTTCAGCGGGTGTCTCGACCCACATCACCCCGCTCATCGCATACAGCAACTGCCCCCAGACGTGTTCGTGCGGCTCGATATACAAGCCACGCGGATAGGTGCGCGCCAACGGCTGCACCGGCACATCGGTGTCGCTGAGATCAGGCGGAGCGGCAAGGGCCATGGGCGTGAATCGCGATAGAGGGCGAAGACCTCATGGTAACGATGCACTGTGATTGCCGCCAGTTGACGCGCCGCCTGAACGTGGAGCGCAACAGGCTCCACGTTCAGGCAGGGGTTTTCAGCCGTGAGCCCCCTTGGCGCATTGGCAACCCGCCGAGGTGCAGGCTTCGCCGTGTTCGTGATGTTTGGCGCAGCCCTCACAGCAATAGTGTTTACCGTGGCGGACGATAGAGTGCTCACCCAGTTTGCAGTTGCAGTTGGGGCAGGCGCAGGTCGTTGCTTTCATCAATCTGACTCCATACGTGTGGTCGTCCAGACGCGGCACCAATGCCGCACCTGAGCAGTGACCGCACCCGACGACGTGATACGCGGCCCTCGCTCACCCTTTAGGGTAGTCGATGGCGAGACGAAGCCGGGTATGCTGTGGCGACTGCCATTGACCAAGGATTTGTCTGTGCTGCTTCTGAAACTGTCGCTGATCCCGGGTTTTCTCTTGTTGATTTCTCTCGCAGGTAAACGCTGGGGACCCAGCGTTGCCGGCTGGCTGTCAGGATTGCCAGTGGTGGTTGGGCCGATTCTGTTTTTTCTCGCGGTTGAGCAAGGTCCACATTCACCGCCGCGTTACTGCGGGCCACAGCCACCGGCATGTACTCGTTCACCGCGTTCTGCCTGACGTTATAGAACGAACCAACCCTGAGTCACGGTAACCAGCGAACGCCCAGTCCATCACACTGGACGAGGATCTTCGCCCCACATGACCTCACGTCGCCTCTCCCGCCATGACTCAAGATCGCGCTGGAGTGTTCAAGGTTGGCCGTGGGATGATCGCGCCCACAGCGCGATTACCCCGGAGAGTTTGCATGTCGTTCAGTAAAAAAGCCGTTGTCCTGTTCCTGACAGCGGTGACCAGCTTCGCCGCCGTCAGCGTATACGCCGCCAAGCAACCGACCGCGAAAACCGCACCCGCGCAAAAAATCTCGGCGCTGGGCGGGAAATTCGCTTTCACCCTGCCCCAGGGCTTTATCGCCAACCCACTGTCTGGTGGGGATGCCGCCAAGGGCACCGCTGGCGCAACGGGCACCATGTACACCAATCAGGCGAGCAAAACCGTACTGATCATTGCTGAAAACACGCTACCCAATGGCCTGAACGTCAAAGACAACGACACTGCGTTTCTGGACGAATCAGTGTCCGGTTTCGCCACTCAGCAACGCGAAGCCTTGCCTGACTTCAACAAGCAAAGCGAGAAAAGCCTGACCGTCAAAGGCCTTGGCCTGCGCCAGATCGACAGCACCGCCACCCAGGGCGGCGGTCTGACGCTCGACACCAGCCTGCTGGCCGGCTCCGGCACGCACATGATGCTGATCCAGATCATCTCCCGCGCCGACGACAAGACTGGGCATGCGGCACTGGTCAAACAGATCCTTGGCGATAAATAAGCCCCCTGCTACTGATTGATCCGCAGCAGCCAAGCGTTCAAATCCTGCATTTCGGCCGCACTGATGGTGTGGCCGACGCCCGGATAAGCATGAAACTCCGGCATGAGCGCAATGCTCTGCAACAGACTGTTGGCCTCGCTGCCATCGCTGTAGGGCAGTTTCATGTCGGCCGTCCCGTGACCGATGAAAATCGCCAGTGGCTCAAGCGCCTTGTCGACCTTGAGCTGCGACCTCAATACCGGCAGAACCTTGCCACTCAATGCGGCAATCCCGCGCACCGTCTCGGGATGACGTAACGCGACTTCATACGACATGATCGCGCCCTGACTGAAGCCCACCAGAAACACCTTGTCGGCCTCGGTGTGATACTTCTTCGCCGCCTGCGCCACGAAATCGACAATCAGCGCGCTGCTGCTGTTCAGGTCATCGATATCACCGTCATAAGCGCCTTCGCCCTTCTTGCGAAACCACTGATAACTGTCCGCCTCCACCGCCTGCGGCGCCCGCACCGAGAGGTATGTGTACTGCGCCGGCAACTCATCCTTGATGTCGAACAGGTCCTCTTCGTTACTGCCGGAACCGTGGAGAAAAATCACCAACGGCTGATTACGCGAATCAGGATTGGACTGCTCAAGATACGGCAACGGCAAATCATCGTTGAGCGCCGCATGGGCAACGGAAGACACCAGCAACATCAACACAGCAAAAAAACGGAACATGGACCTTCCCAGAAATACGGCGAATTCGCCCCAGAGCCTAACACCACAAGAAGCACACCCGAAAACCGCCCCTCAACCACTCAGGCCGACTGTCAGACCGCCAAGATCAAAAGATCGCAGCCTGCGGCAGCTCCTACGAAGATCACCAGTGGCGCGCCCCTACCACTCAACAGGCCGAGCGTTAGCTCGCCTGCCGTTGTTGATCTTGATCCACCCGCCCCATCGGGAGGCCGAGTGGAGGTGTTCATCAGGGGGTTGGCGCGCAGCGCCGTACGGCGCAGCCGAACACATCGAGAGGAGGTCGTCGCGCAGCAGACCGTAGGCGATGCCCCCTGATGGACACCGGAGCGAGGGAACGCCGAGCCTAGGCGAGGGGCCGGACGCTTGGGGCGAGCGTTTTTTTGCTTACTTTTTTTAGGCGCTTGTAAAAAAAGTGAGTCGCCGTCAGGCGAAACCCCAAGTGGCCGTTACCGCAGGAATGGATATGTACACCTGCAAGAGATTAGTCGGCTATCAGGCCGCTATCGCGAGCAAGCTCGCTCCCACAGTTGAACTGTGTACACCTGCGGGAGATTGGTCAGCTGTCAGGCTGCCTTCGCGAGCAGGCTCACTCCCACAATTTTGATTGGTGTACGTCTGCGAGAGTTTGGCCGGCTGTCAGGCCGCCATCGCGAGCAGGCTCACACGCAGGAGATGGATCGGCCAGACCAAAAGCTCAATCGTTGACCAACTTCCCAACCCGAATCGCCTCCCGCCCCGCCACTTTCGCCTGCCAGGTACCCGGCTGCGTATAGCGCCCACGGTCCAGCGCAAACAACACCCCACTGGTCCCGGCACACACCACCGTGACCCGATCACTCAACGGATCGACCACCTCGAACAACGCATCCCCCTTCTCGACCCACTCACCCGCCTCACGCAGAAAACTCACCACCCCATGATGCGGCGCAAACAGATACTCCGTCCCCTCGAACGGCATCCCCTCGCAACACTCGCTCGGCGCCTGCGGCCACTGCCCGACAATAAACCCCTGCTCCGCCAAAAACCCGAGTATCGCCTCACAATTGGCTTGAGCCTGATCGACCCGCGTGTCGCCCATGCTCCCCAGTTCCAGCGTCGTCGCCAGGTTGGCCGGTGGAATCGCCGCCTCTGGAAACGCCTTGGCCAGCCGCAACCACGGCGACGAACAGGACTCATCGAACGAACTGCCACCGGAGTCTTCGCACAACAACGCAACGCCAGCCTTCAATCGCGCCGCCAAAGACTGCCACCGCGGCCAGTGCTGCGGCAGCGCATAAAGATGGATCGCAGCCTCGAAATCGCAATGCAAATCCAGGGTGATGTCGGCTTCACAGGCATGACGCAACAGCAACCGGTGCAAGGCATCCAACTGCGAAGCAGGTGCTGGCAACCGATCGAGAACCTGGCCCATGGTCTTACGGATCAACGCAATGTTAGCGTCGGCGTCGCTACCCAACTGCGAACCGATCAACTCACCCACCGGCCCGCTGAGTTCGTAGAAAGCCCGGTTGAAATTCTTCCCGCTGCCCAGCTCGAAACGGCCCATGTGGGCACTTTGCAGATGCTGGTCAAGGCCAATCGGATTGGCCACCGGCACCAGCTCGATAACGCCCTTGAGCTGACCCTGGGCTTCGAGTTCGGTGAGACGCTTTTTCAGCTCCCAGGCCGTGCGCATGCCCGGCAGCTCATCGGCGTGCAGGCTGGCCTGTATGTAGACCTTGCGCGAACCCGCGCCAAAACGAAACACACTGAGGCTGCGCTCGGTGCCGAGGTGGCTCCAGGGCAATTGATGGTCGATACGTTGCATGGCAGGCTCCTGTGTTGAACCTCGTAGGCGCTGCCGCAGGCTCGGGCCGCGTTCGGACGATCTTTTCAATTCAAAGGATCGCAGCCTGCGGCAGCTCCTACAGAAAATGTGTCAGGCAGGGTAAATCAAAGGTGCATAAAAAAGGTGGCCACCGCATCAACGGTAGCCACCTGTTTGAACAGTGAAATTACTTGCCGTAAACGTCGAACTTGAAGTACTTGTCCTGCACTTGCTTGCACTTGCCGTTGGCGCGAATTTCGTTGATGGCGGTGTTGAATTTGTCCGCCAGCTCTTTATCGCCTTTGCGCACCGCAATACCGGCACCACCGCCGAAGTACTTGGCGTCTTCGTATTCCGGGCCGACGAACGCGAAGCCTTTGCCGGCGTCGGTTTTCAGGAAGCCGTCGTCGAGGTTGACCGAGTCAGCCAGCATCGCATCGAGGCGGCCCGAGGTACGGCAGCCTAGAGCTGCACTCGGGACGCGAATTGTGTTTATGCGACAAATAGTTATAAAAAAGTAATCAAGGTATTTCACCCGGTAATTACCTGCGCCAGCGCGGTGCAGTGACCTTCAGAAACGCCTGGTTTTCCGTCAAGATGCCGCACGATCCGACGGAAAAGACCGACCGTCCCCCCTCCACCAGAGAGCAGCGCCATGCCCGAGCATTCGACTTCGTTGAACCTGATCCAGCACCACCCCGCCGAAGGTCCGGGTGCGATTGACGATTGGGCCGAGTCCCGGGGGCTGACGCTTAAGGTGTTTCGCGCTGACCTTGGTCAGCTTCCACCCGCAGGCGCTGCGCCAGTGATCATTCTGGGCGGGCCCTATGAAGCCAACGCAGGTCCCGAGTGGCTGGCCGAGGAACGTCGGTGGCTGGCCGCCAGCCTCGCGCAGGGTGCACCGGTGTTCGCGATTTGCCTGGGCGCACAGTTGCTGGCGTTGAGCCTGGGTGGGAAGGTGCGGCGAATGGCCCGGACCGAAACCGGCTGGACCCAGGTTACGTTCGCCAACGGACACGCACTGAACGTAATGGAATGGCATGAGGATGCGATTGATCTGCCGCCAGATGCGCAATTGCTGGCCAGCAGCGCCTTGTGTGAGCAACAGATGTACGCAGTGGGCTCGACCCACGTGGGATTGCAGTTTCATCCGGAATGGAACGCCGAGTCAGTAGCGCTACTCAACGCCCACTTTGGCGAAGAGTCGCCCCTGCCCCGGGATCAGGACGACAGCGCCGCTTACCGCCAGGTGTTCGACTGGTTGCAAGCGACGCTGGATGAGTGGCACGCAAAAAACCCGTAGCAGCTGTCGAGCCCGCGAGGCTGCGTTCGAGGACGAAGTCCTCGTAAATCCTGAACTCGCGGTTTGCCTGGATGAGCGCATTGCCTGATTCAACGACTGCTTCGCCCGAGCACGGACCGAGCCGAACGCAGCCTCGCGGGCTCGACAGCTGCTACGGGGGCATCAAAGGCTCAGCACTCGCATCCGATTGCGGCACTGACAGGCCGTTCAACCGCACGGCTCAACTCAAAGCCTTCATCCAGCCATCCGGTCACTCCACCGATCATTTCCTTGACCGGGTATTCCAGCGCCGCGAGCTTCACCGCAGCCTTGTTCGCGCCGTTGCAATGCGGACCGGCGCAATACACCACAAACAGCGTGGTTTTCGGGTAAGCCGCCAGTACCTCAGCGCTGATCAAGCGCCCAGGAATGTTGATCGCGCCCGGCACATGACCACGCTCGAAAGCCAGTGGACCACGCACATCCACCAGAACGAAGTCCACATCACCGGCCTGCTGACTGCCAAATACGTCGGAACAGTCGGTTTCAAAGGTCAGACGGTTGCTGAAGTGCATCAGGGCAACGGCGGATGGGGCAGCAGGAATTTCGCGAACCAGACTGGTCATGGGTGTTCTCCAAAGCGTTTGTGGGCGTGAGAGGACTGTATCCAATTCGCCGATACCGCTACAGTGGCGCACAAGACACTCACTGGGAACTTTCCGCCAAATGCACACTGAACCCGGATTAGTCGCGGTTCTGGCCTACGACGGTCTCTGCACCTTCGAGTTCGGGATTGCCGTGGAGATCTTCGGGCTGGCGCGGCCGGAGTTCGATTTTCCCTGGTACGAACACCGGATCGTCGGCGTCGATCAGGGACCGATGCGCGCCATGGGCGGTATTCAGGTATTGGCCGACGGCGGCATGGAGCTGCTGGAAACCGCGCGGACCATCATCATCCCCGGTTGGCGCAGCCGCAGCGAGCCGGTGCCGCAAGCGCTGCTTATCGCTCTGCGCCAGGCCCATGCCCGAGGCGCGCGGCTGCTGTCGATCTGCTCCGGGGTATTTGTACTCGCGGCCACGGGGCTGCTCGACGGGCTGAGCGCAACGACACACTGGCGTTATACCGAGGAACTGGCCGAGCGCTTCCCGAACATTCTGGTCGACCCCGACGTGCTGTACGTCGACGCGGGCCAGGTGATCACCTCCGCCGGGAGTGCCGCGGGTATTGATGCGTGCCTGCATTTGGTGGCGCGGGACTTCGGCACTCAAGTCGCCAACTCGGTGGCACGCCGACTGGTGATGTCGCCGCAACGCACCGGCGGCCAGGCACAGTTCATTCCCGCCCCCGTCAGTCGCACGCCACGCAGTGATCTGTCGCGAGTCATGCAGTGGGCACGCGAACGCCTGCATGAACCGCTGGGCGTACGCGAACTGGCGAGCCAGGCAGCGATGAGCGAGCGAACTTTTTTACGACGGTTCAGCGAAGCCACCGGTGCCTCGCCCAAATCCTGGCTGCAACAACAACGGCTGGCGCGCGCGCGGGAATTGCTGGAAAGCAGTGCCCACAACACCGAGTCCATCGCGTTGCAATGCGGTTACCGTTCGGTGGAGAGTTTCCGCGTGGCGTTTCGCAGCGTGGTCGGGCTACCGCCGTCAGTGTATCGGGAGCGGTTTGGCCGCGAGGTGAAAGCGCTGTCGATCTGATCGCGCTCGATTGAGGGGGAAGCGGAAAATGCGATCACCCGCAAATGGCGCAGCACGCCGTTTGCGGGTGAGGTACAGCACCAGGACTTAGTGCCCGCTGCGCAGCATTTCTTTCGGCACGTATTTACCGATTTCGAACTTGCCGATCGCCGCACGGTGCACTTCGTCCGGGCCATCGGCCAGGCGCAGCGTACGTTGCATGGCGTACATGTAGGCCAGCGGGAAATCGTTGGAGACACCCGCGCCACCGTGGATCTGAATCGCCCGGTCGATGACCTTCAAGGCGACGTTCGGCGCCACCACCTTGATCTGCGCGATTTCGCTTTTCGCCACTTTATTGCCCACGTTGTCCATCATGTAGGCGGCTTTGAGGGTCAGCAGCCGCGCCATGTCGATTTCCATCCGCGAGTCGGCGATCTTGTCGATATTGCCGCCCAAGCGCGCCAGCGGTTTACCGAAGGCGGTGCGGTTGATAGAACGCTTGCACATCAATTCCAGTGCCCGCTCCGCCATGCCGATCGAGCGCATGCAATGGTGAATCCGGCCTGGGCCAAGGCGCCCCTGGGCAATCTCGAAGCCACGGCCCTCACCCAACAGTACGTTCTCGTAAGGTACGCGGACGTTCTCGAACAGCACTTCAGCGTGACCGTGAGGCGCGTCGTCGTAACCGAACACCGGCAGCGGACGGACGATCTTCACGCCAGGCGTATCCACCGGCACCAGAATCATCGAGTGCTGCTGGTGGCGCGGTGCGTCGGGGTTGCTCAGGCCCATGAAAATCAGGATTTTGCAGCGTGGATCGCACGCGCCGGAGGTCCACCACTTCTTGCCGTTGATCACCCACTCGTCGCCATCGCGCACCGCACGGGCGGCCATGTTGGTGGCGTCGGAAGAAGCTACGTCCGGCTCGGTCATGGCGAACGCCGAACGGATCTCGCCGCGCAGCAGAGGTTCCAGCCAGCGTTGCTTTTGCTCTTCATTGGCGTAGCGCACCAGCACTTCCATGTTGCCGGTGTCCGGTGCCGAGCAGTTGAACGGCTCAGGCCCGAGCAAGGAGCGACCCATGATTTCCGCCAATGGCGCGTATTCCAGGTTCGTCAGGCCGGCGCCCAGTTCGGACTCCGGTAAAAACAGGTTCCACAAGCCTTCAGCCTTGGCCTTGCTTTTCAGCTCTTCCATGATTGCGGTCGGCTGCCAGCGATCGCCTTCGGCGACCTGGCGTTCGAACACCGCTTCGGCTGGATAAACGTAAGCATCCATGAACGCAGTCACGCGTTCACGCAGTTCCTGGACCTTGGGGGAATAAGCGAAATCCATGGGCAGCTACCTTTTTTGACGAGGTGTTGGAGACGTTGTTGAGGTCATGAATCGATGCTAGATCAGCGTTGATAATTTACCTAGCCTATTCTCGGCGTGTATTAACATTCATCACCGATATATGATCGACTGATCGAGCCCCCTCCCTATAACAAGAGCCAAGAGCGAATCGCCATGAATCTGAGCAAGGTCGACCTCAACCTTTTCATCGTCTTTGACGCGATCTACACCGAAGCCAACCTGACTCGCGCCGGGCAGATTGTCGGCATTACCCAGCCGGCGGTGTCGAACGCTCTGGCCCGCCTGCGCGAGACCTTCAACGACCCGTTGTTCGTGCGTACCGCCCAGGGCATGGTGCCGACGCCCATGGCGCAAAACATCATCGGCCCGGTGCGCAATGCCCTGTCGCTGCTGCGGGTATCGGTGCAGGAAAGCCGGATTTTCAACCCGTTGCAGGCGGTCAAGACCTACCGCATCAGCATGACCGACCTCACCGAAGCGGTGATCCTGCCGCCGCTGTTCCAGCGCCTGCGACGTCTGGCGCCGACGGTGATCATCGAAAGTTTTCTGTCCAAACGCCGCGAGACCACCAAGGAGCTCGCCGCTGGCCGCCTGGACTTTGCCGTCGATGCACCGCTCAACACCGACCCGCAAGTACGCCACGTCAAGCTGATGGAAGACCGTTACGTGTGCGCCATGCGTAAGGGTCATCCTCTGGCGAGCAAGGAAAAATTCACCCTCGACGACTACCTGTCACTGACCCATGTGCACATTTCCAGCCGTCGCAGTGGCCTCGGCTATGTCGATCTGGCGCTCGGCAAAATGGGCATCCAGCGCAAGATCGCCCTGCGTTCGCAGCATTACCTGATGGCCTCCCAGGTGTTGCAGCAGACCGACATGGTGATGACCGTGCCGGAACGTTTCGCCCGCCGTCATGACCTGCACGCCTTCCATCTGCCGGTCAATGATGTGCCGCCGGTGGAAACCCACCTTTACTGGCACGAAAGCACCGACCAGGACCCGGCCAACCGCTGGATGCGCGAGCAGATGATCGAGTTGTGCCAGCAAGTGACTGCGCATGAGAAGAAGCTGGATAAGCCGTTGGCTTGAGAAGATCAAAAGATCGCAGCCTGCGGCGGCTCCCACGTTGGAATACGATCCCCTGTAGGAGCTGCCGCAGGCTGCGATCTTTTCCTCCTTGACGTTCACGTCAACCTGACATTAGCTTAACGCCATGACCTCTTTTTCGAGCGCGCCCATGAGCAGCCAGACCTACAGCATTTCCGACCTCGCCCGCGAGCTCGACATCACTACCCGCGCCATTCGCTTTTACGAAGAGCAAGGCCTGCTCAGCCCCGAGCGTCGCGGCCAGGAACGCATCTATTCGCCACGCGACAAAGTCAGCCTGAAGCTGATCCTGCGTGGCAAGCGCATCGGCTTTTCCCTGGCCGAATGCCGCGAACTGATCGAACTCTACGACCCCACCAGCGGCAATCAGAAACAGCTGCACAGCATGCTGGCGAAAATCACCGAACGCCGTGAACAGCTCGAGCAGCAACTGCTGGACATCGAACAGATGAAACTGGAACTCGATACCGCCGAAGAACGCTGCGTCCAGGCGCTGGAACAGACGATCAAGAGCCAGCAGGTCGTTTAGCAGGTATACCCAATCCACAAGGTTCTCTGAACATTCAAGCAATCACAACAGGTCCATTGCCATGCCCCTCCCCACCCACGTACGCCTGATCGAAGTCGGCCCACGCGATGGTCTGCAGAACGAAGCCCAACCCATCAGCGTCGCGGACAAGGTGCAGTTGGTCGATGCACTGAGTGCCGCTGGCCTTGGCTATATAGAAGTCGGCAGTTTCGTATCGCCCAAATGGGTGCCGCAAATGGCCGGTTCGGCCGAGGTTTTCGCGCAGATCCAGCGCAAGCCCGGAGTGACTTACGGCGCACTGGCACCGAACCTGCGCGGGTTCGAAGATGCGATCGCTGCCGGGGTCAAGGAGGTCGCGGTGTTCGCCGCAGCGTCCGAAGCCTTCTCGCAACGCAACATCAATTGCTCGATCAGCGAAAGTCTGGAGCGTTTCGTACCGATCATGGACGCCGCCAGACAACACGGTGTCAGCGTGCGCGGTTACGTGTCCTGTGTACTCGGCTGCCCTTACGAGGGTGACGTGGCGCCTGCGCAAGTCGCCTTGGTCGCGCGCGAGTTGTACGCCATGGGCTGTTACGAGGTCTCCCTCGGCGACACCATCGGCACCGGCACCGCTGGCGCAACGCGCAAGATGTTCGAAGTGGTTTCAGCCGACGTGCCACGGGACAAACTGGCCGGGCACTTCCACGACACCTACGGTCAGGCCATGGCCAACATCTATGCCAGCCTGCTGGAAGGGATCGCGGTGTTCGACAGTTCCATCGCCGGCCTCGGCGGCTGCCCGTACGCCAAGGGCGCCAGCGGTAACGTTGCCACCGAAGACGTCTTGTACCTGCTCAACGGCCTGGGCATCGAGACCGGCGTCGACATGGAGCGCTTGATCCTCGCCGGCCAACAGATCTGCAACGTGCTTGGCCGGCCGACCGGTTCACGCGTGGCCAAGGCCCGTAGCGCTAAATGATGTATCCGGGTGTTACCGCGCCCGCAACAAAACGAGTAACACGGAAACAACCTGACCGAATTTTTCTGAACGAATTGTCCGACAAAATACTAAATGCTTGATTTTAAAGGGCTTTAAAAAGTTGGCATGGCTTCTGCTATCGCTATGGCATAACAAGAATAAAAAGCAGCAAACCTAATAAAAATAAGACGTAACGACTCTGACATAACAAAAACAACACGGCAGAGACGCAGCTAACAGATTTTTTTGGAGAAGGTGTGCTTTTCAGGGTGCTGCTTGCAGTAACCCGCAACCGGGCAGAGAACAATAAAACTACCTTCAGGTAGCTCCCGAACTGGTTGGATCGCTTGGCGAAAAAGCAGATCAGCGCTCAAAAAAATACGTTTGCTCTTGACCCCGGATGGGGGTCGCCCAAAACAGCTGTAAAGGGCCACGGTTGCCAAAAACAACAACAGACCGCCCCTTAATAATAAAAAAAGAGCACGCAACGACAAATTAAAGGGGAGCTTCGGCTCCCCTTTGTGCTTTCTGGCGTTTGGGTTTCCCCTAAAAGATCGCAGCCTTCGGTGTTTTGTGTACACCTGTAGGAGCCGCCGCAGGCTGCGATCTTTTGATCGTCAACGCGTCGCTTTCAACTCCTCGATACTGATCTCGCGCATCCGGAATTTCTGGATCTTGCCGGTCACGGTCATCGGAAATTCCTCGACGAACTTGAAGTAGCGCGGCGTCTTGAAGTGCGCGATGCGTTCCTTGCACCAGGCTTGCAGCTCTTGCTCAGTGGCGCTGTGGCCCGGATGAAATTTGATCCAGGCGACGATCTCTTCACCGTACTTCTCGCAGGGAATGCCGATGATCTGCACATCGGCTACTGCTGGATGGGTGAAGAAGAACTCTTCCAGCTCTCGCGGGTAAATATTCTCGCCACCGCGAATGATCATGTCCTTGTTACGTCCGGCGATGCAGACATAACCGTCTTCGCTCATGGTCGCCAGATCGCCGGTGTGCATCCAGCCCGCCTGATCGATCGCCTCGGCCGTGCCTTGCGGGTTGTTCCAGTAACCGAGCATCACGCTGTAACCGCGAGTGCACAACTCACCGATAGTCCCACGGGGCACCGGATTGCCCGCTTCATCGATGATTTTGCTTTCCAGCTGCGGCTGGGTACGGCCGACGGTGGTGACGCGCAGTTCCAGATCATCTGACGGACCAGTCTGTAACGACACCGGACTGGTCTCCGTCATGCCGTAGGCAATCTGAACTTCGCTCATGTGCATCTCGCTGATGACCCGGCGCATGACTTCAATCGGACAGGTCGCCCCTGCCATGATCCCGGTACGCAGCGTCGACAGGTCGAACTCGGCACGGCGCGGTTGATCGAGCATGGCGATGAACATGGTCGGCACACCGTACAACGCGGTGGCTTGCTCTTGTGCAACGGTGGTCAGCGTCAGCAATGGGTCGAACGCATCGTTGGGGTAAATCATGGTACTGCCATGGGTAACGCAACCCAAATTGCCCATGACCATGCCGAAGCAGTGATACAGCGGCACCGGAATCACCAGACGATCGTTGGCGGTCAGCCCAAGGCTTTCGCCGACCATGTAACCGTTGTTGAGGATGTTGTAGTGACTGAGGGTCGCGCCCTTGGGAAAACCGGTGGTGCCCGAGGTGTATTGAATGTTCACCGCCTGATCGAAATGCAGGCTGTTTTGGCGCGCCTTGAGCTGCTCGACCGGCACCCCGGCGCCGAGATCCGCCAGTTGCGACCACGGCAGGAAACCTGATGGCGGCTGCGCGTCGAGGCTGATCACACCGCGCAAATCCGGCAGGCGTTCGGACTGCAAGCGACCAATGGATTGCTCGGCCAGTTCCGGCACCAGGCCTTGCAGCATCGCGTGGTAATCGGACGTCTTGAACGAGCCGGCACACACCAGCCATTGGCAGCCGGATTGCTTCAGCACGTATTCAAGTTCGGAGCTGCGATAGGCCGGATTGATGTTGACCAGAATCACCCCGACCTTCGCGCTGGCGAACTGGCTGATACACCACTGCGCACAGTTTGGCGCCCAGATGCCTAGACGGTCACCGGTCTGCAAGCCCAGCGCCAGTAACGCTCTGGCGTGCAAATCGACCGCTTCGGCCAATTGCGCCCAGCTGTAGCGAAGTTGCTGATGACGCACCACCAATGCATCGCCCTGAGGGTACTTCGCGACTGTGTTATCGAACGCCTGACCAATGGTCATCGCCAGCAAGGCTTTGTCCTGCGAACCGCGGCTATAGCTGTGCTGTGGGTGAGCACTGTGTTGATCCATGACGACCCCTATTGTCTTTTTTAGTGGGTGAGACGGTTGAACCTTTGCCGGTGACAGACTTAGCTGTTCCTACGCAAACGGTTCGATTTTCAACCTCGAAACTGCCTCTACTCTCTCTCAAGTTGACGTTAACGTAAAGGGTGATTGACAGCCATTCGTCACAGGCTTACGTTAACGTAAAGGTGACAGCCGATTCGGCGTACTTTGCAGGCCGATTCTCCATTTATAAAAACAAGTTTGAAGGTGCCCCCATGAGCTATCCGACCCTGAACTTTGCCCTCGGCGAAACCATCGACATGCTGCGTGACCAGGTGCGCGCCTTCGTCACCAAAGAGATCGCCCCGCGCGCAGCACAGATCGATATCGACAACCTGTTCCCTGCTGACCTGTGGCGTAAATTCGGCGACATGGGGTTGCTGGGGATTACCGTTCCAGAAGAATACGGCGGTGCCGGCCTGGGCTATCTGGCGCACGTGGTGGCCATGGAAGAAATCAGCCGTGGCTCGGCCTCGGTTGCCCTTTCCTACGGCGCGCATTCCAATCTCTGCGTCAACCAGATCAACCGCAATGGCACCCACGAACAGAAAACCAAATACCTGCCCAAGCTGATCAGCGGCGAACACATCGGCGCTTTGGCCATGAGCGAGCCGAACGCCGGCTCCGACGTGGTATCGATGAAACTGCGCGCCGACAAACGTGGCGACCATTACGTGCTCAACGGCAGCAAGACCTGGATCACCAACGGTCCGGACGCTAACACTTACGTGATCTACGCCAAGACCGACCTGGAAAAAGGTCCGCACGGCATCACCGCATTTATTGTCGAACGCGACTCGAAAGGCTTCAGCCGCAGCAACAAATTCGACAAGCTGGGCATGCGCGGTTCGAACACGTGCGAGCTGTTTTTCGACGACGTTGAAGTCCCGGAGGAGAACATCCTCGGCGTGCTCAACGGTGGCGTGAAAGTGCTGATGAGCGGCCTCGACTACGAGCGCGTGGTGCTCTCCGGCGGACCAACCGGGATCATGCAGGCCTGCATGGACCTCATCGTTCCGTACATCCACGACCGCAAACAGTTCGGCCAAAGCATCGGCGAATTCCAGCTGATCCAGGGCAAGGTCGCCGACATGTACACCCAACTCAACGCCAGCCGCGCGTATCTGTACGCCGTGGCCCAGGCCTGCGAGCGTGGCGAAACCACCCGCAAGGACGCTGCCGGTGTGATCCTCTACAGCGCCGAACGCGCTACGCAAATGGCCCTCGATGCGATCCAGATTCTGGGCGGTAACGGCTACATCAACGAATTCCCGGCAGGCCGTCTGCTGCGTGACGCCAAGTTGTATGAAATCGGCGCGGGCACCAGTGAGATCCGTCGCATGCTGATCGGTCGCGAACTGTTCAACGAAACCCGCTAACGGAGCTGTCCATGGCAATCCTGCACACCCAGCTCAATCCCCGTTCGGCGGAGTTCGCCAGCAACAGCGCGGCGATGCTTGCTCAGGTCGACGCGCTGCACACCCTGCTCGCTCAGGTCCAGCAAGGCGGCGGCGCCAAGGCCCAGGAACGGCATACCTCACGCGGCAAACTGCTGCCCCGTGAGCGAATCAATCGCCTCCTCGACCCAGGCTCACCCTTTCTGGAAATCAGCCAACTGGCGGCTTACGAGGTCTACGGTGAAGATGTTCCCGCCGCCGGAGTGATTGCCGGCATTGGCCGGGTCGAAGGCGTCGAATGCATGATCGTTGCCAACGACGCGACGGTAAAAGGCGGTTCGTACTACCCGCTGACGGTGAAAAAACACCTGCGCGCCCAGACCATCGCCCAACAAAATCGCCTGCCGTGCATCTACCTGGTCGACTCGGGCGGTGCAAATCTGCCGCGTCAGGATGAAGTGTTCCCGGACCGCGAACACTTTGGTCGAATCTTCTTCAACCAGGCCAATATGAGCGCAATGGGCATCCCGCAGATCGCTGTGGTCATGGGCTCCTGCACCGCCGGTGGCGCTTATGTGCCAGCCATGGCCGATGAAGCGATCATGGTCCGTCAACAGGCGACGATTTTCCTCGCCGGCCCGCCGCTGGTGAAAGCCGCGACCGGTGAAGTGGTCAGCGCCGAAGACCTTGGCGGTGCCGATGTGCACTGCAAGATTTCCGGCGTGGCCGACCACTATGCCGACAGCGACGAACACGCGCTGGCCCTGGCTCGACGCAGCGTTGCCAACCTCAACTGGCGCAAACTCGGTGAACTGCAGCAACGCACACCGATCGCCCCGCTGTTCGCCAGCGATGAGCTGTACGGCGTAGTGCCGGCCGACGCCAAGCAGCCGTTCGATGTACGTGAGGTCATCGCGCGCCTGGTCGACGGCTCGGTGTTCGATGAATTCAAAGCACTGTTTGGTACGACGCTGGTTTGTGGTTTTGCGCATCTGCACGGCTACCCGATCGCGATTCTCGCCAACAACGGCATCCTCTTCGCCGAAGCCGCGCAGAAAGGCGCGCACTTCATCGAACTGGCTTGCCAGCGCGGGATTCCACTGTTGTTCCTGCAAAACATCACCGGCTTCATGGTCGGTCAGAAATACGAAGCTGGCGGCATTGCCAAGCACGGCGCAAAACTGGTCACCGCCGTGGCCTGCGCCAAGGTGCCGAAATTCACCGTGATCATCGGCGGCAGCTTCGGCGCCGGTAACTACGGCATGTGCGGGCGGGCCTACGATCCGCGGTTCCTGTGGATGTGGCCGAACGCGCGAATCGGCGTGATGGGCGCCGAGCAAGCTGCGGGCGTGCTGGTACAGGTCAAGCGCGAGCAGGCCGAGCGCAGTGGTCAGGGCTTCAGCGCCGAGCAGGAAGCCGAGATCAAGCAACCGATCCTCGACCAGTACGAAGAACAGGGCCACCCCTACTACTCCAGCGCGCGGTTGTGGGACGACGGCGTCATTGACCCGGCGCAAACCCGCGACGTACTGGCCCTGGCCTTGTCCGCATCGTTGAATGCACCTATCGAACCGAGCCGCTTCGGCGTGTTCCGGATGTGATCTGGAGAAAACCATGAGCGACTTCAACACCCTGGAACTGCTGACCGACCCGCGTGGTTTCGCCACGCTGTGGTTGAGTCGCGAGGCAAAAAACAACGCCTTCAACGCCGAAATGATCCGCGAACTGATCCTTGCACTGGACAAGGTCCAGAGCGACCCGAGCCTGCGTTTTCTGCTGGTGCGCGGGCGTGGCAAGCATTTCAGCGCTGGCGCTGACCTTGCGTGGATGCAGCAATCGGCCGAACTCGATTACCACACCAACCTCGACGACGCCCGCGAGCTGGCAGAACTGATGTACAACCTGGCCAAGCTGAAGATCCCGACGCTGGCGGTAGTCCAAGGCGCGGCCTATGGCGGCGCACTGGGCTTGATCAGTTGCTGCGACATGGCGATTGGTGCCGATGACGCGCAATTCTGCCTGTCGGAAGTGCGCATCGGCCTGGCGCCAGCAGTGATCAGCCCGTTCGTTGTGCAAGCCATCGGTGAACGGGCCGCACGTCGTTATGCGTTGACTGCTGAACGTTTCAGCGGCCAACGCGCTCAAGAAATCGGCCTGCTCAGCGAAAGTTATCCGAGCACTGAGCTTGAACCGCAGATCGAGCGCTGGATCAGCAATCTGTTGCTCAACAGCCCCCAGGCCATGCGTGCCAGCAAGGACTTGCTACGCGAAGTCGGCAACGGTGAGCTGACCCCGGCGCTGCGGCGCTATACCGAAAACGCCATTGCCCGAATTCGCGTCAGCCCTGAAGGGCAAGAAGGCCTGCGGGCGTTCCTGCAAAAACGTCCGCCAAGCTGGCAGCCCGAAACTACCACCAAGGAGCCGCGTTGATGAGCGCCCCAGTTCTCACCACCCTGCTGGTGGCCAACCGTGGCGAAATCGCCTGCCGAGTGATGCGCACCGCCAAGGCATTGGGCCTGACCACCGTGGCCGTGCACAGCGCCACCGATCGCGATGCGCGGCACAGTCGCGAGGCAGACATCCGTGTCGACCTGGGTGGCAGCAAAGCGGCTGACAGCTACCTGCAAATCGACAAACTGCTCGCTGCCGCCAAGGCCAGCGGCGCCCAGGCAATTCACCCAGGTTATGGCTTTCTCTCGGAGAACGCCGGATTCGCCCGCGCGATTGAAGCCGCTGGTTTGATTTTCCTCGGCCCACCCGCTTCGGCCATCGACGCCATGGGCAGCAAATCCGCCGCCAAAGCCTTGATGGAAACCGCAGGTGTACCGCTGGTGCCGGGTTACCACGGCGAAGCCCAGGACCTGGAAACCTTCCGCGACGCCGCCGAGCGCATCGGCTATCCCGTGCTGCTCAAGGCGACTGCCGGCGGCGGCGGTAAAGGCATGAAAGTGGTCGAGGAGGTCAGCCAGTTGGCCGAAGCTCTGGCGTCGGCGCAGCGTGAAGCGCAATCCTCGTTCGGCGACTCGCGGATGCTGGTGGAGAAGTACCTGCTCAAACCGCGCCATGTGGAAATCCAGGTCTTCGCTGATCAGCACGGTAACTGCCTGTACCTCAACGAACGTGATTGCTCGATTCAACGTCGCCACCAGAAAGTCGTCGAAGAAGCCCCGGCGCCCGGCCTGAGCACGGAACTGCGCAAAGCCATGGGTGAAGCGGCAGTCCGTGCGGCGCAGGCTATCGGTTATGTCGGCGCAGGTACCGTTGAGTTTCTGCTGGACTCGCGCGGCGAGTTCTTCTTCATGGAAATGAATACGCGGTTGCAGGTCGAGCACCCTGTCACGGAAGCCATCACCGGCCTCGATCTGGTCGCCTGGCAGATTCGCGTCGCCCAAGGTGAGCCGCTGCCAATGACTCAGGCGCAGGTGCCGTTGCTCGGCCATGCGATTGAAGTGCGCTTGTACGCCGAAGACCCGAGCAATGATTTCCTGCCGGCCACCGGACACCTGGCGTTGTACCGCGAGTCAGCGGCAGGCCCGGGCCGACGCGTCGACAGCGGTGTCGAGGAAGGCGACAGCATTTCGCCATTCTACGATCCGATGCTTGGCAAACTCATCGCCTGGGGCGAGGACCGCGAGCAAGCACGCCTGCGGCTGCTGAGCATGCTCGATGAATTCGCTATTGGCGGGTTGAAGACCAACATCAGCTTTCTGCGAAGAATCGTCGGTCACCCAGCCTTCGCTGCAGCTGAACTGGATACCGGATTCATCCCACGCTATCAGGAACAATTACTGCCAGCGCCAAACGAATTCAGCGATGAGTTCTGGCAAGCCGCCGCCCAAGCCTTCGCGCAAAGCCAGGCACACACCGTACGCACTGATGACCCAAGTTCGCCATGGGCCGTTGGTAACGGTTTCCGTGCCGGGTTGCCGGCAGAAATCACGCTGCACTTGAGTTGCGAAGGGCAAGACCGGGCAATCACCCTGGCCCCGGCCGACACGCGCAACGCCGAGCTCATCGGTGAGCAATTGCTGGTCGAGCATCACGGTTTGCGCCGTCAGCATCGCGCGATCCGTCATGGCGAAAGCCTCTACCTGCAATGGGAAGGTGAGCTGCGCTGCATCAAGCCTTACGACCCTATCGCCGAAGTGGAAGCCAGCCATAGTCATCACGGCGGCCTGACGGCTCCGATGAATGGCAGCATCGTGCGAGTACTGGTGGAACCGGGGCAAACGGTCGAAGCCGGCGCGCAACTGGTGGTACTGGAGGCGATGAAAATGGAGCACAGCATTCGTGCGCCCCATGCTGGCGTGGTCAAAGCCTTGTATTGCCAGGAAGGCGAGATGGTCAACGAAGGCAGCGCGCTGGTGGAGTTGGAATAGCCGCGGCCTGATGACAGGTCCTACGCCGTAGGACCTGTCTGACTTGGGGTCTGTACGAAAACTCGCCGAGCGGCGATCAGGCAGTTTTCGTACAGAGCCTAGAACTTGGCCGTTGCCTGCACCACCACACCAATGATTCGGCACTCGTCGGTAAACAGGGCCTTCGGGTACGTCGGATTCAGCGGCACGAGATAGCGTTGCCCGCCCTCTTCGATCAGCATGCGGAAAGTCGCTTCGGCGCTGTCAGACCATTGTGCAATCACCAGTTTGCCGGGCACGGCTTCAACCGCCGGGTCGACCAGAATGAGCATGTCTTGCGCAATACTGATACCGCTCGGTGCAGTCATCGCATCGCCGACCACGACCAGCCAGAACGCCGGACCTTGAGCGTGATAATCCGATAACTCGTAGCGACCCTTGGCGTAAGCGGTCGGTGCAGGCTCGCGCACTTCGCCAATGCCACGCCAATCACTGACCGGGTAGCGGAAGTACGGGTTGTACTTTTGCGCTAGCGACACTTCGTAATCGCCCTCTTGTGCATCGTCCTCCGCAATCTCGGGCTCCCTGATCACCAGGGCGACTTCGAGAAACCCCAACCCCAACTCCTGAAGCACCCGGTTCATGTCCTCAAGGCTGGGCTGACGACGTTTGTTCAGCCAATGGCCGATGCCGCCCTGAGACATTGCGAGGCGCTCTGCGAGCTTTTCCTGAGTGATTTTGAGTTCACTCATCTTGGCTTTGACCAACTCAATCCATTTATCCATGGGCGGAACAATACTTCGCGTGGCCGGACCCTCAACACACACATTGTAGTATTTAATTTTTCGTCATGAATACATTTAGTACTAGGATTCAGTTTATTCATTCGCCCCACCCACGGAGCAATACCCAGCATGGATATCACCCGCAAAGACACGACAGAACCGGAAATCGACGCGAACTTCACCTCACTCAAAGGCTGCGCGGCAGCCCAACGCGCCCTCGACTATTACTTGAAACCAACTGTTTCAGAATTCGAAGTCGCAGAACGATTCTTCGATGTAAACCGTAACATCAGCAGCGAGGAAGCCCTGGTCCATGCATCGGACTTGCTGCGTTGTGCAGCAGCGACCGCTTATGAGTCGGCGGATAACCTGCATGGCGCAAGCCGTGATCTGGCGTTTTCAGTGGTACACATGATCGATATGGCCAAGGCCATGGTGGACAGATCCCTGGACGGTGACCAGAAAGACTGAACAGGGAAAATCGAAGTGAACGCTGCGATTCGACTCAAGCCGCAGACGTTTGGGAAAGCCACAGGAAAAATTTTCCAATAAGGCGGATGAAAACATTTGACTTGCAAATGATAATGATTATTATTGCAAGCAACTGATCGCGAGATCAGTGATAGACCAAGAGACCTTAGGTCGGACTCCTGGAATATCTCCTCATCAGGCTAATCACGGTTTTTGACCCGGCTTTTTGCCGGGTCTTTTTTTTGCCAGTTATTCTGGCTATGGCTTCAGGCTAATGAAGACTGGTGTTGCTAAATTCGATGGCGCGGATGATATCAAAAGAGCATCTTTTTGCAACAGACCGCTCAAGCACGGGCTTGAGGCAACAAAATAGCACTTGAGAATCAATCGCATAAACACTAAGCTGCGGCTGCGTCAAGGACGACGCCCCCCCTGTTTTATCCCCCGCAAATTGCCCTCGGTTTCCCCCCCTTGCGTGTAAAGTAGCAGCCATAAAAATCATACTCAGGAATAGATTATGACCGTGGCTCACCGCTCCTTTGAAATCACCGCCAACTTCGACAGCGGCAACATCGAGGTGCTGGACCTCAGCAATCCGTTGCAGGCCTTGCTGGCCATCAAACCAGACACCCGCAGTCAGCATTTCCAGTGGTTTCACTTCAAGGCCAGTGGTCTGCACGTCGGCCAGGAACATTGGTTTCGACTGAACAACGCCAGTAAATCTTCCTACAGCAAGGCATGGGACGGTTACCAGGCGGTGGCCTCATATGACCACGTGAACTGGTTCCGCGTACCGACGATCTTTGAAGGTGACTGCCTGCGCTTCAGCCTGGAAGCCACCGAGACTCACGCCTGGTTCGCCTACTTTGAACCCTACAGCCGCGGACGCCATGACTGGCTGATCGAGCAAGCGCTGAGCAAAGCCGGCACCGAACTGCTGGCCACCGGCAAAAGCGTCGAAGGTCGCGATATTCAACTGCTGCGCAAAGGTAGCGGCGCCGAAGGCCAGCGCAAGGTCTGGATCATCGCCCAGCAGCATCCTGGCGAACACATGGCCGAATGGTTCATGGAAGGTGTCATCGAGCGCCTGCAACAGCACATTGACCCTGAATTGAACAAACTGCTGGCCAGTGCCGATCTGTACCTGGTCCCGAACATGAACCCGGATGGCGCCTTCCATGGCCACTTGCGCACCAACGCCATGGGCCAGGACCTCAACCGCGCCTGGCAGAGCGCGAGCCAGGAAGTCAGCCCGGAAGTATTCTTCGTTCAGCAGCAGATGGAGAAGTACGGCGTCGACCTGTTCCTCGATATCCACGGCGATGAAGAAATCCCCTACGTATTCGCCGCTGGCTGCGAAGGCAACCCGGGTTACACGCCACGGATCGCGAAACTCGAAGAGCAGTTCCGCAGTCATCTGAAACACCTGACCCGCGACTTCCAGACCACCCACGGCTACACCCGTGACCTCCCGGGCCAGGCCAACATGAAACTGGCTTGCAATAGCGTCGGGCAGAAGTTCGATTGCCTGTCGTTGACTCTGGAGATGCCCTTCAAAGACAACAATGATGCACCGAATGCGCGCACCGGCTGGTCCGGCAAACGTTCGATGCAGTTGGGTAAGGATGTGTTATCGACGGTGGCGGAGATGGTTGGCATGCTGCGCTGATGCCGCTCAATGGCTGCATGCCCATAGGCGTGCAGCCATTTTTCACTCGACGGCGATACGCCGACAATCCTCTGGCCCGAGCAAACGCCCATCCTCGGAACGCAACTCCAAAAGCCTGATTGGCTGACCCTTCTCGCGATCCACCATCCGCGAATGCGGCTCCCCCGCCTCAAAGAAAAACGCCTCGCCCCACTGTCGCAAGCCGATGATCAGGGTGAACAGGCCCTGCCCCTTTTCCGTCAGCACATATTCCTGATAGGCGCTACCGTCCGATGCCGGGACCACTTCAAAAATCCCGTGGGCCACCAGCGAGCGCAGGCGCGCAGACAGGATGTTCTTGGCCATGCCGAGGCTGCGCTGGAACTCGCCGAAACGCCGAATGCCGTCGAAGGCATCGCGCACGATCAGTAATGACCACCAGTCGCCGATGGCGTCCAGCGAACGCGCGACCGGGCACTCGGCATCGGTAAAGGTTGTGCGTTTAACCATGATTGAACTCGCAGGCTGACAGCAAAAATGTGGTTGCAATATAAAACCAGCCTCTCTACCGTACAACTGGTTTTAATTTGAAACCACATTCGGAGCCCGGCATGAAATCCTCTCATCCCTCTACGCACCTCAGCAGCGGCGTCGTTCTACTGTTTGCCATCGCCTGCGGGCTGGCGGTCGGCAATGTCTATTACGCCCAGCCATTACTGGACGCCATGGCCCAAGCGTTTGACATGGATCCGGCGACTATCGGCATCGTCGTGACACTGACCCAAATCGGTTACGGTCTTGGCCTGCTGTTGCTGGTGCCGCTGGGCGACTTGCTTAACCGCCGACAGTTGATCGTGACTCAGACGCTGCTCTCCTCCATCGCCTTGCTGATGATCGCCCTGGCCCCGAGCAGCCTCTGGCTGTTGATCGGCATGGCCCTGACCGGTCTGTTGGCGGTGGTCACTCAGGTGTTGGTGGCTTACGCAGCCACACTGGCGGTGCCTGATGAGCGCGGCCGGGTGGTGGGCGTGGTGACCAGCGGGATCGTGGTCGGTATTCTGCTGGCCCGAACGGTTTCCGGTGCGATGGCGGATCTGGCCGGCTGGCGCTCGATCTATGTGTTGTCGGCCGCTCTGACACTGCTGATGGCGCTGCTGTTGTTTCAGGTGCTGCCCAAACACGAACAAACCCAACCGGCCAGTCGCTATTGGAAGCTGATCGGCTCAGTGTTCGTACTGTTTAAAGAAGAAGCCGTGTTGCGCCAGCGCGCCACTCTCGCCCTGTTGACGTTCGCCAGCGCCATGGTCCTGTGGACCCCGATGGTGCTGCCGCTGAGCGAAGCGCCGCTGTCACTGTCCCACAGTGAAATCGGCTTGTTTGGACTGGCCGGTGCCGCCGGTGCCCTGGCCGCCGCCCGCGCCGGGCATCTGGCCGATCGCGGCCTGGGCCACTGGACCAGTGGACTGTCGCTGTTGTTGATGCTCGCCTCATGGCTGCCGATCGGTCTGACCCAGTCGTCACTCTGGGCATTGCTGCTGGGAGTGATCACCTTCGATCTCGGCTTGCAGGCCGTGCACGTGACCAGCCAAAGCATGATCTACAGCGTACGGCCCGAAGCCCAAAGTCGGCTGACCGCAGGCTATATGCTGTTCTACTCGATAGGCAGCGCACTGGGTTCCATCGGTTCGACAGCGATCTATGCCTGGGGTGGCTGGCTGGGCGTCTGCTGGCTCGGCGCGGGGATCAACGCCGTGGCGCTGGTCTATTGGCTGCTGACACTGAAAAGCGGCGCACCCGAGCGCTGCGCCGTGCCGGCCGATCAGTGATCCTTGCCATGCAGCATGCTGTCCAACACCCCGTCACGCCGCACCCAACCATGGAACAGCGCCGCCGCCAGGTGCAACAGAACGGTCAGAAACAGCAGGTACGCCAGATAACCATGAGCCGTGCGCAGGAAGGCGAACAGCAGCGCATTCGCCGGCACAATCGCGGGTAATTGCCACGAACTGCCGAGCATCACCGGATCCCCCGCTGCCGAAATCATCGCCCAACCCAGCAACGGCAGGATCAGCATCAAGGCGTAAAGCAGCACATGCGACGCCTTGGCCGCCAGCACTTGCCAGCCCGGCAAGTCTGTCGGCAACGGCGGTTGGCGGGTCGAGAAGCGCACGAACAGCCGCGCAATCACCAACAACAAAATCGCTATCCCCAATGGTTTGTGCAGATGGATCAGCCATTCATGGCGCTCGGACACTGACGCGACCATGCCGGCACCGATAAACAGCATGGCGATAATCATCACGGCCATCAGCCAGTGCAGCAGCCGCGCCAGTGGAGCGAAATGATGAGGGTGCGCGCTCATTGTGGCGACTCCTGTTTGGCGGTGGGCAACTGCTCGACTTCATGGGTACGACGCAGGTAAGAACTGGCATAAGCTGCTGAACGTGCGGCCAGCAACGGGTCATCGGATCCCTCGATACCACTTGGCAGTACCAACGGGTCGTAGTTGATGTCGCGGCATTCGCCAGCGTTTTGCGCCTGGGTGCTTTCCAGCACCAGCGTCCCGGCGTTCAAGACCTTGCGCTCACCCAGCCAGGCCTTGCTGGCATCATTGGTCGGGTCAACAGGAGCCGCCAGCGTGATACTCAGCTGCCAACGCAACGGCCCGCTCTTCAACAAGCGCTGGAGCAGGTCCTTTTCGAGAAAGTCCGCACCTTCAGGGGCACTGGCGCCGGCCGCATCTTGCGCCACGGGCACCACGCTCCAGCGCACCGCCTGACGCTGGCCTGCCGCGTTGACCAGATAAAAAGCATTGATGCCGTTGTAGGTCTCGGTCGCGTAACTCGCCGACGGCTTGGCGGTCTTCACCCATTGCAGAAAAGGCGCGGTTTCCGGGTGTGCGGCAAAAAACGCCGGGACGCTGGCGGGATTGGGTTTGCCGGTGGCCGGATCGGGTGTCTGGGCTTGTTGCAACTGATAGAACGCCTCGGGTGTGCCCACCGGGAACACCGGCATGCTGTTCATCCCCGTGCGCCATTGCTGACCGTTGGCCTGCTTGAAGCGCAACGCCAGGCTGCGAATCGGTACGCTATTGTCCGGCGCGTAGGGGTTGCCACTGGGCAGCGCAAAACGCCCCACGACCGGCGTTCGCGCCGCGCTGAAGACCTGGGCGGTTGAATACGGACGCGCCTCGTTGCTGCTTTCGAAATACCCGATCACGCACACGCCTTTGGCGTGATTGCGCCGAAACCCCGGGTGTACGCCGTTATTTTTCTCCAACACGTCGACCAGCGCCTTCGGCGTCAGCCGCTGCGGGTCAAACGTTCCATTGACGTAAGCGAAGGCCCCGGCCAGTGCGGCGACCACCGCGCCGATACCGGCCAGACGCAAGGCCAGACTCGCGCTGCTCAGGGGGATTTTATCGGGCCGTGGCGGTGGTGAACGATCAACCATGACTATCTCCAGGGCCGTGGGCCACCGGTGGGAAGGATCAATCAGACGAAGCCCACAGAGGTTTATTCCATGGCCCGGTATTTATTTTTTCAACGCTGGAATAACCTCCAATGCCGGGCGTCTCCCTAGTCCAACGCGTAAAGACTAGCCAGCATTCCATGAACGATCTCGACGAACTGTTACGTGAACTCATCCCCAGGCTACGGCGGTTTGCCGTGTCGCTGACGCGCAACCCCAGCAGCGCAGACGATCTGGTGCAGTCGTGCCTGGAGCGGGCGCTGTCGGGTTGGGGCGACAAACGCCCGGACGGTGATCTACGTGCCTGGCTGTTTTCGATTCTGTATCGGCAGTTTCTCGACGCCCATCGACGCTCAAGGCGTTATGCGCGAATGCTTGAGTTCTTCACCGGTCGCGACGATGCGCAGCCCTCGGTCGAGCGCACGGTGTTGGCGCAATCGACGCTGCAAGCCTTCGACAAACTGACCACCGAGCAACGTGCGCTGTTGCTCTGGGTCTCGGTGGAAGGCTTGAGTTACAAGGAGGTCGCCGAGATCCTCGACGTCCCCACCGGCACCGTGATGTCTCGCCTGTCCCGCGCCCGCCAGGCCTTGCGCCAGCTCAGCGACGGCGAAATCACCAGCCCCTCTTTGCGGATACTCAAATGATCAGCATGCCCCCAAGCGTCAATGACCTGCACGCCTACGTCGACCATCAACTCAACGACGTGGATCGGCGCCTGGTGGAAACGTACCTGACAGCCAATCCGCACGTTGCCGAGCAGGTTCAGGCCTGGCAACAGGACGCCCAGCAACTGCGTGCAGCCTTGAGCGGCGCCTTGCAGCAACCTGCCAACCCGGACCTCGATCCCGGCGTGATTCGCCGGCGCCTGAAACGTCAGTCACGCCGCCACTTGGCCAGCGCCGCCGTGCTGCTGATCGCGGTCAGCGTCGGCGGCTTGAGCGGCTGGCAAGCACGGGAAATGACCATGGCTGGCGCGCCGCCGCCGATGACCGACGCGATGCAGGCGTACCGGATGTTCGCCCAGCAAGGCATCCTGCCGGCCGATTACACGGTCACCGATGACGGCGATATGCAGGGCTGGCTCGACCATTACTTCTCCCAGGCCAATCGTCTGCCGAACCTCGCCAACTCGGGGTTCAAACCGGTCAGTGGACGCTTGCTAAGCACCGAACAAGGGCCCGCAGCGATGGTGATGTACGAGGACCAGAGCGGCCGCAAAATCAGTTTTTACATCCGCCCGCCAGGCCCGAAGAACAACCTGCTGCCACGCGGCAGTCGAAGCGACGGCGAGTTGCAGGCTGAGTACTGGTCGGGGCCCGGGTACAACTATGCGATGGTCAGCGAAGCCCGGGATCCGGCGACGCAGATGCTCAAGCAGATGCAGAGGTTTTAACCCTTGAACACTGAGTGGCAGGGCTACCAGCGCCGGCTAAAACCCCACATCCAGCACCACATTGTCCAGGTAGGTGCCGGCTGGAGGGGTGGTCTGGTCGGTGTAGATCTTCGCGTTGTAGTTGAAGATCTGACTGCCGTTCCCCAAGCCGTTGCCGGGATTGACCTCGGCATCGGAACTGGCCCGTCGCGCAGTGGTGACACTGCCCCAGCGGGTGGTGCCGGCACTTTTGAAAATGTCATAAGCCAGGTAATTGCTGCCTGAAATCATCCGCCGGCGTCCGCCCGTGCTGACCGCGTGCTGGCCATCGTCGAGGCCCACGGTGTAGGCGCTGCCCTTGGTGCAGGTGAGATTGACCGTCTGGTTGGTGACCGCCGCGAACCCACTGATGACCGGGGCGCTACCAAAACTGATATTGGGTGCGGTGATCAGGCAGTCGTTGGTGACCGTCATCGTGACTGTCAGGCTGGTTGTCCCGCTGTTGATGTCGCGCAACGCACAGAGACTCCCCACACTCAGGAGGTAACAGTAGTTCCAGTTCCAGGCAACGCTCAGGGTTTCCGAATAGACACCGGCAGCGACATTGCTGCCGATGATGCTATCCAGATAGATCGGCACCGTCTTGGCCACTGTCGGACTGCTCAGCAGGCCCAGGTTATCGGCGATCGAGTTGCGGGCGAAGTCGAACGCCGTGCCGCGTGTGATCGGATAACTGGTGCTGTTATTGCCATACAGCGTGTAGCTGATCACGTCTCCGGTAGGCCCGACCAGTCCCGAAGTCGCCGCAGTAAAAGTGGCGTAGATGTGGTCAGTGGCCGTCAGCTGTGACGCCAGCGATCCCGTGCAGCTCAACCCGGCATTGGTGGTCGAACTGGGTTGCGAGGTGGTCCGCACCGTGATTGAACTGACCGAGCCGAAGCCGGCGGGCACGGTGCTGACCACCGAACACAGCGCCCAGCCGTGCCCCGACAGGACAAGCATAAGCAACCCCAGCGCTCTGCCGATCCATCGACTACCTTCACGCACGCCCCACCTCCGTGTTGCTTGCCTGGCCGCTCATTGGCACACCAAAGGCCCGATCAACGGCACCTGCTCCTGCTTCATGTCCACGCTGAACTGCGTCCCGCAAGTACGCCCGTCGGCCAGGGTCACGCGCAAGGTGTTGTGCGCTTGCAGGTTATCCAGGTACACCAGACCGTCCCACCCCACGACCGCGTTCACTCCGCTCTGCTCGTGCAACACGTTACTGCCCAACGGCAACTCCTGTTGCCGAGCGTCCACCAATACCACGCTGGCGGCAATAATCCGGGTCAATGGGAACTCCAGCAGATACCCGCTACCACGCCGGACCGCGACACGCTGCTCGACATTCGGGCTTTGCACGTTACTCGGCAGATTCAACGGATCGATTTCGTATTTAGCGCGGTAATAGGCGCTGCTCCACGGCACCAGGAGATGACCTTTGCTGTCCGTCTGACCGACCAGCTGGTTTTCATAGCGCACCGGAATGTCGGCAAAACCCTCGGTGCTGACCACCACAAAAGCGTCGTCGATGCGATTGGCGGCAAACACCTGACGGTCCATCCACACCAGCGATCCGCTGGCATCGGCCCAACGGGTCTCCGAATTGCTACTGCCATACACACCAGCCTGCAACTGTACCGATTGCAAGCGCCAGGTCAGGTCGGCCTGGCGGTAATCCGGGCCTTGGCCGTGGGCGTATCCAAGATTGAAACCCAGTCCACCTTGCGTGGACACGGCCTGGCTGTAGTTGACTCGCTGACGGTTTTCACCGGTTTTGCTGCGCTCTGTACTCAGGGCAAGACTGCCGCGCAGGTCGAATGGAATCACCAGTTGCGCCTGCATCGCCCAGTTGCTGTCGCCGATTTCGCGGTTGGCCGACAGGTAGAAACTGGTGTTGCGCCATAACGGTTTGCTCCAGGTCAGATTGAGCAATCGCGTGCGCGAGTCATCGCCGGCGCGTACATCGAAATAACCGGCACCCACACTGCCCCAGGTGTCGAGGTTGAGACTCAGCGTGACTTGTTCGCTGCGCTGGCTGAGGGTCGCGAAGGGGCTGTCGATCACCGTCAGGTCAGCGTATTGATCACGGCGTTGCATGCGCTGATACGACAGGCTGTAACGCTGGCTGCTGTACTGATAACCCACGCTCAATTGCTGGCCACGGGTACCGTCGAACTGACTTTGACTGAGCGCCGTATTGAGCACCCCGAAGTTGCCCAGCCGCAGGTTGCCGCCAACACCGCCGAGGGTCAGCGAGTTCGAGGCTTCGGCGTGGCTTTCCAGGGTCAGACTGTCCGTCAGGCCATAACGCAGGCTGCCGGACGTGACACCGGGGCCGTAGCCAAAATCGCGTATCCCGAAGTCACGACGCAAGGTACCCGCCGCCACCGAAAAATCCGTCAGACCTTGTTGCAGCAGACTGCTGGTCACGTAAAACGGTACCGTGGTCGAAACTTGCCGACCGAGGGCGTCAGTGGTCACCACCACCGCCTCACCGGCGCCGTTGATGAACGGAATGTTGGTCAGGGTGTAAGGGCCGGGCTGCAGATCGGCGCTGCTGGATTTGTAGCCGTTGATGAACAGATCGACCGATGAAGGCACCGCCGCCTCACCGGCAAACTGTGGCAAGGGGTACGTCACCAGGTCTGGCCGCACGCCGAAATCCCGCGACAACTGCACGCCCCCCAGGCGCACCGAACTGCTCCAGGGCAAGGCGCTGCTGACCAGATCACCCGCCTCGTAGGTCAGTAACCGATCGTCATCGGAGTAGCGCCATGTGGTGTCGTAACGCAGATAACCGTTGTTCAGCGTATGACTGACTTCGCCGGATAGCGTCCGTCGGTACTGCCCGGTGTTGGACAACGTGCCCCAGCTGTCGAAGAACCGCACTTCGTTCCAGGCAGCCAGGTAGGTGCCACCGTCATCAGTGTCGTTAAGGTAAAGGTCGTAATTGAGCAACGCGCCGAAACTGCTCAGCGCCGGCGTGCGCGGATAGGCTTCGCGGTTACCGATCAATTGCTCCGGCAACCACTCCGGCGGAACGCTCAGGAGCAAGCGCTGGCCCTGGCTGTCGTACTCGCTGTGCAAGCCAGGCAGGCTGTCGAGATCCACTTCCGCGCTCGGATGCTCGGGCAATTTCATGCCGGTCTCGCGCAACACTGTGGCCGGCAGGAACAACCGTCCGGCCCGCTGCTCGACTGCCACCACCCGTCCGGTATTCATCTGGTTGACCACCAATTCCAGAAACAACTGCGCGTCCGCCACTGCCTCCATGCCAGTGGGAGGTGGCGGCAAATCACCGGCCGTGCTGTGAGGAACACCTGCCAGCCAGCAAAATCCGACCACGGCCCACGACAGACGCTGGATACTGCGAGCCTGATCCTGGCTCATCACCGCTTTACGTCCATCTATGGACATATCCCTCCTGTTCGCGGGCTTTCTCTCTATCTGCCCGTCACCCCCTCCCGGCTAACCCCATCAACGCGCCGGGGCAACACTCTGCACCTGCGGCGCACCGTTGACCCGCACCTGCAACGCCGGGTCACCGGCAATCGCCTCGGGTGCTGGCCAGCGCATGATCGCACCAGGCAACACATAACCAAGCAACCCCTCCACCAACGGCCGGGTCTGGCCGCCCTGCTTGAAGGCCACATCGGTCAGGCGCGCATGCACCGCGCCCTGGTTGCGGACCTCTACATAGGAACGACCGTCCACCGCAACTTTGCGCCAGCTCAGATCAGGTACCCCGGCACCTTTCGGATCGCGCTGGCGGCTGGTGTCTTCCTTGCTCCACAGACCTGCGCCGTACGCGAACAGCGGCACCGAATAACGCATCTGGAAACGGATCGCCGCTGCCGTCTTGCCGCCTTCAGCAATGGGCGGTGCGGCCGAAGGGATTTCATCGATGATGATTCGGTAGGCCAATTCCTGGCCGGGGGGCACGTCACGGGTGCGGGTCAGGCGCACCAGTTGCTTCTGGCCGGGTTCGATCTTCGCCACCGGTGGGCTGCCAATCACGTCGCGCTGGTTCTGGTACTGATCGTCGAAACCGCTCTGGCTCCAGGCGAACACCCGGATCTGCAGGTTGGCAGTTTCCGTTCCGCGATTCTCCAGCCACAACGCGCTGGCCTGTTGGTCCGCTTCCAGCACCGGATCGATCGGCCAGATCAGCACCGAGCTGGCGGCCTGTGCCGTGACCGTGCCCAGCATCAACATGGCCAGCACCGCGCAACGCACGGCACACAGCCGCTGCGAAGGTAAACACATACGCCTACTCCTTATGCCTCACGGGCCTGATCAAAAACGCCGCATTACCACGACAGCTGCACTTGCAGCACATCGCTGTACGTCCCCCCAGGCTGATTGCCCGGCAATTGCACTTGCCCATAAATCGGCAAGCTGATGTTGTTTGCATCGCTGTAAGCCACGGCCACGCTTTGACCGATCCCCAGGCTCTGGCTGTAGGCCGCATCACTAAACAGCGAATAAGCCACTCGGGCACTGCCGCTATTGAGCTGCATGTGCCGACCGCTGCTGTTATACAACCCGCCATCGACCGTCATATTCAGGGTCACGCCCGGCGTGCATTGCAGCTGTACACCGCCGGTCAATGCCACCTGCACGGTGCTGGTCGCCAGCGCTGAACTGCTGCCAAAGTTCAGGCTGCCGTAATTCGACACCCCGCCCACCACCAGACACCCTGCCACCACCGTCGCACTGACCTGAAAGCTCTGGCTGGTTACCGCCGCCAGCGGCATCGGCAGGCAACTGGCACCTATCAGCACCAGCCACCAGCCATGACGGGCCATCGTGCTAGAACGCCAATTCAACGGCAACGGTGTCGGTGTAGGCGCCCGCCGGCAGGCCCGCCTTGCCCACGGCTTTACCGTAGATGTTCACCGTTTGCGCTACGCCAGTGCTGGTGCCGACGCTGATAACACCGTCGATCGCCAGTAACGTCGTGTGCCCGGAGTCGGTGTAAAGGTCGTATGGCACGAAATTGCCGCTGCCATCGGCCAGCGCCCGGGTGCCACCGGACGATTGCCCGTCATTGGTGCCCGCACGAACCTTGACCGTAGGGCTGGTGCCACTGGAGCACAGAATCGACAGTGCCCCGCCTCCGCCAGCAAGCACCTGACCACTGGCGGTGGTAAACAGACTGGTCGTTGAACCGAAGCTCAAAGTACCGAAGTTGATGCCAGTCCCTCCCCCCGTACCGGCACCGTTGACCTGACAGGCCGTGGTCAGGGTCAGGTTGGCGGAAATCTGCCCGGTGACGGTGGTGACGGCCTGCGCACTGGTGACCAGCGCCAGACCGAGCAACGACAAGGCAATCCGAGATACAAGCATGTGCATGACATTCGCCCTCTTGAGGTTTACCAATCCAGCCGTACCTTCAGGGTGTCGGTGTAGACCCCTGCCGGTACTGCTCGGGTATTCACGACCACTGAACCAAACACCGGGATCGGCACCTGGACGCCTTGGGCAACCGCGAAATTGCGTTGCTGTCCGATGCTGTAGCTGTCACTGCCGGCAGCATCGAGAAACAGTCGATAAGGAATGGTCTGGCGGCCGTTGCTCAGACGTCGGGTGGTGCCGTCGCCATGAGCGCCGCCATCAATGGTCACGGTGAAACCGGTGACCGACGGATTACAGGAGACTTCCAGCTTGCTGTCGACTGCGTCGCCGAGCCCCGCCTTAAGCGGATGGGTCCAGGTTGGCCCCTGCTCACCGAAGTCCAGCAGAGCAGAGCCTGCGACCGGGTTAGTGAGGTCGATGACATCCTTGGTCACTTCACAGCCGGCAATGATCAGCAGGCGTACGTGAATTTGCCCGCTAACCGTCGCGCAAGCGTCATCCGCCAACAAGAGCAAAGCACCCAAGGCCAACAACGCCCGGTTTTGTCTTTTCATTGCATCGACCCTAATTCCATCAGGATTGAAACCAGCGACCTTTCGCCTGCGAATGGCCCTTCCCTGCACTGCCCGGCTCCACCAGGCAGGTCATGCACAATCGTCGCTACCAGGTGACCGTGACCTTCACCAGGTCGGAATAGCGGCTCACCCGCGGCACTTCGGCCAGACGCTCAATGCGCCCGTATAAAGGCAAATCCACCAAACCTGAATCCGGCACACGCCCGCTCAACGGAACATTCACCGGCAGCGGCACCCGCCGCGCGGCGTCCTGAAAGAGTCGGTAAGGAATGGGTTTGCCGTGTTCGGCACTGGCGGCCAGATAGCGCACCTCGCCGACACCGCCATGCAGGCCACCGTCGACGCGTAACTGATAAGGAGTATCGGGATTGCATTCCAGCCGTGGCAGACGTCCGCTGACCAAGGCTGCGCTCAGGGGGCCTGCCGGGTCGTCGAGGCGCGCGGTGTTGCCGAAGTCCAGCACTCCGAGCTGTTCGATGCCGGCGCCATGCTGTTGCCCCACCAACTGGCAGCCACGCTGCACATTGACGCGCACCTCCATCTGGAGCTCTGCGGCCAATGCCGTCGCACTGAGCATCACGCTCATGGCTGCCAGTGCTAAAGATCTCTTCACGGCCTCAATCCTTTTGAGGGTGATTTATTTAAGGTCAGGTTAGCAACGCAGGACAAATCCGCCAGTAACACAGGTATTGGCCACGTTCACCGCATGTCGTGACACAGAAGCCTTTGAAAGTCCAAGCGACTTTCAAAGGCAAAAGCTCTACTGCCCGCCTGTTTTTGTCGAACAATTCGTGACTTTCATCCGGAGGCAACGGGTGGACGTCGGGCCGACGCTATAAAGCGTCCAGCGCAGCGGGTTTTGTCGTTATCATGGCGGCGCTTTTTTTGTGGGCTACACGCCGTTCTCTTCTCATTGGTTGGATGTGTTCATGCATACCCTTGCACAACTGCGGGCCGGCGCGCTTGCGGGGCTCAAACGTCTGGATCTGTCGTGTGGGCTGACCGAGTTTCCCCGGGAAATCTTCGACCTGGCAGACACGCTGGAGGTGCTCAACCTCAGCGGCAATGCCTTGAGCAGCTTGCCGGATGACCTGCATCGCCTGACGCATCTGCGCGTACTGTTTTGCTCGGACAATCAGTTCCGCGAACTGCCGACCTGCCTCGGCCAGTGCGCGCAACTGACGATGATCGGTTTCAAGGCCAATCGTCTGGAGCGAGTGCCAGCCGCTGCCCTGCCGCCGCTGCTGCGCTGGCTGATCCTGACCGACAACTGCATCAGCGAGTTGCCGAGCGAATTAGGCGAACGGCCGCACCTGCAAAAACTGATGCTGGCCGGCAACCACCTGCAAAGCCTGCCCGCGAGCTTAAGCCAGTGCCATCGGCTGGAACTGATCCGCATCGCCTCCAACCGCCTGACCGAGCTACCGCAGTGGCTGCTGACATTGCCGGGGCTGGCATGGCTGGCCTACGCCGGCAACCCGCTGGAAACCGAGGCCGATGCCGCCGCCCTTGAAGCCACGGTGAACATTCCCTGGTCGCAACTGCACCTGCAGCAACAACTGGGCGAAGGCGCTTCCGGGGTGATTCACCAAGCATTGTGGGAACAGCCGTCACAACCTGAGCGCAAGGTCGCGGTGAAACTCTACAAAGGGCACATGACCAGCGACGGTTCACCGCTGCATGAAATGAATGCCTGCATCACCGCTGGCATTCATCCCAATCTGATCAAGGTCGAGGGCCGGATCGTCGGGCATCCGCAGGCGCAGGCTGGCCTGGTCATGCACTTGATCGAGCCGAGCTATCGCAACCTGGCAGCGTTGCCGAGCCTGGCCTCTTGCAGCCGTGATGTGTACGCAGAGGACACGCGCTTCAGTGCAACAGTGGCGCTGCGGATCGCCAGCGGCATTGCCTCGGCCGCTGCGCACCTGCATCAGCAAGGCATCACCCACGGCGACCTGTATGGCCACAATACGCTGTGGAATGAGCACGGCGATTGCCTGTTGGGCGACTTTGGCGCGGCGTCCTTCCATGCCACCTCAGACACGCTAGAGACGCGCGCGCTGCAACGCATCGAAGTGCGGGCGTTCGGGATTCTGTTGGGTGAGTTGCTGGAGCGGATCGACTCAGGCTTGAGTGTTGAACGCCATGAGCGATTGATCGACTTGCAGAGCCGCTGCTGTCAGCCGGATGTGCTGGCGCGGCCCGGTTTTGAGGAAGTCGAAGCCGCGTTGCGCGCGGCCTGAAACAAACGCGGGCATCGCAATGATGCCCGCGAAGACAGCCTGTCAGACGACAGTAGCCGCCGGCTTAACCCGCCAACCCGACAAACATGTCCTGCACGTCGTCGTGGTTATCGAGGCCTTCGAGGAAGGCTTCGACTTCTTCCATTTGCGCGTCGGTCAAACCGCTGACCGGGTTCTTCGGCTTGTAACCAAGTTTCGCCGACAACACCGTGAAACCCTGCTCAGGCAAGGCTTTCTGTACCGAGTCGAGGTCGGTGGCTTCGGTGATGAACAGGGTCGCGCCGTCTTCGCCCGGCTCGAAATCCTGTGCACCGGCTTCGATGGCGGCCATTTCCGGATCGGCATCCGGGGTGTCCGGGGACGCCTCGATCATGCCCACGTGGTCGAAGTCCCAGGCCACGGAGCCGGAAGCGCCCAACTGCCCTTTACGGAACGCTACGCGGATTTCCGCCACGGTACGGTTGATGTTGTCGGTCACGCACTCAACGATCAGCGGCACCTGATGCGGGGCGAAACCTTCGTACGTCACGCGGTGGTACTGCACAGTTTCGCCGAGCTGGCCCGAACCTTTCTTGATGGCACGCTCCAGGGTTTCACGCGGCATCGAGGCTTTCTTGGCCTGTTCGACCACCAGTCGCAGGTGCGCGTTGGTGCTGATATCAGCGCCGTTACGTGCAGCAATGGTGATTTCCTTCACCAGTTTGCCGAAGATCTTGCCCTTGGCGTTGGCTGCCGCTTCTTTGTGTTTAACCTTCCACTGTGCGCCCATTACTCACTCTCTTGATCTGTGGCGCCGAGACATCTATTGGCCGACGCTTTGCGCAAGTTTATACGGCAAAAAGTTGGCAATCGACCAAAAAGTGTTGTGAGCGATCGACATCGTCACAACCTGTTGTAGGGCTTTTCTGAAATGTCGGTTTACCGTGACTATTGAGCGCCAGTGTTTCGTAACCTCTGTGCCCCGTACTTCAAGGCAGAAGAGTGTTTGATGCGCAACGACATGGAAAGTCCCTTCACCCTGACGCTCACCGAGTTCGCGTCAAGCTTTCAGGTCCGACAGTTCAGCGGTCGCGAAGCCCTCAACCAGGTCTATCGATTCGACATCGAAATGCTCGGCCCACTGCCCGCAATGAATCTGGATCAACTGCTACATCAGCCGGCATTTCTGCACCTGAGCCACAACACTGGCATTCACGGCATCATCCACAGCGCCGGCCTGCAGTACTGCGGCGCGCAGCAGATCGGCTACACCCTGAACCTGGCCCCCCGCCTGCTTGCGCTGGAGCAACAGCGCTGTCGACGGGTATTCCAGCAACTGAGCGTGCCAGAGATCCTGCGCCAGCTGCTGGCAGAGCATCGACTGCCGCCCGACAGTTATCGTTTTGAGCTATCAAACGGTGAGTATCCGCGGCGCCCGTTTTGTATTCAGTACGATGAAACCGATCTGCACCTGTTGCAACGACTGTGCGAAGAGGAAGGCATCCACTATCACTTCGAACACCAATGCGAGGGGCATGTGCTGGTGTTCGCCGATGACTGTGAAAGCTTTGCGCAGCAGCCGGTCGAGAGTGCTTTTCACCCCAGCGCGTTGAATGCCCAACAGCCACGGATCAGCCAGCTCTTTCAATGCCATAGCCGGCTGACCACCGGGCCGCGAACAACACTCCAGCAGCACGCCAGAACTCACCTCGCGGCAACCGAACCTGGAGACTCTGCAAACCAGACAGACCTCGACAGCCTGCACCCAACGGGCCGAATCACTCCCCAAAAGGCCCGGCGCAACCAGCTCGGTCGCCGCGAGCTCGAGCGGCTGCGCAGCCTGCATCGCCAGATCCAGGGCCACAGTACGCTGCCCGAACTGCTCAGCGGCCGGCTGCTGCAAGTCACCGCGCATCCCGTCCCGGCGTTCAACGATCAATGGTTATTAAGTGAAGTGCTGCATCAGGGCAAAAAGCCTGATGTCGACACGGCGTTGCCTGAAACTGAGGGTTATCGCAATCAGTTCAAGGCCATTCCCTGGTCAACCGCGTTCCGACCGGCCCTCAAACATTCCAGGCCGTGTATCAGTGGTTACCAGATGGCTCAGGTCCTCGGTCCGGCCGGTAAGCCGCCGCACGTCGACGAACACGGGCGAATCAACATCTGCCTGTGGCCTGAGCCGCAATCCGGCGGGCAAGGCTCCTCAAGCATCTGGTTGCCGATTGCACACGCCGGGACGGGGCGCTCGAGCTTGCCACTGGCTGGCAGCGAGGTGCACGTGAGTTTCCTCGATGGTGATCCTGATCGGCCGGTGCTCTGCACAGGTTTCGCTGGCGTACAACCGGGCGAGCCGCTGCAAAGGGCCGATGATCAACCCATGAGCCCCAGCGGCAATGGCGATTTCCTGAACGTGAATCCTGCAAGCATCCCCCCGTCAGAGCCTCAGTTGGTTACCACTGAACAGGCGCCACCACCGGCCTCTAGCTGGAGCGGCGAGATCTACCTGTTCGAACGGCCTCCCGCCACCACCGAACGTCTGGCCGACACCACGTGGTACATCGTGCGCATGCCGCGCCCCGGGCTCAAGGAGCTGGGGAGCCTCAACCGTGACGATGTGGTGATGACCGGTAAAAGCCGGGCACTGGGTAACCTGTCGCTGACGAACGAACAGAAACAGCGCCTGGCCAGCGAGTTCGCCCGTACCCCCGAACAACTCTGCCTGCTGTATCCGGGGCAATGTGTGGCGCTGGCCGATTACTTCCAGCAATTCTGGAACAGCGAGCAGCGTCTGAGCTTTATCAACAGCGCCAACACCGCCAGCGCTCAGTGCCAGCCTCGTGAAACCCGTCTGCTGTTCGATTGGCTGGTGAACCGTCCGGACGCTACTCCCTAGGTTCTATTGACGTTTGGTGATTACAGGGCCGAGCCCGTAGCAATTGTCGAGCCCGTAGCAGCTGTCGAGCCCGCGAGGCTGCGTTCGAGGACGCAGTCCTCGCAAATCCTGCGTACTCGGTTTACCTGACAGAACGTGTTGCATGATTTTACGACCGCTTCGCGGCCGGACGCAGCCTCGCGGGCTCGGCAGCTGCTACGGGTGTTTATGTTTGCCGACTCAGCCTTCGTCGCGGGCTACAGCACCTTGCGTAGCGGCCTACACCTGCGCCAGAATCCGCCGGCTTGTGCGTCTTGGGCCTGGCCCCTATTGTTTCCGTGTCGCTGCCCATTCAGCGACCGGGTTTCGCAGCCCGGGTAATCTCTAGACGCACAACGTCCCCGTTCGTGAGCAGGTGTCCTCTATGCCTGTCAGTTCATGTTATGGCGGTTGTGCGTGGGAGACCTTCGGGTCTGCCGGTTCTAGAGTCCCGGTCTGCGAACCCGCGTACAGCTGCCACCCCCCTTTGCTTCGCAGCAAATCGTGGCAGCTCCATGACTCTAGGAGCATCAGCATGTTCAAAGCCACACCCAATCCGCCCGAAACCGACCCCGTTTCCCCTTACGCCTCCCTCGATTCAAAAGAACTCCACGCCGCCGCGCACCGTGCGCTCGATCATTACCTGGTACTGCCTGAGACCAAGGCACTGTTAGCCGACCGGCGTCCCGGCTGCATTTTCGTCATTGCCCCCGACGTCGACAGTGAAACCCTGCTGGCCCACGCCTGCGAAACCCTTGCCTCGGCCAATGTCATGGCCAGCGATCTGGCGTTTGACCTCGAAGGCCCCAAGCGCAATACCGCGCTGGCGATTCAACAAATGATCTCTTTAGCCGAACTGGCGGTGAATCGCGCACTGGATCACCTCGATACACCTGAACCTGCGTAGGAGCTGCCGCAGGCTGCGATCTTTTGACGTTGTTTTTCAAGATCAAAAGATCGCAGCCTGCGGCAGCTCCTACGCGGAATTTGGTGCGAGGTCGAAAAACGCCTGTATCAAGCGCAAATCCCGGCGCCGCTCCATGCAGCCGATCATGTGCCGGTTGAGCAGTCCGTCGCCAATAATCGGCACCGCCCGCACACGCGGGTCGTGGCTGACTTCCACTGAAGACACCACGCCCACCCCCAACTCGGCCGCCACTGCTTCGGTCACCGCCTCCCGGCTGTCCAGTTCCAGCAGCACCCGCGGACTGACCCTGGCCTGAGCGCAGGCCGCATCGAACGTGCGACGGGTGATCGAACTCAGCTCGCGCAACACCATGATCACCTGATCCAGTTGCTTGAGCGCCACGCCTTCGCGCAGCGTCGACCATGGGTGCCCCTCCGGCACCAGCGCGCAGATCCGTGACTCGCTCAAGGCTTGCAGGTGCAGGCCTTTACGCGGCTCGACCTCGGTCAGCACCGCCACGTCGGCGTGCTCGGACAACAATGCCGCGAGGGTTTCCTGGGCATTGCCCAGCCGCAGATTCACGGTAATCCCCGGATACCGCGCACGCAGGCTGGCGAGCATCGGCATGACCAGGTGCGGACCATCCGCCGCCACCTCCAAACGACCGGTCAATAACTGCCGATTGGCCTCAAGCATCACTTGCGCCTCTTCGGCCAGGCCGAACATCGCCCGGGTAATCGCCGCAAGCTTGGTGCCCTCCTCCGTCAGCTCGACCCGCCGCGCAGTGCGCCGCAGCAGGGTGATCTGATAGTGCTCCTCCAGCGCCTTGATATGCCCGGTGACCGCCGGTTGGCTGATGAACAGACGGGCAGCGGCGCGGGTGAAACTGCCTTCACGGGCCACTGCATCAAATGCGCGGAGTTGGAACAGATTCATAGCTATCGGCCTTACTGATGGTTGGCATAACAACAAACAATTTGATTGATGGAACGGCAAATTGCAATTTATCTCCCGCAGCTTCATCCCACTGATTGCGAGGACACCCGAATGAGTACCGCCGAACCCATCCTGCTGACCCCCGGCCCATTGACCACGTCGCAGCGCACCCGTCAGGCGATGATGGTGGACTGGGGTTCATGGGATGACCGCTTCAACCAATTGACCGCCAGCCTCTGCGAACAGCTGTTGGCAATCATCAATGGTGCCGATAGCCACCACTGCGTGCCGTTGCAGGGCAGCGGCACCTTCGCTGTCGAAGCGGCCATCGGCACCCTGGTGCCCCGCGACGGCAAAGTGCTGGTGCTGATCAACGGCGCTTACGGCAAACGCCTGGCGAAGATCTGCGAAGTGCTCGGCCGGTCCTTCAGTACGTTCGAAACGGCTGAAGACGAGCCGACCACCGCCGCCGACGTCGACCGCCTGCTACAAGCCGACAGCAGCATCACCCACGTGGCGCTGATCCACTGCGAAACCAGCACCGGGATACTTAATCCCTTGCCGGAAATCGCCCACATCATCGCCCAACACGGCAAACGTCTGATCATCGATGCCATGAGTTCCTTTGGCGCACTGCCGATCGACGCTCGGCAAGTACCGTTCGACGCACTGATCGCCGCCTCGGGCAAATGCCTGGAAGGCGTACCAGGCATGGGTTTCGTCTTCGCCAACAAATCCGCCCTGGCGAATGCCGCCGGCAACTCCCATTCGCTGGCGATGGACCTGTTCGATCAATACGCCTACATGGCCAAGACCGGCCAATGGCGCTTCACCCCGCCGACCCACGTGGTCGCGGCGCTGCACGAAGCGCTGCTGCAATACAACGAAGAAGGCGGCTTGCCGGCGCGGCATCAGCGTTACGCGAACAATTGCCAGGTGCTGCTCGATGAAATGGCCAAACTCGGCTTGCGCAGCTTCCTGCCTGCCGCGATCCAGGCGCCGATCATCGTCACCTTCCATGCGCCGAAAGATCCGCGTTACCAGTTCAAAGCGTTCTACGAACGCGTGAAGGCCAAGGGCTTCATCCTCTATCCGGGCAAGTTGACCCAGGTCGAAACCTTCCGCGTCGGCTGCATCGGCCACGTCAATCAGGCCGAGATGCGAGCGGCTGTGGCCGCGGTCGCCGAAGCACTGCGCGAAATGGAAGTCCTCGATATCTGAAACACCACAGCACCCTGTGGGAGCGAGCTTGCTCGCGATGAGGCCATGTCAGTCGACATCAATGTTGAATGACTGTCCGCTATCGCGAGCAAGCTCGCTCCCACAAAAAACGCTCTCCAATAGCCAGTTGCCACAGGATCTTGATCACCATGCACTACAACAATCCAACCAAGCTGCAAGCCGCCATCCTCGACTGGGCCGGCACCGTGGTCGATTTCGGCTCTTTCGCGCCGACCCAGATCTTCGTCGAAGCCTTTGCCGAATTCGACGTCCAGGTTTCCATCGAAGAAGCCCGCGGGCCGATGGGCATGGGCAAGTGGGAGCACATTCGCACGCTCTGCGATCAGCCAGAAGTTGCCGAGCGTTATCGCAAGGTTTTCGGTCGTACGCCGACCGACGATGACGTAACCGCCCTCTACAAACGCTTCATGCCGCTGCAAATCGAAAAAATCGCCGAGCACTCGGCGCTGATCCCGGGGGCTTTGGAGACCATCGCCAACCTGCGCCAGCAAGGGATAAAAATCGGCTCGTGCTCCGGTTATCCGAAGCAGGTCATGGACAAAGTCGTCGAACTGGCCGCCACCAACGGCTATGTGGCTGACCACGTGGTCGCCACCGACGAAGTGCCGAATGGCCGCCCATGGCCGGCTCAAGCCCTGGCCAACGTGATCGCCCTGGGCATTGACGATGTCGCCGCCTGCGTGAAGATCGACGACACCGTGCCGGGCATTCTCGAAGGTCGCCGTGCCGGCATGTGGACCGTCGCGCTGATCTGCTCGGGCAACGCGCTGGGCCTGACCTACGACGATTATCGAGCGCTGGGCAGCGACCCCCTCGCCAGCGAACGCAAACGCATTCACGCGATGTTCGAAAGCTCGCGCCCGCACTACATGATCGACACCATCACCGACCTGCCGGAAGTTATCGCCGACATCAACAGGCGCTTGGCCAACGGTGAGATGCCGCAAAGCAGTTGATTGCCGCGCAGTAAAGCAAAAAAGCGCCAGCCCTTGAACGGGGCTGGCGCCGTTTTTTGCCCAAGCATCTGTCGCAGAGCGCTCGATGAGGCAGAAAAGCCTGATCTGACTCAGGCAAATCCACGCAAACAGGATTACAGTTAAAGCACTCCGTCGCATAAGAACGGAGACTTCAGACCTGAAAAGCGAGGAAAACCGTATGCCCTGGAAGAATTCCGAATCACGCTACAGCACCGTATCAATCGCGCTGCACTGGTTGATGCTGGTACTGCTGGCGGTGGTCTACGCCTGTATCGAACTGCGCGGGATCTTTCCCAAGGGCAGTGGCGGGCGGACCCTGATCACGGAAGCGCACTACATGCTCGGCCTGACGGTGTTCGTACTGGTCTGGTTGCGGCTGTTTGCCCGCAGTCTGGGCAGCGCTCCAAAAATCTTCCCGGCCTCACCCCAATGGCAAACCGTGCTTGCCCGGTTGATGCACTGGGCGCTGTATATATTCATGATTGCCACGCCGATTCTCGGCTGGCTGGTTACCAGCGCCAAAGGTCAGCAAGTGATGTTCTACGGCGTCGACCTGCCGTTGCTGATCGGGGAAAACAAGCCGCTGGCCAAGCAAATCCAGGGCTGGCACCAGCTCGCGGGCACCATCGGCTATTGGTTGATCGGCCTGCACGCCGTGGCCGGGCTGTATCACCATTACGTGGTGCGCGATAACACCCTGCTGCGGATGATGCCCAAGCGCATCAGCCCTGACTGAGAGGCGCAAAACCCCGGCGCCCCTGCAAGCCGCCGGTGTGCACAAAGATCAAGCGTGTGCCGGGGGCGAAACGCCCGGCTTCGCTCTGTAGTTTCAATGCCAACAGCGCCTTGCCGGTGTATAGCGGTTCCAGTGGCATACCACAGGCCTGCTCGGTCTCGTCGATAAACCCCAACAACACGGGATCGACTTTGGCGAAGCCGCCACGACTGCCGTCAAACAGCTCATACCCCCGGTCCGGCAAGCCGCATTCATCGAGAATCGCTTCGACCTGCTGCGCCACACCATGATCATCGGGCACCGCCAGCACGCCATACACCGGATGCCTTTGGGTCTCGGCCAGCACCAACCCCGCCAGCGTAGTGCCGGTTCCACAGGCCAGCCACCAGCCGTCGTGGTCATTCCAACCCAACTCGCTCAACTGCTCGCCGACCTGCGTCAGCAATTGCCCACAACCGCGCGCGCCGAGCAAACCGCCACCGCCTTCGGGGACTGGGTGCAGATGCGGGTATTGCGCCTGCCATGGCTGCCAGAAACCCGGTTCGTGGCGTGCGCGATAACCGCCGTAACCCAACCAGTGCAAGTGCATGCCAAAGGCCTGCAAGTCCTGCACGGTCGAGGTGTCTTGCGGATGCCCGCGCAGCAGGCCGACGGTCGGAAAACCAAAGCGTTTACCCGCCGCCGCCAGCGCGTGCAGATGATTGGACCAGGCGCCGCCCAGACTGATCACCCCTTCGGCACCCGCCTCGCGAGCCACCCTCAGGTGTTCAATGAGCTTGAACCATTTGTTACCGGAGATCAGCGGGTCGATCCGGTCCAGCCGCAATACCGCCACCTCGATACCGGACTGTGTGAGCCAGTCCAGGTGAAGACGTTCAAGCGGGGCATGGGGGAGCCAGTCGAAAGGAGGAGAAAGCATTGATGCCGGCTCTTTGGGAAAGAACCGGCATCTTAGCAGCAGACAGGACGCCATCGCGGGCAGACCCGCTCCCACAAGTGTTCAGAGTTGAACCACCATTCAGTGAACAACACAGAACCTGTGGGAGCGAGCCTGCTCGCGATGGCCATTGGCACGCCTAACCTGCGGTCACTATCAGAGCTCAGCAGCCAGACGCGACCCCTGATTGATCGCACGTTTGGCATCCAGCTCTGCCGCCACATCCGCACCACCGATCAAATGCACGTTCTGCCCGGCCGCCACCAGGCCATCGTGCAACTCGCGCAACGGGTCCTGTCCAGCGCAGATCACAATGTTGTCCACCGGCAGCAGCTGCGGTTCACCGGTTTCACCAATGCGGATATGCAGACCTTCATCATCGATCTTCAGGTACTCGACGCTGTTGAGCATCTGTACGTGCTTGTTCTTCAGCCCCGTGCGGTGAATCCAGCCAGTGGTTTTGCCCAGACCGTCGCCGACCTTGGATTTCTTGCGCTGCAACAGGAACACCTGACGTGCCGGTGCGTGAGGCTCGGCCTTGATCCCGGCGACACCGCCACGGGCCTCAAGGTGAGTATCGATGCCCCACTCTTTCCAGAACGCTTCACGGTCCTGGCTGGTGGCGACGCCTTGATGCACGAGGAATTCCGAGACATCAAAACCGATACCGCCAGCACCGATCACCGCAACGTTCTTGCCGACCGGTTTGCGCTCGAGGATCACGTCCAGGTAGCTCAGCACCTTGGCATGCTCGACGCCCGGAATCGCCGGCACACGCGGCGCAATGCCGGTGGCCAGAATCACCTCGTCATAACCGCCGTCCACCAGTTGCGCGACATCGACCCGCGTATTCAGGCACACCTCGACATTCGTGGTCTGCAACTTGCGTTTGAAGTAGCGCAAGGTTTCGAAGAACTCTTCCTTGCCCGGCACACGCTTGGCGACGTTGAACTGGCCGCCGATTTCGCTGGCGGAATCGAACAGCGTCACTTGATGTCCACGCTCGGCGGCCACGGTTGCCGCGGACAACCCCGCGGGACCTGCGCCAACCACGGCGATTTTCTTGATCTGCTGCACTGGCAGGTAGTTGAGTTCGGTTTCATGACAGGCCCGCGGGTTCACCAGGCACGAGGTCAACTTGCCGCCAAACGTGTGGTCCAGGCAGGCCTGGTTGCAACCGATGCAGGTGTTGATTTCATCAGCGCGACCGGCGGCGGCCTTGTTGACGAACTCCGGGTCGGCGAGGAATGGCCGCGCCATCGACACCATGTCGGCGTCACCTTCGGCGAGGATCTGCTCGGCGACCTCCGGGGTGTTGATGCGGTTGGTGGTGATCAGCGGAATACCGACTTCCCCACGCAACTTGGCCGTGACCTTGCTGAACGCGGCACGCGGAACCTTGGTGGCAATGGTCGGAATCCGCGCTTCGTGCCAGCCGATCCCGGTGTTGATGATAGTTGCGCCCGCTTTTTCGATCGCCTTGGCCAACTGAACGATTTCTTCCCAGGTGCTGCCGCCTTCCACCAGATCGAGCATCGACAGACGGAAGATAATGATGAAATTCGGACCCACCGCTTCGCGTACACGACGAACGATTTCCACCGGCAGGCGCATACGGTTTTCGTAGCTGCCGCCCCAACGGTCGGTGCGGTGGTTGGTGTGGGCAGCGAGGAACTGGTTAATGAAATAACCTTCGGAGCCCATGATCTCGACGCCGTCGTACTCGGCTGTTTGCGCCAGCGTCGAACAGGTGACGAAGTCGCTGATCTGCTTCTCGATGCCTTCCTCGTCCAGCTCTTTAGGCTTGAACGGGTTGATCGGTGCCTGGATCGCACTCGGCGCGACCTGCTTCGGGCTGTAGGCATAACGCCCGGCGTGGAGAATCTGCATGCAAATCTTGCCACCCGCCTCGTGCACGGCACGAGTGACGATCTGATGCTTGAGCGCCTCATCGACAGTGGTCAGCTTGGCGGCGCCGGAGTAAACCCCGCCCTCATCGTTCGGCCCAATACCGCCGGTGACCATCAGGCCAACCCCACCGCGAGCACGTTCGGCGAAGTACGCCGCCATGCGCTCAAAACCGCCGGGCTTCTCCTCAAGGCCAGTGTGCATCGAGCCCATCAGGGTACGGTTGCGCAGCGTGGTAAAACCCAGATCCAGCGGGGCCAACAGGTGCGGGTAATGAGCGGCGGTCATCGATAGCTCCACAACGAACAATCACGGAAAAAGTGCGGGCGCTCTTTGGCGTCCATCGGTTATGTGCCACAGACTAAAAGCAGGCCGGTCATCGCTCAATGACCGTAACTGACAACTTATTGATCCAAACGCGCAGCGCCTCTTGGCATTCGTCGGCATGGCGCCTACCCTTGTCGACGAATCCTGCACACGGCCACTTATTGTTTCCCCATGCGCAAACTTCTTTACCTGACCGCTTCCATGGCGTTGATCGCCGTCATCGCCGCGTACGCGATGTGGACCGCTGATCGCCCGGAAGGCCATTACCTCTCGGACCTGCGCATCAAACTCGCCGTTGACCAAGGCGTTCCGGCCGACCGTGGCAACCTGCTGGGCATTCAGCCCGAGCTGTTTCCCACCGACTATCAAAGCCCCGAGCACCTGCACCGCAAGCTCGCGGCCTATTTGCAGCAGGCTCACGAACAGGGCCTGCTGAACGAAAAAACCATCGTTGTGCTGCCGGAACACATCGGTACCTGGTTAATGCTCAGCGGTGAAAAAGACGAGCTGTATCAGGCCAGCACACAGGACGAAGCCATGAACTGGCTGGCGGTGAGTAATCCCCTGTCCTTTCTGCGCGCGTTGATCAGCGCCAAGGGCGACAGCCGCCTGGATGACGCACACCTGCGCATGAAAGCCAAAAGCATGGCCAAACAGTACCAGGCACTGTTTGGCGGGCTGGCCAAAGAGTTCGACATCACCCTGGTGGCGGGCAGCATCGTGTTGCCCGAGCCGAGTGTCAGCGACGGTATGCTGAAAATCGGCCGTGGCGCGCTGTACAACAGCAGCCTGGTGTTCGGTCGCGATGGCTTGCCGATCGGCCAGCCACAGCGTCAGCTGAGCCCGACCTTCGATGAACAGGGCTTCATCCAGCCAAGCACCGATCAAAGGGTCAATGTCATTGACACCCCCGCCGGACGTCTGGCCGTATTGATCGGTAACGACAGTTGGTATCCGGACAATTACCGCAAGCTCAATGACCAGGGAGCTCAGTTGATTGCCGTGCCTGCCTTTATCAAAGGCCGTGGGACCTGGGACAAACCCTGGCGCGGTTACAAGGGACCATCGACTCCGAGTGAAATCAGCTTCAAGCCCGGCGAGCTCAGCGAAGGCCAGGCCTGGCATCGCCTGACGCTGACCAGTCAGCGTTCGGTAAGTCAGGCCAGCGCCGGGGTCAGCGTGTTCCTGCGCGGACAATTCTGGGATCAGGGCAGCGCCGGCCAGAGCTTTCTCAGCAGCAACGGCCAACACTTCGCCGACCGCGAAGCCCATGGTGCACGTTTGCTCAATATCTGGTTGTAAGTGATGAAACCACAGCCGATGCGCCTCGGGGATCTGTCGGTCGGCTTCGTCCATAGCCTGGCTGACGCCGTACGCAGCCACGGTCTGGACCCGCAACCGCTGCTGGAACAATACGGTCTCGACTCGGCGCGGTTAGCCGAAGCCGGCGCCCGGCTGTCGATTCCGCGCTACATGCGCCTGGGCCATGCGGCGATTCAACTGACCGGCGACCCGGCACTGGGTCTGCGCATGGGTCAGCTCAGCCGCCTCAGCCAGGTCGGGCTGGCCGGGATCACTGCCGCTCAGGCACCGACGGTGCGCGAAGCGGCGCGCTGCCTGATTCGCTTCGAAGCCTTGTACGGCTCCAATTACCGCGGCCAGTCGAGTTTCCATGAAGATGCCCAGGGCGCGTGGCTACGGTTCTATTCCATCAGCCCGTACAACGCCTATAACCGCTTTGTGGTGGATTCGATCATCGCCAGCTGGTTGCAGCAGTTGTCCAGCCTGAGCCCTGAGCCGCTACGCGCTGAACGCATCGACATCGAGTTCGCCGAGCCGGATTACCGCGAGCGTTACGCGCTGCTGGGCGACTGCCCGATCCAGTTCGGCGCCGAGCACAATCAACTCAGGCTGAGTCAGGCCAACCTGGCGCTGCGCAACCCCGAGCACTGCCCGAGTACCTGGCGTCTGATGCTCAAGCTATGTGAACGGGAACTGGAGCAATTGACCCGCACCCGCAGCCTGCGTGAACGCATCACTCAGTTGCTGGGGCCTTTGCTCAATGGTGGTCGTGAACCCGACCTGGAGGAAGTGGCCGCACGCCTGAAGCTGCCGACCTGGACCTTGCGTCGCAAGCTCGCCGAAGAAGGTACGCAATTTCGCGCCATTCTCAACGACACCCGCCGCGATCTGGCCATGACCTATATCCGTGACACGGAACTGGCCTTTGGCGAGATCGCCTACCTGCTGGGTTTTGCCTCGGCCGAAGCCTTTCAGCGCGCCTTCAAACGCTGGAACAACCAGACACCTGGCGAATTCCGTCGCAGTCACAGGCAATCAGCCTGACGCGGCATGCCTGCAGCTGCTTTGTTACAACTCTGTGGCGTCTTCGGCTGGTTCCAGTGGGTCCAGTTCAAATGCCTGATATTCAAGCAGCTCTTCTTGATAATCGTCCATCGGGATGTCCTTCTGAGTCGAGTTAAAACCGCTGTACCAATGACCTTCGTCATCAGCATAAAGTGCCCGCATGAAAGAAAAATGACGCAGGTACACGCAAGCGTCCTGCTAATAAAACGTAGCAGGCACTCAAGAATTTATCACGGGAGACTTTGAATAAAAGCTGACGAAAATCAGCCTTTGGTGGCGCAGATGATTCTGAACAACCGCTGCGGGACTCGCCCCGCAGCGCTCGGATTCAGATTACTTGCCGGACGATGGCAATGCCGGAATCGGCTCGGTCGGCGCCGGCAACGAGCTCGGATTCGCCGGTGGCGTGATAACTTCAGAGGCCGGTGTCGGCTCGACATTGCTCGCAGGTGCAATCGACGACGCCACAGGCGCCGATGCGGCAGAGACCGGCTCTATCGGCGCACTCACCGCTGGAGCTGGCGCTGGTGCAGCCGTCACCGGCTCGGCCGCCGCTGGTGCGACCGGCGCTGGAGTTGGCGCGGGTGTTGGCGTCGCTGCGGGCTCGGGTGCTGGCGCTGCAGGGGCTGGCGTGGGTTCAGGCACACCCAGATCGGTCTTTGGCTTCTCGACGATATGCGCCTCTTTCTTCGCTTCAGGTGGCAGGAACAGTTCGACCAGCGTGAAAAACCGCTCGTAGAACTTCCCGGACGACACGGTTTCACTGGCAACCTTGACCATCGAGTCATCGGAAGAACCAATCGGCATCGACACCGAGCCCAACACACCGACGCCCAAGCTGGCGGAGTTGTTGGTTTTCTTCAATGCATAGCGGTCCTGCAAGGCATTGGCGAACATCGTCGCATGATGCTTGCTGTCTTCGGCGCAGACCACGTTGAAGCTGATCTCCATATGCGTGTCGCCGGTCTGCTGAAAGCTCTTGTGACCGCTGACCAGTTTCGGGTCAGTGCTGGTGATGATGTAGCCCTGGCTCAACAACGCCCGACGAGCGGCCTCGCAGGAAGCGACATCGGTAACCGGGTATTTGCGTGAAAACGTCCCGGAATCATCGAAATTTTCATGCTCATAGATGGCCTGTTCCTTGGTACAACCGGCTGCAGCCGCCAGTACCAACGCCAGCCCGGCGGCACGCACGTGGAATGATTTGAACATTGAACATCCTGAATAAAACGATCCGGGGTGTATTGTGCAACAGATCACCCCGTAACGGCGCATGGATTAGTGTCTTGTAAACGATACAAGTCTACTGACCATCGTTTACCGGAAAAAGTCGTACGCACAAATGATCGATAAACACCCGCAATTTGGCCACCGCGTGGCGACTGGATGGCCACAGAATCCAGCCAGCCCTTGAACCGCACAAAACAAAAGACCCCGGCCTTTCGGCCAGGGTCTTTGTTTACCACCAACGGAGTCAGTCAGGCATCAGTAACGCTTGATGTCTGCCTGGCTTTCCAGCTGCTTGCGATAGGCAGCAAAGTCTTGCTGGCCAATGCGCGATGCGAGGAAGCGACGATACTGAGCCTTCTCTTCTTCAGAAGGCGCAGCGGCTTCGTTCACCCCGTTCAGGCGTACGATCACCAGACTACCATCGGTCAGGGTCACGCTGCTGAATGTCGGCTTGTCCTTGGCGGCAGGCTTTGGCATGCGGAACAACGCTTGCAGCACGGTTGGGTCAACCCCTTCCTGAGCGCGAGTCGCCGCGTTGGTGACTTTCCAGCTTTGACCGGCGAGCGGCGTCTTGCCATCGCGCAGGCTGGCGATCAGCTCATCAGCCTTGGTCTTGGCAGCAGCACTGGCGTGCTCCTTGGTCAATTGCACGCGGATGCTCGCAGCGACGCTTTCCAGCGGCAGCTGTTCAGGCTTGCGATGCTCTTTGGCACGCAGCACCACGACAGTTTCCGGATCCAGTTCGATGCCGGTGCTGTTGGCACCTTCATCCAGTACTTCCGGGCTGAATGCTGCAGTGACCACGGCGCGGTTGGCCGCGATACCTTCGCCACCTTCACGGCCAAACGGCGCGGACGTGTGAACGGTCAGCTTCAGGTCCTGAGCGGGTTGAACCAGATCGGAAGCTTCGAACGCGGAGTCTTCCAGCTGTTTGGTCGCGTCAACAAAGCGCTGCTCGACCTGCTGGGTTTTCAGTTCCTTGGTCAGCTTGTCTTTCAGGCTGGCGAAGCTTGGCACTTGAGGTGCTTCAACACCCAACAGCTTGATCAAGTGGAAACCGAATTCAGTGCGCACCGGCACCGATACCTGATCCTTGTTCAACGCATACAGCGCTTTCTCAAAGAGCGGATCGTAAACACCTGGGCCAGCGTAACCGAGGTCACCGCCATTGGCTGCCGAACCCGGGTCCTGCGAGAACTCCTTGGCCAGGGCCTCGAAGCTTTCACCTTTGGCCAGACGTGCCTGAATCTCTTCGATCTTCGCCTTGGCTTGCGCCTCGCTCACCTTGTCATTCACTTCGATCAGAATGTGCGCAGCCCGACGTTGTTCGGCCAGGTTCGCGGTTTCTTTCTGATACAGCGCTTGCAGGTCTTCGTCCTTGACGGCGACCTGATCAAAGAAGGAAGCCTTCTTCAACTCGAGGTAATCGATGACCACCTGATCCGGTGTCATGAACTCTTTGGCGTGCTCGTCGTAGTAAGCCTTGACCTCTTCGTCGGTCAGTTTCACCGCCGCTGGATCTGCCTTGACGCTCAGGGTGGCGAAGTCGCGGGTCTGTTTTTCCAGACGGGCGAAAGCCTGAACCTGTGCATCAGTGACGAAACCGCTACCTGCCAGACCGGCACGCAGTTGGCCGATCAGCATTTCCTGAGCCAGCATCTGGCGGAACTGCATACGGCTGTAGCCCAACTGACGAATCACCTGATCGAAACGCTCAGGACTGAACTTGCCGTCGACCTGGAATTCAGGTGTTTGCAGGATCACTTGGTCCAGTGCAGCTTCGGAGAAAGCGAATTTCGATTTTTCTGCGCCTTGCAGCAACAGTTTGCGGTCGATCAGCCCTTTCAGAGCCGCTTCGCGCAACATTTTTTCGTCCAGCAAGGAAGCATCGAAATCCTTGCCCAGCTGTTGCATGAGCTGACGGCGTTGCATATCAACCGCCTGGCTCAGCTCGTTCTGGCTGATTTCCTCACCATTCACCTTGGCCGCATCGTTGCGGTGGGTAGTGGCTTTGAAAATGGCGTCGAAACCGGTCAAAGCCATCAGTGCAACGATGACCCCGATAATGGTCTTGGCAATCCAGCCTTGTGAATTGTCCCTGATATTCTGCAGCATGCGTCCCCCAGAAACGGTTGAACTTCAATTTAGGCAACCGTGGAGCGTGGGTAGAATCCGGATAGAAGAAAGGCGCATCCGAGGATGCGCCTTCTCGTAACTGGCGGAGCGGACGGGGGCTCGAACCCGCGACCCCCGGCGTGACAGGCCGGTATTCTGACCGACTGAACTACCGCTCCGCTGCCAAGTCAGGAATGACCCCGACCCGGATAGGCAAAAAACCGAGTGAGGCTTAGTTAACAGCTTCTTTCAGTGCTTTACCGGCTTTGAAACCTGGTTTTTTGGCTGCTGCGATTTCCAGCGTCTTACCGGTCTGTGGGTTACGACCAATACGAGCTGGACGATCAGTGACGGAGAAAGTACCGAAACCAACCAGAACAACAGAGTCGCCAGCCTTGAGAGCGCCAGTGACGGATTCGATTACAGCGTCCAGCGCACGGCCAGCAGCGGCTTTCGGGATATCAGCGGATGCAGCGATAGCATCAATCAGTTCCGACTTGTTCACTCTAAGTCCCCTTATATCTATTTGAGATGATTCTAAGTTTTTTGGTGAAAGCAAAAACGAGTGCTGAATGGCCTACAGACACTTAAGAGCCGCTTTATAACAAGGGCTCTAAAAAGCTGTCAAGAAAGCCCCCCAGGCTAATACGTACTAGTGCGTGCTAATTCTTTCCTTAGAGTCAGACTCGCGCTTCTCATCCTTTGCAACTATCTCGGGAGCCACATCCGGCAAGGGCTCCGGCGCGTATTGCAGCGCAATTTGCAGGACTTCGTCAATCCATTTAACCGGTTTAATCTGAAGATCTTGCTTGATATTGTCAGGAATTTCCTTCAAATCGCGAACATTCTCTTCAGGAATGATCACCGTCTTGATTCCGCCGCGGTGGGCCGCCAGCAGTTTTTCCTTAAGACCACCGATCGCCAGAACCTGGCCGCGCAAGGTGATTTCACCGGTCATGGCAACATCGGCACGCACAGGAATCCCGGTCAAAGCTGACACCAGCGCTGTGCACATGCCTACACCCGCACTAGGACCGTCTTTGGGCGTCGCCCCTTCCGGCATGTGGATGTGGGTGTCGCGCTTCTCGTGGAAGTCCAGCGGGATCCCCAGGCTTTTCGCGCGGCTGCGAACAACCGTCAGCGCTGCAGTGATCGATTCGACCATGACATCGCCCAGCGAACCGGTCTTGATCAACTGACCTTTACCCGGCACTACCGCAGCTTCGATGGTCAGCAACTCGCCGCCCACCTGAGTCCAGGCCAGACCCGTCACTTGACCGATCTGGTCTTGTTGCTCGGCCAGCCCGTAGCGGAACTTACGCACGCCGAGGAAGTGTTCCAGCAGCTCGGCAGTGACCTTCACCGAGAAGCGTTTTTCCATCGCGTGCTCTTTTACCGCCTTGCGGCAAACCTTGGCAATCTGGCGCTCAAGCCCACGTACACCGGCTTCCCGGGTGTAGTAACGAATGATGTCGCGGATCGCCTCGGCGTCGAATTCCAGCTCGCCTTTTTTCAAGCCGTTGGCCTGAATCTGCTTGGGCGAAAGGTACTTGACGGCAATGTTGATCTTCTCGTCTTCGGTGTAACCCGGCAGACGAATCACTTCCATCCGGTCGAGCAGCGCCGGTGGAATGTTCATCGAGTTCGAGGTGCAAAGGAACATCACATCGGACAGGTCGTAGTCGACTTCCAGATAGTGATCGTTGAAATTGTGGTTTTGCTCAGGATCGAGCACTTCCAGCAAAGCCGACGCCGGATCGCCACGCATGTCGCTGCCCATCTTGTCGATTTCGTCGAGCAGGAAAAGTGGGTTGCGCACGCCAACCTTTGTCATCTTTTGAATCAATCTTCCTGGCATCGAACCGATATAAGTCCGGCGATGACCACGAATTTCCGCCTCGTCGCGTACGCCGCCGAGGGCCATGCGTACGAATTTGCGGTTTGTTGCGTGAGCAATCGACTCCGCCAGGGAGGTTTTACCAACCCCTGGAGGACCGACCAGGCACAACACCGGGCCGCGAATTTTCTTCACGCGTTTTTGCACGGCGAGGTATTCGAGAATCCGCTCTTTGACTTCCTCCAGACCATAGTGGTCGGCGTCGAGAATGTCTTCTGCGCGCGCAAGATCCAGGCGAACCTTGCTTTGCGCCTTCCACGGCACCTGCACCAGCCAGTCGAGGTAGGACCGCACAACGGTCGCTTCGGCAGACATCGGTGACATTTGCTTGAGCTTGTTCAGCTCGGCCTGGGCCTTGATCAGCGCGTCTTTTGGCAAACCTGCGGCATCGATGCGCTTTTTCAGCTCTTCGACTTCGTTATGGCCTTCTTCGCTATCGCCCAGCTCTTTCTGAATGGCCTTCATCTGCTCATTCAGGTAGTACTCGCGCTGGCTGCGCTCCATTTGCTTTTTGACGCGGCCACGAATACGTTTTTCGACTTGCAGCAAATCGATTTCGGCGTCCAGCAATGCCAGAACGTGCTCGACCCGAGCCGACAAATCGATGATTTCGAGGATTTCCTGCTTCTGCTCGATCTTCAGCGCCATGTGCGCGGCCATGGTATCGACCAGGCGGCTTGGCTCATCGATGCTGTTGAGCGACGACAGGACTTCAGCCGGAACCTTCTTGCCCAACTGAACGTATTGCTCAAATTGCGACAGCAAGCTGCGGACAAACACTTCCGACTCGCGCTCGGGAGCTTCGACTTCGTCAATCAGCGAAACCTCGGCACGGCAATGGCCGTCGACTTCACTGAAACGCTCGACCGCGCCCCGTTGCTCGCCTTCAACCAGCACTTTGACCGTGCCGTCAGGCAGCTTGAGCAGCTGCAGAACCGTCGCGATGGTACCTACGCGATAAAGTGCGTCTTCACCGGGATCGTCGTCAGCAGGGTTTCTCTGAGCCAGCAGAAGGATCTGCTTGTCGCCCGTCATCGCGGCCTCGAGGGCTTCGATAGATTTCTCGCGCCCCACGAACAGCGGGATAACCATGTGCGGATAAACCACAACATCACGCAATGGCAGGAGAGGCAATTCGATGGTTGTCTTCATGATTTCGCCTCTACGGCGGCCATAAGGCCGGAAACAGATGGAAGTAAGCTTGAAACCAAGATGGGGGCTGCTTTCGAAAAAAACAAGCTGATTAGAAAACCACTTAAAAGATCACAGCCTGCGGCAGCTCCTACAAAAGCAAAGGGGCCCGAAGGCCCCTTCTTTAATCCAGCAGTGCGACGCTTACGCGTCTGGCGCTGCCTTGGCAGCCGGCTCACTGTTTTCGTAGATATACAGTGGCTTGGACTTGCCTTCTATAACGCTTTCATCGATCACTACTTTACTCACCTCGGACTGCGAGGGGATTTCATACATAGTGTCGAGCAGCACACCTTCGAGGATCGAGCGCAATCCACGAGCACCGGTTTTACGTTCCAGTGCGCGCTTGGCGACCGATTTCAGTGCGTCGGCCCGGAACTCCAGGTCTACGCCTTCCATCTCGAACAGCTTGGCATACTGTTTGGTCAGAGCATTTTTCGGCTCGGTGAGGATCTGCATCAGCGCAGCCTCGTCGAGCTCGTCCAGCGTCGCAAGAACCGGCAGACGACCGACGAATTCCGGGATCAGACCGAACTTGACCAGATCGTCAGGCTCGACTTCACGCAGGGACTCACCCACCTTCTTGCCTTCTTCCTTGCTGCGAACTTCTGCGTTGAAGCCAATGCCGCCACGGGTGGAACGGTTTTGAATAACCTTTTCCAGACCGGAGAACGCACCGCCGCAGATGAACAGGATGTTACGGGTGTCAACCTGAAGGAATTCCTGCTGCGGGTGCTTGCGACCACCTTGAGGCGGAACGGAAGCGACCGTACCTTCGATCAACTTGAGCAGGGCCTGCTGCACGCCTTCACCGGAAACGTCCCGGGTGATCGACGGGTTGTCGGACTTGCGCGAAATCTTGTCGATTTCATCGATGTAGACAATGCCCATTTGGGCCTTTTCTACGTCGTAATCGCACTTCTGCAACAGTTTCTGAATAATGTTTTCAACGTCTTCACCTACGTAACCCGCCTCGGTGAGGGTGGTTGCGTCAGCGATGGTGAAAGGCACATTCAGCAAACGGGCCAGTGTTTCAGCAAGCAGGGTTTTACCCGAGCCTGTAGGGCCGATCAGCAAGATGTTGCTTTTGCCGAGCTCGACATCGTCATTCTTTTTGTCACGCTGGTTGAGGCGTTTGTAGTGGTTATATACCGCTACGGCCAAAACCTTTTTCGCACGCTCCTGACCAATCACGTACTGATCAAGGATGCCACTGATTTCTTTAGGCGAAGGCAATTTATGCGCGCTGCTTTCTGCCTGTGCTTCCTGCACCTCCTCGCGGATGATGTCGTTGCACAGGTCGACGCACTCGTCGCAGATAAAGACCGAGGGGCCGGCAATCAATTTGCGCACTTCATGCTGGCTTTTGCCACAGAAGGAGCAATAGAGCAGCTTGCCGTTGTCCTCGCCGTTGCGGGTGTCAGTCATTCGATCGATCCAAATCCGATAGGCTTGCAACACAAGATGAAGGCAATTGCGGGCTTTTTCAAGCCCGCTGGTGGCCAGTTAAACCAACCACCTGCATTTGAGCTGCTTAGGCGGGCATTTTACGTTTGTCGATCACCGAGTCGATCAGGCCGTATTCAGCCGCACGCTCTGCGCTCATGAAGTTGTCACGCTCGGTGTCGCGCTCAATGGTTTCGAGGCTTTGACCGGTGTGATGAGCCAACAACGAGTTCAGGCGCGAACGGATATGAAGGATTTCCTTGGCATGGATGTCGATGTCCGACGCCTGACCCTGGAAACCGCCCAATGGCTGGTGAATCATCATGCGCGAGTTCGGCAGGCAGTAACGCTTGCCCGCAGCACCACCGGCAAGCAGGAAAGCACCCATGCTGCAGGCCTGACCGATACAGGTGGTGGAAACGTCAGGTTTGATGAACTGCATGGTGTCGTAGATCGACATGCCCGCAGTCACCGAACCGCCTGGTGAGTTGATGTAAAGATGGATGTCCTTGTCCGGGTTTTCCGCTTCAAGGAACAGCAGTTGCGCCGCGACCAGGTTGGCCATGTAGTCTTCTACCGGACCGACAAGGAAGATCACTCGTTCCTTGAGGAGGCGCGAGTAGATGTCATAGGCACGTTCGCCACGGGCGGACTGCTCGATAACCATCGGGACCAGACCACCTGCGGCCTGGATGTCAGAGCTCTGCTGATAATAAGAATTGCGGGACATGTCTCGCAGTCACTCCCAAATAGTTATGTCTTGAATACGCATAAGCCAGCTCGAAAGCTGGCTTATGGTGTGTGCTTCTAACGCAAAAACAATCAGTCGGCTTGTGGAGCTTCTACCGGCTTGACCGCTTCTTCGTAAGAGACCGATTTATCGGTCACGCTAGCTTTCTGCAGAACAGTATCCACAACTTGCTCTTCCAGCACAACCGAACGGACTTCGTTCAGTTGCTGGTCGTTCTTGTAGTACCAGGACACGACTTGCTCAGGCTCCTGATAAGCCGAAGCCATTTCCTGAATCAGCTCGCGAACGCGGGTTTCGTCAGGCTTGAGGTCGTATTGCTTGACCACTTCAGCCACTACCAGACCCAGCACAACGCGACGCTTGGCTTGTTCTTCGAACAGCTCGGCCGGCAGTTGATCAGGCTTGATGTTGCCACCGAACTGCTGAACAGCCTGAACGCGCAGACGATCAACCTCGTTGGACAGCAGAGCCTTTGGCACTTCGATCGGGTTGGCGGCCAGCAGACCGTCCATTACCTGATTCTTGACCTTGGATTTGATCGCCTGACGCAGCTCGCGCTCCATGTTCTTACGAACTTCGGTACGGAAACCGTCGATGCCAGACTCTTTGATACCGAACTGAGCGAAGAATTCTTCGGTCAATTCAGGCAGTTTCGGCTCGGAAACAGTGTTTACAGTCACGGCGAACTCGGCTGCTTTGTTAGCCAGGTCGAGGTTCTGATAGTCCTCAGGGAAGGTCAGGTTCAAAACGCGCTCTTCGCCCGCTTTAGCGCCAACCAGGCCTTCTTCGAAGCCAGGGATCATGCGGCCGGAACCCAGAACCAGCTGAGTACCCTTGGCGGAACCACCGGCGAACACTTCACCGTCAACCTTGCCAACGAAATCGATGTTCAGTTGGTCTTCGTTCTGAGCTGCACGATCGGCAATTTCAAAACGAACGTTCTGCTTGCGCAGGATTTCCAGCATTTTGTCCAGATCGGCGTCCGCCACGTCAGCGCTCAGGCGCTCGACAGCGATGGATTCGAAACCGGCAACGGTGAACTCAGGGAACACTTCGAACGTTGCAACGAATTCCAGATCCTTGCCCTTCTCCAGGACTTTAGGCTCTACCGAAGGAGCGCCAGCCGGGTTCAGCTTTTGCTCGACAATAGCTTCGTAGAAAGAAGCCTGGATCACATCGCCTACAGCTTCCTGACGCGCATCAGCTTCATAACGCTGACGGATCACGCTCATTGGCACTTTGCCAGGACGGAAGCCTGCAATTTTGGCCTTTTGGGCAGTCTGCTGCAGACGCTTGTTGACTTGAGTCTCAATGCGCTCAGCTGGCACGGTGATGCTCATGCGGCGCTCAAGAGCAGAAGTATTTTCAACAGAAACTTGCATGGATATTCCTCGTTGCACAGACGTTAGCCGGCCGTTTCCGACCCCAGAATCAAGGGCATGCATTCTAGTGGGTCAAACTCAAGAAGTCACCCTACTGAAAACGGGTAAAAAAGCAGCAGGCAATTTATCGGCGGGGACAAGCGGTTGAGCCTCGCCATGGGAGCAAATACAGCGAATCACGCCAGGTCTCTGCGCCAGCCCTTCCATGCCTTCTATATATAAGCAGGAAGGGTCCGGCAGTCACATCCCTGACTGCCGACCTCACAAGGAGACCGACGGGCATATCGGGCATCATCGAGAAACACATTATCGAGAAAAACGCGTTGTCGACGAACCGAGCACCCTACCAGCACAAAATCTGCGACCGCCTGGAAAACCACGGCCGACTGAAACAAAAACGGCGCAGACCCTTTCAGGTTCTGCGCCGTTTTCTGCTATTAACATAGCGACTTAACTGGTGCGGACGGAGAGACTCGAACTCTCACACCTTGCGGCGCTGGAACCTAAATCCAGTGTGTCTACCAATTCCACCACATCCGCGTATCAAGCTTTTAAAGCAAAGGCGCCAGATTATTAATCTGGCGCCTTTCTAAATATGGGGTGGACGAAGGGGATCGAACCCTCGACAACGGGAGTCACAATCCCGTGCTCTACCAACTGAGCTACGCCCACCATATTGCCATGTTGCGTTACTTGTGCCAAAGCTGCCTAATGGCGCACCCGGCAGGACTCGAACCTGCGACCATCCGCTTAGAAGGCGGATGCTCTATCCAGCTGAGCTACGGGCGCCTTGTTAATCTGTATTCTTGGACGATTACAAACTAAGTGCTTTCAGTCTCACCGAATTAGACATCAACTCTGCTCGACCTTCTTAACCAGTGCTAGGCTGTGCCCGACAAGTGCGACGAATGTTATAGGTGAGCCTGAAGGTCGTCAACTCTTTTTTGAAAAAAATTCATTTAATTAAAGGGCTTAGGGGAATTTGCAGACCAAGCGCCTTTGCCCTCACGTTCTGACATGCGAGAATGCGTTCTCTTTTCTTCCCCCTCTCGATGGTTAATCACGCGCAATGACTGCACAACTAATCGACGGCAAATCGATCGCCGCCAGCCTGCGCCAGCAGATCGCCAAACGTGTCGCCGAGCGTCGCCAGCAAGGTCTGCGCACGCCAGGCCTCGCGGTGATCCTGGTCGGCAGCGATCCCGCCTCTCAGGTTTATGTCTCGCACAAGCGTAAAGACTGTGAAGAGGTCGGCTTCCTCTCCCAAGCCTATGACCTACCCTCCGATACCACCCAGCAAGCCCTGGCCGAGCTGATCGACCGTCTGAATGACGACCCGAACATCGACGGCGTACTGCTGCAGCTTCCTCTGCCTGAACACCTGGACGCCTCCAAATTGCTGGAGCGCATTCGTCCGGATAAAGACGTTGATGGATTCCATCCTTATAACGTCGGCCGCCTGGCACAACGTATCCCTTTGCTGCGTCCGTGCACCCCTAAAGGCATCATGACCTTGCTGGAAAGCACCGGTGCCGATCTTTACGGGATGGATGCAGTGGTCGTCGGCGCTTCCAACATCGTCGGTCGTCCGATGGCGATGGAACTGCTTCTGGCCGGCTGCACCGTAACCGTCACCCACCGCTTCACCAAGGATCTGGCCGGCCACGTCGGTCGCGCCGATCTGGTCGTAGTCGCCGCCGGCAAGCCAGGTCTCGTTAAAGGCGAGTGGATCAAGGAAGGCGCCATCGTCATCGACGTCGGCATCAACCGCCAGGAAGACGGCAAACTGGTGGGCGATGTGGTCTACGAGACCGCCCTGCCCCGCGCCGGCTGGATTACTCCAGTACCCGGCGGTGTAGGCCCGATGACTCGCGCCTGCCTGCTGGAAAACACCTTGTACGCAGCGGAAACCCTGCACAGCTAAGTGCAGATTTCCCCTGAAGCCAGACAAAAAACCCTGCCATTTGGCGGGGTTCTTTGCTTAAGGCATCACGCCGAGTCTCAGCCGAACCGTCAGACGACGTCAGTTCGTCGTAAACCCCCGTTTTTTAGACGAAAACAGGGAGTTTCATCTGCGCACCGAAGAACATTCGACAGTTCCTCAACTACGCTCATAAAATGTAACGCTTTTCTGGAAACAGCCCGTTGCAAAACGGTATACCCACATTTATCGAGTCTACTCGCGTGAAAATCCGTCTTTCCATCCTGAGTCTTCTTTTTGCATTATCAGGCAGTGTCATCACGTCGAACGTCGATGCTCGTGAAACCATCGCAGCCCCCCGAGACACCTCAAATCTGCGCATCGCTTCCGGCAGCGCAATGCTGATCGATCTGCAAACCAACAAAGTCATCTATGCCAGCAACCCGGACGTGATCGTGCCGATCGCCTCGGTGACCAAATTGATGACCGGGCTGATCGTGCTGGACGCCAAGCTGAACATGGACGAGTACATTTCCGTATCGATCAGCGACACCCCGGAAATGAAAGGCGTGTTCTCCCGAGTCAAACTCAATAGCGAACTGTCGCGCAGGGAAATGCTGCAGATTGCGCTCATGTCCTCGGAAAATCGCGCCGCCGCGAGCCTGGCCCACCACTACCCTGGCGGTTACGCGGCCTTTATCGCCGCAATGAACGCCAAGGCCAAGGTGCTGGGCATGACCAGCACCCATTACGTCGAGCCGACCGGCCTGTCGGTCAACAACGTTTCCACGGCCCGCGACCTGAGTAAATTGCTCCAGGCGGCACGCAAGTACCCGATGCTGAGTCAACTGAGCACCACCAAGGAAAAAACCGTGACGTTCCGTAGGCCCAGCTACTCCTTGGGCTTTCACAACACCGACCACCTGATCAACAAAGCCAACTGGGACATCGAGCTGACCAAGACCGGCTTTACCAATCAGGCTGGCCACTGCCTGGTATTGGTGACGAGCATGGCTAATCGCCCGGTGTCGTTGGTGATTCTCGATGCTTTCGGCAAATACACCCACTTCGCAGACGCCGGACGGATTCGTCAATGGGTCGAAACCGGCAAGAGCACTTCTGCGCCGAGTGTTGCCCTGCACTACAAAGCCGAGAAAAACCTGCAACATCGTCAAGGTAGCGGCATGGCGCAGACCGGCAAATAAGCGTACGAAAAAAGGCCCGCGACGTGAGTCGGGGCCTTTATCGATGACGGCGCCTCAAGGCGCCGTTTTTTATTCGGCTCGATTAATGGACTGTCAGCGCTTTGGTCGCATTGGCTGCGGCCTGCTCCTGTCCGGCCCGTGCCAGATCTTCAGCGGCTTTGAGCCAGCGCTGCTGGTCAACCCTGGCCGGAATCTGGGTCGGCGCCTGAATCAGCACCGCCCAACCACCAGCGTTCTGGAAAGCGGATTCAAACGACTTGAAGTCCATCAACAAGCGGCGATCCATTCCAGAACGCAACAGCACTGTCTGCTTGTGACGGTTGTAGCCGGCAAGAATGGCGTACCTCGGCTCTTTCCAGAATGCCGAGCCCTCACTGAAGCGCAGCAGCACCGGGTAACCCGCCGCGACCTGGGTCAACAACGCCGGCAGATTGCTGTCCAGCGGATACACGACCATCCCGTATTCACGCGCCAGGTCCTGCATGTTTTGCTGCAACTGTGCCTCGGCGCCCGGCAAATGCAGCGGCTTGTCGAGTAGCCCCGGAGTAATCACGATGCCTTGCTGGGACAGCATGCTCGCCAGGGATTGCGGCCCGCTTTGGTAGGCTTCGCCACGGTAAAACGGCATACCACTGAGCTCGACGCGCTCTGGCAGACGCTGGATTTCAGGTTGCACGCTCCCGGCACAACCGGCCAGGCTCAAGACGCAGGCCGCTGCCAGCAAGGCGAAGCGGGATCGGGAAAATACCGGCAACATCATCACTCACTTGTTCAGGCGCCAGGCAATTGGTCTCCCGGCTTCGACTATGATCATAGCAGCGGTATAGCCTTTAACGGCAGTTGCGTGCAGCTGATAGAGCGAACTGGTTGATGACTCACGACTATTGGTCAATTGCCTGCAACACATCAGCGACTAGACTGCCCCTCACAAAGAGTAAGTGCTCGAAGCAGGGTAAGGAGGAGGCACGGATGAGCCTGACGATGATAATCCTGATGCTGATCGGGGGCTGGCTAGCCGTAGCGGCCGCGATGCTGTGGGGGGTATTGCGCATAACCCGCAGACACCATCACGCGCCTGTTCAACCTGCGGCCGCCGCCAAAGCCGGGAAACCTGTGCAACACCACGCTACGGCGCACTGATCGATCCGGTTGAAATCCCCCCCCAAAAAAAACGGCCGCCTGCACGCTTTCGAGTGCAGACGACCGCTGTGTTTTTACCTTACCGCTTACGCTTCAGCTTGCGCAGCGAGCCGTTTCTCCCGAACCCGGCGCGACAGTATGTTCAGGCTTTCAATCGTTGCCGAGAACGCCATGGCCGCATAGATGTAGCCTTTCGGGACGTGGGCGCCGAAGCCTTCGGCGATCAGGGTCATGCCGATCATGATCAGGAAGCCCAGAGCCAGCATCACCACCGTCGGGTTGTCGTTGATGAATTTGGCCAGAGGTTCAGCGGCCAACAACATCACCAGCACCGACACCAGCACCGCGATGATCATGATCGGCAAGTGCTCGGTCATGCCGACAGCGGTAACGATGCTGTCGATGGAAAACACCATATCGAGCATCAGGATCTGACCGATTGCCGCGGCAAAGCCCAATGTCACGCCAGACGTTTGCGACTTCGGGTCCTCCGGCGACGGGCTCATGCTGTGATGGATTTCGCTGGTTGCCTTCCACAACAGGAACAGACCGCCCGCGATCAGGATCATGTCTTTCCAGGAGAACGCATGGTTGAACAGTTCAATCACCGGCTCAGTCAGCTGCACGATGAACGCGATGGTGCTCAGCAAGCCCAGACGCAGAACCAGGGCCATGCTGATACCGATGCGGCGTGCCTTGGCACGGTGTTGCACGGGCAGTTTGTTGGTCAGGATCGAAATGAAGATCAGGTTGTCGATGCCCAGCACGATTTCCATCACGATCAACGTCGCCAGGGCGACCCAGGCGGTGGGGCTTGCAGCAAGTTGTAAAAGATATTCCATGGGTCAGTCCTGGCTCGGTGGTAAACGAATTAGATTTCCTGCGACGAACTTTCTTTCTTCTCGCTGTCATCGCCAGCCGGCTTTTCCTTGTTGCCGACGATGTTCGAGGTGGCATCGTTCAGCGCTTGTTCTGCCGCCTTATGCGTATCGTCGATCGCCTGCTTGGCAGTTTCGGCGGCTTTACCCATCAGTTGCTGGGCGCTTTTCTCGGCTTGATCACAGCCCGTCAGCACCAGTGCAGAGAGGACCAGCAACGAAGCGGCGGTCAGGGAGTTGAGTTTCATCATGCTTTCCTCGATAGAACGGACTTGGCCAAGGCAATGGCCCGTCGATAGCGAGGCATTCTAAGGAGACAAACACTTCAGGAAAATTCGTATTTTTAGCAGCTATACTTCGGTTTTTACGAATCGGCAGCGCACATGCTCAATTATCGGCAATTGCATTACTTCTGGGTCGTGGCCAAAACCGGCAGCATCGTGCGTGCCTGTGAGCAGCTGAACCTGACCCCACAGACCATCAGCGGACAGATCAGCCTGCTGGAGCAAACCTACGGGATAGAGTTGTTTCAGCGGGTCGGTCGGCAACTTGAGCTGTCCGAGGCCGGGCGTCAGACGCTGCCCTACGCCGAGCAGATGTTTCAGTTGGGCGGCGAACTGGAGGCCATGCTGCGGGCACAACCCAATGAACAGCAGATTCTGTTTCGGGTGGGCGTCGCCGATGTGGTGCCCAAATCCATCGTCTATCGCCTGATCGCGCCGACCATGGAATTGAGTGAGCCGCTGCGCATTACCTGCCGCGAGGACAAACTGGAACGCTTGCTGGCCGACCTGGCCATTCAGCGGCTGGACCTGGTGATCTCCGACAGCCCGATGCCGTCGCATCTGGACATCAAGGGCTACAGCCAGAAGCTCGGTGAATGCGGTATCAGTTTTTTCGCCACGAAGGAGCTTGCACAACGCTACGGCAAAGACTTCCCACGCTGCCTGCACGGCGCTCCGCTGCTGATTCCAGGGCAGGAAACCGTAGTGCGCAATCGCTTACAGCGCTGGTTCGCCGAACAGCAGATTCAGCCGCGCATAGTTGGCGAGTTCGATGACAGCGCACTGATGCAGGCGTTTGGCCAATCCGGCAGCGGGATTTTCATCGGTCCGAGCGTGATTGCCGACGAGGTGAAACGCCAATACGGCGTCGAGTTGATCGGGCAAACCGACGCGGTGACCGAGTCGTTTTACGCGATCTCGGTGGAGCGCAAGGTCAAGCACCCCGGCATTGTTGCCATTACCGAAGGTGCCCGACGCGAGTTGTTTACCGCTCTTTAATGCCTCAGGCGCAAACAGCCGGGGCTTTGACCTTCATCAACAACAGCGCCAATACAATCGACACCAGGATAAAACCGGCTGCCGCAAACCCCAGGCTACCGAGGCCCAAGGTGTCGATCACGTGCCCACCGACCATCGCCCCCAAGCCAATCCCCAGATTGGCCCCGGCAATATTCAGCGACGCGGCAAAGGCCGGCGCCTGCGGAGCGGCTTTCATCAAGCGCACATGGCTGACCAGGAACAATGCGGCCTGAGTCACGCCCCAGATGCCCATCGCCGCCGCCAATCCCAACGTCGAGTGAATACTCGGTACCAGCGCCACCATGCCGCCGATCATGAAGCCACAGAACACCATCGACGCGATCAGCGGATGGCGGTCGACCATGCGCCCACCCAGCGAGTTACCAATCAACCCGACCGCGCCAAAGCCCATCAGGCACCAGCCGACCACCGTGCCGTTGAAACCGGCCAGTCGCTCAAGGATGTCGGCCAGGTAGGTGTAAGCGGTAAACATCCCGCTGAAGACCAGAATCGACAACAACACATGCCCTTGCATCAGCGGGCTGCGCAGAATCTTGAACTGCGAACGGAAGCTCACCTGCTGGTTGTGCAGGTTGGTTTTCGGCAAATAGATAAACAGCAGCAGCGCCTTGGCAAAGGCAATCACCGCGAGAATGCCGAAAGCCGTGCGCCAGCCGAACGCATCGGAAATCAGCGTACCGACGGGGATCCCGAACACGGTCGCGCAGACAATCCCGAAACCAATCTTGGCAATCGCCCGTCCAGCGTAGTCCGGCCCGACGATATCCACTGCCGTTTCACTGGCCAACGCCCAGAACACCGGCAACCCCAATGCCGAAATCAGCCGCGCCACAGCCATCACGCCAATATTCGGCGCCATGGCGGCCAGGGTGTTCGCCAGCCCGAACATGATCAGCACGCTGATAAACAGACGCCGACGCTCAAAGCGCGCGAAGTACGCGGTCAGGAACGGTCCGAAAGCAGCGACGGTAAACGCAAACAAGGTCACCAGCAGTCCCGCCTGGGACACGCTGACGTCGAGGTCGCGAGCAATCGACGGCAACAGACCGACAATGATGAATTCTGTGGTCAGCACGGTGAAACCGGCAGCTGACAACAACAGGATGGGCAACAGCATGGGTAACTCCAGAAAACAACAACGCCAGCGACAGCCCAAGGGCTCACTGAGGGGAGATGAAAAAGAGGATGGCGAAGCTTAACAGACTGTGCCCGACAGCGCGGCACGAACCTGACATATCCGCTTAAACACTCGGGCGGCAGATCGTCACAGGCCTGAAGGATCCAGCCTACGCTGTGATAAAGTCCGCGCCCGCAAAAAAATTCAACCTTGCTCACCCGCCGATGCTGATGACGCAATGTGCTCTTGCCCGGTCAGCCTGCCCGTTTTTTGTTGACCGGGTTTCTCGACTCTCAGCACCTTAAAAAAAATCAGAGATACCGCTATGACTGCTGTTCCGCCTGCTCTTTTGCAACGACTCAAACGCACCAGCCTGGTCACGCAAATCGTTATTGGCCTGATCGCCGGTATTGCTTTGGCGCTGTTCGCGCCTGACGTGGCGAAGTCCACCGCGTTCATCGGCAAAGTGTTTGTCTCGGCACTGAAAGCCGTCGCGCCGATTCTGGTGTTCGTGCTGGTGATGGCCTCGATTGCCAATCACAAGCATGGCCAGGAAACCCACATCAAGCCGATTCTGTTCCTGTATCTGCTGGGCACCTTTGCCGCTGCGGTGGTCGCGGTGGTGGCCAGCACACTGTTCCCTTCAAGCCTGGTGCTATCGACCCACGACGTAGCGATCAGCGCTCCCGGCGGGATCACCGAGGTCTTGCAAAGCCTGCTGCTGAGCGTGGTCGACAACCCGGTCAGCGCACTGATGAATGCCAACTTCATCGGCATTCTGGCCTGGGCGATCGGCATGGGCGTCGCCATCCGTCATGCCGGAGAAACGACCCGCACTGTGCTGGGTGATCTGTCCAACGGCGTCACCGTGATCGTGCGCCTGGTGATTCGTTTTGCTCCGCTGGGGATCTTCGGTCTGGTCGCCTCCACGCTGGCCACCTCGGGCTTCGGCGCGCTGATCGGCTATCTGCACCTGCTGGCGGTACTGCTGGGCTGCATGCTGTTCGTGGCGTTGGTGATGAACCCGGCCATCGTGTTCTGGAAGCTGCGCCGCAACCCTTATCCGCTGGTGCTGACCTGCCTGCGGGAAAGCGGAATCACCGCGTTCTTCACCCGCAGTTCGGCGGCGAACATTCCAGTCAACCTGGAGCTGAGCAAGCGTTTGGGTCTGCATGAGGACACCTATTCGGTATCGATCCCGCTGGGCGCGACCATCAACATGGCCGGTGCGGCGATTACTATCACCGTGCTGACCCTGGCGGCCGTGCACACCCTGGGGATTGCCGTGGACATCCCGACTGCCGTGCTGCTCAGTGTGGTGGCGGCAATCTGCGCCTGCGGTGCTTCGGGCGTAGCCGGCGGTTCGCTGCTGTTGATTCCGCTGGCGTGCAGCCTGTTTGGCATTCCGAGCGAAATTGCCATGCAAGTAGTGGCTGTCGGCTTCATCATCGGCGTGCTGCAGGACTCGGCGGAAACCGCGTTGAACTCCTCCACTGATGTGCTGTTTACTGCGGCGGCGTGTTTGGGTGAAGACGAGAAGGCGCAGCGTCTGGCGTAGCGAAGATCAAAAGATCGCAGCCTTCGGCAGCTCCTACGCGGGAATTGCGTACCCCTGTAGGAGCTGCCGCAGGCTGCGATCCTGGCGATAGACCGAACAATGCAAAAACAAAAGCCCGCCAAGGCTCACACCTTGGCGTAATGCTGTTCACTTAAGCATTTGAGTCCACGCCGGGCTTCCTAGAAAAT
>NZ_MOBJ01000010.1 GCF_003732225.1 Pseudomonas brassicacearum | reverse complement strand
GCAGAGTTGAGAGCAGGTGTCGGAGGGATGTTTCTGGATCACCGTCCAAGGCCATCAAGGCCAAGGACGGTGAAGATTTCAAAGACCCGTTTTCCAGTAGACCGTAAGGCTGCTCCGCTTAAGTGAACAGCATTACGCCATGTGCGGGGCATTTTTCTTGAAGATCCCCCGTAGGAGCTGTCGCAGGCTGCGATCTTTTCCGCCCCCCCGGAAGATCAAAAGATCGCAGGCTTCGCCAGCTCCTACAAACACCACAGCGTTACAGCGTTATTCCAAAAACGACAGTTGCCATGCGTTTTTGATATTAATTCATTAGATATCAAGCTGTTAGGCTTGCCGGTTCGCAGTCGCCCTGGAATGCGATTGGCACAAGTCTTTTTGGAGTCTCAATGAATCTGCCGCTGATCCTCAATCTGCTGGTATTCCTCGCCTTGCTGTTCGGCCTGGCACAAACCCGTCACACCACCTGGAGCCTGGCCAAGAAAGTCCTGGTCGCACTGGTGCTGGGCGTGGTGTTCGGTGTTGCCCTGCACACTGTTTACGGTGCCGGCAGCCCGGTGCTGAAGGCCTCGATCGGCTGGTTCGATCTGGTCGGCAACGGTTATGTGCAGTTGCTGCAAATGATCGTGATTCCGCTGGTGTTCGCCTCGATCCTCAGCGCCGTCGCCCGTCTGCACAACGCTTCATCGCTGGGCAAGATCAGCTTCCTGACCATCGGCACCCTGCTGTTCACCACCGCCATTGCGGCGTTGATCGGCATTGGCCTGACCAACCTGTTCGGCTTGACTGCCGAAGGTCTGGTCGCCGGCACCCAGGAAATGGCTCGCCTGCAAACCATTCAGACTGACTACGCGGGCAAGGTCGCTGACCTGAATGTCCCGCAGTTGCTGTTGTCCTTCATCCCGCAGAACCCGTTCGCCGATCTGGCCCGGGCCAAGCCGACTTCGATCATCAGCGTGGTGATCTTCGCCGCATTCCTCGGGGTCGCGGCGCTGCAACTGCTCAAGGATGACGTCGAAAAAGGTCAGAAAGTGATCAACGCCATCGACACCCTGCAAGCCTGGGTGATGCGTCTGGTGCGTCTGGTGATGAAGCTGACCCCGTACGGCGTATTGGCGCTGATGACCAAAGTGGTTGCCGGTTCCAACTTGCAAGACATCATCAAACTCGGCAGTTTCGTGGTGGTGTCCTACATCGGCCTGGGCCTGATGTTCGTGGTTCACGGCCTGTTGGTGTCACTGGCCGGGATCAACCCGCTGCGCTTCTTCCGCAAAGTCTGGCCGGTGTTGACCTTCGCCTTCACCAGCCGCTCCAGCGCCGCGAGCATTCCGCTGAGCATCGAAGCGCAAACCCGTCGCCTGGGCATTCCGCAATCGATCGCCAGCTTCGCCGCCTCGTTTGGCGCGACCATTGGCCAGAACGGCTGTGCCGGCCTTTACCCTGCGATGTTGGCGGTAATGGTTGCGCCGACCGTGGGCATCAACCCGCTGGATCCGCTGTGGATCGCGACGCTGGTGGCGATTGTGACCTTGAGTTCAGCAGGGGTTGCCGGTGTCGGTGGTGGCGCAACCTTCGCCGCGCTGATCGTGCTGCCGGCCATGGGTTTGCCGGTGTCACTGGTGGCGCTGTTGATCTCGGTTGAACCGCTGATCGACATGGGCCGCACCGCATTGAACGTCAGTGGTTCGATGACTGCCGGCGCGATCACCAGCCAGATCATGCAGCAGACCGACAAAGAGCTGCTGGATGCGGATGAGCATGAGGAGTTGGCTCAGGCTTGAGCCCAGCGTCGCCAGATAGATCGCTATCGCGAGCAAGCTCGCTCCCACAGGGATTTTTGGTGTTCACACACTCTGTGTTTCACCTTGTCCACTGTGGGAGCGAGCTTGCTCGCGATGCTCTTAAGCCTTTTCCCACACCTCGAAGCTGTACGCCGGCTTGTCGCCCTCAGCCGGATTCGGAACATTCGACACCCGCTTCCACTGTTCCAGATCAAACTCCGGAAACCACGCATCACCCTCGGGGCTCAGCGCCACGCGGGTCAGGTACAGCCGATCGGCCTGTGCCAGGCCTTGCGCATACAACTGCGCGCCGCCAATCAGCATCAACTCATCGACGCCCTGCTCCAGCGCCCATTCCTGCGCCCGAATCACCGCCGCTTCCAGCGACGGATAGACTTCCGCGCCTTCAAGTTGCAGGTCGGCCTGACGGCTGACCACGATGTTCAACCGGCCAGGCAGCGGACGACCGAGCGAATCCCAGGTCTTGCGACCCATGATGATCGGCTTGCCCAACGTTGTGGCCTTGAAGTATTTGAAATCCCCCGGCAAGTGCCAGGGCATGCTGTTGTCGACGCCGATCACACGGTTTTCACCGAGGGCTGCGATCAGGCTGAGGGGGAGAGTTTTTTTCATGTCGGCGAGGATACCAGAGCCGCGCTTACCCCGATAAGCGCCACAGCGGTTATGCTCAGCGTTCATTTGAGCGACGGGATGCCGCGTGACTGAACTGACACCACTGACAAAGCTCTGGCTGACTGAAACCATCCGCCTGCGCGAGGAACACGCAGGTCCACTGGAAGACCAGGAAGCCAACCGGCTGGCCCGCAGCGCTGGCGGCGACCTGCCGACCCGTATCGAGGCGCGCGCCCTGTGGTTGGCCGAACGCGACGGCTTGACCGTCGCCTTGCGCCATTGGCTGCAAGGTGCGCGACTGGCGCTGATCGTTCTGGCCGTACTGGCGATCATCAGCGGTGCCGGTATGGCGTTCGCTGCGTTGAGCGACGGCCAGACACCGGTCAACGTGTTCTGGGCCCTCGGCAGCCTGCTCGGGCTGAACCTGATTCTGCTGCTGAGCTGGGCCTCGGGCCTGATATTCGCTGGCGATTACGGCGCCACCCTTGGGCGTTTGTGGTTGTGGCTCAGCGAAAAACTCGCCCGCGACGCCAAAGCCGCGCAACTGGCGCCGGCCCTGCTGCTGTTGCTGCAACGGCAGAAACTCAATCGCTGGGTACTCGGCGTGCTGGTCAACGGCTTGTGGCTGCTGGCGATGCTCAGCGCTCTGGCGATTTTGCTGACGCTGATGGCAACCCGGCGCTACGGCTTCGTCTGGGAAACCACGATTCTCAGCGGCGACACGTTCGTGGTCATGACCCAGACCCTCGGCGCCCTGCCCGCATTGCTCGGCTTCAGCGTGCCGACCGTGGAGATGATTCGCGCCAGCGGTGACACCGCGCTGAACATCGAAAGCGCTCGGCAAGCCTGGGCTGCCTGGCTGGTTGGGGTGTTGCTGGTGTACGGCGTGTTGCCACGCCTGCTGCTCGCGCTGTTCTGCCTGTGGCACTGGAAAAGCGGTCGTACTACGTTGCGTCTGGACCTTAACCTGCCCGGTTACGCACAGTTGCGCGAACGGCTGATGCCGAGCAGCGAACGCCTCGGCGTCAACGATGCCGCGCCCGAGCGCCTGCATCAGGTCGAAGGCGGCGCCAACTCCCTGGACAGCGACGGCGCGTTGCTGGTGGCCATCGAACTGGACGACCAGCGCCCATGGCCACCGCAACTGCCGAAAAGCGTCAAAGACGCTGGCATCCTCGACAGCCGTGAGTCCCGACAAAAATTGCTGGAACAGCTGACCCGTTTCCCACCGCAACGTCTGGCCATTGCCTGTGACCCTCAGCGCTCGCCGGATCGTGGCAGCCTGGCGCTGATCGCCGAACTCGCCCGCAGCGCCAGCGCGACACGCATCTGGCTGCTGCAAGCGCCACCCGGTCAGGCACTCGACGCTGAACGCCTCGGCGACTGGCACGCCGCTCTGCGACAGTTGGAGTTGCCGTTCGCTGACTGCGCGCCGATGAACTGGTTGGAGTCGGGCCATGACTGATGCTGAAAAACGGCCACTGAAACTCGCCGTGGTCGGCCATACCAATGTTGGCAAAACCTCATTGCTGCGCACCCTGACCCGCGACGTCGGTTTCGGCGAAGTCTCCCATCGCCCCAGCACCACCCGGCATGTCGAGGGCGCCCGGTTGTCGGTGGATGGTGAAGCCTTGCTTGAGCTCTACGACACGCCGGGGCTTGAAGACGCGATCGCCCTGCTCGATTATCTGGAACGTCTGGAACGCCCCGGCGAACGCCTCGACGGCCCGGCGCGGCTGACGCGTTTCCTCGATGGCAGCGAGGCGCGCCAGCGTTTCGAACAGGAAGCCAAGGTGCTGCGCCAACTGCTGGCCTCTGACGCCGGCCTGTACGTGATCGACGCCCGCGAGCCGGTGCTGGCCAAGTACCGTGACGAACTCGAAGTGCTGGCCAGTTGCGGCAAACCGCTGCTGCCGGTGCTGAACTTCGTCAGCAGCGCCAACCACCGCGAGCCGGATTGGCGCGAAGCCCTGGCCCGTTTGGGTCTGCATGCGCTGGTGCGTTTTGACAGCGTGGCGCCGCCCGAGGATGGCGAGCGGCGGCTCTATGAAAGTCTCGCGCTGTTGATCGAAAGCGCGCGCGGTCAGCTTGAGCGATTGATCGTCGACCAGCAGGCCCAGCGCGAAGCGCGCCAGCAAAGCGCGGCACGTTTGATCGCCGAATTGCTGATCGATTGCGCCGCCTGTCGACGCAGCGTGGTCAGTGATGCCGCACAGGAACAGCAGGCCATCAGCGAACTGCGCAAAGCCGTTCGCCAACGCGAACAACGCTGCGTCGAAGCGCTGCTCAAGCTGTACGCCTTCCGTCTACAGGATGCCGCAGCCAGCGACTTGCCGCTGCTGGATGGCCGCTGGGGCGATGATTTGTTCAACCCCGAAACCCTCAAACAACTGGGCGTGCGGGTCGGCAGCGGAATCGCCGCTGGCGCCGCGGCCGGTGCCGGCGTGGACTTGCTGGTCGGCGGCCTGACCCTCGGCGCGGCGGCGCTGGCCGGGGCGATTGCCGGCGGCGCGCTGCAAACGGCGCGCAGTTATGGCAGCCGCTTGCTGGGCAAAATCAAAGGCCAGCGCGAGCTGACCGTCGACGACAGTGTGCTGCGTTTGTTGGCGTTGCGTCAGCGGCAACTGGTACAGGCCATGAACCTGCGCGGACACGCAGCGATGGACAGCATTCAGGTCGCCACGCCGCAGGACAAGAGCTGGCGCGAAGGCAAACTGCCGGAGGCGTTGAGCAAAGCCCGCGCACATCCGCAGTGGTCTTCGCTCAATCCTCATGCAAGGTTGAGTCAGGCGGAGCGGCAGGAGCAGATTGAGGCGCTGGCTCAGCAACTGTAGCAACTGATCATTGTCCCGCAGCACCGTCAGCCTGCGTCGATTTTCAGAAACTCAATGGCCAGCGCCTTCACTCGACGTCGGTCGGTCCTGTCAGCATGACCGTCGTTGTCCACATCCGAGCTCAGGATCAATTCGAAACTCCCGTCATTATCCCGGTCAAGCGCTGATGCCTTGTACGCAATCGTGCTCCCGGTCGCGTGCAACGCTTCGTCATGAAAATGCAGCCGCACAGCTTCCGGGGTTCCATTGCCGACAAGGTTTTGCGCAAATATCTGCAAGTACCGCTCCGAATCATCTCCGGCATTGAACCACCCGAGCTTCAAATAGGTCCTGGCAAATTTCACCAGCGGCTGGCGCCCAGAGTCTGTAGCAGTAACAACCACCTCCCTTATCAGGCGTTCATCTTCATAGAACTGGAAATGAACAGTATCTGCCTCGCCCTTCCTGCCACGGTCCTGAGCAGTTGCTGTTAAATAGAGCATGAGCATTCCTTGCAAAGTAAAGAGCCTGGAACACTAACCACCTGAGCAGACCTTCCATACGGCATCAGGCCGCCGCAATCCGTAAGGATTTTCCTCAGTTAACACCTGTTTGCGGGATAACGTCGACGGGGTATAAAAAATGCGGCTTCGGACAAAGCCGGAACCGCATCAATGATGCTTCAAGGCGACGTTGAAAACGCTGCCAGTCGACCGATCATTTCCATTTGAACTTCAAATACTCGTTACTCAACAACGTGACAAGTTTCTGATCCACCGCATCGATGTCGCCGTCATTATCGACATCGAAATGCACGAGCCAATCCAGCTTCCCGTCATTGTTGGTGTCATAAGCCGACGCGGTATAGACGATGGAGTTATCCGTCGGCTCGCCCTCGCCCTCATGAAAGTGCAAACGGACCGTATCCGGAGAGCCGTCCTGAGCAAAGTCCTCGACAAAAATCTTCAGGTAGCGCGCTGAAGCTTCGCCAGGATTGAACCAGTTCAGTTGCAAAAAGGCATCTGCGAACTTCTTGAGTAACCGTTCATCTTTGGTGTTCTCTTTACCGTCGTTATTGACGTCGCCAACCTGAAAGTCAACCTTGCCATCTGCAGTGATATCCAGCGCGTACGCCTTGTGAATCAGTTTGTCTTCACCATTTTTCACTGCTTCAAAAAAATGCAGCAGGACCGTGTCTGCACGATGATTGCCGCTGCGATCCTGAGCGGTAATTTTTAAGTAACGCATGGTTGTGTCTCTATACGCGAAAGGGTCAGCAAAGCTAGACAGCCCCTTGCGAAACGACTAGCCAGCCTCGTCCTGATATCTCGTAGGAAACGTCTAATTCTGCTGACCTCCACCATTCCGTTCGTATGATCCAAACAAGGGGTCAGAACGCTAATAACCTCAAAGCCTTCGCTTTCAATACCCCAAGATCAATCACCGGCACCCACATCTCCTTCGCCTGCTCATCCCACTGACGCATCCGCAGGCTAATCGCACACAACGGATCCCGCTCAAACGCCTCAGCCTCGGCAGCCGTCATCACCCCGCCCTGATATTCCAGCGTGCGCCGACTGGCCTCGCTCAAGCGTTGGTAGTAGCCCGGTTCTTTGAACGTCAGGTAACGCTTGGCCTGAACGTGATATTCCACCAACCGCGCCATCCGCTCGCTAAACCCCAGACGACGCAGGTAGTCGGCACCGAGGCGTTCATGGCTGGCCACACCAAAGCCGCCCATGTTCTCGGCGTTCGCGGCACAGAGATGCCCGATGTCATGGAAGAACGCGGCCAGCACCACTTCATCGTCGAAGCCTTCGGCCATGGCCCGTTCGGCGGCCTGGGACATGTGCTCGATCTGCGACACCGGTTCGCCGATGTAGTCGCTGTCACCGAAGCGCTCATACCAGCCGAACACTTCGGCTATCACCCGTTCATTGCGGTCCATCAGTGTTCTCCCAGCAAGGTCCTGATGTTGCGCTCAGCCATCGCCGGCCCGACGCTCATGCCGACGCCCGTGTGCATCAACGCGGCATGCACGCCCGGTGCGGCCTGCAAGAACGAAAACGGTACTGCTCCGCGAGCGCCATAGACGCCCTGCCAGCGCTCAACCACCTGCACCTTGCAACCCAGAGTCTGCTCGGCCAGTTCGAGCAGCCAGGTATCGACCTGTTCCGCGTTGAACGGTGACGGGTCGCTGCCGTAGTCGTGGGAATCGCCAATGATCAGTTCGCCATGCGGCGTCGGGCTGATCAGCAGGTGAATACCGTGTTCATGCAGATGGGGCGCCTCACGCAGAATTTGCGCCTGCACTGCCGCAGCTTCCGGCAAATCGGCGAATGCTCCGTAGTGCACACAGCTCAAACCGGTGAGCAAGGCGTGTTGCAGATTGAGGTTGAGCTGCGGCCGGGCGCGGAGCATTTGCAGGCGGCAGATCTGCGGCTTGAGCGCGGCAATCGGCTCGGCCAGCAGGGTCTGATAATCGTGGCCGGAACAGACGATGATCTGCTCCCCCGTGAAGGTGCCGGCGGTGCTGTGTACGCGACCGGGTTCGATATCGCGTACCAGAGTGGAGAAGTGAAATTCCACGCCGAGGTCGCGACGCAGGTAGTCGATCAACGCTGGAATTGCTTCGCGGGAATACAGTTGCTGGTCATCCAGGCCGTGCAACGCTGCGCGATGATGCCGGAACTGGCCGCCGTACACATCGCCCAATGCGGCGCCGCGCAACAGCTCGACGCGGTAACCGTGTTCGATAGCGCGGCCGGCACAGAAGGCTTCCAGCAGTTGCTCTTCAGCTTCGGTGCGAGCAAACAAATACGAACCGTTGCGCTTGAGCTGCAATCCCGCCCGTTGCGCCCATTGGCCCCAGATCTCGCGGCTGGCCTTGGCCAGTTCGAGCATCTGTCCCGGCGGTTGACCGGTGACCAGCGCCTGGCCAAAGTTGCGCACCGAGGCGCCCAGGGGTGTGGCGCTGCGTTCGAAGACCTTGACCTTCAAACCGCGTTTGGCTGCGGCGAAGGCGTGGGACAAACCCAGAATGCCGGCGCCGACGATCAGCATGTCGTTGTGTTGATTCATGGAGATATGTCCTGGGTTCAAGACCGCTATCGCGAGCAAGCTCGCTCCCACAGTGGATTGGCGTTGATCACAGATCCAATGTGGGAGCGAGCTTGCTCGCGATGGGGCCCTGTCAGCCGATGAAGATCTTACTTGGCAACCACTTTCTCGGACTTGCCGTCATAGCGCTTGCGCCATTCGCTGAGGATCTCGTCGCGGTTTTTCGAGGCCCAGGCGAAGTCGTTCTTGATCAGGCGTTGTTCGTAGTCGGCCGGCAGTTCGGTCTGTGGCTTGGCGATGCCTGGCTGGGCGAGTACCGCGAAGTTTTCCTTGTACAGCTCCATCGCCGCCGGGCTTGCGGAGAAGTCGGCGAGTTTCTTCGCCGCGTCTTCATGCGGTGTGCCCTTGATCACGGCGGTGGCTTCGATTTCCCAGCCCAGGCCTTCTTTCGGCAGGACGATGTCCAGCGGCGCGCCCTGGCGCTTCAACTGCACGGCCGGGTATTCGAAAGAGATACCGATCGGGAATTCACCGGCAGCGGCCAGCTTGCATGGCTTGGAACCGGAGTGAACATACTGGCCGATGTTCTGGTGCAGTGCGTCCATGTACTGCCAGCCCTGCTTCTCGCCGAAGGTTTGCAGCCAGGCGCTGACATCGAGGAAACCGGTGCCGGACGACGCCGGGTTCGGCATGACGATCTTGCCCTTGTATTCAGGCTTGGTCAGGTCCTGCCAGCTCACCGGTTTGGTCAGGCCCTGTTTCTCGGCTTCGACGGTGTTGAAGCAAATGGTTGCCGCCCAGACGTCCATGCCAACCCAGGCTGGTGGGTTGGCGGCGTCGCGGTAGTTGCTGCCGATCTTGCCGAGGTCCTTCGGTGCGTAGCTTTGCAGCATGCCTTGCTGATCGAGGATCGCCAGGCTGGACGCGGCCAGGCCCCAGACTGCATCAGCCTGCGGGCGGGCTTTTTCGGCCAGCAGTTTGGCGGTGATGATCCCGGTGGAATCGCGCACCCATTTGATCTCGACGTCCGGGTTGGCCTTTTCGAACGCTTCTTTGTAGGTCTTCAGTTGTTCGGCTTCAAGGGCGGTGTACACCGTCAACTCGGTTTTCGCCGCGAAGGCGTTCAGGCTGAAAGCGGTGAGGACAGCAGCGGCCAGGGCCATAGGCTTGAACATGTCTTTTTCCTTTTGTTTACCGGCAGTTGAGTTCAGGTTTGCGGGAGTGGAAATCAGTTGCCGGGCGCTGTTTGCCGCCAGGCCTGGGAGCGGCGCAGCAAGCCGCGCGAAGCCCAGGCCAGGAGCAGGGAAACGCCCGCCGAGGTGAACAGAATCAGAGTCGACATGGCCGCCGCGCCGCCGACGTTGCCGGCGTCGTCCATGTTCAGCACCGCCACCGCCGCAAGGATGGTGTCGGGGCTGTAGAGGAAGATCGCCGCCGACACCGTGGTCATCGCCGAGACGAACAGGTAGCGCACGATGTCCAGCAGCGCCGGCAGGCAGATCGGCACGGTGACGCGCAGGTAGTGGCGGTACAGCGGCGCCTTGAGCGACAGCGCGGCGGCTTCGAACTCGGCGTCGAGCTGACGCAGCGCGGTGGTGGCGGTCATTTGCGCAGTGGTCAAATAATGAGCAATGGTGCAGACCACCAGCAGGGTCATCGTCCCGTAGAGCACATGCAGCGGGTTGCCGTTCAGGTTGAAAAAGAACACGTAGCCCAGGCCCAGCACCAAACCCGGCACCGCCATCGGCACGAAGCTGAGCATTCGCAGCGCCAGATTCAAGCCGCGCTGACCACGGGTTTTCTCCATCAGATAGGCGCCGGTGAAGATCAAGCCGCTGCCGATCAACGCCGTGCACAAGGCCATCTTCACGCTGTTGCCGTAGGCCAGCCAGCCGCCACCGGCGGTGTCGCCAAACTGGTAGTGATTGAGCGACAGCGACAGGTTGTATGGCCAGAACTTCACCAGCGACGAGTACACCGCCATACCGAACACCAGCAGCAGCGCGGCGCAGATCAACAGGACGATGCTCAGATAGCAGCCATCCCGCAGCCGCGACGGCGCCGGTTGAAAGACTTGTGCCCGACCGCTCATGGAGTCGCCATGCCGACGGCGCAACCAGGCGTCGACGCCGAAGCTGAACAGTGCCGGCAGCAGCAACACCATGCCGATCAGCGCTCCGCGACCGAATTGCTGCTGGCCGACCACCGCTTTGTAGGCTTCCAGCGCCAGTACTTGATAGTCGCCACCGACCACCACCGGCACACCGAAATCGGTAATGGTCAGGGTGAACACCAGGCAGAACGCGGCGAACACCGCTTGCCGGGTCGCCGGCCAGGTGATGCTGCGAAAGGCCTTGGCCGGACTGGCGCCCATGCTCGATGCGGCATCGAACAAGCGCGCATCGGCCAGGGACAACGCCGAGAGCAGGATCATCAAGGCGTGGGGAAAGGTGTAAATCACTTCGCCAAGGACGATGCCCCAGAAGCCGTAAATGTTGTCCGACAGCAGCCCACGCAACATGCCTTGGTTACCGAACAGGTAGACCAATGCGATACCCGGCAGCATCGACGGTGCCATCAATGGCAACAGCGACATGCCGCGCCAGATCGCCTTGCCGGGAATCAGTGTGCGTTGCAGCGCGTAGGCAAACAGATAGGCCAGTGGCACGACGATAGCCGCCACACTGAGCGAGACTTTCAGACTATTGCCCAGCAGCCAGTGGAAGTTGTCGCTGGTCAGCAGTTCGCGGGCGGCAACTAATCCACCGCCCTGCCCGGCGTCGCTGCTGAAGCCGCGCCAGAAGATCGCCAGCAACGGCATCAACACCGCAACGCTGAGCAGGCACAGCAGCAAAACTTTGCCACCGACCACGAACAGCCGATCGCCGATTTCGGCGCGGGAAGTCTGCCGAACCTGCTTGTGCGGTATCGGCAGGGCGATCTGCTCGCTCATCAGGCAAACACCTGCAAGCTGCGCGGCGGCAAGGCGACCATGATGTCCTGCGCGCCCAATCGCGGCATGGCTTCAGGCGCCAGCTCGGCGAGCAGCGCATGGCCTGGCAGTTGGTTGAGTTCAAAGCTCATCCGACAGCGATTGCCGAGAAAGGTGATTTCGCGAACCTTGGCCGGGAACAGGTTTTCTTCATGCACCGGCGGGTTGATGCTGATCGCTTCCGGGCGACAGAACAGTCGACCTGAAGCGGCTTTGCCGGAGTTGTCGGCCAGCCGCACATTCATTCCGCCGACCTGCGCGTGGCTGTCGCTGTTGCGCTGGAACGGCAACCAGTTGCCCTGCCCGACGAACTCGGCAACGAACGGTGTGGCCGGTCGGTTGTAGATTTCCTGCGGCGTGGCGTATTGCTCGACCTTGCCGTTGTTCATCACGGCAATGCGGTCGGCCATCAGCATGGCCTCGTCCTGATTGTGGGTGACCATCAAGGTGGTGATGCCGAGATTGCGCTGCAATTGGCGCAACTCGGTGCACAGATGCTCACGAACCCGCGCGTCGAGGGCCGACATCGGTTCGTCCAGCAGCAACAGTGACGGTGCCGGCGCCAAGGCCCGGGCCAGTGCCACGCGCTGTTGCTGACCGCCGGACAATTGGCCGGGGTATTTCTTTTCACTGCCGATCAGGCCCACCAGTTCAAGCATTTGCGCCACGCGCTTGCGCACTTCCTCGCGGCCACTGCCGGCCAGGCCGTAGGCAATGTTGGCTTCGACGGTGAGATTGGGGAACAGCGCGTAGGACTGAAAGAGAATGCCGTAGTCCCGAGCCTGCGGTGCCAGCAGGGAAACATCCCGACTACCCAGGTACAACTCGCCGCGATCCTGGCGTTCGAGGCCAGCGATGCAGCGCAGCAAGGTGGTCTTGCCGCAACCGGAAGGCCCGAGCAGGCACACCAGTTCACCGGCCTCGACGTCCAGCGAAACGTTATCCAGCGCAGTGAAGGCGCCGAAGCGTTTCTCGATACCGCGCACCTTCATCGGCGCACCGGGGAAGACCTGGGCAATTGCGTTCGGGTGGTTCATGGACGGGCCTCATCAAGCAGATGAAGGCCATCCTAGGTTTGTAATGCGTCCGTCATGTGGCAGCGAGGCAAAAACGGCCGATAGTGGTATTCGGGGATTTTGGTTCAAGTCATGTGTTGCATGGGCTCGCGATGAGGCCCTCACTGGCGATAAAGGTCTCTAGACCGGGGCCATTTCCTGCGCCAGGCCAAGAAACGCCGCCGGCAGGCGTGCGCCTTTGCGTTCTTTGAGGCAGTACAGGTATTCGGGGATCTGCGGGGCGTTTTCGAGGGTCAGCACCCGCAGTTGCGGGTCATGAGGCACTTCCTGGCGGGCGATGATGCTGATGCCGATATTGCGCAGCACCGCTTCACGGATCGACTCACGGCTGCCGATCTCCAGCAACGGGCCGAAACTCACTCCGGCGCTCGCCAGCAGCTCTTCAGTCAGACGACGGGTGGTCGAGCCGGTTTCACGCATCAGCAAGGTGTGCCCGACCAGCGCACTCAGCGGCACATGATCATGCACCGCCAGTGGATGGTTGCGGTGTACTGCCAGCACCAGCGGATCGCTGCCCAGCACGCGGCGGATCAACCGTGAGTCTTCGAGCAATTGCGATGACGCGGCGATGTCGACCCGGTATTCCTCAAGGGATTCGAGCACCTGCTGGGAGTTACCGATCTCCACCGAGACTTCCACCTGCGGCAGGCGCTCGCGAAAGGTTTTCACCAGGTCGAGGATGTAATACGGCGCGGTGGCGGCGATGCGCAACGCGCCTTGAACCTGGCCGCTGTTGCGCAGGAAGAACTCGATATCGGCTTCCTGCTGCAACAGCGCTTTGACCATCGGCAGCAGCCGCGCACCTTCCTCGCTGACCGTCAGCCGACGACCGCCACGGTAGAACAGTTCAACCGAGTACTGGCTTTCCAGATGACGAATCTGGGTTGTCACCGTGGGTTGGCTCAGGCCGAGCTTTTTCGCCGCGAGGGTAATGCTGCCCAATCGCGCGACCCTGTAAAAAGCCTTCAGCTCGGCACTCAGCACATCACCCTCGCATCGATTATTTGCGCAACAGGCGCAGACCGTTGAACACCACCAGCAGGGCCACGCCCATGTCGGCAAAGACCGCCATCCACATGGTGGCGAGACCCACGAAGGTTACCCCAAGAAAGATCGCCTTGATGACCAATGCCAAGGCAATATTTTGCGTGAGGATATTCGAGGTCTGCCGCGACAACCGGATAAACGCCGGGATCTTGCGCAGATCATCGTCCATCAGGGCGACATCGGCGGTTTCAATCGCGGTATCGGTGCCCGCGGCAGCCATGGCAAAACCGATCTGCGCACGGGCCAGCGCCGGGGCATCGTTGATGCCGTCGCCGACCATGCCGACCCGGTGCCCTTGGGCGTACAGGCCTTCGATAGCCTTGAGCTTGTCGGTCGGCAACAGGTCGCCTTGCGCCTGATCGATGCCCACCTGGGCGGCAATCGCCCGAGCGGTGTGTGGATTGTCGCCGGTCAGCATCAAGGTCTTGATGCCCAGTTCATGCAACTGCTGGATCGCTTCGCGGCTGGATGCCTTGACCGTATCGGCCACCGCGAACAGCGCCAGCGGGCCAGAGCTGTCGAGCAGCAATACCACGGTCTTGCCCTGCTCTTCGAGGGCAAACAGTTTCTCTTCCAGGGCTGGCGAGCACAGGCCCAGCTCTTCCACCAAGCGATGGTTACCCAAGTGGTAAATCTGACCATCGATCTCACCGCGCACGCCACGGCCAGTCAGCGCTTCGAAGTTATCCACAGCGAGCAGCGTCAGCTGTTTATCCACAGCCGCGTTGGCGATGGCTAGCGATACCGGGTGATCGGAACGCCCGGCGAGGCTGGCGGCCAGAACCTCTGCGGTGCTTTCGACCGTTGAGTCCAGAGACAGGTAATCGGTCTGCACCGGTTTGCCGTGAGTGATCGTGCCGGTCTTGTCCAGCGCCAGGTAATCCAGTTTGTGACCACCCTCCAGGTACACGCCGCCCTTGATCAGGATGCCTTTGCGCGCCGCCGCCGCCAGACCGCTGACGATGGTCACCGGGGTGGAAATCACCAGCGCACATGGACAGGCGACCACCAGCAGCACCAGTGCACGGTAAATCCAGTCGAACCAGGCCGCGCCCATGAACAGCGGCGGAATGAGCGCCACGGCCAAAGCGAAAATGAACACCGCCGGTGTGTAGATTTTCGAGAAGCGGTCAACGAAGCGTTGGGTCGGTGCCCGTGCGCCTTGCGCCGCTTCCACGGCATGAATGATCCGCGCCAGGGTCGAATTGTTGGCAGCGGCGGTCACCTTGAATTCCAGCGAACCGGCCTGGTTGATGGTCCCGGCGAAGACTTTGTCGCCGACGGTTTTCTCGACGGGCAGGCTTTCACCGGTGATCGGCGCCTGATCGATGGTCGAGCTGCCGGACAGCACTTCGCCGTCCAGGCCAATGCGCTCGCCGGGACGAACCCGCACTCGCGCGCCGAGATCGATGCTTTTAGCTTCACGCTCGATCCAACTACCGTCATCCTGCTGCACGGTGACCTTTTCCGGGGTCATCTGCATCAGCCCGCTGATTGCATTGCGCGCGCGGTCCAGGGATTTGGCTTCGATCAGCTCGGCCACGGTGAACAGGAACATCACCATCGCCGCCTCCGGCCATTGGCCGATCAGCACGGCCCCGGTCACCGCGATGCTCATCAGCGCGTTGATGTTCAGGTTGAGGTTCTTCAGGGCGATCCAGCCCTTTTTATAGGTGCCCAAACCGCCGCTGAGGATCGAAATCAGAGCAACAATCGCCACCACCCAGGTCGGCGCGGCGTTGGTGAAGTGAAGCACCTCGGCAGCCAAAGCACCGATACCCGACACCGCCAACGGCCACCAGGGCTTTTTCACCGGTGCCGGGCTGGCGTGCGCATCCGCGCCCTGCTCAATGGGTTCGGCCAACATGCCAATCGACTTGATGGCATCGATGATCGGCGCAGTGCTCGGCAGATCGTGGGTCACGCCCAGCACGCGGTTGATCAGGTTGAATTCCAGTTGCTGCACACCCGCAAGCTTGCCGAGTTTGTTCTGGATCAGCGTCTGCTCGGTCGGGCAGTCCATGGCGTCGATGCGAAAACGGCTCAGGCGTGCGCCTTCGGTCGGCGTTTCGCTGAGTTTGATCAACGAAGGCGCCGCCGCACTGGAACAGCAAGAACCGCCGTGACTGGCGTGATCGTGTTTTTGAACCGGCTGAAGCTTTGGCCCGTGGCTGTGATCGTGATCGTGATCGTGATCGTGATCAGCGTGGGGTTTGTGGGTGTGCTGGGAGTCGCTCATAAGGTCGCGTCCAAAAAGTGCCTGTTGCCAAGTAAAGACCCTGTAGCCACTATAGGGTCAAGCAACCTTTTGGAGACTGACGCAATGAAGATCGGTGAACTGGCGAAACTGACCGACTGCCAGGTCGAAACCATCCGTTATTACGAGCGCGAAGGCCTGTTGCCGGAACCGGCCCGCAGCGAAGGCAATTACCGCTTGTACACCCAGGCCCACACCGAACGCCTGACCTTCATCCGCAACTGCCGCACGCTCGATATGACCCTCGAAGAAATCCGCAGCCTGCTCAGCCTGCGCGACAGCCCGCAGGATCAATGCGAAAGCGTCAACGCACTGATCGACGAGCACATCCACCACGTCAAGGCGCGAATCGACGGTTTACTGGCCTTGCAGACACAACTGCTGGAACTGCGCCAAAGCTGCAGCGAACGGCCGGATATCGAACAGTGCGGGATTTTGCAGCAGCTGGAAGTCAGCGGCGGCGTGGTGGCGAGTGAAGCCGGGCATTCGCATGTCGGCAGAAGCCACGGGCATTAATCGGCCCGGCGTAGCAGCAGCAAAAGCATGGCCATAGCGGCCAGCACCGCTCCGGTGATGAAGGTGCTTTGTGCGCCGACGGTTTGCCACAGCCAGCCGGCGAGAACACTGGCAATCAGCAGGCAAACGCCGCTGATCAGATTGAAAATGCCGAACGCTGTACCTTTCAGTTCCTGGGGAGCCGTATCGGCGACCAGTGTGGCGAGGATGCCTTGGCTGAAACCCATGTGCAGTCCCCACAAAGCCACGCCCAGCATCATCGTCAGGATCGAATGGGATTGAGCGAGCACCAGGTCCGCCAGCACCAGCAGCCCCATACCGAGACAGAGCAGTTTGGTGCGATTCATACGGTCGGACAACCAACCGGCGGGGTACGCGGACAACGCATAGAACCCCGACATGACCACCATCACCAGCGGCACCCACGTGGCGGACAAACCTGTCTGCTGCGCCCGCAACACCAGGAACGCCTCGCTGAAACGCGCCAGCGTAAACACCCCACCCACAACGACCACCCACCAATACCCGGACGAGAAGTCGTGAAGGACTCGCCAATGAATGGGTGATCGAAAGGTGTGCTTGCCAGCCGCGTGCTCAGGCTCTTTTACCCCGGTGACAATCAGTGCTACCGCGATGACCGCCGGGATAACGGCGAACCACAACACCTGCTGGATATCCGCGAGCCAAAGCATCAGCACGATGGCCAGGGCAGGACCGACAAGGGCGCCGACGGTGTCCATCGATTGGCGCAAGCCGAAGCAGGCACCGCGAATTTCCAGCGGCGCTACGTCCGCCACCAAGGCATCGCGCGGCGCGCCGCGAATGCCTTTGCCGATACGATCGAGAAAACGCGCAGTGAACACCACCTCCACCGAGTGAGCCAGCGGGAATAGCGGTTTGGACAACGCAGCCAAACCGTATCCGAGTAACAGCAAGCCTTTGCGCCGGCCGATAAAGTCGCTGATTGCACCCGAGAAGACTTTGACCAGCATCGCCGTCGCTTCGGCGATGCCCTCGATGATGCCGACAGTCAGCGCGCTCGCGCCCAGGGTCGTGACCAGAAACACCGGCAGAAGGCTGTGCACAAGCTCAGACGAAACATCCATGAACAGGCTGACAAAGCCCAAGGCCCAAATAGTCCGCGGAATACGCAGAGGTACCGATCCGGCCTGATTCACCTGTTCATCCTGTCGTGCTCCAAGGCCTCATCGGCGGCTATGAAACAGATACCCGAGCCCTAGACCCTACGGCTGAGTGTTGGAAATACTCGCTGGTACAGACGCTCAAGAACGTCGAGCAAATGCTCGCCACATTGTTTGAAGCCCAACACTTCCCGCACCAGCCAGGCGCTGGCCAGCGACACCAGCAACGACCCGGTAATATCGAATGGAAAGTGCACGCCCAGGTAGACACGCGCCCAGCCAACCAACGCCCCCAGCAGCAGAACCAGCAGACCCAGCTTGCGCAGCGCTGCCAGCATCAATGCAAAGGCCAGCGTGAACATCACTGTAGCGTGGTCGCTGGGGAACGATGACTCAGCGGCATGCGCCAGAAAGTTTTGCCCCAGCCCCAGCATGAACGGCCGCGGGTGGAACCAAAGGCTGCTGATCAGCAGATTGCAGCCCAGCGCGAAGACGATACTCAGCGTCGCAGTGACCGCCGCCGCCCGTTGTTGACGCGTCCCTCGCAGCCACAAGCCAGCCAGCAAAAGCGGTACGCTGAAGATCAGCCACTGCGCCAGAAACATCGCCAAAAACCGCATGGGTGCCGAAGCATCAGCGCTGGCGTTAATCGCCATGAACAGGCTGCGATTGAGTTCTTCCACAAATAGACGCCCTTCAGATCATCAGAAAACCCCGCGCCGCGATAACGCGGTGAGCGGTACACATCATAGTAGTTGCAATCGCCCGGACAGTCGGAGTACTCCGCTATCCGGGCTTCAGGCGTTTGACGCCTGTTTTACCCCAAGTCCTGCTGCCACACGGCACGTCAGCGACTGGGTGAAGCACGCCGTCAATTCGAGCGTTCGACAGTGTCGGACTGCGCTTTCTGGCTGCTCGCTACGGCCTGCGCATGCTCAGACTGCTGATAGTGAACCATCGCCACATCGCGTGCGGCGTCCATTCGAGCCTGGACCTTGTCGCCGCCGCCTTCGGCCATCGCAGCCACAGAAGCGCACATCAGGGAAACGACCAAAAAAGCTTTCAGGGATTTCATCGGGAACTCTCCAGTAGTTGGGTTCTGCCAGACCGTGTATTGGCTGACTGGAGCTCATCCTATAGGGCGCTATTTATCGACCCTTTCCCCTGGAGATGAATTTTCTGACATGTAGGCTTTTATATTCGCCCCGCTCGCGTAATTGCGTAACGCGTAACGCGTAGGAGCTGCCGCAGGCTGCTCCTACGGGGTCCCACGGGGTAGCAGGTATCTGACCGTTCCCACGCGGGAGCGTGGGAACGATCATCTTTAGACTAGACCGCCATTGGCGCGGTCATGGGGGCGTGGTGTTCGTAGCCTTCCAGCGAGAAATCGCCCGGTTCGATCTGTTCCAGCCACTCTGGCTGGTACACGCCAGTCTTGGCGAACTCCGGCACACGCTCGGAAATCACCAGTTTGGGCATCGGGAACGGCTCGCGCTTGAGCTGTTCGTTGAGCATGTCCAGGTGGTTTTCGTAGACGTGGGCGTCACCGATGAAATAGGTGAACCAGCGCGGTGTGTAACCGGTCAGGCGACCGATCAGGCTCAGCAGCGCGGCGCCTTCGGTGAGGTTGAACGGCGTGCCCAGCCCCAGGTCGTTGGAACGGATGTAGAGCGTCAGGGAAATCTCTTTGGTCTCGACGTTCGGGTGGAACTGATACAGCAGATGGCATGGCGGCAGGGCCATTTCATCGAGCTGGGCGCAGTTCCAGCCGTGGAACAGGATACGGCGGCTGCCCGGGTCCTTGATGATGGTGTCGACGCACTGGCGAATCTGGTCGATCGCCTTGTACAGCACCACATAGGCCTGACCGTCTTCTTCGCCTTCGGCGATCTGCCGATAACCCTGGCTCAGCGTCTGCTCGATAGCCGCCTGATTGCTGACCGGGATCTGCTTGTACGCCGGCCATTTGCGCCATTGCACGCCGTAGATCTCGCCCAGGTCGTCTTCGCCCTGACGGAACGGGTTGGCCAGCCACTGGGCGTTTTCGTTGGCGTTCTGGTCCCAGACCTTGCAGCCCAACGCACGGAACTCGGCCGCGTTGTTCACGCCCCGCAGGAAACCGACCATCTCGCCGATGGCCGATTTGAAGGCCATCTTGCGGGTGGTGATCGCCGGGAAACCTTCTTTCAGGTCATAGCGCAGCATCGCGCCGGGAAAGCTGATGGTGTTCACGCCGGTACGGTTGGCTTGCTTGGTGCCGTTCTTGATGACGTGGGCGACCAGATCGAGATATTGCTTCATGAATTACCTGTGTCCTTGAACGCAGGGTCGTGACCCTGCGTTCCGAATGTAGAGCGCGGCGCCTTAAGACGCCGGAGTCACGGGAGCTGCCGGGGCGCGGTGGTACGCCAGCCAGAGCAGGAACAGCCCGCCGATGATCATCGGGATGCACAGAATCTGCCCCATGGTCACCCAGCCGAACGCCAGGTAGCCAAGTTGCGCATCCGGCACTCGCACCAGTTCGACCACAAACCGGAAGATCCCGTAGAACAGCGCAAACATCCCGGAGACCGCCATGGTCGGCCGCGGCTTGCGCGAGAACAGCCAAAGAATGACGAACAATGCCACGCCTTCGAGGGCGAACTGGTACAGCTGCGATGGGTGGCGCGGCAACTGCGCCGGATCGCTGAACGGTGGGAAGATCATTGCCCACGGCAAGTCGGTCGGCTTACCCCACAACTCGGCGTTGATGAAGTTGCCGATACGCCCGGCACCCAGGCCGATCGGTACCATCGGTGCGACGAAGTCCATCAGTTGGAAGAACGACTTGCCGTTCTTTTTGCCGAACCACAGGGCTGCCAGCATCACGCCGATGAACCCGCCATGGAACGACATGCCGCCCTTCCACACTTCAAAAATCAGCGTCGGGCTGGCGATGTAGGCGCTCAGATCGTAAAACAGTACATACCCGAGCCTGCCGCCGACTATCACCCCCATCGACATCCAGAAGATCATGTCGGAGAGCTTCTCTTTGGTCCAGGTCGGGTCGAAGCGGTTCAACCGACGCGACGCCAGCATCCAGGCGCCGCCGATGCCGATCAGGTACATCAGGCCGTACCAGTGGATTTTCAGCGGGCCGATGGCCAGGGCCACCGGGTCAATCTGCGGGTAAGGCAGCATTGCGACTCCTCGTTAGAGTTGAAACCTAAAATTCCTGGCGCGACCGTGCCACGCCGGGATTAAGCCAGGATTGCGGCGCGGCTCTTCGCAAAAAAGCTCAAAGCAAAAAGCTCAAGCCCACGCAAAACAGCAAAGCGGCAAACAGTCTTTTCAGCAAACGCGGCGACAGCTTGTGGGCCAGTCGCGCACCGATGCGGGCAAAGACCATGCTGGTCAGGGCGATCCCCAACAGCGCCGGTAAATAAATGAACCCGAGACTATGAGCCGGCAGACGTGGATCGTGCCAGCCCAGAATCATGAAACTTAATGCACTGACGAGCGCAATCGGCAGACCGCAAGCCGAAGACGTGGCCACCGCTTGCTGCATCGGCACACTGCGCCAGGTCAGAAACGGCACCGTCAGCGAGCCTCCGCCGACTCCGAATATCGCCGAAGCCCAGCCGATCACACTGCCGGCCAGGGTCAGACCGAACTTGCCGGGAACGGTTCGGCTGGCCTTGGGTTTGACCTCCAGCGCCAGTTGTACGGCAACGATCAACGCGAACACGCCGATGATCTTCTGCAAGTTCGGCCCCGAGATGGCTTCGGCCGTCAGCGCGCCAAAACCCGCACCGAGCAGAATGCCAAGGGTCATCCAGACAAAGATCGGCCAACGCACGGCACCGCGGCGCTGATGCTCGCGCACTGCGTTGACCGAGGTAAAGATGATCGTCGCCAACGACGTGCCGACCGCCAGGTGCGTCAGGATCGAGACATTGAAGCCTTGCAAGGTGAAACTGAACACCAGTACCGGGACGATGATGATCCCGCCACCCACTCCGAACAGCCCGGCCAGCACACCTGCACAGGCGCCCAGCCCCAGATAGAGCAGAAATTCCATGAGTGCATCCCGAAATAAGTGCGGCATGGTAACGGATGCATGGTCTCAAGCTCCACTGGATGGCGATGGATACCCGCCGGATCTGTGCGTAGAGTGGGCAAAAAAAGCCAAGAGGGATCACCCCATGTGCTTGATCGTCTTCGCCTGGCGGCCGGGTCACGCCCAACCGCTGATCGTCGCGGCCAACCGTGACGAGTTCTATGCGCGCCCCAGCCTGCCGCTGGCGAAATGGCCCGAAGCGCCGCAGGTTTACGCCGGGCGCGACCTGGAGGCCGGTGGCACCTGGCTGGGTATTGGCGCCGACGGGCGTTTCGCGGCATTGACCAACATCCGCAACCCGCACCAACCGCCAGCACGCAAATCGCGAGGCGAGCTGGTAGCGCGATTTCTGACCGGTAATTTGCCTATTGCTGAATATTTGGCCGACGTTGTCGACAGATCGCTGGAATATGCCGGGTTTAACCTGCTGATCGGTAATCGTCATGAGTTGTGGCACTACAACGCACGCGAGCCTGGGCCGGTCAAACTGCAATCAGGGATCCATGGGCTGTCGAATGCCGGGCTTGATACGCCGTGGCCGAAGGTGCTCAAGGCCAAGGCGGCGTTGAGTGAAGTATTGGCTGATCCGCAGCCACAGGCTTTGCTGGCCCTTTTAGGCGACCCGCAAACGGCGTCGTTCGCCGATTTGCCGGATACCGGCGTTGGGCTGGCGACCGAGAGTCTGTTGTCGAGCGTGTTTATTGCCAGCCCCATGTATGGCACGCGAGCGAGTACCGCGCTGATTGTTCAGGCGGACGGGACGCGGCTGATGGTCGAGCGCAGCTTCGGCCCGTATGGCGGGCATTTGGGGGAAGTGGAAGTCAGGGATTAGGCGGTGTTGGCACTGGCCTCATCGCGAGCAGGCTCGCTCCCACAGGGTTTTGTGTTGATCACAAAATAGTGAACCTACACAAATCCACTGTGGGAGCGAGCTTGCTCGCGATGGGTGCGCCACAGGCTCAGAGGGGCTTGATCGCGATGGGTGCGCCACAGGCTCAGAGGGGCTTGATCGCCGCCGGATTGATCATCCGCGCCAACCCAAGGTTCTTCAGCGCCAATTGCAGCGAGCTGTGGATCACTTGCGGGTTGTCGATGGTCATCAGCTCGGCAAGCAGGTCCCTGGCCCAGCTCAGGTTGATCTGGCGCAGCATCCACTTCACTTTCGGCAAGTTGGTGGCGTTCATCGACAGGCTGTCAAAACCCATCGCCATCAACAGCACCGCTGCCGCCGGGTCACCGGCCATCTCCCCGCAGATACTCACTGGCTTGCCTTCGGCATGCGCGTCACGCACCACGTTCTGCAAGGCTTGCAGCACCGCCGGGTGCAGGTAGTCGTAGAGATCGGCTACCCGCGGGTTATTACGGTCCACGGCCAGCAAGTACTGGGTCAGGTCGTTGGAGCCGACCGACAGGAAGTCCACCTGCCGCGCCAGTTCCTTGGTCTGATACACCGCTGCCGGAATCTCGATCATCACGCCAACCGGCGGCATCGGCACGTCGGTGCCTTCGTCGCGCACTTCACCCCAGGCGCGGTGAATCAGGTGCAGGGCTTCTTCCAGCTCATGGATACCGGAGATCATCGGCAACAGAATGCGCAGGTTGTTCAGGCCTTCACTGGCCTTGAGCATGGCGCGGGTCTGCACCAGGAAGATTTCCGGGTGGTCGAGGGTCACGCGAATCCCGCGCCAGCCGAGGAACGGGTTGTCTTCCTTGATCGGGAAGTACGACAGTGACTTGTCGCCGCCGATGTCCAGGCTGCGCATGGTCACCGGTTGCGGATGGAAGGCCGCGAGTTGCTCGCGATAAATCGCCAGCTGCTCCTTTTCGCTCGGGAAGCGCTGATTGATCATGAACGGCACTTCGGTGCGGTACAGACCCACGCCTTCGGCACCGCGCTTCTGCGCCCGCGCCACGTCCGCCAGCAGGCCGGTGTTGACCCACAGCGGCATGCGGTGACCATCGAGGGTCACGCACGGCAAATCGCGCAGCGCATCCAGCCCCAGCGCCAGTTGCTTCTCTTCTTCGACCACGTCGGCGAACTGCTTGCGCAGCACGTCGCTCGGGTTGGTGTAGACCTCGCCATGGTAGCCGTCGACGATCATCTGGATGCCGTCGACCTTGGAATACGGCAGATCGACCAGGCCCATCACCGTCGGGATGCCCATGGCTCGCGCCAGGATCGCCACGTGAGAGTTACCGGAACCGAGTACCGACACCAGCCCCACCAGCTTGCCTTCCGGCACCTCGCCGAGCATCGCCGGCGTCAGTTCTTCGCTGATCAGAATGGTGTTGTCGGGGTAGACCAGGGTCTGCTGACGTTCTTCCTGCAAGTAAGCCAGCAGGCGTCGACCGAGGTCTTTGACGTCGGACGCGCGCTCACGCAGGTAGGCGTCGTCCATCAATTCGAAACGGTTGACGTGATCGGTGACCACCTGACGCAGCGCGCCCTGGGCCCACTGGCCGGTCTTGATCACGGTGGTCACTTCGCTACCCAGCGAAGCGTCGTCGAGCATCATCAGGTAGACGTCGAACAGCGCCCGTTCTTCCGGCCGCAATTGCGTGGCGAGCTTGGCGGACAGCGCGCGCATGTCGGCGCGCACGCCTTCGATGGCAGTCTTGAACAGACCCAGCTCGGCATCGATGTCGGTGATGGTCTTGTCAGGCACCACGTCCAGATCGGCCGGCGGCAGCATGACCACCGCAGTACCGACCGCCGCACCGGGCGAACCGGGTACGCCGACAAACTTGGCTTCCTGGATGCCTTTGCCCTGACGCCCCAGACCACGGATTGAACCGGTGGCCTCGGCGTGGGCGATAACGCCCGCAAGCTGGGCGCTCATGGTCACCAGGAAGGCTTCTTCACCCTCGTCGAACTGACGACGTTCTTTTTGCTGGATGACCAACACGCCGACGACGCGGCGGTGGTGAATGATCGGGGCGCCGAGGAACGAGGCATACCGTTCTTCACCGGTTTCGGCGAAGTAGCGATAACGCGGGTGATCCGCGGCGTTTTCGAGGTTAAGGGGTTCTTCACGCGTGCCGACCAGGCCAACCAGACCTTCGTTGGGCGCCATGCTGACCTTGCCGATCGAGCGCTTGTTCAAGCCCTCGGTGGCCATCAGCACGAAGCGGTTGGTCTCAGGGTCGAGCAGGTAGACCGAGCAGACCTGGCTGCCCATGGCCTCTTTGACGCGCAATACAATAATCCCCAACGCCGCCTTGAGATCCTTGGCGGAGTTAACTTCCTGGACGATCTTGCGCAGCGTATTGAGCATGGCTCGGGGTCGAACTCCGTCGTCAGTCGCGCGCTAAAAGGCGCGGGGCAAGCTCTTTGAGAGCGCGGCGATAAACCTCGCGCTTGAATGTCACCACCTGGCCCAACGGATACCAATAACTGACCCAGCGCCAGCCATCGAACTCCGGTTTACCGGTCAAATCCATCCGCACCCGTTGCTCGTTAGAGACCAGGCGCAGGAGAAACCATTTCTGTTTCTGGCCGATGCACAACGGTTGGCTGTGCGTTCTGACCAGGCGTTGCGGCAAACGATAGCGCAACCAGCCCCGGGTGCAGGCGAGAATTTCAACATCTTCGCGCTCCAGCCCCACTTCTTCGTTCAACTCGCGGTACAAGGCGTCTTCCGGCGTCTCCTGAGGGTTGATACCACCTTGAGGAAACTGCCAGGCATCTTGATTGATACGGCGAGCCCATAGCACCTGGCCAGCATCATTCGTGAGAATGATCCCGACATTGGGGCGGAAACCATCGGGGTCGATCACGGCAGCAACCTCGCAAACGCATGTCGCCGCATTGTTCCACAAAGGTTGTGAAGGCGGCAACGAAGCTTCCTACGTTATGTGCACTCTTGTGAAAAGACCGTATTCTGGACGCCTTTTTACAGACTTATCAGCGAGTAACTGCAATGCGTCTGGCTTTATTCGACTTGGACAACACACTTTTGGGCGGCGACAGCGATCACGCGTGGGGCGATTACCTGTGTGAGAAGGGCTTCCTCGACGCCGTTGCCTATAAAGCACGCAACGACGAGTTCTACCAGGACTACCTGGCCGGCAAGCTGGACAACGCCGCGTACCTGAACTTTTGCCTGGAAGTGCTCGGTCGTACCGAGATGGCCGTGCTCGACGAATGGCACCGCAACTACATGCGCGACTGCATCGAACCGATCATATTGCCCAAGGGCCTCGAGTTGCTGGCCAAGCACCGGGCGGCCGGCGACAAGCTGGTGATCATTACCGCCACCAACCGTTTCGTCACAGGGCCGATTGCCCAGCGTCTGGGCGTTGAAACCCTGATTGCCACTGAATGCGAAATGATCGACGGTCGCTATACAGGACGCAGCACCGACGTGCCGTGCTTCCGTGAAGGCAAGGTGACGCGCTTGAATCGCTGGCTGGAAGAGACCGGCATGTCGCTCGAAGACAGCTATTTCTATAGCGATTCGATGAATGATCTGGCGTTGCTGGAGGAAGTGGCAAACCCGGTGGCCGTGGACCCGGACCCGAATTTGCGGGCCGAGGCTGAAAAACGCGGCTGGCCGGTAATGTCGTTGCGCGACTGAATACGCCATCGCGAGCAAGCTCGCTCCCACAGGGGATTTGTGTCGATCACAGATCCAGTGTGGGAGCGAGCTTGCTCGCGATGGGGCCAACCCGGTATCAGGCCTTAAACCGGTTTGGCGCCCATCAACCCGGCAATCGCGATAAAGCAGACAAAACTGAACAACGCCAAGGCAAACGTAAACTTGCCACTGCCCCCCGGCGCCACGCGCAGCTTGTTAAGCCGCACCAGCAGCCAGAACACCGCCAGCGCGCCGACGGTGTAGATCAGGCTGGAGCTCAGAATCCAGATCTGCCCCAACGGCCAGCCCACCAGATGCACCATCCACCATCCCGTGAACGGCATGCTCAGCAACGCCAGGCCCATCACCAACCAGACAAACACCCACGGCCGCTGCAACGTGCGCGTGTGTGCCGTCACGTCACCGTTACGGCGAGCGCGCCAGACCCAGATCGCCAGCCCCAACGCGCCGACCAGCAACAGTACGGTCGCCAGGACATGTGCAATTTTCAGGGCGGTTAACGTTTCCATTGTTCGATTTCCTTATGGATTGCCCATCAGCGTAGACGCTCAGCCGAGGAACAGCTTATACGCCGGGTTGTCGCTCTCATCCCAGTACGGGTAGCCGATTTCTGCCAGCGCTGCTGGCACCAGATGGCGCTCTTCGTGCGGCACTTGCAGACCGGCGACCACCCGACCATCGGCCGCGCCGTGGTTGCGGTAGTGAAACATCGAGATGTTCCAGCGTCCGCCAAGCTTGTGAAGGAAGTTGAACAGTGCGCCCGGACGCTCCGGGAACTCGAAGCGCAATACCACTTCATCGACGACATGTGCCGCACGGCCGCCCACCATGTGGCGAATGTGCAACTTGGCCAGTTCGTTGTCGGTCAGGTCGAGCACCGGGAAGCCCTGCTCGGTCAGACTGGCGACCAGCGCGCTGCGTGGATCGTTTTCCGGGTGCGTCTGCACACCGACAAAAATGTGCGCTTCGCTGCCGGTGTTGTAGCGGTAGTTGAATTCGGTGATCTGGCGCTTGCCGATGGCTTCGCAGAACGCCTTGAAGCTGCCCGGTTTCTCCGGGATGGTCACGGCGATGATCGCTTCACGGCCTTCACCCAGCTCGGCGCGCTCGGCGACGTGACGCAGACGGTCGAAGTTGACGTTGGCGCCAGAGTCGATAGCCACCAGGGTCTGCCCGGTGACGCCGCGCAACTCGACGTACTTTTTGATCCCGGCCACGCCCAGGGCGCCGGCAGGCTCAGTGATCGAGCGAGTGTCGTCGTAGATATCCTTGATCGCCGCACAGATCTCGTCGGTGCTGACGGTGATCACTTCATCGACGTAGTCTTTGCAGATCTCGAAGGTGTGCTGGCCGATCTGCGCCACCGCCACGCCATCGGCAAAGATCCCCACGGTTGGCAGTACCACGCGTTCGCCGGCTGCCATGGCCGCTTGCAGGCAGTTGGAGTCGTCCGGCTCAACGCCGATGATCTTGATCTCGGGTCGCAGGTACTTCACGTACGCCGCGATCCCGGCGATCAAACCGCCACCGCCCACCGGGACAAAAATTGCATCAATCGGGCCCGGGTGCTGGCGCAGTATCTCCATCGCCACGGTGCCCTGCCCGGCAATGGTGTGCGGATCATCGTAAGGGTGGATGTAGACGTAGCCCTTTTCGTCGACCAGTTTCAGCGAATAGGCCAGGGCTTCCGGGAAAGAATCACCGTGCAGCACCACTTTGCCGCCGCGTGAACGCACGCCTTCGACCTTGATCTCGGGGGTGGTCTTGGGCATGACGATGGTCGCTTTCACGCCCAACACCTTGGCCGCCAGCGCCAGACCCTGCGCATGGTTACCCGCCGACGCGGTGACCACGCCACGTGCGCGTTCTTCATCGCTCAATTGGGTCAGCTTGTTGTAAGCGCCGCGAATCTTGAACGAGAACACTGGCTGCAAGTCTTCGCGCTTGAGCCAAATCCTGTTGCCCAGCCGCTCGGAGAGCTGGCGAGCAGTCTGCAATGGGGTTTCTATGGCAACGTCATAAACGCGCGAGGTGAGGATCTTTTTGACGTACTGTTCGAGCATCGGAAAGCATCACTGAGCGGGTTGGGCAGGACCAAGGAGTCTAACCCGGCTTTTGGCCAGGCGACCACACTAAACAGGCGGTTTTAAGGACGCCGGAAAAGATCGCAGCCTTCGGCAGCTCCTACAGAATATCCGCGGGCACCCGTAGGAGCCGCCGAAGGCTGCGATCTTTTGACCCGCCAATCGGACAATGACCTTCCCTGCCCCGCAGCCTATAATGCCGGCCTTCAGTTCCCCTTGCCCGCTTTCGGAGCCCGCATGACCCAGGATCAACTCAAACAGGCAGTGGCTCAGGCCGCCGTCGATTTCATCCTTCCAAAACTCGACGACAAGAGCATCGTCGGGGTCGGCACCGGCTCCACCGCCAACTGTTTCATCGATGCGCTGGCCCTGCACAAGGGTGCCTTCGACGGCGCGGTTGCCAGCTCCGAAGCCACCGCCGCGCGCCTCAAGGGCCACGGCATTCCGGTGTATGAGCTCAACACCGTCAGCGACCTGGAGTTCTACGTCGATGGCGCCGATGAAAGCGACGAGCACCTGAATTTGATCAAGGGTGGCGGCGCCGCCCTGACCCGCGAGAAGATCGTTGCAGCCGTGGCCAAGACTTTCATCTGCATCGCCGACGCCAGCAAACTGGTACCGGTCCTGGGCGCGTTCCCGCTGCCGGTCGAAGTGATCCCGATGGCCCGCAGCCACGTGGCCCGCGAGCTGGTGAAACTCGGCGGCGACCCGGTTTACCGCGAAGGCGTGTTGACCGACAACGGCAACATCATCCTCGACGTGTTCAACATGCAGATCACCAACCCGGTGGAGCTTGAGACCCAAATCAACGCCATCGTCGGCGTGGTCACCAACGGCCTGTTCGCTGCCCGTCCGGCAGACTTGCTGCTGCTGGGCACGAGCGAAGGCGTGAAAACCCTGCGCGCCGAGTAAGACGAACACATTATTGTGATGCCTCCTGTGGGAGCGAGCTTGCTCGCGATAGCGGTGTGACAGTCGACATGGATGTTGAATGTTATGACCTCATCGCGAGCAAGCTCGCTCCCACATTGGTTTTGTGGTGTTGGTCAGGGCTGTGGTTTCTTGAAGATGTAAAACAGGTTGGGCTCGCTGACCAGGTACAGCGTGCCGCTGTGGTCCATGGCGATGCCTTCAGCTTGCGGCACGGTCTTTTGTAACCCCTGACGCCCCTCGTTCAGCGACATCGTGCTCAACGGCCGACCGTCGATATCCAGTTCCAGCACCAGATGCGACTCATCCGACAGCGCCAGTAAATGGCCGCTGTGTTCGTCATATTGCAGGCTCGACAGGTCGCGCACGAACAGCCCGGCATCGCGCTTGGGGTTGTTGACCACGTGCACCGCGTAGGACTTCTCCGGGTTGTAATGCGGGAAACCCTGCACTTCATAGATCAGCATCGGGTCGCGCTCCTTGGCGACGAACAGCCGCTTGCCCACCGAATCATAGGCCAGGCCTTCAAAACCTTTATTGGTGCCCATGTGCACTCCCAGGGTCATCTGCTCGGCATCCGCGGCATCCAGAAACGTCGTTTCATCCTTCAGATGAATCTTGATCAGGCGCTGCTGGTACTCATCGGCGATCACATAGGTGTCGGCGCTGATGAACTCCACCGCCTCCGGGTCGCCAAAGCCGATCAACTTCACACGGCGCAAGATTCGCCCGTCGAGGGAGAGCTCGATCAGCTCGGCGTTTTTATTGGTCACGGTGAACAGGCTTTTGCGCACCGGATCAAAGGTCAGCGCCGAAACGTCAGCGGCCAGCCCTTCGATGACCTTCGCCTCGACGACCACCTGGTAATCATCGAGCGCGATGGACTGACCGTCGGCCGGATGCAACCAGGCTTGCAGGTTGAACCAGCCGCGCTCGAACAGTCGATAATGTTGCCCAGCCGCGCCCAGCGCCACGACGGTAGCGAAGAGCACGATCAGGACTCGGTTTTGCGGTTTAGCGAACACTGCTCTTGAAGCTGCCGGCGCCCGGCAGTTCCAGCACCAGTTCATCGCCCACGTTCAACGGACCAACGCCCGCCGGGGTGCCGGTCATGATCACGTCACCGGCTTGCAGCGAGAAGCAGCCTGCCATGTACTGGATCATTGGCACGATCGGGTTGAGCATCGCGCTGCTGTTGCCGTCCTGGCGAACTTCACCGTTGATGGTCAGCCGGATACCGATGTCGGTCAGGTCCGCGAAGGTGCTGCTGACTACGAACGGCGCCAGCACGCAGGCGCCGTCGAACGACTTGGCGATTTCCCATGGCAGACCTTTGGATTTCAGCTCGGCCTGCTTGTCGCGCAAGGTCAGGTCCAGCCCCGGTGCAAACCCGGAAATCGCGTCCAGCACTTCTTCGCGGCTCGGTTTGGTCGACAACGGCTTGCCGATCAATACCGCGATTTCTGCCTCGTAGTGCACCGAGCCACGCTCGGTCGGAATCGCAAAACCACCTTCCAGCGGCACCACGCAACTGCCCGGCTTGATGAACAACAGCGGCTCGGTCGGCACCGGGTTATCCAGCTCCTTGGCGTGTTCGGCGTAGTTACGCCCGATGCACACCACTTTCCCGACCGGGAAATGAATACGCGTACCGTCGACATACTGGTGCTGATAGCTCATTACCGACTCCTTCCTTATTGATTCATCAGGTACAGCGGCTTCAAACAGCGAAGATCTTGCCCGGATTCATGATGCCGTTCGGGTCGAACACCGCTTTGACGGCTTTCATGTATTCGATTTCAACTGGCGAACGACTGTACGTCAGGTAATCACGCTTGGTCATGCCCACGCCATGCTCGGCGGAGATCGAGCCGTTGTACTTCTCGACAGTTTCGAACACCCACTTGTTGACGGTCGCGCACTTGGCGAAGAACTCGTCCTTGCTGAGGTTTTCCGGCTTGAGGATGTTCAAGTGCAGGTTGCCGTCGCCGATGTGGCCGAACCAGACGATTTCGAAATCCGGGTAGTGTTCACCGACGATCGCGTCGATTTCCTTCAGGAATGCCGGCACTTTCGACACAGTGACCGAAATGTCGTTCTTGTACGGCGTCCAGTGGGAGATCGTCTCGGAGATGTATTCGCGCAGTTTCCAGAGGTTTTGCAGCTGCGATTCGCTCTGGCTCATCACGCCATCCAGCACCCAGCCCTCTTCGACGCAGTGTTCGAAGGTTTCCAGGGCATGGTTGGCCACTTCCTCGGTGGTCGCTTCGAATTCCAGCAGCGCGTAGAACGGGCAATCGGATTCGAACGGCGCCGGCACGTCGCCGCGCGCGAGGACTTTGGCCAGGGCCTTGTCGGAGAAAAACTCGAATGCGGTCAGGTCGAGCTTGCTCTGGAACGCGTGCAACACCGGCATGATCGAGTCGAAATCGGCGGTGCCGAGGACCATCGCGGTGAGGTTTTTCGGGGCGCGATCAAGGCGCATGGTCGCTTCGACCACAAAACCCAGGGTGCCTTCGGCGCCGATGAACAGCTGACGGAGGTCGTAACCGGTGGCGTTCTTGATCAGGTCGCGGTTCAGTTCCAGCAGGTCGCCCTTGCCGGTCACGACTTTCATGCCAGCGACCCAGTTACGGGTCATGCCGTAGCGAATCACCTTGATCCCGCCGGCATTGGTGCCGATATTGCCGCCGATCTGGCTCGAACCGGCAGAAGCGAAGTCCACCGGGTAGTACAGGCCGTGCTCTTCGGCACGATTTTGCAGTTGTTCAGTGACCACGCCCGGCTGGCAGACCGCAGTACGGTCGGTCAGGTTCACGTCGAGGATCTGGTTCATATAGTCGAAGGAAACCACCACTTCGCCATTGGCCGCCACGGCAGCCGCGGACAGCCCGGTGCGTCCGCCGGACGGCACCAGCGCAATCGTGTGCTCATTCGCCCAACGGACGATAGCCTGGACCTGTTCGGTGGTCTTGGGGAACACGATGGCCGTCGGGGCCGGGGCGAAATGCTTGGTCCAATCCTTACCGTAAGCATTCAGGGAGTCGGCATCGGTCAGCACCTTGCCAGGCTCAACCAGGGTCTTCAGCTCTTCAATCAGGGCGGGATTGGTCATCGACAGAACTCTCGAACAATTCATGGTCATCCTGAGTACGCTTCACGTCGCAGGAATGAGTGTTTGCGGGGTGCATATGCTAGCATACCGCCCCCGCAGGATAGTGCCCAAAGGCTGTTCTGCGGCGACGGCTTTCCTGCCGTCCGGGTCAGCGTCTGCTGGCCACTTCCCTGCCATTTTTCTCCGGGACACAGGTTTACGCAGATGAGCAAGACTTCTCTCGATAAGAGCAAGATCAAGTTCCTTCTTCTCGAAGGCGTCCACCAATCGGCTGTCGACGTCCTCAAGACGGCGGGCTACACCAGCATCGAGTACCTGACGGGTTCTCTGCCGGAAGCCCAGCTGAAGGAAAAGATCGCTGATGCTCACTTCATCGGCATTCGCTCCCGCACTCAACTGACCGAAGAAATCTTCGATCACGCGAAGAAACTGGTGGCTGTCGGCTGTTTCTGCATCGGCACCAACCAGGTCGACCTCAATGCTGCTCGCGAACGCGGCATCGCGGTCTTCAACGCACCGTACTCCAACACCCGTTCGGTGGCCGAACTGGTGCTGGCCGAAGCGATCCTGTTGCTGCGCGGCATCCCTGAGAAGAACGCTTCCTGCCACCGTGGCGGCTGGATCAAAAGCGCGGCCAACTCCTTCGAAATCCGCGGCAAGAAGCTGGGTATCGTCGGTTACGGCTCGATCGGCACTCAACTGTCGGTCCTGGCTGAAGGCCTGGGCATGCAGGTGTACTTCTACGACACCGTGACCAAGCTGCCTCTGGGTAACGCCACCCAGGTCGGCAACCTGCACGAGCTGCTGGGCATGTCCGACATCGTGACCCTGCACGTACCGGAAACCGCTGCCACCCAATGGATGATCGGCGAGAAGGAAATCCGCGCCATCAAGAAGGGCGGAATCCTGATCAACGCTGCTCGCGGCACCGTGGTCGAGCTGGACGCCCTGGCGGACGCGATCAAGGACAAGCACCTGATCGGCGCGGCCATCGACGTATTCCCGGTGGAGCCACGCTCCAACGACGAAGAGTTCGCAAGCCCGCTGCGTGGCCTGGACAACGTGATCCTGACCCCGCACATCGGCGGCTCCACCGCTGAAGCGCAAGCCAACATCGGCCTGGAAGTGGCTGAGAAACTGGTCAAGTACAGCGACAACGGTACGTCGGTGTCCTCGGTCAACTTCCCGGAAGTGGCCCTGCCGGCTCACCCTGGCAAGCACCGTTTGCTGCACATCCACGAGAACATCCCGGGTGTGATGAGCGAAATCAACAAGGTTTTCGCCGAAAACGGTATCAACATTTCCGGTCAGTTCCTGCAGACCAACGAGAAAGTCGGCTACGTCGTGATCGACGTCGACGCCGAATACTCGGACCTGGCGCAAGAGAAGCTGCAGCACATCAACGGCACTATTCGTTGCCGCGTGTTGTTCTAACGCTCAAGCGTCAATGAAAAGGGAGACCCTCGGGTCTCCCTTTTTTATACCTGTGAAACGACTTACTTCACGGTCACGGTGATTTTTTTCGAGACAATCGGCGCGTCGAACGGCACGTGGTTCTTGTCGCCCAGCTCCAGTTGCAAGGTGTGCTTGCCCGGCGTCAGGGTCACCTCGGTTTCAGTCTGGGCCTTGCCGAAATGCAGGTGGTTGGCGTCCGCCGGGATCGGCATGTTCTCGGCCGGCAATTTGTCGACGTCGATCAGCAGGTGGTGGTGACCGGTGTGTACGGTCTGGTCGCCGGCTGGCGCCAGGGCAATGCCCTCAACCGCGAATCTGACCTTGAAGGTTTTGTCCACGGTCGCACCGTCCGCCGGAGAGACGATATACACCTTCGCACCCGCAGGGGCATTGGTGCGGGGGACGTCCGCGGCGCTCGCCAGCATCGAAGCGCTGAGCATCAGACCGGCGAGAACTGCACGTGACATAAAGGTTTTCATTCTTTTCTCCAGTTTTGAACTTAATCTCTACGGTTGTGACAACTTCGTCGCAATTCGTTGTCGAAGCTCCTCAACACCATAGCAAAGCGCACCGAAACAGCGCGTCGCACATAATGAATTCAAGGAGTGACCATGCGCTTTCTGCCTGGCCTGATACTTTTACTGCCCCTTTTGAGCCCTTTTGCTCACGCTGAACTGATCGATGATGTAAACGACCGAGGCGAGTTGCGCATTGCCCTTGAAGCCAACACACCACCGTTCAATTTCAAGGAAGACGGCAAGCTCAGCGGCTTCGAGATCGAACTGGGCCAACTGCTGGCCGTTGAGCTGGATGTGCGCGCCGACTTCGTTGTCACCGATTCAACCGATCTGCTGCCGGGGGTCGAGAGCGGCAAGTACGACATCGCCATCAACCACATAGCACTGACCCCGGAGCTCAAGGATCGTTTCGACTTCAGCGAGCCTTATAGTTATTCAAGCGCACAATTGATCGTGCGCCAGGAAGAACAACGCCCGCTCGGCACTTTGCTGGCGCTCAAGGATGTGGCGGGCAAACAGCTCGACGCAGCCTTCAGCGATCGTTTGCTGATTCCCTACGCCCCCCGCGACAGTCGTCTACCGGTGAAAGAAGGTGCCAAGGTCGGCCCGACCCTGAGCCTGGCGATTCCGTTTCAGAAAGGTAATCCGGCGTTCCAGGCCAGCCTCGACCGGGCCCTGCAACGGATCAAGGCAGACGGCCGATTGATGGCGCTGTCGGAGAAGTGGTTCGGCATGGACGCGAGCCAACCGCCGAAACCGTAATCCAATGGAGATCCAATGTGGGAGCGAGCTTGCTCCGGGCGGCGATCCGACGATAGCGGCCTGACAGTCAACATCATTGTTGAATGTGATGCCCTCATCGCGAGCAAGCTCGCTCCCACATTAGTTATGTGAAGACTGTTGGATGAGTTGGGCCAATGCGAGCGCAGCCTCAGCCAACTCCAGTTCGCTGAACACCTGCACCCCATTGCGGGTCAACAAGGCCGCGGTGACACCCTCGCCGCTGACCTTGACCCCGCTGAAGGTCCCGTCATAGGTCAGCAGGTTGCCGCAGGACGGGCTATTGGCCTTAAGCACGGCGATGCGGATGGCGTGTTTTTGCACCAGTTGCAATGCCTGATGGGCGCCCGAGAGAAACTCGGCGCTGACGTCCTCGCCCTCGGTCGTTATCACTCGCGCAGTACCGTCGAGCACCTGAACGCCCTGCCCGCCAGGAATTTCCGCCGCTGCCCGAGGCGTTGGCAAACCGCCGGCAACTTCCGGGCACAAGGGAATCACCCGACCTTCGGCGATCCACTGTTCCAGTTGATTGAACGGCCCACTGGCCCCGCCGTCGTAACGTACGCGGTGGCCCAGCAGACAACGACTCACCAGAATTTTCTGCATGATCAGAACGGCTCGTTGCCGCGCCGGCGAAACCAGCCCGTCAATGACAGGCGCTCGCGGGTCGCAGGCAGGACTTCATGGGGCACTTCGCCCGACAGGAACACCACCAGGCAACCGCCGGTGGGCACCACATCGTGCTCTCTGCCCTCCTCCAGGTACATCCGCAGCTGGCCGCCATGTTCCGGCAGCCAGGCGTCGTTGAGGTAGATTACCGCCGAAACCATGCGCCGGTCGTCGTCACGAAAGCGGTCAACGTGCTTGAGGTAAAACGCACCCGGCGGGTACAGCGCGAAATGGCTTTCGAAATCCTCAAGCCCGAGAAACAACCCACGGTTCATTGCCTCGCGCAGACTGTCCATCAACCCCAGATAGCGGTCACAGGCGTCGACCTGCCCGGGCTCAAGCCACTGAATATGGTCGCCGCGAATGCCTTCACGAATCTCCGAGAAAGGTCCGCGTCCCACTGCCGCTGGCGCCAGTTCTCCCTCGGCCGCACGTTTACGGCACTCAGCCGCCAACTCCTGGGTCAGACCCAGAGGCAAGAAAATATTCTGCTGCGACCAGCCGCGTTCTGCCAGGTCGTCGACGATACGTAACAGCAGCGGGTGATCCGAGGGTATTTGCATGGCGCGCATAGTATTCCTGCGCCAGCAAATCCGACAGAGCCGTGTAGCGGAGGCTCGTCGGATAAGGTGATGACCCTGATACGAATTCTCGACAACCTGTGTTCGGCCCCGGAGAATAGTCGCCTGCCGACAGGAGTCCTTATGCGCCGTTTGCTTTTTTCACTGTTGATGCTCTGCACTTTGCCCACCTGGGCAGACGGCCACGACCAGTTGTACAAGGTCGCCGGTTGGCCAGACCAACGCGCGCATTTTAACGATGCCCTCGCCGCTGCCCAGCAGCGCTACCAAAGCAGCCTGCCGCCTGCGGTGTTCCAGGCCCTGGTCAATAACAGCAATCAGCGCTTTGCCCCGCAGGCCATGGACCGTCGGGCCGAAGCGCAACTGCGCAAAAACCTCGCCGACCCTACACCTGCGCTGGCGTTTTTCCAGTCGCCCCTGGGTCGCAAAATCATCGCCGCCGAGCTGCTGGCGACCCGCCGCGACCAGTTGGCAAAGAACGCCAAGGGCCTGCCGAAAGTCGAAGCCAGCGACACCCGTCAGTTGATCATTGGCCATTTGGCCCAGGCCCTGCCAGCGCGCGAAGCCGGGGCTGAAGTCAGCCTGGCGATTGCCGGCGTGGCGGCCGACAGCCTGAGCCAGATGATCCCCGGCCTGCTCGGCGGCGGTCAGGCCCAAGGCATGCTGAACGGCCAACGCCAGCGCTTGATGGAACAGATCGGCTCCGACTTGAACAACACCCTGCTCTACGTTTATCGCGACTTATCGGATGACGAACTGGAGGAGTTCGCCACGTTTGCCGAGTCCTCTGAAGGCAAGGCTTATTACCAGGCGGCGTTGGCGGCGATTCGGGCGGGATTGGCGGTGGGACAAAGCACGTCGAGTCTCAGCCAGTAAGCTTCGGTGCCCGGAAGATCGCCATCGCGAGCAAGCTCGCTCCCACACTGGATCGAGTCGTCAGTAAGTACGCGGTCAATTGTGGGAGCGAGCTTGCTCGCGATGGGGGCCCAACAGTCGCTAGAGATTCCGCCCTTTGATCCGCTTGGTCAAAAACCCGAAATACTCCTGGCGCAACGCCTGGGTTTCATTCGCCAGATGATGGCGGGCCTCGGGCAGTTTCAACACCTGCGGTCGATCGAACTTGCCCCCCAGCACTTCAAGGTTGTGTTCCCAATCCACCGTCATGTCCGCCTGCCCCTGAACGATCAGTGGCCGGCGATTGCTGCGCGGAGCCGCTTCGATACGCTTGATCCACCGCGCCAGAGCCCCAACCCAGGCAGTTGGTAAACGCAGCGGCTGTAGCGGATCGGCTTGCAGGAATGGCAAGAACGCCGGGTCGTTGGTGTTCTCGCTGAATCGCCGGGCGATGCCTTTGACGAAAGGCTTCATCAGGTGATAACTCAAGCGCGACCAGCCCCAGGAACGTGGTCGAACCAACGGAGAAAGCAACACCACCTGCCCTTGCGCCGGACTGTCTGCACCTTGGTTCAGCACATGATCGATAACAATCGCGCCACCTGTACTCTGCCCACACAGGTGCCAGGGTTGCGGCAGGTCCAGAGCGCGCGCCTCATCGAACAACCCTTGCAGCGCCGCCTGATACTCGGCGAAATCCTTGATGTTGGCGCGCTCGCCGCTGGACAGTCCATGCCCCGGCAAATCGCAGGCAATCACCACGAACCCTTGATCCAGAGCCCAGTCGATCACATGCCGGTAAAGGCCCATGTGATCGTAGAAACCGTGGAACACGAACATCGTCGCCACCGCCCGTTGTGGCCACCAGACCTGACTGACCAACTGATAACCACCGACCTTGAAACTGCCGAGCCCGCGCTTGACCGGCACGCTGCGCTGCGGGAAATCCAGCCCATAAAAATGCTGATAGGCCTGCGCTTCCTCCGACAACGGCTGCGCCTCGGCCAAGGGCCGCAGGCTGGCACGCAGATGATCGGGGTTGAAGGTCGCAGGCATGACGGATTTCCAGGCAAAGCGCGCAGCGCAAAACAGACTTTATAGGCCTGCGATATTCATCTGTCGCGGCAAGCATGGCAAGCTACGCGACCTTCAAGGATGGTTCCGCATGCGCCCGCACTACCGCACGACACTGCTTGCCAGCCTGCTCGCCCTTATGTGCGCCGGCATGCTGTGGGCCGCGTATGACTGGTTTCAGGGACGCTACCTGCGAGCGTTCAGCTCACACACAGCGGTGTTTTCCGGCGATCCGTTGAGCCTTCCCGCCAATCAGGCCGGCCCCGGCCCGATTCGCGTCGTGCATTTCTGGGACCCGGCCTGCCCGTGCAACGTCGGCAATCAACAGCATCTGGCCGAATTGCTTGAGCACTTTGTACCGCAAGGCGTCGAGTTTTATGCCGTCCAAAAGCCCGGCAGTCATGGTCAGTTACCCAGCACCTTGAGCCGCCTGAAAACCCTCGACGCCCTGCCGGGTTCCGAACAGATCCCCGCAAGCCCAGCGGTAGCGATCTGGGATCGCAGCGGCAAACTGGCGTATTTCGGGCCGTACAGCGAAGGCCTGACCTGCAATTCCAGCAACAGCTTTATCGAACCGATCCTCCAGGCACTGAGCGAAGACCGCCCGGTGAGCGCCACGCATACCCTCGCGGTGGGCTGCTACTGCCCGTGGGCGAAGGCCAACGAAACACGTTAGGGCATTCCGGACTTTTCAAGGAAGGTGATGCCCGGTACACAAGGTCTGTGCTAAATGTTGACGCCCCTGGCTGGCGCAACCCCGAAGAACAAGGAGTCACCATGAAACGCGTCCTGACCCTGCTGGCCCTGCTGCTCGTCGCCCTCGCGGCAGGTGGTGGCTGGTATGTATACAGCAAGCAGCCGATACGTCAGGGTCAGGTCGAATTGCAGCGCCTGCAAGGCTCGGTGACAGTGCGTTACGACGAGCGCGGCGTACCGCATATCCGCGCCGAGAACGAAACCGACCTCTATCGTGCCCTCGGTTACGTACACGCCCAGGACCGGTTATTCCAGATGGAAATGATGCGGCGCCTGTCCCGTGGCGAGCTGGCCGAAGTTCTCGGACCGAAACTGATCGACACCGACAAACTGTTCCGCAGCCTGCGCATCCGCGAGCGCGCCGAAAGCTACGTGGCCGCACTCGACCGCCAGTCCCCGGCGTGGAAGGCCCTGCAAGCCTATCTGGACGGGATTAACCAATATCAGGACAGCCACGCCGCGCCGATGGAGTTCGACGTACTCGGCATCCATAAGCGCGCGTTCACCGCTGAAGACACCGTCAGCGTCGCCGGCTACATGGCCTACAGTTTTGCCGCGGCGTTTCGCACCGAACCGTTGCTGACTTATGTGCGTGATCAACTGGGCAGCGATTACCTGAAAATCTTCGACCTCGACTGGCAGCCCAAGGGCGCGCTGGCCAAACGTCAGTCCAGCAAGAATCCGGTGCTCTCCGCCACTGACTGGAAAGACCTCAACGCCATTGCGCGTCTGAGTGAGCAGGCACTGGCCGACAACGGCCTGCCACAGTTCGAGGGCAGCAATGCCTGGGTGATTTCCGGCACGCGCACCCAAAGCGGCAAACCACTGCTGGCCGGTGATCCGCACATTCGCTTTTCGACGCCGTCGGTGTGGTACGAAGCGCAACTGTCGGCGCCGGGCTTTGAGCTCTACGGGCACCATCAGGCCTTGGTGCCGTTTGCCTTCCTCGGCCACAACCTGGACTTCGGCTGGAGCCTGACCATGTTCCAGAACGACGACCTCGATCTGATCGCCGAGAAGGTCAACCCGGACAATACCAATCAGGTCTGGTACCACGGAAAGTGGACCGACATGGTCAACACCGAACAGCAGATTGCCGTGAAGGGCCAGGCGCCCGTCACATTGATGCTGCGTCAGTCGCCTCACGGCCCGATCATCAACGACGTGCTCGGCGCCGGCGCCGGCAAAACACCGATCGCCATGTGGTGGGGGTTCCTCGAAACCCAGAACCCGATCCTCGAAGCTTTCTACCAGCTCAATCGCGCCGACACCCTGGCCAAGGCCCGTGCGGCAGCGGCCAAGGTTCATGCACCGGGGCTGAATATCGTCTGGGCCAACGCCAAGGGCGACATCGGCTGGTGGGCGGCGGCACAACTGCCCAAGCGTCCGGTCGGGGTCAAGCCGGAGTTCATTCTTGATGGCAGCACCAATCAGGCCGACAAGGAAGGTTTCTACCCGTTCAGCGCCAACCCTCAGGAAGAGAACCCGGCACGCGGTTACATCGTCTCGGCCAACTTCCAGCCGGTTTCGCCGACAGGCATGGAAATCCCTGGCTACTACAACCTGCCGGATCGCGGTCAGCAGCTCAACCGCCAGCTCAGCGACAAAAGCGTGAAATGGGACATCGACGCCAGCCAACAACTGCAACTGGGCACCACCACCGGCTACGGCCCTCGACTGCTGGCGCCGCTGTTGCCGGTACTGCGTGAAGTGGTCGGCGACCCGCAAGAGTTGAAACTGGTCGAGCAACTGGCGCAATGGAAAGGCGATTACCCGCTGTACTCCACCAGTGCCACACTGTTCAACCAGTTCGTGTTCAACCTGGCCGATGGGGCGTTTCACGACGAGCTCGGCGACAGCTTTTTCGAGACCCTGCTCTCGACCCGAGTCATCGATGCCGCGTTGCCTCGGCTCGCCGCGTCCGCGGATTCGCCGTGGTGGGACAACCGCAATACGCTTGGCAAGGAAACCCGCGCCGACGTCGTCAAAGCCGCGTGGCAGGCGAGCATCGCCCACCTGAAAGCCACCCTTGGCCCTGACCCGTCGCAGTGGCTGTGGGGCAACGCCCACACCCTGACCCATGGCCATCCGCTGGGCATGCAAAAGCCATTGGATCGAATCTTCAATGTCGGCCCGTTCGACGCCCCCGGCAGCCACGAAGTACCGAACAACCTCTCGGCCAAAATCGGCCCGGCACCATGGCCAGTGACCTATGGCCCATCGACCCGACGGATCATCGACTTCGCCGACCCGGCCCACTGCCTGACCATCAACCCGGTCGGCCAAAGCGGCGTGCCGTTCGACTCACATTACGATGACCAGGCCGAAGCCTATATCGATGGCATCTACCAAGAGGCGCATTTCAACGAGGAAGAAGTGACGGCCAATACCCGCAGCACCTTGAAGCTGTTGCCGGCGCGAGTGGCGCAATAAAGATCAAAAGATCGCAGCCTGCGGCAGCTCCTACGAGGAGTACTCGTGTAGGAGCTGGCGAAGCCTGCGATCTTTTAAGGCCTCTAAATCCCCCGCCACAATGCGCCTCAAAGCATCGCCGAAAAATTCAGCCGAAACTGCTGCGGCGTCACGCCCAGCCGCCGATTGAACACACTGCGCATGTGCTGGGCATCCCGAAAACCGCATTGATACGCGACCGTCTTGAGCGGTGCCCGAGAGCTTTCGAGCATCACTCGGGCAGCGTCCACCCGTGCCTGCTCAACGAACTCTGCCGGAGTGACTCCGGCTTCTCGGGCGAACACCCGTGAGAAGTTACGCGAGCTCATGTTGGCCGCAGTCGCCAGGTCGGCGATGCCCAAATCGCCGGTCAGGTTGGCCAATACGTAATGCTGAACCATCGCCACAGGAGATGTCGCTTCGGCGTGCGGCGTCAGAAACGGGCTGAACTGCGATTGCCCACCGGAGCGCTGGGTAAACACCACCAAGCGCTTGGCCACGCTCAAGGCCACTTGCGGGCCGTGATCCTTGGCGAGCAAATACAGCGACAGATCGATCCCCGCCGTAACGCCCGCCGAGGTGAACAGCTCAGCATCCTCGACATAGAGCCGATCGGCTTCGACCCGGGTCGACGGACACAGCGCCGCCAACGCGGCGGCATCGCTCCAGTGCGTGGTGACAGTACGCCCTTCAAGCAGCCCGGCACGGGCCAGTAGGAAGGCGCCGTTGCAGATCGAACCGAAACGCTGCGAACGCGCGCACGCCTTGCGTAACCAGTCATGAAACGGCGCGCCGAAATCCTCGAACGGCAACTGCGGCCCACCGGCCACCAACAGCAAATCGTAAGCCTCCAGCGCCTCGCTGAAATGCCGATGAGCGTGCAGCGCCAAGCCGTTCGAGCATGGCATTACACCGCGTTCGAAGCCGATTACGTGCAGTTGATAGTGATCCTGTGGCGCAAGAAACCGATTGGCCTCGGAAAACACATCCATGGGACCGGTGACATCCAGCGACTGGACGCCAGAGAACACCACGATGGCAATGGATTTGTGCATGGTTCGAATTCACCTTCAATGTGAAAAAGATCGCAGCCTGCGGCAGCTCTACAGAGGATCGCGTACACCCGTAGGAGCTGCCGCAGGCTGCGATCTTTTCTGGCGATCACCGCCAACCCTAACGAAACCGGCCCCAAGAAGCGAACTGGCACGAATTGCACGTTGATTGGCCGGGATCGCAGCCGCGTGTCGATTGTTCGCTTTGGGAGGCGAGAACAGACTGGGTTCATCAGCGCCGCCACGGCGTTCCCCACGAGGCAACCAGCATGAGCAGCAGCATCGCCGGCATCAAGATTCCCGACAGCGCCCTCGCCCGCGCTACCACCGACTACATCCGCGACATCGAGTCCGACCTGCTTTACCACCACTCGCGCCGGGTGTTTCTGTTCGGTGCCTTAAGCGGTGAACGCCAAAAACTGGCCTACGACCCGGAGTTGCTGTACGTCGGCGCAATGTTCCATGACCTGGGTTTGGTGGAAGGTCATCGCAGCACTGACGAACGTTTCGAAGTCGACGGGGCAAACGCTGCCGCAGCCTTCCTCAAACCGTACGGGTTAAGCGATGACGACATCGAGCAAGTCTGGCTGTCGATCGCCCTGCACACGACGCCGGGTGTACCCAAACATCTGCGGCCGACCGTGGCGCTGGTGACCGCTGGCGTGGAGATGGACGTGTTGGGAGTGGACTACGCGGCATTCTCAACCGTGCAGCGTGAAGCGGTGGTGCATGCGCATCCACGGGGTGACGGTTTCAAGGAGTGCATCATCTGCGCCTTTGCCGACGGCCTGCGCCATCGCCCGCAAACCACCTTCGGCAACGTGAAGACCGATGTGCTGGTGGATCAGGAGCCGGGGTTCAAGCCGATGAACTTCGTCGAGGTGATTCGCACATCGCCTTGGGTGGTATAAGCCAGTGTGTGTGTGGGAGCGAGCTTGCTCGCGATACAGGCAACTCGGTTCAACTGTAAACCGAGGTGATGCTATCGCGAGCGAGCTCGCGCCCACAGGGACAGCGGGGTTTAAGCCGCTTCCGGTGCTTGTGCGCGACGTACGTCCGGTTGTTTCCAAGAGTCCGCAGCGCCCTCTTCGATGGCTTGCTGGATCGCACGTTTGCGGCTTTCTTCAGCACGGCGGCTGAAGAACCAGACCATGAAGGTGACGATCGACACCGCCAGCAGAATCAGGCTGGCCACGGCGTTGATCTCGGGCTTCACGCCCAGACGCACGGCCGAGAACACTTCCATCGGCAAGGTCGTGGAACCCGGGCCGGAGACGAAGCTCGCCAGCACCAGATCGTCCAGCGACAGGGCGAACGACATCATGCCGCCAGCGGCCAGCGACGGCGCGATCATCGGGATGGTGATCAGGAAGAACACCTTCCACGGCCGCGCGCCCAGATCCATGGCCGCTTCTTCGATGGACAGGTCCAGCTCACGCAAGCGCGCCGACACCACCACCGCCACATAGGCGGCGCAGAACGTGGTGTGGGCGATCCAGATGGTGACAATGCCACGTTCCTGCGGCCAACCGATCATCTGCGCCATCGCCACGAACAGCAGCAACAGCGACAGACCGGTGATCACTTCCGGCATCACCAGCGGCGCGGTGACCAGGCCACCAAACAGCGTGCGGCCTTTAAAGCGGGTGACGCGGGTCAGCACGAAAGCGGCGAGGGTGCCCAGCGCTACGGCGGCAACCGCGGTGTAGCAGGCGATTTCCAGCGAGCGCACCACCGAGCCCATCAGTTGGGTGTTATCCAGCAGACCGACGTACCACTTCACCGACCAGCCGCCCCAAACCGTTACCAGTTTCGAGGCGTTGAACGAGTAAATCACCAGGATCAGCATCGGCAGGTAGATGAACAGCAGGCCGAACACCAGCATCATTCTTGAAAAACCGAAACGGTTCATGCCCGTCCCTCCATCTCTTTGGCTTGGCTGCGGTTGAACAGAATGATCGGCACAATCAGGATCGCCAGCATCACCACCGCCAGGGCGGACGCCACCGGCCAGTCACGGTTGTTGAAGAACTCTTGCCAGAGCACTTTACCGATCATCAGGGTTTCCGGGCCGCCGAGCAGTTCCGGAATCACGAACTCACCGACCACCGGGATGAACACCAGCATGCAGCCTGCGATGATGCCGTTTTTCGACAACGGAACGGTGATCTTCCAGAAGCTGTTGAAGGTGCTCGAGCCCAGATCCGACGCGGCTTCCAGCAGGCTGGTGTCGTGCTTCACGAGGTTGGCATAGAGCGGCAGGATCATGAACGGCAGGTACGAATAGACCACGCCGATATAAACCGCCAGGTTGGTGTTGAGGATCTGCAGCGGCTCGTTGATCCAGCCCATCGACATCAGGAAGCCGTTGAGCAGGCCGTTGTTGCTGAGGATACCCATCCACGCGTACACACGGATCAGGATCGCCGTCCAGGTCGGCATCATGATCAGCAGCACCAGCACGGTCTGTATCTCTTTGCGCGCACTGGCGATGGCGTAGGCCATCGGGTAACCGATCAGCAGGCAAAGAATGGTGCTGAACAGCGCCATCTTCAGCGAGCCAAGATAGGCGGCGATATACAACTCGTCGCCGCCCAGCATCGTGTAGTTGCCCAGATTCAGCAGCAACTGGACCTTCTGATCGACGTAGCTGTAGATCTCGGTGTACGGCGGAATGGCCACGTCGGCCTCCGCGAAGCTGATCTTCAGGACAATGAAGAACGGCAGCATGAAGAACATGAACAGCCAGATAAACGGAACCCCGATGACCAGATGACGGCCACCGGGAATTATTCGACTGAGTTGGCGTTTGAGTTTTTGCGTGTTCATGAGCGCAGTACCACGCCGCTGTCATCCTCCCACCAGACGTAAACCTGATCGCCCCAGGTAGGGCGCTGGCCGCGACGCTCGGCGTTGGCCACGAACGACTGCACGATCTTGCCGCTTGGCAGTTCGACGTAGAACACCGAGTGGCCGCCCAGGTAGGCGATGTCGTGCACCTTGCCGCTCGACCAGTTGTGTTCGCAGGTCGGCATCTCTGCCGTCACCAGCAGTTTTTCCGGACGAATCGCGTAGGTTACCGACTTGTCTTGCACCGAAGTGCTGATGCCGTGGCCGACGTAGATGTTGCGGTCCAGGTCCTTGCAGGTAATCAGCGCATGGCCCTCGGCGTCGTCCACCACTTCACCGTCGAAGATGTTGACGTTGCCGATGAACTCGCACACCAGGCGGCTGGTCGGGGTTTCGTAGATGTCGATCGGGCTGCCGATCTGGGCGATCCAGCCCAGGTGCATGATCGCGATGCGCTCGGCCATGGTCATGGCCTCTTCCTGGTCGTGGGTCACCATGACGCAGGTCACGCCAACGCGCTCGATGATCTCCACCAGTTCGAGCTGCATCTGCGAACGCAGTTTCTTGTCCAGCGCGCCCATCGGCTCATCGAGCAGCAGCAGCTTCGGCTTCTTGGCCAGCGAGCGAGCCAGTGCAACACGCTGGCGCTGACCGCCAGAGAGCTGGTGCGGCTTGCGCTTGGCGTACTGGCTCATCTGTACCAACTTGAGCATTTCGGCCACGCGGGCGTCGACTTCAGCCGTCGGGATCTTGTCCTGTTTCAGGCCGAAGGCGATGTTCTGCGCCACGGTCATGTGCGGGAACAAGGCGTAGGACTGGAACATCATGTTGATCGGCCGCTCGTACGGCGGCATCTCGGTGATGTCTACGCCATCGAGGAAAATGCGCCCCTCCGTGGGCCGTTCGAAACCTGCGAGCATGCGCAGCAAGGTCGACTTGCCCGATCCCGAACCGCCGAGCAAAGCGAAGATCTCGCCTTTCTTGATTTCCAGGGACACATCGTCCACGGCAATCGTCTCGTCGAACTTCTTCGTGACCCGGTCGATTTTGACCAGCACCTGTTTAGGTGACTGGTCGCCCTCGAGGGCTTTCTTATAGGCGCCGGAGGCAACTGCCATTTACGAAACTCCCAACAAAATTTGCAGTTCACCCAATGCAGGCGAACCTTGGATAGTCTGAGCCTTTGTCACTATTTACCCGACTTGACCTTGGTCCAGCTGCGGGTCATCAAACGTTGAATCTTTGGCGGCAGCTCGATTGACACGTAAGTCTTGTCGAGAACCGCCTGCGGTGGATACACCGATTGGTCGGTACGAATCGACTGTTCCATCAGTTTGTCCGATCCGGGGTTCGGGTTGGCATAGCCGACAGCATCACTCACTTGAGCGATCACGTCTGGCTTGAGCACATAGTTGATGAACGCATGGGCCTGTTTGACGTTGCTGGAGTCCTTGGGAATCGCCAGCATGTCGAACCACAACGCGCCGCCCTCTTTGGGAATCGCGTAGGCAACGTTCACGCCTTTACCGGCCTCGGCAGCACGGGCCTTGGCCTGAAAAATATCCCCGGAGAAACCGACCGCGACACAGATGTCACCGTTGGCCAGGTCCGAGATGTACTTGGACGAGTGGAAGTAGGTCACGTAAGGCCGTACCGCCAGCAGCTTGGCTTCAGCCTTCTTGTAGTCGTCCGGGTTGGTGCTGTTGGCGTTCAGGCCCATGTAGTTGAGGACGGTCGGCAGCATTTCGTCGGCCGAGTCGAGGAACGCTACGCCACAGCTGTTGAGTTTCTTGATGTTTTCGGGCTCGAACAGCACGGCCCAGGAATCGATCTTGTCGACACCCAGTACTGCCTTGACCTTGTCGACGTTGTAACCGATGCCATTGGTGCCCCACAGGTACGGCACGGCGTACTGGTTGCCCGGATCGTTCATCTCCAGGCGCTTGAGCAGCGCCGAATCAAGGTTGGAGTAGTTCGGCAACTGCGACCTGTCGAGCTTCTGGAACGCCCCGGCCTTGATCTGCTTGCCCAGGAAGTGGTTGGACGGCACGACCACGTCATAACCGGTACGCCCGGCCAGCAACTTGCCTTCCAGGGTTTCATTGGAATCGAACACGTCGTACACCGGCTTGATGCCGGTGGTTTTTTCGAAATCTGCCAGGGTGGTCTGACCGATGTAGTCCGACCAGTTATAAATATGCACGGTAGGCGCAGCTTGAACACTGACGGCTAGCGTCAGGCCGGCGCCGACCAGCATGGCGTTGCGAAATAAAGAAATAGGCAAGTGAAGGTCCTCTAAAATAGTTGGGCCCAAGTTGCCCAGCGTTACGTGACAGCCATGGCTGCCTGGCAACAAAACCGGCGCGCAACTTACCCTCGATAAACCTTTCCAGCAAAACTTTTATGCAGATTCCTGTAGCAGCTGCCGAAGGCTGCGTTAAGGTCCGAAGGACCTTCCCGCGTTCTTGAGAGCTCAACCGCTTCGCGGTTGGACGCAGCCTACGGCAGCTGCTACAGGGGTTTACAGCTTATTTACCGGATTTGATCTTGGTCCAGCTGCGGGTCAGCTCACGCTGAGTGGCGGCTGGCAAATCGGCGATTGCATACAGCTTGGACTGCACATCGGCTGTCGGGTAGATACCTGGATCCGAGGTGATTTCCTTGTTCACGTACTGAGTGGCTTCGGCGTTACCGTTAGGGAAACGCACGGCGTTGGTGATTTCAGCCATCACCTTCGGCTGCAACAGGTAGTTCATGAACTTGTAGGCACCCTCGACGTTTTCCGCATCTTTAGGGATAGCGACCATGTCGTAGAAGCTGCCAGCGCCTTCTTTTGGAATGGCGTAGCTGACTTTCACCTTGTCACCGGCTTCGGCGGCACGGGTTTTGGCCTGCTGGACGTCACCCGAATAGCCGACGGCTACGCAGATGTTGCCGTTGGCCAGGTCAGAGATGTACTTGGACGAGTGGAAGTAGGTAACCGAAGGACGGATCTTCAGGAACAGCTCTTCAGCCTTCTTCAGATCTTCCTTTTTCTGGCTGTCGGTTGGCAGGCCCAGGTAATGCAGGGCGACCGGCAGCATTTCGGTCGGCGAATCGAGGAAACTCACGCCGCAGCCCTTGAGCTTGGCGAGGTTCTCTGGCTTGAGCACGACATCCCAGGAATCGATTTTGTCGACGCCCAGCGCGGCCTTGACCTTCTCGGCGTTGTAACCGATACCGATCGAGCCCCACATGTAAGGGAAGGCGTGTTTGTTGTCCGGGTCGCTGATGGAAACCGCTTTGAGCAGCGACTTGTTCAGGTTGCCGTAATTGGACAGCTTGGACTTGTCCAGCTCCTGGTAAACACCGGCCTTGATCTGCTTGGCCAGGAAGTTGTTGGACGGCACAACTACGTCATAACCGGACTTGCCGGCCAGCAACTTGGCCTCGAGGGTTTCGTTGCTGTCGAACACGTCGTAGACGACCTTGATCCCGGACTCTTTTTCAAAGTTCGCGATGGTGTCCGGTGCAATGTAGTCGGACCAGTTGTAAACGTGCAGGACTTTATCGTCGGCCTGGGCTGCCCCAGCCATCACGCCCATCAGGGACAAGGCGAGCAGGGTCTTGCCAGTATTCTTCAAACCTAATGCCTTCATGCGTAACGCTCCAATTTATTCTTTTTTAAGCACATTTTTTGTTAACCAAGATCCAGCGGCCGATTCCTTGGCAACTCAAACAGCGGATAGTCTGGCAAGTTACAAGGCAGGCTTTCAAGGAAAGACCCATCCTTTGTGCGCTCTGAGCGAAGTGCCAGCCACGGACCTCGCTCAGAGCCTAGCACTTAGCTTTGCAGCGCACTCAGAGTCAGGTCCAGGCACTTGCGCGCCTTGGCGACCAGTTCGTCGATCTCGGCCTCGGTGATCACCAGCGGCGGAGCAATGATCATGGTGTCGCCCACGGCGCGCATGATCAGCCCATTGTCGAAGCAGAACTGCCGGCAGATCATGCCAACACCCTTGCCGACGTACCGCGCACGGGTCGCCTTGTCCTGAACCAGTTCGATAGCCCCCAACAGACCTACCCCGCGAACTTCACCCACCAACGGGTGATCGTTCAGTTCCCGTAGACGCTTTTGCAAATAAGGTGCCGTTTCTGCACGAACACGCTCGACAATTTTTTCGTCGCGCAGAATACGGATGTTTTCCAGTGCCACCGCAGCGGCAACCGGGTGCCCGGAATAGGTGAAACCGTGGTTGAAGTCGCCGCCTTCGTTCAGCACGCTCACCACTTCGTCACGCACGATCAGGCCACCCATCGGGATGTAGCCGGACGTCAGGCCTTTGGCGATGGTCATCATGTCGGGCTTGAGGCCGTAGAAATCGCTGCCGAACCACTCGCCGGTACGGCCGAAACCACAGATCACCTCATCCGCGACGAACAGGATGTCGTACTTGGCGAGGATTTCCTTGATGCGCGGCCAGTAGCTGTCTGGCGGAATGATCACGCCGCCGGCGCCCTGGATCGGCTCGGCAATAAAGGCACCGACCGTGTCGACGCCGAGTTCGAGAATCTTTTCTTCGAGCTGGTTGGCCGCCCAGATACCGAACTCTTCCGGGCTCATGTCGCCACCTTCACCGAACCAGTACGGTTGCGGGATGTGAACGATGCCCGGGATCGGCAAGTCGCCCTGTTCGTGCATGTAGGTCATGCCGCCCAGGCTGGCGCCGGCCACGGTCGAACCGTGGTAACCGTTTTTGCGGCTGATGATGACTTTCTTCTTCGGCTGGCCTTTGATCGCCCAGTAATGGCGAACCATGCGCAGCATGGTGTCGTTGCCTTCAGAGCCGGAACCGGTGAAGAACACGTGGTTCATGCCTTCCGGCGCGATGTCGGAGATGGCCTTGGCCAGCTCCAGTACCGGCGGGTGGGCGGTCTGGAAGAACAGATTGTAATAAGGCAGCTCGCGCATCTGTTTGCTGGCGGCATCGGCCAGTTCATCGCGACCGTAACCGATGGCCACGCACCACAGACCGGCCATGCCGTCGAGGATCTTGTTGCCTTCGCTGTCCCAGAGGTAAACGCCCTTGGCGTTGGTGATGATCCGCGGGCCTTTCTCTTTCAGCTGTTTGAAATCGCTGAAAGGGGCCAGGTGGTGCTCGCTGCTCAGGGTTTGCCATTCACGGGTTTGCGGGTTCTTGCTGATCATAAAGCTCTCCTGGTTGGGTGAGAGTGCGGCTTTTGAGGGCCGCACCCGGCGCATCAGACGGCGAACAACAGGAACTCCCGCTCCCACGAACTGATCACGCGCTTGAAGTTTTCATGCTCGGCCCGCTTGACCGCGACGTAGCCAGTGATGAATTTTTTGCCCAGATACTTCTCGATGGTCGCGCTGTGTTCCATACGTTCCAGTGCGTCTTCGATGGTCAGCGGCAGACGCAGGTTGCGTCGCTCGTAACCACGCCCAACCACCGGTGCGCTTGGGGTGATGCCTTCCACCATGCCGATATAACCGCAGAGCAGGCTCGCGGCGATCGCCAGGTACGGGTTGGCATCGGCGCCCGGCAGGCGGTTTTCCACCCGACGGTTTTGCGGGCCGGCGTCTGGTACGCGCAGGCCGACAGTGCGGTTCTCTTCGCCCCACTCCACGTTCACCGGCGCCGAGGTGTCCGGCAGGAAGCGGCGGAACGAGTTGACGTTGGGTGCGAACAGCGGCAACAGCTCGGGGATGAACTTCTGCAAGCCACCGATGTGGTGCAGGAACAGCTCGCTCATGGTCCCGTCTTCATTAGAGAAGACGTTTTTACCGGTTTCGATGTCGATGATGCTCTGGTGCAAGTGCATCGCACTGCCGGGCTCGCCAGTCATCGGCTTGGCCATGAAGGTCGCGGCCACGTTGTGCTTGAGCGCCGCTTCGCGCATGGTGCGCTTGAACACCAGAATCTGGTCGGCCAGGGACAGCGCGTCGCCGTGACGGAAGTTGATTTCCATCTGCGCCGTGCCGTCTTCGTGGATCAGCGTGTCCAGATCCAGTTCTTGCAGTTCGCACCAGTCGTAGACGTCTTCGAACAACGGGTCGAATTCGTTGGCTGCTTCAATAGAGAACGACTGACGACCGGTTTCCGGGCGACCAGAGCGGCCAATCGGCGGCTGCAACGGGAAGTCCGGGTCTTCGCAGCGCTTGGTCAGGTAGAACTCCATCTCCGGCGCCACGATCGGCTGCCAGCCCTTGTCGGAATAGAGCTTCAGAACTTTCTTGAGCACGTTGCGCGGCGACAGCTCGATCGGGTTGCCCTGCTTGTCGTAGGTGTCGTGAATCACCTGTGCGGTCGGCTCGATGGCCCATGGCACGAGGAATACCGCGTTCGAGTCCGGGCGGCAGATCATGTCGATGTCGGCCGGGTCGAGCAGTTCGTAATAGATGTCGTCTTCGACGTAGTCGCCCGTCACTGTTTGCAACAGCACACTCTCGGGCAGGCGCATGCCTTTTTCGGCAATGAACTTGTTGGTCGGCGAAATCTTGCCACGGGTGATCCCGGTCAGATCGCCAATCATGCATTCGACTTCTGTGATCTTGTGGTCTTTCAACCAATCGGTGAGCTGGTCGAGGTTGTTACTCATAAATGCCTCTGGGCTGAGTGTCCTGACGTCTTTAAACGTCAGGCGTTGTTTGACGCATCCGCGTCGCGTTGTGTTGCCTGCTGGCTGGCGTGAATCAACGGGAGGGTAGTGGCGTCGCGTGCAGGATCATGAGCAGTTCCCGGCGCACTCGCAGGACCGCTATAGTGAAAAGGTTCTACAGTGGAAGGAGAGCCGGTAAACAGGATGCCATCCAGACCGTCAATAATATCGGTCGGATCAAGCAGTTCCGCCTGGGAAGCAAGCATCAACGGCAGGCCCTTGGCAGCGATGGCCACTGCGTGGGCGTACTTATCGCCAGTGATGTGATAAGCATGCAAACCGATCTGCCTGGAGCGGTCGGTGACGCCGATTAACGGCAGGCGAGACATGAAGCACCCCGGTATTATTGCTGTTATGGGTTTGATTCGAGCTTAGCGTTGTTCATTTTTTTACACAACACCCCCGTAAAAAATACAACACGCCCCGCTCAAGCCTGCGGCCGACAAAGACCCCGAAGGCATAAAAACGCCCCAAAGCGCCTCAAAAATGCCCTTCGAGCGCTTTTTTAGGGCAAAAAAGGCCTCGCTTGACTTCGGCATGCCGTTCGGGTTGACTGGAATCCGAAAAGATCAATGATTGATATTTTTAACAACAAAGGTGTTGCATCATGTCGGTACCCCCGCGTGCCGTTCAGCTTAACGAAGCGAACGCGTTCCTTAAGGAACATCCTGAGGTTCTGTACGTTGACCTTCTGATTGCGGATATGAATGGTGTGGTGCGCGGCAAGCGCATCGAACGCACCAGCCTCCACAAGGTTTACGAGAAAGGCATCAACCTGCCGGCCTCTCTATTTGCTCTGGATATCAATGGCTCGACGGTGGAAAGCACCGGCCTGGGCCTGGACATCGGTGATGCTGACCGAATCTGCTATCCAATCCCCGATACCCTGTGCAACGAACCCTGGCAGAAGCGCCCGACCGCGCAACTGTTAATGACCATGCACGAAATTGAAGGTGAACCTTTCTTCGCCGACCCGCGTGAAGTGCTGGCCAATGTGGTGCGCAAGTTCGACGACATGGGTCTGACCATCTGCGCCGCATTCGAGCTTGAGTTCTACCTGATCGACCAGGAGAACGTGAATGGCCGGCCACAACCTCCGCGCTCGCCGGTTTCCGGCAAACGTCCGCACTCGACCCAGGTGTACCTGATCGACGACCTGGACGAATACGTCGACTGCCTCCAGGACATTCTGGAAGGTGCGAAAGAGCAAGGCATCCCTGCCGACGCGATCGTCAAGGAAAGTGCTCCGGCGCAGTTCGAAGTGAACCTGCACCACGTTGCTGACCCGATCAAGGCCTGCGATTACGCGGTACTGCTCAAGCGTCTGATCAAAAACATCGCCTACGACCATGAAATGGACACCACCTTCATGGCCAAGCCTTACCCAGGCCAGGCGGGTAACGGTCTGCACGTCCACATCTCGATCCTTGATAAAGACGGCAAGAACATTTTTGCCAGTGAGGATCCCGAGCAGAACGCCGCACTGCGTCACGCGATCGGCGGTGTGCTCGAGACCCTACCGGCGCAGATGGCGTTCCTCTGCCCGAACGTCAACTCGTACCGTCGTTTCGGCGCACAGTTCTACGTGCCGAATTCGCCGTGCTGGGGCCTGGACAACCGTACCGTAGCGATTCGCGTACCGACAGGCTCTTCCGATGCCGTACGTATCGAACACCGCGTTGCCGGCGCCGATGCCAACCCGTACTTGCTGATGGCTTCGGTATTGGCGGGCGTACACCACGGTCTGGTCAACAAGATCGAACCTGGCGCGCCAGTCGAAGGCAACAGCTACGAGCAGAACGAACAGAGCCTGCCGAACAACCTGCGCGATGCACTGCGCGAGCTGGACGACAGCGAAGTCATGGCCAAGTACATCGATCCGAAATACATCGACATTTTTGTCGCCTGTAAAGAGAGCGAGCTGGAGGAGTTCGAACACTCCATCTCCGACCTCGAGTACAACTGGTACCTGCACACCGTGTAAGCGGTCGTAGTAAAAAACAACGCCGCCGGCTCACAGCCTGCGGCGTTTTTTTATGGGCTCATTCAGCTGGACCGAGGTGAATTCATCGCGAGCAAGCTCGCTCCCACACTGGATCGGCGCTGAGCACAAGTTTGATGTCCACTGGAGATCAATTGTGGGAGCGAGCTTGCTCGCGATGGCGTCCTGGCAGACAACATCGAACCCTGCTCGTACAATGCCCGCTGCCCCGCAGGAGACTCCAATGACGCGCCCCGCCCCCCTTCGCAAACCCCGCGCACGCAGCCAGGCCCGGATCGACTCGATACTCGACGCCGCCCGCACGCTGCTGGCCGCCGAGGGTGTGGCCAGCCTGTCGATCTACAGCGTCGCCGAACGCGCCGAGATCCCGCCGTCATCGGTCTACCACTTCTTCGCCAGCGTCCCGGCCCTGCTCGAAGCCCTGACCGCCGACGTCCACAGCGCCTTCCGCGCTTGCCTGCAAGAACCGATCGAAGTCGACTCGCTCAAGGGCTGGCGTGATCTGTCACGACTGGTCGAGCAACGCATGCTCGCCATCTACAGCGAAGACGCCGCCGCGCGCCAGCTGATCCTCGCTCAACACGGCCTGACCGAAGTCACCCAGGCCGACCGCCAGCACGACATCGAACTCGGCGACCTGATGCACAAACTCTTCGATCAGCATTTCGAACTGCCGGCGCTGCCCAAGGATGTCGATGTGTTTGCCCTGGCAATGGAATTGGGCGACCGGGTCTATGCGCGTTCAGTGCAACAGCACGGGCAGATCACTCCGCGCATGGCTGAGGAAGGCATGCGGGTGTTCGACGCTTATCTGGGACTGTATCTGCCGCCGTACCTGCCAAAGCGCGCAATTCCAGCCTGATTTTTTGCTGACATCACTGGCCTCATCGCGAGCAAGCTCGCTCCCACACTGGATCTGCGTCGTATACAAATTGTGTGTTCGCTGAAGATCTAATGTGGGAGCGAGCTTGCTCGCGATGGCCGCACCGCCGATACCCTGAGAAAAAACCACAAAAACCCCGAAGGGCTCACACCCTTCGGGGTTGTTCGCTGCGCACGACTTACAACTTGGCGATCGACACCTCGGTGGACTTCACGAAGGCGATCACTTCGCTGCCGATCACCAGTTCCAGCTCTTTGACCGAGCGCGTGGTGATGACCGAGGTGACGATGCCGGACGCTGTCTGAACATCGATTTCCGAGAGCACGTCACCTTCGACGATTTCCTTGATGGTGCCTTTGAACTGGTTACGAACGTTGATGGCTTTGATAGTCATGAGGTTGATTCCTGTGGTTGGGAGAACGTTGCGTTAGTGAGCCCAGCGCAATTGCGTGGGCAAGGGTGAAACAGGTTCCGGTTCGGGCGGTGAGCCCGGCAGTGACAACACGCGGTTGAGTACTTCGGTTTCCAGCGCCGCCAGTCGATGTGAACCGCGGACCCGAGGGCGCGGCAGTTCAACGTGCAGGTCGAGGCCGATTTCGCCCTCTTCGATCAGCAACACCCGGTCGGCAATCGCCACCGCTTCGCTGACGTCATGGGTCACCAGCAACACGGTAAAACCGTGCTGTTGCCAGAGGCGTTCGATCAGTTGCTGCATTTCAATTCGAGTCAGCGCATCCAGTGCGCCCAACGGCTCATCGAGCAACAACAAGCGCGGCTGATGGATCAGCGCCCGCGCCAAGGCCACCCGCTGCTTTTGCCCGCCGGACAACGCCGCCGGCCATTCATCGGCACGATCCGCCAGGCCCACGGCATCCAATGCGTCCAAAGCCTGTTGGCGCCAATGACCCTTGAGCCCGAGGCCGACGTTGTCGATAACCTTTTTCCATGGCAGCAATCGCGCTTCCTGGAACATCAGTCGAGTGTCTTCGCGCGCCTCGCTGAGCAGTGCAGAGCCGGCCAACAGTTCGCCGCCCGTGGGTTGGTCAAGGCCCGCCAGCAAGCGCAGCAAGGTACTTTTGCCACAACCGCTGCGACCGACTACTGCGACGAACTGACCGGCCGGAATGTGCAGGTCGATCTCGCGCAGCACCTGCCGCGCGCCAAAGGTTTTTTGCAGTTTGCGTACCGCCAGCGGAATCCCGCGCAGCAGACGTGGGGGTTGTTGAGCCGTCATGCTGCACCACCCTTGGCCACTTGATAGGCGGGATGCCAGCGCAACCAGACCCGCTCCAGACCACGGGCCGCGAGGTCGGCCAATTTGCCGAGCACCGCGTACAAAACAATCGCCAGCACCACCACATCCGTTTGCAAGAACTCCCGGGCATTCATCGCCAGGTAGCCAATGCCGGAACTGGCAGAGATGGTTTCAGCGACGATCAGGGTCAGCCACATGAAACCCAGGGCAAAGCGCACGCCGACCAGAATCGAAGGTAGCGCACCCGGCAGAATCACCTGACGGAACAGGCTGAAACCGGACAGACCGTAACTGCGCGCCATTTCCACCAAGGCCGGGTCGACGTTGCGGATGCCGTGGTAAGTGTTGAGGTAGATCGGAAACAACGTGCCCAGCGCCACCAGGAAAATCTTCGCCGACTCATCAATGCCGAACCAGAGGATTACCAGCGGAATCAGCGCCAGATGCGGTACGTTGCGGATCATCTGCACCGAACTGTCGAGCAAACGCTCACCCCACTTCGACAGGCCGGTGATGAAACCCAATGCCAGACCGATACCGCCGCCAATCACAAAACCAATGCCGGCGCGCCAGCCGCTGATCGCCAGGTGTTTCCAGATTTCGCCGCTGCGCACCAGGCTGACGCCCGCCTCGATCACTGCGCTCGGTGCTGGCAGAATCCGCGTCGACAACCAGCCCGCCGACACCGACAACTGCCACACCGCCAGTAGCAGCACCGGCAAGGCCCAAGGCGCGAGGCTGTGGATAATCTTTTCGCTCTTCATGGTGCGCCTCAGCTCTGGGACGCGGCTTTGGGAAGAATGTCGTTGGCAACCATCTCGCCAAACGGACTGACGTAACCGGCGCTTTTCGGCAATTCGGGCCGCTCGATGTCGAGGTGCGGGAACAACAGCTCCGCGACCCGATACGACTCTTCCAGATGCGGGTAGCCCGAAAAGATGAAGGTATCGATGCCCAGGTCCGCGTACTCCTTGACCCGCGCCGCCACGGTCGGGCCGTCGCCGACCAGCGCTGTGCCGGCACCGCCACGTACCAGACCGACACCGGCCCAGAGGTTCGGGCTGACTTCGAGGTTGTCGCGGCTGCCGCCGTGCAGCGCGGCCATACGCTGCTGGCCGACCGAGTCGAAGCGCGCCAACGAGGCCTGAGCGCGGGCGATGGTTTCGTCGTCCAGATGGGAGATCAAACGGTCCGCCGCTTGCCAGGCTTCAGCGTTGGTTTCACGGACGATCACATGCAAACGAATGCCGAAGCGCACAGTGCGCCCGAGCTTCGCGGCCTTGGCGCGTACTTGTTCGATCTTCTCGGCGACCGCGGCCGGTGGCTCGCCCCAGGTCAGGACCATTTCGACCTGCTCGGCCGCCAGATCCTGAGCGGCTTCCGAGGAGCCACCGAAGTACAGCGGCGGACGCGGTTGCTGAATCGGCGGGTAGAGCAATTTCGCGCCCTTCACGCTGATGTGCTGACCGTCGTAATCGACCGTCTCGCCTTCGAGCACCCGACGCCAGATCCGGGTGAATTCCACCGAGGCCTGATAGCGCTCTTCGTGACTCAGGAACAATCCATCGCCGGCCAGTTCTTCTGGATCGCCGCCCGTTACCAGGTTGAACAGCGCACGCCCACCGGACAACCGATCCAGGGTCGCCGCCTGACGCGCGGCCACCGTCGGGGAAATGATCCCGGGGCGCAACGCGACCAGAAACTTCAAACGCTGGGTGACCGGGATCAGCGACGCGGCCACCAGCCACGAGTCTTCGCAGGAGCGTCCGGTGGGAATCAGCACCCCGCCGAACCCCAGACGATCCGCCGCTTGGGCGACTTGCTGCAAATAACCGTGATCGACGGCGCGAGCACCTTCGGCGGTGCCAAGGTAATGGCCGTCGCCGTGGGTAGGCAGGAACCAGAAAATATTGAGGCTCATGGAGTGGTCTCCTTGGGAAGTCGAATTACGGCGCGGTGGCAACGGCTGCCGGTGGCGTCCAGATCACGTCTTTGATGCTCAGGGGTTTCGGAATCAATTTGAGCTGGTAGAAGCTGTCGGCAATTTTCTGTTGGGCCGCGACCACTTCCGGGGTGAGGAAATGCGCGCCGTAGCCTTGGCGTTTCACCACGCTCAAGGTGATGTCTGCCGGCAGCCCTAGCAGCGGCGAGACCTGCTGGGTCACGTCCTCCGGGTTGGCCTTGGACCATTCGCCGATGGCGCGGACTTCTTCCACCAGCGCCTTGATCACGGCCGGATGTTTTTCGGCGTAAGGCTTGGTCGCCAGGTAGAACTGATGGTTGTCGACGATGCCGCTGCCATCACGCAGGGTGCGCGCTTGCAGTTGCTGTTCGGCAGCGGCCTGGTAGGGGTCCCAGATCACCCAAGCATCGACGCTGCCACGTTCGAACGCGGCGCGGGCATCGGCTGGCGGCAGGAATACGGTTTGAACGTCGGTGTATTTGAGACCGGCGTCTTCCAGGGCGCGCACCAGCAGGTAGTGCACGTTGGAGCCTTTGTTGAGGACGACTTTCTTGCCCTTGAGGTCCTGCACCGATTTGATCGCGGAGTCTTTCGGTACCAGAATCGCCTCGCTGTGTGGCGCTGGCGGTTCATAGGCGACGTAGAGCAGATCGGCACCGGCCGCCTGCGCGAAGACCGGCGGGGTTTCGCCGGTCACGCCAAAATCGATCGAGCCGACGTTCAGCCCTTCGAGCAACTGCGGGCCGCCGGGAAATTCAGTCCATTGCACGTCGACGCCTTGGGCGGCGAGGCGTTTTTCCAGTGTGCCGCGGGCTTTGAGCAGCACCAGGGTGCCGTACTTTTGATAGCCGATTCGCAAAGTCTCGGCCGCTTGAGCTTGAGTAATAACGCCGAAGGACACAGCCGCAGCAAACAGAGCGACCAGACCACGACGCAAAATGACAGTGCGCATAGCGCTCTCCTTTTTGCAGTAGGGTTTTGGCTGCACCTGCTTGCCCGTTAGCGGGCGAGTAAGGCCAGTACTTCAATTTTCGGGTAAGGCTTAAATGCTCCAGCGAGCACTCAACAAACGATCATTCAACAGGTTTGGGTCCAGCGGCTTGGGCCGGCGGGCCATGGCGCTGAAGAACTGCTCCAGCGCCTCAAACAAACGCTGCTCCAACTGTGGCGCCAACTGCGCCTGGGCACTGCCTTCGCCGTAAGCGATCTGGCTGTCTTCGGCGAAAATCCCGTGAAGCATTTCCTGGGCTTTCAGCGCCGACAGCACCGGCTTGAGCGCGTAATCCACGGCCAGCATGTGGGCGATGCTGCCGCCTGTGGCCATCGGCAATACAACCTTGTGGCTCAGGGCACGTTCAGGCAGCAGATCCAGTACGGTTTTCAGTGCGCCGGAAAATGACGCTTTGTAGACCGGCGTGGCAATCAGCAAGCCATCGGCGTTTTCAATCTGTTGCAGCAAATCGACCACCTTCGGGCTGTCGAAGCGTGCGTGCAGCAAGTCTTCAGCCGGGAAGTCCCGCACCTGATAACTCACTACTTCGACTCCTTGTTGCTGCAACCAGCGTTGGGAGCGATCCAGCAGCACCCCGGAGCGGGAGCGTTGGCTGGGACTTCCTCCGAGTGAGACGACCAGCATGCGGTAATTCCTTAAACTTTTTTGGCGATTCGCAGTGTGCGGTCTCGCGACATTGGACAGACCTTAACAGCTGATTTATATATCCATAAATCATATTTATTTATGTGTTTATTCTTTAAATGCATATACGAAAAAGCACTCTCCAGACGAAAAAAAGGCCGTCGAAACGGCCTGAAACCCCCTGCATTTTGGATACCCTTGAAGCTGTTGCGCCTGGCAGACCGCTATCGCGAGCAAGCTCGCTCCCACATTGGAATGCGTACACCTGTGGGAGCGAGCTTGCTCGCGATAGCGATTTAAGCCACGCTAAAAATATCAATGGCTCACTTGTTGGGTTGTGGTGTCAGGCGCAGGTACGGTTTCACTGCGCGATAACCTTTGGGGAAGCGTTTGTTGATTTCGTCTTCATCCTTGAGCGACGGCACGATCACCACTTCATCACCGTCCTGCCAGTTGGCCGGGGTGGCCACTTTGTAGTTGTCGGTGAGTTGCAACGAATCGATCACCCGCAGGATCTCGTGGAAGTTGCGTCCGGTGCTGGCCGGGTAAGTGATGGTCAGGCGAACCTTCTTGTCCGGATCGATCACGAACAGCGAACGCACGGTCAGGGTGTCGTTGGCGTTCGGGTGGATCAGGTCATAGAGGTCGGAGACCTTGCGATCGGCGTCGGCGAGGATCGGGAAGTTGACGACGGTGTTCTGGGTTTCGTTGATGTCTTCGATCCACTTGTGGTGCGAATCCACCGGGTCGACCGACAGCGCGATGGCCTTGACGCCGCGCTTGGCAAATTCATCCTTGAGCCTGGCGGTAAACCCCAGCTCCGTGGTGCACACCGGTGTGAAGTCTGCCGGATGGGAAAACAGCACGCCCCAGCTATCGCCCAGCCACTCGTGAAAACGGATGGTGCCGGCGCTGGAATCCTGTTCGAAATCGGGGGCAATGTCGCCCAGTCTGAGGCTCATGGTGCTGCTCCTGGTGAGTGCGTGATGAGCCTACTGTGCCTAGTGTCGGCACTTATTAAAAAGAATAAATATCGATTTATTTAGATCATAAATGAATATTAAACATCTGTTCACTGGACGCATACGTCAACGAAGACCAGTCTTGGAACCAGGGTTCGAGAAGGCCTTGAGTTGTTGCAAAGAGGGAAATGAAGGAGGGTCTGCGGGGGTGGGCCCGACTTGAAACGCAAAAGCCCCGCCAGGCTTACGCCGAGCGGGGCTTTTTATACAGGCTTGTAAACGCCTGGGTATTACAACAGCGGGATCGAGTAGCTGACGATCAGGCGGTTTTCGTCCTGGTCGCGGGTGGCCACGTCGGTGCGCCACATGGCGTTTTTCCAGGCAACACCGAGGTTTTTCAGCGGGCCTTCCGGAACAACGTAAGCCAGGCTCAGGTCACGCTCCCACTCGCTCTTGCTACCAGTAGGGCTGTCGATGTTGTTGCCGTGCAGGTAGATCACACCAGCGGTCAGACCCGGTACGCCAACCTTGGCGAAGTCATAGGCGTAGCGAGCTTGCCAGGTACGTTCGCCAGCGCGGGCAAACTTCTGGATCTGCATGTCGGTGATGGTGCTGTTGGACGAGCCGTCACCCTGGTTCAGCCAAGGGAAGTCGCTGTCGCCCTTGGTGTACTGGTAACCGCCACCGAAGGTGTGACCTTCAACCGAGTACAGAGCCAAGTAGCTGTACAGGTCGTTGTCGACCTTGCCTTTGGTTGTATTGCCGCCGTAGAAACCGGTAGTGAAGAAGTTCTTGTCGTTGCCGTTGGAACCGTTGTCGCGGCTACGGTAGTAGCGCAGGTCACTTTTCAGCACGCCAGGACCGATGGACCAGTTGTGCACCAGGCCCAGGAAGTTCTGCGAGTAGAAGTCCTTCAGTTCGCCGTAGTAGTACGAAGCAGTCAGGTCCTTGGTGATTTTGTAGTCAGCACCAGCGTAGTAGAACTTGTTGCTGAACTTGCCCGCGTCGTAGTTGGAGCCAGCGTTGGCACCGGCAATCGACAGACCTTCGTCGTTGCTGGAGTTACGGCCTTTGGCCTCATTGATCTCGCCCGCAGTCAGGGTCAGATCCTTGATTTCGTTGGACTTGATCTCGCCACCGGTGAAGGTTTGTGGCAGCAGACGACCATCGTTGTACTTGATGACCGGGTTGTTCGGCTGCAGGGTACCGATTTTCAGCTCGGTCTCGGAGATTTTGACCTTACCGGTCAAGCCCAGGCTGCCGAAGTCTGGAACCGCACGGTTGCCATCGCTTGGGAAAATCGTACCGCCAGAAGCAGTGCCGCTCGAGTTGCCGCTCTTGGCCGGGCTGGAGTCCAGACGCACGCCGTACAGGCCAATGGCGTCAACGCCGAACTTAACAGTACCTTGGGTGTAACCCGAGATGAAACGCAGATCGAAGCCTTGGCCCCATTCTTCGTTTTTGTTCGCGCCGGTGCCGGTACGGTTGTCGGTGTTGATGTAGAAGTTACGCAGACCCAAGGTCGCCTTACTGTCTTCGATAAAACCGGCGGCGCCTGCCTGCTGCGCCATAACCCCTACGGCCACAGCCAGGGCCAAGGTGGACTTATTCATGTTTCGCTCCTCTACGTTTCTAATTTTTTGTGCACTTTGGTCCAGGATCTGGCGCCCCGGTTCCCATCGATGCGCGATTAGCGCAAGACCGTGACCGATAAGTCAATCGTAAGCAGTCGCGTCTACGACTTTGGTCTAATCGCAGTGTTTGGTCCGTTCAGGTTAATGACTTCCTCATAAACCCAAAAAGAACTGTTTATTCATTTTTCATACGATTCTGGAATATAGCTCAGCACACCTCAACCGAACCGGATCCTGAGGTATCGGCTTATGAGCTAATTCCTAAATGGTATTTACAGACGCTTCTTTAGTTCCATTCGTGCTCACGTATTCTTCATACGTCAATCACGATCAAATAAGCGACGCCATCATGGCGAAACGTGCATCTTCCCGTCAAATTGTTACAGTTTGTATACCGCTATAATTTTTTTTACCGCCCGTCCGGTAAATTCCGCAACGGGCAGAAAAACGGCAGAACTGATCGGCGCACGCCCCCTGCATGAGCAGGCGCAGCCGGCGATCTGTCAGTGCCCGGGGCGAAGTCTAAGCGCCCAAGGTTACAGAGTCTTTTCGAAGATCTTCGAATTACGCTGATAGTTGTACAGCGAGGCCCGGGCCGACGGGAGGCGCTCGACGCTGCTGGGCACAAAGCCACGCTCGCGGAACCAGTGCGCAGTGCGGGTGGTGAGGACAAACAGGGTTTTGAGCCCTTGAGCACGGGCCCGGGATTCGATCCGTTCCAGCAGTTCGTCACCACGGCCGCCATGGCGGTATTCCGGATTCACCGCCAGACAGGCCAGCTCCCCGGCATCCGAATCGGCAATCTGATACAGCGCCGCACAGGCGATGATCATCCCTTCACGCTCGACCACGCTGAACTGCTCGATTTCGCGCTCCAGCACTTCGCGCGAACGACGCACCAGAATCCCCTGCTCTTCCAGCGGGCTGATCAGGTCCAGCAAACCACCGACGTCTTCGATAGCCGCTTCGCGCACCACTTCGAATTGCTCCTGGGCTACCAGCGTGCCGCCACCGTCACGGGTGAAGAGCTCAGTCAGCAGCGCGCCGTCTTCGGCATAACTGACAATATGGCTACGGCCGACGCCGCCACGGCACGCTTCGGCCGCCGCATCCAGCAACTCTGCCTGATAGTTGGCGCCCAGACGCTGCAAGTGCGCGGGTACCTGCTGCGGGCGCAGCTCGCGGACCAGACGACCGTTCTCGTCAATCAGCCCCAGGTCCGCGCCGAACAGCAGCAGCTTGTCGGCGCCCAGGTCGATGGCGGCGCGGGTGGCGACGTCTTCGCAGGCCAGGTTGAAAATTTCCCCGGTCGGTGAGTAGCCCAGCGGCGAGAGCAGCACGATGGAGCGCTCGTCCAGCAGACGGTTGATGCCCTTGCGGTCGACCCGACGCACTTCGCCGGTGTGGTGATAGTCGACGCCTTCGAGCACACCGATCGGCCGTGCGGTCACCAGGTTGCCGCTGGCCACCCGCAAACGCGAGCCCTGCATCGGCGAGGACGCCATGTCCATCGACAAGCGCGCCTCGATGGCGATGCGCAGTTGGCCCACCGCGTCGATCACGCACTCCAGGGTCGCTGCATCGGTGATGCGCATCCCGTGGTGGTAATGCGGGGTCAGGCCGCGCGCGGCAAGGCGGGTTTCAATTTGTGGGCGCGAACCGTGAACCAGTACCAACCGCACACCCAGGCTGTGCAGCAGCACCAGGTCGTGGACGATATTGCCGAAGTTCGGGTGCTCGACGCCGTCGCCGGGCAGCATGACGACGAAGGTGCAATCACGGTGAGCGTTGATGTAAGGGGAAGCGTGACGAAGCCAATTAACGTATTCGGGCATAACACCTGCGCCTGTAATAAATAGCAGCCGATAAAAAGGACGAAGCAATACGCACAGCGGGCTGATGGTTATCGTCGGAACAGGCTTGGCGACACGCGCGCTCTCCTCATGAATACGGGTTTAAACACCGGCAATTTAACTGCGACCCCTGTAGGAGCTGCCGAAGGCTGCGATCTTTTGATCTTGCTTCTTAAAAAAATCAAAAGATCGCAGCCTTCGGCAGCTCCTACAAGGGTGGCGAGTTTTGGGCCGGGGTCAGGCAGTAATGTTCGATCAGTTGACGCAATAGATGCACGGTAGGCTGCAAACGTGACATTTCAAGGTATTCCCCCGGTTGGTGAGCACAGGCGATATCGCCAGGGCCCAGCACCAACGTCTCGCAGCCAAGACGCTGAAGATAAGGCGCTTCAGTGCCGAACGCTACTGCTTCGGCGAGGTGGCCGGTGAGTTTTTCAGCAACCCGCACCAACTCCGAGTCCGCCGCCTGCTCGAACGGTGGCACTTCGGGGAACAGCGGAGCGTAGTCGATCTTCACCTGATGGAGCTCGGCGACCGGTTCGAGTTTCTGCCGGATCGCCGCACGCAATGCGTTCGGGTCCATACCGGGCAGGGGCCGCAGGTCGAATTCCAGCGAGCACTGGCCGCAGATCCGGTTCGGGTTGTCACCACCGTGGATGCAGCCGAAATTCAACGTCGGTTGCGGCACGCTGAACTGCGGATTGCGAAACTCGCGCTGCCATTGCAGGCGCAAGCCACGTAACTCGCCCATCGCATCATGCATGGCCTCCAGAGCACTGTGACCCAGACTCGGATCGGACGAATGGCCGCTCTGACCGAGAATGTCGATGCGCTCCATCATCACGCCTTTGTGCAGACGGATCGGCTTCAGCCCCGTCGGTTCACCGATCACCGCTGCCCTGCCCAGTGGCCGGCCGGCAGCGGCCAACGCCCGGGCGCCGGCCATCGAGCTTTCTTCGTCACAGGTGGCGAGGATCATCAGCGGTTGCTTGAACGGTTTATCCAGCAGCGGCAGCACGGCTTCGATGGCCAAGGCGAAGAAGCCCTTCATGTCGCAACTTCCGAGACCGACCCAGCGACCGTCGACTTCGGTCAGTTTCAGCGGATCGGTCTGCCACAGGGCGCCGTCGAACGGCACCGTGTCGCTGTGCCCGGCCAGCACCAGGCCGCCGGGGCCGCTGCCAAAACTGGCGAGCAGGTTGAATTTTCCGGGACTAACCTGCTGGATGTCGCAGGCAAAGCCCAGATCGCCGAGCCAGGTCGCCAGCAGATCAATGACCGCACGATTGGATTGATCGAGGTTGGGTTGGGTACAGCTGACGGACGGTGCGGCGATCAGCGAAGCGAACTGTTCTTTCATGGACGGCAAAGGCATCGCTGACTCCCAACTCCCGAATTGAAGTCCATCATAGAACCATCTGGCGACAGGAATAAACCGTCGCGGCGCGTAGGTTTAGTGAGTGCTGTACACTGCACGGCCTTGGCAGCCACACATTCCCCCGGCTGCGCTCCCGATCCTGGATTTTCCGGCCATGCAGAAAGAAACCGAAATCAAACTCCGCGTCAGCCGCGAAACCCTCGCCGCCCTGCGCGAGCACCCGTTACTGAAAAAACGCAACAAAAGTGGCTGGGAACGCCGTGAGTTGATGAACCAGTACTTCGACACGCCAGAGCGTGACCTGGCCCGCGCCAAGGTCGCCCTGCGCCTGCGCCGCGATGGAGAAGAAGTAATTCAAACGCTCAAGACCCGTGGCCATAGCGTCGCCGGTCTGTCCGAGCGTCATGAATACGACTGGAACCTGCCCAAAGCCAAGCTCGACGTGAAGAAACTCGACGGCGAATGCTGGCCTGAGGAACTGGCCGAGCTGGACAAGAAAACCCTGAAGGCGATCTTCACCACTGATTTCGTACGCGAACGTGCGGAAATCGCCTGGGGCCGTGGCAAGACCAAAGTGGTCATCGAAGCCGCGCTGGACCTGGGCCACGTGATTGCCGGCAAACAGAAAGAAGAAATCTGCGAGCTGGAACTGGAACTGCGCGAAGGCGAGCCGGCGGCATTGCTGGAACTGGCCGCCGAGCTGGCCGCGACCCTCGCACTGATGCCGTGCGACATCAGTAAGGCCGAGCGCGGCTACCGCTTGTTCGACGCCAACAGCTACTCGTTGAGCCTGCCGGCACCGCAGATCACCACCGAAACGCCGCTGGACGACGCCTTCGCCGCGCTGAGCTGGCACTTGCTGGGCAGCAGCCAGCGTCTGGCCGAACAATACCGTTTCAACGGCCACTGGCGCCTGTTGCAGGACTGGGTCGAAAGCCTGGCTGAATTACGCGCGCTGCTCAGCAGCTTGGGTCAAGCCGCACCACGTCAGTCGACTCACGATCTGCGTCTTGCGCTGGATGCCTTGCTCGAAGACTGGCGCCCGCTGGTACACGCCGGTCTGGACGACGAAGACGTGCGCAAAGCCGCGCCGGAGCAATTCCTCGAAGAGCTGCAAGACCCGCGCTGGGGCCTGTTCTCCCTGAACACCTCGCGCTGGTTGCTGGCCCGTACCTGGGCTGCCGATCGCAACACCCGCGGCAATCGCCAGGGCGCTGCGCAACTGGGCAGCTGGCTGCCGCGCCTGCTGGGTGAAGAAGCTACGTCCCTGCAGTTGCAGCGTTATCAGCAACAGCCCGAAGACCTGGCCGAGCAACTGCCGCGTATCGAACGCATCCAGGCCTGGCTGCACCATGCCCGCAACGTGCTGGACATCCCGGAAATGGATCGTCTGTACGGTGAGCTGAACAAACTCGCGCAACTGGCCAACGAGCCGATCACCGACGAAGTGCTGGATGCACGCAAGCAGCAGGCGATTGCGGTGTATCAGAATCGCGCGTGGAAGATGTTGCTGCGTATGTAAGACCGCCATCGCGAGCAAGCTCGCTCCCACACTGGATCTATGCACGACGCGGATCATTGTGGGAGCGAGCTTGCTCGCGATGAGGCCCGCACATTCACTGCAAAACCCTACCCCCGCAACACCGGCAAACTCGTCGTGGACTTGATTTCCGACAAGGCCACGATCGAGTTGACCTCCTGAATCCCCGGCACCATCGATAGCTTCTCGAAGAAGAAGCGCTCATAGGCTTCGATGTCTGCCGTGACGATTCGCAACAAAAAATCCACCGCGCCCATCAGCACATAACACTCCAGCACTTCCGGAAAACCGCGAATCGCCTCGGTGAACTCGGTGAAGTTCGAACGCCCGTGGGCGTTGAGCTTGATCTCGGCGAAGATCTGCGTGTTGAGGCCGATTTTCTTGCGATCGAGCAAGGTCACCTGCCCGCGAATCACGCCCTCCTCTTTCATCCGCTGAATGCGCCGCCAGCACGGCGACTGCGATAACCCGACCTGCTCGGCAATCTGCGCACTGGAAAGCGAGGCGTCCTCTTGCAGCAGCGCCAGAATCCGTCGGTCATACGCGTCAAGTTCGCTATGCATAGAAAAACCCGTAAAGACATCAACTGAGAATTAAACAATTCTATTTATCGCCAATTATCCCCATCATAGATAAGAAATACCCGGCACCGAATGTAAAAATTTCTCCAGTGATTTGGAGACCGACCATGCCCCCGCTCGAAGCCGTCAGCAACACCCCCACCCGCACCGATGTGTGGAATATCAGCAATGCCCATTGCCGCGTGCACTACCAACTGCTGGCCGAGGCCGAGCCGGACGTGTTGTGCCGGACGCTCAATCTGTTTGCGTTGCAGTTTCTGGTGCCGCAGCACGTCAACGTACTGCGCCAGGACGACCTGCTGTCGATCGATATCGTCATGGACGCCCTGAGCTGGCACCGCGCTCAGGTCATCGCGGAAAAATTACGTAACCTGATCAGCGTGTGCTCGGTGGAACTGCAAACGGCTGATTCGCAACGGGTTCAGCCTGCACAGGCCACCGGCTGAAGCACCACTGCAAAAACTCGCAACGATCAATCGGGCAACGACCAAACGATCGGCCCTTGTGGGGACTATTCTTGGCATCTGTGGTCAGAGACGCACCTGTCTAAACCGCTCGTTGCAGGATCGTTTCCATAAGGAGCCCGGATGTCCGTTCAACTCGCCACTCAGGATCGCTGGCTGGATCTCAATGACCTGCTGCGCGAACTGGTCGCCCAAGGCTTCATCAGCCAGGACTCGGCCGAGCACGCGCTGACCACCCGCCGTAATACCAGCAACAGCCAGTTGCACCCGCTGGAGTTTCTCGCCAGCCAACACCTCGACGACCTCAGTCGCCCCGGCAAACGCCTGGATCTGGAAAGCCTGACCCTGTGGCTCTCGCAACAGGCCGGTCAGCCTTATTTGCGCATCGACCCGCTGAAAATAAACGTCGCGCAAATTACCCCACTGATGTCCTACGCCTTTGCCCAGCGCCACAAGATCCTCGCCGTATCGATCGACCGCGACGCCGTCACCGTCGCCAGTGCGCAGCCTTATGTGCGCAGCTGGGAAGCTGACCTGACCCACGTTCTACAGCTGCCGATCAAACGGGTAGTGGCCAACCCGGCGGACATCCAGCGCTTCAGTGTGGAGTTCTTCCGCCTGGCCAAATCGGTCAGTGGCGCGACCAACACCGATCAGCAGATGAACACCCTGGGCAACTTCGAACAACTGCTCAACCTCGGCGCCAGCGATCAGGAGCCGGATGCCAACGATGCGCACATCGTCAACATCGTCGACTGGCTGTTCCAATATGCCTTCCAGCAGCGCGCCAGTGATATCCACATCGAACCGCGACGCGAGCAAGGCACCGTGCGTTTTCGCATCGATGGCGTGTTGCACAACGTCTATCAATTTCCACCGCAGGTGACCATGGCGATTGTCAGCCGCCTGAAAAGCCTGGGGCGAATGAACGTCGCGGAAAAGCGCAAACCCCAGGATGGCCGGGTCAAGACCAAGACGCCGGATGGCGGCGAAGTGGAGTTGCGGCTGTCGACGCTACCCACTGCGTTCGGCGAAAAAATGGTCATGCGAATCTTCGATCCGGAAGTGCTGCTCAAGGACTTCGACCAGCTCGGATTTTCTGCCGATGACCTGCGCCGCTGGCAGGACATGACCCGTCAACCCAACGGCATCATTCTGGTCACCGGGCCGACCGGTTCGGGCAAGACCACCACGCTCTACACCACGCTGAAAAAACTCGCGACGCCAGAGGTCAACCTCTGCACCATCGAAGACCCGATCGAGATGGTCGAGCCGGCGTTCAATCAGATGCAGGTCCAGCACAACATCGACCTGACCTTTGCCAGCGGCGTGCGCGCACTGATGCGACAGGACCCGGACATCATCATGATCGGCGAGATCCGCGACCTCGAAACCGCCGAAATGGCCATTCAGGCAGCACTCACCGGACACCTGGTGCTGTCGACCCTGCACACCAACGACGCGCCGAGCGCCATCAGCCGCTTACTGGAACTCGGCGTGCCGCATTACCTGATCAAAGCGACCGTGCTGGGGGTCATGGCGCAGCGGCTGGTCCGCACTTTATGCCCGCATTGCAAGGCGCCGCTGACCTTGGGCGAAGACGACTGGCAAACCTTGACCCGCCCCTGGCAAGCACCGCTGCCAAGCAACGCCCAGCGCGCCATTGGCTGCCTGGAATGCCGCGACACCGGCTATCGCGGACGTGCCGGGGTCTATGAAATCATGCAAATGACCGACGGCGTCAAAGCCTTGATCAACCCCGACACCGACCTGCTCGCAGTCCGTCGCCAGGCATTCAAGGAAGGCATGCGCAGCCTGCGGCTGTCGGGTGCGCAAAAAGTGGCGGCGGGGCTGACGACGATTGAAGAGGTGCTGCGAGTGACGCCGCAGAGTGAGCAGAAATAGGGGCGGTATCCTGGTCGAACACGCCGATGAACGCTACGGAACTCGTTTGGGGTATTGGCAATCCAACCTGCCAGAAATCCCACTGGAGTCACCCATAATGCGTTTTAAACTTGCTGCCGCTACGCTTGCCTTGCTGTCCCTGTCTGTAGGTTCAGCAATGGCTCGCGATCATGATCATGATGGCATCTTGCAAGAAGTTATTTCCTCAGGTGCGACCACCGCGTCCACCTACCTGACCTCCAGGGATCACAAGCTGGTCGTTGCCGCTCAGGACGACGCCAGCAGTTTCGTAGCCAGTGACGGCAATATCCGCGGTCCGTACCTGGAATCTGCAATGCAGAAAGTCCGTGCGGACAACCCAGGTTTGAAGGCTACCGACATGGAGTTGGCCAACGCAATTTTGGCCAAGAACGCGGTCGCCCCGGAATAATTTTGTTGCTGTAAAAATGCGATCCATTGTGGGAGCGAGCTTGCTCGCGAAGGGGCCATAACATTCAACATTTTTGCTGACTGTTACACCGTCATCGCGAGCAAGCTCGCTCCCACATTTCCCACATTTGATTTGCGCCTCATCAAACCCGTGCATTTCAGCGGTATTCATCCACCGGCACGCAGGCACAGAACAGGTTGCGATCTCCGTAAACGTTGTCCACGCGATTCACCGCCGGCCAGTATTTATGCAGCCTGGTGTGCGTATCCGGGGTCACCGCTTGCTCAATGCTGTAGGACCGATCCCAGACGCCGATAATGTCCGCCAAGGTATGAGGCGAGCGTTTCAGCGGGTTGTCCTCGGCAGACCAATTGCCATTCTGCACCTCGGCAATTTCTGCGCGAATACTCAGCATCGCGCTGATAAAGCGATCCAGCTCAGCCTTGGACTCGCTTTCAGTAGGCTCGACCATCAATGTTCCCGGCACCGGGAAAGACATGGTCGGCGCATGGAAACCGTAATCCATCAGCCGCTTGGCGACGTCCTCTTCGCTGATACCGGTCTGCGCCTTGAGCGGGCGCAGGTCGAGGATGCACTCGTGCGCCACCCGCTCGTTGCGCCCGGTGTAGAGCACCGGGAAGGCACCGGACAAGTGTTTCGCCAGGTAGTTGGCCGAGAGAATCGCCACTTCGCTGGCATCGGCCAGTTGCGGCCCCATCATCGCGATGTACATCCAGCTGATCGGCAAAATGCTCGCACTGCCCCAAGGCGCCGCGCTGACCGCACCATTGTGTGGATCAGGTCCGTCGATCGGCACCACCGGGTGATTGGCCACGAACGGCGCCAAGTGCGCCCGCACGCCAATCGGCCCCATCCCCGGCCCGCCTCCGCCATGGGGAATGCAGAAGGTCTTGTGCAGGTTCATATGGGAAACATCGGCGCCGATATCCGCCGGCCGGGCCAGCCCGACCTGCGCATTGAGGTTGGCACCGTCCATGTACACCTGGCCGCCATGACTGTGGATAACTTCGCAGATTTCGCTGATGCCTTCCTCGTACACCCCATGAGTCGAAGGGTAAGTGGCCATCAGGCAGGAGAGTTTGTCGCCGGCAGCCGTCGCTTTGGCTTTCAGGTCATCGAGGTCGACGTTACCGGCATCGTCGCAGTCGACGATCACCACCCGCATCCCGGCCATCTGCGCCGAGGCCGGGTTGGTGCCATGGGCCGACGCGGGAATAAGGCAGATGTCGCGCGCGCCTTGCTGACGGCTTTCGTGGTATTTGCGGATCGCCAGCAACCCGGCATATTCACCTTGGGCGCCGGAGTTGGGTTGCATGCAGATCGCATCAAAACCGGTGATCGCGCAGAGCCAGCTCTCCAGTTCGCTGATCATCAGCGAATAGCCCACCGCCTGTTCCTTCGGTGCAAACGGGTGCAGATTGGCGAATGCTGGCCAGGTGATCGGGATCATTTCGCTGCTGGCGTTGAGTTTCATGGTGCAGGAGCCCAACGGGATCATCGACTGGTTGAGCGCCAGGTCCTTGTTCTCCAGTTGCTTGAGGTAGCGCAGCATCTCGGTTTCGCTGTGGTGGGCGTTGAACACCGGGTGGCGCAGATACGACGTGGCCCGCAACAAGCCATCGGGAATGCCCGGGATCAGCGCTTCGCCATCCAGTCCGGCAACATCCAGCCCATGATCGGCACCGAGGAACACATCGAACAGCTTCGCCACGGTGCCTTCATCGCAGCTCTCGTCGAGACTCAATCCGAGCTGCCCGCGCCCAAGAATCCGCAGGTTGATCTGTGCCGCTTTGGCGCTTTCGATGATTGCGGTCTGACGGCCGCCGACCTCCAGGGTCAGGGTGTCGAAGAAGTGCTGGTTGAGCCGGGCAATGCCGTTGCGCTCAAGCCCGGCAGCAAGGATGCAGGTCAGCCGATGCACTCGTTGAGCAATCCGTTTGAGCCCCTGCGGGCCATGGTAGACCGCGTAAAAACTGGCGATGTTGGCCAGCAATACCTGAGCCGTACAGATGTTCGAGTTGGCCTTCTCGCGGCGGATGTGTTGCTCGCGGGTTTGCAGGGCCATACGCAGCGCGACGTTGCCGCGAGCATCTTTCGACACACCGATGATCCGCCCGGGAATCGCCCGTTTGTATTCATCGCGGCTGGCGAAGAACGCTGCGTGAGGGCCGCCATAACCCATCGGCACGCCAAAGCGCTGGGACGATCCAAACACCACATCAGCGCCCTGTTCACCCGGCGGCGTCAGCAACAACAGGCTCAGCAGATCAGTCGCAACGCAGGCCAGCGCCTGTTGCGCGTGCAAGTGGTCAATCAGCGGGCGCAGGTCGCGGATCTCACCGTGGGTATCGGGGTACTGCAGCAGTGCGCCAAATACCTGATGCTGTTTCAAGTTATCCACAGCGTCGACGATCAGCTCGAAGCCAAAACCCTCGGCGCGGGTCTGCACCACGGAAATGGTTTGCGGGTGGCAGTTTTCGTCGACGAAGAACAGATTGCTTTTCGACTTCGCGACACGCTTGGCCAGCGCCATGGCTTCGGCCGCAGCCGTGGCTTCGTCGAGCAACGAGGCGTTGGCCAGTTCCAGGCCTGTAAGGTCGATGGTCAATTGCTGGAAATTGAGCAGCGCTTCGAGTCGGCCCTGAGCAATCTCCGGCTGATACGGGGTGTAAGCGGTGTACCAACCGGGATTTTCCAGCACGTTGCGCAAGATCACCGCGGGTAGAAGGGTGCCGTGGTAACCCATGCCGATCAGGCTGGTCCAGACTTGATTCTGTTCGGCATAGCCGCGCAGTTTTGCCAGCGCCGCCTCTTCATCGAGCGCTGGCGGCAAGTCCAGTGCGCGGTTGAGGCGAATTCCCGGCGGCACCGTCTGCTCGATCAGCTCGACACGGCTGCCGAGCCCGAGGCTGTCGAGCATCGCCTGCTGCTCGGCGGTGTCCGGCCCCAAGTGGCGCCGCAGGAAGGCATTCGGGTCTCGTAACTGACTCAAGGATGGCAACTGGGACATGACGGGCTCTCTCTTGAATGGCGCTCAGCGTCGATGCAACTCGATCAAAGCAGCATAGCTCCCCTGCGCGGACGGCATGGCGTCTTTGCTCAATCAGGCTCATCATGTGCAGCGCATATAACTACCGTCAGCCAATCGGGTGCACTGATCGACATGAGCCAATTGCCTTTTCTGCCATTTTCCAAACCTACTATCGATGAAGCCACAATTGCCTCTGTCGGCGATGTCTTGCGCTCCGGCTGGATCACCAGCGGACCCAAGGTTCAGGCGTTCGAAGCCCAGCTCTCGGAGTTTTTTGGCGGCCGCCCGGTGCGCACGTTCAACTCCGGGACCTGCACCATGGAGATCGCCCTGCGCATCGCCGGGATCGGTGCCGGTGACGAAGTCATCACCACGCCGATTTCCTGGGTCGCCACGGCCAACGTGATTCTCGAAGTAGGCGCCACTCCGGTGTTCGCCGACATCGACCCGATCACCCGCAACATCGACCTGGACCAGCTCGAAGCGGCCATTACCCCGCGCACCAAGGCAATCATCCCGGTGTACCTCGCCGGTTTGCCGGTGGACATGAGCCGCCTGTACGCAATCGCCAAGAAACATGGCCTGCGGATTGTCGAAGACGCCGCCCAGGCGCTGGGTTCGAGCTGGAATGGTCAGCGCATCGGCGCTACGGGCGACTTCGTGTCGTTCAGCTTCCAGGCGAACAAGAACGTCACCTCCTCGGAGGGTGGCTGCCTGGTGTTGAACAACGCTGAAGAAGTGCGGCTGGCCGAGAAATATCGCCTGCAAGGCGTGACCCGCACCGGCTTCGACGGCCTGGACGTCGACGTGCTGGGTGGCAAATTCAACATGACCGACGTGGCAGCGGCCATTGGCCTGGGCCAATTCGCGCACATTGACGCCATCACCGCTCACCGCCGCGAACTGGCCAAGCATTACTTCGCCTGTTTCGGCAGCGATTTCGAGGCCAAATACGGTGCACAGCTGCCACCGGCAGACTTCACCAACAGCAACTGGCACCTGTTCCAACTGGTGCTGCCAGAGCGCAAGGACGGCAAACCGGCCCGCGCGACCTTCATGGAGCAAATGCAGGAACTGGGCGTCGGCATCGGCTACCACTACCCGCCTATCCACCTGCTGAGCCTTTACCGCGAACGCGGTTTCAAGGAAGGCATGTTCCCGGTGTCCGAACGTGTCGGCCGCCTGATCGTCTCGCTGCCGATGTTCACGGCCATGAGCAAAAGCGATGTCGAGCGTTCGGTTGCAGCGGTGAAAGCTGTGTTGCAAAACGCCTGAGTCACCTGGCCAGCCTTTGAACAGGCTGACACTTGCAACATTTAAAACGCCCAATGCATTGCATTGGGCGTTTTTTATTCCGGCTATAGATACACTTACGAATGGCTATATATACATAGCCAATCGATCAACTCTTTGCGCCAATAACCAGACACCCAACGGATGCTCATTCTAACTTCATCCGCAAACATGTGATTAATCAGCGCTAATCAACGCACTCCATTTCTGAAAAAATCAATCGCGATAGATAAAACGCCGCAATAGCCAATGAGTCTATAGGCCGAAAATCTGCATGCTATGTTTACTGAGGACTGAGCAGCGGCGACGAAAAGCCACTGCACAGCCAACAACAACTACTGATGCTTCAACCTCTTCGAAATGGAGTTCAAAAAAATGAGCCAACAAATAATTTTGTTTATTGAAGAAGAACAATTGAAAGCACAAAAAGATAACAACTACAGCCTCTATCTGGCAAAAAAGGTAAACAACGACTTCACCGTTATCTGGCAATCGAAAGGCCCCGTAGCCAGTGTCGGCAACCCTAGTTATCAATACAAAAACACATTTGACATTACGACTCCGTCGTTCATGGTCAACTATACAAACGACCCCGTAACCACCGGCAATGTCACCTTTACCTCCGGCGGGAAAAACCGGGCAATCAGCACAGGTCAGTCAACCGTACTGGATGTAAACGGCATATTTTCACCGCCGGCAAATAAGGATGCCAAGCCATCGGATGTTGTCATCATCAACCAACTACAAGCCAACCCACATGAAATCTTACTGGATGCTGCGGGAAAAAATATCTGGGTAAACCGTCAGAGCGGCATGAACATTGGCACCGCGACGCTGACACCAAAAAGTGAATATCAATTATGGTTCGGCAATATTCAGGAAACAGGCTCATTAATTGCCCAAAACCTGTCTAACCCGACGCAACAGAAATTGGTCGATGGGGATAGCATCGTCATCACCTATACCAACAGCGGCACCTGGGTGAATGGCGAGCCAGCCAACCGCCTGAGCGCCAAACAAGTCCAGGAGCTTCACGCCAGAGTCGGGATCAAAGAAACAGCCTAGCAAGCGGGCTGATCAAGCATCGTCTGTGAAACGCAGGCGTTTCTTAGGTCAATGAAAACCCTGTATATCCTGGATCTACAGGGTTTTTTATTGAGAGCACCGAGGCCGTAGTCATATTGGGTCTGGTGGATTCGGAACTCCGCCATGACATCACCCACAGGATGAATGGGAGATCAGCCGTGAGCACTCAGACTATTATCGTTTATATCGAAGAGGCTCAATTGATTGCACAAAAGACCAACAACTACAGCCTCTATCTGGCAAAGAAAATAAACAGCACCTTCACCGCCACCTGGTTTTTGAAACCCCCACTTGCCACGCCAAACCAACCCGCTTATCAATACCAAAACAGATTCGACATTACCAACAACTCCTATATGGCTAACTTTACAACAACGCCATTGCAAGAAGGCGATATCACCTTCACCTCAGGAGGAAAAAACCTGCCCATCAACACCGGCCAAACAACGACATTAGATATATATGGTGTGTTTAGCACCGCAAAAAACAATGGTACTCAGGGAGACGTTACAATTTACAATCAACTACCGGCCAATCCACGTGAAATATTACTGGATTCCACAGGCCGTACTATTTGGGTGAACTGTTCAGGTGGCATGAGTATCGGCACAGCCATCATGACACCCAAAAACGAGTTTCAGTTATGGTTCGGCCCGACACAAGTGGCGGGCTCATTAATCCCCAATAGTGTATCCAACGCTTATGTCATCACCGTAAACGACGGAGAAACCAAAACGGTCACTTACACGAACAGTGGCACCTGGGTATCTGGCGCGCCGGCAATGCGCCTGACACCAGAAGAAGTAATAGAGCTGCACGCCAGGGTAAATGTCAGGGTAAATGAAGCGATGATGAAAGCCGCATTAACTGCCCGTCGAACCAGCAGCTAGTCTATTTAGAGTATGCCTACGGGATTAAACGAAAAACGCCGCACCCCCGATAACGGAAACGCGGCGTTTTCCCGCTTTTGTAGGAGCTGGCGGAGCCTGCGATCTCTTGATCGTCTGAACAAAGATCGCAGCCTGCGGCAGCTCCTACGGGGCGAGCATTACTCGCCGATAGCGGCCTTGTAGCCGGCTGCGTCGAGCAGCTTCTCAAGATCAGCGGCATTGGCCGGCTTGAGCTTGAAGATCCACGCGCCGTACGGGTCTGTGTTGAGCAGCTCAGGGTTGGCGCTCAGGTCTTCATTGACCGCGATCACTTCGCCGGCGACCGGGGAGTAGATGTCGGAAGCGGCCTTGACCGATTCGACCACGCCAGCCTGATCGCCTGCACCAAATACGTTGCCGACTTCGGTCAGTTCGACGAAAACCACATCACCCAGTGCTTCCTGAGCGTGATCACTGATGCCCACAGTCACTGTGCCATCAGCTTCCAGACGGGCCCATTCGTGACTTTCGGCAAAACGCAGGTTGGCAGGGATATCGCTCATGTTCTGTGTCCTCAAGAAGAAATGTCAGCGGTGTTGGCCCGCCAGAAAAAGTTAAATCAGGGTTTTGCCGTGACGCACGAAGGTCGGTTTGACCACCCGAACCGGGTACCACTTGCCACGAATTTCCACTTCTGCCCGGTCGGCGGTCGCCATCGGCACCCGCGCCAGGGCGATCGATTTGCTAAGCGTAGGAGAGAAACTACCACTGGTGATCTCCCCTTCGCCAACATCAGCGATGCGAACCACCTGATGGGCGCGTAAAACCCCACGTTCTTCGAGCACCAGACCGACCAGTTTGTGCTTCACACCGGCGGCCCGTTCGGCCTCCAGTGCTACGCGGCCGATGAACTGACGAGTGGCCGGTTCCCAGGCAATGCTCCAGGCCATATTGGACGCCAGCGGTGAGACATCCTGATGAATGTCCTGACCGTAAAGGTTCATTCCGGCCTCAAGGCGCAGCGTGTCGCGGGCGCCGAGACCGATGGGCGATATACCCGCACCGATCAGATCGTTGAAGAATCCCGGCGCCTGATCGGCCGGCAAGGCAATCTCCAGACCGTCTTCGCCGGTATAACCGGTACGGGCGATAAACCAGTCGCCGTCACAGTGTCCTTCGAAGGGTTTGAGTTGCTGGATCAACGTGCCACGGGACTGGGTCACCAGTTCAGCGATCTTTTGCCGCGCTTGCGGACCTTGAATCGCCAGCATCGCCAACTCGCTGCGCTCGTGCAGTTGCACCTGATAGGCGCCGAGCTGGGCCTGCATCCAGGCCATGTCCTGATCACGGGTGGCGGCGTTCACCACCAAGCGGTAAGCGTCTTCCAGGCGATAGACGATCATATCGTCGACCACCCCGCCCCGTTCATTGAGCATGGTGCTGTACAAGGCACGGCCGACGCTGTGCAGACGGTCGACATCATTGGCCAGCAAATGCTGGAGCCAGGCCTTGGCCTGAGGGCCGCTGACATCGATTACGGTCATATGGGATACATCGAAAACCCCACAGTCGCGGCGCACCTGATGGTGTTCCTCGACCTGCGAGCCGTAATGCAGTGGCATATCCCAACCGCCAAAATCGACCATCTTCGCGCCGAGTGCGAGATGAAGGTCATACAGAGGCGTACGCTGTCCCATGGGTTTCTCCTTCCGGGCGTGGCGAAGGTACGGACAGGCGCTGCGTGGTTGAAAGCCTTGAAATAGAGGGCTTCCAGCCAATTTCAGCAACCTGGTCTGAAGGACGAACCGCACCGAATGCCGCGCATTGTAGCCGCAAGGTGTAGGACTGGCACCTAGCCGTTTCGATGTGCCGAACGTCTGATCAATCCGATAACCGGCAACAGGCCCACCAGAATCAACGTCAGCGCCGGCAATGACGCCCGCGCCCACTCGCCTTCGCTGGTCATTTCGAAGATCCGCACCGCCAGCGTGTCCCAGCCAAACGGGCGCATCAGCAAGGTCGCGGGCATTTCCTTGAGCACATCGACGAACACCAATAACGCCGCGCTCAACGTACCGGGCAGCAACAGCGGCAGATACACTTTGAAAAACAGTCGTGGCCCACTGACACCCAAACAGCGTGCAGCTTCCGGCAACGACGGACGAATCCGCGCCAGGCTGTTTTCCAGCGGCCCGTAGGCCACTGCGATAAATCGCACCAGATACGCCAGCAATAGCGCCGAAAGGCTGCCCAACAGCAACGGTTTGCCTGCACCGCCGAGCCAGCCCGACAGCGGCACCACCAGTTCGCGGTCCAGGTAGCTGAACGCCAACATGATCGATACCGCCAGCACCGAGCCCGGCAAGGCGTAGCCGATATTGGCCAGGCTGACCCCGGAGCGAATCGCCCGCGTCGGCGCCAGGCGCCGGGCAAACGCCAATAGCAACGCGACGCTGACGGTGATCACAGCGGCCATGGCGCCCAGGTACAACGTATGCGTGATTAGCCCGGCGTAACGCTCATCCAGATCGAAGCGCCCACGCTGCCAGAACCACACCACCAGTTGCAGCAACGGAATGACAAACGCGCAGGCAAACACCAGCCCACACCAACCGGTGGCGGCTACGGCCTTGAACCCGCGCAGGTGATAGAGCGCCTTGCCCCTGGGACGTTCGTTACTCGCCCGGCTGGCGCCGCGAGCGCGGCGTTCGCCGTAAAGCAGCAACATCACCACCAGCAGTAACAGGCTGGCCAGTTGTGCGGCGCTCGACAGGCTGAAGAAGCCGTACCAGGTCTTGTAGATCGCCGTGGTGAAAGTGTCGAAATTGAATACCGATACCGCACCGAAATCCGCCAGTGTCTCCATCAACGCCAAGGCCACTCCGGCACCTATCGCCGGCCGCGCCATCGGCAACGCCACGCGCCAGAATGCTTGCCACGGCGATTGACCGAGCACTCGCGCAGCCTCCATCAGACCTTTGCCCTGAGCCAGAAATGCGCTGCGCGCCAGCAGGTAGACGTAGGGATAAAACACCAGCACCAACACCAGAATCACCCCACCGGTGGAGCGCACACGCGGCAGCCGCAAACCGCTGCCGAACCCTTCACGCAGCAGGGTTTGCACCGGGCCTGAGAAATCCAGCAGCCCAACAAAAACGAACGCCAGCACATAGGCCGGGATCGCAAACGGCAGCATCAGCGCCCAGTCCAGCCAGCGTCGCCCGGGGAACTCGCAGAGGCTGGTCAGCCACGCCAGGCTCACACCCAACAGCGTGACGCCTACTCCGACGCCGAGGATCAGCGTCAGGGTGTTGCCCAGCAGGCGCGGCATCTGGGTGTCCCACAGGTGCGACCAGATCTGCAGATCGACGGTTTGCCACGACAGCAGCAACACGCTCAGCGGCAGCAGCACCAGAGCGGCAACGACGAAAACCAGCGGATACCAACGGCGTTGGGCGGGATGGGCCAAGGCAAAGCTCTCTGGGGGGAATCACGCAAAAAGATCGCAGCCTGCGGCAGCTCCTACGCGGGGTTTGTGTTCCCCTGTAGGAGCTGCCGCAGGCTGCGATCTTTTGATCTTTAGTGCTTCGGACTCAGTTCCAGCCCGCGCGGTCCATCAGGCGGATGGCTTCAGCCTGGCGCAGGCCAGCGACTTCAACCGGCAGGGTGTCCGGGATGAACGTGCCCCAGGCCTCGACTTCAGCGGACGGTTTCACCGTCGGGTTGGCCGGGAATTCCTGGTTGACGTCGGCGAAGATTTTTTGCGCTTCAGGCGTGGTCATCCATTCCACCAGAGCCTTGGCGGCTTCCGGGTGCGGCGCGTATTTGGTCAGGCCAATGCCCGACAGGTTCACGTGTACGCCACGGTCAGCCTGGTTCGGCCAGAACAGTTTGACCGGCAGGTCCGGCTTCTGCTGGTGCAGACGGCCATAGTAGTAAGTGTTGACGATACCGACGTCGCACTGCCCGGCGCTGATCGCTTGCAGTACGGCGATGTCGTCGGAGAACACGTCAGTGGACAGGTTGCGAACCCACCCCTTGATGATTTCTTCGGTCTTTTCCGCGCCATGGGTTTCGATCAGGGTCGCGGTCAGCGATTGGTTGTAGACCTTCTTCGCGGTACGCAGGCACAGACGACCTTCCCACTGCTTGTCAGCCAGCGCTTCGTAGGTGGTCAGGTCCGAGGGTTTTACCCGGTCGGTGGAATAGGCGATGGTCCGCGCCCGCAGGCTCAGACCGGTCCAGGCGTGAGAAGCGGCGCGGTATTGCAGTGGAATGTTGGTATCGATCACTTTCGAGGTGAACGGCTGCAGGATGCCCATTTGCTCGGCCTGCCAGAGGTTGCCGGCATCGACGGTGAGCAGCAGGTCGGCGGTGGCGTTCTCGCCTTCGGCCTTGATGCGCTGCATCAGCGGTGCTTCCTTGTCGGTGATGAATTTCACCTTTACGCCGGTTTTTTGGGTGTAGGCATCGAAGACCGGTTTGATCAGTTCGTCGATACGCGAGGAGTAGACCACCACCTCGTCAGCGGCCTGAGCGGTGGTGCCGACCAGGGTCAGGGCGAGGGCTGTCAGTAGACGCTTCGGTGCCAACATGGGAGCGGTCTCTCGAAATCAAAAATGAGCCGAAATGATAAGGACTCACATTTAGCTTCTCAACCGATCCCGCCGTGGAGGAGTTACCGGATGTTGCACCACCGGCGATTGATGGTGAATGTGCCGCCGCCATCGCGAGCAAGCTCGCTCCCACAGGGAATCTTCTTGAAGCGCACATTCGTGTGAACAAAGAAGATCAAGTGTGGGAGCGAGCTTGCTCGCGATGAGGGCATCAGCTCCGACGCAAAATGTCAGGCCTTGGCGAGCTCCGGCAGATCCCCGATCAATCCAAGCGCTTCGCGCACGAACAACGCCTTGGCTTCGGGCATCTGGTCGACCATTTTCAATCCGGTGTTGCGCAACCAGCGCAGCGGCAAAGGGTCAGCCTGGAACAAGCGCTCAAAGCCTTCCATCGCCGCCATCAGCGCCAGGTTGTGGGGCATGCGCCGACGCTCGTAGCGGCTGAGGACTTTCACATCTGCCAGGCGCTCGCCACGGCTGGCCGCGTGCAACAGCACTTCGGCCAGCACCGCGGCATCGAGGAAGCCAAGGTTGACGCCCTGCCCGGCCAACGGGTGAATGGTGTGAGCGGCGTCGCCGATCAGCGCCAGGCCTTCAGCCACATAGCGCTTGGCATGGCGCTGACGCAACGGCACACACAGTCGTGGGTCGGCGCTCAGCACACTGCCCAGGCGCCCTTCGAAGGCGCGCTCCAGTTCACGGCAAAAACCTTCGTCGTCCAGCGCCATCAGCCGCTCGGCTTCGCTCGGGGTGGTCGACCAGACGATCGAGCACCAGTCTTGCTGGCCGTCACGCGCCAATGGCAGGAACGCCAGCGGACCATGGTCGGTGAAACGCTGCCAGGCCGTCATCTGGTGCGCCAGCGAACTGCGAACGCTGGTGACGATGGCGTGATGCAGGTAATCCCACTCGCGAGTCGCGACACCGGTGAGGCGGCGCACCGCCGAGTTGGCGCCGTCAGCCGCGATCACCAGCGGTGCACGCAGCGTGCGGCCATCGGCCAGGGTCAGCAGCCAGTCGTCGCCGGAACGGCGCATCTGCTCCAGGCGCGCATTGGCCAGCAGGCCCAGGTCGCAATCATGCAGGCGATCGAGCAGCGCATCCTGCACCACCCGGTTCTCGACGATATGCCCGAGCGTCTCGGCGTGGACGCTGGTGGCCGAGAAATGAATCTGCCCGGTGCCGCTGCCGTCCCAGACATGCATGTCGGTATAAGCGCTGCAGCGCCGACTGACGACGCCTTCCCACACACCCAGACGTTCGAGGATCCGCTGACTGGCGGCCGACAAGGCACTCACTCGAGGCTCGAACGCCGACTGCGCGTCGAAGGGTTTGACGCTCATGGGGCTGCCGTCGAGCAGCAGGACTTCCAGCCCACTGTTCTGTAACGCCAGCGCCAACGCGCTCCCGACCATTCCGGCCCCGACAATCAGCAGATCTGCGCGCATTTCCATGCTTTAAGCCTGTCTCGCTTGCGGCTTGAGCCGCACGTAAAAAGTTTTATCGACCCGCGCCACCAAGCCGTCGTGAACATCGACCTGCAACCACTCAACCATCGGAACGTGTTCCCAACCCCATCGCTTGCCGAGCGAACCAGCGTTTGGCCGGCGGCAACAGATCGAGGCCCAACAGGCCGATGTTGCGGCCCAGCGATACCAGCGGTTGGGTACTGCCGAACAAACGGGTGACCTGATCGGAGAAACCCACGGTGAGGTTCTGGTCCAGGCGCTGGCGTTCGCGGTAAGCCTGCAAGGTGGCGAAGTCACCCGGCGTGCTCTGGCTGGCGAGCAGCGCTTCGGCCAGGGCCTTGGCGTCGCGCAGCGACAGGTTGAAGCCCTGGCCGGCAATCGGGTGCAGGCTGTGGGCAGCGTTGCCCAGTACGGCCAGATGCGGACGCACCTGCTCTTCGGCTTCGATCAGCGACAACGGGTACAGATGCCGCGCACCGACCTGCTTGAGGGTGCCGAGGCGATAACCGAACACGCCCTGCAACTCGCTGAGAAAGCTGCGCTCATCGAGTGCGGCCAGACGCTGCGCGTCCATGCCCAGGCGAGTCCAGACCAGCGCGCAGCGGTTTTCCGGTAGCGGCAGCAAGGCCATGGGGCCATCATCGGTGAAGCGCTCGAACGCCATGCCGTTGTGGGCTTCGCTCGGGGTAATGTTGGCGATCAACGCACTTTGATTGTATGGACGCTTTTTGACGCCGATCCCCAGCTGCTCGCGCAAGCCCGAACGGCCGCCATCGGCCAGCACCGCGAGGTCGCATTCAAGGCTGGTTTCGTCGTTGAGGGTCAGGCGGTAACCGTCTTCCAACGGCTCCATGCGCGTGACTTCGGCCGGGCAGCGCCAACTGATCACGTCCTTGTCCAGGCCCTGCCAGAGGCATTGGCCCAGCCAGGCGTTTTCCACCACGTAACCCAGGGCCGGAACGCCCTCTTCCATGGCCGATAGCCGCGCGGTAGAGAAACGCCCACGGTCGGAGACATGAATCTGTTTGATCGGCTCGGCGCGGCGGGAGATTTCCTGCCACAGGCCCAGCCGCTGATAAATTTGCCGAGCACCAAAGGACAGCGCCGAAGAGCGCGCGTCATAGCTTGGCTGGTAGGTATGGCCAGGCGCGAACGGCTCGATCAGCACGATCTTCCAGCCACGGGCACGGGCACCGGCCTGCAAGGCCAACGCCAGACTGGCGCCCACCAGACCGCCACCGATGATTGCCAGATTGACTCTGCTCATGCGGCTTCAGTCCGCGCAGCGGCCATCAAGGCCTCGATCTCGGCGACCGTTTTCGGCGCGCCGTTGGTCAGGATTTCACAGCCCTGTCTGGTTACCACCACGTCATCCTCGATGCGTACGCCAATGCCGCGCCACTTCTTCGCCACGCTCATGTTGTTCGGGGAAATGTAGATGCCCGGCTCGACAGTCAACACCATGCCGACTTCCAGCACCCGCCATTCACCGCCGACCTTGTACTCGCCGACGTCATGCACATCCATGCCCAGCCAATGGCCGGCGCGGTGCATGTAAAACGCCTTGTAGGCTTCGCTGGCGATCAACTCGTCTACGTCGCCCTGCAGCAAACCGAGCTTCACCAGACCGGCCGTAATCACCTGAACCGTCGCCTCGTGCGCCTGATTCCAGTGCTTGTTGGGTGCGATCTGGGCAAACGCGGCTTCCTGCGACGCCAACACCAACTCGTAGATCGCCTTCTGTTCCGGCGAATACTTGCCATTGACCGGCCAGGTGCGGGTGATGTCGCTGGCGTAGCAGTCGATCTCGCAACCGGCGTCGATCAACACCATATCGCCATCCTTGAGCAGCGCGTCATTCTGCTGGTAATGCAGGATGCAGCTGTTACGCCCGGCGGCAACGATCGAACCATAAGCCGGCATTTTTGCCCCGCCTTTGCGGAACTCGTAATCGAGCTCGGCTTCCAGGCTGAATTCATGCAAGCCGGCACGGCTGGCCTGCATGGCGCGAATGTGGGCCTGCGCGGAAATCCGTGCGGCTTCGCGCATCACCTTCACTTCTGCCGCCGATTTATACAGGCGCATGTCGTGCAGCAGATGATCCAGCGCAACGAATTCGTTCGGCGGCTGGGCGCCCAGGTGCGCCTTGGAGCGGATCACGTTGATCCAGTCCATCAGGTGACGATCGAATTCGGGGTTGCTGCCCATGGCCGAATAGACCCGGTCACGGCCTTCGATCAGGCCCGGCAGGATGTCGTCGATGTCGGTGATCGGAAAGGCGTCGTCGGCACCGAAATCGCGGATCGCGCCTTCCTGCCCGGCACGCAGGCCGTCCCACAGTTCGCGTTCGGCGTTGCGTTCACGGCAGAACAGAATGTATTCGCCATGCTCACGGCCGGGCATCAATACGATGACCGCCTGAGGCTCGGGAAAACCGCTCAGGTACTGGAAGTCGCTGTCCTGACGGTAAACGTGCTCGACGTCGCGGTTGCGGATCGCCACGGCGGCGGCCGGCAGGATTGCGATGCTGTTGGGTTCCATCTGCGCCATCAACGCCTTGCGGCGGCGGGTGTATTCCGATTTAGGGATATGAATCATGGGCAGATGGAAGTCCCTTACAAACGATCAGTGCAGAGAAGGTTTGGCAGCAGCGGCTTGCGCCGGTTTCTTGGTCTCGGCGAACAGCAGCAATGGCGCGACGCGCAGGTATTCCATCACTTCCATGTAGTCGCCTTCGCCGTCTTCGGATTCTTCCAGGGCATCTTGCACCTGAGCGATGGCGGCGAGGTCTTGCAGCACTTCCTGGGCATCTTTGCTCAGTTCCAGGCCGCCCGCGTTCACGCCGAAGCCGTGGAGGAAGCCCTGGCACCATTGGCCCAGCGCAGCGGCACGTTCGGTGAGCGGCGCGTCGTCGGTCGGCAGTAACAGGACCACGGTGACGTCGTCGCCCGTCAACTCGCCCTTGACCATTTCTTGCAGGCCGATCAGCGCGTTGCGTACGTTATCGGCCGGTTCGGTTTCCAGCAGCTCGGCGACGTCAGCCAACCAGGTGTCGGCATCAAAGCCGACACCGGTGCAACTGCGGCCCAGCAGCACGCCGTGAAGCTCGGCAGGGGAGCAAGGATGGCCGCTGGAGCTCAGCAGGGTGGCGAAGGCGTTATACGGGGAATTCTGAATGGTCATGGGCAGCTAGGCGCCAGACGGCGCTATGTCTAGAATGAAGGCCTTGTATCCTACATCGACAGACTCGCCAAGACTATTAAAGGCTGTCCGCCAGTTACCGCCCATCAGACAAATCCCGTGGAACACTATGGAAGACAACGACCTGCAAGCGCTGATGGCCAGACTCGAGCTGCTAATTGCCCGAGTCGAGCAACTTAAGAGCCAAAACGGACTCTTATTAGCTCAGGAAAAGACCTGGCGCGAGGAACGCGCTCATCTCATTGAAAAAAACGAAATCGCCCGGCGTAAGGTCGAATCGATGATTTCGCGCCTCAAAGCCCTGGAGCAAGACTCATGAGTTCAAGCAATAGCGTTACCGTGCAGATCCTCGATAAAGAGTACTCGATCATTTGCCCCCAGGAAGAGCGCAGCAACCTGGTGAGCGCCGCCCGTTACCTGGACGGCAAAATGCGCGAGATCCGCAGCAGCGGCAAAGTCATCGGCGCCGATCGTATCGCCGTGATGGCCGCGCTGAACATCACTCACGATCTGTTGCACACCCAGGAACGTCCTGATGTGCAGGCCAGCGGCTCGACTCGCGAGCAGGTGCGCGATCTGCTCGAACGCGTGGATCTGGTGCTCGCCACCGATACGGATGTCAGCAAGGGCTGATTCCTGAGGGTGGTTGCGGTATACTCGCGCCACTCCCTGGGGTGCTTGCCAGTTGGCGATGTCCCTGAGCCGATTCGCACTACCCTGGAAGTTGCACGTTGGGCCGGTGTGCATGTCCGCTAGACGGAAAGCCTTAAGGTCTACTGCATCTTCCACCTTGAACTTTCGGGTTCAAGGGCTAAGTCGACAGCGGTTCATCCGGGGAGCCTGATTCAAGCCGATGCCAGTTTTTGCTGGCATCGGCTTTTTACGAAGGCATCAATCTGCTGCCCTCGACACTCGAACAGCCCATGACGATGACCGAACCTGCGCCGCTTTCCCGCCCGCAACTTCGACGCATGCTGCGCAAGGCCCGTCGCGCACTCTCGCACTGCGAGCAACGCCAGGCCGCACGCGGGCTGTATCGGCAATTGGCGCAGCATCCGCTGTTTCGCCGCGCCAAACACATTTCCCTGTACCTGCCCACCGACGGTGAAATCGACCCGCGCCTGCTGCTGCGTGCCGCTCAACGCCGGGGTAAGGCGACCTATCTGCCGGTACTCAGTGCCTGGCCGCGGACCAAGATGGTCTTCCAGCGGATTCGCCCCGGCGAAAAGCTGCGGCCCAACCGCTTTCGCATTCTCGAACCACGGGTCAACCAGGCCAGGCAACGCAAGGTCTGGGCACTGGACCTGGTGTTGTTGCCGTTGGTCGGTTTTGACGAACACGGTGGACGCCTGGGAATGGGCGGCGGTTTCTATGATCGCAGCCTGGCCTATCTGGCGCGCCGCAAAAACTGGCGCAAGCCGACGCTGCTGGGTCTGGCCCATGAATGTCAGCAAGTCGAAAAACTGGCTCAAGCGAGCTGGGATGTACCGTTGCAAGGAACGGTGACTGACAGGAAGTGGTATTTCGCAGGCTAGACTTCAGACGCCACCGCCATCAGCGGCGTCGCTTGCTTCGGTTTTAGCGCTTGTGCGGCTTTAGATGTTGTTGCTGTTGCAGTTGCGCGACTTCGATCGGCGCATCGGTCTTGTTCGCCCACAGGCTTTGCGCATAACCCGTGGTTACGACGCCCAGGCCGAACACAATGACTAAAATCCACAGTAAATCCGGTTTGCGTTTCATCGATTGCCCCCCTCAAGGCATGTCGCACACGATGACAGCAACGGTTGCCGAAATAGGCCGTGCTTGCCGCGTCTCGCTTAAAAGTCCGGCATTTTGCGGTAACGTGAAGCGACACGCAAACGCTGGCGTCAACCGACCGTCGGTTTGTCATAAAATTGCCGGGCACCTTTTCCGGCCACCGCTTTCGGAGCAAAAAAGATGGCCTATTGGCTTATGAAATCCGAGCCCGACGAGCTCTCGATCAAAGGCCTGGAGAAGCTCGGCGAAGCCCGCTGGGACGGTGTTCGCAACTATCAGGCACGCAACTTTCTGCGGGCCATGGCGGTCGGCGACGAGTTTTTCTTTTATCACTCCAGCTGCCCCGAGCCGGGCATCGCCGGGATCGGGCGAATCATTGAAGCGGCGTATCCGGACCCGACGGCGCTGGAGCCGGAGAGTGTTTATTTCGACCCGAAGGCCACGCCCGAGAAAAATGCCTGGAGCGCGATCGACGTCGCCCATATCGAGACGTTTGGCAAGGTGCTGAAGCTCGACTATCTGAAGCAGCAAACGGCGCTGGCAGAAATGCCGTTGGTGCAGAAAGGCTCACGACTATCGGTGATGCCGGTGACGGCCGAGCAATGGGCTGCGGTGTTGGTGTTGCGTTCGTGAGTAATGCGGCGACTGCACAAATGCTATCGCGAGCAAGCTCGCTCCCACAGGGGATTAGTGCCGTTCACAATACTGTGGACTGACACCGTTTCAGTGTGGGAGCGAGCTTGCTCGCGATGAGGGCCGCCCGAACAGCGAAGGACTTACTGGATGATCAGGTTGTTGAACAACAGGTCGTCAACCACCGGTTTGCCGGTTTCGTCATTCATCACTTGCTGGGTCTGCTTCAAGGCTTCCTGACGCAACTTCTCTTTCGCTTCGACGTTGCTCATGGTTTCAGTGGTTTGCTGGGCGAACAGCGCCACCAGCTGATTGCGGATCAACGGCTCGTTGGCCTTCACCGCCTTGACCGCTTCGTCACCGGTTACCCGCAACGCCACATCAGCTTTGTAGACCTTGAGCTTCGGGGTGCCATCCAGCCCGTAGTTACCCACGAACGGTGGGGTCAGGCTGATATAGCTGACTTTCGGCGCTTCGCCTTCTTTGGCTTCCTCGGCCATCGCTGCCACAGGCAGAGACAGGGCCAGCATCAACATGATCCACGCTTTCACAATTCGCTCCTAATCCGGTTTGCGGCCTAGCATAGCGACCCGCAGCCCAAGCACAAAGCTTATGGCTGACTATCAGGGTCGGGCATGCTCGTTGACCCGTCGACTCACACACCTACACTTATCGGCCATCACTCCCAAAGGAATAGCCCTGATGAAAGCCGTGCTGTGCAAAGCCTTCGGCCCTGCCGAATCGCTGGTGCTGGAAGAAGTCGCCAGTCCTGCCGCCAAGAAGAACGAAATCCTGCTGGACGTGCATGCGGCCGGGGTGAACTTCCCGGACACGCTGATCATCGAGGGGAAATACCAGTTCAAGCCACCCTTCCCGTTTTCGCCGGGCGGTGAAGCCGCTGGAGTGGTGAGCGCGGTGGGCGAAAAGGTCAGCCACCTCAAGGTCGGTGACCGGGTCATGGCACTGACCGGATGGGGCAGTTTTGCCGAGCAAGTCGCGGTGCCGGGCTACAACGTACTGCCCATCCCGCCGTCCATGGACTTCAACACCGCCGCCGCGTTCAGCATGACCTACGGCACGTCGATGCACGCGCTGAAACAGCGTGGCAACCTGCAACCGGGGGAAACCCTGCTGGTGCTCGGCGCTTCGGGTGGTGTGGGCCTGGCCGCCGTGGAAATCGGTAAAGCCCTGGGCGCCCGGGTCATCGCTGCCGCCAGCAGCGCCGAGAAACTCGCGGTGGCCAAGGCTGCCGGCGCCGACGAGCTGATTAATTACAGCGAAGCCAACCTCAAGGACGAAATCAAACGCCTGACCGACGGCAACGGTGCCGACGTGATCTACGACCCGGTGGGTGGCGACCTGTTCGACCAGGCGATCCGCGCCATTGCCTGGAACGGTCGCCTGCTGGTGGTCGGTTTCGCCAGCGGACGCATCCCGGAACTGCCGGTAAACCTCGCCCTGCTCAAAGGCGCCGCAGTCGTTGGCGTGTTCTGGGGTTCCTTCGCCCAGCGCCAGCCGCAAGACAACGCCGCAAACTTCCAGCAACTGTTTGGCTGGTTCGCCGAAGGCAAGCTCAAGCCTCTGGTGTCGCAGGTGTATCCGCTGGCTCAGGCCGCCAACGCCATCAATGATCTGGGCCAGCGCAAGGCCGTTGGAAAGGTGGTGGTGCAGGTACGGTGAACCAGACTCCCTGCTACGCTTCGAGTCTGTTTACCCATCACAGGACGGAGGTTGAGCATGATGCTGCGTAAATTGTTATTGGGTCTGGCTGTCTTGCCTGCGCTGGTGACTTCAACGCAGGCACCGGCAAATCAGAGTGACAAGGCCGCTCAGGGCCTGAAAAATGTCACGGTGCTGATCGTCCGGCACGCGGAAAAGCCCGATCAGGGCACAGGATTAAGCCCTCGTGGCGAGCAGCGCGCTGAGGCTTATGCGCACTATTTCAACCCGCTGCAGCTGGGCGGCAAGAACCTGGTACCGCAACGACTGATCGCCACCAGCGACAGCAAGTCCAGCGCACGACCACGGCTGACCCTGACACCGCTGTCGCAACGCCTGCACATTCCGATCGAGCAACCCTATGCCGATGAAGAAGTCGACAAACTGGTCAAATCGCTGGGCAAGAAGAACCAGGCCTCGGTCGTATTGATCGCCTGGCATCACGGGCATATCGACAATTTGATCGAAGCGTTCGGTGGCGATGGCCAAGCGTTGACCGGGCAGAAATCCTGGCCAGAGGACGTCTATAACTGGCTGATCGTGTTGCGCTTCGACGACCAGGGGCAATTGGTCGAATCCCATAGCCAGAAGGTCCAGGAACATCTGCTGCCCGGAGATGGCAGCTGATTATAGAGAAACCGACCAAGGCTTCATTCAAGTGCAGGTGCAGGCTCGCTGATTCCTCATCGCTTTACACTGTCTGAAACAAAGCAGCGTCACCGCCGTCGACGGCGACGCTGCTTACTTTGTCTCTAAAGCAACCTACGAATCTCCTCCGGCAGCAACCTCATGTATCTGGAGGCTGGGTACTCCAGACATTGCCTGGCAATACTCGGCACACGTCTATTCAGTTTGGCGATCATCGCCAGACGTTGTTCTGTCGACAATTGTCCTTGGGGAAACCCATTCGACAGATAAGCACGGGTGTAATGAAACGCAGCTAAATCGATCCAGTGGTAATCCACGGTACCAACAAGGCCCTTGTTGACCTCGCTGCATTTCAGCTCTTTGAGCCACTGGTTGATGCCATTCGGTGCATCAAGTAGAAAAACCATCGGCGCAATAATTTCCAGTTCGGCTGGTTTGTCACCTTCAACCGTCCACGGTTTGAACCGCCACTGCCCTATCGCGACCTTGGTCGCTTCGGCGAGATCTGGATGGTCGCTTTGAAGAATATTGATCTTGTTGACTGACCCATCGGCATGAACGGTAAAACCGACCCGCACATCGCCGGTAATCCCTGCTCTGTGAAGCGCCCTGGGGTAAAGCGGCTTTGGATTGTTTTCCGGTATCAAAAACACCTCCCCGGCCCGGATAGCACCAGACAATACCAGTAAAAAAAACAACATAAACCACCGCATAACCCCACTCCCTTGCGACTGAAATACCGAATTTGGCATCAGTACGAAGGTTAAGGCTCAAACCCCAGAAGCTAAATGCGATGACCTCTCATCTGAACCCAGGACATTTCCTAAATCTTCGCCCTACGTTGCGCGAAAGAACCGCACTCAGGCCTTCGGGTAATTATTCCTACGCCGCCCTCTCCTTACATCTGAGCGACATGTTCATAAAAGAACGCGCGATTTTGTTCATTTGCGTCTTTTTTACAGATGAGAAACGGTGCCATCTTCGGTAACGAAACTGTAACATTCGCATCCGCAGTCAAAACAAGAAATTTGGAGCTCTTGAATGTTTGCTTTCTTTCGTCCTGCCGCACATCAGGCTCCATTGCCTGAAGAACACGTAGACAGCACCTACCGGCGCTTGCGCTGGCAAATCTTCGCCGGGATTTTCTTTGGCTACGCGGGTTATTACCTGCTGCGCAAAAACTTCTCCCTGGCCATGCCGTACCTGATCGACGAAGGCTACACCCGTGGCCAGTTGGGCCTGGCGATGTCGGCAATCGCGATTGCCTACGGCTTGTCGAAGTTTTTGATGGGCCTGGTGTCCGACCGTTCCAACCCGCGGTACTTCCTGCCCTTTGGCTTGCTGGTATCGGCCGGGGTCATGTTCATTTTCGGTTTCGCACCCTGGGCAACGTCCAGCGTGACCATGATGTTCATCCTCCTGTTCATCAACGGCTGGGCCCAGGGCATGGGTTGGCCGCCGAGCGGCCGGACCATGGTGCACTGGTGGTCGCAGAAGGAACGTGGTGGCGTGGTGTCGGTCTGGAACGTCGCGCATAACGTCGGCGGCGGCCTGATTGGCCCGCTGTTCCTGCTTGGCATGGGCCTTTTCAACGACTGGCACGCGGCGTTCTACGTCCCGGCAGCCGTGGCCTTGCTGGTGGCAGTGTTCGCCTTCATGGTGATGCGCGATACCCCGCAATCGGTAGGCCTGCCGCCTATCGAGAAGTACAAGAACGATTACCCGGAAGGCTACGATGCCAGCCACGAAGACGAATTCAGCGCCAAGGAAATCTTCGTCAAGTACGTGCTGCGCAACAAAATGCTCTGGTACATCGCCATGGCCAACGTCTTTGTCTACCTGCTGCGCTACGGCGTGCTGGACTGGGCGCCGACCTACCTGAAGGAAGCCAAGCACTTCGACGTGGATAAAACCTCGTGGGCGTACTTTTTCTACGAGTGGGCCGGTATCCCGGGCACGCTGCTGTGCGGCTGGATGTCGGACAAGATTTTCCGCGGCAACCGTGGCCTGACCGGCATGGTGTTCATGGCATTGGTCACCGTGGCGACCCTGGTTTACTGGCTGAACCCGGCCGGCAACCCGACCATCGACATGATCGCGCTGTTCTCTATCGGCTTCCTGATCTATGGCCCGGTGATGCTGATCGGCCTGCAAGCGCTGGAACTGGCGCCGAAGAAAGCCGCCGGCACTGCTGCGGGTTTCACCGGTTTGTTCGGTTATCTGGGCGGGTCGGTCGCGGCCAGTGCAGCGATGGGCTACACCGTGGACCACTTCGGCTGGGATGGCGGTTTCGTGTTGCTGGTCGGTGCGTGTCTGTTGGCGATGGCTTGCCTGGCACCGACTTTGTGGCACAAGCAAGTCGCCAGTCAGGGTCGTGAAGCACTCGCTTAAGCCTTGCAGCGCTTGAGCCGCGCCTCCAGATTCCGGTCTGGCATGGCGTGGCTGCGCAGGGCGTGTGCAGTCTGCTCGACATAATCGCGAGTGGTACCGTAACGCCCGCAAGCGCTTTCGAACACCTGGCTCAGCACATGGTCCGGCAAGTTGCCGGCGTAGCTGGGCAGGTGCCGCTCCAAAACAAACCCCAATGCCTGAACCTTGCTTCCGTCTTCCAGCCGGCAATTGAGCCAGTGCGGGCGATAAGACGGCACCGGCATTTCGCGCTGCCAAAGTGCGTACAGCGATGCTTCCAATTGCTCCTCGGGCAACCGATAGGCAAAGCCGCTGCAAGAGCCGCCGCGATCCAGACCAAACACCAGCCCCGGCATTTCCGGCGTACCGCGGTGTTCGTGGGACCACAGGTACAAGCCGCGATGGTAACCATGCACGCGCCCGCGCACCCGCTCGACGGCTGTGCATTCCGGGCGCCAGATCAATGAACCATAAGCGAATAACCAGACCGGCCCACCCTTGTGCCGAGCCATGGTGGACTGCATCGAGCTGAGCAATTGTTCGTGAGTCAGCTGCGCGCCCAGATCGAGCCGCGGAGGGTAAGCCAGATTCAAACAAGCAGATTCAATGGCGGTCATGGCAAAGGGTGTTCAGTCCCACAAGTATTACAAGATGTAAGTAAGATTAACGTCATAGAACATATAGCAGTAAACGTAAAACGAAAAGTGCTAAAGGACGTATGACCCTTCTATATCAAGGACTGCAACCCATGAAGGAGCCTGATATATAGCCTAATACTCTTTGGGAAATACCTTAAATACCCGAATGAAATATGCATAAGCCTTGCGGCCGTTCAGAATCAACCGTCACTTAACAGATCTTTCTGACGTATTCGTCTGATACCCTGCCGCCCCTTCTTTGAATGCAGGCGTATAGCAGCCTCCACAGGCGCAAGCCGAATTACCAATAGAGGTCGCAAGATGAAAAACCTGAAAATGTACGGTCTGCTGTTACTGGCGCTGGCCACCCCGGCGCTGGCAGTAGAAAGCCCGACTCGGGAAGACAAGGGTTTCTGGTACCTGCAAGGTAGCCTCTACACCAAGCACTATTCGCCAGACCCCGATCACAATAACAATCAGGACCTGATCGGCCTTGAACGCAATGAAGCATCCGGCTGGTTGTTTGGCGCAGCGACTTTTCGTAACTCGTTCAGTCAGCGCTCGTATTACGCCTATGCGGGGAAGCGTTACGAGAGCGCCGACTATCCGGTGTATATAAAGCTGACCGGTGGATTACTTCAGGGTTACAGCGGCGAGTACAAGGACAAGATTCCGCTCAACCACTTCGGCGTAGCGCCCGTGATCATTCCATCACTGGGCGCGCATTACGGTCCGGTGGCCGCCGAGCTGGTTCTGCTCGGTTTTAATGCCGCGATGATCACCACCGGCGTGCGCTTCTAGCTTGCTTGCGGTCGGGGCGCGTAGGCGAAGACGTCAGCGCGCATCTGGTGGGCGTCCATCCCGGCGTTGACCAAGGCGTCCAGAGTGCCGTAAACCATCGCCGGCGAACCACTGGCATACACATGCAGGGATTTCAGATCGGGGAAATCCTCGCAAACCGCCTCGTGCAACATGCCGCAACGCCCTTCCCAACCGCACAGATCGCTGACGACCTTGTGCAGGAACAGGTTGGGCAGCTTCAGCCATTCATCCCAATGCTCGATCTGATAAAAATCTTCCGGTCGCCGCACACCCCAGTACAAATGCACCGGATGCTTGAAACCCTTGGCCCGGCAATGCTCGATCAGGCTGTGGATCTGCCCCATGCCGGTACCCGCAGCCATCAACACCAGCGGACTCTCAGGCAATTCGGCCAGATGCGTATCGCCGAAGGGCATTTCGATGCGCACCATGCGATTGCGCTGCAACTGCTCGATCAGGCTCAGTGCGCTGGCTTCGCGCGCCAGCACATGAATTTCCAGATCTCGCCCCGAGTGCGGTGCCGAGGCCAATGAGAAGGCAGATTTTTCGCCATTCTCGCGCTCGATCAGCAGGTACTGCCCAGCGTGATAGCGCGGCGGCTTGCCAGCCGGAGCCCGCAGTCGAACCCGCCAGGTATCGCCGCCAACGTCTATGCATTCAGTGACCTGACACGACAGGCTGCGCACCGGTAGCTCTCCCAGCGCAAGGACGCCATCCCACAATACGATGCAGTCTTCCAGCGGCTCTGCTATGCAAGTGTAGAACTCGCCGTGGTCGCGCACATCGCCTGACTGCTTGACCCGGCCTTCAACCAGCAACGCTCCACAAACGTGGCAGTTGCCATTACGACAGCTTTGCGGGCACTCATAGCCCAGGCGCCGCGCCCCATCGAGAATCCGCTCGCCGGGCAGTATCTCAAGCACTGCTCCGGACGGCTGCAAGGTTACACGCATCAATCTATTCCTAACTGATTCCAGATGGCATCGATCCGGCGTGTCACCGCCTCATCCTTGACGATCACCCGGCCCCACTCGCGGGTGGTTTCACCGGGCCATTTATGCGTGGCATCGAGCCCCATCTTCGACCCCAGGCCGGAAATCGGCGAGGCGAAGTCGAGGTAGTCGATCGGCGTGTTATCGATCATCACCGTATCGCGCTTGGGGTCCATGCGCGTGGTGATGGCCCAGATCACGTCGTTCCAGTCGCGGGCGTTGATATCGTCGTCAGTGACGATAACGAACTTGGTGTACATGAACTGTCGCAAAAACGACCAGACACCGAGCATTACCCGCTTGGCGTGGCCGGGATACTGCTTCTTCATGGTCACAATGGCCATGCGGTACGAGCAGCCTTCGGGCGGCAGGTAGAAGTCGGTGATCTCAGGGAACTGCTTTTGCAGGATCGGCACGAACACTTCGTTCAGCGCCACACCAAGGATCGCCGGCTCATCCGGTGGACGGCCGGTATAGGTGCTGTGGTAGATCGGCTTGATGCGGTGCGTGATGCGCTCGACGGTGAACACCGGGAAGCTGTCGACTTCGTTGTAATAGCCGGTGTGGTCGCCGTAAGGACCTTCGTCAGCCATTTCGCCCGGATGGATCACGCCTTCGAGGATGATCTCGGCGGTGGCCGGCACTTGCAGGTCGTTGCCACGGCACTTCACCAACTCGGTGCGGTTACCGCGCAACAGGCCGGCGAAGGCGTACTCGGACAGGCTGTCCGGCACCGGCGTCACGGCACCCAGTATGGTCGCAGGGTCGGCGCCCAGCGCCACGGACACCGGGAACGGCTGGCCCGGATGCTTCTCGCACCACTCGCGGTAGTCCAGCGCGCCGCCACGGTGGCTCAGCCAGCGCATGATGACTTTGTTACGGCCGATCACCTGCTGGCGATAGATGCCGAGGTTCTGGCGATCCTTGTTCGGACCTTTGGTGACCGTCAGGCCCCAGGTGATCAGCGGGCCGACATCGCCGGGCCAGCAGGTCTGCACCGGCAGCATCGCCAGGTCGACGTCATCGCCTTCGATGACCACTTCCTGGCAGATCGCGTCTTTGACGACTTTCGGCGCCATGGCGATGATCTTGCGGAAGATCGGCAGCTTGGACCAGGCGTCTTTCAGACCCTTTGGCGGCTCAGGCTCTTTGAGGAAGGCCAGCAGTTTGCCAATCTCGCGCAGTTCGCTGACGGCTTCGGCGCCCATGCCCAAAGCCACGCGCTCAGGCGTACCGAACAGGTTGCCAAGCACGGGAATGTCATAGCCGGTCGGGTTTTCGAACAGCAGCGCCGGGCCCTTGGCCCGCAAGGTGCGATCGCAGACCTCGGTCATTTCCAGCACTGGTGACACCGGAACCTGGATGCGCTTGAGCTCGCCGCGCTGTTCCAGGCCGCTGATAAAGTCGCGCAAGTCGCGATACTGCATGCATTAGCCTCGTTTTGGCCATGGCGTTCGGGGGCATGAGTTTAGCCTCGAACCCACCCGTTCAGAAGAGTGACCTGGCAAATCATCAAAAATCAGATAGCAAAAAGCCGGGTTTCCCCGGCTTTCGCATTCCCGCTCGACTTACTTGCGTTTCATCGACAGGAAGAACTCATCGTTGGTCTTGGTCTGTTTCAGCTTGTCGACCAGGAACTCGATGGCAGCGACTTCATCCATAGGATGCAGCAGCTTGCGCAGGATCCACATGCGCTGCAACTCGTCGTCGGCGGTCAGCAACTCTTCGCGGCGAGTGCCGGAACGGTTGATGTTGATGGCCGGGAAGACGCGCTTTTCAGCGATCTTGCGATCCAGAGGCAGTTCCATGTTGCCGGTGCCTTTGAACTCTTCGTAGATCACTTCATCCATCTTCGAGCCGGTTTCAACCAGCGCGGTAGCGATGATGGTCAGCGAGCCGCCTTCTTCGATGTTCCGAGCAGCACCGAAGAAACGCTTTGGTTTCTCCAGGGCGTGGGCATCGACACCACCGGTGAGGACCTTGCCGGAGCTCGGGATCACGGTGTTGTACGCACGCGCCAGACGGGTGATGGAGTCGAGCAGGATGACCACGTCTTTCTTGTGTTCAACCAGGCGCTTGGCCTTCTCGATCACCATCTCGGCAACCTGCACGTGGCGGGTTGGCGGCTCGTCGAACGTCGAGGCAACCACTTCGCCGCGCACGGTGCGCTGCATTTCGGTTACTTCTTCCGGACGCTCGTCGATCAGCAGCACGATCAGATGAACTTCAGGGTTGTTACGAGCGATGTTGGCAGCGATGTTCTGCAGCATGATCGTCTTGCCCGCTTTTGGCGGAGCAACGATCAGACCGCGCTGGCCTTTACCGATCGGGGCGCACAGGTCGATGACGCGACCGGTCAGGTCTTCGGTGGAACCGTTACCGGCTTCCATCTTCATGCGCACGGTCGGGAACAGCGGGGTCAGGTTCTCGAAGAGAATCTTGTTTTTCGCGTTCTCGGGACGATCGTAGTTGATCGTGTCGACCTTGAGCAGTGCGAAATAACGCTCGCCTTCCTTTGGAGGACGGATCTTGCCAACGATGGTGTCACCGGTGCGCAAGTTGAAGCGACGGATCTGGCTCGGCGAGACGTAGATATCGTCTGGGCCGGCAAGATAGGAGGCGTCAGCAGAGCGGAGGAAGCCGAAGCCGTCCTGGAGAATCTCCAGCACGCCATCACCGGAGATTTCCTCGCCGCTTTTCGCGTGCTTTTTCAGCAAGGAGAAAATCACGTCCTGCTTGCGCGAACGGGCCATATTTTCTATGCCCATCTGTTCGGCCAATTCGAGCAGTTCGGTAATCGGCTTTTGCTTGAGTTCAGTCAGATTCATATAGGAATGACGTAATCATTTATGGAGGGGGGGAAATTAAGCTTTTGGCTTAATGAGGCCGCGCCGCAGAGAAGGCGACAGGATCGCGTACTTATTCGAAAAGGAGAGCGTCGGCGACGGCTTGCAGGGGGCGCTGGAGAAACCAGTGCGGGGCCGAATGTAACACCTGAGTTTCGGAGCGTCTAGCCCTGAATAACGAAAAGGCCCCGCTATTTGCGGGGCCTTTTGGGTGACACTTGCAACGACGCTTAGATGTTGGCGTCGAGGAAGGCAGCCAGTTGCGACTTCGACAGCGCGCCAACCTTGGTCGCTTCGACGTTGCCATTTTTGAACAACATCAGGGTCGGGATACCACGCACGCCGTGCTTGGCCGGGGTTTCCTGGTTTTCGTCGATGTTCAGCTTGGCAACGGTCAGCTTGCCTTTGTAGGTTTCAGCGATTTCGTCCAGAACCGGAGCGATCATCTTGCATGGGCCACACCACTCAGCCCAGTAGTCGACCAGTACAGCACCTTCGGCCTTGAGTACGTCAGCTTCGAAGCTAGCGTCGCTAACGTGTTTGATAAGATCGCTGCTCATGGAAGTCTCCAGGTTGTAAGCAAAAAAACGTGGCCCATCATAGCTGCCCTTCCCTCGTTCAGGAAGCCGCAGATGATTGAGTCTCGCTATGGCGGCCCATGAGTTTGGGTATAGCTCAAGTCACGGCGTGGCGGGGGTCACGAAGGAAATTCCAGTGCGCAGGGCCGCGTTGCGCACATGCTCCTGCATAGCCTTCTGGGCGGCACTCGAAGCCCGGCGGGCCAGCGCTCGAAGGATCTTGCGGTGTTCTTGCCAGGTTTCCATGGCCCGTTCGGCCCGGATGAACGGTAGTTTCTGGCTCTCCAGAAAGAGCTCGGCACTCGCCGTCAGAATGCTCAACATCGCCTGATTGCCGCTGGCCAGCAGGATTCGCCGATGGAATTCGAAATCCAGTCGCGCCGCCGCGTCGAAGTCCCCGGCACGCAACTCGTCGCGCATCGCTGCGACGTTGTCTTCAAGGGCATCCAGCTCATCGGCGCTCAACGTCACCGCCGCCAACCCCGCCGCGAAACCCTCCAGGGCATAGCGCAGTTGAAAGATATCCACAGGCGAGGCTTGAGCAGCGAACGGCCAACTCACCCCCGACATCGCCGGGGATGGCTCAACCGCCTGCACGAATACCCCCTTGCCCGGCTGCACGCTGATCACCCCCAAGGCACTCAAGGATGACAGCGCCTCGCGCAGCGACGCCCGGCTCACACCCAGTTGCACTGCCAGATCGCGCTGCGAAGGCAGCACATCCCCCGGCCCGAAACCCTGTTCGGCAATCAGTTTACGGATGGCGTGCAGCGCCACTTCGGGTACGGCGCGGGAGATGGAATTCATGTTTTTTCAGACGAGCCAGACCAGTGAGCGGCTAGTTGTAAAGCTAATCGCCGAGTCAGGCAAGTCGTGCCCCACGGGGGTTCGAGCGCCTTGGGCGATGCCCGATCAAGGTGCGAAAAAACCAGCAACTGTTCAGACCAGTAAGACCGATCAATGCCAGTAAATCCGCGGTCTGACAGGCATTTCGCCGGGGGTTGGCACGGGCTGTGCTCTGTCGATTCGCAGAAATCACTTGCCGAATCCGGAGATTTGCCATGACCCAGCGTTGCAGCGCCCTGCTCACTGCCCTGTTCGCCAGCCTGATGCTCTGTCAGTTCCCCGCCCATGCCGACGGCCTGGAGGATGTGGTCAAGCGCGGGACACTCAAGGTCGCCGTGCCTCAGGATTTCCCGCCGTTTGGCTCGGTGGGCCCGGACATGAAACCCCGCGGCCTGGACATCGACACTGCTGCGCTCCTGGCCGACCAGCTCAAGGTCAAACTCGAACTGACGCCGGTCAACAGCACCAACCGCATTCCGTTCCTGACCACCGGCAAGGTCGACCTGGTGATCTCCAGCCTCGGTAAAAACCCTGAGCGCGAGAAGGTCATCGACTTCTCCCGCGCCTATGCCCCCTTCTATCTCGCGGTTTTCGGCCCGCCCGAGGTCGCCATCAACGGCCTGGATGACCTCAAAGGCAAAACCATCAGCGTCACCCGTGGCGCCATCGAAGACATCGAGCTGACCGCCGTTGCCCCGCAAGGCGTAACCATCAAGCGCTTCGAAGACAACAACTCGACCGTCGCCGCTTACCTCGCAGGCCAGGTCGACCTGATCGCCAGCGGCAACGTGGTGATGGTGGCCATCAGTGAACGCAACCCGAAACGCATTCCAGCGCTGAAAGTGAAACTCAAGGACTCGCCGGTCTACGTTGGCGTGAACAAGAACGAGCCGGCGCTGCTGGACAAGGTCAACCAGATCCTCGCCACCGCCAGAACCGACGGCAGCCTGGAGAAAAACTCCCAGACCTGGCTCAAGCAACCGCTGCCAGCCGATCTCTGATTGTCGCGACGCCGCTTAATCGAGGAACCTGCCCATGGCCTATCAGTTCGACTTTTTACCGGTGGTGCAAAACACCGACCTGTTGCTGCGCGGTGCGCTGTTCACCCTTGAGCTAACGGCCATCGGCGCGCTGCTCGGGGTCAGCCTGGGGATTGTCGGCGCCGTGGTACGGGCGTGGAATATCCGTCCGTTTGCCGGGATTTTCGGGGTTTATGTCGAATTGATCCGCAACACGCCGTTTCTGGTGCAACTGTTTTTCATCTTCTTCGGCTTGCCGTCGCTGGGCCTGCAAATCTCCGAATGGCAGGCCGCGGTGTTGGCGATGGTGATCAACCTCGGCGCCTATTCGACGGAAATCATTCGCGCCGGCATTCAAGCGATCCCGCGCGGGCAGCTGGAAGCCGCGGCGGCGTTGGCGATGAGCCGTTTCGAAGCGTTCCGCCACGTGGTGCTGCTGCCGGCGCTGGGCAAGGTCTGGCCGGCCCTGAGCAGCCAGATCATCATCGTCATGCTCGGTTCGGCGGTGTGCTCGCAGATCGCCACGGAAGAACTGAGTTTTGCCGCCAACTTCATTCAGTCACGCAACTTTCGCGCCTTCGAAACCTACGCCCTGACCACACTGGTTTACCTGTGCATGGCCTTGCTGATCCGCCAGTTGCTGGGCTGGATTGGGCGACGGTTTATAGCCAGAAGCAGCGCGAGGACTAGCCAATGAGCGATTTCACCTTCTGGGACATCGTGCGCAACTTGCTCACCGGCCTGCAATGGACCCTGGCACTGTCGCTGGTGGCGTTTATCGGTGGCGGGCTGATCGGCTTGCTGATCATGACCCTGCGCATTTCGAAAAACGCCCTGCCGCGCAGTTTCGCCCGTACCTGGATCGAACTGTTCCAGGGTACGCCACTGTTGATGCAGCTGTTTCTGGTGTTTTTCGGCGTGGCGCTACTGGGGATCGAGATTTCGCCGTGGCTGGCGGCGGCGATTGCCCTGACGTTGTTTACCAGCGCTTACCTGGCGGAGATCTGGCGCGGTTGCGTCGACTCGATCGCCAACGGTCAGTGGGAAGCGTCGGCGAGCCTGGCGCTCAATCCCTTTGAACAACTGCGTTACGTGATCCTGCCGCAAGCCTTGCGCATTGGCGTGGCACCGACCGTGGGCTTCTCGGTGCAGGTGGTCAAAGGCACAGCGGTGACCTCGATCATCGGTTTCACCGAACTCACCAAAACCGGCGGCATGCTCGCCAACGCAACCTTCGAACCCTTCATGGTCTACGGCCTGGTCGCGCTCGGTTACTTCCTGCTCTGCTACCCGTTGTCCCTCAGTGCCCGCTACCTGGAAAGGAGACTGCATGCCTCTGCTTAGAATTTCCGCCCTGCATAAATATTACGGCGATCACCATGTGCTCAAAGGCATCGACCTGAGCATCGACGAAGGCCAGGTGGTGGCGATCATCGGTCGCAGCGGCTCGGGTAAATCGACCCTGCTGCGCACCTTGAACGGCCTGGAGTCGATCAACGACGGGGTGATCGAAGTCGACGGCGAATACCTCGACGCCGCCCGCGCCGACTTGCGCAGCCTCAGGCAGAAGGTCGGCATGGTGTTTCAGCAGTTCAACCTGTTCCCACACCTGACGGTGGGTGAAAACGTCATGCTCGCGCCGCAAGTGGTGCAGAAAGCTTCCAAAGCCAAGGCTAAAGAGCTGGCACAAGAGATGCTGGAACGGGTCGGGCTCGCGGAAAAGTTCGATGCGTTCCCCGATCGGCTGTCCGGCGGCCAGCAACAGCGGGTCGCGATCGCACGGGCCTTGGCGATGTCTCCGAAAGTGCTGCTGTGCGACGAAATCACCTCGGCGCTCGACCCGGAGCTGGTCAACGAGGTGCTGAGCGTGGTCCGGCAACTGGCCAGGGACGGGATGACGCTGATCATGGTCACCCACGAAATGCGCTTCGCCCGGGAAGTTGGGGACAAACTGGTGTTCATGCATCAGGGCAAAGTGCATGAGGTGGGCGATCCTAAAGTGTTGTTTGCCAATCCGCAGACGGCGGAACTGGCGAATTTCATTGGCACGGTTGAGGCGGCGGGCTAATTTTTGGCGCCTGCCGGGCCGCCATCGCGAGCAAGCTCGCTCCCACAGGATTCTTTGTTGGCTTCAGTCCTGCGGGCAACACAAAACCAATGTGGGAGCGAGCTTGCTCGCGATTGACCGCGAAGCGGTCACCTACGCGTTGGCGGCAGCGGTTGATCGTGGCACGATGGTCGGGTTATCGACCGAGACCTCTAAACCATGCCTCAATCCCAAGCCAAGAATCTGTCCCTGATCGCCGCTATCGACCTGGGCTCGAACAGCTTTCATATGGTCGTGGCCAAGGCCTACCACAATGAGATCCGTATTCTCGAGCGGCTTGGCGAGAAGGTTCAACTGGCCGCCGGGATCGATGAAGAACGCCAACTCACCGAAGAATCCATGCAGCGCGGGCTCGATTGTCTGAAGCGCTTTGCCCAGCTGATCAACGGTATGCCACAGGGCGCCGTGCGGATCGTCGGGACCAACGCCCTGCGCGAGGCGCGCAACCGCGGCGAATTCATCCGTCGCGCCGAAGAAATCCTCGGCCACCCGGTGGAAGTCATTTCCGGTCGTGAAGAAGCACGTTTGATCTACCTTGGCGTCTCCCACACCCTCGCCGACACCCCAGGCAAGCGTCTGGTGGCCGACATCGGCGGCGGCAGTACCGAATTCATCATCGGCCAGCGCTTCGAACCGCTGCTGCGCGAAAGCCTGCAAATGGGCTGCGTGAGCTACACCCAGCGCTATTTCCGCGACGGCAAGATCACCCCGGCCCGCTACGCCCAGGCCTACACCGCAGCGCGGCTGGAGATCATGAGCATTGAACACGCCCTGCACCGCCTGACCTGGGATGAAGCCATCGGCTCCTCGGGCACCATCCGCGCCATCGGTCTGGCGCTGAAGGCTGGCGGCCATGGCGCTGGCGAGGTCAACGCCGAGGGTCTGTCCTGGCTCAAGCGCAAGCTGATCAAGCTCGGCGACGTCGAAAAAATCGATTTCGAAGGCATAAAACCTGATCGCCGGGCGATTTTCCCGGCCGGCCTGGCGATTCTCGAAGCGATCTTCGACGCACTCGAATTGCAACGCATGGATCACTGTGAGGGCGCTCTGCGTGAAGGCGTGCTCTACGACCTGATGGGCCGTCATCACCACGAAGACGTCCGCGAACGCACCCTCAGCTCGCTCATGGAGCGTTACCACGTCGACGTGGAACAGGCCGACCGCGTCGAACGCAAAGCGCTTCACGCGTTCGACCAGGTGGCCGACGACTGGGATCTGAATGACGGAGTCTGGCGCGAACTGCTGGGCTGGGCGGCCAAGGTCCACGAAGTCGGGCTGGACATCGCCCACTATCAATTCCACAAGCACGGTGCCTACCTGATCGAACACTCCGATCTGGCCGGTTTCTCTCGTGAAGACCAACTGATGCTGGCGCTATTGGTGCGCGGCCACCGCCGCAACATTCCCAAGGACAAGTTTGCCGAGTTCGGCGATGAAGGCATCAAGCTGATTCGCCTCTGCGTGTTGCTGCGCTTCGCGATTCTGTTCCATCACATCCGTGGCACCCAAAAGATGCCGCAGGTCACGTTGCAGGCCAACGGCGACAGCCTGGATGTATTGTTCCCGGAGAACTGGCTGGACGAAAACCAGCTGACGCAGGCGGACTTCGCGCTGGAAGCGGAATGGCTGACCCGCGTCAACTTCAGCCTCAACGTGCGCTAATCCGCTCGATTACACACAGCAAAACCAATGTGGGAGCGAGCTTGCTCGCGATAGCGGTGCAGCAGTCAACATGAATGTTGAATGTCATTCCGTCATCGCGAGCAATCGAGCGTCGACCGGCTGCTCCCACATTTAGGCTGCGCTATTTCGACATTGGCCTTCCATGGCCTTTGCGTGAGGTGTCCCCGGACCTCAATTGACGGTCAGAATCGGGCTGCCCAAACGCTCCAGCAAGGTTGCCTGGGCACTGCGTGGGTTCTGGTTGCCGGTCGGCGTGTTACGGATGTAACGACCGTCCGACTGCAGGCTCCAGCTGTGGGTGTTATCGGTGAGGTAAAGCTCCAGCTCTTTTTTGACCCGGGTAATCAGCTTCTTGCCCTCGACCGGGAAGCAGGTCTCGACGCGTTTATCGAGGTTGCGCTCCATCCAGTCGGCACTCGACAGGAACATCTGCTCTTCGCCGCCGTTGAGGAAGTAGAAGACCCGCGTGTGCTCCAGGAAGCGGCCAATGATCGAGCGCACATGGATGTTGTGCGAAACCCCGGCGATACCCGGCCGCAGGCAGCACATGCCACGTATCACCAGATCGATCCGCACCCCTGACTGGCTGGCCTTGTACAGCGCGCGGATGACCTTCGGGTCGGTCAGCGAGTTGAACTTGGCGATGATGTGCGCCGGTTTGCCGTCGAGGGCGAACTGGGTCTCGCGGGCAATCATGTCGAGCATGCCCTTCTTCAACGTGAACGGCGCGTGCAGCAGTTTCTTCATGCGCAGGGTTTTACCCATGCCGATCAACTGGCTGAACAGTTTGCCGACGTCTTCGCACAAGGCGTCATCGGAGGTCAGCAAGCTGTAGTCGGTGTACAGACGGGCGTTGGCCGCGTGGTAGTTGCCGGTGCCCAAGTGGGCGTAACGGACAATCTCGCCAGCCTCGCGGCGCAGAATCAGCATCATCTTGGCGTGGGTCTTGAAGCCCACCACACCGTAGATCACCACCGCGCCAGCGGCTTGCAGACGGCTGGCCAGTTGCAGGTTGGACTCTTCATCGAACCGCGCGCGCAATTCGATCACCGCGGTAACTTCCTTGCCGTTACGCGCCGCGTCGACCAGGGCATCGACGATTTCCGAGTTGGCACCGCTGCGGTACAGGGTCTGACGGACCGCCAATACGTGCGGGTCCTTGGCAGCCTGGCGCAGCAGGTCGACCACCGGGGTGAACGACTCGAACGGGTGCAGCAGCAGGATGTCCTGCTTGCTGATCACGCTGAAAATGTTCTCGCTGTTTTGCAGCAGTTTCGGGATCTGCGGGGTGAACGGCGTGTATTGCAGCTCTGGGTGACTGTCCAGGCCGGTGATGCTGAACAGCCGCGTCAGGTTGACCGGACCGTTGACCCGATACAGTTCGGTCTCTTGCAGGTTGAACTGCTTGAGCAGGTAGTCGGCCAGGTGTTTCGGGCAGGTGTCCGCCACTTCCAGACGCACCGCGTCACCGTAGCGACGGGAGAACAGCTCACCGCGCAGGGCGCGGGCCAGGTCTTCGACGTCTTCGGTGTCGACTGCCAGGTCGGCGTTTCGGGTCAGCCGGAACTGGTAGCAGCCCTTGACCTTCATGCCCTGGAACAGGTCATCGGCGTGTGCGTGGATCATCGACGACAGGAACACGTAGTTGTCACCCGTGCCACCCACCTCTTCCGGCACCTTGATGACGCGCGGCAGCAGACGCGGTGCCGGGATAATCGCCAGACCGGAATCGCGACCGAACGCATCGATACCTTCGAGTTCGACGATGAAGTTCAGGCTCTTGTTCACCAGCAACGGGAACGGGTGCGTCGGATCGAGACCGATCGGGGTGATGATCGGCGCGATCTCGTCGCGGAAATAGCGGCGTACCCAGGTCTTGAGCTTGGTGGTCCAGTAGCGACGACGGATGAAGCGGACCTGATGTTTTTCCAGTTCCGGCAACAGAATGTCGTTGAGGATCGCGTATTGGCGATCGACGTGGCCGTGCACCAGATCGCTGATGCGCGCCAACGCCTGATGCGGTTGCAGACCATCAGCACCGGCCTGTTCACGGGCGAAGGTGATCTGCTTTTTAAGCCCTGCTACACGAATCTCGAAGAACTCGTCCAGGTTGCTGGAGAAGATCAGCAAAAACTTCAGCCGCTCCAGCAAGGGATAGGACTCATCCAGCGCCTGCTCCAGTACGCGGATGTTGAACTGCAGTTGCGACAGCTCGCGATGGATATACAGGCTGCTGTCATCCAGACCAGGAATCGCGATCGCAGGCGTCGCCGGCACAGCGTCGACTACTACCGCGGGTGGAGCAGGCTCCAGCTCCAACGGGGTTTCGACGACTGGCTCAACCACAGGTTGAGCTTCGTTTACGGCAACTTCAGTGAATCCTTCGGTATTCATCGAGTGTTCCTGGGAGGGCTATTGTTGCTCTCGTAACAATTGAGCGGCACGTACGGCAAAGTAAGTCAGGATGCCATCAGCGCCAGCACGTTTAAAGGCGGTCAGGGATTCAAGAATAACCCCTTCGCTCAACCAGCCATTCTGGATCGCTGCCATGTGCATCGCGTATTCACCGCTGACCTGATAGACAAAGGTCGGCACTTTAAATTCTTCTTTGACGCGATAAAGGATATCCAGGTACGGCATGCCTGGCTTGACCATGACCATATCCGCGCCTTCTGACAAGTCGCTGGCCACCTCGTGCAACGCTTCGTTGCCGTTGGCCGGGTCCATTTGATAGGACGCCTTGTTCGCCTTGCCCAGGTTCAGCGCCGAACCGACCGCATCGCGGAACGGGCCGTAATAGGCACTGGCGTACTTGGCCGAGTAAGCCATGATCCGCACATTGACGTGATCGGCCAGTTCCAGCGCTTCACGGATCGCCTGGATGCGGCCGTCCATCATGTCCGACGGAGCCACCACCTGCGCACCGGCAGCCGCATGGGACAACGCCTGCTTGACCAGTGCATCGACAGTGATGTCGTTCTGCACATAGCCTTCTTCATCCAGAATACCGTCCTGACCGTGGGTGGTGAACGGGTCCAGCGCCACGTCGGTAATCACCCCCAGTTCCGGGAAGCGTGCACGCAGGGCGCGGGTGGCTCGTTGGGCTATGCCCTCGGGGTTCCAGGCTTCAGCGGCGTCGAGGGATTTGAGCTCGGGCGGAGTGACCGGGAACAGCGCCACGGCGGGAATACCCAGCTCGACCCACTGGGCCGCTTCTTCGAGCAACAGGTCGATGGTCAGACGTTCGACGCCCGGCATCGAGGCGACCGCTTCGCGACGGTTTTCACCGTCCAGCACAAAGACCGGGAGAATCAGGTCATTGGTGGTCAGGACGTTTTCGCGGACCAGACGGCGCGAAAATTCATCACGACGGTTGCGACGCAGGCGGGTTGCAGGAAACAAACGGTTGGCGGGGGTAAAGCTCACGACAGACTCCTGAGCCCGCGCTGGCGGGCGAGCGTGACAGTTATAAGCGGCCATTATGACTAACGTATGACAGTTATGTGCACCCCTGTGACCTGTAGTCGCAACCATTGTCCTTGTAGGAAATGTTCACGTCGAGACACATTTCGACACTTTCCTGAATGTGTCTGAAGGGTTAGGCTGCGCGTTCATTTCGCCAGCACCCAGACAATGCTCCAACAATTTCTGCATGACTTCGGCTACTTTGCCCTTTTCCTCGGCACGTTCTTCGAAGGCGAAACCATTCTGGTACTCGCAGGCTTCCTCGCGTTCCGCGGATACATGGACATCAACCTGGTGGTGGTCGTGGCGTTCTTCGGCAGTTATGCCGGCGATCAGCTGTGGTACTTCCTGGGGCGCAAACACGGCCGCAAACTGCTGGCGCGCAAACCACGCTGGCAATTGATGGGTGATCGGGCGCTTGAGCATATCCGCAAGCACCCGGACATCTGGGTCCTGAGCTTTCGCTTCGTCTACGGCCTGCGCACAGTGATGCCCGTGGCCATCGGCCTGTCGGGTTATCCGCCAGGACGCTACCTGATACTCAATGGTATTGGTGCGGCGATATGGGCCAGCGCCCTGGCGGCCGCCGCTTACCACTTTGGCGCAGTGCTCGAAGGCATGCTCGGCAGCGTCAAGAAGTACGAGTTGTGGGTTCTCGGCGCCCTGCTGGTGCTGGGCCTCTGCCTGTGGCTGCGTCGGCGCTTCAAGAATGCCCGCCTGGCCAAGCAGATCTACGCCGACGAGCAGGCCAAGACCAACGAAAAGGCCCGCGCCAACGAACCTACGACGCCAGTCGAGTGAAACGGTTTCTGCAGCAGTAGAGGCCGATACCGCTGACCAGGCTGTAACTGAGCAGGCCGACCCAGCCCACCGCGCTGGCCGGCCATAGCCCGACCAGCGGCGCCAGCCACACCAGCGGCAGGTTCAACACCAGCCGTAGCAGTTCCAGCTTCAACGCCTGCGGGCGATTCTCCAGGGCCACGCCCAACACAAACAAACCCAGCGCCACCGCGCCCCAGCCCAACACCAGGGCCGCGGTCGACAGGCTTTGCGCAAGATTCATCAGGTAGCTGCCCAGCGCGATGTACACGCAAAATTGCAGTGCGATATACAGCTGCTGGCGACCGTCCAGCGGCACCTCGAATTTACGGAACTGACTCAGGTCGGGCTTGTTCATCGGGTACTTCGCCGCCACGTCCGCCGGACGCCAGCCAGTGCGCATGAACCAGATCCGCAGCTTGTCCCACAGGCTCTCGGCGCGTCGAGCATCGGCCCACAACTGCGCATAGAACTGCAGGTTCGCCCACAACGGATTCCAGCTCGCCAGCGGCGTGGTCACGCCAAAAATCACCGGCTCGTTGTCGTCCTCCTCCTGGAACGAGCCAAACAACCGGTCCCAGACAATGAACACCCCACCGTAGTTGCGATCCATGTACAGCGCGTTCTGCGCGTGGTGAGCCCGATGGTTGGACGGCGTGACGAAGAACCATTCGAACCAGCCGAGCTTGGGAATGTGTTTGGTGTGGACCCAGAATTGATACAGCAGGTTCAGCGCCGCGACGCTGACGAACACCAGCAGCGGCACACCGAGCACCGCCATCGGCAGGTAGAAAATCCAGCTCAGCAGGAACCCGGTGCTGGTCTGGCGCAATGCCGTGGAGAGGTTGTAGTCCTCGCTTTGATGGTGCACCGAATGCGCCGCCCAGAGGATGTTGCGCTCATGCCCCATGCGGTGCAGCCAGTAGTAGCAGAAGTCGTAAAGGACAAAGGCGAACACCCAGACCCAAACGCTCTCGGCCGACAGCTCGAACAACGCCAGATGTTTCAGCGCAAAGGCGTACGTCAGCAGCCCCACGCCTTTGGTCAACAGGCCGGTGGTGGTCGACAGCACGCCGGTGCTGAGGCTGTTGATCGCATCGGCCAGGCGATAATTACTCACCCCGCGCCAGCGGTCCGCCAACAGCTCGACGGCAATCAACACAAAGAAAAACGGCACCGCATACAGAATGAAGTCCATGACGCGACCTGATCACAATTGTTGCCAAAAGATTAGGTGTAGACGCGAAATAACCCTATGGCAACGAGTGACAAATTAGTGGACATTTAACGCCATGAATCTGGAGAAGAACCCATGAGCAAAAAAGTTGCAGTGATACTTTCCGGCTGTGGCGTCTATGACGGCGCCGAGATCCATGAAAGCGTGATCACCCTGCTACGCCTTGACCAACGCGGCGCGCAGGTCCAGTGCTTCGCCCCTGATATCGCGCAATTGCACGTGATCAACCACCTGACGGGCGAAGAAATGCCCGAGTCGCGCAACGTGCTGGTGGAGTCGGCGCGCATCGCCCGTGGACACGTAAAAGACCTGCGTGAAGCCAACGCCGAAGACTTCGACGCGTTGATCGTGCCCGGCGGTTTTGGCGCCGCGAAGAACCTGTCCAACTTCGCCATCGAAGGCGCCGGTTGCAGCCTTCAGCCAGAAGTCCTGGCGCTGGCCGAAGCCTTTGCCGAAGCCGGCAAGCCGGTTGGCCTGATCTGTATCTCGCCGGCGCTGGCGGCGAAGATCTATGGCCCGGGCGTGACCTGCACCATCGGCAACGACACCGACACTGCCGCTGCAATGACCAAAATGGGCGCTACCCACGCAGACTGCGCGGTCGGCGACATCATTGAGGACAAGGCCCGCAAACTGGTGAGCACCCCGGCTTATATGCTCGCTCAGTCGATCAGCGAAGCAGCCTCGGGGATCAACAAGCTGGTTGATCGGGTGCTGGAGCTGACTCACGAGAATGATGCGTAACACGGTTTAAATGTGGGAGCGAGCTTGCTCGCGATAGCGACCTGACCGTCGACATTAATGTTGGATGTGCTGGCCCTATCGCGAGCAAGCTCGCTCCCACAGGGTTCACCGCCAAGCTCAGGGTTTTCGGGTCAGCCGGGTGATGATCCGGTCCAGCGCATTGGCGAACGCCTGCTTCTCCCGATCGCCAAACGGCGCGGGACCACCGCTCATCTGGCCCTGCTCGCGCAGATCGGTGAACAGGTTACGCACCGCCAACCGATCGCCCATGTTCTGCGCATCGAATTCCTTGCCGCGCGGATCAAGCGCCGCCACACCCTTCTTCACCAGCCGATCAGCCAGCGGCACGTCACTGCAAATCACCAGATCACCGGGCAGCGCATGTTCAACCAGGTAATCGTCGGCCGCGTCCGGACCGCTCGGCACCACGATCAGTTTCACCAGGGCCAGGCTCGGCTTGATCTGCGGCTGCCCGGCCACCAGCACCACTTCGAACTGGCGCTTGAGGGCGAACTTCACCACCAGGTCCTTCGCCGCCCGAGGGCAGGCGTCGGCATCGATCCAGACACGCATTGTGTATTTCCCTTTCAAAAACATCGCGAGCAAGCTCGCTCCCACAGGTTATACGCAATCCTGTGGGAGCGAGCTTGCTCGCGATTGTGAGCGCAGCGAATGCTGTTAAGAGGCTTGAACCCGCCGCTTCTCGGCCATACGACTGCGACTGTACAGCACGACAATCGCCAGAATCGCCACCGCCTGCGCGCTCAGCGAATAGGCATCAGCGTGAATCCCCAGCCAGTCGAAGTCAAAGAATGCCACCGGACGAGTGCCAAAGATCCCGGCCTCCTGCAAGGCTTTGACGCCATGCCCGGCGAACACCACCGACAACGCGCAGAGCAAACCGGCGTTGATCCCGAAGAACAGCGCCAACGGCAGTTTCGCCGAGCCGCGCAGGATCACCCAGGCCAGACCGACCAACAACACCAACGCCGTGGCGCCACCCGCCAGTACCGCGTTATGCCCGGCCGGGCCGGCTTGCAGCCACAGGGTCTCGTAAAACAGCACCACTTCGAACAGCTCGCGATAGACCGAGAAAAATGCCAGCGCCGCAAAACCGAAACGCCCCCCGCCGCTGACCAGGCTGCTCTTGATGTAGTCCTGCCAGGCGGCCGCGTGACGACGGTCGTGCATCCAGACCCCGAGCCAGAGCACCATGACACTGGCGAACAGCGCGGTGCAGCCTTCGAGCAACTCACGTTGGGCACCACTGACATCGATCACATACGCCGCCAGCGCCCAGGTCGCCAGACCCGCTATCAGCGCCAAGCCCCAGCCGATGTTGACGCTGCGAATTGCCGACTGTTGACCGGTGTTGCGCAGGAATGCCAGCACCGCAGCCAGTACCAGAATCGCTTCCAATCCTTCGCGCAACAGAATCAGCAGACCCGATACGTAGCTCAACGACCAGCTCAATCCATCGCTGCCCAGCAGGTCGGCTGACTCTTTCAACTTGGCCTTGGCAAACGCCAGACGTTGCTCGGCTTGCTCGATCGGCAGCCCGTCCTGCAACGACTGACGGTAAGCCATCAGGGATTTTTCAGTGTCTTTGCGCACCACGGCGTTGACGTTATCCAGCGAGCTTTCGACCAGTTCGAAGCCCTCCAGATACGCCGCCACCGACAGGTCATAGGCCTGATCGTGCGCGCCGGCACGGTACGCGGCGATGCTCTTGTCGAGGGTCGCCGCGGTGTAATCGAGCAACTGCGCCGGACCGCGTTTGACTTGCGGCGGCTGCGCACGCTGGGCGCGGAACGTAGCAGCTGCCTGAGGGCCTTCGGCCGTCAGCACTTCAGCCGGGGTCTGTCGGGCCAGGTCGGCGAGGTTGAAGTTCTTTTCGCTTTTCGCCGCAGTCGGATCGGCGCTGAACGCGGCGATATAGGTCGCCAGATCCCAGCGCTGACGCTCGTCGAGTTGATCGGCGAAGGCCGGCATGTCAGTGCCCTCGATACCCTGCCCCAACGTGCTGTAGATCGCGTACAGGCTCAGGCGGTCCAGCCGCGTGGCATCGCGCAGATTGGCGGGTGGCGGCGTCAGGCCGACACCTGCGGGACCATCACCGGCACCGGCGTCGCCATGGCACACCGAGCAATGCTGGGCATACAACGGCGCACCGCGTGTGGGGTCCGGCGTAATGATCGGTGCCTGACTGACTTCATAGGCCACTGCCAGTTTCGCGCCCAGTTGCCGCGCCAGACGGGCCACCTCCGCACCGTCTTGACGCAGGGTTACAGCGTTACGCAGATTGCTCACACCCTGCTCAAGCTCCGCGCGCTCGGGTTTTGCCGGTAGCGCAACGATCAGCCCCTGCAAGACACCGAGAAACTCCAGCTGCTCGCGGTATTCGCCATCATCGATGACCTGTCCCGCCTCCACAGTCGCCGGATAATCGGCACCAATGTAATCGAGCAAATGCAGTGCCTGTGGCGCACCTTCCACCGTGTCGGCCAGCAGGTTGAAACTACACAGGGCAAACAAAGGGAACACTAGCCAGGCCAGGAAACGGGACGGGGCAGTCATGAATGAATCTCAATTGATAATACGAAGTAACACATTGTTCACTCTCAATGCTTTCCGCTCAAGCTTTGTCGTCCATTGTTCGTGGATTCAGACACCTCCCACATGGTGGCACCCAAAGAAAAAATGAAATTAAAAAGCCATTACATGGCCAGTATCCGCGCTTATAATGCCGCGCCCTCGTTATTGCGATCGGGTATTTAAGCTCCTCTTTTTATGAGGAATTGGCATGGATAGCCATCTTCCCTGTCGATTGGTTCACCCAGCCCGACCAGCACGCTCGGCTGTTTAAACTCAGGGAAGAAGTACCCATGGCATCCCGCGCCCTCACCTCGATCGCGCTCAGCGCAGTCACTTTGCTTGCCGGTTGTTCGGCCTTTCGCAGCTACGACACAGAACTGCAAGAAACCAACCAGCAGTTGGCCAGCGGTAACGTCGACGCCGCACTGACGCTGCTGGAAAAAAACAACACCGGTGAAAACAAAGACCTGCTCTATTACTTCGAGAAAGGTGAACTGCTGCGCGCCAAGGGCGACCTGACCGGCAGCCAGACCGCCTGGAGAAGCGCGGACCAGGTCGTCGGTACCTGGGAAGAGTCGGTCAAGCTGGACACCGACAAGTACCTGGCTCAGTTCGGCAGCTTTCTGGTCAATGACAAGGTCCGCCGCTACGAAGGGTATGACTACGAAAAAGTCATGCTGACCACGCAAATGGCCTTGAACCTGCTGGCAGTGAACGATTTCGACGGTGCCCGCACCGAAATCAAGAAGACCCACGAACGCGAAGCGGTGATCGCCGAACTGCGGGACAAGGAATACCTCAAGCGCGAAGACGAAGCCGAGAAGCAAGGCGTCAAGACTCAATACAAGGACCTGAAGGGTTACCCGGTGGCGAGCCTCGACGCGCCTGACGTGGTCGGCCTGAAGAACAGCTATCAGAGTGCGTTCAGTCATTACCTGGCCGGTTTCGTCTACGAAGCCCTGGGTGAAAAAGACCTGGCCGCGCCGGGTTATCGCAAAGCCGCCGAACTGCGCCCCAACACTCCGTTGCTCGAACAAGCGCTGCTCAACCTGGACAAGCCGGCCGGCAAAAACGAAGAAAGCGACATCCTGATCGTCGTGCAAAGCGGCCTTGCGCCGAGTCGTGATTCCATTCGCATTCCCTTGCCACTGCCAATCAGCAATAACGTGGTGATCACCCCGCTGTCGTTCCCGGTAATCAAGCCTGACACCTCGACCGTGACGTATGCGCAGATCGGTGTCGACGGCCAGCAACAGAACCTGACCCAGCTCAACAGCACCACCGCCATGTCCCGCCGCGCCCTGCGTGACGATATGCCCGGGATCATTCTGCGCACCACTGTACGAGCCGTGACTCGCGCCGTGGCGCAAAAGAAGATCAACGAAACCAACCCTCTGGCCGGTCTGGCCGTAGGCATCACGTCGGCGGTGATGGAAGGGGCGGATACCCGCACCTGGCGCACCCTGCCCGACAACACCCAGGTTGTGCGCCTGCGCCTGGCCAAAGGCGAGCACCAACTGAGCCTGCCGAACGCTCTGGGCGGTTCGCGAATCACCGTCAAGGTCGATCAGCGTTACCAGGTGATCAGCCTGCGTACGGTGGGCAATCAGGTGTTCGCCAGTGGCGTCGCCGCCCACGTGATCCCAAGCACCACCCCGCAAGTCGTGGCCAGCGTCAAACAACCTTAAGCGGAGCTTCTCCATGCGTTTCAAACTGATTGCTGTTGCCGCCCTGGCTCTGCTGGCCGGTTGCGCCACCCCGCCGCCACCTGCGCCTGGCAGTGCCGAGAGCAAAGTCGTGGTGATGAACAAGTTCAAAAACATCGCGATTGGCGCGATGCGGGTCGCCCGTGAAAACGGCTTCCTGACCGTCAAGGTCGCGCTGAACAACACCAGCCACACGAACATGACGATGTACTACCGCTTCGTCTGGCTGGGCGACGACGGCTTCCCGGTGGCCGATGAAGAAAGCTGGAAAACCCTGAACCTGTATGCCGCGCAGGCCACGTTCCTGCCGGCCATTGCGCCGGTGCCCAAGGCCACTGACTTCCGCCTTGAAGTCAAAACCCCTTAAGCACTCCCCCTATTTCGTGACAGAGAGACATTCCCATGTTTGTACGCTTTTCGTTCCTCGCCGTGGTCGCCCTTCTGGCCAGCGGCTGCGCCAACAACTCGCCGGTTCTGGGCGGGAAAAACATCGGTTACGGCGACAGCAAGGCTGTTGAGCTGGTGACCAACGAGTTCGGTTCCACTGACCTGCAGATGATTGCGGAATCCATGACCCGTTCCCTGGCCCAATCCGGCATCTTGCAAGGCCGCCCGGTCGTACAGGTCTACGACGTGAAGAACAAGACCAGCGAATACATCGATACCCGCGAAATCACCACCAGCATCAAGACTCAACTGATGAAGTCCGGCACCGCCCGTTTTGCCAGCGATAACACCGCGATGCAGAGCCAGGTCGACCAGCTCAAACTGCAAAACCAGAGCGGCCTGTACAAGAAAGGCACCGTGGCCAAGACCGGCAATATGGTCGCTGCCAAATACCGTCTTGAAGGCTCGATCAGCTCGATCGTCAAGCGCAGCAGCGATTACAAAGACGTTTTCTACAAGTTCAGCCTGCAACTGATCGACGTTGAAAGCGGTCTGGCCGAGTGGATGGACGAGAAAGAGATCCGCAAAACCACGGAGCGTTAAGCAATGCGTGCATGGATTGGCATCATGGCCCTGGCCTGCGCGTTTGGCGCGCAGGCGGCCCCGAAAATCGCGGTCACCGACCTCGCCTACCAAGAGCGGGTGGAGCAGTACATCCACATCGTCTCCGCACAGAGCAATATGCAGGCGGGCATGTATCACGCCAGTGGCTCGTCGAGCTACAACGAGATCGAGGCCAGCAGCAGCTACATCGAGCAAGGCGAGCTTCGCAAGTTCAGCGGCGACATCAAGGGCGAGATTCTCAAGTCCGGGATGTTCCAGCTGGTGCAAGGCACGCCGTACACTGCCAAGTCCAAGGAAGACGTCTACGACGTGATCAAACGGATCAAGGCCGGTAACTACAAGGGCGCCGACTATGTGTTGTTCGGCACCCTGTCGGACATCGACTTCACCCGCGACATCACCTCGCTGGCCAACACCGACAGCTACTCGGCGATTCTCGGCCTGAGCCTGGTGGCGGACTTCAGCCTGATCAACACCCGGACGTTTGAAATCACGTCGGCATTCACCGCCATGGGTGACGGCCAGGACACCAAGCTGGTGAACGGCGAAGACGTCAAGGTTTCGCTGAACCGCCCACGGGTGGTGCGTGACGTGTCCAAGTCGCTGGGCGAGGACGTGGCCCGTCAGTTGGGCGAACAACTCGGTCGCGGCACTCAGCAACAGCCGGGGCAAGCACCACTGCGCAATAACCTGCCACGTGATACGGCGCCGGTCATTCTGCGCTGAGTCATCCATGCGGGAACGAAAAAGGCGACCTCTTGAGGTCGCCTTTTTTGTGCCTTGCGGGTTTTACACCGCAGCTCTACGAATGGTCGCCAGCAGCCCGGCAGCACCAATGAACAGCCCGGCAAACGTGCGGTTCATCCGTCGTTGTTGCTTGGGTGTGCGCAGCAGTCGCAGAACCTTGGAAGCGAGGCCGGTGTAGCCGGCCATCACGATCAGATCGACACAGATCATGGTCACGCCAAGAATCAGGTACTGCGCCACCAGTGGCGCATGCGGGTCGATGAACTGCGGCAGCACCGCGAGCATGAACACCAGCGCCTTGGGGTTGCTGACATTCACCAGGAAACCGCGAAATACCAGCGCCAGCGGTTTGCCAATCTGCCGAATGGCCGCGTCATCGCTCATGTTGCTGGGCAGTGCGCGCCATTGCTTGACCGCCAGATACACTAGATAAGCCACGCCAAACCATTTGATCGCGTAGAAGGCCGTGGCCGACGTGGCGAGAATTGCGCCCACACCGGCGGCGACAATCGCAATCTGCATCGCCAGCCCCAGCTGCAGGCCAAGGGCGTTCCAGTAGCCACGCCAGAAACCGTACTGCAAACCGCAGGACATCGACGCAATGGCGCCGGCGCCCGGGGAAAGACTGATCACCCAACAGGCGGCAAAAAACGCCAGCCATGTCTCAAGCACCATCGCACACCTCGACTCAGACTCGTTATAGACGTCTAAGCTAATGTGCTGGCTTGTGAATGACTATCGATTTTTTGCAGAAAAATCGCCCTGCCGACCAGCGTTACCGGCAGTCCGGCTACTTTTCGAAGCCGCTCGACAACACGTCGTTGCCGCGCCAGCGTCGTACCGAGCGCTGGCTGGCCTCTATCAGGACAGCGCTTCCAGCTCTGCCTGCATGCTTTCGAGCAGCTCCAGGGCTTCCATCCAGGTTTCTTCAAGCTCGGCTTCGCGAACTTTCAGCTTGGCCTGTTCGGCCAGCAGATCGCGCAGCTCGTCCTTGCGGGCGGCTTCGTAGACGGCGCTGTCGCCGAGGCTGGTTTCGATCTTCGCCAGCTTCTCGTGCAACTTGCCCAACTCGGCTTCGAGCTTGTCGGCTTCGCGCTTGTGCGGTGCCAGTTGCTGCCGCAACGCAGCAGCGGCCTGACGCTGGGCTTTCTTGTCGGTCTTGTCCGGATTGACCGGCGAGTTGTTCACCGGCGCATTGCGCTGGCGATAATCGACCAGCCAGCGGGCGTAGTCTTCCAGATCGCCGTCGAACTCTTCGACCTTGCCATCGGCCACCAGGAAGAAGTTATCCGTGGTGCTTTTCAGCAGATGACGATCGTGGGAGACCACCAGCACTGCGCCACTGAATTCTTGCAGGGCCATGGTCAGCGCCAGGCGCATTTCCAGGTCCAGGTGGTTGGTCGGTTCGTCGAGCAGCAACAGGTTCGGCCGGTCCCAGGCAATCAACGCCAGTGCCAGTCGGGCCTTTTCGCCGCCGGAGAAATTCAGCACCGGCTCGTCGATCCGCGCACCACGGAAGTCGAAACCACCGAGGAAGTCGCGCAGGGTCTGCTCACGCTCGGTCGGCGCCAGACGCTGCAAGTGCAGCAACGGGCTGGCCTTGGAATCCAGCGAGTCCAGCTGATGCTGGGCGAAGTAACCGACGACCGTGTTCTCGCCACGGGTCAGTCGGCCGGACAATGGCTCGAGTTCACCGGCGAGGTTTTTGATCAGCGTCGATTTACCCGCACCGTTGGGGCCGAGCAAGCCGATCCGCGCACCTGGCGTCAGTTGCAGCTTGACCTTCTCCAGCACGGTTCGCTCGCCATAACCCAGACGGGCGTCGGAGAGGTCGATCAACGGGCTGGAAATCTTCGCCGACTCGCGGAAGACGAAGTCGAACGGCGAATCGACGTGGGCGGCGGACAACTCTTCCATCCGCTCCAGCGCCTTGATCCGGCTCTGGGCCTGACGGGCCTTGGTGGCCTGGGCCTTGAAGCGGGCGATGTAGCTTTCCATGTGCGCACGTTGCGCCTGTTGCTTCTCGTAGGCCTGTTGCTGCTGGGCCAGACGTTCGGCGCGGGCACGTTCGAACGCCGAGTAGCCACCGCGATAGAGGGTAATTTTGCGCTGATCGACGTGAGCCACGTGATCGACCACGGCGTCGAGGAAGTCGCGGTCGTGGGAAATCAGCAGCAAGGTGCCGGGGTAGCTCTTGAGCCACTCTTCCAGCCAGATAATCGCGTCGAGGTCCAAGTGGTTGGTCGGTTCGTCGAGCAACAACAGGTCCGACGGGCACATCAGCGCCTGCGCCAGGTTCAGACGCATCCGCCAACCACCGGAGAAATCTCCGACCTGCCGATCCATCTGTTCATTGGTGAAGCCCAGGCCTGCGAGCAACTTGCGCGCCCGGGCGTCGGCGGTGTAGCCATCGGCGCTGTCGAGCTCTGCGTGCAGACGGGCCTGAGCAGCACCGTCATGGGCCGCTTCGGCTGCGGCGAGGTCGCGTTGCACCTCGCGCAGACGCAGGTCACCATCAAGCACATAGTCGACCGCGATGCGATCGAGGGTGTCGATCTCTTGGCGCATGTGGGCGATGCGCCAGTCGGCCGGCAAGAAGCAGTCACCCGAGTCCGGGTGCAGGTCACCCAGAAGCAAGGCGAACAGGCTCGATTTGCCGGCGCCGTTGGCACCGATCAGGCCGGCTTTGTGACCGGCGTGCAGGGTCAGCTCGGCGTCTTCTAGCAGACGTTGCGGGCCACGTTGTAAAGTCAGGTTCTGAAGTCGAATCATAATGGCGGCGGAGTCTACCAGCTTCGCTCGCAACTGGCGCGAGTAGCACTATGTCCTCTGACCTGTGGAGCTTTTCCCTCACCCTCTACACCCGACCGGGTGTTGAAGACGCCTGCCTGAAGCTGCAAGCAGCCGGGGCCAACGTTTGCCTGCTGTTGTGCGCAGCCTGGCTCGGACAGCACGGCGTGCGATGCAATGCGCAACGCCTGCAACAACTCCAGCACCTGGCCGGCCCGTGGCATACGGAAGTCGTGCAACCGCTTCGACAACTGCGTACGCAGTGGAAGGCCGCAGCCCTCGCCGACGAAGAACTGAACACGTTACGAGCGCAAGTCAAAGCTCTGGAGCTGGAAGCGGAGCGGCAACTGTTGTTGCGTCTGGAGAATGCGGCGCAAACATGGCCGCAGGGTCAAGCCAAAGACCTGGCCGTGTGGCTGGAAGGATTGGCGGCGGGCGCCGCCAACCTGAACCGCGACGCGCTGCATCAGCTGCGCGTCGCGGTGACCGGCACTTAGGAAGCGCTGGTCGGGGTGCTGGTAGTGCTTGCAGCAGCTGCCGGTGCAGGCGAAGCGGCTGGCGTGCTCGCGGCTGGCGCAGGTGCAGCAGCCGGTGCAGACGTCGCAGGCTTGGCGGCCGCTGGTGCGGTTGCCGGTTTTGCAGCCGCTGGTTTGGCGGCAGCAGGTTTGGCCACGACTGGCTTTTTCACCGCAGGCTTGGCGGCTGGTTTTGCAGCAACCGGTTTGGCGGCAGCAGGTTTGGCAGCACTGGACACTGCAGGCTTGGCAGCGGCTGCTGGTTTAGCGGCAGGCTTGGCCGGCGCTTTGGCAGCTGCGGGTTTGGCCGCTGGCTTGGCGGCAGGTTTTGCAGCTACCGGTTTAGCGGCTGGCTTGGCAGCCGGTTTGGCCGCTGCGGTTTTTGCTGCTGGTTTGGCAGCAGGTTTGGCCGCGGTGGCTTTCGCTACTGCTGGTTTGGCGGCGGCAGTTTTAGCAGCTGGCTTTGCTGCTGGTTTAGCGGCAGCAGGTTTGGCAGCGGCTTTGGCAGCGGCCGGTTTAGCCGCGCTGGCTGCGACTGGTTTTTTCACTGCAGGTTTTGTCGCAGGTTTGGCGGCTGCTTTCGCTGGAGCCTTGGCCGGTGCCTTGGCGGCTGCCGGTTTGGCAGCTGGTTTTTTCGCGGCGCCAGCAGCGGCGGCTGGCTTGGCCGAACGCAGGGTCAGCGTTTTGCCGACGGCCTCTTTCACGCGACCAATACCCTGGGCCAGTTTCAGGCTTTCCTGGGCATCGCGCTTGAGTTGCAGAATGTAGCCGCGAGTTTCGGACTGACGATCCTTGAGCGCATCAAGCAGATCTTCAAGTTCTTGTACCGCATCTTTGGCCTTGGCTTGTGCCTTGGCTTTGCCGGCCGCCGCAGCGTCCTGCAATTTGGTGCGAGATTTGTGCAATTTTTCCTGTGCTTTTCCGCGCTGCTTTTCCAGTTTGGCGAGCAGTTTTTCAGCATCAGCCAAGGCTTGGGAACAAGCGTTTTCCAAATGCTCGAGCAAGCTGCCCGAAAGCTGATGGAGTAAGTGCAACGGAGTATTTACAGGCTTCTTATTGGCCGACATGATTTACCTCCTGGCTGACGTGAATGCGGCTCATACTAGACCTCTGCTGCTACCGCCGCTAGGGCATGTTGACAGTATCGATTGCTGTGCGTTGCACCAATTTTAAAATGTTCTGCAGACACCTCAAAGCAGTTCACCGCTCACGGCATTCTCACTGGCATAATCCTGCGCATCTCAGGCTGGAGAGCGCCCATGTCGCGTTACCTTTTTTTACCCTTGTGCGTGTTTTTTTCGTTGGCTCATGCTGCGGAAAAAGCCACGGAAAATGACGCCCACGATCTCGCTTACAGCCTGGGTGCAAGTCTGGGTGAACGTCTGCGCCAAGAGGTTCCAGATCTGCAAATTCAGGCACTGGTCGAAGGCTTGCAGCAGGCCTATCAAGGCAAGCCACTGGCGCTGAAAGATCAGCAGATCGAAAAAATCCTGGCCGAGCACGAAGCGCAAATTGCCGAGCAGCCAGCGATACCGCAAAGCGAAGTAGCCCTGGACAAGGAACAACGCTTCCTGACAGCCGAGAAGGCAAAACCCGGGGTTCGCGAACTGGCAGATGGCATCCTGCTGACCGAACTGGTCGCAGGTAACGGCGCCAAGGCCGGACCCAGTGGCAAGGTGCAGGTTCGCTACATCGGCAAGCTGCCCGACGGCACGGTGTTCGATCAGAACACTCAGGCGCAGTGGTTCAGCCTCGACAGTGTGATCAGTGGCTGGCGCAGTGCGTTGCAACAGATGCCAGTAGGTGCGAAATGGCGCCTGGTGATTCCATCCGCGCAAGCCTACGGAGCCGATGGCGCAGGGGACCTGATCGCGCCGTTCACGCCTCTGGTGTTTGAAATCGAACTGCTCGGCGCGACTGGCTGAGCAATCGCCCAAACGAAAAACGGCGCGCAGAGCGCACCGTTCAAGGGATCTTTTACAACACGTGAGAACTCAGGCTTGCTCTGGAGTTTCTTCCTTGTGAGCCGTGTGCAGCACTTCGATCAGGCAATCTTCCAGTTCGAAGCGCTCGTGCAACAGACCACCGAGCTCCTTGAATTTCTCCGCAACGCACTTGCCTTGATCGCAGAGATCGTTGAAAGCCAGCAGCTTCTCGGTGATCACATCAATGCGCGGATAAATGGTTTCGGCCAATTCAAGCCCGCGCGTGTCACCGAATGCCTTGGCTTCGCCCGTCAGCTGTTCGTAGATTTCGAAGTGGCCGGCAGAGACGTAATCGACCAGGACACCACAGAACTCCTGCAACGGTTTGCGATTCTCGCCCAGAGCCTCAGGCTTGGCGCCGAGAGCATCATAGGCTCGAACCAGTTCGTGACGCTCCTGCAACCAACGATCGATCAGCAGATGCACTCCACCCCAGCGTTCCTGAGCATTCTGACAACTTTCGAGCATGGTGATCTCTCTTCCCTTATGGGTAATGCCGCCCGCACTCGCCGCAAGACTTGAAGATCAAGATTTGGCCAGGCAGAGCATCATCGAGCAACATAATTCCAATGATACGTGCGGGCCAGATTATGCCCGCACGACAACACCTTCAAGGTACGCAGGAGATAAAGTTCATACAAGTGTTTAATCACCCACCCGGTCCCCATGCGACGACTCGCCGCTGGGCGGTCGCTGATACGCGTACCAGACCAGCCGCAAGATCTGATAAGCCCCGAGAATCGTCATTCCGACAAAAAACAACAAACTCCATTCAGGGATACTCAGGTCGAACAGCGTCCAGGAAATTTCCGCGCAGTCAGCGGTTCCGCTGAATACCCGTTTCACAACGCACAGCCAGGGCATGTCTGCGAACAGACCTTCCAGGCTGGTAGAGCACTCCGACACCTGTTGAGCCGGATCGCTTTGCAATACCACCTGACGCCACGCCGTAACAATCCCCGCCAGGCTGCTGAACAGGCTGAGCAACCAATACAGTAAACAGCCCAGACGCCTGGGCCCGTGCAGCGCGGCAACCAGGCAGACAGTCGTGAACAGGGCCAAAAAAAGCCGCTGCAACAGGCACAGCCCACACGGCTTGAGCCCGATGGCGTATTCGAGATAGTACGAAGCGCCCAAGGCCAGGGCTCCCGCGATGAAGGCCATGAAAAACAATGAGCGTGTGCTGGCCAAAGACATGGCTTATCCGTAACAGAAGAGACAGGCAGTTACGGTAGAGGAAAGCCCTCTGGCCTTTCAAGGCAAGGCAGCGTGGACACTTCGCCACAGGTGTAGGGAATTCCCGACAGAAGAGACAGGATCAAATGTAGTCTCTTGTAAGACTCTGCCTATAGCCAGCATGACAGGGAAGAATTCTCGATTTGCCAATGGCCGGATCGCCTGCCTGGGCGACCCGGCCGCCGCGCATTTTACGCGCGCGCAGGCACCGGCAAAGGCGAAGCCAGCAGGCGTTTGTCCAGCAGACCCAGGCCTTCCTGGAAGAGCTGATTACTACGCTCGGTATCACCCAGCTGAGCCAGCAGGCGGGCGAGCTCGGCACAGGCCTCGGGGTTACGCTGAACCCGCAGGCTGCTTTCCAGATAGTCCCGCGCCTTGCCCCACAGGCTGCTTTGCAAACACAACCGCCCCAACGTCAGCAGCAAGCTTGGGTCACCAGGATGGTCCTTCAACCAACCCTCGGCCGTTTGCAGTTGCCGCGCTGGGTCGCTGCCACGCAGCAAGCCATACAGTCGCGCCAGATGGCTGTCATATTTACGCTTGAGCGCCCCGCGCAGAACTTCCTCTGCCTCGACCTCAGCGCCCAGTTGCCGCAATTGTTCGGCATAGGCAAGCACCAGCTGCGGTTCCTGGCGCTGAGCGGACGTCAGCTGTTGCCAGGCGCGATTGAGCGCCTGCAAACCCACGGCGCCGTCTTCCTCCCGGCGAGCGGCCAAGGTGAGGTTTTCACCCCATGCCCGACGCTCCAGCTCCGCCAGCTCGCTGGCCGGCAAAACCTTGTCCTTGCGCAATTCCGGTAACAGACGGATGACCGCCGACCAGTCGCCGCGCTGCTGCAGCAAACGTTGCAACTGACGCAAGACCTGAACGCTGTGAGGATGACGCTCGTGCATGGCCTGCAGTGTTGTCAGCGCACCTTCGGTATCGCCACGGTCGGTCTGCAACTGCGCGTGACTCAAGGCAATCGCCAACTCGGCCTGAGGCTGACGCTCCAGCGCACGCTCCAGCAAGCTGTCACTTTCGTCATAGTGACCCTGCTCGTTCGCCGCTCGCGCGGCCCCCAGGTAATAGAGCAGCGGCTGGCGTTCGGCTTCAGCGGCGCGATACAAATGACGCTGGGCGCTGGCCCACCGACCTTCAGCGAGGTCCAACTGACCGTGCTCGATCGCCACTTGTACACGACGACTGCGGTTGCGGTTCGACCAGGGGTTGACCACACCACTGGAGGTGGTCACCAACTCGATCAGCATCTTGATGCCCCATAGCACCAGCCAGATCACCGCCACCAGCAGCAGGGTCGCCCACAGGCTCGACTCATAGCGAAAGGTCCTGTAAGCGATCAGCACATAACCAGAGTGCTGAGCAATCGCCAACCCCAGGGCCCCGGCGGCAGCGATGACCAAAAACACAATCACATAAAGTCGCTTCATGGGCTGGTCCCCGGCGTGGCGCTCGCAGCAGGCTTGGCGACGGCTTTCACCGAGTCCTCTGCACTGACATTACGGCGCTCCAGGTATACCTGCACCGTGCTCAGGGTGGTCGTCAGGTCAGGCGTGATGACCGTTACCGGTTGTTTGCTCAATTCGACAACCCGCTCGAGCATCACTTTGCTTTGCGGATTATCCTGATTGAAGCTGCCCTTGAGCACATCCCGCGCCTCAACCAGCGCCTGGGTATACACCGGCGCCTGGCCGTTGAGCGCAGCCCATTGCGCTTGCTCAAGCGCCAGGCTCAAAGCCAGGCGGACCTGACTCAGGCTTTGCCCGGCGAGCAATGGACGAATGTTTTTATCGGCGTTGAAATCAATCCGGATGTAGCGCGAGATCTGGTCCCACCATTGCGCCCAGCGACTGGCTCCATCGCCATCGGAGGTCAGGCTCGATAGAGAATCGCGCTCATGAAACTCGGGGGCCAGTTCGCTGAGTTCGACCACTTGATCGCGCAGGGCTCCCAGTTGCAGGAACAACCCGGTGCGATCCGGTTGCTCGGTACTGCGCAGTGCCGCAAGACTCTTCGCAATCTGCTCGCGGGCAGCGAAAGATCCCGGATCATTCTGCTCGCGCAGGATTTCATCAGCACCTTGCACCAGCGCCTGAGCGCTGCTGATGTCCTGCAAGGCAGACAGACGCAAACTGGCCAGACGCAGCAAATGCTCGGCCTCGGCCAATCGCCAATCCTTGCGGCTGGCGCCCAGAACCGTTTCCAGACGCTGATTCAAGCGCTGCTGATCGCCCTGCAACTGGGTCACCAGGCGTCTGCGGTCTTCCAGTTCATCGGCGGGAGGTAATTGCTCAAGTCGGGCTGTCAGGCGCTGCTCATTGAGCTTGAGGCTTTGCGCCTGATCATTCAGGGCCTGCAACTGCCCCAGCTGTTGCTGATTGTTGGTTTGCAGGCTGCGCACCTGCCAGATCCCCCAACCGCCAGCGGCAACACCCGCGGCACCCAGCAGCAATGCCAGGATCACCAGCCCGTTGCCACGACGCGGCTCAGGACTCTTCACAGTTTCAACCGACGCATCGAGCGCAGGCTGGACGTCATCTTTAGGCAAGGCTGTTTCGCTCACGTATCCATCCTTTGCATTAGAAAACGGGCCGGGTTTCCCGCAACGCCGTTAGCAAAGCCGTGGCACTGGCGCCACGACAATCCACAACTGTTTGGGCCCCTGCGGCCCGCGCCATCTCGGCCACCCGAGGGCTTGGAACAAACAATGGCAACCGCGCCAACTCAGGCCAGGCACTGCCCGCCAATTGGTACAGGTGCTCAAAACCCTGTCCACTGCTGACCACCAGACCGTTCAGGTGTTCCGATTGAATCCGCTCAGGCAACGCGCCCTCGACATACCGCGGCAAGCCGCGACGGTACAACTCCAGATAATCGACACTAGCACCTTGCTCGCGTAAACGCTCTGCGAGCAGTTCACGCCCACCCTCGCCGCGCATGATCAACACACGGGCGTCGGGCCGGGCGATAGCCTCGCGCAACAACGGAAGCTCAAGCAAGGATTCGCTGTCATCGCCATCCACCGGGAAGCTGACGTCCAACCCGTGATCCAGGAGGACCTGCGCGGTCGCCGCACCCACGCTGAACCACTTCAAGCGCGGTGATTGCGGCCAGTACCGGTCGACCAGATCCACACCGATTCGGGCGGCCGGCTTGCTGACCACGATCACTGCGCAATAGCGATCCATACCCTGAATCACTTCGCGCATTGTCTCAGAGACAGGAATCGGCTCTATTTCCAAAAGCGGCAAACTGCTGCTGAAAATCCCCTCTTCGGCCAGAACACGGGTCAGCGCCGCCGAATCATCCGCGGGACGCGTCAACAGCAGGCGCCAACCCGTCACTCGTGACCCGCCTCGCCATAGACCGCCTTCAGAATGTCGTTGGCGCCCTGGCCAAGAAGGTCTTCGGCAACTTGCACACCCAGAGCTTCGGCATCACTGCGTGGCGCACGAGCCTCGGCAGTCAGCAGCAGGCCACCCTTCGGATCACCCACCAGACCACGCAGCCAGATCTGCTCGCCTTCGAGCACCGCATAGCAGGCGATCGGTACCTGACAGCCGCCGTTCAAGTGCTTGTTCAGCGCACGTTCGGCAGTGACGCGGGTGGCGGTGTCCTGGTGATGCAGAGGGGCAAGCAGTGTGTGAATTTCAGTGTCAGCGCTGCGGCACTCGATACCGACCGCGCCCTGACCACCGGCTGGAAGACTGTCATCGACGCTGATCGAAGAGGCGATGCGATCTTCGAAGCCCAGGCGAATCAAACCGGCTGCCGCGAGGATGATCGCGTCGTACTCTCCGGCATCGAGCTTGGCCAGGCGGGTGTTGACGTTGCCGCGCAGGAAGCGGATTTGCAGGTCCGGTCGACGGGTCAGCAACTGCGCCTGGCGACGCAGGCTCGAGGTGCCGACCACGCTGCCCTGAGGCAGTTCGTCGAGGCTGGCATAGGTGTTGGAAACAAAGGCATCACGCGGATCTTCGCGCTCGCAGATGCAAAACAGACCCAGACCTTCAGGGAAGTCCATCGGCACGTCTTTCATCGAGTGCACGGCAATGTCGGCTTCATTGTCGAGCAACGCGGTTTCCAGTTCTTTGACGAACAGGCCCTTGCCGCCGATTTTCGACAATGGCGAGTCGAGCAACTTGTCACCGCGACTGACCATAGGCACCAGCGTCACGAGCAGGCCAGGGTGAGCCTGCTCCAGACGGGCTTTGACGTATTCGGCCTGCCACAAGGCCAAGGCACTTTTGCGGGTAGCGATGCGGATTTCGCGAGGGGACATGGATCAATCCGTACTGAATAGATACGGCGGATAATAACAGCTCAGCCAAATCCGCTTTGACTTGTATCAGAAACAGCGCAGCCTCCCTGGCCTCACCTGCCCGGCAAAGGGGAGTGAAATCCGTGCGCAAACAGCAGGCTAAAGCTGTTGCATCATTTTGCGCACACCCGCGACATGACGTCGACTGACAATCAGCGCGTCACCGTTAAGCCCCTTGAGAAACAGCTGGAAGTGCCCAAGCGGCGTGCGTTGTAACCGCTCGATACGCTCGCGTGCCACCAGCGCATTGCGGTGAATACGCACAAAGCGGTCGCCAAATTCATCTTCGAGGGCTTTCAACGGCTCGTCCAGCAACACCTCGCCCGCTTCGTGGCGCAAGGTCACGTATTTGTGGTCGGCGATAAAATAGACGACTTGAGCCAACGGGATCAGCTCGATGCCTTTGCGGGTTCGCGCACTGATATGGCTGCGTGGGCCACTGCCGCTTTCTGCCGCTGGCCGGGTCAGCGCCGCGAGCTGAACGCGGTTGGGACGCTCGGCTTTTTTCAAGGCATCGAGCAGCAGCTCCGAACGCACCGGTTTGACCAGGTAACCCACCTCGCTGGTTTGCAAGGCGTCTATGGCAAATTCATCCTGGGCCGTACAAAACACCACCGCCGGTGGCGTCTCGCGTTCGCACAACCTTGCAGCGACTTGCAAACCGTCGAGGCCAGACATGCGGATGTCGAGCAGCACGATATCGGGCTTCAGGCTGTCGATCAGGGTCAACGCCTCATCGCCATTGGTGGCGCTGGGCTCCAGGACACTGTATCCCTCGAGCTCGCCGACCATACGGCTCAGGCGCTCGCGGGCTTGGGGTTCGTCATCAACGATCAGGACATTCATATTGCGCTGGATTCCTGCGTGAGTCTCGCACAAGGATAGCGTAGACAGGTGAAGTGACGTCCGTCACCGCGATCCACGCTAAGACTAGCGCGAGCGCCAAAAAGTGCCGCACGTCGGGTTGCAATATTTACCGGTGCCTGCGCAGTTCCGTTCGAAGCCTGCCGCGGCGTGGCGTCACCATAGGGTTTGCTGATACACAATATGAACACCCCTTCTTTTATAGTCGGCTTCGACGCTGGCCGTAGCGCGCTTTGCAGCAATGCGGATGAGGCCCACCAGACGATCGGCAATTGCGCTGACCCTCAAGTCCAACTGTAGACGTTTGCCACGACGAAAGTGCTCATTTGACAAATATCGTTGCGTAATCGCAGAGGCGGCCCTTTGAGTATGGCCGGTCAAATAAGAAAAAAACGTATCGACCAGTGTCACCGACAGGATTGGCAACCCTGTTATTATCCGCGGCAGGTTTTACGCCATTTTCCTTCAGCCGATCACGAGCGAATTCATGAGCACTGACAAGACCAATCAGTCCTGGGGCGGCCGCTTCAGTGAGCCCGTCGACGCCTTCGTCGCCCGCTTCACCGCCTCCGTCACTTTCGACCAGCGCCTCTATCGTCACGACATCATGGGCTCCGTCGCCCACGCCACCATGCTGGCCAAGGTCGGCGTGCTGACCGATGCCGAGCGCGACAGCATCATCGACGGCCTGAAGACCATCCAGAGCGAAATCGAGGCCGGCACCTTCGACTGGCGCATCGATCTCGAAGACGTGCACATGAACATCGAAGCGCGTCTGACCGACCGCATCGGCGTCACCGGCAAGAAACTGCACACCGGCCGCAGCCGCAACGACCAGGTGGCGACCGATATCCGCCTGTGGCTGCGTGACGAGATCGACCTGATCCTGAGCGAAATCACCCGCTTGCAAAAAGGTCTGCTGGAACAGGCAGAGCGCGAATCCGGCACCATCATGCCCGGCTTCACCCACCTGCAAACCGCACAGCCGGTGACTTTCGGTCACCACATGCTGGCCTGGTTCGAAATGCTCAGCCGCGACTACGAGCGCCTGGTCGATTGCCGCAAGCGCACCAACCGCATGCCGCTCGGCAGCGCCGCACTGGCCGGTACCACGTACCCGATCGACCGCGAACTGACTGCCCAATTGCTGGGCTTCGACGCTGTTGGCGGCAACTCGCTGGACAACGTCTCGGATCGCGACTTCGCCATCGAGTTCTGCTCGGCAGCGAGCATCGCGATGATGCACCTGTCGCGCTTCTCCGAAGAGCTGGTGTTGTGGACCAGCGCGCAGTTCCAGTTCATCGATCTGCCTGACCGCTTCTGCACCGGCAGCTCGATCATGCCGCAAAAGAAAAACCCTGACGTCCCGGAACTGGTGCGCGGCAAAAGCGGCCGGGTGTTCGGTGCGCTGATGGGCCTGCTGACCCTGATGAAAGGCCAGCCACTGGCCTACAACAAGGACAACCAGGAAGACAAAGAGCCGTTGTTCGACGCCGCCGACACCTTGCGCGACTCGCTGCGGGCCTTTGCCGACATGATCCCGGCGATCAAGCCAAAACACGCCATCATGCGTGAAGCGGCGCTACGCGGTTTCTCCACGGCTACCGATCTGGCCGACTACCTGGTGCGCCGCGGCCTGCCGTTCCGTGACTGCCACGAAATCGTCGGTCACGCCGTGAAGTACGGCGTGGAAAGCGGCAAGGATCTGGCAGAGATGAGCCTGGAAGAACTGCGCAAATTCAGCGATCAGATCGAGCAGGACGTGTTTGCCGTTCTGACTCTGGAAGGCTCGGTGAATGCCCGTAACCACATCGGCGGCACCGCGCCGGTGCAGGTGAAGGCAGCTGTGGTTCGCGGCCAGGCGTTGCTGGCCAGCCGCTAAGCTTTCGCGGTCCCAAAAGATCGCAGCCTGCGGCAGCTCCTACGCGAGTCGGTGTAGGAGCTGCCGCAGGCTGCGATCTTTTTTATTTCCTGGAAGCGATCATCGCCAAAAACCCTGGCATCGCCGCTTCCTTGTCCGCCGCAATCCGCTTGGCATGCGGTGTTTGTTCCAGCTGCTCAAGCAATGCCCTGGCCGCCGGCAGCTCGGCCAACAGATCCAGATCGAAGAGCTTTTTGCCGACCGCGCAGGCAATGCTGACGCTGTACAGGAAGTACAGATCCGCCACGCTCAGCGTCTCGCCCGCCACATACGGCGCGAACTTGCCGTGACGTCCCAGCGACGCAACCCCCAGCAGCAGCTCGGCCTTGGCTTTTTCCTTGATCGCTTCCGGCACCGGCATGCCGAAAAAGGCCTCAGCGAAACAGGCGCGAGCCGGCAGCTCGATGTACAGCTCGATTTCCTTGGCCAGCGCCAGAACCTGAGCCCGCTCGAAGGCTGTTTTGGGCAGCAGCGCAGGACCCGATTGCGTGTCTTCGAGGTACTGAAGAATCACGCTGGTCTCGTTGATGAAACCCTGTTCGACACCCAGCACCGGAACCTTGCCGCGCGGGCTGATGGCCAGCGCTTCAGGGCTTTGACCGGCGTAAAACGCTACTTCCTCAAAGGGCAGGCCCTTCTCCAGCAACGCGTGTTTGACCATGTTGTAGTAGTTGCTGACGGAAAATCCATAAAGTTTGAGCATCACATGGCCTCCAGGCCGTGCAGGGGGTTGGCAGCGACTGTTATAGAACGTCGGGAGCACTCTCGCCAGCAGCATCACACGGCTGAATGCAGGTAAACTGGCGACCTATTCTTGAGGAGCCTGCCATGAGCGAGCCAGCCGATATCGATAACGACGAAGAAGAGTTCGCCGAAACCACCCTGATCGAAGCGATCGAAAACCAGATCGAAAGCGACAACCCGCCAGCAGCCAAGGCGACGTTCAACAAACTGACCCTGGTCGGTTACGAGCGTGAAGAAATCCTGCAATTGATGGCCCACGTTTTGGCCGTTGAAATCGACGCAATCCTCGAAGAAGACCGCGCATTCAATACCGAATGGTATGAAACTGCGCTGCGCGCACTGCCAGAGCTGCCGCCAGAAAAGAAATAAAATCAAAAGATCGCAGCCTTCGGCAGCTCCTACGACGAGCGGTGTACTCCGTAGGAGCTGCCGAAGGCTGCGATCTTTTCGCCCCCCAACAACACCCCACGACTATCGCGGCACTCCGCCAGCGGCGAAAAGCCCTCAGCCGACACTGGACAGCTCGCCCGAGTGCGTTCACCTTAGGGACGCTATCGTCTAATTCCTAGAAAGTCTGGAGTCCTTATGTCGCTTACCCCTGAGCTGGTTGCCGAACTGGAAATCCTTGCACTCTTCAACCTGGACAGTTCCCAGGAAGGTTTGAAAATCCATCAGACCGCTGCCCCGAAAGCCATTGCCGCCGCACAACGTCTGTTCGACAAAGAGCTGATCACCCAGCCCGATGGCGGTTATCTGACCAGCCTGGGCCGTGACGCTGCACAGAATGTTCAGACAGTTCTGACCATTCTGTCTGTCCAAGAAACCGCCTGACCGTTGCCGCCCTATCGCCCACGGAAACCCCTGCTACGGGATTTCCGCGGGCAGACTGTCGCCCATCGAAAGAAATTTGACGCCAGAAACCAAAAATCAGCTTAAAAGTCCTGAGCGTCAGGCTGTAAACTGCCCACCGCCCTGAGACTTTCCCTCGTTCGAGCACTGCGAGCCGGTTTGAGCTGACATGACCCGCACCCATGAAATTCGCCCCGATCTGGACGAAGGAATCGATCGCAAGGTTCTCAGCCAGTTGCGCGCGCGCTTTCTGAAGCTCAATGACGGCCGGTTGGCCCGCGCCATGGAAGGGTTGTCGCCCCGCCAGCAAGGGGTTTTGACCTTGTTGCCGCTGTTCTTCCACGTCAATCACCCGCTATTGCCGGGTTACGTCTCGGGCAGCACGCCGGCCGGGCTGTCAAATTTCGAGCCTGACGCCACGGCGCTTGCCGAAGCGCAACGCCTGACCCGCTCATTCTCCTACAAGCCCCGCCACGGCAATCCGCCGCGACCGATTCATGGTTTGTTCCTGATGGGCAGCCTCGGCACCCTCGCTCAGGCCGATCAGAGCGACATGGACGTGTGGGTCTGTCATGCCTCGGACTTGAGCGAAAACGAACTCACTGAGCTGCGTAAAAAGTGCCAGTTGCTGGAAGTCTGGGCCGCCAGTCAGGGCGCCGAGGCGCATTTCTTTCTGATCGACCCGCAACGTTTCGTCCGCGGCGAACGCGACAGCCAATTGAGCTCCGACAACTGCGGCACTACCCAGCATTACTTGCTGCTCGATGAGTTCTATCGCACCGCCATCTGGCTCGCCGGGCGCACGCCGATCTGGTGGCTGGTGCCGGTATACGAAGAGGCCGGTTACGATCAGTACACCCATACGCTGCTATCCAAGCGCTTTATCCGCGCCGACGAAACCCTCGATCTCGGCCACCTGGCACACATTCCGCCCGGCGAATTCATCGGGGCCGGGCTCTGGCAGTTGTTCAAAGGCATCGAATCACCCTACAAATCGGTGCTCAAACTGCTGCTGACCGAGGTCTACGCCAGCGAACACCCGAAGGTCGAATGCCTGAGCCTGCGCTTCAAGCACGCAGTGTTCGCCAACCGCCTCGATCTGGATGAGCTCGACCCGTACATCGTGGTCTATCGGCGCATCGAGGAGTACCTCACGACCCGAGGCGAGCCAGAACGGCTGGAGCTGGTTCGGCGCGCCTTGTACCTCAAGGTCAATCGCAAGCTGACCGGCAACAGCGGCCAGCGCAGCAAAAGCTGGCAGCGGTTGCTGCTGGAGCGGCTGGCTCAAGAATGGGGCTGGGATCATCGGCAATTGGCGATGCTCGACAGCCGTAGTCAATGGAAGGTCCGTCAGGTCAGTTCCGAGCGCCGCGCACTGGTCAACGAGCTGAACTACAGCTACCGCTTCCTGACCCAATTCGCCCGTACCGAGCAGAGCGTCAGCCTGATCAACAAGCGCGACCTCAATGTGCTGGGTCGCAGGCTGTATGCCGCTTTCGAACGCAAGGCCGACAAGATCGAGTTCATCAACCCGGGCATTGCGCCAGACCTGGCTGAAGACACACTGACACTCGTCCAGTCAGCGAACAAGAAAGAATCCGGGCAGACCCATTGGGGTTTGTACAATGGCAACCTGTCCGCGCAGGAATGGGAGCATTTCGCGCCGATCAAGCGCAGCCGCGAACTGCTGGAACTCCTGACCTGGTGCCACCGCAACGGCGTTATCGACAGCAGCACGCGCCTGGCCTTACACCCCGGCAGCAGCGACCTGAGTGAGTTCGAGCTGTTCAACCTGCTGGGCAGCCTGCAACAGACCATCGCCCTGCCCCTGACCAGCGTCAGCGAAGAACAGCTGCTGCGCGCCAGCGTGCCGAGCGAGGTGCTGATTCTGGTGAACGTTGGCGTCGACCCGCTCAAGCATCACCGCGACCTGAACATTCTGATGACCACCGAGCGCACAGACTCGCTGAGCTACGCCGGGGTCCGCGAAAATCTGGTGCTGACCCTCGACCAGGTCACGCTCAACAGCTGGAACGAAGTGCTGGTCAGCCGCTATGACGGCGCCCACGCCCTGCTCGATTGCCTGCGCGATTACCTCAACAACCTGCCGGGCGGCCCGCAGCAACCTCGACTGCGAGTGCGCTGTTTCTGCCATAACCGTGCGCAATTCATCGCCCAACGTGTCGAAGAAGTCCTCGATACCGCGCAGAACCTGCTGCTCAGCCAGCTCAATCATCGCTACCTGATTCAGGTCCAGCAGCATTACCACGTGCTGGAACTGGTGCCCGGCCAGGTCAAGCATGTCGCGCTGGCCAGCCTGCCGGCGCTGCTCGATTACCTGAGTGAAGACCTGACACGCTATAGCCCGCTGCAACTGGACCCGATGGCGCTGGCGGATCACGACCTGGCGCTGATCCTGCCGATGGGCCAGCCCGACTGCATTCAGGTGTTTTACCGCATCAACGATGCCCACGCCGAGTTGTACGTGCTGGATGAATTCAATGCCCTGTGGCAACAGCGCCAGCCGTATCACGACGAACAAAGCCTGCTGGTGCCACTGCAACGTTTCCTGCAATCGATCCTGTATCGCCGTGACGCGCTGCTGCCGATGGATGCCGCTCAACCGATGACGGTGCTGGAAACCCTGTACTACCAACTGCTGCCGTCGGGCACCAACCGTGCACGCCGGGTCGAACCACGGCCGGCGCCGCAGACTCCGGTGAACAAGCCGTTCTACGACGTCCAGGCGATTATCGGCAAAGCCGTACCGGGCCAAGGACAGGTCACCTTGTATTGCAATCAGCGAGAGTTTTCCGAGCTGGAGCATGGCGACCAGCTATTTGCCGTGGTTGCGCAGGAGATCGTCGGGCAGCGTCGAGAGGCGCAACAGTATCGCTGCTACATCACCGACCTGGACCTGTCCGGCCTGCTCGGTGATGGTCAGAGCTCAAGCAATCTTTACCTGCGCTACAAGGCAGACCTGGAGCGCGCATTGAACAAGGCGCTCGAACAGGTCTGAGGTATTGTCAGAATGAGCAGTCACCGCCATTCTTTGGCTGCGACTCAACCTCAAGCAGTGTGAGCTTCAGGGTCTTGCCGCCGGGTGCCGGCCAATCGATGTGCTGGCCAACCTTCAAACCGAGCAAGGCGCTGCCTACCGGCGCAAGAATGGAAATCCTGCCTTCGTCGGCATTGGCGTCCTGTGGATAAACCAGGGTCAGGTGATAGTCCTTGCCGCTGCTTTCCTCACGGCAATGCACACGCGAGTTCATGGTCACGACATCGGCTGGCACTTCATCGTGACCGACCAGCGTGTCGGCGCGATCCAGTTCGGTTTGCAGCGCGATAACACCTGGCAGCGAGTCATCCAGGCTGTCGATCAAACGCTCCAGACGTTGCACGTCCAGGCGGGTAAGGATGATGGAAGGTGCGGTCATGATTGAGGCAGACTCCTTTTTTCTGCACGACAAAAGCAAAACCCCGCCAGAAATAGGCGGGGTTTTCACGAGCCTCGATGAGTTGAGGCGTATCCGGACACTATCACAGCTCAAAAAATATACAAGCCAGCACCGGACAGCCCGCACGATCCCTGTAGGAGCTGCCGAAGGCTGCGATCTTTCCGGCGCGTCGCGATTGGTGCAGACGTCTGTAAAGGGCAAGATCAAAAGATCGCAGCCTGCGGCAGCTCCTACGGGTGGCTTGAGTTCTTGCGCTGTTGAGCCTGGGCGCAAATCACCCGGCGTCGATCATCGTCGGCCGAGCGCCATTCGCGGATATCTTCGACATGGCGAAAACAACCCAGGCAGACTTTCTGCTCGTCCAGCCGACAGACACTGGTGCACGGCGACGGCACCGCCGTGCTGACGTTGCTGTACAGCGGCTTCGGCGGACGGGCGGGCGCTGCCTCGGTCACAAGATCACAGCCCTTCGAAATCAAGCTTGGCGCCGGCCTGCTCGCCGACAATGCGCTCAAGCATCTCGCCGAGCTGCTCTTCGCTCTTGTCACACATCCAGCGTTCGCTTTCTTCGTCATAGTCGAAGTGGAAGCCGCCAGACACGGCCGCCAGCCACAGCTGACGCAGCGGCTCCTGGCGACTGAAGATCAACTGGCTGCCGCTTTCGAACTTGACGGTGAGCACACCGGCCGAGCTTTCCAGATCAACATCCAGGCCACTCTCATCGAAAATATCCTCCAGCGTTTGCTGGGTGGCATCGACCAGGTCGTGGAAACGGGCTTCAGTCAAACTCATTGCAGGAACCTCAAAAAGTGTCTACTCACGCTCAAGCGCCGCAAGATACGGCCGAGCCCCAGCGATTGCAAAGGATACCGACCAGGCATCGGACAAGAGTAGAAAATATCGGCACGCCTTGCGCCGCTTGATCGCTTGCCCGGGCAAAGGCCCGCCAGACGGGTGGTCCGTCGCATAGGCAAGCTGCCGGGTGGCCGGTATACTCCGGCGCAATTAACGCATTTTCAAGGATTTCGCCATGAAGCGCCTGATCTCTTCCCTTGCTGCGCTCGTCGCGGTTGCCTGCCTTGTCACTGCCTGTGGTCAAAAAGGTCCGCTGTATCTGCCCGATGACAGCAAATCCCCTGAAGAACAGGCGAAGTCGTCGCAGTCCAAAGCGCACCAGCACAGCACCGGTACCAGCACTTACTAAGGGAACATCATGGACGCTTTTAACTACCGTGACGGGGAGCTGTTCGCGGAAGGTGTTGCCCTGTCCGCCATCGCCGAGCGCTTTGGCACACCCACCTACGTCTACTCCCGTGCACACATCGAAGCCCAGTACCTGGCGTTCGCCGACGCCCTGGCCGGCACGCCGCACCTGGTCTGCTTTGCGGTCAAGGCCAACTCCAACCTGGGCGTACTGAATGTCCTGGCGCGTTTGGGCGCTGGTTTCGACATCGTCTCCCGTGGTGAGCTGGAACGTGTTCTGGCCGCCGGTGGCCAGCCTGACAAGATCGTTTTCTCCGGCGTCGGCAAGACCCGTGACGACATGCGTCGCGCCCTGGAAGTCGGCGTGCACTGCTTCAACGTCGAGTCCACCGACGAACTCGAACGCCTGCAAGTCGTCGCTGCCGAACTTGGCGTTCGCGCGCCGATCTCGCTGCGGGTCAACCCGGACGTCGATGCCGGTACGCACCCGTACATTTCTACCGGTCTCAAGGAAAACAAGTTCGGCATCGCCATTGCCGACGCCGAAGACGTGTACGTCCGCGCCGCACAACTGCCGAACCTGGAAGTGGTCGGTGTCGATTGCCACATCGGTTCGCAACTGACGACGCTGCCGCCCTTCATCGATGCCCTCGACCGCCTGCTGGCGCTGATCGACCGTCTGAGCGATTGCGGGATCTACCTGCGCCACATCGACCTCGGTGGTGGTTTGGGCGTGCGTTATCGCGATGAAGAGCCGCCATTGGCTGCCGATTACATCAAAGCCGTTCGCGAACGCATCGACGGCCGCGACCTGACGCTGGTGTTCGAACCGGGCCGCTTCATCGTCGCCAACGCTGGCGTGTTGCTGACCCAGGTCGAGTACCTCAAGCACACCGAACACAAAGACTTCGCCATCGTCGACGCGGCCATGAACGACCTGATCCGCCCAGCGCTGTATCAGGCCTGGATGGACGTCACGGCCGTGCGCCCGCGTGCAACCCCGGCGCGCGCCTACGACATCGTCGGACCGATCTGCGAAACCGGCGACTTCCTCGCCAAGGATCGTCAGCTGGCGCTGGAAGAAGGCGATTTGCTCGCCGTGCATTCGGCCGGCGCCTACGGGTTTGTCATGAGCTCCAACTACAACACTCGCGGCCGCGCCGCCGAAGTGCTGGTGGACGGTGATCAGGCCGTTGAAGTGCGTCGCCGCGAGACGGTAGCCGAGTTGTTTGCTGGCGAAAGCCTGCTGCCGGAGTAAACCCATGCTGCTGCGTTTTACCAAGATGCATGGCCTGGGCAACGACTTCATGGTCCTCGACCTGGTCAGCCAGCACGCGCATATTCTGCCCAAGCACGCCAAACAATGGGGCGACCGGCATACCGGTGTCGGTTTCGACCAGTTGCTGATCGTCGAAGCGCCGAGCAACCCGGACGTGGATTTCCGTTACCGGATTTTCAACGCCGATGGTTCCGAAGTGGAGCAATGCGGCAACGGTGCGCGCTGCTTCGCGCGCTTCGTTCTGGACAAGCGCCTGACCGCCAAGCGGCAGATTCGCGTCGAGACCAAAAGCGGCATTATTGAACTGGATATCCGCAGCGACGGCCAGATCGGCGTCAACATGGGCGCACCGCGCCTGGTGCCGGCTGACATTCCGTTCCAGGCGCCGGCTCAGGCCTTGAGTTATCAGGTCGAAGTCGATGGTCAAACTGTCGAGCTCGCCGCAGTATCCATGGGTAACCCCCACGCCGTAGTGCGGGTCAGTGACATCAACAACGCACCGGTGCATGAGCTGGGACCGAAGATCGAAAACCACCCGCGCTTCCCGGCACGGGTCAATGTCGGTTTTCTCCAGGTCATCGACCGGAGCCGTGCGCAGTTGCGCGTCTGGGAACGCGGCGCCGGGGAAACCCAGGCCTGCGGGACCGGTGCCTGCGCTGCCGCAGTGGCCGCGATCAGCCAGGGGTGGATGGATTCGCCGCTATTGATCGACCTGCCCGGCGGGCGCTTGTCCATTGAGTGGGCAGGCCCTGGCCAACCGGTGATGATGACCGGCCCGGCAGTGCGCGTATACGAAGGACAAGTGCGTCTTTGAGTGAGCGAAATACATGACTGATCAGCCTCAGGTTCCAGCCCCACAGCCCGACGAATCCCCTTCCGAAAGCCTGGAGGCGGCGGCGATTGCCGCGTACCTGGAGGCTCATCCGGATTTCTTCGTCGAGCATGAAGAATTGCTCCCGGCGCTGCGCATTCCGCACCAGCGCGGCGACACCATTTCGCTGGTCGAACGCCAGATGAAAATCCTGCGCGAACGCAACATCGAAATGCGCCATCGCCTCTCGCAACTGATGGATGTCGCCCGCGACAACGATCGGCTGTTCGACAAGACCCGCCGCCTGACACTCGCCTTGATGGACGCCAGCAGCCTGGACGACGTGGTCATCAGCGTCGAAGACAGCCTGCGCCAGGACTTCCAGGTGCCCTTTGTCAGCCTGATCCTGTTCAGCGACGAGCCCTTGCCGGTCGGCCGCTGGGTGACCGGCGCCGAAGCGCAAAAGGCGATTGGTGGCTTGCTGTCGGAAAACAAATGCGTCAGCGGCAGCCTGCGCGAACACGAGCTGGACTTCCTGTTTGGCGAAGAACAGCGCAAGCAGATCGGTTCCACTGCGGTGGTCACCATCAGTCATCAAGGCCTGCATGGCGTCCTGGCGATCGCCAGTCGCGATCCGCAGCACTATAAAAGTTCGGTGGGCACGTTGTTCCTCAGCTACATCGCTGAAGTCATGGGCCGCGTGCTGCCACGGGTCAACACTTCGCTACGCTCGGTACGCTGACCATGGAACGACAACTGGACGCCTACTGCGAGCACCTGCGCAGTGAGCGTCAGGTGTCGCCTCACACGCTTGAAGCCTACCGGCGCGACCTGAACAAGGTCCTGGCGCACTGCAAGAAACAGAACATCGACAGCTGGGCCTCGCTGGACATCCAGCGCCTGCGCAGCCTGATCGCCCGCTTGCACTCGCAAGGGCAATCCTCGCGCAGCCTGGCGCGGCTGCTCTCGGCGGTACGCGGGCTTTATAACTACCTGAACCGCGAAGGCCTCTGCGACCACGATCCGGCCAACGGCCTGGCGCCCCCCAAAGGCGAGCGCCGACTGCCGAAAACCCTCGACACCGACCGTGCGCTGCAACTGCTCGATGGCGCCGTTGAAGACGACTTCATGGCCCGCCGCGACCAGGCGATTCTTGAACTGTTTTACTCGTCCGGCTTGCGTCTGTCGGAGCTGACCGGGCTCAACCTTGAACAGCTGGATCTGGCGGATGGTCTGGTGCAAGTGCTCGGCAAGGGCAGCAAGACCCGAGTGCTGCCGGTCGGCAAGAAGGCCCGCGAAGCCCTGGAATTGTGGCTGCCGCTACGGGCCATGGCGAACCCGGCGGACGATGCGGTATTCGTCAGCCAGAAGGGCCGACGCCTCGGCTCACGGGCCGTTCAGGCACGGGTCAAAGCCGTCGGCGAGCGCGAACTGGGGCAAAACCTGCACCCGCACATGCTGCGACACTCCTTTGCCAGCCACTTGCTGGAGTCCTCGCAAGACCTGCGCGCGGTGCAGGAATTGCTCGGCCACTCGGACATCAAAACCACGCAGATCTATACCCACCTGGACTTCCAGCATTTGGCCACGGTCTACGACAGCGCCCATCCACGGGCCAAACGCATCAAAGGCGATGAGCAATGACAATCCAACTGATCACCTTCGACCTCGACGACACCCTGTGGGACACCGCCCCAGTGATCAACAGCGCTGAAGCGGTGCTGCGCCAGTGGCTGGCCGAGCACACGCCGAACCTCGGTGCCTTGCCGGTAGATCACTTGTGGAGCATTCGTGAGCGGGTATTGAGTCACGAACCAAACCTCAAGCACCGCATCAGCGCCCTGCGTCGCCGGGTGCTGTTCCATGCCCTGGAAGAAGCCGGTTACGCCCATGAGCACGCTATCGAACTGGCGGATCAAGGCTTCGAAGTGTTTTTGCATGCTCGGCATCAGCTGGAAATCTTCCCCGAGGTGCAACCGACCCTGGAGATTCTGGCCAATCATTACGCCTTGGGCGTGGTCACCAACGGCAATGCGGATGTGCGGCGGCTGGGGCTGGCGGATTACTTCAAGTTCATCCTGTGCGCTGAGGATATCGGCATCGCCAAACCCGATGCCCGACTGTTCCACGAAGCCCTGAAACGCGGCGGTGCGACCGCAGAAAGCGCGGTGCATATCGGCGATCATCCGGGCGATGACATTGCCGGCGCTCAGCAGGCAGGGTTGCGGGCGATCTGGTTCAACCCGGCGGGCAAGGTGTGGGAAGCCGACAAGGCGCCAGATGCCGAGATTCGCAGTTTGACCGAGCTGCCAGCGTTGCTGGCGCGGTGGAACACGGCCAAGATTTGAGTGGTGCCTGAAAAGATCGCAGCCTGCGGCAGTTCCTACATTGATCGGCGTAGGAGCTGCCGAAGGCTGCGATCTTTTGATTTTTGTTTCACCCATGAAAAAGCCCGCAGCGACGGCGGGCTTTTTCAGCAAGCACGTAGCAGGCGCTTAGATAGGCCGGCTGCCGTACTTGTTATCAGGCTTCTTTGGCGGATCCGCCACCACGTTGGCCTCGACTTCCTGAACCTTGCCGCCTTTGGCAAGGAACTCTTCCATCGCGCGTGCCAGAGCATCACGCTCTTTGTTCTTGGCTTCGACACTCGGCAGCTCGTCTACCGACACCGCAGCCTTGGCCTTGCCTTTGGCGGTCGGGACCGGCGTGTCATCACCGCCATCGTCGTCAGCAACGTCTTCCGCCGCTGCTTCCAGGCCTTCTTCGGTCTCGTCTTCGTCGCCTACTTCGAGGTCGTCGTTTTCCAGATCATCGTCGCTCATGTTCTACCTCATGACTTGCGAAAAGCAGATTAGTTATAGCCCAGCTTCGTCGTCTGTCGACGACCGCCGGAAAAAAATCAACATCCACTGGTAACCAGCGGTTTATGCCTCTTCACCGTGCACGGTGGCGAGGACTTTGCGAGCACCGCCATGATCGCGGTGTTCGCCCAGATAAACACCTTGCCAGCTACCTAACGCCAATCGGCCCGCCATTATCGGCAAACTCAACTGACAGCCTAGCAAACTGGCCTTGAAGTGCGCCGGGAGGTCGTCCAGGCCTTCGTCGTTATGCTCATAGCCGGCTGTTCCTTGTGGGATCAGCCGATTGAAAAACCGTTCGAAGTCGCGACGTACCGCCGGATCGGCGTTCTCGTTGATGGTCAACGACGCCGAGGTATGCTGCAGCCACAGATGCAACAGACCGACCCGACATGCCTTGATTTCAGGCAGGCCAGCGAGTAACTCGTCCGTTACCAGATGAAAACCCCGGGGCCGTGCCTGCAGGGTTATCAGAGTCTGTTGCCACATACAGTTCTCCGCACGTTCGGGGCGCATTCTAGCGCGCTCTGGGAAAAAACAAAGGCCCTAATATTCCTTCAATCATGTAAGCCATTGGCCGCGGAAAAACGCTCGCCACAAACACCACTAAACGTGTACGAAAAAACCTTTCAGCCGTACTTTCAGAGACAAAATCCAGACAAAAAAATGCCCGGCAAGCCGGGCAAATTTTTATGCGCTTGCTTACATGTTGTAGCCGCGCTCGTTGTGAAGTGCCAGATCGATGCCCACCGACTCTTCTTCCTCGGAAATGCGCAGACCCATGACGGCGTCCAGCACCTTGAGAATGATGAAGGTGGCTATCGCGGTGTAGATCACCGTGAAACCCACGCCTTTGCACTGAATCCAGACTTGTGCCGCGATGTCGGTCACGGTGCCGAAGCCACCCAGCGACGGAGCCGCGAATACACCTGTGAGAATCGCGCCGAGGATACCGCCGATACCGTGTACGCCGAAGGCGTCGAGGGAATCGTCGTAACCCAGTTTGCGTTTCAGCGTCGTGGCACAGAAGAAGCACACCACGCCCGCTGCCAGACCGATGATCAGCGACCCCATCGGGCCAACGGTGCCCGCAGCCGGAGTGATCGCAACCAGACCGGCAACCACGCCCGAAGCGATACCCAGTGCGCTAGGTTTGCCATGGGTCAGCCACTCGGCGAACATCCAGCCCAGGGCCGCTGCGGCGGTAGCGATCTGAGTCACCAGCATGGCCATACCGGCAGTGCCGTTGGCGGCTGAAGCGGAACCGGCGTTGAAACCGAACCAGCCGACCCACAACATCGCGGCGCCCATCAGGGTGTAACCGAGGTTGTGCGGAGCCATCGGCGTGGTCGGGAAGCCTTTGCGCTTGCCCAGTACCAGGCACGCCACCAGACCTGCGACACCGGCGTTGATGTGGACCACGGTGCCGCCCGCGAAGTCGAGCACGCCCCAGTCGCCCAACAGCGAACCCGGACCGCTCCAGACCATGTGCGCGATCGGCGCGTAAACCACGGTGAACCAGAGGCCCATGAACACCAGCATTGCGGAGAACTTCATCCGCTCGGCGAAGGCACCGACGATCAGCGCCGGGGTGATGATCGCGAAGGTCATCTGATAGGTGACAAACACTGCCTCGGGAAACAGCGCCGTAGGGCCAGTAATACTGGCGGGCGTGATGCCGGCGAGGAACGCCTTGGCGAAGCTGCCGACAAAGGAATTGAGGTTGACGACGTTTGCTTCCATGCCAGTCGTGTCAAACGCCATGCTGTAGCCATAAAGGAACCACAGGATGGTGACCAGGCCGGTAATGGCGAAGCACTGCATCATCAACGAAAGAACGTTTTTGGAGCGAACCATGCCGCCGTAGAACAGCGCGAGGCCCGGAATCGTCATGAACAGCACGAGGGCAGTAGAGGTCAACATCCAGGCGGTATCGCCGGAATTGAGGACTGGAGGAGCCACCGGATCTGCCGCCATGGCCAGGCCGGGCATTACGATGGACAACAGGGCTCCTAGCCCTGCGAATTTACGCAGAGTCATTTTGTTTTCTCCTGGGGCGTTGGGTTTGGCGGCTTAGATTGCGTCGGTATCGGTTTCGCCGGTACGGATGCGAATAGCCTGTTCCAGATTGACTACGAAGATCTTGCCGTCACCAATCTTGCCGGTGTTGGCCGCCTTGGTTATCGCCTCGATAACCCGGTCAAGATCCTTGTCGTCAATGGCGACATCAATCTTCACCTTGGGCAGGAAATCGACCACGTACTCCGCGCCGCGATACAGCTCGGTGTGACCCTTCTGCCGACCGAAGCCTTTGACCTCAGTAACGGTAATGCCCTGCACGCCGATTTCGGACAACGACTCGCGTACGTCATCCAGTTTGAACGGCTTGATGATGGCAGTGACTAGCTTCATGAAAACTCTCTCCCGAATTGGTGGACTTGCCCCAGGAAAACAAACCCGACTCAAGTCTAAGCGCAGTGCCTGGCTTTGTAACGCATCGTCGGCCCTACTCTTCCGACTGACGCCAGTTAACCGCTCCTGACGAAACTCCCCGCTCCGCCTGCCACACTGCATTCGTCACAGCGACTGCATCAGTGCATGGGTCACAAGGGACTAAGCAGAAAGCTTGCCATCTCGTGAAAAACCACTGATTTCAATCACTTGGTCGATACCGCGGGCGCCAATGCCCAATCGCCACCACCAATACGCACAACAACGGTGCGACAACGCCCGGCAACATGCGCGAAAAGCGTGCACCCGTGCCCGCGCCATTGACTATAGACACTGCGTGATACACTGCCGGCCATTGTTTCCAGGACATTTCCCATGCTCGCGCCCAAAGACTTCCTCGATGCCCTGAGCGGCACCGCCTCCCGCCTGTTCAGCGGCGAAACCCCGCTGCCAAAAAGCGAAATCGAAAGCCAGTTCAAAGCCCTGCTGCAAAGCGGCTTCAGCAAGCTTGATCTAGTGAGCAGAGAAGAATTCGACAGCCAGATGGTCGTCCTGGCGCGCACCCGGGCACGCCTTGAGAGCCTTGAGGCAAAAGTCGCCGAGTTGGAAGCGAAGCTGAATCCACCGGCTGAATGACCCCACAAATCCCCTGTGGGAGCGAGCTTGCTCGCGATTAGGGTCGGCACGACCCTCCTGCTATTTCCGGATTCAGCTCCACTTCCAGGCTGAGTCCTACAAAAACCACCACTGCTTTCCGATTGCACCACCAAGCCCCGGTTCCTAAGCTCACGTCAGCTGAATGTTCACCACTGGGTTTGGCGACCTGGAAAGCTTAAGGTGCACGACGACCATCCGATGGCGGGCTCTTTTTGTCCGTCGACTCGAGTCATGGCGGCTGTGCGTGGGAGATCTTCGGGTCTGCCGGGTTCCTTTTGCTCCGGTTCGCCAACCCGCGTATAGCTGCCACTCTAATGAGATGGTCAGCCCGAGACGGGAACCCCGGTAAATCCAGACTTACCGGGGCCTACGGGAATGGCTGACCCACGACGTGGTCCCAGCCCTCAGAGATGCCCAACAACCCGCCACAACCGAACGCCCGATACTGAGCCTGCTGAACTGGCCAGGAATGTCGCTGAGCTTGCTGCACTGGAACAACCAGCCGTGGATCCGGTTGCAAGATGTTCCACACATGTTGCCGGAGGGGAAGCGGCCACGAAGTGTGGTCAATGCCCCGTGGTGGAAGCGGGCTTCGAGAATGCTGCAATCGCTTTAACCGACAACGTTTCTGCCAGTCAGCGCCGATTCCTTGAAGTCGGTGCAACTCGCGGCAAAGAACTTGAGCCGACTGGCCTGCTTGCAGGTATACGAGCTTGAGTCCTCCATCCAAAGAAACTGCCTAAATGGCTAATGCCAGTCAGTTAAGCGTTGGTTACCCCAAAAGATCGCAGCCTGCGGCAGCTCCTACGGATTTGCGTACGGATTCAACTGTTCGGCGTAGGAGCTGCCGCAGGCCGCGATCTTGGCGATCCTGCACGCGCCGAACATCTCCGGATTACGTCAAAGTGCTGTGCATTTCTCTTAACTGACTGGCATTAGCCTAAACGGCGGTTTTTTTTCGCTCTCGCACTCTATACGCCGACATCCGCAACATCCTGCGAAGGTTTCGCTCCTCAGCCGCCGCGCTAAAACACTACGCCGCAACTACCCTTCAAAACACCGCAGGAAGCGGTTCTCGTCAGCTCAAGGAATGATCATGTCTCTGGCCATCGTCCACAGCCGCGCCCAGGTCGGTGTGGAAGCGCCCGCCGTCACCGTAGAAGTCCATCTGGCCAACGGCTTGCCGTCGCTGACGATGGTGGGTTTGCCGGAGGCAGCGGTGAAAGAAAGCAAGGATCGGGTGCGCAGTGCGATCATCAATTCCGGGCTGCAATTTCCGGCTCGGCGCATCACCTTGAATCTCGCCCCGGCCGATTTACCGAAGGACGGTGGACGCTTCGATCTGGCGATCGCCCTTGGGATTCTGGCTGCCAGTGTGCAGGTGCCGACTCTGACGCTGGATGATGTGGAGTGTCTGGGAGAGCTGGCGCTGTCAGGCGCGGTGCGGGCGGTTCGTGGTGTCTTGCCGGCGGCACTCGCGGCGCGCAAGGCCGGACGATCGTTGATGGTGCCGCGGGCAAATGCCGAGGAAGCGTGCCTGGCGTCAGGATTAAAGGTCATTGCAGTGGATCATCTGCTGGAGGCGGTCGCGCATTTCAATGGCCACACGCCCGTAGAACCGTATGTATCCAACGGTTTGCTCCACGCCAGCAAACCCTACCCCGATTTAAATGAAGTGCAGGGCCAGATTGCGGCCAAGCGTGCATTACTGATTGCTGCTGCGGGGGCTCATAACCTGCTGTTCAGCGGGCCACCGGGAACGGGGAAAACCCTGCTGGCGAGTCGTTTGCCTGGGCTGCTGCCGCCACTGGCCGAGAGCGAAGCGCTGGAAGTCGCGGCGATTCAATCGGTCACCAGTTGTGTGCCGTTGAGCCATTGGCCTCAACGACCGTTCCGCCAGCCACACCATTCAGCATCCGGCCCGGCACTGGTGGGCGGAGGCTCGAAACCACAGCCCGGTGAAATCACCCTCGCCCACCATGGCGTTCTATTCCTCGACGAGTTGCCGGAGTTTGATCGCAAGGTGCTGGAGGTGTTGAGGGAACCGTTGGAGTCGGGGTGTATCGTGATTTCCCGAGCCCGTGACCGCGTACGTTTTCCCGCGCGCTTTCAACTGGTGGCCGCAATGAACCCGTGCCCCTGTGGATATCTTGGCGAGCCGAGCGGACGCTGCTGCTGTTCTCCGGACCAAATCCAGCGTTATCGCAACAAGCTGTCGGGACCGCTGCTGGACCGAATTGATCTGCACCTGACGGTTGCCCGCGAAGTCACGGCGTTGAATCCGGCACCAAAACCCGGCGATGACACCGTAACCGCCGCAGCCCTGGTCGCGGACGCAAGGGAGCGGCAACACAAACGCCAGGGCTGCGCCAATGCCTTCCTCGATTTGCCGGGCCTGCGCCGACACTGCAAGTTATCCACAGCCGACGAAACCTGGCTGGAAACCGCGTGCGAACGATTGACCTTGTCGCTGAGGGCGGCCCATCGGCTGCTCAAGATAGCGCGAACACTGGCGGACCTTGAGCAGGTCGATGGCATCACCCGCGAGCATCTGGCCGAGGCGTTACAGTATCGGCCACAGTCATAGAAATCTCTTTGATTTCTATGAAACACCTCCCTCCCTGTCAAAATTATGCCGAAAAACGGTTATAAATTATTTATGTAAAGAATGAGGACTAGACGTTAGCTCGCCCCTGAGCTCTAAAGTGTATTCCTAGGTGACAGATGGTTCGACTTAACCCGCATGAACAGACTCAAGACCCAAAAAGCTCGGAAAGAACAGAAAGCAACTGGCTATACGTCAAGCTTTAAATAAGGTGCTGAGGGAATGAAAAAAATCGTTCTCTGAGGTGATGGAATAATAATGTCGCTCGATTTGATGCTGCTTCCTTTGCGCCGCCTTGTACGACTGTCTTTATCGTAAACCTCGATATCGCCATTCATGATCGGGCCGTGCAGCGACTGCTTTACTATTTTTTCATCGGCCATTGTATTATTAGCCATGCCGATCATCATCTGAGAAAAAGATAGTTGCGGCTGATCATATATTTTCTTGGGTAAAAACTCAGAAAGTTCAGCCTCTATGCGTTTCCCCGTAACGCCGCTAAAGTGGTGTTCCTGCCCAAAACCAAGCGCATATTGATCCGTGACATGTATATCTTTATTGGCGTCATACCCAACAAATAATGCAGGCGTCATTGAGTGCGAAAAATTATTGCCATACTTCCAATGTATTTGTTTCATCACCGCATTGGCACGATAACTTTTTGCCAAATGGATAAACCAGTAGGTTCGTGGGTTATGGCCACCAGGTGTAATAAAGAAAACGGTCATAAAGTCAGCGCCACTTTCTTTTAAAATACCCTCAGCCAGAAAGCGTTGAATAAGATGCTGCCACTCATGCCGCATCGTCGCCTTGAGCGAGCGTAATTTCTCCCAAGGAATGTATTTTTCAAGATCAATATTTTGCAGCGCCTTCTTATTTTCTTCACGCTCCGACAGGTAGTCAATCAAGCTATCCACGTTGAACGTCAACAACACTTCCGCATTGGCTAGGCTCTTAAAGATCGTCCGGATACTCGAAAACGGAACATCCTTATAAGCATATTGATCGAGTAAAAATAAAGATCGCTCTGAGAACTTAAATTCCTGAATTTTCTTAATAACGCTAGGAAGTGCATCAGTGAACCTTGATTTCAGCGTAAAAATATCACTGCCCAAGCGGTGCCCATGGCCCTTAGTAGCGAGTACAGCATTCAAGTAATCGATATTGTCCTTTTTTATATCGATGAAAAAATTCTGCGCGAGCACCTCCCGCGGCATATTTCTCTGGATATTGATTTCAGCGACAGTCTCCCGAACCGCATCCAAAGCAATAATGGGTGATCCGAAGTGATCACCACGCCCGCCATCATCTTTATAAATACCACCACCACAAAAGCCATCAACAATATTTATGCCGATCCGCGGAATCTGCTGATTACTCATGACAACAGTGATATAAGAGCGAATGTAGTCCTGAATAATCTGGTGTTTAATTTTGCTATGAGGATCTATACGTGGATAGATTCCAGCCGAGAGATCCCACTTGTACTTTTCTTCCTTGGCCACTCGAAATCCTTTCTAGCTCAGGCTAGGTTTAACAAGGGAATCTCATCCCAGGTCTGGCCGTTCAAGAGGCGACCATTGGCTTTCTTGGAGCGTTTTACCCCGTCAGCACCCCAGCCTCCCCACTGTTTGAAGAAGAACGCCGAGCCGGACGCATCGCACTGACGGTGTATGTTGTCGACCCATTCCTGCTGCATAGGACGGGCCTTCGCACCTGACTCGCCGCCGACTATCACCCAATGAATGTCAGTGAGGTCTATCTCACCCAAGTCTTCCAGAAGAGGCTCAGCCGAGAGAAAACGAATAGTCGCATCGACCCTGCGCAGGCAATCAATACGCGGCACGCCGTAGGCTTGATCCTCCACAGACACGCCCAACCAAGCGTTGTCTGGTGTAGCCCGAGTACTGAAATAGTCGGCAAGTCGTTCGGCGCGCTTGGTCAAAATCTGGAAGGTATGCTGGGAAGCCAGCCGGATAACGTCGAAAACTTGGTCGATGTACGCGTCAGGCACCTGTTCGTGGAACAGATCGGACATCGAGTTAACGAAATAAATAGTCGGCTTCTTACGCTGCAGCGGTTCCTGGAGCTTCTCCGGACGTAAGCTCAGGCGAAAGCCATTCTCATAGCCAGGCGTGCCCATAGCCTGCAGGCGGTGGGCCATGTTCTCCGCGTAGCAGTGTTTGCAGCCCGGCGACACCTTGGTGCACCCCACCACCGGGTTCCAAGTCATCTCGGTCCACTCAATGCTCGTTTGGGTACTCATTGCACTGCCACTCCTTTCGTGCGCGATATTAGTAAGATGCTACAAAGCACGTCAAATTGCCATCGTATGAGACTCACCGAGTTCACCCTATTGTTGTCCTCTCGACTCATATAGTCAGGGAAAATCGTAGCCATAAACAAATTCGGAAGGTGCCATGGTGACGCTGACTCGTTGACAACCTTGCCAGCGTATTTTTGCAGTAAAAATACCTTAATTATCGCCAATCCGCTCCAAAAGCGGTCAGCCAGTAATTGACCAGCGTTCGCTTTTCCGAGACCAGTTGGGCTTAACTGGGTATTTACTTCGCCTGCTAACATCGGCGTCTAGATTCTTAATTCGCCCTTCCTTCGCTAGCTCCTTAAAAGCCAGTTGCAGATCCGTAGGATACAAGTCTGTTTGCTCCAGAAAGTCAGACCAACATTCAAAATCAATCAGAAGAGGAGTAGAAGAAAGCCTGCTTAATAAGAAGTCTCTAGCTGCCAGCCGATTATCCTCTGGCTTATCAACAGTAAAAATATCCTGATCCGAACCAAAGAGATCACCTATGGGCGATTTATTTATCTGCGCCCTTAACCTGGCTTCGAAATGGCTAACACGCTGTACCATCTCCATTTGTTCGGCAGCTTGTTTAAATACAATAATTCCGAGAGGGTGACGAGTCAGGTATACGAGAAAATACAGCACGCGCTCCATGCCTGGGCGTTCAACAGAGACATACGTTGTTTTTCCGCCGTATAGCTCGCCGACAACTTTTCGATACTGAGAAATCACAAGAGCCTGACGCTCGGATGAGGTTTCTGACCCCGTTAGATCGATACGCCTTCCTAACAACGCCTCAACATCGGACTGATGTGGTTTCATTGACAGTGCACGATTAAAAAAATCGTACATTAAGTTAATCAGAAACTCGACCTTATTCAGAGCCAGGAGCGGAGCCAGTACAGGCGCACTTACAACCGTCTTCCAACCTTTTGGGTCAATAAAGAAAAAGGTAAAGTTTCCTGATGCCCATCGAACGATCTCGTCAATTTTTGTGGTGTAGTCACCATAAATGCATGAGGCTTCAACGGGTACGTGTTTCTTCCCAGCTAAAAAGCTATCGAGCTTTCCAAATGCTTTTTTATCTTTCTCAATGTATAGCGCTCGGAATTTTATATCTTTTCCAAACTGACTTTTTAGTGCGTCCGCACACTCCTTCATCTGACGAAGGGAGATTCCAATAGACGTATCCTTTAGATCGTCTGACTCCTCAGACCAAGGGCCGGCGAAGCAATCAACATAGTTGATGACGGACTCCTTGCGCCCAATAATCATGAACAGGCGCTGAAGGTACGTCTGCAAAATTGTATGTTTAACGTACGCCTGTTCGCGACCGTGGTATTCCTTTGGTATAGGCAAAATATTGCTCCCTTGTTTGTGCCCTGGAGCGAACACTACCCTAGAAAACCCACTGCGCGAATAGGAGAACCCATATGGTGGGCGACCTTCTTTTTTGTGTCCCACCTACCGACCGTCTTGTGGCACTGCGAGTTGAGCCTTCAAAGGGATTTTCCTGTAGGTCATAACTGAACTGGGAGCACCGAGGACATTCGCATCAATTGCGTATAGAAATGGACTTGCTCGCAGCTATTTGCACAATTAGTCGCATCTAATTCCGTACAGACCTCCCGAAGAGCTCGGGCTATCAGCTAACTCAATCGCATTTATTTCCGAAACCTACAGAGGCTCGAAACCACATCCCGGTGAAATCACTCTCGCCAACCATGACGCGCTGCTCCTCGATAAGCTCCCGGAATTTGATCGCAAGGTTCTGGAAGTATTGAGAGAGCCGCTGGAGTCTGGCTAGATCGTCATATCCCGAGCCCGCAACCGTGTGCGTTTCCCTGCACACTTCCATTTGGTCGCTGCAATGAAACCCTGCCCCTGTGGATATCTTGGCGAACCCAGCGGTCGATGTCGTTGCTCACCGGGTCAGATCCAGCGCTACCGCAACAAGCTCTCCAGACCGCTGCTTGACCGTATCGACTTGCACCTGACCGTCGCCCGCGAAGCCTCCGCGCTCAACCCCGCGCAGCAAGTTGGCGATGACACAGCCAGCGCGGCGCTCATCGTCGCCAAAGCCCGGGACCGCCAGCAACAACGCCAAGGCTGTGCCAATGCCTTCCTCGACCTGCCGGGTTTGCGCCGACAATGCACGTTATCCACAGCCGACGAAAACTGGCTGGAAACCGCGCGCGAACGATTAACCTTGTCACTACGAGCGGCCCCCCGACTGTTCAAGGTCGCGCGCCCCCTAGCGGACCTTCAACAGCTCGATCGAACCAGTCGGGAGCACTTGGCTGAGGCATTGCAATATCGCCCATGATATTCGACGCCCACTCCATCAAAAAAAATCCTATTAAAGAAGACAGCCGTCGGCCTTTTTTTGAAGGCATAATAATGGCCATCAAGTCTATTCGTCTGACTCTCAGGGAAGAACATGTTATCAAAATGGCTTTTTAGAGCATCACTAGTTTTCATAGCAGGGCTTACCGGTTGCAGCACAGCCCAATTCTTCTCTGGCAGCACGCAAATCCCCATAGCCCCGACAGATACAGGTCTGATCGACAAAGCGCAAAGAGACATGGTCGCGCCTAACATCCAGCCGGAAGCTGGCGACTCACCGCCTTCAAAGATTATTAGCTTCGCTTTTGACGGAACATTAAACGATTTAAACAGAGTACCCAGCGACGAACGACCAACCATTGTTGCTTATATCGCAGGAAAGACTTCCGGGCCGCGTCACTATTACCGTGGTGTGGGGATGCAGGCAAAAGACGTAGACAACCTGGATGCCGCGTTGGGTCTGAGTATGGAAAAAATCGCCGAAGAGGCAAAAGGAGATCTGTTTTCCAAGACCGATGAAATCATACAGACAACCCCAGAAGTTGAGTTACGAGTGTTTGTGACTGGCTTCAGCAGGGGAGCGGCAAGCGCCCGGCACTTCATGAACATCGTTGATGAAGAGTGGGCTCACCGGTATCCGGGTGTGGATGGTCATCAGCCACCCAAACTGCGATTTTATACGTTACTGTACGACACGGTTTCTACCAACATCGGCCGCAGGATGAAACTTGGTTTACCGAAAAGCGTAAATTACTCGCTGCATTTCGTGGCGATGGATGAACCACGCGGCCTGTTTCCTGTGGACGTAGATGCCGTCACTGCGCTGGACAATACGGCTGATTATTATGTATCACGAATCAAAACTATTTATTTACCAGGAGCTCATTCCGACATAGGCATGTCCTACCTCGGAGGTGTAGGGGACTCGTACAGAATGATGAACGACATCCTACTGGCGCAGCTGGGTTTCACGTCCGACAGATGTTTTGAAAATTCGAATAACCCCATGCTTGACGGTAAGCATGACTCACGTGGCCTTCTCGACAAACTGCTGCAAATTTCCGGCGCGGGTACGGTGCCTAAAATCGTAAGGAAAACTAGGTCCGTCACTTCCGCGGAGCTAGAGCCATCGGAGTATCGGGATATCAGGGACAGCAACAATCGATTGGCCGAGCGCAACAATAATCAATGGTGGGTTACCAGCACGACGGAATATCCAACATTTGGTTTTAAAGCTCGAAAACTTGGTGATGAAAACCTGAAATTAATGAGCGTCTCGGACACACTACGTTCTTCCGTTTCGTTTCTTGAAAAAAATAACAAGGGCGAAACAGTATTCAAATTTGAATATGTTGCTGGTGGAAAAAATACTCTGATACTCCCCAAGCAGGTTGCTAAAAAAATCAAGCGCAATGAGACCAGCGTTGACGTGACGTACATGAATATCAAAACTGGCAGGCGCTACAATTTTTTTGTCGATAATGTATGGGTCGATAGCATCGACTTTCCGCTCACAAAGATAACCAAAGTCAATGAGTTTGTGGGCTGTTCGTCTTTCCGATAACCACTGGCCGTTAAAGCTGGCGCAGAGACCGTTTAAAAGCGGTTCTGCGCACATCGGTTTGCCGCACCCTCGCCAACAACCGAATCACTAAATCTATCAGTCCCTTACCTATTTATCTGTGAGATCCACCAACGGCGCTTGCCGCACCTCAGTCTCCCGCGTCCCCTGAATCTCGCTCACCCGCGCCAACGCTTTATCCACAGCCGCTTTATCCGCCAGCAAGCTGTAGCTGATCTGGAACTGCTTCTGTTCCTTGGCCGCAATCATCGGCACCAGGTTCAGTGGCCGCTGATACCGGCGGTTGTAGGAAAAACTCGTCCCCGGCTCCAGCCCCGTGACATACCCCTGCCCTTGGGTATCAGTGTTTTTCCACAGGGAGAACACCGGCAATTGCCAGGTGTTAAAGCCAACCGACACCCCGAGGTTGCCCGCCTTGTTATGCAGCACCGCCAGCGTGTCGCCCTTGGTATCGGCATACGGCACGACGTTGTAAACCGTCTCGTCGTAGTCCTTGGTCGGCGCGCGGTAGGTTTGCCAGTCGGGCAAATCCCCTTTGGCCTTGTCATTGAACGGTGACACCTGTTTCACCGGCGCGGCGAAGCGGGCGCCCTGTTCCAGGAACGGGGTGCTGAAGTTGCTGTGGTAGAGCGCCTGGTATTCCTTCGGATAGTCGCCGTTGTTGGTCAGGGTGTCGTTGAGGGCGAAGCGCACGCTGCCGGGTTCGGTGACCAGTTCAGTCATCACCGAGAAGTCGACTTTCTTGAACGCCTGTTCTTTCAGCTCGCCGCGCAGGCTGATGGCATAGGGTGGCTTTTCATCGATGTGCAAAGTGACTTTGCTGGCCGGGATGTTGGCGGCGCGCCCATGAAGAGTCAGCAGTTCGCCGTTGTCCATGCCGGGATGGCCGACCCATTCGTAGCCACAGCGCGCGACCAGTTCGTTGAAGCCTTCCAGCCAGCCCAGTCCGCCGCGGCCGTTGAGTTCGATGAAGGATGGATTGACCACATCCTTGACCGGCGAATCCCAACCCATGCGCACATTACCTACCGACGCCTGCAGGACGTTCATCCCACGGGTCGGCACCACCGAGAGTTTCATCGTGCCGTTATCAATGTCGACGATGCTAACGCCCTCCTGCCGACCGCCGTGCAGGGTGCGCAGGGTCACGGAGAAGGGTTTGTCGGTTTTAACACCGAGCTGCTGGCTGGTGATCTGCTGGTTCTGGGCAGCCTTGTCGGTGTCGAGCAGCACGTAATCCCAAGCCATGACGTGGGAGGCAGCAGTCATTGCGCCGAGAGTGACGAGCAGTTTGAGCGGGATCATGAGAAGCGCCTTTCTTGGAGTTGTGCAGTTTTTATAGCGCTGATGAAACGTTTCAGCAAGCTTAAAAACGGCATAACTACCGCAAACCATCACTTGGCTCACTCCCACTCGATCAGCAGCTAGCAACGCCGCCATTGTGGCGACCATATTGATTCAGCCGAGGCGCTCGACATCCGGCAATTCCATGGCCTGGACCTCGCCCTGGAGAAAATCGCTGAGGCGGCGCAAACGTTCACCGCCAGGGCGGGTTTTCGGCCAGACCAGGTAATAATTCAGACCGCTCGCAACGGCGGTTGGCCACGGCAAACTCAGACGCCCCTGAGCCACATCTTCGGCCACCATCAGCAAGTCGCCCATCGACACCCCGTAACCTCGGGCGGCGGCGATCATCCCCAGTTCCAGCGTATCGAACACCTGCCCGCCCTTGAGCGATACCTGCTCGGACAGGCCCATGCGCTCCAGCCAACTGCGCCAGTCACGCCGGTCGGGAGTCGGGTGGAGCAATTCAGTGCTGGCCAGCCGCTCGACATCCCACGGCTGATCATTCAACAGATTCGGCGAACCGACCGGGATCAGCAGCTCCGGGAACAGATAACTGGCTTCCCAGTCCGGTGGAAAGTGCCCGTTGCTCAGCAACACGGCGCAATCAAACGGTTCGTGATTGAAGTCCACCGAATCGACGTCCATCCAGGCGCTGGTCAGCTGCACCTCGTTGCCCGGCTGCAAATGCCGGAAGCGGCTGAGTCGCGCCAGCAGCCAGCGCATGGTCAGGGTCGAAGGGGCTTTCATGCGCAAGACGTCATCTTCGGCGCGCAGGGTATTGCAGGCCCGCTCCAGCGCGCCAAAGCCTTCACGCACGCCCGGCAGCAGCAAACGCGCGGCCTCGGTCAGTTGCAGATTACGCCCGCTGCGCTGAAACAGCCGACAGGCAAAATGCTCCTCCAGCGTACGCACATGTCGGCTGACGGCACTTTGGGTAATCGACAGTTCTTCAGCCGCACGGGTAAACGAACTGTGCCGCGCCGCGGCCTCGAAAGCGCGAAGGGCATAAAGCGGAGGAAGACGACGAGACATCAGGAAAGCTCCTATAGCGCGACCCTGAAACCTTATCAGAAACTCTCTAGCATGAGTTTTAATCATGCGAGCAATCGTTTTTATCCCTTTGTGCAAACGCTTGCGAGCGCCGAGAATCAACCCTTCCCGATTTGTCTGACTAAATGAGCGTGATGATCATGCAGCATCCAGCACGTACCGAACTCTGGGCCATCCTGCGGCTGGCGGGGCCGTTGATTGCCTCACAGTTGGCGCACATGCTGATGATCCTCACCGATACCTTGATGATGGCCAGGCTCAGTCCGGAGGCATTGGCCGGTGGCGGTCTGGGCGCGGCGAGCTATTCGTTCGTGTCGATTTTCTGCCTCGGCGTGATTGCCGCGGTCGGCACGCTGGTGGCGATCCGTCAGGGTGCCGGCGACATCGAAGGCGCCACGCGGCTGACCCAGGCCGGGCTCTGGCTGGCGTGGTTGATGGCCTTGGTGGCGGGTTTGCTGTTGTGGAACCTCAAACCGGTGTTGCTGCTGTTCGGCCAGACCGAAAGCAACGTACACGCGGCCGGCCAGTTCCTGTTGATTCTGCCGTTCGCCCTGCCCGGCTACCTGAGTTTCATGGCCTTGCGCGGCTTTACCAGCGCCATCGGCCGGACGACGCCGGTGATGGTCATCAGCCTTATCGGGACCGTGGCCAATTTCCTGCTCAACTATGCGTTGATCACCGGTATGTTCGGCCTGCCGAAAATGGGTTTGATGGGGATCGGCCTGGTCACGGCCATCGTCGCCAACTGCATGGCACTGGGCCTGGCCTGGCATATTCGCCGGCACCCGGCTTATGACGCGTTTCCGCTGCGCAAAGGCCTGTCACGGCCCAATCGCCAGTACCTGCGCGAACTGTGGCGTCTGGGCCTGCCGATTGGCGGCACCTACGCGGTAGAGGTCGGCCTGTTTGCATTCGCTGCGTTGTGCATGGGCACCATGGGCAGCACGCAATTGGCGGCGCATCAGATCGCCCTGCAAATCGTCTCGGTGGCGTTCATGATTCCGGCGGGATTGTCGTATGCGATCACCATGCGCATCGGCCAGCATTACGGTGCCGGGCAATTGCTCGATGCACGCTTGGCCGGGCGGGTCGGGATTGCCTTTGGTGGCGCGGCGATGCTCGGGTTTGCCATGGTCTTCTGGCTGCTGCCCAATCAACTGGTGGGGCTATTCCTGGACCAAAACGACCCGGCGTTTCGCGAGGTGATCAACCTTGCGGTGAGCCTGTTGATGGTGGCGGCATGGTTCGAATTTTTCGACGGCACGCAAACCATCGCCATGGGCTGTATTCGTGGGCTTAAGGACGCCAAGACCACTTTCCTGGTCGGCCTCGCCTGCTATTGGCTGATCGGCGCACCGGCTGCGTGGTGGATGGCTTTCCACCTCAATTGGGGGCCGACCGGCGTCTGGTGGGGTCTGGCGCTGGGGCTGGCCTGCTCGGCCGTGAGTCTGACGCTGGCGTTCGAATGGAAGATGAAGCGGATGATCCGGCGTGAGCCTGCTTCACAGCCGAGCTTCGAGATTCCCCAGACAGAATGAGATCCCTGTGGGAGCAGCCGGTCGACGCTCGATTGCTCGCGATGACGATAGATCAGACACCTATGCAGTGACTGTCATACCGCTATCGCGAGCAATCGAGCGTCGACCGGCTGCTCCCACATGGGTTAGCTATGTCAGTAGAAAGGGTTAAACCACGACTTCCAGCGCCTGTTGGCTGGAACCAAACGTCAGGTACTCGACCAACTCCGCCAACGGTAACGGCTTGCTGATCAGGTAACCCTGCACCTGATCACAACCAAAGCCGCGCAGCAGCTCAAGCTGTTCAGGGGTTTCAACGCCCTCGGCGACCACTTCCAGGTTGAGGTTGTGGGCCAGGTTGATCATTGCGTGGACCAGCTTGCGGTTTTCCTCCCGCATCTCCATCCCACCGACGAAGCTCTTGTCGATCTTCAGCAAGGCAATCGGCAGGCTGTTGAGGTGCACGAACGATGAAAAACCGGTACCGAAGTCGTCCAGGGAGAAACGCACACCCAGACGCCCCAAAGCGTCCATGGTCTGTTTGACCAGATCGCTGCGGCGCATCACTGCGGTTTCCGTCAGTTCGAATTCCAGCCACTGCGCTTCGACGCCACGCTCGGCAATCAGCCGACTCAAGGTCGACAGTAGCTGACTGTCCTGAAACTGCCGGAACGACAGGTTCACGGCCATGTGTAATGGTGGCAGACCGCGCTCGCGTAACGCCTGCATGTCACGCAAGGCGCGGGAAATTACCCAGTACCCCAACGGCACGATCAAACCGCTCTGCTCGGCCAGCGGCACGAACTCGCTCGGCGGCAACAACCCGCGCTCGCCATGGCGCCAGCGCACCAGCGCTTCGAGGCCGACAATCTGCCCATCGTCCAGGTTCAGTCGCGGCTGGTAATGCAGTTCCAGCTCATCGCGACGCAAGGCCCGGCGCAGTTCGCTTTCAAGATCGGCGAGGCTGCGCGCATTGCGGTTGATGCGTTCATTGAAAATGTGAAAGGTGCAGCCCTGAGTGCTTTTGGCTTGCTGCATGGCGATGTGTGCGTGCCACATCAGCGGGTCGGCGCCAGCCTGTGCGCGGGCGTGGGCAATGCCCAGGCTGCAACCGATCAACAGGCTTTCGCCGTCGACCCAGTAGGGCTCGGCCATGACTTCGGTAATGCGCTCGGCCATCCACTCGGCGCGTTGTGGTGCGCGGCGGGTGTCGATGAGTAAGGCGAACTCGTCGCTGCCCAGACGCGCCAGTTGATCGCCGGCCTCAAGCTGGCTCTTGAGCCGCGAGACCACTTGCAGGATCAACCGGTCACCGGCCTGGTGGCCGAGGGCGTCGTTGGCGTGTCGGAAGTTGTCGAGGTCGAGGTGCCCGAGCGCCAGGCCACGGCCGTCGTTCTCCGCCAGACGCGCCGCCAGCAGGGTCTGAAACCCCTGGCGATTGGCAATGCCGGTCAGCGGGTCCTGCTCGGCGAGACGCTGCAAGGTGTTTTCGAGCACGCCGCGCTCGCGCACATGGCGCAGGCAGCGGCGCAATGTATCCACATCCAGTGCATCGCGAACCAGCCAGTCGCTGACACCGTCCGGTGGGGTGGACGGTTCATGTTCGAGCAACAGTACCGTCGGCAGGCTGCAACGGCCCGGCTCCGGTTGAAGCGCTGGAATGGTCAACAGGACCGCACTGCGATTGTCAGCAAATAGACTGCTCACCGACTCCCAGGTCGGTGCACTGATCAGCACAGCCGAGCTCCCCATAGGAGCCAGACACTCGCGTAACAACGCTGCCCACGCTGGCTCTTTGGCCAGTAGCAGCAAACGCAAGGGTTCGACAGGCGTAGACAAGCTAGCTCCCTAGACTCTGCAAAAGATGTTGGCGGCGGGCATTATGACGCGCAGATAAACAACGGCCAATGATATTGATTATCAAACACTCTTTTGTACCGCTGTGAATTGAACATTAGTCGCCAATTCAGCGCGCATCCTGCGGGAAAGTAACAAAACCGGCAAATTTAGATAGCGTGGTACGTCACAAGTCGGAGAGAGGGGCAGAATCTGTGCATCCTGTTAAAATGCCCGCCCTTTTCGCAAACGACTCCCTTTTCCGTCATGTCCCGACTCAATCCCCGGCAGCAAGAAGCCGTGAGCTACGTCGGCGGCCCTCTTTTGGTGCTCGCCGGTGCTGGCTCCGGCAAGACCAGTGTAATCACCCGCAAGATCGCCCACCTGATCCAGAGCTGCGGCATTCGCGCGCAGTACATCGTCGCCATGACCTTTACCAACAAGGCCGCGCGCGAGATGAAGGAACGGGTCGGCACCTTGCTCAAGGGTGGCGAAGGGCGCGGCCTGACGGTGTGCACGTTCCACAACCTTGGGCTGAACATCATCCGCAAGGAGCATGTGCGGTTGGGCTACAAACCCGGTTTCTCGATTTTCGACGAGGCCGACGTCAAAGCCCTGATGACCGACATCATGCAAAAGGAATACTCGGGCGACGACGGCGTCGACGAAATCAAGAACATGATCGGCGCGTGGAAGAACGACCTGATCCTGCCGCCCGAAGCCCTGGAAAACGCGCGCAACCCCAAGGAACAGACCGCCGCCATCGTCTACACCCACTATCAGCGCACGCTCAAGGCGTTCAACGCGGTGGACTTCGACGACCTGATCCTGCTACCGGTGAAACTGTTCCAGGAACACGCCGACATCCTCGAAAAGTGGCAGAACAAAGTCCGCTACCTGTTGGTGGACGAATACCAGGACACCAACGCCAGCCAGTACCTGCTGGTGAAATTGCTGATCGGCACGCGCAACCAGTTCACCGTGGTCGGCGACGACGACCAGTCGATCTACGCCTGGCGCGGCGCGCGTCCGGAAAACCTGATGCTGCTCAAGGACGACTACCCGTCCTTGAAAGTGGTGATGCTGGAGCAAAACTACCGCTCCACCAGCCGCATCCTGCGCTGCGCCAACGTGCTGATCTCGAACAACCCCCACGAGTTTGAAAAACAGCTGTGGAGCGAGATGGGCCACGGCGACGAGATCCGCGTGATCCGCTGCCGCAACGAAGACGCCGAAGCCGAGCGCGTGGCCGTGGAAATCCTCAGCCTGCACCTGCGCACCGACCGCCCGTACAGCGATTTCGCAATCCTCTATCGCGGTAACTACCAGGCCAAGCTGATTGAGCTGAAGCTGCAACATCACCAGGTTCCTTATCGCCTTTCCGGTGGCAACAGCTTTTTCGGACGCCAGGAAGTCAAAGACCTGATGGCCTACTTCCGCCTGATCGTGAACCCGGATGACGACAACGCCTTCCTGCGGGTGATCAACGTCCCACGCCGGGAAATCGGTTCGACCACGCTGGAGAAGCTCGGCAACTACGCGACCGAACGCAAGATCTCGATGTATGCCGCCACCGATGAAATCGGCCTGGGCGAACACCTGGACAACCGCTTCACCGATCGTCTGGCGCGTTTCAAGCGTTTCATGGACCGCGTGCGTGAGCAGTGCGCCGGCGAAGACCCGATCTCTGCCCTGCGCAGCATGGTCATGGACATCGACTACGAAAACTGGCTGCGCACCAACAGCTCCAGCGACAAGGCCGCCGACTACCGCATGGGTAACGTCTGGTTCCTGATCGAGGCGCTGAAAAACACTCTGGAAAAAGACGAAGACGGCGAAATGACCGTCGAAGACGCGATCGGCAAGCTGGTCTTGCGCGACATGCTCGAACGTCAGCAGGAAGAGGAAGACGGCGCCGAAGGCGTGCAGATGATGACCTTGCACGCCTCCAAGGGACTGGAATTCCCCTACGTGTTCATCATGGGCATGGAGGAAGAAATCCTCCCGCACCGCTCCAGTATCGAAGCCGACACCATCGAAGAAGAACGCCGATTGGCCTACGTCGGGATTACCCGCGCACGTCAGACCCTGGCCTTCACCTTTGCTGCCAAGCGCAAACAATATGGCGAAATCATCGACTGCTCGCCGAGCCGTTTCCTCGATGAGTTACCGCCGGACGACCTGGCCTGGGAAGGCAACGACGACACTCCGACCGAAGTCAAAGCCGTGCGTGGCAACACCGCATTGGCGGATATCCGCGCGATGTTAAAGCGCTAGAATCGATTATTTTTTAACCGAATACTTTTAACAGAGCTTAGGGGCGCACAAGGCGCCAAAAGAGGAAAGCTTCATGGAAGCACTGCACAAGAAAATTCGCGAAGAAGGCATCGTGCTTTCCGACCAGGTCCTGAAAGTCGACGCCTTTCTGAACCACCAGATCGACCCGCAATTGATGAAGCTGATCGGCGACGAATTCGCCACGCTGTTCAAGGACTCGGGCGTCACCAAGATCGTCACCATCGAAGCATCGGGCATTGCGCCGGCGATCATGACCGGTCTGAACCTGGGTGTGCCGGTGATCTTCGCCCGCAAGCACCAGTCACTGACCCTGACCGAGAACCTGCTGTCGGCGACGGTGTACTCGTTCACCAAGCAGACCGAAAGCACTGTGGCCATTTCCCCACGTCACCTGACCAGCAGCGACCGCGTGCTGATCATCGACGACTTCCTGGCCAACGGTAAGGCGTCGCAGGCACTGATCTCGATCATCAAACAGGCCGGCGCCACCGTGGCAGGTCTGGGTATCGTGATCGAGAAGTCGTTCCAGGGCGGCCGCGCCGAACTGGACTCGCAAGGCTACCGCGTCGAATCCCTGGCCCGGGTAAAATCCCTGGCCGGCGGCGTCGTGACCTTTATCGAGTAACCCGCCACACCGCCTATCCCTTGTGGGAGCGAGCCTGCTCGCGATAGCGGTGGGTCAGTCAACGTTGATGTTGAATGGACTGCCGTCATCGCGAGCAGGCTCGCTCCCACAGTTGTTATGTGTGAACTGTTACTGCGCGGTGGCCTTCAGGCCTGCCAGCAACAACCGCTGATACACATCCTCCTTCAAGCCTTCCGGCTTCGTCAGCTGCATTCGCTCCAGGTGAGCCGGATACTCCGACGGCTCCGGCGCATCCAGTGCGGCTTTGCCCAGCTCCAGAATCTCGGTGAGTTTGAACTTGCTCTTGAGCCAGTTCAGCGCCCGCAGCAAATCCCGCTCTTCGCTGCTGAAATCACTGCCCAACGGATACTCCGGAAACAATCGAGGGTGCCGTGCGGCAATCGCCTGCAAGCGCTGTGGGCTGTTGTCGGTGAAACGCGGATCGAGGCGAAAATCCTTCGGCAGCTTGCCGGCCTTCTGCGCCAGGTCGATCAAGCCTGGCTGGAAGCGTGAATCGCTGATGTTGAGCAGCGCTTCGATCACCTTCGCGTCGGTCTTGCCGCGCAAATCGGCAATGCCATATTCGGTGATCACAATGTCGCGCAAGTGCCGTGGAATCGTGCAGTGGCCATACGCCCAGACCATGTTCGAGCTCACTTCACCGCCCGACTCACGCCAGCTGCGCAGGATCAGAATCGAGCGTGCACCTTCCAGCGCGTGGCCCTGGACGACGAAGTTGTATTGCCCGCCGACACCGCTGAGCACCCGCCCGTCCTCCAGCTGATCCGCCACGCCAGCGCCGAGCAAGGTCATGGTGAAGGCGCTGTTGATGAAACGTGCATCCAGACGCTGCAAGCGTTTGAGTTCTTCATGACCGTACAGCTCGTTGATGTAGCTGATGGCGGTCATGTCGAATTCTGCGAGCTTGCTGTGGGGTAAATCCCGCAACCGCTGATAAAAGCTGCGCGGTCCGAGGAAAAATCCGCCGTGTATCGAGATGCCGCCTACCTGAGCCGACTCATCCAGAGTGCCGGCATTGGCTTGCTGTTGCAGGGCGACGCTCGGATAAACCTTACGCCGCACGATTCCGGCGTCGGACAACGCCAGCAGACCGTTGACGAACATCTCGCTGCAACCATAAAGCCCCTTGGCGAAGGGCTCCACGCCGCCTTCACGGCTGATCAGTGGCGTCCAGTAATGCGCATCAAGGTCCGTCAGCAGTGCACGATAACCGTCGTTATCCGCCTGCCGGGCCAAAAGCGCGGCGGTCAGTGCGTCGCCCATGGCACCGATGCCGATTTGCAGGGTTCCGCCGTCCCGCACCAGAGTACTGGCGTGCAGGCCGATGAAGTGATCCTGAACGCCCACCGGCATGTTCGGTGTGGAAAACAGCGTGCTGCCCTCCTCCTCGTCGATCAGCAGATCGAACGCCTCGCGCTCGACTTCCGAGTCTCCCGGCATGTACGGCAGATCCCGGTGAACCTGGCCGAGCAGCAGAATGGTTTCTCCGGCAGCGCGACGCTTGGCGATCATCGGCAACAGGTCGAGGGTGATGTCCGGGTTGCAGCTCAGGCTCAGCCGATCAGGCTGCTGCAGGTCATGGGCCACCAATTGCGCCACCAGGTTCAACCCGGCGGCGTTGATGTCGCGGGCGGCGTGGCTGTAGTTGCTGCTGACGTAGTCCTGCTGCGCCGAGGCGCTGTGCAGCAAGCTGCCAGGCTGCATGAAGAACTGTTCGATGCGAATGTTCGGCGGGAGGCTGTCACGGTGCAGGTCAGCGAGAAAATCCAGCTCGGGATAGTCGCCAAACACTCGCTCGATGAAGGGTTCCAGAAAGCGCCGCTGCAAACCGTCGCCCAATTCCGGACGTCCAAGACTCAACGCGGTGTACACCGTCAACTGCCGCTCGGGCAGTTGGGCAATGCGCTGATAGAGCGCGTTGACGAAACGGTTGGGTTTGCCCAGCCCCAGCGGCAGGCCGAGGTGAATATGCGCAGGCAAACGTGCGAGCACGTCATCGACTGCCTGTTCGATTGATACCGACTGCACCATCAGACCCTCCCGACCTGTCCATGAATTGAGGTGGGTCCGAGCTTGCCGCGTCCTGATCGTCATGACCAGTCTTGCGCTCAAATCTCAGGCACAAAAAAGCCGCTAACAAGCGGCTTTTTCGCTGAAGAGGGGGCTTATTTCAGGCCGGACATCTTCTGGATGGCGCCTTCAAGGTCTTTCACTTCGCAGTCGCTGCACGTGCCTTTTGGCGGCATCGCGTTGAGACCTGTCAACGCTACTTTCGCCAGGCCAGCAGCAGTGCCGCCTTCTTTGTCGGCGCGTTTTTTCCAGTCTGCAGCATCACCGATTTTCGGTGCGCCCAGCAGACCAGTGCCATGGCAAGCATTGCAATGTTTGGCAATGATTTCATCGGGGGTTTTCGCTGCACCGCCGCCTACCGAAGCGGCGACTTCCATCCCCTTGCACTCTTGACCTTGTACACAGACCTGGCCGACGGGCTCAAGGCGCTTGGCGATGTCGTCAGTGGTCGACGCTTGAGCGCTGACTGCCCAAAGGGCCAATACGGTTGCTGGTGCGGCCAGCATTTTCATAATTAGGTTCACGCGTACACCCTCAATGGTGGCTAGTCACGCCCACGGCCACGGTTTCGCAGGCGGGCGCAAGTATAGCGGTTAGCCCGCCACACTGAAACAACCCTAAAGTCCAAGGGGTATTAAGTCGTGGCGAAATGCAGCTTGGGCGACTCGCAAAACCTTGCCGGACGCCGCTTTTCTTAGAAATTCGCCGGTGTTGCTGCGCTGATTAGTCGCGCTGGCGCATCGAACGGATTTCGGAAACGGTGCGGTTTGGTGCTTTCGAAATAGTAGCTGTCACCGGCCTCGAGCACGAATGTTTCAAGCCCGACCACCAGTTCCAGCCGACCTTCGAGCAGAATCCCGGTTTCCTCGCCCTCATGGGTGAGCATCTCTTCACCGGTATCGGCGCCAGGCGGGTAGATCTCGTTGAGGAACGCGATAGCACGGCTCGGATGCGCCTTGCCGACCAGTTTCATGGTCACGGCACCATCGGAGATATCGATCAGCTCGTTGGCTTTGTAGACGATCTGCGTCGGTTTTTCCTGGAGAATTTCTTCGGAAAAGAACTCGACCATGGACATGGGGATGCCGCCAAGTACCTTCCTCAGCGAACTGATCGAGGGGCTGACGCTGTTTTTCTCGATCATCGAAATGGTGCTATTGGTAACGCCTGCCCGCTTGGCGAGCTCTCGCTGGGATAGACCTTTCAGTTTACGGATCGATTGCAGTCGTTCACCGACGTCCAATGCATTAGCCTCCCAGGATTCAGATTGTGTGGATAGTGAGCGTTATCATGGCGACAGCGTTCAGTATTTACAACACTTGGGTCTGAATCCCGTTCAGCAAAGCTGACTTCTGGTATCGACCGCCAGCCTCAGCTCCCGGAATAGAGCCGTGGCACGCGACGCAGGTTGCAGAATATCTGGTAGGGAATGGTCCCGGCAGCCATGGCTACGTCGCTGGCCAGGATGTTTTTACCCCACAATTCGACGGTAGAACCGAGGCCGGCCTGCGGTACGTCGGTCAAATCGATACAGAGCATGTCCATCGACACTCGTCCCAGCAGCTGGCTGCGCTGCCCGGCCACCAACACCGGTGTGCCGGTAGGTGCCTGACGCGGATAACCGTCGGCATAGCCCATAGCGACCACGCCGATGCGCATCGGCTTTTGGGTGATGAACTTGGCACCGTAGCCTACCGGCTCACCGGCCGGCAATTCGCGCACGCTGATGACTTTCGATTCCAGGGTCATCACCGGTTGCAAGCGCGCGGCCACAGCGTTGGCTTCTTCAAAAGGTGTCGCACCATAGAGCATGATGCCCGGGCGCACCCAATCGCTCGGCACCTGCGGCCAGCCCAGCACCGCTGGCGAGTTACGCAAGCTGACCTGTGCCGACAAGCCCTGACGCGCCGCTTCAAACACCGCAACCTGCTCCGCCGCGCTACTGCTATGCAGCTCATCGGCACGCGCAAAGTGGCTCATCAGCACGATCTTCGAAACTTTGCCGCTGGCCAGCAGACGTTGGTAGGCCGCCTGATAATCTGCTGGATGCAGGCCGACCCGGTGCATGCCCGAATCAAGCTTGAGCCAGACCGTGATTGGCTTGCTCAACGCGGCTTTCTCGATGGCTTCGAGCTGCCACAGCGAATGCACCACGCACCAGAAGTCATGCTCAACGATCAGCGATAGCTCATCGGCTTCGAAAAAGCCTTCGAGTAGCAGGACCGGCGCACGAATGCCGGCGGCGCGCAGCTCCAAAGCTTCTTCGATGCAGGCTACGGCAAAACCGTCCGCCTCAGCCTCCAGGGCCTGGGCACAACGCACCGCGCCATGACCATAGGCATCGGCCTTGATCACCGCGAGGGCGCGAGCCCCCGAGACTTCTCGGGCCAGTTGGTAGTTATGACGCAGGGCTTGAAGATCGATCAGGGCACGGGCAGGACGCATGGCGGCAGACTTCTAGGCGGTCATGGGGAAGAAAAAACCGGCGCTGACCAGTGGCGTGAACCGCCAGTAGCGCCGGGAGAGGGATCTTTGCTTAAACAGACCCTACGGCAGAGCAGCCACTACCGACAGCTCAACCAGGATTTCCGGTTCGCACAGTTTGGCTTCAACCGTCGCACGGGCTGGCGCGACGTTCTTTGGCAGCCAAGTGTCCCAGACACTGTTCATACCCTCGAAATGGGCATCAATGTCTTTCAGGTAAATCGTCACCGACAGCAACCTGGTTTTGTCGGTACCGGCCAGATCCAGCAAGCGCTCGATGTTGGCGAGGGTTTCACGGGTCTGCTGTTCAATCCCGGCACTCATATCGTCGCCGACTTGCCCTGCCAGATACACGGTACCGTTGTGGACAACGATCTGGCTCATGCGCTCATTGGTGAGCTGGCGCTGGATTGACATTTTTTGCGGACTCCTGATTGGTCTTGTCATAACGGGAAATATCGAGGCCTTCGGCACTGATCTGCGGCGCTTTCTTCGCCATCAGGTCAGCCAGCAAGCGACCGGAGCCGCACGCCATCGTCCAGCCGAGTGTGCCGTGACCGGTGTTCAGGAACAGGTTCTTGAACGGTGTGGCGCCGACAATCGGCGTGCCGTCCGGCGTGGTCGGACGCAGACCGGTCCAGAAACTCGCCTGGGCCAGGTCGCCGCCCTGAGGATAAAGATCGTTGACGATCATCTCCAGCGTTTCGCGCCGACGCGGGTTCAGCGACAGGTCAAAACCGGCGATCTCAGCCATGCCGCCGACACGAATGCGGTTGTCGAAACGGGTAATCGCAACCTTGTAGGTTTCATCGAGAATAGTCGACGTCGGGGCCATCGCCGGATTGGTGATCGGCACGGTCAGCGAGTAGCCCTTGAGCGGATACACCGGGGCCTTGATGCCCAGCGGCTTGAGCAACTGCGGCGAGTAGCTGCCGAGCGCCAATACGTAACGGTCAGCGGTTTCCAGCTTGCCGTCGATCCACACGCCGTTGATCCGGTCACCGGCGTAGTCGAGGCGCTGAATGTCCTGGCCAAAGCGGAATTCCACGCCCAGTTTCACGGCCATTTCGGCCAGGCGCGTGGTGAAGATCTGGCAGTCGCCAGTCTGGTCGTTCGGCAGGCGCAGGGCGCCGGCGAGGATATCGGTAACACTGGCCAGCGCTGGTTCGACGCGGGCAATGCCGGCGCGGTCGAGCAGTTCAAAGGGCACGCCGGACTCTTGCAGGACGGCGATGTCTTTTGCCGCGCCATCCAGCTGCGCCTGAGTTCGGAACAGTTGAGTAGTCCCCAGGCTGCGGCCTTCATAGGCAATGCCGGTTTCAGCACGCAGTTCATCGAGGCAGTCACGGCTGTACTCGGACAGGCGGACCATGCGCTCTTTGTTCACCGCATAACGGCTGGCGGTGCAGTTGCGCAGCATCTGCGCCATCCACAGGTATTGGTCGATATCAGCGGTGGCCTTGATCGCCAGCGGTGCGTGGCGCTGCAGCAGCCATTTGATGGCTTTGAGCGGCACGCCCGGCGCGGCCCACGGCGAGGCATAGCCCGGCGAGACTTGCCCGGCGTTGGCGAAACTGGTTTCCATGGCAGCAGCCGGTTGACGGTCGACGACCGTTACTTCAAAGCCGGCCCGAGCCAGATAATAGGCACTGGCGGTACCAATGACGCCGCTACCCAAGACCAGAACGCGCATTTTCATATCCCTCATCGCGGCTTACCGCTGACGTTTGTTGTTCAGAACACAGATGTGGGCAGTGTAAAAAACAATTGCCAGTGCTTTTCACTATATAAGCGCCTATATTTGGCGACAATTCTCGGCGAAATGGCTTTTTACGGAGGCGCATCCCCTATGCGGACCAATACTCAGACCAAACGCGAGCTGGACAAGATCGACCGTAATATCCTGCGCATTCTGCAAGCAGACGGGCGGATTTCGTTCACCGAGCTTGGGGAGAAAGTCGGGTTGTCGACCACGCCCTGTACTGAGCGGGTGCGACGCCTGGAGCGCGAAGGAATCATCATGGGCTACAACGCCCGCCTCAACCCGCAGCACCTCAGGGGTAGCCTGCTGGTGTTCGTCGAAATCAGCCTCGACTACAAGTCTGGCGATACCTTTGAAGAATTCCGGCGCGCCGTGTTGAAACTGCCGCACGTACTGGAATGCCACCTGGTGTCAGGGGATTTCGACTACCTGGTGAAGGCGCGGATTTCCGAGATGGCCTCGTACCGCAAACTGCTGGGCGACATCCTGCTCAAGCTGCCCCACGTGCGTGAGTCCAAGAGCTATATCGTGATGGAAGAAGTGAAAGAGAGCCTGAGCCTGCCGATTCCGGATTGAAGTCAGCTCTGAGGAAATGGTTGCCTGAGCGGGCGCCATCGCGAGCAAGCTCGCTCCCACATGGGGTCCTGCCGTACACAAAACTGTGCCCACTGAAAATCTACTGTGGGAGCGAGCTTGCTCGCGATTGAAGCGACTCGGTCTACCTGAAGCAACGGAACCTCTAAACCAGGACTTGCCGGGTGCTGGCCATGTATTCATGAATCTGCTTTTCGACCCGTGGATGGATCAACTCCACCGGGCCGCGGCCGTTGGGGCATGGCAAGGTCTTCGTGGTGCCGAACAGCCGACAGATCAACGGCCGCTCGTCATACACGGTGCAGCCATTGGGCCCCAGGTGCACACAGTTCAGTTCATCCATTGCGGCGTCCTGCTCAGCCCTGGTCTTGCGCGGCAGGCGGGACATTTCTTCTGGCGAAGTGGTCACCGGACCACAGCAGTCATGGCAGCCGGGCACACACTCGAATGACGGGATTTGCTGTCGAAGAGTGCGGATTTTCTGGCTGTTGCAGCTCATCGAAGCGCGTACCGGGATAGTGAACGGAATGGGATTTTGCCCTAAAAGCCTCGCTCCAGACAGCACCAGCCGACCAGTGTTGCCCAGGCCGAAAGGTCCGGCTTATGCTCCGTAAAATTTACTCAACACACGAGATCAGGATGACGCACATGCACCCCCGTGTTCAGCAACCTGTCCCGAGCCATCTGCACGCCGCGTCTTACTACGCCGCCAGCAGCCTGCCGCAGCCCGATCATCCGGTGCTCAAAGGCGAACTGCTGGCGGACGTGTGCATAGTGGGTGGCGGGTTCTCGGGGCTGAACACCGCCATCGAACTGGCCGAACGCGGGCTCCGTGTGGTGCTGCTCGAAGCGCACAAGATTGGCTGGGGTGCCAGTGGACGCAATGGCGGGCAACTGATTCGCGGGGTCGGTCATGGCCTCGATCAGTTCGCCAATGTAATCGGTGCGGACGGCGTCCGGCAGATGAAGCTGATGGGGCTGGAAGCGGTGGAAATCGTCCGGCAACGGATCGAGCGTTTTCAGATCGCCTGCGACCTGACCTGGGGTTACTGCGACCTGGCCAACAAACCTCGCGACCTCGACGGTTTTGCCGAAGACGCGGCCGAACTGCGCAGCCTCGGCTATCGCTACGAAACCCGGTTACTGCAAGCCAATGAAATGCACAGCGTGGTCGGCTCCGACCGCTACGTTGGTGGTTTGATCGACATGGGTTCCGGGCACCTGCACCCGCTGAACCTGGCCTTGGGCGAAGCAGCGGCAGCGCAGCAACTGGGCGTGAAGCTGTTCGAACAATCGGCGGTGATCCGCATCGACTATGGCAGTGAGGTCAAGGTCCACACCGCGCAAGGCTCGGTTCGCGCCAAGACCCTGGTGCTGGGCTGCAACGCCTACCTCAACAACCTGAACCCCGAGCTCGGCGGCAAAGTATTGCCCGCCGGCAGTTACATCATCGCCACCGAACCCTTGAGCGAAGCACAGGCCCACGCATTGCTGCCGCAGAACATGGCGGTCTGCGATCAGCGAGTGGCGCTGGACTACTACCGGCTCTCGGCGGATCGGCGCTTGCTGTTCGGCGGTGCCTGTCACTATTCCGGCCGTGATCCGTCGGACATCGCCGCGTATATGCGACCGAAGATGCTCAACGTCTTCCCGCAACTGGCCGGGGTGAGGATCGACTATCAATGGGGCGGGATGATTGGCATCGGCGCCAACCGCCTGCCGCAGATTGGCCGACTCAAGGACCAGCCGAATGTGTATTACGCCCAGGCCTATTCCGGTCATGGGGTGAACGCCACTCACTTGGCCGGCAAACTGCTGGCCGAAGCCATCAGCGGTCAGCAAAGCGGCGGTTTCGACCTGTTCGCCAAGGTGCCGCACATTACCTTCCCCGGCGGGAAGTACCTGCGTTCGCCGTTGTTGGCGTTGGGGATGTTGTGGCATCGAATGAAAGAGCTGGTCTGAACCCTAATCCGAATCCGCCCCCCGTAGGAGCTGCCGCAGGCTGCGATCTTTTTCGCAGCACCACGCAGCCCAGATCAAAAGATCGCAGCCTGCGGCAGCTCCTACGGGGGACCGCATTGCGGGTTACAACCGCCAGAAGGGTTTGAGCCCCTCCTCCCGCGCCTGTTCGCGACTCAAGCCCACATCGCGCAACTGCTCAGGCGACAGCTCAAGCAAGGCCTTGCGCGTGTGCAGACGATGCCAGAGCAGACCCCAGCGACCGAGACCGGACGGGGCATTGCGGTTTTTTGCCGCGCGCATGCCCTTCTCCTGCCCTGCCACCAGTTCCTGACTGTGTAACGTCAGCCGCACATCGCTCAAGCCGTTCATTTTGATTGCTCCTGTTTACTTGGGTAGCCAGAGATTCCATGATGCGCGGGCGAGCGAAACCGTTACAGATCCAACAGAGCTGTATTACTCCCATACAGATTTTCCGTTTTACCGACTGAATCCTGTATTTTTTCTCAATCTGTACTGGTTACCTGAATCTCCTCACCGAGGCTGCACCATGACCCTTTACGTCAACCTCGCCGAATTGCTCGGCACACGCATCGAGCAGGGCTTCTACCGACCCGGTGACCGACTGCCGTCGGTGCGGGCATTAAGCGTCGAGCATGGGGTCAGTCTGAGCACGGTGCAGCAGGCTTATCGGGTGCTGGAAGACAGCGGGCTGGCGATGCCGAAACCTAAATCCGGTTACTTCGTTCCGGTCGGGCGCGAGTTACCGGAGTTGCCGGTCGTTGGCCGCCCGGCCCAGCGTCCAGTGGATATTTCTCAGTGGGATCAGGTGCTGGAACTGATTCGCGCCGTCCCGCGTAAAGACGTCGTGCAACTCGGTCGCGGTATGCCAGACGTCACCACACCGACCATGAAGCCTCTGCTGCGCGGGCTGGCGCGGATCAGCCGGCAGCAGGACTTGCGCGGCCTGTATTACGACAACATCTACGGCGTCCTCGAGCTGCGCGAACAAATTGCCCGATTGATGCTCGATTCCGGCTGTCAGCTGAGCGCCAACGACCTGGTGATCACCACCGGTTGCCACGAAGCGCTGTCCACCAGCATTCGCGCGATCTGCGAACCGGGCGACATCGTTGCCGTCGACTCACCGAGCTTTCACGGCGCCATGCAGACCCTCAAAGGGCTGGGAATGAAAGCCCTGGAGATTCCCACCGACCCGATTACCGGGATCAGCCTCGATGCGCTGGAACTGGCCCTGGAACAGTGGCCGATCAAAGCCATACAGTTGACCCCCAACTGCAACAATCCACTGGGCTACATCATGCCGGAGGCGCGCAAACGGGCGCTGCTGACCCTGGCACAGCGCTTCGACGTGGCAATCATCGAAGACGATGTGTATGGCGAACTGGCCTACACCTACCCGCGCCCCCGCACGATCAAATCCTTCGACGAAGACGGTCGCGTCCTGCTCTGCAGCTCGTTTTCGAAAACCCTGGCGCCGGGGCTGCGCATCGGCTGGGTCGCGCCGGGACGGTATCTGGAGCGGGTGTTGCACATGAAATACATCAGCACCGGCTCCACGGCGCCGCAACCACAAATCGCCATCGCCGATTTTCTCAAAGGCGGTCACTTCGAGCCACATTTGCGGCGGATGCGCACGCAATACCAGCGTAATCGCGACCTGATGCTCGACTGGGTCAGCCGCTACTTTCCCGCCGGCACCCGCGCCAGCCGCCCGCAAGGCAGCTTCATGCTTTGGGTCGAACTGCCGGAAGGTTTCGATACCTTGAAACTGAATCGTGCGCTGAACGACCACGGCGTACAGATTGCCGTCGGCAGCATTTTTTCCGCCTCGGGCAAATACCGCAATTGCCTGCGCATGAACTACTCGGCCAAACCGACACCGCAGATTGAAGAGGCTGTACGCAAGGTTGGCGCGGCGGCGATCAAGCTGCTGGCCGAGCACAACGACAGTGCTGAATGGGACAAATGACGCCAACACGGCGAAACAAGTCGCCCAACGCATTTCCACGCTTCTGTGGATAATTATTTTTCAGGCACAGCACAAAGCACTGTGGGAGCGAGCTTGCTCGCGATGACGGACCAACATTCAACATTAACGTCGACTGTCATACCGCTATCGCGAGCAAGCTCGCTCCCACAAGGGTTCTACGTTGTCTTGAGCCCCAGATGCGACCGGGGCCCGTAACAATTTACAGCTTGATCCAGGTCGCCTTCAGCTCGGTGTACTTGTCGAACGCGTGCAGCGACTTGTCGCGACCGTTGCCCGACTGTTTGAAACCACCAAACGGTGCGGTCATATCGCCGCCATCGTACTGATTGACCCACACGCTACCGGCGCGCAAGGCCTTGGCGGTCAGGTGGCCCTTGGAGATATCCGAGGTCCAGACTGCAGCGGCCAGGCCATATGGCGTATCGTTGGCGATCTGAATCGCTTCCTCGACGCTGTCGAAGGTGATAACCGACAGTACCGGGCCAAAAATCTCTTCCTGGGCGATCTTCATCGCGTTGCTCACGCCGTCGAAAATCGTCGGTTCAACGTAGGTGCCACCGGTTTCCTGGAGGATGCGCTTACCGCCAGCCACCAGTTTGGCGCCATCGGTGTGACCGGATTCGATGTAGGACAGCACGGTGTTCATCTGCTGCGTGTCGACCAGCGCCCCGACGTTGGTGGCCGGATCCAGCGGATTGCCCGGCTTCCAGGCTTTCAGGGCTTCGATCACCAGCGGCAGGAACGTGTCCTTGATCGAGCGCTCGACCAGCAGACGGGAACCTGCGGTACACACTTCGCCCTGGTTGAACGCGATGGCACTGGCAGCCGATTCGGCCGCCGCTTGCAGGTCCGGCGCATCGGCAAACACGATGTTCGGGCTCTTGCCGCCGGCTTCGAGCCAGACACGTTTCATGTTCGATTCGCCGGAATAAATCATCAGTTGCTTGGCGATTTTGGTCGAGCCGGTGAACACCAGCGTGTCGACATCCATGTGCAGGGCCAGCGCCTTGCCAACGGTGTGACCGTAGCCTGGCAGCACGTTCAGCACGCCTTTCGGGATACCGGCTTCAACGGCCAGTGCCGCGATGCGGATGGCGGTCAGCGGGGATTTTTCAGACGGCTTGAGGATCACCGAGTTACCGGTGGAGAGCGCCGGGCCGAGCTTCCAGCACGCCATCATCAGCGGGAAGTTCCACGGCACGATAGCGCCAACCACACCCACTGGCTCACGGGTCACCAGACCCAGTTGGTCGTGCGGGGTAGCGGCCACTTCGTCGTAGATCTTGTCGATGGCTTCACCGCTCCAGCTCAGCGCTTGCGCCGCGCCCGGAACGTCGATGTACAGGGAGTCGCTGATCGGCTTGCCCATGTCCAGGGTTTCAAGCAGCGCCAGCTCTTCGGCGTGCTGCTTGAGCAGGCCGGCGAAACGAATCATGGTGGCCTTGCGCTTGGCCGGTGCCAGACGCGACCAGACGCCCGAGCTGAAGGTGCTGCGGGCGTTTTCTACGGCGCGCTGGGCGTCGGCGGCGTCACAGCTGGCAATCTCGCCCAGCAGACGGCCATCGACAGGGCTGATGCATTCAAAGGTCGCGCCGGAGACGGCATCGGTGTATTCGCCATTGATGTAGGCACGGCCTTCGATTTTCAGATCGCGGGCGCGTTGTTCCCAGTCAGTACGAGTCAGGGTGGTCATACGAGTGTCCTCCTCTTATTGAATACGAGCGCCACGCGAGCTACGCAGGCACCTACAGGAATTCTGCCCGGCCAGCCTTCAAATCGGCCCAAGGCAACTGCCACCCTAAACCAGCGACCCCTCATGTTTCAATATATTTGACATAAGACCGGTAAACGGCCTTGCGATGTTCATTTTAATAAACATAGACTTTGCTTTTCAGCCACTCGCGCCGCAATCACGGGGGATTACAAGAATGAGCATCCAGGACATCGTCGACTTCAGCCAGGCCACCACACCCGCCGAGCGCTACCGCCCGGACGCTACAAAGATCCTCAAAGGCGACCCCGAGCAAACCGTCTACAACCACTACAACAGCCCGTGCGGCCAGCTGAACGCCGGCGTGTGGGAAGGTGAAGTCGGGCAATGGATGGTGAACTTCACCGAACACGAATACTGCGAAATCGTGCAGGGTGTTTCCGTTCTGCGTGACGGAAACGGAAACGCGAAGACACTCCGAGCGGGAGATCGTTTTGTAATCCCGGCAGGTTTCAGAGGAACCTGGGAAGTGCTGGAACCGTGCCGCAAGATCTACGTGGCGTTTGAGCAACAGCCCTGAAAACGGCCTCTTGAGCACACTTTGAGCCCGTCCAGCGAGACGGGCTTTTTATTGCGCCACTCAATATGGGCAAATATCGGGACACACTCCAGAGGATGCTAAATAACTGAAGTTCCTCCAGAATTTTTCCACTCCCTCCATGAAGGAAGGCGAGAGCAAACAGGCTCAATCAAAAACTTATCGCAAGGAAGCTACAAATGACTCACGAACTGGATCAACACCTGGAAACCGCAAACGAGTACGTAGGCAAACAATACTCCGAGGCTCTGCGCGCAGAATTGGCCGATAAAACCGGCCTGCACGTGCGACCGATTGGTATCGGCTTCATCATGACCAAGGACTACGACCCTCAACGCATCAATCTGCTGGTTGAAAATGAAATCATCACCAGCGCGGCCATGGGGAACTGATTGATCCCATGACAGGAGCGCATGGCCTTGAAACAGGCTGATGCAGCTCAACGCACTTAGCAACGCGAAACGCCCGATGCCCTGCATCGGGCGTTTTGCATTGCAAACCGACAAGTCGGCCCGCCCGGCAGGCACAACAAAAAAGGCCCGTATCTTGCGATACGGGCCTTTTTCTCAAGAGGGAAAAATCAATTACTTGATTTTGCCTTCTTTGTAGATCACGTGCTTGCGAACAACCGGATCAAATTTCTTGATCTCGATTTTGTCCGGAGTAGTGCGCTTGTTCTTGTCGGTAGTGTAGAAGTGACCAGTACCGGCGCTCGAAATCAAACGAATCAATTCACGCATGATTAGCTCCCTTAGATCTTGCCAGCTTTGCGGATTTCGGCCAGCACGACAGTGATGCCACGCTTGTCGATGATACGCATGCCTTTGGCAGATACGCGCAGACGCACGAAACGTTTCTCTTCTTCAACCCAGAAGCGGTGATGCTGCAGGTTCGGCAGGAAACGACGACGGGTTTTGTTGTTTGCGTGGGAAATGTTATTCCCAGTCACCGGACCCTTACCGGTAACTTGACAGACTCTCGACATGCCTCAGCCCTCTAAAACCACATGCCCAACCCGGCATGGGTTGGCCGCTTAATCTCTCAGTCATTTGGCGCCAGGCGCCGCGTTTCTTTAGGGGTCTTACCGGCTACACCTACAAACGAAGGAACCGGGCCCCTAGAAAAGAGCGCTGCTTTATACCAGAAAGACTAGAGAGCAACAACAATCGGTGTGCATTGAATTAACAAAACCCCTGATTTTCTGGCTCCGAGCGCCTTGGACAAAGGCTGTCGTCGATGGCGACCGCTCGTCGCAGAGAATCGGCCAACAGGCCAATCCAGGGTTTCCTCGGGCAGCACTCACCGAAAACAATCGCACATAGTCCCCTTAAAATGAAAAAGGGGATAGTCATTTGTAAAAGAGCCCACTAGGGTAGGCCTTTTCCAGACTGCACTCGCAGATGGGCCTTCGATCTGCACAGGAATCCACACATGCGCCTCGCTGCCCTACCGTTGTTGCTCGCCCCACTTTTGCTGAGCCCATTGGCCCAGGCTGCCGCTTTAAGCGTCTGCACCGAGGCCAGCCCGGAAGGGTTCGATGTCGTTCAATACAACTCGCTGACCACCACCAACGCTTCGGCCGACGTGCTGATGAACCGCCTGGTGGACTTCGACACCGCCAGTGGCAAAGTGGTCGCCAGCCTGGCCGACAGCTGGGAAGTCTCGACCGACGGCCTGACTTACGTCTTCAAACTGCACCCGCAGGTAAAATTTCACCACACCGAGTACTTCAGCCCCACTCGCGACCTGAGTGCAGAAGACGTGAAGTTCAGCTTCGACCGTATGCTCGACCCGGCCCACCCGTGGCACCAGGTTGCCCAAAGCGGCTTCCCGCACGCTCAATCGATGCAGTTGCCCGCGCTGATCAAGAAGATCGATGCGCTGGATCCGCTGACCGTGCGTTTCACCCTGGACCACCCCGACTCGACCTTCCTTGCCACCCTGACCATGGGTTTTGCCTCGATCTACTCGGCGGAGTATGCCGACCAGTTGCTCAAGGCCGGCACACCCGAGAAGCTCAACAGCCAGCCAATCGGCAGCGGCCCGTTCATCTTCGGGCGCTTCCAGAAAGATGCGTCGATTCGCTACAAGGCCAACCGCGATTATTTTGCCGGCAAACCGGCGGTGGACAGCCTGGTGTTCGCCATCACTCCGGACGCCAACGTGCGCTTGCAAAAACTACGGCGCAACGAGTGCCAGATCGCCCTGTCGCCCAAACCACTGGACGTGCAGGCCGCCGCCCAGGAACCGACCCTGAAGATCGAGAGCACACCGGCGTTCATGACCGCGTTCGTGGCCATCAACAGTCAGCATCCGCCGCTGGATAAACCCGAAGTGCGCCAGGCGATCAACCTCGCCTTCGACAAGGCCAGCTACCTCAAGGCCGTTTTCGAAGACACCGCGCAAGCCGCCAACGGTCCGTACCCGCCCACCACCTGGAGCTACGCCAAGGACCTGCCAGGCTATCCAAAAGACACCGCCAAGGCTCGCGCACTGCTGGCCAAGGTCGGGCTCAAGGAAGGCTTTAAAACCACAATCTGGACCCGCCCTTCCGGCAGCCTGCTCAATCCAAACCCAAGCCTTGGCGCCCAGCTGCTGCAGGCTGACCTGGCTGAAGTCGGGATTCAGGCGGAAATCCGCGTGATTGAATGGGGCGAGCTGATCCGCCGCGCCAAGGCCGGCGAACACGATCTGCTGTTCATGGGCTGGGCCGGCGACAACGGCGACCCCGATAACTTCCTCACGCCGCAGTTCTCCTGCGCGGCAGTCAAGTCCGGGACCAACTTCGCCCGCTACTGCGACCAGGGCCTGGACAAGGTCATCAGCGCCGGCAAGACCACCACCGAACAAGGCGTGCGCAGCAAGCTCTACGAACAGGCCCAGGCGCAGATCCAGCAACAGGCACTGTGGCTACCACTGGCGCACCCGACCGCCTACGCACTGACGCGCAAGGAAGTTCAGGGCTACCAGGTCAGCCCATTCGGCCGCCAGGACTATTCCAAAGTCAGTTTCAAGTAATAGCGTCACCGCAAAACCTGTGGGAGCGAGCTTGCTCGCGATGACGGACTTTCAGCCAACATCATTGTTGAATGTCAAACCGCTATCGCGAGCAAGCTCGCTCCCACATGGATTTACCTGGCGCCGCTACCCCGCTCACATCCACCCGTACTCGGCCATCGATAGCGGATCGCCGTCGCCGACGATGAAATGGTCGAGTACCCGCACATCGATCAAATCCAGCGCCTCTTGCAGGCGCTTGGTCAGCGCTCGATCCGCCTGACTCGGCTCGGTACTCCCTGACGGATGGTTGTGGCAGAGGATCAGCGCCGCGGCGTTGTGCGCCAGGGCACGCTTGACCACCTGACGCGGGTAGACGCTAGCGCTGTCGATCGAGCCGCGAAACAGTATCTCGAACGCCAGCACCCGATGCCGGGAGTCCAGAAACAGACAGCCGAACACCTCATGCGGCTCATGGCGCAACATCGCCTTCAGGTAATTGCGCACTTCGATCGGGCTTTTGAGCACCGAATCGCGACGCAAGCGTTCCGCCAGATGCCGCCGCGCCATCTCCAGCACGGCTTGCAACTGGGCGAACTTCGCCGGCCCCAGCCCAAGCTGACTGGCGAATGTCTGCTGGTCCGCCTCCAGCAACGTGCGCAGGCTGCCGAATTGATGCAACAGGTGTCGCGCCAGATCTACCGCGCTTTTGCCGGTCACCCCGGTGCGCAGAAAGATGGCCAGCAATTCGGCATCCGAAAGACTCGCCGAACCCTGCTCCAGTAACTTCTCCCGCGGGCGCTCCGCCGCCGGCCAATCGCGAATGCTCATAGCACCTCCATGTGTGTGGGCGCCGCTGTTCCGTAGCGGTCGCTGTGATATCGTAGTTCATCTTTTTTGCGGGCGATTTATCCCTGGGGAGGGGGTTTCGCCACGTAGTCATCAATGAATTGAAAGGCAGGCCTATGCAGCGGCTGTATCGGAAACGCATCGTTCTCGGCGTCGGCGGTGGCATTGCCGCCTACAAGAGCGCCGAGCTGGTTCGCCGACTCATCGACCAGGGCGCCGAAGTGCGCGTGGTCATGACCCGCGGCGGCAGCGAGTTCATCACCCCGCTGACCATGCAGGCACTCTCCGGGCACCCGGTTCACCTGGACCTGCTGGACCCGGCGGCCGAAGCCGCGATGGGCCACATCGAACTGGCCAAGTGGGCTGATCTGGTGCTGATCGCCCCAGCCACCGCCGACCTGATCGCGCGCCTGGCCCAAGGCATCGCCAACGACCTGCTGACCACCCTGGTGCTGGCCACCGACGCAACCGTCGCGCTGGCCCCGGCAATGAACCAGGCCATGTGGCGCGACCCGGCCACCCAGGCCAACACCCAACTGCTCGAAAGCCGTGGCTTCAAGGTCTTCGGCCCGGCATCCGGCAGCCAGGCCTGCGGCGACGTCGGCATGGGCCGCATGCTCGAAGCCAACGATCTGGCGCAGTGCACCGCCGATTGCTTCCAGCGCCAGGCGCTGACTGGCAAGCACGTGCTGATCACGGCCGGTCCGACCCAGGAAAACATCGACCCGGTGCGCTACATCACCAACCACAGCTCCGGGAAAATGGGCTTTGCCCTGGCCGAAGCCGCGGTCGAAGCCGGCGCCCGGGTGACTTTGATCACCGGCCCCGTGCACCTGCCGACCCCGGATCGCGTCACCCGGATCGACGTAGTCAGTGCCCGCGACATGCTCGCCGCCTGCGAAGCCGCGATCCCTTGCGACCTGTTCATCGCTTCTGCTGCGGTCGCGGACTATCGCCCGGAAGTCGTCGCCCCACAAAAACTCAAGAAAGACCCTACGAACGGCGACGGCTTGTTGCTGCAAATGGTCCGTAACCCAGACATTCTGGCGACCATTGCCACTCGCCCCGACCGTCCGTTCAGTGTCGGTTTCGCCGCCGAAACCGAACACCTGCTCGACTACGCTGCACGCAAACTGAAAGACAAAAACCTCGACCTGATCGTCGCCAACGACGTCGCCAACCCGAGCATTGGCTTCAACAGCGAGGAAAACGCTTGCAGCGTGATCGACCGTGAGTTGCACGCAACGCTCTTCGCCCAGACCAGCAAGGGCAAAATCGCCCGTCAGCTGATCACTTTTATCGCCGAACGTCTGAACCAGGTTTAACTCGCATGCACGCTTTACAAGCCAAGATCCTCGACCCACGCATTGGCCGCGAATTCCCGCTGCCGCAGTACGCCACGCCAGGCTCCGCCGGCCTCGACCTGCGGGCGATGCTGGAACAGGACACCGTCATCAAGCCGGGTGAAACCCTGCTGATCCCCACCGGTCTGTCGGTGTACATCGGCGATCCGGGCCTCGCCGCGCTGATCCTGCCGCGTTCGGGCCTGGGCCATAAGCACGGTATCGTGCTAGGCAACCTGGTCGGCCTGATCGACTCCGATTATCAGGGGCCGCTGATGGTCTCCTGCTGGAACCGCGGCCAGACCGACTTCAACATCGTGGTCGGCGAACGTCTTGCCCAATTGGTGCTGGTGCCGGTGGTCCAGGCGCACTTCGAACTCGTCGCAGAGTTCGACGAAACCCAACGCGGCACCGGTGGTTTCGGTCATTCGGGCAGCCATTGATCCGCTGAAGGCCTGTAGGAGCTGCCGAAGGCTGCGATCTTTTGATTCTCGTTTTCAAGATCAAAAGATCGCAGCCTTCGGCAGCTCCTACAGGGAAATTGAGCCAATTTCAGCGACAGTTTTAGCTTCGGGAATCAAGGCATTGGCTGGCTAGTTACTTGCTGACTTCGGTGGCATGGCCTTTACGCACCACGAACTCTCTGCCAAAAACGCCGTCATACCCTTCAGTTTGAGCCCGCCGACGACCCGTTCGCCGGCCCGTCCAGCAACCTTTGAGTTGGAGCAGCCCCAGTGATGAGCAACGCAGCCCGAGTCGCACCCACGTTCCCCGACAGCATCTTTCGCGCCTACGACATTCGTGGCGTCGTCCCGGAAACCCTGACGGCTGAAACCGCTTACTGGATCGGTCGCGCCATCGGCTCCCAGACCCTGGCCCAGGACGAACCGAACATCTCCGTTGGCCGTGACGGTCGTTTATCCGGCCCGGAGCTGGTCGAGCAACTGATTCAGGGCCTGCACGACAGCGGCTGCCACGTCAGCGATGTCGGACTGGTGCCAACCCCGGCGCTCTACTATGCGGCCAACGTGCTGGCCGGCAAGTCCGGTGTGATGCTCACCGGCAGCCACAACCCGTCGAACTACAACGGCTTCAAAATCGTCATCGCTGGCGACACTCTGGCCAACGAACAGATCCAGGCCCTGCATGACCGCCTGAAAACCAACAACCTGAGCAGCGGCAAGGGCAGCATCACCAAGGTCGAAATCCTCGACCGCTACACTACCGAAATCGTCCAGGACATCAAACTCGCCCGGCGCCTGAAAGTCGTAGTCGATTGCGGTAACGGCGCCGCGGGTGTTATCGCACCTCAGCTGATCGAAGCCCTGAACTGCGAAGTCATCCCGCTGTTCTGCGAAGTCGATGGCAACTTCCCGAACCACCACCCGGATCCGGGCAAACCCGAGAACCTGGTGGACCTGATCGCCAAGGTCAAGGAAACCAACGCCGACCTGGGCCTGGCCTTCGACGGTGACGGTGACCGCGTGGGTGTGGTGACCAATACCGGCGATATCGTCTTCCCGGACCGCCTGCTGATGCTGTTCGCCAAAGACGTGGTAGCGCGCAACCCGGACGCGGAGATCATCTTCGACGTCAAATGCACCCGCCGCCTGACGCCGCTGATCAAGGAATACGGTGGTCGCCCACTGATGTGGAAAACCGGTCATTCGTTGATCAAAAAGAAGATGAAGCAAACCGGCGCCCTGCTCGCAGGCGAAATGAGCGGGCACATCTTCTTCAAGGAGCGCTGGTTCGGTTTCGACGACGGCATTTACAGCGCCGCACGGCTGCTGGAGATCCTCAGCAAGGAAAAATCCTCCGCGCAGGAGCTGTTCGAGACCTTCCCGAACGATATTTCTACGCCAGAGATCAATATCCATGTGACCGAAGAGAGCAAATTCAGCATCATTGATGCACTGCACGATGCCCGCTGGGGCATCGGTGCCGAATTGACCACCATCGACGGTGTGCGAGTCGACTACGCCAAAGGCTGGGGCCTGGTTCGCGCGTCCAACACCACACCGGTGCTGGTCCTGCGTTTCGAGGCCGATAACGACGCCGAACTGCAGCGCATCAAGGACGTATTCCACGCCCAGCTGAAACGTGTTGCACCTGATCTCCAACTACCATTTTGATTTTTTGAAACGCCTTTTATTGAAGTGCCGGAGCCCCGAATGACCCTCGAACGCGAAGCCGCCGCCAACACCGCCAAGGTCCTGTCCGAAGCGCTGCCTTACATTCGCCGCTATGTCGGCAAGACGCTGGTGATCAAATACGGCGGCAACGCGATGGAAAGCGAGGAGCTGAAAACCGGCTTCGCCCGCGACATCGTGCTGATGAAGGCCGTCGGCATCAACCCGGTGGTGGTTCACGGCGGCGGCCCGCAAATCGGCGACCTGCTCAAGCGCCTGTCGATCGAGAGCCACTTCATCGACGGCATGCGCGTCACTGACGCCCAGACCATGGACGTGGTGGAGATGGTTCTCGGCGGCCAGGTGAACAAGGACATCGTCAACCTGATCAACCGCCATGGCGGCAGCGCCATCGGCCTGACCGGCAAAGACGCCGAGCTGATTCGTGCGAAAAAACTCACCGTGACCCGCCAGACGCCAGAGATGACCCAACCGGAAATCATCGACATCGGCCAGGTGGGCGAAGTGGTTGGCATCAACACCGACCTGCTGAACCTGCTGGTCAAAGGCGACTTCATCCCGGTGATCGCGCCCATCGGTGTCGGTGCCAACGGCGAGTCCTACAACATCAACGCCGATCTGGTGGCCGGCAAAGTCGCTGAAGCCCTGAAAGCCGAAAAGCTGATGCTGCTGACCAATATTGCCGGCCTGATGGACAAAACAGGCAAGGTTCTCACTGGTCTGAGCACCCAGCAGGTCGACGAACTGATCGCCGACGGCACCATCTACGGCGGCATGCTGCCGAAGATCCGTTGCGCGCTGGAAGCGGTGCAAGGCGGCGTGGGAAGCTCGCTGATCATCGATGGCCGGGTGCCGAACGCGATTCTGCTGGAAATCTTCACCGACACTGGTGTGGGTACCTTGATCAGTAATCGCAAGCGTCCGTAAGCAACACACATAAAAAGACCCCGCTCAGCTTGACTGAGCGGGGTCTTTTTTTATACGACGCTCCGAAGCGGAGCCACCCTTGTGGGAGCGAGCTTGCTCGCGATGGCGGCCTGACAGTCAACACAGATGTTGGATGTCATGGCCTCATCGCGAGCAAGCTCGCTCCCACAGTTTTTACAAAACCATCAAACGCCGAACTGGGCGCGGTAGGCTTCTACCGCCGGCAGGTGTTGCTTGAGCTGCGGATCGTCGGCGAGGAATTCCAGCACCTGATTCAGCGAAACGATGCTGACCACCGGGATACCGAAGTCACGCTCCACTTCCTGGATCGCCGACAGCTCACCGTTGCCGCGTTCCTGGCGATTCAGGGCGATCAGCACGCCGGCTGCCTTGGCGCCGTCCTGGGAAGCGATGATCTGCATCACTTCACGGATCGCGGTACCGGCGGTGATCACGTCGTCGATGATCAGCACTTCGCCAGTCAGCGGCGCACCGACCAGGCTGCCGCCTTCGCCGTGAGCCTTGGCTTCCTTGCGGTTGAAGCACCATGGCAGATCGCGGTTATGGTGCTCAGCCAGCGCCACCGCAGTGGTCGCCGCCAAAGGAATGCCTTTGTACGCAGGGCCGAAGAGCACGTCGAACGCAATGCCGCTCTCGACGATGGCTGCCGCGTAGAAACGACCCAGCTGCGCCAGTGCAGAACCTGAGTTGAAAAGGCCGGCATTGAAGAAGTAAGGACTGGTACGCCCGGACTTCAGGGTGAACTCACCGAAGCGCAAAACGCCGCGATCGATGGCAAAACGAATGAAGTCGCGCTGATACGCTTGCATGAAAAAAACCCCAAATACCACGGATTTAGCTAATTAGGTAGACGCCGTGTATCATACACGCACGCGATTTTTGGGGCCATTTATGCGGATCATCAGTGTGAACGTCAATGGTATTCAGGCTGCAGTCGAGCGTGGTTTGCTCAGTTGGCTGCAAGCACAGAATGCCGACGTCATCTGCCTGCAGGACACCCGCGCCTCCGCCTTTGAACTGGACGATCCAGCCTTCCAACTGGATGGCTACTTCCTTTATGCCTGCGATGCCGAAGTCCCCGCCCAAGGTGGTGTGGCTTTGTATTCGCGGTTGCAACCGAAGGCTGTCATCAGTGGTCTCGGCTTCGAGACAGCCGACCGCTACGGGCGCTACCTGCAAGCCGATTTCGACAAGGTCAGCATCGCGACCTTGCTGCTCCCTTCGGGGCAGAACGGCGATGAAGACTTGAACCAGAAGTTCAAGCTAATGGACGATTTCGCCCGTTATCTGGATAAACAGCGGCGCAAACGTCGCGAGTACATTTATTGTGGCTCGCTGTACGTGGCGCAACAGAAGCTGGATATCAAAAACTGGCGCGACAGCCAGCAATCCCCGGGCTTCCTGGCGCCAGAGCGTGCCTGGATGGACGAGATTGTCGGCAACATGGGTTATGTCGATGCCCTGCGTGAAGTCAGCCGCGAAGGCGATCAGTACAGCTGGTGGCCAGACAACGAACAGGCTGAGATGCTCAACCTGGGCTGGCGTTTCGACTACCAGTTGCTGACTCCAGGCCTGCGTCGTTTCGTTCGCAGCGCACGTTTGCCACGTCAACCACGGTTCTCGCAACACGCGCCGCTGATCGTGGACTACGACTGGACGCTGACCATTTAAGTTTTTCGCTGACAAAAAACTGGTCGGTAAAAAAAATGCCCATATCGCAAGATACGGGCATTTTCCTTATGCGCTATGTCCAGGGCGAAAACCGCTCCCAAAGCGCGCCTGAACTTCAAGCCGCGGCGAAAAACGGCAGCGCAAGGTACAACTTGATCACGATGACATTGATGATGTCGATGAAAAAAGCCCCCACCATCGGCACCACCAGGAACGCTATCTGCGAAGGTCCGTAGCGCTGTGTCACCGCTTGCATGTTAGCGATAGCCGTTGGCGTGGCACCCAGTCCAAAACCGCAGTGCCCTGCCGCCAGTACTGCCGCATCGTAGTTACTACCCATTAGTCTAAACGTCACGAAAATCGCAAACAGCGCCATGACCAACGTTTGCGCAGCCAGGATGATGAAGAACGGCAAAGCCAGTGAAGCCAGATCCCACAGTTTGAGCGACATCAGAGCGATCGCCAGAAACAGCGACAAGCTGACATTCCCCAGCACCGAGACTTCACGCTCGAACACCTGATACAAACCAAGCGCTGAAAGCCCGTTCCGTAAAACCACACCCACGAACAAGACGCAAACGAACGTTGGCAACTCAAATGCGGTTTCGCGGAGCAGGCCATTCAGGAGAGAGCCTGCCAGTAAGCTAACCGCGATCAGAGCGAGTGTCTCGATAAACGAAAATGGCGTGATCGAGCGTTCTTTGTTCGGCTGCTCAAAACCCTTTGGCAGCCGCGGCATTTCTTGCTCGAAGCCGGGTACCTGGACACGCTTGATGAGCAGGCGAGCGACCGGACCACCAATCAAGCCGCCCAACACCAAGCCAAATGTCGCAGAGGCCATCGCAAGCTCAGAAGCGGAAGCCAGACCGAATTTCTCACTGAACATCGTTCCCCAAGCGGCGCCTGTACCGTGACCGCCCGCCAAGGTAATTGAGCCTGTCAGCAGGCCCATCAAAGGATCGAGCCCCAACGCTTTTGCGAGCCCGATGCCCATGGCATTTTGGACCACCAAAAGCCCGGTGACCGCCAGCAGAAAAATCCCCACTACGCGTCCGCCTTTCTTCAGGCTGGCGAAATCTGCACTCAAGCCAATGGTGGCAAAAAACGCCAACATCAAGGGAGTCTGCAGTGAGGTATCGAATCTGACTTCAATATCCAGGCCCCGCAAGGCCAAGAGAACCAGGGCAACCACCAGGCCACCTGCTACAGGCTCAGGGATATTGTAGGCACGTAAAAAACCGACACGTGTGACAAGTCCGCGCCCCAGCAAAAGCACTAAAGAGGCGGCTACAAGTGTTCCATAAAAATCGAGCTGAACCATTGAGATTATTCTTGGATATATATTCAGGGGCGAACTTTTTACCTGGACACGCCTCTTGAACAGGTTGATCGTCTCAACACTTGTTTTTTTAGATTCAAGGACCGTCAATGGTCTGAATATATCGAAATATTTCTTGATGAATATTACTTGGGGTAACCTTATCAACCGCGAAGTCTCATTGCCAAGCACATAGGCAGTGTTGAAGGCTTGCAGTTGTGACTAAAAGTGTAAGAACGATACGTATACGTGCATAACATATACCTGTAGCGCCTGAATTCCGTAGATGGCGACCGTTGTACACGACTGAAAACATTTATGTGATTTCAAAAAAACAAATGCCCCGACAAGTTGGGGCATTTACTTTAAATTGCGGCGAACTGCGTATTCACATAGCCTGATTGCTGTCGGTTTTTGTGCACGCTGATTTTCCAATGTGGGAGCAGCGTTGACCGTTATTTGATCAACCGCCAGGTGAACGGGTAGCGATACAGCTGCCCTTCATTGGCTTTTACCCCGGCGATGATCGTCAGCACCAACGCGCCGATGGCCACCAGGCCAAACAGGAAGAAGCCGATCACCACCACCATCAGCAACAGGCAGATCGCCGTAGCAATGGCCACGCTGATCTGAAAGTTCAGCGCCTCCTTGCCCTGGTCATCGATGAACGGATCCATCTCGCGCTTCAGTTGCCAGAGGATCAGCGGCCCGATCAACGAACCGAACGGCACCCAGATCCCCAGCAAGGCCGAGAGATGGCAGAACATGGCCCACTGACGAACCTCACGGCTAGGCACTGGCTGCGGTAGTTGCTCATCACTCATGACGCTCTCCTTGCTGAACATCGGAACCTGGACTTCAGAACAATCAGTCAGCCAACGCCGCTTTTTGCAGGTCGAAAATTTCGTTCATGCCTTTTTTCGCCAGCTCCAGCATCGCGTTCAGCTCTTCAGGCTGGAACGGCGCGCCTTCAGCGGTGCCCTGAACCTCGATGAAACCACCGGTGCTGGTCATCACTACGTTCAGGTCGGTCTCGGCAGCCGAGTCTTCCAGGTAGTCCAGATCCAGCACTGGCTCGCCCTGGTACATGCCCACCGAAACGGCGGCAATCATTTGCTTGAGCGGGTCACCGCCTTTCAGGCCGCCGCGCTTCTTGATCACTTTCAAGGCATCGACCAGCGCAACCATGGCACCGGTGATCGAGGCAGTACGCGTACCGCCGTCGGCTTGAATCACGTCGCAGTCGACGTACAGGGTGATGTCGCCCAGCTTGGACATGTCCAGCGCAGCGCGCAGGGAACGACCGATCAGACGCTGGATCTCCAGCGTACGGCCGCCTTGCTTGCCACGGCTCGCTTCACGCTGGTTACGCTCGCCAGTGGCGCGCGGCAACATGCCATATTCAGCGGTCAGCCAGCCTTGGCCCTGACCTTTGAGGAAGCGCGGCACACCGTTTTCGACGCTGACAGTGCAAATCACCTTGGTATCACCGAACTCGACCAGTACAGATCCCTCGGCGTGTTTGGTGTAGTTGCGGGTGATGCGGATCGAGCGGAGCTGATCGGCAGCGCGACCACTTGGACGTTTCATAGAGGAACACCTGTACGGAGGACGGAAATCTGCCGAGCATTATAGGGCGACCGGACGCGCCTGGGCACTTCTAAAAAACCCGGGCGACGAGCGAGGGCTCTGAACCGCGCTCTGCGACGGCCTGCTGCGCTTTGTCACACGCGCCATTTGGGAGCATCCGCCGCACTGCGCTACAATCCTGCGCCTTTGCAGCCTGTGGGCTTTAATTCATCTAATCAGGTCCGTTGAGCCCGCAGGGTTCGGCGCCGGCTTGAATCGCGAGGTACCTCCATGGTGCACAGCATGACCGCCTTCGCCCGCGTCGAAAAAGCCGGCAGCCAGGGCACCCTGAGCTGGGAGCTGCGTTCGGTCAACAGCCGCTACCTGGAACCGCACCTGCGCCTGCCAGAGTCCTTTCGCGACCTCGAAGGCAATGTGCGCGAAGCGCTGCGTCAGGGCCTTTCGCGTGGCAAGCTCGAATGCACCCTGCGCTTCACCGAAGAAACCACCGGCAAACCGCTGCAAGTCGATCGTGAACGCGCCGCGCAACTGGTCGCTGCCGCTGAAACCGTCGCCAGCCTGATCAAGAACCCGGCAGCCCTCAACCCGCTGGAAGTGCTGGCCTGGCCTGGCGTGCTGGTCGCCGACGCGAGCGACCCGCAAGCGCTCAACGCCGAAGCGCTGGCACTGTTCAATGAAGGCCTCAAAGAGCTCAAGGCTGGCCGCGAGCGCGAAGGTGCGGAGCTGGCCCGGTTGATCAACGAACGCCTGACGTCGATTGAAGAAGACGTGGTGACCCTGCGCGAACTGGTTCCGCAGATGCTCGCCACCCAGCGCCAGAAGGTGCTCGATCGCTTCGCCGACATGAAGGCCGAGCTCGACCCGCAGCGCCTGGAACAGGAAATGGTCATCCTCGCGCAAAAGAGCGACGTCGCCGAAGAACTGGACCGCCTGAGCACCCACATCATTGAAGTTCGCCGCGTGCTCAAGTCCGGCGGCGCTGCCGGTCGGCGCCTCGACTTCCTGATGCAGGAGCTCAACCGCGAAGCCAATACACTGGGCTCCAAAGCCTTCGACCCGCGCAGCACCCAGGCTGCGGTCAACCTCAAAGTGTTGATCGAGCAGATGCGCGAACAAGTGCAGAACATTGAGTAAGGCTACCCCGACATGACCCACAGCACCGGCACCCTGTACATCATTTCCGCCCCTTCGGGCGCGGGCAAGAGCAGCCTGGTCAAGGCTCTGACCGACGCTGATCAAAAGATCCGCGTCTCGGTCTCCCACACCACCCGTGCCATGCGCCCCGGTGAAGTGAACGGTGTGAACTATCACTTCGTCGAACGCAGCGAGTTCGTGAAGATGATCGAGCACGGGGATTTCCTCGAGCGCGCCGAAGTGTTCGGCAATCTCTACGGCACCTCGCAAAGCCACCTGCAGCAAACCCTGGACGAAGGCCACGACCTGATTCTGGAAATCGACTGGCAGGGTGCCGAGCAAGTGCGTCAACTGATGCCCAAGGCCCGCTCGATCTTCATTCTGCCGCCGTCCCTGCAGGCCTTGCACCAGCGCCTGACCAATCGCGGCCAGGACAGCGACGAGATCATTGAAGGTCGTATGCGTGAAGCCGTCAGCGAGATGAGCCATTACGTCGACTACGACTACCTGATCATCAACGACGATTTCGCCCATGCGCTGCACGATTTGAAGGCGATTTTCCGTGCCAATCAGCTGCACCAGAAGCGTCAGCAGCAGCTTCACGGAAAACTTTTGGCCGAATTGCTCGGCTAAACAGCTCTTCCCAAAACCGCTGCAAGGGCTTTACATTGGTACTTGCAGCGCGTTGAAGGGCTTGGTTAAAAAATCAGCGCTTCCCTAATCGCTGGTGATTTTTTAAACTGTTGAGTCCGCTCGCCCAACCGGGCAGCGCGCATTTTGCATTCGCTCCGAGGAATACCATGGCCCGCGTAACCGTTGAAGACTGCCTAGAACACGTGGAAAACCGCTTTGAGCTGGTCATGCTCTCTACCAAGCGTGCCCGTCAACTGGCCACCGGTGGCAAAGAGCCGCTGGTACAGTGGGAAAACGACAAGCCTACCGTTGTAGCCCTGCGTGAAATCGCTGAAGGCCTGATGAGCTACGAGTTCATCGCCAATGCTGAAATCGTCGAAGACGAACCGCTGTTCGCAGCGTTCGAGGACGAGTCCAACGAGGCCGTCTAAGTCCATGCCTGGTCGACGTAGCACGGCGCGGGGTCACAGCCATCGGCAGGAGTCATCATGCCGAGCATAGACGCCCTCGCCGATCGCTTATCGACCTACCTCGGCACTGACCAGGTCAACCTGGTCCGCCGAGCGTACTTCTACGCCGAACAAGCACACGACGGCCAACGCCGTCGCAGCGGCGAGGCGTACGTCACGCACCCGTTAGCGGTCGCGAACATTCTTGCCGACATGCACATGGACCATCAGAGCCTGATGGCCGCGATGCTGCATGACGTGATCGAAGACACCGGCATTGCCAAGGAAGCGCTCTCTGCGCAGTTTGGCGAAACCGTGGCCGAACTGGTCGACGGGGTCAGCAAACTGACCCAGATGAACTTCGAGACCAAAGCCGAAGCCCAAGCCGAAAACTTCCAGAAAATGGCCATGGCCATGGCGCGCGATATTCGCGTGATCCTGGTCAAACTGGCCGACCGCCTGCACAACATGCGCACGCTGGAAGTCCTGTCCGGTGAAAAACGCCGACGGATCGCCAAGGAAACCCTGGAAATCTATGCGCCCATCGCCAACCGGCTGGGCATGCACGCCATCCGCGTAGAATTCGAAGACCTGGGCTTCAAGGCCATGCACCCGATGCGTTCCGCGCGGATCTACCAGGCGGTCAAACGCGCCCGGGGCAACCGCAAGGAAATCGTCAACAAGATCGAAGAATCCCTCAGCCACTGCCTGGCCATCGATGGCATTCAGGGCGAGGTCAGCGGTCGCCAGAAACACCTCTACGGCATCTACACGAAAATGCGCGGCAAGCGTCGGGCTTTCAACGAGATCATGGACGTCTACGCGTTCCGGATCATCGTCGACAAGGTCGATACCTGCTACCGCGTGTTGGGGGCTGTGCATAATTTGTACAAACCGTTGCCGGGGCGCTTCAAGGATTACATCGCAATTCCCAAGGCCAACGGCTATCAGTCGCTGCACACCACGCTCTTCGGCATGCACGGCGTACCGATCGAAATCCAGATCCGCACCCGTGAAATGGAAGAGATGGCCAACAACGGCATCGCCGCCCATTGGCTGTACAAATCCAGCGGCGACGAGCAGCCAAAAGGCACTCACGCCCGCGCCCGCCAGTGGGTCAAAGGCGTGCTGGAAATGCAGCAACGTGCCGGCAACTCGCTGGAATTCATTGAAAGCGTGAAGATCGACCTGTTCCCGGACGAGGTCTACGTGTTCACGCCCAAAGGCCGGATCATGGAGCTGCCAAAAGGCTCCACGGCGGTCGACTTCGCTTACGCGGTACACACCGACGTCGGCAACAGCTGCATCGCCTGCCGGATCAACCGTCGCCTGGCGCCGCTGTCCGAACCGCTGCAAAGCGGCTCGACGGTCGAGATCGTCAGCGCTCCGGGCGCACGGCCGAACCCGGCCTGGCTCAACTTCGTAGTCACCGGCAAGGCCCGCACGCACATTCGTCACGCGCTGAAATTGCAACGCCGCTCCGAGTCCATCAGCCTGGGCGAACGCCTGCTGAACAAGGTGCTGAACGGTTTTGACAGCTCGCTGGAAAAAGTCCCGGCCGAGCGCATCAAGGTGATGCTCAACGAATACCGCCTCGAACTGATCGAAGACCTGCTCGAAGACATCGGCCTGGGCAATCGCATGGCTTATGTCGTCGCTCGTCGTCTACTCGGTGAAGGCGAACAGCTGCCAAGCCCGGAAGGTCCGCTGGCGATTCGCGGGACCGAAGGCCTGGTGCTCAGTTACGCCAAGTGTTGCACGCCGATCCCGGGCGACCCGATTGTCGGCCACCTGTCCGCCGGCAAAGGCATGGTCGTGCACCTGGACAACTGCCGCAACATCAGCGAAATCCGGCACAACCCGGAAAAATGCATCCAGCTCTCGTGGGCCAAGGATGTCACCGGCGAATTCAATGTCGAACTGCGCGTCGAGCTGGAACACCAGCGCGGCCTGATTGCCTTGCTGGCCAGCAGCGTCAACGCCGCCGACGGCAACATCGAAAAAATCAGCATGGACGAACGCGACGGTCGTATCAGCGTGGTCCAACTGGTGGTCAGCGTGCACGACCGTGTACACCTGGCCCGCGTGATCAAGAAACTGCGCGCCTTGACCGGGGTGATTCGCATCACCCGCATGCGCGCATAGCTCGTCCATATAGCCCCGCCACATTACAAGGAGTCATTCATGACAAAGACTGTAATCACCAGCGACAAGGCCCCGGCCGCCATCGGTACTTACTCCCAGGCGATCAAGGCTGGCAACACCGTCTACATGTCCGGTCAGATCCCGCTTGACCCAAAAACCATGGAACTGGTCGAAGGCTTCGAAGCCCAGACCGTCCAGGTGTTCGAGAACCTCAAAGCCGTGGCTGAAGCCGCTGGCGGTTCGTTCAAGGACATCGTCAAACTGAACATCTTCCTCACCGACCTGAGCCACTTCGCCAAGGTCAACGAGATCATGGGCAAGTACTTCGACCAGCCTTACCCGGCGCGCGCCGCCATCGGCGTGGCGGCCCTGCCAAAGGGTTCGCAGGTTGAAATGGATGCCATTCTGGTCATCGAGTAATACGCACGGCGCGGCCTCCAAGGCTGCGCCGACTTCGTTCTGTAAGGATCTCCTCATGCGCAAAGCGCTAGCTCTCTCGTTGCTCGCGGTGTTTCTCGGTGGCTGTGCCAGCAACCCTGCCGACCGTGACATCAGTGGCACCTGGATCAACCAGTCAGCAATCGATGCGGCGTCCAAGGGCGGCCCGTTGCGTGAAGCACTGCAAGCCTATGGCCCGAACCTGGAGTGGGACGTCAACACCAAGGCTGGCCAGGCGCGCTACAGCAATGGCTTCGAGAAAATCGAAGGCAAGGTACTGGGCGAGCAGTCCGGCGCCTGGAACGTCGAAATTTATGGCAGCCCTGCCACCGTATTGAAGCGCGACGGCAAACAACTGCAGCAAGTGGCCAACGACAACGAGCCAGGGCAACTGTTTGACCGCGCCATAGATGCCGCTCCTGAAGGCGCGCCACTGGGCGCCAGCTTCGAGCGCGCGCTGTATTCAGCCTATCTGGGCGGCAGCTGGAAGATCGTCAACGGTCCAGGCGAAGGCAGCACCGTTCAATTCCAGGCCGATGGTGCCGTTCAGGGACTGCCCGGCGCCGACCGTTACGCGCTGTGCCTGGCGGGCGACTGCGCCTCGATGAGCGGCGGCCACGACACCGTCTGGCTGCAACAGAGCGGCCAGGGCAACCCGTGGATCTTTACCCGCAACGGTAAACAGATGGAGATCTTCCAGGCGGTCAACGGATCCCAGGCGGACGAAGTGCCTTCGTTCGCCCCTGGCAATCGCCAATGGACACTGGAAAAACAGTGATCCAGCCTTAGAGTCACCAAAGAACCAATGTGGGAGCGAGCTTGCTCGCGATGGCGGTGTAACAGTCAACATTAATGTTGAATGTTATGGCCTAATCGCGAGCAAGCTCGCTCCCACAGTTGTTTTGTGGCGCTTGAAATTCAGCTGCGGCCTTCAAGAATCGCTGCATACCCTTCGCGAAAGCTCGGATAGCGCGGTGTCCAGCCCAGCGCCCTGGCGCGGGCATTGCTGCAACGCTTGCTGCCGGTGCGGCGCACGCTGGCGTTGTCGGCCCATTCGGTCACCCCAAGGTACTCGCGCAACCAGCCCACCACCTCTGCCAACGGCGCGGGCGCGTCGTCGACGCCGATATAGCAGTCATCCAGTACGGCACCCTGGTGATCCGCCTTGAGCAAGAAGGCCAGCAAGCCTGCGGCGTCGTCGGCATGAATACGATTGGCATACAGAGGCGGGTCGATGGCCACGCGATACCCCCCGCGCACCTGCGTCAGTAACCGCTCACGACCCGGACCGTAAATCCCGGTCAAGCGCACCAGACTGGCAGGAATGCCGCTGTTTAAAGCGACCTGCTCAGCTTCCAGCATCACTCGCCCGGAATAGCCGTCTGCTTGAGTCGGCGAAGTTTCATCGACCCATTCACCATCCTGCTGCCCATAAACGCTACTGCTGGAAACGAACAGCAGGTGCTTGGGCGCCTGACCGTAGTCGTTCAGCCAACCCAGCACATGCTGCAAGCCCTGGACATAAGCGGCGCGGTAGCCGGCTTCATCGTGATCGGTGGCGGTCGCGCAATACACCAGGTAATCCACCGCACCGACGGGCCAGGTTGCCGGGCAGTCTTCATTGAACAAGTCGCCGGCAACGCCAATAACGCCCTCGGGCAGGCGCGAGATGTCACGCCGCAAGCCATGAACCTCCCACCCCGAAGCCAGCAATTGGACGGCCAGACGGCCGCCGACATCACCACAACCGGCGATCAAAACAGAAGGCGCGGACATCAAAATTCTCCCATCAGAAAGGTACAGGCTAGCCCCGGAATTGGATGTGCGGCTAGCAATCAAAGAAAAAAAGAGACTCTATTACTTTTGTTAACAAGAATTACTTGCAATAATGCCAGCCACTTTTGTTCTCGGCCTACGAGGCCTGGAAGGACATCAAACCCTCTTTTTTTCTCTCAGGTCCGGCCAGCATGACACGTAATCCTCTCTCCGCTTCGCCAACCACGCTTGCTCGTCCAACTCGCGCCCTGAGCGCGGTCGCCGCGCTGTTGTTCAGCCTGCTGCTGGCCCCGACCACCGCATTCGCCGATGAGCCGACTACCGCCACCGCACCGGCTGTAACAGCAGCCTCCGCGCCAGCCGCTCATGCAAACGCCGACCACGCTGCCCCGGCCGTGACGCCCGTCGCCGCCGAAGACGCTGCCGCTGACGCACCTGAAGTCCTCGAAGCCGACAACACTTTGGGCATGGCCCATGACCTGTCGCCGTGGGGCATGTACCAGAACGCCGACATCATCGTGAAAATCGTGATGATCGGCCTGGCTATTGCCTCGATCATCACCTGGACTATCTGGATCGCCAAGGGCCTTGAGTTGCTGGGTGCCAAACGTCGTCTGCGCGGCGAAATCGCCCACCTGAAAAAAGCCACCACCCTTAAAGAAGCCAGCGCCAGCGCGGCCAAGGAAGGCACCCTCGCCAACCTGCTGGTCCACGATGCCCTGGAAGAAATGCGCCTGTCGGCCAACAGCCGCGAAAAGGAAGGCATCAAGGAACGCGTCAGCTTCCGTCTTGAGCGTCTGGTGGCAGCCTGTGGTCGCAACATGAGCAGCGGCACCGGCGTGCTGGCCACCATCGGCTCCACTGCACCGTTCGTCGGCCTGTTCGGCACCGTCTGGGGCATCATGAACAGCTTCATCGGCATCGCCAAAACCCAGACCACCAACCTCGCCGTCGTTGCTCCCGGCATCGCCGAAGCCCTGCTGGCCACCGCACTGGGCCTGGTGGCCGCGATTCCTGCGGTCGTGATCTACAACGTCTTCGCACGCTCCATCGCCGGTTACAAAGCCCAGGTTTCCGATGCTTCGGCAGAAGTCCTGCTGCTGGTCAGCCGCGACCTCGATCACCAGCCGGCCGAGCGCACCGCCTCGCAACCGCACATGGTCAAAGTAGGGTAATCCGCCATGGGCTTGCATTTAAAGGAAGGCGCGGACGACGATCTCGCCGAGAACCACGAAATCAACGTCACGCCGTTCATCGACGTGATGCTGGTGCTGCTGATCATCTTCATGGTGGCCGCCCCGCTGGCCACCGTGGACATCAAGGTTGACCTCCCCGCCTCGACCGCCAAACCGGCGCCGCGGCCAGAGAAACCGGTGTTCCTCAGCGTCAAGGCCGACCAACGCCTGTACCTGGGCGAAGACGAAGTCAACGCCGAAACCCTTGGCGCAACCCTCGATGCGCGAACCCACGGCAAGAAGGACACGACCATCTTCTTCCAGGCCGACAAAGGCGTGGACTACGGCGACCTGATGCACGTGATGGATGCCCTGCGGGCCGCCGGCTACCTGAAAGTCGGCCTGGTCGGACTTGAGACGGCAGCCAAGAAATGATCACGACGCGCCAAAAGCTGACGCGTTACGGCGGTAGCCTGGCCGTGGTGCTGGGCGTCCATGCGGTCGCGATTCTGCTCGCGCTCAACTGGAAGTCCTCGCCGCCTGTCGAGCTGCCGCCGATGGCGATGATGGTCGAGTTGGCGCCGCTTCCGGCCCCCCCGCCACCGGCACCGCCCAAGGTCGTCACGCCGCCGCAGCCAACGGCTCCGGTGGAAGAGCTGCCATTACCAAAACTCGCGGAAGCGCCAAAACCGACGATCTCGGTGCCCAAGCCGGTCAAACCCAAGCCCAAGCCTCAACCGCCCAAGCCTGTGGAAAAAAAGCCTGAGCCGCCGAAGGAAAAGCCGGCTGAGGAGAAACCGAGCGACACACCGCCGACCAACGCTCCGACGGAGAAATCCGCGCAACCTGCCCCCGGCCCGTCGCTGGCGCAGACTGCCGCCAAGGAAAGCTGGCAAGGCACGCTGTTGGCGCACTTGCAGAAGTACAAAAAGTACCCGCCAGCCGCTCAATCGCGTGGCAAGGAAGGTTTGAACCGTCTGCGCTTCGTGGTCGATGCTCAAGGTCAGGTGCTGTCGTACGAACTGGTCGGTCGTTCCGGCAACGCCGATCTGGACCGGGCCACCCTGGAAATGATCCGCCGCGCCCAGCCACTGCCCAAGCCACCGGCCGACATGCTGAAAAACGGCTCGATCGAAATCGTTGCGCCGTTTGTTTATTCCCTGGAAAAACGCCGACGCTAAGACGCAACAGATTCCAATGTGGAAGACTCCCCTGTGGGAGCGAGCTTGCTCGCGATAGCGGTGTAACAGTCAGCGAAGATGTTGAATGTTATCGCCTAATCGTCGGAACGCCGCCCGGAGCAAGCTCGCTCCCACAGGTTCTCCAGCATTTGCAGAAATATCTGCGATCTTCAAAAAAGGCACCGAAAGGTGCCTTTTGCATATCTGCCAGCGCCAAACATGCATTGCCCAGTGTCGCGCTCCTGCCCCAGTCTGATAACGTGCGTCTATCGATTGCAGCCGGTATGCTTGGCCGCATCATCATGGACGCCCGCTATGACCCTCACAGAATTACGCTACATCGTTACCCTCGCCCAAGAGCAGCACTTCGGCCACGCGGCCGAGCGTTGCCACGTCAGTCAGCCGACCCTGTCGGTGGGCGTGAAAAAGCTTGAAGACGAACTCGGTGTGCTGATTTTCGAGCGCAGCAAAAGCGCGGTGCGCCTGACCCCGGTTGGCGAAGGCATCGTCGCCCAGGCCCAGAAAGTCCTCGAACAGGCCCAAGGCATTCGTGAACTGGCCCAGGCCGGCAAAAACCAGCTGACCGCCCCGCTGAAAGTCGGCGCGATCTACACCGTCGGCCCTTACCTGTTCCCGCACCTGATTCCACAACTGCACCGGGTCGCTCCGCAGATGCCGTTGTACATCGAAGAAAACTTCACCCACGTGCTGCGCGACAAACTGCGCAACGGCGAGCTGGACGCGATCATCATCGCCCTGCCGTTCAACGAAGCCGACGTGCTGACCCTGCAACTCTACGACGAGCCGTTCTACGTCCTGATGCCGGCCCAGCACCCGTGGACCGAGAAAGAATCCATCGACGCCAGCCTGCTCAACGACAAGAGCCTGCTGCTGCTCGGCGAAGGCCACTGCTTCCGCGACCAGGTGCTCGAAGCCTGCCCGACCCTCGCCAAGGGCAACGACGGCGCCAAGCACACCACCGTCGAATCCAGCTCCCTGGAAACCATTCGGCACATGGTCGCCTCCGGTCTGGGCATCTCGATCCTGCCGCTCTCGGCTGTCGACAGCCACCACTACGCCCCCGGTGTGCTCGAAGTGCGCCCTCTGGCACCGCCGGTGCCGTTCCGCACCGTGGCCATCGCCTGGCGCGCCAGCTTCCCACGGCCGAAAGCAATTGAAATCCTCGCTGACTCGATCCGCCTGTGCTCGGTGGCCAAGCAGCCAGCGGTTGCGGGTTAAACGTTAGCAATGGCTGAGCTGTCGCAAGTGTCGGTCACGGCACTCAAGGGTGTCGGCGAAGCCATGGCCGAAAAACTCGCCAAGGTTGGCCTGGAAAACCTTCAGGACGTGCTGTTCCACCTGCCGCTGCGCTACCAGGATCGCACCCGCGTGGTGCCGATCGGCCACTTGCGGCCGGGTCAGGATGCGGTGATCGAAGGCACCGTCAGCGGCGCCGACGTGGTCATGGGCCGACGCCGCAGCCTGGTCGTGCGCCTGCAGGATGGCACCGGCGGGCTCAGCCTGCGCTTCTACCATTTCAGCAACGCGCAAAAGGAAGGCCTGAAACGCGGCACCCGCGTGCGCTGCTACGGCGAAGCCCGGCCCGGTGCGTCGGGGCTGGAAATCTACCACCCGGAATACCGCGCCATCACCGGCGACGAACCGCCGCCGGTGGATGAAACCCTGACGCCGGTCTACCCGCTCACCGAAGGCCTGACCCAACAGCGTCTGCGCCAACTGTGCATGCAAACCCTGACCCTGCTCGGCCCCAGCAGCCTGCCTGACTGGCTGCCACAAGAGCTGGCGCGGGACTACCAACTGGCGCCGCTGGCCGACGCGATCCGCTATTTGCATCACCCGCCCGCCGATGCCGATGTCGATGAACTCGCCCTCGGTCATCACTGGGCGCAGCACCGTTTGGCCTTCGAAGAACTGCTGACCCATCAGCTGTCGCAGCAACGCCTGCGCGAAAGCATGCGCGCACTGCGGGCGCCGGCCATGCCCAAAGCCACCCGGCTGCCGGCCCAATACCTGGCCAACCTGGGCTTCCCGCCGACCGGCGCGCAGCATCGGGTCGGCAATGAAATCGCCTACGACATGAGCCAGCACGAGCCCATGCTGCGGCTGATTCAGGGCGACGTCGGCGCCGGCAAAACCGTGGTCGCCGCCCTCGCTGCCTTGCAGGCGCTGGAGGCCGGTTATCAAGTGGCGCTGATGGCGCCCACCGAAATCCTCGCCGAACAGCACTTCATCACCTTCAAGCGCTGGCTCGAACCGCTGGGCCTGGAAGTCGCCTGGCTGGCCGGCAAGCTCAAAGGCAAAAACCGTGTCGCGGCACTGGAACAAATCGCCAGCGGCACGCCGATGGTGGTCGGCACTCACGCCTTGTTCCAGGACGAAGTGCAGTTCAAGAACCTCGCACTGGTGATCATCGACGAACAACACCGCTTCGGCGTACAGCAACGGCTGGCGCTGCGGCAAAAAGGCGTGGGCGGGCGGATGTGCCCGCATCAACTGATCATGACCGCCACGCCGATTCCACGAACCCTGGCCATGAGCGCCTACGCCGACCTCGACACCTCGATCCTCGACGAGCTGCCGCCCGGCCGAACCCCGGTGAACACCGTGCTGGTCACCGACACGCGCCGCGTCGAAGTCATCGAACGAGTGCGCGCCGCCTGCGCCGAAGGGCGTCAGGCGTACTGGGTGTGCACACTGATCGAAGAGTCGGAAGAGCTCACCTGCCAGGCCGCCGAAACCACCTATGAAGACCTCACCGCCGCCCTTGGCGAGCTGAAGGTCGGCTTGATCCACGGCCGCATGAAACCGGCGGAAAAAGCCGAAGTCATGGCGCAATTCAAGGCTGGCGCGCTGCAGTTGCTGGTGGCGACCACGGTGATCGAAGTCGGCGTCGACGTGCCCAACGCCAGCCTGATGATCATCGAAAACCCGGAACGCCTCGGCCTGGCGCAACTGCACCAGTTACGCGGTCGCGTGGGCCGGGGCAGCGCCGCCAGTCACTGCGTGCTGCTCTACCATCCGCCGCTGTCGCAGATCGGTCGTCAACGCCTCGGCATCATGCGCGAGACCAACGACGGCTTCGTGATCGCCGAGAAAGACCTCGAGCTGCGCGGCCCCGGCGAGATGCTCGGCACCCGGCAAACCGGCCTGCTGCAATTCAAGGTCGCCGACCTGATGCGCGACGCCGACCTGCTGCCGGCAGTGCGCGACGCGGCCCAGGCATTGCTGGAGCGTTGGCCGCATCACGTCAGCCCGTTGCTCGACCGCTGGCTACGACATGGGCAGCAATACGGCCAAGTGTGAGCAGTGTCTCAGTTTCTGGGCGATGGTTTTAAACAAGCTGGTTATACTCCTGCAATTGTTTGAAAACGGACACACACCATGACCGAAGTTGCCCTCGCACCCGAAGCCCCGCACGCCCCGTCTGTTATCCGGATGCTGCTCGGCAAGCTGGGCATCAGCTACGCCGAAGTGCTCGATCGCCCGGGCCTCAACCCCGCCCGCAAGGTGCAAGCGGTGTTGCTCGACGACGCCGTCGGCGCGCTCATGGTGCTGTTCCCGCAGAGCCAGTTGCTGGACCTCAACCGCCTCGCAGAACTCACCGGCCGCCGGCTCACCGCCGTGCCGACCGAACGCCTGGAGCGCATGCTCGGCAAACACAACCTGAGCTTTTTGCCCGGCCTGCCGGCGCTCACCAGCTCGCCGTGCCTGTACGAAGAAAGCCTGCTCCGCGAACCGCAGTTGCTGATCAACTCGGGTGAGACGGGCGTGCTGCTGGAAATCGCCAGCGAAGACTTCAAGAGCATGCTGACCAAGGCCAGCGCCGCGAACTTCGGCGAAGCCCTGAGCAGCATCCGCCCGAACCTCGACCGCCCCGACGATGACCGCGAGGAAATCACCCAAGCGGTGCAAGCGTTCACGGCACGGCGTATCCAGCAACGCCTGGAAGCGACCATCGAGATTCCGCCGCTCGCTGAAACTGCACAAAAAATCATCAAGCTGCGGGTCGACCCCAACGCCACCATCGACGACATCACCGGCGTCGTCGAAACCGACCCGGCGCTGGCCGCGCAAGTGGTGAGCTGGGCGGCGTCGCCGTACTACGCCTCGCCGGGCAAGATTCGTTCAGTGGAAGACGCAATCGTCCGCGTGCTGGGTTTCGATCTGGTGATCAACCTGGCGCTGGGCCTGGCCCTGGGCAAAACCCTGAGCCTGCCCAAGGACCACCCGCAACACACCACGCCGTACTGGCAGCAATCGATCTACACCGCCGCCGTCATCGAAGGCCTGACCCGCGCCATGCCGCGCGCCCAGCGCCCGGAAGCCGGCCTGACCTACCTCGCCGGCCTGCTGCACAACTTCGGCTACTTGCTGCTGGCCCACGTCTTCCCGCCGCACTTCTCGCTGATCTGCCGCCACCTGGAGGTCAACCCGCACCTGTGCCACAGCTTTGTCGAACAACACCTGCTGGGCATTAGCCGTGAACAGATCGGCGCGTGGCTGATGCGCTACTGGGACATGCCCGACGAACTGGCCACCGCGCTGCGCTTCCAGCACGACCCAAGCTACGACCGCGACTACGCCGAATACCCGAACCTCGTCTGCCTGGCCGTGCGCCTGCTGCGCAGCCGCGGCATCGGCTCCGGCCCCGACGAAGAAATCCCCGACACCCTGCTCGACCGCCTCGGCCTGACGCGCGACAAAGCCGAAGACGTCGTCAGCAAAGTCCTCGAAGCCGAAGTCCTGCTGCGCGAACTCGCCTCGCAATTCACCCAGGCCTAAAAGCATTCGTCGGATCGCCGCCCGAAGCAAGCCCGCTCCCACAGGGTTTAGGTGATCCCTGTGGGAGCGGGCTTGCTCGCGATGAATCCACCCCGGTCTAACTGACCCCAACTTCACACCTCAATATCATCCCAGGTATCGCACCGCATACCTCTCAAAAGTCCTCGTCCCAAGAACAACAACTTTGTTATCTGGCGTTAACTCGCTGCTTACAGCAGCCAGGGTCCCACTATGGTGGAAGACGACCCAGCCTTCGCCTCCAAACGTCAGATCGAGAGAGCCGTCAAGCTCATAACGCGCGGCCACCAGATAGCCCCCGTCGCCCGATCCAGTCACTATGATCTTTCTGTCCTGCTGCAAAACAATCGTCGAGAAAACCAAATCGGGCAAGAAAGCGGCGTACAAGGGTTGCCCTTTGTTGAAGATAAGATTGAAACCACCATTAGGATTAAGAACAGCTATCAAACCTTCCTTTTCACCACCTTTGCCTGATTCACCAGACGCTACAATCAGACCATTACCACTTACCACCACGGAGGTAATCTTAGACGTTCGGCCATCGGTGCCATTGGGGATGATCACCATTCCCCGCTCACCGAACGAAACATCGAGATTTCCACTTTGGTCATAGCGGCTCAGAAAAGCATTTCCGCGGGGACCCGCAGTCGCGAACGCTCCAGCAACCAGCACACCGTCCCTTTGGAGTGTTAAAGATATGAGGTAAATGTTAGAAGCCAAATCTGGAGTCGGAATCAATACATAACCGCCATTAAAGCTTGTGTCCCGAGAACCATTTTCGTTAAGACGAAACACAATCCCTTCAAAGCCTCTTTTTTCGGTATAAATATGAGCGCTCAAATAGATTTTGGCGTTCTGCTCGGAGACGACTATCCGGTCGCTGCTAAAAAAAACCGCATTACCAGCCACTTCCTCTTCACCGCTATTAATAAACCTGGCGCCCTCTCCAATATCGACACCTGCAATATCCGTAATTTGAATCGTGGCCATACCTGCCTCTCCAAAGGAGGCATCCAGTTGACCGTTTTCCAATAGCCGACATACATACTTTCTGGTGGGAGCCGTACCAGATTCGTAACCCGAGATCAGGTAATTGCCATTTTCCAGCGCAATAATGTGACTTGCCAGCATGGAATATCCAGTAATAGGGATTTCAACCACACCACCGTTCCCAAACGATGGATCAAGCTCTCCCGCCTCAGTTAATCGTGCCACCGTAAGCGGCTCACGGAGGCTGGCGCCTGTAAGAACGATTAGCTTGTTATTCGGTAGGACGGCAATTGATTTCGTCCCCCCCGGCGCTGCCACAACACCACCGTTACCAAAGGACGGATCAAGAGTGCCTGCTGCTTTCGTTCCTGCCATCTGATTCATGACTGTGCTCCCTGAGTGATTGAAAGGATGTCCAGTAGGGCATCTCGACCACAGTTGAGCACGTAGGCACAGCAGCCATAACCTGTCAGAAATGACAGTTAGAATGTCTTCGCGAGCCTGATCACTGACGCAGTGAGCCACCGTATGGGCCTTTTGTGGGAGCGAGCCTGCTCGCGATGAATCCACCCCGGTCTACCTGAAAGACCTCAAGTCTTAGGCTTGACCTTCCTAGGCCTCAAATACTTGGCCAACACCTGGAACCACATCACCAGCGCCGGGTTGCCCTTGATCTGAATCGACTTGTCCTGAATCCCGGTCATGAACGCCAACTGCTTGTTCTTCGCCTGCATCGTGGCAAAACCGTAAGCCGCATCTTTAAAGGCAATCGCAAACGCCGGGGCGGCATGCTCCCCAGCCTTGCTAGTGATGTGCGGATCTTTCACCCGAAATTCTCGGCTACGGAAAATACCTCTTTGAAGGGTACTTGAAGGGCTCTTTCCATCGATCTCGGCCTATGCGCCCACGAAGACAAAAAACAAGCGCCCTGCTATGATTTGACGGCAAATAGAGGGCTTTCCGATGACCCAAACAGCCGCTGTCAGTGTTGCAAGTCAAGTCCGCGAGCTTGCAAAAGATCACAAGGTCACTGCTGAACGTGACGGCATGAGTCGTATGGCCATGACCATTACCCGTTTGGCTGGCGACGTCGTCGAGTTGGATGGCGTTGAACAGTTGCTCGTCAATCTCAAGAAAAAAGGCGTTCTGAGCAAATCCGAGACCCTGGCGCTCCAGGGACGCTACCTTCAGGAAAGGCGTTCCCAGAAACGTAGCGCATGACTTTTGATCCGTTCGGCGATTTCGAAACGGCTGGATACCTTCAAAATTCGCTGCAGCTGAAGGATCCCACTGAAGTAAAAGAGTCAGAGCATTTTTCGTTCGAATTGAGTATCGAAGAGGCACTTGCCTATTTGGCCAAGAAGAAGCCCGTCGACTACAAGACAGTACTCAGCGTTCACAAAATCCTGTTCTCCGGCTTCTATCCTTGGGCAGGAAAAGACCGGAATGAGCTCGTGCCTCACCTGGCAGTCTTCAAAGGCTCACACGACGACCCCAGAAGCACCGTCTTCGAGCACCCGAACTCCATCAAGATGTCTGTCGACTATGCACTTGAGCTGGCAGCAGACAAAAAACATTTCAGAGGCCACCCTGGCGGGGTCATGGGCCAGCTGGCTTTCGCACACCCCTTCCTGGACGGCAACGGGCGCACGATTCTATTAGTCTTCATGGAGCTCTCCTATCGGGCCAGGTTCGCCATCGACTGGTCAAGGACAAGCAAGGACGACTACCTGCGGGCACTCAGCGACGAGATCCGAGAGCCTCGCGAGAGGCATCTCGATAACTACCTGAAACCGTTCATAGTCGACATATCCAGTCGCGACGAGTGGCCAGCGACCATCAGTGGCATCAGGGGCCTCGATGGCCTGGACAAGGAAGGCATCACCTACGCGAGCCTGGACAACCCGGAAGTCCAGCAGATCTACAAAACATACAGAGCACAGCCACTCGACACCCAGGAGCCTCCTGAATCGGATGACTGAAGAGGCGAACGTGCTCGCGGAGAATCTCCGCCTACCTGAAAGACCTCACGCCTTAGGCTTGGCCTTCCTCGGCTTCAAATACTTGGTCAGCCCCTGGAACCACATCACCAGCGCCGGGTTGCCCTTGATCTGAATCGACTTGTCCTGAATCCCGGTCATGAACGCCAACTGCTTGTTCTTCGCCTGCATCGTGGCAAAGCCGTAAGCCGCATCTTTAAAGGCAATCGCAAACGCCGGCTCGGCATACACCCCGGCCTTGCTGCTAATGCGCTGATCCTTCACCACGAAGTGCCGCGCCACCTTGCCGTCCAGCGTCTGCAACTGGAACACCAATTCTTTATCACCCAACTGCTGCTGAAACGCCGGATTAGTCCGACTGGCCTTGCGCATCAGCAAGCCCATCATCCACAGAAGAAAACGAAATTTCATGCTCAAGCCCCAAAAGAAAAATGAACGCTGGCGCAGTGTAGCCGCTTAAAACCAGAACGCCACCGTTGCGCAGCGTTAGCAGAAGATGAAGCGCTTTTTACGCACGATGACCACCAAGTCACACTTCCAAAAGCCCCAAAACCTCCCCCCTGTAGCAGCTGCCGAAGGCTGCGTTCGGCCGCGAAGCGGTCGTAAAACCAGACAACCCGGTCCCGACCCAATCCCCGCCCCATTGGCCTCGGACATTTCCTTCAAGTTGTAGCGGTGTTCGGTAACTATCCCGGCCTGCGAGTCAGGGCTAGTCTCACCCTGTCACCAAAAAACGGTGACACGGACGTGCAAGTCCGCCCTGGAACACAATTGGTTATGGCTAATGACCGAGCATTTTCTTATGCTCGCGAATCGTTATGGCGACTGTGTATGGGAGACCTTCGGGTCTGCTGGTATCTCCGGGCCGGTCTTGCACACCTATGCACAGTTGCCACCACTTTCGAAGCGCAAGCGAAACGGTGTCAGCTCCAATTACCGGAAGACACCTAATGATCAAGCCAACACCAAATCCACCAGAAGACCCAACCACCTCCCCCTACGAATCCCTCGATTCGAAAAAACTCCACGAAGCCGCCGAACGCGCCCTCGACCACCACCTGATCCCACCACGCCACAAAATCCACCTGGCCGACGCCCGCAAAGGCCAACTCTTCATCGTCGCCCCAGACGTCGACACCGACAGCCTCCTGGCCAACGCCTCCGAAGACATCGCCTCCATCAAAGCCATCGCTGGCGACCTCGCCTTCGAAATCGAAGGCTCCCGCCGCAACGTCGCCCTCGCCATCTACCGTATGGCCGAAGGCGCACAACTGCTGATTGACCGCGCCATGGACAACCTCGATCCACCGAATCCGGTGGAGTATCGGGTTAAGAGTTAACAACTAAAAACGCCATCGCGGGCAAGCCTTGCTTCTTCAGGTTGTGGGTCGGTCACAGTTGATGTGGTCGACGCGAATCCATTGTAGGAGCAAGGCTTGCCTGCGATGGCGTCGGTGGGGACGGAATATCATTCCCGCACGAAGCAGAAAGAAGCGGCCCACGTTTATCTTCAAAAATTCGTAACCCGCCCTTAGGGTTCACTCTTCATAGGTATCGCTCCCCAAGGCCAGACCATCAGTTGATTGGCAGATGAAATTGCATTCTGGCGAGGCACCGCGACGTGTCTTCACGCAACAGGGTTCGAGTCATCGCGCAGTGTTTGTTGGCGTACTCGTCCCACTGAGGATTTACACCGGCCGCCAGCACCTGGAATGGCTGACCACTCTGTGCCCCGAGCACGGCGATAACCTTGTAAAAACCATCCCCGACAAAACCGCTCCGCAGGTACACCAGCTCATTGACCCGCGCACTGGTGAGTTGCTTCAAACAGGCAATCCTGTCGATGGGCGCCTCCTGCCCAGGAAAACTGCTTTGATAAACGTCTTCACAGTACTGATCCCTGAAGGTCAGCCAACTTCTCTGGACCGACAGCAAATCAGTTTTCTGAGGGCTGGAAGACTCGCCAACCAGCACCTTGTATTGTTCGTTAAGCATACGGTCCAACCGATCGAGCGCCTGCTGAGAGCAGGTAATGATGTCCGGGTTGGTCAAGCTGTCAGGGTTGCACGTACTCGATGCTACTGCGCTATTGGCTATTAACACAGCAAACAACCCGGCAATAAGGCTATGAACGATCAGGCGCAATATGATGACTTCTCTTAATTATCAGAAATCGAGGAGCAGACCACGTTTCCCCTCAACCAAAATCGTGGCAGGCCCCTAACATTTCTACAAACAACTCCACCTTCTTTTGGTGGTTAGTTAATTCGCTCTATTGCCCTCTTGGGGACTTTGGACTTTTGATTGCTCTTCGCCATGAGATCTCCATACACTTTATATTGCGCCTTGGCCTCTTCTTGCTTACCGACAGCCCAATTAGAATCCGCGAGATTGAGCCAAGCCACCGCTCTTTTCGGGGCAGCCCCGACAATATCGTTCAAAATAGGTATAGAGTCTGCCGCCTGATTATTTTCTTGTAAAAAATAGGCATAGTCGTTTAACGCTGGGATTACCACACCTGCTAAATTTTTATCCGCCAGCCAATTACTCTGATAGTAACCTGCATAAGGAGCCAGTTCAGCCACAGCCTCCGACTTCATTCCTTTCTTATACAAAAATAGCGAATCCTCGTGAGCAAGATTAATCATCTCCGCGTACAAAGACTTATAACCCTCATCATCCCTATGAACTTCTTTATAAATATTTATCAAGCCAGTATCCAAACTACATATCCCGATGTAGTCCACATCACTAATGACTATCGACCCTATACGTTGCTCAATTGAAACTTTTTTCCCTTGTGCCTGCTCATCGTTGTAGCTATTAATTCCAGTACTAATAGGCGAGAGTGCACCACTGAATCCACCCTCTGTCTTTGTCAAATTCGCCCCAATTACACAACTTCCTGCCGTCGCCTCACCTTGGTCATTACCACCCGCCAGAACGAGCAAGGAAATTTTTCCATCAGTTTGTGTTATTGCTGCACTCCCTAATGAAGAGATGTATAGCGATAAATTATTTTGTGCCATCGAAAAACTGGCAAAAAGTAGAGCAAAAGCCAATACCAGAAAATTAGTAACCACTTTCATTTGTCAAACGCTCCTGTGCTTTGGCTTTTTCTGAAACAAACCTACTAGCTACACCTTCTTGTACCGCAATCGAATTCTTCGAAAAATAATACAGCTGACCATTTTTTTCACCGCCGACAATTTTTCTACCCCGCTCATTGTAGATGGCATCGATCAACTTGGTATCGTAGAGTTTTGTTTCCTCATGAGGTATTCCAATATTACTAATTGCATTTACTATTATTGAGGCGCCCGGCCCCTGTTGAACCGCAGTCGACCACACCACATCATTTATAGTGTGAGAGTGGTATCGCAGATCAATACCCGAATCAGTAATAACTTTTTGTATCTGGACATCGAAGTGCGTTACTTTTATGAACTCATGCTCTATATCTATAAACTCTTGACCTTTAGTGTCAACAAGCTCTCTCCACTTATCAGAAAATGCGCTGGAACCGGGTGTTAATCCGGTGAATTCGCTTGTCCACGGCATACCACTCCAATTCACGAATTTTTTTACTGTCCCTCCATTTATTATTGTACCGTCAGCCAATTTTACTTGGCTGGTCATTTGGTAAGACCCGTAGGACACGCCACCGGCATCCCCCGCCCCGCCGGATATAGTTCTTGAGCCTCGACCACCGGTTTCATAAGTACTTGATAACCCACCCAGATCAAAGTCTCGCCTTATACGCGATATGTAGAAATTACCCAAGAGACCTACTGGATGAATGTGCTGCACATTTACATCACCTGTAATTCCATGCTTCCCAACCAGCTTATCCCACCAACTCAAACGCTCAATCCGTGCCTTCTCTTCAACCCATCCCTTATGCGGATCCGAGTCGTTATGCCCCATCAACTCATCTAGGGCATCCCACTTTTCTGACTTGTATTGCCACTCGCTCTCGTAGCGCGTAACCATCTGAGAAATTGGTTGAGAGAACCAAGCCTTGCCGAGAGCCTCTGTTATTTCTTCAGGCTTGAGTTTGCTATCACCATTTTTATCGAGAATTTTATACAACTGCTTCTTCGCAAGACTATCGTCAGCGTTTCCGACGTTTGGCAGGTAAGCAGCACGTTCCTCTTCATTCAGACTTTCCTGCGCATGAAGAAATGCAGCTAAGTGGTCCACATTACTGACGGTTTCTTCGATGAAGGTAAAGCCTTCCCACTCAAAGGGTGAGTGGCGCGACAGCTTGATATCCGGCTCTGAAAACCAACCGCTGATACCGTTGCCATGCTCGTCGGCAAGCAAGCCGTCCAAGCGCCACCAAAGTGTGGTGGTCGTAGAACTACCCATCACAACAGGTACCTTGATTTTTTTATCTGCCGGGAGAGCTTCCAATACACCCACCGGAATAAACAAATCATAACCAGTCTTCGTGCCTGCGTCGGACACCTTGGGGGGATTCGTGGCGCTCATGCCTTGCACATGGGTTATCAGCATGGTGTTTTTGGGGACTTTGACCATCGTTTTGCCAGTGTCAGGCAGACTGATGGCCTTGGGTTTGCTTTGTTCAGTAAACGCCTTGACGTCTTCGCAACTGAACACTTCCAAATGCAGTAAATTCTTCGGTGCGGAGTCCGAGTGATTCTGATATTTCCCTACATGACCAATCAGGCTGCCAGCTTTTATAGGAAATGGTCGCTCCAACAGATGAACCGTATTCTTCTCAGCTGGCTCAACTTTCGTTTCAAGCAAACTCTTCCGGATGTAACCGAGTATCCCGCTGCTAGCGGTCAGAGCGGGAATAGAGCTACCGCTGACAATTTCTATCAGTTTCTGGTATTCAGCATTTGCCCCGTCATTCCCGATTTTTACTTGAGTCCCAATCGGCAAAATGGCCGTTGTGGCGCTTGTCCGGTTAGCACTTGCATGAACGGCAAGGCCTTTTTGGGGCGGGGTCATTTCGTCTTTCGCTGCAACGCCTATGACGTAGCTGTTAGGTGTTGCACCAGCCGTCATTTCTCTTTTGTAGACCCACCCAGTTCCTGGGGGGAGACTGGCATCAGCAGGAGTGACACTCACCACCTTGAGCCAGCCGTGATCCTCTTCACCCGTCTCTACGAGTGTGCCGCGAGGCAATACGGTTAACACATTGCCGTAACCAGGTGAATTCTTCGGCCCCTGTCGAACCCTCAGTCCTAGAATTTTGTCATTAGCTGATGCCTTGACCTGACATGTACCACCACTCCAGAACGCGGGCCGTCCTAAATCGGGGGTTAAACGATAACTGTCCCAATCCAGCAAATGCATATACAGACTAAAAAAGGTCAGACTTGGCCCAGGCGCCGCTGCCGCAGGTTGCGCACCAGGGGCAGGTGCTGGCGCAGGAGGCACGGGAACCTCCAAACGGTGTTTAACCAACACGAAACCTGTTGAAAAGACTGAGTGCGTCGAGCCGAAATCTGATTTTGGATAAACCTCATCAATGCGATAGGCAACCACCTCGCCATCCGCAATGCAGCGGACCTCAGCCTTGTCCCCCACCACCAGACCAGTGGCCTCGTCGAAGTGAACACCACCGTGCCAAAGGCCGTTGGAACCCAATGGGTAGTAACCATCCTTGGCTTTCGCCAATGCCTTGTAATACTGCTGCGGATCCTTCGCTTCTGCCCCCTCTACTTTGAAGGGGTACGACCATCTCTCTACTTTGCTGGTTGTTTCAGTCATTACCAATTACCTGAATCCTGATCCCTGGTGGCTTGGAGTGCCGTCGGTGTCTGTTAGCCGGAAAAATTGAGCATTCGTTTCGGTTTGCGTTTGATCTGTTCCTCAGGCGCATTCCCCAACGCCTGATCCATCAAACTCCCCGCCTTATCCTTATCCGCCGCCCCCGGCAGCACCGGCGGCTTAATACCAATCCCCGTCCCACTCCCCGCCGAGCCCCCAGCATTAATCTTCACAACAGGCCCAACGACCGTCACGCCACCGGCATCCAGCTTGATAAAACTCCCACCGCCCTTGATGGTCAGTTCCGAGTCTGCCTCGATGACCATTTTGTCGCCGGCCTTGAGGTGGATTTCTCTTCCGACGCTGGTGAGCTGCGCGGTGCCGAGTTTGATGTGTTGGTTCTGGCCGATGGTCAGGTGGTCGTCCATCCGCGTTTCGACTTTGCGGTCGGCAATGGTGGTGCGGTGTTCTTCGGCTTTGAGTTCGGTGTAGGTGTTCTTTTCGACGGTGTCGTGGCGTTCGTTGCCGACGCGGATTTTCTGGTCGTGTTCGATGTTTTCATCCCAGTCGCGCTGGGCGTGGATGAAGATTTGTTCGGCGCCTTTTTTGTCTTCGATGCGCAGTTCGTTGTAGCCGCCACCGCCGGGGGAGCTGAGGGTTTTGAAGACGGTGCGGGTTTTGTTCGCCGGCAAGGCGTACGGCACCTGGTTTTCGGTGTGGTACAGGCAGCCGGTCACCAGCGGTTGGTCGGGGTCGCCTTCGAGGAAGGTGACGAGCACTTCCATGCCGATGCGCGGGATGGCGATGGCGCCGTAGCGGTCGCCGGCCCAGCTGCTGGAGACGCGCAGCCAGCAGCTGGTTTTGTCGTCGGCCAGGCCTTCGCGGTCCCAGTGGAATTGCACTTTTACGCGGCCATACTGGTCGCAGTGGATTTCTTCACCTTTGGGGCCGGTGACTTGCGCGGTCTGGCTGCCGAGCACTCGGGGTTTTGGGTGCAGCAACGCCGGGCGGTAGAACACGTCCCACGGGGTGGCGAGGAAGCGGTTGCGGTAGCCCTGGTGGAAGTCGTCCTTGTTGGCGGTGGTGTCGCTGGTCACCGACTCTTCGAGGACTTGCGGTTGCTTGCCTTCGTGGATGACTTCGGTCAGCAGCCAGAGGTCGTTCCACTCGGTGCGTGGGTGATCGGAGATTTCCAGGAAGTGGCCGCTAACCAGGGTGGTCTGGTCGCCATGGCCTTCGGCTTGCTGGTAGTCGGCGCGGTGGCGTTCCAGCGCCCGCTGGCTGAGGAACTTGCCGCGTGCGCGCTCGGTGAAACGGCCCGGATAGTCGTAGTCTTCCAGGTCCGGCTCGTCGCTTTTGCCATCGGGTTTGTAGGCCGCCTCCAGTTGCAGGCGCGGCTTCTCGAAATCGTAGTCGCGGCGCGTGGTGCGGTTGGTGCGGGTTTCCAGGCGCAGGGTGAAGCCTTTGATCACCGGCTCGTCGGCGACCATGCCGCTGCCCTGCACGTAGGCGGTGGGCTGGCCGAGTTTCGGGAACACGGTCTGGTCGTCGCCGAACACCAGTTTGTGGCCCTTGGCGTCGTGCTGAAAGTGGTAGTGAATGCCCTCTTCCTCGCACAGCCGCTGGACGAAATGCAGGTCGGTTTCGTCGTACTGCACGCAGTAGTCGCGATCCGGGCACGGTTGGCTCAGCTGGAAGCTGTAGGCGTTGCCCTTGATGCCGTGTTCTTCGAGGATCAGCGCGATGATTTTCGGCGCCGACATCTGCTGGTAAATGCGCTGGTTGGTGCGGTGGCGCAGGTATTCGAGTTGCGGCACCAGCGACACTTTGTAGCGGGTCAGGCGCTTGCCGGCATCGCCTTGGGCAACGCGGTAGATCTGCCCGTGAATGCCACTGCCTTTGGGATCGAACGCCAGAAACGCCTGCTTGTGCAGCAGCGTCTCGAGGTCCAGATCGGGGTTTTCGCTGACCAGTTCCAAGTCAAAACGAAAGGTCTGGCTGATGCCTTCGGTGCCGGTGAACGACAGCACTTGCAGGTCACCCTGGAAGTCAGCCACGGTCAGGCTGAAATGGGTTTCGTTAGAAGGGTTGAACATTGCTTGCTCCCTGTTCGGTAGTCATCCGTTGCGCCGATGCAGCCGGCGTTGCAGCCAGGAGGAAGTGGCGCCTAGGGCGTCACGCAGTTGTGCGGCAGTCACGGTGCGTTGCGCCGCATCGAAAGCCAGCGCCGTTCGCAGCGCCGGCCAGCAGTGTTTCGGTAGATTTCTCGGTGCATGCAGCTCGCGTTCGAGGTCGCCGTCGCGGGCCTCGGTCGACGGCAAGCGGCGGAACGGGTGTTTACCGCCCGCCAATTCATAGATCACGCAGGCCACGGCGAAGAGGTCGGCGCTGGCGGTCAGCGGTGCGCCTTCCAGCAATTCCGGCGCGGCGTAGCCCGGGGTCCAGGCGTTGAAACGGCTGCGGCTCAAGTGCGGCAGGCCGGGCAATACGCCCTCCTCGGCCTGGCCGAGGCCGAAGTCGAACAAGCGCACGCCCTCCTCGCTGAGCATCACGTTGCTCGGTTTCAAATCACCGTGCAGCACGCCGCGACCGTGGGCATACGCCAACGCGTCGAGCAGCGGCAGCGCGATGTCACGCAATTCTCGCCACTGCAGGCCCAAGGGCCGCTCGCAGAGCAGTTTGTCCAGGGTCAGCCCGCGCATCAGTTCCATGGTGATAAAGGCGCGCTGGCACTCGGTGTCCACTTCAAAGGTGTGCAAACGCAGCACGTTGGAGTGGCGCAGGCGCCGGGTCAGGGCGAACTCGCTGTAGAGCAAGGCACTGGCGTCCGGCGATTCGGCAAATTCTTCGCTGAGGATTTTCAGCGCTATATACGGGTCGGGGTCACCGAACTGTTCGTGCAGCAGGTCCCGTGCGCGATACACCGCGCCCATGCCACCGGCACCGAGCAAACGCTCGATGCGGTAACGCCCCGCCAGCACGTCCGGCAACGCGCCAACGCTGGCCCGGGTCGGCGCCACGGCACGCGGCGCTGCATGGGGTTTGGCGAAGGCAAAGTAGGTCAGGTTGGCGGCATCGATGTCGCCAACCAGCAGCTCGTCGAGCACCGGTTTGAGTTCACTCATTGGCGGATCACCACGGCAGTCAGGTTGTCCCGCGCCGACCCGCGCAACGCGCCGTCGAACAAGCGCTCCAGCGCCACGTGCGGCGCGGTCAGGCTCAAGGCGTTGCCCAGCGCGTCGCTGCTCAAGCCTTGATACAAACCGTCGCTGCACAGCAGGAACGCATCACCGGGATAGACCTCGAGTTCGAGCACGTCCAGGGTCAATTGCTCGCTGGCCCCGACCGCACGGGTCAAGGCACTGGCGGCCGGATGAGCCTTGGCTTGCTCGATGCTCATCTGTTGTTCGTCAATCAGTTGCTGCATCAGCGAATGGTCCTTGGACAGCTGATACAAGCGCTGTCCACGCCACAGATAACAACGGCTGTCGCCGGCCCAGATGCAGGCTGCGCGATTGCCGTCCACCAACAACGCCACCACCGTGCTGCCCATGATGCTGTCATGGCGCCCGGCGGTGACGGTCAATTCCTGGCCCAAGCGGCGGTTGAGCCAGTGCAGGCACTGGCGCACGCCTTTGAGCCGCTCGTCGAAGCTGTCTTCGACGGGCAATTCCGCCAGGCTGGCGACGATCAACTGGCTGGCGATGTCGCCACCCTGATGACCGCCCATGCCGTCCGCGACCACCCACAGACCATGCTCTGGGCTGTCGAGGAAAGCATCTTCGTTGCGCGCCCGAACCTTGCCCGGATCGGTACGCGCCGCGCTACGCCAGGGGCTGGCAACCAGCATCAGAGCTGCACCGGCATACGGAACGTGCGCAACACGCCCATGTCGAACGGGTTCGGCGTGCGCTGGCTCATCAGCAGGTAGTTGGCGCGCAGGCCACCCACATCAGCCTTGAGCACCAGCACGTCGCGACCGGTCAGGTATTCGGTCTGCATCAAATCGAACAGACGGAACAACGACCATGGGCCGGTGTTTTTCTCGATGCCAATCGGGCGGCCGGCCATTTTTTCGAGGACCAGACTGGTGCGGCCGTCTTCCGCGTCGGTTGGCCATTTGAAGGCCACCGGCACGATCGGGCCATGGCGGTATTCCATGGTCTTGTCACCAAAGCGGAACTCGGAACGGCTGACGGCCGGGTCGAGGGTGTATGGCTCCAGTTTGAACTGCACCTGCGGCTCGGCTGGGTTTTCGGCAAAGAAGCTTTGGCGGATCACTTGGGCCGCGGCCATTTGGTCGAGGTAGACCTTGGACATCGGCAAGCTGTGACCGTCGATGCTGCGCAGGCGGTAGTTGCCCGGATCACCGCTGACGAAAGGCCGCATGTAGTTTTCGAAGAAGCGATCGGCGATGCCCTGCGCCTTGAAGAACTCGCGGAAGTCGCTGATGGCGACGTCGCTGGTGCTGTGGGCGTTGAACGGATAACGCTTGTTGATCGCCTTGCCATAGAAGCTGTACAGCTCGCTCTGGTAGCGCTGGTTGAGGTACTGGTAGGAATCGTTGAGCACCAGACGCCAGGTGTCTTCGGCCAGGACGTTGAACCACACGCTGACCGGACGCGGCAGGCGGCCCGAAGCGTTGCGCAAGTTGCTCAACGCATCGCGCTGGCCGCTCATGCGGGTCTTGGCCATTTCAAACGCCGCCTGATCCGGGGCACTGGCGCGTGCCAGGCTGGCCAGTTGCAGTTGCAGGTCGTTCAGCGCTTGCAGAGCCGGGGTCAGGTCGGCGGCCGGGCCGTTGTTGTCATCGAGCAAACGGTGCAGCGGTTCGAAGCGCCGTTGCAGGGATTTCTTCGCGGTGTCTGGCAGGTTTTTGGCGGCCAATGCATCGCCCGCCTTGCCAGCCGCGGCTGCGGCGACCTTACCCAACGCGCCGCCCTTCTTGGCGAGCAGTTTTTCCGCCGCGTCCGTCGCATCTTCAGTGTTGTCGACGGCGGCCGGGAAACGCGTGTTCTCACGCACTTCCACCAGCATCTGCAGGATCGGCGAGTTGGCGGACGTCAGCCCGGCCAGTTGTTCAGCACCTTCACCGGCACTGTTGATCGGCTGCAACGCCACCTGACCGACCGCTTCGCTCCAGAAGTTGGCGTAGTCGCGGAAGTACAGTTGCTCCAGTTCGACCATCAGGCGGCGCAAGTCCATGCCGCTCATGCCCGAGCCTTCGCCCAGCACCCAGTTGTCACGCAGGATATCGGTGACCAGTGCCGAGCCCTGGACCGAGAAGTACTGCTGATAACCCTGTTGGGTGTAGAACCCCGGAATCGCGTAATCGGTGCCGACGAACAACGCGCCCTGCGGACCGAGGTGTTGGCTGAAGCGGTATTCCGGCAGATTGCGAGCCTGCTCGCGGAGCATCCGGTAGACCACGGTGGCCAGCGATTCGCTGCGCAGAACCTGACGCGCCTGGGCAACCAACGCATCGTTGAGCGGGTAGATAAACGGCTGCTTGAGCAGGCGTTCGAAGTGCCCGTTCAGACCGTTCTGCACTGCGGTGTTGCCGGCGTAACGGACGGACCAGTCCTGCGCCAGCCAATCTTGCAGCCACGCCGGATCGCGACGGTCCTTCATGTTCAGCATCAGGTAGGCGCGCAGGCTGTTGAGCAGGCGATCGCGGTCCTTCATGTTGTTGCGGATCTGCCCTTCGAGCAGTTGCGCTACGCGTGGCAGCAGCTGGGTTTCAAGTTCACGCTGATACGCGTCCTTGACCACCGGGTTGCTCTCGTTGCCCTGATACAGACCTCCGCGCTCGAACATCGACACATCGCCTTTAGGCGGGAATACCTTGGTCGCTTCATAGCTGGTGTCGAGGGTTTTGAGCACGCCCATCGCGTCATCGCGAGCGGTCAGTGCCGAGCGCTGCTGGCTCCAGGTTTGCGCCAGCGAACGCAGGTGTTCCAGGCGTTCGTAGTTGGCCGAGAAACCGGTGGCCCAGAGCAAGCCAAACAGACCCAGTGCTGCGAGTGCGCCGACGTACAACGCACGCTGGCCCCAATGGATGCGGCTGCGCTCGCGCTTGTCCAGACCGGCCAGATCGGCCTCGGGGAAAATCACCCGGCTGAGCAAGTGGTGGATGAACCGCGAGCGACCACTGCGCAAGGTCGGCAATACGCCGCTGTTGATGCCCAGGCTGGCGCCGATGCCGGCGGTGCTTTGGTCCATCTGTTGCTTCAGGTGCGGCGCGCTGGTCAGGTAGAAACCGCGCAACTGGCTGACGCGCTGGTAGCGGTTGCCGGTGAACGCCATGTCGACAAACAGGCACAGACGCTCGCCGATCTGCCCCAGTTGATGCGGGAAGTCGAGGATGCGACCACGGCGCTGGGTGTCGCGCTCCTGGTGCATGCGCATGATCACCTGGCTGTTGAGACGACGCAGCAGCTCTTCGAACTCCGAGCGCAGCACGGCCACGTCGGTGCCGCTTTGCTCTTTGCGGAAGCTGGTGCCGAGCACCTGATCGCTTTCTTCGCGGGTCAGCTGATCGAAGAACTCGTCGAAGCCCAGCAACTGGTCGGCCTTGCTCAGCACCAGATAGATCGGCAGGTCGACGTGGAGTTTTTGATGCACGTCTTGCAGACGCGCACGCACCTGACGCGCCAGGGTGTCGAGGTCTTGCTCGGTGCCGCTCAGCAGCAATTCAACGGGAATGGTCACCAGCACGCCGTTCAACGGACGGTTGCGACGACGCTTGCGCAGCAGGTCGAGCAAGGTGGTCCAGGCGCTGCCGTCGACATCCACGTCCGGCTGGGTCAGGTAACGTCCGGCGGTATCGATCAGTACGCCGTGATCGGCGAAGTACCAGTCGCAATGGCGGGTGCCGATGGTGTCGCGGGTAAGTTTGCGGTCGATCTTGTTGATCGGAAACTCAAGGCCCGAGAAGTCCAGCAGGCTGGTTTTGCCGCTGCCCTGTGGACCGATCAGCAGGTACCACGGCAGATCATTGCGCCAGCGTTCGCTGCGGCCGCGATAGAGGCTGGAGGTTTTCAAGGTGCGCAGCGCGTCTTTGAAACGCGCACGCAGCTCCTTTTGTTCCTCGTCGATCAGCTCTTCGCGGCGAATACGGTCCTGGCCGTCTTCGGTTTCTTCAACGGCTTTTTTGCGCACACCGGCGCGCCAGCTGACGAAGACCATGGTCAGGCCCCAGATCAGGAACAGCACGCTGATGGTCAGCAGGCGCGAGGTCGAGCCTTCCCAAAATTTGTAATCATCGACGGCCAGCAGTGGTCCGACGAACCACACCAGCAGCGCGACGAACAACACCAGCAGCAGGGTCCAGACCCAGGTCTTGCGCAGGAACGCGCCGACTTTTTTGAAAAACTTTTTCATCTCACGTCCCTGTTTTACGGCTTCGACAGCTGCTGAACCGCGGCTGGATCAAGCGGCTGATAAGGTTGCAGAACGGTGTCGCGCTGCTCGCCGAGCACCCAGGCAAAACCCGAATACATCACCACCAGGCACACCAGCGTAAACAGCGCCACCATCCACCACGGCACGATGCGCACCAGGCTGCGACGCTTGTCGTTGAGGCCTTCCCAGTGCGGCGACAGTTCACGCGGCACGTCGCCACGCAACTGACGAATCTGCCGATACAGCGCATCGCGGATGCCGTCGAGTTCCAGCATGCCGCGCGCCTGCACCCGGTACTTGCCCTCGAAACCGAGCGACAGGCACAGGTACATCAGTTCCAGCATCGGCAGGTGTTTGACCGGGTTCTTTGACAGACGATCGAGCAGTTGGAAGAATTTCTCGCCGCCAAAAGTCTCGTTGTGGAAGCTGCTGAGCAGGCTCATTTGCGACCACTCGCTTTCATTGCCCCACGGGGTGGTGACCACCGCTTCGTCGACCACGGTGCACAGCACATAGCGCGCAGCCATCACCTGGCTGCTCTCGGCGCCGTTGTGCAGCGCACGGACTTCGAAGAGTTTCAGCGCAGCCGTCAGCCGCTCGTTGAGCGCGTGCATGTCTTCGCGGGTGTCGCTGTGCTTGAGCCGCACCACTTCCGACAGCAGGTCGGACGACGCCGCCACCAGCGAGTTGAGGCTGATGTTGAACGCTTCCGCCGGACGCAGGCGCGCGGCGTAGATCATCCGTTCTTCCAGTTGCTCGAAACGCGGCGGTGCGGCGAAATCGGTCAGCGGACTCTGTGCCGGGCCATGGCCCTGGCGATCGAGCAGGACGGTTTTGTCATCCTGGTTGTGCTCCATTTCCTTGATCATATCGGTCAGTTCCTGATGGCCCAGAATTTCAGTTCAAGCTCGGCAAATTCGCCGGACACGTGGAACGCGAAGCCGCCGGAGCGCTCCAGTTGTGCCAGGTCTTCGGAACTGAGTTCGAGGATGAAGTAGGTTTTGTTCGAGTGGAACGGAATCTGCCGCGGCGCAACCGGCAAGGGTTTGACCTTGATGCCCGGCAGGTGCAGGTTGACCAGCTGACGGATGCGCTCCACCGGGCCGACCTTGAGGTGTGCCGGCAGGCGATGCCGCAGCTCTTCGGAGTCGCAGTTGGCGCTGGCCGCCAGCACGAACGACGCCGTGCCCAGCAGTTTGTGGTCGTGCAGCGGCGACACGGTGATCCCGTATTGACGCGCTTGCAGCACCAGTTCGATGGCGTGCTGTTCGAGCACCATCGACAGCACCTGACGAATCGCTTCCATCAGTTTGCGGAAGCTCGCGCCCTGGTCGCTGTGCTGATAGCGGCTGTCCAGACGCGGGCGTTTGCTGTCGCTGGCAAAGGTCGACAGATCGCCGAGCATCGACAGCAGCGTGCGGTACAACTCTTCCGGGTGAACCTGTTCCAGGCCCAGGTAATGGCGCAGAACCAGTTCGGTGCGATTGATCAGTTGCAGCATCATGAAGTCGCCGACTTCCGCGCCACCGACCTTGCCGTTGGAACGAATTCGGTCGGCAATGGTGTCGCCACGGTGGCCGAGCATGCTGATGACTTCTTTGAGGCACGACAGCAGGTAGCCGGACGCGTGAGCGTGGATGAACGTCGGGACGAAGTCCGGGTCGAGGCTGATCACCCCGTCGGGCGTTGTGTCGAGGACTTCGCAGATCTTCAGCTTCACGTAAGCCTGGTCGCTCTGCTGCTCGCCGAGCAACAAACGGAAGTCCGGGCGCGCGCAGCTGACCTGGCTGCTGGAATCATCGCCGGCGTTGGAGTCGGCGACTTCCGCTTCGTACGCGGTGTAACGCGCCAGCACGTCGGATTGCTCCGGGCGACGGGACTCGATGTGGTTACCGGTGACCAGCGGCAAAGCCAAGTAGATCGGTGTGTTGCCGGTGTTCGGCGGAACGTCGAGGGCCAGCGGTTCGGTGTTGCCACCGAGTTCGAACAGGCTGCCGTCCGGGAGAATCCCCGAAGCCTGGCTGATCACCAGTTTGCCCATGTTGAGAAACTGCAAATCGATCTCGAGCCCCAGAAACCCCCAGGTGTAACTGCCCAGCAACTGGGTGCGGGTTTTCATCTGGTTGTCGTAGTAGCGATCGTTGTGCTGGAAGTGCTGCGGGCGCAGCAACATGCCTTCCTGCCAAATGACTTTATGCACGTTCATGTTCAGTCATCCGCCTTGGCGAGCTTTTGGTTTTTGTCATGGATGCCGGTCTGATCGAGGGTCAATTCGGCCACGGTCAGATCCGCTGGTGTGACTTGAACCACGTAGCGCCATTGGGTTTCGCGCAGGTCGCGATACGCCGCGAGCACACCGACGTAACGGCTGCCGCTTTCGACGCTGAGCTTGAACTCGACGGTTTCACCCGGACGCAACTCCAGCTCTTCGCTGGCCACCAGGTCTGGCGACAGGGATTCCTTGGCGCGCTCGTACAGGCTGAAGAAGTCAGCGTTTTCGAAGGCCACCGGGTGTTTGAGCTCAATCAGCCGCACGACAATCGGCGACGGTCGGCCGTTAAGGTCCGGGTTGACCTGATCGCTGGCGGTCAGCTTGAGGTTGAGCTTGGTAACGGTGGAATACGGCGAAATCGACGAGCAACCGGCCAGCCACACCAGGGCGGTGAGCGCTGTCAGCATTTTGATTATTACGGCCTTGCAGCGAGACATGCGCATCATCCTTGGTGGTCGGTGTGTAGGGTGGAAATCAGGCGGATCTGTTCTTCGTAGGCCTGGGCGAAATCCCGCGCCAGCAGGCGTTCGCTCCAGTCATCGTCCTGACGCAGCGCCTGGTGATAACGGCCGTAGGCTCTCCAGCGGCTGCCCGAGGTGGCGAGCAGCGGCTTGTTGCCGTCGCGCTCGAAACGCAGGGTCAGTTGCTGTGGCGAGAAGTGTTCGAGGGTGCCGCGTACTGCCGCACGGCTGGCGGTGAGCAAGGCCACCTGGTGCGCCTGCAAATCACGGAACGCCCGCGAAATCGCCTGCCCGGCCGGCAACTGGCCGGGTTTGTCGCCCTGCAACAGAATGCCCAGCGCTTCACCGGCATCGACGGCAAATTTCAGCGGGTTTTTGCCAGTGCCTTGCACCGTGGTCTGCGCCAGACGCAGTTCGTTTTTCAGCTCAGAACGGGTGCGCAGGCTCTGCTGCAAACCGCCGACGCTTTGCTTGAGCAAACGCGCGGCGTTGATCGCCAGGGCTTCACGGCTGTCGTGATCGAGGCCTTTGAGGTCGACGCCCAGCGCATCGCCGAAATGCTCCCAGAAGCCTTCGCTTTGGCGCTCAACCGCCTTCGGCGCCGGCGCAGGTTCTGGCGCGGCAGGCGCGGCCACCAGTTCCGGCACCAGCAGGCTTTCCATGTCGATGCGCGCATAGTCGGCACGCTGGCGTGGCTCCTGACGCGGTGCGTTGAGGGCGCTCAGTTCGTCGATTTCCGAGTAGACCCGTTCCTGCTGATCAAGCGCCATGAGCGGATCAAGGTCGAGAAACGCATCGTCTGGAATGATGCTGCCGGCCGCTTGCGGGCGGCCGACTTCGGTATCGAAGGTGGCCGGATCGCGCACCAGCCGCGCACGGATTTCGAAATCCCCCAGCACGTAGACGCTGCCGTGTTCGATACGCTGTGCTTCACCCTTGCGCAGACGCGCGCCGCTTTCGCTGGCCTGGATACCGTTGCTGCTGGTGTCGGTCAGGAAAAACGTGCCGTCGCGGTAGCTGATCAGCGCGTGGTGGTTGGACAGGTGACGCTTGCGGTCCGGAATGATCCAGTCGCAATCCTCGCCCCGCCCGATCACGCCGCCAGCCTGCTTGAAGGTCTTTTGGCACAAATCCGTGGGCACGAACTGCTTGGTGTTCAGCATTTCGAAAACCAGTTCCATGATGTCGCTCCTTGCGGTCACTTGCCGCGATTGACCGCCTGCGGATCACCCAGTGGGCGATAGGTGTTGTCGTTGAATTTGTAATTGCCGCTACAGCCGCCGAGGCCGCATAGAACGACGAGGGTCAGCAGGACGGCTTGCCAGTGACGAACAGACATCAGAGGGTCTCCAGGGCTAAACAATGCACAAAGCGCCGACCCTTGAGGGCGGCGCTGACAGAAGCAAAATGGGTGAGATGACGCGTCATGGGCCTATCCATCGAAATCGCCGAGATTGATGTTCAGGCGCCCGAGGCGGTACAGCAGCGTGCGCCGTGGCAGGCCGAGTTCGCGGGCGGCGAGGGTTTGGTTGCCGTCGTTTTTGCGCAGGCAATCAAGCAACAGACTGCGCTCGACCTGCTCCAGACGTTCGCGCAGGTTCAGGCTGCATTCCTGCGGCGCGACGTCGATGCGCAGCGAGAAATGTTCGGCCAGCAACTCGCCGCCTTCGCAGAGCAACACAGCGCGTTCGACCAGACCTTTGAGCTCACGAACGTTGCCGGGGAAGGCGTAGCTCGACAGGTGATCGAGCGCCGCGTCGGACCAGCGCACCGCATCGCGTTGCAGGAAGGCGCAGGCCTTGTCGGCAAAGTGTCGGGCCAGGTCGAGGATGTCGCCTTCACGCTGGCGCAAGGCCGGCAGCTCAATCGGAAACTGCGCGAGGCGGTAATACAGGTCTTCGCGGAATTTGCCTTCGCTGACCAGTACCGCCAGGTCCCGGTGAGTCGCGGCGATGATGCGCACGTCGATTTTGTGGGTGTCGTTGGAGCCCAGCGGACGAATCTCGCCTTCCTGCAAGACTCGCAATAGCTTGGATTGCAGGGACAACGGCATGTCGCCAATTTCGTCCAGCAACAAAGTCCCGCCGTTGGCCGCATCGAACAGCCCGGCGCGGTCACGGTCGGCGCCGGTGAAGGCGCCTTTGCGGTAGCCGAACAGCTCACTTTCCAGCAGGTTTTCAGGGAACGCCGCGCAGTTCTGCACGATGAACGCCTGGGAACGGCGCGGCCCGCAATCGTGAATGGCCCGCGCCACCACTTCCTTGCCGGTGCCGGTTTCGCCGCGCAGCAACACGGTGTACGGGCTGTGCAGTACCTTGCTGATCAACTGGTAGGTCTGGCGCATCGCCGAGCTCTTGCCGATCAACCCGTAACCGCTGGCGCTGGGCACGCTGCTGGGCATTGGCGACACATCGCCCACCGGCCGACGCAAGCGTTGCAGCAGGTGCAATTGCCCGAGTACGAACGACCCCAGTTGCCCGAGCGAATCGGCGAATCCCTGCAATTCAACCTGTTCGCGGCTAGCGCACAGCAGCAGGCCGACCACCGCTTTTTGCGGACTGACCAGCGGCATACAGAGCAGCGACTGCCACGGCACTGCCTGAGCCGGCAGGAAACTGGTTTCGTGCAGACTGCCACTGAGCCCCGTGAGGCTCAACACACGGTTCTGGCACAGGGAAAACTGCAGCAGTTGCTCACCGTTGTAGTCGGCCGGCAGGCTCGCGGTTTCCCGTGGTTGCAGGATGCCCTGCAAACACTCGGCGTTCAGCCCGAGGCTGGTGTGGGTGGCGTCGAGCAGGTACAGCTGGCTCAGCTCACAGCCACTGAGTTCGGCCACCGCCCGCACGAAATCACCCAGCAGCGCCGCGCCGTCAGCCGCGCGCGACAAGCTGGCGAACTGCGCCAGCAAGGCCTCGGCATACTTGAGCGGTTGCGGCACTCGAGTGAACATCACACCCACCTCAGGCGAACTCGCAGGTCACGCTAGCGTCGCCATCGAGCGTTGCATGAACGCGCTTGAGGCTTTCACCGGTAGCCATCGCATCGAGCAGACGATCCGCCACCAGCGGCAACACGTGCAGGTCGAGCAAGTGGTCGATCAGCCGCGCACCGCTGTCGCTTTGGGTGCAACGCTCGGCCAGGTGATCGACGAGGTTCTGACAGTAAGTGAACTCCAGCTGACGACGGTTCAAACGTTCGCCCAGGCGACCCAGTTTGATTTCGATCAGCTCGCGCAGCACCGGGCCGCCGACCGGGTAGTACGGCACCACGCGCATACGCGCCAGCAACGCCGGTTTGAAGTGTTTGCTGAGCACCGGGCGGATGGTTTCTTCGAGGACTTCAGCGGTCGGCCGCGCACCGTTCTCGCAGAGTTCGCTGATGCGCTCGCTGCCCAGGTTCGAGGTCATCAGGATCAGCGTGTTGCGGAAGTCGATTTCACGCCCTTCCCCGTCGTTGGCCACGCCTTTGTCGAAGATTTGGTAGAACAGGTTGAGCACGTCCGGGTCGGCTTTTTCGACTTCGTCGAGCAGTACCACCGAGTACGGTTTCTGCCGCACGGCTTCGGTGAGCATGCCGCCTTCGCCGTAACCGACGTAGCCCGGCGGCGCGCCGATCAGCCGCGAGACGGTGTGCTTCTCCTGGAACTCGGACATGTTGATGGTGGTGATGAAACGATCACCGCCGTACAGCAAGTCGGCCAGCGCCAGCGCGGTTTCGGTCTTGCCGACACCGCTCGGGCCGACCAGCAGGAACACGCCCACCGGCGCATCGGGTTTGTTCAGGCCGGCGGCGGTGGCGCGCATCGAGCGATCCAGCGCGTGCACAGCTTGCTCCTGACCGCGAATCCGGGTGCGCAGGTCGGTGGCGAAGCTCGCGACCTTGGCGTTGTGCTCACGGGCCAGTTGCGCCAACGGCACGCCGGTCCAGGCGCTGATCACTTCAGCCACCAGACGCGGGCACACTTCAAAACTCACCAGCCGTTCTTTGACCTGGGCATCGGTCAGGGCGCGGTGGGTTTCGTTCAGCGCGGCTTCCAGGGCTTCGACGCTTTGCGCTTCGTCCACGGCCGCTTCAAGGGTTTCGATCACCGTGCCTTCGGCGTCTTCTTCAACCGTGACGGTCGGCTCGACGGCAGCGGCTTCGCGAGCTTTTGCCAGTTGCTGACGCAGCTCCAGCAAGCGCTCGGCCAGTTCCTTCTGCTCGGTCCAGAGGGATTCCAGGGCGACCATTTCGTCTTCGGCGGCGTCCAGGCGATCCTCCAGAGCGTCGAGCGCTTCGTGGTCGATCAGCAAACCGGCTTCGGCATCGCGGCGCAGGGCCTGACGCTGACGCCCACCTTCGGCCAGTTCACCACGCAGACGCTCGAGGCTCTCCGGCGCGGCGGCGAGGCTAATGCGCACACGGGCGCAAGCGGTGTCGAGTACATCGACGGCTTTGTCCGGCAGCTGCCGACCGGCCAGGTAACGTGCCGACAATTCCGCCGCCGCAACCACCGCGTCATCGCGCAGGTAGATGCCGTGGCTCTTCTCATAAACCTGAGCCAGGCCACGGAGGATAGTCACCGCTTCGCTGACGGTCGGCTCGTGCAACTGCACCGGCTGGAAGCGACGGGCCAAGGCCGGGTCTTTCTCGAAGTATTTTTTGTACTCGGCCCAGGTGGTGGCAGCGATGGTGCGCAACTCGCCACGAGCCAAGGCAGGTTTGAGCAGGTTGGCCGCGTCCGAACCACCGGCATTGCCGCCCGCGCCGATCAGGGTGTGAGCTTCGTCGATGAACAGGATGATCGGTTTCGGCGAGGCTTTGACTTCGTCGATCACGCCTTTGAGGCGTCGTTCGAACTCACCTTTGACGCTGGCGCCGGCTTGCAGCAGGCCCATGTCCAGCGACAGCAGTTCAACACCCTTGAGCACTTGCGGCACTTCACCGGCAGCGATGCGCGAGGCGAGGCCTTCGACGATCGCGGTTTTACCGACGCCGGCTTCACCGACCACAATCGGGTTGTTTTTGCGGCGACGCGCGAGGATGTCGACCATCTGCCGAATCGCGCCATCGCGGCACAGCACCGGGTCGAGTTTGCCGTCGCGGGCTTGCTGGGTCAGGTTGTGGGTAAAACGTTGCAGCAGCGATTCGCCCGGTACGGCCGGTTTGCCGGTGGCCGGTTGTTCCTTCTGCGACAGGGCAAAATCCTTCAGGCGATCAATGTTCAATTTCGCCAGCAATGGCTGGTAGCGGCTGCCGGCATAGCGCATCGGATTGCGCAGCAGCGCGAGGATCAACGCGGCCTGTTCGACCTGGCTCTGACCCAGTTCGAGGTTGGCCACCAGCAACGCATCTTGCAGCCACTGCACCAGTTCCGGGGCGAACACCGGGTTGCGCGAGGCGCTGTGCTCGACCCGCGATTGCAACGCAGCGCTGAGTTCACCAGCGTCGACTTCGGCGTCTTGCAACGCGCGTGCGAGCAAGCCTTGCGGGCGCTCCAGCAGGCCCAGCAGCAAGTCTTCGACGAGGATTTTGCTGCCGCCACGGGCAACACAGCGTTCGGCCGAACTTTCCAGGTCACGACGGGTTTCGGCGTCCAGCGCCTGGATAAGTTGTTGCAGGTCTACGTTGATCATTGGTCATCCATCCTTAATGAATTTTGCTACCCAGGGTCACCACGCCGTCCGCGTGTTCGCGGCCCAGCCAACTGGTCCACCCAAGGCGACAGGCGTTCTGCTCACCGATGCGCAGTTCGCGGATTTCTTCCTGGCGCAGGACCAGGCGAATGTCGTAATCGAGCGGGTCACGCAGGGTGAACCGCACCAGCGCGCACAGCGGCTGGTAGCCGAAACCGATCGGCAGGAATTCGTGGAAGCGTTGCCAGTCGAGTTCGCGGATGTGAATCCGGAACTTGCCGCTGCGGTCGCGCACGCTCTCGCCCAGCACCAGGTCTTCACCGAGCGCGCTGTTGGCGCGGCCCAGGCGGTTACGCTGCTCGTCGAGGATTTCAACGCGACGCTCGATGCACTGCTCGATGGTCAGTTCGGCATGTTTGAAGTAGTAACGCAGCACGGCTTCGATCAACGCCGCCGAGTGCGCCCGCAAGCTCAACAGGCCGAGGTACGGCAGCAGGCGTTTCCAGTTCAGTTCCTGGGCCTTGCGGATGTCTTCGCCACCCAGGCCGATCAGCGCAAACAGCTGCGAGGAGAACGGGTCGAGGGCGCCGCTCTCGAAGCTGGCGCGGTAGCGGTACTTGCGCCAGATCGGCAGCATCAGCCGTTGCAGGCGATGGTGGAACAGGTCAAGGAAGTTGCGCGTCGGGTTGCCGTCTTCGCTGTCGCCCAGGGCTTGCTCACCATAGAACGCCGGCAGCGGCGAACCGGAACCGACCAGGCCGATCAGGTTGAAACGCAGGCGCGCGCGCAGCTGCCCGTGCTCGTGGAAAAACTCCACGCGATCGACGTCGCTGCCAGGGAAACCCAGGCTCGGGTTGGCCTGGAATTCCAGCTGGTCGTACAAGTCCTCTTCGCTCAGGTACGGGTGGGCATCGCGCAGCCGATCGACGACCAGCAGCACGGCCTGAAACAGCGAGTACTCGCGTATTCCTCGGGTCAGCCCGCTTAAAGCAGAGGCTGAAGGCCCATACGTGGTGTCCATTGGTACACCTCTCCCTGTGTGCTTTTTACCCGCAGCTCGTGGTACGAATTGAGACTGGCGTAAAGCGCGAAAAACTCGTTAAGAACCGAAGCGAAGACGAACAGGTCGCCTTCACCGATATAGCCTTCCGGGTCGATGGTCAGCTCGGTGCGCAACCCGCGCAGCGGCAACCCGCGGTGCAGTCGGTCGACGTGCTGGTGCTTGATCGACTTGAGCCCGCCCAGCAGGCGTTTGCTGACCTTCTCCGCGTGCTGGTCGTAGTAACGCGGCAGGTCGTAGGTTTCGAGAATCACCTTGAGCGCGTCGACGTTGGCCAGCGACAGGTAGTTGAGCGACATGTTGCTGATCAGCTTCCACAGGAAGTCGCGGCTCAGCGGCGGAGCGAAGCTCGACGTGGCCGGGGTGATGTTGCGGAAACTGAGGAACTCAGGAGTCTCTTCACAGGCCATGCAGATGTCGCCGAGCTTGAGCCGGCGTGGCAGGTTCTGGTTGGTGCACATCAGCTCGATCGACAGCGTTTCATGGGCTTCGGTGTGGCGGATACCGAAGCTCAGGTAGGTGTCGAGGCCGTCATGCAGCAACGAAGTGCGCTGGCGAATGCTGTAATGCGGACGGCTTTGCGGTACGTCGAAACTCGGGTCGTGCTCGAAGGACTCGAACGGCACGTACTCCTGATAACCCAGACCACCGGGCTTCCAGCCGGTGACGCCTTCAACCGAAAACACCCCGCAGTTTTCCAGGTCGTATTCGGCCGGCAGCAACAGGTATTCATCCTGTTTACCGTCGAGGCGAATCGGCAAGGCGTCGTGCTTGAACAGGTTGACGATGGGCGTGCAGTAGAGCTTCACGTTGTCCAGGGTCGGGCGCAGACGCTGGATGCCGCTCTTGCGAATGTCGAAGCGCAACTCCAGACCGCGCATCTGCTTGAGGGTGTCTTCGGGCAGTGACTTGAGCAGATCCAGACCGTTCAAATCGACGAACAGGAACTTGTCCTGGAAGGCGAAATATTCCTGCAAGTAGCGATAGCCACGGAAGGTGTTCAGCGGATACGGGATCAACGCTTCTTCTTCGGCAAAACCCACCGGCTGCACGCGGTCGCCAGGCATCTTGAACGCCATCGGCGTGCCGTTGGCACCATTGAGCGGCTTGCCGGCTGCGTCCAGCGGAATCAGCTCGATACCTTCCAGGTTGCGCAACAGGCTCAGGTAAAGCATCTGGCTGATGTAACGCTCACCGGCCAGGTGCAGACGCAGACGACTCAGGTCCAGCTCGCCGATATGCCCGTCGCAACTCATCTCCAGGCGCAGGCTCAACAGCGAACCGTCGCCCTTCACCGAGTACGTCAGCGCGGTCAGGTCCAGCGGCAGGACTTCAGTCGGGTAGCAGGTACGAAACCGGCAACGCACATCATCGATCGGCACACTCTCGATCGGCGTATCACGCTCGACCTGCAACGCCGGCCCGGAACGCTTCAACGGATCGAACTGCAAAATGCTGAACGCCGGCAACGGCCGCATGTAGTTCGGCCACAGCAAATGCATCAGCGAATGGCTGAGCTCCGGCAACTCGTCATCGAGCTTCTGCCGCAGGCGCCCGGTGAGGAACGCAAAGCCTTCCAGCAACCGCTCCACGTCTGGGTCACGCCCGGCTTGGCCGAGGAAAGGTGCTAATGCCGGGCTACGCTCGGCGAATCGACGACCTAACTGGCGAAGTGCGGTGAGTTCGCTTTGGTAGTAGTGGTTAAAGGACATGGGTTAGCTGCCTGGTTGTGGATTCACTATGCATCACGAATGCTCATCAATTTTCCAGATGTACATATGGCGTGTTGCTGATAAAAATATTTAGCCAATGCCACTCCCACTGAGGCATAGCAATATCAAATGTTTCTTCTTTTTTGTTGAAGTACAACCAATAGACACCGACAGACTTATCGTCTTCAAATAAGCGCATATCCAGCAACTGGGTCGAATAGAGCGGCGTCCGATACGCTTTTTCTGGGCGCTCTCTATCAATAACCCTAAGGTAAGCCATCCCCCCCAAGCCCAAAATCCCACCAACCGGTACATTCTGTAAAATGTAGCGGCCGGAAGTGTCGATACTTGTAACATTCGCTGGAAAGTTGCAAATTTTATTAACAACAACAACTAGCAGAGCAACCAGAACAACCAGCACCATTGCGCCACGAAACATTGCACTCTTGTGCTTTGCAAAAGCATCACCATTTACAAACATAACTTATTTACCACTCTCAATAATCGGTTCAACACTATACGGAGCGTTAGCGACGAAGCGATTTAGCCAGTACTCCCTCAGGTATTCAGAGTGAAAAATAAAAGACTTCCTTTCTATACTAAACTCGAGAAAAGATGTTCCGATCCGGCCCGAATCGAAGGTTTTTCTCATATCTGCTTCTTCAATTTCAAACAACGGGCTTCGGTATATTTTTCTTGGCTCATTCAAATCGGTCACCCGCAGAAACGCCAAATTTTCATCGAAGGGAAACAGCCGAAGCGGAACCCTCTCTACGACATACTGGCGCGTGGCACTTATCTTGACTACGTCAGGTGAACGCTGGGATAGCCCATCTACGAAAATGTAGGGAGCTATCCCAGCTGAAAGTAAAAATACAAAAATAGCAAAGCAAATCATTTTTAAACGCATGATCAGCTCGATATCACAATAGTGGTTGGCGCAATGGTCTCGTACTTAATATCAGACAGCACCCGGAAGTCTCCACCCTTGCCATGGCATTGCCGATACTCCACAAAATCACTATTTTGAATCAAATAGAAACGAGCGCCCTCCAACTCCTTGAACACCTCTGCCACGTCAGCTGGGTTCAACGCTCCCGTTTCCATCATTGCTGTTTGGTTGGAATTGATACTAATATTGCGCGCAACGGCTTCAGGTGGGATTACGGTACCATCAAAGTTCCAGAAGCCGAGCGGCTGACTAATGAAGTCAGAGCCATCTCCAAAGTCATAGCTATCTTCAACATAAAAACCAAGCCTCTTAACCTGAAACTCAATTTTTTTTGAGACAATAACAACGTCACCTTCTGATATAACTCTTAAATTAAAGTTAGCGAGCGCCCCTCTTAAATCGTCGAGTACGTCAATCCTCCACTGCCCCATCGTGACCGACACAGTATTACTGTAGCCAAAATCCTCAGCTTCGCGCGCACTACCAAATGCCAGTGGATGCTTACCATCGGGCTGATCTTTGAACTTCTTAAGTACCGCTGCGCGTATCTGCTTCTGCCCATTTGGGCTATTCCACATTGACTTTAAATAGTCATAGTCTTTTTTTACGCGCTCAAAAGTTAACAGCCAGCTCATCTTGACTATCGAGTCGTCGACGTACTCTTGGGGAATTTCCTTACCATGATTCTTGGTAACCTCATCCATGCCACCGTCCGGGGTAGGCCAAGGGTTGCCATTGAACCATCGACGCATCAGTGCGGCAGATGTCGGCCATTTCATCTTGTCCATAGCCGCCGGGATGTCTGAGATACCGAATTTGCGCTTAGCAATCGCACACTGGCCAGCCTTGTTACTCGCCGGAGTCATGTTTGCAGTCACTGCAGTGTTCGTCATCTCAACATCCTTGGAAAATAATTCCGACATCCCTTAGGCATGCCGACTACCTGGGCATCAATGCGGTGCTTACGCAATCGCGACCTTCGTTTGTTGCTCAATCACCAACTCAATGGCTTCCGCTGTAGCGGAGAAGACGCGCTGAGTCTTTCCATCCTTGTCTGTGACGCCATTGACGATCTTTCCTGAGGCGGTTTTCAGCGTGTACTCCACGCCAGCCAAAGGCTTCCCGGTGTCATGACAATTGATCACAAAATGCTCGTTAAACGGCCACTGAATCTCCACCGGCAATGGCGGAATAAACGGCGCCGGCGTATGCGAGTTCCCGATAATCACCGTCGAAGACCCAGCAGTAACTTTATTGCCATGGGTCCCTACGGAGTCCACGGTCGCCGCCGGTTTGCCGTTGATCAAAACGGTACTCGCCACCCCGCCGGAGATCGCGCTGCCACAGGCCGAGACATCGTCCAGGCGGGCGGCCGCGAGGCCGTCGAAGAACACGTCGCCGGAAGCCGAGACGATCGGGTTGGTGCCGTGGCCGGGGAGCGGGCAAGCAGTAGGGTCGGTGACGCGGGCTGCAGGTTTACCGGACATCGTCGTCTCCTTAGTTGACCTTGACTTGACCGCTGCCATCCAGGCGCGCGGCAAAACTGACCTGACGCTTGAAACCTTCAACTTCCAGCAGGCCTTCGATGCTGAAGGTCAGCCTGAGTTGATCGTTGTCTCGCGGCAGGGAAACGACACGCACGTTGGTGAGGCGTGGCTCGTAGGCTTCGATGAAGCGTTCGATGGCCAGGCGGGCCTGACTCAGGGAGTCATGCAGGCTCAGGCGCATGTCGTTGAGATCGGGTAGCCCGTAATCGGACAGCGTTTGCACGCTGCCCGCACGGGTGCTGAGCATCTTGGCCAGATGGGCAGCCACCGACGCCACGGCGGAGACCTCGCGGCTCCAGCCGACGCGTTTATCCGCGTCGCCACCCAGGCGTTCGAAAAGGCTGCCGTATCCAGTCATGAGTTAGCTCCGCTTACTCTTTGTCCAGCTTGCCAACCAGCGACAGGGTGAAATCGGCACCCATGTACTTGAAGTGCGGACGCACGTTCAGGCTGACGCGGTACCAGCCAGGCTCGCCTTCAACATCGCTGACGATGATCTGGGCAGCACGCAGCGGACGACGGCCACGGACTTCGGCGCTCGGGTTTTCCTGGTCGGCGACGTACTGGCGGATCCACTTGTTGAGTTCCAGCTCGAGGTCGGTGCGTTCTTTCCACGAACCGAGTTGCTCGCGCTGCAGCACTTTCAAGTAGTGAGCCAGGCGGTTGACGATCATCATGTACGGCAGTTGGGTGCCGAGCTTGTAGTTCAGTTCTGCAGCCTTGCCTTCAGCGCTGATGCCGAAGAACTTCGGCTTCTGCACCGAGCTTGCGGAGAAGAACGCGGCGTTGTCGCTGCCTTTGCGCATGGTCAGGGAGATGAAGCCTTCCTCGGCCAGCTCGTATTCGCGACGGTCGGACACCAGCACTTCGGTCGGAATCTTGGTTTCGATTTCGCCCATGCTTTCGAAGTGGTGCAACGGCAGGTCTTCAACCGCGCCACCGCTTTGCGGGCCGATGATGTTCGGGCACCAGCGGAATTTGGCGAAGCTGTCGGTCAGCTTGGTGCCGAACGCGTAGGCGGTGTTGCCCCACAGGTAGTGCTCGTGGCTGTTGGCGACGGTTTCTTTGTACACAAACGATTTCACCGGGTTTTCTTCCGGATCGTACGGGTTGCGCAGCAGGAAACGCGGAACGGTCAGGCCGATGTAACGCGAGTCTTCGGACTGACGGAAGCTCTGCCATTTGGCGAATTGCGGGCCTTCGAAGTGATCTTTCAGATCCTTCAGGTCCGGCAGGCCGGTGAAGCTTTCCAGGCCGAAGAATTTCGGGCCGGCAGCCGCGATGAACGGCGCGTGGGACATGCACGCAACGCTCGACACGTACTGCATCAGCTTCACGTCTGGCGAGCTTGGCGACATGAAGTAGTTGGCGATGATCGCGCCTACCGGCTGACCACCGAACTGGCCGTATTCAGCGGTGTAGATGTGCTTGTACAGGCCAGCCTGCATCACTTCCGGCGAATCTTCGAAGTCGTCCAGCAGGTCTTGCTTGGAGACGTTGAGGATTTCGATCTTGATGTTTTCGCGGAAGTTGGTGCGGTCGACCAGCAACTGCAGACCACGCCACGCCGATTCCAGCGACTGGAAGTCCGGGTGGTGGAGGATTTCGTCCATCTGACGGCTGAGCTTGGCATCGATCTCGGCGATCATGCGGTCGACCATGGCCTTCTTGACCGGCTCACCGCTATTCTGCGGCTTGAGCAGTTCTTCGATGAACGCCGACACGCCACGCTTGGCGATGTCGTAGGCTTCGTCGTCCGGGGTCAGACGGGTTTCGGCGATGATGCTGTCGAGAATGCTGTATTCGCCGTTCTCGTTACTTTTCTGCTGCGCTGCACTGGTGCTCATATGTGTTGGCTTCCTTGGCTGATGGGGGCTCAGACGTCTTGGGGCGCGGCGTCCTGGGCTGCGGCGTTCAGGCCCAGCTCACCCAGTACGCGACCGCGCGATTCGTCGTCGGCGAGAACGCCTTCGATGGCTTTGCGGAAGGCAGGTGCGTTACCCAGCGGGCCTTTGAGGGCCACCAGTGCGTCACGCAGTTCCATCAGTTTTTTCAGCTCAGGCACTTGCTCGACCAGGCTGGCCGGGTTGAAGTCCTTCATCGAATTGACGCGCAGTTTCACCGCCAGCTCTTCGGTGTCGCCCTCTTCCTGAAGACGGTTCGGCACGCTCAGCGTCAGCTGCAGTTCTTGCTTGGCGAGGACTTCGTCGAAGGTCATCTTGTCGATGCTGATCGGCTTGCGATCTTCAACTTTGCGCTCGTCCGCGCGGTGGGTGTAGTCACCGATTGCCAGTAGTTTCAGCGGCAGTTCAATCTCTTCCTGAGCACCGCCGGTGGCGGGTTTGAAGGTGACGTTGATGCGTTCCTTGGGGGCTACCGAGCCTTCTTTGGCCATGGCTTTTCTCCTTGCGGTTGTGGCCCTGGGGCCTATTCGAGTACCACTTCGAGATCGAGGTGGCACAGCCTGCGATAAATCTCTTCCTTGCGTTCTCGCACTGCGTGGTTCTGCGGCAACAACTCACAGCAGCTATGCAGGAGGTGCAGCACTTCCAGCGCAAGATCAGGCTCCCAGGCGTGCAAGCCTGAGTTCTGTAATTCTGAATCGAGGGTTTCGAGTTGGGTCTTGGCCAGTTCGTATTTCTTGGCCAGGAAGCACAGCCGCGCCAGGCTGAACTGCCAGAAGAACCGCACGCGCCCACCGTGGGCAGCTTGCAGGCCTTGCTTGAGAATCTGCACCGCGGCCTTGAGGCCGTCCTTGCGCAGCACCGGCAAGACTTCTTCGAGCGCCAGTTCCCAGGCCGGTTGGCTGCTGCTGACTTCGACCTTGCGCGGCGCGCTGGCGGTTTGCAGATGGGGCATCACGTTGGCGCTGATCCAGGCGCGAGTGGCCGGATCAGCGAACGGCGCGCCATCGTGGTAACGCAATTCGACGATGCCCGGCAGGCGCTGAATCAACAACGCGAAGTGGATTTCCACTTCGCGCATGGCCAGGTCGGCGTGCAACCCCTGCAAACATTCCCAGACCAGCCGCTGGCCATCGAACCAGAACGGCGCCTTGGCCAGGCTGGCTTCAAGCTCCACCAACAAGTCGGCGAATTGCCCCTGGTCGAAACGGTCCTGGTAGATTTTCAGTTTGTCGGCTGGCAGCCCACGCAACGCGGTGATTTGCTCGGCGTTGCGTTCGGGGACGGCGTCGATCGGCAACCACAACAGCGTGCGATTCAGGCGCAGGGCACGCAGGTCGGTGGCTTTCTGTTTCAGCCACCAGGCGCACAGCGGACGCGCATTTTCCTGCTGCGCGCGCAGGGCCTTGTGGGCTTCTTTTTCGTTGTCGATCGGCGCGCCGGGGGTGAACAACTGGGTCGCGGCCTGTTTGACCTGAGCCACCACCGCGCCGACAGCGCCGGGCTCCGGCTGGTTGTCGGCGGCGCGCTGGACCATGTTTTTCAGGCGGCGGGAGATCGGCAGCAGCAGCGGCGCGTCGTCGCCCAAGTGCGCGGTGCAGGCGGCATCGAGGCCTTCGAGGTGCTCAACCAAACGGCGGAATAGCGGCAGTTGCTCTTTGATCGCAACGTTTTCGTTCAGCACCTGCTCGAGACGCGGCACCAACCAACTGATGGCGGCGGAGCGTGTACGGGCCTTGTTCGGGTGAATCTCGGCCCAGTGGTTTTCACACAGATGGTGCAGCAGGCCGAGGCCGGCGAGCAGGCCCTGAAAGGATTCGCGCTGATACAACGCCCAGGTCAGCCAGGCGCCGACCCGCAAATCCTTGGATTGGGTTCGCAGCAGCGCTTCACTGTTTTCGCGGATTTTCAGCCAGTCGATCTGACCGCTTTCATGCATGGATTGGGCTTTGCCCAACTCGCTTTCCAATGCCTCATATTCGCTCGAAAAGCGAACATCCTCGCCCGCAAAATTCTCTTTGGAAACAGAGCTTTTGGCGAGTTCAAGGTAATGAGCAGAAAGTTTGCTTGAGTAGGACATCCCTGGCCTTTAGATAGTATTACGGTCTGTACGCCTTCCGGAGTTTCGGGGCGTTGGACAGTATCAAGAGCATCGCGTAAGACTCATCCAATTGAGTACCGTGCTCTTTCAAGTGGTGCGCATCCTACTCACGATGATGGCCACTAGCAAGCATCGAATTAAACAACAAGACGAAGTGTTCCACGTAACGTGTAGGCAATCACCCTATATGCGACAGGGGATTCCCTGACACCAGACTTGACCTTTCCACCTTCGACCAGAATCCCCCGAAACCATTGAGCCAGAGCGGTCAATCAACCATGATTATCATCACTGAGGAATTCATATCCTGACGCTGACGCCAGCATGACAAAAATAGAAAATGAAAAATGTAGGAGTATTCTGAAAGTTACAGCCATCCATGAACAAAGCGATGACTGAAAAAAAGCATATTAAAAATGCCATCAAAATGATGGCACCTTCATATGTCACCAATCCCCGGATGTGTACTTGGCTCGGCCCAAAACTTCATTACCTCACCCCTGAACAAAAAATGTCGAAAGTCCTTCGCACATCGCCGCCGCAAAAAAAACTGAAATAATCAAACTTCGGACCACGCGTCAGCCCCCCTTCCGACACCAATCCTTTTGCTGAGGATAAGCACATGTTCGCCGGCCAAGGTTTCGAACTTTGATCCCGTTTATTCACACGATTTTAAAGGGCGAGCCTTTGAAGGAATTGAAGCCATCAGCATTTTGTATTCGATCCAGGGGTTGAACTGGATAGCGAATACCCTGATTTCAAGGCGGAGCATTTGTTCAGCCGATACGCCGCGGAACCTGGCCGACGTTATGGAAGCAGAATGGCAGATGACGTGCAGTTGCCAGAGGAAACGAGCGCTGAATCACTTGCAAGCGCAGGAGATGGCGGCGCATGGCGCCAAGTACAGATCATTCCCACGCAACACGTGGGAATGATCAAAGCCCTACAAAAACTCAATCAAACGTTCGGGCAAGGTACCGGTGCCCAGTCGCCCAGGTCAGGGTTTTTGCACATGCTGTTGACCTGAGTGGCGCCTGCGCTGGCGACTTGCTTGCTTTCGGCCTGTTTGGCTTGTGCGGTCTGCAGGGTTTTCTCGGTGGTGACTGCTTCTTTCGGCACGGTTGGCAGCACCGGTTTTTTCGCCGCTTTCACTGCTTTTTTGCCCTTGGTCGGGGTCACGACCGGTGTGGTATCGGCGGTCGCCACGGTGACCACGTCGGTGCGCTGCACGCCGACTTGCTGCAGGTCTTTTTCGTAGGCCTGGGTGTAGTTGTTCAGGTCTTCGCTGGCTTTACCGTTCACCGCGACGATCAGGTCGTTGGACTCTTTGAGGCCAGAAACAATTTCTGCCAGGCGCTTGCGGCCCTCGATATCGTTGACGGTTTTGGCTTTGCGGTCAGCGACCAGTTTGGTGAACGCGCTCTGATAGCACTGCTGGGACGCCTTGGCGTACGCGGTGCTGCGGTCGATGTCGGCGGCGCTTTTGTTGACGTCGGAGGCGTAGGACGCGATGCGCTGGTTGTCATCGGCGATCTGCTTCTGGCGCTCGTTGTAGTAACCGACCGCGCCGCCCGCCAGGGCACCGCCCGCTGCACCGATGGCGGCATTGCGGCCACGGTTCTCGGAATCGGTCAGGGCGCCCAACAGTGCACCGCCGACAGCGCCGACAGCCGCGCCGGTAACCACCGACTTGGTCATGTTCGAATCGGTGGCGCGCAGGTGCTGCACCGGCTGGTAGCAGTTCGGGTAGTACTCGACCTTGGTGCTCGAGGCAACCTTGGAAGTCGGTGACGTGGCGCATCCAGTCAGTACAGTGCTGAAGCCGACGGCAATCAGCAGCAAATGACGCTTGGAAACTGAGGCAAAAGGTTTACGAGAGGAAAGCATAGTGATGTTCTCTTTTAAGGTTTGACCCGCTCAGCACAGCCCACCGCCGTCTGAGTCCCTTCCAAAGCTCGCTGTACTACAAACGATCAAGACCGCTGATCGTTCGATGCGAGCAATTCCTTCAATATCGCCGCCGGGTCGGCTCGTCGTTGCTGACGATAATCACCGACATGGCGAACGAATAACGTCGCGCGCGCCACCAGGCTTTTGCCCAGTACCGGCTTGCGCTCCAACTCTTCCTTGATGCGTTGAAACTGCGCCTGGATCACGACATCGGTGTAACGCGTGCCAGTCGCCAGGTTGTCGATGTAGATCGCCACCGCGCCATCCAGCGCGCTGCGGCCGTTGTCGATAGCCATAGCGAACAGCTTGGCGCTGGCCTCGTCCTTGGCGTCCACGGCCTGCTGACGACTCTTGTGCAGATTGGTCAGGCGAATGTTGTAGTTGTTGATGGTCTCGGCCACCAGGGCCGCCGACTGGATCAGGTTGCCGGCCGCCTCTTCGCGCTGTTGGGCGATGAGCGAGACGTTGCGCTTGAGCTCTTCGTTGACCAACCCCAACTCGGCTTGCAGACGCGGATCGACGCTGGCGGCAATGATGCTGTCCAGGCGTTTGGTCGGGTCCTGGGCGTCGTCGATGGCATCGGTCAGCGAAGCCAGCCGGCCTTCTTTCTGCCATTGGGCAAACAGTTCCTTGTAGCGCGAACGGGGCGCCGACAACGCGCCAATCGCGACCCGGAAGCCGGTGGTTTCGTTGTTTTGCTCGGTGCCGTCGGCGGCGAACAGCGGATACTCGCGACGCATCCCGGTGAACAAGGTGCCCTCGCCTTCCAGGTAATTGCCGCCCTTGACCACGAAGCCGCCATAGGTGCCCTGGCGGCGTCCGGCATGCACGAGCTGGAAGGACTCCTGGACCATCTCGGCGGCGTTGCCGATCACATCGAACAAGCCGATGGGGTTGGGCAGTTTGGTACCGATCGGCATCAGCCGCGCAGCCTGGCCGGTGCCTCCGGCAACCTGATTGAAGACCGCCCAGTCCGCCAGTGGCCCATCGCTTTCGCTGCCGTCCAGACGCCGGGGAAACAGACGCCCTTCCAGGTCCTGACGGCTGACGGCTTGCCCGCCACGGGCAGCGAATTCCCATTCGACCTCGGTTGGCAAGCGCACAAAACCCAGCCCGCCCTCTTCTGCCGAGGTGCCGCGACCGCTCACCGGCAGCAGGTCCTTGTGGTATTTCATCAGCCAGGCGCTGTACACCGCCGAGAAGCGTTCGGCCTCGAATCGCGACAGTTTCACCTTGGGCAAACGCCCGGCCATTCCTTGGGGAAGCTCGGCTTGCAGGGCTTCGCAGGCCGGCGCCGGCTCGCCGCTAGCCAACGATTGTGCCTGGGCCATGACCTGCGCGTATTGGCGAGCGGTGACTTCGTATTTGCCGATGAAATAGAACATCGGTTTGAGCGGAGTGTTGGCGTCGGTCTTGGGCATCAATGGGGTGATGCTTTTGCTCCAGTCCTTGGGCAGATCTTTAAGGGTGAACTGGCCATTGATGAAGTCCCGGCGATAGCCGGATATGAACGACTGCTGATAACCGGCCTCGCCTTCGCTGAACGGGTAGCCGAGGCTGATCTCGCGATCGTCCAGACTGCCCTGGGCCAGGATGTAGACGTAACGGAACACCATCTGCCCTTCGCACGGCAGCGGCAGGCTGACGTCATCGGGCAACGGCTTGGGGTTGTCCAGTTTGTCGGTGCCTTCATCAGCCCAGACCATGCCGGCCAGACTCAGCGCCATGGCGGCGCCCAGTAACTTATACATCTCGGATTCCTTCACACGCCTGGATACGCGCTACTCGCCAGCCACCACAGACCGCCGCCACGGCGCTGACGCCGAATACTGCCGCCAGGGCCAACGCGTAGTGACGCGCCAGCAGATGGCTGGCGTACTCACCCGGCATCTGCACAAATAGATGGTTCAGGCCCGATTGCGCCAGGCCATACAGCCCGGCGCTCAACAGGGCGGCAAAGCCGGCGCTGTACAGTGCCTGTATCACCACAAATAACAGCAACGCCGCCGTGGAAAATCCCAGCAGACGCAACACCGACAACTCTCGACGCTTACGCTCGACCGCCGCCAGCGCCCCGGCAAAAATCGCCGCGAACGCTCCCGCCAAGGCCAATCCGGCGATGATCCAGAACACGATCGACAGGTTGCGGCTCAGCGATTGCACCTGGGCGATGGCCTGGGCCTGGGTCGAAACCAGCAGGTTCTGCGCAGCGAAATACTGGCGCAACGTCTCGACATCATTGAGGTTGCGGGCGTACAGGCGAAACGCCGGATACACCCGCTGCTCCGTCACGCCCACCGCAACACCTGGCCAACCAAACACAGGCACGGCGCGGCCGTCCCGGTAATCTTCAGCCGCTTCCAGTAACGTCAATGGCGCGAACAACCCTTCCCGGGCGAAGGCTTCCAGCGGCAGCACGTGCAGCACCTGGACACGAATGCGCTGCGCCTCGCCACGCCCGGCCACCTGCCGACCGAAACTGGCCTGCAGCCAATCACCAGCCTTGACCCCGAGTTTTTCGGCGGCGGTCTGGCTCAGCAGCACCTGATCCAGCCCTTGAGGCATCGGCAGACTGCCAAGCAAGGGATCGTTGGCGGCGGTGGGGATCATTTCGACGGTCACCGTCGAAACGTCAGCGGTCAGATCCGCCGTCGCGGCAATCTGCCGGGTGCGTGGCAAGGCGAACGCCACGTCACTGCGCCGGCTCAACTGTTCGATAAACACGGCACTGAATCGGCCGCCACCCAAGGGAATGATTTCCCGGGTGGCCGGGTCGTTTTCCAGGCGCTCGGTCAAACTGCTGACCAGGCCGAATTTCAAGCCGAACAGCACCAGCAGCGGCGCGACCACCGCCACCAGCGCCAGTACCGAACAGGCCGACAGCCACGCATTGTTGCGGTAATCCTGCCAAGCCAGGGAAGCCATCAGCGCGCCACGCATCAGCAAGCCTCCCCAAGGGTGGCGGTGACGCCGCCATCGACGTCGCGATGACAACTGATGCGTCGCACCTGCAAACCGCTGGCGCGGGCCAGTGCCTCGTCGTGGGTGGCAACGACGCAGCACACGCTGTGTTCACGAGCCTGGGTCACCAGTAACTGCATCACACGTTCCGCGTTGAGCGGATCGAGGGCAGCGGTCGGTTCATCGGCCAACAACAGGCGCGGCCCATGTGCCAGGGCGCGGGCGCAACTCACCCGCTGCCGTTGGCCAACGGACAAGTCGCACGGTCTTTTGCCCAATTGATCAGTGATATCCAACGCCCCGGCCAGACGATCCACGCTGCCGTCGTCTTTCAAGCCGAGCAGTTGGCGCGACAGGTCGATGTTGCCGCGCACGTCCAGAAAATCCAGCAGGCCACCGGTTTGCAGCACGTAGCCCAAGTGCCGGCTGCGCAGGTCCGCCAAGGCGCTTTGCGCATCTGCGCGCCACAGCCCGGCAATGTCCGTCGTGGTTTGGCCGGACGCAAAATCAAACTGCCCGGCCTGGTCCGGAGCCAGCACCAGCGCCAACAAATCGAGCAACGTGCTTTTGCCGCAACCACTGGGACCGACCACCGCCAGTTGTTCACCGGCACGCAGTTGCAGCCGTGGAATCACCAGGCTGTAGCGCTGGCTGCCGGCGCCCCGGCTTTTGTGCACCGCGCTCATGTTCAGCATCACGGCAGCGTCGACAACGGAACGCGGTACAAGGCATCACCCGGTTCGGCATCGCCGAAACGCACCCAGTTGGCCAAGTCGTTATGGAAGGTTTCGTAGAGGCGGATTTTCGAGTCCAGTTCGTCGATAAAGTCCTCCTGCTCGGCCACGCTCAGGGAAAGCCACAAATCCTGGGTCATGTTCAACGACTTGCTGCGGTAGGGCAGCCCTTCCAGGTACTCACCCAGAACCCCGCCGTCGGCCAGGTTGCCACCCTTGCGCAAGGCTGAGGGGTCGCGGCTCATGTAGGCACTGGCGCTGGCGATTTCCTGGAAGAAATTCTTCGGCGAGGTCTGGGTCTTGCGGGCGGCGTCGACGATCAGTTTCAGCGATTGCTGCAAGTCGTTGAGCTGCAGCTTGGTCAGCATCACGCACACCTGGAACGCCGGCAGTGCCGGGTTGGTCAGGTCACGATCGGCGGTCCAGGCGCTGACCAGTTGTGGCGCCTGGCTGGCGGCTTTACGCCCCAGGAAGTCCATGTGCATCGCGTAGCCGACGGCTGCCGATTTGTCGGTCAGGCTCGGCGCGGCGCTCAGCAGCGGCACGGTTTGCGGCGTGTTATTGCGCACCTGATGCACCAGGTCGGCAAACACCGAACCGATCTCGTCCACCCGCTCACCCAACTTGCGCACATCGGCGCCCGGTACCGGAATGTACAGATCGCCGATCTGCGGGTTGGCGTCGGCCGTCAGGGTGCGATATTGGCTTTGCGCACCGGCGTGGGTTTTCTTGCCAGCGTCGCTGAGCAAGTGCAAGGCGTAGATTTTGATCTGCTTGCCTAGCGCAGCCTGACGTACTTCGGCCTCGTTCATTTGTGTGGAGGCATACGGGTCGTTCTTGCGCAGGGCGCCAGCATCGGTGACCAACAGAATCAAGCGCCCACCATAACCGGACCAATCCATGCCCTCGACCGCTTCCATCACACCGGCAAACGCATCTTCGTTGAACGAATGGCTCGAGACCGTGGTCGCCTTGACCTGCCGCGCCAAGTCCATGAAGCGCTGTGGGTCGCGACCCTGTTCCAGGGTGATCAAGGTTTTAGCGACGTATTCCAGGCCCGGGGTTTTCTTGATGCTGTTGCGAAACCCCACCAGGCCGAAGCTGACACTGTCCAGCTCGCCGCGCTCGGCGATGTGGGTTTGCAGTTGGTGTACCACGTCGCGGACCTGATCGATGTAGGGCTGCATGGACACGGTGGTGTCGACGACCAACACCACGGCGGTGCGAAACGCGTCGGCATTGGCGGCACTGATCGGGGTGTTGCCGGCAGTGGTCTTCGGTGCATTGCCGGGGTCGATGGACGCCACGTTCAGCAACTGCACCGGCTGGCCGTTTTCATCGAAGCTCTCGCGCGAATCGAAGATCGGCAACAGGTAGAACTGGTTTTGCGGCACCGCGCTGGCGGCCGGTTCCAGGGCCAGCACTTGCTGATTGTCTTCGCGATTCTGCTGGGCCTTGAGCAACAGGTTTTTTGCAGCCTGCGGATCGGCCAGCAACCGCTCTACTTCACCGGGCTGACGCAGGAACATCACCGGCGCACGGCCAGAACGCTCGGTGAATTTGAGCACCAGGCTTTGCTTCCAGTCGCTGACTTGCTCGGCCGACAACCAGCCATCACTGCGCCCGTCGGTGGCGGTGCCAACGCGCAGCCACGGGCTGCCGGCAACCTCTTTGCGCTGATAGACGTAAAGCACGGAAAACGCCGGCAAAGCCTTGCCAGGTGTGGCCCCCGGTTCACCGGCGAGTTTGGCCCCCGGCTTGCTGAGCACTCGCTGGAACAAAGTTTTTTTGCCGGCCATCAAAAGCGGACGCTGACCGTCATCGACTTGTGTCACCACAGGGGTCTTTACGGGTGGCTCTGGTGCAACCACTGCCGGTGTCGTGTTGACCGGTGGCACTGAAACAACCGGCGTCCTGGCATCCGCTTCAACGTCACCAGACAACCACCAATAACCCACGCCGCCCAAGGCCAGTACTACGGCTACCGCGACGGCGGCGAGTGCGAATACCGGCCCCTTTCGTTGTTCCGGGAGCGTGGATTGCGGCGTCGGCTTCATAGCCGGCGCAACAGGCCTGGATCGAGATTGTTGCTCGGGGCTGGTCGGTATATTGATGGACACCGGCGTCAGTCCCGCCAGGTCATTGCCCGCTGGAATTGGCAACGGCCGGATCGTTGTCGCTTCAACCGATTCGCGCGGCAGATTATCCAGCGCCTGCAACAGCGCTTTTGCATTCGGGAAACGCTCGGCCGGATCCTTGGCCAACAGCTTGCGCAGCACCTCTTGATAACGGCCGTGGTGCACCGGCAGCTCCGGCAACGGTTCGGTCAAATGCGCCAGGGCCGTGGAGAGCGCGTCGTTGCCGGTATACGGCAGTTTGCCGACAAGGATTTCGTAGAGCACCACGCCCAGGGCATACAGATCGGCCCGACCGTCAATGTCCTGGCCGCGCGCCTGTTCCGGGCTCATGTAGCTGGGCGTGCCGACGGCGAAACCGGCCTGGGTGAATTGGGTGCGGTCGTCCAGGGACTTGGCGATGCCGAAGTCCGAGAGCACCGCCGTGCCATCGGCGCGGAACAGAATGTTCGCCGGTTTGACATCGCGATGAACCAGCCCCAGCCCATGGGCATAACCCAGGGCCGAGGCGATCTGGCGGATGTAGATCAGGCCCTGCTCCGGCGTCAGGCCGGCGGCGATGCGCTCCTTGAGCGTACCGTTGGGCAGGTACTCCATGGCCATGTAATACAGCTCACCGACATTGCCGATGTCATGGATGGTGACCGTATGCGGGTGAGACAGGCGCGCCAGAGTCTTGCCTTCGCGCAGGAAACGCTCGCAGAAACTCGGGTCGGCTGCCAGCGCGGCGGCCATGACCTTCAACGCCACCTTGCGCTCCAGCGAGCGCTGGGTCGCCAGGTAAACACTGGCCATGGCGCCTTCGCCGATTTCACCGTCGATGTCGTAGCCAGGGATCAACATGTTCGCAGTGAGGTTCATGCAGGCACCTTCACGACGATGATCGTGATGTTGTCCGGAGCGCCGCGCATCAGGCCCAGAGACACCAGGCTGCTGGCGATTTCCCCAGGCTCGTCGTGGCTCAGCACCTCGCGGATCTCATGATCTTCAACGGTCTTGTTCAGCCCGTCGCTGCACAACAGGTAACTGTCGCCGGGCTTCAACAGCAGCTCGACCATCGCCAGCTCCAGCTGTGCCTGTACCCCGATGGCGCGGGTGACAATATTGGACCGCGGGTGTACCCGGGCTTCGGCTTCACTGAGCAAGCCGCTGTCTTGCAGATCCTGGACGTAACTGTGGTCTCGCGAGATGCGTTTGAGCCGGCCGTCACGCAGGCGATACAAGCGGCTGTCGCCCGCCCACAGGCACACCCCGCGCAAATCACGAGCCGCCAGCACCGCCACCGTGCTGCCCATCATGGTCACGCTGCGGTTGGCAGTTTCTTCACGCACGGCGGCGTTGACCCGCAGCAGATCGGTTTTCAGCGCCGCGGCGTACTCATCCAGCGAACGGCCCACGGCAATGCTACGCAGACTGTCGACAATCAGACTGCTGACGTAGTCGCCCGCCGCGTGCCCGCCCATGCCATCGGCGACCACCCACAGGCCTTTTTGCGGCATGTCCAGGCAAGCGTCTTCGTTAACCTGGCGGACCATGCCGACATGACTTTTGCTTGCAGACTTGAAGATCTTTCCAACGCTTGCACACATCTACACAACACCTTCTTGGCCGAGCAAAAATTGCGCAAAATCAGCGGCGGCCGGCAAGCCCTGGCACCGCAATAAACCGGGCGCGATGCGCTCCGAACCCTGGCCCCACCACACACTGGCCCCTTCGCAGGCCTGTTCGGCGAGGGCGGTCATTCGCGCCTGCGGATCGGTGACATCAAAGCGGTGCAGACCGGCAAAACGGCTGCTCGGGGTGCGCCGCAGGTACGCCGGGCTACCCAGCGTCTCCAGCCCTGCACCGAAGGCTTCGAAGCTCGCCTCCACGCTCAAGGTGCTCAACATCAATTGCTCGACCTGTTCAAACCAGGCATCCGAACCGCCGACCACCGATGCCGGATCGGCGTCGTGTTCCAGCAGCACCGCGACGGTCAGCGGAAAATATCGGCCAACCCGATCGACACTCGGCATCACCACCCCCACGACGGCCTGCGGCCCACACACACCGGGCGCGACCATAAAACGCCACAACGGACTGACCAGATAGGCATTCAGCCAACGGTCGCCGAGGCTTTGGCTGGCGAGCAAACCCGCCGCAAGCCATGAATCCCAGGGGCCGATAAAACTCTGCGGCAAGCCACGGCTGACAAAGTCCCCGCGACTGGCCAACTTTCCATAGAAACCCGGAGTGCTCATAACCGCTCCGGCAGGCTGAAACCACTGAGCACACGGCTCTTGAACGGGTTGAAGGCGCTGTTGGCCCGCAGCTCGTAAGAGGCGCTGGCGCCGTCGACCCGCAGCCGCAGGTTGAAGCGATCCGGCGAGTTGCCGGCGGTCAGGTCCGATTGCTCGAGCAGGCGGAACCAGGCCCAGGGACCGTCCAGGGTGATGCCGGATCGACCACTGGCCGTGGGCGGCATGATCGAGATCCGCACCACGCCGATGCTGCCAGCGTTGGGCCATTGCATGGCGGTCGGACGGCTCGGGCCGTGGTCGTAGCTCAATTGCTGACCATCGAGGTCAAGTAAAAACTGGGTGATGCTGGCGTCCATCGCCACTGGTTTGAGTTCGAAGCGCACCATCGGCTGGGTGCCGCCGGAACGGAAAAATGCATCCCGGATGGTCGCTGCCCGCTGGAAGGTCTGCAGCACGCCCGGGGCGATGCCGAGCTTCTGCGCGGCGCCCGGTTGCCAGCGCCAGGCCTGGGTCGAGGTATCCACATACGGCTGCAGGTACTTGCGGAAGTAGTTGTCCATCACCCCGCCCACGCCGAAGAACTGGCCGAAGTCGTCGAGAGTCGCGTCTCGCGCACTGCCTGGCGACATCGGATAACGCCCGGCCAGGGACTGACGATAGATGTTCACCACTTCGCTGGTCCAGGCCGCGTTCAGTTGATTGCGTACCCCGCCCATCATGCTATTGGTGGTGGAGTTGACCACCGACTTGACCAGGCCCTGCACCAACGCCGGTTGACGCTCGGCGTTGAGGCTGACCCGTGTCGCGGCCGCTGCGGCCTGGTTCTTGGCTTCGCCAAGCAAGGCGTCGCCGCTGGCGCCGACCATGGCGCTGACCTGCACATACAGGGCGTTCATGTCGGCCAACAGGCCATCGATGGCCGCCGGCTCGCCTTCGTTCTTGCTGACGATGCGGTTGAGTTCGGCAAAATGCGCGGTGATTGGATCGTCACTGGCCTCAGGTGTGTTTTGCGTCGCCTGCTCCTGGCCGAGCAAGGTGCCCAGGCGCTCCTTGAGCTTGTCGACCCCGCCCTCCACCGGCGCGCCCTTGGCGGCCAGCAGGCGTTCTTCCTGTTGCAGGTCGGTTTCCTTCGCCACCGCCACCAGCAGTTTTTTCAACGGTGAAGTCGGCCCGGAAATCACCCGCAGCACATCGGCGGCCTGGGCCACGCCGGTAATCGGCACGAAGTCGATATCAGCCAGCAAGGCGTCCCACTGGCGCTGGTAATCCTGGAAATACAGGCGACGCACGTCGGCGGCCAGGCTGGCGACGTTCTGCTGTTCTGCCTGGTCGTGACCGAGCACCCACTGCTCCTCAGCCAGGGTGCCGGTCTGGTTCAGGCTGGTGAGCAAAAACCCTTGGCGATAACCCTTGGCGGTGAAGAAGCCGCTCAAGGGGTCGCCCAACGGCTTGCCGCTCTTGCGGCTGAACACCAGCGCCGCATCGCGTCCGGCCGCTTCGTTGAGACGAAAGTCCGGGATGCCGTCCGGCAGTTGCTGCCGTTTGATCCGGTCGTAGACACGCTGGGCCACCGGCAGTTGTTGCAACTGCCGGCGCAAATCGTCGATCAGGCTTGGGTCGAGACGTGCGGTGGGTGGATGGCGTTCGAACAGCGCCTGCAAGTGTTCCCCGAGGGCTACGCGCTGCTCGGCCGGCAAGTCGCGCGGCAGGCTGCGGTCCCAGTCCAGGGCGATCCATGCCTTGATGAAGTCAGCATCGTAATGCTCGCTGTCGGCGAGCATTAGGTAGGCCTTCAAGCCTTCGTAAAGGAAGTCCGAATTGCCGCCGCCGTGCAGTTGCTCTTCGATACGCGTGAGCAAGCGCGGCGCGAAGACCGCGATCAACAGCTTTCGATAGACACTGCCGGACTCGGCTTCAAGCATGTAGCCCTGATACAGACCCAGGCCTTCGGCCCAGTTCGGCGCATCATCGGCCAAGTGCTTCACTGCGTTGAGCAAGGGCAACACTGCGAGCACGTCCCTCTGTGCCGGGCTGAGGTTCTGCACGGCCTGGCCCAGGGGCACGACTTTCTGATCGACTTGCGCGATATACGCCTGATTAGCGCGGTAGCTGACCCACCACAAGGTCCCGACCACCAGCACCAAGGCCACGGTCGAGGCCAGCACGCCCTGGGCGATCCACTTGCGTCGGCGTTCGACTTTCGGGTTGACCCCCACCAGCCCTCGCTCGGCAAAGGCCACGGCAGTGAAGAGTCTTTCGATGAAGTAACTGCGCCCGGTGCCGGTCTGGCGCGCCAGGTGCTGGCGGTCCAGGTTCATGCTCTGGGCCATAGAGCCGATCAGCCGGTCAATCGGACTGCCTTCCTGAGTGCCGCTGGTGAAATACACCCCGCGCAACAGCACTCGCTCTTCAAAGGCGTTGGGTTTAAACACACCCTCAAGGAAGCTTTGCAGGCAATCCTTCAACGCGCCGAACTGCTGTGGAAAACCGTAGATCAGATCGCGTCGCGCCGGGTCGCGTTCCTGCTGCAAACGCTCCACCAGTCGATCGTTCAAGCGTTGCTCCAAACCGGCGAATTCGCTTTGCAGATGGGCCAGCGGGCTGTCATTGCTTTTGCCGTCATCCAGAGCGAAGGTCATGCCCCAGACCTGGGCTCGCTCTTCTTTGCTCAGGGTGTCGAAATACTCCATGAACCCAGGCACCAGATCGAGTTTGGTCAGCATCAGGTAGATCGGGAAGCGCACGCCCAATTGGGTATACAGCTCCTGAATGCGCAGGCGTATCGCAGCGGCATGGGCGGCGCGTTCGGCGTCGCTGCCCAGCAACAGGTCGGAGAGGCTGATAGCGATAAATGCACCATCGATCGGGCGACGGGCCCGCTGTTTTTTCAACAGACCCAGAAAGCCCAGCCAGGCGGCCTTGTCGACTGTCGCGTCGCTGTCCTGAGTGGTGTAGCGGCCTGCGGTGTCGAGCATCACGGCCTGGTCGGTAAACCACCAATCACAATTGCGCGTACCGCCGACGCCGCGCACCGCACCTGCGCCCAACTGCGCAGCCAACGGAAAATGCAGACCGGAGTTGACCAGCGCCGTGGTCTTGCCCGAACCCGGCGGGCCGATGATCACGTACCACGGCAATTCGTAGAGATTGCGTCGCTCGTCGCCGCCCAGCTTGGCTTTCTTCAATAGCGCCAGGGCTTCGTCCATACGTTGACGCAGGATTTCGAGCTCTTCGGCCGTAGCGATGCTGGTCGGGTCCGGCGGGGTTTGCGCCGCCAGGCTACGCATGACTTCGGCGGCCTGACGGCGGGCCTGGATGATGCGAAACAGCCGGTAGGCGATCCACACCGCGAACAGCAGAATGATCAGCGCCCAGCGCCGGCCTTCGGGCACCAGGAATTCGAGCAGCGGCCCGACAAACCAGATGATCAGGCTCAGGGCGATCAGCCCCAGCAACGGAATGACCCAGCGGGTGATAAAACTGAAAAACGCCTTCACTCGACTCCCTCCGCCAACACTGTGATTTCGACCCGACGATTGCGTGCGCGCCCCTCGGTCGTAGCGTTCGAGGCCAACGGCTCGGTGTCACTGCGGCCTTCGGCGCTGAAGCGCTCGGGCTGGCCGGTCTTGGCCGAAAGGATTTGCAGCACCGAAGTGGCCCGCGCCTCGGACAAAGCCCAGTTCGATGGAAACCTGAGGGTGGCAATCGGGCGATTGTCGCTGTGGCCGGTCACGCGGACCTGGCCCTTGACCTTGCGCAGGGCATCGGCGATGCGCAGCATCAATGGCTGAAAGTTGTCGATGATGCTGGCGCTGCCCGAGGCGAACAGTTCATCGCCACGGATGGTCACCACTGAACGGTCAACGGCGTCTTCCACCGAGACCCGCCCGGCCTTGATTTCATCGGCAAGGAAGCCTGCCAGGCGAGGACGCTCGATCAGTTTCGGTTGCACCACCGGACGGTCGATGGCCTGCACCGGGATTTCGCCCAGCGCATGGATGTTTTTAAACACCGGCTCGGCATCGGCGGCCAGTTTCAAGCGCAGGCCGAACAACAGGGCCAGCAGCAACGCCACACCGATGGCCACCGCGATCCATGGCGGCATGAATTGCGCCAGCCGGTCGCGCGCCACGGTAACGCCGCGCCAATGGGGCGACAGTTCACGCTCGTATTCGCCACGGGCGCTGCGGATGACCGCACTGGTGCGCTCACGCAAGGCATCCAGTTGGCTGCGACCGTCATTTATGACCCGATAACGCCCTTCGAAACCCAGGCACATGCACAGGTACAACAGCTCCAACAGATACAAACGTTCGCGGGGGCTTTGCAGGCAATGTTCCAATAGCTGGAACACCTTCTCGCCGCCCCAGGCCTCGTTATGCACGGTGATCAGCAGGCTCTGCTTGCCCCAGTCGCCGGTGCCGCCCCACGGCGTACTCAACACCGCTTCATCCAGGGCGGTGCACAATGCGTAGCGGGCCAGCAACACATCGTTGCGCACCACACCGGCGGCCTCGGCGCGTTCCTCGAACTGGCGCAGGTAGGCCAGTAATTGCGCCCGCAGGCTCGCCGGTGCCGGGTGGGCAATGGTGTTGCGCAAGCGGGTCAGCAAAGCCAGCAGCGGACCCGCGGCGCTCTCCAGGGGGTTGAGACCTTCGGCTTTGCCGGTCAACACCGGCGCGGCCGGCATCGAAAGCGGCGCGGGCTGGGCGCGACCAGGGTCCGGGCGGGCCGGTTCGGCGCCACGGCCACCGGGTGTCGGCATGAACTGGGTACGATCGTCGTTATTCATCGCGGTTTATCCTCGGATCGCCCAGAAAGCCAGGTTCAGCCCCGGGAACTGACCCGCGATGTGGAACGCAAAACCGCCGGAGTTGGCCAGTTGTTGCCAATGCTCGCTGCCCCGGTCGAGTTCGTAATAGGTGGAACCGGCGTGATACGGAATCTGCCGTGGCGCCACAGGCATTGGCAGCAGGCCGATGCCCGGCAATTGCAGGTTGACCATATCGCGAATGTGCTCCACCGAGCCGATTTTGCTCTGCTGGCCGAAGCGGCTGCGCAGGGTCTCGGCAGGCACATCGGCGCGCACCACCAGGATAAAACTGGCACTGTCGAGCAGGGTTTTGTCAGCCAGCATGGCCACATGAATACCGTAGGCTTTTTCGACAATCGGAATCGGCGTGGCCTTGCTGTCGATCAGCATTGACAGCGCCTCACGCAGGGCTTGCATCACCGGCGCAAAACTCAGCGCGAGGTCATCATGCTGGTACTGCGGGAATTCCTGCGGTCGCCGCCCGGAAGCGGTAAAGGTCGAGAATTCCCCGGCCAGGCTCACCAACTCGCTGTAGAACCGCTCGGGATGCAACGGGCTCAAGTGGCTCAAGTGCTGGATCAGCGGCTGGGCACGGTTGACCAGTTGCAGCAGCATGAAATCGGCAATCTCCGAGGCACCGCCGGCACCGGACGCCACCACCCGCCCGGCGAGCGCTTCGCCGCGCTGATGAAGCAGGCCCAGTAGCTCGTTGCGAAACGCGGCCAAGGGCGTGGAGGCGACCACATCCAGCAGCGGCGGGATGTAAGTGTCGTCGAGCACCAAGGCACGGTCGGCGCGTTTCTCCTTGATTCGCACCAGGCCGATCGCCGCGTAGTCGCTGATGCCGTCCCGGGCGATCAATAATCGCAGCGCCCTCGATCCCACGGCCACCGGGGCCTGGTTTTCGAACGGCGCGTTGTCGTCCCGCACTTCGCGCACCTGACTCACATAGCGCGCAGCGCCCAGGGCCTCGCCCTCGTCAACGGTGTCACGCGCGCCGGCGCGCTTGAGCGGCAAGGCCAGGTACACCAAACCATCGCGCAGGTTGTCATCGACATTCAGCGGGCTCGGCGCCAGGTCATCCTGGGGAATGTTGAATGGCGTGCCGTCTGGCAACAGGCCCCGCGCCGAGATGATCGCCAGTTTGCCCTGGGCCAGCAGGCCCTGGTCGATCAGCAATTCAGAAAATCCCCAGGCCCCAGCCGACAATGGGCGACTCCGGGCGTCGATGAGGTTCTCCAGGTAACGGTCATGCTGCTGGAAGTGCTGCGTTCCAATGAACATACCTTCCGACCAGACCACGCGATTGTTCCAGGACATGGGGGCTCCGATTGCTTATTGGGCAGGGCTGGATGGGGGAACAACGACGGCGCTGCGCACGGCGCGCACATCGAGGCTGATCTGGTATTCGGTGTATTGGCGCGGCGGAACATTCATCACCGTGCGCCACTGCGCCTGATCCAGTTCGCGATACCCCACCAGCACGCCGATATGGCGAGTGGCCGGATCGAGGTCGCGCTGCAGGCTCAACTGCTGGCCGGGCTGGATCAGCACTTCGTCCTGGTCAATCAGATCCGCACCGAGCGTCGCCTGGGCTCGTTCGGCCAGTGCGAAATAATCGGAACGACCGAAGGTGGCGGCATTTTTCAATTCGAAAATGCGCACCCGGACCGGGGCCGGCTGGCCAGTGGCTCCGGGGTTGAGCCCGGCGATGGCGTGAAAGTGCAACTCGACGGCGGCCGTGTCGGCCTCAGCCTCTTCGGGTTGGGGTTTGGTGGCCTCCTTGGCACACGCGGTCAGCAGAAGCGCGGTGGCAACTGCGAGTAAAAACCTGGGAATCATCCTGCGTCCTCAATGACGTTTCAGCTATCCGTTGTTCCGTTCTTTGCTATGAATCGCGTTATGTGACAGCGGCGCTCAGCGGCGACCTTGTCTTGCACTGTGTTCTTCGTAGGCGCGGCTGAACTCCCGACCGAACAGGTCCTGGAAATCCTCCTGGGCCTCACGGGAAATATTGCTGTAGAGCTCGGTGAACTGCTGCCAGTACTGGGCCTGTCGTGAGCCATTGAAAATGCTCGACAGGCCACCGGGCTTGCCCATGCGCTCTTCCAGTTGTGCCGGCTCGAAACGCGCCAATAGGTGCTTGATCGCAGCTTCCACACCCGCCATCACCGCCAATTGGTGGGCGCGCAAGTCATCGAAGCTGTCGCGCACCGCCAGGTCCGGCGCCATGAACGCCTGATTGGTGTGGCGCAACAGCAACAGCAAGGCTTCATCGACGTTGGGAGCGAATTTCAGCGGGTTGTTTTCCACCGGCTGAATCATCGTCTGCTGAATGCGGAACTCGCCCTTGAGGCTGCTGCGGGCGCGCAAGACATCGATCAGGCCCTCGACCATCAGCCGATAACTGCGGCCGATGCTTTCCATCTGCGCTTCGGCCTGGGCCTTTTCCAGGCGCACTTGATCCAGCCCGGCGCCGCGCAGAAAGGCTTGCAACAGGTCGGGTTGAGAATGGCTGACCGGACTGACCGGGGGCTCAACGATAGCCACGGGCGGTTCGCGCAGGGGGGCCGGCTCGATCGGCACGCTGATTTGAGGTACGGGTGGCGGCGCAACTTCTGCAACAGGCAAGGGGGCAACCGCCAGCGGCGCAGGCTGGTCGCTGAACAGGTCCCAATCGTCCGGAATCAGTGGGGCCGACGCCAGCGGCGCAGGCTCTGTCATGGGCGTCGGCTTAGGGATCGGGGTCGGTGGACGGAAGTCGTGTTGCTCGACCGGGACATGGTCGGGCTGGGTGGCCGGCGGGATGCTGCTCGGTGCCAGAAAGTCGAACAAGTCCGGCAGCGTGTCCATGGCCGACACGCCCTGAAAATGTGCAGGGGGTGTCACGGGCAACGGGGTCGGTGTCTTCACGCCGGCGCCCTGGCGTCCCATCAAGGCATCGAAGCTGCTGGACGAATCGGCAAACGGGTTGCTGTCAGTCACAGGCAGATTGAAATCGATGCGCGCCTGGATTTCATAATCACCGATGCGGATAACTTCCCCATCTTGCAACGGCTCGCTGTTTCCCTTGCGCAGACGAATGCCGGCCTTGACTAACTCCACCCCATTAGTGCTGTTATCGGTTAAATAATACCGGCCATCTTTGTATTGAATAATGCAATGTTTTCCGGAGACCAAGCGCTCTGGATCGGGCAATACCCAGTCATTATCAGAATTACGGCCAATTGCCATCACGCCCTGATCCATGGATTTTTCAGAGCATTGACCAGGGGTAATTTTGTGATAACTAGTGATAGTCAAACACAGCGGCATCTTGCCTCCTTGCTGCACACTTTGCGCGCCGGCGAATGAGGGGATCAATCCCCGCGGAACTCGCCGACAAACCTTGCAAACAACCTCAAAAACGGCTTTTTACCAGCATGTTTGCTGATCTTAACCGGTTTACGTGACAAAAACCTGCGTCAGCACCTTCCTGGACCTACTGGTCGTGAGGGTTGTTAAGCACCTCACATCTGTCACACAGGAGAAATAGCTTACCTTGACAAGCCATAAGTACTACACCAAAAATGAACAACTTTCTTGAATAACAATGATGGCACTTTAAGATCACAGAGAATCCAAAGGGCCATTACGCACAAGGAAACATGCGAAGTTCCACTTGGAACTAACGTGTGAACTGCCCGACTCTGTCGCGGGCGATAGGGAGATCAAATTCAGTGGAAGTGCTTTCGCTGCTTACCGCCGTTTCCGCGACTTCACCTTGTGGCGAAGATCTGGAATACGACGCGGACTTTTTGCGCTTGGAACGCGATTCCCAAGGCCAGCCCGAGCGCAGCATGGGCGATTCGATATTGCCTGCCGAACCGCCTGAGTGGCGCAGCATCCAGCAGCAAAGCCTGGATTTGTTGCAACGTAGCAAAGACCTGCGTATCACCCATTTCCTTTTGCAAAGCTCCCTTGCCCTGGAGGGTGTCACCGGCCTGGCCCGCGTCCTGACGCTGATCAGCGAATTGCTCAAGCAATACTGGGCCGTCCTGCATCCACGACTGGATGCCGAAGACGACAACGATCCCACCGTGCGCATCAACGCCCTCGCCGGCCTGGCGTCCGATGCCACCATTCGACTACTGCGCGAAAGTATCCTGGCCCGTTCGCGAACCTTTGGCGCTGTCAGCCTGCGCGCGGCCGCCAACGCCAGCGGCCTGCAAAGCTTCCCTGACGAAAACCTCGGCGCCGAGCAGCTGGCCGGGGCGTTCCTCGACAGCGATCCCGAGCAGCTGGAAATTACCCGCGCCGCCTTGCACGAGGCCCGCAACGTCGCCGAGGCCATCGAGCAACACGTCAGCGAACAGGTCGGGTCCGCCCAGGGCGTTGACCTTGGCCCGTTGAAGCAACCGCTCAAAATGGCCCTGCAGATTCTCGGCCAGTTCGCCCCGCAGAAAGGCGATAGCCCCCTGCCCGACTCCATCAGCCACGACAGCGCCGCGCCGGTTGAATACACCACCGCACCGAGCGCACCGCGCAGCAGCGGCACCAACAGCGGTACCAGCAGCGGCGAAATCAATAACCGCGACGACGTGCTGCGCAGCCTGGACCGGATTCTTGCCTATTACACCCGTCATGAACCCTCCAGCCCTCTGCCGGTGCTGTTGAACCGGGCAAAGAATCTGGTGCACGCCGACTTTGCGGCGATCGTGCGCAATCTGATTCCCGACGGCATGAGCCAATTTGAAAACCTGCGCGGACCAGACAGCGAATAAAAGCGTACGGATCACGCAGTCACGTCACCGGCACCGCCGATGACGCCAACACCGTCGCTTGAGCGACCAGGAGCAGCAACGTGGCGAAGCAAAGTTCTCAGAAATTCATCGCGCGCAACCGCGCGCCTCGAGTGCAGATCGAGTACGACGTCGAGCTCTACGGCGCCGAAAAAAAGGTCCAGTTGCCCTTCGTAATGGGGGTTATGGCTGACCTCGCCGGCAAGCCGGCCGAGCCCCTGGCTCCTGTGGCCGATCGCAAGTTCCTTGAAGTGGATGTGGACAACTTCGACTCCCGCCTCAAGGCCATGCAGCCACGCGTCGCGTTCCACGTGCCCAACGAGCTGACCGGCGAAGGCAACCTGAGCCTGGACATCACCTTTGAAAGCATGGACGACTTCAGCCCGGCCGCCGTGGCACGCAAGGTTGACTCGCTGAACAAACTGCTCGAAGCGCGCACTCAATTGGCCAACCTGCTGACCTACATGGACGGCAAGACCGGTGCCGAAGAAATCATCATGAAGGCCATCAAGGATCCGGCGCTGCTCCAGGCACTTGCCAGTGCGCCCAAGCCCGCCGAGCCTCAGGCTTAATCAGGACGAATGATCATGACCGATCCAGTACGTGCAGACGCCCAGACACTGGGCACCACCGAAGAAGCCAGCGAGTTCGCCTCCCTGCTGCTGCAAGAATTCAAACCCAAGACCGACCGCGCTCGCGAAGCCGTCGAGGCTGCTGTACGCACCCTGGCCGAACAGGCCCTGGCGCAGACCGACCTGGTGTCCAACGACGCCATCAAGTCGATCGAGTCGATCATCGCCGCCATCGACGCCAAGCTCACCGCCCAGGTCAACCAGGTCATCCATCACCCGGAGTTCCAGCAACTGGAAAGCGCCTGGCGTGGCTTGCACTACCTGGTCAACAACACCGAGAGCGACGAGCAGCTGAAGATCCGCGTGCTCAACATCTCCAAGACCGACCTGCACAAGACCCTGAAGAAATTCAAGGGCACCGCATGGGACCAGAGCCCGATCTTCAAAAAGATGTACGAAGAAGAGTACGGCCAGTTCGGCGGCGAACCTTACGGCTGCCTGGTGGGCGATTACTACTTCGACCAGTCGCCGCCGGATGTCGAATTGCTGGGCGAACTGTCGAAAGTCTGCGCCGCCATGCACGCGCCATTCATTGCCGCCGCATCGCCGACCGTGATGGGCATGGGCTCGTGGCAGGAACTGTCGAACCCGCGCGATCTGACCAAAATCTTCACCACCCCGGAATATGCCGGCTGGCGCTCGCTGCGTGAATCGGAAGACTCGCGTTACATCGGCCTGACCATGCCGCGCTTCCTGGCACGCCTGCCGTACGGTGCCAAGACCGACCCGGTGGAAGCCTTCGCCTTCGAAGAAAACACCGACGGCGCCGACAGCTCCAAGTACACATGGGCCAACGCCGCTTACGCGATGGCGGTGAACATCAACCGCTCGTTCAAACACTTTGGCTGGTGCTCGCGCATTCGTGGCGTGGAGTCTGGTGGTGAAGTGGAGAACCTGCCGGCGCACACTTTCCCGACCGACGACGGTGGCGTGGACATGAAGTGCCCGACTGAAATCGCCATTTCGGACCGCCGTGAAGCGGAACTGGCGAAGAACGGTTTCATGCCGCTGCTGCACAAGAAAAACACCGACTTCGCCGCGTTCATCGGCGCCCAGTCATTGCAAAAGCCGGCCGAGTACGACGACCCGGATGCTACCGCCAACGCCAACCTGGCCGCGCGCCTGCCCTACCTGTTCGCCACCTGCCGTTTCGCCCATTACTTGAAGTGCATCGTGCGCGACAAGATCGGCTCCTTCAAAGAGAAGGACGAAATGCAGCGCTGGTTGCAGGACTGGATCCTCAACTACGTCGACGGTGACCCAGCGCACTCCACCGAAACCACCAAGGCCCAGCACCCATTGGCGGCGGCCGAAGTGATTGTCGAAGAGGTGGAAGGCAACCCGGGGTACTACAACTCCAGGTTCTACCTGCGCCCGCACTATCAGCTCGAAGGTCTGACTGTGTCCCTGCGCCTGGTATCGAAGCTGCCTTCGGCCAAAGGCGCGTAACACCGCTCTTGATGTGATCGTTCCCACGCTCTGCGTGGGAATGCCGCCCGATGCGTGACCACGCAGAGCGTGGGAACGATCAGCAAAAACACAATGTGGTAGAGACCACACAGGGAGAAAACATGGCTGTTGATATTTTCATCAAGATCGGCGACATCAAGGGCGAGTCCATGGACAAGGCCCACAAGGACGAAATCGACGTCTTGAACTGGAGCTGGGGCATGTCTCAGTCGGGCAATATGCACCTGGGGGGCGGCGGCGGTGCCGGCAAGGTGAACGTCCAGGACCTGTCGCTGACCAAGTTCGTCGACAAGGCCTCACCCAACCTGATGATGCATTGCGCCAGCGGCAAGCACATCGACAAGGTCAAGCTGACCGTGCGCAAGGCCGGTGGCGAAAGCCAGGTCGAGTACATGATCATCAACCTGGAAGAAGTTCTGATCAGTTCCCTGAGCACCGGCGGCTCGGGCAGCGATGATCGCCTGACTGAAAACGTCACCTTGAACTTCGCCAAGGTGCTGGTGGACTACCAGCCGCAAAAAGCCGACGGCACCAAGGAAGGCGGGCCGATCAAGTTCGGCTGGAACATCCGCCAGAACGTCAAGGTGTAATCGAACGTGCCCCCGTCGTTATGCGTCGGGGGCATTTTGGTGCTTGCTCGAATCCAATCCTTCCCCATCCGGTGTCTGAGTCATGGCCAAGCCTTCGTTTGTCAATTTGTGGAAAGCGTATTCCGATCTCCTGGTTACGTATCCTGACGCAAAGCCCTGTGATGGCCCTTGGGAAAACCAGTGTGCTATCCGCATGAGCATGACGCTCAACACAGAGCTGACCATCAAAGTCAACAAATCCACCTACACCGAACCCAAGTGCGCCCATGGACATGCACGAGGGGCTGAGTCATTGGCAAATTGGCTGTGGAAACATCATCTGGGCCGTCCGACGATTCTCGGCGGAGACGCGCAAGAGCGTCGCAAGTTGATGGACAAAAAAGGCCTTATTTTCTTCAAGGACTGTTTCCAACAGCTGGGAGAGTCTTCAGACGGTCGCACCGGTGACCACATCGATCTTTGGAACCGTGGCCTTACCGCCAGCCGGTATGACGACCCTGCCTATCGATCAAGGGCTATCTGGTTCTGGGAGCTCTTATGATCAAGGCTCATTGCGCGGTATTTATTGGCTGCCTGTTATCAAGTCTAACTGCCTGTGCCGAGCAACAAGCCTCGCCGGCAACGCCATCCGCAGCGGTGGAGCAAGTCGTCTCGATGGGCGGGCAACAGTTGACGTTGGTGAATGACCAACAACGCTGCGCGCTACGCAAACCAGACCAGACACTATTGCCACTCGACATGCCATGGCCCTGCCAATTCACTGTCGACAGACAAGGCAAATCGCATGTCGAGACCTTCGGCAAGGTGCCCATTGTCATCGTTATTCATTTGTCGACGGTGGCTGAGAACAGTCCGGAATGTCGCTCCGAGTACCGCGCCATACGCCAGATCAATGGACAACTCGAACCCTCGATAATCGCTCGCAACGCCAGCTGCATGCGCGGCGTAGGTGACCAGAAGAATTACACGGGCCTTTTCACTTGGTAACCGACATCGCCACCCGCGATCGTCTGCAACCGTCCCTGCTGGATCGGCTGACCGACGACGACCCGAGCAATCTCAAGGAAAGCGCCGACAAGCGCGTGCTGTCCCTGACCCAACTCAAAGCCTCGGTGCTGCGTGATCTGGCGTGGCTGCTCAACACCACTTCATTGCTCGGCGCCGATGAGACGTTGCACACCCCGGCCGGTACTTCGGTGGTCAACTTCGGGCTGCCGGCCCTGGCCGGCAACAGTGCGTCGAACGTCGACATCGCGGCGCTTGAAGCGCTGATCCACCAGGCCATTGCCACGTTCGAACCGCGCATTCTGCGCCATACCCTGCGCGTGCGGGCCCGGGCATCTGCCGAGATGAACCACAACGCCCTGAGTTTCGAGATCGAAGGCGATCTCTGGGCCCAGCCAGTGCCGCTGCGCCTGATGCTGCAAACCGACCTGGACCTGGAATCCGGTCATGTACGGGTGGTCAACGCCGACCAGCGGAGACACTCATGAACCCGCGCCTGCTGGAGCTGTACAACCAGGAACTGCACCACGTGCGCGAAAGCGCGGCGGAGTTCGCCCAGGAGTACCCGAAAATCGCCAGTCGGCTGACGTTGTCCGGCATGGACTGCGCCGATCCGTACGTCGAGCGCTTACTGGAAGGGTTCGCCTACCTGACGGCGCGGGTACAGCTCAAGCTCGATGCCGAATACCCGACCTTCACCCACAACCTGCTGGAAATCGCGTACCCCCATTACCTGGCGCCGACACCGTCGATGACCGTGGTGCACTTGCAGGCCGACCCCGATGAAGGCTCGCTGAGCAGCGGCTTCCCGCTGCCCCGGGACACAGTCCTGCGCGCAGCCCTGGGGCGCGAAAGCCAAACCTGCTGCGAGTACCGCACCGCCCATGCGGTGACGTTGTGGCCATTGCAGGTCAGCCAGGCCGAGTACTTCGGCAACCCGTCCGCCGTGCTTGGGCGGCTGGCCGCCAGCGCCCCCAAGGCCAAGGCCGGCCTGCGCCTGACCCTGCGCACCGGTGCCGAACTGCCGTTCAACAGTCTGGCCCTGGACAACCTGCCGTTGTACCTCAACGGCGCCGACGAACAACCCTTTCGCCTCTACGAACAGTTGCTGGGCAACGCCTGCGCCGTCTTCGCCCGTCAGCCTGGCGGCGATTGGGTAGAACGCCTGCCGCAGGATGCACTGCGTTCCGTGGGATTCGACGATACCGACGCCGCGCTGCCCGTGGTCTCGCGAGCCTTCCAGGGCTATCGCCTGTTGCAGGAGTACTTCGCCCTGCCCCGCCGCTTTCTGTTTGTCGACTTCACCGGGTTGAGCCGGGCAGTCAAACGCTGCGAGGGTCAGGAACTGGAATTGATCGTGCTGTTCGACCGTCATGATCCGAGCCTGGAAGGCAGCGTCGGTGCCGCGCAGTTCCTGCCGTTCTGCACCCCGGCAATCAACTTGTTTCCCAAGCGCCTGGATCGCATCCACTTGTCGGAACGGGTGAATGAACATCACGTGATCGCCGACCGTACCCGGCCGATGGATTTCGAGATTCATTCCCTGACCGCCCTCACCGGCCATGGCACCGGGTCGGAACAGCCTTTTTTGCCGTTCTATGCCGTCCGCGATCCGTCTCGCTACGGCCGTGATCAGGCGTATTACACGGTGCGGCGCGAACCCCGCATGCTGTCCAGCGGCCAACGGCGCAACGGCCCACGTTCGACTTACATCGGCAGCGAAACCTTCGTCAGTCTGGTGGACAGCCAGCAGGCGCCCTATCGCCACGACCTGCGCCAATTGGGCGTAACGGCGTTGTGCACCAACCGCGACCTGCCGCTGTTCATGAGCGTGGGCAACAGCAAGACCGACTTCACCCTGGCCGACAGCGCACCGGTAGCAGCAGTGCGCTGCGTGGCGGGCCCGAGCCGCCCGCGCGCCAGCCATGCCCACGACGCCAAAGCCTGGCGGTTGATCAGCCAGCTTTCGCTCAACTACTTGTCCCTCAGCGAGCAAGGCCAGGGCGCCGCCGCCCTGCGCGAGCTGCTGCGCCTGTATGGCGACGACAATGATGCAGCCTTGCAGTTGCAGATCGAAGGCCTGCGCGAAGTCAGCAGCAAAGCCTGCACCCGACGCTTGCCGATGCCGGGACCGATCGTGTTCGGCCGCGGTATGGAAATCACCCTGGAATTCGATGAGAACGCGTTTCGTGGCACTGGCGTCTTTTTGCTCGGTGCAGTGTTCGAGCGCTTCCTGGCACGTTACGTGTCGATCAACAGTTTTACCGAGACGGTGATCCGTACCACCGAACGCGGCGAGATCATGCGATGGAAAGCCAAACCCGGACGCCGTCCGACCCTGTGAGTACGCTGGACGCGATGCACCAGGAGCCCTGGGAATACGACTTCTTCCAGGCATTACGGCGCATCGAGTGCGAATCGCCTGAGTTGCCGCGCCTGGGCCATTCGTTGCGCCTGGCCGATGACCCCTTGCGCCTTGGGCAACAGGCCGATTGCACCTTCGCCCCCGCGACCCTGGCCTCGGTACAGCCGGGCATCGACGGTTCGCCGGCGCGTCTGGAGCAGTTCTTTTTCGGCCTCGGCGGCCCCAATGGCCCATTGCCGCTGCACCTCACCGAATATGTGCGTGAACGCCAGCGCAACAACGCCGACAGCACCAGCAAACGCTTTCTGGATGTGTTCCACCATCGCCTGCTGAGCCTGTTTTACCGGGCCTGGGCCGAAGCCCGGCCGACAGTCAGCCATGATCGCCCGGACGATGACTACTGGTCGGCACGTCTGGCAGCACTGAGCGGTCGAGGCATGCCGAGCCTGCTCAAACAAGGGCTGATACCCGACACTGCAAAGCTGCATTACAGCGGTCATCTGTCGGCACAAACCCGTTACCCCGACGGTTTGAAGGCAATTATCGGCGAGTACTTCGGCCTGCCGGTGGAGATCGAAGAGTACGTCGGCCAATGGCTGGTGCTGCCGGAGCGCAGCCGCGTGGGCGTGAGCGCCCATCAATTGGGCGTGGATTTTTGCCTGGGCCGCTGCGTCTGGGATCGCCAGCACAAATTCCGCATTCGCCTGGGGCCGCTCAAGCTGGATGACTACATGAGCATGTTGCCGGGCAGCCCATCCTTCAATGAGCTGGTGGCCTGGGTGGCCGAATACCTGGGCCATGAACTGGACTGGGATCTGAACCTGGTTCTGAAACAGCCCGAAGTGCCGGCGCTGCAACTCAATGGCCGCTTCCGCCTGGGGTTCAATACCTGGGTGGGCAAGCCCGCAAAAGATGCCAAGGACTTAATACTGGCCCGGCATTACGCCGAGCAAGCCAACACCTCACAGATCTCAAGGAGCCAAGAGCATGGGTGAAATCAGTCGCGCCGCGTTGTTCGGCAAACTCAACAGCGTGGCCTACAAAGCCATCGAAGCCGCCACCGTGTTTTGCAAGTTGCGTGGCAACCCTTATGTGGAACTGGCCCACTGGTTTCATCAGTTGCTGCAATTGCAGGACTCGGACCTGCACCGCATTATCCGCCAGTTCAATATCGAACCGGCGCGCCTGGCCCGGGACCTGACCGAAGCCCTGGACCGTTTGCCACGGGGCTCGACTTCGATCACTGACTTGTCCTCCCATGTGGAAGAAGCCGTGGAGCGTGGCTGGGTCTACGGCAGCCTGATGTTCGGCGAAAGCCAGGTGCGTACCGGTTATCTGGTGCTGGGCATCCTCAAGACGCCGAGCCTGCGCCATGGGTTACTGGGGCTGTCGGCAGAGTTTGACAAGATCAAGGTCGAGGCCCTGAGCGAGCGTTTTGACGAATACGTCGGCGACTCGCCGGAAAATGCGCTCAGCGCCAGCGATGGTTTCAACGCCGGCAGCGTGCCCGGTGAAGCCAGCGGCGCCATGGCCCCCAGCGCCATGGGCAAGCAGGAAGCGCTCAAGCGTTTTACCGTCGACCTCACCGAGCAGGCCCGCAATGGCAAGCTTGACCCGATCGTCGGCCGTGACGAAGAGATCCGCCAATTGGTGGACATCCTCATGCGTCGTCGGCAGAACAACCCGATTCTGACCGGTGAAGCCGGCGTCGGTAAAACCGCCGTGGTCGAAGGCTTTGCCCTGCGCATCGTCGCCGGTGACGTGCCGCCGGCGCTCAAAGACGTGGAACTGCGCAGCCTTGATGTCGGCCTGTTGCAGGCCGGCGCGAGCATGAAAGGTGAATTCGAACAGCGCCTGCGCCAGGTCATCGAAGAGGTCCAGGCCTCGCCCAAGCCGATCATCCTGTTCATCGACGAAGCCCACACCCTGGTCGGTGCCGGTGGCGCCGCTGGTACCGGGGATGCGGCCAATCTGCTGAAACCTGCTCTGGCCCGGGGCACGTTGCGCACCGTGGCCGCCACGACGTGGGCCGAGTACAAGAAGCACATTGAAAAAGACCCGGCCCTGACCCGTCGTTTCCAGGTGGTGCAAGTGGCCGAGCCGTCGGAAGACAAGGCATTGCTGATGATGCGCGGCGTGGCCTCGACGATGGAAAAACACCATCAGGTGCAGATCCTCGACGAAGCCCTGGAAGCGTCGGTCAAGCTGTCTCACCGCTACATCCCGGCGCGCCAGTTGCCGGACAAATCCGTGAGCCTGCTGGACACCGCCTGCGCCCGGGTCGCCATCAGCCTGCATGCCGTGCCGGCCGAAGTGGACGACAGCCGTCGCCGCATCGAGGCGCTGGAAACCGAGCTGCAGATCATCGCCCGCGAGCACGCCATCGGCATCGTCATCGGCGCCCGCCAGAGCAACAGCGAAAACCTGCTGGCCGCCGAGCGCGAACGCCTCGCCGAACTGGAAAGTCGCTGGGCCGAAGAGAAAAGCCTGGTAGACGAATTGCTCGCCACCCGCGCCACCCTGCGCGAGCGCGTCGGTGTGGTGGACAGCGAGGATGGCAGCGAGACCAGCCACGCCTTGCGCGAAAAACTGGTGGACCTGCAACAGCGTCTCAGCGCCCTGCAAGGCGAAACCCCGTTGATCCTGCCGACTGTGGATTACCAGGCCGTGGCCTCGGTGGTCGCCGACTGGACCGGCATTCCGGTGGGCCGCATGGCCCGTAACGAACTGGAAACCGTGCTCAACCTCGACCAGCACTTGAAGAAACGCATCATCGGCCAGGACCACGCCTTGCAGATGATCGCCAAGCGCATCCAGACCTCCCGCGCCGGCCTCGACAACCCGAGCAAACCGATTGGCGTGTTCATGCTCGCCGGCACCTCCGGCGTGGGCAAGACCGAAACCGCCCTGGCCCTGGCCGAAGCCATGTACGGCGGCGAGCAGAACGTCATCACCATCAACATGAGCGAATTCCAGGAAGCCCACACGGTGTCCACGCTCAAGGGCGCGCCACCGGGCTACATCGGTTATGGCGAAGGCGGCGTACTGACCGAAGCCGTGCGGCGCAAACCCTACAGCGTAGTGCTGCTGGACGAGGTGGAAAAAGCCCACCCGGACGTGCATGAGATCTTCTTCCAGGTCTTCGACAAAGGCGTGATGGAGGACGGCGAAGGTCGCGTGATCGACTTCAAGAACACCTTGATTCTGCTGACCACCAACGCTGGCACCGAGCTGATCGCCCGAGTCTGCAAAGACCCGCAAAACGTGCCCGAGCCCGAAGAAATCGCCAAGGCCCTGCGCCAGCCGCTGCTGGAGATTTTCCCGCCGGCCTTGCTGGGCCGCCTGGTGACCATTCCGTACTACCCGCTCAGCGACGAGATGCTCAAGGCCATTACCCGCCTGCAACTCAACCGCATCAAGAAGCGCGTGGAGAACACCCACAAAGTGGCGTTCGATTACGACGATGAGGTGATCAACCTGATCGTCTCCCGTTGCACCGAAACTGAAAGTGGTGGGCGGATGATCGACACCATCCTGACCAACAGCCTGCTACCGGACATGAGCCGCGAGTTCCTCACCCGCATGCTCGAAGGCAAGACGCTGGCAGGGGTACGGATCAGCGCCCGGGACAACGAATTGCACTACGACTTCAGCGACGCCGCCTAAGCGGCGACCCCCTCTGTAGGAGCTGCCGAAGGCGGCGATCTCTTGATCTTTTAAAGTCAAAAGATCGCAGCCTTTGGCAGCTCCTACGGAAGGAATCCAGCAGTAACAAGGGATAACTGATGCTATTCAAGCAACTCTCACGCCTGGCAAAAATCACCAGCCCCCTGGGGCCGGAGGTGCTGTTGCTCAAAGACATGGGCGGCGGCGAAGAGCTGGGGCGGCTGTTCAACTATGAGTTGCAGCTGCACTCACTGGACAATGCCATCGACCTCAACCAGTTGCTCGGCAAACCCATGTCCCTGAGCCTGCAACTGGACGGCGGTGGCGAACGTCATTTCCATGGCATCGTTGCCCGCTGCAGCCAGAATGTCGACCAGGGCCAGTTCGCCAGCTACCAGGTCACGCTGCGGCCTTGGCTTTGGCTGCTGACCCGCACCTCCGATTGCCGGATTTTCCAGAACCTGACCATCCCGCAGATCATCAAGCAGGTGTTTCGCGACCTGGGCTTTTCCGATTTCGAAGACGCCCTGAGCCGGCCCTATCGCGAGTGGGAATACTGCGTGCAGTATCGCGAAACCAGTTTCGATTTTGTCAGCCGCCTGATGGAGCAGGAAGGGATCTACTACTTCTTCCGCCATGAACAGGGTCGTCATGTGTTGGTGTTGGCCGATGCCTACGGCGCTCACACCAGTGCGCCCGGCTATGCATCGGTGCCCTACTACCCCAAGAATGAGCAGCAGCGCGAACGCGATCACATCCACGATTGGCACTTGGCCCAGGAAGTCCAGCCGGGTTCGCTGGAACTCAACGACTATGATTTCCAGCGCCCCAGCGCGCGTATCGACGTGCGCTCGGCCATGCCCCGTCCGCACACCGCCGGCGATTATCCGCTGTACGACTACCCCGGCACTTATGTGCAAAGCGAAGACGGCGAACATTACGCCCGCACCCGCATCGAAGCCTTGCAGACCCTGCACGAACAGGTCGAGCTGGCCGGCAACGCCCGAGGCCTGGGCTCGGGCCATTTGTTCAACCTCACCGGCTTCAGCCGCCAGGACCAGAACCGCGAATACCTGATCGTTGGCGCCCGCTATTACATTTCCCAGGAAAGTGGGGAAACCGGTGGTGGCGCGCCTTCGGCACAGTTCGAAAGCAGCCTGACCTGCATCGACGCCCAACAAAGCTACCGCCCGCTGCCCAACACCCACCGCCCAATCGTCAAAGGCCCGCAGACCGCGTTGGTGGTAGGCCCCAAAGGCGAGGAAATCTGGACCGACCAGTTCGGCCGGGTGAAGGTGCACTTTTACTGGGACCGGCATGATCAGTCCAACGAAAACAGCTCGTGCTGGATTCGCGTGTCGCAGTCCTGGGCCGGTAAAAACTGGGGCTCGATGCAGATCCCGCGGATCGGTCAGGAAGTCATCGTCAGCTTCCTCGAAGGCGACCCGGACCGGCCGATCATCACCGGCCGCGTCTATAACGCCGAACAGACCGTGCCCTACGACTTGCCGGAAAACGCCACCCAAAGCGGCATGAAAAGCCGTTCGAGCAAGGGCGGCTCACCGGCCAATTTCAACGAAATCCGCATGGAAGACAAAAAAGGCGCCGAGCAGCTGTACATCCATGCCGAGCGCAACCAGGACATCGTGGTCGAGGTCGATGAAAGCCACTCGGTGGGCCACGATCGCAACAAGAGCATCGGGCATAACGAGACGGTGACCATCGGTAACAACCGTCTGCGCATCGTCAAGCAGGAAGACATTCTGTCGGTGGGCCAGCGCAAGACCGACAGCATTAGCCAGAGCTACGTCATCGAAGTTGGCGAGAACCTGCGGCTGGTGTGCGGCGAAAGCATCCTGGAGCTCAATGCCAGCGGCCAGATCAATCTGACCGGCGTGCAAATCAGCTTCTATGCCAGCGGTGATGCCGAGATCAACACCGGCGGCGTACTGCACCTGAACAACGGTGGCGGCCCTGGCGCCACGCCTGACGGCCAGGGCGTCAAGGCCAGCATTGACGCCAATATCAATGCCGCGTTCCCCAAGCCCAAGGGTTAACCACGAGATTTAGGCGCCATGACTTATCGCATCAATGAATTCCAGTTCCAACTGCCGGCAGGCGAGCTGCAAGACGCGACGATCAACATCCTCAAGTTCGCCGAACTGGGCACTTCGCTGATCGTCAGCCGCAGCTTGCTGGCCGACGGCGAAACCCTGCAAAGCAACTTCGACGACCAGCTCAAACGCCTGGAAAAACAAGTGCAAGACTTGCGTTTTCAACCGGGCGTCGCCGTGCGCCTGGGTGCCAACCAGGAAGTCGAAGGCATCGAGTTGCGCAGCCAGTTCAACAAGGGCAACGACAAAGTCTTCCAGTACCAATTGGCGCTGGTGTTGCCCGGCACCCGAAAAATGCTCGCCCTGAGCTACGTGAAGGCGGAAAAACTCGGCGATGCCGAAGCCGCGCATTGGGCGACCATCAAGAGTTCGCTGTTGTTCGACGTTCAGGCCTGATGAGCACCCCGCATGTCTGACGCACTCTGGGCCGCCCGGCTGGGCGATGCACTCGACCATACCTCGATGATGGCCGACATCCTCGGCGGTGTGCTGGAGGTGGCGGCCAACATCGCGATTACTGCGCTGGCGACGGCTGCCGTGGTGGCGGCCACGGGCATCACCGTCGCCACCGGCGGCCTCGGTTGTTTTCTGCTCGGCGCGGTGGTGGGCACGATCGTCGGTCTCGCCATGAGCAAGACCGGCGCCGACAAGGGTTTAAGCAACCTGTGCGAGAGCTTCAGCAATTCGCTGTTTCCGCCCACGGTGCAGGCGACGATTCTCACCGGTTCCACCAACACCCTGATCAACAGCATTCCCGCCGCCCGCGCCGCCGGGGCGATCCCGTCCCATGTCGCGCCGGCCGGTACCGAACTGGAAACGCCCGAGCCACAAGCCGAGCCCAGCTATCTGGACATGGCCGAGAGCTTCTTCTCCCAGATGTGGCGCCCCACCGTCGCCACCCCGGCGCCCGGCGCCGTGCCCAAACCGCTGGACCTGGTCACCTGCATGAAGCATCCGCCGATGCCGCCGCAATTTCTGGCCGAGGGCTCGGACAAAGTCACCATCAACGGCCAGCCCGCCGTGCGCAGCGGCGACCGCACCACCTGCGACGCCAAGGTGGTGGGTTCCGGGCTGATCTCACCCAACGTCACCATCGGCGGCGGTTCGGCGGTGGTGCGCGAGATCCGCAGCGGCAAGACCCCAGGCGTGGGGCTGGCGGTCACCGCGTTACTGATGCTCAAGGGCGGCAAAGGCAAGTTCTTCAGCAAACTGCCGTGCATGCTGATCGGCGGCGCGACGTCGATGGCCGTCAGCAGCGCGATGGGCGCCATGGCCAACGCCGCCATGGGCTCGTCGAACCCGGTGCACGCCGCGACCGGGGCCAAGGTACTGGGGGGCGATGAAGAGCTGGACTTCGTGTTGCCCGGCATCTTGCCGATCGATTGGCAGCGCTTCTACAACAGCCGTGACGAACGCCGCGACAGCTTGTTCGGCGCGGGCTGGAGCGTGTCCTACGAGGTGTGCGTGGAAATCCTGCCTCACCCGGAGGGCGGGGAAACGCTGGTTTATACCGATGAACAGGGCCGGCGCATCGACATGGGTTCGATCCCCTTGGGTGGCGCGGTGTTCAGTGCCGGTGAAGGGCTCAGTGTTCGGCGGCATCGCAATGGGCAGTTGTTGATTGAAAGTACGGACGGGTTGTACCGGCTGTTCGACCCGACGCCGGGAAATGTATCGCTACTGCGCCTGAGTCAGCTCGGAGACCGCAACGACAATCGCATCCACCTCGACTATGACGACGACGGGCGCCTGCTGCAGCTCCGAGATACCTTCAATCTGGTCAGCATTGAGCTGATCTACGATGCGCGCTGGCGCCAACGGGTCAGCCGGATCGAGCGATTGTATGCAGACCAGCGCCGCGAAGTGCTGATGCACTACGGCTACGATATCCAGGGTGATCTAATCGAGGTGCGCCAGTCCAACGGGCAGGTGAAACGTCAGTTTGCCTATGACGCCGGACGCCGTATGGTCGAGCATCAGTTGCCGACCGGGCTGCGTTGCTTCTACGAATGGGCGTTGGTTGAAGACCTTGAATGGCGCGTGGTCCGCCACTGGACCGACGCGGGCGACCAATACACCTTCGACTATGATCTGGCAGCCGGGACCACACGCATCACCGATGGTCTGAATCGGGTCAGCACGCGCCACTGGGATGCTCAGTACCAGATCATCGAAACCACCGACGCGCTGGGACGTACCTGGACATTCCGGTGGAATGACGAAAGCCAGTTACTTGGGGCTACCGATCCTGCGGGCGGGCAGCATCAATTCAGCTACGACGAAGCGGGCAACCTCAGCGAGACTCGCGACCCGCTCGGGCGCAGCGAATCGACCCTGTGGCTGGAACACTGGGCCTTGCCGCTGGCAGAAACCGATGCGGCTGGAAATACCTGGTTGTATCGCTATGACTCGCACGGCAACTGCATCCGCGAAACCGACCCGTTGGGCCACGTTACCCGCTATCGCCATGATGCCCACGGCCAGGTCGTGGAGATCATCGACGCCAGCGGCAAGCGCAAAACGTTACGCTGGACGGCACTCGGCCAACTCAGCGAACACACCGACTGTTCCGGTTTCACCACGCGGTTGAGTTACTGCGAGCGTGGGCTGCTGCTCACCAGTACCGATACGCTGGGCGAACGCACACGTTTCACCTACGACGACCAGGGCCGGTTGCTCAGCAAGCAACTGCCGGACGGGCGCACTGAACATTATCAGCGTGACGCGAGCGGCCAGTTGATCGGCTACTGCGACCCCGCCGGGCACACCACTCACTTCGAGCACACATTGAGTGGTCACCTGCGTCTGCGCACCGACGCCCACGGCCGCCGGGTGGAGTTGAACTACGACGTCTATGGTCGCCTGCAAACCCTGACCAATGAGAACGGCGAACGCTATAAGTTTGCCTGGGATTCCAGCGACCGGCTGATTGCGCAACATAGCCTGGACGGCAGCCTCAAACGCTATGCCTACGACCCGCTGGACAACGTCACTCGCGTGGAGGCACTCACCGCTCCCGGTAGCACGGACCTGGACCTTTCGCCGCAAGCGCCTGTCGTCCATGACCTGGAACGCGATGCGGTGGGTCGATTGGTGGCCAAGGTCACCGAGGATGGTCGCACCGAGTACTGCTATGACGCGCTGGATCAAGTCACCGACATCACCTTCACCAGCCACACGGGCGAGCAACAGAACCTGGGCTTCAGTTACGACCCCCTTGGACAACTGATCGCCGAACAGAGCTGGGCCGGACGCCTGGAACATCGCTATGACGAACTGGGCAACCTGACCCAGACGCTGCTGCCTGATGGCCGATGGCTGAACCGCCTGCATTACGGCAGTGGTCATCTGCATCAGATCAACCTCGACGGTCAGGTCATCAGCGACTTCGAACGCGATCGCCTGCACCGCGAAGTGCTACGAACCCAGGGACGCCTCAATACCCGTAGCGAATACGACCGCAGCGGCCGCCTGCGTACCCGACAACGTCGGCACCAGAGCCAGTCCGTGCTGCTGCCACCGGCAACGAAAAGCCAGTTTGGCTATGACGCCAGCGATCAACTGGTCGAACGTTTCGACAGCCAGCCCGACGCCCAGCACCGCCAACTGCTGCACTACGACGCCACAGGTCGCATCCTCGCCAGCCAGGACAACGTCCAGGGCCAGCGCGAAGCGTTTGCCTATGACCCCGCCGCCAACCTGCTCGATGGTTTATCGACGGGCGCAGGTCTGGTGCTGCATAACCGACTGCTGACCTTTCAGGACAAACGTTACCGTTATGACGGCTTCGGCCGTATGGTTGAAAAACGCAGTGCCCAACGCGGTATCCAGCGCTTCAGTTATGACGCCGAGCAGCGTCTGGTGGAAGTTCGCAACAACAACGGTTCGGTCGTGAAGATGACCTACGACCCTATGGGCCGGCGCATCGAAAAAGCCGAGTATGACCGCCACTCGACCCTGCTGAGCCGAACCCGCTTTACCTGGGATGCGTTGCAACTGTTGCAGGAGCATCGAAATAACCAGACCAGCCTCTACATTTATGCCGACGAGGGCCATGAACCACTGGCGCGGGTCGACGGGCTGGGTGAGCAACAGAAAGTCCGTTACTACCACAACGACCTCAATGGCCTGCCTGAGCAACTCTCGGAAAGCGACGGTCACACGCTCTGGCAAGCCCGTTACCAGGTCTGGGGCACCACGGCCGAAGAGTTGCGCGAGCCGTATTACATCGAAGAGCAGAACCTGCGATTCCAGGGCCAATACCTGGATCGGGAAACCGGGCTGCACTACAACACGTTGCGCTTCTACGACCCGGACATCGGGCGTTTCACCACACCGGACCCCATCGGGCTGGCCGGTGGGCTGAACCTCTACCAATACGCGCCAAATCCGGTGAGCTGGATCGATCCCCTGGGGCTGATGAAATGCTCGAGCCCGCCAAACGGCCGAAAAGTCAGCCGAACGGTTTACCGTTTCGAAGAGCCTGGACGAATCAGCACGACCTGGCAGGCTCACATGTGGAACGTTGCATCCAGACACCGTTATACGGCCAAGGGCTTGGGTGGGGTCTATGGCGCGAATTCACGCAAGACCGCACTAGGAGAGGTCAATCACTGGGGGGTTGCTCTGTCTAAACGGGTACTGGTCAGCAAAAAAGTGCAGCTCAACAACGTCCTGGATTTGACCCGGGCCGATGTGCGCAAACAATTAGGCGTCTCCCTTAAAAGCATTACCGGCGATAAATACACCCAAACCCATCAGATTGGCGCCTGGGCGAAAGCCAATGGTTATGATGGAATCCTGGCGCCGTCGGCGCGAAACCCGACCGGTAGTAACTTAATATCATTTGCAGGTTTTTAGAATGGGACTGGAAGACGAATACACCGGCGATGCCGATTGGCAGGATTTCGTGGATTTGTATAACAAAGTCTATCTCGACGACGATGCCCGCACGCTGGCGAAAGCCTTGGATGGCAACCTCGATATGGCGGTCGTCCTCAACGGTAAAAGAGGGCTTGAGGAAGGGTTGTGGTGGATCGAACAGAAAGTGCCCGCCCTCGGTAACAAACGGCCGGCCGATTGCCTCAAGAATCCGAAGCTGATCAAACGCCTGAGAATGGCGCTGATGAGTATGCCGTAACCTACACGGAGAAAGGTGCAATGGAAGGCATCGAATTGCGCCACAAGCGCAACGATTACGCAGCCGTCAGACGCTTACGTCGGATGAGCCCCCTGCATGTCTGACGCATTCTGGGCCGCCCGGCTGGGCGATGCACTCGACCATACCTCGATGATGGCCGACATCCTCGGCGGTGTGCTGGAGGTGGCGGCCAACATCGCGATTACTGCGCTGGCGACGGCTGCCGTGGTAGCGGCCACGGGCATCACTGTCGCCACCGGCGGCCTCGGTTGTTTTCTGCTCGGCGCGGTGGTGGGCACGAT
>NZ_MOBJ01000009.1 GCF_003732225.1 Pseudomonas brassicacearum | reverse complement strand
AGACCCGTTTTCCAGTAGACCGTAAGGCTGCTCCGCTTAAGTGAACAGCATTAAGCGCTATGCCGGGCTTTGTTTCGACTCAAGACAGACTCAATGAAGCTGACGTTGCCTCTGTAGCTCGGTCTTCAACCAAATGTTCGTCGGTTGTACTCCTGCTGGACATCGCACCTCATAGGCCGTGCCACTCATGCTGCTTTTAGTGGCCGCAAGATCGATGAAATCTTCGGCACTGCTCACCATGTTCTTGCCTTCGAGATAATTCAGCTTCTTCTCCAGATGGGCCCGAGCCTGAGAACCCGGGTATTCGCTCCCGTTGCGCACAAACCGACACTCACTGTGCTCGACAAAATCCAGCAAGCTCTTTATCTCTTGAGCGGCTTGCGGTGTGGTTTGAGCCAGCACATTGGGCACCAGTGCGAATAGACCAATACCCGCCGCGACCAGCCATTGGCTGATGGGCCGAGCTATCCCCTCTGTCAAAATCCGCATGATGTTTCCTCACCCTGAAAACCGCGACCGTAGCGTCAAGCGTCAGTCGCCTCTGTCATCATGATCTCGACCGTGGTTGCGATCATAACCCTGATCATTTTCACGACGTTCATAGCCTCGGTCATACCGCCGATCATCGCGATGCTCATAGGCACGGTCATACTCACGACCATGATCACGGCCTCGATCATGTTCTCGACCGTACCCTCCGCCATCTTCCCAGTAAGGCCAGCAACCTCCCAGCAGGAGAGAACTTGAAATGGCCAGGATCATTAACGCTGTGCGCTTCATTTGAACACCCTAAAAGCAAAGGTCAGAGCTACGGAGATGGGTTGTCGCTCCCCCCGAGTTCAACTCGGAAAGCGTTGTTCAACCGTAGGTACGACCATCAAGCAGTTCAATGATTCACTCGTCAGATGCGACAAGCCAAAAAGCCAGATCCCGCGATCGTCAAACCTTACTGAATTTTTTCGTGGTGACCGGTACGTCTCGCAATGTCGATCCCCCAGTCCAGAGCGTCTTCCATGTCCAGCAGATGCGGTTTGGGGTCGTTGTCCTCAAGGATGGCCGTGCCGTCTGGGCGGTAAACACCGATGAACATCTGCAGCGAGCCGTCCCTCAGTATCTTGGCCCTGACCTCAATCTTGCATCCGTTCGAAAGTGTTTCTGAGTGGATCAAATGGCGCTCAGTCATTGCTGCATCCCTCTCGTGTTTGATAGTTGAGTAACCCACGCACGTATTCGCCATGCTACCTCGGCAAGGTGTCTCCATGCCTATAGAAAACCCATCCTTTCCACGGGTCGAACTTTAACTCTGCAGCAGCCTCTACATTTCTAGATATCCATCGGATTAAAACGCGCTGCAGAGAGAAGCTTGGCGATGGGCAGCAAAAGCGTACTGTTTCAAAATGCTCAACACTCTGAAATAGCAGCCTGAACGCAACACCTACTTTTTGAGGTCCACAGCATGCGCATAACACTGCTTACTCTTGCTCTAGGTGCTCTGATCACACAAGGCGCAATGGCCGCTGGGGATGGTTCCGCAGCCGTCGGCGGCGGCGTTGGTGGCGTACTGGGTAATATCGTCGGCCAGCAGCTTGGCGGAAGTACGGGGGCAGCGGTTGGCGCTGGTGTAGGCGGTGCTGCCGGTAGCGCCGTCGGTGCGCCGAGAGGCAACAAAACCAACGCGGCTATCGGCGGCGGGCTCGGATCGGCAGGCGGCTCGGTCATTGGCCATCAACTGGGTGGCACAACCGGCTCCACCATTGGCGCTGGCCTTGGTGGCGCCGCAGGCGGCGCAGTAGGTAATAACCTGTCCGACGATAATCGTAATCGCAGTTCAGGAGGCAATAGTTATAACGGCAAACACAAACATAAGTACAAGAATAAGTATAAGCACGATTAAGTGACTGAATTTACGTGTACGCGAACAGCCCGACCTTGCGTCGGGCTGTTCTTTTCGCCCCTGTCATACCTTCGTCACACCTGCCAGGCACGATGGGATCAGCCAAAAGGATTTGGCCCCATCTAACGAGAGCGCGAGAGACCCTGGAGTTCGTTCAACCTCAACCGCGCGCCCTCCCTCGGCAGTCGATTGGACTGCCAGGATTCGAGTCTGAGCGCTGAGTAACGGATCTATCCCGCCCCCGATACCGCGATCTTACCAGCGGCGATACTCTTGTCCCCGATGATCGTCACCGTAGTAACGCCCATGATCATGTCCGCGACCATCACGGTCATGCCAATACGGCCAGCATCCGCCAAGCAGCAGCATTGCTGACATCACCAGGATCAAAGTAGTTGTGCGTTTCATTTGATTATCTCCGAGCAGGCAGCGCCTGACACTGTGTTCGTTTGATCCCCTAAAATTAAGGAGGTTCAAACGCCCTATCGCCTGAGCACGGGCAAACCGAACGCTGTGATCGCCTCTGGAGTTATTACGGCTATTTCACGTTAGAAGGCCAACGTGGCGCCAAATGTGAAGAGCCCAGCGCGATGGCTGGGCTCGGTTCACTTTCTGTGTTCCATCATCTTGTCAGCAAGAAGTCTGGCTCTATCAACCAACAGGTTCTGCCTGTCTTCATGATTCGATTTCGGCCCTCCTACTGTCGGTGCCGTCAGATGGCTTTCCGCAATCAACGCAGCACAAAAATACTGATCCCAAACGACTCGTTCTCCAGCCGTCCGTTTGTTCATTTCGTCGGAGTTCATATGCGGCTCCTTTTGATGAGATAGCTCAGCTATTTTACGCCCGAACCACAAGCAAGCCCCGCTTGGAATCGAAGAAGCAGGCAATGGCGATGAATGGAAAGGGATCAGCGTCTGGATCCGCGGGAATGCCAGGCAGAGGCGTCGTAACGCTGCCCTGATGCGCTGAGCACCGGCAAGTGGTCAGCTAGAAAATATTGATTATTCGTAGCAAGCGCCGAACATCATCAACTGATCGCAACTTGATGGTTCGCTCGCCATCAGGCTTCTCATTAACCTCGCCAAACTCTACGGATAATGCTTTAAGCGAATGATGTTCAGTCTTGAAGGATGGCAGTCGAAAGTAAAAAAGAAGCCAATTATGATTGGACACAAAGCTGAAAGGGCAGCTGCCATCAGACGCAGAAAAAATCCCGATGGACCGCTCTAACCCACCCAGTGTCCAGGGAGAGCAATCGTAGTTTTTCGTAGCGGAAATCGCACCGACCAGCATGCAAAACGCTTCCCGCACTTGTGGGCTTTCGATGGACGAATAGTACTCTACGTACTTCGCTGCATCCCGAGCATCAGTGATCATCTGATTCTCTCCTTAGGTTTGCTCCCCTTTTTCAATCTAGCACCCTCCATACCCGCTGGAGCATTCGGTACTCGAAAGCGCCCCGTCCTTTGCTTACCGACAGGGCGCCCACTCGGACGTGATGGTGAAGTTGTTCGGTGTTGAGGGTGGGGCACAAGGCGAACGATGCCACCGAACCAAACCCTGACTACCAATACCGCTGACGGATCATCACGGTGGCTAGCGGGCGCTTCGCCAAATCGAAGCAAGAACTTCCATCTAATCCGACGTTACCGGTTGCCTAAAATGATTCGACTGGCTGGTCGCCCGCTCATCAGTGTCGCGATGCAATAAGGAAACGTTGTAATCGTAGGTCGATATCAACGGCACTGGCTCGTCATTACGAGACATTTCAATCCAGCGCCTTGTGCGTTCAATGTCAAAGGATTCATTCTTTAACGACATTTTCGCAACAAGGTTCGCTGAGACCCTGAAGTGCCCACAACCCGCTGAGCATTTGACCTCTGACCAGTCTCCAAGCGCGTGAACAGTCCTAGCGGCAGCCTGACAAATCAAACACTTCATAGTCGATCTCCATGTCAATGATCCATCAACTGTAGCCGATCCCCGGCCAAGGACCTCTCCCATACCCACAGAAGGATGAGTGTCGATCCCGAGTGCCGGCAAGCGGCCTATTCCGTTGAAAAACCGGTTGAGTGAACCTGCTGAGGCTATCGCCGGCGAAGGTCAAAAAGAACCACGTGCGAGAGATCGGGAGAATCTGGAAAAACGAGGTACTCATTCTCTTCTGGTTAAATCGGAGAGATTGTCGCAAGGGCACCAATCACGATGGTCAACGCCAGAAATCCACCCAGGAAAATTGCCATCTTCAACATTTTAGGCCTCCAAAATTATCGGTCTGCGGTCACAGAGTCATTGTGATGCAGGGGGTGGGCTCAATACAGAAGCAGATAGCAAAGGAAAATACGGATCAGTGCAACAAGCCGAAGCCTTCGTGAAAAGGCTGGAAGATCGCATAAACGCCCCCCACTCCTCCTTGCCTGTCAGCGCGTCAATCGACCAGCAGTAGAACCCTCCCAAGAGGCCCCTTCCGCGCGCCATGCATCCATTTCCTTCTGTTTGGCGCTACGCTTTAAATTCGATGGCATACGAAGCGCCATACAGAGTTCCAGTACCTCAAGCTTCGAGTTTCATTTCTCTAGGAATGGAAAAATGACTATCAGCTCAAAAAACTGGCATGCATGGCTGAACACGATGCCACCGAAACCGGGCGACTTTCATGTCGTTGGAGATGTTGAAGTTGCCAATCCGGGAGTTGAGGGCTATCTGACCATGCGAGCTCCGCAGGGTGCATCACTCATGCTGGATCTGCACTTGATCCAACGACCTGGGAACTGGATTCAACAAATGAGTTGCGCGCAAGCGAGGTTCTCCAGGGTAGTACCTCCAAACTCGCCTCACTACACAACAGTTGAAGTTTTCTACAATGGTGAGCGAATTGCGTTTATCGACAAAATTCCATCCGTCTCCTGACTGATTCGCGGCGGATCAGCCAAGCCGTAACGCCCAGCCGGACACCGTGGCCATGCTGCCCGGCCGGGAGTGCTCGAAGAGTGCCAACCTCGAACGGCGCGTAGCAGCGAACGTCGGCATTCGGGTCGTTATGTCTGCGCCATCGTCCATCGCCTTTACTACGCGATATTTTTGTTCGAAAGGATCAAGCTGCGAGGGGAGAAAGGGGATCAATGAGCCCAATGCGCTGGTGCGCGAGCAGTTGGCCAAAGTCGCAGCTACTTATCCCTGTATCGGCAATCAGACTCATTGATCGTTGCCCAGCTCAATGTTGGGCGATTTCCATTTAACCAAATGGAGATGCATTGGCACGCAGTCAGCGTGCTATGCACTAGTTTTTTTAACAAAGCAGCTTCTGCACGTCTAATAACCTTTTTTCCTGGCCTTATAGGCTCAGGAAATATCCCTTCCCACCTTCTGCCGGCACAATCGGCATGACAGAGCAGTACATCCGCAACCGAAAAGGCAAGAAAGTCTCGCCAACCAAGTGAATTGCGGACCAACTCGAAAATTGCGGACCAGAAACGAACAAGGGTTTGCTTAGCTTTCGCTCGCAAACCCTTGATAAATATGGTGCCCGAAGCCGGAATCGAACCGGCACGTCCTTACGAACGGGGGATTTTAAGTCCCATGCGTCTACCAGTTTCGCCATTCGGGCGGTAGCGCGGTGAAGCATTCAAGAACGACCGAATTAACAATCAGTCCTTTTTGCTGCTGATACGGCAGGGGGAGAAATATATACAGCCCTTCCCCTCTAAGCAAGTTCGCTGACGTCAAATTCAAGACAAAATCTTGCTGTGTACCGAAAATAAAAAAGCTCCGTAAATCAGCGATCTACGGAGCTATTTATAGTGGAGGCCGAGGTCGGAATCGAACCGGCGTAGGCGGATTTGCAATCCGCTGCATAACCATTTTGCTACTCGGCCTCAAACGTCCGATGCCTAAAAAACAACATCAAACGCATACAAACTGGAGATGGAATCTAGATTGTTATCTATTTCCAACCCTTTGATATCTAAAGGGTTTTTCTCGTTCCTGAATCAGGAATGGACGCAATTCTGGACGTGTTCGCCAGGCATGTCAAGGACGGGAAGAAAAAAATTCTATAGCACGTTACCGAATGCTCTCCACAACCAAGTGACGGCATTCTGGGGCAATGCCTCCACGAGCATAACTACTGGATATTTCGCAATTCGTACCTACGCTAATTCGCGAGGAATCCAGGTTTCAGGTGGGCTGCGGTTGAGTAAAGCTCGAAACCACCGGCCCAGCGGGCTTGAGCTCATTGCAAGGCGACCTGAATAAAACGTCTCAACCCATGGAGTAAAAATATGAGTCTTTCCAGGAAATTGCTTGTCGGCGTTGCCTTGACCAGCCTGCTACTCGGAGGTTGCACCTCAAAAATCACCGAGAAGGAACAGTACTCAGGGTTTCTTCCCAACTACAGCAACCTGCAAGAAGTCACCACACCCAGCGGCGAGAAGGCCATGCGTTGGGTGACCCCTTCCTGGAATCCGAACGCTTACAACACGGTGGCGTTCAAGCAACTGGAACTGTACCCGGCGCCCAAGCCCAATGAGCGAGTCAACCGTCAGACTCTGGATCAGTTGCAAACCTACATGACCGACAATGCCAAGAGCGTACTGAGCCAGAAGTACCGTGTGGTACCGAACGTTCAATCGGCCCCTGCCGGTTCGCGAGTGCTGGTCGTACGCGCCGCGATTACCGGGGTCACGGCCTCAAACGAGGGCATGAAATGGTATGAAGTGGTTCCGATTGCGGCCGCGGTAGGCGCGACTCAGGCGGCCACCGGCCACCGCGACCAGGACACCGAACTGTTCATCGAAGCCGAGATGATCGACGCAAGCAACGGCCAAACCGTGGCCAAAGTCGTGCGCAAGGTCATGGGCCAGCAGTTGAAAAATGCAAGCCAGCAGGTTACCGCCAACGACTTCAAAGTGGCGCTCAAGAAGCTGACCAGCGACATGCAGGCATTTCTCAAATAACAGCAGTGTGCAGCGCCGGCTCAGCCAGCAAGGCTGAGTCGGTGGTCACTACAGATACCAGCGGTATTCGCGTGCACTGATTTCCTGCAAAAAGGCCAGATGGTCCTGGCGCTTGTTCTCGCAGTACACATCAACAAATTCCGCTCCCAACCCCTCGCGCAGTTGTGGCTGATGCTGCATGGCGCGCACGGCTTCGAGCATTTCCAGCGGAAAGTCGATCCCACTGCTGCGGTCTTCATTGAGTGCTGCGATCGGCTCGCGGCGGGCTTCCAGGCCCTGCTCCAACCCCACCAGAATCGCCGCCAGCACCAGATACGGGTTGGCATCGGCACCGGCCAGGCGATGCTCGATCCGCAGATTTTTCGAATCCGAATCAGGAATGCGCACACAGGCATCGCGATCCTCAAAACCCCAGCTGGCGCGTGTCGCCGCGTTCACCGTACCGCCCAAACGACGCAGTGCGTTCTGGTTCGGCGCGAAGATCGGCATGCAATGCGGCAACAGCTCCAGACAACCGGCCACCGCATGCCGCAGCGCCTGCTGTTGGTTGGCCGCCAGCAGGTTTTTACCCTCAGCGTCATAGAGGCTGACATGCACATGCATGCCGCTGCCCGGATGCTGCAAGTAAGGCTTGGCCATGAAACTGGCGCGGTAACCGTGCTTGAGCGCGACGCCACGGGTGCTGCGGCAAAACAGCGCCGCCCAGTCAGCGGCACGCAGACCGTCATCGAGGTGACCGAAGTTGATCTCGAACTGGCCCGGCCCCAGTTCGGCAGTGATCACCGTGGTATCGATGCCTTGCGCCCGCGCCGCTTCGACCATTTCATCGAGCACTGGAGAAAAACGTGACAGCCGCTCGATGTGCATGTTCGGTTGATCATCGGCATCGTCCGACAGCAGATCGCGGGGGAACTGCGGCTGCCCCTCGCGCAGCTTTTTATCGAACAGATAAAACTCCAGTTCGAATGCCACCACCGGATGAATGCCTTTACCGCGCAAGCGCTCCAGCACTTGCGCGAGGACCTCGCGTGGCTCGAAGACGATCGGCTTTTCAGTGCCGTCCGAGGTGATCAGCATCTGCCCCAGTGGCTTCGACTCCCAGCTCACCGGTTTGAGCGTGCCCGGCACCAGGCGCCGCAGGGCATCCGGGTCGCCGTCGTTAAAACAATAGTCGCCAATTTTGAACAGCCCACCCTGCACGCCCAGAAGCACGCAGTTCTGCGGCAGCTTCAAAGCACTGCCAGCAGCTACCTTTTCGAGCATCTCGATCGGGTAACGCTTGCCGTAGAAATGCCCCGGAATATCCAAAGCAATCAGGTCGACATAGCGCACCTCGGGGTAGCGTTGGCGAAAAGCACGAACCTCAGCCAGGAGATCAGAGCAGGCAGCATCCATCGTTGTTATTCCTTTTATTGTTATCAGGTGTAAACCCAAAGCACTCGCGTGAGCTGGTCAGTGAGGTTGCCGTAACGACAGCGCGTGTGACTGTCGAGTTGAAAACTATCGCCGGCCTGCAAGGTGACCGGCTCGTCGTCATCGCCCAACCACAGCGTCAACGCACCTTCCAGCACATAACCACCCTGCTCCGAGCTGTCGCTCAAGTGCCGCTCGCCACTGCTGGCGCCGGCCTCCAGCTGGCTTTCGAGCATCGAGAAGGTGGCCCGGATTTTCGGCGAGACCAGAATGTCGGTAATCCCGTTGGCGTAGTACAACGTGCGGCGCTCATCCGGTCGGGTCACCCAAGGCAACACCTTGGGTTTTGGCAAACTGTAGAAATAGGTAGTCGGCACCCCGAGGGTTTCGCTGATTGCGGTCAGGTCCGCCACCGTGGGTCGCGACAAGCCCCGCTCGACTTGTGAAAGAAAGCCGACAGACCGGTCGATTTTGTCGGCCAGCTCCTTGAGGGTGATTTTCTTGTGCTTGCGCAGATCGTGAATAAGGATCGCTAACGCGGCGATTTCTTCTTGCTTGTTCATGCCAGGAATTCCCCAAGATGACTCATCAAATGCTGTCGCGCAGTCGGTACCAGGCCTTGCCGATGGCTTCCAATGGCGCTGCCAGGTATTTACCGCCGGGAAAGCTGCCATTACTCAAACCCTGGTACAACGCCAGCTCATCCGGCTGACCCAGAATCGCATCGGATACGGCCCGAGCCCCGGCCAACGTCGGGAGCACACCATGCCCGGAATAGCCCTGTAGCCAGTAGAGGTCGCCACGCCGACCAATGTCAGGAGTGCGTTTGAGGGTCAGATCGATATGCCCGCCCCAGGCGAACTCCAGCTCGACACCTTTGAGCTGCGGGAAGACCCGTTCCAGATAAGGCCGTGTCGCGGCGGCGATGTCTTTCGGCATCCCTCCCAGATACGTGCAACCGCCACCGAACAGCAGGCGGTTATCCGGCGTGCGACGGAAATAGTCGAGGACGAACTGGTTGTCGGTGACGCAAACATTACTCGGCAACAGTGCCGTGGCTTGTTCCGCTGTGAGCGGTGCAGTGGCCACCTGATAAGTGCCCACCGGCAACACGCAACTGGCCAACTGCGGATCAAGCTGATCGAGATAAGCGTTGCACGCCAGCACCAGGACATCCGCCCGAATGCTCCCGAGCTCAGTGGTTACCCGGTACTGATTGCCTTCTTCGCGGTAGCTCAGCGCTTTGCTCTGCTCGTAGACACAACCGCCAGCACGCTCGATGGCTGCGGCCAGGCCGAGCGCCAGTTTCAGCGGATTCAGATGCCCGCCTTCAGGGTCATAGAGACCGGCCTGATAGCGCTCGCTGGCGACCCACTGCGGTAACTGCTCACGCGTTATGAATTGCAGGCCATCGTGACCCCACTTGTGGCTGGCCTCGCGCTGCCACTCTGTCAGGAGACTGACCCGACGCGGCATGACCGACGTCCACACATGTCCAGCTCGATAATCGCAGTCGAAACCATGGCGCGCAGGCAACTCGCGCAACTCTTGCGCCGCCCAGCGCATGCCGTCCCACAAGCGCCGCGCACGCTCATAACCCAGTGCAGCTTCCAGAGGCGGCATGTCGCACGACCAGCCGAGAATCGCCTGCCCACCATTACGCCCCGAGGCGGCCCAGGCAACACGACTGGCTTCCAGCAACATCACGCGCTTGCCCGCCAAGGCCAGGCGCAAGGCGGTATGCAGACCACTGAAGCCAGCGCCGATGATCAGTACCTCAGCAGTGTGTTCCCCTTCCAGAACGGTTCGATCCACTAGGCGATCAGCGCAACTGTGGGCGTAATAGCTGGCGACATGCTGCGAGGACTGCTGAAACATTCGGGCACCCATGAAATTATGTTTTTATAATTTCATGAAAAACTACAGAATAAATTTCACGAACGCAACACCCTGCCCATCCCTCACAGACCGGATGCCCTGTAGCAGCTGGCGAAGCCTGCGTTCGAGTCCGTAGCAGCTGTCGAGCCTGCGAGGCTGCGTTCGGCTGCGTAGCAGACGTAAACCCTGCCTCCACGGTCGATCTGGTAGACCGTGTTGCATGATTTTACGAGTGCTGCACACTCGAACGCAGGCTCGACAGCTGCTACGGAGTTCGTGCTGGTCTTACTGTTTTATTCTCGCGCCAGCCGCTCAAATAGCGCCGAATGGTCTGGGAATAGCTCACTGAGTGTGCGCCGACTGCCCAATTGCATATCCGCAAAATCGAACCCTGGCGAAACGGCTTCGCTGATCAGGCCGTAAGCAGCCGGTCCATCCATAAGCTGCGAAGCCTTCCAGACACCGCCAGGTACGTGCAGTTGCAGGCACTGCCCGGCGGTGACGTCACTGCCCATGACCACGGTGTTCAAGGTGCCGTCCGGGCAGATGAGGAAGTACTGGATCGCATCGCCCACATGGTAGTAGTGAACGATGTCGGATTTGTTCAAATGGAAGTGGCCAACGGGAGACGCACCCGTCAGCAGGTAATAGATCGAAGTCATCGCATAGCGCCGAGCACCCGTGGTCTCGACCATGGCCTGGCGATCAGACTGAAAGGTTCTGCGGTAAAAACCGCCTTCCACATGAGGTTCCAGGTCAAGTGCGGCGACAATCTCTTGAGCGCTGGGAGTGTGCTTGCCGGGGCTGTTATCAGTCATGCGAAGGGCCATCAGTCAGGTTGAATCATGAAGTTTGCATAGCGTGCCGTTGACCGCAAGCGATCCTGGGAACGTTGTCGGCGGGCTTCGATGGGCATTCGCTTTCGCTGCTTTACTGTAAGGGTCGAGCCTGCCAAGCGGGGCGCAGTTTTACTGATGCTCCCCGCTGCTGCCGACTCCAACGAAAATAGCGCCCCGGAGAGTTGTCATGTCCCTGCACAACGTCGCCCGTTTTGCCGACCTTCGAGAAGACCGTGGTACGCGCGTAGAAATCGGTTCACTGAAGATAGTGCTACTGCGGGCCGGTGAACGGGTCTACGCCTATCAGGGCGAATGCCCGCATGCGCAGGCCCCACTGGACGAAGGGGTCGTCTGCAATGGGCGGCTGATTTGCCCCTGGCACAAGGCGATGTTCACGGTCGAGGACGGCAAGGTTTGCGAACCGCCGGCCCTGAATGGACTGACCCGCTACCCGGTCAAAGTGATCGATGGCGATGTACAGGTGGACGACCAGCCTCTTGCGCCCATCGAAGTGGCTCGTCCCGCTGATTCACGCTGCTTTGTGATTGTCGGTGCGGGCGCTGCGGGAACAGCGGCAGCCGCCGCCCTGCGTGAACAAGGCTTTGCCGGTCGCCTGGTGTTGATCGATCGCGAAACAAATCCTGGTTATGACCGCACGGTACTGAGCAAATATGTCCTCGCCGGGGAAATGTCCCCCCAAGAAACCCCGCCATTACTGGATGAAAGCCTTTATAACGAACAGAAAATCGAGCGCGTCAAAGGCGAGGTCATCCGTCTCGATGTCGCCGCCAAAAGGGTTTCCCTGGCTGACGGGCACACCTTTGACTACGACGCCGCACTCCTTGCCAGTGGCGGCGAACCCAGACCGCTTTCGGTAAACGGCGCGCATCTGCACAACATCCTGGCGTTGCGCTCGCGCGAGGACGCCGAGCGCATTCTCCAAACGGCAAAACCCGGCGCCCGCGTGGTCATCGTTGGTGCCAGCTTCATCGGCCTGGAGTCAGCGTCGGCCTTACGCCGCCATGGGCTGGAAGTCAGCGTCGTCGCGCACCATGAAACGCCGTTCAGCACACTGTTTGGTGAGCGCATCGGCCTGGCGATTTTATCCCTGCATGAAGACAACGGCGTGGTCTTTCACACCAGTACCCAACCGAGGGCGTTCGAAGGTCAGGAGCACGTCGAGGCCGTTCTGCTCGAAAACGGTCAACGACTTCCCGCCGATCTGGTGTTGATCGGCATCGGCGTCAGCCCGGTCACCGACCTGCTCGAAGGTGTCGAGTTGGACGACAATGGCGGGCTGCCGGTCAACGAAGGCATGCGCGCCGCGCCTGGCCTGTGGGCCGCCGGCGACATCGTGTCTTTTGTATTGCACGGTGTCCCCACACGCATCGAGCACTGGCGTCTGGCCCAGCAGCAGGCGCGGATCGCCGCGCAGAATATGTTGGGCGGTGAAACACGCTACGCGGATGTGCCGTTCTTCTGGACGTATCACTTCGACAAGACCTTCGAGATGCTCGGCCACGCCGACCGATGGGACCGGATCGTTTTTGAAGGCAACCCCGAGCAATACGCCTTCATCGCGTTGCTGTGCACGGGGGAACAGGTCGAGGCCATAGTCGCCTGCGAGTACTCACGGCAAATGGCGCTACTGGCCGAACGGATGAAACAGCCGTTGCTGCGCGAGGAAGCCCTGCAGATCATTCGGCGAATCGCCGCGCAAGAAGGTTGAACATCCACAAAAGGCGAAGTACTTAATGGAACTATCGTCCTTAATTGCCAGAAAAAATAATAACCGTACTATTCATTATTAATGGCGATAAGGGCTCGCCTTCCTTATGAGGAAAAAGTTGAATTAACCTCTTTCATCGCCAATCTTAATATTAAACAGCCAACACCCAAACGCATCGCTATTAATGAAATAAAATTTAACAGACGCACTGGCTCATTGCCCATTGCATATTTATCAACGCCTGCTTAACTGCAAAAACTGCTGATGACAGCAGTATTCGCAAACACCACGGAAGGGATCGATATGAGCACCTCAACTCGTCACCCAGTCCCCCCTTATGGGGTCGCGATCCAAAGCGCGATCTCGGAAGGCAAGCTCCCGCAAATGAAAGCTTTATTGAAACAGCGCGATACATCCAAGCCAGAAGCCAAAGAGCTAAGTACCGCTTACGAGAAGTTGGCTAAGGAAGTCGCACGTCTGGAACAGCACTAACAGCTGTTTCCGTTCCCTATTGCAATGGAGGCAATAACTATGTCTGGTTCTTCTCAACAACCTGTCGGTTTATTCCCACTCTGCTATCAAATTGGTACTTCGGCACCGGGCGCACAAAACCTGGCGCTCAATCTGCTGGTGTTTACACCTGAGCAAACGGTAAGCGGTACTGCCGCAATCACTCAGGCAACCAATCCGCCGCTGGATGTGCACTCCGATGTCTGGGGTGAGTACACCTACATGACGGTGATGAAACCCGGCGTCAGCAAAATCCTGATCACCGTTCAAGGCAACCAGGGTGGCCCAGGCTCGAACTCCATCGTGAATTTCAAGCTGCAACTGGTGGTCGGTAGCGACTGGAAAGCAGGGGTCGCCAACTACGAGTACTTCAATGGTCAGCGCTGGGTCAAGGTCAATGCGCCCGCCCATCTCGTCGAGTCCGTGCCCTCCTACGCCCATACACTGCCGTTGGAGCCCGGCCCGGTAATCCTGCCGTATCCGCCGATCATGCCGCTGTACGCCGCGCCGATTCAGAGTGCCATTGCCAGCGGTGACCTGGCTCAGATGAAAAATCTGGCGAGCCTTGCCAAACAGCAATTGGACCAGCAACCACAACTGCAAAGTGCGCTTGAGGCCGCCAAGGGTGAAATCAGCAGGCTGGAACGCCGCTGACCGGCAACTGAACGTGCCTGGCTTGTCCTGAATACAACTAAGGGAGTTGCACCATGTCAATCGGACTTTTTCACACGCGCCTCAACGTTTCCAGCTCGCTACTCGGCGCACCGGTTTTAACCCTGGATCTGCTGGTGGATACCGTCAACAAGAAAGTCAGCGGTGTCGCAAGCATTTTTCAAAGCACCTATCCACCCCTCAACTTCCGTGCGCGAGTATGGGGTAGTTACTCCGAGGCCAAACTGATCCCCGAGTCGGAAAGCCACATCATCCTCACTTTGGACGGCAGCCCGAGCGGCCCTAACAGCAATATCGCCCAGACCTTCGACCTGCGGGGCATTCTAGGCGCCGATTGGGCCAGCGGTTTTGCCGACTACAAATACTACGATCAAGACCACTGGACGACAGTGAGACACGCGGCTGTCAGCCAGGCCCCGGCTCAGCGCCCGGAGCATCCGTCGCATGCGCACCCGCTCTACGCCGTTGCGGTACAGCAAGCGCAAGCCAGCGGTGACCTGGCGCAGCTGAAAACCGTGGTGAGCCAGGGCGAACAGCAACTGGCCAACAGCGGCGCCTTGAGCAGCGCACTGGAGCAGTTGCAAGCAGAAATCGCCCGACTGGAAGCACGCTAACCGCCAATGCCCGGGCTTGGTCACTTAAAAAGTGGCCAAGCCTGGGTAATAAGCGCAATCCCTGTGGGAGCGGGCTTGCCCGCGAAGACGGCGGCACAGTCATCATTAATGTCGCCTGACACACCGCTTTCGCGAGCAAGCTCGCTCCCACAGGTTCTGCGCCCGTTGGCCAACAACAAAAGGTAAATCCGCTCGCGCCATCGACGCTAAGGAAGGCGCGAACACTTCGATGGATTCGTGCCGCGCATGTATCTGTGCGCAAGGATTTCCCATGTCAGACAATCGCCCTGCCCGCTACCTCAGTGAAACCGACCTCAAACGTTACGTGCCGGTCCATGTGGTCTGGGAAATCACCCTGGCCTGCGATCTCAAATGCCTGCATTGCGGCTCCCGCGCCGGCCATCGACGCCCCGATGAACTGAACACCCGGGAATGCCTGGATGTCATCGATTCCCTGGCGGCACTCGGCACCCGCGAGATCACCTTGATTGGCGGTGAAGCCTATTTGCGCAAGGACTGGACTCAGTTGATCCAGGCCATCCACGATCACGGCATGTATTGCGCCATACAAACCGGCGGACGCAACCTGACGCCCGCGAAAATGCAGGCCGCGGTGGATGCCGGGCTCAATGGCGTCGGTGTTTCGCTGGATGGACTGGCCCCGCTGCATGACGCGGTGCGCAATGTTGCGGGCTCGTTCGACAAGGCCGTGGATACCCTGCGACGCGCCAAACAGTCCGGGCTTGCGGTCAGCGTCAACACCCAAATCGGCGCGGCCACCCTGCCCGACTTGCCAGAACTGATGGATTTGATCATTGAACTTGGCGCCACCCACTGGCAGATCCAGCTGACGGTCGCCATGGGCAATGCCGTCGATCACCCAGAGTTGTTGCTGCAACCCTACCAACTGCTCGAAGTGATGCCTTTGCTGGCGCGTCTCTACCGCGAAGGGGTTGATCGCGGCCTGCTGATGAACGTGGGCAACAACATTGGTTACTACGGCCCGTATGAGCATATGTGGCGTGGTTTCGGCGACGAGCGCGTGCACTGGAGCGGCTGCGCCGCCGGGCAAACCGTGCTGGCACTCGAAGCCGATGGCACCGTCAAAGGCTGCCCTTCATTGGCAACCGTAGGTTTTTCGGGCGGCAACGTGCGCAACATGAGCCTGCACGATATCTGGCATTACAGTGAAGGCATGCACTTCGGCCGCCTGCGCGGCGTCGACGACCTGTGGGGCTACTGCCGAAGCTGCTACTACAACGATGTCTGCCGCGGCGGCTGCACCTGGACCTCGCACTCCTTGCTCGGCAAACCCGGTAACAACCCCTACTGTCATTACCGCGCTCTGGACCTGCAAAAAAAGGGACTGCGCGAGCGAATTGTCAAACTCGAGGACGCAGCACAGACGTCCTTCGCTGTCGGACGTTTTGACCTGATTACCGAACGCATCGATACCGGCGAGAAGGTCAACAGCGTCAGCGACAGCGGTCAGGTGATCAAACTGGCCTGGGCGAATCAGGGCCAGAAATCGCCTGATGAAGGCCGTATTCCGCCGCAACTGGCCCTGTGTCGTGGCTGTTTGCAGTACATCCATGCACACGAAGTGACGTGCCCACACTGCGCCGCCGATGTCGCCGCCGCAGAAGCCGAACATCAGGTAAACCGCGCCCGGCAACAAACCATCATCAATACGCTGACCGGCTTGCTGGGGTTGCCGCAAAGCAACTTGATGTAGCGAGGCATCAAACCGGGGGCGAGTTGCCCCCCGGTATTAAACCGGAGACTTTCGGTGCGTGCGGGATCGCCAGGATCGCAGCCTACGGCAGCTCCTACGGATTTGCGTACGGTTTTGTCCGCCAGTCATAACGCTCGCCCGCAGCAAACAAAATCATCTAAAAAAACGACACCTGTCAGCCATAATTAGCACCCTGCTACTCGATAGCTGAATGTCTTTCGCATGGTTTTACCTACGTGGGCAGGCTGGAACAAGCCGTGCCCCCTTCCCCCTGCGTCCCTGGAGCTGACCATGAAAATCAATCCCTACCTGATCTTCAACGGCGATTGCAAAGCAGCCTTCACGTTCTACGCGCAATGCCTGCAAGGCACCCTTGAAATGATGATGACCTTCGGCGAATCGCCGGCTCGCGATCACATCCCGGCGAGTTACCATGACCGAATTATCCATACCCGGCTGGTTGTCGGCGATCAGGCGCTCATGGGGTCCGACACAACGCCTGATCGGCCCTACCACGGTATCAGCGGATGCTCCGTCTCGCTGAATGTCAGCAGCATCGCTGAAGCCGAACGAGTCTTCACCGCGCTGGCGGACCAGGGCTCCATTCAAATGCCACTGGAGGCGACGTTCTGGGCCGCACGCTTCGGCATGCTGGTTGACCGTTTCGGGGTGTCGTGGATGGTCAATTGCGAAACGGATCAGTGAGTGATTCCGTTCTATCCAGTGCTGTCGCCCCATCATGCGCCAGTAAAAACGCCACTCCCTGAGTGGCGTTTTTTGAAGTATCGATCAGGCATCGAGGCGCTTGCCCTGGAACCTCGCCCGGTAACGACCCGGACTCTCACCGGTCCACTTCTTGAACGCCCGATGGAACGCACTGGGCTCCTGAAAACCGATCTGCTCGGCAATCACCGTGATGCTCGCCTGGCTCTGGCGCAGCTGTTCAAAGGCAACACCACGGCGCACTTCGTCCTTGATCTCTTGAAATGAACAGCCTTCACGCTCCAGTTTTCGGCGAACGGTGCTGGGGCTCAGATGCTGTTCAATCGCAAACGCCTCCAGAGTCGGCCATTGGCTGTAATGGCTGTTGCGCAAACGCTGATGAATCTGCGAAGCCAGGCCGTGCTGGTTACGAAAACGAATCACCAGCCACTGCGGCGCACTGCGCAAAAATGCCTTGAGTGACACCAGGTCCTGAACCACCGGCAATTGCAGATAACGGCTGTCGAATTCGATCTCGGTGCGCTCGGCGCCAAAGGTCAGGTTGGCGCCCCAGAGCATTGAATCATCACTGAGCGACAAACGCTCATGACGAAAGTCCGCACGATCGATGGGAATGCGCCGCCCGCCCAGCCAACACAGCAGACTGATCATCAACACCAGAAACGTCTCTTCACCGAAATGCGCGACATCGCTGTTTTGCGCCCGAGTCTGCAAGCCGATGACCGCTCGCTTGCCACGCACATTCAACGTGCCGCGAAAATCACGCAAGAACAGTGAGAAATTGGCCAGACACTGACGCATGGCTTTTTCCAGCGTCGGTTCCTGAATCAATGCCCGACAGATCAGGGCAAAACTCCCCGGCGGCATGCCATGAGAATCCAGCTGGAAGAATTCGTCGTTCAACTCTCGAATCTGCACCAGCCACAACGCGGCAAAAGCCGTGGCCGGCACCCGTGCAGTAGGCTGATCCATCAGCTGCGGATCGATTCCCACCTGCTCAAGTACAGACCGCAGACGCTGCGGGTTCTCACGCAGGGCATGGATCATTGGATACATGAAGTAGACCGCCACCGAATCCGTTTCCCGCATGTGATCGTATCTCTCCTCATCATCTGAAAGTGGCAAAAAACGCCATCACCCTTGAACAGTTCTGGCATAGGCCAGCGGCGCTGCTGATTCTAGACTCGTGCCCAACAAAAAAGACCTATTTCAGGGAACCAACATGAACCATTCCGATATTTTTGTGCTGAGCGCGGTCCGTTCTGCCATTGGCAGCTTTGGCGGTTCACTCAAGGATGTGCCGCCTATCCAGTTGGCAACCGACGTTTGCCGCGCGGCCATTGAACGATCAGGCCTGGCGCCGGAACACATCGGGCACGCGGTGATGGGGCATGTGATCCCGACTGAAGCGCGCGACGCCTACATCTCCCGCGCCGTGGCGATCAATGCCGGGCTGACGAAAGAGACGCCTGCCTTCAACGTCAACCGCCTCTGCGGTTCGGGTTTGCAAGCAATTGTCAGTGCCGCGCAAAGTTTGATGCTGGGGGATGCCGGGGCCGCGCTGGCGGGTGGCGTCGAGTCCATGAGCCGCGGTGCGTACTTGTTGCCGCAGGCGCGCTGGGGCGCACGAATGGGCGACATGCAAGCCATCGACTACATGCTCGGCGTGCTGCAAGACCCGTTTGCCGGTTTCTACATGGGCATCACCGCAGAAAACATCGCCGCACACTACGGCATCAGTCGCCAGACCCAGGATGAGTTGGCGCTGCTTAGCCAACAGCGTGCCGCCCGGGCGATTGCCGAAGGGCGTTTTGCCGGGCAGATCGTGCCGATCGAAGTGGCGACCCGTAAAGGTACGGTTTCGTTTGCGACCGATGAGCATGTGCGAGCGGAGGTTAACGCCGAACAATTGAGCCGCATGAAACCTGCGTTCAAAAAAGACGGCAGCGTCACCGCCGGCAACGCGTCGGGTCTGAATGACGGTGCCGGCGCGCTGATCATGGCCACCGGGAAAGTCGTGCAGGAACAAGGCCTCAAGCCGATGGCCCGACTGGTGGGGTATGCCCACGCAGGCGTTGAACCGTCGATGATGGGACTGGGACCGATTCCCGCCACCCGCCTGGTGCTCAAGCGCGCGGGCCTGAGCGTTGCCGACCTTGATGTCATCGAATCCAACGAAGCCTTTGCGGCCCAGGCCTGTGCTGTAGCGCAAGAGCTGGGCTTCGATCCGGAGAAGGTCAACCCCAACGGTTCGGGCATCTCGCTGGGCCATCCGGTAGGCGCCACCGGCGCGATTATCGCCACCAAGGCCATTCACGAACTGCACCGCACTCAGGGCCGTTATGCCCTGGCGACCATGTGCATTGGCGGCGGCCAAGGCATCGCCGTGTTGTTCGAGCGGGTTTGAGTACAAGGACATGAAGATGAACCTGCAGAACATTGGCGTTATCGGCGCAGGCACCATGGGCAACGGTATTGCGCAGATCTGCGCACTGGCCGGCTTCAACGTGACCTTGCTGGACATCTCCGAAAGCGCCTTGCAAAAAGCGCTGGCGACCGTCGGCAAGAACCTCGACCGGCAAGTTGCCAAGGCGTCGCTGACCGAAGAGCAAAAGCTTGCGGCGTTGGACAAGATCCGCACCAGCACCGACTACAGCACCCTGCACGACGTGCAACTGGTGATCGAGGCCGCGACCGAAAATCTCGAACTGAAACGGCGAGTGCTGCAGCAGATCGCCGCCCAGGTCAGCGCCGACTGCGTGATTGCTTCCAACACCTCATCGCTGTCGATCACCGAGCTCGCCGCCAGCGTCAGTTCGCCGGCGCGTTTCATCGGCCTGCACTTCTTCAACCCGGTGCCGGTGATGGGGCTGATCGAAGTGATTCGCGGCCTGCAAACCAGCGACGCGACTCATGCCCTGGCCATCGAGTTGGCGCAACGCCTGGGCAAGACCGCGATCACCGCCGGCAACCGTCCGGGCTTTGTGGTGAACCGGATTCTGGTGCCGATGATCAATGAAGCGATCCTGGTGTTTCAGGAAGGCCTGGCCAGCGCCGAAGACATCGATGCGGGCATGCGTCTGGGCTGCAACCAGCCAATAGGCCCATTGGCGCTGGCCGACCTGATTGGCCTGGATACGTTGTTGGCGATCATGGAGGCGTTCTACGACGGCTTCAACGACAGCAAGTACCGCCCTGCTCCGCTGCTCAAGGAAATGGTCGCGGCCGGTTATCTGGGCCGCAAGACCGGACGTGGCTTCCATGCCTATGACTGAGCGTTGCTCACGCTTCGCCGAGAGCCGGGACAAGGCCCTGGAGCTGTTCGCCAGCAAGGGTTTTGGCCAGGTCGGCATGCGTGAGCTGGCAGCTTACCTGGGGCTTGCCCCAGGCTCGCTGTATCACCATTACCCGAGCAAGCAACACTTGCTGCTCGACCTGATCGAGGAGTTTTACGAGGAATTGCTGGCAACCCTCGGACGTATCGAACGACAACCGCGAGACCAGCGCGACAGCCTGCAAAATGTCATCCACGCACACCTGAACCTGCATCGGGAAATGCCCTGGCATTTTCGTCTGGTGGAACGCGACAGCGGTTGCCTGAACGAGGATCAGCAAGCACGTGTGCGGCAGTTACAGGAGCGCTACGAACGACAATTGCTGATGATCCTCTGCCCCTCGTCCCGATTCAGCGAGCAAGGGTTACTGGCTGCCGGGCACGCCATTGCCAGCATGCTCAACAGCGCACCCAGCTGGCTGACGCTACACCCGCTGGATGATCGGGAACGGGACGGATTACTGGAGAACCTGCTGACCGGAGCCATTGAGCGTTTGCTCGCCCATGCTTCCTGTGATCTGCCAGATGTTCGGACAAAGGTTGCCTGAACAGCACTCTCCCGATTCATTTCAGCTCAGGCAGCGCCTGGATTGCTGACCCGTGCGGTTCGAATAAACAACGCGCGTACCTTCTCCCAAAAGTTACCGCCCAACACGAAAAAGCTGCCGATCAACATCAGGTCGCCCAATAACTGCAACTGCCAGAGATTCGGTCTGAGTCCAGGCCAGATGCTATCGATGTAGGGTTCAATAAAGGATGAGATCAATGGCAAGCAGAACATGACCAGACCCACTCTGTGGCGAACGGGGCCCACTTGAAATTCTGCGCTGGGCGCGAGCGCAGACACGTAGCCAAACATGCTGCGTTTCAACTGCTGAAAACCGGACTTGCCCATGACCGCGATAACGAGGATCAGCAAAACCTTGTTGCTGATAAACAGGACCCCGGTCAGCGCCGCGATCCTTGAGCCGGGCACACCGGCTGCTGCAGCAAGCGGTACCATCAACCAGGACCCAAGCATCAAACAGATAATTGCAATGCCCACTTTGAAGCGCCAGCCGGCTGAATGCTGTTTAACTACGCCTTCGGTGCTATCCATAATTTCCGGACCTCTTCTTATTCAGCGACTTACTTTATGGCGCTTGAAAAGCGTAGCAGTTGCTTGCGGGAACAATCTTCCAGATTCGCGGTGGCCATAGAACTGATCTCGCATCCAACTACGGCTCGCGGATGGCAACCGACCACCCGCGAGCCAGTAGCATCAAGCCAGCAGCTTGAGCTCGTCTTTACCGTACTTGAGCGATTTCTCGTCCGGAATCATCAAACCAGTGTGCTCGTTGCGCCCCTGCAGGATGAAACGCGCGTCCGACTTGCCCAACTGGGTAGCGGCCTGCTGGCTGTCGGCGCCGATCTCGCCCTTCTTCATGCGGTTGACGATCAGCCCCACCGCCGTATCGTTGAAGTCGCGCAGCATCCAGGCATCGCCGTCGCTGTCACCGGCCACCAGCACCGGACCGTAGCCCTTTTGTTTAACCAGCACGTTCTTGATGCCGACGGTCTTGCCCGGCCCGTAATTGAAGTGCCAGTCCGGCTGATAGCGAGTGATGTACTTGCCGTCTTCCATCGCCATGCGCAGGCCGATCACGTTCTCGGGCGGCACGCCGTATCCGTAATGAGGATTGCCGGCGAACACCCGCACCACATCGTCGATCGAGGCGGTGCTGACATAGACGTCGATGCCATTGGCGCGCAGCGTGTGCATCAGGCCGCGGATCTCCTCATGGATGCGGATGCCATGAAAGTGCGTATCCGCCACCACCCCTGCCTTGCCCGGAATCGTGCGTGAACTCTCGTACTTGACCTTGCGCAGCGCATCACCGATCGCGTAGTTGTTTGACGCTTCAGCCATCGCCTGCAATTCAGCCGTGGTCATGTTCTTGTAGAAGTACAAAATCCACTTGTAGCCGATGTCCACCGGGTAACTGTCGCAGATCGCGTCGTACATGAAGTAGAGCTTGGCGAGAAAATCCTTGTACTGCTCGCTGGTCTGGATCTCTTCCAGGCTCTTGTCGCCAGCCAGTCCCTTGTAGTTGGCGTGCAACCAGCGGTAATCCGCTTCCACATCGCTGGCGATGTCTTCCATGGTGACCGGCTTGCCGTCCACCGTGGTGTAGTCCTTCATGAACGCGCCGTTCGGCACGTCCTGACGCACCACGGCGGCGAACTCATCCGGGGTCAGCTTGTACTGCAGATGATTGATCTGGTAGACCAACAGCGCTTCTTCACAATCATTCATGATGCAGGTGTTGTCCCAGTCGAACACCGCATATGGGCGCTGCTCAGGACGATAGGACGCACTTTTGCTGCCGTGCTGGTCGATCACCGCCTGCAGGCGCTGAGTGTTGAGCGGCGACCAGCGCGCCGGATCCAGCGCGCTCGGCGTGGCCGGGGGCGTGGCGGCTTGCGTTATACGAGAGGACAACAACAGCGGGGTTACGACGGAAACGGTAGCGAGGGTGTTCAGAAACTGGCGACGCTGCATGGTATAGCTCCTACTTCTAGACGATAGGTTACAACCGAGGCGATGGCGGAAGCGTGTTTCGAAATATGGACGATAGGGAAAAACCGTCCGACGACGAGGCTATCTTCAAATACACAAAAATACAATATTGCCACAATATTACATTTTGATGATTCGCAGACTGCGCCTGAGCAATGCTTATGGGGCCGCACCAAACTTGACAGTGACCGACGCCCCTCCACAATGCGTGCTCGGACAGCGACTCAAACAGCAGGACACCCAGCATGTGGCAAGAAGAGCGTTACCAGCGGATTCGCGCACTGTTATCGACCTTGCAGCGCGTTACCACCGACCGCATCGTCACCGAGCTGAATGTTTCACGCGAGACCGTGCGGCGCGACCTGGTCGCTCTGGAAGAACTGGGGGAGTTGAAGCGGATACACGGCGGCGCCATCCGCGTCGAGGACGAGGCGCCCATCGCCGAGCGGGCGAACATCAATGTCAAATTCAAGCGTGACCTCGCGCGCGCAGCGGTCAGCCTGCTGTCGCACGGGCAGACTGTATTTATCGACGCGGGCACTACCACCGTCATCCTCGCCGAAGAGCTGGCCAAGCTGGGCGGGTTAACCGTGATCACCAACTCGTTCAACGTGGCGCTGCAATTGCGCAATCCCGCTGCGCCGGGCGACCAGCACAACGAGGTGATCGTACTCGGCGGTTCGCTCGACGACCGTGCTCCGGCTACGGTGGGTGGCACCACGGTGGCGGAAATTGGCCGCTATCGGGCCGATTTCGCGCTGTTGTCGCCCGTCGGCATCGACGCCCTGCGCGGTGCCAGCAACTACGACCACCGCGAAGCCGAAGTCGCCCGCGCCATGACTGACAATGCCGAGCGCGTGGTCATCCTCGCCGACTACAGCAAGATCGGTGTCGAGAGCCGCGTCGCCTTCTGCCCTCCAGAACGCATCGACCTGCTCATCACCAACCACAAGGCCAGCACCGAAGCGGCGTTCGCCGCACTGAACGCCAGGCTGAAACACATTGTCCTGGCGTAGCGCGGTATGGGTGAGGGGCATCGCGCACTCTTCGCCACATTGTTTTTCGGGACAGCCAATCGCTCAACTGCCACTGAACCAGTTGTAACCCTGATCTTCCCAATAGCCACCGGGGTAATCATTGGTCACAAATATCTCCACAACATGTTTGGGGTTCTTGAAACCCAGCTTGGTGGGCATACGCAGCCGCAGAGGGTAGCCGTATTCCGGCGGTAAGACCTGATCGTCATAACTCAGGGTCAGCAGTGTCTGCGCGTGAAGCGCTGTGGGCATATCGATGCTGGTGTAATAGTCATCAGCGCATTTCAACCCGACATATTTGGCACTGGTATCGGCGCCCACACGTTGCAGAAAGGTCGAAAGAGTCACCCCGCCCCACTTGCCGATGGCACTCCAGCCCTCCACACAAATCAGCCGCGTGACCTGACTGGTCTGCGGTAGCTGGTTCAATTCGGCAAGGGTCCAGCTGTGCTTATCCTGGACCAGACCGCTAACCGCGAGTTTGAAGCCAGCACCGTCGATGTTCGGGATGCTGTTGCGGTCGTAATAGGCGTTGAAGGGAAACGGGCGAGTCATCATCGACTCAGGGTAAGTCGGTGCCAGTCTGTTCGGATCGAACAGCGCCGCCTGAACCTTGTCATTGAAGCGCGAGACCATTTTCAACATGGACTCTACGGAGTCGCTGTCATCCAGGCGACAGCCTGTCAGCAAGGCAATCCCCCCCAGTGTCCAGGCATGGCGAAGAAATTGTCTGCGCGCGGGCAGGTCCAGTTCCTGCGCCACCGATTTGATGATGGCGGGTTCATCCAGCCCATCTTTTCCAATCTTTCTGTTCATGAGTTAGTGCCCGCGCAGCATGGCAATCAGGGTGCGTGGCACGAGGGCCACCATCACCAGATGCACCACGGTAAAGGCGACCAGCAAGGCCATGCAGACAAAATGCACGATGCGCGCCGAGTCATAACCGCCCATCAGCTCCCTCAGCAAAGGAAACTGCACGGACTTCCAGATCACCAGGCCCGACAGCACCAGCACAATGAGATCGAGCACGACGAAGAGGTAGGCGAGCTTTTGCAGGGTGTTGTAGTGCCGCAAGTCTGCATGAGCGAGCTTGCCTCTGAGGGCCGCCAGGAAATCATGAAAGACCTCGCCGGGACGGATGGGGAAAAATTTGTAAACGATGCGGCCGGAGAAGATATTGAGCAGAAGGTAAACAATGCCGTTGACGAACAGTATCCACATCGCCGCAAAGTGCCACAGCAGTGCCCCCGCCAACCAACCACCCAAAGTGATACCGGCAGGAATCTGGAAGGAAAAAATCGGTGAGGCGTTATAGATACGCCAACCGCTCATCACCAGGATGACCACAGCGATGACGTTGATCCAGTGGGTCAGCCGTAGCCAGATCGGGTGAATAGTTTGGGGACGACTCATATGCCCTACCCTGCCGGTAAAGTACCGGTGAATTCCCCCCGACCACCACGAAATGTGTTGGCTCTATCCCCCGTTGTTGATGGGCCACTCCAGTGGAGTCGCAAGCAACGTCGACCCTACCGACGTATCTATCAAGACTAGCATCGGTTTATAGACGCCGTTTTGACATTAGTCGTCCTGAGGTTCTTATTGACCGTCAGACTCAATCCGACAGGCTCTTGCTGACAGATTCGTAATTGTACAGCCCGTCACCAGCGACTAGACTCCCCCGCATGAAACACTATCTGCGGTGTTGGCTCATTTTCCTGATCAGCCTGGCGCTTCCCCTCAGCGGGATGGCGGGCGTTCAGGCACCGACAGAACCGTGCCCAATGAAAACCATGGGCATGGCGACGATGGATGATATGGGGCAAGACTGTTGCCACGACATGAAAAGCCCCACCGAGCACGGTAAACCCTGCAAGCCGGGTCAGGAATGCAAAACCGGCGGCATGCTGCAAGTCTCGATCATCAAGCCGCCTGTTACCTTGTTCAGCCCTGTTGTACCTTCCTTCTCCAGCGATTTCCTGCCAGCACAAACCCCTTCTGGGGTGTGGCGACCGCCCCGCGTTTGATTCCTGTACCGCACTGAGTCCCATCGCACTTTGATGCGATGGCCTATCTGCGCGCATGTCTGAAAAGACGCGCAGTGATTCATCACAGGAATTGTGAACATGAACTTCCTACGTTATTGCGCAGGCTGGCCCCTCATGGCCGGCCTGGCAGCAGGCGTACTGGCATTGCCGAGCCTGGCCGCCCCACTGACACTCGATGAAGCCTTGCGACTGGCCGAAAACAACGCCCCGTCACTGACCGCCCAAGCCGCCAAACTCCAGGCTGCCAGCAGTGCTGCCATTCCAGCCGGCGAACTACCCGACCCGAAGTTAAAGCTCGGCGTGCAGAACTATCCGATTGGCGGCCCCGAACGCTGGAGCATTAACCAGGACTCCATGACCATGCAGATGGTTGGGGTCATGCAGGAAGTGCCCAACCGCGACAAGCGCAAAGCACGTATTGAAGTGGCCGATGCGGCCGTTGACCGAGCTGCAGCTGAAGGCCGTGTCGAGCGCCTGAACGTCCGTCAAGCCACAGCACTGGCCTGGATCAGCAGCTACTCCGTCGAGCGTAAGGAAGCGCTATTCCAGGACTTTTACAAAGAAAATCGTCTGTTGAGCGATACCGTGCGGGCACAGATTGCCGGTGGACGAGCCCAGCCTGCCGATGCGGTAACGCCCAAGCAGGAAGCGGCTCAATTGGCGGATCAACAGGACGACCTGGTCCGCCTGCGCACTCAAGCTCGAGCTGCGCTCAAGCGCTGGATTGGCCCGGCCGCCAACGACCCGCCCACCGGCAGTTTGCCGCAATGGCCCGTCGAGGCCTCTGGCTACACCCATCAGCTGCAACATCACCCCGCTCTGGCGGCCTTCGAACCGATGACCCGCGAAGCGCAGGCAAAAGTCCGTGAAGCCGAAGCGGATAAGCAGTCCGATTGGAGCTGGGAACTCGATTACCAACACCGTGACCGTCAGTTCGGTGACATGGTCAGCGTGCAGCTCTCGTTCGACCTGCCACTGTTTCCCGGCTCCCGACAAAATCCAAAAATCGCCGCCAAACACGCCGAACTCAATCAGCTGGAGGCAGAGCGTGAAGATAGGGTGCGCGAACATACCCAGCAATTGGAGGACAGTCTGGCCGAATACGAGCGTCTGAATCGGGCCGTGCGGCGCAGCCAGGACAGTCTGGTGCCCCTGGCCAGGGAAAAGGTCGGACTCACCATGGCCAGCTACCGCGCCGGTAAAGGTGACTTGGCGGCAGTCATCGCTGCCCGACGTGAGCTCATAGAGGTCCGCCTCAAACAGATCGACGTCGAAGAACAGCGAGCCCTGACCAACGCACGCTTGTATTTCAATTATGGGGAACCCAGCCAATGAGCGCTCGAATCTGGAAAACCGCTGTGTTGACTGGCGTGTCGGTTGCCCTGGGGGTTGCAGGCGGTTACTGGTTCGCTCAGCAACGCATGAACGCCATGCCTGATGCACTCGCCGCACAGAGCCCCAAGACGCAAGACGAACGCAAGGCCCTGTATTGGTACGATCCGATGTACCCGCAGCAGAAGTTCGACAAACCGGGCAAGTCGCCCTTCATGGACATGCAGTTGGTGCCGCAATACGCCGACGCGGCAACGAACAGCGCGGCCATCAGCATCGACCCCAGCCTGACCCAGAATCTCGGCCTGCGTCTGGCCACGGTGACCCGTGGAGTCCTCGCTTCCAGCCTGGACGTGGTCGGCATGCTGACGTTCAACGAGCGCGATGTCGCCGTGATCCAGGCGCGTACTGGCGGTTTTGTCGAACGGGTTTATGCCCGTGCTCCCGGCGATGTGCTCAAGGCCAATGCACCATTGGCGGATATCCTGGTACCGGAATGGGCCGCAGCCCAGGAAGAATTCCTCGCACTGAAACGTAATGGCGATGCCGACTTGCTCGCAGCGGCCCGCCAACGGCTGCGCCTCACGGGGATGCCGGCAGCGCTGATTACCCAGGTAGAGCGCAGCGGCAAGATTCAGCCGAACCTGACCCTCACCAGCCCCATCAGTGGTGTGCTGCAAGAGTTGAATGTCCGTACGGGCATGACCGTGGCGGCCGGCGAGACGCTGGCTCGGGTCAATGGCTTGAGCAGCGTCTGGCTAGCGGTGGCCGTTCCAGAGTCGGAGACCGGATCGATCGTCGTCGGCCAGACGGCAGAAGCACGCCTTCCAGCCTTCCCGGGGACAGTGCTCAACGGCACGGTCAGTGCGATTCTGCCCGAAACGAATAGGGACAGTCGGACCGTTCGCGTACGCGTCGAGCTTCCCAACCCTGACGGGCGTCTGAGACCCGGATTGTCGGCGCAGGTGCGCCTGAACCAGAAGACCGGGCAAAGTGTGTTGTGGGTGCCGAGCGAAGCGGTCATTCACACCGGCCGGCGCACGCTGGTGATGCTCGCCGAAGACGCCGGTCGCTACCGTCCGGTAGAGGTGCAACTCGGGCAGGAAAACGACGGCAAGACGGCGGTATTGAAAGGCTTGCAAGAAGGTCAACAGGTGGTCAGCTCGGGACAGTTCCTGCTCGACTCCGAGGCCAGCCTCAAGGGCATCGTCGCAAGTGAGCGTCTGGAACAACCAGGGGAGCAACCATGATCGCCGCCCTGATTCGCTGGTCCGTCGCTAACCGTTTCCTGGTCCTGCTGGCCACGCTTTTCGTCACCGCCTGGGGCGTCTGGTCGGTTCAAAGCACCCCCATCGATGCACTGCCAGACCTCTCCGACGTTCAGGTGATTATCCGCACCCCTTACCCAGGTCAAGCGCCACAAATCGTCGAGAACCAGGTGACCTACCCGTTGGCCACCACCATGCTCTCGGTACCGGGCGCCAAAACCGTGCGCGGATATTCCTTTTTCGGCGACAGCTTCGTGTATGTGCTGTTCGAGGACGGTACCGATATGTATTGGGCCCGCTCGCGCGTGCTGGAGTACCTGAGCCAGATACAAAGCCGCTTGCCGGCCAGCGCCAAACCGGCCCTGGGACCCGACGCCACCGGCGTGGGCTGGATCTATCAGTACGCCCTGGTGGATCGCACCGGTAGACATGATCTGGCGCAATTGCGCGCACTCCAGGACTGGTTTCTCAAGTTCGAACTCAAGACTCTGCCCAATGTGGCGGAAGTAGCCACTGTGGGCGGAATGGTCAAGCAGTACCAGGTGCAGCTCGACCCACTCAAACTCGCCAGCCTGGGTATCACTCAGGCGCAGGTCACTGAGGCGATTGGCAAGGCCAATCAGGAAACTGGTGGGGCTGTGCTGGAAATGGCGGAGACGGAATTCATGGTCCGCGCTTCTGGCTACCTGAAGACACTGAATGACTTTCGCGCGATCCCGCTGAAGCTCGATGCTGGTGGTGTGCCAGTGACCCTTGGCGATGTGGCCACGATCCAACTGGGGCCGGAGATGCGTCGCGGTATCAGCGAACTCGACGGTGAGGGCGAGACTGTCGGTGGCGTGGTGATCCTGCGCAGTGGCAAGAACGCCCGCGAGACCATCGCAGCGGTCAAAGCCAAGCTCGACGAGCTGAAAAGCAGCCTGCCGGCGGGCGTGGAAATCGTCACCACCTACGATCGCAGCAAGCTGATTGACCGCGCCGTGGAAAACCTCAGCCATAAACTGCTCGAGGAGTTCATCGTCGTTGCGTTGGTCTGCGGGATTTTTCTCTGGCATCTTCGCTCATCCCTGGTGGCGATTATCTCGCTGCCGGTGGGCGTGCTGATTGCCTTCATCGTCATGCGGCACCAAGGGATCAACGCCAACATCATGTCCCTGGGCGGGATCGCTATCGCCATCGGTGCCATGGTCGATGCCGCCGTGGTCATGATCGAAAACGCCCACAAAAAAGTCGAGGCCTGGCACAAGGTCCATCCCGGGGAAGAGCTGAAGGGCGAACACCACTGGCACGTAATGACCGAAGCGGCGGCCGAAGTCGGGCCGGCGTTGTTCTTCTGTTTGTTGATCATCACCCTGTCGTTCATTCCGGTATTCACCCTGGAGGCGCAAGAGGGTCGCCTGTTTGGTCCCCTCGCCTTCACCAAAACCTACGCCATGGCGGCGGCAGCCGGATTGTCGGTGACCCTGGTGCCGGTGCTGATGGGCTACTGGATTCGCGGACGGATTCCCAATGAGCAACAGAACCCGCTGAACCGTTGGTTGATCAGGATCTATCAACCGGCCCTGGACGCGGTGCTGCGCCGACCAAAAATCACCCTATTGGTCGCGCTTCTGGTGTTTCTCAGCGCGCTATGGCCGATGTCCCGGTTGGGTGGCGAGTTCCTTCCACCGCTGGACGAAGGCGATCTGCTCTACATGCCTTCGGCGCTGCCGGGGTTGTCGGCACAGAAGGCAGCACAGCTGTTGCAGCAGACCGACCGCCTGATCAAGACGGTGCCCGAAGTCGAGCACGTTTTCGGTAAGGCCGGTCGTGCCGAAACCGCCACCGACCCGGCGCCGCTGGAGATGTTCGAGACCACTATCCAGTTCAAACCTCGCGAGCAATGGCGCCCCGGTATGACTCAGGAAAAGCTCGTGGAAGAATTGGATCGGGTGGTGCGTGTTCCGGGGCTGACCAATATCTGGATACCGCCGATCCGCAATCGTATCGACATGCTCGCCACCGGGATCAAGAGCCCGATCGGGGTGAAAATTGCCGGTACCCACCTGACGGAGATCGATGCGGCGACTCAGGCCATCGAGCGCGTGGCCAAGGATGTGCCCGGTGTCAGTTCGTCCCTGGCCGAACGCCTGACCGGTGGCCGTTATATCGACGTGGATATCGACCGCAAGGCCGCTGCCCGCTACGGACTGAATATCGCCGATGTGCAGTCGATCGTGGCCGGTGCTATCGGTGGGGAGAACGTTGGGGAAACCATCGAGGGTCTGGCTCGTTTTCCAATCAACGTGCGTTATCCCCGTGAGTGGCGTGACTCGCTTGGCGCCTTGGAACAGTTGCCGATCTACACCCCACTGGGGAGCCAGATAACCCTCGGCACGGTGGCGAAGGTCAAGGTCAGTGAAGGCCCGCCGATGCTCAAGAGCGAGAACGCCCGGCCTTCCGGCTGGGTGTATATCGACGTACGTGGCCGGGATATTGCCTCGGTGGTCGCCGACCTGCGCCGGGTCGTCAGTGAGCAGGTGAAGTTGCAGCCAGGCATGAGTCTGAGCTACTCGGGGCAGTTCGAATTTCTCGAAAGGGCCAACGCTCGGCTCAAACTGGTGGTGCCGGCGACTCTGTTAATCATCTTTGTACTGCTCTACCTGACCTTCGCCCGCTTCGATGAAGCCGTGTTGATCATGGCCACTCTGCCGTTCGCATTGACTGGCGGCGCATGGTTCCTCTATCTGCTGGGGTACAACCTGTCGGTGGCCACCGGTGTTGGCTTTATCGCACTGGCCGGTGTATCGGCCGAGTTTGGCGTGATCATGCTGCTCTATCTGAAGAACGCCTGGGTCGAACGTGAAGATCTCGGCGACAGCACTGAACGCGGGCTGGTCGCCGCGATTCGTGAAGGCGCCGTGCAACGCGTTCGCCCCAAGGCCATGACCGTGGCCGTCATCATCGCCGGCCTGCTACCCATCCTGTTGGGCAGCGGCACCGGCAGCGAGGTGATGAGCCGTATCGCCGCGCCTATGGTTGGCGGCATGGTCACCGCCCCCTTGCTCTCCCTGTTCGTCATCCCGGCAGCCTACCGTTTGATGCGCCGCCGGCACCTCAAACCAGCGATGATTCGCTACTAAAAGCGAGATTACGGACTTGGCCCTGCGTCCTGGAAGCCGGTTGTAGAAAGTCGAGCAAGGCCTGCCGGGTGTCATGCCAGGCCGCCGGGTGTTCCATATCGAGGAAGTGCCCGGCGTTCTTGATGGTATGGAACCGGGACTGACGGGCATGAGCGGCAAAAAGCCGGGCGTCTTCCACCGAGGTGTACTCATCCCATTCACCGTTGACAAACAGCAACGGGACTTCGATGGCGTCGGCACAGGCAACGTAGCAGTGAGTGTCCTGGGTCAGGACCTCATTGACGTGAAAATGCATCTGCCGATATTCGTGTTCAGCCAGGCTGCAGACATGGCGGTGATTAAAACGTTTGAACAACGATGGCAGGTGCTTGCCGATGGTGCTGTTGATCAAGCGTCCGACATTGAGGCGATCGCAGGCCTGGAGAAAGTTCAGGCCGCTCTCCAGGTAATCGCGCATCGGCGTATTGATCCGCGCCGCAAATGAATTGATCACCGCCTTCTCGATTCGTCGCGGCCGCTGGGCCAACGCCAGCAAGGTAGCCGCCCCGCCCCAGGAAAAGGACAGCACATGGTGCACCGAAAAGTGTTCGATCAATTCCAGCAGTATCTCTGCCTCGTCTTCCTTTCGAATCGGTTGGCCATGGAGGTTGTGTAGTCTCGACTGACCGGCGTAAGGCTGGTCGTAGAGCACCACATTGAATCGCGGCTGCAGGTAACGCACCGTTTGGGCAAAGGATGCGGTAGTTGCCAGCGAGCCATTGACCAGAATGATCGTTTTGTCAGCGGCGGCGTTGAGATAGTGCTCGGTATAAACCTTGTACTTCTTGCAAATCTCGACGATGGCAGTCTTCGGCATCATTTCATTTTCTTCCCTGAACAGATTGGACTAAGCGCACAGCATGAGCGACTGCCCAGACGGCATTCATGACTGATCAGTCACTGACTGACCAGAGGTTCAGAGTTAAGCAGGGATTTTCCCGTCTGCAAGAGCGCAGACGAGTTATTCCGTCGGGTCGCAAGCGATCAGCTGACCTCGGAACCCGGATGCACAAACCCGGTGCAGACGCCTCGCCCGGGATTACTGCCTTCGCATAACCCATGCGCCTATGGGAAGATGCTTGCCGCCTTGAGTCGGCGATGAATTGAGTCGAGCCTCTCCTTTCCATGCCTGAAATATCAATCATGAACCGGATCACACGCGTATCAAGTACCCGTACCAAGGCGCTTTGCAGACTGTATCTGTCGGTATCGCTGCTGATGACCCACAACGCGTGGAGCGCACCCTTACCGATTGAGCTGTTTATCCCTGACGCTCCCCCACTGACGTTTGTCGATGATTCCAAAGGTCACGGAATCGTCGGAGATCTGGTGCTGATGGCCATTGCCAAAGCCGGCTATGTCGCTCATGTACAGGCGCTTCCCTGGGCCCGATCGCAAAAGCATGTCAGTGAGAATCAGGACATCTTGATAGCCCCCTTGTCACGCACGCCAGAACGTGAAAATCGCTACACCTGGATCGCTCCGATCATGCCCATGGAGCGAGCTTTTTTCAGCCTTGAGCAGCAAGTGAACAGCTTCGAAGAAGCCCGGAAGGTCTACCGTGTGATCGGTGTAGGTCTGGGCAGCGCGCAAGAGGAAATCCTGCGCGCGCAAGGCTTCGGCAACGAGCAGATCTACCCGCTGACCATTGGTGACAACCCCGCGCAAATGCTCTTGAGGGGGCGTATCGATGCCTGGTTCAACGGCATCCCGGAGAGTCGATACATCTGGCCGAAGGTGTCTCGACGCAAACTGTTCATGAGTCCCGTCATGAACAGCGCGACGCTCTATCTGGCCTGCTCGAAGCAATGCTCCCCGCAACGGGTACAAGACTTGCGCAAAGCGGTTGAAGCGCTTCGCAGTGACGGTACCCTGGCGCGCATACAAAAGAGCTATTTGCCGCAGCAGTGAATCCTGAACATGCACTGTTTCAAATAAGCACCGGCGGTCAAGGTCAGTGACGCAGCAGTTTGCGCAGCGGCACGCCGTCCTTGAGCACCGGAGACTTGATGACGATGTAACTGAAGTACTTGGAAATGCCGATGTTCTTGTCCAGCAGGCTTTCGATCACTTCCTGGTAATGCTGGATGCTGCGGGTCATGAAGCGCACCAGATAATCATAGCCACCGCTGATCAAATGGCATTCGAGCACTTCGTCCACCAGACGGATATTGGATTCGAACTTGGCAAAGTCTTCGCGTTTGTGGTCGCTCAGGGTGACCTCGGTGAAGACCGTGACCGAGTCGGTGATCTTCGCCAGATTCAGGTGCGCCTTGTAGCTGGAAATATACCCGGCCGATTCAAGTCGTTTGACCCGTTGCAGACAGGGGCTGGCCGACAGCCCCACAGCATCAGCCAGGCTGACGTTGGTCATGCGCCCGTCTTTTTGCAGCTCAACCAAGATGCTGATGTCGATCCGGTCCAGTTTCACTAAACCTTCCATTGCGTACCTCTTGATTGTCGTTTGTAGGACAATCTTCTAGCAAAATCAGCGCCGTAAAGACAGCTGATGCTGAGCCACCAGATCAGCCATGCTGTTGATGCAGTAATCCGCCGCGCATGGCGATGGGTGTTTTGCCTGGCCGCGACAGATCAGGCACACATTGGTGGCCACCTGCCGACCGGCAGAGGGCCGGGTCACTTGCAGGATCTCCCCGGCTTCAAGCGCATTCGCTTGTAACCAATCCCGATCCAGCAAAGGATCGCTGGCCAGTGAAATGAAGTCGTCGGGCATGACCCCCAAACGCTCACAAAGCAGCCCTCGATCTTCGGCATCCCGATCGCCATGCACCAGCAAACGATAGAACTTGCGCAGGTACAACATCGCGCCGGGCGCGTCCTCGAACAGCGACCAGTTGGCGACCGAACGGGCAAAGCTCATGCCCTCCTCCCAACTGGCTTTCAACCCCCAGCGCTCAGCCAGCTGGCGATGGGCGAAACACAGCAACCCACTAAAGCCCAGCTCACCGAAACGCGGGTAGAGCGCACGCACGACCTCGCTGTATTCGGCCAGTATCCGGTCCTTGTCCGGGTTACCGCCAAGGCTTTCGAGCAGGGGTTGCAGTGCCGTCCAGACCCCCGAATCCCGATCGACCAGGACTTCATCGCAATCGATGAGCAGCGCTCGATAATCAGTCAGCCCCATGGTGTACAAAGCCTCCGATGATGCATTCCATCAATCCATGCTCCATGAATGCTCACGGGAGATACCTTGCGGTACCGCCCGGAGCACGCATGAGCTCAGTTCAAGACTCGTGCCAGTGCTGCTTGAAGAATCTGCAGCGCTTCGTCGATCTGTTCTTCTGTTGTCACCAGCGGCGCGAGGAAGCGCAGCACGTTGCGGTACACGCCGCATTTGATCACCAGCAGGCCACCCGTTCGGGCTTCGTCGATCAGCCGTTGATTCAGGTCCGCATCGGGAGTGCGGGCCGCGTCATCCTTGATCAGTTCGATCGCCAGCATGAAACCGCTGCCGCGCACGTCACCGATTTGCCGGTGACGGGCCTGCAAGCGTAGCAGTCCCTGACGCAAGCGCTGGCCCAAGGCGTCGCCACGGGCCAGCAGTTGTTCTTGCTCGTAGGCCTCGATCACCGCCAGCGCTGCCGCGCATGACAGGGCGTTACCGCCGTAAGTACCGCCCAGGCCACCGGGCAATGGCGCGTCCATGATCCGGGCCTTGCCGACCACACCGGACAACGGCAAACCACCGGCGAGACTCTTGGCGACGGTCACCAGGTCTGGCTGAATGCCGGCGTGCTGGAAACCGAACCACTTGCCGGTACGGCCAAAACCGGTCTGGATTTCATCGAGAATCAGCACGATGCCGTGCTTTTCAGTGAGGGCACGCAGCGCCTGGAGGAACTCCACGGGTGCCGAGAGGAAACCACCGTCGCCCTGGACCGGTTCAATGATGATTGCCGCGACCCGTTCAGGTGCGACCTGGGTGGCCAACAACTCGTCCAGTGCCTTGAGGGCCATCTCACTGCTGACGCCGCGATAGGCATTCGGATACGGTGTATGAAACACCTCCGGCGCGAACGGCCCGAAGTTCTGCTTGTACGGTTGACTCATGCCGGTCAGCGTGGTGCCGAGCAACGTGCGACCGTGAAACCCGCCACGAAACGCGATCACTGCCGAGCGGTTGGTGTGGGCTCGGGCGATCTTGACGGCGTTTTCGACCGCTTCAGCACCGGAGGTAAAGAACGCCGCTTTATACGCTTCATTGCCACCGATCATTTCGCACAAACGCTGGGCCAGATCGAGATAAGGCTTATAGGCCACCACCTGGAAACAGGCGTGGGAGATTTTTTGCAGTTGGGCCTGCACCGCAGCGACTACCTTCGGATGGTTGTGGCCAATGTTCAACACGCCAATGCCGCCGACAAAATCCAGGTAGCGCTTGCCGTCCACGTCCCACAACTCGGCACCTTGGGCGCGATCGATCACCAACGGGTGAGCGGTAACCAGGCCACGTGGCACGAATTGATCGCGCTGACGGAGCAAATGAGGGGTTTCGTCGACTTTGCTGTTCATGGCATTTCCCATCGTGAGTCCGGCAACCGGGAAGTGGTTGCGATGCTGTTCAGGTTAAGGCTTGTACGAAACGAACTACGCCGAACTTGCACCCTGAGAAATTCGGATCGACTGTTTTCACCCTGCCAAACGGCAGATTCCTTCAGCCCGCCGAATCTGCCGGGCCGTGGTCGATAGAACGTGGCACAACGCGTTTAACCCGGCCCTTTCAACAGATCCTGCGCTGTCATTGCTCCATGATGGACAGCACCTCCTCCCTCAGGAAATGCCCATGGCCCTGCTTTATAAAGCTGACCCTGTGCGCGGCGAACAGTGGAAAGCGCTGTTCGCCGAACACGCCCCGGATATCGAATGGCGCGCCTGGCCTGACATCGGCGACCCCAAGGATATTCAGTACCTGGCCGCCTGGCAGGCACCTGACGATCTCGATGTTCTGCTGCCCAATCTGCGCGTGTTGTTTGCGGTGTCCGCCGGGGTCGATCAACTGGACTTGAACCGCTTGCCGACAAGCTTGCCGGTGGTGCGCCTGCTGGACCCTGGCATCACCCGTGGCATGTGCGAATACGCCAGTTTTGCGGTGCTCAGCCTGCACCGGGACATGCTGCGCTATCGCCAGCAACAAATGGCCCGCTGCTGGCAGGCCCACTTGCTGCAACCGGCGGCCAAGCGTCGGGTTGGCATCATGGGCCTCGGTACCCAGGCCCGGCAGATTCTGGCGACCTTGCAGCCCTTGGGTTTTGCGCTGTCAGGCTGGGCGCGAAGTGTCCATCAAATCCCGGGCGTCGATTGCTATGCCGGTACCGAGCAGTTGCCAGCGTTCCTGAGCCAGTGCGACATTCTGCTGTGCGTGCTGCCGCTGACCGAACAGACCCAAGGCATTCTCGACCGCAAACTATTCCGGCAACTACCTCATGGCGCGGCGCTGATCAACATGGGTCGTGGCGGGCATCTGGTGGAAAGTGATTTGCTTGAGGCACTGGACAGCGGGCAACTCAGCGGTGCGGTACTCGATGTGCTACAGGAAGAACCGGCGCCGGCCGACCATCCGTTTTGGGATCATCCGCAGATTCTGCTAACCCCGCACATTGCGGCGATGACCCAGCCGGAAAGTGCGTTCGGGGTGTTGCTGGAGAATATTCGGCGGCATCAAAGTGGCAAGCCGATGGTGGGCCAGATCGATCGCAATAAGGGTTACTGAATAAAACACAAAACAAATGTGGGAGCGAGCTTGCTCGCGATGGCGATCTGTCAGTCAACATCAATGTTGAATGTCAGCCCCTCATCGCGAGCAAGCTCGCTCCCACAGTAGTTCGGTGGTGGGTTCAGAGTCTGTCGGCAATCGCCTTGCCCACCTCCTGAGTCGAGCCCTTCCCGCCCAGGTCCGGCGTGATCGGCCCGTCGGCAATCACCCGCTCGATCGCCTGCAGAATCCCGTCATGCGCCGCGCGATAACGCTCATCACCGTTACCGAGGAAATCGAGCATCAACGCCCCGGACCAGATCATCGCAATCGGGTTGGCGATGTTCTGCCCATAGATATCCGGTGCCGAGCCATGCACCGGCTCGAACAGCGACGGAAAGCGCCGCTCGGGATCGAGGTTGGCCGACGGCGCAATACCGATGGTCCCGGCACACGCGGGCCCGAGGTCGGAGAGGATGTCGCCGAACAGGTTCGACGCCACCACCACATCAAAGCGATCCGGTTGCAGCACGAAACGCGCGCACAGAATGTCGATGTGCTGTTTGTCCCAAGTGATATCCGGGTACTGCGCAGCCATCAATGCGGTGCGCTCATCCCAGTACGGCATGCTGATGGAAATGCCGTTGGACTTGGTCGCCGCCGTCAGGCGTTTGCGCGGCCGGGTCTGGGCCAGCTCGAAGGCGAACTTGAGAATCCGGTCCACGCCACGCCGGGTGAACACCGACTCTTGCAACACGAATTCATGCTCGGTGCCTTCGAACATCTTGCCGCCGACCGAGGAATACTCGCCCTCGGTGTTCTCGCGGATCACCACAAAATCGATGTCCCCCGGTTTGCGCCCGGCCAATGGGCACGGCACGCCGGGAAACAACCGCACCGGGCGGATGTTCACGTACTGGTCGAAGTCTCGACGGAACTTGAGCAACGAACCCCAGAGGGATATGTGATCCGGCACTTTGTCTGGCCAGCCCACGGCGCCGAAGTAAATCGCGTCAAAACCCTTGAGCTGTTCGAACCAGTCGTCGGGCATCATCTGCCCGTGTTCCAGGTAATAATCACAATGGGCCCAGTCGAGCACCTCGATGCTCAAATCCAGCTGCCATTTCTTCGCGGCCTGCTCCAGGACTCGCAGCCCTTCGGGCAGGACTTCCTTGCCGATGCCATCGCCGGCAATCGCGGCGATTCTGAATGTCTTGCTCATCAATCGTGCCTCCCCGTATCTGTGAATTACAGCCCACCGATATGGAAGGCTTTGACTTCAAGGTACTCATCCAGGCCGTACTTGCTGCCTTCACGGCCCAGCCCCGATTGCTTGATGCCGCCGAACGGAGCGACTTCCATGGAAATGATTCCGGTGTTGAGGCCGACCATGCCGAACTCCAGCGCCTCGCCAAAACGCCATGAGCGGCGCAAATCCTGAGTGAAATAGTAGGCGCCCAGGCCATAGGGCGTGGCATTGGCCAACGCGAGTGCTTCGGCCTCATCGGTAAAGCGCATCAGCGGCGCCACCGGGCCGAAGGTTTCTTCGTTGGCCAGCAGCATGCCGGCGTGGGTATCGCCGAGTACCGTTGGCTGGACAAACTGGCTATCGCCCTCGGGAACACCGCCGCAGAGCAAACGCGCGCCCTGGCTCAGGGCATCGTCGATATGTCGGGCAACTTTGCTCACCGCCGCCGGATTGATCAGCGGGCCGATAGTGACGTCGGCATCCAGGCCGTTGCCAACTTTGAGCTTGCCCACCTCCTCCACCAGCCGCTGGGCGAAGCGCTCGTAGATGCCGTCCTGCACCAGAATCCGGTTGGCGCAGACGCAGGTCTGGCCGGCGTTGCGAAACTTGCTGAGCATGATGCCCGCCACCGCCTGCTCCAGGTCGGCGTCGTCGAACACAATGAACGGCGCATTGCCGCCCAGTTCCAGGCTCAAGCGTTTGATGTGTTCGGCGCTCTGGCGCATCAGCAACCGGCCGACTGCCGTCGAGCCGGTGAAGGAAATCTTGCGTACGCTCGGGTTACCGGTCAGCTCTTCGCCGATCCCCACCGGCATCCCGGTCAGCACGTTGAACACCCCGGCCGGAATGCCGACCCGCTCGGCCAACACCGCAAGGGCCAGAGCCGACAACGGCGTCAGGTCCGAGGGTTTGACGATGATCGGACAGCCAGCCGCCAAGGCTGGCGCGCACTTGCGGGTGATCATTGCATTGGGGAAGTTCCACGGGGTGATCGCGGCGCAAACCCCGACCGGTTGCTTGAGGGTCAGCAGTCGGCGGTCGCCGCTGGGGGCCGGCATGGTTTCGCCGTAAACCCGCCGAGCTTCCTCGGCGAACCATTTGACGAAACCGGCGCCGTAGCGAATTTCACCTTTGGCTTCGTTGAGCGGTTTGCCCTGCTCGCAGGTCATGATCAACGCGAGATCGTCGAGGTTGTCGATCATCGCCTGATACCAGCATTCCAGCAGCGCCGCACGCTCGGCCGCCGGACGTGCGCGCCACGCCGGCCAGGCTTTTTCGGCCGCTTCAATGGCGCGGCGGGTTTCCGTGCCTTGCATCGCCGGTACGCGGGCGAGCAACTGGCCGTTGGCCGGGTCGATGACGTCGAGCGTCGCGGCGTTGTCGGCGCCGATCCACTGCCCATCGATGTAGGCGAGTTCTGCCAACAGGCTTGGGTCTTTCAAACGATTCTTGAGCATGGTCGAGGTCCTGATCCGAGACACTTGCCAGTCTAGGGAGGTGCCACGGATGAGGATGCTGAAAGCGCCTTGAGGGCAGTGTCGGATGCTGAAATTTGCGGTGGGACGGCAGGCTCTACCGAGGGGGTTCAGGGCCTGACAGGTAAATGAACAACCCTGTGGGAGCGAGCTTGCTCGCGATAGCGGTGTGTCAGCTAACATCAATATCGACTGGACGGACGCCATCGCGAGCAAGCTCGCTCCCACATTTGATCTCTGTTTGCCCTACAACCTATCAACACCACAGTTCTACAATTTCAAGGAACCGAGCAACCCTTCAAGAAACCGCTCACCGGCCTCCATCTGGCTGATCTCGATAAACTCGTCCGGCTTGTGCGCCTGTTCGATCGAGCCCGGCCCGCAGACCACCACCGGCACATCCAGGCGCTGCTTGAACAACCCGCCTTCGGTGCCGAACGAGACTTTGGCGGTGCCGGTATCCGGCGCGGCGAAGTTCTTCAGAAAGCGCACGGCTTCAACGCTCGGATGCGTTTCCAGCCCCGGATAAACGTTGAGGGTTTCGATCTCGATGTCCGCCACACTGGACAGCTTTTTGGCCTCGCGCACGATCACCTCGGCACGCTCTTGCATCTGCTCCAGGAATTGATCCAGATCGTCTGCCGGCAGGTTGCGCACCTCGAAATCCAGGGTGCACAGGTTCGGCACGATGTTCAGCGCCTTGCCGCCAACAATCTGCCCGACATGCACGGTGCTGTAAGGCACGTCGTAGTCCGCATCCCGAGCGCCCTGCTCTTGCAATTGCTGCTGGCTTTGACGCAGTGCCGCAATGAAATCGCAGGCCACGTGAATCGCATTGACCGAGCGCGGTGCCAGTGACGAGTGAGCCTCCAGCCCCCGACAGTACGTGCGGTAAGAGCCCTTGCCCTTGTGCCCGAGCACAAACTGCATGTTGGTCGGTTCGCCAATCAGGCACAGGAATGGCCGTACCGGCGCCAGGTGCAACACGTCCAGCAAACGCCGTACGCCGACGCAGCCGGTCTCTTCATCATGGGACAGCGCCAGTTGCAGCGGTCGACTCAACGAATGGTCAGCGGCGTCGAGCATGGCGTCGATCGCCAGGGCGATAAAACCTTTCATATCGCAGCTGCCGCGACCGTAAATCCGCCCCTCCTGCACCGTCGCCTGAAACGCCGGAAAGGTCCAGGCCTGGCCCGCTGCCGGAACCACGTCGGTGTGCCCGGACAGCAGAATCCCTGGCAATTCTTTAGGGCCAGTGCTGGCGAACAGGTTGGCCTTTTTGCCGGTGTCATCCTTGACGATCAGCGACTCGATGCCCTTGCTCTGCAGCAAGTCACGTACGTACTCGATCAAGGCCATATTCGACTCCGAAGACACGGTATCGAAGGCCATCAAGCGTTTGAGAATTTCCAGTACACGGGGTTTCATGAGGCCTTGCTCCGTTGCTCGGATAAAGTGGCGAACCGGCGGATGGAGAACGGCTCAATCGAAGTGCTGGTGCTGCCGGTGCTGATCAGTTCGGCCATGACGTCGCCGACGCCTGGGCCGAGCTGGAAACCGTGACCGCAGAAGCCAAACGCGTAGAACAGCCCGTCGACCGTGCCGCTGGAGCCCATCACCGGCAGGGAGTCCGGCAAGTAACCTTCGATGCCGCTCCAGACGCGGATGATGTTCAGATTGCCGACACCCGGCAGCAGGCGACGCATCTGCTGAATCTGGTTGAGGATGCTGCGCGGCTCGACCTGAGCCCGACGGGTCAGCATGTCCGGCTTACTGCGGTAGCCGCCACCGATGACGATGTTGCCACGCGGGATCTGCCGGAAGTAAATCACCTCCTCGGGAATTTTGGTGTACACGCCGATCACCGTCGGCAAGGCGTACGGCACTGGCTCGGTCACGGCCATTTGTGGGCCGTGAGTATCCAGCGGCACTGGCTCGCCGAACTGCGCCGAAAGCTTCTGGCCCCAGGCACCGGCGGTAATCAGCAAACGTTCGGCGCTGAACTGGCGACCATCGGTGGTGGTGATGTTGAACTCGCCGCCAACCTTCTGCACTTGCGCGACTTCGGTCTGCTCTTCGATCCGCGCCCCCAGGCGCCGCGCTGCCCGGGCAAACGCCGGGGCCGCCAGACGCGGGTTGGCGTGGCCATCGTGGGGCGCGTAGGAGCCGCCCTTCACGTCCGGCCCGAGGAACGGAAAACGCTGGTGCAGTTCGGCGCCGCGATAAATTTTCAGGTCCAGTTGCGCAGCCTCGGGGGCGGCAGCGTAGGCCTCAAGTTCAGCGATTTCATCTTCGCGGTAGCACACCCGCATGTGTCCGCTGGCGATGAATTCGAGGTCGTCGTCGATCAGTTCCGGCAAGCGTTTCCACAACGCCCAGGAACGGTTGGCCAACTCCAGCTGGCCAAGGAACCGACCCTGACGCCGGACGTTGCCGAAGTTCACGCCGCTGGCGTACTGACCGATCTGGTCGCGCTCCAGCAGGATCACCGACTGCCCGCGCTGGCGCAGGAAAAACGCCGCCGCCGAGCCCATCAGGCCGCCGCCGACAATCACCACATCGGCTTTCTGTACCGTCATGGCGACACCTCCTCGGTGAGCATCGAAAGCGGTTTGACCGGTGCCTGGCCGCGCTGGCGGCCGACCTGTTGCACACTGACGCCCGCCGCAGCGGCAATCACCTCGGCACCCGCCTGGGAGCAATAACGGCCCTGGCACCGGCCCATGCCGACCCGGCTGAACGCCTTGGCCCGATTGACTTCGCAGGCGCCCTTTTCGCTGACGGTGCGACGCAATTCGCCGGCGCTGATCATCTCGCAGCGGCAGACAATGGCGGCGTCCGGCAAGGCTTTGGCTTGCGCCGACGGCCAGGGAAACGCCTGGGCCAGGCCGAGACGAAACTGGTCCATCAGCGCCAAGGCGTGGCGTTGTTTGTCGCGCAACCCGGCATCCACCGGCTGGTGCAAATCCTCCAGCAACGCCATGGCGACCAAGCGCCCGGCGTGTTCGGCGGCATCCGCCCCGCGAATTTTCGAGCCATCACCGGCGGCATACACACCGCTCACCGAAGTCCGACCTTCTTCATCGGTGGCCAGCAACCATTGGCTGGACGCCTCATCGAAACGCAAACGGCAACCGGCCAGATCCGCCAGTTGGGTTTCCGGGCGCAGGTGATAACCCAAGGCCACGGCATTGCACTCCACGGTCAAGGTCACCCCTGCCGCCGTACGCACCCGCACACCGCTGACACCGCTGACCGCATCGCCCAGTACTTGCAGCGGAGAAATCCCCAGGTGCACCGGGATCTTCGCCCGGTACAGCTGCGCCAACAGTTTCATCCCGGTGAACAGCAATCCGGGGCGCGCCAGCAGTTTCGGCAAGGCGCCGATGCGCTTGACCAGCGGCGAAGTGTCGAGCACCGCCGCCACGTTGGCGCCGGCCTTGAGGTATTGACTGGCGACCAGATACAGCAACGGCCCGCTGCCCATGAACACCACGCTATGACCGATGGACACCGCCTGAGACTTAAGCGCGATCTGCGCGCCACCGAGGCTGTAAGTGCCCGCCAGTTGCCAGCCTTCAATCGGCATCAAGCGGTCGGTGGCGCCGGTGCAGAGGATCAGTGCGTCGTAATCCACCGTCGAGTGTTTGCCCTGACTGACGCAGCACAGTTGCCCCGGCGTGAGGTTCCATACCAGCGTGTCCGGGCGGTAGTCGATCAACCCGCGCAAGCGGTCGAAGCTTTGGTGCAGGTCCTGGGCCTTGGCGGCCTCGGTGCCGTACAGCGTGGCGTAATCGCGGGTAAAGCCTTGCGGTTGGCGACGGTAGATCTGCCCGCCATCCCGGCGATTTTCATCGATCAGGATCGGCTTGCAGCCCGCCGCCAGCAAGGTTTCGGCGCAGCGAACACCAGCCGGTCCGGCGCCGACGATCACCACTCGATGAGCGCTCAGCCGTGCAGTGGCCATATCGCCTCCGGTTGTGTAGTGACGATATCCAGCCCTTCACGGACTTCGTTGGAACAAGCGCGCAAACGTTCGCCGCTGCGGGTCCAGACCCAGCAATCCTGACAGGCGCCCATCAGGCAAAAACCGGCACGCCGGCCCGAGTCGAACTCCGACTGACGCAGCGCCGAACCCTGGGTCAGCAACGCGACCATCAGCGTGTCGCCCTGCAACGCCTCGATGGGTGCGCCGTCCACCCTCAATTTGACGGTCGGCCGGCCCTGCTCGGCCAGCCTCACAAAACGCCCTTTCATGCATAGGCTCCCTGGATCATGCTGTTCAAATCCTGCTGGGTTTTCAACAACTCGGCACTGTCGTGATGACAGAGGATTTCACTGCCGCCGACAATCGTCCGGCGGTTCGGCGCAGTGTGATTGCACAGACCGTCGACCCGCACCGGGCAACGATTGAGGAACGTGCACAACTCCGGCACGTTGGCCTTCGCACCGATCGGCGGCAGCGTGCCGCAGGTGGTGCCGCAGTTCTCCAGCCAGCCCTGACGCAGCTCCGGCACCGAATGAATCAACAGGTCGGTGTAAGGATGGAACGGCGCCTGGGCAAACGACTGCCGACTGCCCTCCTGAACCTTGTAGCCGCTGTACATCACCACGATGTCGTCACACAGCGCGCGCACGGTGGAGATGTCGTGGCTGATGAACAGATACGACACTCCCAGCTCCTGACGCAGGTCGCGCAGCAGTTCAAGAATCGCCGCGCCGACCACCGTATCCAGCGCCGAGGTCACCTCGTCGCACAGAATCAGGTCCGGCTTGGCCGCCAGCGCCCGCGCCAGGTTGACCCGTTGCTTTTGCCCGCCAGAGAGTTCATTCGGCCGACGCTCAGCCATGCCCCGTGGCAAGCGCACCAGGTCCAGCAATTCGCCGATGCGCTCGCGCAATGCGGCGCCCTTGAGGCCGAAATACATCTTCAGCGGTCGGCTCAAAATGGTGCTGACGCTGTGCATCGGATTGAGCGCGGTGTCGGCGTTCTGGAAGACCATTTGAATCCGGCGGAACTGTTCATCGGTACGCTCGGAGAGGCTGCCGCCCAGTGGCTGACCATCGAAGGTCAGGCTACCCAACGCCGGCGTCAGCAACCCGGCCACCACCCGCGCCAGGGTCGACTTACCCGAACCTGATTCACCGATCACGCCAATGGCCTGGCCTCTGCGCACCGTCAGGTCAATGTCCTCCAGCACGCGAATCGACGGCATGCCTTGGGTGTTTTTGTTGCCATAGCCGGCGGTCAGACCTTTGATGGTCAACAACGGTTGGTCTTCGGCGATACCGCAGGGCGGGCGAATCGTCGTATCCGGCCGTGCCGCCGCCAGCAGGCTGCGGGTGTACTCATGGGCCGGGCCTTTGAGCAAGGGCGCGGTGGCGCTCTGTTCGAAGATCTGGCCGCCATTCAACACGACAATCTGATCGGCCATTTGTGCCACCACGGCCAGGTCGTGGGAGACGTAGACCGCCGTCGCCCCACGTTCACGTACCACCCGTTTGAAAGCGCGCAATACGTCGATTTGAGTGGTCACGTCGAGCGCAGTGGTCGGTTCGTCGAGCACTACCAGCAGCGGATCGCTGATCAGCGCCATCGCCGCCATCACCCGCTGCAATTGCCCGCCAGACACTTGGTGCGGGTAGCGCTGGCCGATGTGTTCAGGGTCCGGCAGAGCCAGGTCGCGGAACAGCTCGATAGCTTTGGCTTCGAGCACGGTCCGGTTGCCCAGACCATGAATCAGCGCGCCCTCCACCACTTGGTCGATGAGCTTTTTCGCCGGGTTGAACGCCGCCGCAGCGCTTTGCGCGATATACGACACACGGTTACCGCGCAGGCCTTGCAGTTCGCGTTCGCTCAACGCCAGCATGTCGTGTTCGCCGACTTGCACCACGCCGCCGGCCAACCGGCAACCGCGCCGGGCGTAACCGAGCAGCGCCAGGGCGATGGTGGTCTTGCCGGAGCCCGACTCACCAATCAGCGCCAGCACTTCGCCTTTTTCCAGGGAGAAGCTCACACCCTTGACGATTTCTACTTCGCCGCGCTCGCCACAGGCGACCACGCGCAGGTCCTGGACTCGAATTAATTCACTCATCTCAATACCCCCCCGAACGTCGACTACGCCGGGACGACAGCCTGTCGATAAACAGATTTACACCAATGGTCAGGGTGCCGATGGCCAGAGCCGGAATCACGATGGCCGGCGCGCCCTGATTGAGACCACCAATGTTTTCGCGCACCAGAGACCCCAGATCGGCATCCGGCGGTTGCACGCCCAGACCGAGGAAACTCATGCCGCTCAGTAACAACACAATGAAACCGAAGCGCAGCCCCAGGTCGGTCAGCACCGGGTTGAGCATGTTTGGCAGGATTTCCACACACGCGATATACAGCCGTCGCTCGCCACGGGTTCGGGCCACTTGTACATACTCCAGCGCTTCGATATTCACCGCCATGCTGCGGGCAATGCGGAACGCGCCGGGGGTGAAACTCAGCACCGCCGTGCAGATCAGCAACGTGACCGAAGAGCCGAAGGCCGAGACCATGATCAGCGCCAGCATCTTGCTTGGGATCGAAATGAAAGCGTCCATCAGGCGACTGATTATTTCATCCAGCCATTTCGGCGAGACCACCGACAGCAGTGCGCAACTGGTGCCCAGACCGCTGGCCAGCACCGCCGCGACCAGCGCCAGGCCGACAGTGAAACGTGCGCCGACGAGGATCCGGCTGAGCATGTCGCGGCCCAGGTAATCGGTGCCGAACGGGTACGCAGCACTCAGGCTGTCGAAGACATTGTCGGAGACCACTTCGCCGACCGGGTGCGGCGCCAGCCACGGGCCGAAGACCGCCACCAGCAACCAGATAAAACACATCGCAGCCCCGACCAGACCCAGCCAGGACGGCCCATGAGACACCTTGCCAACCGACAGGTCGGGGGTCACAGGCGTCGATTTCACAATGAGCTTGTTCATTGGTTTCTCAGCCTTGGATTGGAAAGAATCGCGCACAGGTCGGCAATCAGCACCAACCCCAGGTACGCCGTACAAAACAGCATGGTGCAGGCCTGGACCAGCGCCATGTCACGGTTGGTCACCGCATCGACCATCAGGCTGGCGATGCCGGGGTAGTTGAAGATCGTCTCGACGATCACCACCCCGCCCAGCAGATAGGACAGACTCAAGGCGATGGCATTGGCAATCGGCCCGATGGCATTGGGCAAGGCATGGCGCAGGACGATCCGCACCGGGCTCACGCCTTTGAGCCGGGCCATTTCCACATAAGGGCTATCGAGTTGGTCGATCACCGCGGCCCGGGTCATGCGCGCCATTTGCGCGACGATCACGCAGCAGAGCGTCATCACCGGCAAGGCGTAAGTGCGCAGAAATTGCAGCGGTGAGGTGATGTCGCTGGCATAGGACAACGCCGACAGCCAGCCCAGGTTCACCGCAAAAATCAGTACCGCCAGCGTTGCTACCAAAAACTCCGGTACGGCAACCATCGCCAGGGTGACAAAGCTGAGGAAGCTGTCGATGCGCCCGCCCCGGCCCATGGCCGAACCGATCCCCAGAATCAGCGCCACCGGCACTGACACCAGCGCCGTGGCGGCCGCCAGCATCAAGGTGTTGGGCACCCGACCGGCCATCAAGTCGCTGACCGGCATGGCGTTGGAGACGGACTGCCCCATATCGCCGCTCAGCAGGCTCATCAACCAATGCAGGTAACGCAACACACCGGGCTGATCCAGCCCCAGTTTCAGGCGCAGCGCCGCCACCTGTTCCGGCGTGGCGAACTGCCCCAGAGCCTGTTGCGCCGCGTCCCCCGGCAGTACCGCCGTGATGGCGAAGACCACCATGGACACGATCAACAAGGTCACGATCGCGGCGCCCATACGCCGGCCGATCAACCACAGTGTGTTGCTATTCATCGCCCTGTTCTCCTGCAATGTCGCGGCGGCACAAACATCATCGGCCCATCAAGCATCCAGCCAGACCTGCTCGGCGAACATGTAGCCCATGAAGCCGCCCAACGGGTTGCTGCCATAGCCTTTGACGCGCTGGTCGACCGCATCGATGTTGCTGATGAACACCGGGATGCCGATACCGCAGTGGTCATGCGCCAGGGTCTGCATGTCCGCGTACATCTTGCTGCGCTTGGCGTCGTCGGTTTCACCCCGGGCGAGCATCAGCAACTGGTCGAACTGGTCGTTCTTCCAGCCGGATTCGTTCCACGGCGCGCTCGACTGGAAGAACTGCGAAAACATCACGTCGGCATTCGGCCGCGGGTTGATGTTGCCGAAGCTCAACGGGTGTTTCATCCAGTGGTTGGACCAGTAGCCATCGCTGGGCAGACGGTTGACGTCGAGCTTGAGCCCGGCCTGTTTCGCCGATTGCTGCAGCAGCACCGCGATGTCCACCGAACCGGTGGCGGCAGGTGATGCCACCAGCGGCATGTTGATGCTGTCCATACCGGCCTTCTTCAACAGGAACCTGGCTTTTTCCGGGTCGTAGACGGTCTGCGGCAAGTCAGCGTTGTAGTAGCGCGAACCGGGGGCAATCGGATGGTCGTTACCGACCACTGCATAACCACGGAACACCGCGGATTTGATCTGCTCGCGGTCCATCAGGTACTTCATGGCCTGGGTGAATTCCGCGCTTTTGCCGGGCATCTGATCCTGACGAATGATCAAGTCAGTGTAGTTGCCCGATGGCGCGTCGACGACGCGGTGACCGGCGCTGGCCTTGATTCGCGTGGTGGAGCGCGGGTTGACTTCGTTGATCATGTGCACGTCGCCCGAGAGCAGCGCGTTGATCCGCGACGGCTCGTCGGCAATGGCAATGAACTCGATCTCGTCCAGATAAGGCAGGCCCGGTTTCCAGTAGCCGGTATTGCGCGCGGCAATCGAACGCACACCCGGTTTGAACTCCTTGACCTTGAACGGCCCGGTACCGATGCCCTGGTTGAAGTCGGTGGTGCCTTCGGGAACGATCAGCAGGTGCGATACCGCGAGGATCGACGGCAGTTCGGCGTTCGGTGCGCTCAGGCGGATCTGCACTTCGTTGGGGCCAGTGGCCTTGATCTCGGCGAACTGCTCCATCAGCGGCATGACCTTGGAACCGGTCAACGGATCCTTGTGCCGCGACAGCGAGAACACCACGTCGGCAGCGCTCAGGGTTTTGCCGTTGTGGAAGGTCACATCCTTGCGCAAGGTGATGGTCCACAGCGTGGCATCGGTGTTGTCGATACGCTCGGCCAGCTCCAGTTGCGGCACCAGATGGCTGTCGAAACGGGTCAGGCCGTTGTAGAACATATAATGGCGTGCGTAGTCGGTGGACAGCGCACCTTTGGCCGGGTCCAGGGTATCGGCGGTGGAGCTGGACATGCCGGCGACACGAATCCGCCCGCCCGGCTTGCCTTTGCCGGGGCTCGCGGCTTCGTCGGCAAACAGTTTGCCGGCGGCGCCGAACAGGCTACCGGCACCCGCTGCAGCCACCCCGGCGACACCGAGCAATTGCAACGCGTTGCGGCGTGACATGCCGCGATTGAGGCCTTCGAACACTCTCAGGCTTTCCTGGCCGGAGATCAGTTTGGAGTCGATCTTGTCATCATTCATTTAAGCTGTACCTGTCGATAATGAGAAGGCTCATGCTCGCGGTTGTCCGGAGCGTTTTGAAACGCAAACGACGGTGACGCCACAACTTCAACTCAATGCAAATAGTCCTGGAACCGGTAATAAGCGCCCACCAGCGGCAGGAACCACGGTTTGCCGAAATGCCCGGGAATCGCCGGCCAGTCGAGTTCGCGCCAGGGATTGGCCTCGACCTTGCCGGCCATCACTTCGGCCATGACCTGGCCCATGTGCACCGACATCTGCACCCCATGGCCGCTGTAGCCCATGGAGTGATAAACCCCACCGTGCTGACCGGCACGGGGTAGCCGGTCGGAGGTCATGTCCACCAATCCGCCCCAGCAGTAATCGATCTTCACCTTGGCCAACGCCGGGAACATCTGCACCATCGCCGCCCGCAGCACCTTGCCGCTCTTGGCGTCGGAGACGCTGTCGGACATGGCGAACCGCGCACGGCCGCCAAACAGCAAACGGTTGTCCGGGGTCAGGCGAAAGTAGTTACCGATCATCCGACTGGTGACATAGGCCCGCCGACCGGGCAACAACTGGTCGATCAGGCTCTGGGGAAGGACCTCGGTGGCGATCACGAAACTGCCCACCGGCACGATCCGCCGCCGATACCAGCCCAACCCGCCGTGCTGACAGGCGCCGGTCGCCAGCAGCACTTGCCCGGCGTGCAGCGAACCCTTGGCGGTGTTGACCCGATAGCCGCCGGCCTGGGCTTTCCAGTCCGTCACCGGCGTGTCTTGATAGATCAACGCACCGTGACGTGCCGCCGCCTCGGCCAGACCGACGCCGAAGCGCCCGACATGCATCTGCACGCCGTTGCGCTGCAGCAATCCTCCGTGGAACTGGGCCGAGTCGACTTCAGCGCGTATCTGTTCGGCAGACAGCAACTCGACATCGGCATCGACTTCCCGGCGAATCAATTCGCAGGTCCGCGCCAGGCCCTCGTAGTGCATCGGCTTGGCGGCCAACTTGAGCTTGCCGTTACGCTTGAGGTCGCAGGCGATCTGCTCCTGCTCCACCAGCGAAACCACGCTGTGCACGGCACTCTCGTAAGCCTTGTAATAGGCCCGCGCCTTGTCGGCGCCGAGGCTGGCGCTCAGGCCGGCGTAATCCTGAGCCACGCCGGTATTGCACTGACCGCCGTTGCGACCCGAGGCTTCGCCGATCACCCTGCCGGCTTCCAGCACCACCACACTGGCGCCCTTCAAGGCCAGCGCCCGAGCCGCCGCCAGGCCGGTGAAACCACCCCCGACGATGGCCACGTCGACCTGCCCGGGCAACGCGCCGGACTGAGCACCGGTGAACGCCGGTGCAGTGTCGAGCCAGTAGGATTCACTGCCCATGTCTAACCCGCCTTATGCCAAAAAGAGTGCCGTTACGATGACGATTCAGAGACCGACCAGCGCCGCCAGTCCACCGATGTCGGTGATCTGCCGGTACTCGTAGAAAGCGTTGGCCGGGACTTCGTGACCACGGGCGACGAAGGCCTTGTTCTTGATCTTCATGTCGTGGGCCGGCATCAGGTCGTAACGGAAGCTCGACGACACATGCAAGATGTCTTCCGGGCCACAGTTGAGGTTGTCGAGCATGTACTCGAACGCGGCCAGGCGCGGTTTGTAGGCTTGTGCCTGTTCGGCGGTAAAAACCTTGTGAAACGGTGCGCCGAGCTTATCGACGTTGGACATGATCTGGCTGTTGCTGGCGTTGGAGAAAATCACCAGCGGGATCTTGTCGGCGATTTTCGACAGGCCGGCCGGTACGTCCGGGTGCGGGCCCCAAGTCGGCACGGCGTCGTAATACAGCTGGCCTTCGCCACGGTATTCAATACCCCAACGCTTGCAGGTCCGCGCCAGGGCGGTCTTGAGGATTTCGTCATACGGCATCCAGTCACCCATGACCTGGTCCAGGCGATAGGCCGAGAAGTCCTTGACGAACTGCTCCATCTGCTCGGGCACCACACGATCGGCGAACAGTTCGCGAGTCATCGTACCCATGTGGAAATTGGTCAGCGTACCGTAGCAGTCGAACGTAATGAATTTGGGGCGAAGAAAGCTCATTGAGTGCGGTCCTGAAGTTCGTTGAGGTCATGGCGTGACAAGCATTCGCTCCGTTCCGGGAGCCGTGATGCAACGCTGCAGCACACCGTCATTACACCACCGTGAAATCAGCAGATGGCGTTAAAAGCGACCTCTGCTCGATACAAACCACCGTTTTAGCGCCCGCCCTCAGCAGACTTTGCGGGGCGCTCCAGCCTTGGGCAAACCCCGTATTCATGCGCCCTTATGGGCCTTTATAACGCCGCAAGGCTCAAGCGCACACCGATTCACCGCAGAACCTGCGCCGGGCAGAACGAAAACGGGCGCTTCCCTGAGGAAGCGCCCGTTTGGGTGCAGTTCGCGGCTTACTTGTACACCCCGTAGCAGCTGCCGAGCCTGCGAGGCTGCGTTCGGCTGCGGAGCAGTCGTAAACCCGGTGTGCAGGATCTGTCTGATGTACCGCGAGTTCTGATTTTGCGACTGCTCCGCAGCCGAACGCAGCCTCGCAGGCTCGGCAGCTGCTACGGGTTGCGTCGGGGGCTTATGACCGGCGCGTTACTGCACGATATCGATCAGCACACTCTTGAAGCGCAAATTGGCTTCGAACGCTTCGCGCCCCAGATCCTTGCCAATACCGGAACGTTTGTAGCCACCGGTCGGCAGGATGTAGTCGTTACTGCGTCCGTAACGATTGACCCACACGGTCCCCGCTTCCAGCCGCCGAACCAGGCGCAAGGCGCGATTGATGTCGGCCGTATGCACACCCGCCGCCAGGCCGTAAGTCGCATGCGCCGCCAGACTTAGCGCCTGCTCTTCATCATCGAACGCCTGCACCGTCAGCACCGGGCCGAAGATTTCTTCGCAGACCGCCGGGTTCTGGTTGTCCAGCCCGGTCAGCAAGGTCGGCTGGTAATAGGCGCCACCGAGACCTTCGAATAGCCCGCCGCCGGTGAGCACTTCGGCACCGGCCTGACGCGAGCGCTGGACGATGCCATCGATGCGGCTGGCCTGCTGCCGGGAAATGATCGGCGACAGCGTGCTCTCGGACGACCAGGTCGGGCCGGGGCGCAGCTCCTCGAAATACGCCTGCAAGTGTGCGACAAACGGTTCCATGATCGAACGCTGAATCAACAGCCGAGACCCGGACACGCACACCTGCCCGGCATTACCGGTAATGGCCAAGGCCACCGTGCGAGCGGTTTTGGCGATATCCGGTACATCGGCGAAGACCAATTGCGGACTCTTGCCGCCGAGCTCCAGGGTGACCGGTTTCGGACCGACCAGCGCGCAGGTGGACATGATGCTCGAACCGGTCGCAGTGGAACCGGTAAAGGTCACCTTGCCCACCCGTGGATGACGGCACAAGGCATCGCCCGTGACCCGGCCATCGCCCTGAATCACGTTGAAAATCCCCGCCGGCATCCCCGCCTGCAACGCCAGCTCGGCAAAACGCAGACTGGAAAACGGCGTCAGCTCTGAAGGCTTGAGCACCACGGCATTGCCTGCGGCCAGCGCCGGCGCGACTTTCCAGGAGGCCATGCTCAACGGGAAATTCCACGGCGCGATGGCGGCAATCACGCCGTAAGGTTCGGCGATTTGCATGCCCAGTCGATCGGTCTGGGTGGCGGCAACCTGGCCGCCGTGCTTGTCCGCCAGTTCGGCAAAGAAACGAATGCCCTCGGCGACGTAGGGAATATCCCAGGCGATCACATCTTTATGCGGACGGGTCGAGCCCACTGATTCCAGCGGCGCCAGGACGGCCGCGTCAGCTTCGATCAGATCGGCCCAGCGACGCATGACCCGCGCCCGCTCCCGGGGTGGGCGGCTGGCCCAATCGCTGCGATGGAAAGCCTGCCAGGCATCGTTGACCGCTTCATCCACCAAGTCAGCATCGGCAATCGGCAACTGGGCGTAGACCTGGCCATCCGACGGCCGCACCACCTCAAGCCCCGGTTGAGCATCGCGGTATTGACCGGCAATGAAATGAGCGCTGCGCACAGCGATAAGGCGAGGATCGAAGCTATCCATGGAGCACTCCAAAAAAGGGACGGAGAGTCGTGAACTCAGGCTTCCATCGTAGAAAAAAAGCCCAAGCATTTGCTGCCGACCTTGCCGGGCAATTTAGTAGTAAGTGTGGTCTGTGGGCCTTGCGCGTGCGGAATCTGCCGAATGTTCGGCCCCCTCTTGTCAGGCCTTCACGCAGATGGGATACAGGCACCATCGCGCCGCAAAGCGGTTGATCGCGCACACTGTCCAACGGAGACTCGCCATGTCCGCCCCGCACCCTTCTGCTTATGTCTATCGCCCGATGACAACCGCCGACCTGCCCTCGGCCCATGCCTTGTCCGTGCAATTGAAGTGGCCCCATCGGCTGGACGACTGGGCCATGGTGCTGAGAATCAGCGACGGCTTTGTAGCGCTCGATGGCGAGCGTCTGATCGGTACGGCGTTCGCCTGTCCCCAAGGCGGTTTCGCCACCATCGGCCTGGTGATCGTCAGCGACGACTATCAAGGCAAGGGCATCGGTCGCAAGCTGATGGAGCAGGCACTTGATGCTTGCCAGTCACGCACCCCGGTACTCAACGCGACCCTCGCCGGTGCACCGCTTTACGCGAGTCAGGGCTTTGTCGAGTTCGGTCGGATTCAGCAACACCAGGGCCCGGCGCAAGCCCCTGCACCTGTGCCGCTGGCTGACGGTGAAACCTGTCGCCCGCTACGTGACACCGATAAGGCCCGCGTGCTGGAACTGGCCAATGCGGGCACCGGGCTGGACCGGCAAACGGTTCTCAACGACCTGTTCAATGTGGTCGAGCATTCGGTTGTCATCGAGCGCGATGGCCAGGTGTGCGCCTTCGCCTTGCTGCGCCCCTATGGCCGTGGTCGCGGTATCGGCCCCGTGGTCGCCGAGAACATCGAACAGGCCAAACACCTGATCGCCGAGTTACTGGCCCACGTACCGGATGCCTTCGTGCGCATCGATATTCCGGCAGACAGCGGCTTGAGCGAGTGGCTGGCGTCGGTCGGCCTCAAGCAGGTCGACACTGTGGCGCAAATGGCCCGGGGCACACCGCCGCATTCGGTCAACGGCATCCGGCAGTTCGCGCTCGTCACCCAAGCTATCGGCTGACCACTGCGCTCGATCAAGCAAGCGCTATCCAACTCCCTCTATACCCCATTTCCATGGAGCGTCACCCGTATGTCCCAGCCTACCGTTCTGCTGTTGGCTCGCGCCGACGGCAGCCGTGTTGCCAACTCTTTCAAAGCAACGTCCTTGAGTGCTGCCGATCCATTTATGGACGCTCGTCAGGTCGCTCATACCGGCGCAGATGGCGTGTCTGCCGGTATCGTCGATGCAAGCGAAGTGTTTGACTGTGATGATTTCCCGCACACCGAAGTGGTCGTGGTCCACATCGGCCACGTCACGCTGAAAACCCAAGAGCAGACGCTGGAACTGGGTGTCGGCGCCAGCGCGGTGATCGGTCGCGGGACGGCACTGCGAGTTGACGCGCAACCCGGCACACGCTGGGCATTCTGTGCCGTCAACACCGTGAAACCGACTCCCGGCCTGACCCTGCTCGACCCACTGGCGATGCTCTCGCCATCGGCCGCACCGGAGCCACAAATATTGATCGGACCTACCCCGCAGTGCCGGTCACGCAATGCCTTCGAAGACAGCACCACCGACCTGCGCGTCGGTGTCTGGGATTCGACACCCTACGAACGCCATGGCCGGCCGCATAAACTCAATGAGCTGATGCACCTGATTGAAGGCAGCGTCACCCTGCTGGGTCCCGACGGAACGAGCCTGACGGTCAACACCGGTGACAGCGTATTCGTGCCCCAAGGTGCGCCATGCGCCTGGAAAAGTACGCGGTATGTGCGCAAGGTGTATGCGGTTAAATAGACCCTGCCGAGGGGGCCCGGACAGCAATCTGAGGCAACTGGCGACCGGCAATCAGAATGAACACCACTGACAGCAGCGCACAGAGCGCCCCCAGCATGATCGATGCCGCGTAACTCTGGTAAAGATCGAACAACAGCCCTGCGACGCTCCCTCCGATCAGGGCGGCCACCCCGACCGAAATGTACAGCGCGCCCAGGATCGCCCCCAGATTCGCCGTGCCGAACCAGTTGGCAGCCACCGACGGATAGAGGGATATGCAGCCACCATTGGCCACACCGAAACCAATAGCGAACAGCGCCAGCGTGACGAATGTATGGGCTCCGAGCCACAGAAGATTAAGCAGCGCCAGCGCGAAGGTCAGAACGATCAACAGGCGACGCGCGCCCATCCGGTCACCGATACTCCCCAGGAACAACCGGCCGGCTACGTTGCCGACACCGATAAGCCCGATCAACAGATTGGCCTGGGTGGCGGAAATGCCAAACTGGCGGGCGTAGGGATTGATGTGCACAAGCGCGAGAAACAACCCGACCGAGCCCAAAAAAATCGCCCCGAAGTACCACCAGAATCGCCCCGTACTCGCCGCTTCGGCCAAGCGCATACCGCTGGGTGCCGCCTGACGCCCGCCGCTTGCAGAGGGGGCGAGACCATCGGGCAAAAGGCCCAGCTCCTGGGGATTGCTCCTCACCAGCGACGCCACCAGCAGGCCAACGACAAGAATGGCCACGGCGAAGATCTGCATCGTCGACTCCCAGGAAAAATGCTGCATCAGCAGCCCGGAAGCTGTCGGTCCAACAAAAGTCCCGACACCGGTTCCCGCCAACGCTATGCCCGAAGCCTTGCTGCGGTTCTTGATGAACCAGCGCTGGACCGCTGCCACCGTCGGTACATACACCAGACCGACCCCCAATCCGACCAGGGAGCAGAAGCACACCAGGAACAGCTGCAACGAGCCGGAGGCAAGGCTACCGAGAAAAAAACCGAGCGCCAGCAAGATGATGCCGGCGCAGACCACGACCCGGGTCGAGATGCGATCCGCCAGAGATCCGGAGAAGACCCCGACCGCGTAGTAGATGAAGGCCGTCAGTGAAAACACCGATGCCACGGAAAAACGCCCCACATCGAAGCTGGACTGGATCTGCGAAAAAAACGCCCCGAAGGAGTAGGCGCCGCCAAAGATAAGTGCCAGCAGCAAATGTGCCGCGAACACTACGTACCATCCTGGAAATACTTTGGTTTTCATAACAGTTTGCTCTCGGATCTTTATGGCGCGGACACGCCGGCATCATGAATGCCCCCCAGCTTTATCGGGTGTTCCCTTTTAATATCCATCTATGGCGGGCATATAGACTTGTACATACATGTATGCAACTTTGTGGCCAACCACTCTCCATCCGCCTTTGTCCAGGTACTCCAAAACGCCTGAAAGTCGCACAACACACGGGATCAAATATAAAAAAGCGAAAAAACAGCCCCCCAGCCGATCTGTGGACTGGTGAGTCCTGAGGTATTTTTTTGCACCACGGCGAGAGATTAGGTAACAAGTTGCCGGGAATCGGTGCATGGCGGTGACAGCTGATATCTCGGTTATCCAGGAATACAAAACGCCCGATGCGGTGCACTGAATGAAAAGGGGACTGTGGATTCAACCGGTCGATGCAACAGATTGGCTAAGTCGTTCAGAGGTGGATACTCAGAAACTCAACCGCGCACCAAGTAGGCTCCTAACGGAACCCGATATCGCAGCTTCTTGCAGCTGCCGGGTGCGGGCTGATGCCCCGGCGGGCGATCAGGAAACCAAATTCGGCATTTACCCGGAGGCGGCAAATGGCCGCGGGGAATCTCAACCTCGTCGTACGCGGGCTCTGGCTCGACGGAAGCCATTTGCAATCTTCCTTCGGGCCGAGGTCTGCCAGTGTCGCGCCCAGTATCCAGAGTGGATTGTTCAGCAACGGCCATTTCTGCTTCGCGGCGCCTTGGGGTCTCCTCTTCCAGCCCCTTCTGTACTGTGACCAGATCCTCTTTGGCGTTGGCCGGGGTACTCGAAGACTGGGCCTGCTGCGCCGCCTGGATCAATTGGAAGTTGCGGTTGCGTAACGCGACGTTGCGACCAACCCCCAAGTTCGAGCGCACCGCCAACGTTTCAGCCTGCTGGTACTGACCCTGCTGAAGACGCAATACACCGAGGTAATGCAGTGTCGCGGGATTGTTCGGCTGGATATGCAGGGCACGCTCCAGCGTGGCAGCGGCTTGGTCCAACTGGCCATTTCCATACTGCCGCGAGGCCGTTTCGATCAGGGTGGTTGATGCGCTGTTACTTTGCGAGGGCGAACTTCGCTCGGCAGCAACCGAACAAAGCGACGCGACGGCGCAGAACACCAGGATGAGACCCGGCATAAAACTCTTGGTTGGCATCAGGGGGCGGACTCGACTGATCTCGGACGGCACTGCTGTAAAACAGGCCACAGCGCTGCTCGGCATCTCCGGTACAGGCTGCCAATGGACCTGACTCGTACCCTGAAGTTCCCGCTGCATCGGCCACCGCGACCAGTATCATTTTTTACCACCCCATCCTCCAAGCGTGAAGTCAGAGTGGGTGGTGACCACACACAGTGCTTGCGGACAAGACGCGGGATTTGCCCCTCTTCAACTTGGCAATATTCAGTGAGTCCCTTCCCGCACCGACCGTCTGACCTCAGACTGTATGGCATAAGCTGGCACCTCCACAGCATTGAAATCTTGTGTATACCGCTGGGCAAATCCTTCCACCCCCCATTCCTGATACTGCTGCACATGCTTTAGTTCGTGAGCCCAGAGCGCGATGTCCTGTTCTGCGGTTTGAGCGTCCCGGAAGAGGATGATGTCGATCAGCGTCACGGCACCGACATCGGGGTTTTGCAGCATGGCTGTGGCGGTGCTGAATTGGCCGTTGTCGCTAACTTTGTAGCGCGCGGCATCAAGGACACTGGGGGCGTACCAACGCAGCAGTTGCTCCCGGATGTGCGGTGGAATGGGCTGGATGTCGGCGTTGGCTGCTTCAGCGCGAGCTTGGGTTAGCCACAGCGCCAGGGCAGGTGCCGCGATCTGGTAGATGCCATCAGGCATCTGCCCCAGACCTGGCAGGCAGATACAGCCGTCCAGGCAAACTTGTTTCTCGCCAGCTGGGCAGTCGTTGGTCTGGGCTGGCACTTCAAGAGTCAGGCAAAGAACAAACAGCGCCACCAGGCACGTGGTGATAGGCCGCATTGGGCCCTCCAGGGACGGAAGCAGCACGAACAGTGGATCAAAATTGATCGACGCCCCGCATAACTTTAGCGTATCCCTATCGGTCTCTTCTCGATGACTGCTTTGGGTTGTGGATTCAACCGGTGGACGCAACGACCCAAAGCGCCCCCCGTGTCGAGGTTAGATATTGTAGTTACTGGGGCGAAGGGTTTAGCAGACAGCCGATCCCAGACTGTCATACAGGCGGAAAGTCTTCATACGATTTTGGGAAGTATCCCCAAATTCTCAGAACGTCAGCGCGCACGTCAAACTCGAATCCAATTTGTGCGACGACCTTCGATATTTCGTCTGTATGTGTCCTTGGATCGGACGTCCACGCGGGCGGGTCATGGGGTCAACCGATAGGTGGATTGCACCAAACCCGAAGGAAAGCAGCGGCTGGATACCAGTTTCAATTCAATGTCCTGCTGAAGGGCCCCGAATAATGGCCTTCCCGACCCGATCAGCACAGGAACAGTGGTAATCACCATATCGGCGACTAACCCATCGCGCAGGAATGATTGCACCAACTGCCCGCCATCGACATAGACCCGACGCACGCCTTGCCTCGCCATTTCCTCCATCACGGCCCCGGGTTTGAGGTTGGAAAAACGCAGCTTGCCCTTCAGCGCCTCGGGCACCGACGAATCGGCCAGCTGTTCTGACAGCACCACTACAGGCCGGTCGTAGAACCATGTGTCGAAGGTCAGCGCCTTTTCATAGCTTCCCCGCCCCATCACGATCACATCCTTATCGGCGATGAAGGTTGAGTAGCCATGATCCTCGGTCTGATCATCGCGCTGCAACAGCCAGTCGATGTCACCATCAGGTCGGGCGATGAAGCCATCCAGACTGGTGGCGATGAAAACATGTGCAGTGGCCATCAGGATCTCCTTTGGCCGATTTTTGAAAAACCGGCGCTTTGTACAATACTTGGGGTTTGCCTGTTGATTTGCCAACGTTCAGCCCGGCTGACTGTGCGGCTGGAATGAAGGTATCAGACCTGATTCTGGAGACGCAAAATGGTCAGCAAAAACACGATTTGCCTCTGGTACGACGGCTCTGCGCAGGATGCTGCAGAGTTCTACGCCCAGACATTCCCCGACAGCGCGGTAGTCGCCGTCCATCACGCGCCTGGCGACTATCCGGCGGGCAAGCAAGGCGATGTCATAACGGTCGAGTTCACGGTGATGGGCATCCCTTGCCTCGGGTTGAACGGGGGGTCGGGGATCAAGCAGGCGGCAATCGAAGCGGCACTCGCAGGTTAGCCGGTCGACATTCCGGCCGCTGGATTTCGGACGAGACGCAGCAGGCACCGATTCACCGGCGGTTGCCTGTGCGGCAACGTGCGACTTATGGCAGCGGGCCGACCCTACCGGGTCGGCCTTCGGCCGTTTTCTGCCTGTCATGTATGACCAGTTTGGGTTGTGGATTCAACCGGTTGAATCCACAACCAACAGCAGTCATTCAAAACGTTCGCCATGAGCGGCTCCCGGCCAGCCGGCCTGATGCAAGGCTTTGAGCAGCGTCTCGGAATCCAGGCCCGGCACGGCATGGCCGTTGCCTTCGGTGGTGTCAGCGGCCAGCAAGGCATTGATGATGGCTTCTTCCACCGCTTCGGTGGCGGCCAGGAACAACTCGCTGATGTGGTCGTTGTTGACCATGCTCAGGTTATCGGTAGTCGGCGCACGCTTACTCTCGTAAGCGGCCGGCGGCACATGCTGATTGCCGGTGGCGAAGGCGATGAATATGTCGCCGCTGTGGTCTTCATTGCCGCCGCCGGTGCGGGCGAGGCCGAGGCTGGCACGTTGCGCCAGGCGCGTGCATTGGTGCGGCAGCAACGGCGCGTCGGTGGCCAGGCAAACGACTATCGAGCCCATGCCTGGGTACGGCAGCGACGCCTTGAGGAACGGCGAGTCGGCCTGTTCCATGTAGCGTCCGACCGGGTAGCCGTCGACGCGCAGTTCATTACGGATGCCGTGGTTGGCCTGGACGATGGCCCCAACGGTCCAGCCGCCCTGAGCACTGCTCAGACGCCGTGATGCGGTGCCGATGCCGCCCTTGAATTCATGACAGATCATGCCGCTACCGCCCCCGACGGAGCCTTCCGTTACCGGCCCGCTCTTGGCCGAACGCAGGGCCTCGGCCACATGTTCAATCTTCACATGGAAGCCGTTGATGTCGTTGAGCAGGCCGTCGAAGGTCTCCAGCACCACCGGCATGTTCCAGTAGAGGCGCCCGTCATCCGGCTGCTGTTCACGGTCCAGCACAACCAGCGCATCGCGTACCACGCCCAGGCTGTGGGTGTTGGTGAAGGCGATGGGACTGGTCAAGAGACCCGCCTCGCGAATCCATTCCAGACCGGTGGCGTCGCCGTTGCCGTTCAACACATGGACGCCGGCAAAGCACGGTTGCTGGCTGGTGGAACCGGCACGCGGTTCGATCAGGGTGACGCCGGTCAGGATGTCGCGGCCGTTGGCGGTGCGTCCTCGCACATTACTGTGGCCGACCCGTACACCGGGCACATCGGTGATGGCATTGAGGGGGCCGGGTTGCAGTTGGCCGAACTGAATGTTCAGGTCGCGGGCACGTGGTTTCATCGTCTCTTTCATGATCTCTCTCATGTTTGATTTGTTGCATGAAGGGGCGTGGCTTGTCATCAGCAGAGCCGAGTCAGCCAATCAAGCGCCGGTCTTGATCGTGTTCCACGCACGGGTGCGCACGCGCTCCGTCTTCAGCGGGAGTGGTTCTAGCGGAAATAGCGTGTCAAGGACTTGCTTGGACGGATACACCCCGGGGTTGTCGCGGACTTTTTTCTCGACAAGCGCGGTGGCATCCTTGTTGGCGTTCGGATAGCTCAGGTAGTTGGATGACTCAGCGATGACTTCGGGGCGCAGCATGTAGTTGATGAAGGCCAACCCTTGCTCCGGGTTCGGCGCATCGTTGAGCTGCACCAGACTCTCCACCCACACCGGGGCACCTTCGCGTGGAATGCTATAGACGAGGTTGCGATGGTTGCCAGCCAGCTCGGAGGCCTTTTGCGCATCGGCGACACCACCAGCCCAGCCCAGCACGACGCAGATGTTGCCATTGGCTAGATCAGAGATGAACTTGGAAGAATCGAAGTAGACGATATGGGGACGCAGTTTCAGCAGCAGCTCCTGGGCTTTTTTGTAATCCTCCGGGTTCTGGCTGTTGTAGGGCAGTCCAAGGTAGTGCAACGCGATGGGAATGACCTCGCTAGGGGCGTCCAGCATGGCCACACCGCATTGACTCAGTTTGGCCAGATTTTCTTCCTTGAAAATCAGGTCCCAAGAATTAACTGGCGCATCTGGGCCGAGTATCGATTTAACCTTGTCCGCGTCATAGCCGATGCCAGTCGTACCCCACAGATAAGGGGCCGCATAGCTGTTTCCGGGATCGTTGTTCTGCAACTTGGCGAGGATGTCAGGGTCGAGGTGCGACCAGTTGGGCAACTTTGAGCGATCCAGTTTTTTGAGCACACCCGCTTTGATCAGATTCGGTAGCAGGTCGCCACTGGCAACCACTACGTCATAGCCACTGCGGCCGGCCATCAGTTTGCTTTGCATGACGTCGCTGTTGTCGAACACATCGTATACAGCGCTGATGCCCGCTTCTTTCTGGAAGTCTTTCATCGTGTTCGGGGCAATGTAGTCATACCAGTTGTAGATGTGCACGCTGGGTGTGGCAGGCTCGTCGGCCTCGGCGCAGACCAGGCCTACACTGAAAAGCGTGACCAGCACGAATTGCATGTAACGAGTCGGTTTCATCGGGATGCTCCAGAGCGTTAGCGTCGGGTCCATGGACACGAGCACTGCTCCTGCTAGTGTGTGAATTATTGTTGTGGCAGGGTCGAAATCGGAATCAAGACGGAACAATCGCTGTGGTGTGGTATACCCCTCGCGCCTGGTTCAGGGGATCAGTAGTTCACGTCGACCATCACCGTGCTCAATCTGCTCGCCGGTCAGGAGCAGGCGGCGGTCACTGAGGTAGTCATAGTCGCGGCGAGCGGTGCGCAGCAGGTCGAGATCCAGCTCTACCACCTGACGGCACTCTGCGCGCCCAGCTTCGAATAGGGTGCGCCCGAAGGGATCGATCGCTGCACTCCCACCGGCAAAAACGAGGCCTTCATCGCCGTCGCCGACTCGATTCACCATCACCGCGAATGCCTGGTTTTCCTGAGCGCGAGCCATGATCGCGGTGCGGTGGACAGGGCCGTAGGGATCCATGTTGCCGTTAGTGACCAGGATCAGCTCGGCGCCGAGTTGGCCGAGGGCTCGAGCACTTTCCGGCAACTCAATGTCGTAGCAAATCAGGATGCCGACACGGACTCCCTTCCAGAGCGCAGTGGCATAGCGGTCTCCCGGCTGGAACAGGCCGCGTTCCGACGGCCAAAGGTGAGTCTTGCGATAGCTCAAGGCAATCCCTTGTGGGGTTACCAGCAGGGAGGTGTTGTAGAAGATGCCGGAGTCGTTCTCAGCCATGCCAACCACCACCGAGACGTTCCGTTCGCGTGCGGCGCGCTGCACGGCCTGCACACTTGGCCCGTTCAGGGGCTCGGCAACTTCGGCGAGCTGTTGCGCGCTGGCAAATCCCATCAACTGGGTCTCTGGAAATATCAGCAGATCGGTATCCACTGCGCAGGTAGCGATGGCCTGCAAGGTACGCTCTAGGTTATAAGCGGTATCGCCATCGCGACCGGTAAGTTGTACGAGTTCAATCTTCATCGGTGATCCTTTCACGTGTATGTGGGCTCGCAATCGCCAAACTGAACAGCACCCGCCAGGGCTGGATGGAGTATGGAGAGCCATAAAACGGAAAGTAATCACATCGATGGGGTAACCCCGTATGGGTAGAAACGTGAGCATTACATTGCAGGATATGGCCTGGCACCAGGCGATTGGCAGGCTGATTGAGGCACTTGACCGTCCTGATTTCTGGCTGGCCCTGGTGCGTCTGCTGGATAGATACATACCGGTGGACAGTTGGGTCGTGCTGATTTTCAGCAATGGCCGGCCGCAGGTGCTCGCAGAATGCCCTGGCAAGGATGGCGGGCCGGACCCGCTCTTTCAGGATTACCTCAAAGGCCTGTATCTACTTGACCCCTTTTACCTGGCCAACCGAGAAGCACCGCAGAACGGTTTGTTGTGGCTAGCCGATGTGGCGCCGGAGTGCTTCGAACACACCGACTACTACCAACGCTACTTCCGCCTCAATGTCGTTGCCGACGAAGTACATATCAACGTCCAACTCGACGCGGAACGCACCCTCAGCCTGTCGCTGGGAAGTGAGGGTCTCTTCAGTCCAGAGCAGATAGCCCTGCTCACACTCATCCAGTCCTGGGTTGCCGCCCTGATGCGTCAGCGCATGGCATTCGAGCGGGAGGTGCTGGAGCAGAACGCGTCGGCGACGCCAAGCTGGCAGAGCTGGCTGGACTCCACTGACCAGCAGTTGGATACCCCGCTCTCCGCCCGCGAACTGGAAGTCGGCCGGCTAATGCTCAGCGGCTGCTCAAACAAGGAGATCGCGCGCAAGCTGGCGATTTCCGCCGAGACTGTGAAGGTCCACCGCAAGCACATGTACAGCAAACTCGGCATTAAATCTCAGTCCGAGCTGTTCTCACTGTTTCTGAACGCTCAGAGCTGAAGTCGAAGTTTCATAATGGCGTCAGTTCCCAAGACAATCGGTTCGAGGGCCATCGGCTCCTTGGCCAGTGCTAGTTCGGGTCCAACAATCCGCCGCTCCAGTTGCGCGACACCCGGGTTCCGGTGAATTTCGCCACCACCATGCCCTGAGGCACCAGCCGGTCCCGATAGCGTGTCACCATTCGCCCCGCCTGCTCGGCAAATAGCACCACTTCGGAAGACCGATCACCCGGCCGCCCCAGAATCCGTGCGAACCGCTGCCCTTCTTCGACGAAATCGCCGAGCGCTTTTTCAAAGATCAGTACCCCGGACTGTGGGGCGAGAATGGTCTCCATATGGCCCATTTGCATTGCCTCGACGGGCCAATCGCCTGGCGACAGCGCCTCATCGATGACCCCACACGCGCAAAGCCAGGCGTATAGGCCCGCAGCATCCTGCTCGGCAAGCCGATCGCTGACATCGCCCTGCCCGCGCAATTCCAGGGTCGCGGCCATGCGCTGATCGGTGACGCCATCGCGCAGCCAGGGCGCAATGATGGTTTCCTCGAAGGAGCCATCGCCACCGTCATCCCAGATGATCGCCACATCCATCTTCATCGCCGCCGCCAGTTCGCGGCCACGTGGCCAGAAACTGCGGTGAACGTAGAGGTACGGTATTGCCTCGTCATCCGTGTGCAGGTCGAGCATTAGATCCGCCGTGGCCGCCAGTTGTACCAGGCTTTTTTGCCATTCCTGGACATTGGTCGAAGGTCGAGCCATTGCTGTCGACTGGTCGAACGAACGGTTGAAGTTATGGCCGGTGGCGTCGTGAAACCGACCGAGAATTCGCCCTTGGCGAAACTGCCCGATGCCCAGGGGATTGGCCTGCGGCACCACCGTCACACGGCCCTTGAGGCGGCCCTCGGCCTCGGCGACCTGAAGCCGCTGCATCAGCACATGCAGGACCAGCATCCCGGCGATTTCATCGGCATGTACCCCCGCCTGCAAGTGCACCTTCGGCCCGCTGCCATCACCCTCGAAACGCCAGGCGCCGACCCGCACCGCGTCGCCATTATTGTTCCGGACACTGAACGAAATATCCTGCGCCATACACTTGCCCTCCCCTCATGACCATTGATCCCGATGCTCGACGGACTCTGGATCGAAGGGTGCCTGAACCCCGAGACCTTCAGCCCCGCCAACGGCCTCCCTATCTGTCGTTGCTGGATAAAGGGGTTGCGTCACGGAGCATTCAGCGCCAACGACGTCCTGTGACGGGTGGCGGCCAAAGATCATCGCCAGGGTGCCGCTGACTGCAATCAACCCGGCACCGATCATCAGCGACACATCCATCAGCGTGCCCCAGACCAGGTTCGACAGCGCGAATGCCCAGATCAACCCGGTATATTCGAACGGTGCCAGCAAGATCGCCGTGGCCCGCTGAAAACTGGCGAACAGCAGAAACTGCCCGATACCGCCCACCAGCCCGGCGCCAAGCATCCCCAGCCAGGCCAAGGTCGGCGATGGGGTGTGGGTCCAGGGCAACGCCAGCATCATGCAAATGACAAACACCACATTGGTGATCAGCATCTGCTCCAACACTGAAGTCTGGTCATCCACCTGCCGCAACTGGATGTAGGTGAACGCCCAGCACATCGCCGCCAACAGCGTCAGAACGATCGGCAACGGGTCGGCCATGTTGCTGGGGCGACAGGCAATGATCACGCCGACAAAGCCGATGATCAGGGTGAACCACTGCCAGCCGCTGGCACGCTCCTTGAGGATGACGACCGCCAGCACCGTGACCATGATCGGTGCTGAAAAATACAGCGTGGTCATCTCTGCCAGCGTCAGGTCCCGGGCAGCCGTGTAATACAGCAGCCAGGCAACAATCGACAGTAGCCCGCGCACCACCAGCAAGCGCCGGCTCGGCGAGCGCCAGGCCCGCTGAACCAGCCGCAGGCGCCCTGCCAGCAGACAGGCGAGCACTACCACGAGGCCGCGCCAGAACAGGATGCTGATCACCGAATAGTCGGCCACCAGCCACTTGATGCCCGCATCCTGCAAAGACAGGAACGCGTAACCCAAGGTGCACAGGCCAATGCCCTGTAACGACCGGTCAACCCGTGGCGCGCTCATTACACCGACCTGCGCAGCGGCGTCCCGCGCCGCTCGGCAAAGGCGAACAGCGCCTCGATCAGGAACGTCAGGCAGACATACACCCCAGCCACCAGCAGCAACGGTTGATAGACTTGCAGGGTCTGGGCACGGACCACGTTGGCGGCGCCCAGCAAGTCGATCACCGCGATGGTCGAGGCCAGTGCCGTGGACTTCAGCAACATTACGGTCTCCCCGGCCAATGTCGGCAACAGCAACCGCATGGCCCGGGGCAAGCGCACCCGCAGCAGGGACTGACGCGGGGTCATGCCAAAGGCCGAGGCGGCCTCCATTTCCCCCTTTGGCACTGCCAACAGGCCGCCGCGAATCACTTCGCCAACATAGGCGCCCACCGACAGCACCAGGGCGAACACGATGTACCAATAGCCGTCACGCAGATAAGGCCAGAGAAAACTGCCACGAATCAGCGGAAACTGCGCAAACAGGCTGCCCAGCCCGTAGTAGAAGATGTAGATCTGGATCAGCAACGGTGTACCGCGAAACACGCTGGTGTAGAACAGGCTGGCCTTGGCGATGACTTTATTCTTCGAGATCCGGGCCAGCGCCACCAGCACCGCGAGCACTAAACCGAATGCACTGGCAATCAACAGAAGGGTGATGCTCGTTTGCAGCCCTCGGCCCAACAGCGCCGCGTATTCAACTATCCACGCTGGAATCATTTCATTCACTCAGCCAAGGGCATCCAGCGACGAGTGCGTCGCTCAAGCCGTCCCGACAGATAGTTGGACACCAATGTCACCGCGTAATACATCGCCGCGGCCGTGAGGTAGAACAACAGGTAGTGACGCGTCGAACCCGCCCCTTGCTTGGCGGTGTACAACAGCTCGTTAGTGCCGACCACGCTGATCAATGCACTGTCCTTGATCAGGTTGATCCACAGGTTGGCCATCCCGGCCATCGCATAGGGCGCCATGATCGGTAGCGTTACCCGCCGGAACAGCCCGAACCCGCTCTGGCCGAACGCCCTCGCCGCCTCGATCTGGCCAAAGGGAATCGCCTGGATCGCCGCCCGAAAAATCTCCGATGCATAGGCGCCTTGCACCAAGCCCAGCACCAGGATTGCCGCCAGAGGGCCGCTGACATTGACAGCGGAGTAACCCATCCGGGCCATCAGCGAATTGAGGAGCATGGAGCCGACGTAGTACAGCAACAGGATCAGCAACAGTTCCGGAACCGCCCGGAACAACGTGGTGTAGCCGCGCATCAGCGCCGCGATCGGTTTGGGGGCGCTCAACTTGAGGCAGGCCACCACCAGTCCGATGAACAGCCCGACCACAAAGGCCCCGGCCGATATCTGCAGGGTCATCCAGAGCCCCTTCAACAGCGCACCGCCCCATCCTTGTTCGCTGAAATCGATCAACTCGAACATTGCTGGCATTTCACTCTCCCGTTATCGCAAACCAACCGCCTGCCGCGATCCCTGTGGGAGCGAGCTTGCTCGCGAAAAAACGCTAACGATAACGCGGGCCTTCAGATGAACCGCAGCGCACTGACGTCCATCGCGAGCAAGCTCGCTCCCACAGAGGGCAGTCGGCGCACCGTTTTCATTCGGGTGGCCGACGTCCGGTATTGCGGTCAGAACGCGGGTTTCACGCTGGTCCCGAAGTAGCTCTGGGAGAGGTCGTCATAGTCCTTGCTTGCCAGCAACTTCTGGATCGCCTTGTCGAGATTGGCCTTGAGCGCAGTGTCATCCTTGCGCAGACCGGCGCCCACGCCTTTGCCGAAGATCGGGTCATAAGGCACCGTGCCCAGGTAGGCCAGGTCCTTGGCATCGGGCGTCTTGACGAATGCCGCCATGGCCGTGCCATCCGCCATCATCAGGTCGACACGACCGGCAATCAGGTCGGCGTTGGCCGAGTCCTGGGTGTCGTAATACTTCACTTCAGCAATTTTCTCGTAGTAAGCCTTCAGGTAGCTGGCGCTCACCGTCGAGTTCTGCACAGCGATGATCTTGCCCTTGAGATCATCCGGATACTTGTTCACCGCAGTGCCCTTGGGCCCGACAACCGCGATTGCCGAATCGTAGTAGGCCTTGCTGAACGCGATCTGTTTTTCGCGCTCTTCGGTCACGGACATGGAGGAGAAAATCACGTCGATCTTCTTCGCAAGCAGAGACGGGATGATCCCGTCCCACGCCACTTCCTTGATCTCGCACTCGGCTTTCATTTCGCTGCACAGCTTGTGGATCAGGTCGACTTCAAAGCCTTTCCATTCACCGTTGGCCTGCTTCTCGGTGTACGGCGGATAGGGTTCTGCTGCGACCGCGAACCTGATCGGCTGGGCCTGAGCCGCGCTCATGCCGGCCAGCATTACGCAGGCCACGCCGGTTAACCAGTTTGCCAAACGTCGATTTCCCATGATTGTTCCCCGTTTTTTTTATGTTATTAGCGAGTCTGATGAGCGTTGACGAACTGCCGACAACGCTCGCTGCGTGGGTGTACGAACACTTCGTCCGGCGAACCGGTTTCCTCGATCAACCCTTGATGCAAGTAGGCGACTTTGGAAGAGACATCACGTGCAAAAGCCATCTCATGAGTCACCAGGATCATGGTCCGGCCTTCTTCGGCGAGAGAGCGGATCACCCGCAGCACTTCTCCGACCAGTTCCGGGTCGAGTGCCGAGGTGGGTTCATCGAACAGCATGACCTTGGGCCGCATGGCCAGGGCGCGGGCGATGGCCACCCGTTGTTGCTGTCCCCCGGAGAGAAACGCCGGGTACTCGTTGCGCTTGGCTGAAAGCCCCACGCGTTCAAGCAAGGCTTCGGCCCGTTCAGTGGCCTCCGCACGGCTTTCACGCAGGACCTGAGTCGGCGCTTCGATGAGGTTTTCCAGCACCGTGCGATGGGGCCAGAGGTTGAAGTTCTGGAACACCATGCCCAGGCTCGAACGGATCCGTACCAGCTGCTTGGCGTCGGATACCAGCGGCGCGCCGGGACGCGAGTGGTTCAGATGAATGCTTTCGCCGTCCACCAGAATGCGCCCCTGGTCCGGCACTTCGAGCATGTTGATGCAGCGCAGCAAGGTACTTTTACCCGAGCCGCTGGCGCCAATCAGCGAGATCACATCGCCTTCGCGGGCGGTCAGGGAGACGCCTTTGAGGACCTCGATGTTGCCGAAGCGTTTATGCAGGCCATCGACTTCAATCATGGTCTTGGCCGCGACCGGCTCAACGGCCGCTTCGCTGGTCACACGGGTGATCGCCGGCCTCGGCGCTTCGCCCTTCAACACCAGGACAAAATCGCGAATACGCTGGCAGGCCTGGGCCAGTCGTTCTTCACCCAGCGTGAACGAGAGCCGCACGAAGCCTTGCGCCGGCTCGCCGAAAGCAGCTGCATCGAGGACCGATACGCCCGCCTCGCGCAACAGACGCCAGGCGAATTCCAGAGAGGACAAACCGGTGCCACGCACGTCCACCAGCACGAACATGCCGGCATCGGGCTTAAGTACTGAAATCCCCGGACAATCAGACAGGCTCGCCACCACCAGATCGCGACGACGGCGATAGATTTCGCGCATGCCGTGGGTCACATCCTCATGGGCTTGCACTGCCTTGAGCGCAGCCTCCATGACAAATCCCGGCAAGCCGTAGAGCATGCTCAGCATCAGGGTTTCGGCATGCGCCACCAGGGATTTATCGGCGACGATCCAGCCGATCCGCCAGCCGGTCATGGCATGGGATTTCGACAGGCTGCCGATCACCACGCAACGCTCGGCCATGCCCGGCAAGGCCGCCAGGCTGAGGTGCTCGCGTTCGAACGCCAGGCTCTCATAGACCTCGTCCACCACGACCCACAAGTCATGGGTAATGGCGAGGTCGGCGATGGCTTGCAGCTCTTCGCGGTTGAGCACCACCCCGGTGGGGTTGTTCGGATTGGAGAGGAAAATCGCCCGGGTGCGCGGGGTGATGGCCTTGGCCAGCACGGCGGCATCGAGCCTGAAACCCGAATCCGCCGCGCAGGGCACGCGCACCAGCGTCGCACCGGAGGCCTTGAGCGTCGCCTCGTAGGTCACGTACATCGGGTCCAGAGCAATCACTTCGTCGCCGGCAGTGAGCAGGCACATCGAGGCGATAAACAGCGCGTTCTGCGCTCCCGCCACATTGATGACATTTGATGCTTGCAGCTCACGGTCAAACAGCTGGCTGTACCGGGCGGCGATGGCTTCGCGCAAGGCCAGGCGACCGGCGATTTCGGTGTAGTGAGTGTCGCCCTCACGCAGCGCGTGAATGGCGGCATCGGTGATGAAGTCTGGAGTAGGGAAATCCGGGTCGCCGATGCTCAGGATGATCACATCCTCGCCCCGGCACTGGGCTTCATACGCCGCATTGTGAATATCCCAGGCTGCAACGCCTTGGCCTGAGATCCGCTCAACAAAGGGTGAAAACCGCATGCCAGTGCCTCGTTCGAATAGAAGAAACGCAAGCCCGCAACCAGCCGGGGGAGAAGGTGGAACGAACATAGACGAAGCTGAACAGTCGTTCAACAGAAAAGTCACAGGGGTTCGCGTTCAGCGTAAACAGGTCGTTTTTACGACAGTCAGGCTGTTTTCCACACTCCCGTCAGGGAAGCGGACTTTCGTCGATCAGGATCGAACCACTGAACCCGAGACCGGTAGATTGCCCAGCAGGTTGAGTCCCGTGATCTTCACGAAAGTCTCGTAGTCCACCGGCTTCTCAATGCGGGTTTCCGCGTTGGGTAGCACATACGCCCAGGCACGTTTGGACGAAGCGTCGTAGACCAGCTTGAACAGGCGGTCAGGTACCCAGACCTTGTTGTCGCCAATGGTGGCATGGCCTGCGTCAAAGAGCGGGCCGGTAAAGACAAAGACATTGCCATCGGCGCGCTTCGCGAACTTCCTGACATCAGATTCGACCTTGCTCCAGATCTTCCGGTTATTGGTCGGGTTTTGCGGCACCATGTTCGACAGCGCAAAGGACTGGGCCATTGCATGTGGACTCGGTGCATCGGCCGCCGGGGACTGATGGCCGCGATCCACTGCCGGATGTTGGCCACGGTAGTCGCTCAACTCTGCCCGCCCGCTCTTGGGAATGCGTGGGTCTGGATAGAACTGATTGGTTCGTTCTTCCCCCTTGGCATCCTCAAGCAGAGCTGAATTCAGACGCTCGACCACAACCAACGGAGTCTTGCTGGTTTGCGAGTACAGCACCGCAAAGTTGTCGGAACACAGGGCCAAGGGCTTCATCGTTGCCGGCACACTGGCCATGCTGATCGGCCTGGCTGCCGGGAACAGGTCTGCGCACCCATCAAACGATGCCTGCGTCTGTTTGCTTGAGTAAAGCTCGATCGCCGCGTTCTGGCTGATTGAGCCTGAACGGTGCCCTTGCTCCTCATGCTGGCTGGGCGGTTTGAGGAAATCCAGAAGGTTGCGAGCTTCTGCCGCACCGGTCGAGAACAAAACAAGGGACGACAGCCCCACTGCTATTTTGCGTAGGTTCATGCTTGGAATCTTTGAGTTGGATTGAGGGGTAAACGTACGGCGAGTCCCGATTCACGGAACCAGGTGGAGGCGGTTGCTGATTATATTGCGGCGAGCATGTTTACACTGTCCTTGATCAAAATGCAGATGCGGATCCGGTTGGCTCCGAGCAGTACGACCACGGACGGTCGTGCGGGATTTATTGACCATTACAAGTCACATTAGTGCTGAGCAGCGTTTACATTTTACTTGCCAATGTTCATCGAGGAAGCGATAGGCAGAGTACGCCCGGAAACGATGGGATGGACTATCTTCACGTAAGGCCCCGATGATGGTTCGAACATGCACCCGCGACTTTGAATCAGGAACATAGGGCACATGCCTAAGCGGGCTCGTTAACTGGCGCGAAACGTTGTGCGTACTCCTTTGGACTCACCCCCATGCGTCGCACGAAGGCTTTTCTGAGCACGTCGACACTGCGGTAGCCGCATCGGCGCGCAACCTCCTCCATCGACCGCCTTCCCAGCTCTATTTGCCGACAGGCCGCTTCGACCCGGACGTCCTCGACGTACTTCGCAGGCGTTGTCTTGAATTCCCTCTGAAACATGCGAATCAAGGTCCTCACACTTGTGGCGAGCTTGTCTGCAAGTATCTCGACCGTAAGCTCCGAATGTAGATGTTCACTGATCCACACGCATAACTCATCCAGGTTCGAGCCTGTAGCATGCTGCGACTGGAGTGCGACGCTGAACTGTGCCTGACCGCCTGGACGTCGCAGAAACAGAACCAGATTTTTCGCGATTTCCAAAGCGATGTCGTCACCCAGGTCTTCGCTGACCAATGCGAGCGCAAGATCGATTCCCGCCGATATGCCTGCCGAGGTGTACAGGTTGCCGTCTTTGACCCAAATCGGGTTGGGATCCACCCGCACGTTGGGATAGCGATCGGCCAGGTTGCGTGCCATCCGCCAGTGGGTGGTTGCCTTTCGACCATCCAGAAGCCCTGTTTCGGCCAAGGCGAAGGCCCCGACACAGATCGAACACACACGCCTGACATTTCTGGCTCGCGTGCGGATCCACTCGATGGCGGTCTGATCCACCCGATCCATGGCTTTCCAGCCCGACGTCACGATCAACGTATCTATCGCCTTGTTTTCAAGACGCTCCTGTTCAAGCGTCTTGTGCGCCATAAGTGCGATGCCGGTGCTGCTCTCCAGGTGTTCATTGGCACCCGCGCAAACGAGTTCGAGTGCGTAGGGCGCAGAGTCACCGCGGTACAGATTGTTGGCATAGGCAAACACCTCTGCCGGGCCGATCACATCAAGCGAATCCACGGGCGGCAAACCCAGAATCACCACTCGTTTTTGCGCCACGCCGATAAAGGAATGATTTGATTTCGTCGTAATTCTCACCGCGATCTCCCGCCTTGACCTGACACGCACATTGGCACAAATCATCTGAAAATAGTCAATTCTGCCATTCACGCCTATTTAGAATGAACTGCAAGCCAACTTCATCCCCCGGGAGCAAACATGAGTACACCTGTGATCATCGGCGGCTTCAGCGCTCCAGACTCCGAACTCGCTCGCAAGGCCTCCTTCCTCGTCGAGCGCGTTCACTCGACAGTGCTCCTGCACCATGTGCATCGCACGTGGTGGTTTGCCGAATTCCTCGGCCAGCAGCGAGGCATGAAATACGACCGCGAGGCAGTCTATCTCGCCGCACTGCTGCACGACCTGGGTCTGACGTACGAATTTGCAGCCGACCAACGTTTTGAGGTCGACGGCGCCGACGCTGCCAGCCGCTTCCTGCTGGAAAACGGTTACTCGGAATCGAAAGCCGAGCTGGTTTGGGATGCGATCGCACTTCACTCTAGCGCCGGCATCGCCGACCGCAAACAGCCAGAGATCGCCCTGATCTACATGGGCGCCCATGTCGACGTGATGGGATTACGGCTGGAGGAAATCACGCCATCACTGGTCGAGGATACGCTGGCCCTCTACCCCCGCATTGGAATGAAAGCCGCGTTTACCCAAGCGGTCGCTGAAGTGGCCAGGAAGAAACCTCACACTGCGATAGGCACTGGGCTCGCCGATGTCGGACGTCGTCACGTGCACGGGTTTGATTGCCCGAATGTGTGCGACCTGATTGATCACGCGCCTTTCGATAGCTGACTGCACCTCCAGATGGCACTACTGCGCAACATTCGTGAATTGGTAACGCCTGATACGTGATATCGGCGCAAGCAATGTGTGTTCCTTTACTTTGGAGTATTCACCATGCTGCAACGTAAATACCTCGTCACCGGCGCTACGGGAAAAACTGGCGTCTACACCATTCGCCACCTTCTCAACGGAGGCCATGCGGTTCGGGCTTTTGTGCACCAGGAGGACGAGCGCAGTGCAGCGCTCCAGAGCGAGGGCGCCGAAATATTTGTTGGCGACCTCCTTGAACATGACGACATCATTCGTGCGATGGAGGGGATCACAGGCGCATACCTGTGCTATCCCGTGCGTCCTGGCTACATTCAGGCGACCGCCTATTTTGCGGATGCCGCCCGGCGAGCCGGTGTCGAGGTCGTGGTGGAAATGTCGCAGATTTCTGCTCGGGAAGATTCATTGAGCCACGCCGCGCGCGACCACTGGATCGCGGAGCGCGTACTCGACTGGTCTGGAGTGCCCACCGTCCATATCCGCCCGACGTTCTTTTCCGAGTGGTTGATCTTTCCTTGGGTGCTTGATCAGATCGTGAAGGAGAACAAGATCACGCTGCCATACGGTAGCGGACGACATGCGCCAATCGCCGCTGAAGACCAAGCGCGACTGATTGCCGCCGTTCTCTCACAGCCGTCTGGCCATATCGGGAAGACCTATCCGCTGTACGGCCCTGTCGAGCTGAGCCATCAAGAGATTGCCGACGAAATCAGCGGCATCGTAGGCCGCACCATCACCTACAGCCCTTCGACCCTGGAAGAGTATCGCCAGCATCTGGAGACCTGCGATCTGCCGGAGTTTGTGATCCAGCACTTCCTTGCAGTCGCGATCGATTACCAGAACGGAATCTTTAGCGGTGAGGACGGGGTTATCGGCCAAATCACCGGACAAGCACCTCAAACGGTGGGTGACTTCGTGCGCGCTAACCGGCAAGCGTTCGAGGGGTGATCACTATGGGCGTATGCGCCTGGTCTTGAAGACATACGCATACGCCGCTTTTCACTTAGCATCCAATGATTATCCATTCATTTCCAAGGAGTGCCTGATGAACCCCAAAATAGAGCTGTATGGCGCTCAATCCGGCAGGAAAAGTCCCAACCCTGGTCGACCATACATCGACACCCCCGCTGGTCATTAACCAATCAAACGCAATCATTCAGTTCGCTGATGCGAAAGCTCCCGGTCGGCTCGCACCAGCGCATAGTGGACCAAAGCGCGACCGGGTACTTGATCGTTACTTCTTTTTCGTAACGGACGTAATCGGGCCCAGCCATGCCGCATTTTTCCTGCGCCAAGCGGGATTAATTGATGCGGCCACAGTCATCGATCAGCGCGTCATTGAACAACTTGTCTATGCAGAACGGTTCCTTACCGGAGACTTTATGGCCGGAGATCAGTTTTCCATGGCGGACATCTCTGCTTTCACCATTGCGGCATCAATTCATGACCGGCTGGATTGGGCAGTGCTTTCACGGTTATCACGCTGGTTCGACGCGATCGAAGCCAGGCCCGCGGTACAGCGAGGATTGAAAGCGTTCCAAAATCACTAAGCGCTCGCCTAGAGGCGGCCCTGATGGAGTTGACCTTGAGGGTTGAGCCAAATTGAAAGTGATTGCTGACACCTGCTGTAGGCCTTTTCCCATTGATACCAACGGAAAACCACCCGACGCCAAGTACGAAATTGCCGGGATCCGAAACAAATCAAAAAGATGCGTCAGCCGTCTTTCTCCACCGCTTCGTCAACATCAAAAACCCAAAACTTGACACCCTAAGGCCGTCATCCATTCTTCCCCCCGAGACCGCACCCAAGGACCGGGTGGCCCGGACGCCCTTTAATGGCGCGGTGCTCAACTGCCATTACCAACCAAGGAGCAGCAAAATGTCTGGAGCAACCCAAACCATTGACGTACTTGTAACTGTTGATGCCGATTACCTGAGCGCCCACCCCAACGATGTAGGCGGCGCGATCGCCATGCTGGTGAGTCGCGACAAGATTGATAGCCACGCCTCCACCAGCGACGGCACCGCCGACAGCGGCAACGAACTGTGGATCGACGTCAATCCCGGCGACAACATTCGCTGGCGTGCCACTACTCTGTCGCGCAACTTCGACCGCGTCGCACTGATCACCGGCGTCCGCCAAGGCAATCCACCAAACGACCCTAAGTATCCGGGCTCCATATCGACCCCGCACTCCTTTAACATCCCTGGTATCCCGGTGCCTTATCTGGACAAAGGTGCCCCCCACGGCATCTCCAAAACCGATGTGACCTACACCCTCTGGCAGGCCACTGCCGAAAGCGGAGGGAAACTCTGGTACACCATCACATTCATCCTGCTGGACCGTAACCTGAACCAGATCGGCCAACCCAACAGCTGGGACCCTTTTATCACCGTCAGTTAATTGAAATACTGCGCACAGCCCAGGGATCCTTCCCTGGGCTTTTTCGTTTCTGAGTCGTTTTTTGCATTTCTGTGCGACAGATCCCACTTCAGGGATCTCCCGTACCACTTCCTTATGGTGTTAGTTTGGAAAAGTTTCTGTCTCATCGATCAGAAATTTCTTACCAACTACTACCTGCAAAGGAATGCCGTAGCCTTTCTCGGCAATCACCACCGGGTATCCGCCCATGAAAAGTCGCAGAGCGAAAAATCAATCTTCAGCGTTATTTTTCCACCTAGCGCATATCCGCATAAGGCGAGATCGGTTGCACCGGTAGCGGCAGGTTGCCTTGCCAAGGGTCAAACGTGTAGCGCAAGTAAAGCAAGGCGCGGCTCGGGGCGTAGCCTTCGCTGTGTTGCCAGGTGATACCGGTCCCCAGTACCAGGTTGTCGGATAGGCGACGCTCCACGAGGCCCTGAACACGGAAGTTGATGCCGTTGCTGCTACTGCCACTCTTGGTCAGCGACGGGCTGTCCGCCAGGGTCCGATTCGATTGCGCCAGCAGGTTTTGCAGGTCGGCTTCGCGGTTGTCTTTAGGGTAGAGGTCGGAGCCGTCGATTTTCGCGAACGACCAGCCCACCGAGCTTTCGAGCAAGGCCGACCAGTCAGCGTTGCGCCAGGCATAGTTCACCGGCACGCTGACCGAGTAGTACTGCTGCGGGCTGTAGTATCCGCCCTCGCCGAGGGTGAGTTCGCTTAAGTCCTTGTCGTAGCCCATGTACATCAGGGTCAGGCCAGTGCGCAGACGTTCGTCGGCGCGTTCCACCAGGCGATAGTAATAGCCGCCCATGGCTGTGCGCCGCTGATTGTTCTCAACGTTCTGGCCTATTAACCAATGACTGCTCAGGCTTGCCCACACGCCATCGGCGCCGCCTTCGTCATGGCTCAGGCCCAGGGTGAAACCGTTGGCCGTAACGCCGCCCCACTGGGTTCCGGTGACCGGGTCGACCGCACCGGCATACGACACCAGTGAGTTGGTCAGGGGCCGCCGCGATGCCGTGAGGCGATAGCCCACGCTGCTCCAGTCACCGCTGTAGGTGACACCGCCCACCCAGTTGGACACCGTGAATTCTTGTGGCGTATGGCCAAGGTCGAAGGCCCAGCGATCATCGTGCCAGCCCATGCCCAGCAGGGTGCCGCGTACGCTCTGCGAAGCGGTGGCACAGCCACCCTGCACCACCGCGCACAAGCCGAACTGGTCGGTGCTGGAAAAACTGCTGACATCCAGATTGATGTCTTCGGCCTGAACGAAACCCTGTCCTTGCGCCACCGGCGCGTCAATGCGCAGGATGGTGGTCTGGGTGGTCAGGTCCGAGACTCCCGATGAGCTGTTGTCGGTGCGCCAGGCGAGGTCATGGTACAGGTTCACCGTCGGGTTCTGCTTTTGGTACAGCTCGTCGACGTCGCTGCGGATGCTGCGCTGCAACCAGCCATCGCTGTCCTTGGCACGGCTGGCCAAGGTCATGGCACGGTTGTCACGTGGTTCGGCCTGTTGCGGCTCGATCATCTTTGCCGCGGCCATGCTGCGCGCATAGTCATCCAGAGCCCGCTGCGGTTCTTCTCGGGACAGCAGACGTGCCGCATCCCGATAGACCAGCGGATCACTTTGCGGGGTCTTGAGCAACTGCGCGAACAGCGCGTTCGCACGCGTCTTGTCGCCCAGCGACGCCCAGGCATTGGCCAAGCGGCGCTGGAACGACACATCGACCGGTACTGGCGCAGTCACTGCCATAAGGCTGGCCTTGGCGGCGTTCGGCTGACCGCGGGCGATCAGAACTTCGCTCAGGCCCAGTTGGGCCTCGGTATTTTTCGGCGCGCTGGCCAGCACCTTGCGGTAGCGGCTTTCGGCCTGCGCCAGGTCGCCACGCTGCTGGGCCCAGTCGGCCAGGGTCAGGTAGTCATCAGTGGTCGGCGCGCGCATCAGCAGCGCTTCGGCCTGAGCCTCATGGCCGCCGTCGCGCAGTGTCCGGGCCTTCGCGAGCAACTGGCGACGCTGCAGACGTGCCCACAGCTCATTCATGTTGTCGCTCCAGGCGGCACGGGGAATCTGTTGCAGACTGCCCATGGCATCGCCGTCACGTTCAGCATTGGCCAGAAACAGCCCATGGGCATAGCGCGCCTCGGTGTTCTGGCCCTGACGTTGTAACAGCCAGTGGAAGCTTTGATCGGCCTCGGCATTGAGGCCCAGTTCGCGCTGGGCGTTGGCCAAGCGGTACACCAGCCAGGGATTGTCCGGGTCCAGTACTCGAGCCTTGCTCAAGGCTACCGTCACCTGCGCCCAATCGCTGCGTCGGGTGGCGTCATCGGCCTGCGCGTTGAGGCGATCCAGCGTCAGCCCCCGACGCACGCTTTGGAACTCCTGCTGCTCCTTGGGCGTCAGGCTGTCGAGGTAGTGCTCGGCCTTTTCCGCTGATTGCGACTGATACAGGCGGACCATCGCACGCACCACGCTTGCGTTGCTCGGATCGAGCTTGCGCGCCTGCACCAACAGGGCTTCTGCGGTGATGTCATCGGATTCGCCACGGGCAACATAGGACAGGCCAATCAGCGACGCAGGATCGTTCGGCCTGGCTTTGTCCGCCTGCCGGTACCATTTTTTCGCGGCGGGATAATCCTTTCGCTCAAGGGCTTCATCACCCTTTTGCAACAGCATCCACTGGTAGTTGGCAGCCTTGAGATCCTGCCACTTGGTCATCCAGTAGGTGTCCTGCTCGATGGCCGAGGCCTGGACGAACGTGTTGTAGGCCGTTTCGTTCTTGTTCTGGCGCATCAGCGAAATACCCAGCGAACCGAGCAGGCTGGAGTCTTGCGGATAACCCTTGATCGCCCGACGCAAACTGGCTTCAGCGCCGACGTTGTCGCCGGCTTCGAGCAATGCCTTGCCTTTGACTCCGGCTTGCCAGGCCGGATCAGCCAGGTATTGCTCCTGCCCTTGCAACTGTCGGGTCGCGTCCGCGTGCAGGCTGGCGTAAGGATAGAACTTCAGAAAAGTCCGCCAGCCCTGCGCGGTTTCGGGCCCTACCGGTTGCTTGAGCCAATAGTTGTATTCGCGTTCGGCAGCATTGTTGCTTGCGTTCGGATCGCCAGCCAATTGATGCAGGACGTCCAGCGCCTCGGGATCACGTTTCTCGGCAAACAGCAGGCCGACCAAGGTCTGGCGCAGCGAGGCATTACCGGGATACTGCCGGTCCAATTCGCGCAACTGCTCTATCACGACCGGGCGCTCAACCTTGATGCCGCTACGCACGTTCAGATACTCCAAAGCCGTGGCAAAATCCGGCATGTCATCGCCGAACAATTGCCGATAGGCTTTGACCGCGTCTTCGGAACGGCCGGCGACGGCCAGCAAACGCGCCTCCTGCAGGGCCCTCTGACCATCGGTGCCGTGCATTTTCAGCAAGCTCTCGGCCTGACGCAGGGCCGCAGTGCCTGGCGCCTGCTGGCGCAGTTGGGCGACCAGGCGTTCGGCCTCCGGCTGGTTCTTTTGCAGCAGTGCCTGGCGGACTTCAACGACTTTCACCAGCGGATTGTCCGGGGCGATCTGCTCCAGACGAGCCAACGAGTCATGCACCAGGTCTTCGCGGTACAGAGCCTCACCAATGCGGACTTGCTCCAGCAGCCATTGCTGCTGGTCGGGCGGACTGAGAGGCTGACCCAGGGCGACCCCATAAACGCTGCTCAACAGCAGCCCAAAACCGGTCATTTTGCGCATGCGGCAGTCCAGTTTGGCACGAGGTTCCCGTTTTTATCGAAGCGATAACGTTGTTGGTCCCAGCCCTGCCCGAACAGCGTCAGCGACTGGTTGTAATAGGCATCCGCCAAGGGCGGCTGTTGTTGCAGGCGTTGGCGCTCAGCCTTGAGGGCACCCGCACTGTCCGGGCTTGCGGCCAGCAACGGCAGCAATGCGGCACTGAAGCCGACCGGGGCGGTGCCGCTGTCGAGGCCGGTGGTGATGTCGACTTTTTCCGGCACATGGCCCAGCCGCGTCGTCAGGTCCAGCATCGGTTTGAAGTGCTCGATCAACCCGGCGCGCCCCGGCGCACCTTTGTCCAGCATGCCCAGCCAGAGGTAGACGCGAATGGCATCATAGCTTCCAACACCGCCCTTCTGACTGTCCACGGCCCAACCCTGACCGGCTTTCCAGAGTTGCCAGTCGGATGCCAGGCCCTTGGGCGAACTTTCGATCAGCAGACGCTCGGTGTTGCTGGCCAACTCCGCCCAGATCGGTGCTTCCTGGGCGAAGCGCGCCAGCAATTGCGGCGGCAGATAGCTGGCATTCAGACGCCAACCCTCGGCATTGTCGAACCCGACGTTGCCGGGCAACAGCATCAGACCCAAACCCGGTAGCGTGCGCAGGCTTTGCGCAGCACTGCGCCAAAGCAGGTTACGGCCCAATGCCAGGTAAGTCGGTTGATGCCACAGACGCCCGGCTTCCAGCAGGCTATAGGCGATCCACAAATCGGCGTCGGTGGCATTGTTGCTATCAAGTACCTGCCAGCGGCCAACGTTGTCGCGGCCCCACTGCCACGCCGGAAGTTGCCGGTTAAGGTCTCCGCCAGCCAGGTTGTCCTGGGTCCAGCGCAGCACCTTGGCGAAGCTTTTACGGTCATTTCCCAGCAGGGCGAAAAACAGCCCGTAGCTCTGTCCTTCAGACGTGGAGATCAACTGCTCCGAGGAGTGATCGATGACCCGTCCGTCCGGGCTGAGCATGGCCTGGCGATAATTCTGCCAGGCCGGCCAGGCGCATTCCGCGGCACCGGCAAAGCCAGGCGCGACGATGATCGCGGCCAAAGCCCGCGCAAGGAAGGCTTTCACTCGACTACTCCTGACCAGCCAGACGACGACGGGCCGCCCAGCGTAGTGCACGCCACAGCAGGAAGGCCGTCAGCAGCACACTGATGGTGGCCATGGCCGCCAACAGGATCGGGTGCTCGGACAATTGGTACCAAAGCAACAGCCACCACGGAAGGTGGCCGACGAAGTACTGCTGGCCTACCCAACTGCTGGCTACGCCACTGCTGCGGATCAGCGCCACGGAACCGGTCACGGCGTCTAATTTTCCAGTGTCGCCCAAGGTCTCGCGCAGCAGTTGGTAATCGGCGTCATCGCTGGCCAGCAAGGCCACAATGCTGCGCTGTGGGTGATACGGCGACTGCAAGCCGACGATGGCGGCGATCGGTGCCTGGGCACTGACGTCGACACGGTTGGCACCCAGGTCGCGTTCATCGCTGAACTGGCCGACGCGGGCCGACTTTCCGTTCTGCTCATTGGACGGTTTGAGTAGCCAGGCACGCGTCTTGTCCAGCACCAGATTGGCATCGGCACCATCGCCCACGCCCGGGGCCATGGCGCCGAATACCAGCAGATCGACATCTGCCTTCGCGTCGTCCCAGTTGTCCGACAGCCGCAGGCCAAACGCTGGCAGGCCTGAGCGCGCAGAGATGCCAGCAATGGTCTCGAACAGAGTGCTCAGTTGCACAGGTTGACTGTGGGCCGGGACCATCACCAGGGTTTCCGACAGGTCAGCCATCCGGCTGTATGGAAAACCGCCTCGGGCAAAGGCGCGCAGGTCGGGCATGGCGATATAGTGATAGTAGCCGGACAGGTCAATGGTCGACTCTTCATCGATCACGGCCTGGTTATTCACCGGCAGCGATGTCTGGCAACGGTCGCGCTGGGCACTGCTATAGGTACTGGCGAAGTTGAAGTCAAAACGCAGGGTGTTACGGTCGCCAATCTTCAGCGCCGGCACCAGCAGCTTGTCGCTGAGGTTCGCCGACTCGTTGGACAACACTGCCAGGCGCAACTCCTCCAGACGACTGTCGGTCTTGCTTAGCAGCGGCAGGCTGGTGATGAACTGGTTGTTCAGGCTGATGGTCAAGCGCGACTCGTCGTTGACCGACGGTGGCGTATAACGGAACTTGGTTTGCAGCGGAATCCCTTGGTTACGCCAGACGAACAAGTCAGGCGGCAGGTTCACGTCCACCGTGATCGGCCGTGGCTGCAGACCGTTGGCCTGAAGCTGCTCGGGGTACTTGATCAACTCGGCGAAGCGTACCGAGCGGTCCGTGCGCATCCAGTTCGGCGCGTCATAAGGCACTCGAGGCTTGAGCTGCTCGACCTTGTTGACGGTCACATTCGAGCCACGAAACGCGCCTGCGCCCAAGGCCAGGGCGCGGGCAGCCACCGCCAGGTCTTCGTCGTTGCGCCCCAACACCAGCAACACCTTGCTGTAGGGGTCCTGCGGGTTGTCGATCATCTGTACAACGGGCGCATCCACCACCGGGAACCTGTTTGTGTCAGCCAGGAAGGATGGGCGATGATTGTTGGTGGCGAAGACAATGGCCGACTTGGCGCGATGGTGTTCATCAGCGGACGGAAGCTGGTCGAACAGAACGGGGAACTGCGCACCTCGCCAAGCGGCCTGGCTGCCGAAATAGGACGCCAGGATACCGGCTGCACGCTGCTCGCCCAGGGTCGGCGCATCGGCGAAGACCAAATTGAGGACCGGCTTGTCCTGACCTCGGATGTCGAAGAAAGGCATCGGGAAATAGGCCAGGTCGTTCTTGAGCGTCAGTGCCTGCTCCTGCAACTGGATCTGGCTGCTGCGCCCCACGTTCAACCATAGTGTGCTGTTGGCCGGATCTTCGCAGACATCGCTGTAGTGGCCAACGAACTCCAGGCGTACGCGGTTGAAGTCCGAAATCAGACGCGGGTCCAGGGCTACCGATTGGTTGACCCTCTTGCCCAATTGGTCCTTCTCGATTGGCACAACGCTCATCAGCACGTCATTGAGATACACGCGTAAATGCGAGATCTGTGGCAGCAGCGAAGGCGACGGCGTGTACTCCAGTTGCAGTTTCGCGTCGCTGGCGATGCGATCGCGGCGCAGGCTGAATTCGATCTGGTCGCTATTGTGGATGCCCAGCAACAGGCTGTCGGCGGGACGGCCCAGCTGTTCGAAGGTGTACGCGGTGCTCCAGCTCGGTACGTTGCTGACCGCGGCCGGCGCGACAGGCGCGACAGGCGCAAGTGCGGTGGCGGCCTGGGCGCAACCGGCGGCCAGGAGCGCCAGACTGGCAACAAGGGACTTGCTGAAGTAGCGGCTCATGGTGCGCTCACTGATCGAGAATTGGGAGTTGGGGCAACTACTGGCATGCGCGGCAGGAAACTGGCCAGCCAGCGCAACATTCGCAAAGGCGGGCCGGCGATGCGGCGGATCCAGGCAGGCAGGTATTCGTAGAGGCGGTAGTAACCGGTGCCGCCCAGTTTGACGATGTCTAAAAGGCTGTGCAGCGGGCGATCCGCGGTGAAATTCTCGCCCCAGTTGAGCCAGGCGTCGGCGCGGGCGAACGTGCACTGCACAAAGTCGATTTTCTGTTGTGCATTGAGGCCGGTGAAGCTGATGCCGATGAAGTTCTTGTGGCTGCGACAGATGTAGCCCGGGAACAGGAATTCACGAGTGCCGCGCTGCATCATCAGCGAGATGCTCCCGCCCACCGCTAGCGACAGCGAGGTGTCGAGCTGGATGCCTGCGCCTCCATCGGAATAGTCCTGCAACATGCCTGGGTATGAGTGACCACTTTCAAGGCGCACTGCAGCGGGTAACTTGACCTGTACACGGTGGGTCTGGCGAACCTGGCGCGCTTCAGCCGCGACCGCCATGGCGCCCCCGATGATCAGCAGGTTGTAGACCACCCAGAGAATGCTCACCACAACGGTAACGATCTCGTCGTTGGGTCCGCAGATCAGACGCCAAATGGCAAAACCCAGGCCGGCAATGTTCAGCAACGACAGTAGCAAGTACGGCTGGGCGATTTTCCAGTCAAACTGGTTGTTCTCCATCAGGCCGCCCTTGGCGGTGACGTTGAACTTGCCCTTTCTGGGGTTGAACAGTGCCACGGTGGTGGGACGCGCGATGTACCAGGCCAGCACGGTCTCGTACACCTCACCCCAGAACGTCCGACGATAGGCGCCCTGCATCCGTGAGTTGGTGAGGCTTGCATGGATCATATGCGGCAGCACGTACAGCAGGATCATCAGCGCCGGGGCGTAGATGATGTAGGCATGCAGGAGCAAAAACGCCAGCGGCGCCAGCAGAAACACCAGACGCGGCAGGCCGGCCAAAAAGTGCATCATCGCGTTGGCGTAGCAGATGCGCTGGAAGAAGGTCAGGCCTTTTCCGAGCAAGGGGTTGTCGGTACGGAATATCTGCGCCATGCCACGGGCCCAGCGAATGCGCTGGCCGATGTGCGCTGACAGGCTCTCGGTTGCCAGGCCGGCCGCTTGCGGCACCTTGATATAGGCCGAGTTCCAACCGTTGCGGTGCAGGCGTAGCGCCGTGTGGGCATCTTCGGTAACGGTCTCGACGGCAAAGCCGCCGATCGCGTCCAGCGCGGTGCGCCGCAGCACCGCGCACGAGCCGCAGAAAAACGCCGCGTTCCACATGTCGTTGCCGTCCTGAATCAACCCGTAGAACAGCTCGCCTTCGTTGGGGTGCTCGCGGAACACATTGAGGTTGCGCTCAAAGGGGTCCGGTGACAGGAAATGGTGCGGAGTCTGCACCAGCGCCAGTTTCGGATCACGCAAAAAGCCCCCGGTGGTCATCTGCAAAAATGAGCGCACAGGTATGTGGTCACAGTCGAAAATGGCGACCAGTTCGCTGTTCAGCTGCTTCAGCGCGTGGTTGAGGTTACCGGCCTTGGCGTGACGATTGTCGTTGCGAGTGATGTAGCCCACTCCGACTTCAGCGGCGAACTGGCGGAAACTCTCGCGCCTGCCGTCGTCGAGAATGTAGATGTTCAGCTTGTCGGCTGGCCAATCGATGCCCATGGCCGCGTACACGGTACCCCGTACGATTGACAGGTCTTCGTTGTAGGTCGGGATCAACAGGTCGACGCTGGGCCACAGGCGCGTGTCGCGCGGCAGCGGCGCCGGTTTGCGTCCCAAGGGCCAGCAAGTCTGGATATACCCCAGGATCAGCACCACCCAGGAATACGTTTCGGCCACCAGCAGGATCATCCCGCAAGCCAGGTCCAGGGGTTGGTTCCAGTTCAGGGTCGAGGTGTAGCGCCACCACAGGTAACGGCACGAGACGATGGTCGACAACACCACCATCAGCAACGTCGGAAAGCGTCCCGGAACCCGCCGCACCAGCATGGCCAGCCCCCACAGCAGCAAAACGAACACCAGTTGGGCGACGTAGCCGAAGGGCTCGGTGATGCACAACAATGTAAAAATGAAAACGACGACACCGACAGCCAGGTTGACCAACCGTTGGTTGCGACGGTCCAGCCCCTTCCACCAATGGCTGCTCTGGCGAATCTGCTGGCTGGCCTCGGCGCGCACGGGCAATTCTTCCAGCGCCTTGCCGATCCGGGTCCACAGCCGCTGGTACAGCGCCCCGACGGCCTTGAGCCAGGCCGGGGTCACGAACCTCCACTCCTGCGGCCTGGCCGGGCGAACCAGCAGCAGCCAGAGGCTTTGCACCGCATAGCGCAGCGGGTCGCCCAGGCTCGGTGCCTTGTTGATCAGTTGCGGATACCAGCGCTTGGGCTGATCGAGCACAGCGCGCCAGCTCGGTGACTCCAGGCGAAACAGCAGCCACGCCAGGGCGCTCATTGTCGCCAGCAGCAGCGCAACTGGCGGCGAACAGTCATAGCGCCGACGCAGGTGAGCATAAGGGAAAACGCGGGCGATCATGCCGCCTCCGGGCGTCGGGTCAGGCACCAGATGGCCAGGCTCAACACATCCTGGGCAGCCAGGCTGGCTTCGGCATAAGCGCCCACCGGTTTCTTGAACGCCAAGGCTTCGCGCATGGCTTCATCCTGATGCACGCTGAGTGGCAACAGGCGAGCACCATATTGTTTGCGCCAGATCAGTAGCAGGTCGCGCTGCAATTGGCTGACCGGGTCGAAGCGGTTGATCAGCAGATGCTCGCTGGGGGCTTCTTCCTGCTGCAACAGCACATGGCAGGCGGCATCCGCCTCGACGATCCGCAGACGCAACGCACAAGGTCCGACACGAGCATGACCGGGCAATCGCAAGGGCACATCGAACAGGACCCAGTCAAAGTGTTCGGCAAGGCTGGCCTGTCGGCGGCGCCACAGCTTCGGCTCGTTGAGCAGGTGTTGCTCGATTTGATCCTGCTCTTCCAGTTTCAGGCGGCCATAAGGCAACACGTTCAATCCCGGCTCCACGGTCCAGGCCTGGGTGTTCCAGCCCACACCGTCGATCATGGCGCGCGCCCAGCCACCGGATTCGCTGACGCTGATGCCGAAGTGCAGGCGAAGCAGGTTCTCCGGGCACATGTCGATCAGCAGCACGCGCTCGCCAAGACTATGCAATGCATGACCCGTGGCCGCCAGCAGCGAACTGGTACCGACACCGCCGCGCAGACCACGCAGACTAAGCGCGGTCACGACAGCTTCTCCAGATCGGATTCATGCACCATCGGCAGGACCGTCGGTTGCAGGCGCTCCATCTCCGCCAGCAGCGGCCAGCGATGCAGGGCTTTTTGCAATTCGATCTGCGCAGAGATGTCCACGTAGTCCAGTTCGGGCAGCTCAAGTTCCAGTTTCAGGCGGGCGATGTCATCGGCACGGTCCGCACGCGACTGCACCCTGGCCTTCACTTGAAGCGCTGTGGGTAAGGCAGCCATCCTGCTTTCTCCTTGATCCGTATGTAAGGTTTTCCGGCGTAGTCAACGACCACAGTGCCTGCGTTTTCGGAGACTGCCGCCGTCTGCGGCAAGTTGCTCAGCAGGGCCGACCAGCTGGGACCCTGGCCATCCGCCTGGGGTTGGGCGCTGTACAGGCGACTGATGATTTCCGACAGGGCCAGGAAACTGCTCGGCTCGGTGATGTGCAGTGGCGCGGCATTGGGGTTGCGCCCCATGCCCACCAGTTTGATGCCGACGGGCACGTGGGTGATGGACTGGCTCGGTATCTCGCGCATGCCGGCTATCTGCATGCGATCGCCATGCAGCGCCGCGCCATGCTCCGGCACAATCACCACCACCACCCGACGGCCACTGAGCTCCAGCTGTTTAATGAAACCATTGAGGTCGTCGATCAGCCCCTGGGCACGCGGTTTGTAATCACTGCTCTTGGTGCCGCCATCGGCGGTCAACGCCCGGTTGCCGTCATGCAGCGTGGTGGTGTTGTAGAACAGCGCCACACGATCGCTCTTTTCTGCTTCGCGGTGCTTCCACCAGGTGTCCAATACCTGGGCATCGCGCAGGATCGGCGAACCGTCGAAGCCCACCAGTGCACGCGGCAATTTGCTGGTACTGACGGACGGGGCCGGCAACGAACCCTGGGCGCGGACTTCGTCAAGGAAGCCTTCGAACTGCCCGGTGTGGTTGAGCATCACTTCGTTGGAAAAGCCCAGCTTGCTCAAATCGTCCATCAACATGCACTGCTCCGGGGCGGTGCCGTAGAGCTGGCTGTGCGGAACCTGCCCACAACTGGCGCGCAACAGGCGGATGGCCGCCGGGCCGCTGTAGGAAGTGGCCGAGTTGAAGCTGTCGAAAATCACGTCCATCTGCTGGAACAGCGTGTTATCGCGCAGGCCCACGTCTTCCAGGTCATCCCAGGCCATGGAACAGATATTGATCAGCAACAGATCAAAAGGCTGCACAGCAGAAGTCGCAGGCTTGAACTCCACCTGACGCCCGGCCTCGGTGCTATAGAACTTCTGCAGGTAGGCTTCCAGAGTCGCGCTGTCCGGAACAGCCGTGCTCACCGCGGCCATGGAGGCGCCACTGGCCGGCGCCGCGACCGGCTCGCTGCTGGTGTGCAAGGCCAGCACATTGGCGCTGCCCAGCCAGGCCAAACCCAGCACGCTCAAGGTGGTCAGGCGCAGCCAGTGGCGGACGAAGGCATAGACCACCACCAGCACAGCCAGCAGCGCGCACAGATTCCAGTCGATGAAACGACCTGCCAGCTCGACCACGTACGCGCCGCTGAAATCCAGCACACCAGGCTCGGCCAGCAGGCGGCTGAAGGGGGGCAGCCAGGTGTCCTGGTAAAACAGCGCAACGCCCACGGGGATCGCAATGACCGTGCGCAGGATGCGCAAATAACGATGCGGCAACGGCACCAGCAATGCCGCAGCGAACACCAGGTTGGGCAATACCTGCAGGTTCAGGTAGCCAGCCCACAGCAGTACGAACTTGAGGATGAAATACAGATTCCAGGGACCCAGGCCCGGCCAGACGCGCACTGACGCCGGCTTAATGACTTCATACCGGCTCATGGGGTTCGCTCTGGGCAGGGGCGCGACGACGCACGCCACGAGACTTAAGGTAACGCGGGGGCAAGAGGCCCCGCACGAACGCCAGAAAATGCCGACCAAACCTGATCAGTACGACGATCAGTGCCAGGGTCAGCAGGCTGCTGAGGCCGATCACCTGGATCAGCTCGGAATAACTCATGAACAGTGATCCGTAATGGGTAGCGTGGTGCGTTGAGGCGAATAGGCGCCACGCCCAGCGGCTTCGGCGGAGCTACCGGCCGTGCGCTCTTCTGCCAGAAAGAACGTGGGCGGCAGCGAGGCTACCGCGAGGAAGTCCTCGCGCGGCAACGCTTCAACGCCTTGGAGAATCTCGAAGTCGCTGAACAGATCGCGCCAGGCCAGCCGGCAGATATTCCCCAATGCGGGTTCCAGCCCGTCCGCACGACAGGCAAACAGGAACAGATAAAAGACACCGTTGACCACGCAGGCGACGTCACCGAAACGACGCAAGCCGATTTGATTCAAGTACTGCTCGATTTCCAGGCCACCGCGCGGTATCAGTTTGAGCAGTTGATGGCTGATTTCGCCAGAGGCGCCGCCGTAGACGCGCTCCACCATGCTGATGAATTCCCGGGGCGCTAACAGGCCGCGCTCGGCGGGCGGCCGCAGGCGTTCGAATAGCGATTGGAAGTCGGTGGTGCGGCTCCGGCGCCAGGTCTGGCCCTGGGCACTGTCGATGATGCTGAAGAAGTGTGCCAGCGTAGTCCCATAGGGCACGGTGATGTTGGCGCCGCAGGACACAAGCAGACGCTCGTCCCGATAACGCAGACAGGGCTCCATCTCGCGTACGATGATCTTCAGCGCAATGCCGCAGCGCTCGCGCAGGGCGTGAATCTGACGGGCCAACTCTTCGACCTGCAGGTTGCTGTCGATGGCCACGATGATGCTGGCAGCACGAGCATGGCTGGCTTGCTGGAGCAAATCCTCGCGGCTCTCGAACAGCCTCCACTGATCCGACAACGGCGGCGAGCCTTCAAGCACAGAACGCTGGGTCAGGTAGATCCGCTGGTCATCGGTATGGGTCAGTTGCACATTGGCCTGTTCATTGACCGATAGCGCAAAACCGTCCACCTGCAACTCGAGCTCGAACTCCTGCCCGCTGCACACGCCCCGTTCGTTGTGCCAGTAATGCAATTGATAGCGAATACCACCATCACGGCGATAGAGCTGAGCGAGCCCGGAGATCGTATCGTTGAGCCGCAACAAACGCTCATGCAACTGAGGCGCCTGGCCATGGCTGATCACCAACAGGGAGCATTGGCGTGCGCCCAGCCATTGCCTCAGGGACAGACAGAAATGCCGCAACTCTGGCGCGACGTCACTCTGCCATGCGCTGTCCGGCAGCATCAGCACAATGGCAGTGCCGGCAACCGGAGCAGCACGGGTCAGCTCGCCGACCAGCGATTTGAGGGTCAGGCCGATGTCGTCTTTTTTGATGTCAAACAACTTCAGCTCACCAGGACCGGCATCTGCCGCCAGCTTCTGGACCAGGTCCTGACTTGAATGCCCGCAGCACACCAACATCCCTCGCGCATTGGCCGGCATCGCTGCCAGGCACTGGACTGCCAGCGCTGCAGAATCGCTCGCCTGATCCACTGCCACCCAATAAAGCCCGCCGTCGCGCAACAAGATCTGCTCATCTCGCAAATGACGGATACCTAAGGTGACCTGACTCAAATGTAGTTCCCTTCCCTTTGAACCGGATGCGCGATCAGCACCATCTCCGGCACAGCGTTGCAAGGGAGTCATTTTTCTGACAACCAGAACAAACGCTCCGAGCAAAGCTCAGTGTCGGACTTAGGTCAGTATAAATAGGATGTCGCACTGCCAAGCAACCCCCCTGTGATGCTCAGGGAGCGAGCTTTCAAAGCACTATGGAGTGGCTGGAAGATGACGAGACATCACTCTCTCCGCCGCTCACCATTCCCAGACTCTCTTAACCTCGGTAATGGCGCGCAATTGTGATGATGTCGGACTGCCAGTGTCAATAAGTCGTAACCCATGAGTTCATGTATTGCAGACAAACGGTAACACTTTAAATTTCGCCATTATATTGGCGGACAAGAGCAGATACTCAGCCGTGTTTCAGGATGAGTTTTTCGGTGGCAATGCCGTACATCACCCCGAGCGCGCAGGCAATGGTTTCGAGGGAAGTAGGTGCATGCAGTGCGACCCGGTCCCCCGCCGTCATCCCCGTTGCCAGCAACTGCTGAGCCACTGCAGCAGCCAGCTCATTCAGCTCAGCGTAGGTAAGCTGCTGCCCAGCGACGGCCAGCGCGATCTTCTCCGGCGTACGCTCGGCGTGGTCCTTCACATACTCATGAAAAGGTTTCATCGGGCTACCTCGTTGCCATCCACCAGGGGCTCTTCACCCGTGTTCGTGTAGACGGCTTCATTGTCCTTGGGAACGAGCAATACAATCGCACCGACGATGACTTCAAAAATCCCGCTACCGACGATGACCATGCCGGTGTCGAACCGGGCATAAAGTGCCGCGCCGCAGGCCCCGGCAATGAGAATGGAGGCACCCAGCGCGGCAAAGCGCAACCTTGCCAAGCCGGCGATCTCGCTTTGCCTGAACGTGGTTTGAATCAGCAGAATGAACGAGATGTCGATCAGCGGCCCGCCGAGCGCGGCCAGGCCGGCGCCGAACATCATCCCGGCCAGGACGTACTCCGCAGGCAGGTACATCACCGCCGCACCGATGGTCGCAATGCCCAGGCCGTTGACCACGGAGCCGAAGGTAAAGCCACCATACAGGCGGCGGATATGCAGGTTACCGACGACAAAAATAGAGATCAGGTTGCCGCAGCCATAGGCGCCCATGATCAGGCCGTAGACGGCAAAGCCCTGTACACCGAAGCCCTGGATGTCGTACTTGACCACGGCCAGCGCCATGCCGATGGAAATGCCCAGACTCCAGGCGACGTTGCCCAACCCGGCGCACACATACACCGCCCGCATCTGCCGGCGACCGACCAGGCTGCGCCAACCGGCGGTGAAGGCGGCACGCCGGCTCGTCACCTTGACCGGTTGACGAGGCAATGCCTTGCTCAGCTTCATCACCGCCCAGGCCGAGATCAGGAAAGTCAGGCTATTGAGGGTAAACAGATGTTCAAGCGGAATCAGCAGCGTAATTGCCGCGGCCAGCATCGGCCCGATCACCCGGGCCACCCGGATGATCGCGTCGAACAGCGCGTTGACCGCCTGCAACTGGTCCGGCGCCGCGACAATGCGTGGCAGGCTGGCGCGCAAGGCCGGTTCGAACAAAGAGTTGACGATCATCATGAGCATGACTGGCACCGCCAGCATCCACAGGCTCATGATGCCCAGTGCCCAGGCCAGCATCGGAATCAGGGCGAGCCCGGCCCGCGTCAGGTCGGCACCGATCATCGTACGCCGATGGTCCCAGCGCTCGGCCCAGATCCCTCCCAGCAACGCCCCCGCCAGCGCGGCCCCGCCGCGCAACGCACTAAGCCAACTCGCATCGGTGCCGGCGATCTGCACCGCCATCCAGGCGACGGCGATCGCGAAGAGTTCGTCGCCAATCGAGGATAGCGCCAGCCCTCCCCACAGCAACGCCACGGGCCGCTGAAGCAACGGTCTAAACAACTTCATATCATCAATTCCGCACATGAAGACCCGTCACCCAACGGACCTGTAGGCCCAGGGAACCTTCCCGGGGCTTTTTCGTTTCTGCGTCGCTTTTGCATTTCTGTGCGACAGATCCCACTTCAGGGACTCCCCTACTGCGCTCTCGTGGTGTTAGTTTGGAAAAGTTTCTGTCTCATCGATCAGAAATTTCTCACAAACTACTTGCAAAGGAATGCCCCCAGCAATGGACTTCTCACTCAAGCACCTGGCCGCGACAACCTTGATGCTGGCCAGCCTTTCGTCGTTCACCACGTCAGCGCATGCCAACATCACACCACTACAGAGCGCGACCATCCTCAAGACTTTCAGTGACGCACCGGTCACTGATTTCAGGCAGTTCTTGGGAAGCCTGGCCAAGAGCGACCTTGCCAAAACCGCTGACCTCGGCCCGGCAATCAGTGCTTTCCAGGGCAACCAGCCCCTTTCCCCTGAACAGCAGAACGAGATCCATCGCCTGCTTGGCATCTATGCGCGGGTGAAGTACGGCAACGCGGCCACCGAGACCCTGCGCGAGCTGGTGGCAATCCCGACCTTTCGCGTGGACGGCGTTGCCCAGCACGAGAATCCCGAATTCATCAAGATCGCCGACAAGCTCAAGAGCCTTGCCCAGGCCTTCAACCTGAACTTTCGCAACATCGACAACCGCGTCTATGAAATCTCCCTCGAAGGTGGTGGCGATGAAGTCGTGGGCATTCACGCTCATGCCGATGTGGTACCCGTAACTCCAGAGAACTGGGTCCTGAAAGACGGCACCCGACTCGATCCGTTCAAGGTCACCCTGGTTGGCGACCGCATGTATGGCAGGGGCACCGAGGATGACAAGAATGGCATCGTGGTGGCGCTCTACGCCATGAAGATCGTCAAGGAAGAGAAGCTGCCGCTGGCCAGGAATTTCAAGCTGCTGGTAGACACCACCGAGGAAACCACCGGCGACGCCATCCCCTATTACTTCGAACACAACCCGACACCCAACTACAACCTGGCGCTGGATGGCGGCTACCCGGTGGTGATTGCCGAGAAAGGCTACGGCACCGTCATGGCGAGCTTTGCCCGCCGTAAGGCTGAAGGCAGCGGCGCGGAAATCTCCTCCATGACCGGCGGCCTGGCCACCAACCAGATTCCATCGACTTCGGTCGCCACCATTGTGGGTGATAAACCCGCCGAATTGGCCGCCAGCCTGCAGAAGGCCGGTACTGATTATGCCAAGCGCAATGGCGGTAACTTCGACGTGACCGCCAAGGTCGTCGGCAAGGACGTCAAGCTGACGGTCACCGGTGTTTCCGCCCACTCCTCCGAGCCCGAGTCAGGCGTCAACCCGGTGGCAAGGATGCTGGACTTCATCAATAGCCTCGACGGTAAGGTCGCGCTCAAGCACAACCACATTACCGACGCCGCTCGCTACGCCGCCGACAACTGGGGGCTGAACTACCTGGGTGGCAAATTAGGGGTGGGCTTTTCCGATGCCTTCATGGGACCGCTGACCACTTCCCTGACCTATGTCGGGATAGATGAGAAAGCCTTCAAGCTCGCGGTCAACCTGCGCGTGCCGGTCGGCAAGTCCCCAGAAGCGCTCAAAACCGACATCGCCGAAAAACTTGGCGCCTGGAGCAAGAAGACCCACATTGCGGTGGCCTTCAACTACTCGATCGCCGAGCCGATGCACCGCAACCCTGAGGGTGAATGGGTCAAGGCCCTGCTGGCCGTGGCCAGTGAAAACCTTGGTATGGAACACACGTTCGGCACTTCTGCCGGCGCCACCTCGGTCCATGAACTGCCCAATGGCGTGCAATTCGGCCTGGCCAGACCCGAGGTCAAGTACACCGGCCACACCGACAACGAGTTCAAGACCGTCGACCAGTTCCTGCTGGATCTGCAGATCGTGACCGAGATGCTGGGGCGCGTCGGGCAGTTGCCGAAGCTCTGATCCGCCTTTCGGACCCGCTATTCTGGCGGGTCCATCTCTTTGATCGTCTTGCTTCCGTCATGAAGTCGAACAGCTATCACCAGGAGACAGCTAGTCGGCGAAGCAGCCATCAGACTTGAGCATTCATCTTCTGGATCACCAACCCGATGAATGCCGATACCGCGAGCGGCAGGTGCCGGCGGCTTGGGTACAGCACGCTCATGCCGTAGCCGGTGCGCTGGTATTGAGGCAGCACCGGGACGAGCACACCGGCCTGAACGTCGAGCCTGGCCATCGCGGGCGGTAGCAGAGCGATGCCGAGTCCGGCCACGGTGGCCTTGCGCAGTGCCTGCGCGGTATTGCCGCTGAAGCGCCCGGCGACTTGCACTTCTTCCTCGCCATTCGGGCCTGCCAAACGCCATGTGGCGTGGCCGCTGGGATGCGCGGGGATCACACAGTCGTGGCTCACCAGGTCCTGCAGCGTGCGGGGTGAGCCGCGCGCGGCGATGTAAGCGGGGCTTGCCACCATCCCGTCGCTGCGGGGGGCGAAGATTTGACGGCCGACATAGCCTGAATCGCGCAAGGGTCCGCCGCGAAAGGCGATATCGATCTGCTCTGCGATCAAGTCGGCCTTCGCATCGCTGAGCACGAAGTCGAGTCGCACGCGCGGATACGCGGCCAGAAACTCGGCCACCCACTCCATCGGGAAGAGGTCGAAGAAGTCAGCCGGCGCCGCCACGCGCACCAGGCCACTGGGCTCGTTGCTGCCCGTCGTCAACGCCTGCCCCGCTTCGAGCAGGCCGTCGACCGCTCCCGCGCAACGCTCATGAAAGCCTTGGCCAGCACTGGTGAGCGTGAGCTTGCGAGTGGAACGTTGCAGCAGCCGCGTGCCGAGATGCGCTTCGAGCTGCTGGACGCGGCGACTCACGGTATTGGGCGGCAAGCCCAGCCGCCGCGCCGCCTCTGCAAAACTGCCGCTGCGCACCACCTGCACAAACATGGCGATGTCATTGAGGTCGAGCATGGCCAGCCATTCCTGGTGTGAGTGGACGAGTGCAATCCAATTGTAGCGGCTAGTCAATCAATCGGCCCAGCCCTAGTGTTCAGGTATCGAGCCGCGGGCTCCCAACTCCGCACAGCGGGCTTTGCAAGGAGATCGATTTGCCATGACCAATTCTTCCTCCGAAATCACCATGACCCCACAGCAACCACCTCGGATCGGCATCGTCATCGGCTCGACACGCGAAGGCCGCTTCGGCGAAAAGCCCGCGCACTGGATCCACGAGATCGCCAGGCAACGCGCCGACCTCGCCTTCGAACTGATCGACTTGCGCGATCACCCGCTGCCCTTCTTCAACGAACCGATGTCGCCGGCCTGGGGGCCGGTGAAGAACGAGGCCGCGCAGCGCTGGGCCGACAAGCTCGCGACGCTGGATGGCCTGATCGTGATCACGCCCGAGTACAACCATGGACCAAGTGCGGTGCTGAAAAACGCGCTCGACTATGCGTACAAGGAATTCATCCGCAAGCCGATCGGCTTCGTCGGCTACGGCGGAGTCGGCGCAGCACGCGCGGTCGAGCAGCTTCGGTTGACCAGCATCGAGTTGCAGATGGCGCCAGTGCGCCATGCTGTTCACATCGGCATGGTGGAGTTCCTGGGCATTTGGCAACAGGGCAAGAGCTTCGATGATTTTCCGCACCTGGCGCGGGCCGCCAACGAGTTGCTCGACGATATCGCGTGGTGGACCAAGGCGCTCAAGAGCGCGAGGGAACATTAGGCTAAAAGGAGGCGCAACGTGAGCGTGCAGCTAAACCATACTATCGTCTGGTGCCGCGACAAGCAGACATCAGCAACATTCCTCACGGAAGTTCTGGGCCTGCAATCCGCTACCCGATTCGGACCAATGCTGGTCGTTCAACTCAACAACAACGTTTCACTCGACTTCTACGAGCGCGATGGCAAGATTTCCTCCCAGCATTATGCCTTCTTGATAGGCGAAGACGACTTCGATCAAATCTTCGCCCGCATCCGTGATCGAGGGCTGCAGTATTGGGCAGACCCTGGCAAGCACCGGACTGGAGAAATCAACCGGAACGACGGTGGCCGCGGGGTGTATTTCGAGGACCCCGACGGTCATCTCCTTGAGGTCATTACTCGACCTTATGGGAGCGGCGGGTAGAGGGGCAACACTCTTACGCGCGCAGAAACCGGGCTAGCCCGCAGCAGGTCAGGCTCGTCGGGATGGATGAGACTTGGACGGCTTCCGGTGGCGCGGAGGTGGGTTACCCGGACTATCCTTTCTACACCGAAGCTGCCTGATGCTCTGCACCACCGGCAACTGGGGGCCATAGCTACTCCCATCTGCCCATGGACACCTATTTCGCTTCCAAAGAGGTGCCTAGTATGAAGGACCTTTTCACCTACAGGCTGTTCACAAGGGTGGCGCGGCTGGGCAGTTTTTCGGCCGCGGCACGCGAAATGGGTCTTTCTCAATCCCAGGTCTCCAGGGTTGTTGCCGAACTCGAAGCCGATCTCGGTACCCTGCTTTTGGCGAGATCGACACGCGCAGTTGTACCCACTGAGGCGGGGGCGGATTTTCTGTCGCGCATGGAGCCGATCCTTGCAGCAGTGGAAGAAGCCGAGCAGAGCGTTCGCGCAGGTGGAGAGCTGCGTGGCGTCGTCCGGATCAGCATGCCAACGAGCATCGGCGTAAGGGAAATCATTCCGCGCATAGCTCCGTTCGCGGCAATACATCCCAACCTGCATATCCAGGTCCTGCTCGCTGATCACTGGCAAGATCTGGTCCGCGAAAATATCGATGTGGCGATAAGGCTGGGGCGGCTATTGGACTCCAGTGCAACAAGCCGTCAGATCATGACAATCTCCAGGTTCATTCTCGCCTCGCCCTCCTACTTGCGCGCCGCTGGAGAGCCGACTACACCGGAGGACCTGCAATCACATCGAATCATTGCAGGTCCAGCCTCGACTGTCCCGAGCGGCTGGATGTTCACACGCAATGGAGAGACCAGGACAATTCAGCTCGAGGCTCACTTCTCGACCGACGAAAATGAGGGAGCTGTCGCAGCCGCAGCCGCTGGGTTGGGGATCACGTCGACAACGGCCTGGGCGTGCCGGCGTGAGCTTGAAAGTGGTGAACTCGTCACACTGCTCACCGATTGGGAGACCGATTCCGTACCTGTTCATGCCTACTTCCCCCATGGCTCGCGTACCCGGAGTGCCGGTCGTGCCTTGATCGAGCATCTTGTATCCAGCCTTCTTGGCGAGGGCTGCGACGCGCTCGGAACACATCGCAGCAATACCTATGCATCCCATACATAGAAGATAGCGAGCCAGAGTGGCTACTCTGATCCCGCCGCACCTGCCAATTTAGTGCCGTCATCCTGCACGACGCATCGGTCGACCTTTTCAGCCGAGCGGCGCGCTGGACGCCCCCTACTTCATCAATCAAGGAGAAGTGTCATGCGTATGACCGGCAATACTATCTTCATCACCGGCGGCGGCTCCGGCATTGGCCGCGGCCTGGCCGAAGCCTTCCACACGCTCGGTAATAAGGTGATCATCTCTGGCCGGCGCAAAGAGCGGCTGCAGGAGACGCTCGACGCCAACCCCGGCATGGCCGCAATTGAGCTCGACATTACTGATCCGGGCAGCATCCAGGCGGCAGCGCAGACGCTCATTGCCAATTATCCGGACGTGAATGTGCTGATCAATAATGCCGGCATCATGATGCTGGATCACGCAGACGGGCCGGTGGACGATGCGCTCGCACTGTCGACCGTCACCACCAACCTGCTCGGCCCGATCCGCATGACCTCGGCGCTGGTCGAGCATCTGAAGGCACGGCCTGATGCGGTGATCGTCAACGTCTCCTCCGTTCTCGGCTTCGTGCCGATGGCAGTGACGGCGGTCTATTCGGCGACCAAGGCAGCACTCCATTCCTACACGCTGTCACAGCGCTACCTGCTGCGGGGACATGGCATCCAACTGGTCGAAATCGCACCGCCCTGGGTACGCACCGAGCTGCTCGATAGCAGCGAGGAAGAGCGCGCTATTCCTCTCGACCAGTTCATTACTGAAGCGATGACGCAGTTCGAGAGCGGCGTGGACGAAATCCTCGTCTCTCCAGCCGAGGCCATGCGTGCCAACCCCGGCCCAAACGAACATGCGTGGGTCAATCAGTTCAACGACATGATCGCAGCCGGGCCGGCTTTGGACTGACCGCGCCGGGCGGCTCTGGCGGTCGCCCGCCCCTCACATGGCTAACAGGATCAAGACTATGACCGTACACACACCCGCCGAGAACAAGGCAATCGTTCTCGAAGGCTTCGAAACCCTGTTCAACCGCAAGGATCTGGCTGCGGCCGAACACTTCTGGTCGCCCTCCTATATCCAGCATAGTGCTCATGTGCCCCCAGGTCGCGAGGGACTGTTTGGTCTGGTCGCAACGGGGCCGGCCGATCTGCGTTACGAATGCCAGCTCGCTGTGGCGCAAGGCGATTTCGTCATGCTGCACGGCCGGTTCTCTGGCCTCGGCCAGCCGACGAACTGGGTCGTGGTCGACATCCTCCGCCTCGAGGACGGCGTGATGGTCGAACATTGGGACGTCATCCAGGATGAGGCGACACGGGAAAGCTCCGTCGGCGGCCATCCCATGTTCGGCGATCACTTCCCGGACTGACGCCCACTGGAGACAACGCGCAGGCTCTGCATGGAGTTTGAGTTATTGCCCTACGCGTTGATGAGAGAAAGGGATGAGCCACTACAATCGTCTACACGATGCAGGAAGACTCGATGCTGCGTTCGACGCGTGTACGAATTGCGCGTCACCTTGAAAGACTTTTCTTTGGACGAAAAAAATGGACCTCTTTTCAGAGATCCATTTTTTAATGCTTGGAGCGGGAAACGAGACTCGAACTCGCGACCCCGACCTTGGCAAGGTCGTGCTCTACCAACTGAGCTATTCCCGCGTCTTGGTGTGGCGCATTTTATAGAATTTAGAAGTCCCGTCAACCCCTTGATTCAAAAAAGTTTTATTTTTTTTCTACATCGGTTTTCAGATGCGGCCAGGCAGCGCGTAGATACTGCACCATGGACCACAACGTCAGGCCTGCGGAGATCATCAGCAAGGCATAACCCACCAGAACCCAAAAGCTGAAGTCAGACGGATTGGCCAGCAGGATCACCAGCGCCAGCATCTGCGCAGCGGTTTTCCATTTGCCCAGGTTCGATACGGCAACATGCGCACGCGCCCCCAGTTCGGCCATCCACTCTCTGAGTGCAGAGACGACGATTTCACGGCCGATGATCACCGCAGCCGGCAGCGTGAGCCACAGGTTGCCGTGTTCCTGCACCAGCAGTACCAGCGCCACCGCCACCATCAGTTTATCGGCAACCGGATCGAGAAAGGCCCCGAACGGTGTGCTTTGCTCCAGACGGCGGGCAAGGTATCCGTCGAGCCAGTCGGTGGCCGCGGCAAACGCGAAGACCGAAGCGGACGCCAGGTAGCTCCATTGGTACGGCAGGTAAAACAGCAAAATGAAAATCGGGATAAGTAGAACGCGTAGAACGGTGATCAGATTAGGGATATTCATCGGCACAACTGGCTACGAGGTGAGTTGGGCATTCTACTCGCTGTGCAGGTTTGCATAAATCAACTCAGCGAGCTTTTTACTGATCCCCGGTGCTTTGGCGATCTCTTCGATGCTTGCACGAGACAGCTCCTGCAATCCACCAAAATGTTTCAACAGATCACGCCGCCGTGTCGGCCCTACCCCGGCAACGCCTTCGAGCGTTGAAGTGCGACGAGTTTTCCCACGCCGCGCACGGTGACCGGTAATTGCAAAGCGGTGCGCTTCATCGCGGATCTGCTGGATCAAGTGCAGCGCTGGAGAATCTCCGCGCAAGGTGAACTCATGCGCGGCGTCATTAAGATAGAGCGTTTCAAACCCGGCCTTGCGCGTTGCACCTTTGGCCACGCCCAGAAGGATCAGGTCGGGCACGGCCAGCTCGTTGAGCACATCACGCGCCATCGATAGCTGCCCTTTGCCGCCGTCCACCAACAATATATCCGGCAATTTACCCTCGCCGTCCTTCAGCTTGCTGAAGCGTCGAGTCAGCGCCTGGTGCATCGCCGCGTAGTCATCGCCCGGCGTGACACCTTCGATATTGTAGCGGCGGTAGTCGGACTTCAGCGGCCCCTCGGGGCCAAACACCACGCAAGACGCTACAGTCGCTTCACCACTCGAATGACTGATGTCATAGCACTCCAGCCGTTGCGGCGGTTCATCCAGATTGAGCACTTGCGCCAAGGCTTCAAACCGCGCGGCAACGTGCTGACGGTTGGCCAGCCGTGCCCCAAGCGCCTGCTCGGCATTGGTCACGGCCAGTTGCTGCCAGCGTGCTCGCGTGCCGCGAACCCGGTGACTGATGGTCAACTCGCGACCGCGCAGCTCTTCGATGGCCGAGATCAGGGTCGGAAAGTCTTCATGGACCACATTGACGATCAATTCGCTCGGCAAGTCGCGCTCGGGACTGCTGATGAAGTACTGGCCAAGAAACGCCGCCATAACCTCGGCAACATCCTCTTCAATACCCACCTGCGGGAAAAAGTTCTTGCTGCCCAGCACCCGTCCACCGCGCACACTGATCAAATGAACACAGGCACCGCCCGGATTGATAAATGCCGCAATGACATCGACATCCCCCGTCCCGCCTTCCATGCTCTGTTGATCCTGCACCCGACGCAGCAGGGAAATCTGATCCCGCAACTCGGCCGCCCGCTCAAAATCCAGGGTGCTCGCCGCCTGCTCCATGCCCGCGGACAGCTCGTCTGTCAGCGCATTGCTGCGACCTTCGAGGAACATCACCGAGTGACGCACATCCTCGGCGTACACCTGCGGCTCGACCAGGCCGACGCAGGGTGCCTTGCAACGTTTGATCTGGTACTGCAAGCAGGGCCGCGTGCGGTTTTTGTAGTAACTGTCTTCGCACTGACGAACAAAAAAGGTCTTTTGCAGCAGGCTCAGGCTTTCACGGATCGCGCCCGCGCTAGGATACGGACCGAAGTATTTGCCCTTCAGCTTTTTCGCGCCACGATGGATGCTCAGGCGTGGGAAGTCACCCTCCGAAAGAAACACATACGGATAGGACTTATCGTCTCGCAGGAGGATGTTGTATGGCGGCCGCCATTCCTTGATCAGCGTCTGCTCAAGCAGCAGCGCTTCGGTTTCGTTGGCGGTGATGGTGGTTTCGATTTGGGCAATACGCCCCACCAGCGCAGCCGTTTTGGGTGCCAGGCCGGTCTTGCGGAAATAACTCGCCAGACGCTTTTTCAGGTTCTTGGCTTTGCCCACGTACAGCAGGCGCGCACCGCTGTCGAACATGCGATACACGCCGGGGCGCCCACTACAGGTCGACAGAAAGGCGCTTGGATCAAACGGGTCGGTCATTGTCAGAGGCTGGCATCGACCATGCCGTGACGAACCGCCAACAGCGTCAACTCAACATCGCTGCTGATCGAAAGCTTCTCGAAAATGCGGTAACGGTAGGTGTTCACGGTTTTGGGCGACAGGCATAGCTTGTCAGAAATGATCTGGACCTTCTGGCAGCCGACAATCATCAGGGCGATCTGGATCTCCCGCTCTGACAGTGCGTCGAAGGGTGAATCATTACTCGGCTGGAACGATTTGATCGCCAATTGCTGGGCAATTTGCGGGCTGATGTAACGTTGCCCGGCAAATACCAGGCGAATCGCCTGCACCATTTCATTGAGCCCGGCGCCCTTGGTCAGATAGCCCGCAGCGCCAGCTTGCAACAGCCGGGTAGGAAACGGATCTTCCTCGCACACGGTGACCGCGACGACTTTGATGTCCGGATGGCTGCGCAATAACTTGCGTGTGGCTTCAAGACCGCCGATCCCGGGCATCTTGACGTCCATCAGCACTACATCCGGTTTCAACTCACGCGCTTTAAGCAGGGATTCCTCCCCCGACTCAGCCTGGCCGACTACTTGCAGGCCATCGATGTCAGCCAGCATTCGTGTAATACCTGTACGAACGAGATCATGGTCATCGACTACTAGCACCCTAATCAAGCAGACACCTCGCGATATGGTCTTATTGGTTGCCGAACACCTTAGCAAAAAGCATCCGGCAGACCTAGCAGCAAGCGCTATATAAAAAGTTTCAATTCGTCTTGAATGGCTTGAGCTACACGCTTTACAGACATTTCAGCGGGGACATTTGCGCTCCATCCTCAGGAAACAATCGTCCTGCCCGACAATCTGCAAGCCCATACGCTGATAAAGCACTTGCGCCGGGTTGTCCTTGAACACCGTCAGACGCAGCGCCGGACGAAGCTCTGCACAGGCTTTCGAAAACACCTGCTCGATGGCCCAGGCGCCGGCGCCCTGACCGCGAAAGGCCTCGATCACATGCAACTCGCGAATGTACAGGGCCTTCGAATCACGGCTCAGGCTGATAAAACCCAGCACTAATGCATTTTGGCAAATCAGCCAGTTTTCCCGACCCGCCCAGGCCACATCGAAAGCCTCGTCAATCCACGGCAGATCATGCCGAATGTAGTAGCCCAGCATGGTTTGGCAGGTCAACGCTCGCGCAAACGACAAATGTTCCGACGAGGCCAGCCGCAGCTCAAAAGCCATTTGCCCTCCTCAAGCACTCACCACCGGCACGACCTCCCCGCCCCACTCACCGGCATGTCGACGGGCGATAACCAGTAAATCCCCAGTTCCCGGGGCTGCAGCTATCAGCGAACCGTCCGACGCCCAGATTGCACTACGCCCTGCCGACTCCCAGCCGCCCGTCGCACCGCCATGATTGGCCATCAGCACCGCCATTGAGTGCTCGCGGGCATAACCTTGCAGCAATGCGGTATCCGGAGCATAGCCACCTTCGGTAATCAGCACGCCAGCGGCGTAGATATTTGCACCTTTGTTTGCGGCTTCAGCAGCGTGACTGGCGTGTGAAAAATCCGCGCACACTGCCAGCGCGATCGTATCGTCGCCCATCGTCAGCAGCGAACCGCCCGAACCCGGCGCAAACGCCACCTCCTCACCTGAATGCAGATGCTGCTTACTGTAGACCCCCAGCGAACCATCGGCAGCCAGTACCAGTGCGCCAATCAATACCGGCGCATTGGCCGACAGACGAATCGGCATTCCGACTACGGCGGTTACACCCAGCTCCTGAGCCAAATCCCGCAGTGGCTGCAAGACAGCTGCATCCGGCACGATCGCCAGTTCCGCCGCCAACCCGCGCTCATAACCTGTGAGTGACAACTCGGGGAACACCAGGAGTTGCACGCCCTGCTCGGCGGCGACCTGGACGAAGCGTTGGTGCCGAGCAATATTGGCGTGAAGGTCCCCGACAATCGAGATCGATTGAGCGGCGGCGATAGTCAGTGTCGTCATCTGCGTTTTCCTTGATGAGTGCCCGCGAACAATCCCCAAGTGTGTCACAAAGCTACGCAGTGCTTAAGTCATAGAAACCGGCCACCGAGCCGATAGCATTTTCTGATTGAATCTGCGCACCGGCCTCTAGTAAGCTCGGTGCATTCATCGGAGACAGACCATGTTGCATTCCCCTTCACAGCTTCGTATTGCCAGCGCCCCGCGCTCGGTTTCGGCTGCACGGGTAAATGCCGTCTGCGCACCGGCAAGCTTTTATTTTGGGTATTGGTTTAGCCACTGGCGCGCCTGATACCCACACGGCGCCCACTACTCAAGGGGTCGCCTACCAGAGAATTCTCAACCCCCGGTCGGCCTCCCGACCGGGGGTTTTGTTTTTTCAGTCCCGAACATTTTTTAGCAACATCACTGACTTCAAGGAATCACGACATGAACTACGCCACTTATTACCGTTACGACAGTTTTTCCGCCTGGCGATTTACCAGCCTCCGCTCGGGACAGCCTGCCGCCTCCGATCGGTCACCCACAGGTGGCATGCACACACTCGAAGCCAACCCGGCCAATTGTCGAACACCCCAGTAGGGCCAAGCGCGCGGGAGCGAACCCGCCGCCAGCCCAGGAAGCCCGAATATGAACTCGTCCATCTCTGCTCTGCCGCTGTCCACCCTGAGCTCTGCCAATGAAACGCTGACCCAGCGTCTGCCCAGTTCGTTGCAACTCAAGCACCAATTGCCACTCACCCACACGCTGACCCAACAGGTCGCTGCCCACCGTGAAGCGGTCCGCGCGATTCTCGACGGTGAAGATTCCCGCCTGCTGGTCGTCGTCGGCCCTTGCTCGATTCACGATCCACAGTCAGCCCTGGAATACGCAGGCAAGCTCGCCCGCCTTGCGAGCGACGTCAGTGATGAAATGCTCGTGGTGATGCGCGCCTACATCGAAAAACCTCGCACCACGGTGGGCTGGAAAGGCCTGGCCTACGACCCGCATCTGGATGGCAGCGACGACATGGTCGGCGGCTTGACCCTCTCCCGAGAATTGATGCGTGAAATGCTCCGCCTCGGTTTGCCGATTGCCACCGAACTGCTGCAACCCATGGCCGCCAACTACTTCGATGACCTGCTGAGCTGGGTAGCCATCGGCGCGCGCACCACCGAATCACAGATCCACCGGGAGATGGCAAGCGGTCTTGGCATGCCCGTTGGCTTCAAGAACGGCACTGATGGCGGCGTCGGTGTAGCCACCGATGCCATGCGCTCGGCAGCGCATCCGCATCGGCATTTCGGTGTCGACAGCCAGGGGCACCCGGCAATCATTCAGACCCAGGGCAACCCGGATACGCATCTGGTGCTACGCGGTGGTCATCGCGGGCCAAATTTTGATGTTCAGAGCGTTGCTCAAATACAGAGCGACTTGCAGAAACTGAAGATTGCATCGCGGATCATGGTCGATTGCAGTCACGCCAACAGCGGTAAAAACCCGCTACGCCAGCCGGCCGTGTTCAACGAAGTGCTTGAGCAACGCCTGAGCGGCAATCGCTCGCTGATCGGCATGATGCTTGAAAGCCATCTGTTCGAGGGCTGCCAACCGTTGAGCACGTCGCTGCGCTATGGAGTTTCGGTGACTGACGGCTGCCTGGGCTGGGAGGCGACCGAGCAGTTGTTGCGCAACGCCAGTCTGAAGCTGCGCATGCCTGGCCACGAAGCCAAAGTGAACGCCTGAACGCCCCCTCGAGACGAGCGTTCTCCACCCAGCCCCTGCACTGCCGCTCCCTATGAGTAACTGGAGCGGCAGCATGCCCCCCGGCATTTTGGCTACAGCGGCAGGTCACCTGAACGAACGTACATCTCCAGCACCTCCGACGCCTGACTCACGTCGTCGAGGCGCTCGACGCTATAGCTCACCCGCACAGTAGAGTCTTGATGCTCTCTCCAAAAGCGGTAAGGCACGATGAAGACTATCGCTGAGTCGTCCGAGACCTCGATGTTATCTCGATGGCTGAAGTAAGTGCCGTCGCACTTCAGGTAAACCAGCTCCCCTTGTTCAACACCTGATCCATCGATCACGACAGTGACGCCATCAAGTGCATCTCGCACATCAAGCTCCCCTTCATCAGCCTCCAGCACATCGGGTATCGCGAGCGGTAGCAACTCACGAACACCGATCATTACCTGCGCTTGCTCCGAGTAACGTATTGCCTGGCCAGGATGCTCGACAAAGTAACTGAACGTGACGGCTGAACCGAGATTAGCCGTGATGTAGTGCGGGTCAATCCAGAACGAAATTTCGCTCCCGACGGCGAATTGTTCAATTCTCAACGAATCACTGAAACCATGATCCGGCATGTTACCTACCCACGACAAAAACACTGTGTCACCCACTGCCATTCTGGCGTAGGGGCGAATGCTGACTTTCGTCCCTTCAGCTACCCGCACGGGAGCAAGCCAGCCACCTATGGCGTCATCCACCTGCGCCACAAGCAACTCTTGCCTGACATCTCCCACTTCCAATTGCAGTCGCCGGGACTCAACGGGGCCACTCAGCTCGGCATTGCTCAAGGTGTAATACACCTCAAGTGAGCCGCCATCGAGCGCAGCAATATGCGGTGCTCGAACAACGAAGACAATGTCCTTGCCAACCTGAGCGTTGCTGACAAAACGCTGCGTTTTGTACAAATAAGCGGCGCCATCGGCATCGATGCCACTCCACGACAGCACCAACTTGTCTCCGCAAGCCATTCCCGGGTAGGGTCCGACGTTGAGCACCGCACGGTTTTGGGCTGGGTCGAGGACAGTCTGCTGAAGGGACAGTGCTCCCTCCCCCTCGTGCGCTATCAAAATCGGTTCAGCAAGCTGGCCCGCATTAACGTGCTGCCTCTCGGTGCACGCTGTTACAGCCCTTTTAGAAACGCTATCGCCACATACTGCATCAGTACCCATTTGCCCTCTCCTGTCCTTGGAAAAAAGCTGCCCGATATTTTGGAAGCAGCGTTGAATGGGTCTATTTGAGCCTAAATGTCAGCCTGTTGATGTCAGCCCACTCTCCAATAGCAAAGAGGCCAATGACCTGACTCGGGTAGGACATACACCGGGATTGAGCGTCATTCCCCGCAAAAAGATGTCGAAATGTTCCGAGTAATACCTCGTAAATATCTGATTTCTCCCGCTATTTTTATTCCGTTTTCAACAGTTTATAGCGGCTTTTTCGCACACCGCTCGCTTGTGAGCCTGCATTAGAGTGAGGACGTGAACACCCCCCTCAAACTTACGGAATACAGGTACGCACATGCAACGGAATGCAACCACGCAACACCCTGTCCTGCTGGTCCACGGTCTCTTCGGATTCGAAAGCATCGGCAAACTGGAACTGTTTCATGGCGTGAAGCAGGCACTGAGGAACGCTGGCACTCAAGTGTTCATACCCTATCTCTCGGCTACTCACTGCAATGAGGTCCGTGGAGAGCAACTGCTGGCGCAAATCGACCGGGTACTGGCAGGCACCGGCGCGAGCAAAGTCAATCTGATCGGCCATAGCCAAGGCGCACTGGCCGCCCGTTATGCCGCAGCGATAGCGCCGCAAAATGTCGCTTCAGTAACCTCCGTCAGCGGGCCGAACCATGGCTCTGAGCTTGCCGACTGCTTACGCAAGGCGCTGACCCCAGGGCACCTGCCAGAACACGTCGCGGTGGCGGTCTCGACGTTGTTCGTCGAGCTCCTGACGTTTATCAGTGGCAACCCGAAAATCCCGCAGAACGCCGTCGCCGCGCTCAGCGCTTTAACGACTGAAGGCGTTGCTGCGTTCAACGCCAAATACCCTCAAGGCCTGCCGAAAACCTGGGGTGGCAACGGCGAAGAACAGGTCGACGGCGTTCGTTATTACTCCTGGAGTGGCACGTTGCAGGGCAACTTGCTGGATGAAGGGCTGCATGCACTCGATCCACTGCACGCTTTTTGCCGAGGGTTTTCCAGATTTTTCACTCACGAGACTGAGCAAAACGACGGAATGGTCGGCCGCTTCAGCTCGCATCTGGGCACCGTCCTGCGTTCCGACTACCCGATGGATCACCTGGACGCGATCAATCGACCGGCAGGCCTGATGCGCAAAGGCATCGACCCCGTCGGGTTGTATCTGCAGCATGCCGAACGCTTGAAAAGCATTGGTCTTTAACCTGCCGAGCAGATTTTTTTCGACCGAAGGCGAGATGCGGCGAAAGCAGGCTACAGATTGACGGAACTTTGACGAGAAATAGACTACTGAATCCGGTAGGCTCAACACTTTATTGAACGTAGAACGGAGTATTTTCTCATGGCTAAAGCCACTGCCCGCCACATCCTGGTTGCCACCGAAGCCAAGTGCAACGAACTGAAAGCCGAAATCGAAGCCGGCGCTGATTTCGCTGCCGTTGCCAAAGCCAACTCCACTTGCCCGTCGAGCCGTGACGGCGGCAACCTCGGTTCGTTCGGCCCAGGCCAGATGGTCAAGGAATTCGACACCGTGGTATTCAGTGCACCGATCAATACCGTGCAAGGCCCGGTCAAGACCCAGTTCGGTTACCACCTGCTGGAAGTGACCAGCCGCCAGGACTGATCTAAGCGATACTACCTGAACTCTTCTTGCACCAGTGCAACATAACTAAAAAACGCCGCCTATCTTCAAAGACCAGCGGCGTTTTATTGACTGCTTTTGCAGCATCAAACATTCAAGGATTCATTCTGCGCGTCCTTGGCAGGTGGAAGTTTATTGGAATCCCACTCTAGATCCCACTCAGGATCCCACCATCTATCACTACTAAACTCATAGAGAGCAATATCAGAAATATAGAAGCCACGAGATAGCTGCGCCCCCTGATTATCGGCAACTATCTCCAAGCGGACAGTGGTCGACCTCGCCGTTATCCCTCCCCCCTCCGAATAGAATATATGACTAGCATAAAGCGAGGCAGTTGCAATTCTGTTACCCTCCCGAAGATAAATGACAACCCCCTTCTGGGGCGACGCGCCCGGAGCGGAAAGAGTTGCATTAAAATAGTATCGCCTCCCCTGAATCAAATTGAAGTCCTTGTACAAAATTGTCCTATGACGCATGTCACTTTTGGCGGGATAGCGCAGGCATCTCTTGCCCTCAACAGCTTCGAACGTCAGGTCGTCCGGATTTATGTTGGGGCCGACCAGCCATCCGCCTAAATCATCTCCGTAGAAATCTGTCTTGTCATTATAAGTATCTTTTACCAACATAAAACTGCCAGCATAAGTAAATTGCGTTGCATCCTCCTCACCACCTCCATTAAAATCAACCCCAAACCAAACATGAAATGAATTCTGATCCACAAGCCCTTCGTAAATCCTCTCGGGCACACTCACTTCCAACACACCTTTATCGATATCTCTTTGGGAAAGAAGCTCACTGTAGATCATTCGCTTTTCATACTGACCCGGCTTATCATAGTAGCCGGAAAGCCATATATAGTATCGCTGCCTAGCTTTCGGCTCACTCCACATATCAACTGCAACGGTAAGGGTCTTATTCACATATCTAAAAAAAACCGTATTTCCGTGAGCCTCTTTGATTCGAGGGACGGGATACACCGGTTTATCGCTCATTATCTGACTCCTTCTTCAAAGTAATCCGGTTACATACTGAGGTAACAATCAATTAACGTGCCCCACTTATCAGGCTCTCCCCCGACTATCTTGTCTACTGTCAGAAATTACAGGTGCAGGGTATTCCGGCACGCGCCAAATCCCCCGACCACATGCCAATGTGGTTAACTGGCCGACAATCTCGTAGCCTCACACACATCGACCCGTCATCGAGACTTGCGCCCCAAGGTTGACAATGCGATTGCTTTTTCCTTCACTGATCTTCACCGCTCTGGCCTTGTTACCGGGCTTTCAATCCGCGGCTGCCGCGCCTGAGCATGCACTGACGGTGTATGGCGAACCGGCCAAATACCCTGCCGGCTTCAGCCACTTTGCCTACACCAACGTGCAAGCCCCCAAGGGCGGCAGCATGCGCCGCTCGGCGATTGAAATCGGCCGCTTCGACCACGTGCTGCCGTACATCGACAAAGGCATTGGGGTGACTCAGCTCGACGGGATGATTTACTCGCCGCTGGCCCAGCGCTCGCTGGATGAGCCTTACACCGTATACGGGCTGGTGGCAGAGAAAATGGAGCGCGCCGACGATGGCCTGTGGCTGCGTTTCTACCTGAACCCCAAGGCTCGCTTCGCCGATGGCACGCCCATCACCGCCGAAGACGTGCGCTACACCTACGACCTGCTGATGACCCAGGGTAGCCTGCGCTATCGCACCCAATTCGCCGACGTCAAAGGCGTCGAAGTCGAGTCGCCGCGCACCATTCGCTTTGACTTCAAGACCAACGAAAACCGCACCCTGGCGCTGGACATCGCGACCTTGCCGGTGTTTCCCGAGCACTGGTGGAAAACCCGCGACTTCGCCAATGGCGGTGGTTATGAAGCACCGCTGGGCAGCGGCCCGTACCGCGTCGGCAAGGTTGATTCGGGGCGCAGCATTACCTTCGAGCGCAACGCCGACTGGTGGGGCAAGGACTTGCCCGTCAGCCGTGGCCTGTACAACTTCGATCATTTCAGCATCGAGTACTTCGGCGACACCGACGTCGCTCGTCAGGTCTTGCGCGGCGGCGCCTATGACTACAATCGCGAGTTCTCGGCCACTGCTTATTCCATCGGTTACGAAGGACCCGCGTTGAACGACGGCCGCCTGCAAAAGGCTCATCTGGCCAAAGAGGCACCACAACCTTCCCAGGGTTTTGTGTTCAATCTGCAAAAGCCGATGTTCCAGGACCGTCGCGTCCGTCAGGCACTGGCAATGCTCTGGGATTTCGAGTGGAGCAACCGGCAGATGATGCGCGATATGTATATCCGCCAGCAGAGCTTCTTTTCCAACACCACTCTGGCGGCCAGGCAACTGCCTGATGCCAGCGAACTGGCGATTCTTGAACCCTTGCGCGGGCAAATTCCGGATGAAGTCTTTACCCAGGTCTTCGAAGCACCGAAGACCGACGGCAGTGGCCTGATCCGCGACAAGCAATTACAGGCACTGGCGCTGCTCGAACAAGCCGGCTGGAAACCCGATGGCGATCGATTGGTCAACGCCGAAGGTGAGCCACTGGCGTTTACCTTCCTGATCAGCCAGAACGGCATGGACCGTCTGCTACTGCCGTACAAGCGCACGCTGGCGCAGATCGGCATCAGCCTGGACATCCGCCGGATCGACTCGTCGCAGTATGTAAACCGCTTGATGAGTCGCGACTACGACATGATCGTCACCGGCTACCCGGTGACCACGTCGCCAGGGACCGAGCTGTACAACTACTTCGGCTCGGCCGCCGCCACCGACCCCGGCGCCAACAATTACATGGCGCTGAAAAATCCGGCCGTCGACACGCTGATTACCGGCCTGGTCAAAGCCACCACCCAGGTCGACATGCTGCGCTATGCCCACGCACTCGACCGGGTACTGCAATGGAACTTCTACTGGATTCCCAACTATTACCCGCCAGGCTCCTCGACGGTGTGGTGGAACCGCTTCGGCATTCCGGCGGTACAAGCGAGCAATGACGAAGCTATCGAGAGCTGGTGGGAAATGAGTACAACGCCGCTGACCAACGAACAGATGGCCGCCGAACGCATCAGCCGTGGCAGACCCGGAGGGCCGCATTGATGCTGGCTTATATATTTCGACGTTTGCTGCTGATCATTCCGACGCTGGTGATCATTCTGCTGGTCAACTTCGTGATCGTGCAGGCCGCGCCGGGTGGCCCGGTCGAGCAGGCCATCGCTCACCTGCAAGGCATCGGCGGTCCAGCCATCGGGGCTTCCGGTGACGCCGTCAGCCACGGTTCGCGGGCCAGTCGGGGGCTTGATCCACAACTGATCAAGGACATCGAAAAACAGTACGGCTTCGACAAGCCGGCACCGCAACGTCTGTGGCTGATGATCACCAGCTATGCCCGACTGGATTTCGGCAAGAGCTTCTTTCGCGGCGCCACGGTCACCGACCTGATCCTCGAAAAAATGCCGGTGACCATCTCCCTCGGACTCTGGGCGACACTGATCACTTACCTGGTGTCGATCCCGCTGGGGATTCGCAAGGCCGTGCATCACGGTAGCCATTTCGATATCTGGAGCAGCACTGCGATCATCATCGGTTACGCGATGCCGGCGTTTCTGTTTGCGATGTTCCTGATCGTGGTGTTTGCCGGTGGTACATCGTTGAACTGGTTTCCGGTACGAGGACTGGTCTCGGAGAATTTCGAACAGTTGTCGACATTGGGCAAAGTCACCGATTACTTCTGGCACCTGGTGCTGCCGGTGACGGCGCTGGTGGTTGGCGGTTTCGCTACCTTGACCATCCTGACCAAGAACTCCTTCCTCAACGAAATCACCCGCCAATACGTGGTCACCGCCCGCGCCAAAGGTCTGAGCGAGCGCCGAGTACTGTATGGCCACGTGTTTCGCAATGCGATGTTGCTGGTGGTTTCGGGCATTCCGCAGGCGTTTATCAGCGTATTTTTCGCCGGCTCCCTGTTGATCGAGGTGATCTTTTCCCTCGATGGCCTGGGGCGGATGAGTTACGAAGCAGCGGTGTCCCGGGACTATCCGGTGGTGTTCGGTTCGCTGTTCATCTTCACCCTGTTCGGCCTGCTGATAAAACTCATCGGTGACCTCTGCTACACCCTGGTCGACCCGCGTATCGACTTCGCCGCGAGGAACGCCTGATGCTCAATCTCTCGCCCCTGTCGCGTCGACGCCTGGAACGTTTCAAGAAAAACCGCCGTGGCTGGTGGTCGTTGTGGCTGTTTATCGGCCTGTTCATCCTGACCCTTGGCGGCGAACTGATCGCCAACGATAAACCGCTGGTGCTCAGCTATCAGGGCTCGTTGTATTTCCCGGCGTTCAAGCGCTACACCGAGCTGGAGTTCGGCGGCCAACTGCCGTTCCAGGCCGATTACCGCAGTGACTACGTGCAGAAGCTGATCCACAAGAACGGCGGCTGGATGTTGTTCCCGCCGATCCCGTTCAGCGACGACACGCCGAACTACGACCTCAATCAGCCCGCGCCGAGCCCGCCGTCAAAGGTCAACTGGCTGGGCACCGATGATCAGGCGCGCGATGTGTTGGCGCGGGTGATCTTCGGCGCCCGTGTATCGATTTTGTTTGCGCTGGCGCTAACCTTCATCAGCGCACTGATCGGTATCGCCGCCGGCGCCTTGCAGGGTTACTACGGCGGTTGGGTCGACTTGTTTGGTCAGCGCTTGCTGGAGGTCTGGTCGGGGCTGCCGGTGCTTTACCTGCTAATCATCCTTTCAGGTTTCGTCGAACCGAATTTCTGGTGGCTGCTGGGGATCATGGCGCTGTTTTCCTGGCTGGCACTGGTGGACGTGGTGCGCGCCGAGTTCCTTCGCGGGCGCAATCTGGAGTACGTCAAAGCGGCACGTGCATTGGGCCTGACCGACCGCAAAGTGATCGTGCGGCACATTCTGCCAAACGCGATGAACGCGACCTTGAGTTACCTGCCGTTCATTCTCACCGGGGCGATCTCGACCCTCACCGCCCTCGACTTCCTCGGCTTCGGCATGCCCGCCGGCAGCGCCTCGCTGGGCGAGTTGATCGGTCAGGGCAAACAGAATCTGCAAGCGCCGTGGCTCGGGTTGACGGCGTTTTTCACCCTGGCGCTGATTCTTTCTTTACTGGTGTTTATCGGTGAAGCATTGCGTGACGCGTTTGATCCACGATCTTGACCCTCGATCTTGAAGCGGACTGTTGAAATGAGTGACAACCTGATCGAAATCCGTGACCTCAACGTGGCCTTCAGTGGCCAGGCCGCGGTGCGCAACCTGTGCCTGGACATCCGCCCCGGCGAGTGCCTGGCGCTGGTTGGCGAATCCGGCTCGGGCAAATCGGTGACCGCCCATTCGATTCTGCAACTGCTACCCGATGGCGGCACCGAAACCCGGGGCAGCATTCGCTATCGTGGCCAGGAACTGATCGGCGCGGACGTCGCGACTTTGCGAGCATTACGCGGTAATCGCATCGCGATGATTTTCCAGGAGCCGATGACCTCCCTCAACCCTTTGCACAGCGTCGAAAAGCAGATTGGCGAAACCCTGCTGGTACACAAAGGACTGGGCGGCAAGGCGGCGCAAAAGCGCACCCTTGAGCTGCTCGAACTGGTAGGTATTCAGAAGCCCAAAGAACGCCTCAAGGCCTACCCGCACCAGCTCTCCGGCGGCCAGCGGCAACGGGTGATGATCGCCATGGCATTGGCTTGCGAACCCGAGTTGCTGATCGCTGACGAGCCGACCACCGCGTTGGATGTGACGGTGCAGCGCAAGATCCTGCTGCTGCTCAAATCACTGCAACAACGCTTGGGCATGTCGCTGTTGTTGATCAGCCATGACCTGAATCTGGTGCGTAGCATCGCCCAGCGTGTCTGCGTGATGCGCGGCGGCGAGATCGTCGAGCAAGCCGAGTGCGAGCGTCTCTTCAATCAACCGCAACATCCCTACAGTCGTCTGTTGCTGAATGCCGAGCCGGAAGGTGAAGCCCTGCCTCGCGACGAGCGCGAGGCGGTACTGGAAGTCGACGACCTCAGCGTGCGTTTTCCGTTGAGCGGTGGGTTGTTCCAGCGCAAGACCTGGTTGCGTGCGGTCGACGGCATCAGCCTCAGCATTCAACGCGGCAAGACGCTGGGCATCGTCGGCGAATCCGGTTCCGGCAAGTCCACGCTAGGTCAGGCGATCCTGCGGCTGCTCGACTCCGAAGGCAGCATCCGTTTTCAGGGCGAGGCGCTCGACAGCCTGAACCAGAAGCAGTTGCGGCCATGGCGCAAGCAGATGCAGGTGGTGTTCCAGGACCCGTTTGGCAGCCTCAGCCCGCGCATGTCGGTGGCGCAGATCATCAGCGAAGGGCTGGAAGTCCACAGCCAATCGAGTGCTGCCGAGTGCGAAGCGCAGGTCATCCAGGTGCTGAAAGAGGTCGGCCTTGACCCGCAAGGCCGCCATCGTTACCCGCATGAGTTCTCCGGCGGCCAGCGCCAACGGATCGCCATCGCCCGCGCCCTGGTGCTGAAACCGGCGCTGATCCTGCTCGACGAACCGACCTCGGCGCTTGATCGTACGGTGCAAAAACAGGTGGTCGCCCTGCTCCGCCAGCTTCAGGAAAAACACGGCCTGACCTACCTGTTCATCAGCCATGACCTGGCCGTGGTTCGTGCCCTGGCCCATGACATGATCGTGATCAAGGACGGTAAAGTCGTGGAACGCGGCGCCAGCCATGAAGTGTTCGACGCGCCGCAGCACCCCTATACCAAAGAGCTGTTGGCCGCAGCGCATCCGGGCTGGGTATGATCCCGTCGGACCGAGTAGTGGCCATCGCGAGCAAGCTCGCTCCCACAGGGTCTTGTTAACACCACAGATCCAATGTGGGAGCGAGCTTGCTCGCGATGGAGCCTGCACAGGCAATACATATTCTGGATATGAAACGATGAACACCACCGAAAGCCTCAAGGACTACCAACGTGTACGCATGCTGGCGATCCGCTCGTTGTTCGAGATCATCGAGCAGTCCAGCGAAGGCACGGTGATCGTCGATCGCGATGCGAACATCGTCTGGATGAATGAGCGCTATGCCCGGCGCTTCGGTCTGGAGTCAGCTGAAGTGGCGATCGGTAGACCCTGCGAAAGCGTGATTCCCGGCAGCTTGTTGCGCGAGGTGGTGCGTACCGGCAAGCCCATTCTGCTGGACATGCAGGACACGCCCAAAGAGCCACTGGTGGTGATGCGCCTGCCGATTCACGACGACGCCGGCGCGGTGATCGGTGCTATCGGGTTCGCGCTGTTCGATGAGTTGCGCAGCCTGTCGCCAATGCTCAAGCGCTACCTGAGCATGCAGGAAGAGCTTGCTTCCACGCGCTCTCTGCTGCGCGCCCGGCAAGCCAAATACACCTTCGCCCACTTCATTGGCACCAGCACCGCCAGCCTGGAAGTCAAACGCCGCGCCCGACGCAGCGCCAGCACCGAGTCGCCGGTATTGCTATTGGGTGAGACCGGCACTGGCAAGGAATTGCTGGCCCAGGCGATTCACGGTGCCTCGCCAAGGGCGCACAAAGCCTTTGTCAGCATCAACAGCGCGGCGATTCCCGAAGCGCTGCTCGAAGCCGAGTTTTTCGGCACAGCGCCCGGCGCCTTCACCGGCGCGGATCGCAAGGGTCGCTCCGGCAAGTTGCAGATCGCCCAGGGCGGGACCTTGTTTCTTGACGAAATTGGCGACATGCCGCTGCCGTTGCAAAGCAAACTGCTGCGGGTGTTGCAGGAAAAAGAATTCGAACCGGTCGGCTCCAACGAGGTAATCCAGAGCGATGTGCGGGTGATCGCTGCGACCTCCACCGACCTCGAAGCGGCGATCAAGCGCGGCGAATTTCGTGCCGACCTGTATTACCGCCTCAACGTGTTGCCGATTCAGGTGCCGCCCCTGCGCGAACGCCTCGACGACCTGCCAGCCCTGACCGAAGCAATTCTCGAAGAGCTGCGCAGTCAGCATGAACTCGACAGCCAGGCCCTGGAATTGCTCGGTCAACACGCCTGGCCGGGGAACATTCGCGAACTGCGCAACGTGCTGGAGCGGGCCGCGCTGCTCAGCGATGACCTGATCCTCAATGCTGCGGAAATTCGCGCGGCAATTGGCAGTTTTGTTCCGGTACAACGCTCCGCGCCACTGGCCATTGAAACGCATGCCAACGAAACCTTCAGTGCTGCACGCGAACGCTTCGACCGGCAGTTGATTGAAAGCACGCTCGCACACTGTGGCGGCAAGGTTATCGAAGCGGCGACTCGGCTGGGGCTTGGGCGCTCGACGCTGTACAAGAAGATGGTGGCGTTGGGGATTGCATAGTCTCAATAACGAGACATTGATCTCCAAATATGGACATGCCGTAAAACCGCATCGCGGCCATCGCGAGCAAGCTCGCTCCCACACTGAATCGCAATAGACTCATATTTCCGGGTCAACCCTGATCAAATGTGGGAGCGAGCTTGCTCGCGATAGGGCCATCCCAGCTACTATAAGTCTCTAATTTGAGACAAATTATTTTCCGGCTCCTGTGAAGATAAAAAATATCCATATATTTCAACAAGTTGCTTGAATGGCACGAAACTCGCTAACGCCCTCTCCCACAAAAGATCCACCCCAAAAAAATAACAATCCAGGAGACACACCATGAGTGTGATCATTGCCTTGGCAGCCCTCGCGCTGCTGATGCTGGCTGCTTACCGTGGCTACAGCGTCATTCTCTTCGCTCCGATTGCCGCCCTTGGCGCGGTCCTGCTCACTGACCCTTCTGCTGTTGCACCCGCCTTTACCGGCGTGTTCATGGAGAAGATGGTCGGTTTCATCAAACTGTATTTCCCGGTGTTCCTGCTCGGTGCGGTGTTCGGCAAGCTGATCGAGTTGTCGGGGTTTTCGCGCTCGATTGTCGCCGCAGCAATTCGCCTGCTTGGCACTCGTCAGGCGATGCTGGTGATCGTGCTGGTCTGCGCGCTGCTCACCTACGGCGGCGTGTCGTTGTTCGTCGTGGTATTCGCGGTATATCCGTTTGCGGCGGAGATGTTCCGTCAGAGCAATATTCCGAAACGTCTGATCCCGGCGACCATCGCCCTCGGCGCGTTTTCCTTCACCATGGACGCCTTGCCCGGCACTCCGCAAATTCAGAACATCATCCCCAGCACCTTCTTCAATACCACAGCCTGGGCCGCGCCCTGGCTGGGGTTGATCGGCGCGATTTTCGTGTTCTGCGCCGGCATGCTGTTCCTCCAGCGCCAACGCAACAAGGCCCAACTCAGCGGTGAAGGCTATGGCACGGAATTGCGCAACGAGCCGGAAACCGCCGAAGACGTGAAGCTGCCCAACCCGTGGATCGCGCTCTCGCCACTGTTGCTGGTGGGCATCATGAACCTGCTGTTCACCCACTGGATTCCGCTGTGGTACGGCAAGACCCACAGCCTCAGCCTGCCAGGCATGGCAGCGCCGGTAACCACCGAAATCGCCAAACTCACCGCGATCTGGGCAGTCCAGGCAGCGTTGCTGGTCGGCATCATCATGGTGCTGGTGTTCGGTTTCCAGGCGATCCGCGGCAAGCTCGCTGAGGGCAGCAGAAGCGCGGTCAGTGGTGCCTTGCTGGCGGCCATGAACACGGCGTCGGAATACGGTTTTGGTGCGGTCATCGCGTCCTTGCCCGGTTTTCTGGTACTGGCCGACTGGCTGAAAAGCATCCCTAACCCGCTGGTCAATGAAGCGATCACCGTGACCCTGCTGGCCGGCATCACCGGTTCGGCCTCGGGCGGCATGAGCATCGCCCTGGCGGCGATGGCCAATGACTTCATCGCGGCGGCCCATGCGGCGAACATTCCGTTGGAAGTGCTGCACCGGGTCGCCGCCATGGCCAGTGGCGGCATGGACACCCTGCCGCACAACGGCGCGGTCATTACCTTGCTCGCGGTGACGGGCTTGACCCACCGCGAAGCCTATAAAGACATTTTCTGTATTACGCTGATCAAGACCCTGGCGGTCTTCGTAGTCATCGGTACTTTCTACGCCACCGGCATTGTGTGAGGCATTCATGACAACTCTTACAGGCAAAACGGCGCTGGTCACCGGCTCCACCAGCGGCATCGGTCTGGGCATCGCACTGAGTCTGGCCAAGGCCGGCGCCAACCTGATCCTCAACGGTTTCGGCGATGCCTCCACAGTCATCGCGCAGGTGCAACAGTTCGGCGGCAAGGTCGGCCATCACCCGGCCGACGTCAGCGACCCCACGCAAATTGCCGAGATGCTCGCCTACGCCGAGCGTGAGTTCGGCGGCGTCGATATTCTGGTGAACAACGCTGGCATCCAGCACGTGTCTGCGGTGGAAGACTTTCCCGTGGAGCGCTGGGATTCGATCATTGCGATCAATCTGTCGTCGGTCTTTCACAGCACTCGTCTCAGCCTGCCAGGCATGCGCGCCAAGGGTTGGGGCCGAATCGTCAACATCGCCTCGGTGCACGGCCAGGTCGGTTCGGTGGGTAAGGCGGCTTATGTCGCGGCCAAGCACGGGGTGATCGGCCTGACCAAAGTGGTCGGCCTGGAAACCGCCACCAGCAACGTCACCTGCAATGCCATCTGCCCGGGCTGGGTGCTGACTCCGCTGGTGCAGAAACAGATAGACGACCGCGCCGCCGCAGGCGTTGACCCACAGCAGGCGCAACATGATTTACTGGCCGAGAAGCAGCCATCGCTGGAATTTGTGACCCCTTCACAACTGGGCGAACTGGTGCTGTTCCTGTGCAGTGAAGCCGGCAGCCAGGTGCGTGGCGCGGCGTGGAATATTGATGGTGGGTGGCTGGCGCAGTAAATCGGCAAGGGTAGACCGGATCCCCGTAGCAGCTGGCGTAGCCTGCGTTCGAGCGCGAAGCGGTCGCAGTCAGGACCCGATTCATTCTGAGAGACTGTACGCGCTGAATTACGACTGCTGCGCAGCCGAACGCAGGCTACGCCAGCTGCTACGGGATCTCATACTCAGCGATCCCAAGGTTGAATCAAGAACAACAAGAGGCCAACCATGTCCAATATCCTCTGGCAACCCAGCGCCGAGCGCATCGGCAAAACCCGCATGGATGCCTTCCGGCGCTTCAGCAATCAACGGCACAACCTTGCACTCGCGGACTACCCCGCTCTGCATCAATGGAGCATCGATCAGCGCGAAGATTTCTGGCAGGCCATCGTCGACTTTTTCGAGATCACCTTTCACCAGCCACCGAGCACGGTGCTGCGTGAAGGCCCGCAGATGCCCAGCGCCGAGTGGTTTCCCGACGCGACCCTGAATTTTGCCGAACACCTGCTGCGTCGTCGCGATGATGCAACTGCGGTGATTGCCATCGCCGAGAATGGTCAGCGCGAAAGCTTGAGCTACTTTGAGCTGGCCGAGCACGTCGCCGGTCTGCAGAAAAGCCTGAGAGCCGCAGGCGTCGGCCTGGGTGATCGAGTCGCGGCGTGCATGCCGAACACCTGGCAGACCCTGGTGGGCATGCTCGCAACCACCAGCCTGGGTGCGATCTGGTCATGTTCGTCACCGGATTTCGGCACGCACGGGGTGGTTGACCGCTTCGGTCAGATCGAACCGAAAGTGCTGATCACCTGCGCAGGCTATCGCTACGCTGGCAAAGAGATCGACCAGACCACCAAGGTCAACGAGATTCTTGAGCGCCTGCCATCGCTGCAGCAATTGATCATCGTCCCATACGCCCGACCACAAGCCCGCATTGAAGACTACAAAACTCAAGCCAGGGTCGCGTTGTGGGACAGCTTTTACCGTCCCGGCGGCGAGCCCGAGTTCGTCGCGGTGCCCTTCGCTCATCCGCTGTACATTCTCTACTCCAGCGGCACCACCGGCGTACCGAAATGCATCATCCACAGCGTCGGCGGTGTGCTGCTGCAACACGTCAAGGAACACGGTTTGCACGTCGACCTCGGGCCTGACGACCGACTGTTCTACTACACCACCTGTGGCTGGATGATGTGGAACTGGCTGGTGTCGGCATTGGCGGTCGACAGCAGCGTGGTGCTGTACGACGGCTCGCCTTTCCATCCGGGTCCGCAACGCTTGATCGACCTGATCGACAGCGAAGCCATCAGCGTCTTCGGCACCAGCCCCAAGTACCTCGCGACCCTGGAAAGCAATGAGATCCAGCCACGCCTCAGCCATGACCTGGGCAGCCTGAAAGCCCTGCTCTCGACCGGCTCGGCACTGTCGCCGCAAAGCTACGACTATGTTTACCGCGAGATCAAAAGCGAACTGTGCCTGTCGTCGATGTCCGGTGGCACCGATATCGTTTCCTGCTTCATTGCCGGCAACCCGGTTCTGCCGGTCCGCCGTGGCGAGATGCAGTGCAAGGGCCTGGGCATGGCCGTTGAAGTCTGGAATGAGTCCGGCCAACCGGTCATCGGTAAAAAAGGCGAACTGGTTTGCACCCGGCATTTTCCAGCGATGCCGATCGGCCTGTGGAATGACCCACAGCAGGAAAAACTCCGCGCATCGTATTTCAGCCAGTTCCCGGGTGTCTGGGCTCAGGGCGACTACGCCGAACAACGGCCCAACGGCAGTTGGCTGATCCACGGGCGCTCTGACGCGGTACTCAACCCCGGCGGCGTGCGCATCGGTACGGCGGAAATCTACTGTCAGGTAGAAAAGGTCCATCAGGTACTGGACTCGGTCGCCATCGGCCAGCAATGGCAGGATGACGTTCGGGTGGTGTTGTTCGTGCGCCTGCGTGACGGTGTGACGCTGGACGACAACCTTGAGCAGGAGATTCGCCAGGTCATCCGCGCCAACACCACGCCTCGGCATGTGCCAGCGAAGATTGTCGCGGTAACGGATATACCGCGAACCATCAGCGGCAAGGTAGTTGAGCTGGCAGTGAGGAATGTGGTGCATGGGCAGGAAGTGAAAAACACCGATGCGCTGGCCAATCCTGAAGCGTTGGAACAGTTTCGGGATCGGCCGGAGCTGAACGATTGAAACGCTCCGGACAGAGCATTGATTGCCGATGCCACAGGACGACCTGAGGCATCGGCGCACACTTCAGTTGGTGTTCAAATTCACCAACACCTCACCATGAATCGGGCCGTCTGCACTGTCTTTAATGGCCGCGTTTATAATGCCGATGTTCTTCAAGTACTCAGGCTTGTCAGTTTCACGCTGGCTGAGCAATGCGGTTGTCAGTGCATAAGAGTCAGCATTGATAAGTGCTTTTCCGCGTTGATGATAGTGAACAGTCGCGCCGCTGGTCGATCTTGGAAGACGACCTGCAGCAAGGTTCAACAAGGGAGCTACATCTAATCCTCGGTTGCCCTGTATCGCTGTTTTGGCGGAGACCACGTTGACCCTGCTAGGTCCGGCGCGGAGCATTTCGTGAATCAGATCATCGGCAATCTCACCGTATTGAGAACCTGCCAAACTAAAACGATTGTTGAGGTTGTGAGTATTGATGGTCAGGAATGGGTGTTCTGCCGCCCCCGTCATATCTTCCTGTTTCCATGCGTAGTATTTGAAAGGATTTACCTGAACGATGTTCACGTTATCTTTCGCACTGTCCAAAATAAAATTACTTGCGGAAGTACCATTGAAGTCCGTTTTGAGGACTTTCAAGAATGCCAGCAAGTCGTCACGTGCCTGAGTCGTGCTCCCCAGAAACAGGCCGATCGCAAGATCGGTTTCATGATTGAGGGACGACGTCGTCAGTACCGAGAGTGCGTTGTCGATTTTCCGGCGCGCAATCGGCAAGCTCTGTTGAATAATCTGGCGGCTATAGCCCGCAGGCATTGCCCTGCTGAAGTCGGGTAGAGAAAACGCTTGCTTGAAATCGAAGTCGGCCAGTCGCTTGCCCCAAGGTTTACCGTATCGATTGACGGCATACCAGTGGTTCTTCTGACTGACAGCACACACGCTCAATGCGTCGACCGTACTGCCGCGAGGACACCACGTACCTTGTCCAAGATGGGGCAAGTTCGCCGACTGGAGTAGATCCACAGACTTGGCTTTGCCTGTCAGTCTACGCAACTGGGATGTTGCCGCCTCTACCAATTGGGCCCCCTCGCGCCCCAATTGCAACCCGCTTTTTAAAACCGCTTTCGAGCTTTGGTACGCTGCGCTAGGCAAACCATCGGTCGGATTGAAAACCGACACCGTCAGTTTCAAACCGAACTTTGCAAAACTGACGACTTTTGACGTCAGGGAAACAGTCCTGGACGCAATGCTCAGGATTTTAGTCGTAACACCCAAGGCGGTACAGAAAATGCCGATACCGTCCATAATGCAACCAAACACCCCGTCGACTACTCGGTTTCTTTCTCCGGAAGCAATATCCTCGATGCATTTCTTGAACGGTACGACCAGATCAACCACATAGGTCACCACCTTATCGGTGGTAGCGCGTTTCTGTTCTCGTTCAGTGAGTACGGTCGCCACCTCGGTGAGTTCCTTAACCGTCGCTAAAGGACGATTAGTGACAATGAACTGCGCAATATTGCTGATGTGCGGGTTAGCAAAGTGTTGATAAGCACTGCGTTTTTTCTCGGGTATGGAGGTCGGTGCCGCAAGAGTGCCCAGTTTTTCTATAACCGCGTCGCTTATGATTCCCGTGCGAGGCTCGGTCCCATGGGTATAGCTCCTGAGGTCGATCCGAGGATGAAACACAGGAAGTGCCGGCGAAAAGTCCGTCATGTTTCCCTTGAACTCCAGTCGGGAAGGCATGCTCATTCTCTCGGTTTGTTGAATCAGATTACCCAAGTGAGTATTGACCCGGCAGATACCTTGCAAGGTGAGCATTTCATAGCAAAGAATTTGGTTATTACCGTGGGAGACACACATAACAATGCCATATCGCCCGATTGCCTCATCTTTTTTCGCTTGACTCTCCATACGTGTGGGAGGACGAGAATTGACTCCCACCAGGCCGACGCTGCTTGAGGACGATGCAACAAGCTCAGCGACCGAAGAACGGACGGTAAAAAAGGTGATTGCATGAGTCTCGAAAATTTCGCGATCTGCGCTCGGCATATGCGACATTGCCAATTTGATACTGGCCGCCATTACCCGATGAAGGTTGCCGTGATGCTCGAGTACCTGCGCTTCAAACCTGGGCTGATTAGGGCTCAACCCCTCCAGCAACGGATAGCGATCATAAAGTCTCCCGCCTTCGCGCCAGTCCCATTCTGCACTTGCCAGTTCACCTTCCACATGCAGATCGAGCATGGACATCTTGTAGGAGTGCGAGAGCCTATCACTCTCGTGTCTAAGCACCCGCTGTTCTAGAAAATCACACCCGGGCGCTGCCTCTTTCAGTGCCGCCAATGCAATCTCTTTTCGGTTCGGCAGTGGAGTAGAGAATACCTTGACCCCCTCAGCCAAGTCCTTTACATAGAGTTTATAAGCAGACATGGCACTTTCAGCGGCCTTCTTGGCAGATCCCGTCAGCGCCTCATGCGTAATCACCTCGTTAATCAAAGCCCAGTCAATAATTGATTCGACAGCTAACACGCCCTGCAACTGTGCCAGTGACGAACTGATCGAATCCATACTGGCGAACCACATGACTTGCTCATAAGTCATGAAGCGAGAAGCCCCTGTGGATTTCAATTCGACCAAAGCCACCGCCTGGGAAAACGTTACCCAGCCTATCGAACCTGCGAGGAGTTCCTGGGGCAGATTCTTGACCAAAAACCCGGGAGCAATGCCGGCCAACAGCAAATGCGACGCCAAGGGTGCCATCGCGTGGGAAACCCGCTGGTTATTCACGAGGTGTCGCTCCACGGACTCACGAACAATAAACAGTGGTCTATCAACAGAGTTCATCGGCTCATAAATATCATATGTGCCGAAACTATTTCGTTTCTCGTTCACGCCAAAAAGCGGATTGAGTTCAAGAAGAATCGCCGTGACGAGCAATTGTGCCAGATCGTTCTCGTTTACAGTTTCGCCGACAGCTGAACCATACCAACCCAAAGCATCAAGGTATTTTTTGGCCAGTTCTTGAGAGGAAGCATGGTTCACTAACTGCACTATTATTTCATTCGCATTCTGCCAATCAACCTGACCGGAATGCGTTGACTGGACGTTTTTATATAAAGTGTCGAGCAAGCTCTGACCCTTGGGCACAAATTGGTCGGTCAATGCGCGAATCTCCGCGTACTGGGGGGTAGTCAGTACAGCTGATTCATCGTCATGACCTGTGAGTTGCTCCCAGTAATTGCCAAGGTGATCTGGCGCTGGCCACTCCCACTCCAGAAAGGACAGCAGGTTTTTAATCTGCGCCACGTCCTTTGGAACTTCCAGTCCGTGAAAACGCAACCATTGAGATGGGCCTGTATAACCACCACCCGACCTCACTTCTCCGCCTGTCTCTTTTGCAGCGGCGACCAGGTTGCGCAACTGGGGTCCGACAACCGGATCGGAGTGGAAGTGTTCAGCAACATCCAACCAGCCATGAGGTCCCATGACCTCCAAACGGCCACTGCTGGTGACAAAGGGCAGGTAGTGTGAAAGTACTTTCTCCCGGGCAAATACAGCTTTAACCTGCTCCAAACGAAGCATGTCGTTCAGCATTTTACAGACAGGCTCGTGTACATAACCAAGCGATGATTCCGCCATCAGCGGGAAATCGCGGTTTCTGAAATCAATGACCTCATTATCGGGCCGGTCTCTCTGGGCTCTAATGACAAGCTTAAGCTCACTAATTAATTTCCAGCGATCTATTTCATCAACTGCCGCACATAACAAGTAATCTCCAGCAGCGGAAGCAGCAGACTCATCCAAACTATTTCTGATTTTCATATTATGACCCCGATCAAACTTCAATAGTTATCGAACAGAACGGAACTCTAATCAAAAATAGAAAACCATCAACCAGCAACTTATTAGCCAACATTACAAACAACATCAAGACCACACTAAGCTCACACCCTTAATACATTAAAAACATTATCACTCGACCAACCCCCACCCCCCAACTGGTAGTTCCCGAGGCACTGTCGACTCGGCATTGAGTTTCATCCGCAGCCTCAAATTATTAACGGAATCCGCATGTTTCAACGCCTCGTTCTCACTGATCACTCCCCCCATAACCAACTTGTAAAGTTCGCCATCGAAGGTCTGCATGCCCTGCTCCGCAGACTTCTCAATGATCCCCTTGAGTTCACCCAACTCATTGCGCCGGATCAAATCGCCAATAGTCGGCGTCCCCAGCATCACCTCCACCGCCGCCCGACGCTGGCCATCGAGGGTGTGCACCAGACGTTGGGAAACGAAGGCCTTGAGGTTGTTGCCCAGATCATTGAGCAACTGCCCGCGGCGCTCTTCAGGGAAAAAGTTGATGATCCGGTCCAGCGCCTGATTGGCGTTGTGGGCGTGCAAGGTGGAGATCACCAGGTGCCCGGTGTCGGCGAAGGCCAATGCATGTTCCATGGTTTCGCGGTCGCGGATTTCGCCGATCAGCACCACATCCGGGGCCTGGCGCAGGGTGTTCTTCAAGGCGGCGTGGAAGCTGCGTGTATCCACGCCTACCTCGCGCTGGTTGATGATCGATTTCTGATGGCGATGGATATATTCCACCGGGTCTTCGATGGTGATGATGTGCCCGCTGCTGTGGCGATTACGGTAATCGATCAACGCTGCCAGAGAGGTCGACTTGCCCGAACCCGTGGCGCCGACGAACAACATCAACCCCTGCTTGAGCATCACTGTCTCAAGCAGTACGGCAGGCAGATTGAGGTCTTCAAAGCGTGGGATATCGAGTTTGATGTTGCGTGCGACGATCGACACGTCGTTACGCTGTTTGAAAATGTTGACTCGAAAGCGCCCGACACCGACCAGAGAAACCGCCAGATTCATTTCCAGCTCGCGGTCGAACTCCGCGCGCTGCTCGGCGTCCATAATGGTCTCGGCAATCCCGGCGATCTCGCCAGACTTGAAGGCTTCGCTGGCCAGCGCTCTGAGCGCACCATTAAATCGCCCGGTGGGCGGTGCTCCGGTAGACAGGTAAAGATCGGAACCATCCTGGCTGGCCAGCATTCTTAGCAGCGAGTGAATTTCCATGGCAAAAAATATCCATTGAGCCTTCCATTGAACGAAAATTGCCAAGGCACGCCACTTTTCACGCGTCCGAGCGTCTACTCCTCCGAAGAATAGTTGATGCGTTGCACTGACATGATGCAGGAACCCCTGATGAACGGATCCCCTACCGGTAGCGATGCCCAGGCCTTGATTGCCCGACTCGACTGGGCACAAAGCTCGTTGGGCTCTGCCAGCAACTGGCCACAGAGCCTGCGCACCGCCGTGGACATCGTGATTCACTCACCCATGCCCATGCTGTTGTTATGGGGTCCAGAGCTCTCGCAGATCTACAACGACGGCTTTGCACTGCTGGCCGGCAACAAGCATCCGCAGGCTTTCGGACAACCCACGCACCAGACATGGCCAGAACTAAAAGACTTCACGGACCCCATTTATAGCGCTGTCCTACAGGGCCAAGTCCGCTCCTACAGCGAGCAGCGCTTCAGCCTGCAGCGTGATGGCGGCGAATCGGATTTCTGGCTGGACCTGACCTACAGCCCGATTCGCGACGAACGTGGGTTGGTCGCCGGGATCCTGGTCACCGCCATCGAAACCAACGAGCGCCGACGCATTGCCCTGGAGCTCAAACAACGCTCGGAGGCCAGCCTCAAGGCCCAGCACGAAACTGAAGAACGTCTGCAATTGGCCCTCGCCGCCACCGACGCGGTGGGCACCTGGGACTGGGATATTGGCGAGGATCGCTTCATTGCCGATGCCCACTTCGCCCAACTGCATAGTGTCGATCCAGCCCTGGCCAGCCAGTTGCCCATCACCGAATACCTCAACGGCGTACACCCGGAAGACCGGGCCATGGTCGCCCGCAGCATCAAGCACTGCATCAGCCATGGTAGCGAATACGCCGAGGAGTACCGGCTGCTGCAAGCCAGTGGCGAAGTACGCTGGGTCTTTGCCCGGGGCCGCTGCTACAAGGATCACCACGGTCGGCCCCTGCGTTTTCTCGGTGCCGCTCTGGACCTGACCGAGCGCAAACACACCGAACAAGCGTTACGGCAAAGCCAGACCGAGCTGCAACTGATCATCAACGCGATGCCGGTGCTGATCGGTTATGTCGATCACGAAGAACGCTTTCGCCTGAACAACAGCGCGTACCTGGACTGGTATGGCATGACCCCGCAGGAGCTCTACGGCAAAACCATTCGCGAAATTCTCGGCGATGAACTCTATGCCACCCGGGTCGAGCAGATCAGCGCCGCGCTGGCTGGCAAAGCCTGCAGTTTCGAGGCCTATTCGCCGCACCGCGACGGTCGTCCACGTTATGCGCTGATGAAATACCTGCCACGCTTTGGCGCCGATGGCGCGGTCAACGGGTTCTACATCTTTGTGATCGACGAATCTGAGCGTAAACAGACCGAGGAAGCCTTGCGCAACCTCAACGAAACACTCGAAGAACGGGTCGACACACGCACCAAAGCATTGGCCGAAGCCAACCATCGCCTGCAAAACGAAATGTTCGAGCGTGAGCGCGCCGAAAATGCCTTGCGCCACGCACAAAAAATGGAAGCCGTCGGCCAGCTCACCGGTGGTATTGCCCACGACTTCAACAATATGCTGACCGGGATCATTGGCAGTCTGGACCTGATGCAGCGCTACATTGCCGATGGGCGCAGCGGTGAGATCGGCCGTTTTGCCGATGCGGCCGTGTCGTCAGCCAATCGCGCAGCAGCCTTGACTCACCGGCTGCTGGCGTTCTCCCGCCGGCAATCGCTGGACCGTCGACCGCTTGAGCCCAACACACTGGTGCGTTCGCTCGAAGAACTGTTGCGCCGCACCAAAGGCGAACATATCGAGCTGACGTTTCAGCTCGCACCTGAAGTGTGGCCCGTCAACACCGATGCCAACCAACTGGAAAACGCCTTGCTCAACCTGGTGATCAATGCCCGCGATGCGATGCCAGAGGGCGGCGAGCTGCTGATTGAAACGGCCAACAGCTACCTCGACGGCAGCGACATCAGCACCCTTGAGCCGGTCAAGGCCGGTGATTATGTGATGCTCGGCGTGCGCGACAACGGCGCCGGTATGACCCCGCGTGTACTGGCCAAGGCCTTCGACCCGTTCTTCACCACCAAACCCATCGGCCAGGGCACCGGGCTGGGGCTGTCGATGATTTATGGCTTCGCCCAACAATCCGGCGGCCATGTAACCCTCAGCAGCGAGCCGGGGCAAGGTACGACGGTGCGCCTGTATTTGCCGCGCCTGCACAACGCGCCTCAACGCAGCTCACCGGCAGCAGTCAGCCTGGGCAGCACCTATGCGACAGCGGGTGAATCGGTGGTGCTGGTCGAGGACGATCCGGCGGTGCGCATGCTGGTGCTTAATGTTCTTAACGAACTGGGCTACATCACTTATGAGGCAGAGGACGCGAAAAACGCCCTGCCACTGCTGGAGTCGGATCTGCGGATCGATTTGCTGGTGACCGACGTGGGTCTGCCCGGCATGAATGGCCGGCAGTTGGCGGAAATCGCCCGTCAGCATCGGCCAGCGCTCAACGTGTTGTTCATGACCGGTTACGCGGAAAAAGCCACCGAACGTCAGGGTTTTCTCGACGTGGGCATGGACCTGCTGGCCAAACCTTTTACCCTTGAACAACTGGCCGGCAAGATTCGACACATGATCCGCCGAACCGGATGAATTGAGGCATAATCGCGCCCCGCCGCCACAACCGCTCCAAGGTAACTGCCCCGATGAAAGCTCAAGCCCGCCATATTCTGGTGAAAACTGCCGAAGAGGCCGAACAGCTCAAACAACGCATCGCCAAGGGCGAGGCCTTTGATGTGCTAGCCAAGAAGTACTCGACCTGCCCGTCCGGTAAACGCGGGGGTGACCTGGGCGAAGTTCGGCCCGGGCAAATGGTCGGCGCTATCGATGCGGTGATCTTCAAGAAACCGCTGCGCGTGGTGCACGGGCCGATCAAGAGCAAGTTCGGGTATCACCTGGTGCAGGTGTTTTACCGCGATTGATGGATTGGCTTGAGGGCCTCTTCGCGAGCAAGCTCGCTCCCACAGGTTTTGCAGTGTGACTGCAATCAATGTGGGAGCGAGCTTGCTCGCGATCCGATTGCGCAGCAAGCGGCCATTAAGCCTCAATCTTTGGGAATCAACGCCCCAGGCACCTGAATCACCCGACTCGCCAACCGATGCCCGACCTCTGCGGCTTCTGCGGGGCTTGCGCCACGGAGCCGACTGGCCAGATACGCCGCGCTGAACGAATCCCCCGCCGCCGTGGTGTCCACCACCTGCTCGACGCGCTGCGCCGGGATCTCGAACGACTCACCGTCACAGCGAATCAGACACGGCTCGGCTCCGCGCTTGAGCACCACCTCCGGTGTGCCCATCTGTTCATAGGCCGCGAACACCGCCGGACAATCGGAAAAGTCGAACAACGCCTGTTCATCGTCCACCGTCAGCAGCGCCAGATCGACATATGGCAAGACCTCGCGGTACGCCGCTCGGGCCTGCTCTACCGTGCTCCACAAACGCGGCCGGTAGTTGTTGTCGAAGACAATCCGCGCATCTCGTTGACGCGCCTCGATCAGTGTTTCGATGAGTTTTTTGCGGCCTTCTTCGCCCAGTACCGCGAGGGTGATACCACTGAAATACAGCACATCGTAATCCGCCAACGCCGCAAGAATCGGTGCCGCCGCCGGCGTGGTGAAGCAATCGCGCACGGCGGCTTCGTTGCGCCAATAGAGGAAACGCCGTTCACCCGACGCATCGGTCTGGATGCAGTACAAACCGGGCAAACGCCCCGGTAGCCGCTGGACCATGTCCAGGCCGATGCCTTCTTCAGACCAGCTCTGGCACATGGCGTCGCTGAAACTGTCATCGCCCAATGCGGTGACGTAATCCACCGTGGCCCCATCGCCCAATTCGCGAGACAGGTAGACCGCAGTGTTCAGGGTATCGCCGCCAAAACTCTGTTGCAGACTGCCGTCGGCGCGCTGCTGCAACTCGATCATGCACTCGCCGATCAGCGCGATGCGCGGGGTGTTGGGGCCGAGAGGGCTGAGGGTGTTCATGGTTGTGGGGTCTCTGGTGTTTCGGTGTAATCCGGCAGGGCCTCATCGCGAGCAAGCTCGCTCCCACATTGGATCTCCAGTGTTCACGAGATCCCTGTGGGAGCGAGCTTGCTCGCGATGGCCGCGCCTCGGTCTGAAATCTAGAAACAGGTTTCCATGCTTTCGATGACGTTCAACTGCTCATCCACCAGGCAACCGGTGCGCCATTTGTCGAAGGTCAGGCACGGATGAGAAGTACCGAACGAGATGATGTCGCCCACTCGCAACTGAACCCCGGGCGCAACCGTCATGAACGCATGCTGATCCATCACCGCCGTCACGGTGCAGGCACTGACGTCATCACCGATGGCCGGCACCACACCCGCCCGGTAACGCAGCAATGGCACTGGCAACCCCGCGTCATACGCCACGTCGCGCTTACCCAGGGCGATCACCGCAAAACCCGGCTCAGGTAACGACTGCACATGCGCCCAGACTTCCAGCGCCGGGCGCAGGCCTTCGTGCAAGTCGCTACGACGATCGAGCACGCAGCATTGCGCTTCCTTGTAGATGCCATGGTCGTGAGCCACGTAACTGCCCGGGCGCAGCACGCTGAGGAAACGTCCGGCGGCGTTCTGGGCTTCAAAGGACTCGGCGATCAGGTCGTACCAGGCCGAACCCGACGCGGTGATAATCGGCTTGGCGATGGCGAAAGCATCGCTGTCTTGCAACTGCACCGCGAGGCGCACCAGGGACGCAGCAAATTCGCGGATTCCGCTGACCGCCTGGTCGCCGTGAATCACCCCTTCGTAGCCTTCAATGCCGGTCAACGCCAACCCCGGTTGCGCCTTGATCGCTTCGGCCAGTGCCAGCACTTCGGCTTCGCTGCGGCAACCGCAACGGCCACCGACCACGCCGTATTCGATCATCACGTTCAAGCGCAGACCGCGCGCGGCAAAAAAGGCCCCGAGGTCGGCAACATTGTCCGGGTGATCGACCATGCAGTGAAAATCGAATGCCGGATCTGCCAGCAACTCGGCGATCAGCGCCATATTCGGCGCACCCACCAACTGATTAGCCATCAACACCCGGCGCACGCCATGGGCGTAAGCGGCGCGGGTCTGCACCGCGGTGGCCAGGGTGATGCCCCAGGCGCCCGCCTCCAGTTGCCGGCGAAACAGCGACGGGGTCATGCTGGTTTTGCCGTGCGGCGCCAACTCGGCACCGCTGTTGCTGACGAACGCCTGCATCCAGCGAATGTTGTGCTCCAGCGCTTCGCGGTGCAGCACCAGCGCCGGCAGACTGACGTCACGCACCAGGTTGGCACCGGGTTGGCCGGTGCCCTTTTCCACGGCGGCGATGTTCAAGGCAGAAGACATGTTCTAACTCCTCACACGCGGCCGCGAACGGCCACTGTTATTCGTTGATGCGACGGGCCAGGTTGTTCGCGCTGTCGATCAGCACCCGGCGATAGTCGTTGTAATTGTTCTTGGCATCGGCCCTTGGGGCGACGATGCACAGGGTCGCAATGGCGACACCGCTCGGGTCTTTCACCGGGGCGGCGAAGCAATGGGTAAAGGTGTCGGCGACGCTATCGAAGGAGAAGAAACCGTCGATGCCGGCCTGACGGATTTCCGCCAGAAAACGCTCCAGCGGCAGACGTTCGCCGCCCGGCAGGATGAAGTCATCCTCATCGATCAGGTCGATGATTTGCTGGTCGCTCAAGTGCGCCAGCAACAAGCGCCCGGACGCGGTCCACGGGATCGGCGCGTTCTCGCCAATGTCAGAAGAAATGCGGAAATGCCGCTCGCCCTCCTTCATCAGCGCCACCGTATATTTACGCCCGTTGAGCAGGCACATCTGCGCGGTTTCGCGGGTCTGGCTGACGATCTCCTGCAAGGCGTGATCGGCCTCGCGGCTCAGGTCGAAATGGCGCAAATGCGCTTGCCCCAGAAAGTACAGCTGCCGGCCAAGGTAGACGTGACCTTCCTTGCCCACCGGTTCGAGAATTCGTCGCTCAAGCAGGGACGCGACCAACTCGTAGACCGTGGATTTCGGGCTGCCGATACCGCTGGCGATATCGTTCGGGCGCAGCGGCTGGCCGATTTCCTTGAGGAAATCGAGGATATCGAACGCCCGGTCCAGACCGCGAGCCCGGCGCTTGATGGTGTCTTCGGTCATGTCGTGGGTTCCCATTCAAATTCGCCCGTAGGAGCTGCCGCAGGCTGCGATCTTTTGATCTTGCCCTTCAGGCACCTCCAAAAACGCCAAAAGATCGCAGCCTTCGGCAGCTCCTACAAGAACAAATCAGGCCTTCTTCGCCTTATAAGCGATGCAATCAATCTCGACCTTGCAGTCGACCATCATATTCGCCTGCACACAGGCCCGGGCCGGTGCGTGTTCCGGGCTGAAGTATTCGGAAAAGACTTTGTTGAAGCTCCAGAAATCCCGTGGATCTTCCAGCCATACGCCCGTGCGCACCACGTCTTCGAGGCCATAGCCAGCTTCTTCGAGGATCGCGATCAGGTTGCGCATGGTCTGATGAGTCTGCTCGACGATCCCGCCGGCAATGATTTCGCCTTCCACCGCCGGCACCTGGCCAGACACATGCAGCCAGCCATCGGCTTCGACCGCACGGGCGAAAGGACGAGGCTGGCCGCCACCGGCGGTGCTACCCGTGCCGTAACGAGTAATGCTCATGAGTGTTTCTCCTGATTCGAAATTGAGTGTTAAAAACGCGTGTTCTTGAGAAATTCCGCCAAACGCGGAGATTGCGGGCGTTCGAACAGCTCCTTGGGTGGCCCCTGCTCTTCGATTCGCCCCTGATTCATGAAGACGATCTTGTCCGAGACTTCAAAGGCAAAACGCATTTCGTGGGTCACCAGCAACATGGTCATGCCATCCTCGGCCAGGCCCTTGATCACGCTCAATACTTCGCCGACCAGTTCCGGGTCGAGTGCCGACGTCACCTCGTCGAAGAGCATCAGGCTCGGGTTCATCGCAATCGCCCGGGCAATCGCCACGCGCTGTTGCTGACCACCGGACAACTGACCCGGATAGTGGTCGCGACGTTCCAACAGGCCGACACGTTCCAGCCACTTTTCCGCCAGCACCACCGCTTCGTCCTTGTGCAGCTTTTTGACTTTGAGCAGGCCAAGGGTGACGTTCTGCAATGCCGTGAGATGGGGAAACAGGTTGAACTGCTGGAACGCCATGCCGGTCATGGCCCGGTGCTGGGCAATGACTTTTTCCGAGTGGCGCACGCGCTTGCCGTTGACCTCGTGGTAACCGATGGACTCGCCATCGAGCAGGATCCGCCCGCCCTGGAACTCTTCAAGCATGTTCACGCAGCGCAGCAGCGTGGTCTTGCCCGAACCGCTGGAGCCGATCAGCGTGACCACGTTGCCACGCTGCATGGTCAGGTCGACGCCCTTGAGCACCTCAAGTGGGCCGTATTGCTTATGCAGGCCACAAATCTCCAGCAGGGCCTGGCTTTTGTTCTGGGTCGAAACTTGAGCTTGAATCATGGCAAAGCCACCCGCTTTTCAATATGCCGGCCGAGTAATTCGATGGCGTAGTTGATGATGAAAAAGAGAAAACCGGCAAACAGGTAAAACTCCAGGGTCATGAAGGTCCGGGCGATGATTTGCTGGGTACTCAGCAGCAACTCGGCCACACCGATTACCGAGAGCAGGGTCGAGGCCTTGACGATTTCAGTCGACGAGTTGACCCAGGTCGGCAAAATCTGCCGCAGCGCCTGAGGCAACAGCACGTAACCGAGGGCCTGATAAAACGTCAGGCCGATGGCCTTGCTCGCTTCCATCTGCCCACGTGGCAGCGCTTGCAACGCACCACGAACGATCTCGGCAACGTGCGAACCGCAGAACAGCGTCAGCCCCAGAACTCCCGCCTGGAACGCATCGATCTGCCAGCCCAGCGCGGGCGCCATGTAGAAGCAGGCCAGCACCAGCACAAACACCGGTGTGCCACGGATCAGGTCGACGTAAAAACGAAACGGTGCACGCATCCATATCGTGCCGTAGGTCAGCACCAGCCCGGCAACGATGCCGATCAGGGTGCCAAGCATGATCGCCAGGACGGAGCACTGCACACTGGTCAAAAAGCCCGACCACAGGGTGTCGCGGGCGACCCATAACTCATGCAACCAACTTGGGGACTCGTACATGGGGCGCTCCTAACGGCGAATCGCCAGACGCTGCTCGAGGTAACGCAGCAGCATCGCGATGAGATAACAGGCCGCAACATAGAGCGCCGTCGTCACCAGCCAGGTTTCAATCACCCGGTAGCTTTCGACGTTGATCTTGCGCGCGTAATAAGTCAGCTCCGGCACGGCAATCGCCGCCGCCAGCGAGGTGTCCTTGAACAGCGAAATGAAGTTGTTCGAGAGTGCGGGCAGCACGTTGCGCAACATCACCGGCACGGTGACGTACGCCTTGACCTGCCACTCCCCCAGACCAATCGCCAGCCCGGCTTCGCGCAGGCCTTTAGGGATGCTCAACAACCCGCCGCGGAACACTTCGGTCAGGTACGCCCCGGCATACAACGACAGAGTGATGATGAACGACGGAAGCTTGTCCAGCCGAATCCCCAGACTCGGTAGCGCAAAGTAGATCAACAGAATCAACACCAGAATCGGCGTGTTACGGATCACCGTCACGTACACCGACGCCAGCACCCGCAATGCGCGGTGCTTTGAGAGCAAAGCAAACGCCATCAGCAGGCCGATCACGCAACCGATGGCTATCGACACCAATGCCAGTTCAAGACCCAGACCGAGCCCTGCCAGCAAGGTGTCGAAATCGCGCCAGACGGCAGCAAAGTTCAACTGATAGTTCATGGTCAGCAGTACCTTGAGCGGGGCGCATTAGAGGCGCCCCACCCCTCATTCAAGAAATGGAAACGTCGCGAGCGAAAGAAAGACAAGGCGAAAACAGGCGAGAAAGCAGAGTTGACGTTAGTCAATGAGCATTTCGAGTCTGTTTTCAACGCAGTATTTCTGAGCGCAGCAGTTTTCATTTGAATTCGACGGGGAAGCCAATCTCTGGGGAAGGCAGATCGACACCAAACCACTGTTTGAAGGACGCCGCGTAAGTCGGGAACTCAACGCCGGTCATGGCTTCATGCAAGACGGTATTGACGAAATTCAGCCAGTCCTGATCGCCGCGTTTGACCGCACAGGCGTATGTTTGCGGGCTCCAGGCGTAGGTCGGGCTGCGATAGCGGCCAGGGTTCTGCACCATCAGGTATTTGACCGAAGACTGGTCGGTGGCAGCCGTGTCGGCACGGCCGGAGTTCACCGCCTGGTACATCAGGTCGACGCTGTCGTACTGATCGACCTTGGCCTTGGGCAGCGCCTGGTGCACCAGTTCTTCGGCATAGACGTTTTGCAGCACGGCCACGGTGACACTGTCGCCAGCAGCTTTCAGGTCTTCGATTTCCTTGTACTTGCTGTTGGCCGGCAGCAGCAGGCCAACCCCTTCACGGTAGTACGGCAGGGTGAACGCCACTTGCTGCGCACGGCTGGCGGTGACGGTAATGAATTGGCAGCTCATGTCGACCTTGTCGGTCAGCAAATTGGGAATCCGTGCGTCGGACGACTGCACCACGAACTCAACCTTGCTCGGGTCATTGAACAAACCCTTGGCGACCATCCGCCCGATGTCGATATCAAAACCCTGCAATTTGCCGTCAGCACCCTGGAAGTGCCACGGCGCGTTAGTGCTGCCCGTGCCCACGATCAAATGCCCGCGCTTCAACACACTGTCGAGCTTGCTGTCCGCCGCCTGGGCAATGCCCACGACAGAGGCTGAAGCCGCAAAAAGAAAAACACACGCTGTAAACAAGGAAAGTCGGCGCTGCATGACGGGCACTCCAGGATGATGTGTATTCCGCTATACCGGAACTTGGTATGTGACAACGGAATAGACAGCAGAAAGTGTGCCATAGGCTAGAAGGGAAATCCCAGCGCAATTGAAATATGAATTGAATCAACGGGATGCACGAATGCACAAAACAGGCGTTACCAAACGACGCAGCGCACAGGCGCTACCGTTGGCTACAGGCACGGGTAGTGGGGCCACATTTGAAGTCAGGTGCGCTTCAAAACGAGACACGTCAGCGCCCTGTACCTGTCAACTCTGACAGTAGACGCGCCCTGCGGACGGAATTAGCGTTATGGCGCACCTTCGCTTCGTCTTGCGGCTGAACAAGGAAGACTTCAATGAGCCCGACCACCCACTCTCTCGCACCGCAATACCTCCGGGCATTGAGGACCTACCGCCCGGTCGTCCTGTATTTCAGTAATCCGCACTGTTACGCCTGTGAGTTCGCCGGGCCGATTTTTCGTGCGACGGCCGAGGCCTATAAAGATCGCGCCGAGATTTATATGTTGAATACCGGCGAATCACCGCGCCACCCCAAAGTCAGCGGCACCCCCACCGTGTTGTTCTATCGCAACGGGAAACTGCTGAAGAAACTCAAAGGCTTTGAAAATGCAGAGGCCTTGAACGACGTCTTTGCCAGTCTCATCGGCAAGGCTCGCGCTAAACCTGTCCCACGCAGACCGCTGCGTGATCTGCCATGGTTACGGCAAACCTTCGACACTTTGCTCACGGTTCCCCGGGCGCATCAGTTGCTCGCTCATCGCAGCCCGAAGACGTCGAGACCCTCGCCGCCAGTCTTTGCCGACGATTGCTCGAATCAGAACTGAACGCCTCAGTGGTGCTTGAGCCTCGCCAGCACTCGCTCGGCATTCTCCGAGCACGCAATGCCTTCAGGTCGTGCCTTGATGGACTCGATAACGCCCAGCAACTTCGCCTTGCTCTGCGCCAGATGCTGTTGCATTTCTTCGATCTGCTCAATCTTGCGCTCCAGGCTCAGCACCAGTTCGTCATGCCGGAGCTCACCCTGCTTCGGGCTGGTGAGCAGTTGTTTGAGCTCCTCCAGACTGAACCCGGCCTGCTGTGCGCACTGGATGACCAGCAGGGTTTGCAGCACCTCTGCCGGGTAGCGCCGATAACCGTTGGCCAAGCGCTGGACCTGGCCGATCAGCCCCTGACTTTCGTAAAACCGGATGCGCGAAGCCGTCAGTCCGCTCAATTGCGCCAATTCACCAATCTTCATCAGAACCTCATTTTCGCGCTTGACATTAAAGTTAACTTTAAGCTTAGCCTCATTTCTCCACTAATGAGGAGTCAAATATGTCGCCCTTTCACGCGTTGAATCTGCCTAACGGCCAGACAATCGGCAATCGCATCGCTAAAGCGGCGATGGAAGAAAATCTTGCCGACACCGAACAAGCCCCCTCACAGGCCTTGATGCAGCTCTATCGGGCCTGGGCCGATGGCGAAGCCGGCCTGCTGCTGACCGGCAATGTAATGATCGACCGTCGGGCCATGACCGGTCCCGGCGGTGTGGTGCTGGAGGATGAACGGCACCTTGAACGTTTCCGTCAGTGGGCTGCCATTGGTCGGGCCAAGGGCGCGCAGTTCTGGGTGCAGCTCAATCATCCCGGGCGCCAGACCATGGCCAATCTCGGCCAACCTGCCTGGGCGCCGTCTGCCGTGGCCCTGGAAATGGGACAGTTCTCGAAGATGTTTGCCCAACCCACGCCGATGAGCGAAGACGACATCCAGGACGTCATCCAGCGCTTCGCCACCAGCGCCGCCCTGGCCCAAAAAGCCGGCTTTACCGGTGTGGAAATTCACGCAGCCCATGGCTATCTGATCAGCCAGTTCCTGTCGCCACTGAGCAATCGTCGGACCGACCGCTGGGGCGGTTCGCTGGAAAATCGCGCACGTTTGCTGATAGAAGTGGTGAATGCGGTTCGCGCAGCCGTCACGGCAGATTTCTGCGTCGCGGTGAAACTCAATTCCGCTGACTTCCAACGCGGCGGCTTCGATGCCGACGATGCGCGGCAGGTCATCGACATGCTCAACCCGCTCGCCATCGATCTGTTGGAGTTGTCGGGCGGCAGCTATGAAGCCCCGGCGATGCAAGGCGAAGCCCGCGACGGCCGGACTCTGGCGCGCGAGGCCTACTTCCTCGAAATGGCCGGTGAACTGGCGAGCCGGGCGAAGATGCCGGTGATGGTGACCGGCGGTATTCGGCGTTTGCCCGTTGTCGAACAGGTACTGGTCAGCGGCATCGCCATGGCCGGTATCGGCACCGCGCTGGCGGTCGAGCCGTTGCTGGTCAAGCTGTGGCACGAGGGGCACGACAGCCACCCACAATTGCCGCCGATCACCTGGAAGCGCAAACCCTTGGCGGCGCTGGCCAACATGGCTGTCGTGCGCTTTCAGATCCAGCGTCTGAGCCGCGGTCACCGGCCAAAACCTTCGGTCTCGGCGCTCTGGGCGTTGATCCTCGACCAGGTGTACATCGCCAAACGCACACGCCAGTACCGGGCAGCGATGAGTAAATAGCCGGATGACTGCACTGGAACAGCGTGATGGCACACTGGAATTTCAGCGAAGTTCAACAATACTTCGTCGCAGACGGATGAGGTCTCAAGGAGCAACTGACTCATGGAAGTACCCTGCCTTCTGCGCGCCACCCTGATTGGCAATCTGCTTCTGGCCGGACTTCCAGTTGCCCAGGCCCACACCCTGGGCCACGGCGCGACCGAGAACCTGAAAAGCTTTGCGCCGGCATCACCCGACACACCGTATCTGGAGGTGCTGCATCAGTGCGTCAGCCAGCAGGACACCGACAAGGGCCACCTGCTCTCAGGGCTCGGTGGCACACGCTATCCACTGGTGAGCCTCAAGGGCGCCGAGCAGGTCGAAGCCTTCTACAGCCAGGGCATTGCCTTGCAGTACGGCTTCAACTTTTCCGAGGCGATTCGGGCGTTCTACCAGGCCAGCCGCTTCGACGAAGGTGCGGCAATGCCCTATTGGGGCATCGCGCTGTCGGCCAACTCCAACATCAACAGCGACGCCACCACTGGCTGTGATCAACTGGCCTACCGCTCGGCACAAATAGCCTTGGACAACGCCATGGCTCGCCTCAAGGACCCGGCCGCCAAAGAGCGCTTCAGCGAACGGCAATTGCAGCGCGAAGTCGATTACGCCAAGGCGTTCATGACCCTCTACAGCGAGAAGGACGGCAAGCTCAGCCTGCCCGACGAAGGTAAGCAGCGCTACGCCGACGCGATGAAATCCCTGTCGGAAAACCACTTCGACGACCTCGACGCCGCCACGCTGTATGCCGACGCCCTGCTTAACCTCAACCCCTGGAAATGGTGGGAGGGCGATGAAGCGGTGTCCGATAAAGTCAAACCCACCTCCGCCGCCTACGAGGCATTACAAGTGCTCAACCGGGTGCTGGTGCAGGACAAGCTGCACACCGGCGCTAACCACTTCTATATCCATGCCATTGAAGAGTCACCCTTCCCTGCCAGCGGCCTGCCCATGGCTGACCGTTTTCGCGATCAGAACCCGGCCATCGGTCACCTGGTGCACATGGCCTCACACATCTACCAGCGCACCGGCAACAATGCCCTGGCCAGCATCGCCAACTACACGGCGGTGTCGGTCGACCGCGCCTACACCCATCAGGTCGACCCGCAGAGCCCGTACCCGCTGCACTACCTGGGGCACAACATTCATTTCCTGACCTGGACGTTGTCCATCGAAGGGCGCCAGAACGAAGCGCTGAACATGGCCGAGGAGCTGGTGGAAAACACCACCCGCTATGCCGCACTGGATTTCCTCTGCAAGCAATACCCCCAGGAAATCGCCACCAAGTCTGACTACTTCTACGCCGTGCCCTATTACTTCGCCGTACGCTTCGAAGACTGGGACGCCCTGAAGCGGATCGAACCGAAGATCAACGCCGGCTTGCAAACCATCAACCAGACCTGCGCTGCGGCGAACAAATACGGCACGTTGACCGCACCTTACACTCAGGTCATGGCGGCATACGCCAGCGCCTACCAAAAACTGAGTGCCGACGGCCTCGACGGCAGCGCTGCTCGTGATGCCCTCAAAGGTTATTGGCAGGCCGTCAACGCAGCCTTGAGCGTGAATCCGGACTTGCGTTATGGCAGCAATAAAGCCGTGGAGCTGTTCCGCATTGCCAACCTGATCCTGCTCAACAAAGCGCTGGGCAGCAGCCATGGAACACTCGATATCGCGGCACTCAAGGACGCCGGCGCAGAGGTGTTCGGCAAGGATCAGAAACAGGGGTTGAGTGCCGATCTCCAGGCCCTCGAGGGTGACAACAATGTGCAGATCATCGCGGCCTGGCGCAAGGCCGTGCAAATCCAGGACGCGCTCAACTACAACGAGCCGCCGGACTGGTATTACACGCTACGCGAGTCTTTGGGCTACGCGTTGCTGACCCAGGGGCAATACGCGCAAGCCGAACAGGTGTTCCGTGAAGACCTGGCGGGCAATCGCCTCAGTGGCCGCTCACTCAATGGCCTGAAAGTCAGCCTGGAGAAACAGCCGGGTAAAACCGTACCGGCACTCCTGAACGAACAACTGCAAACCGCCTGGCGCAACGCGACCGTCAGCCCGTCCCCGAAAAACTGAAGGCATACACAACCCCCGTAGGAGCTGCCGCAGGCTGCGATCTTTTGATCTTGAAAGTCAACAGATCGCAGCCTTCGGCAGCTCCTACATCTATGGTCACCCCCCGTTTCATCAGGGGTGGTTTTCAGTGAAACAGACGCAGTGGAAACGGCCAGTACCAACGAACGGGGCGAGGTCTTTTAAAGCGTTCCCACAGCATCCAGCCCATGCTCAACAGCATCAGCGGCACATGCCCCTGCTCTGCCAGCATCGGCAACAACATCAGGGCCCAGCACGAGCCGACGCACCAGCCTGCGCTGACCATGCCGTACTTCAGACAGTCCTTGAGAAAGTCGAGGCCGAACGCCGAAATCCGCGGCTGGTAATGACAGTGGTTCAGGCACGCTTGCTTGAGCGGCGAAGCCTGCCAGATCAGGCAAAACCCCAGCGCGACGATCAATGTGTCCATCGGAGAAAACCCGAGTATCACCCGTGCCCCCACCGTCAGCCCCATCAGCACCACGCCGGCCAAGGTCCAGATGGCCGAAAAGCCGATGACGAACAACGCCACGGCCTGCCAGCGCTTGCGCAACAGGCTGCGCCGCCACAAATAATCCAGAGGGTGAACCAGCAGCAACGGCATCATCGCCAACAGCATCAACCACCACGAAGACAACAGCTGGCGAGGAGGATTGAACAGCAATGCCTGCTCAATCCCCTGCCAACTGGCGGCATAGTCCAGCACCGGCAATGTCCCGCAGAACGCCGGGATAGGCAGCATCTGCGCCGCACCGAGCAACAGCCCCCACCCGGCCAGGCTGATCAGGATCAGCCATGGCCGGGGGCCTCGGGTCAATGCAAGGATCAGGTACTGCGCCATGTTCAGCGACCCTGCCGATAGACGCTCACTCTGCCCACGCTGATGTTGTCGCCTGGCAGAATCTCGGTGGCCGCCACGAACCGCACCGTCAACTTCGTCAGGTCCGGCGCACCGCTGGCGCTGAGCTTGTCGAAGATATCGGTGATTTCCAGTACATGGCTCAACCCCTGGCCGCCGTGCTGGTTATCCGTCCTGCTGGCGTTGCTCACCCCGAACAGCGAGATCGAGCCTGCACGCACATCAGGATGGGCGGACGTTTGACCCTCGACCGGCATACGGATGTACACGTCATACGTGGCCGCATCGTTATCGCCACGAATGTTCTCCAGGTTCAGAAACACCCGGTCGAGATCGGCAGGCGTGGCCGTCGCGCTGAACGCCCTGGTCTTCAGATTGCCAAAAACCTTGGCCGACGCTGCCTTATCCAGAAGTACCGGCGTCTCGACAGTCGTGCTGTTCAGGTCAATGGCCTGATCGTTGGCGCCGATCAACTCGGCAGTGACAGGTTTGCTCAATGTTTTCTCCTTCGCGGCCACGGCTCCGGGGACCTGAGGCGCTACGCCGAGTGTTTCAAGCCGCTGCTGGAACGCACGAGTACCGTGCAAAGGATCGGAGGTGTCCTCATAGACATAATCGAGTTTAGGCGCCCGGGTATCCAGCATATCGCCGACGCGGAACGACCAGCGACCACCATTGGTCGTCGGCACGGCGAAACCTCGGCCTCCGGTTGGCGGGCCGGCGATCCATGCGGCCGACACCGGATTCTGGTCGTTCGGGTCACGCTTGAGCCAGACATCCCAAAGCCGGTCGATATTGGCATGGTGCAGCCAGAAAATCGGGTCCAGAGCAGCCGTGTTGGGGTTGATCATCAACCCTCGCAGGTTAGGATTGCCTCGGGCCCGGCCACCAACGGCAACGTGTACGTAGTTGTGCGGTTGCTGCTCAAGCAAACCGTTCACATTGCCATAGTGTGCGAATATCGACTCGGGGCCACCAAAACCCGGCGTACCACCCGACGCGGAACCGGCAAAGTGATGCTCCTTGAGGGCTGGACGAAGATCGATCCGCGCTTCGTCGAGAACAATCACCCCGTCGCCATTGGGGCCGAACCGACGTTGCACATACAGCGGATTCTGCTCGCCATTGGGTAGCGAGGTAGCGGCAAAACAGGCAGGCATTTTCAGCGTTTGCCGGTTGTCGTTGTAGTTCCAGTAAGGCAGTGACCAGTCACTTGGCCCACCCAGGCCAACAATTGCCGCCCGGACAATCTGTTCGAATGAAGCCACGTAACCACGGTGCCAGGGCAGGAAATACCAGGATTGGTGCTGGCATTGATTCCAGTAGAGATCCTGATCTTCCTGCGACGGTAGTTTGTCGCCCCGTCGCAGATATCCGGCGTCTTGCCAAAGCGGGACATCGATACCGTGAATAGCCGCCAGAAACCGCCAACTGGTGTGATCAGTGATTGGCCTTTGCTGCAGGACTCCGACACCGCGTGCATACCACAACAACGCATCACTCCAGCCAGAACCTAGATTCCATACATCACGCCGTACATGTGCCATGGTAGATCTCCCTGAAAAACCGCGTGGATGAGGAGCGCACTCCTCAACAGGCAACGGTAGATCAAGTGCCGCGCAGCCCCTGTGAAAGCGGACCGGTGGCATGACCTTCACGGCCAGGCAGAATCGGTCAGCATTTACCGCCCGGAAAAACGCAACCGCGAGAGCATTCGCAGGTCGCCGTCCAGGTAGTAGTCATTGGTCCAACTGTCATCCACCGCCAGTGGCGGAACCTGCTTGAGGTCCTCTTGTTTGGCGGCATAGCGGAAGCGGTAATGCTCGTAGAAGCGCAGCAATTCCAGCCCATAACGGTCGGCTAGGTCGGTGTCGCCGCGAATGATCAGGAAGTTTTCATCGTTGCCTTCACTGGCGTTGATGCTGAGGTTGTGACTGCCACTGATGATGGTCGGCGCGTCGCTGGTGAAGTCGACGACGATGGCCTTCAAATGCACCAACAGGTCGCCCTTCTGGCCTTTCATGCTTTCCTTGAGCCAGCCCTCGATGCCAGTGTTGAGCAACGCAGTGGCGGCGAAGTCGGCCGTGCGGTCGGCGTGAAAACCGGTGATGCGGCTGGCGGTGTTTTGCAGGCCATAACGCAGCACATCATCGTGGGGCTGGCCGAGCAAGGCGTTGAGGATTTCATCCGGCAGCGCGAACGCGGTGACAAACAAAACGTCCTTCTTCGCCGCATTGATGATCTCAACGAATTGCTGCAGATCGGCCTGACCGGTACGCGGTGAAAAACCGACAAACAATGGCTGCGACGGGTCCATCGGGTTGTTCTTGGTCAACCAGGTGCGTGTGGCGCCCACATCGGTCGGCGCGGCCCAGATCTGCTCGAACACTTGCAGGTAACGGACACCCACCGCGGTATTGTCCAGCACATGCACCACGTTGGCCTGGCGGTAGACACCGTTGTCGGTGAAATTGGTACTGCCGCACAGCACCGACTGAGGCCGATACTCCCCTGCACCATCGACCTTGCTCAGTACGATGAACTTATCGTGGAAGATCGCGTGGGTCACCCGCCCCCGCTTGCTCTCGGCGGGAAGCTTGGCCAGGCTCTCTTCATTCATGGTGGTGTCGGTATCACCGGGCTTGGCGTGATACAGCACCCGAACCTTGGCGCCTCGCCCAAACGCCGCGTTGACCGCGTCGACAATGGTCGGCAACTGATACTCGTAAATCGCAATGTCCAGCGCCCACTGACCATCTGCGGCACGTTCGATGAAACCGGTGATCTGCTCCAGCAAACCGTTCTCCAGCCATAGCCGTGGTGCGGCGGGCCAGTCATCGAGAGACAGATTCTTGTTGGCACTCAGCTGTGCATCGAGCTCGGGGAACTTGCGGGAAAAGGCCTGACTGGCCGCCACCGCACGATTGAAAATGACATGCTGGCCCGCCGGCAAGCCGTTGTCGGTGGTGACCGTCACCGCCAGGGCCTCGCCTAATTGCGGCGCATCCGGCGTTCCATAGGCCAGATGCACCCGGTAGTTGATCGTCACGCCCGGATTGACCGCGTAATCCGCCCAGCGAAATTTCTGCAACGGCGCGCTATCGCTTGGCGTCGCGCTGTACTGGGGAAAGGTGTGGGCCTTACCGGGGAAGGTCAGGCTGTTGAACAGAAACTCCCAGGGCCCGCTGCCCTGTTGTTTTTCGATGGCAAAACCAAGCAGGCCTTTGCGTCGCGGCTCGGCCAGGTCCATGGCGAGCAATACCCCGTTGGTTCCGGCATAGGCTTTGACGCGGAAATCGTCCTGACTGTTAGCGGCTAGAACACGCATGGTCCACTCCTTTGATTTTGTCCCTGAAAGATCGCAGCCTTCGGCAACTCCTACGCCGACCGTATCACGACGGCGTACGCAATTCTGTAGGAGCTGCCGCAGGCTGCGATCTTCTTGCAAGCACTACAGATCGTCGATGTGCCGATACTCAGCCTGCAACTCGGCGGCCAGGGCTTTAGCGCGCCCGAGCCGGATGGGCCCGCGCTCGATATCCACCAGCATACCCGGACATTGGAGTTGCGCCAGTGCAGGCCACTCCTTGAGGCGGCCATCGGTCAGCAGCAACAGCCGTTGTTGCTCTGCCGGAAAACGCTTTTGCCGTGATGTCAGCCAATGCGCTGCTTCAGCCAGCGCGGCAAACAACGGCGTGCCACCACCCGCACCTAGCGCGACGAGCCAGTCGCGCAGGCTGGCCGAGGCTTTCAGACCTTGCACCTGCCACCTCGGCGCAACACCGCTGGCGGTCAACAGCGCCAGTCGCACGCGTTGGCGATAGGCGTCATCGAACACTTGCGCCAACAAGCCTTTGGCATCGCTCAGCGCCTGATGACGACGGGTCGAGGCCGAGGCATCGACAATCACCAGCCACAACTCATGGGGCGAACGACTGCGCAGATGAAACAGCAGATCTTCGCGCTGACGCGGGCGGCCGTTGAGCAGCGTTCCAGGCCAATTGACCGAGCCGCCGCTGGTGGTTCGACGCTGGCCCTGCCTGCCGTTTTTCAGGTGTCCTGCACGGGGTTTGGCATTCGCCCCCGCGTCAGATCGAGGGCGAATGCCTAGGGCTTTTTTGGCCAGCTCGGCACTTCACGACGGGCACCGGTGGGCAATGCCTGAGCGGGCATTTCACCCCATTGACCCTGGCCTTCGCCGGGCTTCGGTTGTTGAGTCGCGGACGAGTCTGGCGCGTGGTTCTGGCTCGGCGCAGACGGCGGTGTGTCGCGACGACGATGGCGCAGGGCAAACTCGGCGACCGCGTCGATATCATCCTCGCTGATCGCCCCGGCCCCACGCCATGCCGCATGGGCGCGAGCGGCACGCAGCCAGACCAGGTCAGCGCGCAAGCCATCGACCCCGGCGGCAAAGCACCGCTCGGTGATCTGTGCCAGCGCCTGATCGTCCAGAGGAATGCTCGTCAGTGCCACACGGGCGTGTTGGCAGCGTTCACGCAATGCCTGCTGCCGAGCTTCCCATTCGGCGCAGAAACCCTGGGGATCACTGTCGAAATCCAGCCGGCGACGGATGATCTGACCGCGTTCAAGCGGCGCAGTGTGACCACTGAGCACGACGTTCAAACCGAAACGGTCCAGCAGTTGCGGACGCAGCTCGCCCTCTTCCGGGTTCATGGTGCCGATCAACACAAAACGCGCCGAGTGCCGATGGGAAATGCCGTCGCGCTCAATCAGGTTGGTGCCGCTGGCGGCGACGTCGAGCAGTAAATCCACCAGATGATCGGGTAGCAAATTCACTTCATCGACATACAACACACCGCCGTCGGCCTTGGCCAGCACACCGGGGGAAAACTGCACACGGCCTTCGCCCAGCGCGGCGTCCAGGTCGAGGGTGCCGACCAGCCGCTCTTCAGTCGCGCCCAAGGGCAAGGTGACGAACTGCCCGCTGGCGAGCAGATCCGCCAGGCCACGGGCCAATGTCGACTTGGCCATGCCCCGCGGGCCTTCGATCAGCACACCGCCGATTTTCGGGTCGATGGCCGTCAGGCACAGCGCCAGTTTCAGGGCATCGGCGCCGACCACGGCGGAGAGGGGGAAATGCGGGGTGTCGGTCATTTTGGGGTCTCGATCATGGTCAGTCATTACTAGGGAGTAAGCACCAATGCCTGTCAGTTAAAGAGCACAACCTGTGGGAGCGAGCTTGCTCGCGATAGCGGTGGATCAGTCAACATTGATGTTGAATGTAACGCCGTTATCGCGAGCAAGCTCGCTCCCACATTGGGCTTGCGTCGCTGCTGATCTAGCCGTCTTCTTCTATATCCAGCAGCAAATTCTCCAGCGCCTGCCGATACTCGCCCGGCTCCCGCCACATCCCGCGCTGCTGAGCTTCGAGCATGCGTTCGGTCATGTCGCGCAAGGCGTGCGGATTATGCTGCTGGACGAACTCGCGGGTCGACGGGTCAAGCAAATACGCGTCGGCCAGCAAGGCGTACTGATGATCGTCGATCAACTGCGTAGTGGCGTCGAAGGCGAACAGGTTATCGACAGTCGCCGCCAGTTCAAAAGCGCCTTTGTAGCCGTGCCGCTTGACCCCGTCGATCCACTTCGGATTGGCCGCCCGGGAGCGGATCACCCGGTTCAGCTCTTCCTTGAGTGTGCGGATCTTCGGCAAGTCTGGCTGACTGTGGTCGCCATGGTAGCTCGCCGCCGCTTCACCGCTGAGGCTTTCGACGGCGGCGAGCATGCCGCCCTGGAACTGGTAATAGTCGTTGGAATCGAGCAAGTCATGCTCGCGATTGTCCTGGTTTTGCAGCACGGCCTGAACTTGGCTCAAGCGCTGGGCGAACTGCTCGCGGGCTGCCGTACCCTCATCGGAACCGCCGTAAGCGTAGCCGCCCCAATTCAGGTAGACCTCGGCCAGATCCTCGCGGCTCTGCCACAAACGGCCATCGATCGCGCCCTGCACCCCAGCGCCATAAGCACCGGGTTTGGCACCGAAAATCCGCCAACCGGCCTGTCGTGCTGCGGCGTCCTCATCCAGTCCGGACTGGATCAGCGCTTCACGTTCAGCGCGAACCTTGGCCGCCAAGGGGTTCATATCGTCCGGCTCGTCCAGCGCGGCAACCGCTTGCACAGCCGCATCGAACAGTCGAATCAGATTGGCAAAGGCATCGCGGAAGAACCCGGAAACGCGCAAGGTCACGTCCACTCGCGGCCGGTCGAGCAGACTCAGCGGCAGAATTTCGAAGTCGTCGACCCGCTGACTGCCCGTGGCCCAGACCGGACGCACGCCCATCAACGCCATGGCTTGGGCAATATCATCGCCGCCGGTGCGCATGGTCGCCGTGCCCCACACCGACAACCCGAGCTGGCGCAAATGATCGCCGTGGTCCTGAAGGTGCCGCTCAAGAATCAGGTTCGCCGACTGGAAACCAATGCGCCAGGCGGTGGTGGTCGGCAGGTTGCGCACGTCCACCGAGAAAAAGTTGCGCCCGGTGGGCAGCACATCAAGACGTCCGCGACTCGGCGCGCCGCTGGGACCTGCCGGAACAAACCGGCCGCTGAGCGCATCCAGCAAACCGCGCATTTCTGCCGGGCCGCAGGCGTCCAGTCTTGGAGCAACCACTTCACACAGGTTGTCGATGATTGCTTTCACATCAGACCAACCTGCGTCCTGTGGGAGCGAGCCTGCTCGCGAAAGCGCTGGGTCAATCGACATCAATGTTGAATGATTAACCGCTTCGCGAGCAGGCTCGCTCCCACAGGGACCGGGCTTGGCTTGAGACGGGTTCAGTAGCTCGAGCTCGGTATTCACAGTCTGCGAGATCAGTTGAGTGGCGAACAATTCCAGACGTTCACGGGTATCGCCCGCCGTACGCCAGGCCTCATCGCTAAGCGATTGCAGCTCTGCCGGTCTTGGACCGACCCAAGGGTCGGCCAAAGAACAATCCAGCGGATCAAACCCCAGCATGAAAGCCTTGGCCAACGCCCGAAGCAAACTCGATTGCGCCCCACGCCCGTCGCCACGCGGAATCCGCAGCAACGCCAGCAAGGTGTCAATGCGCAACCGCCCGGTCGGCGACTCGCCGAAGATATGCAGGCCATCGCGGATCTGCGATTCCTTCAAATCACACAGATACGTATCCAGACGCGGCAACCAGATCGCTGCATCTGCGTCGCTGTCGAGTTTTTCGTCGAGCTGCAACTCGCGGTCGATATGGGTTTCACGCACCAGATTGAGGATGTCGCGCTGTAACTCGCGAGCCCGCCGCGGGTCGAGCAACTGGGCTTCGTAATACTCGTCAGCCAACAGCTCCAGATTGCGCAACGGGCCATAGGTTTCGGCGCGGGTCAGCGGCGGCATCAGGTGATCGATGATCACCGCCTGAGTCCGACGTTTGGCCTGCGCGCCCTCGCCCGGGTCGTTGACGATAAATGGATAGATGTTCGGCAGCGGCCCGAGCAACGCATCCGGCCAGCAGCTTTCGGACAAGCCGACACCTTTGCCCGGCAACCATTCGAGGTTGCCGTGCTTGCCGACGTGAATCACTGCATGGGCGCCGTAGGTTTGGCGCAACCAGAAGTAGAACGCCAGATAACCATGAGGCGGCACCAGGTCCGGGTCGTGGTAGACCGCACTCGGATCGACCTGATAACCGCGCGCCGGCTGAATGCCGACAAAGGTCAGGCCAAAGCGCAGTCCGGCAATCATCATTCGCCCACTGCGGAACATCGGGTCGCTTTCAGGCGTTCCCCAACGTTCCAGCACCGCAGCACGGTTGGCTTCGGGCAAGGCATTGAACATCGAGAAATAGTCGTCCAGCGCCAGGCTTTGCTGACACGGGCGCAGGTCGATGCTCTCCAGGTCATTGCTGACCCCGCCGAGTAACTGCTGAATCAGCGCAGTGCCGCTTTCCGGCAAATCGGCGGGCAACGGATAACCTTCGGCCTGCAGCGCTCGCAGGATATTCAACGCTGCCGCCGGCGTGTCGAGGCCCACGCCGTTGCCAATTCGTCCGTCGCGAGTCGGATAGTTGGCGAGGATCAGCGCAATGCGTTTTTCGGCATTGGCCACCCGCGCCAACTCGACCCAGCGCCGCGCCAGTTCGGCGACAAAGTCCATGCGCTCGGGTTGCGGTCGATAGCAGACCACGTCGGACTGACTGCGCTCACTGCGCCAGGCCAGGTCCTTGAAGCTGATCGGTCGGCTGATGATCCGTCCATCGAGCTCCGGCAAGGCGATGTGCATCGCCAGATCCCGTGGGCCAAGACCTTGCTCGCTGGCGCGCCATCCCGGTTCGTTGTCCTGGGCGCAGATCGCCTGGATCACCGGAATATTGCGCCGGAATGGCCGCAAGTGCGGCGCTTCGGGGCTGGATTGGGCGAAACCGGTGGTGTTCAGAATCACTGAGGCCTGCACCTCATCCAGCCAATCCTCGACCACCGTCAGGCAGCCGGGCTCTTTCAAACTGGCCAGCGCAATCGGCAGCGGATTCAGTCCCGCCGCCTGCAAGCGCTGGCAGAAAACATCGATGAAGGCGGTATTCGCCGCCTGCAAATGCGAGCGGTAAAACAACACCGCCGCCACCGGTTGATCAACCTGCCAGTCGGCTTGCCAATCGCCCAGTGTCGCGTTGCTTTTGTGGGGGTGGTAAATCGCGGTGCGCGGCAAAACCTGCGGTTCGGCCCACGGGTAATCGCGGTCGAGCCAGCGACTGGCCAGGCAGCGATACAAATCCAGCGCATTGCCCATACCGCCCTGACGCAGGAAATGCCAAAGCCGCTCGCGGTCTTCGACAGGCACCGTGCTCAGATCGCTGAGCTCCGGATCGGGACGGTCATCGCCCGGCACCAGAATCAATTGCACACCGCGTTGCGACAGCTCCACCAGGCGTTCGATGCCATAGCGCCAATAGGCGATCCCGCCGTGCAGCGAGATCAGAATCACCTTGGCGTGGCGCAGCACTTCGTCGACATACATGTCGACCGAGGCGTGATTCTGCACCTGCATCGGGTTAGCCAGGCGCAGGCTCGGGTAGTCCTCGGGCAACTGCTGCGCAGCTTCCGCGAGCAGCGCCAGGCTGGAGTCGCCGCTGCACAGAATCACCAGCTCGGCAGGGGTTTGGCCAAGGTCGGCAATGTTGTCATCCGAGACGAAACCGCCGGGCTGGGTCCTGAGCAGGTGCATGGATTAAACGCTGAGCGCAGCGCGCAATTGCGTTTCGAGCAAGGCGGCGTCCAGTTGCTGACCGATCAGCACCAGACGTGTGCTGCGCGCTTCGTCTGCGGCCCATTGACGGTCGAAGTGCTTGTCAAAACGTGTGCCCACGCCCTGGATCAGCAGGCGCATCGGCTTGTTCGGGATCGCGGCGAAACCCTTGACCCGCAGGATGCCGTGCTGGACCACCAATTGGGTCAGGGCATCGAGCAACAGGCTTTCGTCGGCTTGTGGCAGCTCGATGGAAATCGAATCGAAAGCGTCGTGATCATGGTCGTCATGATCGTGATCGTCGCCATCGTGGTGATGGTCATGGTGGCTGTGACGGCTGTCGATGTGTTCTTCGGAGCCGGCACCCAGGCCGATCAACACGTCCAGTGGCAGACGACCGCTGCTGGCCTCGATGATTTTCACCGCTGGCGGCAGTTCTTCGGCGACTTCCAGGCGCACTTTGGCCAGATCCGCCGGGCTGATCAGATCGGCCTTGTTGAGGATCACCAGGTCGGCGCTGGCCAGTTGGTCGGCGAACAGCTCGTGCAGTGGCGATTCGTGGTCCAGGTTCGGGTCGAGTTTGCGCTGGGCGTCGACCTGATCCGGGAATGCGGCGAAGGTGCCAGCGGCCACGGCCGGGCTGTCGACCACGGTGATCACCGCGTCCACGGTGCAGGCGCTGCGGATTTCCGGCCACTGGAAGGCTTGCACCAGCGGCTTTGGCAGGGCCAGGCCAGAGGTTTCGATGAGGATGTGGTCGAGGTCAGCGCGACGGGCGACCAGTTCGCGCATCACCGGGAAGAACTCCTCCTGAACGGTGCAGCACAGGCAGCCGTTGGCCAGCTCATACACGCGGCCGTTGGCTTCTTCTTCCGTGCAGCCGATGGAGCATTGCTTGAGGATTTCGCCGTCGATACCCAGCTCGCCGAACTCGTTGACGATCACCGCGATGCGCCGGCCCTGGGCGTTATCGAGCATGTGTCGCAGCAAGGTGGTTTTGCCCGAGCCGAGGAAGCCGGTAACGATGGTGACGGGAAGTTTGGCCAGTGTTTTCATCGGATGCCCTTTGGCTAGGTGGCGGGCATACGGGACGACAACCGGCGGCGCTTGAGCGCGCGGATGAGTTCGCCACCGGATCACCCCGCCCGGTTGTAGTGAGAATCTGTGTCGAGGCAGGTCTCCTGGCTGACGGTGGGCCGGTCTTTCGACTGGCGACTTCTGCGCCTTCCCGCACCTCTTGCCAGAGCGTGCAGTGGCATGGCAGAAACCAAACCGTTCACAGTTGCGGGGGCAGCCGCGGCATTGACCGCGTTCCCTTCTTAGCTTCGGCGCATGCGCCAAAGAACCTCGAAAGCGCAAGGCTACGCATCGCATCGGGGCGGGTCAATGTTCACCTGAGTGGTGTAGCGGCTGTGATGACGCCATCGCGAGCAAGCTCGCTCCCACAAGAGCGCCACCGAACCTGTGGGAGCGAGCTTGCTCGCGATGGCGGCACCTCGGTCTCGCGTTGAGAACGCATGCCAATTGACGCCCCGCCCTCGCCCATGCTCTCCTACACGCCTTGTTACGGGTGCCCTTCACAGGGTGAAACGGGAAACCGGTGAATCATGTGCTTTACTCAAAAGCCATGTCAGTCCGGTGCTGCCCCCGCAACGGTAAGCGAGCGAAGAATCAGATCCACTGTGTCAGCAGTTCGGCATGGGAAGGCGATTCTTGCAGGTTCGGCGAATGCCAGCCCCTCGTGAGCCCGGAGACCGGCCCGCAACACATAAATAACAAACCCGCGGTGGGCGGGCGCTGTTTTAGCCTCTGCGTGCCTGGCTCGCGGGGGTTTTCATGCGCTCGATTCACCCACTGACTGACCAGAGGGAAGCGCCATGTCGATCATCAGCAGCACTCGCCACGCCACCGCCAGCACCACGTCCACCCTGAGCCAACGCCTCGTTGCCGCTATCGGCGCATCGATTCTGGGCGCTAGCCTTGTGTATTTCGCCGGTTTCTCGCACATCGACGCGGTGCACAACGCCGCCCACGACACCCGTCACAGCTCTGCCTTCCCGTGCCATTGAGACCTGCTGACATGATCAAGCGTATTGCGCAAACCGCAGGCTTCACCGGCTTGCTGGCCGCCCTGCTGCTGACCTTGCTGCAAAGCTTCTGGGTCGCGCCGCTGATTCTTCAGGCGGAAACCTACGAAAAAGCCCCGGCGACTGAAGTCCATGAACATGCCGAAGGCGCCATGGCGGGCCACACCCACGATGCAGAGGCTTGGGAGCCGGAAGACGGTTGGCAACGCGTGCTGTCGACTACCGGCGGCAATCTGGTGGTCGCCGTCGGTTTTGCACTGATGCTCGCCGGTTTCTACACCTTGCGCGCACCGACCCGCACCTCTCAGGGCCTGCTCTGGGGGTTGGCCGGTTATGCAACCTTCGTCCTGGCACCAACCCTGGGCTTGCCGCCTGAGTTGCCGGGCACTGCCGCCGCAGACCTGGCGCAACGGCAGATCTGGTGGATCAGCACCGCAGCCTCCACCGCCGTCGGTATCGCGCTGATCGTGTTTGCCCGGCACTGGCTGCTGAAGGTGCTCGGCGTCGCCATTCTGACCGTACCGCACATCGTCGGCGCGCCACAGCCTGAAGTGCATTCGATGCTGGCCCCGGAAGCCCTCGAAGCTCAGTTCAAAATCGCTTCGCAGCTGACCAATGTCGCGTTCTGGCTGGCCCTGGGCCTGATCAGTGCGTGGTTGTTCCGCCGCAAAAGCGAAGGTCAATACCACGCATGAGTGAAACGGGCGCAGCGCCGACCCTGGTGGTCGGCCTGGGTTGCCAGCGCGGCTGCCCGGCCAGCACGCTGCGCGCGTTGCTCGATCAGGCGTTACAGGCTCATCACATCGAATTGCAGGCGATCAAGGCTTTGGCCAGCATTGATCTGAAACGTGATGAGCCCGGTCTGATCGAATTGGCCGCACAACTGGCGCTGCCATTGCTGTACTTCAGCAGCGAACAATTGGCCAGCTATCAACCGCAACTCAGCCATCACTCGCAAATCGCCTTCGAGCGCACCGGTTGCTATGGCGTTGCCGAAAGTGCTGCGCTGGCCCTCGCCGAACAACTGGCGCAGGCGCCGGCAAAATTGCTGATCCCGCGACAAAAATATGCCCAGGCGACGTTTGCATTGGCCGGCGCTGCGTAAAATCCCCGATAATCCCCGCCTTCGATCATGAGCAATCTTCATCTGAAGCCTTGCTTTGACAATTTTTCACAGGAGCCGGCCATGACCGTCTACTTCATTGGCGCAGGTCCCGGCGACCCGGAACTGATCACCGTCAAGGGCCAACGGCTGATTCGCAGCTGCCCGCTGATCATTTACGCCGGCTCGCTGGTGCCTGAAGCCGTACTGGAAGGCCATCAGGCTGAACAGGTGGTCAACAGCGCCGAATTGCACCTGGAACAGATCATCGAATTGATCAGAATCGCCCATGACAAAGGCCAGGATGTGGCGCGAGTGCATTCCGGCGATCCAAGCCTGTATGGGGCGATCGGCGAGCAGATTCGTTACCTGCGCAAGCTGGGCATCCCGTTTGAAATCATCCCAGGCGTTACCGCCACGGCCGCTTGCGCAGCGCTGTTGGGCGCCGAGTTGACGCTGCCGGACATCTCGCAAAGCGTCATTCTGACCCGCTACGCCGACAAAACCGCGATGCCGCCGGGCGAAGAGTTCAGTAGCCTGGCCCAGCATGGCGCGACCATGGCGATTCATCTGGGGGTCAATCACCTGGGAAAAATCGTCGCTGAACTGCTGCCGCATTACGGCGCGGACTGTCCGATTGCGGTGGTTCACCGGGCCAGCTGGCCGGATCAGGATTGGGTGGTGGGGACGCTGATGGACATCGCCGAAAAGGTTCAGGCCAAGGGGTTTCGGCGTACGGCGCTGATTCTGGTGGGTCGGGTGTTGGGCAGTGACCCATTCAGCGAGTCGTCGCTGTACCGCGCCGGGCATGCGCATCTCTACCGCCCTTAGGCCCTCATCGCGAGCAAGCTCGCTCCCACAGTAGATCTTCAGTGAGCACAGAACTTGTGTGCGACCAGAATCAAGGTGGGAGCGAGCTTGCTCGCGATGGCGTCAGTGAATTTCACCCACAAAAAACGGCGCTCACGGGGCGCCGTTTTTTTGTTCGCAGTGAACGCCTTGTTTAGTAGTAGGCGTTTTCTTTCTGCGTGTGGTCGGTCACGTCACGTACACCCTTGAGCTCGGGAATACGCTCAAGCAGCGTGCGCTCGATACCTTCCTTCAAGGTCACGTCAGCCTGGCCGCAGCCCTGGCAGCCGCCACCGAACTTCAACACGGCGATGCCGTCTTCAACCACATCGATCAGGCTGACCTGACCGCCGTGGCTGGCCAGCCCCGGGTTGATTTCGGTTTGCAGGTAGTAGTTGATGCGCTCGTTGACCGGGCTGTCGGCGTTGACCATCGGCACTTTGGCGTTTGGCGCCTTGATGGTCAGTTGGCCGCCCATGCGGTCAGTGGCGTAGTCGACCACGGCATCGTCCAGAAACGCTTCGCTGAACGAGTCGATGTAAGCGGTGAAGCTTTTGAGCCCCAGCGCAGTGTCTTCAGGTTTTTCTTCGCCCGGCTTGCAATAGGCAATGCAGGTTTCGGCGTATTGAGTGCCAGGCTGGGTGATAAAGACCCGAATGCCAATCCCCGGGGTGTTCTGCTTGGAGAGCAGATCAGCCAGATAATCGTGGGCGGCGTCGGTAATGGTAATGGCGGTCATGGAAATTCCTCGCAGGCTTGGGCGCAGTTTACGCCAATCATCGCGCCGGACAAAGTCCTAGTATTTTCGTCGGGAAAGAACCGGTTGCCTCAAGGGCAACCGGTTGTCGATCACAGGTTTTCGTAGCGATTCATGTCCAGTACGCCCTCTTCCACCGGATCGGTTTCGTGGATGTATCGGCTTAGATCGTGGAAATACTGCCAGAACTGCGGGTGGCTGCGACGAATGCCCCAGCGCTCGACGATTTTCTCGAAGCCCTGGGCGTCCTTGGCATTCTCCATCTCGGCAACAAACTCCGGCACTTGTTCAGCGGGAACGTTGAACATGAAGTTCGGGTAGCTGCTGAGCACACCGGGGTAAATAGTCAATGTGTCCAGCCCCGGCTGATAGCGCAGTGCCTCGCCGAGCAGGAACGCCACGTTGCTGTGGGCGCGGTTGCGCAGCAGGCTGTACACCTCGCGCTTGCCGCTGCGACTTTCGATGCGCAGCATCGTCGTTTCCGGCAGTTGATCGATTACCTTGAGCCCGGCCGCCGGGCGCGATGTCAGGCGGCTCAACGCCTGCTCGGCATTCTGTAAGGCCGGATCGATATTGGGCCGTGAGCAATAGGCGCCGTCGCAGCGGTTGATCGGATCAGGTCGGGCGTTCAGGTCACCGTAACGCATCAGCAATTGCTGGGCGAAGTCGCGTTTCGGGTCTTTCTCGTCAAGAACCAGCGCGGTCGGCTTGTCGTTGTCGATGCTTTCGTAATCCATCCACATCTTGAATTTGCCGCTGCTCTGATACCAGTCGTCCAGATACCCGTCACGCGAATCGGCCGGCATCAAGCGCAGGAAATTCTGCTCGGCGCCGTTACGGATCAAGTCGAAATACAGTCGGGTCTGAGCCTGATGGGAAACGTTACCGAACACATCGAAGTTGACCGCCAACTGATAATAGGTGCGCTCCAGCAACGGGAAGTCGAACAACCACATGGTCTGCGGTACATCACCAATCAGACCCTTGTTCACCGAGGCACTGTCGAAATGCCGGAAAATGCTCAGCAACGCGTTGTCGTTGCCGGCCCACAAGGTCGACCAACTCGGCGCTGGCGCATCGGCGTAGGTGTCACGACGCAAGGCTTCGTACTCGTTACGCTTGTCGCGGTAGGCGTGCCAAAGACTCAACACACTGCCGACATCGTCATTCTGACCGGGCATGGCCAGCAACGGCGTGGCTTTGCCGCGATATGCCGGATCGGTGATGTACAGGTCGTGTTCTGGCGCCTGGAAGAACGCCCAGAAGTTGTCGCGAATCACGTCGGTTGCAATCTGCCCACGACAGACCGGGCCACGGATAAAGGTGCGCACAAAGTATTCGGCGTTATCGAGCATGAACTGATAGCGCGCCTGCGCCGGGATTGCCTGGAAGGTCTCGAACGGGTTGGCACGGCGTTCCGGACCATAACCGGGCAAGGCGTGGACCTGCCAGTTGCCGTTGTAGAACAGGGTTTTGATCCGGGCCATTTTCGCCGAGCTCAGCGGATAGGTGATGTGCGTCTTGTGCACGATCACCCCTTGCACCGGCCACAAGCGGTAATACACCTGAGTGCCCGGATCATCGTTCGGGCGGCGGCTGTTGATCAGGTCGATCGGTTTGCCTGTCGGGGTGCGTGAACGCACCCACTGGAAGAAATGCCCCGGTTCGCCGTCCTTGAAGTAGATATGCGCCAGAAACCAGTGCTCGAACAACCAGCGTGCCACCAGACTTTCACGGGCGCCCGGTGCGTTGAGCAGGTTTTCCCACTGCACCACCTGCAAGGCTTCCCTGGCGCTGGGGACCAGACCCTGCTGGTCGATCGGCGCACCGGAGGCCAGCCAGCGTTGCAGTGTCTGATACTGCTGATCGGTCAGCCCCGTCACCGCCAGCGGCATCCCTTCTTTCGGATGGGCGCCGGCATAGGCCTCAAACTCCCCCGGCATCGGGCACATGTTCTCGCGCTCGAGCCCCAGCACGATCTCTTCCGGCAGCTTGGCGTTAGGTTGCAGCGGGGTTCTGTGTCCCAGCTCAAGCATGCGCGCCATCAGCGCAGCCTGACTGCCCTGGGCGTCGAGTACCGAGTAGAAGTCCTTGCGTTGCCAGGCCGCTTTGCCAAAGGCGTCATAAAACAGCCGCGTCGGTTCCGACGCCTTGCTGCGTTCACCAGCGTAGACCGGGATCTTGTTCGCGCCACGCGCCGCACCTTCGCCACTGCCCAGATTGAGCTGACAGGCGGCGTCGTAGCAGGCATGGCAGGCCACGCATTTTTCAGTGAAGATCGGTTGAATGTCGCGGGTATAGGAGATCGTCGGCGCCGTGCCTTGTGCTGTGGCGACACTGCTTATAAGCAGCACAAAGAGGCTGATGAAAACGCGATTCGACATATCCCTGGTCCCGATCATGAAAAAACGTCGCGATTCTACCGTCCTGGCCCAGCCATCAACATGAGCGATATTCATGCAAAAACAGCTCATGCTCTAAAAGCGCACAGGTTTGCTATTATTCCGGCCCTTCGTAATGGCCTTACCAGGTAGTCCTAATGTCCGATCGCAGCGCTCGCCTACACGTCCTCAAGCAAGCCCTCAAAGAGCGCATCCTGATTCTCGATGGCGGCATGGGCACAATGATCCAGAGCTTCAAGCTCGAGGAGCAGGACTACCGTGGCAAACGCTTTGCCGACTGGCCAAGCGACGTCAAGGGTAACAACGACTTGCTGGTACTGAGCCGCCCGGACGTGATCGGGGCGATCGAGAAGCAATACCTGGATGCCGGCGCCGACATTCTGGAAACCAACACCTTCAACGCCACCCAGGTATCCCAGGCCGACTACGGCATGCAGGGTCTGGCGTACGAGTTAAACGTAGAAGGCGCACGCCTTGCACGCAAGGTGGCAGACGCCAAGACCCTCGAAACCCCGGACAAGCCACGTTTTGTCGCCGGCGTCCTGGGCCCGACCAGCCGCACCTGCTCGCTGTCGCCGGACGTGAATAACCCTGGCTATCGCAACGTGACCTTCGATGAACTGGTGGAGAACTACACCGAGGCCACCAAAGGCCTGATCGAGGGCGGCGCCGACCTGATTCTGATCGAAACCATTTTCGACACCTTGAACGCCAAAGCTGCGATCTTCGCCGTGCAAGGGGTGTTCGAGGAACTCGGTTTCGAGCTGCCGATCATGATTTCCGGGACCATCACCGATGCCTCCGGCCGCACCCTGTCCGGCCAGACCACCGAAGCCTTCTGGAACTCCATCGCCCACGCCAAGCCAATTTCCGTTGGCCTGAACTGCGCCCTTGGCGCCCGCGAGCTGCGTCCGTACCTGGAGGAGCTGTCGAACAAGGCCAGCACCTACGTGTCGGCGCACCCGAACGCTGGCCTGCCGAACGAATTCGGTGAATACGATGAACTGCCGGCGCAAACCGCCAAGGTCATCGAAGAGTTCGCCCAAAGCGGTTTCCTGAACATCGTCGGCGGCTGCTGCGGCACCACGCCGGGACACATCGAGGCCATCGCCAAAGCCGTCGCCGGCTATGCGCCACGGCAGATTCCGGACATTCCCAAGGCCTGCCGCCTGTCGGGCCTGGAGCCGTTCACCATCGATCGCAGTTCGTTGTTCGTCAACGTCGGCGAGCGGACCAACATCACCGGCTCCGCCAAGTTCGCCCGGCTGATCCGTGAAGACAACTACACCGAAGCCCTGGAAGTCGCCCTGCAGCAGGTCGAAGCCGGCGCGCAGGTGATCGACATCAACATGGACGAAGGGATGCTCGATTCGAAGAAGGCCATGGTGACCTTCCTCAATCTGATTGCCGGCGAGCCGGACATCTCTCGCGTGCCGATCATGATCGACTCCTCGAAATGGGAAGTCATCGAAGCCGGCCTCAAGTGCATCCAGGGCAAGGGCATCGTCAACTCCATCAGCATGAAGGAAGGCGTCGAGCAGTTCATTCACCACGCCAAACTGTGCAAACGCTACGGTGCTGCCGTGGTGGTGATGGCTTTCGACGAAGCTGGCCAGGCCGACACCGAAGCGCGAAAAAAAGAAATCTGCAAACGCTCCTACGACATTCTGGTCAACGAAGTCGACTTCCCGCCGGAAGACATCATCTTCGACCCGAACATCTTCGCCGTCGCCACCGGTATCGAAGAGCACAACAACTATGCGGTCGACTTCATCAACGCCTGCGCCTATATCCGTGACGAACTGCCCTACGCGCTGACCTCGGGCGGTGTGTCCAACGTGTCGTTCTCGTTCCGTGGCAACAACCCGGTGCGTGAAGCGATCCACTCGGTGTTCCTGCTGTATGCGATCCGCAACGGCCTGACCATGGGTATCGTCAACGCCGGTCAACTGGAGATCTACGACCAGATCCCGGCCGAACTGCGCGACGCGGTCGAAGACGTAGTGCTCAACCGCACCCCGAATGGCACCGACGCCCTCCTCGCTATCGCCGACAAGTACAAGGGCGATGGCAGCGTCAAGGAAGCCGAGACCGAGGAATGGCGCGGCTGGCCGGTCAACAAGCGTCTGGAGCATGCGCTGGTCAAGGGCATCACCACGCACATCGTTGAAGACACCGAAGAATCCCGGCAGTCCTTCGCCCGGCCGATCGAGGTCATCGAAGGCCCGCTGATGTCGGGCATGAACATCGTTGGCGACCTGTTTGGCGCCGGCAAGATGTTCCTGCCGCAGGTGGTGAAATCCGCCCGCGTGATGAAGCAGGCGGTTGCGCACCTGATCCCGTTCATCGAACTGGAAAAAGGCGACAAACCGGAAGCCAAGGGCAAGATCCTGATGGCCACGGTCAAGGGCGACGTGCACGACATCGGCAAGAACATCGTTGGCGTGGTGCTCGGCTGTAACGGCTACGACATCGTCGACCTCGGCGTGATGGTGCCGGCAGAAAAAATCCTGCAAGTGGCCAAAGAGCAGAAGTGCGACATCATCGGCCTGTCCGGTTTGATCACGCCTTCGCTGGACGAGATGGTCCACGTGGCCCGCGAAATGCAGCGCCAGGATTTCCATCTGCCGCTGATGATCGGTGGTGCGACCACCTCCAAGGCTCACACAGCGGTGAAGATCGAACCCAAGTACAGCAACGACGCGGTGGTCTATGTCACCGACGCCTCGCGCGCTGTTGGCGTGGCGACCCAGTTGCTGTCCAAGGAACTGAAGGCCGGTTTCGTCGAAAGAACCCGCGAGGAATATGTCGAAGTCCGCGAGCGTACGGCTAACCGCAGTGCCCGCACCGAGCGCTTGAGCTACCCGGCGGCGATCGCCAAGAAGCCGCAGTTCGACTGGAGCAGCTATGAGCCGGTCAAGCCGACTTTCACTGGCGCCAAGGTGCTCGACAACATCGACTTGAAGGTGCTGGCCGAGTACATCGACTGGACACCGTTCTTCATCTCCTGGGACCTGGCCGGCAAGTTCCCGCGCATCCTCCAGGACGAAGTGGTCGGTGAAGCCGCCACCGCGCTGTACGCCGATGCCCAGGAAATGCTCGCCAAACTGATCGACGAGAAGCTCATCAGCGCTCGCGCGGTGTTTGGCTTCTGGCCGGCCAATCAGGTGCACGACGATGACCTGGAAGTCTATGGCGACGACGGCAAGCCGTTGGCCCGCTTGCATCACCTGCGCCAGCAGATCATCAAGACCGACGGCAAGCCGAACTTCTCCCTGGCCGACTTCGTTGCGCCGAAAGACAGCGGCATTACCGACTATGTCGGTGGTTTCATCACCACCGCCGGGATCGGCGCCGAAGAAGTCGCCAAGGCCTACCAGGACGCTGGCGACGACTACAACTCGATCATGGTCAAGGCATTGGCCGACCGCCTGGCCGAGGCCTGTGCCGAATGGCTGCACCAGCAGGTCCGTAAAGATTACTGGGGTTACGCCAAAGACGAGACCCTCGACAACGAAGCGCTGATCAAAGAGCAATACACCGGCATCCGCCCTGCCCCCGGCTATCCGGCCTGCCCGGACCACACCGAGAAAGGCACGCTGTTCGCGCTGCTGGATCCCGAGGCCAGCGAAATGCACGCCGGTCGCAGCGGGGTGTTCCTCACCGAGCACTACGCGATGTTCCCGGCGGCGGCGGTCAGCGGCTGGTACTTCGCCCACCCGCAGGCGCAGTACTTTGCCGTGGGCAAGGTCGACAAGGATCAGGTGCAGAGCTACACCGCGCGTAAAGGCCAGGAACTGAGTGTGAGTGAGCGCTGGTTGGCGCCGAATCTGGGTTACGACAACTAAGTTGCTCTGTTAGCCACAATACTGTGGCCAACAGAATCCCCTGTGGGAGCGAGCTTGCTCGCGATGAGTACCTTTCAGTCAACATTGATGTCGACTATCAGTACGCTATCGCGAGCAAGCTCGCTCCCACATTTGATTTGTGCATGCCGTGGATTGTCTATGCTTGCCTCATACACACCGGTGACGAGGGATTTATGGACGATCCAGTCGACAACAAACCACCCAGCTTCTGGCAGATGCTGCACAGCGTGATAGCGGCGGCATTTGGCGTGCAAAGTGGCAAGAACCGCGCCCGCGACTTCACGCACGGCAAGCCCAGCCATTTTGTGCTGCTCGGTATTCTGTTCACGGCGGTCTTTGCGCTGACGCTGTTCGGTATCGTCAAACTGGTCCTGCATCTGGCCGGGGTTTAGCCCGACGTTAGTGCATCAGTGCTTGCAGGCTGAACGGATAGCGATAACTCAGCGGACAGCCCTTGGCCGAAAGGCTGCGAAAGTTCACGCCGTAATCCTGAGTGTCCCCTATGGCCAGCAAGCGTTTGGCCTGCGCCCGGTCAATCAATTGCAACAGCGGAATCTGCCGATCACGGCCACCATATCGTTCGACGTGGACGCCCTGATCATAGTCATGCAACTCCACCAGCGCCCAACCGCCCAGACTGAAATGGCCGCCCAGCAATACGCTCAGGCGACCATCAAGCAACGCCTGCAAAGCTGCCGGAGAGGTATTGACGGCGCTGAACAGCGCGCCTTTGCCTGGCGTGCCACCCGCCTCTTGATAAGCCTGCATCGCCCCGAACGCCATTTCATCGTTGGCGGCCCAGATCAGCGACGTCTTCGGATAGCGCTTGAACAACAATGTCGCCTGCTCATGGACGCGCTGACGGCTCCAGGCGCCGTACACCAGTTGTCGCAAATGCACCTCGGGGTGCTCGCGCAACGCCCGCATCAGGCCCTTTTCACGCAACTGCGAGGCCGGCGTGATTTTCAAACCGGCAAACGCCAGCAACTCGAGTTTCTGGCCTGGGGCGACCGGAGGATGCAGGCGGATCAACTCCTTGAGCATCAGGTAACCGCCCTCCTCATCGTTGGGCACCAGGCTACCGAGTAAATTGGGGTATTTTTCCTCGCGATTGCCGAGCAACGCCAGTTGATCGGCGTTTAGCCCGCTATTGACGATAAACAGCTTCACGCCGCTGCCCTCGGACAGCCGCAAAATTTCCGGCGCAACATATTGCTCGTTGGCAAACACCAGATAGTCCGGCCGATTTGGCCCTTGCAGGGCTTCACGAGCCTGTTTGATCGTGGTTTCAGGCTTGCGCTCGGAATACTGTATCTGCAGGTCCATGCCCAGATCCCGGGCGGCGGCCTGCATGAATTGCGAATAGCTGAGCCAAAAGGTTTCCGCAGAGGTGCCGGGGCTCAGGAATAGCACCGACGCCGCTTGAGCGCCCGAGCCATAGACCGTGCAAACCGTCAGTAACACCCCATAGAAAAACTTGAACATTGAATATCCGAGCCCCGGAAATTAGCGCGCATTATAGCCGGCGAAATGCTGGCAAATCGCAATTAATTAGCGTTTTGTCCGACAATCTTCGGAACAGGGCTCGGTCACGCTTACCTATTGATGGCTGACCCAGAACACCGCAGTGCCCACTACCAGGATGATCAGGAACAGAATTGCCCATGCATCGACAGTGCTATCGCTTTTCCGTGCTTTGGTTGGGTTGCTCATTGCATCGCCTCTTGTCGGTTTTATCGGTGATTGCATAAAGACTCGAGCACAGTTAAGTAGAGGATTGCCCGCACCACAAATGTGGGTAAGACAATAACCAGTCTCATTAGTCGATTTGGTTCTTTACATATACTCAAACATCACTTTTGCGCATAAACGCAAACTGGTATCTTGCCTCGGCTCCGTGGGGAGTGCGCGGCCGTGCGCGCAGAATTGCCAAGGCAGTATCGGAATCAAGCGAGCGAAAAGCGCAGCTGTTCCTGATTGGCCCAAGCCTGAGAACAGGACCTATATGTACGTATACGACGAGTACGATCAGCGGATCATCGAGGACCGCGTCAAGCAGTTCCGTGATCAGACCCGACGCTATCTGGCAGGCGAGCTGAGCGAAGAAGAATTCCGCCCCCTGCGCCTGCAAAATGGCCTTTACATCCAGCGCTTCGCCCCGATGCTGCGGGTTGCCGTGCCTTATGGCCAACTGACTTCGCGCCAGACGCGAATGATGGCCAAGATCGCCCGCGACTACGACAAGGGCTACGCCCACATCAGTACCCGGCAGAACGTACAGTTCAACTGGCCGGCGCTGGAAGACATTCCGGACATCCTGGCTGAGCTGGCTACCGTGCAAATGCACGCGATCCAGACCAGCGGCAACTGCTTGCGCAACGTCACCACCGACCAGTTCGCCGGTGTCGCTGCCGACGAGTTGATCGACCCGCGTCCCTGGTGCGAAATCGTCCGTCAGTGGACGACCTTCCACCCGGAATTCGCCTACCTGCCGCGCAAGTTCAAGATCGCCATCAACGGTTCGACGTCGGACCGCGCAGCCATCGAAGTCCATGACATCGGCCTTGAGCCCGTGCACAACGCGGCTGGCGAGCTGGGTTTCCGCGTGCTGGTCGGTGGCGGCCTCGGTCGTACACCGGTGGTCGGCGCGTTCATCAACGAATTCCTGCCGTGGCAAGACCTGTTGAGCTACCTCGACGCCATCCTGCGTGTGTACAACCGCTATGGCCGTCGCGACAACAAATACAAGGCGCGGATCAAGATTCTGGTCAAGGCCCTGACACCTGAAGTCTTCGCGCAAAAAGTCGATGCGGAAATGGAACACCTTCGCGGTGGCCAGACCACGCTGACCGAAGCCGAAGTGCATCGCGTCGCCAAGCACTTCGTCGATCCGGACTACAAAGTCCTGGACGATCAGACGACAGAGCTGGCTGATCTCGACAAGCAGCATCCGGGCTTCGCCCGCTGGCGCACCCGCAACACCCTGGCTCACAAGAAGCCGGGATATGTGGCCGTGACCCTGTCACTCAAACCAACCGGCGTTGCGCCGGGCGACGTGACCGACAAGCAACTCGATGGCGTTGCCGACCTGGCCGACCGCTACAGCTTTGGCCAGTTGCGCACCTCCCACGAGCAGAACATCATTCTGGCTGACGTCGAGCAGAGCCAGTTGTTCGCCCTGTGGGGCGAACTGCGCGAGCAAGGTTTCGCTACGCCGAACATCGGCCTGCTGACCGACATCATCTGCTGCCCGGGCGGCGACTTCTGCTCCCTGGCGAACGCCAAGTCGATCCCGATCGCTGAAGCCATCCAGCGCCGTTTCGACGACCTGGACTACCTGTTCGACATCGGCGAACTTGACCTGAACATCTCCGGCTGCATGAACGCCTGTGGTCACCACCACGTCGGCCACATCGGCATCCTCGGGGTGGACAAGAAAGGTGAAGAGTTCTACCAGGTGTCCCTCGGCGGCAGCGCCAGCCGCGACGCCAGCCTGGGCAAGATCCTCGGCCCGTCCTTCGCCCAGGACGACATGCCGGATGTGATCTCGAAGCTGATCGACGTGTACGTGGAACAACGGACCGAAGACGAGCGCTTCATCGACACCTATCAACGTATCGGCATCGACCTCTTCAAGGAACGCGTCTATGCAGCGAATAATTAAGAACAACGAGGTCATCGACGAAACCTGGCACTTGCTGCCCAAGGACGCGACCTTCGACGGCATTTCCAACTGCGACGACCTGATCGTGCCGCTGGCTCTGTGGCGCGATCACGGTCACGCCCTCAAGGCTCGTGATGGCGGTCTGGGTGTGTGGCTGGACGCCGATGAAGAAGCCGAAGAAATCGGTGATGACGTCGCGCACTTTCAGGTCATTGCCCTGAACTTCCCGGCCTTCACCGACGGGCGCAACTACTCCAACGCCCGCCTGCTGCGTGACCGCTACGGCTTCAAGGGCGAACTGCGGGCAATCGGCGATGTGCTGCGCGATCAGCTGTTCTACCTGCACCGCTGCGGTTTCGACGCTTATGCATTGCGCGCCGACAAGGACCCGTACGAAGCACTTGAAAGCCTCAAGGACTTCTCGGTGACCTACCAGGCCGCCACGGACGAACCGCTACCACTGTTCCGTCGCCGCTGATCGACAAAAAACCTTGAGCCCGGCGCATGTGCCGGGACTCAAGGTTTTTCATGTCTGCTACAAAGTCCCTGCTCCACCTACGGCGCTTGAAGAGCCTCGCCATCGAGCCTGGCTTTTTTCACCGACGGCTCCTTGAATGACGTGATTCTGTCTTCCAGTCGTTCAAAACTGGCAAACGGGTCATCGCCATCGACGGCCGACCACCCTACATCCTGAAACAGCGCCTGGCAAAGCCCTGGCGACGCATCCATCTCGTCCAGCATGCGCCACACACGCAACTGCAACGGTGGGTAATCCACCCGAAAATCCGCTGTGCGCGTCAACACCCCCAGGGTTCCGAAAAAGCGGCTGCTGCCCTCTTTCGCCAAAACACGCTCCCAACGCGATGTCTGCTGTGTCGCTTGCTCCGGGGAAAGTCCGGTCAACCAGCGGTCAGGCTTTGCGAAATCGTCTGCAACGGATCCCATCCATAGATTGATCCCGGTCTGTTTGCGATGGTCCATGACCCATCTCAAACTATCTACGTCGGTTAACGGATTGCCTGAAAGCAAGAGGTTGCCCTTGACCACCGACTGCCTTCGAACCGCTTGAGGCACTCGGGTTATCTGGTTGTCACGCAGATCCAGACTTTCCAGATAAGGGTGATCGAGCGTAACAATCGGACAAGTCCTGAGACCCGCTCCCCGCAGTTTGAGTTGACGCAATTCAGTCATCCGAATCACTGCCGGCGGGACATCGAGCGGGTTTTCGCTTAAATCGAGTTCCTGAAGTCGGGTAAGCTCGGCGAGTTGTGCTTTGCTTCCCTCTCTTCCCTCTCTTCCCTCTGTCAGGACCAGCCCGGTCGCTTTGAGATTCAGCGTCTCAAGCTGACGCATATCAGCGATCGCGGGCGGTAAGCGGCCAACCTCAATCCCATTCTGATCAAAAAGCCGTAAATCGACGCCCTGCATATTCAACGTGCGCAGGTTGGGAAAACACTCAAGGAATCCGTTAAGGCTGCCGCGATGCGTTAACTTGAAGTTCGGCATGGTGAGAGACACCACGTCATTCAACTTTACATTGAGCTGTGGGAGGTTTTGCATCCGCTCAAAGTCCATGTCCAGGTGAAAACCAATCAACTGACCATCCCCATAGATCCTGCTGTCTGGCCCACTGCGCTTTTGCCAAATGGCGACCAGCTCCTCGGCCAGCTCATATCGGGTCTCGCGCTCAATATCCATCCATTCCTCTATGCGCGTGTCGTTCTCCTCCTCGATCTCGGCGTCGCTCATTCCCTCGGCCTCCTCATCACCCGCGAACAGAAGCTCGATATCCATGTCTTCGATATCATCGCTGATGTCTTCAATCCACTCGGTGATATCGATACGCAGTTGCTCGGCCTGCAACCTCAACCGAGAAAGATCAGCCTGAGCCCGGGCTCCCGCATTTAACAGAAACTCATCCGCCTGCTCAGTTGTAAAAGCAGGATAAATTTCTTTGACCTGAAGCCTCATCATCTCCATGGACAGTTCAGCGGACTGCGCGGTGTTTGGAAATCCACCACCGTGCAACCCGAAACGCTGAAAGGTCAACCCGGAGTCCATCCTGTGCAGCCCGAGCATCAGCTCGGAGCGCGGCAGTGCGTTCTCGCGGATTTTCAGCTGCAAGTCCCGCCATTCATGGTCTGGACGCAAACCGAGGGCCGAGCGTTGTTCTTGCGGCAGAAGATCGAGAAGCGCTTGGTCAAACTCAGCCGTACCGACCAACCCGTCGAGCACCTCGGTTCGAATCTTGCGCGACCAGCCCGGCAGTCGTTCCAGGGTATGCAAAACCAGTACATCGCTGTCGATGTTTTCGACCGACTTCAGATAAAGCCCCTCATAGGCGCGGCACAGGCGTACATGTTGCTCGTACTGCCGCGCCTTGCCGCTCACCTGCCCCAGCACTCGTTTGGTATCAGCCAGTGTGTGGGGGGCATCGATGTCCACCCCAGACCTGTCGAGCATTTGCTCCACCGCACTTTTTGGTAAACCCGGATACTGATGCTGAAACAGCCTGACCCGCTCGTTATCCGAGTATTGGAGTGCGGCGTAACTTCGCTTGAATTGCTCGACTCTTGTGCTTTTTAGCTGCTTAGCCTGCGCAGACCCCTCGGGTAATGAGTCGATTGCACGTTGCAGATCCTGATCGATAGTGAATCGGCTGATGGTGTCCGCCAGCACCGGAGACGGTGCCCTCTGCCCCGCGTGCATCAGGCGCAATACGTCATCGTCCACCGCACTGACATGAGCGATCTGGGCCAGTACCTCATCGCTGAATGCCTGGACACTGGGTCCGATCCCGCGCATCAGTGCTACCCGCTCGGCACCCGGGGCGGGAGGTGCGACATCCGGGGGCACGAACGGGTGCTCGCCAGGCGACGGCTCCTCGATGACCACCGGGGCAGGGTCCGGCTCTGCCCCAGCAACGGCAGCCTGTTCTTCAGTCTTGATGGCGGCACCCGCTGCGGCCAATGGCAAGGCGTTGAGCAAGCCGAATACCATACGCGTGACGCCGGCGGAGCGCTCTTCAGGAGTCTTGCCATCAACCGCCTGAGCCAGCCCATAACCGGCATCAATCAGTCCGGCCAACGCCAGCAAACCTTCGCCTCCCGGAACGAACAACGCCAAGGGGCCAAATTTGTTGATCCATTGCACAATGGGCTCGACCACCGCACTCAAATCGTCTCGGTTGACCTGGGCATCGTCACGAATGGTTTCGATACTGGCCTGGGCCGCCTGCTTCATCACCAACACCCACTGCGCGAAGGGATCGGCCGGAGACGTTGCGACCTTCAGGTGAACGTAATCGGCAGGATCCCAGTAACCATCATCGTTGAAAAAGCCATGGCCTTTCTTCAGGTGGTGTTGACGGGGGTACATTGCCATTCCGTCCAGCGCGGTCAACACGCCAGCGTGGAACGTACCGTCCTGCCGGTCATCGTCGGAAAAATGCGCTCCCAGAGCCTCTTTCCTGGCAACGTCCTTGCCCACCTCGACCACCCATTCGTACAACGCCTTGTGGTTGGCAAACTCGTGGAAGGGAGAAGAGTTTCCCGGGATATAAAGCAGAATCCGCTCACTGGTTTTTTCCCGAAAGCTCCAGATATCGCTCGATACATAACGGTAAATGACCAGGCGCGAGGCCTCTATGGAGGACTCGATTGTCGCCCAGGCCCGCAACTGCTCAACCGTCAGCTGCTCCCACGTTTGCTGCGCATCGAACCCGGCAGCCAGTAGTGCCAACTTGAGTCCGTCCGGGGTCAGGCTGTTTTCCTGGCGCTGCAAGTAAGCCGCCATGACAAACGCTGTCTTGACCGAGGTGCGTAGCGGATAGCCTTGTGGTGCAAGGCAGGCCTCATCGGAAGGCCAGACAGCGTGCACATACGCGGTATATTTGTCCTTGAACTCCAGCTCCCATACCCACTTTTTGAACTCCGCTGGCTGCAGTTTCAGTTGAGTACTCGGACCGTAAAACTGAGGAGTTGTTTGACGATAGATACCCTCGTAGTCCAAGAACCCACCGTCAGAGTTGATCGGCTGGTCTATCCGGAATTCCGGGCCCACGGCAGGAGGCGTGTACAGGCCGAATACCGTTTCTGCGAAACGACCGGCGCCCACGGTCTGGTAGTTGGACAGCAGGACCTGCACCAGGCTTTGCGACTTGCTGACCTGCCCTTGCTGCACACCCGTTTGCGCGGGGTAACGGTAATTGATATTGACCAGTAGAGCGGCCAATGGCGCTGCTCCCCAACGCTCCTCGATCAGCTTTGCGGCATATTGGGCTGCGGTCGAAGGTATCACCGTGTCCAGTGCCAGGCTCGACAGCGTCTGCTTGTTCAGAGCCGGTAACCGGCCAGTGGCAGGGTGGTGTTGACTCTCTAGCTCCATCATTTGCAATCCTTTGCAGTTGACTTGGGAGTTGAGAGCTTATGTGCCGCCTGCCTGAATAAAAGCAGGAAACTTCTTCAATCCGGAGGGAAAACGCGACAGTCTCAAAGGACCTGAAATGCAGAGGGTAAACGCCAGCGACATGAGCCTGTACAGCGCCGGGCATTGCACCCGACGCCGCGATAACGGGCCCGCACTGGCGAGCCCCCGTGCGCCTTACCAGAAGCGCTGTTGGGTCAAGCGACTCCACCAGGTCAGCAAGACACGATCAATCGAACCGCTGGCCGCCAGGCCGACGCGTTCTTGCAGGCTCTTGCGTTCGGAATAATGCAGGTGAAACAGCTCTGCACCCTTGGCGCGTTCAGCGAGGTATTCATCGCTGGTTTTCAGTTCATCGACCAAGCGTTTTTCCAGCGCTGCGACACCCAACCAGATTTCACCGGTGGCCACTTCGTTGATGGCCAGCTGTGGGCGGTAGCGCGAGACGAAGTTCTTGAACAGCTCGTGAGTGACATCCAGGTCTTCCTGAAACTTCTCCCGGCCTTTTTCGGTGTTTTCGCCAAACACCGTCAGCGTGCGTTTGTACTCGCCGGCCGTCAGGACTTCGAAGTCGATGTCATGCTTTTTCAGCAAACGATTGACGTTAGGCAACTGCGCCACCACGCCGATCGAACCCAGAATGGCAAACGGTGCGCTGATGATCTTCTCGCCAATGCACGCCATCATGTAGCCGCCGCTGGCCGCGACCTTGTCGATGCACACAGTCAATGGCACACCGGCCTGACGAATGCGCGCCAGTTGCGAGGACGCCAGACCGTAGCTGTGAACCATGCCACCGCCGCTTTCCAGACGCAGCACAACTTCGTCCTTCGGCGTGGCCAGGGACAGCAGCGCGGTGATTTCGTGGCGCAGGCTTTCAGTCGCCGAAGCCTTGATGTCGCCGTCGAAATCCAGCACGAACACCCGAGATTTGGCTTCAGGTTTTTTCTTCTGTTTTTTCTCGGCCCTGGCTTCGGACTTACGCACGGCCTTGAGCTGATCCTTGTCGAGCAGCGACTGCTCCAGACGCTCACGCAGCCCTTTGTAGAAATCATTCAGTTTGTTGACCTGCAACTGGCCCGCAGCTTTGCGCCGGCCCTTGCTGCGCAACGCCGCAAAACTGGCCAGGACCACCAAAATGGCAATCACCAGGGTCACGGTTTTAGCCAGAAAACTTGCGTACTCGGCAAGAAAATCCACATCGACTCCTTAACTACAGTGCGCCGCTGAACACGCAGGCGCGTATACCTTCAGCATACCCATGCGGCCGCGTTGCGACCAGTCATGAAACCTTCTGTAACGGCCCTCCAACGAGCATTTCAAACAAGCGTATGTTTTTTCATTGACAGCTCACCGGCATCCTCATAACCTCGCAAAACCTTCAACGTACCGGGATGACGCGGACGTGGGCACCATCTATTTGATTCGACATGGCCAGGCCTCCTTCGGTGCAGACGACTACGACGTGCTGTCGCCGACCGGTGTTCGTCAGGCAGAAGTACTCGGCAGCCACCTGGCTGAACTGGGATTGAGTTTCGACCGCTGCCTGTCGGGCGACCTGCGTCGTCAGCAACACACCGCCAACAGCGCTCTGGCGCAATTCGGTGCTGTCGGCCTGCCGGTGCCGCCTCTGGAAATCGATTCGGCCTTCAACGAGTTCGACGCCGAAGCGGTGATCCGCGCGCTGCTTCCAGACCTGTTACCCGAAGAGCCTGAAGCCCTGCACATCCTGCGCAATGCCGCGCAGAATCGCGGCGAGTTTCAGCGAATCTTTGCCTTGATCATCGAGCGCTGGCTGGCGGGCACGTACGACCCACCGGGCCTCGAAAGCTGGCTTGGCTTCGTCGAGCGGGTCCAGGCAGGCTTGCAACGTATTCTCGAACAAGCCGAGAACACCCAGAAAATCGCCGTGTTCACCTCTGGCGGGACTATCACTGCCCTGCTCCACCTGATTACTCAAATGCCGGCAAAGCAGGCCTTTGAGCTGAATTGGCAAATCGTCAACACCTCGCTCAACCAACTGAAGTTCCGTGGTCGCGAGGTGGCGCTGGCTTCCTTCAACAGTCATGCACATTTACAACTGCTGAAGGCCCCGGAACTCATCACTTTCCGTTGAGTCCGGATCACTGTGACCCTTGTTGTAACACATCATGAAAGGATCGAACCATGACCTCCGTAGCTGACGCCGTACAAGCAATGAAAGCCAAGTTCAACCCAGCCGCTGCTGCCGGCCTGGACCTGGTTTTCGGTTTCCGCATCGACGACACCAAGAACTTCTCGCTGATCGTCAAAAACAGCACTTGCGACCTGCAGGAAGGCGAAAACCCGGATGCTCAAGTGACTCTGGTCATGGACGGCGAAACCCTGCAAGGCATCGTCGACGGTTCGACCGACGGCATGCAAGCATTCATGGGCGGCAAACTGCGCGCTGAAGGCGACATGATGCTGGCCATGAAACTGTCCGAGCTGTTCCCGAGCTAAGACGGCGGCTCCCGCCCCTGGGAGCCCGTCTGGCTGCACACGAATCCCGCCTCCATGGCGGGATTCGTCGTTTCTGCCGGTCGTAAATTTCCCCGCACGACGCATCGACCCCGAATTAGCCGTCTATATTCTTTGCTGGCCGTATGGCTCGCGCATCCGGCTGCTCGCGCGACCGAACACCTGCGGAGAACGACGCCATGAGTCCATCTGACTGCCACGACGGCTTTCACTACCGCGTACTGCAAGGCCTTTCGGCAGGCGCCGTCGGTGCCTGGATCAGTCCTCTACTTGCGGAGAGCACCAGCATGACCACTACCCCAGCCGATCTCATATTGTTCAACGGTCGCCTGCACACCATTGACCGGGACAAGCCCCAGGCCAGTGCGGTCGCCATCAAGGACGGGCGGTTTATTGCCGTCGGCGATGATGCGCACGTCATGCCTCTGCGCGGCGCCAGCACGCAAGTCATCGACCTGCAAAAACGCACGGTGATCCCCGGCCTCAACGACTCGCACTTGCACCTGATTCGCGGCGGCCTGAACTACAACCTCGAACTGCGCTGGGAAGGCGTGCCGTCCTTGGCCGACGCCTTGCGCCTGCTCAAGGATCAGGCCGATCGCACGCCGACACCGCAATGGGTACGCGTGGTCGGTGGCTGGACCGAGTTTCAGTTCGCCGAAAAACGCTTGCCGACGATTGAAGAACTGAACAAAGCCGCACCTGACACCCCGGTGTTCGTCCTGCACCTGTATGACCGCGCCCTGCTCAACCGCGCGGCGCTGAAAGTAGTCGGCTACGACCGCAATACGCCGAACCCGCCGGGTGGTGAAATCCAGCGCGATGCCAATGGCGACCCCACGGGCATGCTGATCGCCCGTCCGAACGCGATGATCCTGTACTCGACCCTGGCCAAGGGACCGAAGCTGCCGCTGGAGTATCAGGTCAACTCGACCCGGCAGTTCATGCGCGAACTCAATCGTCTCGGCGTCACCAGCGCCATTGATGCCGGTGGCGGCTTTCAGAATTACCCGGACGACTATCAGGTCATCCAGCAGTTGGCGAAAGACCAGCAACTCAGCGTGCGCATCGCCTACAACCTGTTCACCCAAAAGCCCAAGGAAGAACTGACCGACTTCAAGAACTGGACTAACACCTCGCACTACGGCCAGGGTGACGACTTTTTGCGGCACAATGGCGCTGGCGAAATGCTGGTGTTCTCCGCGGCAGATTTCGAAGACTTCCTCGAGCCACGTCCGGATTTGCCGCAGACCATGGAGCAGGAGCTGGAACCGGTGGTCCGGCATCTGGTCGAGCAACGCTGGCCATTCCGCCTGCACGCCACCTACAACGAATCGATCACACGGATGCTCGACGTGTTCGAGAAGGTTAACCGCGACATTCCATTCGACGGGCTGCCGTGGTTCTTCGATCACGCCGAAACCATCACCCCGCAGAATATCGAGCGGGTTCGCGCGCTGGGCGGTGGCATTGCGATTCAGGACCGCATGGCTTTTCAGGGCGAGTACTTTGTCGACCGCTACGGCGCCAAGGCCGCCGAGCACACCCCACCGATCCAGCGCATGCTCGCCGAAGGCATTCCGGTCGGTGCCGGCACCGACGCCACCCGCGTCTCCAGCTACAACCCGTGGACGTCGCTCTACTGGTTGGTCAGCGGCCGCACCGTCGGCGGTCTGGAGCTGTACCCGCAAGGCCTGAGCCGCGACACGGCGCTGGAACTCTACACCCATGGCAGCGCCTGGTTCTCCTCCGAGCAAGGCACAAAGGGCCAGATCAAGGTCGGGCAACTGGCCGATCTGGTGGCGTTGTCAGCCGACTATTTCAGCGTCGACGACGAAGCGATCAAGTGGATTGAATCGATACTGACTGTGGTCGACGGCAAGGTGGTCTACGGCAGCCTCGAATTCGAAAAGCTCGGCCCGCCGCGTCTACCGGTGATGCCCGATTGGTCGCCGGTGGTGAGCGTGCCGGGGCACTGGAAACCCCTGGCGCCGCTCACCGCCCAAATGCATCAATGCGTGGGCGCCTGCGCCGTGCATGCCCACAGCCATGAGCGAGCGCGCTTGTCGAATGCGCCAGTCAGCGACTTTCAGGGGTTCTGGGGCGCGTTGGGTTGTTCGTGCTTTGCGTTTTGACTCTCAAGCACGCCCAACAGTAGCGTGGAGCTCAATGCCCATCGCGCGCATCACTTTAATCACAGTGTCGAAGCGTGGCTTGGCGCCCGGCGCAAATGCTTTGTACAAGCTTGCCCGGCCAAGGCCTGAGTCATTCGCAATCTGGGCCATACCGCGCGCTTTTGCGACGTATCCAACCGCACGGATGAACTCGTCAGTGTCGCCCTCGGCCAGTACCTGAGACAGGTACTCGCTGACGGCTTCATCAGTGTCCAGAAGCTCCGCCATATCAAACGGCATAAGGGTATCGGACATTTTCAAACCTCCTTTGCCAATCTTTTGGCCTGCCGGATATCGGCAGGTTGAGTGGACTTGTCCCCGCCAGCCAGCAGGACCACGACAACACCGCCGCGCATTGTGAAATACACGCGGTATCCAGCCCCGACATCAACGCGCATCTCGGATACACCTTCACCTACTGGCTTCACATCGCCCAGGTTGCCAGTTGTGGCTCGATCAATGCGTCGTGCGATGGCAATCCTTGCGCGTATATCGCGTACAGATACAAGCCAATGAGCAAAATACTTGGTTTGCTGGATCAGATAAGTCACAAGGAAGTGTATCCAATTGGAGACAGAAAGCAACCGTGTTTTGTGAGTTGAAGGGGCGAGAGATTCTTCTCAGCCTCATCCAATCGAGGGTCACTTTATGCCTTGGTCATCCACGTGAAGCCCTACATAGATAACACCTGCCGGTATACCGAAGGTGTAAAGCTCGCGCCCGTAGCAGCTGCCGAGCCCGCGAGGCTGCGTTCGAGGACGCAGTCCTCGCAAACCCTGTGTACGCGGTTTACCTGAATGAACGTGTTGCATGATTTTACGACCGCTTCGCGGCCGAACGCAGCCTCGCGGGCTCGACAGCTGCTACGGGTGTTTAAGCTTGCCCACGCGGTGCCCATCAGAGGCTACAGCGCCTTGCGTAGCGACCTACACCTGCGCCAGAATCCGCCGGCTTGTGCGTATTGGCCCTCGCCCCTATCGTTTACATGTCGCTGACCATTCAGCGGCACGGGCTTGGCGGCCCCGAATTCAAGGTGTTTCCCGATGACAAAGTGAGGTTCACCATGTTCAAAGCCACCCCCAATCCCTCTGAAACCGATCCCGTTTCTCCCTACGCTTCCCTCGACTCGAAAGAACTCCACGCCGCCGCGCACCGTGCGCTCGATCATTACCTGGTGCTGCCCGAAACCAAGGCACTGTTAGCCGACCGACGCCCCGGCTGCATTTTCGTCATCGCCCCCGACGTCGACAGCGAAACCCTGCTGGCCCACGCCTGCGAAACCCTCGCTTCAGCCAATGTCATGGCCAGCGATCTGGCGTTCGACCTCGAAGGCCCCAAACGCAATACCGCGCTGGCGATTCAACAGATGATTTCCCTGGCCGAGTTGGCGGTGAATCGAGCGCTGGATCACCTCGATACACCTGAGTAGCGGCCAACGCCGTGGGGCTCTTGTGGGAGCGAGCTTGCTCGCGATGACGGTGTTACATTCTGCATCAATGGTTACTGTCACACCGCTATCGCGAGCAAGCTCGCTCCCACATTCGATCCTTGCTGTTTCGAACTTTGTGTTCACTTAACTGACTGGCATTAGGGCTTGCCCCCTCGCAACAGGTCGATAGTGCACGCAGACCACACAAAACCCGCCACCTTTTCACAAGACTGGCGGGTTTGTCGTTTCAGATCAGACAGAATCAAAGCGGTTTACCAACAGCAATCAACAACTCGTCGACTGATGAACGATTTGCAAACACAAGATTGATCTCGGTCAGCTAACCCTCGCAACACACTCTCTACCCTTGCGCTTCCATCAAAGGCCAGGGACGGCTCAATGGGAGCCTCCGGCCGCGCATCCTCAGGGAAGAGTCATTCATGCGGTCATTGAAGATCATTTTGTTGTCATCGGCGTTCAACGGTTTGACCCAACGTGCCTGGCTGGATTTGCGCCAATCGGGTCATGAGCCCAGTGTGGTGCTGTTCACCGATGAAGCCTCGGTGTGCCGGCAGATCGAGGAATCGTCGGCCGAGCTGGTGATCTGCCCGTTTCTCAGGGATCGCGTTCCGCAACAGCTCTGGAGCAACCCGGAGCGCCCGGTGGTGATCATTCACCCGGGCATCGTCGGCGACCGTGGCGCCAGTGCGCTGGATTGGGCCATCACCCAGCAGGTCAGCCGTTGGGGCGTTACCGCCTTGCAGGCGGTCGAAGAAATGGATGCCGGGCCGATCTGGTCGACCTATGAATTCAACATGCCCGCCGACGTGCGCAAATCCGAGCTGTACAACGGCCCGGTGAGTGACGCGGCAATCCATTGCATTCGCGATGTGGTGGAAAAGTTCGCCAGCGATTTCGTCCCGACACCACTTGATTACACGCAGCCCAACGTCATCGGACGCCTGAAGCCCAACATGAAACAGGCCGACCGAACCTTCAGCTGGCACGATTGTGCGCGGTTCATCAAACGCAGCATTGACGCCGCCGACGGCCAGCCCGGTGTGTTGGCAAGTCTGGCCGGCGGGCAGTATTACCTGTACGACGCCCATCTGGATTCACGCAGCGGCACGCCGGGGGAAATCCTTGCCGTGCAAGACGATGCTGTACTGGTCGCGACCGGCGATCGCAGCCTGTGGGTCGGCTCGCTCAAGCGCAAGGCTCAGCCCGGGGAAGAAACCTTCAAGTTGCCAGCGCGGCATGTGCTGGCCGGGCAACTCAATGAAGTTCCGGTACTGGACGGCTCGATCGCCAACCAGCCGTTCAACGAGGCCACCTATCAACCGATTCGTTATCGGGAGTCGGGCCACGTCGGTGAACTGACCTTCGAGTTCTACAACGGCGCCATGAGCACTGAACAGTGTCAGCGATTGGTCGAGGCGCTGCGCTGGGCCAAGGCCCGTGACACTCGAGTGCTGCTGATCAAGGGCGGTCGCGGGAGCTTTTCCAATGGCGTGCACCTCAATGTCATTCAGGCAGCCAAGGTGCCGGGGCTGGAAGCCTGGGCCAATATTCAGGCGATCGATGATGTCTGCCAGGAACTGCTGACTGCCCGGCAACTGGTGGTCAGCGGTCTGACCGGCGGCGCCGGAGCCGGCGGCGTGATGCTGGCGCTGGCCGCCGACATCGTGTTCGCCCGAGCCGGTGTGGTGCTCAATCCGCATTACAAAACCATGGGCCTGTATGGCTCCGAGTACTGGACCTACAGTTTGCCTCGCGCAGTGGGCAGCGAAGTTGCGCATAAGCTCACCGAAGAATGCCTGCCGATCAGCGCGTTTCAGGCCTGGCAATTGGGGATGATTCAGGACATCGGCCCGCGCTGCCCGCGCGAGTTCAGCCAATGGCTACTGCAACAGGCCAACAGCGCGTTGACCGATGAAAAGTACGCGGCGTTACGAGCGCGCAAAGCCAGCATGGACCTTCAGCAGATCGAACACTGTCGCGAGGTCGAGCTGGCACAGATGCAACTGGACATGGTGCATAACCGCCAACAGTTCGCGGAGAAGTGCCATAACTTCGTGTTCAAGCGCAAAACCTGCCAGACCCCGCAGCGCTTGATTGCGCCGTGGGCATTGGAGCGTGAAGCAACGCTGATTGCTTGATCGCTTGATTACCCCCGTAGGAGCTGCCGCAGGCTGCGATCTTTTGATTTTTTGATCTTTTACGGTTCTGAAATTGCTAAAGGATCAAGATCAAAAGATCGCAGCCTGCGGCAGCTCCTACAATAATAATTACAACAACAATGCCACCAGCGCGCTCCAGCCGGTTTGATGGGAGGCGCCGAGGCCACGGCCGGTTTCGCCGTGGAAGTACTCGTGAAACAGCACCAGGTCACGGCTCAACGGGTCGGCCTGGAGCTGCGCGAAGCCGGCCATCGACGGTCGGCTACCGTTTTCATCCCGCAGAAACAGCCGAGTCAGGCGCTGACTCAAGCTGTCGGCCACCTCGGCAAGCGACGCCAGATAACCTGAACCACTGGGATATTCGACCGAAAAATTTTCGTCGTAGTACCGATGAAACTCACGCAACGACTCAATCAACATGTAGTTGATCGGCATCCACAACGGCCCGCGCCAGTTGGAATTACCACCGTACAGCCGCGAACCGGATTCCGCCGGCTCATAGTGGGCACACAGTTTATTACCGTTGATCTGCATGCCAAAGGGATGTTCGGCAAAGGCTTTGGACAAGGAGCGAACGCCGAATTCGGAGAGAAACTCAGCCTCATCGAGCATGCGTTTGAGCAGGTCTTTGGTGCGCTCGCCACGCAACAGCGCAAGCAGCATCCGATTACCTTCTCCGGGTTCGGTCCAGCGTGAAACCAGACTCGCCAGATCCGGCCGGTGGTGCATGAACCCCAATAATCGCTCACGCAAACCCGGCAACCCTTCGTGCTCGTGCTGTTCCAGCACCTGTACCGCAAACAGCGGCATCAAGCCGACGATGGAGCGCAGTCGCAGCGGTTCGCTGACCCCGTCGGGACGGTGCAGAACGTCGTAGAAAAACTGATCCTGCTCATCCCACAAACCTTCATCGGCATAGTCCACGCGGTTGATGGCGCCAGCGATGTAGAGGAAGTGCTCGAAGAACTTCACAGCGATGTCGACGTACACCGGATTGCGCTTGGCCAGTTCCAGGGCGATGCGCATCAAGTCCAGCGCATACGCCGCAACCCACGCCGTGCCGTCGGCCTGATCCAGTTGAAATCCAGGCGGTAACACGGCCGAGCGGTCGAACAGCGCAATGTTGTCCAGCCCCAGAAACCCGCCCTGGAACAGGTTGCGACCTTCGGCATCCTTGCGGTTGACCCACCAGGAAAAATTCAGCAGCAGCTTGTGGAAGATCCGCTCGAGAAAATCCATATCGCCGACACCGGTCAAGGCCTTGTCACGCTGATACACCCGCCAACTGGCCCAGGCATGCACCGGCGGGTTGGCATCGTCGAAACGCCACTCGTAGGCCGGCAACTGGCCGTTGGGGTGCATGAAACGGTCTTTGACCAACAGCAGCAGTTGATGCTTGGCAAAACCTGGATCGATCAGCGCATAAGCAACGGCCTGAAAACCCAGGTCCCACGAGGCGTACCAAGGATATTCCCAGGTGTCGGGCATGGAAACGATGTCGGCGTTCGACAAATGCCGCCAATGAGTGTTGCGGATATGCAGCCGCCCGGGCGGTGGCGACGGTTGACCAGGGTCGCCGTCGAGCCATCGATTGACGTCAAAGTAATACAGCTGCTTGGACCAGAGCAGCCCGGCCAACGCCTGACGCTGAACGTTACGCGCGTCTGGATCGGGCATCCGGGCTTGCAGCACGGCGTAATAGTCATCGGCTTCAGAGCGGCGACGCTCGAACAGCGCTTTGGCGTTGACCTTGGGCGCGCGAACCGGGGCGAAACGCAGGTAGACGCTTTTGCTCGCCAGCCCGTCCAGTTCCAGAACGAAATGCGCAGCCACCCGAGTACCCGAATCACGACGGATAGCAGCAGCGGCGCCGTCCGCCAGATAATCGTTGATGCCATCCTTGAACGGGCCGTTGGCTGGCGTACCATCGAGTTTCGGATGATTGGTCTGGTTGTCGCAGAACAGCCACTCGCACCCCGCCTCGCCCCAGGCACTGAGTTGCCGGTCCGCCAACATCGGGTGCTGCGCCATGACCGAGTCGCCGGTCAGCGTCAGGCTGGGCATGTGCCTGTCACCGCCCCAACTCCAGGTGTTGCGCGCCCACACCTGCGGCAGTACTCGCAGACGCGCCGGCTGATCAGAACGGTTGTGCGCGGTGACCCGCATCAACAGGTCGTCCGGGCTGCGCTTGGCGTATTCCACCGTCACATCAAAGTAGCGATCGTCGTCAAACACGCCGGTATCAAGGATTTCATACTCGCCATCGTCCAGCCCGCGACGGGCGTTCTCGGCCACCAGCTCGGCATAGGGAAACGCCCGCTGCGGGTACTTGTAGAGCATGCGCATGTAGGCATGGCTCGGTACCCCGTCGACGTAGAAATACAGCTCTTTGACGTCCTCGCCGTGATTGCCTTCGGCATTGTTCAGGCCAAACAGACGTTCCTTGAGAATCGGGTCGCGCTCGTTCCACAGCCCCAACCCGATGCACCAGTGCTGGGCTCGGTCGCAGAACCCCGCCAACCCGTCCTCGCCCCAACGATAAGCCCGGCTGCGGGCATGCTCATGCGGGAAATACCTCCAGGCGTCGCCATCGGCGCTGTAATCCTCGCGCACCGTGCCCCACTGCCGTTCACTCAAGTACGGCCCCCACTCACGCCAGCGCTCAGCCTCATCACCCGCCAAACGTTGGCCTTCGACGGTGTCGAGAATGTTCGCGGCCGACTTTGCTGTCATGGGAACGTCCGTTGTTATTGGGGTCTTTTGCAGTGTAGAGCGAGGACTCGCGCCGATGCACGCCGCATCCGTAGCATTCAGCTCGAGTTCAGGCTGACGCTTGCTCTACACTGCTGGGCTCTTTACGTCAGCGACTGCTTATGGACATCGATCTCGCCCGCACCTTTCTGGAAATCGTTCGCTGCGGCAGTCTTGCGGCTGCCGCCGAAAAGCTCCACGTCACCCAGACAGCAATTACCGCGCGGGTGCAGAAGCTCGAAAGCCAACTCGCCAGCACCCTGTTCGTGCGCAACCGCGCCGGTGCTCGCCTGACTGCGGACGGCGAAGCTTTCGTGGTCTACGCCAATCAGTTGGTGCAAACCTGGGAAGCGGCGCGTCGGGATCTACCACTGCCGGAAGGCTACCGCAATGTGCTGCACATCGGCGGCGAGGTCAGTTTGTGCAACCCGTTGATGCTCAGTTGGGCCCGTGAATTGCGCGAGAAGATCCCCAGCCATGCGTTGCGCACGGAAATCCGCGACGGCGAAAACCTGCTGCGTCAGCTGGAAATGGGCGTGCTGGATGCCGCGCTGGTATTTCAACCCGAGTACTGGCCACGGCTGCAAGTGGAGCAACTGCTGGAGGAAAAACTCATCCAGGTGCGCCTGCCGTCCAGGCCCGAGCCCTATGTCTATATCGACTGGGGCAAGGAGTTTCGCCGCCAGCACGACGCGGCGCTGCCGGACAAGGCCAAAGCCGCGTTAAGCTTCAACCTCGGCCCTCTGGCGCTGCAATACATCCTGCAAAACGGTGGCACCGGTTATTTCCGCACTCGGGTGGTCCAGACCTACCTCGACAACGGTGTGCTGGAACGGGTGCCCAAAGCCCCGGAATTCAGCTACCCGACGTATCTGGTGTACTCGCGGGATCGCGACTCGGCGGTGCTGCAACAGGCGTTCGAGCTGCTACGGGAACTGGTCAAGGCCGACAGCGACTGGTCGCAACGCTGGAACCCCTTGATCTAAACAACATCCACGCCCGTTCGGCGTGAATACCCACCCATTTCCAACATCCATTGGCCAGATAATTTCGCCGCGACTAGTCTTGCTTTTATAACAACGACAACAGGTGATCGCGGTGAGGCAAACCACGCAGGCGTTTCGTGCACGCTATCGAGCTGATATTCATCGGCTCTACAACCCGTGGCTGCACGGTGGTTTTGTACTGGCCTTCGGGGGGCTGGGTATCACGCTGTTCTGGAGCACCGTGCATCAGGTGCAACCGCTGGAATGGCTGGCGGTGCCGCTGACGTTGCTGTTTTTCAATTTCGCCGTTTACGTGGTGCACCGGCATCTGGGCCATCACAAAAGGACCTTTGCGCGGCTGTTCTATGCCCGGCACGCCGGCGATCACCACAGTTTTTTCACCCCCGGCCACATGACCTACGACACGGTGCGCGACTGGCGGGTGATTCTGTTTCCGGCCTGGCTGATCGTGCTGCACAGCCTGGTAATCACCCTGCCGGCCTGGTGGCTGTTCCAACACCTCAATGGCAACGTCGCCGGGCTGTTCGCAGGCTGCATGATCCTCGGCTACCTGACCTACGAGGTGTTTCACGCCTGCGAACATCTGCCGCCGAGCAATCCCGTCACCCGCCTGCCGTGGATTCGCCAGATGCGCCGTCTGCACGAACTGCATCATCGTCGCGAGCTGATGCAGGAACGCAATTTCAATATCGTTTTACCGCTGATGGACTACCTTTTCGGCACGCTGTACTGGGAAGACGAACCCGATCATTCGCACCTTCAAACGAGGCGAGCGCCGATGACCCGCATGCAGCACCAGATCGACATCGCGCGCGACCCGATCGCCGTGCTCGCCTACGCCAGCACCGCGACGCGTTGGCCCGAGTGGCACCCTTCATCACTGAAAGTCGACGGCCAACAAGGGCCGCTGCACGCGGGTTCACGTTTTGAAGAGGAGATTCATGCTGGCGGGCGTGCCGGGCATTTGAGCTGGGAGGTCAACGAATACCTGCCGGGCCGCCGCTGGAGCGCTCGGGCTCAGGGTAATCATGGCCTGGAACTGCTGGTGACGTATGAATGCGCCAGCGAGGGTGATGGCACGCGCTTCGTTCGCACTCTGGAATATCGCTTCAGCGGATGGCGGATGCGCCTGGCCAATCAACTGTTGCTCAAGCGGCGTATCGAACACGAATCGGCGGCCTCGATGCTGGCGCTGCGCGATATGGTGCAACGGACGATCCCGGCCCAGACAGGCGTAGTCGCCTGATTAGCGTTACAACCATCAGATCAGGCTGCCGAACAGGGGGCGACACTGCGCCCCCATACGTTGGTCACGTTCTGGCAGTACCGTTCAAACTCCGGGATATTTCGTCTTTGATCGAAAGGCGCTTTTCCTTGAGCTTCCTCACTTCGTCATCCGCCAGAGCCTGGGCTTCTGCCTTCAGGACCAGCTTGTCGATATCCGAATATTTATCCAGCAGCGCGTTCAGGTGAGGATCATTGGCACGCTTTTGCTGAATGACTTCCTTTGAGCAGCTCAGGTCCTGATACAGGTCATGGTTCACCGGCATGGAACACCTCCGTTTGTTGATCGGTGGCGAACGCCTTTGCACGCGCTCACCAGTTATCAGAATGGCCTCGCTCGGCGGTTGCTGTCGACTATCAATCAGACCAGCGGTGCCCGTTGGTCGGACGTGCCGTTATCGTCACCGCATTGCGTCGTTCAACCACCAGAATAGTTTCGTGCTCGCTGTTGTGCCGGGCACCGCGCCGAGGGGATTGAGCGCAAGCCAGGTAAGACGTTTGGCAGGGTTACGGCTTACATAGAGCAGGCTGCGATCTTTTGCCGTATTGAGACAGCCGAAGACAAGATCAAAAGATCGCAGCCTTCGGCAGCTCCTACGCCGGTCTACAAGATCAGTCGGTGCCGTACTTCGGCGAACGCGGCCCGTACAGCAAGCCCGCCGGGTGCCCTGCCGACAACAGTCGTGCACTGGTGATACCGGCAATCGGGTGACCGGCGTCGGTAGAGCTGTTGATAATCTGCTTGACCGCTGCGGTGATCAGCACACCCAGCAAGCCGCCACCACTGTTGTTGTTACCCTCTTCGCTCGACGCGCTGGCCGAGCCGGTCCACAGGGTAGTACCCGTCTTGAGGTCTACCAGTTTTGCGCTGGCGGTAACTACGGTTGCACTGGAGATCACCATGTAGCGGGTGCCGTAGTCAGTCACGGTAATGTAGAGCGCGGCATCGGCACCGAAGATCTCGCGGAGTTTGTTGGCCGGAGCCTGGTGGATGTCCGCCGGCGTGGTCAGGCCGTTCTGGTGGAACGTCTCGTCGACCAGCGCGATCGGCAGAACGTAGTAACCGGCTTCAGCCAGCGGATACGTAACCTGCGAGAGCATGCTGTAGGACGCCTTGACGTCCGGCGAATTGTTCAGCGGCGGCAGCACCAGAATGGTTTTTGGACGGCTTTGCTTGTAAGCCGAGTAGTCCACGGTCTTGGGGCTGACGCAACCGCCGAGGACTGCCAGGGCCAGCAGGCCGGCCATCAGTTTCAATGAGCGCGCAATCATTGGGTGTCTCCGGTCTTGGCGTTTTTAAGCAGAAAGTCCATGTACTGCGCCGACTCGGGAAACAGGGTCTTCTCGGTTCTGAACTGCTGCACCATCTGATCGTCCTTGCCCAGGCTCAGGTACAACAGCCCCAGGTGGGCGTGGTAGCCAGGCGGCGGCGTCTTGCCGGTGGACTTGATTTTTTGCAGGTCGCGCTCCAGCGCTTCGGCCTGAGCTTCCTTGGGCTCTTCGCCTTTGAAATACTCATAAACCTGTGGCTGGTAGTCTTCCCACTGGTAAAGGGTTTTCGGACTGTTGCATCCGGCCAGCAGGCCACTCATCAGCAACATCGACGCTATCGGCGCCCACGACATATAACGCTTGAACATGCTTGTACTGCTCCTTGTCATCGACCTTGATCAGTTGCCCGGTTTCCATGCACCGGAATTCATGCCGTCCACCAGACGATTGATCGCCTCGCGCATGGCCAGGTCGAGCACCTTGCCGTTGAGGGTCGAATCGTAGGCAGCGGTACCGCCGAAGCCGATGACTTCACGGTTGGACAAGGCGTATTCACCCGCGCCCTGAGTCGAATAGACGACTTCCGAAGTGCTGATGTTGACGATGTTCAAGTTGACCTTGGCGTACGCCACCTGGGTCTTGCCGCGGCCAAGAATGCCGAACAACTGATGATCACCGGTCTCTTTGCGGCCGAACTCGGTGACATCGCCGGTCACCACAAAGTCAGCCCCCTTGAGGCGCTGAGCCTGGCCTTTGATCGACGCTTCCTGCTGGATCTCGCCCATGTTGTCGCGGTCCAGCACGCTGAAGCGGTTGGTCTGCTGCAAGTGAGTGATCAGGATGGTCTTGGCCTGGCCGCCGAGGCGATCCACGCCGTCGGAGAAAATCCCGCGCATGTAGCTCGAACGGTTGTCGAACTTGCCGACCGCCATTGGCACTCGAACACCGGAATAGGCATGGCTGGCGCTTTCGACTTTTTCTACCGGCAATGCCCGGGAGCTTTCGGTCGCACACCCGGCGATTGCACCCAATACGGCAATCGCTGCCCCTGACACCACCATTCGAGAGATCATTCTCACTGTGCATTCCTTCTGAAAAAACGGTTTATCCCGGCGTGGCCGTGCCCTGCCACTGCTGGGTGCGGTGGCGAAAAGCGGTGGGGATTTGAATCGACAATCGACGTGCAGGACGTCAGCAGGCGGCATTATGCCAAAGTGCCACTATTGATGACAGTATTTATATTTTTTGGCGTCAGTTTCTTGAATGATCATGGCGACTAGTGAAAATCCCGGCTATGCACGCTGATGCCGTTGAGCAACGGACTCAGGTCACTCAAGCGTCCGGCGATCAGGTGCCGGACTTCGCCGACCTTCTCCCAGCGCCCGTCGATCTTGAGCAGTTGCGAGCCAATCAGTGCTTTGCGTTGACGCTCGGCGAGGTCGCGCCAGACCACGACATTGATGTTGCCGAACTCGTCTTCAAGGGTCACGAAAGTCACACCACTGGCCGTGCCCGGGCGTTGGCGGCCGGTGACCAGGCCGGCGATGCTGACGTTGCGCCCATGTTCGACTTCAAGCAGTTCCCGTGAACTGCGGCAACGTCGGGCACGCAACTCATCGCGCAACAATGCCAGCGGATGCGGGCCGAGTGTGGTGCCAACACTGCTGTAGTCGGCTTGCAGGTCCTCGCTCACGGTCGGCTTGGGCAACACCACGCAAGGCTCTTCCTGGCTCGGCAACCCGGCGAACAATCCAAGTTGTTTCTGTACCCCCGCCACTTCCCAGCGTGCGCGATGGCGATCACCGGCCAGCCTGCGCAAGGCTCCGGCATCGGCCAGTTGCTCTTGCGCACGAGCATCGAGTCGGGCGCGCTCGCCAAGGTCGGCGATGTCGATGAATTCGCCTCGCAAACGCGCCGCTTCGATACGCCGGGCGTCGTCTTCACGAAAACCCTTGATCATGCGCAACCCCAAGCGAATCGCCGGTTGCTCGCCGTCAGTCGGCTCCAGGCTGCAATCCCAGTCGCTGGCGGCCACGTCCACCGGGCGGATCTGCAAATGATGCCGTCGAGCGTCCTGGAGAATCTGGTCCGGGCTGTAGAAACCCATCGGCCAACTGTTGATCAGCGCACAGGCGAACGCCGCCGGTTCATGGCATTTCAACCAGCAACTGGCGTAGGTCAGCAAGGCAAAACTGGCGGCGTGGGACTCGGGAAAACCGTAGCTGCCAAAGCCCTTGATCTGCTCGAAGATCTGCGCGGCGAATTCCTCCGTGTAACCGTTTTTCAGCATGCCTTCACGAAGGCGTTTCTGGTGCGGTTCAAGGCCGCCATGGCGCTTCCAGGCCGCCATGGAACGGCGCAACTGATCAGCCTCGCCGGGGCTGTAGTCGGCGGCCACAATCGCAATCTGCATGACCTGCTCCTGAAACAACGGCACGCCGAGGGTGCGCTTGAGCACGGCCTCCAGCTTCACCGAGGGGTAGGTTTCAGGTTCTTCCTTGTTACGTCGCCGCAGGTACGGGTGCACCATCCCGCCCTGGATCGGGCCGGGACGGACGATGGCCACTTCGATCACCAGGTCATAGAAGTTTTGGGGTTTGAGTCGGGGCAACATCGACATCTGCGCCCGGGACTCGATCTGGAACACCCCGATGGTGTCGGCGCGGCTGATCATCTCGTAGGTTTGCCGGTCCTCGGACGGTATGTTGGCCAGGCTCAGGTCCCGCCCGCGATGGTCGCGCAGCAAGTCGAAACAGCGACGAATGGCGCTGAGCATGCCGAGGGCGAGAATGTCGACCTTGAGCAGGCCGACCATGTCCAGGTCGTCCTTGTCCCACTGGATGATCGTACGCTCGGCCATGGCCGCATTTTCCACCGGCACCAGGCTGTCCAGCGGCTGCTCGGAAATCACGAAACCACCTGGATGCTGGGACAGGTGTCGGGGGAAGCCGATCAACTGCCGGGTCAGGCTCAGCACCTGGCGCAGCACCGGGCTGTCCGGGTCGAAGCCAGCTTCGCGCAAACGCTCCAGCGGCGGTACATCGTCGCTCCAATGGCCGCAACAATCGGCCAGCGCGTTGACCTGATCCGGCGGCAAACCAAGGGCCTTGGCCACGTCGCGAATCGCGCCGGCTCCGTGGTAAGTGCTGACCACCGCCGTCAACGCGGCCCGGGTTCGGCCGTAACGCTGGAACACGTACTGCAAGACTTCTTCGCGACGCTCATGCTCGAAGTCGACGTCGATATCCGGCGGCTCGTTGCGCTCTTTGGAGAGGAACCGCTCGAACAGCATGCTCGTCCGGCTCGGATCGATTTCGGTGATGCCCAAGGCGTAACACACCGCCGAGTTGGCGGCCGAACCGCGCCCCTGACACAGAATGCGCTGGCTGCGGGCGAAGCTGACGATGTCTTCGACGGTGAGGAAGTAACTCTCGTAACCGAGCTCGGCGATCAGCTTCAGTTCCTTTTCGATCAGCGCCATGACCGTGCAGTCCGGCCCCTCAGGCCAACGTCTGCTCAGGCCCTGTTCGGTCAACCGGCGTAGCCAGGAAGTCGGGGTCTGCCCTTCGGGCACCAGTTCACGCGGGTATTGGTAGCGCAACTGACCGAGATCGAAGGTGCAGCGTCGGGCAATGATCAGCGTTTCTTCAAGCAACGACTCTGGATACAGCTCGCGCAACGCCTCAAGGCTGCGCAAGTGCCGCTCGCCATTGGGATGCAAACGCTGCCCGGCGTCGGCGACCCGCACATGCAGACGAATCGCCGTCATGGTGTCCTGCAACGCGCGGCGGCCACGGGCGTGCATGTGCACATCACCGCTGGCCACCGCCGGAATCTGCAACCGCGTCGCCAAGGCCTGCCAATCGGCCAGACGCCGGACGTCGTTCTGCCCGCAGTGCAACTCAATCGCCAACCACAGCCGCTCGCCGAAAATACCTTTAAGCCAAGTGCCGTGTTCCAGCGCGTCGATCGTATCCGGCACCCACAACGCCAGCAGCCCGGGCAATGGCTCGCTGAAGTCTTCACGCAGCACCCGGTACTGACCCTTTTCCGTGCGCCGCCGGGCGTGGGTGATCAGCCGACACAGGGCCTGATAACCCTCAAGGTTTTCCACCAACAGCACCAGCTTCGGGCCATTCTCGATGCGCATTTCACTGCCGATGATCAGCGGCAACTCCAGCGCCTTGGCCGCTTGCCAGGCACGGACGATACCGGCCAGGGTGCACTCGTCGGTGATCGCCAGGGCCTGGTAACCCTGGCGTTTGGCCCGTTCGAACAGCTCGCGGGCACTCGATGCCCCCCGCTGGAAACTGAAGTTCGACAGGCAGTGCAGCTCGGCATAGTCGGCGCTCATGCGAACCAGCCTTGCAGCCACAGCGGCCCGGCCTCGCCCACCGCACGATAGGCCCAGGCCTTCGAGCCTGCGCGGGTTTCGATCAGGTAGTAATCGCGGCGCACATCGGCGCCATCCCACCAACCGGACTCGATGCGCTCCGGCCCCATGAGGATGCGCGCCGTGCCTTCATGCACGGGTAACGGCTCGGTCAGCAACCAGCCGGGACGTTGCACATCAGGCAGCACCGGACAGACCTGACTCTGCGCACTCGGCTGCCATGCACGCTCCGGTCGATGGTCGGCCTGAAAACCCAACCCCTGCACCGCCTCGTCCCCCAGCCGTGCACGCAGGCGTTCGCGCAGTTGCTCCCAGGGCAAGGATTGCTGCGGGCGCTCGTCGAACAGCTCCCGGCGCTGCGGGACGAAGCTCGGCAAGTCCTGCGCCGACAGCCGAAAACCGCGCACCGGAGCCTCGACCTGCACCTGTTCCAGCCGACCCCGAGCCAGTTCGAAGAGCATCGCCGGATCGCGCTCGGCGCTCAACAGGCCGACCTTGATCAGCGTATCCGGCAACCCGGCGTGTTCCAGGTGCAGGTCAAAGCGCTGCACGCCGCTGTCCCGGCCACACAAAAACGCCGAAAGATCGCCGGTCAGCCGGCGTAAGGGGAACAGCAATGCCTGATGGGATTGCACATCGAAATTCAGCTCGATCCGCACGTCGAAACGGTCCGGCGGCAGATAAAACCCCAAGGCCAGCGGCCGTTCGCCCAATAAGGTATCGAGGTGCTTGAGCACTTGCGCTTCGAAGCGTCGGGCCAGGGTTTGACGCGGCAGCGCCTGAACCTGGCTCAAGGTGCGCAAGCCCATGCGCGACAGTGCAGTGGCGACCGTTTGCTCAAGTCCGATCCGCTCGATGGGCATCTGCCCGAGCAATTGCCGCAGTGTTTCATTGTCCGGCACCGCCAGACCGTCATAGGCATTGGCCAGGATCCGGGCGGCCAGCGGATTGGGCGCCGCGACCAGTCGATGGCGAAAACCCAGCGCCGTGAGTTCTGCGCGTAACCGCGCCTCGAACTGCGGCCAGGGCCCGAACAACCCCAGGCTCGACTCGATTTCAAACAGCACGGCACGCGGGTAATGCACGCTGACCTGGGAGCTGAAGCGATAGGCCCAGGCGGCGAGAAACTGTTGCCAATGCTCGATTTCGGCCACGTCATAGTCGGCGCTGGCAAAGGCTTTGCTCAAGGCCTGGGCGGCAGTCATCGACTGGCCCGGGCGCAACCCCAGTGCCCGAGCCGGCTCATTGACCGCCTGCAACACCCGCCGCTGCGCCGGCCCGCTCAGCAGCGCCAGCGGTTCATCAGGATCGCTGCGCTGACGCAACACCGCGTCCAGCGCCAACTGCGGAAAAAGGATACAGACCCAACGCATGCCAACCTCACTGCCCCGTGGCGAAGGCAATCGGCGCCGAACGGGCCAGTCCGCCACGGCACTTGAGCACCCTTAACTGCGCAGGCCTCGAATCGATGGCGATGCGCAGGGCCGCCGGCGAAGGGTTGATGGCGTCCTTGATCGAGCGATAGGCAAACGCCAGGGTCTGCCCGGTTTCCGCCGCCACCTGCAGACGGCGCAAGGCGCGGTCATCCGCCTGTTGCGGCCAGCACAGCACCGCCCCGCAACTGCCCGAACGCAGGCATTGTTCCGCCGCCCACAGCGCCTCACGGTCACTGGCCTGGATGATCGACAACTGGCGCAGATCCACTCCGGCGTTCTGCCAGGCCTGGGGATACGGCACATGCGGCGGCGCCACCAGCACCACTCGCTCACCGGCGGTCGTCAGCCGGGCCAGGGCCGGCCATACCAATTGCACCTCGCCCACGCCCTGCCCGGCGATAAGGATTTCCGTCAGCGCCGCTTCCGGCCAGCCGCCGCTGGGCAAGGCCGCGTCCAGTGCTGCATGCCCGGTCGGTTGTGGGCTGACGCTGGGTGGCGCAGGCCGGCCTTTCCAGACCTGGCCGCCATTGAACAGCGTATCCAGCGCAACGACGGCGCCCATCACCCTTGCCTCACCAGACCACAGAACACCCCTTCAATCGCCAGATCCTGATCGGCGGTGACCACAATGGGGCTGTAAGCCGGGTTGCGCGGCAGCAACCGAATGCTGTCCCCTGCCCGTTCAAAACGTTTGATGGTGACTTCACCCTCAAGCCGCGCGACGACGATCTGGCCGTTCTGCACCTCGGCACTGCGGCGCACGCCCACCAGATCACCGTCGAGGATGCCGTCGCCGATCATCGAGTCGCCCTGAACCCGCAGCAGGTAGTCGGGCGTACGCGAGAACATTGCCGGATCCAGCCACAAGCGGCTGTGAACCTCGGCATCGACGCCCATCGGCGCACCGGCAGCCACCCGCCCGAGTACCGGAATATCCAGCAACTCGGGGCGACGCGGCTGATTGAGCAAGCGAATACCACGGGCCTGATGCGGATTGACCTCGATGAAGCCGGCCTCGGTCAGCGCCACTACGTGCTTGCGCGCCACGCTGCGCGAGGCAAAACCGAACGCCTCGCTGATTTCAGCGAGGCTCGGTGGCTGACCTTGCTGCGCGATGCGCTCGCGAATAAAGGTCAGGATGGCGGTACGGCGGGGAGTCAAAGTCGTCATGGAGTACATTTGTACTCCTCTCGACTTTTTCTGACAAGAACCGCCAGTCGTAACGCTTAGCTCAAGCCGCGCTGCCGCAGAAAAGCCGAAATGAAATCGATGAACGCGACCACCTTGGCGGTGGCCCGGCGATGGCTGGGATACACCGCCAGGATGTGCGAACCGAATGCGTCCGGATCAATCTCGTAGTCAGCCATCAACCGCACCAGCCGACCCTCCGCCAGATACGGCGCGGCGCTCCACAGTGGCGTGTGCAGCAGGCCGCGTCCTGCCAGCGCACCGGCCAACAGCAAGTCGTAATTGTCGCTTTTCAGGCGCGGCCGCGACGGCTGGGGCAAGCTGAGCCGTTGACCGTCGCGCTTGACCCACCAGAATTCACGGCTCAGGTCCGCATGTCGATAGAGCAGCCAGTGATGCTGATCGAGGGTCTGCGGCGTCACCGGAACCGGGTTGCGCGCCAGATATTCCGGGCTGGCACAAAGGGCCAGGCGATTGTCGCCGACGACTCGGGCGATCTGTCCGGGCAGGTCGTCATGACCTTCACGCAATGCCAGGTCGTAGCCGCTTTCGAGCAGATCGACGAACTCGTCGCACAGGTCGATGTGCAAGCTGATTTGCGGGTACTCATCGAGAAAGCCTGAGCATGCTTCGTCGAGAAACGCCCGACCGAAGGCCAGCGGCGCGGTGATTTTCAGGGTGCCCTGCAAACCATGCTGCAGCTGCAGGATCTCTTCGCTGACCTCTTGCAGACGTTGCAACACCTGGCGCGCGGTCTCCAGATAAAGCCGCCCGCTCTCGGTCAACAACGTGCGGCGGGTGCTGCGCTCGAACAAGCGCGCACCCAGTTCATCCTCCAGATGGCTGACCGCTTTGGTCAGCGCTGACGGGGTTTTACCCAGTTGCTGCGCAGCACGGCTGAAACTGCCGTGTTCCGCCGTCGCGACAAACATTTTCAAGGCACTGAGCTTGTCCATGGTTTTTCCATTCAGGCAAAAGGGTTTTGCTGGTTTCAGGCGTTCTACCCAGCGCGCCAAGCCACTAGTCTCGCTTCCAGACGAATAAAAACAAGGCACCCCGCATGAATAGATTGATCCCGACACTCCTGAGCTGCGCCGTGGCTTTTGCCTCGATGGAAGCCATGGCCGCCGCCGACCTGGTATTGATCAACGGCAAGATCTTCACCGCCAACCACGCCCATCCCAAGGTCCAGGCCCTGGCGGTGCAAGACGGCAAAGTGCTGCAGGTCGGCAGCGACGCGCAGATCAAGGCGTTGATCGAGCCCTCGACCCGCGTCATTGACCTGGCGGGCAAAACCCTGATGCCCGGCCTGATCGACAGCCACTCACACGCGATCTTCGGTGGCCTCGAACTGGCCTCGGCCAATATGGAAGATGAGCAAGTCAGCCTCGACGAACTGGAACAACGCCTGCGCGGCTGGCGTGACGACGGTAAGGCCCGGCACGGTGATGTGCTGAGTGTGGCCGGTATGAGTTCAACCTATTGGGCCCAGGCCGAAGCCTTCGCCCAGCGCTTCAATCAGGGTGAATGGGCGCAGGTACCCGTCGTGTTCATCGGCAGCGATCACCACACGGCTTGGGCCAATAACGTGATGCTCATGCGTGCCGGGATCGATGTCGCACTGATCAACAACCTGCCCGCTGCCGAGCGCGACACCATCGGCCGTCTGGCGAATGGCGCGCCCAACGGATTTCTGGTGGATGCGGGTTGGGACCGGGTCGCTTCGGTCATGCCCAAAGCGAGTCCGGCGGACCTGTTGCGCGCCGCCCAGGCTGCGCTGCGGTTCAACAACAGCCTGGGTATCACCGCCTGGATGGACCCGGCCGCCAACGCCGCGCCGGGGGAACCGGTGTTCGCCCTCAAGCCCACGGAAAAAACCGTTGGCGTCTTGCCGGTGTACAAGGCGTTGTCTGAAACCGGGGCAATGAGCGCGCACGTCGCCGCGTTGTTGGTGGCCAATCCGCGGAGCCGCCCGGCTGACCTCGACACGCTGGACATTGTGCGCAAGCAGTTCCAGGGCATCCCGAACCTGAGCCTGCCCGGCATCAAGATCTTCGCCGACGGCGTACTGGAATTCCCGGCACAGAGCGCGGCGCTGATCGATCCCTACAACAACTCGCACAAACAGGGCGAACTGCTGATCGATCCGGCGCATTTCGGTGAACTGGTCAGTGCCGCCGACCAGCGTGGCTGGCTGGTGCACATTCACGCCATTGGCGACCGCGCGGTACGTGAGTCGTTGAACGGCATCGAACAGGCACGCAAGGATCGACAAAGCGGCGTGACCCATTCCATCACCCACCTGCAACTGGTCAACCCCAAGGAGTTCACCCGTTTCAAGCCACTCAATGTGATCGCTTCGATGCAACTGCTCTGGGCCTCTGCCGACGAGTACACCCTGGACATGATCAAGCCGTACGTCAGCGCGCTCGCCTTCCGCTATCAGTACCCGGCGCACTCGTTGCTCAAGCAAGGCGCAACGATTGCCGGTGCGAGTGACTGGCCGGTGTCATCACCGAACCCGTTCAACGCGATGGCCCAGGCCATCACCCGCGTGGGGCCAAAAGGTGTATTGAACGCCGCCGAGGGCATCGACCGCGAGACCATGTTCTACGCCTACACCCTCAACGCCGCCCGGACCATTGGCCTGGAACAACAGATCGGTTCGCTCCAGCCCGGCAAGCAGGCGGACTTCATCATCGTCGACCGTGATGTGTTCAAGGTCGATGAAAAAGCCCTGCACGACACTCGGGTACTGAGCACCTGGTTCGCCGGCCGCGAAGTCTACGCCCCCGCCACACAGTGACATCTTGCCAGCGATGACATCCGCAAGACCCGCCATCGCCGGCAAGAGCTGGGCGCCCCTCCTACAGGATCTGCGTTAGCCTTCAGCCAATGTTCAACGCACGCAGATCCAGCCGATCATTCTTGAGCGGCGGGCACCAGTAGTAGCCGCCGGTGATCGGCCGGCTCATGCGGTACAGACCGTCAACGATGCCGTCTTCCAGGCCACTCATGCGGCGCAGTTGGGCTTCGAAAGCGTTGAAGGAATGTCCGAAGGCCAGGAACATCAGGCCGGCACGATCACCTTCGATCCACGGCATCGAGCGACGCACGATGAAGGCTTCGGGGGTGAAGCTTTCCTGGGCGGTGCGTTTGACGTGAGCAGAAATCGGCGCGTCGTCGAGCTCTTCGTTGTCGCTCTTGCGACGGCCAATGATGTTGTCCTGCTCATGGGACGGCAGCGCATTAAAACCGTTGAGATCATGCTGCCACTGCTGGATCGCGGCGAAACTGCCACCCACCGGACTGTCCTCACCCTCAGCCACCAGCGCTGCGGCAACGGCGGCTTCGTCGTGGGGGTTTTCGGTGCCGTCTTCATAGCCCGTCAGGTCGTGGCCACTCATGTGACGGAAGGCTTCGTTCATCTGCACCAGGCGCAACGCTGGAGCCAGCGCGACTTCCAGGGCACGGCTGCGGTTAAGCAACTCGCCGCGATCCTCACCGTGCAGCCAGCACCATAGCGCGTGCTGGGTCGAAGGGTTATCGACGCCAACGCCGATCATCGCCGGGAACGGTCGAAGCCCCGCTACTTTCACACCCAGTGCATTGACCAGCGACTTGCCAAAACCGACCACCGCCGACTTGCCGTCCACCAGTTGCATCAGGTTGTCGAGCGCAGCCGGCAAAGCCTCGGCGGATTCGAGAGCGAAAAACAAATGACGCGCCTGAGGCGGAACGGGGGTGGCAAGGATGCCCGGCTGGTAGTAACTCATGAGAACTCCTCTGGAAAGGAGCGAAGTTTAACCGGCACACAGCGATTTGTGTGCGTTGAAAGGCACAAGACCGGTGCAGACACGAAACTGTGCTGATGTCGCTCAATTCCCCCGTAGCAGCTGCCGAAGCAATCTGATAAAACGATTCAGCTATGCTGATGAGGGCGCGCATCCTACGCCGAGCCCAAGGCAGCAACAAGGATGATTTGTAGCCACTGGCCATCATTCTTGGAAAAGACACTGCTGACAGGTCTTGACCTCATGGCAGTGTCTGGCGATAAAAACCTTATCCGCATCACCCAATCCAGACGGGGTAGCGACATGACCACAGCAAACATCCTCGGCAACCTGTTCCCGACCGCCGCCGACATCCCGGAGCAGTACCGCCTCGACGGGCAAACCGAACAACGCGAATACCTTGTCGATGGCGTTCTGAAGATCTGGAACGGCCCCTTGGCAGTGGTTCGCAGCCCGGTCTACCTGGCCAGTGACAACGCTGATGAACAAGTCATTCTCGGCAGCACGCCACTGCTCGACGCCGACACCGCGCTGACGGCCCTCGACGCTGCCGTCCGCGCCTATGACCGTGGTCAGGGCAACTGGCCAACGATGCGGGTGGCCGAGCGGATTCAGCATGTCGAAGCGTTCCTTAGCCGCATGCGCGAGCAACGCGAGGCGGTGGTCAAGCTGCTGATGTGGGAGATCGGCAAGAATCTCAAGGACTCGGAAAAAGAGTTCGACCGCACCTGCGATTACATCGTCGACACCATCAACGCCCTCAAGGAACTCGACCGTCGCTCCAGCCGTTTTGAACTGGAGCAGGACACGCTCGGCCAGATCCGCCGCGTACCGCTCGGCGTCGCCTTGTGCATGGGGCCTTACAACTACCCGTTGAACGAGACCTTCACCACGCTGATTCCGGCGCTGATCATGGGCAACACGGTGGTGTTCAAACCGGCCAAGCTCGGCGTCCTGTTGATTCGCCCGTTGCTGGAAGCCTTCCGCGACAGCTTCCCGGCCGGGGTGATCAACGTGATCTATGGCAGCGGCCGCGAGACCGTCAGCGTGCTGATGGCCAGCGGCAAGATCGATATTTTTGCCTTTATCGGCACCAACAAGGCCGCCAGCGACCTGAAGAAACTTCACCCGAAACCGCACCGTTTGCGCGCCGCTTTAGGGCTGGACGCGAAGAACCCCGGCATCGTGCTGCCCGAGGTTGATCTGGACAATGCGGTCAACGAAGCCGTCGCCGGTTCGCTGTCGTTCAATGGCCAGCGCTGCACCGCGCTGAAGATCCTCTTCGTCCACGAACAGGTGGTCGACCGTTTCATCGAGAAATTCAACCATAAGCTGGCCTCTCTCAAACCGGGCATGCCGTGGGAAAGCGGTGTATCGCTAACCCCGCTGCCAGAGTCAGGCAAGGTCGATTACCTGCACGGGCTGGTGGACGATGCCGTGAGCAAAGGCGCCAAAGTGGTGAACGAGAATGGCGGCCAGGCACGCGGTTCGTTCTTCTATCCGGCGGTGCTGTACCCGGTGACCACCGACATGCGCGTCTATCAAGAAGAGCAGTTCGGCCCGGTAGTGCCTATCGTGCCTTATCGTGACCTGGACACGGTGATCGACTACGTCCTCGAGTCAGACTTCGGTCAGCAACTGAGTCTGTTCGGCACCAATCCCGTCGAGGTTGGCCGGTTGGTGGATACCTTTGCCAACCAGGTCGGGCGGATCAACATCAACGCCCAGTGCCAGCGCGGCCCGGATACCTTCCCGTTCAACGGGCGCAAGAATTCGGCCGAAGGCACGCTGTCGGTGCACGATGCGCTGCGGACATTTTCGATCCGTACGCTGGTCGCCACCAAGTTCCAGGAGAGCAACAAGGAACTGATCAGCGACATCATCCGCGGACGGGAGTCGAGTTTCCTGACCACCGACTATATTTTCTAGAGCGCACACCGAGGATACCCCGCGAACCCGATGACAGCCCTTCGATCATCCCGACTGCCACCGTTGCTGCGTCGGCTGCTACGTCCGCTACTGGACCCGTACCGGCGCTATCGCAACGCGAAACTGATCCACGCCGTGCGGGTGTCGCTGGGGCTATTGGCGACGATTCTGCTGACCACCGGGATTAACCTGCCCCATGGTGAATGGGCGTCGGTGACCATGCTGGTAGTGATCGGCGGGTTGCAGCACCACGGCAACATCGGCAAGAAAGCCGCCGAGCGTGCGTATGGCACGCTGATCGGCGCTGGCGTGGGTTTGCTGCTGGTGGCGCAGCAGGCCTGGCTCGGCCTGCCATGGCTGACCTACTTCGGCATGTCGGTGGTCTGCGGGTTCTTCTCTTACCACGCAATTGGCAAGGGCGGCTACACCGCGCTGTTGTCGGCGATCACCGTATTCATCGTCGCGGGTCATGGTGATAATCCGGTAACCGACGGGCTCTGGCGCACGGTCGATATCCTCATCGGTATCGTCCTGGCCCTGGCCTTTTCCTTCGCGCTACCGCTGTACGCGGTCTACTCCTGGCGCTACAAACTCGCCAGTGCGTTACGCGACTGCGCGAGCATTTACAGCCGGATCATCAGTGGCCAATCGGTCACCGACGACCACTACCTGAAGATGCTGGGACGCCTCAACGGCATGATGGTGCAACTGCGCTCGCTGATGCCTTCAGTGTCCAAGGAAGTTCGAATCTCCATGACCGAACTGGACGCCCTCCAGCGCAACCTGCGGATGTGCATCAGCACTCTGGAAATCCTCGCCAACACCCGCCCCGAAGCAAGCGACGAACAGGCCATGGCGCAAATGCAACTGGCACTGAAAGCCGAGCACCGGCAGGTTCGCGTTTTACTGATTGGCATGGCCCGGGCGCTGCAATCTGGTACGACACAACGCCTGGAGCGCACGACCGATGAAACCGCACCGCAGACCGCCATGGGCACCCCGGTCTATAGCGCGCTCGACGGTTACCGATTACTGACCCGACAACTGACCGCCAACCTGAATGGCATGCGCCAGCGCTTGGTGAAGACTGCGCCGCGCTGGAAAATCTGAACGTCGGTCACTGCGTCGCGACTTTACGAACGCCGTTGCCCCAACCTTGTTGCATGCCGGCGGCGGCCAGCAGAATCGCGATCACACCGACCCATTGCAACAGTTCGAGGCGATGGCCGAAGGCGAACCAGTCAACGAAAATCGCCGCAATCGGGTAAATGAACGACAGTGCGCCGGTCAGTGCGGTCGGCAGTTTCTGAATCGCGCCGTAAAGCAGCACATACATCACGCCGGTGTGCACGATGCCCAGGGTAAGCAAACTGGCCCAGGCACTGGGTTGTTGCGGCAACGCAGAAAAATTCGCCCAGGGCGCAAGCAACAGCACGCCGGTGCAGACCTGAACCAGCGCGATCAAGTGCGGTGGCGTGCCTGTCAGGCGTTTGATGATCAGCGCGGCAAAGGCATAAAGCAGTGCGGCGCCCAAGGCCAGTGCAATCCCCAGCAGGTATTCACCACCTCCCGCGCCCTGCTCGCCATGCGCACTGACGATCGCCAGCATCCCGAGAAACGAAACACCCAGCCAAAAAAGCTTTTGTGCGGTGATTTTCTCGCCCAGAAACAGCGCCGCCAGCCCAACCAGCATGAACGGTTGCACGTTGTAGACCGCCGTGCCAATGGCAATCGAAGCCCGGGAATAGGAGGCAAACAACAGCACCCAGTTACCGACAATCGCAACCCCGCTGAGCACCGCCAGCAAGAATGTGGTGCGGCTCAAAATGCCCGGGCGCAGGAAGCCGAACGCTGCGCAAATCAGCAGCAAGGTCGCAGCGCCGAACACACAGCGCCAGAACACCACGTCCAGCACCGGCTGGCCGGAGACCAGCACGAACCATCCGATGGTCCCGGAAATAAGCATGGCGGCGGTCATTTCCAACGTACCACGGCGCAGTGTTGTATCCATGATCAGGCTCCTCGATATGAGCCCAAAGTATGCCAATCCAGCGCCGCGCTACTCCAGAGTGAAATGCAGGCTAAACTGCCAGTTCACCTTTTTTATCAAGGCAGATTCAAGCATTTGCCTAATGGGGGTTTGCATGACTGACGACATTGACCAACTGCTGATCGCAGCCCTCATGGAAGACTCCCGACGCTCGCTCAAGGCTCTGGCACAAATCAGCGGCCTGTCATCGCCCAGCGTCGCCGAGCGCCTGCGCCGGCTCGAAGAGCGTGGTGTGCTCAAGGGCTACACCGTCGACATCGACCCCAAATGCTTCGGTTATCAACTGCAGGCCATCGTCCGTATCCGCCCGCTGCCCGGTCAGTTGCAGAACGTAGAACGGCAGATACAGGCCATTCCCGAGTTCACCGAATGCGACAAAGTCACCGGCGATGACTGCTTCATCGCGCGCCTGCACGTGCGTTCGATGGAACAACTGGACACCCTGCTCGACCGCCTCAACAGCTATGCCGAGACCAACACCGCAATCGTCAAGAAGACCCCGGTGAAACGGCGGCTGCCGCCGATGGCGTGAGTGCTGTTTTGTTCCGAACCACGTAGATTGAGGGTTTTCCGGCGAAGGATTGGCGGTATGAAAACTCAGGCACTATTGTTGGCGGCGCTGATGCTCGCCGGGTGCGGCACCATTCAAACGGTTGCGCGCCCTGACGCTGTGGCCATAAAGAGCCTCAAGGAACAGAAAAGCTACTGCGGCGCCGTCCCCCGAATCTACAGCGGCGTGGCCTACGATTTCTGCACACTGAATGCTCCACTGCATTCAGGCATCGATGAACAGGACCACAAAAACGCTACGCCCGTCGTCCTGATCGACGCACTCATTTCCGGCGCACTCGACACCCTGCTGTTGCCCTACACCGTTTACCGACAACAGGCCGACGGCAGCATCATCGTCACCGAGTGAGTCCTGCCCGAATGCCAGATAACAAAAAACCCGCTGTAGCGGGTTTTTTGCTCAAGGCTGGCGATCAGTCATCGCGGCTCATGATGCCAAACAGCTGCAACAAGCTGATGAACAGGTTGTAGATCGATACATACAGGCTGATGGTCGCCATGATGTAGTTACGCTCGCCGCCATGAATGATGGCGCTGGTCTGGAACAGAATGCAGACCGAAGAAAACAGCACGAAGCCCGCGCTGATCGCCAGTTGCAGACCGCTGATCTTGAAGAACATGCCCGCCAGCGTCGCGCCCAGCAGGACGAAGAAGCCAGCGGTGATGAAACCACCGAGGAAGCTCATGTCCTTGCGGGTGATCAGCACATAGGCCGACAGACCGCCGAATACCAGCGCAGTCATCGCAAAGGCCGAGCTGACCACTTCAGCGCCGCCTTGCATGCCCAGGTAACGGTTGAGAATCGGGCCCAGCAGGAACCCCATGAAACCGGTCAGCGCAAACGCCGACACCAGGCCCCACGCCGAGTCACGGAGCTTGTTGGTCAGGAAAAACAGACCGTAGAAGCCGATCAGCACCACAAACACGTTCGGGTAGCCGACACGCATCTGCTGAGCGACGAACGCCATCACACCGCTGAATGCGAGCGTAAGGGCGAGTAAGCCATAAGTGTTGCGCAGGACGCGGCTAACCTCTAGCTGCTCAGCCTGCACGCTGTTATTAACTGCGTAATCCTGTTCGCGCATGGCGACACTCCTGTAGGTTTGAAACGTTCAGTCGCAAAGATCATAACAGACGCTCTGTAACAAGCTATGCAGAGAGTTTGACAGTGTGTTTCATTCAGGTATTATGGCGCCCGCAACGCAATACGGAGGTGTGGCCGAGTGGTTTAAGGCAACGGTCTTGAAAACCGTCGACTGTAACAGGTCCATGAGTTCGAATCCCATCGCCTCCGCCATATTTGTACGACAAAGCCCTGATTATTCAGGGCTTTGTCGTTTCTGGGGTTTGAGATTTCTGCGTCGACCTTTCCGGATCGTTTCCGCATCTTTTTGGTCATTTCCGCAACCCTCTCATTTCGCAACACAACCCATCCCGCTCGAAACAAACGAGTCAAAAAGTTTGTAGCGTGTTTTTATTGCACAGATAGCCAGCTCGCGCTTTGCATTAATCTCCGCTCAACATAGGTTCAACTTAATCGACCGGCAACGAAGCCAACATTTCCGCGCGGCACACCTCAAGAATTTCGTCCGCCAGGGCGGAATCATCCGGGCAGGCACGCGACAGGATAATCGCGCCGACGGCCCGCGACAGCAGGTCGATCATCTTCTTTCGCCCCTCACCCGCCTCGGCATCAGGCCCTGTAGGGTATTTCTCGCCCAGAGTTTGCAGGGTGTGTTCAATGCCCTCGGCAAACGTTGCTTTCACCTCATCCGACTGGCGCGCCGCGTCGCCGCCCAACGCGGCCATGGTGCAACCGTCGCCACGCCCGTCGCGATGCTCTCTGTTCACATAGACGTTGATGAAGCCCGCAACATCCAGCGCTTGGGCGCCTGTCAGCGATTTGGCCAGACTGCACGCCGAAGCTTCGGCCATCAGATCGGCCTTAGACCCGAAGTGCTTGTAGAAGCCGCCATGGGTGAAACCGGCAGCCGCCATGAGGTCCGCCACACCGACGCCGTCAAAGCCGCGCTCACGGAACAGCTCTGAGGCTGTTTCAACAATGTGCTCTCGATTGGCCTGCGCCTGGGCCTTGGTCACTCTCACGTGCAATACCTCGTGTTCAGCGGGAAATCCTGCGTCCAATGATACATAGATGTTACCCATAATCAAAACCATTGACAGTTTAGATTTCGATCATCATCCTAATTGCAGGCACCACCGATCACCATCAACGGGCACGGAAGATTCATCAGATGACCAAGCAGACTCTGTTCACCCCTTACATGCTAGGCAGCCTCACGCTGTCGAACCGCGTCGTTCTCGCGCCGCTGACACGCAACCGCGCCGGCCAAGGTTTCGTCCCCAGCGAATTGGCGGCGACCTACTACAGCCAACGCGCCAGCGCCGGTCTGCTGATCAGCGAAGCCACGCAGATTTCCCGACAGGGCCAGGGTTATCAGAACACTCCCGGGATCTATACCCAGGCGCAGATCGACGGCTGGCGTGCAGTCACCGATGCTGTGCATGCCAAGGGCGGAAAAATCTTCCTGCAACTGTGGCATGTCGGCCGCGTCTCCCACGTTGATCTGCAAGAAAACGGCGCAGCACCGGTGGCACCTTCCGCACTGCGCGCCGCCACCAAAGTGTTCGTCAACAACCGCTTTGAAGACGTCTCCGAGCCGCGGGCACTGGACATCAGCGAACTGCCGGGGATCGTTGCCGACTTCCGCCAGGCGGCGGCTAACGCTATCGCCGCCGGGTTCGATGGCGTCGAAATTCACGGTGCCAACGGCTATTTGCTCGATCAATTCCTCAAGGACAACGCCAATCTGCGCACCGATGTTTACGGCGGATCGATTGAAAATCGTGCACGTCTGTTGCTCGAAGTGACGGCAGCGGTGATAGATGAAATCGGTGCGGACCGCACCGGCGTGCGTCTGTCGCCGGTGTCACCAGCCAATGGCGTATCCAGCAGCGATCCGCAGGCGCAATTCGACTACGTCGCCGAGCAACTCGACGCCCTCGGCGTGGTTTATCTGCATGTCGTCGAAGGCGCGACCGGTGGCCCGCGTGACGTGGCGCCCTTCGATTTCGCTGCCCTGCGCCAGCGCTTCAAAAACACCTACATCGCCAATAACGGCTATGACCTGGACCTGGCGACTTCGAAGCTCGCTGAAGACCAGGCCGACTTGATCGCCTTCGGTCGCCCGTTCATTGGCAACCCGGATCTGGTGGAACGCCTGAAACGTGGCGCGCCGTTATCCGCGTTCAATCCCGCCACCCTCTATGGCGGCGGTGCGGCAGGCTACATCGACTACCCGACACTGGCTGAATCGAGCGTCAGCGCAAGCTGAGCGCGTTCTGTTTCTCACATTCTGAAAGAGAGATAACCCATGAGCACTCGCCCTACTGTTCTGATCACTGGCGCCTCCACCGGCATTGGCGCGGTCTACGCCGAGCGCTTCGCGCAACGCGGTCACGATCTGGTCCTGGTCGCCCGCGATCAGGCGCGCCTCGACGCACTGGCTGTGCGCTTGCGCAACGAACACGACGTCGCCGTCGATGTGATCCCGGCGGACCTGACCCAACCCGGCGATTTAACCACCGTTGAAAACCGCCTGCGCGACGACGCCCGCATCGGCATCCTCGTTAATAACGCCGGCGCCGCGTTGTCCGGCAACTTCGTCGATCAAAGTACCGACAATGTGGCGCAACTGGTCGCCCTCAACACCACCGCGCTGGTGCGCCTCGCCAGCGCCATCGCTCCACGCCTGGCCAAGGCCGGCAACGGTGCGATTATCAACATCGGTTCGGTGGTGGGCCTGGCGCCGGAGTTCGGCATGACGGTCTACGGTGCGACCAAGGCCTTTGTCCTGTTCCTGTCCCAGGGCCTGAGCCTGGAACTGTCGCCTCAGGGCGTCTACGTGCAAGCGGTGCTGCCCGCCGCCACCCGCACGGAAATCTGGGATCGCTCCGGCGTCGACATCAACACCTTGAGCGAAATCATGGAGGTAGGCGATCTGGTGGATGCCGCCCTCGTCGGTTTCGATCGTCGTGAACCGGTGACCATCCCGCCGTTGCACGAGGCGCAGCGCTGGCATGACCTGCAGGGCGCACGTCAGGGCCTGCTGGGGCAAATCCGTCAGTCTGCGGTTGCCCAGCGCTACCAGACCCCACAGTGATCTTTAGGTAGCGAGCACTCGCGGCAGATTCGATGCAGGCCCAAGTCACTGCATCGAATCCGACCCGCTGTCCGGAGCAGCAATGAATTCAATTCAGACAAATCCCCTTTCCGCTTCGCCAACTTTGTTCATCAATGCGGCGAACCAGTCGATCACGGTCAACGGCACTCCCTTCGCCTATCGCGACATCGGCCCGCGCGTCGGCGTGCCCCTCGTACTGTTCAACCACTGGGGCGCGGTGTTGGACAACTTTGACCCAGCGATCATCGATGGTCTGGCGCAAACCCGTCGCGTCATTACCACCGACTATCGCGGCATCGGCGGTTCGGGTGGAACCGCGCCACTGACCGTCGGCGAGATGGCTGACGACGCCATCCAGCTGATCCAGGCGCTGGGGCTGGAAACCGTTGATGTGCTGGGTTTCTCCCTCGGCGGCTTCGTCGCTCAGGACCTCGCCCTGAAGGCGCCTGATCGGGTGCGGCGGCTGATTCTGACCGGCACCGGACCGGCCGGTGGCGAGGGTATCGACAAGGTCGGCGCAGTGTCGTGGCCATTGATCCTCAAAGGTTTGCTGACCCTGCGCGATCCCAAGTTCTACCTGTTCTTCACCTCGACAGCCAATGGCCGTCGATCCGCCTCGCAGTATTTGCAGCGCCTGCGAGCACGCAAACACAATCGCGATAAGGGCCCGACGCCCCGCGCTTTCCTGCGGCAGTTGAAAGCCATCACCGCGTGGGGCCAACAGGCGCTGCAAGACCTCGAACGCTTGCGGATGCCGACGCTGATCGTCAACGGCGACACCGACATCATGGTGCCCAGCGTCAACTCGCTTGAGCTGGCCAAGCGAATCCCCAGCGCAGAACTGGTGATGTATGAGGATGCCGGTCACGGCGGCATTTTCCAGCACCACGCTGATTTTGTGGCCAAAGCTCAGGCGTTCCTCGATGCCTGACCACGCGCCGACTACCCTCCTGATAACCGACAAGAGCCGCACCCCGATGAAAGCCTTTCTGATTGACCGCTATGGCAAGCAACCCGGACGCCTCGGCGAAGTGCCCGCGCCCGCAGTGGGTGCTCACGATGTGTTGATCGAGGTCCATGCCAGCAGCGTCAACGTGCTGGACTCGAAGATCAGCAGCGGCGAATTCAAGCTGATCCTGCCCTACGCGTTTCCGCTGGTATTGGGCAATGACCTGGCGGGCGTGGTGAGAGAAGTCGGTTCGAAGGTGACACGCTTCCAACCGGGTGACGAGGTGTACGCCCGCCCGCCGGAAACGCGGATCGGCACCTTCGCTGAGTTGATCGCGGTGAACGAAAACGCGATCGCCCTGAAACCGGCCACTACCAGCATGGCGCAAGCCGCGTCCCTGCCCTTGGTAGCACTCACCGCCTGGCAGGTTCTGGTGAAAACCGCTCGCCTGCAAAAGGGCCAGAAGGTGCTGATTCACGCCGGCTCCGGTGGCGTCGGCACGGTGGCCATCCAGCTCGCCAAACACCTCGGTGCCTTTGTCGCGACCACCACCAGCACCGCAAATGTCGAATGGGTCAAGGCGCTGGGGGCTGACGTGGTCATCGACTACAAAAAGCAGCACTTCGAGAGTGTCCTGCACAGCTACGACGTGGTGTTGAATAGCCTCGGCGCCGATGTTCTGAAGAAATCACTCAAAGTGCTCAAGCCCGGTGGCCAACTGATTTCCATCTCTGGGCCACCCACCGCACAATTCGCAAAGGAGCAAGGTTTGTCCTGGCCGTTGCAGCAGGTCATGTGCCTTTTGAGCCTGGGTATTCGGCACAAGGCACGCAAGCAGGACGTCAGCTACACGTTTGTGTTCATGCGTGCCAACGGCGCGCAGTTGCAGCACATCACCGCGCTGGTCGAGGCCGGCATTATCAAACCGGTGCTTGACCGTGTCTTCACCTTTGATTCAACGGCAGAGGCACTGAAATACGTCGAACAGGGACGCGCCAAGGGCAAAGTCGTTATTTCGATCAAATGACTACGCTGCCTTTCGATGAGTCGATTGACGAGCCTGAGCAACGTTCAGCGAACACGCATTCTTCATCCGCGCTGCCCGAAGTGAATGCATCAGCGTTTCAGAAACAGGAAGCGCAGCAAACAGACGCGCTGCCTGTTACGCCACCAGTGATCCTCTGGCGTCGTTTGATGCTTGAGCAGTAGAGACTGGTTGCATAAAAGTAGCCCAAGCGTGGATAGCTTCGAATATCGCTAACGCCACTTAGTTGTTTGTGATGGGAAGGAGTGGAGTGAATGATTCTAGCCGGAAGGGGAAAGTCGGAAACTGCTGCTTTCGGCCAGAAGCGGTCGGTGATCCAAATAAATAAATCTGCCCCCGTTTTCTTAACCGCATGAGATGAGCGTTGCACCTTTGATTTAGAGATGCATCGAATCGGCGTTGGCAATAAATCAGGACACTTTTGAGAGGCAAGCCCTGCAGTCCGGTGTGACTACTTAAAGCCCCGTTGACGAGCAAGAATTGTGAGTGTGCAGCGATTTTCGCCCAAGGGGCCGCCATGCTGATGGTTCTCCGCTCGCACCCTGGCCGTGGCCTAGGAGGCTATTTAGGTCGCTCATGGAATGCAGCAAAAACATCCGCCATAAAATCCATGAAAACGATGGCTCGCTGGGGCAGCAGCCGATTCGCTAAGTATACGATTTGGATCGGAACGGGTGGCGCCACGTATTCGTTAAGCAGCAATTGAAGATTGCCACTTCTCAGCCCTTCCTCATATAGCCATTGAGGCCCCTGCGCGATTCCCAATCCTGCATTGACGTACTCACGTATCGCCTCAGGGGAGTTGACACGCAGTCGTCCGGAGATCGGGACATCAGTATCCTTAAACCGCCAGTTGGTTCCAGTGGATAGCAGGGTATAAATGAGGCAGTCGTGTTCCTTAAGGTCATCAGGCGAAGAGGGAGAGCCATGTTTCTCTAGGTACGCACGGCTGGCAACGCACACACGCTCGAACCACGCTAGTGGCCGGGCTCGCATTGCACTGTCCTCCAGGTGCCCAATACGAATCGCGAGTTCTGCGCCCTCATCGACTAAATTGACGTAGCGATCATTGATTTGAAGATCGAGCGACAGTTCGGGATAGCGCCCTAGAAAGCTCGCGACGTGCGGTACGATGAAGGAGTGGGCCAATGCGGTCGGGCAAGCGACGCGCAGTAACCCAGACGGCGCTACGTTCCCTCTCAGTGAGGACTCTGACTGTTCCACTGAGTCCAGAATACGCCGCGCATCTGCGTAGTACCGTTCACCCTCGGGCGTGAGCATCAGCTTTCGCGTGGATCGGTGAAGCAGCCTGGTTTGCAAATGGTTTTCAAGAGCAGCGACGTAACGACTGACGTTCGGTTGCCCTAGTCCTAGATCACGCCCCGCAGCAGAAAAACTACCTGTCTCGACAGCGCGTACAAAACAGCTCATCAGCAACAACCGATCCATCACGCCCCTTTTCATGCAGATTTCGCATGAGATCTATTCTATTTGCTCATCTTATCAGCGCACTGACATGAATACATAGTTGCTCTCAGAAGGTCAGTCGTCCGGCTGGCCGCCCCGAAAGAGAGGAAATTTACATGTCCCGTTTACAAGGCAAGCGTACCCTCATCACTGGCGGTACGAGCGGCATCGGTCTGGAGACCGCCAAGCAATTTCTCGCCGAAGGCGCACGCGTGATCGTCACAGGCGTTAATCCTGAGTCCATGGCAAATGCTCAAGCTATTTTAGGTAGCGAAGTCCTGGTGCTGCGAGCCGACTCAGCTAGTGTCGCAGCCCAGAAGGAGCTGGCGCAGGCTGTTCAGTCTCATTACGGGCAGCTCGACGTTGCCTTCCTCAATGCTGGCGTATCCGTCTGGAGGCCAATCGAAGACTGGAACGAGGAGATGTTTGATCGCTCCTTCAACATCAATGTCAAAGGCCCTTACTTCCTTCTGCAAGCACTGCTGCCGACTTTCTCTAATCCTGCATCGGTGGTTCTTAACACCTCGGTAAGTGCGCACCTGGGCGCCGCGCGTTCATCCATTTATGCCGCAACAAAGGCTGCCTTTCTGAACATGTCGAAAACGCTCTCTAGCGAGCTTCTACCGCGTGGTGTTCGAGTAAATGCGGTCAGTCCTGGTCCGATCGACACGCCGCTGTACGACAAGGCGGGTATACCCGATGCCTACCGCGAGCAGGTCAACAAAGATATTGCTGCGACTATCCCATTTGGCCGTTTTGGCACGCCTGAAGAAGTAGCTAAGGCGGTGCTGTACCTCGCGTCGGACGAGTCTCGTTGGACGGTGGGAACGGAGATTATTGTTGATGGTGGTCGCTCGCTTTAACGAGATAGGCACGCCTTCGAGTCTGTACATCCCGCTTCCTACCCGGAAGCGGGAGTTGTCGAAATAACAGTGGGTATTCAAATGTCGCAACCACGGCTCACGCTTGTTAGCCACGGGCTTTGTCCGTTTGTTCAGCGAGTGGCAATTTTACTCCTCGAAAAAGGGGCTCCATTTCAACGGGTTGATGTGGATTTGAAGGACAGGCCCAACTGGTTTCTGGTCATGTCGCCAACGGGCAAAGTCCCGCTTCTAATGGTGCAAAAAGGCGATGAGGAAGCGACCGTACTTTTCGAGAGCGTGGCTATCTGTGAATACATCGAACAGGTGTATCCGGAGCCAGCTTTGCACCCGAAAGATGCAATTTCTCGTGCTCAACACCGTGCTTGGATCGAATTTGCCACTGGTATGCTTGCTGATGCATGGGGATATTTGAACGCAACGGATCAGCAGACAGCGCTTGGTAAGTCTTCAGCGCTGAGGGGAAAGCTGGAGAGACTTGGCGGTGAAAAGATGGAGGGGCCGTACTTCGCTGGCGAGACGTTCAGTATGGTGGATATTGCTGTAGCCACAGTTTTTCGCTACTTCGACATACTGGGATTCGAACCAAGTCATTCATTGTTTGATGGACTTGGTCGCATTGCCGAGTGGCGTCATGCACTGGCCAATCGCGCTAGCGTTCAGGCTGCTGTCGCCGAGGATTATGCAGACCGGTTACGCAAACATCTGCTGGAGGTGAAGGCCATTTTAGTCAGATGAGTCATAAATATCAGTCCAGTGTCTCGTATGGCGGGACTTAGCCTGGTGCGACCGTGGAGCTGGGTCTCCTTTGCGAATTTGCAGGAGGCCCGCTTTCCTATTCTTCAGGAAAGTGCCTATACAACGGATAGCGATACTGAGCTTTCGTTGGCGCTCCATGTCCGCTTTTTACAGTAGAGACCGAGCATCCGCCCTTCTTGGCATACGCTGCTGGTTTGTCGACTGTTGGATACCCGCTCACCCAAAGAGTCTCCAATGGGAACATCTTTTCGAAGGAAGCGAAGCTGAAACGCCAGCCAGACATATATTTCAATTGGGTAACATTTCTACTGCATAGAAATAAGCTGGACATACTCCAGCAAAGGACGCAGGGCACTCTATGCAGGCCACCTCATAAGGAATCCAGTGTGCAGGTATTAGCCCTATGCCCTGTCACTGCCGTCAACTCGATGCGGTTGCGCCGTGCTCGCCTGTATTTAATTGATTGCAGCCCCCCTTCCAGACTCATTACCGGTCAGTAGCGACAGGCAGAAAACAGCCATATCCGGGCAGTTCGATAGCGCCTGGATTCAAGCTGTGACCGGCAATATGACCTGGCGTTTCTGGCGCCCTGCAACCGAATAGAAAGTCTTAACCCATGGAGTAAACAATATGAGTCTGTCCAAAAAATTGCTTGTCGGCATTGCCTTGACCAGCGTGCTGCTCGGCGGTTGCACCTCAAGAATCACGGAGAAGGAACAGTACTCAGGGTTTCTTCCCAACTACAACAACCTGCAGGAAGTCACCACACCCAGCGGCGAGAAAGCCATGCGTTGGGTGACCTCGTCCTGGAACCCGAACGCTTACAACACGGTGGCCTTCAAACAGCTGGACCTGTACCCGGCACCCAAGCCCAATGAGCGGGTCAACCGTCAGACGCTGGATCAGTTGCAAACCTACGTTACAGATAACGCCAAGAGCGTACTGAGCCAGAAGTACCGTGTGGTACCGAACGTTCAGTCGGCCCCAGCTGGTTCGCGAGTGCTGGTCGTGCGCGCCGCGATCACTGGCGTCACCGCGTCCAACGAAGGCATGAAATGGTATGAAGTACTGCCGGTCACGGCCGCGATAGGCGCGACTCAGGCGGCCACCGGTCACCGCGACCAGGACACCGAGCTGTACATCGAAGCCGAGATGATCGATGCGAGCAACGGCCAGACCGTGGCCAAAGTCGTGCGCAAGGTCATGGGTGAGCAGGTGAAAAATGCAAGCCAACCGGTAACCGCCAACGACTTCAAAGCGGCGATCAAAAAGCTGAACAGCGATATGCAGGCATTCATCAAATAGCAATGAAGTGTCAGCCAGCTTCCCCGGAAATCCGGAGTCCGATAATGACTCCGGATTTTTATGCCCGTCATACAGGATTTGAGCGCTGTTCCAGAGTTCGCCGAAACAGCCAGTTTCCCGAAAAATGGGACAGATTTGAATGGCACTTACTTAGCAGCTAACTAGCTGATGTGACTGCAGAAAAATGAAAAAAGGCTGGCCTTGGTCTACGGTGATAGTTGCGAACACACACCCACAGAGCAAGGACCAGCCCGAGTGAATCGTAGACGTCAAATCGTCAGGCATCAACAGCAGCGCATTCGTCAACACGCCACCAACGGTTGCCGGTAGAGATGGTTTCGACTTTGTTGCGCTCCACCGGCACATCAGGTGGGAATCATTTGCCTCGCCAGCGGAGCAGTTTTAGACGCTTCGCTGGGGCGCTATCGAGGCAAAGGTGGCGATGAGCAGACGCTGCTCAGAACAATGCTCGACACCTTGAATCGAGGTGACATTGTGTTGGGCGATGCCTACTACGCGACGTATTTTTTGTTGTGTGAGCTGCAACGTCGTGGGGTCGATGGGGTGTTCGAGCAATATGGCGCACGACGACGTAGTACTGATTTCCAACTGGGGAAATCGTTGGGCCGGAAGATCATTTGGTTGAATTGAAAAAGCCCAAGAAACGGCCTTCCTGGATGCAGCCTCGGAAGAATGTCGGGAGCGTACGTCACATTGTTGAAAACCCAGGCGGAACTTGAAAAACTGTGACAGCTTTCATGCTTTTTTTGTTTTTGGATACTGCTGTTTAACCGAAGGCTGGGACTTTGAAATAATGGTTTCTTACTTTGGTGCCTTTCTGCTACTCACAGCCTTCTATTTGCTCGCCTGGGATTGGAGTGGTGGCCCGATTTTCGAATTCCTGGCCAATATCAGCTACCCGCTTTATGCATGCCATGGCGCGTTCGGCATGCGAACCATGATTGACCAAGGTCAAGGCTGGCCAGAGAGCTAAGAAAGGCAAGGGCCGAAGCGCACGAACTCAACCACAAAAACTCCGAGCAAGATCGAACGACAAATGACTTTTTGATCGTGCAGAACCAGCGTAACCAGCTGCTCGGAGCAAGAAACAAGCGGAACCCAAAGCACCTCAGCGAATAACTTACATGGTGTTCATACTGGTGCGTCGCGCTGTGACGAAATGTCGAATAACTACCAGGATCACCCCAACGAGCAAACCCAGTACCAAGCCCAATACAACGACCAACACTTTCTTTGGTTTGATAGGGCCTGGCGGCTGCAACGCCTGTTGGTCAATCGTCACCAACTTGATATTACTCATGTCGATATTCAAGTTACGCAAACGAGCTATTTCAGAGCGCAGAGGCTCCACGTCACGTAGAAAAACATCTTCATTTTCACGCTGTTTCAGTACCTCAACTTGGCGGTTAACCTGAAGCAACTGCAACTCTTTGGCAATCTCTGCGATACGTTTTTCGGTGAAATCATCCGACTTTCTCTGCTGTAAAGTAACACGCTCCGCTTCAAGCGCGTCAGTGCCCATGAAGTAGAGCGGGATTTGCTGACTGTTGACCTCAGTGCGTATCACACTGCCTGAGCCAGAGTGTTCAGAGTCTGCCAAAGATGAGGGAGTCGCTGGCTTCTTTATACCTAACGCTTTGGCAATACTGATCGCCTCACTTAATTGAGCCACCCGATCACTGCGTACTGTTTTCAATTGCAGGCGCAAGGCCTTGAGCTCGTCCTGCAGTTGAGCACGCTTAAGCGTATCCACCTCAAGCAGGGATGCTATTTTCGCTTCTTTTTCGGTATCGTAAGTAGAACGAGCGGCGTCGAGCTTTTCATTGAGCTCGCGCAGCCGATTATCAATGATTACTTTTAGATCGATACCAATTTTCTGACGTTCGGCAGCGATTGCAAAATTAACAAAACCATTGAGAATCCCTACACCGTCAATACCTTTCGGATACGTCAACTCCAATCGAATAAAAGCACTCAGGGCGTCATTTTTTTTAAGGTCCGGGACGATCAGCGCTATCGAATTACGGTTAAATTCCTCAAAGCTTTGTTCCAGCGTTACACCCGGCACTTTAAACTTTTCAAAAAGCGCCTCATTGGTGCGAAAAAAATTTAGGCGTGTTTCATAAGACTCGAGTGCTGCCCCTACTTTCGAAAGTGCTTCGCTTTGGGGGAGCTTGTAAATTTCCGACCGATTCAACGCATCAAGCTCGTTAATGGCTGCCGGGCGCAATACGCTACTGACCTTATATTCTTGAGTGGCAATAAAAGAATAAACCAGTGCTAGCAGCCCAAACAAAATGACAGCCGTCGCAACCATAAACTTTTGTTTCCAAACCGCTCGAAAAACCTCAGCCAGGTCGATTTCATCCGAGTTGGAAATTTTTGAAAAGTCGGTATATTCATTCATTGTAAAAATCAGTCCTTAGTTAAAAATCAAGCATCCTCCTTACAATAAACGCTTACGAACACGACTCTACTGCTTGATCTTTAGGTCAAGCCTCCTCGTAGGGTAAGTCAGCATCGTATTCAAGAATTTCTTGTAAGGGATTCATCGCATGTCAAAATGGTGGCACATTTTAAACCTTACTGCATGTCCTTTGATACAGAAAACTGCTTGATGCATTCCTGACACATAGCCACGCAATCAGTCCTGGATCGCCGACTTCAGTAATGGTGGCAATCCGTCGAGCATGCGCCAGCCAAGTCGGGCACGCAGACAAGCTTGGCCACCCAAACCCTCTCGGGTCGTAATACAGATGATTAGCCCGCCACAGCCGTCAGTTTCCAGCATAGATCCACCTTCCCGGACACGACTCGACTAAGCTGAAATCTCCACCGGAGGATTTTCCAATGTGTGGACGACTTTCACAGTACCGAGGCATCCACGACTTCGTCGCGGCGCTGAGCATGCCCAATGCTCTGGTCAACACTGTGGGCGACCAGCCTTTGGGTCTGTACAACGTCCCCCCCTCGACGCAGGTCGCTCTGTTTCACCTCGAAGGCGAAACCTTGCACGCTGACCGGGTGCGCTGGGGCTGGCGACCGCACGGTTCGAAAGATCACTCCGTCCCCATCAATACCCGGGTTGAGAAAGTCGCACACGGCTCCTTCTTCCGGGCAATCTGGCCACACCGCGCCATTGTGCCTATCGACAACTGGTTCGAGTGGGTCTATGAAGGCGGCCCGAATAAACAACCCTACCTTATCCGGCGCCGGGATCAAGCCCCCATCCTGTGTGCTGCCATTGGCCAGTACCCTGCGGGGGGACGAGAGCCGAAGGAGGACGATGGTTTTGTGATTTTCACCGCAGACAGTTCCGGTGGCCTGGTTGATCTACATGATCGGCGACCGGTGGTTCTGTCGCCGGAGTTGGCCCGAGAGTGGCTCAACCTCGCAATGCCAAAGGAAAGCGCCGAGCAGATGGTGCTGCATCAGGGTGAGCCGAGCGAAACCTTCGAGTGGTTCAAGGTCGACATGGCCGTGGGCAACGTGAGGAACCAGAGGCCTGAACTCATCACGCCGATCGGTAAAATCATTGGCGGCGATCACAAGGGCAACAAGTGATAGCGACTGGCAACACCCAGGTTTCTCGACTAGGATTTTCGCGACATGGAAACACGCCGCGCTGTTAGCGAGCACTTGGTCTGGGAGACGAAAATGAACCCGATTCGAATTGCCGAGCGGACCTATCGCACTTGGTCCAGCCCGATCCTGCTTGAGCTCAAAGAAAGAGAAGATCAGCTTGAACCTTCAGCCCGCCAGGCACTTGAAAATGTAATGGTGGAGAGAAGGCTTTTGAACACCGGCAACCCTGCCGGCAAGGATCGACGCAAACCTGAGTCGACCGATAACTCCTGACGAAAGAGCCCGCACAAGCGGGCTCTTTTTTGTTTGCGGCTGCTGGAGAAAAGGCAGACGGACATCTCCAGATAATCACCTCACTGTGTGTGGGAAACGGGTTTCACTCTGGTTTTACGGGCGGGCAACGACGCCGCGTAGGCCAGCGCTTCTTCTCGGGTGCCAAAGGACCCGAGCCGGTCATTACGAGTACAGACCTTCCAGAGACCACTGTTGACGCTGACCACTTGATAACCATTCATGTGCATTTTGCTAAGCAGCGGAACGCTCATAGTCACCTCCATTCACGAGAGATAATCCCGGACCTAACTTACACCCGGTTTAGAGTTCTGTGGGCTTAACAGGTCGAGCGGACGAGCGGATAAAGCATGAAACATCTTTCACGGTGATTTCAGCCCTTAGCGCTTATATTCCCCGCCGCTCATTCAAGAAACATTCGGCCCGCACCCTCCCGCGGGCTTTTTTTTGCCTTTCAGAAGAGCCTGGTCTAAACCGCCGCAAAAATGTCCTTCATCGCCGCGTACTGCAGCAGCATGATGGTTTTCGCGTCAACGATCTGCCCGCTGTAAAACGCCTCGAGTGCCTCATCGAACTTCAGCTCCAGCACCTCAAGGTCTTCTGTTTCCGCCTCAAGCCCACCCCCGGATCCGACGCGTGAAGCAGCATCATATTCAGCTATAAAGAAATGCAGTTTCTCGGTCACCGACCCCGGGCTCATGTAAGCCTCGAATACTTTCTGCACATCGTGAACGCGATAACCCGTTTCCTCTTCCGCTTCGGCGCGAATGCGCTCCTGCGGCGAGGCGCCTTCCAGCAGACCCGCAGCCACTTCAACCAGCAAGCCGTCATGACCGTTGACGAAGACCGGCAACCTGAACTGGCGTGTCAGCACGACGGTTCTTTGCGCGCGGTTGAACAGCAGAATAGCTGCACCATTGCCACGGTCGTAGACCTCACGGGTTTGGCGCTGCCAATCGCCATTGTTGCGCAGGTAATCGAAGGTGATTTTCTTCAGCAGGTACCAGTCGTCGGACAACACCTGGGACTCGATGATGTTGACGCGCTCGGCCGTGTTCGACATGACAATCCATCCTGTTTGTTGTCAGAAGGCGCCATGTTATTCCATCAGGTCGTGGGCTGTGACAGCACGCCACAAAAAAGCCCGGCAGCGCTACCGGGCTTTCGGCTCCAATCCTTTAGAGCCTGTTCACGCTACGAGCGAGGCCTTACTTGAAGTCCACGTCGAAGGCTTGATAGAACGCATTGCCGGTGTTGGCGACAATCCACAGCAGCACAATGACGTGATGACCTTTCTTGCCCACGGGCAATGTCACTTCATGTTCGACTTTGGCTTTGAGTTCGCTGCTGTGTGAGTAGTAAGGCACCTGCGTGTAGAAGTCTTCAGCAAACGGTTTGGCCTCGAGTTGCGCACGGCTGATACGCTGTTTCGGGTCCCAGCCATCCTTGGTGATAAACCAGCTGTAACCGCGAGTGGTGTGAGGCGCCGTGTACTGCCAGGTGACATGGAAGGTCTGACCCGGGTTCACGTTGAGCAGTGGCCAGGTGAAAGGACGATTGAGCTTATTGCTCATTTCCTCGTTGGTGTAGTTGATGCAATCACGAGCATCAGCCTTGCCACCACTGAGAATGAAACCATCAGCCGGTGGTGCAACGCTGGCGCTATCCGTCTCGTACGGTGCGGGGAATGGCCCGGCGGTCAATGAAGGGAAGTTCTTTCCGCCTTCCATTTCGTTGACCTGCCAACCCTCCAGGAGGCCGACTTCAATAGCGACAGAGCCGCGGCTGGCCGGGGTAGTCACACGACCGTGTTTGAGTTGCGGTTGAGTTTGTGGCTTGTTCATATTTTTCACTCCGTTGATTAAGAACGTTCCTTCCTGAGGAACGCTTTCAACCTAACCGAATGACAGATGAAGTCCACGGCCGGTTTTTCCGTATTTCAGGAGCGTTTCCGAGCGGGACTCAATAAATACTGGCTATCCATACAGTTAAATATGCGAAGCCCTACGTCTAGACTGGCAAAAGGACTACAACACGAACCCGCAATCAGAACGATTCGCCTCAGGACGGTTACACGCCACAGTCATTCACTTGGAGAACGGCACGCGGTAATCTCGGCATCGATTGCCCCCCAAAACCGTTACAAGGACGTCACGAATGAAACTGCGCATCGAGCTATCGCAAAACCCTCTACCCGAAGAACGCCTGGCGATTCTCAAACCGCTGCGAGCCTATAACGTCGCCAACGCTGGCGAAGGCCACCCGCAGGATATCGCCCTGCTGGTTCGTGATGAACAAAACGACGAGATCCTCGGCGGGCTCTACGCAAAACTGTTTTACCAATGGATGTTCATCGACCTGCTGTCAGTGCCCGAGCAGGCACGCGGTCAGGGCACCGGCTCACGGCTGATGCAAATGGCCGAGGAGCTGGCGCGGGAGAAAAACTGCATTGGGATCTACCTCGACACCTTCGAATTCCAGGCACCGGAGTTTTACAAGAAGTTGGGGTTTACCGAAGTTGGGCAGATAGCCGACTATCCGCTGGGCAGTAAGCGCTTCTTTTTTCAGAAACGCCTCACGGCCACCGAGCAAAATAGCTAGGGTCTGTACGAAAACTCGCCGAGCGGCGATCAGGCAAGGCAAAAACAGGCGAGGAAGCGGAGTTTAGGCCCCTAAATGAGCATTATCCGCTACGCGGCCCCTTCGGGCCGTCCTTCGGACGTTCTCACTCTGCTCGTCCGAGCCTGTTTTTAACGCAGCCTGGTCGACGCGCAGGCAGTTTTCGTACAGAGCCTAACCTTCACTGACTCACAAACAGGTTGCCAGTGCTGCCAGTCGGCGCTTGGCAACCCAGTTGTCCTGAGTGGCGTAGTACTTCAATGCGCCGCCTTGCACGTCGATAAAAGACTCGGCCGAGCGGGTGTAAACGGTGAAGCCGCCGGTTTCGCCGGGTTGCAGGTAGCCACTGGCGTCGACACCGAACACCGCCTCGTCCTGCCAGGCAAACTGCACGCACTGGGCGACGACCAGATCAGGCTTGTTCGAGGCGAGCGTCTTGTAGGGGTTCTGGGAGCGCGCTTCTTTCATCGTCGATCCCGCACACCCTGCCAGCAACACACCAGCCAGCGCCACCATCAAAATACGCATTGTGTTTCCTTATTCGCAAAACGCTGACTGTATCACTGCAAGCGGCTGTCCCGAAGTGCCAGGCTGAGCTGTTCCACATGCCCCGTCCTCGGTGCCGCTCTGCTTTACTTCATGCTTTACTTTATATTGATCGCGACAGGCCGCGCCGATTCGCGCACCCTGTCGCGCCATAATTGGCGCCTCGCGCCGCGCAACTTCTTCTGGAAAGCCCATGACCCCCAATGCCGAGTTCTACAAACCTTCCACCGACTACGCCGACAAACTGATCAGCCAGATCGGCCAGACCCCGTCGTGGATCGCCAAACGCATCGGCGTGACCGACAAGCGCATTCGTTACATCCTCGATGGCGAAAGAACCGTCAAAGGCGAAACCACGCCGATCCAGATGACCTACACCGAGCAGTTTGCGCTTGAGTGTCTGGCGGCCGAGGCCAAAGCCAACAAGAAAAAGATCTCCTGACTCGCGTCAAGGCAAACACCATCAAGAAGCTTATGCTTTCTCTTTGAAAAGGATGGTCCATGGCTCCCATCGAATCGCAACACGAACTGGCGCTGCAACGGTTTCTCAATGCGCGGCCGGCGTTACGCGAAGAACTCGATCACCTGAACCCTCTGGCGGCCCAGGCCAAGGGCGAAACCATGGCGCAGTATCGCAACGAGCGGCTGCATGAAGCCTACGAAGCGGAGGCCGAACGTCTGGGCTTGTTCGCCTGGGAGCTGACGTTGCAATTGACCGCCGCCACTGTTGAGGACTATGAAGCCCAACGGCGGGAGGTACACAAGGAAGTGGCGCAAATGGCCGGCATGGACTGGGAGGAATATCGCAAACTGCATGGTCTTGAGAGCTGACGAATGCTGCCATCTTCACCTAATCGCGCCCATACACCCGGCCTGTTGCACGTGCAGAAATGGCGCGGGCGGATCGGTATGTTGCTGGTCGCAAGCCTCTCGGTGCTGGCCGGCATGACGGACGCCATCGGCTTCATGGCCACCGGTGACTTCGTCTCCTTCATGAGCGGCAACACTACTCGCCTGGCGGTGGCGATCAGCGATGGTGATCTGCTCCTGACCGTGCGCTTGCTGGTACTGGTCGCCATGTTCATCGCCGGCAACGCATTGGGCATTGTGGTCAGTCGCATGGGCGGTCGACGCGCCCTGCCATTGATGCTGAGCATCGCCACCCTGCTGTGCGCCGCGGCTGCGTGGCCATTCGAGGCTAAATATCCGGCGTTGCTGGCAGCGATCATCGCCATGGGGATGCTCAATGCCGCTGTCGAACAGGTCAATGGCTTTCCGGTCGGGCTGACCTACGTCACCGGCGCCCTGTCGCGCTTCGGTCGCGGTCTGGGACGCTGGTTGCTCGGCGAACGCCGGAATGGCTGGCGGGTGCAGTTGATCCCCTGGACCGGCATGTTTGCCGGGGCCGTTCTGGGTGCGGTGCTCGAACACCATCTCGGCCTGCAAGCCTTGTACGCCAGTGGCCTGCTGGCCGGCGTACTCGGGGTTGTTTCGCTGAAGATTCCACGGCGCTGGCAGCTGGGCTACATGCCACGCTGAATCGCCCTTCGCCGCACCGCCGATAAAGCTTTATCATGGCCGCAGATTTGTTGTCAGAGTTCGCCATGAAGTTCGCCATTGCGCTGTTTTCCGCCGCACACGCGCCCTCCTCGCGCCGCGCCCTGCTGTTTGCTCAGGCAGCGCTGGCCGGAGGGCACGAGATCGTGCGGCTGTTTTTCTATCAGGACGGCGTTTACAACGCGTCGAGCAACGTCGTCACGCCACAGGATGAGCAGGACCTGGCGCTGCAATGGCGCAACTTCGTCAGCGAGCACCAACTCGACGGCGTGGTGTGCATTGCCGCGGCCTTGCGCCGTGGCGTGCTGGATGAAGCAGAAGCCCGGCGTTATCAGCGGACGGCGATCAATGTCAGCGCACCGTGGGAATTGTCCGGGCTCGGGCAGTTGCATGATGCGGTGCAAGACGCCGATCGCCTGATCTGTTTTGGAGGACCATGAACCATGCCTAAATCCTTGCTGATTATCAGCCGGCAGGCGCCCTGGTCTGGCCCAAGCGCCCGTGAAGCGCTGGATATCGTACTCGCCGGCGGTGCCTTCGATTTGCCGATCGGCCTGCTGTTTCTCGATGACGGCGTGTTCCAGTTGGCGCCCCGGCAGAACGCCAAAGCCGTGCAACAAAAAGACCTCAGCGCCAACCTGCAGGCGCTTGGGTTGTTTGGTATAGAAGACGTGTATGTGTGTGGCGACAGCGCAATGGCTCGCGGCCTGGTGCCGACGGCCTTGAGCCTCGACCCGTTGCACGTGCTGGCTGCTGAGCAAATCTCGGCTGTTATTGACCGTTATGACCAAGTGATCACCCTCTGATGTCGACTTTGCATGTGTTGTCTCACTCGCCGTTTACCGACAATCGGCTGACCAGTTGCCTGCGCCTGCTTGGCGCGAGCGATGCGGTTCTGCTCAGCGGCGATGCGGTTTACGCCTTGCAACCCGGCACTGCGCCACTCAGCGCACTGGAAACACGGCGCGATGCCTTGCGCCTGTTCGTCCTCGACGAAGACGTTCAGGCCCGCGGATTGCAGGTGCCTGACTGGGTCAAAAGCGTCGACTATCCGGCCTTCGTCGAGCTGTCGATTCACTACGATAAGGTCAACAGCTGGTTATGAACTCGCTCACCGTAGGTGCACGTCGCATCGACCTGGACAAGGACGGTTACCTGGTTGATCTCGGTGACTGGTCCACCGAAGTCGCCGCGGCCCTGGCCGCCACCGAAGAGCTCGAACTGAGCCCCGAACACTGGGAAATCCTTGAGCTGCTGCGTGGCTTCTATCAGGAGTTCCAGCTGTCGCCAGCCACTCGCCCGCTGATCAAATACACCGCGCTGAAGCTGGGCCCGGACAAGGGCAACAGCCTGCACCTGAACCGATTGTTCAAAGGCACTCCCGCCAAACTTGCCGCCAAGCTGGCGGGCCTGCCCAAACCGACAAATTGTCTATGACCGATTTCGCCCCACTGATCACTGAAACACCTGCCGAACACCCTTTCGCGCAGTTCGTGCGGATTCTCGGCAAAGGCAAACGCGGCGCCCGCAGCCTGACCCGCGAAGAGGCCCGCGAGGCCATGGGCATGTTGCTTGACGACAAGGTCGAGGACACTCAACTCGGCGCCTTCCTGATGCTGTTGCGACACAAGGAAGAAAGCCCTGAAGAACTGGCGGGCTTCACCGAAGCCTTGCGCGAACGGCTGAACGCGCCAGCGTTGGGCGTTGATCTGGACTGGCCGACCTACGCCGGCAAGAAACGTCACTTGCCGTGGTACCTGCTGGCCGCCAAGTGCCTGGCGCAAAACGGTGTGCGGATCCTGATGCACGGCGGTGGTGCGCATACCGCCGGGCGTCTGTACAGCGAGCAACTGCTCGAGCAGTTGCAGATCCCGTTGTGCCGTAACTGGCAGCAAGTGGGCTCCGCGCTTGAGCAAGGCAATCTGGCGTTCATCCCGCTGGGCGACTGGGCGCCACAACTGCAACGGATGATCGACCTGCGCAACACCCTCGGCCTGCGTTCGCCGATCCACTCGCTGGCGCGGATTCTCAATCCGCTGGGCGCGCGCTGCGGCCTGCAAAGTATCTTCCACCCTGGCTACCAGGGCGTGCACCGCGACGCCAGCGGCTTGCTCGGCGATAACGCGATCGTGATCAAGGGTGACGGTGGTGAAATCGAGATCAACCCGGACGCCGACAGTCACCTGTACGGCACCACCGGCGGTGAGAGCTGGGACGAGGAATGGCCGCAGCTGTCGGCCCAACGCCACGTCAAACCGGCGACCCTCAATCCTGAACACTTGAAAGCCGTTTGGCGCGGCGATGTGGTCGACAGTTATCCGCAAATGGCGTTGATTTCGACCATGGCCCTGGCCTTGCGCGGCCTCGGTACGCCGCGTGATGAAGCCTTCGTCCAGGCTCAGCAGTTCTGGGACACGCGCGATAAATCGATTTAACCGATCATTAACGCCCAACCTTTGCGCTTTTTGTTCGAACTCATCCGAATAGACTGAACTCCAACGTTTAACGACTTTGGAGTTCGAGATGGGTTTGCTGATTGAAGGGCACTGGCGTGATCAGTGGTACGAAAGCAGCAAGGACGGCACGTTCCAGCGCGAACAAGCGCAGCGCCGCCACTGGCTGACCGCCGACGGCAAACCCGGCCCCAGCGGCGAAGGCGGCTTCCCCGCACAAGCCGGTCGCTATCACCTCTACGTCTCGCTCGCCTGCCCCTGGGCGCATCGCACGCTGATCCTGCGCAAGCTCAAAGGCCTGGAAAGCCTGATCGATGTGTCGGTGGTCAGCTGGCTGATGCTGGAGAACGGCTGGACCTTCGACAAGGCCTTCGGCTCCACTGGCGACAAACTCGATCACTTAGACTTCATGCACCAGCGCTACACCGCAGATGCCGCCAACTACACCGGCCGCGTAACGGTGCCAGTGCTGTGGGATAACCTGCAAAAACGCATCGTCAGCAATGAATCGGCGGAAATAATCCGCATGTTCAACAGCGCCTTCGACGGTCTGACCGGCAACGGCCTGGACTTCTACCCGCAACCTTTGCGCGCTGAAATCGATGAGCTGAATGCGCGGATTTATCCGGCGGTGAACAACGGCGTGTATCGCGCAGGGTTTGCCACGTCGCAAACGGCCTATGAAGAGGCGTTTGATGAGCTGTTCCGCGAACTCGACTGGCTGGAAAAGCGCCTGGGCGAGCAACGTTATCTGGCGGGCGAATACCTGACCGAGGCGGACATTCGCCTGTTCACCACGCTGATTCGCTTTGATGCGGTGTATTACAGCCACTTCAAATGCAACCTGCGGCGGATCGCCGATTACCCGAACCTGTCGAACTGGCTACGCGAGGTGTATCAGTGGCCGGGGATCAGCGAAACCGTGGACTTTACCCACATCAAAGGGCACTACTACGCCAGCCATCGCACGATCAATCCAACTGGCATTGTGCCGAAGGGGCCGGCGCAAGACTTCACCGCCGCGCATGATCGGGAGCGGTTGAGCGGGAAAGGGGTTTGGCACAAGGCCTGAGGTTTATGCAGGTTTTGAGGGCCTCATCGCGAGCAAGCTCGCTCCCACAAGGATTGCGCAAAACCTGTGGGAGCGAGCTTGCTCGCGATGGAGGCGACGCGGTTCTCAGACTTGAGACTGGGCGCCTTCAAACCACGCGAGTTTCTCGCGAAGCTGCACCACTTCTCCCACGATTACCAATGTCGGTGCATGAACCTCATGCTCCGCCACCAGCTGTGGAAGGTCAGCCAGCGTGCCGGTGAAGACGCGCTGATTGGGCGTCGTGCCCTGCTGAATCAACGCCGCCGGCGTATCCGCCGAACGACCATGCTTGATCAACTGCTCGCAGATGATCGGCAACCCCACCAGCCCCATGTAAAACACCAGGGTTTGCGCTGGCGCGACCAGATCGCTCCATGGCAGATCCGAGGTGCCGTCCTTCAGGTGGCCGGTGATAAAGCGCACCGACTGCGCGTAATCACGGTGGGTCAGCGGAATCCCGGCGTAGGCTGCGCAACCGCTGGCAGCGGTAATGCCCGGCACGACCTGGAACGGGATGCCGTGGGCCGCCAGCTCTTCGATCTCTTCGCCACCACGGCCGAAGATGAACGGATCACCGCCCTTCAACCGCACGACACGCTTGCCCTGCTTCGCCAGGTCGACCAATTGCTGGTTGATCTGGTCCTGAGGCACAGCATGGTCGGCACGTCGCTTGCCGACATAAATCCGCTCGGCATCGCGACGGCACAGCTCAAGAATCGCCGGTGCCACCAGACGGTCATATAGCACCACATCGGCTTGCTGCATCAGTCGCAAGGCGCGGAAGGTCAGCAAATCGGGGTCACCCGGCCCTGCGCCTACCAGATACACCTCACCCGGAGCATTGGGGGATTCGCCGTTGATTTTCGCCAGCAACAAGCGCTCGGCTTCAGCGCCCTGCCCGGCCAATTGACGATCAGCGATCGGCCCCTGGAAAACCTCTTCCCAGAATGCCCGGCGCTGCTGCACGTCCGGGAACAGACCTTTGACCTGATGGCGAAAACGCGCCGCCAACCCGGCCAGTTGGCCGTAGGTCGAGGGAATCCAGGTTTCCAGTTTGGCGCGGATCAACCGCGCCAGCACCGGCGCATCGCCGCCGCTGGAAACCGCAATCACCAACGGCGAACGGTCGACGATCGCCGGGAAAATCACGCTGCACAAGGCCGGCGCGTCCACCACGTTGACCGGCACGCAGCGCCGATGAGCATCCTGGGAGACTTGCGCATTCAGCGGTTCATCGTCGGTGGCGGCAATGATCAGCCCGCAACCGTCGAGGTCCGACTCACGATAGCCGCGCAACACCAGCTCGCCGCCACTGTTCTGCACCAGTTCGCGTAGCTGGGTTTCGATCTCGGGTGCAACGACCCGCAGCAGCGCACCGGCATCGGCCAGCAGACGGGATTTGCGCAAGGCAATCTCCCCTCCACCGACGACCAACACACGACTGCCGCGCAGGTTGTGAAACAGCGGCAGAAATTCCATTTAGCCGATGACCTCGAGGCCGCCCATGTACGGCTTGAGCACGGCCGGCACGCGGATCGAACCGTCGGCCTGCTGATAGTTCTCCAGCACCGCCACCAGGGTACGACCGACCGCCAGGCCGGAACCGTTCAGGGTGTGAACCAGCTCAGGCTTGCCGGTTTCCGGGTTACGGAAACGCGCTTGCATGCGACGTGCCTGGAAATCGCCGCAGTTGGAGCACGACGAAATTTCACGGTATTTGTCCTGGCTCGGAATCCACACTTCCAGGTCGTAGGTCTTGACCGCGCTAAAGCCCATGTCGCCGGTGCACAGCGCGATGGTGCGGTAAGGCAGTTCCAGCAGTTGCAAGACTTTCTCGGCGTTGGCGGTCAGGCCTTCCAGCGCTTCCATCGAAGTCGATGGTTCAACGATCTGGACCATTTCGACTTTGTCGAACTGGTGCTGACGAATCATCCCGCGCGTGTCACGACCCGATGCACCGGCTTCACTGCGGAAGCACGGCGTGTGAGCCACAAACTTGATCGGCAGCAGTTTCGGGTCAATGATTTCGCCAGCCACGATGTTGGTCAGCGACACTTCAGCGGTCGGAATCAGGTACAGATCGGCTTCGCCTTCGCGGCTGATCTTGAACAGGTCTTCCTCGAACTTCGGCAGTTGACCGGTGCCCTGCAAGGCCGGCGCCTGGACCAGATAAGGCGTGTAGGCCTCTTCATAGCCGTGCTCGCTGGTGTGCAGGTTGATCATGAACTGCGCGAGGGCGCGGTGCAGACGAGCGATCGGCCCGCGCAGCAAGGCGAAACGGGCGCCAGACAGCTTGGCGGCGGTTTCAAAATCCAGCCAGCCGAACTTCTCGCCCAGCGCAACGTGGTCCTTGACCTCGAAATCGAAGGCGGTCGGCGTGCCCCAACGGCGCACTTCGACGTTGCCGTCTTCGTCGGAACCAATCGGCACCGACTCGTGTGGCAGGTTAGGAATGCCCAGCACAATCGAGTCCAGCTCGGTCTGGATCGCGTCCAGATCGAACTTGCCGACACCGAGCTCGTTCGCCATGCGCTCGACATCCGCCATCAACGGCGCGATGTCTTCCCCGCGCTGTTTGGCCTGACCGATGGATTTGGAGCGCGCATTACGTTCGGCCTGCAGTGCTTCGGTGCGGGTCTGGACGGTCTTGCGCTGTTCTTCCAGCGCTTCGATGCGCGCAACATCCAAGGCATAGCCACGGGATGCCAGGCGGTCCGCTACGTCCTGAAGGTTGCTACGTAACAGTTTGGAATCGAGCATGTCGGTCTCTCGTTTATCAAAGTTTGGTCAAGGATAGGCCAGCCCAGGTTGCGAGCAGCCCGCCGAATACACTGATGGCCAGATAACCGAAGGCTATCGGTGCCTGCCCGCTTTCCAGCAAGCGCAGCGTATCCAGTGAAAAGGATGAAAAGGTCGTCAGACCGCCTACAAAACCGACGATCAGGCCAGCGCGAATTTCAATCGGCACTTCGGGGCGCATCAGAAATAGCCCGTAAAGCAAACCGATGATCAGACAGCCCACCAGATTGACGGCCAGGGTCGCCGCATAAAAATGCCGCGGCCAATTGGCGTTGACCCAATTGCCGGCTGCGAAACGCAGTAATGTACCAGCGATGCCGGCCACGGACACCGCAAGAATAGTTCGAATCACTACTTTCTCCGCTGTTTCGGGCTAAGACGGTCGAGTTGTGCAAGGTGATTGAGCTTCTCGCCAATCTTCAATTCCAGACCACGCGGAACCGGTCGGTAGAACGACTGCGGTTCCAGCTCTTCCGGGAAATAGTCTTCACCGGCGGCATAAGCGTCCGGCTCATCGTGGGCATAACGGTATTCGTCGCCATAACCGAGCTGCTTCATCAACTTGGTCGGGGCATTGCGCAAATGCAGCGGGACTTCCAGCGAGCCGTGCTCGGCAGCGCTGCGCATGGCAGCTTTGAAGCCCATGTAAACGGCGTTGCTTTTCGGCGCACAGGCCAGATAGGTAATCGCCTGCGCGACCGCCAACTCGCCCTCGGGGCTGCCAAGCCGCTCCTGCACATCCCACGCCGCCAGGCACAGGCTCAAGGCGCGCGGGTCGGCATTGCCGATGTCTTCGCTGGCCATGCGCACCACACGCCGGGCCAGGTACAACGGATCGCAACCACCGTCGAGCATGCGCGCAAACCAGTACAGCGCACCGTCCGGGTTGGAACCGCGTACCGATTTGTGCAGCGCGGATATCTGGTCGTAAAACGCTTCGCCGCCCTTGTCGAACCGTCGCCGGGTGTCGCCAAGCAGGCTTTGCAGCAGCTCGACGCCGATTTCCGTGCCGTCTTCGGCCAGGTCGGAAGCGTTTTCCAACAGGTTCAACAAACGTCGGCCGTCACCGTCAGCGGCGCTGAGCAGCATCTTGAAGCCGTCATCGCCAAGGCTCAGCTGACGCTTGCCCAGGCCGCGCTCTTCAGTCAACGCTCGCTGTACCAGTTTGTGCAGTGCGGTTTCGTCGAGGCTCTTGAGCACGTAAACACGCGCACGGGACAACAGTGCGTTGTTCAGTTCAAAGGACGGGTTTTCGGTGGTCGCACCGATGAAAATCAGCGTGCCGTCTTCGACATACGGCAGAAAGGCATCTTGTTGCGATTTGTTGAAGCGATGGACTTCGTCGACGAACAGAATGGTTCGACGGCCATATTGTCCGGCCTGCTGCTTGGCGACTTCCACCGCCTGGCGGATTTCCTTGACCCCGGCCAGCACTGCCGAGACGGTTTCGAAGTGCGCATCCGAGACTTCCGCCAGCAGCCGCGCCAGGGTGGTTTTACCCACGCCCGGTGGCCCCCAGAAAATCATCGAGTGCAAGGCACCCTGCTCCAGCGCCTCGCGCAGCGGCTTGCCGCGAGCCAACAGGTGTTCCTGACCGACATACTCGTCCAGATTGGCGGCCCGTAAACGGGCGGCCAAGGGCTGAGCTATCGGAGCACTGCGAAACAGGTCCATCACTACTTATGAAACCTCTACTGGGTCCTGATGCCGATCAGTTACGAATCTGGGCGACGCAGTCCTTGTGGGAGCGAGCTTGCTCCGGGCGGCGATCCGACGATGGCGGTATTACATTCAACATCCATATTGACTGATACGACGCCATCGCGAGCAAGCTCGCTCCCACACTGGTCCGGCGTCTTACTCTTGAATCACGTCCGCCCCTTTGGGGATGACGAACTTGAACTTGGAGGCCGGAATCGGCTCGTTGGCCTTGACCCCGGTGAACAGGATATTCGTGCGCTGGCCGACGCTGTCGATCATCTGCATGTCATTGACCATGCCGTTGCGGAACGACAGACGCAGGCTGTCGAACAGCGTGTCTTTGGTCTTGGGCTTGAGCGTGAAATCGATCACGCCGCCGGCTTCCTTGGACGTGATGGCGAAGCTCTGGCTGATTTTCGACACATCACCGGACAGCAGCAAGGCCGGAGTCTGGGTCAGGCGCTGATCGAGGTTCTTGATGGTGACTTGTTGCAGATCAGGGTCCCACAGGGAAACCTTCTTGCCGTCGGACACCATAAGCTGCTCTTGTGGCGCATCGGTGTGCCAATAGAACAGGCCCGGACGCTGCAACGACATCTCGCCAGCGGTTTCCTGCAACTGAGTGCCGCTGCCGTCGAGGGTCAGCTGAGAGAAACGTGCGGTCAGGGTCTGCGACTTTTCGAGCAGTTGGGTCAGACGCGCCACGTCCTTGTCATCGGCATGGGCCGAGAGCGTGGTTAAAGCCAGTACCGGCAGCAGCAACATGCGGATAAGACGCATGGGAGTCCTCTTTGATATTCGTTTGAATGGCGTGCCGCGTGTTATCACGCGGCACCGGTCAGTCACGCATTGGGCCTGGTGCAAGCACTTCGCGCGAGCCGTTGGTATTCATGGAGGTCACGACCCCGGCCATTTCCATGGCCTCGATCATGCGCGCAGCGCGGTTATAACCAATCTTCAGCTTGCGCTGAACCGCAGAGATCGAGGCGCGGCGACTTTCCAGCACGAACTGCACCGCTTCGTCGTAAAGCGCGTCGGTTTCGCTGTCATCGTCGCCACCGCCGCTGCCGCCTTCAAAGCCGCTACCTGCCTCTTCGACACCGTTGAGGATGTCATCGTTGTACTCCGGTGCGCCGCGCAGTTTCCAGGCTTCAACTACCCGGTGAACTTCATCATCGGAAACAAACGCACCGTGAACCCGAATCGGCAAACTGGTGCCCGGCGGCATGTAGAGCATGTCACCGTGACCCAGCAATTGCTCGGCGCCACCCTGGTCAATGATGGTTCGCGAGTCGATTTTGCTCGATACCTGGAACGCCATACGGGTCGGAATGTTGGCCTTGATCAGACCGGTGATCACGTCCACCGACGGACGCTGGGTTGCAAGGATCAAGTGAATACCGGCCGCACGGGCTTTCTGGGCGATCCGGGCGATCAGTTCTTCAACCTTCTTGCCGACGATCATCATCATGTCGGCGAATTCGTCGACCACCACCACGATGGTCGGCAACTTGGTCAACAGCGGCGCTTCGTCGTGGATGCTTTCGCGGTTGTACAACGGATCTGTCAGCGGTGTACCCGCCTCCTGCGCCTCTCTGACCTTCTGGTTGAAGCCCGACAGGTTACGCACGCCCATCTTCGCCATCAGCTTGTAGCGACGCTCCATCTCGGCCACGCTCCAGCGCAGCGCGTTGGCGGCGTCCTTCATGTCGGTGACCACCGGACAGAGCAGGTGCGGAATGCCTTCGTAGATCGACAACTCAAGCATTTTCGGGTCGATCATGATCAGCTTGGCGTCTTCCGGGCCCGACTTGAACAGAATCGACAGAATCATTGCGTTCACGCCCACCGACTTACCGGAACCGGTGGTACCGGCCACCAACAGGTGAGGCATTTTTGCCAGGTCGACGATGATCGGCTTACCGCCGATGTCGTGGCCCAGGGCCAAGGTGACCGGGGACTTGGCGTCATCGTATTCCGGCGTCGACAACACTTCGGAGAAGCGCACGATCTGCCGGTCTTCGTTGGGAATCTCGATGCCGACCGTGGTCTTGCCGGGAATCACTTCCACCACCCGCACACTGGTCACTGCCAGCGAACGCGCAAGGTCTTTGGCCAGGTTGGAAATACGACTGACTTTTACCCCGGCCGCCGGTTGAATCTCGTAACGGGTAATCACCGGGCCCGGGTGTATCGAATCCACCGAGACTTCAACGCCGAATTCCTTGAGTTTGATTTCCAGCAAGTGGCCGACCGCTGCCAGCGATTCAGGCGAATAGTTGAGCTGTTTCTTTTCTGCCGGGTCGAGAATCGAGATCGGCGGCAAGGTGCCTTCCACCGCACTGTCAACGAACAGCGGCGCCTGTTTCTCTTTCTCGACACGCTTGCTTGGAGGCGGCGCTTTGGCAGGCGCCGGGGCAATCACCGGCGGGACCTGCTTCTCGCGCTCGGACATGTGCTTGCTCAGGGCCTGCTCGCGCTCGATCAGGCGCTCCTTGACCTTGGCTTGCTCGCGTTTATCGGTCACGGTCGGCGCCACGACGTCGTGCACCCGCTCGTCGACTTCACGCAGTTGAGCAACCAGTTGCTTGCGCTCGGTGCGCGCCGCCCACCAGCGATTGGCGGCGCCCTGAAACAGCTCGAACAGGTCGAGGGTGATCTTGCCGGTGACGTCCATCACCTTGAACCACGAAAGGTCGGTGAACACGGTCAGGCCAAACAGGAACAGCGCGATGAACATCAGGGTGCTGCCCTGGATATTCAGCGCGTTCTTCGCCAGATCGCCGAGGCTTTCGCCCAGCGCACCACCGGCGCCGGCCGGCAAACCGGTTGGCGCATGGAAATGGATATGCGCCAGGGCCGCGCCCGACAGCACCAGAAACACCAGGCCGATCAAGCGCCAGGAAAACAGCCAGCCACTCCACTGCCACGGCTCGTGGCGTTGACGGAATATCTGGTAGGTCTTGATCGCCAGCAACAGCGGGAAGATGTAAGCGAAATAACCCAGCACCATGAACAGAATATCAGCGCTGTACGAGCCGGCCGGCCCACCGAAGTTCTGTACATCGTCGATTTTGCTGTTATGGCTCCAGCCCGGATCGTCCTTGCCATAGGTCAGCAAGGCCATCATCAGGAACAGGCACAAGGCACCGATGGCGATCAGTGCACCTTCCTTGAGCCGGTAGTGCAAATGCTGACGCCAGAGTGGAACTACTGTTTTAGGTGCTGCGGTGGATTTCTTCAAAACGCGTATTTTCCTGCGCCTGTAGCGCGTCCAACTGTTGATTGACTACAAAAAACTGCCCAATCCGGGCAGGTAACAAAGTTAACGAGCACAACAGAGACTACTTTTAACACTCTGACATCGAAATCTAAAACCGTATGAAATCGTAGGAGCTGCCGAAGGCTCGGGCCGCGTTCGGACGATCTTTTATAACAAAGATTTCGGAACATCCCGATACAGACCGGCATTGTACGGGTTTGCCCGCACGATGCCACGCTAGAGCAGCTAAGGTGTAGCATAGCCAAAAGTACGTTGCGCGCGCTTCAATTTGAGCATGCATTCTCTTTTGTGACAAAGGCTTATGAGGTGTTTTTATGAGCGAAGCTAAGCATTCACGCCTGATCATTCTGGGTTCCGGCCCTGCCGGTTACAGCGCTGCCGTTTATGCCGCTCGTGCCAACCTCAAGCCGACCGTTATCACGGGCCTGCAAGCCGGCGGTCAGTTGACCACCACCGTTGAAGTCGACAACTGGCCAGGCGATGTCGAAGGCCTGACCGGTCCAGTGTTGATGGAGCGCATGCAAAAACACGCAGAGCGTTTCGACACAGAGATCGTCTACGACCACATTCACACCGCAGAGTTGCAGCAACGACCGTTCAGACTCACCGGCGACAGCGGCACTTACACCTGCGACGCACTGATTATCGCGACCGGCGCCTCGGCGCAGTACCTGGGATTGCCCTCTGAAGAAACCTTCGCCGGCAAAGGCGTTTCTGCCTGCGCCACCTGCGATGGTTTTTTCTACCGCAATCAGGTGGTCGCGGTGATTGGCGGCGGCAACACCGCCGTTGAAGAAGCGCTGTACCTGGGCAACATCGCCAAGGAGGTCCACCTGATCCATCGCCGCGACAAGCTGCGCTCAGAGAAGATTCTTCAGGACAAACTGTTCGAACGCGCTAAAAACGGCAATATCCGCCTGCACTGGAACCAGAACCTTGACGAGGTTCTCGGCGATGCCAGCGGCGTGACCGGCGCACGCCTGCGCGACAGCCTGACCGGCGAGATGAAAGACCTGGAGCTGACCGGTGTGTTCATTGCCATTGGCCACAAGCCCAACACCGACCTGTTCCAGGGCCAGCTGGAGATGCATAACGGCTATCTGCGCGTCCGGGGCGGCAGCGAAGGCAACGCCACCGCCACCGAGATCGAAGGCGTGTTTGCAGCGGGCGACGTAGCCGACCACGTCTACCGCCAGGCGGTGACTTCCGCCGGTGCCGGTTGCATGGCAGCACTGGACGCTGAAAAATACCTCGACGACAACTGATAAGACATTCATTGCGGCGGGCCTCGACCTGCCGCTGCCCTCCCCTTCTGTAAGCCCGGATGCCATGCTGACCTGGTTACAACGCGACTCCCTGAACTTCCCGCCGCTGGAAAAAGCCATGCGTGACCCTAACGGCTTGCTTGCCGCTGGCGGCGACCTTAGTGCTGATCGGCTGATCCGGGCTTATCGCCACGGCTGCTTCCCGTGGTTCTCGGAGGGTCAGCCGATCCTCTGGTGGTCACCCGATCCACGCACCGTATTGTTTCCCGACGAACTGCATATTTCTCGCAGCCTTGGCAAACTGCTGCGGCAAAAACGCTACGAAGTGACGTTCGACCAGGACTTCGCCGCCGTCATCAACGCCTGCGCCGCGCCACGGGAGTACGCCGACGGCACCTGGATCACCGACGCTATGCAAGCCGCCTATACGGAGCTGCATGCTCGTGGGTACGCCCATTCGGTTGAAGTCTGGGATCAAGGGGTGCTGGTGGGCGGGCTCTATGGCTTGGCAATGGGTCAGCTGTTTTTTGGTGAGTCGATGTTCAGCCGCGCCGACAATGCCTCCAAGTTCGGCTTCGCCACGCTGGTCAATCACCTGAAGGACGCCGGTTTTGTGCTGATCGACTGCCAGATGCCGACCGATCATCTGCACAGCCTGGGTGCCCGGGCGATCCCTCGTCGCGAGTTTGCTGGTTATCTTCAGCAACATCTTGATCAACCCAGCCGTGCCACATGGGTTTGCTGAGCGACTTTTGCAGCCGTGGCTTACACTTAATTGAACAGCTATTCCCGAGGGTTGATTCATGACCGAGTTGGCGCGCCTCAAGTTTTATGCCACTCAACCCCACTCTTGCAGCTATCTGCCCGACGAACAGGCCACTACGCTGTTCCTCGACCCTAGCCAGCCCATGGATGTGCATGTCTATGCAGACCTGTCGGAAATGGGTTTTCGTCGCAGTGGCGATCACCTGTACCGGCCGCATTGCCAAAATTGCAATGCGTGTGTGCCTGCGCGCATTCCCGTTGCGCAATTTTCGCCTAACCGTCAGCAGAAACGTATTTTCAAACGCAATGCCGACCTGCAGGTTCGCCCCGCCAAACCGGGTTACAGCGAAGAATATTTCGACCTTTACCAGCGCTATATCGAACAGCGTCACGCCGATGGCGACATGTACCCCCCCAGCCGCGATCAATTTTCGACCTTTCTGGTCCGTGATCTGCCGTTTTCGCGATTCTATGAGTTCCGCCTCGAAGGTCGCCTGCTGGCGATCGCCGTGACCGACCTGCTGCCCAACGGTTTGTCGGCGGTTTACACCTTCTATGAGCCCGAAGAAGATCGTCGCAGCCTGGGGCGTTACGCGATTCTCTGGCAAATCAACGAAGCCCGGCGACTGGGGCTGGATGCGGTCTACCTCGGATACTGGATCAAAAACTGCAAAAAAATGAACTACAAGACCCAGTATCGCCCCATCGAGCTGCTGATTAATCAACGCTGGGTGGTTCTAAACTAGAAGCCCTTGGCTTAAACCCCATTTTTCGGGCACAATGCACGCCGCTTTTGCCTGGCGCAGTTGCACCGGGCCATTCATTGGATACCGAGGGCTTTACTGCATGTCGAAAGAAGACAGCTTCGAAATGGAAGGCACTGTCGTCGACACCCTGCCCAACACCATGTTTCGTGTGGAGTTGGAAAATGGGCACGTCGTAACCGCGCATATTTCCGGCAAGATGCGCAAGAATTACATTCGTATTCTTACCGGTGACAAAGTGCGCGTCGAGCTGACGCCCTATGACTTGAGCAAAGGGCGGATCACTTACCGCGCTCGTTAATCAAGTCAATACAAAACGCCCGGCTCTGCCGGGCGTTTTTGTTTGTCTGGGATTTGTTTAGGGCATTGGTTGGGCCGTCGGTTGGGGACATATCCGTTGCTGCGGTGATGGCGGCTTAGGGTTTCGCTCTTACAGCGACTCACTTTTCCAAACGCCGAAAAGTAAGCAAAAGGCTTCGCCCCGAGCGTACGGCACCTCGCTTAGGCTCGGCGTTCCCTCGCTACGGTGCCCATCAGGGGGCATCGCCTACGGTCTGCTTCGCTACGACCTCCTCTCGATGTGTTCGACTTCGTCGAACGGCGCTACGCGCCTACCCCCTGATGAACACCTACGCTCGGCCTGCCGAAGGGGCGAGAGATCAGAAGCAGATCAAGATCAAAAGCCAAAGCCAAAGCGTTCCGTAGCCCCAATATAATTCGAGTACACCCACCAGAAACTGATCAACAGTCAGGTCGCCATCGCGGGCAAGCCTTGCTCCTACAGTTACTCGATCACCCCCAACGCTCTGCGTAGCATCCAAAGCCAAACACACCCCTACCACTCAGGCCGACCGGTAGGTCGCCGTGCTATTGCTGTTGATCTTGATCCACCCGCCCCCTCGGGAGGCCGAGTGGAGGTGTTCATCAGGAGGTTGGCGCGCAGCGCCGTACGGCGTAGCCGGACACATCGAGAGGAGGTCGTCGCGAAGCAGACCGTAGGCGATGCCTCCTGATGGACACCGGAGCGAGGGAACGCCGAGCCTAAGCGAGGTGCCGTACGCTCGGGGCGAGACTTTTTGGTTACTTTTGAGGCGCTTGTCAAAAGTGACTCGCCGTAAGGGCGAAACCCTAAGCCGCCGTTACCGCAGCAACGGATATACACCCCAATCCAGACCAACCCGCAGACAGCAAAAAGGCGCCATCAGGCGCCTTCTGCTTTAAAGCAACAGCAACAACCGTCAGGCCATTTCCGCAGTGGTCTCGAAGTCAAAGGTCAACTCGCCATCCTTGATGTCGATGTGTACCACACCGCCATGTTCGGCCAGTTCGCCAAAGAGAATCTCCTCCGCCAGCGGACGCTTGATCTTGTCCTGGATCAAACGCGCCATTGGTCGTGCACCCATGGTCGCATCGTAACCACCCGCCGCCAGCCAACTGCGCGCAGCGTCGGTGACCTCGAGCAGAACACGCTTGTCTTCCAGTTGCGCCTGCAGTTCGGTAAGGAACTTGTCCACCACGCTTTTGATGACCTCATGGCTGAGGCGACCAAACTGGATAATGGTGTCCAGACGGTTACGGAACTCCGGCGTGAAGCTCTTCTTGATCACTTCCATCGCGTCGGAAGAGTGATCCTGATGCGTGAAGCCGATAGAAGCCCGAGCTGCGGTTTCGGCACCGGCGTTGGTCGTCATGATGACGATCACGTTACGGAAATCCGCCTTGCGCCCGTTGTTATCGGTGAGCGTACCGTGGTCCATGACCTGCAACAGCAGGTTGAAGACTTCCGGATGCGCCTTCTCGATTTCATCGAGCAACAGCACGCAGTGAGGCTGCTTGGTGATCGCTTCAGTCAGCAGGCCGCCCTGATCGAATCCGACGTAGCCTGGAGGTGCACCGATCAAACGCGAAACGGTGTGGCGCTCCATGTATTCGGACATGTCGAAGCGAACCAGCTCGATCCCCAGCGCCTTGGCCAGTTGCCGAGCCGCTTCGGTTTTACCGACACCGGTAGGGCCGGCAAACAGGAACGAACCGACAGGCTTGTCAGGCGACTTCAGGCCAGCACGGGACAGCTTGATCGCGGTCGACAAGGAGTCGATCGCCGCATCCTGGCCAAACACCGTCAACTTCAGATCGCGCTCAAGGTTACGCAGCAGCTCTTTGTCGGAGCTGGTGACGTGTTTTGGCGGAATCCGCGCGATCTTCGCCACAATGTCCTCGACCTGAGGCACCTCGATGCGTTTCACACGCTTCTCGATTGGCTGCAGACGTTGATAGGCGCCCGCCTCGTCGATGACGTCGATGGCCTTGTCCGGCATGTGCCGATCATTGATGTAGCGTGAGGCCAGTTCGGCAGCGGCACGCAGGGCTTCATCACTGTATTCGATGTTGTGATGGAGTTCGAAACGCCCCTTGAGACCGCGCAGGATACCAATGGTGTCTTCGACCGAAGGCTCCGACACGTCGACCTTCTGGAAGCGCCGAGCCAGGGCACGGTCTTTCTCGAAGATTCCACGGAATTCCTGGAACGTGGTCGAACCGATGCAACGGATATCACCCGACGACAGCAGCGGCTTGAGCAGGTTCGAAGCATCCATGACACCACCGGACGCAGCCCCCGCACCAATAATGGTGTGGATCTCGTCGATGAACAGGATCGCCTGTGGACGTTTTTTCAGCTCATTGAGCAACGCCTTGAAGCGCTTCTCGAAATCGCCGCGGTACTTGGTCCCAGCGAGCAACGCGCCCAGATCGAGCGAATAAACCACACTGTTGGCCAACAGATCAGGCACCTGATTGTCGACAATGCGCTTGGCCAGACCTTCGGCAATCGCGGTTTTACCCACGCCTGCCTCGCCAACCAGCAACGGATTGTTTTTACGCCGGCGCGCCAGAATCTGCGCGACACGCTCAACTTCCATTTCACGCCCTACCAACGGGTCGATACGGCCCTGGCGTGCAAGTTCGTTGAGGTTGCTGGCATAAGCATCCAGAGGATTGCCAGAAGAAGAAGACTCACCGCCCTCGTCGTCCTGCATATCTTGCTCACCTTCAGAGTGTTCGCCATGCCCTGGCACTTTCGAAATGCCATGAGCGATGTAATTGACGACATCTATGCGTGCAACGCTCTGCTGTTTCAGCAGGAACACTGCTTGACTCTCTTGCTCACTGAAGATTGCGACCAGCACGTTGGCGCCAGTCACTTCGCGTTTGCCCGAGCTCTGTACATGAAAGACAGCACGTTGCAGTACACGCTGGAAGCCCAGGGTTGGCTGGGTTTCGCGATCCTCGTCATGAAGGGGGATCAAAGGCGTGGTGGAGTCGATGAACTCCTGCAGATCATGCTTGAGTTTGTCGAGGTTTGCGCCGCAGGCACGCAAAACGGTGGCGGCAGCCTCATTATCCAATAGAGCCAACAGGAGGTGTTCGACGGTCATGAACTCATGACGTTTCGAACGCGCCTCCTTGAAGGCGAGATTGAGGGTGACTTCGAGCTCGCGGTTTAACATAGCTTCACCTCATACCCAAGTGGTCGGCGTTAACCGTCCTTCTCGATTTCACAGAGTAGCGGATGCTGGCTTTCCCTGGCGTACTGGTTGACCTGCATGGCCTTGGTCTCGGCGATGTCGCGGGTAAACACTCCACATACTGCCCGTCCTTCTGTGTGAACGGCCAGCATGACCTTGGTCGCCAGCTCGCGATTCAGGTTAAAAAACACCTCGAGCACTTCGACGACGAAATCCATCGGTGTGTAGTCATCATTGAACAAAACCACCTTGTACATCGGCGGCGCCTGTAACGCAGGCTTAGCCTCCTGTACAGCAATGCCTGCTGAATCGTCGTCGTGTACCTCCGGGTGATCTTTCTGGAGAGTCGGGCGATCCTGATTGAATGTTAGTCGAATCTGGCTGATTGCATGCATGGAAAGAAAGGTTCGTTAGTTGAGCTGAATACAGTGGTGGGGGCGGCCCCAGAGCTTTTCAACTCCGACTGCTTGGTCACCTTGACTATCGGCAAATCAGTGTTACAACCAATAGAGCCCACAGTGGGTAAAAAAGGTCCGCGGCGTCAACCCCAATTCAGGGTTGATGCGGATTAACTGGATGATACTCCAGTGATGGAGTCTGTTGCAGAGGGATATGAGCATGGCTAGCGGTAAGGTCAAATGGTTCAACAATGCCAAGGGATATGGCTTCATCAACGAGGACGGCAAGGAAGAAGATCTCTTCGCCCACTACTCGGCCATTAAAATGGACGGTTACAAGACCTTGAAAGCAGGCCAACCCGTGAGCTTCGAGATCATCCAGGGTCCCAAAGGTCTGCACGCGATCAACATCGACTCAGCTACAGTAAAGGCCAATGCGCCCGCGCCGGCAATGACCGTCCAGCACGAGCCTGCGTTGAGCTGATACCAGCAAACTTCCAGACATAAAAAACCGGCCGACTCAATCATTTGAGTCGGCCGGTTTTTTTATTTAACGCATAGTGGCCTGTGTGGCCACTGGTCGCTTACATGTGCGAGATCAGCGCATCGCCGAACGCGGAAGAAGACAGCAGTTTGGCGCCTTCCATCAGACGTTCGAAGTCATAGGTCACGGTCTTGGCCGAGATGGCGCCGTTGGTGCCCTTGATGATCAGGTCGGCCGCTTCGGTCCAGCCCATGTGGCGCAGCATCATTTCAGCCGACAGAATCAGCGAACCCGGGTTTACCTGGTCCTTGCCGGCGTACTTCGGTGCGGTGCCGTGGGTGGCTTCGAACATGGCCACGGTGTCGGACAGGTTGGCACCTGGCGCGATACCGATACCACCCACTTCAGCCGCCAGGGCGTCGGACAGGTAGTCGCCGTTGAGGTTCAGGGTCGCGATCACATCGTATTCAGCCGGGCGCAACAGGATCTGCTGGAGCATGGCGTCGGCGATGGCATCCTTGACGATAACGTTCTTGCCGGTTTTCGGGTTCTTGAACTGCATCCACGGGCCGCCGTCGAGCAGGGTTGCGCCGAACTCTTCGGCCGCCACTTCGTAGGCCCACTCCTTGAAGGCACCTTCGGTGAACTTCATGATGTTGCCCTTGTGGACGATGGTCAGCGAATCGCGATCATTGTCGACAACGTATTGCAGAGCCTTGCGTGCCAGACGCTTGGTGCCTTCCAGGGAAACCGGCTTGACGCCGATACCGCAGTTCTGGTCGAAACGGATCTTGGTGACGCCCATTTCTTCTTTAAGGAACTTGATGACCTTGGTCGCTTCCGGCGAACCGGCCTTCCACTCGATACCGGCGTAGATGTCTTCCGAGTTCTCGCGGAAGATCGTCATGTCGACGTCGCCAGGTTTTTTGACCGGGCTAGGCACGCCTTCGAACCAGCGCACAGGACGCAGGCACACATAAAGGTCGAGTTGCTGACGCAGAGCAACGTTGAGGGAACGGATACCGCCACCGACCGGCGTGGTCAGCGGCCCCTTGATGGAAACCACGTAATCCTTGACTGCATCCAGAGTTTCCTGAGGCAGCCAGGTGTCCTGATCGTAAACCTGAGTCGCTTTTTCCCCGGCGTAGACTTCCATCCAGGAAATTTTGCGCTCGCCGCCGTAAGCCTTCTTAACAGCAGCATCGACAACCTTGATCATGACCGGGCTGATATCAACGCCAATACCATCACCTTCAATGAAAGGGATGATCGGGTTGTTAGGAACATTGAGAGAATGGTCTGCATTGACGGTGATTTTGTCGCCGACTGCTGGAACCTGAATCTTCTTGTATCCCATGCTGAACTCCATTGTTTGGATTGAACATCTGGCTTCGTCCGAGCGTACCCCAGTTAAATCGGCACGCAAACCCTATGTTCCATCCATCTGCCGCAAAGCTGCGCAGTTCGCGACGTACAAGTCTGAAAGCAAAGGGAAAAGCGCCAAACTCAAGCACGGTGCAAGACTCTACGCCCCACACCCCCCTGCGACCTTTAGACCAATGGACGACATAGGTTGCATATGAACCATCGGCAGATTGCCAGCTACCTATGTATAATGCCGCCGCTGACCACAGGGTCACGACGGCTGAGCGCTCTATTGCGAGACTTTCCGCCCGATAAGCCGAGCTGTTACCGCAGCCCGACCGCTTGACGCTCTACTGATGCACCCAACATCACCGCGAAGAAACCTCGACATTCGGCTCATGGATGACTTTGAACGAACGCGCTTACCCGGCGCCCCTCGAGTTTCTGCGCACGCTTTAGCAAAGAAGAGAGAGTTAATCCGAATATGCCCACCCGCTCGAAGATCATCTATACCTTCACCGACGAAGCCCCAGCCCTCGCCACCTATTCACTGTTGCCTATCGTAGAGGCCTTCACCGCCTCCGCTGATATCGCCGTGGAAACTCGCGATATCTCTCTTGCAGGGCGCATTCTGGCCAGCTTCCCCGAGCAATTGGGTGACAAAGCCGTAGCCGACCACCTCGCCGAACTGGGCGCCCTGGCCGTCACGCCGGAAGCGAACATTATCAAGCTGCCGAACATCAGCGCTTCGGTTCCGCAACTGCAGGCCGCGATCAAAGAACTGCAAGCCCAGGGCTATGCATTGCCGGACTACCCGGAAACCGTGACCAGCGACGCTGACAAGGACGCCAAGTCCCGTTACGACAAGATCAAGGGCAGCGCGGTAAACCCGGTTCTGCGTGAAGGCAACTCCGATCGTCGCGCACCGCTGTCGGTCAAGAACTACGCTCGCAAGCACCCGCACAAAATGGGCGCCTGGGCAAAAGACTCCAAGTCTCACGTCGCTCACATGAGCACCGGCGATTTCTACGGCAGCGAAAAAGCCGCCCTGATCGACGCCGCTGACGCCGTCAAAATCGAACTGATCGCTCGGGATGGCAGCACCACCGTCCTGAAAGAAAAAACCACCGTACAAGCCGGTGAGATCCTCGATTGCGCCGTGATGAGCAAAAATGCCCTGCGCAGCTTCATCGCTGCTGAAATCGAAGACGCCAAGCAAAAAGGCGTGCTGCTGTCGGTTCACTTGAAAGCCACCATGATGAAGGTCTCCGACCCGATCATGTTCGGCCAGATCGTTGCCGAGTTCTATAAAGACGCCCTGGCCAAGCACGCTGACGTGCTGGCACAGATCGGCTTCAACCTGAACAACGGCATCGGCGACCTGTATGCCCGCATCAAGGCTTTGCCTGCCGAGCAGCAAGCCCAGATCGAAGCCGATATCCAGGCGGTCTACGCCGCTCGTCCGTCGCTGGCGATGGTCAACTCCGACAAAGGCATCACCAACCTGCACGTGCCGAGCGACGTCATCGTCGACGCCTCGATGCCGGCCATGATCCGTGACTCCGGCAAGATGTGGGGCACCGATGGCCAGTTGCACGACACCAAGGCGGTGATCCCGGATCGCTGCTACGCGACCATCTACCAGGCGGTGATCGAAGACTGCAAGCTGCACGGTGCTTTCGATCCAACCACCATGGGCAGCGTGCCAAACGTTGGCCTGATGGCGAAAAAAGCCGAAGAGTACGGCTCCCACGACAAGACCTTCCAGATCAAGGCTGACGGCGTGGTTCGCGTTTCCGACAGCGCTGGTCGCACCCTGCTGGAGCAGTCGGTTGAAGCCGGCGACATCTTCCGCATGTGCCAGACCAAAGACGCGCCGATCCAGGACTGGGTCAAACTGGCCGTCAACCGTGCTCGCGCAAGCGCAACGCCAGCGATCTTCTGGCTCGACCCAATGCGCGCTCACGACGGCGTAGTGATCGAGAAGGTTCAGGCTTACCTGAAGGACCACGACACTTCCGGCCTGGACATCCGCATCATGTCGCCAGTCGACGCGATGGCCTTCACCCTGGCTCGCACTCGCGAAGGCAAGGACACCATCTCGGTGACCGGCAACGTCCTGCGCGACTACCTGACCGACCTGTTCCCGATCATGGAACTGGGCACCAGCGCCAAGATGCTGTCGATCGTTCCGCTGATGAACGGCGGTGGTCTGTTCGAAACCGGCGCCGGCGGTTCGGCGCCGAAGCACGTTCAGCAGTTGCTGGAAGAAAACTTCCTGCGCTGGGATTCCCTGGGCGAGTTCCTGGCCCTGGCCGCCTCCCTTGAGCATCTGGGTGTGACGTACAACAACCCTAAAGCGCTGGTGCTGGCCAAGACCCTGGACCAGGCCACCGGCCAGTTCCTGGACAACAACAAGTCGCCATCGCGCAAAGTCGGCAACATCGACAACCGCGGCAGCCACTTCTACCTGGCGCTGTACTGGGCTCAGGCCCTGGCTGCCCAGACTGAAGACGCAGCGCTGCAAGCGCAGTTCAGCCAACTGGCGAAAACCCTGACCGAGAACGAGGCGACCATCGTTGCCGAGCTCAACGCCGTTCAGGGCAAGCCAGTGGACATCGGCGGTTACTACCACGCCGACGCCGAGCTGATCAGCAAGGCCATGCGCCCAAGCAATACCTTCAACGCGGCGATTGCTGCGCTGGTTTAAGGTTGTAAGGGAACATCACAAGCCCCGGCCTCGTGCCGGGGTTTGTGTTTGTGGCCTTTACACAATTCCAATGTGAACACCGGACCAATGTGGGAGCGAGCCTGCTCGCGATAGCGGTTTATCATTCAACATTGATATTGACTGATCCGCCGCAATCGCGAGCAGGCTCGCTCCCACACTGACCGTGTTTCAACATTAAAATCGAGGACGCATTATGGATTGGCTACCCCACATCACCGTCGCCACCATCGTCGAAGACAACGGCCGATTCCTGATGGTCGAAGAACTCAAGGGCGGACGCGCGGTACTCAATCAACCGGCAGGCCACCTGGACCCAAATGAAACCCTGACCGAAGCGGCTGTGCGCGAAACCCTCGAAGAAACCGGCTGGGACGTCGAAGCCACTGGCGTGGTGGGCATCTACCTCTACACCGCCCCGAGCAACGGCGTGACTTACCAGCGCGTGTGTTTTGCCGCCAAAGCCTTGAAGCACCACCCCGACTATCAACTCGACGACGGCATCGTCGGCGCAAAATGGCTGACCCGCGACGAACTCCTGGCGCAGCGCGATCACTGGCGCAGCGAGCTGATTATTCGCTGTATCGACGATTATCTGAGCGGTAAACTCTTTAGTCTCGAACTGATCCGCCCTTCTCTTTAGCCTTGCAGGCTCGGGCCTGATAGAATCGCGTCCTTTTTCAAGACACTCATTAAATCCCTATGCGTGATCCAGCCCCTTCTGACACACAAAAGAAGCGCGTCATTGTCGGCATGTCCGGCGGCGTGGACTCTTCCGTTTCTGCCCTACTGCTGATCGAGCAGGGTTATCAGGTGGAAGGCCTGTTCATGAAGAACTGGGAAGAGGACGACGGAACGGACTACTGCACCGCCATGGACGACTTGGCCGACGCCCAGGCCGTGTGCGACAAGATTGGCATCAAGCTGCACACCGCCAACTTCGCCGCCGAGTACTGGGATAACGTGTTCGAGCACTTCCTGGCCGAATACAAGGCCGGCCGCACGCCGAACCCGGACATCCTGTGCAACCGTGAAATCAAGTTCAAGGCGTTCCTCGACTACGCCATGATGCTCGGCGCCGACCTGATCGCCACCGGCCATTACGTGCGCCGCCGCGACATCGACGGCCGTACCGAATTGCTCAAAGGCCTGGACCCGAACAAGGACCAGAGCTATTTCCTGCACGCCGTAGGTGGCGAACAGATCGCCAAGACCCTGTTCCCGGTCGGCGAACTGGAAAAACCCGAAGTTCGCGCGATTGCCGAGAAACACGACCTGGCCACTGCGAAGAAGAAAGACTCCACCGGTATCTGCTTTATCGGTGAGCGACGCTTCAGCGACTTCCTCAAGCAATACCTGCCGGCGCAGCCAGGCGAAATCAAAACCACCGAAGGTGAAGTGATCGGCCGCCACCATGGCCTGATGTACCACACCATCGGTCAGCGTCAGGGCCTGGGCATCGGCGGTTTGAAAGACGCCGGCGACGAGCCGTGGTACGTGCTGATCAAAGACCTGGAACACAACGAGCTGATCGTTGGCCAGGGCAATGACCACCCCTACCTGTTCTCGCGCGCGCTGCTCGCCTCGGACATCTATTGGGTCAACCCGGTCGACCTGAGTTCGCCACGCAAACTCACGGCGAAAGTCCGCTATCGCCAGAGCGACCAGCCTTGCACCCTGGAAAAAACCGCCAACGGCTACCGCGCCACCTTCGATGACCCGCAGCGCGCGGTCACCCCAGGTCAATCCGTAGTGTTTTACGACGGTGAAATCTGCCTCGGTGGCGGCGTCATCGAAGTCGCCGAACCCTGGAGCAGCAAGGATTCGCGCGCATGAGCCCGACTCAGGAGCAACTGACGGCGCTCGGCGGCGTGTTTCTCGCTGCTGTTCTGGTCGACAAGATCGCCAAGACTGGCCAGGTCACTGAAGCCGGCCTGACCTGCATGCTCGGCAGCTTGTTGATCATCGACCCCAAGGACACGCTGGAGGTCTACGGTGGCGACGACATCAATCTGCGCGAAGGTTATCGCGCATTGATCGGCGCCCTCGAGCGCGACCCGAGCACCTTGCAGCGCGAGCCACTGCGCTATGCACTGTCGATGCTCGGTCTTGAGCGACAACTGGCCAAACGCGGCGACATGCTCGAAGTGATCGGCAAGCGCTTGCCGCAGATTCAGTCCCAGGTCGAGCATTTCGGCCCGGCCCACGAAAACGTGATCGCCGCCTGTGGCGCACTGTATCAGGACACCTTGAGCAACCTGCGCCAACGTATTCAGGTGCACGGCGACATGCGCAACCTGCAACAGCCGAGCAACGCCTCGAAGATCCGCGCCCTGTTGCTGGCCGGCATCCGTTCGGCACGCCTGTGGCGGCAGTTGGGCGGTCATCGCTGGCAGTTGGTGATCAGCCGCCGCAAACTGCTCAAAGAGCTTTATCCGCTGATGCGCAGCAGCTGAACTGCGCCCGTAATACTGTTTTTTAGCCTGTAACGCGTAAGACGCTGGTCAGTTGGCAACGGACCAGCGGATTTTTTCATGTATGATACGCGCCCCATTTCGTTGCCCGACTGTCCGAGAACACCCCATGCAGCTCTCTTCGCTCACTGCGGTTTCCCCTGTTGACGGCCGCTACGCCGGCAAAACCCAGGCCCTGCGCCCAATTTTCAGCGAATACGGTCTGATCCGTGCTCGCGTCCTGGTTGAAGTGCGCTGGCTCCAGCGCCTGGCCGCCCACCCTGCCATCAGCGAAGTGCCGGCGTTCTCCGCCGAAGCCAACGCAGTGCTGAACACCCTGGCGGAAAACTTCTCTCTGGAGCACGCCGAGCGTGTCAAAGAGATCGAGCGCACCACCAATCACGACGTTAAAGCCATTGAGTACCTGCTCAAGGAGCAGGCTGCCAAGCTGCCTGAACTGGCCAACGTCAGTGAGTTCATCCACTTTGCCTGCACCAGCGAGGACATCAACAACCTGTCCCACGCGCTGATGCTGCGCGAAGGCCGTGATGACGTGATGCTGCCGCTGATGCGTCAGACCGCCGAGGCTATCCGTGAGCTGGCAATCCGCTTCGCCGACGTGCCGATGCTGTCGCGCACCCACGGTCAGCCGGCGTCGCCGACCACCCTGGGTAAAGAACTGGCGAACGTGGTTTACCGTCTGGAGCGTCAGATCGCTCAAGTCGCTGCCGTACCGCTGCTGGGCAAGATCAACGGCGCTGTCGGCAACTACAACGCACACATTTCGGCCTACCCGGAAATCGACTGGGAAGCCAACGCCCGCGCCTTCATCGAAGACGAACTGGGTCTGGGCTTCAACCCGTACACCACGCAGATCGAACCGCACGACTACATCGCCGAGCTGTTCGACGCGATCGCGCGCTTCAACACCATCCTGATCGACTTCGATCGCGATATCTGGGGCTACATCTCCCTGGGCTACTTCAAGCAGCGCACCATTGCCGGCGAAATCGGTTCCTCGACCATGCCGCACAAGGTCAACCCGATCGACTTCGAAAACTCCGAAGGCAACCTGGGTATCGCCAACGCACTGTTCCAGCACCTGGCGAGCAAACTGCCGATTTCCCGCTGGCAGCGCGACCTGACCGACTCCACCGTACTGCGCAACCTCGGTGTCGGCTTCGCCCACAGCGTGATCGCGTACGAAGCAAGTCTCAAGGGAATCAGCAAGTTAGAGCTCAATGCTCAGAAGATTGCTGCGGACCTGGACGCGTGCTGGGAAGTCCTGGCCGAGCCAATCCAGACCGTGATGCGTCGCTACAACATTGAAAACCCGTACGAAAAGCTGAAAGAACTGACGCGCGGCAAGGGTATCAGCCCTGAAGCGCTGCAGACTTTCATCAATGCGCTGGACATGCCTGCCGAAGCAAAGGCCGAGCTGAAAAAGCTCACCCCGGCCAACTACATCGGCAACGCCGTGGCACAAGCCAAACGCATCTGATCGACCGCTTGACCCTTTGAGACGCCCGGCAGCGCCGGGCGTTTTTATTCCCGTCTGAAAAGTGCTTTTTTTCAATAGGTTACACATGAATCCTGATATTCCTCTTCAACTTCTGGGCGGCATCACGGCACGGGAATTCCTGCGCGACTACTGGCAGAAAAAACCGTTGCTGATCCGCCAGGCGATCCCTGACTTCGAAAGCCCGATCGACGCCGACGAACTGGCCGGTCTGGCGCTGGAAGAAGAAGTCGAATCGCGCCTGGTCATCGAGCACGGCGAGCGCCCTTGGGAACTGCGTCGCGGCCCGTTTGCCGAAGACGAATTCAGCAAGCTGCCAGAGCGCGAGTGGACCCTGCTGGTGCAGGCTGTCGACCAGTTCGTGCCGGAAGTCAGCGAACTGCTGGAGCACTTCCGCTTCCTGCCGAGCTGGCGCATCGACGACGTGATGATCAGCTTCGCCGCCCCCGGTGGCAGCGTCGGCCCGCACTTCGATAACTACGACGTGTTCCTGCTGCAAGGCCACGGCAAGCGCAACTGGAAAATCGGCCAGATGTGCGATTCCGACAGCCCGCTGCTGCAACATGCCGACCTGCGCATCCTCGCCGACTTCGAAGCCACCGACGAGTGGACCCTGGAACCGGGCGACATGCTTTACCTGCCGCCGCGCCTGGCCCACTGCGGCGTGGCCGTTGACGATTGCATGACCTACTCGGTCGGTTTCCGCGCGCCAAGCGCCGCTGAAGTACTGACCCACTTCACCGACTTCCTCAGCCAGTTCCTGCCTGATGAAGAGCGCTACACCGATGCCGACGCACAGCCAGCGATCGACCCGCACCAGATCCAGCATGACGCACTCGACCGCCTGAAAAGCCTGCTGGCCGAGCACATGAGCGACGAGCGCCTGCTGCTGACCTGGTTCGGCCAGTTCATGACCGAGCCGCGCTACCCGGAACTGGTAGTGGGTCCGGAGCTGGAAGAAGACGACCTGCTGAGCAGCCTTGAGCAAGGCGCCGTACTGATTCGCAACCCAAGCGCACGCCTGGCCTGGTCCGAAGTCGACGATGACCTGCTGCTGTTCGCCAGCGGCCAGAGCCGTTACCTGCCGGGCAAGCTGCGCGAACTGCTGAAAATGATTTGCGCCGCCGATGCGCTGCACGTCGACAACCTTGGCCAATGGCTGAGCGATGAAGACGGCCGCAACCTGCTGTGCGAACTGGTCAAGCAAGGTAGCCTGGGATTTGCCGATGAATAAAATTCGCGTACGTGTCGCAGACTGGCAAAAGGATATCGCCGAGATCCGGCGCATTCGTGAAGCGGTGTTCATCGCCGAGCAATCCGTTCCACCTGAACTGGAATGGGATGCCGACGACGCGAGCGCCGTGCATTTCCTCGCCTTCGAAGGCGACTTTCCGATTGGCACCGCCCGCCTGCTGCCCGATGGTCACATCGGCCGGGTGTCGGTACTCAAGGACTGGCGCGGCCTGAAAGTCGGCGACAAGCTGATGCAAGCAGTGATTGGTGAAGCCGAGAAGCGCGGGCTCAAACAGCAGATGCTGAGTGCTCAGGTGCAGGCAACAGCGTTCTATGAGCGTTTGGGCTTCAGCATTGTCAGTGAGGAGTTCCTGGAAGCCGGGATTCCGCATGTGGACATGGTGCGTCATTCGGCTTGAGACCGCGGCGCGGCCATCGCGAGCAAGCTCGCTCCCACATTAGATTTGTGAGCTGCCACAGATTGCAGCAACACCATCAATCCACTGTGGGAGCGAGCTTGCTCGCGATGGCAATTTCAGGAACACCACAAAAACGCCTCGCCATCCTCAGATAGCGGGGCGTTTTGCTGTCTAGAATTCAACTTGCCCCACCGCAGGCCGACAAACTGGCAATATCAAGCCTTTGATCGCGGAGATAACGGACATGTCCCTACGCACCCTGCTCACCACGCTGCTGCTGACCTGCAGTTTTTCGGTCATCGCCGCTACCGAGGTGGTGCAGCTCAACAATCGCACCAGCGCCGACCTGCTGCCGGTTGCGCAGAATTTTATCGGCAGGGACGGCAAGGTCAGCGCCTATGGCAACCAACTGATCGTCAACGCCGAACCCGACAAGATCGACGAACTCAAGACCCTGATCGCACAGCTCGACACCGTGCCAAAACGCCTGCTGATCACCGTCGACACCAACGAAAACAACCAGCAAAACAACGCCGATCAGCAGACACAGATCATCACCTACAGCACCGACAGCCGCGAAGGCGGCATCCAGCAGGTCCAGACCAGCGAAGGCACACCGGCTCTGATCCAGGTCGGCCAAAGCGTGCCGCTGACCACCACCCAGACCGATGCCTACGCTGCGCTGCCAAACCAGAGCAACACCTCCGGCCAGCCGCAAAACCTGCCCAACAACTACGCTCACCTGCAAAGCCAGACCCAATACCGCAACGTCACCCAGGGCTTCTACGTCACCGCCAGCGTCACCGGCGACATCGTTCACCTGGCGATCAGTACCAACCGTGACCGTATGAGCCAGGAGCGTCCCGATGTAGTGAACGTGCAAAGTACCGACACAACCGTCAGCGGTCGCCTGGGCGAGTGGATCACTCTGGCCGGCGTCAACCGCCAGACGCAAGCCGACAAACAGCGCCTGAGCCGCAGCTACTCGACTCAGGGCCGGGATGACATGACCTTGCGAGTGAAAGTCGACGCCCTGGACTAACACACCGAAAACTGACTGATTAGTCGTATTAGACCAAAGATGTAGTGCTTGAAAAAAAGCACTACAAAATGTTTGACGAGCCAAAAAAGCAAAGGCATGATGGCCTCGCTCCCGCTAATCAGAGGCCCCGGCAAGGGCCTTCGAATCGCGCTCTAACCTTACCGACCTGAGCCGATTCGTGTCTGTACCGCCCACAAGGTGTGTTTGACGAGGTTGCGACTGGAACGAAGTTGTCCCGAGGGACGGAAGCGTAATAGGTAGCCCGGCAACACACTGATGATCGTATAAAGGCCCACGACGCCCGAATGCGCCCGCCAGTTCGCCCTTACCTGCTCAGCTTTCATCCTCGAGCCCATCGTTCATCCCGTCGCCTTCCCCGCCAGACCCGACTTGACCGCCTAAGCTTCTGGTCAGCGAGCAGCCATCTACGCCCCATTTGAATGTGCGTATTGGCAACTGGAATTTTCCACCAAGAACCACTTTCCACAAAAGACGCGACGAGGTTTATCTCCATGGCACTGACACGCGAACAGCAAATTGCAGCCCTTGAAAAAGACTGGGCTGAAAACCCGCGCTGGAAAGGCGTGACACGCACTTACTCCGCTGCTGACGTCGTCCGTCTGCGTGGCTCGGTTCAACCTGAGCACACTTTTGCAAAAATGGGCGCCGAGAAGCTCTGGAACCTGGTTACCCAGGGTGCCAAGCCTGCTTTCCGCCCCGAGAAAGATTTCGTCAACTGCATGGGCGCCCTGACCGGCGGCCAGGCAGTACAACAAGTTAAAGCCGGTATCCAGGCGATCTACCTGTCGGGCTGGCAGGTTGCTGCAGACAATAACTCTGCAGAATCGATGTACCCGGACCAGTCGCTGTACCCGGTCGACTCCGTACCGACCGTGGTCAAGCGCATCAACAACTCGTTCCGTCGTGCTGACCAGATCCAGTGGAAAGCCGGCAAGAACCCGGGCGACGAAGGTTACATCGACTACTTCGCACCGATCGTTGCCGACGCTGAAGCCGGTTTCGGTGGCGTTCTGAACGCCTACGAACTGATGAAGAGCATGATCGAAGCAGGCGCTGCCGGCGTTCACTTCGAAGACCAACTGGCGTCCGTGAAAAAATGCGGCCACATGGGCGGCAAGGTACTGGTTCCTACCCAGGAAGCCGTACAGAAGCTGACCGCTGCCCGTCTGGCGGCTGACGTTGCCGGTACTCCGACCATCATCCTGGCTCGTACCGACGCTAACGCGGCTGACCTGCTGACTTCCGACTGCGACCCGTACGACCAGCCATTCGTGACTGGCGAGCGCACCCAGGAAGGCTTCTACAAAGTTCGCGCCGGCCTCGACCAGGCTATCGCTCGCGGCCTGGCCTACGCGCCGTATGCCGACCTGATCTGGTGCGAAACCGCCAAGCCGGATCTGGACGAAGCCCGTCGCTTCGCTGAAGCGATCAAAAAGGAATACCCGGACCAACTGCTGTCGTACAACTGCTCGCCTTCCTTCAACTGGAAGAAAAACCTGGACGACGCGACCATCGCCAAGTTCCAGCGCGAACTGTCCGCCATGGGCTACAAGCACCAGTTCATCACCCTGGCCGGCATTCACAACATGTGGCACAGCATGTTCAACCTGGCGCACGACTACGCCCGCAACGACATGACTGCCTACGTGAAGCTGCAGGAGCAGGAGTTCGCTGACGCCTCCAAGGGTTACACCTTCGTGGCTCACCAGCAGGAAGTGGGCACCGGCTACTTCGACGACATGACCACCGTGATTCAGGGCGGCTCGTCTTCGGTTACCGCGCTGACCGGTTCCACCGAAGAAGAACAGTTCCACTGATCTGATTCGAACGAGCAAACGGCCCTTCCGGACCGAGTAAAAAGCTAACCGGAATGCCGCACATCTAACGCCCCGACTGGTTCGGGGCGTTTTTTTGCCCGCGATTTGAAAGGAACCACCGAACCCTGTGGGAGCGAGCTTGCTCGCGATAGCGGAATGTCAGGTAGCACAGTATCGAATGGAAGGCCGCCATCGCGAGCAAGCTCGCTCCCACAATGGACGAAGGCGGGCAAAAGAAAACATTGATCCAGCGCGGTATTTCGATCGGCAAAACAGGGTAAAACGACCCCGCGCGTTACTTGCAGTAGCAGGGATGTAAGCGCAACTTTCCAGCCACTACCCCGAATAACAGTTTAAAAACCGCTACAAATAATATTGATTATCATTTAGCGACAAGCATGTTCGTTGCAACACACACAAAACATTATTGACAAAACCCCGGCTAATGCCCGCAACGTATGGGCTGCGGGGTTTTGGAGGTGCGCTATGTCCTTATTCTTATAAATAATTTCGCCACAGAAAATTTACTTGCTCGGTGTTTAGCCATAAAATCACCGCGATTGATTGCTGCGACATATCGTCACTGCTTTGTTTCTTTTCAAGCTCAGAGACCTTTGCTCTCTGTTAAGGATTACCAGCATGCCCGAAGCGACAGGACTCATGGCCCACAACTGGGGCTTTGCCATTTTCCTTCTGGGTGTCGGCGGCCTTTGCGCCTTCATGCTCGGCGTCTCCAGCCTCCTCGGGTCAAAAGCCTGGGGCCGCAGCAAAAACGAACCGTTCGAGTCCGGCATGCTACCTACCGGTGGCGCCCGCTTGCGGCTCTCAGCCAAATTCTATCTGGTCGCGATGCTTTTCGTGATCTTCGATATCGAAGCCCTATTTCTCTTTGCCTGGTCTGTGTCCGTCCGCGAAAGCGGCTGGACCGGATTCGTCGAAGCTCTCGTTTTCATAGCAATTCTGTTGGCAGGTCTTGTCTACCTATTTCGAGTGGGCGCCCTTGATTGGGCTCCGGCAGCTCGTCGTAAGCGGCAGGCGAAGCTGAAACAATGAGGCTTTGGCAATGCAATACAATCTCACCAGGATCGACCCGGATGCTCCTAACGAGCAGTACCCGATCGGCAAGCGGGAAACCGTTTCCGATCCGTTAGAAGATCAAGTCCACAAAAACATTTTCATGGGCAAGCTCGAAGACGTGCTTAACGGCACGATCAACTGGGGGCGCAAGAACTCCCTGTGGCCGTATAACTTCGGTCTTTCGTGCTGCTACGTGGAAATGACCACCGCCTTCACGGCGCCCCACGACATCGCGCGCTTTGGCGCCGAGGTTATCCGGGCATCGCCGCGCCAGGCGGATTTCATGGTTATTGCCGGAACCTGCTTCATCAAGATGGCGCCGATCATTCAGCGTCTCTACGAGCAAATGCTCGAGCCGAAGTGGGTTATCTCCATGGGTTCGTGCGCCAACTCCGGTGGCATGTACGACATCTACTCCGTCGTTCAAGGGGTGGACAAGTTCCTGCCCGTGGACGTCTACGTGCCTGGCTGCCCGCCCCGCCCTGAAGCTTTTCTGCAAGGCTTGATGCTGTTGCAGGAGTCGATTGGCCAGGAGCGTCGCCCACTTTCCTGGGTCGTTGGTGATCAAGGCGTTTATCGCGCCGAGATGCCATCGCAAAAGGAACAGCGCCGCGAACAGCGTATTCAGGTAACCAACCTGCGCAGCCCCGACGAAGTCTGATCCAGCTCTGTTCCTGCAAAGAAACGAGAAACTGGCTTCATTCTTTACGTTGACCGAAAGCGATAAAAAAACCATGACTACAGGCAGTGCTCTGTACATCCCGCCTTACAAGGCAGACGACCAGGATGTGGTCGTCGAATTGAACAACCGTTTTGGCCCTGAGGCGTTCAGCGCCCAGGCCACCCGCACCGGCATGCCGGTGCTTTGGGTTGCCCGTGCCAAACTCGTCGAAGTCCTGACCTTCCTGCGCAACCTGCCCAAGCCGTACGTCATGCTCTATGACCTGCATGGCGTGGACGAGCGTCTGCGCACCAAGCGCCAGGGTTTGCCGAGCGGTGCCGATTTCACTGTGTTCTATCACTTGATGTCGATCGAACGTAATAGTGACGTAATGATCAAAGTCGCCTTGTCCGAAAGCGACCTCAGCTTGCCGACCGTGACCGGTATCTGGCCAAACGCCAACTGGTACGAGCGTGAAGTGTGGGACATGTACGGCATCAACTTTGCCGGTCACCCGCACCTGACCCGCATCATGATGCCACCGACCTGGGAAGGTCACCCGCTGCGCAAGGACTTCCCGGCCCGTGCCACCGAGTTCGACCCGTTCAGCCTGACCCTGGCCAAGCAACAGCTTGAGGAAGAAGCCGCACGCTTCAAACCTGAAGACTGGGGCATGAAGCGTTCCGGTCCGAACGAGGACTACATGTTCCTCAACCTGGGCCCGAACCACCCTTCGGCTCACGGTGCGTTCCGCATCATCCTGCAACTGGACGGCGAAGAGATCGTCGACTGCGTGCCGGACGTCGGTTACCACCACCGTGGTGCCGAGAAGATGGCCGAGCGTCAATCCTGGCACAGCTTCATCCCGTACACCGACCGTATCGACTACCTCGGCGGCGTGATGAACAACCTGCCGTACGTACTCTCGGTCGAGAAGCTGGCCGGCATCAAGGTGCCAGAGAAGGTCGACGTCATCCGCATCATGATGGCCGAGTTCTTCCGGATCACCAGCCACCTGCTGTTCCTGGGGACGTACATCCAGGACGTCGGCGCCATGACTCCGGTGTTCTTCACCTTCACCGACCGCCAGAAAGCGTACACGGTGATCGAAGCCATCACCGGTTTCCGTCTGCACCCGGCCTGGTACCGCATCGGTGGCGTCGCTCACGACCTGCCACGCGGCTGGCAAAAACTGGTCAAAGACTTCGTCGAGTGGATGCCAAAGCGTCTGGACGAATACCAGAAAGCCGCACTGGACAACAGCATCCTGCGTGGCCGGACCATCGGCGTCGCCGCCTACAACACCAAAGAGGCCCTGGAATGGGGCGTCACCGGTGCAGGCTTGCGTTCGACCGGTTGCGATTTCGACCTGCGTAAAGCCCGTCCATACTCCGGCTACGAGAACTTCGAATTCGAAGTGCCGCTGGCCGCCAATGGCGATGCCTACGATCGTTGCATCGTGCGCGTTGAAGAAATGCGCCAGAGCATCAAGATCATCGACCAGTGCCTGCGCAACATGCCGGAAGGCCCGTACAAGGCGGATCACCCGCTAACCACGCCGCCGCCCAAAGAGCGCACGCTGCAGCACATCGAGACCTTGATCACGCACTTCCTGCAAGTTTCGTGGGGCCCGGTCATGCCGGCCAACGAATCCTTCCAGATGATCGAAGCGACCAAGGGCATCAACAGTTATTACCTGACGAGCGATGGCGGCACCATGAGCTACCGCACCCGGATTCGCACCCCAAGCTTCCCGCATCTGCAACAGATCCCTTCGGTGATCAAAGGCAGCATGGTCGCGGACTTGATCGCGTACCTGGGTAGTATCGATTTCGTTATGGCCGACGTGGACCGCTAAGCATGAACAGCACGCTTATCCAGACAGACCGTTTCGCCTTGAGCGAAACCGAGCGCTCGGCCATCGAGCACGAGCTGCATCACTACGAAGACCCGCGCGCGGCGTCGATCGAAGCCTTGAAGATCGTCCAGAAGGAACGTGGCTGGGTGCCTGACGGCGCGCTCTACGCCATCGGCGAGATCCTTGGCATCCCGGCCAGCGACGTTGAAGGCGTGGCGACGTTCTATAGCCAGATCTTCCGTCAGCCAGTCGGCCGTCACATTATTCGCGTCTGCGACAGCATGGTCTGCTACATCGGTGGCCACGAGTCGGTGGTCAGCGAAATCCAGAGCAAGCTGGGCATCGGCCTGGGTCAAACCACCGCCGACGGTCGTTTCACCCTGCTGCCGGTCTGCTGCCTCGGCAACTGCGACAAGGCGCCGGCGTTGATGATCGACGACGACACATTCGGCGACGTGCAGCCTGCTGGCGTTGCCAAATTGCTCGAGGGCTACGTATGACCCTGACTTCCTTCGGCCCTGCCAACCGCATCAAGCGCAGCGCAGAGACCCATCCGCTGACCTGGCGCCTGCGTGACGATGGCGAGGCAGTCTGGCTCGACGAGTACCAGGCCAAGAACGGCTACGCGGCAGCGCGCAAAGCCTTCGCCGACATGGCCCAGGACGATATCGTCCAGACCGTCAAGGACTCCGGTCTCAAGGGTCGCGGCGGCGCAGGTTTCCCCACGGGCGTGAAGTGGGGCCTGATGCCCAAAGACGAATCCATCAACATCCGCTACCTGCTGTGCAATGCGGATGAAATGGAACCCAACACCTGGAAAGACCGCATGCTGATGGAGCAACTGCCCCATCTGCTGATCGAAGGCATGCTGATCAGTGCTCGCGCGCTGAAAACCTACCGTGGCTACATCTTCCTGCGTGGCGAATACACCACCGCCGCCAAGCACCTGAACCGTGCCGTGGAAGAAGCCAAGGCCGCCGGCCTGTTGGGCAAGAACATCCTGGGCAGCGGCTTCGATTTCGAGCTGTTCGTCCACACTGGCGCCGGGCGTTATATCTGCGGTGAAGAAACCGCACTGATCAACTCCCTGGAAGGCCGCCGCGCCAACCCGCGCTCCAAGCCGCCCTTCCCTGCCGCCGTAGGCGTCTGGGGCAAGCCGACCTGCGTGAACAACGTAGAAACCCTGTGCAACGTGCCGGCGATCATTGCCGACGGCGTGGACTGGTACAAATCGTTGGCGCGCGAAGGCAGTGAAGACATGGGCACCAAGCTCATGGGCTTCTCTGGCAAGGTCAAGAACCCGGGCCTGTGGGAATTGCCATTCGGCGTCACCGGTCGCGAGCTGTTTGAAGACTACGCCGGTGGCATGCGCGACGGTTACACGCTCAAGTGCTGGCAGCCAGGCGGCGCCGGTACCGGCTTCCTGCTGCCGGAACACCTGGACGCACAAATGTACGCCGGCGGCATCGCCAAAGTGGGCACCCGTATGGGTACCGGCCTGGCCATGGCGGTGGATGACAGCGTCAACATGGTGTCCCTGCTGCGCAACATGGAAGAGTTCTTCTCCCGTGAATCGTGCGGTTTCTGCACCCCGTGCCGTGACGGTTTGCCGTGGAGCGTCAAGCTCCTGCGTGCCATCGAAAACGGTGAAGGGCAAGCCGGTGACATCGAGACCCTGCTGGGTCTGGTCGGCTTCCTCGGCCCAGGCAAGACCTTCTGTGCTCACGCACCGGGCGCCGTGGAGCCATTGGGCAGCGCAATCAAATACTTCCGTCCAGAGTTCGAAGCCGGCATCGCGCCTATCAGCAGCGTTGCCGTCCCGCCTCTGGCAAAGCCGATCCTGGTCGGCGCTTAACGCTTAAAAAAAGGCGAACGGTCCGTGCCGTTCGCCTTTCGTCCGATGACGCCTTTTCAGGCTGTTTGGATTTGGACGGATAACAAGATTCCATTAGCCACGCCCGCTGACACCGGGCCAACGAAGAACTTTGAACCATGGCCACTATCCACGTAGACGGCAAAGAGCTCGAAGTCGATGGGGCAGACAACCTGTTACAGGCATGTCTGTCGCTAGGCCTCGATATCCCTTATTTCTGCTGGCACCCCGCCCTCGGCAGCGTTGGCGCTTGCCGCCAGTGCGCCGTCAAGCAGTACACCGACGAGAACGACAAGCGTGGTCGTATCGTCATGTCCTGCATGACCCCTGCGACCGACGGCAGCTGGATCTCCATCGATGACGAAGAAGCCAAAGTGTTTCGCGCAAGCGTCGTCGAATGGCTGATGACCAACCACCCGCACGACTGCCCCGTGTGCGAGGAAGGCGGTCACTGCCACCTGCAAGACATGACGGTAATGACCGGCCACAACGAGCGCCGTTACCGCTTCACCAAGCGTACCCACCAGAACCAGCAACTGGGCCCGTTCATTTCCCACGAAATGAACCGCTGCATCGCCTGCTATCGCTGCGTACGTTTCTATAAAGACTACGCCGGCGGTACCGACCTCGGTGTATTCGGCGCCCACGACAACGTGTACTTCGGTCGCGTAGAAGACGGCACCCTCGAAAGCGAGTTCTCCGGCAACCTCACCGAGGTCTGCCCGACCGGTGTGTTCACCGACAAGACTCACTCCGAGCGCTACAACCGTAAGTGGGACATGCAGTTCTCGCCGAGCATCTGCCATGGCTGCTCCAGCGGTTGCAACATCAGCCCGGGTGAGCGTTACGGCGAACTGCGTCGCATCGAAAACCGTTTCAACGGTTCGGTAAACCAGTACTTCCTGTGCGACCGTGGCCGTTTCGGCTATGGCTACGTCAACCGCGAAGATCGCCCACGTCAGCCATTGCTGGCCAACGGCGCGAAGCTGAGCCTGGACGAAGCGCTGGATAAAGCCGCTGATCTGCTACGCGGTCGCAACATCGTCGGTATCGGTTCGCCGCGTGCCAGCCTTGAAAGCAACTACGCGCTGCGCGAACTGGTCGGTGCCGAGCACTTCTATTCGGGTATCGAAGCTTCCGAGCTTGAGCGTATTCGTCTGGTCATGCAGGTGCTGAAAGACAGCCCGCTGCCGATTCCGAACATGCGCGACGTCGAAGACCACGATGCGATTTTCGTCCTCGGCGAAGACCTGACGCAGACAGCTGCGCGCATGGCCCTGGCCCTGCGTCAATCGGTCAAAGGCAAAGCCGAAGACATGGCCGACGCGATGCGCGTTCAGCCTTGGCTCGACGCCGCGGTGAAAAACATCGGTCAGCACGCGCTGAACCCGCTGTTTATCGCCAGCCTGGCTGAAACCAAGCTCGACGACGTGGCTGAAGAATGCGTTCACGCCGCTCCGGACGACCTGGCACGTATCGGTTTCGCCGTGGCTCACGCCCTCGACGCCAGCGCTCCAGCCGTTGAAGGCCTGGACAGCGAAGCCCTCGAACTGGCTCAGCGGATCGCCAACGCCCTGCTGGCGGCCAAGCGTCCGCTGATCATCGCCGGTACTTCGCTGGGCTCCAAAGCCTTGATCGAAGCTGCCGCGAACATCGCCAAAGCCCTGAAACTGCGCGAGAAGAACGGTTCCATCAGCCTGATCGTGCCAGAGGCCAACAGCCTCGGCCTGGCCATGCTCGGTGGCGAATCGGTCGACGCAGCCCTGCAAGCAGTGATCTCTGGTCGCGCCGACGCCATCGTCGTGCTGGAAAACGATCTGTACACCCGTACCGACAAAGCCAAGGTCGATGCCGCCCTGACCGCCGCTAAAGTGGTGATCGTTGCCGACCATCAAAAAACCGCTACCAGCGATCGCGCGCATCTGGTTCTGCCAGCCGCCAGCTTCGCTGAAGGCGACGGTACGCTGGTCAGCCAGGAAGGTCGTGCCCAGCGCTTCTTCCAGGTCTTCGACCCGACTTACCTCGATGCAAGCATCCTGGTTCACGAAGGCTGGCGCTGGTTGCATGCCCTGCGCGCTACCCTGCTGAACCAGCCGATCGACTGGACCCAACTGGACCACGTCACGGCTGCCTGCGCTTCGAGCACTCCGCAACTGGCCGCTATCGTCAACGCTGCGCCGTCTGCTTCGTTCCGGATCAAAGGCCTGAAACTGGCCCGCGAACCGCTGCGTTACAGCGGCCGGACCGCCATGCGCGCCGACATCAGCGTGCACGAACCGCGCACATCCCAGGACAACGACACTGCGTTCTCGTTCTCCATGGAAGGTTACTCGGGCTCCGTCGAACCACGTCAGCAAGTGCCATTTGCCTGGTCGCCGGGCTGGAACTCGCCGCAAGCCTGGAACAAGTTCCAGGATGAAGTCGGTGGTCACCTGCGTGCCGGTGATCCGGGTGCTCGCCTGATCGAAAGCCAGGGTGATTCGCTGAACTGGTTCGCCAGTGTTCCGCGTGCATTCAACCCGGCTCAAGGCACCTGGCAGGTTGTGCCGTTCTTCCACCTGTTCGGCAGCGAAGAGAATTCTTCGAAAGCCGCTCCGGTCCAGGAACGCATTCCAGCCGCTTACGTATCGCTGGCCAAGTCCGAAGCCGATCGCCTGGGCGTCAATGACGGTGCCATGCTGAGCTTGAACGTTGCCGGCCAGACCTTGCGTCTGCCGCTGCGCATCAATGAAGAGCTGGGTGCTGGTCTGGTGGCGTTGCCTGCGGGTATCGCCGGCATTCCACCGGCAATCTTTGGCAAATCCGTTGACGGTCTGCAGGAGGCAGCTCAATGACCTTGTTCACTCCTGAAGTGATCGACATCATCATCGCGGTCCTCAAGGCCATCGTGATCCTGCTCGCCGTGGTGGTGTGCGGCGCGCTGTTGAGCTGGGTCGAGCGTCGTTTGCTCGCCCTCTGGCAGGACCGTTACGGTCCGAACCGCGTCGGCCCGTTCGGCGCGTTCCAGATCGCCGCCGACATGATCAAGATGTTCTTCAAGGAAGACTGGACGCCGCCGTTCGCCGACAAGGTGATCTTCACCCTGGCGCCGGTCGTGGCCATGAGCGCCTTGCTGATTGCCTTCGCAATCATCCCGATCACCCCGACCTGGGGCGTGGCGGACCTGAACATCGGCATCCTGTTCTTCTTCGCCATGGCCGGTCTGTCGGTCTACGCGGTGTTGTTCGCCGGCTGGTCGAGTAACAACAAGTTCGCCCTGCTGGGCAGCTTGCGGGCCTCGGCACAAACCGTGTCGTACGAAGTGTTCATGGGCCTGTCGTTGATGGGCATCGTGATCCAGGTCGGCTCGTTCAACATGCGCGACATCGTCGATTATCAAGCCCAGCACCTGTGGTTCATCATTCCGCAGATCTTCGGTTTCCTGACCTTCTTCATTGCTGGCGTCGCCGTGACTCACCGTCACCCGTTCGACCAGCCGGAAGCGGAGCAGGAACTGGCCGACGGTTACCACATTGAATACGCCGGCATGAAATGGGGCATGTTCTTCGTCGGTGAGTACATCGGCATCGTGTTGATTTCGGCGCTGCTGGTGACCTTGTTCTTCGGTGGCTGGCACGGTCCGTTCGGCATTCTGCCGCAGATCCCGTTCATCTGGTTCGCACTGAAAACCGCGTTCTTCATCATGTTCTTCATCCTGCTGCGCGCCTCGATTCCACGCCCACGGTATGACCAAGTGATGGACTTCAGCTGGAAGTTCTGCCTGCCGCTGACCCTCGTCAACATGCTGGTGACCGCTGCGATCGTGTTGCTCAACACGCCCGCCGTCGCGGCTCAGTGAGGATAGAGAATCATGAAGTATATTTTTGACATCGTGCATGGCTTCTTCACCCAGCTTCGCAGCCTGGTGATGATCTTCGGCCATGCCTTTCGCAAGCGCGACACGCTGCAATATCCGGAAGAGGCGGTGTACCTGCCGCCGCGCTTTCGTGGGCGTATCGTCCTGACCCGCGACCCCGACGGTGAAGAGCGTTGTGTAGCCTGTAACCTGTGCGCCGTGGCGTGCCCGGTCGGTTGCATCTCGCTGCAGAAAGCTGAAACCGAAGACGGCCGCTGGTACCCGGAATTTTTCCGTATCAACTTCTCGCGCTGCATTTTCTGCGGCCTCTGCGAGGAAGCCTGCCCGACCACCGCGATCCAGCTGACACCGGATTTCGAAATGGCCGAGTTCAAGCGTCAGGACCTGGTTTACGAGAAAGAAGATCTGTTGATCTCCGGCCCCGGCAAAAACCCTGACTACAACTTCTATCGTGTTGCAGGTATGGCGATTGCCGGTAAGCCGAAAGGCGCTGCGCAAAATGAAGCCGAACCGATCAACGTGAAGAGCTTGCTGCCTTAAGGAAGAAAGATGGAATTCGCTTTCTATTTCGCGTCCGGAGTTGCCGTTGTGTCCACGCTTCGCGTGATCACCAACACCAACCCAGTGCACGCCCTGCTCTACCTGATTATTTCGCTGCTCGCCGTGGCGATGACCTTTTTCAGCCTCGGTGCACCCTTTGCCGGTGTTCTGGAAGTGATCGCCTACGCCGGCGCCATCATGGTGCTGTTCGTGTTCGTGGTGATGATGCTGAATCTGGGGCCCGCCTCGATTCAGCAAGAGCGCGTCTGGCTGAAGCCCGGTATCTGGGCGGGTCCGGTGGTACTGGCTGCGTTGCTGCTGGCTGAACTGCTGTATGTGCTGTTCAGCCATTCCAGCGGCACCGGCCTCGGCCACACCACCGTAGACGCCAAGGCCGTGGGCATCAGCCTGTTCGGTCCTTATCTGCTGGTGGTCGAACTCGCCTCGATGCTGCTGCTCGCCGCAGCCGTCACGGCGTTCCACTTGGGCCGCAACGAGGCGAAGGAGTAATTTTATGCCTGCTATCCCTCTTGAGCATGGCCTGGCGGTTGCCGGCATCCTGTTCTGCCTCGGTCTGGTTGGCCTGATGGTCCGCCGCAACATTCTTTTCGTGCTGATGAGCCTGGAGGTCATGATGAATGCCTCCGCACTGGCTTTCATCGTTGCCGGTAGCCGTTGGGGCCAGCCGGATGGACAGATCATGTTCATCCTGGTGATCAGCCTGGCAGCCGCCGAGGCCAGTATTGGCCTGGCGATTCTGTTGCAGCTGTATCGCCGCTTCCACACTCTCGATATCGACGCTGCCAGCGAGATGCGCGGATGAACCTTCTCTATCTGACTTTCGTATTCCCCCTGATCGGTTTCCTGCTGCTGTCGTTCTCACGCGGCCGCCTCTCGGAAAACCTCTCCGCCTTGATCGGCGTCGGTTCCATTGGCCTCTCGGCCATTGTCGCCACTTACGTGATCTGGCAGTTCAACGTCGCGCCGCCTGAAGGCGGTCACGTCACCCAGGTGTTGTGGCAGTGGATGTCGGTAGGCGATTTCAAGCCGAACTTCGCCCTGTACCTGGACGGCCTGTCCGTGACCATGCTCGGCGTGGTCGTCGGCGTGGGCTTCTTGATCCACCTGTTCGCGTCCTGGTACATGCGCGGTGAAGACGGTTACTCGCGCTTCTTCGCCTACACCAACCTGTTTATCGCCAGCATGCTGTTCCTGGTGCTGGGCGATAACCTGTTGTTCCTGTACTTCGGCTGGGAAGGCGTGGGCCTGTGCAGCTACCTGTTGATCGGTTTCTACTACAGCAACCGCAACAACGGTAACGCCGCGCTCAAAGCCTTCATCGTTACCCGTGTCGGCGACGTGTTCATGGCCATCGGCCTGTTCATCCTGTTCCAACAGCTGGGCACGCTGAACATCCAGGAACTGCTGGTCAAAGCACCCGAGCACTTCAAGGCCGGCGACTTCTGGATCGTCATGGCGACCCTGATGTTGCTGGGCGGCGCTGTCGGTAAATCCGCGCAACTGCCGCTGCAAACCTGGCTGGCGGATGCGATGGCCGGCCCTACCCCGGTTTCGGCACTGATCCACGCCGCAACCATGGTGACCGCTGGCGTCTACCTGATCGCCCGTACGCACGGTCTGTTTGCCTTGGCGCCAGACATCCTGCACCTGGTCGGCATCGTCGGCGGTGTGACCCTGGTGCTCGCCGGTTTCGCCGCCCTGGTCCAAACCGACATCAAACGTATCCTCGCCTACTCGACCATGAGCCAGATCGGCTACATGTTCCTGGCGCTGGGCGTGGGTGCCTGGGAAGGCGCGATCTTCCACCTGATGACTCACGCCTTCTTCAAGGCCCTGCTGTTCCTTGCTTCCGGCTCGGTGATCGTTGCCTGCCACCACGAACAGAACATCTTCAAGATGGGCGGCCTGTGGAAGAAACTGCCACTGGCCTACGCCAGCTTCATCGTCGGCGGTGCGGCCCTCGCGGCCCTGCCACTGGTGACCGCGGGTTTCTACTCGAAAGACGAAATCCTCTGGGAAGCCTTCGCCAGCGGTAACCACGGTCTGCTGTACGCAGGTCTGGTCGGTGCCTTCATGACGTCGCTGTACACCTTCCGCCTGATCTTCATCGCGTTCCATGGTGAAGTGAAGACCGAAGCCCACGCCGGCCACGGCATTGCTCACTGGTTGCCACTGTCGGTGCTGATCGTGCTGTCGACCGCCATTGGCGCGATGATCGTTCCGCCACTGCACGGTGTGCTGCCGGAAAGCGTTGGCCATGCCGGCGGCGAAGCCAAGCACAGCCTGGAACTCGCCTCGGGCGCTATCGCCCTGTCGGGTATCCTGCTGGCCGCGCTGCTGTTCCTCGGCAAGCGTCGTTTCGTCACCGCCATTGCCAACAGCGGCATCGGTCGTCTGCTGACTGCCTGGTGGTTCGCCGCCTGGGGCTTCGACTGGATCTACGACAAACTGTTCGTCAAGCCGTACCTGGCGATGAGCCACATGCTGCGCAAAGACCCGTTCGACCAAACCATCGGTTTGATCCCGCGTATGGCCAAAGGGGGTCACAACTCCCTGAGCCGTACCGAAACAGGTCAACTGCGTTGGTACGCCGCCTCGATGGCTGCTGGTGCCGTACTGGTTATCGGCGCTGTCGTGCTGGTAGCGGTCTGATATGAACCTTGCGAACTTGCGAAAGGAAACGAGCCCGTCATGATTCTGCCATGGCTAATCCTGATCCCCTTCATCGGCGGCCTGCTGTGCTGGATGGGTGAGCGCTTCGGCGCTACCCTCCCCCGCTGGATTGCGCTGTTGACCATGACCCTGGAACTCGCTCTCGGCCTCTGGCTGTGGGCCCACGGTAACTATTCATTTGCACCGGCGCCTGGCGCCGACCCGACCTGGGCGCTTGAGTTCAAGCATGTCTGGATCGAACGCTTCGGCATCAACGTGCACTTGGCCCTCGACGGCCTGTCGCTGTTGATGATCATGCTGACCGGTCTGCTGGGTGTCCTCTCGGTACTCTGCTCATGGAAAGAAATCCAGCGTCACGTTGGCTTCTTCCACCTGAACCTGATGTGGATCCTGGGCGGTGTCGTCGGCGTGTTCCTGGCCCTCGACCTGTTCATGTTCTTCTTCTTCTGGGAAATGATGCTGGTGCCGATGTACTTCCTCATCGCGCTCTGGGGTCACAGTTCTTCGGACGGCAAGAAAACCCGGATCTACGCAGCGACCAAGTTCTTCATCTTCACTCAGGCCAGCGGCCTGATCATGTTGGTGGCGATCCTGGGTCTGGTACTGGTCAACTTCAACAGCACGGGCGTGATTACCTTCAACTACGCCGACCTGTTGAAAACCAAGATGTCGCTGACCACCGAGTACGTCCTGATGCTTGGCTTCTTCATCGCCTTCGCGGTGAAGCTGCCGGTAGTGCCGTTCCACTCCTGGTTGCCGGATGCTCACGCACAGGCACCGACCGCGGGTTCCGTTGACCTGGCCGGTATTCTGCTGAAGACCGCTGCGTACGGTCTGCTGCGTTTCGCCCTGCCGTTGTTCCCGAACGCGTCGGCCGAGTTCGCGCCGTTCGCCATGGCCCTGGGCCTGGTCGGGATCTTCTACGGTGCGTTCCTGGCGTTCGCCCAGACCGACATCAAGCGTCTGGTCGCCTACTCCAGCGTTTCGCACATGGGCTTCGTGCTGATCGGTATCTACTCCGGCAGCCAGTTGGCGCTGCAAGGCGCCGTGATCCAGATGCTCGCGCACGGCTTGTCGGCAGCGGCACTCTTTATCCTCTGCGGCCAGCTCTACGAGCGCACCCACACTCGCGACATGCGTGAAATGGGTGGCCTGTGGTCGAAGATCGCCTACCTGCCAGCCGTCAGCCTGTTCTTCGCTGCGGCCTCGCTGGGCTTGCCGGTGACCGGTAACTTCGTCGGTGAGTTCCTGATTCTGATCGGCACCTTCGCCAGCGCGCCATGGGTCACCGTGATCGCGACCGCAGGCCTGGTGTTCGGTTCGGTCTACTCGCTGATCATGATTCACCGTGCCTACTTCGGCCCGTCCAAATCGGACGCCGTGCTGCACGGCATGGATACTCGCGAACTGATCATGGTGGTTGGACTGGCGGCACTGCTGATTTACATCGGCGTCTACCCGCAACCGTTCCTCGATACCTCTGCCGCGACGATGCATGGCGTGCAGCAATGGTTCGGTACCGCCTTCACTCAACTCGCTTCGGCCCGGTAAGAGCGCTATGGACTTTACGATTCAACACTTTATCGCGCTTGCGCCATTGTTGATCACCAGCGCCACGATCATCGTGGTGATGCTGGCGATCGCCTGGCGTCGCAACCACTCACAGACCTTCCTGCTGTCGGTGGCGGGTCTGAACCTGGCCTTGCTGTCGATCCTGCCAGCCCTGAAAGTCGCGCCTCTGGCCGTGACGCCATTGCTGCAGATCGACAGCTTTGCCTGTCTGTACATGGCGCTGATCCTGGTCGCCACCCTCGCTTGCGTCACCCTCGCCCACGCCTACCTCGGCGATGGCGGCACGGGTTACCCGGGCAACCGTGAAGAACTGTACCTGCTGATCCTGATGGCCGCCGCCGGTGGCCTGGTTCTGGTCAGCGCGCAGCACCTGGCCGGGTTGTTCGTCGGTCTGGAACTGCTCTCGGTGCCGGTCTACGGTCTGGTGGCCTATGCCTTCTTCAACAAGCGCTCACTGGAAGCCGGCATCAAGTACATGGTGCTGTCGGCAGCCGGTTCCGCGTTCCTGTTGTTCGGCATGGCCCTGCTCTACGCCGAAGCCGGCACCCTGAGCTTCAGCGGCATCGGTCAGGCCCTTACGGCCACCGGTCTGCCAAGCCCGCTGGCGCAAATGGGTCTGGGCATGATGCTGATCGGCCTGGCATTCAAACTGTCGCTGGTACCGTTCCACCTCTGGACGCCGGACGTCTACGAAGGTGCTCCGGCACCGGTTGCAGCGTTCCTGGCGACCGCCTCGAAAGTCGCCGTGTTCGCGGTGATGGTGCGTCTGTTCCAGATCTCGCCAGTGGCCAACAGCGGTGTGTTGAGCACCGTGCTGACCGTGATCGCGATTGCCTCGATCCTGTTCGGTAACCTGTTGGCGCTGACCCAGAGCAACCTCAAGCGTCTGCTGGGTTACTCGTCCATCGCGCACTTCGGTTACCTGTTGATCGCCCTGGTGGCGAGCAAGGGTCTGGCGATGGAAGCCATCGGTGTGTACCTGGTCACCTACGTGATCACCAGCCTCGGCGCTTTCGGCGTGATCACCCTGATGTCCTCGCCGTACAAAGGTCGTGACGCAGATGCGCTGTACGAGTACCGCGGCCTGTTCTGGCGTCGTCCGTACCTGACCGCTGTACTGACCGTGATGATGTTGTCGCTGGCCGGCATCCCGCTGACCGCAGGCTTTATCGGCAAGTTCTACATCATCGCGACCGGCGTCGAATCTCACCAATGGTGGCTGGTCGCTTCCCTGGTACTGGGCAGCGCCATCGGCGTCTTCTACTACCTGCGCGTCATGGTCACCCTGTACCTGATCGAGCCAAACCTGCGTCGCGTCGACGCCCAGCTGCACTGGGAACAAAAGGCAGGCGGCGTGATGCTGCTGGCCATCGCAGTACTGGCGTTCTTCCTCGGCCTGTACCCACAGCCGCTGCTGACACTGGTTCAGCAGACTGGCCTGGCGGGTTGATCGCTTAAGCAACACGCAGCAGAAAACACAAACGGCACCTTCGGGTGCCGTTTTTGCGTTTGGGCTGGAGAAATCTGGTATCTGGGATGGCCCCATCGCGAGCAAGCTCGCTCCCACAGTTAATCACAGGCATGCACAAATAGTGTGCTGACAGTAGATCCCCTGTGGGAGCGAGCTTGCTCGCGATGGCGTCAGCCCGGACGCTGCTGCACTTGCGTCCTGCTCATAAACAAAAACCCGCACAAGGCGGGTTTTTGTTTATGAGCAGACGCTGGCTTTAGTCAGCCAGACGCCACGTCGTGCCGCCCTTGCCGTCTTCCAGCACCACGCCCATGGCGGTGAGCTGGTCGCGGATGCGGTCCGATTCGGCCCAGTCCTTGTTGGCACGGGCTGTCAGGCGAGCCTGAATCAGCGCATCGACTTCTGCCGCATCGACCCGGCCTTCAGCGCCGGCTTGCAGGAAGTCATCGGCTTCGAGCTGCAACACGCCGAGCACGCTGGCCAGTTCTTTCAGACGTGCCGCCAGACCTGCCGCCGCATTAAGATCGCTCTCACGCAGGCGGTTGATCTCGCGCACCATTTCGAACAACACCGCGCAAGCTTCCGGCGTGCCGAAGTCGTCGTTCATCACCTGGGTGAAACGCTCGACAAAGGCTTCGCCACCGGCGGCCGGAACCGTCGGCAGGCCTTTCAATGCGTGGTAGAAACGCTCCAGAGCGCCTTTGGCGTCCTTGAGGTTATCTTCCGAGTAGTTGATCGCGCTGCGGTAATGGCTCGACACCAGCAGGTAACGCACGACTTCCGGGTGGTACTTGTCGAGCACATCGCGAATGGTGAAGAAGTTGTTCAAGGACTTGGACATCTTCTCGCCATTGATGCGAATCATCCCGCAGTGCATCCACGCGTTGGCGTAGGTCTTGCCGGTGGCCGCTTCGCTCTGGGCGATTTCGTTTTCATGGTGCGGGAACTCGAGGTCGCTGCCGCCGCCATGAATATCGAAGGTCTCACCGAGGCAGCAGGTCGACATCACCGAGCACTCGATGTGCCAGCCCGGGCGCCCGGCGCCCCATGGCGATTCCCAGCTCGGCTCGCCCGGTTTGGCGGCTTTCCACAGCACGAAGTCCAGCGGGTCCTGTTTCGACTCGTCGACTTCGATCCGGGCGCCGATGCGCAGGTCTTCGATTTTCTTGCGCGACAGCTTGCCGTAACCCATGAACTTCGCGACGCGGTAGTACACGTCGCCGTTACCCGGTGCGTAGGCGTAGCCCTTGTCGATCAGGGTCTGGATCATCGCGTGCATGCCGGCGATGTGGCCGGTGGCGCGCGGTTCCATGTCCGGCTTGAGGATATTCAGGCGCGACTCGTCTTCGTGCATCGCCGCGATCATGCGCTCGGTCAACGCTTCGAACGACTCGCCGTTTTCACGGGCGCGATTGATGATCTTGTCGTCGATGTCGGTGATATTGCGCACGTAGGTCAGGTCATAACCGCTGAACCGCAACCAGCGGGTCACCAGGTCGAACGCGACCATGCTGCGGCCGTGGCCCAGGTGGCAGTAGTCGTACACGGTCATCCCGCAGACGTACATGCGCACCTTGTTGCCATCCAGCGGCTTGAAGACTTCTTTGCTCTTGGTGAGCGTGTTGTAGATCGTAAGCACGATTGTTCCTTGGCTCTAAATCACTGGCCCCACGAATCACGCAGGGTCACGGTGCGGTTGAATACCGGGTGACCGGGTTTCGAGTCCTTGATATCCGCGACGAAGTAACCTTCGCGCTCGAACTGGAAACGGTCTTCCGGCTGTGCATTGCCCAACGAAGGCTCGGCACGACAACCGGTAAGCACCTGCAGCGAATCAGGGTTGATGTTGTCCAGGAAACCGGCGCTGTCTTCAGCCTTCTCAGGGTTCGGCGAACGGAACAGGCGATCGTACAGACGCACTTCACACTCGACGCTGGCCGCCGCCGGCACCCAGTGAACCACGCCTTTGACCTTGCGGCCTTCAGGGTTCTTGCCGAGGGTGTCCGGGTCATACGAGCAACGCAGTTCGACGATGTTGCCATCGGCGTCCTTGATCGCTTCGTCGGCACGGATCACGTAGCTGCCACGCAGACGCACTTCACCGGCCGGCTCCAGGCGCTTGTAGCCCTTTGGCGGCTCTTCCATGAAGTCTTCACGGTCGATGTAGATCTCACGGGCGAATGGCAGAACCCGCACGCCCATGTCTTCTTTCGGGTGGCATGGCAGTTCGAGGTTCTCGACCTGACCTTCCGGGTAGTTGGTGATCACGACTTTCAGCGGACGCAGTACGCACATGGCACGTGGGGCGCTATGGTCGAGGTCGTCACGGATGCTGAATTCGAGCATGCCGAAGTCGACGACGCCGTCGGAACGGTTGGTGCCGATCATTTCGCAGAAGTTGCGGATCGATTTCGGCGTGTAGCCACGGCGGCGGAAGCCCGACAGCGTGGACATGCGCGGATCGTCCCAGCCATTGACGTGCTTTTCATCGACCAGTTGCTTGAGCTTGCGCTTGCTGGTGATGGTGTAGTTCAGGTTCAGACGAGAGAACTCGTACTGACGCGGGTGCGCCGGCACTGGCAGGTTGTCGAGGAACCAGTCGTACAGCGGACGATGGCCTTCGAATTCCAGGGTGCAGATCGAGTGGGTGATGCCTTCGATGGCGTCCGACTGACCGTGGGTGAAGTCGTAGTTCGGGTAGATGCACCACTTGTCACCGGTCTGGTGGTGGTGGGCGTGACGGATGCGATACAGGATCGGGTCGCGCAGGTTCATGTTCGGCGACGCCATGTCGATCTTGGCGCGCAGCACGCGCTCGCCATCCTTGAACTCGCCGGCCTTCATGCGGGCGAACAGATCCAGGTTCTCTTCGACGCTACGATCGCGGAACGGGCTGTTCTTGCCCGGCTCGGTCAGGCTGCCACGGTATGCCTTGGCTTGTTCAGGCGTCAGGTCGCAAACGTAGGCCTTGCCCGCCTTGATCAGCTCGACCGCCCACTCGTGCAACTGGTCGAAATACTGTGAGGCATAGCGCACTTCACCGGACCATTCGAAACCCAGCCACTTGACGTCGCTTTCGATAGCGTCGATGTATTCCTGGTCTTCCTTGGCCGGGTTGGTGTCGTCGAAACGCAGGTGCGTCACGCCACCGAACTCCTGGGCCAGCCCGAAGTTCACACAGATCGACTTGGCGTGACCGATGTGCAGGTAGCCGTTGGGCTCAGGCGGGAAACGGGTGACGATCTGCGTGTGCTTACCCGAGTCCAGGTCCGCCTGGATGATCGGGCGCAGGAAATTGACCGGCACGGCAGGGCCAGTCTTGGAATTCGAGGTAGGGTCGACAGTGGGCTTGCTCATAGGATCCTTGAACGTACAAGTGCGTGGCCGGAACAAAGGCCTGACAAAACAAAGCCGCTATCATAGCCGATGCGGTCAAGCGCCTGACAGAGCAGGCCCCAAAACTGCTGCTTTTAATCCACCGGATATGAAAAACAGCCTCGAAATTCGCAGCCATCACGCTAAACTGCGCACCTTGGCGTTTTTTTGCCAAACAGGTACGGGCTCGCACGCGTCTTGCAGCGCCCCGAAAGCCACGAATTCCTTGAATAGAGTACCCATCATGACTCAAGTCAAACTGACCACCAACCACGGCGACATCGTCCTGGAACTGAACGCCGAGAAAGCCCCGATCACCGTGGCCAACTTCATCGAGTACGTTAAAGCCGGTCACTACGAAAACACCGTTTTCCACCGTGTCATCGGCAACTTCATGATCCAGGGCGGCGGTTTCGAGCCAGGCATGAAGGAAAAGAAAGACAAGCGTCCAAGCATCCAGAACGAAGCTGACAACGGTCTTTCCAACGACAAGTACACCGTCGCCATGGCGCGCACCATGGAGCCGCATTCGGCTTCCGCGCAGTTCTTCATCAACGTCGCCGACAACAGCTTCCTCAACCACAGCGGCAAGAACGTTCAGGGCTGGGGTTATGCCGTGTTCGGTAAAGTGACCGCCGGCACCGACGTCGTCGACAAGATCAAAGGTGTTTCGACCACCATGAAGTCCGGCCACCAGGACGTACCAGCAGAAGACGTGATCATCGAGAAAGCCGAGATCATTGAGTGATATTGCTGATTTCAGATTTACATCTGGAAGAGGAGCGCCCGGACATTACCCGGGCGTTTCTGGATTTGCTCGCCACCCGCGCCCGCGCAGCGCAAGCGTTATACATTCTCGGCGACTTTTTCGAGGTGTGGATTGGCGACGACGCCATGACCCCCTTCCAACGCTCCATCTGCCAGGCCCTGCGCGAACTTAGCGACAGCGGCACGGCGATATTTCTGATGCACGGCAATCGCGACTTCCTGCTCGGCAAGGCCTTCTGCAAAGCAGCCGGCTGTACCCTGCTCAAGGACCCGAGTGTCGTGCAGATCCATGGTGAGCCGGTGCTGTTGATGCACGGCGACAGTCTATGTACCCGCGACGTGGGCTACATGAAACTGCGCCGCTACCTGCGCAATCCCATCAGCTTGTTCGTGCTGCGCCATCTGCCATTGCGCACCCGCCAAAAACTGGCGCGCAAACTGCGCAGCGAAAGCCACGCGCAAGTCCGGATGAAAGCCAATGACATCGTCGATGTGACCCCCGAGGAAATCCCGCGGATCATGCAGCGGTACGGGGTGAAAACCCTGGTCCACGGCCACACCCACCGCCCCGCCATCCACAAATTGCAGATTGGCGAGCAGGCGGCCAAACGCATTGTGCTGGGGGATTGGGATCGTCAGGGTTGGGCGTTGCAGGTGGATGAGCAGGGGTTTGCGCTTGCTCCATTTGATTTTGCCCCGCCACCGCAGCTGGCAGCGCCCGCTAACTGACAGCAAAACACAAAACCCTGTGGGAGCGAGCTTGCTCGCGATAGCGGATTCATATTCAACATCTTTGTTGACTGATCCACCGCCATCGCGAGCAAGCTCGCTCCCACATTGGCCGCGTTTCGCTACATCAATGTCCGGCCGCCTCCGGCCCCGCCTTCGCCGCAAACGGCGGCTTGGCCAGCCACACCAGCAGAATCAAGCCCATGAAGCCCCAGCCCAACAGCGTGAAGTAATCCACGGTGGACAGCATGTACGCCTGACTGGTCAGCACGTGATCGAGTTGCGCATACGCCGGATTCCCCGCCCCGCCCAGAGTATTCAGCGTGTCGCGGGTTGCCGGGTCGAAGGTGCTGAGGCTTTCGCTCAGGTAAGCGTGATGCTGATCGGCGCGACGGATCCAGATCCAGGTGGTCAGCGATGCCGCGAAGCTGCCGCCCAAGGTCCGCAGGAACGTCGCCAGGCCTGCTCCATCGGCGATTTGATGCGGTGGCAGGTCCGACATCAGAATGCTCAGGGTCGGCATGAAGAACAGCGCCACACCAATCCCCATAAACAGCTGCACCAGTGCCACGTGCTGGAAGTCCACCTCATTGGTGAACCCGGCGCGCATGAAGCAGCTCAAGCCAATCGCCAGGAACGCCAGCCCGGCCAGCAGCCGCAGGTCGAACTTGTGCGCGTACTTGCCGACAAACGGCGACATCAGCACCGGCAGAATACCGATCGGCGCCACCGCCAGCCCGGCCCAGGTTGCGGTGTAGCCCATCTGGGTCTGCAGCCACTGCGGCAGAATCAGGTTGATGCCAAAGAACCCGGCGTAACCCAGGACCAACACGATGGTGCCGATGCGGAAATTGCGATGGGCGAACAGCCGCAGGTTGACCACCGGGTGCTTGTCGGTCATTTCCCAGATCACGAAAACGGCCAGCGCGATCGCTGATATAGCCGCACCAATGATGATGAAATTCGACTCGAACCAGTCCAGGTCATTGCCCTTGTCGAGGATGATCTGCAACGCGCCGACACCAATGATCAATGTGATCAGGCCGACGTAATCCATAGGTTGGTAACTCGTCACCACCGGCCGCGCCTTGAGTTGCTGGCGCACGACCATTACCGCGAAAATCCCGATGGGCACGTTGATAAAGAAGATCCACGGCCAGCTATAACTGTCGGTAATCCAGCCGCCGAGAATGGGACCGGCTATCGGCGCCACCACCGTGACCATCGCCAGCAACGCCAAGGCCATGCCGCGCCTGGCCGGCGGATAGACCGCGATCAGCAAGGTCTGGGTCATCGGATACAAGGGACCTGCCACCAGCCCTTGAAGCACGCGAAAGCCGATCAACTCCGGCATCGAGGTGGAGATACCGCAAAGAAACGACGCCAGCACGAACAAAATCGTGGCCCAGAGAAACAGCTTCACCTCGCCGAAGCGCCGGCTCAGCCAACCAGTCAACGGCAGTGCGATGGCGTTGCTCACGGCGAACGAAGTGATGACCCAGGTGCCCTGCTCCGAACTCACGCCCAGGTTGCCGGAAATAGTCGGCAAGGCCACGTTGGCGATGGTGGTGTCGAGCACTTGCATGAAGGTCGCCAGCGACAGGCCAATGGTGCTGAGCACCAGGCTGGGCGGCTTGAAAGACGCATTATTGCTCATCGCGAATCCTTTGAAACGAGACAGTCGCTGCGACCGTTACGGCCGCAGCTGACGGATTGGCGAATCAGCGTTGAGCGGTTTTGCTCGCCACTGAACTGTTGTCGTGGATCAGGCGGGTGATCATCGCGTCGGCATCAGCCAACTGACGGTCATAGACATTGGTGCTGAACGAGGCCTTTTGCGGCGGCTGTTGCGCCAGCACCGGACCGCTCTGGTCGCGCAGGTTGACGTCGACCATCGTCGACAGGCCAACCCGCAATGGGTGCTCGGCCAGTTGCTCGGCGTTGATGTGAATCCGCACCGGCACCCGCTGAACGATCTTGATCCAGTTACCCGTGGCGTTTTGCGCAGGCAGCAAGGCAAACGCGCTGCCGGTCCCGGCACCGAGGCTGTCGATGGTGCCGCTGTATTTCACTGCGCCGCCGTAGAGATCGGCTTCGATGTCCACCGGCTGACCGATACGCATGTCACGCAGTTGGGTTTCCTTGAAGTTGGCGTCGATCCACAGTTGATCCAAAGGGATCACCGCCATCAGCGCAGTGCCCGGCTGAACCCGTTGGCCAAGCTGCACAGTGCGCTTGGCAACATAACCGGTGACCGGTGCAATCAGCGTGCTGCGGGCGTTGGTCAGGTAAGCCTGGCGCACTTGCGCGGCGGCAGCCTGCACATCCGGGTGGGACGACACCACGGTGTCATCGACCAGTGCATTGGTGGTGTTAAGTTGCTGCTGGGCGTTGGCCAGGGCGTTTTGCGCCGAGGTCAGGTCATCCCGAGCGTGGGACAGTTCTTCCTGCGAGATCGCCCCGCCGGCCGCCAGATTCTTCCGGCGATTGAAGTTGTCCTGAGCCTTTTGCACTTCGGCTTTCTGCGCGTTGACCTGGGCTTTCATGCCGTCGACGTTGCTGTACAGGCCGCGCACCTGACGCACGGTGCGGGCCAGATTGGCCTGGGCACTTTGCAGACCGACTTGCGCGTCGTTCGGGTCGAAGTTGACCAGCACCTGGCCTTCGTGAACCAGATCGCCGTCATCGGCACCGATACTGACAACGGTGCCGGTGACCAGCGGCGTGATTTCCACCACGTTGCCGTTGACGTAGGCATCGTCGGTGCTTTCGCTCCAACGTCCGTAGAGCTCGTGCCAGCCCCAGACACCGAGGCCGCCAAGAATCACCAGGATCGTCAGCACCAGCAGCATGAATTTACGTTTGCCTGGATTGCCCGTGTCTTCGGCGCTTTCAGGGGTTGAGTTGGTTTCGACAGTGGCCATGACAAGTACCTTGAATTATTGATTCAGCGTGGCAGGCGCTGGGGATGGAGTGGCCGCGGCCAGGGTGTCGGCTTGAAACCCGCCGCCCAGTGCCTGCATCAATTGAATCGACAGATCGATCTGCTCGGCATTCAGGTTCGCCAACTGACGCTGGGCCTGGAGCAATTGCTGCTCGATGCTGAGCACATCCAGGTAGTTACCGATTCCGGATCCGTAACGCTGGACCACCGTGTTGTAAGAATCCTGGGCAATGTCGGTAGCGTGTTGCTGCGCGCCGATCTGCCGCCCAATGTCACGCAACTGGGAAATCGTGTCGCTGACATCCCCCAACGCTTTCACCAGCGTCTTGTTGTACTGCGCGACAGCGAGGTCATAGTCGGCGTCCCGTGCATCGAGGTTGGCACGCAAGCGGCCGCCATCGAAGATCGGTAACGACACGGTGGGCATAATGTTGAAAAAGCGGCTCGCCGAGCCAAACATCGCGTCCCCCAACAACGACTCGGTACCGGCGGCCGCGCTCAGGTTGAGATTCGGGTAGAACTTTGTTTTACCGGCGTCGATGTTTTTGCTCGCCGCCTCGACCCGCCAGCGCGCAGCGATCAGGTCCGGGCGACGACCGAGCAACTCGGCCGGCAGCGTCGATGGCAACGCCACGGCGCTGGCCTGAAGGACTTTCGGCCGGGAAATTTCATTGCCGCGATCCGGGCCTTTTCCAAGCAACACGGCCAGAGCGATTTTCGCGCTCTGAAGGGTCTTTTCGGCGTCGATCAACGTGGCTTCGGAACTGGCTTCCAGGCTTTCGGTTTGCTGATACTGGTATTGGCTGTCGATGCCGGAGCTCAGCCGACGCTTGCTCAGATCGAGCATTTGCCGAGTGCGCTTGAGGTCATCATTAGCCAGGTCATTGACGATATGAGCCTGGCCCAGGTTGCTGTAGGCGCGGGCAACATCGGCCGACAAGGTCAGTTGCGCGGCTTGCTGATCGACTTCGGCAGCTCGGGCCTGGCCCAGCGCCGCTTCCCAGGTGGCACGCTGGCCGCCCCAGAGGTCGAAGGTGTAATTGAAGCTGGCGCCGATACTGCGCACCGTGGAGTAAGTGCCACCCACTCCGGTCGGATCCTTGTCGCGAGCCAACCGCGAGCGGCTGACGCTGGCGCTGGCATCGAGCGTCGGCATCCGCGCGGCGTCGGCCGCATAGGCGGCGGCGCTGGCCTGGTGGGCGCGAGCGTCGGCGATCTGCATGTCCGGGCTGTCGTGCAGGGCTTCGCGGATCAGACCGTCGAGCTGCGGGTCGCCAAGGCTTTTCCACCAGTCGCTCTTCGGCCAGGCCGCCGGCGACAGGGTGACGCCGTTGAGGGATTGCCCGGCCTTGAGGGTTTTCGCATCAAGGCTCACGCCCTGGGTGTTCAGGCCGCTGTAGCTGGCACATCCGGCCAGGCTCATGGCCACCAGCATCAGGCTGAGGCCGGTACGCAAGGTTTGACTGCTCATTTGTCACCTACCCGCAGCAAAGTGATCGAGTCACCGGCCGCCAGCAAAATTTTCTTCAGGATCTGCTCCAGGGTTTTCAACTCTTCCGGAGTGATGGCGCCTGCCAGTTCATTCATCGCCTCGGCACCGATATGCGGCAGACGGTCGGCCAGCGTCTGGCCCTCCTCGGTCAGCACCAGTTGCACCTGACGTCGGTCGCCTTCGGAGCGTTGGCGGACGAGAAACCCCTTCTGTTCCAGACGATCGAGCATGCGAGTCATCGAACCGCTGTCCAGCGACAGATGCCGACATAGCTCGGCCGGCGTGTCGACGCCGAACTGGGCCATGATGATCAGCACCTTGAACTGCGCGGCAGTGATGCCGTGAGGTTCCATGTGCGTGTCGATGATCCGGTCCTTGAGCAGCGCGGCGCGCCCGAGCAAAAGACCGAGGTGGCAATTCTGGAATTCGTCTGGAGTGAAATGTTTCATCTGACCACCCGTTAGCTGCCTAGGCAGGGAATGTATGTCCAGATGTTACTGCCTAGGCAGCGAATGTCAACGTAATAGTTAGGTGGCTTTGTAATCAGCTGATAAATGGTGAGGGGAAGTTGCTTCGGATCGACGACCACGGCGCGGCCATCGCGAGCAAGCTCGCTCCCACAGGGATCACGCGGAACCTGTGGGAGCGAGCTTGCTCGCGATTGGAAGCGACTCGGAGTGTCTGAAGGAGCGAGGCTTAGAAATCCCGCTTGTAGAAGATATCCAGCGAACTGGCGACGCCGCTGGCGGCTTCCAGGTAGACCATTTTGCTCAGTTTGTAGCGCAGCGCGATGGTGTTGGCCGGTTCGAATACGCCGACGCCATAGCGCAAGCTGAGTTTCTCGGAGATATTGCCGCTGGCCACCACACTGGTGGTGGTGCCGCTGCCGTGAGTGTCGAGCTGGAAGTCCTGAATGCCCAAATCCTTGGCCAAACTGCCGGTCAGATCGGAACTGCCCATCAAGCCCAGCCCCAGCGCAGCTTGAGCGAGCATGTTGTTGTCTTCGCCATTGCTGCTCAGCGGACGTCCGAGCACCAGATAGGACAGTGCCTGCTCCTGGCTCATCGCCGGCTCCGAGAAGATCTGCGTGGTCGGCTGCTCGGCGCTGCCGCTCAGGCGAATACCGGCGATCACGTCGTCCGTCTGGCGCACTGCTTCAATGTCCAGATAGGGCTGATCGACAGGCCCGGCAAACAACAGCCGCGCACGCCGTACCGTCAGGCGCTGGCCATAGGCGCGATAACGGCCATCGTTGAGCCAGAGTTCACCACGGGTGTCCATGTTGTCGCCGATGTGTACCTGACCTTGCAGGTTGGCGGTCAGGCCGAACCCAGCAAAGCTGAGCTTGTCCTCGCCCACCACCACATCGATGTCCATCGCCATGGCCATCGGCGGTTTGCCCTCTTCAGTCTGGTGGCCGACGATCACCGTGTCATCGGAGACCTTGACCGTCGACGGCGGCAACTCACGCACGGTGATCTCGCCCTTGGGCACATGCACCTTGCCGACAATCGCCAGTTTGTCGTTGTTGATCGAGATTTTCAGGTCCGGCGCTACTTCCAGCGCAGCGTACGGCTCGACCGTGACCGGCAGTTGAGTGCCTTTAAGACTCAGATCCACCACCAACGCCTGGCCCCAGGCAACATGCCCACTCAAGCTACCCTGCCCGGCCTTGCCACTTTTCCAGCCGCCGTTGAGCTGCACGCTTTCGCCGGCAATCTGCGCCTGAAGCTGCAACGCCTCGAAACGCGTTGGCAGTTGTGGCCCGGAGATTTCACCGTCGCTGAGGGTCAGGTTGCCATTGACCTGCGGCGCCAGCAGCCCGCCAGACAAACTGCCGCTGCCATTCAAGCGTCCGGTCAGTTTCTCGACCATCGGCACGAACGGTCGCGCCACCGACAGGTCCAGACCGCTCAGACGGAACGAGCCGTTCAGCGGTTTGCTCTTGGGTAATGGATTGATCTGCGCCTGAACCATCAGTTCGCCCAACTTGCCACCGACGAAGTCGAGCTGCGTGTCGATGCGTTTCGGGTTCAGGGTGCTGGTCAGTTTCAGCGTCTGATAAGGGAAGTCCAGCCACTGATCCTTCTCCTTCATCCGCAACGTGCCGCCACTGGCATCGACCATGATCTGGCCTTTCGGGCCGCTGGCCGGCAGGTCGAGTTGCACATCGGCATTGAGCTTGCCGTGCCAGGCGAAGTCTTTCGGCAACCATTGCGCGAGACTGTCGATCGGGAACTGCTTGAGGTGGTAACGCAGTTTCGGCTCGGGCATCAGCCGTTGGTCTTCACCGCACAGGCTGGCCGGCCCGGACATCCAGCAATGGGCGCCGAAGGTCAGCTTGCCATCGGCCAGGCGTTCGATTTTTGCCGGACTTTGCAGCTTCCAGTCCTGACCGCCGGCCTGTATGTCGCCACTGGCCAAGCGTCCGCGCCAATTGCCTTTATCCAGATTACCGTCGAGACCCAGCGCCAGTTTCAGCAACGGACCTTGCAGATCCAGTTGCAGCTTCTGGCTTTTGATGTCGCCCTGACCGCTGGCAGTCAGCGTGCCCAGTTGAGTGTCGCCGGCCTGAATGCCGCTGCCCTTGAGGTCGATCTTTGCTCGCTGCGCGCTGTCGAGGTTGGCGTCGAGATTCAGGCTTTGCAGGCGATTATCATCGAACGCCAACTGCATGCCTTGCAGGCTGAGTTTGCCTTGCGGTGCCTTGAGGCTGCCGGCAACGTCGACCCGACCGTTGAGCTGACCGCGCAACTGCGGCCAGAGCTGGCCAAGACGTGGTGCCTTGATGTCGATCTGGCCGGCGAGTTTCTGTTGCAGGCTGCCGCTACCGTCAACGCGGTTGTCGCCGAGACGGATGTGCAGCGCGCTCAGGTTCCAGCGCTCACCCGCGCCGTCGGCCTTGGCTTGCAGGACCGCCGGCTGACCGCGCAGTTTGCCCTTGAGGTCGAGGTCAGCGTTGAGGCTCAGTTGTTGGTTTTTCATCTCACCCTTGCTGCGCAAAGGACCGGCCAGGGTTCCCGGCAGCTCCGCCAGCCAATACGCCGGGTTGATCGCCGACAGGTCCAGCGCGGTGTCCCAGGCGACGCCATCGGCGAACTGCAGGTTCAAATGCCCTTCGGCCTTGCCCTGCCCGGCAGCCAGTTTGAATTCTGGCAGGAAGATTTTCGTCAGGTCGCCGCTGAACGGGCTGCTCAAGCTGAACGCTCCGGCCGGGCCATCCAGCGCCGCCTTGAAGTTGCCCAGATAGTTGCCGTCACGGTAGGACACTTCACCATTGAAGCTGCGCAGCGCCACCTGAGGTTCGTCGATCAACGGGTACAGCCGATGCCACGGGAAGTCCAGCCAATCGATTTTCGCCTCGGCACTCAAGCCCTCGGACCAATCGAGTTGCCCGCTCAGTTTCAGGTTTTGCGTGTCGCTGGCGCTCAGATCAAGCCCGGCGATCTGCGCGCCCTTGGCGTCGACCTTGCCTTGCAACAGCAATGCGACCGGGCCTTGCTCGGCAGGCAATGTCGCCTTGCCGAGCAACTGGTAACCGTTTTTCAGATCACCGTTGCCGGTCAGTTCCAACTGATTGAGCTGCAAGGTGTCCGGCAAGTCGGCGCTGGCCTTGAAGCCATCGGCGGTAATCCGCACCTTGGCCGGCAGGTTCTCCACCAGCGGTTGCAGCTCACCCGTCAGTTGGCCTTGCAGATAGCCGCTGCTGTCAGCCTTGAGGTTCAGGGTTTTCAGCAAGTCGCCGTCGATCTTCAGTGCCAGCGCCCAGGGTGTTTTACCCGGCGCCGGCAGCGTCAGCTGGCCTTCGGCACTGAGCGGCCAGTTGCCGGTCGGTTGCAACAGCCCAGACAAATCCAGGCTGAGGTCATCGCGTTGCAGGTGTACGGAGTCGATCTGCAAACCCTTGGCAGTCCAGTGCGCGGCCAGTTGCAAGTCTTTGAGCTGCTCGCTGCCGTTGAGCAACAGGCTGCCGATCTGCACCTCGCCCAACTGGATTGCCACCGGCAATTTCAACTCAGGCAGCTTGATCGGGCCGCTGCTGGCTTCGCTGCTCGGGGCAAACTGCAGAATCACCTGCTCAGCCTTTAATTGCTCGATGCACAGGGTCATGCGCAGCAGACACAATGGCGACCAGGCGAACACTGGTTTATTCAGTTCAACCCGACTGCCCGTTTGCTGCCAGAGCAGATGATCGGCACTCCACTGGCCGCCCAGGCGCCCCTGGAAATTCTCCACGGTCAAACCCGGCACCTGGCCCAGCGCCCAGCGGCTGCCGGTTTGCGTTCCGAGCAAGGCACCGACTGTCAGTACCAGCAACACCACCAGCGAGAGCATCGCCAGCAGCGCCATTTTCAAACCACGCTTCACAGCTCAGGCCCCATGGAAAAGTGCAAACGAATACCACCGGGTTCATCCAGCGCATGGGCCAGGTCGAGGCGAATCGGCCCGACCGGCGAAACCCAACGCACGCCGATACCGACCCCGGTCTTAAGGCTCGGCAGCTCCAGCGTGTTAAACGAGTTGCCCTGATCGACGAAGGTTGCGATCCGCCATTTTTCGGCGATGGAATATTGATACTCGACACTGCCAGCCACCATGTAACGCCCACCCACGCGGTCGCCGGCGGAGTTTACCGGGGACAGGCTCTGATAGTCGTAACCGCGCACGCTCTGATCGCCACCGGCGAAGAAGCGCAATGACGGTGGAATGGTTCGATAGCCATTGGTGGCACTGCCACCGAACTGCGCGCGAGCGAGGAACCGATGGTTGTCCCACACCGTGGTGATGCCTTTGATCAACGCGGTGCCATACACCACGTTGGTGTCCGAACCCAACCCTTCCTTGGCCACCTTGCTCTCGAATTGCAGGCGATAACCGTTGTGCGGGTCGATGCGGTTGTCGCTGCGCAGATAGGAATAACTGATGCCGGGCATCAGCAAGGTACTCAGGCCCGAATCGTCGCCGAGGCGGTATTCCTCACGCTGCCATTTCAACGAAATCACCCGCTGCCAGCCGCTGGGCAACTTGCTGTGCCATTCAGGGCCCAGGGTCAGCAACTTGCTCAAGCTGTCGGTATTGGCCAGCTCTTCATATTGATAACCACCGGCAAAGCGCAGTTTGTCGGTCAGCGGCGGATCCAATGGCACGTCGTACCAGAGGCCGACGTTCTGCCGTGGCGCCGAGACTTCCGCTTCCCAGCCATAACTGTGGCCTTGCGCATTGACCCAGTGCCGGGTCCAGTTGGCCTTGGCCCGTGGCCCGACGTCGGTGGAAAACCCCAAGCCCAGGCCCATGGTGCGCGGCTTGCGCGTGTCGAGTTTGACCGCCACCGGAATCACCTCGTTGGCCGCAGCAGTCGGTGCCGCATCCACCCGCACCGCGTCGAAATAACCGCTCGTTTGCAACGCCTGATTGAGTTCGGCGATCAGTTCGGAATCATACGGGGCGCCGCTCTTGAACGGCACCATGCGTTGCAGCAGGTCTTCGTCGAATGGGGTATCGCCAGTAAAACTGACCTTGCCCAAGGCATAACGCGGGCCGCTGTCGTAAATCAGCTCGATGTCCGCGACACCGGCACGCGGGTCGACCAACAACTTCTGGCGGGTAAAGCGCCCACTGAAAAAGCCGAAGCGCGAAGCCTGATTCTGGATCAGCCGCTTGGCGTCTTCGTAATGGCCGTGATTGAGCACGGCCCCGGATTTGAGCAGATCGCTCTTGGGCACACGAAAGGATTTGAGGGCGGCAGCCGGACCATCGACACGAATGGTCACGTTGCGCAAACGCACCGGCTCGCCGGGATCGATGTTCAACACCAACCGTGGAGACTTGCCGTTTTTGACTTCGCTTTCTATATGGGGCTGGTAATAACCCAAGGCCTGGGCGGCCTTGCGTGCCTGCTCTTCGACGCCACGACGAAAGCGCAACAGGGCTTCTTCATCGCGATCGCCGAGGCTGCCGATATAGCCCTCTATATTGGCCTTCAGTTCATCGTTGGACGGTTTGATCCTGACGTCCAATTCACTTTGCGCCAGGGCCGCTACGCTGCTGAACAGCACGAGCAAACCGCTGGTAAATCTTCCTGGAAACTTCATAGGCGCGGATGCTATCACGAGCGTGGGAGCGTGATAGAGCGAACAATCTGAACAATAGTTCGACCTCAACCTGTTGCGCTATGTAACACCTGAGGATTGGCGTGGAAAAACACGTGTTCGAGAACCGGTCCTACAGCCACCTCACCAATCTCCTCATAACCCTGACGTTTATAGAACTCCAGATAACGCGGATTTCCGGTGTCGAGTACTACCCCTTGGGAATGCTCATCGACCGCGCACCAGTTATGCACGGCTTCGAGCAACTGCTCGCCAAAGTGCTGGCCCTGAAATTCCGGATGAATCCCCAGCAACGGCAGAACATGCACCGAGTCCGATGGCAGGCAGGCCGCCACCGCCGCGTGATACTCAAGATAACGTCGGGTGCAACGCAATCCGGTGCTGAGCACCATCCGCAAGCGCCATGCCCAACTCTCGGTGATGCCCAGGCGACGTTGCGGCGGCGCGATCAGCGCAATGCCGATCAGCCGGTCATTGACCAGCAGACCGATCGCCGGCAACTCCTGCACAAAATGCTGTTCGACCAGTTCGCGTACCGTGGCCCGGATCCGGTGCTCGTAGCCAGGGCGCTCGGCCTCGAACAGAAACTTGAAAGTCGGCTCGTGTCGATAGGCGTGGTACAGCAAGGAGCGTGCTTCGTGCGAATAGCCACTGTCGAGACTATGAACGTCGGCAATCGCGTTAGAGGTTTCAGGCATGACGGTCTATCTCCCCCATTAAAATGCGGTACAGGACTGCTCATGTAGCAGCTGCCGAGCCTGTGAGGCTGCGTTCGGCTGCGAAGCAGTCGTTGAATCGGGCAGCGTGTTTTTCCAGGTAAAACGTGAATTCAGGATTTGCGAGGACTTCGTCCCCGAACGCAGCCTCGCAGGCTCGGCAGCTGCTACAAGGGCTAGTACGAACCCGCTACAGCGGTGATCGTTCCCACACTAAAGGACATTAGCAGTGCATCTGACCTACCGCCACGCTGGCCCCCGTCCTGCATGTCAGCTAGCATCGCAGTTTTGCCAGGACTGTCGACCATGAAGATCGTCTCGTTCAACATCAATGGCCTGCGCGCCCGCCCCCATCAACTGGCGGCACTGATCGAGAAGCACCAGCCGGACGTCATCGGTTTGCAGGAAACCAAGGTGCACGACGACCAGTTTCCGCTCGCCGAGGTTCAGGCGCTGGGCTATCACGTGTATTACCACGGCCAAAAAGGTCATTACGGCGTCGCCCTGCTGTCACGTCAGGAGCCGCTCGCGCTGCACAAAGGTTTTGCCAGCGATGAAGAAGACGCCCAGCGCCGCTTCATCTGGGGCACATTCGCCGATGCCAACGGCGTGCCGGTGACCATCATGAACGGCTATTTCCCACAAGGTGAAAACCGCGACCATCCGACCAAGTTCCCGGCCAAGGAGCGCTTCTACAACGACTTGCAGACGCTGCTCGAAAGCCAATTTCGCAATGACCAGCCGCTGGTGGTAATGGGCGATGTGAACATTTCCCCGGAAGATTGCGACATCGGCATCGGCCCGGACAACATGAAGCGCTGGCTGAAAACCGGCAAATGCAGCTTCTTGCCGGAAGAGCGCGAATGGATGGCCCGCTTGAAGAACTGGGGCCTGGTGGACAGTTTCCGGCACCTGAACCCGGACGTAACGGATCGCTTCAGCTGGTTCGACTACCGCAGTCGCGGTTTTGAAGACGAGCCCAAGCGCGGCCTGCGCATCGACTTGATCATGGCGTCCCAAGGGTTATTGCCACGGGTCAAGGCGGCCGGGGTCGACTACGAACTGCGCGGCATGGAAAAACCCTCGGACCATGCGCCGATCTGGCTTGAACTGAGCTGAGAGATGTAGATCCCGGTGCAGACGCGGGCAAACCCGCGTCTGCGCACAGGGCGCGTTGACGATTACGAATAGCGCAACGCGGTCGCCGGCTCGATCTTCGCTGCGCGCCAGGCTGGGTATACCGTGGCCAGGAAGCTCATAATGAAGCCCGCCGAGCAGATCAGCAGCACATCACCGCCCTGCAGCTCCGATGGCAGGTTGCTGACGAAGTACACGTCGGAACTGAAGATATGCTGCCCGGTCACCCGCTCCAGCCAGCCCACCAGCTCACTCACGTTCAACGCGGCGATCACCCCGAGGACGCCGCCAATCAGCGTGCCGACGATACCGATCACCGTACCCTGAACCATGAAGATCGCCATGATCTGCCGAGGCGTGGCACCGATGGTCCGCAGGATCGCGATGTCGGCGCCCTTGTCGTTCACCACCATGATCAGGGTGGCGATGATGTTGAACGCAGCGACCGCCACGATCATCAGCAGCAACAGGCCGATCATGGTTTTTTCCATTTTCATGGCGCTGAACAGACTGCCCTGAGTGTGGGTCCAGTCGTCGGCCTTGAAGTCGGCGCCCAGGCCACCAGCGATGTCTGACGAGACCTTGGGTGCGGCGTACAGGTCTTTCACCGCCAGGCGCACGCTTTGCACCTGATTCGGTTCCCAATGCTGCATTTGCGCCGCATCGGCGACATGAATCAGCGCCATCGAGCCGTCGAGTTCGGCACCAACCTTGAACACGCCGACCACGTTCAGCCGCTGCATGCGCGGCGTGATGCCGCCCGGCGCCGTGCTGACTTCCGGCACGATCAGGGTAATTTTGTCGCCGACGTTCAAGCGAAAACGCCGTGCAGTGATTTCACCGACCACCACCCCGAACTCGCCCGGCTTCAGGTCCTCCAGACGCCCCTGCACAATGTGCTGGGCGACGATGGACACCTTGCCTTCCTGCGCCGGATCAACGCCGCTGATCTGGATCGGCTGCATCGAGCCCTTGTACGACAGCATGCCTTCCATCTCGGTGAACGGCACGGCGGCTGCCACTTCAGGGTTCTTCATGGCGGCGGCCGCAACGGGTTGCCAATCGTCGATCGGCTTGACGCCAACGATGGTCGCGTGGGGCACCATGCCGAGGATGCGCGAGCTCATTTCGCGCTGGAAGCCGTTCATCACCGACAGCACCACGATCATCGCCAGCACGCCCAGGGCGAGGCCGATCATCGAGGTCATCGAGATAAACGAAACAAAGCGATTGCGGCGCTTGGCGCGGGTATAGCGCGTGCCGATAAAGATCGATAACGGTCTGAACATTCGCTGGGGCACCGTATAAAAATAAAAGACCCGACACGTTTTTCAGTCGTACCGGGTTTCGGCCAATCAGATGGGCGTCAGGCGACCTTCCTGCAGGTGCAGGACGCGATCCATCTGGCGAGCCAGGTTCATGTCGTGAGTCACCACCAGGAACGCGGTGCGCATCGAGGTGCTGAGTTCCAGCATCAAATCCTGAATGCCCTGGGCGGTGTGGGAGTCGAGGTTGCCGGTCGGCTCATCGAGCATCACCAGCCCTGGCTTGTTCACCAGCGCCCGGGCGATGGCCACGCGCTGACGTTCGCCACCGGACAGTTCGGCTGGTTTGTGTTCCAGACGATGGCCCAGCCCTACCCGCTCCAGCAAGGCCGTGGCGCGCTGACGGGCTTCCGGGATCGCGGTGCGGCCGATCAACAGCGGCATGCAGACGTTTTCCAGCGCGGTGAACTCGGGCAACAAGTGGTGGAACTGATAAACGAAGCCCAGCGAGCGGTTACGCAACAAGCCCCGGGCCTTTTCATTGAGCGCCGACAGCTCTTCACCGGCCAGCCAGACGCTGCCCTTGGTCGGCGTATCGAGGCCGCCGAGCAGGTTGAGCAAGGTACTCTTGCCGGAACCGGAGGTACCGACAATCGCCACGCGCTCACCCGGATGCAGCTCCAGCTGCAAACCGGACAACACCACCACCGACTCCGGGCCTTCCTCATAGGATTTACCCAGATCGCGGCAACTCAAGACTGCTTTAGTACTCATACCCAAATCACTCATAACGTAGCGCCTCCGCAGGCTGGGTGCGCGCAGCACGCCAGGCTGGATACAGGGTGGCGAGGAAACTCAGGACCAACGCCGCGCCGCAGACCATCAACACGTCTTCAGCCATCAGTTGCGACGGCAGGTAGTCGATGAAGTACACATCGGCGTTAAGGAATTTGTGCCCGATCAGGCCTTCGAGGACGGAAATCGCGGCGCTGACATTCAGCGCGGCGAACATCCCGACCACCGCACCGATTGCCGTGCCGACCACGCCGATCACCGTGCCCTGGACCATGAAGATCGCCATGATCTGACCCGGCGTGGAACCGAGGGTCCGCAGGATCGCGATGTCGCCCTTCTTGTCGTTCACCACCATCACCAGCGTGGAAATGATGTTGAACGCAGCGACTGCAACGATCAGCAGCAACAGCAGGCCGATCATGGCTTTTTCCATACGGATCGCCTGATACAGATTGCCGTGGGTGCGGGTCCAGTCGCGGGCGTAGTAATGGTTCTCACCCAGATCCTGAGCAATATTCCATGCGGTACGCGGCGCCTGGAACAAATCGTCGAACTTCAACCGCAAGCCCTGGACCTGGTCCGGCTTCCAGCGATGCAGACGTGCCAGGTCATCAAGATTGGTCAGGCCCAGATAGCCGTCCAGCTCACCGGCGCCGACATGGAAGATGCCGACCACGGTGAAGCGCTTCATCCGCGGGAACATCCCGGCCGGGGTCACAGTGACCTCCGGGGCGACGAAAGTCAGCTTGTCACCGAGCCCGACGCCGAGTTTGGTCGCGGCCTTGTCACCGATCACGATGCCGAAGCTGCCCGGCGACAAGTCGTCGAGTTTGCCCAGCGTCATGAAGTTGTCGATGATCGAGACTTTGCGCTCCTGAGCCGGGTCGACGGCATTAAGCAGGACTTTCTGCACCTGACCGTTGTTGGTCAGCAAACCCTGCATCTGGGTGAACGGCGCAACCGCCACCACCTGCGGGTTCTGCTGGACCTTGGCGGCCAGGCTTTGCCAGTCGCTGATGGGCTCACCGGACTCGATGGTCGCGTGGGGCACCATGCCCAGCACGCGGGTGCGCATCTCATGATCGAAGCCGTTCATCACCGATAGCACCACGATCATCACGACCACGCCAAGGGCGAGCCCGATCATCGAGGTCAGGGAAATGAACGACACAAAATGATTGCGACGCTTTGCACGGGTATAACGCGTGCCGATAAATACGAAGAGAGGTCTGAACATGTCGGGGCTTGTTCGGAGGGAAAAGGAACGTCCTTGTGGCGGGGGTCGATAACCAGCTTTACACTCAGACCACCGCCGCTACCATGGGTTCGCCATGTCGACATTAGATGAAGAAGATCGCCGCGAATACTACCGTATCGAGGACACGATCGCACTGGAAATTCGGCCCCTGTCTGCCCCCGAAGCCGCAGGCCAGGAAGTGTTGCAGGATGCTTCCCCGCTGTTCAACCTGCTCAGCGAACTGCACCTGAGCGAATTCGAGTCGCAGCACTTGCTGCGCCAGATCAGTGAGCGGGATCGAAACACCGCCAACTATCTGAAGGTAATGAACAAGCGCATCGACCTGCTGAGCCAGGTCGTGGCACAAACCGTGCTCGGCAAGTTCGGTGAACCGCAGCACGTGGTGCTGTCGGAAGGCGGTATCGAGTTCGAGCACCACGTCGCCTACCCGGCCGGTAGCCATGTGGCGATCAAGCTGTTGCTGATGCCGCAAGCGCTGGGCCTGCTGTTGCGAGCCAAGATCACTCACTGTGAACCGGAAAGCTTCGGCACCTTTGCAATCGGCACCGAGTTCGAAGCCCTGACCGATGCGCAACGACAGCTGTTGGCCCGCTATATCTTGCAGAGACAGGCCCATGATCGACGTCTTGCACGCGAGCAAAACGAATCAGGCAATTAATTAAGGAAGAACCGTGACCCTAATCTACGGCCACCGCGGCGCCAAAGGCGAAGCACCGGAAAACACCCTGACCAGTTTCCAGCAATGCCTCAAGCACGGCGTACGCCGCTGCGAACTGGACCTGCACCTGTCCATGGACGGCGAGTTGATGGTCATCCACGACCCGACACTCAAGCGCACCACCGAGCGGCGCGGCAAGGTGGTCGAGCATTCGGCGGCGGAGCTTGCGACCTATGACGCACGCAAGGGCGGCCCGGGCTGGATCAAGCCCTGCCCGATTCCGACGCTGGAAGAATTGTTCGAAAAATGCGATTTCGAGCACTGGCAACTCGAAGTCAAAAGCGCTTCACGCACCCGCGCCGCGACCACCGTGCTGGCGATTCGCGAAATGGCGCAACGTTTCGGCTTGCTGGACAAGGTCACCATCACCTCGAGCTCGCGCGAAGTGCTGAAAGCCGCAGTGGATCTGGTGCCGGATGTGTCCCGTGGACTGGTCGCCGAATACGCCTGGCTCGACCCGCTGAAGGTCGCGCAGGGTTATGGCTGTGAGATCCTGGCGCTGAACTGGACCCTGTGTACGCCGGAACGCCTGCAGAAGGCGCAGCGTCAAGGGCTGCATGTGTCGGTATGGACAGTCAACGAACCTGCGCTGATGCGCAGGCTCGCTGATTTCGGCGTTGACAGCCTGATTACAGACTTTCCCGGTTTGGCCAGCGCCACGCTCGAGAATTGCTGAAATCGGTCTCCCCGGCCGGCTCAGGCCACCGGCCGGAGCCGCTCAAAAAAGCCGGTTGAGGCCGTCGTAGGCCGCTACCCGATAGGCTTCGGCCATGGTCGGGTAGTTGAACGTGGTGTTGACGAAGTACTTCAACGTGTTCAGTTCGCCCGGCTGGTTCATGATCGCCTGACCGATGTGAACGATCTCCGACGCCTGATAACCGAAGCAGTGAACGCCGAGCACTTCCAGCGTTTCGCGATGGAACAGGATCTTCAGCATGCCTTGCGGCTCACCGGCGATCTGCGCACGCGCCATGCTCTTGAAGAACGCCTTGCCGACTTCGTACGGCACTTTGGCCTGGGTCAGCTCTTGCTCGTTCTTGCCGATCGAGCTGATCTCCGGAATGGTGTAGATCCCGGTCGGTACGTCATTGACGAAGCGCCAGCTGCCATTGTCGACAATGCTGCCAGCCGCCGAACGCCCCTGGTCGTGAGCGGCACTGGCCAGGCTCGGCCAGCCGATCACGTCGCCTGCACCGTAGATGTTCTGTATGCAGGTGCGATAGTTCTCGTCGACTTCGATCTGGCCACGGCTGTTGACCTTCACGCCGATGTTCTCAAGACCCAACGCATCGGTGTTACCGGTACGACCGTTGCACCAGAGCAAGGCATCGGCCTTGATCTTCTTGCCGGACTTGAGGTGCAGGATCACCCCGTTGTCCACGCCTTCAACGCGATCGTAATCTTCGTTGTGGCGCACGGTGATGTTGTTGTTGCTGAAGTGGTAGCTCAACGCCTGGGAGATTTCCGAGTCGAGGAAGCTCAGCAGTTGACCGCGGTTGTCCACCAGCTCGACCAGCACGCCCAGACCACTGAAGATCGAGGCGTATTCGCAACCAATCACGCCGGCGCCGTAAACGATGAGTTTGCGCGGGGTGTGGCCGAGGCTGAGGATAGTGTCGCTATCGTAGATACGCGGGTGGTGGAAATCGATGTCGGCCGGGCGATACGGACGCGAACCGGTGGCGATGATGATGTGCTTGGCCACCAGTTTTTCGACCACGCCGTTGGCGCAGACCACTTCGATGGTTTGCTCGTCAGCGAAGCTGCCAGTGCCGAAGAACACGTCGACCCGATTGCGCGCGTAGTAACCGGTGCGCGAGGCAACTTGCTTGGAAATGACTTTCTCTGCGCTTTTCAGCACGTCCGGGAACGAGAACCAGCGCGGCTCACCAATGGCCCGGAACATCGGGTTGGTGTTGAACTGCATGATCTGCCGGACCGAGTGACGCAAGGCCTTGGACGGGATGGTGCCCAGGTGGGTGCAGTTGCCGCCGACCTGGCGACGACTATCGACCATCGCCACTTTGCGTCCTGCTTTGGCGGCGTTCATTGCCGCGCCTTCTCCCGCCGGGCCGGAACCCAACACCACCACGTCGTAGTTGTAGACAGCCATGCGTACTCCTCAGAACAGGCCGCGGCGCCCCGTTGGCACCTGCGGCTAAATCATGCCGGCCTTGCGGCATGAAGGAACAATTTGGGGTCAGTCGAGAACCCGGACACAGTCTATAGAAGCGTCAACGCCGCGCACATTAACCCTTGGTCGCGTCGTAGGCTAGTTTTGCCTGCACTACAGCACCAGCAATTGATGCCAATGACGCCGTATTCACTTGGTTTTTCGGCGTTCAGACGATCAAAAGCCTGACTGGTTCGCGTGACAAAGCCTGTATCGGTTCGAATCACAAAAAATGCACCGATGTCATGTTTCTCGGCGTAATCCCAACCACGCTCGGGGCCGAGAATCAGCAACAGCGACGATAAGCCATCGGCCATCAGCGTCGAAGGATGAATCACCGTGACGGACGCCAGGGTATGGGTGATCGGTGCACCGGTTAGGGCATCGAACGTGTGGGAATAGCGCCGGCCATCCTGCATGAAATAATTGCGGTAGTCGCCTGAGGTCGAAACACCGTTGCCGTTCAGCACAATCACCCGCTCGACAACCTGCTGGTCATCGCGCGGCTCCTCCAGCGCAATCTTCCAGGGCGTACCGTCGAGTTTCTTGCCAACGGCCTTGAGCTCGCCCGTGGCATCGGCGATGAAGCTGTCGATGCCCATTTCCTGCAACTTCGCAGCGATCCTGTCGATGGCGTAGCCGGCGCCAATGCTGCCGAAGTCAACCTCGACCGGCGCGTCTTTGCACAATTGATCGCCTTCAATCCGCAGATGAGCATAGCCGACGCGTTGTCGGGCCAGAGCCAAGGCCTCGGCGCTCGGGACTTTTTCATCGCGCGATTGTGGGCCAAACCCCCAAAGGTTCAGCAGCGGTTCTACCGTCAGGTCGTAGGAACCATCGCTCGCCTCTGACAGCTGCTCGCCAACCTTAACCAACTGCAAGACCGGCGCCGGCATTGGCTGACAGCTATTGGCCGGCAAACCGTTGAAGCGCTCAATGTCGGAGTCACTGCGGTAGGTGGACATCTGCCGGTCGATCTCGGCCAGAATCAACTCGACCTGCTTCTGCACCTCGACCGGCCCGGGGGTACCCGGATGGCGGATGTATTTGATCGAATAAGTGCTGCCCATGGTCGGGCCGCCAAAGCTTTCCATCGAGTCGCCATTGCCGCACCCCGACAGAATCCCCATCAATACCACCAGACCAGCCAGCCGCCCGCTCAACACATTCACGCTCCCCCAATGCCCCCTGACAGAACGCCAAGGCTGTCCATTATGCGATAGAAGTGTGGGAGCGAGCTTGCTCGCGAAGAACGATAACGCGGTTTACCTGATAAACCGCAGCACCCCCTTCGCGAGCAAGCTCGCTCCCACATGATCGGCGTTGCCCGCCTCATCGTTTTAATTCGTTCAAGTCCGTGAATCACACCGGCTAATGGCTATAACGTTTAAGCAGCACGCTAACTATTGGTTGCCTACCGTTCTTGTTACACATATCGTTACAAAACTGTTCGCGGCACCGGCACAGACCATACCCGGCAGTGAGGATGTTTCAAGACCAGGGATTTCTAACAAGACAGCCAAAGTGAGTAAGATCAAATGGCCTCGACTACGGGCAAAGGCAAAGCGATATTTCGCGTTGTCAGCGGCAACTTCCTAGAGATGTTCGACTTCATGGTCTACGGCTTCTATGCCACGGCCATCGCCAAAACCTTCTTCCCCGCCGACAGCGCTTTCGCTTCCTTGATGTTGTCGCTGGCGACCTTCGGTGCCGGCTTCCTGATGCGTCCACTGGGGGCGATTTTTCTCGGTGCCTACATCGACCGTCACGGCCGTCGCAAAGGCCTGATCATCACCCTCGCGCTGATGGCCGCCGGTACAGTGCTGATTGCCTGTGTGCCGGGTTATGCGACCCTTGGCGTCGCTGCGCCGCTGATCGTACTGTTCGGCCGCTTGCTGCAAGGCTTCTCGGCCGGCGTGGAACTGGGCGGTGTGTCGGTATACCTGGCAGAAATCTCGACGCCTGGCCGCAAGGGCTTTTTCGTCAGTTGGCAGTCCGCCAGCCAACAAGCAGCGGTGGTGTTTGCCGGTTTGCTGGGCGTAGGCCTCAACCACTGGCTGAGCCCTGAGCAAATGGGTGACTGGGGCTGGCGCGTACCGTTCCTGGTCGGCTGCATGATCGTTCCGGCGATTTTCATCATTCGTCGTTCCCTGGAAGAAACCCCTGAGTTCCAGGCGCGTAAACATCGCCCTTCCCTGCAGGAAATCGTCCGTTCGATTGGTCAGAATTTCGGTATCGTGCTGGCCGGCATGGCGCTGGTGGTGATGACCACTGTGTCGTTCTACCTGATCACCGCGTACACCCCGACTTTCGGTAAAGCCGAACTGCATCTGTCGGACTTCGACGCGTTGCTGGTGACAGTGTGCATCGGTCTGTCGAACTTCTTCTGGTTGCCGGTAATGGGTGCGCTGTCCGACAAGATCGGTCGTAAACCGCTGCTGCTGGCGGCGACCATTCTGGCGATCCTGACCGCCTACCCGGCGCTGTCCTGGCTGGTAGCCAACCCGAGCTTCAGCCATCTGCTGATCGTCGAGTTGTGGCTGTCGTTCCTGTATGGCTCGTACAACGGCGCAATGGTCGTGGCCCTGACCGAAATCATGCCGATTGAAGTCCGCACCACCGGTTTCTCCCTGGCCTACAGCCTGGCGACCGCGACCTTCGGCGGCTTCACCCCGGCGGCCTGTACCTACCTGATCCACGTGCTGGACAACAAGGCTGCACCGGGCATCTGGTTGAGCGGCGCTGCGGTGCTTGGCCTGATCGCAACGTTGGTACTGTTCCGTGGCAACCGGCATGAGTTGCGGACTGCGCAGGCTGCAGTAGTCGGCGGCGGCGCCTGATAGATCGAAATCGCGAGCAAGCTCGCTCCCACAGGTTCAGCGGCGTTCACACAATCGTGATTACACTGCAACTCCAATGTGGGAGCGAGCTTGCTCGCGAAGAGGCCCGCCAGAACACCACAAATCATCGGTTCGCCATTTTCACAGACTGACTCCACCCCCCGCCCAGCGCCTTGTACAAGTCCACCTGATTGATCTCCCGCGCCAGCTCCAATTGCGCGAGCTTCTGCTGCGCGTCGAATAACGAACGCTGTGCATCCATCGTCGAAAAATAGCTGTCCATCCCCGCCTCGAAGCGCAATCGGGATTGTCGGTAGGCTGCTTGATAATCCCCCACCAGACGCTTCTGATAGTCGACCTGGGTGAGCATTTCCTGACGGGCGTTGAGGGCATTGGCAGCTTCGCGGAAAGCGTTCTGCACCGTGGCTTCATACGCCGCCGTCTGCCCGTTGAACCGCGCATGGCTGGCGTCCACCTGCGCCTTTCGCGCACCGCCGTCGATCAGGGTCAACGACCCCGCCAGAGCCACCGACCAGAACTCGGCCGGCGCACTCAACAATCGCGAAAAATCACCGGTCAGACCGCCTACCGCCGAGGTCAGCGAAAAGGTCGGGAAGTAAGCGCTACGAGCTGCGCCAATGTCCGCGTTGGCCGCTCGCAACAAGGCTTCGGCCGCCATGATGTCGGGCCGCCGCGCAATCAGTGACGATGGCAACCCGGCGGGCACATCGGCGGTTGCCAACTGCTCACCCAGCACGCCAGTGGGCAACAACCCAACCGGCACCGGCTGCCCGACCAACACCTGCAGCGCATTCATGTTCTGCGCCACCTGCATGCGGTACGTGTTGATCTGAACCGCCGCCGTGTTGGTCTGCGCATCCGCCTGGTGAACATCGATTTGAGCACTGGAGCCCAGGTTGTAGCTCTTGCGCAACAACTCACCGTAGTGGTCCTGGGACTTGTAGGTATTTTGTGCGAGGTCGAGCAGATTCTGATTGGCCTTGAGGCTAAGCCAGGTGCTGGCCACTTCACCGATCAACGCCAGGCGAGCCGTCTGATAGTCCGCCTCGGTCGCCTCGAAGCGTGCGCCTGCGGCGTTTCGCTGACTGCGGATGCGCCCGAACAGGTCCAACTCGTAAGACGTGAAGCCACCGCTGGCCTGAAAGGTGTTGGACGTGCTGCCTGAACTGACGCCGCCTCCCTGCGTCCTGACCTGTGACGGAAACTTGCTGCGGCCGGCGTAGGTGTTGAGTCCGATGGAGGGAAACAGCCCGGATTCGGCACCGGCGTACCCTGCCCTCGCCTCCTCGACGCCCGCCTCGAACTGACGCAGGCTGCGATTGTTCTTCAACGCCAGGTCGATCAACTGGCGCAGTCGGTCATCGAGCACGAAGCCGTGCCAATCCTTGTCGAACGCCTGTTTGGCGCTGCAACAGTCGCTGGCCGAACTGGCTGGCCATTGCTGATCGATCGGCGCCTCCGGTTTCTCGTATTTGGGTTCCAGAGAACAACCGCCGAGCAATAACAGCGACATGAAACATGAGGTGGATAAGCGTCTGTTCATGAGGCGCACCTACAAACGTTGGCCGAGCAAGGCTCGTAACGGAGTGAGAAGGAAAGCCCAAAGACCTGAGCGGGTAGTGCTGATTTGCGGCAGTGGTTGCTGACGCGAACGGAGGCTGATCGGGCGTAAACCAGGCAGTGAGCTGTAGGACGGCGCCTTGACCGGCCGCCACGAAGGCGGCGCCGTGCGCTTCTCGCCGAGCAACGAACGCCGCAACAAGGTGCCGAAAGCCAGGCCTGGTTCAGCCTTGCCGACCACGTTGACCGGCGCGTCACTGAACAGCCGCGCGATCAGCCGGCGCCGAAGCGTTTCGTCAAGGTCGACGAACCTCAAGCCCAAACGGTCCTCGCCGTGATGACGCATGACCTCGACATCCAGCCAGCCAAGTTTATTGATCCACACCTGACCCCGCAGCCCGGGCTTGATCAATGACGCAACGGCACAGGAAATGGAGGCGCCACTCAGCGAAATATCCACCAGTTGGCACGCCAGGGTTTTGCCGGCGAAGCGCAATCCACTGGGTTTATCGAAAGGAAAGCGCTCTTCGCCGTGCAAGCGCGGCCGGTCAACACACGCCACCAGGGTGGCCAGGTTGTAGATCAGCGCGACCACCGTCCAGCACAGGTTGAACAGCATATTGCCGTCGAACGCAGCCGCGTTGCTGATGGTGATGTAAGCGCCTATTTGCGAGAACAGTGTCAGCGCAAAAAAGAATCCGAACAGTTTCCAGTGGACCGTTGTGCGTGAACGATCCAGGCCCTTTGCCGTGACCTTGAAGGGTCGCCCGAACGGCCGGACCATGGCGCTGATGATCGTCGCTGTCACCGCCAGTGAGGCGACGATTTGGGTGACCTCGGTAAAAATCGGCAAGGTTCGCCGATCAGTGACCCACGTCCCGTAGCCCCAGAATGCAATCAACGCCGGCATGCCGAAGGCCATGAAATCCGCCGGATGGGCGTAGAACCCGGCAATACCGAAATACCAATACAACACCGGCGACACCAGCATCATCAGGATGAATGGCTTGGAGAACCAGTGCATCAAGCCATGCACGAAGTGCAGCCGTTCATTGAGTGAGTAGCCACGACCGCGCAAGGGGCCCTCTTTGAGCAGCGCGACCTGGATCGTCCCCAGGCACCAGCGCCCACGCTGATTGATGTACTCGGTCAACCCCTCGGCGGACAAACCGATCGACAGTCGCTCATTCAACCAGCGGGTGACGTAGCCTTTTTGCTGCAGACGGAGGCTGGTGTAGATGTCTTCGCAGACCGAACCCGTCGGAAAGCCACCCATTTCAGTGATCAGATCACGCCGCACGACAAACGAAGTGCCCACGCAAAACGCGGTATCCCAACCATCCTTGGCCGGCTGGTAGACGTCGAAGAACACTCGCTGCTCATCGACCCAGCAGTTGGATGAACCGAGGTTGTGCTGAATCGGATCGGGGTTGTAGTAGAACTGCGGCGTCTGCACCAGGCCGACCTTGGGATCTTCGAACAATCCCAGGGTGCGCATCAGGATCGGCTGCTGCGGGGCGAAGTCGGCGTCGAGCACCAGTATGTACGGCGCATTGCTGCTGGCCGCCGACAGACGCAGGCCGTTGTTCAGGTTACCGGCCTTGGCGTGGGAATTGTCGGGACGTCGAGCATACTGCACGCCGACCTCGGCGCAGTAGTCGCGCAACCAGTCGCGGCGAGTGTCGTCCAGCACCCAGATGGTCACGTTGGGGTAGTCGATCGCCTGGGCGGCGATGATGGTTTTTTCCAGGATCTCGAGGCCTTCGTTGTAGGTGGCAATGAACACATCCACCGCCGGCACCGAGTGGCCCAGAGCGCGCAAGCGTTGCTCCCCGGCATCGGCACTGGCGTGGTGATCCGAGCGACAGAGCAGGACGATGATCGAAAATAGCGTGTAGCCGATCGCCAGCATTTCGAAGAACAGGAACGTGTAAGCCCAGACCGTGGCAAACCCGGAGTGCCCATCAGGCAAGGTGTCGCGAATCCGCCAGGCCACGTAATTGATCAACAACAGCGCGGTCAAGGCTCCGAAACCGGCACGTGCCGCCCATTGATCACGGTGTGTCAGGCTGGCGAACAGAATCACCGCGACCACGGTCCAGAAATTGATTTGCACAAGTTGCAGCGTGTCCAGTGCCTGCATGTCAGTCAGCCTCTTGAAAACCGGTAAAGGGGTTGATGCCGGTGGCAGCGATCGCAGCCCAAGCTGTAGCGCCCAAGTGAGGCAGGTGGTAATAGAAAAAGTCGTTGGTTGTTGAGTCCGGGCCGATGGCCAACCCGGTACTGATACGCGGGGCGGGTGTTGCAAACAGCCAGCCATTGCCGGCCTGTTGGGCCAGCAACACATTCCACAGCGGCTGCGCCTTTTCCTTCATACCGCTCAAGCCCGCCACGGCGGCGGTTTGCGCGGTGCCTTCGGTCCATAAACCGTCCGGGTCGCGGTTGAAGCCATACCCGGCACCCGAGCGGTGCGCCTGATCGATAAACGTGAAGACGCGCCGCCAGTCCGCCGGAGGATCACTCAAGGCGATCAGGGGCCAGATCTGTGCATCCAGTCCCGAACGCTGGCGATCCGAGGTTCGACCATCCTGCCCGGTACCGATCAGAAAGCGCCCCTCCCCCGCGTCCCACTGACTCGACACGAATTGCCGGGCAATCTGCGCCTGATGCGCCGAGCCCGGGTCGGGTGCAACCGTGTTGAGTGCAGCCCAGGCCGCCGCCAGGTCGACGTTGTGTTCGGTGGACTTCCAGGTCTGCTGGATCTGCTTGGGGAAATACCCGTAGTAACCGCCGCTGAAACCCGCCGGAGCCTGTCCGTCATAAGTGTTTTTCCCGGACCACTGCAACACTCTGCGAGCGGCCTCCAGATAAGAGGAATCACCGCTCTGGCGCAACGCCTCCAATAACGCCAACGCGGCCCAGGCCTGATTACCGGTGGCACTGCTGACCTGATAGGCGTCCTGATTCCAGGCATTGCGCTCGATGCTCCAATAACCTGGCAGGCGCATCGACGACGAACCCACCGGGCCTGCCGCGTAGGCATTGCGCAAGCGTCCATCCTGATATTCCGGGTCGTGGGTCGTAGCGAAGGCCAGCGCGTCGGCAATCCGTCGCGCCGACTCGGCTTTGCCGCAGGCAAACAAGGCGATGCTGGCCAAGGCGTTGTCGTAGGTGAACGCAACCCCGCGTAACGCCTGGATTGGCGCCGGCTGACCATCCAGCGGCGGGTAGCTGGCCAGCAACACCGGCCCCGCCGCTTGCGATTGCACCGCATGATCCAGCGCTGCACACGTCATCGCCGCCAATTGCGGCTTGGCCGGCGTCGCCAGCGCAGATCCCCCGCTGCTCATCAGCATCACCCCGATCAGGCCCGGCAGCCACGGCCATTGCGCAACGTTGCGCGGACTCATGAGTGAGACACCTCGGCGCTGGCCCACAGCCCTGGATTGCAGGTCATGGCGCGCTGGCTGTCGGTGAGGTCAGCGGCAAAAGTACCGACGACGTACACCGAGTTCTGCTCGGCATACGGGAAAGGAACGCTGTAGCTGTTAGGGCGAATATCCTTAGTGCTGGATAACAACTGCACGACATTGGCCTTGAGTGGTTCGTCCAGGCCATGGATTCTCACCGTCAGGACACTGTCGTGATCAATCTTGCTGGCCATCCGTTCGGGAAACACTGCGACGACATAGCTTTCTTGGCAGTTGGTGGCGCGCAGCAAGGTCGACCCGGCTTGCACCACCGTCCCTTGGGGCGCCAACAGCTCTTGAACCGTACCGGACGAATACGCCGTGACCTCATAGCCAGCCGTCAACTTGACCCGATTCTGTTCGGTTTCGATCAGGTGGTTGAGATTGTCGAGTTCGCGTTGATAGGTCTCGCGGTTGCGGGCCTGATTTTCCAGGCTCAGTTTCAGGGTGGTCATCTGCGCGCTGAGGTCGAACATGCGCAACTGATCGGGGTCAAGGTAGACCTGCTTATTGGCGGCATTGACATCACCGTCATTGATTTGCAGCTGTGAACGGACAGACTCTGCCGCGCCTTGTAACGAGGCCAACTTGGCTTTCGAGGAGGCGACCACCGCGCCACTGACCGCCCCTTGAACGAACAACTCAAGGTTGCGGTCGACGGTTTCCTGCGCGTCCGTCAATCGGGCGCTGGCGGCACTGCTCTCGGCCTTCAGCGCACGTTGCGCATAGAGCTGACGAGTATGAAACGCCGATTGATAGCGCTGACTGGTTTTCTCCAACTCGTCGTAATACTGCTGGTCGTGCTCGGCCTGGCTGGCCGATGATGATAGCTCCTGCTCCAGGGTCAAACGCCGGGTTTGCAGGGTCAACAATGTCTCCTGGTTAGCCCGCGGGTTTTCAACCACCGCAATCTTCTGGCCCTGGGCAAAGGTCGAACCGGGTTTAACCTCAAGCGAATTCACCACCCCCTCGATGGGTGTCGTCAGCAGAATGACCGGCGCATTCAAAATTGCCCGTGTCGCCGATGTCGACACCAGCGGCATCAGCAACGTCGAGAGCAACAGCCAGATGATAAATACCAGGACACCCAAGCCCACCAGACGCGGCAACAGGGACCATGAAAAAAACCTTGAGCGTTCTTCTGCCATGTTTAATTCTCCCAATAAGCCATGAATACACACGGCTATATGTCAGCACTGCGCAGCCGTCATGCCCGATTAGAACGTAACCGCAAAACACATTAAGCAGGATCAACGAAAGCGGATCATCAACTCCCCGAACAGCAATAAAGCCCGCACGGCTTATTTAGATTCAGTGTGATGTGAGCAGGAATAAGTTCCCTGTCTTTTTGGAGTATTAGTTGCCATCATGACGCACATTAAAACGCCACCATCTTTAAAATAGCACTGCCAAAGTTGTGCCAAAGTTTTGAAAATTACCGTGAGTACTTGCCCGACAATACAGGCCATTTGCTGTCACCCAGCCCCGGTCGGTGCCGGAACTGTCAGGGGGAGACACTAATTTCAGCACTAGTCGCTGTCAAGCATCGACCCATTCAATAAAATGGCGTCAATTATTGAACGCACCCTGTATTGGATCCATATAAAGCAAGTAACAACACTCCCCCATTGCAACTGCTTATTTTATTTGAGGATTTTTTTATTATTGAATTTTTATAGCCGTGACCTGTCGGGATTTACAGTGTTCTGATTTGGCACACATCAAGAACAAAACGATATAACTACATCGCACCGACCGGACATAGCAGATGACACATGAACACTTCCAATTTAATAGATGATGTCTAATGGCTCCTTATAATGAACCGCTGCACATGAAAACGCCCCGACAAGTCAGGGCGCTTTCATGTGCAGCCAGGGCTTAGCGCAGCAACGCTGGCGGGGTCACACCGGCCGCCACTCAGTTCTCTGCCAGTTCACTCAGGATTCGATGCGCCAGGCGCACCCGGGGTTCGTTGGGGTAGCTCTTGTTGGCCAGCACCACAATGCCAAACTTCTTCTCGGGGACGAAGGCCACATAAGCAGAGAACCCGCCGGTCGCCCCCGTCTTGTTGACCCAGACTGCCTCCTGTGGCGCCAGGGGCGGGTTTAATGCCGTGACGACATGACTGTCGTAAATCATCTTGTCGGCGTTGCCTTCAAGCAGTGCACTCAGTTGCACCGGATAGCCGTACTGCTCCCAGATCAGGTCTTGAGTCATCGGACCTACCTGGAAATAGCCCTTGTGCGTCTCCATCAGCGCGCGACCGAGTTTTGCTTCGACCTTCGCGACGCCCAGATTGGCCTCGACAAAGCGAATCAGGTCCGTGGAGCTGGTTTTTACCGAGTAGGCCTCGTCACCCAGCACACCTGGATTCAACCTGACCGGGACATCCTGCTTGTTGTAACCCTGAGCATAGAGCGACAGCTTGCTCGCCGGGACGTTGATGAAGCTGTTGGGCATTCCGAGTGCCGGGAAGAGTCGCTGTTCCAGCGCCACCGCGAACGGCATCTTCATGCTGATTGCGGTAATCATGCCCAACGCCCCGATGCTGGGATTGGCATAGGTTCTTTGAGCGCCCGGCGCATACGTCGGCTGCCATGCCTTGAAGTAGTCCATCAGCTGTTGGTTGTTCTGTACCTGATCAGGTACCTGCAAGGGGAAGCCGCCTGCGGTATGGGTCGCCAGGTTGATCAGCGTCGCTTTATCGAACGCGCTACCCGCAAGCTCGGGCAGGTACTTGCCGGGGTGGTCAGTGAGTGAAAGCTGACCGTTGACCTCGGCGTAGGTCGCCAGGGTGACCGTGAAGGTTTTACTGATCGAGCCGATTTCAAACAGTGTGTCGCTCGTGACCTTCTGCTGTGTTTCCTTTGAGGCCACGCCGAAATTGTAGAACTGCTGCTTGCCATTCGCGGTCACCGCAATGGCCAGGCCGGGAATGTTGTACTGCTGCATGACTGCCTGGGCAGCATCTTGCACGACGCTGTCGATATCCGACCGCTGGGCATTCGCCATGGCGAGGTTGCCGAAAGAGACGGTGGCCGCCAGCAATAGCAATGTTGCGCAAGGCTTTGCGATAAAGCGCATTCAAATCGTCCTCAAGTCTTTGTATTCGCGGACAAATTTATCATCTTGATACAAAGGCTCCAGAGGCGATGTATCACAGAACATTTCGCCGACTCCGCAGGCCGGCCAGACAAACCGTACAAACAAAAACGCCCCGACAAGTCGGGGCGTTTTCAGGTGCAGCTAAGGCTTAGCGCGGGAATGCTGGCGGGTTTACACCGGCCATGTCTTCCATCACACGAACCACCTGGCAGCTGTAACCGAATTCGTTGTCGTACCAAACGTACAGAACAACGCGGTTGTCTTGGCAGATGGTTGCTTCAGCGTCCACAACACCGGCGTGGCGCGAGCCAACGAAGTCGGTGGAAACCACTTCCTGCGAGTTGACGAAGTCGATTTGCTTATGCAGATCGGAGTGCAGCGCCATGTAGCGCAGGTACTCGTTCATCTCTTCACGGGTAGCGGCTTTCTCAAGGTTCAGGTTGAGAATGGCCATCGACACGTTTGGCGTCGGAACGCGGATCGCGTTACCGGTCAGCTTGCCGGCCAGCTCAGGCAGAGCCTTGGCAGCAGCGGTAGCAGCGCCGGTCTCGGTGATTACCATGTTCAACGCGGCGCTACGACCACGGCGATCGCCCTTGTGGAAGTTGTCGATCAGGTTCTGGTCGTTGGTGTACGAGTGAACCGTTTCAACGTGACCGTTGACGATGCCGAACTTGTCGTTAACAGCCTTGAGCACCGGCACGATGGCGTTGGTGGTGCAAGAGGCGGCGGAAACGATCTTGTCGTCAGCGGTGATTTCGCCGTGGTTGATACCGTGAACGATGTTCTTCAGCTTGCCTTTGCCAGGTGCGGTCAGAACAACGCGGTCGATACCCGGGCAGGCCAGGTGCTGGCCCAGGCCGTCGGCGTCACGCCATACACCGGTGTTGTCCACCAACAGAGCGTCTTTAATGCCGTACTGGGTGTAGTCCACTTCAGTCGGGTTCTTCGCGTAGATAACCTGGATCAGGTTGCCGTTGGCGGTGATGGTGTTGTTGGCTTCGTCGATGGTGATGGTGCCGTTGAACGGACCATGAACCGAATCGCGACGCAGCAGGCTGGCGCGTTTGACCAGGTCGTTTTCAGCGCCTTTGCGCACAACGATGGCGCGCAGACGCAGGCCGTCGCCACCGCCGGTTTTTTCAATCAGGATGCGCGCCAGCAGACGGCCGATACGACCGAAGCCGTACAGTACAACGTCAGTGCCTTTGCGTGCGGAAGCGTTCTGCTGGCCTACAACATCGGCCAGTTCTTCACGGACGAACTGCTCGGCAGTGCGACCTTTGCCTTCGGCCTTGAATTTGACCGCCAGCTTGCCCAGGTCTACCGAAGCAGCGCCGAGCTTGAGCTCGCTCATCGCTTTGAGCAGCGGGAATGTTTCGTGAACGGACAGTTCGGCGTCATCGGACTGACGATGGCGAGCAAAGCGGTGAGCTTTGAGAATCGCGATGACAGACTGGTTGATCAGGCTGCGGCCATAGATCGAGCTCACCACGTTGTTATTGCGGTAAAGCTGACCGATAAGCGGAATCATCGCTTCTGCGAGTGCTTCACGGTCGATCCATTCACCAAGACACTGGTCGGGCTTCTGAGTCACGGGAACCTTCCACATGTAGGGGCTGAAAAAAGGGGCTACATTATGCCGCCGAGTCGTCTGCGGAGCAATGCACGCCTATCGCAACATGGTTTTCCTTTCGTCGGCGGTAGTCTGCAACTGACAGCCGGCACCTTCGCCCGCTACAATTACCGACTTTGTCGCAACGCTGGAGCTCAACCTTCCGTGCCCGTTCTGCGTCTACCGCTTCTCCCTGCCGCGGCAGGTAAACAGCACTGGGGCAACCTGCCCGGTGCAGCCCTGAGCCTGGCCATCGCCGAGGCTGCCAGCGCTGCCAAGCGCTTTACCCTGCTACTGACCGCCGACAGCCAAAGTGCCGAACGGCTGGAACAGGAGCTGAGTTTCTTCGCCCCCGATTTGCCGGTGCTGCATTTCCCGGACTGGGAAACCCTGCCTTACGACCTGTTCTCGCCGCACCAGGACATTATATCGCAGCGCATCGCCAGCCTGTATCGCCTGCCTGAGCTGAGCCATGGCGTTTTGGTAGTGCCGATCACCACCGCCCTACATCGCCTGGCACCGACCAAATTCCTGCTCGGCAGCAGCCTGGTGCTGGACATCGGCCAGAAACTCGATGTCGAGCAAATGCGCACGCGGCTGGAGGCCAGCGGCTACCGCTGCGTCGACACGGTGTATGAGCACGGCGAATTTGCGGTGCGCGGTGCGCTGATCGACCTGTTCCCGATGGGCAGCAAACTGCCCTACCGCATCGACCTGTTCGATGACGAAATCGAGACCCTGCGCACCTTCGACCCGGAAAACCAGCGCTCCATCGACAAGGTCGAATCGGTCCGGCTGCTGCCCGCTAAAGAATTCCCGCTGCAAAAAGAGGCCGTGACCCGCTTCAAGGCACGCTTTCGTGAGCGCTTCGATGTCGATTTCCGTCGCTGCCCGATCTTCCAGGACCTGAGCAGCGGGATTACACCGGCCGGTATCGAGTACTACCTGCCGCTGTTCTTCGATGAAACCTCGACGCTGTTCGACTACCTGCCGCAGGACACCCAGGTGTTTTCCCTGCCGGGCATCGAACAGGCGGCGGAGAATTTCTGGAACGACGTGCGCAACCGCTACGAAGAGCGCCGCGTCGATCCATCCCGGCCATTGTTGCCGCCGGCCGAACTGTTCCTGCCGGTGGAAGACTGCTTTGCACGCCTCAAGAGCTGGCCACGGGTGGTTGCCAGCCAGCAAGACGTCGAAACCGGTGTCGGCCGCGAACGCTTCCCGGCTACACCGTTGCCGAACCTGGCCATCGAAGCCAAGGCCAACCAGCCGCTGGAAGCACTGTCGAACTTCCTCGACGGGTTTCCCGGTCGCGTGCTGTTTACCGCCGAGTCGGCCGGTCGCCGTGAAGTGCTGCTGGAACTGCTCGAACGCCTGAAGCTGCGGCCGAAAACCGTCGACAGCTGGCCGGATTTCGTCGCCAGTAAAGAACGCCTGGCGATCACCATCGCACCGTTGGACGAAGGCCTGCTGCTGGACGATCCGGTGCTGGCACTGATCGCCGAAAGTCCGCTGTTCGGCCAGCGTGTGATGCAGCGTCGTCGTCGCGAGAAACGCGCCGACGCCAATAACGATGCGGTGATCAAAAACCTCACCGAACTGCGCGAAGGCGCACCCGTGGTGCATATCGATCACGGCGTTGGCCGTTATTTGGGCCTCGCGACTCTGGAGATCGAAAACCAGGCCGCCGAGTTCCTGACCCTCGAATACGCCGAAGGCGCCAAGCTTTATGTGCCGGTGGCCAACCTGCATTTGATCGCCCGCTACACCGGCAGCGACGATGCACTGGCGCCGTTGCACCGCCTCGGTTCCGAGACCTGGCAGAAAGCCAAACGCAAAGCTGCCGAACAGGTACGCGACGTCGCCGTCGAACTGCTCGACATCTATGCTCGCCGCGCGGCCCGTGAAGGTTATGCCTTCGCTGACCCGAAAGCCGATTACGCAACCTTCAGCGCCGGCTTCCCGTTCGAAGAAACCCCGGACCAGCAAACCACCATCGACGCGGTACGCGAAGACATGCTCGCGCCAAGACCGATGGATCGACTGGTCTGCGGCGACGTCGGCTTCGGCAAGACCGAAGTGGCGATGCGCGCGGCATTCATTGCCGTGCACGGTGGACGTCAGGTGGCGATCCTGGTGCCAACCACCCTGCTCGCCCAGCAGCACTACAACAGCTTCCGCGACCGCTTCGCCGACTGGCCAGTGACCGTGGAAGTGATGAGCCGCTTCAAGTCGACCAAGGAAGTGAATGCCGCGGTCGCCGACCTCGCCGAAGGCAAGATCGACATCGTCATCGGCACGCACAAGCTGCTGCAAGATGACGTCAAGATCAAAAACCTCGGGCTGGTGATCATCGACGAAGAACACCGTTTTGGTGTTCGTCAGAAGGAACAGCTCAAGGCTCTGCGCAGCGAAGTCGACATCCTGACGCTGACTGCCACGCCGATTCCGCGCACGCTGAACATGGCGGTGTCGGGCATGCGCGATCTGTCGATCATCGCCACGCCGCCGGCGCGACGCTTGTCGGTGCGCACCTTCGTCATGGAACAGAACAAGAGCACGGTCAAAGAGGCCCTGCTCCGTGAGTTGTTGCGTGGCGGTCAGGTCTATTACCTGCACAACGATGTGAAAACCATCGAGAAATGCGCCGCCGATCTCGCTGAACTGGTGCCGGAAGCACGGATCGGTATCGGTCACGGGCAGATGCGCGAGCGCGAGCTCGAACAGGTGATGAGCGACTTCTACCACAAGCGCTTCAACGTGCTGATCGCCTCGACCATCATCGAGACCGGCATCGACGTGCCAAGCGCGAACACCATCATCATCGAGCGTGCCGACAAGTTCGGCCTGGCGCAGTTGCACCAGCTGCGTGGCCGCGTCGGTCGCAGTCACCACCAGGCTTACGCCTACCTGCTGACACCGCCGCGCCAACAGATCACGCCAGACGCGGAAAAACGTCTGGAAGCGATCGCCAACACCCAGGACCTCGGCGCAGGCTTCGTGCTTGCCACCAACGACCTGGAAATCCGCGGCGCCGGCGAATTGCTGGGCGACGGTCAGAGCGGGCAGATCCAGGCCGTCGGTTTCACCCTGTACATGGAAATGCTCGAGCGCGCGGTGAAATCCATCCGCAAGGGCGAGCAGCCAAACCTCGATCAACCGCTGGGTGGCGGTCCGGAGATCAACCTGCGCTTGCCGGCGCTGATCCCGGAAGACTACCTGCCGGACGTCCATGCACGACTGATCCTCTACAAACGCATCGCTTCGGCGACCGACGAGGATGGCCTCAAAGACCTGCAAGTAGAGATGATCGACCGCTTCGGCCTGCTGCCGGAACCGACCAAGAACCTGGTGCGCATGACCTTGCTGAAACTGCAGGCCGAGCAACTGGGGATCAAGAAAGTCGATGGCGGACCGCAAGGCGGTCGTATCGAGTTCGGCGCGCAAACGCCGGTCGATCCGCTGGTGCTGATCAAGCTGATTCAGGGGCAACCCAACCGCTACAAATTCGAAGGCGCCACGATGTTCAAATTCATGGTGCCGATGGAACGCCCGGAAGAGCGCTTCAATACATTGGAGGCACTGTTTGAGCGCCTCACTCCAAAAACTGCTTGAAGGACGCCGCATGCGCCTGTTTCGCTCATTGACCCTGTTGTTGACCCTCGTCGCCCCGACAGCGTTTGCCGACAGCCTGTATCAGGTTGAAATGATCCTGGTCCGCCAGAACGCCGTACCCGCCAATGTCAGCCGCGCCGCGCCCGAGGATTGGGCTGCCGGCGCGCGGCCGGTAAACCCCGACAGCCTGCGTACTCCAAGCCTTAACGCCGAGGCGCAGAAGCTGCGCGCAAGTAGCGATTACACGGTGCTGCTGCACAAGGCCTGGCAACAGAATCTCGGTGAGACCGAGAGCAAAGTCTCGATCAGCGACGGTAAGGAACAGTTCGGCCAGTTCCCGATCGAAGGCACGCTGAACCTGAAACTCGGCCGCTTCACCGACGTCGACGCGAACTTCTGGGTCAACCAATTCAACGCCAATGGCCTGGTCACCACCAGCGAACGCCTGAAGCAGCAAAGCCACACTAAAAACGGCCAGCTCAACTACCTCGACAACGGCCACCTGGCCCTGCTGATCAAAATCACTTCGCTGACTGCACCTGCGCGTCCGCCAGTCCCTGACGTTCTCCCGGACTGATTGAAGTCCCTATGCCCCCGAGCCTGAGCAAACCCCTGGCCCCTTCCTGGGTCAGTCGATTCAAGGAACAAAGCCTGGAACGTGGCCGCCGCTACGCACTGGAAAACCGCGCAAGGATCGTCGAGGCCGGCGACAGCACCATCACCGCCAGTTGCGAAGGCTCTGGCGGCAATGTTTACCGTCAGACCATTACGCTGCGCGAATCCGCCAAAGGCACTCTGTTGTTGGTCGATGCAACGTGCAGTTGCCCGGTGCGCGTTAACTGCAAGCATTGCGCCGCGGTGCTGCTGAAAGTCCAGGAAACCCTTGAGTACCCGGCCGCTACCAAAGATGCCGAGCTACTGGAAAAGCTTCAGGCGGTGCTGGAAAATCGCACGCCCGCCCCGCTGCCGCAACAGCTGGTGGACAACGTGCAACCGGTGCCGCGCCTGTGGCTGGCGAGCATCGAGTTCAGCGCCTTCGAACCGCGCAACGGCAAAATGCAGCGCTACATCCAGCACCGTGCCGCGTTGTCCTTCAGCTATCTGGATGAATACGTCAGCGGGCAGAAAAATGCCGACATCCTGATCCGACAGGAACAGCAAACTTTACGGATCAAACGCCAGCCGGACGTCGAAAAAGCCTACCGCGAACAGCTGCGAATCCTCGGCTTCAAAGTCGCGACAAGGCAAAGCAAAGCCTTGCCGGAAAGTGCCGGCGAACTCTATGAGATGGTCAACGACAGCGCGTGGCTGACCTTTACCCTCAATGAACTGCCCAAGTTGCGCACCCAAGGCTGGGAACTGCAGATTGACGAAGACTTCGGCTTTGACCTGACAGCGGTCGATGACTGGTACGCCACGGTCGAAGAGGCGCCGGAACGCGACTGGTTTGATCTGGAACTGGGGATTATCGTCAATGGCGAGCGCCTCAGCCTGCTGCCGATCCTGCTGAACCTGATGCGCTCGCACACCGAGATTCTCAACCCGGAACGCCTGGCCAGACGCCGCGACGACGAGTTGATCCTGGTGAACATCCCGCACCGTCCGAACTCCGAATACGGCCCGTTACAGGTCGCGCTGCCGTTCGGTCGTTTGAAGCCGGTGCTGGCGACCCTCGGCGAGTTCTACTTGCAAGAGCCCGGCGAAACCCGATTGCGCCTGAGCAGCGCCGACGCCACCCGCCTGAATCCGCTGGAAGATATGCCCTTGCTCTGGGAAGGTGGCGAGCACATTCGCACCTTCGCCCAGCGCCTGCGCGACATCAAGGACTACACCACCGAGGCGCCCGAAGGCCTGAATGCCACGTTGCGGCCTTATCAGCTTGAAGGCTTGAGCTGGATGCAGTCGCTGCGACAACTGGAAGTCGGCGGCATCCTTGCGGACGACATGGGCTTGGGCAAAACCCTACAGACCCTGGCGCATGTGCTGACCGAGAAAAACGCCGGACGCCTCGACCGGCCGTGCATGGTGGTGATGCCCACCAGCCTGATTCCCAACTGGCTCGATGAAGCGGCGCACTTTGCTCCACAGCTCAACGTACTGGCGCTGTATGGCGCCGGCCGTAAAAAACACTTCGAGCATCTGGCCAAATACGATCTGATCCTCACCACCTATGCGCTGCTGCCCAAGGATGTCGAACGTCTGGCAGCGCAGCCATTGCACGTACTGGTGCTCGACGAAGCGCAATACATCAAGAACCCCAACAGCAAGGCCGCTCATGCGGCGCGAGAGCTCAACGCCCGCCAGCGCCTGTGCCTGAGCGGCACACCGCTGGAAAATCACCTGGGTGAGCTGTGGTCGCTGTTTCACTTCCTGCTGCCCGGCTGGCTGGGCGACGTGAAAAGCTTTAATCGCGATTACCGCGTGCCGATCGAGAAACGCGCCAGCGACGTACGACTGCAACACCTGAACGGTCGGATCAAACCATTTCTGTTGCGCCGAACCAAGGAACAGGTCGCCACTGAACTGCCGCCGAAAACCGAGATCATCCATTGGGTCGAGCTCAACGAGGCGCAGCGCGACGTTTACGAAACCATGCGCCTGGCCATGGACAAAAAAGTCCGCGACGAGATCACCCGCAAAGGCGTGGCTCGCAGCCAGATCATTATTCTTGAAGCGCTGCTCAAACTGCGTCAGGTGTGCTGCGATCTGCGCCTGGTCAATGAGGCTGCCCTGCCCACACGCGGCAGCACCTCGGGCAAGCTCGACAGCCTGATGGAAATGCTTGAAGAGCTGTTCGAAGAAGGCCGTAAAATCCTGCTGTTTTCACAGTTCACCTCGATGCTGTCGCTGATCGAAGCCGAGCTGGATAAACGCGGCATCGCTTACGCGCTGCTGACCGGGCAAACCCGCGATCGACGTGCGCCCGTGAAAGATTTCCAGAGCGGAAAACGGCAGATTTTTCTGATCAGCCTGAAAGCCGGTGGCGTTGGCCTGAACCTGACAGAAGCCGATACGGTGATTCACTACGATCCGTGGTGGAACCCGGCGACGGAAAACCAGGCCACCGACCGGGCTTACCGGATCGGCCAGGAGAAGCCGGTGTTCGTCTACAAGATGATTGCTCGTGGCACCGTCGAGGAGAAAATCCAGCATTTGCAGAAGGAAAAATCCGACCTGGCGGCCGGCGTACTGGACGGGCGTACGACCGGGGACTGGAAGCTGCAGAACGACGATATCGAGGCGTTGTTTGCGCCGTTGCCGGATAAGTCGAAGATTTAGCAGCGACTGCAAGATCGCCATCGCGAGCAAGCTCGCTCCCACACTGGACCGAGTTCTGACGCAAGACTCTCGGCATACACTGATCTAATGTGGGAGCGAGCCTGCTCGCGATGGGGTCAACTCGGTGTAACGGATGCTCAGCCCTTCAACACCCGCGCCAGCGTCGACTTCACCTTGCCCATCCCGTCATGCAGCGCCTGTTCGATCTCGGCCATGGTAATCACTGCCGTCGATTTGCCCGCAGCCGGGTTCACCACCAACGCCAGACACGCGTAATCCAGTTCCAGCTCACGGGCCAATGCGGCTTCCGGCATGCCGGTCATGCCGACGATATCGCAACCATCACGTTCCAGACGGGCGATCTCGGCAACCGTTTCCAGACGCGGCCCCTGCGTGCAGGCATACACACCATGACTGCTGTAAGCACAGCCTTCAGCCGCCAACGCAGCAATCAACTGCTCGCGCAACGGTTCGCTGTAGGGGTAGCTGAAATCGATGTGGGTGACCTGCTCCAGGTCATCGGCAAAATAAGTGTGCTGGCGACCGCTGGTGTAGTCGATCAACTGATGGGGCACACAGAAATGTCCGGTGCCCATGGCGGCATGAATCCCACCGACCGCGTTGACCGCCAGAATAGCCTGCGCGCCCGCCTGCTTCAGCGCCCACAGGTTGGCCCGGTAATTCACCTGATGCGGCGGAAAACGGTGCGGATGGCCGTGACGGGCGAGAAACAGCACTTCACGCCCGGCGTACTCACCGATCTGGATTTCGGCCGACGGCGTACCATACGGCGTGTCCAGGGCCAGTGACTGGCGAATGCTCAGACCTTCGAGCTGGGTCAGACCGGTACCACCGATAATCGCGTAAACCGTCATTGCAAAAAGTCCTTAATCAATCAGTTGGGCATCTTTGAGCGCGCCAAGGGCGGTAAGCCAACGCGGATCCTGTCGATAATCAGTGCTGGCAAACGCCTGGCTACGCATCCGCGCGATGCGTGCAGACGGTTTGACCTTCAAGCGCTGAGCCGCGCTCAGGGCCAGTTCGGCGGCCGCACGATCATTGCACACCAGGCCCATGTCGCAACCGGCAGAAAGTGCCGCTTCGATCCGGCTGGCAGCGTCGCCGACCACATGGGCACCGGCCATCGACAGATCGTCGCTGAAGATCACCCCGTCAAACTGCAACTCGCCGCGCAGGATGTCCTGCAACCAGCGGCGCGAAAAGCCGGCCGGCTGCGAGTCAACTTGCGGATAGATCACATGGGCGGGCATCACGGCCGCCAACTGCTTGCTCAAGCGCGCGAACGGTACGAGGTCCTTGGCGCGGATTTCATCGAGACTGCGCTCGTCATTCGGAATCGCGACGTGAGAATCTGCCTCCGCCCAGCCGTGGCCGGGAAAGTGCTTGCCGGTAGCCGCCATGCCTGCGCTGTTCATGCCGCGAATGAACGCCCCTGCCAGCAAGGCTGCACGCTCCGGATCGCCTTCGAACGAACGGGTACCGACCACGGCGCTGCGCTGATAATCGAGATCCAGTACCGGAGCGAAGCTCAGGTCGAGGCCGACGGCCAGCACTTCGGTCGCCATGATCCAGCCACACTGCTCGGCCAGGTATTCGGCGTTCGGGTTGTCAGCAATCGCCCGCATCGCTGGCAGACGCACGAAGCCCTGTCGCAGGCGCTGCACCCGGCCGCCTTCCTGGTCCACCGCCAACAGCAGGTCGGGACGCACCGCGCGGATCGACGCACTCAACTCGCGAACCTGACGAGGATGCTCGATATTGCGCGCAAAAATAATCAGGCCGCCCACTTCGGGCTGACGCAACAGTTGGCGATCTTCAGCCGTCAGCCAGGTACCGGCGACGTCCACCATCAACGAGCCTTGCAGGCCAGCAGTCATAGAAATTCCTTGATAACGAAAAGCGCGCGCAGCGCATCTTTGAAGAGCCCGGCCCGATACAGGCACACGACTTCGCCGCCAAGGGCGATGCCCGGCGGAACGTGGTCGGTAAAAGAGAAATCGAGCGGGTCTGAAACGAGAGTCGGCATGGGCGGCTAGCTTAGCGGATGTAAGCTGCCGCGCCCACCCGTGTGCGGTTAAACCTTGGCGGCCACGGGTGCCGATTTGCTGCGAGGACGCAACTGGGCGCTCGCCATGGCATCGTCGGTGACGCCGGTTTCGGCGCGCATGCCAGCTGCCAGGAACGGCACCATCAGACGCATCACCTGCTCGATCGAGGTGTTCACCCCGAAATCGGTCTCGGCGATTGCACGCAAGGCCTTGATCCCCGACATGCTGAACGCCGCGGCACCGAGCATGAAGTGCACACGCCAGAACAGCTCGATAGGCGGAATACGCGGCGCGGCATCATTGACCAGCATCATGTAACGACGGAACACCTTGCCATACATGTCTTCCAGGTAACGACGCAAGTGCCCCTGGCTCTGGCTGAACGCCAATCCCAGCAGGCGCATGAAGATAGACAGGTCATTGCCGCTGCGTGGCTGCACCACGAGGGCTTGTTCGACGAGAATTTCCAGCAGCTCTTCGAGGCTCGGCCTGTTGTCCGGCTTGGCCTGACGGCGCTCCAGCTCGCGATCGAGGCTGCTGCAGAAAGGCCCGAGAAAACGCGAGAAGACCGCTTGAATCAACGCCTTCTTTGAGCCGAAATGATAGTTCACCGCCGCCAGATTGACCCCAGCCTTGCTGGTGATCAGCCGCAATGAAGTTTCGGCAAAACCTTTTTCCGCGAACAACTGCTCGGCAGCATCGAGAATGCGTTCAACGGTTTCCGACTGGGCCATGGCTACTCCGCCTGACAAACACTTGTTTGAAACATACGTTTCAGCCTGTGCATTGTCAAGCCTGCCAGTTCGTTTTGCGAACGGTCGGTCAGCTATTTAACCATACAAGTCGGGAGCTGTAGCCAGTCCTACAGACAGCGAGCTGACGATCTGTAAACCGACCGTCCAGCGGCCGGGTAAAAAAGGAGGATTGCCAAGATCACTTCACTGTATATAATCCCAGTCACTGTATAAAAAGACAGAGCGATCGACATGCTAAAACTGACGCCACGCCAAGCTGAGATTCTGGCTTTTATCAAACGTTGCCTCGAAGACAACGGCTATCCGCCAACCCGCGCAGAAATCGCCCTGGAGCTTGGCTTCAAGTCGCCTAACGCGGCTGAAGAACACCTCAAGGCACTGGCGCGCAAAGGCGCAATCGAAATGACGCCCGGCGCTTCGCGCGGCATTCGCATCCCGGGCTTTGAAGCCAAAGCCGATGAATCCACTCTGCCGATCATTGGCCGGGTTGCTGCTGGCGCTCCGATTCTTGCTCAACAGCACATCGAAGAATCCTGCAACATCAATCCTTCCTTCTTCCATCCACGCGCCGACTATTTGTTGCGCGTTCACGGCATGAGCATGAAGGACGTGGGGATTTTCGACGGCGACCTGCTCGCCGTGCACACCACCCGTGAAGCCCGTAACGGCCAGATCGTGGTTGCACGGATCGGCGACGAAGTGACCGTCAAACGCTTCAAGCGCGACGGCAGCAAGGTCTGGTTGATTGCCGAAAACCCCGAGTTTGCCCCGATCGAAGTGAACCTGAAAGATCAGGACCTGGTGATTGAAGGCTTGAGTGTCGGCGTCATTCGCCGCTAAAGGAGGCGTTATGCAGTTCCCTCACACACCACAGCACGCACAACTTCCGCTGTTCGAAGCGTTCATGGCTCAGCCGCTGGCGCCGATTCTCAAAGACGTGGTCGAGTCGCCCTGGAGCGCCGAACCTGAAGCGTTCAGTGAGCTGTCATTGCGTGGTGCGACCGGGAACTGCCTGAACCTTCTCGCCCCTATCCTCAGGGAACTGAGCCAGGATCAGGACGCTCGCTGGCTGACGTTGATTGCACCCCCCGCCAGCCTGACTCAAGCCTGGCTACGAGATGCCGGCCTGAACCGCGAACGCATTCTGCTGTTGCAACCGCGAGGGACTCAAAGTGCTCAGCAACTGACTTGCGAAGCCTTGCGCCTGGGTCGTAGCCATACCGTTGTGAGCTGGCTGAACCCGTTGAACACCAGCGCACGGCAACAGTTGATCAGCGCGGCCCGTACCGGGGATGCTCAAAGCCTGAATATTCGACTGGGTTAAGTGACATCCACTGTGCGCTTGAAAAGCGCAGGGCTTCTCCAGGACAGAGAAGCCAATCTGTAACTTTGATATGAAATGATGCCCTACGAAAAGCCGACAAACGGAATCAATGAAGAATCCGCGGCCCTTCTTCTTTGTCGAATTCGCCTTCAACCAAGCGCCCAGCCATCTGCACACCCACGCTCAACATCGCCTTGGCGACTTCAACATGCTGGCCTTGCAGGAACGCCTTGGCGTCTTCAGAGAAGTCCAAAGTCACCAGAGAACCCTCGTCCTCAGCTCTGCGCAGCTCAATACGGCCGTCTGGCAGCTCGACAATTTCTAGAAAGGACGTTGGCATAAAGGTCTGTTCTCCACGAAAGGCGGGGATTATATAGTCATCAGCGCAGCTTCGCTCGGGATCTTGACCGGCTGCACACCACCGGATTCGATTGCTCGAGATCATCCCTGATCCATCGGCACCCATGAACACGCAGCGTTCAGAGCGAGACTCAACACTCGCTCAGGCCTTCACGAAACCGAATGGCCAGGCTTTTAAGGTTCTGACGCCAGCTCTCAAGCTCCTCTCTGCTCAGTTCAGCCTCGGGCTCATCATCAAGACTCACCGCAACGATCAGCGGCTGTGTCACATCACCCTTTGGCTTGTGCGGCACACGTGGCGGCTGAAACAGCGCGGCATGGGCAGCCAGAAGCTTTGCCAGCCAGGTTTCAGGGTTATGCGCCAACTCGACCATTTCCGCCATCTCCGGAATAGCGATGGTTTCGAGCACTTCACGGGTCAGCAGCAATTCTGCTCGCGGCGCATTGGCCTGAGGCAAGCGGTAGAAACCGGCAATCTCATGACACAGGCCCAGCAGCGCGCCGTACAAATGAAACAACGCTGACTCGCGCCCTGCCTGAATCAGCGCCAGGGAGTTCATCGCCCGCCCCTCTTCCGCCCGGGCCAGTGCCTCAAGCGACAGACCGGCGAAGTAAATTTTCTGATTGGTACGGGTATAGAGCTCAAAGGCCATGACGGCAGTCTCCACAACGAAATAAGACGCGTGATGCAGGTCTGACAGTGTCAAGGATCAGACGAGCCCACTGCAAGCCCAAAACAAAGGCCGCATGAAAACCCGAGGGTTCGCATGCGGCCTTTTGCATCGCATTGCCCGGTTACTTGGCTACGCGCTTGTCTTCAACCACCCACTTGCCACCGTCATAGAACGCCTTCCAACCGGTAGGCTTGCCTTCGACTTCGGTCTGCACGTACTGCTCCTTGGTCTTGCGGCTGTAACGGATCACCGCTGGGAGACCATCCGGATCTTTCTTCGGCGCTTCGCACAGGAAGTGGTACTTCGGATCGATCTCATCCTTGTGCGGCACGATCTCGATCACCAGCGGAGCACGGGTCTCGCGGTTTTTCGGGAACTGGCTCGCCGCCAGGAACAAACCGGAAGCACCGTCACGCAGAATGTAGGTGTCGTTGACCTTCTCGCACTTGAGTTCGGGCATCTTCACCGGATCCATCTTCGGCGGCGCCGCGTCACCGCTTTTGAGCAGTTTGCGGGTGTTCTTGCAGGTCGCGTTGGTGCACCCGAAGAACTTGCCGAAACGGCCAGTCTTCAACTGCATTTCGCTGCCGCACTTGTCGCATTCCAGGCTCGGACCTTCGTAGCCCTTGATGCGATAGCTGCCTTCTTCGATCTCGTAGCCGGAGCAATCCGGGTTGTTACCGCAGATGTGCAGCTTGCGCTTCTCATCCAGCAGGTAAGCGTCCATCGCGGTGCTGCAGATCGGGCAACGATGCTTGCCACGCAACACCAAAGACTCCGACTCACCCTCGTCGTCCGCAGCGATTTCATCGCCCGGCACCAGGTTGACGGTGGCCTTGCAGCGTTCTTTTGGCGGCAGGCTGTAACCCGAGCAACCGAGGAACACACCGGTCGAGGCAGTACGAATTTGCATCGGACGACCGCACGTGAGGCACGGGATGTCGGTCATGACCGGCTGGTTGGCGCGCATGCCGTTTTCTGCGCTCTCGGCTACTTCGAGTTTCTTCTTGAAGTCGCCGTAGAACTCGTCGAGCACGTTTTTCCAGTCACGTTCGCCTTGGGCGACGTCATCGAGGTTCTCTTCCATGCCGGCGGTGAAGCCGTAGTCCATCAGGTTCGAGAAGCTTTCGGACAGGCGCTCGGTGACGATGTCACCCATCTTTTCCGAGTAGAAACGACGGTTGTGCAGCGCGACATAGCCGCGGTCCTGGATGGTCGAAATGATCGCCGCGTAGGTCGAAGGACGACCGATACCGCGTTTTTCCATTTCTTTAACCAGGCTCGCTTCCGAGTAACGCGCAGGCGGCTTGGTGAAGTGCTGGCTCGGATCAAGCTTGATCAGCTTCAGCACATCGCCCTGCGCCATGTCCGGCAGCACATCGTCATCGCCAGGCTTGGCCATTTGCGGCATGACGCGGGTGTAACCGTCGAACTTCAGGATGCGGCCCTTGGCACGCAGTTCGAAGCCGCTAGCTGCGACGCTGACGGTGGTCGACAGGTATTTCGCCGGCAGCATCTGGCAAGCGACGAATTGGCGCCAGATCAGCTCGTAGAGACGCTCAGCGTCACGTTCCATGCCAGACAGCTTGCTTGGATCGGTATTCACGTCAGAAGGACGAATCGCTTCGTGAGCCTCTTGCGCGCCTTCCTTGCTGCTGTAGACGTTCGGTGTTTCCGGCAGATACTTGCTGCCGAACTCGCCTTCAATATAAGTACGCGCCATCGCCACGGCATCGGCCGAGAGGTTGGTCGAGTCGGTACGCATATAAGTGATGTAGCCAGCTTCGTACAAACGCTGGGCCATCATCATGGTTTTCTTCACGCCAAAGCCCAGGCGATTGCTGGCAGCCTGTTGCAGCGTGGAGGTGATGAACGGCGCCGACGGCTTGCTGCTGGTCGGTTTGTCTTCGCGTTTGGCGATGGTGTAGCTGGAAGACTTGAGCTTCTCCAGCGCGGCCATGGCCTGGGCTTCGTTGAGCGGCTTGAAGGCTTCGCCGTTTTCACGGGCCACTTCAAAACGCACATTGGCGCCCTTGGCAGTGCCGAGGTCAGCGTGGACTTCCCAGTACTCTTCCGGGTTGAACGCGCGAATCTCGCGCTCACGCTCCACCACCAGCTTCACAGCTACCGATTGCACACGGCCGGCAGACAGACCGCGAGCGATCTTGGACCACAGCAGCGGCGAAACCATGTAACCCACCACGCGGTCGAGGAAGCGACGCGCCTGCTGAGCGTTGACCCGATCGATGTCCAGCTCGCCTGGCTGAGAGAAGGCTTCCTGAATCGCCTTCTTGGTGATTTCGTTGAACACCACGCGCTTGTAGCGGCTGTCGTCACCACCGATGGCTTCGCGCAGGTGCCAGGCAATGGCTTCCCCCTCGCGATCCAAGTCGGTTGCGAGATAGATGGTGTCAGCATCCTTGGCGAGCCGGCGCAGCTCTTCGATGACCTTTTCCTTGCCTGGGAGGATCTCGTACTTGGCTTTCCAGCCATGATCGGGATCGACACCCATGCGCGAGACCAGCTGCTTGCGCGCCTTTTCTTTTGGCGACAGCACCGGCGCTTCACCAGCAGCAGCCTTGCCACGCTTGGCGGCAGGCTCTTTGCTGGCGCTAGCCGAACCGCTGGTGGGCAGGTCTCGGATATGGCCGATACTCGACTTCACCACGTATTGGTTACCCAGATACTTGTTGATGGTCTTGGCCTTAGCCGGGGATTCCACAATGACCAGCGATTTGCCCATGGATCAGAAAATTCCTGAATTCTAGAAGTGAAAGGCGGTTGGCGCCTGACGCGGCACCGCTATATATAGTGGCAACAAGGTGAGGTCAAGCGCAGGGTTCTGCGCGCTCTCAGCTTATGGCCTTGAAAAAAGGCTCGGTTCGGCTTGCACCAAAGCAAAGCGCGGGACCTGTTCGCCGTCAACTTCGACCGACTCCAGGAACATGCTCAAGGGACGCACCCAAAAGCCGTAATCGCCATACAGGGCTTGGTAGAAGACCACTTCCTCTTCGGTCTCGGAGTGCCGCGCAACACTGAATACGCGGTACTGCGGACCTTTGTAATGCTGGTAGAGCCCTGGTTGTATCGGCATGGTCTGGCCCTCACTCAAATCTCTTGAAATAAAAAATAAAAAAACCTTCAGAAAAACAAAAACCGGGGCACATGGCCCCGGCTTCCGTCGACGAATCGCTTAAACGCGTTCGAAGACGGTGGCAATGCCCTGGCCGAGGCCAATGCACATGGTCGATACACCGAAAGTGCCGCCATTCTGCTTCATTACATTGAGCAGGGTGCCGGAGATACGTGCACCGGAGCAACCGAATGGGTGGCCCAGGGCGATCGCGCCGCCGTGCAGGTTAACCTTCTCGTTCATCTTGTCGAGCACTTTCAAATCTTTCAGCACTGGCAGAGCCTGTGCAGCGAAAGCTTCGTTGAGTTCGAAGAAGTCGATATCGGCAATTCCCAGACCTGCGCGCTTCAGTGCTTTCTGTGTCGCCGGTACTGGACCATAGCCCATGATCGCTGGGTCCACACCTGCCACTGCCATCGAACGGATCACCGCCATTGGCTGAATGCCCAGGTCCTGTGCACGCTGTGCCGACATCACGATCATGCACGAAGCACCATCGGTGATCTGCGACGAAGTACCGGCTGTCACGGTGCCGCCCTTTGGATTGAACGCCGGCTTCAATGCCGCCAGGCTTTCCAGGGTGGTTTCCGGACGGATGGTTTCGTCGTAGTCGAACAGTTTCAGGAAACCGTTCTCGTCGTAACCCTGCATCGGGATGATTTCGTCTTTGAACTTGCCTTCCACCGTCGCTTTATGGGCGAGTTGGTGGGAGCGCACGCCGAAGGCATCCTGCTGCTCACGGGTAATGCCGTGCATCTTGCCGAGCATTTCCGCAGTCAAACCCATCATGCCCGAGGCTTTCGCCGCGTACAGCGACATGTGCGGGTTCGGATCGACACCGTGCATCATGCTGACGTGCCCCATATGCTCGACGCCGCCAACCACGAATACGTCACCGTTACCGGTCATGATCGCTTGCGCTGCGGTGTGCAGTGCACTCATCGAGGACCCACACAGACGGCTAACGGTCTGGCCGGCAGCCGTGTGCGGGATCTGAGTCATCAGGGACGCCATGCGGGCGATGTTCCAGCCCTGCTCCAGGGTCTGGTTCACACAGCCCCAGATCACGTCCTCGACTTCGTTCGGGTCGACCTTGACGTTACGTTCCAGCAATTTGCTGATCAGGTGCGCCGACATGTCTTCAGCACGGGTATTGCGGTGCATGCCGCCCTTGGAGCGGCCCATCGGAGTACGACCGAAGTCGACAATCACGACGTCTCTAGGATTCAAGCTCATATAATTTCACTCTCGCTCTAGTGTGGGCGCTTAACCGAAGAAGCTCTGGCCATTTTTGGCCATCTCGCGCAGCTTCGCGGTCGGGTGGTACAGCGCGCCCAAATCAGCGTACTGGTCAGCCAGGGCAACGAACTCTGCAACACCGATCGAGTCGATGTAGCGCAGTGCACCGCCACGGAATGGAGGGAAACCAATACCGTAGACCAGACCCATGTCGGCTTCGGCAGCGGTTTCGACGATGCCGTCTTCCAGGCAACGCGCGGTTTCCAGGCACAGCGGGATCATCATCCAGTTGATGATGTCTTCGTCGGTCACTTCACGCTGTTCGAAGACGATTGGCTTGAGCACTTCAAGTACCGACGGATCGGCTACTTTCTTCTGCTTGCCGCGCTTGTCGGTCTCGTAGGCGTAGAAGCCCTTGCCGTTCTTCTGGCCCAGGCGCTTGGCTTCGTAGAGCACGTCAACGGCCGAACGACGGTCGTCTTTCATGCGATCCGGGAAACCTTCAGCCATCACGTCACGACCGTGGTGGCCGGTGTCGATACCGACCACGTCCATCAGGTATGCCGGGCCCATTGGCCAGCCGAATTTTTCCATGATCTTGTCGATACGGACGAAGTCCACACCGGCGCTGACCAATTTGGCGAAACCACCGAAGTACGGGAACAGTACACGATTGACCAAAAAGCCCGGGCAGTCGTTGACGACGATCGGGTTCTTGCCCATTTTCTTGGCGTAGGCAACGGTGGTGGCAACGGCCAGCTCGCTGGACTTCTCGCCACGGATGACTTCAACCAGCGGCATCATGTGCACCGGGTTGAAGAAGTGCATGCCGACGAAGTTTTCCGGACGCTTGAGGGCTTTGGCCAACAGGCTGATGGAAATGGTCGAGGTGTTCGAAGCGAGGATGGTGTCCTCTTTGACCTTGTCTTCGACTTCGGCCAATACCGCTTGCTTGACCTTAGGGTTCTCGACAACCGCTTCGACGACCAGGTCGACGTGGCCGAAATCACCGTAGGACAGGGTTGGACGAATGCCATTGAGCACTTCGGCCATTTTGGCAGCGGTCATGCGACCTTTATCAACGCGGCCAACCAGCAGTTTCGCGGCTTCAGCCAGGCCCTGCTCGATACCGTGCTCGTTGATGTCCTTCATCAGGATCGGCGTGCCTTTGGACGCCGACTGATAAGCAATACCGCCCCCCATGATACCGGCGCCGAGTACGGCAGCCTGTTTCACGTCTTTGGCGATTTCATCGTAGGCCTTGGCCTTTTTCTTCAGCTCCTGATCGTTCAGGAACAGACCGATCAAGCTCTGCGCGGCAGAGGTCTTGGCCAGTTTGACGAAACCAGTGGCTTCAACTTCCAGAGCCTTGTCGCGACCGAAGTTCGCGGCTTTCTGGATAGTCTTGATCGCTTCGACCGGTGCCGGGTAGTTCGGACCAGCTTGACCGGCCACGAAACCTTTGGCGGTTTCGAAAGCCATCATTTGTTCGATGGCGTTCAGCTTGAGCTTTTCCAGCTTCGGCTGACGCTTGGCCTTGTAATCGAACTCGCCGGAGATCGCTCGCTTGATCAGTTCCAGGGCCGCTTCCTGCAGCTTCTCTGGAGCCACAACCGCATCGACTGCGCCGACTTTCAGCGCGTCTTCCGGACGGTTTTCCTTACCAGCGGCAATCCACTCGATGGCGTTGTCGGCACCAATAATGCGCGGCAGGCGAACAGTACCGCCGAAGCCCGGGTAGATGCCCAGTTTGACTTCCGGCAGACCGATCTTGGCGTTGGTGGACATGACGCGGTAATCCGCCGCCAGGCACATTTCCAGACCGCCGCCCAAAGCAATGCCGTTGATCGCAGCTACGGTTGGGACATTGAGGTCTTCGAAATCGCTGAAAATCTTGTTGGCTTCGAGGTTGCCAGCAACAAGCTCTGCATCCGGCAGCTTGAAGTTGTCGACGAATTCGGTGATGTCGGCGCCGACGATGAACACGTCCTTGCCACTGCTGACGATCACACCCTTGACCGACGCATCTGCCTTGATGGCGTCTACGGCCGAACGCAGTTCGTTCAGGGTTAGACGGTTGAACTTGTTGACGGACTCACCCTTGAGGTCGAATTTCAATTCGACGATGCCACTTTCAAGAGCCTTAACCGTGATGGCTTTACCTTCGTAAATCATCAACTGATCTCCACGATATGGAAGCTGAACAGTACACGTCGGACGCTGACGTTCTGGCTCGGCATGGACGTTACCGTCGATGCTAACGCCATTCCACCAGGCACACCCGCCAACGCGATAGTCGGGATTCTGTAGGAGCTGTCTGTAATACAAACGCTCAATTCATACGCCCGTTTGATTTGGGTACGCCACCTTCACGGAATTTCCGACAATTGTCAATCGCCCAAAATGCGGGTTGTAACTCGACTTTGCGGTCATATCCGTACCACGAAGACCTGCAACACACGGATGCATGTGCAGCCATTCATAGAATCAATATTTAGAAACGTCGCCCTAATTAGCTGCGCAACTGGAAATACACAGCTACGCTGGCGGGGACGATAAACGGAAAACAGAGGCGCTTATGGCGAACGCCAAGCGCAAGATCAGCGCCACGCCTCGGATAGCGTGACGATTCAGCGAATTTCCGGCCTGCCTGGCCAACTCCAGCCCGATGAAGATGTCGGGCTTTTTATTGCCTGAGTTTATGTGTGCATGTAGGAGCTGCCGAAGGCTGCGATCTTTTGATCCTGGCAGTCTTGAAGATCAAAAGATCGAAGCCTTCGGCAGCTCCTACGGGGGGATTGCGTTTCAGGCTAATGCCTTCAGCACTGCATCGATTTCATTCAAAACACTGGCCTCGCCCCTCTCACCCCAATACAAGGTGATCATTTGCTTGTCGGCCTCAACCTTGTAGACGTTGGCCGGCAACTTCCGGAAATGAATCAGCAACGACTCATCCTGACAAACTTCCCGCCATTGATTAACCCACACGCCCGGCGCACTTTGCCAATAGATCCAGCACGCCGGCTGACTACCCCGTCGCGGCCGATGGTATTGCGCACACGGGCTGGGCGGCTCCGGCTCCAGCCAATGCGGCCACTCCTGCGGCGCCAGCTGCATAGCCAGGCCGATACGTCGTGCCTCCATGCGCAAGGCCATTTGCCCGCCCTGTTTACGCGAAGGCCGCAGCCACGCCAGCGGGCTCAGCACCACTGCGAGGATTGACACCACTATCCAGACCGTCATATCTGTACTCCCGATTCTTGATGGGCAGATTGATCCATGCCGGAACCAATCCGCTTGAAACCAGCCATACTTACCGTTATCGCAATCCTCAGGAGGAGCACCTCATGCCCTACCACCATATTCTGGTCGCCGTAGATCTAACCGAAGAGTGCGATCCTGTGATTCACCGTGCTCGCGAGTTATCGGTCAGCAACGGTGCCAAATTGTCCCTGGTTCACATTGTCGAACCGATGGCCATGGCCTTTGGTGGTGACGTGCCGATGGATCTGTCGCAGTTGCAGCAACAGCAATTCGATCAAGCCAAGGAGCGCCTCGAGCGCCTGATCAACAAGTATTCTGAACTCTCCAAAGAGTACAGCCACCTGACCTATGGCCAACCACGCCAGGAAATCCATCATATGGCCAAGGAACAGGAGTGCGACCTGATCGTCGTCGGTAGCCATGGCCGCCACGGCCTCGCACTGCTGCTGGGTTCCACCGCCAATGACGTGCTGCATGGTGCGCCTTGCGATGTACTGGCAGTGCGCCTGATCAAAAGCTAAACCCCGTGCCCCTGTGGGAGCGAGCTTGCTCGCGATGGCGGCTTGTCAGTCAACATTGATTTCGACCGACAGGGCCTCATCGCGAGCAAGCTCGCTCCCACAATGAATTTATTTCGGTCTGCAGACCCTACTCCATACGAAAAGCCCGACGCTCAGTGATGAACGTCGGGCTTTTTTACATCAGCATTGGATCAATCAGGCATCCAGCTCGGCCCAGCGCTCGACCAATACGTCGAGTTCTGCTTGCAGTTGCTCAAGCTGTGCGATGACCTTGGCGGTTTCGGCAGCCGGACGCTGATAGAAACCGGCATCGGCCATTTCGGTTTGCACCGCGGCGATCTGCTGTTCCTTGGCGTCGATATCGCCCGGCAGCGCTTCCAGTTCACGCTGCAGTTTGTAGCTGAGCTTTTTCTTCGCCACTGGCGCTTCTTGAGCAGCCACTGGCGCAGGCGCCGCGGTGACGACCGCTGAGTTCAGGTCGGCCTTGCCGGACTTGCTCTCGGTCACGCCCAACAGACGCGGCGAACCGCCTTGACGCAGCCAGTCCTGATAACCACCGACGTATTCGCGAACCTTGCCTTCACCTTCGAAGACCAGGGTGCTGGTGACCACGTTGTCGAGGAATGCCCGGTCGTGGCTGACCATCAGCACGGTGCCGTTGAAGGTCAGCAAGACCTCTTCCAGCAGCTCGAGAGTTTCCACGTCGAGGTCGTTGGTCGGTTCGTCGAGTACCAGCAGGTTAGCCGGTTTGCTGAACAACTTGGCCAGCAACAGACGCGCACGCTCACCACCGGACAACGCCTTGACCGGCGTGCGGGCACGCTGTGGGCTGAACAGGAAGTCACCGAGGTAGCTCAGTACGTGACGGCTCTGACCATCGATATCGATGAAGTCGCGACCTTCGGCGACGTTGTCGATCACGGTTTTTTCCAGATCCAGCTGATGGCGCAGCTGATCGAAATAGGCCACGTCAATTCGAGTGCCCTCCTCGACTTTACCGCTGGTTGGCTGCAAGCCACTGAGCATCAGCTTCAGCAACGTGGTTTTGCCAGTACCGTTGGCGCCCAGCAGACCGATACGGTCGCCGCGCTGCAGGACCATGGAGAAATCCTTGATCAGGAACGGGCCGTCCGGGTGAGCGAAGCTGACGTTATCGAGAACCATCACCTGCTTGCCGGACTTGTCGGCCGTTTCCAGCTGAATGTTGGCCTTGCCGGTACGCTCACGACGCTCGCTACGCTCGACGCGCAGGGCTTTCAGGGCACGCACGCGGCCTTCGTTACGGGTGCGGCGGGCCTTGATGCCCTGACGGATCCAGACTTCTTCCTGGGCCAGACGCTTGTCGAACAGCGCGTTAGCGGTTTCTTCGGCTGCCAGCGTGGCTTCCTTGTGAACGAGGAAACTGGCGTAGTCGCCGTTCCAGTCGATCAGGCCACCGCGATCCAGTTCCAGGATGCGGGTTGCCAGGTTTTGCAGGAAAGAACGGTCGTGCGTAATGAACAGCACAGCGCCCTGAAAATCCTTCAAGGCCTCTTCGAGCCAGGCAATCGCACCGATGTCCAGGTGGTTGGTCGGTTCGTCGAGCAGCAGCAGATCCGGTTCGGAAACCAGAGCCTGGGCCAGCAGAACGCGACGACGCCAGCCGCCGGACAATTCGGCGAGGGTTTTGTCCGCCGGCAACTGCAAGCGGCTCAAAGTACTGTCGACCAATTGCTGCAAACGCCAGCCATCGCGGGCTTCGAGGTCGTGCTGGACGTGCATCAGCTTGTCCAGATCGGCGTCGGTAACGCAGTTCTGGCTCAGGTGGTGATACTGCGCGAGCAATTCACCCACACCGTCCAGGCCTTCGGCAACCACATCGAACACCGTCCGCTCGTCGGCCACCGGCAATTCTTGCGGCAATTCGCCAATCTTGAGGCCAGGTGCGCGCCAGACAGAGCCGTCATCAGGCTTCTGATCGCCCTTGACCAGCTTCATCATGCTGGATTTGCCAGTGCCGTTGCGGCCGATGATGCACACCCGCTCACCACGGGCGATCTGCCAGGACACCTTGTCCAACAACGGCATAGCGCCGAAAGCAAGGGACACATCGCTGAATTTGAGCAGGGTCATGAGCTTCTCCAAAAACCGGGCGCGCATTCTACCTGACTTGAGGCGACAGAAGGCCGGCATTTTCAATGTCGAAGCACTCTGCACAACAATTGTTGCGAACTTGTGCCAACGAGCCGGCAAAGCTTTCACCGGTTGCTGGCAAAAGGCTAAGCTACAGGCAATCAGTGCCGGCACCTGCTGGCACTTGTCATGATTTCTCTGCCCGGATGTCTCATGCGCAGTCGCATTTTCAGCTTGTTATCCTGTTTGCTTCTTTCTGCCACTGCCGTCCAATCCGCCCAGGCGGTGGACCTGTTCACCCAGCGCCAGTATTACGATGAGGCCAAGCGCGCCTTGGCCAAGGGTGATACGGGCCCGTATTTTCGCTACAGCCAGGCCCTTAGCGACTATCCGCTGGAGCCTTACCTCGCCTACGACGAATTGACCGCCCGCCTGAAAACCGCGAGCAACGACGAAATCGAAAGATTCCTCGCCGAGCACGGCGACCTGCCGCAAGCCAACTGGATGAAGTTGCGCTGGTTGCGCTGGCTGGCTGATCGCGGCGACTGGTCGACCTTCGTCAAGTACTACGACCCCAAGCTCAATTTCACTGAACTGGACTGCCTCAACGCGCAATATCAGATCGGTCACAACCTCAAGTCCGAAGGTTACGCCAACGCTGAAAAGCTCTGGCTGACGGGCAAATCCCAGCCTGAAACCTGCGATTCATTGTTTGCGCAATGGGCCGCCGAAGGTCAGCTGACCGAACAGAAACGCTGGGAGCGCGTCAAACTGGCCGCTCACGCACGTAACTATGCGTTGGCCAACAGCCTGATCAACAACATGACCACCCTGGCACCCCGCGGGCGCTTATTGGTTGAGGTCGCGCAACGACCTGAAATGCTCGACCAGCCTTCGCGCTTCACCCCGGCCGATGAAGCCATGTCCGACATTGTCAGCCTTGGCCTGCGCCGCTTCGCGCGCCAGGACCCGGACCGGGCGATGGCCCTGCTCGACAGTTACGCCAGCAGCATGCATTTTTCCCGCGATGAAAAAGTCGCTATCGCCCGTGAAATTGGCCTGACTCTGGCCCGTCGCTTCGACAGCCGCGCCCTCGATGTAATGACCAAGTACGACCCGGAGCTGCGCGATAACACCGTTTCCGAGTGGCGCTTGCGCTTGCTGCTGCGCCTGGCGCGTTGGGACGACGCGTATCAGTTGACCCGCCGCTTGCCGCAGGATCTGGCCACCACCAACCGCTGGCGCTACTGGCAGGCCCGCAGCCTGGAACTGGCCCAGCCACAGAACCCGGAAGCGCAAACCCTGTACAAGAGCCTCGCGCGTGAGCGTGACTTCTATGGATTCCTTGCCGCTGACCGCTCGCAATCGCCTTATTCGCTGGTCAACAAACCACTGGTGTTGAGTCAGGCACTGATCAACAAGGTTCGCAACACGCCGGGCGTACGTCGGGCGCTGGAGCTCCATGCTCGCGGGCAGATCGTCGACGGGCGCCGCGAGTGGTACTACGTCAGCCGCCATTTCAGCCGTGACGAAATGGTTGCCCAGGCGAAACTGGCCTATGACCTGAAGTGGTATTTCCCGGCGATCCGCACCATCAGCCAGGCGCAATATTGGGACGACCTGGACATTCGCTTCCCGATGGCTCACCGCGAAACCCTGGTACGTGAAGCCAAGGTCCGTGGCCTGCATTCGAGCTGGGTGTTCGCCATTACCCGTCAGGAAAGCGCGTTCATGGACGACGCCCGCTCCGGCGTCGGTGCCAGCGGCTTGATGCAACTGATGCCTGGCACCGCCAAGGAAACCGCGCGCAAGTTCAGCATTCCGCTGGCCTCGCCGCAGCAAGTGCTGGACCCGGACAAAAACATCGAGCTCGGTGCGGCCTACCTGAGTCAGGTCCACAGCCAGTTCAGCGGTAACCGGGTCCTCGCTACCGCCGCCTACAACGCTGGCCCCAGCCGTGTTCGCCAGTGGCTAAGCGGTGCCAACCACCTGAGTTTCGATGTCTGGGTGGAAAGTATCCCGTTCGACGAAACCCGCCAATACGTACAGAACGTGCTGTCCTACTCGGTGATCTACGGCCAGAAGCTCAACTCGCCGCAGCCGCTGGTGGATTGGCATGAGCGGTATTTCGACGATCTGTAACCGGTAATGCCGGTTATGCCGGTTATGTAGGAGCTGCCGAAGGCTGCGATCTTTTGATCTTGCTTTGAGGCCTCAACAAAAAGATCGCAGCCTTCGGCAGCTCCTACAGTGGTCATTCTGCCCCGAAAAAATCGCCGCCTTCGGCAGTGCCTACAAACTGCAACGCCGCCAGCCGCGCATACAGCGCATTGCTGGCGATCAGCTCGTGGTGCGTGCCAATCGCGACCAGTTTTCCCTGATCCATCACCGCGATCCGATCAGCGTTCTTTACTGTGGCCAGGCGATGGGCGATGACCAGCGTGGTGCGGTTTTTCATCAGGCTGGGCAGCGCCTGCTGGATCAAGTGTTCGCTCTGCGCGTCAAGGGCACTGGTGGCTTCGTCCAACAGCAGGATCGGCGCATCCACCAACAACGCTCGGGCAATGGCCAGGCGCTGGCGCTGACCGCCGGAAAGGCCAAGGCCGCCGTCACCAAGATGAGTCTGGTAGCCATCGGGCATTTTTTCGATGAAATCGTGAGCATAGGCAATCTTCGCCGCTTCCTGGACCTGGGCCAGGGTCGCCGAGGGTTTGCCATAGCGGATGTTCTCTTCGATGCTGCCAAAGAACAGCGCCGGATTTTGCGAGACCAGTGCGAAGCAACGACGCAAATCCATAGGATCAAGTTGAGTCAGCGGCACGCCATCCAGCAGGATGCGGCCGGCTATCGGATCGTAGAAACGCAGCAACAGATCATAAACCGTCGACTTGCCAGCCCCCGAAGGCCCGACCAGCGCGAGGGTTTCGCCCGCCTTGACCGCGAGACTCAAACCATCGATAGCGTAACTTTCAGGCCGTGACGGGTAGGAAAAACGCAGATCTTCAAGCAGCAAATCGCCGCGCACTCGCTCAGGCAAAGTCACCAATCCTGCGACCGGAGGCTGGATGATGTTTTCCGAACGCAGCAACTCGGCAATCCGCTCAGCCGCACCGGCCGCCCGTTGCAGCTCACCAATGACTTCGCTCAAGGTGCCAAAAGCGCTGCCGACGATCAGGCTGTAGAACACGAACGCCGCCAGTTCGCCCGCGGAAATACGCCCGGCCATCACGTCCATGCCGCCGACCCAGAGCATCACCGCGACCGCCCCCAGCACCAGCATGATCACCAGGGTAATCAACCAGGCGCGCTGGACGATACGTTTTCGCGCGGTATCGAAAGCCTCTTCCACGGTGACTGCGAAGCGCTGTTCGTCCTGCACCTGATGGTTGTAGGCCTGCACGGTTTTGATCTGACCGAGGGACTCCGACACATAGCTGCCGATGTCGGCGATACGATCCTGACTCAAACGCGACAGGCGGCGCACCCGGCGACCGAAGATCAGAATCGGCGCGATCACCAACGGTAGCGCCACCACCACAATGCTGGTGAGCTTGGGATTAGTGATAAACAGCAACACGATCCCGCCGATCACCATCAGCAAGTTGCGCAAAAACAGCGACAGCGACGAACCGATCACCGATTGCAGCAGCGTGGTGTCGGCGGTCAGGCGCGACTGGATCTCCGAGCTGCGATTGTTCTCATAGAACCCTGGGTGCAGGTAAATCAAGTGATTGAACACCTGCTGACGGATGTCCGCCACGCAGCGCTCACCGATCCACGACACCAGATAAAAACGCATAAAGGTGCCGATCGCCAGACCGAACACCAGCAACATGAACACGCCAATGGACTGATTGAGCAACTGCGGTGACTGGGTCATGAAGCCCTGATCCACCAACAGGCGAATGCCCTGCCCCATGGACAAGGTGATGCCGGCAGTGACGATCAGCGCCAGCAAGGCACCGAGCGCCTGCCAACGGTACGGCGCGACAAAACGACTGGCCAGGCGAATCGCACGGCGGTGACGAGCAGAAAGCATGAGGATCATCCGAAAGCGAAAACTGAAGGGATCAATCCGGTCAAGCCTACACCGGTCGATCCGCAGCAACCCTGTAAATCACAATGAGTCAGGTTAAATATGACCACCGACAATAGAGCCTAGATGTTATTGGTCTAAAGTCCGGCTAGAAGTCCAAGGCTATTTCTGGTGGACTGGTATGGCCGCCTTGTCACCCTGTAGGGAGCTGTCACAGCTTGGTCATTTGGTGGTTTTAGAGTAAGCGCACAACCTGATGAGGAGACAGGCCATGTCCTTGCAACATAGCAGCGACGACAAGATTCAAGTGATCCGCACCCAGCCCCACCAGTCTCTGGGCTGCGCCATTATTGACGCCCAAGGGCGCGAAGTACCGATCACTGAAGATATGATCCAGAGTGCGTGCCGCGAACTGGAACAACGGTTGGTCAAGCCTGCCAAGCAAGACTGATGCATAGCCTTACGTCTGCCGAACCGGCCGCCTGGCCGGTTTTTTTATGCTAGCTATACGCCGCCTCATAACGTCAGGCGCTGGTCAGCCTCAAACCGTCACATGTCATCACGCCGCAGCAGTCCTCCAGGATTTCATCGTCATCCGGCTGAAAGGCATCTTCGTCCCTAGGGCTGACGGGGTGGGGATTGATGGAGGGCAGCAGATTTGCCAGATCGAGCGGAACCGGGTCATCGTCGAACCAGACCGACCCACCACGGGCGATCAGATCCAGATGCAGGCGGCAGTCATAGCCCACCCGTTCGGGATCCTGATTGTGCTGACCAAACCCGATGTGAACACCAGGGCAGCGTTCATTGATGTGTGAATTCAGCTTCAGGCTGGCCGTGATGCCAATGTTGGTACCGAGTCCCAATTCGCCCACATTCCGAACGCACAATTGACTGAAGCACTCATCCAGAAAGCGCTGAACCGACTGGTTCTGGCATGCCCAATGTACCGCGCGTCGTTCATTTATCTCCACCGTCACCGGGTGATCCTGCAACCGGGCATCTTGAGAAGTGAGAGCATTGACGTTGAACGCGAAGTCAGCGACGAGAACACCGTCAACGGAAGCGGGAAAAGTGGCCACTTCGCCCGCTGGCAGCACCACGGTACCTCCTGGACGAGCGCTGCCGCGATTACTGACCCAGCGATACTGATTGTTATCCAGCACGATCCGCAAATCTGTTCCACCAGGCGATGTGATCCTCATTCGGTTCGACACCAGCGCACGCTCCAGGATCGCGGTGTTGCGTGCTGACAGTGTTTCGGGACCCACCTGCAATGCAGTCGAGAAAAGTGCCTCGCATGCATTGATGATCCGAAACACCAAGCGACGCGAACGCTCGTAAGGGGCCAATGCGATGCGCAGCTTTTCATGATGGGACAACGTGTCCCGCTCCAATGTAATCACGACGATACGCCCGCGGAATGAACTCGGTGATGGCATTGCACTCAAGAGCCGCTTCTGGAAGCCCATGTCGTGCAGAGGCTGCATCCAGACCCGACAAAAAGCGATTTGCCGGCATTCCAACGCGACACTTATCCAAGCCGCCTGTTCTTCACTATCGCTGGCGTAAATCACCATCACCCGGTCATCGGGTCTTACTTTTACGTAGTCATCCAACAACCTCTGCACACCCCGCCAAGCCTCAGTGTTCATCTATCACCTCCAGAATGCGTGTGCCCATGAACAGCGCATGACCCGCCCCCCCAATAGAGCCGGGCCACACTGAGCTTCATTGGTTTTGATCTTTACTCCTCGTAGCCCAGGTAATTTCCCAGGGCGGTCCGTCCTCTCGATTCGTGTAACGCAGCACACTTGTTACCTGGCGACTGGACTCCTGCCTTACCTGAGCGGTAGTCCGATCCAACAACTGTTGCACAGCCTCAGTGAGCTCAAGCATCTCGTTCTCCTGTGATTATCCGTGCCTGCTGAATGCAGACAATTTGACTGTAGGTACAGGAGAAAATAGTGCGCATAGGATGCGGCCCTACATCGCGAAGGCAATCAGTGTGTTTTGCGTAGGAAATATCAACCGGCCCTACCGGGGGCACCCAAAGCCTGACAGGTACCGGACACACATCCCTGTGCGGGAGAGCTCCTCCTTGGTGAGCAGGGAAATCCAGCGGTCTCAAGCAAAATATCGCTCTTTCGCAGGCGTTGCTTGTGGCAGCAGCTCAAACAATAAGCCCAACGAAACTAGTGGCTCTTTAATATCAACTCTTAGTGATTTTATTCCACAACCAGACAGAACAACTGCAAGTTCACAGACTTGGCTTTTGACATAAAATGTTACAAACATAATAGCAGTCAATTAATATAGCCCCCCATCCACTCGCTCTAAAAAGAGGCGAGACTTGCATTGAACGCCTCCGAGCGTGCACCAGCATCGGCCATAGAGCTCCGTGGAACATCCTTATAAGTCAACTCCAACACTCAGAAACGTGTACCCCTTCTCAATTTATACGCAAACTTTTCAGTAGTGCCTCTCTCTGTAGCCTGATCCGAGAGATCAGTCACACCGCCCTATTGCCCAGCTAGTGCGACATTGGGAAATGTCAACCGAAGAGCCTAATCCGAGTGAAAGCGGCACATCAACTAAGTCTGATATGACAAAAACAACTGGAATGGCGCCCCAGCAGTTGCCTATGCCATTGAATTAACTGAAGCCACTAGCGATGGAGTGGTCCGCTTGGGCGTCTGTTCACGACCGGGAAATGTTATAAAACGTCAGATAACATCAGAATTTTGTGTATTAAGATTGCAACGCCAGCACATATAGGTAATTTCACGATGAACACCGAGAGCACGATCAAAAACAATCAGAGGGGTATTCTCGCTATTGGGCGCACCTGGCGTTCGACAGAGAAACTAAAACAGCTGTTTGTGCCAAACTTTACACATATTTACACACTGGACCATCCGCCCACCCTGTCACTTGATATCGACACTCAAACTCTCGATGCAATATTGATAGAAATTGAAAGTCCATCGACGCTCAATGACAGCCTGAAACTGATTAAAAAATTACGTATAGAACATGTAAAGCCGGCCATTGTTGTCGCCATCAATTATCGCTCTCCGCACACAAAAGTTGAATGTTACCTGGCTGGCGCCGATCACTGCATCAATGTACCTAACGACCAGAATGAAAAGACAAAACTAATTTCAACATTGCTCAGAAGCCCTGAATGGCAGCCCACGGCCAAGTTGACGCTGGATAAAACGTGCCTACACTTATATGACGACGAACACAAACTGGATCTCACCTACCAGGAAATGAAAGCTCTGGATGCATTGATCAACGCAGCCGGTAATATCTTGCACCATGATTGCTTGGCCGACTCCATGGGATTGAATATAAAGCTCTACGATTCACGGGTTCTGGAAAAATCCATAAGCCGGCTTCGAAACAAAATAAAAAAGAACTTCGGCATTAACATAATTCACAGTGTTCGCGGTTATGGCTACCGACTACTTCGAGGGGTCGTATCTGTAAAACAAACAAATTTTCACTCTTTAAGGGACTGAGTCATGGCGTCAAGCAGGCAGCACATAGCACAAGAAAGCTTCGCGTTGATTTTCTTCAGACAATCGATTCTCAAACGAAACGATGAACTGTTCGGCAGTGAAATATATGCCAAGGCGACACAACAGGATATTCCCCTGACCCAGGGGTATCAGCCATTGCATCCCGATCATCCACTGACGATCTATCGCGAAATACTGACACGGATCCAGCTGAATACCATTTCACAAATCGAGGCCATGCCATGCCCTTCCGTCAATACTCCAAACAAGCTGTTCGTGACCATGAATCAGTCCTCTTTATTGGACAAGGCACTTATCAAGGAAATGCACAACGCTCAAGCGACACTCAAAGAGCATGAGAAACAGCTGATCCCCAGCATCAACAGCAGCTCGTTTAACTCGCTCAATTTAAAGGAAAAAAGAACCATTATCAATCACATCCATTTATTAAAAGACAATGGGATCGAGATCGCTTTTGATGGTTATGACTTAAGCGATAACAGCGCCGAAAAGCTGATCAGCCTGGCATTGTTTGATTATATAAAAGTGGATCTGACCCGCTCCAACTTTGACATCATGGTCGAAAACAGTCAGGACTTTTTCAACAGGTCCTACGACTGCCTGAGCCGTATGATCCATGACAGCAAGATCAAGTTCATCGCGGACCGAGTCGAGCACAAAGCGCTACACACGCTGGCCCGCAGCATGCCTTTCGACTTTTTCCAGGGGCGATACTACTCACCGACCGAGGTTATTTAAGCTCTCAAAAGCTTCACTATTCCAGGAAGGAACCTAATGATGAATACGCCAAATAACAACTTCTTAATCTTCACCCGAGACCAACTGGCACGACAAGCAATAGAGTCGCTTCTTGCACAACGTCTGTGTTTATCTTTTGAAATCGAGTCCGGCAAACTCAGCAGCGAGCGAATCAGAAAGAATCGCTTCACGCACATCCTGCTCGATCAGGCGGACATATCGCTGAGTGATGTCAGCTTTATCCGCAAGAATCAAAAAGATGCGGAAATCATACTCATAACGCCCAACGCGGAGCCTTCGGAACTCCATCACTTCTCGCACTTCGGGATCGATGGCTTTCTCAAGAAGCCGGTGGCCGACGAGGAGTTCATCTCGGCAGTAAGCCGGGTTAAAGAGCCACACGCCAATCCTGAGATCTGGTGGTTTAGCGCGGAAGAGCGAACCTTGGTCAAAGAAAATATAACGATCCCATTGACGGGTACCGAATCGTTGATGCTCACACAACTGGTTATCAGCGATCGACGGGTACTCAGCAAGACAGATCTGATTCTAGGTATTGATAAGGATCCGGAACGCTACAGCGGTCTTGAGATGTGTTTGAGCAGACTGCAGAAAAAATTCAAGGACGCCGCCAACGGAGAGCGTCTTGTTCGTTCGGTGAGAAACCGCGGTTACTGCCTGGCCCAAAGGATAAGAGTCGCTTATTGAGCGAGTTCGCAAAAACAATAACAATAAATGCGACTCCCAGACCCCATCAGATACACAGACATCACTTAACAGCCTCCCCTCCTCGCGCGGCTGCTCCTGCCTCCCACCTTTCGTACATCATCCACGCCATAGTTCCTGTCCAGCATCCTCCCCTCGCCTCCCCGGCAAGTACCTGCCGGAACGCCGTAATTATATAGACGACTTTGCTATGTACTCCAAACCAAAGAACACGACCTTTTATAACAAACCCCATGACAGTGCGACCGTTATAATTCGTCAGACACCCACAAAGATTAAGGTACTAGTATAAAAACCGGACACTGAGACAACCGTATCAGCTGACACCTCTATATAAAAAACAACCTCAAATGGTCAGTCACCAGCCCACCGCTCCCGAACACTAATAACAAAAACAACTTCGTATGGAATCGTGCCGGCCAAGCCTTTTCCCGTGACTGCCATTTATCAACCGTCAACTGATACATAACGTGGCGCACGCCCGAGGGATACCGCTATGGTACATAATCGTATTAATCGGAACAGCATAACCAAAGGACTTACCTTCTGGGGCCAATGGGCAATTGCCATAACGTCGGTCAGTGCATTGTTATTTACTCTGGCGCTGTACCAAACCGGAGAAATCGACGCCCATTATCGTGTGCTGGCGGTTCTTACGTTTCTGGGTTCGGTCCCTTCCTACTCCCTGCTGCAGGTCTATCACAAGCGGCACGGTTACCTCACAGGCCTTGGACGCCTGCTGCTGGGTTGGCTGCTGACGCTGACCGGACTGACCAGTATCGGTTTTCTGAGCAAGACCAGCGAATTGTTCTCCCGGGAAATAATCCTGATCTGGGCCGTGACCGGTTATTGCCTGCAGGCCTTGCTGTACCTGCCACTGCATGGTTTTTCCAGGCACTACCATCGGCAATTGCACAGCCAATACAACACCCTGATCATCGGCACCGACCAACTGGCGGTGAAACTGGCAGACAAACTGGCGAAAACCGAATATCCGCCGCTGGTCGGTCTGATCAGCTCCAAACCCAACGAGCTGTCGACCAACGTCAGTACTCACAGGATCGTGGGCCAGTTGCAGGAGCTGCGCGAGCTGATTCGGGTTCACGATATCCGACGGCTGTACATCGCGCTGTCCTTGAGCGAAGCCAAACAGGTCGAAGCGCTTTACATCGATCTTCTCGACTCGAATGTGGATGTGGTCTGGGTTCCCGACCTGGGCAGCATGACCTTGCTCAATCACTCCGTCAGCGAGCTCGACGGCCTGCCCGCCATCCACCTCAATGAAAGCCCGCTAACCAGCTACCCTACGGCGGCGCTGAGCAAGACCCTGCTCGACAGAAGCCTGGCCGCCCTGGCGCTGATCGGCTTCAGCCCACTGCTGTTGGTGATTGCCGTCGCGGTGAAAATCTCTTCCCCGGGCCCGATTATCTTCAAACAGGAGCGGCATGGCTGGAACGGCAAGATCATCAAGGTCTGGAAATTCCGCTCCATGCGCCTGCACGACGACCACCAGGTCCAGCAGGCCGGCCGTCAAGACCCGCGCATTACCCCGATCGGACGTTTTATCCGACGCACTTCCATCGATGAACTGCCGCAGTTTTTCAATGTGCTGCAAGGCCATATGGCACTGGTCGGGCCTCGGCCACATGCGACCGCCCATAACGACTACTACACTGGCAAGATCCGCGCCTACATGGCCCGCCATCGGATCAAACCGGGCATTACCGGGCTGGCCCAGATCAGTGGCTGCCGTGGCGAAACCGAAACCCTCGACAAGATGCAGAAACGCGTGGAGATCGATCTCAACTACATCAACAACTGGTCGTTGTGGCTCGATATAAAGATCCTGATCAAGACGCCCTTCACGCTCTTTTCCAAGGATATCTACTAGCTGCTGCGACGCTCGCGCCCGCCCATAGTCTGTCTATTCTTCAGCCTGTTGCGAACGGGGTTGCGATCCCCGCAGTCAGATCACTGACTGCGCCGGAGCGCCCCGCCCATCCTGGCCCATCCCATTTCAGGTTGACTCATGCGCCCTATCACCCGACGCCAACTACTCGCCGCCACAGCCTGCGGGGCTGCAGGCCTGACGATTGGACAGTTGGCGCTGCTGCAACCGAAAGAACCGGCGCCGCACGAGCACGATCTGGCCCCGCTTGAACGGGTCAACGCAGCGTGCGAGCAACTGTTCAACAGCATGCACATTGTGGCTCCCCTGAGCCTGGCGAACCTCTAATGTCGACCGATCCCACCCTGGAAACACTCATGGCCAATACCACGCTGATAGCCCAGGCTGCCCAGCGCTCGGATGCCGCCTCCCGGATACAGCACCGCTTCGTCCATGGCGGGGCTGATGAAAGCATTCCCACCGAGTCCGGCCCGCTGCCGACGCTGAGCAAATGGAAAGCCGATACCGATCAGGTGTTTGCCCAGGTAAAGGCGATGGCCGACTCGAATTCTCGCCGAGAGACCTCTGACCCCACCACTCGGGCGGATGGCAGCCCCTTGCAGAGCGGCGATGAATACTTCAACACCCAGGATGCGCTCAAGAAGGTCTATAACGGTACGGCGTGGTACGTCCCGAATGCCGATGGGCAGATGATCCAGAGGAACCTGGCCAACGCCGCCGACCCGGATACGGGTCCGAACATGGTGGGTTTTCTGCAATCGGGGACGGGCACGCAATCTCGCACCGTCGGCGATAAGCTCAGGGAACGTCACAGCCTGTTCGACTTCATGACAAAAGCAGAGCGAGACGATGTGACCTCCGGGGCCTCGCGGCTCAACCACACGGCAGCAATCAATCGAGCCTTTGCCTCGGGGTATGAAATCGAGCTGCCGGACGGGGTGCTCAATGCCGAGTACATCGATCTGGTGGACGGCACTCGTGCCATCGGCAAGGGGCATATCGCCGGTCGTCTGGGTACCGAAAGCTGGAACGGCACGGTAATCAGATCTCTGCCCTCCGCAGAACGGAAATTCATCCGGATGCCCGCGGGCAAGATCAGGGGGGTGTTGCTGGAAGGCTTTACCCTGGCTGGAGACTACGTGCATAACCCCTTGCAGGACGGCATCAGCCTGGAGGCAGTGGTTTCGGGCCGCGACGGCGGCTTGTGGGATTTCGAGCTGCGTCGCCTGTTCATCAAAGATTTTGCCGGGGACGGTCTACGGCTGGTGGGGGGTTATAAGAATTATCAGGCCCCCATGCAGTTCGGCCATGTCGCTCATGTGCTCGTTCAGCGATCCGTGGCGACAGCACGGAGCCTGGTGCTGATGGGGCAGTGCGAACATATCGAATTCGACGAGTGTCGATTCGATGGCGCGTCTGGCCTGGGGCCTGTGGGCCTGGGTTCCTATATCGGCAGGTTCGATCCCGCCTATGACATCAGACCCAACAACATAACCTTCACCAACCCGAGCTTTCAGCACGCCGACGTCGGCATCGAAATCGATCGCTGCGAAAACATCGTGATGATTGCACCCTGGTTTGAAACGGTGAAAACCGCGATCGAGCAAAAGAATTCATCGACCGGGCTGGAGCTGATCGCGCCACGCTTCGCCAATGTCGTCACCGGCCTGGATTGCGGCAAGAACTGCCAGGCATCGATCCGCTCCCCCATCGTCGCGGGGAGCATGTCGAATCTGGTGGTCGGCAGCAACCATGCCGGCGTCAGGCTCGATTCACCGTCCAAGGCTGGCGTCGGGAGCAGCGGTGTTCATTCCACTGTGTCGTTCAATGCCGGACGCCGCCTTGAGGTCAAGGCCCATGCCTTGGTCAACGTCGAGTTTGGCCCGGGGCTGACAATAGAAACGATCGACGGTTATCACATGCCGGGAGAAACCTTGACCCTGCTGGTCAGTTCCAACCCGGTGAGATTCGCTACCGGGGGAAACCTCGCCCTGGGCAGCCTGGGGCCTTATAAAGTGCTTGCCCCGGGCAGCACCATTACCTTCATTCGAACAGACGCACCCGGCGTCGCTCCCTGGCAATGCATAGGGCTGGTATGAGGTAGCAACTTCGCCCCGCCCGCCCCATACCAGCAGACCGCCAAGCGCCTCAACACCTGTTCAACGCAACCAGCGCCAGGCGATCAGCAAGCCCGTCAGCACGCCAAAACTGTTTGCCAGCATGTCGTAGGGCGAAGCCGTGCGCAGCGGCATCAAACCTTGCGCACCCTCGATGAGCAAACCAGTGAGCAAACAGCCCAGGGCTATCCAGAGCAACTTCACTCGGGGAAAGGCCAGCCGGCAACTGCAGGCAAAGACCAGGAAGCCGAGCCAGTGATGAAGCTTATCCTCTTGGGCAAACAGCTCCGGGATCGGCTGAGAGCGCAAGCCCGCGGTCAGCAGAATCGCGGTCACCCCCACAAAGACCAGGCCCCGTAGCCAGAATGGCATCTCGGTCAAACGCGTTAGTCTCGCCATCATTCGGTAATTTTCTCGAAGTTGTTGTAGAACCGGTCGCTGTCACGCCCGTCGGTCATGGTCTGTAGCGAGTAGGCACGGCCCAGGCGCGCGCCGCCGTCCCGGGTCAGCGGAGCCCAGACGATATTGGCCCGGCGCATGGTCGAAGTACTCATCAACTCGTCGAACGGGATGGAAATATAGATCCCCTTGTCGAAGCTGCCCTCACCATATTGTTCTTTCGAGGCGGTGGTCAGGGTGACCCAGGCACCAAATTTCACTCCGTTATTGAACTCCCGCGACAAGTCGACGGTGGTACCCCAGTCCCGCGCCAGATAACGCCCGACACTGACCGCCGCTTGCAAGTCATTGGGCAGCTCGGTATAGCCGGTAACATGGCCCGTCACGGTCCGGTAATCACGCAGACCGAAGCCCTGATCAAAATCACGCTGACGCACGAAGTTCAGATCCGCGCCCACCGACCAGCGTTGTCCCATGGGTCGATACAGCACTTCGCTGCCGACCCCGGCAAACATGGATTCCAGGTAGCCGCCGTAGACCATCCCATACAAATCCTTGTCCAGCTGCACTGCATGGTTGAGCTGGAACGTCGGCATCGTCACATCGGAGGTGGTCAGGTATTTGCGCAGATCGGTCCGCACCCGGGGCAGCCCGCTCGGCGCGTCGTAAGTGAACTTGTCGTAGTTGTTCAACAGGTTGGCGCTGAGCAAGCCGTTCCACCAGGTATTGCGGGTAAAACGGTACTCCGCGTCGGCATCGGCGGTGAACTGATAGAGCAATCCGTCGGGGCCGCCGATGTTCTGTTTGTAGCCCAGGCCGAAGCCGTAGCTGAACGGATCCAGGGCCTGGGTATAGAGCGTGGTTTCCCGGTGCGCAACCGCCGGATTGACTTCGGTTGAGCGGTGCAGATCTTTCAGCGGCTGCTCGTTGTTCACTACCGCACGGAACGTTTCCCGGGGCAGGCTGGTTTCCTCTATCGACATGTCATAACGCTGGTTCACCAAGGTGAACCAGTCAATATCCTGATTGACACTGTTGTCGAGAATCCGGCTGGCCCGCCCCACGGCTTTGGCCGGGTAAAAGTAGCGGGACTGCTCGCCATACACCATCAGCTCCGAACCGCGCTGGGTGATGCGCTTTACCTTGTAGCCGGCATTTTGCTGCAGCCGGCTGGAGACATTGGCCCAGTTGACCTGATCGGCCGGGGTCGACGGCTCCCGTGCCGGCAGCGGCTCGGCGGGAGGGTCGTAGGTCTTGGCCGGCGCCTTGCGGCCGACAAAATTGGTGTGCAGGGTGATGCCGAACATCGCAGTGTTGCCACGCTCCCAACCGGCACTCAGATCGACGCTATCGGCGAGCTTGTAGACCACGCCGATATTGATCGGCAGATCTTGCTTGATCGGGTTGTTCAATGGCTCGTTCCGGTAGTCGTTGCCCTCATACTCGACTTTCAGGCTCAGCGGTTCCCACGGTGTTTGATAGGCAATCCCGCCAAACAACGATGGGCGTCCCTTGAAATAAGCATTGGAGTTCACCCCACCTGCCCTGGCGACGGCTGCATCGCTCTGCGGCCGATCATTGAACTTGCTGCCAAGCACCGCCAGCGGGTTGCTGAAATCCCCCCGATTACCCAGATTGCCCCAGGCAATGCCGAGGCTGAAGTCCAGATTGTCATAACGCTTGTTGGCGACGAAATACTCGCTGGAAAACAACCCGGTACCACCGATATCCCGGGCCCCGATTGCGATCTGCGGTGCCCAGTGACTTTCTTCCCAAAGCCGTGCCTTGACGTCGATGGCCTTGTCTTTGAAGCTCTGATTGCCACTAAACGCCTCAGGGCCGTACTTGCGGTTGGTGATCGCGGTGTAGCGAAACGAACTTTCCAGCCAATCGAACGGTTGCAGGGAAAAGCTATAGCGCGAGTAAGGGTCGGTACGACTGGCAGTGGCACTCAACTCCCCGGCGGGGGCCATGCGCGCGGTGGGTGTCTGTAACAGACCGACACCACCGAAATCGTTCTGGGTGTAACGCGGTTCGCCATGAACCAATCCGCAGGGCAAGAGCAATACAGCAGCAAAACGTAACTTCAAGGGGCCACCTCAGCCAGGGGTTGAGTGGCGAGAAACTCGGCCAGTTGTTGATTGAGCTCAGGGGTCGGCGAATCGGGATTGTCGTTCTTGATCGGCACCAGGATCCTGCTGCCGGGGGCCAGCACGACGCCCTCCTCACGATTCCACCCCGCCGCGCCGATGCGCCGCACCTGACCATCGGGCTGGATCAGCCACAGATAATCGCTCTCGGCATCGCTGAGGATGGCGCAGTGCCGGACATAGTCGCGGGCTTCCTGCATGGCGCTGTAAGGCACATGACAGGGCTGCGCGACTGCCCCCCAGACTTCCACGGTGGACGGCCGCGCGGGATAAATCAGCTGGTCGCCATCATCCAGCAGAGCGTTACGGGCGAACCCCACCTCCAGGGCGATCGGATCGAGTACCGCGACCTCGCGCCCGGTGACCGGCAACCGTTCGATCTGCTCATACAGGCGCGCGCTCAAGGTCGCTCGCGTGCTCCTCTCATCGAGCAAGGCAACCCGCTGCAGCAGTTTCAGATCGAACAATACCCCGGCCTTCAACCGGGTCTGCTTGTCCACCAACGAGCGGTGCAGCCATGCCGCGCCCAGCCAGTAGCTTTCGGCGTTGGGTTGAGATGCGCTAATGACGTCCAGCAAACGGGCACCGGGTTTGACTTCAAACTGGCCGGAGCTGCGGACATCACCGCTGACGGTAACGGCCGCCTGGCCCACGCCCGAACCGATCAATAACAAGCCAAGTAACAAAAGGTTCGAACACTTCACCGGACAGCTCCCCGATCAGGGCGCAACTGCACAATTTTCAGGGACAGTTGCGGCGTCAGATGCTGCTCGCTGCGCATGATGAAACCGTCCTGAGGGTCGACCCAGTAGCGGTTGGTGGCGTGGAAATCCAGGGTGGGCGCATCCACCTGCTCATCGATCCGCAGCAAGGCGTAATCCTTGTCGAGAATTCTGATGCTCTCGATGTCATGGGTGCTGAAGCGGCTGTTGATCGGGATGCCAACACGGGAACCGTCGTAGATATCGATCCAGCGAGTGCTGGCGTAGCCGTCGGGCAAGTGCTGAAGGCCGCGTTTGAACGGCGATTCACCGCTGAAGCGAGTGCCGTCCAGGGAAACGCCCAGCCCGACAGTGCGCACCACCAAACCGTTGCGCAGCATCAGCACTTGTTTACCGGAAGCGACCCAGAACTCCAGGTCGCCACGTTGACGAGCCATGGCCATCACCCCCTCGCTGGTGGCGGTGGTGACCAGGATTTGCGGATAAGGCACGGCATCGACCTGAGCGCGGGTCAACTCGATGGAGGCAGGCCCCATGGCAGACGCTTTGAGCGTGTCCCAGGAGGCCTGCATCAAAGGGTTGCACCCGCACAGCAGTAGCGCCATCGTCAGATAGGCGCTGATAGGCAAAATGTTCACTGCTTGATTGAGCCTTATCTGCTTTTAGCTTCGCTGAGGTTGTTGACGGAGCTGGCGCCGGTCCCGAGGACACTGGCCGTAGGCAGAAGTTGGCTGATCAGACGGTTCCAGCGCGTCACACCGGCCGGGCCAACATAAACGATGTCTTGCGGCTGCAAGTCGAATCGGGTGGCCAACACCAGAGCAGACGGTGATTCAGCATCGAGCTGGAAGACCTTGGCCGGCTCGGTTTCCAGATTGTCCGCGCCGCGAATCACATACACCGCATTGCCATTGGAGGTGGTCTGGTTCAAGCCGCCCACAGTGCCCAGGGCGTCGGTGAGGTTCATCGATTTGCTCTTGAAACTCAGCGCGCGGGGCTGATTGACCTCGCCCATGACATAGATCCGCTTGAGATCGTTATAAGGCAGATACAGCTGGTCGCCCCCCTTGAGGTAGACACTGTGCAGCTGCGAGTCCTGACGATTGAGGGTGTCCAGATCAAGCCGGTACTCACGCCCGTTGCGGGTCAGCGTCAGGCCCGACAGGTCTGCGTTCAGCGGATCCACCCCGGCAACGCCAATGGCCTCTACCACGCTCAGTGGGTTAGTGGTGATCGGCTGTTGACCGGCCCTTGCCACAGCGCCGGAAATCACCACCGTCTGGCTGGCGAAACGCAATACGCTGACGTCGACCTGGGGGCTTTCGACAAATTGCGACAGGCGCTCGGCGATAAAGGCTCGCAGCTCTTCGATGGTTTTACCGGCAGCCGGGACATTACCAATGTAGGGATAGAACAACGTGCCGTCTGGACGCACCAGTCGACCGTTGGCATCGATTTGCTGTTGCGGCCCCGACGGTGCCGTCAACTCAGGGTGATCCCAGACCGTGATAAACAATAAGTCATTGGCACCCACGCGATAACCGTCCGGCGTATAGGACAACAACTCCGAAGGCACCGACTCGCGAACACGTGCGGCGGTATCCATGGCAATCAATTTAGGCGTGATGGGAATAAGTTCCACCCGGCTACTCTCCGCAGAACCGTCACGAACCAATGGCCGGGTATCCATATGTTGGCCAGGCGAAAACATACAACCGTGCAAGCTAATACTTGCCAGCATTACAACAGAAAACCTACGGATCATAATGGCACTACGCTAGTCGAGGGCAAGTCTGAAACAAGATCACCCAGAAAGTTCTGAGTGATCTTGAGCAACACACTTCAGAGGGTATCAATGGGTGCCAGTCGTTCCGGTAGTACCCGTGGTGCCGGTAGTTCCGGGCGTTCCGCCATTGGAACTGCCACCCGAGTTTGCAGCGGCCACGGCAGCGGCGGCCACGGCGGCGCCGACCAGCACGCCTCCCCCGACGGTGACACCGCCGATCAATGGGGTACTCAACGCGAGGGGTGCTTCCACCGCAGCCGCTTCCGGGACTGCCGCCGCTGGAGTCGCAGCCACCGGGGCAGTCAAGGTCTGGGGTTCTGCCGCCAATGCTGCGGTGCTCATGACCGCCAGCAAGCCAACAGCAAGTAGTTTCTTCATATCAAACTCCTTCTCGACATCAACTCTTCATAAGATTTGATACTAAGTGGCCAGGAATGGAACAGCCGGTATATAAACTGTTCCCCTGGATTGAACGGGGCAGTTCATGCACATTGCCTCCTTTGGAGCATGTCATTTACAGGTGTTGCACGCTATAGACCGACAATCGACAGCCCCTGAGCCAAGCGTCTGCGCAGAACAGGTACTATTGACGACCTTCTAAGACATTTAGCACTTTACGAGGCATTTTCAGCGCAAACTGGCGAGCAACAGCCATTCGCTCCTCAGGCCTATTGTTATTATTAGTCAGGATTCTCCCAGCGCATTGACCTTGAGGGTTTTATCGCGATGGGAAGTTCCAGGTAAAACAGCGCCCATTAATAACATTCACTGTTAAATATAGACTGTTAATAACCATAAACTGAATGTCCGCCCAAATAGCGGCAACGCGAATGTTCAGGCCTCGGAGGCTGTTTTTCCCAGTTGCTGCAGCACCTGTTGCAGCTCGCGCGCCCAGCTTTGAGGGGCCAATCCATGAGCGTGCTCAAGGGCTTGGCAATCCAGCACGGACCAGGCGGGTCGTTTGGCCGGAGTCGGATACTCGGCGGTGGTGATCGCCTTCAAGGTCGGGCGTTTTTCCAGTAAACCCAGTGCCTGAGCCTGGTTGAAAATCTCATCGGCGAAGTCGTACCAAGTGCAGGCGGAAGCGCCGCTGTAGTGATACAGGCCCCACTTGAGTGCACCGTCGCGTTGAAAAATCGCTGCGAGGGCCCACAAGGTATCGGCAATACTGCCAGCGGAAGTCGGACAGCCACGTTGATCCGCCACCACCGCCAGCTCATCCCGATCGCGCCCAAGGCGCAGCATGGTTTTGACGAAGTTGTTGCCATGGGCACCAAAAACCCAACTGGTTCGCAGAATCACATGGCGCGAACAGTGTTGCTGCAACACCTGCTCGCCGGCCAGCTTGCTCACCCCATACACACCTGAGGGAGCAGTGACATCGCCGGGTTTGTAGGCACTGTCGCTGTCGCCACTGAACACATAGTCGGTGGAAATATGCAGCAGCGGAATACCCAGCTCTTCGGCCGCCAACGCCAGGTGCGCAACGCCGTCCCGGTTCACCCCGTAGGCCCGCTCGACCTCGCTCTCAGCCTTGTCCACCGCGGTATAGGCCGCCGCGTTGATCACCAACTGTGGCTTGATTCGCGCCAAAACCTCCTGGACCTGAGCCCGGTCGCTGATATCCAGATCGCCCGAGCCGCAGCCAATCACGCTGAACCCGTGCGGTACTCTTTGCAGCAACTCGCGCCCGACCTGCCCTTGCGCTCCGGTCACTAGAACTCGCATGGTCACTCCCCGCTCAACAGTGTGCGCAAGCGCGGATGGCGCTGGTCTTTTTCCGAGAGTTGAGGCGACTTCAAGGGCCAGGCAATGTTCAGGTCCGGATCATTCCAGAGAAGGCCGCCCTCATCTTCGGGGTAATACAGGTCAGTGCATTTATATTGAAAATCGGCCGTATCGCTGAGTACACAGAAACCATGGACATAACCCGGCGGGACCCACAACTGAAGATGATCATCGGCGGTCAGCTCGATCCCCACGTGCTCACCGCACGTGGCAGACTCTGGGTTGATGTCCACTACCACGTCGTAAACCGCGCCACGGGTTACCCGAACCAACTTGCCCTGAGGCCGGGTCTGCTGAAAATGCAGACCACGCAGTACGCCATACTGGGAGCGCGAATGATTGTCCTGCACGAAAGGCAATTCGATTCCGATGTCGCGATAACGCTGCTGGTGATAACTCTCGAGAAAGAACCCACGAGCATCGCCGAACACCTTGGGCTCGATAATCAGTACGCCAGGCAACCGGGTTTTGATGACATTCATTTCCCAGGCTCCGTGGCCAGTACCTGCGCCAGATATTGGCCGTAACCGGTTTTGTATAACGCAGTAGCTTGTTTATCCAGTTGCTCGGCCGACAACCACCCCTGGTGGTAGGCCACTTCCTCAAGACACGCCACTTTCAGTCCCTGGCGCGCTTCAATGGTCTGGACGAAATGCCCGGCCTCCAACAATGAATCATGAGTCCCGGTGTCCAGCCAGGCAAAACCACGCCCCAGCACGCTGACGTGCAGGTCCCCGCGTTGCAGATAAGCGTTGTTCACGTCAGTGATTTCAAGCTCGCCGCGAATCGAGGGCTTGACGTGTTTGGCGATGTTCACCACGTCGTTATCGTAGAAATACAAACCCGTGACTGCATAGTTGGACTTCGGACGTTTAGGCTTCTCCTCGATCGAAACCGCCTTACCCTCGCCGTCGAACTCGACAACACCAAAACGCTCGGGGTCGTTGACTCGATAACCAAACACGGTGGCGCCGGTCTGTCGTTCTGACGCTTCGCGCAACGCGGCGCTGAAACCGTAACCGTAGAAGATGTTGTCGCCGAGAATCAGCGCCACATTGCTGTCGCCGATAAAGCTCTCGCCGATCAGAAAGGCTTGCGCCAAGCCATCGGGGGAAGGCTGTTCGGCATAGCTGAGTTCAATACCGAAAGCGGATCCGTCACCCAACAAGCTCTGGAAGTTGGGCAAGTCCTGCGGGGTGGAAATAATCAATATCTCGTAAATGCCCGCGAGCATTAATACCGACAACGGATAATAAATCATCGGTTTGTCGTAGACCGGAAGCAGTTGTTTGGATACACCGCGGGTAATGGGATGCAAGCGGGTGCCGGAGCCTCCCGCGAGAATGATGCCTTTCATATGGGGGATTCCCTTCAAAGCCTGGTAAGAATAGAGGCAGTACTTGTCTGTTTCAGGCGGTTTGGCCAAGACGCTCCGGCCGGTACTGTCCGTTAAGTACCCGTTGCCACCATGCTTGATTGTGCAAGTACCACTGAACCGTTTTGCGTAGGCCGCTTTCAAAGGTTTCCTGTGGCCGCCAACCGAGTTCACGCTCGATCTTGTCCGCGTCGATGGCATAACGAAGATCGTGACCCGGTCGGTCCCCGACGAAGGTAATCAGCTCGCGATAGCGCTCGACGCCGGCGGGCTTGTCGGGAGCGAACTCTTCGAGCAGATCGCACAGGGCTTCCACGACTTCAATATTGGTTTTTTCATTGTGGCCACCGATGTTGTAGGTTTCACCAACCTTGCCTCGGCACACCACCTCGCAGAGCGCGCGCGCGTGATCTTCTACAAACAACCAGTCGCGGATCTGCAAACCGTCGCCATATACCGGCAGAGGCCTGCCGTGGATGGCGTTCAGAATCACATGGGGAATCAACTTCTCGGGGAAATGATAGGGACCGTAGTTATTCGAGCAATTGGTGACCAATACCGGCAGACCATACGTACGTTGCCAGGCCCGAACCAGGTGGTCCGAACTGGCCTTGGACGCCGAATAGGGTGAACTGGGCGCATAAGGCGTCGTTTCACTGAACAGGCTATCGGTGCCTTCCAGGTCGCCGTAGACCTCGTCCGTGGAGATATGGTGGAAGCGAAACGTTGGTTTTACCTGCGCCGACAACCCGTTCCAGTAACGCCGGGTCGCTTCGAGCAAGGTATAGGTCCCGACAATGTTGGTCTGGATAAAGTCGGCGGGACCGTCGATAGAACGATCGACGTGCGACTCCGCGGCGAGGTGCATCACCGCATCCGGTTGAAACGCACTGAATACTTGATCCAGTGCCTGAGCGTCACAAATATCGACGTTAAAGAAGTGATATCGCGGCGACTCAGCGACGCTGGCCAAGGACTCCAGATTGCCGGCATAAGTTAATTTATCGAGATTGGCCACTTCGTATCGAGTGTTTTCGATCAGGTGCCGAACGACGGCAGAGCCAATAAAGCCGGCTCCGCCCGTCAGGAGAATACGGATAGTCATAATCGTCTCTCTACCGACTGACGGGATACCAGTCAGTAAATAATTTTCCATACTGATGCAAGATTTGATTCCACGTGAAGCGCTCATGAAAACGCGTAAGACTGGCCGCTTTCATCTGCGCAAGCGTTGAATCGTCCGTAAGTAGTTGCTCAAACAAGGCAGCACAAGAGGCTTCATCCTTGAAGTACGCGGCACCGCTTTCCGTCACCCAGCGATTGAATGGGTTGTCATGGGCAATAACTGCACACCCCGCACCAAGCGCCTCGACCAACGATGGGTTGGTTCCACCGACACGATGCCCGTGCAGGTAAAACCGACAATAAAAGCGCAGTGACTGTACGACTGCAGCCTCGTAGATCGCTCCGGGAAAGATGACCTCTGCGCTGGCCACGTCCATAACCTGTTTATGGTATGGATTATTATTGGGTTGAAAGTTGCCCAGAACGACAAGCCGGTGATTGCGAGGGGTGGAACTGAAGGCGCGAACCATCTCGAGGAACGAGTTTTCGGGTTCTGGTCGGGCGATGACCACCGAAAACTTGCCGGGCTCTATCGCATAAGTGGCCAATAAACTCGCGTCAGCACTCAGGACCCTATCGCCTCCATAGGGAATCATGGTGATCCTGGATTCGGAAACCCGTGTCGCAAGGTGCTGTTTTATCTTGGGGTGATCTGCAACAAGGTGATTACCCATCCAGCAACCGACACGTTCATTGAGCCAGAACCAGGTCTTGGCAATGGCTCCCCACTTGTCACGCCGCCATTCAATACCATCCATATTGATGATATTGGTCTGCCCTTTAATCCTTTGCAGCAAACTGAAGATGGCGGTGTTGTAACCCAGAGTCAGAAACAAACCCTTTTGCGATGTCGCATGACGCGTGGCTTTCCAATCAAAAAAAACCGTGCCCAGCGTCCCTTCCTGGGTAACCGGGATATGAATCCTGTTGACCCCATTCCAGATACTCTCAGTAATTCCTCCACAGCCCTCTTCCTGGCAGTAGACATACACCTGCCAGCCGTACGCCGTTAAATAAAGAGATAATTTTTCGGCGAAGGTTTCGAAGCCACCATGTTGAGCCGGAACACCTCTTATGCCCAGGATATAAATCTTTTTAGGTATCATGCTGCATCTCGTTGAATAAGGTTGAGAACTTACGCTCGAACACGTCCTGATTAAACTCCCGCGTACGGGCCAACGCACTATCGGATAACATCTTGTATTTTTCCGGATCCAGCGACATCTTGCATACCGCGCTGTAAAGTTCCTCAATATCGTATGAAGAGATTAAATAGCCTTCGATATCATTGCGTACCAATTCGGCGGGACCACCCACAGGAGGAACGATCACCGGCAAGCCATAGGACATGCCCTCGAGAATGGTCAAACCGAATGCTTCTATACAGTCATCCGGTCGGGTAAGGCTTAAAAGCAAATCGGCTCGCGAATAAAAACCTGACATATCCGTTTGGCGAGAATAAATCGCCAAATTATCCGGAATGTCGATACCGAAAAAATAACTATCGATTTCACTTCGATCGGCATTCAGTACCAGGGTGAAATTCAGGTGCTTGTCACCCTGACTACGCCGTGCAAGCGCCAGAAACTCCATGATGCCCTTGTAAGTCTTCAAGGAGCAGACCATCAAAGAGGTAAAACCCGCCTCTTCCTTGAGTCGACATGTGTGCTCAACCTTTGTATCCAGGGCATTATGAATAACCACTTGGGGAAGCTTGGCGAAACACTCCACCTGCATCAGATAGCTCGAAACAAACACAACCTTTTTACTGGTCTTTTCAATGACAAACCTGAGAAAGCGTTTCAGAATATTGGGCTTTATCGAGGTTTCATGCACATGATAATAAACCGGTATCCTCAACAATTTTCCCGCCAATGCCGCACCAAAAGGCATCATGGTATTGACATAAAACACCACGCCCTGCCTCTTGTATTTCAAGCATTGAATAAATAATAACCCTTGAGAGATTACATAATAGACAAGGGTCAGTAACTTATTCTCCGACCTTTTATAAAAAAGCCTGCTCTGCACATCGGCCACATCCGACAAAAAACCGTCACCATGGGCGCTGGTGATCACCTCGGTGGCTATATTGTTATTAGCCGCCACCTTGATCACTTGAGACAACACCTTGGGGCTTCCACTTCTGTCATTGAATAGATGAATGAAAACCAGCTTCTTTGAATTCATGTTTATGTTCTTTTGATGAGGGAACGACTGAGTGTTGAAAACCGCTCGGTAAGGGCCATGCACACCCAAAAAATGGCGATCGAATGCGCGGGAATGGTCTGACTTGAGAAGGCCATGGCGATAAAGAACGCGACCAGCGCTGCCCCCACTCTTACTTGATAGCGGTCGACACTTTGATCAATCGCCATCCTCCTGACCGCGGTCAAGCCACGTTTAATCACCAGAATGATGAACGAGAAGAAGACGATGAAGCCGAGGACGCCTGTGTCGTTAAGTATTGCCAGGGGCATATTGGATATCCAGGCACTGCGATGATTCTCCGAACCGACCAGCTCCGGTGCAAAGGAATACATTTCGCTGAAACTATAGATACCACTTCCGAACATGGGATTTTCCAGAATGGAATTCGCCGCCAATGCCCACATGACAAAACGCGTCTTGACCGAGTGGGTTCTACTGACCAGTTCATAATCGCCAAAAGAAGAGGCAATGAAATACGACAGGAGCGACATCACCGCCACCAAAAGGGTTGCCCCCAACAGGTACTTCACCAGGTCCCTGTTCTTGTACTTCCTCGGGTAGCTCAGCCCGTGATAAAGCCAGACGGAAATAATGTAGGAAACCCACGGTGCTCTTGAGAATGAAAAAAGCAGCGAAGTGTGCAAACCAATCACCAGGATCCACCACCATAATTTTCGGCGATAACCCAACGCCAGCACCGTCAGGGTAATAAGCGATACAAACACCCCGAACAGATTCGCCTCATAAATTGCGCCACGGATACGCGTCCCCCCGCTCCCCTCTTGCAGCCAGTGAATGGCCAGATCGGGAAGAGGAAACTTCAACAGTGAAAGCACATAAATCAACGATAAAAACGGACCTGAAAACCATGCCAAAAGCAGATAGGTCCTGGATTTGAATACCGTAAAGGGATTGGCCTTTAACCAGATCACCACGTAATAAAATGAAGCCGCCAGGAGTAAGCCGGCATACATTTTCAAGGACCAGGCCGCCACCGGACCGGAGGCTGATGAGTAGAAGGCCAGCACAATCCACAGGGTCAGGATGATCCCTGTCCTGGGCAGGCGCAGGGGAATATTCGAGCCGACCAACAGCAATACGACGATAAAAAAAATAGGGGCGGCCAGCACCCTTTCCAAGGTCAGGTTGTTACCGCCCAACGACCATTCAATATTGTTAAAAACCACTGTTATGCCGATGATGACAGCCAGTACATAACGCGGACTGATACTCGAGGAGTTCGAGCTAACGGAACCGTGGCTCATCATGAAATTTTAATTGGCTTTTTTGCAGTTTTGGTTGTAAGCGCCTCATCAAGATAACGCCAGGTCATCAACCTGAGTGCGTCCAGCTTTTCATGGCTGATTGTGAAGTTGATTGTTTTACCGACTACCGAGTCGACGTCACTCACGCTGCTCACCAGGCGATCGGCCAAATCAACTTTATCTAAAAGGCCTTTGATTCTATTCAACCCGGTTTCAGGCAGCGCCGTAATAAAGGGAATACCGAAGTTCAGAGCGAATGCGGTGCCATGGAACGAATTAGTGATCACAAAAGAGGCATTGGCGAACAGCGAAATATAATCAACAGGACTGGCATCCATTATATGCCTGTCGCTCTTGTAGCCAAGGAAAGGGTCCTGATCGATTGCCACAACTCGCATCCCTAATACCGCTTTTATTCTGTTTATCGTTGCTCTGACCAGCGCGTCTTTCTTCAGGGTATAAACAAGAATGTATTCATCATTGTTTCCCGCTGCTCTCCCGGAAAGCTGCAGGCTCTGCATCCATTCCTGCTTGTTCAGCATCAAGGTAGGGTCCAGGGTGTGATCAACCTGCTGATTGCCGAGCATGCTACGCAGCTTTCGCGCAGTGTCCTCTTCCCGGACGGAAATGCTGTCAAATGTCGACAATGCCTTTCTGACCTTGATCACCTCCTCATCCGAATAGTGATAGGAGCCCGCGCTTGAGGAAAACGAGACCTTCTTTTTCGCCCGCGAAAACGCCAGCATATAGTTAAGATCCAGACACCCCGTAATATTCGGGTTCCATATCTGGTCGCTGCCACAGACCACACAATCGAAGTCACTCGACAGGGTTTGAAGCGATTGCAAGTCCGGGCATGCGGGGGTCAACTTATAATGGACCCGCATAAATTCCCTGAACTTCGCTATCAACCTCTTGCGGGGAATGATTCGAAAAAAATCCTTGCCCGCTCTAAGAAAGCTGCGCGGGCTGTTGTCCACTCGAATCAGCTTCAAGGTGTTTTCCAGCTCTTTACTTTTATAATCAATAATCTTGACGTCGCCATACTTCGACAACACTTTCTGGCTGGCGAGCGCTTGGAGAGTTCCACCATAACTATTGGCGTGGTGTATCGTTATCAATGCAATTTTCAAGGTACTGAGTCCTTTGCGACCTGGGATGAGTACTTACTGACTGGACAGCTTGGTATACACTTCTGTTATGGGCCGACGCGAAGAAGCACACACCGTGTTCTGCTCATTCGGATAACCTATCGCCAACATCATAATCACCGAATGTTGCGGACTTATTTTGATCACTTTACGAAAGTTGATATCCGCTTTCCCCGACTTGCTCCAATTCAAACAGCACGACGCAATACCTATTGAATGCAGGGCCAGGATCAACGACATGGAAAACATCCCGCCATCAATCCAGTGCTGGTAACGTTCTCGAGCGGAAACGAAGGCACGCAAGTCTGTGGTGATAATCAGCAAGTCTTTTATTTTGTGCCCGAAGCCACGGTTACCATCTTGAAAAGCCAGCGCTTGTTGTGCCAGTTCACCCTCCAGATGATAGACATGCCAAGACTGCATGTTGCACGCAGAAGGTGACTTCATGGCCATCTCCAGCGCTCTGCTTAATTCTTCCGCGCGTATTTCTGCGTCGGAGAACTCTCGAAGCGAGTACCTGGACAGGAAGAAATCTTCTGGGGCGATCAATCGCCCTTTATTGAACTCCGCCCTGGCGTAATTGAGCGCCCCGCTGTTGTCATGGAACGGAATGGCTTGCTTGCTGAGGCTCTCGACTTTGACGAGGCGTTTTATAAGCTCGGCGGTTTTTTCCGGTTGGTGAGCTTTTTCAGCTTCAGCAAACTTCTTTAATACAGTGATCGCCACCAGATCATGATAGCCCGTGACATTGAGCATGAATGACTGCTCCAACGCGTTGATAAGCGCATTGGCGCCCGCCCATCCAGATCCCGGCTTTCTGTTGGTAAAACTCAGGCTCTTTTCAAGGGTGTGATACACCTTGACCATGTAATAATTTCGGGCTTCGACCGAGCGCAGTGACGATCGCCATCCCGAATACCTGGCATACCGACTCAAGTCATATAGAAAGCCAAATCCTGCCATTACTGTCCGGGCATAGATTTTTACGGTATTAATCATGAGCATTCATCTCCCGATTGTCGGTAGTGATAAATAAATTAGGCATGGGCGTTTTACCTGCTATCGAGACCTGTTCTTGAACACCAGCCGTTGGGCACCATAAAAATACAATGACAACAGCAATAGATTACTGACAACGGTCGCTGCCGCAGCGCCATGCAGGTCAAACCGGGGAATTAATAAGAGATTAAGGAACACATTGATGATCGCCACCAGCGCCATGTATTTAACTTTCACCTTCATGTGTTCCTGGGTCACCAACGTGGCACCCGGACTGAAGGCCAGAAAAATAACTGGCGCCGACAGGGAAAGAATCTTCAATACCGAGGACGCCTCTCGATAGGCTTCACCAAACAGCAAAGGGACTGCCCAGTCAGAGCAGACCAGAATCACCAGCATGGCCAAAGTACCGAGCAGCACCATCAGCCAGTTACCCTTTCGGTATACCTGATAAAACATCTCTGGGTCATGGTTGGCCCAGCGGTGCATCTTGGGCAGCAGGAACCTTTGATACATCACACCCGGCAGCAAATACACTGCCGTCATGATGGTAAAAGCGACGCTGTATATACCTGCTGCACTATTACTTGAGAGGTGTTTCAGCAAGATGATGTTGCTTTGGAAGTAAATCAGCTGCGAGAACACCGCGACACCGAATGGCCAACTGGCGCCGGCCACACTTAACAGGCTCGGTCTCACGGACGGAACCGTAAGCTCGGCGGTCAGTTCGTGTCCCTTCAGGGCCAACTTCCCATTTATCATGTGCAGCAACTGGGGGATGCCCAGTAAAAAAAACACGACTGCAATGACCGAATAAAATACCGCGTAGTACTCCCTGGCTAAAGGCATGGAGCTCATGACCACCGTGATGAAGACCATTGAGCACCGAAGAAAATTCGGTAAAATTTGCCAAAGCGCCAAGTGCAGATATTTTTCTTCAAGTTGCAGCTTGCTGCTCACCAGTTCTACTGATAGCTGCCCGAGTATGCACAGGGAGAGAATCAACAGCAGGTTTTGCGTTAAACGTTCATTGCTGGAATACAGCGCCCACGCCGCGATGGAACACATAAGCAACAGGGTACTTAAGATGATGAACTGGAACGAAGGTTTCAACCAGCGTTTCGCCGTCCAGCCCTCCTGACCGAAAGCCTTGAGCCAATAGTGAGATATCCCGAAGCCCGCCAGGGGCGCGAGTAGAGTGATGGTCGTGAGGGCTGACGAAAAAGCACCGAAGTCATTACTGCCCAACTTCCTGGCCAGCAACACCTGAGTCAGAAAGGCAAACCCGGCGCCCGCCAGAGATCCTATCCAAAGGAGCGATATAGCCTTCAACGCTGTGGTTTTATTCATTGACCTATGTCATTCGCAATCACGCTACCGCCCCAGGATTTTTCGTCATATTCCTCAGGACGTGGTGTTTCTATGAAATGTTGGTTTGATCATGCCTGTAGGGCTATTGATCCGGCGCGGCAATAACAATAAAAACGTAAACTTCAATAGCAACGGTAGCGCTGTCAAACCCTGAGCTTAAGAGACGGCCGCGCACTGCCCATCAGCTTTTGTCGGAAGCATAGGCATAGTGGTAATAACCATCATCACTGTAACCGTATTTATTGGAGGCCTTTTTCTCCACTCCATTAAAGATCGCACCTTTAATCGCAATGCCGTTCTGGGAGAATCTGCGGACCGTCAACGCGATTTCCTTCGCCGGGTTCAGGCCATACCGCGCGACAATCAGATTGGTCCCGGCCAGACGCCCGACGATCGCTGCATCCGTCACAGCCAGCAGCGGTGGCGTATCAAGAATCACTAGATCGTATAACTCACTCGCCTGCTCCAATAGCGCACTGAAATTGGCGTGCATCAGTAACTCGGAGGGATTAGGCGGGATCTGGCCTCGCCCGACAAAATCAAAGCTTTCGATTTCAGTCTTACGGATTGCGGTGGCCAAATCGCAGCGCCGGGCCAGGACATCGGAGAGCCCGTTGTCCGAAGGAACGCCCAAGACTTTGTGCAAATAGCCCTTGCGCATATCGACATCGACCAGCAATACCCGCAGCCCGGTTTGCGCGATCACCACCGCCAGGTTGACTGACACGAATGTTTTGCCCACCTGAGGGCTGGGGCCGGAAATCATCAACCGGTTATTGTCCGCCTCGTGCATGGCAAAGTGCAGGCTGGTACGCAGGCTACGCAACGCCTCGACCGCCAGATCGGTGGGGTGACTGATCGCCAGCAATGAAGAACCTGCGCCGGAACGTCCACGTCCGCGCAAGATTTTGTCTTCTTCATCCTTCTGCAGGAGGCTGTAGGGAATCGATGCGTACACCGGCAAGCCAAGTTGCTCGATGGCTTCCGGGCTTTCCAGACCACGGTTCAGCGCCTTGCGCACCAACACCAGGGTTATCGCCAGGAATCCACCAAGAATCGTCGCAATCAATACAATCAAGGCTTTTTTAGGTTTGACCGGCTTGAGGAAATTGACGTCCGCGGTGTCAATCACGCGCACATTACCGACGGTCCCCGCCCGCATCACATCCAGCTCCTGGGATTTGTTCAGCAACTGGGTATAAATGGCCGTACCCACCTCTACATCCCGGGTAAGGCTGAGCAATTCCTGCTGGGTGGAGGGAAGACTTTCCACCTTTGTCGCCAGGCTTTTCTGCTTGCTGCTCAACTCACCGATCTGGGTCAACAAGGCGCGATAAGCGGGATGCTGGCGGGTGAACTTCCTGTCCATCTCGGCTTGCTGCAACTTCAACTCAGAGATACTGGTATCCAGGCCGACAATCTGATCAAGAATGGCCTTGGTCTCGAGCGTGATATCCACGGACTTGCTACGAGTTTGGTATTGATTCAGGGCGTTCCCAGCTTTTTCCAGATCCTTTTTGACCAACGGAAGTTGCTCTTTTAGAAACGCCAGACTCTGCGCTGCCTCTGCCGACGTGCGCTCTACGTTTTTCCGTACATAGATATCGGCAATTTCATTGAGTATGTTGATCGCCTGATCCGGATGGGTGCTTTCCAATGCGAGACCAATCATGCCCGACTCTTTTCCGCGTTCGGAGACATCCAGTGCTTCTTGATAGTCGAGGATACTGGTCAGACGGGAATTACGAATAACTCTGAAACGGGTTCCAGGATTGGCGTGCAGTTCCTCTATTTCAAACCTGACGCCATTTTGCTCGAACAATTGCCCTGCCTGGCTGACCGCCAGCAGTTTGTCATCTTCATCCACCAGGGTGTAATGACCCTGTTCACCCACCGTCAGGGTCAACTTCTTGCCCAGTTGCGAATCGGGAAGATCCAGCTTGAATATCTTCAGCGACTCCCCTCCCCAGGCAAAACTGTCCAACCCCAACCAGGCATCGGCTATTTCACCGGGGTTTTTATTCTTGAATCGGCGCGCCAGGAACTCGCCAATAACAGGGAAGTACATCGGCTGTATGACAATATCAAGTTTCAAGTTGTCGACGGTTTTGCCAATCACCGAGCGGGACTGAATCAACTCGATCTCGGTGGCCGAAGGAGACTCCTTGCCCAGCATGCTGCCGATATCCGAGAAGCCCAGCAAATCGTTCTTTTTCGCTTCAACCTGCAGTAGCGCGTTCGCCTGAAATACCGGCGTCGCCAGCACCGCATACGCCCCCCCTGCCACCATGCAGGCACCGGTAATCGCCGCAATCAGCCATTTATGGTCGATCAGTGTTCCAAACATACCGAGAAGATCAATCTCGTCATTGTCGTCTTCCCGCACATTGACTACTGGCGCTTGCTGCATAAGTCGGATTCTTTGCCTTTATTACGATTCAATGAGTAGAGGCCATCAGCGTGCTAGACGCTGTGCCCATGCGTGTACGGCGTCTTCGATCAACGCATAAGCGTGCACAAAAGCAGGTTTGCCTTGACGGTAGGGGTCGCTGATTTCACGGTCGTCTTGCCATTTACCCAGCATCAACACCTTGCCTCGCGCTTCAGGGGCCAGTTCGAGCACGCCGCTGACATGCCGCCGCTCCATCACCAGAATCAGGTCGGCCTCGCTAACAGCCTGAGGCGTGAGCTGAACCGCCTGGTGCTCATCTAGCTGGCGCCCATGCTCCTCGAGCACCGCGCGCGCCATCGGCTCGATCGGCTTGCCTACCAAGGCAGCAAGACCGGCTGAGCTGACCTCGATATTGGAATGACCGAGCGCCCCACGCAGCAGATTTTCCGCGGTAGGGCTGCGGCAAATATTGCCGACACAAACAATCAAAACTCTTTTAAGCAAGATAACCTTCCCCGTCTTGTCAACCTATCGGCGGTGACATAGCACTTACCGAACATAAGAGTTTTAAATCACGGATGAACCTGGGCATTCATAATGTCCGGCAACGGCAGCATCAACATTGAAACATCAAGTGTGTATTTATTACCACGACACTTGAACAGCACTCAATTTTTTCTTCAGACAAAAAATAACACTTCACTTCTCGGCACGTTAAAAATAACAGCTCGCGAATTTATTCAGACAATTTCTAACCGTTGCGATTTTCCCGCGACCGATCAATTTAGATTACACCACTCGTAGCGAATGGCTAATGTATAGCCGTTCCGCCAATACAGTGCCGGATCGTTATCAGATGTCGGGTTATTAATTGTAAGGACGCTTCATGATTCGTAAATGTCTGTTCCCCGCTGCAGGTTATGAGCCCCGATTTCTGCCCGCCACCAAGGCCACAAACTTCTGTTTCGAGCACCTGCATCAAAACAACCTGTGACGGCTCTGAACCCGGACCAGAGTGCACTTCATCGAAACGGCCTCACGGTCCTCTTTACCCTATGGACGAAGCCTCTATGACTACGTTGAGCGGTTTCAAGGCAGATGACAGTCGCCATCCGTATGGCTCGGAACTTACAAACAACCTCGCGTACCTCGTCGTCCGCGCCTATGCGTCGGAACTGATATTCCCCCGCAAGCAGAAGGCGCCCGTGCTGCTGGTGGAACGCATCGGTGCCTTTCCGTCTTCCGGGGAGATCCGCCGTCAAATCAAGGATGGCACCGCCCTGCTGGCAAGCATCAAGAACCGCTACGCCGCCGAGGCCCTGGACATCAATGAAAGCGACGGACTGAGCCTGGTCTTTGCCGACTGGCGCTTCAGCTTGCGCCTCTCGGGCGATGACTGCGTGACTTGGTTGAATGTCGAAAGCCGCGGCGACATCTCGTTAATGCAGCGCAAAACCGCCGAGCTGCTGGAGCAGATCGACGCAGGGAAGGATCTCGAATGAACGCGAGTACAGAACACGCCGCCAAAGCCTGGTATCTGATCCAGTGCAAACCCAAACAGGATGAGCGCGCCGAAGAACACCTGCAGCGCCAGGGCTATGCCTGTTTTCGCTCCAAGTACAGTCGTGAGCGCATTTTACGGGGGCAGCGACGGGTGATCAGCGAGTCGCTGTTTCCAGGCTATCTGTTTATTCAACTGAGCCTTCAGGACAGTTGGGGGCCGCTGCGTTCGACCCGAGGCGTGTCGCGAGTCGTCGGATTCGGCGGCCAGCCTCTGCCGATCCGTAATGCGTTGATCGACGAGCTTCAAGAACACAACAGCCAGGCCATCGTGAGCACCCTGTTAAAACAGGGTGAGACGGTACGCATCACTGAAGGTCCATTCACCGATCTCGAAGCGGTGTTCCTCGCCATGGATGGCGAGGAACGAGTGTTGCTGCTGATGAATTTCCTGCAGCGTGAACAGCGAATCAGCCTGCCTCTGGCAGGCGTCAGCAAGCTCTGAATGTCTGCCGATCATGTGTTTGTTCATCATCGTTGCTCCCTCTCGATACGACAGGCTGTTTGGTGGTCGTGAGATAGACTAATCAGCGGGCAGCGGACGGTGGGAGTGACAAGTGTGGCGCGATACTGATGGACTCGCTGATTACGGCCGCGGCGCGTGCGCTCGCTGCGGGTGATCCCCTCGGCGCACTGAACCGGGTCGCCTTGCGCGACGATGCGCCTGCGCTCGCGCTTCGAGGGATCGCGATGGCGCAGCTCGGCGAGCTGGTTCGAGCGAAGGCTCTATTGCGAAGAGCGGCACGTGCCTTCGGTCCGAAAGAAGCCTTGGCCCGCGCGCGGTGTGTCGTCGCCGAGGCCGAGGTCGCACTCGCCTCGCGCGACCTGAGCTGGCCTGCGAAGGTGCTCGAGGCCGCGCGGGCGACGCTTGAGGAGCACGGCGACCGGGTGAACGCCGCACATGCGCGGTATCTCGAAATCCGGCGCTTGCTCCTGATCGGGCACCTCGACGAGGCCGAACATACGCTCGCCGAGCTTGACCCCACGCCTTTACCGCCTGCATCGAGGACCGTCCACGAGTTGGTCGTTGCGGGGATCGCGATGCGCCGCCTTCAGTCGAAGACCGCACGCGCGGCGCTCGCCAGGGCCGAGCATGCCGCACGCTACGCGGGCATCCCGGCGCTGACAGCCGAGGTCGAAAGCGTATCTCTCACCCTCAACACACCAGCGGCGCGCCTGATTCAACGTGGCGAGGAACGACTCCTGCTGCTCGAGGAAGTTGAAGCGTTACTGGCGTCGGAGGCGCTCGTCGTCGATGCCTGCTGTCATGTCGTGCGTGATGCACGCACACTGGTCTCGCTCGCAAGACGCCCGGTGTTGTTCGAGCTTGCGCGGGTGTTGGGCGAAGCGTGGCCCGCCGACGTGCCGAGGGAAACGCTCATCGCCCGAGCCTTCCGATTAAAAGTCACTGATGAGTCGCATCGTGCGCGGTTACGCGTCGAAGTCGGGCGGCTTCGGGCAGCACTTCGAACATTGGCCGGCGTGACTGCGACGAAGCGCGGGTTTGTGCTGGTGCCGTACGGCGCACCGGAGGTCGTCGTGCTGGCGCGGCCCGTCGAAGAGAAGCAGGCGGCGTTGCTCGCCTTCCTCGCTGATGGTGAGTCGTGGTCGAGCTCGGCCCTGGCGCTTGCGCTTGGGGCCAGCCAGCGCACCGCGCAACGGGCACTCGACTCACTGGCGGCATCCGGCAAGGTGCAGTGGTTTGGTCACGGGCGAGCGCGTCGCTGGATGACGCCGCCGGTGCCGGGTTTCGCGACGACTTTGTTACTCCCCGCTCCACTTCCAAGTGACTAGGATCACTCCACGACCAAACCACCAGGGTGGAAGACATGAAACACTCAACAGCCGAAATCATCCGTGAATATGGCCCCTTTCCGGGTATCGACCATGTGCATGGGGTCACCTACGACGGCCAGCAAGTCTGGTTTGCTTCTGGAGACAAGCTGAACGCGCTCGACCCGGCGAGCGGAAAAACGCTGCGCTCGATTGATGTCGCCGCGCATGCAGGAACGGCTTTCGATGGCCAGCACCTGTTTCAGATCGCCGAGGATCGCATCCAGAAAATCGACCCGAAAACCGGTCGTGTGCTCGCCACCATCCCGGCGCCCGGCGGCAGTGACTCAGGGCTCACGTGGGCCGAAGGGACGCTCTGGGTGGGCGAGTATCGGGACCGCAAGATTCATCAGATCGATCCCCAGACCGGGGCGATTCTGCGCACCATCGAGTCCAATCGTTTCGTCACCGGGGTTACATGGGTCGACGGAGAACTCTGGCACGGTACCTGGGAAGGGGACGAAAGCGAATTGAGGCAAGTCGACCCGCGAACGGGAGAGGTCCTCGAGAGCCTGAAGATGCCATCTGGCGTCGGCGTATCTGGGCTCGAATCGGATGGCACCGATCAGTTCTTCTGCGGAGGCGGAAACAGCGGCAAGCTGAGAGTTGTTCGCCGACCTGGATAAGGTTTCGCGGTCGGCAGTCGCTCCGGGATCCCCAGAGGCATGGAACTCTTGGATGGCGCCATGCATCAAAAAAGATGTGGCAGGTCATTCAGGTTTCATGCTTTTGGAGGACACTTTATGCGCCGCATATTCCTCATCCCATTGCTATTGCTTTGTCTGCCCTTTGGTTCGGCCATGGCCCGGCGCCATGGTCCCGATATTGATGCGCGCGACGTTGCTACTTCGGCAGGGATTTCCGTGTCGCTGTACTCGACCTTCAAGGACTACAAAATCGTGACTCCCGCCCGCGATGACGCCTCCAGCTTCATTGCAAGTGGAGGCGCAATTCGCGGCGCTTATCTGGAGTCGACGTTGAAGCAGATCCGGCACGATCATCCAGACCTCAAGGCCAGTGACGAAGATCTGGCCTATATGCTACTCACTCAAGATGAGCTGCCTGCAGGTCGCTAGAGGTGTCATCAGCCACGGCCGCTGAGCGTCTCAACGAATCAGCATCGCCGCGGCAGCCGCCACCATGATCGCCGCCGCGCCGCGGAACAGCCGCTGTTGCGCTCGCAAGCTCGACAGCAGGTGCCGGATGCGCACCGCGCCGACAATGAACAGCGCGCCAACGCCTAGCAGAACCAGAATGGTCAGTGGCACCAGCATCAGCCCCCAGGTCTGCAACGAGACCGTCTCAAGGTTGATCACCAGCGGCAACAATGCCAGATAGAAGGCGATGGTCTTCGGGTTGCCCAAGGTAATGGTCAGCCCGGATATCGCCGCCGACAGCAGCTCCTTCTTCTTCACCGGCTTGCCGACTTCAATAGCCTGATGGTTGGCGAACCAGAATTGCCAGGCCAGATAGCACAGGTACAGCGCCGCCGCCCAGCGCACCAACTGGAACAACGCATTGAAGTGCTCAGCGATCATTGCCAGGCCAAAGACGGCAAATGACAGGTAGGTCAGATCGCCGAGGATCAACCCGAACAGCAGACAAAAGCCTGACAACGCGCCACCGCTGACGCTCCGTGCCACCAGCGCCGCCATGCCGGGGCCGGGGATGGCGGCCGCGATGCCCAACGCTGCCGAATAGGTAAGTACTTGTGTCAAATCGAGCATGTCGTGCTCCTCAGGTTATTTATTATTGTCTTGCTCAACGGTTTCAACGGGATGAAGCAACCCACTGCCTGACGACTTCCCGGGAAAACACCAGGTCCTGCACCGCCAATCCAACCGACTTGAAAATTGTCACGCCCTGCTCATGGACCAACACGTCACTGGCGCAGAGAGAGCCGATCTCGGTGCCCACCTCCTGGCCCGGCAACAGGCCTTTGAGAACAGCCTTGATCACGCACTCGGACGCGGCAAAAACCGATCGGTTGCAATCCGTGAACAAAGCACTGCCCTGGTACACGTCTTCATGTAACTCCTGAAAACCCGGAGCAGAGGAGCCGATTGCGTTGATATGGCAGCGCTCCGGTAGATCAGCCCGGGACAGAATGGGCGCGCGAGCGGCCGTGGTGGTACAGATGATGTCGCTGTCGTGCACCGCCTCGGCAGCCGTGGCGCAAATCGAGACTGGTAAATCACAGTAGCGCTCGCTCCAGGACGCAAACTCACGACACGCAGCCTCGCTTCGCCCCCATACAGAGACTTGCTTGACCGGCCTGACGGCCCGCATTGCCAGCAGATGAGCCCGGGCTTGCAAGCCAGTTCCCAGAATGGCCACACGGCTGGCGTTGGGCGCCGCAAGAATGCGGGTCGCGTGTGCCGAAGCCGCGGCCGTGCGGATTTCAGTGATCGCCCCGGCATCTACCGCGACGACCGGGGATACTCCAGCCTCGTCATAGATCAACACGCTCCCCATATGAGAGGGACCGCGGACTTCAGCACCCAACCTGACCACCACCGACTTCAAGCCGAACCCCTGATAGGGCCCGGACTTGATGTAAGCCGGCATGACCCCCATCAACTCGTTCTCGCCGCCCTTGACGATGGTGCGCAACGGCTGCTCCACCTGGCCTGAAGAGTGCAATCTGAAAGCTTCCTCGCTGAGCCGCAGGCACAGCTTGAAATTCAACAGTCCTTTGACCGAATCGCTGTCCAGATGAAGCATCGTTCAAGCCTCGGCCGTCTGCTTGAACCCTTGAAAGGCAGCCCATTTGAAACGCTCATCGATTTCGGTGCCGGCAATACCGTTCAAAATTGTCGACATGTTTTTCTGCGAAACGCCGAGAATCACATCCAGCATGTTTTGTTTGCTGAAGCCCGCCCGCAAGACAGCATCAATGGCTGGCTTGCTCAGGCAGCCGCGACAATGAATCACTTCCAGGGTAAAACTGCGCAACGCCATCAGTCGCGCATTGAGGCGGGTTGGCTCATGAGCGATGGCGTCGACCACGTACTCATCCACGCCCTTGGCCAAGGCAATGAAGGCGTGGGCCTGGACTGTATAGTCACAGCGGTTTTCCACACCGGTGGTCATCCACACCACGGCCTTTTCTTCTTCGTTCAACGAACTGTCGATAAACAGATCATGCGCTCGCTGGTAGGCGCCCAGTAACGAAGGTGACTCAGACATGTAGGCACTCTGATTGGGGATCCAGCCAAAGTTGTCGATGGAGCTCTGAAGTAGCTCTTTGCTTTTTTCCGGGGTCGAATCGATTGTGTGAAGCTTCAAGACAGGCATCATGACCTCAACGTGTATTCGAAATAGTCCAAGGGTCACCCTGCCTCCGAACGGGGTCAGGCAGGGTGTAGCAATCAACTGCAGTACAAACTGGCTTCAGTCGGCAGTGCGCTCGAGCGGGCAAGCGCGAAGACCGACCAGAGCATCCGGATCGGACGGGTACTCGAGATAAAATGCAAACCGTGGATGTTGGCCGCCACTTCCGTGGTCAGCGCCACATCGACCTCGCCCCTGGCCGCTGCTGCCGCGGCGGCGCTGGTGGAAAGTGCGAGGATTACCGAGTCGACCTCGAGCCCCTGAGGCAAGAGTTCCTTGATCAGGAGAATCGGCGCGGGATGGCTGGCGACCGTCAGCTTTGCGGTCGTTAGCGGCCCCTTGCTCGCCAATCCATACAACGGCGTGTCGAACACGAAGGTCGCTACCAGGCTTAACCGCGGGTCCATATAGAAGTTATGAATCTGCGGGTAGGCATTGGCCACGATCATCACTCTTGGAACGTGCTCGTCCATGCTGGAGCGCGCATGCTCGTAAGAGTCGCTGAGGTTGACCTGTACGCGTGAGCCTGGATATCGACGCCCTAACCATTCACTGAAAAAGCCGGCGGCCGCTTCACTGCTGGTCCCGCTGGGCCCCAAGGTGTGAATCATCACATCGCGCCAATCGCCAACACCCAAATTCAAGAATTTACTGTCCATAGTCATGACTCTCCAGAGCGATCAATTGGATACCGGGCTCAACCAATGGGTGTATTTACTATTCAGACCTCTTACCGTCTCCAGGTAGAGGCGCCTGATCGCAGCGCTTATTTCACCCACCCCGCTCTCTTGCAGCACGTAGTGATCGATTTGCGTCACGGGTACGATCTCGACGCCGGTACCGGCCAGGAAACACTCATCGACTGAAAACAGCTCGGAAAACGAGATATCTCGCTCGACGACTTTCAACCCCAACTCTTCTCTGGCCAGGGTAATCACCGAATCACGGGTAATGCCCTCAAGAATATGGGCACTCAAAGGCGGCGTGATGAGACAACCGTCTTTCACGACGAAGACATTGGAGGTCGTCGACTCGGCAAGATTGCCGTGCACATTCAACATCAACGCATCGTCAAACCCGTTGCGTTGCGCCGACTCCATGGCCAACGCCGAATTGGCATAACTACCTGTGATTTTGGCCCGCGCGGGAAGCGAAACATCCGGAATGCGCCGCCAACTCGAGATGGCACAGCGAATACCGCCGGCGGGCATATAGGCGCCCATGGCCAGGGTATTGATCACCAGGCCAGTGCTGACCCCGGAAAGCTTCACGCCAAAGCCAACGCCAGGCATCAGCGCCTTCTTGTAGGCCAGGGGCCTGATATAGCTCTCGGTCGATGCCTCGTTACGCCGCAGTAAATCGAGGATGATTGCCTTCATCTCAGCGCGACGCGGCAGGTTTTCCAACTGCAGCAGCCTGGCCGAATTCTCCAGCCGTTTCAGGTGATCATCCAACCTGAAGACATTTAACTCGCCGCTACTGGCGACATAGGCGCGAATGCCCTCGAAGACCGCTGTGCCGTAATTGAATGCCTGGGTCGTTACCGGTATCAACGCTTCTGCTGCGGCTACAACCTGACCATCGAAGTACACCCAAGGATGCGGCTTGCGCTGGGACACCTGGGTATTGCCGGGCATGTCAGTCATGATCAAGCCCTCCGCGCGGCAATGTTCAATGCCGTTTCGCGCTCGTTGTTGTCGCTACCGCTGCGCTTGTCGTGGAGCCTGGCGGCCTTCCAGCTGACCATCGCCGCAGTGCCGGTAACGGCATCTGTGGGGCCAACGGCGATGTGGACACGGGCGCCAAGTCTGGCCGCCATGGAGCTGGCAACGGCCTCCAGGTCGTTGTGGAACCCGGTGTTCTGCTCCAACTCCAGGGTGACGCTCAACTGATCGACACCGCCCACGGTTTCCACCTGGATGTGATAATCCAGGCAGCCTGTGAGATGCTCGAATAGTGCAGCCTCGACGTCGTAGGCGCAGTGATTGTGGCCATTGATGACCAAAGTATCCCTGACCCGACCGATAGGAATGATTTGCCATTTACCCTTGTCCATCACCTGAGCCCTGACCATATCCCCGGTGCGATAGCGAATCAGCGGTTTTTGCCCCTGATAAAGATGGGTGATGACCAATTCGCCGGTCATTCTCGCATTCACAGGCTCCAGCACTTGCCCCGTCAGGGGGTTGACCACTTCATAGACGACGTTCAAGGGAACCGTGCAGAGATTGCCATCCTTGTCGCAGGCGGCCAGGATCGACGACTCTTGCGAGGCATACATGCAGTTGTACACCGCACTGCCCCAAACATCGCCGATGTTGCGCAGCAACGCAGGGGTGGTCAGTTCACCCAAGGTAAAAATCAGCTTTACGCCCAGATCCGAGGGGCGCTGGCCCTTTTTGATCAGATGCCGGGCCAGGCTGATGGCAACTGCCGGTGTACAGACCAAGGCTGTGATCTTCAGCTCCCTGATCAACGTGACCGCACGATCCAGCCCGACGACAGGCGATCGCGGCCACATTTTCACGACCGTGTGGCCAAGGCTGCGGCAGACGTCTTCAAACGTATCGCCGGTAGAGTGCAACTCCGTAGGCCCCATCACACCGACAATATGTTGCTGACCGTGGGCACGAAACAGCTCACTGTAACGAAGGATCAGGGGCGTGTTATTGAATATCGAATCATGCTCGTTGCGCGGACAGGGTGTCGACGCTCCGGTAGTCCCCGTGGTTTCGTAGTAGATCCAGGCTTTCTTCAATGGCGCCGACGCCATGCCATGGCCCGCCTCGCGCAAATCGTTCTTGGTGGTGAACGGCAACTTTCGGAACGCATTCCAGTCAAGTTTATCTATGGCACTGTCAGGTAACACAGACAATCTGTCCCGGTAAAAAGGCGAATACGCTTTGACATGACGGAGTATATTTTTAATACGCCCAAGCTGAATATCATTCAACTCCCCGACGGAGATACCATCACTCTCAAATACTGCATGTTGCTGATGAACCGTACGTGCCAACTCCAGAAGCTCAGGCTTGAATAAAGCGTACACTACAACCTCCTTGTCATTTGAACAGCGAAAGATTACCGGTCAACTTACTGATTTTTTTCTGTGGCCCAATCAAGCCAATGGCAACCAATTCTATGGCTGAACTATCGGCCTCGGAGATACGCGACTCATATTCCTGATACGTCTTGCAGGATTGCGCCAAGGCGCTGAATGGCATGGTGTGGATTTCGTCATCCGCCAGCGCTTTCTCTTGAAGTTCCCGCAGATACTCATTGGTGGCAAGCAGAATCGGCAACGGTGCGTAGATGACTCCAGGGTAATTGACGTTGTCGCGGCTTTGCATGTCAGGTCCGACCAGACCTTCTACCGAACGCCCCAGGCTGACGCCGATGACACTGACGGCATTCGCCGCGTGTCCCAGCCCCAGTGCCTTGTCGACTACAATTACGCATTTGTGAACGGCAGCATCGAAATTCATTGAATCCTCCATGACTATCAATAAGTCTTCAGTTTTTCGAGTGTTGTCACACCGAAGTCAGCCCAACCATTGAGCAGCCCAACGAACTTTGTAGTGTCACTACCGATATCAATATCCACTACCTGCCAACTGGCAATTTTTTGCCACTTCATCACACCCTGCTGATGGTTGGGATGAACGAGAAACGCAGAGAGTGCCTCTTGAGTTTCAAACAGCCCCATCACCACAAAGTCCATGGCCTGTTTGCGCGGACTTATATTCCTGCCGCAGGCCCAACCGACTATTTCGTTGATGTGAAGTGGGTGCTGACGTGTCGATGCTTCTGCATCGATGACTTCGTCGTCGCACCATTGAAAGGGTTCATCAAACTTGAAAAAAACCAGATGAAGAATCATTTATCACCCTGGGATCGCGCCCTCCGGAAAAGGAAGCGATCAACTTTGGTTTATTTATTCAACGACGCGTCCGGCATCGGTTTGTGCGTAGAGGCTAAAGCGTGGTAACTCCAACATCAGAAGTTGAAAAAATCTTATCCCCTTTAGCAGGGGAAAAATTTTCTATTTTAATTGCTGGCCGGATGAGTTCTGGTAGGATCTACCTCTTTACCACAGGGACGCGGAATTTATGACCGATCAGACGCTAAATCTGACAGATGTCAAAATCCTTACAGCCTTGCAACAGGACGGCAGGATCACCAACCAGACCTTGGCCGACCATATCGGCATGTCTGCCTCGCCTTGCTGGCGCAGGGTTCGGCAGCTGGAAGAGCATCGCTATATTCAGGGTTACAGAGCGGTGCTGGACCGACGCAGGATCGGGTTGGGGGTTATGGTGTTCATACGAGTCAGCATCGACCATCACAGCGCAGCCGAGGCCAGGAAGTTCGAGCAGGAAGTGATGCAGCTGGAGGATGTGGTGGCGTGCTACAGCATCGGTGGCGACGCTGACTTCCTGTTGCAGGTAGTGGCGCGCGATCTCGACTCGTTCGCCGACTTTGCGATGTCAGTGATCCGGCAATTGCCTGGCATCAAGGAGATGCAGAGCATGTTCGTGCTCAAGGAGATCAAGCCTTTCGTGTCGTTCCCGGTCAAGCGTTCCCAAGAAGCCTGAGAAGACCTTTCAAGACGTCAGTCAGTGATCGCCACTGGATCCCTGCTGCCCTCACAATGGAATCCCTCATGGTCTCGTAGATATCGCTGAGCGCTTGCTTCGGGTCGATTCCGGCCCGTCGTGACTGGCAGAAATCGGCTATATAGCGGCCGATCCAAACGCTCTTCGAAAGAGTATGGCAACGAAATCAGACGTCCTGCAGGATCAGATCGGCGCCCTTCTCCGCCACCATCAGTACCGCCGCGTGGGTATTACCGCTGGTGACGTTCGGAAAAATCGACGCATCGACGATGCGCAAACCGTCGAGACCGTGGACCTTCAGCCGCTTGTCCACCACCGATTTCTGCTCGTCCGCGCCCATGGCACATGAGCCGCACAGGTGATAAATCGAACCGCTGTTCTCGCGAAAGTACTGCAGCATCTGTTCATCGCTTTCGACCAACGGCCCAGGCAACACCTCTGCAACAGTGATGCCCTTGAGCGCTGGCGCCTGCATGATCTTGCGCATCAGCCGACTGCCCTGGATCACCTCGTCGATGTCCTTTTGTGTGCTCAGGTAGTTGGGATCGATTAATGCAGCGTCCCGTGGATTTTTCGAGGCAATCTCGATATGCCCACGACTGGTGGGCCGGCACGGGTTGAAGCACAGCAGGAAGCCTGAATACGGCTCGGGCTTGAGGCTGGCTTTGTTGTTTTTCGGGATCTGGTACGACAACGGGTTGAAGTACAACTGCAGGTTCGGATTGGCCTGCGCGTCATTTCCCCGGAAGAACCCGCCCGCCTGGTTGACGCTCATGGCCAGGGCGCCCTTGCGGGTCAGCAGGTATTTGAGGCCCAGCTTGAACTGACCGAACAGCGAGCTGAGCTGATCGTTGAGGGTCGGGATGTTGGCCTTGTAGTAGTAGCTGGCGCACAAGTGATCCTGCAGGTTCTGCCCCACCGCCGGCAGGTGTTTGACCAGCGGGATCTGGTGTTTGGCCAACAACGCCTGATCCGCCACACCGGACAATTGCAGAATTTTCGGCGTGTCCACGGCACCGGCGCAGAGGATCACTTCCTTGCGCGCGGTGAAGGTGCGGACCACGCCATGCTGGGTCACGGAAATGCCGGTCGCTCGGTCGTTATCGAACAGCACCCGATCCACCAGGGCGTAATGCTCCACCGTCAGGTTCGGCCGACTCAGGGCCGGGTGCAAGTGCGCGAAGCTGCTGGAGCAGCGCTGGCCATCCTTGGTGTTGACGTCGTAGATGCCCGAACCTTCGAATTTCGGCCCGTTGAAGTCATCACTGTGCGGGTAACCCAGTTCGTCACAACCCTTGAGGAACACATCACAGATCGGATGGGTCTGGCCCTTCATCGGGGTGATGCTGATCGGGCCGCTACCGCCGTGATATTCGCTGTCGCCCAGCGGATGGTTTTCCAGTTTGCGAAAGTACGGCAGCACGTCCTTGAAACCCCAGCCGTCATTGCCGTTGGCTGCCCAGTCGTCGAAGTCATGGGCTTGTCCACGGACGTAGATCATCGCGTTGATCGAACCCGAGCCGCCCTGCACTTTGCCGCGCGGGGCATAGATTTCCCGGTTGTTCAGCTGCTTTTGCGGCTGACTGTAGTACATCCAGTTGAAGGTCGGGTTGTAATACATTTTGGCGAAGCCGACCGGGATCTTGAACCACAGGGAACTGTCCTTGCCGCCCGCCTCCAGCAGCAACACCGTGTATTTCCCCGAGGCCGAGAGCCGATTGGCGAGGATGCAGCCGGCAGCGCCTGCGCCAGCGATGATGTAGTCGTATGTCATGCACGGTTACCGCGTAAGTCGTTATCCAAAAAAAACCATCCCCTGTGGGAGCGAGCTTGCTCGCGATGGCGTCCGGTCAGTCAATATCAATGCCGAATGTGACGCCCTCATCGCGAGCAAGCTCGCTCCCACATGGACTGTGCTTGCTGACAGATCGTCCGTCAGCCCCTGGCCGGCGATGTGTCTTTGACGTCAGCCGGGGTCGGCGCCATTTGCAGGTGCAGGCGCTCGCCGGTGTACGGCGAATGCTTGCGCACTACGTCCATGTTCAGTTCCACCCCAAGGCCGGGCTCGGTGGACGGAATGATGTAGCCGTCCTCCCATTGCAGCGGCTTGGTCAGGACTTCGGCATGGAAACCGCCCCAGGTCATGATGCTTTCCTGGATCAGGAAGTTCGGCGAGCAGGTCGCCAACTGGAAACTCGCCGCCGCGCCGATCGGCCCGTTGTAGAGGTGCGGGGCGATTTGCGCGTAATAGGCCTCGGCCATGCTCGCGATTTTCTTGGCTTCCAGCAGACCGCCGCAGCGCGCGACGTTCATCTGCAGGATCGACGCACCGCCAGCCTGCAACAGCTTGAAAAATTCGTACTTGGTGGTCAGCCGCTCGCCGGTGGCAATCGGGATGCTGGTCTTCGCCGCGACTTGCGCCATGGCCTCTTCCTGACCCGGCGGCACCGGCTCTTCGAACCACAGCGGGTCATACTTCTCCAGGCGCTTGGCCAGGCGAATCGCCGAGGACGGCACCATCTGCCCGTGAGTGCCGAACAGCAGGTCGCACTTGTTGCCCACCGCTTCGCGGATCTTGCGGCAGAAGGTTTCGCAGCGCTCCAGCACTTCCAGCGAGATCTGGTGCCCGGAGTACGCCGTGTACGGTCCCGCCGGGTCGAACTTCACGGCAGTGAAGCCTTTGTTCATGTTCTCGATGGCGCATTCGGCGGCCAGGTCCGGGTCGTCGTAGTCGTATTCGCCACGGCTGTTGACCGGGTACAGGTAGGTGTAGGAACGCAGGCGTTCGTTGACTTTGCCGCCCAACAACTCATAAACAGGTTTGCTCGCCGCTTTGCCGATGATGTCCCAGCAAGCCATCTCCAGGCCGCTGACCACACCCATCATGGTCAGGTCCGGACGCTGGGTGAAACCGCTGGAATAAGCCTGACGGAAAAAGCGCTCGATGTGGTGCGGGTCATGGTTGAGCAGGTAGCGTTCAAACACGTCTTCGATGATCGGCAGCATGGCTTTGGGGCCGAAGGTCGCGGCGTAGATTTCGCCCACGCCTTCAATGCCGCAATCAGTCTTTAGCTTGACGAACAGCCAGTACATGCCGCCGATGTGCGGTGGCGGGACGGCAACGATATGGGTTTCTAAGGCGACGATTTTCATCACAGGCACCTGTTTAATTCAAAGAAGTCTGGTTCAAGGTTTTGCGATTGATACGTGCGCGCAAGGTCAGGGCCGCGAGGGTCCCGAGCAGGCCGACGAAGGCGATGTAGCCGAAATACAGCTTGTAGCCAAAGGCACCGGGGAAATGCTCGGTGAGGTAGCCGTTGATCAAGGGAATAAAGGCGTCCGGCAGATAACCGACCACCGAGACAATGCCGATGGCCAGGCCGGTGATACGCAGCGGAATGTTGCAAGTGTCGAGGATCGCCCAATACAGGCCGCGAATCGCGTAGGTCATCAAACCGATGAAAATCACCGTGCCGATCAGCAAGCCCATGCTATTGAGGGCCGGGAATACGATCAGGCCGACCATCGCCAGCGTCGCAAGAAACAGTGCAACGATCAGCACCGAAATATTCGAGAACTTATCACCGAGCCAACCGCCGCCCACGCCGCCGATAGGCCGCATCCACAACTTGATGGTGGTGATGGTGCCGGCCATGACCGCTGTCATGCCGCCACCCTGCAGATAATCGGAGAAGCTGTAGGTGGCCCAGAAGATGTGATATCCGCAGAACACAATGGCGGTCACCAGCCACAGTTCAGGGATTTTCACCAACGTGACCAGGTCACTGAGCAGGTTGAACTTGCCCTTCTCTACCGCCGCCGTGTCTTCCATCGACTTCGGGTCCTTGATCAGCACCAGCACACAGCCGATGGCGATACAGGTGAAGGCATACAGGTAGACCACGTGCTTGAAACCTTCGGCTGCCGACTCGCCACGGGTTTCGGTGGCGAAGGCAAACAACCCCAAAGCAACCGTCGCCAGCAAGGCTTCCACCAGACCACGACCACCATCGAGGATGCCGAAGAACCGGCCTTGTTCAGTGTGATGGGCAATCATCTTCACCCGCTTGAGCACCGAGGCCCAGAAGGTCAGGCCGGTGGTCAGGCCCCAGCAACCGAAGATGATCATCAAACCGGTCATCGACGGCGCTGTGGAGTACCAAAGCCCCAGGGCTCCGGTGGCCACCAGCGAAAAGAAAATCAGAAAACGTGGAGCAATACGGTCCGCCAGCCAGCCGCTCGGCAAGTAGCTGAGCAGGAAAATCGTCCCGAGCATCGAGTACAGATAACCCAGCTCGCTGTGGTTGATTTGAAACACCTCGAGCATGGTGGTCTGGTAGACCTGACGCAGGTACAGGATCGGGTAGATCGCCCCGGCGGCAAGCACCAGCAGCATCAGCTGGAAATAGCGACTTCCCTTGTCACTGTGGCTTTTTGAATCCGCGTTCGACCCCTGAACAGCGGCAACAGTGGTTGCAGGCTTGGACATCTGTGTGACCTCGGGCAGCCCGGTGGTCCGGGAGCCCCAAATAATTGTTTTTATAGGTGTGAAGCGGCTGCAAGCGGCAAGCTTTAAGCGGCAAGCCAGAGCCAGTCACCGTTCGCTTTAACTTGCAGCTTGAAGCTTGAAGCTCGTAGCTGCTGTTCTAGTACTTCATCACCACCAGACGGGTCTGGGTGAATTCGAGCATGCCGTGCTTGCCGTCATCGCCGCCCAGGCCTGAGCGTTTCCAGCCGGCGTGAAAGCCCTGATACGGGTCGGCCGGGGTCCGATTGACGTACAACTCGCCGGCCTCGATGGCGTTGGCGACTTTCATGGTGGTGCGGTAGTTCTCGGTGTACAGCACCGACGACAAACCGAACTGGTGGTCGTTGGCCATGGCCAGCGCTTCGTCGATGTCGCGGTACTTGAGCACCGGCAGAACCGGGCCGAAGATTTCTTCCTGGATGATTTCCATATCCTGACGGCAGCCGCTGAGCAGGGTCGGCGGGTAGAAGTGACCGTTGCCCTGCGGGATAAAACCGCCTGTTTCCAGTACAGCACCGTCGGCGATGGCGCGCTCGACCATGGCGTGGATGTTCTGTTGCGAACTGGCGTTGACCAGCGGGCCCATCAGGCTGGCGTCGGTGGCGCGGTCGCCGAACTTCACCGCGCTGATTTTGGCTTTGAGCAGCGCGAGGAATCGGTCGTAGACGCTTTCCTGCACATAAACCCGTTCCACTGCCGTGCACAACTGGCCGCAATGGGTGGTCTTGGAGGCGATGATGTCGCTGGCGGCTTTTTCCAGATCGGCGTCGGCTTCGATGATCGCCGGGGTTTTACCGCCAAGCTCAAGCGATGGCTTGGCGATGTTGGTCTTGCAGTAATCGAGCACGATGCGCCCGGCATTGACGCTGCCGGTCAGGGTGATCAAACCGACAGCCTTGTGGGTGCAGACGCTGGCGGCGGTGGCGTGGTCCATGGTCAGGATATTCACGACGCCAGCCGGCAAGCCGGATTGCTGCACAGCCTTGGCAATTTCAAACGCCGAGGTCGGGGTGTTGTTGCTCGGGCGCACCACCACGGTGTTACCGGCAATCAGCGCCGGGGCGATTTTGCGCAGCAAGGTATAGACCGGGTAGTTGAACGGAATCAGGCAGGCGACCACGCCGATCGGCTCGCGGTGCAGGAACAGGTTTTCGTTCGGGGTGTCGCTGGGAATGATCTCGCCTTCGATCCGGCGCGCCCACTCGGCGTGGTAACGGGTGATCTGTGCGGCGTAACGCGCTTCGTTGCTGGCATCGCTGACGCTTTTACCGGACTCGGCGGCCAGGGCCGCACCGATGCTTTCAGCGCAGGCATCCAAAGCATCGGCGAAAGAGCGCAGGTGTTCGGCGCGCTCGATGCTGGTGAGCTTGCCCCAGACCTTCTGGGCAGCGGCTGCGGCGTCTACGGCGGCCGTAGCTTCAGCAGTGGTGGCCGCCGAGACCTGCCCGACCAAGGCTTCGGTCGCCGGGTTGTAGACTGCAATCAGCGCGTCGCTGGCAGGCTCGATAAAGTGGCCGTTTACAAAGTTTCGCTCGAGTCGCATGTGAATCGCCCATCGTTGTTTTTATCCAGTTCCCGCAGTCTTGGCATCCTGAACGGGTTGAACAAACGATTTATTGAGCGGGGGAACATTCGAAAAAGGCAGGTTACCCCTCAGTCGACGAATTCCCCCTGTGGGAGCGAGCTTGCTCGCGATGGCGGAGTGTCAGGCAACATCAATGTCGACTGACACGGCCTCATCGCGAGCAAGCTCGCTCCCACAGGGGTTTTGCGGGGTTTAGCTGGCGGCGGTGGAGGGCTCCAGTTGCCGCTGCGCCAACCAGATCTCTTCCTGCAACCACTGACTGAACACCTGCAATTGCGGCATCGAGGTCTGCTCCGGCCGGGTCACCAGCCAATAGGATTGATGCCCTTCCACGTGCACGTTAAGCACCTGGGTCAACTGCCCGCTGGCCAGCTCCGGAGCGACCATGTGCCAGTCGGCGATGGTGATGCCCAGGCCGTCGGTGGCGGCGCGGATGGCCAGGTCCAGCAGGTCGAATTCATAACCGCCCTGAGTGTCGACACCGGTGATTTTCGCCGCGTCCAGCCAGTGTTTCCAGGTCAGGTAGCGCTGGTCTTCGCGGGCCAGCACATGCAGCAATGTCAGGCGATTGAGGTCGATGCCGCCCTCGCTCCACTCCCGCGCATACAAGGATGGCGCGCACACCGCGATGTGCCGTTCCTGGATCAGCAGCGAGCTGTCCAGACCATCCCATTCGCCATCGCCAAAACGGATCGCGCAGTCCAGGGTGCTGGTTTCCGCCAGGCTGTCTTGCAAGCGGGTGGTGATACTCAACTCCAGTTCCGGATGCTTCTCCCGCAGCCGTCCCAAGCGTGGCATCAACCAACGACTGGTGAAGGTCGGCGGCGCGTTGATGTGCAGGCGATTGGCGTGGGATTTCTGCTGAATACTGCGCACCGTCAGCTCGATCTTGTCGAAGGATTGATGCAGCGCCCGCAGCAACACCCGGCCGGCACTGGTCAGTTCGAGGTGATGATGCCGGCGCTCCAGCAGGTTCTCGCCCAGCTGTTCTTCCAACTGACGCACCTGCCGGCTGACCGCACTCTGGGTAACATTGAGCAACTCCGCCGCCCGGGTAAAGCTGCCGGTGCTGCCGGCCACTTCGAAGGCTTTGAGCGCATTGAGCGCGGGCATTTTGCGTTTCATGAAGGTTACTCGCGCAAGGGCTGACGAGCGCCAAGCATCCCACGGCTTGTGGGAAATTTCCTGAGTAACATGCATTTTTGTGTTGTGTAGGACGATTTCTACTGTCTTGCCCGATTCCGCTTTGGGTGGGAGCGAGCTTGCTCGCGATAGCGGTTCATCAGTCAATATTGCTTCGCCTCACACACCGCTATCGCGAGCAAGCTCGCTCCCACAGGGGGCCATCGGACCGTCTACTTCAAGCACCCGCGACACCCGCACTCAGTAACATGCATTTATCGAACGTTTGATCGTTGAATTTATCGTTTGTCGATCTTTGCGCCGATGACAAAACTGCGGCCATCTCAAATAAAAACAACATGAGAGCTGCCCCATGCCCCATCTCGACGAGCTAACAACTCTGGACGGCGCCCTGCCGCATCCAGCGGTAAACGACCTGTGCACCCAAGTCAAAAGCGGCGAGATCAACCGCCGACAATTCCTGCGCACCGCCGCGCTGCTGGGCATCACCGCCGCCAGCGCCAGCACCTTCCTCGGTTCCGCCCTGCTCGGTAATTCGGCCCACGCCGCCGATGCCATCCTGCCACGCCAGGGCGGCAGCCTGCGGTTTGCTTGCGCCATCCAGGAAATCCAGGACCCAATGCTGATCACCTGGATCGAAGCCTCGAACCTGTTGCGCAACTCGCTGGAATACCTGACCTGGGTCGACGCCGACAACATCACCCACCCGTACCTGGCCGAGAGCTGGAGCCCGTCGAACGACCTCAAGACCTGGACCTTCAACCTGCGTCAGGACGTGAAGTGGAGCAACGGCGACACCTTCAACGTCGAGGATGTGCAGCACAACATCGAACGCTGGATTGCCGCCGACTCCAAGTCGGTCAACCGCACGGCGTTCCAGGACATCAGCGCCTTCGAAAAACTCGGTGACTTCCAGTTCCGCCTGGTGCTGAAGAGGCCGATGCTGGCAATCCCCGAAATGCTCAACGCCTTCACCTGCGCCATCGTCCACCGCAGCTTCAAGGCCGGTGATGACTGGGCGAAAAACCCGCTCGGCACCGGGCCGTTCAAACTGGTTTCGTTCGCGGTCAACAAGCAAGCGACCTTCGCCAAGCGTGCCGATTACTGGCGCAAACCGGCCAACCTCGACGAGTTGCGTTACGTCGACATGGGCACTGACATCTCCACCCATCTCGCGGCGTTGCAGGCCGGGCAAGTAGATGTGCTGTACCGAGTGACCGTGGCCGAACTGGACCTGGCCAAACGCTTGCCGGGCGCGCAATTGCTGACCTGCAAATCGGCGCAAACCGTCGTTATGCGCATGGCTTGCGATCAGAAGCCGTTCGATGACCTGCGGATTCGCAAAGCGGTTGTGCTCTGCGCCGACAACGCACAGATGCTGAAAATCGCCTATCGCGGCATGGGCACCCTGGGTGAAGACCATCACGTCGCCCCGTCCCACCCTGAATACTTCCCGTTGCCCAAACGTACCCGGGACGTCGCTGGCGCGAAGAAACTCCTTGCCGAAGCCGGTCATCCGAACGGTATCGACATTGACCTGATCGTCGGCAACACCCAGGGCCGCTACGAACAGGACTGCGCGCAAATTCTGCAACAGAACTGCGCCGAGGCTGGCATCCGCATCAACCTCAAAGTGATCCCGGCCACTCAGTACTGGCCAATCTGGAACAAGGCCGCCTTCAGCCTCACCTACTGGGCTCACCGCCCATTGGGTGTGATGTCCCTGGAACTGGCCTACCGCAGTGGCGCGGCCTGGAACGAAAGCCACTACAGCGACCCGGCCTTCGACGCCGCGCTGGACAAGGCCATGGGCATCATCGACCCGAAACAACGGGCCCTGGCGATGGAAAGCGTCGAGAAGATCCTGCAGGACGCGTGCGTCACGGTGCAGCCGTTCTGGGGTGACAAGTTCACTGCCGCGAGCAAGAAGGTCCAGGGGTTCAAGGTTCATCCTTCGGACTTCTACCCAATGGATGAAGTCTGGTTGAGCGCCTGATTCAAGCGCCCCGAACGAGCTCGTCCACTGCGGTGCGGCGGGCCGACATCCCTTGATTAGCCGGAGCGTGCGAGCATGGCTGAATTTCTATTGCGCAAGTTATTGGCACTGGCGGCAACCCTGTTGTCGGTGTCGGTGATCGTGTTCCTGGCCCTGGAACTGAACATCGAGGACGTTGCGATCAACGTCCTCGGCCCCTATTCCGCCGCCGACCAGCGCGCTGCGTGGCTGGTGGAGCATGGCTACAACCAACCCTTCGTCTGGCGTTATCTGGTGTGGTTGAAGGATTTTGTCAGCGGTGACTGGGGCACCTCGGTGCACTTTCGTGAGCCTGTGATTGACCTGCTGCTGCCCAACCTGGGACAAACCCTGATCCTCGCCGGGCTGGCCTTGCTGGTGATGGTGCCGGTGGCCCTGACACTCGGCATTCTGGCAGGCATTCGACAGGGTTCGGCGGTGGATCGGCTGGTGTCGTTTCTGTCGATCGTCACCACTTCGATTCCAGACTTTGCCAGCGCGGTGTTCGTCTCGGCGATCTTCGTGTTCTGGCTCAACTGGCTGCCGGGCGTGAGCAGCATGAGCGACGGTTTCAACGCCGTGGAACTGGCGCTACCGCTGATGGTGCTGTGCCTGTTCGGCATCGGCTATCTGGCACGGATCACCCGGGCCTCGATGGTCGAAGTGATGCAGGCGCCTTACATCCGCACCGCCCGCCTCAAAGGCGCGTCCACCTCACGCATCGTGCTGCGCCATGCCCTGCGCAATGTACTGATCGCGCCGATCACGGTGATCATGTTGTACATCCCGTGGCTGCTGTCGAACGTGATCGTGGTCGAGGTGTTCTTCGCCTACAAAGGCTTCGGTTCGCTGCTCTACACCGCGTCGCTGAACCATGACGTCTACCTGATCGAAGCCTGCGCGATGATCAGCGGCATCGTGGTCGGCGCGACCAAAATCTTCTCGGACCTCGCCTACACCTGGCTCAACCCGCGCATCACCTTGCGCAGTCTTGGCGGAGGTGGCCAATGAACTTTCTCAACTCGTTCAAACATCCCTTGGCGTTGCTCGGTTTGCTGCTGGTCGGCGGCTGGGTACTGATGGCGCTGTTCGCGCCGTGGCTGGCGCCCCACGATCCACTGGAAAGCTTCACCCCGCTGCTGACGCCGATGACCCCGGATGGCAACGGCATGAGCTTCCTGCTGGGCACTGACATGATCGGCCGGGACATTCTTTCGCGGCTGATCTGGGGCACGCGCACCGTGTTGTTCTGGTCGATCCTGGCGACGCTGACCGCATTCGCCGTGGGCATCGCCATGGGCCTGTGCGCCGGTTACTTCAATGGCTGGGTCGATGCGCTACTGTCGTATGTCGCGGACACCGTACTGTCGTTCCCGGTGCTGGTGTTGTACATCGTGATCATCATCGCCCTCGGCGCCTCGGCGCTGAACATCCTGATTGCGGTGACCTTCACCAGCGCCCCGGCGATCTTCCGGATCATGCGCGCACTGACCATCGACATCCGCTCCCGGGACTACGTGCTCAGCGCCATCACCCAGGGTGAAAGTTCGCTGCGGATCATGCTGGTGGAAATCCTCCCCAACTGCGGCGGCCCGTTGATTGTCGATTTCTGCCTGCGCATCGGCTACACCGCGATCATGATTGGCGCCCTCGGTTTCCTCGGCCTCGGCCTGCCACCTCCCACGCCGGACTGGGGCGGCATGATCAACGAAGGCCGCAGCATGGCCATCGCCTTCCCGCACTTGGTGATCTTCCCGTGCATTGCCATCTCCACCCTGATGCTGGGCCTGAGCCTGTTGGCGGACGGTCTGGACGAACACGCCCAGAAAGGCACAAGGAGTTGAGCATGAGCCAACAACAGAACCTGCAACAAGTGCTGCGCGTGGAGAACCTCTCCATCGAACTGCCCGCCGGCGCCGACCGCAGCCACGCCGTCAAGGGCATCAGCCTGGACGTGCGCAAGGGCGAAATCCTCTGTGTGATCGGCGAGTCCGGCTCCGGCAAATCGGTGCTCTCGGCAGCGATCATGGGCGACTACGCCAAGGGCCTGCGCCACAGCGAAGGGCTGATCGACTTTCTCGGTGACGACATCTGCTGCATGGACGAACACTCGTTGCGCCGGTTGCGCGGTAACCGCATCGCGATGATTTTCCAGGAGCCGATGGCGGCGCTGAACCCGGCAATTCGCATCGGTCAGCAGGTCGAAGAGATCTTCGACATTCACGCTCCGCAGATGCCTGCCACCGAGCGCCGCGAACGCATGCTCGCCCTGCTCGACTCCACCCAATTGCCCGACCCGCCACGGATCGCCAACAGCTTTCCCCATCAACTCTCCGGCGGCCAATGCCAACGGGTGGTGATTGCCATGGCGTTGGCGATGAACCCGGACTTGCTGATCGCCGACGAACCGACCACAGCGCTGGACGTGACCACTCAGGCCCAGGTGCTGAAACTGGTGCGTGACCTGCGTGGTCGTGGTCAGCACGGCATTCTGTTCATCACCCACGACTTCGGCGTAGTGGCGGAAATCGCCGACCGCATTGCCGTGATGGAAGGCGGCGTACTGGTGGAAATCGGTGAGCGCGATCAGGTGCTGAACGCACCGAAGCACCCGTACACCCGCAAGTTGATCGCGGCCGTGCCGGCGTTGCACCCCGAGTTGCATGCGCCGTCTGCCGATGGTGAGTTGGCGCTGCGTATCGAGCATCTGACCAAAACCTACAACGTCGGCGGCCGTTTGGTGCCGGCGCTCAAGGACGTCTCGCTGCAACTGCCACGGGGCAAGACCCTGGCGATTGTCGGCGAATCCGGCTCGGGCAAGAGCACGCTGGTGAAAGCGGCGATTCGGCTGGTGGAAAGCGACAGCGGCCACGTCTGGGTCGGTGACACGGATTTCCTGGCCTTGCGCGGTTCGGCCCTGGCGGCCAATCGGCGGCGCATCCAGATGATTTTCCAGGACCCTTACGGCTCGCTCAACCCGCGCCATCGGGTCGGCGACATTATCGCCCGCGCTGCGCAACTGCGCGGGTTATCGGCCAGGGATGCATGGACCGAGGCCGGCGACTTGCTGGAACAGGTCGGGCTCAAACGTGACGCCCTCAAGCGCAAGCCACGGCAGTTCTCCGGCGGCCAGCGCCAGCGCATCGGCATCGCCCGGGCCCTGGCGATGCGCCCGGAAGTGCTGATCGCCGATGAAAGCGTCTCGGCGCTGGATGTCTCGGTGCAAAAGCAGGTGCTGGAGTTGCTCGCCGAACTGCAGCAACGACTGAACCTGAGCATTTTGTTCATCACCCACGACTTGCGGGTGGCGGCGCAGATCAGTGACTACATCGCGGTGATGCGCCAAGGCGAAGTGGTGGAATACGGCACGGCGGAACAGGTGCTCTTGCGCCCGCAAAACACCTACACCCAGACCTTGCTGGCGGCGGCACCCGGCGCTTCGGCGATACCGGTTGTTCCCGCTATTACCCCCCCGTTGAGGCTGATCCGACCTCAGGCCAACTGAGTCAATAACCCTTTCCCCAGGCCGCGGCGTTCGCTGCGGCATGGGCTGCTGTTGCCAACAATAATCAGAAAATCGGGAGTATCACAGTGCGCACACACCACCCTCGCGCTATCCGTTTCATTGCTCTAATTCCTGTGCTCGGAGCTTTCGCGGCGCCTGCCATGGCGGTTCAGGTGACTGACAACCTCGACCTCGGCGGCGCCGTTCGTGCGCGCTGGGACTATGACCCGGACCGCGACATCCAGACGTTCAACTTCGACACCGCATTCCTCACCGCCAAGTACAACTCCGACACCTGGATCGGCGCGGCCAAGTACCGATTCTACGGTCGGTCCTACCCTTACAAGTACACCAACAATGTCGGTGACATCCAGTTCGCCGAATCGGCGTGGGTCGGCTACAAGTTCAACCCCGACCAGCAGATCCAGGTTGGCCTGAACCAGGTACCGTTCGGTTTGCAGCCGTACTTCGGCAGCACCTTCTACGAAACCCTGGGCAACGTCGTGGGCCTGGAAGACGTGGAGCAAATCGGCGCCAAGTTCATTCAGCAAAGCGGCGACTGGAACATCCAGGCCGGTTACTACCTGCGCCCGGCGTGGCAAGGCAAAGGCACCAGCAATGGCGATACCTACTCCAGCGTTGTGTCCAAAGCCGACAGTTACGTCACCGACGGCAGCAACAACCAGGAACGCAACACCGTGGTGCTGCGAGTGGCCAAGGCGATGGACCTTGGGCCGTGGAAATCCGAAGTCGGGATCTCCGGCCTGACCTCGACCCTGGAAAACAGAGACACCAACAACAACGGCCGCCGTAACGCCGTGGCCGTGCACTACATCGGCAAGAACGGCCCGTGGGGCGTGCAACTGCAAGCGGCGCGTCAACAGATGTCCCCGCGCAACCCAGGCACCGATGAACTGGTGACCCTCGGCGGTTACGACGGCACCTTCAACGTCGCCAGTCGCGGCAACCTGTACGTGGCGGACGTGAGCTACGACGTCGGCGGCAAGTACCTGTTCGATCAGATCAGTGGGGTGAAGCTGTATGCCAACTACAGCGCCTTCGACAAATCCGCCGACGACTTCAAGACCTCGCAACGGATGATCCTCGGCACCTCGTTCTCCGTCAGCAAACTGTGGATCGCCACTGAATGGCTGTACGGCAAGAACGACCCGTACATCGGTGGCAGCAGCTACACCCAGAGCCTGGGGGCCGGCGGTAGTAATCAGTGGGAAAACCAGTTGTACATGAACATTGGGTATTACTTCTGATCCGGATTTTTTGGCGCCCTTGAAGGCGCCTTCGCGAGCAAGCTCGCTCCCACATGGGGTCTGTGGTGTGTTGAAAATTGTCGGCACACCGAAGACCACTGTGGGAGCGAGCTTGCTCGCGATGGCGTCAGCCCAAACAACACTTGCATCAGTCCATGCCAGAGGAGTCAGATACGCCCTACAAAACATTCGCCAAAAACAATAAACCTGTCCCACATCGGCGTCAGGTGCGGAGTCAGCCTTTCATGCGTCAACTGCCCTCGCTCAACATGCTGCGAGTCTTTGAAGAAGTCGCGCGGCATCGCAGTTTCAGCCAGGCGGCGCTGGGTCTGAACGTCACCCAAGGCGCGGTCAGCCGTCAGATCAAGCAACTCGAAGACTATCTCGGTGTAGCCCTGTTCATTCGCACGCCTCAGGGCCTGTCGCTGACCGAAACCGGCACCGCCCTTTCCCCCCATTTGAGCAACGCCTTCGACCACATCGAACGCGCCCTGCAAGCGGTGCGTGTACCTAACCTGCGCCAGCGTCTGCGCATCGTTGCGCCACCGACCTGGGCCACACGCTGGTTGTCGGCACACTTGCGCACCTTCTGCCAACGCTACCCGGACATCAGCCTGAGCGTGACCCACCAAACCGGCCACGACAACCTCGCGGAAATCGACTGCCACATCCGCTTCGGCCTCGAAGCCGCCAGCCATTGCAGTAGCCAGTTGCTGGTGATGGAGCGGCACATGGCAGTGGCCAGTCCGGAGTTGTTCGTCGACGGCCAGCCGCCTGACTTGCGGCAGTTTCCACTGCTGCACATCCTGCACGACGGCAAGCGCTTGAAGGTTTGGGAGAATTGGTTGGCGGCAATGGGCCGTGACGATATCGATGCTGCGCAGGGGCTGGAATTCAGCACCCTGGATCAGGTGATCCACACCGCCCTGGCGGGTGGTGGTTTGGCGGTGATCGACCGGCAGATGATCGAAAAGGAACTGGCCAATGGCAGCCTGCTGCCGATCACCCCGGTGGAGGTGGTTGGACCGTATGGTTATTGGCTGGATGTGGCAAACGACAAACAAGGGTTATCGAAGGTGCGGTTGTTTACGGAGTGGTTGGGGTTGGTGAGTAATCCTTAGGACACCAATGCCCCCTGCGGGAGCTCGCTCCTACAGGGGTTTATGGCTGTGCCTTAGAGGCCGCCCATCAACAGGTATTTGATTTCCAGGTAGTCCTCCAGACCGTACTTCGAACCCTCGCGACCGAGGCCCGATTCCTTGATGCCACCGAACGGTGCAACTTCTGTGGAAATGATTCCTTCGTTGATCCCGACCATGCCCGCTTCCAGACCTTCGGCCATGCGCCACACGCGGCCGATATCGCGGCTGTAGAAGTACGCCGACAGCCCATACGGCGTGTCGTTGGCCCGTTGCAGCACTTCGGCTTCGTCCTTGAAGCGGAAGCATGCGGCCACCGGGCCGAAGGTTTCGTCCTGGGCGATCAGCATGTCGCTGTTGGCTTCGGTGAGGATGGTCGGTTCGAAGAACGTGCCACCGAGCGCATGCCGACGACCACCGCACAACAGCTTGGCGCCCTTCTCCAGAGCGTCACCGACATGCAGTTCAACCTTGGCCAATGCCGCTATGTTGATCAGCGGACCTTGCTCGGTTTCACCGTCCAGCGCACTGCCGACACGCATCGCCGCGACCGCTTCAGCGAGTTTGCTGGTAAAGGCTTCGTACACGCCGTCCTGAATGAAGAAACGGTTTACACAGACGCAGGTCTGCCCGGTGTTACGGAATTTCGAGGCCATGGCGCCTCTGACGGCGGCGTCCAGATCGGCGTCGTCGAAGACAATGAACGGCGCGTTGCCGCCCAGTTCCAGCGAGACCTTTTTCAAGGTGTCGGCGGCCTGGCGCATCAGCAGTTTGCCGGTGCGAGTTGAGCCGGTGAACGACAGTTTGCGCACGATGCTGGAGGCTTGCAGCGCCCCGCCAATCGCCACCGCGTCTCCCGAGACGATGTTGAACACGCCGGCCGGAATGCCCGCCTGCTCGGCCAGCACCGCGAGGGCGAAGGCTGACAGCGGGGTTTCTTCAGACGGTTTGAGGATCATTGTGCAACCCGCCGCCAGCGCCGGACCGACCTTGCGGGTGACCATCGCCAACGGGAAGTTCCACGGGGTGATCGCCGCGACCACGCCGATGGCTTCCTTGACCACGATGATTCGTGCGTCGGCCTTGTGGCTCGGAATCACATCACCATAAGCGCGCTTGGCTTCTTCGGCGAACCACTCCAGGAAGCTTGCGGCGTAGACCACTTCGCCCATGGCTTCGGCCAACGGTTTGCCCTGTTCGCGGCTGAGCAAGGTGGCCAGGTCCTTCTGGTTGCTCAGCATCAGCTCGCTCCAGCGCTTGAGCCGTTGGCTGCGTTCCTTGGCGGTCAGTTTGCGCCAGGCCGGCAAGGCACGATTGGCGGCTGCGATGGCGAGGTTGGTTTCTTTTGCACCGGCCTTTTGCACCTCGACGATGAGTTCGCCGTTGGCCGGGTTGAGCACCTGATAAGTCGCGCCACCGCTGGACCATTGGCCATCGATGAAATTGCCGTTACGGATCAGCGCGCTCATGCCACAGCCTCGGTCAGATTGAAGCGCTCCAGACCCGGACGGGCCGAGCGCAGGATGCGACAGCCTGCGGTGTAATCGTTGATTACGTCGCATGGGGTGTAGTTGCGCTCCAGCTCATGCAGTTCTTCAGCATCGAGCCTGGTCTCCAGCGCCGCCAGGGCACTGTCGAACTGCGCGGTGGTGTCGGCGCCCACCAGCATGCAATCGACACCCGGATGGTTGGCAACCCAGGCCTGGGCGATCTGCGCGTTCGACACACCACGGGCACGGGCCACGCGTTGCACCGAATGAGCAATCTCGAATGAGGCTTCGTCGCTGTACATCTGCTGGGTAAAAAAGTCGGTCTGGTTGCGGGTCGATTGCACGTCGCCGGTCAGCAGCCCACGGGCCAGCGGACTGAACACCGAGACGCCGAGGCCTTGATCGCGGCAGAACGGGATCATCTCGCGTTCTTCTTCGCGGTAGGCGCAGTTCAGTTGCAGCTGCATGTTGATCGGCTTGACCCAACCATTGCGTTCGCAAGCCATGAGGATCTTTGCCAGTTGCCCGGTGAGCATGGTCGACACGCCGATATAACGGGCCTTACCGGAACGTACGATGTCGTTCATAGCGCTCATGGTTTCTTCAACCGGGGTGTTCACGTCGAAGTAATGCAGCATGAACACATCGACGTAATCCATGTCCAGACGCTTCAGCGACGCATCGATGCCGTCCATGATGTGCTTGCGTGAATGGCCGCTGGCATTGATGCCGTTGCGGGTGCCGTAGCCGACCTTGGTGGTGATCACCAGGTCTTCGCGACGGGCCAGGCGCTTGACGATGCGCCCTACCACTTCCTCGCCGACGCCAGCGGAATAGAAGTCCGCCAGGTCGATGAAATTCACCCCGTTGTCCAAGGCGTGAGCGACGATCGGCTCGCTTTGCTTCTCATCGAAAATCCACGGTTTCCAGTCCGGGGTGCCCATGTTCATGGTGCCCAGGCACAGGCGGGAGACTTGCAGGCCGGAATTGCCCAAACGAATGTATTGCATGGCGCGAACCTCAGGCTTTTGGGGTGTAGAAAGGGTTGCTGATGTGATCGACCACATCCGCCAGTTGCGCTGTTTCCGGCTTGCCGGTCAGGGCGGCGCGGATCGCTGTGCGGCAGGCGTTGTAGTTGTTCAGGTACACCGCATCGAGGTCATCGCAGGCCGGGTTGACCCAGTTGGCCGTCACGATGGCCCATTCGTCTTCGGCTTCCGGTGGCAAGGTGCCGTCGAGCAACGCTTCGAGCACAGCCTTGGCAATCCCGGCCTGAGACGCGCCCCAGGTGGCGTTACCGTGCAGGTCGCTGCTGATCGCGGCTTTGTTGACATAAAGGGTCATCGGCTTGACCGGGATGTTCGGCTGGGCGATCACCATGAACGGGCAATGCCCCTGGCTCGGCGATGCCAGGCTGTTGGCAAACGCCTGCCCCACCGGACCGTTGCGCGGGCCGATCAGAATGTTGATGTGCGCGGCGTTCACGCCAGGGCCTTCGAAACCTTCACCGATGTACAGGTCGAGTTCTTTCATGGGGCATTACTCTTTTTGGATTTTTTGGGGTGATCAGAAGTGCACGCGGATCGTGAAGATCGCGGGGCAAATATCGGGGTTCGAAGAGCGCAGCACAGGGCTGGCGAGGACGCGGCAGTGAGGATCAGTCATGGTTGCAAACGCTCTTTTTTGTTGTTGATGAGCTGTGTTTGCGATTTTTTAACACCGGGGATTCGGGAGGTTGTAACCATTAAAAGTCATGGGGGCATGAGTTCTGGTCATACCCAGCGAACTCAAGGGCGGTGTTCATGATGGGTTACGACCTGCGCAGTCTAGTCCCCAACAGCTATACGATCCGGTTCCACCCAGAGCCAGCCGACTTGTAGGGGTAAAAACGCAGACAAATAAAAAGGGGTCGCGAGATAAAATCTCGCGACCCCTTGAATTATAGCGCCGTACGGGCGCGACCATGATGCAGCGTCAGAGCGCCTTTAGCGCACGTTCGACGCTGATAGCAAGCGGCGTGGTTGGCCTCCCGATAAGTTCAGCCAAGGCGCGCTCGTTCCCGTAGAGAGCCCCCAGGGAGGCGCTGACGTCATAGGAAGCCAATGCTGCGGCAAGACCCTTCGGCAAGCCAACACCTTCGAGCGCGGCGGCGTAGTCGGCTTCCGGGAGGTTGCGGTAAGGGATGTTCTTGCCGGTCTGCTTCGAGATTTCCGCCGCCAGATCAGCCAGCGTCCAAGAGGTATCGCCAACCAGTTCGTAGGTAGTGTTTGCATGGCCGTCAGCAGTCAACACCACTGCGGCGGCTTCGGCCAGATCCTCGCGTGTCGCTGACGAAATCCGGCCTTCGCCTGCACTACCAAACAGCGCGCCATTAGCCAGCGCCACACCAGCGAAACCTGTGTAGTTTTCTGTGTACCAACCATTGCGCAACAGCGTGTAGGAAAGTCCGGACGCCTTGAGGGTAGCCTCGGTTGCGCGGTGTTCGTCGGCAAGTGGCAGCACGGACGAGTCAGCGTGCAACACGCTGGTATAGACAATGCGCTTGACGCCGGCCCTCTTCGCCGCCGCAATGACGTTGGCGTGCTGCACGGCGCGCTGACCGATTTCGCTGGAGGAGATCAACAGCAAGGTTTCCACTCCGGACAACGCCGCATCCAGCGTCTCGGTCTTGGAATAGTCGAACGCCCTTGCCGCAACGCCCAGCGCTTCTGCCTGTTCCGGCTTGCGCACCAGGGCAAGAATGCTGCTCGTCGCGGTTCGCTGCTTGAGGTTCTCGATGACGATGCGGCCCAGTTGGCCGGTGGCTCCAGTAACGGCAATGCTCATGAGGTCACTCCTTGGTGAACGGAAGGGTTGAAGAAATAGCCATAATCGACTGTAGGATTCAGGGTGCGTTGCGGGCAACTTAGGCCTCTGGCCGCTACTCATCGATTGCCTCCTGGTAGCGCCAGGTTTGATGGATCTAGTCCGTCATTTGAGCATCACACTTCAGATTCAGACTCCCAACGGCGAAACAGCACGCTGGCGTTAACACCGCCGAAACCGAACCCATTTGAGAGCGCATGCGTGATCGACAACTGCCGAGAGTTGAGTGCGACCAGATCAAGGCCGCCGGCCGCCTCATCGGGATGATCGAGATTCAGCGTGGGCGGCACCACCTGGTCGCGAAGCGCTAGTACGGTGAACACAGCTTCAATGCCTCCAGCCGCTCCAAGCAGATGCCCGGTGGCGGACTTGGTCGAGCTGATCGCGACGCTAGAGTCGCTCCCGAATACCGAGCGAATCGCTGCCAGTTCGCCTTTGTCACCGACCTGCGTGGAGGTCGCATGTGCATTGATATGCTGCACCTCGGCAGGACTCACAGCCGCCTGGCGCAGTGCCTGTTCCATGGCGCGGCGTGCGCCGCTGCCGTCCTCCGGACCCGCCGTCAAGTGATAGGCATCGGCACTGGTGCCGTAACCGACCAGTTCCGCCAGTGGCTTGGCTCCACGAGCCAACGCATGCTCCAATGACTCGATCACCAGTAACCCGGCACCTTCGGACATGACGAAGCCGTCACGGTCGCGATCAAAGGGACGTGAAGCCTGCTGTGGGTACTCGGCAAAGCCAGTTGATAGCGCGCGGGCCGCCGCAAAACAACCCAGGGTCACACGGTCTATCGCTGCTTCGGTACCGCCGCATATGGCGATATCCGCCTCACCACTTCTGATGATTCTGGCCGCATCGCCGATGGCTTGTACCCCAGCAGCACAGGCCGTTACCGGAGCGCCGAGCGGCCCTTTGAAACCGTGCCGAATGGATACGTGCCCGGCCGCCATGTTGGCGAGAAAAGACGGCGCAGTGAACGGCGACAATCGGCGAGGACCACGCGCATCGGTGGTGCGGACAGCGTCGGCAATCGCACCAAAGCCCCCCACGCCCGATGAAATGATCGTGGCGGTCCGCTCCTGGTCTGTGACATCGGTCGGATGCCAGCCTGCCTGCTCCAGAGCTTCGTGCGCTGCCACCAATGCGAACTCGATGAAGCGATCCATCTTCTTGCGATCCTTGGCCGAGATGATGCGCTCCGGGTCGTAACCCGCGATGGCATCATCTTCTAGAGACGGCACCTGGCCGCCTACTGCAACGCCCGTACCCTCAGTAATATCGTCGGGCAGGTTACGGATGCCAGAACGCCCAGCCAGCAGTCTCTTCCAGACTTCTTCTACTCCGCACCCCAGAGGCCCGACAATTCCGACGCCCGTGACCACGATTCGCTTTTGACCTTCGAGATTAATCATTGAACCCTCTTCATTTTTCAGTCGACGCCCACGCTATGGCCTATGGCTAAAGCTTTGTGGTGAGGTGAACGGCGAGAGGACGGGATGGTGTCCTATCCATTAGGCTTGCTTGCTTATTCGCTGTTTCGGTTTGACCCGTATTGTCAGGACGGATCTTGAACCAGATGGCGTACATCGCCGGCAGGAACACCAGCGTCATGATGGTGCCGACGAACGTGCCTCCGATCAGCGTGTAGGCCAGCGTCCCCCAGAAGACGGAATGGGTCAGCGGGATGAACGCCAGGATTGCCGCGAGTGCTGTCAGCAGTACCGGGCGGGCACGCTGTACCGTGGCTTCGACCACTGCGTGAAACGGGTCCAGGCCTTCTTGGGCGTTGTGATGGATCTGCCCGATCAGAATCAGCGTATTGCGCATCAAAATGCCCGACAGCGCGATCAGACCGACCAGGGCGTTGATACCAAACGGCTGCTGGAAGATCAGCAGCGTTGGCACCACGCCAATCAATCCCAACGGCGAGGTGAAGAACACCATGATCATTGCCGAGATAGAACGCACCTGGACAATGATGATCAGCAGCGTCAGGGCAATCATGATCGGAAACAACGGCAAAATCGCTTTACCGGCCTTCCCCGATTCCTCGATCGCACCCGCCTGCTCAATCCGGTACCCGCCAGGCAGCTTGTCTACGATCGGCTGCAGCTCCTTCATGATCACGTTCGAGACGTCCGGTGGCTGCAAGCCTTCGGCAATGTCGCCGCGCACGGTGATAGTCGGCGTGCGGTCACGGCGCCTGAGGATCGGATCCTCCATACGCACATCCACCTCTCCGACCTGGGACAGAGGGATACGCTGACCCGCCGCGCCGACCAATGTGAAGCCTTCAATCCGAGCGGGATCGAGCCGGATATTCCCCGCGGCGCGACCAACCACCTGCACTGAACGAATGTCTTCACGAACCGCCGTGATCGGCACTCCGGCCAGCAGGAATTGCAACTGCTGGGCGACTGCACTGGATGTCAGTCCAACCGCCTGCAAGCGATCCTGATCCAAGTTGAAATGCAGCGTCGGCGTCAGAGGGCCCCAGTCGCTGTTGACCGTCCTCATCATCGGGCTGGCTTGCATGACATCTTGTACACGACCCGCGATCTCGCGAAGCTTCGTCGGGTCAGGCCCCATCACCCGGTAGGCCACCGGGAATGGCGAATACGGACCAAACACAATTTGAGATGCCCTGACTCGGGCCTCTGGGGCGAGGCCTGCAGCGACCGCTTCGCGAAGACGGAACTTGAGGGTTTCTCGTGCCTCCTGACTGTCCGTCAGCACCACGATTTTGGCGAACGATGGATCGGGCAGTTCTGGCGCCATCGCCAGGAAGAAACGCGGCGCGCCCTGCCCAATATAGGCCGTGACGATTTTTGCCTCTTCCTGCTGTTGCAGCCAGGCCTCGACCTTTGCAGCAGTGGCACTGGTCTGCTCGATGGAGGTTCCGTAGGGCATTTGCACCTCGACCATCACCTCGGGACGGTCCGAGGTCGGGAAGAACTGCTTCTTCACCAGGCTCATGCCCAGAACTGCCACGAAAAACAGCGTGATAACCGTGCCAGCCACCAGCCATTTGCGGGCGATGACGCGTGTCAGAACCCGGCGGAAGCGGTTGTAACGGGGGGTGTTGTAGATAGCCGCATGCCCACCCTCGACCTTCTTGATGTCTGGCAACAACTTCACTCCCAGGTAAGGGGTGAAAGCCACCGCGACGACCCAGGAAGCGATCAGAGCAATGCCGACGATCCAGAACATGTTGCTGGTGTACTCGCCGGCAGTGGACTGGGCGAAACCGTTGGGCATGAAGCCAATCGCCGTTACCAGTGTACCGGAGAGCATTGGCGCGGCCGTATGACTCCAGGCATACGCGGAGGCTTTGATTCGGTCGTAGCCCTCTTCCATTTTCACCACCATCATTTCGATAGCAATGATCGCGTCGTCCACCAGCAGTCCCAGCGCCAGAATCAACGAGCCGAGGGTAATACGGTCAAAGTTCTTTCCGGTGGCCGCCATCACCACAAACACTATCGCCAGCGTCAACGGTACCGCCGCGGCGACCACGAGGCCTACCCGCCAGCCCATGCTGAGAAAGCAAACAAGCATCACCACAAGCAGCGCGACAAAAAATTTGACCATGAACTCGCCAACGGCCGAGTCAATGTTCACGGCTTGATCAGTGACCTTGGTCAGCGTCATGCCCAGCGGCATGCCTTCATTTATCTTCGTCGTCTCGGCGTCCAGCGCCTTGCCCAGGTCCAGGCCATTCCAGCCCTCGCGCATTATGACCCCCAGCAACAAGGCCTCTTCGCCGTTATTGCGCACCAGGAAGGTGGCAGGGTCTTCGTAGCCTCGTTCAACCGTCGCCACGTCCGAGAGCTTCAACGTGCGCCCCTGAATCGCCAGGGGCGTGTCACGAATTTTCTCCAATTTATCGAAAGCACCATCCACCCGCAGGAAAACCTGCGGCCCGTTGGTTTCGATGGAACCGGCGGGTGTGAGCACGTTCTGGCTATTCAGCGCGGCGAAGATGTCCTGGGGAGAAACGCCCAAGGTGGCCAGTCGGTCATGGGAGAAGGACACAAAAATGCGCTCGGCTTGCTCACCGATGATGTTGACCTTCTTCACGCCCGGCACATGCAACAGTTGTTGGCGCAACGACTCAGCATCACGCACCAACAGTCGCTGCGGCTCGCCTTTGGCTTTCAAGGCGAACAGCGCAAACGTCACGTCCGAATACTCGTCGTTGACCAATGGCCCGATCACACCCGCCGGTAGCTTGGTGGCTTCGTCGTCGAGCTTTTTACGCGCCTGATAAAACTCTTCCTGCACCTGTGAGGGTGGCGTTCGGTCCAACAACGACACCATGGTGAAAGCGAGACCGGGCCGCGTATAGGTTTCCGTGCGGTCGTACCATTTCAATTCTTGCAGGCGTTTTTCAAGTGGCTCTGCTACCTGATCCTGCATCTCCTGCGCCGTGGCGCCCGGCCACGCGGTAATGACCGTCAACTGCTTGACCGTAAACGGAGGATCTTCCGCACGCCCCAGCTGGAAGAACGCCAGGGTGCCTGCAACGGCAATCAGGAAGATCAGAAACACCGTAATAGATCGCTCACGAACGGCGATCGCGGAAAGATTGAAGCGACCCTCGCTCATGGACGCCCCCCGGCAACTTTTTCGTCATCCTGTTGAGGCAATCTCACCTCTTCACCTTCGCGCAACAGATGTGCGCCTAACGCTACGATCTGCTCGCCGACTTTGAGGTCGCCCGCGACTCGCACTGTGTCGTCGCTCAAACCCAGGACTTGTACAGGTCGCCAGGCCACCTTCGCCGGTATACCGGTGATGACCCACACGCCAGTGCCTTGGCCTGGGTCATAAACGGAAGCGATCGGTACTTGCAGCCCCTGCCCTTGCGTGACGCCTTCAGCGATCCGAAGCGTGACGGTCGAGCCTATCGGTGCATTGGCCAGCGCGCCCTCAAGCACATACCGCGCTTCGAAGGTGCGTGTCATGCGGTCGGCCGAGTCAGACAGCAGCCTCAGCTTCGCTGTAACAACATCCGTGGTATTGCCATAAAGCGTCGCCTGCGCAGTGGATCCTGCTGCGGGGCGCAACGTCTCGGGCAGGTGCACGATGGCTTCGCGCTGTCCTGCCCGCGCCAGTCGAACCACGGGCTGTCCCGGGCTGACAACTTGTCCGGGCTCGGCGAGCGTCTCCACCACCACGCCGTCGGAATCCGCGAGCAGCACCGCATAACCAGAAGCGTTACGGGCAACGTCAGCCTGCGCTTCAGCGGCGCTAAGCTGCGCCTTTGCGGTATCCGCTGCGGCTTTGATCTGGTCATAGGCCGATGCGGAAATAGCACCTGCGGCGACCAGGTCGCGGTATCGCGCCTCGTCATCTGCTGTCTGCTTGGCTCGGGCCCGAGCGGCTATGACCGACTCTTGCTGTGCTCGCGCCTGCAACCCCAGGTCGATTGGGTCGAGGCGCATGAGTGGCTGACCACGTTTAACGGTCTGACCGGTGTCGACCAAGCGCTCAAGTATCTTGCCTGACACCCGAAAGCCCAGGTCGCCCTGCACACGGGCAGCCACCACGCCCGTGAAAGAACGTGAGGTGTCGGAGGAACCCTGAACCGTTCCAGGCCTTACCAGAGGAGCGTGCGTGCGCGGATCGTCAACGTTGGATGAGTCGCCACATGCCGTCAGGACGAGAGGCAACAAGCAAACGGCAATGGGGAAAGGTCGAAGCCGGCGCATAGGTTCCCTTACTTAAAAATAGGACGAGCACCAGATTCTCAGCCTAGTGACCACTTGTGTCAATAGTCACCATCCATGCAACATCCAGCTTCTCAAGCTCAACACAGGAACCGCCACCACCAAAGGATAAAACCAAAAATCCGCTCAAATCACCTCAATTGACAGGATGTGACTATTGAGTAATATGGTCACAAATATCCTCGATTGAAGGAATCTCAATGCCTCCCCTCCGTCCAATTGCTCTTTTGGTCATTGCCGGCTTATTTGCAGGTTGCGCGGTCGGTCCGAACTACCATCGTCCCGACGCTCCGCTTTCGGATCATTACTTGGGTCAGCCTTCTGTCGAACAGCGACCTGGAGCGAAGCCGACCAGCCTTGTAGCGTGGTGGGAAGGCTTTGGTGATCCAGTACTAACCGACTTCATCTCCAAGGCGCTTGAGCAGAACCTCGACCTGGCACAGGCGTCGGCGCGAGTCACACAGGCACGGGCAGGACTAGGCGCCGCAAATGCCGCTTTATTACCCTCGGGAAACATCAGCGGCCAAGCCGCGCGCTCCTACCAGTCAATCGAGACCCCACTCGGCCAGGTGTTGAACTCAACGCCTGGCTATGATCGGTACGGAAGTTCCTACGAGGTCAACCTCGATGCTAGCTGGGAGGTGGACGTCTTTGGCGGACTGCGACGCGGACGCGAGGCTGCACTGGCCGAGTACCAGGCTTGCGAGGCGGGTGTCGCTGCCACACGACTGGCCATCGCCGCGCAGACCGCTGATATCTACATCACCATCCGTGGATTGCAGACCCGGTTGGACATTGCGAACCGACAAGTCAAAACGCAGCAGGAGCTACTAGAGAAAGTCCAATTGCTCTACAGCAAGGGCCTCGCCGCCAACTATCAGGTTCGTCAGACTGAGGGGGCACTATCGCAGGTCCAAGCGACAGTACCGGCCCTGCAGACCGGCCTGGATGCTGCCATGAATGCACTGGATGTCATGCTCGGCACGCCGCCAGGCACTCACCGCACGCAATTGGCAAATATGGGGAACATTCCTCTAGCGCCGCAGATAAAGGCCACGGGAACGCCGGCCGATCTGCTGCGCCGCAGGCCAGATCTCATTGTTGCTGAGCGCCATCTCGCAGCCTCAAACGCACGCATCGGGGAGGCGATTGCTGAGTACTACCCGAAATTCTCCCTTAGCGCATTGCTGGGCAGTGCCACGGCTGTATCCGCAGGCAACCTTTTTACCGGCGGTGCCAGCCAGTCGGCGGGCGTATTGGGGCTACGCTGGAGACTCTTCGATTTCGGTCGCATAAACGCCCAAATCGACCAGGCCAAGGGACAGGAAGCCGAAACCCTGGCCGCTTACCGTCAGTCTGTGCTGCGCGCCACCGAGGATGTCGAGAACGCGTTCTCCTCACTGGTAAATCGGGAAGCTCAAGCAACCACCCTCACCGAGGGAGAGGCGTCTCTGACGCAAGCTCGCCAATCGTCGTTCATTGCCTATCAGAAAGGTACGGCCAGCCTGATCGATGTCCTTCATGCCGACGAGACGATGCTGCAGGCTTCCGATGCCCGAGCGCAAGCACGAACGGAATCGGCACGGGCGGCGGTCGCGGCATTCAAAGCGCTTGGTGGTGGCTGGCAACCTCCTGAAGCCCAGCCTGTAGCGACCCGATGACTTAACCAGATGACGCGGCACTTAATGCACGCCCCCCTCCTCTTTCAGCTATTACCCAACCCGAGAGCGGGCTTCGCTCACCGACTGACGACCATTGGTCTCAGGCCGTTCTGTTGCTATGCGGTCAGCAGCCAATTGCTCAATAGAAACCAACCGGAGAACAGCGAAATGAAATCGAACGAGAATTCCTGGGTGCTCATCACAGGCGCATCAAGCGGATTTGGCGAGGAGTTTGCCCGGCAATACGCAGCGCAGGGAAAATCGCTAGTCCTGGTAGCAAGAAGGCTGAGTAAGCTCGAAGCGCTATCGGCGCAGTTGCGCGAACGTTTCGGTGTTGATGTGATCGTCGAACAAGTAGACCTTTCCTCGATCCCGGCGATCATCGAACTGCATGAGCGACTCAGCGAACGCAATATAGTGATCGATGTGCTCATCAACAATGCGGGTCATGGATTGCAGGGGCCTTTCCTGGATCAGCCTCTGGACCACTCACTGACCATGATTGATCTGGATATTGCCAGCCTGACAGCCCTGACACGCCTTTTCGCGGCCGACATGCGAGCCCGCAAACGTGGGCACATCCTGATGGTCGCAAGCTTGCTGTCCTTCCAGGGCGTGAAGAATTTCGCCGTTTACTCTGCCGCGAAAGCCTATGTTCTTCGCTTCTCTGATGCGCTTCATCGTGAACTGAAAAATGACGGCGTCGTCGTTACCGCACTTTGCCCTGGGATGTCAGATACCGGATTTGCAGAAAGCGCCAAACAACGGATCACACCGGCCTTAAAGAGGGTAATGATGCAGCCTCAACCCGTCGTGCGTGCAGGAATCCGTGCACTGCAAGCCGGACGTATGAGTGTGGTGCCGGGTTTTGGCAACAAGGCCATTACTGTCTTGACTTGGGCCACGCCTCGTCGGTTTCATCAGAGCCTTATGGCACAGGTGATGGGAGTCTGAGGGGCGACAAAGAGGCCTTTTACCTCAGGGGAAAGGCCCGAGATGTGTTCTTAAAGGTCGGGAGGCAACGCGTGCTCCCGACAGGACATTTATCGTGTAACAGCACTCAATTAGAAGCGGTAACTAACAGACGTACCGAGCCCGCTCGCACTGTTCTTGTATTTGGCACTGTATGCACCTCTGGTCGGCGAGGTGTCGTTGACCTGCACGCTCTCTTCCCACAGGTAAGAGTAAGCAACATCGATCGTGACATTATCCGCCGGCGTCCAGCCAGCACCGAAGCTGACAACCTTCCGGTCGCCCGTAGGAATGCGCGGTCCACGATTGGTGTTATTGGTCGGTGACTGATCGACCGAAAAGCCTGCGCGAAGTACCCATTGGTTGTTCAGTTGATATGCCGCACCGATAGCATGAGCCCACGTATCGTGCCAATTCTGTTCTTCGGTAATGGTGCCCAGCGCACCGCTCAACGCAGGGGGTAAACCTGTGTTCTCGATGGTTAACGCTTTGAAGCGACTCCAGCGAGTCCAGGTGCTCCCCACGTATAAGGTCCAGTCGTTATTAAGCTGATGAGTCACCGAGAAATCCACTGACTCCGGGGTATCCACATCCAGCGAAGCGTCATAACTGCGGCCGCTGACCCCCAACACGCTAAAGATGCCGTCAGTGACCTTGGTTTTGGCATCCAATTGATAACTGACTTTGGAATGGTAGGTCATGCCCAAACGGGTTCGGTCTGTAGCCTGCACCAAGATACCGGCGTTAAAACCGAGGGCAGTGTCGTCACCCGTGCTTTTGAGTTTTCCGTCATTGCGACCAGGGCTAAGCGGATTGGGCACCATACCGGAAATTTCACCACCGATACGGTTGATGGTCGGACCGAGCCCGATCGAAACTTTGTCGTTGAAGGCATAGCTGACAGTGGGCTGGAACGTAAGGGTCGTGACTTCGCTTTTGTTGGCGTAGTAACGCCCGGCGAAACCGCTGCCATAGTCAGTCATCAGACCGAAAGGCACATAAAAACCTACACCGAACGCCCAATGCTCATCGATCGGTTTGACGTAGTAACCCATAGGCACGGTGGTGGTTGGCACCATGTCGCCGTCTTCCTGGCCGCCGAATGTACTGCGGGTGTGGCTTATGTCGGACTTGGCGAAAAGAGTCGCCGCCCCCACGCTGACCTGTTCTCTTTTCAAGCGAAACATGCCCGCAGGGTTACCGAAGACCGTACTCGCATCTTCAGCGGCGGAAGAACGACCGGCAAACCCGGCCCCCATCCCACTGATGCTTTGTTCATTGAGAGCGAAGCCGCTTGCAAAAACGTTTGAGGATGCGAGCACGACAGCAAGGCCAAATGGGGACTTGAGCACTATTTTTTTCATTGTTTGGACTCTATGGGTATCACTGAGATGAAGCATTAGAAGCGATGGACCACCATATTTATTCATATGACCATATCAGTCAATGGTCACACAACAGATAAATAAAATGCCCTTCGACGGATGGAAGAAGGGCAAAGTGAAAAGCCGTTTGGGATCTGACGCGTACCGCCGTATGCGATAAACCTTTAGCCAAAGGTCAAGGCATGAGGCTACGCAAGATGAGATTGGAGGTAAGCGTGGGCGCCTCCTCGACGAAATCGAGGTTGTACTGCAGCAGCAAAGGGTTGACGAATGGCCGCAGCGCGAGATGTATCGCTTCTACTGTCTCGTCCAGCGGAGTCTTGCGTTCAAATTCGCCAATCTCTCGCCCCTCTCGCACGATTTGCAACACGAAGCGTTTGATCTGTGCGTCATAAGCCTGCGAACTGGGCCAGCTTTCCGACGCCGCGAACGCTGCAATATCATAGAGTTTTCGGTCGTTAAAAAACAGATTCACACCTGTGGCGATCACCGTTTTGACCAAACGTCGAAAGCGCTCCGTCGGCGACAGGTCTTCTACATTGATAGCCTGCTCCACAGCCGCGACGATTTCTGCCAGACAATTTGCGCAGATTGCTTCACCGATCGCCTGCTTGGAATCAAAAAATTTGTAGATGTAGGCCTTGGAAAACCCGATGGCCTTGGCCAGGTCGGAAACCGTGGTTTTGCCGTAGCCGTATTGACTGAAGTGTTCGTTGGCCGCCGCGACAATCTGGTCTCGAATGTCGTGATCGGCTGGGCCACGGGGGCTGGGCGAAGATATTGATGGCTGATTCATGGGAATAGCTTACTCACCCTATCGAGGACTTACAAATTGTGACCAAACAAATATATAGTCACAAATCTAACGTTTGGAAACCACAGTTGATCTGATTTGAAACGAGCTGACGTTTTGAGTAGTCCAACATGGCGCATTAGCGTTCCAACAGCTCATTGTCGCTAACGCTAGACAGCTTTATCCCCTTTGCCTCGTGCTGATGACGAAGCTCAGCCCAGTCTATAAGGGCAGGGTTTCACAGACGGCATCTGCAAAGACCAGTTACTGACCGCTGCACAGCACCTGTACAGGCACCTCCATCCTAAAAACCTTCATCGAAGCGGAACGAGGCGCCGTAGGCAGAGTCCGGTAAATGGTTAGCGCCATCGTTCCGTAACCGCGAACGGAAAGTACCGCTCTGTGGTTCAGTACGATACAAGCCACGCTTTTGCAGTTCAGGAATGACCAGCTCAACAAAGTCTTCGAGGCTGCCTGGGCTGATCAGCGGGTTGAGCATGTAGCCACTGGTGCCGGAAATTCGGGCGTGCTCCTCGATCCGATCGGCCACTTGTTGCGGCGTTCCCACCAGAATCAGATCACTGCCCCGAGTGACGTTGGCAAAGCGCTGTTTGACATCGCCAGCAGTCAAGGGCTTGCCACTGCCATCAGGCCGCATCACATAGGAAGTCATGCCTTCGGTGTGAGTGGATAACGCATCGCTGTCCGCGTAGCGGCTGATGTCGATACCGGTATCACCGGCATAACTCACCAGTTGCGCCTGCAAGTGATAGTTGCTTTGCAGTTCGTCATATTTGCGTTGGGCTTCGATCTCGGTCCTGGCCGTAACGATGCGCAGGACCGTCAGAGATTTAACATCCTCCGCCTGACGCCCCCGTGCCCTGGCCTGCGCCCATATATCTTCCAAGCCCTGGCGAATCTCCAGCGGGTTGGATTTGGCGATGAAAATCAGTTCGGCGTGCTTGGCCGCAAACTCTCGACCACGGCCTGACCAACCGGCCTGAATCAGCAAGGGTGTGCGTTGTGGTGATGGAGAAGTCAAATGCGGCCCGGCCACCCGGTAGTGCTCGCCAACATGGTTGATTGGTCGCACGCGATCGCCCTTGGCATAGATCTGACGAGACTTGTCAGCCACCACGGCATCGTTTGCCCAGCTGCCTTCCCAGAGCTTGTAAACCACATCGAGAAATTCATCTGCGCGTTCATAGCGATCATCGTGCTTGATCATCTGCTCCAGGCCGAAGTTGCGAGCGGCACTGGTCAGATAGGAAGTGACGATGTTCCAGCCGACCCGGCCATTGGTCAGGTGATCCAGCGTGCTGAAGCGCCGGGCATGGGTGAAAGGATGCTCGTAACTGGTGGTGACAGTGACGCCGAAGGCCAGGTTTTCCGTCACGGCAGCTAATGCCGGGATGATCATCAACGGATCGTTGGCCGGTGCTTCCACCGCCCACTTCATGGCCGCATCGGCATTGCCACCAAACACATCGTAGAAGCCCAGCACATCACCAAAAAACAGCATGTCGAGATGAGCCTGGTCGGCGATGCGTGCCAGGTTGGACCAGTAGCCCAGCGAGTTGAAGGTCAGTCGCTCGTCAGCCGGATGCGTCCAGAGGCTCGGCGCGCCGCCACAGCCAACACTGGCTTGCTCGTATAACGCAAACAACAGAGGTTTTGGATCGGACATCGTAGTACCTGTAAAAAGTCATTAAACGCGCGGGTCAGCGCTGATGCTTGAAACCTTTGCCGTAGTGGCGTTCAAGACGGTTCTGAATCAACTCCAGCCCAATGGACAGGAGCCAATAGATAACGGCTGCGGTGGTGAGCATTTCGATGTAGCGGTAGGACGAGCGACCGTACGACTGCGCCAGGAACATCACTTCCCAGACGCCCATCACCGATATCAACGAGGAGTCCTTGAGCATTGAAATGAACTGACTGGTTGTCGGGGGAATGATCGTGCGCATGGCTTGCGGCAGGACGATGTGCAGGAACGTCGCCGCCGGCCTCAGCCCCAGAGCCATCGCCGCTTCGCGCTGTCCGGGTGCTACAGCCATGATGCCAGCACGAAAAATCTCGCTGAGGTAGGCACCATAATTGAGCGAGAGCGCAATGATCCCCGCACTGATTGCGCCAGGAACAACACCCAACTGCGGTAGACCCAGATAGATCAGCAGAATTTGAATCAGCAGCGGAGTACCGCGAAAAAAAGACGCATAGAAACTGGCAATGCCGAAAGCCACTGCACTGCGAGACAGGCGCGCAAGCGCCGTCACGAAACCAAGGAGCAACGAAAACCAGATCGAACAGAAGCACAAAAACAGCGTCAGTGCGGCGCCTTGCAAGAAACCGTTTGGCCCCAAATGCAGACCGACCAGATTGGGCAACTTCTCCAGAATGATCGAGAACTTCAGATCGAAGCTCATGAAAAACATGACGCACAAGCCGAACAGCGCCGCCCAGGTCAAATACAGGCGAGTACGAAAACCGAATAGCTGGCTAAAACGGTGCGGTACGGGCTCGGGTGCAACAGTCGCCTTTGCAGGGTGTGGATTGAGGGCTGTCATTGGCTGATGTCGGCACCGATCCACTTTTGCGAAATCTTGCTCAACGTGCCGTCAGCCTTGAGTTGAGTGATGACCTCAGTGACTTTGTCATTCCATTGAGGGTCGCCCTTTTCGATCGCTACCACGTTGGGCTCTGCATACAGTGTGTCGCCAGCAATTTTAAAGCGAGGATCCTGAGCGATGCGTTCGCGAGCAGTGATGAGGTTGGTGACCATGGCATCCAGGCGCACGCCCGTGCCCAAAGCCAGATCCTGGAAGGCTACCGTTTCGTTGTCGTATGGCGCGATCTGGACGCTTTCGAATGGATAACTCAATGGCTTGTCCTCGGCACCTTCAATCACCAGCTCTTTGTTCAAATAGGCTTCATAGGTCGACGCACTGATCACACCGACTTTTTTACCTGACAGATCCTTTCCCGTGACAATGTTCTTGTCTTTGGCATTCACCACGATCACGGCCGGTGACTGGTAATACTCGACCGGGAAGTCGAACACTTCGGCCCGTGCCTTGCTCGGGCTCATCGAGCAGACGCAGATGTCATATCGTCCGTTCCAGCGTCCGGCAGCGATGACATCCCAAGACGGTGTTTGCAGCTTCAGTTTCACCCCTAGCCGTTGCGCAACGGCCTTGGCGACATCGACGTCAAACCCGTCCAGTTGGTTCTGTTCATTGAGAAAGGAGAATGGTGGATAGCTTTCCATCAGGACGCCGGTCAGCTCCCCGCTGCTGGTTACGCGATCCAGAGTGGAGCCCGCGAACGCCGTCGAGCATGTAGCCAATAATGCCAAGCCAAAAGGTAAAAGCGCCTTAGTTTTCACAGACAAGTGCTCCAATCGATTCAAAATACTGAATAGATTAAAACGCACTATAAAAATAGTTTGTACTACATTTATGGAATATAAGACTGCATTCAAGCTATATTGGATCTAGCGATTCAGACGCTACTTACGAGCCGTCAACGAGGTCCATCCCCTCCGAAAGAGGTGAGGATTCCACCGAGAGCCAGTCGTTTTGTAGGGGTAAAAACGTTATAAAATAAAAAGGGGTCGCGAGATAAAATCTCGCGACCCCTTTGAATAATATGGTCGGGACAGAGTGATTCGAACATTCGCCCCCTAGCACCCCATCTTCTTTTTCATACTTCTTGAAAGCTTCGAAAGTTTTACTCTGGATTTTTCCAAGCGTGTATTTACTTGAGCTCCAGCGGTGTTCGGTTCTACGAGAGTCCAGGAACGTCCATCAAGAGCCGCCGTTTTTGTGGGGGGAAAAGTAGGGGAAACCTATTTTATGGCTAAAATCACCATCAAAGAACTCCAGTCGCTGACCGCCAACGATGCCGGCCAGATCCTCAGGGAGGATGGCAATCTGGCCGGTCAAATTTCAGTCTGCAAGGGCGGTGTGTCGGTCAGCTTTTTCTACCGTTATCGGTGGGGCGACCAGAAAAAAGAGTACTCCTGTTACCCCTACTTACCGTTCGGTTATACGGTTACGGCGAAGCGCTGAGCATCAAGGGCAGCAACGGCCGAGAATCCGGTGCCCTTCTTGAAACTCATGTTGTGGACGAAATTCTTCATCGCATCAGACGGGTCTATGGTTTCGAGGTTAAGTCCGTCAACAGTTGGCCTAGAGAACGCAACACTCAGAATTGGCTGCTCCTCCATATGACCTGTCGAGCTATTGAGCACATTGTCCAGAGCGGTGACGATGACCAAGTCATCCAGCAGGATTGCCAACAACTCTCGACCTACTCGCAGAGCGCAGCTGCATACGTAGTCCTGGTGAAGCTCGTTGAACCGCCCAGCAGGCATAGCTTTGGTCGACAGCTTGCCGCTTTTGAGTAGAGATTTGATTTCGGTCGGAATCACTTCGGAGCCATGGATAGCGACCTTGGCTTCTAGGACACCACCTTCATGAACAATCATCTGAATCGCTGAGCCGAGGTGTGAGATTTCTGCAAACGACTCGAAAGCTTCGATGGCATCTAGCTTGGCCTGACGGTCACCATCAAGGATACGGATCGCAATGTCCCTCTCCTCTGCCCACTCGGTATGGGCAGTTTTCCATTCATCAAACTGAGCCTGATATTGCCTTTCGTCTTCCGCCTGTGCAGCGCCAATCTTGCCTATCAGGGCTAGGCGTTGACGAGCCCCTAGCTTGAAGAGCCGAGCCCAGAAATTGGGGTGATATGTAGCGGCCACATGCGTAGCTTCTTGCTCAAGAGTACCGCTCTTGAGTGGCTGTCTCGGTTCTGGATTGGAGAGAAGCCGCTTCCATTTCACAGGCTCGGCACATTCCTTGTGCATCGAAAGGAGGATATCGATGTGATTTTCGTACACCTCGACTTCATGCGCTGCCTGCTCCAGCGCTTCCATTTTCGCGAACTCTTTCTGTCGCTTTTCAAGCTCACGCTGCCGGCGATGAGCGTTGCGCTCTGATCGCCGCGCAGACGCTTGCAGCGAACGTACAGTCCCTTTCCAACCCATCACGACTCTCCATACCGTTCATGTGATGGCACATTAGCATAGCTCGTAGCTTTGCCTGAATCACCTGAGAACCTGGAAATACCAGGTAACCCAGAAGGAGCGCATTTGTACTCCACGCATCACAAAGCGAGGGCAAGGCTAATTATCAACAAATAAGGGGTACCTTCACGGCACCCCTTGCTTCTTGCTACTCCCCCGTTTGACGTATGGCCTTCTCAATTCGCTGACGTCCCGCATGAGCAAGCTTACTTACACCAGCTTCCTTCGCAACCGCGTATATCAAGGACTCACCTTCGTGGCCCTGCTGCACCATCTCATCAACCAAAGCACGCAGTTCTGGCAGGCAGATTTCAGAAAGCCCCCTCGTGGAATCTTCGTCGCCGGGCTTACGGAAGACGACACTGGTGTCCGACTCGATATGAGCAGGCCAGAAGAAGACTCCTGTCTGCTCCTCTTCATGTGAACGGAATCGTGCCCGGGCAATTTGGTCAACGCGATCACGTATCCGTGAGCCTGTTCGCACCCAGCCATGAGCCCGGGCAATGCGCCTTGCGAGCGCTGTGTCCAGAACAGGCCCCTCTTCCGCTACCACATGAGCAATCATCTGCTCCAATGTTTCTGTGTAACTCGGCTCAAAGAACTGATCTGGGTCGACCAACCCTACCGCTTGACGAGGATCGGCTTCCTTATAAACCAAATGTTCAAGGGGACGAACAAAAGCTGGAACATCCTCAACTGGAGTGATAGATACCGCCTTGGCGTACTTCAACTCAGGCAAAGCGCCTGAGGGATCATTGGCTTCGGCGGCACCATCCACAGCGGCGACCACAGCCACCTGATCCAATACTTCAATGACCTCAGCCATAGCCGAATCGATTTTCAGTCGATCTGCCTCTTGAGCTGCATCGATGACAGCCTGCTTGGCTCGGGACTCAGCAAGGATCTCGCTCAGACGTAGATGTACCTTCTCGGCAGTTCCAACTGCATCAACCCACCAGTCCGTCGACCATATCCTAACAATCTCCCAGCCAAGTCCCCGCAGTACAAATTCACGGAGCTTGTCACGATCGCGAGCGGTCGCACTGCGGTGATAGGTAGCACCGTCGCATTCAATCCCGGCAAGGTACCGCCCAGGAGCATCAGGGTGAACAACCCCAAGGTCTATTCGAAAGGAGGAAACGCCAATCTGGGTAAATATCTGCCATCCCTTTTTAGCCAAGGCCGCTGCAACCGCTTCTTCGAATGGGCTGTCGAAACCACCCACGCTACCAAAGTCAGCCTCTGCGAGAGCCCGTGGGCCACGCTCTGCAAACTCCAAGAAGTGTTTGAGATCTCGCACCCCAATCGATTGCGTACGAGCCAAATCAATGTGCTCCGGTCGCAAGGTCGAGAACACCACAAGCTCCTGGCGAGCACGGGTTATTGCCACGTTCAGTCGACGTTCACCACCAGGGCGGTTCATCGGACCGAAGTTCATGGACAGTACACCAGCGGCGTCTTTCCCGTAGGTCGTCGAGAAATAGATGATGTCTCGCTCATCGCCTTGAACACTCTCAAGGTTCTTGACGAACACAGGCTCCAGTTCGGACTCAGCGAAATACGAGTCGAGTGCTGGGTCTTTACGGCAAGCCTCATCCAACATGTCCATGATGAGCTTCTGCTGCTCACCGTTAAACGTTACGACCCCCACGGTTCGCCTGCTTTCGCGGAAGGCTGGAGACTGTAGGCGAGCAACCAAATCAGCAACTAAACATCTTGCTTCAATTAAGTTGGTTCGCGCCCCACCCTTGTCATATACACCTGGGACAGGGCACAGCCGTACTGCTTTGTCGGATGTAAACGGTGATGGGAAGGTCACCAGCTTCGACTGGTAGTAACGCTGGTTAGAAAAAGCAATCAAACTCTCATGACGGCTACGGTAGTGCCAGTTCAGGTTACGCATCGGCAGGTTGGCACTGATGCACTCGTCCAGAATACTCTCGAGATCAGCCTCTATATCCTCATCTTCAGCGGTCGACTCAGCTCGGTTAAAGAACGACGTTGGAGGAAGCTGTTTAGGGTCGCCAACCATCACCACCCGCTTCCCTCGAGCCATGGCGCCGATGGCATCCCAGACAGGTATTTGAGATGCCTCATCGAAGATAACGAGATCGAACGGTGTTGAGGCCGGCGGCAGATACTGAGCAATGGAGAGAGGGCTCATGAGCAAGCATGGAGTCAGCTTGGTTAGCGCTTCTGACGCACGACTCATCAGCTCCCGCAATGGAATGTGCTTCGTCTTCTTGCCCATCTCATGGCGCAGGACTCCCCATTCTGAAGAGCGACTTACGCTGTCTTGGCTTGGTAGGTCGGAACACAGCCGAGCTCGGAGCCAGTCCTTGGTCAACTCGGTGAACTTGTCATCCAAAGCCCGGAAATCACGAATGCGTTGTTCATGCTCCACGCTGACGAACGTCCGGATCACCTCCTCGTTGTCCACCGTCGTGTTCAGCCACCAGCGGGCATAATTTACTTCCAATACACGACGGACTTTTCCAGAGGTGATGGCCCCTGTTTCCATCGCTTGAACAATCGGAGCCAGGCCGACAGCGTAGGCCTCATCGCGAACCTTCCGCCAAGCGCACCATGCCTTGAGGCGCGATTCAGACGAGACGACCGTTTCGCAGTTTTTCTTGATATCACTTAGTGCCAAGTGGGCAATTTCGATGACACCCATCTCGGTGAAATGACCGACGGCAGTCAGGTGCGCTGCTCGCTCCTGGAGCAGCTCAAGCTTTTCGCGAAGGGTAACGCCGGCAATGGCTATAGCAGCCTCCGGCTCAAGCAGTGCGTTACCATCACCCAGCAAAGTTTGAAGCGGTGCTTTGTAGGCCGCGACCTGCTCAGGATTGAGTGCTAGCTTCGCCACCGCGGTAGCCATCTCCCCCTGGAACGCTACCGCCCTACGTGCGACGTCAACTTTCGTTTTCAAGTCATTCCAGACAGGAACGATTTCTCGCAGATCAGCCAGATCCACCAACTCTCGTTCAACTGCTGCTCTTTTCTTGAGCAGATCAAAATCAGCTTTGAACGACGAGCCACAACGCCCTTCCTCTACATGAGGATGGTCGTCAACAAGCCGACCACGTTCTTCGATGTCACGTCGTTCAGCCTGGAAGCGCAGTGCTGCGGTCAGCACGTCAATATCAGTGATCAAACCGCTCCAGAGAGAGCTAGTTGCTGAGCTGAGATCAACCAGCTCATCTAACCCAGCATCGAGACGAGTCAGCGCACGCAGCCGGCAGAGTTCCTCCTTCAACTCATCACCAAGCTGGCCCTGCTCAACCAACTGCAAGCCGTCATCGATCCAGGCAGAATTATTTTTCTGAAGCCTAATGGCCTCTTGCAGCTTGATCGCTGTCGCAAGATGCGTTGCTTCGGATTTGGCACCTTGCCAAACAGCAACACACTCGTGACCTGGCTCCAGCTCATCGATTGCTCGACACACCGATCGAATCTCTACCCAAGTAGCGAGATCCTTGCCATTGTCGACTTCACCTGTTGACGTCTGTGTCGGAGCCAATAGCCCAGCGATTCGGCGTTTTCCGAACCAAGACTTAGGCCAGAAAGACTCCTCCGCGTCTTTCCACTCGCGCAGCAGGAGCTCGGTATCAAGTACTTCAATGGCATCACCGTAGGACGCCGTTAGCTGGTGCTTGAGGTCGTCTATCTGACCCAGCAATGTGACAGCTTGCCCAATAACGTCAGTGACACTTTGTGGCCAGGCCGGGCCTAGATCAACGAAAATAGCGCGACGTTGCTGCAGCAGATCAATGCCTTGTTTAGCTTCAGCAATAATACGAGAGGACCAGAGAGCTGAGAGCCTGGAGTTAGTATCCCGGTGCTCATCGACCCAAGTACAACCGTCACTCAGACGCTGAGAAATCGAGCGAGCATCGGGTCGCAGTGCGAAACGCCAATCCTGCCCAGCGGCAGAAGGAAGTGCTCGAGAAAGGATCGATAGACCCTCAAGCGCTGTTGGGGTGTACTCCGTAACAGGAAGCCCAGACAGCTCAACAAAGCGATCAGCAGCTCGCTGGACCTCAATCACAGAGGGAAGCACGTCACGAGCAGCCTGCACGAATTGCTGCTGCCAATGAGGCGACCACTCTGCTTGGCCTACCGCGGACAAAGGGTTGCCTGCCAACTGACTGTAACCCACAGCCTGGGCGTTCACTTCAAGGCGGTCGCCCAGCTCTCGAAGCTCAAGCACGGCCTTCTGATCATGCGTGTCCGGAGATGGCCAACCAAGTGGAGCCACTGCCTCATCAACACCTGATGTCACCGTCCCGATGGCATCGTAGATGGTGTAGCCGTTGCGGTGCCGGCGATGCAGACGCTCGACATAAATATTGAGGCTGTCACGCAGGGAAGCGAGCCGCTGCGCTTCCACCTCCCATGCGGCAGCGTCTACCTGCCCTTTCGCTTCCCAAGCCGATTGCAACTGAGCAAGGACATCCGTTTTTCGAGCTTTGCTGGAGTGAAGTTCAAGGCAGAACTCACCCAGACCGATTTCACGCAAGCGCCGGTATACGACATCCAGGGCAGCAATTTTCTCGGACACGAACAGCACCCGGCGCCCTTGAGCGATCGACTGGGCGATCATGTTGGAAATCGTTTGGCTTTTACCCGTACCAGGTGGGCCGATGAGAACGAAGTCTTTGCCCTTGGCTGCGGCCATCACAGCCGCAAGCTGAGACGAATCAGCTGGCAGTGGGCAGAACACATCAGTTGGGCCGTAATCACGATCCAGCGACTCGGCCTCCGGAAACGGGATATCTGAGATGAAAGAATCGCGTGGTGTGTCCAGAAGGTGCTGGACTACAGGACTCTGGCGAAGGTGCTCTGCATTCTCGGCAAGATCCTTCCACATGAGATACTTAGCAAACGAGAACATCGAAAGCACTACATCCTCGCTCAGCTCCCAACCAGCGATATCCTTGATCGCATGACCAACTTTGTTCCAAATGCCCGCGATATCCAGACCAGAGTCGTCCCGTGGCAGCTCCTGCTCCAGTGAGCCCAGGCTTAGCTCAAAATCTTGACGCAGCATCTCGATCAACGTCGGGTTAAAACGAGGCTCATCGTCGTGCAGCACTATGGTAAATCCGGAGCGAGCGCTCTTACGCTCCAAAGTGACCGGAACAAGTACCAGCGGCGCTTTATACTTCTGCCCGGCCCTATCCTCACGGGTCCAGCTAAGGAAACCGATGGCCAGGAATAGAGTGTTAGAGCCACCCTCTTGCAAGGCAGTACGCGCGCTTCGATACAACTCGGTAAGCCGGCCGTCCATTTCGGTGGATGTCAGCGCAACGAATACTTCCCTACGCTTGAGAGCATCTTCAGCATGACGACGACGAACATCTTCTCGCTCGCGCTGCTCAAAGAGTGCTCGCTCCCGCGGATCTGCACCATCCATCAGGTCAGGCCTGGTCAGCAGCTTCAGCGCCTGTCCACCTGCAAGAATGTCCTCGAGCGCACCTGGATCAGGAGACTCAAGCTTCAGCGCTCGCTTACCCATTTTGAAATTGAGCAAGTTATTTCGAAGCGACAGATCCAGAAGCTTACGCTGCCAACGGCCGAGGCGATCTGCTGGGTCTAGCTTCGACAGATCCTCAACCTGCACCTCAATGTTGTCATCGGCAATGCCGATCGCCTCCTCAACCAGAAGCGATGGGCTCTCATCAGATTCAGCAACGGCAACACGTGCGATCTGAGCCTCCGAGCTGGCTAGTGGCTTGATACGTTGCAGACGGGCACGACGGATATCCAGCAGCATCTCGAAAACACTTTCAGCGTCTTCGGCTACCTGTTTCGTGCCCATCTCTACCGCATAAGAGAATGGCGGTATTGAGTTGTGGGTAATGAGGGTGGTCTCGAACAGCACGAGTTCCTGAAGCTTCACCCGCTTACGTACTGCAGTGACATCATCCACCAGGGCAGTCGTAAACTCTTCGGGCTTAAGCCACAAACCAGCAAAAGCATGGCCATGGGTGAATACGATCACCGGGTTAAGACCGATCTGCTCCAATGCCGCGCAGAAAAGCAGAGTCAGGTCGAGACAGGTAGCCAACCCGGAGTCTGCAATCTGACTGGGGCTACGAATCTTCTGTCCGGATTGTTCGAAGCTTGCCGGCGGCAACGCGTAGTCGAGCTTCATGCGCGCCACTGCACCCCACACTGCCGACGCCAACTGCCAAGCTCTTTTGGGGCCACCCTCATATCCATCTAGTGCGGATGGCTTATCGCTAAGACGAAGCAACTCAGCCGCCTGTTTCAACAACCGCTCAACCGCCGCATCATTCGGCTGAACAAATGCTGCAGTCATATCTGGTATGTGTCGCAGCCCCCCCCACTGATTTCTGGGCAAAAGGTCTACGACCTGCTCGAACCGAGCAACGTCCTTGCGACCGCTATCCGCTTCCTTGTCATCGACTTCAAGGGCGAAGGTGAAAGTCGACATCTCAGCTTCTGTCAGGCGACTCAGCAACGGACCGTCCAAGACAAGATCAAGCCCGGGTATGACCCGGAAGCTGTCCGCAGCGATCTCGTCGATCCGCCATATTTTGGACTTAAATACCTCGGGAGCCGAGGTAAGGGTAAGAGTGGCATTGACGAAGCGATCATTCGTCTCGTTCGAGATACGAAGCTCGCGAATAACCGGGATTGCGTTCTGGAAATCCGCAAGGTTCAGCTTCGCCACCAAAGTGGCAAGGATTTTTAATTCTTTAGGCTGAACTTCTTCTTGGGGCGTGAGGGGCTGAACGATGTCGTCCATGCGCAACGATCCTTGTCGTTATGCCCAAGGGAGTGCCGGAATTGGCCGGCCAGGGGGACCCTCTTGAGCTGATGGCGGGATGATATCTCTTATAGTGAGAGCCGTAATGTGCCTTTGGTCGTCGCTGATTTCTCATCCCTCATCGAATGTCAGCCTACTGAGACCAGAGCAACTCGGTTATCAAGCCAATTTGTAGGGGTAAAAACGACCAAAAATAAAAAGGGGTCGCGAGATAAAATCTCGCAACCCCTTGAATTATATGGTCGGGACGGAGTGATTCGAACACTCGACCCCTAGCACCCCATGCTAGTGCGCTACCGGACTGCGCTACGCCCCGACTAGGCGTGAAACCTGTTCCTCATCTCGAGGAACGCTCAAGAATATATCGCAAGCTTTTGAAAACTGGAAGTATTTAAAAGCAGGAATTTATTTCTTGAGTACCACCAGAACATCTTCGAGTTCGGCGATCATCTGGCGGATCATTTGCTTGTATTGGGTGGTGTCGTCTTTGGCTTCATCGCCGGAAAGGCGCAGGCGCGCTCCGCCGATGGTGAACCCCTGGTCGTACAGCAACGCGCGGATCTGCCGGATCATCAGCACATCCTGGCGCTGATAGTACCGGCGGTTTCCGCGGCGCTTGACGGGGTTGAGTTGAGGAAACTCCTGCTCCCAGTAGCGCAGCACGTGCGGTTTTACCGCACAAAGCTCGCTGACTTCACCGATGGTGAAGTAGCGTTTGCCTGGGATGACGGGGAGCTCGTCGTTATGACTTGGTTCCAGCATAAGCCTCAACTCGGGCCTTCAACTTCTGCCCTGGACGAAAGGTGACCACACGGCGAGCCGTGATCGGGATTTCTTCTCCCGTTTTCGGATTGCGGCCAGGCCGCTGGCGTTTGTCCCGAAGGTCGAAGTTGCCGAAACCGGACAACTTCACCTGTTCGTTGTCTTCAAGAGCGTGCCTGATTTCTTCGAAAAACAGTTCGACCAATTCCTTGGCCTCCCGCTTATTCAGGCCCAGCTCTTCATACAGACGTTCCGCCATCTCAGCTTTCGTCAAAGCCCCCATACGTCACTTCCTTAACGTGGCGTTCAACCTTTGTTCGAGCGAGGTGAGGATGTTTTGCGTCGTGGTATTCACCTCATCGTCATTAAGAGTGCGCGATGGATGCTGCCAGGTCAAGCCAACTGCAAGGCTTTTTCTATGCGGATCAATACCTTTACCCTGATACACGTCAAATAGCCTGAGGTCCGTCAGCCATTCGCCTGCATTTTCACGGATTACGTCCAGTACGGCACTGGCTGCAACGTCTTTGTCTGCCAGCAGCGCAAGGTCACGACGCACTTCAGGAAAGCGCGACAACTCGCTGAATTTTGGCATTTTGCCCAATGCCACTTCGGCCAGAACCAGCTCGAAAACGAAGACCGGACGGTCGAGACCGAGGGTTTTCGACAATTCAGGGTGGATAGCACCAATGTAACCGACTACACGCCCCTCACGCTCGATGCGCGCGGTTTGACCCGGGTGCAACGCAGGGTGGCTGCCTGGTACAAATGTGAACGAATCCAGTGCACCAGCAAAGCCCAGTACTGCTTCCACGTCGGCTTTGACGTCGAAGAAGTCCACGGTATCGCGACCTTGGGCCCAGCCTTCCGGCAGACGGCCGCCGCAGACCACACCGGCCAGCATCGGCTCTTGCTTCAGGCCTTCCAGCTGACCGACAAAGCGCAGGCCGCTTTCGAACAGGCGGACGCGATCCTGTTGACGGTTCAGGTTGTGCTGAAGCGCCTTGACCAGACCCGGCCACAGGGACGAGCGCATGGCGGCCATGTCGTTCGAAATCGGGTTGGCCAGCAACAAAGGCTCGACGCCTGGGCTGAACAACTCGAACTGCTTCGGATCGATGAAGCTGTAAGTGATCGCTTCCTGATAACCACGAGCCACCAGCAGGCGGCGCAGCTCAGGCAGATCGCTACGCGCTTCAGCCTTGGCTTGCGGCGCCAGACGGGCTTGCGGGTAGCGAACCGGCAGACGGTTGTAACCGTACAGACGAGCCAGCTCTTCAATCAGGTCGACTTCCAGGCTGATATCGAAGCGATGGCTTGGCACTTCTACGCGCCACTGCCCTGCCCCGTCCGCGGAAATCTTCAGACCCAAAGCACTGAGCAGTCGCTCGACTTCGACCGAATCCATTTCCATGCCCAACATCTGGGTGATGCGCTGAGCACGCAGAGTGACCGGAGCAATCGACGGCAGGTGCTGCTCGCTGACGGTTTCGATGATCGGGCCCGCTTCGCCGCCGGTGATTTCCAGCAACAGGCCAGTGGCGCGTTCCATGGCTTCACGGGCCAGTTGCCAGTCCACTCCACGCTCGTAGCGGTGCGAGGCGTCGGTGTGCAGACCGTAAGAACGCGCCTTGCCAGCAACGGCGATCTGGTCAAAGAACGCGCTTTCCAGGAATACATCACGAGTGGTTGCGGATACACCGCTGTGCTCGCCCCCCATCACGCCGGCAATCGCCAAGGCACGGGAGTGGTCGGCAATCACCAGCGTATCGCTACGCAGGCTGACTTCCTGACCATCGAGCAGAACCAGCTTCTCGCCTTCTTCGGCCATACGCACGCGGATGCCGCCATTGATTTCGGCGAGATCGAAAGCGTGCAGCGGTTGACCCAGTTCCAGCATCACGTAGTTGGTGATGTCGACAGCAGCGTCGATGCTGCGCACGTCAGCGCGACGCAGACGCTCGACCATCCACAGCGGCGTAGGCTTGGACAGATCGACGTTACGGATCACGCGACCCAGGTAACGCGGGCAAGCGGCGGGTGCCAGAACCTCAACCGAACGCACTTCATCGTGTGCGGCTGGCACGATCGCAACGACCGGGCGGGTGACTTCGGCAGCGTAGAGCGCACCGACTTCACGGGCCAGACCGGCCAGGGACAGGCAGTCGCCACGGTTCGGGGTCAGGTCGACCTCGATGCTGGCGTCGTCCAGGCTCAGGTATTCACGAATGTCCTGACCGACCGGCGCATCAGCCGACAATTCCATCAAGCCGTCGTTGCCTTCACCGATTTGCAGTTCGGCTTGCGAGCACAGCATGCCGTTGGATTCAACGCCGCGCAGCTTGGCCTTCTTGATCTTGAAGTCGCCTGGCAGCTCGGCACCGATCATGGCAAACGGAATCTTCAGACCCGGGCGCACGTTTGGCGCACCGCAAACTACCTGGAAGGTCTCCGAGCCGTTGCTGACCTGGCAAACGCGCAGCTTGTCGGCGTCCGGGTGCTGCTCGGTGCTCAGCACCTCGCCCACGACCACGCCACTGAATTCACCGGCGGCCGGCGTAACGCTATCGACCTCAAGACCGGCCATCGACAGACGAGCAACCAGCTCGTCGCGACTTACCTGCGGGCTTACCCAGCCGCGCAGCCATTGTTCACTGAATTTCATCCTGCTCTCCTAAGAATTCGTTACGACTAGCGAAATTGCGCGAGGAACCGCAAGTCGTTGTCGAAGAACAGACGCAAGTCGTTCACGCCGTAACGCAGCATGGCCAGACGCTCAACGCCCATGCCGAAGGCAAAGCCCGAGAACTCTTCCGGATCGATCCCGGACATACGCAGCACGTTCGGGTGAACCATGCCGCAGCCCATGACTTCCAGCCAGCCAGTCTGCTTACAGACACGGCAGCCTTTACCGCTGCACATCACGCATTCCATGTCGACTTCGGCGGATGGTTCGGTGAACGGGAAGTACGAAGGGCGGAAACGCACGGCCAGTTCTTTTTCGAAAAACACGCGCAGGAATTCTTCGATGGTGCCTTTCAGGTCGGCGAAATTGATGTCGCGATCAACCAGCAGGCCTTCGACCTGGTGGAACATCGGCGAGTGGGTGATATCGGAGTCGCTACGGTACACACGGCCTGGGCAGACGATGCGGATCGGCGGTTGTTTCGATTCCATGGTGCGGACCTGTACCGGCGAGGTATGGGTGCGCAACAACATGTTGGCATTGAAATAGAAGGTGTCATGCATCGACCGGGCCGGGTGATGGCCTGGGATGTTGAGCGCTTCAAAGTTGTGGTAGTCGTCTTCGACCTCAGGGCCTTCGGCGATGCCGTAGCCGATGTGGGTGAAGAACTGTTCGATACGTTCCAGAGTGCGGGTAACCGGATGCAGACCACCGGAGGTCTGACCGCGGCCAGGCAGGGTCACGTCAATGGACTCGGCGGACAGTTTGGCGGCTAGATCAGCCTCTTCAAACAACGCCCTGCGCGCATTGAGAACCTCTGTGACACGCTCCTTGGCAACGTTGATCAGAGCACCGACCTGCGGGCGCTCCTCTGCCGGCAAATTCCCCAGGGTCTTCATCACCTGAGTCAATTCACCCTTTTTGCCAAGGTAGTGAACCCGGATTTGCTCCAGGGCATTGATATCTTCAGCGCTTTGCACAGCCTCTAGTGCTTGAGAGACCAGCGCATCCAGGTTTTCCATGTACAGACTCCAGATACAAAATAGGGGAAGAGCTTGAAGGCTCTTCCCCTATTTATGACGTTTAACACCTGGGCCCACAGAGGTGAACCCGGGTGACTGTCGGGGGTACTTAAGCCAAGGTGGCTTTAGCTTTCTCGACAATCGCAGCAAACGCCGCTTTTTCGTTCACTGCCAGATCAGCCAGAACCTTACGGTCGATCTCGATGGACGCTTTTTTCAGGCCGGCGATGAAACGGCTGTAGGACAGACCGTTGATACGAGCACCAGCGTTGATACGAGCGATCCACAGAGCGCGGAACTGACGTTTTTTCTGACGACGGTCACGGTAGGCGTATTGGCCTGCCTTGATTACCGCTTGCTTGGCAACACGGAATACGCGCGAGCGAGCGCCGTAGTAGCCTTTAGCAAGTTTCAGAATTTTTTTGTGACGTTTACGGGCAATGACGCCACGCTTTACACGAGCCATGAGTTACTTCCTCTATTCTTGACTAAATTAACGAAGGCGCAGCATGCGCTCGACTTTTGCCACGTCACACGGTGCCAGCAAGCTGCTACCGCGCAGTTGACGCTTACGCTTGGTCGACATTTTAGTCAGGATGTGGCTCTTGAAAGCGTGCTTGTGCTTGATACCGTTAGCAGTTTTCAGAAACCGCTTAGCAGCACCACTTTTAGTTTTCATTTTTGGCATGTTCGGATACTCCGCATTCAGTTGATAAACATAATCAGAAGGCCTGCCGTGCCCTGTTGATTACTTCTTCTTTTTCGGGGCGATGACCATGATCAGCTGGCGTCCTTCCATCTTAGGATGCTGTTCGACCGAACCGTACTCGAGCAAGTCACCTTCAACTCGCTTGAGGAGTTCCATCCCCAGCTCCTGGTGGGCCATCTCACGGCCGCGGAATCGCAAGGATACCTTGGCCCTGTCCCCATCACTCAGGAAACGTACCAGGTTGCGCAGTTTTACCTGGTAATCCCCTTCCTCCGTCCCTGGACGAAACTTGATTTCTTTAACCTGAATCTGCTTCTGGTTCTTTTTCGCTGCAGCAATCTGCTTCTTCTTTTCGAAGATCGATTTGCCGTAATCCATCACACGGCAAACCGGTGGGATTGCGTCGGCGGAAATTTCCACCAGATCCAGTTTGGCTTCTTCAGCAATACGAAGCGCTTCATCAATCGAGACGATGCCAATCTGCTCGCCGTCAGCGCCAATTAACCGAACCTCGCGTGCCGAGATATTCTCGTTGATCGGGGCTTTCGGTGCAGCTCGTTTATCTTGTCTCATTTCACGCTTAATAATAATTACTCCGAATCTGGGCGACCACGCCGGGAAACCGCTTGCGCGAGGAACTCAGCGAACTGGGCGACGGGCATCGAGCCCAGGTCAGCACCTTCACGAGTACGCACAGCGACAGTCTGCATCTCGACTTCCCGATCTCCAATAACCAAGAGATAGGGAACCTTGAGCAAAGTATGCTCGCGGATTTTAAAGCCGATCTTTTCATTTCTCAAGTCAGACTTGGCACGAAAACCGCTTTGATTGAGAGTTTTTTCAACTTCAGCGGCAAAATCTGCCTGTTTATCAGTGATATTCATGATCACTGCCTGAGTCGGAGCCAGCCACGCAGGGAACGCGCCCTCGTAATGCTCGATCAGAATCCCGACGAAACGCTCGAAGGATCCAAGGATCGCCCGGTGCAACATTACCGGGTGCTTGCGACTGTTGTCTTCGGAGACGTATTCGGCTCCCAGACGGATCGGCAGGTTAAAATCGAGCTGCAAGGTACCACATTGCCAGACACGACCGAGGCAATCTTTTAGCGAGAACTCGATTTTCGGACCGTAGAAAGCACCCTCGCCCGGCTGCAAATCGTACGGCAGGCCCGCACTATCAAGGGCTGCGGCCAGCGCGGATTCTGCGCGATCCCACAACTCATCGGAGCCGACACGTTTTTCCGGACGAGTGGACAGCTTCATTTCGACGTCGGTAAAGCCGAAATCGGCGTAGACATCCATGGTCAGCTTGATGAACGCGGCGGATTCGGCCTGCATCTGCTCTTCAGTACAGAAGATGTGAGCATCGTCCTGGGTGAACGCACGCACGCGCATGATGCCGTGCAACGCACCGGACGGCTCGTTACGGTGGCAGGCACCGAACTCGGCCAGACGCATCGGCAGTTCACGGTAGCTTTTCAAGCCTTGATTGAACACTTGCACGTGGCAAGGGCAGTTCATTGGCTTGATGGCGTAGTCGCGGCTTTCCGACTGCGTGGTGAACATGTTCTCGGCGTAGTTGGCCCAGTGCCCGGATTTCTCCCACAGGCTACGGTCGACGACTTGCGGAGTCTTGATCTCCAGATAGCCGTTTTCACGCTGAACCTGGCGCATGTACTGCTCGAGCACCTGGTACAGGGTCCAGCCGTTCGGATGCCAGAACACCATGCCCGGCGCTTCTTCCTGGGTATGGAACAGGCCGAGACGCTTGCCGATCTTGCGATGGTCGCGCTTTTCAGCTTCTTCGATACGCTGGATGTAAGCGGCCAGTTGCTTCTTGTCAGCCCAGGCTGTGCCGTAAACACGCTGCAATTGCTCGTTTTTGGCATCGCCACGCCAGTAGGCGCCCGACAGCTTGGTCAGTTTGAAAGACTTCAGGAAGCGGGTGTTCGGCACGTGCGGACCGCGGCACATGTCGACGTATTCTTCGTGATAGTACAGGCCCATGGCCTGCTCGTTCGGCATGTCTTCGACCAGGCGCAGCTTGTAGTCTTCGCCACGGCTGGTGAATACGTCGATCACTTCGGCGCGCGGAGTGACTTTTTTGATGACGTCGTAATCTTTTTCGATCAGCAGGTGCATACGCTGTTCGATAGCCGCCAGGTCGTCCGGAGTGAAAGGACGCTCGTAGGCGATGTCGTAATAGAAGCCTTCATCGATGACCGGACCGATCACCATTTTCGCCGTCGGGTACAGCTGCTTGACCGCGTGGCCAATCAGGTGGGCGCAAGAGTGGCGAATGATCTCCAGCCCCTCTTCATCCTTTGGCGTGATGATTTGCAGGGTTGCATCGCTGCCGATGACATCGCTGGCGTCAACCAGTTTGCCGTTGACCTTGCCGGCCACGGTGGCCTTGGCCAGACCGGCACCAATGGATGCAGCGACCTCGGCTACGGAAACCGGATGATCGAAAGAACGTTGACTGCCGTCGGGAAGAGTAATAGTGGGCATGGCGCCTCCTCTCCTAGTGGTGACCCCTACCAAAGGTCACGTGGGTTGGGATGAGCAGCCAGTACGCGATTCAGTCCAGGCCATTCAATAATGAACGCCTGCCTTACAGCGGCAGGAGCCTTGCGGCCAACCGGAAACCGAACCAGAGTGACTGGAGATCAAATCAGGGTTATTCGGGTACTTGCCGCCACTGGAGAACAGATCGTCCAGAGCCTGAAAATACCCAAGCGCTGGATCCTAGCACAGATGAACGGTCATCGCCGCGACCTTGTTTGCGCACCGCCGAATTCAGGGCTTTTGCATCAAAAAGTGAACTTGAGATGTACGACCCACCTCAAATAGGCTGAGAATCGCCACACATTATTGACCCCAAGGAGTTCCAGTCATGCGTCTTATCCGCCTTATCGCCCTCGCCTCCCCACTGGTAATGCTGCTCCCGCTGAGCGCGCAAGCTGCCTGGCCTGCCGGGGTTCGCGAAAGCTATATGAAGGATTGCGTTTCCGCCGCCAGTCAGAGCGTCGACCAGAAAACCGCCGAAATGCATTGCGCCTGTGGCGCAGACAAGCTGAACGAGAAGTTCACGACCGCAGAGATCACCGAGCTGATGAGCAAGACGAAACAGCCGAGTGCCGAGCTGCGAACCAAGGCGCTGGACGCCATTCAGGAATGCAGAGTCAAGAAATAAGCCGCTGCGGGGCTAAAAACACCGGTCCTGGCGAGCAGAGAACAGCTGAAAAACCATTATTTCAGACAAAATACACAGCTTTTACAGCTTTTTTTACAGGATGCTTATTTGGCTACACCCCCCTGAAACCGGGGCTTCCAGCCATAATCCGCGACAAAGAACGCACGATATGAAGGCAAACAACACGTCCGGGGGGCTCCCAAATCGAACATTTCGACTATGATACCCCGGTGTGCCCAGTTGGCCTGAGCAGCACAGTACTACTGAAAATATATGTTTCTTGGAGATACACCATGTCTAATCGCCAAACCGGCACCGTTAAATGGTTCAACGATGAAAAAGGCTTCGGCTTCATCACTCCTCAAGGTGGCGGTGACGACCTGTTCGTACACTTCAAAGCTATCGAAAGCGACGGTTTCAAAAGCCTGAAAGAAGGCCAAACCGTTTCCTTCGTGGCTGAGAAAGGCCAAAAGGGTATGCAAGCTGCTCAAGTTCGCCCAGAGTAATTTCCAGGCGCACTAAAAAACCCCGTCCATGTGACGGGGTTTTTTATGGCCGCAACAAAAGCCCGATGCAATCAGCCGCAGTTAACGCGGGTAATTACCAGGTTGGCGTCGGTATTGAGGTTCAAGCGATCTGAACGGTATTCCAGAGTGATCATGTCGTTTGGCCTGAGGACTCGTGCAGTCTGCGATCCGGAGCGCGTGCGGGCCTGTTCCAACAGCTCTGGCGAAGCCTTCTTGCCAATGGCGAATTCGGCAGCCTTTGCCTCACAGCGGCCGTGGCCAGCCTCGGCTACCACAGGGTCTTTTGCCGACTCGGAGGTACTGCTGCAACCCGTCAACATGACAGCGGCCAGCAAAGTACCCAATGACGCGAGCTTCCAAGGCATGACGCCTCCTTTTCTATAGTTGAGCTGAATGTGTGCGACAGCCATTTTGGCGTTTGGTTTCAAGGTCGCTGCCATCACCCTGCCTTCAAAACCGTCAAGCGCGCAAGTCTGCCTGAGCTATCACGCGCTGTTCAGCGCGCAATCGTGACTGAATATGAACAAGCTCAGTAGATGTCGATGTAATCGAAGGGTGGTTTCGGCCAGTTCTGCTTCAACGCGTTGAATATCTGCATGACCCAGACCTCATCGCTGGCGGCAACCAGGCCTACATACCCGGAGCCCTTGGCCCACGTCTCAAGGCGAAACAGCAGCCCGTCGATATCCGTTCCGCCGACGACACCCGACGAAATATAGGCAATACCTGACTTGGTAACCCGCAACTGGGTGTGCGTATCGTCGCTGGCAGACGCCAGCAACTGGCGCACAGCCTCAAGCGTCAAGCCGTCCGGGGTATTCAAATCGATCTGCACAGCACTTTCCTTGAAATCTACGAAGCCCAAGTGTCGCATAGCGCTCCGTTCATGCCTAAGTCAGAGTGCCAAAAGCTGCGCAAGGTGGTTAACTCAACACACAGACTTCCCGACCTCGCGAGACCATCATGACCACCGTGACCATCGACGCCGATATCAAAGTCAGCTGGCCCCAGGGCCACAGTTCTTACAGCCCCAGCAGCCCGGAAGAGTTGGCGATTATTGGCATAGACCTGCTGGTCAAGGACCTGGGCACGAAAGCTGCTCAACAGTTCATCGAGCAGGTATTCGAGAAGTACCCCATCGACGACATGGGCGCACCCCACACGGAAAGGGAGTAAAACCCCCGCAGACTGGCACCTGCGGGGGTATGGCTTACTTGAGACGAGCGAGACGCGTCGTCAGCAAATCGAAGAAGCCCTGAGCATCGCCGTTCGCGACCCAGAATGCATTTTTCGGGGCTTTCAGACCGTCGTACCAGTCAACGATGGTCTGGCCAAAGGTCGGCCCTTCGCGACTGTCGACGACCACATTCACCGCACGACCGGTAAACAGTTCAGGCTTGAGCAGGTAAGCGATCACCGTGGCGTCATGCACCGGCCCACCAGGAATACCGTAGTGTTCCATGTCGCCTTTGACGTATTCGTTGAGAATATCGCCCACCAGTTTGCTGGCGTTGTTGTTCAGCGCGGCAATCTGCTTCAGGCGGGCGTCACTGGTCAGAATCTTGTGGGTGACGTCCAGCGGCAGATAGGTCAGCTTGACGCCGCTCTTGAGGACAACTTCAGCTGCCTGCGGATCGGCGAACAGGTTGAATTCAGCGACCGGGGTGATGTTGCCGCCGTTGAAGTGCGCGCCCCCCATGATCACCACTTCCTTGATGCCCTGGGTGATTTCCGGATCCTGAATCAGCGCCAACGCCAGGTTGGTCTGCGGCCCGAGCATCGCAATGGTGATGCTGTGAGGTTTAGCCGCGCGCAAGGTCTCGACCAGGTAACTGACCGCATCACCTTTGGCCAACCCTTTCTTCGGCTCATGCACAGTGACACCCGACAGGCCTTCCTTGCCGTGAATATTCTCGGCATAGATCGGCGTGCGCATCAGCGGTTTCGGTGCCCCCGCATAGACCGGCACCTCTTCACGCCCTGCCCACTCGCGGGCCAAGCGCGCGTTACGCGAGGTTTTGTCCAGCCGCACGTTACCGGCAACGGTGGTGAGTGCGCGGATGTTCAGTTCTTCGGGCGACGCCAGGGCAAACAACAGCGCCACCACGTCGTCGGCACCCGGATCGGTGTCGATGATCAGCTCAATCTTTTCCGCCGCGTGGGCGCCTGTAGCGGTGAGCAAGGACAAAAGCAGCAGACTCCGGATCAGGTGATGCAGTCTTTGAGCATAGCGGTGCATGGCGCACTCCTTGTGCGTGGATAAATCAAATCGGGATATAGCGGATTAGAACGTTACGCCGGCGACCAGCACGATATTGCAGTACGGCTGACATTCGCCCGTACGAACAATCGCCCGCGCCTGTCGGCTAAGAAGCTTGAACTCGTCATGACTCAGCAACCGCCGCTGGCCCATCGCAGCCTTGGCCGTCAGCTCGTCGATCGCCTGCAGCGCCGGCGGCTGCTTGAGCAGGATTTCTTCGGCCAGCACATGGCTTTCCACCTGCATTTCACTGAGCACGACGTTCAAGGTACTGACAAAGTCCGGAATGCCTTGGGTCAACGCCAGGTCGATCAACTCAACCCTGGGCGGCACGGGCAGACCGGCATCGCCAATCACCAGCATGTCGCCATGACCCAGAGAAGCAATCAGCCGCGACAACGCGATATTGAGCAAAGGTGTTTTTTTCATGGTGCTTTAAAAGCCTGTACGTCTGACAAGGAAGGAATCGAGGGTTGCGCACCGGCCCGCGTCACCGACAAGGCTGCCGCAACCTGACCAAAACGAATGGCCCAGGCTTCGCTTTTGCCAGAGGCCAACGCCGCTGCAAACCCGCCGACAAAGGTGTCACCGGCCGCCGTGGTGTCGACGGCCTTGACCTTGGGCGCCGGAAAATGCTCAACACTTTGCCCATTGGCGAACAATGAACCCTGGGCCCCCAATGTGATGATGACCTTGCCGGCACCCGCAGCGATCAATTGGTTCGCGGCCAGTTCGGCGCTCTCCAGTGAGTCCACCGGCAAACCGCTCAGGGCCGACGCTTCGCCTTCATTGGGGATCAGGTAATCGATTGACGAATACCAATCGGCTGGCAATGGACCGGTAGCCGGCGCCGGATTGAGGATCACCGTTTTGCCTAGCTCACGACCGCGCTTGAGGACATAGCCGACAGTCTGCATCGGCACTTCAAGCTGACAAATGATCACGTCGGCTGCCGCAAGCACCGCATCGAACCCGGCAACCACGCCAGGTGTCAGCAGACTGTTGGCGCCCGCAACGATGACAATCGCATTCTGGCTGCTGTCATCGACCACGATCAGTGCCACGCCGCTGGAACCCTCGACCGATGTCAGCGCCCGGCAATCGATCTGTTCTGCGAGCAGCGCAGCGCGCAATTGCCCGCCATAAGCATCGTTACCCACGCAGCCGATCATCGACACCTGCGCACCGAGCCGGGCAGACGCGACCGCCTGATTAGCGCCCTTGCCGCCCGACACGGTGGCAAACGACTTGCCATGCAGCGTTTCTCCAGCACGCGGCAGCCGCTGGGCGCGGGTCACCAGGTCCATGTTCAGACTGCCTACAACCACTACTTTTGCCGGCATACATCACTACTCATCAATTCGCTTCAGCGGTATTGGTCGAATACGCCGGCCAGCGGCGCGGTCGACTCTCGCATGACAATACTGGGCGTCACGATTCGTTGATCGATAGCCAGTTCAGGTATCGCGATCCGCCGCAACAGTACCTCCGCAGCCATTTCGCCAAGCTGCAGGATCGACTGGCCTACGGTGGTCAGCGCCGGATAGACATAACGGCTCATCTGAATATCGTCGAAACCAATGACCGACAGCTCGCTCGGCACCCGGATATTGCGCTCGGCAGCCGCCCGCAGTACGCCGATACCGATCATGTCGTTACCGGCAAAGATCGCGCTGGGCGGGTTCTTTTCCAGCAAGATTGCGGCTGCGTTGTAACCGCCGGTGCTGGTGAAGTCGCTTTCGAGCATCCGCTCTCTCGGCACTTCGACGCCCGCCTCTTTCAAGGCGCGGCAATAACCTGCCAGACGCATCTGCGCCACACTGGTATGCGCCGGCCCGCCGATAGTGGCGATGTCACGATGGCCCAGCTCGAGCAAATGCCGGGTCGCAAGATAAGCACCGTATTCGTGATCGATGCGCACCAGGTCCGCATCAAGCCCCTCCAACCCACGGTCGACGATCACCATCGGCGTACGCACGCCGGCCAGCCCTTGTGCCAGCCCGCTATCACCACCTGCGGACGCGACAATCAGCCCGTCGATGCGTTTTTCCAGCAGCACGCGCAGGTAACTGCGCTGCTTGTCCGGGTTGTCGTCGGAGTTGCAGAGGATCACGCAATAGCCATTACGCTCACAGTAATCCTCGATGCCACGGGCCAACTCCGCGAAGTACGGGTTGAGACTGTTGGGTACCAGCAGGCCGATGGTCGCAGTGGTCTTCGCTTTCAGCGAGCGCGCGACGGCGCTGGGCACGTAGTCCAGGCTTTTGATCGCGGCCTCGACCTTCAACCGAACCTCTTCACTGACCGGCCGGGTCTTGTTCACCACATGGGAAACCGTGGTGTAGGAAATCCCCGCGAGCGCTGCCACATCCTTGATCGTTGCCATGATTCAGCTCCGTCGACTTGCACGTTGGCTACGGTAGGTATCCAGCACCACCGCGACTACGATCACCGCACCGGTGATGATGCGCTTGGTTGGCTCGGTCGCACCGATCTGTGCCAGCCCGGCAGCCAGTACAGAAATAATCAAAACACCAAAGAACGTGCTGATGACCGAGCCGCGACCACCCATCAGGCTGGTGCCACCGATCACCACGGCAGCGATGACTTGCAGCTCCAGGCCGGAACCGGCATTCGGGTCCGCCGCTTCCAGACGCGAGATCTGGAACAGCGCGGCCACACCTGCCAGCAACCCCATCAGACTGAACACCAGAATCTTGTAGGGTTTTGGGTTGATACCCGCCAGACGCACGGCTTCTTCGTTGGTGCCGATGCCGATCAGGTAGCGACCGAACACGGTGCGGGTCAACACCGCCTGAGCGATGAAGATGACCAGCAACGCAATGATGAACGACGGCGAAATACCAAAGGCAATCGGATTGGACAGCCAGGCAAAGGCATCACCAATGTAGGCCGTGCGCGAGCCGGTCATCTGATAGGCAACGCCGCGAGCCATTTCCAGCACACCCAGCGAAACGATGAACGACGGAATGCGCCAGGCCACGGTGATCGAACCGGTGATGGTCCCGGCCAATGCGGCAGCGGCCATACCCAACAGCGCCGCCGACAAGACACTCCAGCCCCAGCCGAGTATCGCCACACTGACGGTCGACGCCGCCAAGGCCAACACCGAGCCTACCGAGAGGTCGATGCCGCCGATGATCAACACAAACGTCATGCCGACCGCCAGCACCATCAAGTCCGGGATCTGGTTGGCCAGCGTGCTGAAGGTTTCGTAAGAGAGGAAATGGCTGCTCAAGACCGAGAACAGCATAATCATCGCCAGCAAGGCACCGGCCAGGCCCAGATAGGTACCGAGGCCGTAAAAATTGCCACTACGTTTGCCAGCAGACAGTGCGGTTGTCATGGGAGATCCCTAGGCGCTGCTTCATTGAGCAACGCATCACGTTTTTGGTAGCCGGCAAAAGCGGCGGCAAGCAAATCATCCTGAGTCCAGCTGTCGCGCTCGAAGGTGTCGATCAAACGACCGGCAGACAACACGCCGATGCGGTCGCAGATCAACATCAATTCGCGCAGATCACTGGACACCACCACCAGCGCCTTGCCCTGACGCGTCAGCTCGCCGAGCAATGCGTAAATATCAAACTTGGCACCGACATCGATGCCGCGAGTCGGCTCATCGAACAACAGCACCGAACACTCGCGCTCAAGCCAGCGACCGATCACGACCTTCTGCTGATTGCCGCCCGACAATTCTGAAACCAGTTGCGCAGGGCTGGAGCTGCGAATGCGCATAGCGTCGATCTGACGTTGCGCCAGCGCCATCTCGTCACCCGGATTGACGAAGCCGCCACTGGAGATCACCGGCATATTGCCCAGGGCAATATTGGCGCTGATCGACTGAGTCAGCAGCAGGCCTTCGCCTTTGCGATCTTCGGTGATCAGGGCAATCCCGTGACCGACCGCATCGGCGGGCGAACGGATGCTCACCACTTGCGCCGGAGAACCGAGAGCGACCGTGCCACTGTCTGCCGCATCGGCGCCGAAGATCAGGCGCAGCAGTTCTGTGCGCCCTGCCCCGATCAATCCGGAAATCCCGAAAATTTCGCCGCTGCGCACCTCGAAAGACACATCACGAACCTTGTCCGAACGGCTCAGCCCTTTGACGGTCAGGGCCGGAGCACCGATTTGCCGTGGGCCGAGGTCGATGTGCTCACCCAACTCGCGGCCAACCATCAGATTGACCAGTTGCTCGCTGTTATAGTTGGCCATGGGTTCGACGCAGACCAGATTGCCGTCACGCAACACGGCAATCCGCTGAGCAACCCTCGCCAGTTCTTCCAGACGATGGGAAATGTAAATGATCGCCACGCCGCGGGCTTGCAGACGGGTGATTTGCTCAAAGAGCATCTCGACCTCACGAGCCGTCAGCATCGCGGTCGGCTCATCGAGTATCAGTACATGGCAGTCGCCGATCAGGTTGCGAGCGATCTCGACCATTTGCTGATGACCGATCCCCAACTCACCGACCAGCGTGTCCGGATCGATCGCATCGAGCCCGACCTGAGCCATTGCCGCGATTGCCGCTTTGCGCAGTTGCTTGCGGCTGATCCATCCGCCATTGCTGGGCAGATTATCGAGAAACAGGTTTTCGGCGACGGACAAGGTCGGCAGCAGATTGAGTTCTTGCATGACCATGCGAATGCCCAGCTCTTCAGCCTGGGTTCGGCTGCCGGGACGGTAATCGCGCCCCTGGAACTGCATCTGGCCGGTGGTCGGAGCGACCAGCCCGCCAATGATTTTCGACAGCGTACTTTTGCCTGCACCGTTCTCGCCGGTCAACGCCAGCACTTCACCACGCATCAGCGTCAGGTCAATGCCGGTCAACACCGGTTGCGCGTACGTCTTGCCGATACCGCTGACCGAAAGGACTGCGTTCGGGGCACAAACTGACATAAAAAGCTCTCCATGCGCTCGCCCTTGCGAGCAGGCGCCGTTGTGTCGCCAGAATGACTATTTGGTAACCAGCTCAACCGGAGTTTCGATTACGCCGTTGGTGCCGCTGTCGACCTTTTCACCCTTGAGCATTTTCAGCGCGGTTTCAATGCCGAACACTGCTTGTTTGGCGGCAAACTGATCGGCAGTCGCCAATACGCGGCCGTCCTTGAGCATCGGCTTGATGGCATTGATGTTGTCGTAACCGACCACTTGCACCTTGCCCGCCTTGCCTGCTGCGCGCACCGCAGAAACGGCACCGACGGCCATGCTGTCGTTACCCGCCAGCAGCGCCTTGATTTGCGGGTATTCGCTCAGCATCGACGAGGCAACCTGGTTGCCCTTGTTGATTTCCCAGTCGCCGGATTGCAGGGACACGACCTTGACCTGCGCCGCTTCCATCGCATCCTTGAAGCCAGCGGTGCGTGCCTGGGCGTTGGAGGTGGTGGAAACGCCTTCGATGATGCCGACTTCGTCACCGGCCTTCAGTTGCCTGGCGAGGTACTCGCCGACCAGACGCGCGCCTTTGCGGTTGTCCGGACCTACGAAGGGCACACTGAGGTTTTTGCTTTTGAGTACTGCCGGGTCGAGCTGGTTATCAATGTTGATGACGGTGATACCCGCGTCGACGGCTTTCTTGATCACCGGCACCATCGCTTTCGAATCAGCGGGGGCGATCACCAGCGCATTGACCTTGGAGACGATCATCTGCTCGACAATGCGGATCTGATTGGCGGTGTCGGTTTCGTCCTTGATCCCGTTGGAGATCAGCTCGAAATCGCCGGGATGTTCTTTCTGGTAAGCCTTGGCGCCATCTTCCATGGTCAGGAAGAATTCGTTGGCCAGGGACTTCATGACCAGCGCGACTTTAGGTTTTTCAGTGTCGGCGAAGGCCGAAGAGAGGGGCAAAGCAGCGGATGCGGCAGCCAGCATAGCGACAGCGAGAAGACGTCCAGCGAATGGCAGCTTCATGAGTTCACTCCGATCTTATGATTATTGTGAGCAACGCTTGCACTGCATACGCTTCAAATCCGTTCACCAGCGCTCAGATTCGCGGGAACGAGGATCGCCGTGCCAACGGAGTCAAACCGTCGACAGGGCCGCGCAAACGTTTGCGTAGACCGAACTATGCGAACCCTGCTGACATTTGTCAACGGTCAGAAAAAGCCGTTTTGTGGGACGGTTGGCAAAAGCCGGCAATGCGCATCACGCCGTCGTGTTGACCATCGATCCGCTATTGGCACCCTTGGCCAGTTCCTTGACCAGGTTGGCGGTCACCTCCATTAGCGCACCGTTGGTGTTAGCGATCTGCCCCTGAATCGCCATGACCGCGGTGGTCTTGGCTTCCGGCGTCGGATATGACGCGGCCTGGGCCGCTGCCAGTTGCTGTTGTTGCTGACGCAGTTGCTCTTGCAGTTCCTTCATGCGTTGGAGCAGTAATTTCACCGTGATGCTGACGCTCCCACCGTCATCCTCTTTGGTCTCCGTGCCCTGGCTTTGCCCTACCGGACCCGTCCTGACTTGCTTGCTGTCACCCTCCTTGCTACCCACCAGTTGCGTCGCGGCGTCTGCCGTGGCGTCGCTCAATGCGTTGACGGTAGCGAGCGACTTGCCGCCGATGGTGATGCCGCCAGCGTTTGGAAAACCGACAACAATGGACATGTGAACTCCTTAAAAAAATGATCCTTGAAGGGTCATCGACCTTTGGCCGGTTTTCTTTAGCGCTAATTCCCTGTCAAAAATGCGGGAATTCACGACTATTTCTGTAGGAGTTTTCGGGCATCCGAACACTCACCTGGCACATATTCGGAAAACCGGACGACGGAAGCCTCGAGCTCAATCGCCAATAAGCAATAAGTTGATATAAATCATAATGTTAAAAGAATTTTCAATCCAAAGTATGACTGGTACAGATCCTGCTCTTACTGGGTACCCCGGCATACAGATCTGCTTGGGGTGTTTCTAGATGAACCTGCATCAGCACCGTCATCACTATTAGAGAGAAAACAATGAAATCTGCCTTCAATACCTTTATTCCGGGCGCTTTGGCCCTCCTGCTGCTCCTCCCGACAGCACTGCAAGCAAAAGAAGTCGAAGCCAAACAGAAACTGGCAAACGTGGTAATCCTCGCTACCGGCGGCACGATTGCCGGTGCTGGCGCCAGTTCAGCCAACAGCGCTACGTACCAGGCTGCAAAAGTCGGGATCGAGCAATTGATCGCCGGCGTCCCTGAACTGAGCCAATTGGCCAACGTTCGCGGCGAGCAAGTGATGCAAATCGCCTCCGAGAGCATCACCAACGAAAACCTGCTGCAACTGGGGCGCCGCGTAGCCGAATTGGCCGACAGCAAAGACGTCGATGGCATCGTTATCACTCACGGCACCGATACCCTGGAAGAGACCGCCTACTTCCTGAACCTGGTGGAAAAAACCGACAAGCCGATCATCGTTGTTGGCTCGATGCGCCCAGGCACCGCGATGTCGGCTGATGGCATGCTCAACCTGTACAACGCCGTTGCCGTAGCGAGCAGCAAAGACGCCCGTGGCAAAGGTGTGCTGGTAACCATGAACGACGAGATTCAGTCGGGTCGTGATGTCAGCAAAATGATCAACATCAAGACCGAAGCGTTCAAAAGCGCCTGGGGCCCATTGGGCATGGTGGTCGAAGGCAAATCCTATTGGTTCCGCTTGCCAGCCAAGCGTCACACCATGGATTCGGAATTCGACATCAAAACCATCAAGAGCCTGCCTGACGTCGAAATCGCCTATTCCTATGGCAATGTCGACGGCACTGCTTACAAGGCCCTGGCTCAATCTGGCGCCAAAGCCATCATCCATGCCGGCACCGGCAATGGCTCGGTGTCTTCGCGCGTCGTTCCAACCTTGCAAGCACTGCGCAAGGATGGCGTGCAGATCATTCGCTCGTCTCACGTCAATGCTGGCGGCTTTGTCCTGCGCAACGCCGAACAGCCTGACGACAAGTATGACTGGGTCGTTGCGCATGACCTGAACCCGCAGAAAGCTCGCATCCTGACGATGGTTGCACTGACCAAGACTTCGGACAGCAAAGAACTGCAACGGATGTTCTGGGAATACTGATTGATTGCGTCCGGCCTGATCCGGTCGGACGCTTGCCACACCCACTCGCCCGCTTGGGCGAGTGACCTGCCCTCCCGCCCCCCGCCATTTCTTCGGAAGAATTTCCAACCGGTTTACACCAAACGGAAAAACTCGCTGTCAGACGATCTTCTTGAGTTTTAAGCAGTTGCGAAATTGCCCACAGTTAAATACTGTATGCACGTACAGCTTAATAAGGATTACTCAGTGGCCACGACCTCTTCAGCAGCGACCAACCCTCCAGGCTCTTATGAACGACTCGGTTTGCGCGTTCAAAAAATCATCAACTCCCCGACCGCCCAAAAAGCCAAGGCAGCCTTGATCTTTCGCCTCCCTGACGAGCCGGTAGATGAATGGGAACGCTTGCTTGAGGAAATCGCCGAGAACGACAACGTCACCCTCGCTTACCGCGACGATGGCGGCGTGCAGATTTTCTGGGTTGTGCCGAAGGAAGACTGAGTCAATGATTGTTCGTTGTATTGTTTTGCTGTTGCTCCTCGTTGCCGCCGCGGCTCAGGCGGATGCGCCACGGACCTTCAATGAGGCGAAAAAAGCCGCCTGGAAACTCTACGCCCCACAGTCCACCGAGTTCTATTGCGGCTGCAAATACACAGGCAACCGGGTCGATCTAAAGGCCTGCGGTTACGTACCACGAAAAAACGCCAACCGCGCTGCACGTATCGAATGGGAGCACATCGTTCCCGCATGGCAAATCGGTCACCAACGCCAGTGCTGGCAACAGGGTGGTCGCCAGAACTGCACACGTCACGACCCGACCTATCAACGCGCCGAGGCCGATCTGCACAACCTCGTGCCAAGCATCGGCGAGGTGAACGGGGACCGCAGCAACTTCAGTTTCGGCTGGCTTCCCGTGCAATCCGGTCAATACGGTTCGTGCCTGACCCAAGTCGACTTCAAGGCAAAGAAGGTCATGCCTCGTCCATCTATTCGCGGAATGATCGCTCGCACCTATTTCTACATGAGCAAGCAATACGGGTTGCGTCTGTCCAGGCAGGATCGGCAACTCTTCGAAGCCTGGAACAAGACTTACCCGGTGCAAAGCTGGGAGCGCCAACGCAATCAGAGCGTGGCGTGCGTGATGGGGCGCGGCAATGAGTTCGTCGGCCCCGTCGACATGAAGGCCTGCGGATAACAGGCACCAGAATCAGTTATTGAGCCGCGCTGTGCTCAACGACCATTGATTCGATATTCATCTTCTTCGCCTTGGCCAGGGCTGCGATCAGCTCGACCTGCCTTGCCTCGGCTTCGGCTTTTGAGTTGAACGGCCCGACCAGCACACGCTGTTTGCCGTCTTGCGTTACCACGTAGGAAACAAAACTGTGCTCGATCAGCCAGCCGGTGAGATCACTGATCGCCTGCACGGTCTCGCCCTGAACCAGAACATCCCATTGTGGCGCAGCCGCCGCTGCGGATGCAGAGACAACCGGCACCTGAGGTTTTTTCGACTCCCCGGTCTGTTCCTGGCCACATCCCGTCAATACCAATACCGCGACCACCAACGCCATTTTGCGCACAACTTTTCCCTCGGAATGCCAAAGCCAGGATTTTATCACCCAAAAATGCCTCACGACCCAGTAAACAGGCGTCAAAACAACGAGAATGATGTTTCTCGCCTCTGTATAGTCGCACCTTGGGAATTAATGCAGCGTCTGCGCGTCAGAAAGAGGCACCCAAACCGTGACACTTCGCACTAATCTATAGGTACTACCGACATCTGCATTGTTTGAGTCAGGTGCCCTACAAAGCTATCAAGGAGAAGATCATGCTGATACTCACCCGCAAAGTCGGTGAAAGCATAAACATCGGTGATGACATTACAATCACCATTCTGGGCGTTAGCGGCCAGCAGGTCAGAATCGGCATCAATGCCCCGAAAGACGTTGCGGTGCATCGAGAAGAAATCTACCAGCGTATTCAGGCCGGTCTTACTGCGCCGGACAAGCGCGAAACCCCCTGAACCCCGCCAGCAATCAGTAGCCAGCCCTTTCTCTTACAGCAACGGCTGGCTAAAGATTCTGCGCACTACCGCTCCGCACTCCTTTCTCCATGGCAACCACGCACGCCCAATCGGCCTCAGACTGTCGCTGAAAAGGTGAAGCCGATATTAACGACATCACCATGAGCCTTGCTGTCAGACAATTCGGATTCAGCCCGGCGAAAACCTCACAATCGGCGTGGACGCTCCAGTCCATTGCGCAACGATAGCCAACTATCCGAACGTCACGCCTCGCGCCATGCCTGTCGCCGCCACAACCATCAAGATAATCAACAGCGCCTCGATATGACTGATGCGCGCAAAGAGCCTGGACCTCCCGACATCAATCGGCGTACCTCGACTCAAAGCGATCCGCCATTTGATCAAGGCCACCATCGGCGCAATCTCGAGCAACAGGATGATGACGAACAAGGTCATTTTCAGATGGAACAGTGGCTGATGCAGGTAATAGTCCGAACCCTTTTCGTACCCGCCAAAGGCACGAATCCCACCGGTAATCAGAAGAATCGCCGCAGAGATTCCCCAAAAGTTATCTGCCAGCAAGACACTACGAGCCCCCGCGCCATCCAGGGCAACCCGACGGAACGCCATACCACGCGTAAGCACTCCCCAAAGTGCCAGGCCATAGGCCAAGAGATGGACCGCGGCAAGAAACCAGTGAACCAGCATCGATTTGCTCCCCATTCAAGACGAAAAAAATATCGGCCTGTCAGTAGTAGCCCAAAACGTCTGGCTTCGCTCACAAGCCAAGCAACCACCCCGCCCCTCTCGCCTTCGGCTAGCCGCGATCAATCCGGCACACAACTGCTTTTTTTCTGGCGTTTCGTCGCCATTTGGTTGATTGGGTTTGAGCCACGGAGCACACTCCAACGAGCTGAAGGATCAGCGCCCCTATCGATAAAAAGCCCGTTCAGATACGGGTTTTTTTTCGTCCGTGATTTGCTGGATTCCTCCTCCTGAAGCTGAAGCAGTTCCGCCGGATTGCGACCCGATACGAGTGATTAGCCAGGAATCATCAGGCGATGTTCGAGCCTCGTTTCAGCCTGCATTTGACTGGCCTGATTGAGAACGCTCCATGACTTGGTGGACGGGTGAATTGTCGCATACGCAAGCAAAAGCCATCTTCAGCGTGATGGCAATCCCGGTCGGCAGGCACGCTCGATTGCCTCCCAGTCAGGCGGTCTGGTTGTCACGGCATATCTCGGGGGTAGAATTAGTGGTGGATTGCCGGCATCAGTGAGACTGAGTCCTTCGAGGGCAACACCATGCAAACGACTGAAGATGCGATCATTGCAGCAGCAAGACTGCGCGCCGCAAGCCGGGGAGATAACGAGGTCCTGGCTGCAGCTTCAGCACTCGAAGCCGTGGAAACCCTGAAAAAGTCTTTAACGGGAGACAAGTACCAAGAGGCTCTCGAAAGGCTGTATCTCGAGTACACAAACTCCTGATCTACCCGTCATTCACTCACCTGCTGAACAGATTTTGATCGATCGGCGGGAAACACTCGAGAGTGGCCAGATCAATCAGCGTGAAGTGCCCGCCCATCCCGCCGCCAGTGTCGATGTGGTAGACGTTGCCCAGCACCGCCGGCTGATAGACCACCGTATGGCCGACGATCACCGCCCTGATACCACTGACGCCAGTGTCGTTTTCGTTGGTAATGCGCGTACGCGACCACTGGCAGATCGTTTGGACACTACGCTGCATCGCGCTTTGCTCGAGCTCAAGGGCCCTAGTCATTTGCGCCCAATCATCGAACGGGCAATCGGCATGCACGATCCCCACCAGCCCCATTGGCGTCATCACCTCAATAGCGATAGGCAGTTCGGCGAACAGATCGACATAGAAGGCCTGCTCGGCGGTGGGCCGACCGTACAACCAGGCGCCACCGTTGATTATGTGCATGTAACTGGCCTGGCCTTTATGGCTGAACCGATGGGCATCGATCGCCATCTGCTCATGATTGCCCTGCACGGCAAAGAACCACGGCTTGGCCAGCCACGCGTCGACATCAGTAGATTCGGGGCCGCGATCAACCAAATCGCCAACACTGAACAGGCGATCGGTTGCGGGGCTGAAGCCGACAGCATCAAGCGCAACCTGAAGCTTGGTGAAATGGCCGTGAATATCACCCACGGCAAAGTCACGGCCAACGGTGTTGATTGTGAAACGCTGAACCTGGGTCATGCTGCCACCCCCCGACACCTTCATAAGGCCCTTTCAATCCAGTGCACTTGGGTTTCGGCCAGTGCGCGGATCAAATCGCGGTCGGTGAATTGCCTCGCTTGCAGCTCTTATGCTACCCCCTTGAAGGCTTCGAACTCAGCCATTTGCGAGGGTAAATGTCGACATGAAGATGTAAAAGCCTTATTCAGGACGGGACACACCCCTGCTTGGCTTTGGAGGCGCGTCAGGGCACTCATCGGCCCATCGCGTGACAGTCATGTCTTCAGTTGCTCCCCGATAGTGTCGATGCGCAGACAAGCGCCGTTCTTCGCGTAGAACAAGATGCAACGCGAGCTGTCCCAGGAGCATGAGTCGACCTCAAAGAACTTGCGTGCAGTCAGCTCCAGCTCCGCTCCACTGTATTCATATCCATCGGTGGCATGCATTCGCGTCGGCTTCCATCCTTGTTTGACGAGCTTGGTCCTGGCCGCGACCAAAGGCTCGCCGACGGCAATGCCAGCCGGTCCGTGCCTGTCGTTCGTCACCTCCGGAATCTTGGGGTGCCGCGGCTCTCAGCCGATCCTGCTACAGGAGCAGTCTACCTCTGATCAATTTCGATCTTCTGAGCGCCAAGGCCAAAGTTCCTACGAACAATTTCATGTCGTTCCTTCATTGAGATATGGCGAGACCTTATCACCGACGCATTCGCCTGTACGAATCGCCAGTAACACCCTGCCGCCCTCGGATAGTAGCCTCCAGCCTCCACATGGATGAACCTGGAGACATAAATGGGCAAGTGGGCAGCGATCGATCTCAGGATATGCACAGACTTACGAAATCTCCCTTATCGGGCCGAACCGGAAGACGATATCCACCCAATGATATGGCTGAGCAAGGAGCCTGGCCGCATTGAGGAAATACCCGAACTACAGCGAGACCCCAAGCTGAAAGCCTTGGTTACCGCTATCAACAACTCCGGTCTGAGATTCGAGACCTTCAGCTGCGCATCACAAATAGAAGGCGTAGATGGCGTCTTCTGTTCAGTCTTTGGCGTTGGCTTTATCTACCGAGATCGTCGTGCGTTCCAGGATTACGGCGCCCAACTCATGGTTGCCGGTGAGATTCTCGGTTTTGTGGCGGATAGCGACACATTCCCAGATCAGGCGCGTCCGTTCGCCATTGAAATCCACAGGATCCACCTGAAAGAAGAGAACCTGACAGGCTGGTCGGTTGATGTGTGGCATGAGTCCCGCTCTGCTCATGAGGCGGATGTGAAAAGCCAAGCCGCAAAGGCTCTAGACTTCCTGACCAGTGTCCTCGGGCCAAAGTCTGCATAGTATTTCCCCTTAAAGGATTTCCCCAGTCCTTTGCCTGCAAGCCCAAGGACTGGGATTGCGCCAATTTCGGCGCGAATAACGCAAGGAAAGTGAAAATGAGTGATACCCGTACAGCCGATCAGCGCTTGAGCGATCTTGAAACTGTCGTGAAAACCCTGATCATCTTCAACACGAATGCCATCTCCACACTGGGGCGAAGAGTTTCCGAGGGGAATCCAGCCATAGCAAACGTGATTGCTGCTGACTTGTCTGAACTGAAATCCCGCTCCTACGCCAACATCGACAAAGGGTTGTATGACAGCTACGTCGACAACCTGATTACAGGCATTACTGGAAAGGCTTAAACCCAGAAGCGTAAATGCGCCCGCACTGCGAGTCCTTGGTCAATATGACCTGCCAGTGATGAGCCAGTGTTGACTCGCCTGTTTCGGGTCGCGCGTTGTCGCGAATTACCACTCCGACAACGCGCACTCCCACCAGCTGTCAACGCGCTGAAAGGCTTCGAACTCAAGCTCCCATTCGCGCTCGCGTAGCCACAGTTTGGTCTGCGGTACCCTGTCATACCAGGCAGTCCAAAGTCCGCGCCACAAAGTGCAGATAAGCGAAAACGTGGCGGCCGGCGAGCGACCAACCTTCCACGAGATCCGCGCACTCGGTGCCTGGCTTTACGAACAGCAAGGTTTCGAGCAGGAGTATATCCAGGGCTTGATGGGGCATGCGGACGTGAAGAAGACGAAACACTATCAGGAGGGGCACGGCGAAAAATCTATCGAATACCAGGCGGTCAATGCAGACCTGAGAATCTGAACGCGGTGGTTCGTTTTTCCAAGGTATTTCCAAAGCCCAAACAAAAAGGGGCTCACCTTTCGGTGAACCCCTTCTAGACCGCCCAGCAGAGCGGATTTTGTTTGGTAGGCGCGATTGGACTCGAACCAACGACCCCCACCATGTCAAGGTCTGCTTGAGCAAGCTGCAAGCCTTGGTGCTCAAGGGTTTCACAGAACGCCCATTCACATTATGAGGCGTTAAAAATGGCCAATTTCCGCTTACTTCCGTCCGGCAACTGGAACGCTCAGGTACGGATAAAGGGCAAACCTCCCCAGTCGAAAACCTTCAGCAGCAAAGCTGAAGCAGAGTCATGGGCGAACCAGCTCGAAGCCGTGACGATGGATCGCAAGCACCACACCATTTATACGCTGGGCATGACTTACTGCGAAACGATGCTCAAGGGAAAAGGCAGCTACGACCATGCACTGAAGATCGTGGAACATCTAGGCAGGCACTTCACTCAGCCTATTCACGAAATCACGCCGCAGATGATCAATGACTTCAAGATCATGCGACTGAAGAAGGTGAAGCCATCCACGTGCAGGACGCAGCTCGCATTCATGTCGCGGTTCTACCGATTCGCAAAACGCGGCTTGCTGATCGACATTCACAACCCTATAAGCGATATCGCACTCCCAAAGCCTGACCGGTCTTCTGACAAGGTAATCCGTGCAAGCGAGCTTGAGCGACTGCTGGCGAAGTTATCTCCCACCATGAAGCTCATTGTTGAGCTTGCTTATGAAACAGCGATGAGGCGCTCTGAAATCCTGAAGCTGACGAAAGACTGCCTGCACCTCAATGAGCGTATTGCCGACGTGATCGACGGGAAGAACGGAACGAGGTCTGTCCCCCTCACCCATCGTGCTGTTGAAATTCTTCAGCTCGCCGAACTCTGGGCCACCGTAGAACGCCATCCATATGGCTTGATCTTCACTGTCACACCCCACGCCGTCTCTCAGGCTGTGCGTCTGGCACGCGTAAAGGCTGGACTTGATAGCAGCGTCAGGTTGCACCAGCTCAGGCACACCAGAATCACCAATGTGGCGAAGAAAGGATTCAACAACGCCCAGATCATGATCGTCTCAGGACACAGAGATACTCGATCCGTAGCGCGTTACTCTCACTTGAACGTCAGAGATGTGCTGCACCTTATTGATTGACCAACCGAATGGGCTGCCAGCCTCGATTAACTGAAGGGGTGGCGGCCTCGAAAACTCGTCAAAAACCATCGATAAACCCAAGCATAACCTGCACTGAATTCGTCATGCTCCAATCACCCACCTCCATTCCGCCCAGTGTTTACGAGGTGAACTGACCGTCTGGGCTAAGCAAGGGGCGTTCCTCTACACAAATAAAAGTTTTTGAGCTGCATTACTTTCATTTGTTACTTATAGCCCAACAAAAGTTTCCAATCCGAGAAAACCGATAAAGCTTCTATATCCGGACGCATTAACGCAGACCATTGAATAGGTCACGGGCTGTGGATGGGACTCGATCTATCTGACCCGACTCCAGCACCTTAACAATAGAATGAGTTTCATTACCCTCGACACGACCATAGAAGAGATAATAACGATCTCGCTCAAAAGTTTGCCAGCCCCGACTTTCGAAGATATCCAACTCACAATGACCGCTGAGCTCATGCTGGGGTGATTGGAAATTAAAGAAGACTCGATTAAACCTACCTTTTATGATGGAGGTAGGCTGACCGAAAAATAGGAAACTTTTCCCTAAGTACTGACTTATATTACGCTGAGCCTTCTCGATAGATACTATAAGATCACGCAACCTGATAGCATCTTCACCTTCAAACTGAATAGCAATATCAAGGTTTATCTGAGCTAATCGCACCAACCTACCTACAGTATGAAAGTGCCCCGGGTTGAGCAAATTCCCATCGGCATCGAAAAAGTTTTCAAACCCACGACCATTCACCGATGAACCGCCCTGCACCTCTTTCCTCTTACGCGGGTTTTGGTCCTGATCGTCTTCGTCGTCATCCTCTTCATTTTCCGCCAAGGTCTTCCAACCTGCGAATGTGACGAGGTTGATAGCTCTCTTCTCTTTGCCGCTATCTCCGTCCCCTCCTCCTGCACTGGCTTTCTTCCTGTGGGGGCATTCGACCGTTTCGAATCCGGGCATATGGAAGTAGAACGCAGGGACCCCATCTTTTCGTTTTGGAGTCTTGCGAGGACGTCTACCGCACTTGACACCGCATTCAGGGCAGTAGATCAGCCCGTGGTGTTCATCGTCGAGATAAAGCTCCGGGAGAACCCTAGGAGCGTCAACGAGGAGTGCTGGCGCCACAGCTGTTGGCTGAGGATCAAGGAGTAGAAAGGCAACATGGGGGATCGAGACCTGTGACATACATTCCTTTGCTTGAGCGGGATATTGATCGTCCAAAGCTACGTGTAAACGCTACCGAAATAGTAGCAAGAAGCCACCCTGCCACCCTATCGACTCATAAAAGTAGGTCGGCGTCAACCAAACCTTGACACAGACCGTGTAAAAGGGCATTATGCTCGCCTGTCTCGACGGACAGACCGACAACTCGAAAAGCCTCACGCGAACACTGTTCATGCAGCGTTTTAGATGGGGCTTTTTTGTGGGCGTCGAATAACCACCTGGCACAACCCGAGGGCTTGCCTACTGAAATGAACTTGAACAAGGAGAACAATCGCATGACCGAATCATTCTGCAAAATGCCACGCCCCCTTATGGCTGCCACGCAGTGGGTTAGCTTAACAACTGGCGAGCACCTGGCACTCAGTGGACAAGACAAAATTCTTTGGGTGTGGATGAAAGACCGATATGACTTCTTCACCGCCCAACACAAAGACTGGTTTGATAACCAAGATGAAATCGCCAAGTACACTGGTTGTAGTGTCAGCACGGTGAAGCGATTCATCGGTCTCTTGAACAAGCACGGCTACATGAAAAAGACTCAGCGTCGAATGCATGGCTGTGCCCACTCGAACAGTTACACCATTATTCAAGAGCTGGTGCTGGCGCCTGCTGGAAAGGTTACGCCTTCGCCACTGCCATTGGTGCAGGAAGAGCGTTCAGAATATGCACCAATCATATTCCCTGTGGCGGTGACATACACCAAGCCAGTGGTTGTGCCTCCTGAACCGGTGAGCTTCCATCCGAGCGTACAAGTCTATTCGGATGATGAGCCGCAGTGGGAAGTCCGAAGCTCAGGTTGACACCTGCCGTAGTTCGCCCTGATACCTGTCATGGCTCATTCTGACACCTGCGGTAGTTCACACTGAACCTCGTGGGGTAGGTCAGGATGAGCTTGTAGTAAGAACGATATTTAACAAGAACGAATAGCAAAAACGATTAACAAGAACCTTGCACCTACAAATAGAGTCAAGACCAAAGGCAAGAGCTTGATTTGATTGTAGTGTTTTGTTGTGTTGCTTGACCGGTAGGTCATAGGTCGATTCACATGTGCGGAGAGTTGTTGAAAGCTCATGCTTTCGGTGCGAAAACACTGGCGGAGCCAAGAGGTAGTAATCTTCCAAGCTCCGCTTGGGTTAGGCCACTACCGGATGAGATGTGAATGTTCTATTTGGTGTTGGTTATAGTGCATCATCTATATCGTCCACTGTAACAGTGAATTTGTCGTTTACTTGGTTTATGGTTAGTCCCGACTTCTTGCAGGTGGCAATGCCTCGCCGATAAATGTCATTGATTTTCTCTTTGTCATTGCTCTTAACGGCTGTCGCGAAGTAGTTGACTATTATGCTGGCGGTATTGCTTGAGGTGTCTGTCATTACCCTCAGCGTGGTTGATGGATACTTGTTCTTCGCAGCAACTGCTTTCATCTTGACTCCAGCGATATCGCTAGAACTATCCATCATCTTTGCGTTTATGTACTTTTGTGAGGCAAGGAAGCCAACGCATTTCGATATGTCGTTTTCTTCTTCGGATAGCCCCCCTGCAAGGCTGGAGGAGCTGAGTGCAAGTAGGGTTGCTGCAAGAATTTGCTTGTTCATTGAGCTATGTGTCTTCTTGAAGTTGATGGCCTACCGGAGGTAGAAGTAGAGGAACACGACAACCATGATTACGAATATCACTCGGCCTTGAAGTACATCGTAGTCCAGTTCGTCTTTCTTGATCTGCTTGTACGTATCGGTATCACTCAGCCCTTGCGTTTTGTACAGCATAATCTGATTGATTTGCTTATCGATTCTTTTGTTGTGGGCGTCATTGCTCCGCATGGTTATGCCCCACACGATCAACCAAAGACCTCCAGTCAGCACCGTCATAATCACGTGCAGGATGTGGTTCGTTGTCTTCTTCTGGTTGGTGAGTACAAACAGTTTTTCGTTCATGGGTCATCCCTGTCAGGTGCTCGCTAGTCAAGCGACGAGGATACCAATGTATCATTTGGTGTGTCACCAGTTGGTGTGTTCACGATTGGAGTGCATCCGACCATCATGCGGAGATGCAACCAAACCAGAACTTGAGAAAGGGCTTCGGCCAACGAATCCGAGAGCTACGCACCAGTCAGGGCTTCAGTCAGGAGGCTTTCGCTGATAGGTGTGGGTTCGTACGGACGTACATGTCACGAATTGAGACGGGCACAGCCAACCCCAGCCTAGACGCGGCCAAGGTGCTTGCTGATGGGCTGGGAATGACGCTGTCAGAGCTCCTACAAGGGCTCTAGCGGCCTACAAACGCAAACTCAAGGAAAATGGGAGCTGTGACAGGCAATACAGGCGCCCACATAGCCACAGCGGACGTGCTGACCCTCCTGTTGCACAACCAGCACGCCATCGCTGCTGCAATTGAAGAATTGTCCCTGTGGGCTAAAGCGAGTGGGGCTACCGATAGTCATGAGAGCGCCGTCACCGCATTGCAGACCCTTGATGCGAACGCATCAGCCATCACCGCTGGAATTCTCAAGCTCCGACGATAGTCACGACCAAGAAAATCGAAGACCTGAGAAATGGCGTCGTTAAAAGGAAAAGTTGTTCTTTTCGTGTTCTTCAACGTCGTGCTCTTCGACTCTGACTGATTCCAAGTAAAGTCGTACGGGAGGCTTGTCGTCATGCTCAAACACGCTGTAGTTGTCAGTCCTCCACTCGGTAACGTCAGTTTTTCGATAGCCCTGTGCGATCAGGTCTGCTTGTGCAGCAACGAGTGCGTGTGAACCCAACTTGTATTCCAGCGTGTAGCTACCCATGTCTCCGCTCATTTGCAGGGGCAGAGAATCGCCATCGCGTTTTCGCCCTGACTGTTGCTGGAGTTCTTGAAGCTCGAAAAGCGCAAGTTCGAGCAGCTTCTTCAGGTGTTCAGCAGATTTCCCTTCAACGTTTATGGTCAGCGAATGAATCTTGCTCATGGTCAGCTCCCTGATTGACGAACGTTCATGGTAAACGGTTCAGGTACTCAGAAACTATCCGTATTCAATTGGGTATACCCCAGCGAGTACCGTCCGTCGCCTATTCCAACTGTACCGAATAAACTGCTTCAACCACCCTAACGAGTACACTTATAATCGGTACATCCAAAACGGTTCAGAGAGACTTTGAAATGTACATTCGCGGCTACCTTCGTGCATCCACCACTGAACAAGACGCTAACCGTGCAAAAGATCAGTTGAAGGCATTCGCCGCTGAGAGCGGTCAGCGTGTGGCTTCGTGGTATGTCGAGAATGAGAGTGGTAGCACGCTGCAACGTCCTGAGCTGTTCCGCCTCTTGGGTGACTGCGAAGCGGGGGACCTCCTCCTGATTGAACAGGTAGACCGCCTGTCACGCTTGAATGAGGCTGATTGGCAGAAGCTACGTGCAGAACTCAAAGCCAAGGGCGTATTGGTCGTAGCACTCGACCTGCCGACCTCTCACCAGTCGATGCAGCCAGCCCGAAAGGGTGATGACTTCACGGGGCGTATGCTCACCGCCATCAATGACATGTTGCTGGACATGCTGGCAGCGGTAGCCCGCAAGGACTATGAAGACCGTCGCCGCCGTCAGAAGGATGGAATCGAGAAAGCTCAGGCGAATGGTGTCTACACAGGCCGCAAGACCGATGAAGCTTTGCACGACCGGATCAAGGCTTGTCTCGACTCTGGTATGTCATTGCGTAAGACCGCCAAGACCGTTGGCTGTGCTACGTCCACTGTTCAGCGTGTCGCGAAAGCAGATTGATTCAGGCGCGGTTAGTCACTAGTTAAACCTGGCCCAAGCCCAAGCTTGAGGAAAGTTGATTCCCCGATAGTAGTAGACATTCTACTGGAATGGATTCGCCTCTAGCTAACGTATGTCAAGGCTTCCAGCCGTTTTTCATTGACACAAACCAACACACAGCACCATTCACCTCTCCAGCAGCTTCATAGCAGGCAAGCCGCGCGTAGGGTGTCTGACTTATTTTTGGTTCCCTTTGGAGCGATCTAACCGAGGCCGCTGCTCGCCACTTGATAGCTCTAGCAAACCCTCCTCTCCCAGACATTATTTTCCCAGCTAAAAACTAAAGCCGGTCAGCAAGCGCACGAAGCTCGCGGCGCGGGGGATAGAAATGGCCACAGGAAACAACAATTAGCGATCTACTCAACAAATTCAAACCTTCAAGTCGAATTGCCGATCGACGAAGAATGAAGCGTGTGCAAACACGCCCCCTTAACCACCGAAAGCTTCGGGGCCGTTAATGCCTTTTTGTTTGGTCGCGTGTTCTTTACCTAACAGCTCTAATAACGAGACAACTTCCGTGCACGACAGCTTAAATAAATCAATACAAATCGTACCGAAGGCCAACGCTATCCAAAACCATAATAAACCCACTATTAGATTTCAAGTAGCTAGTTGACGGGTACTCCATAAACTGAGCACTAAGCATTATCAGTCGCAACAATGAAAAATCAGTGAAGTTAATTACGGTTAAGTAGTGAGACCTTCTGTCCTCCTCCGAAAAACCATTTGAGTCACTCAACTTCTCTTCAACGATCCTCACCATATTATAGAAAATTCGAGTGAGACCATATATTTGATCAGTTGAATCAACTCTCTCTAGGTAGTCAATCACGGACACAGTTTCAGATTCAGAATTTCGAAGCTCTTCAACATCATCTTCAATTTTTATAACAGCCTCCCCTCCTGACAACCTCACCATTACTCCATGTACATTTACGTCAATTCGAAAGGAGTCGAAATATGTTTTTTGTGAGTCCAGCATATTGAAAAGCTGCATTTCGAACGAGCGAAGCCTTTCCGTCTTCCTTCCAGCTTCCACTTCCAATTTCAATTCTTTATTTGCTTCTATCTGAAGAGATAGAGACCGTATGAGCAAGACGATTGATACAAAACTTAGTAAAGGACTTAATGTACCCCCTATATAGCCTCCAAGCTGATTCCATCTTTCTGGATCAGTTGAAATAACATAGTGAAGATTCAAATAGAATTGTGCAAAATACGAAAACAGCACTAGAAAAGCCAGTGCTGCGGATATAATTACGTAGCGATTAAACATCTACAAAACCAACCACTAGGTATTTGACTACGCGCTTATCCAACAAGCGAATAGGATTTGCAATAAGCTCTAAGTACTCCCACCTCTCTACTTCGACTCCGTTATTTTTGTCTAAGTTTTTAGAGAATTTCTTCTTCATCGCAAAGTCAACATCCCTATAGTTGACTCGAAACCCGAATGCAACCGTATCATCCTCCCCTTCTAGCTGAAGCCTTCCGTTCCCAGTATTTGTATTAAAGCGCCTTATACTTGCCATAAGAACGAGTCTTTCATCAGTTTTGGTAGCTTGAACGGCATGAACGGTATCTTTCGTAAACTTCGCAAGAGTAATTCTTTCTTCAAAACTCTTCCTATACTGAACCGAAATATCATAATCAAACTTTACTGCAACCTCATGAACATTCTTCATTACGGAAAGCCGTAGCTGTTTAATCAAATTTTCTGCATGATCATCTAGCTTATCTAAGATTTTTTGGGCCTTTTCCGAAGGGTCTGGCGTTTCAATATAAAGTGCCTCCTTCATAAAATAAGCCATAAGCTCTGTAAATGTAGAGTTTCCTATTCTCTTTAATTCTTTTCTAGGCTCTTCATCTAACACATCCAGCCTAAACGTCAGCCCGTACGACCCCTTGAATGTTTTCTTCAATGTAGTTCTCACACTACTCTTTGCAGTGATTCTCTCAGGAACCTTTCCGAGCAACAGTGTTTCACCAATAATTCGTGTGGCGTCAGAGATTCCTTGCATCGTATCTAAGCCAGACTTCATATCTACTTCATATTCCGCTGTATCGATAACGATGTCCAAATTGATTGGCATAAAGCTCCTTAGCGGGGAAACTGCATCCCCAAAATATTAATTCCCCAACCCATAAAGCTTTCATCTCCAACAGATGCCGTCAAACTAGATTGGGATAGCTCATAGCCATTACTCTTTTTATACCCGAGAGACTAAGATTTCGCACCTAATTTCGCACCTAATTTCGCACCTAATTTCGGGCCGTAGCGAGGCCCGAGCACATTGGCATACCAACCACTTAATGCTTCATACCCAGACTGGAGCCGACACTAGAAGCAAAAAAAACATGGCGAAGCACTGAACGGCGTTGTTGGCGATGAAAAATGAGGGAGGTATTATCTGACGCACCGTGCACCACTTAGGTGTACCAAAACGCTGTCACACTTCGAGATTATTTACTGAGAAATCTTTGAAAAATCAATGACTTAGAGATAGGTGGCAACCCCACCAGCCACACCCCGGTACACAATTTCACCGCCGCGGCTGCAACCTGCCTCATCCCCGTATTCATCATCTCGTTACAAGACCAACAGAACCTCGAAGCCTCCCAACTTATTTTCATATTGGTCGAGTTGCCGTTTGGCCTACTCGCGCCGTTCTTAGCACCTAGGCCACGCCGAGCGATTTCAGAACGCCCCTTGTCTTCCTAAAAGCCCCAATAAAAATTGGGGCGACTGGGAGATTCTGTGGAAAGCGGCCTTGGTCACTTGGTGCAGGGATATGCCGCCCGGAGTGCCGCCATGGTTAATACGGTGCTTTCGAGTTGCAGAGTCTTCGGGTTGTCTTCGAGATACTTGACGACGATTCTGATGCCTTGAGCATAGGAGATGCCAACTGATGGCGGGCACGCCCTGTATTTCTGAGGTAACTCATCACCTATGCCATACACGATATCCATGACTGAACTGACGGTAGCCATGCAGTAACCTGTGCCAAAGGTTGGAGTTCCTTTATCCATCCCATCCGTCGTCCTTAGAGCTGCCTTGCACCATCCGAGTAATTGGTTTCCGTCTACGGCCATGGCATTACCGCTAGCCATTCCAGCCAGTGCAACCGCTCCAATCCATGCCTTCATGATCATTCTCTAGATATTCTGACAAGCTGCCGAGGATCGCACAGCAGCACTTGCCCACTCACTTCAACTTGCATGCCTGTATGAATTTGTCCGTTTCTCGTGTAGACCCGCCTACGGATACGGTTCCAGACCACTTAGAGTCGAACTCATCCGACTGGAGTCCAAGTTGAACCACCGACTTCGCTTCACGAAGGTCAGCTAAGACCTTCAAGATTTCATCTTTCTCGAAAGTAACGTACTGAGCGTAATCGTTATTGCGTTTGGCGCTCTCCGCTGTGAAGCGATGGATTTCGCCCTTGTCTACCTTGATGAGAAGTTTCCAAGCTGAACTGTTCCGTCCCTCTGGCCATTTTTCTTTCTGTAAGAGCGCGAGGGACAGACTCTCCGAATCGCAGTCGAATGCGACCGATTGGGCAGGGCTTACGAAGCCGAGAAGCATCGCTTTCTTGCCGCCAGAGAAAATGTCGTCTTGTGTGGTTGTATTCCAATCGGCAAGAGCTGCCGATGAAATGGTGATACCAAAAAGTGCAATGGCTGCTGCTATCCCTGCTTTCATGTCGATACCCTTAGAGATGATCGGCAGAGCTTAGCGGCTCCATGGGCACTTGGCCATTACCCTCCCACTTTCGACCTGGACTTCGCAGTCGCGTCCTCGCCCCGCCCTCATCTGACAACGGAACCACTCAAGTAAGAGCCCTTATCGGCGTTCACATTGCCCAGTGTGAACGAACCCTATATTTTGTGAACGTTCTGCATGAAATCCGAAGCACAAAAAAGGGCCAACCTTTCGGTTGACCCTTCTAGACCGCCCAGCAGAGCGGATTTTGTTTGGTAGGCGCGATTGGACTCGAACCAACGACCCCCACCATGTCAAGGTGGTGCTCTAACCAACTGAGCTACGTGCCTGCTGTGAGGCGGCATTCTACGGAATTCCGGAGGGGTGTCAACACCTTTTTTTCACCTAACCCTATGAATATGCAAAATATTTAATTTTGGTACTGCAAAGAAGATATTCCGGTGTCTGGCAGTCGATTTTTAACTCAGGTAGGATCGGAGCACTCGTAAAATATATTAAACAGAGGCTGCAGGATGGCGAACACCCCTTATCCGGATTCCTATTACGCCGCGTCGGCTAACGCTGCTCCATCGCGTCCGTCGTTACAGGATGACGTAGAGACTGATGTCTGCGTAATTGGTGCGGGCTATACCGGCCTGTCCAGCGCATTGTTTCTGCTGGAGAACGGGTTTCGGGTGACTGTCCTGGAAGCTGCCAAAGTCGGCTTCGGCGCCTCGGGTCGCAATGGTGGTCAGATCGTTAACAGTTATAGCCGCGATATCGACGTGATCGAACGCAGCGTTGGCCCCAGGCAAGCACAAATGCTCGGGCAAATGGCGTTCGAAGGCGGCAAGATCATTCGCGACCGCGTGGCCAGATACCAGATCCAGTGCGACTTGAAGGATGGCGGTGTGTTTGCAGCCATCACCAGCAAGCAGATGGGCCATCTGGAGTCGCAGAAGCGTCTGTGGGAGCGCTACGGCCACACTCAGCTGGAACTCCTGGACAAGCGCCGCATTCGCGAAGTCGTCGCCTGTGATCAATACGTGGGCGGCATGCTCGACATGAGTGGCGGCCATATCCACCCGCTCAACCTCGCCCTGGGCGAAGCTGCGGCTGTCGAGTCGCTGGGCGGGACCCTTTATGAGCAGTCGCCGGCCGTACGCATCGAGCGCGGCGCCAATCCGGTAGTACACACGCCGCAAGGCAAGGTCAGGGCCAAATTCATCATCGTCGCCGGCAACGCCTACCTGGGCAATCTGGTTCCGGAGCTGGCTGCCAAATCGATGCCGTGCGGCACTCAGGTGATCACCACCGAACCCTTGAGCGATGAACTGGCGAAGAGCCTGTTGCCGCAGGATTACTGCGTCGAGGACTGCAATTATTTGCTCGACTACTATCGCCTTTCTGGCGACAAGCGCCTGATCTTCGGTGGCGGCGTAGTATACGGCGCCCGGGATCCGGCAAACATCGAAGCAATCATTCGACCGAAGATGCTCAAGGCCTTCCCACAGCTCAAGGATGTGAAGATCGATTACGCCTGGACTGGCAACTTCCTGCTGACCTTGTCGCGCTTGCCGCAGGTCGGACGCCTGGGCGACAACATCTATTATTCCCAGGGCTGTAGCGGCCATGGCGTGACTTACACGCACCTGGCAGGCAAAGTCCTGGCCGAAGCCTTGCGCGGCCAGGCAGAGCGCTTTGATGCCTTTGCCGACCTGCCGCACTACCCTTTCCCGGGCGGCCAACTGCTGCGTACGCCATTCGCCGCGCTAGGCGCCTGGTATTACGGCCTGCGAGACAAGTTCGATTTCTGATTTATCGCGCTCACAAAAAACCGCCCGAACAGGCGGTTTTTTTGTAGAGCTAAAACTGGGCATCACCTTGAAATGGCGGGAGCAAAAATTCGGATTCCAAATTCCACAAACAAAAAACCCCGGTCTTTCGACCAGGGTCTTTGCTATCGACTCGAAGTAGCCAGTGGCTTTCTTCGTAGCTTCAAGGCGTTCAGTGGGCCTTGAGGCAGATATGGCGCAGCGGACGGGACTCGAACCCGCGACCCCCGGCGTGACAGGCCGGTATTCTAACCGACTGAACTACCGCTGCGTATCGCTCAGACTTGCGTCTGTGTGAACCTTTGTCGGACTGAAGAGCTTGTAAGCTTTTCAATCTCAAACCGGGAAAACCCGATCTGGAAAATATGGCGCAGCGGACGGGACTCGAACCCGCGACCCCCGGCGTGACAGGCCGGTATTCTAACCGACTGAACTACCGCTGCGCGTCGGTGGAGGCTTTTTACAGCTTCCTTCCTGCTTTCGCAAGACTCTCAAAGTGGTGGGTGATGACGGGATCGAACCGCCGACATTCTGCTTGTAAGGCAGACGCTCTCCCAGCTGAGCTAATCACCCTTTGCATCTCTGAGGCCGCGAAATTTACGCAGATACCGAAGCTAAGTCAATAGCCTGCTTGAAGTTTTTCTGAAAAAGACAAATTCATGTCATCTTCCGGGGCGCCAATCAGCGACACCCCCAACCTCAAGCCGTATCCACCGCGGCTCCGGCACCTCGGTTAATCGCTATAAATCATTTTCTTGGTCATGCCGCCGTCGACCACAAATTCCTGGCCCGTGACAAAGCCGGCATTCTTCGACAGCAGCCAGGCCACCATTGCCGCCACATCCTCGACCGTCCCTACCCTGCCCGCCGGATGCTGAGCATGATCTGCATCGCTCAGCGGTTCGGCACGCCGCGCCGCTGGATCACGCGTATCGATCCAGCCAGGGCTGACCGCATTGACCCGAATCTCCGGCCCGAGACTGATGGCCAAAGCATGAGTCAATGCCAGCAAACCGCCCTTGCTCGCCGCGTAAGCCTCGGTATCCGGCTCCGACTGCGCGGCCCGGGTCGAGGCCAGATTGACGATAGCGCCGCTGTGAGCACGCAAATAAGGCGCGCAGTGCTTGGCCAGCAGCATGGGCCCGCTGAGGTTCACCGCCAACACACGATTCCAGTAAGTCAGATCGAGACTTTCCAGGGTGATGTTGTGCGGATCGGCAATTGCCGCATTGCACACCAGCGCATCGATACGACCGAATTGCCCAAGCACCTCGGCAACGCCCTGAGCCACTTGCCGCTCATCGGCCACGTCCATGGCGATAAACCAGGCGTTTTCACCCAGCACCTTGGCAACCTTCGAGCCGCGCACCCGATCAAGATCGGTCAGCACCACCTGCCAGCCTTCGCTGATCAGCCAGGCAGCAATCCCCAGGCCTATGCCGCGCGCAGCACCGGTGACCAGTGCAACCCGGCCATTAGCGCTACTCGCAGGCGTGGACAACTCGATCACAAGGCAGCCAGCCCGCGCGCCAGATCCGCTTGCAGGTCAGCCACATCTTCCAGGCCGACCGCAATGCGGATCAAGCTGTCACGGATTCCGGCTGCCTCACGCTCTTGCGGCGCCAGGCGACCGTGAGAGGTGGTGCTCGGATGGGTAATGGTGGTCTTGCTGTCACCGAGGTTGGCGGTGATCGAAATCAAACGCGTGGCATCGATAAAGCGCCAGGCGCCGTCTTTACCACCCTTGACCTCGAAACTTACGACCGCACCGAAACCCTTCTGCTGATGCTGAGCCAGCTCATGCTGCGGATGACTCTTGAGGCCGGCGTAATGGACTTTCTCAATGCCGTCCTGCTGCTCCAGCCACTCGGCCAACTGCTGGGCGTTGGCGCAGTGCGCCTTCATCCGCAGGCTCAACGTTTCCAGGCCCTTGAGGAAAATCCAGGCGTTGAACGGGCTCAAGGTCGGCCCGGCAGTGCGCAGGAAGCCAACGATTTCTTTCATCTGCTCGCTGCGACCGGCCACTACACCGCCCATGCAACGGCCCTGGCCGTCGATGAACTTGGTAGCCGAATGCACGACCACGTCCGCACCGAGCTTCAGCGGCTGCTGCAAGGCAGGCGTGCAGAAGCAGTTGTCGACCACCAGCATCGCGCCTTTGGCGTGAGCGATTTTCGACAACGCAGCGATGTCCACCAGCTCGGCCAAAGGGTTGGACGGCGACTCGACGAACAGTAATTTAGTGTTGGCCTTGATCGCCGCATCCCAGCCAGACAGCTCCGCCAGGGGCACGTAATCGACTTCGATGCCAAAACGCTTGAAGTACTTTTCGAACAGGCTGATGGTCGAACCGAACACGCTGCGCGACACCAGCACATGATCGCCAGCACTGCACAGGCTCATCACCACCGCAAGAATCGCCGCCATGCCGGTGGCCGTTGCCACTGCCTGCTCAGCCCCTTCGAGAGCGGCAATGCGCTCTTCGAACGCGCGAACGGTCGGGTTGGTGTAGCGCGAGTAAACGTTGCCCGGCACTTCGCCAGCAAAGCGCGCCGCCGCATCGGCAGCGGTACGGAATACGTAGCTCGAAGTGAAGAACATCGGATCACCGTGCTCGCCTTCCGGCGTGCGGTGCTGACCGGCGCGTACGGCCAGGGTATCGAACGCTACGCCATCGAGGTCGCTGTCCAGCCGACCGGCATCCCAATCCTGACTCATGCTGTCACTCCTTGCCCCGTTCTTGATAGATACAAATTCTTTGATGGATACAAAACCGGCCCCTCAGGGCCGGTAGAAACTCAGTTGTTGTACAGATCGATGATCGCACTGACTGCCTGCGTCTTGACCTTGGAGGCATCGTTGCGCGCCTGCTCGATCTTGTTCAGGTAAGCCTCGTCGACGTCGCCGGTGACGTACTTGCCGTCAAACACCGCGCAGTCGAAGTTCTCGATCTTGATCTTGCCGCCACCGACCGCTTCGATCAAGTCAGGCAGGTCCTGATAGATCAGCCAGTCAGCGCCGATCAGATCAGCCACGTCCTGGGTCGAACGATTGTGCGCGATCAGCTCATGAGCGCTCGGCATGTCGATGCCGTAGACGTTCGGGTAACGCACAGCCGGAGCTGCCGAGCAGAAGTAGACGTTTTTGGCGCCGGCTTCGCGAGCCATCTGGATGATCTGCTTGCAGGTGGTACCGCGAACGATGGAGTCGTCCACCAGCATCACGTTTTTGCCGCGAAATTCCAGCTCGATGGCGTTGAGCTTCTGGCGTACGGATTTTTTCCGTGCAGCCTGGCCCGGCATGATGAAGGTCCGGCCGATGTAGCGGTTCTTCACGAAGCCTTCGCGGAACTTCACGCCCAAGTGGTTCGCCAGCTCCAGCGCCGCTGTACGGCTGGTGTCCGGAATCGGGATGACCACGTCGATGTCGTGCTCTGGACGCTCGCGCAGGATCTTCTCGGCCAGCTTCTCACCCATGCGCAGGCGAGCCTTGTAGACCGAAACACCGTCGATGATCGAATCCGGACGCGCCAGGTAGACGTGTTCGAAGATGCACGGAGTCAGCGATGGGTTGGTCGCGCACTGACGGGTGTGCAGCTTGCCGTCTTCAGTGATGTAGACCGCTTCACCCGGTGCCAGGTCGCGAATCAGGGTGAAACCGAGCACGTCCAGGGAAACGCTTTCGGAGGCGATCATGTACTCGACGCCTTCGTCGGTGTGACGCTGACCGAAGACGATCGGGCGGATGCCGTGCGGGTCACGGAAACCGACGATGCCATAACCGGTCACCATCGCAACGACCGCGTAACCACCCACGCAACGGTTGTGCACGTCGGTGACGGCCGCAAACACGTCTTCTTCGGTTGGCTGCAACTTGCCGCGCTGGGCCAGTTCGTGAGCAAACACGTTGAGCAGCACTTCCGAATCGGAGTTGGTGTTGACGTGGCGCAGGTCAGATTCGTAAATCTCCTTGGCCAGCTGTTCAACGTTGGTCAGGTTACCGTTATGCGCCAGGGTGATGCCATACGGCGAGTTGACGTAAAACGGTTGAGCTTCGGCCGAAGTCGAGCTGCCTGCCGTCGGATAACGCACATGGCCAATACCCATGTGACCGACCAGGCGCTGCATGTGACGCTGATGAAACACGTCACGAACCAGGCCGTTGTCCTTGCGCAGGAATAACCGGCCATCATGGCTGGTCACGATACCGGCAGCGTCCTGGCCGCGGTGCTGGAGGACGGTTAGCGCGTCATACAGCGCCTGATTGACGTTCGACTTACCGACGATACCGACGATGCCACACATGCGACGCAACCCCTACTTAATGAAACTGAACTGAACACTTCTCACTGCGGCGTTTTGGCCGTCGGCAAGAGATGCTCCTTGAACGGTATGTCAGCGGGTACGCTGATACCGCTGGCCAGCCACTGACTGCTCCACCCTAATATGAGGTTTTTGGACCAGTCTGCAACCAATAGAAATTGTGGCACGAGCCTTGACTCCTGCCACCACTTATCCTGCTGTACCGGGCCCAGACTCAAGAGCCCGACGGCGGTGACCACCAGCAGCGCGCCACGCGCCGCGCCGAAGGCCATGCCGAGAAAACGATCGGTCCCGGACAGGCCGGTGACGCGAACCAGTTCGCTGATAAGGTAATTGATCATTGCGCCCACCATTAAGGTGGCGACAAACATGATGGCACAGCCCGCGATCACGCGAGCCGACGGTGTTTCGATGTATCCGGCGAGGTACTCGGACAGTGAGCCACCGAACATCCAGGCAACAGCTCCTGCGATGATCCAGGTCAGCAGCGATAAGGCTTCCTTGACGAAGCCGCGGCTCAGACTGATCAAAGCGGAGATGGCGACGATTGCAACGATCGCCCAATCAACCCAGGTAAATGGCACAGTGCAGCCTACAGACGGATAAGGCGGCGCATTTTAGCAGAGCCCATGGCTGTCGGTAAGCTGCGATTGCAAGTGCATTTGAAATCAGTCAGTTAGCGTCAGCCGCGCTCAGGCTGGAAGCGAACGACAAAGCCTTTGAGGTTCTGCTGACGACCCAGCAGGTCACGCAGGCGATCAGCTTCTGCACGCTCGATCAACGGCCCGACAAACACCCGATTCTTGCCATCGGCAGAACGGATATAGGCGTTGTAACCCTGGCTACGCAGGGTTTTCTGCAAGCTTTCGGCGCTTTCACGGCTCGACAGGCTGGCCAATTGCACCGACCAACTGACCGACAGGCCATTGGCATCGACACGACTCTGGCTGGTGTCAGGCTTGCTCGGCGCTGCAGCGATCGGTTGCGCCGGAGCAGCTGCCGGTTTTGGCGCAGGCGGCGTTACCGGCTTGGCGACAACCGGGGCCGGCGCGATAGGCGCGCCAGGGGCAGCCGGTTTCGACGGCGCCTGCTCCGCAGCAATCTCTTCATCGGTTGGAACCGGTTCCTGCGGCAGTGCTTGCGGCTCCGGAACCACCACGGGCTCGATCTGTACTTGCGGCATTGCCGGGGCCTGAGGTGCAGTCGGGGCCTGAACCACCACCTGACGCTGCTCATCCTGTCGGGAAAACAGCATCGGCAAGAAAATCACCGCCAATGCCACCAGAACCAGAGCTCCAACCATCCGCTGCTTGTACGCGTTATCCAGCAAAGCCATGTGCAGCTTCCTCCGTGGAGCGCCGAGCCAACCATTCGAGGGCCTCGGCAACACAATAAAATGATCCGAACAGCAGAATTTCATCTTCCGCCGTCGCCAGCGCGCACTGCCCTTCCAGGGCATCCGCGACACTTGCATAGGATGTTACCGACGCCCCAAGGTTCTGCAACGCAACCTGCAAGTCCGCAACCGGACGTGCGCGCGCAGAATCGAGCGGGGCGACAGCCCAATGCTGGACACTACCACTCAATTCGCCGACAACTCCATCGAGATCCTTGTCAGCCAACAAACCAAATACCGCCAAACGTCGACCCGCCACTGGCCGGCGAGCCAGTCGCTGAGCCAGGTACTCGGCCGCATGCGGGTTATGCCCCACATCCAGCATCAGGTTCAGACGCTTGCCGTGCCAGTTGAACTGGCGGCGATCCAGACGCCCGACCACTGATGTTGCTTTCAACGCAGCGACGATTTGCTCGGCCTGCCATGGCAAACCCAGCAGCGCATAGGCTTGCAACGCCAGCGCGGCGTTTTCCATTGGCAGGTCGAGCAACGGCAAGTCGTGCAGCTCTATCGCACGCCCTTGGGGATCGACGCCCCGCCACTGCCAGTTCTGCTCGGTGACGCCCAAATCAAAATCACGACCGCGCAGGAAGAACGGGCAATTGAGCTCGCGCACTTTATCCAGCAGGGGTTGAGGCGGATTGAGATCACCACAGAGCGCAGGCGCGCCCTGACGGAAGATGCCGGCTTTTTCGAAAGCGACGGATTCGCGGGTATTGCCGAGGTAATCAGCGTGGTCAACGCCAATACTGGTGACCAGCGCGACGTCAGCATCCACCAGATTGACGGTATCCAGACGCCCGCCGAGGCCGACTTCCAGCACCACCGCATCCAGACCTGCACGCTGAAACAGCCAGAACGCTGCCAGTGTGCCCACCTCGAAATACGTCAGGGAGATTTCACCGCGCCCGGCATCAACTGCAGCAAAGGCTTCGCACAGCTGCGCATCAGTGGCTTCGACGCCGTTGACCTGCACCCGCTCGTTGTAACGCAGCAGATGCGGAGAATTGTAGACACCGACCGTGAGCCCTTGCGCCCGCAGCAATGAAGCCACGAACGCACAGGTAGAGCCCTTGCCGTTGGTGCCGGTGACCGTGATCACCCGAGGCGCCGGCTTGCCCAATCCCATCCGGGACGCTACCTCTTGCGAGCGCGCAAGCCCCATGTCGATGGCTGACGGATGCAACTGCTCAAGGTAGGCGAGCCAGTCGCCAAGGGTACGTTCGGTCATAGGTTTGCAGGCACCGGCGGAACCACGACGGCCTCGACTGGCGCAGCCACGAACTCAGGCGTCGGCAGCCCCATCAGTTGCGCCAGCAGGTTACCCAGGCGTGGACGCAGTTCCTGGCGCGCAATGATCATGTCGATGGCGCCGTGCTCCAGCAGAAACTCGCTGCGCTGGAAGCCTTCCGGCAGTTTTTCACGCACGGTCTGCTCGATAACACGCGGACCGGCGAAGCCGATCAAGGCTTTTGGTTCGCCGACGATGACGTCGCCGAGCATCGCCAGACTGGCGGAAACACCGCCGTAGACCGGGTCGGTCAGCACGGAGATGAACGGAATACCTTCTTCGCGCAGACGCGCCAGTACCGCCGAGGTCTTGGCCATTTGCATCAGCGAGATCAGCGCTTCCTGCATCCGCGCACCGCCGGAAGCGGCGAAGCAGATCATCGGGCAACGATTTTCCAGCGCGTAGTTGGCCGCACGCACGAAGCGCTCGCCGACGATCGCACCCATCGAACCGCCCATGAAGGAGAATTCGAAGGCAGAAACCACAACCGGCATGCCCAGCAGGGTACCGCTCATGGAGATCAGCGCGTCTTTTTCACCGGTCTGCTTCTGCGCAGCGGTCAGGCGATCCTTGTACTTCTTGCCGTCACGGAATTTCAGACGGTCAACCGGCTCCAGGTCAGCGCCCAGCTCGGCACGGCCTTCGGCGTCAAGGAAGATGTCGATCCGCGCACGTGCGCCGATGCGCATGTGGTGGTTGCACTTGGGGCAAACATCCAGGGTCTTTTCCAGCTCCGGACGATACAGCACCGCCTCGCAGGACGGGCACTTGTGCCACAGACCTTCAGGCACCGAGCTTTTCTTCACCTCGGAACGCATGATCGAAGGGATCAGTTTGTCTACTAACCAGTTGCTCATGCTTTCTTTCTCCAGTACCGGCGGCCCGAACGCTTTGGTTCGCAGCCCCGCGTATGCCCTTGAGCTAAATTCATGTGTGCGGCAATGATCTGGATTGCCGGGTCAGCAAGACTGACCTTCGTACAACCCAAAAACCCTCAGCCATGCCTGTGGACGGCGGCAGTCTGCCAGCCGTCACATCGAGCTACTGCGTACAGCCTTGATAAATGCGCGAATCTTCGCGTGATCCTTGATGCCCTTGCTCTGCTCTACCCCACCACTGACGTCCACCGCGTAGGGGTGAACCCGGGCAATGGCCTCGGCCACATTGGCCGGCGACAGCCCACCGGCGAGGATGATCGGTTTGCTCAATCCTTGCGGTATCAATGACCAGTCAAAAGCCTCGCCGGTTCCGCCGGGAACACCTTCGACATAGGTATCGAGCAAAATGCCGCTGGCTTTAGCGTAGGCATCGCAGCTGGCAGCGATGTCGTCGCCCGCCTTGACCCGCAACGCCTTGATATACGGCCGATGGTAACCCTCGCAATCGGCCGGGGTTTCGTCGCCATGAAACTGCAACAGATCCAGCGGCACCGCGTCGAGAATCTCACCGAGCTCGCAACGGCTGGCGTTGACGAACAAACCCACCGTGGTCACGAATGGCGGCAACGCGGCGATGATCGCCCGAGCCTGCTGCACCGTCACCGCCCGCGGGCTTTTGGCATAGAACACAAAACCAATCGCGTCCGCCCCGGCATCGACGGCTGCCAACGCATCTTCAATGCGGGTAATCCCACAAATTTTGCTGCGAACGGCTGACATGTCGTTTGAACCTCAGGGCAAATCCGGGGAAGTCCCGGATGGTAGCAAATGCATTCGAGGGCGTCAGCCGTCAAGTTCCGAGAAGCCGGTCAGGAAGTGCGGACCGATGTAACGCTCGGGCAACGGGAACTCATCGCGATACTCGACCTGCACCAGGTACAACCCGAATGGATGGGCCGTGACGCCGCCGGTACGGCGAATCCGGCTTTCCAGCACTTCCCGAGCCCATTCCACCGGACGCTCGCCAGCACCGATGGTCATCAGCACGCCGGCGATATTGCGCACCATGTGGTGCAGGAACGCGCTGGCGCGAATATCCAGCACGATCATCTTGCCGTGCAGGGTAACCCGCAGGTGATGGATTTCCTTGATCGGCGACTTGGCCTGACACTGACCGGCGCGGAAGGCGCTGAAATCGTGGGTGCCGACCAGATACTGCGCCGCCTCGGCCATGCGCTGGACATCCAGCGGTCGGTGATTCCAGGTGACCTCTTCGTTGAGGTGCGCCGGGCGGATCTGATCGTTGTAGATTACATAACGGTAACGACGGGCAATCGCCTTGAAACGCGCATGAAAATCCGCCGGCATGACCTTGGCCCAGCTGACACTGATGTCGTGGGGCAAGTTGATATTGGCGCCCATGACCCAGGCCTTCAACGAGCGGTCGACTTGAGTATCGAAATGCACCACCTGACCACAGGCGTGCACGCCAGCGTCGGTGCGACCCGCACAGTGCAAGGACACCGGCGAATCCGCGACTTTCGACAGAGCCGTTTCAAGGGTTTGCTGCACGGTGGCCACACCGGACGCCTGACGCTGCCAGCCGCGATAGCGCGAGCCTTTGTATTCAACGCCCAACGCGATCCGGAAAAAGCCGTCGGCCGCCATTTCGGCGGCCGGGTTATCTATATTTGCCAAGGAGTGACAGCCTGCTGATGTACTCAAAGGCGGGCATTATAAGGCCGCCGGGGCGGGACGCCATGTTCACGGTGTTTTTTGTTCGCGCCCCGGCAGACGAATTGTCATTTGCACGAGCCACCGCAGTTTCGCTATATAGACAAATACATAACGAAGACCGGACACCTGACGAGAACTGATAAATGAGCGCCATACAAAAGGAAGCCGTTGGATTGGCCTACAGCCTGGAGGGAATGCTCCACGCCAAACGCAAGACCTGGGAAGCCATCGATGAAATGGTCCGCCGGATCAAACCCGGCATGCTGGAGTCCGAAGCCCTGCTGATGGGGCTTGAAGTACTGACCGAACTGGGCATGGACCGCATCTGGCACCCGACCAAGATCCGCTTCGGCGAGAACACCTTGAAAACTTTCAAGCAGCCCTCGAGCGGCGATCCGGTGCTGGGCGAAAACGATATTTTCTTCATCGACCTCGGGGTCGTGTGGGATCGCCACGAGGGCGACTCCGGTGCCACCTTCACCACCGGCAACGACCCGGAAATGATCGCCTGTGCAGCGGCCGCAAAAACCCTGTTCGACCAGGTCCAGGACTATTGGCGAACCCATCGGGTCGCCGGCCCGGAGCTGTATCGCTACGCCGAGGAACAAGCGTCCGCCATGGGCTGGGTGTTAAACCTGGATATCAAGGGCCACAGGGTCAGCGACTTCCCCCACGCGATCTATCGCGCCGGCGACCTGGGCAATTTCGAAGCCTGTCCGAATGTAGGGCTGTGGATTCTGGAAATCCAGATAGCCCACCCTACCCGGCCATTCGGCGCGTTTTATGAGGATTTGCTGGCCTGATAGCCCCAATGAAAATCCAATGTGGGAGCGAGCCTGCTCGCGATGGCAATCCAACAAACGCCATCACCTCACTGTGAAAACAAAAACGGCAGCCTCAATGGGCTGCCGTTTTTGTTATGCGTTACCGGTCAATCAGGCCATACGCGCGAGCATTTCCTTGGCTTCGCTCTTCTGACCGTCATTCCCCTCGCTGATCACCTCATCGAGGATATCCCGCGCGCCTTCGTTGTCACCCATGTCGATGTAAGCCTGCGCCAGGTCCAGCTTGGTCGCGACCTCGTCAGTGCCCGCGAGGAAGTCAAACTCAGGCTCATCCATCCCGATCGCCGCATCTTCAGCGGTGAAGCTTGGCTCGGCGATAGCCGGGTGTTCCAGGCTACCGGACAAACGATCCAGCTCAGCATTGACATCATCCAGCTCGGACATGAAGTCGTCCGACTCAGGCTTGGCTTGAGCATCGAGCTCATCCGCCAGGGACAAGTCGAAATCAGCCGGCAACTCCAGATCGTCAAGCGCCGCCTCTGTGACCGCAGGCGACTCGGCCGCTGGCAGATCTTTCAGATCGTCGTCGAGGTTGAGCAGGAACTCGTCATCAGCCAGGGTCGAATCCGGCACATCGCCACCCAGATCCAGGTCGAAATCCGACAAGTCATCCAGACTGTCCTTGGCTTCAGTCTGCTGTTGCAGAACGGATTCGAAACTCAGATCGTCGTCAAGCGGGAACGCGTCCAGCTCCAGCGCCGGCTCTGGAGCGACTACCGCGGGCGATGCAGCTTCCAGATCGTCCAGGCTCAGGTCGAAGGCGCTGTCGAAGTCATCCTCGGCAGGTGCCGGGACTGGTGCGGCTTCAGGTGCCGGAGCGGGCGCCTGAGGCTCATCGTGCAGCAGGTCCTTGACGTATTGCGCATCCAGCTCGGCGGCAACCGCTGCGGCGGCAATACCGCCAACCGCTGCAACAGCAACCATCGCCGGAAAGCGGCTTTTCAGCTGTTCAACGTCAGCATGATTTTTGCCATTGGCAACCAGCTGACGCTCTTGCGCCACGAACGCACTGCGATCGCCCTGCTGGCCGTAGACTTCCATCAGTTTCAAGCGCAGGTCGCTACGTTGCGGCTCTTGCTTGATGCCGTCTTCGAGCAGACTGGCCGCCTGATTCAGACGCCCGGCGTTGATGTGCGACTGAGCTTGCGCCAGGACATCGTCCGAGCGCTCGGCCGCAGGCGCTACCAACGGCGCAGCAATCGGTGGCGTCACCACCACCGGCGCCACGACTGGAGCTGGAGCTGGAGCTGGAGGCGTTGCAAGCTTGACGACTGGCGGCGGAACCTCAAGACCTTCAAAGCTGCTTTCCGGCAGATCGAGCTCTTCAGTCAAGTCCGACTCTTCAGCCAATGCCTTGGCCATGCGCACGTGCTTCTCGGCTTCCTGCTGGGCCTTGCGACGACGCGCCAGCAACAGCAGAAGCAACAACAGCACGACAGCACCACCACCCACCAGCCCCAGAAGCACCGGATTGGTCAGCAGTTCGTTGTACTTTTGCTCGTCACTCGCCGCCGGGGTTGCCTGAATCGGCGCCTCGGCAGGCACTGCGGCCGGCGTTGCCCCTGGCGTTACCGCAGGAGACGCGGGCGCCTCCGGGGTTGGCGCCGCAGCAGGCTGGGCGACCAGATCGGCCGACATCGCTGCCGAAGGTTGAGCACCAGCACCTGCCGAGCCTTCCGCCTCCAGCTTGGCCAGTTGATTATTCTTCAGCTCGATCAAGCGCTGGAGTTTGTCCAGCTGACTCTGCAAGTCCGTCATGCGGCTTTTCAGCTCGGCATTGTCGCGACGGGTCGTATCGAGGCCTTCCTGGGTCACCGCCAGCTTGTTGCTGATGGCTTTGCTATCACCCGCTTTGCCCTTGCCACCTTTCTTGCCGGACTCGGCCGAAACCAGAGTCAGGCTGTCCTTGGCGGCACCTTGCGGCGCGACAACATCATGCCCGCGCTTGGTTGCATCAAGCTGTTGCGCCTGCGCCCGGTGAACCGAGCGACGGCCCTGACGCCAGGCAGTGTTCTGCGCGGCGACTTCGGCAATGGCTTTAGGCTGTGCCAGGCTGGTGCTTTGCGTGGCATCCGGCAGGCGCAGGACCTGACCGGTTTTCAGCCGATTGATGTTGCCATCGATAAAGGCGTCCGGGTTCAGTGCCTGAATCGCCAGCATGGTTTGCTGGATCGAGCCGCCATTGCGCGCCTTCGCGGCGATTTCCCACAAGGTGTCGCGCGGCGTGGTGATGTGTTGCGCAGGCTTGCTCGCACCAGTCACCGGTGCGTTGACTGCTGGCGCTTGAGACGGCGCGGGGTGCGCGGCAGCGTCAGCGGTTTGCGGCGAGAATTTGGACGGATCGAGCAGCACGCTGTAATCGCGCAGCAGTCGACCGTTTGGCCACATCACCTGAACCAGGAATTTCACCATGGGCTCGGAAAGTGGCTGACTTGAAGTCACCCGCAGGATGCTTTTACCACTGGCATTGAGCACTGGCGTGAACGTCAGGTCATTGAGGAACGCCTGACGGTCAACCCCGGCCTTGGCGAAGTCGTCGGCCGAAGCCAGGCTCGGCACCACTTCGGCAGCGGTGAGGTCCTTGACGTCAAGCAGCTCGATCTCTGCCACCAGGGGCTGGTTCAGGGTCGACTTCAGGGTCAGTTCCCCAAGCCCGAGGGCATGCGCCATACCGGAGGACAGCGCCGAGGCGGCCGCTATTGCTAACACCAGTTTGCGAACTTGAACCATAGCCTCATCCTTTGTTGAACATTCCTCGGCAAGCGAGAAGGTGTTGATAACCGCTGCCGTAAGGCATTGCGCGCAGTCTCGAAGAGTCCCTGCGCGCGCGTCTTTCACTTATGCCCTTGGAAGCCCTTGATGGTGGCTCGCCTCCAGCATTCGGGCCAAGCATATCGCTCGACTGGAATCATTCTGAAAATTGTTGCCAAGTATCTTTTACACAAGGTCTTTTATCAACAGCTCAGCCACTTGCACCGCATTGAGTGCCGCGCCTTTGCGTACGTTATCTGACGTCAGCCACAGATTAAGTTCCGCCGGGTCGTCGACTCCGCTGCGAACCCGACCAACGTAGACCGCGTCCTGCCCTACCGCATCGCCAACCGGCGTCGGGTAGTCACCCGCCTCGACCAGCTCGACACCAGGTGCCGCCTCAAGCGCAGCATTCACTGCCGCCAGGTCGACAGCCCTGGCTGACTGCAAGGTCACGCTAAAGCTATCGCCGAAAAACACCGGGGCTTGAATGCAAGTGACAGAAATCTTTAATAAAGGCTGTGCCATGACCTCGCGCAGCTCTCGAACCAGACGTTTTTCCAGCAGTGTATGGCCCTGAGCGTCCGGCGTGCCGACTTGTGCCAGCAGGTTGAAGGCCATTTGCCGATCAAAGAAACGCGGCTCCAGCGGGCGAACATTCAGCAGTTCAGCCGTTTGCCGGGCCAGCTCGGTGACCGCTTCGCGGCCTTGGGCGGAAACCGCCAGGCTGGCGGTGACGGTCACTCGCTGCAAGTCGAGCAAATCGCGCAGCGGCGCCAGCACCACGGCCAGGGTGGTAGCCGATGCACTTGGGCTGCTCACCTGAAAAGGCTTTTTCAAACCGGCCAGCACTTGGCTGTTGGCTTCCGGCACCACCTGCGGTGCTTGTTCCGCCGGTAAGGCGCCAGACAAATCGATCAGTGCGCAACCGGCGGCCGTAGCACGCGGCGCAAAGCTCAGGGTGACCGCAGGGCCGGCGGCGAAGAACACCAGTTGGACCTTGCTGAAATCAAATTCGTCGACTTCCCGCACCCGCACGTTCTTGCCGCGAAACGGCACCGAATGCCCCGCCGACTCACTGCTGGCCAGCAGGTGCAGGTTGGCAACCGGAAAGTCGCGCTCTTCAAGAATCTGGACGAGGGTTTCGCCGACAGTACCGGTGGCGCCGACGACGGCGATATCAAAGGACTGGCTCATGGTTCTACCTCAGGCGAAACGGGGGGAGCGGCACTTTACCGGGTGGTGGGTGCACAGGCAATTCTGCTGGGTATATGTGGTGTCCGAGCCGACGCCATCGCGAGCAGGCTCGCTCCCACATTTGATCTCCAGTGTTCACACGGTCAATGTGGGAGCGAGCTTGCTCGCGATGGCAGACCAACAGACACCAAAGCCCTCCAGACAAAAAATCATAAAAAAACCCGCAGCTCTTTCGAGATGCGGGTTGTTTCATTACATCAGCGAATCAACGCTCCAGCAGAATCCGCAGCATGCGACGCAGCGGTTCGGCTGCGCCCCACAGCAGCTGGTCGCCGACGGTGAAAGCGCCGACGAACTGCGAGCCCATGTTCAGCTTGCGCAGACGGCCAACCGGTACGTTCAGGGTGCCGGTAACCTTGGTCGGGCTCAGCTCCTGCATGCTGATCTCGCGCTGGTTCGGCACCAGTTTGACCCACGGGTTGTGCTGGCTGATCAGCCCTTCGATATCGGCGATCGGCACGTCTTTGTTCAGCTTGATGGTCAGCGCCTGGCTGTGGCAGCGCATGGCGCCGATGCGCACGCAGATACCGTCCACCGGAATCGGGCTCTTGAAGCGACCGAGGATCTTGTTGGTCTCGGCCTGGGCCTTCCACTCTTCACGGCTCTGACCGTTCGGCAGTTCCTTGTCGATCCACGGGATCAGGCTACCGGCCAATGGCACACCGAAGTTTTCGGTCGGGTAAGCATCGCTGCGCATGGCTTCGGCAACACGACGGTCGATGTCGAGGATCGCACTGGCCGGATCAGCCAGTTGATCAGCGACAGCGGCGTGAGTCGCGCCCATCTGCTTGATCAGTTCACGCATGTTCTGCGCGCCGGCACCGGAGGCCGCCTGATAGGTCATGGCGCTCATCCACTCCACCAGACCGGCTTCGAACAGACCGCCCAGGCCCATCAGCATCAGGCTGACGGTGCAGTTGCCGCCGATGTAGTTCTTGGTGCCCGCGTCGAGCTGCTGGTCGATGACCTTGCGGTTTACCGGGTCCAGAACGATAACCGCGTCATCCTGCATGCGCAGGCTGGAAGCGGCGTCGATCCAGTAACCCTGCCAGCCGGCTTCGCGCAGTTTCGGGAAGACTTCGCTGGTGTAGTCGCCACCCTGGCAGGTCAGAATCACGTCGAGGGTTTTCAGCTCTTCAATGCTGTAAGCGTCCTTGAGCGGAGCAATATCCTTACCCACGGACGGGCCTTGGCCACCCACATTGGAAGTGGTGAAAAACACCGGCTCAATAAGATCGAAATCCTGCTCTTCCAGCATCCGCTGCATGAGCACGGAACCGACCATACCGCGCCAACCGATCAGACCTACACGTTTCATCGCAACTACACCTTTTACAAAAAGTGGGCTCGCTTGCCGGCATCAGCGACAAGCGGGGCCAGAGAGATTACAGATTCCGCAGCGCTGCGACTACTGCGTCGCCCATTTCCTGCGTACCTACTTTCGCGCAACCCGGCGACCAGATATCACCTGTGCGCAGCCCTTGATCCAATACCAGGCTCACGGCTTTTTCGATGGCGTCAGCAGCCACAACCTGATTGAAGCTGTAACGCAGCATCATCGACACCGACAGAATCGTCGCCAACGGGTTGGCGATGCCTTTACCTGCAATGTCCGGCGCCGAACCGTGGCACGGCTCGTACATGCCTTTATTGTTGGCATCCAGCGAGGCCGACGGCAACATGCCGATGGAGCCGGTGAGCATCGAAGCTTCGTCGGACAGGATATCGCCGAACAGGTTGTCGGTGACGATCACGTCGAACTGCTTCGGTGCACGCACCAGTTGCATGGCGGCGTTGTCGACGTACATGTGGCTCAGCTCGACATCCGGGTAATCCTTGGCCACTTGCTCGACGATTTCGCGCCACAGTTGGCTGGAAGCCAGAACGTTGGCCTTGTCGACCGAACAGAGCTTCTTGCCACGTACACGCGCCATGTCGAAACCGACGCGGGCGATACGGCGGATTTCGCTTTCGCTGTATGGCAGGGTGTCGTACGCCTGACGCTCGCCATTTTCCAGTTCGCGCACGCCGCGTGGCGCGCCGAAGTAGATACCGCCGGTCAGTTCACGGACGATCAGGATGTCCAGACCCGCGACGATTTCCGCTTTCAGGCTCGAAGCTTCAGCCAGTTGCGGGTACAGGATCGCCGGACGCAGGTTGCCGAACAGGCCCAGTTGCGCACGAATCTTCAACAAGCCGCGCTCTGGACGAATGTCACGTTCGATGGTGTCCCATTTCGGGCCGCCCACCGCACCCAGCAGCACTGCATCGGCAGCGCGAGCGCGGGCCAGGGTTTCGTCGGCCAACGGCACGCCGTGCTTGTCGATGGCGGCGCCGCCGATTACATCAAAGCTCAGCTCGAAATCCAGCGCGAACCTGTCGTTGGCCAGTTCCAGCACCTTGACCGCTTCGGTCATGATTTCCGGACCAATACCGTCACCTGGGAGAATCAGAATCTGCTTGCTCATGCGTTCCTCATGTCATCAGTCGGCGCGCCCTTTAGGCACGCCCGGAAAAATTCTATCGCTCGGCGGCTATTGTTCAGAGCTTAGCGTTCAGCCATCAGCACCAGTACATCGGTACTGAATGAACCATCGGCCTCTATCTCGAAATACTCGCGCACTTCGTTGCCCATTGCCTGCTGCAACTCGCGGATCGCCACGCGCAACGCTTGCGGTGTGCGCATGCGCTCGACCCAGGAGTTGTACTCCAGACGCAGCCGTTGGCGCGTGGTGCTGCGGGTATGCAACCCCGCCTCGCTGACCTGACGCAACCACTCGCCGGCGGAATAATCACGCACGTGGCTGGTGTCGCGCAGGACTTCAACGCTTTGCAGGTAAGTGTCGAACAACGGACTGCCCGGCGACAAGACGTCAATGAACGCTGCCACCCCGCCCGGCTTGAGTACCCGGCGCACTTCGCGCAATGCCTGCCCGAGATCGCTCCAATGGTGCGCCGAATAACGGCTGAACACGAAATCGAACTCGCCATCGGCGAATGGCAGGCGTTCCGCCGCGCCGAGTACGGTGGTCACGTTGCTCAGACCGCGATCAACCGCAGCGCCAGCCACCACGTCGAGCATCTGCTGCGACAGGTCGTAGGCCACTACTTCTTTCACCAAGGACGCCACATGAAAACTCACATGACCGGCGCCGCAGCCCAGGTCCAGCACCCGCGCATCACCGCGACCTGCGAGTTCGGCCTGTAGCAGTGCGAATTCGGTGCCTTGGGCGTGTACTGCGCTGCTCAAGTAGGCCGCAGCCTGTTCACCGAATTGCTTTTGTACCACTTCGCTGTGCTGGGCAGTGCTGGTCATGGCGACTTCCTTAGGGGGTGAGTCTTGTGTTGTCTGGGCTGCCGTCATCGCGAGCAAGCTCGCTCCCACACTGGAATTGAGGTGTTCACAAACCCTGTGGGAGCGAGCTTGCTCGCGATGAGGCCAATACTACCTACCGAAATGCCGGATCAATCACGCGTCGCGAAACAACCATGGCTGGCTGGCGCGGTGCTTGGCTTCGAACGTGGCAATCGCATCAGCGTCCTGCAAGGTCAGGCCGATATCGTCCAGACCGTTGAGCAGGCAGTGTTTGCGGAAAGCATCGATTTCAAAGCTCAGGACCTTGCCGTCAGGACGGGTCACGGTCTGGGCCTGCAAGTCGACCTGCAACTGGTAACCCGGATTGGCTTCCACCTGCGCAAACAACTCGTCGACTTCAGCGTCGCTCAGGATGATCGGCAGCAAGCCGTTCTTGAAGCTGTTGTTGAAGAAGATGTCGGCATAGCTCGGCGCGATAATGCTGCGGAAGCCGTACTCTTCCAGAGCCCACGGCGCGTGCTCGCGGCTCGAACCGCAGCCGAAGTTTTCCCGGGCGAGCAACACGCTGGCACCTTGATAACGCTCGGCGTTGAGCACGAAGTCCTTGTTCAATGGACGCTTGGAGTTGTCCTGATACGGTTGCCCGACATCCAGGTAACGCCATTCATCGAACAGGTTCGGACCGAAACCGGTGCGCTTGATCGACTTCAAGAACTGCTTGGGAATGATTTGGTCGGTGTCGACGTTGGCACGATCCAAAGGCGCGACAAGACCAGTGTGCTGGGTAAAAGCTTTCATGCTGCGCTCCTTTAGATCAATTCACGGACGTCGACGAAACGACCGTTGACAGCGGCGGCGGCGGCCATCGCCGGGCTCACCAGATGCGTACGGCCACCGGCGCCCTGACGACCTTCGAAGTTACGGTTGGAGGTCGATGCGCAATGTTCACCAGACTCCAAACGGTCCGGGTTCATCGCCAGGCACATCGAGCAGCCTGGCTCGCGCCATTCGAAACCGGCCTCGAGGAAAATCTTGTCCAGCCCTTCAGCTTCGGCTTGCGCCTTCACCAGACCCGAACCCGGCACCACAATGGCTTGCTTGATAGTCGAAGCCACTTTACGGCCCTTGGCGATCACTGCCGCAGCGCGCAAATCTTCGATTCGCGAGTTGGTGCAGGAGCCAATGAACACGCGGTCCAGCTGAATGTCGGTGATCGCCTGATTGGCAGTCAACCCCATGTATTTCAAGGCACGGACGATGGAATCGCGTTTGACCAGGTCCATTTCTTTAGCCGGATCCGGCACGTTCTGATCGACCGCGAGGACCATTTCCGGGGAAGTACCCCAGCTGACTTGCGGTTTGATCTGCGCAGCATCGAGTTCAACGATGGTGTCGAACTTGGCATCCGCATCGGACACCAGGTCTTTCCAGGCTTCGACAGCCAAGTCCCACTCCGCGCCTTTCGGTGCGAACGGACGACCCTTGACGTAGGCAACAGTCTTTTCGTCAGCGGCAACCAGACCAACTCGCGCACCGGCTTCGATGGACATGTTGCAGATGGTCATGCGGCCTTCGACCGACAACTCACGAATCGCGCTACCGGCAAATTCGATCGCGTGGCCGTTACCGCCGGCGGTGCCGATCTTGCCGATGACAGCCAGAACGATGTCTTTGGCAGTCACGCCGAACGGCAAGGTGCCTTCGACGGAAACCAGCATGTTCTTCATTTTCTTGGCGACCAGGCACTGAGTGGCAAGCACGTGCTCGACCTCGGAAGTGCCGATACCGTGAGCCAACGCGCCGAAAGCGCCGTGGGTCGAGGTGTGGGAGTCACCGCAGACCACGGTCATGCCCGGCAAGGTTGCGCCCTGCTCCGGGCCGATGACGTGGACGATGCCTTGACGCACGTCATTCATCTTGAATTCGACGATGCCATATTCGTCACAGTTGTCATCGAGGGTCTGAACCTGCAAACGCGAGACTTCGTCAGCGATGGCAGCAATGCCGCCCTTGCGCTCAGGAGTCGTCGGTACGTTGTGGTCCGGGGTTGCGATGTTGGCATCGATGCGCCACGGCTTGCGCCCGGCCAGACGCAGTCCTTCGAAGGCTTGCGGCGAGGTCACCTCGTGAATGATGTGACGATCGATGTAGATCAGCGCCGAACCATCGTCGCGCTGTTTGACCAAATGCGAATCCCAGAGCTTGTCGTAGAGCGTTTTGCCGGCCATCAGACGTTTCCTCATCAGCTTGTTTCTATGCCCTGGGTTAAGGACGCTTCAATAACCCCTTGGCTTGTGAGGTCGATCCTATGGGGTTACATTAAATAACTCAAATTCATATTTTTTATGCTTTGGATAACCAACTGGAATACGACCATGGACCTGGCCAACCTCAATGCTTTTATCGCCATCGCCGAGACCGGCAGCTTCTCCGGCGCGGGCGAACGGCTGCACCTGACCCAGCCAGCCATCAGCAAACGCATCGCCGGGCTGGAGCAGCAGCTCAAGGTGCGGCTGTTTGATCGACTGGGTCGGGAAGTCGGCCTGACCGAGGCCGGACGCGCCCTGCTGCCGCGGGCCTATCAGATTCTTAACGTGCTGGATGACACGCGCCGGGCGCTGACCAACCTGACCGGCGAAGTGAGCGGCCGTCTGACGCTGGCGACCAGTCATCACATCGGCCTGCACCGCCTGCCGCCCTTGCTGCGGGCGTTCACCCGACGCTATCCCGAGGTCGCGCTGGATATTCAGTTCCTCGATTCGGAAGTCGCCTACGAGGAAATTCTTCACGGTCGCGCCGAACTGGCGGTCATCACCCTGGCACCCGAACCCCACACACTGGTGAAGGCCACGCCAGTATGGGACGACCCGCTGGACTTCGTGGCGGCTCCGGAACACTCGCTGATCAGCAACGGCGCGGTCAGCCTGGCCGATATTGCCCGCCATCCGGCGGTTTTTCCCGGCGGCAACACCTTTACCCACCATATCGTGCAACGACTTTTCGAAGCCCAGGGGCTGACGCCAAACATCGCGATGAGCACTAACTATCTGGAAACTATAAAGATGATGGTTTCCATCGGTCTGGCCTGGAGCGTATTGCCGCGCACCATGCTCGATGATCAGGTGGCGCGCATTCCTTTACCGGGCATACAGCTCACTCGCCAGCTAGGCTATATCGTGCACACCGAACGGACGCTGTCGAATGCTGCACGGGCTTTCATGGCCTTGCTGGACGCACAAATCGATTTGCCAGGGACTCACGGCTAACTTGTGCTAATCCTTTAAGGTTGAAAATCCCTGCGCCAAACACCCAATTCAGCCCAAGGCCTGTTGCCAATGCCCAAATCTGCTGACCGCACTCGCTCACGCACGCCCCCAATGCCGCGCATTAAGGCGCTCGACCCGCGTACCTCGGAGCAGAGCTGGGAAAGCGCACCACAATTGCTCGCCGCTCTGAACGGCGCACGCCTGGGCGCCTGGTACTGGGATATTGAACGCGGGCTGATCAGTTGGTCACGGGGGACTCAAGCCCTGTTCGGGTTTGACCCAAGGCAGCCGCTGCCGGCCGATCTGGAATACCTGGATTTGTTGCCGGTCGAGGATCGCGCGAAAGCGCTGCGGGCCTTTCACGCCGTGGTGGCCGGCGCGCCGCTGGAACAGGCGATGCATCACCGAATCCGCTGGCCCGACGGCAGTCTGCACTGGCTGGAGATCAACGGCAGCCTGATACCGGACAAACAAGGTCGGCCACGAATGATCGGGGTGATCCGCGAGATCACCCATCAACGCCAGCGCGAACAGGCCCTGAGCAGCTCGGAGAAACGTTTCGCAACACTATTTCACCTATGCCCGAACATGGTACTGCTGACCCGCCAGGAAGACGGCCTGATCAGCGAAGCCAATCAATACTTCGAAAGCCTGTTCGGCTGGCCCGTGCACAGCGTGATCGGCCGCACGACGCTGGAACTGGGCCTTTGGGTGCACCCGGAACAACGCGCCAAACTGGTCAAGGCAACCAAGGCCAAGGGCGAACTGGTCAGCATGGAGGTGCAGTTTCGCGCCAGCAATGGCCAGATCCACGACGGCATTCTCAGCGCGCAAAAGGTTGAACTCGAGGGGCAGGCCTACCTGCTCAGCACGTTCCTGGACACCAGCGAACGCAAACTCGCCGAGCAAGCGCTCAAGGACAGTCAAGAGCGCCTGGACCTGGCCCTGGATTCGGCGCAACTCGGCACCTGGGACTGGCACATTCCCAGCGGCATGCTCTATGGCTCGGCCCGCGCCGCGCAGTTGCATGGCCTTGACCCGGTGCCCTTTCACGAACCTTTCGATGCGTTTTTCGAAGGTGTGCCCGACGATGAGCGCGGCAGCATGCGCGACGCCTACCGCAGCTTGCGCGAAGGCCCGGCCGGCAATTATCAGCTGACCTACCGTGTGCAATTGCCCGACGGCAGTTCGCGCTACCTGGAAAGCCGTGCACGGCTCTATCGCGATCAGTCCGGCGCGCCACTGCGCATGGCCGGCACCCTGCTCGACATCACCGACCAGGTGGAGCGCGAGCAACGCCTGATCACCTCCGAAGAAAAATTCGCCAGCCTGTTCCAGGTCAGCCCGGACCCGATCTGCGTGACGCGTCAGGACACCGGCCAGTTCATCGAGATCAACTCCGCCTTCACTCAGACCTTCGGCTGGAGTGCCAGCGACGTCATCGACCGCAGTGCCGACGAGATTGGCCTCTGGGACGCTTCGGTGAAGCGTCAGCAGCGCATCGAACAGGTGATTCGCGAACAAGCGCTGAACAACGTCGCAATCATCGTTCACCACAAGGACGGGCAATCCTTGACCTGCGTGATTTCCAGCCGCCAGATCAGCGTCGGCAACGAGCCATGCATCGTTACCACCCTGCGCGACATCACCCAGCAGCAACGTTCCGAGGCAGCGCTCAAGGCCAGCGAAGAAAAATTCGCCAAGGCGTTTCACTCCAGCCCCGACGCCATCACCATCACCGAGCGCGACAGCGGACGTTACCTGGAGGTCAACGACGGTTTCTGCCGTTTGACCGGCTACCGTGCCGATGAGGTGATTGGCAAAACCGTGTATCAGGTCGGTATCTGGGCCGAAGAAAAACAACGCTCGGCGCTGCTGGCCGAATTGAAGATCAAAGGCCGGGTGCATCACCAGGAAATGCTTGGACGTAACAAGCGCGGCGAGATTCTCACCGTCGAGGTGTCGATCGAGCCCATCACCCTGAACGAAACCGCCTGCCTGCTGCTGACCGCCCGGGACGTCAGCCTGCTGAGAAACGCCGAAGCGCAGATCCGTCACCTGGCCTACCACGACCCGCTGACCAACCTGCCCAACCGCGCCCTGCTGATGGATCGCCTGAGCCAGCAGATCGCCCTGCTTAAACGCCACAACCTGCGCGGCGCCCTGCTGTTCCTCGATCTCGACCACTTCAAGCACATCAACGACTCGCTGGGTCACCCGGTGGGCGACACGGTGCTGAAAATCATCACCGCACGACTCGAAGCCAGCGTGCGCATGGAAGACACCGTGGCGCGGCTGGGTGGCGATGAGTTCGTGGTGCTGTTGAGCGGTCTGGAAGGTACGCGCAGCGAGGTCAGCGAACAGGTTCGCGAGCTGGCCGACACCTTGCGCGAGCTGCTGTCCGAGCCGATGTTCCTCGACGGTCAACGCCTGCAAGTCACACCAAGCATCGGCATAGCCTTGATTCCCGATCACGGCTCAACCCCGACCGACCTGCTCAAGCGCGCCGACATCGCGCTATACCGGGCCAAGGACTCGGGGCGCAATACCACGCAGATGTTCCACAACACTATGCAAAAGGCTGCCAGCGAACGCCTGCGGATGGAAACCGATCTGCGTCTGGCCCTTTCGCGAGGCGAATTCAACGTGCAGTACCAGTCTCAGGTGGACGCGCAAGACGATCGCATCATTGGCGCCGAAGCCCTGCTACGCTGGCATCACCCGCAGCTGGGCGCGCAATCGCCCAGCGAATTCATCAAGGTGCTGGAGGACAGCGGACTGATTCTGGAAGTCGGCACCTGGGTCCTCGATGAAGCCTGCCAGGCCTTCAGGCAACTGATCGATAGAGGCCTGATCGACCCGCAGAACTTCAGTCTCTGCGTGAACATCAGCCCACGGCAATTCCGCCAGAACGACTTCGTCGAGCGGATTGAACACAGCCTGAACAACCACGGGTTACCGTATTCGCTGCTCAAGCTGGAGATCACCGAAGGCATCGTGATCCAGAACCTCGACGACACCATCAGCAAGATGCGCCGCCTGAAGAAACTTGGTGTCAGCTTCGCCATGGACGATTTTGGCACCGGCTATTCCTCGCTGACTTACCTCAAGCGCCTGCCGGTGGACACGCTGAAGATCGACCAGTCCTTTATCCGCGATGCGACCAGCGATCCGAACGACGCGGAAATCATCCGCGCCATTGTCGCCATGGCCCGCAGCCTTGAATTGACAGTGATTGCCGAAGGCGTCGAAACCCCCGAACAGCTTGAGTTCTTGCAGGGCCTGGGCTGCCATTTGTATCAAGGCTACCTGCACAGTCAGCCACTGCCGCTGGAGGCTTTCCTCAAACTGCTGAAATGACGGGTACAAAAAAGGGCGCCAGTGGCGCTAATGTCAGTCAGTTAAGAGATTCCGGGCGCAACGCATGACCCGTAGCAGCTGGCGAAGCCTGCGTCCGGCCGCGAAGCGGTCGTAAAATCACGCCACGCGGTCTTTCAGGTTAATCGTGCAAGCAGGATTTACGGGTGCTACGCACCCGAACGCAGCCTTCGGCAGCTGCTACGGATTGCGTACTGGCTTAACTGACTGGCATTAGCCAGTGGCGTCCTTGTTCATTTTCAGGCCGCTTCAGTGACCTGAACACCCAGCAAACGCGACACCTGATTCAGTTCGGTTTCACGACGCAGGACCGTGAACAGCTCCACCGCTTCGGGATAATTGCGGGTCAGCATCGCCAGCCACTGCTTCAAGCGACCCGGCGACTGGCGTGGTGTCATCTGTGCCTTGGCTTGCAGCCAGAAGTCCTGAAGCAGGGGCAGCAACTCAGCCCAGGTCATCTCGACCACTTCCTCACCCGCCCGTGCGGCAGCGATTTGTCGCGCCAGGTCAGGGCGCGAGACCAGACCGCGACCGAGCATGATGTCTTCCACGCCACTGATTTCGCGGCAACGGCGCCAGTCTTCAACGCTCCAGATATCGCCATTGGCAAACACCGGAACCTTGACCACTTCCTGCACCCGCGGGATCCACTCCCAATGCGCCGGCGGCTTGTAGCCGTCGGTCTTGGTGCGTGCATGCACGACGATGTGCGCGGCACCGCCTTCGGCCAACGCGGTGGCGCACACCAACGCGCCGTCGGGGCTGTCGAAGCCCAGACGCATTTTGGCGGTCACCGGAATGTGCGCTGGCACTGCGCGACGCACGTGTTCGACGATTTCGTTGAGCAGCTCCGGCTCTTTGAGCAGCACCGCACCGCCGCGTGATTTGTTCACGGTCTTGGCCGGGCACCCGAAATTCAGATCGATCACCTCCGAGCCCAGCTCACAGGCCAGCGCCGCGTTTTCCGCCAGGCACACCGGGTCGGAACCCAACAGCTGCACGCGCAACGGCACGCCGGCAGCGGTCTTGGCGCCGTTCAGCAGTTCAGGGCCGAACTTGTGGAAATAGGCGGGCGTCAGCAGCTGATCGTTGATCCGAATGAACTCGGTCACGCACCAATCAATACCGCCGACACGGGTCAACACGTCCCGCAGGATGTTGTCGACCAACCCCTCCATGGGCGCCAAAGCAATTTGCATGGAAAACACTCAACGAAAAACGTGCGGCAGTTTACTGGATTTACACAAGGAATCTGCAGAACATCGCTGATCGAGTGTGGGAGCGAGCTTGCTCGCGATTCAGGCGGCGCGGTTTATCAAGTACACCGCGTTATCGTTCATCGCGAGCAAGCTCGCTCCCACATTAAGCTAATGCCGGGCCGTAGCCTTCGATGAATTCCGCCGGCATGCGCTTGGGCTTGCCGCTGGACAGCTCGATGCAGACAAACGTGGTTTGCGCCCGCAGCAGCGTGGCGTTGTCGCTCGGGCGTTTCAGCTGGAAATGCCGGGTCATCTTCAGGCGCTGATCCCAGTCGACGATCCAGGTCGCCAACTGCAACTCATCGTCCTCATAGGCGGCGGCCAGGTAATCGATTTCGTGACGCACCACGGCCATCGCCCGGTCCAGCCGCCGATATTCGGTCAGGTCCAGCCCGAGACGCTGCGAATGGCGCCACGCGCAACGCTCAAGCCAGGTGACGTACACCGCGTTATTGGCGTGCCCCAGACCATCGATGTCCTCGGCGGCCACCTGCAGATCAATGATAAACGGCGTTGCCCGATCCCAGCCCATGCCCCACTCCCGGTCAGATTATTCGACCGGGGCAGTGTAACGGATGATCAGGCAGATTGGCGCGCCTGCAAGCTACGACCGGACAGCAGCGACAGCACGCCTTCGATCAGTCGCGGATCCGCCAGCACTCGCTGATGACCACCCTCTGCCAGGCGCAACAGGCGGCTGTCGAACCAGGCGTCGTGAATCAGCTGCGACTCCTTGACCGAGACAAAGCAGTCGTCCTCGGCATGCACGATCAGCCCTGGCATATCCAGTTGGTAATGCGCGACATCGAGCCGTGACGCCTGGATGCCCACATCCTGCTCGACCTTGCGGATAAACGCCGAGCGCGCCTTGGGCGGCATGCGGACGTGACGGGCAAAGCCGCGCAGCACAGCGAGAATCCGCGCCGGGGCGGCGATGCTGACCAGGGTTTCAGTGCGCAGCCCCAATTGAACGGCAAGCATCGCACTGGCGCCGCCCATGGAGTGACCGATGACCGCTTGCAAGGGTGGCAGCTCCGCCGCCGCTTCGAGCATGGCACGCGCAAACAGCACGACGTTGGCCTCGCGACCAGGAGAACGACCGTGCGCCGGACCATCCAGCGCGACCACGGTGTAGCCGGCATCCACCAGCGCCGTGATCAAGCTGGCGAATTGCGTCGGCCGACCTTCCCAGCCGTGCATCAACAGCACCGTCGGGCCCTGCCCCCAGCGCAACGCTGAAAGACCGAAGCGCAAGGTAATCCGCTCGGAGTTCGCCAGCAGCGGCATTTCCCAATCACGCGGTGGCAGCTCGCGCGGCGTCATGAACGCCGAACGCATCTTGCTCGCCACCAACTGTGGTGCAACCCAGCCCAAGGTGCCATTAACGCCACGAATCCAACTTAACGTGCTCATCGCTCATCTCCAAAGGCTTGTGCTTCAGGTCATAGCACCGCCGACTTGGCGGCACGCAGTAATCGATCGGACAACTCACCGGCACCCAGCGCCCGCGCCAGGGCCAAACCACCGACCATCAGCGCCAGGTCAGCCAGCGCTTTGTCGATGTCTTCCGGGCTGGCGGCCAATTGCGCGACCATCAGCTCGACGTGTTCATTCAAGGCCAGACGAAAATCGTCCGGCAGACGCCCCAACTCCCCTACCGACGCCGGAATCGGACAGGCGTGCTCGGTGGAATCACGGTGTTTGCGCGACAGGTAAAACGCAGCGACCAACGCCCGGCGCTCCTCGCCAGTCAGATCGGCGTCCATGTCGGCAATCATCGCCCGACGCTGGCCGAGCAATTGCGTGAAGGCCTCCAGCATCATCGCGTCCTTGCTTTCGAAGTGTGCGTAGAAGCCGCCGACGGTCAGGCCGGCAGCGCCCATCACTTCACCCACGCTGGGCTCTGCCGGGCCGCGCTGAATCAGCGCGGAGCTGGCGGCCTGGAGAATGCGTTCACGGGTTTGAGCTTTTTTGTCGTTCATCGTTGCCTCCGAATATTACGATTAAAATATTATTCTCATAATAATTTTACGCAAGTCGTTGATGTGACCGTTGGTCAGAAGAACAGTTTTGGGAGAATGCGGGGATTGGTCAAACGCCAGACAAACAAAAGGGCCATTCAATAATTGAATGACCCTTATAAATCCCGCAGAGCGGGTAATCGTGGCGTCCCCTAGGGGACTCGAACCCCTGTTACCGCCGTGAAAGGGCGGTGTCCTAGGCCACTAGACGAAGGGGACACAAACCCTTCTATACACTGATCAGTGCTGAGTACTGATCGATTCAAGGCCGGTGTGGCCAGACCTTGAACTGTAAAATTGGTGGAGCTAGACGGGATCGAACCGTCGACCTCTTGCATGCCATGCAAGCGCTCTCCCAGCTGAGCTATAGCCCCGGATTTTTCGCCTCGCGGCGGAGCGATGTTTTGCAACATCACTTCTGTAAAACTGGCGTCCCCTAGGGGACTCGAACCCCTGTTACCGCCGTGAAAGGGCGGTGTCCTAGGCCACTAGACGAAGGGGACGCAAACCCTTCTATACAACTGATCAACGCTGAGTGTTGATCGCTTCAAGACCGGTGTGGCCAGGCCTTGAAGTGTAAATTGGTGGAGCTAGACGGGATCGAACCGTCGACCTCTTGCATGCCATGCAAGCGCTCTCCCAGCTGAGCTATAGCCCCTCATCGCTGAGGACGGGGCGAATCTTAATGGCGCTTCGGAAAGCTGTCAAACTTATTTTTAACAATTTCCAAAGTTTTTTGCCGCCATAACAATCACTTACCGCCCTCCCCCCGAAAAATGGGGGTGGCGCCGAAGAGCAAGATCAAAAGATCGCAGCCTTCGGCAGCTCCTACGCGGGGTCAAACACCTCAGGCGATAGCGCCCAGGAGTTTTTCCCACTCTTTGTTTTCTTTCTTCGACACGCCACCGAGCAAGTCGATGGCCTGGCGCAGACGGAAACGCGTCAGGTCCGGGCCGAGGATTTCCATCGCATCCAGCACCGAGACCGAACTGGCCTGACCGGTGATGGCGGCGAACATCAGCGGCATGGCGTCACGCAGCTTCAACTCCAGGGATTCGACCACGGCCTGAATGGTCGCAGTGATGCTGTCCTTCTCCCACTGACGCAGGCTTTCGAGCTTCCACAGGATCAACTGCATCAACTGGCGAACCTGATCGCCCGAGAGCTTCTTGGACTCGAACAGCTTGGCATCCGGGGTCACGCCACCGGCGAAGAAGAACCCGGCCAACGGTGCGATCTGGCTGAAGGTTTCAACCCGACCTTGCACATGTGGCGCGATCTTCATCATGTACTCGGGGTTCAGTGCCCAGGTCTGCACGCGGCTGGCGAACTCTTCCACCGGCAGATCACGCAGCCATTGGCCGTTGAGCCACGACAGCTTCTCGATGTCGAAAATCGGCCCGCCGAGGGAAACACGCTTCAGGTCAAAGTTGTCGACCATTTCCTGCAGCGAGAACTTCTCGCGCTCGTCCGGCATCGACCAGCCCATGCGTCCCAGGTAGTTGAGCATCGCTTCCGGCATGAAGCCCATGCGCTCGTAGAACGTTACCGAGGTCGGGTTCTTGCGCTTGGACAGCTTGCTCTTGTCCGGGTTACGCAGCAGCGGCATGTAGCACAGCTCTGGTTGCTCCCAGCCAAAGTACTCGTAAAGCAGGATCAGCTTCGGTGCCGATGGCAGCCACTCTTCACCGCGCAATACGTGGGTGATGCCCATCAAGTGGTCGTCGACCACGTTGGCGAGGAAGTACGTCGGCAGGCCGTCGGTCTTCATCAGGACTTGCATGTCCATGCGATCCCACGGGATCTCGACGTCGCCACGGAGCATGTCCGGCACCACGCAGACGCCTTCGGTCGGCACTTTCATACGGATGACGTGTGGCTCGCCAGCGGCCAGACGGCGCGCGACTTCTTCCTTGGAGAGCAACAGCGCACGGCCGTCGTAACGCGGGGTTTCGCCGCGAGCCATTTGTTCGGCGCGCATCTGGTCCAGTTCTTCGCTCGTGCAGAAGCACGGGAAGGCGTGGCCCAGATCGACCAATTGCTGGCAGTACTTCTGGTAGATGTCGCCGCGTTCGCTCTGGCGATACGGACCGTGCGGGCCGCCCACATCCGGGCCTTCGCTCCAGTTGATGCCCAACCAGCGCAAGGCATCGAAAATCTGCTGTTCGGACTCGCGGGTCGAACGCAATTGGTCGGTGTCTTCAATCCGCAGGATGAACTCACCGCCATGCTGCTTGGCAAAGCAGTAGTTGAACAAAGCGATGTAAGCGGTGCCGACATGGGGATCGCCGGTAGGCGATGGCGCGATGCGAGTGCGGACGGTGGTCATGGCATGTCTCGAAAGAATATAAAAAGCGGAGATGAAACAAAGGGCGAATGGTAACAGGCGTTACCCGCCCGGCTCCAGTGAGCAGGGCATTTAAGCCAACGTCGGGGCTACAAAAGGCTCCGGCACCGTTCAATGGCTGATTATCAATAAGTGGCATTTACCGCTTATCGGCTATATGACAGATTCGAGTACTGATAAATCTCCTTACACTTTCTCGACTACAGTCTGCCCATGCCTGCCCAACTCAAGCGTCGCCTGTTTATTTTCCTGCTGATCGTCCTGCTGATTGCCGGGGGCTTCTTTGCTCAATGGTTCTTCAAGGGACGGTTTTATGAAAGCACCGACAACGCTTATGTCCAGGGTGAAATCACCCGTGTCTCCAGCCAGTTGGGCGCGCGCATTGAAGAAGTACTGGTGCAGGACAACCAGCACGTCGAAAAAGGCCAGTTGCTGATCCGACTTGAAGGCGATGACTTTCATCTCGCCGTCGACCGCGCTAACGCGACCCTCGCCACTCGCGAAGCCGAGCGCCTGCAAGCACAGAGCAAACTGACCCAACAAGCCAGCCTGATTGCCGCCAGCGAAGCTCAGGTCGCTGCCAGCCAAGCCACCCTCGGCCGCTCGCAAATCGATCTGTCCCGCGCGCAAACCCTGCGTAAACCGGGTTATGTCTCGGAAGAACGGGTGACCACCCTCTCCGCCGATACCCACATCGCCCGCTCGCAAGTGGCCAAGGCCCAGGCTGATGCCCAAGGCCAGCGCCAGCAGGTCAACGCCTTGACGGCCGAGATCAAGCGCCTCGATGCGCAAATCGCCAACGCCAAAACCGATCTGGCGCAGGCCCGGTTGAACCTGACCCGCAGCGAGATTCACGCACCGATCAGCGGCCTGATCGGCCAGCGTGCCGCCCGCAATGGCCAATACGTGCAGGCCGGTGCTTACCTGCTGTCGATCGTCCCGGATCAGGACATCTGGATTCAAGCCAACTTCAAGGAAACCCAGATTGGCCACATGCAGCCCGGCCAGAAAGCCGAGCTGACCTTCGATGCCTACAGCGACACGCCGATCGAAGCCCGGGTCGACAGCCTGTTCGCCGCCTCGGGCGCGCAGTTCAGCCTGCTGCCACCGGACAATGCCACCGGCAACTTCACCAAAGTCGTACAACGGATTCCGGTGAAACTGACTTTTGCTGCTGACAATCCGCTGCACGGCAAGATCCGCCCAGGCATGTCGGTCACCGTCAAAGTAAACATCAAAGACCCTGTCGATGGCCGGTGATCAACTGATCCGCCCGGTCGGCGAACCGACCCGGCGGGACTGGATTGCGGTGATGAGCGTGATGCTCGGCGCCTTCATGGCGGTGCTTGACATCCAGATCACCAACGCCTCGCTCAAGGACATTCAAGGCGCGCTGTCAGCGACACTGGAAGAAGGCTCGTGGATTTCCACCTCGTACCTGGTGGCGGAAATCATCATGATCCCGCTCACCGCGTGGCTGGTGCAGCTGCTTTCGGCACGACGGCTGGCGGTCTGGGTTTCACTGGGGTTTCTCGCCGCCTCCCTGCTCTGCTCGATGGCCTGGAGCCTGGAGAGCATGATCGTGTTCCGCGCCTTGCAGGGTTTCACTGGCGGTGCGCTGATCCCGCTGGCGTTCACCCTGACGCTGATCAAACTGCCCGAACACCATCGCGCCAAAGGCATGGCGATGTTCGCCATGACCGCGACCTTCGCACCCTCCATCGGTCCGACCCTCGGCGGCTGGCTGACGGAAAACTGGGGCTGGAAGTACATCTTCTACATCAACATCCCGCCGGGGCTGATCATGATCGCCGGCCTCATGTATGGCCTTGAGAAAAAAGAAGCCCACTGGGAATTGCTCAAAAGCACCGACTACATGGGCATTCTCACGCTGGGGGTTGGCCTGGGGTGCTTGCAGGTGTTTCTTGAGGAAGGCCATCGCAAGGACTGGCTGGAGTCGAACCTGATCGTGACGCTGGGGTGCATCGCCCTGCTGAGCCTGATCACCTTTGTGATCGTGCAAGTGTCCAAGCCCAATCCGCTGATCAACCTCGGCATTCTGCGCAACCGCAACTTTGGCTTATCGAGTATTTCCAGCCTGGGCATGGGTGTGGGGTTGTACGGCTCGATTTATCTGCTGCCGCTGTATCTGGCGCAGATCCAGAACTACAACGCCTTGCAGATCGGTGAAGTGATCATGTGGATGGGCGTGCCGCAGCTGTTCCTGATTCCGCTGGTGCCGAAACTGATGAAATTCGTTTCGCCGAAGTGGCTGTGCACGCTCGGGTTTGGCCTGTTTGGCTTGGCGAGCATTCTTTCGGGCGCGCTCAACCCGGATTTCGCCGGACCGCAGTTCAATCAGATCCAGCTCGTCCGGGCGCTGGGTCAACCGCTGATCATGGTGACCATTTCGCTGATCGCCACCGCCTACATCCTGCCGCAGGATGCAGGCTCCGCTTCGAGCCTGTTCAATATTCTGCGTAACCTCGGCGGCGCGATTGGTATCGCCCTGCTCGCCACGTTGCTGGATGCACGAACCAAGACCTACTTCGATTATTTGCGTGAGTCGATCGTGCCGAGCAACCCGCAGGTGGCTGAGCGCATGGCGAGCATGACCGATCGATTCGGCAGTGAAATGGCAGCCCTGGGAAAACTCAGCGAGATTGCCCATCAGCAAGCCTTGATCATGGCTTACAACGATGCGTTTCACTTTGTCGGGATTGCGCTGGGGGTGAGCATGCTGGCGATCTTACTGACCAAGGCGTTGCCGCCTGGATTGAAGGCTGGAGAAGCGCATTAAGACCGCAGCGCCCTTATCGCGAGCAAGCTCGCTCCCACATTGGACCGCGCACGCCCGGACAACGCGATCAACTGTGGGAGCGAGCTTGCTCGCGATGGCGGCCTGACAATCACTACAAATCTCAGACGGTCAACAACCGCTCGCGCATCTTGGTGATTTCGTCGCGTGTCTGCGCGGCGGCTTCGAACTCCAGATCGCGGGCGAGCTGGTACATTTTCTCTTCCAGCTGACGAATGCGCTTGGCGATTTCGCTCGGCGAGCGCAGTTCGTTTTCGTACCGGGCACTTTCCTCGGCAGCCTTGGCCATCCCTTTGCGCTTCTTGCTGCGCGAGCCCGGCACGACGGCGCCTTCCATGATATCGGCGACGTCCTTGAACACCCCTTTTGGAGTAATGCCGTTGGCCAGGTTGAACGCGATCTGTTTGTCGCGACGCCGCTCGGTCTCGCCAATCGCCCGCTCCATAGAGCCGGTGATCCGGTCGGCATACAGAATCGCCCGACCGTTGAGGTTACGCGCCGCGCGGCCGATGGTCTGAATCAGCGAGCGTTCGGAGCGCAGGAAGCCCTCCTTGTCCGCATCGAGAATCGCCACCAGCGACACTTCCGGCATGTCCAGACCTTCACGCAGCAGGTTGATCCCCACCAACACATCGAAGGTGCCCAGACGCAAATCGCGGATAATCTCGACCCGCTCCACGGTATCAATGTCCGAGTGCAGATAACGCACCCGCACACCGTGGTCGGCAAGGTAGTCGGTCAAGTCTTCGGACATGCGCTTGGTCAACGTAGTGACCAGCACCCGTTCCTCCAGCGCAACCCGCTTGGTGATTTCCGAAAGCAAGTCGTCGACCTGAGTCAGCGCCGGACGAATCTCGATTTGCGGATCGACCAGACCGGTCGGCCGCACCAGTTGCTCGATCACTCGACCGGCGTGTTCCGCCTCGTAGTTGCCCGGGGTCGCCGAGACGAAAATCGTTTGCGGACTGATGCTTTCCCACTCGTCAAAACGCATCGGCCGGTTGTCCAGTGCCGAGGGCAGCCGGAAACCGTATTCGACCAATGTCTCTTTACGCGAACGGTCGCCCTTATACATCGCGCCGACCTGCGGCACGCTGACGTGGGATTCATCGATTACCAGCAAGGCATCGGCAGGCAGATAGTCGAACAAGGTGGGCGGCGGCTCGCCAGATTCACGGCCCGACAGGTAGCGCGAGTAGTTTTCAATGCCATTGCAGTAGCCCAGCTCAAGAATCATTTCCAGGTCAAAACGGGTGCGTTGTTCGAGACGCTGGGCTTCCACCAGTTTGTTGTTGGAGCGCAGGTATTCCAGGCGCTCCTGCAGCTCGACCTTGATCCCTTCGATGGCTCCCAGCAGGGTTTCTCGCGGTGTTACATAGTGGCTTTTCGGATAGAAGGTGAAACGCGGCAGCTGGCGAATCACTTCGCCGGTCAACGGATCGAAGGCAGAGATCCTCTCCACTTCATCATCGAAGAGCTCAATACGGATCGCTTCGAAATCGGATTCCGCCGGGTGGATATCAATCACATCGCCACGCACGCGGAAGGTCGCGCGGGCGAAATCCATGTCATTGCGGGTGTATTGCAGGTCGGCCAAACGGCGCAGCAAGGCACGCTGATCGAGCTTGTCGCCACGATCGACGTGCAGCACCATTTTCAGATAGGTTTCCGGGCTGCCCAGACCGTAGATGCACGACACCGTGGTGACGATGATCGCATCCTTGCGCTCCAGCAAGGCTTTGGTCGCCGACAGACGCATCTGCTCGATGTGATCGTTGATCGAGGCGTCTTTCTCAATGAACGTGTCGGACGACGGCACGTAGGCTTCGGGCTGGTAGTAGTCGTAGTAGGAAACGAAGTACTCCACCGCGTTGTTCGGGAAGAACGCCTTGAACTCGCCATATAACTGCGCGGCCAGGGTCTTGTTCGGCGCCAGCACCAGGGTCGGCCGCTGCACCTGGGCGATCACGTTGGCGATGCTGAAGGTCTTGCCCGAACCGGTCACACCGAGCAACGTCTGGTGCGCCAGCCCGGCCTCGATGCCCTCGACCATCAAACGGATGGCTTCCGGCTGATCGCCGGCGGGCTCGAAGCGGGTCACTAGCTGGAATTCAGACATAACGTACCTCTTGGTTCATTCCTGCGCGAGCTGACCGGGCACGAACGATGAAGACCGCTCACGACGAATGCCGCCGGGAAAAATCATGATAACCGTTGATGTGGTGCCGAATACCTCTAGTTTCAAGGCAAACGTCCTACATGCCCCTATGCCATTGACGTGACAATAAGGCGAACGGCCGAAAAATAATCCGAAAAAACCTGCCCGAAAAGCGGAAACGCCTGTCGCCGCGCCCGGTGTTGGCCTCTATACTAGCTCCCCGTTTGTGCACCGCTCTAGTGCATTCGGCTGGAGCGCCACACCTCCCTCCACATTCCATTCAGAGCCGCCGCAATAATGAGCCTCTTCTCCGCTGTCGAAATGGCACCACGCGATCCAATCCTGGGCCTCAACGAAGCATTCAACGCTGACACCCGTACCAACAAGGTCAACCTGGGCGTCGGTGTTTACTGCAACGAGGAGGGGCGAATTCCACTCCTGCGAGCCGTTATCGAAGCCGAGACGATTCGCGCCGCTCAACATGCTTCCCGTGGCTACCTGCCGATCGACGGCATCGCCGCGTACGACCAGGCAGTGCAAAAGCTGCTGTTCGGTAAAGACTCGCCACTGCTTGCGGCTGGCCGGGTTGTTACCACTCAGTCGGTCGGCGGTACCGGTGCTCTGAAAATCGGCGCTGACTTCCTCAAGCAACTGCTGCCGAACGCCGTCGTCGCCATCAGCGACCCTAGCTGGGAAAACCACCGCGCGCTGTTCGAAACCGCTGGATTCCCGGTTGAGAACTACCGCTACTACGACGCCGCGACTCACGACGTGAACCGCGCCGGCATGCTGGAAGACCTGAACGCCCTGCCGACTGGCTCGATCGTTGTGCTGCACGCGTGCTGCCACAACCCGACCGGCGTCGACCTGAGCCCGGCGGACTGGAACAACGTGCTGGACGTGATCAAGGCGAAAAACCACGTGCCGTTCCTCGACATGGCCTACCAGGGCTTTGGCGACGGTATCGACGAAGACGCCGCTGCCGTGCGCCTGTTCGCCGAGTCGGGCCTGAACTTCTTCGTTTCCAGCTCGTTCTCCAAATCGTTCTCGCTGTACGGTGAACGTGTTGGCGCGCTGTCGATCGTCAGCGAATCGAAAGAAGAAAGCGCTCGCGTACTCTCGCAAGTCAAACGTGTGATCCGCACCAACTACTCTAACCCGCCGACCCACGGTGCAGCTATCGTTGCCGCCGTGCTCAACAGCCCTGAGCTGCGCGCGCAGTGGGAACAGGAACTGGCCGAAATGCGTCTGCGCATTCGCGGCATGCGCACGCAGATGGTCGATCTGCTGGCAAAAAACGCGCCTGACCGTGACTTCAGCTTTGTCGGTCGTCAACGCGGCATGTTCTCGTACTCCGGCCTGACGGTTGAGCAAGTCACCCGTTTGCGCAACGAGTTCGGCATCTACGCCCTGGACACCGGCCGCATCTGCGTTGCCACGCTGAACCAGAGCAACATCGACGTGGTGACCAAGGCCATCGCTCAGGTGATCTAAGCCACACGCGCGACAGAAAAGGGGAAGCCGTTTGGCTTCCCCTTTTCGTTGATGAACAGATAATTATCAGCACTGAGAACGAGCACTCTAGACTGCACACATACCAAATGTGGGAGCGAGCTTGCTCGCGATGCGCCAGATGCCGCAATGAATAGGCTGCCTGGGATGAAGCTATCGCGAGCAAGCTCGCTCCCACACGTACTGCGTATTTCCGATACTTCAGAGAACCGACATGAAAAACGATGATTTACGCGCTGATCGCGATGAAGACCTGGACCACTTCGTGCCACGCAACCAGACCAAACGCAGCAGCGGGCTGGTCTGGCAGGTTGCCCTGGGCGTGTTTCTCGGTGGCCTGGCCCTATGGCTGGTGCAACTGGCCGCCACGTCGCTGTATGCCAAATTCATGCTCGGCACCTTTACCTTCGGCGGGTAAGGTCGATCAGCCCGCCAGCTCAGTTGAACGCTGACTGGCGGCGTCGTCATACGCCACATACAGCGATTCGGCGACCTGACTTTTGATCGCCTTGGTGCTTTCCAGCCCCAGCACAAACCCTTCGGCCTTGCCACCAGCGCGATTCAGCTCATCAGCGGTGCTTGCCTGAGTGATTGCATCGAAGAGCTTCTCGGCATGCGGGCCCACGCCTTTGGGCAAGCTGATCTGAGCGATGCTCATACGAACACCTCGCGCAGCAGGGAAGCAGTGAACAGTGGTTGGTGAGTCATGACGCGTACCTTTTCGGCTGAGGGCCGGTAGCGCGTGAAACCACTTCCGGGGGGCCATGGTAGACCCCTGCCACGATTCTGGTAACCGCCAATGGCTGACAACGCCCTTCTCGCCCCGAAATCATCACCGCCCAACGGAAAGTGTGCCACTTGAGCAATCCAGGCTTGACTTGTCCTTTTTAATCAGTAACATACAGCGCATTCCGCGATAGCTCAGTTGGTAGAGCAAGTGACTGTTAATCACTGGGTCCCTGGTTCGAGTCCAGGTCGTGGAGCCATACAGCAATACCGAAAGCCCCTGAATCGAAAGATTCAGGGGCTTTTTTGTGGCTGATGGAAAATCAAAAGATCGCAGCCTGCGGCAGCGCCTACGCAGTTTTGTGTCCGCCAGTAGGAGCCGCCGAAGGCTGCGATCTTTTGATCTTAAAGCTTTATCAGTGAGTGCAGCAGTCAGACATGCTCACTGCTTTTGGCATGCCCCGCATGATGCTCCGACGGGCCGTGAGACGAATCCACCACCACCGGAACCTCATTCCCGTCACAGTCATGCAGTTTGCCGTGACTGAAGTAATCTCCTTCACGCAACGCCGCCAGATCCTGGAAGCGCAGGGTCCGTTCGGTGCCGGCGGCGAAGACCGATTGCTGGTCCGAGTTACCGGCGGTGAAGTGGTTGAAGGTCAGGTTGAGCACGATCGCCATGATCGCCGACGAGCTGATGCCGGAATGAAAGATGGTTGCGAACCAGCTCGGGAAGTGATCGTAGAAGTTGGGTGCGGCGATGGGGATCATGCCGAAGCCGATGGAAGTGGCGACGATGATCAGGTTCACGTTGTTGCGGTAATCGACTTTGGACAGGGTACGAATACCACTCGCCGCCACGGTGCCGAACAGCACGATACCGGCACCGCCGAGGACGGAAGTCGGTACAGCGGCGATCACTCGCCCCATCACCGGCAATAGGCCGAGCACCACCAGGAACACCCCGCCCGTGGCCACCACGTAACGGCTCTTGATCCCGGTCACCGCCACCAGCCCGACGTTCTGCGCGAAGGCACTTTGAGTGAAGGAACCGAAGATCGGCGCGATCATGCTCGACAGCATGTCAGCTCGCAGCCCGTTGCCCAGACGCTTGGAGTCAACCTTGGTGCCGATGATTTCACCGACCGCCAGGATATCCGCAGAGGTTTCCACCAGCGTCACCATGATCACGATGCACATCGACAGGATCGCGGCGAAGTGAAAGGTCGGCATGCCGAAGTGGAACGGTGTCGGGAAACCGAACATCGGCCCTTGAGTGACCGTCGAAAAGTCTGCCATGCCGAGGAATACCGCGATCACTGTACCGATCACCATGGCCAACAGGATCGACAAACGGGAGATCGTGGCGCTGCCGATCTTGCTCAGCATCAGCACCAGTACCAACGTCAATCCCGCCAGACCGATATTCGCCATGCTGCCGAAGCTCTCGGCATGGCTGTTACCGCCCATGGCCCAGCGTGCCGCCACCGGCATCAGCGTCAGGCCGATGGTGGTGATGACGATGCCGGTGACCAACGGCGGGAAGAACTTGGTAATTCGAGAGAACACCGGCGTGATCAGCAGCCCGATCAACGAGGCTGCAATCACCGCCCCCAGAATCGACTGGAAACCACCCTCGCCGCCGCTACTGACGATCGCCACCATGGTTGCGACGCCCGAGAACGAAACGCCCTGCACCAGCGGCAACTGACAACCGAAAAACGGTAAACCGAGGGTTTGCAGCAATGTCGCCAGCCCCCCCGCAAACAGTGACGCCGCAATCAACAGACCGATGTCGGCCGGAGAAAGCCCGGCCGCCTGGCCGATGATCAGTGGTACCGCAACGATACCGCCATACATGGTCAGAACGTGTTGCAGGCCGTAAGCCATATTCGCGCCGACCCCGAGGTTTTCATCCTCAGGCCGTTGGTGTGAAACAGAGGGCGTTTTCATCTTGGGGGGTTCCCTGGTTTTTTGTTATGCGCACACTGTATGCAACAGTCAGGACAAATGTCTATAGAGTTGTATACAACTTATCAGTCACATAATGGACAAGCATCCACCTCGCCCCCTTTGAAGCTAGCTATTACGCACCCCAACGCCTCTACAGCCCATCCAAAAAAAACAGCAGATCGTTTGATCTGCTCTTCTTGTCTGACTCCAGCCGCTCCCTACTTTGGTTCGATCAACCGCGCGATGGCCGCTCTCAGCGTCGGATGCTCAGGCACTTGAATCCCGAACGCCTCCCGGAGCAGTTCGATCAACGCCTCAGGATCGGTAATCTCCCGTCGCTCACTGGCTCCGCCCATCCGGTGAATGGCATAGCTGCCGTTGTTGAGCGTGTAGCGTGTCTCTGGCCCAGTACGTGCCACCATCAGCCGCTGGAGAAACGGCGACTCGGGATGGGTTGAGACGTACCAGTTGCCGATCTGGTAATCGACGTCTTCCTGGCGCTGCAAGTCGAATACATACATCGCCCGCCACTCACCGGCGACCTGGGCGCTCAGGGTGTAGCCGCCGTCGCCGAGGGTGATGCGATAGTGTTCGTGGGGCGTCGCCTGTTCTTCTTCGGTGTCGAGCCTGAGCGGCGCGGTCGGCACCATGCCGCCGAAGCCCACGTCGGTAATGTAGCGGACACCGTTCAGGGTCAGCAGGGTCAAGCGATGGGTACGTGCCGCCCAGGCGCCCTCCGGAGCGTTTATCACCACGCGACCGGTAATGCCGCGCACCTCAAAGCCCAAGTGCTGTAGCAACGTCATGTACAGGTTGTTGAGTTCGTAACAGTACCCGCCCCGGCCATCATGCAGCAGCTTGCGCTGAATCGAATCGAGGTCGATGGACACCGGAACACCGGACAGCGGCGAGAGATTTTCAAAAGCGAAGGTGCTGGTGTGGCGCAGTTGCAGGTCGCGCAGGGTATCGAGGGTGGGAGGCGGCGGTGTGTCGTAGCCCAGGCGTTGCAGGTAGAGATCGACTTCGCTGAGAACGGGTTGATTCATGACTGACTCCTTGTGCAGGCAAAGCGCGCCGGGCGCTGTGCAATGAACAGCGCCCGGCCAATGGCCGCAAGGTATACGTCAAAACCCCAGGAGCCCGACAATTGATTTAGCCAATCAGGACAAGTGCGCCATCACCAAACGGGTGGCGGAAGCCAGGACATCACGCCGCGCTTCGGCGTCCTTTTGAAGTTGGGTGAAGTAAACCGCGAGTACTACGGGCGCGCCCGTCTGTGGCCAAAGCACCGCCACATCGTTTGTGGTGCCATAGTCGCCGCTACCGGTTTTATCGCCGACGACCCAACCCGTCGGTGTCCCGGCCCGAATGCTCGCATCGCCGGTGGTATTGCCCTTGAGCCAGATCGCCAACTGCTCGCGCTGCGCTGTTGCCAACGCGTCACCCAGCACGACTTTCTGCACACTGGCGGCCATCGCGGCGGGTGTGGTGGTGTCACGCGGATCATCAGGAATGGCCGTGTTCAACTCTGGTTCCTTGCGATCAAGTCGGAACGCCGGATCACCCAGGCTCTTGGCGAACTGGTTAACCGCTGCCACTCCACCTAGCTCCTTGATCAACAAGTTGGCGGCGGTGTTATCACTGTATTGCAACGTGGCGGCGCACAACTGCGCAACGCTCATGCCCTGTTTCAAGTTCTGTTTGGCAATGGGCGCGTAAGACAGCAAGTCGGCTTCGCCATAGGCGATATGTTTGTCGAGCACCCCAGGCTCCGCCATGCTTTTGTGCAACACCGCTGCGGCCAGCATCAACTTGAAAGTACTGCAGAACGGAAAACGCTCCCCGCCCCGATACTGAATGTCGTGGCCATTGGCAGTGTTGATCAATGCAACGCCCAGCCGACCTTTTGCGCTGCTCTCCAACTCGGCGAGTTGCTTGTAAAGCTCGGCCAGCGATTTATCCGGGGATGAAGCGCTTGCCCAGGCCGGGCCCACCAGAGTGATCAACGGCAGCGTAAGTCCTGCCTTCAACAATGAACGTCGCGTGGGTGAATACTTCATGCCGTACCTCGTAAAAAATAAAAATGTCAGGCGGACTCAATCTACAACCGATGCCCTGCCCCTCAGCAAACTTCTGAATACACAGCCGTGTCGGGACTGCCGTCCATAGACAACACCATCGTGCGGTTTCGACCAAAATTTTTGGCCTGATACATCGCTGCGTCCGCCCGCTCAATGAACACTTCGATGCTGTCCCCGTCGCTGGGTACAAACGCATAACAGCCCAGACTCACCGTCAGGTTCCCCGACGGCGCGGCGGAATGGATGATGTGACTGTCCTTGACGCTGTGACGGATCTGCTCGGCGATCGCAAAGGCGCCGTGAATGTCAGTGTCGGGCAGCAGCACCGCGAACTCTTCACCGCCGTAACGCACCGCCAGATCGGACTTGCGCTGACAACAACCTTTCACCACACGCGCCACTTCCGCCAGGCACTGATCCCCCGCCACGTGACCGTAGGTGTCGTTGTAACGCTTGAAGAAATCGATATCGAGCATGATCAGGCTCAACGAACGCTGTTGACGGGCACCCCGTGCAAACTCGATGTCGAGCGCCCGTTCAAACAGCCGACGATTCGCCAACCCGGTCAGACTGTCGTGAGTCGCGATGACTTCCAGGCGCTCTTGCGCGGTACGCAAGTCCGCCTCGATGAGTTCACCGTTGCGAACCTGCAGTACAAACACCCAGCCGAACAAGCCAACGCCGAGCACCACCAGGGCAACAATGACACTGGATTGATAGGCGCTGGCGTACCAGCCCCGAAGAATCACCTCCTCGGGTGTCGCCGCCGCAACCACCAGCGGATAAGCGTCCAATTGACGATAGCCATACAGCCGAACCACGCCGTCCACCACCGAACGGATCATCACATTCCCGGAACTGGCATGGGGCAGGTACTTCTGGAAAATATCTCCGTGCATCAGGGACTCGCCTATTCGCGCCTCCTCAAACGGTCGCCTGGCCAGCAACGTCCCGTCCGCCAACACCAGAGACATCGCGCCATTGTCATCGAGGCTGAAGCTTTTGAAGAACTGATCGAAGTACGCCAGCTTGATCCCGGCCATCAATACGCCCTGGAACTCGCCGTTCCGGTCGTTCACCCGCCGGGAAAGCGGAATAATCCACTCGCCGTTCTGCCGGCTCCGAATCGCCGGCCCGATGTGCGCGAGCAACGAAGGATTTTGCTGATGGAACGTGAAGTAGTCGCGATCAGCCACACCCCCACCACGCGGCAAATCATCAAACGACGTCACCACCCACTGGCCGTTTTTATCGAACAGGAACAACCCGTGTAACTGCTCAAGCGCCTGCACCCGCCGCGCAAAGGTCCGCTGCAACCGCGGGTTCTGCACCACGCCAAAACCGTCCGCCTGAATCCAGTCGACCAGGCTGGTCATCACCAGGTCCGCACTCAAAAACGTGTCCTGAGCCTGCTGCGCCATCGCCCGTGTCAGGTTCGCCGATGCCACCTCGGCCAGCGACAAATCGTGGCGCCGGGACTGCTCCAGTTGCAGGTAAAGCAAGCCACACAAACACAGGCAAACCGCCGCAACAAACATCACCGCGGCTTTGCGCAGAGGCAAGCGTTTAAGAGGGCCGCCGGGGGCGTAATGAGGATCGTGAATGGGGGTAGGCAAAAGCGTCATCCTTGAAGGGTAAGGCATGAGCAATAGCCCAATTCCCTTAGTGTCGGGGAGCTTAGCTTACGGGGGTGATGAGGGGCAAATAGCGGCGCGAGTCATAAATGCGCTGCCCTTTCTCCTGTATTGTTCAATGGATTCGTCGATGCTCATTTGAAACATCAATGCTCCCCACCGATACAGCCCTGTGAACGTCCGCACCCAATGAAATACAAAGACAGCACCGCATCGCTGGACACCGCCAGAAAGATTCTCAAGGTGAATCACGCCGGAGAATTTGGCGCCATCAACATTTACCGATCGCAGATCTTTGTCTCCCGACTGCTACGCAGGGACTACGTGCCCCTTCTGGAAAGCTTCATGGAAGACGAAAAACGTCATATGAACCGGTTCTGGGAAGAGATCCAACATCGCAACGGCATCAAGTGCAAGAGCTATTGGCTCTGCGGCGCCGGGGGCTGGTTCATGGGTTTTATCTCGGCGTTACTGGGAAAAAGTGGCGTCATGGCCTGTACCTGGGCCGTGGAGTCGGTGGTGGTGGGCCATCTGAAAAACCAGCTCTCCTACCTTGAAAGCCGGAACGATTCGGCGGCCTGGGAAACGGTCCAGTCGATCCTGGAAGATGAGGAAAACCACCGCGATACCGGCCGAATCGAAGGCGGCAGCGCGCTGCTGTATGGGCCGTTCAGGTGGATGATCAGTTTGTTTACAGAGGGTGTTATTCGGTTTGGGATGCGGTAAAACAGGGGCACCCTAAACCGCCCACACAAGCCAATCCAAGGAGGAAACGCATGAAAACTCTGAACCACCCGACAACCATCGACACCGTTGTGTTCGACCTCGGTAACGTCCTGATTCGCTGGAACCCAAGAAACCTTTACCGAAAAATCTTCGGTAATGACGTACAGGCCATGGAGACATTTCTTTCAGAGGTTTGCCCTCCCGAGTGGAACGAGCGCCAGGATGCAGGCCGGTCGTGGCAGGAAGGGATTGAGGAAGCCATTGCGCGGCATCCGTCACAAGAGGCGCTGATTCGTGCGTACCACGAGCGCTGGGAGGAGACACTCGGCGGCGTGCTGGAAGAAACCGTGCTGATCCTCGATGAACTGCACGCCAAGGGTGTCCGCTTGCTGGCCCTGACCAACTGGTCCGCCGAAACCTTCCCGATTGCCCTTGAGCGCTTTCCCTTTTTGCACACGTTCGAGGGCATCGTCGTCTCCGGCGAAGAAGGTATCATCAAGCCAGACCCGGCGATCTTCCAACTGCTGAAATCTCGCTACCGGTTCGAAGGCCACCATGCGGTGTTTATCGATGATCACGCGCCGAATATCGTAGGTGCACGCCGGGAGGGTTTCAATGCGCTGCAGTTCACCAGTGCGGCACAGCTGCGCAAAGATCTGGCGGCGTTGGGGTTGCCTGTGCAGGCCCTGAGTGAGCCGGCATAACGAACCGACAGGCAACACAAATTCAACGCAACAAACACACAAAAATGGGCGACCGAGGTCGCCCATTTTTATGCCAATAAACCTACAACGATCCCCATCAACGCATTGGCGGAACCCGAATATCCCCCGCCCGACACTGACTCTTCACGCCCTTGCCACAAGACCCGAACGACAAGTCCTTGCCCAGGCACACTCGCACTTCCGACAGCTCAGGTCCGTTGCAGACAATCGCAATACCATCCTCCGGAATCCCGGGATTGCTCTGACGGAACATCTGCGCAATTTCCTGCGCCGGGAAGTAAATTTCGGTGCTCAAGGGTTTCAGCTTGTCCGGGATCTTCACCGCGCCAACCGCCTTGTCCGCCACATCCAGATAACCCGAGGCGCCGAGGCCGCTGCAAGTACCGTGCTTGGACCATTCATGCTGAAGCAGTTTTGGCGTCACAAACAGCGTCAGCCCTTGTTTCTGCTCCGCTGGCGACAAAGGCACCATCGGCGGACACGACTCCGGCCAACCACCCTTGGCGTACTGCGGCCAGAGACCGTGGAGCACAAAGCCGTAGCCTTTGCCCGAGCATTGCGGGTTGTTCTGATGAGTCAGGCAAAACGTCGGCGACCAGGACAGCGTCAGCAAGTAGTAATCAAACACCCCCGCCACCGATTCGGTCTGCTGTTTATCGCGATGGGACCGAGCGTCGCTCATGCCGACGCTGCCAATCGTCAGCGCAAACAGCGCGACCAGTGCATACAGTTTTTTCATTAACCCTCTCCTTTGGGACAGATCGGTTGATCTTTCTCAGCGTGGTGAACCTGTCATTGCAGCGGATTCTAGCTGGCCGTCACTCAACCGGGTGAAGTACCTTGAAGTGGCTACGCTTACACTGACGTCACGATAGGACATCGAAATGAGTAAGGCAGATGAGCTCGCCGCAAAACTGAAGCAAAAACAGCAAACCCGCGCTGACGCTGAAGCCTGCGCAGATACGGCAATTGAGCATTGGCCTACACAGGTCTATGAAATGTACCGCCAGCTTGAAGCATGGCTGGAGCCGCTGACCGAAGCCGGCTTGAACATTCGCCGAGTCCCCACACACGTTATCGAAAACCTCCCTTCCGGCGAGACCTTCAACTACGCCATCGACAAACTGCTGATCGAGGGCAACCACCACAGCATCACCCTTGACCCCATTGCTCGCTTCATCATTGGTGGCATGGGCCGCGTCGATGTCCTCGCCAAAGGCAAAGAGCTGTATTTGCGCCGGACCGAGACCGAACACGGTGAAGCGCATTGGCAGATCCAGAGCATTTCGCGTAATGGACAACCACAGCCGAATCCGGTGGAGCTCAATGAGGACAACTTCCTCTCGGTGATACAGGAAGGCTTGGAGCTCTAAAGCCGAGAGCAACGCAGGGAAGAAGCCTGGTGTGTCACCCTTCCCTGCCAATCCCGAAAAAATGCTCGATATAAACAAGCGGCGGCCGCAATGGTCGTCCCTACACATTACCTACAACTTCTGTAACACTTTAATTATTCACACCCCGCCTCCGATCACATTCTTTTACATCTCAGGTACATATTTCTAACAATTGCATTCCTTTCGTTGATTAGCATGGACAAACCTTATGCGAATTCAGGGACGTCGCTATTCCAACGGATGCCTTATGAAGGAAAGCAAATGCCTACTGAACAAATCATCATCTTTGTTGCCGTTACAATCATTGGCCTTGTTTGGGCTGCCAGGAGAGATTTAAAAAATCGGAAAAAAGAGCAGACCATGAAAGACGCTAACGAGAGCGCCGACTGACTGCCAGTTATTTTCCGAGATAAGTGAACAGATATATTTGATCACTTCAAAAAGCCAATCTACCCCGCTGACTGCGCCGATACCCGTATCTCCTTACGCAACATTGAAATACGGTAAAGGACTATGCCCGTAGCGTCCGTAGCAGCTGCCGAGCCCGCGAGGCTGCGTTCGAGGACGAAGTCCTCGCAAATCCTGCGAACGCGGTTTGCGTGAAGGAACGCACTGCCTGATTTACAAGCGCTTCATCCGAACACGGCCCGGGTCTTACGCAGCCTCGCAGGCTCGACAGCTGCTACAGGAAGGGACACACCCGACCAACAAGGGGCGACCTCAACGGTCGCCCCTTTTCGTTTACCGCTGCAATCGTCGCCCGATCACATCCATCACATCACACCCATCGCGCAGCGGAATCGCCAACACCCGCGCGAAGTCCTGCAACAGCAACGCATCACGGCCAAGCCCCTCGCCCAGGGAAAGCGTTTCCAGCAATTGCGTCACGCAGCGAATACGGTACGCCGCCGTGTCGTGCAGCACATCGACCGGCGCTTCGGTATCGATCAACAGCGACGGGATTGTGCAGTCAATGCCGGTGATCGGCATGTATCGAGCCATGGCAGAACCTCCAGAGAATGAACCAGCGTGAGCACTCAGTGACGAGCAGCGGACGAAACCCCGGACGCCGAGTCCGGCGTGTCGAAGTGCTCTAGGGCTCGGTTCACCAGCAACTCGCTGAGAACAACCAACTGCTGCATCGCTAACGCTACATTGCGCCGCGAACCTTCGAGCTCGAAGGCCAGGTCGGTGGTCATGGCGTTTAGGGACGCTAGGGTTTCGGAGGTGTGGATTAGCAGGGTTTCGGTGTCGATGTTTGGGGCGATGGTGAAGACGTGGGTGGTGGGGTCGGAAACGGCTGGGGTTTCGGGGGGATTGGGGGCGTTCTTTTTCATGAGTGAAGCTCCTTTAGCATTTATGGGTGCTTGGGCTCCTTTAGCTACAAAACGGACTTCCACATCCGGCCGCTGATTTTTCAGCGACGGGGGAAGGTTATCTGGTGAGGTGACTGGGGGTAAAGCGGCTGGAACCGATGCAGGTTGAAGGAAACGTCCGATGCTGGTGTGGTGTTTTTGAAGCTAGATTCAATCGTAAAAATTTGCTCTGCTGGTTCGCAGTCGCCCCCGATGATGGATGGGACCTACTAATCTCCAACCTCTCGAAAACCAAGGCTTACAGTAGGTATCGGTTTAATCTGTACCACTTATGCACCACTGAGATCTGTGAAACTGGTAATTCCTGCGCTCCCGACCGGCCTCTGTGCGGAGGTCAACCTCCTTTCTGCATAATACTGAAACGGCTAAGATCGGGCTTTGCAACTTCTCCCAAGCACTACTCATCGTCCGCTGTTACAATTGTTATTCCTTTGTACGTCACGTCACTCTCAACACCTGCATAACATGAAGCACATAGAAATTTGCGTCATATCTGCTTTTTTCACATCCATACCCAAAGCATTGGAGTGTGCTCCTCAGAAGCCTATCCAACAAACCATTTTTGGGGCAGAAACCAGTGTCTATTTTTAGTTGTACTGCCGGATCGTCCAGCACCTAAAAAGGAGTTAAAGTATTGAATATAAAATTCAAGCATGAAAAATCCGTAGAAAACCTATTCAAAGATAGTTTTGAGCAGGCCGCACGCAACAAAGATTACATTTACACATCGGCATCACTAGACAGCCAAGACAGGCTGGTTGGAGCCGACTACTTATTCACCGATCATACTCAATACGCAATTATTGAGTTTAAGTATCGAGAAGGGGATCTTCCATCCGAAGTTAAAAAAAAGAAAAGGCTCGAACTTTGCAATGCTTTATATCAACAAAAAAATATACGCCCTCTGCATGACAAATGTCACTTTGCAGCTTGGAGCGACGCCTCAAACAAAATAACAATTGAGACTAACATTTACTTCAATGAGGTGTGCAATGAATCTTTCTGGGGGGATGCCTTTAAACATGTCGCGTTTCCAGACAAGACAACCAGAAAGGAACAAAACGATTTTATTGATTCATTTATTGATGGAGAAGAAGGCGGGAGCTTTGCAGATTTTAATCAGTACATGAAATGGCTATTAAATCTCGGGGACCAAACCAACACCAATGGTTATTTAGAACTATTAATCTCAAACCCGCTGGATAGGCGAGCAACCGGCCTAGCGTTTACAAGCATAGAGAACATGCAAAAGTGGGTTGTGAATAATAAAAAAACACCATCTATGAATAATTCTAAAAATAATAAACGAGGCGGACCTAGTGGTTCAGGAGGGAAATTTAGCTAATACTTTTTTGCGGGCGCCCCCCTTAAGCAAGCGTTAAGCAAAGCCACTATCATGGGAAAATCAGCGGAAAATCAGGGATAGACCACGATTAATTTGGCAACTTCTCAGGTACCCAAGCCAAAAAACGTGGTCTGTCCCCGAATCACCGTGAGAGATTGGAAAAGCCCTCAAAAGCCGAAAACAAAGCTTATACATAACTGATTAATTTCCCGCCTCAAACCAAGTACTACGCGGAGATTCGAACCTAATTAGAGGTTCAATAAGGTCTTCAGGATCTTCCAGAGATGGAGTAATTGCTTTACGAACGGCTTGCTCCAATTGCTGCAATGAAAGCTGTACAATCATATGAAAACGTCTACCCACCTCATTGATAAACCCTTCGGAAAATACCAGCCCTTTATCCCTAAGCCCCCTTAACTCTGGGGCTTTCATTGCGTCCTCCCTACTAACCACACCAGCAGTATGGACAATTGAATGGCGCAGCTGCCACATCATTTCAAGCTCAGTCACCATTGCTTTTGAGTAAAAGTTCAAATCAGAGAAAAAAATCTTAAAATAAGAGTTTACACGCTCAGGATTATGCCAACCGGGTAGGGCATCGGCAATTATATGGCCGACCTCACGAGGATCACCACGCCCAGAAATTATTCGTTGAAGACTTAGCACACAACCTACCTTTTCAAGGCGTTTGGATAAGTCAACATCATTAAAGCCCTCCATAAATCCCACGACCTCAAATATTTCAAAAAATAAAGATCTTTGATATTTCTCAAAATGACTGAGAATAAGTGCAAACGAAGACATAGCTAATCTTTGATATGAATCCTCACTTATAGAAGTAAATTCTCCACTCTCCCCCCTGGGAAAATTATTTATACAATGATCTACCGCCTCACACACACTAACAACCTCTTTTAAAAAAATTGTACTAGGCCCTCCAGCATTTACATCATTAACCCAATGCAATTTTTCTTGCGGAATAAAATCTGTTAAGTTTTTTGAAAATAATGACATTTAAACCAACCAGTATAATTAATTTAGGTTATTTAGAGATCACAAAGTCGATATTTAGATCAGACCACAATACGCTGCTAGAATCATTGACTCATCCAACCAACCTCACCACCCCATTCCCGATAAACTGCCTCTCTTTCGTATTATCCTCCCTAAGATCTAATGCATCTACACAAAGCGTCAACACAAGCTCTCAACCACCGTTTCAGCGTGGCACCTATGATGGATTATGCGGATAGTCTGATTTAGGCACCGTCCTGCTTGACCTTTGCCGGTTTTCGCAAGATAGATGTAGCAATTTTTCTAAGCAAGCGCTCTGCCGGAAATGCCAACCCAGCGCAAAGCCGTAAGTCACCTTTTAAAGCAAGTCTGATACAGTCACCCTTGGTAAATTCATTGACAGGGAGTCAAGCATGGCAAAGCCAGCCGCACGTATCACCGATCCCACCAGTTGTCCCATGCCTGGGCACGGCCCCAAAGCCATCGCCTCCGGGTCTCCCGACGTGTTCTTCGACGGACTTGCAGCCGCGACTAAAGGCGATACCTGCACCTGCGGCAGCGCTTTAGACTCGGGCGTGTCAGCAACGGTATTCATCAATGGCAAAAATGCCGCACTGGTCGGCACTGTCGGCACCCATGGCGACGTCGTGATTGGCGGATCGGGTACGGTGATCATCGGTGACTCCCATACTCCGGCACCGTTCACGCCCCCACTCCCGCTTTTACTGCAAAAAACCTACGGACACACCTTCAGCATCGTTGATAGCGAAACCGGTCAACCTTTAGCTGGAAGAAGTTTCACTGCCACCGTTAATGGTGAAAAGATCATTGGTACTACCGATAGCGCAGGAATAGCGCATGTCAAAACCCCCATCAAAGATGCCACTATTTCTGTGAGCATTGACTTTGCCTCTCCAGCTCGGACGCTTAGCGAACTCACGGATTGATCAAAAATGGCTGAACAATTTATTACTGAAGCAAAAGCTACCGAAGTCAAACCCGGTGAGCCAGTAGCTCCCACGACCATCACTGTCAACGATAGAGCTGCTACCAGAGAAGCAATCATCAGACTCCTTCACAAAAAGGGGTGTGAATTTGCAGAACGGTCATCATGGGGAGCGCATAAAGCAAAAGGCGAAATGGTCGATGACTGGGACTACTCGATGATCGCACTTCACCATGCAGGTCGAAGTGTAGGCTGTGGTGCTGGCGCGGGACAAATGCGTGCGATTCAGAGCGAGCATCAGGTCAAGTTCGATGATATCGGTTATCACTACGGCATCGACTGTATGGGTAAAGTCTTCGAAGGACGCGACATCCGGTTCAAAGGTTCTAGCGTACATAACTACAACACAGGCGTAATTGGCATAGTTTTGCTAGAAAACCTGACAACTGCCGAAGAAGGTGGCGATATGGTTGCTCTTGCCCGTCAGGCTCTTGAAACCATCAATGGCAATATGGACCAGAAAATCCCTGCCATACAAATCGACACCCTACTGACCTTAATTCAAGCCCTGACCAGCGTTTTCAGGGTGACAACTTTAGGCGGACACCGTGAATTCCCCATGCAAGCCGGCGAAGGAAAAATTTGCCCTGGCAACATTGGGATGGAACTGGTGAGAAACCTTCGAATCAAAACCAAACTATTGCGACCACCTTCATCATGAAATCGCTATTTATCATTCTCCCGATCACACTCGTCGCCTTCCTCTACATCGGTTTTTACGAAAAGATGGAAGACGCCTACCCGGAAAAAGTATTCTTCATCAAGAAAAGCCCGACATTTCAGATGAAGTTTGAAAATATTTTCGCATACGAATCAGACGACAAAAATTTAAGTGAGCTAAGCGGCACAGAGCGGCAACTGGTCATCCAGTACTGCAAGTATCGATTAGGCGTAACTACGACATTGAAAAGCCAGAACGAGCTTGAAGAATGCAAAAAAAGGTAAGACCAACTTCCTCGACACACTAAACAAAAGCCCTCAAAGACAGACCACCGGATAATTCGGGGACAGACCACGATTAATGCAGCGCCGACTTATTATTCAAACCAGAAATAGCTGCCCTCCCAAAACCAAGACTCTAAAACCGAACCATAGCCCAAGGATAGAAATATGTGGTGGAACAAGGAAAAATCAACAATGGTCGAGCTGGCAAATTCAAGGTCGATACTGGGCAATACAACACAACCCGATCAAAGATCGGATATATTGCCAGTCGCCCCAGAATCAATATCTCCAAAGCTCAGTACTGAAGCAGTCTTTAAATCATTAGCTTTATTCGCTGTGGCTCTCAACGGCTCCTTGACCGTGTTCGGCTACATGAACCTGGCCGGATACCTAGAGCGTTTCGGCATAACTCTAAGTGAGCTAGATATAGATATACCAACCTTAATGTTTCAAGGCTATCTAACCTTAGTCAACGGAGTTTATGGAGAAGCAAACAAGTACCCGTTATTTGGCCCTGCCGCCCTGTGCTTTGTGTTTGTTTTGATTGCGGGAGCGATAGTATTTAAATTGTTACCCAAGCATAGCCCCGACAAAAAATTCGCAATATCTATGTTTTTAGGAACTTTATTTCTCCTGAGCCCAACAATACCATTCCTTGGGGCAAAATATGGTATGAAACTAGCAGCCGAGGATTATAGCAGTCAAAATGGGGCTTGGCCAAAATTAGGCCTACAGAAAACACACACCATTAAAACCAATAACGGCGACATATCCGGCGCAGTATTGTTCTCAACAAAATCCTACACGATAATATTAGTAAAAAATGAAGTCTACAAACTATCTAATGACACCAATAGGATCGTACGAAAAATTACACTTTCGCCCCGTGAGGAACCTATGGAGAAATTCCTTCTGGAAAATCAAGGGACAAATTCGAGGACAGACCACGATTAATTTGGCACAGGCTTAATCACTCAAACCAGAAATCGTGGTCTGTCCCTGAATTGTTCCAACGAGACCTTATTTAACTAACTCAACGCTCAAACTGAGTGTCAGAGTGAACGCTATTTTTTTCTTGGATCGTCTGCAGGGTTGACGTAGTCAATCCCGTTTGGGCCTGGGCCCTCCACCTGAAGGATTACCTCTGTGCCCTTACTTGCCCCAAAGTGCCTCACGTGACCCTCGCCAAAAATACTTCCGGCCGGAAACTCATGCAATTTTGCCGCATCGAATTTATCCCCATCGCCGTGATACCACGTACCCGAGATCACGGTGACTGTGCGCTCGTCGGGATGAGTATGTGCAGGAATAATATAATTCGGCGGGAGTTTTACTCGCACGATATATGGGCCAACTTTGGGGTCGCCCTGGATGACGGCGGTTTTTGCCCCCTTTGGTAAAGCAGGGTTATCGGCCCACTTGATGTCTTTTGGGGTAACCATGATGTAATCGCCAGGCTCAGCCCACCCCGTTGATGACCCAAGGCAACCAATCGCAAAGACAACGGATAACGCCGCGAGATTGCTGTTCATCGTGTTCTCCTCAGAGCAGTTTGAACGAGGTCGGGATATTGAGCACGCAGGCATTGGCCTACTAAGACTGCCTGTCTAACCGATCATAATAGTCTAGAGTTGAAGACACACCATTCCCCTCCCCCGCCATGCTCGGTCGATTTTCATGTTGACCCATGGGAAAAAGGTAATTTGGGTAAATGAATTTAAAAACACCTATGAAAGCCTTTAAAATCAACGGCTTGAGTGGATTTTGCAAGGGTAATTTTAGAGTAATTGAATGGTTAGATTATTACCTTTAGTCATGGTAATAATTCAACCAAATAAAACCATTATAAATCAATTGCTTGAGAATAAATTACCTTGCTGATTACCCCTAATTACCGTCGCAGGTAATTGCTCAAAGCCCCGTTTCATAAGGGCTGCAGACCGCCGTCCGTAAAAATCGCCAAATTACCCTTTCCCCGCGACCAACCTGAAAACCGCTTCGTACCCTCGCCTAACTGAATAGGTTGCCAATCCTATTTTGATACCATATTGTAATACCATGAATAACAAACAGCTCAGCACTCTCAAAGCCGTTTTCTCAAGACCCACCCCCGCCACGCTGGAGTGGGCACGTATTGAATCGTTGTTCGGCGCAGTCGGCGCTAAGACCATTGAAGGCAACGGGTCACGAGTACGGTTTGAACTGAACGGTGTGGTCGGCACCTTTCACCGACCGCATCCCGACAAAGAAGCCAAGCCCTACCAGGTTCGTGATGCTCGGGCTTTCCTTGAACAAGCAGGAGTCACCCCATGAACGTGATGAATTACCAAGGCTATGCCGCCCGAATTGAGTACAGCGAGGAAGATGGCCTATTTGTCGGCCATATCGCTGGTATTAAAGATGTCGTGGGGTTCCACGGCGAGTCAGTGCAGGAGCTTCGAGCGGCATTTGAAGAGGCAGTCACTGATTACCTGGATACGTGCGCCAAGCTCGGGCGCGCGCCACAGAAGCCCTACTCCGGCAATCTCAGTCTGCGGTTGGAGCCGGCACTTCACGCCACTGTGGCCGTCAAAGCACAGCTAGCTCACAAGAGTATCAATCAGTGGGTAGCTGACGTTCTTGACCGTGAGGCGCATGCCTGACACCTGCGCGGCACGGATTTTTTTCGCGAAAGAAATTGAAATCGTTCGCGCGCTGCCGGAACACCTCTCCCCTTACCCTGTAAGGGCTCTAGCACGGTTCGTGGGGGCCGCTTGGGCTGCGCGACTCGCGCCTTGTTTTGTCCCGTGCATTTTTTGAAAATCCACCAAAATCCACATTTTACTATTTTCTACCGCTCTATTCCGTGCCTTTTCGCATTTCGCTGCATGCACGCTGTCCGGTGTGTCGTGTGCAATTTCCTTTCAAAAAACTGAAAAACCTTTCACCAAATGAAAAACGCCTTAAACCGCCAAGGCCCGTAGCCAGCCTGGGCTGGCGGGGTGTTTTCATCACACAAATCTTTTCGCAAAAAAAAGTCTGCAAGGCCCGTCGGCGGGAGGGGGAAAAGTGCTTTTTCAGATGACTTTTTCTTCGCGAGCACTTTTTTCGCAGATCCTGCCGTTAAACGGATTTTGACCCTATAACTAACTTGTTATAGGACCTCCCTTATTCAATACTCAGGCGCCGATTAGACCGACCTTGATGACGGTCACGCACCCCCGCCTCTCATTCCTGATAAACTCCCTCCCCTGCCTCACCTTCCTTTATTCAGATACCCAATGCCCCAATCAACCACGCCAACCACCGCCCAAGCCCTCTCCCGCCGCTTCTCCGTCGCGCCGATGATGGATTGGACTGACCGCCATTGCCGTTTCTTCCTGCGCCTGCTCTCCAAGCACGCCTTGCTTTACACAGAAATGGTCACCACCGGCGCGCTCCTCAACGGCGACCACGACCGTTTCCTGCGTCACAACGAAGCCGAGCACCCGCTCGCCTTGCAATTAGGCGGTAGCGTCCCAGCCGACCTGGCCGCCTGCGCGCGCATGGCGCAGGAGCACGGTTACGACGAGGTGAACCTCAATGTTGGCTGTCCGAGTGATCGGGTGCAGAACAATATGATTGGTGCGTGCCTGATGGCGCATCCGGTGTTGGTGGCGGAGTGTGTGAAGGCGATGCGCGATGCGGTGTCGATTCCGGTGACGGTGAAGCATCGGATCGGGATCAATGGGCGGGACAGTTACGCTGAGCTGTGTGATTTCGTCGGGACGGTTCGGGATGCCGGGTGCACGAGTTTTACGGTGCATGCGCGGATTGCGATTCTGGAGGGGTTGTCGCCGAAGGAGAATCGGGACATTCCGCCGCTACGCTATGACGTGGCGGCGCAGTTGAAGGCGGATTTTCCGGAGCTGGAGATTATTCTCAACGGCGGGATAAAGACGCTGGAGGCCTGTCACGAGCATTTGCAGATCTTTGACGGCGTGATGCTGGGCCGTGAGGCGTATCACAATCCTTATGTGATGGCTGAGGTGGATCAGCAGCTGTTCGGCAGCACGGCGCCGGTGATTTCGCGGGCCGAGGCGTTGGCGCAGTTGCGGCCTTATATCGCCGCGCACCTGGATGCGGGCGGTGCGATGCACCATATCACTCGGCATGTGTTGGGCCTGGGCACCGGTTTTCCGGGGGCGCGCAAGTTTCGGCAGTTGTTGTCGGTGGATATTCACAAGGCTAAAGAGCCGTTGGCGTTGCTGGATCAGGCGGCGGAGTTGTTGGAGGGGCGTTAACCGTCACTCAGGTTGAACCTGTGGTCTGTTTCAGCATCGTATTTACCGAATAGCGCCAGACCTTTCGAACGCCTGTTCTCAGGTTGTTACCGCCCTGGCCGTTGTTACGCATTTGCGCCCTTGAGTGGTCGTCAACGCTCGGGTAATGTCAACAGACCCACAGGATAGAGCACGCTCATGACTTCCAAGCTGGAACAACTCAAACAAATCACCACCGTGGTGGCCGATACTGGCGACTTCGAGGCAATCGCTCGCGTTAAACCGGTGGATGCCACCACCAACCCTTCCCTGCTGCTTAAAGCGGCGGCCATTCCTGCCTACGCCGACTTGCTGAACGCCTGTGTCAGCGACTGCAAGGGCGACGTGGGACTGGCCAGCGACCGTTTTGGTGTCGCGGTCGGTCAAGAGATTCTGAAAGTGATTCCGGGGCGTATTTCCACTGAAGTGGATGCGCGCCTGTCGTTCGACACTGACGCCGTATTGAAGCGCGCGCACCGTCTGATCGAGCTGTACGAAAAGGCCGGCATTGGCCGCGACCGCGTGCTGATCAAAATCGCCTCCACTTGGGAAGGCATCCGCGCTGCCGAGAAGCTGGAACGCGAAGGCATTCAGACCAACCTGACGCTGCTGTTCTCTTTCGCTCAGGCGGTTGCCTGTGCCGAGGCCGGGGTGTTCCTGATTTCGCCGTTCGTGGGCCGTATCTACGACTGGTACAAGAAGACCAACGGCAACGACTACACCGGTGCCGATGATCCGGGCGTGCAGTCGGTGACGCGCATTTACAACTACTACAAGGCCAATGACTACAAAACCGTGGTCATGGGTGCGAGCTTCCGCAACCTCAATCAGATCGAGCAACTGGCCGGCTGTGATCGCCTGACCATCAGCCCGGAGCTGATCGAGAAACTGGCCGCCGACACTGGCAAGCTGGAACGCAAGCTGGCGCCAGGCCACGCTGGCGAAGCGCGTCAGAGCCTGACGGAAGCGCAGTTCCGCTGGGCGTCCAACGAGGACGCCATGGCCACCGAGAAACTGGCTGAAGGTATTCGTCAGTTCGCTCGCGACCAGGAAAAGCTGGAGGCACTGCTGCAAGCCAAGCTCTGATCGATTCCAGGCAAGCGCAAAAAGGGCGAACCTTCACAGGTTCGCCCTTTTTTGTGCGCTAGCGGCGGGATTGAGTGAGCTTCGCGCCAAGGCAACGGGTGGCAGGTCTGACGCCATCGCGAGCAAGCTCGCTCCCACAGGGGATCTGTGTCAGACCACGTAAGTGTGATCGACGCAAGACAAGTGTGGGAGCGAGCTTGCTCGCGATGGGGCCAGTGAGGCCCACACCGACTTAGCGGATCAGTGACGCTCCAGGGCGTTCACCAAGTCATGGAAAGCTTCGCGGTTGGAGTCGTTCAGACCCATGAGGATCTTGTGCGCTTCCAGCACCTTGATCCGCACCACTTCTTCGGACTGATCCTGGTCTGGCAGGTCGGTCAGGCATTCCGGGCACGGAATCGGGCGGTCAACGATGTTGAACACCTGCTCGAAGCCCATGGACTCCAACAGCCGCGTGATGTCTTCGTGGGTGGTGACGACGGTCGGCAGCAGGCCGACCTTTTGCCGCGACATGATCGACAGCTTGGCCAACAGGCCCAGCGTGGTGCTGTCGATGCTGCGGGTTTCGGTCAGATCGATCACGATTGCATTGAAGTTCAACGCCGTGAAGATCCGCTCAATAGTCGCATCCAACGCCGAACACAGGGTCAGGCGAACTTCACCGACGAACTTCAGGACGAAGGTGCCGTCCTGCTCGGCGAACTGGATTCTACCGGTACTCATTAAAGATTCCTGCTCAACACCAACAGGGCGATATCATCCGGCATCTCCCCTAGCGTGGCCAATCCAAAAACCTGCCGCAAGCCATCCAGGCTGCCGCCCGCCGTTCTTACCCGTTCAGGTAAGGCGGCCTCTTTCTCTTTGAGTGTCGGTTCTGGCAAAAGGTCCAGAATGCCATCGGACATCAGCGTCAGGCTGAATACCGGCGGCAGCTCGATGACGTGGTCTTCGTAGGTGGCTTCATTGAACAAGCCCACCGGCAGACCGCGCCCTTCGAGATAACCCACACTCTCTGGCGTGTATAACACTGGCAACGGCAGGTGCCCGCCGATGCTATAGGTCAACAAACCCGTCTCCTCGTCGATGACTCCACCGACCATCGTGACATGTTTGCCCAGCTTACAGCTGATCAGGCCTCGGTTGATATGACCAAGGACCTCTGAAGGGGTGAATTCTGGCAAGGTGCCATTGCGCTTGGATTCGAACAGCAAACGCGTGGTCATGAATTTCAGCAGCACGGTCACGAATGCCGATGAAGCGCCATGCCCTGAAACGTCCGCCAGGTAGAACGCTACCCGACGCTCGTCGACCCGAAAGTAGTCAACGAAGTCGCCCGACAGGTACAGCGACGGGATGATCTGGTGCGCAAACTTGAACTCGTCGATCGTCCAGGGACTGACCGGCAGCATGTTCATCTGCACCTGACGCCCGGCGTTCTGGTCTTCCTGCAACAGGTTCAGGCTGGCTTCGAGCTCGCGGTTGGCGGTCTCGAGTTTTACCCGATAACGCTGGTTTTCCAGCAGCAGACGCGCACGATCCAGGGCCCGGCGCACGGAGTGCTCGAGCACGGCCAGATCTTCCAGCGGTTTGATCAGGTAGTCCGCCGCGCCCAGGCGCAGGGCCTCGACGGCGTCGTTCATTACGCCGGCACCCGAGACCACGATCACCGGGGTTTGCGGCGAAAGGTCAGTGACCTGACGAATGAGTTCGAGCCCGCCCATCTGCGGCATGCGCAGATCGCAGATCACCAGGTCGGGTTGGTTTTGCTGGAATACCTGAAGCCCCTGCTGGCCATTGCTGGCCTGAAGGACGCTGAACCCACTGTCTTCCAAATAGGCCGCGAGACTCGCGCGTACTACTTCGTCGTCATCGATTATCAGCAGCGTGGCACTGGTTTTTTGCATGTGGGCAAACGGCGCCAGAATTAGGTTGGCGTAGCTGGCGGGGCATTCGGCCCGGCACACACTACTGGATTCGCTTTCTAGCCTCTCTGTCGCACCGCTTTCGAGCATTTGCCCTACAAGCGTGTTCATCAGAGGTGCCCTTCTAAGGCGCAGACGGTACTCCCATCCGCGAGGCGTTTCAAGCTCACGCCGATGGTCATCAGGCGTCTTTACATCGCAAATCACCGGGAGTTATAAGAACAGCCAAAACCGCAACACAATGGAAGGATCGAGCCCATGAGCCAAACCGATCGTGACTACAGTGAAAAGCGTGATTACATCCGCATGCGGGTCGATGCGGACGTCACATTGATCCACGCCGGCGATTTGATTCCAGCCGTCTGTATCGACCTTTCCAGCAGTGGCATGCAGGTTCGGGCGAACCGTTCGTTCCAGGTGGGTGACACGCTGAACGTGCGCATCGATTCCGAGCACGCCGCGCTCAAAGGCCTGGAAGCCGAGACCGAAGTGGTCTGGGTCACTCAACAGGACGCTGGTGGCCAGAAACTTGGGCTTACAATCCTGAAAATGAATTGAGCACGAATAGAAACAAAGAAGGCGGCCAAATGGCCGCCTTCTTGTTGTGCAGGTGACGATTAAAAATCGTCTTCAACCTTGCCGTCTTTGACCTTGAATTCGCGGTTCTGCAGGTAAGCGTTGCGAATGAAGATGTATTTGTCGCCCGTGATCAGCTTCTCGCTCGACAACAGGCTGGCACGGGTGTCGATTACGCTCATGCCGTACGCCATGTTGCGCGCCGGAATGTCGTTCATGTAGCGGTAGGGTTGGGTGTACGTGTCGACGTACTTGGACGGTGCATCACGCAATGTGCTTGGGCCGAAGAACGGCAGCATCACGTAAGGACCGCTCGGCACACCCCAGTGACCGAGGGTCTGACCGAAGTCTTCGTCGTTACGTTGCAGGCCCATTTTGGTGCCCACATCGAAGAAACCGGCCAGGCCGAAGGTGGTGTTCATCAGCAGACGAGCCGTATCAACGCCGGCAGCGTGAGGCTTGGCCTGCAAGATGTCGTTGGCCAGGTTGCCGACGTCACCGATGTTGCGGAAGAAGTTGTGGATACCGTCTTCAAGAAACTGCGGCGTGATGAACTGATAGCCCTGCGCCAGAGGTTTCAAGGCGTAGGTGTCCAGCACGTCGTTGAACTTGTAGATCGGACGGTTAACGCTTTCCCAAGGGTCATCTTCCGACGCGGCCTGGGCAGCGAACGGAACCAGCAACACGCCGGCACACACACATAGTCGAGCTAGACGATTGCTCCAGCGCATAGCAAAAACTCCTTGGATCGTACTGGCGCGGGCCTCAATACCCGGGCAATTAGCGCGCTAGTATAAGACGGATAAGTATTTTTAGGCAGCCACCCGGGAAACGCTCTACGGCGAACCGGCCTTTGTGCGGCCGATTCATCCCGATGTCACTCAACTGTCATGGTCCGTCCATAACCTCTCAGGTTATTTCAGGGACGTCGAAATGCCTCACGCCCAAGCCCTCCCCCACAGCATCCCCAACCCGACCGCAGTGCTTTTCGGTCTCAGCGGCTGCCTGGTGGATTTCGGCGCCTGTAGCCGTCAGAACAACAACGACGCGACCGAACGGGCGCACCTGACACCGGGCGCTCTGGAAGCGCTGCACAGCCTGCAACTTCAAGGCATTCCGTGCGCCTGGCTCGACGAGTTGCCGCACGCGCAAAGCCACGCCCTGGCCACTTCGCTGCCGGACTGGATCACCGCCAGCCCACACACGCTGAACGTCGGACAATGGCCTTCCCCCGATGCGTGCTGGCAAGCATTGATGGCGCTGAACATCGATCGCCTGGACGGCTGCATACTGGTCAGCGGCGAACCGCGCTTGCTGCAATCGGGCCTCAATGCCGGGCTCTGGACCATTGGCCTGGCGTCCTGTGGCTCGCTCTGCGGGCTGGCGCCCAGTGAGTGGCAAGCCTTGAGCCAGCAAGAGCGCGAGCTCAAACGCGGCAAGGCGACCCTGCAACTGTTCAGCCTCGGCGTGCATTCGGTGATCGATCATCTGGGCGAACTCGGCACTTGCCTGTCAGACATCGGCCTGCGCCGACACAAGGGTGAAAAGCCCTGATGGGCCGTTCTTGATCAAGATCATGCACTTCGCTCGCCAGTGGATTAATCTAAAGGTCAGATGCAGACCTTTGGCCCATCGCTGCGGTCTATGCCAGTGCCTATCGATAAAAGGAAGAACGCCATGCCTGCCCGCGAACTGCAAGAACAGCTCAACGCCCTGCGCGAGCAACTGGAGCAGAACCCACCGCTCACGCTGGAAGAACGCGAACACCTGCAAGAACTGATGCAGAAGATCGAGGCGCAGATCAAACTGGAAACCGCGACGCAGGACAGCAGCCTGTCAGACGGCGTAAACCTTGCCGTAGAGCGTTTCGAAGTGGACCACCCGGCGCTGGCCACCATTTTGCGCAACATCGTGCAGACCCTGGGCAACATCGGGATCTGACCCTTCAGATGCAAAAAAGCCCCGCTAGTGATAGCGGGGCTTTTTCGTTTTATACGGCCTGAAATGCAATCCCCTGTGGGAGCGAGCTTGCTCGCGATGAGGCCAGCACATCCAACATTAATGTTGGCTGTTCCTCCGCCATCGCGAGCAAGCTCGCTCCCACACTGGATCTCTACTGACGGACCAACCGGTGGTTCGGCAGTTGTACCGCTTCAGTGCTGCGATACGGGTTGATGTCCAGCCCGCCGCGGCGCACGTAACGCGCATACACGGTCAGTTTTTCCGGCTTCAGCAAGCGTTGCAGATCGAGAAAGATCCGCTCTACGCATTGCTCGTGGAAGTCCGAGTGCTGACGGAAGCTCACCAGATAGGCCAACAGGCTGGCGTGATCCAGCGCCGCGCCACGGTACTCGACCGCTACGCTGCCCCAGTCCGGTTGACTGGTGACCGGGCAATTGGATTTGAGCAAATGACTGTGCACGCTTTCTTCAACGATGCGCGAATCGTCGCAACGCAGCAGTTCCGGACGCGGATGCTCGTAGTTGCTGACGCTGATGTCCAGATCATCGATGCACACACCCGGCAGCGCCACGACGCCTTCGGCCTGAACCTCGTTCAAGCTGCGAATGCGCACGCCCACCGGTTTGCCAGCCGCCGCCGATAAATCGGTCACCAAAGTAGCTTCAAGGCTTTGGGTATCGGCGAACGGCGTCTGGTTCAGCGAGTTCAGGTACAGCTTGAACGACTTCGATTCGATGATGTTCGGCGAGTCCGCCGGGATGCTGAATTCGCCGATGGCCACCACTGGCTTGCCCGACGGCAACAGCCAGGACAGTTCGAAGCAGTTCCAGAAGTCCACGCCCTTGTACGGCAGGGTTTCAGCCGTCAGGCCCAGCTCGGCCCATTTCGCGGTGCGCGGGATCGGGAACAGCAAGGACGGCGTGTACGTGGCGATGTATTCGCTGGATTTGCCCAGCGGCGAATGTTCGGCTGCGGGATGCATGGCGGAAACCTGACTGAAGAATCATCGGATTCTAACAGCCTTTGCTCCCGCCTTTGAGTGCTTACTGACTGACAGTCAATTTGCCGACCATGCCCGCCTGATAGTGGCCGGGGATGTTGCAGGCGAATTCCAGGTTGCCGGCTTTGTTGAAGGTCCAGGTCAGCTCGGCGGTTTTGCCCGGCTCCACCAGCACACTGTTCGGATCATCGTGCTTCATGCTTGCGCCATGATCCATACCCGGCATCGAGCCATGGTCCATGGAAGCGCTTTTCATCGCGGTCGGGGTCAGCATGCCGCTCTGCTGCATTTTCAGCATTTCCTGTTGATGCGCTGCATGCATCGCCGCATGGCCCAGGTTGAACTCGTGCAGTAACTGGCCTTTATTGATCAGCACAAAACGCACTGTCTCGCCGGCTTTGATTTCCAGCGCCTTGGGCGTGAACGACATATCGCCCATCACGATTTCGACACTGCGTGTAGCCTTGGCCGCCGGGGCTGGCGCACCGAAGTCGTAGCTCTGTGCCGGCGAGGCCCATACGGGAAAACTCAACACCAGCAAACAGCCGGCAAGCACCAATCGATGACGCAAAAACATGATCACACTCCAACAAGATGAGGTTCAGCCTGTGGGAAACTCTATGGCTGCGCCGCTGCCAGCCAGCTGACGGTTAGATTACAACTTTGTAAGGTTGTGCTGCATGGCCGCCCGCCACGGTATAACGCCCCTGTTCCATTGACCTCGAGCGCCTCATGAAACTGCTGATCGTCGAAGACCAACCGAAAACCGGCCATTACTTGCGCCAAGGCCTGACCGAGGCTGGTTTCAACGCTGAACTGGTGGCCGACGGCAACACCGGCCAACACCTGGCGCTGACCGGCGATTACGCCTTGCTGATTCTCGATGTGATGCTCCCTGGCCGTGACGGTTGGCAGATTCTACAAGCGGTGCGCAGCGCCGGCCTGGATATTCCGGTGCTGTTTCTCACGGCTCGCGACGCCGTTGAAGACCGGGTTCACGGTTTGGAACTGGGCGCCGACGATTACCTGGTCAAGCCCTTCGCCTTCTCCGAACTCCTTGCCCGCGTGCGTAGCCTGTTGCGTCGCGGCAGCGCTACGCCGCAGGAGACCAGCCTGCAACTGGCGGATTTGCGACTGGACTTGATCCGGCGCCGGGTCGAGCGCAGCGGCCAGCGCATCGACCTGACCGCCAAGGAATTCGCCTTGCTGGAAATGCTCCTGCGTCGTCAGGGCGAAGTGCTGCCCAAATCGCTGATCGCTTCGCAGGTTTGGGATATGAATTTCGACAGCGACACCAACGTCATTGAAGTGGCGATCCGCCGCCTGCGCCTGAAGATCGACGACGACTTCCCGAACAAGTTGATTCATACCGTGCGCGGCATGGGTTACGTGCTTGAAGAGCGTCCCGCCTGATGCGCCGCCTGTCCCTGAGCGGCCGCTTGGCGTTGCTGTTTGCCGCCTGCACGGCGGTGGTTTCGTTGTTCGCCGGCGTGCTGTTCAGTCGCGCCAGCGAAACGCACTTTATTGAACTCGACCAGCAACTGCTCGACAGCAAGCTGATCGCCCTGCGCAGCGCCTTGGCGGGTGCCGACGACCCAGTGTTGTTCGCCGAACGCAAAGCCCGCTTGCAAGAGGAAATGAGCCATCAGCCGGACCTGGCATTGCGGGTCCGCGGTGCCGATGGGCGTGTGTGGTTCGACAGTGCGACTAACCTGCCTGCCGACTTGCCAGCCCAGTCCGGCCTTCACAATTTTCACAGCGCCGGCACGGCGTATCGGGTCTACAGCGCTGCACTTGCGCCGGACAAAGCCGATTCCGCGCAGCTGATTCTGATGCTCGACATCACCCACCATCAGCACTTTTTACAGCGCATGCAGCATTTGATCTGGCTGACCGTCGGCTGGTCGGCGCTGGCCACCGCGCTGCTCGGTGCGTGGGCGGCGCGCAGTGGTTTGCGGCCGTTGCGGCGCATGAGTGAAGTGGCCGCCGGGGTCTCTGCCAGCTCACTGACCCAGCGCCTGCCCGAAGATCAAATGCCCACGGAGCTCGCCGAGCTGACCCACACGTTTAACGCCATGCTCGGCCGTCTCGACGACTCGTTCCAGCGACTATCAGCCTTCTCTGCCGACATCGCCCACGAACTGCGCACGCCGCTGTCGAATCTGCTGACCCACACTCAAGTCACCCTCACCCGCCCGCGTGACCTCGAAGATTACCGCGAGGCCCTGCACAGCAACCTCGAAGAGCTGCAATGGATGGCGCAACTGGTCAACGACATGCTCTATCTGGCCAAGGCCGATCACGGTTTGCTGATTCCAAAATGCGAGCCACTGCAACTGGCTGAGGAAGCGGATCTGCTACTGGAATTCTTCGCACCGTTGGCTGAAGACGCCCAGGTCAAACTGACCCGACTCGGCAGCGCCGGCATCAGTGGTGACCGCAGCATGTTGCGCCGCGCCCTCTCCAATCTGCTGGACAACGCGCTGCGCTTTACCCCGCCACACGGCGAGGTTCAAGTGCGGATTGTCGATGCGCCAAAAGGGTTGAGCCTGAGTATCGAGAACTCCGGGGAAGGCATTGCCGAAGCGTTGCTGCCGCGCTTGTTCGACCGCTTCTACCGTGCAGATCCGGCGCGCCATGAAGGCAGCAGCGAACATGCAGGATTGGGGTTGGCGATCACTCAATCGATCATCCGCGCCCATGGTGGAACGATTCATTGCGAATCGGGCCAGGGCTGGACGCGGTTTTTGATGGAGTTGCCGAAAGGGGTTTGAGGCCAGCAACGCTGGCCTGCAGGTCGCTAGACAGCCGTTGCCCCCAACGCTGCCACCATTTGCCGCAAGGCCGGTGATTCGCCGTCAATGCGTACCTTCAGCCCATCAATCTCTCGACGTTCCGGGTAATGCTTGCGCAGCAGGTCAAACGCCGTGCGCTGTTCGGCACCGCTGACCACCAGGCTGCGGCGGAAATCCGCGTCATCGCGACGCGGGTCGTACACCCCACGGCAGACCATCGCCAAGGCCCAGGCTGGATCACAACTGGCGTTCAAGTGGACTTGCGCCAGCCACGGTGCCGGCAACAACTCATCAAGGGAGACCTGAGCTGGCTGCCCGAGGAACTGGCAAAACGCTTGATAGATCTGCGCGGTCCCGCGCTGCTTGCCGTCGAGGCTGTAACCGGCGATATGCGGGGTGGCAATCACGCACAGTTCAGCCAAAGCGATATCGACGCTCGGCTCGCCTTCCCACACGTCCAGCACCGCTTGCAGGTCTTCGCGCGCCAGCAGCACTTCGCGCAATGCGCTGTTATCCACCACCGGGCCACGGCTGGCGTTGATCAGCCAGGCACCGGGCTTGAGTTGGTTCAAGCGGTTTTCGTCAAACAGGTGCCAGGTCGATTGCTCAGCGTTCTGGCTCAACGGAGTGTGCAAGCTGATGACGTCGCATTGCCCGATGATCTGCTCCAGGCTGACAAATTCGCCGCCTTCGGCCGCCTGACGCGGTGGATCACACACCAGTACCTTCCAGCCCAAACCTTGCAGAACCTTGACCAGCCGACCGCCAACTTCACCGGCGCCGACGACCCCGTATGTGCGCTCGGCCAGATCGACGCCTTCGATTTCAGCCAGGGTCAGCAGGCTGCCCAGCACGTAGTCGACCACGCCTCGGGCATTACAGCCCGGCGCGCTGGACCAGGTGATGCCGGCCTGCTGAAAGTAGTCCAGATCCAGGTGATCGGTGCCAATGGTGCAGGTACCGACAAACCGCACCTTGCTGCCTTCCAGCAAGTCGCGGTCGACCTTGGTCACCGAGCGCACCAGCAGCACATCGGCCGCCTCGACCGTGGCGCGGTCGATGGAGCGTCCCGGTACACGGCGGATTTCGCCGAAACCTTCAAAGAACGCATCGAGCAGCGGGATATTTTCGTCGGCAACAATCAGCATGGCAGGCTCCTTTGGCGGATCGGCAGTGTAGCGCACATCTTCGTAGGAGCTGCCGCAGGCTGCGATCTCTTGATCTTCGATTTCATTGAGCATTGCTTATTGGAAAGCAACATCAAGAGATCGCAGCCTGCGGCAGCTCCTACGGTGGATCGATGCAAAGGTGCGCGATTACAAATCCGCAACACAGGAATTTTCCTGACTGCGGCGTCAACGCGTAGAATGCGCCGCCCCGCGCATCAAACCTCTCTGGACGCTTCGCCTGTGAATTCCGTAACTGACAGCCCCGCCGCTATTTCCCTCAACCGCCCGGCCCGGGTTCGCCTGGAGCTTAAAAACCTGCTTGGCCTGGCGCTGCCGATCATGATCGCGCAGTTGGCGACCACCGCCATGGGCTTCGTCGATGCGGTGATGGCCGGCCGCGTCGGGCCACGCGATCTGGCGGCGGTGGCTCTCGGCAACTCGATCTGGGTGCCGGTGTTCCTGCTGATGACCGGCACGCTGCTGGCGACCACGCCAAAAGTGGCTCAGCGCTTCGGCGCCGGCACCCACGCCGAGATCGGCCCTATCGTCCGTCAGGCATTGTGGCTGGCGCTGGTGGTGGGCCTGATGGCGACTGGCATGCTGTTCAGCGCCGAACCGATCCTGCACATTATGAAGGTCGATCCCGAGCTGATCGGCCCGTGCATGCAATACCTGCACGGCATCGCCAGCGGTCTGCCGGCGGTGGCGCTGTATCACGTGCTGCGCTGCTTCAGTGACGGCCTGGGACGCACCCGGCCGGCGATGGTTCTGGGTCTGTGTGGACTGGCGCTGAATATCCCGCTGAACTACATCTTCATATATGGCCACCTCGGTGTACCGGCCATGGGCGGCGTCGGCTGCGGCTGGGCCACGGCAATCGTGATGTGGGTGATGGCGCTGGGCATGGCCGGCTGGGAGCGTTGGGCACCGGCCTATCAATCGAGTCAGCTGTTCAGCCGTTTCGATTGGCCGCAATGGGCGGTGATCAAGCGTCTGCTGGGCATCGGCCTGCCGATCGGCATCGCAGTGTTCGCCGAGTCGAGCATTTTCGCGGTAATCGCCCTGTTGATCGGCAGCCTCGGCGCCACGGTGGTGGCCGGGCACCAGATTGCCCTGAACTTCAGTTCGCTGGTGTTCATGATCCCCTACTCCCTGGGCATGGCCGTGACCGTGCGGGTCGGCCAGGCACTTGGACGCGAGGAACCCCGCGAAGCACGCTTCGCCGCCGGTGTCGGCATGGGCACTGCGCTGGCTTACGCCTGCCTGTCGGCGAGCATGATGCTGTTGCTGCGTGAACACATCGCGGCGATTTACACCGCCGACCCGATCGTGATTCAGGTGGCGTCGATGCTGATCGTCTATTCGGCGCTGTTTCAGTTCTCGGATGCGATCCAGGTGACTGCTGCAGGTGCGCTGCGCGGTTATCAGGACACTCGCGTGACGATGATCCTGACCTTGTTCGCTTACTGGGGGATTGGTTTGCCGGTGGGTTACGCCCTTGGCTTGACCAACTGGCTCGGCGCGCCGAGTGGCCCGAGCGGGCTGTGGCAGGGCTTGATCGTGGGCTTGAGCTGCGCGGCGCTGATGCTGTCGATCCGCCTGACGCGCAGTGCACGCAAGCGAATCCGCATCAGTCGGTCAGCGGGTTAAGCGAGTTTCTTGCGGATCCAATAGAGGTAGGTGCCTGCCTCTTCATGCTGTCCAACCAGTTCATGGTCCAGAAACACGCAGAACTTGGGAATGTCGCGACGGGTCGACGGGTCGGTGGCAATCACCTTGAGCAGGCCGCCAGGCACCAGATCACGAATATGCTGGTGCAGCATCATCACCGGCTCCGGGCAATTGAGGCCGGTGGCGTCGAGGGTGCCGTCTACCGGCGTATTGATCATTTCACTCATGATTCACTCCTGAAACTGGCCGCTATTGTCGCGCAATGCGGGGTATATCGTCATCTGTGGCATTTCGATGTACCTGTGGGAGCGAGCTTGCTCGCGATAGCGGTACATCAGCCGACTTCAATGTTGAATGACACACCGAAATCGCGAGCAAGCTCGCTCCCACATTGGTCCGTGTGAATCAGCGAGCTTTCGGTTTTTTCATATCATGCCGGCGCAAATGGCAGGTCACCTCTTCACGGTCGTGATACAGCTGCTTGCAGCCGATATCGACCCGAATACCCCGCGCCTTGAAGCCCTCTTCGATGCGTTCAAGCAAGCGCTTCACTTCGGCATAACGCTGCTTCATCGGTAGCTTCAGGTTGACCACCGCCTCGCGGCAATGCCCCTCGCCAATCCACTCTTCCAGCATCGCGGCGTTGCGCGCCGGTTTCTCGACGATGTCGCAGACCATCCAGTCCACCGGTTGCTTGGGCTTGAAGGTGAAACCGTCGGCCATCAAATGCTGCACCAGCCCGGTGTCCATCAGGCTTTCAGCCATTGGGCCGTTATCGATAGCGGTCACCAACATGCCACGGTTGACCAGTTGCCAGGTCCAGCCGCCAGGCGCGGCGCCCAGGTCGACGCCGGTCATGTCGCTGTGCAGGCGCTCATCCCACTGATCACGCGGGATGAAATGGTGCCACGCCTCTTCCAGCTTCAAGGTCGAACGGCTTGGCGCTTCACGCGGGAACTTCAAGCGCGGAATGCCCATCGGCCACATCGCCGAGTTATTGGCCTCGGCCAGGCCGACGAACACTTCACGGCCGCTTTTGAAGGTCAACAGCAAACGTGGCTTGTTGGGGTCTTCCACCAATTTGCCGGCACCGGTCAGCGCCTTGCGCAGCGGGCCTTCGAATTTCTTGCAGAAGTTCGACAGTTCTTTACCGTCGTTGGTATCGACCACTTCCAACCACAGACTGCCGCACGTCGGGAAGCTCGCCAGATGGGCGAGGATCACGCTGATGCGGTCGGTTTCCGGCAGATCAATGAAGATGCCGCGAGCCCATTGGCGCGGGAAGATCAGCTGGGAAAAACGCTGGCCGCGCATCAGGCGCTCGGCGCCGTCTTCTTCGGTGCAGACAAACTCGGCGCAGGCGCTGGCGGTTTTGGCCTTGGCATAACCGGCCACGTTCAACCGTGCGGCGTGTTCGGAAATCTCGGAACAGACTTCGCCTTCGAAGCCTGGCCGGCAATGCATAAAGAGGGTGTTCATTCTTACTCCTGGGCAGATGGCGAGAAATTCAACCACTGCGCGATGCCCAGACTTGCGTTGAAGCAAAGCCTGTCACGAAAACCGGCGCATGATAGCCGAGTTCACCAGCCCGGACTTGTCCATAGAGTCCGGTTATTAGCCTTAACGTCTAAACAGGGCTAGGTTAAGAGCTCTGTCTGTCCCGCCAGTCCGTAGCCGTGCGGACCCAAAGGAGTCATTTCAATGCCGTCCCTCGATAGCCTGAAAACCCTTAAAACCTTACAAATAGACGACAAGACCTACCATTATTTCAGCCTGCCGGAAGCCGCAAAGTCCTTGGGCGATCTCGACAAGCTGCCGATGTCGCTGAAAGTCCTGCTGGAAAACCTGCTGCGCTGGGAAGACGAAAAAACCGTCACCGGCGCCGACCTCAAGGCCCTCGCCGCCTGGCTCAAAGAGCGGCGCAGCGACCGGGAGATCCAGTACCGCCCCGCGCGCGTATTAATGCAGGACTTCACCGGCGTGCCGGCGGTGGTCGACCTCGCCGCCATGCGCGCCGCCATGGCCAAGGCCGGTGGCGATCCGCAGCGAATCAATCCGCTGTCGCCAGTGGACCTGGTGATCGACCACTCGGTGATGGTCGACAAATTTGCAACGAGTGCTGCCTTCGGTCAAAACGTCGACATCGAGATGCAGCGTAATGGCGAGCGTTACGCCTTCCTGCGCTGGGGCCAGAGCGCCTTCGATAACTTCAGCGTCGTGCCGCCGGGCACCGGCATCTGTCACCAGGTCAACCTCGAATACCTCGGCCGCACCGTGTGGACCAAAGATGAGGACGGCCGCACCTATGCCTTCCCGGATACGCTGGTCGGCACCGATTCCCACACCACCATGATCAACGGCCTCGGCGTGCTCGGCTGGGGGGTTGGCGGCATCGAAGCGGAAGCGGCGATGCTCGGCCAACCGGTGTCGATGCTGATCCCGGAAGTGATCGGTTTCAAACTCACCGGCAAACTCAAGGAAGGCATTACCGCCACCGACCTGGTGTTGACCGTCACCCAGATGCTGCGCAAGAAAGGCGTGGTCGGCAAGTTCGTTGAGTTCTATGGCGACGGTCTCGCTGAATTGCCACTGGCGGATCGCGCGACCATCGCCAACATGGCCCCGGAATATGGCGCCACCTGCGGCTTTTTCCCGGTGGACGAGGTGACACTGGAGTACCTGCGCCTGTCCGGTCGGCCCGTCGCCGTGGTGAAACTGGTCGAGGCCTACTGCAAAGCCCAGGGCCTGTGGCGCCTGCCCGGTAAAGAACCGGTGTTCACTGACAGCCTGGCGCTGGACATGAGCAGCGTCGAAGCCAGCCTCGCCGGCCCCAAACGCCCACAGGACCGGGTGTCGCTGCCAAATGTCGCCCAGGCGTTCACTGACTTCCTCGGCCTGCAAGTCAAACCCACCCGCCCCACCAGCAAGGAAGAAGGTCGCCTCGAAAGCGAAGGTGGTGGCGGTGTTGCCGTCGGCAATGCCGACCTCATCGGCGAAACGGACTACGAGTATGAAGGCCAGACCTATCGCCTGAAAAACGGCGCCGTGGTGATTGCCGCCATCACCTCTTGCACCAACACCTCCAACCCGAGCGTGATGATGGCTGCCGGGCTGGTGGCGAAAAAAGCCGTGGAGAAAGGCCTCAAACGCAAACCGTGGGTGAAAAGCTCGCTGGCGCCCGGTTCCAAAGTGGTCACTGACTACTACAAGGCCGCGGGCCTGACCCAATACCTCGATGAATTGGGCTTTTCTCTGGTCGGCTATGGCTGCACTACCTGTATCGGCAACTCTGGACCGTTGCTGGAACCGATTGAAAAAGCCATTCAGAGTTCCGACCTGGCCGTCGCTTCAGTGCTGTCCGGCAACCGCAACTTCGAAGGTCGCGTGCATCCACTGGTGAAAACCAACTGGCTGGCCTCCCCGCCGCTGGTCGTCGCTTATGCCTTGGCCGGCAGCGTGCGCATGGACATCAGCAGCGACTCACTGGGCGATGGCAAGGATGGCAAGCCGGTGTACCTGCGGGACATCTGGCCGAGCAGCAAGGAAATTGCCGACGCCGTGGCGCAGGTCGACACCGCGATGTTCCACAAGGAATACGCCGAAGTGTTCGCCGGTGACGCGCAGTGGCAAGCCATCGAAGTCCCGAAAGCGGCGACGTACGTCTGGCAGAAGGACTCCACCTACATCCAGCATCCGCCGTTCTTCGATGACATTTCCGGCCCCCTGCCGGTGATTCAGGACATCAGCGGTGCACGCGTGCTGGCCCTGCTGGGCGATTCGGTGACCACCGACCACATCTCTCCCGCCGGCAACATCAAGGCCGACAGCCCGGCCGGGCGCTACCTGCGTGAACAGGGTGTGGAACCGCGCGACTTCAACTCCTACGGCTCACGTCGCGGTAACCATCAAGTGATGATGCGCGGCACCTTCGCCAACATCCGCATTCGCAACGAAATGCTCGGCGGCGAAGAAGGCGGCAACACGCTCTACATTCCGACCGGTGAAAAACTGCCGATCTACGATGCCGCCATGCGCTATCAAGCGGCGGGCACTCCGCTGGTGGTGATCGCCGGCCAGGAATACGGCACCGGCTCAAGCCGTGACTGGGCGGCCAAGGGCACCAACCTGCTGGGCGTCAAAGCGGTGATCGCCGAGAGTTTCGAACGGATTCACCGTTCCAATCTGGTGGGCATGGGGGTGCTGCCACTGCAGTTCAAGCTCGATCAGAACCGCAAGAGCCTGAACCTGACCGGCAAGGAGACACTCAGCATTCAGGGACTGACAGGCGTCGAGTTGACGCCACGAATGAACCTGACGCTGGTGATCACCCGCGAGGACGGCAGCAGCGAGAAGGTGGACGTGCTGTGCCGGATCGACACGCTGAACGAAGTGGAATACTTCAAATCGGGAGGGATTCTGCATTACGTGTTGCGACAGTTGATCGCTTCATAATGTCGCACTGACAAAAACACCGCCTTCGGGCGGTGTTTTTGTTTGTGTCGCGAACGTCCCTTTAATCGCACACCTCCTGTGGGAGCGAGCTTGCTCGCGAAGGGGCCATAACATTCGATATCAATGTCGACTGTCAGTACGCTATCGCGAGCAAGCTCGCTCCCACAGTGGACCGAGGTGGCCCGCAGAATCTTAGACACAAGGATTTCACATGATTGCTCTGCCATGGCTCTATCTGGCACTCCTCTCCATCGGCTACGCACTGGCCCTGATCTACAGTCAACTCGGCTGGCTGGCGGCAATTACCGTCGGGTTGTTACTGTTTGCCGGTTTTGCCGTTCGCCAACCACAGATCCAGGTCGGCCGCGTCCTGGGTCACGGCTTGTTCGTTTTCCTGGCGCTCGCGCTGGCAATGCACTGGCTTCCCGGTTTCTACAACGGTCGTGGTATCGGCCCGGAACGCTTCACCGCCGATGCGGTGCCGTATTCCATGTACCTGAATCTGGATAAACCACTGATTGGCTTCTGGCTGTTGCTGGTTTGCCCGTGGATTGTCGGTCGCCGCTCCCTGCGCCTTTCACTGTATGCCACCGCCGCGGCACTGACCCTTAGCGTGCTGACTGCTCTTGGTGGCGCGCTGTTGCTGGGCATGATCAGTTGGGCGCCGAAGTGGCCCGATCAATCCTGGCTCTGGGTGCTGAACAACCTGCTGCTGGTGACGCTGGTCGAGGAGGCGCTGTTTCGCGGTTACATTCAGGGTGGTTTGAGTCGCTGCCTGCAACACCTGCGCTACGGCGAACACCTCGCCTTGCTCGGCACCGCGCTGTTGTTCGGCCTGGCGCACCTGGGCGCCGGCTGGCAATGGGTGCTGCTGGCGAGCCTTGCCGGGGTTGGTTACGGTCTGGCGTACCGTTTCGGTGGACTGGGGGCCGCCATCGCCACGCACTTTGGTTTGAATCTGTTGCACTTTGGCCTCTTCACCTACCCGATGCTGGCCGGTTGAAATCAAACAATGTGCGGCACCGCTGAATATTGAAAAATAATTTCAATTTATTCCTGGCGCTGCCGACACCCTGTCAAAGCCTTGCGGATTGAAAAAGCCATGCGTAATAACCAGCCCATTACACAACGCGAACGGACCTTCCCGGCTCAGCAACGGTTGATTTCCACGACCGATGCCAAAGGCGTGATCACCTACTGCAACGACGCTTTCGTCGAAATCAGCGGGTTTTCTCGTGAAGAGCTGATCCGTGCACCGCACAACCTGGTTCGTCACCCCGACGTCCCGGCTGCGGTCTTCGCGCACATGTGGGACACACTGAAACAAGGCTTGCCATGGATGGGCATTGTCAAGAATCGCTGCAAGACCGGTGACCACTACTGGGTTAACGCCTATGTCACACCGGTATTCGACGGCAAGCAGGTGGTCGGTTACGAGTCGGTGCGGGTCAAGCCCACCGCCGAACAGATCCGCCGCGCCGAAGCGCTCTACCAACGCATCAATCAGGGCAAGTCGGCGATTCCTCAAACAGACAAATGGCTGCCGGTGCTACAGGACTGGTTGCCGTTCATTCTGGTCAGCCAGCTGAGCTTCATGATTGGCGCCACGCTCAACTCGCAGTGGGGTTTTGCCTTGGCTGCCGGACTTTCGGTGCCGCTCGGCCTGCTCGGTTTGAGCTGGCAACAGCGTGGCCTCAAGCGCTTGCTGCGCCTGGCCGAGCAGACCACTTCCGACCCGCTGATTGCGCAGATGTACACCGACAGCCGCGGCGCTCAAGCGCGTCTGGAAATGTCGATCCTCAGCCAGGAAGCCCGTCTGAAGACCTGCCTGACTCGCCTGCAAGACACCGCCGAGCACCTGACCGAACAGGCTCGACAGTCCGACACCCTGGCGCACAAAAGCTCGACCGGTCTGGAACGTCAGCGCGTCGAGACCGAGCAAGTGGCAACGGCCGTCAACCAGATGGCCGCCACTACCCAGGAAGTCGCCAGCCACGTGCAACGCACCGCTGACGCCACCCAGGAAGCCAATCGCCTGACCGGTCGTGGTCGGGATATCGCTGGCGAAACCCGTGAAGCTATCCAGCGCCTGTCAGTGGTGGTCGGTGAAACCGGTCTGACGGTGACCCAACTGGCCAAGGACAGCGACGAAATCGGTGGCGTGGTCGACGTGATCAAAGGCATCGCCGACCAGACCAACCTGCTGGCCTTGAACGCCGCCATCGAAGCGGCTCGCGCCGGTGAGATGGGTCGTGGTTTTGCGGTGGTGGCTGACGAAGTACGGCAACTGGCGCAACGCACCAGCGAATCGACCGGGCAGATCCACAGCCTGATCGCCAAGCTCCAACAGACCGCCAGCACGGCGGTGCAAACCATGGAAGCGGGACATCGCCAGGCCGAAGAAGGCGTGGCGCGGGTTCTGGAAGCTGACCAGGCACTGGTGGGCATCAGCGAAGCGGTGGCCAACATCACCGACATGACCACGCAAATCGCTGCCGCTACCGAAGAGCAAAGCGCAGTGGCTGAAGAGATCAGCCGCAACATCAGCACCATCGCGCAACTGGCCGACCAGACCTCGGAACAGGCACAGAACTCGGCGTTGCTGAGTGAAGAGCTGACGCGAACGGCGAATACCCAGTATTCGTTGGTGGAGCGGTTTAACCGCTGATCGTTGCTGGCAAATACAAAAACCCGGGAGGTGATACTTCCGGGTTTTTTATGGCTGGCGTGAAAGCGTTGTCGCCTGTGAGGCAGCCATCGCGAGCAAGCTCGCTCCCACAATGGATTGTGGTTGATGCACTGATCCCTGTGGGAGCGAGCTTGCTCGCGATGAGGCCCTGACTGTCACAGAAAATCTCACCGGATAAATTCAGCTACCTTGCTGGCCGCAGCTGCCAGATGCTGGTCGTGAGTAAACCCCGAGGCCTTCAACGGCTTCAAATCATGATCGCCAGCCACCAGCCAAAACACCTCGATGCTCGGCGCTAACGTATAACCCTCGACCGCCTCACGATTCCCCAGCGCATCCCTCTCCCCCTGCACAATCAGCGTCGGCGTCTTGAGCCCGGCCAAATGCTCGACCCGAGGCTTTTCCGGTTTACCCACCGCATAAAACGGATACCCCAGACACACCAACCTATCCGCCCCCAACTCATCGGCCAGCAAACTGGCCATGCGTCCGCCCATGGACTTGCCGCCAATGGCCAGACGCCCAGCGACATGGCGTCGCACCAGCGCATAGACCTCACGCCAGCATTCGAGCAATTTCGGCGCCGGATTCGGCGGGCGCTTGCCGCCATCAAGACGTCGTTGCGCCATATAGGGAAACTCGAAGCGCAACACGTTGACGCCCTGCGCGGCAAGGCGTGCGGCGATGTCGTTCATCCAGTCACTGTCCATCGGTGCGCCGGCGCCATGCGCGAGAATCAGCGTTGCCGATGCCGGCACTGAAGCGGCATCCCACAACCATCCATGATCCTGCACGCACTGCGCCCATTGATCCCCGTCAATACTGGCTTTGTGCTGTTTGTCCATGCTTGCCTCGCTTTTAATCTGCCTATAACTCCAGGCGAAGGGAGCGTCATCGCCTTGCGCAGACGTCTTCACTTCGGCTGAACCGTGGATGGGGAACCATGAACACTTCTTTAAGTACCGCCTATAACTACAAGGTGGTCCGCCAATTCGCCATTATGACGGTGGTGTGGGGCATCGTCGGCATGGGGCTCGGGGTTTTTCTCGCGGCTCAATTGGTCTGGCCCGAACTCAACTTCAATTTGCCCTGGACCAGCTTCGGCCGCTTGCGCCCACTGCACACCAACGCGGTGATCTTCGCCTTTGGCGGTTGCGCACTGTTTGCCAGCTCTTTCTACTCGGTGCAGCGCACCTGCCAGACCCAGCTGTTCGCGCCGAAACTCGCGCAGTTCTGCTTCTGGGGCTGGCAGTTGGTGATCGTGCTGGCCGCAATCAGTTTGCCGCTGGGCTACACCACCTCCAAGGAATACGCCGAGCTGGAATGGCCGATCGCCATTCTCATCGCCATTGTCTGGGTGGCCTACGGCGTCGTGTTCTTCGGCACGGTGATGAAGCGCAAAACCAAGCACATCTACGTCGGTAACTGGTTTTTCGGTGCGTTCATCATCACCGTAGCCATCCTGCACATCGTCAACCACGCGTCCCTGCCGGTGAGCTTCGTCAAGTCCTACTCGGCATACGGTGGTGCGACCGATGCCATGGTGCAGTGGTGGTACGGGCATAACGCGGTAGGTTTCTTCCTCACCGCCGGCTTCCTCGGGATGATGTATTACTTCGTGCCGAAACAGGCCGAGCGTCCGGTGTACTCCTATCGCCTGTCCATCGTGCACTTCTGGGCACTGATCACCCTGTACATCTGGGCCGGCCCGCACCACTTGCACTACACCGCGCTGCCGGACTGGGCGCAGTCGCTGGGCATGGTGATGTCGCTGGTGCTGCTGGCACCAAGTTGGGGCGGCATGATCAACGGCATGATGACCCTCTCGGGCGCCTGGCATAAGTTGCGCAGCGACCCGATCCTGCGCTTCCTCGTGGTGTCCCTGGCGTTCTACGGCATGTCGACCTTCGAAGGGCCGATGATGGCCATCAAAACCGTCAACGCGCTGTCTCACTACACCGACTGGACCATCGGCCACGTACACGCCGGCGCACTCGGCTGGGTGGCGATGATCTCGATCGGCGCGCTGTACCACATGATCCCGAAAATCTTCGGCCGCACGCAGATGCACAGCCTCGGCCTGATCAACGCGCATTTCTGGCTCGCGACCATCGGCACCGTGCTCTACATCGCCTCGATGTGGGTCAACGGCATCGCCCAGGGCCTGATGTGGCGCGCCGTCAACGAAGACGGCACGCTGACCTACTCCTTCGTCGAAACCCTGGTGGCCAGTCACCCGGGCTACGTCGTGCGACTGGTGGGCGGCGCGATCTTCTTCAGCGGCATGTTGCTGATGGCTTACAACACCTGGCGCACCGTGCGTGCCGCACAGCCAGCCGAAGTCGCCGCCGCGGCGCAGATGGCCTGAGGAGTCCGCCATGAAACACGAAACGATTGAGAAAAACGTCGGCCTGCTGTTGCTGCTGATGGTCTTCGCGGTGAGCATCGGTGGTCTGACCCAGATCGTCCCGCTGTTCTTCCAGGACGTCACCAACAAGCCGGTCGAAGGCATGAAGCCTTACACCGCGCTGCAACTCGAAGGGCGCGACATCTACATCCGTGAAGGCTGTGTGCAATGTCACTCGCAGATGATTCGTCCGTTCCGCGCCGAGACCGAGCGCTACGGCCACTATTCGGTGGCCGGTGAAAGCGTCTGGGATCACCCGTTTCTTTGGGGCTCCAAACGCACCGGGCCGGACCTGGCCCGGGTCGGCGGCCGCTACTCGGAAGACTGGCACCGCGCGCACTTGTACAACCCGCGCAACGTCGTGCCGGAGTCGAAGATGCCCGCCTACCCATGGCTGGTGGCCAACCCGCTCGACAGCAGCCACACCGAAACCAAGTTGCGAGTCATGCGCACCCTCGGCGTTCCGTACACCGACGAAGACATTGCAGGCAGCGTCGAAACGCTCAAGGGCAAGACCGAAATGGACGCGCTCGTCGCCTACCTGCAAGTGCTCGGCACTGCGATCAAGAGCAAGAGGTGAGCCATGCCCTTTGAAATAAGTACTGGAATGATCCGCGGCCTGGGCACCGTCGTCGTCTTCGTAGCCTTCGTCGGCCTGACATTGTGGGTTTTCAACAGCAAACGCAGCCCGGGATTCGCCGAAGCGCGCCTGCTGCCCTTTGCCGATGAACCGCAACCCGACGACACCGACATCAAAGAATCCGCAACAAGGAGTACCCGGCCATGACCACCTTCTGGAGTACGTGGATCTGCGTACTGACCATTGGCAGCCTGATCGGCCTGACCTGGCTGCTGATCGGCACCCGCAAGGGCGAAACCAAGGGCAGCGTCGACCAGACCATGGGCCACAGCTTCGACGGCATCGAGGAGTACGACAATCCGCTGCCGCAGTGGTGGTTCATGCTGTTCGCCGGGACCCTGGTGTTTGCCGTCGGTTACCTGATCCTTTATCCGGGCCTGGGCAACTGGAAAGGCGTATTGCCAGGCTATGAAGACGGCTGGACCCAGACCAAGGAATGGGAAAAGGAAATGGCCAAGGCCGACAGCAAATTCGGACCGATCTTCGCCAAATTCGCAGCCATGCCCGTGGAAGAAGTCGCCAAAGACCCGCAAGCGCTGAAAATGGGCGGACGCCTGTTTGCCTCCAACTGCGCGGTCTGCCACGGCTCGGATGCCAAGGGCGCCTTCGGCTTCCCTAACCTCGCCGACAGTATCTGGCGTTGGGGTGGCAGTCCCGACACCATCAAGACCACCATCATGGGTGGACGCATGGCGGCCATGCCGGCCTGGGGCGAAGTACTGGGTGAGACCGGGGTGAAAAACGTCGCGGCCTATGTGCGTCACGAACTCGCCGGCCTGCCACTGCCGGCCGACAGCGGCGCTGACCTGCACGCCGGACAGCAAACATTCAGCACCACCTGCGTAGCCTGTCACGGCGTAAACGGTCAGGGTACGGAACTGATGGGGGCGCCAAACCTGACGCAACCGGCAGGTTTCATTTACGGCACCAGCCTGACGCAGCTGCAACAGACCATCCGCCATGGTCGCCAGGGTCACATGCCGGCGCAGAACGAACTGCTCGGCAACGACAAGGTGCAACTGCTGGCCGCGTATGTGTACAGCTTGTCTCACGCCACCCGCGCCGAGGGTTTGCAGGCTGCAAGCAAAAGCCAGTAAATATTGACAGCTCTACTGCCGCATTCACCCGGATGCGGCAGTTCCCTGCCCCTTTGCGACGCATTGTCGCACCCTCCAAAGGTCCGCCTTTCGGTTCGGCGAATTCACGTCTAAGCTTGCTCCGAAGCGGACTGGCAACAGCCGGTCAAGGGTCAACCGTACACGATGCGTTCGACGAATCTGTTCGATGACAGGCCGCAAAGGCTGGTAGATACCGGCTGTCGCGCAAGTTGCCGTCTGTCACCTGCCCGCCTCGTTTGAACACACCCAGTTACAACTGACCAGACCCCCTCGCCTTTTTCGTCCGCCGGGACATTTTGCCCATGGGCAATTTTGTCCCTACGCGGCACATGGAAAGGCCGCAGAATCAGCTTTTGGAAGCATTGACGCAGGTCATGGCGCGTTGCAATGACCCCCTGTTTTCTCCATACTTGCGACCGATTTTTACTCCTAATAAAACACCCAAACCGTGGAACCTTAGAATGAGCACAGCAATCAGTCCGACTGCTTATAACTATAAGGTAGTCCGCCAGTTCGCCATCATGACGGTGGTCTGGGGGATCCTTGGCATGGGGCTCGGTGTCTTCATCGCCTCACAGCTCGTATGGCCAGAACTTAACTTTGGCCTGCCGTGGACGACTTTTGGACGCCTACGCCCGCTGCACACCAACCTGGTGATTTTCGCCTTCGGTGGTTGTGCACTGTTTGCCACTTCTTATTACGTCGTGCAGCGAACCTGCCAAACGCGACTGATTTCCGACAGCCTCGCTGCCTTCCACTTCTGGGGATGGCAGGCTGTAATCGTTGGCGCGATCGTTACCTTGCCGCTGGGTTACACCACCACCAAGGAATACGCGGAACTGGAATGGCCTCTGGCTATCCTGCTGGCTATCGTCTGGGTCACCTACGGTCTGGTGTTCTTCGGCACCATCGTCAAGCGCAAGACCAAGCACATCTATGTCGGTAACTGGTTCTACGGTGCCTTCATCGTCGTGACGGCGATGCTGCACATCGTCAACCACGCCTCCTTGCCGGTCAGCTTCTTCAAGTCCTACTCGGCGTACGCCGGTGCGACTGACGCCATGATCCAGTGGTGGTACGGCCACAACGCGGTAGGTTTCTTCCTGACCACCGGGTTCCTGGGGATGATGTACTACTTCGTGCCGAAACAGGCCGAGCGTCCGATCTACTCGTATCGCCTGTCGATCGTGCACTTCTGGGCACTGATCACCCTGTACATCTGGGCTGGCCCGCACCACCTGCACTACACCGCACTGCCGGACTGGGCTCAGTCGCTGGGCATGGCGATGTCGATCATTCTGCTGGCGCCAAGCTGGGGCGGCATGATCAACGGCATGATGACCCTGTCGGGTGCCTGGCATAAGCTGCGGACCGACCCGATCCTGCGTTTCCTGGTCGTGTCCCTGGCGTTCTACGGCATGTCGACCTTCGAAGGCCCGATGATGGCCATCAAGACCGTCAACTCGCTATCGCACTACACGGACTGGACCATCGGCCACGTACACGCCGGTGCCTTGGGCTGGGTGGCGATGATTTCGATCGGTGCGCTGTACCACATGATCCCGAAAATCTTCGGTCGTCCGCAGATGCACAGCATCGGCCTGATCAACACGCACTTCTGGCTCGCGACCATCGGTACCGTGCTCTACATCGCCTCGATGTGGGTCAACGGCATCACCCAGGGTCTGATGTGGCGTGCTATCAACGATGACGGCACCCTCACCTACTCCTTCGTCGAAGCGCTGCAAGCCAGCCACCCTGGTTTCATCGTTCGCGCCCTGGGTGGTGCGTTCTTTGCCAGCGGCATGCTGTTCATGGCCTACAACGTATTCCGTACCGTACGCGCCTCGAACCCGGCTGAAGCCGAAGCCGCCGCTCAGATCGCTGTAGTTGGAGCTCACTGATGAAGCATGAAGCAGTCGAGAAGAATATTGGCCTGCTGGCCTTCTTCATGGTTATCGCCGTCAGCGTCGGCGGCTTGACCCAGATCGTCCCCCTGTTTTTTCAGGACGTGACCAACAAACCGGTTGAAGGCATGAAGCCACGCCCGGCGCTGGAACTTGAAGGCCGTGACATTTTCATCGCCAACGGTTGTGTCGGCTGCCACTCGCAGATGATCCGTCCGTTCCGTGCTGAAACCGAACGTTATGGCCACTACTCGGTAGCCGGTGAAAGCGTTTGGGACCACCCGTTCCTGTGGGGTTCCAAGCGTACCGGTCCGGACCTGGCCCGTGTCGGTGGTCGTTACTCCGATGACTGGCAGCGTGCGCACTTGTACAACCCGCGCAACGTGGTGCCTGAGTCGAAAATGCCGGCTTACCCGTTCCTCGTGGAAAACAAGCTCGACGGCAAAGACACCGCGAAGAAAATGGAAGTCTTGCGCACGCTCGGCGTTCCTTACACCGACGAAGACATCGCCGGTGCAAAAGATGCCGTGAAGGGCAAAACCGAAATGGACGCGCTGGTGGCCTATCTGCAAGGCCTGGGCACCATCATCAAAAGCAAACGGTGATCTGGATGGATATCGGGATGATTCGTGGCCTGGGCACCGTCGTCGTGATGGTTGCCTTTATCGGTCTGGCGTTGTGGGTATTCAGCCCCAAACGCAAGTCGGAGTTTGAAGACGCGACCTTGCTGCCTTTCGCGGATGATCCCGAAGCCATCAAGCACGTCGAGCAAGCTTCTAGGAGTAACAAAGAATGACTACGTTCTGGAGTCTGTACGTCACAGTCCTCAGTCTGGGTACCATCTTCGCCCTGACCTGGCTGCTGCTGTCGACCCGCAAGGGCCAGCGCGCCGAACAGACAGACGAGACGGTTGGCCACGCCTTCGACGGGATCGAAGAGTACGACAACCCGCTGCCGAAATGGTGGTTCATGCTGTTTGTCGGCACCATCATCTTCGCACTGGGCTACCTGGCGCTGTACCCGGGCCTGGGCAACTGGAAAGGCCTGCTGCCAGGTTACGGCTACCTCGACAACGAGAAGCAAACCCCGTTCGCCAACGGCCAGTCCGGCTGGACCGGTGTTCACGAGTGGGAAAAGGAAATGGCCAAATCGGACGCCAAGTTTGGTCCGATCTTTGCCAAATTCGCGGCCATGCCGATTGAAGAAGTTGCCAAGGACCCGCAAGCCCTGAAGATGGGTGGCCGTCTGTTCGCCTCCAACTGCTCGGTTTGCCACGGTTCCGACGCCAAAGGCGCTTACGGCTTCCCTAACCTGACCGACGAAGACTGGCGTTGGGGCGGCGAGCCGGAAACCATCAAGACCACCATCATGGGCGGCCGTCACGCGGTGATGCCGGCCTGGGGTGAAGTTATCGGCGAGCAAGGCGTCAGCGACGTCGCCTCGTTCGTGCTGACCAACCTCGATGGCCGCAAGCTGCCGGAAGGCAGCAAGGCTGACCCGGTTGCCGGCCAGAAGATTTTCGCCGCCAACTGCGTGGCTTGCCACGGTCCGGAAGGTAAAGGTACCCCAGCCATGGGCGCACCTAACCTGACTCACCCGGCAGCGTTCATCTACGGCTCGAGCTTCGCTCAACTGCAGCAGACCATCCGTTACGGCCGTCAGGGCCAGATGCCTGCGCAAGCGCAACTGCAAGGTAACGACAAGGTTCACCTGCTGGCCGCTTATGTTTACAGCCTGTCTCACGGTGAGAAAGCGGCTGACGCCCAGTAAGGCAAACGCCTGAGCGCAACACCAAACGGCCCCGCCAATAATACTGGCGGGGCCGTTTTTTATTGAGTCTCGATCAATCGGTTACTTAACGGGGATAACCTCTACCTCCCGGGGATTACGCCAGTCATTATCAGCGACCACACTGATCGCCAGTTCCTTACTATCTTCAGACAAGCTGGCAAACAACCAGGTTTGTTGAGAAGCAGCACCACTCAGAAATACCGGGACGTCGCCGTAGATTTCCTCCCTGCCCCACCACCCGCGCCACCCGGCATGCCCATGCTCATGCCCTGCGAACACTGCAGTCACCCCATACTCTTCGATCATTGTCCTGAACCTTGAAATCTGCTCGTTACTACCTTGCCATTCCGCGGGCTTATGCAGATTCAAGAGAATAATCTTTCCTTGAGCACGCGCCCGTTTCAGATCACGCTCCAGCCAATCGAGAGCCGGAGTGATTTCATAGACTGTAGGACTAAGAAATACCCCGGAGGAAAATGTCACCTCGTAGGTAGGCTCGTTATGTAACTGAACAAGATGCACATCGCCGAAGTCCTTTGAGTAGGCCAGACTTCCGTAATAGATTGTGCTCGGCCAGGAAGACCTCGCCGCCAGATCCATATTCCCGACTTTCCCCCAATAACGGTTCTTCAGGTCGTCGATACTTCCTGCCGCACAACTATTCAGATAACAATCATCAACATTGTTCTGATAGTCATGATTGCCCAAGCCATAGTCATAGAGCCCGTTGAGTTTTGCATCGAGCGTCGACTTGATATACGAACGCTGATCACCATGGCCGAAAGCCGTCAAATCGCCGTTGATCATCACCGGCACCGCAGAGGCTCCGCCAGAATTACGCCTGAACTCTGCAATGCTGTCATATTGTGTTTCTATCAGCCATTGAGAACGTTTCTGCGCTTGCGAATTTGACTCAGGCTCCCTGGCATCAGTCTTGTCTGTCCAGGGATACTGTGGATCCGAAACAAACACCATGTGGCGCGGTGTATCAATTGACGAAGCCCCGTTGACCACGGGAATAACCAGCAGTAATGCAAGACACGCCAACAGCTTACTTTTTTTATATAACTTCATAGAAATCCATTTCTTTAATATTAATAACCACTCCGCAACAGCGAAAACCCTCCCTCGCAAAGTATAGGGGCATCTGAAAAACGACAAACAATTAACGCAAGCAAACCAACAGAAAACATGTCCACCGCTCGAAATATTCCTTATCAATACTTTCAAACAATTCTTTGCACTGACAAAAACACTAAAATACATTCGACCACAAGGGCATCCGCCGAACCGTCAAACAAATGCACTTCACAACTGGAAATGGATTTCTATGAAACCTTCAAGTTATTTTAAGTTTCTGACCTTACTGATACTGACCAGCGGCGTGACCGCGATGTACTCGGTTGCCGCTGATCTCTCCCCGAGTCATATCGTGTTTGCTTCGGACCCGAAGTTCCCCTCAAGTGAAAAATCCGTCAATCGAGAAGTTGAATCCGCCGCTGACAAAGAAGACCGCTCAAGGTGGCTGATCGATGCGCAGTACAGCAGCATCGCTGACTTCCGGAAACAATCAGGTGGAGCATCCTCAGTACCCGTCATGATCAATGGCAACATGACAGCGTCAGGGCAAGACAGCGAACGTTCTTACATCAAGGCGGTTTTGCAGAACAAACTGAGCAACCTCTATGACTATGGCCTGGGCAATCATGACTATGATTTCAACGTCGCCAGCTGCACCCGTTGCGCAGCTGGAAGCATCAACGACCTCAAGGATCGTTATTGGGGGAAAGTCGAGAACATGGACCTCGCCGCCAGAGCGTCCGGCCTGACGAAAACCTGGTACGGAAGCCTGGCCTACTCCAAAGACTTTGGTGATGTTCACCTTGTGCAACTGCATAACGAGCCTACCTATGCAGTCAATTTTTCCACTCATTCCTTTATCAATACGACAGCCTATGAAATCACCTCATCGCTTAACTGGCTGGAGCGAGATCTACAGCGAGCACGCGCTCAAGGCAAAATCATTCTGCTGAACTTGCATCAGCCATTTCACTGGCCGGCCAAGGAAACCGAAATCATGCGATTCAAAAAACTTATTGATGATTACGGCGTGACCGCCGTGTTTTCCGCCAATGCATACAAGCAAAGCGGGAAGTACGAGTCCAGCAATTACATCTACGGCGACATACCCTTGTTTATGAGTGGCTCAGCGACCCAGCAAACCTGGTTGTATGCCAGTGTCTCTCCCGACAGAAAGCAACTGACGGTCAACGTCATCGCCGGCAACGACTGGCGTAATCCCGTCGCCACACACACCACCCCGGTCAAGTAGAGAGCAGAGCGACGCCAGCGGGCGATCCCGCTGGCATCAATGACCAACAACCAGACAGCTATACTCAGCAAGTCAATTGATCTGCATCACGTTTTGTTACATCTGTTACACCATCCACGATTTTTACCCAACGCGACCAAAGGTCGCACCCTTGCGCTAGAGCTACAGGCGTATCATTGCGCCACTGCAACACCTCTTTTTGACCACGGTCGGCACGTACTGACCGGGGCATTTTTCCACTGCCGTGGGATGCAATAGATGAGCAACCAGATTCCGGTACACGACGTTACCCCGCCTGCCAAGAACGCAAACAACAGCGTCGACCTCTACGCCTCTCGGGAAAAAATCTACACCCGCGCCTTCACCGGCCTGTTCCGTAATCTGCGAATGACCGGCGGTGCCGCGTTGTTTCTGCTGTATTTCGGCACGGTCTGGCTCAACTGGGGTGGCCACCAAGCCGTCTGGTGGAACCTGCCGGAGCGTAAATTCTTCATCTTCGGTGCAACCTTCTGGCCGCAGGACTTCATTCTGCTGTCCGGCTTGTTGATCATCAGCGCCTTCGGCCTGTTCTTCATTACCGTGTACGCCGGGCGTGTCTGGTGCGGCTATACCTGCCCGCAGAGCGTCTGGACCTGGATTTTCATGTGGTGCGAGAAGGTCACCGAAGGCGACCGCAACCAGCGCATCAAGCTCGACAAGGCGCCAATGAGCGCCAACAAGTTCCTGCGCAAACTCAGCAAACACACGATGTGGCTGTTGATCGGTTTCATCACCGGCATGACCTTCGTCGGCTACTTTTCGCCGATTCGTGAACTGACCATCGACTTCTTCTTGGGTCAGGCCGATGGCTGGTCGTATTTCTGGGTCGGCTTCTTCACCCTCGCCACCTACGGCAACGCCGGCTGGCTGCGCGAGCAAGTGTGCATCTACATGTGCCCTTACGCGCGCTTCCAGAGTGTGATGTTCGACAAGGACACACTGATCGTTTCCTACGACCCACGTCGTGGCGAAACCCGTGGTCCACGCAAGAAAGGCATCGACTACAAAGCCCAGGGCCTGGGTGACTGCATCGACTGCACCATGTGCGTTCAGGTGTGCCCGACCGGAATCGACATCCGTGACGGCTTGCAGATCGAATGCATCGGTTGCGCCGCCTGCATCGACGCCTGCGACAGCATCATGGACAAGATGGAGTACCCGCGCGGGCTGATCAGCTACACCACCGAGCACAACCTGTCCGGGCAAAAAACCCATAAACTGCGTCCGCGCCTGATCGGCTACGCACTGGTGTTGCTGGCCATGATCAGCTTGCTGATCACCGCGTTCTTCATGCGTTCGCTGGTCGGTTTCGATGTCAGCAAGGACCGTGTGCTGTATCGCGAGAACGCCGAAGGCCGGATCGAGAACGTCTACAGCCTCAAAGTCATGAACAAGGACCAGCGCGACCACACTTATGTGCTGGAAGCCTCCGGCCTGCCGGATCTCAAGCTGCAAGGCAAGCGCGAGATCAAGGTCGCCGCCGGGGAAATTTTCAGCATGCCGGTCGAGTTGTCGAGCGCGCCGGAACAACTGCCGTCGAGCACCAACGAGGTGAAATTCACCCTCAAGGATGCCGACGACAACAGCGTCCACGTTGAAGCCAAGAGCCGGTTCATCGGCCCACAAATTCGTTGAGAGAAGTCATCATGCCCGCAGCAACTGCCACCAGCCCTTGGTACAAACATCTCTGGCCATGGATCATCATCGGTATCCTGGCCTGCTCGGTGACGCTGACCCTGTCCATGGTGACCATCGCGGTGAACAACCCGGACAACCTGGTCAACGACAATTACTACGAAGCCGGTAAAGGCATCAACCGCTCGCTGGACCGCGAGTTACTGGCCCAGAGCCTGCTGATGCATGCCCGCGTGCGCCTGGATGACGTGACCGGTGAGGTCGACTTGCGCCTGACCGGTAACAGCACGCCTGCAACCCTGGAACTGAACCTGATCTCGCCGACCCAACCGGAAAAGGATCGCAAGATCATCCTGACCCGCAGCGAGACCGAACAGGGGCGTTATATCGGCCAGCTGACCGACAAGATCGACGGCCGACGCTTCGTCGAATTGCTGGGCAGCCAGGACGAGCATGTGTGGCGCATGTTCGAAGAAGAACAGATCAGCCATGACAAGGATTTGCTGCTGGGAGACGAACCGCTGCAAGGCGCGGAAGATCAGTAGACGCAAAACCCTGCGCTTCGCGCATCGCGAGCAAGCTCGCTCCCACACTGGATCTCGGCGTACACAAACTTTGTGCACGACACCGATCAAATGTGGGAGCGAGCTTGCTCGCGATGAGGCCCTATCAGACGACACAGATTCAGCGGTACCAGTGAATACCTGATGACCACCCCAACCCCCTGCTACCACTGCGCCCTGCCCGTCCCATCTGGCAGCCGGTTTACCGCCGTCATCCTCGGCGAAACCCGCGAGCTCTGCTGTCCGGGCTGCCAGGCCGTGGCCGAGGCGATTGTCGCAGGCGGGCTGGAACATTATTACAGCCACCGCAGCGAGGCTTCGGCCAACCCGCAAGCCTTGCCGGTGCAACTGGTGGACGAACTGGCGCTGTATGACCGCGCCGACGTGCAACAACCTTTTGTTCGCCACGAAGGCGATCTGGCTGAAACCACCTTACTGATGGAAGGTATCAGCTGCGCGGCGTGCGGCTGGTTGATCGAGAAACACCTGCGCAGCCTGCCGGCCGTGGCCGAGGCGCGGCTGAACCTGTCCAACCATCGCCTGCACGTGCGCTGGGCCGACAGCCAGTTGCCGTTGAGCCAGGTGCTCAGCGAATTACGCCACATCGGTTACGCCGCCCACCCGTATCAGGCCGACCGCGCCAGCGAACAACTGGCCAGCGAAAACCGCCTGGCCTTGCGCCAACTGGGCGTCGCCGGTTTGCTGTGGTTTCAGGCAATGATGGCGACCATGGCCACCTGGCCGGAATTCAACATCGACCTCAGCCCCGAGCTGCACACCATCCTGCGCTGGGTCGCACTGTTCCTGACCACGCCGATTGTGTTCTACAGCTGCGCGCCGTTTTTCAAAGGTGCGATGCGCGACCTGCGCACCCGTCACCTGACCATGGATGTTTCCGTTTCGCTGGCCATCGGCGGCGCCTACCTCGCCGGAATCTGGACCTCGATCACTGGAGTCGGCGAGCTGTATTTCGACGCGGTCGGGATGTTCGCGCTGTTTCTACTGGCTGGTCGCTATCTGGAACGCCGTGCCCGCGAACGCACCGCCGCCGCCACCGCGCAGTTGGTGAACCTGTTGCCCGCCTCGTGCCTGCGCCTGAGCGCGGATGGCCAGAGCGAGCGCATCCTGCTCAGCGAGTTGCGTCTCGGTGACCAGGTATTGGTGCATCCCGGCGCCATCCTCCCGGCCGACGGGAAAATCCTCGACGGCCAGTCGAGCATCGATGAGTCGCTGCTGACCGGCGAGTACCTGCCGCAACCTCGCACGCTGGGCGATGCAGTCACCGCCGGCACCTTGAACGTCGAGGGTGCGCTGACCGTCGAAGTGCTCGCGCTGGGTCAGGACACTCGCCTCTCGGCCATCGTCCGCCTGCTGGATCGCGCTCAGGCCGAGAAACCACGCCTGGCAGAAATTGCCGACCGCGCCGCACAGTGGTTCCTGCTGCTGTCACTGATTGCCGCCGCTGCCATTGGTTTGCTCTGGTGGGAACTGGATGCGTCCCGCGCGTTCTGGATCGTGCTGGCGATGCTGGTCGCGACCTGCCCGTGCGCCTTGTCGCTGGCCACGCCGACCGCGCTCACCGCCGCCACCGGCACCTTGCACAAACTCGGCCTGCTGCTGACCCGTGGCCACGTGCTGGAAGGCCTGAATCAGATCGACACGGTGATTTTCGACAAGACCGGCACCCTCACCGAAGGTCGCCTGGCCTTGCGTTCGATTCGACCACTGGGCGCACTCGACAGCGACCAGTGCCTGGGCCTCGCTGCCGCTCTGGAAAACCGCTCCGAGCACCCGATCGCCCGCGCCTTTGGGCGGGCGCCGCTGGCCGCCGAAGAAGTCCTGAGCACGCCAGGACTGGGACTCGAAGGATTGGTCGGCGAACAGCGCTTGCGCATCGGTCAACCGGCGTTTGTCTGCGAACTCAGCGGCTGTGCTGTGCCGGCAATCCCGGATGAAGCCGGCCAATGGCTGTTGCTCGGCGATAGCCTCGGCGCGCTGGCCTGGTTCGTCCTTGATGATCGTCTGCGCAGCGACGCGCCCGCGCTGCTCGCGGCGTGTAAGGCTCGCGGTTGGCGCACGTTGCTGCTGTCCGGCGACAGCTCGCCGATGGTCGCGAGTGTCGCCGCGCAATTGGGTATCGACGAAGCCCGAGGCAGTTTACGCCCGGATGACAAGTTGCAGGTGCTCAAGCAACTGCACCAGGAAGGTCGCAAGGTATTGATGCTCGGCGATGGGGTCAATGACGTGCCAGTGCTGGCCGCCGCCGACATCAGCGTGGCCATGGGTTCGGCCACCGACCTGGCGAAAACCAGCGCCGACGCGGTGCTGTTGTCCAATCGTCTCGACGCGCTGGTGCAAGCCTTCAGCCTGGCCCGACGCACCCGCCGGGTAATCATCGAGAACCTGCTGTGGGCCGGGCTGTACAATGGCCTCATGTTGCCGTTCGCCGCCCTCGGCTGGATCACTCCGGTGTGGGCCGCGGTCGGCATGTCCATCAGCTCGTTGACTGTGGTACTGAATGCGCTCCGCCTGACTCGCATGCCGAGCACGCCGCCATTGCGCACCACGCCAGAAACCCGCCCGTTGCCGGCCTGAGCCGCACGAGCATGGAGTCCAGATGCCAGCTCTTTACGTGATGATCCCGGCGGCGCTGCTGATCGTCGCCATCGCCATTTACATCTTCTTCTGGGCCGTCGACAGCGGTCAGTACGACGACCTCGACGGCCCGGCTCACAGCATCCTGTTCGACGATCAGGACCCGAACCATCAGGCGGCAGTCGACGAAGCCAGCGGTCAACCACCGACTGATCCGGCCAAGCCGACCAACAAGGCCCCGCCTCATGCTTGAGTTGGCGCCTCTGCTGGTTTCTGCGGTGATCCTCGGCCTGCTCGGTGGTGGGCATTGCCTGGGCATGTGCGGCGGGCTGATGGGCGCGCTGACCCTGGCGATTCCCAAGGAGCAACGCAGCCGGCGTTTTCGTCTGCTGTTGGCGTACAACCTCGGGCGGATTCTCAGCTACGCCACCGCCGGCCTGCTGATCGGCCTGGCGGGATGGGCCGTGGCCAACAGCCCGGCGGCGATGTTCATGCGGATCCTCGCCGGCTTGCTGCTGATCGCCATGGGCCTGTACCTGGCCGGCTGGTGGAGCGGCCTGACCCGCATCGAAAGCCTGGGGCGCGGCCTGTGGCGCTACATACAGCCGGTTGCCAACCGTTTGCTGCCGGTGTCGAGCCTGCCGCGCGCGTTGCTGCTCGGCGCGCTTTGGGGCTGGTTGCCGTGCGGTTTGGTCTACAGCACGCTGCTGTGGTCCGCCAGCCAGGGCAACGCCATCGATAGTGCATTGTTGATGCTCGCCTTCGGCCTTGGCACCTGGCCGGTTTTGTTGGCCACCGGGCTTGCCGCCGAGCGAGTCACCGCGTTGCTGCGTAAACGCAGCGTGCGCATGACCGGTGGTTTGTTGGTGATCCTGTTTGGTCTCTGGACCTTGCCCGGACCGCATCAGCATTGGTTGATGGGGCATTAGATCGGCGGCGCGCCCATCGCGAGCAAGCTCGCTCCCACATTGGATCTTCGGTGTTCACAAAATCCCTGTGGGAGCGAGCTTGCTCGCGATGAGGCCATCACCGACAACACAGATCCCGACCGAATGCCCCCTTGATGCAAATCAAGATGCCCCAACGCCGCACCCCCTAGACTCGCCAACACTGCCAGCCTATCCGGGGGAATGCCCGCATGCTCGACGCCATTCGTTGGGACACAGATCTGATCCGCCGTTATGACCTGGCGGGACCTCGCTACACCTCGTACCCGACCGCGGTGCAATTCAACAGCCAGGTCGGCACCTTCGACCTGCTGCACGCCCTGCGCGATAGCCGCAAGGCCCAGCGGCCATTGTCGCTGTATGTGCACGTGCCGTTCTGCGCGAACATCTGCTACTACTGCGCCTGCAACAAAGTCATCACCAAGGACCGCGGCCGCGCCCAGCCTTACTTGCAACGGCTGGAACAGGAGATCCAGCTGATTGCCTGTCATCTGGACCCGAACCAGAAAGTCGAACAATTGCACTTCGGCGGCGGCACCCCGACCTATCTCAGTCACGACGAACTGCGCCAGTTGATGGCGCAACTGCGCAAGCATTTCAACCTGCTGGACGATGACTCCGGCGATTACGGCATCGAGATCGACCCACGAGAAGCCGACTGGTCAACCATGGGCCTGCTGCGCGAGCTGGGTTTCAACCGGGTCAGCATTGGCGTGCAAGACCTCGACCCTGCGGTGCAACGCGCGGTCAATCGCCTGCAAAGCCTGGAGGAAACCCGAGCGGTGATCGAGGCGGCGCGCACCTTGCAGTTCCGCTCGATCAACATCGATTTGATCTACGGCCTGCCCAAGCAAACCGCCGAGAGCTTCGCCCGCACCGTGGACGAAGTCATCAACCTGCAACCGGATCGGCTCTCGGTGTTCAACTACGCGCACCTGCCCGAGCGCTTCATGCCGCAGCGGCGAATCAATAGCAGCGACCTGCCGGCCCCCGCCGAAAAACTGAACATGCTCCAAGGCACCATCGAGCAACTGACCGCCGCCGGTTATCGCTACATCGGCATGGACCATTTTGCCTTGCCGGATGACGAGCTGGCCATCGCCCAGGAAGAGTCGACACTGCAACGCAACTTCCAGGGTTACACCACCCACGGTCATTGCGACCTGATCGGTCTTGGCGTGTCGGCCATCAGCCAGATCGGTGATCTGTATTGTCAGAACAGCAGCGATTTGAATCAGTACCAAAATGCTCTGGCCAGCGCACAACTGGGTACCAGCCGTGGTTTGCTGTGTAACCAGGACGACCGCCTGCGGCGGGCAGTGATTCAGCAGTTGATCTGCACGTTCAGCCTGGCATTCGCGCAGATAGAACAGGCCTTCAATATCGATTTTCGCGGCTACTTCAGCGAGCTCTGGCCACAGTTGCACGCCATGGCCGAGGATGGCCTGATCGAACTCGACAGCGAAAAAATCGTCGTCCTGCCAGCCGGACGGCTGCTGGTCCGTTCGGTGTGCATGGTCTTCGATACCTACCTGGAACAACAGAATCGCCAGCGTTTCTCTCGGGTGATTTAAGACACCACAAGCTGGCCTCGAGGTCATTGCGTGAGTTACCCTTACATCTTATGTGTGTTTTCCCACAAGGATCTAAGAAATGTCCGAGCCAGTTAAACTGCGCGCTCATAGCCAGGCACATTGCAAGGATTGCAGCCTGGCCCCTCTCTGCCTGCCACTTTCTCTGAATCTGGAAGACATGGAAGCGCTGGACGAGATCGTCAAACGTGGTCGCCCGCTGAAAAAAGGCGAGTTCCTGTTCCGCCAGAGCGACCAGTTCGATTCCGTTTATGCAGTACGCTCCGGCGCGTTGAAAACCTTCAGCCTGAGCGATGGCGGCGAAGAGCAGATCACCGGCTTTCATCTGCCGAGCGAGCTGGTCGGCCTGTCCGGCATGGACACCGAACGCCACCCGGTTTCAGCCCAAGCGCTGGAAACCACCTCGGTATGCGAAATCCCTTTCGAACGCCTCGATGAACTGGCCTTGCAACTGCCGCAGTTGCGCCGTCAATTGATGCGGGTGATGAGCCGCGAGATTCGTGACGATCAGCAGATGATGCTGTTGCTCTCGAAAAAAACCGCTGACGAGCGTATCGCCACGTTCCTGGTCAACCTGTCGGCACGTTTCCGCGCACGCGGATTCTCGGCCAACCAGTTCCGCCTGAGCATGTCGCGCAATGAAATCGGCAACTACCTGGGCCTCGCAGTGGAAACCGTGTCCCGGGTGTTCACGCGCTTCCAGCAGAACGAGCTGATCGCCGCCGAAGGCAAGGAAGTACACATCCTCGACCCGATTCAACTCTGCGCGCTGGCCGGCGGCTCGATCGAAGGCTGATGTTGCACATGCGGCTGAGCGAACCTGCTCGGCCGCCGTTATACTTCGGCGTTTGTAGCCCGCCAGGACACTTCGACGATGGTCATCGACTCCTTCGACATCAAATCCCTGATCCGCCCCGTGATCGATTTTCCAAAGCCGGGCGTGATCTTTCGCGATATCACTCCACTGTTCCAGTCCCCCAAGGCCTTGCGCCTGGTGATGGACAGCTTTGCGCACCGCTATGTCGAGGCCGACTTCACGCACATCGGCGCCATGGACGCTCGCGGTTTCCTGATCGGCTCAATCCTCGCTTATCAACTGAACAAACCGCTGGTGTTGTTCCGCAAGCAAGGCAAGCTGCCGGCTGACGTACTGTCCGAGGGTTACCAGACCGAGTACGGCGAAGCCTACCTTGAAGTCCACGCCGACAGCCTCTGTGAAGGCGACTCGGTGCTGATGTTCGATGACCTGATCGCCACCGGCGGCACGCTGATCGCTGCGGCCAATCTGGTTCGACGCATGGGCGCACGGATTTTCGAAGCAGCAGCCATTATCGACCTGCCGGAACTGGGCGGCTCCCAGCGCCTGGAAGATATGGGCATTCCGACGTTCTGCCTGACACAGTTTGCGTTGACCGAAAGATAAGTCGGCGTCTTCACCGACGTCATCGCGAGCAAGCTCGCTCCCACAGGGGTTTTGTAAACACCGAAGATCCAATATGGGAGCGAGCTTGCTCGCGATAGCGTCAGCCGCAGCACCGCCTGATTCAAAGCCCCATCTGCTTGCTTATGATTTCATTCATCACTTCACGCGTACCGCCGCCAATGGACAGGATCCGGTTGTCGCGGTACAGCCGCTCCACCAGACTTTCACGCATGTAACCTAGCCCGCCGAGGATCTGCACCGCATCGGTGGTGATGCGGTCGGCCGTGTCGGTGGCAAAATTCTTGGCCATGGAAATTTCCTTGATCACGCTCTGCCCGGCGGCCATTTTCGCTGCCTGGCGATAGGTGAACTCTCGGGAGACTTCCAGCGCCGTGGCCATTTCCGCCAAGCGATGCTTGAGCACCTGAAACTTGCCAATCGGCTTGCCGAACGCTTCGCGCTGCCGGGCCCATTTCAGGCTTTCTTCCAGTGCCAGTTGCGCGGTCATATTGGCCATCAGCGCCAGCGCCAGACGCTCGCTTTGAAAGTTGCCCATGATGCAGGCAAAGCCCATGTTCTCGACGCCTATCAGGTTGCCCACCGGTACGCGGCAATCATCGAAAAACAGCTCGGCGGTGTCCGATGCCCACCAGCCCATTTTTTTCAGCTGACGACCGACGGTGAATCCCGGCGTGCCCTTCTCGATCAACAGCAGGCTGATACCGCCAAAACCCGGCTCACCGGTACGCACCGCGACGGTATGGAAATCCGCACGAACACCGCTGGTGATAAAGGTTTTGCTGCCACTGACCCGGTAGTAATCCCCGTCACGCACGGCGCGGGTTTGCAGGTTGGCTACGTCTGAGCCGCCGCTGGGCTCGGTGATCGCCAACGCACTGATTTTTTCACCAGAAAGAACCAGCGGCACCACCCGGTCGCGCACCTCGGGTCTGGCCCACTTGAGGATCGGTGGCAGGCCGATATCCAGCGAGCCCAATCCCGCCACCAGCCCGCCGGAACCACAGCGCATCAGCTCTTCACTGGCGGCGATCTTGGCGAACAGGTCTCCTTCGTGGCTGCCACCCAGCGCTTCGGGATAACCAATGCCGAGAATCCCCGCGGCGCCGGCCTTGAAGTAGAGCTCACGAGGAAAACTCTCGGCCTCCTCCCACTGATCGATGTCCGGAAGAATCTCGCGTTCGACGAAACGTCGCACGCTGTCGCGGACCAACTGATGGCCGGGGTCGAAGTATTCCTGAAAGGCAGGCATCGGCGAGCTCCACTGAAGGTTCAGCGAACTTACCGAGCGCTTGCTTGGTTTTCAATAGAATTATGTGAACCAGGAAGACCACGGCGCCTGTATCGCGAGCAAGCTCGCTCCCACAGTTGACCGAATTGTCCTGTCGAATGCGGTCCAATGTGGGAGCGAGCTTGCTCGCGATGACATCAGTTCACCCGCTACAGAACGATCGGCTTACGCCCGGCAAACGAATGGGCCAGAGTGCCACCATCCACCAGCTCCAGCTCGCCACCCAACGGCACGCCATGGGCGATGCGCGAGGCGATCAGGCCTTTATTGCTGAGCAACTGGGCGATGTAGTGCGCCGTCGCTTCACCTTCAACCGTCGGGTTGGTCGCCAGGATGACTTCAGTGAAAGTGCCCGCCTCTTCAATCCGCGCCAGCAACTGCGGAATGCCAATGGCTTCCGGCCCCAGACCGTCGAGTGGTGACAAATGCCCCTTGAGCACGAAGTAGCGACCGCGAAACCCGGTCTGCTCCACGGCATAGACATCCATCGGCCCCTCGACCACACACAACAGCGTGTCGTCGCGGCGAGGGTCCGCGCATTGCGGGCACAGATCGTCTTCGGTCAGCGTGCGGCACAGACGACAATGGCCGACCCCTTCCATGGCCTGGCTCAAGGCCAACGCCAGCCGTGAGCCTCCGCTGCGATCACGCTCGAGCAATTGCAACGCCATGCGCTGGGCGGTTTTCTGACCGACACCCGGCAAAGTGCGCAAGGCGTCGATCAGTTGGCGAATCAAAGGGCTGAAGCTCATGGGGAAAAGGTCCGACAAAACAACGAGACGCGGTTTATACCTGCGCCTCTGGCCAGCGTCAAATGCTCATCACGGTGCCACGTTCGAAGCTTCTTCAGCGTTACCGAGTCGACTTCATCGCGGGCAAGCCCGCTCCCACAAGGGATTTACAGTGTGACATCTATCGCGAATGTCCCCCAATCCAATGTGGGAGCGAGCTTGCTCGCGAAGGCGGCTCAACAGACGCCGTATGCTTTCCCGTCAAAAACAAAAATGCCAGGCTGAGTGCCTGGCATTTTTGTAGTCCATCCGACGCGTTAGCGAATCAGAATGGCAGTTTCATGCCCGGCGGCAGTTGCATGCCTGCGGTCATGCCGGACATTTTGTCCTGGCTGTTGGCTTCGATCTTGCGCACGGCGTCGTTGACGGCGGCGGCGAACACGGCCTCCAGCATTTCCTTGTCGTCTTCGCTCAGGCCTTCCACCAGGCTTGGATCGATGGTCACGCGCTTGACGTCGTGACGACCGGTCATCACCACGGTGACCATATCGCCACCGGCTTTACCGGTGACTTCGGCGTTGGCCAGCTCTTCCTGCATCTTGGCCATTTTTTCCTGCATTTGCTGCGCCTGCTTCATCAGGCCGGCCATGCCACCTTTCATCATGGGAATCACCTCAAAAGTACTTGGATCAAAACAGCGCCCGGCCCAGTGGGCCGAACGCCTTCAGTTATTAGCCCTGGCTGGCCAGAGCCTCGACAGGTTCAATAGTATCGTTACGGATCACCGCGCCGAACTGTTGCATCATTTGCTGGATGAACGGATCACCGTGAATCGAATTCTCAGCTTCGCGCTGGCGGTCGACACGTCGACGCGAAGCCGCCTGCGCCGGGGTTTCCTGCTCGGGCTTGATCAGCTCGATGCTCACCGTCAGGGTGCGCTGGTGATACTGGTTCAGCGCATCGTTCAGCCGGCGTTGTTGAGTCGCGTTGAACAGCGCGCTGTGGGCCGGGTCCAGGTGCAGCAGCCAATGATCGCCATCGACTGCGATCAACGTGCAGTTGGCGGCGATGCTGCCGGTCATGCCGGAAATCGGCAATTTCGGGAACAGCTCCAGCCATTGCAATGCCAGCCCTGTGGCCGGCATCGCGGCCGGTTCAGGTTCGGGTTCAGGCGCTGGTTCTGCGGCGTGCTCACTGGCCAGCTCATCGAGATAACTATAGGCCGAATCCATGTCCGGCTCGATGTAGTCCTCGTCCAGCGGCGGTTCGTCATCCAGATCCATGCCCGGCGTGGCGGCGTCGACTTCAGCCACCGACGGCTCGGGAATCGGCGCGGCAGCCCACTCCGGCGCATCGGGTACAACGCTGTCCGGAGTCGGCGTCGGCATGGGCGTCAGGTCAGGCTGCTCAGAGGTCGTCTCCAGCACTGGCTCGATGGCCGGTTGCTGCACGATCTCAGGCTCTACCGGGTCGTTCCAGGGCAGGTCGACGACTTCTTCGACGATGGCCACAGGCTCAGCCACTACCTCGACCACAGGCGTAGGCACGACCACTGGAACAACCGGCTCAGGTGCCGACACGGGTGCAACCACCTCGGCAACCGGTTGAACCGGCGCCGCGGCGACAGGCGCAGCAGCAACGGGAGCAGAAGCAACTACCGGCGCAACACGCGGTGCGCCAGCCACTGAGTTTGCGGAATCAACTGTGGCCTGGCTGATCCCCACTGGCTTTAGCGGCTGCCTCGGTGCATCCGCGGTGTCTGCCGGTCGGAACGCGAGCATTCGCAGCAAGACCATTTCGAAACCACCGCGCGGGTCGGGTGCCAGCGGCAAATCGCGGCGTCCGATCAGGCCCATCTGGTAATAGAACTGCACGTCTTCGGCCGGCAAGGCCTGGGCCAGCGCCAGCACCCGATCACGGTCGCCATGACCGTTATCGACGCCTTCAGGCAGGGCCTGGGCAATCGCGACGCGGTGCAGCACGTTAAGAATTTCCGACAGCACGCCATTCCAGTCCGGACCCTGCTCGGCCAGATGCCGCACCGCTTCCAGCAACGCCCTGGCGTCGCCATCGAGCAGCGCGTGCAGGACGTCGTAGACCTGGCCGTGATCGAGTGTGCCGAGCATCGCCCGCACATCAGCCGCCATGACCTTGCCTTCACCAAAGGCAATGGCCTGGTCGGTGAGGCTCATCGCATCGCGCATCGAACCGTCGGCAGCACGGCCCAACAGCCACAGTGCGTCGTCTTCGAACGGCACATTCTCGACGCCGAGCACATGGGTCAAATGCTCGACCACACGCTCCGGCGTCATGTTTTTCAGCGAGAACTGCAGGCACCGCGACAGAATCGTTGCGGGAAGTTTCTGCGGATCGGTAGTCGCCAGGATGAACTTGACGTAGGGCGGTGGCTCTTCGAGGGTTTTCAACAGCGCATTGAAGGAATGGCTGGAGAGCATGTGCACTTCGTCGATCAGGTAGACCTTGAAGCGCCCACGGCTCGGCGCGTACTGCACGTTGTCGAGCAGCTCACGGGTGTCCTCGACCTTGGTCCGGCTCGCGGCGTCGATCTCGATCAGGTCGACAAAGCGCCCCTCATCAATTTCGCGGCACACCGAGCACTCGCCACACGGCGTCGAAGTGATACCTGTTTCACAGTTCAGGCATTTGGCAATGATCCGCGCGATGGTGGTCTTGCCCACACCGCGGGTGCCGGTAAAAAGATAGGCGTGGTGCAGCCGCTGGCTGTCCAAGGCATTGATCAGAGCCTTGAGCACATGGGTCTGGCCGACCATTTCGCGGAACGAGCGCGGACGCCATTTACGTGCAAGAACCTGATAACTCATCGAAAACCGTCGCAACTGGGAAGCGGAAGCGGGTAATGCTAGCGGAGCAAGGGCAAAATTGCATCCGGTGCGCTCGGCTAATCTGGCTAAGCTGGTCTTTGGAGGCGTTTTTATCGGCTCCTGCCGGTCTTTTGCTGGAGAGTTTATGCGTTCAGCCTTGGGGGCTTTGCTGTTGATCAGCGTCAGCGCTATTGCCGCGCCAGCGCCCTTGCGCTTTTCAATCATCGACAGCTGGGCGATGCCCATGGTGCAAATCGAGCACGGTCGGCCAACCCAAGGCATTTTGTACGATGTGATGCTCAGCCTGGCCACGCAGGTGGGTCTGCCGGCCGAATTCCATATGCTGGCCCGCGCACGCGTGCAAAGCGCCATGGAACACGGGGAAATCGACATCCGCTGCTATGCGGCGAAATCCTGGCTGCCGAACCCATCCGGGGACTACCTCTGGAGCGTTCCGCTGTGGTTTCAGCGCGACCTGCTGATCGGCACGCAAAGCGCTCCTGCCTCGGTCGTCCCCGCAAACCTTGCCGTGCAACCGATCGGCACCGTGCTCGGCTACAGCTATCCGACCCTGCAACCACTCTTCGATCGCGGCCAGCTCAAACGCGACGATGCGCGCAATCAGGAACAGGTGCTGAAAAAACTGGCGGCCGGCCGTAATCGCTACGCCGTCAGCAATCAATGGGCCCTGGACTGGTTCAATCAGCAATTGATGCCCGACCGACCATTGCGGGCAGTCGCGGTGTTGCAGGAGCAAAACGTCGGTTGTTATGTACGTAACGACCCAAAACTGCCGGTCCAGCGGATTCTGCAAACGCTGCTCAAGATGAAAATGTCCGGGGAAATCGACGACATCATCAGGCTCTACACCGGAACCAACGAACCGACCCAGGTCGATCAATAAGCCTCAGACCGCCTGGTCCAGCGCCTGCCACTGGGTCGGCGCGACAAAGGCCTCGACCCAACCCGGCACTTCACTCGCTGGCATCGGCCGCGCAATGAAATAGCCCTGCGCCACCTCGCAGCCCAGGCGCAACAGCAACTGGCCATGCTCTATGCTCTCCAGGCCCTCGGCGATCACCTCTCGCCCAAAGGCCCGGGCAAGGCCGATCACCGCGGTAGTCAGCGCCAGATCGTCGCGATCATGCAGTATGTCGCGCACAAATGACTTATCGATCTTGATGGTTTGCGTGTGCAGGCGCTTGAGGTAACTCAGCGACGAATAGCCGGTGCCAAAATCTCCCAGAGAGAACCTCACGCCCAGCGCCTGACAGGCTTGCAGGCAGGTACTGACGTGCTGAATATTCTCGATCGCCACCGACTCGACAATCTCCAGATCAAGCAACTGGGGAGCGACCCAGGCGTGCCGTTCGAGCACGTTCTTGAGTCGATCAAAAAAGTCCGCCCGTTGAAAATGCCGAGCAGCGATGTTGACGCTGACCGGCCACCGTTGACCGTCCTTTTGCCATTGGGACAACTGCGCCAGAACCTGCTCCATCACCCACTCGCCAATATCGACGATCAGATCAGTCTCCTCCACAAACGGCAGAAACTCTCTGGGTGGCACCAGACCGTTCTGTGGGTGCTCCCAGCGCAGTAGCGCTTCAAAGCCCACCACCGCACCGCAACGCATATTGACCTTGGGTTGAAAATGCAGACATAGCTCATCGTTGAGCAATGCCTGACGAACCCGCGCGACTGTCTGATGAGTCGCCTTGACCTCTTGGTCGCGCACCACATCGAACAGGTGAAAACGGTTACGCCCGCTCTGCTTGGCCACGTACATCGCCTGATCGGCATGACGCAGCAGGGTTTCCGCGTCTTCGCTGTCGACCGGGAACAGCGTGACGCCGATGCTGGCAAAGACATTGATGTCCTTGCCCAGAATCGAATACGGCGCAGAGATCGCCCCCAGCACTCGATGCAACGCCGCGCGCAATTCCGGCATATCGCGCACAAAACGCAAAATCAGCACGAACTCGTCCCCGGCCAGCCGCGCCACCACATCTTCGCCACGAACGATGGTGCGCAGGCGCTTGGCCACCTCAACCAGCAACAAGTCGCCGCTGGCATGTCCATAGCCGTCATTCACTGCCTTGAAGCCGTCGAGGTCGAGCATGCACACCGCCAACGGCACGTTCTCGACACGGGAATAATCCAGGGCTTGCTCGAGCAAGTCGGAGAGATACGCCCGATTGGGCAGTCCGGTCAGCACGTCATGGCCGACCCGCCATTGCAGAGAGTGCAGCAACTGACGCTTTTCACTGATATCAAAGCGAATCGACAGATAGCGATGGACCCGCCCGGTCGACTCGTCCAGCACCGGCACCATGGTGCTATCGACCCAGTAGAGGCTACCGTCCTTGGCCCGGTTGCAAATTTCGCCCTTCCAGACCTTGCCCAGAGCAATGGTGCGCCACATCGTTGCGAAGAAATCGTCAGAATGCAGGCCTGAGTTGAGGATGCGGTGATTGGCCCCCAGCAATTCCTCGCGGCTATAACCAGACACCTCGCAAAACAAATCGTTGACGTAAGTAATGCGCCCCGCCAGGTCAGTCTCGGAGAAAATGGCGGCTGCATCTACGGCCCTACGGTACTTCTCATCCATGAGTCTGGCCCACTGTGGCTAGCGGTTGTACCGCTCGACCAGCGCACAACGCCCGGAAGAGATGTTTTGAAAGGTCTTGCACTGCGTTGGGGATCGCAGAACGTGATGCTGTCGGGGCAACATCCTTGTAAAAGAGCGGGCCGGCAAATTCAGATGCACGTTAAAACTCCATGGACAGCATTTGATGGCCCCCGAACAGACGAAGATCAACTAGGCTCAGAGGCCTCGTACAGGCACGTCAAAAACACCGACTCTGGTAATATTGAACGGCATTTCGCGTCGTCAGCGGCGTCTCTGCACACCCCGTGAGGTAACGCAATGCTGGCTGTCTCACATTGCCTGGACTTATGAAGCCAGGTCACCAAATGCCCGTACGAAACGGAGATTCTACGAAATACATCACATTTTGCAAAGCAAGGTGATGGATCATGCAGTTGTCTAATGCAAAAATCTATCGTTAAGTTCTTGATTCTAAATGGGAATTGAGCGATGCAAATTTCAAGTTTGGGTCCAGCCATAAGACGCTATCGCAAGGTGGCGGGGCTTACTCAGGCTGAACTCGGTGAAAAAACCGGTTTTGACCCCAAAACCATCAGCCGCTTCGAAACCGGCACCTATACCCCCAGCGTGGAAGCCCTGTTCATGCTTGCCGATGTGCTGGGAGTGAAGCTCAAAGCGTTTTTTGCCGATCTTGGCGACGAAGACGAACAGCGAGCGTATTTGTTCGGTGTCATACACAAAGCCACCCCGAAGGATCTGGGAAAGCTGATCGCGGCGGTAGACCAGGCCTTGTCCAAGCCTTAGAGCCAGAAACAAAAAAAGAGCAGGCATGCGTATCGGATTGATAGGCATGCCTGCTCTTTTCATTTGCGCTGAATCCTGACGGACATCGGCACCGACAGACTTACGCGCTCGCAATGGCGGTGTTTTCTCAGGCGCAGCAAAACATCGATCGGAAATGATCAATGACTTAAGAATCTGGTTTTTTGGAGAAGATCCAAACCTTGCGAATGAAGGCCTGGCGTTAAGGTGGCGACCCCACCAGCCACACCCCGGCACACAATGTTCCCGCTGTGGCTGCTTCCTTCCGGATCTGACCAGGTTCACGGGTAATCGTTGCGGAGGGACCGATGGGGTCACCATAACGACGCTCACCTGACGGCGAGCCGCGCCATTGTACCTATCTGAGACGAAGTTACAACCGTTGGTGCGGATTAAAAAATATGAGTCAGGTCAAGGACATGCGCAGACCCGGAAAGATCGCAACCCGTAGCAGCTGCCGGAGGCTGCGTTCGGCTGCGCAGCAGTCGTGAATCCGTTGCACACGGCTTATCTGAAAAACCGCGTTGCCTGACTTTACGACTGCTGCGCAGCCGAACGCAGGCTTCGCCAGCTGCTACGAGATCCACCTTACTGGGTTCGTAAAACTTCATCCGCCCTGCCGCCCTCCTGCTGGATCACCAGGTGAACGAAATGCAACTTGGCGATGACCGCAGGCGACAGGACGAAGGGGTAGAAGTCCGGTTGGCCCATGCCGCGCGTGTGCAGGTAGTGCGCCCAGGTTTCCGCCCAGTCTTCCCACGGGTGCATGGTGGCGTAAGCGCTGACATGACTTTGCTGCCAGTCCAGTGGAGCGCCCTGCTGGTAATGCCGTTCCAGCGCCTCGGCGTAACTGACACGCTCATCGCCAAATAGTCCGCGAAACGCTTCCAGCCAAGGGCCATTGGCGATCAGGCGATCCCAATAGTAATGCCCGACTTCATGACGAAAATGCCCGATCAAGGTTCGATACGGCTCGCGCATCTGCACGCGGACGCGCTCGCGGTGAGCATCGTCGGCCTCTTTGATATCGAGGGTAATCAGGCCATTGGCATGGCCAGTGGTCGGCGACTTGCCCTCAAGGTCGACGCCGACAAAATCAAACGCCAGGCCACACTCCTCATCGATTGACTTGGGGATCACCTGCAAGCCCAGGCTCACCAGTTGCGCGACCAGACGACGCTTGGCGATTTCCACCTTGCGCCAATGGTCATGGTTTTCAGGGATCGACAGGTCGGGAATGGTTCGGTTCAGAGCACAGGCAATGCAGTGCACGCCCCAACCATGAGCCGGGAGCAGCCAGTTACAGGCGGCCGGCGTATCCAGATTGGCGCAACGGCGAAACAGCCCCGCCTCGGGCTCCGCATCGAGTTGCCAGGTATCGACGTCGAACCCCGGCGCGAGCGATGACAAACGACTCTGCTCAGGCTGATAACCCAAGGCTGCCGAGCAGGCCAGGCACTGACTGTTGCGAAAGAACAGTGACTGCCCGCAACGGCAATGCCAGACCTTGCTGTTACGCGAGCTTTCGCCAATGAAGGGTGCGGCGATACGTGAGCTGAGCTGCTCGAAAAAGCGGTACATGGCGATCTCTCCCTGGGGCCTGCCAAGACTAGATCATTCCTGCGCCGAGATCGTTCCCACGCTCCGTGCAGACAAAATCAAAGGATCGCAGCCTGCGGCAGCTCCTACGAGGGGCGATGTATACCGCAGGCTGCGATCTTGACGGTTTTAGACAGTAATGCCGTGCCCGGCCAAAAACGCCACGAACGCTTCTTCGTCCAGCACCTTCAACCCCAGCTCATTGGCCTTGACCAGTTTGGAGCCAGCACCAGGCCCTGCGACCACGCAGTAGGTCTTGGCCGACACCGAACCCGCCACCTTGGCGCCGAGGCTTTCGAGCTTGTCCTTGGCGACGTCGCGGCTGATCAGCTCCAGGGAGCCGGTGAGCACCCAGGTCTGGCCTGCCAACGGCAAGCCTTCGACGACTTTCTTCTCACTTTGCCAGTGCATGCCGAAGTCGCGCAATTGCTTTTCGGCATCCAGCGCCAGCTGACGGTTCTGTTCGATGGCAAAGAACTCCCGCACGGCGTTGGCCTGCTTCTCCGGCAGCGCTTGACGCATGTCCAGCCAGTCGGCGCTGATGATCGCTTCCAGCGAACCGAACTTATCGGCCAGCTTCTGCGCCCCGCCCGGTCCGACCGAGGGAATGTCGAGCTTGTCGATCATCCCGCCCAGCGTGGTGCTGGCGGCGAATTCGGCACCCAACTCGCCCTGATCCTGAATCTCCAGACCATGCTTGAGCAGTTCCTCGATCACCTTCCGGTTGTGCGCATCTTCGAAGAAGCTGTGAATCTCGTAGGCGACTTCCAGCCCGACATCCGGCAAGTACGTCAGCACTTGCGGCAACGCCTGCTGAACCCGCGCCAGCGACGCCAGCGAGCGCGCCAGAACCTTGGCCGTCTCTTCGCCGACATCCGGAATACCGAGGGCATAGATGAAACGCGCCAACCCCGGTTTCTTGCTGTCGGCAATGGCGCTGAGCAGGTTCTTGCTCGACAGCTCGGCGAAACCTTCCAGGTCGACGATCTGTTCAAAGCTCAAGGCGTACAAATCCGCCGGCGAGCTGACCAGACCTTCGTCCACCAACTGCTCGACGCTCTTCTCGCCCAGGCCTTCGATGTCCATGGCCCGGCGCGAAACGAAATGGATGATCGCCTGCTTGAGCTGCGCACCGCAGGCCAGACGGCCGACGCAACGATACACCGCACCTTCGCTGACGGTTTCGCGGCCCTTGCTGCGCTTGACCAGCTGAGTGCGCTCGACATGCGAACCACAGACCGGGCAGCACTCGGGAATCTGCACCGGGCGGGCGTTTTCCGGACGACGCTCGGTGACCACTTGCACCACTTGCGGGATCACGTCACCGGCGCGGCGGATGATGACCGTATCGCCGATCATCAAGCCCAGACGCGCCACTTCATCCATGTTGTGCAACGTCGCGTTGGACACGGTCACGCCGGCCACTTTCACCGGTTTCAAACGTGCAACCGGAGTGACCGCACCGGTTCGGCCGACCTGGAACTCCACGTCGAGCAGCTCGGTGAGTTCTTCCATCGCCGGAAACTTGTGGGCAATCGCCCAACGCGGCTCGCGAGCGCGAAAGCCCAACTCACGCTGCGAGGTAATGCTGTTGACTTTGAACACCACGCCATCGATTTCATAGGCCAGCGCGTTACGGCGCTCGCCGATGTCGCGGTAATAATCCAGGCATTCGTCGATGCCCTTGGCCAGTTTCAGCTCGCGGCTGACCGGCATGCCCCAATCTTTAAGCTGCTGCAAATTGCCGATGTGCGTGTCGGCAATCTCGGCCGAGACCTGGCCGAGACCATAGCAGCAAAACTCCAGCGGACGACTGGCGGTGATCTTCGAGTCCAGCTGGCGCAGGCTGCCCGCCGCGGCGTTGCGCGGGTTGGCGAAGGTCTTGCCGCCGATTTCCAGTTGCGTGGCGTTAAGGCGCTCGAAACCGGCCTTGGACATATACACTTCGCCGCGCACTTCCAGAGTCGCCGGCCAGCCACTGCCTTGCAGCTTGAGCGGAATGTTGCGCACGGTGCGCACGTTGACACTGATGTCTTCACCGGTGGTGCCGTCTCCGCGAGTAGCACCACGCACCAGCACACCGTCCTGATACAACAAACTGACGGCCAGACCATCGAGCTTCGGCTCGCAGCTGTATTCAACCTCGGCGCCACCGCCGAACAAATCGCCGGACGGCAAATCCAGACCTTCGGTGACCCGCCGATCGAACTCGCGCATGTCGTTTTCTTCGAAGGCATTGCCCAGACTCAGCATCGGCACTTCGTGCCGCACTTGAGTGAACGCCGAGAGCGCCGCACTGCCAACCCGCTGAGTCGGCGAGTCGCTGGTGATCAGCTCGGGGTTTGCCGCTTCCAACGCCTTGAGCTCGTGGAACAGTCGATCGTACTCGGCGTCCGGAATGCTCGGCTCGTCGAGGACGTGGTAACGGTAGTTGTGCTGATCCAGCTCAGCGCGCAGCTCTAGAATGCGATTTTCAGCGGCGGTCATGGGTGTTCTCTCATAAAGCAAAAGAGCAGCCGAGGCTGCTCAATCTGAATGCAATTCGTGGGCTACGTTAAAAGATCGCAGCCTGCGGCAGCTCCTACGTGATGCCGTGACCTCTGTAGGAGCCGGCGAAGCCTGCGATCTTTTGATCTTGCTCTCAACAATTTCAAGATCACCAAGCGTTCGCAGTCTTCGGGTCGATATCAGCGCTTCTGGGTCAGGGCGCGGCGCTCGAACTCGACGATACGCTGACGGTAGTGCTCGATGGTCTGAGCGGTCAGCACGCTGCGCTGGTCGTCTTTCAGTTCGCCGTTGAGCTCCTGGGACAGTTTGCGAGCGGCAGCGACCATCACGTCGAAGGCCTGTTTTGGGTGACGCGGGCCTGGCAAGCCGAGGAAGAAGCTGACGGCCGGGGTGCTGAACAGGTCGATATCGTCCAGATCGAACACGCCAGGCTTGACCGCGTTAGCCATGGAGAACAGCACTTCGCCGTTGCCGGCCATGCTTTCGTGACGATGGAAGATATCCATCTCGCCAAAGCGCAGACCACTTTCCAGAATATTCTGCAACAGAGCCGGGCCTTTGAAACCGCCCGGGTCACGGCAGATCACGCTGATGACCAGTACTTCTTCTGCCTGCGGCTGTTCTTTATCGGCCACAGCACTCGACGATTTGGTTTCGTCCGGAAAATCACCGTCACGACTGCTGAAGCTCGGGCCGCCGTCCAGATCCAGATTCAAATTCAGGTCGCCCTGGGACGGCTCGCTGCCACGCTTGCCGCGCTTGGAACCCGATTCACGCGGCTCACGGGCAGGCATGCTCACCGACGGCAAGTCATGCTCGTCGAGTTGCGGCTCTTTATGCGTATCCAGCACACGCGGCGGGCCCAGCAGTTCAGCGCCGCTGTCCTCGTCCGGCAGGTTGGACAGGCTGCGGTCGAGGCGAAACTTCAGCTTGCCCTTGCCGCCGCGCATACGCCGCCAGCCATCAAAAAGAATACCGGCAATGACAATAATGCCGATGACGATCAGCCACTCGCGCAGACCGATTTCCATGTAATCCCGTGCCTCTATAAAAAATGCTGAAAAATAAGGGGTTTACAACCTGCAAACCGCTTTAAAACGTGGCGCCAACTCTCTGTTCTGAATGGCGTTTTGCCCACGCATACGAAAAATTGACATTAAACTAGCACGACCAAAGATAACTTTACACCGTCAGTCGCGATGGCTTCAGCCATTATGTCGATTGGCCAGCAATCTGCGCGGGTAAAAATCCCTGATTCCCGCAAACATATGGCCTGCACGCCATGACTCAGGCGTCCACCATTGCCATCGCCTCCTCGACATCCACGGCTACCAGACGTGAACAACCGGGCTCGTGCATCGTAACCCCCATCAATTGCTCGGCCATTTCCATGGCGATCTTGTTGTGGGTGATATAGATGAACTGCACCGTTTGTGACATCTCTTTCACCAATCGGGCGTAGCGTCCAACGTTAGCGTCATCCAGCGGCGCGTCAACTTCGTCGAGCATGCAAAACGGCGCCGGGTTGAGCTTGAAGATCGCAAAAACCAGCGCCAGTGCCGTCAGGGCTTTTTCACCGCCCGACAGCAAATGGATGGTGCTGTTCTTCTTCCCGGGCGGACGCGCCATGATCGTTACCCCTGTATCGAGTAGATCTTCGCCCGTCAGTTCCAAATAAGCGCTGCCGCCACCGAAAACTTTTGGGAAAAGCGCCTGCAATCCACCGTTAATCTGATCAAAGGTATCTTTGAAGCGATTGCGGGTTTCCTTGTCGATCTTGCGAATGACGTTTTCCAGGGTATCGAGCGCTTCCACCAGGTCAGCGTCCTGAGCATCCAGATAACGCTTGCGCTCAGACTGCTGCTGATACTCGTCGATGGCCGCGAGGTTGATCGCACCCAGTCGCTGAATTCGTGCGGCAATGCGTTCGAGTTCTTCTTCGGCTTCCTTTTCGTTAGCCTCAGCCACCAGCGTGGCGAGCACCCCGTGCAGGTCATAGCCGTCTTCGAGCAATTGATCCTGCAAGGTTTTGCGGCGCACGGTCAGCGCCTGCCATTCCATGCGCTGTTGTTCCAGTTGACCACGGATCAACTGTGATTGCTGCTCGGCCTGACTGCGGCGCTTCTCGGCGTCACGCAGTTCGCGGTCGGCATCCTCCAGGGCAATCTGCGCGGTTCTCAGCTCTTCGTCGACACTCATGCGCTTGTCGAGCAATTCTTCAAGCTTGAGCCGCAACTCTTCCAGCGGCGCTTCGCCCTCCTCCAGATTGAGGCTGAGCTGTTCGCGCTTTTCAGTCAGACGCTCGGACTGCAATTCCAGCCGTTCCAGCGCCTGACGGGTTGAATCGTGTTGCGCCTTGAGCGAGCCCAGACGCACCGCCAACTGGTGCGCGTGGTCTTTATGCTGACGGGCTTCCTGCCGCACTCGATCAAGGCGCTCGCGCAAGCTGTCGCGCTGAGCCAGCAGTAACTCGCGCTGCTCGGTGTCGATCGCCATGCTGTCGAGAGCTTCCTGCAATTGCAGGCGCGACTCGCCAACCTGTTCGTGTTCCAGCGCGCGCTGTTCACTCAACTCGCCAAGTTCTTCATCGAGACGTGTACGACGCAACGTCAGTTGCTCGGCCTTGGCTTTACCGGCGGACAGCTGAGCTTTCAATTCGCCCTGCTGGCGCGCCTCGTCTTGCAGCAAACGGCGCAGGTGTTCGCGGCCATTCTCTTGCTGACGCTGTTGGGCGCGCAGGTTTTGCAAGGTGGTTTCCAACGTCTCTACGGTCGCTTCACGCTCTTCACGCTCCAGCCCCAGACGCTGGATTTCCTGGCCACGCGCCAACATGCCGCTCTCGGCTTCACTCGCGCGGCGCACCCGCAAAAAGTGCCGCCCGACCCAGTAGCCGTCACGGCTGATCAGGCTTTCGCCGACCGACAACTGGCCACGCAGCGTTAACGCCTGTTCGAGACTTTCCACCGGTTTGACCTGCCCCAGCCACGGCGACAGATCGATCTGCGCCTCGACCTTGTCGAGCAGACTGCCAGGGATCCGCACACCGTCGCTGGCCGGGCTGAGCAAGCGCAAATCGCCCTGGGCAAACCCGGACAGATCGAAGCCCGCGAAGTCGTCGACCAGCACCGCTTGCAGGTCGGCGCCGAGCACGGTTTCCACCGCCAGCTCCCAACCCGCTTCAACCTTCAAACCTTCGGCCAGACGTGGACGCTCGGCCAGATGCTGCTCGCGCAACCACTCGGCGGCGCCGGTGCCCGGGTCGAGCGCCGCTTGCTGCAACGCCTCCAGCGAGGCCAAGCGTCCGTTGAGTCGTTGCAAGTCGCCCTGCGCCTGCTGCTGGTTTTGCAGGGCCAGTTGCAGCTCTTGACGCAACTGCTCAAGCCGCTCGACCTGCGCTTCTTCGCTGGCCTGCAAATCTTCGAGGGTCGCTTCACTGGCGGCGAGTTGTTCGTTGAGATCCAGGATCGCTGCGTCTTCCGGGTCAGCCGAGAGCAGGTCGCGCTCTTCGGCCAAGCGACGTTGACGTTCGGCCAGGCGCTCCATGCTGGTTTCCAGCTGCTGGATGCGCGACTGCTGGACTTCGGCCTGACGCCGTGGCTCGGCCGAGCGCAGGTTGAAACTGTCCCACTGCTCCTGCCAGCCGTGCATGGTGGTTTCGGATTCTTCCAGCGCGGCGGCGGCTTCTTCAGCGGCGGCGCTGGTGACTTCCTGCTCGGGGGTGAGCATGTCCAGCTCTTCGCCGAGGGTCGCCAACAAGGTGCGGTCGTGGCCCAGGTGCGACTCGGTTTCCAGGCGCGAACGCTCGGCTTCCTTGAGATCGTCCTGCAACTGACGCAAACGCTGCTGGCCGTGCTGGATGCTCTGCTCGACCCGGGCGATGTCGCCGCCGACCGAATAGAAACGCCCCTGCACCAGATTGAAGCGTTCGGACAGATCGTGATGACCGTCACGCAGCCGTTCGATGCTCGCATCGGCGTTACGCTGTTCAGCGACCAGGGCTTCGAAACTGATCTCCTGGTTGCCGATGATCGCTTCGCGCTGACCAACCTGTTCGTTCAATGCCTGCCAGCGCAACGCCGACAGCTGAGCCTTGAGCTGACGCTCTTCAGCTTTGTATTCCTGATACTTCTCGGCGGCCTGGGCCTGACGATGCAAGCGTTCGAGCTGACGTTCCAGCTCATCACGCAGGTCGGTCAGGCGCGCGAGGTTTTCATGGGTGCGACGAATGCGGTTTTCGGTCTCGCGCCGGCGCTCCTTGTACTTGGAGATCCCCGCCGCTTCTTCGATGAAGTTGCGCAGGTCTTCGGGCTTGGACTCGATCAGCTTGGAGATCATCCCCTGTTCGATGATCGAGTAGCTGCGCGGGCCCAGGCCGGTACCGAGAAAAATGTCGGTGATATCGCGGCGACGGCATTTGGTGCCGTTGAGGTAATAAGTGGTCTGGCTGTCGCGGGTGACTTTGCGGCGAATGGAGATTTCCGCGTAGGCCGCGTACTCACCAATCAGCGTGCCATCGGAGTTGTCGAACACCAGCTCGATGCTCGCCTGGCTCACCGGCTTGCGGCTGGTGGAACCGTTGAAGATGACGTCGGTCATCGACTCGCCGCGCAAGTTCTTTGCCGAGCTCTCGCCCATCACCCAACGTACGGCGTCAATGATATTCGACTTGCCGCAACCATTGGGCCCGACCACCGCCGCCATGTTACTGGGGAAGTTCACCGTGGTCGGGTCGACGAAGGATTTGAACCCCGCCAGTTTGATGCACTTGAGCCGCATGCTCAGGCCGCCGGCAAGGCAGACAGCACCAGATCGCAACTGCGCCGGGCATAGGCCGAGAGCACGATACGAATCTCTGGCAGATCACGGGCCAGCACGGCCGCGAGCAAGCGCTCGAACAGTTCGAGGAACTCGCTCATTTCGGCCTTGCGCTGTTCCAGAGCAAGAAAATACGCGCGGCTCATGGCTGGCTGCAGGTTCTCGACGGTTTCCTGCAAGTACGGGTTATTGGCGAATGGATACGCCGCCCGCATCACGTTGAAGCTGTCCTCGACAAAGGCGCGGATGTCCTGACGCTCGTAACTGGCGCTCAAGCGCTGCTGGATTTGCAGGAACGGCGCCATGTCGGCCTGAACCGACCAGCCATTGGCCACCGAATTGCCGAGCAGAATGTAAAGCTCACTCATCAGCGTACACAGGCTCTGCACCTTGTGCGCGGTGAGTTCGGTCACGTGGGCGCCACGACGCGGCAGGATGGCGATCAGGTGCCGGCGTTCAAGGATCAGCAAGGCTTCGCGAACCGAGCCGCGGCTGACATTGAGGGCCAGCGTGACCTTCTGTTCCTGGATGCGCTCTCCCGGCTTGAGGTCGCCGCGAATGATGCGTTCGGCGAGGTGGTGAGCGATTTGCTCGGCGAGGCTATCCGGCGCCTTGAACGTCATGGTTTTCCTTCAAACTCTTCGATCTGCACAAGCGGCGCAGTGTAGCGCACTTGATGGGTGATGGCGCAGGGCCCAGCCAGCGGAATTTGGCACGATTCAAGCAAAAAGCGAGGTATCCCGAGAGGGTCAATAATGAAAGAAGCTACTGTTGATCGGCAAAAGCGATTTTCCTGACCCTTAAGTCAAAAAATCATTGACCGAAAAGTCAGACCTGATAAATTCAGGTTCAAGTCGGTTAACAACAATAATGAGTCTGCGAGGCCTTCCGTGATCCAGTTTTTACTTAACCAGGAACTCCGTAGCGAGCACGTCCTGGACCCGAATCTGACCGTGCTGAACTATCTGCGCGAGCATTTGGGCAAACCCGGTACCAAAGAAGGTTGCGCCAGCGGTGACTGTGGCGCGTGCACGGTGGTGGTCGGCGAATTGCAGACCGACAACACCGGACGCGAACACATTCGCTATCGCAGCCTCAACTCGTGCCTGACGTTTGTTTCGTCGCTGCACGGCAAACAGCTGATCAGCGTCGAAGACCTCAAACACCAGGGCGAGCTGCACAGCGTGCAAAAAGCCATGGTCGAGTGCCACGGCTCGCAGTGCGGCTTCTGCACTCCGGGCTTCGTCATGTCGCTGTTCGCCTTGCAGAAAAACAGCGATCACGCCGATTCCCATAAGGCCCACGAAGCCCTCGCCGGCAACCTCTGCCGCTGCACCGGCTACCGCCCGATCCTCGCCGCCGCCGAACAAGTGTGCTGCGCCAAACAGCCAGACCAGTTCGATGCCCGCGAAGCCGAAACCATCGCTCGCCTGAAAGCCATCGCGCCGACCGACACCGGTGAACTGAACAGCGGTGACAAACGCTGCCTGGTGCCGCTGACCGTCGCCGATCTCGCTGATCTCTATGACGCCTATCCGCAAGCCAGGCTGTTGGCCGGCGGCACCGACCTGGCACTGGAAGTCACCCAATTCCACCGCACGCTGCCGGTGATGATCTACGTTGGCAACGTTGCAGAAATGAAGCGCATCGAGCGCTTTGACGACCGCCTGGAAATCGGCGCCGCCACCGCCCTCTCCGACTGCTACGACGCCCTCGAGGCCGAGTACCCGGACTTCGGCGAGTTGCTGCAACGTTTCGCCTCCTTGCAAATCCGTAATCAGGGCACCCTTGGCGGCAACATTGGCAACGCCTCGCCGATTGGTGACTCGCCACCGCTGCTGATCGCTCTGGGCGCACAGATCGTTCTGTGCAAAGGCGAGACCCGTCGCACCCTGGCGCTGGAAGACTATTTCATCGATTACCGGGTCACCGCACGTCAGGAAAGCGAGTTCATCGAGAAAATCATCGTGCCGCGTGCCAGCGCCGAACAACTGTTCCGCGCCTACAAGGTGTCCAAGCGTCTGGACGATGACATTTCCGCGGTCTGCGCGGCGTTCAATCTGCGCATCGAAAACGGCGTGATCGCCGACGCCCGCGTTGCCTTCGGCGGCATGGCGGCGACGCCAAAACGCGCCAAGAGCTGCGAAGCCGCGCTGCTCGGCGCGCAGTGGAGCAACGCCACAGTGGAACGCGCCTGCGCAGCCCTGGCAGAAGATTTCACGCCACTCTCGGACTTCCGCGCAAGCAAGGAATACCGCCTGCTCAGCGCGCAGAACCTGCTGCGTAAATACTTCATCGAACTGCAAACACCGCACATCGAAACTCGGGTGACCGCTTATGTCTAACCATCACAAAGTCGAAAAGACCCAAGCCGAACTGGCCGAGTTGTTTGCCAAAGACCTGACCACCGGTGTCGGTCGCAGCGTCAAGCACGACAGCGCCGACAAGCATGTGTCTGGTGAAGCGCAGTACATCGACGATCGACTGGAATTCCCCAATCAGTTGCACGTTTACGCGCGGCTTTCGGACCGTGCCCACGCGAAAATCATCAGCATCGACACCCAGCCCTGCTACGCCTTTGAAGGCGTGCGCATCGCCATTACCCACGAAGATGTGCCGGGCCTGAAAGACATCGGCCCGTTGTTGCCGGGCGATCCGTTGCTGGCCATCGATGATGTGCAATTCGTCGGTCAACCGGTGCTCGCGGTGGCCGCAAAAGACCTGGAAACCGCACGCAAAGCAGCCATGGCGGCGATCATCGAATACGAAGATCTGGAGCCGGTGCTCGACGTGGTCGAAGCCCTGCGCAAACGCCACTTCGTGCTGGATAGCCACACCCACAAACGCGGCGATTCGGCCACTGCGCTGGCGACCGCAGAGCACCGGATTCAAGGCACGCTGCACATCGGCGGCCAGGAACACTTCTATCTCGAAACCCAGATCTCTTCGGTGATGCCGACCGAAGACGGCGGCATGATCGTCTACTGCTCGACCCAGAACCCCACCGAAGTGCAGAAACTGGTGGCGGAAGTGCTCGACGTGTCGATGAACAAAATCGTCGTCGACATGCGTCGCATGGGCGGTGGTTTCGGCGGCAAGGAAACCCAGGCCGCGAGCCCCGCCTGTCTCTGTGCAGTGATCGCGCACCTGACCGGGCAGCCGACCAAAATGCGTCTGCCACGGGTCGAAGACATGCTGATGACCGGCAAACGTCACCCGTTCTACATTGAATACGATGTGGGCTTCGACAACACCGGGCGCCTGCACGGCATTCAGCTGGAACTGGCGGGCAACTGCGGTTGTTCACCCGACCTGTCGGCGTCGATCGTTGACCGGGCGATGTTCCACTCGGACAACTCGTACTACCTGGGCGACGCAACCATCAACGGTCACCGCTGCAAGACCAACACCGCGTCGAACACCGCCTATCGCGGCTTTGGCGGCCCACAAGGGATGGTCGCCATCGAAGAAGTGATGGACGCCATCGCCCGTCATCTGGCCCTTGATCCACTGGCCGTGCGCAAGGCCAACTACTACGGCAAGACCGAGCGCAACGTCACCCATTACTACCAGACCGTCGAGCACAACATGCTCGAGGAAATAACCGCCGAGCTGGAAGAAAGCAGCCAGTACGCCGAACGCCGCGAAGCAATCCGGCGCTACAACGCCAACAGCCCGATCCTGAAAAAAGGCCTGGCGCTGACCCCGGTGAAATTCGGTATTTCCTTCACCGCCAGCTTCCTCAACCAGGCCGGTGCGCTGATTCACGTCTACACCGACGGCAGCATCCACCTGAACCACGGCGGCACCGAAATGGGCCAGGGTTTGAACGTCAAAGTCGCACAAGTCGTGGCCGAAGTGTTCCAGGTTGAAATCGACCGCGTTCAGATCACCGCGACCAACACCGACAAGGTCCCGAACACCTCGCCGACCGCCGCGTCCAGCGGTGCCGACCTGAACGGCAAGGCTGCGCAAAATGCCGCTGAAATCATCAAGCAACGCCTGGTGGAATTTGCCGCGCGCAAGTTTGCGGTCAGCGAAGAAGACGTGGAATTTCACAACGGCCACGTGCGGGTTCGCGATCACATCCTGACCTTCGAAGAGCTGATCCAGCAGGCCTATTTCGCTCAGGTGTCGCTGTCCAGCACCGGCTTCTACAAGACCCCGAAAATCTACTACGACCGTAGCCAGGCACGCGGTCGGCCGTTCTACTACTTCGCTTTTGGCGCAGCCTGCGCCGAGGTGATTGTCGACACCCTGACCGGCGAATACAAAATGCTCCGTACCGACATCCTGCATGACGTCGGCGCCTCGCTGAACCCGGCCATCGACATGGGTCAGGTCGAGGGAGGCTTCATCCAGGGCATGGGCTGGCTGACCATGGAAGAGCTGGTGTGGAACGCCAAAGGCAAACTGATGACCAACGGCCCGGCCAGCTACAAGATCCCGGCAGTCGCCGACATGCCGCTGGATTTGCGCGTGAAGCTGGTGGAAAACCGCAAGAACCCGGAAGACACGGTGTTCCATTCCAAGGCCGTGGGCGAACCGCCGTTCATGCTCGGCATCGCCGCCTGGTGTGCGATCAAGGATGCGGTGGCCAGCCTGGGCGATTACAAACATCAACCAAAAATCGACGCACCCGCCACACCGGAGCGGGTGTTGTGGGGGTGTGAGCAAATGCGCCAGTTGAAGGCTTCGAAAGCCGTAGCAGCCGAGGCTGAGCTCGCTTCGCTGTAACGACCGCGTCGCGGCCATCGCGAGCAAGCTCGCTCCCACAGGAGATCTATGCACGACGCAGATCTAATGTGGGAGCGAGCTTGCTCGCGATGAGGCCCGAACAGACAACAATGTTGTAGGGGTGAAAACATGTACAACTGGATCGACGCCCTCGCCGACCTGCAAACCCAGGGTGAACCCTGCGTGTTGGTGACCATCATCGAAGAGCTCGGCTCAACGCCGCGCAATGCCGGTTCGAAGATGGTCATCAGCGCCACGCAGGCGTTCGATACCATTGGTGGCGGGCATCTGGAATACAAGGCGATGCAGGTCGCACGGGAGATGCTTGCCAGCGGCAAACAGGACACCCATCTGGAGCGTTTCACCCTCGGCGCCAGCCTGGGTCAATGCTGCGGCGGCGTCACCGTGTTGCTGTTCGAACCCATGGGCCAGGTGCAAGCGCAGATCGCCGTATTCGGCGCCGGCCACGTCGGTCGGGCGCTGGTGCCGTTGCTGGCCAGCCTGCCCTGCCGCGTGCGCTGGATCGATTCGCGGGAAGCGGAGTTCCCCGAACAGATCCCCCATGGCGTGCGTAAAATCGTCGCCGAAGAACCGGTGGACGAAATCGACGACCTGCCCGCTGGCAGTTACTGCATCGTCATGACCCACAATCACCAGCTCGACCTGGAACTGACCGCGGCGATCCTCAAGCGCAACGACTTCGCCTACTTCGGCCTGATCGGCTCGAAGACCAAACGGGTGAAGTTCGAACACCGCCTGCGCGAGCGCGGCTTCGACAACGCCGTGCTGCAACGCATGCGCTGCCCGATGGGGCTGGGCGAGGTCAAAGGTAAATTGCCGGTGGAAATCGCCATTTCCATCGCCGGTGAAATCATCGCCACCTATAACGCGAATTTCGGCCAGCACACCGCGAAAGCCGAACCTATTGCCAAACTGCTGCCCGCCTCACGCCGCAGCCACGCTTCGAACTAAAAAGCCACGAACCGAGAACAACAATGCCTTTGACTCGCAAAGCCTACCGCGCCGCCATTCTGCACAGCATCGCCGACCCAGCCGTGGTTGGCATCGAAGCCTCTTACGAGTATTTCGAAGATGGCCTGCTGGTGACTGAAAACGGCCAGATCAGTGCCATCGGCCACGCCAGCGAACTGCTTGCCAGTCTGCCCGCCGACATTCAAATCACTCATTATCAGGACGCTCTGATCACTCCTGGCTTCATCGACACGCACATTCACCTGCCGCAAACCGGCATGGTCGGCGCGTACGGCGAACAACTGCTGGACTGGCTCAACACCTACACGTTCCCGTGCGAAAGCCAGTTCGCCGATAAGGCCCACGCCGAAGAAGTCGCCGGCATTTTCATCAAGGAACTGCTGCGCAACGGCACCACCACCGCACTGGTGTTTGGCAGCGTGCACCCGCAATCGGTGGACTCGTTCTTCGAAGCCGCCGAAAAGCTCGACCTGCGGATGATCGCCGGCAAGGTGATGATGGACCGCAACGCGCCGGACTACCTGACCGACACCGCTGAATCCAGCTACGTCGAAAGCAAGGCACTGATCGAACGCTGGCACGGCAAGAGCCGCCTGCACTATGCGGTGACGCCACGTTTTGCACCGACCAGCACCCCGGAACAGTTGACCCTCGCCGGCCAGTTGCTCAGCGAATACCCCGACCTGTACATGCAGACTCACATCAGTGAAAACCTGCAGGAAGTCGAATGGGTCAAGGAGCTGTTCCCGGAGCGCAAGGGTTACCTGGACGTCTACGACCACTACAAATTGCTCGGCAAGCGCTCGGTATTCGCGCACGGCGTGCACCTGTGCGACGACGAGTGCGCACGCCTGGCTGAAACCGGCTCGGCCATCGCTTTCTGCCCGACCTCGAACTTCTTCCTCGGCAGCGGTCTGTTCAACCTGCCGATGGCCGAGAAGCACAACCTGAACGTGGGCCTGGGCACTGACGTCGGCGGCGGCACCAGCTTCTCGCTGCTGCAAACCCTGAACGAAGCCTACAAAGTCATGCAGTTGCAAGGCGCACGCCTGAGCCCGTTCAAATCGCTGTACCTGGCGACCCTCGGCGGCGCCCGCGCACTGCGTCTGGAAGACAAGATCGGCACCCTGCACCCGGGCACCGACGCCGACTTCCTGGTGCTGGACTACAACGCCACACCGCTGCTCAGCTATCGCCTGAAACAAGCCAATACCATCGCCGAGACGTTGTTTGTGCTGATGACATTGGGGGATGACCGGACTGTTCTGCAGACTTATGCGGCGGGGAATCTCGTTCACCAGCGCTAGGTTTCGCGGACATAAAAAATCCCCCGCAATCGTTGGTTGCGGGGGATTTTTTTATCGCCTGTCAGACCGCTATCGCGAGCAAGCTCGCTCCCACAGTTGATCTTCAGTGGTTACAGAATTTGCATTCAGCACAAAACCCTGTGGGAGCGAGCTTGCTCGCGATAGGCGCGACTCGGTGGCGTTGATTCAACTCAAAGCTTGGCGGTCGACCGCCCTGGCTTCTTGGTCTGCAACAGGTGCGAGAACACCGCGTGTAAATCGTCCGAGGCGCTTTCTTCGTCGAGGTTGAGCTTGCTGTCGATGTGATCCATGTGATGCATCATCAGGTTCACCGCCAGTTCGGCGTCGCGGGCCTCGATGGCATCGATCAACTGCGTGTGTTCATCGTAGGAACAGTGCGAGCGGTTACCGCTTTCGTACTGGGCGATGATCAAGGAAGTCTGCGACACCAGGCTGCGCTGGAAGCTGATCAGCGGGGCGTTCTTCGCCGCCTCGGCCAGTTTCAGGTGGAACTCGCCAGACAGACGGATACCGGCACCGCGGTCGCCACGGGAGAAGCTGTCGCGCTCGTCGTTGACCATCTGCCGCAGCTCGGCAATTTGTTCGGCGGTCGCGTGTACGACTGCCAGTTCGGTGATCGCCTTCTCAACCAGACGCCGTGCCATGAATACCTGACGAGCCTCTTCAACACTCGGGCTGGCAACCACGGCGCCACGGTTGGGACGCAACAGCACCACCCCTTCGTGGGCCAGACGTGACAGCGCACGACGAATGATGGTGCGGCTGACCCCGAAAATCTCTCCCAGCGCCTCTTCGCTCAATTTTGTACCGGGCGCCAGTCGCTGTTCGAGGATGGCCTCGAAGATATGCGCATAGACGATATCGTCCTGGGTTCCGCTGCGGCCGGCTTTACCTGCTCGCGGTTGTTTCTTGAGGGGCTGCAACTGTTCGTTCATGGGCACTCGAGTCGGGAGAACTGCGGCGAATTAACTGTGACTGTAATACGGCACAGTGGGTCGCTGGCAAGTATTGCGTAAAAAACACAGCACATTGTACACAACCGGTGGTGGCAACACGACTGTACGGCCATATACGCTCCCGGCTGTATTGCAACGCCCCGTCACGTTTGAGTTTAGGCTTGAACACCAACCCCGTGGCATATGCAGGGGGCGGGATTTTCAACAGAACAAGGAAACACCGCGCCATGACCGACGCCACTCACGCGCAACTTCGCCCACTGGCCGACACTTCACCTTCGGCCATCGTCGCCGGGTTCATCGCCATGATGACCGGCTACACCAGCTCGCTGGTGCTGATGTTCCAGGCTGGCCAGGCGGCGGGCCTGACCAGCGGGCAGATTTCGTCATGGATCTGGGCGATTTCGATTGGCATGGCGGTGTGCTCGATCGGTTTGTCCTTGCGCTATCGCACACCGATCACCATCGCCTGGTCGACGCCCGGTGCGGCGTTGCTGATCACCAGCCTGTCGGGCGTGACCTACGGCGAGGCGATTGGCGCCTACATCACCTGCGCCGTGCTCGTCACCCTTTGCGGTATGACAGGCAGCTTCGAACGTCTGGTCAAACGCATTCCGGCATCCCTGGCGGCCGCGTTACTGGCGGGGATCCTGTTCAAAATCGGCAGCGAAATCTTCGTCGCCGCCCAGCATCGCACCGGCCTGGTGCTGGGGATGTTTTTCACCTATCTGGTGGTCAAACGCCTGTCGCCGCGTTATGCGGTGCTGGCAGCGCTGCTGATCGGCACGGTACTGTCCGGCTTCATGGGCCTGCTGGACTTCAGCGGTTTCCACCTCGAAGTGGCGACCCCGGTCTGGACCACTCCGCACTTTTCCCTCGCGGCAACCATCAGCATCGGCATTCCACTGTTCGTGGTCGCCATGACTTCGCAGAACATGCCCGGCATCGCCGTATTGCGTGCCGACGGCTACAACGTGCCGGCCTCGCCGCTGATCACCACCACCGGCATCGCCTCGCTGTTGCTGGCGCCATTTGGCTCCCACGGGATCAACCTGGCAGCCATCAGCGCAGCAATCTGCACCGGGCCGCATGCCCATGAAGACCGCAACAAGCGTTACACCGCGGCCGTCTGGTGCGGGATTTTCTACGGGATTGCCGGGGTCTTTGGTGCAACCCTGGCCGCATTGTTTGCCGCCCTGCCGAAAGAGCTGGTGCTGTCGATTGCCGCGCTAGCGCTGTTTGGTTCGATCATCAATGGTCTGAGCATCGCCATGAGCGAAGTGAAAGAACGTGAAGCGGCATTGATCACCTTTATGGTCACTGCGTCGGGGTTGACGCTGTTTTCCATCGGTTCGGCATTCTGGGGGATTGTGGCGGGGGTGGTGACACTGATGATTCTGAATTGGCGCAAGGCCTAAAAGCATCGCGAGCAAGCTCGCTCCCACATTTGATTTGTGTCGTTCACAAAATCACTGTGGGAGCGAGCTTGCTCGCGATAGCATTCTGATAGACGCAAAAAATCCCGGCCAACAACACCGAGGCATCATTCAATGAAAGGGGAAAATCGAAACACTGTACAGGGACAGCAAACCAGCGACCCGAACGGATCGCTGGTTCAGAACATCAAGCTACCGGATTGATCGGCTTTTCCGGGTACCAAACGTCCAGCAACGGGCTGACTTCTACGCTGGTCAGCTCGGTGCGGGCTTTCAGCCAGGCTTCAACGGCGGCGCGTTGTTCTGCGCTGACCGAGCCACGTTTCTGCAGGCAAACCAGACCGTAGTCGTCGCCGCCAACGTAGCCGAGGCCGTTAGCTTCCATGGCTTCTTTCAGAAACGCGTCGAGGAAAGCGTCAACAGCCTCATCAGCCAGATCTTCTTTGAAATCCAGGTTCAGTTCGAAACCCAGCTCTTGAAATTCATCGACGCAGAGTTTTTTGCGCAGACGCTGGGAACGGTTAGTCGCCATTGGAACAATCCTCAAAAGTAATAACGGGCGGCACTTTAGCAGTTTAAGCCGCTGTTTGCCCGACTCTCTGGGAACTTGTGCCTACCGCCGGTAAAAAAAATAGCGGATTCAGCCCTCTGTGTACGGCACAAGGCGCCATACCTTGGGGCATAATGCCGACACTTTCGTGACCACTGAGGGAATTTATCTTCATGCCCTCATCTTTTTTCCCCTCGGCTGTAGGGTTTTACTTCAGATGATCAAATCTTTGCGTCCATTGCTTCTCGCCAGCCTGCTTGTGCCTCTGGCCTTCCCGGTTTCCGCTGCCCCGACCAACACAGCCCTGTCACCCAATGTTGAAAAGGCTCTCAGAGCCAGCAAGTTGAAGGACAGCGCCCTGTCGCTGGTGATGATTCCACTCAATGGCCCCGGCACAGCGACCGTTTTCAACGCTGACGTTTCGGTCAATCCGGCCTCGACCATGAAGCTTGTGACCACCTACGCCGCGCTGGAAATGCTTGGCCCGAATCACCAGTGGAAAACCGAGTTCTACACCGATGGCACCCTCAGTGGCGGCATCCTGCACGGCAACCTGTACCTCAAGGGCGGCGGCGATCCGAAGCTGAACATGGAAAAACTCTGGTTGCTGATGCGTGACCTGCGGGCCAATGGCGTGCAGCAAGTCACCGGTGACCTGGTGCTGGATCGCAGCTTCTTCGTCCAGCCGCAACTTCCTGAATTCAATGACGATGGTAAAGACGAGAACAAGCCGTTCCTGGTCAAGCCCGACGCGCTGATGGTCAACCTCAAGGCCTTGCGCTTCGTAGCTCGTAACGATTCGGGCAAGGTATTGGTATCAGTCGAGCCTCCGATCGCCAGCATTCGCATCGACAACCAGGTCAAAGCGCTCAGCGGCAAACAGTGCTCGGGTGGCGTGCGCTACAACCCGGTGACTCAGGCCGACGGCAGCGTGTCCGTGACGGTCGCGGGCCAGTTGGCCGACGGTTGCAGCTCGCAGACGTACCTTTCGCTGCTCGACCACGCAACCTACACCGCTGGCGCCGTACGCGCGATCTGGCAGGAACTGGGTGGCAGCATTCAGGGCAAGGATCGTCTGGCCGCCGTGCCGAAAGATGCCAAGGTACTGGCCCGGGCGTTCTCGCCGGACCTGGCGGAAATCATCCGCGACATCAACAAATACAGTAACAACACCATGGCTCAGCAGCTGTTCCTCAGCCTGGGCGCGAAATACCGCACCGACGCTGATCCTGACGATGCAAAAGCCGCACAACGTGTAGTCCGGCAGTGGCTGGCGAAGAAAGGCATCACCGCGCCGCACCTGGTGATGGAGAACGGTTCCGGTCTGTCGCGTGCAGAACGGGTCAGCGCTCGTGAGATGGCGAGCATGCTGCAAGCCGCCTGGAGAAGCCCGTACTCGGCCGAGTTCGTCAGTTCGCTGCCGATCAGCGGCATGGACGGCACCATGCGCAAACGCCTCAAGACCACCGCGATGAGGGGTGAAGCACACGTCAAGACCGGCACCCTGAACACCGTGCGCGCTATTGCCGGGTTCAGCCGCGACAGCAACGGCAACACCTGGGCGGTGGTCGCGATCCTCAACGATCCCGCGCCATTTGGCGCGCATACGGTGCTTGATCAGGTGCTGCTGGATCTGTACCGCCAGCCGAAACTGGCGACAGCCGAGTCGGCGCTTTAAGCCGATCCATCAAACGCCACAGATCCAGTGTGGGAGCGAGCTTGCTCGCGATGCGGGCAACGCGGTGTATCAGAATGACCGTGTCATCGTTCATCGCGAGCAGGCTCGCTCCCACAAAAGCTTGTGTGCAAACGGCTTACGCCAACTCCATCTCAACCCGATCCCGCCCGGCCTGCTTCGCCGCATAAACCCCCGAGTCAGCGCGCAACAGCAAGGCATCGGCACCTTCTCCGGAGCGCCAGCTGGCGATACCGAAACTCGCAGTCACCGTCCCCAGCCCGTCGATCGGCGTATTGCGTAAGCTCTGCCATAGCTCGACGGCCAACGTATGGGCGTGCTGCCCGTCGGTGTCAGGACACAGCACCATAAACTCCTCGCCCCCCAGGCGACAGAACACATCGGTACGCCGCAAGCGGTGGCGGATGCGCTGACAGATTGCCTGCAATACCCGATCGCCCGCCGCGTGGCCGTACACATCATTGATGCGCTTGAAGTGATCGATATCGAGCATGATCACCGCCAATTCCCCGGTACCGCGCTCGACCCGAGCCATTTCCGTGGTCAGCCGCTCCTGGAAATAGCGCCGATTGTGAATCCCGGTCAGCGCGTCGGTCACCGACAATGCGCGCAGCTCTTCCTCGACCCGCTTGAGGTCGGAGATATCCGAAATATAGCCATGCCACAGTACTCCACCGCCGGGCAGTTCTTCCGGCGTTGCCTCACCGCGCACCCAACGCAGGCCACGTACGGGTAACTGCACACGGTATTCTTCGCGCCACGGGCTGAGCTTTTGCGAAGAGATCCGGATCGAGGCGCGCACCCGAGCCACATCCTGCGGATAAATTCGCTCGAAAATAGCCTCGGCATTCTGTTGCAGCACGTCTGGATCGATCTCGTAAATATCACGGATGCCGTCACTGGCGTAGATCACACTGAAGCGCCCGTCCGCCGCCATCTTGAACTGATAAATACCGCCCGGCACATGCGCGCTGAGTTTCTTGAGCAACAAATCGCGCGCCGCCAACGCTTCATGCACGCGCTTGCGCTCGGTGATGTCGATGCAGATCGCCAGATGCCCGACCCAAAGCCCCTGTTCATCAAGCACGGCGGTGGCGAGCATGTTCACCGTCAGATGGCTGCCGTCCTGACGCACCAAGGTCCATTCACGCGCTTCGTGCCCACCCGCATCGCCTCCTTCCACCAGCATCGCCTGACAGTTCGGCACCGGCTTGCCGTAACGCTGACTGAGCTCCACCGCTCGCGCCTCCAGTTCAAGGGGCAGGTGCAGGCTTTCCAGAGTCATATGCCCCAGTGCATCGCCGCTGCGATAACCGAGCATGTGCTCGGCACCGGCATTGAAGGTCGTGATCACACCGTGCAGGTTAGTGGCAATCACCGCCACCTGGGTCGCAGCGTCCAGCACTCCGCGTAACTGCCCATGAGCGCTGTTCAACTCCTGCTCACGCAGGCGCAACTCGCGGGTACGCTGCTCAACCAGCGCCAGCGCTCGTTGCCGTTGACTGACCAGAATGTAGAGCAAGGCACTAAGCAGCACGCTCAACAGTGCCCCCATCACGATCAGGCTGGTAACCGCCGAATGATTGGCACGCTCAAACACCGCGCTGGTGCGGATGTCGAGATCGTAGACATGATCGCCCAGGCGCAACATCGAGCTGTAATGCAACGGTTGATTCGCCACTGGGTTAGTGGATTCGTAGAGCGCTTCTGCCTGACCGCCCTGCGCCTGACCGCGAATCTGCACCACAAGGTTGTCCTGACCTGGCATCGGAAAACCATCGGCCACCAACTGACGCATGCTGATCACTGCCAACACGTAACCAAGGGGCACGGCATCATGAGCAGACGCTGTGGCATTGCGCAAAACCGGCTCGACCAGCAGCACGCCACGGGCGTATTCAGGATCGACACCCAGCAGGTGCGTGGGCTCGGACACCGCCATCGCGTTCAGGTTGCGGGCCCTTTGCAGGGTTGCGCGACGTAGCGGTTCCGAGAGCAAATCAAAACCCAGCGGCGCGCCTTTTGAGCTTTGCGTCTGGCTGTACAACACCGGAACGTATTCATCCCGTTCGGTGGCAGGTTGCAACTCTGCGGAAGGCGTCAGGTCGCGGATGGAAAACCCTGTTTTACCCTGCTCACGCACCCGCAGTTCGAACGCGGCACGCTCACTGCGGGCAACCGACGGCGCCCAGGCGTAGGCCTGAGTTCTTTGCAACAGTGCTTTGGTAAAACCGTCGAACTCTTTACGGGAAACCGATTCGGAGTTGACGAAGAATCGCCGCAAGCTATCGAGGCGCTGTTCCTGATCGTCGAAACGCTCGGTAATCCGGCTTTTGCGCTCGTTGACCAGCAATTGAAAGTTCTGCGCCATCTGTTGATGGTGCGCATTGAGGCTGGCCCAGGCGAGCAGCCCCGTCAGCACGCCGCCAGCCAGTAGAACCAGCAGCGCAACTAGCGAGGCCGAAACCTCTTCGCTGATGAAGCCCAGGATCTTGGGTCGTACGGCGTGCAACGGCATAAGCAAAACTCAAAACGCCGGCGTGCTTTGGTGTCACCTTGGCTTTGAGTGAAGTTATAGCTATTAGCCACTAGATTAGCCAGCGCCAAAAGACCACAGAGCCTCGAAAAATCAAGGCTCTATGGATCCAATCAGACCTCAGCGCGCCATGATTTTCCAGGCGCGATGGATCTTGCCGTTACGGGCAAAGTCCGGGTCGATGGTTTGTGCGGTGATCTCCTCGACGGCATAGCGCGCCGTGAGGTTTTCTTCGAGCTGGAACTTGCGGAAGTTGTTGGAGAAATACAACACGCCACCCGGCGCCAGACGGGCCATGGCCAGGTCCAGCAACTGCACGTGGTCACGCTGGACGTCGAAAATCCCTTCCATGCGCTTGGAGTTGGAGAAGGTCGGTGGATCGATAAAGATCATATCGAACTCGTCACGATTGGCTTCCAGCCAGGCCATCACATCGCCCTGCTCCAGGCGGTTCTTGTCAGAGAAACCGTTCAGCGACAGGTTGCGGCGTGCCCAATCCAGATAGGTTTTCGACAGGTCGACGCTGGTGGTGCTGCGCGCACCGCCCTTGGCCGCATGGACGCTGGCGGTTGCGGTGTAGCAATACAGATTGAGGAAGCGCTTGCCGGCCGCCTCTTTCTGAATCCGCAGACGCATTGGACGGTGGTCCAGAAACAGGCCGGTGTCGAGGTAGTCGGTCAGGTTGACCAGCAACTTCACGCCACCTTCGTTCACCTCGGTGAACTTGCCCTGCGCGCTCTGGCGTTCGTACTGCTTGGTGCCGCTCTGACGCTCGCGACGCTTGACGACCACGCGGCTCTTGTCGATGTTCAAGGCCTGCGGAATGGCTGCCAGCGCGTCGAACATACGCGCCGAGGCTTTTTCCGGATCGATCGACTTCGGTGCCGCGTATTCCTGAACATGGACCCAGTCGTGATAGAGGTCGATGGCCATGGAGTATTCCGGCATGTCGGCATCGTAGACACGGTAGCAGTCGATACCCTCGCGCTTGATCCACTTGCCCATGGCCTTGAGGTTCTTTTGCAGGCGGTTGGCAAACATCTGCCCGCCTTCGCTCAGGCGCGCCTGTTCAACAACAGGAGCCGGCGCCGGTACAGGTTTGATCGGATTGCCGTTTTTGTTGTACTGACGCTCTTGCGGCTCGACCGGAGACTGATCGTAGGCAGCCTGTTCACGCTCAGCCTGACGCTGTTCCGGGGTACGACGCTCACCGGTGACGAACTGATCCGGCAGCACTTTGATCAGCAGCAATTTGCACGGCAAGGCGCCGTTCCAGAACGAATACTGTTTGTGGCTGCGAATCCCCATGCGCTTGCCCAGATCCGGCGCGCCGGTGAACACCGCTGCTTCCCAGTTCAGGCAAGCCTGACGCAGACGCTCGCCGAGGTTCTGGTAGAGATAGAGCAAGCTTGCCTCGTCGCCCAGACGCTCGCCGTACGGAGGGTTGCAGATCACCAGGCCTTTCTGGTTCTGGTCCGGACGCGGCTCGAAGGTTGCGACTTCGCCCTGGTAGATCTTGATCCACTCGCTCAGGCCTGCGCGCTCGACGTTGTTGCGGCCCGGTTGAATCAGCCGTGGGTCAGCTTCGTAACCGCGAATCCACAGCGGCGGCTTGGCCAGGCCGGCAGCGGCGCGGGCGGTGGCTTCTTCGTGAAGTTTTTTCCACAACGCCGGCACGTGACCGAGCCAGGCGGTGAAGCCCCACTGCTCACGGCGCAGGTTCGGCGCCATGTCGGCGGCGATCATCGCCGCTTCGACGAGGAACGTACCGACACCGCACATCGGGTCAGCCAGAGCGCCGCCTTCAGCCGCAATCCGTGGCCAGCCGGAACGAATCAGAATCGCCGCCGCGAGGTTTTCCTTCAGCGGCGCCGCACCTTGCTGCAGGCGATAGCCGCGCTGGTGCAGGCTGTGGCCAGACAAGTCGAGGGAGAGGATTGCTTCGCCACGGTCCAGACGCAGGTGAATGCGCAGGTCCGGGTTGAGCTTGTCGATGGACGGACGCTCGCCCGACGGGGTGCGCAGCTTGTCGACGATGGCGTCCTTCACTTTCAGGGCGCCGAAGTGGGTGTTGTCGATGCCCGAGCCGTGACCGCTGAATTCAACGGCCAGGGTGCCGTCATTGAGCATGTGGTCCTGCCACTCGATATCCAGTACGCCGTGGTACAGGTCTTCGGCATCCTTCATCGGGAAACGCTTGAGCACCAGCAACACCCGGTTAGCCAGACGTGACCACAGGCACAGGCGATAAGCCGTTTCCATGTCGGCCATGCCGCGCACGGCAGAAGTGTGCTCGCGCGCTTCCTCAAGGCCAAGCCCGACGGCTTCCTCGATAAGCAGACCTTCGAGGCCTTTTGGGCAAGTGAGGAAGAGTTCGTAACGATCCGACATGGGAGTTCCAGGGCCTTTAGCAATAAGTGAACGGGCAACGCATTGACCGCTCGTTTTTCAATCAAGCGCTTTTCTTGAAGAGCGCTCGCGTGGCACGAAAGTGTGCCGTCCCACCCTGGCCGCACAGCCAACCAACCGGTTGAATGAGCTTAGATGCCCGGGCAGATAAGAAATTCTATGCAACAAAATGTCATAACTCGACCCTTCGTCGAATAGTACCCGAGTGCAACGGGTGGACATTCTCACTAAAGGATTAGCCTCATCATCCAGTGAAAGGCTGATCATAGCGAGCTTTGGTCAATGAACACGGGAATTACATCGTGTTACTTATGGCCTTAGCATCATTATCGTTACGTCCTTATGACAAAACGATCATTCCCTCGATGTGACGCATTGGTTAGAACTCAATACAGGTTGACGCCGCAACGACGTCAACACCTTGGCTCGTGACGCCGGCAGCGAGCCACCAACGGCAGAAATTTTTCTGCCTGACCTCGATAGAGGTCGACGCGACAAATACAGTCAACAAGTGAGGGAAACACCCTATGAGAAGACTTAAGCGTGATCCGTTGGAAAGAGCATTTTTGCGCGGATATCAATATGGCGTTGGTGGAAAATCCCGTGAGCTTTGCCCCTTTACTCTACCGTCGGTACGTCAAGCCTGGATCAACGGCTGGCGAGAAGGACGCGGCGACAACTGGGACGGTATGACCGGCACTGCGGGAATCCATAGACTCAACGAACTTCACGCCGTCGGCTAAACAGGGCACACACTCCGACACGACAATCTGATTATGTAACGACTTAACCACGCACGTCCTCTCCGGACGGCGGGCTTCGGCCCAGGGGCTCCTTCGAGGAGCCCTTTTTTATGCCTTCAAAACCCCAAACTTGAGCTGCAAACATACCTGTGGGAGCGAGCTTGCTCGCGATGACGGACTTTCAGCCAACATCATTGTTGAATGTTAAACCGCTATCGCGAGCAAGCTCACTCCCACAGGGATCAGCGCAAGGCCGCGATAGCATCCACCGATTCGCGGATGAGCGCCGGGCCCTTATAGATGAAGCCCGAATACAACTGCACCAGACTGGCGCCCGCAGCGATTTTCTCAGCCGCGTGCTTGCCTTCGGTAATGCCGCCGACCGCGATGATCGGCAAACGCCCGGCCAGCTCGGCCGCCAGCACCTTGACTGTGTGAGTGCTCTTGTCGCGCACCGGTGCACCAGACAAACCACCCGCCTCGTCACCGTGCTCCATGCCTTCGACGCCTACGCGGCTCAGGGTGGTGTTGGTCGCGATCACCGCGTCCATGCCGGTTTCGATCAGTGCCTGCGCCACCTGAGCGGTTTCTTCGTCGGTCATGTCCGGAGCGATCTTGATCGCCAGCGGTACACGCTTGCCGTGGCGTAGCGCCAGTTCTTCCCGGCGCTGAGCCAGGTCCGCGAGCAATTGCTTGAGCGAATCACCAAATTGCAGGCTGCGCAGGCCCGGGGTGTTCGGCGAGCTGACGTTGACCGTCACGTAACTGGCGTGGGCATAGACCTTGTCCAGGCAGATCAGGTAGTCGTCGACCGCACGTTCTACCGGCGTGTCGAAGTTCTTGCCGATGTTGATCCCCAGCACGCCCTTGTATTTGGCGGCCGCCACACGCGCCAGCAAATGATCGACGCCGAGGTTGTTGAACCCCATGCGGTTGATGATCGCTTCGGCCTGCGGCAAGCGGAAAATCCGTGGCTTTGGATTGCCCGGTTGCGGACGCGGGGTAATGGTGCCGATTTCGACGAAGCCGAAACCCAATTGGGCAAACCCGTCGATGGCCGCACCGTTCTTGTCCAGGCCGGCCGCCAGACCCACCGGGTTCGGGAAGTCCAGGCCCATGACATTCACCGGCATCTGCGCTGGCGCCTTGCACAGCAAGCCATTGAGACCCAAACGCCCACCTGCGCCGATCAGGTCCAGGGACAGATCGTGGGAGGTTTCCGGGGAGAGTTTGAACAGCAGTTGGCGGGCCAGGGTATACATGGGCGGGTTTGACTCGGTTGGCGGCGAAATAAGGCGGCGATTATAGCCGTGCATCGGGGGCGCAAGCGAGGCGCACGATTAAATCAGCTGTCAGTGGCATATGCCTTGCACCAACCTTCTTACCAGCACCCATGCCAATGGCGGGATGAGTGCCAGGTTGCGATTGGAAAGGACAACGGCGTCGTCACTTGGCCTGGTGTGCACACGGGCCTGGGTACGGCGCTTTTTCATGCAAGGTGCTTATTTGATGACTGAACCTGAAGCAGGACCGCTGGCCTGGGTCAACGGCAGCGATGCCCCGGAAAAAACCGCGATCAACCTTGGCTTCATGGCCCTGAGCGACTGTGCGTCAGTGGTGGTTGCCGCGACTCAGGGCTTCGCCCAACCCTACGGGTTGACCCTGAACCTCAAGCGCCAATCGTCCTGGGCCAACCTGCGGGACAAACTGGTCAGCGGTGAACTCGATGCCGCCCACAGCTTGTATGGCTTGATCTATGCGGTGCACCTGGGTATCGGCGGCGTTGCGGCAACGGACATGGCCGTGCTCATGGGGCTGAACCAGAATGGCCAGAGCATCAACCTCTCTCATGGCCTGCAAGGGCTGGGCGTGACCAGTCCTGAAGCGTTGGACCGCCACGTGCACCAAAGTCGCCCAAAACTTACCTTCGCCCAGACCTTCCCCACCGGCACCCACGCCATGTGGTTGTATTACTGGCTGGCGAGCCAGGGCATCCATCCGTTGCTGGATGTCGACAGCGTCGTGGTGCCACCGCCACAAATGGTCGCGCACTTGCAGGCCGGACGGATCGACGGTTTCTGCGTCGGCGAACCCTGGAGCGCCAGTGCGGTGAAGCAGAACCTCGGTTTCACGCTGGCGACGACCCAAACCATCTGGCCCGACCACCCGGAAAAAGTCCTCGGCTGCACCCGCGCCTTCGTCGAGCAATACCCGAACACCGCTCGGGCGCTGGTCATGGCAATTCTGGAGGCCAGCCGCTTCATCGAACAAAGCGTGGAAAATCGCCGCAGCACTGCGCAGCTGTTGAGCGCTGCCGAATACCTCGACGCGCCGCTGGACTGCATCGAACCGCGCTTGCTGGGCGACTATGCCGACGGCCTCGGCAATCGCTGGCAGGATCCTCACGCGCTGCGCTTTCACGCTGGCGGCGACGTCAACTTGCCGTACCTTTCCGACGGTATGTGGTTCATGACCCAATTCCGCCGCTGGGGCTTGCTGCGCGAAGACCCGGACTACCTGCAAGTGGCGCGTCAGGTTCAGCAACTCGACGTCTACCGCGACGCAGCCAGTGCGCTGGGCGTCGCGGCCCAGGGTCACGAAATGCGTAGCAGCCAGTTGATCGACGGTAAAATATGGAATGGTTCGGACCCGGCGGCGTATGCCCGCAGTTTCAGGCTGCACGCGATGGCCGACACCTCCACCCTTCTCGCCCGCCGCTGACAGGAGCCTGCAAACATGCTGCGTATCCTGCTGATCAACGACACGGCGAAAAAGGTCGGGCGACTCAAAGCGGCACTGACTGAGGCCGGGTTTGAGGTGATCGACGAGTCGGGCTTGACCATCGACCTGCCTGCGCGCGTCGAAACGGTGCGTCCGGACGTGATCCTGATCGATACCGAGTCACCGAGCCGCGATGTACTGGAGCAAGTCGTACTGGTCAGCCGCGACCAGCCTCGGCCGATCGTGATGTTTACCGACGAGCACGACCCCGGCGTGATGCGTCAGGCGATCAAGTCCGGCGTCAGCGCCTACATCGTCGAAGGCATTCATGCCGCACGCCTGCAACCGATCCTCGACGTGGCCATGGCGCGCTTCGAAAGCGATCAGGCCCTGCGCGCCCAACTTCAGGCCCGCGACCAGCAACTGGCCGAGCGCAAGCGGATCGAGCTGGCCAAGGGCTTGCTGATGAAAATGAAGGACTGCAATGAAGAGCAGGCCTACACCCTGATGCGCCGCCAGGCCATGAGCCGCCAGCAGAAGCTGATCCAGGTGGCCGAGCAGATCATTGCCATGAGTGAGTTGTTGGGCTGAAGCCCTTGCGGTGCCTGCGAAGACGCCATCGCGAGCAAGCTCGCTCCCACAGGGGAATTGCGTCGTACACAAATCAACTGTGGGAGCGAGCTTGCTCGCGATTGGCCGCACCACGGTCTGCGCTGTTGGCACAGATCTCGCTACGTAAACCACACAGGTAACCAACGGCGGTTGCCCCACCTACGACAAAGACGTCGCACACCCCTTTCGCGCAAGCGCAGCGGGTTGCGGCGTTTTTTCGTTTTGGCCCCACAGCCCGGGGCCGGTGGTGCGGCCGTCGCGGCGCCCCACCGCAAAGCTCATGACTCCCTTCGAGACTCTTCACAGCTGAGGTGCGCGATGAATTCAAGCTTCTGGAAATCCGGCCATACCCCGACACTCTTCTCGGCCTTTCTGTATTTCGACCTGAGCTTCATGGTCTGGTACCTGCTCGGCCCGCTGGCGGTGCAAATCGCCGCTGACCTGCACCTGACGACCCAGCAACGCGGACTCGTGGTAGCCACGCCGATTCTGGCCGGGGCCTTCTTGCGCTTCGTGATGGGCTTGCTGGCGGATCGCCTGTCGCCGAAAACTGCAGGGTTGATCGGCCAAGTGATTGTGATCTGCGCGCTGTTCGGCGCCTGGAAACTCGGCATCCACAGCTACGAACAAGCGCTGCTGCTGGGCCTGTTCCTCGGCATGGCCGGTGCTTCGTTCGCCGTAGCCCTGCCCCTGGCTTCGCAGTGGTATCCGCCGCAGCATCAAGGTAAAGCCATGGGCATCGCCGGCGCGGGCAACTCAGGCACCGTGTTCGCCGCGCTGATCGCCCCGATATTGGCTGCCTCATTTGGCTGGAGCAACGTCTTCGGCTTCGCGCTGATCCCGCTGATCCTGACGCTGATCATCTTCGCCTGGCTGGCGAAAAATGCACCGGAACGGCCGAAAGCCAAGTCCATGAGCGACTACTTCAAGGCTCTCGGTGACCGCGACAGTTGGTGGTTCATGTTTTTCTACAGCGTGACCTTCGGTGGTTTCATCGGCCTGGCCAGCGCCCTGCCCGGCTACTTCAACGACCAATACGGCCTGAGCCCGGTCACCGCCGGTTACTACACTGCGGCCTGCGTGTTCGGCGGCAGTTTGATGCGACCTCTCGGCGGCGCACTGGCAGATCGCTTCGGTGGTATTCGCACCTTGTTGATCATGTATACCGTCGCGGCGATCTGCATTTCTGCCGTGGGTTTCAACCTGCCGAGTTCCTACGCTGCTCTGGTGCTGTTCGTCTGCACCATGCTCGGCCTTGGCGCGGGCAATGGCGCGGTGTTCCAGTTGGTACCGCAGCGCTTTCGGCGCGAAATCGGCGTGATGACCGGGCTGATCGGCATGGCGGGCGGCATCGGCGGCTTCGCCCTCGCGGCAGGCATGGGGGCGATCAAGCAGAGCACCGGCAGCTATCAGCTGGCCTTGTGGTTGTTCGCCAGCCTCGGTGTTCTGGCCTGGTTCGGCTTGCACGGGGTCAAGCGCCGCTGGAGAACCACATGGGGTTCGGCCGCCGTGACCGCCGCGCGGGTATGATGCGTCAATGAGCCTGCAATTGAGCTTCGCCGAGGCCAGCGCCATCGGCCCACGAGACGAGAATCAGGACGCCCTGCGCCTGGTCACGCCCGCCGCCGAACTGGCGGCGAGCAAGGGGTTTCTGTTCGCCATCGCCGACGGCGTCAGTCAATGCGCCGATGGAGGGCTCGCAGCCCGGACTACCTTGCAGGCCTTGGCGCTCGACTACTACGCCACGCCGCAGACCTGGGCGGTGGCGCAAGCGCTGGACCGCCTGCTGCTGGCGCAGAATCGCTGGCTGCAGGCCAATGGCGGTGGTCAGCCGTTGCTCACCACCGTCAGCGCGCTGGTGCTGCGCGGTCGACGCTTCACCTTGGCGCATGTCGGCGATTGTCGGGTGTATCGCTGGCACGCCGACCAGTTGCAGCGCATCAGCGAGGACCACGTCTGGGAACAACCGGGCATGCAGCATGTGCTCAAGCGCGCATTGGGACTGGATCAGCATCTGGTGCTGGACTTTCTCGACGGCGAGCTTCGCACCGGCGAGAGTTTCGTCCTGCTGAGCGATGGCGTTTGGGCGACGCTGGGCGACACGGCCATCGCGGCCATTCTGCGCGATCAGCCCGACCTCGACAGCGCCGCACAAACCCTGGTCAACGCGGCCCACCTTGCCGGCAGCCAGGACAACGCCAGCGCGCTACTGGTGCGGGTCGACACCCTCGGCGAAACGAGCATCGGCGATGCGCTGATCCAATTGCAGCAATGGCCATTGCCGCCGCCGCTCAGACCCGGCCAAATCTTCGAGGGCTGGCATGTCGAGAGGCTGCTTGGGCAGAGCCAGCAATCGCTGATTTACCGTGTATGTGATGGGCAGCAACAGCCCTGGCTTCTGAAAACACTCCCTTTGCCGTTGAACAACGATACCGCGGCCGCACAGGCACTGCTCTCCGAGGAGTGGTTTCTCAAGCGTGTCGCCGGTCGCAGCTTTCCGGAAATTCACCCGGCGGCGCAACGTCAGCACCTGTATTACGTGATGCGCGAGTATCCGGGGGTGACCTTGGCCGAACTGTTCGCGCAAAACGGCCCGTTGCCGCTGCCCCAATGGCAACAACTGGCCGAGCGTTTGCTGCGAGCCGTGGGCATGCTGCATCGGCGGCAGATCTTCCATCGCGACATCAAACCGGAAAATCTGCTGTTGGCTGAAGACGGTGAGTTACGGCTGCTGGATTTCGGTCTGGCGTACTGCACCGGTTTATCCGAAGACCAATCAAACGCGCTGCCGGGCACCCCGAGCTACATTGCCCCGGAAGCGTTCAACGGGATTTCACCGACACCGCAACAGGATCTGTACGCGGTCGGCGTAACGCTCTATTACCTGGCTACCGGGCATTATCCCTACGGGGAAATCGAAGCCTTTCAACGGCCGCGCTTTGGCCTGCCAATCAACGCCAATCGTTATCGGCCGGATTTGCCGGACTGGCTCGGGCAAAGCCTGGAACGTGCGGTATGCGCCGACCCGGCGCAACGTTATGAGACGGCAGAAGAATGGTTGCTGGTGCTGGAGCAAGGTGAACGGCGCAGTTTGAGTGTGCGACCCAGGCCGTTGCTGGAGCGTGAACCGTTGAAGGTCTGGCGGACCTTGGCGCTGGTGTCGTTGCTGATCAATGTGGTGCTGGTGTTTTTACTACTTCACAGCTGACGACACGCTTTACGTAGCAGCTGGCGCAGCCTGCGTTCGGCGGCGAAGCCGTCGTAATCCGGTTCGCTCGGTCCACCTGTCGAACCGCGTGTTGAGATTTTACGACGGCTGCGCCGCCGAACGCAGGCTTCGCCAGCTGCTACAGAGATTGGGTCGCGCCAATTGTGGGCAGCACGCCTTGAATCGGTGCACAGAACTCAAGACATCCACTGACTAACAGCGCTCGCGCCCAACAAAACCGCACCCTCCCCCGATTTGGCACGACCACTGCATTACCTTTTTCACCATACATAAAGCCCGGCCTTCAACGACGAAGGGTGTGCTTCCCGAGAGAACGGGACCAGGACAAAGGCGTCCTCGCTAGGTAACTAGCGGGACGCCTTTTTTTGTTTGCGCAAAATACCTCGAGCCAGCCTGAGCGCCCTGATGAGGCAAGTCTGAGCTCCCCGGAGAACCTGATGAAAAAACTAAAACTGGTGATGATCGGCAACGGCATGGCCGGGGTTCGCACCCTGGAAGAATTGCTCAAGCTGAGCAGCGAGCTGTACGACATCACCGTCTTCGGCGCCGAGCCCCATACCAACTACAACCGCATTCTTCTTTCACCGGTGCTGGCGGGTGAGCAGACCTTCGACGAAATCGTGCTCAACGATCTTGATTGGTACCTGGACAACAACATCAAACTGTTGCTCAACCGCAAAGTGGTGGAGATCGACCGGGTCAAACGCCGGGTCATCGCCGAAGACGGCAGCGAAGCCGAATACGACCGTCTGCTGATCGCCACCGGTTCGACGCCATTCATCCTGCCGATTCCTGGCAATACCCTGGAAGGCGTCATCGGTTACCGCGACATTGCCGACACCCAGGCCATGATCGACACCGCCAAAACCCACAAGCACGCGGTGGTCATCGGCGGCGGCCTGCTGGGCCTTGAAGCGGCCAATGGGCTGATGCTGCGCGGCATGCACGTGACCGTGGTGCACCTCGGCGAGTGGCTGCTGGAACGGCAACTGGACAAAACCAGCGGCCAGTTGCTGCAAACCGCCCTGGAAGGTCGCGGCCTGCACTTTCGCCTGTGCGAACAGACCCAAGCCCTGCACAACGCCGGTAATGGCCGGGTCGGCTCGGTGCAGTTCAAGAACGGCGACATTATTCCTGCCGACCTGGTGGTGATGGCGGCCGGCATTCGCCCCAACACCGAACTCGCGGAAAAATCCGGCATCCCGTGCAACCGCGGGATTCTGGTCAACGACACCCTGCAAACCTATGACCCGCGCATCTATGCGATCGGCGAATGCGCCAGCCACCGCGGCATCGCCTACGGCCTGGTGGCGCCGCTGTTCGAGCAAGCCAAGGTCTGCGCCAACCACCTGGCGCAACTGGGGTTTGCCCGCTATTCGGGCTCGGTGACCTCGACCAAATTGAAAGTCACCGGCATCGACCTGTTCTCCGCCGGCGACTTCATGGGCGGCGAAGGCACCGAGACCATCACCCTTTCCGACCCTATCGGCGGGGTCTACAAAAAACTGGTGATCAAGGATGACGTGCTGGTCGGCGCCTGTCTGTACGGCGACACAGCGGATGGCGGCTGGTATTTCCGGCAGATTCGTGAGAATCACGCCATCGGCGAAATCCGCGATCACCTGATGTTCGGCGGCTCTTCGTCTATGGAGCAGGCATTAGGCGATGTAGGCCACCAAGGCCAGGACAAAGCCATGAGCATGGCTGACAACGCCGAAGTCTGCGGTTGCAATGGCGTCTGCAAGGGCACTATCGTCAAGGCGATTCAGGAACACGGGCTGTTCAGCGTCGACGAGGTCAAGAAGCACACCAAAGCGGCCAGCTCCTGCGGCTCGTGTGCCGGTTTGGTCGAGCAGATCCTGATCAATACCGTCGGCGGTGCGGCGGACGTCAAACCGAAAAGCGAAAAAGCCATTTGCGGTTGCAGCGACCTGAACCACGGACAGATCCGCCAAGCGATCCGCGAAGAGCATCTGCTGACCATCACCGGGACCATGAGCTACCTGAACTGGCGCACCCCGAATGGCTGCGCCACCTGCCGTCCGGCGCTCAACTACTACCTGATTTCCACTTGGCCGGGCGAGGCCAAGGACGATCCGCAATCGCGACTGATCAACGAACGGGCCCACGCCAACATTCAGAAAGACGGCACGTACTCGGTAGTCCCTCGGATGTGGGGCGGTGTGACCAATCCTTCAGAGCTGCGGCGCATTGCCGATGTGGCCGACAAGTACAACGTGCCCATGGTCAAGGTCACGGGCGGCCAGCGTATCGACTTGCTGGGGATCAAGAAGCAGGATCTGCCCGGTGTCTGGAAGGACCTGGACATGCCTTCCGGGCATGCCTACGGCAAATCGATTCGCACAGTCAAAACCTGCGTCGGTAGCGAGTTCTGCCGCTTCGGCACGCAAAACTCCACCCAACTGGGCATCGAGCTGGAGCATGACCTGTTCAACATGTGGTCGCCGCACAAGGTCAAGCTGGCGGTCTCCGGTTGCCCGCGCAACTGCTCGGAAGCCGGGATCAAGGACGTAGGAATCATCGGCGTCGACTCTGGCTGGGAGATGTACATCGGCGGCAACGGCGGGATCAAAACCGAGGTCGCGGAGTTCTTCGTCAAACTGAAAACCGCCGAAGAAGTGCGTGAGTACAACGGCGCCTTCCTGCAGCTGTACCGCGAAGAGGCCTTCTACCTCGAACGCACCGTGCACTACCTGCAGCGGGTCGGCATGGAACACATCAAGAAAGCCGTGCTGGAAGACCCGGAGCGCCGCAAAGCGCTCAATGAGCGCCTGCAATTCTCCCTGTCGTTCGAGCAGGACCCGTGGAAAGAACGCCTTGAGCAGCCGCTGCTGAAGAAGGAGTTCGATGTCATCCCCGTGAAAAACCTGGAGGTGCCGGCATGAACTGGCTGGATATCTGCGCACTGGAAGAAATCAACGCCTTGGGTTCGCGCATCGTCAGCGGACCAAAAGGTGACATCGCGATTTTTCGCACCAGCGACGACGAGGTTTTCGCCCTCGACGACCGCTGCCCGCACAAGGGTGGGCCGCTGTCCCAAGGTCTGATTTATGGCAAACGGGTTGCCTGTCCGCTGCACAACTGGCAGATCGAACTGGAGTCCGGTCAGGCCCTGGCGCCGGACATTGGCTGCGCCCATCACCATTCGGCGCGGGTGGAGAACGGTCGGGTCATGCTGGCTCTGCGGGACGCAGGCTGATGAGCCGCCAGACGACCGCCTCGACCTGCTGTTACTGCGGGGTGGGTTGCGGCGTGCTGATCGAGCATGACGGCGAGCAGATCCTCGGCGTCAGCGGCGACCCGACGCACCCGGCCAACTTCGGCAAACTGTGTAGCAAAGGCTCGACGCTGCACCTCACCGGCGACCTCGCGGCTCGGGCGCTGTACCCGGAACTGCGCCTCGGCAAAGGTATGGCCCGCAGCCGTACCGATTGGGACACCGCCCTCGATCACGCCGCCAGCGTTTTCGCCGACACCATCGCCGAGCACGGCCCGGACAGCGTGGCGTTCTATATCTCCGGGCAACTGCTGACCGAGGACTACTACGCCTTCAACAAGTTGGCCCGAGCGCTGGTCGGCACCAACAACATCGACAGTAATTCGCGACTTTGCATGTCCTCGGCGGTGGTCGGCTACAAGCGCAGCCTCGGCGCCGACGCCCCGCCGTGCAGCTATGAAGACCTTGAGCTGAGCGATTGCGTGATGATTGTCGGCAGTAACATGGCCTACGCCCATCCCGTGCTGTTTCGTCGACTGGAAGAAGCCAAATCCCGCCGACCACAGATGAAAGTCATCGTCATCGACCCTCGACGCACGGACACCTGCGATCTCGCCGACCTGCATCTGGCCATTCTGCCCGGCACCGATGTCGCGCTGTTCCATGGGATATTGCATCTGCTGCTGTGGGAAGACTGGGTCGACCGGGAGTTCATCAACGCTCACACCGAAGGCTTGGCCGAGCTGAAAAACCTGGTCCGCGACTACACCCCGCAAATGGTCGCGCAACTCTGCGGGATCAGCGCTGAACAACTGCAGCAATGCGCCGAGTGGGTCGGCACCTCGCCGAGTTTTCTTTCGCTGTGGTGCATGGGGCTGAATCAGTCCACCGCCGGCAGCGCAAAAAACAGCGCACTGATCAATCTGCACCTGGCCACCGGGCAAATCGGCCGCCCAGGTGCAGGCCCCTTCTCCCTCACCGGTCAGCCGAATGCCATGGGAGGACGCGAAACCGGCAGCTTGTCGAACTTGCTGCCAGGTCATCGCGAAGCGGCCAAAGCGGAACATCGCGCTGAAGTGGCGGCTTACTGGGGTGTCGAAAAACTACCTGACACGACCGGGTTAACGGCCATCGAATTGTTCGAACAAGTACAAAGCGGCAAGATCAAGGCATTGTGGATCGCCTGTACCAACCCGGCGCAGTCGCTGCCAGATCAGCAAACCGTGCGTGCGGCGTTGCAGGCTTGCCCGTTCGTGGTGCTGCAAGAAGCCTTTCGTACCACCGAAACCGCGCCCTTCGCCGACCTGCTGCTGCCTGCCGCCAGTTGGGGCGAGAAGGAAGGCACGGTGACTAACTCTGAACGGCGGATTTCCCACGTTCGCCGCGCCATCAGCGCACCGGCTGAAGCACGCCCGGACTGGGCGATCACCGTGGATTTCGCACAGCGCCTGGAACGACGTCTGCGTCCAGGACAGCCCAGCCTGTTTGCCTTCGAACAACCGGCGCAGGTCTTTGATGAATACAAACAACTGACGCGCGGACGGGATCTGGACCTCTGCGGGATCAGCCATGCGCTGCTCGACCGCCTCGGCCCACAGCAATGGCCGTTCCCGGACGGCGCCTTGAGCGGAACGCCACGACTTTATGTAGACGGGATTTTCCCTACCGAGAGTGGCCGTGCACAGTTTGTCGCCGACCCTTATCGCGCCGCCAAGGAGCAACGCGATGCACGCTTCCCGCTGACCCTGATCACCGGACGTCTGCGCGATCAATGGCATGGCATGAGCCGCACCGGCACTTCAGCGCAATTGTTCGGCCACGTCAGCGAAGCCCTGTTGAGCCTGCACCCTGATGAACTGCGTCGGTATCGGCTGAAAAACGCTGATCTGGTCAGCCTCAAAAGCCGTCGAGGCAGCCTGATCGTCGCCGTCGGCAGTGATGACAGCGTGCGCCCGGGTCAGGCATTTCTGCCGATGCACTGGGGGGACCGTTTCCTCAAGGGCGGCGTGAATGCCGTCACCCAGCCGGCGTTCGATCCCCTGTCGAAACAACCCGAACTCAAGCACAGCGGCGTGCGTATCGAACCGGTAAAGCTGCCATGGCATTTGTTCGCACTGGTTGAGGGCGATGTTCAGCAGCATTTCGAGACCTTGCGACCGCTATGCGAGGACTTTTCCTACGTAAGCCTCAGCCTGGCCGGCCGTGAACGCCCAGCGCTGCTGATACGCGCAGCCAGCGCCCAGGCGCCCGACCCACAACGGCTGCATGACATCGATCAACAACTGGGGCTCAACGACGGCCCAGTTTTGGCTTACGACGATCCACGGCGCGCCATTGGCAAACGAGTGCGCATCGAGCAGGGCCGGATTACCGCCATTCGCCTGGCAGGTGAAACCCTTGCACAGCACTGGCTGCAAAACCTCTGGCTGGAAGGTCGTGCCGACGAACAACTGCGGCGCTGGCTCTTGGCGCCGTTGAGCACGCCACCCGGCAGTGCAGGTGCATCCGTCAGCGCCAACAAAACCCTGTGCAACTGCAAGAACGTCAGCGAAGGCGCGGTGTGCGCCGGTATTCGCAGCGGGCTGGACTTGCAGGGCCTGAAACAACAACTCGGTTGCGGCACGCAATGCGGCTCCTGTGTCCCGGAAATCAAGCGTCTGTTGGCGGCCAACGTGCAGCCCATCGCAATCACGTCGTGAGGAATAGAACATGAGCGCAAAAGTCTGGTTGGTGGGTGCAGGTCCCGGCGACCCTGAATTGCTGACCCTCAAAGCCGTACGAGCGCTGAACGAAGCCGATGTGGTGCTGATCGACGACCTGGTCAACGAAGCAGTGCTGGTGCATTGCCCGCAGGCGCGAATCATTGCGGTCGGCAAACGCGGGGGCTGCCGCTCTACTCCGCAGGCGTTCATTCATCGCTTGATGCTGCGTTATGCCCGCCAAGGCAAGTGTGTGGTGCGGCTCAAAGGTGGCGATCCGTGCATTTTCGGACGCGGCGGTGAAGAGGCACAGTGGTTGCGCGAACGTGAAATTAAGGTCGAGCTGGTCAATGGCATCACCGCAGGCCTGGCCGGCGCAACGCAATGCGATATTTCCCTGACCCTGCGCGGCATCGCCCGCGGCGTAACCCTGGTGACAGCGCATACGCAGGACGACAGCGAGCTCAATTGGCGAGCCTTGGCCCAAAGCGGTACGACGCTGGTGATTTACATGGGCGTGGCGAAATTGAGCTCAATTGGCGAGCAGTTGCTGGCCGGCGGGATGGCGACTGATACGCCGGTGGCGATGATTGAAAATGCTTCATTGCCGCACCAGAGGGAATGTCGGAGCAACCTCACAGCGATGCAGGAAGACGCCCACAGCTTCCAGTTGAAAAGCCCGGCTATCCTGGTGATCGGTGCGGTGGCTGCCTGTGACAATGCTAAAAGATCGCAGCCTGCGGCAGCTCCTACGGAGGAACGCTGGAACGTCAATCTGGCGTAAACGCCATTACAACTTTTCGCTCAAGACCAAATCGCAGGCAAAGAAAAGCCCGGCCTAAGCCGGGCTTTTCCAAACTACACGCTAATTACTTAGCAGTAGCTTCAACCTGCGCTTCTACGCGACGGTTTGCAGTGCGGCCAGCTTCAGTTGCGTTGTCAGCAATTGGGCGGGACTTGCCGTAACCAACCGAGTGAATGCGGTTAGCTTCAACACCATCCTTGACCAGAACTTGTTTCACAGCGTCAGCACGTTTCTGGGACAGCCTCTGGTTGTAAGCGTCAGGACCGACGCTATCGGTGTGACCTTCCACAACGGTGGTGGTGTTCGGGTACTGCTTCATGAAGTCAGCCAGGTTCTTCACGTCGCCGTAGCTGTTTGGCTTGACAACAGCCTTGTTGAAGTCGAATTTCACGTCCAGTTGAACGCGAACAACTTCAGCAACTGGAGCTTCTGGCTCTGGCTCTGGAGCCGGTGCTGCAGCTACTGGAGCTGGAGCAACTTTGCCGCCAGTGCCGCCGAAGTTAACGCCCAAGCCAACTAGAGCCTGGTAGTCCCAACGACCGTTGTCCAGCTTGTAGTCGGCTTCAAGGCCGGCACGAGCGTACAAGTTGTCGGTGATGTACCACTTGGCGCCAGCACCAGTGGTCAGGTAGGTGGACTTGTCACGACCAGTGTGACCGTCAGCAGCGACGTTGGTCATGCTGCCGTGAGATACACCGCCTTCAACGTAAGGACGGATAGCGTCGCCAACGGTACCGAAGTGGTACTGGGATTTCAGGCCGAAGTGATCGCCTTTGATCCGCTGGTTGCCAGTGTCTTCGTCCGAACGGGTGTATTCGTCTTTGCGGTAGGTCGCATTGATCGAAACGTCGTCGGTCAGGAAGTAGCCGATCGAGACGCCAGGAGTGCGGCCGTTCTGGTAGGAATCGACGCTGTGGTTCCAGGTTTTACCCCAGAACGCCTCACCTTCGACCGCGCCTTGGCCTTGTGCCAGAGCGCCGAACGAAGTAGCGGCAATAAGAGAACCAATGGCCAAGCCCAAGGTGTTTTTCAGTTTCATCCGTTAAATCCCCATCTGGTGATTGTAAAGCAGTCCCGCAAACCGGGGGACAACTCGGCGGCAAGTCTATCAGAACTTGCCTACACGTAAGAGATATTTGCGCCGAACTAAGTTTCAGCGATGCCTGCAAATTTCTCACGCAATTTGTCAAGAGCGCGTTTGTACCGCATTTTCGTTGCACTCAAACCCATGTGCATGATGTCTGCGATCTCCTGAAACTCCAACTCTGCGACAAATCGTAGCACTAGAATTTCTCGGTCAATCGGGTTCACATACACTAACCAGCGATCAAGTCCACCCTTTTCCTCAGGTTTCGGCGTCTTCTCTTCAGACGCTTCCTCAAGGGGGTCCAGACTCAAAGCGTCCATCAAGCGACGCTTACGCCGTTCCTTCCGATACTGTGTGATGCATTCGTTGTACGTGATGCTGTAGAGCCAGGTTTTGAACTTCGATTTGCCCTCGAAGTTCTTCAAACCGTACAACACCTTCAACATCACTTCCTGACAGACATCATCTGCGTCACGATCGTTCCCAAGATACCGTGCACAAACGTTAAATAATGTTCTCTGATAACGCCGCATCAGCTCTTCGTAGGCGCGCGTCACGTGAAACAGCTCCGTGTGCGAGCGCGCGACCAACTCCTCATCAGAGAGCTCGCGGGGGTCGTAGCGCATGGATAGCGATTGGGCTTTATTCAAAACAAGTCGGGCCGACAGTCAGGTCAATGTCCGCCGCAACCCAGGGTATCGGGTATTTAGCGGCGGCATACATTAGCAGGGTTTGCCGGGTTAGCGGCTACTAACATGCTGTTCCAGGAGGATCCGATTGGAAAGTGAGACTAGCTCACCCTCGTCGGTCAGCAATGTAGTTTTAACCGTGCCGATCTCTTCGATCTGGCCTTCGACCTCACCAACACGCACTTGTTGCCCAACCTGATACAACTCACGCACATAGATTCCCGCAAGAATCTGGCCGGCAATTTCCCGGCTTCCCAACCCCATGGCCAAGGCAACTGCCAGACCAACGGTAATCAAAACAATCACGATCACATGGTTCAGCAGGTCGGTTTTGACCTCCAACTGACTGATCGCGACCGAAATACTGATGATGATCACCAAGCCTTGAGCGATACGCCCCAGGCCCGATGCGTAATCCAGCCCTACACCTTCTGCGGCGCCGCGCACCAGCCCATTGGCCAATTGCGCGAGCAGCACGCCCACCAGCAACACCAGCGCGGCGCCGAATACTTTCGGCACATACAACGCCAACATATCGAGCGTAGCCGAAACTCGCTCCAAGCCAAGGGATTCTGCAGCAGAAACCAGAAAAATCAGCAAAACGAACCAATAAACGATCTTGCCGATCAGGGTCGAAATCGGCACCTGCAGGCCTGCGCGAGCCAGCAGCTTGGTCAAACCGGTACCGCCCATCAAGCGATCCAGGCCCAGTTTTGCGAGTAATTTGGAGAGCAGGGTGTCGAGCAGCTTGGCCACGACAAAACCCAGCAAAAGCACTACCAGTGCGCCGAACAGGTTCGGAATGAAGTTCGCTACCTTGGTCCACAACGCTGTCATTGCCGTGACGAGGCTCTGAGTCCAGAGATCAAGTTCCATATTCAATCAGCCTTATCAGCAGTGCGAGCAGTAGGTTTACGACGGGAAACCGGCGAGACATGGGCCGATCCGTTATTCAGGGCGATCATCAGCGCGGGCAGCCAGCGGCCCAGCAGGCTGAACAGGTCACCGGCGCCGACCTGGCGGTTGGCGGTTTTCAGTACACGCCCCAGACAGGCATCGTCGTCACGGGTGGACGGTGATGCCTTGAGCATGTCGCGCAAGGACTGTTCAAACGGATCGTGCATACGCACCTCTCGTGATATCTGTGAAAGACGCGATCAACATTCTCCGGGTCACATGGCTCTCCCTCATACCCAGCGCAAACGCCGGAATAACCACCACTGCCCCACCCCTACTGTCACCATCATCAGGCAGGCAATCACGAAGCCATAAGGGTTTCCGGAAAATGGAACTCCGCCGACGTTTATACCGAGTAAACCGGTCAGAAAACTCATCGGCAAGAAGATCCCGGTGATGATCCCGAAACGGTACATGATGCGATTCATGCGTACGTTCAAACGCCGGTCTTCGCTCTCCAGCACCAGCCCCACGCGCTCCCGGGTCAATTCCAGCTCTTCCAGATAGCGCGTCAGGCTGTTGTTCAATTCGTTCCAGTAGTCGCCATCATCGTCGACAAACCAGGGCAGTTTTATCTTGGTCAATTGACCGAAGATATCCCGCTGCGGAGCAAGGAAACGCTTCAGTCCTGCCGCTCGCCGACGGATCTGCAAAACAGCGCCATGTTCCGGAGTATACCGTTCGTCGGCATCCAGCTTTTCTTCTTCGTCATCGACGATTTCGGAGAGATCGCTGACCAGATCCTGCACTTTATGGGTGAGGTACTGAGCCATATACAGGATCAGTTCGGAGGTGGTTTTCGGCCCCTTGCCCTCGCTCAGTTGCACCAGCAACTCATCGGTGGCGCGCAACGGTCGCAAACGCAGGGAAATGACCCGCTGAGCAGAGGCGAAGATCCGCACCGAGACCATGTCTTCAGGCTCGGCACCCGGATTGAGGTTGATTCCACGCAAAAACAGCAACAGCTCGGAGTCCGGTAGCGCCAACAGGCGCGGCCGGGTGTTTTCTTCGAGCAACAGATCGCAGCTGAACTCATTCAAACCGCTGGATTTACGCAACCAGGTCTGAGTTTGCGGGTGACTACGGTCCCAGTGCAGCCAGAGGCTTTCATGGGATTGCAGTTGCAGGTCATCAAGTTCAGTCCGGGCAAGCCAACGCGCACCGCCTTTACCATCCAGCACCAGGGCATGCACCAGCCCCCACTGCGCGTTTTCTTCCTCGAACATCCTCACCCCTGGCTTGAATCAGTTATTTATTCTGGCATTTTCAACGGACTTGGCGAAATGATCACGCCATTGTTGTCCGCATAGATGTATTCACCCGGACGGAAAGTCACGCCAGCGAAGGTTACCGCAACGTTCAGGTCACCGAGGCCACGCCTGTCGGTTTTCATCGGATGGCTGGCCAGCGCCTGCACGCCCAGATCGGTTTGCGCAATAACGTCGACGTCACGGATGCAGCCGTAGATCACCAGCCCTTCCCAACCGTTTTTCGCGGCTTTCTCGGCGATCATGTCGCCCAGCAGGGCGCGGCGCAGCGAACCACCGCCATCGACCACCAGCACCTTGCCATTCCCTTTGAGCTCGACCTGCTCCTTGACCCGCGAGTTGTCTTCGAAGCACTTGATGGTAACGATTTCGCCGCCGAAGGAATCACGGCCGCCAAAATTGCTGAACATCGGTTCCAGCACCTGCACCAGTTCCGGGTAGGCATCACACAGGTCGGGAGTGAGGTAATGGTTCATCGAGAAACTCCTGTAAGAGAAAGAACACGATTGTGGGCTGTCGAAAATCGCCGGGGTTGTAGTACTGAAACGAGTAGTCGCAAAGAGATTTAAACATCGATCCCGATGCAATCACCCTCGTAAGCCACCTTCAACAGGCTCAAGCCAGGGCATGGTGCCTGTACCGGAATGCCGCTGGGCAACTGAAACTCAATGCCATGGCGCTGACAACGCAGGATATTTCCCGAGAGTGTCGCGACGCTCAACGACGCACCTTTATGTGGGCAGCTGTCTATCAGCAACAACGGCTGATTATCCAGCACCAACAACAGCAGGCTACGCCCTTCGACCTGGAACGTCCGCCGATAACCTTCATCCAGATTGACCAGACGCTCAAGTGGCACGAACATAAGGCTGACTCAGCAACCGATTGTGACCAGAACAGCTCAATGCGTCATATCTTAGCCGTTAGCTGATCGGAACGAAACGCTCTTGTCAGAGCATTCGTACTCAGACTGCTGTAGCCAAATCCGGCTTGTCAGCCAGTAATGGCGTCTGCTGATCAGTCAGCCAGCGCTGCACCAACGGCCAGACTTCGGCCTGTGCGGCTTTGCTGACCAGCATTTCAACATGCCCAAAATTGTCCGAAAAGCCCTGCTCGCGCCCCAGACAGATGAACTGTTTGTGCTCGGAACCGATCTGATCGAACAGCTTGCGACACGCCCAATCAGGGTCCTGATGATCGCTGGTCGCACTGACACCCAAGACCGGCACCTGAACCTCGGCCAGCCCCGCCCACCAGTCTTTTTCGGCATCGCCAAAGCGTCCGAACAAGCCGTACCAGCGCATGCCTTCCAGGGCCAGGCCTATCGGCTCGTCCTCTGGACCACGCTTGAGGCGAGAGCCCGAAATCTGCGCGAAACGCTTCAGGATGAACCGCCCGCTCCACTCCACCGGCGGAAATTTCAGCGGCCAATAGGTGCGACTGACCTGTGTACCAAAGAACGCAGCGGAAGCCACGGCTGGCTCACCCAGGTACTGACCACCCAGCGCTGCCGCGAGGGTGATACCGCCCAGTGAATGACCAATCCAGTGCGGAACCTGTCCGCTTTGCTCGCGAACGAACGCGGCAATCGCCGGCAGATCGTAACGGGCGTAGTCGGCAACGCGGTTCTTTCGATAGTTCTGATTGCGCTGAGACAAGCCGTGACCGCGCATTTCCGGGATCCACACATCAAAACCAGCGCGCGCCAGGTAGGCGCCCAGACCAAGGCCTTTGGGGGAAAACCAGAAACGCCGGTTGGAAAAACTGCCGTGCAGCAAAATCACCGGAACGCCACGCACGGTGGGTTCATCGGCCATGCCCAGGCGGGTAACCGCCAGCTCGACGGTGCCATCCGGGCTGTTGCCGGGTTTCAAGCGATAGACGTCCTCGCTCAGATCGCCGCGACGCTCGGCGCTGATCAAGGCGACAGGAAACAGGTTGCTGCTGCTTTGCATAATGCTCTTGCACAAAAAAGGGCGGGGTCCATCTGGATGCCGCCCTACTTGAATCCTAAAGGAGCCGATCATCGATCAGCCCCTTCACTCAACACATCAGACCGCAGCCTGACCTTCAGCCAGGAAGAACCAGGTTTCCAGTACGGAATCCGGGTTCAACGAAACGCTTTCGATACCCTGTTCCATCAGCCACTTGGCCAGGTCCGGGTGATCGGAAGGCCCCTGACCGCAAATACCGATGTATTTGCCAGCCTTGTTACAGGCCTGAATCGCGTTGGACAGCAATTTCTTGACCGCCGGATTACGCTCGTCGAACAGGTGCGCGATGATCCCCGAGTCACGGTCCAGGCCCAGAGTCAGCTGGGTCAGGTCGTTGGAGCCGATGGAGAAACCATCGAAGAACTCGAGGAACTCTTCAGCGAGGATCGCGTTGGACGGCAGTTCACACATCATGATGACGCGCAGACCGTTTTCGCCACGCGCCAGGCCGTTCTCGGCCAACAGGTCCACGACCTGACTGGCTTCGCCCAGGGTACGGACGAACGGCACCATGATTTCGACGTTGGTCAGGCCCATCTCGTTGCGTACGCGTTTCAGCGCGCGGCATTCGAGTTCGAAGCAGTCACGGAACGTCTCGCTGATATAACGCGAAGCGCCACGGAAGCCCAGCATCGGGTTTTCTTCTTCCGGCTCGTAGAGCTTGCCGCCGATCAGGTTGGCGTATTCGTTGGACTTGAAGTCCGAAAGACGCACGATGACCTTTTTCGGCCAGAACGCGGCGGCCAGGGTGCTGATGCCCTCGACCAGTTTTTCGACGTAGAAACCAACCGGATCGTTGTAACCGGCGATGCGCTTGTCGACGCTTTCCTTGATTTCCGACGGCAGACCGTCGTAGTTCAGCAGTGCTTTAGGATGCACACCGATCATGCGGTTGATGATGAACTCCAGACGGGCCAGGCCCACACCGGCGTTCGGCAACTGCGCGAAATCGAAAGCGCGATCCGGGTTACCGACGTTCATCATGATTTTGAACGGCAGTTCCGGCATGGCGTCGACGGAGTTTTTCTTGATGTCGAAGCCCAACTCGCCTTCGAAGATAAAACCGGTGTCGCCTTCAGCGCAGGAAACCGTCACGCCCTGCCCGTCTTTCAACAGTTGGGTGGCGTTACCGCAACCGACGACGGCCGGAATGCCCAGCTCGCGGGCGATAATCGCCGCGTGGCAGGTACGGCCGCCACGGTTGGTGACGATGGCGCTGGCGCGCTTCATGACCGGTTCCCAGTCCGGGTCGGTCATGTCGGAAACCAGAACGTCGCCCGGCTGGACTTTGTCCATCTCGGAAACGTCTTTGATGATGCGCACTTTACCGGCGCCGATGCGCTGGCCAATGGCGCGACCTTCAACCAGCACGGTGCCGGTTTCTTTCAACAGGTAACGTTCCATGACGTTGGCCTGGGTGCGGCTCTTCACGGTTTCAGGGCGAGCCTGAACGATGTACAGCTTGCCGTCGTCGCCGTCTTTGGCCCATTCGATGTCCATCGGGCACTTGTAGTGCTTCTCGATGATCATCGCCTGTTTGGCCAGTTCGCTGACTTCAGCATCGCTCAGGCAGAAACGCGCGCGTTCGGCCTTGTCGACATCGACAGTCTTGACCGAACGACCGGCCTTGGCTTCGTCGCCGTAGATCATCTTGATGGCTTTGCTGCCCAGGTTGCGGCGCAGGATCGCCGGACGACCTGCTGCCAGCGTGCCTTTGTGGACGTAGAACTCATCCGGGTTCACCGCGCCTTGTACGACGGTTTCGCCCAGGCCGTAGGCGCCGGTGATAAACACCACGTCACGGAAGCCGGATTCGGTATCGAGGGTAAACATTACGCCGGCAGTGCCGGTTTCCGAACGGACCATGCGCTGCACGCCAGCCGACAGGGCAACCAGCTTATGGTCGAAGCCCTGGTGCACGCGGTAGGAAATGGCGCGGTCGTTGAAGAGGGAAGCAAACACTTCCTTGGCGGCGCGAATGACGTTTTCGACGCCACGGATGTTCAGGAAGGTTTCCTGTTGACCGGCGAAGGAAGCGTCCGGCAAGTCTTCGGCGGTCGCCGAGGAGCGCACGGCCACGGCCATGTCCGGGTTACCGGCCGACAGTGTGGCGAACGCGGTGCGGATTTCGGCGTTGAGCTTCTCCGGGAATTCGGCTTCCATGATCCATTGACGAATTTGCGCACCGGTTTTCGCCAGGGCGTTCACGTCGTCTACGTCCAGCGCATCGAGGGCTGCGTGGATCTGGTCGTTCAAACCACTTAATTCGAGAAAATCACGATAAGCCTGAGCCGTCGTGGCAAAGCCACCCGGGACCGATACACCGGCCCCCGCAAGATTACTGATCATCTCGCCCAGGGATGCGTTCTTGCCCCCCACATGCTCTACATCATGGACGCCGAGCTTATCGAGGGAAACTACGTACTCTACCAAGGTGATCTCTCCACTAACTGTGTTGGAAAAGCTCAGGGCGCTGGCGGCTCATCAGGAGCATTTGCCAGCGATATGGCCTGGACCTGGAAAATAAGTGAGAATGCGGGCCAATCCAGGCCGACAAACCGCGCCTATCATATCCAAGAATCGTCACCAGCTTAAGGCCCAAGGCGCAAATGAAACGATCTGCTTTCTTTATCTCCGATGGCACGGGCATTACAGCCGAAACCCTGGGTCAAAGCCTGTTGGCGCAGTTCGAAAACATTACCTTCAGCAAAGTCATACGACCGTACATCGACAACGTGGACAAAGCGCGGGCCATGGTACAACAAATCAACATGGCCGCCGAAAAGGACGGATTTCGTCCGATCATCTTCGACACGATCGTCAACCAGGATATTCGTGAGATCCTCGCGACCTCCAATGGTTTCATGATCGACATTTTCTCGACCTTCCTCGCGCCGCTCGAGCAGGAGTTGAGCGAACACTCGTCGTATTCGGTCGGCAAATCCCATTCCATTGGCCACAACTCCAATTACATGGAGCGTATCGAGGCGGTGAACTTCGCCCTCGACAACGACGACGGCGCCCGCACCCACTATTACGACAAGGCTGACCTGATCCTGGTCGGCGTGTCGCGCTGCGGCAAAACCCCGACCTGCCTGTACATGGCCATGCAATTCGGGATTCGCGCGGCCAACTACCCGCTGACCGAAGACGACATGGAGCGCCTGCAACTGCCAACGGCATTGCGTGCCCACAAGCACAAGCTGTTTGGCCTGACCATCGATCCGGACCGCCTCACCGCGATCCGCAACGAACGCAAGCCCAATAGCCGCTACTCGAGCTACGCCCAGTGCGAGTTCGAAGTGCGCGAAGTCGAGAACCTGTTCCGCCGCGAGAACATCGCACACATCAACTCCACGCATTTTTCCGTGGAAGAGATTTCGGCGAAGATTCTGGTGGAAAAAGGCGTGGAGCGGCGCTTCAAGTAGTTCCTTATCACCAGGTCTGCCGCCATCGCGAGCAAGCTCGCTCCCACACTGGACCGTATTTACCTTGAGGTCGCGGTCAAATGTGGGAGCGAGCTTGCTCGCGATGAACGATTACGCGGTCTGGCTAGATCACCCACAAATCGACAAAGCGGTTAACCGGCGTGGCTTCAAGGTTTGCCTGATCCTTGCACAGGGCCAGGATCTGCGCCGAGCGTTGCGCGGTGAATCGGGTTGCCAGATTGGCCTTGAACTTGTCCTCCAGCAAGGGAATGCCATCGGCGCGGCGACGACGATGACCAATCGGGTATTCGACCACCACTTGTTCGGTGCTTGAGCCGTCCTTGAAGAACACTTGCAGGGCGTTGGCGATGGAGCGCTTGTCGGCCTCCAGATACTCGCGGGTGTAGCGCGGGTCTTCGACGATGACCATCTTCTCGCGCAGCACATCGATGATCGGGTGTGCCGCGTGGAACTCGTCTTCGTACTGTTCAGCCACCAGATTGCCGAAGGCCAGCGGTACCGCCGTCATGTACTGGATGCAGTGGTCGCGGTCTGCGGCGTTGGCCAGTTGGCCGACCTTGGAAATGATGCGAATCGCCGACTCGTGGGTGGTGATGACGATCCTGTCGATTTCATGCAGACGATTGCTCACCTGCGGGTGCAAGGTCACCGCTGCCTCGCAGGCGGTTTGCGCGTGGAATTCGGCCGGGAAGCTGATCTTGAACAGCACGTTTTCCATCACGTAGGTGCCGAACTTCTGCGAGAGACTGAAGGTGCGTTTATCTTCAGGCTTGAGCGCCAGATCCTTGTTGGTGTGGCTGAACAGCACGTCGTAGAAACCCCATTGCGGCGCTGTCAATACGCCCGGAATGCCCATCTCGCCACGCATGGCGATGTCCGCCAGCCGCACGCCACGACTGGATGCATCACCCGCCGCCCAGGACTTGCGCGAACCGGCGTTCGGCGCGTGACGGTAAGTGCGCAGTGCCTGGCCGTCGACAAAGGCGTGGGACAGCGCCGCCAACAGTTGCTCGCGATTGGCGCCCATCATTTTCGCGGTAACGGCCGTCGAGGCGACTTTGACCAGCAGGACATGGTCCAGACCGACCCGATTGAAAGAGTTTTCCAGGGCAATCACGCCCTGAATCTCGTGGGCCATGATCATCGCGTCCAGCACCGCTCGCACGGTCAGCGGTGCATCGCCATTGGCCACGCGTTTCTGCGACAGGTGATCGGCAACCGCGAGGATCCCGCCGAGGTTGTCAGACGGATGCCCCCACTCGGCGGCCAGCCAGGTGTCGTTGTAGTCGAGCCAACGGACGATGCAGCCAATGTCCCACGCAGCTTTGACCGGATCGAGGCGCAAGCTGGTACCGGGAACACGTGCGCCGAAGGGTACGACCGTGCCTTCGACGATGGGACCCAGGTGTTTGGTGCATTCGGGAAAACGCAGGGCCAGCAGGCCGCAGCCGAGGGTGTCCATCAGGCAGTTGCGGGCGGTGTCCAACGCCTCTTTGGATTCGATCTTGAAATTCAGGACGTAATCGGCAATGTCTTGCAGGACTTTGTCGTAGTCGGGACGGTTGTTCAGGTCGACGTTGGCGCTCATGTTCGATTCACTCTGGCAGTGGTTCGTAGATGGGACCTCGGTTCAGGGGCAATCTCAGTCGGTTACATCATTCTTATTGTTGAAAAACGGTCAATTGTGGGAGCGAGCTTGCTCGCGATGGCGGTGTGACAGCCAACATAGATACTGAATGTTATGGCCTCATCGCGAGCAAGCTCGCTCCCACAGGGTTCACGTGAGGTTTGTATTACCTCAGAAAGCGTCACCCGGCACGCGCACCCAGCCTTCCATCAACACCCGCGCACTGCGGCTCATGATGGCTTTGGTCACGGTCCATTCGCCGTCGACCAGATGAGCCTCGGCGCCGACACGCAAGGTGCCCGACGGATGCCCGAAACGCACGGCGTTGCGTGGAATGCCACCGGCAGCGAGGTTGACCAGCGTGCCGTCAATCGCCGCAGCGGTGCCGATGGCGACGGCAGCGGTGCCCATCATCGCGTGGTGCAGCTTGCCCATGGACAGCGCCCGGACCAGCAGGTCGACATCGCCCGCGGCCACCGGCTTACCACTGGAGGCGAGGTAATCGGCTGGCCGTGCAACGAACGCAACCTTGGGGGTGTGCTGACGTTTGGCGGCGTCATCGAGGTTCGAAATCAACCCCATACGCAGCGCACCGTGCGCCCGGATGGTCTCGAACATCGCCAGCGCTTTCGGGTCGCCGTTGATGTCGCCCTGCAACTCGGTGCCGGTGTAACCGATGGCGTCCGCGTTGAGGAAAATGGTCGGGATACCGGCATTGATCATCGTCACCTTGAGGGTGCCAACGCCTGGCACCTCCAGGTCATCGACCAGGTTGCCGGTCGGGAACATCGAACCACCCGCGCCCTCCTCTTCGGCCGCCGGGTTCATGAATTCGAGCTGCACTTCCGCGGCTGGAAAGGTCACGCCATCGAGTTCGAAATCACCGGTTTCCTGCACCGCGCCGTTGGTAATCGGCACGTGGGCGATGATGGTCTTGCCGATATTGGCCTGCCAGATGCGCACCACTGCCACACCGTTGTGCGGGATGCGACTGGCCTCTACCAGACCACTGCTGATGGCGAACGAACCGACCGCCGCCGAGAGGTTGCCGCAGTTGCCGCTCCAATCGACAAAAGGCTTGTCGATGGAGACCTGACCGAACAGGTAATCGACATCGTGATCGGCCTTGATGCTCTTGGACACGATCACCGTTTTGCTGGTGCTCGAGGTCGCCGCGCCCATGCCGTCGATTTGCTTTTCATACGGGTCAGGGCTGCCGATCACACGCAACAGCAACGCATCGCGGGACGGGCCCGGAACCTGTGCCGATTCAGGCAAATCCTGCAAGCTGAAGAACACGCCTTTACTGGTGCCGCCCCGCATGTAGGTGGCAGGGATTCTAATTTGAGGGGCGATCTGAGGTACGTGAGCCATGTGGGTCCTTATTGGCCAGCGCGGGACTTGAAATCCCGCGCGGCTCGTCGTATTAAACGGCAACAGCCGATTCAAGAAAGTCCTGGGCGAAACGCTGCAACACGCCACCGGCTTCATAGATCGAGACTTCTTCAGCAGTATCGAGACGGCAAGTGACCGGCACCGACACCTGTTCACCGTTCTTGCGGGTGATGACCAGCGTCAGTGTGGCGCGCGGAGTGCGCTCGCCGATCACGTCGAAGGTTTCAGTGCCGTCAATGCCCAGGGTTTTGCGATCAGTACCCGGCTTGAACTCCAGCGGCAACACGCCCATGCCCACCAGGTTGGTACGGTGGATGCGTTCGAAACCTTCGGCTGCGATAGCCTCAACCCCGGCCAGTCGCACACCCTTGGCAGCCCAGTCGCGGGACGAACCCTGACCGTAGTCGGCGCCTGCGATAATGATCAGCGGCTGTTTGCGCTCCATGTAGGTTTCGATGGCTTCCCACATCCGCATGACCTGGCCTTCCGGCTCGACACGCGCCAGCGAACCCTGCTTGACCTTGCCGTTTTCCTGAACCATTTCGTTGAACAGTTTCGGGTTGGCGAAGGTCGCGCGTTGTGCGGTCAAGTGGTCACCGCGGTGCGTCGCGTAAGAGTTGAAGTCCTCTTCCGGCAAGCCCATTTTCGCCAGGTATTCGCCGGCGGCGCTGTCGAGCATGATGGCGTTGGACGGCGACAGGTGATCGGTGGTGATGTTGTCCGGCAGCACTGCCAGCGGGCGCATGCCCTTGAGCGGACGTGCCCCGGCCAGTGCGCCTTCCCAGTACGGCGGACGGCGGATGTAGGTGCTCATCTCGCGCCAGTCGTAGAGCGGTTTGACTTTCGGGCCGGTGTCTTCGTGGATGGCGAACATCGGAATGTAAACCTGACGGAACTGCTCCGGCTTGACCGACGCCTTGACCACCGCGTCGATCTCTTCATCACTCGGCCAGATGTCCTTCAGGCGGATTTCCTTGCCGTCGGCCGTCAGGCCCAACACGTCTTTTTCGATGTCGAAACGAATGGTCCCGGCAATGGCGTACGCCACCACCAGCGGCGGCGACGCGAGGAACGCCTGCTTGGCGTACGGGTGAATCCGACCGTCGAAGTTGCGGTTACCCGACAACACGGCGGTGGCGTACAGGTCACGGTCGATGATTTCTTGCTGGATCACCGGGTCCAGCGCACCGGACATACCGTTGCAGGTGGTGCAAGCGAACGCCACCACGCCGAAACCGAGCTGTTCCAGTTCAGTGGTCAGGCCGGCTTCATCCAGGTACAGCGCCACGGTTTTCGAACCCGGTGCGAGGGACGATTTGACCCATGGCTTGCGGGTCAACCCGAGCTTGTTGGCGTTGCGTGCCAACAGACCGGCAGCGATGACGTTGCGCGGGTTGCTGGTGTTGGTGCAACTGGTGATGGCGGCAATGATCACCGCGCCATCCGGCATCTGACCGGGAACGTCGTCCCACTGGCCAGAGATGCCTTGAGCGGCGAGGTCCGAGGTGGCGACACGGGCATGAGGATTGCTCGGCCCCGCCATGTTGCGCACCACCGAGGACAGGTTGAAGCTCAACCCTCGCTCGTATTGCGCGCCCTTCAGGCTGTCGGCCCACAGACCGGTCTGCCTGGCGTAGCTCTCGACCAACTGCACCTGCTCGTCTTCACGGCCGGTGAGTTTCAGGTAGTCGATGGTTTGCTGGTCGATGTAGAACATCGCCGCGGTGGCGCCGTATTCCGGAGCCATGTTGGAAATGGTTGCGCGGTCGCCGAGCGTCAGTGCCGAGGCGCCTTCGCCGAAGAATTCCAGCCAGGCGCCGACGACTTTTTGCTGACGCAGGAACTCGGTCAGCGCCAGCACCATGTCGGTGGCGGTGATGCCCGGTTGCAGCTTGCCGGTCAGTTCAACGCCGACGCTTTCTGGCAGGCGCATCCAGGACGCGCGGCCGAGCATCACGCTTTCGGCTTCCAGACCGCCGACACCGATGGCGATCACGCCCAACGCATCGACGTGAGGCGTGTGGCTGTCAGTGCCCACGCAGGTATCCGGGAACGCCACGCCATCGCGCACCTGGATCACCGGAGACATTTTCTCCAGGTTGATCTGGTGCATGATGCCGTTGCCCGGCGGAATCACGTCGACGTTCTTGAAGGCCTTCTTGGTCCAGTTGATGAAGTGGAAGCGGTCTTCGTTGCGACGGTCCTCGATGGCACGGTTCTTTTCGAACGCCTCCGGATCGAAGCCACCGCGCTCAACGGCCAGGGAGTGGTCGACGATCAGTTGCGTTGGCACCACCGGGTTCACTTGTGCAGGATCGCCACCTTGCAGGGCGATGGCATCACGCAGGCCGGCGAGGTCAACCAGGGCGGTCTGGCCAAGAATATCGTGGCACACCACGCGCGCCGGGAACCACGGGAAGTCGAGGTCGCGCTTGCGCTCGATGAACTGCTTCAGGGATTCGGTGAGCGTGGCCGGGTCGCAGCGACGCACCAGGTTTTCCGCCAGCACGCGGGAGGTGTACGGCAGAGTGTCGTAGGCGCCAGGCTGGATGGCCTCGACTGCCGCACGGACGTCGAAGTAATCCAGATGGGTGCCGGGCAGCGGTTTGCGAAATTCTGTGTTCATCGTCAGGACTCGGTCACGGTGATTGCATAGGAGGCGTCTGGCGCCGGAACTGAAGAACACCCAACTACTGTGGGAGCGAGCTTGCTCGCGATGACTGAGTCACATCCAACATCGATGTCGACTGCCCCACCGCTATCGCGAGCAAGCTCGCTCCCACAGGGTTTTCGGTTTCTTCAGCTACCAGTGCAAAACCCCACCACTCAGCGTTGTTCGATTGGCACGAACTTGCGCTGTTCGACGCCGACGTACTCGGCGCTCGGGCGGATGATGCGGTTGTTGGCACGCTGTTCGAACACATGCGCCGCCCAGCCGGTCAGGCGCGAGCAGACGAAAATCGGCGTGAACAGCTTGGTCGGAATGCCCATGAAGTGGTACGCCGAGGCATGGTAGAAGTCGGCGTTGGGGAACAGTTTCTTCTGCTCCCACATGGTCTTGTCGATGGCTTCGGACACTGGGAACAACACCTTGTCACCGACCTCGTCAGCGAGCTTTTTCGACCAGCCCTTGATCACTTCATTGCGCGGGTCGTTGTCTTTGTAGATCGCGTGACCGAAGCCCATGATCTTGTCTTTGCGCTCAAGCATGCCGAGGGTGCCTTTGATTGCCTCCTCCGGCGATGCGAAGCGCTGAATCATTTCCATCGCCGCTTCGTTGGCGCCACCATGCAGCGGGCCGCGCAGGGAACCGATGGCCGCGGTAACGCAGGAGAACAGGTCGGACAAGGTCGATGCGCAAACGCGGGCGGTGAAGGTCGACGCGTTGAACTCGTGCTCCGCGTAAAGGATCAGCGAAACGTTCATCACCTTGACGTGCAACTCGCTCGGCTTCCTGTCGTGCAGCAGGTGCAGGAAATGCCCGCCGATCGACTCTTCATCGGTCACGCAGTTGATGCGTTTACCGTCGTGGCTGAAGCGATACCAGTAGCACATGATCGCCGGGAACGCGGCCAGCAGCCGGTCGGTTTTATCGTGTTGCTCGGAGAAGTCTTTCTCCGGTTCAAGGTTGCCGAGGAACGAGCAACCGGTGCGCATCACGTCCATTGGATGGGCGTCCGCCGGGATGCGTTCGAGCACTTCCTTCAGGGCTTGCGGCAGGTCACGCAGCTTGCTCAGTTTGCTGATGTAGGCGGCCAGTTGCGCCTTGTTCGGCAGCTCGCCGTACAGCAGCATGTACGCCACTTCTTCGAAATGCGCTTGCGCCGCCAGTTCGCGAACGTCATAGCCGCGATAGGTCAGGCCTGCGCCTTCCTGTCCCACGGTGGACAATGCGGTTTGCCCGGCCACCTGGCCACGCAGCCCGGCGCCACTCAATACTTTTGCTTCGGCCATTGCTGTCTCCAATCTTGAATTTGTCAGGCTATTCGGATAACCCCGAAAAGATCGCAGCCTGCGGCAGCTCCTACGGGGAACACGATCGGCGTAGGAGTTGCCGAAGGCTGCGATCTTTTGATCTTTACTTCTTCGCAGCAAACAACGCATCGAGCTTCTGCTCGAAGGTGTGGTAATCGATGCGATCGTAAAGCTCCATGCGGGTTTGCATGGTGTCGATGACGTTCTGTTGCGTACCGTCGCGGCGGATCGCGGTGTAGACGTTTTCCGCGGCTTTGTTCATGGCGCGGAAGGCCGACAGCGGATACAGCACCAGCGACACATCGGCGGCTCTCAGTTGCTCGACGGTGTACAGCGGCGTCGAGCCGAACTCGGTGATGTTGGCCAGGATCGGCGCTTTGACGCGGCTGGCGAACAGCTTGTACATCTCAAGCTCGGTGATGGCTTCCGGGAACACCATGTCGGCGCCGGCTTCAATACACGCCGCGGCGCGATCCAGTGCCGACTCCAGACCTTCCACCGCCAGAGCGTCGGTGCGGGCCATGATCACGAAGCTGTCATCGGTGCGCGCATCGACAGCGGCTTTGATCCGATCGACCATTTCCTGCTGGGAAACGATCTCTTTGTTCGGACGGTGACCGCAGCGCTTGGCGCCGACCTGGTCCTCGATGTGAATCGCCGCCGCGCCGAACTTGATCATCGACTTCACGGTGCGCGCGACGTTGAACGCCGAGGAACCAAAACCGGTGTCCACGTCCACCAACAACGGCAGATCGCAGACGTCGGTGATCCGGCGTACGTCGGTCAGCACATCATCGAGGCCGGTAATGCCCAAATCCGGCACACCGAGAGAACCGGCAGCGACCCCGCCACCGGACAGATAGATAGCCTTGAAACCGGCGCGCTTGGCCAGCAGCGCATGGTTGGCGTTGATCGCGCCGACCACTTGCAAAGGTTGCTCGCTGGCAACCGCATCGCGGAAACGCTGGCCTGGTGTGCTCTTGTTGGAACTCATGACTCACCTCGTGGAGTGGCTGTCTGATGGGCGCCGTCCTGATAGTGACGGGCGATATTACGTTTTGAAGCGCCGATGTGACGACGCATCAACAACTCGGCCAATTCACCGTCACGGTCGGCGATGGCATCGAGAATCCGGTGGTGCTCGGCGAACGCCTGGCGCGGCCGATTGGGCGTGGCGGAAAACTGGATGCGGTACATGCGCACCAATTGATAAAGCTCGCCGCAGAGCATTTGCGTCAGCGTGCGGTTGCCACTGCCCTGAATGATTCGGTAGTGAAAGTCGAAATCGCCTTCCTGCTGGTAATAACCGACACCTGCCTGAAACGCCGCATCGCGCTCGTGGGTTTCCAGCACCCGGCGCAGCTCATCGATTTCTTCGCTGGTCATGCGCTCGGCAGCCAGGCGACAGGCCATGCCTTCCAAAGACTCGCGAATTTCGTAGAGCTCAAGCAACTCGGCGTGGCTCAGCGACACCACCCTTGCCCCCACATGCGGGACGCGCACCAGCAGGCGCTGACCTTCCAGGCGATGGATTGCCTCACGTAACGGCCCACGGCTGATGCCGTAGGTGCGCGCCAGCTCAGGCTCGGAGATCTTGCTGCCCGGGGCGATCTCGCCTTTGACGATGGCCGCCTGAATGCGTCGGAAGACGTTTTCGGAAAGGGTTTCCGAATCGTCTGACGCCATCACCGGGGGATCGAGTTGATCCAGCATATTGTCGACACCTTGTAAGTCAATGCGCCAAAAACTAACCAATATCAGGCAATCAGTCAAAGGAAAAAGAGCTATTGTCGACAATCGTCTAATAAACGCCTTTGGTAAAACCTAAGTAAAGGACAGCCCCGCGGCTGGCGCCATAAAACCACCGTGCTAGAATGCCGCCCGCATTTGTCTGTCATGTTTTTATGGCAGGCACGAGAAGGAGCTTGTGCAGCAATGCCAGTCGCCTTGAACTGAAGAACGGACGGCACCGCGCCAGGATCTATGAGACTCAAGCCCTTCACCCTGTTGTTCTGCCTACTCTGCCTGCCGGGTCTCGCTATCGCGGGCGAAAAGACTGTGTACGGCCTCAACGAATACGCGCAGCTGGCAGGGATCGACCTGGAAGTCGCGGCCAAACTCGACACCGGGGCCAAAACCGCCTCGCTCAGTGCCCGCGACATCAAACGCTTCAAACGCAATGGCGAATCCTGGGTGCGCTTCTATCTGGCTATCGACACCGCCCACTCGCACCCGATCGAACGCCCTTTGGCACGCGTGAGCAAAATCAAACGCCGTGCCGGTGACTACGACCCCGATGAAGGCAAGCAGTACACCGCACGCCCGGTGATAGAGCTGGATATCTGCATGGGTACGGCGCTACGCAGCATAGAAGTGAACCTGACCGACCGTAGTGCATTCCAATACCCGCTCTTGATCGGCTCCGAAGCCTTGAAACGCTTTGATGCGCTGGTCGACCCCAGTCTTAAATACGCTGCTGGCAAACCTGCCTGCGCCACCGACGCACAAACCGCAGAGTAATACCCATGCGCTCTCTTACCCTCCACCTGAAAATCCTGATCGCCATATTGATGGTGCTAGGCATTTCAGTTACGGCCTATCAGATTTTCGTGCTGGGCATTCCGGTGACCGAAGACGCCACCGACGACTTGTGGAACATCGACGCCAAGGTCGAGTTCGTCGCCAGTGCCAAGGACCCGGTCAAGATCCAGATGTTCGTGCCACCGCTGAGCCGCGATTACGTCAGCCTCAATGAAAGTTTCATCTCCAACAACTATGGCGTTTCGGTCAACCGCGTCGACGGCAACCGCAAAGTCACCTGGTCGGCACGTCGGGCCAAGGGCAACCAGACGCTTTACTACCGCCTGGTGCTGACCAAGCGCTACACCGGTGAAAAATCCAAAGTCAAAGGCCCGACCTTCCGTGACAGCATCGCCGTCGAAGGCCCGGAAAAAATCGCCGCCGATGCCCTGCTCGCGCCGATTCGCCAACACTCGGCGGACGTTGAAACGTTCATCAGCGAAGCAATCAAACGGGTCAACAACACCAACGACGACAACGCCAAAATGCTCCTGGCAGGCGATCCTTCGCCCGCGCACAAGGCGAAAATCATCGAGCTGCTGCTGTCCATCGCCCACGTACCGATGGAAAAGGTCCACACCATCCGCCTGGTGGCCGATCAGCCGCAAATCCCGGAACTCTGGCTGCGCAGCTTCAATGGCACCGACTGGCTGTACTTCAACCCGGAAACCGGTGAGCAAGGCCTGCCGACTGACCGCCTGCTGTGGTGGACCGGCGATGACAACCTGATCACCGTCGAAGGCGGCAAGAAAGCCAACGTCACCTTCAGCCTGAACAACAGCGAAATGAACGCCATTCGCCTGGCCAAGCTGACCGACGAGAACACCGACGCCAGCTTCCTCGATTACTCGCTGTACGGCCTGCCGCTACAGACCCAGCAAACCTTCATGATCATGGTGATGATCCCGATCGGCGTGCTGGTGATCCTGATCCTGCGCAACCTGATCGGCTTGCAGACCCTGGGCACCTTTACTCCGGTACTGATCGCCCTGGCCTTCCGGGAAACCCAGCTGGGCTTCGGTATCGCGCTGTTTACGGTGATCACGGCGCTGGGCCTGTCCTTGCGCTCCTACCTTGAACACCTGAAACTGCAAATGTTGCCGAGGCTCTCGGTAGTACTGACCTTCGTCGTGGTGCTGATTGCCGCCATCAGCCTGTTCAGCCACAAACTGGGACTGGAGCGCGGTATGTCGGTGGCACTGTTCCCGATGGTGATTCTGACCATGACCATCGAACGCCTGTCGATCACCTGGGAAGAACGCGGCGCCGGCCATGCGCTGAAAGTCGCGATCGGCACGCTGTTCGCAGCATCCCTGGGACACCTGATCATGAGCATCCCGGAACTGATCTACTTCGTGTTCACCTTCCCGGCGATCCTGTTGGTCCTGGTGGGTTTCATGCTGGCCATGGGTCGTTATCGCGGCTACCGCCTGACCGAACTCATGCGCTTCAAAGCCTTCGTCAAGGCCGAGTCGTAATGTTCGGTTTCTGGAAGACCTGGAAGGCCCTGGAAGCCCGGGGCATCATGGGCATCAATCGGCGCAACGCGGACTACGTACTCAAGTACAACAAGCGCAGCCTGTACCCGATTGTCGATGACAAGATCATCACCAAGGAACGTGCGATCAAGGCCGGCATTCATGTGCCGGAAATGTACGGGGTGATCTCCACCGAAAAGGAAATCGACAAGCTCGGCGAGATCATCGGCAACCACAGCGACTTCGTGATCAAACCGGCGCAGGGTGCCGGCGGTGACGGCATCCTGGTGATCGCCGACCGCTTCGAAGGCCAGTACCGCACGGTTTCCGGAAAGATCATCAGCCATGAGGAAATCGAACATCAGATTTCCAGCATTCTGACCGGTCTGTATTCCCTGGGTGGTCACCGCGACCGTGCGCTGATCGAGTATCGGGTGATTCCCGACCAGATCTTCCAAAGCATCAGTTATGAAGGCGTGCCGGACATCCGCATCATCGTGCTGATGGGCTACCCGGTAATGGCCATGCTGCGTTTGCCAACCCGGCAGTCCAACGGCAAGGCCAACCTGCACCAGGGCGCCATCGGCGTCGGTGTCGACCTGGCCACCGGCCTGACCTTGCGCGGCACCTGGCTGAACAAATTCATCGCCAAACACCCGGACACCGCCAATCCGGTGGATGACGTGCAACTGCCCTACTGGGACGGTTTCATGAAACTTGCCGCCAGTTGTTATGAGCTGTGTGGCCTGGGCTACATTGGCGTCGACATGGTGCTGGACCAGGAGAAAGGCCCGCTGATTCTCGAACTCAACGCGCGGCCCGGGCTGAATATTCAGATTGCCAATGACTGCGGGTTGACCTTGCGTACTCATGCCGTCGAGGCACGACTGGAAGAGCTGAAGGCCAGAGGGATTACCGAAACGCCGCAAGAGCGGGTGGAGTTTGTTCAGCACATGTTCGGGCATATTCCCTCGGTTGATGGCTGATTCGAGATCGAGGCGCGCCCATCGTCGGAACGCCGCCCGGAGCAAGCTCGCTCCCACATTTAGATCTTTGGTGCGACACAGATCCAGTGTGGGAGCGAGCCTGCTCGCGATGGCGGCCTGACAGTCACCAAAGCCTTCAACCCTGCCTCCAACCTGCCAATCACCGACATCCCCTCTAGGAGCAACTCCCGCAGAGGACTACAATCGCCACCCCGCCTCGATGGCTGATCTGCCCCGCTCATGCTGACCTGTTCCGTATACCCGCTTCCCTATCGCGCCAACCCCGCCGAGTATTTCGCGGCAATTCGTCATGCCCCGGGCAGTGTGCTGCTCGACAGCGGCCGGCCGAGTGCCGAGCGCGGGCGTTATGACCTGCTCAGCGCCTGGCCGCTGACAACGCTGGCCGTTTCCCCTGACGAAAGTGGCAGCGCGTTCCTGCAACGCCTGCGCGACACGCTGGCCCGACTCGGCGATGCAGCGATACCAGAACCCTACGAGCTGCCGTTCGCGGGCGGCTTGATCGGCTACCTCAGTTACGATTTCGGTCGTCACCTGGAAGCCCTGCCCTCTCAGGCTCACGATGACCTGCAACTGCCCGACGCGCGCTTCGGCCTGTATGACTGGGCGCTGATCAGCGACCACTTGATCGGTAGCAGTCAGCTGGTGTTCCATCCAAACCTGATTGAAACCGAGCGCCAGCGTCTGATCGAACTGTTCAGCCAGCCCACGATTGCGTCCACCGGGACGTTCACCCTGAACGGCGCCATGAGCCCCGACCTCAGTGCCAGCGACTATCAGCAGGCGTTCGTGCGTATCCAGCAGTACATTCAGGCCGGCGACTGCTATCAGGTCAACTTTGCACAACGCTTCCGCGCGCAGTATCAGGGTGATCCGTGGGCCGCGTATTGCGCGTTGCGGGCAGCCTGCCCAACGCCGTTCTCCGGCTTCCAGAGCTTGCCCGAGGGCGGCGCAGTACTGAGCTTGTCGCCGGAGCGTTTCGTCAAAGTCAGCGACGGCCATGTGGAAACCCGGCCGATCAAAGGCACCCGGCCGCGCGGACAGAACGCCACCGAAGACGCAGCCAATGCCGCCGAACTGCTGGCCAGCCCCAAGGATCGCGCGGAAAACCTGATGATCGTCGACCTGTTGCGTAACGATCTGGGCCGCACCTGCCGCATTGGCTCGGTGCGCGTGCCAGAGTTGTTCAGCCTGGAAAGCTACCCGAACGTGCATCACCTGGTGAGCAGCGTCACCGGCGAATTGGCTGACAACAAAGACGCCCTGGATCTGATCGCCGGCAGCTTCCCCGGCGGCTCGATCACCGGCGCGCCGAAGATCCGTGCCATGCAGATCATCGACGAACTGGAACCGACCCGCCGTGGTTTGTACTGTGGCTCGTTGCTGTATCTGGACGTACGCGGAGAGATGGACAGCTCGATCGCCATCCGCAGCTTGCTGGTCAAGGATGGTCAGGTCTGCTGCTGGGGGGGTGGAGGGATCGTCGCCGATTCGGACTGGCAGGCCGAGTATCAGGAGTCGATCACCAAGGTGAAGGTGTTGCTGGAAACCCTGCAAAACCTGTAACCCAGTGTATTGCCCCCGTAGGGGCGGGTGTTTACAGGTTCAATTCGCGGTTCGAGGCCTTGAGGAATTCCTGCTTCAACTCGGTGAAGGTATGCACCGCCGGAAACTGCGGGAATTCGCGGATCACGTTGTCTGGCGCGTGGAACAGGATCCCTGCGTCCGCCTCGCCCAGCATGCTGGTGTCGTTGTACGAATCACCGGCCGCGATCACCCGATAGTAGAGGCTCTTGAAGGACAATACCGACTGACGCTTGGGATCTTTCTGACGCAGTTGATAGCCCGTCACCCGCCCCGTGTCATCCGTAATCAGACGATGGCAGAGCAAGGTCGGGAAGCCCAGTTGACGCATCAGCGGCTGGGAAAACTCGTAGAACGTGTCGGAAAGAATCACCACCTGGAAACGCTCGCGCAGCCAGTTGACGAACTCGATGGCACCGTCCAGTGGCTTCAGGGTGGCGATCACTTCCTGAATGTCGGACAGCTTCAGGCCGTGCTCGTCGAGGATGCGCAGGCGCTGCTGCATCAGCACGTCGTAATCGGGAATATCCCGGGTGGTTGCCTTGAGGGATTCAATCCCGGTTTTTTCGGCAAAGGCGATCCAGATTTCCGGGACCAGGACACCTTCCAGATCGAGACAGGCAATTTCCACAAGACACTCCCATTTGTACTGATTATTGAGTTGAGCGAGCAAAAGGACTGCCGAACTCTAGCGAGTCGTACCGACCGACGCAACGCAGACGAGCGCCCCTGTCGCCTCGGGTTTTTGCTACCATCGCCACTATATAGAGCGCTTAGCGCCACCGACCTGTAGGAAACCGCCCTGATGAGCCCATCGTTCGACGTCGCTGAACTCGCCGCGACCTATGCCACCAAATCCGCCCAGGACATTCTCAAACTGGCTTTTGCCGAGTTCGGGGATGATCTCTGGATCTCCTTCAGCGGCGCCGAAGACGTGGTGCTGGTGGACATGGCCTGGAAGATCAACAAAAACGTCAAAGTCTTCAGCCTCGACACCGGACGCCTGCACCCGGAAACCTATCGCTTCATCGATCAGGTGCGCGAGCACTACAAGATCGAGATTGAACTGGTCTCGCCGGACCATACAAAGCTCGAACCGTTCGTCAAGGAAAAAGGCCTGTTCAGCTTCTACAAGGACGGCCATGGCGAATGCTGCGGCATCCGCAAGATCGAACCGCTGCGTCGCAAACTGTCCACCGTCAGCGCCTGGGCCACCGGCCAGCGCCGCGACCAGAGCCCGGGCACCCGCAGCCAGGTTGCCGTACTGGAAGTCGACAGCGCGTTCTCGACGCCGGAACGCACCCTGTACAAATTCAACCCGCTGGCACAAATGACCAGCGAAGAGATCTGGGGCTACATCCGCATGCTGGAACTGCCGTACAACAGCCTGCATGAGCGCGGCTTCATCAGCATTGGCTGCGAGCCGTGCACCCGCCCGGTGCTGCCGAACCAGCACGAGCGCGAAGGTCGCTGGTGGTGGGAAGAAGCCACCCAGAAAGAATGCGGCTTGCACGCGGGCAACATCATCCAGAAAGCCTGATCCCCTGCCCTGCAAAATCCCCTGTGGGAGCGAGCTTGCTCCGGGCGGCGTTCCGACGATAGCGGTGTAACAATCAACATCAATGTTGAATGTCAGTCCGTCATCGCGAGCAAGCTCGCTCCCACAGGATCTGCACTCGGCCAGGAGACCTGCTCAGACAGCGCTGAATCGCTGCGCCAATTGCTGCTCGGCGAATTGCTCGATGATGAAATCAACGAACGCCCGTGTCTTGCCCGGCAGCAGCTTGTGTTCGGCGTAGTAGATCGAGATGTTGCCATCATCGACGTACCAGTCCGGCAGCACGCGCTGCAAAGTACCGGCATTCAGGTAACCAACGGCGAACGGCATGCTCACCAGCGCGATACCCAAGCCTTGCACGGCGGTGGCGCAAGCGGCTTCGGAGTCACTCATGGTCATCCGCGCCTTGAGGTTCAGCGGGCTGTGTTCCTGACGACGACTGGTCAGTTGCCAGGAGCGCACGCGACCCGTCTGCGGTGAACGAATCAGAATCCCGTCGCAGTCACTTAAATCATCCGGTTCACGAATCGCCTCGCGTTGCGCCAGATAATCCCTGGACGCCACCAACACCCGGTGAGCCGGCGTCAGCTTGCGCGCGACCACGCCTTGCGGCAGTTCAAAGCCGCCACCAATCGCCGCGTCGAAGCCTTGGCCGATCAGATCGACCTGGCGGTTATCGAAATGCCAATCCGGGTTGATCGCCGGAAAACGCCGCAGAAACTCGCCCAGCAGCGGCACGATGTACAGCCGCCCAAACACCGTGCCCATGCTGACTTTCAGCGTCCCGGCCGGACGTCCTTCGGCGCTGGCCAAATTGGCCACGGCATTTTGAATGGTGTGCAGACTGGCACTGACTTCACCGAGAAACAGCTGACCGGCTTCGGTCAAGGTCAGGCTGCGCGTGCTGCGCTGAAACAGCCGCACACCCAGGCGCGCCTCAAGCTTGGCGACACTTTTGCCCACCGCTGCCGGAGTCAGGCTCAGGCGCCGCGCGGCTTCGGCAAAGCTGCCGACCTCGGCGCTGCGGACGAAGCATTCGATACTACTGAAGGTTTCCATGGTCGCCACTATAAACTTTTGGTTTACACAGACTATAGTAATTACCGTCTACACAGCGGGTAATCCGAGGCCGATACTCGGCTCCAACAACAAGGCAGTCCGCCTTGTACTTTTGGAGAACGACATGACCACTCAAAATCTCAGCGGTAAAGTAGCGCTCATCCAGGGCGGCTCCCGCGGCATCGGCGCCGCCATCGTCAAACGCCTGGCCGCTGAAGGCGCAGCGGTTGCCTTCACTTACGTCAGCTCCGCCGCCAAGGCTGAAGAGTTGCAGAACAGCATCACCGCTTCCGGCGGCAAAGCTCTGGCGATCAAAGCCGACAGCGCTGATGCAGTCGCCATTCGCAACGCCGTCAACGCCACCGTCAAAACCTTTGGCCGGTTGGATATTCTGGTCAACAACGCAGGTGTGCTGGCCGTTGCCCCACTTGAAGATTTCAAACTCGAAGACTTCGACCAAACCCTGGCGATCAACGTACGCAGTGTGTTCATCGCGACTCAAGAGGCCGCCAAACACATGACCGAAGGCGGTCGCATCATCAACATCGGCAGCACCAACGCCGACCGCATGCCCTTCGCCGGTGGCGGCCCTTACGCCATGAGCAAGGCGGCGCTGGTCGGCCTGACCAAAGGCCTGTCCCGCGACCTGGGCCCGCGGGGTATCACCATCAATAACGTGCAGCCTGGCCCGGTCGATACCGACATGAACCCGGCCCACGGTGAGTTCGCCGAGAGCCTGATCCCGCTGATGGCCGTTGGTCGTTATGGCACCGCCTCCGAGATCGCCAGTTTCGTTGCTTACCTGGTCGGCCCGGAAGCCGGCTACATCACCGGTGCCAGCCTTAGCATCGACGGTGGTTTTGGCGCCTGATTCACCGCCCTCGCACCGTAAAAACAAAACGCCGGGTAACCTTTGATCAGGTTGCCCGGCATTTTGTTGTTCCGCGTTTGCCCGTTATCTCAGCTCGAGTGCCGGCAAGCCGTACGCGTGCGGCTGGAAGGCCTTTAACGTGCGAAGAATGCTGTCGGCATGCGCATACTTTTCATCAGCCATGGCCGCATCCGGCACAGCAATCGCAGTCATCCCCGCGGCTTTTGCCGCAGTAACGCCAAACGGCGAATCTTCAAACACCAGGCAATCCTGCGGCGCCACACCCAGACGTCGCGCGGCGGTGAGGAAGATATCCGGCGCTGGTTTCGCCGCGCCCACCTCAGGGTCATCAGCAGTCACGATGGTGTCGAACAGCGCAAACCAATCGCCATGCAACGTGGTTTTCTGCCCGAAGGACTGACTCGAAGAACTCGTGCCCACGGCAATCGGAATGTTGTTCGCTTTCAGATGCTGAACCAGTTCCTGCGCACCTGGCATCGCCAGCGCACGCGGAAAGCGTTCACGCATCAAAGGTTCGCGGATCAGCAGAAACTCCTCGGCGCTGATCGGCAGGTCCAGCGCCTCGACGACATAGCGCGCCAGATCGCCAGCACCGCGGCCGATGATGTTCTGCTTGATGTTCCAGTCGAAGGTTCGGCCGTAGCGTTCGGCAATGATTTGCGTGACCTCGGTGTAAATGCCCTCGGTATCGAGCAGCAAACCATCCATATCGAAAATCACGGCCTTGATCGGGCCGAAGTCGAGCGGTGCATTCATCGCATCTGATCCGTTATCAACACAACATTCCGGGAGGCGGCTCAGGTACGGCCAGTGCCTTGATCGATCAAAGAGGGATCGATTAAAGGGTTCAGCAGCATAGCGAGCGCGGTTCACATGCAGCAACTATTTGCCGCTCCCACGCGTCGATCACGGCCTAGGGTATGGAGTGAGCGCAAGGAAAGCGTACACGGTTACTTATAGAAATATAAGAAAATCATTGCATAACTTATGGAAGACTTATTAAGATCTCATGAACGAAATCTACTGGACCCGCAAAGCCGTAAAGCAACTGCTCAGAGTACACACGGAGCACCGGGCCCAAATCCGCGATGCCGTAACGCAGCTGGAGCGCATGCCCGACGCAATCAACGTCAAGGCGCTGGCCCTGCACAATTGCGGGTATCGCCTGAGAGTGGGTAGCTACCGGGTTCTGTTTGACTGGGACGGCTCGGTCCAGGTGGTCAGCATTCAAGAGGTCAAAAAACGTGACGAACGCACCTACTGACATACAAATCATCAACGGCCCGGACGGCGAACCGGCCTTTGTGGTCATCCCCTACCAGCAGTATGTCGCTCAACACGGCGGCACCGAGCTGATTCCTCATCAAGTGGTCAGTCGTATCGTCGACGGTGCCACCCCAATCCGCGCCTGGCGCGAACACTTGAACCTGACGCAGGAGGAAGTGGCAAAGCGGATGGGGATTTCACAACCTGCGTTCGCCCAGCAGGAGGCGGTGAACAAACCACGCCGCACCACTCGGGAAAAGATCGCCATGGCGTTCGGGATCAGGGCTGATCAGCTGGAGTTGTGAAGTCAGAGTCATTGCCGGCTGTGGGCTCAGGTAGCGCACTAGCATGGGGTGCTAGGGGTCGAGTGCCCCAGAATGAAAAAACCCGGCAATTAGCCGGGCTGTTTCAAATCGTACCGCTGGAATCAGTGCCCTTACTTGCCCATGAGCGCACCGCCCGCTGCGCCGCCAAGGCCTGCACCGATGGCGGAGCCGGTCTTGCCGCCCAGCGAGTTGCCGATGACCGAACCACCCGCCGCGCCTACACCACCGCCGATTGCAGCTTTGGCTCGGTGACCTTTGCGTGCGCCGGCAGCACTGCCTGCCGCGCCTGCAACGCCCGCACCAATCGCCGCGCCGGTGCTGCCACCGAGCTTCTGACCGACCACATTACCCAGCGCACCGCCCAGGCCGCCGCCGAGCGCTGCGGAGCCATCACCAGCCATTGCGCCTTGAGCGACCAGAAGACCCAGAACCAGAGCAGGCAAAGTTAAACGCATGACATGAACCTCAAAAAGGGTGCTGAACAGTAATAAATTGGATGCTGTAAAAGGCAGCCGGATCAGTCAATGAACCAGCTCAACCCTCCCGAGCGCGAAGGTTGGACAGTTTATACGCAAAGAGTTTTATCGCAGACAAAAAAAAGCCCGCGGGGAGACGGGCTAATGGAATTGCTTTTTAACGGATGAGCTGAGCCTACTGGCGTGCGTGTGAAAGAAGCGTGAAATAAACACCCAACGATCAGTAACTTTGATACCGCGTATGACGCGTCTCTAGACCGTCACCAATCACCTGCCATACGTCCAGGCAGCACTCACAAAAAACCCCGCTCAATGGCGGGGTCGGCACACTTTTCGGTTACTTGCGTACAGGCGCTGCGACCTTCGGCATAAACGGTTTTGCGATGGTTTTTGTCACCGCTGGAAGCCTGGCCTTGCCCGGCTTGGTCGGCGTTTCACCAAACCCAGCCACATAATCCGTCTGGCCACACTGCACACAATTGTTGATCGGGTACTCAGCGCCATCATCTTCAATGTAAGGATTGCTCATCTAATCAGTCCCTCCAGACAGATCGATACCGGCAAGCAACTGATTGCCTAAAAAAAATACCGACCTTCAAGGGTTTTGAGACTAGCCGGTCATTCCCAGACCAATGATTCAAATGCGAAACACCCGACGAACGGCCAGGAAAACTCCATGACCTCACCAACCTCTTTCCGACAGATAAAACGCCAATCAGCTTACTTGAGCTTCACCGCCGTCCCGGTCACAAACACCACCAGCATGCTGCCCCTGCCTGAGGGCATACTGATTTCGAAGTCCACCCCGACCACCGCGTCCGCCTGAAGGCTGTGCGCACGCTCCTTGAGCTCATCCGTTGCCTGGGCGCGAGCCTCCTTCAACGCCCTTTCCAGCGTCTGGGAACGCCCACCGAAGAAATCCCGCATCCCGGCAAACATATCCCGCACTACGTTGATGCCCTGCACGGATTCGGCGCTGACGATGTCCAGGTACGCTGCGATTTGGCGGCCCTCGATGGATTGAGTAGTGGTCATGATCATGTGGCATTCCTTTATTGACTGGGTATCAGCCCTGCTGCTGGCTGAAGCTGGAGAGACGTACATACTAAGAATTGTTGCCATCCGGGTTCAGCTGGTGGTTTTGGTGTTGGGCACGCAGGAGGTTGTATGACGGTATTTTTACTGCTGTACCTGTGCACTGACGCCTCCCGCACCGACTGCCAGGTGATACCCGTCGAACACTGGGTACAGGCGAACGCTTACAAGCAATGCATCGCTGCCGCCAAGAAGCTAACGGTAGATCTCACGGCCAAAAATCGTAAGACCAATTACTTTGTCTGTGAAACTCAAGTCAGCCAGTGATAGTCAATGAGGGCAGCTTTATTTTTGGAAGTCGTAGCCGCTATTTCAGGAACACGTCGCTAACCCGTCCCGACTGATACACCCCATTCCCACCAGCGCCGCTTCAACCGCCTCATCCAAAGGTGTATGCGGCTCGTGTCCCAGCACTTCAATCAATCGCGCATTGTCCATCTGCACCGGTGTGCGCCACAAATAACGCATCTCCAGCACTTCGCGGAACGTGACGACAAAGGGCGAAGCCACTTTCAACAACCACCATGGGAACGCGGTTACACGCGGTTCCTTGCCCGTGTGTTGATAGACAACACGCTGGATAGCACGGTTCATCCGAGTACCGTCAGTGTCCAGATGACCGGCCATATGAAAACTTTCAAAGGCGTCGAGTGTGGTGCGACGCTCCAGCAACTCGACCATGGTCCGCGCAACATCCGGCAGGTAGGCCCATTGGTGAGCCACGCCCCGCTCACCTGGATAACTCAGCACTTTGACGGGCTTTCCCGGCTTGATCAGCCCTTGGGAAAACCAGTTGTTGCCGGCTCTGGGCCCAAAAAAATCTCCGGCGCGAACGATCAGCGCACGAGCGCCATTGCCGGCAGCGTTGCGCAGACGCTGTTCCATCTCCACCCGAATAGCGCCTTTTCGGGTTTGCGGATGCTGTGGTGAATTCTCTCGCAGGACCGGAAAGGCATCAGGACCAAAGTTATAAACCGTGCCGGGCAGCACGATGGTTGCCCCTTCGACCAGGGCCGCTGCGATGGAGTTATCGAGCATCGGCAACACCAGCTCCGACCATCGACGATAGCCTGGCGGATTGACCGCATGAACGATCACCGAGCAACCCTTCGCAGCCTCGATAACATCCTGCCGATTCAACGCATCACCACGCAGCCAGGTGATACCCGATGGTTGATCAATGCCGTTTTCAAGATGACGCGTTAGCGCACAAACCTCCCAGCCGGCGCCTCTCAATTGACTCGCCACTTCCCTGCCAATCCCTCCTGTCGCTCCCAGTACCAGCGCCTTGTTGCTGTTCATACCCGACACCTCAAGGTTATAGAGGGCTTGATCGTGGGCGAATGGGCGCTATAGATAAATTGCCGAAGATCGGCGTGACGCTATACATTTATGCATGGCATCGAATATTGGTTGGGAGCTCTATCGATCTTTCCTGGGTGTACTCAACGAAGGATCGCTGTCGGGCGCGGCGCGCTTGCTCGGCATTACACAGCCAACGGTCGGTCGGCACATCGCCGCGCTCGAAAAGGCGCTGGGTGTTGCCTTGTTTACACGCTCACAAACAGGACTGATGCCCACCGAAGTGGCACTGACCCTGCGCGCCCACGCACACACCATGGAAAGTACAGCGGCCGCCATCGAGCGAGCAGCTTCAAGCCGGGGCACGGCAGTACAGGGGATTGTCCGTATTTCAGCCAGCGACGTTATTGGCGTCGAGGTGTTGCCACCCATCATCGCGCGGCTTCGCCAACAGCACCCGGCGTTGAAAGTAGAACTCGTACTGACTAACCGAGTGGTGGATCTCTTGCAGCTCGAAGCCGACATCGCCGTGCGCATGATGCGCCCCCGTCAAGAGCAGCTTGTGGCACGCCGGATCGGTCAAATCGAACTTGGGCTGCATGCGCGCACCGAGTACTTGAGCCAACATGGAATACCGCGCGACCTCAACGAACTGGCCGGCCATTCGATCATCGGTTACGACCAACCGAACGCCTTTATCCGCAGTATCGGAAAATCCATCAACGACATTGACCGTAAGCTCTTCTCACTGAGCAGCGACAGCGATCTCGCACAGTTAGCGCTGATACGAGCAGGAGCGGGCATCGGTGTCTGCCAGGTTCCGCTGGCCAAGCGTGACGTTGCACTGCAACGTGTGCTGACGAGTTCGTTTTCGCTGGGAATGGAAACCTGGGTCACCATGCACGAGGACTTGCGCAACAGCCCGCGATGCCGAACGACCTTCGACGCGTTGGTTGAAGGGTTGCAGCACTATACCGATCAGGATGCTCTGGGTGATTGAGTTGCCAAAGGGAGGTGGCTTATCAGGCGCTGCTTTTGAAATGGGAGAGTTGTCTGTGAATGCGGGCATTACTGGCGCGCTTCAAATCGCAACTGGCAAAGCCTGCTCGCGCAGGATTCACCAGCCTTCAGCACTTCATCAAACGGCTTAAGCTTTAGTGTTGATAAGCTCGCCGGTTATCTGCCCATTGCCATTCACAACGCCAGTAGCTGGCGCCTTGGACGGCGTTGCAGCGCCTACGTGGTGGTGATGCTGTTTTTGCATCAATAGCTGAGCTTGATGATCACCATGCCCAGCTTCTTGAGCGGTTTGTGCAGCGGTTTCGGTTGCTTCTTTCAATGCCGCCGCAACGTTGCTGGCAACGGTGGTGGAGCTTGTGGATGCAGTTGCCTGATCCGCTTGCGCCTTGGGCTGACTTTGGGCAGAACTGAGCCCGTTAATAGTCACTGGGTTGGAAGCCGAGATTGCTCCGATGGACATAGGTAACTCCTGAATGAGTGGATTGCACACGCGTGAATCGTTAATGCGATTTGCGCCAACGTTACCCTTTGAGTCCTGCCCTTTGCCTGGTCCTCCTCACTGTCAGCCATGGCGCCGCAGAGCTTGGATTTCGGGTTGTAGGGTTACCGTCGGATAAAGGTGAAAACTTCATGGTATTCAGGAATAAAAATCCAAAAGTGCCTCATTGAGGTAGCGCCTTTGACAAATACTACCGTTACAATTTGACACTTATTCACTCCGCACAGACCAAAGTCCATGACTGAAGACTTCGAAGTCCCTAGCCCGCACGAAAAGCATCTGGAACACGCTACCGAACACGCCCAGGCCCGTGGGGACAGTTTCGCCAGCAAGATCGCGGTGATGACGGCGATCATGGCGACCATCGGCGCCATGCTCAGCTACCAGGCGGGCTCTACGGAAAGCGAAGCGGCAATGGACAAAAACAACGCCGCCATCAAGAAAACCGAAGCCTCCAACCAATGGAATTACTACCAGGCTAAATCCAGCCGACAAAACCTGTCTGAACTGGCGATTCACATCCCTGGCCTCGATGCCGCGCACTACACCGCCGAAGCGCAACGCTACAAAACTGAAAAAGAAGCGGTGCGCAAGCAGGCAGAGATACTCGAAGCGGAAGCTCGCGAGTGGGATGAAAAATCAGAATTGGTATTGCACCAGCATCATCGCTGGGCCCAGGCAATGACAGCGATTCAGATTGCCATTTCGCTGGCGGCAATCACCTTGTTGACGCGCAAGGAGTGGCTGAAAAGGGTCGCGTACAGTGCCGCGGGCGTTAGCGTAGTGCTGGGTTCGCTGGCGTGGTTACATATATAAGCTTTTGGCGGGGGGGCGACATCAAGTCATCGCTCCTCCACCTTGCCTCTTGTTGAACAGGCACAAGCAATCAATACATAACCGTGACCAGGACGGACAGCCAAAGCAGCACAACACCCGACGCAAATGCTCGTCTGGCTGGCAAAACCCTCTCCAGCGTTTCATCCTCGACAGGTGTTGTGGCGATCCAGGTCACCGCTCCGAGCATCGCGAATCCACCCAGAGCCAACACCACCACGAGGATTTCGTGCCAGCGCCACGGGTGAGGTTCATGCACGCCCCAGTAGCCGAGAAACGCCATGCCCATGGCAAACATCGTCGCAGAGGCGGAGCAAAGCCCCACGATTGAACCTACTGGTGCGCGCATCCGGCATCACTCCAACGTCGATTCATAAGGTATGAATTACAAACAGTCGTGCACCGACTTCATCAGCGCGCGGGACTTGGCCCACGGCGGGCCTTGATACAGCGATATGCGACTCCCATTCTTGTACTTCACGATATCCAGCGTCTCATCGGCAGTCACAACGCTTGGCGCAGTGATCCTGTAGCCGTTAGCTATCGCAGCCTGAGTGGTTTTAGGGATCTCGCGCTGCCAGGCCGGCAAAACGCACTGGGCATAGTCTTTGGGCGCCTTGGCAGTGATCTCGCTGACATTCGGTTCACCTGGCACCAGGGACGCCGGTAAAGAGCACCCCGCCAACGCCGCAACAGCAAGCGCGCCTATCAAAATTCGCATAATTGTTCCCTGCAATAAAATGTGGCAAATGTAACGCGGGCCCGAGTAGACATCCAGTGTAATTAGGGGGTCAGCAGTGCAACACACTGTTGCAGAATTGAGCACGAATCTATCGAAAGGGAACGTTTGCGCGCGCCTCTGAAAGTCGACCCTGAGGATATTTGGCGCGCACCGCCGAACTCGACTTTAATTTTACTGATGCACCCAAGAGTTTCTTCACGACACTCACTACCGGGAGCCCAGTCATGAACACCCCTTTATTTGCACTGGTCGCCGTGTTGTCTGCGGTGGCTGGATGCAGCTCTGATTCACAGGTCTATCGAGAGCAACCGCTGGTCGCAAAGGTCGAGATGGGCATGAGCAAGGATCAGGTCCAGCAAATCGGCGGTAAGCCTTTATCGATCAGTGATCGCACCGTCGAACCCGGCACCTGCTTTGACTATATGCTCACGCAGGCTGGCCAGAGGCATACGTTTAATGTCAGCTTCGACAGGACCGGCAAGGTAGACCATAAGAGCTTTATGACGTGCGCGGAATGGAGTCGCGCGCAGCAAAAGGCCAGAGAGCCGTCCGGCAGTATGGGAGGCATGGGCGGTGGTGGTGGTTATTAGTGCAGCGGTCATGCCGGCCTATACCCGCGTAACGGCTGGCCGGCCAAGGAGTCTGAAATGAAGTGCGCTTTATTTACCCTGATAACTCTGCTGTTTTGCTCATCGGCCATGGCGTTACCGCCCGATGGGGAAGCGCTTTTCCAGGAGAACTGCAGTGCCTGCCATGGACCTCGAGGCATGGGGGGCTCGGCACCTAAATTGGCGGGAGATGCCAGCGAGTGGAAAGCAAAGGTATTTGAGCGGGCCGTATTGAACGGTGTCGACGACCATGGAAAGCCCCTGAAAGCCCCCATGCCACACTGGAGCGGGGCCAGCTTCAAAGCTGATAACGGCGCAAAACCCGGCAAGCTTGAAGTGGACGCAATACAGCAATACCTACACAAGCAAAAATGACGCACAACCTTCGGCCGGACGCTTGAGCGGCGCCGGCCTTTTAGATTCTGGTCCTACCTGATTCTGTGCAATCCCCGCCGTTCATGAGTGGCCTTGAGATCGTGTCGAATCTCGCCGATGAGCTTGGTTATCGCCAGATTGCCACTCAGGCTGGAAGCAGGAATCCCTGTCACCAGCAACTCCACTCGGCCTGTGACTGGCTCGAAAATCTGAGCTTGCAGCGATCCGCCGGGGTCAACTCGACATTGGCAGGAAAGAGGCAGGAATGCTGATTCGATGAGGTGACGCAACTCGAGCGTAGATAACATGATGACCCCGTTCAGGGCAGGAGCCAGCCAAGGTGCTCTTGCTTGATGGTGTTGTGGGTCCAGAAGCATTAACGCCTGAACACCGCCCCTCAAACCACTTGGCGGGGGTGACGGCAGTTCCAGTCTACGCCTTGAGTAGCCGTCTGTTAGACCGTTTCGGAGTGTGTGGTTGGGGAAACCGGCCTTGTAGGGCTTGGTAAGACGGTATATTTTTTTGGAGTGGGCAAGCGTCCGGGATGCTCGCAGCCCACCTCCGGTCATTACCAAGAGGAGAGGTGAAAATGGCCAACTCCGTGAAGAAAATGCCGATCCATACCGAAGACAAAGCCAGTCAGCACCCGGTAACGACTGACCTTTGGCGCCCCCTGGAAAAACTGCGGCAACAGGTCGATCACCTGTTCGAAGACTTCAATCGAGGCTCAGGATTGTCGCCGTTCAGCCGCGGACTGTTTGATGTCGAGCCGTTCTGGCGGCGGGAATTTATCGGTCGCGGCTTACCTGCCGTGGATATTGCCGAGAAGGAAAAAAGCTTCGAAATCACTGCCGAATTACCCGGCATGGATCAGAAGAACATCGAGATCAAACTGTCCAACGGAAGCCTGATCATCAAAGGCGAAAAGAGAGAGGACAAGGAAGAGAGCAGAAAGGGCTATCACCTTTCCGAGCGTCACTACGGTTCCTTCGAGCGGGTGTTCAACCTGCCAAAAGGGGTTGATGCCGACAAGATTGAAGCAAAATTCAGCAACGGTGTGCTGAGCCTATCGCTGCCGAAAAAGCCCGAAGCCATAAAACCGGAAAAGATCGTGCCGATCAAAACCGAATGAGCCGGTGACAGCCCCGCCCCTTGCCGGGAAACGGCAAGGGGCTTTTCATTGTAGTGAGCAAGGGCGACGCGCACCTGTAGACGGTTACCTGCACTGTCGTCATTCAAAAATCAAAACGAGCATATGGCCAGAATGGCCGGAACCTCAGCCGAAAAAATCTCAACGATGTAAAAAAACTAGAATACGCTAAACGCTACTACCCAAGGATGACGGCAGACATCAATGCTAATAAAAAAGGCCTCAATTTTTGCCACTGAGTGGACGGATGCCAAACTGAAGGTCGGTCATGTAGTCCTTTTCGTTGCAGTCGTATGCATCTCATTGATAGCGATAAGCATCTGGGGCGTATTCAGCTCCCTGGAGTACCACCTGCACGACAAAGAAACCGAGATGTCAAATCTTTCCAAGACGCTATCATCCAACATTGAGGCCACTCTAACTCAGGCCGACACAGTGCTTTTAGGCGTTAAGGAGCGTCTGGAAGCTGAAGGTGAAGATACGGAAAATTTAAAAAGGTTGGGTGAACTGCTTAAAGTACAACAAAAGCGTCTACCTCAAATACATGGCTTCTTTATCTATGATGAACAAGGGCGCTGGTTACTTAACTCAAACGGCATACTCCCCGTCGGCGCAAACAACTCAGACCGCGACTACTTCATTTACCATCGCGACCACCCCGACTCTGGCCCTTATCTTGGCCCTTCAATACGCAGCCGCTCGACCAATGAATGGATAATGACCATATCTCGCAGGATCAACCATCCTGACGGGAGTTTTGCCGGGGTAACGATTGCTACCATTTATCTTAATTATTTTCTCAGCCTCTACGACGACGTAGACATGGGAACAAACGGAATCATCAATTTAGTGACATCACGCGGCAATATTCTGGTACGCAAACCATTTCACGACTCAGACATCGGTATTAACATATCAACGGGTGAAGTGTTCGCCCTGCTAAAGCCTGATGTCAATTCTGGCACTGCAACCATAAGGTCGTTTATAGACGGCGTGGAGCGGGTCATCGGTTTTCGACGCGTTGATGGATACCCGCTGGTAGTCATCGCGGCCTTTGACAGAAATGAACTCCTCGCGGACTGGCGAAGCGAGTCTCTTGCCAGCTTAATCATATCCTCCATACTGCTGATAATCCTTAGCATTATAGGTTATCGACTGATCAAACTGATGAGCCAGCAAATTCAAGCGCAAAGAGAGTTACAGGCCTCCCAAAAGAACTATATCGAAGTAAACAAAGCACTTGGATTAATGGCACTCGAAGACGGGCTTACAAAAATTGCCAACCGCCGTCATTTTGACTTATTTATAGAAGCTGAAATTAGCCGAAAGAAACGCAAGTTAGACGGCACCGCGCTCATCATGATCGACATTGACTTCTTCAAAGACTACAACGACCACTACGGACACGTACAGGGTGACGAGTGCCTGAAGACGGTGGCGGCAATAATTAAAAACCATGTCAACCGGGTCGGCGATCTTGCCGCCCGATACGGTGGAGAAGAATTTGCCATTGTGCTCTCAAATACAGATTATGTTGGCGCTTTCCTGCTGGCTGAAAAGATACGATTCGATCTAGAAAAAATTAAAATAGAACACATCAAGTCTCCGCTGGGAGTGATCACTATCAGCATTGGCATTAGCGCACTCTCTGAAGAGGAAATTGGCACTCCCGAAAACCTGGTGGATACCGCCGACAAAGCGCTATACATCGCCAAGTCCAACGGGAGAAACAGGACCATTATTTCAAATTAATATTGATCGGTTTGAAGGGATTAGAAAAGCTTGATCAACACCGCAGTGACGGCGGCCACCGTGCCGATCAGGCCAGCCTCGGCATTCAGCTTGCGCTGCTCAGCCATCAGCTTGACGATTTCCACGTGAACCTTTTCCAGTTCGGCGTGTTGCAGGGTCAGCTCCTGCATAACATTCGTCCTTTCGGGTGGCGGGTCGGGTGTGCTGCGCTTTGATTCATTTTCTACCCTAAAGGTGCGAAATGAATAGCCCTTCCCGACTTGCTTCGTGTGAAGCGCTGAAACCCATGGAAGCGCTCAAGTACCTGGCTTTGCAGCGTTGCTTCCCACACCTCCATCATTTGCCCTACAGCAATTTCGGAAGCACCTGTAGTGGTCCAATGAAAAAGCCCAGCACTAGGCTGGGCTTCGGAATCGAGGAAATATTGTTATACGGGTGCCTTCGACGATTTTTGCGTCTTTTTGATCGCTTCAGCCCTTTCTATGACTTCTAGCTGAGAAGCGATAGCCTTGCTGATCACTTCTTCAAACACTCCTCGCTTCGTTTCCGCAGAAGCGTTGGAGAAAAAATCAGCCAATGGGCTGTTTTTTCCGGCCTTAACGGCACTCATGACTGTTCCACCTCGGTTAATAGCTCAACGAGCTCGTTTTGATCATAGGTCTCAGGAATCAAAGCGTCAATTTGCTCTACGGAAACGTCGCCCTCGAAGGCCATAGCCGTACGATCCGTATTTTTTATGATCAAATCCACAGAAAAATGTTCACCGTAAGATTTCCTCAGCTCCACAACGTTTCGGCGCGCAGCCAAATACTGACTGACAAATGCATCCATTGGGATATTGCGCCCCTCAGTGATCTCCCTAGCTTTAACAAACTGCCAAGCTAGCTCAGGCCTTTGATAAACATAGATCACCTGAGCCATTCGTTGATTTCTCAGGACCCTGTCGATGTTCCGTCTTGCCACGTCAATATTTGCCAAGGTCCCATCAAGAAGAAATGAAAGGTGCTTGTTGAACGCCCGATCAAGCACCCTCTCCAAAATTTTGGTTACCGCACGCTGATAGAGGTATGAATTATCGCCAGCATACCCAGGAATCAAGCACCTGAAGTCGTCGGGATCAATGCGTAAAACTCTCTGCGCAGGCACACCTGGTATCCCCTCCTCCAAGGTTTCGACCATAGCCTTGGAAATCTCTGTTTTCCCTGCCCCTGGTGACCCAGCCATGAAAACGGTAAGCGGAGAAGCTTCCGCCGCGAAAATACTCGTGTCCGCAATTGTTCTGGCGAGCGACGTCCGATTCGCTTTTGCAAACTCAAAGGCTGCCTCTTCAATGGCAATTTCTTCAGGGGTCATATGAAACTCGGATTCACTCGTGGCGTCGTTTAAGGCTACGGCATGCCGACTATACCGGTTGCTACTGGTGATACGGCCATCTGGAATGATGCGGTCACATTTTGGGTTTCTCCTAGGTCCCCCATCTGTTGGGATGTTCGCTTTTTTTCAGACGCCAGAAACCACAAAACCCCTGACTTCTTTCGAAATCAGGGGTTTTGTGTGTATCGAATTTGGCGGTGAAGGAGAGATTCGAACTCTCGATACAATTTCTTGTATACACACTTTCCAGGCGTGCTCCTTAAGCCACTCGGACACTTCACCGTATCTCTTCAAACATGTTCTGTCTGTCGAGGCGCGCTAATGTAGTCGAAAGCTTTTCCGATGGCAAACATTTTTTCAGAATTTTCATGCGGTTAAGAGATTTATGCGTTCGGGCGGGTTTGGAGACAGGGCAAACCTGCCAATCTTCGGCTGGGTGAATGCTTCTATATAGAGGGCAATGCGCGGTGCGTATGGCCGGTTACGCTTGGCGGGCGCGAATTGGCTGACTGGCCGGTCAGCCTTGGTGCTTTACCTGGCCTACGGCGGTGGGTAACGTCTGCCCCACTTCAATACAAGGAATAGCGTCATGAGTGAGTTGATTTCCTACCATCTCGAAGACGGTATCGCGACCCTGACCTTGAGCAATGGCAAGGTCAATGCCATCTCGCCGGACGTGATTGCCGCGTTTAATGCTGCGCTGGATCAGGCGGTGACGGATCGTGCGGTGGTGATCATCACCGGTCAGCCGGGCATTTTGTCCGGCGGTTATGACTTGAAGGTGATGACGGCCGGTCCTAAAGAAGCGGTGAGCCTGGTGACCGCTGGCTCGACCCTGGCCCGTCGTCTGTTGTCGCACCCTTTCCCGGTGATCGTCGCGTGCCCAGGGCATGCGGTGGCCAAAGGTGCATTCATTCTGTTGTCGGCTGATTACCGGATTGGTGTCGACGGCCCGTTCAGCATTGGTCTGAACGAAGTGCAGATCGGCATGACCATGCACCACGCCGGCATCGAGTTGGCCCGTGATCGTCTGCGCAAATCGGCGTTCCACCGTTCGGTGATCAACGCTGAGATGTTCGATCCGCAAAGCGCGGTGGATGCTGGCTTCCTCGACAAGGTCGTCTCTGCTGAAGAACTGCAAGGTGCCGCACTGGCCATGGCGCGTCAGTTGAAGAAGATCAACATGACCGCTCACAAGAACACCAAGCTGAAAGTGCGCAAGGCCCTGCTGGAGACGCTGGACAACGCGATCATTCAGGATCAGGAACATTTGGTTTAAGAAGCCCGAAAGCGATGCAATGAAAAGCCCGACCGCCGAGTCGGGCTTTTTCTTGTCCGATCTGTTTACCGTCCTTCAGCCGCTCTAGGCGGCATCTGACGCTATAGGTCAGAAACATGCGCTTAAACATCGCCTATCTCCTACCTCTATAGTGGCAATTGCCGAAAACAGTGCACATCCGTACACTGCGCCACCTTTTGTCCCGGTGGGCCTGTAAATGCTGTATCTGTTTCGCATGTTATTGATGGGCCTGCATTTTGTTGTAGCGGGTGTGCTCGGCGTAGTGCTTGGTCTGTGCCGGCCGTTCAATCCGGATAACAGCCGTTTGTGCGCGCGCCTTTATGCCTGGCCGGCGATGTGTATTTTGCGTTTGCGAGTGAAGGCCGATGTCGACGGGCTAACGAACAAGACGCAAAGCTGCGTGGTGATCGCCAACCATCAGTCGAACTACGATCTGTTTGTGCTGGGCAATGTAGTGCCGCACCGCACCGTGTGCATCGGCAAGAAGAGCCTGAAATGGGTGCCATTGTTCGGGCAGCTGTTCTGGCTGGCAGGCAATGTGTTGATTGACCGTGGCAATGCGCACAAGGCTCGGCAATCGATGCTCACCACCACCGACACCTTGCAGCACAAAGACACCTCGATCTGGGTATTCCCGGAAGGCACGCGCAACCTTGGCGAAGAGTTGCTGCCGTTCAAGAAAGGTGCGTTCCAGATGGCGATCGCCGCCGGGGTGCCGATCGTGCCCGTGTGCGTCAGCAGCTACATCAACCATATGCGCCTGAACCGCTGGCGCAGTGGGGAGATCCTGATCCGCTCGCTACCGGCGATTCCTACCGCCGCTTTGAGCATGGACGACATGCCGATGCTGATCGCCCAGTGCCGCGAACAGATGCGCGAGTGCATCGAGTCGATGGATCGACAGCTGCACGCTGCCTGAATGAAGCCCGCCCTGTGCGGGCTTGTTTTTGCCGGCGAACTTCGCCGATTTTACTGACTCTCAAGCCTCAGAGCAGGATAAGCTGGACGTTACCTGTCATTGCCATTTGCCAAGAAGAAGTGAATAAAAATCATGGGTAGAGTCGTTGCGTCTGCGGTCTACAGTGCCGGTAAGAGAGTCGCCAATATCACCCTCGATGAGGGCGCCGCCTGGGCTGCAAAACCAGGCCACTTTGTATGGATCGGCCTTGAGGAGCCGAACGCCCAAGAGCTGGCCAACCTGCAACGTCAGTTCGGCCTGCACGAACTGGCGATTGAGGACGCCCTGGGTAAACACAGCCGACCGAAGCTGGAAACCTTTGGCGATGCGCTGTTTATCGTCACGTACTCGCCGGTGCGCCATGAGGGCAAACTGGAGTTCATCGAAACCCACATCTTTGCCGGCAAGGGTTACATCATCACCTGCCGTAACGGTCACTCGGCGTCCTACGCGCATGTGCGCCAACGCTGTGAGGCGCGCCCGCTGTTGCTTGAGCACGGCGAAGATTTCGTCCTGTACGCCCTGCTCGATTTCGTCATCGAAAACTATCAGCCAGTGGGCGAAGCGATCCATAACGAGATCGATGAACTGGAGCGCAACGTGCTGCGTAGCACGCTCAACGAAAAGGACATTCAGAACCTCCATGGTTTGCGTCGCGACGTGTTGCGCCTGCGCCGTTATGTAGCGCCGATGGTAGAAATCAGCGAGGAGCTGCAGAAGCTGAGCTTCCCGTTTATCGACAAGAACATGCGACCGTACTTTCGTGATGTGCAGATCCATGTCACACGGCAGATGGAAGACCTGACGACGTTACGCGACATCGCCAGCCAGACCATCGAGATCGGCGTGTTGCTGGAAGCAGCCCGACAAAGTGTGGTGCAACGCAAGTTTGCGGCCTGGGCGGCAATTCTGGCGTTCCCGACAGCGGTGGCCGGGATCTATGGGATGAACTTTCAGAACATGCCGGAACTGAGCTGGCATTACGGCTATTTCGTGGTGATGGGGTTTATGACTGTGGGCTGTTTCGGGTTGTGGGTGAGCTTCAAGCGGTCGGGGTGGTTGTAACGCCTTATCCTGTAGGAGCTGCCGCAGGCTGCGATCTTTTGATCTTGAACTTTAAAGATCGCAGCCTGCGGCAGCTCCTACGGGCATTTATACAGATTTCGCCTGCGGCTTATGAGCCACAAACCGCATCATCCATTCCGCGACAGTGGTGCCGTGGTGCTCATGCGCCAGGCTGGCCACGCCTTTCTGATAGACCTGTTCGCCAAGATGTTGCTGGCGGATTTCCAGCAACGCCCGCGAGTAATCGTGAATGAACTCCGGGTGGCCCTGGAAGCACAGTACCTGGTCGTTGATGTGGTACGCGGCGTACGGGCAAAAATCGCTGGAAGCGATCACCGTAGCGTTTTCCGGTAGCGCGGTGACCTGATCCTGGTGGCTGATCAACAAGGTCAGTTCTTCCCGCACCGGGCTCATCCACGGCGCTTTGGCGGCGAGTTTGTACTTGTGGGTGCCGACGCCCCAGCCCTGCGTCGCGCGCTCGCTTTTGCCGCCCAACAGCAGCGCCAGCAATTGATGGCCGAAGCACACGCCCAGCAGCTTGTCGCCGCGCTCATAGCGCGCCAACAGGTAAGTCTTGAGGGTTTGAATCCACGGGTCGTTGCCGAATGAGTCAGCCTTGCTGCCGGTCACCAGATAGGCATCGAAGCTCAACTCATCGCTCGGGTACTCGCCTTGCATCACGTTGTAGACGGTGAACTCGGCAGCGATGGGTTGCTGCGAAAACAGACGCTGGAACATCTGCCCGTAACCCTGATACTGATCGACCAGTTCTGGGCGCAGGATGTCGGTTTCCAGAATGCAGATGCGTAACGACATAAAAAATACCTGACACGATAGAGGCGATAGTGCACACCCAGAGCCTGCCTTGAAACGTTGGGTCAGGCAAGCCCGGTGCGCACCGCCAATCCGTCAGAGCGACTCCCTCAGAACAACGCTCCCTTCGCGGCCTTTTCCAGCAGCAACGCAGGCGGAGTGAAACGCTCACCGTACTGCTCGGAGAGGTACTGGGCGCGGGCGACGAAGTCTTTCACGCCGTATTGGTTGATGAACTGCAACGCCCCGCCCGTCCAGGCAGCGAAGCCAATGCCGAAGATCGAACCGATGTTGGCGTCGGCCGTCGACTGCAGCACGCCCTCCTCCACGCAGCGCACGGTTTCGATGGCTTGCACAAACAGCAAGCGATCGCGTACGTCCTGTGGTGATATCTGCCCGTCAGCCTTCTCGAAACGCGTTTTCAGCTCTGGCCACAAGTGTTTTTGCCCTCCAGCCGGATACTCATAGAAACCACCGCCAGCGGCTTTACCAGGACGTTTGTATTCGTTGAGCAGCAGGTCGATCACGGCAAACGCCGGATGCACTGTCAGCGGTTTGCCTTCGGCTTGCAGGTCCTTGGCGGTTTGCTGGCGGATATGGCTCATCAGGCTGAGGGAAACTTCGTCGGAAATCGCCAGCGGACCAATCGGCATCCCGGCCTTGCGCGCCTCGGTTTCGATCATCGGCGCCGAGATGCCCTCGCCGAGCATGGCAATGCCTTCGTTGGTGAAGGTGCCGAACACCCGCGAGGTGAAAAAACCACGACTGTCGTTGACCACAATCGGGGTTTTCTTGATTTGCAGGACGAAATCAAAACCACGGGCGAGGGTTTCATCGCTGGTATTGGCGCCCTTGATGATCTCCACCAGCGGCATTTTATCGACCGGGCTGAAGAAGTGCAGACCGATGAATTTCGACTGATCCGGCACCGCTGTCGCCAGGCCACTGATCGGCAAGGTCGAGGTGTTGGAAGCGATGACCGCGTCGGCACCGATGACTTTTTGCGCGGCTGACGAGACCTTGGCTTTCAGCTCACGGTCTTCGAACACGGCTTCGATGATCAGGTCACAGCCCGCCAGATCGGCGTCCTGCTCGGTGGTTTTGATCCGCGCCAGCGTGGCTTCCCGCTGCGCTGCGCTTAACTGGCCACGGGCGACTTTTTTGTCCAGCAGTGCTGCCGAATGGGCCTTGCCCTTTTCGGCTGCCGTCAGGTTGATGTCCTTGAGCACCACGTCGATACCGGCCACGGCGCTGACGTAGGCAATGCCGGCGCCCATCATCCCCGCACCGAGCACCCCGACTTTCTTGGTCACGTAAGGTGCGAAATCTGCAGGCCGCGAACCTCCGGCATTGATCTCGTTAAGCTGGAACCAGAAGGTGCCGATCATGTTTTTCGCCACCTGGCCGGTAGTCAGCTCGGTGAAGTAGCGGGTTTCGATCAGTTGCGCCGTGTCGAAATCGACTTGAGCACCCTCAACCGCGGCGCAGAGGATCTTCTCCGGTGCCGGCATGCAACCCTGAGTTTTACTGCGCAAAATCGACGGCGCGATGGCCAGCATCTGCGCGACTTTCGGGTGCGACGGTGTACCACCGGGAATCTGGTAACCGTTCATATCCCAAGGCTGTTTGACCGCAGGGTTGGCAACAATCCACGTGCGCGCCTTCGCCAGCAGTTCATCACGATCCGCCGCCAGCTCATCGACCAAACCGGCTTGCAGTGCTTGCTGCGGCCGAACTTTCTTGCCTTCGAGCAAATACGGCAGTGCCTTCTCCAGCCCCAGCATGCGCACCATGCGCACCACCCCGCCGCCGCCCGGCAGCAGCCCCAGCGTGACTTCCGGCAAACCGATCTGCACCGACGAATTGTCCAGCACAACGCGGTGGTGGCAGGCCAGGCAGATTTCCCAGCCGCCGCCCAGTGCCGCACCATTGATCGCCGCAACCACTGGTTTGCCGAGTGTTTCCAGCGTCCGAAGCTGAGCTTTGAGTGTCAGCACCATGTCGTAGAAGGCTTTGGCCTGGGGCTTGCCGACCTTGATCAACTCGTTGAGATCGCCGCCAGCAAAGAAGGTTTTTTTCGCGGAGGTGATGATCACTCCGGCAATCGAATCCTTGTCGGCCACCAGCCGCGCAACGCAATCAGCCATGGCCTCGCGGTACGCCGCGTTCATGGTATTGGCGCTCTGGCCCGGCATGTCGATGGTCAGGACGACAATCTGGTCCTGACCTTTTTCGTAACGAATGGCATCAGTCATAAAGGTGCTTCCTTGAAGTCGGGGCTCAGAGGCGTTCAATGATGGTGGCAATGCCCATGCCGCCGCCGACGCAAAGGGTCGCCAAACCGTAGCGCAACTGCCGCACTTCCAGTTCATCGAGCAAGGTGCCGAGAATCGCGCAACCGGTGGCGCCCAGCGGGTGGCCCATGGCGATGGAGCCGCCGTTGACGTTGACCTTGGTCGGATCGATGGCCATGTCCTTGATGAACTTGAGCACCACCGAGGCAAACGCTTCGTTGACCTCGAACAGATCGATGTCCTCGACTCGCAGCCCGGCCCTGGCCAAGGCCTTGCGAGTGGCCGGCGCAGGGCCGGTCAGCATGATGGTCGGGTCGGTGCTGGTGACTGCAGTGGCGACGATCCGCGCCCGTGGCTGCAAACCCAACTCTCGACCACGAGCGGCGGAGCCGATCAACATCAGCGCCGCGCCGTCGACGATCCCCGAGCTGTTGCCCGGTGTGTGAACGTGGTTGATGCGTTCGATGTGGCTATAGACCCGCAGCGCGGTGGCGTCGAAACCCATTTGCCCGAGCATCTCGAAGCTCGGCTTGAGCTTGCCCAGGCCTTCCAGCGTCGACTCGGCGCGAATGAACTCGTCATGATCAAGCAGGACGATACCGTTCTGATCCTGCACCGGCACCAGGGACTTTTTAAACGAGCCATCCGCCCGTGCTCGCGCAGCCTTCTGCTGGGAGTGCAGCGCGTACGCATCGACGTCCTGACGGCTGAAGCCCTCGATCGTGGCGATCAGGTCGGCGCCGACGCCTTGTGGAGTGAAATGGCTGTGCAGGTTGGTCTGCGGGTCAAGCGCCCAGGCGCCGCCATCGCTGCCCATCGGCACCCGCGACATGGACTCGACGCCGCCGACCACCACCAGGTCCTCGAAGCCGGAGCGAACCTTCATCGCTCCGAGATTCACCGCCTCCAGCCCGGACGCGCAAAACCGGTTGATTTGCACGCCCGCGACGCTGACGTCCCAGTCGGCCACCAGCGCTGCGGTTTTGGCGATATCGGCGCCCTGATCACCAATCGGCGTGACACAGCCGATCACGATGTCATCGACCTGGCTGGTGTCGAGCTGCGTACGCTGCTGCAAAGCGCCGAGCAAGCCTGCCAGCAGGTTCACCGGCTTGACGCTGTGCAAGGCGCCATCGGCCTTGCCTCGGCCACGGGGCGTGCGTAACGCATCGAAAATCAAAGCTTGGGTCATGACGTCCTCGTACCGCTGGCAGATGAATAATGAGCGAGTTCTCACCTTAGGCTCAGCAGCGGCGGATTCAATGACCGAAGCGCTCAACGGCCTTGACGGTCACGCTCAGACGGACGGTAGTGAGCTATCGGATTAACCGGTTCAGGTCAGCGAACTGTCTAGCAAAAGGCCGGCAAAGCAGCTGGCAATACGCCTCATGCCTTTTTAGTAGCTGTTTGTTCTTATTTGATACGAAATGGATCTAAACCACAGCCTGCGGGGCCCCTAAGGTAAACCTTACGAGGTTGTCGTCGGGTTTTGCCGAGGCGCTCGTGAGAAGGGAACTACAGCGCTTTGCCGTCATGGAGAAATGCAGGCAAGCATTCGACGCTCAGGAAATAACAAAAAAAGGCAGACAGCCATGTTCAAACATTCGAAGGTACGTCAAGCCGGGCTCATTCTATTCGCCACTACGTTGATACTGATTTTGCCGAACCTTACAAAAATGATCGGATAATCAAGCGTGGTTGTTTACGACGCCTCATTAAAAATCTGACTCGCTCGCTATCCGGGTCAGCGCGCGTGTGCCAACCTTTACGGCATACCCACGACAGGATGGCGATCACTTGAAAAGTCTACTTTTGCTCTGGGCCTTGCTGCTCAGCACGCCCTTGTATGCTGCGCAACTGGTGCTCGATCTGGGCAACAGCAGCCAAACCTGGCGGACCGAGGAGTTGCTCAAGCATCCTCAGGTTCAGACTATTCAGATCACCGACGATGTGTCCTATAAACGGGACATGAGTTATCGCGCTGTACCGCTGGCGGCGTTGTTGACCGGAATAAAAGCCGACGACCACTTGCAAGCCGTGGCCCTGGACGGTTTCGCTGCCGAGCTGGCTGCCGCGCCTTTGCTCAACACGGAGGGCGCGCAGGCGTGGTTGGCCATTGAAGACCCGGCCAAGCCTTGGCCAGCGCTGGCGGAAGGTAAACCCAGTGCCGGACCGTTTTATCTGGTGTGGACCAACCCTCAGGCCGGGCATATCAGTCCCGAGCAATGGCCTTTCCAGGTCGCCAGTATCAAACGCCTGGCAGCGGTCGGCGTACGCTTCCCTGCCCTGCTTCCAGACCCGGCGCTCGCAGCCAATGACCCGGTGAATCTGGGCTACGCGCTATTCCAGAAAAACTGCCTGGCGTGCCACCGTTTGAACGGCGCGGGCGATGCGCAGTTTGGTCCGGACCTGAACATTCCCTTCAGCCCAACCGAGTACTTTGGCGCTGAATTCCTCAAGCGCTATATCCGCGACCCGCAAAGCTTGCGCCAGTGGCCACAGGCGAAGATGCCGGGGTTCTCGACGGCGGCATTGTCGGATGAGGAGCTGACGTTGCTGGTGGGATATTTGAAGCATATGGCGGGGCGTAAGCAGCAGCCCTGATAGTTTGAGAGATGTGGTGTTAGTAAGGGCCTCATCGCGAGCAAGCTCGCTCCCACAGGATTTCCGGCACACTGGAGATCCAATGTGGGAGCGAGCTTGCTCGCGATGAGGTATCCCCAATCTTACTGCTGTTGCACCGAAATCACCGGCGTCGGCGAGACGAACACCTTGGCGTGCATCTGTTCACACCCACCGCCACGGCGCATGCCGCGTACTGGGCAGGCATCGAGATAGTCGAGGCCTACCGCCAGTTTCAGATGACGCTCGGGCCTGGCCAGTTCGTTGGTGACATCGAAGCTGTACCACGCGTCGTCGAGCCAGGCTTCGGCCCAGGCGTGACTGGCCAGGTGCTCGCTGTTTTCGCTGTACAGGTAACCCGACACATACCGCGCTGGAATCCCCAGGCTGCGCGTGCAGGCGAGAAACGCATGAGCGTGATCCTGACAGACGCCCGCGCGCCCGGCGAACGCTTGAGCTGCGCTGGTTTCGACTTCAGTGGACCCCGGCGTGTAGGTCATGTGCTGGTTGAGGCCATGCATCAAGTCGATCAGCGCTGTGCGATCACGGCGTTGGCGACATTCCTTCTCGGCAAACGCACGTAGCGCCTCATCCGCCTCGGTCAGTCGAGTGAAACGCAAGAACGGCAGCGCCGACTGGCTTTCATGTTCGGCCTCACGCAGTTCATCGATGTCCACCTGACCCCGCGCGCCGATGATGATCGCCTCATGGGGCTCGTCCATCGTCAGCACGTGCAGGATGTTGCCGAACGGATCGAGTTGCGCGCGCACCGGACGTGGCAGGTCGAGTTGCCAGCTGAGCACGTGCTGACGCTCGCTGTCGTGCGGTGTCAGTCGCAAATACTGGATGCTCGCCCGCACCTGATCTTCGTAGTGATAGGTGGTCTCGTGGCTAATGGAAAGTCTCATGCAGCCTCCAGATAGGAACTGTGTATGGCGTTGCCCAACTGGCGCACCAGCGGGATGAATTCGGTCAGCCAGGCGTGCAGGCCTTCATCGAGAATTTCGTTGATACCGGTATAACGCAGCCGTGCGTCCATTTCCGCTGCCAAACGTTGCGCAGGACGGCCGTTGGCCCCCGGCAGTTGGGCGAGGATCTGATCGATTTCTTCAGTGCAGGCACGCAGCGAACGCGGTACGTCGGCACGCAACAGCAACAGCTCGGCGACATGCCGAGCGCCAGGTGCATCGCGATAGATCTCGGTGTACGCCTCGAACGACGACAAGGCCCGCAGCAATGCGCTCCACTGGTAATAGGCGTGGGCGGTGCCATCGCTGACCGCCTCGGCCTGATCGCCGGCCATTTCGTAGCGGGCATCGAGCAGACGCAACGTGTTGTCAGCCCTTTCGATGAACGTCCCCAGACGAATGAAGCGAAACGCATCGTTGCGCATGATGGTGCCGTAGGACGCGCCCCGGAACAGGTGGGAGCGTTCTTTGATCCACTCGCAGAAACGGCTCATGCCATAACGGCTGAGGCCCTGTTCGGCAATACCGCGAATCTCCAGCCAGGTCGAGTTGATGTTTTCCCACATGTCGGCGGTGATCCGCCCACGTACCGCGTGAGCACTGGCCCGCGCAGCACCGAGACAGCTGTAGATGCTGGCCGGGTTGGCCGCATCCAGGGCAAAGAAGTGCAGCAATCGTTCGGCGTGCAATTCGCCGTGGCGCTCCAGGTAATCGTCCAGCGTGCCGGTGATCAGCAAGGGCATCGCCAATTCGTGCAGACCGTCACCGCGGCCATCCTGCGGCATCAATGACAGCGAATAACTGATATCGAGCATCCGTGCGAGGTTTTCCGCCCGCTCCAGGTAACGCGACATCCAATACAAATCCGAGGCAGTTCTACTTAACATGGCAGGCTTCCTTCAATCCTCGACCACCCAGGTGTCCTTGGTTCCGCCCCCCTGGGACGAATTGACCACCAGGGATCCTTCGCGCAGGGCTACACGGGTGAGGCCGCCGGGTACGACCCGGGTTTCGCGGCCAGACAGGACAAACGGGCGCAAGTCGATGTGCCGTGGGGCGATGCCGTTTTCGACAAACGTCGGGCAGGTCGACAGGGACAACGTCGGTTGTGCGATATACGCGTGGGGCTTGGCCTTGATGCGTGCGCGAAACGATTCGATCTCTGCCGCAGAGGCAGCGGGTCCGACCAACATTCCGTAACCACCGGAACCCTGGGTTTCCTTGACCACCAGCTCAGGCAGGTTCGCCAAGACGTGAGATAACTCTGACGGGTTGCGACACTGCCAGGTCGGCACGTTTTTCAGGATCGGCTCTTCGTCCAGGTAGAAACGAATCATGTCGGTCACGAACGGATAAACCGACTTGTCGTCCGCGACACCGGTGCCGATGGCATTCGCCAACACCACATTGCCGGAGCGATAGGACGACAGCAATCCTGGAACGCCGAGCATCGAATCCGGGTTGAACGCCAACGGATCGAGGAAGGCATCGTCGAGGCGACGGTAGATCACATCGACGGCTTTCGGCCCGTCGGTGGTGCGCATGAACACCTTGTCATCACGTACGAACAGGTCCGCGCCCTCCACCAGTTCCACGCCCATCTCGCGCGCCAGAAACGCGTGCTCGAAGAACGCACTGTTGAAGCGCCCGGGGGTCAGTACCACGACACTCGGGTTGTCCAGCGGGCTCGAGCTTTTCAGGGTGTCGAGCAACAGGTTCGGGTAATGATCGATGGGCGCGATGCGCTGGGCGGCGAACAACTCGGGGAAGAGCCGCATCATCATCTTGCGGTCTTCGAGCATGTAGCTGACGCCACTGGGCGTGCGCAAATTGTCTTCGAGCACGTAGTACGTGCCGTCGCCATCGCGCACCAGATCGACGCCTGAGATATGCGAATAGATATCGCGATGCAGATCCAGCCCTTGCATGGCCAGCTGGTATTGCTCGTTGGCCAGCACTTGTTCGGCCGGGATGATGCCGGCCTTGATGATGCGCTGCTCGTGATACAGGTCGGCAAGAAACATGTTCAGTGCCTTGACCCGTTGAATACAGCCGCGCTCGACGATCCGCCATTCACTGGCGGGGATGCTGCGGGGAATGGTGTCGAAGGGAATCAGGCGCTCTGTCCCCTGCTCATCACCATAGAGCGTGAAGGTTATCCCGGCGCGATGAAATAACAGATCGGCCTCGCGTCGCCGTTGTGCCAAAAGCTCGTCAGGCGTTTCAGCTAACCAACGGGCAAACTCCCGATAATGCGGGCGGACCAGGCCGCCGGCGTCGTACATCTCATCAAAATAGGTGCGGATCATGCCGTACTCCTTGTCACCCGGACACCTAGGCTTCGCAAGGCCCGTGCCAGCGGCATAAACGCTTTATTATCAATCGGTTGGATAATCGCCCAATGCACACCGCACCAATCCTGTGCGGCAAATGCCCCAACCTGATCGCCCCCGCTTCATTGCAAAGCAATGCTCATGGCTATTACCAGCATAGCCAGAGTTGATTTCACTGCCCGTTTGCGGCTGCGATCCTTTGATTTTTTAACATCCAGAAACAAAAACGGCCAACCCTGAGGTCAGCCGTTGCTGAGTGTTGTCGCTGTTCATAGTGTTATGCGAGTAGCCCTCGTACCTCCTGCTTGACGCCCCATCCTTCGATAATCCCACCCAAAGGCTCGACCACCGCCTCAAAGTCCTGTTCGAAGTCACCGATGCCGCCGTAAGTGGCGTACATCACTTTGCTCAACTCCAGATGCCAGGCACCGTCATCACGCACGCTGACCTGCGCATTCAAGGACTCACCGCGAAAATGCCCTGCCGCCCTGCGTGCCCGCTCCTCATCCGGGAAAATGGCGTAGAACTCGATGGGATGGAACCGTGAAAAGTCAAAACCGCCCTCTTTCATGCGGCGCAGCACGCTGCTGCTGATGTCTTCTTGATAGGCTGTGCTCATGAAACGTCCTCCTCAAACTGATGGATAGACTTTCCGTACTCCCAGCGCCCGCAACCGAATGGTGAGGGCGATACGGCAATCAGATTGCCGCCGGGAAACAAGCATGTAGCTGACAAGACCAGACCTTAGCGATCCATTCGCTGATCTCGATTGCAGAGTAGCCCCAAGTCAGAGCTGCTGCCAAGGCCTGGTTGCGAGTCGCATCAAGAGGTTATGCAATTGGAGTGATACTGAGAATTTCAATGCTGTTCTGATCTTTCAGACTTTTGACTGTCGGATCATCGGTTCGACCCTCCAGATCATTGAGATCGAGCTCGGCCGGAACAGGGAGGAGTTTTGCACGAATCAATTGCGCGGCCCGCTCCATCGTGGGTTTTTGTTCGCAATCGAATTGCTCCACGGTCTGCACACCGTGATCATCAACAAAGGTGACTTCCCACTTTTGCATTGGTGCCTCCTCGATAAAACCCATTGATGGGCTTACAACATCTCGACCCCAAACGCCGAGCAATCGTTCCCGCGCAAACCAATGCTTTGGCATGAAAAAAGGCCGCCTGTTGGCGACCTCTCTGCAACGCGCGCGGGATTACTTCTCGGCGCGTTCTTTCAGTGCTTTCAAGGTATCGAATGGCGCGTCGACCACAAACTTGTTGGCCAGCCAGGACGGCACGCTGCCACCCGGCTCAGTGTGAACCTGATAGGTCACTTCGACCTGGTCAGCGCCTTTTGGAATGAACTTCCAGAAGCCTTGAACCTGGGTGACACGCACAAAACCTTTTTCTTCAGGAAGGTAGGTCGGCACACCTTCAAGCTTACGGGTCAGGCTGCCATCGGCACCTGCGACGGTGGTCACGTGCAGCACCGAATCACGTGCAGTCACCGGCCATGGGGTATTGAACTGAGTGTAGGTCCAGCTTTGATCGCCTTCGTGCTTGAGCAACTTCTGCGATTTGCACTCGTGAATCCAGGCACACGCGCCGACCACGTCTTCCTGAAGAGCGCGCAACTTGGCCACGGTGGTCTTCATCACAGTCACACCGCGATAGGCCTTGTATTGAGACCCGGCGACTTCACTCAGGGAAACCTTGATACCGTCCTCATCCTTGGCAGTTTTCCAGTCTTCAGCCTGGGCTGTCGTGGCCAGCAGAACGGTCAAACCACACAACACAGCGATACGATGCAGCGAACCCATAGTCTTATTCCTTATTGTTGAAGTTCCGTTCGTTGAACACACTACGCCGCGGTCATTTCCTCCCACCAACCGATCAACTTGATGGCTTCTTCCCGACTGTTGCCGCAGACCTCGATATCCGCCTGAAACGCGCTACATACTGCCGGACGTTCAGGTTTGCCGAAGATACTGCACAGATTGTCGACAGACAGTTGCACACAACGCTCTCCCGCCGCTTTGCCGTTGGGCATTCCGGGGATAGGTGTGCTGATGGAAGGGGCAATGCAACAGGCGCCACAGCCTTCACGGCAGTTCATGACGACACGCTCCTCGCGACGGGTAGTGTGTTGAATAACGTGGACTAGAGTACCCGCTAAAACAGCCGTTTGAAATTGGCCGGACAGCGGTTTTTTCATTCAAATACGCGTGACTGACCAGTCTCCGACAAAGCGTCTGGTTCGGGAGTCACGGATCTGCGAGTGATTTAGTGCTTGAACTCGAACTCAAGTGCCGCGCCTTCTACTTCTCGGTGCTCTTCTTTGCGCATTTGCAACTGCATTTCGTTGCTGAGCAGGCGACCGTTGAGCTGAAACGGGCTGTCATCTTTGGGCTTTTCACCAAACATGGGCGGCAGCAAAGGCGCATGTTTGACTAGCGGGACACTCCCGACAGGTTGCAACTGCTTGACCATATCCGGTGGCAGACTCAAATCCAGCTTGGCCGGTGGCAAGTACGTGGTTCTAACCACCTCACTCGCGGATTTCGATTTTGAGGCAACAGGTGGGCGTTTTTTTTGGGGTGTCGGCTTCTTCGACGCTTCGGTCTTTTTGACAGGGGCATGGTTTTTCGCCGGCGCAGCGGGCTTCGCCTTCACCTCAGACGTGCTGACTGCCCCTTTATCTGGAGCAGCCGCAGCCATCGCGCTGCCTGGAATGAAGACACTCAAAAGGCACGCCAACATCAATCCCGCAGGGAAAATCGCTTTCATAAACACTACAGCGCTAACGGCAGAGGGCCATATGCTCGCTTGTTGTAAAGCCCCTGACAAGCTCACATAGCAATCCAGCCCTCGAGTCCGCATCAAAAGCCGCTAGCGGTCTCCTGACACAGCTGAGTGGCCAGCATCCCGAGTGTCATCAGCGCCCGCTCGGCTTCACGATTCCACGGCGTGCCGCAGTTCAAGCGAATGCAGTGATTGAACTGCTCGGTGTTACTGAAAATAAGCCCCGGCGCGATACTGATGCCCTGCTGCAACGCCCGTACATGCAATTCCTGCGTATTGACCCGTCCCGGCAGGCTGACCCATAGAATGAAGCCGCCCGTGGGCCGGCTCATCTGCGTTCCTTCTGGGAAATACTGCTGCACCGCCAACTGGAAAGCGCTGAGATTTTTGCGGTATTCCTGACGGATGTAGCGCAAGTGGCGATCGTAGCCGCCGTTCTCCAGATAAGCTGCAATCCCCATCTGCGTCACGCTGCACGCCGAATGGGTGCTGAAGGTCTGCAAACGCTGGATTTCCTGCTGGTACTTGCCGGCAATCATCCAGCCGATACGCACACCGGGCGACAGGGTCTTGGAGAAACTTGAGCAATAGATGACCCGATCCAGCCGGTCATAGGCTTTCAACGATTTGGTGCGGCCCTGCTCGAACATCAACTCGCCGTAAATATCGTCTTCGACAATCTGGATATCGAAGTCCGAAGCCAGGCGCAGCAGCTGCTTTTGCCGCTCTTCCGGCATGGTGCCACCCAGCGGGTTGCTCAGGCGGGTGGTCAGCACCAACGCTTTGATCGACCATTGGTTGGCGGCCAACTGCAAGGCTTCCAGGCTCATTCCCGTCGCCGGGTCGCTGGGAATCTCGATGACTTTCAACCCCAGTAAATCGGCGAGTTGCAACAGACCGTAGTAGGTCGGCGACTCCGCTGCGATCAGATCGCCGGGACGCGTCAGGACGCGCAACGACATTTGCAGCGCATCGACACAACCATGGGTGATGACCACTTCTGAAGGGTCGACCACTACGCCGGCATCACGCATGCGGATCGCCACCTGACGACGCAGCGGCTCAAACCCCGGGCTGAACATGTAACTGAACGCCCGCGGGCTGTGGAACCGTGTGACCTTGGCCAATTGCTGGTGCAACGCCCGTACCGGCAGGTAGTCGACACTGGGCACCGCCGCGCCTAGCGGGAACACCCCTTCACGACGCGACTCGACCAACACTTGCTGAATGATACTGCTGCGCGTGACCAGGCCAGGACGCTCGACACGCGCGATATCCGGTGTCGGCGCGGTCAGTGCCGGGGTCTGGTGGACGTAGTAACCCGACTGCGGACGCGCGCGAATCAGCCCCTGATCTTCAAGATTGGCATACGCCTGAAGCACCGTCGCATGGCTGACATTAAGCTGCGAGCTCATCTTGCGCACTGAAGGCACGCGCTCGCCAGGCTGATAGACACCACGCCGGATATCCTCAGCCAACTGCTGAGCGATACGTTGATAGAGCAAGAGATTGGTCATGACGCAGCACTCGATTTCACGGGCATTTTATTCTTGTGTGAAACAATACCGGAACAGTTTAGAAGTGTACTGGGACAGTTGCCACAATAGTCGACCGTACAGTGCAGTGACAGCAAAAACTGTACTGCTTTTATGGGTATGGCGCGATCCAATTCGCAGGCAAAAAAAACCCGGCATCACTGAGGGGCCGGGTTTTCCAGTAACGCTGACCTTAGCGGGCAGCGCCAAGCTGGCCTTTTTCGTCGGAGAACACAATTTCGACCCGGCGGTTTTGCGCGCGCCCCCGCTCGGAAGCGTTGGCCTCTACCGGATACTCATCACCGTAGCCTTCGACCTGAATACGTTTATCGTCGATTCCCAGATCGATCAGCATGTCAGCCACTGACTGGGCACGGTCGCGAGACAAATGGAGATTGTCCTGCTTGCCGCCGGTGCTGTCGGTATAGCCTTCGATACGCACCACACGCTTGGGGTTGAGCTGAAGGAACTGGACGATTTTCAGTACGGTGCGGTTTGCCGAGTTTTTCAGCTCGGCTTCCCCCGTGTCGAACAATACATCGCCGAGGGTCATGACCAGACCCCGATCGGTCTGGGTCGTGGCCAGATTGATGATTTGCTCTTCGAGCCATTTACCCTGTTGCTGCACGCTGAGCAGTTTGTTCTCGCGCAATGCCAGTTGCAGGCGCTGACGCTCCAACTCAAGCTTCACCGCACGCTCATCATTCAGCGCTTGCTCTGTGTGTTGACGGGCAATTTCGCTGTAACGCTGACTCAGGTAAGCGTAATGCTGAACATCCGCGCCGCTGCCCCAGTAGGTCGACAGGCGATCAGCCCGGGCAAGGGACTCACCCGCCCGAATCACGTCCTTGGGCGCAATGCGCAGTACATTCGAATCTTCCTTGACCTTCTGAAAGTCGGCGCCGGCTTGTTGCAAAGCCGCCGCGCTGTGTTGACCTGCGCAGCCGGCAAGCCCTGCGCAACCGACCAGCAGTAAGCCGCCCAGGAGTGTGTTTTTCAGGTTCATTGGGCATCTCCCAGTTGCTTGCGCAGGCGAGTGATGCGGGTATTGAGCACGTTCAGTTTCTCCTGACTTTTCAACGTCAGAACCTTGGCCTCGGCCAAGCGCGCGTCCAGCTCCGCCTGTTCGGCCTGCATGCGCGCATCCTTGAACGATTGATGGCTCATGTCGGCCTGAGCCTGAGCGAACTTGCCTTCAGCGAGTTTCAGCTCGGGCACATCTTCAGTAGTTGCCCCAACAGCGGCGGCCTGTTCCAGGGTCCGTTCGGTCAAACGCAATTGTTCATTCGGCGCCGGATCGGCTGCACAACCCGCCAGAGCCAGAACGGCCAGGGCAGCGAAAAGAGGTCGAAGAGTCACTAAAAATCCCTACTGTTTTGGGGTGCTGACGGGTTGCTGCAAGTGTGCTTTCCAGCGCTCCAGATTGCGCTGCAGCAGGGCCTCCGTCAGGCCGGACGCGGGCAATTCTGTCATCTTTTTCGACAACTGTCCGCGTAACCATGGATCGTTGCAGGCAGAGTTGCGGGAAATGGCGAGGAACAGCCCTGGTTGGTCGATCGGTTGCGGATACGTCTTTACGTCATTGGCCATACCCAATGTCTGTGCCATGGCCATCCCGGTATAACGCCCGGCGAGCACATAATCCGCTTCACCCAGCAGCAACTTCTGAAAAGCCTGTGTCAGGTTTGGCAGACTCATCAAGGTCAATTGCTCTTGTGCATAGGTCTCGAAAGGTTGTGTTAAACGAGCCTTTGCCGAGACTGCACCAACATGCCCACGCAGGTCCTGCGCCTCGTTGTAGACCAGTGCCGAGCCCTTGCGGGTCCAGACCAGATAGTCGTTTTCCACCAGCGGCGGCTGGATGTAGTCCAGTGACTCGAGTTGATTCTCCATCAGAGGCGCATCAGCCAGCATGTCGATGCGCCCGCTGCGCACTTCATCCAGCGCCTGGGAGCGTTTGCCGGCGTACAGCAGCTCAACCTTGATCCCCAACTCCCCCGCCATCTGCTGCAACAAGTCGGCGCTGGTACCGATCAAGTGCACCGGATCTTGCGGGTCTTGCCACAGATACGGTGGTGCATCCGGGCTGCCGGTCACCACCAGACGCTCGCATTTGCCCGCGGCAACTGAGAATAAGGGCAAAGCCGACAGGCTCAGCAGCAGCCACAAGCCGCTCCGGCGACGCAAATCCATGGCGCATTTCTCCCACACTCAAATCGCAGACAATAAAAAACCCGACCAAAAGGCCGGGCTCTTTATAAGTTAAGCCGCTGGATTAGACCAGCTTCTCAAACTCGGGGATGGCTTCGAACAAGTCCGCCACCAGGCCGTAATCGGCCACCTGGAAGATCGGCGCTTCTTCGTCCTTGTTGATCGCAACGATCACTTTGGAGTCTTTCATGCCGGCCAGGTGCTGGATCGCGCCGGAGATACCGACGGCGATGTACAGCTGTGGAGCAACGATCTTGCCGGTCTGACCAACCTGCATGTCGTTGGGTACGAAACCTGCGTCGACCGCGGCGCGGGAAGCGCCAACAGCAGCGCCCAGCTTGTCGGCCAGGGCGTACAGGTGTTTGAAGTTATCGCCGTTCTGCATGCCGCGGCCGCCGGATACGACGATCTTGGCAGCGGTCAGTTCCGGACGATCGGACTTGGCCAGCTCTTCGCCAACGAAGCTGGAAGTGCCAGCGTCGTGAGCAGCAGCAACCGCTTCAACGGCAGCCGAACCACCAGCAGCTGCCACCGGGTCGAAACCGGTAGCACGCACGGTGATGACTTTTACCGAAGCGTTGGACTGAACGGTAGCGATGGCGTTACCGGCATAGATTGGGCGCTTGAAGGTGTCAGCGCTTTCAACCGAGATAATCTCGGAGATCTGGTCAACGTCCAGCTGAGCGGCAACGCGCGGCAGGATGTTTTTGCCGTTGGAAGTGGCGGCAGCCAGAATGTGGCTGTAGCCCTTGCCCAACTCTGCAACCAGAGGCGCTACGTTTTCCGGCAACTGGTGTGCGTAAGCAGCGTTGTCGGCGACCAGCACTTTGGCCACGCCAGCGATTTTCGCGGCAGCTTCAGCTACAGCGCCAACGCCCTGACCTGCGACCAGAACGTGGATGTCACCACCGATTTTAGCGGCAGCGGCCACAGTGTTCAGCGTGGCCGGGGCCACTACTTTGTTGTCGTGTTCTGCGAGTACCAAGATAGTCATGATTCGGCTCCTTAACTCAAAGCACCTTCGCTTCGTTTTTCAGTTTCTCGACCAGTTCAGCCACCGACTTGACCTTGATGCCCGCGCTGCGTGCAGCCGGCGCTTCGACTTTCAGGGTTTTGTTGGTGGAGGCGGTGGAAACGCCCAAAGCGTCAGGAGTCAGCACTTCAAGCGGCTTCTTCTTGGCTTTCATGATGTTTGGCAGGGACGCGTAGCGCGGCTCGTTCAAACGCAGGTCGGTGGTGACGATGGCTGGCAATTTCAGCGAAACAGTCTGCGCGCCGCCGTCGATTTCGCGGGTCACGGCAACTTTGTCGCCAGTGACTTCGACTTTCGAGGCGAAGGTGCCCTGACCGTAACCACTCAGTGCAGCGAGCATCTGGCCAGTCTGGTTGTTGTCGCTGTCGATGGCTTGTTTGCCAAGGATCACCAACGAAGGCTGTTCCTTGTCGACAACAGCCTTGAGCAGCTTGGCAACGGCCAGGGAAGTCAGGTCTTCGGCGGATTCGACGAGGATGGCACGGTCGGCACCCAGAGCCAGCGCGGTGCGCAGTTGCTCTTGAGCGGTGGACGGGCCGATGGAGACGACGACGATTTCAGTCGCAACACCTTTCTCTTTCAGGCGTACGGCTTCTTCCACTGCGATTTCGCAGAAAGGGTTCATCGACATCTTGACGTTAGCGAGATCGACGCCGGAGTTGTCCGCTTTGACGCGAACCTTGACGTTATAGTCGACTACTCGTTTGACAGCTACAAGAACCTTCATGGATTCCTCGTTACTCTCCGGTGAAAAGAAAGTCGCCTAGGCGAACCTGGCGGTTGATGCTCATCGGGCACAAGGGCACCTCTAAAAACGCCGGCATTTGTGATGGGTGACCCAGCTCACGAGGCGTGATGACCGTTCGTCAGTGGTGACTAACGAGTCATTCTTTGTCGCGGCGTGTAAACTTCGCGCCAAACCTGCGCTGCGCGTCACCTTGTACTGCCTTCGCCCTGTCTTTAGAGGTGCTCTTGAAACCAACAGTCAGCCTACGGCGAGCGCAAAACCGCCCGTATCTTGACCGGAACGCCTATTCCGGTCAATACGCCAAAATAGCCAGTTATAAGCCGCGCTTCTTTGATTTCTCTGGCCTGGAGCAAATTCAAACAAACGTTTGTATTGGACGCTGAGAGTGGTGTAGATATAATGCGCCACCTAGAGAGAAAGGTGGTTCATCGATTGTCCCTTCCCCCGCCTGTCGTGGGAATTCATGGATGCGACACCAAACCTCCAATTAGAAAAAAACTGTTGAGCCTTGAGTAGGAGATAACCTGTGGAACGCGAATACATGGAATTCGACGTGGTCATCGTCGGTGCCGGCCCCGCTGGTCTTTCCGCCGCCTGCCGATTGAAGCAGAAGGCCGCCGAAGCCGGTAAGGAAATTAGCGTCTGCGTGGTCGAAAAAGGCTCCGAAGTCGGCGCTCACATTCTTTCTGGCGCGGTGTTCGAACCTCGGGCCCTGAATGAATTGTTCCCTGACTGGAAAGAACTCGGCGCACCGCTGAACACTCCGGTCACTCGCGATGACATCTTCGTTCTCAAGAACGCCGATGGCGCGATCAAGATTCCAGACCTCTTTGTGCCCAAGACCATGCACAACGAAGGCAACTACATCATCTCCCTGGGCAACCTGTGCCGCTGGCTGGCTCAGCAGGCCGAGAACCTGGGCGTAGAGATCTACCCAGGCTTCGCCGCTCAGGAAGCGCTGTTCGACGAAAACGGCGTGGTTCGCGGGATCATCACTGGCGACCTGGGCGTTGACCGTGAAGGCAATCCTAAAGAAGGCCTGTACACCCCAGGCATGGAACTGCGTGGCAAGTACACGCTGTTCGCCGAAGGCTGCCGTGGCCACATCGGCAAGCAACTGATCAAGCGCTTCAACCTCGACACCGATGCCGACGCTCAGCACTACGGCATCGGCCTGAAAGAAATCTGGGAAATCGATCCGGCCAAACATCAGCCAGGCCTGGTGGTGCACACCGCCGGTTGGCCGCTGGACATCATGGGCACCGAAAACACCGGTGGCTCGTTCCTCTATCACCTGGAAAACAACCAGGTGGTGGTTGGCCTGATCGTTGACCTGTCCTACAGCAACACTTACCTGTCGCCGTTCGACGAGTTCCAGCGCCTCAAGCATCACCCGGTGCTCAAGCAGTACCTGGAAGGCGGCAAGCGCATCAGCTACGGCGCGCGCGCAATCTGCAAAGGTGGCCTGAACTCGCTGCCGAAGATGGTCTTCAAGGGCGGCGCGCTGATCGGTTGCGACCTCGGCACTCTGAACTTCGCGAAGATCAAAGGCAGCCACACCGCGATGAAGTCCGGCATGCTCGCCGCTGACGCCGTGGCCGACGCCCTGTTCGCAGGCTCCGAAGGCGCTGATGAGTTGAACAGCTACGTTGAATCGTTCAAAGCCAGCTGGCTCTACGAAGAACTGTTCGCCAGCCGTAACTTCGGCCCGGCGATCCACAAGTACGGCGCGATCGTCGGCGGTGGCTTCAACTGGCTCGATCAGAACATCTTCGGCGGCAAACTGCCGCTCACCTTGCACGATACCAAGCCGGACTACGCCTGCCTCAAGCTGGCGGCCGACAGCAAGAAGATCGACTACCCGAAACCGGACGGCAAACTGAGCTTCGATAAACTCAGCTCGGTGTTCATCTCCGGTACCAACCACGAAGAAGAACAGCCTTGCCACCTGAAGCTGGCCGACGCGAGCATCCCGATCAGCAAGAACCTGCCGCTGTACGATGAGCCTGCTCAGCGCTACTGCCCGGCTGGCGTGTATGAAGTGATCACCAAGGAAGACGGCGAGAAGCGCTTCCAGATCAACGCCCAGAACTGTGTGCACTGCAAGACCTGTGACATCAAGGACCCTGCGCAGAACATCACCTGGGTAACACCGGAAGGTGCTGGCGGCCCGACTTACCCGAACATGTAAGCCAAATCGCCAAACATCAAGGCTCCCTAAGTGGGGTAATGCTGTTCACTTAAGCATTTGAGTCCACGCCGGGCTTCCTAGAAAAT
>NZ_MOBJ01000001.1 GCF_003732225.1 Pseudomonas brassicacearum | reverse complement strand
AGACCCGTTTTCCAGTAGACCGTAAGGCTGCTCCGCTTAAGTGAACAGCATTAGAACACTGTCCGGGCTTTTTTACATTTCAGCTCACCAACAGCTGATTTAACTCCCCAACAATCCTGTAGCGTCCGCATCAAACAGTTTTTTGGTCTGGTTGGCGGCAGGCGTCAGCAGGGCAAGTATCGTTGCCTCGTTATACAGCTGCGTACCGGCCAGGCTCTTGGGTGTCGGTTCTATCGGAATAATGATGTCCTCATTACCCGCGTCGTTTGCATGCAGCCAGATCGCCACAAAGTGCAGTGCCGAGACAAACAGCACTCTGAGCTCATAGGATTTTCCCTGCAGGCTCGCTGAGTTTTCTGCCAGGTTCAGCGCGCTGACGGTGGCGGGCGCCATAGCGCCATGGTTCAGCGATGAAAACTCGACATTGCCTTGTACTTCGGCCAGCTCTGCATCGGCAATGGTTGTTCCATCGGAAAAAACCAGATAGTGCCAGTTACCCGGCCTGACAGCTTTCAAGCCTTTGCCCTGGGTCAGGTCTTCCAGGCTCAGTGAGTAACCACGGTAAGGCTCGGAAAGGCTGATTTTGCTTGGGACGGCATTTGCAAACTGGCGGTTGATACCAAAGCCTTGTGTCTGCAAGGCTGCTTGAAGAGCGGGGCGCAGTGTTTGTACGCCGTTGGAAGGCGCCATTGGGTAAGAAAGTTTCATGATGCCCTCCTAGTTTTTCCGGGTGAAGTAAGTGGTGGTCCAGTTGCCGCCGCCGTTGTATGAGCCGGGGAACGTATTCAATGCGCGCGTTGAATAGCCATAGATGGAATCTGCAACCAATACATAGTTGCCATTGGTCCCATAAAACGTCAGGAAGTGAGCGCCACCGCCATACCAGGCAACGCGTATGCCGATAGGTCTTCCCATGTTGATCTGGTTTTCGATGGCGTTCATTTGAATCGAACCCTGGCTCATGCTGGCAAAGCTTCTTGTGGTCCTCAGGGCCGAGTCCAGATAGCCATAAACGTTGCAGGGGCCCGGCTGGTTGCAGCAGGAATTTCTGTCGAGTTCATCGTTGGCGACGACGCATTGGGTCCAGGACCCGGTGCCGTAATAGTTGCCAACAGACGCTGAAACGGCTGCCCAGCACCAGTTGGTCTGGGTTTGCCGCTGCATGGTGAAGTTGAGACTGGCGGCAGCAAAAGCTGCTGGCTCTACCGATGTTTCAATATCAGCCAGTTCAGGGTTGATCAGGTGTTGGGACAGGCACCTGGGAAGTGCTTCGCTGGTGGTCGAGTTCTTAAATTGTGTCTCTTCAGTCAGTAACATTTTTCATCCTCCATGAATGAACGTAGCTCCAGCTTGGGTATGTGTACCTTTATTGAAATAAAACTGCTTTTTAGTGGGTGAGATATCGGCTTGCGCTATTTGCCATCTTTGATGGCCTGCTCCGATCGGGTCTCGCTGTAACCTTAGGATGCAATATGCGTTTGTGCAAATTTGTAATGCGCCAATGCATTGTTTGGCGATGGACGGCATCACGTGACGAGGTAGAGCTAGCTCCCTCGCCACAGCTGTGGTTTAGCGCTTCTTCACCGCTATACACATATCCACTTCCATCACATCGGTCTTCTGGTCGTAGGAAGCATCCACCGGATAGCGTTCGAAATTGGGACGTTTGTCGTAGTCCAGGCCGCTGGCCGGCATCCACTGAGCGCAAAGCTCGCCCCATGCCGCGGCAATCTGCAAGGCCGGACCTTTGAAGCGGGCCACCGCGTAAAGACCGCCGGGCAGGGTGGTGACGGCGAACGGGAAGGCCGCATTGAAACCCTCCGGGACCTCGACGCAAGCGTCGTAACGGCAATACGCGGCCGGGGTGACGCTTGGGTCGTCATGGCCGATGCCATAACGCACCTTGTTCAGCAGATCGTTTTCGATCATCCATGGTGCGACAGTCTCGCGCCAGAAGGTGCCGATGCCTGGGCCGTAAGGGCCGGTGTAGCGCAGGTAGGCGACGCGGGCGGGTGGCAGTTCTATCAAGGTGACGTTCATCGAAGTGTCCTTGTTGTCAGAGTCGGACCTGATAAGTGAGCCTCGCCCGACAGAGGCAAGGCTGACTCTGAGTTACTCGCAACCGCAGGATTTGGCGCTCGGTTCGTCTTCATAACGATCATGATGGCGCACCCATTTCATGCCTTGCTCTTCGTTGCGGCCCTTGGGCGTCAGGTCGAGGTAGTTATAGGCGCCGACCAGCAGGTCCAGGCCGCGAGCGTAGGTGGAGTAGGTGTGGAAGATTTCCCCGGCGTCGTTGCGATAAAACACGCTCAGCCCCGGCAGTTCACCTTCGGTGCTGGTGCTTTTTTCGTAGTTGTAGGTCGCGGTGCCGTCCGCGAGTTCCTGCTCGCTGATGGTCACCTTGTAGTCGGCGTTGAAGTCACTGCCGGCCGATGAGACCCATTTGAACTGCCAGCCCATGCGTTTGCGGAACGCCTGGAATTCGGCCAATGGCGCGTGGGAAACCACCACCAGCGAGATGTCATGGTGGGCCAAGTGCTGATTGGCGCCGTCGATGTGATCCGAGACGAACGAGCAGCCGTGGCAGCCTTCTTCCCAACCCTTGGCAAACATGAAGTGATAGATGATCAGTTGGCTGTTGCCACCAAAAAGATCCGCGAGGTTTTGCCGCCCGTCGGGGCCTTCAAACACGTAGTTCTTGTCGACTTTCACCCAAGGCAGCGCTCGACGTTCGGCGCTGAGTTTGTCGCGTTCCCGGGTAAAGGCCTTTTCGTGAATCAGATGCTGTTTGCGGGCCGCGAGCCATTCTTCTCGGGACACGACTTTGTGCTGTTGCACGCTGTTCATGACTTTCCCTCCTGCGAGGTTGGCGTGTTATGGCTTACACAGCCTAGTCGTTTGACCGACACTGAAATCGACAAGCCGCCGATCGGTTGTCGGCATTTAAGAAGCCCCCGCTGCCTTCAAACACTTCAGGGCGCTGAAATCACTGCGTACCTTGTCGATTTTCTTCAACAGATGCTGGTGTTGATCGGCAGTGCTGTCGGCCATCAGGTCGACGATCAGGCTGCGCGCCTGGGCTTCGGTGTTGGCGTAAGCCTGACGGTAGGCCGGGGTCCATAGGGTCTCGCGATCGACCAGCAGGGTTTCGATGCGCTGCGCAAAGTCGCTGTTGTGGCGTTGTTCCACCGCAGCACTGAACAGTGCCTGCCAATGAGCGCGGTTGGCGATCCATTGCTGGTTTTGCTCGCCCAGCGCGTTGGCCCAGGCGACAACGCGCTGTTCCTGAGCATTGTTGAGCGGTCCGAGCCAGTCGCCCAGGCGTTTATCCATCCGCTCGATGCGATGTTTGATCTGCTGTGCCAGCGGCGGTTTTACATATTGGTCCTGACGCTGACGCAGGTCTTTGGCGAAGGCCTGCTCCATCTCGTTGACTTGTTGGTCATTCAAACCCTGCAACAACTTGACTGCCGAGGGGGTGATTTCCCGGGTGGTTTGGGCGATGGCTTGCTTGGCTTCGAGGATTCTGGCTTGCAGCGCGGCGTCCGTGACTTGATTGGTTTCGACCATCCGCTGCAAACGATCGAGCCAGTCGAGGTAGCCGGGCAATTGCGTGGAGCAGTGCCAACTGAGGTGTTCCTTGAGACGTTCGTTGAGCCAGTCTTTCTGCTCGCTGGTCATGTCCAGGTAGTCGCTGAGCGTCCAGGGAATGATCACGTCGAGATTGCGATAGGCCATGCCCATGCGGTTGCAGGCCGGCAGTGCGAGGCACAGGGTCAGGAGCAGAGCCAGGTGTTTGAACCAGCGCGACATGAGCCAATCCTTGCAAGGGCGTAGTTCTGGTGTCTGAACGCAGGATGGACCCGACAGCTCTGCCGATCAATAGAACGTGCGTTTGGCTTTGCAGGATGTTGCTGGGGGGAGAGGGTTCCAGTCCTAGCGCTTCGAAGCTCAAAGCGCTTAGGGACCAGGGTGACGCGAGGGGGGTATTACTTTTTGCCCAGAGTGATCTGCTTGGACGGGCCGAATGTCTGGCCGCTAACGCCTTTGGCAATTTGCTGGATCTCGCCGCCGGACTTGAGGAAAAGAGCGATCTGGTCGTTGATCGATTCGCTGGTTTCAACGGCTGGAGCTGGCTTTGCTTTGCTGTTGGATGCTTTTACACGCATGGCGGCCATTAACCTGTAGAAAATTAACTTGGCCAAGCATCGTACAGGAAATACTTGACAATTGCTTGGTAAATATCTGCCTGAAATAACCGAGGGCAGGTGTCGATTATTCATAAGTTGCTGTTCGTAATAACTGCCTAAGCTACTGTTTTAAAAAAGAACGCTGGCGTGAAAAATATCGTGTATGGCTTACCGATATCAGCGAAAAGCGTCTGAACGGTCTGACGAGCGGCCCCTGCTCTGGCGCAAAACCCACGAGAAATGAGCCTCGCAGAGGATTTTTCTTCGCAAGCAAGCGGGCCACGCAACGGCACCGGCAAAACCGGGTAGAATGGCGCCCAAGCAATGAGGGTATTGGAAATGGCTTTAGTCGGGCGCTACAACAGCTTGCAAGTGGTTAAACACACTAACTTTGGTTTATATCTGGACGGTGGCGCGGATGGCGAAATCCTTCTGCCTAATCGTTATATTCCAAAAGATATTCCCAGCGAAGATGAAGACTGGCTGAACGTTTTTGTTTATCTGGACAGCGATGACAAACTCATCGCAACTACAGAAAAACCGAAAGTTCAGGTCGGTGATTTCGCCAGCCTTAAAGTCGTTGAAGTCAACAGTATCGGTGTGTTTCTCGACTGGGGTCTGCCCAAGGACCTGCTGCTGCCGTATTCCGAAGAAAAGCGCCAGATGACCGCTGGCGAATACTGCGTGGTGCACGTCTACCTCGACAAGCACACCCGCCGCATCACCGCGACCGCGCGTCTGGATCGCTACCTGGACAAAACCCCGGCCAACTACAAACCGGGTCAGGAAGTTGACCTGCTGGTGGCCGAAGCGACCGACATGGGCTTCAAGGCGATCATCAACAACAAGCATTGGGGTTTGATCCACAAGAATGAAGTCTTCAAGTTCATGCGTGCCGGCAAGGAAGAGAAGGGCTTCATCAAGGAAGTTCGTGCCGACGGCAAGATCAGCCTGAGCCTGCAACCGGTGGGTGAAGAGGCGGCTACCAGCCTGAACTCGAAGATCCTCGCCAAGTTGCGCGACAACAACGGCACCTTGCCGGTCAGCGACAAGAGCGACCCGGCACTGATCAGCAGCCTGTTCGGTGTCAGCAAAGGCAACTTCAAGAAGGCCATTGGCGCGCTCTACAAGAACGGCCAGATCGTCATTCACGCGGATCGCATTGAGCTGAGCTGATGCCTTTGTGCCCACCAACGACTGCGATCTTCGTTTTTGCAGCTGCTTGGTGGGGGCAAGATCAAAAGATCGCAGCCTGCGGCAGCTCCTACGCTCATCGTCTGTAGGAGCTGCCGCAGGCTGCGATCTTTTCAGGCGTTTGAATAATATTTTCCAGCATTCTTTTTTTGCCCCGTTTTGGGGTTTTTTCCTGCTGTCGAGAAACTGCCATGTGTTTATGGATGTGTGAGGCGTTGTCATGATTGCCACTCGGCGCAGCGCCGATGGTTTTGCCCTGCAAGTGATGCTGGGACTGTGCCTGGTCTGGGGCATCCAGCAGGTGATGATCAAATGGGCGGCGGCGGACATCGCACCCGTGATGCAGGCCGCCGGGCGTTCTGGGATTTCCGCGTTACTGGTGGGATTGCTGATCTGCTGGAAGGGTGGCTGGAACCAGGTTGGCAACACCTGGCGTGGCGGTTTGCTGGCGGGCGGCCTGTTTGCCACCGAGTTTTTGTTCATCGCCGAAGGTCTGAAACTGACCACGGCGGCGCACATGTCAGTGTTCCTCTATACCGCGCCGATCTTCACCGCACTGGGCGTGCACTGGCTGCTGCCGAGCGAGCGTTTGCGACGGTTGCAATGGCTGGGGATCCTGCTGGCGTTCATCGGTATTGCCGTGGCTTTTGCCGGGGGCGTGTCCTGGGACAATCTGGACCGGCGCATGTTGCTCGGCGATGCGTTTGGCGTGCTGGCCGGTGCTGCCTGGGGCGCGACCACCGTGGTCGTGCGCGCCTCACGGTTGTCGGAAGCACCAGCAACCTTGACCTTGTTTTATCAACTGATCGTCGGTTTTCTCGGTTTGCTGCTGATTGCCGCCCTGAGCGGGCAGATCACCCACGTACACCTGACCCAGGTGGCCGTGGCCAGCGTGCTGTTTCAGGGGCTGGTGGTGTCGTTTTTCAGCTACCTGACGTGGTTCTGGCTGCTGCGCCGTTACCTGGCGTCGAACCTCGCGGTGTTCTCCTTCATGACGCCACTGTTCGGTGTGACCTTCGGGGTGTTGCTGCTCGATGAACCATTGAGTTTCAACTTCGTGGTCGGTGCGGTGCTGGTGTTGCTCGGCATCACTTTTGTCAGCGCAGAACAGTGGGTGCGCCGTCGTTTGCGCAAAGCGCTGGAGCGTTGAGTGGACGCAGCAGCAAACCACCGGCCACCAACAAGCCGCTGCCAGCCACCATCAATGCCGGTTGCAAGCCACCGCTGAAGTGGCTGCTCAACGCCGCCAGCAATGGCCCGCTGAGCTGACCCACGGCGAAGCACGCGGTCAGCAGGCCGGCGTTGCGCTGGGTGGCATGCGGTGCCAGTTCCCGTGAGCGTTGCATCACCAGTTGCATGCAGGCCAGAAATGGCGTGCCGCAGAGAATCACTCCCAACGCCAGACCGAGACCGCTGCCCAGCAGGCACGCGAAGACCCCGGCCGCTTGCAGCCACAACGTGGCGATCAACCAGTGACGCGTGGCATCGGGCTTTTGCCGGCGCAGACTCACCAACACCACTCCGATGGCGGCCGCCAGACCAAAGCTCGGCCAGAACAGGTCGGCCTGCCATTGCCCTTGAAAACGCGCACTGGCCATTTGCGACAGGAAGGTCGCCGGAATGATGTAGCCCAGACCGTACAAGGCATAGATCAAACCCAGGCGCGGGATTCCTGCAGTGTTTGAGGCCGCGGCGGTGGGAGCGACAGCCACGTTCGCGACCGGTTGCGGCAGGATCGGCAGAATCACCAGCAGCATTGCCAGGCCCACGCCGGCATACACCAGCCACAAGGTCGCAGAGCTTTGTCCCAACAGGTTCGAGCCAAGTGCGAGCAAACCCGTCAGAAAAATCCCCAAACCCGGCCCGGCGAATACCAATGCGCCGAGTTTTGGACGTCCGGCAGCCATCGCCAATGGCTGACTCAGCGCGGTGATCATTACCAGCACCCAGGCGCTGGCCACGCCGGTGCCGAAGCGCAAAAACAAATGCGGCCAGAAGCCTTTGGCCCAGAACGAGGCGAGGGTCAGTAGCACACACAGCCACAAACCGCCGAGCAGGCGCCGACGGACTTGCCCGGGGCGACGGGCGAACATCGCGTCCACAGCGCCGATGAAGTAGCCAAGATAATTGGCTGCCGCAATCAGACCAGCGGCGGTCAGGTCGATCTGACCTTCGCTGAGCAGATGTGGCAGTTGCGGGGTGAGCGCAAAACGGCCAATGCCCATGGCCATCATCAAGGCAATGAAACTGGCGAGTAGGCGAACAAGCGGCGACATGATCAGGATTCCTGCAAAGGAGCAATGACCGTCAGGCTAGGACTGATTGACTTTCTTTAAAAATGAATAATAGTGAGTAACTTGTTCTTATTTGGAGAAAGGTGTGGAGTTCAGCCAATTGCGCATCTTCCAGGCCGTGGCCGAGGAAGGTTCCATCACCCGCGCCGCCGAACGCTTGCATCGGGTGCCATCCAATCTGTCGACGCGGCTCAAGCAGCTTGAGGATCAGCTCGGTGTAGAGCTGTTCTTGCGTGAGCGTCAGCGCTTGCAGCTTTCGCCCGCCGGCAAAGTGCTGTTGGACTACACCGCCAAGCTGTTTGCCCTGCATGACGAAGCCCAGGCGGCAGTGCAGGGCGGGCAACCGGCCGGTGATTTCGTGCTTGGCACCATGTACAGCACTGCGGCGATTCATCTGCCGGCGTTGCTGGCGCGCTACCACCGCACTTATCCGGCGGTGAATCTGCAAGTGCAGTCGGCTCCCAGTGGTGAGTTGCTCGAAGGCTTGCTCACCGGGCGTCTTGATGCGGCGCTGGTCGATGGCCCGCTGGCGCTGGCAGGGCTCGATGGCGTACCGTTATGTGATGAAAAACTGGTGCTGATCAGCGAAGCCGATCATCCGCCCGTGCGCAGCGCGCTGGATGTACAGGGGCGCTCGGTGTTCACTTTTCGTCAGGGTTGCTCCTACCGGATGCGCCTGGAGGCCTGGTTCGCCCATGATCATGCGGCGATGGGCCGGGCGATGGAAATCGAGTCCTATCAAGGGATGCTGGCGTGTGTGATTGCCGGCTCCGGTGTGGCGCTGATGTCCGAGTCGATGCTGGCCAGTCTGCCGGGACGCGAGAGCGTGGCCGTGCATCCGTTGGCCGAACCTTTTGCCAGTGCCACCACCTGGCTGATGTGGCGCAAGGGCATGGTCGGCGCCAATCTCAATGCCTGGATCGAAGTGCAACAGGCGGCGTTCGGTGGTGGCCTCCCGGTTGAGGCTGATTTTGATGGATTCGGTAACAGATCTTTGCGCTCTGAGGCGAGCATTGCGTAAGACTTCGGACTACTATCTGTATGAAGCGTCTATAGAACCCGGTCGCTCAGCACTACCCTGAAGGGGGGGCACCATGAAAGAGAAACTGCAAAACTGGCTCCATGACCTCGGTGTCGCGCTTGGTTTGATCGAACCACCTCTGCAGCCCGTGCCTGTCCGCACAGACGATGAGCAACGTCGGCGTCAGCAACGCCGCCGGTAAGCGACACGGCGTGAAAAGATCGCAGCCTTCGACCGCATCGTCGGAGGCGCGATAGCGCACCCGCCTCAAGGGTGCTGATGCAGCCACTGGTCAATCATTACGCGCAACTTCTCCCCGGAAAAACTCCCGAAATGTCCGCCATGTACGGTGCGGATCGGCAGTGTGCGCAGGCGTTGCAGGCTGCGGGTGTAATCCTCGAGGTTGGAGTGATAGGCATCTTCGATCAGCGGCCCGTCGTAGATGATGTCACCACTGAACAGCGTGCCGGTCGCGACTTCAAAGAGGCTGATGCCGCCCGGTGAATGGCCGGGAGTGTGCAGCACTTGCAGGGTTCGATTGCCCAGGTCCAGCACGTCGCCTTCTTCGATCAGTCCCGTGGCGGGAGCAGCTTTTACCCGGTATTCGGCGTAGCACAGCGGGCAATCGGGGTGGGCTTCGAACATCTCGTCGCCAACGAAGGCCTTGGACAGGGTGTTGTCACCGTCAGGCTTGGCGAGGATCTGCGCTTCGGCCGGATGCACCAGCCGCTCGGGGAATTCGTGATGACCTGCGATATGGTCGAAATGGCAATGACTGGCCACCGCCACCAGCGGCCGCTCGGTAATCCACGGCAGTTGCTCGCGCAGGCTGACCAGGCCCGAACCACTATCGAGCAGCAGGTCTTTGTCGCGGCCCTGAATGTGCCATAGGTTGCAGCGGTAAAACGGTCGAATGTACGGCTCGTGAATCAGCCGAATGCCGTCGCTCAGGTGTTTGACCTCGAACCATTGGTCGCGACTGACGATTTTCATGGCGCTTTCCTTTAGGCGAAAAAAACGGGTGCAGCAACCGACGCTGCACCCGCCGAAGAAAAGATTCAAGCCGTTGTTGGTTTCAGCTTATATCGCGTTCGCCACGGCAACCGGGCGAGGGGACAGCAGGCTGACCACGACGAAGCTGATCAGGCCAACAGCCAGGCTGTAGTAGATCGGGGTGTTGGCATCCAGGCCATCCTTGAACATGAACACCAGGGCGGTGAAAAAACCCAGGCCCATGCTGGCGATCGCGCCGGAGGTGGTTGCACGTTTCCAGAAAATGGCGCCGATCAACGGAACCAGCATGCCACCCACCAACAGGTTGTAGGCCAGGGTCAGGGCGCTGATCACGTCACTCACAACCAGCGCGATACCCAGTACGATAATGCCGGTCAGCAGGGTGAACAGGCGGTTGATCTTCAGGCTCGACTGTTTGCCACCGCGCAGTTTTGGCAGCAGGTCTTCGGTCAGGGTGGTGGACGCGGCGAGCAGGCCGGCGCTGGCGGTGGACATCATGGCCGCCAGAGCAGCAGCGATCACCAGACCACGAATACCATCAGGCAAGGACAGTTTGACGATCGCGGCAAAGGCGTTGTTGACGTTGTCCAGGTCCGGGATCAGCACATGAGCAGCCATACCGATCAGCGCGCAGGCCAGACCGTAGAGAATGCAGTAGAAACCGGAGATGGTGCCTGCGTACTGAGCGACTTTTTCGTTCTTGGCGGTGAACACCCGTTGCCAGATGTCCTGACCGATCAGGATGCCGAAGAAGTAGATCATGAAGTAGGTGATGATGGTGTCCCAGCCAATGGTGGTGAAGCTGAAGCTGGATGCCGGCAGTTTCAACACCAGCTGATCCCAGCCGCCCACGCGGTACAGGCAGATTGGCAACAGGATGAACATCAGGCCAACGGTCTTGATCACGAACTGAACGATGTCGGTCAGGGTCAGCGACCACATGCCGCCGATGGTCGAATACACCACCACCACGCCACCGCCGAGTACTACCGAAATCCAGAACGGCAGGCCGAACAGCACTTGCAGCACGGTGCCGATCGCGAGGATCGAGGTCACGCCAATCATCAGCGCGTAGGCCAGCATGATCACCGCACTGGCTTGACGGGCCATCGGGTTGTAACGCTTTTCGAGGATCTGGGTAACAGTGAAGATCTTCAGTTTGAGCAACGGCTTGGCCAGGAACAGGTTCAGCGCGATGATCCCGCAACCCAGTGCGGCGCAGAGCCAGAAACCGGAAATGCCGTGGACGTAACCCAGGCGAACGGTGCCGACGGTCGATGCGCCGCCCAGCACGGTGGCAGCCATGGTGCCCATGTACAGGGTCGGGCCGAGGTTACGCCCGGCCACGAGATAGTCTTCGTGGGTCTTGGCCTTGCGCATGCCGTAATAGCCCAGCACGAGCATGCCGGTGGCATAAATGAGTACGACGAATAAATCCAAAGCCATGAAGCGTGTCTCCGATTGTCTTTCTTATATGAGTCTTGTAGGTGCAAGGCTGCCCGTGATGCAGGCGCCTCGGTGTATCAGCTCAACCGCGTCATCGTTCATCGCGGGCAAGCCTTGCTCCTACAGGTAGTGCGTGAGTCAGGCGGCTTGGCGCATGACCGGTTTAGCGAGCGAATCCGTGCCCTTGCTGCGTGGATCGTTCGGCCCGAATACGGCCGAAGGTTCCGGGAACAGGCTCAGCAATGCCAGGTACACCAGGGAGGCCAGGCCCAGGGTCACCGGCAGGCTGATGTCGATTCCGCCGGCCAGGTCGCCCAGTGGGCCGACAAATTGACCCGGCAGGTTGACGAAGCACAGGCCGACCATTGCACTCGGGATCCAGGCACCCAGGCCACGCCAGTTCCAGCCGTGCTGGAACCAGTAGCGTCCGCCTTTCTCGCCACGGGTGAACACTTGCAAGTCATCCGGGCAGTAGAAGCCGCGACGCACCAGCAGGCCGATGATCATGATCACCATCCACGGGGTGGTGCAGGTGATGATCAGCACGGCGAAGGTCGACACGCTCTGCACCAGGTTCGCCGCAAAGCGCCCGATGAAGATGAAGGCAATCGACAGCACGCCAATCAGCAAGGTTGCCTTGACCCGCGACAGCAGTCGCGGGAACACGCTGGACATGTCCAGGCCGGTGCCATACAGCGAGGTGGTGCCGGTGGACATACCGCCGATCACCGCGATCAGGCACACCGGCAGGAAGAACCAGCTCGGCGACACGGCCAGCAGGCCACCGACATAGTTGTTCGCAGCGATGTAATCCGGTGCCTTGATCGCCACGATGGTCGCGGTGGTCAGGCCGAACATGAATGGGATCAGGGTGGCGATTTGCGAGATCACCACGGCGGCCATGATTCGGCCTTTCGAGGTTTCGCGCGGGATGTAGCGTGACCAGTCACCGAGGAACGCGCCGAAGGAAATCGGGTTGCTCATCGCCAGCAGCGTGGAGCCGATGAAGGCTGCCCAGAAGCCAGGTTGACCGTGGTTGACGCTACCGGCGAAGTTCGCATCGAAGGGGCCGGCGAAGGCGAAGATACCCAGCAGGAACAGCAGGCTGGCACTCCACACCGCGATCTTGTTGACCCACAACAGGAAGCGAAAGCCGTAGATGCACACCGTCAGCACCAGAATCGCGAACAGGCCGTAGGCCAATGCCAGGGTCAGGTCGTTTTCCGGAATACCGATCAAGCGCTTGGCGCCACCGATCAACGCGTCACCCGAGCTCCACACCGAGAGTGAGAAGAACGCGATAGCGGTCAGCAACGACAGGAACGAACCGACGATCCGCCCGTGCACACCGAAGTGCGCACCGGAAGATACGGCGTTGTTGGTGCCGTTGAGCGGGCCGAACAGGCCCATGGGCGCGAGGATCAGCGAGCCGACCAGTACACCCAGCACAATGGCCCAGACGCCGGCTTGAAAAGACAAACCGAACAGCACCGGGAAACTGCCGAGCACGGCGGTGGCGAAGGTATTCGAACCACCGAAGATCATCCGGAACAGATCCAGCGGACTTGCGGTACGTTCGTGGTCGGGGATCTGTTCGACCCCGTGGGTTTCAATTTGCGTAAGGCTTTGGTCTTTGTTGTTGTTATTCATGATCTGCTCCGATCATAGAGGCGCGCTCATCGTGTGCGAGCGTCACCTGTCTTGGCTAAGGGGAGGGCAGCCCTTCCGGCATTGCGGACAAATGTTCGTGGCAGGCCAGCCAACGGCCTTCTTGTTGTTTGCGAGACACCTGTTTTCTAAAAACAATGGTTTCGCGCTCCTGGCTGAAATGTTGCTCCCCTTGCATGCGCAACTCGGTGGCCACGTCATGGACAAACACCGCCACGTCACCTTGCAGGCTGACGAAGGCGTTGCTTGAGGTGCACGAAAGCACCTCGAAGCCATCCTCGGAGCGCCAGGTGTCCCACAACGCCTGATAGGCATTGCGCGACAGCAACGGCTGTTCGAGGGTGTAGAACACGAAGCTGGCATCGGCGCTAAACGCGCCGAAGTAGGCTTCGCGATCATTTTGAGCGAACGCCGACACCAGTTCGGCGGCGGCGTCGAGGACCTGATCACGTGCGTTCATGGTCAAACCTCAGCGGTGAGCCACGCCCGGCAGTACGCAGAGCATTTCGTACAGCAGGTTGGCACCCAGCAGCGAGGTATTGCCGGTGGTGTCGTAAGGCGGCGAGACTTCTACCAGATCGCAGCCGACCAGGTCGAGGCCTTGGCAGCCACGAACGATTTCGATCGCCTGAATGGTCGTCAGACCGCCGATTTCCGGGGTGCCGGTGCCTGGCGCCCAGGCCGGATCGATACCGTCGATGTCGAAACTCAGGTACACCGGGCCACCGCCGACTTTTTCGCGGACTTCAGCCATCAGAGGTTCCAGCGACTTGTGCCAGCACTCCTCGGCCTGAACCACGCGGAAGCCCTGTTTGCGGCTCCAGTTGAAGTCTTCAGCGGTGTAACCCTGAGCACGCAGGCCAATCTGCACGACGCGGTCGCAGTCCAGAAGACCTTCTTCAACAGCGCGACGGAAGGTGGTGCCGTGGGCGATTTTCTCGCCGAACATGTGATCGTTCACATCGGCATGGGCGTCGATGTGGACCAGGCCGACTTTGCCGTGTTTTTTGTGGATGGCACGCAGGATCGGCAGGGTGATGGTGTGGTCGCCACCGAGGGTCAGCGGGATCACGTCGTGTTCGAGGATCTCGTTGTAGGACTCTTCGATGATGCGCACGGCATCCAGCAGGTTGAAGGTGTTGATCGCCACGTCACCAATGTCGGCAACCGACAGCGAGTCGAACGGCGCAGCACCGGTGGCCATGTTGTACGGGCGGATCATTACCGATTCAGCGCGGATCTCGCGTGGCCCGAAGCGGGTGCCGGCGCGCAGGGAAGTGCCGATGTCCAGCGGGATGCCAATGAAGGCAGCGTCCAGGCCGGCAGCGGTTTTCAAGTGGGGGAGTCGCATCATGGTGGCGATGCCGCCGAAGCGCGGCATTTCATTGCCGCCCAGTGGTTGGTGAAGAATCTTGTCCACGGGTATGGCCTCATCATCATTGTTTTATTTATGGGGTTGCACCGCGCAAAGGGATCGCACAGGCACCTGTTGAGCGGATTCTGCGAAATGTAGTGCGGGAGAAGAATCGCTATCGGCAAATACTTAGTTCAGATTTTTCTAAACTAATGGCGAGAGGGGAGATAGACTTCCCACCCAATGAAAGCTGGAATACGTCCTGTAGCAGCTGGCGTAGCCTGCGTTCGGCTGCGCAGCAGTCGTGATCGCGATACTTGAGCTTTCAGGAAAATTGAGTTGCCTGGATGGCGACCGCTTCGCGGCCGAACGCAGGCTACGCCAGCTGCTACGGGGGCTGTGTCGCGACGACGACAGCATTTCACTCGGAACTTTCACCATGGCCAACGCGTTACCCGACCTGAAACTATTGCGCATCTTCGTCAGCGTGGTGCGTCATCAGGGGTTTGCCAATGCTCAGCACGAGCTCAATCTCTCGACGTCGGCCATCAGCACCTACATGAGCCAGCTCGAAGCGGCGCTGGGGCTGGTGCTCTGCCATCGTGGGCGTGGTGGTTTCAGCCTGACCAGCAAGGGCGAGCTGTTCCATCAGGAGACGTTGCGTCTTTTCGGTGAACTTGAAGGTTTCGAACAGTACGCCGCGGCGCTCAAGGGCGAGCTGCGCGGTACGCTCAACCTCGGGGTGATCGACTCGACTGTCAGCGATAAGGCTTTGCCATTCGCCGAAGCTATCGGTGCCTACAGTCAGGAGCACCCGGCCGTGCATTTGCATTTGTCGGTGATGAGCCCTTACGAGCTGCAACTCGGCGTGCAAGACAATCGCCTCGATCTGGCCATCGGTGCGTTCTCCACGCGCATGAGCGGGCTGGTCTACATGCCGCTCTACCGGGAACAGCACTGGTTGTATTGCAGCAGTCGCCATCCGTTGTTCGCCGAGCGGCGGATTCCCGAACAACTGATCACCCAGCAGCGCATGGTCGGTCGTGGTTACTGGAGCCAGGCCGAATTGGCTCGCCACGGCTTCAAGCACAGCGCGGCGACGGTGGAGAGTATGGAAGCGCAACTGATTCTGGTGCTGTCCGGCGCCTACATCGGCTACCTGCCGGAGCACTACGCCCAGGCCTGGGCCGACAAGGGTGATTTGCGCGTGCTGCTGCCGGCCACCTTCGGCTACCAGGCACCGTTTTCGATGATCGTGCGTCGTGGCCGCAGTCGTGAGCCATTGATCCAGACCTTCCGCGACTTGCTCAAAGCGCAGCTCAACCAGGCCTGATCGGGAGAATCGTATGTCCAGAATCCAATGCGCCCGTTGCCTGCGCCCGCAAACCCATTGCCTGTGCCCGTTGATTCCCAGCCTCGACAGCCGCACCCGGGTGTTGCTGTTGCAGCATCCGAGCGAGGTGAACCATGCGTTGAACACCGCGCGGCTGGCGGCGCTGGGGCTGAACAATGCCGAACTGATCGTCGGCGAAGTGTTCGAGGATTTGCCGGGCCTGTTGAGTCAACCGGGTTATCAGGCCCGCTTGCTATTCCCTGCTGACGACGCGCAACCGTTGCAGGCCTATACGCCCGCCGATCAACTGTTGCTGCTGGTGGTGCCGGACGGCACCTGGCGCAAGGCGCGCAAGATGCTGCACCTCAATCCATTGCTGGCAGCGTTGCCCCGAGTGACGTTGGCCGAAGGCGCGGTGTCGCGTTATCGGTTGCGCAAGGCACCAGGGCCGGGGGCGTTGTCGACGGTGGAGGCGATCGTGCAGGCGTTGCAGGTGCTTGAGGCACCGACGTCGTTCGAGCCGCTGTTACGTCCGTTTGAGGCATTGATCGAAGGACAGATCGCGGCGATGGGCGAGGAAACATACCAGCGCAATCACGGCGGCTAAACGCGAAAAGATCTTTACCGTTCCCGCATCGCCTCGGTCCGGGCTTTGAGCACAGGCTTGAGCAGGTAATCCAGCACGCTTTTCTCGCCGGTGATGATGTCCACCGTAGCGACCATCCCCGGGATGATCAGCAGCGGCTTAACGTCGCCGCCCAAGTGGTTTTTGTCGGTGCGTACCTGAATCAGGTAAAAGCTGTTGCCCTTGTCGTCGGTGATGGTGTCGGCGCCGATCAGTTCGAGTTTGGCGCTCAGGCCGCCATAGATCGTGTAGTCGTAGGCGCTGAACTGGACCATGGCTTTCTGGGCAGGATGCAGGAACGCCACGTCTTGCGGGCGGACCTTGGCCTCGATCAGCAGGTTGTCTTCCAGCGGCACGATTTCCACTATGTCGCTGCCCGGCTGAACCACGCCACCGATGGTGTTGACCTTCAGTTGCTTGATCACCCCATGCACCGGCGACACCACCGTGGTGCGGGTGACCTGGTCATCGATGGCAATGCTCGACGCGGTGATTTTCGACAGGTCGGTGCGTTTCTCGTTGAGCTCCTTGGCGGCGTCCGAGCGAAAGCCTTGCACTGATTCATCGATCTTGCTTTTGATCTCGTTGATCGCCGATTCGGCCCGGGGAATCGCCAGGGTGGTGGCGTCCAGCGAACCACGGATTTCCACCGCGCTGCGTTTGAGACGAAGTATTTCCACCGGCGAAACCGCGCCGGTTCCCACCAGCGGCGCCGACATGTTCATTTCCTGTTGGAGCAAACCCAGGCTGGAACTGAACTGGCCCTGTTTGGAACGAAACTCTGCCAATTCCTGGGTTTTTTGTCGAAGTTGCTCCGTCAGTGTGCGTTGCTCGCTGGCCAGGCGACGTTGCCGTTGTTCAAACAGCGAGCGCTCGTCTTCAGCCACTTGTGGGGCTTTTGCGATGACCTTGTCAGAGAGCTTGAAAGGCCGACCCTCGGCTTCGGCAGACAGCCGCTCGATCTTTGCGATCAAGGCAAAGCGATCCGCTTCACTCTCACCCTTGTTAGACAGAAACCGTGTGTCATCAAGGCGCAGCAGGGTATCGCCTTTGTTCACTATTTGCCCTTCACGCACGAAGATCTCGGTGACGATACCGCCCTCCAGGTTCTGGATCACCTGAACCTTGCTCGACGGTATGGCCTTGCCTTCACCTATGGTGACTTCTTGCAGCACGGCGAATTTGGCCCAGACCAGCGCGGTGATGATCAGCGCCGCGGCGATCCACACTGTCATCCGCGACCAGCGCGGCGAATCCTGCAGCGATGCTGCGTAGATGTCGGGCATGAATCCGCTTTCTGCGCTTTTGCTGAAGCTGTTGAAATAGCCGCGCGAACCTTGTGAAGCAGACATAGGCGACTCCTAAACAGCCGCAGAGCCGACACGGCCCTTGCGCAGTGCATCGATGACCGCTTCTTTCGGACCGTCGGCGACGATCCGGCCGTTGTCCAGCACCACTAGACGGTCCACCAGGCTAAGCATCGAGGTGCGGTGGGTGACCAGCAGCAAGGTTTTACCCTGAAGCCACTTATGCAGGCGTTGGCGCAGAACATCTTCGCTGCTGTTGTCCATGGCGCTGGTGGGTTCGTCGAGCAACATGATCGGCGGGTCGAGCAACAACGCTCGGGCCAGCAGCACCGCCTGACGCTGGCCGCCGGACAGCAACTGGCCGCGCTCACCGACAGGCCGATCAAAGCCTTGCGGGTGCTGGCGGGCGAGGTCAGTGACACCGGTCAGTTCGGCCACTTCGAGCATCCGCGAGTCGCTGATGTAGCGTGCGCCGAGGGTCAGGTTGTCCCGCAGGCTCCCGGCCAGTAGCGGAAGGTCGTGGGCGACATAACCGATTTGCTGGCGCAGGTCGGCGACGTCCAGTTGCCTCAGGTCCAGGCCATCGAGCAGCAGTTGGCCTTCTTCCGGTGCATAGAAACCCATCACCAACCGCGTCAGGGTGCTTTTGCCCGAGCCGCTGCGGCCGATGACACCGATCCGTTCGCCGGGTTTTACACTGAAGCTGACGTTGGACAGAGCCGGGGCGTTTTGCCCGTTGTAGCGGAAGGTCACGCCGCTGACGTCCAGTGCACCCAGCAGCTGCGTGCGCTCAAGTGGCCGCTGTTTGGCATCGCGTTCTTGCGGCAGGGACATCAGCGTATCGGTGCTGCGCATGGTCAGCTGGGCTTGTTGGTAGCGGGTGATCAGCCCGGCGATTTGCCCCAACGGTGCGAGGACGCGGCTGCCGAGCATGTAGGTCGCCACCAGGGCGCCGACGCTGAGGTTACTGGCGATGATGCTGTAGACCCCGGCGACGATGGTTGCCATGCCGGAGAACTGCTGGATGAACTGTGTGCCGTTGGTGACCAGCGCCGACAGGTTGCGGGCATGGCTGTCGAGGCGGGTGAGGGCGCCGTGGGTGCTTTCCCATTTGTGCTGGCGTTCGCTTTCGGCGCTACAGGCCTTGAGGGTTTCCAGGCTGCCGAGGGTTTCGATCAGCAGTGCCTGGCGTTCGGCGCCAAGCGCCAGACTCTTGCGGACCGTGTCGCGCAGGCGGATCTGGATCATCATCGCGAAGAGGATGGTGATCGGGAACGCCAGCAGCGGGATGACCACCAGCCAGCCACCGAGCAGGCCGATCACCACCAGCATCAGCACCGTGAACGGCAGGTCGATCAGGCTGGTCAGGGTCACGGCGGTGAGAAACTCGCGCAGCCCCTGGAAGTCGTGGATGCTTTGGGCAAAACCGCCAATGGTTGCCGGTCGCGCTTTCATCGACATGCCGGTGATACGTTCGAACAAAGTCGCGGAAAGGATCACGTCGGTTTGCTTCCCGGCGGTGTCCAGCAAATGCGCGCGTACGATCCGCAGCACCAGTTCAAAACCGGTACCGATCAACAGCCCTATAGCCAGCACCCACAAGGTCGAGGTGGCCTGGTTCGGCACTACCCGGTCGTAGGTCTGCATTACAAACAGCGGAACCATCAGCCCCAGCAGGTTAATCAGGAGACTCGCCAGAATCGCATCGCTGTAGAGCCAGCGCGACAGCTTCAAGGTGTCGCGAAACCAGGCCTCGACGCGCGGCACCAGCGGTGAGCGCAAGTCTTCGAGCTCATGTCGTGGCCGGGCGAATAACGCCTGGCCACTGTATTCCTCGGTCAGCTCTTCACGGCTGACCCATTGTTCACCGCCCTCGGCCTCGCTGGGCAGAATCAGCGCCTTGCCATCGTCGCCCCAGCGCCGCAAGACCGCGCAGCGGCCATTCTTGAGGATCAGCATCACCGGCAGGTTGAGCGTTGATATCGACGCCAGTTCACGCCGCAGCAATCGCGCCTGCAAACTGGCCCGAGCCGCTGCACGGGGCAGCAGCTCCAGACTCATGCGTTGCCTGGCCAGTGGCAGCCCGGCACTCAGGCTGGCCCGGCTGACGGTGCAGTCGTGCAGCTTGCAGAGGATCAACAAACCATCCAACAGCGGATCATCAAAGCTCAGGCGTGGATCAACGCCAGTGTTGCCGGGTTCCATGCTGGTCAAATCGATCTCTCCAGTGAGCTATCTCATATCAGGCAAACGGGCTTCGCTCTTCACTTCGGTCTGGGCGATCGCTTCCGCCGGCACCACGACTTTTTCCTTGGTCAATAATTCACCCATGTTCGCCAACACGCGGTACATGGAGAACTCCTCGGTGTAACGCACTTCGGTGTAGCGGCGATTGGCGGTGTACAGCTCGTTTTCACTGTCCAGCAGGTCGAGCAGGGTCCGTTGGCCAAGGCCGAACTGGTCCTGGTAGGCCGTACGTACCCGGGTGGTGGTTTCGGCGTATTCACGGGCGGCCGGGGTTTGTTTCCTCGCGTTGACCATGGCGTTCCAGGCCAGGGTGATGTTTTCGTTGAGCATGCGCAGGGCGTTGTTGCGGATGTCCATGGCCTGGTTGATTTTGTGCGCGTCCGATTGCAGGCGGGCCTTATCGCTGCCGCCGCGGAACAGGTTGTAGTTCATGATCACGCCAACCCGCCATTCGTTGTCGTGGCCCTGATCACCTTGCACGTTGTCGTTGGCACCGACTGCCGCTTCGGCATCGAAGCGTGGATAGAACGGCGACTTGGCAATTTCGTACTGGCTCTGGGCGGCATTCATGTCAGCCTGTGCTGATTTAAGGTAAGGGTTGTTTTCCAGCATGCTCTGCCGGGCGTCCGGCAGACTGACGGGGACTTCGCCGCGAACCGAGGGCAGTGTTTCCAGTTCATCGGGCATGCGCCCCACCGCGCTGTAGAAGTTGGCCTCGGCGTCAGCGAGGTCGACCTGTGCGGTGTCGAGGTTGTTTTGCGCCAGTGCTCGACGGGCTTTCGATTGATCAAGGTCAGCATTGCTGCCGACACCGCGCTGAGTGCGCAAGCCGATCTGGTCGTTGACCCGCAAGTGGGCTTGCAGGTTGTTGGTGGCCAGGGTCACCAACTCTCGGCGCTTGAGCACGTCGAGGTAAACCTCGATGGTGCGCAGGGCCAGGCTCTCGGCGGTGCCTCGGGTGAAATAGGCCCGCGAGTTGGACACCGATTTCGTGCGGCCGACCTCGTTAGCGGTATTGAAACCGTCGAAAAGCATTTGCCGCAGGCGCAATTCGGACCGGGTGTACCACTGGGTTTCGGTGTGATTGCCGCTGGGTGTCAGGCCGCGCGTGGTGGAGTTGTCGCTATAGCCGCGTCCGTAAGCGGCACTCAGATCGATGCTTGGGTAGTAGCCTCCTTTGGCAACTTTCACGTCCTCATTGGCAGACAGGCGATTGTCTTGCGCAGCGCGCAGCTCCGGGTGGTTGTCCAGCGTGCTTTGAATCGCTTCGGTCAGTGACATGGCCTGGGTCTGATGTGAACAAGCCATGGCCAATAAAATCGCGCAGCAGAGGGGTTTCGAAACGCCCATAGTCCCTGATCCTGATGGTGCTTATCAGTCGCCAGATAATTGACGAACTTTATAGGTCAAACCGTTTCAGGCTTGTAACAGAGAGCTAAGAACATCTTGGAGAGAAACCAAGAGGAATTTCTCATAAGGTCTATGTCAAAAAAAGCTAATGCGCTCAGCTACCATTTGGGTTTCGGCTCATTCAAGCCAAGCCGGTGTTGAGTGCCCATGGCCCTCCCGACCCCTTCGCCACAAACAGACCGCCAAAATAACGACAGATATCGGCGCAATAGTATCCATTTGTCGGAATATTGGCGCATTACACCTTTCCCTTCGTGTAACACCTTTACAACACCTGACCCGACAACTAAACAAACATCAAACTGATATCAGGGAAGGCCGTCTCCCTGAGTCAGTGCTACCCCAAGACACGGCCCCACCCAGCCATTATTTCAGGAGTCCCTTCCACATGGGCGCTCTCGGTTTATTGCGCGCTATGCGCAGCGCAGCCTCAGGCTCGGTCCCACGTTCGCCCAACCTGTCCTGCGATCCGCTCCTCAAGCGCGGCGAGCTTCTCCACCATCGTGATACCGACGCCCCTCTGCCGGCAGCGCCCATCCAGTCAGGCCCGGCAGTCGGCTGCCCAGCTGGCCGACGATGTCCGGCGGCCGCCTTGCACCGCTCCTGAACAACCTGAGCGGTACAAAAGCGGGACTTCGCCCTAATCGCTTCACAGGCATCGGATGACAACATCGTGAATGGACAGAACACTGCGCCGGTTTGCTCCAGCAAAGAAGAGTCCGTTTTGTGGCTGTTAGCAGTCTGTAGCGATTCTTAAAAAAATTGGAATTCTCGGGAGAAAGACATGGCTAGCACCACAACTACCAGCGGCGGAACCGTTACTTCGTTTTCCAACACGCCGCAGGCAACGGATGACATCTTCACTACTGGTGTTACTGGCACGGGCAGCGTGACCATCACTGAAGATCTGCAGAAGATCGTGTATCTGGACGTCATGTCCAATGATCTCGGCGGCAACGCGAAGACACTCTGGTCACTCGATAACGCGACCAGTCTTTCTACTGCCACCAAGGTTTATGCTCCGGCCGACCTCCTGACCCAAGACACTGGCAGAGTTGAGGCGACGAGTTCTGACACCAGTTTCAATGGTGCAAAGATCTGGATTACGTCGGATGGCACGGTCGGCTACGACGTCGCTACTTTGTCGGATGCTTTCAAGGTACAACTCCAGGCGCTTGCTGTTGGCGAGTCCCTGACGGATAGCTTTACTTATGCGATTCGTCTCGGCAACGGCACGCTCAGTTGGGCCACTGCGACGGTGCAGTTTGCAGGCAGCAACGACGCGCCGGTGGTGACGGGTACAGTAACCGGTAATGCCACTGAGGACGGGCATGCTGTCACGTTGAACGCGTTAGCACACGCCTCAGACGTCGATCATGGCACTACACTTTCTGTCGTTAACCTCCCGGCCTCCCTCCCGGCCGGTGTGAGCTATGACGCGACAACGCATTCTTTCACGCTTGACCCGACGAACGCTGCCTACCAACACCTCGCAGCAGGCGAGCCGATGACGGTGACGGTGAGCTTTGGTGTTACCGACGGCATTGCCACGACTCCCGGGTCGATGTCATGGTTGATCACCGGTACCAACGACGGTCCGATAGCGGTGGCCGATGTGGCCGCCGGCACGGAAAACCAGCCCCTCACTATCAACGTGCTGGCCAACGACACCGACGTCGACGACGGCCATGTGTTCACGCTGAACTCGGCGAGTGCGCCGGCAAACAAGGGCACGGCCAGCGTGGTCGGCAACCAGCTGCTGTTCAACCCAGGGAGCGACTTCGACCACCTGGCACAGGGTGCGGTCGAGCATGTGACGCTCAATTACCAGATGCAGGACGAACACGGGGCGCTCTCGAGCTCCACGGTGGATGTGACCATCACCGGCACCAACGATGCGCCGGTGGCAGTGGCCGATGTGGCCGCCGGCACGGAAAACCAGACCCTGACCGTCAACGTGCTGGCCAATGACACCGATGTCGACGACGGCCACGCGTTCACGCTGAACTCGGTCAGTGCGCCGGCGAGCAAGGGCACGGCCAGCGTGGTCGGCAACCAACTGGTGTTCAACCCCGGGACCGACTTCGACCACCTGGCACAGGGTGCGGTCGAGCACGTGACGCTCAATTACCAGATGCAGGACCAGTACGGGGCGCTCTCGAGTTCCACGGTGGATGTGACCATCACCGGCACCAACGATGCGCCGGTGGCGGTGGCCGATGTGGCCGCCGGCACGGAAAACCAGACCCTGACCGTCAACGTGCTGGCCAACGACACCGACGTCGACGACGGCCATGTGTTCACGCTGAACTCGGCCAGTGCGCCGGCGAACAAGGGCACGGCCAGCGTGGTCGGCAACCAGTTGCAGTTCAACCCGGGGACTGACTTCGACCACCTGGCGCAAGGCGTGGTTGAGCACGTGACGCTCAGCTACCAGATGCAGGACGAACACGGGGCGCTCTCGAGCTCCACGGTGGATGTGACCATCACCGGCACCAACGACGCGCCGGTGGCGGTGGCCGATGTGGCCGCCGGCACGGAAAACCAGACCCTCACTATCAACGTGCTGGCCAACGACACCGATGTCGATGACGGCCACCTGTTCACGCTGAACTCGGTCAGTGCGCCGGCCAACAAGGGCACGGCCAGCGTGGTCGGCAACCAGCTGCTGTTCAACCCCGGGACTGACTTCGACCACCTGGCGCAAGGCGTGGTTGAGCACGTGACGCTCAGCTACCAGATGCAGGATCAGTACGGGGCGATCTCGACCAGCAGCGTAGACGTGACCATCACCGGCACCAACGACGCGCCGGTGGCGGTGGCCGATGTGGCCGCCGGTACAGAGAACCAGACCCTGACCCTCGACGTGCTGGCCAATGACACCGACGTCGACGACGGTCACGCGTTTACCTTGGTCAGCGCCAGTGCGCCGATCGGCCAGGGCAGTGCCAGCGTCGCGGGCAACCAGCTGGTGTTCAACCCGGGGAGCGACTTCGATCATCTGGCGCAAGGCGCCACGGCCAGTGTCACGCTCAGCTACACCATGACCGACGAGCACGGCGCACCGGCCAGCAGCAGCGTGGTGGTGACCATCACCGGCACCAACGACGCGCCGGTGGCGGTGGCCGATACGGCCGCGGGCACGGAAAACCAGACCCTCACGATTGACGTGTTGGCCAACGACACCGACGTCGACGATGGCCACGCGTTCACCTTGGTCAGCGCCAGTGCGCCGATCGGCCAGGGCAGTGCCAGCATCGTGGGCAACCAGTTGCTGTTCAACCCCGGGGCCGATTTCGACCATCTGGCGCAAGGCGCCACGGCCAGTGTCACGCTCAGCTACACCATGACCGACGAGCACGGCGCACCGGCCAGCAGCACCGTGGTGGTAACCATCACCGGCACCAACGATGCGCCGGTAGCAGTGGCCGATACGGCCGCCGGTACGGAAAACCAGACCCTCACGATTGACGTGTTGGCCAATGACACCGATGTCGATGACGGCCATGTATTCACGCTGAATTCGGCCAGTGCGCCGGCGAACAAGGGCACGGCCAGCGTGGTCGGCAACCAGCTGCTGTTCAACCCCGGGACCGATTTCGACCACCTGGCACAGGGCGTGGTCGAGCACGTGACGCTCAATTACCAGATGCAGGACGAACACGGGGCGCTCTCGAGTTCCACGGTGGACGTGACCATCACCGGCACCAACGACGCGCCGGTGGCGGTGGCCGATGCGGCCGCCGGCACGGAAAACCAGACCCTCACGATTGACGTGCTGGCCAACGATACCGACGTCGACGACGGTCACCTGTTTACGCTGAATTCGGCCAGTGCGCCGGCGAACAAGGGCACGGCCAGCGTGGTCGGCAACCAACTGGTGTTCAACCCCGGGACCGACTTCGATCACCTGGCGCAGGGCGTGGTCGAGCACGTGACGCTCAGCTACCAGATGCAGGACGAACACGGGGCGCTCTCGACCAGTAGCGTGGACGTGACCATCACCGGCACCAACGACGCGCCGGTGGCAGTGGCCGATGTGGCCGCCGGTACGGAAAACCAGACCCTCACGATTGACGTGTTGGCCAACGACACCGATGTCGACGACGGCCATGTGTTCACGCTGAACTCGGCGAGTGCGCCGGCGAGCAAGGGCACGGCCAGCGTGGTCGGCAACCAACTGGTGTTCAACCCCGGGAGCGATTTCGACCACCTGGCACAGGGTGCGGTCGAGCACGTGACGCTCAGCTACCAGATGCAGGACGAACACGGGGCGCTCTCGAGCTCCACGGTGGATGTGACCATCACCGGCACCAACGATGCGCCGGTGGCGGTGGCCGATGTGGCCGCCGGCACGGAAAACCAGACCCTGACCGTCAACGTGCTGGCCAATGATACCGATGTCGACGACGGCCATCTGTTCACGCTGAACTCGGTCAGTGCGCCGGCGAGCAAGGGCACGGCCAGCGTGGTCGGCAACCAACTGGTGTTCAACCCCGGGAGCGATTTCGACCACCTGGCACAGGGTGCGGTCGAGCACGTGACGCTCAATTACCAGATGCAGGACGAACACGGGGCGCTCTCGAGTTCCACGGTGGACGTGACCATCACCGGCACCAACGATGCGCCGGTGGCAGTGGCCGATACGGCCGCCGGTACGGAAAACCAGACCCTCACGATTGACGTGTTGGCCAACGACACCGATGTCGACGACGGCCATGTGTTCACGCTGAACTCGGCGAGTGCGCCGGCGAACAAGGGCACGGCCAGCGTGGTCGGTAACCAGCTGCTGTTCAACCCGGGGAGCGACTTCGATCATCTGGCACAAGGCGCCACGGCCAGTGTCACGCTCAGCTACACCATGACCGACGAGTACGGCGCACCGGCCAGCAGCAGCGTGGTGGTAACCATTACCGGCACCAACGATGCGCCGGTGGCAGTGGCCGATACGGCCGCCGGTACGGAAAACCAGCCCCTCACGATTGACGTGTTGGCCAACGACACCGACGTCGACGATGGCCACGCGTTCACCTTGGTCAGCGCCAGCGCGCCGATCGGCCAGGGCAGTGCCAGCGTCGCGGGCAACCAGCTGGTGTTCAACCCCGGGGCCGATTTCGACCATCTGGCGCAAGGCGCCACGGCCAGTGTCACGCTCAGCTACACCATGACCGACGAGCACGGCGCACCGGCCAGCAGCACCGTGGTGGTAACCATCACCGGCACCAACGATGCGCCGGTAGCAGTGGCCGATACGGCCGCCGGTACGGAAAACCAGACCCTCACGATTGACGTGTTGGCCAATGACACCGATGTCGATGACGGCCATGTATTCACGCTGAATTCGGCCAGTGCGCCGGCGAACAAGGGCACGGCCAGCGTGGTCGGTAACCAGCTGCTGTTCAACCCGGGGAGCGACTTCGATCACCTGGCGCAAGGTGCGGTCGAGCATGTGACGCTCAATTACCAGATGCAGGACGAACACGGGGCGCTCTCGAGCTCCACGGTGGATGTGACCATCACCGGCACCAACGATGCTCCGGTGGCGGTGGCCGATGTGGCCGCCGGTACGGAAAACCAGACCCTCACGATCGACGTGCTGGCCAACGACACCGATGTCGATGACGGCCATGTGTTCACGCTGAACTCGGCGAGCGCGCCGGCGAGCAAGGGCACGGCCAGTGTGGTCGGCAACCAGCTGCTGTTCAACCCAGGGAGCGATTTCGACCACCTGGCGCAGGGTGCGGTCGAGCACGTGACGCTCAATTACCAGATGCAGGACGAACACGGGGCGCTCTCGAGCTCCACGGTGGACGTGACCATCACCGGCACCAACGACGCGCCGGTGGCGGTGGCCGATGTGGCCGCCGGCACAGAAAACCAGACCCTGACCGTCAACGTGCTGGCCAACGACACCGACGTCGACGACGGCCACGCGTTTACCTTGGTCAGCGCCAGTGCGCCGATCGGCCAGGGCACGGCCAGCGTGGTCGGCAACCAGTTACAGTTCAACCCGGGGGCCGACTTTGATCATCTGGCGCAAGGCATCACGGCCAGTGTCACGCTCAGCTACACCATGACCGACGAGCACGGCGCGCCTGCCAGCAGCAGCGTAGTGGTAACCATCACCGGCACCAACGACGCTCCGGTGGCAGTGGCCGATGTGGCCGCCGGTACAGAAAACCAGACCCTGACCGTCAACGTGCTGACCAACGATACCGACGTCGACGACGGTCACCTGTTCACGCTGAACTCGGCCAGTGCGCCAGCCAACAAGGGCACGGCCAGCGTGGTCGGCAACCAACTGCTGTTCAACCCCGGGAGCGATTTCGACCACCTGGCGCAGGGCGTGGTCGAGCACGTGACGCTCAACTACCAGATGCAGGACGAACACGGGGCGCTCTCGAGCTCCACGGTGGACGTGACCATCACCGGTACTAATGACGCGCCGGTGGTGGTGGCCGATGTGGCCGCCGGTACAGAGAACCAGACCCTGACCGTCAACGTGCTGGCCAACGACACCGATGTCGACGACGGCCATGTGTTCACGCTGAACTCGGCCAGTGCGCCGGCAAACAAGGGCACGGCCAGCGTGGTCGGCAACCAACTGGTGTTCAACCCCGGGAGCGNNGAGCACGTGACGCTCAACTACCAGATGCAGGACGAACACGGGGCGCTCTCGAGTTCCACGGTGGACGTGACCATCACCGGTACCAACGACGCGCCGGTGGCGGTGGCCGATACGGCCGCCGGTACAGAGAACCAGACCCTGACCGTCAACGTGCTGGCCAACGACACCGATGTCGATGACGGCCATCTGTTCACGCTGAATTCGGCCAGTGCGCCGGCAAACAAGGGCACGGCCAGCGTGGTCGGCAACCAGTTGCAGTTCAACCCGGGGACTGACTTCGACCACCTGGCGCAAGGCGTGGTTGAGCATGTGACGCTCAGCTACCAGATGCAGGATCAGTACGGGGCGCTCTCGACCAGCAGCGTGGACGTGACCATCACCGGCACCAACGACGCGCCGGTGGCGGTGGCCGATGTGGCCGCCGGCACAGAAAACCAGACCCTGACCGTCAACGTGCTGGCCAACGACACCGACGTCGACGACGGCCACGCGTTTACCTTGGTCAGCGCCAGTGCGCCGATCGGCCAGGGCACGGCCAGCGTGGTCGGCAACCAGTTACAGTTCAACCCGGGGGCCGACTTTGATCATCTGGCGCAAGGCGCCACGGCCAGTGTCACGCTCAGCTACACCATGACCGACGAGCACGGCGCGCCTGCCAGCAGCAGCGTAGTGGTAACCATCACCGGCACCAACGACGCTCCGGTGGCAGTGGCCGATGTGGCCGCCGGTACAGAAAACCAGACCCTGACCGTCAACGTGCTGGCCAACGACACCGACGTCGACGACGGCCATCTGTTCACGCTGAACTCGGCCAGTGCGCCGGCGAACAAGGGCACGGCCAGCGTGGTCGGCAACCAGTTGCAGTTCAACCCGGGGACTGACTTCGACCACCTGGCGCAAGGCGTGGTTGAGCATGTGACGCTCAGTTACCAGATGCAGGACCAGTATGGGGCGCTCTCGAGTTCCACAGTGGACGTAACCATCACCGGCACCAACGACGCGCCGGTAATGACGGCAGGTGGGTCTCTGTCGTACACGGAGAACCAGGCAGCGACAGCGATCAACTCGGCGCTGACGGTCACCGATGTCGACAGTAGCAACCTAACGGGCGCTACGGTATCGATCACCAGCAACTTTGCCTCGGGCCAGGACGTACTCGGGTTCACCAACCAAAACGGCATCAGCGGCAGCTACAACTCAAGCACCGGCGTGCTGACACTAAGCGGGACGTCGTCGGTGGCGAACTATCAAGCCGCGCTACGCTCGGTGACCTACTCCGACACCAGCGACAACCCGTCGACGGCACCGCGCACAATTAGCTTCCAGGTGGATGACGGCTCTGCAGCTAACCACGCGAGCAACGTCGCAACGACGACCGTCACGGTGGCGGCAGTCAATGACGCGTCGATAGTGGACTTGAATGGTGGCGGCGCGGGCAATGATGCAACGGCGAACTATCCAACAGGCACCTCGCAGTTATTGATTGCGCCGTCGGCGACTGTCACCGACGTCGACTCGCCGAACCTGTCGTCGATGACTGTCACGTTGACGAACGCTATGGACAGCACCAATGCGAACGTCAGGGAAACACTCTCCCTGAACGCGCCGGCATCGACCGCTGCTACGGGGTTGACGGTGACCGGTGTTGCCAGTGGCGCAAACAATGGGATCTATACACTGACGATCACGGGCTCGGCTAGCCAGGCCACCTACCAGACTATCCTCAAAGGCGTTCAGTACACCGACACCAAGAGCGGAAACCACAACGTTACCGACCGACTCGTGAACGTGGTGATCAACGATGGAGCGGCAAATAGCCTCCTGCACACAGTCACAATCCATGTGGCAGCTCCGGCTGGCGTAGCCGGCGAGGCTATCAACCTGGCACTGACCGATCCCACGCACGACACCTCCGACCTCATTACCTACACGGTGAGCGGGGTTCCGATAAATTGGGTGCTGAGTGCCGGAACCAAAAACAGTGACGGCAGTTGGACGATACAGACCAGCGACCCTTCTGCACTGACCGTCATGACGCCATCCACCTATGCCGGTGCGATGGAACTCACAGTAACTTACGGATGGACCAATGCGGACGGCAGTACAAGCAGTCATATTGTTTCCGACAATGTCGAAGCTTACGCCCCCGGCTCACCGATCTTCGCCTTGTCAGCGGACGATAATCTCACCGCCTCCAGCGGCGCTGACCTGTTCGTGTTCGCTCAGCCGATTGGCAACAACGTCATCCACAGCTTCGATACGGCAGCGGACAAGATCGACTTGATCGGCTTCACGGGCGCCACCGGCTTTGCTGACTTGAGCATCGCTAACGACGCAAACGGCAATGCGCTGGTCAGCATAGGTTCCGGCCAGACGATCACCCTGAAAGGTGTCGATGCGGCGGGCTTGAGCGAAGCGAACTTCCAGTTCAATGTGGACCCGCTCACCACCAATACCGGCACCATCAGCATTGCCGACGGGGCGATCATGCCGCTCGGTGGCAGCATCCATAACAGCGGCACCATCGAGCTCGGCTCCACCGGCAGTGAAACCAGCCTGGAAATCCTCTTCCGTGGCGCGACCTTGACCGGTGGCGGCCATGTGCTGCTATCCGACAGCGCGCACAACGTGATTTTCGGTGGCAGCACCGACACCGTGCTGACCAATGCCGACAACCACATTTCCGGCGCCGGCCAGTTGGGCGCCGGGCAGATGGTGCTGGTCAATGCGGGGCTGATCCAGGCCGACGGGCTGAACAGCCTGGTGCTCGACACCGGCACCCACACCATAGTCAACAGCGGCGTGCTGGAATCCACGGGCGCGGGTGGCATGACGGTGGCCAGTGCGGTCGACAACTCCGGCCACTTATGGGCCAATGGCGGCGACCTGCGCCTGCTGGCCGACGTGACTGGCAACGGCAGCGCCACCATCGACGGTGACGCCAGCCTGATCTTCAACGGCGCCGCCCACGCGTCAGTCGCCTTCCACGGCGAAGGTGCGGGCACGCTGATCGTGGAGCACGCCGCGGATGCCGGCTCGCTGGTCGGCATTCTCGGACTCGAAAGCAATGACTCGCTGATGTTCGGCGATCTCGCCTTCGGCGCCCACACCCAGCTCAGCTACAGCGCCAACGCCCTTGGCTCCGGCGGCCTGCTGACGGTGGACGACGGCGTGCATCGGGCCGAGGTGAACCTGCTGGGGCACTACTCGGTGGCCGACTTCCAGGTCACCGACGGCGGCGGGGCCGGCACCCTGGTCGATTACCACGGTGCATCCAGCGGCACACAGGTGGGCAGCATGGCGGCGGACGTGCTCAGTGGCGGCGACGGCAACGACATCCTCGCGGGTCGTGGCGGGGCGGACACCCTCAGCGGTGGCGCGGGAGCCGATGTGTTCGCCTACCTCAACCCGAACGACGGCGGGGACACCATCCTCGACTACCACTTCGCCGAAGGTGACGCGCTTGACCTCTCCGCGTTGCTCAAAGCCAACTTCGTTAGCGGCAGCAGCCAGGTGTCCGACTTCGTCCAACTGGTGAAGTCCGGCAGCGACATCACCGTGAAGGTGGATACCGATGGTGCAGCCAATGGTGCGCATTTCACCGATGTGGCGGTCCTTGCCCACGCGGGCACGACCGGCGTCGATCTGGTGCGTACCTGGTTCGGGGATGCCGAGCATACGCTGACGGTCTGACAGACTAGAGCTACCCGGGAGGGCAAACATGTGCCTCCCGGGCTGCCAGACAGGGTCTGACCTAAACGGCGCAGCGGGCATGACCTACGTTTTCGATAAGGGTTACTGCGATTACAACTGGTGGCACCAGATCGATCAGGTGGGGGCCTTCTTCGTTACTCGACTCAAGAAAAACGCCAATGTGGAACACGTAGAAAACATAAGGAAAGAGGGGGCGGCAGATTTCATTGAGACGGACGAGGCCGTGTTGTTCGGCAAGAAATACCTGAACACTCGACGCCTGAATCACTATCACGACCAAGCCGTACGCCGGGTCCAGATTCGTCGAGATGACCACGATACGCCGCTGATTTTGGTGACCAACGACTTTTCGCGCTCAGCCGAGGAAATCGCCGACCTGTACAAGCAACGCTGGCAGATCGAGCTGTTTTCAAGTGGATAAAGCAAAACCTCAAGCTCAAACGGTACTCCGGTTTCTCCGAAAACGCCGTGCGCTTGCCGATTTACAGCGCGTTGATCACCTATCTCTTGCTGCATCTTTATAAGCAACGCTCAGGCAGTTCGGATTCGATTTCAGACTTTGCTATCCGGCTGACCCACAGCTTGTTCGAGCGCCCGCTCAGTGAGGCACACCATGAATACCGAAGGCAAAAACGAACATAGCTGAAGGCCGCCCAAGGCAGCCTTTAGCTATGAGAGAGTTTTACCGGACACTCGTGACGCAGAGCATGGGAACGATCTTTACCTGGAGCGACTCCGGGCATTCAATCCATCAACGCCGACGCGAGGATCGCCGCGCTGGATTTAAGGATCGGCAGCGACTTGAGCACTGGAAAACACAGCCCGGTGTCCTGTGAACAATAGAACCCATCCAGGTTTTCCAGCGGCAGATTGGAGCCCGGCACCGAAAACACCTTGCCGGGACGGCGGACGGTTGGAGCGTGGCGGGTCGCGACGTCGGGAGGGGTGATGACAAAACAGACCGTGGGATTGAGCGGGTTGGGTGAGGTTTTTATCGGGATCTGCTCGACCAGGGTGGCACCGAGCTGTTCAACGACCCCGGCGATGTTCTTGATGTAACCCAACCGATCCATACGCTGTCGGCCTTGCTCACTGTTGATTTCGTAGCACGGCTCGAAGAGCACCAGTTTGTCGATCGTCACGCGGAACAACTCTTCCAGCAGTTCGCTGAGCGTTTCGCCATTGGGTTCCAGCGCATGGCTTGAAACGGTGATGTTGACGGATTTGTCGAGCAGGGGGATTTCGCTGATGTCGGCGATAAACGGCGTCAGTCGTTCGAAGGTGTCGCCCATGTGTTGCTGCGCGAATGCCATGCCCTTGTGCACCCGTGACCAACTGATGTCGAAGGCATAAAGGTGATCGGGCGGGAAGGGTAATTGCCGGGCGATCAGGCTCAGGGTCGTCAATTCACCGGTCCCGATGTCCAGCAGTGAGTCCTGAGGCTTGAGGTGCTGGCTCAGTAGACCGGCCAGTTCTCCCGCGTAGGCCTGCGCCTGGGTGAGATTGTTTTCGACGTAATCGATGTACGTGCCGGCCTGCAAGTCGTAGGCGGCTTCAATGATCTCGGGGGAGTTGTAGCTCAGTTGCTTTTGCTGGCGAAGCAGCTCCGTTATGTTCTGGCCTTGTGCGTACGCCTGTCGGGCGGCCAGCATATTGAAGTGCTTGAGCGCAGTCCTTGTCGTGTTCATGGGCGGTCGCTGTGTCGAATGTGGAGGTCAAAAACGCGCACAGTTTGCCCTGCTTTGAACCCTGTCGGGCAACGGTGGGCTAAATAATCCTCCTGCACTGGCCAGCGCCACAGGGCGTTCGCCTGATGAGTCGCCTACATGGGCGCTGGCGGTCCGATCAGCCGGCCCATGACGCCGAACAATCCCAGCGACTTGATCGCCTCCAGCTCACCCGGTGTCTCTACCTGCTCGGCTATCAACGGTAAATCAATGCTGTTGGTGGCGCGGAAAATAGCTTCGATGAACAGGCGTTTGTCGTTTTGCTGATCGATGGCGCGAAGGTAGCTGCCGTCGATTTTCAGGTAGGCCAAACCCAGTTGGGTGAGGTTGCCGATCTGGCTGAAGCTGCCGCCGAAGTGTTGCAGGCCGATCCCATAACCGGTGTCGCGCAGGTTCTGACTCAGCTGACGCAACTCTTCGGGCGGCGGCAGTTGGCGCTCGTCGAATTCAAGGGTCAGCAACGGTGCGAGGGCGGGCAGGGCGTCGAGCATATCGAGGATCAGGCGCAGCTGTGCAGCATCGCGCAGGGTGCTGCCAGACACACTCAAGGCCAACGGCCAACGGTGTTCGGCCAGGTAGTCGAGGGTGTGTTCAAGCATGGCCACATCGAACCGTGCCGACCAGCCCAGACGCTCGATCCATGGTAGAAAGTGTCCGGCCGAAATGGCTTCGCCCTGCGGGTCGAGCAACCGCGCCAGCACTTTGTGATGCAGCACCTGGCTGGTGTCGGCACATAGCACCACGGGTTGGAAGTACAGCTGCATTTTGCCGTGGGTCAGGGCGTCATCGATCCAGGTGCGCCAGTCATGCTGCGTATGGTTCGGTGCATTATCGGACTGCTCCAGATGCACCCACGGCCGTTCTGGATGCCGCTGAGCTTCAGTCAGTGCCTGATCGAGGCGCAGCAGGACGTTAGTAGATGCCTCTCCCGGTGTGTAGGCGACTATTCCCAGATGCGCCACCGGCATGCAGTCACTGGCGCCGGTCAGACGCAGGTTTTCCAGGGTGGCGCTGATCTCTGCGGCCAGGCGCGCCGCGTCCTTGCTGTCCAGGCCCGGGGTCAGCAGGCTGAACTCGCCGTCACGATTGCGCGCGGCCAGCCAGGTGTGACGATCCGGTTGCTGGATCAGACGCTTGAGTAGTTGGCCGACAGCAGTGATCAGCGCGTCGGTGCGCTGGCCACCCAGTCGCTGATTGAGCCCTGCCAGGTCATTGATCCGCAGCATCAGCAGATGCCCGGCACTGCTTTGTTCGGTCACCAGCAACTGGTCAGTGAGTTGCTCATTGAGCAGGCGTCGGTTGGCCAATCCGGTGAGGCTGTCCTGATACGACTCGGCGTGAAGTTTTTCACTGCGCGCGACTTCTTCGGCAAACAGCCCTTTGAGTTTTTCGACCATTTGGTTCATCGCCAGCACCACGCGTTTGAGTTCCGGGGTGCTGGGCACCTTCGGCAGGCTGAGAAACTCGCGTTTGCTGATGGCTTCGGCCTGTTTGACCATGGCGTCCAGTGGGCGCAGTTGCCGGCGTAGCAACCAGCCGCCGAACATCGCGCTGAGCAACCCGCACAGCAGTAACCAGATCAGGCTGCCAAGGCTGCTGTCCCACAGTTTGGCCAGGGCAAACTGTGGGGTGCTCACTACTTCGACGCGCGCTACTTGCTCCCAATCGCGCATGACCAAGGCATCGCCCCCTTGCGGGTGCAGGTTCACCAGATCGACGAACCAGCCCGGCACGCCGCCGGTGGTGGCGGCCGCGTTGCGTTCCACCAATACATGCTCGTCCGCAATGTTGATGACCCGAATACTGGAAAAGTAGCCGCTGTCGAAGATCGAGCTGACCATCAACTCGATCATCGCCCGGTCGTCGATCTGCGTGCTCAACGACAGCCCCAGCGCAGTGGCGGCGTCCTGGGCGTGCGAACGCAATTGACCGAGCATTTGCTCGCGCGAGCTCTCCAGGCTGACAAAAAAACTGCCGCTGAAGGCCACCAGCAAGAACAGGCAGATGGCCAGAAACAACTGTTTGAGTAGCGACATGAAGCGCTCCCGAGACATGACTTTCCTCGGCGACAGGATTTGTCTGGCCGCTGACGTGCAGATGTCTGGAGTTTAGGCGCTGTTTTGTGAAAAGCAGGGCAGGTCGTTGGAGGATGGGTGTATCGCCAGGATGGTTGGCGGCTGGCATTAAGGTAAGTCCCCTTCGCCACAAGGGCGGGAGGTATTCAGGATTTGGTAAGGGTTTTCTGCCGCAGGATGTACACCGTCACCAGCACCGCGCTGGTCAGCATGAAGCCGCGTGCCCAGGGCAGGGGGACGAGGACACAGGACAGGCCAATGCTCAGCCACATCAGGCCAATGGTGTAGACCTTGCCCTTGAGCGGGATACCATTGCCGTCCAGATAGTCGCGAATCCATGGACCGAGTCGTGGATGCTCGACCAGCCATTGATAGAACCGCGGCGAACTGCGGGCGAAACAGGCGGCCGCCAACAGCAGGAAAGGGGTAGTGGGCAGTACGGGCAGGAAAATCCCGATCACCCCCAGCGCTACGCTCAACCAGCCGATGGCCAGCAGCACGTAACGCAGGATCAGGGGGCGGTTGCCTATGGGGTCAGCCACAGGCAACGACTCAGTGGTGACGAGGCTTGAGGATCGCCGGTTTTTCGTCTGGTGCGTTGCACAGCAGGTACAGCGCGGTCAGGGCTTCCGGAATCTGCACGATCATGTCGTCCATCAGGTTGGCGTCGGCCGCAATGTCGGAGAACTCAGGCTGCTCATCGAACAGGCCGGAACCGACCATGATCGGCAACAGCATTTCGCTGACTTCGTCTTCGGCGGTTTCGAACCAGGCTTCTTCGCGCAGGAACACGCCTTCCATGAAACCGATGCACCAGCCGCGCAGGTCGGAATCATCCGGCTCTTCGCCCAGGTCGAGGTCGCACGGCAGCTCGAATTCTTCATCGGACGCCAGTTGGCGAGCGATATGAGCCTTGAGGGCAATCAGGGTCGATTCGATTTCTTCACGCTCGGCGGCGTCGCGATAATGCGGCTCTTCGGCGAATAGCGCGTCGATCCACTCACGATCAGGCACCGTCTCGGAACAGATCGACAGGGCTGTCAGATAGCCGTGGGCGGCCACATAGTCCAGCGCCTCGTCATGCAGCTCGTCGGCGTCGAGGAAGGCTTGCAGGCGGGTTAGTTGCTCAGCGAAGGACATTGAAGGGCTACCTTGGGAATATACGATGCCCAATTCTAGGCGTTCTTGAGCGGTCCGGCCAGCCGCGCGGCAGATTTGCCCGCATTCCAGGCCGGCCTGAACCCGATCTGTAGCAGCTGGCGCAGCCTGCGTTCGGCCGCGTAGCGGTCGTAAACCCTGACGATAAGGTTTATCTGATACACCGAGTAGTCTGATTTACGGCTGCTATGCAGCCGAACGCAGCCTCGCAGGCTCGGCAGCTGCTACGGGGGGAATTGTTGATCTGGACGGGGTGGCTATTCGTCAGGGGCGCCCTTTGCCCGGGATGGCTCGGGTATACTCGCGCGTTTTGCAAAGCCCTGCAGGTGTCGCGACGGCTCATGACAAATCCGCTTACGGATCTGTCCGTGAACAATGCGGTTTTTTGATCCAGCCTGCATGCAGGGATATTCAGCACCATTTGGAGTTTTTCATGCTCGAACAGGCTCAACGCGTCCTCAAGGACATCTTCGGCTACGACAGTTTCCGTGGCCGTCAGGGTGCCATCATTGAGCGCGTAGCCAGCGGCGGTGACGCTCTGGTGCTGATGCCGACCGGCGGCGGCAAATCCTTGTGTTTCCAGGTCCCGGCGTTGCTGCGCGATGGTCTGGCAGTGGTGGTTTCACCACTGATTGCGCTGATGGACGATCAGGTCGCGACCCTCGAAGAGCTCGGTGTCGCGGCGGCGGCGCTCAATTCGACCTTGAGCGCCGAGCAACAGCGCGATCTGGCGGCGCGGATCAAACGCGGTGAAGTGAAGATGCTGTACCTGGCGCCTGAACGCCTGGTTCAGCCACGGATGCTGGCGTTCCTGCAAAGTCTTGAAATCTCTCTGTTCGCCATCGACGAAGCTCACTGCGTGTCCCAATGGGGTCATGATTTCCGCCGGGAATACCTGCAACTGGGCCAGTTGGCGGAACTGTTCCCCAACGTCCCGCGCATCGCCCTGACCGCCACGGCCGACAAGCGCACCCGCGAAGAAATCGTCGAGCGCCTGCATTTGCAGAACGCCGAGCGCTTTCTGTCGAGTTTCGATCGGCCGAACATCTTCTATCGCATCGTGCCCAAGGAGCAGCCGCGCAAGCAGTTGCTGGCGTTCCTTGCGGAGCGGCGCAGCGACGCCGGCATCGTTTATTGCCTGTCGCGCAAGAAGGTCGACGAAGTCGCGGTGTTCCTCAGCGAGCAAGGTTTCCCGGCGCTGCCGTACCACGCCGGTTTGCCCAACGATACGCGCGCCCACCACCAGAAGCGCTTCCTCAACGAGGAAGGCCTGATCATGGTCGCCACCGTGGCGTTCGGCATGGGCATCGACAAACCCAACGTGCGCTTCGTTGCGCATCTGGACTTGCCGAAATCCCTTGAGGCCTATTATCAGGAAACCGGTCGAGGCGGCCGTGACGGTCTGCCGGCAGATGCCTGGATGGCTTACGGCCTGCAAGACGTGGTGATGCTCAAGCAGATGCTGCAGAACTCCGAAGGCGATGAGCGCCACAAGCGTCTGGAGCAGCACAAGCTCGACGCCATGCTCTCGCTGTGCGAAGAAACCCGCTGCCGCCGTCAGACCTTGCTGGCCTATTTCGACGAAGACATGCCGCAACCCTGTGGGCATTGCGACAACTGCGTCGACGGCGTGCAGACCTGGGATGCTACCGAGCCAGCCCGTCAGGCGCTCTCGGCGATCTACCGCACCGGCCAGCGCTACGGCGTAGGGCATCTGGTGGATGTGTTGCTGGGCAAGGACAACGAAAAAGTCCGCAGTTTCGGCCATCAGCATCTGTCGGTGTACGGTGTCGGCAAGGCGCGGGCTGAAGGCGAATGGCGTTCATTGTTCCGACAACTGGTGGCGCGCGGTCTGGCAGACATTGATCTGGAGGGCTACGGAGGCTTGCGCTTGAGTGACAGCTGCCGGCCGCTGCTCAAGGGGGAAGTGACCCTGGAGCTGCGCCGCGACCTCAAGCCGCAAACCACCGCGAAAAGCAGCAGCACCAGCCACGCCAGCCAACTGGTGCGTGGTGAAGAGCGCGAGCAGTGGGAAGCCTTGCGCGCCCTGCGACGCAAGCTCGCCGAAGAACATGGCGTGCCGCCGTACGTCATTTTCCCCGATTCGACCTTGCTCGAAATGCTCCGCAGCCAGCCAAGCTCCTTGCCGGAAATGGCCAAGGTCAGCGGCGTCGGTGCGCGCAAGCTGGAGCGCTATGGCGAGGCCTTCCTCGAAGTGCTGGGCGGTCAGGCCGAAGCACCGAAAGTGGTCGCCGATCTGCGCCACGAATTGATCACTCTGGCGCGCGCCGGCATGACGCCGATGCAGATTGCCGGTCAGTTGCAATGCTCGGAAAAGAACGTGTACACGATGCTCGCCGAAGCCATTGGCAAGCAGCAACTGTCGCTGGAGCAGGCGCTGGACCTTCCGGAAGACCTGATGGGTGAAGTCCAGGACGCGTTCCTGGACGGCGAGGGCGAGTTACCACCGGTGTCGGAGATTTCCGCGTTGTTTGCCGGCCGTGTCCCTGAGGGCGTTTTGTACTGTGTGAGAGCGGCGCTGCAGTCGGAGTTTGAAATTTAAGTGCCGAATATCAAGATGTAACGATTCAGTACAGACCGAACCTTGCTTAGAGTCGAGGGTCATGCTTAGCTGACTAATAATTAGTTTCAGCTTATTTCAGTCTAACCATGAGTTTTTTATGCCGTTAACCGATCAACACCGTTTTGGCATGCAGTTGGCGCAGATGTCTCGCGGCTGGCGCGCCGAACTGGATCGCCGTCTCGCCGGCCTCGGCCTGTCCCAGGCCCGCTGGCTGGTGCTATTGCACCTGGCGCGTTTCGAAGAAGCCCCCACCCAGCGTGAACTGGCACAGAGTGTCGGTGTTGAAGGGCCGACTCTGGCACGCCTGCTCGATAGCTTGGAAACCCAGGGCCTGGTGCAGCGTCAGGCGGTGGCGGAAGACCGCCGAGCGAAAAAGATCGTGCTGTGTGCGCCCGCCCGTCCCTTGATCGAACAAATTGAAACCATTGCCGCCGAGTTGCGCCACGAGCTGTTCGAGGGTGTCAACGAAGAAGACCTGCGGGTGTGTATGCGGGTTCATGGGCACATTCTGGCCAATCTGGAAAAATCTTGAGGCATAACCACACAGCAGACTTTTGAGAACTGGCGCAGAGCAGACTATAAGAACTACCAGGCAATAACGTGTTCGTACTGGAAGTGCGAATGCGCACAGGTGGTTCTGGTTAGCTAAGGGATGCTTATGCTCGAGAGTTTGCAGTCTGTGTTACGGCGTTCCGTCAGCCTGTTGGCGGTCGCTGGCGCCTTGAGTTACTCGGCATTGGCACCTGCGCTGGGGCTGGGCGACATCACGTTGCACTCAGCCTTGAACCAGCCGTTGAATGCCGAGATTGCCTTGGTCGATCCCGGTGATCTGGGCGAGGGTGAACTCTCGGTCAGCCTGGCGACGGCGGAGGAGTTCGCCCGCGCCGGTGTCGAGCGAGTGTTTTTTCTCAACGACCTGCGTTTTACCGCCGTTCTGCGTGGCGACCGCAGCGTGATTCGGGTGGTCTCCAGTAAACCGGTCAATGAACCTTTCCTGAATTTTCTGGTGCAGGTGAACCAGCCCAATGGGCGTTTGCTGCGCGAATTTACGCTGCTGATCGATCCCCCCGGCTCGCCTGGGATCGTGCCGGCGAGCAGCGTCGAGCCGGCACCTGCGATCAGCCCGCAACCCACTGCCGTCATGCCTGCCAAAAGGCCCACAGCCGCCCCGGCAAGCACGGTGCCTGCGGTTATCGACCCCGCTTCTGAGTTGCTGGCGGCCAGCGTTCTGGAAAACCAGCAGCTGAAACAAACCGTCGATCAGTTGAACGCCCGGCTACAGGCTCAGGATGAGCAGATCGCCAGCCAGCGCAAGCAAGTCAGCGATCTGCAAACCGAGTTGGCCGAAGCCAAAAAGCCCCTACCTGCACCGGCCATTCCTGCCGCGCCAGTCCCGGTGCCGGTTACCCCCACGGATGAGACGAACAGTGGATGGGCGTTGTGGCTGATCGTCGGCCTGCTGGTGCTTGGATCGCTGTTGTTGCTGGGCCTGTTTGCGCTCCGTCAGCGGCGGGTAAAGCCTGTATCGGAACCCGCGCCGCGACATGAGCCGGTGGTCAGTCGGGCCGCGCCCGAAACCGCGCAGAAATCGCCGATTGAGCTTTCTACGACGCAAACCACCCCCGCGAGCCGCGAAACCGTTCAAGGGGCAGAAGTGCTTGAGGGTGTCGGTATCTACCTGACCTATGGCCGTTTCGCCGAGGCGGTCGGTCTATTGCGCGAAGCCCTGCTCAAAGAGCCGCAGCGCAGTGATTTGAACCTGAAGTTATTGGAGGTGCTAGGGCAGCAGGGCGACATCGCGGGGTATACGGCTCAGGAAAACAACCTTCTCGAAGCTGGTTTCAGTGCCGAGGTGCTGGAGCCGATTCGCGCGCGCTCGCCAAAACTGTCCAGTGCGCAACCGTCTGCGGTCATTGCATCGAATGCAGAACCTGCTGCTTCAGCGCGGGATGAGTTCCAGTTGAATCTGGATGACTTGTCGATGGATTCAAGCTGGGATCTGGTCAGCCCGTCCGACATAAATGCGGCAATGGCTAAACCCGTGGATCAGCTGGAGCCGCTGGACGATGGCTTCCTCGATGACTTCTCCGAAGTCTCATCGCCCCTGGCGCTTGAGCCGTTTTCAGTAGAGTTCGCAGGGCAGGAACGCGAAGAGGTCCACGCCGGCAAACTCGAAGAGGCGCAGAACTGTATCGACGACGGCGATCTGGACAGCGCCATTCAGCTGTTGAACGAGTTACTCAAGGACAGTGACGAGTCCTTGAAGCAAACTGCCCGCAGCCTGTTGGCGAGTATTCGCTGACCTTCCTGTAGGCGGCTATTATAGCGACGCCATCGAGCTCAGGAGTCCAGCGCACCATGACCACCAGCAAGCCGGAAGTTGTCATCACCTATTGCACGCAATGCCAATGGCTGTTGCGTGCCGCCTGGTTGACCCAGGAACTGCTCAGCACCTTCGGTGACGACCTGGGCAAGGTTTCACTGGTGCCGGGAACCGGCGGGGTGTTTCACATTAGCTGCGACGGGGTACAGATCTGGGAACGCAAGGCCGATGGTGGCTTCCCGGAAGCCAAGGTACTCAAGCAGCGGGTTCGCGATCAGATCGATCCCAACCGCGACCTCGGCCACAACGACCGTTAGGTGACGAAAACCGCCTGCGCATCGATCATGCTGCGTTAAAAGCAGGTTCGAAATGCTCATTGACTAGCGTCAACTCCGCTTTCTCACCTGCTTTTGCCTTGCCTGATCTTCGCTCGGCTGGTTTTCGTCGAACCTAATGAGACGCCACTTCAGCCGCCACGTTTTTCTTGCTTGAGCTGCCAGACAAACTGCTGGACACCACGATGGCGATGATGATCAGCGCGCCACCGATCAGCATCCGCAGCGTCGGGTTTTCGCCGAACAATAGCCACGCCACGGTGATGCCATACACCGGCTCCAGGGCAAACACCACCGCTGCGGTGCGAGCCTTGATCACCGCCAGGCTGGCAACGAACAGACTGTGGGCGACGCCGGTGCAGAACACTCCCAGCAGACCGATCCACAGCCAATCGATGGCACGCACGTCACTCAAGCCCGGTGCCGCCACCGGCAGCAGGCAGAGCGCGACCACCACGTTCTGACACAGCGCGGCCTGCACGGCCGGGATGCGCCCTGAGCTGGCGCGGTTGGTCAGCGACAGCAGAGCGAACAGCAAGCCTGAACCTATGGCCCAGAGCAGGCCACTGGTGGCTTCACTGGCCAGGTCGAAATCCGGGGTGACCAGCACCAGGCCGACGCTCACCAGCACCACCAGCAGTATTTCATTGGCGCGAATTCGCTCGCGGAAGATCAGGCCCTCAAGGATCACGGTGAACGCCGGGAAGCTGGCGAAGCCCAGGGTCGCAATCGCCACGCCGGCGACTTTCACCGCAATGAAAAAGCTCACCCAATGCCCGGCCAGTAGCAGGCCGCTGAGCAGCAGGCGACGCCAGTCCACGGCTTGCAGTTTCTGCCAGCCGGTGTTGCTGGCGAAACGGGCGAAGAATGTCAGAGCGATCACTGCGAATGCCGCACGGCCAAAGACAATGATGGCAGGGGAGGCAGCGGCGAGTTTGCCGAACACACCGGTCAGGCCAAACATCAATGCGCCGATATGCAGGGCGCCAAGGGCGGTACGCGGAGTCATTTCAATCCTTAATCCATAGAGGCAATTGCGACATTGAACCTCGTGATCACCTGACCTGTCTGTCGCCAGACTCGCGTTTTTTATCGTCAGCCTAGCGCTTGCTCACCGTACGACGCAGCGCACCCGGGGAGGCGCCGAACTCGCGCATCACCGCTGCGGCGAAGGCACTCTGGGAGCCATAGCCGACACGGCTGGCAACTTCGCCGATGGGCAGTGCGGATTCACGCAGCAACTTCACCGCGATGTGCAGGCGGCGACTGCGAATGTAATCCATCGGCGTTTGTCCGCATTCGGCCACAAACCGTGCGTGCAGGCGCGCGCTGGACAGCCCGGCGATGCGCGCCAGATCGGCGACTTGTAGCGGATAGGCGGCGTATTGGTCGATGTGTGCATTGAGCGCGGCGTAGGGCAACCGTCGCCCGGCGATGCTGCCCGGCGCGACGTTGTTGAGGCTGGCGAGCAACAACACGGCGCCTTGCTGGGCGATCAGTGGGTCACTGACCGGGCTGCTCGCCAGCCAGCTCACCAGTTGACTTTGCCCCGCGTCCAGCGGCAAACGCCCGGCGTTGTCGAGCAAGCGCCGACTGGCATCGGCATGCTCGCCCAATGATTGCGAAACCCACTGATCGCTCGGTACATCGAGCACCAGGCAGCGGCTGCCATTCGGGCTGCCACAGGCGTGATGGGCACCTGACGGTACGACCACGAAACTTTGCTGCACCACCTGGCTGCCATGTCCACCGACCTCGAAGTCGAGCGCACCCGACAGGCCGAACACCAGTTGCGCGTGGTCGTGGCTGTGGACGATCAAGTCGTGGGTGTATTGGCGTAGCGTGAGGATCGGTCTCATCGCAGTCTCCTGGGCAGACTCGCAGTCTACACCGGCCGCGCCCGGGTTCGGGTTGTCATCAGACTGCCGCATTTGTGTCATGGGCTATTAATCGCTGGGGTGCAAGCTTGCGAAAAATCTCGCAGAGGTTGTCCATGACCAGCGCCGAACTCGCCAAACCCAGCCGTAAACAACGCGTGCGCACCTTGTGGATCTCCGATGTGCACCTCGGCACCCGGGATTGCCAGGCAGAGCATTTGTCGCAGTTCCTCAAAGGCTATCAAGCCGACAAGATCTATCTGGTCGGCGACATCATCGATGGCTGGAAACTGCGCAGCGGCATGTACTGGCCGCAGGCTCACACTAACGTCATCCGCCGACTGCTGACCATGAGCAAGCGTGGCACCGAGGTGATTTACGTCACCGGTAACCACGACGAGTTTCTGCGGCGTTATTCGAAGCTGATCCTGGGCAATATCCAACTGGTGGACGAGGCGGTTCACGTCACCGCGGATGGTCGGCATCTGTTGGTGATTCACGGCGACCAGTTCGACGTGATCACCCGTTATCACCGCTGGCTGGCGTTTCTCGGCGACTCGGCCTATGAGTTCACCCTGACCCTCAACCGCTGGCTCAATCACTGGCGCGCGCGGTACGGCTACGGTTACTGGTCGTTGTCGGCGTACCTCAAGCACAAGGTCAAGACCGCGGTCAGTTTCATCAGCGATTTTGAAGAAGCCATTGCCCACGAGTGCGTCAAGCGCGAGCTGCACGGGGTGGTGTGCGGGCACATCCACCATGCCGAAATCCGTAAGGTCGGCGAGGTGGATTACCTCAATTGCGGTGATTGGGTGGAGTCGTGCACGGCGTTGATCGAGCATTGGGATGGCTCGATCGAGTTGTACCGGTTGGCGGATGCTCAGGCGCGAGAGGCACAATTGAAAGCGGAGTCGGTGAAGGTCGCGGAACCGGTTTGATGCGGAAAAGATCGCAGCCTGCGGCAGCTCCTACGGGATCAGGATTGTAGGAGCTGCCGCAGGCTGCGATCCCTTGGTCTCAGGCCGGCGCGTGTTCTTCCATCGCTGCCGTGTAGATCGAGTTTTTCGGTCGGGCAAACAGGCGTTCCATCATCGGTTCGAAGAAACTCAGCGGCAATGTGTCGTACGCTGGATCGAAGGCCGCTGCATCGTACCTGGCGCAGAATTCGACGGTCTGCCGGTACTGCGGGTGTTCGCCAAATTGCTCGCGCAGGTGCCGGTCCATGCCCAGGTGATGGAAAAAGTAGTAGCCCTGGAAGATCCCGTGTTTTTCCACCATCCACAGGTTTTCAGCGCTGACGAATGGCTTGAGGATCGCCGCCGCGATGTCCGGGTGGTTATAGGAGCCGAGGGTATCGCCAATGTCGTGGAGCAGCGCACACACCACGTACTCTTCATCCCGACCGTCGCGCCAGGCGCGGGTGGCGGTTTGCAGTGAGTGGGTCAGACGATCGACCGGGAAACCGCCAAAATCACCCTCCAGCAGTTTCAGGTGCGCCACAATCCGTGTCGGCAAATGTTTGGCGTAGGCACTGAAGTCTGCGGCGATGATCGCCCAGTCTTCTTGCGTGCCATCCTTCATGTGGGTGAAACGGGCGTGCGCATTCATCGGCTATCCTCTTATTGTTTTCGAAGGGACGTTTTGCAGTGTAGAGCTTGGATCCAATGCTGCACTGACCGCATGGGACGGCTTGATGGCCCGGCGAGCCTAGAAAGGCACTTTGCCGAGGATCATGTCTCGGTACATCACGAAATCGCCGAGCAGGCTGTAAAGCGGGTGCTGGAATGTCGCCGGGCGGTTTTTTTCAAAGAAGAAGTGACCGACCCAGGCGAAGCTGTAACCGGCGAGAGGCAGCGTCAGCAACAGCATCCAGGCACCTTTGCCGATAGCGAAGGCCAGGATGAAAATCACCAGGCTGGTGCCGACAAAGTGCAGGCGTCGGCAGACACTGTTGCTGTGTTCGCTGAGGTAGTACGGGTAAAACTCGGTGAAGCTGCTAAAACGTTTGATGTTTTCCACGACTGCGATCTCTGTGGTTTTTGTTTTGCTGACCGGATGTTCTGCGGGGAGCTTATTTGAGTCTAGAGTCATCAGTGGCAACAGCCAGTGACAATAGGCGCCACTTTAGTATCCTTCTGAAAATTGGCCGTGACACGCGGCTCATCAAGTAAGAAAACGCCATGAGCGAACGAACGACTTCTGCAAGCTGGGCGATGGGGATTGTCAAAGCACTGGAGATGGACGGCCTGGATTGCCGGGTCTTGTTCAAACAGTTGGGGCTCGACTACGCGGCACTGGATGATCCGGATGCGCGCTTTCCTCAAGATTCGATGACGCGGCTCTGGCAGCGCGCGGTAGAGCTGTCCGGCAACCCGGCAATCGGTTTGAACATGGGCAAGCTGGTCCGCCCGGCATCGTTTCATGTGGTCGGTTATGCGTTGATGTCCAGCCAGACCCTGGCTGAAGGTTTTCAGCGTCTGGTGCGTTATCAGCGGATCATTGCCGAAAGCGCCGACCTTAGCTTTCGACTGTTACCCGAAGGTTATGCACTGATTCTCACGGTGCATGGCGACCACCTGCCACCAACCCGGCAAAGCGCCGAAGCATCGCTGGCCTGCGCGCTGAGCCTGTGCGGCTGGCTGACCGGGCGCACCTTACAGCCACGCAAAGTGTTGATGCAGGGCGATCAACCGGTAGACCTCGAACCCTATAAACAAGCCTTTCATGCACCGCTGGAGTTCAACGCTCCGTATGACGCGCTGATTTTCGAACAAGCAGACATGGACGCCCCGTTGCCGACTGCCAACGAGGCCATGGCGTTGTTGCATGACCGGTTTGCCGGCGAATATCTGGCGCGATTTTCTGAAAGTCGGGTCACCCACAAGGCGCGGCAGGTGCTCTGTCGCTTGCTGCCGCAAGGCGAGCCCAAGCGCGATACGGTGGCGCAAACCCTGCATTTGTCCCAGCGCACCTTGCAGCGACGCTTGCAGGAAGAGGGCACGAGTTTTCAGACACTGCTCGACGACACGCGTCGCGAGTTGGCCGAGCAGTACCTGGCACAACCGAGCATGACCCTGCTGGAAATTGCCTACCTGTTGGGGTTCGCCGATCCGAGCAATTTCTTTCGGGCCTTTCGGCGCTGGTTTGATACCACACCCGGCGAGTACCGGCTGCGGCTGATGGAAGCCCCCAAAGAGCTTAGTGACGCCAGAACGCCGGAATACACAGCACAAACACGGTAATGATCTCCAGCCGGCCGAGCAGCATGCCGAGGGAAAGAATCCACTTGGCGGCGTCGGGCAGGCTGGCGAAGTTTCCGGCCGGGCCGATGGTTTCACCCAGCCCCGGACCCACTCCGGAAACCGTACTGGCCGCACCGGTCAGGGCCGTCATCCAGTCCACGCCGAGCAGCGATAGCGCCAGGGCGATGGCGCAAATGGTGATCGCAAAGAAGAACGAAAAGGTCAGAATCGAACGAACAATTTCTTCGTCGAGACGGTGGCCGTTGTACTTCTGCTTGATTACCGCGCGCGGGTGGATCAGTTGGTTAAGGTTGGCCTTGAGCAGGATAAAGGCCACCTGGAAACGGAAGATCTTGATCCCGCCAGCGGTCGAGCCCGAGCAACCACCGACAAAGCCCAGATAGAAGAACAGCATCAGTGAGAAGTTGCCCCACAGGCTGTAATCCCCCAATGCAAAACCGGTGGTGGTGACCACTGACGTGACGTTCAGCGCAACATGGCGCAATGCGTCCAGCCAATGCAGGTTGGTGGTCCACCAGTACCAGGTGCCGAGTACCAGCCAGGTCACCAGCAGCATGCCGAGCAATCCCTGCACCTGTTGATCCTTGATCAACGCCCGCCGATTGCCGCGCAAGGTCGCCACGTACAGGGTAAACGGCAGGCTGCCGAGAATCATGATCACCACTGCGACCCAATGCACGGCCGGTTGTGTCCACTTGGCCAGTGACTGGTCGGAGGTGGAGAAACCACCGGTGGAAATCGCCGACATCGCATGGTTGATCGCGTCGAACGGGCTCATGCCCGCCCACCAGAACGCCAGGCTGCCGAGGATCGTGATGCCGACGTAGGCGGCGACGATCAGCCGAGCCACCATGTGCGAGCGCGGCATGACCTTTTCGGAACGGTCCGACGACTCGGTCTGAAACAGCCGCATGCCACCAATGCGCAGCAGTGGCAGAATGGCGACCGCCATGCCGATAAAGCCGATACCGCCCAGCCAATGCAGCAACGAACGCCACATCAGGATGCCCGGAGACATAGTGTCCAGGCCGCTGAGTACAGTGGAGCCGGTGGCGGTAATGCCTGACATGCTTTCGAAAAACGAGTCGGTGTAACTGATGCGCTGGGTCAGCAGAAACGGCAAGGCGGCGAAGATGCAGACCACTACCCAGCTCGAAACGGTGAGCAGGTACATGTCCCGCGGGCGCAGGTGTATCTGCTCGGGTCGTCCGGGGATGACCAGCGCCAGGCCGGCGACGAAGGTGATCATGCTGGCCCAGAGGAACGACGGCAAGTCGCTGGTGCGGTCGTAAATTACTAGCGTCGCCATCGGCACAACCATGCTGACGGCCAGGGTGATCAGGAAGATGCCGATGATAAAACCAATAATCCGTAAGGTCGGCAACGCCATGAAATCCGCTCGGGCTGATAGGGGAAGGGCGCCATTCTACCTGCGAGGCAGGGCATGTAAACCGGCACCACGGCGCCGGTTGCCGCTAGAATAGCCAGACATTTTTTTCAGGAGGTGGCCGATGCAGGCTCTCGACGCTTTGCTCAACCGTGTTTCCGTTCCGCGTTTGCTCGACCCGGCGCCCACCGCTGCACAACGGGAAGTGTTGTTTGCCGCAGCCATGCGCGCACCGGATCACGGGCATTTGCAGCCGTGGCGCTTTCTGACAGTAGAAGGCGCGGCGCGCGAGCAATTGGGCGAGATACTGGCTGAGGCTGCACGTCTGCAAGACGCCGATGTACCTCAGGCCCTGGTGGACAAGGCGCGTAATGGCCCGCTGCGCGCGCCGCTGGTAGTCGTTGTGGTGGCCCGTCTGCAAGACCACATCAAGGTGCCGAAGTCCGAGCAGATGCTGGCTGCAGGTTGTGCGGCTCACGCAATCTTGCTGGCGGCTTACGCTCAGGGTATCGGCGCTGTGTGGCGTACCGGCGAGTTGGTTTATTCGGCGCATGTGGCCAAAGGCTTGGGCCTGGCGGAAGGTGAAGAGGTGATTGCGTTCCTTTACCTGGGCACACCGCAGAACGAACCGCGTGTGGCCGGTAAAGTCGATCTCGCCGAGTTTGTCAGCGCTTGGCCGCCTGAGGCCTGAATCATTGGCAGATTGATTTAATGTGGGAGCGAGCTTGCTCGCGATGACGGCTTCACATTCAACATTGATGTCGACAGTCATACCGCTTTCGCGAGCAAGCTCGCTCCCACAAGATTCCACAGGTTTCAGGGTTATACGGTCGCGCCGGGTTCCAACGGCAAATCCACGCTGGCAATGAATCCGCCCTCCGGGTGATTGGCCAGAATCAGGCTGCCACCGTGGCGCTCTGCCGCGCGACGGGCGATGGCCAATCCCAGGCCATGTCCGGCAGCCGTCTGGCCGGGAGCCCGATAAAACGGCTCCCCCAGTTGGCTCAAATGCTCGGCCTCTACACCGGGACCATGGTCGCGCACACTGACCACAATCCGGTCCCCGTGACGCAACGCCAGAACTTCAATCGATTGTCCGATCGGGTTGAAGCGTTGGGCGTTGCGCAACAGGTTGTCCAGCGCCCGCTCGATCATGGTCGGCCAACCCTTGAGGCGTAACTGCTGTTCGGCTTCGATGCATATGTTTTGCTCCGGCGAGCCAAGCTGAGCGTCTTTTTGCAGCGTGTTCAGCAGCGCGTTGAGGTCAACTTCTTCGGCACTGGCGTTATCGGCGTCGACCCGTGCCAGCACCAGAATTTCACTGATCAGCGCTTCCAGGCGATCACATTCGCGGGTCAGCCGTGGCCAGAGTTTTTCGCGTTCTTCGGGGCCGGCCCGTTCTGCGAGGGCCAGGGCGATACGCAACCGGGCCAACGGTGAACGCAGCTCGTGAGACACGTCGCGCAGCAATTGCCGCTGACTGCCGATCAGGCTCTGCAGGCGTGCGCCCATGCGGTTGAAGTCGTTGGCCAGCACCCCAAACTCGTCACGGCGGTTGGCCAGCCGCGCCAGGCTGTTTTGCTGATAGGTCGTCTGGCCGAGGTCATGCACCGCACCGCGCAGACGGCTCAACGGGCGGGTGATGGACAGCGTCACCAACAGGCTGAACAGCGTCAGCACGACCAAGGCAATCGTCAGCGCACTGAGGGGCCAAAGCAGGCTGCTGCGGTGCCAGGCGTTGAGCTCCGGGTGTGGAATACGGTAGATCAGCAAGTACGTTTCAGCGCTTTTCGGGCTGGTGTACTCGACGGTCAGGCGTCGCCAGGGCAGGTGACGGTCGTTGTTGTCGGGGTTGTCGTTCTGTCGTGCTTCCAACGCCGCCGCGCGCCGAGGAAAGGTCCCGCGCACCACCGGGTCGCCACTCTCGTTCAGCACTTGAACGTCGATGTGGTAACGCCGTTTGCGTTGTTCGAGCAACGCCTGTGCGGCGTCCTCGCCTTTTTCTTCGTAGAGCTGCGTCCACTCTTGCGCCAGGGTACTGAGGCCCGGGTGGCGACTGAGAATCCAGGCGTCCTGGTTCAACATGTGCCCGAGCAGAATCGACAGCCCTGCAACCAGAGCGATGGCCAGCCAGAAACTGGCAAGGATGCGCCAGAACAGTGAACGCACGGGAAGTCCTCAAACAAGGAAAGCCCAATGGCGATCAACCATTGGGCTGGGAAGTAGCGCTAGAATATTATTGCGTTTTTTTCGGTTGTTGGGCTTTCCACGCCTGAAACTCGGCCCATTCGGCTTTGCGTTCGGCCTGCTTCTTTTGGATCGCATCGAACTTCTGCTGTTGGTCCGGCTTGAGAAGGGCACGAATGTCTTTCTCGGTTTTCTGGCGGCCGGCCGCCATTTGGTCTTTCATGGCCTGCTGATCGGCTGGCGAGAGTTTTTGCAGGTACTGCTCTACCAACTCTTTGCGCGCATGCATCTGCTCGCCAATCAGTTTACGGATCTGCTCGCGTTGTTCGCGGCTCAGATCCAGTTCTCTGTACATGCCTTTGCCGCCATGCATGTGCTCGCTGTAACCGTGGCCTTCCATTGGGCCCATAGGGCCTTGGCCTTCTTGCGCGGCCATGGCAATGGTCGGCAGTGCGGCAGCGAACATCAAAGCGATAAGGGTCTTGCGCATGGTGTGTCTCCTGTCTCGTTCCCGGTGTGTTCCGGATGAGTACAGATTACGGAGATCAAGGTCAGCGGCGGTCAGCGGAGCGTAAAGCTTGAGTAAAGACGTTTTTGCGGCAGCCTGACAAAACACACTCCCCTGTAGCAGCTGGCGTAGCCTGCGTTCGGCTGCGAAGCAGTCGTGAAATCAGGCACCGCAGTGTTTCAGGTAGACCGAATCGATAGGGTTTACGACTGCTTCGCAGCCGAACGCAGGCTCGCGGGCTCGCCAGCTGCTACAGGGACGTGTGTCGGTCGTTAGAGGCTGTAGTAATAACCGCGGCTGCGCAGGGCAATGATGCGTGGCCGGCCGTCGGGGTGTGGGCCGATCTTTTTGCGCAGGTTGCTGACGTGCATGTCCAGGCTCCGGTCGTACAGGGTCAGCTTGCGCCCAAGCGCGATCTGCGCCAATTCCTGCTTGTCCAGCGGCTCACCGGGTTGTTTGAGCAGGGCTTCGAGCAGGCGACTTTCGGAGACGGTCAGGGTGAACTCCTGTTCATCGATGCTGACTACGCCACGGACCGGGCTGAAACACAGATCGCCGAGTTCCATCTGGCTGGATACCGCCGCCGGATGACTGCGCCGCAGTACTGCGCGCAGGCGGGCTGTCAGCTCCCGTGGATCACACGGCTTGGCCAGGTAATCGTCGGCGCCCAGCTCCAGGCCGAGGATACGGTCCAGTGGCTCGCCGCGGGCCGAGAGCATCACCACCGGCAGATCCGGGTGGTCGCTGCGCAATTGCTTGAGCAGTTCCAGACCGCTGCCATCGGGCAGCATCACGTCGAGCACTACCGCTGCCGGCGCGGATTCGGCCAAGGCGCGGCGCGCACTCAGACCATCGTGGCAAGCGCGCACGACAAAACCTTCCTGGCTCAGCCAACTGCTCAGGAGCTCACACAGCTCCTGATCATCATCAATTAGTAACAGCTCGCTCATGACTCACTCAATTTAGCCATTGCCGACGTTTTCTACGTCCACCACTGGCGAAGATACCGCAGAGCAGGGCCAATAGCGCTACTCCCGCGCCTGTGACGAACCACTGCTGTTGATCGGTCAGCAGGCGCGGCAGCGGGTTTGCCTGGGCTTCCTTGAGTTGCAGCTTGAGGCGCTGATTCTCTTGGCGCAACCGGCCCAGCAACGCGCTTTCGCGATCGTTATCGGCATTTTGCAGTTGTTTGTTCAGCTCTTCCCGTTGCCGTTCGCTTTCTTTCAAGCGTTGCTGCAATTCAGTGATCTGGCTGCCGGCGCTTAACGACAGAGGCGTTGAATAGCCTGAATCCGAGTGCTCTTCGGCATGGGCGAAGGCCCCGATCGATAACGTGACCAACAGCAGACACAGCGGACCTTGGCGCATCGAAACTCCTGATTCCAATCGAGTGTTGGGCAGGTTGTCGGCCGTTGAACGAGAATAATGAGCAATTGAACGCGCGATGAACCGAAGGTTCATCGCGCAGATGCCGGGTTACGGCAGGACTTGCTTGAACGGTTTGACCAGAACGTTGGCGTAGACGCCTGCGGCGATATACGGATCGGCGTCGGCCCAGGCTTTGGCCGCTTCCAGGGAGGCGAACTCGGCGACGATCAGACTGCCGGTGAAACCCGCAGCGCCCGGATCATTGCTGTCGACGGCAGGGTGCGGACCGGCCAGTACCACGCGGCCCTCGGCCTTGAGCTGTTGCAACCGCTCGATGTGCGCAGGGCGCGCAGCCAGGCGGTTTTCCAGGGAGTTGGCGACGTCTGTAGCAATGATTGCGTATAGCATGTCAGTCCTCGGTTTTTTGCGTAGTAGTGTCGGCGTCGTGCAGGTGGCGGGACAGGTAAATGCCCTGGCCGACCAGGAACAGCAAGGTCATGCCCAGGCTGCCGAATACTTTGAAGTCGACCCAGTAGTCCTGGAAGGTGAACGCCACGAACAGGTTGGCGGCACCGCAGAACAGGAAGAAAGCGATCCAGGCAATGTTCAAACGCAGCCAGACCGGATCCGGCAGGGTCAGCGCATGGCCCATGATGCGTTTGATCAGCAGGCGGTCACCGATGAAATGGCTGCCGATAAAGGCCAGAGCGAACAGCCAGTTGACCACCGGGGCCTTCCACTTAAGGACGGTTTCGCTGTGGAAGGCCAGGGTCAGGCTGCCGAAGACCAGGCAGGCGATGAGGGTCAGCCACTGGCTCTTCTCCAGCTTGCGCTGTTTGATGAACAGCGTGCCGTAGACCACCAGGGAGCTGATGATCAGCATCGCGGTGGCGCTGTAAATACCACCTACCGTCAGTTGATGACCGGCGATGTCGACGACCCGTGGATCGATTTTGTAGACGATGAAAAACAGCAGAAGCGGGATGAAGTCGATGAATTGTTTCACAGTGGCAGCCAGAAGCAGGATGTGGCGGCATAATAACAAACATATTGGGTCGCGAAAGCGCCAGCTGATTTGAGGTTACACAGTCCTGTGAATGTTGATTTGCACTGCCATAGCACGGCCTCCGATGGCGCACTGGCGCCTGCGGTACTGGTTGCGCGTGCGTTCGAGAAAGGCGTGCGAGTCCTGGCCTTGACCGATCACGACACCCTTGAAGGCCTCGACGAGGCCCGCAGCGCTGCGGTTGCGCTGGGGATGCAACTGGTCAACGGCGTCGAATTATCCTGCACCTGGGGTGGCGCGACCATTCATGTGCTCGGTTACGGATTCGACGTCAACGCGCCGGCGTTGGTCGAGGCGATTGCCAAATTGCATGACGGACGCTGGCTGAGGTCCGAAGAAATCAGCCGCAAGCTCGAACTCAAGGGTATGCCGGGCGCGCTGGAAGGCGCGCGCGCTATCCAGCAGGAACTCGGTGACAGCGGCAATGCGCCAGCCCGACCGCACTTTGCCGACTATTTAGTCCGCGCCGGTTTCGTCAAGGATCGCGCCGAAGCCTTCCGCAAGTGGCTGGGCGCCGGCAAGCTGGGGGACGTCAAGCAGCACTGGCCGACCCTGGAAGAAACCGTCGAAACCCTGCGTGCCGCCGGGGCCTGGGTCAGTTTGGCGCATCCTTGGCACTATGATTTCACCCGCAGCAAACGCCGTCGCCTGATTGCCGACTATATTCAAGCAGGTGGCCACGCTATCGAAGTGGTCAACGGCCATCAGCCGGCCGAACAGGTCGGCAGCCTGGCTATTCTTGCTCGTGAGTTCGGTCTGCTGGTCAGTGCCGGCAGTGATTTCCATGGACCCGGAGGCTGGTCCGAGATCGGCGAGTACCGCCCACTCCCGGAGGACCTGCCACCGCTTTGGTGTCGGTTCAAACATGACCCAGCCGTTATTGCCGTCTGAACAGGTAGAAAATGTGAGTCAATTTTTCCAGATTCATCCGGAGAACCCGCAAGCGCGCCTGATTAAACAAGCGGTAGAAATCATTCGAGCCGGCGGTGTGGTGATCTATCCCACCGACTCGTCCTACGCCATTGGTTGCCAGATCGGTGACAAGAATGCTGTGGAACGTGTGCGCCGGCTGCGTCAGCTGGATGAAAAGCACAATTTCGCGCTGATTTGCAGCGACCTGTCACAACTGGGGCTGTTCGCCAAGATCGATACCGGCACCTTCCGTTTGCTCAAGGCCCACCTGCCGGGGCCTTACACCTTCATTCTCAACGCCACCCGCGAAGTGCCGCGCCTGTTGCTGCACCCGAAGAAGCGCACCATTGGTTTGCGGGTGCCAAGTCATCCGATTGCCCTGGCGTTGCTCGAAGAGCTGGGCGAGCCGCTGATGAGCGTGACCTTGATCATGCCCGGCGACACCGACCCGTTGAGCGACCCGTATGAAATGCGTCAGTTGCTCGAGCATCAGGTCGACCTGATCATCGACGGCGGTTTTGGCGGTATCAAAGCCTCCACGGTGATCAACCTGGCCGACGGCGAGCCAGTAGTGATTCGCGTCGGTTGCGGTGACCCAGCGCCGTTTACGGTTGAGGCCTAGATGTCTGCAGTAGAGCCCGTCGATAGCCAGGCCGGCGCCCAGCAAGAGCTGCCGTTCGCCATGGTGTATGGCCAGGCGGTCATGGAAATGCCGCTGGATCTGTACATTCCGCCGGACGCGCTGGAAGTCTTCCTTGAGGCCTTCGAAGGCCCGCTCGACTTGCTGCTGTACCTGATCCGCAAGCAGAACATCAACATCCTCGACATCCCAGTGGCGGAAATTACCCGGCAGTACATGGGTTATGTCGAGTTGATGCAGTCGGTGCGGCTGGAGCTGGCCGCCGAGTACCTGGTGATGGCGGCGATGCTCGCCGAGATCAAGTCGCGGATGCTGCTGCCGCGTTCAGCCGAGATCGAAGAGGAAGAAGACGACCCGCGCGCCGAGCTGATCCGCCGCTTGCAGGAGTACGAGCGCTTCAAGGCGGCTGCCGAAGGCATCGACGGCCTGAGCCGGGTCGGCCGCGATGTTCTGGTGCCCAAGCTGGATGCCCCGGAGGCGCGGGCGCGCAAGTTGCTGCCGGACGTGAGTCTGGAAGAGTTGCTGATGTCCATGGCCGAGGTGCTGCGCCGTGGCGATATGTTCGAAAGCCATCAGGTCAGCCGCGAGGCATTGTCGACCCGCGAGCGCATGAGCGATGTGCTGGAACGGCTCAAGGGCGGCGGTTTTGTGCCCTTTGTCGAGCTGTTCACCGCTGAGGAAGGACGCTTGGGTGTGGTCGTGACCTTTATGGCGATCCTCGAACTGGTCAAGGAATCCTTGGTCGAGCTGGTGCAGAATGAGCCTTTTGCGGCTATCCATGTGCGGGCGCGAGCCGAATAACGAGCAAAATCAATGAATCTGAGTGAACCCCGCGAGCTGGCGCCACTGCTTGAAGCCTTTCTGTTGGCCTCGGGAAAGCCGCAGTCGATGGAGCGTCTGTTCGAACTCTTCGAAGAGGGCGAGCGCCCGGAGCCGCCGGTCTTCAAGAAGGCCTTGGCGATTCTGGCCAAATCCTGCGACGGCCGGGCCTTTGAGCTGAAGGAAGTTGCCTCGGGCTACCGTCTGCAAATTCGCGAGAAGTTCGCGCCTTGGGTCGGGCGCCTGTGGGAAGAGCGCCCGCAGCGCTATTCCCGAGCGATGCTGGAAACCATGGCATTGATCGCCTATCGCCAGCCGATCACCCGGGGCGAGATCGAGGATGTGCGCGGTGTGGCGGTCAACAGCCACATCGTCAAAACCCTGCTGGAGCGGGAGTGGATCAGGATCGTCGGTTACCGTGACGTACCGGGAAAACCGGCGATGTTCGCCACCACCAAGGCGTTTCTCGATCATTTCAACCTGAAAAACCTCGACGACCTGCCGCCGTTGGCCGAACTGCGCGAGCTGGAGCCCGAGCCGATGCTCGAGTTCGACGACGCACCGGTGCCGCAAAGCCTGCAAGAACTGGCCGATGCCAGCGCCGAGCCGGAAGAACCGAAGGACGAAACCAGTTTCCATACGTTGTTGCTGGAACTGGACTCGATGGAGGAGGGGATCAAGACCGACTTCGATGACTTGCTGCGGGATGGGGCGGTCAGCGACAGCGAGCCGCAGATTCCAGACGATGTGCCCGTCGAGGTTGCGGTAGAGACCGAACTTCAGGTCGAAGCCGAGGCAGAAGTTGAGGACGAGGCTGAAGATGACATCCTGGGCGTTGCCGAAGCCCGCGAGAAACTGCTCGCCGCCGTCGCTGCGCTGGAACAGCCCAAGCCAGAACCCGAGCTGAGCGATGAAGAAGCCGAAGCCCAGGCCCTGGCTGAAGCAATCGAGAACGAACGCCGCCAGTTCGACGACTGACACATACCACTGTGGGAGCGAGCTTGCTCGCGAAAGCGGTATGCCAGGCGACATTGATGCTGAATGTGACGCCGTCATCGCGAGCAAGCTCGCTCCCACAATGATTCCAGTGTTTGATGAACCTCTGGGTCACCGGTCGGCGGAAAAACAATTAACCAACCGTTTATCCGCTAGTCTCTGATGCGCAAGCGGCGTCATGCGCGTATGATTCGCGGCCCTTCGGCGATCCTTTCGCCCAAAGACCAGATTTCAAATCTTCAGGCCAAGGCCTGAACAGACCACACCGGGAGGTGCCCAGATGAGTATCAACGACCAGAAAGACGACCAGGAAATCGGCCCAGCAGGCGAAAAACTGCAGAAAGTCCTCGCCCGTATCGGCGTTGGCTCGCGCCGCGACGTAGAAGCCTGGATCAGCCACGGCCGGATCAAGGTCAACGGCAAAGATGCCACCCTTGGCCTGCGAGTCGACCTGCACGACGCCATCACCATCGATGGCAAGGTGATCAAGCGTGAAGAAGCGGCCGAATCGGTCCGCCGCGTGATCATGTACAACAAACCCGACGGCGAAATCTGCACCCGTGACGACCCTGAAGGCCGTCCGACCGTGTTCGACAAAATGCCGAAACCAAAAGAAGGCCGCTGGATCAACATCGGTCGTCTGGACATCAACACCACCGGTTTGCTGATGTTCACCACTGACGGTGAGCTGGCCAACCGTTTGATGCATCCTTCCTACGAAATGGACCGTGAATACGCGGTACGTGTCCGTGGCGAAGTTGATGACGAAATGATCGAACGCCTGAAGGCGGGCGTGGTTCTCGAAGATGGCCCGGCGAAGTTCACCGACATCAAGCAGGCTCCAGGTGGCGAAGGTTTCAACCACTGGTACCACTGCGTGGTGATGGAAGGTCGTAACCGTGAAGTCCGTCGTCTGTGGGAATCCCAGGGGCTGGTGGTCAGCCGTCTGAAGCGCGTGCGTTTCGGTCCGGTGTTCCTCAACTCTGACCTGCCGATGGGCCGCTGGCGCGAAATGAGCCAGTACGAAGTCGACGTGCTGAGTGCTGAAGTCGGTTTGACCCCGGTGGCCATGCCGCAAATGAACGCCAAGAGCAAAGACAAGCTTGAGCGTATGCAGCGCAAGTCGTCCCGTCCGGTCGGCAAGAGCGAGCGTGTGCGGACCTTGCGTCCAGCGGCCGGTGCTCCAGCAGCTGCTGGTCCGCGTCCAGCGCGCGAGCCGCAGATCGAAGGCGAGCGTCCGGCACGCAAGCCTGCGCCACGTCAGGACGGTGAGCGCGGTCCACGCACTCCGCGTCCGGCCAACGGTCGCACTGAACGTGGCGAAGGCCGCGGTGCTCCAACCGGTGGTCGCAGCGATCGCGGTGCTCCGGCAGGTCGTGGTGAGTCGGGTCGCGGTACGCCAGTGGCAGACCGTCCATCCGACACCAAGCGCCCGGCCAAGCCAGCGCCGAAGAAGCGTCCAGGCATCGTCCTGGTCGACCGTGACGCGCCATCGGGCAAGCGTCGCGGCGCACCGGCCGGTTCCGGTCAGCGTCCAGGCTTTGGTCGTCGCAAACCGGAATAATCGGTAAGCGCCCATAAAAAACGCCAACCCTCGGGGTTGGCGTTTTTTTTTTGCCCAGGCTTTAGTAATGCAGTGTTTTTGAGTCTGTCATCGCGAGCAAGCTCGCTCCCACAGGTGAACGAGATCGTTCAGATAAATGCGATCAAGTGTGGGAGCGAGCTTGCTCGCGATGAGGCCAGTAGCTACACCATTATCTTCGGGACTAAAACACAAACCGCCCATCAAACACCGGCTTGTCATCCAGCGCCAACACGCCGCTGGCGAAGATCAGGTCCAGGTGATGGCTGCCCTTGGCGCCACCGCCTAACCCCAGGTGCAGGCCGCAATGGCGCTCTTCGAAACCGGCGTTGCGCGCATACAGCTTCTTGACGCCCTCATTGGTACCGATCCCCAATTCCTCGATGCGTCGGTTGGACGGGTTGGCGTCCAGGTACTTGTTGAAGTCATGTTCCAGCCCCGGCACTTGCGTGGCGATTCGGCTGATGGTCGAGTTCTCGATCCACAACTCCAGCGGCGATTCGAGCACGCCATATTTGCGGGCGAAGGGGATGGTGCCGAGGAAGGTACCGACGAACTTCACCTGGCCATTGATGGCTTCGCTATGGGTCGCGATCTCGCCGGGCGCGAGGTCGAAATTGCCGACGCCGTTGATATTGGTCCACCTCTTGATGCTGCTCAGCGGCGTTTCGAAACAAGAGCCGTGCCGATCACTGAAGCTCAGGGTGGTGGCCTGGGACATGCGCTGGATCAGGTGGCTGTTGAGCCCGGCGATACGTTGCGGTGTAACGCTGAAGGTGTCGTAGAAGTAATCGCCGTAATCCTTGAACAACAGCGACTTCTTCCAGTTGTCGGCCATGACGCTTTGCAGGGCACGAACAAACTCCGGGCCGTCCGGGCGCGGGTTGGGCAGGGTCGACGAGTCGTAGAAGAAAATATACAGATCGCAGTCGGCAATCGCCTGCACCAGGGTTTGGGTCGGTTCGAGGTCCAGGCGCATGGCGCTGAACCGGAACGGCTCGTTGGCCGCTTGTTCGATGATCGCCCCGGTCAATACTTCGTAAGGCGCGGTGTGCCCAAGCAAAACCTTGGCCGGACGTACGCCAACCAGCGCGGGGTGGTGTTCGAGGTAGTAAAGGAAATGCGAAATGGCGCGGTGTCTATCCATGAGTCCTCCCTGACAGTCAGCGAAAAGTGGCAGGTACGCCCGGCCGGCTCGTACCTGCCTGGATGTCTTACATCGGCCACATCGCCGTGCCGAACGGAACGACCGCATCGGCTTGCATCATTTCAACGGCAGCGTCATGGGTAGGCGCTTCAAACCAATCGTCCAGTTGCAGTTCAGTTTCCAGGTCTTTATCCATTGCTTGCATAGTGAATCTCCCAGATGACTTCAAGGTTGAATGGCGGTGCTGTTTTCAGCGCATGAATAAATCATGCTGACCGAATCAAGCGGCCGCTGACTTGTCGGGCGTTGGATCCCGGCAAGTGGCTGGAAACCTAGTCCAGTGCTTTTTAAAGTGCAATTTAATATTTAAATTCAACTTTTATGAAATTATTATTCTGTTTTTTATTGTCGATTTTTCCAATTAAAAACAAAACGCTAACGCGACCTAGACTGTAGGAATAGGACTACCGTCAATTTGCAGTCAGCCTACAGAAAGATCTGTAGTGGAAAAAATACGTTACGTCCCGTAAAGGAGGGTTTACGAAAAGCCGCGTTCGGAACCATAGATTCGCGTTGATACGATGGTTGTAAGGAAAAGCTTCCGGTTGGCCCCCGGCAATGCGGTTTTCAGGGCTCTGGTCCGCTTGTTTCAGGACGCTTTCAACGGTGAGATGCGCCCATGCCTGTCGTGCAGGTGCATAACAAGAAGGAGGCGCAATGTACGCCGTGAGTCATCTCCATCTCTCCTCAACGGGCGATTTTTTCATCGCTCCCGTCAACGACCCGCAAAGGTCTGACCCCATTTTTGCAGCCGCCCGAGACCCTCGGGGCGGACACAGGCAATCCCGGCAAACGACGCGCTGATTCAGCGGTGTCTGGCAGCAGGGGGTTACAGGTGTACAATGCGCCGCGTTTTAACTGTGACCTCCCTGCGTAACTGCGCAAAACTCAAGGCTATCCGCTTTGTTAACTCCGCCGCGCCACAAGCGTGACGGGTTCGATTTCGTCACAGATAAAAACAAACAGGTGACGCATGACCGGTAAAAAAACGCTGAACTCCTGGTGCCTGCGCTGGGGTTTGATCCGCGCTGCTTGATCCTGATCCGAGCAGCAACGTCTTAACGAACATCATCAAACCTTGCGTGAGACCCTTTTCATGAGTGGACAAAACTCGCATTCAGGCGAGCTTAAACGCGGCCTGAAAAATCGCCATATTCAACTGATCGCTCTCGGTGGCGCGATCGGTACCGGATTGTTCCTGGGCTCTGCCGGTGTATTGAAATCGGCCGGCCCGTCGATGATCCTCGGCTACGCGATCTGTGGCTTCATCGCTTTCATGATCATGCGCCAACTGGGCGAAATGATCGTTGAAGAGCCGGTGGCCGGCTCGTTCAGCCACTTCGCCCACAAGTACTGGGGCGGTTTCGCCGGCTTTCTGTCGGGCTGGAACTGCTGGATTCTGTACATCCTGGTCGGCATGTCGGAGCTGACCGCCGTCGGTAAATACGTGCATTACTGGTGGCCGGACGTCCCGACCTGGGCCTCGGCTGCAGTGTTCTTCGTGATGATCAATGCGATCAACCTGGCGAACGTCAAAGTTTTTGGCGAAGCGGAGTTCTGGTTCGCGATCATCAAAGTCGTGGCCATTGTTGGCATGATTGCCTTGGGCAGCTACCTGCTGGTCAGCGGCAACGGCGGCCCGCAAGCCTCGGTGACCAACCTGTGGGAACACGGTGGGTTCTTCCCGAATGGCGTCAGTGGTCTGGTGATGGCCATGGCGATCATCATGTTCTCCTTCGGCGGCCTGGAAATGCTCGGATTCACCGCAGCTGAAGCCGACAAGCCGAAAACCGTGATCCCGAAAGCCATCAACCAGGTGATCTACCGGATCCTGATTTTCTACATCGGCGCACTGGTGGTTCTGCTTTCGCTGACTCCGTGGGACAGCTTGCTGGTGAGCCTGAACGCGTCCGGCGATGCCTATAGCGGCAGCCCGTTCGTTCAGGTGTTCTCGATGCTGGGCAGCAACACCGCGGCGCACATCCTCAACTTCGTGGTACTGACTGCAGCGCTGTCGGTGTACAACAGCGGCACTTACTGCAACAGCCGCATGTTGCTGGGCATGGCTGAGCAGGGCGATGCCCCGAAAGGTCTGGCGAAGATCGACAAGCGCGGCGTGCCGGTGCGTTCGATCCTGGCCTCGGCGGCGGTAACGTTCGTCGCGGTGGTGATGAACTACCTGATCCCGCAGCACGCGCTGGAACTGCTGATGTCGCTGGTGGTTGCAACGCTGGTGATCAACTGGGCGATGATCAGTTTCTCGCACTTCAAGTTCCGTCAGCACATGAACCGCACTCAGCAAACACCGCTGTTCAAGGCGCTGTGGTACCCGTACGGCAACTACATCTGCCTGGCGTTCGTGGCCTTCATCCTGTGCATCATGCTGATGATCCCGGGGATCCAGATCTCGGTGTACGCGATCCCGGTGTGGGTCGTGTTCATGTGGGTGTGCTACAACATCAAGAACAAGCGCAGCGCTCAACACGCGCTGAATGCTGCTGCTCCTGCGGTGAAGTAACGCAGAAAGCAGAAACAACAAACCCGGCATTGGCCGGGTTTGTTGTTTCCAGGGTTCATACAAAACCCTGTGGGAGCGAGCTTGCTCGCGATGAGGCCAGTACAGTCGAGATTGATGCTGAATGTGATGCCGCTTTCGCGAGCAAGCTCGCTCCCACAGTTGATCTTCGGCGTGCTGAATATCTCATTCAGGGTATCCTGATGCCCCCCTAACGCGGACACGCTTTTCCATGCTGGAGATTTCCAACAACGTGCATCTGCCGGATGCCGAGATCGAATTGACCGCCATTCGCGCGCAAGGCGCGGGTGGGCAGAACGTCAACAAGGTCTCCAGTGCGGTGCACTTGCGCTTCGATATTCCGGCGTCATCCTTGCCAGAGTTCTACAAGGAACGGTTGCTGGCGCTGCGTGACAGTCGGATCACCAGTGACGGCGTGATCATCATCAAGGCTCAGCAATACCGCACGCAGGAAGCCAACCGCACCGATGCGCTGGCGCGTTTGACCGAGTTGATCCTCAGCGCCACCAAGGTTGAAAAGAAGCGTCGTCCGACCAAGCCGACCCTGGGGTCGAAGAAGCGTCGGCTGGAGTCAAAAACCAAGCGTGGCTCGATCAAGGCCGGGCGTGGCAAAGTCGACTTCTAGCGCGCTTCGCGTTCTTCACGATACTTTTCGTTTAGATGCTGTGGCGCTTGACGGTACAGGTAGAAGCTGAGCATCAAACCGCTCAGAGCGGCGAGAGCGGCGAACAGGAAGATTGAGGCAAAACCGAATCCGGCCGCGATGGCGCCCGCCAACGGCCCGGTGATTCCCAGCGACAAGTCGATGAACAGCGAGTAAGCCCCGACCGCCGCGCCACGGCTGGAAGCGGGCACCAGATTCACCGCTTCCACGCCCAGTGCCGGGAACACCAGCGAGAAGCCGAACCCGCTCAACGCCGCGCCCGCCAGTGCCCAATGGGCGTCCGGAGCTATCCACAACAGCAACAAGCCGAGGGTTTCGACCGACAGGCAGGCCATCGCCACGCGAAAGCCGCCGAGGCGATTGATCAGGTTGCCGAACAGCAGGCGCGCACCAATGAAACAGGCGCCGAACAGGCTCAGGCAGAGCACGGCATTGTCCCAGTGTCGGGTGGCGTAATACAGGGTGATGAAGGTGGCGATGGTGCCAAATCCGATCGACCCCAGCGCCAGTCCGCAACCGTGGGGTAGCACCCGCCCCAGGACATGCATGAAAGGCAGGCGTTCGCCGGCGACGATCGGCGCGGCGGTTTTTGGCCAGGCCAGCAGCAGCCCCAGCGCTGCCAGCAAGAGAATGCTCACCCCCATGCTCCACAGCCCGAAATGCTGAACCAGCAGCACGCCCAATGGTGCGCCGACAGCCAGTGCGCCGTAACTGGCAATACCGTTCCAGGAGATGACCTTGGCGGTATTCGCTGCCCCGACCCGGCCGATGCCCCAGCCAATCGATCCCGAACCCACCAGGCTTTCGGCGCTGCCCAACACCAGTCGACCGATCAACAGGCTTATCAGGCTCAAGGTCGGCAGGCTCTGCGCCCAGGCCGATAGCAGCATGAACACCCCGCTCAAGCCACAACCGGCCAAGCCATACATCACTGCGCGTTTGCTGCCCTGGTTATCGATGATCCGTCCCGCGTACGGGCGGCTGAGCAGGGTGGCGAGGTATTGCACGCTGATCACCAGGCCTGCGATCACCGCGCCAAAACCCAGGTCGCTGTGCACATAACCCGGCAACACGGCCAAGGGGATGCCAATGTTCAGATAGCCGATAAAGGTAAACAGGACGATAGAAACGACTTGCAGCGTGACCGCCATGGGGCGCTGGGGATCTGGCATGGGAAAAGTCCACGGGACAGCAGGATAGATAGGCTGCTTATGATACCGGTGGTTGGATGCGGTGAGGGGGAGAAATTGGAACTCTGTGCGTGCGGTCGTTTTGTCAGCGCGAAATCAGGATTTGGCGGGTGCGACCAATTGCGTGGTGACCAGTGCCGCGAGGGCGTTTTCCTGGCTGCCGAAGCGGGCCAGTAGTAGGGTTTGTTTCTCGGGTGTCAGGCGGTTCCAGACATCGATCATCTTTTCAGCAGTGCCGATCAGTACGCTGGCCTGGCTTTCGGTGAAGGTGTCGGTCATGTGCGGGTCCTTGATTCAGGCTGTGTGGAAAGCGCATGAGTTAGCGCTTTCCACACGGTCTGGGTAGTGCTTTTTCAGTCTTCGCTGTCGGCCTTGCGGCTACCAGTGGCTTCTTTCGGCTCGGGCTGTTGGGCGCCGGCTTGTTGCGGGGTTGTCTGCGCAGTTTCGTGCAGGCTTGGGAAGGGGAGATTAGGAATCTCGTGCATGTTGGTTGCTCCTCGCAAGGTCTGTTTTTAAATCGCTGTGTAGATCCGCGCTTTTAAAAAGCCTTGGCAGGATACAGCAGGGGAGATGACAAAAAGACTTTTATCTCCCTTTGTTGCGACGGATGGCCGCAGTGTGGAGTTAGAGCTGATGGATCTTGCACGAGGTCGAAGACGCCGCGATCCGTAGCAGCTGGCGTAGCCTGCGTTCGGCTTCGGCAGCTGCTACGGGGGCGTATCAGGCCGTTAGTCTGCGCAGACGTCAGCGATGGCTTGCGCCAGCAAATCCAGGCGTGTGGCGTCAATCCCGGCGACGTTGGCGCGGCCGGAGTTGACCATGTACACGCTGTGCTTGTCGCGCAGGTTTTTCACCTGAGCCGGTGTCAAACCGGTGTAGGAAAACATCCCGCGTTGCACACCGATATGCGCGAAGCGTTCGCCCAAACCGTGCGGCTCCAGCGCCTCGACCAAGCCCGAGCGCAGCTGCGCGATACGCATACGCATGGCTTCCACTTCGTCGGCCCACAGCTGCTTCAGCTCCGGGTCGCCAAGGATGGTCGCCACGACGGCAGCGCCGTGATCCGGTGGTGTCGACCACAGGTTGCGAGCGATGTTGGCCAATTGGCTGCGGATATCCACCAGCTTCTCGGCATCCTTCGCGCAGACGATCAGCGCGCCAGTGCGGTCGCGGTACAGGCCGAAGTTTTTCGAGCAGGAACTGGTGATCAGCAGCTCAGGCAGTTCAGCGGCAAACAACCGCACTGCCCAGGCGTCCTGCTCCAGACCATCGCCAAAACCCTGATAGGCGAAGTCGATCAGCGGCAGCAGTTCGCGGCTGCGAACCACCTCCAGCACACGGCGCCAGTCATCGTGAGACAGGTCGAAACCGGTCGGGTTATGGCAGCAGGCGTGCAGCAGTACCACATCGCCTTCAGGAATCAGGTTCAGGGTTGCCAACATCGCTTCGACGTCGAGGCGGTTGTCGCTGCCCACGTACGGGTAGTGGCTGACCTTGAGGCCGGCGGTGGCGTAGATGGTTTCGTGAATCGGCCACGTCGGGTTGCTCAGCCAGATGCCACGTCCCGGCAGGCATTGTGCAATGAAGTCGGCGCTCAAGCGCAGGGCGCCAGTGCCGCCCGGGGTCTGGGTGGCGCCGACACGCTGCTCGGTGATCAGCGCTGAATCAGCGCCGAGCACCAGATCATTGATCACTTTGCCGAACGCCGCGTCACCGTGACCACCGATGTAGGTCTTGGTGGTCTGCCGATCCACCAGCCGCAGCTCGGCGAGTTTCACCGACTGCGGAATCGGGGTCAGGCCCTGGGCATCCTTGTAGACGCCCACGCCAAGGTCGAACTTGCGCGGATTGCTGTCCTGCGCATAGGCCTCCATCAGGCCGAGAATCGGATCGCCGGGTACTCGGCCGATGGCGTTGAAATGCATTATTTGCGGCCCTCGGCGTCTTTCGCCACTTCGTCAGTGCGCGCAGCCATGATGAAGTCGTTGCGGTGCAGGCCTTTGATTGAGTGGCTCCACCAGGTCACGGTGACTTTGCCCCACTCGGTGAGCAGGCCTGGGTGGTGACCTTCGGCCTCGGAGATTTCACCCACGGCGTTGGTAAAGGCCAGGGCGAATTTGAAATTCTTGAACAGGAAGACTTTTTCCAGCTGCATCACGCCGTCGCGAACTTCGATGTTCCAGTCTGGGATCTGCTTGATCAGTACCGGCAGTTCTTCGTCGCTGACTTGTGGGGCATCGGCACGGCAGGCTTCGCAATGGGCTTGGTTCAGAGCGTTCATGGTGGGTTCCCAAATCAATTCTTGTTAGACGTTACTATTTTTTGAGGGGCGCCGCGACTGCGGCGCTCTCAGGCCGCCTTGGGTTTAGGCGGAAATTTCGGTGCGTGCAGGCCTAGCTGCATGCCTTGCTGGACCATGCCCATGATGTCCTCGTGGGCCAGATCGAACAGGCGCTTGAGGTTGGGCAGGACGAAGTACAGCGGTTGCAGGATGTCGATGCGATACGGCGTGCGCATCGCTTCCAGCGGATCAAAGGCTTGATGCTCTGGCTCGCCGGACAGGCTGTACACGGTTTCTTTTGGCGAGGAGAGGATGCCGCCGCCGTAGATGCGTTGGCCGTCCGGGGTGTCGACCAGGCCGAACTCGATGGTCATCCAGTACAGGCGCGCCAGATAGACGCGTTGTTCCTTGGAAGCCTGTAGGCCGAGTTTGCCGTAAGTGTGGGTGAATTCGGCGAACCAAGGGTTGGTCAGCAGCGGGCAGTGGCCAAAGATCTCGTGGAAAATGTCCGGCTCTTGCAGGTAATCCAGTTCTTCGCGAGTACGAATAAAGGTCGCGACCGGAAACTGCTTGTTAGCCAGCAATTCAAAGAAGGTCTGGAACGGAATCAGCGCCGGCACCCGGGCGACTTGCCAGCCGGTGGTCTCGCCGAGGACTTTGTTGATTTCGTCGAGTTGCGGAATGCGGTCATGGGGCAGGCCGAGCTTTTCGATGCCGTCCATGTATTCCTGGCACGCACGACCCTCGAGCACTTTCAGCTGGCGAGTGATCAGCGTATTCCACACCGCGTGTTCTTCAGCGGTGTAGTGAATAAAACCTTGCGCATCGGGCTCGCGGGCCACGTATTGCGTCTGCTTCATGCTGCTCTCCTGCAAAGGGATACGTTCTTGTTATGTCTTGCCTATGGACCTAGAGATAACCCCAAGTGTGAGATTTTGCAGCAAGGTTTTGGTGTTGTGTGTAGGAGGATTCCTGTTTTTTCGTAAAGTATTCGTTACGGATTGACGGCTATGGCGCAGGTATTGAGATTTCCGGGTTTGAAAAGGCCTCGAGCTGTCACATAATCTTGACGACTAACTTTGCGTCTTGGCAGAAAAAACCTCGCCACGCGCTCTATCCACTACCGTTCGGGCCTTTATATGCGTATCAAAGTCCATTGCCAGAACCGCATCGGCATCCTGCGCGACATCCTCAACCTGCTGGTGGAGTACGGGATCAACGTCGCTCGCGGTGAGGTCGGCGGCGAGCATGGCAACGCGATCTACCTGCATTGCCCGAACCTGATCAACATTCAGTTCCAGGCGTTGCGTCCGAAGTTCGAGGCGATAGCCGGTGTATTCGGCGTCAAGCGTGTAGGGCTGATGCCCAGCGAGCGTCGGCACATGGAGTTGAATGCCTTGCTCGGTGCGCTGGAGTTTCCGGTGCTGTCGATCGACATGGGCGGTTCGATCGTTGCGGCCAACCGCGCGGCCGCGCAGTTGCTCGGTGTGCGGGTGGACGAGGTGCCGGGCATTCCCTTGTCGCGTTATGCCGAGGACTTCGATCTGCCGGAGCTGGTGTGCGCCAATAAGTCGCGGATCAACGGCTTGCGGGTCAAGGTCAAGGGCGACGTATTCCTCGCCGATATCGCGCCGTTGCAATCGGAGCATGACGACAGCGAGGCGATGGCCGGTGCGGTGTTGACGCTGCACCGGGCGGATCGGGTCGGTGAGCGCATCTATAACGTGCGCAAGCAGGAGTTGCGTGGCTTCGACAGTATTTTCCAGAGCTCCAAGGTGATGGCCGCGGTGGTTCGGGAAGCGCGGCGCATGGCGCCATTGGATGCGCCGCTGTTGATCGAAGGCGAGACTGGCACCGGTAAAGAGCTGTTGGCGCGCGCCTGCCATCTGGCCAGTCCGCGTGGCCAGTCGCCGTTGATGGCGCTCAATTGCGCCGGGTTGCCGGAGTCGATGGCCGAGACCGAGCTGTTCGGCTACGGCCCGGGTGCGTTCGAAGGGGCGCGGGCCGAAGGCAAGCTCGGGCTGTTGGAGCTCACGGCGGGCGGTACGTTGTTTCTCGATGGTGTGGGGGAGATGAGCCCGCGTTTGCAGGTGAAATTACTGAGGTTTTTGCAGGACGGATGTTTCCGCCGGGTCGGTAGCGATGAAGAGGTTTATCTGGATGTGCGGGTGATCTGCGCCACCCAGGTCGATTTGTCTGAATTGTGTGCGAGCGGCGAATTCCGTCAGGATCTTTACCATCGATTGAACGTGCTTTCGCTGCACATCCCGCCGCTGCGTGAATGCCTCGACGGCCTGACGCCGCTGGTGGAGCACTTCCTCGATCAGGCCAGTCGGCAGATTGGTTGTCCGTTGCCGAAACTGGCGCCGGCGGCGATGGACCGGCTCAGCCATTATCACTGGCCGGGCAATGTCCGGCAGTTGGAAAACGTGCTGTTTCAGGCGGTTTCGTTGTGTGAGGGCGGCACGGTCAAGGCTGAACATATTCGCCTGCCGGATTACGGCGTGCGCCAGCCTCTGGGGGATTTCTCGCTGGAAGGCGGGCTGGACGAGATTGTCGGGCGTTTCGAAAAGGCCGTGCTGGAGCGGCTCTATTCCGAGCACCCGAGCAGTCGCCTGCTGGGCAAGCGCCTTGGCGTGTCTCACACCACCATCGCCAACAAACTGCGTGAATATGAGGTTGGCAAGACCGAGCCATAGCGGGTACCTGCTTTGTTTGTGCTGGCCTCATCGCGAGCAAGCTCGCTCCCACATTGGGTCTTCAGTGGTCACATAATTTGTGAGCACTCCACAACCCTGTGGGAGCGAGCTTGCTCGCGATGGCGGTAGTGGCCGCTGCTAAAGATCAAAGGTTGCCGCGAAGCGGCATAACCGCGCCGGTTTTTCGTCTTTGACACAATCGCCCATTTCCCTCTGATCCCCCTCAAGTCCTTTGTTTAGAGGGCTTCGATCCTCTGTGTGGAAGTTGGTCTGCAAATTGCTTGAGGCTCAGCAGTACAGCGGTGGGCGGCAAACGTCCGACATGCAGAGGAAAGACTGTGGACAAGTACCTTTATGTGGCAATGACCGGCGCCAGCCAGAACGCACTGGCGCAAAAGGCTCATGCCAACAACCTGGCGAACATCTCCACCAACGGTTTTCAGAAGGACCTGGAGCAGGCGCGATCGATGCCGGTGTTTGGTGACAGCTTTCCGGCGCGCGCGTTTGCCATGACCGAACGCCCGGCCACCGACTTCTCTCCTGGCGCGATGATTCAAACCGGTCGCGACCTCGATGTAGCGGTCCAGGGCAACGGCTGGATTGCCGTACAGAACCCGAACGGTGGCGAAAGCTATGTGCGCACCGGCAGTCTGAATGTCGACGCTCTGGGTGTGCTGCGCGCCGGCAACGGTATGCCGGTGATGGGCAACGGCGGTCCGATCGCCGTGCCGCCCGAGCAGAAAATCGAAGTGGGTCAGGACGGCACGATCAGCATTCGGGCAATGGGCGAAGGTCCGCGTGTCATGGCCGAGGTCGACCGCATCAAGCTGGTCAATCCGGACATCAAGAACATGACCAAGAGCCTGGACGGCACGATCCAGACCGCAGACGGCAAGCCGGCACCGGCCGATGCCAATGTGCAGCTGGTGTCGGGTTTCCTTGAGTCGAGCAACGTCAACGCCGTTGAAGAGATGACCTCGGTGTTGGCCTTGTCCAAGCAATTCGAGCTGCACATCAAGATGATGAACACCGCCAAAGACGACGACCAAGCCATGGCTCGGGTCTTGCAGATCAGCTAATTATCAGAACGTCGCGCCGTAAAACAGGCGCACGAGGAGAATCGAATGCTTCCGGCTCTATGGGTTGCCAAAACAGGTCTGTCCGCCCAGGACACCAACCTGACGACTATTTCCAACAACCTGGCGAACGTATCGACCACGGGTTTCAAACGTGATCGTGCCGAGTTCCAGGACTTGTTGTACCAGATCAAGCGTCAGCCAGGCGCCCAGTCGACCCAGGACAGCGCATTGCCGTCGGGTCTGCAATTGGGTACCGGTGTGCGCATTGTCGGCACTCAGAAAAACTTCACCGCCGGTAGCCTGCAAACCACCGACCAACCGCTGGACATGGCGGTCGACGGTCGCGGTTTCTTCCAGATCCTGCAGCCGGATGGCACGACCGCCTACACCCGTGACGGTACGTTCCACCTGGACTCCAATGGCCAGATCGTCAATGCCAGTGGCTTTGCTCTCGAGCCGGCCATCGTGATTCCGAACAACGCACAGACCTTCACGGTCGGTCGTGACGGCACAGTGTCGATCACTGTTCCAGGCGCCGCCGCCGCGCAAGTGATCGGCAACCTGCAAACCGCCGACTTCATCAACCCGGCCGGCCTGCAGGCCATGGGCAACAACCTGTTCCAGGAAACTGCCGCCAGCGGTGCGCCGCAAATCGGCACCCCGGGCCTGAACGGTTTTGGTACCACGCTGCAGAACACCCTGGAAACCTCCAACGTCAGCACCGTTGAAGAGATGGTCAACATGATCACCACTCAGCGTGCCTACGAGATGAACTCCAAGGTGATTTCCACCGCCGACCAGATGCTCTCGTTCGTAACGCAGAATCTGTAATCAAGTCTATGAGGCGGCATGAAGCCGCCTGCAACACCGTGAGGTAGGGTCATGAATCGCTTTGTATCTGTTCTCGCACTGAGTGGGATCGCGTTGCTCGCGGGCTGCGTCGGCCCGACGCCGAAGCCCAATGACCCGTACTACGCGCCCGTGTTGCCTCGTACACCACTGCCGGCAGCGGCGAACAACGGGTCGATCTATCAGGCCGGTTTCGAGCAGAACCTGTACGGCGACCGCAAGGCTTTCCGGGTCGGTGACATCATCACCATCACCCTGAACGAGAAGACCCAGGCCAGTAAAAACGCCAACTCCCAGGTGGACAAAACCAGCAAGACCGGACTCGGTCTGACCTCGTTGTTCGGTGGCACTCCGGCCACCAATAGTCCTCTGAGTCTGAGTGCAAATTACAGCGGTGACCGCGCAACCAAGGGTGACAGCAAGGCAGGGCAGGGCAACAGCCTGGTCGGTTCGATCACCGTCACCGTGGCCGACGTGCTGCCCAACGGCATCATTGCCGTGCGTGGCGAGAAGTGGATGACCCTCAACACCGGTGATGAGCTGGTGCGTATTGCCGGTCTGGTCCGGGCGGACGATATCGCCACCGATAACACGGTGTCGTCGACGCGTATCGCTGATGCGCGCATCACCTATTCGGGCACCGGTTCGTTTGCCGATGCGAGTCAGCCAGGCTGGTTCGACCGTTTCTTCTTAAGCCCGTTGTTCCCTTTCTAGGTGATGAAACGACTCATGTTTAATTTCAAGCACCTGATGGCGGCCATGTTGTTGCTGTCCACCTCCCTCGGCGCTCAGGCCGAGCGGTTGAAGGACATCGCCAGTATTTCGGGCGTGCGTTCCAACCAATTGATCGGTTACGGCCTGGTCGTCGGGCTTAACGGCACGGGTGACCAGACCACGCAAACTCCGTTCACCCTGCAGACCTTCAACAACATGCTCTCGCAGTTCGGCATCAAGGTACCGGCGGGTTCGGGTAACGTGCAGTTGAAGAACGTCGCGGCGGTGTCGGTCAGTGCCGATTTGCCGGCGTTCGCCAAGCCGGGTCAGCAGGTCGATATCACCGTGTCCTCGATCGGTAACTCCAAGAGCCTGCGCGGCGGCACCTTGTTGCTGACGCCGCTCAAGGGTATCGACGGTAACGTCTATGCGATCGCCCAGGGCAACCTGGTGGTCGGTGGTTTTGATGCCGAGGGTCGCGACGGTTCGAAGATCACCGTCAACGTTCCGTCGGCTGGTCGCATTCCGGGTGGTGCTTCGGTCGAGCGTTCGGTGCCGAGCGGTTTCAACCAGGGCAACAGCCTGACCCTGAACCTCAACCGCTCCGACTTCACCACCGCCAAGCGCGTCGTCGACAAGATCAACAACATGCTCGGCCCGGGTGTTGCGCAGGCGATTGATGGCGGTTCGATCCGCGTCACCGCGCCACTCGATCCAAGCCAGCGCGTCGACTACCTGTCGATTCTGGAAAACCTCGAAGTCGATCCGGGTCAGGCGGTGGCCAAGGTCATTATCAACTCGCGGACCGGCACCATCGTGATCGGTCAGAACGTCAAGGTTTCACCGGCCGCCGTGACTCACGGCAGCCTGACCGTGACCATCACCGAAGACCCGATCGTCAGTCAGCCAGGGCCTTTGTCCAACGGTCAGACGGCAGTCGTGCCGCGCTCCCGGGTCAATGCGCAGCAAGAAGCCAAGCCAATGTTCAAGTTCGGTCCTGGCACCACGCTGGACGAGATTGTCCGGGCGGTGAATCAGGTTGGCGCGGCGCCGGGTGACTTGATGGCGATTCTCGAAGCCTTGAAACAGGCTGGCGCCCTGCAAGCCGACCTGATCGTGATTTGATATGGCGAACATGGATCTTCACAAGAGCGGGTTGGTCAGCAGCGGCGATTCGGGTTCGTACTCGGACCTGAACCGGCTTAACCAGCTCAAGGTCGGCGACAAGAACAGTGATGCGAACATGCGCAAGGTGGCGCAGGAGTTCGAATCGCTGTTCCTCAGCGAGATGCTCAAGTCCATGCGCTCGGCCACCGAAACGCTGGGCAAGGACAATCCGCTCAACACGCCTGCGGCCAAGCAGTACCAGGAAATGTACGACCAGCAGCTGGCGGTTTCCATGTCTCGTCAGGGTCATGGTATCGGTCTGGCCGACGTGCTGATGCGCCAGATGTCGAAGAACAAGCCGTTGGCTCCGGGCGAGGCCGCGGCGATGTCTGCCGCCAAGCAGGAAGCGGCGAAAGCGGCGGTGACGACTCCGGTGGCTGCCGGCACCGTGGGCACCAATGGGCCGTTGTCGCGGGTTAATGGCGAGCGTCCGTTGTGGGCTTCGCGGTCGGTCAAGGCGCCGCTATCAACGGCCGATCACCGTAATGACGTGGCGCTGCTCAACCAGCGGCGACTGGCGCTGCCGCCGAAGCTCGCGGATCGCTTGCTCGCCGGTCTGGTGCCGTCGGCATCGACGACCGCTGCGACCACAGCGACGGCGCTCAACAACATCCCATCGCCTCAGGGTACCAAGACCGGTTCAGGTCCCCTGTTCAATGGCGATTGGCTGGCCTCGCAAACGGATTCGGCATCGAGCGGGCAGATGCAGATTTATGGTCGTGCCATGGCTCAAATACCACTGGCGCCGGCGAAGAAAACCTTCAGCTCTGCCGACGAATTCGTCAACACCATGATGCCGATGGCCAAAGCGGCCGCTGACCGTATTGGCGTCGATCCGCGCTATCTGGTTGCCCAGGCAGCACTGGAGACCGGCTACGGCAAATCGGTCATGCGCGCCCAGGATGGCAGCAACAGTCATAACCTGTTCGGCATCAAGGCCGGCAGTAGCTGGCAGGGCGATTCGGCGCGGGCGATCACCAGCGAATTCAGAAATGGCGCGATGGTCAAGGAGACGGCCGAGTTCCGTTCCTACGACTCTTATCAGGACAGCTTCCATGACCTGGTGACTTTGTTGCAAAGCAATAATCGCTATCAAGATGTTGTGAAGTCGGCCGATAACCCAGAACAGTTTGTACGCGAGTTGCAAAAGGCCGGGTATGCAACCGACCCGAACTACGCCAGCAAGATTTCGCAGATTGCCAAACAGATGAAGAGTTACCAGAACTACGCTGCGGCGGGCTCTTCCACGACGCCTTTATAGGCATAAGGTATAAGGTCTGAACCATGAGTTTGCTCAATATCGGGATGTCGGGGTTGAATGCGGCCTCATCGTCTTTGGCGGTGACCGGCAACAACATTGCCAACGTTGATACGGCCGGCTACTCGCGCCAGCAAACCGTGCAGACCAGCAAGTCCTCGATTCAGTACGGCAACAACGTATTCATTGGCACGGGCACGACCCTGGCGGACGTGCGTCGGGTGTACAGCGCGTACCTCGACACCCAGTTGCAGACCAGCACTTCGCTTAACGGCCAGGCATCGTCCTACCTGGGGCAGGTCACGCCGGTCGACACGCTGCTGTCTGACAAGGACACCGGCCTCAGTGGCGCGCTGCAGAAGTTCTTCACTTCCCTGCAAAGTGTCGCGACCACGCCTTCCGATGATGCGTCCCGCCAATCGGTGATGACCAATGCCAAGGCCCTGAGCGATCGCTTCAACTCGATTTCCAAGCAGTTGAACGACCAGAACACCGGTATCAATTCCAACCTGTCGGACATGGCGTCCCAGGTGAATAAGCTGGCGAGCTCGATCGCCCAGTACAACCAGCAGATTTCTCAGACATCGGGTAGCAACACCAGCAACAGCAGTGGGCCGAGCGACCTGCTCGACAAGCGCAACGAGGCGGTGCGTCAGCTGTCCGATCTGGTCGGTACTCAGGTTGTCGAGCGTGGCACTAACTACGATGTCTACATCGGCAGTGGTCAGCCGCTGGTGATGGGCAGCACCACCAACACCCTGCAAACCGTACCGAGCAAGACTGATCCGAGTCAGTCGATGCTCCAGATGAACCGCGGTTCGAGCGTCATCGATATTACGTCGGTGGTGACGACGGGGCAGATGGGTGGTTTGCTGAGCTATCGCAGCGAAGTGCTCAACCCGGCAATCAATGAGTTGGGACGCGTGGCGCTGGTTGTTGCCGATCAGATGAACCAGCAGCAGGCCCAGGGCATCGACAAGAACGGCAACTTCGGCTCGGCGATCTTCAGCAACATCAACAGTGCCACGCTGATCTCTCAGCGCAGCATTGCCCAGGCAGGTAACAGCGCCGGTTCCGGTAACCTCAATGTCACCATCAACGACACGGGCAAGCTGACCACCAACGATTATCAGGTGACCTTCACCAGCGCCACGAATTACAGCGTCACGCGCTCCGATGGCACCAACATGGGTGCCTTCAGCACCACCACGACACCGGCTCCGGTAATCGACGGCTTCAGCATGGCGCTCAATGGCGGCGGGGCCATGAGCGCCGGCGACACCTTCAAGGTGACGCCGACCCGCAGCGGTGCCAGTGATATCCAGACCGTGATCACCGATCCGAAAACGCTCGCCGCGGCCGCGCCTCTGAGCGGTGTCGCCAGTGCCAACAACAAAGGCACCTACAGCCAGCCAACGTTGACCAGCACCCTGGATATCTACAACCCGGCGGCCAATGCCGACCTGCAAACCGGGCTCCAGTATTCGACACCGGTCAAAGTGGTGTTCGATCCCGCGGCTGCCGGGACTCAGGGTTATAAGCTTTACGATGCCAAGGGCGTCAGCATGGGGACGGGCACCATCGTTCCTGGCCAAAGCAATACCCTGAGCCTGCAAGTGAATATGGTCGATGGCACAGGTGCCCCGATCCTGGACGGCGCGGGGGTACAGAAGACGTTCTCGGTTCAAACCACCGTCAGTGGCTCGCCTGCTTCGGGTGAAAGCTTCAGTATCTCGTTGACCGGTGCCAACTCCTCGGACAACCGTAACGGTACCGCGCTGGTCGGCTTGCAGACCAGGCAGACGGTGGAAACCGGCTCGGCGAGCAAGGGTGTGAGCATCTCGGATGCTTACGGCAAACTGATTTCCAATGTCGGTGCCCAGGCTGCTCAGGCCAAGTCTGACGGCGACGCCGCCTCGGTGATTCTGACCGGCGCCAAGAGTGCCCGCGATGCTCTGTCGGGTGTCAATCTCGATGAAGAGTCCGGCAACCTGGTGAAATACCAGCAGTACTACACAGCCTCATCGCAGATCATCAAGGCTGCGCAGGAAACTTTCAGCACGCTGATCAACAGTCTTTAAGGAGTCGTAATTCATGCGCATTTCTACCGCCCAGTATTACGAAACGACCGCTGCCAACTATCAGCGTAACTACAGCAACGCACTGCAGACCAGCGCCGAAGCGAGCAGTCTGACCAAGGTCAACACCGCAGCCGATGATCCGATTGGTGCTGCGCGTTTGATTCAGCTCGGGCAACAGAGTTCGATGCTGGATCAGTACGCTGGCAACATCAGCAACCTCAAGGGTTCGTACAGCCAGGCCGAAACCGCCTTGAGCGCCATTGGTACCGCCTTGCAGCGAGCCAAGGAGCTGACGTTGGGTGCCAGCAACGGCACGCAGACCGATGCCGATCGTCAGGCCGCGGCCCAGGAGTTGGGGCAGATCCAGGACCAGGTGTTCGGTCTCATGAACAGTCAGGACGCCAATGGCAACTACCTGTTTGGCGGCTCCAAAACCAGCACGCCTCCGTATACCGCAAACTCCGATGGCACCTACAGCTACAACGGTGACCAATCCGATCTGAATCTGGCCATCGGCGATTCCATGTCGGTTGCCAGCAACATTACCGGTTGGGATGCTTTCCAGAAGACCGTCAACACCAGTCGCTCTCTGACCACCATGACCGCACCCGCGGTGGATGACGGTCGGGTGACGCTGTCCAGCGGCCAGATCAGCAATAGCGCAACGTTCGATTCCAAGTTCGCGGCAGGTCAACCTTATACTGTGAATTTTGTCAGCAGCACGCAGCTGCAGATCACTGATGCGCTGGGTAACGATGTCACTGCCGAGGCCAGCCAGAACGGTGTGATCAGCAATAAAGACGCGTCTAACCAGACGGTCAGTTTCCGCGGCGTGGACATGACGCTGAACATCAATCTGAAGCCTGGCGATGCCGTTCCGGACGCAGTGATTGCCGGCCATAGCTTCCAGTTGGCGGTCAAGCCGGACACTATCAACACTTCGCGCAGTCCGGGCAACCCGTCCGTGGCGGTGATCTCCGGTGCCACCCAGACCAACTCGACCGCCTATAACAGCACCTTCCCGACGGGCGGGGCGATCCTCAAGTTCACCAGCGCCACCGCTTACGATCTGTATGCATCGCCGATCACGGCGAACAGCAAACCGGTTTCCTCGGGCGTCATGGCGGGCTCTACGGCGACAGCGGCAGGGGTCACTTTCACGCTCGGCGGTACTCCAGCCGCCGGCGATCAGTTTGTTGTCCAGCCCAATGATCACCAGACCCAGAACGTTCTGGACACCCTGAGCCAGTTGCGTACGGCGTTGAATACCCCGGCAGATAACAACGCAGTGGCCTTGCAAAAAATGCAGGCAGCTGTCGCCTCGGGCATTGGTAACCTGGACACTGCGCAGGCGCAGCTGGGTTCAGCCATCACTGCCGTGGGCGTGCGTGGTCAGGCCCTGGATGATCAGACGGCAACCAACCAGAGTCTGAGCCTTGCCAACACGGCCAGCCAGTCGGCTATCCGCGACTCTGATCCGGCGGCGGTCATGACCCGTCTGACGCTGCAGCAAACCATGTTGCAGGCCGCGCAACTGGCGTTCAGCAAAATCAGTCAGCTGGGTCTGTTCAACAAGATCTAAGGGGGCCTGGCGCGAAAGCGTCCGGCCGTAAACCGCCGAATACCAATCGCCTTTTTTCAGCGGTTTCAGGGGCTCACCCGACCGGGTGAGCGTCCGCCGCTTGAGAGCCCCGCCGTGAATCCAGTCCCGTTAGTCAGCCTCGTCATTCCCGCCTTCAATCCACGCTTCTTCGCCCAGTCCCTGCGCAGTGCCCTGATCCAGCAATACGCCAACCTCGAAATCATTGTGTGCGACGACAGTCGCGGCGATGAGATCCAGCAGGTTGTCGAGTCGCTGACGGGCGACGCAGCGGAGCGCGTGCGGTATGTACGAAACCCGCAGACGTTGGGGTTTGTCGGCAATCTGCTGGCGTGTCTGGGTGAGGCAAAGGGCGAGTACATCAAGTTCCTCTGCGATGACGATCAGCTATCTCCTGCGTGTATCGAGCGTCAGGCGCAGGTCCTGACCGAGCAGGCGGACATCAATCTGGTGCTGGCCCAGCGGGTGTTCTGGGATGCTGACGATCACCCGTTGCCGTCACGCCTGGAGAACAGCACGCTGTCGCCGGTTTGCGGGATATTCAAGGGCGATGACCTGCTGGCGATTTTCGAGAGCTTCCCGGTCAACTTCCTCGGTGGTTTCAGCAGCGCGCTGTTCCGCCGCAAGGATATGCAGGAGCTGATGCCCGCCCTGACTCAGCCCGGCCATTGCTTTGTCGCGTCGCTTGATCTGGCCTTGTACATCTGCCTGATGCGCCGGGGCAACATGGCGCAGCTCAACTACGTGTTGAGTGTCGAGCGCTTGCATCCGGAGCGTTTGATTCGTCAGCAGCCGATGATAGATGCGGCGGCGCTGGAAAAACACTGGCTGGTGCAAATGCTCAAGGTTCGTGGTGGCGAGGGCGCGCCTGCGGCGGGTTGGGTCCGTTACCTGCCGTTGAGCCGCGCCAGCGAGGCACCGCGTGTCTGGGACGAGCTGCCGCTGAGTCGAACCCTGGGCACCCGCCAGGCCAACCAGGAATATCGGATTGGCATCGCCAGCGAGAGTTTTCCCCAGCTGTACACGCAATGGCTGGCGTGCCGCACACTCAGTGAGACTCAGCGGCGTCTGTTGCCGGAAACCGTGGCCGGTTGGGCGCGGCAACCGAAAATCGTCCCGATCATCATCGATGAGCAGGCCAGCCGAGCCAATCTGGATCTCACCCTTAAAAGCCTTGCCGGTCAGCTTTATGCGCCGGAGCTGACCCTGGTGTTGTCCAGCGCCTGTACCGAAGCTCAGCTCGATGAGCGGGTGTTCAACCTGCCGTTGCAGGAAGACTGGTGCGCGCAACTCAACGCATTGCTGGCGCAACTCGACGGCGTCGACTGGTTCTACGTGCTGCGTGCCGGCGATCGTCTGGTGGAGCCGGCGCTGTTGCTGCTGGCCGAGCGCATCAGTGCATCACCGAGTGCATTGTGTGTGTATGGCGACGAAGGCGGATTGCGTGATGGTGAATCGGCAGACCCGGTTTTCAAGCCGGATTTCAACCTGGACCTGATGCGCAGTTATCCCTACGTCGGGCGATCCCTGGCGTTCCAGCGTGAGCGTTTCCTGGCGCTGGGTGGTTTCAATTCAAGCTACGGCGAGCTGGCGCCTCACGATGTGCTGTGGCGCATGGTCGAGGATGACGGCATCAAGGTCGTCGAACATATTGCCGAGGTGATGCTGGAGTCGACATTCGGCCTGGCACAGTGGCTGGCGCTGCCCGAAGTCATTGAGCTCAACCCGCAAGTGTTGGAGGCGCATCTTCAGCGATTGGACGTTGCCCACGAGATTCGCCAGGGCAGTTTTACCTTGCTCAATCGTGTCGATTACCTGCACGCGGATCGGCCGCTGGTGTCGATCATCATTGTCTGCAAGGACCAGTTGGCGGTGCTGCAGCGCTGTGTCGAAAGCCTGTTGGAGAAAACTGCCTACAGCGAGTACGAGTTGCTGCTGGTCGACAACGGCAGTGAGTCTGCGCAGACGCTTGAGTGGCTGAGCGCCATGGCGCAGCTGGGCTCAGACCGGTTGCGGGTGCTGACGTATCCGCAGCAGGGGAATGTCGCGGCGACGCGCAACTTCGCGGCGCAACAGGCTCGTGGTGAATACCTGCTGATGCTTGACCCGTATGTGGTGGTCACCCGTGCGGACTGGCTGGATGAGTTGCTCAATCATGCGCAGCGTCCAGAAGTCGGTGTGGTCGGGGCCAAGCTGTTCAATCCTGACGGTTGCGTGCTGCATGCCGGTCTGATTCTCGGGCTGCATGGGCCGGCCGGTTCACCATTTTTCGGTGACTCGCTGAACGCCGCCGGCTACATGCACCGGTTACAGGTGGTTCAGGACTTGAGCGCGGTCGGAGCGGATTGCCTGATGGTGCGCAAGGCGATATTCGAGAGTGTCGGAGGGCTTCAGGCGGAGGATTTTGCCTTGACCCTCAACGAGGTGGACCTGTGTTTGCGGGTCCGTCAAAACGGCTATCTGGTGGTGTGGACGCCGTACGCCCAACTGGCCCTGGGGACACAGCCCGCGGCGGCACCGGACAAAGCCGAGCAGGCGCTGCGCACGCAAGAACAGGAAACCTTCTACCGGCGCTGGCTGCCCGTCGTTGCTCGCGACCCGGCGTACAACCCGAACCTGATGCTGAATACGCTGGGAGGCTCCAGTTACAGTCTGGAGCCAGGCTTGCGCACCGGCTGGAGCCCGTTTTCCGTTCGCCAGTTACCGAAGGTCATGGCGTTGCCGGTCAATTCCTCGGCGGTCGGTCACTATCGGGCGATCCAGCCGCTGGTCGAACTGGAGAAGGCCGGTCGGGCGACCGGGCGGATCTACTACGACCTGCCGTCGGTCATCGAGATCGAGCGTGAGGCACCGGACGTGATCATTTTGCAGGGGCGCTACAGTGAAGGGCCGATCAACGAGATTGCTGCCTTCAAGCCCTATACCAAGGCCCGACTGATTTACGAACTGGATGACTATGTCATCAAGGCGCCGAAGAAGAACTTGCACATTCGCAATATGCCGGACAACGTCGAGATGGAGCGTCTGGTCCGTCGCGGCATCGGCCTGTGCGATCGGGTGGTGGTTTCAACTCAACCACTGGCCGATGCGTTGTCGTCGATGCATCACGACATTCGGGTCGTGCCGAACATGCTCGCGACTCATCTTTGGGATGGTCTGCGCAGTCAGCGTCGCACCTCTAAAAAGCCACGGGTTGGCTGGGGTGGCGGTACCAGTCACTCGGGCGACCTGGCGATCATTGCCGATGTCGTTCGCGAACTGGCCAACGAGGTGGATTGGGTGTTCTTCGGTATGTGTCCCGAAGAGTTGCGCCCTTACATGCATGAGTTCCATGGCGTGATCGATCTCAGTGTCTACCCGGCGAAACTGGCCAGCCTGAACCTCGACCTGGCACTGGCACCGCTGGAGTTTCATATCTTCAACGACTGCAAGAGCAATCTGCGTCTGCTGGAATACGGCGCCTGCGGCTACCCGGTGGTCTGTACCGATACCGAGGCGTATCGGGGTTATCTGCCATGCACTCGGGTTGTCAGCAACAGCACCGATGAGTGGTTGCAAGCCATCCGCATGCACCTGGCCGACCCGGACGCCAGCTACCGCATGGGCGATGAACTGCGCGAGGCGGTGCTGCGCGACTACATGCTGCGCGGAGATAACGTGCGGTACTGGGAAAATGGCTGGTTGGCCGACTGACGCCCGCTTACCTTCGTAGGAGCTGCCGCAGGCTGCGATCTTTTGACCTTGGCGGCCTGGCAGCCGACCAAGCTCTCGCAGATGTACACAGTCCAACTGTGGGAGCTGGCTTGCCTGCGAAGGCGGCCTGACAGCCGGCCAATCTCTCGCAGACGTACACCAATCAACACTGTGGGAGCGAGCTTGCTCGCGATGGCGGCCTGATAGCCGACCAATCTCTTGCAGGTGTACATATCCATTCCTGCGGTAACGGCCACTTAGGGTTCCGCCCTTACGGCGAGTCCCTTTTTCAAACGCCAAAAAGGAACCAAAAGGCTTCGCCCCAAGCGTACGGCACCTCGCCTAGGCTCGGCGTACCCTCACTCCGGCATTCATCAGGGGGCATCGCCTACGGTCTGCTTCGCGACGACCTCCTCTCGATGTGTCCGGCTGCGCCGTACGGCGCTGCGCGCCAACCCCCTGCTGAACACCTCCACTCGGCCTCCCGAAAGGGGCGGGTGGATCAAGATCAAGAGCTGCAGGCGAGCTAACGCTCGGCCTGTTGAGTGGTGAAGGCGAGCCACTTCATTGCGGGCGGTTGATATCCGTAGCTGGCGCAGGCTTCGGTTCCCGTGTCAGCGCCAGCTGGCGCGTTTCCTGCAAGTCCCCCTGAAAATCGCCATAAATCGAGCATGTGCGGTGCAGCCGGAAGGTGATGGGTGCAGCCTCATACGATTTATCCAGACGGTCGCAAAGCCTTGCAGGGCTTGGGCTGGCCCTGTGACGAACAAGAGGGGACAAGATGAAGGCAGTTATTCTGGCGGGTGGCCTGGGCACGCGGATCAGCGAAGAGTCGCACCTCAAGCCCAAGCCGATGATCGAGATCGGCGGCAAGCCAATTCTCTGGCACATCATGAAGCAGTATTCCGCACACGGAATTCACGACTTCGTGATTTGTCTGGGCTACAAGGGCTACGCGATCAAGGACTTTTTCGCCAACTATTTCCTGCATACCTCTGACGTCACGTTCGACATGTCGAACAACCGCATGGACGTTCACCAGAACTACAGCGAGCCTTGGCGTGTCACTTTGATCGACACCGGCGAAGAGACCATGACCGGTGGCCGTTTGCGTCGTGCCAGCCGCTATCTGGAAGATCAGGAAGCGTTCTGCTTTACCTATGGTGACGGTGTTTCGGACCTGAATATTGGCGCGCTGGTGGATTTCCACTTGAGCAGCGGCAAGCTGGCCACGGTCACGGCGGTGCAGCCACCCGGACGTTACGGCGCGCTGGAACGCGACGGCGATCTGGTGCGCGGTTTTACCGAGAAACCTCGCGGTGATGGTGGCTGGATCAACGGTGGCTTCTTTGTCTTGTCACCCAAAGTGCTGTCGCTGATCAAAGCCGACGAGACGGTCTGGGAATCCGAGCCGTTGATGACGCTGGCTGCCGAGGGGCAACTGAATGCCTTCCAGCACGATGGTTTCTGGCACCCGATGGACACCCTGCGTGACAAGAACCATCTGGAGCACCTGTGGCAGAGCGGGGAGGCCCCATGGAAACAGTGGGACTGAGTTCGCAATTCTGGCGCGGCAAGCGGGTACTCGTCACCGGGCATACCGGTTTCAAAGGCGGTTGGTTGACGCTGTGGCTACACAGCCTGGGGGCTGAGGTCACGGGCTTTGCCCTGGACCCGTCCACCGAGCCGAGTCTGTTCGAACTGGCGCGCGTTGCTGAAGGCATTAATGACCAGCGCGGCGACTTGCGTGACCTGGGTGCGTTGCTGGAGCTGATCGCCGAGGTTCAGCCAGAAATCGTCCTGCATCTGGCAGCGCAACCATTGGTGCGCGAAGGCTACCGTGACCCGCTCGGGACTTACTCGAGCAACGTCATGGGCACGCTCAATCTGCTGGAAGCGATTCGCCAGATTGGCGGGGTACGTGCGTGCGTGCTGGTGACCACCGACAAGGTCTACGCCAATCAGGAATGGCTGTGGCCCTATCGCGAGAACGAAGCCCTTGGCGGCCATGATCCTTACAGCAGCAGCAAGGCGTGCTGCGAATTGTTGGCACAGTCTTACGCGGCCTCGTTTTTCCCTGCCGAGCGGCATGCCGAGCACGGTCTGGCATTGGCCACGGCGCGGGCCGGGAATGTGCTCGGTGGCGGTGATTTCGCCCCGGAACGGTTGATTCCCGATGTGCTCAAGGCGTGGTCGGCGAATGAGCCGGTGACCCTGCGTTACCCACAAGCCGTTCGCCCTTGGCAGCACGCGCTGGAACCGCTGGCCGGTTACCTGCAATTGGCGGCGGGTCTGTATGAGCACGGCCCGCAATTCGCCGGTGCGTGGAACTTCGGGCCGAGTGAAGGCGACATGTGCAGCGTCGGTGAAGTGGTTGAACTGCTCTCCAAACGTTGGCCGCACGCGCGAGGTTTGCGTGTCGAACCGAGTGAGTTGCATGAGGCCGGCCTGTTGCGCCTGGACAGCAGTCGCGCCCGTCAGTTGCTGGCATGGCAGCCGCGCTGGTCGCTGCAAGACTGTCTGACGCACACGCTGGATTGGCACCTGGCCTGGGAAAATGGCGATGACATGCGAGCCATCACGCTGAATCAGCTGAACCTGTATCGGGGGCTGCGGTGAGTGAATTTCGCATCAGTGCGTTGCCTCTCCGGGGCTTGTTCAGTGTTCAGCACAAACGCCATGAAGATCAGCGCGGGCACTTCGCCCGGCTGTTCTGCGAGGGCAGCCTGAGCGCCTTTGGCGAGCCGTTCCATATTCGTCAGATCAACCAGTCCTGCACCCGTGAGCGCGGTAGCGTGCGCGGTTTGCATTATCAGAATGCCCAGGCCCCGGAAGCCAAGCTGATCACCTGCCTGCGCGGTGAAGTCTGGGACGTCGCGGTCGATCTGCGACCGGATTCGGCGACCTTTTTGCAGTGGCACGCCGAGCACCTGCGCGCCGGTGATGGTCGCAGCCTGTTGATTCCTGCCGGTTTCGCCCATGGCTTTCAGACCTTGAGCGACGATGCCGAGCTGCTCTATTTGCACAGCGCCGATTACGCCCCGGATCACGAGGGTGGCCTGTCGGTGCTCGATCCGCGTCTGGCGATTGCCTGGCCCGAGCCTGTCAAAAATCTGTCGACCCGGGATGCCGCTCATCCCTGGCTTGATGACCATTTCCCTGGAGTGCGTCTATGAACTGCCGAGGTTGCGGCACCCCGTTGGCGTTGCCGTTGATCGATCTGGGCACCTCGCCGCCGTCCAATGCGTACCTGCGGGCCGAGCAGTTGGAGCAGGCCGAGCAATGGGTCCCGTTGAAAGTTGCGGTCTGCCAGGAATGCTGGCTGGTACAGACCGAGGACTACACCAGCGCCGACAGTCTGTTCGATGCCGACTATGCGTACTTCAGTTCCTTTTCCAGTACCTGGCTGGCCCATGCCGATCGGTATGTGGCCGAGATGGTCGAGCGTTTCGGGCTGACCGCCGACAGTCGTGTCGTGGAAATTGCCGCCAACGATGGCTACTTGCTGCAGTACGTTGCACAACGCGGTATCCGTTGCCTCGGCGTCGAGCCGACCCGCAGCACGGCACAGGCCGCGCGGGAAAAAGGCCTGGACATACGCGAGCTGTTCTTCGGTCGCGACAGCGCCTCGCAGTTGCTGAGCGAAGGCTGGGGCGCGGACCTGATGGCCGCCAACAATGTGCTGGCGCATGTGCCGGACATCAATGATTTCCTCAGCGGTTTCGCGACGCTGCTCAAACCCACGGGCGTGGCGACGTTCGAGTTCCCGCAGCTGCTGACGCTGATGGCCGGGCAGCAGTTCGACACCCTTTACCACGAGCATTATTCCTATTTGTCGCTGACCGCCGTACAGCGTTTGTGCGAGTGCAATGGTCTGGAAGTTTTCGATGTCAGCGAGCTGCCGACCCATGGCGGATCGCTACGGGTGTTCGTGCAGCGTGCCGATGGTGTGCGCCGTGAAGTGACGCCTGCAGTGCAACAACAGTTGCAGGTCGAGCAGTTGGCCGGGGTGAAAACCGCTGCCTACTACGCGACCCTGGCCCCGGCCGCGGAACAGATCAAGCACGGACTGCTGCGTTTCCTCTTGCAGGCCAAGGCCGAAGGTAAACGCGTAGTCGGTTATGGCGCCGCCGCCAAAGGCAACACCTTGCTCAACTATGCCGGCGTCAAGCCAGACCTGCTGGCCTGGGTGGCGGATGCCAACCCGCACAAGCAAGGCAAGTTCTTGCCGGGCAGTCGCATTCCGGTGGTGTCTCCCGAGCGGATTGAAATCGAGAAACCGGACTATGTCCTGGTGCTGCCATGGAACCTGCTGGACGAGATCACCCAGCAATACGCGGTTGTCCGCAGTTGGGGCGCGCGTTTTGTCGTTGCCATTCCGGAGTTGAGCTTCAGATGAGCCGAATTCACTACACCAAGCCCAGTGTGGGCGAGCTGGAAGCCAAGTACGTGCTGGATGCTGTGCAGCATGGCTGGGGCGAGCGTTGCTACGAATACATCACACGTTTCGAGAAGTCCTTCGCGCAGCATATGGGCGTGCCCTATGTCATCGCGACGTCCAGCTGTACCGGAGCCCTGCACATGGGCATGGCCGCACTGGGGATCGGCCCGGGCGATGAAGTGATTCTGGCCAACACCAACTGGATCGCCTCGGCGGCCCCCATTGATTACCTGGGCGCGACGCCGGTTTTTGTCGACGTGTTGCCGGACAGCTGGTGTCTGGACCCGGAGCAGGTCCGGCAAGCCATTACGCCACGGACCAAAGCCATCGTGGCGGTGCATTTGTACGGCAACCTGTGCGATCTGGACGCGTTGCTTGCGATCGGTCGCGAGCACGGGATTGCGGTCATCGAAGACGCTGCCGAAGCCATCGGCTCGCAATGGCGTGGTAAAGCCGCGGGTTCGTTGGGGGCCTTCGGCGCCTTTTCCTTTCATGGCACCAAGACCATGACCACCGGGGAAGGCGGGATTTTCGTGACCTCGGACAAGGCGCTGTATGAACGAGTGCTGACACTCTCCAACCACGGTCGGGTCAGTGGTAGCACGCGTCAGTTCTGGCCGGATTTCATCGGTTTCAAATACAAGATGAGCAATCTGCAGGCCGCTATCGGTTGCGCCCAGATCGAACGTGTCGATGAGCTGATCGACCGCAAACGCGCGATCTTCGATCGGTATGCCCAGGGACTGCTGGATATCCCGTTGCTGTCCATGAACCCGCAACCGGAGCATTCCAGGAACGGTTACTGGATGCCCACGGTGGTGTTCCATGAAAGCACCGGTATTACCCGAGAGCTGTTGATCGAAGCCTTTCAAGCGGCGGATATCGATGCCCGGGTGTTTTTCTGGCCGTTGTCGGCGTTGCCGATGTTTGCCGATAAGCCGGTGCACACGCCGACGGCTTTCTCGCTGTCGGAGCGGGCGATCAATCTGCCGAGCTACCACGATATGACCGACGCTGATCAACAGCGGGTGATCGAGGTGATTCGCACGGTCTGCCAGCAAAGGAATGTGCTGTGAAGGTCTACCTGTTGGGCGCGGCGAACCCTGAAGCAGTGCGCATGATCGGCTCCGTCAAACGGGCCAACCCTGCTGTGGAATTTGCCTTTCTCGACAACGATGCAGCCAAGCACGGCACGCTGTTTCATGGCGTGCCGGTGATCGGCGGCGTAGAGCGTGTGGCCGACTTGAAAGGCCCCGACACGCACTTCGTGAACCTGATCACCCGCGACACCAAAACCCGTTACGAGACGACACGGCAGATCATCGAGGCCGGCGGAACGCTGGGCAACTTCCTGCACCCCGGTATCGATCTGAGCATGACGCGCATGGGCACCGGCAACTATCTCCAGGAAGGCGTGATCATTCAGGCCGAAGTGTCCCTGGGCGATAACAGCAGCATCAGCTACGGCAGCCTGATCGGGCACGAAGGCCGGATCGGGCATAGCGTGTTCATGGCGCCCGGCGTTGCTATCGCCGGCTGCGTCGAAGTGGCTGACGGCGCTTTCATCGGCACCAACGCCACCATTCTTCCGCGTTTGCGGATAGGCCGCTGGGCAACGGTCGGCGCCGGCGCCGTGGTCACCCGGGACGTTCCCGACTATGCAGTCGTCGTCGGCAATCCCGCACGAATTATCAAGACTCAGGCTGTCCCTTATCGGGACGGTCGGGTTTTCAACTAACAACACCCCGTATCGGAGCGTTTGCATGAATCCTCATGAGCAGTTTCGCGAAGAAGTAAGCCAGAACATCGAAGGCTTGCAGCAGGACAAAAAACTTCAGTCCGAGTCGCTGGACTGGGTCGGTGTCACGGCCAAACACAAATACACCTACAACTTCAGCTGGATGGGCCGGCCGATCATTCAGTTTCCTCAGGACATGGTTGCCATGCAGGAAATCATCTGGGACCTGCGCCCGGATGTGATCGTCGAAACGGGCATCGCCCACGGCGGCTCCCTGGTGTTTTACGCCTCGATGCTGGAACTGATCGGCCACGGCGAAGTGCTGGGTGTGGACATCGACATTCGTCAACACAACCGCGAAGCCATTGAAGCCCACCCGATGGCGCGACGCATCAGCATGATCCAGGGTTCGAGCATCGATCCGGCCATCGTTGATGAAGTGCGTGCGCGGGTTGCCGGCAAGAAAGTGCTGGTAGTTCTGGACTCCAACCACACCCACGAACACGTCCTTGAAGAATTGCGCCTGTACGCGCCGATGGTTTCGCTCGGCAGCTACTGCGTGGTGATGGACACCGTGGTCGAAGACATGCCGCAAGACGCTTTCCCGGATCGTCCGTGGGGCAAGGGCGATAACCCGAAAACTGCTGTCTGGGCCTACCTGGAAGAAAACCGCGACTTTGAAATCGATGCGCGGATTCACAGCAAGCTGCTGATCACCGTGGCGCCGGACGGCTATCTGCGTCGGGTTCGTTAAGCAACGACATCATTGTTGAGTTCATCGGGCGATACGCCGGTTGTGGGGAAAGACTATGCAAGGCAAGTACGGTTCTGAAAGCGGATTACCATTGAACGAGTTGTTGACGGTGGTACTCATCACCCACAACCGCCCGGCCTTCGCGCGCCGGGCGGTGAAGTTCTACAGTGCCTTGCCTTGCAGGATTCTGGTGCTGGACTCTTCGACCCAGGTCACCGATGGCATCGACGGCGTGTACCCCTCGGTCGACTATCAGCACCTGCCGCAGTACGGTTATTGGGGCATTCGGGCCAAGCTCGACTATGGCGTACAGCAAGTCACCACGCCCTACATGGTGTTTGCCGCCGACGATGACTTCATCGTGCATGACGCCCTCGACGCTTCGGTGTCGTTCCTGGAAGCGAATCCGGATTACGGCATGTGCCATGGCTATTGCCTGATGTACCTGACCCTGGCCAACAGCGTGAGCTACTACCGTCGGGACAAGAAGGTCTGTGAGGACTATTCATCCGAGCGCGCGCAGGACCGGGTCATCGACTTCATGCATCAGTACATCCCGCCGTTCTATGCGGTTCACCGCACTGAGCTGTTGCGTGACTGGTACGCGCTCATGCCGGAGAACACCATCTTCGAATGGCAGGAAATCGGCCATGCGTACTACATGCTGGCAATGGCCAAGGCGCGAATTCTGCCGATCCCGTATGTGGTGCGAGAGGTCAATTACCTTGAGTCGGAGCACAACACCGAGATCTACAGCACCCTGACCCTCGCCGATGCCAAATCGGTAGCGGATCGTGAAGCGTTCGCCCAATTGCTGGCGACGTTGCCGAGTACCCGCACCGGTCTTGATGTGGAGCAGGCCAGGCAATTGGCACTGGACAGTTTCGAGGCGCTGGCCGACAGCTTGCGCAACCGTCGGGCGTTGACTGCCGAGCCGATTTTCGAATCGCGCTGGAACAATGTGCAGAAGGGGCCGGACCGCCAATTCGGGCTTTTGCAATACGTCGAAATGCCTTTCTACAATCAACAGTTCTTCGACCTGTTGAGCCAGTTTGAATTTCTGCTGCACGCCATGCCGGCCGGCCGCGTTCAGCTTCAGGGGCTCGAAGGTATCTGGACGATGCAGGCTGACATGATGCGGCCACGCAATAACGACACCCCTGAAAGCGTTGTCGAGCGCCTGGGGTACGCGTACGCCAGCAACCCGTTCAACCGTCAGGTGGTCAAGCGTCTGGCGCAGCAGTTGGAGCTTCTGGGCGAAGCGGACGACGCGCGGGACATGTTCGCCTGGGCCGAGCGTCTGGACGCAGTGTCGACTCAAGGCAATGACGAGGTGTTCGGTGCCATGCGCTCCGGTCGCCTGCTCAAGTGGCTGGCGGCGCGCACCCCGGACGCTGACGAAGTCGCTGCGACGTCGCGTTATCTGGCTGCCCACAACGGCGGTCCACAGTTCGGCATTCTGGTGCTGGATCTGGACAACGACGCGGCCAAGCTACAGATCACCCTCGACAGTCTGCTGGAAGGTCACAACCACGCCTTCAAGATTGTGGTGTTCACCACGGGCGAGCCGCTGGCGGCAACGACGGTGCACAACACCTTGCACTTTGTCTGCGTGACGCAGGCCAACTATGTCGACAAGCTTAATCAGATCACGCGTCAATCGCCGTGCGACTGGTTGCTGCTGGTCGAGGCGGGGGACGAGTTCACCGCTGGCGGTTTGTTGCGTGCAGGTCTGGAACTGCACGCCGCGCCCGAATGCCGAGCGGTGGCAGCGGACGAGATTCAGCGTGACACCACTGGCGCGCTGATCGATGTGTTCCGTCCAGGCTTCAACCTCGACCTGCTGCAAAGCCTGCCAGCGCTGATGGCGCGGCATTGGCTGATCCGCAAGGATGTGTTGTTGGACGCGGGCGGTTACCAGGCCGACTTCAGCAAGGCGCTGGAGTTCGACTTGCTGCTGCGCATCATCGAGCAGGGCGGCCTGGCCTGGCTGGCTCATCTGGACGAACCGTTGCTGATCGCCCGGGCGCCGGTGCTGGAAGACAATGCCCACGAACGTCAGGCGTTGATCCGTCATCTCGCGACCCGTGGCTACAAGGCGCAAATCAGCTCCGCCGAGCCTGGTACTTATCAAATCGATTACCGTCACACCGAGCGTCCGCTGGTGTCGATTATCGTGGCGAGCCAGGACAATCTGGAGCAGCTGCAACGGTGCCTGACCGGGATTGTGCAACGAACCCGCTACACCCGTTACGAAGTGCTGATCGCCGACAACGCGAGCCAGTCACCGGACATCCAGCAATGGCTGGACAGCCTCGGGCAGCCGGGCGACAAGGTCCGTGTCCTGCGGGCGCACGAGCGTCTCAGCCTGTCGGCGTTGTATAACGAGGCCAGTCAGCAGGCCCAGGGTGAATACCTGGTGCTGCTGGCGGCAGACAGCGAAGTGGTCAACCCGAACTGGCTCGATTCCCTGCTCAACCAGGCCCAGCGCCCGGAAGTTGGCGTGGTCGGCGCCAAGCTGCTGGATCGCGACGGCAAAGTGACTCAGGCCGGGCTGATTCTGGGCATGAACGACGGCGTCGGTTCGGCCTTCGTCGGCGAGCCGAAGGATGCCAAGGGCTACCTGAATCGCCTGGTGCTGGAGCAGAATTACTCCGCCGTCTCGGCGGTGTGCCTGATGATCCGCAAAGCGTTGTTCGACGAGGTTGGCGGGTTGGACGAACACGCGTTTGCCAACACCTACGGCGATGTCGATTTGTGCCTCAAGGCCGGTCAGGCCGGCTATCTGGTGGTGTGGACGCCGCAAGTGCAGGTCATCCATCCAGGCACCTTGCCCGATGCACCGCAGGCACTTGCGGCCTTGCGTGAAAAATGGGCCGGGCCGTTCCAGCATGATCTGGCGTACAACAAGAACCTCGCCCTGACCGGCAAGGGTTTCACCCTTGGCAATGCGACCAGCGTGGATTGGGCGCGGTTGCTGGTTTAAGTCTGGCGTAACGGTAGAGGGGCGCTGTCCATGTTCATTGGCAAATTGATTCTCGCTTCCGGCAACTGCCGGGAGTGTCTGGATGGGGTATGGATGAGCGGGTTCCCGTCATGCTGACCTATCAGATTCCTTATGGTTGCCAGAGCATCGAGCAAGCGGATATCGATGCGGTGGTGCAGGTGCTCCAATCACCCTGGTTGACCCAAGGGCCAACCATTGCGCGTTTCGAGAGCGCGATGGCCGAACATTGCCAGGCTGATTTTGCCGTGGCCGTGTGCAATGCCACGGCGGCGTTGCACATTGCCTGTCTGGCGGCAGGGTTGGGGCCGGGGGATCGGTTGTGGACCAGCCCGAATACCTTCGTCGCGTCCGCCAACTGTGGGCGCTACTGCGGGGCCGAGGTGGACTTTGTCGACATCGATCCGCTGACCTTGAATCTCGACGCCCGGTTGCTGGCAGCAAAACTTGAAGTTGCCGAGGCCGCTGGACAAATGCCCAAGGTCGTCGTGGCAGTGGCCTTTGCCGGCCAGAGCTGCGACATGCGCACCCTGGCCGCGCTGGCCGAGCGTTACGCTTTCACCTTGATTGAGGATGCCTCCCACGCGGTGGGCGCTTCGTATCTGGGGCGACCGGTGGGGTGTGGTGAGTTTGCGGCAATGACGATTTTCAGTTTTCATCCGGTGAAGATCATCACCTCGGCCGAAGGCGGCATGGTGTTGACCAATCGCCCGGAACTGGCCGAGCGCCTGCGGCGCTTGCGTAGCCATGGGATCACCGGCGATCCGGCGCAGATGGACGTGCCCGATCACGGCTTGTGGTATTACCAGCAACTGGAGCTGGGCTTCAATTACCGGATGACCGACCTGCACGCGGCCCTGGGGCTATCGCAGATGGCCCGGCTTGACAGCTTTGTCGCCAAGCGACGTCAATTGGCCGCCCGCTATGACCGTTTGCTGGCGGATTTGCCGCTGGTATTGCCGGTCGCCCAAGCGGGCGCCGAATCAGCGTGGCATCTGTACGTGGTGCGTTTGCGGCTTGACGAGATCAGTGTCACGCAGCGCGAAGTATTCGATACGCTGAGAGCTGCCGGGATCGGTGTGAACCTGCACTATATTCCCGTGCACCTGCAACCGTACTACCGCGAATTGGGCTTTGAAGAGGGTGATTTCCCTGAAGCCGAACGTTATTTCAGAGAGGCAATCAGTTTGCCGCTATTCCCGCTTCTAAGCGATGAGCAGCAGGATTACGTGGTTGAGCAATTGCGCCGGCTGATCGAATAAATATTGCTCAATAGCCCGTAGGAGCTGCCGAAGGCTGCGATCTTTTGATCTTGTTTTTCGGCGATCTTGAAAAGATCAAAAGATCGCAGCCTTCGGCAGCTCCTACGGGGATAGCACCAGGCCATAGTCATGAGCGGATGGGAATGTGTGATGCGCGAACTGAGCGAGCAGGAAAAATTCTGGCAAGGCGACTTCGGTAACCAGTACGTCGACCGCAACGTGGGCCAGCCTTTGGTGGCGGCCAACCTGGCGTTGTTTGCCAAGGCGTTGACGCGGGCCGGGCGTATCGACAGCCTGGTGGAGCTGGGCACCAATGCCGGCAACAACCTGCAGGCGCTGCGTCAATTATTGCCGCAGTGCGAACTGTTTGGCGTGGAGATCAATGCCAACGCATATGCCCAGGCGCAGGCACTGGGGATTGCGCAGATCTGGCACGGTTCGTTGTTCGACTTCCCCCGCGAACGCACCTTTGACCTGACCCTGAGCAAAGGCGTGTTGATTCACCTGGCGCCACAACTGCTGCCGGCGGCCTATGCGCAGCTGTATGAACTGAGTCGGCGCTACATATTGATCGCCGAGTACTACAACCCGGCGCCGGTCGAGGTGTCATATCGCGGTAACAGCGGCAAGTTGTTCAAGCGCGATTTTGCCGGTGAAATGCTTGATCGCTATGATGACTTGCAACTGGTGGACTACGGGTTTGGCTATCACCGCGACCCGCAATTCCCGGTGGATGACATCACCTGGTTTCTTCTGGAAAAACGCCGTTGAGCAACGTCGCCATCATCCCGGCCCGCGGTGGCAGCAAACGCATACCGCGCAAGAACCTCAAGCCGTTTGACGGCGTGCCGATGATTGCCCGTTCAATTCAAACGGCCCTCGATTCGGGGTTGTTCGCCCAAGTGGTGGTCAGCACCGACGATGACGAAATCGCCGATCTGGCCCGAGCCAGTGGTGCGCAGGTGCCGTTCGTGCGCCCGGCAGCTCTGGCCGATGATTTTACCGGTACGGCGGCGGTGATTGTCCATGCACTGGAAGAACTGCATCGACAGGGCAGCGACTTTGATTACGCCTGCTGCATTTACGCCACCGCGCCACTGCTGCAAACGCGGTTTCTGCAACAGGGTCTGGAGCGGCTGGAACAGCATCCGGACAAGTCGTTTGCGTTCTCGGTGTGCGACTTTGGTTTTCCGGTGCAGCGTGCCCTGACTCTTGACGATCAGGGCGCCTTGAGTGCGTTGTACCCGGAATTTCGTAACACTCGCTCCCAGGATTTGCCGCCGGCCTATCAGGACGCCGGGCAGTTCTATTGGGGCCGCAGCAGTGCCTGGTTGCGCGGCGATGTGTTGTATTCGTCGCAGAGCCTGCCGGTGATCCTGCCGCGCCATCTGGTGCAAGACATCGACACCCTCGAAGACTGGAAGCGCGCCGAGTACCTGTACGCCGCACTGAAGGCTGGCGGTGAATTGCAATGAGAGTGCTGATCCGTGCCGACGCCTCGCCGACCATTGGCAGCGGCCACATCGCCCGCTGCCTGACCTTGGCCAGAGCCTTGCGCCAGATGGGCGCGCACGTCGCGTTTGCCTGTCGCCTGTTGCCGGGGCATCGGCTCGACAGTCTCGCCGCTGAAGGCTTTGAAACCTTCGCGCTGCCGGATCGCTATCCCGATGAAGACCCGCAGCAAGCCATCGAGGCCATGCTGCTGTGGCAGGCGGACATCGCCGCGCTGGGGCAAGCGCTGGAACAGCACGCGACGTTCGACTGGATCATTGCCGACCATTACGGCCTCGATCACCACTGGCAGACCGCCGCCCGTCGCTGGGCACCACGGATCGGCGCAGTGGATGATCTGGCAACTCGCACCTACAGCGTCGATCTGCTGCTCAACCAGAATCTTTCTGGCACGCCAGAGGCCTATGCTTCGCTGCTTGCCCCGGGATGTCAGACCTTGTTTGGTCCGCGTTTCGCCATGCTGCGGGATGAGTTCTGCTGCCCGGCAATCAAAATCAAACCCCGGGCCAAGCGCGTACTGGTGAACTTCGGCGGCTTCGATGCGGAGAGGCAGACTCACCATGCGATGCTCGCGATGACCGATTTCCATGAACTGGAAGTCGACTTCGTCGCCGGTGCCGACAACCCGGCGTGGGAGCAGATGCAGGCGCTGGCGGTCAGTCGCCCGAACTGGCGTTTACAGCGTTTTGTCAACGACTTTTACCGGCTGATGACCGAAGCCGACCTGTTTATCGGCGCCGGTGGCGGCACCAGTTGGGAGCGGGCGGCCATGGGGCTGCCGACGATTTGTATTGCGGTGTCGAACAATCAGCAGGCCAATGGCGAGGTCATGGCGACGTCGGGCGCCCATGTGTTCCTGGGCGCGCGGGAGCAGGTCAGTGTCGAGCAACTGCGCCAGGCTATCGGCTTTGTCGCGGGTAATCAGGGCTTGCGCCAGAGTCTGGCCGAGCGCTCTCGGCAATTGGTCGATGGCCGTGGGGCGCAGCGGGTCGCGGCGGCGCTGGCCGGTGCTGTGCTGCCGGTGCGCAAGGCGACGCTGGACGATGCGCGTCTGTTGTTTGATGGACGTAATGCCGAGGCGGTACGGCGCTGGTCGCTGGACAACCGCAGCATCGACTGGCAAGCGCACCAGGCCTGGCTGGCCGCGAGTTTGAGCAGTCAGCAGCGCTTGCTGTTGATTGCCGAGGCCGGTGATGGCCCGGTTGGCGTGCTGCGCTACGACCTTCATGGGGTGAGCGCCGAAGTCTCGATTTATTTGTTCGAAGGCCGTTTCGGTCTGGGATGGGGCAGGGTGCTGCTGGCTCGTGGCGAAGCCTTTGTGACGGCCCATTGGCCGCAAGTGCGCACCATCACCGCACAGGTGTTGCCTGCCAACCGGCCGTCGCTGAGCCTGTTTCGCGAAGCCGGTTTTACCCAGAGCGCTTGCGCGTTCACGCGCGTATTGAAGGAGCACAGACATGACTAGCTTCAAGATTGGCGACCGCATGATCGGTGTCGATGCGCCACCATTCATCATCGCCGAGATGAGCGGCAACCATAATCAGTCTCTGGAGGTCGCGTTGCAGATCGTCGAGGCCGCGGCCAAGGCTGGCGCGCATGCCTTGAAACTGCAGACCTACACCGCGGACACCATGACCCTGGACCTGGATCACGACGAGTTCTTTATCAAGGATCCCAATAGCCTTTGGGCAGGCACTTCGCTGTATGCGCTATACGAGAAGGCGCACACCCCGTGGGAATGGCATGCGCCGATCTTTGCCCGGGCCAAAGAGCTGGGCATGCTGGCGTTTTCGACACCCTTCGATGAGACCGCCGTGGATTTCCTCGAAAGCCTGGACGTGCCGGCCTACAAGATCGCCAGTTTTGAAAACACCGACTTGCCGCTGATTCGCCGGGTGGCGGCCACCGGTAAGCCGCTGATCATTTCCACCGGCATGGCCAGCATCGCCGAGCTGGATGAAACCGTGCGTGCAGCGCGTGCGGCAGGCTGCAAGGATCTGGTGCTGCTCAAATGCACCAGCACTTACCCCGCCACGCCGGCCAACAGCAACGTGCGAACCATCCCGCACCTGCGCGAACTGTTTGGTTGCGAAGTGGGATTGTCCGATCACTCCATGGGCGTCGGGGTCTCGGTAGCGGCGGTGGCCCTTGGGGCGACGGTGGTGGAAAAGCACTTCACCCTGGATCGGGCTGCCGGCGGTGTCGACGCGAGTTTCTCGCTGGAACCGGCCGAACTGGCCAGTCTGGTGGTCGAGACCGAGCGCGCCTGGCAGGCCTTGGGGCAGGTGCGTTATGGCGTCACCGAGGCCGAGCAGAAGTCGCTGGTGTACCGTCGTTCGCTTTACGTTGCCCGGGACATGGCCGCCGGTGAGGTGTTCACGTCAGAGAACCTGCGAGCCATTCGCCCGGGTCTGGGCCTGGCGCCCAAGCACGCTGAAAGCATTATCGGACGACGTGCCCGCGAGCCTCTAAAGCGCGGCACTCCGCTGGCCTGGTCGCTTATCGAATGAGCGCTTGTGTGGCAGATTGCGCAAAATAGCGTGACCTGCGAGTCATAACGCGCATCTTCACTGTATTGTATTGATCGGGAAGATGGCGCCTGGCCGGGTAATCGGCTCAGTGATAGCCCTTTAGGCTTTCCGTGGTTGCCCGTTGCGGGCCTATGTGTCGGCGCCCCTCGATTCGTGCGAACGGGGGTATTCAGCTGTTTATTATTGGGAAGCCGTAATGATTGGCATAAAAAGCATTGCGAGCTACGTACCTGTAGCCGGCGTGGACAATTACGCACAAGGTGCAAAATTCGAAAAGGATGAAAAATTCATCCTGGGCAAGATCGGTTCCGCTTTCCTGCCGCGTAAAGACGCCGGGCAGGAAACCTCGGACCTGTGTGTCGAAGCGGTCAATGCGTTGTTTGCCAACAACCCCGAACTCAAGCGCGAATCGATCGATGTGCTGATCGTCGTCACCCAGAACGGCGACGAAGAAGGTCTGCCGCACACCGCAGCAATCGTTCAGGACAAGCTCGGTCTGCCTACCACCGTTGCCGCCTTCGATATCTCCCTGGGCTGCTCTGGCTACGTTTACGGCATCTACGCGATCAAGGGCTTCATGGAAGCCGCGGGCCTGAAGAACGGCCTGTTGGTGACCGCCGACCCTTACTCGAAAATCGTTGACCCCGAAGATCGCAACACCACCATGCTGTTCGGTGATGCCGCCACCGCGACCTGGATGGGCGAAGACGCCCCGTGGCAGTTGGGCAAGGCCAAGTTCGGCACCGACGGCTCCGGCGCACCGCACCTGAAAGTCACTGATGGGGTGTTCTTCATGAACGGTCGTCAGGTGTTCAACTTTGCGTTGCTGAAAGTCCCGGCGCATTTGCGCGAGTTGCTCGATGAGTCTGGCCTGCACGCCGACGATATCGATGCGTTCTGCATTCACCAGGGCAGTGCGGCGATTGTTGACGCCGTGGCGCGGCGCTTCGAAGGTGATCCTGAAAAATTCATCAAGGACATGGTCGAGACCGGTAATACCGTGTCTTCGAGCATTCCGTTGTTGCTGGAAAAACACGTACTCGACTCCAAATGGAAGCGCGTCGCGTTGAGCGGTTTTGGTGTAGGGCTCTCGTGGGGTTCGGCAATCATTTATCGCCCCTGAATCTTGTGGCATAAAACATAGCGTCCAAGGTGTAGCCTTGAACGCTATTTTTTTTTGCCTGAATGACAAGCGAGGCAGCATGAGCGACAGCGTTGCAGACAATTTCCAGGTGATAGAACGTCGCTGGCCGGCGCTGCATGTACGGTTGATGACTGAAGACAGCGCGGCGGTTCAGGCTGAGCTGGTGGAAGGTTTGGGGTCGACCCTGAGCATTGCCGGTATCCAGCTCACCAGTCGCCATGACCGCACGCGCGAAGCGCGGTTGCAAGCGGCCAGCCTGCCGCCGGCAAGCAACGTGGTCCATGTCTACGGCACAGGGCTGGGTGACTTGCAGTCTGTACTGCTTGAAAACACCGAGCTCCAGCGTTTGTACGTGCATATTCTCAATGGCGCGATTTTCTCGTTGACGTTGCAGTTGCTCGATCAGCGGCACTGGCTCAGTGATCCGCGGGTCGAGTTGATCTATGCCGGCGACTTGTCGGACATCCACCTGCCGTTTTTTGCGTTACCGTCCGAGATGCTGCTGGCAGATGATTTCAATGCCAAGATTCGCGATCGGCTGATCAGCGAAGTGCACCTTACCTTCAACAATCGTGAATTCGATCCGCAGTCTCCGGCGATCATTGAGCGGCTGGAGGAGAGTCGTGAGCTCGTTAGCCGTGATCGCGATGTGGCCGAGTTGTTCGCGACGTGTACCGGTCGGGAAGTCTATGTGATCGGCACGGGGCCAAGCCTTGAGCTGCATTTCGATCAGCTTCGGGCGGTGAGCGAGCGCGAGCAGCGTCCCTTGTTCATCAGTGTCGATACTGCCTACCGACCGTTGCGCGAGCATGGTATCCGGCCGGATCTGGTGGTCAGTATCGACCGGCGAATCAGCTTCAGGCACTTGCCGCCCGAGGACTCCGACAACATCCCGCTGGTGTACCTGCCCATGAGCGATCCGCAGGTGCTGAAAGCCTGGAAGGGCACGCGTTATGTCGGGTATTCCGCCAGCCCGGTCTATGCCGCTATTCGCCAACAGATCAGCAAGGCTGATCTGTATGTGGGTGGCAGCGTGATCCACCCGGCGGTGGATCTGGCGGTGAAGATGGGCGCGGACCGGATTACCCTGTTCGGTGCCGACTTTGCGTTCCCGATGAACAAAACCCATGCTGGCTGGAATGATGGCGATCTGGGGCAGGGGGTAAACCTGGCCAAGCACTGGGTGCTCGATGGACACGGGCAGCGGGTTCGAACGCAGTTGAACTTCCGCAGTTACCTGTGTGAGCTGGAGCGCTACATTGCCGGGCATCCGCAGGTCCGCTTTTTTAACAGCAGCCGGGCCGGGGCGATGATTGTGGGGACGACGTTCAATCAGGAGTTCGTGCAATGAACGGGCTTGCACAATGCATTATCGATTGCCGGCAGTGCGCCGGGCTGTTTCGTCTGGGGCGTGATGTCGAGGCAGCGCTGACCATGGTCGATGTGTTCGATAAGGTGCAAGACCTTCTTTGCGATACCTCGCAAGAGATCCAGCAACAGTGGGCACAACTGCTCGTGTCGATGCTGGCCGCTCAGGAGGCGCAGGACTGGCTGCGGTTGGCCGACACCATGGAGTATGAATTGATCGATTTGCTGGAAGCCGGTCACGCTCACCACTGAATAGTTTTCTGCCGACAAAGGCGATCCTCTCGCGGCCCTGTTGTCGGCAATTTCCTGACGTCATTTTTCTCTCGTGGGTCTCGTACAAGCCTTTGTTTTCGCGGGGGTGGCAGTGTGATGGCAATTTTTTTCAAAAAAGCCCTCAAGCAACCTGCAATCGCGACGATAACTACTACGAAGGTTCTCTAGGCCACACCCGGCGGTTGCCAGGGCCGGAAGCCGCAGTACCCAACCAACGAGGAACTCACCATGTCTTTAGGCGTAAACACTAACGTCGCTTCCCTGTCTGTTCAGAAAAACCTGAACAATGCCGCTAACGCTCTGCAGCAGTCGATGACTCGCCTGTCTTCCGGCCTGAAAATCAACAGCGCCAAAGACGACGCTGCCGGCCTGCAGATCGCTACCCGTATGAGCAGCCAGATCCGCGGCCAGACCGTAGCTATCAAAAACGCCAACGACGGCATCTCGATGGCTCAGACTGCTGAAGGCGCTCTGCAAGAGACCACCAACATTCTGCAACGTATGCGTGAACTGGCTGTCCAGGCACGTAACGGCACCAACGGCACAGCTGACCAGACCGCGACCAACGCGGAATTCACTCAGATGTCCGACGAGCTGACTCGTATTTCCCAGGCTACCAACCTGAACGGCAAAAACCTGCTGGACGGTTCCGCTGGCAGCATGACCCTGCAAGTGGGTTCCAACACCGGTACTGCCAACCAGATCACTCTGACCCTGAGCAGCAAGTTCGACGCCGCCAGCCTGTCGGTTGGTAGCGGTACTACTGTTCTGACCGGTGCTACCAGCGCTGCTGCTGGTTCCGCCATCGACGGCGCAATCACTGCAATCGACGCTGCACTGGCCACCGTTGGTGCCGTTCGTGCAAACCTCGGTGCTGCACAGAACCGTCTGACCAGCACCATCTCCAACCTGCAGAACGTCAACGAAAACGCCACCGCTGCACTGGGTCGCGTACAAGACACCGACTTCGCAGCAGAAACTGCTCAGCTGACCAAGCAGCAAACCCTGCAGCAAGCTTCCACCTCGGTTCTGGCTCAAGCCAACCAACTGCCTTCCGCTGTACTGAAGCTGCTTCAGTAATTTCGGAATGAGTTTTGGCGGGGGAGTGTGCTGGTCGCGCTCTCTCGCTTTTTTACGTTAAGAGGTGATGGATATGGACATGAGCGTGAAGCTGAACTTGTCTTACCCGACCGCTCAGCCGGCGAGTACGACTGCCGACAAATCGGCTGCAGCACCTCGTAGCAGCAGTGACAGTGTGCAGGCTGTGGCTGGAAGTAAGGACGCGGACGCGCAAAAGCTGAAACTGGCCGTGCAAGAGATCGAAAAGTTCGTACAGTCGATCAAGCGCAACCTGGAGTTCTCTATCGATGAGGCTTCCGGCAGGGTGGTGGTGAAGGTGATTGCCACTGAATCGGGTGAAGTGGTGCGACAAATCCCTTCCGAAGAGGCGTTGAAGCTGGCGGACAGTTTGAGTTCGGCGAGCAATGTGCTGTTCGACGCAAAAGCCTGACAACTGGCATGAATAGTGTTTGTACGCTGATTTGACGGCGTGAGTGGTCAAAAGACCGGCGACAGACAGAAAGGGAGATGCACATGGCAAGTCCAATTTTACCGGGTACAGGTCTGGGTTCCGGCCTGGATATCGGTTCGATCGTTACAGCGTTGGTCAACAGCGACAAGTCGGCCAAGCAGACTCAGATCACCACTCAATCCTCGCTCAACACCTCGAAAATTTCCGGTGTGGGTTCGCTGAAAAGTGCTTTGGCCGCTTATCAGGCCGCCATGGACAAGCTCAATAGCTCGACAAGCCCTGCGTTTGGCGGGTTTGCGGCTACCTCGTCGACTCCGGCGAACTTGACCGTGACCTCCGATAACACTGCGGTCAACGGTACTTACAGTATTAATGTGAAGAATCTGGCTACCGGTTCCAAAGTTGCCAGTGCTTCTTTTGCAGGCGGTGCTACCAGTGCCATTCCGAGTGGTACTTTGAATATCAGTCAAAATGGCACTGCCTACAACGTCACTATCCCGTCCGGTGCGACGCTGCAGTCGACTCGCGATGCAATCAACACCACGCTGACAGCCCAGGGCATCACCGCCAACATCGTCACTGACAGTAACGGTTCGCGTCTGGTGATCGGGTCGACCACGACGGGCAAGGGCTCGGACCTTACTGTCAGTGGTATTGCCGGTCTGGCAATCGACGGCACCAAGATGATGGGCACTATCCCGGATCCGTCGTCGACAACTGGGGGGACGATGCCTGATCCTGCCAGTGCCGGTACTATCGGCGCGTTTGCCACTGATGCAAGCCTGACGATTGATGGTCTGGCAGTCACCAGCAAAACCAATACCGTCAATCAGGCGGTGGGTGGCTTGAGCATGACGCTGGTTGCACCGGGCACCTCGACGGTGACTGTAGCGACCAACACCACCGGTTTGCAGACGTCGATACAGTCGTTCGTCGACGCCTATAACACGCTGGTGAAGACGGTGACGTCGCTGACCCAGGCCTCGGCCGATGCCAATGGCAAGCTGACCGTCTCTGCGGCGCTGACCGGTGACTCGATGCCGCGCTCGTTGATTGCCGATATTCGCAATCAGCTGGTGACTCCTGGGCCAGGGGGGCAATTGGCGGTGTTATCGCAATTAGGTATCACCACCGATCAGAAACTCGGCACGCTGAATTTCGACTCCGTCAAGTTCAACGCTGCGATGACTACCAAGGGGTTGAGTAGTCAGGTCCAGACGCTGTTCACCGGGACCAACAGCACCAATGGCCTGCTGGCCCGGATGAGCGCGGCGATCAAGCCCTACTCGCAGACTGGTGGCATTCTTGATCAGCGCACCACCAGCCTGAACAAGCAGAAAAACGATCTGAGCAATCAGCAGGTGGCGCTGGACCTGCGCGTTACCACACTGACCGCGACGCTGACTGCCAAGTACAATGCCATGGACCTGTTGGTCGGGCAGATGAAGGCGACGTCGACCAGTATCACGTCGTTCTTCACCTCCTTGAACGCACAGAAGTCCGGCTAGTTTTTGAGCTAGCGCCAAAAACCCGGCTGCGTTTTTAACGCGCCGGGTTTTTGCCTTTTGATTTTAAAGTTTTTTGACTCGTAGACGATACATTGGTTATACGAGCCCTTGAATTGTGATGAGGTAGAGCATGAATCCGATGTTAGCCCTTCGGCAATATCAGAAAATTGGAGCGCAGGCCCAAACCTCCGAAGCCAGTCCGCACCGGTTGGTGCAGATGTTGATGGAGGGGGGGCTGGATCGCATTGCTCAGGCCAAAGGCGCCATGGAGCGAAAGGATATTCCGGGCAAAGGTGTGTTCATCAGCAAGGCCATCGGCATCATTGGCGGCTTGCGTGAAGGCCTGGACCTTGAGAACAAGGCGGATGAAGTAGGGGAGCTGGATAATCTCTACGTCTACATGATGAAGCGTCTGGCTGAGGCCAATATCAAGAGCGATCCGAAGATCCTCGACGAGGTCGCCGATTTGCTGGGTACGGTCAAAGAAGGCTGGGATGCCATCGCAGCGCCAGGTCCGCAGTTTTAAGGAGATCACCATGAGTCTTGTACTGCAGCGTATCGAACAAACCCGTGAAGCTCTGGTCGATGCACTGGCCGAGCGTAATTGGGAAGCTATCGGTCAATTGGACCTGGATTGCCGTTCCTGCATGGAAGACGTTTTGAGTGAGGCTTCGCTGGATGAGGCGGCGTTGCGCGATAACCTCGAGGAGTTGCTTGGGGTGTATCGGCAGTTGTTGGAGGCGGCGACGGGGGAGCGTCAGGCAATATTCGATGAGATGTCACAGATCCATCAAGCACAGAACGCGGCAAAGGTTTACCATCTGTTCGGTTAATCCTCAGTTAATCCGACCGTAGTGCGCCATAAATTTGACTGTGCACGGTTTTTTGACTTAACTAGTGGCTGTTTGAAGATTTCAGGCGTCTACCAGGCTTAACGTGCCTGCAAGCGTCTAGCTTGCCCACTCATTTCGGGCATTGAGTTGACTAGGGAAGTTGCTATTGCATGTGGCGTGAAACCAAAATTCTGCTGATTGATGACGATAGCGTCCGCCGCCGCGACCTGGCGGTGATTTTAAATTTTCTTGGCGAAGAAAATTTACCCTGTGGTAGCCATGACTGGCAGCAGGCTGTCGGCTCTTTGTCATCAAGTCGTGAAGTAATCTGTGTCCTCATCGGGACCGTAAATGCTCCTGGCGCTCTTCCGGGCCTGTTAAAGACACTCGCTACCTGGGATGAGTTCCTTCCGGTTTTGTTAATGGGCGATAATTCTTCCGTTGACCTGCCAGAAGACCAGCGTCGCCGGGTGCTTTCCACTCTGGAGATGCCGCCCAGCTACAGCAAGTTGCTGGACTCCCTGCATCGCGCCCAGGTTTATCGCGAGATGTACGACCAGGCCCGTGAGCGCGGTCGTCACCGTGAACCGAATCTATTCCGTAGTCTTGTCGGCACCAGTCGGGCGATTCAACACGTGCGCCAGATGATGCAGCAAGTGGCCGACACCGATGCCAGCGTGCTGATCCTCGGTGAGTCCGGTACGGGCAAGGAAGTGGTCGCGCGCAATCTGCACTACCACTCCAAGCGACGCGACGCGCCGTTTGTGCCGGTCAACTGCGGGGCTATTCCGGCCGAGTTGCTGGAAAGCGAACTGTTCGGCCATGAGAAGGGCGCCTTTACCGGGGCCATCACCAGCCGCGCCGGGCGTTTTGAGCTGGCCAATGGCGGTACGCTGTTCCTCGACGAGATCGGTGATATGCCGCTGCCGATGCAGGTCAAGCTGCTGCGGGTATTGCAAGAGCGCACCTTCGAGCGTGTGGGGAGCAACAAGACCCAGAGCGTCGACGTGCGGATCATTGCCGCAACCCACAAGAATCTCGAAAGCATGATCGAGGTCGGCAGCTTCCGTGAGGATCTGTACTACCGCCTTAACGTCTTCCCGATCGAAATGGCGCCGCTGCGTGAGCGTGTCGAAGATATTCCGTTGCTGATGAACGAGCTGATTTCGCGCATGGAGCACGAGAAGCGCGGTTCGATTCGCTTCAATTCGGCGGCGATCATGTCGCTGTGCCGTCATGGCTGGCCGGGCAACGTTCGTGAGCTGGCCAACCTGGTCGAGCGTATGGCGATCATGCATCCGTACGGGGTGATCGGCGTGGTCGAATTGCCGAAGAAATTCCGTTATGTCGATGACGAAGACGAACAACTGGTCGATAGCTTGCGCAGCGATCTTGAAGAGCGGGTAGCCATCAACGGCCATGCCCCGGACTTCAGCGCGAACGCCATGCTGCCGCCAGAAGGCCTGGACCTCAAGGACTACCTCGGTGGTCTGGAGCAGGGTCTGATCCAGCAGGCGCTGGATGATGCCAATGGCATCGTGGCGCGTGCCGCCGAGCGCCTGCGCATTCGACGTACCACCCTGGTGGAGAAGATGCGCAAGTACGGCATGAGTCGTCGTGATGGAGATGAACAGGCGGACGATTGACGCCTGTTTTTCAACCCGCTGAATAATGGGCGGTTTTTTTTAGGCACGGGTATTGCTACGTCCCTCGCAACGTTCCGTTTAACTGACGGTCAGCCAGCGAGAGAGCACGATGCCCCACGCCGCCCAAATGTCTCCTGCCTCCGAAGCTTCGGGGCAATCGTCCTCTGTAGAGCAGGCAAGTCGGCTTGGCCTTGAGCAGGCGTTCGCGCTGTTCAGTCAGATGTCGAGCCAACTTACCGACTCCTACAGCATGCTTGAAGCGCGGGTCACCGAGCTCAAGGGCGAGCTGGCAGTGGTCAGCGCTCAGCGCATGCAAGAGCTGGCCGAAAAAGAGCGCCTGGCCAACCGGCTGCAAAACCTTCTCGACTTGTTGCCTGGCGGCGTCATCGTCATTGATGCCCAGGGGATCGTGCGCGAAGCCAATCCGGCGGCCAGCGAGCTGCTGGGTCTGCCGCTTGAAGGCGAGTTGTGGCGTCATGTCATTGCGCGCTGCTTTGCCCCGCGCGAAGACGACGGTCATGAAATTTCCCTGAAGGATGGTCGGCGTCTGTCGATTGCCACGCGTTCGCTGGATGCTGAGCCGGGGCAGTTGGTGCTGCTCAATGACTTGACTGAAACCCGACATTTGCAAGCTCAGCTGGCTCGCCATGAGCGTCTGTCGTCTCTTGGGCGGATGGTTGCTTCCCTGGCACATCAGATTCGTACGCCGTTATCCGCGGCATTGTTGTACGCCAGTCATTTGACTGAGCAGGAACTGCCGGTCGCCACCCAGCAGCGGTTTGCCGGACGTTTGAAAGAGCGCCTGCATGAGCTCGAGCATCAGGTGCGTGACATGCTGGTGTTCGCTCGCGGTGAGCTGCCGTTGACCGATCGCGTGACGCCCAAGGCGCTGATGCAATCGCTGCAAGCGGCGGCATTGACTCATGTTCAGGATTGTCCGGTGCGTTGGCAGTGCGACAGCCATGCCGGGGAATTGCTGTGTAATCGCGACACGCTGGTCGGTGCGCTGCTGAACCTGATTGAGAATTCGATTCAGGCCAGTGCCGGCAATGTGCGCCTGAAAGTTCATCTATACACCCGTGGAAATACCCTTCGGCTGTGCGTCAGCGATAACGGCGACGGTATAGATGCGACAGTGCTGGCGCGCCTGGGTGAACCGTTTTTCACCACCAAAACCACCGGCACCGGTCTTGGCCTGACCGTGGTCAAGGCGGTGGCCCGTGCTCATCAGGGAGAATTGCAACTGCGCTCGCGGCCGGGCCGCGGCACCTGTGCGGTGGTGACTTTGCCGTTTTTTTCTTGTAAGCGGCCCAGCGCTCAAGGCGTGGAGTGAGGTTGATGGCAATCAAGGTTTTACTGGTCGAAGATGACCGCGCGCTGCGCGAGGCGCTAACGGATACGCTGCTGCTGGCCGGTCATGATTACACCGCAGTGGGTTCGGCCGAAGACGCACTGCAGGCTGTGGCGAGCGAGTCATTCAATCTGGTGCTCAGTGACGTCAACATGCCGGGCATGGATGGTCATCAGTTGTTGGGATTGTTGCGTATTCGCCATCCGCAATTGCCGGTATTGCTGATGACCGCTCATGGCGCGGTCGAGCGCGCAGTCGACGCAATGCGTCAGGGAGCGGCAGACTATCTGGTCAAGCCATTCGAGCCCAAGGCGTTGCTGGATCTGGTGGCGCGCCATGCCTTGGGGTGTCTGGGGGCGACAGAGGGCGAAGGCCCGGTAGCGTTCGAGCCGGCCAGTGCGCAGTTGCTTGAGCTGGCAGCCCGTGTGGCGCGAAGTGATTCGACGGTGTTGATCTCTGGCGAGTCAGGCACCGGCAAAGAGGTGCTGGCGCGTTATATTCACCAGCACTCGCACCGCGCGAGTCAGCCGTTCATTGCGATCAATTGTGCGGCGATCCCGGACAATATGCTCGAAGCGACGTTGTTCGGTCATGAGAAGGGCTCATTCACGGGCGCCATTGCGGCCCAGGCCGGCAAGTTCGAGCAGGCCGATGGCGGGACCATTCTGCTCGACGAAATTTCTGAAATGCCCTTGGGGCTCCAGGCCAAGCTGCTGCGCGTTTTGCAGGAGCGTGAAGTCGAGCGCGTGGGGGCGCGCAAGCCGATTGCTCTGGATATCCGGGTGGTTGCAACCACTAACCGGGATCTGGCGGGCGAAGTGGCGGCGGGGCGTTTTCGTGAAGATCTTTACTATCGCCTGTCGGTGTTTCCGCTGGCCTGGCGTCCGTTGCGTGAGCGCACTGCCGATATCTTGCCGCTGGCCGAGCGTCTGCTGGCCAAGCACATCAATAAAATGAAGCATGCCGCTGCCAGGCTATCGCCCGAGGCCCGGGCGTGCCTGATTGGTTATCCGTGGCCGGGCAACGTGCGTGAGCTGGACAACGCCATTCAGCGGGCGCTGATTTTGCAGCAGGGTGGCTTGATTCAGCCGCAGGATTTCTGTCTTGCAGGGCCGGTCGCTTGCGCGCCATTGCCGGTATTGGCGCCTGTTCCGATGTCGGCGCGAATGCTTGAGGTCGAGGCGCCGCAAGGCGATTCAGCGGGTGCGCTGGGCGATGACCTGCGACGTCGCGAGTTCCAGATGATCATCGATACGTTGCGTTCCGAGCGCGGGCGGCGCAAGGAGGCGGCCGAGCGACTGGGTATCAGTCCGCGGACCTTGCGCTACAAATTGGCGCAAATGCGCGATGCCGGAATGGATGTCGAAGGTTATTTGTTTGCGACCTGAGTTCCTATACGCCGCATACCGTAGGAGCTGCCGCAGGCTGCGATCTTTTGATCTTCGATGTCCTTGAATACGCCAAAAGATCGCAGCCTGCGGCAGCTCCTACAGGTAAGGCGCCACCCAAGACTTTTATGAAAGGTCGGCATGGAGCTGGCACCCTTGTTGCTAACACCACTCTATCCGCCGAGTGAGTGTCAAAAAATTGCGGGTCGTCAGAGAGAGTAGACCATGAGCCAGGGAATTGAATTTAATCGGTTGATGTTGGACATGCGGTCCATGCAAATGGACGCCATGGCCCAGCCGAAAGCCGCCGTCGCGGTGCCGGAAATGGGCGGTAGCAGCTTTTCCGACATGCTCGGCAAGGCCGTCAACAAGGTCAACGATACCCAGCAGGCTTCGAACCAACTGGCCAATGCGTTCGAAATTGGCAAAAGCGGCGTCGACCTGACGGATGTGATGATTTCCTCGCAGAAGGCCAGCGTGTCTTTCCAGGCGTTGACCCAAGTGCGTAACAAGCTGGTACAGGCATACCAAGACATCATGCAGATGCCGGTCTAAGGAAGTATTGAGTCATGGCAGAAGCAGTCGCCGATAACGTTCCGGCCAAGGCCACACCTGTCGACGGAAAACCGCCGTTGTTTGGTCTGTCCTTCCTGGAAAACCTTTCCGAGATGACCATGCTGCGTCAGGTGGGCCTGTTGGTTGGCCTGGCTGCAAGCGTGGCGATTGGTTTTGCCGTGGTGCTGTGGTCGCAGCAACCCGACTATCGGCCGCTGTACGGCAGCCTTGCCGGTATGGACGCCAAGCAGGTCATGGCAACCCTGGCCGCCGCCGACATTCCCTACACGATTGAACCCAACTCCGGTGCCTTGCTGGTCAAGGCCGATGATGTGGCGCGTGCGCGGCTCAAGCTCGCCGCTGCTGGCGTCACTCCCAGCGACGGCAACATCGGTTTTGAAATCCTCGACAAGGATCAGGGTCTGGGGACCAGTCAGTTCATGGAAGCGACCCGTTATCGTCGCGGCCTTGAAGGTGAGCTGGCGCGGACCATTTCCAGCCTGAACAACGTCAAGGGTGCCCGTGTGCACCTGGCCATTCCGAAAAGCTCGGTATTCGTGCGTGACGAACGCAAGCCAAGCGCATCGGTACTGGTTGAGCTGTATTCCGGTCGTTCACTGGAACCGGGACAGGTTCTGGCCATTATCAATCTGGTGGCGACCAGTGTTCCCGAGTTGAGCAAGTCGCAAATCACCGTCGTCGACCAGAAGGGCACCTTGCTCTCCGATCAGGCGGAAAACTCCGAACTGAGCATGGCCGGCAAGCAATTCGATTACAGCCGCCGCATGGAAAGCATGCTCACCCAGCGCGTGCACAATATTTTGCAACCGGTGTTGGGCAACGATCGCTACAAGGCTGAAGTCTCCGCCGACGTGGACTTCAGCGCGGTCGAGTCGACCTCGGAGCAATTCAACCCGGATCAGCCGGCGCTGCGCAGCGAGCAGTCGACGTCCGAACAGCGTACTGCCAGCAACGGCCCGCAAGGTGTTCCCGGTGCTCTGAGCAATCAGCCGCCTGCGCCTGCCTCCGCGCCGCAAACCACCGGTGGTTCGAGCGCTTCTGCTGGCATGGTGCAGCCAGGTCAGCCGCTGCTTGATGCCAACGGTCAGCAAATCATGGACCCGGCAACCGGTCAGCCGATGCTGGCGCCGTATCCGGCGGACAAGCGTCTGCAATCCACCAAAAACTTCGAACTCGACCGTTCCATCAGCCACACCAAACAACAGCAGGGCCGTTTGAGTCGCCTGTCGGTTGCGGTCGTTGTGGATGATCAGGTCAAGGTCAACCCGGCCAACGGTGAAACCACTCGTACGCCTTGGAGCACCGATGATTTGGCGCGCTTCACGCGTCTGGTGCAGAGCGCCGTCGGTTTTGACGCCAGCCGTGGCGACAGTGTCAGCGTGGTCAACGTGCCGTTCTCGGCCGAGCGTGGCGAAGTCATCGCCGACATCCCGTTCTACTCGCAACCCTGGTTCTGGGATGTGGTGAAACAGGTTCTCGGGGTGTTGTTCATTCTGGTGCTGGTGTTTGGCGTGCTGCGTCCGGTGCTCAACAACATCACCGGCGGCGGCAAAGGCAAGCAACTGGCGGGTCTGGGCAGCGATGTCGAGCTCGGCGGCATGGGCGGTCTGGACGGCGAACTGGCCAACGATCGCGTCAGTCTCGGCGGCCCGCAAAGTATTCTGCTGCCTAGCCCGAGCGAAGGCTATGACGCACAGTTGAACGCAATCAAGAGTCTGGTGGCCGAAGATCCGGGTCGTGTGGCTCAGGTCGTGAAAGAGTGGATTAACGCAGATGAGTGATAACCGAGCCGCTATCGCCAAACTCAGCCGGGTCGACAAAGCCGCGATTCTGCTGCTGTCCCTGGGTTCAACCGATGCTGCGCAAGTGCTGCGCCACATGGGGCCTAAAGAGGTCCAGCGTGTGGGTGTGGCCATGGCGCAGATGGGCAACGTGCACCGTGAGCAGGTCGAGCAGGTGATGAGCGAGTTCGTCGACATCGTCGGTGATCAGACCAGCCTCGGCGTCGGCTCCGATGACTATGTGCGCAAGATGCTCACCCAGGCGCTGGGCGAAGACAAGGCCAACGGCCTGATCGACCGTATTCTGCTGGGTGGCAATACCAGTGGTCTGGACAGCCTGAAATGGATGGAGCCGCGTGCGGTGGCGGACGTGATCCGTTACGAGCACCCGCAGATCCAGGCGATCGTCGTGGCCTATCTCGATCCGGATCAGGCTGGCGAAGTGCTCGGCAACTTCGACCATAAAGTGCGGCTGGATATTATTTTGCGGGTCTCGTCGCTGAACACCGTGCAGCCGGCGGCCCTGAAAGAGCTGAACCAGATTCTCGAGAAGCAATTCTCCGGCAACTCCAATGCCGCGCGCACCACCCTGGGTGGTATCAAGCGTGCAGCCGACATCATGAACTTCCTCGACAGCTCGATCGAAGGTCAACTGATGGACTCGATCCGCGAAGTCGACGAAGACCTGTCCGGTCAGATCGAAGACCTCATGTTCGTGTTCAACAACCTGTCCGATGTCGACGACCGTGGAATTCAGGCGTTGCTGCGCGAAGTTTCCTCGGACGTGCTGGTGCTGGCCCTCAAGGGCTCGGACGAAGGCGTCAAGGAAAAGATCTTCAAGAATATGTCCAAGCGTGCGGCCGAATTGCTGCGCGACGACCTGGAGGCCAAGGGCCCGGTACGCGTCAGCGATGTGGAAACCGCACAGAAAGAAATCCTCACCATTGCCCGCCGTATGGCCGAAGCCGGAGAAATCGTTCTCGGCGGGAAGGGCGGCGAGGAAATGATTTAACGCTATGGCATCCAAGAGTGATGAGTCGCCCACCGACCTGATCCGTGCGCGCGATGTCGGTGGTTTTGATCTCTGGTCGTTGCCCAGCTTCGACCCGTACGTCCCGGAGCCTGAACCCGAGCCTGAGCCCGAACCGCCGGAGATGGAAGAAGTGCCGCTGGAGGAAGTCCAGCCACTGACCCTCGAAGAGCTCGAAAGCATTCGTCAGGAAGCCTACAACGAAGGCTTCGCCACCGGCGAGAAAGAAGGTTTTCACAGCACCACGCTCAAGGTTCGTCAGGAAGCTGACGTGGCCCTGAGCGCGAAGCTTGCCAGCCTTGAATTGCTGATGGGCAATCTGTTCGAGCCGATTGCCGAGCAAGATACGCAGATCGAGAAATCCCTGGTCGGTCTGGTTCAGCACATCGCCAAACAGGTGATTCAGCGCGAACTGGCCATCGACTCGATGCAAATCGAACACGTCATGCGCGAAGCCTTGAAGTTGCTGCCATTGGGCGTCGGGAATGTGCGCCTGTACATCAATCCGCAGGACTTCGAGCAGGTCAAGGCATTGCGCGAGCGCCATGAAGAGACCTGGCGCATCGTCGAAGACGAAGCCATGTTGCCGGGCGGGTGCCGGGTCGAAACCGAGCACAGCCGCATCGACGCGACAGTCGAAACCCGTATCACGCAAATCATGGCCAAGCTGTTCGATCAGTTGCACGATCAGGCGCTGCATCCGGCCGAGGCGGATTTGACGCTGGAACTTCCGGTCAGCGAAAAACCCTCTGCCGCACTGCTTGATCCTGAACTGGAAACCGTTGATGCGCCTTGATCGCACCAGCTTCGGCAAGCGCTTGAGTACTTACGCGCACGCCACCGAGTTGCCCGGTCAACCGATCCTCGAAGGGCGCTTGCTGCGCATGGTGGGCCTGACGCTTGAAGCTGAAGGCTTGCGTGCTGCCATGGGCAGCCGCTGTATGGTGATCAACGACGACAGTTATCACCCGGTACAGGTCGAAGCCGAAGTCATGGGCTTCTCTGGCAGTAAAGTATTTCTGATGCCGGTCGGCAGTGTCGCCGGCATTGCTCCAGGCGCCAGGGTTGTACCCTTGGCCGACACCGGCCGCTTGCCGATGGGCATGAGCATGCTCGGGCGCGTACTCGATGGCGCCGGCCGTGCACTGGACGGCAAGGGCGGGATGAAAGCCGAAGACTGGGTGCCGATGGACGGTCCGACCATCAACCCGCTCAAGCGTGATCCCATCAGCCAGCCGCTGGACGTGGGCATTCGCTCCATCAACGGATTATTGACAGTCGGTCGCGGCCAGCGCCTCGGTCTTTTCGCCGGCACCGGTGTCGGCAAGAGTGTGCTGCTGGGCATGATGACCCGCTTCACCGAGGCCGACATCATCGTGGTCGGGCTGATCGGCGAACGGGGGCGTGAGGTCAAGGAGTTCATCGAACACATTCTCGGTGAGGAGGGGCTCAAGCGCTCCGTGGTGGTTGCGTCTCCGGCGGATGATGCGCCACTGATGCGTTTGCGCGCTGCCATGTATTGCACGCGAATCGCCGAGTATTTCCGCGACAAGGGCAAGAATGTTCTGTTGCTGATGGACTCCCTGACCCGTTTTGCTCAGGCACAGCGAGAAATCGCCCTGGCCATTGGTGAGCCGCCAGCGACCAAGGGTTATCCGCCGTCAGTATTTGCCAAGCTGCCGAAACTGGTTGAGCGCGCCGGTAATGCCGAGGCGGGCGGCGGTTCGATCACCGCGTTTTATACCGTGTTGTCCGAAGGCGACGATCAGCAGGACCCGATCGCCGACGCCGCGCGGGGTGTGCTCGACGGGCACATTGTGCTGTCGCGCCGTCTGGCGGAAGAGGGGCACTACCCGGCGATCGACATCGAGGCGTCCATCAGTCGGGTCATGCCGTCGGTGGTCACTGCGGATCACATGATGCGTGCGCAGTACTTCAAGCAGCTCTGGTCGCGTTACCAGCAAAGTCGCGACCTGATCAGCGTCGGCGCCTACGTGGCGGGCGGCGATCGGGAAACCGATCTGGCGATCTCGTTGCAGCCACAATTGGTCAAGTACCTGCGTCAGGGCCTGAACGACAGCATCAGCCTGGGTGAGAGTGAGGCGTATCTTGCTTCGATCTTCGCCCCGGCGGCTGGCGGCTAACACCTCATGGCCCGGAGCCGGTCAGCGCGTCTGGCGCCCGTGGTCGACATGGCTGAAAAGGCCGAAAAGACCGCCGTCCAGCGCCTGGGGCACTTCCAGGGCCAGGTGCGCTTGGCCGAGAGCAAGCTCGCCGACCTCGAAAACTTTCGCCTCGAGTACCAGGAGCAATGGATCGAGCGCGGCAGCCATGGCGTCTCGGGACAATGGTTGTTGGGGTATCAGGGCTTTCTCGCGCAGTTGGGGACCGCTATCGATCAGCAGCGCCAAAGCCTGGCCTGGCACCAAAACAACCTGAACAAGGCGCGTGAAGCCTGGCAGCAGGCTTTTGCCCGGGTTGAAGGGTTGCGCAAACTGGTGCGGCGTTACATCGATGAAGCCCGCCAACTCGAAGACCGGCGCGAGCAGAAGCTGCTCGACGAGCTTTCCCAGCGTTTGCCGCGCCACGACCCGTATTGAGAGCGTTGGTTTCAAAAGATCGTCCGAACGCGGCCCGAGCCTTCGGCAGCTCCTACGGGATCGGGTTTGCATGCGGTCAATGTAGGAGCTGCCGAAGGCTGCGATCTTTTAACCTTGCTCACGCTCCCCGCAAGTGCTAAACCTTCTACACGTTGCCAATGACAGGGAAGCCGTAACATGTCAGTCGTTACAGAAGTATCGCCGGATGGGCAAAAACTCACGATTTCGGTCAAGGGGCGGTTCGATTTCGCCAAGCATCAGGAATTTCGTGACTCCTACGAGCGCCCTGACGGGCAGATGCCAAACTCGGTGGTGGTCGACTTGAAGGAAGCGACCTACCTCGACAGTTCGGCGCTGGGTATGTTGCTGTTGCTGCGTGATCACGCCGGTGGCGACAACTCTGATATTCGCGTCGTCAACAGCAGTTCCGATGTGAAGAAAATCCTCGCCATCTCCAATTTCGACAAGTTGTTCGACATCAGTTGACCGTCATGTCGACGCTGCCCGAGCCACTGACGGTGCTGATCGCTGAAGACAGCGCGGCCGATCGCTTGCTGCTGTCGAGTATTGTCCGTCGTCAAGGGCATGAGGTGCTGACGGCGGCCGACGGTGCAGAGGCGGTCGAGCTGTATCGGCAGCAGCGTCCGCAACTGGTGCTGATGGACGCGATGATGCCGGTGATGGACGGTTTCGAAGCCGCGCGGCAGATCAAGCTGCTGGCTGGCGAAACCCTGGTGCCGATCATCTTCCTGACATCGCTGACAGAAAGCGAGGCCCTGGCGCGTTGCCTGGAGGCGGGTGGTGACGACTTTCTGGCAAAACCTTATAACCGGGTGATCCTGGGCGCCAAAATCAAGGCGATGGACCGCTTGCGGCGGTTGCAGGCGACAGTCCTGGAGCAGCGCGATCTGATTGCCAGGCACCATGAGTACCTGCTCAATGAGCAGCGGGTGGCCAAGGCGGTGTTCGACAAGGTCGCTCACTCCGGTTGCCTGAGTGCCCCCAACATCCGTTACTCACAATCCCCCTACGCACTGTTCAACGGCGATCTGTTGCTGGCGGCATTCACTCCGGCCGGTGACATGCATGTGCTGCTGGGGGATTTCACCGGTCATGGCCTGCCGGCGGCGGTCGGCGCCATGCCGCTGGCGGAAGTGTTCTATGGCATGACCGCCAAGGGTTACGGTCTGGCGGAAATGCTGCGCGAAATGAACGCCAAGCTCAAACGTATCCTGCCGGTGGATATGTTCTGTTGCGCGACCCTGTTGTGCCTGAGTTTTCAGCGCCGCTCGGTGGAAGTCTGGAACGGCGGTATGCCGGATGGCTATCTGCATCACACTGCCAGCGGCAAGCGCACCACGTTGCTGGCGCGGCATCTGCCGCTGGGTGTATTGAGCTCGCAAACCTTTGATGATCGCACCGAAGTGTTCTCGATGAGCCTCGGCGACCGGGTATTCCTGTTGTCGGACGGCGTGATCGATACCTGTGATGCCAATGAGCAACTGTTTGGTGTCGAGCGATTAGAGCGGGTATTTGCCGACAACCGCCAGCCAGAACGGTTGTTCGAGGAGATTGAACAAGCGTTGCGGGATTTTCGGGGCGAGGCGCGTGATGACGTCAGCATGGTTGAGGTCAGTCTGCTCGAGGCCGCACAAGTCAGTCCTCCGGCGATAGTCTATTCCGACAGTGGCCAGTCCTCTCCGCTGGACTGGTCGGTGAGTTTCGAGTTTCGTGCGGACACGCTCAAGCGCTTTAATCCGATGCCTTATCTATTGCAGCTGTTGGTTGAAGTGCATGGGTTGCGGGCGCAAAGCGCGACACTTTACAGTGTGCTGGCTGAGCTCTATTCCAATGCACTGGAGCACGGTGTGCTGGGACTCGATTCGAGTATCAAACGCGATGCCGCCGGGTTTGCGCAATATTACGAGCAGCGCAATGCGCGTCTGGAGGCGCTTGAGGATGGCTACCTGCGGGTGCATATGCAGCTGTCGCCGCAAGGTGCGGGTGGCTGTCTGGTGGTTGAAGTTGAAGACAGTGGCGCGGGGTTCGACGTGCAACGGGTCATGGCTCGACCTGTCGACAGTGGCTGCTTGTCAGGTCGCGGGGTGAGTCTGGTCCGCCAATTGTGCCGCAACGCCAGTTGGTCGGATGACGGCCGGCGTGCCCGCGTGGAGTTTTCCTGGGGGGCTCAGGCATAATCCGCACATTCTTGATCAAGGAGCGAACAAGTGACTGACATTCATCTGGATCACGACGTACTGGGTGCGCTGCAAGAAGTAATGGAAGATGAGTACCCAACGCTTCTGGATACCTTTCTTCAGGACTCCGAAGAGCGTTTGACTCAATTGCACAAAACCCAGGACCCTGATCAATTGCTCAGTACTGCCCACAGCTTCAAGGGCAGTAGCAGCAACATGGGCGCCAGGCGTCTGGCTGAGTTGTGCGGTGAGCTGGAACTGCGAGCCAGGGAAAAACAGACCTTCGGCATCGAAAAGCTGGTAGGCGAGATTGACGGAGAGTTCGCCATCGTCCGGCGCCTGTATCGTGAAGAGCGCCAGCGTTTTCATTGCTGAACGCATCATCGGCGCAGGTTTTTTCAGCGCCTGATCAAACTTGGCTCGAGCCTTGCAGTTCTGTTTCTCGACTGTACCTACGATCCCAGTGCAGCGGAGACCGTTATGCCCCTCGCCCCGAACTCGCTTCTTCAGGCTGCCTCGCAGGCCAAAACTCAGGCTGCGTCTGCCAACGTGTCTGTCAATGCCCCGGCAGCGCCTGTAGAGCCCAGGGATAAGGCCGCAAGCTTTTCTCAGGTCTACGCCAAACAGTCGCAAGCGACTCCTGCGTCAAGTGCCGACGGGGCGGGCAAGTCTGCGCGTGACAAAGTGGCGGATAACTCCGGCAAAAAGGTATCGCCTGACAACAAGTCTGCCGCCTCGCAACCGACGGTTGCCGATAACGGCAAATCCTTGCCCGCCGACAAGCCGGCGGATACCGTCGGCGATAAGGCCGCAAGCGCCGACGCAAAGGTCACGGATACTCCGGTGGCGGATAGCGCTCCGGTCGACCCTGCTCTTGATCCGGCGCTAGCGCAGGCGGTGCAACCGGCGCCGATGCCAGTGCCCGCACCAGACCCGCAAACACCGCCAGTGGTCACTCAGGCTCAGCCCCTGCCTCAGGTCGACGCAGCGCTTACGGCTGCGGTGACGCCTCTGCCGGCTGCGCCCGCTACACCTGCGGCCGCGACTGATCCCTCGTTCGATCCTGCATCCGATCCCTTGGACGCGATGCCGACCTTGCGTCTGGCGCTGGAGCAAAGTGGTCACGTGTCGGCTTCCAGTCAGTCCCCGACAAAAGCGGCGCCGGATCAGACCGATAGTGAGCCAACCGCGGCGCAGAACTTTGCCAACGGCATGGCAAGCATGCTTGACGTGCAAACCAGCAAGGACAGCACCAGCCAGGGGGGTGAAAAGTCCTTCAGCGGTTTGATCGATGATGGACTCAAGGATCTGAAGTCGGCGACCAGCGACACGCGCGTTGATGATTTTGCCAACCGTCTGGCGGCGCTGACCCAGGCCGCCACACCGAAGACCGCGAATGCATTGCCGGTGAATCAACCGATCGCCATGCATCAGAGCGGCTGGACCGAAGAGGTGGTCAATCGGGTCATGTACCTGTCGAGCGCCAACCTCAAGGCTGCCGATATTCAGCTTCAGCCGGCGGAATTGGGTCGCCTGGATATTCGGGTGAACATGGTTCCCGATCAGCAGACTCAAGTGACCTTCATGAGCGCTCACGTTGGTGTGCGTGAAGCGCTGGACAGTCAGATGCATCGTCTGCGCGACATGTTTGCCCAGCAAGGCATGGGGCAGGTCGACGTCAATGTCTCCGACCAGTCTCGCGGCTGGCAAGGGCAGCAGCAGGCTCAGCAGGGGCAGGGCGGGCCCGCCAGTGCCAATGGTGGTCGCCTCTCGGCGGATGAAGAGTTGCCGGTGAGCGTGGCTGAAGCGGCTGCCAACACCACCAGTGTCATCGGCTCCAGTGCGGTCGACTACTACGCCTGACCAAGCGTCAAACCCTGTGGGAGCGAGCTTGCTCGCGATGAGGCCTTAACAGTCGATATCTTTGTGGACTGTTACACCGCTATCGCGAGCAAGCTCGCTCCCACACTGGTCTTGTAGTGTTTTTTGGATTGCGCTCAATCCCCACCATCCCCCTTCTGACACTTCTGGCATAACACTTGCTCTTGCCTTGCCGTGCAACTGTGAAAACTCGAATAGTGACGGATTATTGGCATGGCGAAGAGCGAAGCAGCAGTGAAAGACCCCGCCGGGAAAGGCAAACTCAAGCTTATTCTCGTGATTGTGCTGGCCGTGCTGCTGGCGATCGGCCTGTCGGTGGGCGCGACCTGGTACTTCATGCACAGCGCTCAGAGCAAGCCTGCGCCAGCGGCCGAAGCCGCCAGCAACGTCAAGCCAGCGGCGATTTATGAGCCAATGGCTCCAGCCTTTGTCGCCAATTACAACCAGAATGGCCGTCAACGCTACATGCAGGTGAGCATTACCCTGCAGGCGCGTAATCAGGCGGATCTGGATGCGCTGAAAGTGCATATGCCGGTGATTCGCAACAACCTGGTCATGCTGTTCTCGGGGCAGAGTTTCGACACCCTGGCGACGCCGGTCGGTCAGGAAATGCTGCGCCAGAAAGCCACTGCCAGTGTGCAGGAAGTGGCGCAGAAGGAAGTCGGCAAAGTCGTTATCGACCAGTTGCTCTTTACCAATTTCGTACTGCAGTAGGAACACGACATGGCCGTGCAGGACCTGCTGTCCCAGGATGAGATCGATGCGCTGTTGCATGGTGTCGATGACGGTCTGGTACAGACCGACAACGCTGCTGAACCGGGCAGTGTCAAAAGCTATGACCTGACCAGTCAGGATCGCATCGTCCGTGGACGCATGCCGACCCTGGAAATGATCAACGAGCGGTTTGCCCGTTACACGCGTATCAGCATGTTCAATATGCTCCGGCGTTCGGCAGACGTTGCCGTGGGTGGCGTGCAGGTAATGAAGTTCGGCGAATACGTGCACTCGTTGTACGTACCGACCAGCCTCAACCTGGTCAAGATCAAGCCGTTGCGCGGTACCGCGCTGTTCATCCTTGACGCCAAGCTGGTGTTCAAGCTGGTGGATAACTTCTTCGGCGGTGACGGTCGTCACGCCAAGATCGAAGGCCGTGAATTCACTCCGACCGAATTGCGCGTCGTGCGCATGGTGCTGGAACAGGCCTTCGTCGACTTGAAAGAGGCCTGGCAGGCGATCATGGAAGTCAACTTCGAGTACATCAACTCGGAAGTGAACCCGGCCATGGCCAACATCGTGGGGCCGAGCGAGGCGGTGGTGGTCTCGACCTTCCACATCGAACTCGATGGCGGTGGTGGCGATCTGCACGTGACCATGCCGTACTCGATGATCGAGCCGGTCCGCGAAATGCTCGATGCCGGCTTCCAGTCGGACCTCGACGATCAGGACGAACGTTGGGTCAACGCCCTGCGTCAGGACGTGCTGGACGTTGACGTTCCGATCGGTGCCACGGTTGCCCGTCGCCAATTGCGCCTGCGGGACATTCTGCACATGCAGCCGGGTGATGTGATCCCGGTCGAGATGCCGGAAGAAATGATCATGCGCGCCAACGGCGTGCCGGCCTTCAAGGTCAAGATGGGTTCCCACAAGGGCAACCTGGCGTTGCAAGTGATCGAGCCGATCGAGCGCCGCTGATCGGCGCTCGTACACCTTCGCTTTTAAATGACGGCTCCAATTGAATGGCTGCCCGCCGAGGACAAATGATGGCTAACGATATGAATACCCAGGACGACCAGGCTCTGGCTGATGAGTGGGCTGCGGCCCTTGAAGAGACGGGTGATGCCGGGCAGGACGACATTGATGCCTTGCTGGCCGCCGATGCAGCGACTTCGTCGTCCTCCAGCCGTCTGGCGATGGAAGAATTCGGCAGCGTGCCGAAGAACAACGAGCCGGTGACCCTTGATGGTCCTAACCTGGATGTGATTCTGGATATCCCGGTGTCGATCTCCATGGAAGTCGGCAGCACCGATATCAACATTCGCAACCTGCTGCAGCTCAACCAGGGCTCGGTGATCGAGCTTGACCGTCTGGCCGGCGAACCGCTGGACGTACTGGTCAACGGCACGCTCATCGCTCACGGCGAAGTGGTGGTGGTCAACGAGAAGTTCGGCATCCGCCTGACCGACGTGATCAGCCCAAGCGAACGCATCAAGAAGCTGCGCTGAGTGAAGGCGTTTCTCGGCGTATTGCTGACCTTGCCGCTCAGTGCGTGGGCGGCAGAACCGGTAGCAGCGGTCGCGACACCTGCAATCAGCGCCGGCGTGACCGGGCAGTTGACTCAGTTGGTGCTGGGTTTGCTGCTGGTGCTGGGCCTGATCTTTTTCCTCGCCTGGTTATTGCGCCGCGTTCAGCAGGCGGGTCCTGCCGGCAAGGGGCAAGTGATCGAGCTGATCGGCTCGCGCGCCCTTGGGCCGCGTGATCGTCTGGTACTGGTGCAAGTCGGCAACGAGCAGATTCTGCTCGGGCTGACCCCCGGCACTATCACTCCGTTGCATGTGCTCAAAGAGCCGGTACAAGTGCCGAGCGCCGAGCAGGCGACCCCCGAGTTTGCCCAGCGCCTGATGGAGTTGTTGGGTAAAGATAAGGATAAGAAGTAATGCCGTTGCGCATCCTGTTGACGTTGGTCCTGATGCTGGCCGCGCCGTTGGCGTTCGCCGCCGACCCGTTGTCGATTCCGGCGATCACCTTGGGCACGAACGCCAATGGCGCTCAGGAATATTCGGTCAGCCTGCAAATCCTGCTGATCATGACCGCGCTGAGCTTCATTCCGGCGTTCGTCATGCTGATGACCAGCTTCACCCGGATCATCATCGTTTTCTCGATCCTGCGTCAGGCCCTGGGCTTGCAACAGACGCCGTCGAACCAGATCCTCACCGGCATGGCGCTGTTTCTGACCATGTTCATCATGGCGCCGGTCTTTGATCGGGTGAATCAGGACGCCTTGCAGCCTTATCTGGCCGAGAAGCTGACGGCTCAGGATGCGGTGGCCAAGGCGCAAGTGCCGATCAAGGACTTCATGCTGGCGCAGACCCGCAGCAGCGACCTTGAGCTGTTCATGCGTCTGTCCAAGCGCACCGACATCGCGACGCCGGATCAGGCACCGCTGACCATTCTGGTGCCGGCCTTCGTCACCTCGGAGCTGAAAACCGCATTCCAGATCGGCTTCATGATCTTCATTCCGTTCCTGATCATCGACCTGGTCGTTGCCAGTGTGCTGATGGCCATGGGCATGATGATGCTCTCGCCACTGATCATTTCGCTGCCGTTCAAGATCATGCTGTTCGTGCTGGTGGATGGCTGGGCATTGATCATCGGTACGCTGGCGAGCAGTTTCGGTGGTGTTTAGAACCTTGTGGGCGGGTAGGGCGATATGACTCCTGAAGTTGCGGTAGACCTGTTCCGTGAAGCGCTTTGGCTGACCACCATGATGGTCGCCATACTGGTGATTCCGAGTTTGCTGGTGGGGTTGCTGGTGGCGATGTTCCAGGCTGCCACGCAGATCAACGAACAGACCCTGAGCTTCCTCCCGCGTTTGCTGGTGATGCTGGTGACCCTGATCGTCGCCGGCCCTTGGCTGATACAAACGTTCATGGAATACATCCTGCGCTTGTACAGCAGTATTCCGCAGTTGATCGGCTAAGCCATGTCGTTGCTGGCGCTAACTGACGCGCAAATCAGTACCTGGGTGGCAAGCTTCATGCTGCCGCTATTTCGGGTCGGCGCAGTGCTGATGACCATGCCGGTCTTCGGCACGACCCTGATGCCCAGGCGTATTCGGATGTATTTCGCACTGGCGATAACGGTGGTCATCACGCCGGGCCTGCCGCCGATGCCGCAGGTCAATCCGCTGGATTTGAGTGGTCTGCTGCTGATTGCCGAACAGATCCTCATTGGCGCGCTGCTGGGGTTCTCCTTGCAGCTGTTCTTTCAGGCGTTCGTGGTCGCCGGGCAGATCATTTCAATCCAGATGGGCATGGGCTTCGCGTCCATGGTCGACCCTACCAACGGCGTGTCGGCGGCCGTTATCGGACAGTTTTTGACGATGCTGGTGACGCTGCTGTTTCTCGGCATGAATGGCCATCTGGTGGTGTTTGAAATCCTCACGGAAAGCTTCACGACCCTGCCGGTGGGCAGTGGCATGCTGGTCAATCATTTCTGGGAAATGGCCGGCAAAATGGGTTGGGTGCTGGGGGCCGCGCTGCTGCTGGTATTGCCGGCAATCACTGCGCTGCTGGTGGTCAACATTGCCTTTGGGATCATGACCCGCGCGGCACCGCAACTGAATATCTTCTCTATCGGTTTTCCGCTGACCCTGGTGTTGGGCCTGGTGATTTTCTGGGTCACCCTGGGGGATATTCTCAATCAGTACCAACCGTTGGCTGTCGAGGCTTTGCAGTTGTTGCGCGATATGGCACAGGCGCGCTGAGTCATGGCGGAGAGCGAGAGCGGTCAGGACAAGACAGAAGACCCCACGGACAAGCGCAAAAAGGACTCCCGTGAAAAGGGCGAGATCGCTCGCTCCAAAGAGCTCAATACCTTGGCGGTGATGCTGGCCGGGGCGGGAGCGCTGTTGATTTACGGCGGTGGGCTGGCGCTGGACTTGCTGGAAATCATGCGCCTGAACTTCTCCCTGCCTCGTGAAGTGGTGCTCACTCCGGGTGCCATGGGCCTGTATCTGCTGAACTCGGGCAAGATCGCGATTCTCGCAGTGCAGCCGGTGCTGCTCTCCTTGCTGCTGGCGGCGATCATTGGTCCGATTTCCCTGGGTGGCTGGCTGTTCGCGGGCAGTAGCCTGGCGCCGAAGTTCAGTCGAATGAACCCGGCCAATGGCCTCAAGCGGATGTTTTCCTCCACGGCGTTGATCGAGTTGCTCAAGGCTCTGGCAAAGTTCCTGCTGGTGCTGTTCGTCGCGCTGAGCGTGCTGCGCTCGGACATCGACGATTTGCTGCGAATCGCCCATGAGCCGCTGGAGCAGGCGATTATCCACAGCGTGCAACTGGTGGGCTGGAGCACGTTATGGATGGCCTGCGGGCTGATTCTGATCGCGGCGGTCGATGTGCCGGTTCAGTTGTACCAGAGTCACAAGAAACTACTGATGACCAAGCAGGAAGTGCGCGACGAGCACAAGGATCAGGAAGGTCGCCCGGAGGTCAAGCAGCGGATTCGCCAGTTGCAGCGTGAGATGTCCCAGCGGCGGATGATGGCGGCCATTCCTGAGGCCGACGTGGTCATTACCAACCCGACCCACTACGCGGTGGCGCTCAAGTACGACCCGGAGAAGGGTGGCGCGCCGATGCTGGTCGCCAAGGGTAACGACTTCCTGGCGCTGAAGATCCGCGAAATAGCAGTGGCTAATGAGGTCTTGCTGCTTGAGTCGCCGGCTCTGGCGCGTTCGATCTACTATTCCACCGAGCTTGACCAGGAAATTCCTGGTGGGCTCTATCTGGCGGTCGCCCAGGTACTGGCCTACGTCTATCAGATTCGTCAGTACCGCGCCGGCAAGGGCAAGCGGCCGGATCCACTCAAGGACGATTTGCCGATTCCACCGGATCTGCGCCGCGATTCTTGACCGGCTCATCTCTTGGCGGCGTACGCCGATCAAAATTGTGGGAGCTGGCTTGCCTGCGAAGGCGGCCTGACAGCCGACCAACCTCCTACAGATGTACATCAATCAAAACTGTGGGAGTTGGCTTGCCTGCGATGGCTGCCTGACAGCCGACCAATCTTTCGCAGATGTACACCAATCAAAACTGTGAGAGCTGGCTTGCCTGCGATGGCGGCCTGACAGCCGACCAATCTCCCGCAGATGTACACCAATCAAAACTGTGGGAGCGAGCTTGCTCGCGATGGCGGCCTGACAGCCGACCAACCTCTTGCAGATGTACACAGTTCAACTGTGGGAGCGAGCTTGCTCGCGAAGGCGGCCTGACAGCCGACCAACCTCTTGCAGATGTACACAGTTCAACTGTGGGAGCGAGCTTGCTCGCGAAGGCGGCCTGACAGCCGACCAACCTCTTGCAGATGTACACAGTTCAACTGTGGGAGCGAGCTTGCTCGCGATGGCGGCCGGACAGCCGGCCAATCTCTTGCAGGTGTACATATCCATTCCTGCGGTAACGGCCACTTAGGGTTTCGCCTGACGGCGACTCACTTTTTTTACAAGCGCCTAAAAAAAGTAAGCAAAAAAACGCTCGCCCCAAGCGTCCGGCCCCTCGCCTAGGCTCGGCGTTCCCTCGCTCCGGTGTCCATCAGGGGGCATCGCCTACGGTCTGCTTCGCGACGACCTCCTCTCGATGTGTCCGGCTGCGCCGTACGGCGCTGCGCGCCCACCCCCTGCTGAGCACCTCCACTCGGCCTCCCGACGGGGCGGGTGGATCAAGATCAAGAGCAAAGCACGGCGGCCTGACAGCCGGCCTGAGTGGTTGGGGTGTGCCACTTCGTGGAGGGTGGGTGATATCTGTAGGAGCTGCCGAAGGCTGCGATCTTTTGATCCTGGCGGCCTGACAGCCGACCTGTCTTTCGTGGATGTACACAGATCAAACTGTGGGAGCGAGCCTGCTCGCGAAGGCCGCGCCGCGGTGTATCAGGAGAATTGCTAATAGCCGTTTGAGCTGATGACCAAACACCTGAAAGCCCCGTCTTCAAGAGAAAGGCGGGGGCTTTTTATTCAATCGCGATTATTACCTGGCGCCCCCAGCACCTTCACCACGTCATCGATCACCGCCTTACTCATCTCCTGCAAATAATGCGATGCCCAGGCATAACGGTCCTTACCGCGTTCCATCGCTGCATCTTCGGCCAGCATCTTGGAGAGGTGGAGGAGGTCGGAGACGTGGGACAAGGCAGTGAGCAGAGGGACGCCACTGTTGACGCGGAACAGGGCTTGATCGTTGTGGATGGAGAAGGGGGTGAGTCCGGCGGTTTTTAAATCGTGGAGGTGCGAAGATTTGTTCATGGTGAGGTTCTCGTTTACTGGTTAGAGCTGCCTCGTTTACTCATCAGGTTTCCACGCCCGGTCGCTGATTTGGCAGCGACCACCGAAGACTAGCGATGCCACTTCCGAGGGGCAACCTTGAAAACCTGTCGGACGTTTCCCTGTGTTTCGCCGTCCTGTGGCTGTTTCAGGGAATGCGCGCTGAATGTTCCGGTCTACCCCCGTAGCAGCTGGCGAAGCCTGCGTTCGGCGACGTAGTCGTCGTAAAATCATGTGGCGCGGCGTGCTTGATTCACCGCGTTAGCTGGGTTTACGACCGCTTCGCGGCCGAACGCAGGCTTCGCCAGCTGCTACGGATCGCGTTGATGATCGTTCCCGCGCGGTCTATCTGTTGTCTTTCAAACCTTGTATTCCCACCCCCCCCGCAAAAGTTGGAAGGCTTCTTGCAATAGCCCGCCTGCGCCCGCTTCAGGCGTCAAAAGTTTGCTTCAAGGAACGGGGAATACCGGTGGATCGCTCTCAGTTAATCAACAGTGCCCGCAGCAACCTGGCAGACCTCAGTCGAGGCAATCTGGGTGTGCCGCTGTTGCTGTTGGTCATGCTGGCAATGATGATGTTGCCGGTCCCGCCGTTCCTGCTCGACGTGTTCTTCACCTTCAACATTGCGCTGTCGATTGTCGTGCTGCTGGTCTGTGTCTACGCCTTGCGGCCATTGGACTTCGCGGTGTTCCCGACCATTCTGCTGGTCGCCACATTGTTGCGACTGGCGTTGAACGTGGCCTCGACCCGGGTGGTCATGCTCCACGGTCAGGACGGCCATGCCTCCGCTGGCAAGGTGATTCAGGCTTTCGGTGAGGTGGTGATCGGCGGTAACTACGTGGTTGGTATCGTGGTCTTCGCGATTTTGATGATCATCAACTTCGTCGTGGTGACCAAGGGTGCCGGGCGGATTTCCGAGGTCAGCGCGCGCTTTACCCTTGATGCGATGCCAGGCAAGCAGATGGCTATCGATGCCGACTTGAACGCCGGCCTGATCGATCAGCCCGCCGCCAAGCTGCGCCGTATGGAAGTCGCCCAAGAGGCCGAGTTCTATGGTTCGATGGACGGTGCCAGCAAGTTCGTGCGCGGTGACGCCATCGCCGGCCTGCTGATTCTGTTCATCAACCTGATTGGTGGTATGGCGGTCGGGATTTTCCAGCACGGCATGACCTTCGGTGATGCCGGCAAGGTTTACGCACTGTTGACCATCGGTGACGGTTTGGTGGCGCAATTGCCATCACTGCTGCTGTCGACCGCTGCGGCGATCATGGTGACCCGTGCTTCCGGTTCGGAAGACATGGGCAAACAGATCAATCGGCAGATGTTCGCTTCGCCAAAAGCGTTGGCGGTGGCGGCCGGTTTGATGGCGGTCATGGGCCTGGTGCCGGGCATGCCGCACTTCTCGTTTCTCAGCATGGCGGCCGTGGCCGCGGGTGCCGCGTATCTGTTCTGGAAGAAACAAAACATCGTCAAGGTTCAGGCTCTGGAAGAGGTCAAGCGCCAGCAGGAGCTGCTGCCATCGCCGGCGCGAGCCATGGAAACCAAAGAGCTGGGCTGGGATGACGTGACCCCGATCGACATGATCGGCCTGGAAGTCGGTTACCGGCTGATTCCGCTGGTGGATCGCAACCAGGGTGGTCAGTTGCTGGCGCGGATCAAGGGCGTGCGCAAGAAGCTTTCCCAGGATCTGGGCTTTCTGATGCCGACGGTGCACATTCGCGACAACCTCGACCTGGCGCCGAGTGCTTACCGCCTGACCTTGATGGGGGTAATCCTCGCCGAGGCGGAGATTTATCCGGATCGCGAGCTGGCGATCAATCCGGGGCAGGTCTACGGCACACTCAATGGCATTACCGCCAAAGATCCGGCCTTTGGGCTGGAGGCGGTCTGGATCGAAATCAGTCAGCGTCCGCAAGCGCAGTCTCTGGGGTACACCGTGGTCGATGCCAGCACGGTGGTGGCGACTCACCTCAACCAGATTCTGTACAAGCACTCCAGTGAGCTGATCGGCCACGAAGAAGTTCAGCAGCTCATGCAGTTGCTGGCCAAAAGTTCGCCAAAGCTGGCCGAAGAGCTGGTGCCGGGCGTTGTTTCGCTGTCGCAACTGCTCAAAGTGCTGCAAGCCTTGTTGGCCGAACAGGTTCCGGTTCGCGACATTCGCAGCATTGCCGAGGCCATCGCGAACAATGCTTCCAAGAGTCAAGATACTGCCGCTCTGGTGGCCGCCGTCCGCGTTGGCGTATCGCGCGCTATCGTCCAAAGCATTGTAGGCACTGAGTCCGAGCTGCCTGTGATCACCTTGGAGCCAAGGTTGGAACAAATATTGCTCAATAGTCTTCAGAAGGCAGGACAAGGCTCGGAAGAGGGCGTTCTGCTGGAGCCAAGCATGGCAGAGAAGCTGCAACGCTCGTTGATCGAAGCCGCGCAGCGTCAGGAGATGCAAGGTCAACCGGTGATTCTGCTGGTAGCGGGTCCGGTACGCGCGATGCTCTCGCGGTTCGGACGTCTGGCAGTCCCGGGGTTGCATGTGTTGGCGTATCAGGAAATCCCTGACAACAAGCAAGTGACCATCGTTGCGACAGTAGGGCCCAACGGCTGAGGTAGTGGTTTATGCAAGTTAAGCGTTTTTTCGCCGCCGATATGCGTCAGGCCATGAAGCTGGTTCGCGATGAGCTGGGCGCTGATGCCGCCATTATCGGCAATCGCCGGATCGCCGGTGGTGTCGAGCTGACGGCTGCCCTGGATTACAAGCTGTCAGCGCTGGCCCCGCGTGTGCCGAACATTGAACTCGAAGACGAGTTGCGCAAGACCCAGTCGCGGATTGTCACGGCTCAGGCTGAGTTGAGCCTGCGTGGCGACGGTGAGAGTGACGCGAGCGCCGGCACCAATCGCCAGCTGTTCGCCGGCTTGCCGCTGACCGCTGCGGAGCCTTTGATCGAGCCGACCTTCGCTGAGCGGCCGCGTCCTGCGCCAGCGCCTGCGCCGTCCGCCGGGGTAGACCCGCGAGCGTTCGACTCGATGCGTTTCGAGCTCAATGGGCTGCGCGAATTGCTGGAAGTGCAGTTGGGCTCGCTGGCCTGGAACCAGCTGCAAGGCAGTCGCCCGCAGCAAGCCAACCTCTGGCGTCGCCTGCAACGCATTGGCCTGTCCGGCCCGCTGTCGCGCGATCTGCTGGAGTTGATTACTGAAATTGAAGAGCCTCGTCAGGCCTGGCGCATGCTGTTGGCGCACCTGGCGCGGATGATCGTCACCCCCGAGATCGAACCGCTGGAAGAGGGCGGCGTGATTGCCATGGTCGGCCCTGCCGGCATGGGCAAGACCACGACGCTGGCCAAGCTGGCCGCACGTTACGTGCTCAAGTACGGCGCGCAGAACATCGCGCTGGTGAGCATGGACAGCTACCGCATCGGTGCTCAGGAACAACTCAAGACTTTGGGGCGTATCCTCAATGTCTCGGTGACTCACGTCGACCCGGGCCAGTCCCTGGCGCAAGCCCTTGATCCGCTGCTGCGCAAGCGTGTGGTGTTGATCGACACCGCCGGCCTGCAAGCCAGTGATCCGGCGTTGCGCATGCAGCTGGAAAGCCTGGCCGGTCGCGGGATCAAGTCGAAGAATTATCTGGTGCTGGCCACTACCAGCCAGAAACAGGTGCTGACTGCCGCTTATCACAGTTACAAGCGGTGCGGGCTGGCAGGCTGCATCCTGACTAAACTGGATGAAACAGCGAGTCTGGGCGAAGTGTTGAGCCTGGCGATCAGTCACGAATTACCTGTCGCTTATCTGACCGATGGGCCACGGATTCCAGATGATCTACATTTACCGCGCCGGCATCAGTTGGTCAGTCGCGCCGTAAGCGTGCAGATGCAGGAAGAACCCAGCGAAGAAGCCATGGCTGATATGTTCGCTGACCTCTACCACAGCCCGACCAAGCGCGTCGGCTGAGGTAATAATGAATAGATTTGTATCTACATCGATGGCCTGCCATGCATTGTTCCGAAGTGAGCGCGCAGCCAGTCATGTAGCCCGCGTCTAAGCAAGACAAGGTAAAGAACGAACATGGGCAGCATGCATCCCGTACAGGTGATCGCAGTGACCGGCGGCAAAGGTGGCGTCGGGAAGACTAATGTGTCAGTGAACTTGTCCCTGGCTCTTGCTGAGCTCGGCCGGCGCGTCATGCTGTTGGACGCCGATCTGGGGCTGGCGAACGTCGACGTCCTGCTGGGGCTCACGCCCAAGCGTACGCTGGCCGACGTCATCGAAGGCCGCTGTGAGCTGCGCGATGTATTACTTCAGGGGCCGGGCGGAATTCGTATTGTTCCAGCAGCGTCCGGTACCCAGAGCATGGTTCACCTCAGTCCAGCCCAGCATGCTGGCCTGATTCAGGCATTCAGCGACATTGGCGACAACCTCGACGTATTGGTCATCGACACGGCGGCGGGTATTGGTGAGTCGGTCGTCAGTTTTGTTCGCGCGGCCCAGGAAGTGTTGCTGGTGGTTTGCGACGAGCCGACGTCGATCACTGACGCCTACGCGCTGATCAAACTGCTCAACCGCGATTACGGCATGAACCGCTTCCGCGTGCTGGCCAACATGGCGCAAAGCCCGCAGGAAGGACGAAATCTGTTCGCCAAGTTGACCAAGGTCACGGACCGCTTCCTCGACGTCGCCTTACAATACGTCGGTGCGGTGCCTTACGACGAATGCGTACGCAAGGCTGTGCAGAAACAACGCGCCGTGTATGAAGCCTTTCCTCGTTCCAAATGTGCGCTGGCGTTCAAGGCCATCGCGCAGAAAGTCGATACCTGGCCGCTGCCTGCCAATCCGCGTGGGCATCTGGAGTTTTTCGTCGAGCGTCTGGTGCAGCAAACTGCGGGTCCGGTTCTATGACAGCCAGCGGTTATAACCTGTACAAGAAGTCGGCGCGTGACGCGCAGTACGAACTGATCGAGCGTTACGCACCACTGGTAAAACGGATTGCCTATCACCTGTTGGCGCGCTTGCCGGCCAGTGTTCAGGTCGAAGACCTGATCCAGGCGGGAATGATCGGTTTGCTTGAAGTGTCGACCAAATACGACGCGAGCAAAGGTGCGAGTTTCGAGACGTACGCGGGGATCCGTATCCGTGGTGCGATGCTCGATGAAGTCCGCAAGGGTGACTGGGCGCCACGCTCGGTCCACCGCAATACCCGGATGGTGAGTGACGCGATTCGCTCAATTGAAGCTAAAACCGGGCGTGACGCTAAAGATCACGAGGTTGCGGCCGAACTCCAATTGAGTCTCGACGATTATTACGGGATTTTGAATGACACCTTGGGCAGTCGCCTGTTCAGCTTCGACGATCTGTTGCAGGACGGCGAGCATGAAGGGCTGCACGAGGATGGCGCGAGTGCTCATCTCGAACCGTCGCGCGACCTGGAAGATGAACGCTTCCAGGCTGCACTGGCGGATGCGATTGCCAATTTGCCGGAGCGTGAGCGACTGGTGTTGGCGCTGTACTACGACGAAGAGCTGAACCTCAAGGAAATCGGTGAGGTCCTGGGGGTCAGCGAATCGCGGGTCAGCCAGTTACACAGCCAGTGCGCGGCCCGTTTGCGGGGGCGTTTGGGGGAGTGGCGAGCGCGCTGACAGCAGTGTGGGGACACTGCGAACGAAACAGGCATGGCGTAACGCTGTGCCGGTCTCAATCCGTTGTGCTCCAGACAGTCGTTGAGTGCTCTGCCTGATTGATTGAATGGCGCGTCCAGGTGCTGGGCGCGTTTAAGACTGCTTGGAGGTCGAATTGGACAAGAACATGAAAATCCTCATCGTTGATGACTTCTCAACGATGCGGCGGATCATTAAGAACCTGTTGCGTGACCTTGGGTTCACCAACACGGTCGAGGCGGACGACGGTATTACCGCCATTCCCGTCCTCAACAGCGGGAGCATCGACTTTCTGGTAACGGACTGGAACATGCCTGGCATGACCGGTATCGATCTGCTGCGCCATGTGCGCGCCGATGAAAAACTTAAGCATCTTCCGGTACTGATGGTCACTGCCGAAGCCAAGCGCGAGCAGATCATCGAAGCCGCTCAAGCCGGTGTAAACGGCTATGTGGTCAAACCCTTCACGGCCCAGGCGTTGAAAGAAAAGATCGAAAAAATATTCGAACGCATCGGTTGATGTGCGGAGCCACTGCGCCACGGGGGGAGCTATGGAGCAAAGAGAATCTTCACAGGGCGATTTCGAATCGACCCTGAAAAAACATGCCCAGGAACTGGTCGAAAGCCTTGAAAAGGGCAGGTTCGGCGACGCTGTGCAACTGATCCATGAGCTCAATCAGACCCGTGACCGCGGCCTGTACCAGGAAGTGGGCAAGCTCACTCGTGAACTGCATAGCGCGATCGTCAATTTTCAGATTGACCCGCACATGCCGCAAGCCGAGGAAGTCTCGCAGATCACGGATGCTACCGAGCGCCTGTCCTATGTGGTCAAGCTGACTGAGGCGGCCGCGAACCGCACCATGGACCTGGTCGAGAACAGCACTCCGCTGGTCAATGGTCTGAGCACCGATGCCCAGGCCTTGAGCACGGACTGGGGGCGCTTCATGCGTCGCGAAGTCGGTGCCGAAGAGTTCCGCGAGCTGGCCCGGCGTGTCGACGCTTTCCTGACGCGTAGCGTCGAGCAGACTCAGGTCGTCTCGGGCAACCTCAACGATATTCTGCTGGCTCAGGATTACCAGGATCTAACCGGTCAGGTGATCAAGCGCGTGACCCAATTGGTCACCGAAGTCGAAAGCAACCTGCTCAAGCTCGTGCTCATGGCCAGTCAGGTCGACCGCTTTGCGGGCATCGAACATGACCATGAAGCGATGCTGGCTGAAAAAGATCCGCAAAAACATCTCTCGCAGGGTGAAGGTCCGCAGATTCATGCCGATAAACGAGAAGACGTTGTGTCCGGTCAGGACGATGTAGACGATTTGCTTTCCAGCCTTGGATTCTAGGAGCACCCATACACATGAGCTTCGGCGCCGATGAAGAGATCCTTCAGGATTTCCTGGTTGAGGCCGGCGAGATTCTAGAGCAACTGTCCGAGCAACTGGTCGAGCTGGAAAGCCGACCCGATGATGCGGACCTGCTCAATGCAATTTTTCGCGGTTTTCACACTGTAAAAGGGGGCGCCGGCTTCCTCCAGCTCAACGAGCTGGTGGAGTGCTGTCACATCGCCGAGAACGTGTTCGACATCCTGCGCAAGGGTGAGCGTCGCGTCGACTCGGAACTGATGGACGTGGTTCTCGAAGCGCTGGACGCGGTGAACAGCATGTTCAGCGAAGTCCGCGAACGTGCACCAATCACTGCGGCTACGCCGGAACTGCTGGCGGCTCTGGCGCGTCTCGCCGAGCCTCAAGCGGCCGATGTGGCACCTGTTGCTGAAGTGGTCGAAACACCTGCCGCTGAAAGCGAATCGGGCGACATCACCGACAATGAATTCGAACTGCTGCTGGACTCGCTGAACGCGGTCAAGGCTGAGGCCGAAGCATCCGTTGTCCAGGCACCTCAAGCGGCTGCCGGCAGCGATGAAATCACCGATGCCGAGTTCGAGTCGTTGCTCGACCAGCTACACGGTAAAGGCCAGTTCGCCGCCGATGCGGTGGTAGCGCCAACTGCACCGGTTGCCCCGAAAGCGGCAGGCGACAGCTCTGACATTACCGATGACGAATTCGAAGCATTGCTCGATCAGTTGCATGGCAAAGGCAACTTTGCCGTTGATGCACTGGAGTCGGCAATTGCCGCCGTTCCGGCGCCAGCCGCACCTGTGGCCGCGGCAGCCGGCAGCGATCTGATCTCCGATCACGAGTTCGAGTCGCTGCTCGACGAATTGCATGGCAAAGGCAAGTTTACCGAGGTCGGCACAGGTTCTGCTGCCTCGGTGGCGGCACCAGTCGCCAAGGCCGCAGCCCCCAAGCCTGTCGCCAAAGCGCCTGAGCCAAAAGCTGAAGCGCCGAAGCCTGCTGCCGCTGCTGCACCGGCTCCGGCCCGTGCACCGGCTTCTCCGCCACCGGAAAAACCGGCCAGTGAAGCCGAGACCACCGTCCGCGTGGATACCGCGCGTCTCGACGAAATCATGAACATGGTCGGCGAGCTGGTACTGGTCCGTAACCGTCTGGTTCGTCTGGGGCTTAACAGCGGCGACGAAGCCATGTCCAAGGCCGTGTCGAACCTCGACGTGGTCACGGCCGACTTGCAGACCGCGGTGATGAAGACCCGGATGCAGCCGATCAAGAAAGTTTTCGGGCGCTTCCCACGACTGGTTCGCGATCTCGCGCGTCAGTTGAAGAAAGAGATCAACCTGGAACTGGTCGGCGAAGAAACCGACCTCGACAAGAACCTCGTCGAGGCCCTGGCCGACCCGTTGGTCCACTTGGTGCGCAACTCGGTCGACCACGGTATCGAAGAACCGGCTGATCGTGAGGCGATGGGCAAGCCTCGCAGCGGCAAAGTGATTCTGTCCGCAGAACAGGAAGGCGATCACATCCTGCTGTCCATCTCTGATGACGGCAAGGGCATGGACGCTGATGTTTTGCGCGGTATCGCCGTGAAGAAAGGCTTGATGGACAAGGATGCGGCGGACCGTCTCAGCGAGTCAGACTGCTTCAACCTGATCTTCGCGCCGGGTTTCTCGACCAAAACCGAGATCTCCGATGTGTCCGGTCGTGGCGTGGGCATGGACGTGGTGAAAACCAAGATCGCCCAGCTCAACGGCACCATCAATATCTACTCGACCAAGGGCAAAGGCTCGAAGATCGTCATCAAGGTCCCGTTGACCCTGGCGATCATGCCGACGCTGATGGTCATGCTCGGCAATCAGGCCTTCGCCTTCCCGCTGGTCAACGTCAACGAGATCTTCCACCTCGACCTGTCGCGCACCAATGTGGTCGACGGTCAGGAAGTGGTGATCGTGCGGGACAAGGCGTTGCCACTGTTTTACCTCAAGCGCTGGCTGGTCAGCTCCGCCGCTCACGAAGAGCAGCGTGAAGGCCATGTGGTGATCCTTTCGGTGGGCACTCAGCGGATCGGCTTCGTCGTCGATCAACTGGTGGGCCAGGAAGAAGTGGTCATCAAGCCATTGGGCAAAATGCTCCAGGGAACCCCGGGCATGTCCGGCGCCACCATTACCGGTGACGGCCGCATCGCCTTGATTCTCGATGTTCCGAGCATGCTCAAGCGTTACGCCGCACGGCGTATTTGATTCTGGTGGAGCGGGGCGACTGAGCCTCGCTCCGTCTAACGGAGTGTTTATGGCAGTCAAAGTCCTGGTGGTGGATGATTCCGGTTTTTTCCGCCGCCGCGTCTCGGAAATTCTCTCAGCGGATCCGAGTATCCAGGTCGTCGGTACGGCGACCAACGGTAAAGAGGCGATCGATCAGGCCCTGGCCCTCAAGCCAGACGTGATCACCATGGACTACGAGATGCCGATGATGGATGGCATCACGGCGGTGCGGCACATCATGCAGCGCTGTCCTACCCCGGTTTTGATGTTCTCCTCGCTGACGCACGAAGGCGCTCGGGTCACCCTCGATGCGCTGGACGCTGGCGCGGTGGATTTCCTGCCGAAGAATTTCGAAGACATCTCGCGTAACCCCGAGAAGGTCAAGCAATTGCTGTGCGAAAAGGTTCACAGCATTTCGCGCAGTAACCGTCGTTTCAGCGCCTACAGCGCCCCGGCACCAGCCGTCGCGCCTGCCCCGACACCTGCACCGTCGAGTTTCGGCAGTTACGGCAGCAGTGCACCTGCACCTGTACCTGCGCGTCCGGCTCCGGCACCGATTCCTGCGCGCGCACCGGCTACCAGTGCATCGTCGCCGGCACCGAAACGCAAAGCCTACAAACTGGTTGCCATTGGTACTTCAACGGGTGGCCCGGTGGCGTTGCAGCGGGTGCTGACGCAGCTGCCGGCAAACTTCCCGGCGCCGATCGTGTTGATCCAGCACATGCCGGCGGCCTTCACCAAGGCCTTTGCCGAACGTCTGGACAAGCTCTGCCAGATCAGCGTCAAGGAAGCCGAGGATGGTGACATCCTGCGTCCTGGCCTGGCCTTGCTGGCACCGGGTGGTAAACAAATGATGATCGACGGCCGTGGCGCGGTGAAAATCCTCCCGGGCGACGAGCGTCTGAACTACAAGCCGTGCGTGGATATCACCTTCGGTTCGGCGGCCAAGTCCTACGGTGACAAAGTTCTGGCGGTAGTGCTCACCGGCATGGGCGCCGACGGTCGCGAAGGCGCGCGTCTGCTCAAGCAGGGCGGCAGTGCGGTCTGGGCTCAGGATGAAGCCAGTTGCGTGATCTACGGCATGCCGATGGCGATCGTCAAAGCCGATCTGGCAGACGCGATTTACAGCCTTGACGAGATCGGCAAGCACTTGGCCGAGGCGTGCATCTGATGGATGTATTGAGCCTTATCGGGATCATCATGGCGTTCATCGCCATTATTGGTGGCAACTACCTGGAAGGTGGTCATCTCGGTGCCTTGGCCAATGGCCCTGCGGCGTTGATCGTGCTTGGCGGGACCATCGGCGCTGCGTTGTTGCAGTCGCCGATGAGTGCCTTCAAGCGTGCCATGCAGATTCTCGGCTGGATCCTGTTTCCACCGCGCGTCGACCTGGCCGGTGGCATCGACCGCGTGGTCAACTGGAGCCTTACCGCGCGCAAGGAAGGTTTGCTCGGGCTTGAAGGCGTAGCGGACACCGAACCCGACAGCTACTCGCGCAAAGGCTTGCAGCTGCTGGTCGATGGCGCTGAACCCGAGTCGATTCGCAGCATTCTGGAGGTGGATTTCTACACCCAGGAAAGCCGTGACATCGAAGCGGCCAAAGTCTTTGAAAGCATGGGCGGCTACGCGCCGACCATCGGCATCATCGGTGCGGTCATGGGCCTGATCCACGTCATGGGCAACCTCGGCGATCCGTCGCAACTGGGCAGCGGTATTGCCGTGGCGTTCGTTGCGACCATCTACGGTGTGGCCAGCGCCAACCTTGTATTGTTGCCGATTGCCAGCAAACTCAAGTCCATCGCATTGCGGCAGTCGCGTTATCGCGAAATGTTGCTGGAAGGCATTCTGTCGATCGCCGAAGGTGAAAACCCTCGCTCCATTGAGTTGAAGCTTCAAGGCTTCATGGATTAAGGGAATAACCTCATGGCACGCCGTCGTCAGCATGATGAACACGTCAATCACGAGCGCTGGCTGGTGTCCTACGCGGACTTCATCACGCTGCTGTTCGCTTTTTTCGTGGTGATGTACTCCATCTCTTCGATCAACGAAGGCAAGTACAAGGAAATTTCCGAAGCGCTGGTGGGGGTTTTTACCAACTCCGACCGCGCCCTCAAGCCGATCCCTATCGGCGACGAGCGTCCGAAGACGGTCACCCCGGCCAAACCGCTGGTCAAGGACAGCGAGCAGATCGATGCCGGCATCGCCCAGGCCAGCAAGGATCCGCTCAAAAGCATTGCAGACGACATCAGTGCAGCGTTTGGCGATTTGATCAGCTCCAATCAGATGACCGTGCGTGGTAACGAGTTGTGGGTCGAAATCGAACTGAATTCCAGCCTGCTGTTCGGCAGCGGTGATGCGATGCCCAGCGATATCGCGTTCAACATCATCGACAAGGTCGCAGCGATTCTGAAACCGTTCGACAACCCGATTCACGTTGAAGGCTTCACCGACGATCAACCGATCCGCACCGCGCAGTACCCGACCAACTGGGAGCTGTCCTCGGCCCGTTCGGCGAGTATCGTGCGCATGCTCGCCATGCAGGGTGTCAACCCTGGGCGACTGGCCTCGGTGGGTTATGGCGAGTTCCAGCCGGTGGCCAATAACGCGACCACCGAAGGGCGTGCGCGTAACCGGCGGGTAGTGTTGGTGGTGTCGCGCAATCTCGATGTACGCCGCAGCCTGACCGGTACCGGAACCGCCAATGCAAAACCCGACGCTGCGTTGAAGCGTGCTGGCACACAAACTGCACCGACGACTGTCAAGTCGCCGGGACGTGAGAGTGCCGTCAATTCTCCGTCACCCGGCTTATAACGTTGAGCTATTTCTCGGTTGTATCTGTTCGACCGGGAGGAACGATCTGAATGAGAGTCTGGGCAGTCGCCAATCAAAAGGGTGGTGTTGGTAAAACCACTTCCTCCATCGCTTTAGCCGGTTTGCTGGCTGAGGCGGGCAAGCGCGTGGTTGTGGTCGATCTTGACCCGCACGGCTCCATGACCAGCTACTTCGGTTACGACCCCGACAGCCTGGAACACAGCAGCTACGACCTGTTCCTGCACAAGGGCAGCGTGCCGCAAGGCCTGCCCGGGCAACTGCTGCTGCCGACCAGCGACGAACGTATTTCCCTGTTGCCGTCGAGCACCGCTCTGGCCACCCTCGAACGCCAGTCGCCAGGGCAGAGTGGCCTGGGCCTGGTGATCGCCAAGAGCCTGGCGCAGTTGTGGCAGGACTTCGATTACGCGTTGATCGACAGTCCACCGTTGCTCGGTGTGTTGATGGTCAATGCCTTGGCGGCCAGCCAGCAACTGGTGATTCCGGTGCAGACCGAGCACCTGGCGGTGAAAGGCCTGGAGCGCATGGTCAACACCCTGGCGATGATCAACCGTTCGCGCAAACAAGCGTTGCCGTTCAGCATCGTGCCAACCTTGTTCGACCGTCGCACCCAGGCCTCGCTGGGAACCTTGCGGGTGCTGCGCGACATGTACCCGGAAGAAATCTGGCAAGGCTACATCCCGGTCGATACCCGATTGCGTGATGCCAGCCGTGCCGGTCTGACACCTTCGCAGTTCGACGGCAAGAGCCGTGGAGTACTGGCTTATCGTGCGTTGCTCAAACACTTGCTGGCCCAACAACTTGTTCCGCAGGTGGCGTGAGGTGAATCTTCTTTCTGTAGGAGCTGCCGCAGGCTGCGATCTTTCGATCTTGCTCTGTGACGCCCTGGAAACCGTTAAAAGATCGCAGCCTTCGGCAGCTCCTACGGGAGTGGCGTCTCGATGAGCCGGCCAGTAAAAATCACCAGCCGACCGCAACTGGCGTTGCAATCCTATCTGGATGCGTTGTTGCAAGACGCGACCGAGGAATGGCCGTCAGAGGTCGAGGTATTACCCGAAGTCGTAGAAGTCGTCGAGGTCGTCGAAGCCATTGAGGTTCAAGGCGCGCTGGACGAGTTCCAGGCTGCGGTGCTTGAAGAGCAGGCCCGTGATGCGCAAAAGCCAGCGGCTGCGGCGCCCGTTGTAGCGCCAGTTACCAAGACGCCAAGCGTGGCGCCGGTACTGGAAGCGCCCGCACCGATTCTGGCGCCAGTCTCATCCGTCGCACCGTTGCTGCAAGTGCTGGTCGAGCCGGTGGTCGAAGTTCATCTGCCACCGAGCAACACGCCACCACCAGTGGAAAGCGATGGCCGGCCAAGTTGGGCTGCCGAACCGTTCGAATGCCTGCTGTTCGACGTCGCTGGTTTGACCCTGGCCGTGCCGTTGGTCTGCCTGGGTTCGATTTACTCGTTGGCCGGTCATGAGCTGACGCCGTTGTTTGGTCAGCCTGAATGGTTCCTGGGGATCTTGCCGAGTCAGGCGGGCAACCTGAAGGTGCTGGATACCGCGCGCTGGGTCATGCCCGATCGCTATCGCGATGACTTCCGCCAGGGCCTGCAATACGTGATCTCGGTTCAGGGCTATGAGTGGGGGCTGGCGGTGCATCAGGTCAGCCGCTCGTTGCGCCTGGACCCGAACGAAATCAAATGGCGCAGCCATCGGGGTCAACGGCCATGGCTGGCCGGTACGGTGATTGAGCACATGTGTGCGTTGCTGGATGTCTCGGAGCTGGCGGAGCTGATCGCCAGCGGCGGTGCCAAGCACATGGGCGGCAGCAAACCGTCCCACAAACCTACATAACAAACAGCTGGCTGCATACAAGGTGCGGCCGGACAGAACACACACCGCCACAGGCGGTTTTTCGAGGGGTCAGGGTATGAATGATAAGGCGTCGTCTGCAAAGGGTTCCGAAGATCCGATCCTGCAATGGGTAACCTTCAAGCTGGACAATGAAACCTACGGCATCAACGTGATGCGCGTTCAGGAAGTCCTGCGTTACACCGAAATCGCTCCGGTTCCGGGTGCGCCAAGCTATGTGCTGGGCATCATCAACCTGCGCGGCAACGTGGTGACCGTGATCGACACCCGTCAGCGTTTTGGCCTGATGAATGCCGAGATCAGCGACAACACCCGTATCGTGATCATCGAAGCCGACAAGCAAGTGGTCGGGATCATGGTCGACAGCGTGGCTGAAGTGGTTTACCTGCGTCAGTCGGAAATCGAAACCGCGCCTAACGTCGGTAACGAAGAGTCGGCCAAGTTCATCCAGGGCGTGTGCAACAAGAACAACGAGCTGCTGATCCTGGTCGAGCTGGACAAGATGATGAGCGAAGAAGAGTGGTCGGAACTGGAGAGTATCTGATTGATTCTCGAGGTTGCTGTCATTGTACTGGGGCTCCTTTGGGTAGGGACCCTGGCGATGTTCCTGGCTTACACCCGTAAACAGCGAGAGCTGGCAGCGCTGCAAGCCCAGCGTGATGCGTTGCGTGATCAGCGCATCAAGGACCTGGCCAAGCGCGTCGACGATTACCAGAACGGTAACGTGCGCATGGGTGAAGACCTGCATGAACTGCGTGCGGTGGTCGGCCCCTTGCCAGACAAGCTGGCCCAGCTCGAACAGCGCGACCCGTCGAGCCTGTCATTCGCTCAGGCGGCACGTCTGGTGGGGATGGGCGCCAGCGTCGACGAATTGACCCAGTCCTGCGGCCTGACCCAGGCAGAGGCGGAGTTGATGAGCAAGTTGCACAAGAGCTGATTTTTGCGATTGGGCTGAGATTGCTATCGCGAGCAAGCTCGCTCCCACAAGGGGTCGGTGGTGGGCACAAAATGTGTGAACGCCGCCAATTCATTGTGGGAGCGAGCTTGCTCGCGAAGGCGTCCTTGAAACCTCAGTAATCATCCCCGCGTTCTGTCACATCCTTCTCAACCCTCCGCGCATTCGGATCCTGTCCCGCCGGGAGCTTGCCCTTCAGGCTCCGCGTCCTCAGAGCGGGATTACGCTCCCGTAGTCCCCTGCCTATAGTTTTTGCGGATTCCGCCGGATTGTGATCACGACCCGTCATCGTTAAATTGTTCACCGCTGATCAACGACGCCTGTTTCAGGTATTTGCAGTGCCAAGGAGGCTTATGCTCGACATTTTGCGCGGTACACCGCTGTGGGTTTATGCAGTCTTTTTTATCCTGACTTATTACGGTGTCAGTGCTTGTTTCAAGAGTCATGAATCGAAGAGGTCGTTGCAGATCACGCCGGCGATATTTGTCGTCATTTCCCTAGTCTCTCTGAAATTCTCCCAGGGTGCTGCGATCCCGCTCTCAGTGTATGCGCTGGGATTACTGGCGGGTTGGATTCTGGCATTGCGCTTTTACTCGTACCAAAGCGTAGAGCGCGATGGGCAGCGTCTGGTGTTGGGTGGCACCGTCAAGGTGCTGATTGTGTATTGGGGTTTCTTTGCCTGGCGTTACTACAGCGGGTACCAGGCAGCCATGCATCCGGAACTGGCTGATGAAGTGTCGGCGGTGGCATGGTCAGCATTGGGAGCCGGCATTATCAATGGTCTGATTGTTGGTCGCAGTTTCAGGCTTTTGCGTTTTTTCAAATCTGATAACGAGGCGACAGCGCCCTCGAAACCTCAGTAGTCATCCCCGCGATCAGTCACATCCCGCTCCACCATCGGCGCCTGCGAGTCATAGCCTTGCGGAAACTTGCCCTTGAGTTTCCACGCAAACGCAATGATCTCGGCAATCGTGCGGTACAACTCCTCTGGAATACTGTCCCCCAGTTCCATCCTCGCCAGCAGTTTCACCAGCTCGGCGTTCTCATAAATCGGCACTTCATAATCGCGGGCGATCTTCAGAATGGCTTCGGCCAGTTCGTCATCGCCTTTGGCGGTGAGTGTCGGAGCGTGGCTGCCGTCGTACTTGAGGGCGATCGCCTGGCGCGGTGGCGTGTGGTTGTTCATGCGGTTTCGTCGACCCAGCGTTGTTCGAGGCGGGTTTGATTGCCTTGGGGCGGTGTGCCGAGGTGGCAATTCAAATCGCCAACATTCAGACCTGATGCCAGCAACTGCGCACGTAATCCGCCCAAGTTACTTTCGATCAGGCTGGCGGTATAAGGCCGTTCGGCCCAGAGCTGGCTGGTGAGTTTGCCCTGAGCAAGCTGTGCCTGGATTTGCAGCGGCCCGAGGGGTTCCATGTCGAACGCCAGCTCGACCCGCCAGAGTCGCTGTTTCGGCTCGCGCTCGACGGATTTCTCGTGCTGTTCCTTTTCCGGTGTGTCCTCGCGTTGAAACTTGACCTGCAACGGCACGATGTCCTGCAGATTACGCATGGGGATTTCCAGCTGCCAGGTGGTTTGCAACTTGCCATCCTCGGTCATGCCGGTCTGTTCCAGGCTCGACAGTTGATGGCTTTGCAGGCGGGAAACGGCCGCAGCGGCCAGCCGCAGCAAGTGCTCCAGGTCACCTTCACCCTCCAGGCTTTGCAGCAACCGCGAGGGCAGGGGGAAGCTGCTCGGCTGCGGTTTGGCGCTGACCTGGCCGAGGGTGCCGAGGGCGCTGCGGACAAAGCTTGGTAGCACCTGGGCCAGGGTGTTGGCGGCGATAACCGCGTTGAAACTGGTATTGGCTGGCAGGCCGGGTGCCAGTTGGGCGATCAGTCGCAGCAAATTGCCTTTCATGTCCGGTGTCAGGGCAGGGTTCTGTCCGGCGAGCAATTTGGATTCCAGAAACAACCCACTGTTGGCCAGCGCCTGCGCCAGGCCTTTGGGCGTACTCAGCTGCTGAGCATCCGGCAGGTCGGCGAGCAGTTTGTCGACGGCAGCACGCAGGTCGTCGGAGGTGGTGTCGGAGTCTGGCAGATTTTGCAGGGCGTCGATCAGCCCGCTCAAAGAACCTTGGCGACTTTGCTGGGCCAGCAATTGCTGGGTCACCGCCAGTTGTTCCTGACGGCTGGCCAGTGGCACGAAACTCAGGCTTTGCGCGCCCTGGACCAAGGCGCTGAGCAGGCTGCCGATGCGTAACGGTTGTGGGCTGTCGATGCTCAAGGTGCTGCCACTTAATGCGGTATTGAGCAAACTCACCAGCGAACGATAGACCGCCGGCTGCCCCGGTGTTTGCGGCATCAGTAGGCTGGTCAGGACTTTACCTTGCAGCAACGTGCCGACCGGTAATTGTGAGGTGTCGAGGCGGGTGAGGGTGGCGACGTTGGAAGCGATGGCCTGCTGCACGGTGATTGCCAGGCTGCCGGCTGAAGGCTGGCTGACCGTCAGGTTGGTGCCCTGAGGCAACGGCTGGTTGCTGGTGGCTTGCACGGTGGTCTGGCGACCGCTGTCGAGGGTGACTTTGAGCAGCAGCTGGAAAGTCTGGTCGTTCTGTTTGAGCGACAACACTTCAGCGCTGGCGCTCTGGCCCGCGGCGATCAAACCTTCCACCGGGGTCTGCAACTTGAGCAACTCACCACTGACCACGAGCGGGCGCGAGGTGGCCGGCGTCGTAGGGGGCAGTGGAAGGATGTTCATCTCGCCGGTCATCAGGTCACACCCTGTCGAAATTGCCCTCTTTGGAGTAGGACATGACATGTATAATGCCGCCCCGTTGTTGTCGGGGCGCGGAAAACATCGCAAATGTTTGACGCAGCTCTCTAGAACAGGCCGTCAATGCATCTATGCTGCATCACTTTAACGGCCGCTCCACTGCCGACTTGAACCGTAAAGGCCCGCGATCTCTTGACCATCCCTCTACTAGAAGCCGTAGCGCTCGCCTGTGAGCGAGACTGGCGGATGCTCTTCGAAAACCTCGAGTTGCGTCTGGGCAGCGGTGACATGTTGCAGATCAGCGGCCCCAACGGCAGTGGCAAGACCAGCCTGCTGCGCCTGCTCGCCGGGTTGATGCAGCCGACCAGTGGCCAGGTGCTGCTCAACGGCCAGCCCTTGAACACACAACGCCCGGAGCTGGCCCACAACCTGTTATGGATCGGTCACGCCGCCGGAATCAAGGACCTGCTGACCCCCGAAGAGAACCTGAGCTGGCTCTGCGCGTTGCATCAGCCCGCCACCCATGAGGCGATCTGGCAGGCGCTGGCAGCGGTAGGACTGCGTGGTTTCGAAGATGTTCCTTGTCACACTCTGTCCGCCGGTCAGCAACGCCGCGTGGCCCTTGCTCGCCTGTATCTGGACAGCCCGGCACTGTGGATTCTCGACGAACCGTTTACCGCGCTGGATAAACAAGGCGTCGCACAGCTGGAAGAACACCTGGCCGCACACTGCGAGCGAGGCGGCATGGTGATTCTGACCACCCACCATACATTGACCCGGATGCCGGCCGGTTACCGCGACATCGATTTGGGGCAGTGGGCCGTATGAGTGTTTTTGCACTGTTGGTCGCCCGTGAGGCGCGTTTGCTGTGTCGTCGTCCTGCCGAGCTTGCCAACCCCCTCGTATTCTTCGCCATTGTTGTCGCATTGTTCCCATTGGCGGTCGGACCTGAGACACAATTGTTGCAAACCTTGTCACCGGGGCTGGTCTGGGTCGCCGCCCTTTTATCGGTTTTGCTCTCGCTGGACGGGCTTTTCCGCAGTGATTTCGAGGATGGATCCCTTGAACAGTGGGTCCTTTCGTCGCACCCCCTGCCTCTTCTGGTTTTGGCAAAGGTGCTGGCACACTGGGTGTTTTCCGGCTTGGCACTGGTGTTGCTTGCCCCGTTATTGGCGTTGATGCTCGGTTTGCCTGCCGCCTGTCTGCCGGTTTTGCTCTTGTCGCTGTTGCTCGGTACACCGGTACTGAGCTTGCTCGGTGCGGTGGGCGCGGCGCTGACGGTCGGTTTGAAGCGTGGCGGCTTGCTGCTGGCATTGTTGATTCTGCCGCTGTACATCCCGGTGTTGATTCTCGGCAGTGGCGCCTTGCAGGCTGCCTTGCAGGGCATGCCGGCAACCGGTTATCTGCTGTGGCTTGGTAGCCTGACCGCCCTGGCGGTAACCCTGACACCCTTTGCAATAGCTGCTGGCCTGAAGATCAGCGTCGGCGAATAATAATGAGGTCTGGTTAAAATTTAACCGCTTTTTTTTAAGAAAGGCAGACCCTGACTTTGCGTGACAACGCAAAGCAACCGTGATGGAAACAGTAATGAACTGGACCTGGTTTCATAAGCTCGGCTCGCCCAAATGGTTTTACGGCATCAGCGGCAAACTGCTGCCCTGGCTGAGCGTCGCGGCGTTGCTGCTGATCGGCGTCGGCGTGGTCTGGGGCCTGGCCTTCGCACCGCCGGACTACCAGCAAGGCAACAGCTTTCGAATCATCTACATTCATGTACCGGCCGCCATGCTGGCTCAGTCCTGCTACGTGATGCTGGCGGTCTGCGGCATCGTCGGGCTGGTGTGGAAGATGAAACTGGCGGACGTCGCCCTGCAATGCGCGGCGCCGATCGGTGCCTGGATGACCGCCGTGGCACTGGTCACCGGGGCGATCTGGGGCAAACCGACCTGGGGCTCGTGGTGGGTCTGGGATGCGCGCCTGACGTCGATGCTGATTCTGCTGTTCCTGTATTTCGGTCTTATTGCACTGGGCAACGCCATCAGCAATCGCGACAGCGCGGCCAAGGCCTGCGCGGTGCTGGCGATTGTCGGCGTGATCAACATCCCGATTATCAAGTACTCGGTGGAGTGGTGGAACACCCTGCACCAGGGCGCGACCTTCAGCCTCACTGAAAAACCGGCTATGCCGGCCGAGATGTGGCTGCCGTTGCTGCTGACGGTGCTGGGTTTCTACTGTTTCTTCGGCGCGGTGCTGTTGCTGCGCATGCGCCTTGAAGTGCTCAAGCGCGAAGCCCGTGCAAGCTGGGTAAAAACCGAAGTGCAAAACAGCCTGGAGGCCGCGTAATGAGTTTTGCTTCATTCGGCGACTTCCTCGCCATGGGCCATCACGGTCTTTATGTCTGGTCGGCTTATGGCATCTGCCTGGCGGTACTGGCTCTCAACGTGGCTGCGCCGATCCTGGCCCGCAAGCGTTACCTGCAACAAGAGGCGCGTCGTCTGCGCCGGGAGAACAGCAAGTGAATCCGCTGCGTAAAAAACGTCTTGTCATCATTTTCGCGATTCTGATCGGAGTTGGCGCCGCCGTCGGCCTGGCCCTGAGTGCCTTGCAGCAGAACATCAATCTGTTTTACACGCCGACCCAGATCGCCAATGGCGAAGCCCCGCAAGACACGCGCATCCGTGCTGGCGGCATGGTCGAGAAGGGCTCGCTGCAGCGTTCCGGCGACTCGCTGGACGTGAAGTTCATCGTCACCGACTTCAACAAATCCGTGACCATCACCTATCGCGGCATTCTTCCGGACCTGTTCCGCGAAGGGCAAGGCATCGTTGCGTTGGGCAAACTGAATGCGGACGGTGTGGTGGTGGCTGACGAAGTGCTGGCCAAGCACGATGAGAAGTACATGCCGCCCGAAGTGACCAAGGCGCTGAAAGACAGTGGTCAAACCGCTCCAACACCCGCGAAGGAGGGTTGATCGATGACTTCCGCACTCTTTGGTTCAGGGCTGTTCATCCCCGAGTTGGGCCATCTGGCGATGATTCTCGCCCTGTGCTTTGCCATCGTTCAGGCCATCGTGCCGTTGCTCGGTGCCTGGCGCGGTGACCGCATGTGGATGGGCCTGGCGCAGCCAGCGGCCTGGGGCCAGTTTACGTTTCTGGTGTTCGCCTTCGGTTGCCTGACTTACGCCTTCATGACCGATGATTTTTCCGTCGGTTATGTCGCCAACAACTCCAACAGCGCCTTGCCGTGGTACTACAAGTTCAGCGCAGTGTGGGGTGCCCACGAAGGCTCGTTGCTGCTCTGGGCGCTGATTCTCGGTGGCTGGACCTTCGCTGTATCGATCTTCTCCCGGCAGTTGCCGCAGGTCATGCTGGCTCGCGTGCTGGCGGTGATGGGCATGATCAGCACCGGCTTCCTGCTGTTCCTGATCCTTACGTCGAACCCGTTCGCACGGATTCTGCCGCAGATTCCCACGGATGGTCATGACCTCAACCCGTTACTGCAAGACATCGGCCTGATTGTTCACCCGCCGATGCTCTACATGGGTTACGTCGGTTTCTCGGTGGCCTTCGCCTTCGCTATCGCAGCCTTGCTCGGCGGTCGTCTGGATGCGGCGTGGGCGCGTTGGTCGCGACCTTGGACCATCGTCGCCTGGGCGTTCCTCGGCATCGGCATCACCCTCGGCTCCTGGTGGGCCTACTACGAACTCGGCTGGGGCGGCTGGTGGTTCTGGGACCCGGTGGAAAACGCCTCGTTCATGCCTTGGCTGGTCGGTACGGCGCTGATTCACTCGTTGGCCGTGACTGAAAAACGCGGTGTGTTCAAAAGCTGGACCGTGTTGCTGGCCATTGCAGCGTTCTCGCTGAGCCTGCTGGGGACTTTCCTGGTGCGTTCCGGCGTGCTGACCTCAGTGCACGCGTTTGCCTCGGACCCTGAGCGCGGCGTGTTCATCCTGATCTTCCTGCTGTTCGTGGTCGGTGGTTCGCTGACGCTGTTCGCCCTGCGTGCCCCGGTGGTCAAGAGCCACGTTGGCTTCAACCTGTGGTCGCGTGAAACCCTGCTGTTGGGCAACAACCTGGTGCTGGTGGTCGCGGCTTCGATGATTCTGCTAGGCACCTTGTATCCGCTGGTGCTCGACGCCCTGACCGGCGCCAAGATGTCGGTCGGCCCGCCGTATTTCAACGCGTTGTTCATTCCGTTGATGGCGTTGCTGATGGTGGTGATGGCGGTCGGCGTGCTGGTGCGCTGGAAAGACACGCCGGTGAAATGGCTGGTAAGCATGCTGATCCCGGTGTTGCTCGGCAGTGCTGCGCTGGCGGTTGTGGCCGGCATTGCTTATGGCGACTTCAACTGGGCCGTGCTGGCGACCTTCATGCTTGCCGCATGGGTATTGCTGGCCGGCGTGCGCGACATTTTCGACAAGACCCGCAACAAAGGCCTGATCAAAGGCCTGCCAACCCTGACCCGCAGCTATTGGGGCATGCAGGTGGCGCACCTGGGTATCGCCGTCTGCGCCCTGGGCGTGGTGCTTTCGAGCCAGAACAGCGCCGAGCGCGATTTGCGTCTGGCGCCGGGTGAATCCATGGACCTGGCCGGTTATCACTTCATCTTCGAAGGCGCCAAGCACTTCGAAGGACCGAACTTCACCTCCGACAAGGGCACCATTCGAGTGATCCGCAGCGGCAAGGAAGTCGCGGTGCTGCACCCGGAAAAACGTCTGTACACCGTACAGAACTCGATGATGACCGAAGCCGGTATCGACGCCGGTTTCACCCGTGACCTTTACGTTGCCCTCGGCGAGCCGCTGGAGAATGGCGCCTGGGCTGTGCGCGTACACGTCAAACCGTTCGTGCGCTGGATCTGGTTTGGCGGTTTGCTGACAGGTTTCGGTGGATTGCTGGCGGCGCTGGATCGTCGTTATCGGGTCAAGGTCAAGAGCCGCGTGCGTGAAGCGCTGGGCATGACGGGAGCCACTGCATGAGACGTTGGTTAATGGTGTTGCCACTGGCGCTGTTTTTGGTGGTGGCGGTGTTTCTTTATCGGGGTCTCTATCTGGACCCGGCCGAGCTGCCCTCGGCGATGATCGGCAAACCGTTCCCGGAGTTTTCCCTGCCGGCCGTGCAGGGCGACAAGACCTTGAGCCGCGCGGACCTGCTGGGCAAACCGGCACTGGTCAACGTCTGGGGTACCTGGTGCATTTCCTGCCGGGTCGAGCATCCGGTGCTGAACAAACTGGCCCAGCAGGGCGTGGCGATCTACGGCGTCAACTACAAGGACGTCAACGTCGATGCCTTGAAGTGGCTGGTGGAGTTCCACAACCCGTACCAGATGAACATCCGCGACGAGGAGGGCTCATTGGGCCTGAACCTTGGTGTTTACGGCGCTCCGGAAACCTTCTTCATCGACGCCAAAGGCATCATCCGCGACAAATACGTCGGGGTGATCGACGAAGTGGTCTGGCGCGAAAAACTGGCGGCCAAGTATCAGGCGTTGGTCGACGAGGCTAAACCATGAAGCGCTGGATTGCTGCAGCCGTACTCGGCCTGAGTATCGCCGGCGTCGCTCACGCGGCCATCGATACTTACGTGTTCGCCAATGACGCCGAGCGCGAGCGCTTTCACGAGCTGACCAAAGAGCTGCGTTGCCCAAAGTGCCAGAATCAGGACATTGCCGATTCCAACGCGCCGATCGCCGCTGACCTGCGCAAAGAGATTTTCCGCATGCTCGGCGAGGGCAAGGACAACCAGCAGATCATCGACTTCATGGTCGACCGCTATGGCGACTTCGTGCGCTACAAGCCTGCCCTGAACAGCAAGACTGCATTGCTGTGGTTTGGTCCGGCCGGGCTATTGCTCGGTGGCGTGCTGGTGATCGCCTTGATCGTCCGTCGTCGGCGCGCCGAACGCACTGCAGGCCCGGATACGCTTTCTGCCGAGGAGCGCAAGCGCCTCGACCAACTGCTGGACAAAAACACTGATGATTGATTTCTGGCTCGCTGCAGGTCTGCTTCTACTGGTTGCCCTGAGTTTTCTGTTGATCCCGGTTTTGCGTGGCCGTCGTGCCCAGCGTGAAGAGGATCGTACCGCGCTGAACGTGGCGCTTTACCAAGAGCGCGTGGCTGAGTTGCAGGCTCAGCAGGCCGAAGGCGTACTCGATTCGACGCAAATGGACGCCGGGCGTGACGAAGCGGCCCGTGAGCTGTTGGCCGATACCGAAGGGGCTGACACTGGTCGGGTTTCCCGTCTGGGCAAGCCGCTGCCGCTGCTGGCGGCGATCCTGGTCCCGGTGTTGGGCTTGGGTCTGTATCTGCATTTCGGTGCCAGTGACAAGGTCGAACTGACCCGCGAATTCGCCCAGGCACCGCAATCGATGGAAGAGATGACCCGTCGTCTCGAACGTGCTGTCGCGGCGCAACCGGATTCTGCCGAAGGCCTGTATTTCCTTGGTCGTACGTATATGGCTCAGGATCGACCTGGCGATGCGGCGAAGATCTTCGAGCGCACCGTGGCGCTGGCGGGTCGTCAGCCTGAACTGCTCGGCCAATGGGCCCAGGCGCAGTACTTTGCCGACAACAAAAAGTGGTCGGACAAGGTCCAGGCGCTGACCGACGAAGCGCTTAAAGCCGATCCTAAAGAAGTCACCAGCCTTGGACTGTTGGGCATCGCGGCTTTCGAAGGCGAGCGTTATCAAGAGGCCATCGACTACTGGAGTCGTTTGCTGGCGCAACTGCCGCCGGAAGATAACTCACGCAGCGCGCTGCAAGGCGGCATTGCACGGGCGACCGAAAAATTGCAAGCGAGCGGCGGTACTGTCGCCAAGGCGCCAGTTGTAGCAGCCAAGCCAGCCGCGCTGCTGAAAGTGACGGTCGATCTGGCGGCGAACGTGAAAGCCAAGGTACAGCCGGGTGACAGCGTGTTCATCTTCGCTCGCGCTACCTCAGGTCCTCCAGCGCCGTTGGCGGCCAAACGCCTGACCGTCGCCGACCTGCCAGTGACCGTTGAGCTGGGCGATGCCGACGCAATGATGCCGCAATTGAAACTGTCGAACTTTCCTGAAGTCCAACTGGTCGCGCGCGTTTCCCGTGCTGGCCAACCGACTGCCGGCGAGTGGGTCGGTCGCAGCGAGCCCTTGGCCAGCAGCACTACCGCGCCGCAACAATTGACCATCGACAGCCCAGATAAATAACCAGGAAATCCGCTATGACCGCCATCGCTCGTATCACCTTGCTCAGTCTAGTCTTGGGGTTAAGCGCATGTGCGGTCCAGCAGCCTTCACATGAAGGCACCTTGCCGCCAATCCCGTCATCGTATCCAGGCAATAAACCGAGGCCGACGACCGCTCCTGGCCAGCCGGTGACCCCAAACAAACCCGCAAAACCACAGCCACGCACCTCCGCAAGCTTCGCCCCACCACCCGGCGGCAACAGCCACTGGGATCCGAAGCTCGGCGTCTACGTCCTCGACGACCAGACCGACACCTTCTACCGCCAGCGCACCTACTACCGTTGGAACAACGGCTGGAGCCGCAGCATCAGCCCGAATGGGCCGTGGGAAGAAACCGACATCCATGGCGTTCCTTCCGGGCTGGGAAGGCAATTCGGACAGTAACGATAACGGCGACCTCAGGGTCGCCGTTTTTGCAGGTGGGTTCAATGAACCAACCGGCTCACTCTCTACGCAAATCACCGCTCGATTCAACACCCTGTAAAACAACCGTACGTCATGCATCGGTTTTTTGTGCTTGAGTAAATATAACTCTAGAGTTATTTTTATTCAGGCCGGTGCAAGGAGGCGCGCCGGGCTTCACTACCCGGTGGCCAGTTACGCAGGAGATCCGTAATGCAATATCCCATCTGTATCGAGTGGGGCGACGAGAACACCGCCATCGGTATTCAGATCCCCGATATTCCGGGCGCCGTCACCGCAGGCGACACGTTTGAAGAGGCTTACAACGCGGCGGTCGAAGTTGCTCATCTCATGTTGCAAGAGATCGTATCCGGCGGGGAGGACATTCCGATGCCGACTTCAGCTGCGACGCACCGGAGCAACCCGGACTTTGCCGACATGGGCTGGGGCATGCTGGAGCTCGACATCGCGCCTTATCTCGGCAAAACCGAGAAGGTCAACGTGACGTTACCCGGCTACGTTATCCAGCGCATTGACCGTTATGTGCGTGAGCACAATGTCAAAAGCCGCTCTTCGTTTTTGGCGGACGCGGCGATGGAGAAGTTGGTGCGGCATTGAGGGCCGTTCGCGGGCGGTGGTTCGATGCCCGCGAAGCTTTCATCTTGTCCCGTAGCGCATATGATTTATGTGAGCGGTGAGCTCTCTTGTATCAGTCATTTTTCAACGTTTTATCAATGGAAACCGGTCCCATGAAAACGATGTTTGGTAGCCTGATACGCAACATTGGCGCGATTTCCCTGGGCTGCGTGCTGATCGCCACTTCGGCTCTGGCCGAGGACGCACCGGGCATGCGTATCGGCGTGCGCGGTGAAATCACCGGCGTGTCCGCAGATGTCTTGGAAGTGCACGCCAACAGCGGCGATAACGTGACCATTCAGTTGACCAAGGACACCCAGGTTCGCGCGGTAACCCTGGCCAACATCGAAGACATCAAGCCCGGCAGTTACATTGGCACTGCGGCAATACCGCAAGCCGACGGCTCGCTCAAGGCGCTGGAAGTGCATGTGTTCCCGCCCGAAATGGCCGGCACCGGCGACGGTCACCGCCCATTCGATCTGGTCAAGGGCAGCAGCATGACCAATGGCAGCGTCGGCGACCTGGTGGTCAGCAATGGCCGGATCCTGACGGTCAATTACAAGGGTGGTCAGCAAACGATCCTGGTACCGGAAGACGTGCCGATCGTCAACCTGACGCCCGGCGATCGCAGCTTGCTCAAGGTTGGGGTCAAGGTCGTGTTGTTCGCCACTCAAAGTGCCGATGGCACGCTGACAGCGCAATCGATCTCGGCCGGCAAGGGCGGCGTGGCGCCACCGATGTAGAGTTTTCACCGAAATCGCTAGTGAATGCTCCCCAAGGAGTGCCTTGGGGTGGAGGGTTCTTTCCTGACAGTTACGTTTCCAGGTATTGCAGCGGCGGAGTTTGGGTAGAACCCCGATGGGCATTAGTTTAGGTTTCCCGATCGACTCAGAAAATCGGGAGTTCCTATGCAGAAGTCAGTTTTGAACCCGCCAACCGTTTTCAACTCGCTTCAGTACGGTTTCAGCCAGGCCGTTGAAGTGTGTGGCGGGCGCCGTTTACTGCTATCCGGCCAGGTCGGTGTCGATGAGAGTGAGCACACCGTCGCCCCAGGGCTGCGCGCGCAAACGGACAAGGCATTCCAAAATATCGAAGAAATACTGGTTGGGGCGGGTGGGGACCTGTCCCATGTTGTCATGATGAGGATCTACATTGTCGAATCTGCCCGTGATGAGCAGGATGAAATATCCAGCGTGCTGCTGGAGCGTTTTCCGAACAATCCTCCAGCGTCCTCATGGATCATCGTTAGCGGTCTGTCACTGCCGCAATGGCTGATCGAGGTTGAGGTGGAAGCAATTCTTCCTTAGCTGAATCAGAATTACAGCGACAAAAAAGGCGACCTGCGAAGGTCGCCTTTATCATGGCCGATGCTTACTGCCCGCTGTAAATCTGGTCGAAAATCCCGCCATCGTTGAAGTGGGTTTTCTGCACGGTGCGCCAGTCACCGAAGGTCTTTTCCACCGACAGGAAGTCGACTTTCGGGAAACGGTCGGTGTACTTGGCAAGTACCGCCGGGTCACGCGGGCGCAGGTAGTTGGCGGCGGCGATTTCCTGGCCTTCCGGGGACCACAGGTACTTCAGGTATTCCTCGGCGGCAGCGCGGGTGCCTTTCTTGTCGACGACTTTGTCGACCACGCTCACCGGCGGTTCGGCTTCGGCGGAGACGCTTGGGTAGATCACTTCGAACTGGTCGCGGCCGAATTCGCGGGCGATCATTTCCGCTTCGTTTTCGAAGGTCACCAGCACGTCGCCGATCTGGTTGGTCATGAAGGTGGTGGTGGCGGCGCGGCCGCCGGTGTCGAGTACCGGGGCTTGTTTGAACAGCTTGCCGACGAAGGCCTTGGCCTTGTTCTCGTCACCGCCGTTTTTCAGCACGTAACCCCAGGCCGACAAATACGTGTAGCGGCCGTTGCCCGAGGTTTTCGGGTTGGGCACGATCACCTGCACGCCGTCCTTGAGCAGGTCGGGCCAGTCTTTCAGGGCTTTCGGGTTGCCCTTGCGAACGATAAACACGGTGGCGGAAGTGAACGGTGCGCTGTGGTCCGGCAGGCGCGTGACCCAGTTGTCCGGCACCAGTTTGCCGTTATCGACCAGGGCGTTGATGTCGGTGGCCATGTTCATGGTGATGACGTCAGCCGGCAGGCCATCGATCACGGAGCGGGCCTGTTTGCTGGACCCGCCGAAGGACATCTGCAAGGTGATGTTTTCGTTGTGCTCGGCTTGCCAGTGTTTCTGGAAGGCAGTGTTGTAGTCCTTGTAGAAATCGCGCATCACGTCGTAGGACACGTTGAGCAGGGTCGGTGCGGCCTGGGCCACGCTCGCGAGGGCCAGGCCAGCGGCCAGAAGTGAGGCGCCAAAGATCTTTTTCACTGCACATTCCTTTTTGGGTAGGCGCAGCCTTCGGCAGCTCCTACGGGCTATTTGTTATTCATCAAAGAGGTGTCGACACCTTGTGCCGTCGACTATAGCCGGGGCTGCATATCCCTTTAAAGATTAAAAAGTACTTTGCTTATTCTATTTTCTTGAACAGTGCATTGCCGCAGCGTGAGCAGAATGCCGCGCTGTGTTCGTGGTGGTTCTTGCTGCACACCGGGCAGTCATGTTGCTGCTGTTCGCCGCGCATGGCGTTGGCCAGTTCGGCGGTAAAAATCCCGGTGGGGACGGCGATGATCGAGTAACCGGTGATCATTACCATCGCCGAGATGACCTGCCCAAGCGCAGTCCTTGGCACGATGTCGCCATAACCGACAGTGGTCAGGGTGACGATCGCCCAGTAGATGCCTTTCGGAATGCTGGTGAACCCATGCTCCGGGCCTTCGACCACGTACATCAGTGTGCCGAACACCGTTACCAGCGTGCAGACGCAGAGCAGGAATACGAGGATTTTCTGCTTGCTGCCGCGCAGGGCATCGAGCAGGTAATGGGCCTGTTTCAGGTAGGGACCGAGCTTGAGCACACGGAAGATCCGCAGCATCCGGATGATCCGGATGATCAACAGGTACTGGGCATCGCTGTAATACAGCGCGAGGATCCCCGGAACAATCGCCAGTAAGTCCACCAATCCATAAAAGCTGAAAGCGTAACGCAGAGGCTTGGGCGAGCAGTACAGGCGCAGGATGTACTCGGCCAGGAAAATCACCGTGAAACCCCATTCGATATACGCCAGGAAGCTGGCGTAGTTCTGATGGACATCGTCGATACTGTCGAGGATCACCACAACCAGGCTGGCGAGAATGATCAGCAGCAGCGTTTTATCGAAGCGCCGCCCGGCGACCGTGTCGGTATGGAAAATCATCACGTACAGGCGGTTGCGCCACGTGTCGTTGCTGTCCATTCAAATCGCCTTGGCCATAAATCAGCGCAGCCTAGGTTGATTCTCCGTGGTTTGGCAAGGTGCACGGTCTGTGGCCGCTTGGCGTAGCAGGCGAATACCCGAATGCAGCAACCAGCAGGCGAGGATGAACGGCGCTGTCAGGGTCGCCAACCCCGCGGCAGCGAAAGCCGGTGTGAGGAGAATCGCCAGTGCAATCCCCAGCAGCGGCAACCAGGGTTGACGGCGTTGCTGACTGAAGGCGAGGGCGGCGAGTGCCGGGTTGTAGCCATAAAGGCCGAGCAATGCGCCGGAGGTTTCGTTGAGCCACAAAGCGCAGGCCAGGCCCGCGCAGGAACCGACCAGCGCCCAGACGGCGGCGCGGCGGTTGGCAAGCAACAGCCCCGCAGCGATCAACACACCCGCCAGGGGATGGTCGAGGAAAATGACCTGGCCCAGGCCTTTGAACTCGGCGCCGAGCAGGTTCAGGGCATCGAGTGCCGGCAGTGGCGCAGGGGGCGAGGGTGCCGGTGCGGCAAAGCTCAGCAGTATCCAGCCCAATCCCACGAAAGGTGCGGTATAGGCGGGCAGGAAATGCGGGTCGCGAGCGCGCTTGAGCCATTGCTCGGTGATGATCGCGCTCAGCCCGCCGCAGGCGATGATCAGTGGCGGCAGCATGGCTGACCAACGAAATTGCAGGCTCAGCAACAGGCCGAGCAATACGCCGTTGTAGCTGAAGAGCCCGGCCTGGCGATCAGCCTTGGCGTAGCCACGACGTTGCGCTGTAAGCAAACCGGCCACGCCACCCAACAGGGCGCCGCCGAGCAATGTCGGAGCGGTAAACAGGATGGCCAACAGGCACAGCAGGCCACACAGCGGATGGCGCTGGAGGAAAATCTGGCTGAAGCCGTTGAGCAGGGCAGTGGCCCAGTCGGGGCAGTGGGTGTTGAAGTGGTTTGAGGGCATTTCGAGTCTATGTCTGGTAAACCGAGGCGCCCCCATCGCGAGCAAGCTCGCTCCCACATTGATTTTGTGTCGGGCACAGATCCAGTGTGGGAGCGAGCTTGCTCGCGATGAGGCCAGTACGGGCGCTAAATCAATGTCTCGATGCGCAACGAGTTAGTTGATCCCGGCTGACCGAAAGGCACCCCCGCAGTGATCAACAACGTGTCGCCGCGCTTGGCCATGCCTTGCGCCTGGGCGATTTCCAGCGCGGTGGAGCACACCTCGTCGACCTGCCGCAGACGGTCATTGACCACCGAATGCACGCCCCACGCCACGCTCAAGCGCCGCGCAGTTGAAAGGTTCGGCGTCAGGTTGAGGATCGGCACCGCTGGCCGCTCCCGCGCCGCACGCAAACTCGAACTGCCGGATTCGCTGTAGTTCACCAACACCGCCACCGGCAGGATGTTGCTGATCCGGCGGATCGCGCAGCTGATAGCGTCCGAGGTAGTGGCTTCGGCTTTTGGCCGGCTGACGTCCAGTTGCGCCTGGTAATCCGGGCCGCTTTCGACCTGACGGATGATCTTGCTCATCATCTGCACCGCTTCAAGTGGGTAATCGCCCGAGGCAGTTTCCGCCGACAGCATCACCGCATCAGCACCTTCGGCCACGGCGTTGGCGACGTCAGTCACCTCGGCGCGGGTCGGCGCCGGGGAGAAACGCATCGACTCCAGCATCTGGGTCGCCACTACCACCGGTTTGCCAAGCTGGCGGCAGGTGCTGATGATGTTTTTCTGGATCTGCGGCACGCTCTCGGCCGGCACTTCCACGCCCAGATCGCCACGGGCAACCATGATCGCGTCGCTCAGCTCGGCGATTTCGCGCAGTTGTTCAACGGCCGACGGCTTCTCGATTTTCGCCATCAAAAAGGCTTTGTCGCCGATCAGCGCGCGGGCTTCACGAATGTCTTCCGGACGCTGCACAAACGACAGCGCGACCCAGTCCACACCCAGCTCCAGACCGAAGCTCAGGTCACGACGATCCTTGGCGGTCAACGGGCTGAGTTCGAGTACCGCTTGCGGCACGTTCACACCTTTACGATCCGACAGTTCGCCACCGTTGAGCACCGTGGTGTCGATGGCATCGGCGTACTTGGTCACCACCCGCAGACGCAGTTTGCCGTCGTCCAGCAGCAGGTCCATGCCGGGTTCCAGCGCGGCGATGATTTCCGGATGCGGCAGGTTGACCCGACGCTCGTCACCCGGCGTGGCGTCGAGGTCCAGGCGCAGGGCCTGACCACGCACCAGTTGCACCTTGCCCTCGGCAAACTTCCCGACCCGCAGTTTCGGGCCTTGCAGGTCCATCAGAATGCCGAGCGGGTAATTGAGTTGTCGCTCGACTTCGCGGATCCACTGGTAGCGCTGGGCGTGGTCGGCGTGATCGCCGTGGCTGAAGTTCAGGCGAAAGATGTTTACCCCGGCTTCGACCAGTTCGCGGATCTCATTGATTCCGTCGGTGGCGGGGCCGAGGGTGGCGAGGATTTTGACCTTTTTATCAGGCGTCATTTTCAGGGCTCTCGAGGATCAGGATGGCGCGGAAGTCGTTGACGTTGGTGCGCGTCGGCTCGGTGACGATCAGCCCGTCGAGCGCGGCGAAATAGCCGTAGCCATTGTTGTTGTCCAGTTCATCGCTGGCGCTCAAGCCGAGGGCGGCGGCGCGGGCGTAGCTGTCCGGGGTCATGATTGCGCCGGCGTTGTCTTCGGAGCCGTCGATGCCGTCGGTGTCACCGGCCAGTGCGTAGACGCCGGGCAGACCTTTGAGGCTGTCGGTCAGGCTCAGCAGGAACTCGGCGTTGCGTCCGCCACGGCCATTGCCGCGTACGGTGACGGTGGTTTCGCCGCCAGAGAGAATCACGCAAGGCGCGGCCAACGGCTGACCGTGCAGCACCACTTGGCGCGCGATGCCAGCGTGGACTTTCGCCACCTCGCGGGATTCGCCTTCCAGGTCACCGAGGATCAACGGGCTGAAACCGGCCTGACGGGCTTTCACCGCGGCTGCTTCAAGGGATTGCTGCGGGCGGGCAATCAGCTGGAAATGGCTGCGGGCGAGGCTCGGATCACCCGGTTTTACGGTTTCCGATTCCGGGCTTTGCAACCAACTGCGCACCGACGCCGGAATCTCGATGGCGTAGCGTTTGAGAATCGCCAGGGCTTCGACCGAGGTGCTCGGGTCGGCCACGGTTGGGCCGGAAGCGATCACCGTGGCGAGGTCGCCTGGGACATCGGAAATCGCGTAGGTATAAACAGTGGCAGGCCAGCAGGCTTTGCCGAGGCGGCCGCCCTTGATCGCCGAGAGGTGCTTGCGCACGCAGTTCATCTCGCCGATGGTCGCGCCGGACTTGAGCAGGGCTTTGTTGATCGCTTGTTTGTCGGCCAGGGTGATGCCGGCTGCTGGCAAGGCGAGCAAGGCCGAACCACCGCCCGACAGCAGGAAGATCACGCGATCGTTTTCGGTCAGATTGCTAACCAGTTCCAGCACCCGTTTCGCCACGGCCAGACCGGCTGCATCAGGCACCGGGTGGGCCGCTTCGACCACTTCGATTTTTTCGCATGGGGCGCCGTGACCATAGCGGGTGACCACCAGGCCAGACACTTCACCCTGCCAGCAGCGCTCGACCACCTGGGCCATGGCCGCGGCGGCTTTGCCAGCACCGATGACGATCACTCGACCGCTGCGATCTTTGGGTAAATGGGCTTCGAGGACATGCTGCGGATGGGCAGCGTCGATGGCTGTGGCGAACAGCTCGCGCAGGAATTGTTGCGGATCGACCGACATGGCGGGCTCCCGATTTCTTGTTATTGGGGTAGGACGACAGCGGGTGTTGCGACGCGGTCCAGTGTGGGAGCTGGCTTGCCTGCGATTCAGGCGACATGGTGTATCAGGTACACCGCGGCGATTTCATCGCGAGCAAGCTCGCTCCCACAGGGGACCGAGCCAGCTTCATGCAAGGGGTTTATTTATCTCGAATCGAGAAGTTCGCCATGTGTTCCAGGCCCTTGATCAGCGCCGAGTGGTCCCAGTTGCTGCCACCGATGGCCGCGCAGGTGCTGAACACTTGCTGGGTGCCTGCGGTGTTAGGCAGGTTGATGCCCAGCTCGCGCGCACCGGCCAGCGCCAGGTTGAGGTCCTTCTGGTGCAGGCTGATACGGAAGCCTGGATCGAAGGTGCCTTTGATCATGCGCTCGCCGTGTACTTCGAGGATCTTCGACGAGGCAAAACCGCCCATCAGCGCCTCACGCACCTTGGCTGGATCAGCACCGTTTTTCGAGGCGAACAGCAGGGCTTCGGCCACGGCCTGAATGTTCAGCGCAACGATGATCTGGTTCGCCACTTTGGCGGTTTGACCGTCGCCATTGCCACCGACCAGAGTGATGTTCTTGCCCATGCTCTGAAACAGCGGCAATGCACGTTCGAAAGCATCGCTGTCGCCACCGACCATGATGCTCAGGGTCGCGGCTTTGGCACCGACCTCACCACCGGACACCGGGGCGTCGAGGTATTGCGCGCCTTTCTCGTTGATTTTCGCGGCGAACGCTTTGGTCGCGGTCGGCGAGATCGAGCTCATGTCGATGACCACCTTGCCTTTGCCAACACCGGCGGCGACGCCGTCGGCACGGAACAGCACGTCGTCGACTTGTGGGGTATCCGGCACCATGACGATGATGAATTCGGCTTCCTGAGCGACTTCTTTCGGGCTCGCCAGAGCGACCGCGCCAGCGGCGACCAGATCAGCCGGGGCAGGGTCGTGGTGCGCCGACAGGAACAGGCTGTGACCGGCTTTCTGCAGGTTCAACGCCATTGGGTGGCCCATGATGCCGGTGCCGATAAATCCGATTTTAGCCATGAGAAAATCCTCTTGTTTTTATAGCTGCTTGCAAACAAATGGGGGACTGCTGCTTTTGTGGGAGCGAGCTTGCTCCGGGCGGCGTTCCGACGATGAGGCCATAACATTCAGCATCTATGTTGACTGTCCTACCGCTATCGCGAGCAAGCTCGCTCCCACAGGGAAATCACTTCAAATTGCGTTATGGGTCTTCAACCAACCGAGACCCGCCTCAGTGGTGGTCAGCGGCTTGTATTCACAACCGATCCAACCCTGGTAACCGATACGATCCAGGTGTTCGAACAGGAAGCGGTAGTTGATTTCACCGGTGCCCGGCTCGTTGCGGCCCGGGTTGTCGGCCAGTTGAATGTGGTTGATCTCTTCCAGGTGCGTCGCCATGGTGCGGGCCAGGTCGCCCTCCATGATTTGCATGTGGTAGATGTCGTATTGCAGGAACAGGTTGGCACTGCCCACTTGTTCGCGAATCGACAGTGCCTGAGCGGTGTTGTTCAGGTAGAAGCCCGGGATGTCACGGGTGTTGATGGCTTCCATCACCAGTTTGATGCCCACCGCTTGCAGCTTGTCGGCGGCATATTTGAGGTTGGCGACAAAGGTCTTTTCCACGGTGGCATCGTCTACGCCTTGTGGGCGGATGCCGGCCAGGCAGTTGACTTGGGTGTTGCCCAGAACCTGTGCATAAGCGATCGCCAGATCGACGCCGGCGCGGAACTCTTCCACGCGATCCGGATGGCAGGCGATCCCGCGTTCACCCTTGGCCCAGTCACCGGCCGGCAGGTTGAACAGCACTTGGGTCAGACCGTTGGCATCCAGTTGAGCCTTGATGTCGGCGGAGCTGAAATCGTACGGGAACAGGTATTCGACACCACTGAAGCCGGCTTTGGCGGCCGCTTCGAAGCGGGCAAGAAAATCCTGCTCGGTAAACAGCATGGACAGGTTGGCTGCGAAACGCGGCATGGTGGTCTCCTAAATTTGTGAGGCCTCCTGTGGGAGCGAGCTTGCTCGCGATGGCGGTGTGCCAGACAACAGAAATGTTGAATGTGCTGGCCTCATCGCGAGCAAGCTCGCTCCCACAGGGGGGCATGATCAGTCCAGCAACGAAATCGCCGTTGGCGCGTCGGCGCCGACCAGCGCCAGGTCTTCGAATTCGTTGACGGCGTTGATCTCGGTGCCCATCGAAATGTTGGTCACGCGCTCCAGGATGATCTCGACGATCACCGGCACCTTGAACTCCTCGATCAGCTCTTGCGCCTTGCGCAGGGCAGGGGCGATGCCGGCCGGTTCGAACACGCGCAGAGCCTTGCAACCCAGGCCTTCGGCAACCGCTACGTGGTCAACCCCGTAACCGTTGAGCTCCGGTGCGTTGAGGTTGTCGAAGGACAGCTGCACGCAGTAGTCCATGTCGAAACCGCGCTGTGCCTGACGGATCAGACCCAGGTACGAGTTGTTCACCACGACGTGGATGTACGGCAGTTTGAACTGCGCGCCCACCGCCAGTTCTTCGATCATGAACTGGAAGTCGTAGTCGCCCGAAAGTGCCACGACCTTACGGCTCGGGTCAGCCTTGACCACGCCCAGCGCTGCCGGAATGGTCCAGCCCAGAGGGCCGGCCTGACCGCAGTTGATCCAGTGGCGCGGTTTGTAGACGTGCAGGAACTGCGCGCCGGCAATCTGCGACAAACCGATGGTGCTGACGTAGCAGGTGTCTTTACCGAACACCTGGTTCATCTCTTCGTACACGCGCTGCGGCTTGACCGGCACGTTGTCGAAGTGAGTCTTGCGGTGCAGGCTGGCTTTGCGCTGCTGGCAGTCTTTGAGCCAGGCGCTGCGGTCCTTCAATTTGCCGGCGGCTTTCCACTCGCGGGCGACTTCGATGAACATTTTCAGTGCCAGGCCAGCATCGGAAACGATGCCCTGATCCGGCGTGAACACACGACCGATCTGGGTCGGTTCGATGTCGACGTGAATGAATTTGCGGCCTTCGGTGTACACCTCAACCGAACCGGTGTGACGGTTGGCCCAACGGTTACCGACGCCCAGCACCACGTCGGATTTGAGCATGGTCGCGTTGCCGTAGCGGTGCGAGGTCTGCAAGCCAACCATGCCGACCATCAGCGGGTGATCGTCCGGGATCGTGCCCCAACCCATCAGGGTCGGGATAACCGGGATGCCGGTCAGTTCGGCGAACTCCACCAGCAGGTCGCTGGCGTCGGCGTTGATGATGCCGCCACCGGCTACCAGCAATGGACGCTCAGCCTGATCGAGCATGGCCAGGGCCTTTTCGACTTGCTTGCGGGTTGCCGCTGGCTTGGCCAATGGCAGTGGTTCGTAAGCGTCGATGTCAAATTCGATTTCGGCCATCTGCACGTCGAACGGCAGGTCGATCAGCACCGGGCCTGGGCGGCCGGAGCGCATTTCATAGAAGGCTTTCTGGAACGCATAAGGCACCTGGCCCGGTTCCAGAACAGTGGTCGCCCATTTGGTCACTGGCTTGACGATGCTGGTGATATCGACAGCCTGGAAGTCTTCCTTGTGCATACGGGCGCGGGGTGCTTGCCCGGTGATGCAAAGAATCGGGATCGAGTCGGCCGAGGCGCTGTAGAGCCCGGTGACCATGTCGGTGCCGGCAGGGCCGGAGGTGCCGATGCACACGCCGATGTTGCCGGCCTTGGTGCGGGTGTAACCCTCGGCCATGTGCGAGGCGCCTTCAACGTGGCGAGCGAGGACGTGATCGATGCCGCCGACCTTTTGCAGGGCGGAGTACAGCGGGTTGATTGCAGCGCCCGGAATGCCAAAAGCGGTATCAACCCCTTCACGGCGCATCACCAGAACGGCGGCTTCGATTGCTCTCATTTTGCTCATGGTTTTGTGCCTCTTTACGTTTTGTAATTGTATACAAGTGGCTTTGCGCAGAGTGTATTCACGGCGGACGGCGCAGGTCAATCCATTTTCTCAAGCGGCTGTTTCATTCGTCGGAGGGCCATAAACACCGTGGCGTTTCGTCGCATGAGCTGCTTTTCGAGAATTACTGTATACAAAAAAATAATTCATTGTGTTCTATTTGTTGTATCGGGCTTCTCAATATGCAGAAACCCAAAGGCTTTCCCATAACAAGATAAGGACGGCACCCATGAGCGCTTTAACCTTGAAAGTCGCAGTCAGCCTGACCGGTCAGGCCATAGCCGCGGGGCACAAGATCGCCGCGGCACCGCTGACCATTGCAGTACTTGATGCCGGTGGGCATTTGTTGAGCTTGCAGCGCGAAGACGGCGCCAGCCTGCTTCGCCCACAGATCGCCATCGGCAAAGCCTGGGGCGCGATCGCAATGGGCAAGGGCTCGCGGCTATTGGCACTGGACGCACAACAGCGTCCGGCGTTTATCGCCGCGTTGAACAGCCTGGGTCAGGGCAGCGTCGTACCCGCGCCGGGCGGCGTGCTGATTCGGGATCAGGACGGGGTTGTGCTGGGGGCGATTGGCATCAGCGGCGATACCTCGGACATCGACGAACAATGCGCGATCAGCGCCATCGAGGAGCAGGGGTTGCGGGCGGATGCGGGTGTGACTGCCTGATTTTTTCGTTGATTGACCTACCGCTATCGCGAGCAAGCTCGCTCCCACAGTGGACTTGGGATGAACACAAAATATGTGTACATCAGCAATCCCTGTGGGAGCGAGCTTGCTCGCGATGACTATCTACCAGACACATCCTGCTAAAAGTCTGCCCCGCTTTCCGGCATTCGCGGAGCTAGCCTTCTTCATGACTTGATCATGGAAGGGCGAGGGAATGCCGGATCTACCCGCTTCACATCGCTTGCGCATCGGCCGCTATGCCGAACAGAACCGAATTTATCTGCTGACCACCAACACACTCGACCGAGAGCCGGTTTTTGAAGAGTTCGCCTTGGGCAGATTGATCGTTGATCAATTTCGAAGTGCACAGGATCAGGGCTGGGCGAACTCGTTGGCCTGGGTCGTCATGCCCGATCACTTTCACTGGTTGATCGAGTTGCAGTTCGGGTCGTTGAGTGAACTGATGCAAAAAACCAAGTCATTGAGTCCGAGAGCGGTGAACAGGGCAACTGGGTGCAAGGGCAGTCTTTGGCAGCAGGGCTATCACGATCGAGCGCTGCGGCGAGAGGAGGGCTTGGTAGAGCTTGCTCGTTATGTTGTTGCCAACCCGCTGCGGGCGGGGTTGGTGGAGCGACTGGGCGATTATCCGCTGTGGGATGCTGTTTGGGTTTGATTAAAAACCGAGTCGCCTCCATCGCGAGCAAGCTCGCTCCCACAGTGGTTTCGTTGTGAACACAAAATATGTGAGCACGCAGGTTAAATGTGGGAGCGAGCTTGCTCGCGATGGGGGCGCTGCGGTCTACCTGTCAGGCTCGCAGCCCTTGAGCACCAACCGGATGATGGTCTGCGCCGCCGCTTCGTAGTCGCTTTCATCCAGCTTGGCCTTGCCGGTGACGGCGGAGATCTGCCAGTCGAAGTCGGCGTAGGTCTGGGTTGCGGCCCAGATGCTGAACATCAGGTGATTGGGGTCGATGGGGGCGATCTGGCCGCGATCGATCCAGGTCTGGATGCAGTCGATGTTGTGCTTGGCCTGGGCGTTGAGCTGTTCGACCAGGTCGGCGCTCAGGTGCGGTGCACCGTGCATGATCTCGCTGGCAAACACCTTGGACGCGAACGGCAGGTCGCGGGAGATGCGAATCTTCGAGCGAATGTAGCCGCTGAGCACTTCGCTGGGCACACCGTCGGCGTTGAACGGCGTCGAGGCCGCAAGGATCGGCTCGATGATGCTTTCAAGGACCTCGCGGTAGAGGTTTTCCTTGGATTTGAAGTAGTAGTAGACGTTGGGCTTGGGCAATCCCGCCTTGGCCGCGATGTCACTGGTTTTGGTCGCGGCGAAGCCTTTGTCGGCAAACTCTTCACTGGCGGCACGCAGGATCAGTTCTTTATTGCGTTCGCGGATAGTGCTCATAAACCAGGTGATTCCTTGCCTGTGCTGGCGGTTGCGCATGGTAGCACCGGCCTCGCGCGGCGCTCAAGAATGCTGCCGGCTGCCCCTCATCGTTTGAGCCTGTCTCGGGGCTGAACAAACGGCCGGATGGGCAAGTGAATGGCAGGCGCACTGCTAAAGTTCAAGTGAGCGATCAGGCCTTTTGGCCATTTCTTGTGTAAACGGCCCGGCATTCACTTCGCATCGCTGCGTTTGGTGTTCAGCCCGTTTGAGTGAGAAATCGTGGTGAAGAGCAGGCGAGGCAAATTCGCTCTGGTGATCGGGGCTGTGCTGCTGGTGTTGTTGGCCGCCGCCCTGTGGTTTTACCGCGAGAGTGGACAACACAAAGGCAAGCCTGCGCTGCTTGCCGAGCCGGTGGCGGTCGCGGCGGTGACTTTGCAGGATGTGCCGGTATACATCGACGCCCTGGGGACGGTCACGCCCACCCGCAGTGTGACCGTGGTGACGCAGGTCAACGGTATTCTCGCCTCGGTCGAATTCGAGGAAGGCCAACAGGTGCGCAAGGGGCAGGTCATCGCGCGGATCGACGACCGGGCGTTGAAGGCGCAACTGGCGGTGGCCAGAGGCACGCTGGCTCACGATTCAGCGCTGTTGAGTAATGCCCAGCGCGATCTGGCGCGCTTTCGCGAACTGATCAAGGTCGGTTCCACCAGCCAGCAAACCCTCGATACCCAGGCGTCCCTGGTGCAGCAGCAACAAGGTACGGTCGCCGCCGATCAAGGCAGTGTGCAGAACCTCGAAGTCCAGTTGAGTTACTGCACCATCAGTTCACCGGTCGATGGCGTGGTGGGTTTGCGGCTGGTCGATCCGGGCAACTACGTGACCACCGCCAGTACCACGGGCATTGCAGTGATTACCCAGATGCGCCCGGCGACGGTGGTGTTCGCGGTGCCCGAGGATGATTTGGGCGCGATCCATCAAGCGATGGCCAAAGGACCGGTGACGGTGCTCGCCTACGACCGCAACAAGCACAGCCTGCTGGGCACCGGCCTCATGCTGGCGCTGGATAATCAGGTTGATACCAGCACTGGCACGATCAAGGTCAAGGCGCAGTTCGACGATTCCGGCAATGCGTTGTTTCCCAATCAGTTCGTCAACGCCCGGCTCAAGGCCGACACCCTGAGTCAGGTGCCGGTGACGCCGACCACTGCGATTCAACATGGCAGCAAGGGTGACTTCGTGTTTGTGGTCAACGGCGACAAGGCCAGCTTGCGCAACATCAAGGCAGGTCCTTCGATGGGCGACGTCACGGCGATTCTCGATAACGGCCTCAAGCCCGGCGAGCAGGTGATCACCGAGGGCGCGGATAAACTCGATGATGGCTCGTCCGTGAAGGTCGTCGCCCAATGAACAGCTGCCAGCCATGAACGTCTCGCGGCCCTTTATCGAGCGGCCGGTCGCCACCACCCTGTTGATGGTAGCGGTGTTGCTGCTGGGGATGTTGGGTTATCACTTGCTGTCGGTGTCGGCGCTGCCCGAGGTCGATTACCCGACCATTCAGGTGTTTACCCAATACACCGGCGCCAGTCCGCAGGTGGTCAGTTCGTCGATCACTGCGCCACTGGAGCGACAGCTCGGCGAGATGCCGGGGCTCAAATCGATGAACTCCACCAGCTCCGACGGCGCCTCGGTGATTACCCTGCAATTTGATCTGGCGTTGTCGCTGGATATCGCCGAACAAGAGGTACAAGCCGCCATTAACGCTGCCGGGACGTTTCTGCCGACGAACCTGCCGTACCCACCGGTGTACAGCAAGGTCAACCCGGCAGACGCCCCGGTGCTGACCCTTTCGTTGACTTCCGACGTGTTGCCCCTGACCAAAATCGAAGACCTTGCCGACACTCGGCTGGCGCAGAAAATCTCGCAGATCACCGGTGTCGGTCTGGTGACCATCAGCGGCGGTCAGCGCCCGGCGGTGCGGGTTCAGGCCAATACCTCGGCGCTGAACAACCTGGGCCTGTCATTGGAAGAGCTGCGCACGGCGCTGGGCAATGCCAACGTCAATCAGGCCAAAGGCAACATCGATGGCAAGTTCCAGGCGTACTCGATTGGCGGCAACGATCAGCTGCAATCGGCGGATGAATATCGCGACCTGGTGATTGCCTATAAAAACGGCGCGCCGATTCGTCTGGCGCAGATCGCCAGTTCCATTCAGGGGCCGGAGAATCCGCGTCAGGCGGCCTGGACCGACAGCACGCCATCAATTCTGCTGAACATCCAGCGCCAGCCCGGGGCCAACGTGATCGATGTGGTCGACCGGGTTCAGCAACTGCTGCCCAAGTTGCGCGCCAGTTTGCCGGGTACGTTGAAAGTCGCCGTGCTCACCGACCGCACCCAGACCATCCGCGCCTCGGTCACCGACGTGCAGTACGAATTGAGTGTGGCGGTGGTGTTGGTGGTGCTGGTGATATTTCTGTTCCTGCGTGAGATCCCGGCGACGGTGATTCCGGCAGTGACGGTGCCGCTGACCCTGATCGGTACGCTGGCGGTGGCCTACGCGTTGGGGTTCTCCCTGAACAACCTGACGCTGATGGCGCTGACCATCGCCATCGGTTTTGTGGTCGATGACGCCATCGTGATGATCGAAAACATCACGCGCTACATCGAGGCCGGAGAGCCGCCCATGCAGGCCGCGCTCAAGGGTTCGGAGCAAATCGGCTTCACCATCATTTCGCTGTCGGTGGCGCTGATTGCGGTGATGATCCCGCTGCTGTTCATGGGCGATGTAGTGGGCCGGTTGTTTCGCGAGTTCGCCATGACCGTGGCGGTGACCATCGTTATTTCTACGCTGATCTCGCTGACCCTGACGCCGATGATGTGCGCGCGAATGCTCAAGCCCCGGCAGCAGGAACGGCGGGTCGACTTCTTCGACCGGGTCAATAGCCACTACCTGCGCGGTCTGGACTGGGTACTGGAACACCAGCTGCTGACACTGATCTCGGTGGTATGCACCGCGTTGCTGACCCTGTTGATGATCGTGGTCATGCCCAAGGGGTTTTTTCCCGAACAGGACACCGGACTGATTCAGGGCATCTCCCAGGCCTCGCCGACCATTTCGTTCCAGCAGATGCAGGTCGAGCAGCAGCGACTGGCCACGAGGATTCTGCGTGATCCGGCGGTCGAGAGTCTGTCGTCCTTTGTCGGGATCGACCAGACCAACCCGACGATCAACCAGGGCAACCTGCTGATCAACCTCAAGCCCCGTGGTGTACGCGACAGCAGCGCGGCGGTGATCCGCAGGCTGTCGGATGCGAACAGCGATGACGCCGGCATTCGTCTGTACCTGCATGCAGTGCAGGACCTGACGCTGGATGCCACGGTGTCGACCACCAGCTATCGCCTCGGTCTGCAAGCCACCGATCCGCAGGTGCTGGCGCTGTGGACCGGCAAGCTGCTGACGACGCTCAAGCACGACCCGATGTTCAGCGATGTGCAAAGCCAGGCGTTGCAGTTCGGCAATCAGATCCAGTTGACCTTCGACCGCGCCACCGCCTCGCGCCTGGGCATCACGCCGCAAGCTATCGACGATGTGCTGTACGACGCATTTGGTCAGCGTCAGGTGTCGACCCTCTACACCCAGCTCAACCAGTATCACGTGGTGCTGGCCACCGATCATCCGCCGCGCAATCTGGCCGATCTGCTCACTGGTTTGTACGTGAACATTCCGGGTGGCGGGGTGGCGCCGCTGTCGAGTATGGCGAGCATGCAGCTGGTGCGCACGCCGATTACCATCAACCGACTCGGGCAGTTTCCCTACGCTGACGTGTCGTTCAACCTTGCTCCCGGTCAGACCCTCGGCGCAGCGGTGAACCGGCTCAAGGACGTCGAGGCGCAACTCGGTTTGCCGTTGACTGTGCAAGCGTCGCTGGAAGGCGCGGCGGCGACCTTTGAGGCGTCATTATCCAATCAAGTGTTTCTGGTGCTCGCGGCGATTGTCGTGGTGTACCTGATGCTGGGGATTCTCTACGAAAGCTTCGTGCACCCGGTGACGATTCTCTCGACCCTGCTGTCGGCGGCGTTAGGCGCGTTGCTGGCGCTGCTGATCACTGGCACGCAGTTCGACATCATTGGCCTGATCGGCATCGTGCTGCTGATCGGCATCGTCATGAAGAACGGCATCATGATGGTCGACTTCGCCCTGGAGCTGCAGCGCAAGGGCGGTTTGAGCCCACAGGCGGCGATCCGGCAGGCGGCCGAACTGCGTTTTCGGCCGATTCTGATGACCAGCATGGCCTCGCTGTTCGGTGCGGTACCGTTGGCGCTGGGCACCGGGATCGGCTCCGAGCTGCGGCATCCGCTGGGGATTGCGATCATCGGCGGGCTGCTGCTCAGCCAATTGCTGACGCTGTTCTCCACGCCGGTGATTTTCCTCGCCATGCATCGGCTGGAACGCCGCTTCACTGGGCGACGTCCGGTCGTTGAGGGCTGATGGCGATGAACCTCAGCGCGCCGTTCATCCAGCGCCCAATTGCCACCACCTTGCTGGCGGCGGGGCTGGCGCTGGCCGGTATCCTGGCATTCCTGTTGCTGCCGGTGGCGCCCTTGCCGGAGGTGGATTTTCCGACCATCAGCGTCCGTGCGTCGCTGCCCGGAGCGGACCCGAGCACCGTCGCCAGTTCGGTGGCAACGCCGCTGGAGCGCCAGTTCGGACAGATCGCCGGCGTCACCCAGATGACCTCGTCCAGCACCCTGGGCGCGACCCGGATTAACCTGCAATTCGATTTGAACCGCGACATCAACGGTGCCGCGCGAGACGTGCAGGCGGCGATCAACGCGGCACGAACCAACCTGCCGAGTGACCTGTCGGGAAACCCGACCTACCGCAAGGTCAACCCCGCCGACTCGCCGATCCTGGTCATCAGCCTGACCTCGGACAGCGCCACGCCGGGGCAAATGTACGATGTCGCCTCGACCCTGCTTGCACAGCGTTTGCTGCAAACCAGCGGCGTCGGTGATGTGACGGTCGGTGGCGGCGCCTTGCCGGCGGTGCGCATCGAGCTGAACCCGGATCGCCTCAACCACTACGGCGTCAGCCTCGAACAGGTGCGGGCGGTTCTCACATCGTCCAACGCCAATCTGCCCAAGGGCTCGGTGGCCGTCGGGACCCAATCCCAGGGCATTGCGGCTAACGACATGCTCTACAGGATGGACGATTACGCGCCGCTGGTGGTCAAGCAGCACAACGGCGATGTGGTGCGCATTTCCGACCTTGGTTACGTACGCGAAGACGTCGAGGATTTGCGCAACTTCGGCCTGTCCAACGGCAAATCGGCGGTGCTGCTGGTGGTGTTCAAACAGCCAGGGGCGAACGTCATCAGCGCCGTGGATGCGGTGAAAGCCGAACTGCCGTTCCTGCAAAGTTCGATTCCGGCAAGCATCAGACTCAATATCCTGATGGACCGCACCACCACCATTCGTGCGTCGTTGCACGATGTCGAGTTGTCGCTGATCGCCTCGATTGTGCTGGTGACACTGGTGACGTTCGGGTTCTTTCGCGATTGGCGCAGCACCCTGGTGCCGGCCATTGCGGTGCCGTTGTCGCTGCTGGGCACCTTTGGGGCGATGTATTTCCTTGGGTACAGCCTGAACAACCTGTCGCTGATGGCGTTGACTATATCCACCGGGTTTGTGGTGGACGATGCGATCGTGGTGGTCGAGAACATCATGCGTCACCTGGAGAAAGGTGAGAGTCGTCTGCACGCAGCGCTGGTGGGCGCGCAGGAGGTTGGTTTCACCGTACTGACCATCAGCATGTCGCTGGTGGCGGTGTTCATTCCGTTACTGCTGATGGGCGGGATTGTCGGGCGGCTGTTTCGCGAGTTTTCGATCACCTTGTCGGTGGCGATCATGATTTCCATGCTGATCTCGCTGACAGTCACGCCGATGCTGTCCAGCGTATTGCTGCGCACTCAGGAGCAGGTGGCGAAGGGTAGCGATCAACCCGATTCGCGATTTCACCGGTTTTACGACCGAACCCTCGGCTGGGTCATCGATCACTCGATGCTGATGGGCCTGCTCACGTTGTTGGTGATCGTGTTCGCCGGCGTGTTGTATGTGCTGGTGCCCAAGGGCTTTTTTCCACAGGAAGACACCGGGCGTTTGTCCGGCAGCATTGTGGCGCCACAAAGCGTTTCCTATGCGGCGATGCAACGCAGTTTCAGGGAGATCAACCAGAAGGTACTGGGTAACCCGAACGTGCTGACGGTTGGCGGTTTTGTCGGCGGTGGTGGGGGCGGAGGCGGGGCGATCAACACGGCGCAGTTGTTCATTGCCCTCAAACCGCTGGCCGAGCGCCGGGACAGCGCCGATCAGGTGATCGCGCAAGTCCGCCACACCCTCGGCGAGATGCCGGGCACGCGCCTGTATTTGCAGTCGTCCCAGGACATCACCGTCGGTGGTCGCCAGAGTGGCGCGCAGTACCAGTACACGATGACCGCCGATGACCAGAGCGCACTGGATGAATGGGTGCCCAAGGTACTGGCGGTGTTGCATGCGTTGCCGCAACTGACTGACCTCAACACCGATCAGCAGGACAACAGCCTGCTGGCCAACGTGAAGATCAATCGCGATGCGGCGGCTCGGCTCGGGGTCAGCATTTCGGCGGTCGACCAGACGCTTTACGACGCCTTCGGCCAGCGCCAGGTCTCGACCATTTACCGCGCCGCCAACCAGTACCACGTGGTGATGGAAGTAGCGCCGCCCTATTGGACCGACCCGGCAACACTCACCTCGATCTATGTACCGGTAGGCACGGTCGCGGTCAGCAAGGGCCGGAATGTCGCGCCGAACCTGAGCGTCAGCGCCAATCCGCAGCTGGTGCCGTTGTCGGCGCTCGCCGATTATTCGGTGGATCGCACGGCCATTTCCATTAGTCACCAAGGCACTTTTCCGGCGGTAACGGCGTCGTTCAACCTGTCGTCCGGTGTGTCCATCGGCCAGGCCACGGCATTGGTGGACAATGCCGTGGCACAGCTGCGAATGCCCGCCAGCGTGGTCGGGCAATTCGCCGGTACGGCTCAGGTGTTCCAGTCGTCGGTGGCCAGCGAGCCGTTGCTGATCTGCGCAGCACTGTTGTCGGTGTATATCGTGCTGGGCATCCTCTACGAAAACCTGACACACCCGCTGACCATCCTCTCGACCTTGCCGTCAGCCGGCGTGGGCGCGCTCATTGCCTTGTTGTTGACCGGCACTGAGCTGTCGATCATTGCACTGGTGGGGGTGATTTTATTGATCGGTCTCGTCAAGAAGAACGCGATCATGATGATCGACTTTGCGATCAGCGAGCGCCGGGAGCAGGGGCTCAATGCCAAGGACGCGATTCGCCGGGCGTGCCTGATTCGCTTCCGGCCGATCATGATGACGACGCTGGCCGCGATTCTCGGCGCATTGCCGTTGGTGCTCGGCAGCGGCTATGGCTCGGAGCTGCGTCGGCCGCTGGGCATTTCGATTATTGGCGGGCTGGTGTTCAGCCAGATGCTGACGCTTTACACCACCCCGGTGATCTATCTCTGGCTCGATCGGGCGTCAAGGCGCCTGGGGAGACGTGAATGAGCAGTGAACACAAATCCTTCGTAGCAGCTGGCGAAGCCTGCGTTCGATCGCGTAGCGGTCGCCAAAAGGCTGACGGCGACTTCGTCCCCGAACGCAGGCTTCGCCAGCTGCTACAGGGCGTCGTGCTTTGTGTTGTGCTGGGTGGCTGCATGGTCGGCCCTGACTATCAAAAGCCGGCCATCGAATTGCCAATGAGCTTCAAGGAAAGTGCGCAATGGCAGCGTGCGCAGGCCAATCCGCAGGGGGCGCTGGACAGTCAGTGGTGGTTTTCATACCAGGACCCGATTCTCAATGATCTGATTGCGCGTTCAGCCAGGGCCAACCAATCGATCATTGCCGCGGAAGCGGCCTATCGTCTGGCGCAGGCCCAGGTGGCGTCGAGCCGGGCCGGGTTGTGGCCGACGGTGGGCGTCGGATTGTCCGGATCGCGGGGTGTTGGCGCAAATAGCAGTAGCAGCACGGGTACGAGTACCTCATCTGGCAGCAGCTCTGGCGGTGTCGTGCAAACGGTCAGCGCCACCTTGAGCGCCAGCTGGGAGCCGGATCTGTGGGGCCTGGTGCGGCGCGGGATCGAGTCGAGTCAGGCGTCGGCCCAGGCGTCCGATGCGCTGCTGGCGGGCGTGCGGCTGTCCATCAGCGCCAGTGTCGCCAGTAACTACCTGGGCTTGCGTCAGCTGGACATTGACGTCGGCTTGTTGCAACAGCAGCAGGCGATCAATCAGCAGTTACTGACGATGATTCAGGTTCAGACTGTGCAAGGCACCGCGACCAACGATCAATTGCTGGTCGCCCAGGATCAACTGACCAGCGTGGTCGCTGCCTTGCAAACTGCACAGCGCTCGCGTGAGCAGTTCGAGCATGCGCTGGCGGTATTGGTGGGGGTGGCGCCGGCGCAATTCAATCTGCCGCCCACCGCGAACTATCGCTTCGTGCTGCCCATGCCGCCGCTGAGCTTGCCGTCGAGTCTGTTGCAGCGCCGTCCCGATGTGGTGTCCGCCGAGCGTGCGGCAGCGGCGGCGAATGCGAAGATCGGCGTGGCCGAGGCGGCGTTTTTCCCCACTTTGGATCTGACCGGTCAGGTCGGCTATCGCGGTACGGCACTGGGTGGCCTGTTCAGCGTACCGAACCGGGTCTGGACCCTCGGCCCGGCGCTGGCCGAAACCATTTTCGAGGGCGGTGCCCGGAAAGCCGCGGTGCAGCAGGCCCGGGCCAGTTACGATCAGGATGTCGCGAACTATCGCGGCACGGTGCTCGGCGCATTGCAAAACGTTGAAGACAACCTCTCGGCGATCAATCACCTGCACACCCAGGCTCAGGCCTTCGAGCAGATCTACCAGCGCAACCGGCAATTGTTTGGCAGCCAGGAGGCGCAAAAACGCGCGGGCACCGTCAGTCAGCAAACCGTGTTGACTCAGCAGTTGGTCCTGCTGCAAGCCGAGCAGAGCCTGCGCGATACCCAGGGTTTACTGAGCCAGGGTAGCGTCGCGTTGTTCCAGAGCCTGGGCGGAGGCTGGCACGTGCAATCGGCTGCTCAAACCGATCATTGAGGTGTCTCGCTTCCCGCGCACCGAGCGCGTTATGCTCCGCGCACTTTTTATTTGTGTAGGGAAGCTTGACCCATGGCTGGAAGCAGTTTGCTGGTGTTGATCGACGATATCGCTGCGGTACTCGACGATGTCGCGCTGATGACCAAGATGGCCGCGAAGAAGACCGCCGGCGTGCTTGGCGACGATCTGGCGCTCAACGCCCAGCAGGTATCCGGTGTGCGCGCCGAGCGGGAAATCCCGGTGGTCTGGGCCGTGGCCAAGGGCTCGTTTCGCAACAAGCTGATCCTGGTGCCGTCGGCGTTGGCCATCAGTGCATTGATCCCCTGGATGGTGACGCCGTTGTTGATGGTCGGTGGCGCGTATTTGTGTTTCGAAGGCTTCGAAAAGCTCGCGCACACATTCCTTCACAGCAAGGCTGAAGATCAGTCGGAACACGCGCAATTGGTCGAAGCTGTAGCTGATCCGGCGACTGATCTGGTGGCGTACGAGCAGGACAAGATCAAAGGCGCGGTGCGCACCGACTTCATCCTTTCGGCTGAAATCATCGCCATCACCCTCGGCACCGTGGCCGGTGCAACGCTGATGCAGCAAGTGATTGTGGTTTCAGGCATCGCTATCGTCATGACCGTCGGCGTTTATGGCCTGGTGGCAGGCATCGTCAAGCTCGACGACCTTGGCCTGTGGCTGACCCGCAAGCCCGGGCAAATGGCCAAAAGCGTCGGCGGCGCCATTCTGCGCGCGGCGCCGTACATGATGAAAAGCCTCTCGGTGATTGGTACGGCGGCGATGTTCCTGGTGGGCGGCGGGATCCTGACCCACGGCGTGCCGGTGGTGCATCACTGGATTGAAGGCGTGAGCGCAGGTGCCGGTGGTGCCGGGTTTATCGTGCCGACGTTGCTCAACGCTGTGGCGGGGATTATTGCCGGCGCGATGGTATTGGCGGGCGTCATGGTCGTCAGCAAGGTCTGGAAAGCAGTCAAAGGCTGAAGCCTGGACACTTCCCACAGGCAACAAATATCGAGTGTGGGAGCGAGCTTGCTCGCGATGAGGCCAGTACATTCAGCATTGATGTTGACTGTCAGACCGCTATCGCGAGCAAGCTCGCTCCCACAGTGGATTTGTGGTGTTTGAGATACCTATGAAAAAGGCCATTCGAGCGGATCGAATGGCCTTTTTTGTTAGCCGCTGAATGCCTTACTCGGCGATCTGCAACTTGCGTGCTTCGGTGTACACGTAACGCACTTTCTCGTATTCGAACGGCGAGTTCAGCTGGCCGTAGCGGAAGTTGGTCTGGTAGCGCTTGTCGATGCCGCGCAGGACCCAGATTTCCGGGTGGTTTGCGCTGACTTTCGACACGTTCAGGTAGTTGATCGCCGACTCCGCCGTATAGTCGACCGCAAGACCGGCGGTATCGCGCAGGTTTGATGGGCCGAGGATTGGCAGCATGAGGTAGGCGCCACCCGGAACCCCGTAGAAGCCCAGTGTCTGGCCGAAGTCTTCGACCTGGCGCGGCAGGCCCATGGCGGTGGCCGGGTCCCACAGGCCGCCGATGCCGATGGTGGTGTTGAGCAGCAAGCGCCCGGTGGTTTGCATCGAGCGCTGGCCCTTGAACTGCAGCAAGCTGTTGACCAGGTTGGGCACGTCGCCCAGGTTGTTGAAGAAGTTGCTGACGCCGGTGCGCAGGAAGCTTGGGGTGATGTAGCGATAACCGTCGACCACCGGCAGGAACACCCACTGATCGAAGCGATAGTTGAAGTGGTAGACCCGACGGTTCCACGACTCCAATGGGTCATAGACGCTCAGCGCACTCAGGGTCGAGCGTTCGAACTCGCGCTGGTCCAGTCCCGGGTTGAACTTGAGTTTGGTCATGGGCTCGGTGAAGCCGTCCTGATCGACTACGGTCGTGCTGTTGGCCTTGCTGTTGTCGGCATTGGCATAACCTGCGCAGAGCAACGCGGCGAGAAGCAGAAAATGTTTAGCCACGGAAGAACTCCAGCATGGCGTCGGCGTTGACGCGGTAGTTGAGGTTGCCGCAATGGCCGCCGTGAGGGTAAACGGTCAGGCGGTCGCCGAAGGTTTTACGCAGGAAGCCGAGGTCGCCCGGGCCGAGGATCACGTCGTCGGCATTGTGCATCACGGCGATTTTCGGGCTGTCGTGCAGGTAGTCCTTGAGCGCGTAGAGACTGACCTGGTCGATCAACTGCAAGATGCTGCCGCCGTCGGTGCGGGCGCGCCACATCGGGATCACCTGCTCGGTGAGGTAGCAGTCGAAATCACATTGCAGCGCACGTTTGAGAAATGGCGTGAGGCTGGTGCCTTCGGTGATCGGGAACTTGGGCGGGGTAATCAGGCCGCGACGGTTGATCAGGTCCGAGGTAAAGGCAATGTCGGCCGCCGAGAAGCGAAACGAGGTGCCGATCAGCATGGCCATCTGTTCGTTGGTCAGGTGCTGTTTCGATTGCTGAAAGTCATAGACCAGTGCGTCGTTGAGGTCGATGTAGCCTTTCTGCTGGAAGTAGCGCGTCAGCTTGTTGAGCACCAGTTCATAGAAAGTGGTGCTGTTGTTGATGCCCTTGACCTCGGTTTGTACCAGCTTGTCGAGGTTGGTGACGGAGGTGTAGAGGTTGACCGGCGGGTTGAGCAGCAAGACTTTCTTGAAGTTGAAGCTGCGTCGGGTTTCATCCAGTTTGCTGACAAACGCCGCATCCAGCCCGCCCAGGCTGTAGCCGGTGAGGTAGTAGTCGGTGATCGGCAGCTTCGGGTTTTGCGCACGAACCGCTTGCATCACGCGGTACATGTCCTCGGCGTCTTCCTTGGACACGCCGGGTGTGGCGAAGCGCGAGGCGGCGCTCATGAAGTCGAAACTGGTCGGTGAGGACAGTTGAACGACGTGATAACCGGCCTTGTAGTAGAGCTTTTTCAGGTATTCGTTAATGCTGCTGTCGAAGCGTGCGCCAGTGCCGGCAATCAGGAAAATCAGCGGTGCGGCGTGATCCTGTGTGGCCATGCGATAGGTGAGCTTTTTCACTGCCCAGAAATTGTCCGGCAGGTTGAACTCGCGCTCCGGGCGCAGCGTCAGGGTGTAATCCGACTGGTGGATCTGGTCATTGGACGGTAACTCGGGACGCAACTCCGGCGGGGTCGTGGCGATGGTCGCCTCGAACGGGTTGGTCAAGGGGTAGCCATAGCTGACGGCGTCGATGTCTGCCGCCAGCGCGGACGCACTCAAGATAAGGCCGCCAAACAAGGCAGCAAAGCGCAAGGAACGGAGCATGACTAAATCCCTTAGAGGAAGGTGCCTGATGAGGTTCGCAGGCTATGACCACCGGGAATGCGCCAAAGTGCCATGGGGCGGCACCAAAGAGGCTGAATTCGGATCAATAGCGGCTGAACGATACACTTTGCAGCGATTGTCTGAACAGATTTCTAATGGTCTCGCTTGCTTACCGCTGGCGGGCGATTAAGCTGGGCGCCGTTTTCGTTTATCGGAGTGCTTCATGTCTCGCCGTCTGCCCGTGATTATTTTGCTTATCGCCTTGCCGCTGTGGCTGGCCGCCAGTTATGGCCTGCGTTATGTCCTGATGGAGGATGCGCAGTGGGTCGGTCTTTGCGTTGATGAGGCGAGCCGTTGGGAATGCCAGGCACGTTCAACCCTGGGCTTGATGATTCACTTCAAGGTGATGGGCTGGGCTGCATTGGCGGCAGCGTTGTTGGGCTTTGTCGTGCCGGGACGTGCCGGCTGGTGGCTGGCGGTGCTGGCGCTGGTGTTCGGATTTCCGGCTTTGGCGTTGTACAACACCGGCATTGCGGTATTTGCCGTGGTGATCGCGGGGTTGCGGTTGGTCCGGGCTTCGCGAGCTACCTGATAGACCGTCATCGCGAGCAAGCTCGCTCCCACATTGGATCATCTGCGTACACAAATTATGTGAACGACAGAGATCAAGTGTGGGAGCGAGCTTGCTCGCGATAGCACCGGCAGGTGCTCTATACAAATTAAGCGTTGCGCACCCGCAAGCTGCGCCACAGCGCGGCGACCATCAGCAGGCAAACCAGCGCCCAGCCCCAGGCTTGCTGGTTGAACAGGCCTTCGCGGTACAGCTGCGGGGCGATGCTGGCGCCGATGATGAAGGCCAGCAGGGCGATTTCCCGACGCGGTGCGCTGACCGGGCGAATCAGATAGACCAGCGCCGGCAGCAGCAGGGCGGCGCTCGGGAAGCTGCGATAGCGCGGTTCGAACACCAGCGCCAGCATCATCACTGCACAAGCGAACCCCGCAGCAGCGAGCAGCCAGCCAGCGCGACGTTCCAGCGCATTGAAGGCGCGTTCACGCCAACCGGTTCTGGCACTGAGGAACAACGCCGCGTGGGCCAGCACCAAAAAGTTCAGACCCGTCAGTAACGCGGCCGAGATCCACTCATCGGCAAAACGGCTGGTGACGCGAGCCAGTTCACCCCAAGTGCCAATGGAGCACGCAGCGACCGCGCCGAGCAGTGGCAATACCAACGCCGCGCGAGTACTGCGTACACGGCCGCCAAGCATCAGCGTACCGAGGAAAATCAGGCCGCCGACGGCCAGCCATTGCGGCCAGAACGGCAGGTTGGTAACGGGGCCTGCCAGCACGCCCTTGTCCTGACGGTTTGCATCGAACAGCCCCCAGTAACCGCCGACCGCACCTTCACTGGCGCGTTTCCACGGCTGGTCAAAGGCTTCGATCAGGTTGTAATGCCAGCCTTGCTGCTCGGCCATTGCCACAAAACCACGAATGAACTTGGCTTCATTGACCCGGCTCGGTACTGCAGTTTCTCGTTGGCGACCTTCGCTCGGCCAGCCGGTTTCGCCAATCAGCACGTCCTTGGGCGCGAAGCGACTGCCGAAGATCTGCCGAACCTCGGCGACGTGCTGGAGGGCGGCGTCGATGTTGGAGGGATCATCTTCCCAGTACGGCAGCAAATGGATGGTCAGGAAGTCCACCGCCGGGGCGACCTCGGGATGCTTGAGCCAGAACTCCCAGACGTCGGCGTAGGTCACCGGCTGTTTGACGTGACTCTTGACGTGGTTGATCAGCTTGGCCAATTGCGCGCCGGTGACTTCCTTGCGCAGCAGGGTTTCGTTGCCGACGATCACCGCACTGATCACGTCCGGGTTGGCGTTGGCCTCGGCGATCAGCAGATCGACTTCCTTGGCGGTGTCCACCGGATTGCTGTTCACCCAGGCGCCGATCATCAGTTTCAAGCCATGTTTGCGCGCCAGATCCGGCAGTGCTTCGAGGCCGGTCATCGAATAGGTGCGAATGCACTCGAAGCGGGTTGCCAGCAACGCGAGGTCGGCGTCCATGCGCTCGGGGCGCAATTTGAACGGTTGATCGAACGGCGATTGGTCTTTATCGAACGGTGTGTACGAGGCGCATTGCAACTTGTGCGTAGCGCTGGCCACATCTGGCAGCACCACCGGTTGGCCGAGCCCGTACCAGTAACCACCAAGGGCAAACAGGCCAAGCAGGCAGGCAAATAGATAAGCGACGAAAGGGAAACGCGAGGTGGCGGGCATGGTCAGGCCGTCTGGGAACAAAGCCGCGCATCTTACCTGCATTTGTCCCGAGCTTGGTGACCTGCATGATTTTGACATGCAAAGTTCGGGCGGGTATTGCCGGGGTATTTTTACAGGTCGCGGTTACTGGCGTTCTGATGTCGTTTCTCGTTGTGTTGAGGTCGCAGACAGAGCAGGTCGCCTTGGGCGCGAGGTTGATTATCGAGGCATCAGTACTCCGCTGATGTTCGAACGAGTTTGCAGTGAGGCGTGATGGGGGCGCTGTGCACCATAACAATACGTTGACGCTGCTCGGCATCCGTCGGGCGCAGCACTTTCGGGGAAGTAACGATGAAGATGCGACGACTCTTGGGCGCAGGTGCGGCTTTGGTACTGGCGATCAGTTCTACTGTGGCCAGCGCCGAAGGCAAGGCAGTGACTATCGGTTATGTTGACGGTTGGTCGGACAGCGTTGCCACGACCAACGTGGCGGCTGAAGTGATCAAGCAAAAACTCGGTTATGACGTGAAGCTGCAAGCCGTGGCCACCGGGATCATGTGGCAGGGTGTGGCTACCGGCAAGCTCGATGCGATGCTGTCAGCCTGGCTGCCAGTGACTCATGGCGAATACTGGGCGAAGAACAAGGATCTGGTCGTCGATTACGGCCCGAACTTCAAGGACGCGAAAATCGGTCTGATCGTACCGGAGTACGTCAAGGCCAAGACCATCGACGATCTTAAAACCGACGAAAGCTTCAAAGGCCGGATCGTCGGCATCGACGCCGGTTCAGGTGTGATGCTCAAGACCGATCAGGCGATCAAGGACTACGGTCTGAGCAACTACACCCTCAAGGCCAGTTCCGGTGCCGGCATGATTGCCGAGCTGACCCGTGCCGAGAAGAAAAACGAATCCATCGCTGTCACCGGTTGGGTGCCACACTGGATGTTCGCCAAGTGGAAACTGCGCTTCCTGGACGACCCAAAAGGCGTTTATGGCGCGGCTGAAACCGTGAACAGCATCGGTAGCAAAGAACTGGCAACCAAAGCGCCGGAAGTCGCGAAGTTCCTGAAGAACTTCCAGTGGGCGTCAAAAGACGAAATCGGCGAAGTCATGTTGGCCATTCAGGACGGTGCCAAACCTGAAGTGGCGGCCAAGGACTGGGTGACCAAACACCCGGAACGCGTCGCCGAGTGGACCAAGTAATTTGATCTAACGCGTCTAGTCAGTACTTTCCAGGGCCGCTTGGCATTTATGCCAAGCGGCCCTTTGTATTTCAGGCAGGTTAACGGTGTATTACCGTTGTTTTTTATCGGCTAAAAATTGGCGAAATGGTCAGGTCGTTCTAATACTAAGGTCGTCTGGAACCTGTTCCGCAGCCGCATAGAGTGGATACGTTCCAACAATAATCTGTGCTGCGAGGATAAAAACAATGAACGACAGCATTTACCTCTCGATTCAAAACAGCCCGCGCTTCAAGGAGCTGGTTCGTAAAAGGGAAAGGTTCGCCTGGATTCTTTCGGCGATCATGCTTGGGCTGTATTCCGGATTCATTCTTCTGATTGCTTATGGGCCGCATGTGCTGGGGGCGAAGATCAGCCCCGGGTCATCGATTACCTGGGGCATCCCGATTGGGGTAGGGCTGATTGTTTCGGCCTTCGTCCTGACAGCCATCTACGTACGACGCGCCAATGGCGAGTTCGACGACCTGAACAATGCGATTCTCAAGGAGGCTCAGCAATGATCCGGCGTCTATTGGCAGCTTTAGGCATTACAGCCTTCGCACCGGCAGTTTGGGCTGCCGAGGCGCTCACCGGCGAAGTGCACAAACAACCGCTCAATGTTTCGGCGATCCTGATGTTCGTGGTGTTCGTCGGCGCAACGCTGTGCATCACTTACTGGGCCTCCAAGCGCAACAAGTCGGCAGCCGACTACTATGCGGCGGGCGGCCGGATCACCGGTTTGCAGAACGGTCTGGCGATTGCCGGTGACTATATGTCGGCGGCGTCCTTCCTGGGGATTTCCGCGCTGGTGTTCGCGTCTGGCTACGATGGTCTGATTTATTCGATCGGCTTCCTGGTGGGCTGGCCGATCATTCTGTTCCTGATCGCCGAGCGCCTGCGTAACCTGGGCAAGTACACGTTTGCCGACGTGGCGTCCTACCGCCTTGGGCAAACCCAGATTCGCACCCTTTCGGCCTGCGGTTCGCTGGTGGTGGTGGCGTTCTACCTGATCGCGCAAATGGTCGGTGCCGGCAAGCTGATCCAACTGCTGTTCGGGCTCGATTACCATGTGGCGGTGATTCTGGTGGGGATCCTGATGTGCCTCTATGTGTTGTTCGGCGGCATGCTGGCGACCACCTGGGTGCAGATCATCAAGGCTGTGCTGTTGTTGTCCGGTGCGTCGTTCATGGCGCTGATGGTGATGAAGCACGTCAACTTCGACTTCAACACGCTGTTCTCCGAGGCGATCAAGGTTCACCCTAAAGGTGAAGCGATCATGAGCCCGGGCGGTCTGGTGAAAGACCCGATCTCGGCATTCTCCCTTGGCCTGGCGTTGATGTTCGGTACCGCGGGCCTGCCGCATATCCTGATGCGTTTCTTCACCGTGAGTGATGCTAAAGAAGCTCGTAAAAGCGTGCTGTATGCCACCGGCTTCATCGGCTACTTCTACATCCTGACGTTCATCATTGGCTTTGGCGCGATCCTGCTGGTCAGCACCAACCCGGCCTTCAAGGACGCTACGGGGGCGCTGTTGGGTGGCAACAACATGGCAGCGGTGCATCTGGCCAATGCGGTGGGCGGCAGTATCTTCCTCGGCTTCATCTCGGCGGTGGCCTTCGCCACCATTCTGGCGGTGGTTGCCGGTCTGACCCTGGCCGGGGCCACGGCGGTGTCTCACGACCTGTACGCCAGCGTGATCAAGAAGGGCAAGGCCAACGAGAAAGATGAGATCCGTGTTTCGAAGATCACCACCATCGCCTTGGGCGTATTGGCGATTGTTCTGGGCATTCTGTTCGAAAGCCAGAACATTGCGTTCATGGTAGGTCTGGCGTTCTCTATCGCTGCCAGCTGCAACTTCCCGGTGCTGCTGCTTTCCATGTACTGGAAGAAGCTGACCACTCGCGGTGCGATGGTCGGTGGCTGGATGGGGTTGGTCAGTGCGGTGGGCCTGATGGTGCTGGGTCCAACCATTTGGGTACAGATCATGGGGCACGAGAAGGCGATCTTCCCGTATGAGTACCCGGCGCTGTTCTCGATGGCCATTGCCTTTGTCGGGATCTGGTTCTTCTCCATCACTGACAAGTCCGCTGCGGCTGACAATGAGCGGGCGCTGTTCTTCCCGCAGTTCGTTCGCTCGCAGACCGGGTTGGGGGCGAGTGGGGCGGTGTCGCACTAACGTACAGACATGTATGAGCTTCTATATATAAGCTGCGTTAAATAGAAATGCCCCGATCGAGAGATCGGGGCATTTTTGTTTGGGGGAATACGCTCTTTGTAGCAGCTGCCGAGCCTGCGAGGCTGCGTTCGGCTGCGCAGCGGCCGTAAACCCTGCATGCACGATGTACCTGAGGGAACGACGCGTCTGATTTGCGACTGCTGTGCAGCCGAACGCAGCCTCGCAGGCTCGACAGCTGCTACAGGTGGGGGGAGGGTGGTACAAACAAAAACGGCCTCTGCTCTTGGTTAAGAGGCAGAAGCCGTTTCCGGTGCAGCCAAGACGTTATCGCAAGACAGGTCTTATTTGCGGTCTTCCAGTTTGGTGATGTCGCGCGACTCGTAGCCGGTGTACAGCTGGCGCGGGCGGCCAATCTTGTACGGGCTGGAGAGCATTTCTTTCCAGTGGGAGATCCAGCCGACGGTCCGCGCCAGGGCGAAGATCACGGTGAACATGCTGGTTGGAATGCCGATCGCCTTGAGGATGATCCCCGAGTAGAAGTCGACGTTCGGGTACAGCGAGCGCTCGATGAAGTACGGGTCGGTCAGGGCGATCTCTTCCAGGCGCATAGCCAGTTCGAGTTGCGGATCGTTCTTGATGCCCAGTTCCTTGAGAACTTCGTCGCAGGTCTTTTTCATGACGGTAGCGCGTGGGTCGCGGTTTTTGTAAACCCGGTGACCGAAGCCCATCAGTTTGAACGGATCGTTCTTGTCCTTGGCCTTGGCGATGAACTTGTCGATGTTCGAGACATCGCCAATTTCGTCGAGCATGGTCAGCACTGCTTCGTTGGCGCCGCCGTGAGCCGGGCCCCAGAGTGCAGCGATACCGGCAGCGATGCAGGCGAACGGGTTGGCACCCGACGAGCCTGCCAGGCGTACAGTGGAGGTCGATGCGTTCTGCTCGTGGTCGGCATGGAGGATGAAGATCCGGTCCATGGCCTTGGCGAGTACCGGGCTGATCGGTTTGATCTCGCACGGGGTGTTGAACATCATGTGCAGGAAGTTTTCCGCGTACGACAGGTCGTTGCGCGGGTACATCATGGGTTGGCCCATGGAGTACTTGTAAACCATCGCTGCCAGGGTCGGCATCTTGGCAACCAGACGGATCGCGGAGATTTCGCGATGCTGCGGGTTATTGATGTCCAGGGAGTCGTGGTAGAAGGCCGAAAGGGCGCCGACTACACCGCACATGACGGCCATTGGGTGGGCGTCGCGACGGAAGCCGTTGAAGAAGGTCTTCAGTTGCTCATGAACCATGGTGTGGTTCTTGACGGTGCTGACGAACTGGGCCTTCTGCTCTGCGGTCGGCAATTCGCCGTTGAGCAGCAGGTAGCAGGTTTCCAGATAGTCCGACTTCTCGGCGAGTTGCTCGATCGGGTAGCCGCGGTGCAACAAAATGCCGTTGTCGCCGTCGATATAGGTAATCTTCGACTCGCAAGAGGCGGTCGACATGAAACCCGGGTCAAAAGTGAAACGGCCCGTGGCCGTCAGGCCCCGAACGTCGATTACATCGGGACCAACGGTGCCGGTTAAAATGGGCAGCTCGACGGGGGCTGCGCCCTCGATGATCAACTGCGCTTTTTTGTCAGCCATGTGGCCTCCTATTTATGCTTGAAATCATCAGACAGACCCCCCACGCAGGGCCCGCACCACTATAGTGAGATAAATTCGAATGTCAATTTGCCTAAAGTCTTGCTCCAGAAGGCTTTAACCGGACTTTTTCCTCGAAATTGCCTGCCATTTACGCCTTTTATCCCGCTTGCGCAATGAGCTATTAGGGGAAGGTGTTTGCGTTGTCATTAGTAGCCTAACTGTCTATACTCGGCCACCGACCGCCAGGGGCTTTTGGGCCTGCTTTATTGGGGGTCGCATCCCTGGGTGGTGGTTACCTGACCAGTGCACTCCCCAACAACTTTGCCCTGATTGTTAGGGGCTCTTCAGTGTGAAAAAAAGCCGTGAATAGCCAACGACCTGTAAACCTAGACCTAAGGACCATCAAACTCCCCATCACCGGCGTTACGTCGTTTCTTCACCGTGTTTCCGGCATCATCCTCTTCCTGGGCCTTGGCATCATGCTGTACGCATTGAGCAAATCCCTGGGTTCCGAGGAAGGTTTTGCCGAGGTGAAGGCATGCTTGACCAGTCCGCTGGCCAAGTTCGTAGCATGGGGCCTGCTGTCCGCCTTGCTGTATCACATGGTGGCCGGTGTACGCCATCTGATCATGGACATGGGCATCGGTGAGACGCTGGAAGGCGGCACGCTGGGCTCGAAAATCGTCATCGCCGTTTCCGTGGTGATGATCGTTCTGGCGGGAGTTTGGATATGGTAACCAGCGTTACGAACCTATCGCGTTCGGGCCTCTATGACTGGATGGCACAACGTGTGTCTGCGGTCGTTCTCGCGGCATATTTCATCTTCCTGATCGGATACGTCGTTGCGCACCCAGGCCTTGGCTACGCCCAATGGCATGAACTGTTCGTACACAACTGGATGCGTATTTTCAGTCTCCTGGCCCTCGTTGCCCTGGGCGCTCACGCCTGGGTCGGCATGTGGACCATCGCGACCGACTACCTGACGCCAATGGCGCTGGGCAAGTCCGCGACTGCAGTACGTTTCCTTTTCCAGGCAGTATGCGGCGTTGCGATGTTCGCGTACTTCGTCTGGGGCGTGCAGATTCTTTGGGGTATCTGATTCATGGCTAACACAGTTAATACGCTTTCGTTCGACGCCATCATCATTGGCGGCGGCGGTGCTGGCATGCGCGCTGCGCTGCAACTGGCACAAGGTGGTCACAAGACTGCCGTTATCACCAAGGTTTTCCCGACTCGCTCGCACACCGTATCCGCCCAGGGTGGCATCACCTGCGCCATCGCTTCCGCTGATCCGAACGATGACTGGCGCTGGCACATGTACGATACCGTCAAGGGTTCCGACTATATCGGTGACCAGGACGCTATCGAATACATGTGTTCCGTAGGCCCGGAAGCGGTCTTCGAGCTCGAGCACATGGGCTTGCCGTTCTCCCGTACCGAACAGGGTCGCATCTACCAGCGTCCGTTCGGCGGTCAGTCGAAAGACTTCGGTAAAGGTGGCCAGGCTGCCCGTACGTGCGCCGCTGCCGACCGTACCGGTCACGCACTGCTGCACACCCTGTACCAGGCCAACCTGAAGGCCGGCACCGTATTCCTCAACGAATACTACGGCGTCGACCTGGTGAAGAACGAAGATGGTGCCTTTGTCGGCATGATCGTGATCTGCATCGAAACCGGCGAAACTTCCTACGTTCGCGCTAACGCCACCGTATTGGCGACTGGCGGTGCAGGTCGTATCTACTCGTCCACCACCAACGCCCTGATCAACACCGGTGACGGCGTTGGCATGGCTCTGCGTGCTGGCGTGCCGGTACAAGACATCGAAATGTGGCAGTTCCACCCGACCGGCATCGCCGGCGCCGGTGTACTGGTTACTGAAGGCTGCCGCGGTGAAGGCGGTTACCTGATCAACAAGCACGGCGAGCGTTTCATGGAGCGTTATGCTCCGAACGCCAAAGACCTTGCCGGTCGTGACGTCGTTGCCCGTTCGATGGTTAAAGAAATCATCGCCGGTAACGGTTGCGGTCCGGATGGCGACCACGTAATGCTGAAACTCGATCACCTCGGTGAAGAAGTTCTGCACAGCCGTCTGCCAGGCATCATGGAGCTGTCCAAGACCTTCGCTCACGTCGATCCAGCCGTAGCGCCGATCCCGGTTGTTCCAACTTGCCACTATATGATGGGCGGCGTTGCCACCAACATTCATGGTCAGGCAATCACTCAGGACGCCGACGGCGTTGACCAGATCATTCCTGGTCTGTTCGCGGTAGGTGAAGTGGCGTGCGTATCGGTTCACGGTGCCAACCGTCTGGGCGGCAACTCGCTGCTCGACCTGGTGGTATTCGGCCGTGCCGCTGGCCTGTTCCTGGAGCAGACCCTGAAAGAAGGCGTTGACTACACCCGCGCTCGCCAGTCCGACATCGACGCAGCCCTGGCGCGTCTCGATGGCCTGAACTCGCGTACCGAAGGCGAAGACGTCGCGACCCTGCGTAAAGAGCTGCAAAGCTGCATGCAGAACTACTTCGGTGTATTCCGCACTGGCGAATACATGCAGAAGGGTATTGCTCAGTTGGCTGATCTGCGTGGCCGTATCGCCAACGTCAAGATCAACGACAAGAGCCAGGCGTTCAACACTGCTCGTATCGAAGCCCTGGAACTGCAAAACCTGCTGGAAGTGGCCGAAGCTACCGCCATCGCTGCAGAAATCCGCAAAGAGTCCCGCGGCGCTCACGCCCGTGAAGACTATGAAGACCGCGACGACGAAAACTGGCTGTGCCACACCCTGTACTTCCCGGGTGACAAGCGCGTTACCAAGCGTGCCGTGAACTTCTCGCCGAAGACTGTTCCGACTTTTGAACCTAAGATTCGGACTTATTAAGGGTGGCCGCCATGTTGCAAGTCAGTGTTTATCGCTACAACCCTGATCAGGACGCTGCGCCGTTCATGCAGGAATTCCAGGTCGACACCGGTGGTAAAGACCTGATGGTGCTGGACGTACTGGCCCTGATCAAAGAGCAGGACGAAGGTTTCTCCTATCGTCGCTCTTGCCGTGAAGGTGTTTGCGGTTCCGACGGCATGAACATCAACGGCAAAAACGGTCTGGCCTGCGTCACGCCGCTGTCTGCTGTCGTCAAAGGTAACAAGTTGATCGTTCGTCCTCTGCCAGGTTTGCCGGTTATCCGTGACCTGGTCGTCGATATGAGCATCTTCTACAAGCAATACGAAAAGGTTAAGCCATTCCTGCAGAACGACACGCCGGCTCCGGCCATCGAGCGTCTGCAGACTCCTGAAGAGCGTGAAAAGCTTGACGGTCTGTACGAGTGCATCCTGTGCGCTTGCTGCTCGACCTCTTGCCCGTCCTTCTGGTGGAACCCGGACAAGTTCCTGGGTCCAGCTGCTCTGCTGCAAGCCTACCGCTTCCTGGCAGACAGCCGCGACACCAAGACTTCCGAGCGTCTGGCTTCGCTGGATGACCCGTTCAGCGTATTCCGCTGCCGCGGGATCATGAACTGCGTCAACGTATGTCCGAAAGGCCTGAACCCGACTAAGGCTATCGGTCACATACGTAACATGCTGCTGCAAAGCGGCGTGTGATTCAGCTGTTGTACCCGTAGGACCGCTGTACCCGTAGAGGCTAAGGCGCGGGCTTCAACCCGCGTCGTAGCTATAACCAGAGTGGCAGCCCATAAGGCTGCGGCTCTTATTTTGAAGAAATGAGACAAGCAGGGGCATCCGGGCCGGTACCCGGACTATCAGCGTGATCCTAAGTGGCTTGTTTTGGTCGCTGCACTCGGACTTCTGCAAGCTTGCTCGGTGTCTTCGCCGATGGTGTTCCCCTAACCGAGGGTGACCAAGCATGCAAGAAAGCGTGATGCAGCGCATGTGGAGCAGCGGCTATCTTTCAGGTGGTAACGCGGCCTATGTGGAAGAGCTTTATGAGCTCTACCTGCACGACCCTAACGCTGTGCCAGAAGAGTGGCGCACCAAATTTCAGACGTTGCCCGCTGACGGCAACGCTGCCACCGATGTATCGCACTCGACAATTCGCGATCATTTCGTGCTGCTGGCAAAGAACCAGCGCCGCGCCCAACCGGTTTCCGCCGGCAGCGTGAGCAGTGAGCACGAGAAGAAGCAAGTTGAAGTACTGCGACTGATCCAGGCCTACCGTATGCGTGGCCACCAGGCAGCCCAGCTTGACCCGCTGGGGCTGTGGCAGCGTCCTGCACCTGCAGACCTGTCGATCAATCATTACGGCTTGACCAATGCCGATCTTGATACGACCTTCCGTGCCGGCGACCTGTTCATCGGCAAAGAGGAAGCGAGCCTACGCGAAATTCACGAAGCGTTGCAGCAGACATATTGCCGCACCATCGGCGCTGAATTTACGCACATCGTCGATTCCGAGCAGCGCCATTGGTTCCAGCAGCGTCTGGAAGGCGTGCGTGGCCGTCCAGTGTATTCGGAAGATATCAAGAGCCACCTGCTCGAGCGCGTCACCGCAGGCGAAGGTCTGGAAAAATACCTGGGTACCAAATACCCGGGCACCAAGCGTTTCGGCCTGGAAGGCGGCGAGAGCCTGATTCCGATGCTTGACGAGCTGATCCAGCGCTCCGGTTCCTACGGCACCAAGGAAATCGTTATCGGCATGGCCCACCGTGGCCGTCTGAACGTGCTGGTCAACACCTTCGGCAAGAACCCGCGCGAGCTGTTCGACGAGTTCGAAGGCAAGAAGAAGGTCGAGCTGGGTTCCGGTGACGTTAAATACCACCAGGGCTTCTCCTCCAACGTGATGACCGCAGGCGGCGAAGTCCACCTGGCCATGGCATTCAACCCGTCCCACCTGGAAATCGTTTCGCCAGTGGTCGAGGGTTCGGTGCGTGCCCGTCAGGATCGTCGTAACGACCCTACCGGTGAGAAGGTCCTGCCGATTTCCATCCACGGTGACGCGGCATTCGCCGGTCAAGGCGTGGTCATGGAAACCTTCCAGATGTCGCAGACCCGCGGCTTCCGGACTGGCGGTACCGTTCACATCGTGATCAACAACCAGGTTGGCTTCACCATCAGCAACCCGGAAGACTCGCGCTCCACCGAGTACGCCACCGACGTTGCGAAAATGATCCAGGCGCCGATCCTCCATGTGAATGGTGATGATCCGGAAGCCGTATTGTTCGTAACCCAGCTGGCCATCGATTACCGCATGCAGTTCAAGCGCGACGTGGTGATCGACCTGGTCTGCTACCGTCGTCGCGGTCACAACGAGGCCGACGAGCCAAGCGGCACCCAACCTCTGATGTATCAGCAGATCACCAAGCAGCGCACTACTCGTGAGCTGTATGCCGATCGTCTGACCCAGAGCGGTGTGCTTGACGTTGCACGTGTTCAGGCGAAAGTCGACGAATACCGCAACGCGCTGGACAACGGTCTGCACGTAGTGAAAAGCCTGGTCAAAGAGCCGAACAAAGAGCTGTTCGTCGACTGGCGTCCGTACCTGGGCCACGCCTGGACTGCGCGTCACGACACCACGTTCGATCTGAAGACCCTGCAAGAGCTGTCCGCCAAGCTGCTGGAAATCCCGGAAGGTTTCGTGGTTCAGCGCCAGGTTGCGAAGATCTACGAAGACCGTCAGAAAATGCAAGCCGGCGGCCTGCCGATCAACTGGGGTTACGCCGAAACCATGGCGTACGCGACCCTGGCGTTCGAAGGTCACCCGATTCGCATGACCGGCCAGGACATCGGCCGCGGTACGTTCTCGCACCGTCATGCGGTATTGCACAACCAGAAAGACGCGGGCACCTACATCCCGTTGCAACACCTGTATGAAGGCCAGCCACGTTTCGACCTGTACGATTCGTTCCTGTCCGAAGAAGCCGTACTGGCGTTCGAATACGGCTACTCCACCACCACGCCTGACGCGCTGGTGATCTGGGAAGCCCAGTTCGGCGACTTCGCCAACGGTGCCCAAGTGGTTATCGACCAGTTCATCACCAGCGGTGAGCACAAGTGGGGCCGTCTGTGCGGTCTGACCATGTTGCTGCCACACGGTTATGAAGGTCAGGGTCCGGAGCACTCGTCGGCTCGTCTGGAGCGTTACCTGCAGCTGTGCGCTGAGCACAACATTCAGGTATGCGTACCGACTACGCCGGCTCAGATCTACCACTTGCTGCGTCGTCAGGTGATTCGTCCTCTGCGCAAACCGTTGGTAGTCCTGACTCCGAAGTCGTTGTTGCGTCACAAGCTGGCCATCTCGACCCTGGAAGATCTGGCCGAAGGTTCGTTCCAGACCGTTATTCCGGAAATCGATGCGCATGATCCGAAAAAGGTCACTCGTCTCGTGCTGTGTAGCGGCAAGGTCTACTACGACCTGCTGGAAAAGCGCCGTGCCGAAGGTCGTGACGACATCGCAATCGTGCGTCTTGAGCAGCTGTACCCATTCCCTGAGGACGACTTGATTGAAGTCCTGGCTCCTTATTCCAACCTCAAACACATCGTTTGGTGTCAGGAAGAGCCGATGAACCAGGGTGCCTGGTACTGCAGCCAGCATCACATGCGCCGCATCGTTGGCGGTCACAACAAGTCTCTCGTACTCGAGTACGCGGGCCGTGACGCTTCTGCTGCACCTGCTTGTGGTTATGCATCGATGCACGCCGAGCAGCAGGAAAAACTGCTGCAAGACGCCTTTACTGTTTAACGCCTTCGCGCACCTGAAACCGAATTTAAGGAACCACAGACAATGGCTATCGAGATCAAAGCCCCCACTTTCCCGGAATCGGTTGCCGATGGCACCGTTGCCACCTGGCACAAAAAACCGGGCGACGCGGTCAAGCGCGACGAACTGATCGTCGACATCGAAACCGATAAAGTCGTACTGGAAGTGTTGGCTACCGCTGATGGCGTGCTGGGCGCTATCGTCAAGAACGAAGGCGACACCGTTCTGTCCGACGAAGTCCTGGGCTCCATCGGGGAGGGCGGTGCTGTTGCCGCCGCTCCGGCTGCCGCTGCCGCGCCTGCACAGGCTGCTGCTTCGGCCGCTGCTGGCGAAGACGATCCTGTTGCTGCACCGGCTGCTCGCAAGCTGGCTGAAGAAAACGGTATCAACATCGCTTCCGTTGCCGGTACTGGCAAAGGCGGTCGTGTGACCAAGGAAGACGTGGTTGCAGCGGTAGCTGCCAAGAAAGCCGCTCCGGCTGCCGCGCCTGCCAAGGCTGCTGCCCCGGCTGCCGCTGCTCCTGTGTTCGCTGCTGGCGACCGCACCGAGAAGCGCGTACCGATGACCCGCGTGCGTGCCACCGTGGCCAAGCGCCTGGTTGAAGCCCAGTCGAACATGGCGATGCTGACTACCTTCAACGAAGTCGACATGACTGAAGTCATGGCCCTGCGTTCGAAGTACAAGGACCTGTTCGAGAAATCCCACAACGGCGTGCGCCTGGGCTTCATGTCGTTCTTCGTGAAAGCGGCCACCGAAGCGCTGAAACGCTTCCCGGCAGTCAACGCTTCCATCGACGGCGGCGACATCGTGTACCACGGCTATGCTGACGTCGGCGTTGCCGTGTCGAGCGATCGTGGCCTGGTGGTACCGGTTCTGCGTAACGCCGAACTGATGAGCCTGGCTGAAATCGAAGGCGGCATCGCTACCTTCGGCAAGAAGGCTCGCGACGGCAAGCTGACCATCGACGAAATGACCGGTGGTACGTTCACTATCACCAACGGTGGTACATTCGGCTCGATGATGTCGACCCCGATCGTCAACCCGCCGCAAGCAGCAATCCTGGGCATGCACAACATTCTGCAGCGTCCAATGGCGATCAACGGTCAAGTTGTTATCCGTCCGATGATGTACCTGGCTCTGTCCTACGATCACCGTTTGATCGACGGTAAAGAAGCTGTGACCTTCCTGGTTACCATCAAGAACCTGCTGGAAGACCCGGCTCGTCTGCTGCTGGATATCTGATTTCGTTGCACGGGCCGTTCAGTGATGGGCGGCCTTTCTGTAATGACCAGCTTCGTCCCACGACGGTCCCCAAAAGGGGCCGTCCGGTTTGATTCGAGAAGGAATGACACATGACTCAGAAATTCGACGTGGTAGTGATTGGCGCGGGCCCTGGCGGCTACGTGGCTGCCATTAAAGCAGCGCAACTGGGCCTCACCACTGCCTGCATCGAGAAATACACCGACAAGGAAGGCAAACTGGCCCTCGGCGGTACTTGCCTGAACGTCGGCTGCATTCCGTCCAAGGCGCTGCTGGACAGCTCCTGGAAGTTTCACGAAGCGCAAGACGGCTTCGCGATCCACGGTATCAACCACGCTGGCGTGACCATGGACGTGCCAGCAATGGTCGGCCGCAAGGCCAACATCGTCAAAGGCCTGACCTCCGGCGTTGCTACCCTGTTCAAGGCTAACGGCGTGACCTCCCTGCAAGGCCACGGCAAACTGCTGGCCGGCAAGAAAGTCGAACTGACCAAGCCTGACGGTACTGTCGAAATCATCGAAGCCGAGAACGTGATCCTCGCTTCGGGCTCGCGTCCGATCGACATCCCACCGGCTCCGGTTGACCAGAAAGTCATCGTCGATTCGACTGGCGCTCTGGAATTCCAATCGGTTCCAAAACGTCTGGGCGTGATCGGCGCTGGCGTGATCGGTCTGGAACTGGGTTCGGTATGGTCCCGTCTGGGGGCTCAAGTGACTGTCCTGGAAGCCCTGGACACGTTCCTGATGGCTGCTGACACCGCCGTTTCCAAAGAAGCTCTGAAGACCCTGACCAAACAAGGTCTGGACATCAAGCTGGGCGCGCGCGTTACCGGTTCCAAAGTCAACGGCGAAGAAGTCGTGGTGACCTACACCGACGCCAACGGTGAACAGACCATCACTTTCGACAAGCTGATCGTAGCCGTTGGTCGCCGTCCAGTGACCACCGATCTGCTGGCAGCAGACTGCGGTGTGACCATTGACGAGCGTGGTTTTGTGTTCGTTGACGATCATTGCGCCACCAGCGTACCGGGCGTTTTCGCTATCGGTGACGTGGTTCGCGGCATGATGCTGGCACACAAGGCCTCGGAAGAGGGCATCATGGTTGTCGAGCGCATCAAGGGTCACAAGACCGAGATGAACTATGACCTGATCCCTTCGGTTATTTATACTCACCCGGAAATTGCATGGGTCGGTAAAACCGAGCAGGCCTTGAAAGCTGAAGGCGTTGAAGTTAACGTCGGCACTTTCCCGTTCGCAGCCTCTGGCCGTGCCATGGCAGCCAACGACACCGGTGGTTTCGTCAAAGTCATCGCCGATGCCAAGACTGACCGCGTACTGGGCGTCCACGTGATTGGCCCGAGCGCAGCAGAACTGGTACAGCAGGGCGCAATCGGCATGGAATTCGGCACTAGCGCCGAAGACCTGGGCATGATGGTTTTCTCCCATCCGACCCTGTCCGAAGCCTTGCACGAAGCAGCTCTGGCAGTGAATGGCGGCGCCATTCACATTGCCAATCGCAAGAAACGCTAAGCGGATAATAAGAAACCACGGCGGTTTGGCCCGTCGTGAGCCTTGCATGCAAGACTCACCGCGGAATATCCGCTGGACGCAGTCTTGCGTAGCTGCACCGGGTATCCGGAAAGGCTACGCAAGCAGCAGTCACAGGTGGTGCGGCACTTGAATGAGTGCAGCACCGAATGCGCAGTACCTAACGAAGACGGTAATAAGCATGAATCTTCACGAGTATCAGGGTAAGCAGCTGTTCGCTGAATACGGCCTGCCAGTATCCCAGGGTTTCGCCGTAGACACCCCGGAAGCAGCAGCAGAAGCGTGCGACAAAATCGGTGGGACCGAATGGGTTGTCAAAGCCCAGGTTCACGCTGGTGGTCGCGGCAAAGCGGGCGGCGTCAAGCTGGTTCGCAGCAAAGAAGACGCTAAAGCATTCGCTCAACAGTGGTTGGGCAAGCGTCTGGTGACTTACCAGACTGATGCCAATGGTCAGCCAGTCACCAAGATCCTGGTTGAATCGTGCACTGATATCGCTAAAGAGCTGTACCTGGGCGCTGTCGTTGACCGTTCGAGCCGTCGCATCGTGTTCATGGCTTCCACCGAAGGTGGCGTGGACATCGAGAAAATCGCTCACGACACCCCTGAGAAAATCCTCAAGGCCACTATCGATCCACTGGTTGGCGCTCAGCCATTCCAGGGTCGCGAGCTGGCATTCCAGCTGGGTCTGGAAGGCAAGCAAGTTGCTCAGTTCGCCAAGATCTTCGTAGGTCTGGCCAAGCTGTTCAAGGATCACGATCTGGCTCTGCTGGAAGTGAACCCGCTGGTGATCAAGGCTGACGGCGATCTGCACTGCCTGGACGCGAAGATCAACATCGACGCCAACGCCATGTACCGTCAGCCTAAGCTGAAGACTTTCCACGATCCGTCGCAAGACGATCCGCGCGAAGCGCACGCTGCCAAGTTCGAACTGAACTACGTAGCACTGGAAGGCAACATCGGTTGCATGGTCAACGGTGCTGGCCTGGCCATGGGTACCATGGACATCGTCAACCTGCATGGCGGCAAACCAGCCAACTTCCTCGACGTGGGCGGCGGTGCTACCAAAGAACGCGTTACCGAAGCGTTCAAGATCATCCTGTCCGACACTAACGTCGCTGCAGTATTGGTCAACATCTTCGGCGGCATCGTTCGCTGCGACATGATTGCCGAAGGCATCATCGGCGCTGTGAAAGAAGTCGGCGTGAAAATCCCGGTTGTTGTTCGCCTTGAAGGCAACAACGCTGAGCTGGGCGCTAAAGTACTGGCAGAAAGCGGTTTGAACATCATCGCTGCTACCAGCCTGACCGACGCTGCTCAACAAGTCGTTAAAGCTGCGGAGGGCAAATAATGAGCGTCCTGATCAATAAAGACACCAAAGTTATCTGCCAGGGTATTACCGGTTCGCAAGGTAGTTTCCACACCCAGCAAGCCATCGAGTACGGCACCAAGATGGTTGGCGGCGTAACTCCAGGCAAAGGCGGCACCACTCACCTGGACCTGCCTGTCTTCAACACCGTGAAAGACGCTGTAGCAGCCACTGGCGCCACCGCCAGCGTGATCTACGTTCCAGCTCCTTTCTGCAAGGATTCCATCCTTGAAGCAGCGTTCGGCGGCATCAAGCTGATCGTTTGCATCACTGAAGGCATTCCTACCCTGGACATGCTGGATGCCAAGGTCAAGTGCGACGAACTGGGCGTGATCCTGATCGGCCCTAACTGCCCAGGCGTGATCACTCCAGGCGAATGCAAGATCGGCATCATGCCAGGTCACATTCACTTGCCAGGCAAGGTCGGTATCGTTTCGCGTTCCGGCACCCTGACCTACGAAGCTGTGAAGCAGACTACTGACGCCGGTTTCGGTCAGTCGACTTGCGTCGGCATCGGTGGTGACCCGATCCCGGGTTCGAACTTCATCGACATCCTGAAACTGTTCCAGGAAGACCCGAAGACCGAAGCGATCGTGATGATCGGTGAGATCGGCGGTTCGGCTGAAGAAGAAGCGGCTGCCTACATCAAGGCACACGTGACCAAGCCGGTTGTTTCCTACATCGCTGGTGTGACTGCCCCTGCGGGCAAGCGCATGGGCCATGCTGGCGCAATCATCTCTGGCGGCAAAGGCACTGCAGACGAGAAGTTTGCTGCCCTGGAAGACGCAGGCGTTAAAACCGTGCGTTCGCTGGCAGACATCGGCAAGGCTCTGTCCGAGCTGACTGGCTGGGCGATGAAGTAAGCTCGCGCTTACCTTACGCTTCACCAGACAAAGGCCACCTTCGGGTGGCCTTTGTGCTTTCTGGGGTTTATCGGTTGTCAGTCATGGCCTCATCGCGAGCAAGCTCGCTCCCACATTGAATCTCAAGTGCTCACAAAACCTATGGGAGCGAGCTTGCTCGCGATGGCGGACTTACAATCGCCCACCATTTACATGCGAAAACACGACATAGGCATGTCGTGTATCGGATAGTTCGCCCTGTAACAGTGCGTTTGTCAGACAAATTCGTTACGCTAGCCGCCATTTTGCGTTTGCTGCCCACAAGGACGCTGCGCGCTAAACGGGTCAGTCCTATACGGACCGACAGCATTTCCCTCACCCATAAGGGAAATCCCTCTCTAAATTCCGATTCAGTAGTGTGGTATTTCCTTAATGAAAGTGTTGAAAGGCCAGGACATCCTGGCACTTGGCTTTATGACGTTTGCCCTGTTCGTCGGGGCTGGCAACATCATCTTCCCGCCTATCGTCGGTTTGCAGTCCGGACCTAATGTCTGGATGGCGGCGCTGGGTTTTCTGATCACTGCGGTCGGTCTGCCGGTGATCACCGTTGTCGCGCTGGCCAAGGTCGGTGGCGCCATGGATGCCTTGAGCAGCCCGATCGGTAAAGTCGCCGGTGGCGTGCTGGCGGCCGCGTGCTACCTTGCAGTCGGCCCGCTGTTCGCCACCCCGCGTACCGCGACCGTGTCTTTCGAAGTGGGCCTGGCACCACTGACTGGCGAAAGCCCGCTGGCGCTATTCCTCTACAGCTCGGTGTATTTCCTGCTGGTGTTCTTCATCTCGCTGTATCCGGGCCGTCTGCTGGACACCGTTGGCCGTTTCCTCGCGCCACTGAAGATCATTGCGCTGGCCGTGCTCGGCATCGCCGCGTTCGCCTTGCCGGCGGGCGACATCGGCACCGCGACGCCTGAGTACGTCGCTGCACCGTTCTCCCAGGGGTTCATCAATGGTTACCTGACCATGGATACCCTTGGCGCGCTGGTGTTCGGCATCGTTATCGTCAACGCCATTCGTTCCCGTGGCGTCGAGTCTCCAGCCTTGATCACTCGTTACGCGATCATTGCCGGGTTGATTGCCGGCGTCGGTCTGGCGTTGGTGTACGTGAGTCTGTTCCGTCTGGGTTCGGGCAGCCATGAAGTGGCTGCTGGCGCTACCAACGGCGCAGCGGTCTTGCACGCTTACGTGCAACACACCTTCGGTTCCCTGGGCAGCGGTTTCCTCGCGGTACTGATCTCCCTGGCGTGCCTGGTGACGGCAGTCGGCCTGACTTGCGCTTGCGCCGAGTACTTCAGTCGCGTGCTGCCACTGTCTTACAAGACGCTGGTGATCATCCTGGCGGCGTTCTCGCTGCTGGTGTCCAACCTGGGCCTGACCAAGCTGATCGCATTCTCGATCCCGGTACTGACCGCGATCTACCCACCGTGCATCGTCCTGGTGGCGCTGAGCTTCTGCAAAGACTTCTGGCTTGAGCAAGGCCGCATTGTCGGTCCGGTAATGCTGGTGTCGTTCCTGTTCGGCATGATCGACGCTCTCAAGGGCGCGGGTCTGGCGGACTGGATGCCAACTCAGTTGGCGCACTTGCCACTGGCCGAGCAAGGTCTGGCGTGGCTGGTGCCATGCGTCTTTACCCTGGTTGTCGCATTCGCCTGCGATCGTTTGCTGGGCAAGCGCAGCGAAGCCCTGGCTTAATGTTTCAAGGCCTGCCACAAGCGGGTCTTGCGCAACAACAGAAATGCCCCGTATCAATCGATACGGGGCATTTTTATTGCGCTTTTACAGATCAAATGTGGGAGCGAGCTTGCTCGCGATGAGGGCATAACATTCAATAGTGATGCTGACTGAAAGTTCGCAATCGCGAGCAAGCTCGCTCCCACAGTTTCTGTTTTCGGTTCACCTATCCAAGGACCTGCATGTCGTTCATCCACACCAACCTGATCCACATTCTTGCCGCGCTCTGGTTCGTCATCTGCTGGGGCGGTTACACCCGCTACGCTATCTGGAAGGGCCGCGATACCGCGTGCCTGGCCAGTGTGCTGCACTTGTATCGCGAAGACTGGATGCGCCGCATGCTGCTGCGTGACAACCGCATCGCTGACGCCAGTGTGGTGGGCAACCTGGAGCGTAACGCCTCGTTCTTCGCCTCGAGTACCTTGATTATCCTCGCCGGTATTCTCACGGTGCTGGGCTCCTCTGAGCGGGCGCTGTCATTGCTGGCGGATATTCCGATGGTGCAGCAGGCTTCCCAAGGCATGTCGGAGATCAAGTTGCTGTGCCTGGCGCTGGTATTCGTCTACGCCTTCTTCACCTTCAGTTGGTGCATGCGCCAATACAACTTCGCAGCGATTCTGATTGGCTCGGCGCCGATGATTGGCGAGCGCCACGTTTCCGAGCAGGAGCGCAAGGCCTTCGCTTCGCGCGCAGCGCGGGTGATTTCGATGGCCGCCAACCAATTCAACTTCGGCCTGCGTTCTTATTACTTCGGCATGACCATGCTCGCCTGGTTCGTCAGCCCATGGCTGTTCATGTTGATGAGTACCGGCGTGGTGCTGGTGTTGTATCGCCGGGAGTTTCATTCCGACGTGCTGGACGTCATGGTCTATACCCCTACGGAGGCGCCATTGCCTGAAGCGATCAAGGAGATGAGTTGATGAGTATTCCGTTCTGGTGCGTGTTTATCAGTGCCGTGCTGATTTACGTCGCCCGAATGCCGGTGGCCAAGGCCATGAAAGAGCAGGGTGGTTATAACAATCACCTGCCACGCACGCAGCAAGCGCAGCTCACAGGCTTCGGCGCTCGCGCACTGGCCGCGCATCAGAACAGTTTCGAGGCCTTCATATTGTTTGCGGTCGGGGTGTTGATGGCGCACACCACGCAAACGGCGGGGTGGCTGATCGACTCGCTGGCAATCATCTTTGTGATTGCCCGGGTGATCTACTTGCTGTGCTACTGGGCAGACTTGGCCTGGCAACGAAGTCTGCTGTGGTTTGTTGGCTTGGTCTGTTCGTTTTTGCTGATGCTTAGTCCGACCTTGCGCACGCTGTTGCTCTAACACTTTATCGACGCGCAAAGTAAAGCCCGCACTTGGCGGGCTTTACTTTTGCAGCGCTAAAACCCGATTAGTTGGTTTTAGGAGCGGCTTCTTCAGTGGCTGCTTTTTTCGAATCAACCTGAGCTTTGGCAGCATCGGCGGCTTCTTTCGCAGCGTCGTTCACTTTATCCTGAGCTTCGCTGATTTTTTGCTGGGCTTGTTCAGCATGTTGGGTGGCTTCTTGAGCTTTGTCCTCGGGTTTTTTACCGCAGGCAGCGAGGCCGAGGGAAGCGGTCAACATCAAGGCAATAGCTAAAGTCTTACGCATGGGGTGTTTCTCCTGGTGGAAAGTATCTACTTGCCCTTTCGAACGCACCGCCGTGGGTTAAGTTCCATGTTTCCTACAGATATATAAGTTTTATCTGAACGGAACTTTTTCTTAGTCCCTTTACTGCTATGCAGCGACACTAAAAAGAGCCCTTATCGAATGACCGACAACCCCATTTTCGAGCGAGCGACGCGGTTCTTATCGGCGCTGCGGCATTGCCAGGTACTCGGGTTGCGTGTGCACAGCGCCAGTAACGACGGGCTGACGATCACGTTGCCGTACAGCCCGCAGATCGTTGGTAATCCGCAGACCGGTGTGATTCATGGTGGCGCCATCACCTCGTTGATGGACACTGCGTGCGGCATGGCAACGCTGTGTGTTTTGCCGGAGTTCGAGGTTTGTCCGACTCTGGATCTGCGTATCGACTACATGCACCCCGCCGAGCCGCATAAAGAGGTGCATGGTTTCGCCCAGTGCTACCGGGTGACGACCGATGTGATCTTTACGCGCGGGTTCGCCTACCAGGATGATCCGGATCAGCCGATCGCCCACGTGGTCGGGACCTTCATGCGTATGGGCAAGGGCGTCAAAGGCACCAAAGGTTTTGGTGGCGTCATCAGTGGTGGTACGAAATGACTGATAATTTCAAAGAACAATTGCAGCAGGCTCACGAGCGTGGGGATTACGCCTCGCTGCTGCAGCTGATTCCTTACGCCAAGCTGATTGGCGTCGAGTGCTCGCGTCTGGGCGATGAGCTGCTTTTTCGTCTGCCGGCGAACAAGGACAATATCGGTAACCCTTTGCTGCCAGCGATTCATGGCGGCGTGATTGCAGGCTTCATGGAACTGGCGGCGGCCCTGCATTTACTGATCTTCACCGGTTCCCCCGGTGTGCCGAAAATCATCGATTTCTCGCTCGATTATCTGCGTGCCGGGCAGTTTCGCGACACCTACGCCAAATGCCAGGTGTGCCGTCAGGGGCGGCGGGTCGCCAACGTTGCGATAACCGCCTGGCAGAGCACCCAGGCCGAGCCGATTGCCACGGCGCGTGCGCATTTCAAGATTGAAGAGACCCCCAGCCCTTGAAATCCCCGTCATAGCCCCCAACTCTGATGACATCCCGCCGCCACCCCCTCTGGGTGCGGCCACTGCCATCCAATCGGAGTTTGATGACCATGAGCGTGGAAACTCAAAAGGAAACCCTGGGCTTCCAGACCGAGGTGAAGCAACTGCTGCACCTGATGATCCATTCGCTGTATTCCAACAAGGAAATTTTCCTTCGCGAACTGATCTCCAACGCCTCCGACGCTGTCGACAAATTACGTTTCGAAGCCCTGTCCAAGCCTGAGTTGCTGGAAGGTGGCGCCGAACTGAAAATCCGTGTGAGCTTCGACAAGGACGCCAAAACCGTCACCCTCGAAGACAACGGTATCGGCATGAGCCGTGACGATGTCGTGACCCACCTGGGCACCATCGCCAAATCCGGCACTGCCGATTTCATGAAACACCTGTCCGGCGATCAGAAGAAAGATTCGCACCTGATCGGTCAGTTCGGCGTGGGTTTCTACTCGGCATTCATCGTTGCCGATAAAGTTGACGTATTCAGCCGCCGTGCAGGCTGTGCTGCCAGCGAAGGCGTGCACTGGTCGTCCAAGGGCGAAGGCGAATTCGACGTCGCCACCGTCGATAAGGAAGACCGCGGTACGCGCATCGTCCTGCACCTGAAGTCCGCTGAAGACGAATTCGCCGATGGCTGGCGTCTGCGCAACATCATCAAGAAGTACTCCGATCACATCGCTTTGCCGATCGAATTGCCGAAAGAAGTGACGGCTGCCGAAGGCGAAGAGACTCCTGCCGTTGAATGGGAAACCGTCAACCGCGCCAGCGCGCTGTGGACCCGTCCGCGTACTGAAGTAAAAGACGAGGAATACCAGGAGTTCTACAAACACATCGCTCACGATTTCGAGAACCCGCTGAGCTGGAGTCACAACAAGGTCGAAGGCAAGCTGGAGTACAACTCGCTGCTTTACGTGCCGGCCCGTGCTCCGTTCGACCTGTATCAGCGTGAAGCGCCACGTGGCCTGAAGCTGTACGTGCAGCGCGTGTTCGTCATGGACCAGGCTGAGTCGTTCCTGCCGCTGTACCTGCGCTTCATCAAAGGTGTGGTCGACTCCAATGACCTGTCGCTGAACGTGTCGCGGGAAATCCTGCAGAAAGACCCGATCATCGATTCGATGAAGTCGGCGCTGACCAAACGCGTTCTGGACATGCTGGAAAAACTGGCGAAGAACGAGCCTGAGCAATACAAAGGCTTCTGGAAAAACTTCGGTCAGGTCATGAAAGAAGGCCCGGCTGAAGATTTCGCCAACAAAGAGAAAATCGCTGGCCTGCTGCGCTTCGCCTCCACCCAGGGTGAAGAGGGCGAGCAAGTGGTCGCACTGGCCGAATACCTGGCTCGCGCCAAGGAAGGTCAGGACAAGATCTACTACCTGACCGGCGAAACCTACGCACAGGTCAAGAACAGCCCGCACCTGGAAGTCTTCCGCAAGAAAGGCATCGAAGTGCTGCTGCTGACCGACCGTATCGACGAGTGGCTGATGAGCTACCTCAGCGAGTTCGACGGCAAGAGCTTTGTCGACGTGGCACGCGGTGATCTGGATCTGGGCAACCTGGACTCGGCAGAGGACAAGAAAGCCGCAGAAGAAGTCGCCAAGAGCAAAGAAGGCCTGGTTGAGCGGATCAAGACTGCGCTGGGTGAAACCGTCAGCGAAGTGCGGGTTTCTCACCGTCTGACCGATTCCCCGGCGATTCTGGCCATCGGTGAGCAGGACCTGGGCATGCAAATGCGTCAGATCCTCGAAGCCAGCGGTCAGAAAGTTCCGGATTCCAAGCCGATCTTCGAATTCAACCCGGCTCACCCGCTGATCGAAAAACTCGACGGTGAGCAGAGCGAAGAGCGTTTTGGCGACTTGTCGCACATCCTCTTCGATCAGGCAGCCCTGGCTGCCGGCGACAGCTTGAAAGACCCGGCCGCTTATGTGCGCCGTCTGAACAAGCTGCTGGTTGAACTGTCGGTTTAACCGCGTTAAATAAAAACCCGCTTCGGCGGGTTTTTTCATTCTGGTGTTTCTTTACGGGAGTTAGTCATGAGCCAGGTTACTGTGCGTTCCGTGGTCTATCAGGTTGATGGTCAGTCTTACGAAGGTCGTCTGGCGTTCGATGCCAGCCACACAGGTCCGCGTCCGGGCTTGCTGATGGCACCGAACTGGATGGGCGTCAGCGCCGGGGCCGAGAAAATTGCCCAGGAGGTCGCCGCCAAAGGTTATGTGGTGTTGATTGCTGACCTGTATGGGCAGACGGTTCGCCCGCAAAACGGCGATGAGGCGGGTGCGGCGATGATGCCGCTGAAGAATGACCGTGCGTTGCTGCGCAAGCGCATGCAGGCGGCATTCGCTGCCTTGCAGAGCCAGAGTGAGGCAGCAGTCGATACCTCGAAACTGGCGACATTCGGTTTCTGCTTCGGCGGTTGCTGTGCTCTGGAGCTGGCCCGTACCGGCGCGCCGCTCAAGGCTGCGGTGTCGTTCCATGGCACCTTGGACACACCGAATCCTGCCGATGCGAAAAACATCAAAGGCTCGGTGCTGGTATTGCACGGTGCTGCCGATCCATTGGTTGCAAAAGAGCAGCTGCCGGCCTTCGAAGCTGAAATGAACGCTGCGGATGTGGATTGGCAATTGCTGAGCTACGGCGGCGCGGTGCATTCCTTTACCGACCCGCACGCCAAGGTGCCGGGCATGATGATGTACGACGCCAAAACCGCCAGGCGGGCCTTTGTGTCGATGCATAATTTGCTGGAAGAAGTGTTTAGCGGCTGATTGCTGTTTTTAGCCTTGGCATCGTGGTGTCAGGGCTGGCCTCATCGCGAGCAAGCTCGCTCCCACATTTGACCGAGTCGTACACAAGATTAACGGTCGGCGCCAATACAGTGTGGGAGCGAGCTTGCTCGCGATGGCGGTGTGACTAACACCGAAGATCTTAAGGGAGTTCGATTCGCTCGCTTTCGCCCGGCACCGTCGGCCAATCCCCGGCCGCCCAGCGTCGGCGGGCCTCATCGATTACCGCTGGATCGCTGGCGACGAAATTCCAGTTGATCCGTCGCGGTCCGTCCATGGGCGCGCCGCCGAACAGCATGGCGTGGCAATCGCTTTCGGCGAACAGGTCCATTTCCTCCCCGGCGGGCAGCACCACCAGCGAGTGCGGTTCAATCGGCTCGCCATTGAGTTGGGCATCACCGTCCAGCACGTAAAGCGCGCGTTCTTCATGTTCCGTGGGGATCAGCAGCGTCGTCGCCGTTTTCAACTCAAGCTCTGCGTACAACGTAGGCGAGAGCACCGGCACCGGTGACTCCAGGCAGAACCCTTTCCCGGCAATCATCCTGATCTTTACCCCAAGATTCTCGCTGACCGGCAGGCTGGCGGCCGGATGATGGCTGTAATGGCCCGGGCCTTGTTCGTGCTCTTTAGGCGAGGCCAGCCAGATTTGCAGGCCGTGCATCTTGAAATCGGTGTCCAACAGCGCTTTCGGTGTGCGCTCGACGTGAGCTATCGCACTGCCTGCGGTCATCCAGCTGACGTCACCCGGTTTCACGATCTGATCAGAGCCCAGGCTGTCCTTGTGCTGGAGTTCGCCTTCAAACAGGTAGGTGAGGGTGGACAGACCGATGTGCGGATGCTGGCGGATGTTCATGCCACGACCTGCCGGATAGCGGGTTTCGAGCATGTGATCGAAAAACACGAAAGGTCCGACGCTGCGGCATTGGGCCGACGGCAACTGGCGCAGGATCGGTTGGCCTTCGACATCTTCGGTGCGTGGGCGGATCACGAGCGGACTGTTCATGGTGCATTCCAGGCTGTACGAGTGATGCCGTTGAGCATAACCCGCACAGCCTGTGCTTGCCGCTATTGGCTGAAGGCGCCTTCAGACAGGAGAGTCTCGATGGTCACTTCGCTGGTGGTCATCAGCTTGTGCACCGGGCAACGGTCGGCCACGCGGTGCAACTCTTCGCGCTGGGCGTCGGTGAGCACGCCCTTGAGGGTCAGTTTGACCTGCAGTGCGTATTTGCCTTTCTGCTCCTGGCTGTTGTCGCGTTTGACCTCGACCGTGACGCCGGTCAGCGGGATTTCCTTCTTCTGTGCGTAAAGCTTGAGGGTCAGTGCCTTGCACGCCCCCAGCGCCGCATCGAAGTAATCGTGGGGCTCTGGCGCGGAGCCTTCGCCGCCGAAGGCTTTGGGCACGTCGGCGAAAAGTTGATGGTCGTCGATCTGGATGCTGTGACGAAAACCTTCGCTGGATTCTGTATTGACGGTAATGGTCATGACAAACCTCATAAGCAGTAGGAAAGAGTACGCGTCAGGAAAAGACCTTGCAGTTATAGAACATCCGGCGATTCAGGCGTTCCACTGGCTTATCGATCGCCCAATAAAAAACGCCCCGAACCAGTCGGGGCGTTTTTATGTGCAGTGAAAGCAGCGGGGCGTTATTTGCCCTGCCAGCGCTTCAGGACCAGGGTGGCGTTGGTGCCGCCGAAGCCGAAGCTGTTGCTCATCACGGTGTTGATGGTGGCGTCTTCGCGAGTCTTGGTCAGGATTGGCATGTCAGCCACTTCCGGATCCAGTTCGTCGATGTTGGCAGAACCTGCCATGAAGTTGCCTTCCATCATCAGCATGCAGTAGATCGCTTCGTGAACGCCGGCGGCGCCCAGGGAGTGACCCGACAGGCTCTTGGTGGAGCTGATGGCCGGAGCCTTGTCGCCGAAGACTTCACGTACACCTTTCATTTCCGCGACGTCGCCGACCGGAGTCGAAGTGCCGTGGGTGTTCAGGTAGTCGATCGGCGTGTCGACGGTGGACATGGCCATCTGCATGCAGCGGATGGCACCTTCGCCGCTTGGAGCGACCATGTCGTAGCCGTCGGAGGTCGCGCCGTAGCCGACGATTTCCGCGTAGATCTTCGCGCCACGGGCCAGAGCGTGTTCCAGCTCTTCGACCACGACCATGCCGCCACCGCCGGCGATGACAAAACCGTCACGCTTGGCGTCGTAGGCACGGGAGGCTTTTTCCGGTGTCTCGTTGTACTGGCTGGACAGTGCGCCCATGGCGTCGAACAGGAACGATTGGCTCCAATGCTCTTCTTCACCGCCACCTGCGAACACGATGTCCTGCTTGCCCATCTGGATCTGTTCCATGGCGGTACCGATGCAGTGAGCACTGGTGGCGCAGGCAGAAGCGATGGAGTAGTTCAGGCCCTTGATCTTGAATGGCGTGGCCAGGCAAGCGGAAACCGTGCTGCTCATGGTCCGCGTAACGCGGTATGGGCCAACGCGCTTGACGCCTTTTTCGCGCAGGATATCCAGCGCTTCCATCTGGTTCAGGGTCGATGCGCCACCGGAGCCGGCGATCAGGCCGGTGCGCGGGTTGGAAACCTGCTCGTCGGTCAGGCCGGAGTCAGTGATGGCGTCTTTCATGGCCAGGTAGGCGTAAGCCGCAGCGTGGCCGACGAAGCGATAGATCTTGCGATCGATCAGCTCTTCGAGTGGCAGGTCAATGGAGCCGGAAACCTGGCTACGCAGACCCATTTCGGCATATTCCGGGTTGAACCGGATGCCAGGGCGACTTGCACGCAGGTTAGCGGAGACGGTCTCTTTGTCATTGCCCAGGCACGAAACGATGCCCAGACCAGTGATAACGACGCGGCGCATGCGGATAACCCTTAGAAGTTGTCAGTGGATGTGAATACGCCGACCCGAAGGCCTTCGGCGGTGTAGATCTCGCGGCCGTCGACGCTGACCGAACCATCGGCGATGGCCAGGTTCAGCTTGCCCTTCAGAACGCGTTTGATCTGGATGTTATAGGTGACTTTTTTGGCGGTCGGCAGAACCTGGCCGAAGAATTTCACTTCGCCCGAGCCCAGGGCGCGGCCGCGGCCCGGCAGACCTTGCCAGCCGAGGAAGAAACCGACCAGTTGCCACATGGCGTCGAGGCCCAGGCAGCCTGGCATCACCGGGTCACCTTCGAAGTGGCAGGCGAAGAACCACAGGTCCGGAGTGATATCCAGCTCGGCGACCAATTCACCTTTGCCGTACTTGCCACCTTCTTCGCTGATATGAGTGATGCGATCCACCATCAGCATGTTCGGGGCGGGCAGTTGCGCGTTACCAGGGCCGAACAGCTCACCGCGACTGCAGCGCAGCAGGTCTTCCCGGGTAAAGGCGTTTTGTTTGGTCATGCGAGCTCCTCAATAATCCCATGCGGCAGGTGGGGCAAATCTTCCCGGCCGATCGAAGCATTCATGCTTCGAATTGGCAGCCTACTCATAGACTATTGCGTTGTGGTGAAAGTCACAGCACAAGGGACATGAATGTACACTTGTGCACTGAAATTATTTTTCAAGCCCAATTTCGAGCTGTCAAGGTGCCTAAGACTGCCGCACTTTCGCCTTTCACGCCAGTCGCAGATGGTCGATCACTCTGCACTAGCGTACCCAACGTTGCAGAATTTGCTGCAGATCAGTGCGTTTGAAAGGTTTGGCCAGATAATCATTCATCCCCGCCGATAGACAGGCCTCGCGGTCACCCTGCAAAGCGTTGGCCGTCAGGGCGATAATCGGTAGATCGGCGCAGCCGGGCAGTTGGCGGATCTGCCGGGTGGCTTCGTAACCGTCGATGACCGGCAGCCGGCAATCCATCAGAATCGCCTCGAAAATCAGGCTCTCGGCGCTGCGTACCGCCTGCGCGCCGTCGGTGGCGACGCTGACAGTAAAGCCCAGGCTGCGCAGCATCGCTTCGATAACGGTCTGATTCACCGGGTTGTCTTCTACCAGCAGCACATTGCGCCCCTCGCCGTGGTCGTTGCCGGCCAGCGTGCGCGGTGTCAGGGCCGGCGGCGTCTGCAGGGACAGCGCCAGCGGAATCTCCAGAGTAAACACCGAGCCACGGCCTTCCTCGCTCTGGGCGCGCAGTGTGCCGCCCATCCGCTCGGCCAGCGTGCGCGCAATCGGCAGGCCCAGGCCGGTGCCGCCGTAGCGCCGGGAGATCGAGCTGTCGGCTTGCTGGAACGCGTTGAACATCAGCTCCAGGCTTTCGGCCGAAATGCCAATCCCGCTATCGCGCACGGTGCAGGTGAACCACAGCAGTTCATGGTCCAGCGATTGCCATTGCGGTTCAATCGTCACCCGACCTTTCTCGGTGAACTTCAGGGCATTGCCGATCAGGTTGACCAGGATCTGCCGGATCCGTGTCGGGTCGCCCTGGACTTGCAGCGCCTGCATGTCGTCGGGGATTTGCAATTCCAGGCTCAGGCCACGTTGCACCGCACTGTGCTGGAAGGCCTGGGCGCAGCTGCCGATCAGCTCGGCGAGGTTGAACGGGATGTGCTCCAGCTCCAGGGCCGAGCGTTCAATGCGCGAGAAGTCGAGAATGTCGTTGATGACCTTGAGCAAATGCTCGGTGGATTCCGACGCCAGTGCGGCGTACTCGATCTGTTCCTCGGTCATGTCGGTGGTTTCGAGCAGTTGCAGCATGCCCAGCACGCCATTCATCGGCGTGCGCAATTCATGGCTCATCATCGCCAGGAAGTCGGACTTGGCGCTGTTGGCCTTTTCCGCTTCTTCGCGGGTCTGGATCAGTTGCGCCATGGCCTGATGCTGCTCGCGGCTGGCGAGTTCGAGGCCATCGGCGAGGTTGTTGATGTGGCGCGACAGGTTGCCCAGTTCGGCGTCATCGACGATGGGCAGCGGTGTTTTGAAATCGCCCTGCTGAATTGCCTTCACCGCATTACCCATGGCGCTGATGGGCTCTGACAGGCTGGCGGCCAGGCGCCGGGCGAGCAGGAAGGTAAAGAGCAGGGCGAACAGCGCAAGGATCGCGGCCTTGAGCAGGATTTCCTGTTGCCGCTGGCTGAAGGCATCGTTGGACATGCCGACGATGACCCGCCCCAGATAGTCTTCGGAGGGGCCAATGGCCGGCGGCGGCCCCTGCAGGAAATCGTCGCTGAGCTTGATCCGTTGCAAGCGCACCGGTGCCTGGAACGCTTCGATCTGTTGCGAGCGTTGGCGGCTTTCCGAGGGCTGCTCGACGTGTACCAGAACCTTGTTGGCGTTGTCCTGCACCTCCAGAAAACGCACATGCGGCGTTGTCAGCGAGGCCTTCATCAAGCTTTCGAGCACCTCATTGTTACCGGAGATCACGCCGTACTCGGTGGCCGGGGCCAGTTGATTGGCGATCAGTTGGCCGGTGTGGTTGAGCTCCTGGCGCAAGTCCTGGATTCGCACGATGGTAAAGAAGCTGATCAGCAGCAACGTCAGCAGCAGCGCCGGGCCGAGGCTGATGATCTGGGTGCGGGTATTGATGCCCCAATGGCGACGGAAGGTCATGGGCGGTTTTCTCCTTCGGCCAACTGTGTTGCAACAGCTGCGGGGTCAATCTGTTCGATGCCTAAGGAACGAGCGACCTGCGGATTACTTAACACCTTGAAGCGCTGCGGATAGAGCTCGCGCGGCCAAACGGCCGGTGAGCGGTCAAGCAAATCATCAAGGATAGCCAGCCAATCGCTCTGATCGCTGTAGCTGCTGGCCAGGCTGCCGGCCTTGACGAAGCCCGCGTTGGGACCGATCAACGCGAGCTGTCGGCCATAACTGCTGAGCAGCAGATTCTTGGCGGTTTTCGGGTTGTACAGGTCCGGGTCGTCGAGCCCCAGCAATACGTCGCTGTTCTTCAACAGGGTTTGCAGAGGCCGGCTGTCATTGGTGTTGTCCCAACGCTCGGCGACGATCTCCAGCCCCAGTCGGTGCGCGGCGTAGTGCAGTTCCTTGAGCAGAAATTCGCTGTTCGCCCCGTACAGCACGCCGACTCGTCGCGCTTGTGGCAACAGGGCCTGGGTCAGGCGAAGCTGGCGGCTCAGCGGTGGGTCGCTCCACAACAGACTCAGGTGCAGGGGCAGGGCATTACCCAAGCGTTGATTGGCTTGCAGGCGGCTAATGCGCAGCACCAGAGTCTCCGGCCCCTGGTTGTCTTGCAGGCGCCAGTCCAGGCTCGGCAGGTCGAGCAGGATCAGTCGGGTTGCGCTGGGTAGCCGGGACGGCGCGGGGAGGTCGGCAAGGCGTGTGAAGCGCACGCTGTCTTCGGGCCGCTGCTTGGCCAGGGCGCGGGTAAAGGCTTGCACGCCGGGACTGTCTTCGGCGCCGGTCAGCAACACGTCGGCAGCGCGCACGGGCAGACTGCTCAGGCAGACAAGCAACAGTCCCCAAACCCAAGGCCGGCGGCTTCGGGGGGAGAGAGTACGAGTCTGGCTGTGGCGCATGTCAGAACTCTAACTCGGCGCTGAAGTAGAGCGCGTGGCGCGAGTCATAGTTGTTGTCGACGAAGGTGGTCGGCTGATTGTCGAGGCGTCGTTGCAGGATGCCGGCCAGTTCGAGGTTGGCCTTGCCCAGTGCAATGCGTTTGGCGATGCGCGTGTCGACACGTTCGAAGCGGTAGCCATTCAATGCGTCGTCACCGTAGTAGAACAGCGCGCTATTCCAGCCGTCGCCCCAATCGTGCAACCAACCGGCCGAGCCGCTGTTGCGCGCGGTGAATTGTGCGTCCTGGGGGTTGCTGGCGTCGGCATCGACATAGGCGTAGGTCAGGCGCAACCGGTCGGCGGCGCTGACGCGCCAGTCAAGCTGGGTTTCAGTGCCGCTGAAGCGCGAGGCATTGCTGTTGCTGGCGATGTACTGATTGTTGCGCAGCGGCTCGCTGATCATGTTGGTGATTTCGTCGTAGAACAGTTTCACGTCGACGTTCAGCCCTAGGTCAGCGAAGAAGCCGTTATACCCCAGTTCCCGCGAACGCATGTGTTCTTGATCGAGGTTGCCGGGACCACGGGTCTTGACGAAATAACGGGCACTGGTTTGACCGTAGGCCCCGGGCCTGAGGTTGGTCACCTGGTAGCTCCAGTTGACGTTGTTCTCGAACATGTCGGGCGAGCGAATAGCCTCCGAATACACCGCGCGCAAACCGTGGCGCGGGTTGATCAGGTAATTGATCGCCACCCGTGGGGTTAGCGAATCGCCGATCAATTGGGTTTTTTCGTACATCGCACCGCCTTGCAGCAACCAGTGCTCGGTGGCACGCCACTCCAGTTGACCGAACAACCGCCAGATGGTGTCGTCAAGGGTGCCATTGAAGTACGTCTCGGAGTCGGCCCGGTCGTATCGATAGTTCATGCCACTGACCAATCGCAGGCTGTCGGACAGGCTCAGGGTGTCCTGCAGCTCAAGGTCGTAACGCGACTCGCGGGTGCTCTGGTCGATGTCACCGCAGACCGTGCGTTTGGCGCCACCCTTCCATTGATCGAGCACCTGGTTGGCCAGCGTCTGCTCGGCGGGTGTGCCGCGCGGTGCCCCTGTGCCGGTATAGCTTTCCATGTGCCGCGCCAGTCGCTCGGCATAGTTGGGGTTGAGCTGCCAGAGTTCGGTGAGTTCGGGGCTGAAGGACACTTCGGCGTCGCAGGCGCGCCAGACCTGCTGGCGATCCCAATGCTGCGCCGAACCCTGGACGTAGAGGCTGTGATCCGGGTTGAGCTCCAGGTTCCAGCGCAACGAACCGGCGTAATCCTTGGCTATCACGTCGGAGTTGTCGCCGGCCGAGGTAATCCCGGAAAACACCGGGCGGTAGGTATAAGGCCGCTGGTTGGTGCCGTCTTTGGCATTCAGCTGCCAATCGATGCTTTGCTGTTCGTTGAGCGTCTGGCTGACGGCCAGGTTGAAGCGGTTCAAGTGGCGACTGTCGCGGTAATCCGCACCCCAGCGATCCGAGTCGAAACCGTGGTCTTCCTGACCGGACAGCGACAGGCGCAGGTCGCCGGTTTCCCAGCCGGTGCCCTGGCTGGCGTACCAGTCGTTGATGCCGCGTTCACCGCGGGTGACTTTCATGCGCGTGCCATGGCTGTTGGCCGGCGCGCGGGTGATGATGTTAACCACTGCCATCAGCGCGTTGGCGCCATAGCTGACGGTGTTCGGGCCACGGAAAACCTCGATGCGCTCGATGTCTTCCATGGCCACCGGAATGTCGCTCCAGTCCACGGTCGCCAGGCCGGCGCGGTACACCGAGCGGCCGTCGATCAACACTTGCATGCGCCGTGCTTCGCTGGCATTGGTGCCGTGATAGTTCACCGCTGCCTGGTTGCCGCTGACGTTACCGACCATCATCCCCGGTACCAGCCGCAGCAATTCGCTGATGTCCCGGGCACCGCTGGCCTTGATCAACTCGCTGTCGATCACCGTCATGCTGCCGGGCACGGCGGCTGGCGACTGTTTCAGTCGAGTGGCGGTCAATACCTGGGGCAGTGGAGAGTTGTCGAGGAACAGGTCGTCGGCCAATAGCGGGTCGCTGAGCATCAACGCCAGAGCCAGCGATGAACGAAAGTGTGGGGGGCCAACAGACACGGAGCAGCCTTGATAGCGGTTGATTGCGGCGCATGTTAACCGAGCTGTTCGAGTTTTTCAGTCACGATGCCGGCATTTTCCTCGGATTTTGTGGTCTGCTTCCTACAAGTGCCGGTAATTGACACAGGGGCTGGCCGGCGCTGGACCGCTCCGTATAATGCGGTTATTGCCACTGGTATTGGATTAACGGATTACATATGACTGAACAGCGCCCGATTGCGGTCCTGGGAGGCGGAAGTTTTGGTACCGCCGTGGCTAATTTGTTGGCCGAGAACGGTCATCAGGTCCGGCAGTGGATGCGCGATCCTCAACAGGCCGAGGCCATTCGGGTTAACCGCGAGAATCCACGCTACCTCAAAGGCATCAAGGTTCACCCTGCGGTGGAGCCGGTCACCGACCTGCTGGCCACCCTGAATGATTGCGACCTGTGTTTCGTCGCACTGCCTTCCAATGCCCTGCGTTCGGTACTGGTGCCGTATGCCGAGCGCCTGAGCGGCAAGTTGCTGGTGAGCCTGACCAAAGGCATTGAAGCCCATACCTTCAAGCTGATGAGCGAAATTCTTCAGGAAATCGCCCCGCAAGCGCGCATCGGCGTGTTGTCCGGGCCGAACCTGGCCCGTGAAGTGGCCGAACACGCGCTGACCGCCACGGTGGTCGCCAGTGAAGATGAAGAGCTTTGCCAGCGGGTTCAGGCTGCGCTGCACGGTCGGACCTTTCGCGTGTACGCCAGTGCCGACCGTTATGGCGTGGAGCTGGGCGGGGCACTGAAAAACGTCTACGCGATCATCGCCGGCATGGCGGTGGCGTTGGGTATGGGCGAGAACACCAAGAGCATGCTGATCACCCGGGCATTGGCGGAAATGACCCGCTTCGCGGTGAATCAGGGCGCCAACCCGATGACTTTCCTCGGACTGGCCGGGGTAGGCGACCTGATCGTTACCTGTTCGTCACCGAAAAGTCGCAACTATCAAGTTGGTTTTGCTCTCGGCCAGGGCATGAGCCTGGAGGAGGCGGTGACGAGCCTTGGTGAAGTCGCCGAAGGCGTCAACACCCTCAAGGTGCTTAAGACCAAGGCACAGGAAGTCGGGGTTTACATGCCGTTGGTCGCTGGTTTGCATGCGATTCTGTTTGAAGGGCGCACGCTCAATCAGGTCATTGAACTGTTGATGCGCGGCGAGCCGAAAACCGATGTCGACTTTATCTCCACCAGCGGTTTCAACTGAGTACTCAATTCACAGGGGCAGGGAGCGAGACATGAACGATCCAAAAGTAGAAGCCAGGTACGAATCCATTCTGCTGCGCGTGCTGTGGATGCTGGTGTATGTGCTGGTCTGGCAGGTCGCGCAATTTATCCTTGGCGCCGTGGTGCTGGTGCAGCTCATCTATCGGTTGATCTACGGCGCACCGAACGCCGGCCTGATGAACTTCGGTGACAGCCTCAGCCAGTTCCTGGCGCAGATCGGCCGTTTCGGCAGTTTCCACAGCGACCAGAAACCGTGGCCATTCGCCGACTGGCCAGCCCCGCGGACACCGGAAGGCGAGGCGCCGCATGCCGTACCGCCAGCGCCGCATCCGGCCCGTGATGAGGAGCCGAAGCTATGAAAGTCTGGGTGTTGCGCCACGGTGAAGCCGAGTCTCACGCCCGTAGCGACGCTGAGCGGGAGTTGACCGCGCAGGGTCGCGAAGAAGTGCTGCGCAGTGCCGCGCAACTGATCGGTCAACCGATTCAGGCAATTATCGCCAGCCCGTATGTACGGGCGCAGCAGACTGCGCAATTGGTACGCGAGGCGCTGGGCTTCGAGCCGGAGATCCGCACCGAGGCATGGCTGGCGCCTGACAGCAATCCGTTGAGCGTCGTCGATCATCTCGACTCGGCGGAGAACATCCTGTTGGTCAGCCATAACCCGTTGGTGGGGAGTTTGATCGGCTACTTGCAGCACGGCCATTTGCGTGAGCCGCAGCCGATGAGCACCGCCAGCCTGGCCGAGCTTGAGGCTGATTTACCGTTGGCCGGGGGCATGACGCTCAATAGCGTCAAGAACCCGTAATCTGCGGGGGGAATGGATAATCCGTAGCAGCTGCCGAACGCAGGCTGCGCCAGCTGCTACGGGAATGCGTTCTCTTGCTTGGATTTTGTTTTGAAATAGCCAACCAAGCAGTTGCTTGGTTGACTACGCTTGCCGCCACACCGAACAAAAAGGAGCGCATCGCATGTCCGCCGCTTTTCGTTTGCCGCTGCAAGTGTTCTACGAGCGTGAAGCTCGCCATCCCCGTCAGCGTTTTCTGGTCCAGCCGATTGGCGGTGGCCAGGTTGAGACGCTGACCTGGGCCGACGTCGGCCATCAGGCGCGGTGCGCCGCTCACTGGCTGCGTGCCCGGGAGCTGCCCCAAGGCAGCCACATTGCCCTGATCTCGAAAAACTGCGCGCACTGGATCATCGCCGATCTGGCAATCTGGATGGCCGGGCATGTCTCCGTTCCGTTGTACCCCAACCTCACCGCCGACTCGGTGGCCCAGGTGCTCGAACACTCCGAAGCCGCGCTGGTGTTCATCGGCAAGCTGGACGATTGGCCGGGCATGTCCAGGGGCGTCAGAGCCAATCTGCCGAGCATCAGCCTGCCGTTGTGTCCGGCGGGTGAATTCGATTTCAGTTGGGCCGACCTGCAACGCAGTTCACCGATTCAGGATGATCCGACACCCGGCGCCGACCAGTTGGCGACGATTATCTACACGTCTGGCACCACCGGTTTGCCGAAAGGTGTGATGCACAGCTTCGGCAACCTGGGCTTCGCCACCACTCATGGCACACAGCTGTTTGGTCTCAATGAGTCGGACCGCTTGTTGTCGTACCTGCCGTTGTGCCACGTCGCCGAACGGATGTTTGTCGAGCTGGCGTCGATCTACACCGGGCAAACGGTATTTTTTGCCGAAAGCCTCGACACCTTTCTCACCGATTTGCAGCGCGCGCGGCCGACGGCGTTGTTTGGTGTGCCGCGCATCTGGAGCAAATTTCAGATGGGCGTGTACAGCAAGATTCCGGCAAAGCGCCTCGACTTTCTCCTTGGCTTGCCGATCATCGGCAAGCGGATCGGGCACAAGGTGCTCGCAGGTTTGGGGCTGGATGCCTTGCGTATTGCCTTGTCGGGCGCTGCGCCGGTGCCGCCGGCCTTGTTGCACTGGTACAAACGCCTGGGGCTGGAGGTGCTTGAGGTCTACGGCATGACCGAAAGCTGCGGTTATTCCCATATTTGCCTGCCGGGCCAGAACAAGCCTGGCTGGATCGGCAAGCCGTGCCCGGAGGTGGAGGTGCGGATCGAGGACTCGGGTGAAGTGCTGGTGCGCAGTGGCGCGACCATGCTCGGCTATTTCAAGGAGCCGCAGAAAACCGCTGAGGCGATCACCGAGGACGGCTTTCTGCGCACCGGTGACAAGGGCGAACAGGACGCCGAAGGCAACTTGCGTCTGACCGGGCGACTCAAGGAAATTTTCAAGACCAGCAAGGGCAAATACGTAGCACCGGCGCCGATTGAAAACCGTCTGGCGGTGCATTCGCGCATCGAGCAGGTGTGTGTGGTCGGCGACGGTCTGAGTGCGCCACTGGGGCTTTGCGTGCTCTCGGCAGTGGGTTTGCGGGACGCCGCCAGCGTGGCGCGCAATGCCTTGCAGTCGAGCCTGGAAAGCTTGCTCGAAGAGGTCAACGGCGCCCTCGACAAACACGAACGCTTGCGCCAACTGGTGGTGGTCAAGGACAGTTGGGCGGTGGAAAACGGCTTTCTCACGCCGACTTTGAAGATCAAGCGTAACGTGATCGAAGCGGCGTATGGCGCACGGTTCGAAGAGTGGAGTGCACGCAGCGAAGCCGTGTTGTGGCAGGATTGACCTGAACTAAAACCAACGAAGGATGCAGCGATGAGTCTGTGGCGTACCGCTCCCAACATTGAACAGTTGAACGCGATTCAGAAAAACACTATCGGCGAAGTGCTGGATATACGCTTCGAGGCGTTTGATGATGAATCGTTGACTGCCAGCATGGTTGTCGACCATCGCACCCATCAGCCCTACGGTTTACTGCATGGCGGCGCCTCGGTGGTCTTGGCGGAAACCGTCGGCTCCATGGCCAGCTTCCTGTGCATCGACACCAGCAAATTCTATTGCGTGGGCCTGGAAATCAACGCCAACCACTTGCGCGGCCTGCGCAGCGGTCGGGTGACGGCGGTGGCCAAGCCGATCCACATCGGCCGCACCACGCACGTCTGGGATATTCGCTTGAGCAGCGATGAAGGCAAAGCCAGCTGCGTGTCGCGGTTGACCATGGCGGTGGTGCCACTGGGTGAAACGCCGCCGGTGCGTTGATGAGGATTGATCGTGTGAGCATCGGTGCGGAACTCGTACCGATGCTCTTTGTATTTCGGATCAATGTTGTTCACGAAATAGCCTGTCCAGATGCAGACTTCCTTCCCAGTATCCCCGGTGTGGATTGGAAGGTGTTGCATCACTACCTCGTTTCGCAGCACCAGGTGCTTCAATGTCAAGCAGCGGGGATAGAGAATCTTTGATATACCCCTTCTTGACTTGCTCCATGGCCAGTCCGCGACCTTCAGTGTAGAAACCGAGCAGGCCGCTCAGTGCTCCCTGTAGTGCTGGATGCAGACTCTTGATGTAAGGGGTGAGCAATCCGTTCAGAAAACGGTACGTGGAGCCCGATACCGAACGCCCTGCGCCCCCATGAAGTGTGTTTCCCCAGTTACTCGGTATGGCAGCGTTGGTGCTGTCGTCGTAGTAGGTATGGTCTGAAGGATAGGGCCGCATATAGGTCCCTAGAAAGCCATCTATCGATTCGGCCACAGGACCCAGGATTCCACTGATCGACGAGGGCAGGAGCGAATTGAGCGCGCCTATGCCGGCTCGAATGACCCCATATCCCAGCGATGTCTTAAGCACTGAGGGGGATTTTTCGGAGAAGCCGGCAGTCGCTTGGAATTTGATTGCTGCGCCAGGGGTGAATGTATCCGCTGCAAATTGGCGTGCATATCCACCGAGCACGGCGGCGATGCGTCCGATGGCATCGCTGTGGAGTTCTGGATCTGAACCGGCCGATGGGACACCTTGTTCACTGAGCAACGCAGGAGTTGCAGCAGAAATAGCACCTACAACGCCGACAATTGCGGCTATGCCACTGCTTTGCGTATAGCCTTTTGTGAGCCCGTAGCCGACATACAAGGCTGCTCCCCCCTCTAATGATGCGGCTAGCATATGCAGGCCAAAATTGACTTCGGGACTCGGTGGGATTTGTTCGAGTATATGCCGTGTTGCAAGTTGCACCCCGATGCCGAAGGCAGCGGCAGCTCCGTCGCGCACTGCTGCTGCGGCGGCTGCGTTGAAGCGACTGGCATCGACCTTCATCAAGCCTTGCATATCCACATGGCTTATTGGGTTGCCAGCGACCATCGCATACAGATTCAACCCATCCGCCGTCCCCGCAGGATCGGCGCTCAGCCAGCGCTGGCGCCAGGGCAGGTAGTACCGATGGCCGTAGTAATACAACCCCGTTGCATCCCGCTCCTTGCCTGAGTAGCGAATAGTCTTGTAACTCGCCTCGACCTTGTCCCGCCCGGCCCACCAGCATGTCCCGCCATAGGGGTAGTAGTTTTCCTGGCTGATGAGTTCGGCCAGGTCATCCAGCTCCTGCGTGCTGGAACCCAGATGATCGGTGAAGGTGTAGCGGTGCTGGTTCTCGGGAATGTCAGCGCGCATACCTTTTTTCCAGTGCAGCACCTGCACCGTGCAGCGTCCGGCCTGCACGGTGATGACGTGCAGGGTTTCCTTGGGGCCTGTGCGAGTTTCCACGCCGGGTAGGTAGCGGGTTTCGTGGGTGTGGGTCAGTGTGCCGGTGTAAGCCGTGCGGATTTTTCGTTGGCGTTGGCCGCCGCTGTCGTAAATGTAGATTTCGGCGTCGTGGGGCTCTTCTTCACGTTCCACCTGATCTACCTGGCGCAACTGGTTGCGCAGGTCCCACATCAGGGATTGGCCGGGTTGCAACGTGTTCAAGTTGCCATTGAGGTCGTAACCGGCGTGAATCTCATCTTCGTCAGGATGTTCACCATCTGCGTTGTAGGGCAGGCTGCGGTTGCTAAGTGCGGCGACAGCGGTGTGCTCGGTACGGCTGCCACTGTTGGCAGAGTGTTGCAGCAGTTCCAAATTGCCTGCGCGGTCGTAGTGGTAGGTCTGCTGGTAGTTTTCCAGTTGGCCGGGATCGGCGGGTGACTGAAAGGCCGGTAAGTGCGGGCCGCCCGGAGCATTACGGGTTTGTCGGCCGCTGGCAAAGATCAATCGATACAGGCTGTCGTACTCGTAGGTATTGATCGCAGCCACTCGCTGATTGCGAAAGTAGCGAGTCGACTGGGCTGCATCGCTGACGCTGTAGATATTGCCCGCGGGATCGTAGTCGTAGGTCAGGTCTTGCAACGGTGCTTTTCCCTGGGCCTGTGCCTTGAGCTGGAGTAGCCGGCCGTCCTCGACGGCATAGGTCGCGTAGGACACCACCCCATTGCCTGCACGTTGCTGTTCAATCTGGCCGAAGGCGTTGTAGCGGATGGCGCTGACCAGCGTCTTCTCTTCGGCAGCGCCGTCCAGTTTCAGGCGCACCTCTTGCAATTTGCCAGCGCGGGTCTGACTGAAGATTTGCCGGTTGCCCCCGGCGTCGGTCTGTTCGCACGGTTCGCCAACGGCGTTGTGGCGTACGCGGGTGATAGCTGGCTCGAGTTCCAGCAAGGCGTCGCGTTCGGTTTCGACGTCGGGCCAATTCACCAGCCACTGCGGGTCAGCGATGAATTGTCGAGACTGCTCGAGGGGGGCACTCGCAAGGCTGAATTCAGTGAAGTGCTGGGTGCCGGCGGTATCGTCAAGGCGGATCAATCGACCGCAGCGGTTGTGGGCTGCGGTTTCTGCTGTGGCATCGGCGTAGGAAAAGCGCTCGGTACAACGCTCCGGTTCACCGTGAGCCTGTTCGAAAACTGCACTCGGTCGCAGCAGATCGTCATGGATCGCGCGGCTTTGGTTACGTTTTTGATCCCAGCCTTGCAACTGTTGTCCGGTAGCACCCAGTAATCCCAGGCGCCATCCGGCGTCGCTGTTATCGGACAGCAGTGCCGCGCCCGACAGGCTGAATACCGTGGACTGGTTGACCGCCACCCCGGAGCCGCTTTCGAACAACTGGAACAGACGCGGGTCACGGCTATGAACGGCGCGCCCAGCCGCATCGTAGACCTGCTGAGTGATGTGTGAATCCACCGTGTCGCCTGCTTTGCGCCGATGATAAGCCACTGCCCGCACCGCTAGCCCGCGAGGGTCGATTGCAGCAATGGTCGGCGTGTTGGCGTGTGTCATGGACTACCCATATTAACGACGTTGGGGGACCGGTCCTTTTCGAACTAACCGGGCCCGTTGTCAACTGTCAGAATTAACAGGTAAGCCCATTACCACGGCAGGACTGTCATCATTCCTGGCAGTTACGGTCATTGCTGTGAGCGTGCGTCTTACGGACAATCAACACCTGATTTTGTTTATGGACGCGCCGTTATGTCGCAGCAGATATTTTTCGCCCATGCCAATGGCTTTCCTTCAGGCACTTACGGCAAGTTGTTTGCCGCGCTGGCGCCGGAGTACCAGGTCGCGCATCTGCAGCAGCACGCCCATGACCCACGGTTCCCGGCGGACGACAACTGGCACAACCTGGTGGATGAACTGATCCATCACCTTCAGCTGCAACCCGAACCGGTGTGGGGCGTTGGCCATTCCTTTGGTGGTGTCTTGCACCTGCACGCGGCGCTGCGTTGCCCTGAACTGTATCGCGGCGTGGTGATGCTGGATTCACCGGTGCTGACCCGCCCCGATCAGTGGGTCATCCGCGCGGCCAAGCATTTTGGCTTTATCGATCGCTTGACTCCGGCTGGCCGCACTTTAGGGCGTCGCGAGGAGTTCGCCGATCTGGAATCGGCGCGCAGTTATTTCGCCGGTAAAACCCTGTTTCGCGGCTTCGACCCGGAATGCTTCGATGCCTATTTGCAACACGGCCTGCACAAGGTCGGTGATCGCCTGCGCTTGCGCTTCGATCCGGCCACCGAGATCAGCATCTACCGTGGCGTGCCGCACACAAGTCCAGGCCGTCCTCGCCAGTTGAAAGTGCCGCTGGCGGTGGTTCGTGGCCGGCAGAGCCGGGTGGTGATGCGCCATCACGCAAGCTTCGTGGGGCGTATGCCGCAAGGCGAGTCGTTGACGATGCCCGGCGGCCACATGTTTCCCCTCGAACGCCCGCAAGACACCGCGACGTTGCTGAAAAGCCTGTTCAGCCGTTGGGAAGGGCGCAGCGAACGGAGTTGCGCATGAGCAACGTCGAAGAAGTTCGTTTGAGCCTGCCGCATATCGAGTTGGCCGCGCACTTGTTCGGCCCCGAAGATGGCCTGCCGGTGATTGCCTTGCACGGTTGGCTCGACAACGCCAACAGCTTTGCGCGCCTGGCGCCGAAGCTTGAAGGTTTGCGGATTGTCGCGCTGGACATGGCCGGTCACGGGCATTCCGGGCATCGGCCGTTGGGCGCCGGTTATGCGTTGTGGGATTACGCTCACGATGTGCTGCAAGTCGCCGAGCAGATGGGCTGGAAGCGTTTTGCGCTGCTGGGTCACTCCATGGGCGCGATCGTTTCGGTGGTGCTCGCCGGTGCCCTGCCTGAGCGCGTGACGCACCTGGCGCTGATCGATGGGGTGATTGGGCCCACCGCCGCTCATGACAACGCCGCCGAACGCATGGGCATGGCCCTGCAAGCGCAGCTGGACCTGCAAGAAAAGCGCAAACCGGTTTACAACACCCTGGATCGAGCCATCGAAGCGCGCATGAAAGGCCTGGTCGCGGTCAGTCGCGAAGCCGCTGAATTACTCGCTCAGCGTGGATTGATGCCCGTGCCGGGCGGCTACACCTGGCGTACCGACAGTCGCCTGACGCTGGCGTCTCCATTACGTCTGTCAGATGAACAGGCAATGTCCTTCGTTCAGCGCATCGGTTGTCCCACGCAGCTAGTGGTTGCCGCTGATGGCATGCTCGCCAAACATCCAGAATTGCTGGAACGTCTACCCTTTAGCCGTGAACAGCTGCCTGGCGGCCATCATTTGCACCTGAATGACGAGCCCGGCGCCGCCCTTGTTGCAGACTGTTTCAATCGGTTCTTCGCCGTTCCTTGACTTGCAGCGGGCAACTGTCGAGGCTGGGCGGGTTGAAATGGGAGACAACCATGATAGATCTCTACACTGCTGCGACCCCGAATGGCCATAAGGTCTCTATCGTGCTCGAGGAACTCGGCATGCCCTATACGGTGCATGCCTTGAGTTTCGACAAGAAGGAACAAAAGGCTCCAGAGTTTCTCAAGATCAATCCCAATGGCCGGATCCCGGCGATTGTCGACCGTGCCAACGGTGATTTTGCCGTGTTCGAATCTGGCGCGATTCTCATCTACTTGGCTGAACTGAGCGGGAAACTGCTGCCCAAAGACCCGAAAGGGCGCTCGGTGGCGATCCAGTGGCTGATGTTCCAGATGGGCGGCATTGGCCCGATGCAGGGCCAGGCCAACGTGTTTTTCCGTTACTTCCCGGAAAAGCTCCAGGGCGCCATCGACCGCTATCAACATGAAACCCGGCGTTTGTATGAAGTACTGAACACACGCCTGGAAACCGTCGAGTACCTGGCCGATGAGTACAGCATTGCTGACATCGCCACGTATCCGTGGGTTCGTGGCTATGAATGGTCGGGTGTTTCGGTAGACGGTCTACCTGCCTTGCAGCGCTGGATGGCTGCGATGGAGGCCCGTCCTGCGGTGCAGCGTGGCTTGCAGGTCCCGCCGCGTACCGAAGATGCCGATGTGGTCAAAGGCGCCCAGGCCATGCTGATCCGATGAGAGTACCTTCAAGGTTGAAAAGCATGCGTTTGATCGGTTTGTTGGGGCTGGGGTGTTTCAGTTCGCTGGTGTTTGCCGTCGATGTACCTGGAAGTCACGATTTGCCACTGGTGCCGCGTCTGGCCGATGCGCAGATCGTCGACTATCGCCCGGCGGCTGAGCTTGAACGGATCTATCCCGTTGGCTCGATCCGCAAAATCAGCGGCCAGCTGCGTTTTGATGGTCAGGTCAGCGCCCGTGGAAAAGTAACGTCGGTTACCTATGAGTTGCCGCCGGAGCACTCGTCCACCGAGGCCTTCACCGCCGCTCGCGAAGCCTTGCAGAAGCAGGGCGCCGAGCTGTTGTTCTGGTGCCAGGCCCGCGATTGTGGCGAAAGCAGCCTGTGGGCCAATCAAGTGTTCGGTAACGCAAAACTCTATGGTGCCGACGATCAACAGGCTTATCTGCTGCTGCGACTCGCGGCACCGCAGGATAACTCGCTGGTGGCGCTTTACAGCATCACTCGCGGTAATCGAAAAGCCTATCTGCATGTCGAGCAATTCGAGGCCAGTACACCACTGGGCGAGTTGTTGCCGACTTCGGCGACCCTGTTGCGTCAACTCAAGGACACCGGCGTGCTCGATCTGCCGCGTCTGACGGGTGATCCACAAGCGGTTTGGCTGACGTTGCTGTCGCGTGGCTTGAACCTCGATACCACCTTGCGCGTCAGCGTTTCCGGAATCAACGCCGAGGCCTGGCGTCAGGCGCTGATCGGGCAAGGCGTGCGTGCAGCACGGATGGAGCTTGGCAACGTGCCAGCAACCGGTCTGCACATCGAGTTTCTGCGCTAGGCTTTTCCCTTTGGCGAACGTGCCATTGGCCGTTCGCCTACTTTTTGTTGGTTGACTTTGCTCGAGATTTTTCATGCTCAATAACGATCGACTGTTGGTGCAGATCCTGCTCCTGGTGTTGTTCGGTGCCAGCTTCTGGGTGATGGCGCCCTTCTGGTCGGCGCTGTTCTGGGGCGCTGTGCTGGCGTTTGCCAGTTGGCCGCTGATGCGCTTGCTGACCCGCTGGCTCCACGGTCGCGAATCCCTCGCGGCGGCGCTGCTGACGCTGGGCTGGATGGTGCTGGTGGCGGTGCCGTTGGTGTGGCTCGGTTTTAACCTGGCCGATCATGTGCGCGATGCAACGGTGTTCATCAAGGACGTGCAGGTTGAAGGTTTGCCGGAAGCTCCGGTGTGGCTCGGCGGGATTCCGCTGGTGGGTGAGCGGCTGGTAGGACTCTGGAACAGCATTGACCAGCAAGGCGCGGCGTTGATGCTGGCGGTCAAACCCTATCTGGGGCAGGTCGGCAACTGGTTGCTAGCGCGCAGTGCGCAAATCGGCGGGGGGATTCTCGAGCTGACCTTGAGCATCGTTTTCGTGTTCTTTTTCTATCGGGACGGCCCGCGACTGGCGACGTTCGTTCATCGTCTGCTGGAGCGGCTGATCGGCGAGCGTGCCGGTTACTACATCGAACTGGTGGCCGGAACGGTGCAGCGGGTGGTCAACGGCGTCATCGGCACTGCCGCCGCCCAGGCGATCCTGGCGTTGATCGGTTTCCTGATTGCCGGTGTGCCCGGCGCGCTGGTGCTGGGTATCGTCACCTTCCTGCTCAGCCTGATTCCCATGGGTCCGCCGCTGGTGTGGATTCCGGCCACTGCCTGGCTGGCCTGGAAGGGCGAATACGGCCTGGCGGTGTTCCTCGGCATTTGGGGCACGTTCATCATCAGTGGTGTCGACAACGTGCTCAAACCTTACCTGATCAGTCGTGGCGGCAACCTGCCGCTGGTGATTGTGTTGCTTGGGGTGTTTGGCGGGTTGATCGCCTTTGGCTTTATCGGGTTGTTCATCGGCCCGACCCTGTTGGCCGTGGCGTACAGCCTGTTGATCGACTGGAGTAACAGTCAGGCGCGGGTTGACAACAAGAGTTGAGTCGTCTGTGAAAAGATCGCAGCCTGCGGCAGCTCCTACGGTAAATGCGAATACCGCGTAGGAGCTGCCGCAGGCTGCGATCTTTTCAGGGTTTCACTTGAATCAGGCTGCGGCGCTCAGGTTTTTGCTTGAGTTCAGCGAATTGGTCTGCGAGTACTGCTGATTCATGCTGACGATCAACTTGCTCAAGGCCTCGGCGACGGCGCTTTGATCGATGGTGCCGCTGGTTTGGCTGCTGCCCGTTTGCAATGCGGTGAGCAGGTCTGCGCCATTGTCGGTGCTGCTGGTGGATGAGCTTGAAGCCAATGCGCTGTTCAGTTCGCTGGCGCTGATACTACCATCACCGTTTGTGTCGAGTTGACCAAACAAGGACTGGCTGGACAGTTGTTGCGGCGGCTGAGGCGGTGTGAGGGCGGCAACCAATTCGTCCTTGCTCACGGTCCCGTCGTTGTTCGTGTCCAGCGTGGCGAACAGGCTCTTGCTGTCGGCAGTGCTGCCGGCTTTCGTCAGGCCCGCGCTCAGCTCATCGCTGCTGATGCTGCCATTACCGTTGCTGTCCAGGAGACTGAGCATTGAGTCGGCCAGTTCCGTGCTGGGCGGCTGATCCTGATTGCTGCACTGTGACTGCGGGGTCATGGCGGCCATTTCAGTGCTGCTCAAGCCACCGCTGTTATCGGCATCCAGGCTGCTGAATTGCTGGCTCAGGCTGTTCAGTACGCGGCTGTCGCTTTTCTTCGCCAGGGCGGTGTTCAGTTCATCCTTGGAAACGGTTCCGTCGCCATTGGTGTCGAGCTTGGCGAACAGTTCTTTCTGACGCTGCTGGAGGCGGGCGGCATAGGCCGCACTGGTGGCGCTGGTATAGCTGGAGTTACTGCTGACGCTGCCGATCATGGGCTCACTCCCTGCGGATGGATAAAACCGGTGAAGGCACCGGCCCATGCAGCCTCGGGGGAGGAGTTGTCGTGGGTATGTGGAATTTGTACGAATCAGCACACAGAGGCTGTTCAGACCCGTGGCAGGCATACCACGGCGGTCAGGCCGCCGCCCGGGGTTTCTTCCAGGCTTAACGCGCCGCCCAACCGTTCGGCAGCTTCGCGCGCGATGGTCATGCCCAGGCCAACGCCGCCGGAGTTGCGGTTGCGCGAGCCTTCCAGGCGATAGAAGGGTTCGAACACCGCTTCGCGTTTGTCGGCGGCGATACCGGGGCCATGGTCGATCACTCGAATAATCAGCTGTTCGCGGCTGTCTTCAAGGTTGATCAGCGCCTGGCCGGCGTAACGCAAGGCATTGTCCAGCAAGTTGTTGATGCAGGACCGCAAGGCCATTGGCTGGACTTGCAAGGGCGCACAGTGCCCGCTGGCCAGCACGTCCGCGCCCTGGTCCTGGGCGTTTTCGCAGAGCGATTCGATCAGCGCCTGCACGTCCATCCATTGCAGGGCTTCGCTGGTACGTTGTTCGTGCAGGTAGCTGAGGGTTGCGTCGAGCATGCGAATCATGTCGTCGAGGTCCTGACGCATCTGCCCTTGCAGTTTGTCGTCGTCGATCTGCTCCAGACGCAACTTGAGCCGCGAAAGGGGTGTGCGCAAATCATGGGAGACGGCGCCGAGCATGCGCGAGCGCTGCTGCACCTGTTCACGGATACGCTTTTGCATCAAGTTGAAGGTGTGCGCCGCTTGCCGCGCTTCCCGTGGGCCGGATTCATCAAGCGGTGGGCTGTCGAGGTTTTCGCTGAGGCTCTCGGCGGCCGCGCTCAGGCGTTGAATCGGCCGGGAGAGCAGCTTCGCGCCGTACCAGGCGGCGATCACCAGCGAGATCATCTGAAAGGTCAGCGGTACGATCGGGCCGCCAAACCAGGGCCGCGGCGGTCTGTTTTTGAAGGGCGGCGGTTGCCCGTTGAACCCGGCGGAAAACTCCGGCGGTGGAGGGGGCGGGGGATGGCCGTAATGGTGGAACCAGAAGAACGCCAGCAGGTGCGCCAGGATAATCGCCAGCAACAGCACGCCAAACAGGCGGCCGAACAGCGTATCGAAGCGCGCACGCATCAGCCGATGTCTCGGGCGTCGAACAGGTAACCTTCGCCGCGAACGGTTTTGATCAGCGCAGGTGATTTGGGATCGTCACCCAGCTTTTGCCGCAAGCGCGAAACCAGCAAGTCGATACTGCGATCAAACGCTTCGATCGAGCGTCCACGGGCGGCATCCAGCAATTGTTCACGGCTGAGCACCCGTCGCGGGCGTTCGATGAAGACCCAGAGCAAGCGGAATTCGGCGTTCGACAGCGGTACCACCAGGCCATCGGCGGAGATCAACTGGCGCAGCACGCTGTTGAGGCGCCAGTTGTCGAAGCGGATGTTGGCGCGTTGTTCGGTACGGTCATCGCGCACACGGCGCAGGATGGTTTGAATCCGTGCGACCAGCTCCCGTGGCTCGAACGGCTTGGCCATGTAATCGTCGGCACCGAGTTCCAGGCCGATGATGCGGTCGGTGGGTTCGCAGCGGGCGGTGAGCATCAGGATCGGGATGTCCGATTCGGCGCGCAGCCAGCGGCACAGTGACAGACCGTCTTCGCCGGGCAGCATCAGGTCCAGCACCACTACGTCGTAATGCTCCGCTTGCAGCGCCAGGCGCATCGCGGCGCCATCGGTAACGCCACTGGCGTGGATGTTGAAACGGGCCAGGTAGTCGATCAGCAGTTCGCGGATCGGCACGTCATCGTCGACGATCAGTGCACGGATGTTCCAGCGTTTGTCTTCGCCGGCTGCTGGGGCTTTTTGATCGTCGTTCAGAGGAGCGGGGCTATTATGCATGCGTACGTTCATCTGCCAGAGAGGCTGCCAACCACAAAAGATGGGCTGCGAGGTTGTGGCTTCAGCATAGGCGTCCGGCCGTGAGGCGGGAAGTGCTGTAGGAGGTCTTGCGGTTCGCGAGGCTAACCTTTGGCGGTGTTGAGGGCGTGTCGTGAGTGTATCGGACTCGACACAATTGCGCTGCCTGCGGGGTTTATCATCCGGTGTTCGGCACCGTTGAAGATGATTTACCGATCATCGGGTCCCGGACGGGCTCGCGTTCCGCTACAATGCGCGCCGATTTCGACTTGCCTGAGAGCCCACTCATGTCCGCCTGCCAGACTCCTATCATCGTCGCCCTGGATTTCCCTACCCGTGACGCCGCACTGAAGCTGGCCGACCAGTTGGACCCGAAACTGTGCCGGGTCAAAGTCGGTAAAGAACTGTTCACCAGCTGTGCTTCGGAAATCGTCGGGACCTTGCGTGACAAGGGTTTCGAGGTGTTTCTCGACCTTAAATTCCACGACATTCCGAACACCACCGCAATGGCCGTCAAGGCGGCTGCGGAAATGGGCGTGTGGATGGTCAACGTGCATTGCTCCGGCGGTCTGCGCATGATGGCAGCCTGTCGCGAGGTGCTCGACCAGCGCAGCGGTCCAAAACCGCTGTTGATCGGCGTGACCGTGCTGACCAGTATGGAGCGTGAGGATCTGGCCGGGATTGGCCTGGACATCGAACCGCAGGAGCAGGTATTGCGTCTGGCGGCACTGGCGGAAAAAGCCGGGATGGACGGTCTGGTGTGCTCGGCACTGGAAGCCAGGGCGTTGAAAACGGCACATCCGTCGCTGCAACTGGTGACCCCGGGGATCCGTCCAGCCGGCAGTGCCCAGGACGATCAGCGCCGCATCCTGACGCCGCGCCAGGCACTGGATGCCGGTTCTGATTATCTGGTGATTGGTCGTCCGATCAGCCAGGCGGCTGATCCAGCCAAGGCCTTGGCCGACGTCGTGGCCGAACTGGCCTGATCAATCGCTGAAGATCTATTGTGGGAGCGAGCTTGCTCGCGATGAGGCCATAACAGTCAGCATTGATGTTGAATGTCAGTCCGTCATCGCGAGCAAGCTCGCTCCCACAGGGTTTTGATGTAGTCAGATACTTCGTTAAACCTTTAGAACCAGCTTGCCAAAGTTCTCCCCGCTGAACAGCTTCATCAGCGTTTCCGGGAACGTCTCCAGTCCTTCGACGATGTCTTCCTTGCTCTTGAGCTGCCCCTTGGCCATCCACCCGGCCATTTCCTGCCCGGCGGCGGCAAACTGCGCGGCATAGTCCATCACGACAAAGCCTTCCATTCGCGCACGGTTGACCAGCAGCGATAGATAATTGGCCGGGCCTTTGACCGCTTCCTTGTTGTTGTACTGGCTGATGGCGCCGCAGATCACCACGCGAGCCTTCATGTTCAGACGGCTGAGCACGGCGTCGAGAATATCCCCGCCAACGTTATCGAAATACACGTCCACTCCTTTCGGGCATTCGCGTTTGAGGCCGGCAACGACGTCTTCGTGCTTGTAGTCGATGGCACCGTCGAAACCCAGTTCATCGATCAGGAACTTGCACTTGTCTGCACCGCCGGCGATACCCACCACGCGGCAGCCTTTGATCTTGGCAATCTGCCCGGCAACGCTGCCCACTGCGCCTGCCGCGCCCGACAGCACCACGGTGTCACCGGCTTTTGGAGCGCCAACGTCGAGCAGCGCGAAGTAAGCGGTCATGCCGGTCATGCCCAGCGCTGACAAATAGAGCGGCAATGGCGCCAGTTTCGGATCGACCTTGTAGAAACCTCGTGGCTCACCGAGGAAGTAATCCTGCACGCCCAGCGCACCGTTCACGTAGTCACCCACGGCAAAACCCGGGTTGTTCGAGGCAATCACCTTGCCCACGCCGAGCGCGCGCATAACTTCGCCGATGCCCACCGGCGGGATGTAGGACTTGCCTTCGTTCATCCAGCCACGCATGGCCGGGTCCAGTGACAGGTACTCGTTCTTGACCAGGATCTGGCCCGCCACCGGTTCGCCGACCGGGACTTGCTGATAGGTGAAGGTCTCGCGGTTCGCAGCTCCCACCGGGCGTTTGGCGAGCAGGAACTGACGGTTGGTCTGGGCGGTCATGGCGGGCACTCAAGGTTGAATGAAGTCTGATTGATAGACCCTCATGGCCGTTGTCGCAAGGTTTGCTGACGCAGCGAATACAAGCCGATCCAGCGGAGTGATAGTTGGACGGGGATATCCATCACTGCAACTCATAAGCAATCAACCGGCCCTCTGATAGTGCTGCCGCGTGACGGGGCCGGATGGCTAGACTGCGAAAACGCGATCACCCATATTTTTCGAGGACATAACAATGAGCATGACGTTTTCCGGCCAGGTAGCGTTGGTGACGGGTGCAGCCGCCGGTATTGGCCGCGCGACCGCCCAGGCGTTTGCCGCCGAAGGGTTGAAAGTGGTGGTCGCGGACCTCGATGTGGCGGGCGGCGAAGGCACCGTCGAGTTGATCCGGGCGGCCGGTGGCGAAGCGCTGTTCGTGCGTTGCAACGTGACCCTGGAAAGCGACGTACAAAACCTGATGGCCCAGGCGGTGAGCACTTACGGCCGCGTCGATTACGCCTTCAACAATGCCGGGATCGAAATCGAAAAGGGCAAGCTGGCCGAAGGCACCGTCGATGAGTTCGACGCGATCATGGGCGTCAACGTCAAAGGCGTCTGGCTGTGCATGAAGTACCAGCTGCCGCTGATGCTTGCCCAGGGTGGCGGCGCCATCGTCAATACCGCTTCGGTGGCGGGTCTCGGTGCGGCGCCGAAGATGAGCATCTACGCGGCGTCCAAGCATGCGGTCATCGGCCTGACCAAATCGGCGGCCATCGAATATGCGAAGAAGAAAATCCGCGTGAATGCGGTCTGTCCGGCGGTTATCGACACCGACATGTTCCGCCGCGCCTATGAAGCCGATCCGAAGAAAGCCGATTTCGCCGCCGCCATGCACCCGGTTGGACGTATCGGCAAGGTCGAGGAAATTGCCAGTGCGGTGCTGTACCTGTGCAGCGATGGTGCTGCGTTCACGACCGGTCACTCGCTGGCGGTGGACGGTGGTGTGACGGCGTTCTGATGGTTTGACAATAAACCGTGCGTGCATGTGTGGAGCAGACGGCAGTGACGTAGGAGAAAGCCCGCGCATTTAGGCTGGTTTTCTCATTGCACGGTTTGCCTGAGGCGAATCACCGGACATTGTGTTTCAAAGGGTTAGAAGATCGTGTTTTGGCGGCGTTGTCGCACATCTTCATCAGAGCGCCTGTGCTTAACTGGCTCCAGAAAAACAGTTGGAGTTGGTCTCTCATGGAATTGAGAATCGATCGACAGGCGTTGGTGCCCGTCGTGCAGCAAATTGTTGACGCCCTGGCTGGCTGGATTCGCCAAAGTGCCGTTGAGCCAGGAACGCGTTTGCCGTCTATTCGGCAACTGGCCCGGGATAACTTGCTCAGTCAGTCCAGTGTCATTGAAGCGTATGAACGCATGGTCGCCCAAGGCGTGCTTGCGTCGCGTCACGGCTCGGGCTTTTTCGTCGCCGGGCCTTTGGTTGCGACCTATCGTTGCGGTGATCAATCGGGCCCCGTGGGGGCTGACGCAAACAGCGTCTGGTTGGGCGATAGCCCGTTGGGCAAGCTGCCGCTGGGGCGTGGCGGTATGCCCGAAAGCTGGCGTGAAAGCGACGATCTCAGTTATGCCATTCGCCAGGTTTCTCGTACCGACATGGCTGGATTGTTCAACTACAGCACCTCGTATGGGTTGCCTGCCTTGCGCCAGCAGATTCTCAAGCGTCTGCAACAGATCAATATCACCCTCGATGAGAATCAGGTACTCACCACCGCGGGGGCCACTCACGGGCTTGATCTGATCGTACGGGCTCTGCTCAAGCCGGGTGATTGCGTGGTGGTCGAAAGTCCGGGCTATTCGAATCTGTTCGACCTGCTCAGGCTGCACGGCGTCAGAATGCTGGAGGTGCCACGCACCCCTCGCGGTCCGGACATTGAAGTCCTGGAGGCACTGTTGAGTGCGAATAATCCCCGCGCCTTGTTCATCAATAGCCTGTTCCACAATCCGACCGGCAGTAGCCTGGCCCCCGCCGTTGCGCAACGGATTCTTGAGTTGGCGAAGCGTCATGAGCTCATCGTTATCGAAGATGACGTCTACGCTGATTTCCAGAGCAGTGTCGGTACTCGTCTGGCGGCGATGGACGCGGGGGAGAGCGTGGTCTATGTCGGCAGTTTTTCGAAAACCCTCAGCAGTTCGCTGCGAGTCGGTTATGTCGTGGCCAGCGCCGCAATCATTGCCCGCCTGGCAGAAGTGAAGATGATTACCAGCCTGGGGGCTTCGCGGTTTTGCGAGTCGGTGCTGAGCAGCCTGTTGGCCAATGGCGCCTATCGCAAACTGGTACAGCGCCAGCGTCAGCGTTTGAAGCGAGATATGGCGGCGACGTTGCTGGTGCTTGAAGACGCCGACTGGGAGGTGTTCGGCAAGCCCGCCGGTGGGTTGTACATTTGGGCCCGACCACGAGCGCACGAGCCGGCGCAGGTGCGCGCGCTGGCTCACGAATTCGGTATCGTGCTGTCATCCCGAACGGCTTTCACTCCCGGTGGCGAGGCCAGCGACTGGTTACGCATCAATGTGACTTATGCCAGTGATCCACGGGCACAGGCGTTTTTTCGGGCCTGCGGATTACCGGATCGACTTCGACCGTTCTGAAAACGACTTCTGCGTAGCTTTTTGCCATTATTGCGGCGGCAAAGACTTGTGCTTGAGTACGCCCCGTTGCGAACCTGCAACAACTGAAAATGGCCATGTTGCCATTGGGTATGGGAAGGGGGTTACGAGCAATGATTTCGGCCGTGCAAGGACGTTTTGCCAACCTCGGTATGGCAAAAAAACTGGGTGTCGGTTTTGTTCTGGTCTTGCTGTTGACGGCCCTGGTGGCCGCTATCGGCGTCTGGTCCTTGCAAACCATCAGTCAGCGCTTCGACGGGCTCAAGCAGATGTCGTCGCTCAACAGTGGTTTGCTCAAGGTACGTTTGCTGGAGCAGGAGTACGCCTTGCACAGTGATCCGAAAACCGTCGATGCCTTGCACAAGGGCGTTGACGCGTTGATCGCCCTCGCAACGCAACTCAAGGCTCAGTCGGCGGCTAACGTCCCGGTGATGAATGATGTCGAGCAATCGCTGGGGGCTTACCGCAAAGCCTTCGATGAGTTCGTTGAGCTGACCCAGTCCAAGGACCTGGCGCTGGAAATGGCCAGTTGGTCGGTGTCCAGCGTGGCGAATAACCTCGATGTGCTGCAGGCCGGTCTTGCCGATGATGGCGCTTATGCGCTCAAGGATTCGCAAGGTAAGGAGGGTGCAGAGTTTATCGAGCAGGCCAATCAGGTCAGTCAGGTGTCGCGACTGATGTTGCAGGCGATGAACGAGGCGCGGGTGCGCCTTGATCAAAGCCGCAAGGCCAGCGCCGAAAGCGCCGGACAAGGCAAGATCGAGCAGGCCGATCAGGCGCTGACGCAGGCTGAGACGCTGAAGAACACGGTCAAGGATGCGGGTTACCAGACCGTGCTCAATGAAGTGACCGGGCATATCGCCAGTTTCAGCGAAAAACTTGCCGAGTACACGGGACTCCTTACTCAGGAGAAACAGGTTTATCAGCAGTTGCATGAGCGCGCCGCCGAAGTGGTGCAGCGGGTTGATCAGGCCTACGGCGCTGAGGACCAGTCGATGCAGGCAGAGCTGAAGAAGAATTCGCTGCTGATCATCGCTTCGTCGGCGCTGGCATTGCTGGTTGGGTTGATTGCAGCGTGGGTGATTACCCGCTTGATCGTTGCGCCACTGCGCACTGTGATTCTCGTCGCTCAGCAAATTGCCGCGGGCGATCTGAGCGCGACCGTGCAGGTGACACGACGTGATGAAATCGGCCAGTTGATGCAGGCCATGCAGCAAATGGGTGCCGGGTTGAGCAGTATCGTCAGTGGTTTGCAGGCCGGCATCGAGCAGCTTGCGAGTTCCGCGCAATCACTTTCTGCGGTGACCGAGCAGACCAACCTGGAAGTCAGCAGCCAGAAGGAAGAAACCGAGCAAGTCGCCACCGCGATGAATCAGATGACCGCGACCGTTCACGACGTTGCCCGCAACGCCGAGGAAGCGGCACTGGCGGCGCAGACGGCGGATGGCAAGGTCGAAACCGGCCAGCAGGTGGTGCGTCAGAGCATGCAGCGCATCGAACAGCTGGCTGATTCAGCGACGTCGGCCAGTTCCAGCATCGAAAGCCTCAGCGCGGAAATCCAGAACATTGGCACTGTACTGAGTGTGATCAAGAGCGTTGCCGAGCAAACCAACCTGCTGGCGCTCAACGCGGCCATCGAAGCCGCACGAGCAGGTGAGCAGGGCAGGGGCTTTGCCGTGGTGGCCGATGAAGTCCGTGCCTTGGCCAAGCGTACTCAGCAATCCACCGAAGAAATCGAGCGTCTGGTGAGTGCCTTGCGTTCAGCTGCGCAGGCGTCGGTGCAGCAAATCCAGAGCAGCGGTGAGTTGGTCAAACTCGCCGTCAGTGATGCACTACAGACCGAAAGTGCGCTGGGCAGTATCGCTGCGGCGGTATCGTTGATTCAGCAGATGAACCAGCAGATCGCTGCTGCGGCCGAACAACAGAGCTCGGTTGCCGAAGAGATCAATCGCAGCGTGACCAGCATCCGCGCCAGTGCCGATCAATCCTCGGTGGCCATGCAAGGTAATGCTACGTCGAGTATCGAGCTGGCGCAGTTGGGGGCTGAGCTGAAGGGGATGGTGGGGCATTTCAGGTTGTAAGCGTGAGAGAGCTCAGAGTCTGTGGCGAGCGAGCTTGCTCCCTCGCCACAGGTGTTGTGTCAGCCTTTAGAGCGGCCTTGCACAACATCACTATCAGTCGTAGATAGCCTTCTTTTTCCAGTCAGCGTCGGCTTCCACGTCTTTGAGGCCTTCGGTCAACTCGTTAACTTCACCTTCCACCGGTGCAATGTTGGTCAGTACCATGGAGTTGGCGCGCGCCAGGAGTTTTTCCAGGTACTGCAACTGTTCGCTGTAAACCTGCGGGTCTTGCTGTTTACGCAAGTACTGCACGCCACGCTCGAACGCCAGGCGGGCTTGCCCCGGTTGTTCCTGTTGCAGCGCATGTTGGCCGAGGTTGTTGAAGAACTCGATGTGCAGCAATACCAGGATGTGCCGAACTTCACGAATCCAGCGCTTGGCTTCGTTGGCTGGCAGGAAACCGTCCTGTGCCGCGCGAGTGATCTGGCCATGCAAGGCTTCTAGCAAAAAGCGTACGTCCTTGGCCTTGGCTTCGGTCTGGATCGGTGCCGGCGGGTTGTTGACCGGAATCGATTGGCCTTGTGCGACCAGCGCACTCAGTTCGTCAATGCGGGCTTTGGCCGCCGAATTGGCTTTATCCAGATTAAGCAGGCGTTGGCAGACGTTGAGTTCCAGTCGCGTCAGCAGCAGCTTGAGCGCCGGAGTCATCAGCTGGCCTGGGAAGGTCTCGGTGATTTCGCCACAGCGACGCAATCGATCATTGAGTTCGACCTTGGTGCGGGCCTTTTCCAGTTTATTGTTTTCCACCACATGGTTCATGTAGCCAATGGCGATCAATATTGCGATCCCGACTATTACTAGCAGGGTGATCATGAGTGGTGTCACCGTGAAGACCTCTTTATAGGGTTTGCGTGCGAGTGTAGTGGCTAAGCCAGAGAGCGCATAGGGTGGCGCGACGAGTTGAATCGAGCCTGTGCGCTGTCTATATAGGTAATGTGTGGATGGATGCACATTGCCATCATCTGCTGGTGAGGACTATAGCGTCTTGGCGAGTGACAGAATATAGGCGTCAAACGCTGGTCGGACGAAAACCTCGAATTGCCCCTCAAAGGGCGGCGAAGTCATTGATTTAAATAAATTTATAGTTGGGGGTTGACGACCCCTCAATCCATCCATAGAATGCGCGCCACTTACAGCGTAAAGCGAACAGCGAAACGCGGTAGGGAGTGAATGTTGTACGTGTGTCCCCTTCGTCTAGTGGCCTAGGACACCGCCCTTTCACGGCGGTAACAGGGGTTCGAGTCCCCTAGGGGACGCCAATGCGGGAATAGCTCAGTTGGTAGAGCACGACCTTGCCAAGGTCGGGGTCGCGAGTTCGAGTCTCGTTTCCCGCTCCAATTTTAAACAGCGTTGCTTTCGGGCAGGGCTGAGTGAAACCAGAACCAAGTCTTCGGATGCGGATCTGGGCACCGAAACACACACCATGTGTTCCGGGCAGCGTGTCCCCTTCGTCTAGTGGCCTAGGACACCGCCCTTTCACGGCGGTAACAGGGGTTCGAGTCCCCTAGGGGACGCCATTTGCGGGAATAGCTCAGTTGGTAGAGCACGACCTTGCCAAGGTCGGGGTCGCGAGTTCGAGTCTCGTTTCCCGCTCCATATTTAACAAAAACGCCGCTCAATTGAGCGGCGTTTTTGTGTGCGCGTTAAAAAAACACCTCAGCCTCCGAGGCTATGGATCAGGCTATCCAGCACTTCGGCGGTTGTTTCATCCAACTCAGCGACTACCGACGCTCTAAGCTGGTGCGCCAAGCGGTATTCGCTGGGTGTGCAGTTGGCGGAATGCTTGAAGGCACGAGCGAAGTAGGAAGGGTCCTTGAAACCGGCTTCATAGCCAATACTGGTGATAGGCATCTGGCTGTTGCCGAGCAATTCCTTCGCAAAACTCATGCGCTTGTTCAAGATGTAATCCATGAAGCCGAGTCCGTAGGCTTCCTTGAACAGACGGCTGAAGCGAAAGGTAGTCATGCCGCAGCGTTTGGCCACATCCCTTTGATCGATGTTGTCCCGAAAGTGCTGATCGATGTACAGCAGTACATTGCTGAGCGCCTGGTGTTTTTGGTGTCCCGACGTCATCCGGATACTGCCTGGAAGGATCGGGGAATGGTCGATCTGCAATGTCTTGCGCTGGTCGCGAACATTGCGGCGCAGCTCGTGAAGCTGAACGACAGCCGTCAGGTAGCGATTCTTTTCGGAGGCTGAAAGGGGCAGCACCATGTATTCCCAGACACACGAACGCATCGCCCATACGGCCAGTTCTTCGGAGTGCTGCACGGTGAACATGGTGATCGGAATAGCCGGTGCGGTGCGTTTGATCTCCAGCAGCATCCTCAGGCCAGGTGTGTCGGGGCGATCAAAATGGATGCAGATCATGTCGGCCTGCATCCCGCTGGAAAATGCGGAGTCTTTCACCAGTTTGCAGTCGCAGGCGTGCTCGAACTGCGCCATGAGTCCTGAGGTGGACCGATCGTGGGTCCGATCGAACCAGAGTAGTGATGGTTTCCTGATCACGTTTGACGTCATGTGTTTAGCTCTGGCTTCTGAGGTTCTTCGTGCCTCTATCCGCTGAGTAGTATTGTCAATGTGATATCGCTTTGCAGACTAAATCCTGATAAGAAAACCCGAATTTAGTTCTATGCGCTCTATGTTTCGCCTGGGGGCCGGGGCCGGGCGGTTATTTATTGGCGTGTTGGCGGCGGATTTGCGATCAACCGTTCGTCGCTTGTGAATCAAGGCAATGGCCTTTGCCCGCCGTTCCTTGTTTAGAGCCTTTCCTTTCCCTTCTTTTCCTTCTGCGGACAGCCACTACTCGCTAGTTGGCCGTGCCCGCAAAAAAGTCCTAGCGATGCGCAAAATCCTCCTAACCCCCTTGGGGATGCCCTGACTAAGGTAGCTACAAGCAGTGCAAAAAGTGCTGCTCCCCGGAAGAACAACAATCGAAAGTGAGGTGGGCAAAATGACTCTGCAAACTATCAAGGCTTCGGTAATGAAGTTCGCCAAAGACGAAGACGGCCTGACCATCGTGGAATACGCGGTGGCTGGCGGGCTGATTACGGTAGCGGTTGCCGCCATGTTCACTCTGTTGGGCGGCGCAGTGAATACCAGAATCACAGCGTTGTGCGCCGCGGTCAAAGGTGCTGCCTGCTGATAACGGCAACTCACGGTGGGGAGACGCGGCGATGTCCATGGAGCAACCGGTTGTGACTGTTTCGCTGAATAGAGCAGCCGGACAGCTCAATGGACTTCGCGCCGTCTCTGCAAGTGTATGTACTGAACCGTATAAGCGCAGAAGTGAGGTACACAAAATGACTCTGCAATTGATAAGAACGTCGGTACGCAAGTTCGCCAAAGACGAGGATGGCCTGACCATCGTGGAGTACGCGGTGGCCGGTGGCTTGATTACGGTCGCTGTCGTCGCAGCGTTCGTGCTTTTGGGCGGCGCAGTGAATACCAGAATCACGGCGCTGTGCGCTGCGGTTAACGGTGGTGCTTGCTGATAACGATAATCCCGGTCGGGAGACACGCCATGTCCACGGAACTGATGGTATCGACTGTTTTACTGATAGGACTTTTGGGCGTGGCGGTGGTGAGCGATCTGCTTCGCCACCGTATTCCCAATACGCTGGTTCTGTTGGGCCTTGCCCTGGGATTGGCTAGTCAGACTTATTCAGGGGGTGTCAGCGGATTGGGAGACGGTCTGCTGGGCATCTTGATCTGTTTTGCGCTGTTCCTGCCCATGTACGCCTTGGGTGGCATGGCCGCCGGCGACGTCAAGTTGATGGTCATGGTCGGCAGTTTTCTACCGTTCCATTACGCGTTGTGGGCTGCATTATTCAGCCTGATCGCCGGTGGCGTGTGCGGTTTCCTGATAGTGCTGGTTCGCGGTCAGTTGTTACAGACCCTGGGGCGCTATTGGCTGATTCTGAGGGCGCAGGCTTATCTGGCGCCGACTTCAGATGAGGTGGCCGGCAAGCCTTTCCCTTATTCGATTGCCATTTTGCTCGGCACTTTAAACGCCGTTCATTGGCAACTCTTTGCCAGTGGGTTGGGAGGTTAGTCATGCACGTCATCGTCGAGAGTGATGCCTATCACAATGAGCGAGAAGCGGTGCAGCGACTGGCTCCCCAGCCATGCACTATCAGCGAGACGGGGCTGACAGACAGTTTTCTCGGTGAGTTGGTGTGCAAGCATTTGTACGACGCCGGCGTGCTGGACATGCCGCGGCTGGTAGAGCGCCTGGCGCTGACCGGAGTCGTCATGGAAGAGGTCCTGGCGTTTCTGCGCAAGGATGGTCGCGTCGAAGTGCTTGGGCAGATGGGAGCGCAAACGGGAGGCGGGCAGTCGCTGCGTTATGGCCTGACCGAACGCGGTCGCAGTGCCGCCCGCGATGCCCTGTCGCGTAGCGGCTATATCGGAGCAGCACCCTTCCCGGTGAGTTCCTACCGTTCCCTGCTCAAGGTGCAGACCATTCACCATGGGCGCATCAGCGCTCACGATATGCACACGGCGCTTAACGGCGTGGTGCTCACTGAGGGGATGCTCGATCAACTGGGTGTAGCGCTGAACTCCGGGCGCGCGATCATGATTTATGGCCCCGCGGGGACTGGCAAGACCTACGTCAGCAGTCGGTTGATCCGGCTGTTCGCCGAGGCCATCTGGGTGCCGCATGCCATCGTGATCAACGAGTCGGTGATCGAGATCTATGACCCGCAGGTACACCAGCGTCTGGATGATAACGGCCAACAGAACAATCTGATGCTCAGCGAAGGGATCGACCGTCGACTGCTGTGCTGCAAGCGCCCGATCGTCATTACCGGTGGTGAGTTGAGCATGGAACAGCTGGACGTTCGTTATGACCCCTTCACCCGTCAGTACCAGGCCGCCTTGCAGCTCAAGGCCAGCAATGGCCTGTTCATCATCGACGACATGGGGCGCCAGCGTATGGCACCTGCAGAACTGTTGAATCGCTGGATCGTCCCGATGGAAGAGAAACGCGACTTCCTCAACCTGGGCGGCGGGCGGCATTGCGAGCTGCCCTTCGATCTGATTCTGGTGTTTTCCACCAACCTCAATCCCCTGGAGTTGGCCGACGAGGCCTTCCTCCGTCGGATTGGTTACAAGCTGCAATTCGGTTACCTGAAGCCCGAAGAGTACGAACGGATCTGGCAACAGGAGTCCGAGCGTCTGGGCATACGTTATGACCCGCTGCTGGTGCGTTATGTACAGCAGAGACTTTACGCCATTGAAGGCATGCCGCTGGTGCCTTGCCACCCCCGCGATCTCCTGAACATGGCGCTTGATCGTCAGCGTTACCTGGGAGGTTCCGGGCCACTGTCGCCGCAGGAGCTTGAATGGGCGTGGCACAACTACTTCGTCCAGCTCGACTTTCTTTGAGTAGGAGATACAGACATGAGCTCTCGTACTGCAACGCTGATTGGTATTTCGTTGGTCATGGGCCTCGGCGCCGCATGGATGGCCAACAGCTGGCTAAGCGCACGGCTTAATGCCAGCCCGGATGACCACCTTCGAAGCGTGGTAGTCGCCACGGTCGAGATTCCTTTCGGGCAGATGGTCGAGGCTCAACAGGTCACGACGATGCGCATGCCCATGGATACGATCCCGGACGATGCCTTCGATTCCAGCGACAAGGCGGTGGGCAAAATCGCCACGTTCGACATCTTGAAAGGCGACATCGTGCGTGGTGCACGCCTCAGTGAACACTTGGGTGGCAGCACCCTGGCCTCTTTGATTGCACCCGACAAACGTGCCATTTCGGTACGGGTGGACGATGTGGTCGGTGTCGGCGGATTCCTGTTGCCGGGTAACCGGGTTGATGTGCTGGCCACCAAACACACCGATGGCAGCAGCAACAGCGCCGTGTCCCGAACCATCCTCGAGAACTTGCGAGTATTGGCGGTGGATCAGACCGCGGGTACTGACAAGACTCAACCGGTGGTGGTGCGTGCGGTGACGCTGGAGATGACGACCAGTGAGGCGGAAACCCTGGTTACGGCGCAGACCGAAGGGAAGTTGCAACTGACTCTGCGCAACCCTCTGAATCTCACGAAAAAGCCGGCGACCGTCGCGCCTGCTCCGCAGGCCATCGCCATGGTCACCGAAACCGCGCCAAGGCGCGTGGTGCACCGTAGTGTCGGTGGCGGCGGGGCTATCACGGTTATCCGTGGTATCGAAACCCGTGTAGTCAACGTGCACTGACAGGGTGAAACAGGTGCTTGGGCACCCAGGTAGTGGCGGAGCCAATCCGGGTCCGTATCGGCAAATGAGGGCTTGATGATGAATTCTCGAATTCAACGGCCGTTTCCGGTAACGCCAAGGCGCCAGCGGGGATCGGTGACCGTAATGATGGTGATCGCGTTGGCCGCGATCGGCATGATGGCGGCATTGGCGCTGGACGGCGGCCACCTGTTGCTGAACAAGACCCGCCTGCAAAATGCAGTGGATGCCGCGGCCCTGAGCGGCGCCAAAACCCTGAGTCAGGTCACCGGCGGTACCGGCATTGCCAGCACAACGCGCACTGCCGCACTGAATACGCTGACGCTGAATGCCAGTGCCGCGGGCAACACTGAATTGAACACGGCCATTGGCAACAATGCGGGCACCTTCGCTGTGGTGGAACTGGCCAACAACGTCTATGGACCGTTCTCCTACCCAGGCCCGGCGAATGCAACTTATGTACGGGTAACGGTACCGAACTATAGCCTGACCGGTTTTTTCTGGAGCTTCATCCAGGCATTGGGCGGTGGCGGTCTGGGCAACAAGTCGGTAGCGGCGATGGCTACTGCCGGCCCCAGCCCCACCAGCCCTTGCGATCTCGCGCCATTGATGGTCTGTGGTGACCCGACCAAATACAGCCCGAGCACCGGAGTGTTCTGGGGCTATCAATTTGGCGATTTGCAGGATTTGAAAACAGGCTCAGGCACTACATCCGCCATTGGCCCAGGCAATTTTCAACTGCTCGATTTTGGCTCGGGCGGCAGCACAGTCAGGGATGACCTGGCTGGAGGCGGCTCGGTATGCCGCAGCGTCGGGCAAAATGTCACGACCAAACCGGGCAACAACGTCGGCCCGGTGTCCCAAGGTTTGAATACCCGTTTCGGTCAGTACAGTGGAGGGCTCAAAGCCGCGGATTATCCGTCAGACCTGATCGTCAGCTACAGCACGCCAGTGATCACCAACAGCTCAGGCACACTGCAATACAAGGGTCAGACCATCATTTCGAGCAATGGCACGCTCACCGCTGGCGGCAAGGCGGTGCTTGGCTACAACGACTGGCTGGCGAGCTCCGCGGCGTGTATTGCCGGCTCAGGCACGGGGTGCCAGAACCCAGGAGTCTACGAACGACGGATGCTGAAAGTCGTGATAGGCAACTGCACTGGGCAAAACAATGGTGCGACCTCGATTCCGGTCCTGGGTTTTGGCTGCTATTTCGTGGTGCAGCCGGCCGGTAGCACGGGCAGTACCTCGGAGATCTTCGGGCAGTTCGTGCAGGAGTGTTCAGGCGACAACGTGCCCGGCCCCAATCCTTCAGGTGATGCCGGCCCACGGATCATTCAGCTCTACAAAACCTATATCAATGGCAGCGGCACTCCGAGCACTGACTCGTAGGAGGCGTCATGAGACTTCACGCGTTGAAACAACCGCAGGGCCAGCGCGGAATGGCAATGGTGGAATTCACCATCGTCCTGCCGTTAATGCTGCTGCTGTTGCTGGCCCTCGGCGAGTTTGGCCGCATGCTCTTTCAGTACAACACCCTGTTGCAGGCCAGCCGTGATGCCGGCCGTTACGTCGCCAGTCAGGCGTGGAACTCGACGCTTGGCTATGCCGTTGTTACGAGTGGCAGCACGCTCGAGACCCAGACGAAAAACGTGGCGGTCTATGGCGTGCCTGTCAACACCGGGACGCCTGTAGTGTCAGGGTTGACGACCGGCAACGTGACCGTCGTCGCAGTAGGCACCGACCATGTACGGGTCACCATCACCTATACCTTCTGCCCGGTGATTGGCGCTGGTGCTTGTACCGGTTCGATTACCGGGCTCTTTGCCAATACGATTGCGCTGAGTATTCCGCTGGTCGCCTCAACTGTCATGAGGGCTCTGTGATGAATCGCAAACAGATGCGTGGCGTCTATGTGGTGGAGTTCGCCGTCATAGGCTTGCTGGTGTTCATTCTGTTGTTCAGCGTGCTGGAAATGGGCCGCCTGTACTTCACGGTGAATGCCCTCGATGAATCCGTGCGGCGCGGCGCGCGCCTGGCGGCGGTATGCAATATCAGCGATCCGATCGTGTTGCAGCGGGCGATCTTCAATCCCGCGGGCAACACCGGCACCAGCCAGCTGATCACCAATCTGGGCACTGGCAACCTGACGCTGACCTACCTGGATGCAAACGGTGCTGTGGTGGCCAACCCCACCGACACCGTCAACGTCACCGGATTCCGTGCCATCCGTTATGTCCAGGTGAGCCTGCAAAGCTACGTATTCAATCTGTTTATTCCCGGGTTTGGCGTGCCCATCACGTTGCCCACCATCAGGGCAACCTTGCCACGCGAAGCCCTTGGGCATCATTCCGAATCAGGGGAGGTCACTCCATGCTGAATATCAAGGAAACTCCACTAAGCACTGCGACCGGCAAACCAGGGCTGCGATTGCTGATCAGTAGCCGTGACGCCACGGCGTTGCGTGATCTGCAAGGCGTTTGCCAACGCATGCCCAGCCTGGAGGTGAGCACGCGTCTGGTGAGTAATGGGCATGTCGACCCGCTCTATGGTCTGGAGCGGATGCCCGATCTGCTATTGGTACGCGTTAGCCACCTGTGGCGCGAGGAGCTGGCGGCACTGTTACTGCGTCCGGCCCATGAGCGTCCGCCGCTGTTGGTGTGTGGCCTGTTGAACGAGCAGGACGCCATGCGCCTGGCGATGCAGGCCGGCGCTCGTGATGTCCTGCCGGAGCCGATAGCCGAGACTGAGTTGGTTGCAGCCTTGAGTCGTCTGGTCTCAGAGGTCCGGGTCAACAGTGGGGCAGAAGGGAAGCTGATCGCGGTGATTGGCGCCAAGGGCGGCTCCGGCGGCACCTTGCTGGCCTGCAACCTGGCTCACCAGCTCAGCGTCAAGGGCGGCAACACCCTGCTTTTGGACATGGACCTGCAATTTGGCAGCGTGACGCATTACCTCGATGTGGCGCAGTCGCACAGCCATCTGGAGGTGTTGCAGCAGGTCGAGGACATGGACAGCGTCGCGTTGCGCGGTTTTTGCAGCCACTTCAGCCCGACTTTGCATGTGCTCGGTGGCCGGGCCGGCGAGCTGTGCCTGCCGCAGGATGCCCAGCCCGAGCAACTTGACAGACTGTTGCAGTTGGCCCGTGCCAGCTATGACTGGGTGGTGGTTGACCTGCCGCGGCAAATCGACCACCTCACAGGTTCTGTGCTGGAGCAGGCAGACCGGGTGTACGTGGTGGTGCAGCAGAGCGTCAGCCACCTGCGAGATGCCAGCTCCCTGACGCGGATTCTTCGCGAGGACCTGGGCGTGCGCGGGGATCAATTGCAGGTGGTGGTCAACCGCTATGACAAGGCGGCGGCAGTCAGCCTCAAGGATATTGGCGAGGCGCTGCGCTGCGCGAATCTGTTGAAATTACCCAACGACTTCAACCTGGTCAGCCAGAGCCAGAACTCTGGCGTGCCGTTGGGGGTGCAAGCACCGCGGGCTCCGATCACCGTCGCCGTGCGCGAGATGACCGAGGCGTTGGTCGGTCAACAGATGACCGGAAACAAAGGCTTACTCAAACGCGCCTTCAACCGTTTTTTCGGGGGATGACCCATGATCAGCGAATTCCGTAACCGTTTGCGCAAACAGTCCGCTAAACCCGCCGCATCGTCGCCTGGTCAACCGGGCGACGACCTGCTGGACCCGGCAGAGGAATTGATGGCGTGGGAGCGTGCAGCACCGGACATTCTTTACGAGACCAAAAGCCAGGTCACCCCGGTAGAGGCCGAGTGGCGGGAAAAGATCTATCAGCAATTGCTTAAAGTCATGGACTTGTCCTTGCTCGATTCGCTTGAACCGGCCGAGGCCACACGGCAGATTCGCGATATTTGCCAGCGTCTGCTGGATGAGCATTCAGCGCCCGTGAGTTCGGTCAGCCGCCAGTTGATCATCAAGCAGATCACCGACGAGGTGCTCGGACTTGGCCCGCTGGAGCCGTTACTGGCCGATCACAGCGTGTCCGACATTCTGGTCAACGGCTTTGCCTCGGTGTATGTCGAGCGTTTCGGCAAGCTGCAGAGGACCGATGTGCGCTTTCGTGACGATCAGCATTTGCTGAACATCATCGACCGCATCGTTTCCAGTCTGGGGCGGCGCATCGATGAGTCCTCACCGTTGGTGGACGCCCGGCTCAAGGACGGTTCGCGGGTCAACGCGATCATTCCGCCGCTGGCCATTGACGGACCGAGCATGTCGATCCGCCGCTTTGCCGTGGACCTGCTCAATACTGATAGCCTGATTCAGGTCGGTACCTTGACCCCGGCCATTGCTTTGCTGCTCAAGGCGATTGTTCGCGGGCGTTTGAACGTATTGATCTCCGGCGGCACCGGCAGCGGCAAGACCACCATGCTCAATGTGCTGTCCAGTTTCATTCCGCAAAACGAGCGGATCGTCACCATCGAAGACTCGGCCGAGCTGCAACTGCAGCAGCCCCATGTGGTGCGCCTGGAAACCCGTCCTTCGAACATCGAGGGGCGTGGCGAGGTGAGCCAGCGCGAATTGGTGCGTAACAGTCTGCGGATGCGTCCGGATCGCATTGTGATCGGCGAAGTCCGTGGCGCCGAGGCGCTGGACATGCTGACGGCCATGAACACTGGCCACGACGGCTCGCTGACCACGATCCACGCCAATACCGCACGCGATGCATTGGGGCGAATCGAGAACATGGTGTCCATGACCGGTGCCACTTTCCCGATCAAGGCCATGCGTCAGCAAATTGCTTCGGCCATTGATGTGGTGATCCAGTTGGAGCGTCAGGAGGACGGCAAACGGCGTCTGGTCAGCGTGCAAGAGATCAACGGCATGGAGGGCGAGATCATCACCATGACCGAAATCTTCTCGTTTGCCCGCAGTGGCATGGGCGAACACGGTGAAGTGCTCGGTGATTATCGTCCCAGCGGCATGATCCCGTCCTTTCGCGATGTGTTGGCCAAGCGTGGCATCGAGTTGCCACTGACCTTGTTCAGGCCTGAATGGATGGAGGGACGGCAGTCATGAACCATATATCCGGTGAATTCATTCTGATCTTTCTCGGTATGGTGTTTATCGCCGTCTTCCTCCTGTCCCAGGGCGTGGTGGTGCCGGTGTTCGGCGAGGCGGGCAAGATGCGCAAGCGCATTCGCGGCCGCCTGCATGTGCTGGAGAGAGCCAACAATTTGCCCAACATGCAAACCGTGCTGCGGCAGAAGTACCTGACACGCTTGTCGCCATTGGAGGCCAGGCTTGAGCAACTGCCGTTCATGGCGAGCCTGACACAGCTGATCGAGCAGTCGGGGCACGAATATCGGGCCTATCGGGTGCTGTTCCTCGGGATCGCCATGGGTGTGGGTGCAGGAGCCCTGGTCTTGTTGCTCTCGTCACCCTGGTGGATGGCGCTGGCGGTGGCTTTTGGGGTGGCCTGGTTGCCGTTGCTGAAAATCCTCCGTGACCGCAACAAACGCTTTGCTGCGTTCGAAGAGGGCTTGCCGGATGCGCTGGATGCCATGTGCCGGGCTCTGCGCGCCGGGCATCCATTCAACGAAACCTTGCGTCTGGTCGCCGAAGAGCACAAGGGGCCGGTGGCTCATGAGTTCGGCCTGACCTTCGCCGATATCAACTATGGCAATGATGTGCGTCGCGCCATGCTCGGCCTGCTGGAGCGCATGCCGAGCATGACGGTGATGATGCTGGTGACGTCGATCCTCATCCATCGCGAGACCGGCGGCAATCTGACCGAGGTGCTGGAGCGATTGAGTAGGCTGATCCGGGGGCGCTTCCGCTTTCAGCGCAAGGTCAAGACGTTGTCGGCCGAAGGGCGGATGTCGGCCTGGGTGCTGGTGGCCATTCCTTTCGTGCTGGCGGCGTTGATCCTGATCACAACCCCCACCTACTTGCCTGTGCTGATCAATGATCCGATTGGCCATAAGCTGATCATCGGCGCTTTCTGCGCGATGTTGGTAGGGATTGTCTGGATCCGCAAAATCATCCGGATTCAGGTTTAAGCGGTATTCGCTACGCGGAGGTGCAGGTCATGGACTATTTGCTCGGGTTGTTGGGTCGGGTGACGGGTAATGAGGCGCTGGCGCGCCTGTTGTTCGTCAGTGCGATAGGGTTGAGTACCGTGCTCGCGGTCGTCACCGTGATATTACTGGTGTTGGGGCTTCAGGACCCGATGCAGCGTCGCCTTGCGCTGATCAAACGGGGGCATTACGGGAGTGCAGGGGGGCCGGATGCGCCAGGTAATCTGCAACTGTTGCTGGAGCGGGTCGGCCAGCGTTTTGGCTCAGCCGAAACCGCTCAGACGTCCGAAACCCAGCTTCTGTTGATGCACGCGGGGTACCGCTCGTCTTCGGCGGTGCAGATGTACTGGGCTGTGCGCCTGTTGTTGCCGCTGATACTGGTCGGCATTTCGCTGCTGGTGTTGCCGCTGATTCCCAGGCTTTCCCTGATCTTGGGGCTGCTGCTGGTGCTCATGGCTGCCGCTGTCGGTTGGCTGGTGCCAGCAATGTATGTCGGCAAGCGCAAGCAACTGCGACAAGGCCGGCTGCGCGCTGCGTTTCCGGATGCCCTGGATCTGATGGTGGTTTGCGTGGAGTCGGGTCTGGCCTTGCCTACGACCATCGAGCGGGTGGCTGAAGAGATGTCGGTCAGTCAGGTCGAGTTGGCAGAGGAACTGGCGCTGGTCAATGCGCAAATCCGCGCCGGCATTACCAGTACCGAGGCGCTCAAGCAACTGGCTGTGCGCACCGGGCTGGAAGATGTGCAAGGGTTGGTCAGCCTGTTGGGGCAGAGCATCCGCTTTGGTACCAGCGTGGCCGATACCTTGCGTATCTATGCCGATGAGTTTCGCGATCGGCGTACGCAGGCAGCCGAAGAAATGGGCGCGAAAATCGGTACCAAACTGATATTCCCACTGATTTTCTGTCTGTGGCCGAGCTTCTTTTTGATCGCCATCGGGCCAGCCCTGCTCGGGGTGCTCAAAGCATTTGGGTGAGATAAGCGCGGGGGGCTGCCGAGCAGGATGGCGGCTCCTTTCGGAGTACAGGGTGGAGCAAATCCTATGTGGGTCAGGCCCGGCGCCTGATCCACTTTTATCCTTTTACTCTTTTACCCACGCACGTTATTGGCCCCGACGTTCTCGCCAGGTAACGCTGGGCTACGCCAGAGGCTGATCGCCCACTGACGTGTCTCATTTGCTGGTGCTCATACTTCCCGAGATCTTTTGCTCATAACGTTCAGGAATCGGGTAGGTAAAGCTATTCAGCCAGCGTTGCATGGACAGGTCACGTTCGGTGGACGAAACGGTTTGCAGCTTAGGGGAGGCAACCACGCCGCGAATCTGTAGTTGCAACCATTGTTCGGTGCCTTGTTGCGGCACCGAAGAGGGGCCCGGCTCAATAGCCCAGGCGGTCGTGGACAGGCAAGCCATGCACACTATCAACAGCCTCTTGGTATTCATCTCGACTCCTCGTAATGTCTACTTGATCGCACTGGCTGAGGCATCGACTACCTCTGCCGCGCGACTCCCCTCGGCAGCCACCACTTTTTTAGCGGGGGCCTTGAGTCTTTCTGCGCGAGCTTGAGCGTCTGCGACTTGCTTGGGGCTCAGGCTGGCGCGGTTCGCGAGTTCAGCAGCTTGCTTCCAGTTATCCTGATAGATCAGCAGTGTCACCAGATTGAGCGCAGCCAGTGAATCCGACTGCTTGAGCTCCATGGCGGTCATAAACTGAAAGCGTGCTTCATTGATCCGACGCTGATTGAGGTAGACGACCCCCAGGTCATTGCGGATTTTATCGTCGGTAGGGGCCATCCTCATCGCGCGCTCAAGGTGATCCGCGGCGGCCGCATTATCATTTCTGGCCGCGGCCAACTGGCCCAGGCCATGCTCGCCTTCAGCGGCCATACACGTGCCGAGCAGGCTCTTGTACAACGGTTCGGCCTCGTTACGACCCAGCAGGCGCAGGACTCGAGCCTTGCGCAGGCGAACCTGCGGCAGGTCTTCGGGCAGCCCCTCCAGATTCGCCAGGCTGGCGTACAAACGGCCATCGTTGGTCATGTCGTCGGCCAGGTTCAGGGACAACTGTTGATCGGAACCTGGACTCGCGCAGCTACTCGGTCGCGAAGACAGGCCATTGGTGGCACAACCTGCGAGCATCACCGTCGCCGCAATTGCAATAACCGCTTTCATTGAGTGTCCTCTGGCTACAACACGTTGAACCAGGCTCATTGCGAGAGCCCCATGCGGCTGTCGAAGTCGCCGTTGTCGAGGAAGTACATGCGGTAGAAGTTCGGGTCATAATTGCGCAGTTGTTCGCCAGGCAATGTCGGCAGTTGTGCGTTGACCGCCAGCGGTTGAACCAGGTGCGGAGTGACGATCATCAACAGTTCGCGCTCTTCACGGTTGATGGAGTTATTGCGGAAGAACGCGCCGAGAATCGGGATATCGCCCAGCCCCGGAAACTTGTTCACCTGGGAGCTGTTGCTGGTGCTGATCAGACCGCTGATGACGAAACTTTCGCCATCGGCCAGGGAAATGCTGGTGTCGGTACGGCGCACGGTAAATGCCGGGACCACGGTGCCGGCGATCTGAATGGCCTTGGTGAAGTCCAGCTCGCTGACCTCGGGCGCGACCTTCAGGGCGATGCGGTTTTTCCCGATGATGGTCGGGGTCAGGGTCAGGCGGACACCGAATTCCTTGTACTCGATGGAGATGTTGTCGCTGCCTGAACTGGGCACCGGAATCGGCACTTCACCACCGGCCAGGAAGCTCGCACTCTGTCCGCTGAGGGCCACCAGGCTCGGCCGCGCCAGGGTGTAGGCAAAGCCACTGCCTTCCAGCGCATTGATCATCCCCAGCACATTACCGCCGCCAAAGCCGATATTGAACGTGCCGTTATTCAGCGGGATGTTTGGCGCCAGATTACCAATATGGCCGGGGGTCACAGTCACCCCGGGCACAGACCCTGGCGAGCCGAACAGAAAATTACCGCTCTTGCCGAAGATCGACGTGCTGGCTTCTTTCAATTTGGTGCGGCTGACTTCGACGAAGCGAATGTCGGTCTGCACCTGGCTCGGCAGCAGCGGGTCTTCAGAAGGCACCGTCGACACGCTGGTCAGTGCTGCGGTGGCCCTGCCCTTGACGAATACCATGCTTTGGCGCGGCGTGGGTGAACAGGCGGTCCAGACCATCAGGCTGGTGGCGCCGGGAGCTACACCCGTGAGTATGAAGGAGTTGCTGCTACTGGTTTGCACATCGGCAACTTTCGGGTCGCCGACTGCCAACTGCTTGATCGGGACTGGCATGCGCAACTCATCCTGAAGTCCCTGACCGACCTCGAACACGGCGGGCAGATTTGCCAGTTGCGAGCAATTGTTCGCCGCGGCCTGAGCTGCGTCCACTCCAAGGCCCATCCACAACAGACCATGGATAATTCGTTTGAAAGCGGGCACGGTACGATAGCTCATTAAGTGCATCCTCGCTGAATAGGCCATCTACGGGCTGACCTGGTTGCCTTGGATCGCTTCAAGGGGCCCGGGCCGGCCCTCCACTTCGCCAGACCACTAACCATTAATGGTCCCGGCAATATTCCTTGGTGCTGCGCGCGAGCAGGCGCAATACGCAGGTCTTTGACCTGCGAGCGACCTACGCTAAAACTGTCGTCAGTGATCCAGATACCTGGGCTCAGGACACGCGAGGTTTTTTTGCCAACCTTGTCTGGCTCGGACAGGCTACCGACCAGAGCAATAGGCACAGGCTCGACAGCAGCAGTGGTTATAGAAAGCACTGTCAGCCGACGCGGTTCCCCCAATAAGTAACCGGCAATCAAGGCACAAAGCAGAAAAACGCCAGCCAGGATCATGGTGAGGTAACTCCTTGTGCCAATCCGCTATCTGATCGCTGAACAAAACGTGGACAACTCACGCCGGTATAACTTTTCCTTGTTTGAAAGTAGTTCAACCAAGGCAAAGCGCCATGAATTAGAAGAAAAACCTCAGTGAAAATGTGCGCGCGTTGCTATTTTTCGAACCGTGCACTTACCTGCGAGCTGGCCCCGCGACGGGGTATTTCCGCACGTAATGCGTCCTTTCAAATTGTTACCGGATGCACCAACACGACACAAAACGCGGCTCAGGTAACAGTCGCGAACGCGGCTCGACAGCCCTCGAGAATTTTTTTGTCATCGCCAAAGCCCCGTTCCAGAGGCCTTCCTGTTGCTTTAAAAGCTTTCTTCAGCTCCCGTTCAGCGAGTTGGCTGGTTGATTGCATATGCTTGTATGTACAAGTAAATGTGTGTGCGTGGGAGTCGCCGGCAGGCGTTGACGCGCAGCATTGCTTTGAGGTTCAGGTTCACAGCGTCACACGCATTCCAGTAACAGCACCCATGCGCCATAAGCGCCCGTAGTGGTTTTAGGAATTGATAATAATGAAAAGAACATTGCTGACCCTTTCTGCTTTGACCTTGTGCATGGCCGCAGGTGTAGCCACGGCCAAAGAGTACAAAGAGCTGCGTTTTGGCGTTGATCCTTCTTACGCACCGTTCGAGTCCAAAGCGGCTGACGGTAGCCTGGTGGGCTTCGATATCGATCTGGGCAACGCGATCTGCGCCGAGCTGAAGGTCAAGTGCAAATGGGTCGAGAGCGATTTCGACGGCACGATTCCAGGCCTGAAGGCCAACAAGTTCGACGGCGTGATCTCTTCCATGACCGTGACTCCAGCCCGTGAGAAAGTCATCGACTTCTCCAGCGAACTGTTCTCCGGCCCGACCGCGCTGGTCTACAAGAAAGGCTCCAGCGTTTCTGACGTGGCCTCGCTCAAGGGCAAAAAAGTCGGCTACGAGCAAGGCACCATCCAGGAAGCCTACGCCAAGGCCGTACTGGACAAGGCCGGGGTAGAAACCAAGGCCTACGCCAACCAGGACCAGGTTTACGCTGACTTGATGTCCGGTCGCCTCGACGCCACGATCCAGGACATGCTGCAAGCCAAGCTGAGCTTTTTGAAGTCGCCGCAAGGGGCTGATTTCGAGGTCAGCCAACCGATCGACAGCGAGTTGTTGCCCGCTAAAACAGCGGTGGGTATCGCCAAAGGCAACACCGAGCTCAAGGCCCTTCTCGATAAAGGCATCAAGGCGATCCACGATGACGGCACCTACGACTCGATCCAGAAGAAACACTTCGGTGATCTGAGTCTCTACAGCGGCAAGTAAGGCCCCGGTGCCCGTCCTCGGGACGGGCGCTTTTTTATCGCTATAGGTTCCTGAATTATGTTCGAAGCACTTTTGCAGACACTCGGGCTCTCCGCATTCAGCTTGAAGGGGTTCGGCCCCCTGTTGCTGGAAGGCTCCTGGATGACCGTTAAGTTATCGATACTGTCGCTGTTGTTGAGCGTTCTGCTCGGCCTGATCGGCGCCAGTGCCAAACTCTCCAGCGTCAAACTGTTGCGGATTCCGGCCCAGCTCTACACCACGCTGATTCGCGGCGTGCCGGACCTGGTGCTGATGCTGCTGATTTTCTACAGCCTGCAAACCTGGTTGACCAGTTTCACCGAGGCGCTGGGCTGGGAATACATCGAGATCAATCCGTTCGCCGCCGGGATCATCACCCTGGGTTTCATCTACGGCGCGTACTTCACCGAGACCTTTCGCGGCGCGATCCTCGCGGTGCCTCGTGGGCAGATGGAAGCGGCCACGGCCTACGGCTTGAGCCGTGCTCAGCGCTTTCGCTACGTGGTGTTCCCGCAAATGATGCGCTTCGCCCTGCCAGGCATCGGCAACAACTGGATGGTGATCCTCAAGGCCACCGCGCTGGTGTCGATCATCGGCCTCGCCGATCTGGTCAAGGCCGCGCAGGACGCCGGTAAAAGCTCCTATCAACTGTTCTTTTTTCTGGTGTTGGCCGCGCTGATCTACCTGGTGATCACCAGTGCGTCGAACTATGTCCTGCGCTGGCTCGAACGGCATTACGCGGCAGGTTCCCGGGAGGCTGTACGATGATTGAATTACTGCAGGACTACTGGAAGCCCTTCCTCTATAGCGACGGCTACCACATCACCGGCCTGGCCATGACCCTGTGGTTGCTCAGCGCCTCGATTTTCATCGGTTTCCTGGTGTCGGTTCCACTGTCGATTGCCCGGGTTTCCAACAAGCTCTACGTGCGCTGGCCGGTGCAGTTCTACACCTACCTGTTTCGCGGCACGCCGCTGTATATCCAGTTGCTGATCTGCTACACCGGGATCTACAGCCTGGCCGCGGTCCGTGCGCAACCGGTGCTCGATGCGTTCTTTCGCGATGCGATGAACTGCACCATCCTCGCGTTTGCCCTGAATACCTGCGCCTACACCACGGAGATTTTCGCCGGGGCGATTCGCAGCATGAACCACGGCGAAGTCGAAGCCGCCAAAGCCTACGGCCTGACGGGCTGGAAGCTCTATGCCTACGTGATCATGCCGTCGGCCCTGCGTCGCTCGTTGCCGTACTACAGCAACGAAGTGATCCTCATGCTGCACTCGACCACCGTGGCCTTCACCGCCACCGTCCCGGACATTTTGAAAGTGGCGCGGGATGCCAACTCGGCGACCTTTTTGACCTTTCAATCGTTCGGTATTACCGCGCTGATCTACCTGTTGGTCACCTTTGCGCTGGTCGGTCTGTTCCGCATTGCCGAACGTCGTTGGCTGGCCTTTCTCGGCCCGGCTCACTAATCAGGCCACGGGCTTTGTCGCCGCTTGCGACGTCTACGCAGCGGCGACCCATTTTCCCTTAGAGGATGATTGCGCACATGTACAAATTGACTGTTGAAGAACTACACAAGAGTTACGGTAGCCACGAAGTGCTCAAGGGTGTTTCCCTGAAGGCCAAAACCGGTGACGTGATCAGCCTGATCGGCGCCAGCGGCTCGGGAAAAAGTACCTTTTTGCGCTGCATCAACTTTCTCGAAACACCGAACGACGGCGCCATGAGCCTGGACGGCAAGCAGATTCGCATGGTCAAAGATCACCATGGCATGCGCGTGGCCGACGATGCCGAACTGCAACGACTGCGCACCCGTTTGGCGATGGTGTTCCAGCACTTCAACCTGTGGGGCCACATGACCGTGCTGGAAAACATCACCATGGCTCCGCGCCGGGTGCTGGGTGTCAGCAAGAAAGACGCAGAAGATCGTGCCCGTCGTTATCTGGACAAGGTCGGCCTGCCGGCTCGCGTGGCGGATCAGTACCCGGCGTTCCTGTCGGGTGGCCAGCAACAGCGTGTCGCTATTGCTCGCGCATTGGCAATGGAGCCGGAAGTCATGTTGTTCGACGAACCGACCTCGGCGCTGGACCCGGAACTGGTGGGCGAAGTGCTCAAGGTAATCCAGGGCCTGGCCGAAGAAGGCCGGACCATGATCATGGTGACTCACGAAATGAGCTTCGCCCGTAAAGTGTCGAATCAGGTGCTGTTTCTGCATCAGGGGCGAGTGGAGGAAGAGGGCGCGCCAGAGGACGTGCTGGGCAACCCGAAGAGCGAGCGTTTGCAGCAGTTTCTCAGTGGCAATCTGAAGTAACCCCCAGAACCCTGTAGGAGCTGCCGCAGGCTGCGATCTTTTGACTGCTCTGGAAATGCCCACGAGCGAAGATCAAAAGATCGCAGCCTGCGGCAGCTCCTACAGGGCGGGCACGGCTCACATCGACAGAATCAAGCGTCCGGCAAACAGAATCAGGATCACTCCCATGGTTCGTTCGAACCAATGGCCCATGCGCATGAACAGCAGTCGCACCCGAGCGCTGGAAAAGAACAGCGCAACGATCACGAACCACAAGGCGTTTACAAAACACATCCACAGCCCGTACAGCGCCTGAATCTGCAGCGGTGTCGAGGCGCTGATAATGGTGGTGAAGATCGCCAGAAAAAACAGCGTGGCTTTGGGGTTGGTGGCGTTGGTCAGAAACCCCGTGGTGAATGCCTTGAACAACGTCTGTTGTTCAGTTGACTTGTCTGCAACTTTGTCGCCTTCAATCGCCGATTTGGGTTTGCTGCGCAGCAGGCTCACGCCGAGGTAAAGAATGTAGGCTCCCCCCACGACTTTCGCCACGGTCAGTAACCAGGGGGTGGTGTGCATCAGTGCACCGACCCCAAGCAAGGTGTACAGCACATGCACCGAAATGCCCGCGCCAATGCCGAGTGCGGTGCATATCCCGACCAGACGCCCGAAGCGCACACTCTGGCGAATAGTCACTGCAAAGTCAGGTCCCGGCGCGACGACGGCGAGAAAGTGGATCGTCGCCAGTGCAAGGAATTCGCCTAGGTAGTTCGAAAGCATTTCAACTCCAGAAAGTAAGGGGTGAGGCATTGCCGCGATAGCCGACAAAAAACGACAGACTCAATCGCGGATCGGCCACACCAGGGGTTACCGAGTGCATGCACCGCGAATTGAACATGATGAAATCGCCGGGCTCCGGGCGGATTTCCAATGTGGGAGGGCCGAGCAGGGCGGGGTCGATACCGTAGCTGTCGCCGCGCATTTCATCGAACTGGTCCGGCGAAATGTCGTGATCCCACATTTGCAGGGCACCGCCTTCGGTTGGCATGTTCAGGTAAACGTTGCAGGCGAATTGAGCCTCCAGACTCTTGGCCTGAAAGCTGTCGGGCGCGTCCTTGGCGAAAATGTCGTGATGGGCGAGAAAGCACACACCGGGTTTGACCACGCGAGACAGGCCGACGTACATCTTGCGGCCGTAGAGGTTTTCCAGGTGAGCGCCCGCTGGCCAGGACTCGTCGAGCATGCAGCGCAGGGTGTCGACAGGTGAGGAGTAGGGCGCGCAGCGGGCCCGCAGCTCGGCGATGTTGGAGGTGGCTCGTTCGAAATAGTCTTCGATCAGCAGGGGCTGGTTTTCCGCTTCGTAGAACGCCATGCCGATGCGACCGATGCTGGGAGCGTTGATGTAGCCCTCGAAGCCGGGGGCGAGAATCTTGTCGCCGATCTGGATGGCGAGCGGCTCTGCGATAAAGTTCTTTAGCCGAATGGCGAGTACTTCTTCGTTGGCCAGCTTTTGTATGCACGTCTCATCGAGACGCTCGACGTCAAGCATCATGTCTTAGATCCATCTATCAGATTGTCGTCGAGCCCGCGAGCGCAGGCTCCCCAGGCTTCAGGCGATGACGTGGGTCCGGTGTCGGAGCGGCATCGCCGAAGGGTTCAGTCCACGGTGTAGCGAACTGAGAGCGTGCCCTTCTTCTGCGAGAGGGATGCGATCGTAACCGTGCCTAATTCCTGTAGGCGCCGTACATGAGTACCGCCGCAGCCGTAGGCGGGCAACTCGCCGAAACCGATTTCCCGCGCGCCTTCACGCAGCGAAGTCAGGCGTGGCAGGTCGTCGGCAATCCACTGCGCGAGGGTGTTTTGAATAACCTCGGCGTCGAGTTCCTGTGGCGTTTCCCCTGGTTGGAACGTAACCCGGCCTTCGCCTGGCCAGTGGTGCGCCTTGATCGGCGTCCAGCCCCGGGTCTCGGCGAAGTGACCGATCAGGTGGCCGGCAGAATGCAAACGGCTGTTGAGCTGGCGGCGTTGCTCGTCGACCTTGATCGAGGTCATCCCCAGTTTTACCGGCTGGTCGACGTAATGGACGATCCGCTCCGGTTCCTGGACTACCCGCAGCACCTGGCTTTCGCCGATCCAGCCGGTATCACAGGGCTGACCACCGCCCTGCGGGTGAAACAATGTGGCGCGTAGCACCACGGCGAATTCGTTCTCACAGGGCGTGCAACCCAGGACTTCCACATTGGCCTTGAGGTCATCACTATGGAAAAAGAGGCGAAGCGTCATATTCCATGCCCTTATTAAAGTTTCTATTTTTATTATATGAAGGCCGGAATTGCGTGATAATCCATTCAAACATCAAAGGACTGTTGCGCTGTGAGCATAAATCTACCGCTGCCGTTGCTGGGTGAAATGGCGATTTTCGTCAAGGTTGTCGAGACCGGTAGTTTCTCTGAAGCTGCCCGACAGCTGGGGTCTTCGCCTTCGGCGATAAGTCGCAGCATCTCGCGCCTGGAGAAGGCGCTGGCCACTCGGCTATTGCAGCGGACCACGCGCAAGTTGCGTCTGAGCGACGGTGGCGAAGAGGTGTTCAAGCGTTGCCAGGAAATGGTCAGTGCCGCCCGCTCGGTGATGGAAATCAGCGGCCAGTTCACCCATGAGGCCGAGGGGTTGATACGGGTCAGCGTGCCGAAGGCCGTGGGACGATTCGTGATTCATCCGCATATGCCGGAATTTCTTCGGCGTTATCCCAAAGTCGATGTAGAGCTGCTGCTTGAGGATCGTCAGGTCGACCTGATCGACGATCATGTCGATCTGGCGATTCGTATCACGGATCGACCGCCGGCCGGGCTGGTCGGCCGGCAGCTGCTGACCATCGATCATTTGCTCTGCGCGACCCCGCAATACCTGGCAGAGCACGGTACCCCGACTCATCCCCATGACCTGCTGAATCACAGCTGTATCTATCTGGGCGAAACACCAAGCGATGCGCGCTGGAAGTTCAAGAAAGGCACCAAAGCAGTGACCGTCGGTGTCCGCGGCCGGTATGCCGCCAACCACACGGGCGTGCGGCTGGGGGCGGTTTTGCAGCACATCGGGATTGGCAGTTTGCCGTATTTCACGGCACGTTATGCGCTTGAACAAGGGTTGATCGTGCAAGTCCTGCCGGACTGGACTTTTCTCGCGTCTTATCACGGCGGCGCCTGGCTACTGCATTCACCGACACGCTATCTTCCGCCCAAGCTTCGAGTGTTTATCGATTACCTGGTGGAGTGCCTGGAGAAAGAGCCGACGCTGAGCAAGCACAGCAAGTTGAGTGTTTCCAGCAAGGCTGTGCTGGCGTATGAATTGCCGGAAAGCGATGGTTTTTTTTAGTGCGGCGTATCTGTCCGAACAAGCAAAAAGGCCTGCCGGTTAAACCGTGCGAGCCTTTATAAGTATCGACACATTTTTTTGCTTTAACGCCCGTAGCAGCTGTCGAGCCTGCGAGGCTGCGTTCGGCTGCGCAGCAGTCGTGAGATCAGGCAACGCATTCTTTCAGGCTTAACCGCGTACGCAGGATTTGCGAGGACTTCGTCCTCGAACGCAGCCTCGCAGGCTCGACAGCTGCTACGAGTTCAGCCCTGGACCGTATTTCAAAGTTGTGTAGTTACTTTGTGGATTGGGATCAGTGCTTGCTGTCCTGGTTGGACAGGGTCAGCAGTTGTTTTTCCTGGTTCCAGTCGAACGGTTCGTCATTTTGCTCGGCTTCGAAGCGACGTTCTTCAAGGGCTTGATACAGGTCGATTTCATCATCAGGCATGTAATGCAGGCAGTCGCCAGCGAAGTACCACAGCAGGTCGCGCGGAACCAGATGGGCAATTTGCGGATAACGGGTGATGACCTGACAAAGAATGTCCTGACCCAGGTATTGGCTTTCGATCGGATCGATGGGTAGCGACGCGCGCAGTTCGTCGAAGCGCTCCAGGAACAAGGCATGACTTTCGTCTGGAACCTGCTCGGCTTCACCGACAGCGACCAGGATACTGCGCAGGAGGTCGAGCTGGACGAGAATTTGGTCGAGCATAACGGGAGTCCTCTAGAACTAAAGCAAAACGGGCGCTGGAGTATATAGCTCCAGCGCCCGCTTTTCATCATTGACCCGCCGGACGAACCGCCGCGTTAACGGGTCTTGCCCTCAGCCAGCTGAAGCTGCTCCCTGGAAAAGTCATCGACGTCGATCACTTTGCGCCGTGCGGCTTCGGCCTCATGCAAGGTATAGGCTTCTGCAGCTTGCAGCACACCGGCCTCCAGGGCGGCGTCGATGACGTGCTCCCCGGCACTCGGTTTGAACTGCCCGCTCTTGAGCGCAATGTGCATTTTTTTCTGCAACGGTTGTGCAGCGCTCAGCAGGTTGCAGGCATGTTGCAGGGCGCCGACCGGGTCATCGACCGATTGCGGGCGATAGCACCCCCCCAGCAACTCTTCAAGCGTCGGGTCGCCTTTGGCCCGGCCAATCACCGCAGCCACTTCGGCACCGAGTTTATCCGACGGCCCTTTGTGACGACGACCGAACGGGAACACGATCACCCGCAACAGGCAACCCAGCACCTTGCTCGGGAAGTTGCTCAGTAGTTCATCCAGTGCTCGTTCCGACTGGCCGAGACTCTCTTCCATGGCCCAGGCGAACAGCGGCGTCATGTGCTCCGGCGAGTCGAGGTCGTGGTAACGCTTGAGGGCGGCGGAGGCCAGGTACAGGTTGCTCAGTACATCGCCGAGTCGGGCCGACAGGCGTTCGCGACGTTTCAGTTCACCGCCCAGCAGCATCATGCTCAGGTCAGCGAGCAGGGCGAATGCCGCGGCCTGACGGTTGAGGGCACGGAAGTAGCCCTGACTGAGTTTGTCCCCAGGTACATGTTCGAAGTGCCCGAAGCCGAGGTTCAGCACCAGGGTGCTGGCGGCGTTGCTCACGGCGAAACCGATGTGCTTGAGCAGCAGGCCGTCGAATTCCTTCAGTGCCTGGTCCTTGTCTTCACGGCCAGCGAGGGCCATTTCCTTGAGCACAAACGGATGGCAACGGATCGCGCCCTGACCAAAGATCATCAGGTTGCGTGAAAGGATGTTCGCGCCTTCCACCGTGATGAAGATCGGAGCACCTTGCCAGCTGCGCCCGAGGTAATTATTGGGCCCCATGATGATCGCCTTGCCGCCATGCACATCCATGGCGTGGCTGATGCATTCGCGACCGCGTTCGGTGAGGTGATACTTGAGAATCGCCGAGAGCACCGAAGGTTTTTCGCCAAGATCCACCGCGTTGGCGGTAAGCATCCGCGCGGCGTCCATCATCCAGGCGTTGCCGCCGATACGCGCCATGGCTTCCTGAATCCCTTCGAAGGCAGATAGCGGTACGTTGAATTGTTCGCGAACCTGAGCGTACTGGCCGGTCACCAGACTGGTGAACTTGGCCGCGCCAGTGCCGACTGCCGGCAGCGAAATCGAACGTCCGACCGACAGGCAATTCATCAGCATCATCCAGCCTTTGCCGAGCATTTCCTGGCCGCCGATGAGGAAGTCCAGCGGCACGAATACGTCCTTGCCGGAGTTCGGGCCGTTCATGAACGCGGCGCCGAGGGGCAGGTGGCGGCGACCTATTTCGACCCCGGCGGTGTCGGTAGGGATCAATGCGAGGCTGATGCCAAGGTCTTCCTCGTCCCCCAGCAGATGGTCCGGGTCATAGGCCTTGAACGCCAGGCCGAGCAGGGTGGCGACCGGGCCCAGGGTGATGTAGCGTTTTTCCCAGTTCAGCCGAAGGCCCAGGGTTTCCTGGCCTTCCCATTCACCTTTGCAGATCACCCCGGTGTCGGGCATGGCGCCCGCATCGGAGCCGGCCAGCGGGCCGGTCAACGCGAAGCACGGGATATCGTCGCCACGCGCCAGGCGGGGCAGGTAATGGTTGCGCTGTTCATCGGTGCCGTAATGCAGCAACAGTTCGGCCGGGCCGAGGGAGTTGGGCACCATCACGGTGGAGGCCAGGTCGCCGCTGCGGGTCGCCAGTTTCATTGCGACTTGTGAGTGGGCATAGGCAGAAAACCCCTTGCCACCAAACTCCTTGGGAATGATCAGGGCAAAAAAACCATTTTGCTTGATGTGCGTCCAGGCCTCGGCCGGCAAGTCCATCGCCTGGCCGATCTGCCAGTCGCTGACCATGGCGCAGAGTTCTTCGGTCGGGCCGTCGATGAATGCCTGTTCTTCTTCGCTCAACTGCGCTTTGGGATAGGACAGCAGTTTGTTCCAGTCCGGACGACCGCTGAACAGCTCGCCATCCCACCAGACGGTGCCGGCATCAATGGCATCGCGTTCGGTTTGTGACATCGGCGGCAGGGTTTTCTGGAACCAGTTGAACAATGGCGCACTGAAATATTTGCGTCGCAGCTCGGGCAGCAGCAGGGGAACTGCCACGGCGGCCAGCACGATCCAGAAAATCAGCATCAACCAGCCTCGAGCATGGCTGAAGACACCCATCGCCAGCAGGTAGACAGCCACGATACCCAGGACGGGCAGGGGCGCAATGCGGCGGTGAGCCAGCCAGGCAATCCCGACCACCAGAACCAGTATCCACAACAGCAGCATATTCAATCCTCCGTGAAACCAGGGTCAAAACCACCTTCAGAGCTTAGACGGCATCTGTAAAACAGGGTGGTCAGAGCAATGTGTTTGAAATCGTGGGAAACAGCGGTGATTTTCGTGAGTGATAACGCTGACGAACGCCGTAAAAAAGCTTCGCTGAGCGTGCGACAAGCTCTGATGTTTGGCCGAAACGTCGTTATCTCTGTGCTAGGTCTGTCGCTAGACTCGTGGCTTCCCCAGGAGATTGTTCTCATGCACGAGTATCTGAGTCCCGGCCGCTTCATCGATAGTGACCACCCGGCGGTGGTGGAGTTCGCTGAACAGCATCGCGGCAACAGCCGTGATCCGGTCGAGCAGGCGGTGAGTCTGTACTACGCCGTGCGTGAAGCGGTGCGTTACAACCCTTACACCTTCAGCCGTGATCCCGCGACCTTGCGCGGCAGTTATGCGCTGGCCACTGGCGAGAGTTACTGCGTGCCCAAGGCCACGTTGCTGGCCGGTTGTGCGCGGCACTGTGGAATCGCGGCGCGGATCGGGTTGGCGGATGTGCGCAATCACCTGTCGACCCCGCGCTTGATCGAGTTGCTCAAGAGCGACGTGTTCGCCATGCACGGTTACACCGAGTTGTATTTGCAGGGTCGCTGGGTCAAGGCCACGCCGGCGTTCAACCAGAAACTCTGTGAGTTGTTCGATGTGCCGGCGCTGGAGTTCGACGGGGTCAACGACAGTGTGTTTCACCCGTTCAATCGCCAGGGGCAGCAGTCGATGGAGTACCTGGTCGATCACGGCCAGTTCGCCGATGTACCCGAAGCGTTCTTCTTCGAGTACCTGGAAAAACTCTACCCGCATTTGTTCGGTGAGCTGTCGCCAGCCCTGTTGGGCGACATCCAGAGCGATTTGAGTCACGGCTGATCCGGGGCGTAGACTGCTCCGGCATTCATCCATTGAGGAGCGGTCATGCTGAAGATCTGGGGTCGGAAAAATTCGTCGAATGTCAGAAAGGCCCTGTGGTGCGCCGAGGAACTCGGGCTGAGCTACGAAACGCAGGATGCGGGCGGGGCGTTTGGTGTGGTCGACACGCCAGAATACCGGGCGATGAACCCCAATGGCCGCATCCCGGTGATCGAAGACGACGGTTTTGTGCTGTGGGAATCCAATACCATCGTGCGTTACCTGGCCGCCCGTCACGCTGCTGATTCGAACTGGTATCCGGCCGATGTGCAGGCCCGGGCAGCCGCTGAAAAGTGGATGGACTGGACCACTTCGTCGTTTGCCGAACCGTTCCGCCAGGTATTCTGGGGCGTATTGCGTACTCCGGCAGATCAGCAGGATTGGGTCGCGATCAACGCGGCGCAGAAAGTCTGCGAACAATTGTTGTCGATGGTCGATCAGGCATTGGCGCAGAAGCCGTATTTGTCGGGCGACGAGATCGGTGTGGGCGACATTCCTCTGGGCAGCTTCATCTATGCCTGGTTCGAGATGCCCATCGAGCGAGCGCCAATGCCTCATCTGCAAGCCTGGTATGCGCGTCTCAAGCAACGTCCGGCTTATCAAAAAGCGGTCATGACCGCGTTGACTTAATACTGACTATCAACACACGTGACTGTACTTGTGCTGCGTCGCCAAGCACCATTGCGTTTATGCGCCGCGGTTGCATTGATCGCCGCTTGCTCTTATTTATTCCTGACTTCCCTTCTTGGTGCGTAAATCCGATATGAGTTCTGCTCTGTCCATCCGGCAGCTAACCAAAACCTACGGCAACGGTTTCCAGGCCTTGAGTGGTATCGATCTGGATGTCGCCGAAGGTGACTTTTTTGCCTTGCTCGGCCCCAACGGCGCCGGCAAATCCACGACCATCGGCATTCTCTCGACCCTGGTGAACAAGACCAGCGGAACGGTGAATATCTTTGGCCATGACCTGGACCGCAACCCTGCCGCGCTCAAGCGCTGTATCGGTGTGGTGCCGCAGGAATTCAATTTCAACCAGTTTGAAAAGACCTTCGACATTGTCGTGACTCAAGCCGGTTACTACGGTATCCCGCCCAAAGTCGCCAAGGAACGCGCCGAGCAATACCTGACCCAGCTCGGCCTGTGGGACAAGCGCGATGTGCCGTCGCGTTCACTGTCGGGTGGCATGAAGCGTCGTCTGATGATCGCGCGTGCGTTGGTGCATGAACCGCGTCTGTTGATCCTCGACGAACCGACTGCCGGCGTGGACATCGAACTGCGTCGCTCGATGTGGACCTTCCTCACCGAGCTGAACCAGAAAGGCATCACCATCATCCTCACCACGCATTACCTGGAAGAGGCTGAGCAGTTGTGCCGCAACATCGGCATCATCGACCACGGCACCATCGTCGAAAACACCAGCATGCGTAACCTGCTCAGCCAGCTGCATGTCGAGACGTTCCTGCTGGACCTGAAGCACGACATGACGGTCGCGCCGCAACTGAACGGCTATCCGACCCGCCTGCTCGACAGCCATACACTGGAAGTCCAGGTCGATAAGGCCGTCGGCATCACCGCGTTGTTCAGTCAGTTGGCCATGCAGAACATCGAAGTGCTGAGCCTGCGCAACAAAACCAATCGCCTCGAGGAGCTGTTCGTGTCTCTGGTGGAGAAAAATCTGGCGAAGGTGGCCGTATGAGTTCCGAACTGAAACCCAACCTCGTCGCGCTCAATACCATCGTTTACCGTGAAGTCCGGCGCTTTACCCGGATCTGGCCGCAAACCCTGCTGCCGCCGGCGATCACCATGGTTCTGTACTTCGTGATCTTCGGCAATCTGATTGGCCGGCAAATCGGTGATATGGGTGGCTTCACCTATATGGAATACATCGTGCCGGGTCTGATCATGATGTCGGTGATCACCAACGCCTACGGCAATGTGGTCTCGAGCTTCTTCGGCAGCAAATTCCAGCGCTCGATCGAGGAGTTGATGGTTTCACCGGTTTCGCCGCACACCATTCTGATCGGCTACACCGTGGGCGGGGTGCTGCGCGGTTTGGCAGTGGGCGTGATCGTGACGCTGCTTTCGCTGTTCTTCACTCACCTGCAAGTGCACCATTTGGGGATTACCCTGCTGGTGGTGTTGCTGACGGCTACGATTTTCTCGCTGCTGGGTTTCATCAACGCAGTGTTCGCGCGCAACTTCGACGACATCTCGATTATCCCGACGTTCGTGCTGACACCGTTGACCTACCTGGGCGGGGTGTTCTACTCGATCAGCCTGCTGCCACCGTTCTGGCAGACCGTGTCACTGGCCAACCCGGTGCTGCACATGGTCAACGCTTTCCGTTACGGCATCCTCGGCGTCTCGGACATCAAGATCAGCATCGCCATTACCTTCATGCTGGTGGCGACCGTGGTGTTGTACATCGGTTGCGCGCGGTTGCTGGTCAGCGGTCGCGGAATGCGCACATAAGGGGCGACCGCGCCGCCTGCCATCGCGAGCAGGCTCGCTCCCACACTGGATTGGTGTTCCCACATAATTTGTGATCGACACAGAGCCTATGTGGGAGCGAGCCTGCTCGCGATGGCGTCAGCCCAGACACAGCAATAAAAACGGCCTCCACTCAGGAGGCCGTTTTGCATTCAGAGCATCCGGTTTTGCCTGCGCCGCTTCCATTGTCGACCCACCCACCAGCGCCAGTAGGTCATGGTCAGGCAGTAGGCCAGCGCGCCGAGCACCAGCCCGGCCACCACCGAGCCCAGTAGAAACGGTTGCCAAAGGGTCGACAGCTCACCGCTGATCCATTCCCAGGTCAGCTCATCCGGCAAGCTGCGGGCGGGGACATCCATCAGCCAGGCGCCGGTCTGATAGGTGCAGTAAAACACCACGGGCATGGTGATTGGGTTGGTCAGCCAGACCAGACTCACCGCGATCGGAATATTGCCTCGCACCCAAATGGCGAGCATTGCCGCCACCAGCATTTGCAACGGAATCGGTAGAAACGCGGCGAACACTCCAATCGCCATGGCGCGCGCAACCGAATGCCGATTGAGGTGCCAGAGGTTCGGGTCGTGCAGCAGCGTGCCGAGAAAGCGTAAGGATTTGTGTTCCCGAATGCTGGTCGGGTCTGGCATGTAACGTTTGAATAAGCGCCGGGGCATAAGGCTTCTCGGTCGGTTCAAGCGGCAAGTATGCCCGGATTCTACTGAGCGCCAGTTCAGACTTTGTGACAATTAATAAACGCGGACTTTGGTAACTCGGCTAATCCAAGAGGAGGGACTCTCAAGGACAGGCTAATGCGCACAGGGATGTTGGCGCTCGCGTTGGGTCTGTTGGCCTTGCGTTTTTTACCGGTGTTGCCACCGGTCGGGTTACTGCTGTTATTACCCGTACTGGCATTGATGCTGTTGCCGTTTCGCACGTATCCACTGGCGTTTTTTCTGTTCGGTTTCAGCTGGGCGTGTGCCAGTGCGCACTGGGCTTTGGCAGATCGTTTGGCGCCGGACCTCGACGGGCAAACCCGCTGGGTCGAAGGACGAGTCGTCGGCTTGCCGCAGAACGCGCAAGGCGTGGCGCGTTTCGAATTGGCCGATGGCGCGGCGCGGCGCACACAATTGCCGAGGCTGATGCGGTTGGCCTGGTACGGTGGGCCGACCGTCAGCAGCGGTGAGCGCTGGCGACTGGCGGTGAAATTGAAGCGCCCCACGGGCCTGCTCAATCCGCAGGCCTTTGATTACGACGCCTGGCTGTTGGCGCAACGCATTGGCGCGACGGGAAGCGTCAAGGACGGACAATTGCTCCGACCCGCACAGGGGGCTTGGCGTGATGCTATTCGTCAGCGCTTGCTGGCGGTTGATGCCCAGGGTCGTGCGGGGGCGTTGGCCGCATTGGTGTTGGGCGACGGATCCGGATTGAGCAGCGAAGACTGGCGTGTATTGCAAGACACCGGCACCGTGCATTTGCTGGTGATCTCCGGGCAGCACATCGGTTTGCTGGCCGGGATGGTTTACCTGCTGATTGCCGGATTGGCGCGTTATGGCCTGTGGCCGCAAAGATTACCCTGGTTGCCCTGGGCCTGCGGCATGGCATTCGCGGCGGCGCTCGGTTATGGACTGCTGGCGGGGTTTGAGGTGCCGGTGCGCAGAGCCTGCGTGATGATCGGTCTGGTGTTGTTATGGCGCCTGCGGTTTCGCCATCTGGGTGCCTGGTGGCCATTGCTGTTGGCGTTGAATGCAGTGCTATTGCTTGAGCCGCTGGCCAGTTTGCAACCGGGGTTCTGGTTGTCGTTTGCGGCCGTGGCGGTGCTGGTTTTCACCTTCGGCGGCCGCCTGGGCGCCTGGCGCTGGTGGCAAACCTGGACGCGCGCGCAATGGCTGATCGCAATTGGCTTGTGTCCGTTGCTGCTGATACTCGGTTTGCCCATCAGTCTCAGTGGCCCGTTGACCAATCTGCTGGCCGTGCCGTGGATCAGCCTGGTGGTGTTGCCCCCGGCCTTGCTGGGGACGTTGCTGTTGCCGCTGCCTTATGTCGGTGAGGGGCTGTTGTGGCTGGCCGGTGGCTTGCTCGATGTTCTGTTCAACGGCCTGGCGTTGGTGGCTGGGCAGATACCGGCATGGGTTGCACCGGCGATTCCGCTCTGGGCCTGGGGGATAAGTGCTTTCGGCGCTTTTCTGCTGTTGCTGCCCAAAGGCTTGCCCATGCGGGTGTTGGGCTGGCCGATGTTGCTGTTGATGGTGTTCCCGCCACTCAGAACCGTGCCTGAGGGTATGGCCGAAATCTGGCAGCTGGACGTCGGGCAAGGCCTGGCCATAGTGGTCCGCACGCGTCATCACACGTTGCTCTACGACGCCGGTCCGCGTTTCGGTGATTTTGACTTGGGTGAGCGGGTGGTATTGCCGTCGTTGCGCAAGCTAGGAGTGCGCACGCTGGATGTGATGCTGATCAGTCACGCCGATGCCGATCACGCCGGTGGTGCGCGCTCGGTTTCAAACGGATTGCCGGTGACGCGGGTGCTCAGCGGTGATCCTCAAGCGCTGCCGGCCGAGTTGCATGCGCACGCCTGTGAGAGCGGTCAACGCTGGGAGTGGGACGGTGTGGGTTTTATGCTTTGGCAATGGTCCGAGGCGAGCGAAAGCAACCAGAAGTCCTGCGTCCTGCAAGTCGAAGCCAATGGTGAACGCTTGCTGCTGACCGGCGACATTGATGCCCGCGCCGAGCAGGCGTTGCTGGAGAGTCCGCTGGCTGTCTCAACCGACTGGCTACAGGCGCCGCATCACGGTAGTCGCAGTTCGTCGTCGATGGTCTTTCTCACGGCGCTGGCCCCCAAAGCCGTATTGATTTCTCGCGGGCACGACAATTCGTTCGGTCATCCCCATCCTCAAGTGCTGGCGCGTTATCGCAGGTTGGGCATGCAGGTCTATGACAGCGCCGAACAGGGCGCCTTGCGTTTGCGTCTGGGGGCGTTCGAGGCGCCCGAATCATTGCGTCAGCAATCACGTTTCTGGCGTGACCCGCCGCCCGTCAGCCAATAGCCGCCAGTCATCGGCGCGGCGCGCCATGCGACACACGGTCTGTGGCGTGCCGGGTCGCTCTGTCGAGTCTGTATGTTAAAGTGGCGGACTTTTTCGAGGGGACTGTCACTGTGTGGGAATTGGTCAAATCCGGCGGCTGGATGATGCTGCCGATCATTCTGAGTTCCATCGCGGCAATGGCGATCGTTGCTGAACGTCTCTGGACCTTGCGAGCCAGCCGTGTAACCCCGGAGCATTTGCTCGGGCAGGTCTGGGTCTGGATCAAGGACAAGCAACTCAATAAGGAAAAACTCAAGGAACTGCGCGCCAACTCGCCGTTGGGCGAGATCCTTGCGGCGGGCCTGGCCAACTCCAAGCATGGTCGCGAGATCATGAAAGAGTGCATCGAAGAAGCCGCTGCCCGGGTGATCCACGAGCTGGAGCGCTACATCAACGCGCTGGGCACCATCGCCGCCATGGCGCCGTTGCTGGGGCTGCTCGGCACGGTGTTGGGCATGATCGATATCTTCAGTTCGTTCATGGGCACGGGCATGACCACCAACGCCGCGGTGCTGGCCGGGGGTATTTCCAAAGCCTTGATCACCACGGCTTCGGGCCTGATCGTCGGTATCCCGTCGGTGTTCTTCCACCGGTTCCTGCAACGGCGCATCGATGAACTCGTCGTGGGCATGGAGCAGGAAGCCATCAAGTTGGTTGAAGTGGTGCAGGGCGACCGTGACGTTGATCTGGCTGAGGGCAAAGCGTGAAGTTTCGCCGCAAGCAACGGGAGAACGTGGACATCAACCTCGTGTCGCTGATTGACGTGGTGTTTGTCCTGCTGCTGTTTTTCGTTGTGACCACCACCTTTACCCGTGAAACCCAGTTGCGCGTCGACCTGCCGGAGGCTGTCAGCGGATCGCCTGCTGAAGACCAGCAGACCAAGCAGTTGGACATCGCCATCAGCGCCGACGGGGTGTTTTCGGTCAACAACCAATTGTTGCCGAAGAACGATCTGGCCAGCCTGATCGACGCCTTGACGAAAGAATCGAATGGCGACACCCACTTGCCGCTGTCCATCAGCGCCGATGGCAAAACCCAGCATCAGGCCGTCATCACCGCAATGGATGCCGCGGGCAAGCTGGGTTTCACGCACTTGCGCATGACCACCGTTGAGGCGGCGCCGAAGCCCTGATGGCCATGTCCGATCGTTTGCTCGCCGCCTGGTACGCCGGTCATCCGGCGCTGAAGCTTTTGCAGCCACTGGAGTGGCTGTACCGGCGCGTGGTCACGGCCAAGCGCGAACGGTTTCTGGCAGGCCAAGGCGAGATCTACCAGCCACCAGTGCCGCTGATCGTCGTCGGCAACATTACTGTCGGCGGCACCGGCAAGACGCCGTTGATTCTGTGGATGATCGAGCACTGCCAACGCAGTGGCCTGCGGGTGGGCGTGGTCAGTCGCGGTTATGGCGCCAAACCGGCGCAATTGCCCTGGCGGGTCGAAGCCGATCAGAGCGCAGCCGTCGCTGGCGATGAACCGCTGTTGATCGTCCAGCGCACCGGTGTGCCGTTGATGATCGATCCGGATCGCAGTCGCGCCGTGCAGGCACTGCTGGCCGCTGAACCGCTGGATCTGATCCTGTCTGACGATGGCATGCAGCATTACCGTCTGGCGCGCGATCTTGAGTTGGTGCTGATCGATGCCGCCCGTGGACTGGGCAATAAACGCTGTCTGCCGGCAGGCCCTCTGCGTGAGCCGGTCGAACGCCTGCAAAGCGTCGATGCGCTGCTCTACAACGGTGCCTCGGTAGATCGTGAAGACGGCTTTGCCTTCCTGCTGCAACCGACCGCGCTGGTCAACCTGCTGACTGGCGAACGCCGCTCGCTTGAGCATTTCCCTGCCGGTCAGGTCCTGCACGCGGTGGCCGGAATCGGTAATCCGCAACGTTTCTTCAATACCCTTGAAACGCTACACTGGCAGCCTGTTGCACATGCTTTTGCCGACCACGCCGAGTACAGCGCGGCGGCCTTGAATTTCACGCCATCACTGCCGTTGGTGATGACCGAGAAGGATGCGGTGAAATGCCGACCCTTCGCGGCCGCCGACTGGTGGTATCTGGCGGTCGATGCTGCGCCATCACCGGCCTTTGTGGCCTGGTTCGATACGCAGTTGATGCGGCTGTTGCCCGCGCGTCTTTTGCCTTAAAACGCTTTTTTCCAGGGAATGCTCATGGACACCAAATTGCTCGACATCCTCGCTTGCCCGATCTGCAAAGGTCCGCTCAAGCTCAGCGCTGATAAAACCGAGCTGATCAGCAAAGGCGCCGGTCTGGCTTATCCGATTCGTGATGGCATTCCGGTGATGCTCGAAAGCGAAGCGCGCACCCTGACGGCCGACGAGCGTCTGGATAAATGAGCACTGCCTTCACCGTCGTGATTCCGTCGCGTTTTGCTTCCACCCGTCTGCCGGGCAAACCCCTGCAAATGATTGCCGGCAAGCCGATGATCCAGCACGTTTGGGAACAGGCGAGCAAAAGCAGCGCGCAACGGGTGGTCGTCGCCACTGACGATGCGCGCATCGTCGAGGCCTGCAAGGCATTTGGCGCTGAAGTGGTGATGACTCGCGAGGACCACAACTCCGGCACCGATCGTCTGGCTGAAGTCGCTGCCCAACTGGGCCTGGCGCCGGACGCTATCGTGGTCAACGTGCAAGGCGACGAGCCGTTGATTCCGCCGAGCGTGATCGATCAGGTTGCAGCCAACCTCGCGGCCCATACCGAAGCGCGTATGGCGACCTTGGCCGAGCCGATCGAAGACGTTGAGACCCTGTTCAACCCGAACGTGGTCAAGGTTGTCAGCGACCTGAATGGTCTGGCGCTGACCTTCAGTCGTGCGACCTTGCCGTGGGCGCGGGACGATTTCGCCAAGAGCCGCGAGCAATTGCCGGCTGCATTGCCGGAGAAGGTTCCTTACCGCCGCCACATCGGCATCTATGCCTACCGCGCTGGTTTCCTGCATGACTTCGTCAGCTGGGGCCCGTGCTGGCTGGAAAACACCGAGTGTCTGGAACAACTGCGTGCGCTTTGGCACGGTGTGCGGATTCACGTCGCCGATGCGCTGATTGCACCGCCGCCGGGTGTCGACACGGCAGAAGACCTCGAGCGCGTTCGTCGCCTGCTGGAGGCCTGATGCGGGTTTTGTTCGTCTGCCTGGGCAACATCTGCCGTTCACCCACGGCTGAAGGTGTGCTGCGGCACAAACTGCGTGAAGCCGGTTTGACCGACCAGGTCGAAGTGGCTTCTGCGGGCACCGGTGACTGGCACGTCGGCAAGGCGCCGGACAAACGCAGCCAGGCCGCAGCCCTGCGCCGTGGTTATGACCTGTCCGCGCAGCGTGCCCGGCAGGTCACACGCGCCGACTTTTCCAGCTACGACCTGATCCTGGCCATGGACCACAGCAACCTGCGCAACCTCAAGGCGTTGCAACCGGCGAAGGGCAGGGCAGAGCTGGACTTGTTTCTGCGTCGCTATGAATCGAGCGTGGATGAAGTGCCGGATCCTTATTACGACGGCGATCAAGGCTTCGAGCAGGTGCTTGACCTGATCGAGCGCGCCAGTGATTTGCTGGTGATTGAATTGAAGGGACGTTTATGACTTTGCACCTGCAATCGCAGGTTTCGCTGAAGCCGTTCAACAGCTTTGGCGTGGACGTGCGTGCGCAATTGTTTGCGCAAGCGCACAGCGACGCCGATGTGCGCGAGGCGCTGGCTTATTCGGCAGCGCACGACGTGCCGCTGCTGGTAATCGGCGGTGGCAGCAACCTGTTGCTGACCGCAGATATTCCAGCGCTGGTGCTGCGCATGGCCACCCGTGGTATCCGCGTATTGAGCGACAACGGCAGTCAGGTGGTGATCGAAGCCGAGGCCGGCGAAATCTGGCACCCGTTCGTGCAGTGGACCCTGGCGCAGGGCCTGTCGGGCCTTGAGAACCTCAGCCTGATCCCCGGCACGGTCGGTGCCGCGCCGATGCAGAATATCGGTGCCTATGGGGTCGAGATCAAGGATGTGTTCGCCGGGCTGACCGCGCTGGACCGCCAGACCGGTGAGCTGCGCGATTTCACCCTGGCCGAGTGCAACTTTGCCTACCGTGACAGCCTGTTCAAGCAGCAGGTCGGTCGCTGGTTGATCCTGCGAGTGCGATTTGCGCTGGATCGTGTCGAGCATTTGCATTTGGAATACGGTCCGGTTCGTCAGCGTTTGACCGAGCAAGGCATCGATCATCCGACCGCAACCGATGTCAGTCAGGCGATTTGCAGCATTCGCAACGAGAAACTCCCCGACCCGGCAGTGCTCGGGAATGCCGGCAGCTTCTTCAAGAACCCGTTGGTGTCGGCGGTGCTGGCGGATGAAATCCGGCTTGCCCACCCGGGCCTGGTCGGTTATCCGCAAGCAGACGGCCGGGTCAAGCTGGCGGCCGGCTGGTTGATCGAACAGGCAGGCTGGAAAGGCTTTCGTGACGGCGACGCCGGCGTGCATCGCTTGCAGTCGCTGGTACTGGTCAACTACGGCACGGCCACCGGGCTTGAACTGCTCAAGCTGGCACAGCGGATCCAGAGAGACATCGCCGAACGCTTCCATGTCGAGCTGGAAATGGAGCCGAATCAGTATTGAGCTACGCTTGATCGCTGAATTCAGAGCCCTGCACACCTACCTTGGTTGCAGGGCTTTTTTGTTAATGCTGAGTTAACTTAGCCTCCTAACGATGCAGCTATTTGTTGCATAACCCTACACATATGCGGGCGCGCCCATGATTACCCTGAAGCTCAATGGTCAAGATCATCAGCTCGACGTCACCGAGGACATGCCACTGCTCTGGGCAATCCGCGATGTGGCCGGTTACAGCGGCACCAAATTCGGTTGCGGCATGGGCCTGTGTGGTGCCTGCACCATCCACATCGACGGTGCCCCGGCACGCAGCTGCATCACACCGATCGGTTCGGTGATCGGGCAGGACGTCAGCACCATCGATAACCTGCACAGCGATCCGGTCGGTCAGGTCGTCCAGCAGGCCTGGCTCGACACGGCGGTCGCCCAGTGCGGTTTTTGCCAGGGCGGGCAGATCATGTCGGCCACCGCGTTGCTCAAGACCAACCCCAATCCCAGCGATGAACAGATCGAACAGGCGATGGTCGGCAATATCTGCCGCTGTGGCACGTACAACCGCATCAAGACCGCGATCCGCCAGGCCTCCACTCATTTGCAGGAGAGCAAGGCATGAGCCAGCTACCGAATGATTTCGCCCTGAGCAATCTCAGCCGTCGTGGTTTTCTCAAAGGTGTTGGCGCGACCGGTGCGCTGGTGCTGGCGGCCAGTTGGGGTTGGCAGGGCGCGTTCGCCGAAGAGAAGAAGTTCGGCGCCGACGGCATGCCCAATGGCTGGATCGATGATCCCAAGGTCTACGTGAGCATTGCCGCCGATGGCAGCGTGACGGTGCTTTGCAACCGCTCGGAAATGGGCCAGGGCGTGCGCACCAGCCTGAGTATGGTGGTCGCCGATGAGCTGGACGCCGACTGGGTGATGGTCAAAGTCCAGCAGGCGCCGGGCGATGAGGTGCGCTTTGGCAACCAGGACACCGACGGCTCGCGCAGCATGCGTCATTGGTACGAGCCGATGCGCCGTTGCGGTGCTGCCGCGCGGACCATGCTCGAGCAGGCTGCGGCTGATCAGTGGAAGGTACCGGTTGGCGAGTGCCGCGCCCAATTACACAAAGTCATTCACCAGCCGACCGGTCGCGAGCTGGGCTATGGCGCTCTCGCCGCCGCTGCCAGCGTACTGGCGGTGCCTGCCCGTGACAGCCTGCGGCTCAAGCAGCCGTCGGAATTCCGTTATATCGGTAAGGAAGGGACTAAGGCTATCGACGGTGCGGACATCGTCAACGGTCGTGCGATCTACGGTGCGGACGTGCATTTTGACGGCATGCTGTTCGCCACCGTGGCGCGGCCGGCGGTGTATGGCGGCAAGGTCAAATCCTTTGATGCCAGCGCGGCGCTGAAAGTCCCTGGAGTGGTCAAGGTCATACAGATTGAAAGTCGCCCATTGCCCTCGGAGTTCCAGCCGTTGGGCGGGGTAGCGGTGATTGCCAGCAATACCTGGGCGGCGATCAAAGGACGTGAAGCGCTGAAGATCGAGTGGGATGACGGCGCGAATGCCGTTTACGACTCGATTGCCTACCGCAAGGAACTGGAAGCCGCCGCTCTGAAACCCGGCAAAGTGGTGCGCAGCACCGGCAACATCGATGAGGCCATGAACCGCGCCGACAGCAGTCTGGAGGCGGCCTACTATTTGCCGCATCTGGCGCAATCACCGATGGAACCGATGGTCGCCGTCGCCCGTTTCAAGGATGGCCAGTGCGAAGCCTGGGCGCCGAGTCAGGCACCGCAAGTGACCCGTGAGCGCATTGCCGAGCGTTTGGGCATTCCATTCGAGAAGGTCACGGTCAACGTCACCTTGTTGGGCGGCGGTTTCGGTCGCAAGTCCAAGCCGGACTTCATCATTGAAGCGGCAATCCTGGCCAAGGAATTTCCCGGCAAGGCTGTGCGTGTGCAATGGACCCGTGAAGACGACATCCACTGCTCGTACTTTCATACTGTCTCGGCGGAATACCTCAAGGCTAGCCTGAACAAGGACGGCATGCCGTCCGGCTGGTTGCACCGCACGGTGGCGCCGAGCATCACCGCGTTGTTCGCTCCGGGCATGAATCACGAGGCGGCCTTCGAGTTGGGCATGGGCTTTACCAACATGGCCTACGCGATTCCCAACGTGCGCCTGGAAAACCCTGACGCGGCAGCTCATACCCGGGTCGGTTGGTATCGTTCGGTGTCGAACATCCCTCATGGTTTCGCGATTCAGAGCTTTGTCGATGAGTTGGCACACAAGGCCGGGCAGGATCCGCTGAAGTACCAGATCAAGCTGTTGGGGCCGGACCGTCAGATCGATCCGCGTACCTTGAGCGAAGAGTGGAACTACGGTGAATCGCCAGAGCATTACCCAATCGATACGGCGCGCTTGCGTGGCGTTCTGGAAACGGCGGCCAAGGGCGCTGGTTGGGGACGTAAACTGCCCAAGGGTCGTGGTTTGGGGCTGGCGGTGCACTACAGCTTCGTCACCTATGTGGCGGCGGTCATCGAGGTAGAAGTCAAAGACGACGGCACGCTGATTGTGCACAAGGCCGACATCGCGGTGGATTGCGGTCCGCAGATAAACCCGGAACGGATTCGCTCGCAGTTCGAAGGCGCCTGTGTGATGGGCCTGGGTAACGCGGTGCTGGGCGAAATCAGCTTCAAGGATGGCAAGGTCCAGCAGGACAACTTCCATATGTATGAAGTAGCGCGCATGTCCCTGGCGCCGAAAGAGGTCGCGGTGCATTTGGTCACGCCTCCCGGCAATGTGCCGCTGGGTGGTGTCGGTGAGCCAGGTGTGCCGCCCATCGCTCCGGCGCTGTGCAATGCGATTTTCGCTGCCACCGGCAAGCGAATTCGCAGTTTGCCGGTGCGCTACCAGTTGCAAGGTTGGCAGCAGGCCAAAGCCTGATGAGTCATGTCGACCGGAACGTGGGCGCTGTCATTCTCGCGGCGGGGCAGGGCAGTCGTTATCGACAAGTGGCCGGTGTCGATCAGGACAAGTTGCTGGCGATGTGCGAAGGGCGCGACGGCATTGTGCGGCCGGTGATCGAGCAGGTGCTGCGTAATCTGCCAAGTGGCGTTAAGGCGCGGTTGCTGGTGACGACGCCGGGTCGTCCAGAGGTTGCACGGCTGGCTCGGGCTTATGGTTGCCAGGTGCTGTTGTTGGCGTCGGCGGGCATGGGTGACAGCATTGCGGCGGCGGTTGCTGCGTGTCCGGCGCTGGATGGATGGCTGGTGGTATTGGGGGATATGCCGTTTGCCCTGCCATCGAGTATTGAGCAGATTGTTGAGGGGATGGAGTTCGATACCGTCAGCGTACCAGTGCAGGGCGGCGAGTTTGGGCATCCGGTGGGGTTTGGACGTTCGTTTGGTCCCGCGCTGATGGCGTTGTCCGGTGATCGCGGGGCGAAGCCGTTGTTTGCGTCGGCGAAAGTCGTTGAGGTGGCGGTGGAGGATCCCGGGGTGTTGTGGGATGTGGATGTGCCTGCGGCGTTGGTCTTCAAGTAGCCCCGGCGCAGATCCAGTGTGGGAAGGGCCGGGCGACGTTCGCTTGCTCGCGATGGCGATTTAACATTCAACATTGATGCAAGCTGATCCACCGCTATCGCGAGCAAGCTCGCTCCCACAGAGGATTGGTGTGATGTTAAAGACATAAAAAAGCCCCGCCTGGATCACCAGGCGGGGCTTTTTAGTGGCTGATGGAATCAGGCGAGGGGTTTAGGCTCGTGCTCTTTTTCCAGGGCCTCAGGTTTTTGCTCTACCACTTCTTCGACGGAACGCAGATTTTCGTCGATGGTTGGGGCAGCAGGCTCGGCGCTCACTTCAGCGGTTGGGGCAGGGGCTGCCTCGACGACTTCAGCAACAACCGGGGCTGGCTCGGAAGCAACAACCGGTGCAGCAGCGGCAGCCTGTTCGGCTTCCTTTTGCAGGCGCTCGGCTTCACGTTTGCGGCGACGCACTTCACGTGGGTCATTCGGCGCACGGCCACTTGGGGTCAGGGCGCTGACAGGGGCGGCTTCGACAGCCGGTGCAGCCTCAACCACCGGAGCAGGCTCGGCCGCAGCAACCGGGGCTTCAGCGACTGGCGCTGGAGCTTCGACCGCCGCAGTTTCTGCAACCCAGTTGAACGCAGTTTGCTCTTCACGAACCTCAGGCGCTTTTTCAACGACCGGGGCTTCAACCACAGGCTCGGCAGCGAATACTGGCTGTTCGGCAACTACGGCTGGTTCAACAGCAGCGTGAACTTCAGGCTGTGCTTCACGAGTTGGAGCTACTTCTACAGCTGGAGCGGCTGGCGCTTCGACTGGAGTAGTGGCTTCCACGACTGGCGCTTCAACTTGAGCAACTTCCTGAGCAGCTTCTTCAGTCACGGCAGCAGTAGCGCGTTCAGCTTGCTGGTGAGCCTGGGCTTCAGCTGGAGCGCTGATCACAGTGCTGGCAACAGCAGCGGTAACGGCCAGGCCGGCAGCCAGTTCAGCGCCAGTTGGCTCTTCGCTGGTTTCGGACTCTTCCGAGCCTTCGATTACGTTGCCGTTGGCATCGCGTTGACGCTCGCGACGGTTGCTGCGACGACGCTGACCACGGGAGCGGCGGCGTGGACGATCGCCTTCGGCGTTGTCCTGACCGTCTTCCTGCAGTTGCTCTTCGTTGGTCGGCAGCTCTTCTTCGGCAACAGCAGCGGCAGCCTGTTCGGCGCGTGGTTGACGCTCTTCACGCGGTGGACGTGGCGCGCGCTCTTCGCGCGGCTGGCGAGCCGGACGCTCTTCAGCTACGGCGGCAACAGCGGCTGCTGCTGCCGGGGCGGCATCCAGAGGTTCACGCAGTTCACGAACCGGGCGCTCTTCACGCTCGCCACGTGGCTTGCGATCTTCACGCGGAGCACGTGGTGCGCGTTCTTCACGCGGTGGACGTGGTGCGCGCTCTTCGCGAGCGACTGCTGGAGTCTCTTCGCGGGCTTCGCGTGGTTGACGCTCTTCACGAGGCTCGCGTGGTGCGCGCTCTTCACGAGGAGCACGTTCTTCGCGCGGCTTGCGTTCTTCATCGCGGCGACCGTTACGGTTGCGGCTCTGTTGACGACCGTTGCGGCGCTCTTCGTTGCGTGCCGGACGCTCGGTAGCTGGCTTTTCAACCACAACCGGAGCAGCAGGCTCTTCCTTGGTGGCGAACAGGCTGACCAGCGACTTCACCAGGCCTTTGAACAGGCTTGGCTCAGGGGCGGCAACTGGAGCAGCAACCGGGGCGGCAGCGACTTCGGTCGGAACCGGAGCGTTGGCGCGGGCTGGAGCGGTTTTCACGGCAGCTTCCTGGCGAACCAGGGTGCGGGTGGCGGCGGCCGGTTGAACTTCTTCCACTTCAGCAGCGGCAGCAGCGATTTCGTAGCTGGACTGGTTGATGTGGGCTTCCGGGCTGTCATCGCGCAGACGCTGAACTTCGAAGTGCGGCGTTTCGAGGTGATCGTTCGGCAGAATGACGATGCGGGCACGGGTGCGCAGTTCGATCTTGGTGATCGAGTTGCGTTTTTCGTTCAGCAGGAACGCAGCGACCGGAATCGGCACTTGTGCGCGAACTTCGGCGGTGCGGTCTTTCAGGGCTTCTTCTTCGATCAGGCGCAGAATTGCCAGCGACAGTGATTCAACGTCACGAATGATGCCGGTGCCGTTGCAGCGTGGGCAGACGATGCCGCTGCTTTCGCCAAGCGATGGACGCAGGCGCTGACGGGACATTTCCAGCAGGCCGAAGCGCGAGATGCGGCCGACTTGCACGCGAGCGCGGTCGGCTTCCAGGCATTCGCGGACTTTCTCTTCCACGGCGCGCTGGTTCTTGGCAGGGGTCATGTCGATGAAGTCGATGACGATCAGGCCGCCGATGTCGCGCAGGCGCAACTGACGGGCGATTTCTTCGGCGGCTTCAAGGTTGGTCTGCAGAGCGGTTTCTTCGATGTCGCTGCCTTTGGTGGCGCGCGCCGAGTTGATGTCGATGGACACCAGGGCTTCGGTCGGATCGATAACGATGGAACCACCGGAAGGCAGTTCAACGACGCGCTGGAAGGCGGTCTCGATCTGGCTTTCGATCTGGAAACGGTTGAACAGCGGAACGCTGTCTTCGTACAGCTTGATCTTGCTGGCGTACTGCGGCATCACCTGGCGGATGAAGGTCAGGGCTTCGTCCTGGGCTTCAACGCTGTCGATCAGCACTTCGCCGATGTCCTGGCGCAGGTAATCGCGGATCGCACGGATGATCACGTTGCTTTCCTGGTAGATCAGGAACGGTGCGGAGCGGTCCAGCGAGGCTTCTTTGATGGCGGTCCACAGTTGCAGCAGGTAGTCGAGGTCCCACTGCATTTCTTCGCTGCTGCGGCCAAGGCCGGCAGTGCGCACGATCAGACCCATGTCGGCCGGGGCTACCAGGCCATTCAGGGCTTCACGCAGTTCGTTGCGCTCTTCACCTTCGATGCGACGGGAGATACCGCCGGCACGCGGGTTATTAGGCATCAGAACCAGGTAACGACCGGCCAGGCTGATGAAGGTGGTCAGGGCGGCGCCCTTGTTGCCACGTTCTTCTTTTTCGACCTGAACGATGACTTCCTGGCCTTCGCTCAGGACGTCCTTGATGTTGACGCGGCCTTCAGGAGCTTTCTTGAAGTATTCGCGGGAGATTTCTTTGAGGGGCAGGAAGCCGTGGCGCTCAGAGCCGAAATCGACAAAGGCAGCCTCAAGGCTTGGTTCGATGCGAGTAATCCGGCCTTTATAGATGTTGGCCTTCTTCTGCTCGCGTGCACCGGATTCGATGTCCAGGTCGTAGAGGCGCTGGCCGTCTACCAGTGCAACACGCAACTCTTCGGGTTGAGTTGCGTTAATCAGCATTCTTTTCATGTAGTACCGTCGGTTTCCGGGCTGCCGGAAACGGCGTTCGGCACACACGACTTCTCACGGTCGGTGTCAGGTGCGTCAGGAGTGGTTGGCCACTCCCGTGTCTAGCGAGGTCCGACCAATTGGGTCGGTGTCGCGACGTACGCGTCCTGCTTGCTGTGGCTACTTAAGCACTCAGTCAGGAGGAGGAATCAACCGGCGACTGTGGACGAGATGAAGCGTCTAAATATAAGCCTAGTGCTACACAGTCCGACGGTTGTGCATCTCCACCCTACACGTATCCCTGATAATTCGGGTGCTGCCGCGCGCAGAATCCGCAGCGGGTTGGCATTTACCGTGTTCTCCAATGGGGAGTTCACGCTCATGGCTACACAAGACTGGGCGAGAGCTGTTTCGCTAGCGCTCAGCTTGTAACAGGCGTTGTTTCCGAAGCATTCGCGTAAGGGCTGATTCGAGACTGACTGCACTTTGTGAACTGGCCGTAAATATCGGCGCATCAGACGAGTGGTTACTCTGTTTGCTGCGCTCGCTTCAGGCCTCATGTCACCTGCGCTCGTTACAATCACGAACCTTCCAACGTAGCGAAAGCCCCGTAGGACGGCCTCGCGTCCTGATGAATTGCGTTGGTCAGGGCCGGCAATCTGCCGTTTGTCCTCTGTCCAGGCCGCTTTTGGCGGCGTTCGCGACTATAGCAGCAATGATTAAGTGCTTCAATTCCATAAAAAATTGATATCATTCGCGGCATGACGACTACTGCCCCCTCGACCCCTAGCGTACAACTGCTTGAGGTCTCGCCGGAATATGCCGGCCAACGTATTGATAACTTCCTTCTCGCTCGGCTCAAAGGCGTGCCCAAGACCTTGATTTACCGCATTTTGCGTAAAGGCGAAGTGCGTGTGAACAAGGGTCGGATCAAGCCCGAATACAAGCTGCAGGCGGGCGACATCGTGCGCGTGCCGCCGGTGCGTGTGCCGGAACGCGACGAGCCTGTGCCTTTGGCGCAAGGTTTGTTGCAGCGCCTCGAGGCCTCGATTGTCTTCGAAGACAAAGCGCTGATCGTGATCAACAAGCCTTGCGGCATCGCTGTTCACGGCGGCAGTGGCTTGAATTACGGGGTAATCGAAGCCTTTCGTCAGTTGCGTCCGGATTGCAAGGAGCTTGAGCTGGTTCACCGTCTCGACCGTGACACCTCCGGCCTGCTGATGATCGCCAAAAAGCGCAGCATGTTGCGTCACTTGCACACGGCGTTGCGCGGCGATGGCGTTGACAAGCGCTACATGGCGTTGGTCCGCGGTAACTGGGCGGCCTCGATCAAGCAAGTCCGTGCGCCGCTGGGCAAGAGCAACCTGCGCTCCGGCGAGCGCATGGTCGAGGTCGACGAGGAGGAGGGCAAGGAGTCTGTGACCGTGTTCAAGGTTCTGCGTCGCTTTGGCGACTTTGCCACCATGATCGAAGCCAAGCCGATCACCGGCCGGACTCACCAGATTCGTGTCCACACCCTGCACGTCGGGCATTGCATCGCCGGCGACACCAAGTACGGCGATGACGATTTCAGCAAGGAAATTCGTGACCTGGGCGGCAAGCGCCTGTTCCTGCACGCTTACATGCTCACCGTACCGCTGCCTGATGGCGGCGAGTTGAAGCTTCAGGCCCCTGTCGATGAAATGTGGGCCAAGACTGTGGAGCGCCTGAGTGTCGCGCCTTGATTACAAACTGCTGATCTTCGATTGGGACGGTACTCTGGCTGATTCCATCGGTCGGATTGTCGAGGCGATGCATGTGGCATCGCAGCGGTCTGGTTTTCAGCTGCGCGATGATCTGGCCGTCAAGGGCATCATCGGTCTGGGGTTGCCGGAAGCGATTCGGACCTTGTATCCGGAGATTGGCGATGACGAGCTAGTGGCGTTTCGTCAGCACTATGCGGATCACTACATCGCGTCGGAGGCCGTGCCTTCGCCGTTGTTTGAAGGTGTGGTCGAGTCGCTCGAGGCGTTTCGTGCCGAGGGTTATCACCTGGCGGTGGCCACCGGAAAAGCGCGTCGCGGACTGGATCGTGTGCTGAAGTCCCACGGCTGGGAGGATTATTTCGATATCACCCGCGCCGCCGATGAAACTGCCAGCAAGCCGCATCCGCTGATGCTTGAACAGATTCTGGCCCATTGCGACGTCCGCCCGGAGCAGGCGTTGATGGTGGGGGATTCGTCGTTCGATCTGCAGATGGCGCGCAACGCCGGGATGGATTCGGTCGCCGTCAGCTATGGTGCTCAATCGATAGAGGCCTTGCGCGTGTTCGAGCCGTGTCTGGCCATTGATCATTTTTCGCAATTGCACGCCTGGCTGGGTCAGCGGGCCAATTAAGTTTTTGTTGGGGTGGATGGAATGACCGACGAATGGAAGGCGCCAGCCAAGGCCAGTGCTGAAGGTAGCGACGACAAAAGCTGGAAGCTACTGGAGAAAACCCTGCTTGCAGGCGTGCAAGAGCAGCGTCGTTCGCGGCGTTGGGGGATTTTCTTCAAGTTGCTGACCTTTGTTTATCTGTTCATCGCGTTGATCCTCTTTACGCCGCTGATGGATATTGAAAAAAGCGCGACTCGCGGGTCGGGCTATACGGCGTTGATCGAAGTGAATGGGGTGATTGCCGACAAGGAGTCGGCCAGTGCCGACAATATCGTCGGTGGTTTGCGCGCGGCGTTCGAGGATCCGAAGGTCAAGGGCATCGTGCTGCGAATCAACAGCCCGGGCGGCAGTCCGGTGCAGTCGGGTTATGTCTACGATGAAATCGGTCGTCTGCGTTCTCTGCATCCAGGTACCAAGGTTTACGCGGTGATTTCCGATCTTGGTGCTTCGGGGGCTTACTACATCGCCAGCGCGGCAGACCAGATCTACGCGGACAAGGCGAGTCTGGTGGGTTCGATTGGTGTGACGGCGGCCGGTTACGGGTTTGTCGGCACCATGGAGAAGCTCGGTGTCGAGCGTCGGACCTATACCTCGGGCGAGCACAAGTCGTTTCTCGATCCGTTCCAGCCACAAAAGCCTGATGAAACCGAGTTCTGGCAGGGCGTGCTGGACACCACGCATCAGCAGTTCATCGCCAGCGTCAAAAAAGGCCGTGGCGATCGCCTGAAAGACAAAGAGCATCCGGAGCTGTTCTCCGGGCTGGTCTGGTCAGGCGAGCAGGCGCTGCCATTGGGCTTGATCGATGGTTTGGGCAGTGCCAGCTCAGTGGCGCGTGATGTGATCGGCGAGAAAGAGCTGGTCGACTTCACGGTTCAAGAGTCGACGTTCGACCGCTTCTCAAAAAAGCTCGGCGCCAGCGTGGCTGAGCAGTTGGCCATGTGGATGGGCTTTCAAGGCCCGACATTGCGCTGATTGCTGCACGACATGAAAAAACCGGCCCGCGTGGCCGGTTTTTTTTGATCAAAAGATCGCAGCCTGCGGGGCGCTTGTGTAGGAGCTGCCGCAGGCTGCGATCTTTTGACTCTTAGGGGATCTGCACGCCCTCCGCCAGCAGCATATCCACCAGGCGAATCAATGGCAGGCCGACCAGGCTGGTGGCGTCCGGGCCTTCGGTGCTTTGAAACAGGCTCACGCCCAACCCTTCGGCCTTGAAGCTGCCAGCGCAGTCGTAGGGCTGTTCGGTGCGCAGGTAGCGTTCGATGCGTGCCTGGTCGAGTGTGCGCATGTGTACGGTGAAAGGGATGCAGTCGAGCTGGCAGTGGCCAGTCTGGCTGTTGAGCAGTGCCAGGCCGGTCAGGAAGGTCACGCTGGCGCCGCTGGCAGCCAGTAGCTGCTCGCGGGCCTTCTCGAAGGTGTGGGGTTTGCCGATAATCCGCTCGGCGAGCACGGCGACCTGGTCTGAGCCGATAATCAGGTGGGCAGGATGACTGTCGGCCAGCGCGCGGGCTTTTTCATGCGCCAGGCGTTTTACCAGCTCGATGGCTGACTCGCCCGGTTGGTGGCTTTCGTCGATATCCGGTGAGCTGCAGGTAAATGGCAGCTGCAAGCGGGCCAATAATTCGCGGCGATAAACCGAGCTTGAAGCAAGTAATAAAGGCAGCATACGGCTCTCCAAAAGTCAGTCGCAAATTCTAGCGGGGCTTCCAAGTGACGGACAGGGCTGAATTTCCTTTGACATGGCTGGGTGCATCCCTATAATGCTGCGCCTATGTTGAATGACCCGATTCCACCTCACGTTGACCCGCGCAAATTGGCTGATCGTGGCACCACCCTTCAAGGTGAAATGCTGCTGGCCGATTTGGAGAGACTCTGCGACCCGCTTTCCGACACTGTCGGTACGGTGCAGGCTAAATTCGTTTTTGAACGAGATGAACGTAAGTCTGTGGTAATCCACAGCTTTATCGACACCGAAGTCAAAATGGTTTGCCAGCGTTGTCTTGAGCTGGTCACCCTGCCGATTCACAGCGAATGCAGTTATGCTGTGGTGAAGGAGGGTGCGAATACCCAGTCGTTGCCGAAAGGTTATGACGTGCTGGAACTGGGCGAAGATCCTTTGGATCTGCAGTCACTGATCGAGGAGGAGCTTCTGCTCGCCTTGCCCATTGTGCCTGCTCATCATCCGGAAGAATGCCAGCAGCCGGCGGGTCTCGATGAGCCCGAACCGAGCGAGGACGAGGTAACGCGGTCCAACCCGTTCAGTGTATTGGCGCAGTTAAAGCGTGACCCAAACGTTTAGGAGTTAATCAATTATGGCTGTTCAGCAGAACAAAAAATCCCGCTCCGCCCGTGACATGCGTCGTTCGCACGATGCTCTCGAGGCAAGCACCCTGTCCGTAGAAAAGACCACTGGTGAAGTTCACCTGCGTCACCACGTATCGCCAGAAGGCGTATACCGTGGCCGTAAAGTGATCGACAAGGGCGCTGACGAGTAATCCTTGTCCGCTCAAGTCATCGCGATTGACGCAATGGGCGGGGACTTCGGTCCCCGCAGCATTGTTCAGGCCAGCCTTGCTTGTCTGTCTGCTACGCCCTCGCTGCACCTGACCCTCGTTGGTCAACCCTCCCTTTTAGAAGAATTGATTGCCAGCCAGTCGGCTGTGGATCGCGCGCGCCTGACGATTGTGCCGGCCAGCGATGTCATCGGCATGGACGAAAAGCCTTCCCAGGCCTTGCGCGGCAAGCCGGACTCCTCGATGCGGGTTGCGCTTGAGTTGTTGCGCGATGGCAAGGTTCAGGCGTGTGTCAGTGCCGGTAATACCGGTGCGCTGATGGCGTTGTCGCGTTATGTGCTCAAGACCTTGCCGGGTATCGATCGGCCGGCCATGGTGGCGGCGATTCCGACCCAGCGTGGTTATTGCCAGTTGCTCGATCTGGGCGCGAATGTCGATTGCAGTGCCGAGCACCTGTTCCAGTTCGCGGTGATGGGCTCGGTGGCGGCTGAAACCTTGGGCATTGTTCGCCCGAAGGTCGCGTTGCTGAACATCGGCACGGAAGACATTAAGGGCAATCAGCAGGTCAAGCTGGCGGCCACGCTGCTGCAAAACGCTCGCGGGCTGAATTACATCGGCTTCGTCGAGGGTGATGGCGTGTACCGCGGTGAGGCTGACGTGGTGGTCTGCGACGGCTTTGTCGGCAATATCCTGCTCAAATCCAGCGAGGGGCTGGCGACCATGATTGCCGGTCGGATCGAGGCGTTGTTCAAGCAAAACCTGGCATCGAGAATGGTCGGGGCTTTGGCGTTGCCGCTGATGAAGCGCCTGCAGGCCGATCTGGCGCCTGCGCGACATAATGGCGCAAGCTTCCTCGGTTTGCAGGGAATCGTCGTTAAAAGCCATGGCTCGGCCGGTGTGCAGGGCTTTCAGAGTGCCATTCAGCGCGCCTTGATCGAGATTCAGGAGAACCTGCCGCAGCGGCTTCACGGTCGCCTTGAGGATTTGTTGCTTTAGGCATTTTCGTCGGACAATGCTTAAATGTGACCGCTCAGTTCAATTGGCCATCCAACTGTCAGTTTCTTGCGTCCAGCCGTACAGGACGTCAATTCTCCGGCGACAAGATCATTAGGGGCTTGTTACATGTCTGCTTCCCTCGCATTCGTCTTTCCAGGACAGGGTTCGCAGTCCCTCGGCATGCTGGCCGAGTTGGGCGCGCAATATCCGTTGATCCTTGAAACTTTCAATGAAGCTTCCGAAGCTCTGGGTTACGACCTGTGGGCACTGACCCAGCAAGGGCCGGAAGAGCAACTCAATCAAACCGACAAAACTCAACCGGCGATTCTCACCGCTTCGATTGCCTTGTGGCGTCTGTGGCTGGCTGAGGGCGGCGCACGTCCGGCTTACGTTGCCGGTCATAGCCTGGGCGAATACAGCGCGCTGGTCGCGGCTGGCAGCCTGAGTCTGGGTGATGCGGTGAAGCTGGTAGAGCGTCGCGGTCAGCTGATGCAGGAGGCGGTGCCGGCTGGACAGGGCGGCATGGCCGCAATCCTCGGTCTGGACGATGCCGATGTGCTGGCTGCCTGTGCCGAAGCGGCGCAAGGCGAAGTCGTCAGTGCGGTCAACTTCAACTCGCCGGGCCAGGTAGTGATTGCCGGTGCCAAGGCTGCTGTCGAGCGCGCCATCGAAGGCTGCAAGGCGCGTGGCGCCAAGCGCGCCATGCCGCTGCCGGTCAGCGTGCCGTCGCACTGCGAGCTGATGCGCCCGGCTGCCGAGCGTTTCGCCGAGTCGATCGCTGCGATCAACTGGCAGGCTCCGCAAATCCCGCTGGTACAGAACGTCAGCGCCGATGTGGCGCCGGATCTGGAAACCCTCAAGCGCGATCTGCTCGAACAACTCTACAAGCCGGTTCGCTGGGTTGAGTCGGTCCAGGTGCTGGCCGCCAAAGGCGCTACTCAACTGGTTGAATGCGGTCCGGGCAAAGTCCTGGCTGGCCTGAACAAGCGCTGCGCCGAAGGCGTGTCGACCTCTAACCTGAACACCCCGGATGCTTTCGCTGCTGCTCGTGCAGCGTTGGCCTGAACTTAGGAGAAGCCTGCATGAGTCTGCAAGGTAAAGTTGCACTGGTTACCGGCGCCAGCCGTGGTATTGGCCAGGCTATCGCACTGGAACTGGGTCGTCAGGGCGCTATCGTGGTGGGTACCGCGACTTCGGCTTTGGGCGCTGAGCGCATCGCGGCAACCCTGAAAGAGAACGGTATTCAAGGCGCCGGTCTTGAACTCAATGTCACCAGCGACGAGTCCGTAGCGGCTGTGCTGGCAAGCATTCAGGAGCAGTTTGGTGCGCCGGCGATTCTGGTGAATAACGCCGGTATCACCCGCGATAACCTGATGATGCGCATGAAAGATGACGAATGGCATGACGTCGTCGACACCAACCTGAACAGTCTGTTTCGCCTGTCCAAGGGGGTTTTGCGTGGCATGACCAAGGCGCGTTGGGGGCGAATTATCAGTATTGGTTCGGTTGTGGGTGCCATGGGCAACGCAGGCCAAGTAAACTATGCAGCCGCCAAGGCAGGTCTGGAAGGTTTCAGTCGCGCTCTGGCGCGTGAAGTGGGTTCGCGCTCGATTACGGTCAACTCGGTGGCCCCTGGGTTCATCGACACCGATATGACTCGCGAACTGCCAGAGGCGCAGCGTGAAGCCTTGCAGACACAAATTCCGCTGGGCCGCCTGGGGCAAGCTCAAGAGATCGCGTCTGTGGTCGCTTTTCTTGCGTCGGACGGTGCGGCTTACGTTACTGGGGCTACAATCCCGGTGAACGGCGGGATGTACATGAGTTAAATGTGACGGATTGATTCAAAAAAATGTCATACGAGCTGTCTAAAATCCGTTATAAAGCTGCAATCTATTTATAGGCAGATGGTCGTCAGGGTTTGAGGAGTGAAGCTTTCAGTTGAAAAACTGAAAAGCCTTTCTATACACTTACCCACTGGCCAGCTGCCTGAATTTGTCCATTAGGAGTGAAAACAAGGTATGAGCACCATCGAAGAGCGCGTCAAGAAAATCGTTGCTGAGCAACTGGGCGTTAAAGAAGAAGAAGTTGTGAACACTGCTTCCTTCGTTGAAGACCTGGGTGCCGACTCCCTTGACACCGTTGAGCTGGTGATGGCTCTGGAAGAGGAATTCGAGACCGAAATTCCTGACGAAGAAGCTGAGAAGATCACTACTGTACAAGCTGCCATCGACTACGTTACTAGCCATCAGGCGTAATAGTTTGTAGCCGTTGTTAGCTGTCATGGAAAAACCGCACTGCCATCACGGCGTGCGGTTTTTTCCTTTAGGCCTGATGCAAAGTCGTCATTTGAAAAAAGGAGAGTGCTGTGTCGCGTAGACGCGTCGTAGTCACCGGTATGGGTATGTTGTCGCCACTGGGCACGGATGTGCCGAGCAGCTGGCAGGGCATTCTGGCTGGCCGCAGTGGCATTGGTCTGATCGAACACACCGACCTTTCTGCCTATTCCACCCGTTTTGGCGGCTCGGTAAAGGGCTTCAATGTCGAGGAATATCTGTCGGTCAAGGAAGCTCGCAAACTCGACCTGTTCATTCAATACGGTCTGGCAGCAGGGTTTCAGGCAGTGCGTAACGCAGGCCTGGAAGTCACCGACGCCAATCGTGAACGCATCGGCGTGGCCATGGGCTCGGGTATTGGCGGTCTGACCAATATCGAAGAAACCAGCCGCACGCTGCATGATTCGGGGCCACGGCGGATTTCTCCGTTTTTTGTGCCGGGCTCGATCATCAATATGATTTCCGGTTTCCTGTCCATCCATCTGGGTACGCAGGGGCCTAACTACGCCATTTCGACAGCCTGTACCACCGGTACGCACTGCATCGGTATGGCGGCGCGCAACATTGCCTACGGCGAAGCCGACGTGATGATTGCCGGTGGTGCTGAGATGGCCGCTTGCGGACTTGGCATGGGCGGCTTTGGTGCTGCTCGTGCACTGTCGACCCGCAATGACGAACCGACTCGTGCCAGCCGTCCATGGGACAAGGGCCGTGATGGCTTTGTGTTGTCTGACGGTGCCGGTGCATTGGTGCTTGAGGAGCTGGAGCACGCCAAGGCGCGTGGCGCGACCATTTACGCCGAGCTGATTGGCTTTGGCATGAGTGGCGATGCGTACCACATGACTTCGCCACCGGCCGATGGCGCAGGCGCCGCACGTTGCATCGTCAACGCGCTGCGTGACGCCAAGCTGAATGTCGAGCAAGTGCAGTACATCAACGCCCACGGTACTTCGACCTCCGCCGGTGACCTCGCCGAAGTCTGCGCGATCAAGTCGGTGTTTGGCGATCACGCCTACAAGCTGGCTGTCAGTTCGACCAAGTCCATGACCGGTCACCTGCTGGGTGCGGCGGGCGCAGTCGAAGCGATCTTCAGTGTGTTGGCAATCAATGGCCAGGTGGCGCCACCGACCATTAACCTCGATGAGCCGGATGAAGGTTGCGACCTCGATTTCGTGCCGCACACTGCACGCGATATGAATATCGATGTGGTGTTGTCCAACTCGTTCGGTTTTGGCGGTACCAACGGCTCGCTGGTGTTCCGTCGGTTCGTTGATTGATGGAAAGCTGGGTCGACGGTCAGCCGGCTGACGCTCTGTCGCTAAAGGACCGCGGCCTGGCGTATGGCGATGGTCTGTTCGAGACCATTGCTGTCAGGGGCGGGCAGCCACTGCTGCTGGATCGACATTTGAGTCGTCTGGCCGATGGCTGCTCGCGTTTGGCGATTAACGCGGATCACGCGTTGATTCGCAGTGAGCTACTGACGTACGCCGCCGCACTTGGCGAAGGCGTGCTCAAACTTATTCTCACTCGCGGCGACAGCCAGCGTGGTTATGCGGCCGATCCTTCGGTGGCGCCGCGACGAATTCTGCAAGGCAATCCGCCTGCTGCTTATCCTGCTGTCCATGCGCAGCACGGTATTCGACTGTTTCCCTGTGCCACACGACTTTCCGAGCAATCCCTACTCGCCGGCCTCAAGCACCTCAATCGTCTCGAACAGGTCATTGCCCGTTCGGAATGGCAGGACACCGAGCACGCCGAAGGATTGATGCTGAATCTTCAGGGCAGGGTGATCGAAGGCGTTTTCAGCAATCTGTTCCTGGTGCGCGATGGCGCGTTGCTGACGGCTGATCTGAGTCGTTGCGGCGTGGCCGGAGTGATGCGCGCCGAACTCTTGTTTCAAGCCGAGAGTCTGGGGATTGCCACATATATCACTGACATCAGCCTTGATCAGCTGCAACAGGCTGATGAAGTTTTTGTTTGCAACAGCGTGTACGGTATCTGGCCGGTACGCGCTTATGCTGCGCTGAGCTGGCCGGTTGGGCCGCTCACCCGTAAACTGCAAGGCATTGCCCGCGCGCTACTGGATGCTTGATTCGTGAGACGTAAATTCTTGCTGCTGCTGGAAACCGGACTGGTTCTGGCGGGGCTACTGCTGGGCGCTTCGGCCTGGAAGATCAACTCGGCGCTGGAGCAGCCACTCAACATTACTCAGGAAGAGTTGCTGGATGTGCCGAACGGCTCGACACCGTCCGGGACTTTCAATCGCCTTGAAACCGACGGTGTGCTTCAGGACGCCTTCTGGTTGCGCCTGTACTGGCGCTTCAACCTTGCCGCGCAGCCGTTGCACAGCGGTGAATACCGCATGCTGCCAGGTATGAGTGCGCAGAGCCTGATCGGTCTTTGGCAGCGCGGTGAAGTGGTTCAGTACAGCCTGACGCTGGTCGAGGGCTGGAACTTTCGTCAGGTTCGTGCGGCGCTGGCAAAAAGTGACAAGCTCGAACAAACCCTCTCGGGTCTGAGCGACAGCGACGTGATGAACAAGCTTGGTCACGCCGGAGTGTTTCCGGAGGGCCGGTTTTTCCCAGACACTTATCGTTTTGTGCGTGGCATGACCGACGCCGAGCTGTTGGAAAAAGCTTACGAGCGCCTCGACGAAGTCCTAGCGAAAGAGTGGAGCAAACGCTCTCCCGACGCGCCCTATACCGAACCCTATCAGGCACTGATCATGGCTTCGCTGGTGGAGAAGGAAACCGGTGTGCCGCAAGAACGTGGGCAGATTGCCGGGGTGTTCGTACGACGGATGCAGATCGGCATGTTGCTGCAAACCGATCCGACCGTGATCTATGGCCTGGGTGAGCGCTACAACGGCAAGTTGACCCGTGCCCACCTGAAAGAACCGACGCCCTACAATACCTACATGATCTCTGGGCTGCCGCCGACGCCGATTGCCATGGTCGGTCGTGAAGCGATTCATGCGGCGCTGAATCCGGTGTCCGGTACCAGTTTGTATTTCGTGGCGCGCGGTGACGGCAGTCACGTGTTCTCCGACGATCTGGATGCCCACAACAGTGCTGTGCGCGAGTTCCAGATCAAACGACGCGCCGATTACCGTTCCAGCCCGGCGCCGACCAATGGAGCTGCGGCGCCTGATGCGCAGACGCCGATTGCTCCAGCGGCGCCCGACACGGCTCCAGAGGTGACGCCGCAACTGCCGCCATCGCAACCGGCTCCAGCTCCAGCACCGAGTGCCGATGAGCCGCAAAGCCCGCAATGACTCTGACTAAGGACTGCCTGTGACTGGCTTGTTTATTACCCTGGAAGGCCCGGAAGGCGCCGGCAAGAGCACCAATCGTGAATACCTGGCCGAGCGTTTGCGCGCCGAGGGTATCGAAGTCGTGTTGACTCGAGAGCCGGGTGGTACACCGCTGGCCGAGCGAATCCGCGACGTGCTGCTGGCCCCGGTCGACGAGGTCATGAACCCGGATACCGAGTTGTTGCTGGTGTTCGCGGCACGGGCCCAGCATTTGGCCGAAGTGATTCGCCCGGCGCTGGCGCGGGGTGCGGTGGTGTTGTGCGACCGCTTTACCGATTCGACATACGCCTATCAGGGCGGTGGTCGCGGATTGTCGCTTGAGCGTATCGCGACTCTGGAAACCTTCGTTCAAGGCGACCTGCGCCCGGACCTGACACTGGTGTTCGACTTGCCGATTGAAATCGGCATGGCGCGGGCCAGCGCTCGCGGTCGACTGGACCGTTTCGAGCTTGAGGGTCGAGTGTTTTTTGAGGCGGTGCGCAGCGCGTTCTTGAAGCGCGCCGAGGCTGATCCGGCGCGTTACCTGTTGGTGGACGCCTCGCAGCCATTGGCACAGGTTCAGCAGTCGCTGGATGCCTTGATGCCACGATTGCTGGAGCGTCACCGTGGCTGAGGCCTATCCGTGGCAAGACAGCCTTTGGCAGCAACTGGCCGGTCGGGCACAGCACGCCCACGCCTATTTGCTGCATGGCCCGGCCGGGATCGGCAAGCGTGCGCTGGCCGAGCGGTTGATGGCCAGTTTGCTCTGCCAGCGTCCGACCGCCCAGGACGCCTGTGGCGAGTGCAAATCCTGCCTGCTGCTCAAAGCCGGCAGTCACCCCGACAACTACATCCTGGAGCCGGAAGAAGCCGACAAGGCGATCAAGGTCGATCAGGTTCGTGATCTGGTCAGCTTCGTGGTCCAGACCGCGCAGATGGGCGGCCGCAAAGTCGTGTTGATCGAGCCAGCCGAGTCGATGAACATCAACGCCGCCAACGCCTTGCTGAAAAGCCTCGAAGAACCGTCAGGCGATACGGTATTGCTGTTGGTCAGTCACCAGACCAGTCGTCTGCTGCCAACCATCAAGAGTCGTTGCGTGCAACAGGCCTGTCCGTTGCCGAGCGAGGCCATGAGCCTGCAATGGCTGGCCAAGGCCTTGCCCGATTGCGCCGAAGAAGAGCGTATCGAGCTGCTGACCCTGGCTGCCGGTTCGCCGCTGGCGGCTGTCAAGCTGCAAGGGCAGGGCGTGCGCGAGCAGCGTGCGCTGGTAGTCGAGGGCGTGAAGAAGTTGCTCAAGCAGCAACAGTCGCCGACGCAACTGGCCGAAGAGTGGAAATCCATTCCGATGTTGCAGCTGTTCGACTGGTTCTGCGACTGGTCGAGTCTGATTCTGCGCTACCAGTTGACCCAGGATGAAGAAGGGTTGGGGTTGGCGGACATGCGCAAAGTGGTTCAGTACCTGGCGCAGAAAACCGCTCAGGAAAAAGTCTTGAATATTCAGGACTGGATTCTCGCCCAGCGGCAGAAAGTGATGAGTAAGGCGAACCTTAATCCGGCGTTGTTGCTGGAAGCGTTGTTGGTGCAATGGGTGTCCTTGCCCACCCAGAAGTGAGCGTCTGCGCCTAGACTCTGATCATCAGCCATGGAGGTCAGCATGAATGAACCCGTCAGCCCGGGCCCGCGCAACGGCATCTTGTCCCTGACCATCAAGGACAAATCAGTGCTTTATGCGGCCTATATGCCGTTCATCAAGAACGGCGGCCTGTTTATCCCGACCAACAAAAGCTACAAGTTGGGTGACGAGGTATTCATGCTGCTGCACCTGATGGATGAGCCGGAAAAAATTCCGGTGGCCGGTAAAGTGACCTGGGTGACCCCCAAGGGCGCTCAGGGTAATCGCGCTGCGGGTGTCGGCGTGCAATTCAACGAAGGCGACGACACCGCTCGAAGCCGAATCGAAACCTATCTGGTCGGAGCCCTGAAGTCCGACCGTCCCACTCATACGATGTAGTTGCAGCCTTTTATGCTCGTAGATTCCCATTGTCACCTTGACCGTCTCGACCTTGCCGCACACGACGGCTCGCTGGATGCTGCGCTTGCAGCCGCTCGTCAGCGCGGGGTAGGGCATTTCCTCTGTATTGGCGTCAGCGTCGACAACGCCAAGGACGTCAAAGCCCTCGCCGAGCGTTACGACGACGTTGATTGTTCGGTGGGCGTGCATCCGTTGGATGTTCAGCCGGGCGCCGCTCCGGCGCTGGACTGGCTGCTGCAGGAGCTCAATCACCCGCGGGTGGTGGCGATCGGCGAAACCGGTCTGGATTACCACTACGAACCAGAAGCCGCCGAGTTGCAGCAGGAGTCCTTCCGTTTGCACCTGCAAGCGGCCCAGCAGACCGGCAAACCGGTGATCGTCCACACCCGTGGCGCCCGCGCCGATACGCTGAGGTTATTGCGTGAAGCAGCATTGCCGCAGGCCGGGGTGTTGCATTGCTTCACCGAAGACTGGGACATGGCCAAGGCTGCGCTGGATCTGGGGTTCTATATATCGTTGTCGGGGATCGTGACTTTCCGCAATGCCGACGCCTTGCGTGATGTGGCCCGGCAGGTGCCGGCGGATCGCCTGCTGGTGGAAACCGATTCGCCGTACCTGGCGCCGATCCCGCATCGTGGCAAGCCGAATCTTCCTCAGTACGTGAGGGATGTCGCGGAGTTTCTGGCCATGTTGCGTGGTGAGTCCTACGAGCGCTTTGCCGAGCAGACCACGGAGAACTTCAAGCGGCTGTTTCCGTTGGCGCACGTCAAGTCGATTTGACAGGGTCGAGCCGGAGCCTCAAATCGCAGGCAAAAAAAACCCGGGTTCTGGGGGGTGAATCCGGGTTAAGACCATTAGGAGTAAAACAAAGGTACGCGGTCCTTTGGTACCTTCATCGGCGCAACACTTGGGGGAGATGCCGCGCCGACAGTTCAAGTATTGATCACTATTGCGCCGAGTCCAGTTTGCCCCAGCTGTTTCTTAAACATATTTGGAATACAGGCGCTTCGCTTGAGTTCTCACTGCCTGGCGATCGACGCAACAATGGCAACAGTTTCGTCGATCACGCGCTTTTCGGTGTAAAAATGTGGTGAAAAACGAATGCCTGGGCCGCGTGGGATGCAAATCACCTGTTGGGCTTTCAGGGCCTCGTAAACGGCCTGGTTATCGATGCCATCGATACTGAACGAAAGAATCCCCCCGCGCCGGGCTGGATTAAGCGGGCTGTGCAGCTGTACGCCGGGAATCGCGCTGAGGCCATCCTGTAGCCATTTCACTCGCTCGGCGATCAGTGCAGCGACTTGCTCCATGCCGACTTCTTCCAATAACGACAGACTGGCTTCCAGCGCCATCGCCCCGAGCATGTTCGGGCTGCCGCATTCAAAACGCCGTGCACTCTTGGCCGGTTCCCATTCAGTGCGGTTGTAATCGCCCATGTGTTCGAGCATGTGCCAGCCGAATTCGTGCAGTTTCAGCTGTTCACGCAGTTCGCTGCGCACATAGAGCACCCCCAGGCCTTCTGGCCCGAGCAGCCATTTATGGCCGTCGGCCATGGCGAAGTCGCATTGATAGCTCTGCACATCGAAGGGCAGGGCGCCGAGTTGCTGGATGGCGTCGATGCAGAACAGCACGTTCTGTTGTTTGCAGCCAGCACCCAGGCGTTGCAGGTCCAGGCGCAGACCGCTGGCAAATTGCACTGCACTCACTGACATCAAGCGGGTGCGCGGTCCGCAGGCCGCCAACAGGGCGCCTTCCGGGTCATCGCCCTTGAGGCTGGCCTGAATCACTTCCACGCCTTGGGAGGCTAAAGCTTCCCAGACGATGCGGTTGGAAGGAAATTCTTCATCGCTGATGACGATCTGGTCGCCGCTTTGCCACGACAGTCCGAAGGCGACAAAAGACAATGCTTCAGAAGTATTTTTGACCAGTGCCACGTCATCCGTCGACGGTGCGTTAAGCAGGCGCATCAGGCGTTCACGCAAGCATTGTTCAAGTGCCATCCAGTCCGAATAGTCCCTTGCGCCCAGTAAAACGTTCTCCTGGGCGAAGCGTGACACCGCCGTGGCAGCGCGATTTGGCCAGGGTGCAACGGCCGCATGATTCAAATAACGCAGGCCCGGTGCCTGTACAAATTCATCAAGAAACGTAGTCATGGTCGGATGATCCGTGCAATTTGGCGCAAGTTAGGCATAATACGCGGCTTCGAATTTTGACCCCTACAGACCTTTTCTTATGCATAAAGAACCTCGTAAGGTCCGTGAGTTTCGTCGCCGCGAGCAAGAAATTCTCGACACCGCGCTCAAGCTGTTCCTCGAACAAGGTGAAGACAGTGTCACCGTCGAGATGATCGCTGATGCCGTGGGTATCGGCAAAGGCACCATCTACAAGCATTTCAAGTCCAAGGCGGAGATCTATCTGCGCCTGATGCTCGATTACGAGCGTGACCTGAACGAGCTGCTGCACTCTGCCGATGTCGACAAGGATAAGGAAGCCCTGTCCCGGGCCTACTTCGAATTCCGTATGCGCGATCCGCAACGTTACCGGCTGTTCGATCGTCTGGAAGAGAAGGTGGTCAAGGGCAATCAGGTGCCGGAGATGGTCGAGGAGTTGCACAGGATTCGCGCCTCCAACTTCGAACGCCTGACCTTGCTGATCAAGGGCCGCATCAGCGAAGGCAAGCTTGAAGACGTGCCGCCGTACTTCCACTACTGCGCGTCCTGGGCGTTGGTGCACGGTGCTGTCGCGCTGTATCACTCGCCGTTCTGGAGCAATGTGCTGGAAGATCAGGAAGGTTTCTTCCAGTTCCTGATGGACATCGGCGTGCGCATGGGCAACAAGCGCAAGCGCGATACCGACACGCCGAGCAGCTGATTCATTCAGATGCCTTATTGCGCCATGTTTTCCCTGTATGGCGCAGTGCCCCAGGAATATACTCAGGCTTAGGTATTGCTAAAACTTGATTTGTGAGTCAAGTTTTAGCGCTTCCGAATCTACTTCCGCCGGAGTGATCCATGATCGTTGACCGACAAGGCAGGCGTTTCCGCAATTTGCGGGTCAGTCTGACCTCCGCCTGCAACTACGCCTGTACCTACTGCGTGCCCAATGGCAAGCGACTGGTGGCGGCGCAGGATGAACTGTCGGCCGAGGCCATGGCGCGCGGCGTTGCCTACCTGATCGAAGCCGCGGGTATCGAGCGTTTGCGCATCACCGGCGGTGAGCCGCTGGTGAGCCCGAAGCTGGAAGCCTTCATGACCGCCGTCGGGAAGATGGGCCTTGCCGACATCAGCCTGACCACCAATGGCCAACTGCTGGCGAAGAAACTGCCCTTGCTGGTGGACGCTGGCATTCGGCGGATCAACGTTTCCCTCGATACCCTGGACGCCGATGCGTTCCGCAGCATTGCGCGCGGCGGCGATCTGGCGACGGTGCTCAACGGCATGGACCAGGCACACGCTGCGGGCATGAAGATCAAGGTCAACATGGTGCCGTTGCGCGGGCAGAACCTCGATCAGGTGATGCCGCTGCTCGATTACTGTCTGGAACGCGGTTATGAGTTACGGTTCATCGAACTGATGCGCATGGGCCATCTAGCCAGTGATTCGAACGCATTCCTGCAGCAGTTCGTCAGCCTCGAGCAGCTGCTGAGCCTGATTGGCGATCGCTACGAGTACCTGCAGGCCGACGCGCCAGTGGATGCCACGGCGGTGCGTTACGAAATTCCGGGGCACGGCTATTTCGGCGTGATCGCCAATGAAAGCGTGCCGTTCTGCCGTACATGCTCGCGTTTGCGCCTGTCGTCCACTGGCTGGCTGCATGGCTGCCTGTCGTCGAGTAACCGCCACTATGTCGGCGACTTGCTCGACAAGCCGCGCCATCAAGCGTTGCCGGCGCTCCAGCGTCTGCTGGTAAAGGCTTTGGGCGACAAGCAGGAAGTGGCGTTTTCCGGTGGTGCGACCGTGATGAAAATCATCGGCGGCTGACCCGGCTTTTTGTAGCAGCTGCCGAAGGCTGCGTTCGAGGGCGCAGCCCTCGCAAAAAAACAAGCGACTTGCATTCGTCATTCAATCTATATCTCGTGCTCAGGTTTACGACTGCTGCGCAGCCGGACGCAGCCTTCGGCAGCTGCTACAAATGGGTGTCGCATTGAGCTGGCGCGGAAGCTGCATCCTGCGGACATTCGCCGGTTTTCCGTCACCGGCCTCTGGAGGGTAGGATGCGTAGCCTGGTTTTGCTGCTGGCCTTTTTGGCGCTTGGCGGCTGCATGAATGTCAGCGATATGGGCGAAGGGGTTCGCTACCACATGAGCGACGCAGGTCTGCTCGATCACAGCGACAGCCGTCGTGTAAATAATCTGCGCATTCAGCCGGACTCGTTTATCTACATCGCTCAAGGTGCTTTTGCGCCGCCGGGCAGTGCCTATCCGCGGCCGAACGTGGTTGCTGAAGAAGCCTTCAACGGCTTCATCGAATATTTCCCGATGGTTCGCCGCGCTCGCGCGCCTGAAGGTCTCGACACCGCCATGGGCGAGGCGCGTGCGGCGGGCGCGCATTACCTGCTCTACACCCGCTTTGCCAAGGCCGACGACCGTATCGGCAACTCGGATGAGTTGATCGATCAGGGCGCCGTGGATCGCCTGGGGCTCGACAGCGGAGTGATTCAGATCATGCTGATCGAGACCAGCACCCAGTATTTGATCGATACTGCACGAATCAAGAGCCGTGGCGGTTTACTGACGTTCCACGACAACAAGCCAGAAGACCTGATCGCTCAGCCGCTGCAGCAATACGCTCGTAGCCTGTTGGGCATGAGCGATCAGTAACTCACCAGGAGAGCAGCATGAGTGGTCCGCAAAAAGCTAACGATCTGTTGGGGCAAATCCCCAAGTCCAAAGGCTTGCCGCCGGTCCATTTGTGGAACCCCGACTTCTGTGGCGACATCGACATGCGCATCGCCCGCGACGGTACCTGGTATTACCTCGGCACGCCGATCGGGCGCAAGCCGATGGTCAAGCTGTTCTCCACCATCATTCGCCGCGACGGTGATGATTATTTCCTGATTACCCCGGTCGAGAAGGTCGGGATCAAGGTCGATGACGCGCCGTTTGTGGCGGTTGCACTGGAGGTTGAAGGCGAGGGCGAAGCGCAGGTTTTGCGTTTTATCACCAACGTCGAAGAGCAGGCCGAGGCAGGTGTCGAGCATCCGTTGCGCGTGGTGATCGATCCGCTGACCCAGGAACCAGCGCCTTACGTGCACGTCCGCACCAATCTTGAAGCGCTGATCCATCGCAACGTGTTTTATCAACTGGTCGAACTGGCCGTGACCCGCGAGATCGACGGGCAGCGCTGGTTGGGCGTGTGGAGTGGTGGCGAATTTTTCCCTATCGGCCTTGAGCCGTAACACGCTGTGCTTTTGTGTTCTGGAAAATGGCCTGGTATTTAAACCGGGCCATTGCCGATGGGCTTACAAGCCCTTGCTCTTGAGCCGAGCGGCATGTTCCACATAGAGCTTGACCGGGTGCACATTCAAACTGGTGATCCCGGCCATTTGATTGACAGCGTCAAAATGGTCCATGGGGTAATCCGAGCGAATCACTTTCCCCAGGTGCGAGCTGTAACGGCCGACCAGCCCGTCGTTGGCGTGTTTCTCTTTATAAAACAACTCCGACAGCACGATGCAGTTCAGATGGGTCGGATCGAGTAGTTGCGGGGTTTGAATCTTTTGTACGATCCCGCTCCAGGAGTAGTAATACACGCCGTTTTCAATTTCGTTGCCTTCACCGCCCCAGACTTTCGGCACCCCTTGCGGGTACTTGCGATTGAATTCAGCCAATCCTGCGCTGGTCAGCGATTCGAACGCTGCTTGAGGGTCCACGGGGTTCTGCGGATGGCCGCTGATCAATGAAATGAAGGTGCCGACTGCGCTCAACAGGGCCAGTACGAGCGCTTCGGGCAACTCGCCGGGCGTCAGGGCCTTGTGTAATTGGTCGGCAATCTCGGAGCCGTGATTGGGGCAGCTGACAGAGGTGACCGACGCGACCTTTTCCGGGTGCAGTGCCGCTACATAGCGTGCTGCCAGGGGGCCTTGGCTATGGCCGATCAGATTGACCTTGTCGGCGCCCGTTTCGCGCAAAATGCGGTTGACCTGTTCGAGCAGTTTTTCACCGCGTTCCTCATTGCCGTTGACGGCTGGAATGTTCACCGCAAACACCTGAGCGCCAGCGCGTTCGAGGGCTTCCTTGATATTGAAGAAGTATGGATAACCGGCAATTGTATCGAAGCCGAAAAGGCCGTGAACCAAAACAATCGGGTATTGCGTAGACGCATCCATGTTCATGCTTATACCTGTCGATAGCGGATTCAAGTGGAACAGATGCTATTGACTGCTTGATCTGTCGCGGCTAACCGTAGTTTACAAAACAGGTTGGTACAAATCGCTTCGGGCAGGGCATCGGTCTATGCCGCTTGCGGCACATTGCTGGCGATTACCCAACGCCAAAGCAGGCGACCAACGGTGATCGACCAGTTCAACAGCGCCACCGCCAACACCGTGAGCAGCAGCGTCGGCAAACCGTGTTCGACGATGATCTTGCCGGCGAGTAAGGGAAAGCCAAACACGCCCACGAAGTACCCGAGACTGAACAGCAACAAGGCTTGGGAAGTGTTGCCTGCGGGCGCTTCATTGGCGGCCAGGCCGTTGATCACCGAGTAGGTCAGCCCGTAACCGATGCCCAGCGCTGCGGCGGCCATCAAGTAAGTGAAGGCATCGTCGACCACGAAGCGGAACATCAGAATCGACACCACCATCAGCCCTGACAGCCAGCAGGACGCCCAATAGGGGTCGCGTTTGACCACGACACTGGCGATCAGCATTCGGCTGGTAATCGCAGCGCTCATGAAGCCGAGAAAGAACAGCGAATAGTCCAGCGAGCGGGATTCGGCATAGCTGGTCTGGAAACTCGACAGACCACCAAACACGCAGCCGCCGAGGCCGACCATGACAATGGGAAACAGTGCTCTGGACGACATCACCCGCGCGGCGGCGGCCCAGGAGATCCGCGAAACTGCCGCCGTGCCCAATTGATTCGGGCGCTGTTTGAGTGCGACACCCAAACGCCAGAACAGCACCGCGCCGATCAGGCTCGCCAGTGCGGCGAGGTAAAATGCGCTGGTTACAGGGTAACCCAGCGCGCTGGCCGCCCGCCCGAGCAACGGCCCTGAGCCGATGCCAGTCATCATGCTGCCAGAGAGCAGCGCGAAGTACTTGGCGCGTTGTGCGGGCGTGACCAGCATCGCCACGATGATCGGCCCCAAAGTGTAAAACACGCCCCAGCCCAGACCCAGCGTCAGGCCGAAAAACAGTAAGGTGCTACCGAAACCCGGGGTCAGGGCAAAGCCCAGGCTGGCGAGTACCAGCAAGCCGCCAAACACGGCAATCGAACGGGCCGCACCGAGCGCGTCCGACAAATGCCCCGACAGGATCACCGCCGCGAACGTGCTGAGCATCGCCGCCGAAATCACGCTACCGGCATCATGCTCGTTACCGCCGCGTGAGCTGATCAGCAGCGAGAGCAAAAAGGTCGAGCCGTAGGACAGCGAAAGCAGGTAACTGGCGAGGCAGAACAGGCCAAACAGTTTTCCTGAAACGGCGGTGTCCGGGGTGTTGCGACTGGGCATGGATAAGTCTCTTTATCTATTGGTTTTATACGCGACTTATCTAACACAGGCAGTTGTGGCGTATGTTCTGTGGTTAGCGGTTTCAGGGTTAGCAATTGGCGGAGTAATGGCTTCAGACGACGCTGGGTGGTAAACCGATCTCCTCAATGAACTCGTCCATGAAGCGCTTCAGACGCTCGTGGCGTAGTTGCGCAAGACGCTTGCCGGTCAGTGTCTGGAAGCCGTTGGCCAAGTGCAAAAGCTTGGTCTGGAAGTGGTCGAGGCAAAAGCGTTTGTCGTCGTACTCGCGGGATGTTGCCGTGGGATCCTGCGGATCATAGAGCGTGCTGCCCATGCGTCCGGCGATGTAAAACGTGCGGGCAACGCCGAGCATACCGAGGGAGTCGAGACGGTCGGCGTCCTGGAGAATTCTTGCTTCCAGGGTTGTCGGCTGAATGTTTGCCGAAAAACTGTGGGCTTCGATGGCGTGAGCGACTGCTGCGCTTTTGTGCTTGGGCCAATTCAACTGGCTCAGGATTGCCAAGGCTTTTTCCGCCGCCAGCCGCGAGGCCTGAGAGCGCAGCGGCGAGTTTTTTTCCACTGCCACACAGTCGTGCAGCAATACGGCCGCCAGCAGCACTTCAAGGTCACCGCCTTCTTCGGTTTGAATCCGCTGAACGTTGCGCCATACCCGTTGCAAGTGCGACAGGTCGTGGGCGCCATCCTCGGACGGCTCCAGCGCGTGGGGCAACAGGGTCGAGGCGAGGGCCTGCAGTGGGGCGAAGGCGGGGAGGCTCATAACAATCCTTTTGTGCGGAGCACTTTTGTGGCGGCGCCCGTAGATTAAGTTTTGAAGTGACATGTGACGAGCGCTGATCGCCGACATAGTATGGCGGTTTCAACTGTTCACAAGGCACGTCCATGTCGATCGAAATCCGTCCGGCCACTCCCAGCGATGCGCCACAAATTCTTGCGTTCATCACCGAGCTGGCCGACTACGAGCGCGCCCGGCATGAAGTCATCGCCAGTGTCGCCGATATCGAGCGCAGCCTGTTCAGCGAAGGTGCCACCGCCCATGGCCTGATCTGCCTGCGCGACGGTTTGCCGATTGGTTTCGCGGTTTTTTTCTTCAGCTACTCGACCTGGCTGGGCAGCAACTGCCTGTACCTTGAAGACCTCTACATCACTCCCGAACAACGCGGTGGCGGCGCCGGCAAACAACTGCTGCGCCACCTCGCCAAAATCGCCTGCGCGAACGACTGCGGTCGCTTCGAATGGAGCGTGCTGGAATGGAACACCCCAGCCATCGATTTCTACAAATCTCTCGGCGCCCAGCCGCAGGAAGAGTGGGTGCGTTATCGCATGGATGGCAATGTGTTGCGTGAGTTTGCCGAAGGCAACTGATCGCTAGCAGCGTCTGTTAAAGATCGCAGCCTTCGGCAGCGCCTACACCGATTCGTAGGAGCTGCCGCAGGCTGCGATCTTTTTTTGGCCAGGAAAAACCTGAATCATCTTTCAATTCAATTTATCCCAATATATGGGAGTTGTATTTATATATTGAGATATTCCTGCGTCCGGATTTATAGTCCTGCTCACTCACTGCCAAAAACAAATTCAGGTGAAGCGATGCAGGCGCAATTGATCGCGCTCGATTGGGGGACCACCTCCCTTCGTGCTTACAAACTCGGCTCCAATGGCCAGGTACTCGACCAGCGTTCGCTGGCGTCGGGGATCATGCATTTGCCGAGCGCGCCACGGATGATTGCTGGCCAGTCATGCGCAGACGGTTTTGAACTGGCATTCGACGAGGCCTGCGGTGACTGGCTCGATGCACAGCCCAGCCTTCCGGTGATTGCCTGCGGCATGGTCGGCAGTGCTCAGGGCTGGCGTGAAGCCGCCTACTGCGACACCCCGGCGAATGTCGCTAACCTCGGCTCTTCCCTGCAAACCGTCCGCAGCCTGCGCGGCATCGATGTGCACATCGTGCCCGGCGTCATCCAGCGTTCGCGTTTGCCGAATGTGATGCGCGGCGAAGAAACCCAGGTCCTTGGCGTGCTGCAAAACCTGCCGGTCATGGCAGGAGACAACCTGTTGATCGGCCTGCCGGGCAGCCATTCGAAATGGGTCGAAGTGGTCGAAGGCTGTATCACTCATTTCGACACCTTCATGACCGGCGAGCTGTTCGCCGTACTCAGCGAACACAGCATTCTCGGGCGTACGCAACAACGCACGCCGGCATTCGATGGCGCAGCCTTTGATCGCGGTGTGCAAGTGGCATTGTCGGTGGACGGCGAAATTGGTCCGCTGTCGACGTTGTTCAGTGCGCGCAGCCTTGGTCTGACCGGTGAGCTCAGTGCCACAGCGCAACCGGACTATCTGTCTGGCCTGTTGATTGGCCATGAGTTGTCCGCGCTGGCAACGGTGCATCGCCATCGCCGCCACAGCGCAAAGCTTCCTTCGATCATCCTGATCGGCAATGCCCAACTCTGTGCCCGCTATCAACGAGCCCTCGACACCTGCGGCTTCCCTCATGTGACCTTGGCCGAGCAGGCCACTGAACGCGGGTTGTGGCAGCTGGCGGTCTCGGCGGGGCTGCTCGGTAAAACCGCTCCCGTTCAACCTGACTAGAGGTCCGACATGCTCAAGCAAGCACTGGCAACAAACGGTCTGATCGCGATCCTTCGCGGCCTGCGTCCGCAAGAAGCTGCGGCCATCGGCGAGGTTTTGTACCAGGCCGGTTTCCGGGTTATCGAAGTGCCGCTCAATTCTCCTGAACCCTATGAGAGCATCCGCATTCTACGCAGCACATTGCCTGCCGATTGCCTGATCGGCGCCGGTACGGTGCTGACTCCGGAGCAGGTCGCCCAGGTGAAAGCCGCCGGTGGCCAGGTGATCGTCATGCCCCACAGCGATGCCAAGGTCTTGCGTGCGGCGAAGGCTGCTGGCTTGTACCTGTCGCCGGGTGTGGCGACACCGACCGAAGCGTTCGCGGCACTGGCCGAAGGCGCGGATGTGTTGAAGATGTTCCCGGCCGAGCAGATGGGGCCGGCGGTCGTGAAGGCCTGGCTCGCAGTGTTGCCGGCCGGGACCGTGCTGCTGCCTGTGGGAGGGATTACTCCGGACAACATGCAGGCGTTTGTCGAGGCAGGCGTTAAAGGCTTTGGTCTGGGTTCCGGGTTGTTCAAGCCGGGCCTCACGCCTGAGGAAGTGGCCGTTCGGGCCAGGGCGTACGTCACGGCATGGAACGCGCTGCACTTCGAGTTGTAGTGGCGGCACACGGGCAACCATAATGCTGCCCGTTCACTCGCTCAACGGTAAGACTGGACTATGCAGGAAGAGCTCTCGAAAAATGCCGCGCCAACCGGCACCCAAACGTTGCTGCGCGGTTTGGCGGTAGTGCATGCCGTGGCCGGCGGCGCTCGTGACCTCAAGGAAATCGCCCGGCTGATCGGCACTACCCGCAGCACGACGCACCGCCTGGCCAGTTGTCTGGTAGACGAACGCTATCTGCGAGTAGTGCCGCAGGTGGGTTACCTGCTCGGACCGAAGCTGATCGAGTTGGGTTTTCAGGCGCGTGAAGAGCTGCCATTGGTGACCCTTGCCGGACCGTATCTGGATGAGTTGTCGGCGTTGACTGGCGACACCATCCATCTGGCAATCCGTGAAGGCGATGAGGTGCTGTACCTGCACAAGAATCCGGGGCGCAATGGCCCGGAAATGCGCTCGCGGGTCGGTCATCGCATGCCGTTGGCGCGCACCGGGATCGGTAAGGCGCTGATGCTCGATGACTCACAGCAGGAATGGCAGCGGCTGTATCAAGTCAGCTTGCCGGCGGGTGGGAAGAGTCAGTTCTGGCCGCAGCACCCGGAGCAATCCTGGGAGCAGTTTCAGCAGCGCATGCTGGAATATGTGGCGGGTGGCTACGCTTTCGATCTGGAGGACAACGAACCGTCGATCCGCTGTGTGGCTGCTCCGGTTCGCGATGCCAGTCGGCGGATCGTCGCCGGTATCAGTATCGCCAGCACCGTACCGTACATGCCGCTGGAAAAAATGGCCGAGCTGATTCCCCTGATCAAAGGGGTCACGGCTCGGCTGTCGGCGGAGCTAGGGGCCAAGGTATAAGCCGCTAGCTGATCAGACTTTCAAGGTCGCCATGTCGATGACGAAACGATACTTCACATCACCGGCGATCATGCGGCTGTAAGCTTCGTTGATCTGGCGGATGTCGAGCATTTCGATGTCGCAGGTGATGTTGTGTTCGGCGCAGAAATCCAGCACTTCCTGGGTTTCTGCGATACCGCCGATCAACGAACCGGCCAGCACCCGACGCCCCAGCACCAGTTTGGCCGCGTGGACGGGAGGGTCGATCGGCTCGATCAAACCGACCAGGATGTGCACGCCGTCGAAGCGCAGCGTATCGAGGTAGGGGTTGAGGTCGTGCTGCACCGGAATGGTGTCGAGCAAAAAGTCGAACTGTCCTGCAGCGGCTGCCATCTGCTCGGCATCGGTGGAGACGATCACGTGGTCCGCGCCCTGGCGACGACCTTCTTCGGCCTTGCTCGCCGAGCGTGTGAACAAGGTGACTTCGGCGCCCATGGCCTTGGCAAACTTGATGCCCATGTGGCCGAGGCCGCCCATGCCGAGAATGCCGACCTTGTCACCGGCCTTCACGCCGTAGTGCTTGAGCGGCGAGTAGGTGGTGATGCCGGCGCAGAGGATCGGTGCGGCGCTGGCCGGGTCGAGTTTCTCGGGAATGCGTACGACGAAATGCTCGCTGACCACGATGCTGTCGGAGTAACCGCCCATGGTGTTGCTACCGTCGACCCGGTCCGGGGTCGCGTAGGTCAAGGTCGGACCTTCCAGGCAATATTGCTCAAGGTCGGCCTGGCAGGCTTCGCAGTGGCGGCACGAGTCGACCATGCAACCAACCCCGACCAGATCACCCACCTTGTGGGCGGTGACATTGGCGCCGATGGCGGTGACTTTGCCGACAATCTCGTGGCCCGGCATCAGTGGGTAAACCGCGATGCCCCATTCGTTGCGAGCCTGGTGGATGTCGGAATGGCAGACGCCGCAGTAGAGGATTTCGATCGCAACATCGTCGGCGCGTGGGCTGCGACGTTCGAAGGTCATCGGGGCGAGGGGAGTGGTGGCCGATTGGGCGGCGTAACCGATGGCGGTGTACATGGTGAACCTCGCAAAAGCAGTGACGGGTGAGGTGGGCCATTTTCCGCGCCGTCCGCTGGGGCGGCCATGACGATTCCTCCGCGTCTTATGCCTATTCCTCCGGCATCCGCGGTGGACCGGTCGCATTGGCGCTCAGACCTGCGATGATGCTTTCATCCCTTTTTTCGCGAAGTTTTTGCCATGTTGTTGACCCGTCATCTCGATGCCAATGCCGCGCTGGTTGCGCTGATACAGCCGCTGGCGACCCGTGATGGTTTCGTGCCGACGCGCTTGCCCGGCGTGCACGTGCTCAGAGCCAGTTGCGATGTGGCGCGTGGCCCGCAGATCTATGAGCCGAGCCTGATGATCATCGCTCAGGGCAGTAAAGTCGCCTATCTAGGGGCGCGCACTCTGGAGTACGGTGCCGGGCATTACCTGATTCAGGCGTTGCCGGTGCCTTTCGAATGCGAAACCTTTGCCATGGCCGATGCACCATTGCTCGGTGTTTCGATTGCTATCGACCGGGCGCTGCTGGGCGAACTGGTGTTGGCCATGGGGTTGGTGCATGGGCGTAATACGCCGGCGCAAACGCCCGAATCCATGACCTCGGCGGTACTCGATGACAGCATGCGCGGATGTGTCGAACGCTTGTTGCACTGCCTGCACGATCCGCTGGAATGTCAGGTCATGGGGCTGGCGCGGTTGCGTGAGTTGTTGTTCGTGGCGTTGCGCGGTCCACAGGCTGATGTATTGCGAGCACTGGTCGAACAGCAGGGGCAATTTGCCCGGGTTGCCGCATCCTTGAGTCACTTGCACGCGCATTTCACCGAGCCGCTGAACGTCGAGACTCTGGCCAGCTGCGCGAACATGAGCACGTCGACCTTCCACGAGCATTTCAAGCGCAGCACCTTGTTGTCGCCGGTGCAGTATTTGAAGCGCCTGCGATTGCTCAAGGCGCAGCAGTTGTTGCTGTCGGAAGGGCTGGGAGTGGCGCAGGTCGCGCATCGGGTGGGCTATCAGAGTACGTCGCAGTTCAGTCGCGAGTACAAACGCTATTTCGAACGCAACCCGGGGGATGAGCGGGTGGCGTGATGCATCGCGAATCCTTTGTGGGAGCGAGCTTGCTCGCGATAGCGATGGGTCAGACGACATCAATGTTGGATGAACGGGCGCCTTCGCGAGCAAGCTCGCTCCCACACTTGAACGGAGGCGGCTCACAAATTTCGGGCAACAAAAAGGCCCCCACTTAGGGTAATGCTGTTCACTTAAGCGGAGCAGCCTTACGGTCTACTGGAAAACGGGT
>NZ_MOBJ01000036.1 GCF_003732225.1 Pseudomonas brassicacearum | reverse complement strand
GGGTTGTTTAAGCAAGGGGGCGTAAGTCATGCCCAGACCCGCAGGCGCCTGCTCTTCCAGTTCGATGGGCAGTCCTTTCATCCAGGGCGCGAAAGTCAGTACGAGTGGGACCGGCTCTTGTCGCCTGAAAATCGCGCGGGCACTCTGGACAAGCTGACTGTCGACTTCGACGGTTGTCACTTCATCCGCCAATGTGTTCGAGATGATTCGACTTTCAATGATCAACGGCAGCTGGGTATCGGGGCAAACGGCCTGAAGCCTGAGATAGCCGCTTTTTTTACCGCCCGTGACCTTCCAGCTCAGCGTCAGGTTGTCCGGGACTTCAACCGGCTGTTTCAGCGGGGGATCAAACACCACGTCAAGACCAGAAGCGCTGACCTCTTCAAGCTTGATCGACAGCCCTTTCATCCAGGGTTCCAAGGTCAACGTTAATGTGCTCGTTGTGTCACGGTGGAAAATAGCACCCAGCCCCGTGATGGTAGTGTCGCCGACCTTGATCGCCGTCACTTCATCCGCCAGGTTTGCCGAGATCACCCGGCCAGTAATCTTTTCCCAGTCTTTTTTGAGTTTCGAGCAGGCCAGGTTGAGTTCGAACCAGCCGCTTTTACCGGTGCTGGGTGATGACTCGATGAGCCACGGCAGCTCTGGCTCGAGCAGTGGTTTTGCAACGTTCAAGTCCGCAATGGTGAGCCCCAGCGCAGCGAGGTCGCTGGCCGAACTCAACGTCAGCAGTGAATCCTTGAGCAACAAATCCGGGTTCAGCAGCTTCAGCGTATTGGACTTTGCGCGAGTGCAGATGACGCCCAGCAGGGGGGTGGCGGTGACCGGTTTGTCGTTGACCTGGAGCGTGGCATTGTTGTTCCACGGCGTTTTGGTCAGCGCATGGACGGGGATCGCTTGACGGACATAGCCGCTCTCGTAATACAAGCTCGGTACTTCGACGGTGACCGGGTGGATATCTTGGGCCGTGGCCTTAAATCTATCGAGCGTTATCCAGCCCTGGTCATCCGGTGAGGCGGGCCCGAGCTCTTTACCGGGCAGCGTCCACTTCACCGGAAACTGCATCGCCGCTTTGGTGTAATAAGAAATCTCTCGCGCCTTGAGCGTGGTCTCTTCGCCGTACTCGATCACCTGAAACTGCTCATTGCCGCTGGCCTCGACAAAGTCGAGGCGGTGATGGCCCAGCGAAACATCGATCTTGTAGGCCGGGGAGGTGTACTCGGTCTGGCCCCATAGTTGAAACTCTTCTGCCGGGGCCTCAGCGTTTTTGGTGGGGCAGGTGATTGTCCAGGTCGCGCCGGTGTCGGCAAACGTCTGAAAGGCCCCGATCGCGGGG
>NZ_MOBJ01000035.1:3222-78569 GCF_003732225.1 Pseudomonas brassicacearum | reverse complement strand
GATTTTCTAGGAAGCCCGGCGTGGACTCAAATGCTTAAGTGAACAGCATTACGACCATTGAGTCGGGCTTTTTTGTGCGCGTCTGTTGGGTGCGGGCACTCAGACAGTGACGTGCAGGCGAACGTCTACATTGCCGCGAGTGGCGTTGGAGTACGGGCAGACCTGGTGCGCAGCGTCGACCAGCGCTTGGGCGTCAGCGTGTTCCAGACCTGGCAGGCTGACGTTCAGGTCGATGTCCAGACCGAAACCGCCAGGGATCTGACCAATGCCGACATGGGCGGTGATCGAGGCGTCGTCGGGGATTTTGCGCTTGGTCTGGCTGGCGACGAATTTCAGTGCGCCGATAAAGCAAGCGGAGTAACCGGCCGCGAACAGTTGCTCAGGGTTGGTCGCTGCACCGCCGGCACCGCCGAGTTCTTTTGGCGTGGCGAGTTTTACGTCGAGGATGTTGTCGCTGGAAACGGCGCGACCATCACGGCCACCGGTAGCGGTTGCAACGGCGGTATAGAGAGTTTGCATGGTGTGAGCCTCATTCGGAGTTGATTGATTTGCGCTAAAGGTTTGCGCGCTAAGTAAGTGCGAAATAAATGTAGCTCTCTAATGTTTTGCGCGCAAGATAAATTTTGAAAAATTTTGCCGCACAAAAAAATGTGGGAGCGAGCTTGCTCGCGATTACGGTCAGTCAGCCAACATCGATGTTGAATGTGAGTCCGCTTTCGCGAGCAAGCTCGCTCCCACAGGGGATGTTTGATGGTTTGAGGGTTAGAGGCTGTCTTGCAAATGACTGCGCAGGTTCTGCAGGTCGGCTTGCAGCTTGCGCATCTGCTCCAGGGTCTGGCCGCTGGCGCCAAGGATGCACGGCGGAACCTCCCGGGCTTTTTCCCGAAGGGCACGACCTTGTTCGGTCAGTTCGACAATCACCACGCGTTCATCTTCGCGGCTGCGGGTACGGCTCAGCAGGCCTTCGGCTTCCAGGCGTTTGAGCAACGGCGTCAGGGAGCCGGGATCGGTCAGCAGGCGTGTGCTGATTTCTCCGACCGTCAGCCCGTCGCGCTCCCATAGCACCATCATTGCCAGGTACTGCGGATAGGTCAGGCCGAGGGCTTGCAGCAACGGTTTGTAAACCTTGGTCATCAACAGTGAAGTGGAGTGCAGGGCAAAGCACAGCTGGTTATCCAGCAACAGGTTGTCGCAGTTGTCAGGGGTGTTGCTTTGGGTGGTCATGTTCAAGCCTTGATCATTGATCTTCATGAATCTAGCGGGCGAGCCTTTAATGCGCCAGATAATTTTCGCCTACAGCCGACCAAAGTCTCTTTGCTGTGCATTTCCCTGTCAGAGTCGACTGCGTAGGATGCGAGGCTTGATGTGAGGGGAAACGCCTGTGATTGAGTTAGTGATGTATCTGGTGCTCGGCGCTGCCCTCGGCACTGTAGGCGGTGTGTTCGGGATTGGTGGCGGCTTGATCGCGATTCCCGCGCTTGGCGTACTGTTTGGCCTGGATCAGCAGATTGCTCAAGGCACGGCACTGGTGATGGTGGTGCCGAACGTGATGCTGGCGCTGTGGCGCTATCACCAACGTAATCGCATCGAACTGCGCCACGCGTTGCCGTTGGCCTCGATGGGCTTCTGCTTTGCCTGGATCGGTTCGATCTGGGCGGTGGGCGTTGACGCACAGGTGATGCGCGTTGGTTTCGTGGCGTTCCTGATTGCCTTGTCGGCCTACAACCTGCTGCGGATGTTCATCGCCACTGCGCCGGCCGCGTCGCAGATGCGTTACTCGTGGCCGTGGCTAGGCGTGTTGGGCGCCGCATCGGGGACCATGGGCGGGTTGTTCGGCGTGGGCGGTGCGGTGGTGGCGACGCCGGTGCTCACCAGCCTGTTCGGCACCACGCAAGTGGTGGCTCAAGGACTGTCACTGGCGCTGGCCTTGCCCAGCACCGGCGTCACGCTGGTGACTTACGCGGTCCATCATCAAGTGAACTGGAGCATCGCACTGCCGATGGCGGCAGGCGGGTTGCTGAGTATCAGCTGGGGCGTGAAGATTGCCCACTCGATGCCGGAGCGTATGTTGCGCGGGTTATTCTGCGGCTTTCTGGTGCTCTGTGCGGTGATGCTCGCCTTTAAAGTTTGAAGCCTTCGACAATGTGCTCCGCCAGGCATTCAGTGATCGGCGAAGGGTTGTTCAGGTTGCGCACCAGCATGATGCTGGCCTCGGGCAACAGGGGCAGGCCTTCGGCTTCGCCCAGAATGCGCATGTCCGCAGGGATCAGGCTTTCCAGCTGTGCGGTGACGGCCAATCCGGCGCTGACCACGGCCATCAGTGCTGACAAACTCGAGCTGTTATAAGCGATGCGGTAATCGCGGCCTGACGCGTCCAGCGCATTGCAGGCCCAGATCCTGCAAAAACAATCACTGTTGAACATCGCCAGGGGCAACGGCGTTTGCTCGTTGGGGCTGAAGCATTGCGCTTGTGCCCAGACAAATCGTTCCTTGCGCAGCAACTGGCCGATCTCGCTGCCGGGTTCGCGGGTGACGATCGACAGGTCCAGGTCCTTACGCAGCAGTAGCTGCTTGGATGACTCGCAATGGACTTCGATCTGAATCAGCGGATAGGCCTGGGCAAAGCGCGAGAGGATGCCCGGCAAGAACCGCATGACATAGTCATCCGGGGTGCCGATGCGCACTGTGCCAACCATGTGCGGCTCACGCAGGGTATTGAACACTTCGCTGTGGAGTTTCAGGATCCGCCGCGCATAACCCAGCAGCACCTGACCCTCGGCGGTCAGCTTCACCTGACGGCCATCGCGCTGAAACAACTGGCGTTGCAACACATCCTCTTCCAGCCGCTTCATCTGCATGCTCACCGCCGATTGCGTGCGATTGACCAACTCGCCAGCGCGGGTGAAACCACCCTGATCGGCAATGGCGACGAAGGTGCGCAGGACTTCCGTATCGATACTCGGGTAGTGGCTCAACTCATCAATCTCCGAGATGTATTGCATAAGAAACATTCGTTGGATTGATCTTAGCTCCGGCGCGAGACTTTAGTCATCTACAACGGAGGGCAAGATGATGAAAGGTCAAAAAGGTTTTGTGTTGGTTGGAAAGTTTCACGGGTTTTCTCTGAGCCATTGGCTGGAAAAAATTGTCCGCTGGCATGAACTCCACCGTGAGCGCGCGTTGCTGGCCAGCATGAGTGACGAAGCGCTCAAGGATATTGGTATCAGTCGCGCCGATGTCGAACATGAAGTCGTCCGGCCATTCTGGGATGACCCAATGCACAAATGAGTACCGAACCGCTACACAAGCAGCTTCACACTGAGGTAGTTTGCGAGCAGACAAGGAGATGCACATGCCCGCAGAACTGTCCTTATCCCTCAAACAGGCTCGGCGTCTGGCGCTGGCCGCCCAGGGTTTCTCCGGGCGCCAGCCGCCAGCGGCGATCAAAGCCAGTCAGCTCAACCGTCTGATCGAACGCCTGGGCATTCTGCAAATCGATTCGGTCAATGCACTGGTGCGCTCGCACTATCTTCCGCTGTTCTCTCGTCTTGGCAACTACTCCGCCGACTTGCTCGACCAGGCCGCCTGGAGCCAGGGTCGACGGCGCACGTTGTTCGAATACTGGGGGCATGAAGCGTCGTTGTTGCCGCTGTCGATGTATCCCTTGATGCGCTGGCGCATGCAGCGCGCGGCGCAAGGCGAGGGGATTTATCAGCAACTGGCGCGTTTCGGTCGCGAACAGCAAGAGACCATTCGCCGCGTCCTGGCCTCGGTTGAAGAGTTGGGTGCGCTCGGCGCCGGCAGTTTGTCGACGCGTCAGGAACGGGCCGGTCCATGGTGGGACTGGAGCGCTGAAAAGCATGCGCTGGAATGGTTGTTCGCGGCTGGCGAAGTGACGGTGGCGGGACGTCGCGGCTTCGAGCGTCTTTACGATTTGCCGGAGCGGGTGATTCCCGAATCGATTCTCAAGCAACCGCTGCTCGGCGAAACCGAGGCGCAACGCGGTTTGCTGCTGCACGCCGCCAATGCGCTGGGTGTCGGCACTGAAAAGGATCTGCGCGACTATTTTCGTTTGAGCCTGACTGAATGCCGCAGCGGTCTGACCGAGCTGGTTGAAAATGGTGAGTTGCTGGTGTGCCGGGTGCAGGGTTGGAAGCAACCGGCGTACTGCCTGGCGACCCCAAAAGTACCGCGCAAGGTCGAGGCGAGCGCGTTGCTTTCGCCGTTTGATTCATTGATCTGGGAGCGCAGTCGAACCGAGCGATTGTTCGATTTTCGCTATCGGCTGGAAATTTACACGCCACCCGACAAACGGGTTTACGGCTATTACGTGCTGCCGTTTTTGCACAACGAACGAATTGCCGCACGGGTCGATCTGCGGGCTGAGCGGGTGTTGGGCCGGTTGGCGGTGCATGCGGTACACGAAGAAGAACCAGGCCTGGATGGCGAGGGGATGCAGGCGTTAGCGGCGAATCTGCGGCAGATGGCCGATTGGCTGGGGTTGGAACAGATTCAGTTGAATTGCCCGCGGGCCAGTGCGGCGCGGTTGCGGGTGGCATTGACACAGATTGGTGGTGCCTGATCTGACGCCATCGCGAGCAAGCTCGCTCCCACAGTTGACCGAGTTAAATCGCAAATTTGCGACCAGCATAGATCTAGTGTGGGAGCGAGCTTGCTCGCGATAGCGGTGTATCAGGCAACACAAGGTTTACCGATTTAGCGGCGAACCTGCTTCAAGGTCTCGGCAATCAAAAACGCCAACTCCAGCGACTGATCGGCATTCATCCGAGGGTCGCAGTGAGTGTGGTAACGATCCGATAAGCCATCTTCAGTAATCGGCCGCGCGCCGCCGATGCATTCGGTGACGTTCTGCCCGGTCATCTCGATATGAATGCCGCCGGCATAGGTGCCTTCAGCTTCATGGACCTGGAAGAACTGCTTCACCTCGCCGAGGATCTGCGCGAAATCCCGGGTCTTGTAGCCGCTGCTGGCCTTGATGGTGTTGCCGTGCATCGGGTCGGAACTCCAGAGCACTTTCTTGCCTTCGCGTTCTACTGCACGAATCAGTTGCGGCAGATGGTCGCCGACCTTGTTCGCGCCCATGCGCGCAATCAGGTTCAGGCGGCCCGGGTCGTTTTCCGGGTTGAGCACATCGATCAGCCGAATCAATTCTTCGGTGTTCATGGTCGGGCCGACCTTGACCCCGATCGGGTTGTTCACCCCGCGCAGGAACTCGACATGCGCGCCGTCGAGCTGACGCGTGCGGTCGCCGATCCACAGCATGTGCGCCGAGCAGTCGTAGTAATCGTTGGTCAGGCTGTCGCGACGTACGAAGGCTTCTTCGTAGTTCAACAGCAGCGCTTCGTGGGCGGTGAAGAAACTGGTCTCACGCAATTGCGGTGAGGTGTCCATGCCGCAGGCGCGCATGAACGCCAGGGTTTCATCGATGCGGTCAGCCAGGTGGCTATACTTTTCGGCCAGCGCCGAATTGGCGATGAAGTCCAGGTTCCACTTGTGCACTTGATGCAGGTCGGCAAAACCGCCCTGGGCAAAGGCCCGCAGCAGGTTCAGGGTCGCGGTGGACTGGTGATAGGACTGCAACAGGCGATCCGGGTCCGGCACGCGGCTTTTTTCGTCGAAACCGATCCCGTTGACAATGTCGCCACGGTAGGCCGGCAGGGTCACGCCGTTGATGGTTTCGTCATTGGCCGAGCGCGGCTTGGCGAATTGCCCGGCCATGCGCCCGACTTTTACCACCGGGCAACCGGCGGCGAAGGTCATGACAATCGCCATTTGCAACAGGACTTTGAAGGTGTCGCGGATTTTCGCCGCCGAGAATTCGGCGAAACTTTCCGCACAGTCGCCACCTTGCAGCAGAAACGCCCGGCCCTGAGTCACCTCGGCAAACTGACGGCGCAACTCCCGGGCCTCACCGGCAAACACTAATGGTGGATAACTGGCGAGGCTTTCCTCGACCTGTCGCAAATGCGCAGCGTCAGGGTAGTGGGGTTGTTGCTGGATCGGCAGGGCGCGCCAGCTGTCAGGGCTCCAGGGTTGGCTCATCATGGACTCTAGTGTTTTACGATCGGACCTTCATGTTATCAGCAATTAGTGCGTGACCTGTTCCCGAAGCTTGGCGGACAATCGCGCCTTTGCCGCACCAAGCGGAACGAATGATTGCGTTGCCGGGGATCAGCCCGACAACGACCAGGAGACAAAATGACTGAGGAGCGCGTCGAGCATCTGCTCGCCGAGGTGCACGATGAGTTCGGCATGATCCGGGTGCTGGAAGTGGCGGATTATCGCTTTCTCGAGTTTGGCGATGCCATCGAGCAGAGCTGTGTGTTCACCGCCGACCCGAGCTGGCTCGAGTACGATTACACCCGTGCAATGCTGATTGGCGCGCTGTGCCATGAGCAGCCGGACAGCGCGCTGTTTCTGGGGCTGGGCGCCGGCACCCTGACTCAAGCGTGCCTGAAGTTCCTGCCGCTGGAAGACGTCGAAGCGATCGAGTTGCGTCCAGACGTACCGCGTCTGGCCATCGAATACCTGGGGCTGGACGACGATCCTCGTCTGTATATCCGCATCGGCGACGCTCTCGAGCTGCTTGAGACGGCTGAGTCGGCGGATCTGATATTCGTCGACCTTTATACCGATGTCGGTCCGGGTGTCGGTCATTTGGCCTGGGGGTTTCTGGAAAACTGTCAGAAACGCCTGAATCCGGGCGGCTGGCTGGTGATCAATCAATGGGCGACCGATGACGGCAAGCCGTTAGGTGCGGCATTACTGCGCGGGCTATATCACCGGCATTATTGGGAGCTGCCGGTGAAGGAGGGCAACGTGATCCTGATTGTGCCATCCGATCTCGATCAGGAGCTGGACATGCAAGGCCTGACCGCCCGCGCTGAAGCACTGGCACCACGGTTGGGATACTCGTTGCAGTCTCTGATCAAGGCGATTCGCCCCGCCACCTGAGCTGTCTGTGAGGGCCTCATCGCGAGCAAGCTCGCTCCCACAGGGTTTTGTGAACACCGAAAATCCACTGTGGGAGCGAGCTTGCTCGCGATGCCTTTCTAACAGCCAACACACTTTTAAAGCCCTTTGAAGACTCCGGGGCGTTTCTCGATCAACGACCGAACGCCTTCCTTGGCGTCTTCACTGTTGAGCAACTTCTTCACCAGCGGCGGCAAACCCAATGCCGCCGCTGTTTCGCCCTCCAGATGGGCCTGGCGCGCGGACTGCAAGGTCGCCTGAACCCCCAGCGGCGCCTGCCGGGCAATGCGTTCTGCCAATTCAATCGCACGAGGTAACAGGTCTTCGCTGGCCATCACCTCCTGCACCAGCCCCAGACGCAACGCTTCGTGGGCATCGAACTCATCGCCGGTCAGCAGCCAGCGCATGGCATTGCCCCAACCGGCAATCTGATGCAGGCGCAAGGTTGCACCGCCAAAGGGGAAGATGCCGCGCTGCACTTCCATCTGCGCAAAACGGGTGTTGCTGGCGCAGAGGTTGATATCGGCGGCCAGCATCAGCTCGATGCCGATGGTCAGACAATAGCCCTGAGCCGCAACAATCACCGGTTTGCTGACCCTGGGCCCGACGAACACTCCCCACGGATCGCAACCACCGGCCGGCGCCTGCCAGCCTTCGGCCAACGCAGCGCTGACACTCGCCAGGTCGAGCCCGGCGGTAAAGTGCTCGCCATGACCGAACACCACCGCGACGCGGGCCTCGCTGTCGGCTTCGAACTCGCCATAGGCCAGGCTCAGCGCGTTGAGCAGATCGAGGTCAAACGCATTGCGTTTAGCCACCCGGTCCAGCCCGATCAACAGCACATGACCGCTCCGTTCACGGGTGACACGACTGCAATCAGGTTGATTCATGGGGTATTTCCTCGGGCGGGGAGGGGGAGTCAGACCGAAGGTCAGGGCCTGAAAGATGAACCGTTTAAGCGTCATGACCAACAGGGCCGGGCCTTTGAAAAATAGACCGTTGCACGATTATCCGCAAAGCCTGTGACACAACGGTGTATGCGGGGATTTTCCGACAAATAAAGCTCCCTTTTTCGGCGAATTCCGGTATAGTGCGCGCCGGTCTTTAGCCAGGCCGCGTTTAGGTAGCGCAATTCCCCGAAGTCAGCTTCGGCTGCACGTCCGCACAGCGGACTCTTCCTTGACGAATCTTTTTCATTCATTCGTTTTCGCAAATCCCCGCCGACAAAGCAGCCAGGGCGACTCTTGAGTCTTACACGGCATGCGCAGCTTTGGAGCATGGGTCTTTGCGGATGCACTTAGAGGCAGACCCATGACCCAGGAAACCGGCGGCTTCGCCGCTTTTAATCTTAATCCGAATATTCTTGCAGCCGTCATTGCGACTGGCTACGAAGAGCCTTCGGCTATTCAGCAGCAATCGATCCCGATCATCATGGCCGGTCACGACATGATTGGTCAGGCGCAAACCGGTACGGGTAAAACCGCTGCGTTCGCCCTGCCGATCCTGCATCGCATCGATCCTGCCAAGCGCGAGCCGCAAGCCCTGATCCTGGCGCCAACCCGTGAGTTGGCGCTGCAAGTAGCAACCGCTTTCGAAACCTACGCCAAGCAAATGCCGGGCGTTACCGTTGTGGCCGTTTACGGCGGCGCGCCGATGGGCCCGCAACTGAAAGCAATCCGTAATGGCGCACAGATCGTTGTCGCCACTCCGGGCCGTCTGTGCGACCACCTGCGTCGTGACGAAAAAGTACTGGCAACCGTGAACCACCTGGTTCTCGACGAAGCTGACGAAATGCTCAAACTGGGCTTCATGGACGACCTGGAAGTTATCTTCAAGGCCTTGCCGGCAACCCGTCAGACCGTATTGTTCTCGGCTACCCTGCCGCAGTCGATCCGTGCCATCGCCGAGCGTCACCTGCGCGATCCGCAGCACGTGAAGATCCAGACCAAGACTCAGACCGTTACCGCGATCGAACAGGCTCACCTGTTGGTTCACGCTGACCAGAAGACCTCGGCTGTATTGAGCCTGCTGGAAGTTGAAGACTTCGACGCCCTGATCATGTTCGTGCGCACCAAGCAAGCGACCCTGGACCTGGCCAGTGCCCTGGAAGCCAAAGGCTACAAAGCCGCTGCGCTGAACGGTGACATTGCCCAGAACCAGCGTGAGCGCGTGATCGAATCCCTCAAGGATGGCCGTCTGGACATCGTTGTGGCGACCGACGTTGCTGCTCGTGGTCTGGACGTTCCGCGTATCACTCACGTTTTCAACGTTGATATGCCGTACGACCCAGAGTCCTACGTTCACCGTATCGGCCGTACCGGCCGTGCCGGTCGCGAAGGTCGTGCACTGCTGCTGGTGACTCCACGTGAGCGCCGCATGCTGCAAGTGATCGAGCGTGTAACCGGTCAAAAGGTTGCTGAAGTTCGCCTGCCAGACGCTCAAGCTGTTCTCGATGCACGCATCAAGAAACTGACCAACAGCCTGTCGCCGCTGGTTGCCGATGCCGAATCGACTCACGGTGATCTGCTGGATCGCCTGACTGCCGACATCGGTTGCACCCCGCGTGCACTGGCCGCTGCGCTGCTGCGCAAGGCTACCAACGCTCAGGCGCTGACCCTGGCGGCCATCGAGAAAGAACGTCCGCTGGTGCCGAACAATGCACCACGTGGCGATCGTCCAGAGCGTTCCGGTGATCGTCCTGACCGTGGTGACCGTGAGCGTCGTGCTCCGATCCCATTGGCCGAAGGCCGTGCTCGTTGCCGTACCGCGCTGGGTGCGCGTGATGGTATCGCTGCCAAGAACCTGCTGGGCGCCATCCTTAACGAAGGTGGTCTGGCTCGTGAAGCAATCGGTCGTATCCAGGTGCGTGACAGCTTCAGCCTGGTCGAGTTGCCGGAAGATGGTCTGGAGCGTCTGCTGACCAAACTGAAGGACACTCGCGTTGCCGGTAAGCAGCTGAAACTGCGTCGCTATCGCGAAGATTAATCCGCTCTCGGGCTGATTGATCGCACATAAAAAATCCCCGACTGGTTCGGGGATTTTTTTTGCCTTCCAGAAAAGATCGCAGCCTGCGGGTAATGGTGTAGGAGCTGCCGCAGGCTGCGATCTTTTGACCTTGACGTTATCCGAAACGATAAATGTCCATCCCCAAGGCACCCATGGTGAAGCCTTGGTGGGCGATGCTGAAATCACCACCGGCGCCGCGGGCAAAGTACAGCGGCAGCAAGTGTTCGTCGCTGGGATGACTGCGCACGGCATTCGGGGCTTGCTGGCGATAATCGTGCAGGGCGGCTTCATCGTTTGCGGCGAGCTTTTCAATGATCCAGTCACGAAAGGCCTTGGCCCAGGGTTCGACGCTTTCCGGACCGGCATGCCAGTCCAGTTCGCGCAGGTTGTGCGTGATGCTGCCGGAACCAATCAGCAGCACGCCTTGCTCGCGCAGACTGGACAAGGCGCGACCGACGCGGGTTTGCAGGGCAGGGCCGAGACGACTTGGTAGCGACACTTGCACCACCGGAATGTCGGCCAGGGGATACATCAGTGACAGCGGCACCCAAACACCATGATCGAACGGGCGCTGGCCATCGAGCTGTGCCGGCAAGCCATCCGCCTTGAGTAACTCGGCGACCTGCGCCGCGAGCTCCGGCTGGCCGGGTGCGGGGTATTGCACCGCGAACAGTGCGGCAGGGAAACCGCCGAAGTCGTGCCAGGTTTCCGGTTGCTCAGCGCTGCCGACGCGCAGGTCCTGGCTTTCCCAGTGTGCGGAAACGATCACGATGGCCTTGGGTTTCGGCAATTCGCTGGCCAGGCGGGCCAGCGCCGGGCCACTGGCGCCGGGCTCCAGTGCAAGCATGGGGGAGCCGTGAGAGATAAACAGGCTGGGGAACATGAGTAAGGTCCTGAGCGTTAAGATGGGAACATCTTCAGTCAGATCATTGATCTAAATCTAATATAAGTTTTAGGGCATATTGATCAAATTTTCAGGGGGGATTTATGCATCCAGAGTTTTGGCAAAAGCGTTGGGAGCTCAATCAGATCGGCTTCCATCAGTCAGAGGTCAATCCTTATTTGCAGCCGTACTGGCCGCAGTTGAATCTGAAGAAGGGCTCTCGGGTGCTGGTGCCGCTCTGCGGGAAAAGCCTGGATCTCGTATGGCTGGCAGCGCAAGGGCACCAGGTGTTGGGCGTCGAGTTGTCGGAAAAGGCCGTGGAAGATTTTTTCCATGAGCAGCAACTTACGCCGCAGATCACCGAACAAGGTGCCTTCAAGGTCTACCAGGCGGGAGCCCTCGCGCTGTGGTGCGGAGATATTTTCGGCCTGACCGCAGACGATGTGGCCGATTGTGCGGCTGTCTATGATCGAGCAGCGTTGATTGCCTTGCCGCCGCCCATGCGCGAGCAATACGTTGCACACCTGAGCCGGATTTTGCCGTCAGCCTGTGAAGGCTTGTTGATTACGATGGATTACGATCAGGCGCAGATGGCCGGGCCACCCTTTGCTGTGCCGGATGAAGACGTGCAGGCGTTGCTGGGTGCTCGCTGGCAGCTTGATTTCTGTGAGGTGCGGGACATTCTGGGTGAGAGCTGGAAGTTCCTCCAGGCTGGCGTTACGCGGCTTGAAGAGCGGGTATATAGATTGATGGCTCGCTAAGCAGCAAAAGATCGCAGGCTTCGCCAGGGGAATGTGATCTCCCGTAGGAGCTGCCGCAGGCTGCGATCTTTTGATCTTCAAGACATAAAAAAGGGGCGATCAGATCGCCCCTTTTGTATTACCGCAGAACCTCTCAGCCGCGACGACGCAAGGCGTCGATACGCTCTTCCAGTGGCGGGTGGCTCATGAACATGCGAGCGAACCCTTGCTTGATGCCACCGTTGATGCCGAAGGCATTCAGGGTGTCCGGCATGTGCACCGGCAGACCTTGTTCCGAGCGCAGGCGCTGCAGGGCGCCGATCATTGCGCTGGTGCCGGCCAGGCGGGCACCGGCTTCGTCTGCACGGAATTCGCGTTTGCGCGAGAACCACATGACGATCGAGCTGGCCAGGAAGCCCAGTACCAGTTCAGCGAAGATGGTCGCGACATAGTAGGCAATGCCTTGGCCTTCTTCGTTCTTGAAGATCACCTTGTCGACGAAATTACCGATGATCCGCGCGAAGAACATCACGAAGGTGTTCACCACGCCCTGGATCAGCGCCAGCGTCACCATGTCGCCATTGGCCACGTGGCCGATTTCGTGGGCCAGAACGGCTTTCACTTCGTCGGGCGAGAAACGCTCGAGCAGACCCTGACTGACCGCGACCAGCGCGTCGTTCTTGTTCCAGCCGGTGGCGAAGGCGTTGGCCTCGTAGGCCGGGAAAATCCCGACTTCAGGCATTTTGATTCCGGCTTCGCGAGACAGCTGCTCAACAGTTTGCAGCAGCCATTGTTCATGGCGAGTGCGCGGCTGGCTGATGATTTGGGTGCTGGTGCTCATCTTCGCCATCCACTTGGAGATGAACAGCGAGAACAGCGAGCCGGCGAAACCAAAGACCGCACAGAAAATCAGCAGCTGATTGAGGTTGAGATCAACTCCATTGGCCGCCATGAACCCGTTGAAGCCGAAAAGGCTCAGGGTGATGCTGGCAATCAGCACGACCGCCAGGTTAGTGGCCAAAAACAGCAGGATGCGCATCATGGTTGTAGAAATCTCCTCATGCTAAATATGTAGCGTACTGCGGGGTATATAAGGTGCCGCATCGGGCTATTCAACCGGGTGACTATTTCAAACTGTGTCCTACAGCTGGATTCTAGACGCTTGCAGGGCAATTCCGACGTCGGCTGAAGAGATATTTGGCTGGATTTTGTTTTCACAAGTCCCGCCGCTGTTAGGCGTAACCGCTAGCCGCGTAAATCCGCCAGCACTCAAGGTGCTGTCGCAGTCGGAGGATGGAAATGTGTTGCTGAATTAATCGCCGAGGGCCTTTCAGAGGCCCTCGGCGTCATCGCGCTTACTGGCGGTAGGACTTGAGGAAGTTGCCGATCCGACCGATAGCCATGTCCAGATCGTCGACCCGTGGCAGGGTTACGACGCGGAAGTGGTCCGGCCATGGCCAGTTGAAGGCCGTGCCCTGGACCACCAGCAGTTTTTCGGAGAGCAGCAGGTCAAGCACGAACTTTTCATCGTTGTGGATCGGGCAGACTTTAGGGTCGATCCGCGGGAAGGCGTAGAGCGCGCCCATCGGTTTGACACAGCTGACGCCCGGGATGTCGTTGAGCAGTTCCCAGGTACGGTTGCGCTGTTCAAGCAGGCGCCCTTGCGGCAGCACCAGATCATTGATGCTCTGATAACCGCCCAGCGCGGTCTGGATGGCGTGCTGGCTCGGCACGTTGGCACACAGGCGCATGTTGGCCAGCATGTCGATGCCTTCGATGTAGCTTTGGGCGTGATGCTTGGGGCCGGAAATGGCGATCCAGCCGGAGCGGAAACCGGCAACCCGATAGGACTTGGACAGACCGTTGAAGGTCAGGCACAGCAGGTCCGGTGCCAGGGAAGCAGTGCAGATGTGCACGGCGTCGTCGTACAGAATCTTGTCGTAGATCTCGTCGGAGAACACCACCAGATTGTGCTGGCGAGCCAGTTCCAGCATGCCCAGCAGGACTTCTTTGGGATACACCGCGCCGGTCGGGTTGTTCGGGTTGATGATCACCAGAGCCTTGGTGTTCGGGGTGATCTTGGCCTTGATGTCGGCCAGGTCAGGCCACCAGTTGGCTTGTTCGTCGCACAGGTAATGCACCGGATTGCCGCCAGCCAGGCTGACTGCGGCAGTCCACAGCGGGTAGTCGGGGGCCGGGACCAGCACTTCGTCGCCATTGTTGAGCAGGGCCTGCATCGACATCACGATCAGCTCGGAAACGCCGTTGCCCAGGTAGATGTCTTCGATGCCGACACCTTCTACCTGTTTCTGCTGGTAGTACTGCATGACGGCCTTGCGCGCACTGAACAGGCCTTTGGAATCGCTGTAGCCCTGGGCGGTCGGCAGATTGCGGATCACGTCCTGGAGAATTTCATCGGGCGCTTCGAAACCAAAAGGCGCCGGGTTGCCAATGTTCAGCTTGAGGATGCGATGGCCTTCCTCTTCCAGGCGTTTGGCGTGCTTGAGCACTGGGCCGCGAATGTCGTAGCAGACGTTGGCGAGCTTGTTCGATTTGCTGACCTGCATGGCGATGTGTTCCCGAAAATGAACGATCCAGACGCTGTATGAACTACCGTACTGGGAATCCTGCGTCTTCACACACGCCTGGCGCCTGGGGTCATCGCACCAAAATCCGTTTGAATGCGGGTAACGCGGCTGCCAGACTGGCGATTAACGAGGCGCAATCATACGTGCCGCCTGATCCGTGGAAAAGGTACAGATCAGGCTTTTTCAGATGCAGAGGTATGACGATGGAAAAGTTGGAAAAAACCCTGGAAGAATGGCGGGAGATGCTCGATCCGGAGCAGTACAACGTTTGTCGTCTGAAGGGCACCGAGCGACCGTTCTCGGGCAAGTACAACGGCACCAGAACCGACGGTGTCTATCACTGCATCTGCTGCAACGAGCCGTTGTTCGATTCCAAAGCCAAGTTCGACTCCGGCTGCGGCTGGCCGAGCTTCTATGAGCCGATCGGCGAGAGCGCGATGGTCGAGATCCGCGATATCAGCCACGGCATGATCCGCACTGAAGTGGTCTGCGCCAAGTGCGACGCGCACTTGGGCCATGTGTTCCCGGATGGTCCGCCACCGACCGGTTTGCGTTACTGCATCAACTCGGTGTGTCTGGACCTGGTGCCCCGCGAATAACCCGAGCCCCGTAGGAGCTGCCGAAGGCTGCGATCTTTTTGTTTGAGCCAATTGAGTCCAAAGCGAAAGATCAAAAGATCGCAGCCTGCGGCAGCTCCTACGGCCGGTGAGTTATTGATTTATTAAATTGCATGCAATCTAATTGCTCGCTATGTTTAAGTTTCCTCGTCCTTCACCGGAGCATGCGCCATGACCGACAACCTGCTGAGTATTCCCTGCACCACCATCAAAGGTGAGCAAAAGACCCTGGCCGATTACGCCGGCAAAGCGGTTTTGGTGGTCAACACCGCCAGCAAATGCGGTTTCACCCCGCAGTACAAAGGTCTCGAAGAGCTGTGGCGAACCTATAAGGATCAAGGTCTGGTGGTGCTCGGTTTTCCGTGCAATCAGTTCGGTAAACAGGAGCCGGGCAACGAAGGGGCGATTTCCGAGTTCTGCGAACTGAACTTCGGTGTGAGTTTTCCACTGTTCAAAAAGATCGACGTCAACGGTAGTGACGCTCACCCGCTGTTTGTTCAACTGAAAAAACGTGCCCCGGGTGTACTGGGCTCTCAAGGCATCAAGTGGAATTTCACCAAGTTCCTGATCGGTCGGGATGGCAAGCTGGTCAAGCGTTTCGCACCGGCGACCAAGCCGCAGGACCTGACCCGCGAGATTGAAGCCCTGCTCAAATGAACGATTTGTCAGCCGATTCACTGCAGCTCGACAGTCAGCTCTGTTTCAAGTTGTATGCCGCGTCCCGGGCGGTGATCCGCGGCTATAAGCCGATGCTCGATCAACTGGGCCTGACCTATCCGCAATATCTGGTGATGCTGGTGTTGTGGGAGTGGCAGCAGAGTGCGCCTGAGCAGCCAACGGTCAAAGCCCTTGGCGAGCGGCTGTCGCTGGACTCCGGGACGCTCACGCCGTTGCTCAAGCGTCTTGAGCAGTTGCAACTGGTCCAGCGTCAACGGTCGCTGCGTGATGAGCGTGAAGTGCACTTGAGCCTGTCGCCGGCCGGGGTTGCCCTGCGCGAACAGGTCGGGCCGCTCAAGGCGCGCCTGTTGTGCGACAGCGGTGTCGATCTTGAACGCCTGAACGAACTGCGCAGCGGTCTTGACCACCTGTTGGGGCAGATCAAGACACTGTCGTAACCGGCACCCACAGCTCAAGCAGGGCGGCCAGTTCCTCGCGACGGAACGGTTTGGCCAGATAATCGCTCATGCCCGCCGCGCGGCAGCGTTCGCGCTCCTCGGGCATGGCGTTGGCGGTCAGGGCAACGATCGGCAGGTCCGGCCAGCGCCCACTGTGACGGATTTGCCGGCTGGCCTCGTAGCCGTCCATGACCGGCATGTTGCAGTCCATCAGCACCAGATCGAACTGCTTGAGCTCCAGCTGGTCGAGTGCTTCGGCGCCGTGGGCGGCGACAACCACGTTGCAGCCCAACTTGCTGAGCATGCCTTTGGCCACGAGCTGATTGACCGGGTTGTCTTCCACCAGAAGGATTCGCGCCCGCCGCAGGGGCATGAGGCTTGACTCGTGAGTATCGGTGACAAGAGCGACTTCATCGGCCTGCAAGGTGCGTCGCAGCGTCTGGTAGAGCGCGTTGCGGGCCAGCGGACGCGCTTGTTGTTGCAGCGGGGCGAGGGCAGTGGCCTCTTCGCTGGGCATGAAACTGCCATAGGCGGTCACCAGCAAAATCGGCGCGGTCATGGCCGGACGCAAACCGAACAGGCATTCCGGGCAGTCGGTGATCAGCACATCGGGTGACAGTCCGATCAAGGAGTCATCGATGGTGCACTGTTGATACTCCAGACCCCAATCGGGCAACAGCTTGCCTAACAGTTCAGCCAGACCGCTGCTGGCGGCAGTGATCGCCAGGACCTTGCCGTGCAGGCGCGCGGGGACGATTGCCGGAGTGTGCCCGGGTAGCGGCAGATCAGCGCAGAACTGGCTGCCGAAACCCGGCTCCGAGCTGATGGTGAGACGGCCCTGCATGGCTTCGCACAGGTTGTAGGTCAGCGCCAGGCCCAATCCGGTGCCGCCAAACTGGCGGGAAATACCGGCACCTGCCTGGGTAAACGGCTGGAATATCTTGACCTGGGCATCCTGCGCGATGCCGATACCGGTGTCGCAGACTTCGATTCTGACGCCGTCTTCATGGGGGCTCAGGCGCACGTCCACCCGTCCAAAACGGGTAAATTTAAGGGCGTTGGAGAGCAGGTTGCTGACAATCTGCCGAACCCGCATCGGGTCGCCGAGTACCAGGGACGGGAACTGCGGATCAATCAGGCACGTCAATTCGACGCCGGGCGCCGCGTTCTGTGACAGCAGGTTGGCGGTGTCTTCGATCAGAGAGCCGAGGTCGAATGGAATGCTCTCCAGCTCTAGCTGGCCGGCGTCGAACTTCGACAGGTCGAGAATATCGTTAAGCAGTTCCACCAGTACTTTGCCGGAGTCGTGGGCAATCGACAGTTGCTGGCGTTGCTCGGCGTTCAGCGGGCTGTCCAGCGAGAGGGCGATCATGCCCAGCAAGCCATTGAGCGGTGTACGGATTTCATGGCTCATGTTGGCCAGAAACACCGAGCGCGCCTGGGCCATGTCGAGAGCCGTCTGGCGCGCAACTTCCAATTCTTCGTTCGATACGGTCAAGCGGCTATTGATCGCTTTCAGTTCACCGGTACGTGCCGAGACGATGTTTTCCAGTTGCCCGAGGTAGTCGGTCAGGCGGTTTTCGGCATTACGACGTTGCTGGATTTCGGTGGTCATGTTTTCGAATTGCTGGTTGGCCACCGTGACCAGGACGCCGATTTCATCGTTTTCGTGTGCCACCGGACACTCCAGCAGTGCCTGTTCGGGACTGCGTGGGTCGCGTCTGCTGAGTTCGCGGATGACCCGCACCAGCGGTTTGGTGAGCATCACGTAGAACAGCGCCAGGAGAATCCCGGTCAGTATCAGGCTGCGGACAAAACCGTTGATCAGAGTGACTTCGGCCCGGCGCAGAAAGCGGCTGCCAAAGGTGTAGGTGTCGACATCCAGTTGCAAGGTGCCGAGGGATTCTTCGGGCAGGTGGTCGAGGAACAGGCGGTCCTTGAACTGTCGATTGGCGCCAAACAGAAAGTCGCTGATCACCCGGTAACCACCGTTTTGCAGGTCCGGGCGCTTTACGCTGGCGAGGATCGTATTGTTGTTATCGGTCAGTTGCGCACTGATGACCGCGGGCGAACGCAGCAGGCCAAGGGTCAGTTCCTGGGCGAGTTCGGCATCGATGTTGTAGGCGATCCGCGAAGCCGGGTTATGGCTGATTTCCAGCAGCGACATTATTTCCCGGTTGATGGAGGCGTCTTCGCTGGCATAATCGATGCCTATTTGGACCAGACTGAGCAGGGTCCCCAGAATGAAACCGACCAGCACTGTGAGCCTGGCTTGCTTGTAAGACAGGCGGTTGGTGAACTTGATATCCATGGTGTGCTGAACCACTTTCGTTTCCCTTCTGGGCGAAGCATAGCCGATCATCCATGGATTACGGCATGACTGGCGGGTGAGCGATTATCGCGATAATTGCGGCATTGCGCGCTGCTTTTGGTTTTCTGTCCCCATCATTACTGTGAACGTGCCCGAGGAGAAGTCGTGGATTCCCGATTGAATGCATTTCTTGAACGCGCCGATGCGGTTCTGGCTCGTATCGAGCCATTGCTGCCCGCACCGCGTAGCGCCATCGACTGGACGCAGTGCCTGGCTGCACGCTGGCAGCGTGAGGGTCGCAGTGGTTTTCTGTTGCCGCTCGAGGTCAGCCTGGACATGCGTTTGTCCGACCTGATCGGGGTCGACAAGCAGTTGGAACAGTTGGGGCGAAATACCCGGCAGTTTCTCGACGGCATGCCTGCCAACCACGCGTTGCTCTGGGGTTCGCGTGGCACCGGCAAATCGTCGCTGGTGCGGGCCTTGCTGGCTGAGCACGCCAAGGGTGGTTTGCGTCTGATCGAGATCGAGCGCGATCACCTGGCAGACCTGCCGCGCGTCGTTGAGCAAGTCGCCAAGTTGTCTCAGCGCTTTGTGCTGTTTTGCGATGATTTGTCCTTCGAGGCGGGTGAGGGCGACTACCGGGTGCTCAAAAGCGTGCTTGATGGCTCGCTGGAGCAGGCACCGGATAACGTGCTGTTGTACGCCACCTCTAACCGTCGCCATCTGGTCCCGGAAAAAGAGAGCGATAACGAAAACTGGAAAATGGTCGACGGCGAGCTTCACCCCAACGAGGCGGTTGAAGACAAGATCGCGCTGTCGGATCGATTTGGCCTGTGGCTGTCGTTTTATCCTTTTACCCAGGAGCACTTCCTCAATGTGGTCGAGCATTGGGTGGGAGCGTTGGCAGGCAAGGCCGGCCTTGAGTGGAAACGTGATGAGGAACTCGAGATTCTCGCGGTTCGCTGGGCCACCGGACGCGGTAATCGCAACGGCCGTTGCGCGTATCAATTTGCCCGGTACTGGGTCGGACTGAAGTTGTTGGAGCACAAGACATGATCGATTTGCAAAAGAGCGGCGCGGGTCTTGAGGGCTATGGTCTGCTTTGCGCGCAACTGGAGTCGTTGCTGGCGGATGAGCGCGACTTTATTGCCAACGCCGCGCAGTTTTCGGCGTTTTTGTTCAACCAGCTCAATGACCTGAATTGGGCCGGGTTTTACCTCAATCGCAACGAGGAACTGGTGCTTGGGCCTTTCCAGGGGCAGATCGCCTGTGTGCGGATTCCGTTCGGCCGGGGCGTGTGCGGGGCGGCGGCGGCGACTTTGCAGACCCAGTTGGTCGAGGACGTGCACGCGTTCCCCGGACATATCGCTTGCGACAGCGCATCGAACAGCGAGCTGGTGGTGCCGCTGGTCAAGGACGGTCGGTTGATCGGTGTGCTGGACCTCGACAGTCCTTTGTTGGCGCGTTTCACCGTTGATGATCAGGCCGGCATAGAGCAGTTGGCGGCGATTTTCTTGCGTTTGACCGAGTGCTGATCCAGCCCGTAGCAGCTGTCGAAGGCGGCTGCCACGAGTTGTTTCAGCGTGGTTTTTACACGTTGGCGTGATGACGGATCTGTCGTTGCAGCGCCTGCTCCAACTCAAGCATGGCGTGTTCTATGCCTTTGCTGCGGGCTTCGAGCTGGTCCAGACAGAAGCCTTCATGGCACATGCGTTCAAGCGCTTCGCAGCCGTCGATCAGCCTTGAGGCCTGAATGATACGGGCTGCCCCTTTAATTTTGTGCGCCACCTCAATGAAGGCTTGCGGCCCGCTCGCAGGTGGCAGAGCGAGGAGCTCCTGGCGGTCGAGGCGATTGCTGTTGAGCAATTCGGCAAGCAAGCGCTGAACCCGTTCTGGATCGCCGCCGGTGAGCAGCTGCAAGCCGTCCAGGTTAAAAGCCTGATCTTCGCTGACCGCCTTGAGGGCTTCCAGTCGTTGGCTCAGTGTTGTCAGCCCGATGGGTTTGAACAGGCAATCGTTCATGCCTGCTTGCCGGCATCGCTGTTTTTCTTCCGGTTGAGCATTGGCCGTGAAGCCAAGCACGGTGCAGGGCGGGCGCTGCTCATCGTGCTCGGTCTGGCGGATGGCACGGGTGAGTTCGTAGCCATTCATCAGAGGCATGTTGCAGTCCGCAATCACCAGGTCGAAATGGCCTTCTTTCCATGCCTGGAAACCAGCCTCGCCGTTGTCGGCCGTGACGGATTGATGCCCCAGAAAACCGAGTTGCTGGCACATCAGCAATCGATTGGCGGGATGATCATCGACCACCAGTACATTCAAGGTGACCGAGGTATGCGCAATCACCGGTTGCGGGTTGTCGGGCACCACTGCGTCTGGCAGTGCAGTCATCTGCAATGAAATCCGGACCTGAGTGCCGACCCCGGGCGTACTGGTCAACTGCACGCAACCGCCCATCATTTCACACAGGTTGCGGCTGATCACCAGACCCAAACCCGCGCCGCTTCTGGCCAAGTGTCCGGTGTTGTCCGCCTGGGTGAAGGGTTCGAACAACCGTCGCTGATCGTCCTCGCTGATACCGACACCGGTGTCATTGACCGATAACTCCATTGCCATCCAGTCGGGCTCCGAGGTCGGTTGCAGCGTGACCTTGATCTTGACCTGGCCGTGCTCGGTGAACTTGATGGCATTGCTGATCAGGTTGGACAGTATCTGTTTGAAGCGCAGGGGGTCTAGCAACACATCGGGTTGTTCAGCGCTGGTGGGGAACTCCAGCACCAGGCTGAGGTTTTTTTGCCGGGCCAATCCGTCGAAGACCCGCACGACCGCTTCCACGGTTTCGCCGAGGTTCACCCGTTCTGGCGCCAGGCTCAAATGGCCGGACTCGATTCGGGCGATATCGAGGATGTCGCCAATCAGCTCCAGCAAGTCCTCGGCCGAGCTATAGGCCACCTCAATGGCCGGACGATCCAGGTGACCCTGATCGGCCCGTTTCAAGGTCAGCTCGAGCATGCCGATCACCGCATTCATCGGGGTGCGGATTTCATGACTCATGGTGGCGAGGAAGGTGCTCTTGGCGCGATTCGCCTTGTCCGCCTGCTCTTTGGCGGACCTGAGCTCATCAAAAAGCTGTCGTCGTTCGCTGATGTCGATCCAGCCACCTATGATCCCCTGGACCTCGCCCGTCGAATCTCGATAGGGAAGAATCCAGTGATAGATCGTCAGCTTTTTCCGGCCAATGTGCAGGGGGCGGTCGAGAATCAGCGGGACGCCTTCGGCCACCACTCGCTGGTAATCCGCCTGATATTCCCTGGCCTCGAACTCATTGCTCATGGCGCCTTGCATGACGTTTTTGCCTATCACGTCCTCGCGTTTGGCGCAAAAAGCTTCCAGGTAACTGTCATTGCAACTTTGCAGCAGCCCTTCGCGGTCCCGTACGTAGATTGGATGAGGTGTTCCGTTGACCAGCGTATGCATGAATTCGAGCTGGTCATTGAGTGCGCGCTCCGCTTTCTGGCGTTGCTTGATCTGCCTGCGCATGTGGGCATTCCAGGCCAGTGAAATCAGCAACAACAAACCGCTGCCAATGACCAATTGATAGAACAGGCGATGGTAGTTACGCCAGGTGCTACTGGAGGTGCCCGTGTAGCCACGCCAGCGACTGTTGATTATTCCCAGTTCGTCCGGCGCAATGCTTAAAAGGGCTTTTTCGAGGATGGAGTTCAGTTCGGTGGCGTTGCGCGCGGTCGCCAGTGAAAACGCGGCTTGCTGTGTCCCGATAGTCGCACTGATTTGCAACGCGTCCTCGAACACTTGCGATGAAATGAAGTAGTTGGCAATCACCAATGAGTTGACTGCGCCCTCTACCTGACCTTTGGCGAGTAACTCCACCGCGCTGAACGTGTCAGGCGTTTCAATCAGCTGGATCGTCGGGTGCTCGCGACGCAGGTAGTCGAGGAGTGGATTACCTTGGGTGATTGCAAGGCTTTTGCCACTCAGTTGCTCAAGATTGATTGGGCCGGCGGTGCTCTTTCGGGTCAGTAGTACAAATGAGTTTTCCAGGTAGGGACGGGTGAAGCTCAGCTGCGCCTCGCGTTCGGTGCTGGGAAGAATCGCGGCAATCAGGTCAGCCTGGTTGTCTTTAACCTGTCTGATCATCTCGCTGTCACTTCGGCTGCGGTGAATCTCGAACTGCAAACCGGTTCGAAGCCTGATCAGTTCGAGCAAGTCAGCGGCAATACCCCGAAAGGTCTCGTCGGCGTCAAAGAACGTCAACGGGGCGAAGGCGTCGTTGACGACCACGCGAACAACCGGGTGCTGCGCAAGCCAGCGCTCCTCACGGTTGGTCAATTGCAGTTTGTGGTCAGTCAGAAGGATGTCACTGCCTGCGCTCCAGCGTTTGGCAATATTTTCCCGCTCGCCCGCAGGCACCCCTTTGAGTACGGCATCAATGATTTCCAGCAGGTTCTGATCGTCCTTGCGCACAGCGAAGCTGAACCCATAGGCCTCATGTTTGCCGAAGTTGGCCATCCGTATATTTTTCAGATAACCCTTGTTGATCGTGAAGTGGGTTGAAATGGTGTCGCCGAGGAACACATCTGCCTGGTCAAAGGCGACGGCACTGATCGCATTCTGGTAGGACGGATAGGAGGTAATGATGGCCTTGGGGTATAGCGCTTTTACCTCGTCCAGCGGCAGATAGTGATAGACCATGCTTAATCGCATGTCGGCCAGGCCTTCAGTTAATGATCGTGTTTCAGCCTCCCGAGTGACCAGAACCGACTGATCAATGGCGTAAGGTGCAGAAAGCGCGATGTTCGAGTGCCTCGCTTCAAAACCATTGGCCGTTCCAAGCAGATCGATTTCGCCGTTTTCGAGTGCCTGGATGGCAGCATCTCGGTCGAGATAGCGACGGACCTTGATCGGCAAGCCCAGGGATTTTGCAAGAATCCCCGCATAATCAGCCGTGAACCCCTCGTAGTCGTGGCCGCTGATCGTTAAATCGAAAGGGGGGTAGTCGGGAGCGGAGGTCCCCAGGATCAGTTCGCGTTTATTGTGTATCCACAGCCGTTGTGATTTATCCAGCTGAACGTCCATATGACCTGCGGTTGAGCGGCTAAGCAGTGTGTAGTTGTCGATTCCGGTGTCTGCTACGGACGCGGAGGTGCTCAGGCATAAACCTGCGCTCAAATACAATAAATAGTCCTTTAAACACCTGGGCATCCTGTCCCTCACACTAGCGCGTTACGTTTTGCCATCTCGATAAGTTCAACCAAGGATTTGGCCTTGAGTTTCTGCATGAGTCTTTTCTTGTAGGTGCTGACGGTCTTGTTACTGAGGAACATGCCTTTGGCGATTTCCTTGTTGGTACGACCTTGAGCGAACAGCTGCAGAACCATCAGTTCGCGATCATTGACCGTCTTGAACAAGTCCAGCTCTGCACAGACGCCTTCATCCCCGCGAACCGGGTTCAAGGCCTGACTGGGGAAGTAGTTGTAACCGGACAGCACGGCCTTGATGGCACTCAGCAGTTCGCTGAGGTCTTCCTGTTTGCAGACGTAACCGGAGGCGCCGGACTGCATGCAGCGGATGGCGAAAAGTGTTGGGCACTGGGCCGTCAAAACCAGGGTCTTCAGCGGAGTACTCATTGCATTGAAGCGCGAGAGCACCTCCAGTCCATCGAGTTTCGGGATGCTGATGTCAAGGATGATCAGGTCGGGCATGCATTCGCGAACCATCTGCATCGCATCGACTCCGTTGTCGGATTCACCGACTACTTTGTAACCTTCATGTTCTAGCAACATACGAACTGCAAGGCGAATGACGGGGTGATCGTCGACAATAAAAACTGAGTTCATAATCATGTCCCATACGTGCGCAAATAAAGCGAGCACCTTAGCTCAGATAAGGGAGTTGACGCATGAAGTGACGGGGCTGTAGGTGCAATATAGGACATGTCCTACATTAAAAGAGGCAACGGATTACGCGTTAACTAGGTTTGTAAGGAAGAGTGAGAGTGTTAGGTCGCTATGTAGGCGGTCATTAGTCCTGGTTGATATGAGTTTCACAGTTAGTGCTGAATCACTATTTTTGGGGTGTGGTGGTGTTGAGGGCTTTCTGTTTGTCGTGAGGTGTCCGAGGGCTCTCCGTTAATTGTGTTTGTGGGGATCAATAAGTTTATAAATTCAGATTGTTTCAGTGGTTTTGCCAAATACCCAAGCAATGGTAGTCGCCGTTCGTGTGCGTTTTTTTTCAATATGTCCAGTTCACTTGAGTCAAGGCTGCTCAGGATGATCGCCTGCTGTATCAGGCCCTGGTGGCTGGCAATGCCGATCAAGTCGAGGCCGCAAAGGTCAGGCAGGCATTGATCGCACAGCAAGATGTCGTATGGTCGCTGAACCTGAGTCATCGCCTGCAGTGCATTTTCAGCATTGTTTACGGCAGTGACCTGAGTGAAACCGTAACTTTCAAGCAGGCATTGGGTCGCTTTCAGCTGGAAGGGATGATCCTCCACCAGCATGATGTACAGATCGTATTTGAACATATAGCTTTCCATGCAAAATGGCTGACCTGCGGTGGCGTCAGAAATATTGTTATAGTTTTAATCAGCACTCTCTTCTTTGCCGTTAATGGATAACTGTCAGGTTTGCGGATCTCGATCATATTGAACAGGATAGAGTGATTATTTCGCGTGTATATAGAGCAAATGATAAGTTTACTCTGCACAGGGTGTAGGGAAAATCTCTCAGTACTACAAAGTGTTGGAGGATGATCAGTCGCCACTGAATACTCCGGGGCGACTGATCGATTGATTTTACGAGTGGCTGGAGCGTCCGGTCATTTCCAGGGCCATTTCGCTTGCATAACTGTCGGTCATGCCGGCAATGAAGTCGATCATGCGTAAAAACGAGGTATGCAAAGGCCCGTGCGGGTCGGGCGCATTATTGCCAAGCAGATCGAGTATGCGCTGGTTCTTGAATGATGCCGTACGACCACCGTGCTGCTCCAGCGCCGCGCCGCAAAAGCCGTTCAGCAGAATTTCCAGGGTGGTGTACGCACCGATTTCATGCAGGGTTTTGCGCTTGTCCTGGAAGATTTTTTTGCGTGCCATGTCCTTGGCATTCAGCACGCAACGCTTCGCCGGTCCGTGCATGTGTTCCACCAGATCGCCGTGAAGGGTGCCCGCCAACAGCGCGTCCTGTTGCTCGACGAATGCGCGTGCCGCAGCGTTGGTCAGGTGCTCGATGGCTTTGCCACGCAGAATCGCCAGTTTGCGGCGGCGCGAGTCATTGGGGCCGAGTTGACGGTAGGTTTCCGGCAGATCATCCCCAACCAGACCGAGTAACAGAGACTCCACCTCGGCGTATTCCAGAAGCTCCATCTCCAGACCATCTTCAAGGTCGATCAAGGCATAGCAGATGTCATCGGCAGCCTCCATCAAATAGACCAGAGGATGCCGGGCCCAGCGCTGTTCCTCGAGTTGCGGCAGGCCCAGTTTCTGGGCGATCTGCTCCAGCAGGGGCAGTTCGCTCTGATAGCAACCGAACTTGTGTTTTTTGTAACCCAGCGAATCGGCATGGCGCGCGGTCCACGGATACTTCAAGTACGTACCCAGTGTTGCGTAGGTCAGCCGTGTACCGCCGTCGAACTGGTGGTATTCCAGTTGGGTCAGCACCCGGAAGCCTTGGGCATTACCCTCGAAGTTGAGGAAGTCGTCGCGTTCGACTTGGCTCATGGCATCCAGCCAGCCCTTGCCCGCGGCTTGTTGAAACCAGTAGCGGATGGCGTCTTCACCCGAGTGGCCAAAAGGCGGATTGCCGATGTCATGGGCCAGGCAAGCTGATTGCACCACCATGCCCAGGTCGCTCGGCTCGCACCAGTCGGGCAGGGCGCTGCGGATGGTTTCACCGACGCGCATACCCAATGAGCGCCCCACGCAACTGACTTCCAGTGAGTGGGTCAGGCGCGTGTGGATATGGTCATTGCTGGACACCGGGTGGACCTGGGTCTTGCGGCCAAGACGGCGAAAGGCGCCGGAGAAAATGATCCGGTCGTGGTCTTTATGGAAGGGACTGCGACCGAGTTCTTCCGGGCTGTGCACCGGCTTTCCGAGGCGTTCACGATTAAGCAGGGTATGCCAATCCAAGGCAGGTTCTCCGTCAGGTGACTGATGCCCTAGCTTCCCGGTTCGTGCAACGCCCTGCAAGCGGAACTACAGGCCCACCGCGTCGATATCGATCAGCAGCAAGCGTTGACCATTATCGAAGAACTGTCCGGCGGTGAGGCAATACTGGTTGCTGGTGGCATCGCGGTACGTGTTCGACAGGGTCAGGCGCCGCTCGTCCCAGCCCTCGGCCAGCAGATGATAGAAGTACGGTCGCCAGGACCAGTTGTGACCCAGGTAGCGGTTATCGGCTTCCCAGCCGCCATTGCGCCATTCCAGGTTGGGGGTGAGCTGGGTACCCTGCCGGTCGCATTGGTAAAAGCGCAGTAGCCAGGGGAAAGCATTCAATTGCGGCAAATGGCTGATGGGCGCATGGGCCTGAGCCCAGGCTTGCAGAATACCCATCAGTTCGCCGAGCTGTTGGCGCATGACCATCAGCCGTCCGCGCTCGGCCAGTTTCTGTTGCACATAGCGCTCTCGCAACCTTGCGAAGTGTTCGACGAATGCATCGCTGGCGAAGAAATCGACCTGCGCCCTGGCAAACAGAAAGCCCTGAACGTAACGCGAGCCGCACTCCAGAGCGAAATTCAACTGAGCTTCGGTTTCCACGCCTTCGGCGATGATCCAGCAGCCGGTTTTCTCTGCCATTTGTGCCAGTGCCTTGACCACATCGCTGCTTGGACCGCCCCGTGCGGCCGCCTGGAACAGGCGCATGTCGAGTTTGAGAATGTCGGGTTGCAGCGCCAGAACGCGATCGAGCTGGGAATACCCGGCGCCGAAATCATCGATGGCAATTCGCGCACCTGCCTGTCGATAGCGAGTCACCACTTCGCTCAGACGCTGGCTGTCGCCACCCAGTTCGGTAATCTCGAAAACAATGCGTCGCGGGTCGACAGCGTGCCGGTTCAGTTGTTTGAGGCTGGGTAATGCCTGATCCGCACGCAATCGGCTGATCCAGCGCGGTGACATGTTCAGGCTCAGAAACCAGTCGGCGGGTGCTTCATGCAGCCGGCTCAAGGCGTCATCACGGATTTGCCGATCGAGGCGGCGTAACGCGATGGCGGGGGTTCGTTGATCGGCAAACAGCGGGCCGACCGAGGTGAGTTGGCCATCGGCCTGGCGCAGGCGACCCAGCGCTTCGACGCCAGCAATACGTCCTGTAGCAGTATCGATGAACGGCTGAAAGCAGGCGAGCGGTTGCCCGTCGATCACGTGGCCTCCTTAGTAAGGTCTGGTCTGGAGTCGAGCCTGGTTGCCGGTTAGGCAGGCAGAATCGAACCTCTCGATAAAGAGGTTCGATCCTTGAAGCTTTGCAAGAATGCAGCCAGATGTTGGCTTACTGGTTTTTGCGCGAGGAGCCTTGCAGTACCAGCTTGATCAGCGGCAACAGGCTGGTGCCCAGCTGGACTAGCCGAGTGACGCTGTTGATGCCACCGCTCTTGGCGCCCTTGCCGCTGAGAAAGCCCAGCAAGGTCACGGCGGCGATGCCCCAGAGCGGCGCGTGCTTGATGCCAAGACCCTCCTGAACGCTTTGCGTCATCTCGCGTACGCGCTGCAAGGGCTGCAACAGCTGCCGGGACTCGTGGCGAATTTCCTGGCGATGCATTTCCATGCGCAAGCGTATCAACGCCTTGCGCATCTCTTGCCGTGAACAGTTTTTGGGGATTTCAGGCAGGCTCATGGCAGCAGGCGCTCCCTGTCGTTCGCCAACTCTTCAAGGGTGGCATTGAAAGGCGATGATTCATCGAAGATCGCCGCTTTCAAGCGCATGCCACAGAAGAGTGCCGCGAGCGTATAGAAGACGCACAGACCGATGATCCCCGCCAGGCGATAAGTGTCCCACAGCAGAATCAACACCAGCGTCGAAAGCCCGATCAGCAGCAGCAAGGTGAAAACCAGCGCCAGGCCCGCGAACAGCAACAGGCTTACGGTACGGGCTTTCTGCTCCTGTAATTCGATGCCGAACAACTCGACATGGCTGTGCAGCAATCCGAGAAAAGCGGCGCCCAAGCGTCGCGATGAAGCGCCGGGGCCAGTTTCGGACGAGCCGGATTCACCGATAGCCATATCAGCGCCGCGTCGCCAACAGACCAATCAAAAAGCCTACGCCGGCCGCGATACCAACAGCCTGCCATGGGTTGGCCTGAACATAGTCTTCAGTGGCGGTGACGGCTGCCTTGCCGCGTTCGCGCATGGAGTCTTCGGTCAGTTGCAGGGTCTCGCGAGCCCGCAGCAAGCTTTCGTGAATCTGGTTGCGCAGCTCATCGGCTTGATCACCGGCCAGTGTGGCGGTGTGTTCCAGCAACCGTTCAGTGTCGCTGACCAGTGTCTGAAAGTCTTCCATCAGGATTTCTTGAGCAGTCTTTGCCGTTTTTCTGGCCATGGTGATCTCCATAATTGGCGTATGAAATATTCGAGTACGAGCCGTGCTCGAAGGTTCAGTGCTAGGGGGCGTTCTCAATTAGTTTCCCCACCGCGCCGGGTCTGCTGTTGTGCAGGGCAAGGCGCGAGAAGCGTGGTTTGGTCATTCCAAACAAGCTTCGAGCAACGCAGCCCTGCACAACAGCAGGCCCGGCCCTTCGGGTTGTGCCTTAAAACGGGCCAGGCTGCGTTGCAGGCCTTGGAAAGGGAGCGACCATTCCCAGCGGCCTGCGCCTTGCCTGGCCCGCTTTAAGGCGACAACGCGGTGGGGAAACTAATTGAGAACGCCCCCAATGCCTGGTACAGCTTTTGCTATGTCGTGGTGCGTCAGACAGTACTGCTGTGCTGAAACTGGGCATGCTTCGCGAAAACCTTAACCTAAATAATAGAAACTCGCGCAAACACCCGAGCAACGATTGACCTCAATGAGCTTTTTGCGCCAAAACGGTTCGCCGGAATAACGGTTGACGCCAAGGCTGGTGTCAACTTGGTGCGTGAATTGGTTCGGTGAACCGCTTTGGTGCTTTTGCGACTTTAAGGTCTGCCAACTTCATGGAAAATTTGCAAAGTGCTGTGGACAGCCTGGTCCATAGCTCCAATACGCTGTTCATTCTGATCGGCGCTGTCATGGTTCTGGCCATGCATGCCGGTTTCGCTTTTCTGGAAGTCGGCACGGTTCGGCAAAAAAACCAGGTCAACGCTTTATCGAAGATCCTCAGCGACTTTGCCATCTCGACGCTGGCCTATTTCTTTATAGGCTACTGGATTTCCTACGGCGTCACTTTCATGCAACCGGCCGCGGTGATCAGCGCTGATCACGGTTATGGGCTGGTGAAGTTTTTCTTCCTGCTGACCTTTGCCGCAGCCATTCCGGCGATCATCTCCGGGGGGATTGCCGAGCGCGCCCGATTCGCTCCGCAGTTGTGCGCGACGGCGTTGATCGTCGCCTTCATTTATCCGTTTTTTGAAGGTGTGGTCTGGAACGGAAACTTTGGTCTGCAGGCCTGGTTGTTGGCGCGCTTCGGTGCCGGCTTCCATGATTTCGCAGGTTCTGTGGTAGTGCACGCCATGGGCGGTTGGCTGGCACTGGCGGCGGTCTTGTTGCTCGGTCCGCGCAATGGTCGGTACCGCGATGGGCGTCTGGTGGCGTTTGCGCCGTCGAGCATTCCGTTTCTGGCATTGGGTTCGTGGATTCTCATCGTCGGATGGTTCGGCTTTAACGTGATGAGCGCGCAAACCCTGCAAGGCGTCAGTGGCCTGGTGGCGGTCAACTCGTTGATGGCGATGGTCGGCGGCACGGTTGCCGCATTGATTGTCGGCCGTAACGACCCGGGGTTCCTGCATAACGGCCCACTGGCCGGGTTGGTAGCGATCTGCGCCGGCTCTGACTTGATGCACCCGGTTGGCGCACTGGTGACCGGCGCCATCGCCGGAGCCTTGTTTGTCTGGTGTTTCATCGCGGCGCAAAGCCAATGGAAGATCGACGATGTACTCGGCGTCTGGCCGTTGCACGGTCTGTGTGGCGTTTGGGGCGGGATTGCCTGCGGGATTTTCGGTCAGAGCGCCTTGGGTGGTCTCGGCGGGGTAAGCTTGATCAGTCAGTTGATCGGCACCGCGCTCGGTGTGGCCGTGGCATTGATCGGAGGCTTTGCGGTGTATGGCACGATCAAGCTGTTGCATGGGCTGCGCCTGAGTCAGGAAGAGGAGTATTACGGGGCGGATCTGTCGATCCACAAGATCGGCGCGGTCAGCCAGGATTGATTGCCTTCAGTTGATTGGCCAGGCTCGCGCGAGGTGGCTGCCGATTCTGCGCGAGCAGGGCTTACAACCCTTTATTACCCAGCCAGAAGCCTGGCTTCACAGGCCTCGATGGCAGACAAGGTGCCTGACATCAATACCCGATCGCCTGCCAGCAATCGGGTGGTGCCCTCAACCGCCAAATCAGCGCCATTGCGCTGAACGGCTTGAACATCGACCCCCAACTCTTCCAGCGCCAGCTCATTCAAGGGCCGGCCGCATGCGTGGGCGTCCGTCGCCAGGTTAACCGCATGCATCAACACCTTCGGCTGCCCCCGACGGTCCAGCAAATTGCTTTGCGCTCCGTGGTAGAAACCTTGCAGCAGTCGATAGCGGCTACGTCGCACTTCATCGACACGCTCCTGGACCTGCTGTTGGGGCAAACCCAACATGATCAGCGCGTGGGACGCGAGCATCAGGCTCGATTCCAGCAGTTCCGGGACGACCTCATTGGCTCCGGCTGCCTTCAATTCGGTCAACTGACTATCGTCGCGGGTTCGCACCAGTATCGGAACCTCGGTGTTTATCCGTCGTGCTGCATTGAGCACGGCCAGGGCGATATCGGTCTTGTCCACGGCAATCACCAGCAGTCGCGCGCGCTCAAGTCCCACGGCCCCGAGCAACTCTCCACGACGGGAATCGCCATAGTGCACGCAGCTTTCACCGGCCGCGGCTTCGTGAACACGCACCGGGTCATCGTCCAGCGCAACGAAGGGCTGCTCTTCGCGGCGCAGAAAACGTCCGATGGATTGACCGACTCGACCGTAGCCGCAAATTACCACGTGCCCGTGCCGCTCGGCGTTCAACGCAGCAATCTGATCGAGTTGCGCTTCGTCATCGGGTTTGCGGTGCAAGCGTGTGGCAATACCTGGCGCCGCGCGCAGTAATAATGGCGTCAGCAACATCGAACAGAAGGTCGCAGCCAGCAGCAGGCCACTCAGCTCGGCTGGCAACAGCTTGTTCTGCTGCATCTGGGCCATTAGCGCAAAGCAGAATTCGCCGCCTTGCGCCAATGCCAGACCGCTGCGCCAGGCGGTTTCGCCGTCACTGCCGCGCCATTTGACCAGCGCTGCGACCACGCTGCCCTTGATCAGCAGCAGCCCCAATGTCAGGCCGAGAATCAACAGGCCATGGCTGGCGAACAACTGCAGGTCGATCAGCATGCCGATGCTGACGAAAAACAGTCCAAGCAGAATATCGCGGAACGGGCGGATATCGGCTTCGATCTGATGCCGGTAATGGCTCTCGCCCAGCAACATGCCGGCAAGGAAGGCACCGAGGGCAGGGGAGAGTCCGAGCAGATGAGTCAGCCACGCGGTCAGCAACACGATGACCAGTGCCAGCAAGACGAACAGTTCAGCGGAGTGCGAGGCGGCGACTTCGTGGAACAGGCGTGGCAGGAGCCAGCGACTGGCCAGCAACAGACCGACAAACAGCACCAGGGTTTTGCCGAGTGTGATCGGCAGCGCCCAGTACCAGGTTTGATCGCTGCTGCCAGCGAACACCGGGACCAGAGTCAGCAACAGCACCGCAACTACATCCTGAAACAACAGCACGCCAATCGCATTCTGGCCGTGGCGGCTGAAGATCTCGCCGAGGCTGCTCAACTCTTTGCTGACAATCGCCGTGGACGATAGTGCGAGACCGGCGCCGAGCAACATGGCCGGGGTGGCAGGCATGCCGAGCAGCATCAGCAGTCCGCCCAGCAGAGCGCCCGAGCACAGCACTTGCAGGCTGCCTAGACCAAATACCACACGCCGTAGCGCGAGCATTTTCGACAGGGAAAACTCCAGACCCAGGGAGAACAGTAGAAAAACCACGCCCAACTCGGCGAGGTCCGGTAAATCCTGGTTGTCATTCACCCAGCCGAATGCGCTTGGTCCCACGAGCAGTCCGACGCACAGGTAGCCCAGCACGGGCGGAAGCTGAAGGCGCCGAAACAGCGCAATCACCACCAATGATGAGGCGAGGATGATCAACAAATTGGCAAACACAACATTCTCCGTTTCACCGCCAGGACGTACCAAGCGTAGAGGCAAAAAAGCCGCGAGCATCGCGCAACTGGAACTGAGGCCGAGTGATTTGCATCAGGGTTTTACCAGACAGTCAAAATTGGCTGTCGTCACGGGCATCCCCGTCGCTCGACGACTTTTCGTCCCGGGCCTAGAATAGTCACCCAATCCTCGTTGGTCTGTTTGTCATGCCTCCTGAATGCCAGTTGTTCAGCACCCTTGGTTGCCATCTCTGTGAACTCGCAGAAGCGGAACTGATGCCGCTGGTCGAGCACGGTTTGTTGGTGGAACTGGTCGACATTGCAGACAGCGAAACCTTGTTTGAAGCCTATGCCTTGCGTATTCCGGTTCTGCGCCGCGTTGATACGGGGGCCGAATTGGGTTGGCCCTTCGACGCCGAACAGGTCGTGGCATTCCTGCGTTAACCCCATCTCGTCTTCAGCGACAGTCGTTACGTCTGTCGCGATCCTCAGGTAATGCGTTGGCGTAACCCCGATTATTCGTTTACTGTATGTGCGTACAGCTATTCGCGTTAGAGGGATGCAGCATGGTCAATGTCGAACAATTAAAAGCCAGCGTGAACCGCATGTCGGCTGATGTCGTACAGGAGGCGGTGCTGGAGTTGCGCCTGGATGGTTTGGTCACGGAAGGAAAAACGCCATTCAACAAATTGCACTTCAACACCTGTTTCGCTGAAATCGAAGCCTTGTTTCAGCGCGCGGGTTATCACCGCCAACTGGATGTCGTGGGTTATCAAGGGCTGCTATATGCGCTTTATGATCCAGGCCGTTGGGAGGCTGTCGATGTATTGCGCTGGCTGAAGGAGTTTACCGAAGCGGCGGCGCAGCGAGAGTCGCTGACAGCGTGATAGTCATGAGGGCGGCTCGCACGGAATCTCTCCAGGCTCTGAACGAAAACTGCCTGCGCGTCGACCAGGCTGCGTTAAAAACAGGCTCGGAATGCTCATTTAGGCCCCTAAACTCCGCTTCCTCGCCTGTTTTTGCCTTGCCTGATCGCCGCTCGGCGAGTTTTCGTTCAGAGCCTAGGATCGCTCTGGCCCTTGTTGGATAATGGGCGCCTGCATTAACGGCCAGAGCTTTCGTATGTCCACCTCATCTTTTTCCGCCGCACAGAATCAGGCCAGCACGCTGTACCTGCCGCCTGGCGCCTGGCTGACCGTACTCGATTGTCTGTGCGAACACTTCAGCGCCATTGGTCGCGAGCAATGGCTGGACAGGATTGCCCGTGGTCGTGTCCTGGATGGTCACGGTCATGCGATTGCCATGGACCTGCCTTACAAGGAAGGTTTGCGGATTCACTATTTTCGGGAAGTTCCCGACGAAAAACCAATCCCGGTGCTTGAGACGATTCTGTATGCCGACGAGCATCTGGTGGTTGCGGACAAACCACACTTTCTGCCGGTTACCCCGGCGGGCGAGTACGTTGAACAGACGTTGCTGCGGCGCTTGATCCGTCGTCTGGAGAACCCGCATTTGGTGCCTTTGCACCGCATAGACCGGCACACGGCAGGGCTTGTGCTGTTTTCTGCCAACCCCCGGAGTCGTTCGGCCTATCAATCGTTGTTCCCAACACGGCAGATCGAAAAACGCTACGAGGCAATTGCCCGCGCCTTGCCTGAGGTCTCGTTTCCGCGGGTGCATAAAAGCCGTCTGGTCGATGGCGAGCCCTTCTTTCGCATGCAAGAGGGCTCCGGTGTGAGCAATACCGAGACTGCGATTGAGGTCATCGAGAAAAACGCCGATCTCTGGCGTTATGCGCTGTATCCGGTGACCGGCAAAAAGCACCAGTTAAGGGTCCACATGACTGCGTTGGGGGCGAGTATCTGTAATGACCCGTTTTATCCTGATGCGTTGAAAGACGTTGAAGATGATTACGCCAATCCATTGAAGCTGTTGGCCAAGGGGTTGTGTTTTATCGATCCGGTGACCGGGCTGGAGCGAAGTTTTGAAAGTGAAATCACCCTGCAGTGGTGATTCCGTAGTTCAAGCTATATGCCCATTGCTCCGCGACAGGCAGGATTTTCTACTGTCAGAAACGATAAAGCCCGCACGCGGCGGGCTTTATGTGTACCTGGTTGTCGCCGTGAGGCTTACAGGTCTTTAACGGTACGAATCTGATCTTTGTTGATGCGGGTTTGTTTGCCATCCAGTTGCTCGAATTGATAAAAGCCCGACTTGGAATCGAATTGAGGTGTGTCGACCGACTGGATTTCGCGACCGTCATTCAAGGTGATCACCGCGGGCGATGAGCAACCGGCGAGGGTAGCGAGGCCCAATGCGAGCATGAAGGTGGCGAGGGTCCGATGAGTCATGTGATTTCTCCGAATATGAATTCTTTTGAGTACTGGGCTTGAGACGTATGCCTGGCGTGCAAGTTCCTTGGTTGGCGTCATTCTGGCACGTTGCTGTGCAGGCTTAACAGCTCAGGTGTATTCAGGTTGGCCAGGCGTCGATCGTTTTCGGGGCATTGCAGTGCGATGGCACCGAGGTTTCGCATGATGCGTCCGGGGCTGCGTTCACCCTCGTTCCAGGCGTTTTCAAAGTCGCCTGCCAGCGCCACGGGGATGATGCACAGCAACGGTTCCCAATGCTCGCCCTGGCGTAGCATCAAGGGTTTGTCCGGCTGTTGGCGGGCGGCTTCGCGCATAGCCGTGAGTAGTTCGACATCAATGCGCGGCACGTCGCAGGGCAGTACCATCAGATGGGGATGGCGCGCGACCGCCAATCCGGCGCGGATACCGGCCAAGGGGCCCGGAAAGTCACTGTTGTCGTCATGGACCAATTGGTCGGCGTAAGGTGCGTATTTTTCCAGATTGCGGTTGCAGGAAATGATCAGGTCATCGCTTAAACCGCGAGTCTGGCGGTGCAGATGAGCAATCAAAGGCACGCCTTGCCACACCAGCAACCCCTTGTCCTGACCGCCCATGCGCTGGCCACGTCCTCCTGCCAGAAGCAGGATAGAGCAGGGCGGCAACGGGGTGTTCGAGGTCATGGCGTATCTCCACAGGTGCGGTGAAAAAATGAGGCGCTGTGATATAACACCGGGCTGTTTCTCCTACAACTGGACGAGCCTATGAAAGCCAAGGCTGATGTACCTTTCGCCCCGCTGAACATTGCGGTGTTGACTGTCAGTGATACCCGCACGCTGGAAACCGATACCTCGGGGCAAGTCTTCGTTGACCGCCTGAGTGCCGCCGGACATAACCTGGCCGCGCGTATTCTGCTTAAAGATGATCTCTACAAAATTCGTGCGCAAGTCGCGACCTGGATCGCTGACGATGTTGTGCAGGTGGTGCTGATTACCGGCGGTACGGGTTTTACCGGCCGTGACAGTACACCGGAAGCGGTCAGTTGCCTGCTGGATAAGCAGGTTGATGGATTTGGTGAGTTGTTTCGGCAGATATCGGTTGCGGATATTGGCACCTCGACAGTGCAATCGCGTGCATTGGCAGGGTTGGCCAATGGAACGCTGGTCTGCTGTCTGCCAGGCTCCACCAACGCGGTGCGAACCGGTTGGGACGGGATTCTCGCGGAGCAACTGGATTCGCGGCACCGCCCTTGCAACTTCGTTGCTCACTTGAAACAGGCGGCACCCTGTGAATCCCGCGGGTAAGCCAGGCAAGACGGGCAGTTTGATGCCCGTCGAAGTGGCGCTGGCACGCTTGCTGGAAATGGCCGAAGCGTCGCCAATCCTTGAGCGCGAGCGATTGCTGTTGGCTGCGACCCAGGGCCGTGTTCTCGCCGAGGATCTGCTGTCGACCCTCGATCTGCCGCCATGGCCCAACAGCGCCATGGACGGTTATGCCTTGTGCCTTGCCGATTGGACTGGCGAGCCACTGGTGGTCAGCCAAAAGATCTTTGCCGGGCAAGCCCCGGAGCCATTAGCACCGGGTACCTGTGCACGGATCTTCACCGGCGCACCAGTACCGGCCGGTGCAGACTGCGTTGAAATGCAGGAAAACGCCGAGGTTCAGGCGGACCTACGGGTATGTTTTACCGAGCCGATGCACGCAGGGCAGAACATTCGCCCACAAGGTCAGGAAACCACGGTGGGTGAGCAGGTGTTGACCGCCGGTACGCGCTTGGGTCCTATCGAACTAGGTTTGGCGGCCTCACTGGGGTGCGCAGAACTTGAAGTCGTGCGCAAGGTGCGAGTCGCGGTGCTCTCCACCGGGGATGAATTGGTCGAGCCTGGGCAGGCCCTTGGCCCAGGGCAGATCTACAACAGCAATCGGGTATTGCTGTGCAGCTGGTTGCAGCGTTTAGGTTGCGAAGTGATCGATGCGGGGATTCTACCGGACGACTTGCAGGCAACGCGCAATCGTCTCGCCGAATTGGGGAATGTCGACCTGATCCTTTCTACCGGCGGTGTATCGGTAGGCGAGGCGGATTTTCTGGGTATTGCTCTGCGTGAAGAGGGTGAGCTGGCGTTGTGGAAGCTGGCCATCAAACCAGGGAAACCACTGACGTTTGGGCATTTTCGAGGTGTGCCGGTGATTGGATTACCTGGTAATCCTGCGTCGACACTGGTGACCTTCGCTTTGTTGGCACGTCCGTATCTGTTGCGTCGTCAGGGCGTAAGAGAAGTTCGGCCCTTGCAGTTTCAGATTCCGGCAGGATTCGTCTGGTCCAAGGCCGGCAATCGCCGGGAATACCTGCGCGGTCGTCTGGAGCATGGGCGAGCAATCATCTACAAAAACCAGAGCTCGGGTGTTTTGCGTAGTGCAGCCTGGGCTGAGGGGTTGGTTGAAGTGCTGGAAGAGCGCACCTTGGTCGAAGGTGATTGGGTGAATTTCATCCCGCTGAGTGAAGTGCTGGGCTAAGCCCTTGCTGCAGGCTCGCCAGGCCCGGTATGGATCACCTCGGGCCTGGCGTTTCATGGTGCCGGTTATGAGTTAAGCAGCATCACGAGTTGATCGAAGCGGCTGTTGGCGATCCAGCCGAGCAGACTGATGATCACCGCCGAGGCGCCTACCGAGTAAGCAAGCCTGTGCTTGATGGATTTGACGTCATTTCGGACCTCTTCCATATCTCTGCGAATGTACTTGAGGTGGGTCTCCAGCTCTACAACGCGCGGCTCCATGTCATTCCCTCCAGGTGTGTTGACGGTGCAATTGCATTCAGTCGGTTGAGCAGGTTGATCGCCCTTGAGTGGCGTGCCCCGGTTCGCTGGAAATCGGAAGTCATGGCTTTGCATTAAGTGCATGGCTCCCTGCCCGATAGTCTCTGGTCATGATACGTGCACATCCCTGTGTGTTTTTTTGCTGTTGCCTGATAACCGCAGTCACAAGGTGTACCAATACGAAATGACCGTCAATTGGGCTAATTCATCACGACTTGTAAGAAAAAAGTCGGCGCGTAGGACTCTTCTGATGCCCGAGGGATCGGCGCTACTGGGGCGTTGATCTGGTCTAGTCGTCGAGACTGATGATTTGCTCGCGCACGGCAAACAGCACCAGGCCCGCGACATCGAAGATCTGCAAGCGCTTCATGATCTGAGAGCGATGGGTTTCCACCGTTTTGATGCTCAGGCCCAAACCATTGGCAATCTCGCGAGTGGATTTGCCACGCACGATCAAGCGCAGAATCTCTAGCTGACGTGCCGTCAGATTATGCGTGTCGACCGGTTCCGGCTGGTTTTTCTGGGCTCGAACCAGTGCCTGGTTGATTACGGTGTGAGCGATGGCCGGGCTCAGGTAGCGTTCGTTGTTGCGCAAGGCTTCAAGCGCGTGTTCCAGCTCCGTGGCGGTGGTGTCCTTGAGCAGGTAGCCGTGCGCGCCTGACTCCAGGGCTTGCATGATCAGCGCGGGATCGGTGTGCATCGACAATATCAGCACCTTGCTCTGCGGGCGTACGGCCTTGAGTCGTTGCAGGGCCTCAAGCCCACCGGTTTCCTTCATGGATATATCCAGCAGGATGATGTCAGGGCTTAGCTGTTCGACCATTTCGAGCAGCTGCGCGCCATCATTGGCTTCACCAATGACGGCGTAACCAGGAATATCCAGAACCAGCGCGCGTACGCCGGCCCTGATCAGCGAGTGGTCATCCACCAGAAGCAAGTTACAAGTCAATGTTGAACCTTATTCGTACTGGCTCGTTCGAGCGCGCGGGGCGCCCAGGGGAAAAGTGCTTCGATCTGCGTACCCTTGCCGGGCTCACTGATGACGCTCAGAGTGCCGCCCAGTTGTTCGATCCGCTCTGACATTCCGGCCATTCCGCGCTGTCCTTCACGGCCAGGATGGGTGGCTGGAGAAAAGCCCAGTCCGTCATCGCTGATAAACAGCGCAAGCCCTTGGGGCAGGCGTTGCAAACGGATCAACAGATTTTTGGCTTGGGCATGGCGCAGCATGTTAGTGACGGCTTCCTGGGTAATTCGAAACGCCGCCACTGCCATTTCTTCCGGAATACCGGTGAGGCGCTGCTGGCATTCAAGGCTCCAGTTCACGGCAGTGTTTGCCAGTGTCTTGAGCAGATGCGCACGCAAACTGGCTTCCAGGCCAAGGCTGGTCAGTTGTCTTGGATTGAGAATGGCCGACACATCGCGAACTTTGGTCAGGGTTTCTTCCAGTGTGTCGCAGAGCAGGGTGCAATGGCTTTGCAGCTCTTCGGGTAGACGTCGCTTGAGCCATTCACTTTGAAGCTTTGCCGCCGTCAGTAATTGGCCAATATCGTCGTGGAGTTCACGACTGAGCCGATGGCGTTCATTTTCCTGTACTTCCAGCAAACGGTCGGCAAGTTCCTGAGGCTGGAACTTGATCGATTTGCGCGAGTTGCGATGCTGCACCCAGACACCGGTGGCTGCCGCCAGATTCAGTACCAGCAGCGCAACTGGAAGGTGGCAGGACAGGCAGTAAACCAGCAAGCTGCCCACCGCCGAGCACAGACACATCAACAGCGTGAACCGGCGAACGTTTTTTCGGGAGGGTGGCCAAGAGGCGACTGACTTGAGGCTGGCGTACATAGCGGATGGAGCCAATGAATGTTCGCTGCGGGCAGACCGGTCAGGGTGGCTGACGGGTCTCTGTCTGGAAAACGCTGGTGATTGGATAGCGGGCTTCAAGTTAGCGCAGTCTGATTGTCAAAATCGAGTTTTGCAATTTCCAGGGGATAGGCCCGGCCTGGAGTCAGACTGACATAAAGTAGAGCCAACTAATTGGGCCGCATAATACCACTTAACATACCGTTGGTCGCGTACGCTATATATGTCCGGGCGGTCAGGAATTTTGTCGTCGTTGGACGGCTGTTCCACGTTTAGCGAGAATGGGCTGGCGCCGCAGCGTCCAGCTTGATTCATTGTGTTACTAAACAGTTCACAGCGCTCTAAACGGGTGGTCTGGGAGGTCAGAAGTCCACAACTAAATAGTTGGGTTATTACTTTGATTCTGTCGTTAAAAGATATGAAGTGTTCAATTGCGACACGAAAGACTGTTGCTCAAAGTGCTGAATATTATCAGGCGATCCCACGCATTACTTGATGCCGCTCAGGCATGCCGTGCCGAAAGCGGAGCACATGCGAACGGCTTGGCAGGTGGTGCCAGGCGTGTCGGGGCACGACCAATTTCCATGGCGAACGCTTCGATCAACGACAACTGTTCCGCGTCATCGAGGCTGAGCTGGCCGGTAGTCAGGTCGACCAGTTCAAGTTGCCAGGCCATCAGTGTGAAGCACTCTTTGAGCGCACAAAGTGCCTGGTCATTCAGATCGATTTGAGTGTGTGCATGGCTGAGCAGGCTGTGAATGCACATCGAGAATTCCGATACGGCCTGCAACGCCAATGCATCGGCCCGGTTGGCCAGAGTGAACAGTGTGTTCAGCATGCAGTCGATGGCGTCCTGATCGTTGTTGATCAGTTGCAGGTGGCTCAGGCACTCCTCGGATTTGGCCAGCAGTGTTTCCGCCTCGATCAAAAATTCGGGCAGTCGCGGATTCCGGTTTTTACGATCGTTCAGCATGCTTCTCTCCACGACATCAAGTCAGGTGATGCAATTGGGCGTGTGGCGAACGAACGTAAGGTACTGTCGGACGACGACCGGAATCTGTAAGGCGTTTCTGGTTTTTTGTGGCTGGCGATGAACGGTCTGTTTGCGTTCGACGCGAATGCTCCGATGGAACCCTGATTTACAGCGTAACGAGGTGCCGAAATCATTGGCCGTGAGGCATGAGCGGCGTAACCTGGCGGGCTGAAAAACGAGCTCGGCAACGGTTCTTCGATCACAAACAAAAGCCCGACTCCATTCATGCAGTGAGAATGGCGTCACATTAATGGCTATTGGATATCGCGAATATCAGGCTGGTCCCGATTGCGGCTAGGGGATTCCCTTATGCCATGGAACAAAGCGCGCAAGGTGGGGTCGCGCAGAGGGGTGTGCAGTTGATGAATTGACCGCCTCAGTAGAGCATGATGTTAATGTGACATCAATTCCTTCGCGTGGCATTTTGTTTGTGGGTCAAGATTCGGTGCCAACCGCCGATAAGTTTCTTTAGTGAATTCATCAGAAAAGCCCAGGAGTCATTAATGGCCGGCATTCTCGACACAGTAGATCAACGCACACAGCTGGTGGGTGAGAATCGCCTGGAAATTCTCATGTTTCGCCTGGCCGGTCGGCAGCTGTTTGCGATCAACGTTTTCAAGGTGCAAGAAGTCCTGCAGTTGCCAAAACTGACCCTGATGCCGCAGCGCCACCCGTTCGTCTGTGGTGTGGTCAATCTGCGTGGCCAGACGTTGCCGGTGATCGACCTGTCCCAGGCCATCGGTATGCGGCCGCTGGTGCCGGGGCCCAACAGCACCATCATCGTGACCGAGTACAACCGCTCGGTGCAGGCATTCCTGGTGGGTGGCGTCGATCGCATCGTCAACATGAACTGGGAAGCCATTCTGCCGCCGCCAACGAGTGCCGGCCGCCAGCATTACCTCACCGCCATCAGCAAGGTCGATGACCAGTTGGTGGAGATCATCGACGTCGAAAAAGTACTGGCCGAGATCGTGCCTTACAACGCCAAGGTTTCGCGTGACAAGCTTGAAGACCCGGTGCTGGAGCGTGCCCGCGGTCGTGAAGTGCTGCTGGTGGACGACTCCAACGTGGCCCTGTCCCAGTTGCGCGATACCCTGGGTCAGCTCGGGGTGAAAATGCACATCGCCCGCGATGGCCTCAAGGCACTGAACATGCTCAAGGCCTGGGCCGATACCGGCGTGGTCATGACCGACAAACTGCTGATGGTCTTCACCGACGCGGAAATGCCTGAAATGGACGGCTACCGCCTGACCACCGAGATCCGCAACGATCCACGCCTGCGTGGCCTGTACGTAGTCCTGCACACCTCGTTGTCCGGCAGTTTCAACGACTCGATGGTGAAGAAGGTTGGTTGTGACAACTTCCTCTCGAAATTCCAGCCAGACAAACTGGTCGACGTGGTGCGCCAGCGCCTGATGCTCGACGCAGTCCCGGCCTGACGGAGCATCACGGGCAGGCTTGGCGTCTGCCCGTGATGTGCTTCTTTGATTCGTCAGCCGGCTCGTATATCGTGGCGCTTTTGCCCCCCAGGGAGCTGGCCATGTTGCGTCTGAGCGCGCTTTACCGTTATCCACTCAAGTCTGGCAAGGGCGAAACCCTGCAACAGGCCAGTCTGGACAAACTTGGGCTGGAAGGGGATCGACGCTGGATGTTGGTGGATGAGGCCAGCGGACGCTTCCTGACGCAACGCGCGGTATCGGACATGAGCCAGTTGTCGGCGTTGTGGAACGCCACCGGAGGCCTGACGCTCAGTGCGCCCGGTAGCTCGCCGATCGATATTGCCCTGCCTGCCAGCGATGCTGAACTGCGTGGCGTGACTATCTGGCGCGATACCTTGCGGGTTCCTGATGCCGGTGATGCGGCCGGTGCCTGGGTCAGTGAGTTTATTGGCAAGCCGACCCGGTTGGTGCAAGTGCCCGAGACGCTGGCCCGTACTACTCAGGCCGGCTATGGCAAGGATGACGATAAAGTCGCCTTTGCCGACGGTTTTCCGCTGCTGTTGATTGGTCAGGCCTCGCTTGAGGATTTGTCGCAACGCGTTGGCCGTCCACTGGAGATGCTGCGTTTTCGACCGAATCTGGTGATCGAGGGCAGTGAGGCGTTTGCCGAAGATAGCTGGAAGCGCATTCGGATTGGCGATGTCGAGTTCCGCGTGGTCAAGCCGTGTTCACGCTGCATCCTTACCACCATTGACCCGAAGACCGGTGAGCGCAGCGATGACCGCGAACCCCTGGCAACGCTGCAAAAATACCGTGCTCAGGAGGACGGTGCGATGTTCGGTCAGAACCTGGTCAATGACGGCAATGGCCGGCTTGAAGTCGGCATGCCGGTAACGATCCTCGAATAACGCTCCAGCGTCTGAACGAAAAATGCCCGTGTCCAGGGACACGGGCATTTTTTTTATCGCGGTGAAACGCTTAGCCGCGGTATTCACACAGGTAAGCGGTGTCGACGGCGACTTTCAGTTGGAACTTGCTGTTGGCCGGTACGTTGAACTGGCTGCCGGCGGCGAAGGTTTCCCAGTCGCTGCTGTCAGGCAGTTTGACGGTCAGGGCGCCGGAAACCACGTGCATTATTTCACGCTGGCTGGTGCCGAATTCGTATTCGCCCGGTGCCATGACGCCAATAGTGGCCGGACCTTCAGCAGTGCCGAAGGCAATCGACTTGACGGTGCCGTCGAAGTACTCGTTGACTTTAAACATGGGCGATTCCTCGAAATGGGCTAAAAAGGCCGGCCAGTATGCACAAGGCCTTTTCGCCCGTCACCTGTTGCACTCAAGGAAGAACCAGCGGTAACAGGCGCGCGGTATTACGTGCATCTTCCAGGGCACGGTGCTGTTGACCGGTAAATTGCATCCCGGCCAGTTGCAGCGCGCCATTGAGCCCCAGCGGCCGCTCCAGTCGGCGGGCCTTGGCGAAGCGCTGTTTCAGATTCATGTGCGGGACTCGGCTCAGGGCGCTGTCGAGTTGCAGGCGCTGCCACTCCTGAAGCAGTTGTTTGCGGTCGTAATCGCCCCAACTGGCCCAGCCTTCGAGTCGTGTGTGATGCTGGCCGAGCCAACGCTCGAACAGCGGCCAAACCTCGGTCAGCGGCTGGGCCGCGTCGATATTGGCTTGTGTGATGTGGGTCAGCTCGCGACAGAAGGGCGTCAGCAGCGGCCGTCGCAGGGGCCGGACGAAGCGCTGGAAGGAGTCCAGCTCGCGGCCTTCGCGACTGACCAGAGTGGCGCCGATTTCGATGATTTCCATCTCGGTGACTGGCCAGCCGCCGTCATCAGTTGTCGCTTCGAGATCAATTACCAGCCAATGAGGCATCGCAGGTTTCCTGGTTTCCGCGTCCTGATGAGGCTGAGCGTAGCCAAACGCGGTGGATCCGCCTAGCGGCTTATTCAACCTCCAACAAAATCTGACGATTTTTGACCTGATCGCCGGGGCTGACCTGCAACCGTTTGATCACACCGTCGATGCCGGCCTTGAGCGGATGCTCCATTTTCATTGCCTCCAGCACCAGCAACAGTTGCCCCTTGCTTACCGGGGAGCCTTCGCTGACCAGCACTTCGACGATCGCACCATCCATCGGCGCTTTCAGCGTGCCGGCGCTGGCGCTGACCTGGCCGCTGACGGGCGCCAGCGTCCGGTCTTGCAGCAGCAGGCTGCCGGGGCGGGTGAACAACCACAGTTGTCCGGCGGCCAGTTGATAGGCGTAGCGTCGGCGAATGCCGTTGATTTCCAGGTTGGCCCAGCGTTCGTTGATATCGAATAGTTTCAGTTGCAGCGTTTCTCCGGCCACCTGAATGCGTAATTGCCTGTCGGGCAGGACGCTCACTTCGGTTGACCAGCGACCGTCGTTGAGACCGATTTGTTGCTGCAACGGCGCGTTGGCGTTGTTGCGCCAACCGGCGAGTCCTGGCGGGTGGACACCAGCGGATTGCTGATAGAACAGCGCCGCGGCGATGGCCAGCTCTTCGGCCGTGGGCGCGTGCGGGTGAAGGCTCGGGTGATCGACGAAGTGTTGCGCGATGAACCCGGTATTGAAGTCCCCGGCGATAAACCGTGGATGCTCCAGCAAACCGCCGAGCAAACGCTGATTGGTCTGCAGGCCCAACAAGGCGCTGTCTTCGACGGCCCGCAGCAATTTGCGCCGAGCCTCCTCGCGGGTGGCGCCGTAGGCGATGATTTTGCCGAGCATCGGGTCATAAAACGGACTGACATACTGACCTTCCAGCAAGCCGTGGTCGATGCGTACCCCGTCCGCCAGAGCCGGTTCCCAGCGCGTAATCTTCCCGGTCTGGGGCAGGAAACCCTGAGCCGGATCTTCGGCGTAAAGGCGCACCTCCATCGCGTGGCCCTTGAGTTCGACCTGTTGCTGGCGCAACGGCAGCGGCAACCCGGCGGCGACGTCCAGTTGCCAGGCCACCAGGTCCAGACCAGTGATCAATTCGGTCACCGGGTGCTCGACCTGCAAGCGGGTGTTCATCTCCAGAAAGTAAAACTGGCCCCGCGCATCGAGCAAGAACTCCACGGTACCGGCGCCGACGTAATTCACTGCGCGCCCGGCCTGCAGCGCGGCCTCGCCCATGGCCTGGCGCAATTCAGCGGTCATCACCGGGCAAGGCGCTTCCTCGATGACTTTTTGATGGCGCCGCTGGATCGAACAGTCACGCTCGCCAAGGTAAATCAGGTTGCCGTGCTGGTCGCCGAATAGCTGGATTTCAACATGACGCGGATCGATCAGCGCTTGTTCGAGAATCAACTCGTCGCTGCCAAATGCATGCAGGGCTTCGGAGCGCGCGGTGCGGATCTGCGCCAGCAATTCACCCGCGCTGTGCACCAGGCGCATGCCACGGCCACCACCACCGGCGCTGGCCTTGATCATCAGCGGATAGCCGATGCGTTCGGCTTCGCGGCAGAGGGTTGCGTCGTCCTGCTCAGCCCCTTGGTAACCGGCGATGCACGGCACGCCAGCGGCGAGCATGGCGATTTTCGACAAGCGTTTGCTGCCCATCAGTTCGATGGCCGCAGGGCTTGGGCCGATAAAGGTGATGCCGGCCCGGGCACAGGCGGTGGCGAAGTCAGCGTTCTCCGAGAGAAAACCGTAACCGGGATGGATCGCGTCTGCACCGCTGCGCTGTGCCGCGTCGATGATCGCCACGCCGTTCAGGTAGGACTGCGTAACGGCAGCGGGACCGATGTTGACCGCCTCATCGGCCATGCGCACATGCAGGGCGTTGGCGTCGGCGTCGCTGAATACCGCCACCGTGCGATAGCCCAGCGCTTGGGCGGTGCGCAGGATGCGGCAAGCGATTTCACCGCGGTTGGCGATGAGGATTTTGCGCAGGGTGGGCATGTTTAGGTTCCCTTGGTGTATGCGGTGTGTGTGAGGGCCTCATCGCGAGCAAGCTCGCTCCCACATTGGATCTGGGGCGTTTGCACTATCTCATGCACGCCGAAGATCAACTGTGGGAGCGAGCTTGCTCGCGATGCTCTTAGGGCGCCCAACCCGGTTTGCGTTTCTGCACAAAGGCCATCGTCCCTTCGACGCCTTCCGCCCCGGTCACGGCTTCGCTGAACCACTCGGCCGCCTGGTCGAGCAACGGCCCCAGCGGCTGCTCGGTGCTGGCCAGCAACAAGGCTTTGGTCGCGGCATTGGCGCCAGGCGCGCAACACAAAACATGCGCGAGCACCGCATCCAGTCGTTCGGCCAGGGCTTGTGCATCGTGTTCGACAAAGTGCACCAGCCCCAGACGCCGTGCCTCATGCCCGTCAAAACGCGCGGCGGTCAGCGCCAGGCGTCGTGCCTGAGTCAGGCCGATACGCTGGACCACAAATGGAGCGATTTGCGCCGGCAGCAGGCCGAGGCTGGTTTCCGGCAAGCCGAACTGGGCATTGTGGTCGGTTATGGCAATGTCGCTGACACAGGCCAGACCGAACCCGCCGCCGAGCACTGCGCCTTGCAACACCGTGATCAGCACTTGCGGCGCGTGCTGGGCTTCTTCGAGCAGGGCGCCAAACGCGCGGTTCAATTCACGGTAAGCCTCCTGACCTTGAGCACGGGCGTTGGCCATGTCTTTCAAATCGCCACCTGCACAAAAATGGCCGCCGGCACCGCCGAGCACTAATGCGCGGATGTCCCGGTCATCGCGTACCGCCGCGAATACCGCACGTAATTCGGCGACCATCTGCAAGCTCATGGCGTTGCGGCAGTCCGGCCGGTTCAAGGTGATATGCAGGACGCCATTGTGCGGTTCCAGCAGCAGAGTCTGGCAAACGGGCAGGGTGTTCATTTTTTCTTCCCGGGCAGGATGCCCATCAATTTGCAGATGATCCCCAGCATGATTTCGTCGGCGCCGCCGCCGATCGACACCAGCCGCACATCGCGGTAAGCGCGGGCCACCGGGTTGTCCCACATGTAGCCCATGCCGCCCCAGTATTGCAGGCAACTGTCGCTGACTTCCCGGCCCAGCCGCCCGGCCTTGAGCTTGGCCATGGACGCCAGGCGCGTGACGTCCTGGCCTTTGACGTATTGCTCGGTGGCCTGGTAGACCAGCGCCCGCAGGCATTCGATTTCGGTTGCAAGCTCGGCGAGGCGAAAGTGAATCACCTGGTTGTCGATCAGTGCAGTGCCGAAGGTCTGGCGGTCCTTGCAGTACTCAATGGTGCTGTCGATGCAATATTCCAGGCCCTTGATCATATTGGCCGCGCCGAACAGGCGTTCTTCCTGAAACTGCAGCATTTGCATCATGAAGCCTGCGCCTTCGTGGCCGATGCGGTTGCGTTGCGGTACGCGCACATTGTCGAAAAATACCTGGGCGGTTTCCGAGCTGCGCATGCCGAGTTTGTCCAGAGGCGAGCTGAGACTGATGCCAGGGCTGTTCATCGGCACCATGATCAGCGACTTGTTGATGTGCGCCTTGTCGTCCGAGGTGTTGGCCAGCAGGCAGATGAAGTCGGCGCTTGGGGAGTTGGTGATCCACATCTTGCTGCCGTTGATCACGTAGTCGTCGCCGTCCTTGCGTGCGGTGGTTTTCAGTCCGGCGACGTCAGAGCCGGCACCGACTTCCGAGACGCCAATGCAGCCGACCTGTTCACCGCTGATCGCCGGACGAAGGAATTCTTCACGCAGCTCATCGGAGCCGAAACGGGCGAGGGCCGGGGTGCACATGTCGGTCTGCACGCCAATCGACATCGGAATTCCGCCGCAATGAATGGTCCCGAACTCTTCGGCGGCGACAATCGAATAGCTGTAGTCCAGGCCCATGCCACCGAATTTTTCCGGTTTGGAAATCCCCAGCAGACCGAGCGCGCCGGCCTTGCGGAAAATCTCGTGGATTGGAAAGCGTCCGGCCTTTTCCCACTCATCGACGTACGGGTTGATTTCGCGCTCGACAAAATGACGGACGGTACGGCGCAGCTCTTCGTGTTCCTGGGTGAAGATCATTTTTATTGTTCTCCCTAAACCTGAAGGTGATCAGAGTTTCAAAAACGTGCGATACCAAAACTGTTCGGTTGCAGTTGACGAACCTCGGCCTCATGACAGATATCCAGCAGGTAGCCGAGCAAGGTGCGGGTATCTCGTGGATCGATCAGCCCGTCGTCCCACAGGTTGGCGCTGCCATAAAGTGCGGTGGACTGGCTGTCGAGTTTTTGCGCGGTGACCTGTTCGAGCATGTCGAGCATCTTCGGGTCCGGAACCAAACCGTCCTTGGCTTGCTTGGCTTCGGTGACAAGGCGCAGCACCTTGCCGGCCTGGGCGCCGCCCATGACGGCGGTGCGACTGTTGGGCCAGGCGAAGATGAAACGCGGGTCCAGACCACGGCCGCACATCGCATAGTTACCAGCACCGTAAGAGCCGCCGACCACAATCGTCAGCTTCGGCACCCGGGCGTTGGCCACCGCCTGAATCATCTTCGCGCCGTGTTTGATCACCCCTTGCTGTTCCGATTCGGTGCCGACCATGAAACCGGTGGTGTTATGGAAAAACAGCAGCGGTGTCTGGCTTTGATCGCAGAGCTGGATGAACTGCGCAGCCTTGCTCGCGCCTTGCGGAGTGATCGGACCGTTGTTGCCGATAAAGCCGCAGGGCCGTCCCTGGATCTTTAAATGGCCGCAAATCGTCTGCTGATCGAACTCGCCCTTGAACTCGAGAAATTGCGAACCATCGGCGATACGAGCAATGATCTCGCGCACGTCGTAGGGCTTTTTCGGATCGTCGGGAATCAGCCCCAGCAGTTCGTCGATGGGGTAAAGCGGCTCGTCCCAGTGTTCGGCGCTGTGCCGCGCTAGTCGCGCATTCCACGGCAACAGGCTGACGATTTCACGTACCAGGCGCACGCCATCGGCATCGTTTTCGGCCAGGTATTCGGCGGTGCCGGCGGTTTGTGCGTGCATCTCGGCGCCGCCGAGAGCTTCATCGGTGGCGACTTCGCCAGTGGCGGCCTTAAGTAGCGGGGGACCGGCGAGAAACAGTTTGGCTTTGCCACGCACCACCACCACGTAGTCCGAGAGCCCCGGCTGATAAGCGCCGCCGGCGGTGGCCGAACCGTGCACCACAGTGATTTGCGGCAAGCCCATGGCCGACATCCGCGCCTGATTGGCGAAACTGCGCGCACCCTCGACGAAAATCTCCGCGGCGTAATTGAGGTTGGCGCCGCCGCTCTCGGCGAGGGTGATCACCGGCAGTTTGTTTTCCATGGCGATCTGTTGCAGGCGCAGGCACTTCTTCAGGCCGCTGGGGGAAATGGTTCCGCCCTTGATCGCGCTGTTGTTGGCGACCACCAGCACGCGCACGCCGGACACATAACCAATCCCGGCGATCAGCCCGCCACCGGCCTGGCTGCCGTCCTTGTCGTCATGCAGTTTGTAGCCGGCCAGGCTGGCCAGTTCGAGAAACGGCGCACCGGGATCGAGCAGCAGGTTCAGTCGTTCGCGTGGCAAGAGCTGCCCGCGCTTGTCGAATTTCGGCTTGGCGTCGGCCGCTTTACTCAGCAGGTTGCGTTCCAGCTGACGGAACTGCTCAATACTGCTCAACATCGCCTCGCGGTTCTGTGCAAACTGCGGGCTGTGGGGGGCGAGTTGCGATTCAATCAGCGGCATGGATCAGTCCTCGTCCTTGAGTACGTCAGGTAAATGAGCACGGTGAAAGCCATTGAACGACTCACTGTGCTGCGCCTTGTGCAGCGGCCAGGCGCGACTGCCGAGGCTCGCCGCACCGTCGATCCGCAGCGTGCTGCCGCTAATAAAGGACGCCGCCGGGCTGAGCAGGAAAACGATCGCTGCGCTGACTTCCGATTCGGTGCCGATACGCTTGAGCGGAACGTGTTCGCGCAGGGTCGGGATCACTGCCTTGAATGCACCTTCGTAGGTGTCCATGCCGCTGGAGGCAATCCACCCCGGCGCCACCGCGTTGACCCGCACCCCGGCGTAACCCCATTCGAACGCGGCGGTCTTGGTGAAGTTGTCCATGCCCGAACGCGCTGCGCCCGAGTGACCCATGCCGGGCATGCCGCCCCACATGTCGGCGAGCATGTTGACGATGCTTCCGCCGTGCTTGCTCATCGACTGATTGAACACCTCCCGAGCCATCAGGAAGCCGCCCACCAGATTGGTCCGCAGCACGGTTTCGAAACCTTTCTGATTGATTGAGGCCAAGGGCGCCGGGTATTGGCCGCCGGCGTTGTTGACCAGACCGTGAATCGGCCCGTACTCCTTGATCAGTTGCGCGACCAGCTGTGTGACCGCTTCTTCATCGCGAATGTCGCAGGCCTGCCAACTCGCCTGACCGCCGTCCTCGGTGATTTCCCCCGCGACTTTTTGCAGCTTCTCGGGTTTGCGTCCGACCAACAGCACGTGGGCGCCAAGGGCTGCCAGCTCGTGGGCGGTGCAACGACCGATGCCGCTGCCGCCGCCGGTGACAATAATCGTCTGGCCAGCAAACAGATCGGGTTTGAATATCGAATCAAAGGCCACGGCGACCGTCCTCTAGTTGACTTGGTCAGCGATGCCTTGCGGCACCGGGATCTGGATTTCCAATAGCTGCTGGGCGAACGCCTTGCCTTGCGGGTCGATCCGCAGGCTGGCCACGCCACCGCCACCGAGGGCGTTTTCCAGCAGAAAATTCAGGCTGTGAGTACCGGGCAGATACCAGCGCTCGACACGTCCGTGGATCGGGTCGAGAACGTGACTCATCCAGTCGACTACCACCGCAGGCGTCAGCGCTTCGGCGATCCACGGCAGGTACTCGGGGGCGCGGGCCATGACGCCGATATTGCTGTGATTGCCCTTGTCGCCGGAGCGCGCTACCGCGAGTTTCACCAGCGCCACACTGGCGTCGGCCCGACCATGGGGTTTGGGCGGATCAAAGGGCACCGGCAGGGTGGCCGTGTCGAGATGATCGAGGGCGGGCAGGACGCAGGGGTGACGTTGGCCTTGCAGGTCGATTTCCAGCGCGCAGGTATTTTTGTCGATCAGGAACGAGAACAGACGGATCAATGGATACACCGTCGGCCGACCGCCGACGATTCCGGTCAGCCCTGGCGCCATGCCGGTGGCGGCCTGGGCGATCTCGCGGGAGAAGAGGACCAGCGCCTGCTTGTTCGGATGCCGCACGGCCAGTTTGATCACTACTTCGCGGCTGTCTTGACGCTGGCCGTGAGGACCATAAGTCGCTTCGCTGCCAAGCAGTTCGATGTTCACTTCGCTGTAGGGCGCCCAGCCGCGTTGGCTGAACATCTCCGAGGTCTTGGCGATGATCGCCTGACTCACCCGACGCGCCTTGGCTACCGCGTCGATCCCGGCAATCAGGCAACTGGCGGTGCAGCGAAACCCGTCCGGCCAGGTCGCGCTGACCTTGTATTGACGGGGCGGTGGCAAGCCTTTGGCACCGTGAACGTGCACGATGTTTTGGCCTTGATGCTGGAGTTTGACCTGGCTGAAATCGCAGACCACATCGGGCAGCAGGTAAGCGCGAGGGTTGCCGATTTCATACAGCAACTGCTCGCCGACGCTGAGCGGTGTGACCAATCCACCGGAACCTTCAGGTTTGCTGACGATGAACTGGCCATCGGCACTGACCTCGACGATCGGAAAGCCGATGTGTTCGTAGTCCGGTACTTCTTGCCAATCGGTGAAGTTGCCGCCGGTGCACTGCGCGCCGCATTCGATGATGTGCCCGGCCAGCGCGGCCTGGGCCAGTTTGTCGTAGTCCTGCCACGACCAGCCGAACTCATGCATTAACGCGGCGCTGACCACCGCGCTGTCGACCACTCTGCCGGTGATGATGATGTCCGCGCCCAGGCGTAGCGCCTCGACAATGCCGGGGGCGCCGAGGTAGGCGTTGGTCGAAACGCACATCGGCGGCAGAGGCGCACCGCTGAACATTTCCTTTACGCCGCAGGCAGCCAGTTGCTCGAACTGCGGTTGCAGGTCATCGCCCAGCAGCACGGCGATATTCAGCGACACGCCGGCCTTATCGCACGCTGCTTGCAGCGCTGCTGCGCAGGCCAGTGGATTGATTCCGCCGGCGTTACTGATCACGCGGATTTTCTGCTCGCAGATTTGGTTGAGGAGCGGGCTGAGAACTTCGATGAAGTCAGTCGCGTAACCGGCCTGGGGATCTTTCATCCGGGCGCCGGCCAGTATGGACATGGTGATTTCTGCCAGATAGTCGAACACCAGATAGTCCAGCTGAGCGCCTTCAACCAACTGCGCGGCAGCGGTCGAGGTGTCGCCCCAGAAGGCACTGGCGCAGCCGATGCGAACGGTTTTGTTCATTGCAAGCCTCCGACAGAAGTGGTTCGAGACTACCAAGCAAGCGCTTGGTTTGTAAATGGCAGTTACATCTTGTTCCCAAGCGCTTGCTTGGTCGCCCCGGTCAGCTTAAATTGCCCGCGCAACCCACTGTTTTAGTGGTCTGATCGCACATTCGATTGAGCGACTGTAGGAGAGAACGGGTGGACGAGCAAAAAGCCCTGCTGGTAATGCGCGAGTTGGTCGACAACGGGCAACTGACCGATCCTGACAGCGCTCGCGGCAAACTGCTGCAAATGGCCGCTCACCTGTTTCGCAACAAGGGTTACGAGCGCACGACGGTGCGTGATCTGGCCAGTGCGGTGGGGATTCAGTCGGGGAGTATTTTTCATCACTTCAAAAGCAAGGATGAAATCCTGCGGGCGGTGATGGAGGAAACCATTCGCTACAACACCGCGTTGATGCGCGCGTCGCTGGCTCAAGCGACCAATGTGCGTGAGCGGGTGCTGGCGCTGATCCGTTGCGAATTGCAGTCGATCATGGGCGGTAGCGGTGAAGCGATGGCGGTGCTGGTCTACGAATGGCGCTCGCTGTCCGAAGAAGGTCAGGTCCAGGTGCTGGCGCTGCGCGACATCTATGAACAGATCTGGCTGCAAGTGCTGGGTGAGGCGAAAGACGCCGGTTTTATTCGCGGCGACGTGTTCATAACCCGACGTTTTCTAACCGGTGCGCTGTCCTGGACCACCACCTGGTTTCGTGCGGACGGCAGCATGAGCCTCGATCAATTGGCCGACGAAGCCTTGATTCTGGTGCTGGAGGAAAAGTGACGGTTTCGCTAAAACTTATTAAATAGCCATCACCAAGTTGTCTAAGTGGGGGAAACCGCCTAGCTTTGTAGTGAATGTATTTTTAAAGGTGGGCTTGTTTTGATGTCTTCGCCAGTTCGGAAGGCTTTACGGATTTCGCTGATGGCGCTGGGCGCGCTGTTCGTGCTGCCGGCTTCGGCCGCGCAAGTGGTACAGGTGGGCGCTGCGCATTTTCCTCCCTATACCGTTCGACCGGAGAATGGCGACGATACCGGGCTGCTGCCGCAGTTGGTCGAGGCACTGAACAAGTTGCAAACCGACTATCAGTTCAAACTCGTGCCGACCTCATTGCAGCGTCGTTTCGGTGATTTCGAGGACGCCCGGGTTGACATGGCGATCTTCGAAAACCCGGAGTGGGGCTGGAAGGATATCCCGCACAGCACTGTCGACATGGGGCTGGAAGATGCTGAAATCTTTGTCGCTCAGAGCAAACCGGACCGCCAGCAGAGCTACTTCGCCGATTTGAAAGGTAAGCGTCTGGCGTTGTACAAGGATTATCACTACGAATTTGCCGGGTTCAATGCCGATCCGCAATTTCTCAAGAACACTTACAACGCGACGCTCACGACTTCCCACGACAGCAATATTTTAATGATCCTTCGCGACCGTGCCGACATCGCACTGGTCACACGTTCGTACCTCTACGATTACCTGCTGCGCAATGAAAAGGTCGGGGCACAGTTGCTGGTATCCCAGCGTATCGATCAGGTTTATCACCATTACGCGCTGTTACGTCCGCAAGCGCCGATCAGCGCAGAAACCTTCGGCAAGTTGCTGCAAGGCCTGCGGGACAACGGGCAGATGCTGAAGATTTTCGATCCATACAAGATCGCCATCGTGCCGGTGCCCAAAAGCTGAAACGTCGGTAGGAACTGCCGCAGGCTGCGATCTTTTTTGTCGAGACAACAATGTCTCAGCGGCGGGCGAAGGTATCGCTGCGCTTGCCCGAAACCTTGCGGCAATGCACCAGCGCATCACGGATCATGAAGTTCACCAGGGTCGGCGACACGCCGAGTTCCTTGGCGATGTCCTTTTGCGGGACGCCGTGCAGGCGATACATCTCGAAGGCATAGCGGGTGCGACTTGGCAATTCGCCGAGGGCGGCGGCGATGTTTTCCAGCGTCGAGAAGTTGATGTGTGAGGTTTCTGGCGAGGCACCGTGAATGACCACGTTCAAGCCTTCTTCTTCGGTGCCCGAATACTTTTGCTCCAGCGCCTGTTTGCGGTAGTGATCGATCGCCAGGTTGCGCACGATCTGAAACAGGTAGCTGAGCTGGGCCTTGAATGAGGAGGTGATTTGCGGTGCTGATTGCAGCCTGAAAAACGCATCCTGAACGACATCTTCGGCGCGGGATCGGCAGCCGGTAATGCGGGCCGCGATCTTGACCAGAATCAACCGATTATCAACGAACGCCTGGAGTAAGGGTGAGTCGCACCTGCTTGTGGTTACTGGTTCCGTCATGGAAATCACCTTGCTGCAAAAAGTAAGTAGGACGACCAAGGGTTCGGAACCGTCCTACGCATCGAGCGACAAGCTAGGATGAATGATAATTATTGTCAATTGAGGGGTGGATTAATTATCTTCCTGGATTTCCTTTGTCGGTGGCCACTCGCTGCTCGCCACGCAAATCGCCTCGCGGGTGCAAAAGGCCCTGCAACGCAGTGTGCCGCTGCGAACGATGTTGGAGTGCAGCACGGTGGAGGAACTGGCGAGGTAGATCGAAGGGCTCGCGGTGACGGACATTACCGAGGAGAAGGTGGATCGGTTGAATGACCTGATGGCGCAGTTGGAGGGGTTGTAGTTCTCGACCGTCTGCGGCATTCGTTCTAACCCTCGTAGCAGCTGCCGAGCCTGCGAAGCAGTCGTTGAATCAGGCCGCGCGTTCTTCCAGGTAAAGCGTGGACCCAGGATTTGCGAGGACTTCGTCCTCGAACGCAGCCTCGCAGGCTCGGCAGCTGCTACGGGCGCAGTCCAACACCGCATTTCAACGTCGCTTAGATACCAACGTCATCGCATTTTGCGCATTGACTGAAGAAACTGACCGGCTCAGGCTGCCTGGGCTTTTTTTGATGGGCCCCATTCAGAAAGGAGACAGTTGATGCCCTTCGCTACGATTGATGGACAATCGCTTCATTACGTTGATCAGGGCTGCGGTCCAGCGGTGTTGCTGGCCGGCAGTTACTTGTGGGACCAGGCCATGTGGGCGCCGCAGATTGCGGCGTTGTCGCAACACTATCGGGTGATTGCCCTGGACCTTTGGGGGCACGGGGAGTCCGGGCCGTTGCCCCAGGGTATGACTTCGCTGGATGATCAGGCGCGCCAGGTACTGGCACTGCTTGATCATCTGGATATTGACCGCGTCACGCTGGTCGGCCTTTCGGTCGGAGGCATGTGGGGCGTGCGTCTGGCGCTGTCGGCCCCGCAGCGTCTCAACGGTCTGGTGCTGATGGACACCTATGTCGGTGTCGAACCCGAGCCGACTCGCCAGTACTATTTCTCGCTGTTCAAGCAGATCGAAGACAGCGGTGTGATTGCGCCGCAGCTACTCGATATCGTGGTGCCGATTTTCTTCCGTCCGGGTATCGATCCTCAGTCCGCGCTGTATCAGGATTTCCGTGCCAAACTGGCCGCGCTGCCGCCTGAGCGTTTGCGTGAAAGCATCGTGCCGATGGGCCGCATTACGTTTGGTCGCGATGATCTGTTGCCGCGTCTGGGCGAGCTGAACCCTGAAACTACCTTGCTGATGTGCGGTGATCAGGACAAGCCGCGGCCACCGTCGGAAACCAGGGAAATGGCCGAGTTGATCGGTTGTCCGTATCTGTTGGTGCCGGAGGCTGGGCACATTTCGAACCTGGAGAATCCTGAGTTCGTCACCGAGGCGCTGCTGGCGTTTTTGGCTGAGAGAACTTAGTCGATTATCCAGCCGCCATCGCGAGCAAGCTCGCTCCCACAGGGATATGCGATCAACTGTGGGAGCGAGCTTGCTCGCGATGGCGTCGGTGAATCCAGTAGAAATCTGACGGCAAAAACTACTTCGGCCCGAGAATCTTCACCAGCTTGTCCGGCGACGGCGCGCCTTGCTGTTGTTGCAACTCGCCCTTGTCGTCCATGTAGAAGATTGCCGGAGTGGCGGACAGTTCGAGCTCTTCCATCAACTTCATGTTGGCGTCGAGTTTGGCCTGGATGGCGGCGGGAATGGTCGTCAGCGCTTTCAGCGAGCTTTGCTTGCCAGCCTTTTCGTGGTCTTCCAGGGCCTTGCTCGGATCTTTGCTGGCCAACAGGGCAGCGGATTTGCCTGGGCTGTCTTCGCGAATGATCCCGACCATGATGTGCCGCAGTTGCACCTTGCCGGCCTTCACCCATGGCCGGGCCTGTTCCCAGAACATATTGCAGTAAGGGCAGTTCGGGTCGCTGAACAGGTAGACGGTGCGCGGTGCGTCCTTGCTGCCGTCGGCGATCCAGTTGCTGGCGTCCATCTTCGCCCAGACTTCCTTGGCCATCGGCGCGTAGACCAGTTTTTGCAACGGTTCGGCGCTCAGGTCCTTGCCGTCGGCGTCGTATAGGTTGCCGACCAGCACATGCTGGCCGTCGGGCGTCAGGTACAGGGTCATGCCGCGGTTCTGATACTGCGCCGCATAGCCGCGCAGACCATCGGGGGCATCGAAACTGCCGATGATTTTCGCGCCTTTCGCTTCGATCTTACGGATCGCCGCGGGCAGTTCTTCGGCGTGCAGCAACGGGATTTGCAGCAGCGCTGCGCCCAGGGACAGCGTCAGCAGGTGGCGGAGGCGGGACATGGCAGTTTCCTTGACGGTGTGGCCTGTATGGCCGAATTCGGGGAGTCGAAGCTTTCCAGGGCGCGGGCGAGGCTGGCCTCCGACAACTCACCGAGGTGGCTACCGAGCAGCCGCCCCTCGGAGCTGTAGAACAGCGTAGTCGGCAATGCCATCGAGCCGACGGCCTGGCTCAGTCGGCCGCCACCATCGAACAGCACGTTGGAAAGGCTCAGGCCTTGGGTCGCGAGGAAGGTGCTGACGCTTTGCATGCTTTCGGCCTGATTGACGAACAGAAAGGTCAGGTCGGGCCGATGTTGCTGGGCGTTCTCCAGCACCGGCATTTCGCGCCGGCAGGGCGGGCACCAGGTGGCCCAAAGATTGATCACCAAGGGGCCGCCCTGATAATCGGCCAATTGCACGGTTTCGCCGGCGGCATTGCGCAAGACGATATCCGGCAGGCGCGTGCCTTGTTCGTAAAGACTCAGGGACAAACTCGCCAGCAACCAGAACAACAGACCGCTGCCGACACCGAAGCCCAACGGTTTGCGCAGTGCCGGCCGACGCCAGCCCCGCAGCAGTGTTGCCAGCAGCAGGGCAATCACCCCGGGCCAGGCGAGGAAACCGCCATCGCGCAAATCGATGATCTGCCACGGGTCATCGCGGTAGTGGGCCCAGTAGGCGAGCACAAAACCGATCCTGGCCGCGAGTAGCCCCAGCAGGAACAAGCTGAACAGCACTGACTCGGGGTTCTCGCCACCGCGCTTGGCCACCCGCCAGCCGACAAAGGTTGCCAGTGCCAAGGCACTGATCAGCAGCAGGTGGTTGAGCGCAATGGCAAAGGTGCCGAGGGTAAAGGTCAGCATCAACGAGCGTCCCGGGTGATGTTCCAGCGTTGGAGGAAACCGGCGGCATCCACCTCTCCGGTGATGCGCTGGCTGCGGCGCTCGATGCCGTCGGCGCCGATCCACAACAGGCTTGGCGGCCCCGGCACTTTATAACGGCCGAGCAGTTCACGGCTGGCGGCATTGTCGGCGGTCACGTCCAGGCGCAGCAAGCGGACTTCTTTCAACGCGTCCAGTACCTGGGGTTTGCCGAACACCTGTTTCTCCATGATCTTGCACGACACACACCAGTCCGCGTAGTAGTCCAGCAACACCCACTGGCCTTGGGCGCGGGCAGCGTCGAGTTCGCGTTGCAGCGCGGCGGGATCCTTGATGGTGATGAAGGCGTCGTGGGCCGAGGGGCTGGCGACGCTGTTCGACGCCTGCGCGCGGTAAACCTGCAACGGATTGAACAGGTCATCACTGCCACCCGCGGCACCGATCAGCAGCAGGCTGCCCCACAACCCGGAAAGCAGCGCCATGCCACCAAACATATGGGCAGCGCGGCCGAATCCGCCGGTCTGGCACCAGGCGCTGTAGGCGATGATCAACAACAGCGCGCCCCACAGACCGATCCACAGCGACTCATCAAGCACCGGCCGCACCATCACCAGCGCGGTACCGAGGAACAGGAAACCGAAGATGCCTTTGAGCAGGTTCATCCAGGTGCCGGGTTTGGGCAGGAAACGGTTACCGACAGTCACCAGCAACAACAGCGGCAAACCGATGCCGATACCCATGGCGAACAGGATCAGCCCACCGTGCAGTGCGTTGCCGCTCTGGGCGATGTACAGCAAGGCTCCGGCCAGCGGCGCGGTCATGCACGGGCCGACCAGCAACCCGGACAAGGCCCCGAGCACACCGGCACCGATCAGGCTGCCGCCGCCTTGTTTGCGGCTGGCGTTTTCCAGACGGTCACGCAGCGCGACCGGCAGTTGTAGTTCAAAGAAACCGAACATCGGCAACGACAACAGCACAAACACCACGGCGAAACTGCCGAGCAACCAGACGTTCTGCAGCAATGCCTGCAAGTTCGCACCGAGCAACGCGGCGACTACGCCCAGCGCCGCATACACCAGCGCCATGCTGACCACATAACTGCCAGCCAGGGCGAAACCGCGCTTGGGGCTGGCACCGCTGCCGACGATCAAACCGGCGAGAATCGGCAACATCGGCAGCGAGCAGGGGGCGAAGGCCAGCAGCAATCCGAGGCCAAAGAACACCAGCAAACTCCAGCCCAGCGCCCGCTGTTGCAGACCGCTGGCCAAGGCTTGATCTGGCGCTTCACTGGCACTGGGCGCCGCGGTGCTGCCACCGAGGTCGATCACCTGGGTTTGCGGCGGGTAACACAAACCGGCATCGGCACAGCCCTGGAAACCCACTTTGATCTGGCCACTGGCACCGGCCGGAATCTTCAACTCCAGGCCCTGGCGATAAACCTGCTGATCACCAAAAAACTCGTCGCTGTGGGCTTCACCCACGGGCAGCGTTGGTTTATGCGCGTCGGGCAAACCGTCGAACTTCATCCGTTGCTGATACAGGTAGTAGCCGTCGGCAATTTGCCAGAAGAGCTGGGTTTCGCCCGATTCAAGGCGTTCGGAGGTAAAAACAAAGGCTTTGCCGACCGGCAGGAAATCAGCTTTGGTCTCGAACGGATTCGATGCCGCTTGGGCCAGCCCTGTGATGAAAAGAAAAAAAAGTAGAAACAGACGACGCATGGGTAAGCCTTATCGCGGTGCAAGTAGGGTGCACGATGATGGGTGGCGATTAACCGATGATTAACCGCGCTATCCTTGTGGCAATGACGCGTCGGGCATAATGTCCGCTTAATCCGGCGCCTTCTTAATCAATGCTTTTCTACAGGTCTCACCATGCACGTACTTGTCTGTGAAGATGATGAGCTGATCGCCAGCGGCATCGTTGCCGGCCTCACTGCCCAGGGCTTGACCGTGGAGCATGTCGCCACGGCCTCCGCTGCCAGGGCGATGCTCAAGGTCGCCGAGTTCGATGTCATGGTGCTCGATCTGGGGCTGCCGGACGAAGACGGCTTGAAGCTGCTTCAGCAGTTGCGCCATCACGGCCTGGAGATTCCGGTGCTGATTCTCACCGCACGGGATTCGGTGACCGACCGCGTCGATGGCCTGCAAGCCGGTGCCGATGACTACCTGCTCAAACCCTTTGACCTGCGTGAGCTGGCCGCGCGCCTGCACACCTTGTTGCGCCGTGTGGCGGGGCGTAGCGTCAATCTGATCGAACATGGCGCCCTGACTTACGACCCGAGCAGTCGCGAAACCCTGCTTGCCGGTCAACCGGTGGACTTGTCGCGCCGCGAGCAATCGCTGTTACAGGCCTTGTTGCACAACCGTGGCCGGGTGCTGTCGACCGAGCAACTCAAGGACAGCGTCTACGGCTTCAACGATGAACTGGAAAGCAACGCCCTCAACGTTCATATCCACCACCTGCGGCGCAAACTCGGCAACGGCATTGTCGAGACCGTGCGCGGTTTGGGCTATCGCTTGGGGCCGGCTGACGGCGGAGAGCAATCGAAGTGATGAGTTTGCGTTTGCGCCTGAGTCTGACCCTCGGCGCGGCCTTCGCGCTGATCTGGGCCTTGGCCGCAGCCTGGATGCTCAGCGACTTGCGCAATCAGATGATGTTTTCCCTCGACCAGCGACTGGTGGCCTCGGCGCGGATGGTCGCCGGGCTGCTGGAGCAGTTGCCGGCCCTGCCGAGCAAAGGCGATGGCACGCATTTCAGTGCTGAACAATTGAATATTCCGGGGGGCATGGCCTGTCAGGTCAGCTCCTTGCGCGGCGAGATTCTTGCTCGCAGCCACAGCACTCCCGAACAAACTCTGGAAGCCGAAAAGATGGGCTTCCATGACCAGATGATCGACGGTGCGCGCTGGCGCAGTTTCACCCTGGCTCGCGGAGATGTGCGCATCACCACGGCCGACCGGCAAGTCGAGCGCGAGGCGCTGAACATGTCGGTATTGCTGGCCGCGTCGGTGCCGGTGGGCGTGGCGTTGCTCGGTTGTCTGTGCCTGCTTTGGCTGGGGATCGGCCAAGGCCTGGCGCCGCTTAATCGAATGCGCGATGCCTTGATGCGTCGCAGCGCCGATTCCCTTGAACCGTTACAGATCCAGCCGCTGCCGAGCGAACTGCAACCGTTGCTGGAAACCCAGAATCAGCTGCTCCAGCGGATCGGCAAGACCATCGAGCGCGAGCGGCGGCTGACTGGCGACGCCGCCCATGAGCTGCGCAGTCCGCTGACGGCGATCAAGACGCACCTGCAAGTGGCGCGCATGACCGAAGGCGCCGCCCGCGATCAGTCCCTGGCCCGTGCCGAGGAAGGCGCCGACCGCTTGCACCGGACGCTTGAGCAACTGCTGTTGCTGGCGCGGGTCGAAGGCAGTCTGTCGTTCGACGATGGTGTGCAGTGCAGCGCCGAGCAGGTGGCCCGTTTGGCGATTCAGGACGCGGCCAGCGGTGATCGTCAGCGGATCAAACTGCACTTGCCGGCGAGTTATTCACAGGCGCCGGTGCAAATGCCTGCGGTGCTGTCGATTGCCGCCTTGCGCAACCTGCTGGACAACGCCTTGCGCCACACTCCAGCCGAGGAGGCGGTGGAGCTGAGTCTGGAAACCATGGGCAACCGTGTGCGTTTTCAGGTGCGTGACCACGGTCCGGGAATCGCCACCGAGGATTTGCAACACCTGACCCAACGCTTCTGGCGCAACGGCGCGAGCACCGGTTGCGGGCTTGGTCTGGCGATTGTCCAGGCAATCGTCCAGCGCTGCGGCTGCGTGCTGCATTTCGACAGCCGCGCCGACGGCTTGCGGGTTGAACTGACGATGCCGTTGCAGTCAGCCTGAGCGCCCTCACACACATCCCTGTAGCAGCTGCCGAAGGCTGCGTTCGGCTGCGCAGCAGTCGTAAATCCGGGCACCACGGTTGACCTGAAAGAACGCAGCGCCTGGTTTTACGGCCGCTGCGCAGCCGAACGCAGCCTTCGCCAGCTGCTACAGGGATTGGGTTACCACATCAAATGTAACTTCTCTCCATTAGCCACCTGGCCCTTGCGGCGCTATTGTCCCTCGCAGCTTTGACTCAATGGATTGAGGTGATAGCGCTATGGATGCCTGCATACACATCTGCAAAGCCGTGCCCGCGGACGCCGGGATTATCAGCCGGATCGTCGAACGCTCGATCAAGGTCGGGTGCGCCGCGGATCACCGCAATGACCCGAAAGTCGTCGCGGCCTGGACCCACAACAAAACAGTAGAACATGTGCAGCCCTGGCTGGCCGACCCACACCTGTACCTGAACCTTGCGCTGTTGGATGACAAACCGATTGGGGTAGCCATGGCCGCCGTCAGCGGCAAGGTCGGGTTTTGTTACGTCCTGCCGGAATGGTTTCGGCGCGGTGCCGGGCAGGCGTTGATGCAGGGCCTCGAAACCTGGTTGATCGAACAGGGTTTCAGTCAGACGCGCCTCAACAGCACCTGTACCAGCGAAGATTTTTTTCAGCACCTCGGCTACCGACGCTGTGCAGAAACCTTCAGTGTTGCCGGGCTCACGGCGGTCCCCATGGACAAATCACTGACAGCTCCCTCATGGTAAAGACCTGTTCCTTGTCTGTCCGTAGGGTGCGATGAGGATGGCCAGCCGGTCGATCAGCAACAGCCTCGGCAGTTGCAGAAAATCCGTGCGCCGTGACGGATCCGCAGGAGCGCCCGGGCGGCGCTCCTGCGGTGTGTGGGTTATTGCGGCTTGAACATCTCTTTTGCCCGCTCTTCGATCTGCGCTTGAGTCAGGTTTTCCTTGCGGGTCGACAGGAACCACACATGGCCGAAGGGGTCCTTCAAGGTGCCCGAGCGGTCGCCGTAGAACTGATCTTTCACTTCCGAAACTACCGTGCCGCCCGCCTTGATCGCTTGGGCGTAGCTTTTGTCCACATCCACGACATACAGATGCAGGCCCACGGACGGCGATTTGTCGGGGTTGCTCAGCGGACCTTGATCGCACGGTGTACCGAGCATGATGGCGCAGTCGCCAATGCGCAGTTCGGCATGGCCGATGCTGCCGTCGGGCATCGCCAGGCGCATGACTTCCGTGGCGCCGAAGGCTTTTTTGTAAAAGTCGATTGCCTCGGCAGATTTCTGGATTCCCAGGTAGGGCGTGACGCTGTGATAACCCTCGGGAATGGGTTTAACGCTCATGACCGTTCTCCATTTTTTATTGGTGGGATGTCGCAAATCCTTCGCCGATTTCCGGCCGGTTCACTATAGGTCAGCCCCATCCAGGCAACCGAGTGGCCGACGGGTTGCAGCATCGCCACTGTTGCGCCATCAACGATGAACCGGCCGTTCGTTTCGATGAGCCGTACCAAACGGCAGCAAGTCTCGAAACGGTCGATAGCGACTATCGAGAGCGATGATTTTTGTCGCCTCAAGGGCGGGAGTAGCCTGTGTCCATTGCCCAAGACCAGCCCGCAGGAAGTCCCTCCCATGAACCATTTACTTGTTACATCCTTGTTGTTGGTGGCCTCGGTCCTTGCAGGTTGCGCCAGTCATACGTCCCCGGAACTGCGTCCATATACCGCCGAAGAAACCCGGGAGCTGGCGCTGGAAGCCTTGAATCGGCGTGGTTTGTCGTTTGATGAATACCAGGCGAAAAAAGCTGAATTGCTCGGCCAGCCGCAGAAAACTTTCGGTTTTGACCAGCATGGCGAGATGAACGCCCAGCGTGCTGTGCCGCTTCACGGCCACGCCAGCTAAGCGACTGTACTGCTCGAAGTTTCACCTAACTGTCCGTGGGTTTCACGCGTGGGCTGCGATAGGGTCAATACCTGACCGACCCTGATGGAATCGCCCCATGACACTCTCGCTGGATTTACTGCTGGGTTTTGCTCTGTTCGCCCTGGTGACCTCGATCACCCCGGGCCCGAACAACACGATGTTGCTGGCCTCGGGCGTCAATTTCGGTTTCAACCGCTCCATCCCACACATGCTCGGCATCACCTGCGGCTTTTTCATCCTTGTGCTCGCCGTCGGTTTTGGCCTGGGCGCGGTGTTTCAAACCTATCCTGTGCTTTACAGCGTGCTGCGTTATGTCGGCGCGGGCTATTTGCTGTATCTGGCGTGGAAAATCGCCCATTCGGGTCCCGTCTCCGAAGCCGAACAAGGTCACGCCAAGCCCATCAGCTATTGGGGTGCGGCGGCGTTTCAGTGGGTCAACCCCAAGGCGTGGATCATGGCGATTGGCGCCATCAGCACCTACACACCGCTGCAGGGCTATTTCACCAATGTGATCGTTATCGCTGCGGTGTTCGCCATCATCAACCTGCCGAGCGTCAGTGTCTGGGTGGCTTGCGGCAGCCTGTTGCGCAATGTCCTGCGTGATCGGCGCTGGTTGCGGATCTTCAACTGGGGCATGGCCTTGCTGTTGGTGGCTTCGCTGTATCCGATGCTGCACGAGAGCTTTAGCTGACTTGCGCTTCAACCCGGTGTCCGATGCCTGTTAAGCTCGACTTCAGGAGCGTTCCTACGCACTTTGAAATGAAGTCGTACTTCTTTAACGGTATCCGATCAGGTATTGCTGATTCCCCGCAGTTTTTACACCACCTCCAATGTGGCGTTTTCAGCGAATGCACCTGATCCCGGAACAAGCTCTGCGAGTCTTTTTTATGAATAAGCGTCCTTTGTATTTTGATTACGCCGCCACCACGCCGGTGGATGAGCGGGTCATTCAGGTCATGGTCGACTGTCTGGGGTTCAGCGGTAACTTCGGCAATCCGGCTTCCAGCTCCCACGCCTTTGGCCAGCAAGCCAGGCGTTCAGTAGAGCAGGCACGCCAGCAAGTCGCCGATCTGGTGGGCGCGCAAGCGCAGCAGATCGTCTGGACATCCGGCGCCACCGAGTCCAACAACCTCGCGCTCAAAGGCGTAGCCCAGGCCCGCGGTCAGTCCGGCGGCCACATCATCACCAGCCAGATCGAGCACAAGGCGATCCTCGACACCGCCAGACAATTGCAGGATGCCGGGGTCGCCGTCACGTATCTGCTGCCGGACGCCGAAGGCCTGATCACCGCGCAAGCGGTCAGCGAGGCACTGCGCGAAGACACCTTTCTGGTGTCGCTGATGCTGGTCAACAACGAGCTCGGTACCGTCAACGACATCCCGGCCATCGGTCAGCGGGTGCGTGAGCACGGCGCGTTGTTTCACGTTGACGCCGCGCAGGGCGCGGGCAAGGTAGCGATTGATCTGGCCCAATGGCCGGTGGATTTGATGTCGTTTTCCGCGCACAAGATTTACGGTCCCAAGGGGATCGGCGCGCTCTACGTCAGCCCGCGTGCCCAGCAACGCTTGCAGGCGCAGATCCATGGCGGCGGGCACGAAGGCGGTTTACGCTCCGGGACTCTGGCCACGCATCAGATCGCAGCCATGGGCGCAGCCTTTGCGCTGGCAGCGGAACACTTTGCAGAAGAGGCGACCACTATCGCCCGGCTGCGCGAGCGCTTGCTTGAGCAACTCAGCGGCATTACCGGTCTACGCTTGAACGGCAGCCCGACCCAGCGCATTCCCCATACCCTGAGCCTGACCTTCAGTGAAGGCGAGTTCAATTCCCAGGCCTTGAGTGCTTCGATCGCCTTTTCGGCGACGTCGGCCTGCAACTCCGCGAGTAATGCGCCGTCCCATGTGCTGCTAGCCTTGGGGCATGATGCGCAGACGGCGGGGCGGACCATTCGCTTGAGTCTCGGGCGTTTCACCACCGAGCAGGATATCGATCAGGCCGCACAATTGATTAAAGCAGCAACCGCCAGTGCACCGGCGTTCTGGGCTACCGCCCAATCCTGATACGCAGACCAAAAGTCAGCGCCCTATAACAAAATTAAAGTGGTTAGCAGGAGACATGATGAGTACGCAGCCTTTGACCCATGGAACGGTTCCCCAGCGCCTGGCGCAGACCCGCGAGCTGATGAGCCGGGAAGGCATCCACGCCCTGCTGGTGCCGTCGGCCGACCCGCATTTGTCGGAATATCTGCCGGGTTACTGGCAGGGGCGTCAGTGGTTGTCGGGTTTTCATGGCTCGGTCGGCACGCTGATCGTCACCCAGGACTTCGCTGGCGTTTGGGCCGACAGTCGCTACTGGGAACAGGCGACCAAGGAGCTCAAGGGCAGCGGCATCGAGTTGGTAAAACTTCAGCCTGGCCAACCCGGCCCGCTGGACTGGCTGGCCGAACAAACTCCGGAAGGTGGTGTGGTTGCGGTCGACGGCGCGGTCATGGCCGTGGCGTCGGCGCGTTCACTGAGCAGCAAGCTCGAGGAGCGTGGCGCACGGCTGCGCACTGATATCGATCTGTTGAACGAAGTCTGGAGCGATCGCCCGAGCCTGCCGAATCAACCGATCTATCAGCACTTGCCGCCGCAGGCCACTGTCAGCCGTGGGGAGAAACTCGCCAAGCTGCGTGAAAGCCTGAAAGCGCGCGGGGCCGATTGGCACTTCATTGCCACCCTTGATGACATCGCCTGGTTGTTCAACCTGCGCGGCGGCGACGTGTCGTTCAACCCGGTGTTCGTGTCCTTCGCCCTGATCGGCCAGCAACAGGCAACCTTGTTTGTCGCGCTGAGCAAGGTTGATGCGCCATTGCGCGCGATCCTCGAACAGGAAGGCGTCACTCTGCGCGACTACAGCGAAGTGGCCTCGGCGTTGGCTGCCGTGCCAAATGGCGCCAGCCTGCAAGTCGATCCGGCACGGGTGACAGCCGGTCTGCTGGATAACCTCGGCAGTGGCGTAAAGCTGATTGAAGGCCTGAACCCGACTACGTTGGCCAAGTCGCAGAAAAGTCTCGCCGATGCCGAACACATCCGTCAGGCCATGGAGCAGGACGGTGCGGCGCTGTGCGAGTTTTTCACCTGGCTGGACAGCGCTCTCGGTCGTGAACGCGTCACCGAATTGACCATCGATGAACACCTGACCGCTGCCCGTACCCGTCGTCCGGGGTATGTGTCGCTGAGCTTCAACACCATTGCCGCATTCAACGCCAACGGTGCGATGCCGCACTACCACGCCACCGAAGAAGAGCACGCGGTGATCGAAGGTGATGGCCTGTTGCTGATCGATTCCGGCGGTCAGTATCTGGGCGGCACCACTGATATTACGCGGATGGTGCCGGTGGGCACGCCGACCGCCGAGCAGAAACGCGACTGCACGCGCGTGCTCAAGGGCGTGATTGCCTTGTCCCGTGCGCAGTTCCCGCGGGGCATTCTCTCGCCATTGCTCGACTCCATCGCGCGAGCGCCGATCTGGGCTGAAAGCGTCGACTATGGCCACGGCACCGGGCATGGCGTCGGCTACTTCCTGAACGTTCACGAAGGCCCGCAAGTCATCGCCTACCAAGCCGCACCAGCGCCGCAAACCGCGATGCAGCCGGGGATGATCACCTCGATCGAGCCAGGTACTTATCGTCCCGGGCGCTGGGGCGTGCGGATAGAGAACCTGGTGTTGAACCGCGAAGCGGGTAGCAGCGAGTTTGGCGAGTTCCTCAAGTTCGAGACCCTGACCCTGTGCCCGATCGACACCCGTTGCCTGGAGCCTTCATTGCTCACCCAGGATGAGCGCGAGTGGTTCAACGCTTATCATGCACAGGTGCGTGAACGTTTGAGTCCGTTGCTCGACGGTGCTGCACTGGCGTGGCTGAACACCCGAACCGCGGCGATCTGAGACGGTGTTGCGCCGTCAGTCTTCGGACGGCGGCGCAAGCTCCGGCGCGTGGGCGAGTGCTTCGCTCATGTAGTCGACGAATGCCTTGACCCTGGCCGACTGGCGACGATTGGCCGGGGACACCGCATGGATCGGCAGCGCTTGTGCGCGGTAATCCTGCAAGATCGCGGTCACCCGACCGGCCTTCAAATCCTCGCTGAACAACCACACGGGCGACAGCGCAATCCCCAGCCCGCCTAACACCATCTCGCGTATGGCCTCCGAACTGTTGCTCTGGGCATTGCCTTTGATCCGCACGCTGTGGCGCTGAGCGTTTTTTTCGTAGATCCACTGATTCTGGCTGCTCAGCAGGTTGAACAGCAGGCAGTTATGCTGGCTCAGCTCTTCCGGTGTGTGCGGTTGGCCATGGCGAGCCAGGTAGTCGGGACTGGCGACCGTCACTCGATGGGTGGTGCCAATCTGTCGGGCAATCAAGCCGCTATCGCTCAACTCGCCGATGCGTAACGTGACGTCCAGGCCTTCGCTGACCAGGTCCTGATTCTGATCGCTGAGCTGTAAATCGATGTCTACGTGTGGATAGCGCTCAAGAAAATCCGGCAGTCGCGCGGCAATCTGCAAGCGCCCGAAGCTGACTGAGGAGCCAACCCGCAAAGGCCCGGCGACCGCTTCCCGTCCGGACTGGAAGCTGTGTTCGGCCGCGTCGACCGCCGCAAGAATCTGTCGGCATTCGTTGTAGTAACGCTGACCTTCGTCGGTCAGTGAAAGCTGGCGGGTGCTGCGAGCAATCAACTTGCCGCCGAGTTCTGTTTCCAGCGCCCGAAGGATTTTGCTGATGGTCGGTTGGCTGGTCTGCAGTTCCCGAGCGACAGCAGAGAAACTGCCGCGCTCGACTACTCTTACGAAAACCGCCATTGCATTGAGTTTGTCCAAGGGTTTTCTCATTGATGCCAAATGGGCATGGTTACTATAGCTATATAGCGTCTTATCGGCATGAGTTGGCGGGCGGATGATCAACGCAACTCTCCACTGACATGAGATTGCGAAATGACTGACTCACTTGAAATGCTCGCCCTGATCGTCGATTCGGCCAATGCACCGTTTCGTTTGGCCTCTATCCCAAGGCCTGTGCCTGAAGCCGGGCAGGTGTTGGTCAGAATCATCGCCAGTGGGGTGAATCCATTGGATGGGAAAATTCGCGCCGGGCAGGCAGCTCACGCCCGTCAGCCATTGCCGGCGGTACTGGGTATGGATCTGGCAGGGATTGTCGAAGCGCTCGGCGCCGGGGTCAGCGATTGGCAGGTCGGCGATCAGGTGTATGGCATGGCGACCGGAATTGGTGGTCAGCAGGGTTCATTGGCGCAGTTCGCCGCCGTTGATGCGCGGCTGCTGGCGCGCAAACCGGTGAATTTGAGTATGGCTGAGACGGCAGCGTTGCCGTTGGTGCTGATTACCGCGTGGGAAGGCTTGCTGGATCGCGCCCGGGTTCAGACTGACCACAAGGTATTGATTCACGGTGGCGCTGGTGGCGTCGGGCATATGGCAGTGCAGTTGGCTCGGGCATTCGGTGCCGAGGTATTTGCCACAGGGTCGGCCAGGCATCAGGCAATTATCGAAGGCTTCGGTGCAACCTTTATCGACTACCGCCAGCAGTCGGTTGAGCAGTATGTAGAGCAACATACGGCGGGGGAGGGTTTCGATATCGTTTATGACACGGTCGGAGGCGAGACTCTGGATGCGTCGTTCAGGGCTGTGCGTACTTATCAGGGGCACGTGTTGAGCTGTCTCGGCTGGGGGCAACACAGTCTGGCGCCATTGTCGTTCCGAGCGGCGAGTTACTCTGGAGTCTTCACGTTGCTGCCTTTGCTGACCGGCAGAGGTCGCGAGCGGCACGGGCAGATTCTTGGTGAGGCCGCGAAGTTGATTGAAGCAGGGTTGTTGAAGCCTTTGCTCGATCCCCGGCGGTTCACGCTGCAAACCGCCGAGGCAGCCTATGACCTGCAAGCCTCGGGTGAGGCGCAGGGCCGACTGGTTATCGAGATCTAGCCCAAGGCCTCGAGGACAAAGTCCAGGCGATCCTGGCCGAAGAACAATTCGTTGTCGACAAACATGCTTGGCGCACCGAACACACCGCGTTGGATCGCTTGCTCGGTTTTGTCCTTGAGTGCGGCTTTGACTTCCTCATCGGTGGTCAAGGCCAGCACTTCGTCGGGATCGAAGCCGTGTTCGGCCAGCACCGCGGCGACGATCGCCGGGTCGTTGAGGTTGCGGCCATCAACCCAGAGCGCGCGGAACAGGCAGTCGATAAAATCGAGGAAGCGTTCAGGGTGCCGCAACTGGATGCCGGTGACGGCGCGCATCAACAGCAGGGTGTTGATCGGAAAGTACGGATTGAGCTGGAATGGCACGCCGTAGCGCTTGGCGTAACGATCCAGGTCCACAAACATGTAATGACCCTTGGCCGGGATCTCCGCCGGTGAGGCGTTGCCGGTGGCTTTGAATACGCCACCCAGCAACATTGGTTGGTAGATCAGTTGGCTCCCGCTTTGCTCACAGATTTTCGGCAGCTGGGTATAGGCCAGGTAAGTGGCAGGGCTGCCGAGGTCGAAGAAGAACTCTACGCGTTTGCTCATATTCGATGCGCTCTGATTACTGTTATAGGGGGAGGGCTTACCAGCGTTCGCTCCAGGGCCGCAGATCCAGCTCGAAGGTCCAGGCGTCGCGTGGCTGGCTGTGCAGATACCAGTAGTTCTCGGCGATGTGTTCGGGGTTGAGAATCCCGTCCTGGTCCTTGAGGGCATACTTTTCCGGGAAACTGTCGCGAATGAAGTCGGTATCGATCGCGCCATCGACCACGATATGGGCGACATGGATGTTCATCGGGCCCAGCTCTCGCGCCATGCTTTGGGCCAGGGCGCGAATACCATGCTTGGCGCCGGCGAACGCCGCAAAACCAGCAGCCCCGCGCATACCGGCGGTAGCCCCAGTGAACAGGATAGTGCCGCGTTGTCGGGTGGCCATGCGCTTGGCCACTTCACGAGCGTTGAGAAATCCAGAGAAACAGGCCATTTCCCAAATCTTGAAATACTTGCGTGCGGTTTCTTCAAGAATGCTGCAAGGCACATTGGCGCCGATGTTGAAGACGAAGGTTTCGATCGGACCTATCTGGCTTTCGATCTGTTCAACCAGCGCGATTACATCCTCTTCCTTGCGCGCATCACACGCAAAGCCATGAGCTTCACCGCCACTGGTCTGAATGGCATCGACCAATGGCTGCAATTTGTCTGCGCTGCGACGAGTGACGCAGGCAACAAATCCTTCTTGTGCGAAACGCTTGGCAATAGCTCCGCCGGTGGCATCGCCAGCACCGACAACCAGTACGACTTTCTTGTTATTGATAGCTGTGGTCATAGTTATCGCTCTTTGGTAAACGGTCGTTAGCTAAACGAACGTTATGCTACGATCCTGAATACGTCAAGGCGATGGATTCTCGGGGGAAGCGATGCGTTACTCAGCCAGTCACAAGCTGGAAACCAGGCAGAAACTGCTTGAAAGCAGTTCAGTGTCAGCCAAGAAAGAGGGCTTTTCCACGGTGGGTGTCGACGGCTTGATGAAAGCCATCGGACTCAGTGGCGGTGCGTTTTACAGCCACTTTTCCTCGAAAGATGAACTCTTCAGTTCGATCGTCGAGCGTGAGCTGTGTCAGAGCCTTGAGCGATTGAGCGGTAATGGCGAGCTGAGTCGAACCAGATTGGAGCGTTGTCTCAAGCATTACCTGAGTATGGCGCACGTCGAGCATCCCGAATCCGGGTGTGCTCTGCCGGCACTCGGTGCCGAGATCGCTCGCTCCGACATCGCGGTACGTCAGCAAGCTGAGCAGTGGATTTGTCGGCTGCAGGAGAGTTGGGCGCGCATCCTGGAGAGCGACAGCCTGGCGTGGGCCATTCTGTCTCAATGCGTTGGTGCGTTGGTGGTTGCGCGAATGCTGGTGAATCCGGATATCCAGCGCAGCGTATTGCAATCCAGCCATGAAGAAATCGGACGCCAGATTGCCGGTCAAGGCGCTGACTAAGGTAGCGTCAGGCTATTTGCAGATAACGATCATGCTCCGGCTGGTATAGCCGGCGGGGTTGATGCCAAACGGATAGTCACCCGGGTCTTCCACCGCGTCTCCGGATTTGGCAAGCACCTTGTAGCCATTTGGGCCACATGAGTCGGCTGCACTCGTGTAGCACTTGTCCCAGGAAGACGAGAGGCCTGAGCAGTTGATGTGCAGGCCTTTTTTCCCGCGCTTGACCTCTGTCTTGGAGGTCGCAGCGCAACCGGCGACGGTTAGTACAACAAGCAATACCAAAAATCGTTTCATTCCCATCCCTATTGCGGTCTCGGGTCTGGTGCCCGAGTCTGGCAGCATGCGTTTCGTTTTTATCGCTAGTGATATCCCTATCCGAAAAAATCCATGTCTGACACTGAGTTGCGGCTAAACATGGCTCAATTGAGCGGCAAATACCAGACCTTCGTAAACGCGTGTATCAATCTACTGCCACCAGTGGCTTGGACTCACTGCGCATCGTCATGGTCGCGCCTACCGATGCCAGAATGATGCAAATGATGGCCATCCACTGTGCCAGGGACAAGTATTCGTGCAAAAACAGCAGCCCGGATAATGCGCCGAACGCGGGCTCAATGCTCATCAGTGTGCCGAAGGTGCGTGCTGGCATTCGGGTGAGAGCGATCATCTCAAGGGTGTACGGAAGGGCAGTGGACAGAATGGCAACGCCGATCGCGATGGGAATCAGCGATGGTGTGAGCAACGCTGCTCCGGCGTGGACGATGCCAATAGGTGCAACGAAGAGTGCAGCAATCATCACGCCTAGCGCGGCTGTCTGGACGCCGTTGTCTGCGCCGGCCTTCTGACCAAACAAAATGTACAGCGCCCAACATACTCCGGCGCCCAGCGCATAACCGGCACCTGTCAGGTCAATGCTCGCGTTTGTTGCGTCTGTAGGTATAAGCAGCAACAGACCGACGATGGCCAGACCGATCCACAGAAAGTCGATCGCCTTGCGTGAGGCATAGATTGCCACTGCCAGCGGACCCGTGAACTCCAGAGCGACGGCAATTCCGAGCGGGACGCTTCTTAGCGACATATAGAAGAGGAAGTTCATGCCGCCCAGCGCCATGCCGTAGACGACGACGGTGCGCAACGACCTGGCGGTGAGCTTGGCCTTCCAGGGACGCAACAGCAGTAACATGATCACGCTGGCGAACATCAGTCGCAGGGTCGTCGTCCCTTGCGCACCCACTATCGGGAACATGCTTTTTGCCAGGGAGGCTCCAGACTGGATCGACGCCATGGCTATTAATAGCAGGCCAACCGGGAACAGAGTCGATGCAAGGCTGCGGGGTTGGTCATTCATTGCGTGGCGTCGTCCGAAGTGAGAGGCGAGAGAGTGTACTGTGGCATATCATGCTTAACTAATAGGTGTTGAGCAATATACTGCGCATTCTTTGTAAGTGCTTCTATATATAGGCCGTATAGAGTGCCGTTTTTCGATTTCTGATAGAAAAACTGAATTAGGTGTTGACGGCAGATTCTGGAAGTCTATAATTCGCCCCACTTCCGGCGCAGTCGAAACGGAAAACTCCTTGGTAAACAAAGAGTTACGCAGTTTTCGACAGCGGTTACGCTTCAGTTCATCGAAGCCCGAAGGAGTTGATAAAGCAGTGTGTTTTCGCCTTATTGACGGTTCGATCTTCTCGGTCGAAAGCGGAGAAAAAGAGGTGTTGACAGCAGCGAGTAACGCTGTAGAATTCGCCTCCCGCTAACGAGAGATCGGAAGCGCAAGTGGTTGAAGTTGCAAAGGAAACTTTGAAAACTTCTGAAAATAACCGCTTGACAGCAACAGAGGCTGCTGTAGAATGCGCGCCTCGGTTGAGACGAAAGATCTTAACCAACCGCTCTTTAACAACTGAATCAAGCAATTCGTGTGGGTGCTTGTGCAGTCAGACTGATAGTCAACAAGATTATCAGCATCACAAGTTACTCCGCGAGAAATCAAAGATGTAACCAACGATTGCTGAGCCAAGTTTAGGGTTTTCTCAAAACCCAAAGATGTTTGAACTGAAGAGTTTGATCATGGCTCAGATTGAACGCTGGCGGCAGGCCTAACACATGCAAGTCGAGCGGTAGAGAGAAGCTTGCTTCTCTTGAGAGCGGCGGACGGGTGAGTAATGCCTAGGAATCTGCCTGGTAGTGGGGGATAACGCTCGGAAACGGACGCTAATACCGCATACGTCCTACGGGAGAAAGCAGGGGACCTTCGGGCCTTGCGCTATCAGATGAGCCTAGGTCGGATTAGCTAGTTGGTGAGGTAATGGCTCACCAAGGCGACGATCCGTAACTGGTCTGAGAGGATGATCAGTCACACTGGAACTGAGACACGGTCCAGACTCCTACGGGAGGCAGCAGTGGGGAATATTGGACAATGGGCGAAAGCCTGATCCAGCCATGCCGCGTGTGTGAAGAAGGTCTTCGGATTGTAAAGCACTTTAAGTTGGGAGGAAGAGCAGTTACCTAATACGTGATTGTTTTGACGTTACCGACAGAATAAGCACCGGCTAACTCTGTGCCAGCAGCCGCGGTAATACAGAGGGTGCAAGCGTTAATCGGAATTACTGGGCGTAAAGCGCGCGTAGGTGGTTCGTTAAGTTGGATGTGAAATCCCCGGGCTCAACCTGGGAACTGCATTCAAAACTGTCGAGCTAGAGTATGGTAGAGGGTGGTGGAATTTCCTGTGTAGCGGTGAAATGCGTAGATATAGGAAGGAACACCAGTGGCGAAGGCGACCACCTGGACTGATACTGACACTGAGGTGCGAAAGCGTGGGGAGCAAACAGGATTAGATACCCTGGTAGTCCACGCCGTAAACGATGTCAACTAGCCGTTGGGAGCCTTGAGCTCTTAGTGGCGCAGCTAACGCATTAAGTTGACCGCCTGGGGAGTACGGCCGCAAGGTTAAAACTCAAATGAATTGACGGGGGCCCGCACAAGCGGTGGAGCATGTGGTTTAATTCGAAGCAACGCGAAGAACCTTACCAGGCCTTGACATCCAATGAACTTTCCAGAGATGGATTGGTGCCTTCGGGAACATTGAGACAGGTGCTGCATGGCTGTCGTCAGCTCGTGTCGTGAGATGTTGGGTTAAGTCCCGTAACGAGCGCAACCCTTGTCCTTAGTTACCAGCACGTTATGGTGGGCACTCTAAGGAGACTGCCGGTGACAAACCGGAGGAAGGTGGGGATGACGTCAAGTCATCATGGCCCTTACGGCCTGGGCTACACACGTGCTACAATGGTCGGTACAGAGGGTTGCCAAGCCGCGAGGTGGAGCTAATCCCACAAAACCGATCGTAGTCCGGATCGCAGTCTGCAACTCGACTGCGTGAAGTCGGAATCGCTAGTAATCGCGAATCAGAATGTCGCGGTGAATACGTTCCCGGGCCTTGTACACACCGCCCGTCACACCATGGGAGTGGGTTGCACCAGAAGTAGCTAGTCTAACCTTCGGGAGGACGGTTACCACGGTGTGATTCATGACTGGGGTGAAGTCGTAACAAGGTAGCCGTAGGGGAACCTGCGGCTGGATCACCTCCTTAATCGACGACATCAGCTGCTGCAT
>NZ_MOBJ01000035.1:0-3142 GCF_003732225.1 Pseudomonas brassicacearum | reverse complement strand
GATGGTGAATGTTGATTTCTAGTCTTTGATTAGATCGTTCTTTAAAAATTTGGGTATGTGATAGAAAGATAGACTGGATAGCACTTTCACTGGTGTTTATTCAGGCTAAGGTAAAATTTGTGAGTTAAATTGCGAATTTTCGGCGAATGTCGTCTTCACAGTATAACCAGATTGCTTGGGGTTATATGGTCAAGTGAAGAAGCGCATACGGTGGATGCCTTGGCAGTCAGAGGCGATGAAAGACGTGGTAGCCTGCGAAAAGCTTCGGGGAGTCGGCAAACAGACTGTGATCCGGAGATGTCTGAATGGGGGAACCCACCTAACATAAGTTAGGTATCTTAAGCTGAATACATAGGCTTAAGAAGCGAACCAGGGGAACTGAAACATCTAAGTACCCTGAGGAAAAGAAATCAACCGAGATTCCCTTAGTAGTGGCGAGCGAACGGGGACTAGCCCTTAAGTGGCTTTGAGATTAGCGGAACGCTCTGGAAAGTGCGGCCATAGTGGGTGATAGCCCTGTACGCGAAAATCTCTTGGTCATGAAATCGAGTAGGACGGAGCACGAGAAACTTTGTCTGAATATGGGGGGACCATCCTCCAAGGCTAAATACTACTGACTGACCGATAGTGAACTAGTACCGTGAGGGAAAGGCGAAAAGAACCCCGGAGAGGGGAGTGAAATAGATCCTGAAACCGTATGCGTACAAGCAGTGGGAGCCCACTTTGTTGGGTGACTGCGTACCTTTTGTATAATGGGTCAGCGACTTATTTTCAGTGGCGAGCTTAACCGAATAGGGGAGGCGTAGCGAAAGCGAGTCTTAATAGGGCGTCTAGTCGCTGGGAATAGACCCGAAACCGGGCGATCTATCCATGGGCAGGTTGAAGGTTGGGTAACACTAACTGGAGGACCGAACCGACTACCGTTGAAAAGTTAGCGGATGACCTGTGGATCGGAGTGAAAGGCTAATCAAGCTCGGAGATAGCTGGTTCTCCTCGAAAGCTATTTAGGTAGCGCCTCATGTATCACTGTAGGGGGTAGAGCACTGTTTCGGCTAGGGGGTCATCCCGACTTACCAAACCGATGCAAACTCCGAATACCTACAAGTGCCGAGCATGGGAGACACACGGCGGGTGCTAACGTCCGTCGTGAAAAGGGAAACAACCCAGACCGTCAGCTAAGGTCCCAAAGTTATGGTTAAGTGGGAAACGATGTGGGAAGGCTTAGACAGCTAGGAGGTTGGCTTAGAAGCAGCCACCCTTTAAAGAAAGCGTAATAGCTCACTAGTCGAGTCGGCCTGCGCGGAAGATGTAACGGGGCTCAAACCATACACCGAAGCTACGGGTATCACTTAGGTGATGCGGTAGAGGAGCGTTCTGTAAGCCTGTGAAGGTGAGTTGAGAAGCTTGCTGGAGGTATCAGAAGTGCGAATGCTGACATGAGTAACGACAATGGGTGTGAAAAACACCCACGCCGAAAGACCAAGGTTTCCTGCGCAACGTTAATCGACGCAGGGTTAGTCGGTCCCTAAGGCGAGGCTGAAAAGCGTAGTCGATGGAAAACAGGTTAATATTCCTGTACTTCTGGTTATTGCGATGGAGGGACGGAGAAGGCTAGGCCAGCTTGGCGTTGGTTGTCCAAGTTTAAGGTGGTAGGCTGGAATCTTAGGTAAATCCGGGATTCTAAGGCCGAGAGCTGATGACGAGTGTTCTTTTAGAACACGAAGTGGTTGATGCCATGCTTCCAAGAAAAGCTTCTAAGCTTCAGGTAACCAGGAACCGTACCCCAAACCGACACAGGTGGTTGGGTAGAGAATACCAAGGCGCTTGAGAGAACTCGGGTGAAGGAACTAGGCAAAATGGCACCGTAACTTCGGGAGAAGGTGCGCCGGTGAGGGTGAAGGACTTGCTCCGTAAGCCCATGCCGGTCGAAGATACCAGGCCGCTGCGACTGTTTATTAAAAACACAGCACTCTGCAAACACGAAAGTGGACGTATAGGGTGTGACGCCTGCCCGGTGCCGGAAGGTTAATTGATGGGGTTAGCTAACGCGAAGCTCTTGATCGAAGCCCCGGTAAACGGCGGCCGTAACTATAACGGTCCTAAGGTAGCGAAATTCCTTGTCGGGTAAGTTCCGACCTGCACGAATGGCGTAACGATGGCGGCGCTGTCTCCACCCGAGACTCAGTGAAATTGAAATCGCTGTGAAGATGCAGTGTATCCGCGGCTAGACGGAAAGACCCCGTGAACCTTTACTATAGCTTTGCACTGGACTTTGAATTTGCTTGTGTAGGATAGGTGGGAGGCTTTGAAGCGTGGACGCCAGTTCGCGTGGAGCCAACCTTGAAATACCACCCTGGCAACTTTGAGGTTCTAACTCAGGTCCGTTATCCGGATCGAGGACAGTGTATGGTGGGTAGTTTGACTGGGGCGGTCTCCTCCTAAAGAGTAACGGAGGAGTACGAAGGTGCGCTCAGACCGGTCGGAAATCGGTCGTAGAGTATAAAGGCAAAAGCGCGCTTGACTGCGAGACAGACACGTCGAGCAGGTACGAAAGTAGGTCTTAGTGATCCGGTGGTTCTGTATGGAAGGGCCATCGCTCAACGGATAAAAGGTACTCCGGGGATAACAGGCTGATACCGCCCAAGAGTTCATATCGACGGCGGTGTTTGGCACCTCGATGTCGGCTCATCACATCCTGGGGCTGAAGCCGGTCCCAAGGGTATGGCTGTTCGCCATTTAAAGTGGTACGCGAGCTGGGTTTAGAACGTCGTGAGACAGTTCGGTCCCTATCTGCCGTGGACGTTTGAGATTTGAGAGGGGCTGCTCCTAGTACGAGAGGACCGGAGTGGACGAACCTCTGGTGTTCCGGTTGTCACGCCAGTGGCATTGCCGGGTAGCTATGTTCGGAATAGATAACCGCTGAAAGCATCTAAGCGGGAAACTAGCCTCAAGATGAGATCTCACTGGGACCTTGAGTCCCCTGAAGGGCCGTCGAAGACTACGACGTTGATAGGTTGGGTGTGTAAGCGCTGTGAGGCGTTGAGCTAACCAATACTAATTGCCCGTGAGGCTTGACCATATAACACCCAAGCAATTTAGTGACTCGACAGAGCGCCAGATTGCGGTGTGTGAAGACGAAGTA
>NZ_MOBJ01000034.1 GCF_003732225.1 Pseudomonas brassicacearum | reverse complement strand
CAACTTGAATTCGGCCAGCTCTTCGCGATAAAAAATTGCCCCGACCTCAGAGACCGGTCTGCCTCGTACTTCAATTCGGGTGATTTCCTGCACCAGTGTTCTCGAGATCACCCGACTCTCGAGAGTCAACGGCACAGATGTGTTGGCACAGACTGCACGCAGTGTGAAAAGACCACTGTTGTTGGCGCCGGTGACACTCCATCTCAGCTGCAACCCTTCCGGTACCGGAAGGGGCTGTTTCAGCAAGGGGGCGTAAGTCATGCCCAGACCCGCAGGCGCCTGCTCTTCCAGTTCGATGGGCAGTCCTTTCATCCAGGGCGCGAAAGTCAGTACGAGTGGGACCGGCTCTTGTCGCCTGAAAATCGCGCTGGCACTCTGGACAGGCTGACTGTCGACTTCGACGGTTGTCACTTCATCCGCCAATGTGTTCGAGATGATTCGACTTTCAATGATCAACGGCAGCTGGGTATCGGGGCAAACGGCCTGAAGCCTGAGAAAGCCGCTTTTTTTGCCGCCCGTGACCTTCCAGCTCAGCGTCAGGTTGTCCGGGACTTCAACCGGCTGTTTCAGCGGGGGATCAAACACCACGTCAAGACCAGAAGCGCTTACCTCTTCAAGCAACACCGCTAACCCTTGCATCCCGGGCTCGAAAGTCAACTTGAATTCGGCCAGCTCTTCGCGATAAAAAATTGCCCCGACCTCAGAGAGCGGCCTGCCTCGTACTTCAATTCGGGTGATTTCCTGCACCAGTGTTCTTGAGATCACCCGACTCTCGAGAGTCAACGGCACAGATGTGTTGGCACAGACTGCACGCAGTGTGAAAAGACCACTGTTGTTGGCGCCGGTGACACTCCATCTCAGCTGCAACCCTTCCGGTACCGGAAGGGGTTGTTTAAGCAAGGGGGCGTAAGTCATGCCCAGACCCGCAGGCGCCTGCTCTTCCAGTTCGATGGGCAGTCCTTTCATCCAGGGCGCGAAAGTCAGTACGAGTGGGACCGGCTCTTGTCGCCTGAAAATCGCGCGGGCACTCTGGACAAGCTGACTGTCGACTTCGACGGTTGTCACTTCATCCGCCAATGTGTTCGAGATGATTCGACTTTCAATGATCAACGGCAGCTGGGTATCGGGGCAAACGGCCTGAAGCCTGAGAAAGCCGCTTTTTTTGCCGCCCGTGACCTTCCAGCTCAGCGTCAGGTTGTCCGGGACTTCAACCGGCTGTTTCAGCGGGGGATCAAACACCACGTCAAGACCAGAAGCGCTGACCTCTTCAAGCTTGATCGACAGCCCTTTCATCCAGGGTTCCAAGGTCAACGTTAATGTGCTCGTTGTGTCACGGTGGAAAATAGCACCCAGCCCCGTGATGGTAGTGTCGCCGACCTTGATCGCCGTCACTTCATCCGCCAGGTTTGCCGAGATCACCCGGCCAGTAATCTTTTCCCAGTCTTTTTTGAGTTTCGAGCAGGCCAGGTTGAGTTCGAACCAGCCGCTTTTACCGGTGCTGGGTGATGACTCGATGAGCCACGGCAGCTCTGGCTCGAGCAGTGGTTTTGCAACGTTCAAGTCCGCAATGGTGAGCCCCAGCGCAGCGAGGTCGCTGGCCGAACTCAACGTCAGCAGTGAATCCTTGAGCAACAAATCCGGGTTCAGCAGCTTCAGCGTATTGGACTTTGCGCGAGTGCAGATGACGCCCAGCAGGGGGGTGGCGGTGACCGGTTTGTCGTTGACCTGGAGCGTGGCATTGTAGTTCCACGGCGTTTTGTCCAGCGCATGGACGGGGATTTCTTTGCGGAAGTAGCCGCTCTCGTAATACAAGCTCGGCACGGTGACGTTGAACCGGTGAATCGCTTCATTAACTGGCTTGAAGGGGAAGGGGGTTACCCAACCGTCAGCCTCAGGCACTGCTTGCTGACGGTCTTGCTCGCCGAGTTTCCATTGGGCCGGAAACGGCATCGCCGCCTTGGTGTAATAAGAAATCTCTCGCGCCTTGAGCGTGGTCTCTTCGCCGTACTCGATCACCTGAAACTGCTCATTGCCGCTGGCCTCGACAAAGTCGAGGCGGTGATGGCCCAGCGAAACATCGATCTTGTAGGCCGGGGAGGTGTACTCGGTCTGGCCCCATAGTTGAAACTCTACTGCCGGGGCCGTAGCGTTTTTGGTGGGGCAGGTGATTGTCCAGGTCGCGCCGGTGTCGGCAAACGTCTGAAAGGCCCCGATCGCGGGGCTGGCCGACAGCGGCAGTGTCTTGCCCGGCGGCTCTTTGAGGCACACGCCCTGATTGATCCAGGCGCTGTGTTGTTGAGCGTTGAGGGTGAGGGTGTGTTCGCCACCGTGACAGAAATACAACGGGCCGGCGGCGATAGTTTTTTCGAGTGCCATCTTGACGATTTCCTGAGGCTCGGTGGGAGCTTCACTGTCGGCGATGGGCAAGGCGACGTCTACTGTCATAAATGACAGTTAGAAATAGAAGTTTGCGATAAAAAATAATCGGAAGCGCTGATATGGGAATAAGGAATGAATCACTTCTTTTCGGCGGATGAAGGCAATGCTGGCAGCCTCACCTTAAGCCAGACCCGATAGAAACCATAAACATCGTTTCTATCGGGTCTGGTTTGGTGATCTGCCGTTGAGGATTTCTAACGCCTCTATGTCGTAAGCAACTGCACTATGGCTGGAATAACATTGCCATGCAGATCGCTCGTTTCAGCCAGGAGCTTAAACTCTCCGCCTTCAGGGAAGAGGATCGGGGTCGGGTATCTTGCAAACCCCTTGGAATCGCTGACCCCTGATTCTGTTGGAAAACCTGGAATCGTGTAGGTCACACGGAAACCTTCACAGGGAACTCCTGCGGTTGTCGTTACCCTCACCGGGAGATCAGTTTTTACAGTTGAGGATCCATATACAGACTCCGGAGGACCTGGCATAGGGTCCCACTGATCGCCCCGGCCGCTCATAAAATGTATTTTATGAGGTGATTCGCGTACTATAACCGTCAATATGAGCGGCTCCAGAGATAAGTGCGTAAATACCGCATCTAGTGCAAGAACTTGGACAGCGCTATCACTGCACTTCAAGACCCAGCTTACTCCCTCTGTTGGATGTATCGGCTGAGGTGAACCCGGCGTTGGCGTTATGGTCACAGCCGATCCGGTGGGCGGAAGGTTCCATTCCAGTGCGATTTGATCATCACGGATCGAACTGCCGGGCTTTGGCTTCAGCGTAAGGGTTGAGGTACCGTTTCTGGCTGGATAAAACGCTGCCCCCCAGGCCACCGGCTTTCCATTGAATAGCTTGTCAAGTTCATCAAGCGCGTGTCTGGCTACGACCCGACAAGGCAGCGGAAAGACCTCATCGGTTTCGATGAACTTGAATTGCAAATCAAAGAATCCGCTTTTATTACCCCCGGTGATGGTCCACTTCACGGAGCCGTTTTCGAGAATATCCTGCGCGTTTGACTCGCCCAGCGCAGGGGTGATGGTGATGCCCAGATCCGAACTCAGGTTCTCGGAAAACAGAGCAACCTTCATTCCAGGCAACGGACCGCCTGACTTGGGTTGCAGCTCCAGCACATGAGTGTCTGCCCGAAAAAACACCAGGTCAGGTTTGTGTAGATCATCAATGGGCACACCATTGATCGTGATCGATTGAAACACGCTTGAGGTGGAATACACCCTGTCATCAACTTCAAGTTTGCTCAATGTCAAGGGTGTGAGATGCAGCTGAACATCGAAGTCGGTGATGCGCAAACCGTTCGCATCAGCCATATCAGAACCATGTAACTCAAAGGCCAGGTTTTCGTCTTCCGCTACCACCGTGAGGTCATAAGGCGTAAAGGGGTTCCAGTCGGCTTCAGGGTGCACCGGAAGTTTGCCGCTAAGGTCAATCGGGTCCTCTCTCCCTGTGCTGGGCCTCACCACCACTTTGGAGTTTGAACCGCCGCCAAAGTTCTGATATTGAAAGCTCAGTCGATATTGCGCATTTATCATTTGAGCGGTAGTAAGGGGGGCTGTGTTCACCGTCTGAATGACTGCCGCGTTTCCATTCATTATCAAGTAATATCCATAGTAATCGTCAGCAAATGTCCTCGCATTTCCCCCCGTAAGAAGGCGCGGCCAATACTCAGTCCAGTCCGAGGGGAACCGGCCAGCTGTAATCAGATTGCGACCTTTAATTTCATCTGTGCTCATGATGCATTTACCTCTATTGATCCATGGTTATCGAATCGATATAGCGCCATTCAGACTCTGTGCCAGACAGCACCCCGCTGCCTGTCAATTCTCGAGTTTATTCAGAACCGCATCGGTGTAAGCCGTACCACCGGCCTTCGCCAGGTAACGCACCTGCACAATGATGTCCGGCAGGTTTTTGATCACGGCTTGTTGTTTGTCCGACTTATGCCGTGGGAGTTGAAGCTGCCACTTTGAAACAACCCCCGTCCCTTCAAAGGGCAGGTAACGTTCATCGCCGAAGGTCAACTGGTGCAGGCCGGTATCATCCACGCCGTGGCTGATACCCACTTGCTGGTGGCTGCGCAGGTTGAGCAAGATATCGGGCGGGGGCATCTGGTCCCCATTCTCGTAGAGGTAGTCGAGCGAATCGACATTCGCCTTGAGCACCGTGGTACTGCTGGTTTGCGTCAGCGTCGCGCGCACATCCTGATAGGGGCCCAGGACTACCGGCAGGGACACTGCGACGGTTGTGATCTGCCGGCAGAAGTGACCGGGGTAATCGCTGTCGAATAACTTTTGGGAGAGCTCGAAATCCAGCTTGCCCTTACCGAGTTCGGTCAACACCGCCTCCCAGGTCTTACGCGTCGTGTATTCACCTTTCTCGAACAGCTGACGCAGGGATATCGTCTTGGTCAGCTCCAGCCGACGCTCATTGCGATTGAGGAAGTCCCGCTCCAGACGCATCAAGTCGAGCTGCATTGACTCGCCGGCGCTCAGGCCGTGGCGATTGTCCATCCAGACATTCGGGCGGATGACCCGTGTGTCGAAATCGCCCATCTCGTATTGCCAACTGGCTTCGGCGCTCAGGCACAGGCCCACCACGGCGTCATAGGCCTGGAAGTACAAGGTAGCCATCTGGCTCAACAACCAGCGGTAAAGTTCGACGTTGGTGGCGCGGGTCTTGTAGAACGAATAAAGCTCCTGGGCCTGTTGGTTGGCTTTTACAGTTTGAGCCAGGCTGGCTTTGGCGGCATTGAGGGTGTGCTGATGGGCTGTGAGCTGTTGCGTGACCATCTCTTGTTCGCTGTTGGCCTGGGCTTCGGCAAAGCTCCATTCTTCTTTTCGACGCAGGTAGAAGGCGGCTCGCTGGAGGGCTTCACCAGTCGAATACGAGGTAGCGCCGAGTACCGTCAGCAACGTACCAACTTCATTAAGGGGCTCCCCACGATCCCCGCCCTGCATACCAGTAAGCAGGGCAGGAAATGGCCCCACCGTCCCAGTGAGCATTTGCTCCTTTATGCCTGCGTTGATACCAGCTCCAGCGAATCTGGGCACGACAGCCGCTGCACCCAGTACCTTGCCGGTTAAACCGAGAACATCTCCAGCAATTTCCAGCACCAGCAACGGGTTCTCATTGAGCTGTTTATAGTGTTCAGCTCGCTCACCAATCATTTTCTTGCTTTGTTTCAACGCCTTTTCCGAGGCCTCCAGCTGCTTGATTGTCTCCTCCTGAATGGTTTTGGCATGCCCCCCCAGTGCAATGACATGGCTTTGCTGCAACTCTTCCAGCTGCCCGCGATCACGCATCTCCATCAACTGACGCACTTCCCGGCCAAACCCGATAAGGGTCTGCACTGCATTCTGTGCGGTGGCCAGCATCGTGCGGAAACGATAGTGCGGAATGTTCAGCCAACCGCCGGCATTGCGCGAGGCTCCCGAGGAACCGCCAGCCTGAGCCCGTAGCAGATCGAGCGGATTGGTGGGCGGGGCATACAGTGCCAGCGACATCGGTTTGCCGTCGATGGTCAGGTTATGCCGCATGTTCCACAGGCACTCTTCGATGTACTTCCAGATGTTCAGCAGTTGATCATTGGCGGCTGGGCGAAAGACATCCAGCGCCAGTATCTCGAAGTCTGGTGTGCCTTCCACTCGTGCCGGCAGGTTCGCGACGTTGACGTCAAGCGAGCGGGCAAACGTCGTCAGCGACGAGGCGCCAGATTGACTCCCGGATTTGAGTATGTCGTCTGCCGACTGTGGAACCCAATGGCTCATGGCTTTGGCCGTGGGCGCGTTACCCATCAGCGACAAGGCCCTTACATATTGCAGTTTCGCTGCCGCCAGGCTGTCACGGGTCAGCCGACGATAGAGTGAATCGGCATGGGCGATGATGCAGCGAACGTAGGCCACAAATAGGGTTTTGCGGTAGTGAATACGCTTCGAAAAGGCAATGGCATCGGGGTCCACCAACCCCACGGCTTCACACCCGATATCGCCTATTTCCAGCAATGGGCGGCAAAGCCAGTAACGATCGCTTGGAGTGGGTTGTCCCGGGCGAGACTCCCGAATGTGCGGGTTGAAAATATACTGATACCACCGCTGCGACTCATGGTAGTTGCGCTCTTCGCACAAGCGATGGGCAATAAGGAACGGTAAGTGGAAGAACAGCTCCCAGTAGAAGGTGCCGTGAGCACTGTTGAAATCGATGGGCGCCGTCGCCGGTGTTGTGCCGGTTGGCTGATGTTCATGGGTGTCCTGAGTCGATCGGGACAAGACTTCATCGATGGAAATAGCCGCCTTGGCCACCAGCTCCGGGCCAAACAGCGAATTGAGGCGAATCCACTTGAGTGTTGTGAGCCCCAGCGGCGTAATGTCCAGAAACTGCGCACCGGACGTCTGTTTGCTGATCAGCGGGGGATTGCTGGCATTGGGTATTTGCTTGATCGCGAGGTCATAACGATCACGACCATACTGACCGTCGGCAGTTTCACCCCACACGACGTTCAATGTTTTTCCGACAGGGTCGCCCGTCCAGCGATGTTCGATCCAGGGGGTTTGAAACCATCCCTTCAATTCACTCACTTTTTCCCATTTGCCGGGAGCGATGTCTCCGCCATCCAGAATCTTCAGGCCCAACGCAACGGTCTCTGGTTTTTTCACCACGGAGAGGGTGTTGTCACTGCCACTTAATGGCATGTACTGACTGCCAATCAATACCGAAAAACCGGCACCACTTCTGATATCCCCCGGCCTCTTTAACCACAGCACTTCCCGTTGTTGATGGGTAAGCGTTATGTTTCTTCGCACCGATACCCATCCGTCCACCGACCAGAACTCATTTGTCTTGAAGATTGCGATCACAACCGGTTGGCCACTTGAATCATCGAGACATAACGCGAAATCAAATCCTGAGGGTGATTCGCGGAAGCAGGTCAGCTTGATGCCTTCGGTACCGACCCTGGAAATCTCGAAGAAAGTAAGAAACGATCCCACCTGCTCTTTAGTGACAAGGGCAATATCCGCCAGTCCGTACTCGGGGCGCGAGAGGTCACAGACGCCCTGTACTCGCAGCACATTCTCGGATTGCCGGCTGCTGAAGTTGATATTCAATGAGAGAAACGGACTCAGCTTACCGTTCCGAGTAGGGTCGCTTGCGGCATTGGGCGCTACAAGGATTTGGTTGAGCACTGCGGCTTCGCTGAGTAAAAGCTTGTGTTGCAAACTGTTTTGATTGGCAAAACGTGCATTGGCCAATACTTTAAGGGTTGCAATGTTTGGAGTCCGGGGCTCACACAGCGCATTTCGCGAGGCGAAAATCCATCCCTGCTCCTTCTCGTCTTCTGCTGCCGTTTGCCCGGCTGGCAGGTCTGTCGTGGTGAAACACACGGCCAGCAGGTCATCGACATCCTTTTTCGTGCCGGCATAGTTCACCACCACCAACCGGGCGGAGCCCTCCGACGCGTTGGTAAACTCCTTCGGCCTCCCCAGACTCGAGGGGGTCTCCCAGATCCCATTCAGGGCAAGATAGGAAAGCTTGGCCTCAACCTGCCAGGTGCCCTTGATGACGATCTCATTACCGTTACCATCCTTTTCTGTGCGGTCCGGTGCTTGTTGTCCCTCGACGAATACCACTGTCAGGCGGCCGGCGAAAAATACCGGACGAATCGCCAGCACGGTCGCGGCAGCCGGAATACCAATGGGCTTCCACTCGGTCCAGGCCGCGGGGTTTAGATATTCGCACTTTGTGTTTAACTCGACATGGGCCTTGCGCCAGAAATAGCCAAAGGGTTGAACTCTTTGTCGGCCAATAAAGTAGTAATCGGCATTCTTGAAGTCTTCGCCCTTTATGCCCAAACTTCCGTCGGTACTGTCTATGTAAGCCGAGATCAGATCGAGGTTGCAGACCTCTTCGAATTGCTTCAAATGCTCAAGGAGTGCCATCTGTACGGCAGCATCGCTGAGACTGGCTTGCCCCAGGTTATTCTCCAGTTCCTTGAACGCGTCAGACTTGTTCAAGCGCAATGTCGGGTTTATGTAGTTTTCCGGGTAATCGGTCAGCATCTGATAACCGGCCCAATCACTGATGTTGCAATAGCGCTGATGCCAGGCCACCAGTTCTTCTTTGGAAAACTCCTTGGTGTGGCCGGGCTCCATACCGCTATAAATGGCGCCGATATACTGTTGCAGGCAGGCAATCGCTTCCGCCAGCCGCGAGGTCTCCAGTTCCTGACCGACCTGGCTGTCCAGCAACAGGTATTGGTACAGGTCATCAAGGGACGTCAGGTTCAACTTTTCCGACTCCGGGCGTTTTTCATCTTCTTTGGGGGCTACTTGCCCCAGATAGAAATCCGCGAGGGCCATGCAACGGCTTTCTTCCAATGCGCCGATAATGGACTGATTCATTGTTTTTCTCCTGTTCTGTCGTAGGGTGCCGAGCCTCCTGGCGATAGTCGCGGCAGGGGGATAAGTCAGCACGCCAGCAAGGTTCATTGCCTGTGGATCGTCAGAGCCTGGTCAGCTTCTGTCGACAACATGCAGCACGCGGTTTTCTGAGTAGTCGGCTACCGCGGTGCTGTTCCTATACAACCTGGAGGTATAGCTATACTCGCCGGCAATCGTCAGCCCCGTGAGCTGAACTCGCCAACGCCCGTCCTTGCCGACAGTCCCGCTGCCATAAATGGTTTTTGCATCACCTGTCTTGATCACCTTGACTACTAATCCAGGCAATCCCAAGCCTTCAATCCAGGGGGCAGGTCCTACTCTTGCATCCGCTGCGGGGCTCACGAGCTGCGGATTGGCAACGAAGCTCGACACCGTTACCCGAGCATCCGGTGCCCACGCCTCAGTCGTGTCGATATGCCGTTGCTTAACCGAGAACACATGCGGCCCCATCGACAACGGCTCGGCAAACCTCACGGACCATTTTCCGTTATCACCCACGCTGGTCCTGGTCAGCAGTGCGCCCTCCCGACCTTCGAACACATAGATCTGCGCCGATGGGCTACCGGTGCCGGTGAGCAACGGCTGGACTTCCACTTCGCTGTTATTGGCGGGAGACTCCAATACCGGTGGAGGTGCATCCAGACGCCCCGGCAACACCAGCCGCTGATCGAGTCGGTTGCAATAGAAGATCAAATCGAAGGCCCCGTTGCGCAGGTCCTTGCAGTCAATGGTCCAGATGAGCTTCTTCAGAGTGCCGATGGTGACGTAGGCGCCGGTTGCCGGCGTGAAGATCATCCCCAGTCCTTTCGCCGAGAATTCACCGTTCCAGGCCAGCATCGCGCGGGCGTCATTGAGGTCGACCGATGGCGGCAGGTCGATCTCAAGTGTGTACTTTTTACCTCTGGTAAACGCCAGGGGCTCTCTGGCCGACACCTGGCTGACTACGGCAGCTGTTGTGGTCTCGGTCAATGTGAATTTCCAGTCAATCGGCGGGACGACCTTGAGATTGAACTCGCGCTTATCCGCAGTTTTTTTCACCTGAGTGGCCGTCACCTTATAGTTCCCCTCGGTTTCAACCTCAAAAGGAAAGGTGGAGCGCCCCAAGGCATCGGTCAGAATTTCTTTCGATACCATTGGACTCTGACTTCCTGCCGCTATGTCTGTGACCGTCCACTGGATCGGACAATTGGCAATCGGCCTGGCCTGGTTGTTGGCCTCATCCCTGACCTCGACCCACAGCAAGGTGGGCGTCCCGGAACCCGCCACCGGGTACAGATAATCCATGGACTCGCCGTGAATCACTGCCTGGCTGGCCACGTAGATCTCGAGCCGCTGTTCGCCCATCTCGACCTTGGCGATGTATGTCTGCTTGCCGGTTTCTGCCTTGGGCACAATGCACTTAGCAATGCCCTCACTGTCAGTCGTCTTATCCTCAAGTTTCGTCTCCCCGGAGAAGAAGGTGACCTTCACATCTTTCGAAGGCTGCTTGCCAAGGCCGATTACATGGCAGTGAAGCTCCAGCGGTTGCCCCTCGACGGCCATCGACACCACCTCCAGGAGTTTGATAAAGGGATTGTCGACAAAGGTGATGTTGTTGATGACCATCGAATCCTTGCTACTGTAACTCGCCACCAGGCTCGCCTTTGTTACGGGCTCGATGCTTCTGATTCTGGTTTTGGCAACGCCTTGCTCGTCAGTCATCACCACCAACGGATCGGCAACGACACCTCGCCCGCTAAATGTCACGGCACGGCCACGCCCTGGGTTGCCGGGTGTATCAACAAGCCGCACGGACACTGGAAAAAACGCCTGCCCGCCCGCCAGAAACGTTTCATTTGTCGGATCCGGGGTACTGTCCAGGCTGAAGTTGAGCGAAAACTCTTCGCAATCGATCAGGATTTTCGGCGCATACACCACTTGAGCCAGGCCGTAGGTGCCCTTGACCTGCACGGCGCCCATCCATGGCCCTTTCTCCGGTTTGAAGCGAATCACCGCACGCCCCTCATGATCGGTGATAGAACGCGACTCCATGAGCCCCAGACGATCGCAGCTCCAGGTCACGGTGATGTTCGGCAATACCTGGTTGGTGAGATCACGCAGCGTCAATTCGATGAGTGCGACTTGATTGCTCACATTGGCGATCAGGGTATCGTTGATGCACCGGATATCGTGGGTCACGCTCTGGCCGACTTCGCCAAACGTCGATGACTGGCTCTGTACTGTCGACTCGGACAAACACTCCAGCACTTGTTCAGCCGCGGCGCGGCAGGCGTATTTGTCACTGTCCGGGGTGAGCGCACCCAGGCTGATAATGGCCTTGGCGTCCAGCCCGCTGCTGGCCGCCAGCCCACGGATGCGAATCAGTGTGTCAAGGGTGGGCAGGTTACGAAGCACCGGCTTCGACGGACTCAGGTAGAGGACGCATTCGAGCACCTCCCTGACCCCCCACTTCACCACTTCCGCCAGTTTGCTCGCAGCGGAATCACGGATCAGGCGCAGGTCTTCCGACGTCAGAGCTTCCGGCAAGCCATTCACCAGTTCCAGGTACTGCAGTAATTTTTCGGCCGGCTGCCCCGTCTGGGTCACCGCCCGCTGAAACAGTGTCAGGTAATACAAGGTATCAGGGCTAAGCTCTTCAGGGTGTTTGAGACCGAACCACTGCCAGTTCTGCCGATAGGTCAGGACCACCAGCATCGCTGAGCTCAACCCCAATCGTTGAACAATCTCCGCGCGTTGTACCAGATGCGCCAACAGGATCAGCACTTCATCGCCGACATTGACTTTGTCTGTGCCTGAAGTGACCGCCTCCAGCGCTCGTGTTGTCTCCTGGAGCAATAGATAAACAGCGCCTTTTTTGACCCATTTCAGCACCGGCAACACCAGGTCCTGGGGAAGGGTCAAGTACACGGACAGACTTTCCTGGACCACCGCACTTTGAGCATCCCTGGCCTGCAGCAGCAGCGCCAGGATCACCCCACAGACCCGTTCAGTGTCCCTTTCCGGGATTTGCGCCGATATGACCGCCGCTTCAATTTCCCCGCGAGCTGCCTCCTGGTAGTTATCCGCATTGTCGGTAAGGCTTAGCACCAGGCCGTCCTGGTCGACCACTGCTTCAAGCAGTTCCAGCCACCCGCTGTAGTTGGAATTGTTGCTGGACGGCACGCCGGCGGCCCGAATGGCTTCTTCAGAAAAGCGCACCGGTTGCAGTCGCTTGTGCAGCTCTTGCAGCAAGGCAACGTCTGCTTCGGTCGCCAAGGGGGGGGCAATCACGGGGGCTATATGCTGCACCAGCCAAGGCACATCCAGGCCGTTGTCCTGACACCATTGGACGGCGGATTGCACGGCATGCATGACACTCAATACATCCCCGATGCTGCTGGAGCCGCTGACGCGCAGGCGAGACTCGCCGAGCACGCGCTGAAGCAATTCGCTCCCGCCCCTGTCACTCAATACTTCCAGCAATGCTCCCAGCTCTATGGCACTGATGCCCAGAAAAGCGGACAGCAGTACCAGGCGATAAAATGAGGAGAGGACGGCCAGGTTGCGCGGCAGTTCGTCCACCTGGTTATAACTTTTGGCCACGAACCGCGCCAGATAGCGCCAGTCTTCCCGATTGATTCCCAGGCTGGTGCAAATCTGATCGACGGTGCGTTGGTCGGCACGGGTCTGCGGTTCAATTGCAAAGGTGGTGTTATCCAGCTTCAACGGTGTATCGAACAAATCCTTGGGGTTGAAAATACGATCGAACTGCGAGCGCTCTTCTCCTCGCCCATAGGGGGAGATTTCATCGATCAGCGCGGCGAATTGTTCGGCCGTGCACTTGAACCGCAGACGAAACTCCTGGAACAAACCGATGGCGCGAAGAGTGTTGTTGGTGATCCGTGCTGGCTTGTCCAGCTCTGTGCGTGCAGCGGCTTGCGGGTCGACGATGTCGGCTCGTTGCTCCGCCCGGATGGCGGCCATGACCAGGCGATCACACTGGTCTGTGGGGAGTTTCAGCCAGCGGCTCAGGCGCAGCATCCGGTTCATCCGCTCAAAGCTGTTGTTGGTGCTACCGATGAAAGAGCGGGTTGTGCTCTTTGTCGGAGGCGACAGACTCATCGCCTTCTCAGCTCTGTCGTTGATGAACACCGAGCCAAATACCTTGGGTGACGCCGCCGACAGGATCGTCGACGTCACATTGGGCGAAAGCGTTGGCGCGCAGTCTTCGATCGATAAAAGGGAGGTCAGCATCTGCGCGTCAATCGAGGTCTGGGCACAGAAGTGCACCGAGTCTTTCAAATCCTCACCAGTGGAACCAAAGTTGTTCTTGTAGAACGCCTCGCTAACAGGAGTGGAGGAAAAGTTAATAAAGTTCTCGGTCAGCAAGCGCTGGCCCTGTGGGCCGATGTTGCAGGATTGACGCAGCGCAATGTCCGACAGGTCTCCGTGAGCCCCCGGTTGCTTGAAGTACGGCGCCGTCAGGTCGATGGTACGGACCACTTCCCCCAGTGACAGTTTGTTGAGCCCCAACACCTGCTTCCAGTGCTCGGCATACCACTCGAACGGCATGGACCGAAACGGAAAGCGCGTTTCCAGCAACTGGTCATCGACCACCTGATCCTTCATTACCTCAGTGCCGAGGGATGCTTTGATAATGCTTTCCAGCACCTCATTGACCAAGGTCACCGTCGGTTTTATCTGGAACATGCTCACCGGGTCAATGGTGAGTTGAGTGAGATCCGGTCGCCGGGCATCAAGAGTAATGAGCCCGGTTCCACCGCCGCTTTTTACTTCCAGGAGCCGTGCCAGTGTCACCAGCCTCACCAAATACGCCGCTGGCGAGATGCTCGAGTCGGGGCTTTGCGATGGGCTGCTGCCTTCCCAGTCGGGACTGAACAGATCGTCGAAGGTAGGCGTATCTAGCCGCGCCTGGACTCCGGTGCGATGCAATGGATTGGGCGGAGTCTGGGTCACCAAACGTTGCTCACGAAACTCGCGAGCGGTATACACCGCCAGGCTCGACGCCCGGTCCAACAACGCTTGAGCGTCGCGGCTGTGCAACCCGAACGTTTCCACCACGCCTTGACGTCCCAGCTTCAGAAGTTCGAAAACAGACCCCTCCTGTTCGATAAAGCGTTCGACGTTGCTCAGAACCGAGGGCTCTGGAGTCGCCGAGGTCAGTTCGAAAAGCTGTTTGATTGAGGGATCGGTGAAGTCCTTGCTCATTCTGTTTCTCCTGCGAGCCCTGTCGTGGCGCCCTGAGCGGTGCACAAAGGGAGAGAGTGAATCGGTGGTTGCTTGATGGTGTTTTTCTACGCCGAACATGGGCGGCGGACTACCTGACAGAAATGACAGTGCCGACGAACGGTAGTTTTTGGTGGGCAACTTCGGCAGAGGGCGTTGGCACTGGCGACAGGGATGCTGATTGCACCTTTCGGGGGCAAACGGAGCACAAGGGCGCCAGTAGCAGGGGGAGAGTTGGAATGCCTTGCGGGATATCGGGCTACCAACCGGGAGTGGGTAGCCTGATTTACGACCGTTCTCGAAGAGTTTGCCGGCTGATGGGAGGTCGATTCTGGAGGGGCTACTCAGGTGGGGTTTTCACATAAAACCAACCGGTGTCGAACCACTCTCCTGCAGCACCTGAACCTTGGCGCGTATATATGTAATGCGGCCCTGGCGCTACTGGTACCGGATATGAATATCTCAACGTCAAAGGCGGAAGAGTATACTGGAATTTAGATGGTCCTGGGTACACATCCACGCCGAGGATCGTCTCAAAATTATTCTCCTTCGGAATACCGCTGGTAAGCAGCGGAATTGAGTATAGCCCCCCCTCGCGAGGAACGAGCATATGTGGTGGAGGCTTGTTCAGGTTAGCAAACGTATTGTCGTCAGTCATGATTCTTGGCTCCTGAGTTTGTTCATGTTCAAAAACTCACTACCGTTCTACGGCCTGCACAATGATTTGCCACCTGTAAGATCTAACAGTCCCGACGAACGGCTCTTCTCTTCTTGGTAGCACTATTCGTTGTTAGCCGCATCAGTCCGCTTTCTCAAACTAAATCTTTAGCGATTAAAACGTTACACATCAAACGAATTCAATCTAAAAAACCCATGATGACCTGTCAGATATGACAGGTCACAACCCTCGCCCTGCCTGATAAGTTGGGACCATCCGGACATTCTGTCTGTTGCAGGCTCCAATACGGTGGACACCCCGATGGCCATGGACAATCAAGGTAAACTCGAAATCAACGCACCCTCCCTGCCCAAAGGCGGCGGCGCCATCCAAAGCATCGGTAAGGGCCTCGGCCCGATGGGCCCCAGTGGCGCAGCGCAGCTGGAGTGCCCCTTGCCGATTTCACCTGGGCGCGGCTTCGCCCCGCCACTGGGGCTGGGTTACAGCAGCGATGTCGGCAACAGCCCGTTCGGGATTGGCTGGCGGATGACCGTCAATGCCATCACCCTGCGCACCACCAAGGGCGTGCCGACATATGACGGCAACGACCAGGTGGTGGGGCCGGGCGGTGATGTGTGGATGCCCGAGCGCGCTGAAACCGATGGCTCGCTGATTTTCAGGCTCACAAGCAAATACAAAGACGTGGATCTGCTCGTCGAGCACAAGGTGGTGCGTCACTGGCCGCGGGTCGAGGGTGAGTTCTCCTTGATCGAGCATTGGTCTACCACGGCTGATACCGCCGGATTCTGGCTGATCCATGGCGCCGATGGCAGCCTGCATGTGTATGGCAAAACCGGGCACTCACGCCGTGCCGACCCAAACGACTCGCAGCATGTCGGCGTCTGGATGATCGACGAAAGCCTCAATACCCGAGGCGAACATATCGTCTACGAGTACAAGGCCGAAACGGATGCCCCCGCCCCGCCGCAGTTGCGCGACTACCGTGCGCAGCGCTACCTCACGCTCGTGTGCTATGGCAATGCAAAGGCCCATCCGCACCTGTATGCCTGGGTCGCCGACAGCTGGAAAAAGGAGCAATGGCACTTCCAGCTGGTGTTCGATTATGGCGGGCGCAGCACGGCGCTTGAGACCGCGCCAATCTTTGCTGAACCCTTGACGTGGCCCGAGCGCAGCGACCCGTTCTGGAACTACGCCTACGGTTTCGAACTCGGCACCCGGCGCTTGTGCCGGCAGGTGTTGATGTTCCATTACTTCCCCCAGGAACTGGGTGATACACCGGTGCTGGTCCAGCGCCTGCTGCTGGAGCATCGGCCGAGTCCGCTGGGCTACAACCACCTGACGGCCGCTCACCTCCAGGCCTATGACAGCCTGGGGCAGGTAGAAAGCCGACCGCCGATGGAGTTCAGCTACAACGCGTGCGAACTTGATCCGCATCACCCCGGTTGGGCCGAGTTTCCGGACATGCCCGGGCTCAACGACGGTCAGCGTTATCATTTGGTGGACCTGTACGGTGAAGGCACGCCGGGTGTGCTGTGTCGTTATGACAAGGCCTGGTACTACCGCGAACCGTTGCGCGCCGAAACCGGCGGTGACGACGTGGGCTATAGCGACTGGAAGTTGCTGGAGCACATCCCGGTGGCCGACAGCAGCAAATCGGCCCGCCAATCCCTCACCGACCTGACCGGCGATGGCAAGCTGGACTGGGTGATTGCCCAGCCGGGCATGAGCGGTTTTTTCACCCTCGACCCGGACCGAAACTGGTCGAACTTCGTGACGTTCGATGCCTTCCCCAGCGAGTTTTTCCAGCCCATGGCGCAAATGGCCGACCTGGTCGGTAACGGCCTGAGCGACGTGGCGCTGATCGGCACCCGCAGCGTGCGGCTGTACGCCAACCGTCGCGAGGCAGGGTTCGCCGACGGCATCGATGTGCCCCATCCGGATAAAACGGGCGAGGAGACGCTGGACGACGATGAGTTACCGCTGTTGAGCAATACGCCGACCGAGGTGGTGGCCTTCGCCGATGTGCTCGGCAGTGGACAGGCGCACCTGGTGCGCATCCGTCACAACGAGGTCAAATGCTGGACTAACCTGGGGCAGGGGCGCTTCGGCAAGGGTTTCGTGCTGTGTGCCTTGCCGTTTGCTTATGACGAGTTCAATGCCTCGCAGGTGCTGCTGGCCGACCTCGATGGCTCGGGCGCGGCCGATCTGATCTATCTGGAGCCTGATCGCCTGCGGGTGTTCATGAACCATGCCGGTAATGGTTATACCCTGACCTCCGTCGACTTGCCCTGGCCCAAAGGCGTGCAGTACGACCGGCTCTGCCAGGTCAGCACCGCCGACCTGCAAGGGCTGGGTTGCTCCAGTGTGATCCTGACGGTGCCGTACATGGAGCCACGGCACTGGCGCTACGATTTCGTCAAGGCCAAGCCTTATCTGGTTAACGCGACCTGCAACAACATGGGTGCCAGCAGCCGTGTGACCTATCGCAGTTCGGCTCAGGAGTGGCTGGACGAGAAGCAGGAGCAGATCGACGCCGGGGTGGAAACCCCGGTATCCCATCTGCCGTTCGCGATGCACCTGGTGAACCGGCAAACCCAGATCGATGACATCACCGGCAACCGGCTGACGCAGGGTTTCACCTACCGAAGCGGCTATTACGACCGCTTCGAGCGAGAGTTTCGGGGCTTTGGTTTGCTGTTGCAGACCGACACCGAAGCCACTGCTGCTGAACGCGCGAGTGAAGGTTTTACCGCACCGATCCTGAGCAAGACCTGGTTCCATACCGGTGAATCCATCGACTTGCCGAGGGACGGTTACTACGCGCTCGATGCGTTGGCCATACCCCTTGAACCCACCGTGCTGCAGAACTACCACTTCAACGACCGCGCGGCGCAACCACTCCTGTCACCCGACGAGGAAACCTCCCGCGAAATCGCCCGCTGCCTGAGTGGCCGGGTGTTGCGCACGGAAGTCTATGCGGCGGACGACGACCCGCTCACGGCCGTGCCCTACGTCGTACAGGAAAGCCGCCATCTGGTGCGGGTATTGCGCCCCAAAGGTGAACATCAACCCTACGCCGTGCTCCAGCCCCTGGAGCTGGAATCGATCGGTTACCAGTATGAGCCGCAGCTCAAGGACGACCCGTTGTGCCAGCACACGCTCAACCTGGAGTGGGATGAGTATGGCAGCGTCGTTCATGCGTTTGCTGTGAACTACGCTCGACGCAAAGCTGTCACAGACACGCCGCCGTTCAGTGACGAGTATCAGAACACCTGGTGGAAAGACGCCCATGACCCGGCTCAACAATGCTGGTACCTGACGCAAACCAGGGCGAAACATATCCACCATCAGGGTGAAGAGGAAAAGGAACCGGACCCTGAAGCCTGGCGCCTGGGGCTGCCTTATCAACAGCGCAGCAATGCGCTGGTGCTGGATAAAACCGCACTGAGTCCTGGCACGATTAATCAGGAAAAATTCCTCGAATGGTTTGGAAAAGGCGGGAAGTGGGAGCAAGAACCTGAGTTGACCGGTTTGTCGTTGCAGCGCTACATGGACCCCGCCAGCGGTCAGGTGCTGGCCCCGGGTAAGGCAACCTTCGAAGCATTACCCGCCTATGTGGAAACGGCGGAACTGGACAAAGTCGCCCTGAGCGCTTACGACAAGCTTAAGGACGAGCAGGGCAATATGCCTTTCAACCTGAAAGAAAAGCTCGAATCAACAGAGGTGGGTTACCACATCATGGAGCTGTTCCTGCCCGTGGTGAAAAAGGACGAAAGCCTGAACTCGGACGACGCGAAAGACTACTTGTGGTCCGTGCACCGAGGCTTCCCGGTCTACCATAAGCTGGACGGCTTTTATAACGTCGAAAAGTTCCAGGAAACCCGCAGCCATGGCCCGACCGAAGTCGCCTACGATGAATACTGGTGCCTGGTCAAAGCCGTCACCTTGCCGGATGGGTGTACCACTTTTACCCACAATATTGACTACCGATCATTCCTGCCGGCTGAAATCGAGGATGCCAATCGCAATATTCAGGAAGCCCGTTACAGTGCGTTCGGTGAACCGCTGGTGACCAGTTTCTACGGTACAGAACGGGGAGAACCGGTGGGCTTCGATCCTTTGAAGACTTACAAAGCTCCGTCAGACCGCGACCCCGCGATTGCCATCGCCGATCCGAAAGCAGCCATCGGCAAATTCGCCAGTGCCAGCTTCTGGGACACCTTCAGCTGGATGGGCCGTATCTCCCGGACAGCACCGCCGTCCTCCGAGTGGCTGAAGTGGGCCAGGGTTGAAGGTTTTGTACTGCCCAGCGGCCACCTCTGCAACCGGGCCCGGCAGCACCTTGAAGGTCTGGAAAACCCGGATGCGAACGAGCAGATCCTCAAGGCACAGATTGACGCCGCCCACCGTGAACCGGTGTATTCCGTTGGTCTGCTGGCCGACCGCTACCCCGGCGACGTAGAGATGCAAGTCCGGGTGAGCATCGTTTACCTGGACGGTTTCGGCCGGGCGCTGCAAACCAAGCAGGAGGTCGAGCCGGGCAAGTCGTGGCAGGTCGATGAAAACGGCGAGTTGATCCTCAACCCCGACGGTACGCCGCAAGAAGCCGAGGTGCCGCGACGCTGGCGGGTCAGTGAACCGGTCGAGTACAACAACAAGGGTGAACAAGTGCGGATCTATCGGCCGTACTTCGCCGACCAGCCGCGTTACATCAATGATCGCTCGATGCGTCAGCACGCCTTTCACGACCAGCAGTTCTACGACGCGGCAGGCCGCCCGACCGAGACCGTGCTGGCGAAAAAAATGCGGCAAGGCAACCCGCCGCAAGAAAAACCGCTACGCCGCGAACAGCATTACCGCACCTGGTACAACATCGCCTTCGATGAGAACGATCTGTTTGAGCCACCACCAACTGAGCAGCGGCAAAGTCCATGGACGGGCAAGTGAGCTCAAGTGTTGATGTACATACCCCGCACCTGGCGGTCATCGACGGTCGTGGCTTGCCGCTTCGTCAGGTCGGGTATTGTCGACGAGACGTCAGCGAGCTCGTCCCCGAGACGCGAGCCACCACCCAGCAGCATGACGCCGCCGGGCGGTTGGTGGCACAGCGCGATCCGCGGTTTCAGGCACCTACGGCAACGCCGAACCTGACCACGGTTTACAGCCTGTCAGGGGCCGTGTTGCTGACGGACAGTGTCGATGCCGGCTGGCGTCTTGGATTAACGGGTGAAGTCGCGCAGGTGCTGGAACGCTGGGATGGCCGGGGCAGTCATTGGCAGACTGAGTTCGACGAACAACGGCGACCGACCGCTATCAATGAGTAAACCCGGGGGGCGGACGTCAAGACCATCGAGCGCCTGACCTACGCCGACAATGCGCCTGAGTTCGCCGAGCGCAACCAGTGCGGGCAGTTGGTTCGTCATGATGACCCGGCGGGCACGCAGCTGTTTGCCGAGTTTGGATTGACCGGCGGGCTGCTGGAGCAGACGCGGCATTTTCTGCGTGAATCGGATTCCCCCAACTGGCCGGAGCTGGCGGCGGATCGTGACAAGTTGCTTGAACCCGGCGCTGGCGCCACGACCCGCTCACGTTTCAACCCTCAGGGCGAGGCGCTTGAGCAAACCGATGCCCAAGGCCACCGACAGTTATTCCGCCAGACCGTCGCCGGTCAGTTGCGCGAGGTTCACCTGCAACTGAAAAACGAGCCCGTGCCGAACACCCTGGTCAGCGAAATCCAGTACAACGCCCAGGGCCAGACCGAGCGGGAAACCGCCGGCAACGGCGTGCTCACCACGCTGGAATACGCCGCTGAAGATGGCCGCCTGACCCGGCTTCAGGCCAAACGTGGCACCGACACGCTGCAAAACTTGCGTTACGAGTACGACCCTCACCCATAAGGTAGTTTTAAAAACAATTGTAATGACGGAGCCAAAAATCAAGGACCCAGATAAAGACAAGGTGAGTAAGTATTTCAATATGGTTAGCCGGCACGAGTGGGAATTTAAGCAGAACTACAAGTACAAGGATTCGGGGGCTATATTCGCCAATGATATTTTCCGAGCCCAATATCCGGTATCGGCAGAGAGAAATGATTTTTACGGCGAGCTTCCAAGCATCATTCGACGATCAAAGGTGAAAAATCAGATAACACTGGATAAAACGAGCGGGCTGGAGAGTGGCAGCCCTGAAATGATGGAAGCCTTTTTTTCAAACGCCAAATGGCAAAACGACGCAGCGAGTGATGGAGGATTTCGGGTTGAAAGCCACCTCTGTAACCATTGATATGAATGGCAAGGATCCAGATTTCCTTATCGCGGTAATACCTATCGGTGACTACCAGACGGTATCGAATGTGCAGAAGAAACGTACAGTGATAAAAAAATAGCTCCCACCCAACCCATTGCAAATAGGGAACGCAGCGGGTTGGACGGGGGCTTCTTGTTTTACCCATCAATCACTGCGCAATGCTCTTCACCGATACCCCCCGCTCAATCGGCGTAGACCGACCATAAATATCCTCAAACCGCTCAATATCGTCCTCACCCAAGTAACTACCCGATTGCACTTCGATGATTTCCAGCGGGATCTTGCCCGGGTTGCGCAGGCGATGTACCGAGGCGATCGGGATGTAGGTCGACTGGTTTTCACAGAGCAGGAACACGTTTTCGTCGCAGGTCACTTCGGCGGTGCCGCTGACCACGATCCAGTGTTCGGCGCGGTGGTGGTGCATCTGCAACGACAGGCATGCGCCTGGTTTGACCGAGATGTGCTTGACCTGGAAGCGCCCACCCATGTCCACCGAGTCGTAGGAGCCCCACGGGCGGTAGACCTCGCAGTGGTTCTGGGTTTCGCTGCGGCCCTGTTCGTTGAGGGTGTTGACCATCTGCTTGACGCCTTGGACCTTGTCCTTGTGGGCGATCATCATGGCGTCTTTGGTTTCGACCACCACGATGTTCTCAAGGCCAATCACCGACACCAGTTTGCCGTTGCCGTGGATCATGCAGTTGCGGCTGTCCTGGATCACCACATCGCCTTTAGTGACGTTGCCGTTGGCGTCTTTTTCATGCACGTCCCACAGCGACGACCAGCAACCGACATCGCTCCAGCCAGCCGATAGCGGTACCACGCAGGCGCGCCGGGTTTTTTCCATCACTGCGTAGTCGATGGAATTGTCCGGGCAGCAGGCGAAGGTAGCTTCGTCGAAAGTGATGGTGTCGGCGTCCTGTTCGCTGCGTTCCAGGGTCAGCAGGCAGGTGTCGTAGATATCCGGATCGTGCTTTTTCAGCTCTTCGAGGAAGCGGCTGGCGCGGAACAGGAACATGCCGCTGTTCCAGAAGTAACCGCCGGCCTCGACGAACTCGGTGGCGCGTTTCACGTCGGGTTTTTCGACGAAGTGCGAAACCCGGCTGACGCCTTCGGGCAGCAAGGCATCGTCGGTGGATTTGATGTAGCCGTAACCGGTTTCCGGTTTGGTCGCCGGCACACCGAACAGCACCATTTCACCGCGCTCGGCGGCCACGGTGGCCAGGGCCAGGGCGCGTTGCAGGGCTTTCTGGTCTTCCAGTACGTGGTCGGCAGGCAGCACCAGCATCAGTTCGTCGCGACCTTCGTTGACCAGCATCATCGCGGTCATGGCCACCGCCGGCGCGGTGTTACGGCCGAAGGGTTCCATGAGGATGCGCTGGGCTTCCAGCTTACGGGTGCTCAGTTGCTCGTTGACGATGAAGCGGTGGTCCTTGTTGCAGACCACGATCGGGCTGTCCATGCCGTCGAACACCAGGCGTTCGAGGGTTTGCTGGAACAGCGTTTGTTCGCCGGTCAGGGCAAGGAATTGCTTGGGGAACTGCTTGCGCGAAAGCGGCCAAAGACGTGAGCCGCTACCACCTGACAAGATCACTGGAATCATGGTGTTACTCCTTGAAAATCGTAATGGGTTAGAGCTACTGCGTTTTGTCGTTTCACTCTTGTTCTTATTCCGTACCCGTATTGACGCCTCGGTCCACTGTGGGAGCGAGCTTGCTCGCGATTGCGGTCTGACATCCAACATTGATGTCGACTGACACTCCGTCATCGCGAGCAAGCTCGCTCCCACAGGGAATGGGTCAATCTGGCAAATTCATTAACGTGTCGAGACCGGGCGCTTGACCCAGACTGGCGACAGGCTGCTGCCGTTGCCGGTGACGTAGAGCACTGCGGCTTCACCGCGCTCCAGGGCGACCGGTTTCACGTCGCTGACTTTCTTTTCGCCATCGAACAGCGCCAGGCTGACTTTCACCGGGTTGATTTCACGCTCGCCACGGCTCTTGGCCGCGACGGCCTGGACCACTTCGGTCTTGCCATCGGCGGTCTTCAGGGTCAGTGCCTTGTCGCTGAGGTTCTGCACGCGGACCAGGGATTTCTGCTTGTTCTTGAACGGCGGTTCTTCGATCAGTTGTGGCTGGCCGCTGGCGTTGTTGACCAGGGTGTAATAGTGGTCGGCGGCGAGTTTCAGCGGCAGGGTCTGGCTGCCGACCTTGGCGCTGTAGTCGCCACCGGGCATGAAGCTGAAGTCACTGCTGGCCAGTGGCGCGACATCGTTGATAGCGGTGCTGCCGACGCTGCTGCTGACTTCGGCGTTGCTGGCGTTGTAGATCCGCACGAAGGTCGAACCTTTTGGTGCGGTCGGGCCGTAAAGGGCGGCGTCGCCACCGGCGAAGGCCTGCATCGACAGCAGGCTGACGCCGGCAACCAGTGCAAAAGTCTTGGCGAGACTTTGATACTTGGTAGTGAAAGTCATAGGAGTTACCTCTTTCAGTTTTGCGCCCGGTCGGGCGTCTCGGATTTGCTGTTAATCGCTACGTTTTGTTGGCGCGCACCGGCTTGTTTGAGCTCTGCGACCCACTGTGGGTCGGCGTCGCCTATTTCGTTGTTCACAGGCAGATAACGTTCAGGAAACTCCCAGATCAGCACCTGTGGCGGGCTGTTCTTGAAGGCATCGCTTTTCAGGTAGCCGAGCATCGGCAGGATCGGGCCATGGCCGTCTTCGGCGTAATTGACCACGTCGCTGTGCAGCGCTTGCTTGAGCGCGCCGACGAAGTTCCAGTTCGGGTTGGCGCTGTAGCTGGTGCCGATCAGCGCCACCGGCACTTCGTTGTCGGCGAACAGGGCGTCGTCACCCGCAGGCTGGTTTTCAACCGCGTGGGTGTTGCGCTTGCGCAAAGGCTCTGGTGCCGGCATCAGGTTTTCGAACAGCGGGTCCAGTGGCAGGAACAGTCTCAGGTCGCCCTTGTGGCTGACTTCCTCCGTTGCCTCGGTAACAAACCGCTGCGGCTGACCGCTGAGCGGGGTTTTGTCGGCGATGGTCTTGGCCAGTTGCTCGGCAGCGATTTGTGCGCCTTCAGGCGTCCAGTGCGTGTCGGTGCGCAGGAACACTTGCTGTCCGTTCTGTTTGGCTTTTTGCAGCGGGCCGAGCAGGTCGGGCGCGAGGATTTTGTCGGCGGCGACACGGGCGTGGAAATCCTTGTAGAGGTCGGCGTGGATGCGCGCCGGCTTCACTTCACCCAGGTGTTCCGGGTACAGACGAGTCTTGGCCGGGACAATCGCCATCACCAGCTGCACACCCTTGGCTTTCAAGATTTGCCGCACGCCTTCGACCAGCGCGTAGTTGCCTTGCAGGTTCAACTCTTCGTTGACCACCGGGTTGAATTCTTCATCGCTGTACAACCACTGATCGCGACCGAGCACCACGCCCGGACGACCTTCGTTGAACAGCTTGAAATCCAGTGCGGCCCAGAGGTTGGTGCCCAGGCGTTTGATCGGGAAATGCTCGTCGTAGTGGGTCTCCACGGCTTTGCTCCAGCGACCGTTGAGCACGGTTGCGTCGGTGTTGGTGTTGAAGCCAAAGAAGCTGCGCATCGACCACAGGCCCAGGACCAACAGGGTCACCAGGAACAGGGCGATGTAGAACAGACGTAATGAGCGGGTCATGGTCAGATCCCTCAGAACTGGAAGTAAAGGAACGGCGAAAAGCTTTGCGCCGAGAGTTTCAGGATCGAAGCGATGAACAGCAGTAGCACCAGTGCACGCATGGCATAACGCGGCCAGTCCGCAACCCAACTGGCCGCCAACACCTGGGCGTCGCCGCCGGCAGGGTTATTCACCGTGGCGTCGATCCGAACCGCAGGCCGATTGCGGTAAAAGTCCCGCAGGCCGAAGAACGCCAGCGTGGCGTAGGCCACCACCAGGGTCGCGACTTGCAGACCGGTGAGGCTGGCGCGGTTGAGTTCCGACAGCGACCACTCGCTGAAGCTGAACATCGCGCCGTACATGCGGCCGGCAACGTGCAGATTTTCTGCGCGGAAAATCACCCAGCCCATCACCACCAGCAGGAAGGTCAGCGCCCAGCGGATCGGGTTGAAACTGCGTGGCGAGGTGTTCAGGCCGATGGCTTTTTCAATCGCCAGCCACATGCCGTGCCAGGTGCCCCAGACGATGTAGGTAATGTTGGCGCCGTGCCACAGGCCACCGAGCAGCATGGTCAGGAACAGGTTGCGGTAGGTGATCAGCGTGCCTTTGCGGTTACCGCCCAAGGTGATGTAGAGGTAGTCACGCAGCCAGGTCGAAAGGCTGATATGCCAGCGGCGCCAGAACTCGGTGATCGACTGGCTGATGTACGGCTGCTTGAAGTTTTCCATGAAGCGGAAACCCATCATCAAGCCCAGGCCGATGGCCATGTCGCTGTAGCCGGAGAAGTCGAAATACAGCTGCGCGGTATACGCCAGCGCGCCGAGCCAGGCATCGCCGGTGGTCGGGTTTTGCAGGGCGAAGCAATGGTCGGCGACCACTGCCAGGGTGTCGGCGATGAACACCTTCTTGATGAAACCCTGCATGAACCGCGTCGCGCCCTCGGAGAATTTGTCGAGGGTGTGGGTGCGGTTGTTGAACTGATCGGCCAGGTCGCGAAAGCGCAGCACGGGGCCGGCAATCAGGTGCGGGAAGATCGCCACGAACGCCGCGAAGTCAATCAGGTTACGGGTCGCCGGGGTGTCGCCACGGTAGACGTCGATGATGTAGCTGATGGACTCGAAGATGTAGAACGAGATACCGATCGGCAACAGCACGTGGGTCAGGATGAACGGCGACAGGCCCATGGAGCTCATGATCGCGTTGATGCTGTCGACGCCGAAGTTGGCGTACTTGAAGTAGCCGAGGATGCACAGGTCCACCGCCACGCCGAGCAGCAGCCAGCGCTGGGCCGGTTGGGTGCGTACACCGGCGGCACCGACTTTCAGGCCGATCCAGTAGTTCCACAACGTGACGCCGGCGAACAGCGCCAGGAAGTCCACGCGCCACCAGGCATAAAACACATAGCTGGCGATCAGTAGCAGCAGGTTGCGATAGCGTTGCCCGCTCAAGTAGTACAAGCCGAGAAAGATCGGCAAGAACAAAAACAGGAACACATTGGATGAAAACACCATCCTGATCTCTCCTTGTTTAACCAACAGTCAAGGGCCAACGGCCCCCCCAAACCCCCCGTGAAATCCGGGGGCATATCACTCAACTCAAGTCTTGCACTGACCCTGTGGGAGCGAGCTTGCTCGCGATGACTGAGTGTCAGTCGACATCGATGTTGAATGTCAGACCGCAATCGCGAGCAAGCTCGCTCCCACAGGGGTTTTGTGTTTGGCCCTAGGAACCTTTGTTGCCCTTTTCGTGCGACGGGTCGTAGACCTTGGTCAGGTCGCCCCCGAGCCGAAAGCTCTTGAACGGCTGCATTGCATGCTTGCGTTCCAGCACATCCGCCGGGCAGGTGTAGAGCGTGCAGAAGGGTTCGAGCCAGGCAAATTTCGAGTCGACTTTCAGGTCGGTCATGTCCTGTTCCTTGCCATTCTTCTGCTCGAACGTTTGCGGGTCTTTCACTCCCGCGAGCACCCGGTCAGCGAGGCGTTTCAGCGCGCCGTTGTTTTCCTGACGCAGGTCCACACCGTTGGCCTGAGCGAAACTGGCGATCATCGCCAGCGGTGGCAGGGCATAGTTGTGATAGGCCAGCGCCCGTTGCTGACGCTTGAGTTCGTTGGGCAAGAAGCCCTGAGCGTCGACCTGATTGGCGCCGAGCTTGTATTCCTTCACGGCCCAGTCGAACAGGTCGCGGCGGTTGGTTGCGACCGACGTCGCCATCACCGACCAGGCGGCCCAGTACGAATGGTTGTTGGTTTGCTCGAGCGGCAGGTTGTCCCAGTCGCTGACCACCTGATCGGCCATCTTGCTGAACCAGGCCTCGATCACTTGGGCTTCCTGCTGATGCGTCGCCAGCGGATGGGAGTCGGAGAACTTCAGGCGGATATAGGCCGAGGCCATACTGCCCAGCGCCCATTTGCGCATCGACTTGCCGGTGTGGTTGAAGTCCCTGGACATCAGTGCGTCGGCCTTGGCCCAGGCGGTGAGCCAGTTGAGCGTGCACTCCAGTTGTTCCGGACGACCGTCGCGCATGAACTGCATCACCCGTTTGCTGGTACCGCGTTCGAGTGTGGTGATGTCAGACGTGGTGTCGCGAAAGGCTTTTTCCGACGCGACGTTCAGGGTCGACCGCGCCTTGTCGGAGCCTTCGTATTTGCTGCGAAATTGCAGGGCGCCGGTGTACGGCGTCGGCATTGCATCGCAGCCTTCGCTGCCGTCACCAGTCTTGAACTTATCCACAGGTGCAAAATAACCCTGCGGCGGGCGCAGCGGCGCGGCGGCCTGGGTCGCCCCGGCGAACATCGCCAGGCTCAAGAGCGTGGGTGCAAGCAGGGTTTTCAGTTTCGAATTTCGCATGACAGACCTCATTGCCCGACCTGAGCGGTACGTTGCTCAGCGCCTGGGAATACGTTGCGTTTGCAGATTTTCGCTTCGACTTTTTGTGGCGCAGCACCCGCTTCCGGGCCCTGGATTTCGACGGCCAGCAGGTTCTGCGTGGCCCAGTCTTCATCGGTGCGCAATTCAAAGGCGAAACGCCCGTCGGTGTCGGAGGTGTGTGGTTTGTCGATCTTGATGTCCTCGTGGCGACCGTTCATGTACCAGAGGGTGGCTTGCAGGGTTTTCACCGATGGATCGGCGAAACGGATGTCGACCTGATGACCGCTGTTGCGCAGGTCGATGTTCTTGCTGTTGACCATCAACTCGTTTTTACCCGGCTTGAGCGTGCTGCTGCCGGACATCTGCGCCTCTTTGCCTTCGCAACCGTTATCGAGCAGCGCCATCATCTGGCGGTAGATGGTTTGCTGGTCGAGGCGATAGAGCGGCGAGAATTCCCAGATGAGGATTTTCGGCGGCTTCTTCTGGAAGTCGTCACTGCCCAGGTACTGCAACATCGAACCCTCCAGACCACCGCCAGGGAAGGCGACGTTGAGAATGTCGGCGCCAATGGCCTCTTCGAGGAACCCGGCGAAGTTGTAGTTCTTGCCACTGTGGCTGGTGCCGACCAGGGTGATTTCCGGGTTGCCGGAATCGCCGAACAGGTCGCCGTCTGCCGCTTCGCCTTTAGGCTCGGTGGTGAACTGGTCCATGTACTGGATCGCGTAACTGGTGCCGCAGAGTTGCCCGGCCATGTTGTGCAGGGTGCCGGTCTTGCCCATGCGCCCGGACCTTTTGGTCTCGAATTCGCGCTTGGGAATACCGGCGAAGGCCGGGAGTTGCCTGACCTTTTCGGCGACGATTTTCGCCGTGCGCTGGGCGCCGTAAGGCGTCCAATGTTGGTCGCCACGGAAGTAGAAATCGTGGGCCGGCAGCGTGTCTGGCAGCGATTCGTTGGTCAGCGGCGACAGGTCTGGAACTACGTAACCCATCTCGGCGAAACGCCCGAGCATGCTCTGGTAATTTTTCAGCGCCTTGTCGTAATCGAACGCGGCTTTCTCTTGCGGGTTGAGCTTGTTGCGGTTCACCAGACCACGGGTCGGCTGATACACCACCACCAGTTCGACACCTTTGCTCTTGAAGGCGTCGTGCAGTTGCTTGAGCCGGCGATAGCCCTCGGGCGTGGTGTTGAACTCGGTGCGCAGGTCTTCCTGGGTGCGGAACAACCAGTCGCCTTGCGCTTGCACCAGGGTGGTGAAGTTTTGCTGATAACGCGTAGTGTAATTCTTCGCGTCATGGGCTTCCGGGCACAGGTTGCAGCACGGCTCGGCGCTAAAATTCGGCGCCTTGGCGTCGTCTGCACTCGCTCCGCCGCTGGCGGCAGACATCGCGGCAGCCAGGCCTGCGAGGCTGAACAGTTTGATCAAATGTGGCTTCATGAAAGTCATCCTCAGTCGCGCATTTCGGTCTGGCGTTCGACGGGGTCGATCAGCACGGCTTTCTGTTGGCGCACTAGCAGGTCGAGGATTTCATCCTGGCGTTCGCCAAGGATTCCCGAGAAGCTGATGCCACTGGATTTGGTCGGGGCGAGCATCGACACCCGGTACAACTCGACGCTCAATGGCGAGTCGATGGACAACGGTCCGCTGCCATTGGCCGCCAGTTCGCCACCGACGACGATCAGCGACACTTCGGCATCGAAGGGGTCGAGCTTGATGTCGCGGTCGGTGTCGCTCAGGTCCTTGATGTGCCCGTAGACCCCGGTCAGGCCGTTGTTCATGGCGACGTTTTCGTAGAGGCGAATGTTCACGCTGTTACGAATGCGGATGCCGTGGCGCTGGTTGCTGATCACCTTGTTGCCCCACAACAGGTTGTCGGCACTCTCGTAGAGGGTGATGCCGTCGGTGTGGTTGCGGTAAATCTCGTTGTAGGCGATCAGGTTGTTGACGCTGTTACGGTCGATCACCAGCCCCGAAAGGTGGTTGTCGTAACTGCGGTTGTTGAAGATGAAGCTGTCGTTCACTTCGCGGGAAATGATGATGCCGTGCTTCTTCTTCGTTCCATGAACCGTGTTGTCGGCGATGATCAGCCCGTGGGAACGGTCGTGGGGGTCGATACCGTAGACGATGTTGTCGCGGTAGGTGTTGCCCTTGACCACAAAGTCGCGGGTTTCATAGCAGTAGAAGCCGTACCACATGTCCGAGAACTCGGAACCGATGATCCAGCCGGTCGGTTCCGGGCGTTTGAGCACCTTGGCCATGTTCGGCGTGTACTGGGAAATACTCACCCCGTAGGACTTACTGTTGGAGTAACCGAAACTGGCCAGCTTACTGTTGACGATGTAGGTCTGCGTGCCGCCCCAGGCCAGCAGGAACGGGCGGAAATCCTTGGGCGAGCGAAAGGTCGCCGGGCCGTTGTCCTTCTCGCGCCAGCCGGTGATTTTGCTGTCACGCACAAACAACTGACCGTCGTTGATCAGGAACGAACCGGCCTCTTCGGACAGGCGCAACTCCTGGGTCTGTTGGTCGATTTCGAGGATGCCTTTTTGCCCGACCACGATTGGCAGCCTGGCGAGGAATACGCCGGGCGAGGTCTCGCTGAAGTATTGCTTGGGCAGCTTCTGGATCAGGTCCTTGAGGTTGACGTAACCGTCGTCGATGAAGATCGCCTGAGGAATGCCGTGTTGACGCACCACCCATTCAGCCATCTTGTTATCGCCGCCGATGAAGTCCTTCAAGGCGTCTTCCTGCATCATCCGGCGCACGCTGACTTTGCCGGCCTTGCTGCGCACGATCTTCGCCGCGACGGCTTGCGCGGTGTAGCCGGACAGGTCGGGCAGTTTCGGTGCGGCCAGTTCCAGTGATGCGGTCGGCGCGCTGCTGACGGTGTAGGTCTTGGCCTGTTGCAGTCCTTTGGCCACGGTCGCTTGCTGCCCTTTTGGGGCAGGAGCTGCCGGCTCAACGCTGGCGAACACCGCTGAGCTTGTCAGCAGCATCGCGCCGACCAGCAGGCTGAGCGAGCCTTTGAACGCTGGGTTGTTCATCTGGGGCACTCCCTTGGCGGCTCGCATCAGAAGCGCCAGATCACGTCGATGAACGCACGGTGCATGTACGAGTCGACCTGTTTGCCGTAGGCATCGCCCGGCTTGAACACACCGCCACGAAAGCGCACCAGCGCCGAAGGTTCGTCGATCGACTGACTCAGGCCGGCCGGCAACAGGCCTTGCTTGAAGTACTTGGTGACCACCAGATCCATTTCCTGGCCTAGGTCGGTCTTGCCGTCTACCAGTGGCAACGAGGTGCTGGACAGCAGCGCGCCGGTGATGTCGTCAGAGCTGTTGTTAACCGAGTTGTTTTCCACCGCATTAATGCCGTTGCTGCCGACCGGCTTGTTGCCGTCGACGCGCCAGAACTTGTGGTAGACCAGGCTGGCGTCGTAATCGTCTTGCAGCATCCAGGAACCGAACAGGCTGGCGCTTTGCATGTTGTTCATTTCGCCACGGAAGGCCTCGCCGAAACGGTGAACCCGCGAGCGCGTACCGGTGTAGTTCGAGCGGTTGCTTTGCAAACCGTTTTGCTCGTAGTCAGCGCTGGCACGGGCGTAGGCCGCACCGACTTGCCATTGCGGATCGAGGCGCAGACGCACGCCAAGGTCCGTAGCCCAGCCGCTGACGTCGCCATTTTTCGAGGCGTCGATCGGGCGGCTGCCGTCGGCGTTCAACGGGTTGACGGTGTCGCGGTTGCCGCTCATTCCGGTGACGCTGGCCCAGTAATTGACCGTGTTTCTGTTTTTCAAGCTGTAGGCGTCGCTGTTGGCTTCGACACCGAGCCAGCTCAGGTCGCCGTTCTGTTTCTTGGCGAGTGAGTCGGGCGCTTCGCCGGGTGTCGGGTAGTCGAGTTTGCCGTCGTCGTGGGTATGATGAGCGCGCAGGCCGACCCACTGGCCGGGCGTCCATTGGGTCGCGATATCGCCGAACACATGCAGACGATCCTTGTCCTTGGGCGCGAGCTCGGTGAGGTCGGTGCGGTATTCGCTGAAGCGTTCGGCGACGCCGACGTTGGCCCGCAGCAGGGTGGTGTCGAAGGTCCAGTTCAACGCTTCGATGTTGGTGTCGCGCCATTGACCGTCGTCGTTGCGCAGGCGTTGGCGACCGAGCTTCAGTTGCTCGCCGGGGTAGGGTGTGAGGCCGCTGTAACCGATCCAGAACTCACGCATCGCCAGGTAGTTTTTCTTGCTTTGGCGGCCGTTGTTGCCGCTGCTCTGGGCGCCTTGCGTATCGGACTGCAAGGTGTCGGTTTCGATGATGTCGGTCGCGGTCACGGCCTGACCCATGGCGTAGGCACTCCAGCTGCCGCTTTCACCGTAAACCCACGGCCGCAGGTCCAGGCCCACACCGTTGACGTCGCCGCCGGGCTTGGTGCCAAGGTCGCTGTCGTCTTCGGACTGGCCAGTGACTTTCACTTCCAGGCCGTAGTTCTTGGTGTCGGTCATCGCGGCCAATGTCGGGCAGGACCACAACAGGGCGAAGGTCAGGCCGATACCCAGTTTTGATAATTTGAACGGCTCCAGGCCCAACACGGACGTAGCAGCTGGCGAAGCCTGCGTTCGACTGCGCAGCAGGCGTAATACCTGAGCATGCGGTCTTTCAGATGGATAACGGTCGCCTGATTTGCGACCGCTTCGCGGCCGAACGCAGCCTTCGGCAGCTGCTACGGTGCGCATGGCGATGCCGGCCGTCATGAATGGATTGAGCTTCATAGGGATTCCTCGCCGTCTTTTTCTTGCAGGGCCTCAACTTGCAGCGTGCTGTGGCTCACGGTGCCGCGTACGGCCTGTTCCTGTTTCAACAGGCGTTGGGCCTCGGCCAGCTGCGCAGGCGGCAATTGGGTTTCGAGTGTTTGCGCCAGCTCAGTGGCTTGCGGGGTGTTTTGTGTCTTGGCCAACTGGCTGAAGACATAGGCGTTGAGCGGGTTGGGCTTGGTGCCCTTGCCTTGGGAAAACAACTGGGCGATGGCGAAGTCGGCGCTGTTCTGGCCGTTGCGCGCAGCGGTCAGCAAGTGGTCCAGGGCTTTTTGCGAATAGACCTTGCCCAGATAGCCACGACGGTAGATCTGGCCGAGGTAGTAATCGGCGGCGACTTCCTTGCCCACGGCTTTCTGGAAGTGTTGTTCGGCGACCTTGGCGTCCGCCGGCACCCACTTGCCTTCGTAGTAGAGCTTGCCCAGCAACAGTTCGGCGCGCGGCTGATCGGCGGCGCGGCCGTTGTTCAGGTATTCCATCATCTTGTCGACGTCACCCAACTCGGGGAAGTCGTAGAGCAACTGCGCCAGGCTGACCCAGGACGCCGGGTAGCCAGGAGCGATCTGCTCCAGCATGGCTTGCGCGGTTTTTTCGTCCGGTTTGCCAAGGCTGGCATCGCCGAGCACGCGGGCCACGCTGTCCATGCGTTGGGCGGACACTTTGCCGACACTGTAGCCGGCGTGCAGTTGCTTGAGCAGTTGGGCCTGCTGTTCCGGTTGGGCACGTTTCTGATAGACCGTGGCCAACTCGACATAGCAGATGTCGGTGGTGTTCAGCGAGGCTTTGCAGATGCGTTCGACGTCATCCAGATGCTGGTCGTAAGTACCTTGCGTGCGATACAGCAGCACTTGCGCCAGACCGGCTTCCGGATAGCGAGCGGCGCGCCATTGGCTGATCTGCTGCTGGGCGTTGACGTTCGGGAAACTGTGGGGATATTGCAGGTACAGCATGGCCAACGGGATCAGCGTGTTGCCTTCGCCATTGGCAAAGGCTTTCTTCAGCAGACCTTCGGCCTCGTGTTGCTCGGCTTCGGTCGAGCCCGGTTTGGCCACCAGCAGACGACCCAGGCGCGCTTGCGCTCGCGGCGAGGTATCGGCGGCGGCACGGTAGGTCGCTTCGGCGGCTTTGATCTGCGCCGGGTCGCGGCTTTCCACCTGAATATCGGCCAGACCGACCTGTGCTTCGCTGTAACCCAGGTCGGCCAGTTGTTTGTAGTTCTGCTGCGCGAGCGTGGTGTCGCCACGCTTCAGGGCTTCATTGGCCAGACGCTGGTCAGGCAGGCCTGCGCAACCGCTGAGGCTCACCGCCAACGCCAACGAGCAGAACGCTAAACCCCTGTGGGAGCGAGCTTGCTCGCGATGCAGGCGGCTCGGTGCATCAGACAGACCGCGCTGATCCCATCGCGAGCAAGCTCGCTCCCACAGAGATTGCGGTGCTTTGAGGATAGGTGGAGTGGTCACAGGCATGTCCTCCGCTTAAAGTCCGGCGGCCATGGCTTTGTCGATCAGCCAGTTCACGGAGGGGCCGCGGTCGCTGCTAACTTCCACCGGGCGACCGGCGAAGCGGCTGTCCAGCGGTGCATCAGGCTTGATCTGCACGCGGATGTCGGACGACAGGTCTTCGCTTTTCAGGCTGGTGCTGCTGACGATGGTGCCGGTGCGCTTAGTGTCTTCGCCGGCGATCTGGAAGCTGACTTTCGTACCCGGACGAACATCACCGAACTGGCGATAGGAGAAGCGCGCTTCGACGTTGGCCTGGCTGCCCTGCGGCACCAGTTTGAAGATCACGTCGCCTTTGCTGGCGTACTGACCGTCGGCGACCATTTGTTGAGCCACGGTGCAATCGCAGGGCGAGGTGAGGGTGCCGGTCATCTGCTTGCCGAACAGTTCTTCAACCTTGGCCGGCTGTAACTGATTTTCGTCCAGATGCCCTTTGAGCACGTCGAGCATGCTGGTGCTGAACGTCGCCAGTGGCGCGCCCTTGGCGGCAACGCCATCGGTTTTGATCAGGCTTTGTACGGTGCCGTCGCGGGGCATGGTGACGTTCATGCCTGAAACGCTGACCAGACCGGCCTGGGCGTGGCTGACGAAGTACATGCCGTACACCGATTTGAAAACGAAACCGAACGCCGCGAGGCCGACGACGAAAATCCCCAGGCTGAAGGTCACTGCCCGCAAGCGCCCGAAAGCGCTCATGCCATGGCCACCGTCCTTGACCTTGCGTGCCTTGGTGAAGTTGTCCCGTTGCAGGGTCGCCAGCACGTCACCCATGGTCACGATGTCACCGGACAGGTGCGAAGTGATCAGATGGCGCAGGGTCGAGATGTCCTGCAGTTCGAGGTTCTGGAACTGGCAACCGGTGCGGCCGGTCTGGCGGTCGAACGAGCGAATCAGTATCTCGACGTCCATGGCGAGGCCGAGGTTGTCGATCAAAAATTGCAGCCGACCCTTGTGCACGTCGCCGACCTTGAGCGGTATCTGCCCGGCATTGAAGCTCAGGCCGCCGGCGGAGAGGTCGATGACCCGGACTTCCACGGGTGTACGGTCGGGTCCGAAGAAACGCAGCTTGGCCGGGATTTTCACTCGGGCGTGTTGGCGTTGGGCTTCGGATTCATGCACTACGTTGATGTTCGCGGCGGTATTCATAGGGGGTATTTCCTCGTTAATTCAGGCAAGGCAGGTCAGACCATCAACAGCAGCACGGCGACGAAGATGCTGCCGGCGGAAAAGGTCATGGTCCGAGACGACCAGGTGTTGAACCAACGTTGAAAGCTGGCCAGATCACGGGTCAATTTGGTGTCCTGACGGGTCCAGGACTGTTGGTCGAGGCGGAAGAACACGTAGATCTTCACCAGCGCGCCAACGATCTGGTTGTAATAAAGAATCGCCGGGTAAGCCGGGCCGATCTTGTGTCCCGAGCAGGAGAGCAACAGGGTCAGGATCAGGCGGGTGATGCCGATCCACAGCAGGTACACCAGGATGAACGCGGTGCCGTATTTGAAGCTGGCGATCAGCGCCACGGTCAGGCCGAGTAGCGAGGTCCACATCGACACGCGCTGGTCGAACAGCACCACCGAGGTGAACAGACCCAGGCGTTTCATCCCCAGGCCCAGTGCCCGGGAGTTCTGCCGCAGGTTGTTGCCGTACCAGCGGAACATCAGTTTGCGGCTGGCCTTGATGAAGCTCTTTTCCGGCGGGTGTTCAACGGTGTTGATCGCCGCGTCGGGCACGTAGAAGGTGTCGTAGCCCAGGCGCATCAGGCTGAACCAACTGGACTTGTCGTCGCCAGTGAGAAACTTGAAACGGCCCAGGCGCCAGTGTTGCAGCGAGTCGCTTTCGACGTCGGCGATGAAGTCCGGGTTGGTGATCACGGAGGCGCGAAACACCGACATGCGTCCGGTCATGGTCAGCACGCGCTTGGACAGGGCCATTGAGCACATGTTGATGTGGCGCTGGGCGAAGCGCAGCTTGTGCCATTCGCTCATGATGTAGCCGCCGCGCACTTCGCAAAATTCGTTGGTGGTCAGGCCGCCGACGTTGCCGAACAGCTGGAACCACGGCACGGTTTTACGCACTACGCCTTCGGCGAGCACGGTGTCGCCATCGATCACCGCCACGACTGCACGGTCGTCTGGCATATGGCGCGAGATGGCGCGAAAACCGAAAGCCAGGCCATCGCGTTTGCCGGTGCCGGGGATGCGCACGAAGTCGAGCTTGACCCGGTCCGGCGGGTTCATTTTGGCCCAGAGGCTTTTCACCAGCAGCTCATCGGACATTTCCACGATCGAGCAGACCACGGTGGTCGGGAGTTCGCACTCGATGGCCTCGCGAATCACCGAGCTGTAGACCTGGGCGGTGGTCAGCGCATCGATACGAAAACTGGTGACCATCAAAAAGACGTGGGACGGGTCCGCCGCCTTGCCGAGCTTGCGCACTTTGCGCCGCAGGTGCGGGTAGACCACGTAGAGAAACAGCATGCCGCGCAAAAAGTGCGTGGCACCCATCGAATAGCGCCAGATACCGACGACGCCAATCAGGAAAATGAAGTCCTTGGACTGCGGGTCGAAGGTGGTGACAGGCAACGCCATGGCGATGCCCATCAACACACTGAGGTAAAACAGCCAACCGGCGGCCTGAAGTAGGCCGTGCTTTAGCCTGTGCATAATCTGCATCCATTTTGTTTCGGCGTACGGGGAACGGCGATTACCAACAGATCCGCGTAGGAGCTGGCGGAGCCTGCGATCTTTTAGCGTCCTCACGGACGCCAAAGATCAAAAGATCGCAGCCTGCGGCAGCTCCTACGGGGGGCTGTGGTTACCAGCAGATACCTTCGGTCCGGCCACTGACGCTGGTGGCTTTGGACATGAACCCGACCAGGTCGACCACTTGCTTGCCGTGCGGCGCGGTCTCGGCCAGGGCGCGGAACTTCTCGTCACGGTTGCCGAGGATGATCACGTCGGAGTTGTTGATCACCGAGTCGAAGTCCGAGTTGAGCAAGGACGAGACGTGAGGAATCTTCGACTCGATGTAATCCTTGTTCGCACCGTGGACGCGGGCGTATTCGACGTTGCTGTCGTAGATGCTCAGGTCGTAACCCTTGCCGATCAGCATTTCCGCCAACTCCACCAGCGGGCTTTCGCGCAGGTCATCGGTGCCGGCCTTGAAGCTCAGGCCAAGCAGGGCGACTTTGCGTTTGTCGTGGCTTTCAACGATGTCGAAGGCGTTCTGTACCTGGGATTCGTTACTGCGCATCAGCGAGTTGAGCAGCGGTGCTTCGATGTCCAGGGAGCTGGCGCGGTAGGTCAGGGCGCGCACGTCTTTTGGCAGGCATGAGCCGCCAAACGCGAAGCCCGGACGCATGTAGTACTGGGACAGGTTGAGGGTCTTGTCCTGGCAGACCACTTCCATCACTTCGCGACCATCGACGCCGACCGCTTTGGCGATGTTGCCGATCTCGTTGGCGAAGGTCACTTTGGTCGCATGCCAGACGTTGCAGGTGTACTTGATCATCTCGGCGACTTCGATGTCCTTGCGGATGATCGGCGCGTCGAGTTCTTCGTACAGCGATTGCAGAACGTCACCGCTGGCTTTGTCGAACTCGCCGATGACGGTCATCGGTGGCAGGTCGTAGTCCTTGATCGCGGTGCTTTCACGCAGGAACTCGGGGTTCACCGCTACGCCGAAGTCGACGCCGGCCTTTTTGCCCGAGCAGTCTTCGAGAATCGGGATCACCACGTTCTTCACGGTGCCCGGCAAGACGGTGCTGCGTACCACGATGGTGTGGCGGGTGGTTTTGTCACGCAGGACAAAGCCGATCTCGCGGCACACCGATTCGATGTAGTTGAGTTCCAGATCGCCGTTCTTCTTGCTCGGCGTACCGACGCAGATCATCGACAGATCGGTGTCACGAATGGCTTCTGCGAAATTGGTGGTGCCGCGCAGACGACCGGTCTGAATGCCTTGGGTCAGCAGTTCGCCCAGACCCGGTTCAACGATCGGAGATTTACCTGCATTGATCAGGTCGATCTTGTCTTTGGAAATGTCCACGCCAACCACTTCATGGCCCCGTGCAGACAGGCAACCGGCACAGACTGCGCCGACGTAACCCAAACCAAATATACTGATGCGCATCGCATTTACCTCTGTATTTATCACGCCATTAAAGGGGTGAAGTTAATAGTGTTCAGCGGTCGAAGTGCACTCGGAAGTGTGGATGGCAGGCGCCACAATACCGTGTGCAGGCATACTCAATTCCGAGTGTCTAAATAAGTGCACTCAAGGTGTGCGAAACTTGGCCTGAGGGTGAAGGCGTGCCCTGAACTGCAGCCGGCATTTCTTTTGAATACCGTGGTGCAAAAGGTTGGTGGTACTTGAAAATTGGCATAAAGCCAGCAATATCAAGCACTCAGGTGCTCAGGTGAGCACGTTTACAGGGGGGCAGCCTTGGCCTTGTAGGGGATAGTAATGGTGCGTTATCTCCTGCTATTCAAGATAAGTGGCCTGAAGGCAAAGTTGAATATGACAACTTTGCGATAGGGGTGGCACTCTGCGTAAGTTATCTCGTACACGCTCAGAGATAATCGTTACCGGTGGTATGAGCGGTGTAGGTTCAGATAGTTCATGGCGGCTTATCCCAATTTTTGAAATTTCTCGAAATAGTGCAAAAGATGGCACTGCTCTCATATTGATAGCACTTACCATTTCGCCCTTTATTAATGGGGAGTTAATTGCCGTGAATACTTTTGTGCCACTACGCTTGAAAAAAATGCGTGCCACTACTGAAAAATTTCACGCTTGTCGAGTGAAAGAAATTTCATAAATGGAAGCGGCGTGTTTTTGGCGTCATAAAAATGACGAATCGGGCAAGGGAAAGGCAGGGACGATCACGTTTCGGCGCACGCACATAGATCAATGTCGTGCGCCATCGTGATGCTTTATTCGGGGGCGTGGTCGCGCAGGAAAACCAGGTTATCGGGTTTCGATTGTTCAGCGCTGTAGCGGTAACCCTGCACGTCAAATTGCTTGAGCGCGGCCGGGTCGTTGATGCGTTCCTGGATCACGAAACGGCTCATCATCCCGCGGGCTTTCTTCGCGTAGAAACTGATGATTTTGTACTGGCCGTTCTTCAGGTCCTTGAACTCGGTGTTGATGATCCGGGCGTTCAAGGCGCTGCGTTTGACCGCCGAGAAGTACTCGTTGGAGGCCAGGTTGAGCAGCACGTTATCGCCTTGGTCGGCCAGGGCTTCGTTCAGCCATTCGCTGATTTGCGTGCCCCAGAAGGCGTACAGGTCCTTGCCACGGGCATTGGCCAGTTTGGTGCCCATCTCCAGCCGATACGGCTGCATCAGGTCCAGCGGGCGCAGCAGGCCGTAGAGGCCCGAGAGCATGCGCAAGTGTTGTTGGGCGTAATCGAAATCGGCTTCGCTGAAGGACTGGGCATTCATGCCGGTGTACACGTCACCCTTGAACGCCAGCAGCGCCTGCTTGGCGTTGGCCGGCGTGAATGCCGGGGTCCAGCTGCCAAAGCGTGCGGCGTTGAGGCCACCGATCTTGTCGGAAACGTGCATCAACTCGCTGATCTGTGCCGGGCTCAGCTCGCGCAGTTGCAGGATCAGCTCCTGGGAATGGTCCAGGTACTGCGGTTGAGTGAAACGCTGGGTGGCCGGCGGTGTTTCGTAATCGAGGGTCTTGGCGGGGGAAATCACCATCAGCATGAAGTCGTCTCCTGTAATCGTGCGGGGATTCTAGGGGGTTGTCCCGGTTGACTCCAGCTATCAAGGCCATAGGTGATCGGTGGCTATCCGCAAAACCTGTGTGTGAGCTTTTTGTGGGAGCGAGCTTGCTCGCGATGCAGGCAACTCGGTTTATCGACAAAACCGAGGTGATGCCATCGCGAGCAAGCTCGCTCCCACAGTAGGTTTGTGCTGCTGCGGGAATCTGGTCTGGATCAGCTATAGTGCCGCGCGGGTTTTGTTATGGAGACATCCCTTTGCGTATCGCTTTACTTTTTTCGGCCTGGTTGTTCAGCGTGAGTGCCTATGCCGCGCCCAATGACTTCGCCACGCTGGATCGCAGCACCTGGCCAGAGCAACTGGGCAGCCCGACCCTGTTCGATGTCGCGTCACGCGCAGAAATCCTCACCTTCGCCCGAGCCTTGCTCGTCAGTGAAGCGCTGGACGAAGGCGCTTTGAAGCAGCGCCTGGGCTTGCGCATGATCAACCTCGATTCGATCAACAAACTGCGCGCGCACATGTGGCTGCGCCTGCTCGCCAACTACAACTTTGCCCAGCAGAGCTGTGACCAGGATGCCTCCTTCTGTTTTCTGGTCGAAGACATGGACACCCTGCGAGAGCAGGCCGGCAAGTTCCAGCTCGGCGAAGACTCGTATTACACCCGCTGGGCCGAGCCGAGCCGGCGTTTTCACGAGCGCTATCTGGACGAACAACTGCGCAAGGCTGCGTTGTTTCCGCAGACCAGCAGCGAAGTCGAACTGTTCGGCGACTATGAGCGCAACGGCGATGAGCTGAATGATCGGCTGTTTGTGCTGAGCTTCGACAGTGCCGCCAACATCGCGCCGGACCACACCGCCTGGCTGACCGAGTACCTGCGCAAGTCGAACCTGAGCGGGACCTTCTTTGTGCTGGGCAGTGACATCCAGAACCGTCTGGCACAACATTCGGTGGCCGAGCTGCAAGCGCTGTACTCAAAGCAGTGCATCGGCGTGCAGGGCTGGGAGTTCCGTTCCCACAGCCATTGGCAGGATTGGCAGTACTCGGTCACGCGCAGTGTCGAACTGGTGAAGAACAAGCTGCCGGAGAACTTTGTGCCGCTGTTCCGTCCGCCCAACGGTCAGCGTCGTGCCGATGCGCAGGGTTTCTTCAAGACTCAAGGGTTGCAGGTCGCGCTGTGGGATATCGACCCGGCGGACGGCAGTCGCCAGCTCACGGCTGAGCAGAGCGCGCAGCGGGTGCTGACATTGATGCTGTTGTGGCGTCACGGGGTGATCAATTTCAACGTTAAACAGGACGCGGTGAAAACGGCAATGCCCTGGTTGTTGACGCAAACCGCGCAAAGCGGGATCGGCTGGGAGGATTGTCAGTCCGCTTTTCGTTGAAACGCGCCCTTCCCCAAAAAAAGGCCGGAAACATTGGGGTAGGGGCGATTTTGAGAGGGATTTCGATGCAGGCGGACTTCCGACTTTAACGGTGCCGGGTCGGCGCGCCAAGGGCTTTTCGTCACTCTGAAAAATAAACTTCAAAAAAACGTCAAAGTGCTTTTTTCTGTCACAGGTTTTGGAGTATTACGAAGACAGACCGCCGAAACCTGCAACACAGGTGGCGTCTTCCAAGACCCCCTTGTGTGCAGTTCACTTGAGTCGTGCAGTTCATTTGGGTACGGCAGGTGAATTCGGTGGCCACTTCGAGGCGCAGCACTGTCATGGTATTGCGTCGACTGGCTCCCACACAGGTGACCGAGTATGGATGATCACGGACGTAGCCCCTCCAACCAGCCAATCCTTTATGTACTCGATACCAACGTATTGATCCACGATCCAAACGCGCTCCTGAACTTCGAAGAACACCACGTTGCCATCCCGATGACCGTCCTTGAAGAGCTGGACAAGCTCAAGAGCGGTCCTCACAGTGTTGCGGCCGAATGCCGTCAGGCCATTCGCCTGATCGACAAGACCCTGGGCGACGCCTCTCCCGAAGACGTTGAACTGGGTGTACCGATCCAGCGCGGAAAAAGCGGGCCCAAGGGTTTGCTGTCGATTCTGATGAGCAAGCGCACCGAGCCGAACATCATTCTGCCCGAGCACCTGAACGACAACATCATCATCAACCAGTTGATCGACCTGCACGCGCGTGACAAGGATCTGCGTGTGGTGCTGGTGACCAAAGACATCAACATGCGCCTCAAGGCCCGGGCTTGCGGGATTGCGGCCGAGGACTACAGCACCGACCAGTTGGTTGATGACGTGTCGTTGCTGCCCAATGGTTATCACAACATGACCGGCTCGTTCTGGGACCGTGTCAGCAAGGTCGAAACCCGTCAGGACCATGGCCGCACCTGGCACCAGGTGCAACTGATCGACAACCTGCCGGCCGTGCATATCAACGAATTCATCATCGACGAGCAGGGCTTTGTCGGCTGGATCAAGGAAATCCAGGTCGACAAGCTGCTGATTCTCGACCTGCATCAGGAACCCCTGTTGCACCAGGAAGCCTGGGGCCTGAAACCACGCGACATCTATCAGAGCCTGGCGCTGTACGCCTTGCTCGACCCGGACATCCACCTGGTCAACCTGTCGGGTGCTGCGGGCTCGGGTAAAACCATTCTGGCACTGGCGGCGGCGATCGAGCAGACCATGGTCAGCAAGCGCTACCGGCGCATTATCGCGACCCGTAGCGTGCAGGGGCTGGACCAGGAAATCGGTTTCCTGCCGGGCACCGAAGCAGAAAAAATGGAGCCTTGGCTGGGCGCCATTACCGACAACCTCGAAGCCTTGCACATGGATGACGAAAGCACCCATGGCAGCGTCGACTACATCCTCAGCAAAGTGCCGTTGCAGTTCAAATCCCTCAACTACATCCGGGGCCGCAGCTTCCAGCAGAGCCTGATCCTGATCGACGAATGCCAGAACCTCACCCCGCACCAGATGAAAACCATCATCACCCGTGCCGGCGCCGGTTCCAAAGTGGTGTGCCTGGGCAACCTGGCGCAGATCGACACCCCTTACCTGTCCGCGACCAGCTCCGGGCTGACCTACCTGACTGAACGCTTCAAGGATTTCCCCAACGGTGTGCACATCACCCTGCAAGGGGTGCCGCGTTCGATTCTGGCCGAATACGCCGAATCTCATTTGTAACCTGTCCCACCAGAGCCGGGTGCCTTCCAGGGCACCCGGTTTTTTATGCCTGAAACATAACCCCTGTGGGAGCGAGCTTGCTCGCGATGGCGGCGTGTCGGTCAACATCATTGCTGAATGTCAGACGGCTATCGCGAGCAAGCTCGCTCCCACATTGGTTTGTGGTGGTCTTGTAATCAAACGTGCGAAAAATTGACCCACGGGTTTACAATCGCTGCTCCTGATCAGGAGTAAGGCTGTGCTGACTCATCTCGATTCCCAAGGTCGCGCCAATATGGTCGACGTCACCGAAAAAGCCGTGACGTTCCGTGAGGCCACGGCCGAAGCGCTTGTGCGTATGCTCCCTGAAACCCTGCAGATGATCGTCAGCGGTGGTCACCCCAAAGGTGATGTATTCGCTGTGGCGCGCATTGCCGGCATTCAGGCGGCGAAGAAAACTTCCGATTTGATCCCGCTGTGCCATCCGCTGATGCTCACCAGCGTCAAGGTCGAGCTCAGTGCCGAAGGCCACGATGCGGTGCGCATCGTCGCCCGCTGCAAGCTGTCCGGGCAAACCGGGGTGGAAATGGAAGCACTGACCGCTGCCAGTGTCGCCGCATTGACGATCTACGACATGTGCAAGGCCGTGGACCGTGGCATGGTCATCGAAACCGTACGCCTGCTGGAGAAACTCGGCGGCAAGAGCGGGCATTATCAGGTGGCCGACCAATGAAGCTGACGGTGAAATTCTTTGCCCGCTACCGCGAGGCGCTGGGCGTTGATTCCTTGAGTGTTGAAGGCGATTTCGCCACGGTCGACGATGTGCGTTTGTTGTTGGCGCAACGCGAGGGCGCCGAGGTGCTGAGCGAGCAGAACCTGATGTGCGCGCGTAATGAAGACTTGTGCCAGCTCGACGAGCCACTCGTCGATGGTGATGAAGTGGCGTTTTTCCCCACCGTTACTGGAGGTTGAGATGGCGATTCGCGTGCAGTCCACGGCGTTCGATCCGGGTGCTGAAGTCAATGCGATGCATGCGGCGAATGTCGGTGTTGGCGCAGTGGTGAGTTTTGTCGGTTATGTTCGCGACTTCAATGACGGGCTCGATGTGGCCGGGATGTTTCTTGAGCACTACCCGGGCATGACTGAAAAAGCCCTCGGCAAAATCGCCATTGAGGCCGAACAGCGCTGGCCGCTGCTCAAGCTGGAAGTGCTGCACCGCATCGGTGCTCTGGAGCCGGGCGAGCCCATCGTCTTCGTCGGTGCCGCGAGTGCCCACCGCCAGGCGGCATTCGATGCCTGTGCCTTTGTCATGGACTACCTGAAAACCCGTGCGCCGTTCTGGAAGAAGGAAAACACCAGTGACGGCCCGCGTTGGGTGGAAGGGCGTGACAGTGATCACGCGGCGGCGGATCGCTGGAAGTAGTCAGTAGCCTGCTGTTTCTTTGTTGGCTGTCAGTCCGCTATCGCGAGCAAGCTCGCTCCCACAGTTGATCTCCATCAGACACAAATTTTGTGTCCGACGAAGATTCACTGTGGGAGCGAGCTTGCTCGCGATAGGGCCATCAACAACACAGAATATCCTCCAGATTCACCTCCCGACCAGAGGCTGAAAGAACTGCGCGCGCCTGATTGACGGGAAATACATAAAAGTCCAGTATGGAATTATAAGTACAAAAAAGATGTTTCCCGTTCCACTTTCTTCTGTCTTGCCAAACCAACAACAACCCGCGAGAAAACGAACATGAAGAAGCTCCCCCTGATCGGTGGCCTGGCCCTGAGCCTGTTGGCGTGCAGCAGTCTGTTTGCCGCCGAGAAAACCCTGCGCATCGGTATCGAAGCGGCGTATCCGCCGTTTGCCTCCAAGACCGCGGATGGAAAAATCACCGGTTTCGACTATGACATCGGTAACGCGCTGTGCGCGCAGATGAAGGTCAAGTGCGAGTGGGTCGAGGGCGAGTTCGATGGTCTGATTCCCTCCCTCAAGGTGAAGAAAATCGATGCTGCGCTGTCGTCTATGACCATCAACGAAGATCGTAAAAAGTCGGTGGACTTCACCCATAAGTACTACTTCACTTCATCGCGGCTGGTGATGAAGGACGGTGCGGTAGTTGATGACCAGTACGCAAGTCTCAAGGGCAAGACCATTGGTGTGCAACGGGCAACCACCACGGACCGTTACGCCACGGAAGTCTTCGAGCCCAAGGGCATCAAGGTGGCGCGTTACGGCAACAATGAAGAGATCTACATGGACCTGGCCGCCGGGCGTCTGGATGCCATTTTCGCCGATACCATTCCGCTGAGTGACTTCCTGTCGATGCCTCGCGGCAAGGGCTACGCCTTTGTCGGGCCGGAGCTCAAGGATCCGAAATACGTGGGCGAAGGTGCAGGGATTGCGGTGCGCAAGGGCAACACTGAATTGGTCGCCCAACTGAACAATGCTATTGACGGTATTCGCGCCAATGGCGAATACCAGAAGATTGAAGCCAAGTACTTCAAGTCGGATATCTACGGCGATTGATTGATAGCCATCGCGAGCAAGCTCGCTCCCACATTAGTCCTGCGAACACAGGTCCATTGTGGGAGCGAGCTTGCTCGCGATGAGGCCCTACCAGCCAACACACCTCTCAGGTCAGGTTTCAGCCTTTCAATTCTTTCAAATGCTTGTACACCGTCGCCCGTCCCATGTTCAGCACATTGGCCACATAGTTGGAGGCGCTTTTACCCTTGAAGGCACCTTCGGCGTGCAACGCCAGCACCAGCTCGCGTTTGTGCTCGCGGGTCAGCACATTCAGACCCAGTTGCCGCTCTCGCAGCCAGTTATGCAGAAAGGTGTTGATGCGCTCCTGCCAGTCGTCGCGAAACAGCGCGTCAGGTTGCGGGATCAACTTGCTCGGTGAGAGAAACAGATCCAGCGCCGCCTTGGCGTTTTCAAACAGCGAAATATTCAGGTTGATGCACAGCACGGCAATCGGATGGCCTTCGCTGTCGCGCAGTACGCTACTGAGACTGCGGATCTTTTGCCCATCCCAATTAAGCTTTTCGTAAGGGCCGATATTCCTCTCGCTGATCTCTTCGCTGAGCATGTCCTCCAGCGCGGCGTCGGCGCCCACTTCCCGCTTGGAAATGTTGTTGGCGATGTAGTCGATTTTCTGCGTGCGCAGGTCGTGCAGCACCACCTCGGCGTGGGGGAAAAACAGCGTGGCAATGGCGTCGGCGATCGCCCGGAAGTTATCCAGTGCAGGATCTTGAAGAGGTGGGGTCATCGGTGTTGCTCCAGGCAATCAGCGCCCCATAGAGAAAGGGGCGCTGGGAGTTTGCCGTAATCGAGGTCAGACGTCACCTTGGCGGCAGGTTCAGCCGAGGCGGGAAGGGGAGAGCATTGCGGCGCTGAGGCCAAAGCGGCTGAGTTGTTCCGGCAAGGCGTCACCGCGAACCAGCGCGGCACTGGCCTGACCCATGGCGGGCGAGGTTTGAATGCCGTAACCACCCTGCGCGGCCACCCAGAACAGCCCCGGCACCTGCGGGTCGAATCCGCTGATCAGATCGCCGTCGCTGACAAAACTGCGTAAGCCGGCCCAGGTCCGGGTCGGTCGGCGGATGGTCAGGGTGGTGGCTTCTTCGATCTGGTAGATACCCATGGCAATGTCCAGTTCTTCTGGCTGCACGTCATGCGGCTCGACGGGGTCGGCATTGGCCGGCGAACCGAGGAACATTCCGGCATCGGGTTTCATGTAGAACGATTCGTCGAGGCTGACCAGCATTGGCCAGTCGTGGATGTCCGCCCCTTCGGGACCTGCGAAGATGAAGGCTGCGCGACGCTTGGGGACCAGCCCCAGAGGTTTGGCGCCGGCCATCTCACCGAGTTGGTCGGCCCAGGCGCCAGCGGCATTGATGATGATCGGTGCGCTGAAGGTCTGCTGGGCGGTTTTCACTTGCCAGAGATTGCCGGCATCGCGCGTCAGGCTCAGGACTTCGCTGTCGGTGTGCACTTCGCCCTGGTTGCGGCGGATCCCGCGCAGGTAGCCTTGATGCAGGGCGTCAGTGTCGATGTCCGTGGCGGTGGGGTCATAGATCGCGCCATGAACTTTCTCGCGGCGCAGAATTGGAATTCGTGCACAGGCTTCGTCGGCGCTGAGCCGTTGCATCTGCGGCACGGTCGCCTTGGCGCTCAGGTATTGGTTGTTCAGCTCGTCCGGATCACCGGTGAAGTCGACCGTCATCTCGCCGCGCGGGGTCAGCAGTGGGTGTTCGCAGAATCCGGCCGGCGGTGCATCGAAGAAGTCCCGGCTGGCCTGGGTCAGTGCGCGCACTTGCGGCGTACCGTAAGCGGCGGTGTACAACGCGGCCGAACGCCCGGTGGAATGGTAGGCCGGGTGGGATTCGCGTTCGAGCACGATCACCCGACCGTGTTGCGACAGCCAAAAACCGGTGGAAGCACCGGCAATGCCACCGCCGATGATGATGAAGTCTGCCTGGGTCATGAACGTCTCCTGATGGGCGCAAATGCCGAAGATTGAGAGAACCCTTGTGGGAGCGAGCTTGCTCGCGATTGCATCACCGCTGTTCGTCTGACGGATTGCGGCGTCTGCATCGCGAGCAAGCTCGCTCCCACAGGGAAAGCATTTCGTTTCAATTCTGGTGTTGCAACTGATAAAGGGCATTGGCCAGGGCAATGTCTTCCAGGCCCAGACCGATGGAACGGAAGAACACATGGCGATCATAAGCCGGACGTGGCGCCTGTTCGCTGAGCAGTTCGGCCAGGTCGCCAACGATCGCACTTTTCTCCCAGCCATGTTGTTCACTGGCGATCAGCATTTCGCCGGCAGAACCTGGCGTGGTCAGGCGATAGTCGCAATAGACCTGCATTTCACTCAGCGTTGCAGGCGGCACCTCGTGGGCACGCACTGCGTTGGTGCTGATGGAGGTGATCAGCGTCGGTTTGCTCAAGGTCCGCGGGTCGATCACAGGTCCTGCAGACGAGGTGCACAGCATGATCACATCGGCGTCCTGGATCGCTGCTTCGCGGCTGTCTCGCACCTTCAGGCGCGAGTCGATGGCCGAGAGTTGCGCGAGCATTTGCGGATCCCGGCTCGCCAGATTCGGCGAATAAAGGCTGATGCTTTGCCAGTCCCGTACATTCTTCGCGTAATGCAGATGAGCCTGGGCGACCGGGCCGCTACCGATGATTGCCAGGCGCGTGGCGTTCGGCAGGGCAAGGGCATCAATGGCGACGGCAGTGGTCGCGGCGGTGCGGGCGGTGGTCAGTTCACTGGCATCGCAGAGCAGCAGCGGCTGGCCGGTTTGCATCGACATCAGCAGCGTCCAGGCGGTCACCAGCGGACCTTCCTTGCGCACGATGTAGGGCGAGGTTTTCACCCCGTACACACCATCTTCGGCCAACACCCCGAGGTAGTTGATGAAGTCGCCAGCGCCTTGTGGAAACTCCACCAGTTGCTGCGCTGGCTGCACGGCCTGGCCAGCAGCCAGATCGCGGAACAGCTTGCGCAGGATCTTCGGCACGTCGACTTGATCAAGCAGTTCGCGGGCCTGGGGTTTGGCGATCACATAAGGTGTGTTGGGCATGCAGATGCTCCGTGGATTCGCAAGTAAACTAATTTGTCCATTGTGGACTTATTGTTCTGTTTGGCAATATCCAGGCGTAAAAAAAGCGCAGTCCGTTGCCGGCTGCGCTTCTTTTGTTACGACACGACCTTATGGGCGTTTGCGCTCTACCGGGCGCAGCAGATGGGTCGGCGGGGTTTCGCAACTGATCTTGCGACCCAGCAACGCCTCGATGGACGGTAGCTGGTAGGAGTCGTCTTCACCGGCGAAGCTGATGGACACGCCATCGGCGCCAGCACGACCGGTACGACCAATGCGGTGGACGTAGTCGTCCGGCACTTCCGGCAGAGTGAAGTTGATCACGTGGCTGATGCCGTCGATGTGAATCCCGCGACCGGCGACATCGGTGGCCACGAGGACGCGGATCTTGCCTTCGCGGAAACCTTCCAGGGTCTTGATGCGCTTGTGCTGCGGAACGTCACCCGACAGTTGGGCCGCGTTGACGCCATCACGCACCAGGCGTTCTTCGATGCGCCGCACTTCGTCCTTGCGGTTGGCGAAGACCATCACCCGTTCCCAACCGTTGTCGGTCACCAGGTTGTAGAGCAGCTTGTATTTATCGGCACCGGCAACGGCGTAGATGTGCTGTTCGACGTTTTCGCTGGCCACGTTCGCGACTTCGATCTCTACGATCGACGGGTCGGTGGTCCATTGCTTGGCCAGGTTCATCACGTCTTCAGTGAAGGTCGCGGAGAACAGCAGGGTCTGACGTTCGTTTTTCGGTGGGGTCTGGCGAATGATCTGACGTACTTGTGGGATGAAACCCATGTCGAGCATCCGGTCAGCTTCGTCGAGCACCATCACTTCGACCATGTCCAGGTGCACGTCGCCGCGCTGGTTGAAGTCCAGCAGACGGCCCGGGGTAGCCACGAGGATGTCGCAATGGCGAGCTTCGAGGTGTTTGAGTTGCTTGTCGAAGTCCATGCCGCCAACAAAGGTCATGACGTTGAGGCCGGTGTACTTGGTCAGGTCTGCTGCGTCCTTGGCGATCTGCACCACCAGTTCGCGGGTCGGTGCAATGATCAGCGCCCGTGGCTCGCCCATGTAGCGCTCTTTCGGCGGTGGGGTTTGCAGCAGCTGAGTGATGATCGAGATCAGGAATGCGGCGGTTTTGCCGGTGCCGGTCTGGGCGCGACCGATGGCGTCTTTGCCGGCCAGGGTGAAACCCAATACCTGCGCCTGGATCGGCGTGCAGTACGGGAAACCCAGGTCCTGGATGGCGTGCATCAGCTCCGGGGCCAGCTTGAAATCATGAAAACGGGTTTTGCCTTCCTGAGGTTCGACGGCGAAATCTTCGAGTTTCCAGGCGACGACAGGAGGTTTCGGCGCGCGTTCGCGGCGCGGTTGCGCAGGTTTTGGCGTCTCGCTGTGCGGTTGCTGTGTAACAGGTTCGGCAACAGACTCGGTGGCCGGAGTGTGCGCGGGCGTATGTTTCGGTGCCGCGACAGCTGCGGTCCGGCCAGACTGATGACCGTCGGTGCGGTTGCCGGGTGTGTGGGAAGGTGCGCTGGAGCTGGGCGCGAGCTGCTCAGCCTCGCTTTTACCGAACATTTTCTTGAGTGCTTTGAGCACGGTCATCTCATCAATTGGTTAAGGAATGTACGCCGGCCAGTGTAATGCAAGAAACGGGCGCGGCGTAGTGTGTTGGTCATACAGCTACAGGAAGTTTCTGTATTAGCGCAAGCGGTCCGCGAGCCAGACGCTGATATCGCGAATTTCTTCAGGTAACACTTCGTGACCCATTGGGTATTCCTGCCATGTCACGGTGACACCACGGGTCTTCAAATGCTCGTATGCGCTGCGTCCCATGGCGTTCTGTACAACATCGTCGTATTGACCATGCAGGCACAGCACTGGAATCCGCTGTTGGCTGGCTGAAAGTTCCAGTTCATCGCTGAACGTTGGCGCATAAGTGGAGAGGGCCAGTACGCCACCCAGCGGTCCCTGCCATTTCAGGAAAGCGCTGTGCAGCACCACTGCGCCGCCCTGGGAAAAACCCGCAAGGAAAATCCGCGAGGCGTCTATTCCGCTGGCGCGCTGCTCTTCGATCAGCGTTATGACGGTTTGGGCCGACACCTCCAGTTCTTCGTGATTGATGCTGCGTGCGGGGCTCATGGCCTTGATGTCGTACCAGCTCGGCATCTCGTAACCACCATTGATGGTCACTGCGCGGGTCGGTGCCTGGGGCAGGACGAAGCGGGTGGTCAACAGGTTTTCCTGCAGGGCTTCGGCCACCGGCAAGAAGTCGTAGCGGTCGGCGCCCAGGCCGTGCAGCCAGATCACGCAGGCGTCAACAGGCTTGCCGGGCTGAAGAATAAGGGGCTGGGTCATGTTTGCTCCAATGTTGTGCGTTCGCTTTCTTTGAGTGCGAGCTCAAAGTGCACGGCTGGTCTTTCAGTTAAGAATATGTCGCAAGAATGAAAGTTTTTCTCTTGACTGGTCGCTGAATCGCTTTAGCAGCCGGTCTGGTACGGGCTTTGCTATGGAAAAACCGGTGCAAGTAATCCTGCGTCTGGCGGTAACACTATCAGTGTACTGCTGGCTGTGGGATAGCAAAGAATCCGGTGATGGATGTTCGCCAGTGGCCGCTACGGGCTTCGCGAACGTGAAAGGGCTACAGCCCGTTCGGCCGATTGGTGAGAAGTGAGTTTTCCATGATGTGGATTTTCTCCTACTAGACTCATAGCTAAGGTCTTACGCCGCTTGACCCAACAAAAAGCCAACACGGGTCAACAGTGCCTCATAAGGGTGCGGCAGGACTCAAGCTCCGACACAACAAGAGCAAAACTGGAGGTTTGAATGAAGATGTTGAAATCCACCCTGGCAGTCGTGACTGCGGCCGCAGTTCTCGGTGTCAGTGGGTTCGCTCAGGCGGGTGCAACCCTGGATGCTGTGCAGAAGAAAGGCTTCGTGCAGTGCGGCGTGAGCGACGGCTTGCCGGGTTTCTCGGTTCCGGACTCTACTGGCAAGATCGTCGGTATCGATGCTGACTACTGCCGGGCTGTGGCCGCTGCTGTATTCGGCGACGCGACCAAGGTCAAGTTCAGCCAGTTGAACGCCAAGGAGCGCTTCACTGCTCTTCAATCCGGCGAAATCGACATGCTGTCGCGTAACTCCACCATGACCAGTTCCCGTGACGCGGGCATGGGCCTGAAGTTTCCTGGCTTCATCACCTATTACGACGGCGTAGGTTTCCTGGCCAACAGCAAGCTGGGCGTGAAGAGTGCCAAGGAACTGGATGGCGCGACCATCTGTATTCAAGCCGGTACCACCACCGAGCTGAACGTGTCCGACTACTTCCGGGCCAACGGCCTGAAGTACACCCCGATTACCTTCGACACCTCCGATGAAAGCGCCAAGTCGCTGGAATCCGGTCGTTGCGACGTACTGACCTCCGACAAGTCCCAGTTGTATGCACAGCGCAGCAAACTGGCCTCGCCTAAAGATTACGTGGTTCTGCCGGAAACCATCTCCAAAGAACCTCTGGGGCCGGTCGTGCGTAACGGTGACGATGAGTGGCTGGCGATCGTTCGTTGGGTTGGCTACGCGATGCTCAACGCTGAAGAGGCCGGTGTCACTTCGAAAAACGTCGAGGCTGAAGCCAAATCGACCAAGAACCCGGACGTCGCCCGTCTGCTGGGCACTGACGGCGAGTACGGCAAAGATCTGAAACTGCCGAAAGACTGGGTGGTAAAAATCGTCAAGCAAGTCGGTAACTACGGCGAAGTCTTCGAGAAAAACCTCGGCAAGAGCACTCCGCTGGAAATCGACCGTGGCCTGAACGCCCTGTGGACCAACGGCGGCATTCAATACGCACCACCAGTGCGCTGATGGTTCTATCACCCGGCGGGCCAACCGCCGGGTGATGTTCTGTTCCATTATTTCTGGGGCACTTCATGCAAAATTCAATCGGCGCACCAAAGCAGAGGCTCAGCCTCAGCGATCCGCGAGTGCGTGCGTGGCTGTTTCAGATCATCACGATTGTCGCGGTGATCTCGATGGGTTGGTACCTGTTCAACAACACTCAAACCAACCTGCAACACCGGGGCATTACCTCCGGTTTCAGCTTTCTTGAGCGCAGCGCCGGGTTCGGCATCGCGCAACACCTGATCGACTACACCGAATCGGACAGCTATGCCCGGGTGTTTGTCATCGGCTTGCTCAACACCTTGCTGGTGACCTTTATCGGCGTGATCCTGGCGACGATTCTGGGGTTCATCGTTGGCGTGGCACGGCTGTCGAAGAACTGGATCATCAATAAGCTGGCGACAGTTTACGTTGAGACTTTCCGCAACATTCCGCCGCTGCTGCAAATCCTGTTCTGGTATTTCGCGGTGTTCCTGACCATGCCAGGGCCGCGCAACAGCCATAACTTCGCCGATACCTTCTTTGTCAGCAGCCGTGGCCTGAACATGCCGGCCGCGCAGATGGCCAGCGGGTTCTGGGCGTTTGTGATCAGCCTCGTGGTGGCTGTCGTCGCCATCGCGCTGATGTGCCGCTGGGCCAACAAGCGCTTCGAAGCGACCGGCGTACCCTTCCACAAGTTCTGGACCGGCCTGGCGCTGTTTCTGGTGATTCCAGCCTTGTGCGCACTGATCTTCGGTGCGCCATTGCATTGGGAATTGCCGAAGCTGCAAGGCTTCAACTTCGTCGGTGGCTGGGTGCTGATCCCGGAACTGCTGGCCCTGACCCTGGCCCTGACGGTGTACACCGCGGCGTTCATCGCCGAGATCGTGCGTTCCGGGATCAACTCGGTCAGCCACGGTCAGACCGAAGCGGCGCGTTCGCTGGGGCTGCGCAATGGTCCGACCCTGCGCAAGGTCATCATCCCTCAAGCCCTGCGGGTGATTATTCCGCCGCTGACCAGCCAATACCTGAACCTGGCGAAGAACTCCTCGCTGGCGGCCGGTATCGGTTACCCGGAAATGGTTTCGTTGTTTGCCGGCACGGTGCTGAACCAGACCGGGCAAGCCATCGAAGTAATTGCCATCACCATGAGCGTGTACCTGGCGATCAGTATCAGCATTTCCCTGCTGATGAACTGGTACAACAAGCGCATTGCGCTGATCGAGCGGTGAGGAAACGCGCATGACGACTCATATTTTCAAACCCGACCTGCCACCACCCGGCATCCGCATCGGTGTCGTGGCGTGGATGCGCGAGCACATGTTCTCCAGTTGGATCAACACTCTGCTCACGCTGTTCGCGTTCTACCTGATTTACCTGGTGGTGCCGCCGATCCTGCACTGGGCGATTCTTGATGCCAACTGGGTGGGCACCACGCGCGCCGACTGCACCAAGGAAGGCGCTTGCTGGGTGTTCATTCAACAGCGTTTCGGCCAGTTCATGTACGGGTATTACCCGCCTGAACTGCGCTGGCGCGTCGACCTGAGCGTGTGTCTGGCAGTGATCGGTATCGCACCGCTGTTCATCTCGCGTTTTCAGCGCAAAGCGGTTTACGGCCTGAGCTTTCTGGTGCTCTATCCGATCATTACCTACATCTTGCTGCACGGCGACATGCTTGGCCTGACCAACGTTGCGACCAGTCAATGGGGCGGCCTGATGCTGACCCTGGTGATCGCCACCGTCGGTATCGTCGGCGCGTTGCCGCTGGGGATCATGCTGGCGCTGGGCCGACGCTCGAACATGCCGGCGATTCGCGTGGTCTGCGTGACCTTCATCGAGTTCTGGCGCGGCGTGCCGTTGATCACGGTGCTGTTCATGTCGTCGGTCATGCTGCCGTTGTTCCTGCCTGAAGGCATGAACTTCGACAAGCTGCTGCGGGCCTTGATCGGGGTGATCCTGTTCCAGTCGGCTTACGTGGCCGAAGTGGTGCGCGGTGGTCTGCAAGCGATTCCCAAAGGTCAGTACGAAGCCGCAGCAGCGATGGGCCTCGGTTACTGGCGCAGCATGGGCCTGGTGATTCTGCCGCAAGCCCTGAAGCTGGTGATTCCGGGCATCGTCAACACCTTCATTGCGCTGTTCAAAGACACGAGCCTGGTGATCATCATCGGCCTGTTCGACTTGCTCAACAGCGTCAAGCAAGCCGCCGCCGACCCGAAATGGTTGGGCATGGCTACCGAAGGCTATGTGTTTGCGGCCCTGGTGTTCTGGATTTTCTGTTTTGGTATGTCCCGCTATTCCATGCATTTGGAACGCAAGCTGGACACAGGCCACAAGCGTTAGGAGCGTAGTTTATGAGTGAAGCGATCAAACAGCCTGTGAGCCCTGAAGGCATTATTCAGATGCAGGGCGTGAACAAGTGGTACGGCCAGTTCCACGTATTGAAAGACATCAACCTGAACGTCAAGCAGGGCGAGCGTATCGTTTTGTGCGGTCCGTCGGGTTCCGGCAAGTCGACCACCATTCGCTGCCTCAACCGTCTGGAAGAGCACCAGCAGGGCCGCATCGTGGTCGATGGCGTGGAGCTGACCAATGACCTGAAACAGATCGAGGCGATTCGTCGCGAAGTCGGCATGGTGTTCCAGCACTTCAACCTGTTCCCGCACCTGACCATCCTGCAGAACTGCACGCTGGCACCGATGTGGGTGCGCAAGATGCCCAAGCGCAAGGCGGAAGAAATTGCCATGCATTACCTGGAGCGCGTGCGCATTCCAGAGCAGGCGCACAAGTTTCCGGGGCAACTGTCCGGCGGTCAGCAACAGCGTGTGGCGATTGCCCGTGCGCTGTGCATGAAGCCCAAAATCATGCTGTTCGACGAACCGACCTCGGCACTCGACCCTGAGATGGTGAAAGAGGTTCTGGACACCATGATCGGCCTGGCCGAAGACGGCATGACCATGCTCTGCGTCACCCACGAAATGGGCTTCGCCCGGACCGTGGCCAACCGCGTGATCTTCATGGACAAGGGCGAAATCGTCGAACAGGCTGCGCCGAACGACTTCTTCGACAACCCGCAGAATGAGCGCACCAAGCTGTTCCTGAGCCAGATCCTGCATTGATCGAAGCCAGGCTGTGAAATAAACCCGGACCTGTTCCGGGTTTATTTTTGCCTGATGTTCAGGATCAGGAGGCCAGAACTGTTTCTTGTTCCGGGTAACGTGTAATCAACAACTGCTTTAAATCGACACCCTCGCTCAGGGCATGCACTTCGGCCATCAAATGAGGATGCCGATCAAGCAAACGCATCAGCATGAACAACGGCTGAGGCGGTGCGAGTTCGCCACGCTCGTAGCGGGAAAAGGCATTGTGCCCGCCGCCCGACAGTAATTTCACTGCCTCCTTTTGCGTAAGGTGCAGTTTGCGGCGAATGCGTTTCATCTCGGCTGCCATGAGCTGCCGGGAGTCCTCGAGCAATTGATCACTAGCCTCGGAATAACGTTCTGCGCTGCCGTCATCGAATTCGATTTCACTACAGGCCTGGCACTCCCATCCGGAAATATCGTGCACCTGACGCGTCAACTGTCTGAAGTCGATGGTGAAGCTTCGCCCGTCGAAATGCTGCATCCCGTCCTGGGCACCGCAGCTGAAGCATTGCTGTGTTTTCATGTGTCTCTCTCCTTGAAGGAGATTACCGGCGGACCACCGCCTGGGCGGTAGGTCACCTTGAGGTAAATCTCCGTATCACGAATTCTTGCGTGGTAGACGTCCTGCCAGACCTGATAGTCCGTGTAAGTTGTCATGGATTTGTAGAACATCCTCTGCTCCAGGGCGCAGACGATTTGCTGCATTTGGGCAAGACTCAAATCGAGCCTTCGGCCTCCTTCCCGTGCGCTACCGGTAAACGCTTTGGAACCTAGCCTTACTACCTCCGCCTTGACCACCGACAGGTCGTAATGAGGTGTGTTCTTTTCCATAAGACACCTTGCACCTTGAAATATAAATTACCCTCAAAGGGTAATTTTAACAATCGAAAATCCAGCTCTGTTTCCTGCCTCCTAACCCTAGGTGGTTGTCCTCTCGGACGAAGCTGACTAACATGTCAGAAAATTCATCCTATGATTGGATGAAAGGGCGAATTCCATGACAGACACATCCCCACTGGTTAAGCGTTCTCTGGTCGATCAGGCCCTTGAACAGTTGCGCCTGCGTATTAACAACGGCATCTGGACCGTCGGCCAACGACTGCCCACAGAGCCTGAACTGGCGACCGAACTGGGCATTAGCCGCAACACCGTGCGCGAAGCCATGCGGGTGTTGGCGTTTTCCGGCTTGATCGAGATTCGTCAGGGTGACGGCAGTTACCTGCGGGCGGTGGTCGATCCGCTCGACACGATGAAAGCCTTGTCCCGCTGCTCCCACGAGCAGGCCCGTGAGACCCGACACATTCTGGAAGTCGAGGCCATCGGATTGGCGGCATTACGCCGTACCGATGAAGACCTCATCGCACTGCGTGAAGCGCTGGGCGTGAGTGGCCGTCACTACCACGGCGACCTCGACAGCTACATCGCCTGTGACCTGGTGTTCCACCGGCGTTTGGTCGATGCCGCGCACAATCCGACCCTCAGCGAGTTGTATCGCTATTTCTCCAGCATCATCGGCGCGCAACTGCGCCAAACCCTCAACATCAGCCCCAGACGTCAAGAGGTGTTCGACCTGCATATCGAACTGCTCGATGCCGTCGAGCAGCGCGACCCGGAGCGGGCCAAAGCCATTTCCCGGCAGTTGATCAATGAACCTTGAAACCGAGACCCCCATGTCCAGCCAGCAGGCGAGCCCCAGCAACACGACACTACCCAAACGCACGGCAGAGCTCGAAGAGTTGCTGATCGATGCCGAGGCCGATGACGAACAGGTTCAACAAAGCCATCCGGTTTTACGTCGCCCGTGGTTATTGTTGCTGGGGCTGATTCTGGTGGCGCTGAACCTGCGTCCGGCGCTGTCGAGCATGGCGCCACTGCTCGGCGATGTGTCAAAAAGTCTCGGGCTGTCGGCGGCCCAGGCCGGTTTGCTCACCACGTTACCGGTGCTTTGCCTTGGGCTGTTCGCCCCGCTGGCCCCGCTACTGGCGCGGCGTTTTGGTGCCGAGCGAGTGGTGCTGGGGATTTTGCTGGCGTTGGCCGGCGGGATTATTCTGCGCAGTTCGTTCGGTGAGATCGGCCTGTTTGCCGGCAGCATCCTCGCGGGGGCGAGCATTGGCGTGATTGGCGTGCTGCTGCCGGGCATCGTCAAACGTGACTTTGCCAAACACGCGGGCACCATGACCGGCGTTTACACCATGGCCCTGTGCCTGGGCGCGGCCATGGCGGCCGGCGCGACAGTGCCCTTGAGTCAGCATTTCGACGAAAGCTGGACGCTCGGTCTGGGCTTCTGGGTGGTTCCGGCGCTGGTCGCAGCGATCTTCTGGTTGCCGCAAGTCGGTCAGAAACATGGTGCGCACAACGTGGCGTATCGGGTACGCGGTCTGCTGCGTGATCCGCTGGCCTGGCAAGTAACCCTGTACATGGGCCTGCAATCCTCGCTGGCCTACATCGTCTTTGGCTGGTTGCCGTCGATCCTGATCGGCCGTGGCCTGACCCCGACCCAGGCCGGGCTGGTGCTGTCCGGTTCGGTGATCATCCAGTTAGCCAGCTCGCTGGCGGCACCGTGGCTGGCGACGCGCGGCAAGGATCAGCGGTTGGCGATCGTCATCGTCATGCTCCTGACCCTCGGCGGTCTGTTCGGCTGCCTCTATGCACCGATCGAAGGCCTGTGGGGCTGGGCGATTCTGCTCGGACTGGGGCAGGGCGGTACGTTCAGCCTGGCGCTGACCCTGATCGTGCTGCGTTCGCGCGATGCCCACGTGGCGGCCAACCTGTCGAGCATGGCCCAGGGGTTCGGTTACACGTTGGCCTCCATGGGCCCGTTCGCAGTCGGTCTGGTGCATGACTGGACAGGCGGCTGGACTGCGCTGGGCTGGATCTTCGGGGTCATTGGCCTCGGCGCGATCATCGCCGGTCTCGGTGCCGGTCGTTCGCTGTACGTACAGGTCGAAAGCGAAAGGGTCTAGATCCAGCGTGAGTGGGGCTATGCATGAGGTACCTCCCGCGTCGCCGAACCGTCCGCTCGTGCCGATGCAGCGAGCGGGCGGTTCAGCGTCAAGACTTACAGGTAATTAATCTCGAGCGTCCCCAAGCCATCGAGCTCAATGGCCGTGCTCAAGTCCAGGCTTGAGGTGGGGGCGATGACCGCGTCCACGGTCACCGTGGTGGTGAGGTTCTGGATCGCGACCGGTCCCGAAGTGCTGCCGGCGCTGTCGGTGAAACCCAGGTAGCTTTTTTGGCCGATCGGGATAGGGCTCGCGCTGGCGCTGCTCCAGGCCACGCCAGCGGTGGTGGAGTCGGTTCGATAAAGGCGGGCGAAGCTGTCGGCGGTGGCGTTGGCCGGGTCGAAGTTCAGCGAGTACAGTCCGATTTTGTTGGCGCTGTTATCCAAACCCAGGCCGTAGTAAATCTCGCTGTTGACCGTGGCCGAGCCGGCGCGGTTGTCGTGCATCAGCAGGGCAAAATGTGTAGGCGCATCGCAGCCGACCCTTAGCGTCAGGGTTTTAGGTGGCAACCGGGTGCTCCTGTCGCTATTCAGGTTGCTCTTGGACAGAGGGCCGAAATCGACCTTGCCCAGATTGGACAGCATCGGTTCGCAAGCACCTGGCGCGAAGCTGGCGCGCAGGGTGGTTTCCCGAGAGCGGCCCGCAGCGACTGCGTCGAATACGCCGGTGGTTTCCCAAGTGACCGCGTCACGCACTTGCATCGCTTGTTCCTGAACCCAGGCAGTCAGCTCAAGTTGCGCCGAAAAACTACGCCCCTGAAGCGGGATGCCGGCGCGTACCGGCACGACGCCGTGCTCCGGTCGCCAGATCAGACTCGAAGCCGTTGCTCCGGGTACCTGGCCGGCACTGGCAATTAACCCCAGCTCGACCGACTGGCCATCAAGCACGGCGTCGCGTATACGCATTTCATAACTGCCGCGTTCGGCGAAGTGATAGCGCTCGGCGGTCGCGGCGATGGCTCGATAGAACACACTCATGTCGGTGGGTTGTGAACAGCTCAAATTCAGACTCAAGCGACGCTCGCCCAAATTGCGCTCGGGGGTTGTATCGGGGCGTACCGCCCGGTTCATCAGCCCGTAGTCGAGCACCGGCTGGCTCAGGTTGAGCTGACAGTCGTCGGCTAACGCCCAGGCCAGAGGCGTGAATCCGCTCAGCACCAGGGGCGCGAGGGTCGGAATTAAATAGCGGGACAGGTTCATGCATTCATCCTCAGAGTGCCCGGCACTGGGCAGCGGCAGTCTCGTAGTACGCCTGGGTGTCGGCCTTGGCCGGCAGTTCGAAGTCAAGTTGGCAACGGTCCAGCCCCGGCACAGTTACCCATAGCGCACGGGTGTCGAGGACATTGGGCAGAAACACCAGGCCACCGTCCTGAACCAGCGTGACGAACTCGCCATCCTCGGTATTCACCGTCGCGCCACGGGGCAGCGGTGATCCATCGCCAGTGGTGACCTTGAGCAATGCCCGACGCGTCATCGTGACCCCGAACTCGACTTTGTCCACGGCACCGCGACCGGCAGAAATCACCGCCAATCCATTGTTGATATCGACATTGCGCGGCAGCGAGCGGGTATCGACTTCCACCGCACTGCGCCCATAGGCAGCGACCTGCGGGACCACCGCCTGACCTTGCCAGTCGGTCCAGACCGGACCGCTCGGGGTCGTGACTTTGATGGCATCCATGTCGCCCACCGACAGCAGCGCGAAGGTGTCCCGCACCGGATACGGCGACAGCGTCAGGCCGCCGCTGTGCAGCACGGCGGCGCCACGGGCGCCGGCCTGATAGCTGGAGCGTTCGGCATCGGAGCGGGTGTAACTCAAGTCCAACTGGCTGTAGCGTGGCAGGAGCGATACGCCGACAGAGGACTGCACTTGTTTGTCACGGGTGTCGTGTTCGACCCCGACCCGATAACCCAGCTGATCGTTGACCCGCTCACTCAAGCCCACACCACTGCGGTACTCGCCGCCAGAGTTGCGCACCCAGGTTCGAGCCCGGCGGCTTTCGCCCAGCGGGATGCTGAAATTCAGGTACACGCTGTCATCGCGGCGGTTGGCGCCGCTGACTTGCCATTCGGTGGTCGCCGAGACCGAAACGCCGGCAATGTTGGTGCCCCACGAGGCCAGGGCGCGGCTGCTGCTTTGTCTGTCGAATGAAGTTGAGCGACTGATCCCGCTGCTGAATGCACCCAGGCCAGGATGTGACCACGCCAGCGCGGCGCTTTGTTGATCTCGGTAACGGGACTTGCTGCTGTCTGACTTTGTGTCGAACACCGCGTCCTCAAGTTCGCGATAGCCGAAGGTCCGGTATGAGCTTCCCGCATTGATCGACCACTGTTCGTTAAAGCGATGTGAGACGGTCAGGCTGGCCTGAAGTCCCTGGGCAGGTTCGCCCCGACTGGCATCCGCGCCCAGAAGGGTGGACTGGATCTGCGTTTCGGCCGATGGCAACAGGCCCAGGCTTGCGCCCGCTGCACGGTAGTCGGCAGCGCCCGTCACGCCTGCGCTGAGCTGTAGCTGCGGATGAAGTGCGCCGCTCCAGCCGGCACTGATCAACCATGGATTGGCATTCGTTGTGTCTGCGCTGTTGCGCACCTGGCCCGCGGCCAGCGAATAGCCGGGCGCTGGCAGGCGGATGCCCAGCATGGCGGCGGGCACGGTAAAGCGTCGCTCGCTGCCATCCGCCTCCTTGACCGTCACCTCAACGTCGGAACGACCGTCGAGCCGACGTACATCGTTCAACGAAAAGGGGCCGGCGGGCACCACCGTAGAGTGAATCAGCGAACCGTTCTGCCGAACCTCGACCTGCGCCTGGCTGTGAGCAATCCCTTCGATGGCCGCGCTTTGGCCTTCGACCCGCAGCGCTTGCTCGGTCATGGCCTGTACACCGGTGATCCGCGCGCCGGCGAGCACCGGGTTATAAAGGTTGATCTGACCGACCTGGAGCACCGCTTGCTGACTGGCAAACGTGCGTTGGGCGTAAGCTGCAAGATGGCTGGTGCGGGAGACGTCGTCCTGCCAGGTCTGTACCTGACGACTGCGCACGATCCAGTCTCCGGCGTTGAAACCGAGCTCGGTGTTGGCGGCTGTGTAGCGACTCGACTGGTCGCCGTTAAGGCTGTACAGACCCGTAACGTCGTAATTGAGCAAACCGGCGATGCCGCCGGTTTGATAACCCGAAAAGTCCCGAGTCGCCGGCCGTATCGCATCGCTGGGCACGACCAATGACAGGCCCAGGTTTGCCGGGTCCTGTTCAATCAAGGCTTGCGGCCACATGCCGAGGAAATCGTGGCAGGGTTTGTCGTCCAGCGTTCGGGTGGGAACGCTCAGGCTGGCCGCATCCAGCAGGACGCGATCAAAGCACAACGTGCCATCGTGATTGAAGGTTGCGTCCACCCGACCATGGCGTTGACCGTTGACCGTGAGGGTGACCGGTTGTCTTCCGGCGGGGAAGCGTGAGGTTGCCAGCAGCAAGGTCGCCAGCGCTGGGTCGATACCGCGTTGTTGCAAGGTGTTTTTGTCAAACGATGCCGGCAACAAAACATCGCCATGGGCATCGAGCAACATCAGCAGGCTGCTCAGCAATAACGCTGCCTTGGCCCAGAGCCGCGACAGGTGAGGACGAGCGACGACCCGGATAGCGGGCACGGCTTCGCAATCACGGTAAATCAATACTGTGTTCATGGGGGGTCGCTTGGTTTATGCCTGCGTGCTGGCCGATTTCACTGTGGCTTCAGGCACGCGTTTGGCGATGGTCAAGGGCCGTCGCCTTGAAAAATCGGCGCTCATTGTTCTGTTGGGGCGCTGTCGGAGGTTGGCATTCTAGGGTTTGATCGGTGCCTCATAGTGCGGCACCGCAAAGCCGTAGACGGTCGCCGGTTGAAAGCGCACGTGCGTCGCGACCCCGGTTGAAGGCGAAACACTGATGTGCTCACCGGGCAACACGTACGTCTTCGGCAACATCGCCTGACCCGCCGACGGAAGCAATTGCACCTCCTGGGCCAGGCGTACCACGTACGGGGTGTCGTTGCGCACGATCAGTTGACCATCCTGCAGCGACCATTGCAGGTCGGTCCATGGTGTGCGATTGGGTGCCAGGCCCTTGGGATGAATAATCAGCGGCAGATTCTGGCGTACGGTCACCCCCACACGGGCATGTCCGGCTTCGGTGGCCGGTTGTCCCTGGGGTATGCCTTCAAAGATCACTCGCTTCAAACGTTGAGTAAGCAAGGGTTTCTCCGATTGCAGAATGAAGCGCACCAGTTGGGTTTTGGACGCCTCGACACGAGCCAGCGGTGGGGTCACGAACACCAGGGGCTCCTTGTCCTCGGGAATGTCTTCGATAGTGACATGCAGCAGCGCCAGACTGGCGTCGGTGTTGGTCACGGAAACGGCGGCCTCGCCGTCGGCCTCCTTGACGATCACGACCGAGGTGTCCGGAACCATACCGTCGGCGTTGGCTTGTGCGGCCAGCAATAGTGCGAGCGCGCTGATACCGATATGGATGAGGTAACGCGTGGAAGATATAAACATCGGCATGAGGTGTCTCGTTGAGTGTGACTACGACAAGATCGGTGGCCGGGCGGCCTTGGAGGGCAACGGGTGTATCAGCCGTTGCCCGGGTATCGATGTGCCGTTACAGGTACTTCATTTCGAGGGTGGCGTTGCCGTCGATTTGCTGTTCGTCAGTCAGGGTCAGCTCGCGGGCACGTGTAATTTGGGTGTTTACCTGAAGGTCCAGGGCCAGGTCTTTCACCGGGATCAGCGCATTGGGATTCCCGACAGCGCCGGTTCCCCAAATCGTCTCAAGGCTCCAGAACTCTCCAGCACCTCCATATCTGTGCCAGGTTTTGCCGCCATCACGCGAGGCGATAGGCTGCGCATCGAGCCCATCGGCCTTCACATTGAGTGGAGTAACCTCAAAGACGCCCAGCTTTTCGCCGACGGTGGTCAGGCCCAGGCCGAAGAGGTCTGACTGTATTGAGGTACCAGCCCGATTATCGATCGGCGACAGCGCAAACAAGGTCGCTGCATCGCAGTTCACTGCCAGTTGCAGCGTTTGTCTGGGCAAACTGGTGGGATTGGTCGGGTTGAGGTCTTTCGCGGAGATTTTTCCGTGATCGACAACACCACCAGCGGACAGGCTTGGTGTGCAGGCAACCGGCGTGATAGTGCCAGTGACGGTCAGGTCCGTGCTGCTGGCGAAAACGGATGAAGCTCCGGTGAGGAGCAGGGCAGTGCAGAGGATGCTTAAAGGCTTGTTCATGTATTGGCTCTTTGTCAGGCACATTTTTATAGGTTGGCTATGGCTTTTCGTGGTTTGAGCGCAGCGACTGCGCCGCGCGGGATGCCACCGTGTAAGGCACAAGCCGTTTTTTTCGGCAGATGGGAGCTCACCGATCGAGGTGCAATTTAGCGGCGGGGGTAAGGAGAGCGGAATGCAACTAATACGAAAAGGGGCGGTTCGGTGTATGAACAGGTGTTACGGACTTGGGATCGTATTCCTTCGCAGGGCTGCCCGCCGTATTTTGATGTAGGTCGAATAGCCAGGAAGGCGTAGGGGGGGACTTTATATTTTATAAGAGAAAAGTCGGGATCCCGGATGCATTGGGCGAAGTAAACACGCAGTCATGATTGGGTGTTGTGGGAGGAACAGGACAGCGTTACTTTCCGCGCATTACCAGTCACCAAGTAGGAGATATCCGACAATGCGCGTAATTATTGCTGACGACCATCCTCTCGTCCGCATCGGGTTACGGATGCTTCTCGAATCAAGCTGGAAATGCACAGTGGTGGGGGAGGCTGATGGTCCGCAGAGCTTGTTCAGCCTTCTTTCAAGCACGCCCTGCGATCTGTTGATCACGGACTTCTCCATGCCGGGCAACCAGCAGGCCGATGGTTTGAAAATGTTGAGTACGATTCGACGTCAATACCCTGCGATGCCTGTCGTCCTGGTGACGATGTTTGCCAACGTAGCGATGTTGAAGGCGGTATTCGCTCAAGGTGTAATGGCAATCGTCACAAAGGGCGCGTCAGCGACGGAACTGCCCATTGCAATCAAATCAGTGGTCGAAGGGCGGCGTTTTCTCAGTGAGTGCTTACGCGCGGCGCTGGCTCAAGCAGACACAGATGATCAGTCGCATCCCCCTTCGTTGTCGGCTAAAGAACATGAGGTTGTGAGAATGCTTGCCAGCGGTATGACCGTCAGCGAAATCGCTATCTGCTTCAAGCGCAGTGTGTCGACGATCAGTAAACAAAAAAGCATGGCGATGCTCAGGCTGGGCATTTCCACGGATGTGGAGCTCTTTACCTATGCCCGTGACAGTGGCATGTCGCTTTAGGTGCGCGGGGGGGGAGCAGTCCTGATATTCCCCTTGTTGATACCAATAGTGTTCCGGGTATTTGCAGACTATCGTGCAGGCATCTTTCGAAGCCATTTTTGCAAATGCAGGGAGCCTGTCCATGAGTGATGCCAACAGCGCATTGATCACTGAGTTCTATCAAGCTTTCCAGCGGCTGGATGCCGAGGCCATGAGCGCCTGCTACACCGAGGACGTGGTGTTCAGTGATCCGGCGTTCGGCGAACTGCGTGGGCGCGATGCCGGCGACATGTGGCGCATGCTCACGACTCGCGCCAAAGACTTTTCCCTGACCTTCGATAACGTCCGCGCCGACGAGCGCACGGGCGGTGCCCATTGGGTGGCGACCTACCTGTTCAGCCAGACCGGCAATACAGTGGTCAATGATATCCAGGCGCGTTTTGTTTTCCGTGACGGCAAGATCTGCGAACACCACGACCATTTCGATCTGTGGCGCTGGTCGCGTCAGGCGTTGGGTTTCAAAGGTCTGTTGCTGGGGTGGACACCGTTGGTAGGCAACGCTGTACGCGCGCAGGCCTTGAAGGGGCTGAAGGCATTTCAGGCCAGTCGCTGATAAGATCGCGGCTTGTTTCCTACAAGCCTTGATCGTCACGTGAACACCCTGAGCGAAGTCTCCGTCAGCGAACCTGCAACCCCTCCAGCGCAGAGCAAACCCTGGTTCGTGTACCTCGTTCGTGCGGCTAACGGTTCGTTGTACTGCGGGATCAGCGATGATCCCGTCAGGCGTTTCGCCACTCACCAGAGCGGCAAAGGTGCGCGTTTCTTCCTCTCGAGCCCGGCTGTGGCGCTGGTCTACACCGAAGCCTGCCGCGACAAAAGCGAAGCGTTGCGTCAGGAGCGCTTGATCAAAAAACTCAAGAAAAGCGCCAAGGAATGTCTGGTGGCGAGCGCCACCGCGGGTTTATCAATCTGACTGATAAGTGCCCATCAGGCAGATGGGTAGGCTGCAAATCGATTGCGCGCTAAGCTGCTGGCTCCTAATACCAGCGGCGGGTCCAGCATGTCAGAGTTGATTCTTCATCATTACCCGACTTCCCCTTTCGCGGAAAAGACCCGGCTGTTGCTCGGTTTCAAAGGCCTTTCCTGGCGTTCGGTGAAGATCTCGCCAGTGATGCCAAAACCTGATCTGACCGCACTGAGCGGTGGCTATCGCAAGACCCCGGTGTTGCAGATTGGCGCTGATATCTACTGCGACACGGCGCTGATTGCCCGGCGTCTGGAGCAGGAAAAGGCTTCGCCTGCGCTATTCCCGGAAGGTCAGGAGATGGTCAGTGCGACCTTCGCCGCCTGGGCCGACTCGGTAGTATTTCAGCACGCCGTGAGCCTGGTGTTTCAGCCTGAATCAGTGGCGGCGCGTTTTGCCAAGTTGTCTCCAGAAGCGATCAAGGCTTTTGTTGCTGACCGTGCCGGGCTGTTCAGCGGTGGCAGCGCCACGCGGTTGTCGGCCGAGCAGGCCAAGCATCAGTGGCCGACGATCATGGCGCGGCTTGAGCAGCAATTAGAACGCGAGGACGGTGACTACCTGTTTGGTGAGCCTTCGATTGCCGATTTCGCCATGGCCCACCCGTTGTGGTTCCTCAAGGGCACGCCGGTGACTGCGCCGTTGGTCGATGTTTATCCGGCGGTGTCGGCCTGGCTGGCTCGGGTCATGGGTTTCGGGCATGGCGCGTTCAGCGAAATGACCGCTGAAGAGGCGCTGCAGGTTGCGCGTCATTCAACGCCTGCGGCCTTGCCGGACGAACAATTCGATGAGCCAAACGGCTTCAAGGCCGGCCAGCAAGTGGTCATTGCCGCGATTGATTATGGCGTTGATCCGGTCGCGGGCGAGTTGCTGTTTGCGGGACGCGAGGAACTGATCCTGTGTCGTGAAGATGAGCGTGGCGGGCTGGTGCATGTGCACTTCCCGCGGTTTGGATTCCGCATCGAAAAACATTGACGTACAAATGTGGGAGCGAGCTTGCTCGCGATGGCGGCGGCACATTCAACATTAATGTGACTGACACACTGCTATCGCGAGCAAGCTCGCTCCCACAGTAGTTATTTCAGTGCGGCGAGAATCTCGTCTGGCTCATAACCGCGAATCAACGTGCCGTTTACATCGAGCATCGGAATCCCCCGTCCGCCGAGCGCTTCATAGGCCTTGCGTGCGTCGGCATCTTTCTCGATATCGAACTCGCGGTAAGGAATGCCCTTCTGATCGAGAAAGCGCCGGATTGCCTTGCAGTAGCCACACCAGTCGGTGGCGTAGAGCACGACCCTGGCGTTGGCCTGGGTCTGCTCGGACACCACTTGCGAAGGATTGAACACCCGCTCGATCTTGCCCCAGTTCTGGTAGACCACGACCACCAGCAGGATCAGCAGGAATTTCTTCAGTACACCGTTAAGCATCAGTTACGGCGCTTCAGCTGATCGGTCAGCTGGGTCGGCAGGCCCTTGATGATCAGCGTGCCGGCTTCTTCGTCGTATTCGATCTTCGAGCCCAGCAGGTGCGCTTCAAAGCTGATGGACAAGCCTTCGGCGCGGCCGGTGAAGCGGCGGAACTGGTTCAGGGTGCGTTTGTCCGCCGGAATCTCTGGCGACAGGCCGTAGTCCTTGTTGCGGATGTGATCGTAGAAAGCTTTCGGGCGTTCTTCGTCGATCAGCTCCGACAGCTCTTCCAGGCCCATGGGTTCGCCGAGCTTGGCCTGGCTGCTGGCGTAGTCGACCAGGGTCTTGGTTTTTTCGCGGGCGGATTCTTCCGGCAGGTCTTCGCTTTCGACGAAATCACTGAACGCCTTGAGCAGAGTGCGGGTTTCGCCCGGGCCGTCGACGCCTTCCTGGCAGCCGATAAAGTCGCGGAAATACTCCGAAACCTTTTTACCGTTCTTGCCTTTGATGAACGAGATGTACTGCTTGGACTGCTTGTTGTTCTGCCACTCGGAAACGTTGATCCGCGCCGCCAGGTGCAGTTGGCCCAGATCCAGGTGTCGGGACGGGGTCACGTCCAGTTGATCGGTCACCGCCACGCCTTCGCTGTGGTGCAGCAGGGCGATGGCCAGGTAGTCGGTCATGCCTTGCTGATAGTGCGCGAACAGCACGTGGCCGCCGGTCGACAGGTTGGACTCTTCCATCAGCTTTTGCAGGTGTTCCACTGCAATGCGGCTGAACGCCGTGAAATCCTTGCCACCGTCCAGGTATTCCTTCAGCCAGCCGCTGAACGGATGTGCGCCGGACTCGGCATGGAACAAACCCCAGGCCTTGCCTTGTTTGGCGTTGTAGCTCTCGTTGAGGTCGGCGAGCATGTTCTCGATGGCCGTGGACTCTGCAAGTTCCGAGTCGCGGGCGTGGAGTACTGCAGGTGTGCCGTCGGGTTTTTTGTCGATCAGGTGGACGATGCAATGACGGATCGGCATGGGCTTCTCGGCTGATTGAAGGGAGGAGGGCATGCTCCCCGAAAAAGTGCCCAGTGTACCGTAGCAGGACAATTTCGGGTTACGGGCCGGGCTTATGCGCTTTTTTCCGGATTTAGAGCAATAAAGCTGACCAAATGGGTAGGTAGAGGCGGATATTTCCCCGTCTCTGTGCTAGTTTTGCCCCGTCTTACGCGAAGTCACTGCGTTAAGCGTGCATTCAGCATTTGTCAGGTCGAACCAAACCCTGATTTCGGCATCTATAACCCCGACCCGTCGGTGTTGTAGCCGAGGGTGCCAGATCCAGAAGATCGGGCTCGATGGCTGACACTGCACTCTGCAATCCATATGAATTTGATAGGGAAGGAACACCACATGGCTCTTACTAAAGACCAACTGATCGCCGATATCGCTGAAGCTATCGACGCGCCAAAAACCACCGCGCGTAACGCTCTGGACCAACTGGGCCAAATCGTTGCTGATCAACTGGAAAACGGCGGCGAAATCACTCTGCCAGGTATCGGTAAGCTGAAAGTGACCGAGCGTCCTGCCCGTACCGGCCGCAACCCTTCGACTGGCGCCGCCATCGAAATCGCTGCCAAGAAAGTTATCAAGCTGGTCGTGGCTAAAGGCCTGACTGACGCTGTTAACAAGTAAGACCGCAGTAAAAAAAAACCGTGCGCCGGGACAACCCGGGCACGGTTTTTTTGTGTCCGCCATTCAGCCCCTCAAACACCTCGAAACCAATGTGGGAGCGAGCCTGCTCGCGATAGCGGTGCTTCAGTCACTTTGATGTTGGATGTGCTACCGCCATCGCGAGCAGGCTCGCTCCCACAGTTGCTCAGCTTTTGCGAACCCAGCGTTCGCGCCAGACCTGCTGCTCGGATTTGGTCTGGAAGGTCCAGGCGACGAAGCGGCTTTGCTTCTGCCCCTGAGACATTTCCACAACCTGGCTTTCCAGTACGCCGGCCTTTTTCAGTGCCGTCTGGATGGCAGGCAAGTTTGAGGCTTTCGAGACCAGGGTGCTGAACCAAAGCACTTTGTGTTGAAAATGCGCGCTCTCGGCGATCAGTTGCGTCACAAACCGTGCTTCGCCACCTTCACACCACAGTTCGGCCGATTGACCGCCGAAGTTCAGCACCGGCAGTTTGCGTTTTGGGTCGGCGCGGCCCAGTGCACGCCATTTACGTTCGCTGCCCTTGGTAGCTTCGTCCATCGAGGCGTGGAACGGCGGATTGCACATGGTCAGGTCAAAGCGTTCGCCGGGTTCGAGCAGGCCCAGCAGAATGTGCTTGGGATTGCTTTGCTGGCGCAACTGAATGGCTTTGTTCAACCCGTTGGACTGCACGATGGCTTTGGCGGCGGCCACTGCTGTCGGGTCGATTTCCGAGCCGAGGAAGTGCCAGCGGTAGTCGCTGTAGCCGATCAACGGATAGACGCAGTTGGCGCCCATGCCGATATCGAGCACCTTGACTGGCGCCCCGCGTGGGATTTCGCCGTCGTTGACGCTGGCCAGCAGGTCGGCCAGGAAGTGCACGTAGTCGGCGCGCCCCGGCACCGGTGGGCACAGGTAATCGGCCGGGATATCCCAATGGGCAATGCCGTAGAACGACTTGAGCAGCGCGCGGTTGAACACCCGCACCGCGTCGGGGCTGGCGAAGTCGATGCTTTCCTTGCCGTACGGATTGATGATCACGAACTTCGCCAGTTCAGGCGTGGTCTTGATCAGCGCCGGGAAGTCGTAACGACCCTGATGGCGGTTGCGCGGGTGCAGGCTGGCCTTCTCACGCGGCTCGACGGCTTTGGCCGGGGGCGCGACATCAGGCTTCTTGCGCGCAGGTTTGGGGGTGCGGGGGGCGTTCATGGGTGTGATCGATTCGGGTATGGCTGAAAGTGGCGGCTATTGTCCCACATAAAAGCCGGTAGCGCGGTTGATCGAGTTTTCCCGTATGAGGAGTGAACCCGCCGACCGCGCCGATTCTTCAGAGTGAATCAGGTCTGATGAAGTGTTTTGTTTGCTGTTTGTTTATAACCGATTGATAAAGTCTGTGGGTCAATCAAACTTCGTCTGGATGACTCAAATATGGCGTGTTGCGTTCCAGTATATTCAAAGTAAGTTTCAGCGCTACTTGTCCGCCCAGCTCGAAGCGTACCGGAAAGTCAGCCCAGCCAAATTCAGAGCGTAGAATTTTTCCTTGTGTGGATAATTGAATAACTTGAGTGTCGCCATTGATGTCATTGAGTGTGATGGTTTTGCCGTTAATATCGAGCATGTTGAAGTTGACGTGGCTCTGCGTGCTGCTGCCGGTAAAGACAATGCCTTGCAGATCGATAACCTTGCCGAAATGCTCACCTTCCGAACGGACATAAAGGGTGTACTGATCGTCCGTGCAGCGGAAGTAAAAGGTGTCTGCAATGCCGGTATAGGTTATCGCCAGCACTATGGGCTCACCGGCATATCTTGTGGTCAGCCGGACGGGATTGTTGCCGACTCTCAAAGTTGCAAGAAAAGATTTTTGTCGATTAGTGTTCATGCTGAATATCCTTTTCAGTATTAATCAGGGTGGGTGGTTGTTGTCGACTTGCAGGTTATCGGTTTTTTAAAGGTGATGGGTGATTTTAAATATTAAGTAAATAACTAATAAAAACGCCCCGGAGTTCGGGGCGTTTTCAAGTGTTGGCTAAGTTGCAAGAGGTTTATTACAGGCTGGAAATTCTCGCGTGTTGTTCCGCAAGTTTGCCCAGGGCCTGTTCAGCCTCGGCCAGTTTGGCGCGTTCTTTCTCGATGACTTCCGCCGGAGCCTTGTCAACGAAGCCGGCGTTGGACAGCTTGCCGCCGACACGCTGCACTTCACCTTGCAGACGCTGGATTTCCTTGTCCAGGCGCGCCAGTTCGGCATCTTTGTCGATCAGACCGGCCATCGGCACCAGCACTTCCATCTCGCCCACCAAAGCGGTGGCGGACAGTGGTGCTTCTTCGCCTGCGGCCAATACGGTGATCGACTCGAGCTTGGCCAGCTTCTTCAGCAGGACTTCGTTCTCGGTGAGGCGACGCTGATCTTCGGCGCTGACGTTCTTCAGGAACAGCGGCAGTGGCTTGCCCGGGCCGATGTTCATCTCGCCACGAATGTTACGCGTGCCGAGCATCAGGCCCTTGAGCCATTCGATGTCGTCTTCGGCGGCCTGGTCGATGCGTGCTTCATTGGCCACTGGCCAAGGTTGCAGCATGATCGTCTTGCCTTCGATACCGGCCAGCGGCGCAATGCGCTGCCAGATTTCTTCGGTGATGAACGGCATGAACGGGTGCGCCAGACGCAAGGCGACTTCCAGTACGCGAACCAGCGTGCGACGGGTGCCGCGTTGACGCTCGATCGGCGAATTTTCGTCCCACAGCACAGGCTTGGAGAGTTCCAGGTACCAGTCGCAATACTGGTTCCAGATGAACTCGTACAAGGCTTGCGCGGCCAGGTCGAAACGGAACTGGTCGAGTTGACGGGTCACTTCGGCTTCGGTGCGTTGCAGCTGCGAAATGATCCAGCGATCCGCCAGCGACAGCTCGTAGGCTTCGCCGTTCTGGCCGCAGTCTTCGCCCTTGTCCAGCACGTAGCGTGCGGCGTTCCAGATCTTGTTGCAGAAGTTGCGATAGCCTTCAACGCGGCCCATGTCGAACTTGATGTCACGACCGGTCGAAGCCAGCGAGCAGAAGGTGAAGCGCAGGGCGTCGGTGCCGTAGCTGGCGATACCGTCGGCGAACTCGTCGCGGGTCTGCTTCTCGATCTTCTTCGCCAGTTTCGGCTGCATCATGCCCGAGGTGCGTTTTTCCACCAGCGCTTCGAGTTCGATACCGTCGATAATGTCCAGCGGGTCCAGGACGTTGCCCTTGGACTTGGACATCTTCTGGCCGAGGCCATCACGCACCAGGCCGTGCACATATACGGTCTTGAACGGAACCTGCGGCGTGCCGTCTTCGTTTTTCACCAAGTGCATGGTGAGCATGATCATCCGGGCAACCCAGAAGAAAATGATGTCGAAGCCGGTCACCAGCACGTCGGTGGAGTGGAATTTCTTCAGGAATTCAGTCTGCTGCGGCCAGCCGAGGGTGGAGAAGGTCCACAGACCCGAGCTGAACCAGGTGTCGAGAACGTCGTTGTCCTGTTGCAGCGCAACGTCGGGGCCGAGGTTGTGCTTGGCACGCACTTCGGCTTCGTCGCGACCGACGTAGACCTTGCCCGACTCGTCATACCAGGCCGGAATCCGGTGGCCCCACCACAGCTGACGGCTGATGCACCAGTCCTGGATGTCGCGCATCCACGAGAAGTACATGTTTTCGTACTGTTTAGGCACGAAGGCGATACGGCCGTCTTCAACGGCAGCAATCGCAGGCTCGGCCAGCGGTTTGGTCGAAACGTACCACTGGTCGGTCAGCCACGGCTCGATGATGGTGCCGGAGCGATCGCCTTTCGGTACTTTCAGGGCGTGATCGTCGACGCTGACCAACAGGCCGGCCGCTTCGAACGCGGCAACGATTTCCTTACGGGCCTGGAAGCGGTTGAGGCCGGCGTATTCGGCGGGCAATGTGCCGTCGATCTCTTCGTTGACGCTGCCATCGAGGTTGAAGACCTGGGCTGCTGGCAGCACCTCGGCGTTCTTGTCGAAGATGTTCAGCAGCGGCAGGTTGTGGCGCTTGCCGACTTCATAGTCGTTGAAATCGTGCGCCGGGGTGATTTTCACGCAGCCGGTGCCGAATTCTGGGTCGCAGTAATCATCAGCGATGATCGGAATGCGGCGACCAACCAGTGGCAGCTCGACAAATTTGCCGATCAGGGCCTTGTAGCGTTCATCGTTCGGGTTAACGGCCACGGCAGCGTCGCCGAGCATGGTTTCCGGACGAGTGGTTGCGACGATCAGGTAATCGTTACCTTCAGCGGTCTTGGCACCATCAGCCAGCGGGTACTTCAGGTTCCACAGGAAGCCTTTCTCGTCGTGGTTTTCCACTTCGAGATCGGAAATCGCCGTGTGCAGCTTGGTGTCCCAGTTGACCAGACGCTTGCCGCGGTAGATCAGGCCGTCTTCGTGCAGGCGTACGAAGGCTTCCTTGACCGCTTCCGAGAGGCCGTCGTCCATGGTGAAGCGCTCGCGGCTCCAGTCGACGGACGAGCCGAGGCGGCGGATCTGACGGCTGATGTTGCCGCCGGACTCATCCTTCCACTCCCAGACTTTCTCGAGGAATTTTTCGCGGCCCAGATCGTGGCGATTCTGGCCCTTGGCTTCGAGCTGACGCTCCACCAGCATTTGCGTGGCGATACCGGCGTGGTCGGTGCCCGGCTGCCACAGGGTGTTGCGACCCTGCATGCGGCGGAAACGGATCAGCGCGTCCATGATCGCGTTGTTGAAGCCATGGCCCATGTGCAGGCTGCCAGTGACGTTCGGCGGCGGGATCATGATGGTGTAGGAGTCACCCGCACCTTGCGGGGCGAAATAATTCTCGGACTCCCAGGTGTTGTACCAGGAAGTTTCAATGGCGTGCGGCTGGTAGGTCTTATCCATGCGCGGCGGGACCCTATTGGCATTTATTCAGGAAAAGCCGGCAAGTATAGCGGGGCATGGGGCGAAGGGCGAGCAGGTGCAGACCGGGTACGTCATCAATCACAACGCGGATCAAATGTGGGAGCGAGCTTGCTCGCGATAGCATCACCTCGGTTTGCCTGACACACCGCGGCGCCTGCATCGCGAGCAAGCTCGCTCCCACAGGGGGGGTTATTCGTACTGGCTGAGGAGCCGCTCCATCCGCGCATCCAGGCGGCGCTTGATTTCGGTTTCGATGTGCGGGGCGAAGTCGTCGATCACGTCTTGCAGGATCAATTGCGCGGCGGCGCGCAGTTCGTCGTTCAGGTGCAGCATGACGTCGGCGCCTTGCTGGACGGATGATGCCGGAGCTGCGGCCGGAGCCGCGACAGGCGCGGGAGCCGGTGGTTCGATGCTTTCAGCCCGCGGTTTGCCGCCGACCTGATCGAACAGCAACGGAATTTGACCTTCATCACTCGCCGGCTCGACAGTGTCGGTCAGCAGCGGTGGTTGCAGGTTGTCATCGCCGAGCAACTGGCGGATCGACTCGAGGTCGTCCAGCAGGTGTGCGGACTTTTGCAGCGGGTTTGACGTGTCCATCATGTGCTCAGAGTCGCTGTAAACGGTGATCTTGCAGAGGATAGCCCTGTTCGCGGTAGAAACGGAAACTCTCCCGCGCGGCCTGACGAATAGCCGGGTCTTCAACCACCACTTCGGCCACACGGGCAAAGCGCTGGGCAAAAGACGGGACTTTGAGGTCAAGATTGACCAGCAAGTCCTGGTGTTGTCCTGGATCGTCTCCCAGGCCGAGCACAATCAAACCGTCCGGTTCGCTTTCGGCGGGGCCGTGAGGCACGAAGCTTTCACCTTTGAACGCCCACAGGCGCGCATCGAGATCGTCACGCTGGGCGGCATCGCTGCAATGCAGGTAGATACGGTGGCCCATGCGCCAGGCTTTTTCGGTGAGCTTGCAGGCAAAATCCAGCCGCGCTGAGGGATCGGCGCTGGGCAGGATATAGAAATCGACTTTGGTCATTGCGGTCCCTGACGCCTGCGCGGCGTCATCCATGGACGCCGCCGCGCAGGGGTTTCAGTTTCAGGCTTTGGCGCGGTCCAGCAGGTATTGGGTCAGCAGTGGAACCGGACGGCCAGTGGCGCCCTTGTCCTTGCCGCCGCTGGTCCAGGCCGTACCGGCGATGTCCAGGTGCGCCCAATTCAGGTTCTTGGTGAAGCGCGACAGGAAGCAGGCCGCGGTGATGGTGCCGGCTTTCGGGCCGCCAATGTTGGCGATGTCGGCGAACGGGCTGTCCAGCTGTTCTTGATATTCATCGAACAGCGGCAGTTGCCAGGCGCGGTCGTCAGCCTGTTGGCCTGCGCTCAGCAGCTGGCCGATCAGCTCGTCGTTGTTGCCCAGCAGACCCGAGGTGTGGGAGCCGAGGGCGACGACGCAGGCGCCGGTCAGGGTGGCGATGTCGATCACCGCTTGTGGCTTGAAGCGTTCGGAGTAGGTCAGGGCGTCGCACAGCACCAGACGGCCTTCGGCGTCAGTGTTGAGGATTTCCACGGTCTGGCCGCTCAGGGTGGTGACGATATCGCCAGGGCGCGAAGCCTTGCCGCTCGGCATGTTCTCGGCACAGGCGAGGATGCACACCAGGTTGATCGGCAGTTTCAGTTCGAGCACGGCACGCAAGGTACCGAATACGCTGGCTGCGCCGCCCATGTCGTACTTCATCTCGTCCATGCCGGCGCCCGGCTTGAGGCTGATGCCGCCGGTGTCAAAGGTGATGCCCTTGCCGACCAGTGCATACGGCTTCTCGGATTTCTTGCCGCCGTTGTATTGCATGACGATCAGGCGCGGTGGCTGGGCGCTGCCCTGGCCAACGGCGTAGAACGAACCCATGCCCAGTTCCTTGATTTGTTTCTCATCAAGGATTTCGACTTTCAGGCCCTTGAACTCCTTGCCCAGGTTCTTCGCCTGCTCGGCGAGGAAAATCGGGTGGCAGATGTTCGGTGGCAGGTTGCCCAGGTCGCGGGTGAAAGACATGCCGTTGGCGATCGCGGTGGCGTGGGTCACGGCGCGTTCGACTTCAGCCTGGGCGGCCTTGATGGTCAGCAGGGTGATTTTCTTCAGGGCGCGCGGGTCGGACTTCTGGCTCTTGAACTGCTCGAAGGTGTATTCGCCGTCAACCAGGGTTTCGGCCAGCAGACGGGTTTTGCCGTAGCTGTCACGGCCTTTGACCACGATTTCGTCCAGCGCCAGCGCAGCGTCGGTGCCACCCAGGCCTTTGAGGGTGTTCAGTGCGCCGGCGATTATTTTGCGGAACGGGCGGTCGCCCAGCTCGGCATCTTTACCCACGCCAACCAGCAGCACGCGTTCGGCTTTGAGGTTTGGCAGGCTGTGCAGCAACAGGCTCTGACCCACCTTGCCGGCCAGGTCGCCACGCTTGAGGACGGCGCTGATCGCGCCGCCGCTGAGCTCGTCGATTTGTTTGGCGACGTTGCCGAGTGTGCGGCCTTCGCCGACGGCGACCACCAGGGTGGCGGTTTTCAACGTTTCTGGGCTAACGCTTTTTACAACCAGTTCCATGTCCGGGTCCCTGAATAAATGGTCAAAGTGCAGCGCGTCACGCAGTGCGCGCACGTTTGCCTTTCTACTATAGAAAGGCTGAAGAAAGACGCTGACAGAGGCCAGCGACAAAGGCCGCAGTTTGAACCTCGCTTACTGCGCCTGACAACCCTTGTGCGGGTGATCTTTGCGCCATTACGCACCTGCTTGAGCATGCGCAGTGACAGGCGCGGTCAATCACAGGATAATGCGCCATCTTTTTTGGCGGCTCAGCCCTGCGGGCCGCCCGATACGTTTGCTTGTTTGGCCGCCTTAGCCTGACAACCCTGGAGTGTCTGGTTTGATCGTCTTCCGTTATCTATCCCGCGAAGTCCTGTTGACCTTGAGCGCCGTCAGCGCCGTGCTGCTGGTCATCATCATGAGTGGGCGCTTCATCAAGTTCCTGGCTCAGGCCGCCTCGGGCGCCCTGGACCCAGGCTCGCTGTTCCTGATCATGGGCTTTCGTCTGCCGGGTTTCCTGCAACTGATTCTGCCTTTGGGGCTGTTTCTCGGGATCCTGCTGGCCTACGGTCGCTTGTACCTGGAAAGCGAAATGACCGTGCTCGCGGCGACCGGCATGAGCCAGCAGCGTCTGCTGGGCATGACCCTGTTTCCGGCAGCGCTGGTTGCCGTGATCGTGGCCTGGTTGAGCCTGAGCCTGGCACCGCAAGGCGCCAATCAGTTCCAGTTGCTGCTGAACAAGCAGGACGCGATGACCGAGTTCGACACGCTGGTGCCGGGCCGTTTTCAAGCGTTGCGCGACGGTTCTCGGGTGACGTACACCGAGCAGCTGTCTGATGACCGGATCAACCTGGGCGGCGTATTCATTTCGGAAAAGCGCCTTTCCGCCGACCAGAAGGATCGCGGCATTTCCGTGCTGGTGGCCGAAAAGGGCCGTCAGGAAATCAAGGAGGACGGCAACCGTTACCTGATTCTCGATAATGGCTACCGTTACGACGGTAATCCGGGGCTGGCTGATTACCGTGCCATCAAGTACGACACCTACGGTGTGTTGCTGCCCAAGCCGGACGTCAGTGACGAAGTGACCGACCGCGATGCGATGCCGACCAGTACCCTGTTGGGCAATCCGGATATTCGTGCGCGCGCCGAGCTCGAGTGGCGTCTGTCGCTGCCATTGCTGGTGTTTATCGTGACCCTGATGGCCGTGCCGCTGGCGCGGGTCAATCCGCGCCAGGGACGCTTCCTCAAGTTGCTGCCGGCAATTCTTCTTTATATGGCTTATCTGACGATCCTGATTTCCGCACGCGGCGCTCTGGAGAAAGGCAACATCCCGCAGGCACTGGGCTTGTGGTGGGTTCACGCGATATTCCTGGTCATTGGCCTGGGACTGCTCTACTGGGAACCGTTGCAATTGAAAATGGCGAGTCGCCGCAGTGCGCTGGAGGTGACCCGTGGTTAAGCTCGATCGCTACATTGGTGGCAGTGTTTTCATGGCGATCCTGGCCGTGCTTGGGATTATTCTGGGTCTGGCGACCTTGTTCGCCTTCATCGACGAGATGAGTGACGTCACTGATACCTACACCTTCACTGACGTATTGAGCTACGTGGCGCTGACAGCGCCGCGCCGGGTCTATGACATGCTGCCGATGGCGGCACTGATTGGCTGCCTGATCGGCCTTGGCAGTCTGGCCAGCAGCAGTGAATTGACCATCATGCGCGCCGCTGGCGTGTCCATCGGTCGGATCGTCTGGGCGGTGATGAAGCCAATGCTGGTGCTGATGCTGGCAGGCGTGCTGGTCGGCGAGTACGTTGCGCCAGCCGCGGAAAACGTGGCCCAGGCCAATCGTTCCCTGGCCCAGGGCAGTGGTGATGCGCAGAGCGCCAAACATGGTATGTGGCACCGTCAGGGGGATGAGTTCATTCACATCAACTCGGTGCAGCCGGATGGCATTCTGTATGGCGTGACCCGCTATCGTTTTGACCGCGAGCGTCACATGCTGAGCTCGAGCTTTGCCAAGCGCGCACAGTTCGAAACAGACCATTGGCAGCTGAACGACGTCACTACCACCGTGTTCCATCAGGGCAGCACCGAAGTGGTCACCGCACCGCAAGAACGCTGGGAAGTGCCGCTGAGCCCGCAACTGCTTAACACCGTGATCATGACGCCGGAATCGTTGTCGATCAGCGGTTTGTGGGGTTACATCCACTATCTGGCGGATCAGGGCCTGAACAATGGCCGTTATTGGCTGGCATTTTGGGTCAAGGTGTTGCAGCCTCTGGTCACCGTTGCCCTGGTGTTGATGGCAATCTCCTTTATCTTCGGCCCGCTGCGTTCGGTAACCCTGGGGCAGCGCGTGTTCACCGGTGTGCTGGTTGGCTTTACCTTCCGTATCGCTCAGGATTTGCTCGGGCCTTCAAGCCTGGTCTTCGGCTTCTCGCCGTTGTTTGCGGTGTTGGTTCCGGCCGGTATTTGCGCGGTGGCCGGTCTCTGGTTGTTGCGCCGAGCCGGTTGATCGCAGGTATTTCCTGCCCTGACTGACACTCAAACGCCCCGTTCGCAAGAGCGGGGCGTTTTTGTATCCAATACCGTTGACCTGTGAACGTGACGCTTGCGTCGTGTATCAGGTACAATTCCCGGCTATTTTTCGGCGGGCTATGCCTGCAGCCTTTTTGAGTGTTGATCCGTGAGTGATTTGAGTCATATCCGCAATTTCTCCATCATCGCCCACATTGACCATGGCAAGTCGACTCTGGCCGATCGCTTCATCCAGATGTGCGGCGGCCTGGCCGAGCGTGAAATGGAAGCCCAGGTACTGGACTCCATGGACCTTGAGCGTGAACGCGGGATCACCATCAAGGCCCACAGCGTTACCCTGTATTACACTGCCCGCGATGGCATCAAGTACCAGCTGAACTTCATTGACACCCCCGGCCACGTTGACTTCACCTATGAAGTCAGCCGGTCGCTGGCGGCCTGTGAAGGTGCCTTGCTGGTGGTCGATGCCGGCCAGGGTGTCGAGGCGCAATCGGTTGCCAACTGCTACACGGCGATCGAGCAGGGCCTGGAAGTCATGCCGGTCCTGAACAAGATCGACCTGCCGCAGGCTGATCCGGACCGCGTCAAAGAAGAAATCGAAAAAATCATCGGCATCGATGCCACCGATGCGGTCGAGTGCAGTGCCAAGACTGGCCTGGGCGTCGACGAGGTGCTCGAGCGTCTGGTCAAGACCATTCCTGCGCCAACCGGCAACATCGAAGATCCGCTGCAAGCGTTGATCATCGACTCCTGGTTCGACAACTACCTGGGCGTCGTTTCCCTGGTACGCGTGCGCCACGGTTGCGTGAAGAAGGGCGACAAAATTCTGGTCAAGTCCACCGGCAAGGTCCACCTCGTGGACAGCGTCGGTGTCTTCAACCCGAAACACACCGCCACCGTTGACCTGAAGGCCGGCGAAGTGGGCTTCATCATCGCCGGTATCAAGGACATTCACGGTGCACCGGTCGGTGACACCCTGACCTTGAGCTCCACCCCCGACGTTGACGTGCTGCCCGGCTTCAAACGCATTCAGCCGCAGGTTTACGCCGGCCTGTTTCCGGTCAGCTCCGACGATTTCGAAGATTTCCGTGAAGCCCTGCAAAAGCTCACGCTCAACGATTCGTCCCTGCAGTACACCCCGGAAAGCTCTGACGCCCTGGGCTTCGGCTTCCGTTGCGGGTTCCTCGGCATGCTGCACATGGAGATCATCCAGGAGCGCCTGGAGCGCGAGTACGACCTGGACCTGATCACCACTGCGCCGACAGTTATTTTTGAGCTGTTGCTGAAAACCGGTGAAACGATTTACGTCGACAACCCGTCCAAGCTACCGGATCTGTCGTCCATTGAAGACATGCGCGAGCCAATCGTTCGGGCAAACATTCTTGTGCCGCAAGAGCACCTGGGCAACGTCATTACCCTGTGCATCGAGAAGCGCGGCATTCAGCACGACATGCTGTTCCTCGGTAGCCAGGTCCAGGTGACCTACGATTTGCCGATGAACGAAGTGGTCCTGGACTTCTTCGATCGTCTGAAATCCACCAGTCGCGGCTATGCTTCGCTGGATTACCATTTCGATCGTTATCAATCAGCTAATCTGGTGAAACTGGATGTGCTGATCAACGGTGACAAGGTCGACGCCCTGGCGCTGATCGTGCACAAGGATAACGCGCACTACAAAGGTCGTCAGTTGACCGAGAAGATGAAAGAGCTGATTCCGCGTCAGATGTTCGACGTCGCGATCCAGGCCGCCATTGGCGGGCAGATCATTGCGCGAACCTCCGTCAAGGCACTCAGAAAGAACGTATTGGCCAAATGCTACGGCGGTGACGTTAGCCGCAAGCGCAAGCTGTTGGAAAAGCAGAAGGCCGGTAAAAAACGCATGAAGCAGGTCGGTAACGTGGAAATTCCACAGGAAGCCTTCCTCGCTGTGCTCAGGTTGGATAGTTAGGTCCTATGTCACTAAATTTCCCGCTGTTGCTGGTCATCGCCGTCCTCGTTTGCGGCCTGTTGGGGTTGCTCGACCTGGTTTTCCTGGCGCCGCGTCGGCGTGCCGCCATTACCTCCTATCAGGGCAGCGTCGGCGAGCCGGATATGATGGTGGTCGAGAAACTGAACAAAGAACCGATGCTGGTTGAATACGGCAAATCGTTCTTTCCGGTGCTGTTCATCGTGCTGGTGTTGCGTTCGTTCCTGGTGGAGCCGTTCCAGATTCCGTCTGGTTCGATGAAGCCGACCCTGGACGTTGGCGATTTCATACTGGTGAACAAGTTTTCTTACGGGATCCGCTTGCCGGTGCTCGATACGAAAGTCATCCAGGTCGGTGATCCGCAGCGTGGCGATGTGATGGTGTTCCGCTACCCAAGTGATCCGAACGTCAACTACATCAAGCGTGTAGTAGGCCTGCCGGGCGACAAGATTCGTTACACCGCCGACAAGCGTCTGTTCGTCAACGGTGAGTCGATCGCTGAACTGCTGATCGGCTCCGAGCCGGGCACGTTGGGCAGTGCCGAGCTCTACAAGGAAAAACTCGGCGAAGCCGAGCACCTGATCCGCAAGGAAATGAGCCGCTACCGCGCAACCCCGGACCATCAGTGGACCGTGCCTGCCGGGCACTACTTCATGATGGGCGACAACCGCGACAACTCCAACGACAGTCGCTATTGGGATGATCCAAGTATTCCCAAGGATCTGCTGGGCATGGTTCCCGACAAGAATATCGTCGGCAAGGCCTTCGCGGTCTGGATGAGCTGGCCGGAACCCAAACTCAGTCACCTGCCGAATTTCTCGCGGGTTGGCCTGATCAAGTAATCACCCACGGCGCTGTTGAACACAGCGCCGAATGCATTTCTGGAGCCTGCAGAAGGTCACCGAAAAGCATGAAGCCAACGATATTCAGGATGTAATTTTTGAACACAGCGTTAATTGTCCAAGAGCCTAGCAGCGTTGCTGTGATGGACGTCGACCACGAACTCAGCGTGGGTCAACCGTGAGCGTCTCTTTAAGCCGTCTCGAGCGTCAGCTCGGTTATACCTTCAAGGACCAGGAACTGATGGTTCTGGCCCTGACGCATCGCAGTTTTGCCGGGCGCAACAACGAACGCCTGGAATTCCTCGGTGATGCCATTCTCAACTTTGTCGCCGGTGAAGCGCTGTTCGACCGCTTTCCGCTGGCTCGCGAAGGCCAGCTGTCGCGTTTGCGCGCACGCCTGGTCAAAGGTGAGACGCTGGCAGTATTGGCGCGTGGTTTCGACCTGGGCGAGTATCTGCGCCTGGGCTCCGGTGAGTTGAAGAGCGGTGGTTTTCGCCGTGAATCGATCCTCGCCGATGCCCTCGAAGCGCTGATCGGTGCGATCTACCTGGATGCCGGCATGGACATGGCGCGCGAACGCGTACTGGCCTGGCTGACGTCCGAGTTCGACAGCCTGACGCTGGTCGACACCAACAAAGATCCAAAGACCCGCCTGCAAGAGTTCTTGCAGTCGCGTGCCTGTGAACTGCCGCGTTACGAAGTGGTGGATATCCAGGGTGAGCCGCATTGCCGGACGTTCTTCGTCGAATGCGAAATCACCTTACTGAACGAAAAAAGCCGAGGTCAGGGTGTGAGTCGTCGTATTGCCGAACAGGTAGCGGCCGCCGCAGCACTGATAGCCCTGGGCGTGGAGAATGGCCATGACTGATTCAACTGCAACTCGCTGTGGCTATGTCGCCATCGTCGGCCGCCCGAACGTGGGCAAATCCACGCTGCTGAACCACATCCTGGGTCAGAAGCTGGCAATCACCTCGCGCAAACCGCAAACCACTCGTCACAACATGCTCGGGATCAAGACCGAAGGCGCCGTGCAGGCGGTCTACGTCGACACCCCCGGCATGCACAAAGGTGGCGAGAAAGCCCTGAACCGCTACATGAACAAGACCGCTTCGGCGGCGTTGAAAGACGTCGACGTGGTGATCTTCGTGGTTGACCGCACCCGCTGGACCGACGAGGACCAGATGGTTCTCGAGCGCGTTCAGTATGTGACGGGCCCGTTGATCGTGGCGCTGAACAAGACCGACCGCATCGAAGACAAAGCCGAGCTGATGCCGCACCTCAGCTGGTTGCAGGAACAGCTGCCGAACGCGCAGATCATTCCGATTTCGGCCCAGCACGGGCACAACCTCGATGCGCTGGAGCGAGTGATCGCCGATCACCTGCCGGAAAACGATCACTTCTTCCCGGAAGACCAGATCACCGACCGCAGCAGCCGTTTCCTCGCCGCCGAACTGGTACGCGAGAAAATCATGCGCCAGATGGGGGCCGAGCTGCCGTACCAGATCACCGTGGAAATCGAAGAGTTCAAGCAGCAGGGCAAGACCCTGCACATCCATGCGTTGATCCTCGTCGAGCGTGACGGCCAGAAGAAAATCATCATTGGCGACAAGGGCGAGCGGATCAAACGCATCGGCACCGAAGCGCGCAAGGACATGGAGCTGCTGTTCGACTCCAAGATCATGCTCAACCTTTGGGTCAAAGTGAAAGGCGGCTGGTCTGACGACGAACGCGCACTGCGTTCGCTGGGTTACGGCGACCTGTAATCGCTTCACCTGGATACACAAAGATCCAACTGTGGGAGCGAGCTTGCTCGCGATGAGGGCCTGATATTCAACATTGATGTTGACTGACAGACCGCTATCGCGAGCAAGCTCGCTCCCACATTGGTTTGGGGCTGTTTATAAAACCGCGCTCCTTCATTGAGATACTCGACGCCCATGTCCCAATCGCCACCAACCGGCCAACTCGCCTACGTGCTCCATAGCCGCGCCTACCGCGAAAGCAGCGCGTTGGTGGATTTCCTCACGCCGCAAGGTCGGCTGCGGGCGGTGTTGCGCAGTGCGCGGGGCAAGGCTGGAACCTTGGCGCGGCCATTTGTACCGCTGGAAGTCGAGTTCCGTGGTCGGGGTGAGCTGAAGAACGTCGGGCGCATGGAAAGCGCCGGCGTCTCCACCTGGCTCAATGGTGAAGCGCTGTTCAGTGGTCTCTACCTCAATGAACTGCTGATCCGCCTGCTGCCGTCCGAAGATCCTCATCCCGCGGTATTCGATCACTACGCCGCGACCTTGCTGGCCCTCGCCGAAGGGCGTCCGCTGGAACCCTTGCTGCGTTCGTTCGAGTGGCGGCTGCTGGATGATCTGGGCTACGGCTTTGCGCTGAGCGCGGATATCCATGGCGAACCTGTCGCACCGGACGGCCTGTACCGCTTGCAGGTCGATGCGGGTCTGGAGCGGGTCTACCTGTTGCAACCCGGTCTGTTCAACGGCACCGAACTGCTGGCCATGGCTGACGCTGACTGGAGCGCGCCGGGTGCCTTGTCAGCCGCCAAACGCTTGATGCGTCAGGCGTTGGCCGTTCATCTGGGCGGTCGCCCTCTTGTGAGTCGCGAGTTGTTTCGAAAGCCGTAAGCCCGACGTGTATGCTGTGCACCGAACTTTCTCTTCTTCTGGAGCGCTTCCGTGACCACCAGCAATCGCATTCTTCTTGGCGTGAACATCGACCACGTTGCCACCCTGCGTCAGGCCCGGGGTACGCGTTACCCTGATCCTGTGAAAGCAGCGCTGGACGCGGAAGAGGCGGGCGCTGACGGCATCACCGTGCACTTGCGTGAAGATCGCCGACACATTCAGGAGCGCGACGTACTGCTGCTCAAGGACGTGTTGCAAACCCGCATGAACTTCGAGATGGGCGTGACCGAGGAGATGATGGCGTTCGCCGAGCGCATCCGTCCGGCGCACATTTGCCTGGTCCCGGAAACCCGTCAGGAACTGACCACCGAAGGCGGTCTGGATGTCGCGGGGCAGGAAGCGCGGATCAAGGCGGCGGTGGACCGTCTGGCGAAAATCGGCTGCGAAGTGTCGCTGTTCATCGACGCCGATGAGCGCCAGATCGAAGCGTCGAAACGCGTGGGCGCACCGGCCATCGAATTGCACACTGGCCGTTATGCGGACGCCGAGACGCCGACTTCGGTGGCTGAAGAACTGAAGCGTGTGGCGGATGGCGTGGCGTTTGGCCTGACTCAAGGCCTGATCGTCAACGCCGGTCACGGTCTGCACTACCACAACGTTGAAGCAGTTGCGGCGATCAAAGGCATCAACGAACTGAACATCGGCCACGCGCTGGTGGCGCATGCGTTGTTCGTCGGGTTCAAGTCGGCTGTTTCGGAGATGAAGGCGCTGATTCTGGCGGCTGCTACGAAGGCCTGAAGACCACTCTGAAACCCTGTGGGAGCGAGCTTGCTCGCGATAGCGGTCTGTCAGTCACCATCATGTTGAATGTCAGGCCCTCATCGCGAGCAAGCTCGCTCCCACATTTGGTTTGGGGGGGCGCCTAAAGCGGTGGGTTTTCTTCGGGTGGCTTGGTCTTGTCGATGCCCGGTACGTGCAGGTTGCCTTGGGCGACCTGATCGCCCTCAAGCTGCGGCTGCGTGACCCACGTCAGGATGTCGTAGTAACGCCGGATGTTCGCCACAAAATGCACCGGCTCACCGCCACGGGCGTAGCCATAGCGGGTTTTGCTGTACCACTGTTTCTGCGACAGGCGCGGCAGGATCTTTTTCACATCCAGCCACTTGTCCGGATTCAGCCCTTCCTTGGCCGCGAGTTTGCGCGCGTCATCCAGGTGACCGCTGCCGACGTTGTAGGCTGCCAGCGCAAACCACGTACGATCCGGCTCCTGGATCGAGTCGTCCAGTTGATCCTTCATGTAAGCCAGGTACTTCGCGCCACCCATAATGCTTTGCTTGGCGTCCAGGCGATTGGACACGCCCATGGCCTGCGCGGTGTTCTGGGTCAGCATCATCAGGCCGCGAACGCCGGTCTTTGAGGTCACCGTCGGTTGCCACAGGGACTCCTGATAACCAATTGCCGCGAGCAGTCGCCAGTCGACTTTCTCTTCCTTGGCCGACGCCTTGAAGTGTTTTTCGTACTTGGGCAGCCGTTGCTGCAAGTGCTGGGCGAAGGTGTAGGCGCCCATGTAACCGAGTACATCGACGTGCCCGTAATAGCGGTCCTTCAGACGTTGCAGGGTGCCGTTTTTTTCCGCCTTGTCGAGGAAGGCGTTGATCTCGTTGAGCAGGCTGTTGTCATCACCGGCGGCCACCGCCCAGCTCTGGTTGCTGGCGTCGCCCAGGTCGAAGGCGACCCGCGCATTAGTGAAGTAGACCTGGTTCATCGCGACTTCGTTGGAGTCGACCAGCGTCAGATCGATCTGACCTTCATCAACCATACGCAGCAGGTCAACGACCTCAACCGCGTCGGACTCTTCGTATTCAATGCCGGGGTATTGCTTTTTCAGCGCTGCCAGTTGATCGGCGTGGGTGCTGCCCTTGAGCACCATGATTGTCTTGCCGACCAGGTCCGCCGCATTGGTTGGCCGCGATTGGCCGTTGCGGTAGATGATCTGTGGGGTGACTTCCAGATACGAGTGGGAAAACCTGACCTGCGCCTTGCGTTTCTCGCTGCTGACCAGACCGGCAGCAGCCAGCACCGGGCCGCCAGGTTTGCCCAGCTGACCGTACAGATCGTCGAGGTTGTCCGCGGTTTCGATCTTGAGTGTCACCCCCAGATCATCGGCGAAGCGCTTCACCAGCTCGTATTCGAAGCCGGTTTCACCGTTGCGATCCTGAAAGTAGGTGGCGGGGCTGTTACGGGTAACCACCCGCAGAACGCCATCCTCCTTTACGCGCTCCAGTGTGTTGGGTTTATCAACACAGCCACTGAGCATCAGGAAGAGTCCGGTTGCGATGAGCCATTTGGCGAATCGCGGACGCAAAGCCATTGGGAAAAACATCTGCGCAGTATACGCAAAGGACCACGGCCGCCATATCTCGACAGTAAAGGGCTTGTCTGCTAGAGATTTCAAAAACCGCTGCAAGCCCTTGGGAACAGGCGTTCAGGCCGGAATGTGACAAGCAAAATAACCCCCCGGGAGCACCTTGATAAGCATTGGTTACAGGCTTTCAGCACCGGGCCGACGTTCGGACAATACCGGGTGTAGCGTTTCGGGTGCTGTCGCGGGCGGTTTAGGCTAGAATGCACGGCCTCAAAGCACACCCCCTTCCCGAGGCTGTCCCGAAGATGTTGATCCTGCGCGGCGCTCCTGCCCTTTCTGCCTTTCGCCACAGCAAACTCCTTGAGCAACTGAGCCAAAAGGTTCCAGCTGTCAGTGGCTTGTATGCGGAATTCGCTCACTTCGCCGAAGTTACCGGCGTCCTGACCGGCGACGAACAGCAGGTGCTTGCGCGCCTTCTGAAGTACGGTCCCAGCGTTCCGGTACAAGAGCCGACCGGCCGTCTGTTTCTGGTGTTGCCACGTTTTGGCACCATCTCGCCATGGTCGAGCAAGGCCAGCGACATCGCCCGCAACTGTGGCCTGGCGAAAATCCAGCGCCTGGAGCGCGGCATCGCTTTCTACGTGACCGGTGAGTTCACCGATGCACAAGCACAGCTTATTGCTGATGCGCTGCACGACCGCATGACCCAGATCGTGCTGGAAAACCTTGAGCAGGCTGCCGGCCTGTTCAGTCACGCCGAACCGAAGCCGCTGACGGCGATCGACATTCTGGGTGGCGGTCGCGCCGCGCTGGAAAAAGCCAACGTCGAACTGGGCCTGGCCCTGGCCGAAGACGAGATCGATTACCTGGTCAACGCTTTCATTGGCTTGAAGCGCAACCCGCACGACATCGAACTGATGATGTTCGCCCAGGCGAACTCCGAGCACTGCCGTCACAAGATCTTCAACGCCAGTTGGGACATCGACGGCCAGAGCCAGGAAAAAAGCCTGTTCGGCATGATCAAGAACACCTACGTGATGCACAGCGAAGGCGTTCTCTCGGCTTACAAGGACAACGCCTCGGTGATCGTCGGCAACGTCGCCGGCCGTTTCTTCCCGGACCCTGAAACCCGCCAGTACGGCGCGGTGCAGGAGCCGGTGCACATCCTGATGAAAGTCGAGACTCACAACCACCCGACCGCGATTGCCCCGTTCCCGGGCGCATCCACCGGTTCCGGCGGCGAGATCCGCGACGAAGGCGCTACCGGTCGCGGCGCCAAGCCGAAGGCTGGCCTGACCGGTTTCACCGTGTCCAACCTGCAAATCCCGGGCTTCGAACAGCCATGGGAAGTGCCGTACGGCAAACCCGAGCGCATCGTTACCGCGCTGGACATCATGATCGAAGGCCCATTGGGCGGCGCGGCATTCAACAACGAATTCGGCCGTCCGGCGCTGACCGGTTACTTCCGTACCTTCGAACAATCCATCACCACCCCGCGTGGCGATGAAGTGCGCGGTTACCACAAGCCAATCATGTTGGCCGGCGGCATGGGTAACATCCGTGCCGAACACGTACAGAAAGGCGAAATCCTCGTTGGCTCCAAGCTGATCGTGCTCGGCGGCCCGGCGATGCTGATCGGTCTGGGCGGCGGCGCGGCTTCCTCCATGGCCACCGGCACCAGCTCGGCGGACCTGGACTTTGCTTCGGTACAACGCGAAAACCCGGAAATGGAACGCCGTTGCCAGGAAGTCATCGACCGTTGCTGGCAGTTGGGTGAACACAACCCGATCAGCTTCATCCATGACGTCGGCGCGGGCGGTTTGTCCAACGCCTTCCCGGAACTGGTCAACGATGGTGACCGTGGTGGCCGCTTCGAACTGCGCAACATTCCAAATGACGAGCCGGGCATGGCCCCGCACGAAATCTGGAGTAACGAATCCCAGGAGCGCTACGTTCTGGCGGTCGGCCCGGCCGACTTCGAACGCTTCAAGGCAATCTGCGAACGTGAGCGTTGCCCGTTCGCGGTGGTCGGCGAAGCGACTGCCGAGCCTCAACTGACGGTCACTGACAGCCACTTCGGCAACAGCCCGGTGGACATGCCACTCGAAGTGCTGCTGGGCAAAGCCCCGCGCATGCACCGTTCGGCTGTTCGTGAAACCGAGCTGGGCGATGACTTCGATCCCTCGACCCTGGCCATTGCAGATTGCGTCGAGCGCGTTCTGCATCACCCGGCCGTGGCCAGCAAAAGCTTCCTGATCACCATCGGCGACCGCACCATCACCGGCCTCGTGGCCCGTGATCAGATGGTCGGCCCTTGGCAGGTTCCAGTGGCCGACGTTGCCGTCACCGCCACCAGCTTCGACGTTTACACCGGTGAAGCCATGGCCATGGGCGAGCGCACTCCGCTGGCACTGCTGGACGCTCCGGCGTCGGGCCGCATGGCCATCGGCGAAACCCTGACCAACATCGCCGCATCGCGCATCGGCAAGATCTCCGACATCAAACTGTCGGCGAACTGGATGTCGGCTGCCGGTCACCCGGGCGAAGACGCGCGTCTGTACGACACCGTCAAAGCAGTCGGCATGGAACTGTGCCCAGAGCTGGGCATCACCATTCCGGTGGGCAAGGACTCAATGTCCATGGCCACACGCTGGAATGATGAAGGCGTCGACAAGACTGTGACTTCGCCAATGTCCCTGATCGTGACCGGTTTCGCGCCAGTGACTGACATTCGTCAGACCATGACCCCGCAACTGCGCATGGACAAAGGCACCACCGACCTGATCCTGATCGACCTGGGTCGTGGCCAGAACCGCATGGGCGCCTCGATCCTTGCGCAGGTTCACGGCAAGCTCGGTAAGCAGGCACCGGACGTCGATGACGCCGAAGACCTGAAAGCCTTCTTCGCGGTGATCCAGGGCCTCAACGCCGACGGTCACCTGCTGGCTTACCACGACCGTTCCGACGGTGGTCTGCTGACCAGCGTGGTGGAAATGGCCTTTGCCGGCCACTGCGGTCTGAGCCTGAACCTTGACGGTCTGGCGGAAACCTCGGCCGACATCGCCGCGATCCTGTTCAACGAAGAGCTGGGTGCGGTGATTCAGGTTCGTCAGGACTCGACGCCGGATATCCTCGCGCAGTTCAGCGCGGCGGGCCTGGGCGATTGCGTGTCGGTGGTCGGTCAGCCGATGAACAACAGCGAGATCAGCATCACCTTCAACGGCGAAACCGTGTTCGAAGGTCAGCGTGGTCTGCTGCAACGTCAGTGGGCTGAAACCAGCTACCAGATCCAGCGTCTGCGTGACAACGCCGACTGCGCCGATCAAGAATTCGACGTGCTGCTGGAAGAAGACAACCCGGGCCTGAGCGCCAAGCTGAGCTACGACGTCAATCAGGACGTCGCTGCGCCTTACATCAAGAAAGGCATTCGCCCACAGGTTGCCGTACTGCGTGAGCAGGGCGTCAACGGTCAGGTAGAAATGGCGGCAGCGTTCGACCGTGCCGGTTTCAACGCGATCGACGTGCACATGAGCGACATTCTGGCCGGCCGTGTCGACCTGAACGAGTTCAAAGGTCTGGTGGCGTGCGGTGGCTTCTCCTACGGTGACGTGCTGGGTGCCGGTGAAGGCTGGGCGAAATCGGCGCTGTTCAACAGCCGTGCTCGCGATGCGTTCCAGGGCTTCTTCGAACGTACCGACAGCTTCACCCTCGGTGTGTGCAACGGTTGCCAGATGATGTCCAACCTGCACGAGCTGATTCCGGGCAGCGAGCTCTGGCCGCACTTTGTGCGTAACCGTTCCGAGCAGTTCGAAGCCCGTGTGGCGATGGTTCAGGTTCAGGAATCGAACTCGATCTTCCTGCAGGGCATGGCCGGTTCGCGCATGCCAATCGCCATCGCTCACGGTGAAGGTCATGCCGAGTTCGCCAGCGAAGAAGCATTGCTGCAAGCGGATCTGTCGGGTTGCGTGGCGATGCGTTTCGTCGATAACCATGGCAAGGTCACTGAAAGCTACCCGGCCAACCCGAACGGTTCGCCGCGCGGGATCACCGGCTTGACCAGCCGTGACGGTCGCGTGACGATCATGATGCCGCACCCGGAGCGGGTGTTCCGCGCCGTGCAGAACTCGTGGCGTTCGGAAGAGTGGAACGAAGACGCTCCTTGGATGCGTATGTTCCGTAATGCTCGTGTGTGGGTTAACTAAGCGCTGTGTATAAGCTCAGCTTTTTTGTTCCTCAGAGCCATGTTGAGGTGGTCAAGGGGGCTGTGTTCGCTGCGGGTGGTGGGCGGATCGGTGCTTATGATCACTGTTCGTGGCAGGTGCTTGGGTTGGGTCAGTTTCGGCCTTTGGATGGCAGTCAGCCGTTTATTGGTGAAGCGGGGCAGGTCGAGCAGGTTGAGGAATGGAAGGTTGAGCTGGTGGTCAGCGATGAGTTGATTCGTGCTGTGGTGGCGGCTCTGAAGCAGAGTCATCCCTATGAGACGCCGGCTTACGAGGTGTGGCGGCTGGAGGATTTCTGATCTTCCTGCGCTTTAACAAGAAACCCGCTGAAGTGTTTTCAGCGGGTTTTTTGTTGCCCGGGATTTTTTGATGTGTCGGGCTTGCTCTGTTACGAGGCGGCCTTAAAGCCGGCCTGTTTCACCGGCGCACGCAATTCCCCCGTAGGAGCTGGCGAAGCCTGCGATCTTTTGATCTTGGCTTTTGACGGTGTACATATCCGTTTCTGCGGTAACGGCCACTTAGGGTTTCGCCCTTACGGCGACTCACTTTTTTTACAAGCGCCTAAAAAAAGTAAGCAAAAAAACGCTCGCCCCGAGCGTACGGCACCTCGCCTAGGCTCGGCGTTCCCTCGCTCCGGTGTCCATCAGGGGGCATCGCCTACGGTCTGCTTCGCGACGACCTCCTCTCGATGTGTCCGGCTGCGCCGTACGGCGCTGCGCGCCAACCCCCTGATGAACACCTCCACTCGGCCTCCCGATGGGGCGGGTGGATCAACAGCAACAGCACGGCGGCCTGACAGCCGGCCTGAGTGGTAAAGGCGCGCCGCTGGTGATGATCTTCGTAGGAGCTGCCGCAGGCTGCGATCTTTTGATCTTGCTTTTGCTGTTTCGGCTTGCGGATAACCGGTCACAGCCAAAAGATCGCAGCCTGCGGCAGCTCCTACAGAATGCGCGTCGCGTCAATATGATGGGCATACCTGTGTTTATACGGTGCATTAGATGGCAGAGCATTCCCACGTATCTTTCAGGTTGCCTGTCGGAAGTGCCGTCTCTAGCCTTAGAACGTCGCTGCCAATTCAGCGACCGGGACTGCAAGCCCGAAGGTTGTTAGGCGTTTACAGGCGCCGCATCCACAAATGATGTCGGTCGCTCCAATTTTCTCAGGAGCTCCACAATGATCAAAGACAATTCCATCCCCCCAGAAACCGACGACGTTTCCCCCTACGAATCCCTCGATTCAAAAAAGCTCCACGACGCCGCGCACCGTGCCCTCGACCATTACCTGAAACCCACCCTCGCCAAACTGCGCTTCAGCGATCTGCGCTCGGACCGTTTGTTCAGTGTTGCGCCCGATGTGGGCCTCGAAGCCCTGCTGGCTAATGCCGCAGAAGATCTGGCCTCGGTCAAGGTCATGGCTGCCGACCTGGCATTCGAAATCGAGGGCTCGAGACGTAGCGTGGCGTTGGCGATTTGCCGGATGGTCGATGGCGCTTTGTTATTGGTGGACAAGGCACTGGATGACTACAACCCGTCGGAGTCGGAGCAGTTCTACGTCAAAGAGTAGGTCCGTTTTACATCGCGAAATAAAAGAACCGCTGAGCCGGAAACGATCAGCGGTTCTTTTGTGAGCCATGGAATCTTCGGCGTCCGGGAGGGCCTCATCGCGAGCAAGCTCGCTCCCACAGTTGATCTTTGTTGTACTGCAGATAGCGGTCGCTTCGAAGATTCAGTGTGGGAGCGAGCTTGCTCGCGATGGCGACCTGTCAGGCGCCAACGATTTAAACCTTGGCACTCACCTCACTGCGATTCACCAGCGCTTCAAGTGCCTCACTCAAACTCAGCGCTTTATCACCAACCAAAAGGTGCCACACGCCCCCATCCAACGCACTCAAACCCTGGCAACCCAAGTCCTTGAGCTGACACTCCGACAGCGCTTTACCATCCGCCAGTTGCAGGCGAATCCGCGTCATCGCCACGCAGTCCAGTTGCAACACGTTATCGCTGCCGCCCAAGGCGTTCAGCCATTTCTGCGCTTCTGGTGTCTCCACGGGCGCCGCTTTCGGGGCTTCTTCGACCACTACAACAGCGGCTACCGCTGCAGAACCCGCCGTCGGCATCGCCTGGCGGATTTCATCGGCAATGCTGTCGGCCAGCGGCCCGACCACCACCTGCAAACTGCCGCCCTTGCCGGGGCGGACCACGGCCATGGCGCCGAGGGCTTTCAATTCGCTGTCGGAGGCTTTGTTGCGGTCGACCATTTCCAGGCGCAAGCGTGTAGTGCAGGCGCCGATGGTGATCAGATTTTCAGCACCGCCCAAGGCTTGAATGTACGCCCCGGCCCGCTGGTTTTCGCTCAACACAGCTTTTTCACCGACAACGACGCCTTCGCGCCCCGGTGTCTTCAGGTTGAAGCGACGGATGCAGAAATCAAACACCACGTAGTAGATCACCGCGTACGCGAGGCCTACCGGGAGCACCAGCCAACCGTTGGTGGACTTGCCCCAGCCCAGCGCCATGTCGATGGCGCCGCCGGAGAAGGTGAAGCCCAAGTGGATGTTCAGCGCGTTGGTGATCGCCATCGCCATGCCGGTCAGCAGGGCGTGCAGCAAATACAGCAGCGGCGCGAGGAACATGAAGGCGAATTCGATCGGCTCGGTGACGCCGGTCAGGAACGAGGTCAGGGCCATCGACAGGAAGATCCCGCCCATGACTTTGCGGCGTTCCGGCAGGGCGTTGCGGTACATCGCCAGGCACGCGGCGGGCAGGCCGAAGATCATCATCGGGAACATCCCGGTCATGAACTGGCCGCCCTTCGGGTCGCCGGCAAAGTAGCGCGCCAGGTCGCCGGTCACGACTGCGCCGGTGGTCGGGTCGGTGAAGCTGCCGAAGATGAACCACGCCATGTTGTTGAGGATGTGGTGCAGGCCGGTGATGATCAGCAAGCGGTTGAACACGCCGAAGACGAACGCGCCGATGCTGCCGCTTTCCAGCAGCAATTGGCCGAAGCTGTTGATACCGTGCTGGATCGGTGGCCAGATCAAACCGAAGACCACGCCGAGGCCGACAGCAGTGAACCCGGTGGCAATCGGCACGAAGCGCCGGCCGCCGAAGAACGCCAGGTATTCCGGCAGCTTGATGTCCTTGAAGCGGTTGTACAGCGCGCCGGCCATCAGACCGCTGATGATCCCGGCGAGCATGCCCATGTTGATGCTCGCATCCAGCACCTTGAGCGTGGAAACCATCACCAGGTAACCAATCGCCCCGGCGAGCCCGGCGGTGCCGTTGTTGTCCCTGGCGAAACCGACCGCGATGCCAATGGCGAAGATCAGCGCCAGGTTGGCGAAGATCACCTGCCCGGCGTCGTGGATGATCGCGATATTCAGCAAGTCAGTGTCGCCCAGACGCAACAACAGGCCGGCAATCGGCAGGATCGCGATGGGCAGCATCAGCGCCCGTCCGAGGCGCTGCAAGCCTTCAATGAAGAGTTGGTACATGGCGTATCTCCCTGGGTTTTTGTTGTTCTAGTAGCTGTTGTTGTTCAGCTCAGAGGCCAATGTTGATGACAGGCGTGGCGTACGGCGGTGGCGCTGCTCAGGTTCAGCAGGGTGGCGCTGAAGCGTTGGCAATCGGCGGCGTCCAGTTGGCGAACGCGCTCCTTGATTTCACCGATTTGCGGCGGGCTTACCGACAGCTCACGGATACCCAGGCCAATCAGCACCGGGGTCGCCAGCGGGTCGGAGGCCAGTGCACCGCAAACACCAACCCAGCGTTGATGTTTGGCGGCACCGGCGCAGGTCTGGGCGATCAGTCGCAACAGCGCCGGGTGCAAGGCATCGACCCGTGCGGCGAGGCCGGCGTGATCGCGGTCCATGGCCAGCGTGTACTGGGACAGGTCGTTGGTGCCGATGGACAGGAAGTCCGCGTGTTCGGCCAATTGCTCGGCAAGCAGCGCGGCGGCCGGGACTTCGATCATCACGCCCAGCTCTGGGCGTTGGGTCAGTTCCAGCTCGGCGCACAGTGCATCGAGGCGTTGGCGGATGTGCAGCAATTCGTCGACCTCGCTGACCATCGGCAACAGAATCCGGCAGCGCTGCAACGGGCTGACCTGCAGCAGTGCGCGCAGTTGTTGGTCGAGCAGTTCCGGGCGCACTTGCGCCATGCGGATTCCGCGCAGGCCGAGCACCGGGTTGGCTTCGGCCGGCAGTGGCAAATAGTCGAGCTGTTTGTCGCCACCGACGTCGATAGTGCGGATGATCACCGACTTGTCGCCCATGGCATCCAGCACCGCTTGATAAGCCTGGCGCTGTTCTTGTTCATCGGGCGCGGTCTGGCGATCGACGAACAGAAACTCGGTGCGCAACAGGCCGACGCCATCGGCGCCGCCCTTGTAGGCATCGGCGGCTTCGGCACTGGAGGCCACGTTGGCCGCGACTTCGATGTGCAGACCATCGCGAGTGTGCGCCGGGTTATGGGCCTGAGCTTGCTGGCGTTCGCGGCGTTGCAGGTGTTCACGCTGGGCCTGAGCCACTTGTTCCAGGCGTTCACTGTTGGGCGTCAGCTCCAGGCGTCCGCCGTCGGCGTCCAGCACCATCGACTGGCCCTGCGGTTGATTGAGCAGTGACGAGCTGAGGGCAACCAGGCACGGCAGGCCTTTGCCACGGGCGAGAATCGCCACATGGGAGGTTGCGCCACCTTCGGCCATGCACAGTCCGGCGACGCCTTGCTGGCTCAGTTGCAGCAAATCGGAAGGGGTCAGTTCATGGGCGGCGACGATTGCGCCGGCCGGTACATCGTAGTGCCAGTCCTGCCCGAGCAAGGCGCGCAACACGCGTTGCTTGAGGTCGCGCAGGTCGTTGGCGCGTTCGGCCAGCAGCGGGTTACCGAGCTTTTGCAGCACCTCGCACTGCACCTCGATCGACTGGCTCCAGGCGTGGGTTGCGGCGCTGCCCTGATCGATTGACTGGCTGGCCGCTTCAAGCAACGCCGGGTCTTCGAGCAGGGCCAAATGAGCGGCGAAGATCTGCTCTTCTTCGGTGTGCTTGTGTTTTTTGGCGTGGGACAGGGTTTCGCGGATTTCGCTGCGAACCTGTTCCAGCGCGCGGTCGAGGGCTTGCAGTTGTTCTTCGGCGTTATGGCTGCCAGGGTCTTCCGGCAGGTGGATGGCGGCCAGTTGGAACAGCGGCCCGCCAACCAGGCCGGGCGCTGCGCATACACCGTGCAGCACGCCGGCTTCGGCAATGCGGGTGCGGTGGGCAATCGGCGTCGGCGCGGCGCTGTGGCTTTCGTCGTTGACCGCAGTGGACAAGGCGTTCAGCAAGGCTTGCAACGCCGCCTTGGCGTCCGCGCCCTTGCAACTGACCTGAACCTCGTCCTGCTCGCCAATCCCCAGGCCCATCAGCCCGATCAGGCTGTCGCACGACGCCGATTTACCGGCGAAATGCAGCTGCGATTTACTGTTGAACAGTTGCGCGGTCTGACGGATCAGCGCCGCTGGCCGTGCATGCAGACCGCCGCGATGGGTGATGCGAATATGCCCGTGAACTTCGGCGCCTGAGCTGTCGACTTCGGTGTGCGCACTGTTTGTGGTTCTTGGCACGATGTGCAACAGCGGCTCGCCGACCTTGACCGATTTGAGGGTGATCGGCAGTACCTGAAAGTCCTCGCTGTTGGTCAGGATCAACAGGCTGACCAGACTTTTGCAGCCTTGCGCGACCTGGTCCAGATCAAAGCGCAACAGCGCCTGGCCATTGCTGACGCGGGTGCCTTCCTTGACCAGCATCGAGAACCCTTCGCCCTGCAGCTCGACGGTGTCCAGGCCCAAATGCAGCAGCAGTTCGGCGCCGTTGTCGGCGCGCAGGGTCACGGCGTGGCCGGTGCGGGCGACATGCACCACCACCCCGGCACACGGCGCGTGCAGGGTGTTGTTCAGCGGGTCGATGGCGATCCCGTCGCCCATGGCGCCGCTGGCGAACACCGGGTCCGGAACCTTGGCGAGCGTGAGCACCGGGCCGCTGAGCGGGGCGCTGAGGGTCAGGTCTTTATTGTTGTTATGCATGGCTCGGTCTCATCAGTAAAAACTAAGGTTCGATATGGCGCCTGGCTGACACCCTGTAGGAGCTGCCGAAGGCTGCGATCTTTTGACCTTCAGGCCAGTTCAGCATCGATCCAACCATGGGCAAGATCAAAAGATCGCAGCCTTCGGCAGCTCCTACGGGGGGATTTACCCGCCATCCACGGACTTAATGGGTGCGGGTCACTTTGCTCAAGTGACGCGGCTGGTCCGGGTCCATGCCACGGGCGACCGCGAGGCCTGCTGCCATGACATAGAAGCTCTGGATGGCGAGGATCGGGTCCAGCGCCGGATGTTCGGCGCGGCTCAGCGTCAGGTCGCGTTCGCTGACGTCATCCGGGGCGGCCAGTAACACGCGGGCACCGCGTTGACGCATCTCGGCGGCGAGGCTCAGCAGGCCTGCCTGCTCGGCGCCGCGCGGGGCGAACACCAGCAGTGGGTAGTTGTCGTCGATCAGTGCCATTGGCCCGTGTTTCACTTCGGCGCTGCTGAAGGCTTCGGCCTGAATCGCCGAGGTTTCCTTGAGTTTCAGTGCCGCTTCCTGAGCAATGGAAAACCCGGCGCCACGGCCGATCACCATCAAGCGTTGGCAGTCGCGCAAGACGTCGACGGCCAGGCTCCAGTCCTGAGTCGCGGCTTCGCGTAAACCTGCTGGCAGTGCGAGGCCGGCTTCCAGCAACTCGGCATCCTGCTTCCAGTGGGCGATCAAGCGTGCGCTGGCGCTGAGGGTGGCGATAAAACTTTTGGTCGCGGCGACGCTGCTTTCGATGCCAGCGCACAGCGGCAGGCTGAATTCGCACGCGGCCTCCAGTGGCGAGTTCTCGGCATTGACCATCGAAATGCTCAAAGCGCCACGCTTGCGCAGCAGGCGCAGGCTGTTGACCAGATCCGGACTTTGCCCGGACTGCGAGAACGCGAATACCGCCTGACCGCTGACCTTCAGTGGCGCTTGCTGCATGGTCACCACCGACATCGGCAGCGACGCCACCGGTATGCCCACGTGCTGCATGGTCAAGTAGGCGAAGTAGCTCGCGGCGTGATCGGAACTGCCACGGGCGACGGTCATCGCCACTTGCGGTGGCTGACGGTTCAGGCGCCCGGCGATCTCGATCATCTGCGGATCCAGTTGCTGCAACTGGGTGTCGACGGCCTTGTAAGAGGACAGCGCCTCTTCAAGCATTTTTGAAGTCAATGTCTTCTCCTTCGACCATTACGGCGGTCAGTGTGAGTGAACGATCCAGACGCACGCAGTCAGCCCAGGCGCCGGGTTGCAGGCGGCCGCGCTCCTGGATGCCGAGGTAGTCGGCGGGGAATTGCGACAGACGTTGCGAGGCCTCGGCCAATGGCAGGCCGATTTTCACCAGGTTGCGCAGGGCCTGATCCATGGTCAGGGTGCTGCCGGCCAACGTGCCGTCGGGCAAGCGCACGCCGCCCAGGCATTTGGTCACGGTATGGCTACCGAGCTTGTATTCGCCGTCCGGCATGCCGGCGGCGGCGGTGGAATCGGTGACGCAATACAGGCAGGGGATCGAACGCAGGGCCACGCGGATCGCGCCGGGGTGGACGTGCAGCAGGTCGGGAATCAGCTCGGCGTATTTGGCGTGGGCCAGTGCGGCGCCGACGATCCCGGGCTCGCGGTGATGCAACGGGCTCATGGCGTTATAGAGGTGAGTGAAACTGCTGGCGCCGGCCTCAAGCGCCGCGACGCCTTCTTCATAGCTGCCCAGGGTGTGGCCGATCTGCATGCGAATGCCACGGTCGCTGAGGGCGCGAATCAGTTTGTCGTGACCGGCAATTTCCGGGGCAATGGTGATCACCCGAATTGGCGCCAGCGCCAGATAGGCCTCGACTTCGGCCATCAACGCGGTGTGGGCGAAGTTCGGTTGCGCGCCGAGTTTTCCGGGGTTGATGTACGGCCCTTCGAGGTGCACGCCGAGTACCCGGGCGCTGCCTTTCGGCCGCTGTTCACAGAACTCGCCGACCTCGGCCAGCACCCGGGAAATTTCTTCCGGTGGCGCGGTCATGGTGGTGGCCAGCAGCGAGGTGGTGCCGAAACGCACGTGGGTTTTGGTGATGGTTTCGAAGGCTGGCATGCCTTCCATGATGTCCTTGCCGCCACCGCCGTGGACGTGCAGGTCGATGAAACCCGGCAGCAGATAAGGCAGGTCGTTGTCCGCCGGGTCGCAGAGCTGACCTTCGATGCGCACGATCTTGCCGTGTTCGTGGATCAACCGACCACGGATCCAGCCTTGGGCGGTGAGGATGTTGTCTTCGGACATCAGTGGTTCTTCGGACATCAGTAGTTCTCCGGCTTCAGCGACGCGATTCTTAGCGTCGAAGCTCTGCGACAAAGTCGTAGTAGTCGTTGCGGCAATAGGTGTCGGTGACTTCGATCGGGGTGTTGTCTTCGAGGTAACCGACCCGGGTCATCAGCAGCATGGCGGTGCCGGGAGCGATGCCGACCAGCGCGGCGAATTCGTCCGAAGCGTTGATCGCCTGAATGTGTTGCAGGGCACGCACCACCGGTTTTCCGATGCCATCGAGGTATTCGTAGAGCGAATCACCGACCGCTTGCGGCTGGGCAATGATCGAGGCGGGCAGGGTGCTCATCTCGATGGCCATTACGGTGTCGTCGGCTTTGCGCAGGCGCTTGAGACGCGCGACCTTGTCGTAAGGCGAGAGCGCGAGGCGGATCAGTTCTTCGTGGGTCGGCTGGGTGATTTCCCGCTCCAGCCATTGCGAACTCGGCACGAAGCCTTTGAGGCGGAGCATTTCGCTGAAGCCGGACAGCCGGGACAGAGGTTGTTCGAGGCGCGGAGTGATGAAGGTGCCGGAGCCTTGGCTGCGACGGATCAGGCCTTGTTCGAACAGCACTTCCAGCGCCTTGCGGGCGGTCACGCGGGAGATGTTCAGCATTTCGCTGAGGTTGCGCTCCGACGGCAATGCCTGCTCGGCTTTCCAGAGGCCCGCATGAATCGCCGCTTCCAGGTTGCGTGCCAGTTGCAGGTACAACGGCGTTGGCTGGGTGTCGTCAGGGCGCAGGGCCAGGATGTGATTCATTGGGTTGGGTTCCGATGCGGAGAGTGGAGTTTGTCGCCCGGTAATGGCGCAAAACTAATACCACTTAAATACCATGTCAACGCCAGTGGTCTGCTCGGGGCGAGCAAATGCGCACCACGCTGGAGGGCGCGGTGGCGTTGGCTTTGAAGTGGTATTAGGGGAGGGTGTTACACGCGCAAAGATCGCAGCCTGCGGCAGCTCCTACGGGACGAAATGGTATCAACCCTGTAGGAGCTGCCGCAGGCTGCGATCTTTTGATTTATTTTTCGAAAAGACTGAATCAGGGGCGGATTTCGATCATCGTGCCGTCTTTGACCAAACCCCAGACTTCGCGCATGTCGACGTTGCGCATGCCGATGCAGCCGTCGGTCCAGTCCAGGGTATGGAACAGCTCTTCAGGGTTTTCTTCAGTGTCCGGGGTGCCGTGAATCATGATCATGCCACCGGGCTCCACGCCTTCGCGGCGTGAACGGACGGAGTCGCTGATGTTCGGGTAGGAGATGTGCATGGCCAGGTTGAAGCGGTCGCTGACCTTGCGCCAGTCCAGCCAATACAAGCCTTCTGGTGTGCGTCGATCGCCTTCCATAAGCTTCGCGCCCTTGGGGTTTTTGCCCAATGAGATGCGATAGGTCCGCAGTGGCTTGCCATCATTGATCAGCTGCAACTGGTGAGCTGATTTGAGCACCAACACTTTTTCGATGACTTTGCCGTCCAGGGTCTCCGTGGTGGCAGCTTGGGAAACCATGACAAACGACAGGCAGAAGAGGGCAAGCAACCAGCGCATTAAAACGATATCCCTGAGAGTACGGCGTACTTATAGTTTAAGTGATCGCAGGCTGAGCAAGCGGAGGAATTGATTCGGAACGCACAGGGAAATGTTCTATCCGGCGGTCTGCGAAGTAGCATTCTAGGGTACGGCCGACCGTGCGGAAAGCCAGCTCCGACCACGGGATGTCGGCTTCATCGAAAAGCTTCACTTCCAGGCTTTCTTCGCCCGCGGCAAAGTCCAGGTCCACCAGCTCGGCGCGAAAGAATACATGCACCTGACTGATGTGCGGCACGTCGATCAACGTATAGATGTTCAGGTTGCGCACCCGAGCACAGGCCTCTTCGGCGGTTTCACGGATCGCCGCCTGTTCGATGGTTTCACCATTTTCCATGAAGCCGGCCGGCAAGGTCCAGTAACCACGGCGTGGTTCGATGGCGCGGCGGCACAACAGCACCTGAGTGCCCCAGGTTGGCAGGCAACCGGCGACGATATTCGGGTTCTGGTAATGGATGGTCTGGCACTTGTCGCAGACATACCGCAGGCGCGAATCGCCTTCGGGAATGCGTTGGGTGACCGGGTTGCCGCACTGGCTGCAGAAATTCATGCTGGGCTTCCGAAAAGGCTGTGCCTATCTTGGCGTGCGGCGGTGTCTGTCGGCAAGTTGTCGTTTAGCGACATGCCACGGTTCAGGGGTTGGGCGGTCGGTGTGTTTGGTGCATGATGCAAGGTAGCTAACAAATCGAGAGCACTCATGCTGGACGAGCTACTGCATCGGGTAAGCAACCACACGCCGCGTACCCTGGAAACCGACCGACGTTTTCCGGAGGCAGCGGTCCTGGTGCCTATCACCCGCAGTGACGAGCCGGAGCTGGTTCTGACCTTGCGCGCCAGCGGGCTCTCGACCCATGGCGGTGAAGTGGCCTTCCCTGGCGGGCGACGTGATCCGGAAGATCCGGACCTGATTTTCACCGCATTGCGCGAAGCCGAAGAAGAAATCGGCCTGCCACCGGGTTTGGTGGAGGTCATCGGCCCGCTGAGCCCGTTGATTTCCCTGCATGGGATCAAGGTCACGCCTTACGTCGGGGTGATTCCGGACTTCGTCGAGTACCGCGCCAACGACGCTGAAATTGCCGCGGTGTTCAGTGTGCCGCTGGAGTTTTTCCGCAAAGACCCGCGTGAGCACACGCACCGCATCGATTATCAGGGCCGCAGTTGGTATGTGCCGAGCTATCGTTATGGCGAATACAAAATCTGGGGCCTGACCGCGATCATGATCGTCGAGCTGATCAACCTGCTCTATGACGCGCAGATCAGCCTGCATCAACCCCCGAATAGCTTTATCAATATTTGAAGCCATCGTGCGCATGGCGTGAGCCCTGCTTTTTGCTAGTGAGCCTGCCTGGCCTTGAGGATGAAAAGATGAAATACCGCCTGGGCGACGCCCGTGTCGAAACCCACCCGCAGAGCTGGGTCGCACCCAACGCCGTGTTGGTAGGCAGGGTCAAGCTGGAAGAGGGGGCCAACGTCTGGTTCAACGCGGTATTGCGCGGTGACAACGAGCTGATCCTGATCGGCAAGAACAGTAACGTGCAGGATGGCACCGTGATGCACACCGACATGGGCTTCCCGCTGACCATCGGCACCGGCGTGACCATCGGCCACAACGCCATGCTGCACGGTTGCACGGTGGGCGACTACAGCCTGATCGGCATCAATGCGGTGATCCTCAACGGCGCGAAAATCGGCAAGAACTGCATCATCGGCGCCAACTCGCTGATCGGCGAAGGCAAGGAAATCCCTGATGGTTCGCTGGTCATGGGCTCGCCGGGCAAAGTGGTGCGGGAGCTGACCGAACCTCAGAAGAAAATGCTCGAAGCCAGCGCCGCTCACTATGTGCATAACTCGCAGCGCTATGCCCGCGATCTGGTCGAGCAGGAAGAATGAACGCCACCGAAAGACCCGTACCCTCGCCGTGCGTGAATATTTGTGCGCTGGATGAGGACGATATTTGCACCGGGTGCCAACGCTCGGTGGACGAGATCACCCGCTGGAGCCGCATGGACAACGATGAGCGCCGCAAGGTGCTGGGGTTGTGTCATGAACGGGCCAAATCCAGTGGATTGATCTGGATGCTGGGCAAAACTCCGAACCCGTAGCAGCTGGCGTAGCCTGCGTTCGGCTGCGTAGCAGTCGTGAAATCAGGTGATGCGGTCTTTACAGGTAAACCGAGGGCTCAGGATTTACGACTGCTACGCAGCCGAACGCAGCCTTCGGCAGCTGCTACGGGGATCTGCATTTGGGTTTGGCGGCTTTGTATGGCTAAAGTACCCTGTGCACCAAAATTGACAGGTATCCCCGCGCCCCATGCTCTTCCTGATCGCTTACATCAGCAGCGTCGTGCTGATCAACTACGCCTTTTCCACTGCCCCGCACCTGGACATCATCTGGTCGGCCTGGGGTGGCCTGGTGTTCGTGCTGCGCGACATGGTGCAAACCCGTTTCGGTCACGGCGCGCTTGCCGCGATGCTGGCGGCGCTGGTGCTGTCCTACATCACCTCCGATCCGTCCATCGCCCTGGCCAGTGCCACGGCCTTCGCGGTTTCGGAGTGCATTGACTGGCTGGTGTTCAGCATCACCAAGCGCCCGCTGCACGACCGTCTGTGGATAAGTTCGGCACTGAGTATTCCGCTGGATACTTTCATCTTCTTCGGCATGATCGATGCCCTGACACCGGGCGTGATCCTCACTGCCCTGGGTTCGAAATTCGCCGGTGTGACCATCGTCTGGCTGGCCATGGCCTGGCGTTTGCGCAAGAACGCGCTGGCAAGCTGAGCCAAACCCTCAGGTTCATGTAAAATGCCGCGCTTTCTCCCTGAGGGAAGCGCGCCTGGCGCTGCGACCCTCGATGATCCGCTCCTTTGAGGACCTGAGATGACCCGTATCGGAACTCCATTGTCGCCAACCGCGACCCGCGTATTGCTGTGTGGCTGTGGTGAGTTGGGCAAGGAAGTGGTGATCGAGCTGCAACGCCTTGGCGTTGAAGTGATTGCCGTGGATCGTTACGCCAACGCGCCGGCGATGCAGGTGGCGCATCGTAGCCACGTGATCAACATGCTCGACGGCGCTGCCCTGCGTGCAGTGATCGAAGCCGAAAAGCCGCACTTCATCGTGCCGGAAATCGAAGCCATCGCCACCGCCACGCTGGTCGAACTGGAAGCCGAAGGCTTCACCGTGATCCCGACCGCTCGCGCCGCGCAGCTGACCATGAACCGTGAAGGTATCCGTCGTCTGGCGGCTGAAGAGCTGGACCTGCCGACCTCGCCGTATCACTTCGCCGATACCTTCGAAGACTACCGCAAGGCAGTCGACGACCTGGGCTTCCCGTGTGTGGTCAAGCCAGTCATGAGCTCCTCGGGCAAAGGCCAGAGCCTGCTGCGCAGCGTCGATGACGTGCAGAAAGCCTGGGATTACGCGCAGGAAGGCGGTCGTGCCGGTAAAGGTCGGGTGATCATCGAAGGTTTCATCGACTTCGACTACGAAATCACCTTGCTCACCGTTCGTCACATTGGCGGTACCACGTTCTGTGCGCCAGTCGGTCATCGTCAGGAGAAGGGCGACTATCAGGAGTCCTGGCAGCCGCAAGCCATGAGCCCGATTGCGCTGGGGGAATCCGAGCGCGTGGCCAAAGCCGTGACCGAAGCCCTGGGTGGCCGTGGTCTGTTCGGCGTTGAGTTGTTCATCAAGGGTGATCAGGTGTGGTTCAGCGAAGTCTCGCCGCGCCCGCATGACACCGGTCTGGTGACCCTGATTTCTCAGGATCTGTCGCAGTTCGCCTTGCATGCACGGGCGATTCTCGGCCTGCCGATTCCGCTGATCCGTCAGTTCGGCCCGTCGGCATCGGCGGTGATCCTGGTGGAAGGGCAGTCGACCCAGACCGCTTTTGCCAACCTCGGTGCTGCACTGGCCGAGCCGGACACCGCACTGCGTCTGTTCGGTAAGCCGGAAGTCAACGGTCAGCGCCGCATGGGCGTTGCCTTGGCGCGTGACGAGTCGATCGAAGCGGCTCGCGCCAAAGCGACCCGCGCTTCCCAAGCTGTTGTAGTAGAGCTGTAACCGCGTCGCAGCCATCGCGAGCAAGCTCGCTCCCACATTGGATTTGGGTGTACACAAAATCTGTGATCAACCGAGAATCCTGTGGGAGCAAGCTCGCTCCCACATTGGATTTGGGTGTACACAATATCTGTGACCAACCGGGAATCCTGTGGGAGCGAGCTTGCTCGCGATGCTCTTGCTTTAAGAGACCTGATTCAGGTCGTTATTCCTTGTCTCTTTCAGGCACAGCACAGCTATCAAGCTGATCACTGCTGCCGCTGACACATACCCGCCGACCCAACTCAAGCCGCCCATCGCCACCAGCTTCTGCGCGAAGAACGGTGCCGCCGAAGCGCCAACAATGCCGCCCAGGTTGTAGGCCGCCGACGCGCCGGTATAACGCACACGGGTGGGGAACAGCTCAGGCAGCAGCGCACCCATCGGGGCGAACGTCACGCCCATCAGAAACAGCTCGATGCACAGGAACAGCGCCACGCCCCATGTCGTACCGTGGGTCAGCAGCGGTTCCATGGTGAAGCCCGAGAGAATCGCCAGCACGCCACCGATGATCAGCACCGGTTTACGCCCGAAACGGTCACTGGCCCAGGCCGACATCGGTGTGGCGGCGGCCATGAACAGCACGGCGAAGCACAGCAGGCCGAGGAAGGTTTCGCGGCTGTAACCCAGGGTCGAAACACCGTAACTCAGGGAAAACACCGTCGAGATGTAGAACAGCGCATAGCAGACCACCATCGCCGCCGCACCCAGCAGCATCGGTGCCCAGTATTGGCTGAACAGCTCGACCAGCGGGATCTTCACCCGTTCCTGACGCGCCATCGCGTTGGCGAAGACCGGGGTTTCATGCAGTTTCAGGCGTACATACAGACCGACCATCACCAGTATGGCGCTGAGCAGGAACGGGATCCGCCAGCCCCAGGAGCGGAATTGCTCGTCGTTGAGGGTCATGGCTAGGGTCAGGAACAGACCGTTAGCGGCGAGAAAACCGATCGAAGGGCCGAGTTGCGGGAACATGCCGAACCAGGCGCGTTTGCCCTTTGGCGCGTTTTCGGTCGCAAGCAAGGCCGCGCCGCCCCATTCGCCGCCCAGCCCAAGGCCTTGGCCGAAGCGCAGCACACACAGCAGGATCGGCGCCCAGGCGCCAATGCTGTCGTAACCCGGCAGCACGCCGATCAGCGTGGTGCAGACGCCCATCAGCAGCAAGGAGGCGACCAGGGTTGATTTGCGCCCGATACGGTCACCGAAGTGGCCGAACAGCGCCGAACCTATGGGGCGAGCGAGGAAGGCGATGCCGAAGGTCAGAAAGGCCGAGAGCATCTGGGCGGTGCCGGACGTCTGCGGAAAGAACACCGGGCCGATCACCAGTGCGGCGGCCGTGGCGTAGACGTAGAAGTCGTAGAACTCGATGGCGGTGCCGATGAAACTGGCCGTCGCGACCCGCGTGGCGGAATTCGTCGGTTGGGCAGGCGCAGCGTCGCTGTAAATCGTGCTGGTAGTCATGCGGTAATCCCTGACAGTCATGTGCTCCGGTGGAGCGAATTATTATGGTCGAACACCCAGGGATGTGGGTTTTACAGCGGTTTCGCCGCCGAACGCAGGCTTGTGGCCTCGCCAACGGCTACGTGCCAGATCAACACCCGGCTGACGCGGTTGTCTTCGGTTTCGAGGATTTCCAGGCGATAACGCCCGATTTTCAGGCAGACCGCGCTCTCGGGAATGGTTTCCAGCGCTTCGGTGACCAGCCCGTTAAGGGTTTTCGGGCCGTCGCTCGGCAGGTGCCAGCCAAGGCTCTTGTTCAACTCGCGAATGGAGGCTGCACCTTCGATCACCAGTCGGCCGTCGGCCTGCGGGTGAATGTGCGGGTTGTCGAGGCTGTGCTGGCTTTCGAATTCGCCGACGATTTCTTCGAGAATGTCTTCCAGGGTGACGATGCCTTCTACTTCACCGTATTCGTCGACTACCATGCCCAGGCGGCGCTGCTGCTTGTGAAAGTTCAGCAGTTGCAGTTGCAGTGGAGTACTTTCCGGGACGAAGTAAGGTTCGTGACATGCCGCCAGCAAGGCTTCTTTGGTCAGGCTGGCATCGGGCAGCAAATGGCGGATCTGCCGGGTATTGAGTACCGCTTCGACCTGGTTGATATCGCTGTGAAACACCGGCAGGCGCGTGCGTTTGTTGGCGCGCAACTGTTCGATGATTTCCTCGATTGAATCGTCCAGGTTGATCCCGTCGACTTCACTGCGCGGCACCAGAATGTCGTTGACGGTAATGTTGTCCAGCGCATGAATGCCCGACAGCGCGTGTGGACGGCAGGTTGCGTGTTCGTGGTCGGTGCCGTTGTTCTGCGGAGCCGGTGGCTCGTCTTCGCTTTGCTGGACGACCTTGACATTGCGTGCAAACGGCTTGAGTAGCAATTGGCTGATACTGCTGAACAGCCACGCGGCCGGGTAAAGAATTTTCAGCGGCACGCCGAGCAGGGTGTTGCCCAGCGCCAGGATCGCGTCCGGGTAACGGCTGGCGAGGGTGCGTGGCAGGTAGTCGGCAAACACCAGCAACGCAGCGGCAGCGCTCAGACAGGCCAGCCACGGGCCGTTTTCAGCCCAGCCAAAAATCGCCAGCAGCGTGCTGATGACCACCACCAGCGCGCGGCACACGGTATTGCAGAAAATCAGGCTGTTGAGCGGGAAGCTGAGTTTCGCGACGGGTTTGTCGCGAGAGCGCGAGGCGGTGCGCTGGGCCAACAGATGTTGTTGTGCGGCTTCGATGGCGGTGAACAGCCCTGACCATAAGATCAGTAGGGCCAGCACGGCGAGCAGCGGCCCTATGGGCAGGTTATCCATTACGAATGCCCGTCAGATGTGCAGGATGAATTCGCGGACCAGCTTGCTGCCGAAATAGGCCAGCATCAGCAGGCAGAAACCGGCGAGGGTCCAGCGAATGGCTTTGTGGCCGCGCCAGCCCAGACGATTGCGCCCCCACAGCAATACACTGAAGACGATCCAGGCCAGGCACGCCAGCAGGGTTTTGTGCGCCAGATGCTGGGCGAACAGGTTTTCGACGAACAGCCAGCCGGAGATCAGCGACAGCGACAGCAGGGTCCAGCCGGCCCAGAGGAAGCCGAACAGCAGGCTTTCCATGGTTTGCAGCGGCGGGAAGTTCTTGATCAGCCCGGACGGGTGCTTGTGCTTGAGCTGGTGGTCCTGGACCAACAGCAGCAAGGCCTGGAACACCGCGATGGTAAACATGCCATAGGCGAGGATCGACAACAGGATGTGCGCGAGAATCCCCGGCTCTTCGTCGATCACCTGCACCGTGCCCGACGGCGCGAACTGCGCTAGCAGCACCGTGGCCATTCCCAGCGGGAATAACAGCACCAGCAGGTTTTCCACCGGGATCCGTGAGCAGGCCAGCAGCGTCAGCGCAATCACGGCAGCGGCGATCAGGCTGGCGGCACTGAAAAAGTCCAGGCCCAGGCCAATCGGCGTCATCAGGTGGGTGAACAGGCTCGCGCTGTGGGCCAGCACGGCAAGGATGCCGAGCGAGACCAGCAGGCGTTTGTTCGCCTTGGCGCCTTGGGCCAGGCGAGTGCCTTGATAGAGAGTCGCAGCGGCGTACAAGCAAGCGGCGGCGAGGGAGCTGAGCAAACTGGGTGACAAGGGGAGCATAAATCCTGTTAGGCAAGCCCGAAAGAGGCTGAGTTTGGCATACAACCGACATCGCACGAAAGACCACTCAACCAGACGGCGGGTGTGCGCCAGACGCAGTCTTCGCTATAATCCGCGACCTGCCCACGCCGCAGGCTCGCCGAGCACATGTTTTTCACGGTCTGGGCCGCCATTACCTCGGTCTCCATAGGGCCTGAAAGGATCGCGCATGTTTGAAAACTTAACCGACCGTCTCTCGCAGACGCTGCGCCATGTCACCGGCAAGGCCAAGCTGACCGAGGACAATATCAAAGATACCCTGCGCGAAGTGCGCATGGCGCTGCTCGAAGCCGACGTCGCCTTGCCGGTGGTCAAAGACTTCGTCAATTCGGTCAAGGAACGCGCTGTCGGCACCGAGGTGTCGCGCAGCCTGACGCCGGGCCAGGCCTTCGTGAAGATCGTCCAGGCCGAACTCGAAAGCCTGATGGGCGCGGCCAACGAAGATTTGAATCTGAGCGCCGTGCCGCCGGCCGTCATCTTGATGGCGGGTTTGCAAGGTGCCGGTAAAACCACCACCGCTGGCAAACTGGCGCGCTTCCTTAAAGAGCGCAAGAAGAAGTCGGTCATGGTGGTATCGGCGGACGTTTACCGTCCGGCCGCGATCAAGCAGCTGGAAACCCTGGCCAACGACATCGGCGTGACGTTCTTCCCGTCCGACCTGAGCCAGAAGCCGGTCGACATCGCCGAAGCGGCCATTAAAGAAGCAAGACTGAAATTCATCGACGTGGTCATCGTCGATACCGCCGGTCGTCTGCACATCGACGAAGAGATGATGGGCGAGATCAAGGCCCTGCACGCGGCGATCAAACCGGTCGAAACGCTGTTTGTGGTCGACGCCATGACCGGTCAGGACGCCGCCATCACGGCCAAGGCCTTTGGCGACGCGCTGCCGCTGACTGGTGTAATCCTGACCAAGGTCGACGGTGACGCCCGTGGCGGTGCCGCGCTGTCGGTGCGTGCGATCACTGGCAAGCCGATCAAGTTCATCGGCATGGGCGAGAAAACCGAAGCCCTCGAGCCGTTCCACCCTGAGCGGATCGCCTCGCGCATCCTTGGCATGGGCGACGTGCTCAGCCTGATCGAACAGGCTGAAGCGACCCTCGACAAGGACAAGGCCGACAAGCTGGCGAAAAAGCTGAAGAAAGGCAAAGGCTTCGACCTCGAAGACTTCCGTGATCAGCTGCAACAGATGAAGAACATGGGCGGCCTCGGTGGGCTCATGGACAAACTGCCGAACATCGGTGGGGTGAATCTGGCGCAAATGGGCAATGCCCAGGGCGCGGCAGAGAAGCAATTCAAGCAGATGGAAGCCATCATCAATTCCATGACCCCGGCCGAGCGCCGCGACCCTGAGCTGATCAGCGGTTCGCGCAAACGTCGGATCGCCATGGGTTCCGGCACCCAGGTGCAGGACATCGGTCGCTTGATCAAGCAGCACAAGCAGATGCAGAAGATGATGAAGAAGTTCTCCGCCAAAGGCGGAATGGCCAAAATGATGCGCGGCATGGGCGGTATGTTGCCCGGCGGCGGCATGCCGAAAATGTAAAAGATTCGCGTCGGCAGTCATGTCGGCGCGGCCCCACACGGACGTGGGACCAACAGCAAGCCCGCATTGGCGGGAGCTGACTCGCCGTTGTTCGCAACGGCTCTATAGCAAATCTGGATGGCACACTGACAGGTGCCGGAAAAAGACATTTGCAAAAGTCCGGATATTCCTTAGAATATGCGGCCTTTCGGGCACCTATGCCCGCTGTGCATTTAGATTTGCAGCACCGACTACAGGAACTATGTTCACATGCTAACAATCCGTCTTGCCCTTGGCGGCTCCAAAAAGCGCCCGTTCTACCACTTGACCGTGACCGACAGCCGCAACCCACGCGACGGTTCGCACAAAGAACAAGTTGGTTTCTTCAACCCGATCGCTCGTGGTCAAGAAGTCCGCCTGTCCGTGAACCAAGAGCGCGTAGCCTACTGGCTGAGCGTTGGTGCACAACCTTCTGAGCGTGTTGCTCAGTTGTTGAAGGATGCATCTAAGGCTGCGGCCTGAGCAATATGAACGCGACGCCAGCCATTGCTGATGATTTGATCGTTATCGGCAAGATTTATTCTGTTCATGGCGTTCGCGGCGAAGTGAAGGTTTACTCCTTTACTGATCCGACTGAAAACCTGTTGCAATACAAAACCTGGACGCTCAAGCGCGAAGGCAGCGTTAAACAGGTTGAGCTGGTCAGCGGACGCGGGAACGACAAGTTCCTGGTCGCGAAGCTCAAAGGTCTTGATGATCGTGAAGAAGCTCGTCTTCTGGCCGGTTATGAGATCTGCGTGCCGCGCAACCTGTTCCCTGAATTGACCGACGGCGAGTACTACTGGTACCAGCTGGAAGGTCTGAAGGTTATTGACCAACTCGGGCAATTGCTCGGGAAGATCGATCATCTTCTGGAAACCGGCGCCAATGATGTAATGGTGGTCAAGCCTTGCGCTGGCAGCCTGGATGATCGCGAACGCTTGTTGCCCTATACGGAGCAATGCGTGTTGGCCGTCGACCTTGCCGCAGGCGAGATGAAGGTGGAATGGGATGCGGACTTCTAAGCGTGGCTAACTTGCGCGTAGAAGTGATCAGTTTGTTTCCCGAGATGTTCTCCGCCATCAGCGAGTACGGCATCACCAGTCGTGCGGTGAAGCAGGGGCTGTTGCAGCTGACCTGTTGGAATCCGCGAGACTACACGACGGATCGACATCACACTGTGGACGATCGCCCATTTGGCGGTGGCCCGGGCATGGTGATGAAGATCAAGCCCCTGGAAGATGCTCTGGTTCAGGCCAAGGCAGCAGCCGGGGAGGCGGCGAAGGTAATTTACCTGTCGCCCCAAGGCCGCCAACTGACTCAGTCGGCGGTACGCGAGTTGGCGAATGAGGAAGCATTAATCCTGATTGCCGGCCGCTATGAAGGCATTGACGAGCGTTTTATTGAGGCTCATGTCGATGAAGAGTGGTCGATTGGCGACTATGTACTGTCTGGCGGCGAGCTGCCGGCGATGGTCCTGATCGATGCGGTTACACGACTGCTGCCTGGAGCTTTAGGGCATGCGGACTCCGCCGAGGAAGATTCCTTTACGGATGGTCTGCTGGATTGCCCGCACTACACCCGACCTGAGGTGTATGCGGATCAGCGTGTTCCCGACGTGTTGCTAAGTGGCAATCACGCGCATATCCGGCGTTGGCGTTTACAGCAGTCCCTTGGTAGGACCTTTGAACGACGCGCCGATCTTCTGGAAAGCCGCTCGCTTTCTGGAGAAGAGAAGAAGCTGCTCGAGGAATACATCCGCGAGCGGGACGATAGTTAACAACGTATCGATGGTAGATCCGACGATTTACCTTAGGAGCACAGCATGACTAACAAAATCATCCTTGCACTCGAAGCAGAGCAGATGACCAAAGAGATCCCTACCTTTGCCCCGGGCGACACCATTGTCGTTCAGGTGAAAGTGAAGGAAGGCGACCGTTCGCGTCTGCAAGCGTTCGAAGGCGTCGTTATCGCCAAGCGTAACCGTGGTGTGAACAGTGCTTTCACTGTTCGTAAAATCTCCAACGGTGTTGGCGTAGAGCGTACTTTCCAGACCTACAGCCCGCAAATCGACAGCATGGCTGTCAAGCGTCGCGGTGACGTACGTAAAGCCAAGCTGTACTACCTGCGTGACCTGTCGGGTAAAGCAGCTCGCATCAAGGAAAAACTGGCTTAAGTCCAGCTTCCGATGCAGAAAAAAGCAGCCTACGGGCTGCTTTTTTGTTGCCCGTCATTTATTCCGTTCCCTGAAAGTACAAGGGTTCCGCGAACGGCCATGCTATGAAAGACTGTTCGCCACCTTTCAGTTTTTGTCTGTTTTGCTTGAGCCTTTATGCCCGCCATCGATCATCCACTGATAGACCAGTTTCTCGACGCCCTGTGGCTGGAGAAAGGCCTGTCGGATAACACCCGTGACGCCTATCGCAGTGACCTGGCCCTGTTCAACGGCTGGTTGCAGGAGAAGGGGCTGGAACTGGTCAACGCCGGGCGCGAGTTGATCCTCGATCACCTGGCCTGGCGCCTCGAACAAAACTATAAACCTCGTTCTACTGCACGGTTTCTTTCGGGTGTACGTGGGTTCTATCGCTATTTGCTGCGTGAAAAGCTGATTGCCGTTGACCCGACATTGCGTGTCGACATGCCGCAACTCGGCAGGCCATTGCCCAAGTCGCTGTCGGAAGCGGACGTGGAAGCCTTGCTTGCTGCACCGGATCTGAGCGAAGCAATCGGCCAGCGTGATCGCGCCATGCTGGAAGTTTTGTACGCCTGCGGCCTGCGGGTCACCGAGCTGATCAGCCTGACGCTGGAGCAGATCAATCTGCGTCAGGGCGTGCTGCGAGTCATGGGCAAGGGCAGCAAGGAGCGACTGGTGCCGATGGGCGAGGAGGCGATCGTCTGGGTCGAGCGTTACATGCGCGATGCGCGCAGCGAATTGCTTGGCGGGCGGCCCAGCGATGTGCTGTTCCCGAGCTTGCGCGGTGAGCAGATGACCCGCCAGACCTTCTGGCATCGCATCAAGCACCAGGCCAAAGTCGCCGGGATCGGCAAGTCTCTGTCACCGCACACCTTGCGCCACGCCTTCGCCACCCATCTGCTCAACCACGGCGCCGATTTGCGTGTGGTGCAGATGCTGCTCGGTCATAGCGACCTGTCGACCACCCAGATCTACACCCACGTTGCGCGCGCCCGTTTGCAAGACCTGCACGCCAAGCACCATCCGAGGGGCTGATTGCTGTTTTGCTTTATGTGGGAGCGAGCTTGCTCGCGATAGCTATCTGCCAGTCACATCAATGCTGGATGTGCCACCGCAATCGCGAGCAAGCTCGCTCCCACAAAGGGCTTGTGTTTCCCATGATGTCTTGTGTCAGCTCCATTCGGCCACGCGGGCCTTATGTGGTAGGCTTTGGGGGTTTGCACGATGGGCGGTTATGACCCGGTGTTTCATTACGGGCGTTCTAGCCGATCCATTTGCCCGCCTTCAGGAGTTCTCATGCGTCTGACCCAGATTTTCGCCGCCGCAGCCATTGCGTTGGTCAGCACCTTTGCCGTCGCCGATGATGCGGCTGATAAAGCCATTCGTAAAAGCCTGGAAACCCTCCAGCTCGACACTCCGATCGAGTCCATCAGTGCCAGCCCGCTGGCCGGTCTCTACGAAGTCAAACTCAAGGGCAGCCGCGTGCTGTACGCCAGCGCCGACGGCCAGTACATCGTTCAGGGCTACCTGTTCCAGCTCAAGGACGGCAAACCGGTCAACCTGACCGAGAAGGCCGAGCGTCTGGGCATCTCCAAGTTGATCAACGGTATTCCGGTCGCTGAAACCGTGGTTTACCCGGCGATTGGCGAAACCAAGACCCACATCACCGTGTTCACCGACACCACCTGCCCGTACTGCCACAAATTGCACGCCGAAGTGCCTGCATTGAACAAAATGGGTATCGAAGTGCGTTATGTTGCTTTCCCGCGCCAGGGCCTCGGTTCGCCGGGTGACGAGCAACTGCAAGCCGTCTGGTGTTCCACTGACAAAAAAGCCGCGATGGACAAAATGGTCGATGGCAAGGAAATCAAGGCTGCCAAGTGCGCCAACCCGGTTTCCAAGCAGTTCGCCCTGGGTCAGTCGATCGGCGTGAACGGTACACCGGCCATCGTTTTGGCCGATGGCCAAGTGATTCCGGGCTACCAGCCAGCACCACAAGTCGCCAAACTGGCACTGGGTGCGAAATAATCCTGCGTCGTCACGGTAAGCCTTTGACGATCATGGAGCGGCGACAGCAGTCGGCGTTCCATTAATAGAAAGCCGCACAGCGTGCGGCTGTTTTCCACGGCCGACCTTGAGTCGGCCGTTTTATGGGGAGTTCACAGTGAAACCGGTCAAAGTAGGCATCTGTGGGTTAGGGACCGTCGGTGGCGGTACCTTCAACGTACTTCAGCGCAACGCCGAGGAAATTGCTCGTCGTGCCGGGCGTGGAATCGAAGTGGCACAAATTGCCATGCGCACGCCAAAGCCTCAGTTCCAGACGACCGGTATTGCGATTACCAACGATGTCTTCGAAGTGGCCACGAACCCTGAGATCGACATCGTCATAGAGTTGATGGGCGGCTACACCGTTGCCCGTGAGCTGGTACTCAAAGCGATCGAGAACGGAAAACACGTAGTAACCGCGAACAAGGCGCTGATCGCCGTTCACGGCAACGAAATCTTCGCCAAGGCCCGCGAGAAGGGCGTTATCGTCGCTTTCGAAGCCGCGGTGGCCGGTGGTATTCCGGTGATCAAGGCGATTCGTGAAGGCCTGTCGGCCAACCGCATCAACTGGGTCGCCGGCATCATCAACGGCACCGGCAACTTCATCCTCACCGAAATGCGTGAGAAGGGCCGCACCTTCGAAGACGTACTCGCCGAGGCGCAAGCCCTGGGTTACGCCGAAGCCGATCCGACCTTCGACGTCGAAGGTATCGACGCAGCGCACAAGCTGACGATCCTGGCATCGATCGCTTTCGGTATCCCGCTGCAATTCGACAAGGCCTACACCGAAGGCATCACCAAGCTGACCACCGCTGACGTGAACTACGCCGAAGCCCTGGGCTATCGCATCAAGCACCTGGGCGTGGCACGCAGCACCGCCAGCGGCATCGAACTGCGCGTACACCCGACCCTGATCCCGGCCGATCGTCTGATCGCCAACGTCAACGGCGTGATGAACGCGGTGATGGTCAACGGCGACGCCGCCGGTTCGACGCTGTTCTACGGCGCTGGCGCTGGCATGGAACCTACGGCTTCGTCGGTGATCGCGGACCTGGTGGATGTGGTTCGCGCCATGACCTGCGACCCGGAAAACCGTGTACCGCACCTGGCCTTCCAGCCGGATTCGCTGTCGGCCCACCCGATCCTGCCGATCGAAGCCTGCGAAAGCGCTTACTACCTGCGCATTCAGGCCAAGGACCATCCGGGCGTGCTGGCTCAGGTGGCGAGCATCCTGTCGGAGCGCGGCATCAACATCGAATCGATCATGCAGAAAGAAGTCGAAGAGCATGACGGTCTGGTGCCGATGATCCTGCTGACTCACCGTGTGCTGGAACAGCACATGAACGACGCGATCGCCGCCCTCGAAGCGTTGGCTGGCGTGGTCGGTCCGGTCGTACGGATCCGCGTCGAGCACCTGAACTAAGCCGTTATCGTTCACCGGGCTCGCCTGCGGGCCCGGGTTTGCGAACACTGTCTATTGGAGCCAGTCATGCGTTATATCAGTACCCGCGGCCAGGCACCGGCCCTGAATTTCGAAGACGTTCTGTTGGCAGGTCTGGCCAGCGACGGCGGCCTGTACGTGCCGGAAAACCTGCCGCGTTTCACCCAGGAAGAAATCGCTTCCTGGGCCGGCCTGCCATACCACGAGCTGGCTTTCCGGGTGATGCGCCCGTTTGTCACCGGCAGCATTCCTGACGCCGACTTCAAGAAAATCCTCGAAGAAACCTACGGCGTGTTCTCGCACAACGCCGTAGCGCCGTTGCGTCAGCTGAACGGTAACGAATGGGTGCTGGAGCTGTTCCACGGCCCGACCCTGGCGTTCAAGGATTTCGCTCTGCAACTGCTCGGTCGCCTGCTCGATTACGTGCTGGAAAAGCGCGGCGAGCGTGTGGTCATCGTCGGCGCCACCTCGGGTGATACCGGTTCGGCCGCCATCGAAGGCTGCAAGCACTGCGAAAACGTCGACATCTTCATCCTGCACCCGCACAACCGTGTGTCTGAAGTGCAGCGTCGGCAGATGACCACCATTTTTGGTGAGAACATCCACAACATCGCCATCGAAGGCAACTTCGATGACTGCCAGGAAATGGTCAAGGCCAGCTTCGCCGACCAGAGCTTCCTCAAAGGCACGCGTCTGGTGGCGGTGAACTCGATCAACTGGGCGCGGATCATGGCCCAGATCGTCTACTACTTCCACGCAGCCCTGCAGTTGGGCGGCCCGGCGCGTTCGGTGTCGTTCTCGGTGCCAACCGGCAACTTCGGCGACATCTTCGCTGGCTACCTGGCACGCAACATGGGTTTGCCGATCAACCAGTTGATCGTCGCCACCAACCGCAACGACATCCTGCACCGCTTCATGAGCGGCAATCAGTACGTCAAGGAAACCCTGCACGCGACCCTGTCGCCGTCGATGGACATCATGGTTTCCTCGAACTTCGAGCGCCTGCTGTTCGACCTGCACGGTCGCAACGGTGCCGCGATTGCAGGCCTGATGGACACCTTCAAGCAAGGTGGCGGTTTCAGCGTCGAGCAAGAGCGCTGGACCGAAGCGCGCAAACTCTTCGACTCGCTGGCCGTGGATGACACGCAAACCTGCGAGACCATCGCTGAAGTCTTCGAACAAACCGGTGAACTGCTCGATCCGCATACCGCCATCGGCGTCAAGGCTGCGCGTGAGTGCCGGCGTAGCCTGGATATTCCGATGGTGATTCTGGGAACGGCCCACCCGGTCAAATTCCCCGAGGCCGTCGAAAAAGCCGGCGTAGGAAAAGCGCTTGAACTGCCAGCCCATCTTTCTGATTTGTTTGAGCGAGATGAGCGCTGCACAGTTTTGCCAAACGACCTGAAAGCCGTGCAGGCCTTTGTCAGTCAGCATGGCAACCGCGGCAAGCCACTCTGACTGGAAAACCTGTCACATTTTGAAGCCCGTCTCCTGACGGGCTTTCTCATTTCTGCATGGCACACTTGTCGTCGTTTCACCCCTCAAGGATGGGTGAGTGGACGTGAAGGAAGTGGGCATGTGGTTTTTTTATGGATTAAAGCCGGCCTTGTGCTGGATGTTTTTATTGAGTGCCATGGGGCTTGGGCATTGCGCATGGGCGGCTCAACTCGGCGCTTTGGACGTAAAGTCTCCCGTCAGTCATGACAGTCTCAAGCTTGAGGCTCACGAGCTCAAATGGATCGCCGAGCACCGGCGAGTGATCGTCGCGTCAGTGCAGTTCCCGTTGTACTTGTTCAAGGATGAGCACGGTCAATGGAGCGGTCTGAACAACGACATCCTCCAACGCCTTTCGCGGATGACCGGGTTGGAGTTTGTTCATGAAGAGTCGTTCTCGACCGAACACCTGCTCGGGCTGCTGGAAAGTGGCAGGGCAGACATGAACACGACGTTGTCGGTGAACGATGAACGTAAAGGCTTTCTGGATTTCAGCCATGCCTTTGGTGGGGCTGGCTGGGTGTTCGTCGGGCGGGCCGGAGCCGCTTCGGTCGATTCGTTGGAGGACCTTTCAGGCAAGGTACTGGCGCTACCGGCCAGGCATGCGCTGGAGGCCGGCATCCGCCGTGACTATCCACAAATCGAGCTGCGCTCGGTCAAAACCTACGCCGAGGCACGCGCCTTGGTCGAAAGCGCCGAAGCCGACGTCACCATTGAAAATGAAATGGGCGCCCACCTGTACCCTGCAGGCCGGCTGGCGATCGGCTCAAGTATCGAAGGTATGTGGGAGGCCGACCATCTCGCACTGCGCAAAGGGCAACCACAGCTGTTGAGCATTCTCAACAAGGCGCTCGAGGCTTTTCCTCCGGCAGAGTTGCGAGCGATCCGTTCGAAGTGGCTCAGCGGTATGGTGCCAGGTCAGCCGCTATCGTTGTGGCAGCGGTTTTACCAGTGGGGTTGCTGGGGAGTATTTTTTGCGGGTCTCTTCGGACTGATTTCACTGCTGTGGAACCAGCGTCTGAGCATGCAGATCAAGCAACGACTGAAAGCCGAGCAAAGGCTTGGTGACCAACTGGCGTTCCAGCATGCCTTGATGGATGCCATGCCCGATCCGGTGTTTGTACGGGATCTGGAGGGGCGGTTGATCATGTGCAACAAGAGCTATGAAGAGCACCTGTCGACTCGCTTCGACCAGGTGCAGGGAAAGCGCCTGACAGAGGTCGACGTTTTGCCTGCCTCGACGGCCGAGCTTTTGCACGCGGAAATCATGGATCAACTCAGCAGTCGGAAAACCCTATTTACCGAGCGCCAACTGATGTTCAAAAGCGGCGTGAGGGATGTGTATCAGTGGACGGTGCCGTTTTATAGCGCCGAGGGTTTGCTGCGAGGTGTCGTGGGCGGCTGGACCGATACCCATGGCCGTCAGCGTTATGAGCCGGACTGACGCGGTTAACCGGCTGTTTTTTTCTTGTCATCTTTTCCATGCATGCTCTGACGACTCAGGGTAAAGCGACATACCGTCAGTTGAGTTCAGAACTTTCTTCTCGGGCCAGTGGTCATTTACCACGCCCTTGGCACTTTGTTTTCGGACTATTGAGTGGTGATCGAGATGGAAAGTATCAGCCTATTGCTGGGTGAGGCATTGAGCCCGTATCAGGTAACACTGACCCCGTCAGGTGCCCATGGCGAATGCCTGGTGACATTGAAGAGCACCGCTGGCGCCATCGTGGTCGAACGTGAGTTCAATCAGGCGCAGTTCACGGATAAACGGCTGCTGACAGATGTTGTCGACGGATTGCACCGCGACTTGTTGATCGCCGAAGGACGGCTGGAGCCCAGCGTGATTGCGGCTCTGCGCAATGTTGCGCAAGACAAGGGTCTTGCTGTCGGAAACTGAATTGTTTTTTGTGGGAACCTTCCCGCATTCAGGTCAGTCAGACCCTGTATCAGCAAGATCAAGCATTCTGCTCCGTTGCTTGTCGCTTGTTGTACGGGTCCTTGTAGGCCACGTTTAACCCCGAGTCGTCTCCCCACTTCTCGGGGTTTCTTTTGCCTGGCGTTTGGTCAGGGCGTTTCATCCTGGAAAAACGTCTTGGCGTCTTCCAGATACTCGCTGCGCATTTGCGGATCGAGCCATTGGGCATAAAACTCGATCAGTCGGTTCTGCCTTAGCTCGCGCAATGTCTTGTTGATATGGCTGATGGCCTGACGACCCTGCGCGGTATCCGAGCACGCAATATGGGTGGTCTGGTACTTGTCCGTGCCGCGAATCGGGTAGAACTCCAGTTCGCCCGGCGAAATGCCTTGCTGTTGCGCCTGATAACGGATCTCCGGCCAATACCCCAATAACGCAGTCAAACGACCCAGGCGCTGCATTTGCAGCAGACTGCCAAGGGCGTCGTTGCCGTAATGGGCTGACAGACTGTTGCTCGGTGCCTGTTGCAGCAGGCGGTCAACGACCTGGCCGTAACTGCGCTCGGCGACCACCCCGAGTTTTTTCTCTTCGTGAGCCAGCAGCAGCGCCAGATCGACCTTGTTGTCGATGATGAAGGGCGCAAGCGTTCCGCGGTCCGCACGTCGTACCACAATGCCGTTGCTAAGGACTCGATAGGCCGCGATGGAATAGACGATCCGTTTTGCCCGTTCCGGGCTCCACAGCAACGAAGGATCGCAGGTGAAGCTGGGCTCCAGGAGCATTTGCATGCCACGTGCGCGGTTGACCTGCAAAGTGCTGTGTTGGTACTCGGGCATGCTGGCGATCAACAGCGGCAAAAACTTGTCGATCACCCCCTGGTTTTTTTGCGGCCCGTCGAAAATCGTCAGCGGTGGCAAATCCCGTAATAGCCAGATCAGTGTGTCCTTGGCTTGAGCGGCCGTGGGCATTGCCAGCAGGCATAAAAGCGTTGCGCCCAAACCCAGCACACGCGACTGCTGCGCCACACACCGGCGAATCGCTGACAATCCTTTCAGTTTAGATAGCCCCATCGGCACGCAGTCGCGCGATCTGTTGCGCGTCATAGCCGAGCTCGCTCAACACCTCTGCGTTATGTTCACCCAGCTCGGCGCCGACCCATTCGCAAGCGCCTGGCGTCTCCGAAAGTTTTGGCACGATGCCCGGCATCTTGAAGTCCTTGCCGTCGGGCAGCTTGGCTTGCAGGAACATTTCCCGTGCGAGAAATTGTGGGTCGCTGAACATGTCTTCGGCACTGAAGATGCGGCTTGCCGGTACTTCAGCCAGGTTCAACTGCTCGATCACGGCATCCAGTGGCAACGAACTGACCCACCGATCAATCACGCCATACAGCTCGTCACGACGGCTATCGCGGCCGTCGTTGCTGGCGAGCAGAGGATCGTTGGCCAGGTCGTCGCGGCCGATGGTCTGCATGAAGCGCTTGAAGATCGCATCGCCGTTGGCGCCAATCTGCACGTGTTTGCCGTCGGCGCTGGTGTGGATGGAGGAGGGTGTGATGCCGGGCATGATGTTGCCGGTGCGCTCGCGGATGAAACCGAACACATCGAACTCCGGGACCATGCTTTCCATCATGGCGAAGATCGCTTCGTACAACGCCACGTCCACCACCTGACCCTGACCGCCGTTGACCTCGCGGTGACGCAGGGCCATCAACGCACCGATCACGCCCCACAACGCGGCAATCGAGTCACCGATAGAAATCCCTGTGCGTACTGGCGGTCGATCCTCGAACCCGGTGATGTAACGCAAACCGCCCATGGATTCGCCGACCGCACCGAAGCCCGGTTGATCCTTCATCGGCCCGGTTTGCCCAAAGCCCGACAGACGGACCATCACCAGTTTCGGGTTCAGCGCATGCAGGACGTCCCAACCCAGGCCCAGTTTCTCCAGCACGCCAGGGCGGAAGTTTTCGATGAGGATGTCGGCTTCACCGAGTAGCTGCTTGAGGATCGCCAGGCCGTCGGGGTGCTTGAGGTTCAGCGTCAGGGATTTCTTGTTGCGCGCCTGGACGAACCACCACAGCGAGGTGCCTTCGTAGAGTTTGCGCCACTTGCGCAATGGGTCACCGCCATCCGGAGATTCGATCTTGATCACTTCGGCGCCGAACTCTGCACAAATACGCGAGGCGAAGGGGCCGGCGATCAAAGTACCGAGTTCGATGATTTTCAGGCCGGCAAGGGGTTTGGCGGTGAGCGGCATGGTCAATCCTGTAGGACAAAGGCTGAGCGAGTAGATCGTTTTATCATAGGCAGGCGCTCATCGCCCACGCTTGATGGCCGTCATGATTCGTTGATTGACCCCGGCATCGGTTAGACTTGCCGCCTTTCCTCGTATCAAGAAGCCCGTTCATGGCCCAGCCGTCCACGACCTACAAGTTTGAATTGAACCTCACTGACCTCGATCGTGGGGTGTATGAAAGCGTCAAGCAGACCATCGCCCGTCACCCTTCGGAGACCGAAGAGCGCATGACCGTGCGGCTGTTGGCTTATGCCTTCTGGTACAACGAGCAGTTGTCCTTTGGTCGCGGTCTGTCGGATGTCGATGAACCAGCACTGTGGGAAAAGAGCCTGGATGACCGCGTCCTGCACTGGATCGAAGTCGGTCAGCCAGACGCCGACCGCCTGACCTGGTGCTCGCGTCGTACCGAGCGCACCAGCCTGTTGGCCTACGGCAGCCTGCGCGTCTGGGAAACCAAAGTGATCCCGGCGATCAAAAACCTGAAAAACGTACACATCGCGGCTGTTCCTCAAGAAGTCCTCGAGACCCTGGCCAAAGACATGCCCCGCGTTATCAAGTGGGACGTGATGATCAGCGAAGGGACGATTTTCGTCACCGACGACCGTGGTCAGCATGAAGTCCAGTTGCAGTGGCTGAGCGGCGAGCGCGGCTGATTTTTCAGCGCTGGATCGCGTCACCCGGTTTTATCCTACGTTTTCAAGAGAAGCACCTGTCATCTCATGCGCATCGAACCTCGCCTGCTACCCGCTACCCTGCCGTTTCTCGGTGATTTGCCACCGCTACTGACTCGCCTGTATGCAGCGCGGGGCGTGCAGTCCGAGGCCGAGCTGGACAAGAGCCTGGCGCGCTTGATCCCGTATCAACAGCTCAAGGGCATCGAGGCGGCGGTGGATTTGCTGGTGGTCGCGCTGGAACAGCGTCAGCGGATTCTGATCGTCGGCGACTTTGACGCCGATGGCGCGACTGCCAGTACCGTCGGCATGCTGGGGTTGCGTCTGCTCGGCGCCGCTCACGTCGATTATCTGGTGCCCAATCGATTCGAGTACGGCTACGGCCTGACCCCGGAAATCGTCGCGGTGGCACTGGAGCGCCAGCCGCAGTTGTTGATCACCGTGGACAACGGCATATCCAGCGTCGAGGGCGTGACGGCGGCGAAAAAGGCCGGGCTCAAGGTCTTGGTCACCGATCACCATTTGCCCGGTGACGAACTGCCGTTGGCCGATGCCATCGTCAATCCGAACCAGCCAGGATGTGAGTTTCCGAGCAAGGCGCTGGCCGGTGTCGGGGTGATTTTCTATGTGCTGATGGCGTTGCGTGCACGCTTGCGTAGCCTGGGCTGGTACGAGAGCAAGCCGCAGCCGAACATCGGTGAATTGCTGGATCTGGTGGCACTGGGCAGTGTCGCCGACGTGGTGCCACTGGATGCCAACAACCGGATCCTGGTGCATCAGGGCCTGGAGCGGATTCGCGCCGGACGGGCTCGGCCGGGCATCAAGGCGATCCTTGAAGTGGCCAAGCGCGATCACTCGCGCATCACCTCCACCGATCTGGGGTTCATCATCGGCCCGCGCCTGAACGCGGCGGGACGTCTGGACGACATGAGCCTGGGCATCGAATGCCTGCTCACCGAAGACGCAGGCGCCGCCCGTGAAATGGCCGCGCAACTGGACGGCATGAATCAGGACCGTAAATCCATCGAGCAAGGCATGCAGCGCGAAGCGTTGGCCCAGCTCAAGGACTTGCCGCTGGAGTCGATGCCGTTCGGCTTGTGTCTGTTCGATCCCGAGTGGCACCAGGGCGTCATCGGGATCCTCGCGTCGCGTATGAAAGAGCGCTATTTCCGTCCGACCATCGCCTTTGCCGACGCCGGTGACGGCATGCTCAAGGGCTCGGGGCGTTCAGTGCAGGGCTTTCATATTCGTGATGCCTTGAGTGTGGTGGCGGCGCAGCACCCGACGCTGATCAGCAAGTACGGTGGTCACGCCATGGCGGCGGGGCTGACGCTACCGGAAGCGAATTTTCCGTTGTTCGCCGAGGCCTTTGACGCTGAAGTCCGTCGGCAAATGCGCGAAGAAGACCTGACCGGGCGGTTGCTGTCGGATGGCACCCTGGCGGTCGAAGAGTTTCACCTGGAACTGGCCCGCGCCCTGCGCCATGCCGGCCCATGGGGCCAACACTTCCCGGAGCCGTTGTTTCACGGGGTGTTCCAATTGGTCGAGCAGCGAGTGGTCGGCGAGCGCCACCTGAAAGTGGTGCTGAAAAGCGAATGTGGTTCCGTGAAACTCGACGGCATTGCCTTTGGCATTGACCGCGATGTCTGGCCGAACCCGACCATTCGCTGGGTTGAGCTGGCCTACAAGCTCGACGTCAATGAGTTCCGCGGCCAGGAAACCGTCCAGCTGATGATTGCCCATATCGAACCGCGCTGAAAAAAACCTGCAGGTGCATGCCATTCCTCTGTAGGAGCTGCCGCAGGCTACGATCTCTTGACCTTCGGCGTTCATACCCATGCCAAAAGATCGCAGGCTTCGCCAGCTCCTACAGGTGCCCGTCATTCCTGCGATCTTTTCTTGAACCCTCCCTCATCCGCCGATGTCGACTAGGCTCTAATCACTGCTTGATTGGCCTTGTGACGTTTTGTCGAATTTTTTACCCGCGGGGGCGGGTGCTGCATCCTTTCCTGTCACTCGTCGACTTTTCAAACAGAACCCTGGAGCCTGCCCACTGATTCGAGAGGTGCCCCATGAGTCTGCTGCTTGAACCGTACACCCTTCGTCAATTGACCCTGCTCAACCGCATCGCGGTGTCGCCGATGTGCCAATACTCCAGCGTCGATGGGCTGGCCAATGACTGGCATCTGGTACACCTCGGCAGCCGTGCCGTGGGCGGGGCCGGTCTGATATTTACCGAAGCCACGGCAGTCACTGCCGAGGGGCGGATCACCGCTCAGGACCTGGGCCTGTGGAACGACGAACAGATCGAACCGCTGCAACGTATCACCCGGTTTATCACTGCCCAAGGCGCGGTCGCCGGTATTCAACTGGCCCATGCCGGCCGCAAGGCCAGCACCCACCGGCCATGGCTGGGCAAGCATGGTAGCGTCAAGCTGGCGGATGGCGGCTGGACCCCGGTTGGCCCCTCGCCGATTGCCTTCGACCCTGAACACACACCACCTACGCAATTGACCGAGGCGCAAATCGCCGAAGTAATTCAGGCGTTCGTCGAGTCGGCCAAACGTGCGCTGACCGCAGGCTTCAAAGTGGTTGAAGTGCACGCCGCTCACGGCTATCTGCTGCATCAGTTTCTGTCGCCGTTGAGCAATCAGCGCCGCGATCAGTACGGCGGTTCTTTCGAAAATCGCATTCGGCTGGTGCTGCAAGTGACCGAGGCGGTGCGCGCGGTCTGGCCGGAAGAGTTGCCATTGTTCGTTCGTGTATCGGCCACCGATTGGGTCGAGGATGGCTGGAATCCGGATGAAACCGTGGAGCTGGCGCGGCGTCTGAAAGCACTGGGGGTCGATCTGATCGATGTGTCGTCCGGTGGCACTGCGGCGAATGCGGAGATTCCTACCGGGCCGGGTTATCAGACGCGTTTTGCCGAGCGCGTGCGCAAGGAGTCGGGAATTGCCACCGGCACTGTCGGATTGATTACCGAACCTGCGCAGGCCGAACACATTCTGCGCACCTGCCAGGCCGACATCATCCTGCTGGCTCGTGAGCTATTGCGTGACCCGTACTGGCCGTTGCACGCCGACGATGACCTGGGCGGACGCAAGGCCATCTGGCCGGCGCAGTATCAACGGGCAACGAGCCGCGATCAGCCGATCCATGAGTCGGATTTGCGTGACTGATCCGCGCCGTGCAAACCAATAAAAAACGCCGCTTTCCCATTGAGGGACAAGCGGCGTTTTTTATTGAATGAACACACCGCACGGGCGGTGGGTTTTGTGCGTCATACGAGAGCACACAAAGGCTCTCGCGACGACAAAGGGTCGGGTTTACCGATCCAGTTTGGTGCTGGAAGTGACCGCTTTGCTCAAGCCCTTTGTAGTGTGATCGCCTGGCGTGGTGGCCGAGATCGCAGTGGCTTTGGTCAGTCCGTGCGTGGTTTTGGAATGTGCAATCCCGGACGTCGCCACGCCATGTCCTTTACTGTCATGACGAGCGAGGCCAGTGTGATGGCCTTTGATGCCGTGGTCCCTGACTGCGCGACCGGCATGATCGCTTTCCTGACCTTCCTTAAGACCACTTAGGCCATGGTCCCTGACCGCTCGGCCGTCATGATCGGCTTCTTTACCTTCAGCACGGCCATTGCTGCCAGCATCGGCAGAATGACCTTCTGCGCGGCCGCCATCGCCGATGCCGCCGCCGTGACCTGCGCCGTTGCCGCCGCTACCACCACCGTTGCCACCACTACCGTTACCGCCACCGTGGCTTCCACCATCTTTTGCATAAGCGAAGCTCACAGGGAGTAAAGGTGCTGCAGCCAGCATCATTACGCAGGACATAACAGCGACTAGGTTCGATTTCTTTAAAAGCATGATTGCTTCCATAGATCAGGGTAGGTTTGTATCAACTAGGACGTCTATCACGGTCTATAGTTCTCAGGCTCCCGACGGAAGGCACCACGGCAGAGGATCACGGATATGACGACGCGTTCAGTTGTAGCTTTTTTGACAAGTATCACGCTTTTGTGTGGCTCAACGGCTCTGTACGCAGATCCTGGCAATGGGAACGGCAACCCGCACGGTAACGGGAACAAAGGCAACAAATCCCAGAACTATCAGCAGGGGGGTGGATACAGAGGCCCGCAGGTCGACGTGGGCGGTGTTCGAGTCATCGTCGGTAACAGTCGTGATTATTGGTCGCCTGGCCCAGCGCTACCGCCAGGCATTCAAAAGAAGATTGCCCAAGGAAAACCTCTGCCGCCAGGAATCGCCAAAAAGCTGGACGGCAGGATGCTGGAAAGACTGCCTCGTTATGAGGGCTATGAATGGCAGCAAGTCGGGACCGACCTGATCCTGGTGACCCTCGCAACCGGACTTATTTATCAGGTCCTGCATAACGTGGTGGACTGATTTTTCGGCTGAAAGACGATAGAACGAAAAACCCCGGCATCAGGCCGGGGCTTCGTTTGTCTTACGGAATCTTGGCTGCTGAGCCGCCGTCATCGTCGGATCGCCGCCCGGAGCAAGCTCGCTCCCACACTCGACCGGTGTGAACACAGTTTTTGTGTACACCCAAATCCAATGTGGGAGCGAGCTTGCTCGCGATGGGGCCGATCCGAATATCACTTATTTCAAGCGGCAGGCCAATCCGGGTACTTACGCTGGTCTGGCGCTGGCGGGAAGTACTGATACAGCCAGGTCTCGCTCAGCGTCCGGTCATGGGTGCGGATGAACAAACGCAATTCCACCGGGGTTACGCTGTCATCGGTCGGGAACCAGTCAAAGGTGATTCGATAGCCTTTGATGTCATCCAGCATCAGCACGTTGAAATCCTTGACCTGACCGCTCGACGCCGTGACCACCGGTTCGATACTGGTGCCTTCAGGCAAGCGATCCAGCCCACCGCCGGTAAAGTCGACCGCAAAACGCCGAGCCCAGACCTTCGGATAGTGCTCGCCGGGTGCCCAGCCTTCGACGAAACCGCCCATACCGGAACGCGTGGCATTGACCCGCGCCAGCGGCGTACCCACTGGCGGCAGGGCGCTCCAGTAGAGCTTGTAGCCGTAACTCAGCGAGTCGCCGGCGGCCACCGGTTTTTTCGGGGTCCAGAAGGCCACGATGTTGTCCAGGGTTTCGCCGGTGGTGGGGATTTCCAGCAGGTCGACGGAGCCTTCGCCCCACGCGGTAGTCGGCTCGACCCACAGGCTCGGGCGCTTGCTGTACCAGTCGACGGTGTCCTGATAGCTGGTGAACTCATGGTCGGTCTGCACCAGACCAAAACCTTTCGGGTCCGTGTCGGCGAAGGCGTTGAACTGCAGGGTCGCCGGGTTGTTCAGCGGACGGCAGATCCACTCGCCGTTGCCACGCCACATGGCCAGCCGATCCGAGTCGTGGATCTGCGGGTGAAGGGTGTCGCACATGCGCCGTTCGTGAGTGCCGCAGCTGAACATGCTGGTCATCGGTGCGATACCGAGTTGTTCGATGGCGGTGCGCGCATTGACATGAGCGTCGATGGCCATCACCACCTGATTGGCCTGGCAGTCGATATCAAAGCGGTAGGCGCCGGTGGCACTCGGTGAGTCGAGCAGGGCATAGACCACGAAACGGGTGCTGTCCTTGTCCGGGGTTTCGAACCAGAACCTGGTGAAATCCGGAAACTCTTCGCGCTTCTTCGCGTAGGTATCGATCGCCAGGCCACGGGCCGACAAACCGTACTGGCCGGTGTTATCCACAGCACGGAAGTAGCTGGCGCCGAGGAACGACACCACGTCGTGTTTATCCAGCTCCGGGGCCTTGAACAGCTTGAACCCGGCAAAGCCCAGGTCGCCCTTGAGCTGCGCGGTATCGACGCTGGAATTCTGGTAATTGAACAGCGAAGGGTGGAAATGAACTTCCCGCGCCTGACGGGTTTTGGGGTCGACGCTGTACATGCGCACCGGTTGCTTGAAACCCATGCCGACGTGGAAGAACTGCACGTCGAGTTGCCCGTTCAGGTCATTCCACAGCGAATGGCCGGCGTCGTACTGAATCGCGTTGAATTGCTGCGGCGTCATGTTCGCCAGCGTCGGTGGCAACACCTGTTTGGTGTCCACATAACTGCGGCTGGCCAGTTGCTTGGCTTGCGCCTGCAAGGCTTCGAAGTCGAAGGCCTGAGCCTCACCATCGGCCGTCCCGGCCCAGGCCCGCGCGGCCAACAATCCAGTGGCCGAAAGGCCGGTATAGGCCGCGATGGCCATGGAGGCTTTGAGCAAGTTCCTGCGGTGCATAAGACAACCTGTCTTGAACGATCCCGCGGCGTTCCTGGCTGCGTTACGGATCAGAAATAGAGGTTCGGACAAGCCTTCGGCCAAACGCGTCGGATTTTAAACAGATGCCGAATAAGATAAAGCGTTCGAAATAACTCGAAAAATGATTAATTTGCGCTTCGTGGAAACACCCGCTGGAGCCCGAGGATATTCATCTGTTTTTCAAGTCAACATAGCGTTTCAAATAAGCGTTTTCATTTATTTGACTAATTACTCTAAAAACAGCCCGCAAACGTTTTTTTGTCCCTATTCTTAGGCTCATGACCGGCCCTTGCCCTTGAGGCCGGTAAACGTTCAGCAGCAGCCCGGCAGCTGCTGAAGAAGGAGCAGGGCGATGAAGTATCTGAAGTTTCAGTTCACGTGCAGAGGGACATCGTCCATGGAAAAAGCGCAAGGCATCATCGGATTTTGGGGGATTTTCTCAGGCTTGAGCGTCTCGCGACGGTCGCGCCGGCTCAGTTCAGAGGAGGTGAAACTCGTCGAGCAGTATCGAGCGTTATCGGAGAACGACCGCATTGCAATGCGCTATCTGGTGGATGCGATGCACCGTGTTTCGCAGTTTTGAGGAGAGCTTGTTCGCTATCTCGCCTACAAAAATGGGTGGACTGAAAACTCGGTCCACCCATTTTTTATGCGGGCTGAATTGTGGCGGTTCAGCCTGCGTTGGCTGTTATCGATGGGCGTTGCGCCAACAGCAAGTCAGGCATGTCTCGCCACTTGACCCACGCCTGATCCTGCCAATGCAGCAGCGGTACAGACACGCCTGCCCACTGCAACGAACTCAGACTTGGTGATACGGCTTCAGCAGATGGCTGCGAGCTGCGCAATGCCGGCAGCACTTCATGACTCAGCCATTGGCGCAGGTTGCGATTTTCCGGAACGAAATGATGGATCAGCAGGGCGTACATGCCTGATTCACTGACCATCAGCGCTTCGACGGGATTGCCGCTTTTGAGCAACCAAACGTATCGACGCTGATCAGGATCGAGCTTCAGGGTGAGTCGTTGATCCAGCGGGCGCCCCATCAGTCGGCCAAGATCATGAACGCAGAACCAGGCTTGGTTGTCGTGCATGAAGGCGTGAAGGAAGCGGTTGTGGCGGGTGAAGACGGTAGGGGTGAAATGAGGATGGGTCATGGCCTGCCTCCCACGATAGCGAGATGGCATTTTGTTACGAAGACTTCTGGCGGATTTGGGGTGTACTTAAGCATTTTTTCGACTCCATGTTGAAAAAGGAGCCGCCACTAATCCTTCGACAGATTGGGGTGGCGGACCGTGCGGCGTTCGAAGTCGGGATATTCTCGATCAACATGGAAGCCGAGAGGCCCGCGCCACACAGCCCACCATAAAGCGAAACGCAAAGGCAAAAAATGCCTCAGCTCATATGGGGGGCGCAGATGCGCCATGTTGATGATTTACCGGCTTCGACCCCGGGCCACTGTTTTTCAGCGACGGGGTGAAGCCTATCGTCGAGGCGCTTGCGGCGACAAGTCTACTCCGGCGCTACCTGCTGTAGGAATGGGTGCCTTTACCGGAAGGCTTGAACTGTAGGAATTTCCTGTTTTTGCATGAAGTGCGGTGAAGTAGCACCGAATGCATAGTTTTTCCTATATTTTTTTCACTTTCGGGAATCAAGTGCAGGTTTGCTACATGTTGATCGAATTTTCGGTTTCCAATTATCGTTCTTTCCGTGAGAAGCAAACGCTGTCCATGGCTGCTACGCCGCGCCTGAGCAAAAAGCGCAACGTATTCAAACCGTCCGTGAATGGAGAAAAACTGCCGGATTTGCTGAAGGTGGCCGCGATTTACGGACCGAACGCGTCCGGTAAATCTTCGCTTATCCGGGCGATGGGCATCATGGGAAGTTTGCTGGCTTCAACACCCACCTCAAATGATGAACCGCTGCCGGTTTCACCGTTTCGTTTTGACCCTCAGCTTAAAGACGAACCCAGTTTTTTTGAGTACAACTTCCTGCAAGGCGGGATTCGATATCGGTTTGTTCTGCGCATGACTGCGCAGCGGATACTCGAGGAACAATTGGTCTCCTATCCCAAAGGAAAAGAAACGCTGCTGTATGAGCGTCATTTTGGTGATGAAGGAGAGCGCTATGTTTTTGGTTCAAGCCTTGAGGGTGGTAAAGAGGTACACAATGCCTGGCGACGCCTGACAAGCCCGAAGATGTTGTTTATTTCCCAAGCAGTTGCGAACAGCAGCGAAGAGCTGACCCAGTTGCGAGCGCCATTTAGCTGGTTTCAAACCGGTCTCCTCGTTATTGAACAAAACAACATGATGGGGTTGTCTGCTGCGTCCATCAGGTTTCTGCAGATGGCGTCGGACTATACGGGCGATTTACGAGACTTTCTGGCAGAAGTGGATATCCCGGTATCTGCTATTCAACTCAATACTGATGCGGATTCTGTTCCGACTCGTAAAAAGCTCACGCTTAAAGAGTTCTTCGCTGCGGCCCAAAAAGACAAAGTGACCTTGACGCACACGAGTCTTTTAGGAAGAGCGGAGTTTGATTTTTCAGAAGAATCCGGCGGCACGAAAAACCTGATTGGATTCTGGCTGCCCTGGTTCATGATCAATCACGCCAATGGGAGTGGGATACTTTCTGTCGATGAGTTGGACAGCAGCCTACACCCTGCAATAGTCGCTGACCTGATTGAGAAACATCTGGACGGTGGGTTGGATACTCAGTTGATCTTCACGACTCACGACACTCATCTGATGAACGCCAAAACGCTTCGGCGCGATCAGTTCTGGATTACCGAACGCGATGCCAATGGTGCAACCAGCCTTTTTTCTGTTCACGATTTTGAAGGGCGAGAGGGAGAGGATGTTGAAAAACGCTACTTTGAAGGCCGTTACCGCGGGTTGCCGTTAATCAGGCAGAGGTGACCATGGTGCGCTCGACAAAGTTATTTGATCGAAAGGCATCACGATTCAAGCCTCAACCCAAAGTGTTGATTCTCTGTGAAGACAGCAAGTCAGGAAAACGCTATCTGGAGGAGGCGGCATTTCATTTTCGCGCCAACGCTCAGGTAGAAATCGCCCACTGTGGAGTCACACATCCAAGTGGCATCGTAGAAAGGGCCATTGCCCGTCAGAAACGCTTCGATAGGGTGTTTTGTGCACTGGATCGCGATACGCACCTGTGTTTTGAACGGGCGATAGATCTGGCGAGGCCTCACCCGAAAATCAAAGTCATCGCTTCGTACCCCTGTTTTGAATTTTGGCTTCTGCTGCACTTCGGTTTCAATCGAAAGCCATTCAGCGCCGTGGGGAACTACTCTCCGGGGGAGTTGGTGGCGAAGAGCTTGCGAGAAAAGCCCAACATGGACAAATACGAGAAGGGCAAGGATATCTGCTATTTCGCTCAACTCTTGGGTGAGCCTTTCCAGACAGCCAGATCCCTGGCTCCGAAGATCCTGGAAGACGTTGCTAGCAGCGGCGAGCCCAACCCCAGCACCGAAATCCACTTGCTAATGGACGAGTTCGAAACGCTCTCCAAGCCTCAACCCATCTAACGCCAAATCCTGCCCGCATCACTGCGGGCAGGGCGCTTTCGTTACCGACTGATTTGCCAGGCATCACCCGCCGGGGCAGTACCATGGTCATACGGTTTGCCGAGCCACATGTAGAGCAGGCCCAGGCCGATGACGATGGCGGTGCTCAGCACCATGGCGTAGTTGATGTACCACGCGGCATCCGGCGTGCGTGGCCAGGCCATGTTGATGATGGCGCCAACGCCGTAGACCAGCGCGCCGATGTTCACCGGTAGACCCCAGGCGCCCAGCGTGAACTTGCCGCTGGGTTTCCAGCCGCGAGCGCGGGCGTAGAGGGCGGCGAGGACGATCATCTGGAACGCCAGGTAGATGCCGATGGCCGCGAAGCTGACGATGGTGGCGACGGCGTCTTGCAGGAAAAAGCCGAGGGCAATAATCAGCGCTGGCAGGACGCCAGACACGAACAGCGCGGCAACTGGAACCTGAGTCGTAGGCGAAATTTTTTTCAGCAGCGCACTGCCGATGACCATTTCATCACGAGCGTAGGAATACAGCAGACGGCTGGCTGCGGCTTGCAGGCTGATGACGCAGGAGATGAAGGAAATCATTACCACGCCCATCACCACTTTCGAACCGACCGGGCCGAAGGCGTTGTTGAGGATGGTGGTCACTGGGTCCTTGTCGGTGCCGTTGATCACCGCCTGCATGTCCGGCACCGCCAGAATCAGCGCCAGGCAGGCGAACATCGCCGCGATGCCACCGATGTAGATGGTCATGCGCATGGCTACCGGAATCTGCTTGCTCGGGTTCGGGGTTTCTTCGGCCACGTCGCCGCAGGCTTCGAAGCCGTAGTACAGAAACATCCCGGCCAAGGATGCGGTCAGGAACGCCGGCAGGTAGGAACTGTCGACACGGATATCGAAGGTGTTGAACAGTACGCTCAGCGGCTGATGGCGCTCGAACACCAGCAGGTATACGCCGACGATCACCGCACCGACCAGCTCGCAAAGGAAGCCGAACATGGCGATACGCGCGAGCACTTTGGTGCCGCTGAGGTTCACCAGAGTGGCGAACAGGGTCAGCAGCAGGGCGATGACGATGTTGGTGTTGTTGCTCGGTTCAAAACCCATCATCGCCGCCAGATACGGACCGGCGCCGACGGCTACAGCGGCGATGGTCACGCACAGGGCGATGGAGTAGATCCAGCCGACCATCCACGCCCAGCGTTTACCCACCAAGCGACGAGCCCACGGATAGACACCGCCGGAAATCGGGAACTGCGAGACCACTTCACCGAAGATCAGGCAGACCAGCAGTTGGCCGCAACCGACCAGCAAGTACGCCCAGAACATCGGCGGGCCACCGGCAGCCAGGCATAGGCCGAACAGGGTATAAACCCCTACGACCGGGGAGAGGTAAGTGAAGCCCAGGGCGAAGTTTTCCCACAGGCTCATGCTGCGATTGAAGTTCGAGGTGTAGCCCAACTTGCGTAGCTGCTCGGCATCGCTGTCGGCGGCGATTGCAGGGAGTTCGGGTAGAGTCATGGTGCTGATGCTCCGGAAAATCGGCAGATTTCGGATGTCCGAAACCGTGGCTGGGCCATGACGGCTCAACCCGGATCGGTGGTTATTGTTTTGTGTTGCAGTGAGTCCCTGGTGTGAATCGCCGAGTTCGTCCATGAGATCGAGGTGAGGCCTTCGCGAGCAAGCTCGCTCCCACAGGTTCAGTGCCGTCCTTGTGGGAGCGAGCTTGCTCCGGGCGGCGATCCGACGATGCTTTTAATGTTTGAACATCACATGCCTTACGGTGGTGTAGTCCTCCAGCCCGTACATGGACATGTCCTTGCCATAACCGGAGAGTTTCTGACCGCCGTGTGGCATTTCGCTGACCAGCATGAAGTGTGTGTTCACCCAGGTGCAGCCGTACTGCAAGCGGGCGGCGAGGCGGTGGGCGCGGCCGACATCGGCGGTCCACACTGACGACGCCAGGCCGTAGTCCGAATCGTTGGCCCAAGCCAGCACCTGTGCTTCATCGGTGAATCGGGTCACCGAGACCACCGGCCCAAACACTTCGCGGCGGACGATTTCATCGTCTTGCTGGGCGTCGGCCAACACCGTCGGTTCGAAGAAGAACCCGTTGCCTTCCACAGTTTTCCCGCCCGTGATCAAACGGATGTGCGGTTGCGCGATGGCGCGCTCGACGAAACCGGCGACACGGTCGCGATGCTGGGCGGTGATCAGCGGGCCCAGCTCGGTGGTTGGGTCATCCTGCAAACCGTATTTGATGCTGCTGACGGCCTCGCCAAGCTTCTCGACGAATTTTTCGTAGATGCCTGCCTGGGCGTAGATGCGGCAGGCGGCGGTGCAATCCTGGCCAGCGTTGTAGAAGCCAAAGGTGCGGATGCCTTCCACGGCCGCGTCGAGGTCGGCGTCGTCGAAGATAATCACCGGGGCTTTGCCACCCAATTCCATATGCATGCGTTTGACGCTGTCGGCGGTGCTGGAAATGATGTTCGAGCCGGTGGCGATGGAGCCGGTCAACGACACCATGCGCACTTTCGGGTGGGTGACCAACGGGCTACCGACCGTAGGCCCACGGCCGAATACCAGGTTGAGCACGCCGGCCGGGAAGATTTCCGACGCCAGTTCGACCAGACGCAGCGCGGTCAACGGGGTTTGCTCCGACGGCTTGAGCACCACGGTATTACCGGCAGCCAGTGCCGGGGCGATTTTCCAGGCGACCATCATCAGCGGGTAGTTCCACGGTGCGATGGAGGCGATCACGCCGACCGGGTCGCGGCGGATCATCGAGGTGTGGCCCGGCAAGTATTCACCGCCGGCCATACCGCTCATGCAACGGCTGGCGCCAGCGAAGAAACGGAACACATCGGCAATCGCCGGGATCTCGTCGTTCAGCGCGGCACTGTAGGGCTTGCCGCAGTTGTCCGACTCAAGCTTGGCCAGCTCTTCACCGTGGGCCTGGATGACATCGGCGAGTTTGAGCAACAGTAGCGAACGGTCTTTCGGTGAAGTCTGCGACCAGCTTTCAAACGCGGCATCGGCAGCTCGCACCGCGGCGTCGACCTGGGCTTCGCTGGCTTCGTTGATCTCTATCAGCACCCGGCCCAGAGCCGGGTTGAATACCGGTTGGGCGGGGCCTTCGCCGGCGACAAGCTGGCCGTTGATCAGCAGTTTGGTTTGCATGGCATTGTCCTCTTCGAAGCTGCTTATTGTTTTCATGTGGGCACTGACTCATGTGGGAGCGAGCTTGCTCGCGATGGCGGTCTTACAGTCGACACCTCTGTTGAATGTCCGTCAGTCATCGCGAGCAAGCTCGCTCCCACAAAAAACCAGGTTCCACAGTGGATAGTCGTTGTTGGTTATTTACCGCCACTGCCCGCGACGCTTTCGCCGCCGCGAGTCAGGTAATAGGCGCCGAGGATCGGCAGCATGGTCACGAGCATCACCAGCATCGCCACCACGTTGGTCACCGGTACGTCGCGTGGGCGGCTGAGCTGATTGAGCAGCCACAGCGGCAAGGTGCGTTCGTGGCCAGCGGTGAAGGTGGTAACGATGATTTCGTCGAACGACAGGGCGAACGCCAACATGCCGCCGGCCAGCAATGCCGAGCCGAGGTTCGGCAGGACGATGTAGCGGAAAGTCTGCCAACCGTCGGCGCCCAGATCCATCGACGCTTCGATCAAGCTGTACGAGGTACGGCGCAGGCGGGCGATGACGTTGTTGTAGACGATCACCACACAGAAGGTCGCGTGACCGACGATGATGGTGAACATCCCGGGCTCGATGCCCAGCGTCTTGAACGTCGCCAACAGCGCGATACCGGTGATGATCCCCGGCAACGCAATCGGCAGGATCAGCATCAGCGAAATACCCTGCTTGCCGAAGAAGTCGCGGCGGTACAGCGCGGCCGAGGCCAGCGTCCCCAGGACCATGGCGATCAAGGTCGCGATCGCGGCGATCTGCAGCGAGAGCTTGATCGCTTCCAGCACGTCAGGTCGCGCGAACGCCACGCTGAGCCACTTCAGGGTGAAGCCTTGGGGCGGAAAACTGAACGCTGCGTCTTCAGTGTTGAAGGCGTACAGGAAGATGATCAGGATCGGGAAGTGCAGAAACACCAACCCGCCCCAGGCTGCAATGCGCAGGCCCAAAGAAGCCTGCCCTTGAGATGAAGAATCAGAGCGCATCGAAGGCCCCCAGACGTTTGACGATGGACAGGTAGATGGCGATCAGCACGATCGGCACCAACGTGAACGCAGCCGCCATTGGCATGTTGCCGATGGCACCTTGCTGGGCGTACACCATGCTGCCGACGAAGTAACCCGGTGGGCCGATCAGTTGCGGCACGATGAAATCACCGAGGGTCAGCGAGAAGGTGAAGATCGAACCGGCCGCGATGCCTGGAATCGACAGCGGCAAAATCACTTGCATGAAGGTCTGGTGCGGCTTGGCGCCGAGGTCGGCGGAGGCTTGCAGCAAGGAGGGTGGCAGGCGTTCCAGCGATGCCTGGATCGGCAGGATCATGAACGGCAGCCAGATGTAGACGAACACCATGAAACGGCCCAGATGGGAGGTCGACAGGGTGCTGCCGCCCACGCCGGGAATCCCGAGCACGAACTGCAATACCGGCTCCAGCCCCAGGTGCTGAACGAACCACTGCGCCACGCCACCCTTGGCCAGCAGCAGGGTCCAGGCGTAAGCCTTGACGATGTAACTGGCCCACATCGGCATCATCACCGCGATGTAGAAAAACGCCTTGGTGTTGCCGGTGGTGTAGCGCGCCATGTAGTAGGCAATCGGAAACGCGACGATGGCGCTGGCGATCGAGACCACGATGGCCATGCTCAAGGTGCGCAGGATGATGTCGAAGTTCGAGGGGTTCAACAGCGCCGCGAAGTTTGCCAGGGTCAGCTCGGGCGTGACCGCCATGGTGAAGTCGTCGAAGGTGTAGAAACCTTGCCACAACAGCGTCAGCAGCGAACCTAAATAGATCGCGCCGAACCAGATCAGCGGCGGCACCAGCAACATCGCGAGGTAGAGGTTGGGCCGGCGATACAGCAGGTTGGAAAACCTGCGCAACGGCGAGCTGCCGGCCGGGGTTTGGGTCATGGTCACGCTGTTCATCTCAGACCCCGCCCGCAACGGTGTCGTGCAACGGAATCATGGCCTCGCGGGCCCAGCGTGCACGGATAAGTTGACCGGTCTGATGCTGGGCGCTGACGTCCAGCCACTGATTGTTGGCCTGGCTGATGTTCAGGGTCTGACCGTTTTCCAGCTTCATCTCGTAACGCGTGGCGCTGCCCTGATACTGGATGTCGTGCAGCAGGCCGCTGACTTCGATTTCATGGCTGGCCTTTGGGCCTTCGGCGAAGCGCACGTGTTCCGGACGAATCGAGAACGGCTGCGGATGGCCGCTCAGCTGTTGGGCCAGATCACCGCGAATCACGTTGGAGGTGCCGACGAACTCGGCGACGAAGGTGGTCACCGGTTTCATGTACAGGTTGCGCGGGGTGTCGACCTGCTCGATGCGGCCCTTGTTGAACACTGCCACGCGGTCGGACATCGACAGCGCTTCGGTCTGGTCGTGGGTCACGAAGATGAAGGTGATGCCAAGTTGGCGCTGGAGCTTCTTCAACTCGCCTTGCATTTGCTCGCGCAGCTTCAGATCGAGTGCGCCCAATGGCTCATCGAGCAGCAGCACCCGCGGGCGATTGACCAGGGCGCGGGCCAGCGCCACGCGCTGACGTTGGCCACCGGACAGTTGCACCGGTTTACGCTCGCCGTAACCGCCGAGGGCGACCATGTCGAGAGCCTCCTCGGCGCGTTTGATGCGCTCGGTTTTGCCGACGCCTTTGACCTTCAAACCGTAAGCGACGTTGTCGCGAACGTTCATGTGCGGGAACAGTGCGTAATCCTGAAACACGGTGTTCACATCACGTTGATAGGGCGGCAAACCGGCGGCCTCGAAGCCGTGAATGCGGATCGAGCCTGTGCTCGGTTGTTCGAAACCGGCGATCAGCCGCAAGCAGGTGGTTTTGCCCGAGCCGGAAGGGCCGAGCATGGAAAAAAACTCGCCGTCCTGGATGTCGATGGAAACCCGGTCGACGGCTTTCACTTCGCCGAACTGACGGGAAACGTTGGTGAACTGGACTGCAAGCGTCATGGTGCGGTGCTCCAAAATCTGAAATCTTTAAAAGCATCGCGAGCAAGCTCGCTCCCACAGGGGAATGCGATCAATTGTGGGAGCGAGCTTGCTCGCGAAGAGGGCTTAGCGGCCGCCCATGATCGCGATGTAATCCTGGGTCCAGCGGCTATAAGGCACGAACTTGCCACCTTCAGCCTGTGGGGTTTTCCAGAAGGCGATCTTGTCGAACTGGTCGAAACCGTTGGTTTTGCAGCCTTCGGCGCCCAGCAGTTCACTTCCGGTGCAGGCCGCCGGCACGGCTGGCAGCGAGCCGAACCACGCGGCTACGTCGCCCTGGACTTTGGGTTGCAGCGACCAGTCCATCCACTTGTAAGCGCAGTTCGGGTGTTTGGCGTCGGCGTGCAACATGGTGGTGTCGGCCCAGCCGGTCACGCCTTCTTTCGGAATGGTCGAGGCCACTGGCTGCTTATCGGCTTGCAGGCCGTTGACCATGTAGCCCCAGGTGCTGGAAGCCGCGACGCCTTCGTTCTTGAAGTCGCTCATTTGCACAGTCGCGTCATGCCAGTAGCGGTGCACCAGCGGCTGCTGAGCGCGCAGCAGGTCGAGCACGGCCTTGTACTGGGTTTCGGTCAGTTCGTAAGGGTTCTTGATGCCGAGTTCCGGCTTGGTCGATTTCAGGTACAGCGCAGCGTCGGCGATATAGATCGGGCCGTCGTAGGCTTGCACGCGGCCCTTGTTGGCCTTGCCGTCCGGCAGGTTTTGCGGATCGAACACCACGCTCCAGCTGTCAGGCGCAGTCTTGAAAACGTTGGTGTTGTACATCAGCACGTTCGGGCCCCACTGATAAGGCGTGCCGTAAACCTGCTTGTTGACCACGTACCAAGGCCCGTCCTTGAGGCGCGGGTCGATGTTTTTCCAGTTCGGGATCAGCGCCGTATTGATCGGCTGCACACGTTTGCCGCCGATCAAACGCAACGAGGCGTCGCCGGACGCGGTCACCAGGTCGTAACCGCCCTTGGCCATCAGACTGACCATTTCGTCAGAGGTAGCAGCGGTTTTGACGCTGACCTTGCAGCCGGTTTCTTTCTCGAAACCGGTGACCCAGTCGTAGGCCTTATCGCTTTCGCCACGTTCGATGTAGCCCGGCCAGGCGACGATATCCAGTTGGCCTTCGCCAGCGCCAACGGCTTTCAGCGGTTCGGCGGCCTGAATACTGGCGCTGGCCAGCAAGGCGGTGGTGATTGCACTGAACAGTGCTGTCTTGTGCACGAACATGGGGTTTCCCTCTTCTTTAATTATGGTCGGGGCAGTTTTGAACGTGGTAGAGCTGGCCTTTTCGGCTGGTTGTTAGCGTAGTGCGGTTATTTCAGATCGTTGCCGTGGCGCGCCATGATGTGTCGTACCACGCTGTAGTCCTGGAGCGAATCGCTGGATAAGTCTTTGCCGTAACCCGAGCGCTTCAAGCCGCCGTGGGGCATTTCGCTGACCAGCATGAAGTGGCTGTTGATCCAGGTGCAGCCGTATTGCAAGCGCGCCGCGACCTGCATCGCCTTGTCGAGGTTTTGGGTCCATACCGATGACGCGAGGCCGTATTCCGAGTCATTGGCCCAGTCCACCGCTTGCGCAAGCTCGTCGAAGCGGGTCACGGTGACCACCGGCCCGAACACTTCGCGCTGGACGATTTCATCGCTCTGTTTGCAGCCGGCCAGCAGGGTTGGCTGGTAATAGAAACCTGCACCGGAATGCACCGCCGCGCCGGTCACTCGTTCGATGTGTGGCTGGCCAAGGGCGCGTTCGACAAAACTGGCCACGCGGTCGCGCTGGCGAGTGCTGATCAGCGGGCCGAGTTCGTTGTCGGCATCGCGTTTACCGGCGAAGCGCAGGCTGCTGACGGCGGCACCGAGTTCCGCCACCAATGTGTCGTGAATCCCGGCCTGTGCATAAATCCGGCAGGCGGCGGTGCAGTCCTGTCCGGCGTTGTAGTAACCGTAAGTGCGCACGCCTTCGACTACCGCTTGAATGTCGGCGTCGTTGCAGACGATCACCGGCGCTTTGCCGCCGAGTTCCAGGTGGGTGCGTTTCAGGGTTTTGGCAGCGGCCTGAAGGATTTTCTGTCCGGTCACGATGTCGCCGGTCAGTGAGACCATGCGCACTTTCGGGTGGCTGACCAAATGGCTGCCGACGCCTTCACCACCGCCGCAAATAATGTTGATCACCCCGCGCGGGAGGATTTCAGCCAGTGCCGGTGCCAGGGCGAGGATCGACAACGGTGTGTGTTCGGACGGCTTGAACACCAGTGTGTTGCCGGCGGCCAGGGCCGGGGCGATTTTCCACGCGGCCATCATGATCGGGTAGTTCCACGGCGCGATGGACGCTACGACGCCAATCGGATCGCGACGCACCATGCTGGTGTAACCCGGCAGGTATTCACCGCTGAGCTGGCCGGTCTGGCAGCGTACGGCACCAGCAAAGAAGCGAAACACGTCGACTGTGGCGCTCAAATCGTCCTGACGGGCCAGGTGCAACGGCTTGCCGCAGTTCAGCGATTCGAGTCGGGCGAGGAGGTCGGCGTGCTTTTCCACCGCGTTGGCGATGTCCAGCAGGATGTTCGAGCGTTGTTGCGGGGTGGTTCGCGACCAGCCGGCGAAGGCGCGGTGGGCGGCGAGGATGGCGGCTTCGACTTGTTCGGTGCTGGCTTCGGCGATGTGCGTCAGCACTTCACCGGTGGCCGGGTTGATGATCGGCTCGACAAAGCCCTGGCCTGCGACTAATTCACCATCGATCAGCAATGCAGTGAACAACGGGGTCTGCGCGCCAGGCATTTTTCGGGTTCTCTTTTCTTGTGTGGTCATGGTGCTCCCTGTGACTGGGGGCCCGACCGTCTTATTGATGTCCAGAGACTAGTGGTCGGGCTTGCGGACGACAAATACTAAATACTGAATGCAGCGTTCGATTAAATAGATGGCTTGCGTCCGCCGTGAGGTTGCTCACGAGCGACCGTCAGGAACGGATCGACCAGCGCCGGGCGGGCGGTGCCGCGCCGCCAGGCCAGGCCGACGTCGAGGGTCTGGCTGAGGTCGGCAATCGGTCGTGCTTCGATGATGTCGCCTTCCAGCGACCAGGGTCGGTAGGTCATGTCGGGTTGAATCGATACGCCAAGGCCGGCCGCCACCAGGCTTCGAACGGCTTCGGTGGAGGCCGTGCGCAAGGTGATGCGCGGCTGCAGGGAGGCTGCCGACCACATGCGTTGGGCGTTGCGGTCCATTTCATCGACGTTCAATTGAATCAACGGCTCGCGGGTGACATCGGCGAGGTTGATGCTGTCGTGCTCCAGCAACGGGTGCTGGGCCGGCAGCCACAGGCGGTGCGGCGAATGGGTCAGCACCTCGGTCTGCAATGCATGGCGATCCTCAAGGTTGGAGAGAATCAGTACCCCGACATCGATTTCGCCGCTGACCAGCAAGTGCTCGATATAAGGCCGCTCGTCTTCCATCACGCGAATCTCCACGTTGGGGTAGGCGCGCTGAAAACGGGTGAGCAAATCGGCGAGGTAATAACCGGCCACCAGACTGGTCACGCCAATGATCAATTGGCCGGCGACCTGATCGGTGCTTTGTTGAAGGCTGCGTTTGGCGTTGTCGACCGTGGCCAGAATCAAGTGCGCCTGACGCAGGAATTGATGGCCCTGGTGCGTCAGGGTCATGCCCTTGGCGTGGCGATTGAACAGGCTGACGCCAATTTCCTGCTCAAGCTGCTGGATGGCCAGGGTCAAGGTGGACTGGGAGATGTACACCGCTTGCGCGGCAGCCGAGATCGAGCCGGTCTCGGCCACGGCGATGAAGTGACGGATCTGGCGCAAGGTCATCATGGTGAAGATACCCGGTGGGCGGTTTTTATAGATTTGCCCGAGTGTATATCTTTTTAATCGATGCCCAGGCATGGGCTTAGTTGGGGTGGGGGGGAGAAAGGGGGGAGAGACCCGTTACTGGCTGCATCCTTGCAGCCAGTTCCGATGGGTCGATGTTACGCATTGTTCAATGCGGCTCCCGATCAAGTCGCAGTGAGTCAGGCGCGGATATCTCGATCATATCCACAACGAGTTTGTTATCGAATTCAAACCCGGTGCCTGAAGGCCCTGTGTAGCTTCGATACTATTTCAGCGTTACATCAATCATCGGGGGAATGTAACCATAGTCATATTCGGCCACCACGAAAGTCTGCTGCCCTTTCACCTTGATGCCCACTGTCGGCGCTTCAGTGCCGCCGACCCGGAACTGCATTCCGGTGTTGCTTTCCTTTGTGGGTACGGTGTCGATGAACGAAGTCACCAGGCCGTTAGGCATCACGTAATGTGAATAGGTTTGAAATGGCTGGGAAGAGGGGTTGCCCAGCACCAGACCGGAACCGTTCAGTGGTACGTAAGGGCCGAAGAGCGAATCCGCCACGAAACCGTACACCCCGTCCGGACCGGTCACACCGTCGGCATAAGTGAATTTATGGCTGATGGTGAACAAATAGTATTTACCGTCCTGAAACAGGAAGTGTGGACGTTCGGTCTGGTCATTGACGCCTACTGCAGTCAGCAGTGGCGGCAACATTTCCCAGTCGTCGCCATCTTCGTCATTCGCTACGGCGATACCGACACAGGCGGTTTGGAAGCGCGAGTTACCGACATCTTCATAGCCCGGCGGTACGTCGCCGATTTCAGCTTCGCCGACCTTGTGCGAACCACGCTCACCGGCCACGTTGCCCTCAAACAGCATGTACAACTTGCCGTCTTTCGGATCGCGGAACGGCCATGGATCACGGAAGCCCCAGTACGGATTCTGCGCTTCGGTCTGATAGATCTCGCCGTCAGCTTCAAACAGCGACGTAACCTTTTTGAAGCCTACCATGCTGACGCCATGTTCAGTCGTCACCACGCGGCCACGCACCTTGACGATCGTGGCGCCCGGCGTGACGGCGGTGTAATACAAATCCACATCGCCCTGGTCGTTCAACAGAATCGGGGAGCCAGCCCATTCACGCGTGGTTGGAGACACACCTTGCGCCATCACGCGACCACCAAACTGCCAGTCTTTACCGGTGCGGGAAAACCAGTAGTACATCTTTGCCCGACCGTGGCGATCGTTCCAGTCTCGGGTGATGTCGTAATTACCGTTCTCGTCGATGTACTCCGGATCATTCGGATGGCGATCCGCCGTCAACGTGAAGATGACCGACCAGCCATCGACGGAAGCCACGTTACCGTCCATATCGCGCAGCGGCATGGTGTCCCAGATGAACACCTCGTTGCTCAATACCGGGAAATCCGCACTGACCAGAGGCTGGGTAGTGGTCGGATCATCCGCGTGAACTTTCAGCGCGTCGGCGCGGGTCCACAGGCTGGGCTGGTGGGGAAGCTGACCAAGTTTTTCAGTGTTGCTTTTCATAGGGAGTACCTCATCCATGAATATATTTAAATGAATCTTCGTTAATGACTGTATATCCATACAGTGATTTCACTGTAAGTCAGTGAATTTTCAAGATCAAGGGAAAATTCCATTTTTTTTAATTTATGGGTTTTTTGTTGCTGGCTGATACGTTTCATCAGGTTATTTTTTGCACAAAAAAGGCCTGCCTCTCGGTAAGCCTCTGGTCGTCCGCTGTGGGGCATGATGTGGTTTTGAAGTGAAAAGATCTTTTTGGACCGTTACGCAGCCCAACGGAGGGCACGCTCCGCTCACCACAAACCAGTGCGCAATTTCTGATCTGTTTATTCTTTCCCCAAAGCCTCGGTCCGAGGCTACGTTGCCTTGCGTCGCTGCCTACAACTCCACCAGAACTCCCCGGCTTGTACGCTTTGTTGCCCGGCTCTATTGTTTCCGGGTCGCTGCTTATTCAGCGGCCGGGCCTGGAAACCCGTGAGCAAAAAGGCGCAACAGCGCGCCACATGACATACTGCGGCGCTTTTTTTGTGCTCGCAGTTCTGCGTTATGGCGGCTGTGCGTGGGAGACCTTCGGGTCTGCCGGGTACCTTTTGCCTCGGTTTTCCAGCCCGCGTACAGCTGCCACCCTTTCGCCTGGAAACGAAAACGGCAGCTCCTCAACGCAAAAGGAGCTTCACCATGTTCAAACCAACTCCAAATCCGCCGGAAACCGATCCGGTTTCCCCCTATGCCTCCCTCGACTCAAAAGAACTCCACGCCGCCGCGCACCGCGCACTCGATCACTACCTGGTGCTGCCCGAAACCAAGGCATTGTTAGCCGACCGACGTCCCGGCTGCATTTTCGTCATCGCCCCCGACGTCGACTCTGAAACCCTATTGGCCCACGCCTGCGAAACCCTCGCCTCGGCGAATGTCATGGCCAGCGATCTGGCGTTCGACCTCGACGGCCCCAAGCGCAATACCGCGCTGGCGATTCAGCAGATGATTTCGTTGGCCGAGTTGGCGGTGAATCGGGCGCTGGATCACCTTGATCCACCGGAATAACGGATAGGAGCGCGGCTCCCACGTACGCGTAGCAGCTGTCGAGCCCGCGAGGCTGCGTTCGGCTGCGAAGCAGTCGTAAAATCAGGCAACACGTTCTTTCAGATGAACCGCGTATACAGGGCTGGCGAGGACTGCGTCCTCGAACGCAGCCTCGCGGGCTCGACAGCTGCTACGGGAGTAGTCCTGCACCGTATTTCAACGTTGAGCTGCTACGGGAGCAATCCTGCTGCATCATTCAATGGCCAAACCGTCGCCTGTATCTGCACAAATAGCACTGGCAGTACTTGGCTCGTCTGACTGAAAGTAGCCGTCCCAAAGCGGATACACGCTTTTCACTCAGGATGAGACGCAGTGCGCAACCGCTTATAAAACGCGGTGTGCCCTCGGCTATACTCCCCTCCATTTGAACCGCCCCGAGGACTGACTGTGAAGAACTGGACGTTGCGCCAACGCATTTTGGCGAGCTTTGCGGTAATTATTGCCATCATGCTGCTGATGGTCATGGTCTCGTTCTCCAGTCTGCTGAAGATTGAGTCCAGTGAGGAAACGGTCCAGAAGGATGCCGTTCCGGGGGTGTATTACAGTTCGATGATTCGCAGCGCCTGGGTCGACGGTTACGTCCTGACCCAGCGGATCGTTGGCCTTTCTGAACATCGCGACCTGACCACCGCTGACCTGGAGCTGTACAAGAGCTACGAAGCGCGTATCGAAGAGCAGATGGACAACTATCGGAAAACCATCTTCACCTCCGCGGATCAGGTCGATTTCGACGCGTTCGAGGTTCGTCATCAAGCGTTCAATAAGGTGCTGAATAAAGTCGTCGATCTGTATCAGCACAAACAATACGAACAGGCCCGCATAGCGCTGGAGCAGGAATTGACACCTGCGTGGGTCGATGGCCGCAAGCAATTGAATATTGTGATTGACGCCAATCGTGATCAATCCAATGCCGCCACTGAGGCAATCCGCAATGCGGTCACTGCGGCAAAAATCAGCATGGGCCTCTCTTTGCTGGTCGCGATTCTCGCCGCCGGCCTCTGTGGCCTGCTGCTGATGCGCGCGATCATGGCGCCGATGAATCGCATCGTGCAGATCCTCGACATCATGCGCACCGGCGATCTCAGCAGCCGTCTGAACCTCGATCGCAAAGACGAATTCGGCGCGGTGGAAACCGGCTTCAACGACATGATGACCGAGCTGACTTCGCTGGTGTCCCAGGCTCAACGTTCCTCGGTACAGGTCACCACCTCGGTGACCGAAATCGCCGCCACCTCCAAACAGCAACAGGCGACCGCCACGGAAACCGCGGCCACCACCACCGAAATCGGCGCCACTTCGCGCGAAATCGCCGCGACCTCGCGGGACCTGGTGCGCACCATGACTGAAGTCTCCACCGCCGCCGATCAGGCTTCGGTGGCGGCCGGTTCCGGACAGCAAGGGCTGGCGCGGATGGAAGAGACCATGCACTCGGTAATGGGCGCGGCTGATCTGGTCAACGCCAAACTGGCGATCCTCAACGAGAAGGCCGGCAACATCAATCAGGTGGTGGTGACCATCGTCAAGGTCGCCGATCAGACCAACCTGCTGTCGCTGAACGCCGCCATCGAGGCTGAAAAGGCCGGCGAATACGGTCGTGGTTTTGCCGTGGTCGCTACCGAAGTGCGACGTCTGGCGGACCAGACCGCTGTCGCCACCTATGACATCGAGCAGATGGTTCGCGAGATCCAGTCGGCGGTGTCGGCCGGTGTGATGGGCATGGACAAATTCTCTGAAGAAGTACGCCGTGGCATGTTCGAAGTGCAGCAGGTCGGTGAGCAGCTGTCGCAGATCATCCATCAGGTTCAGGCGCTGGCGCCGCGGGTGTTGATGGTCAATGAGGGTATGCAGGCCCAGGCCACGGGCGCTGAACAGATCAACCATGCACTGGTGCAGTTGGGCGACGCCAGCAGCCAGACCGTCGAGTCCCTGCGTCAGGCCAGTTTTGCCATCGACGAGCTGAGTTCGGTGGCCGTAGGGCTGCGCAGCGGCGTCTCGCGATTCAAAGTCTGATGAGCGAACTGGTGGCGAAACGCAGTGCGGGCATGGCACCGAAACAGTCGTTGTTTCTGGTATTTCGCATTGGCGACGAGCGCTATGCGCTGCAAGCCATTGAAGTGGTTGAGGTGCTGCCGCGCCTGCCGCTCAAACCGATTGCCAGGGCACCGTCCTGGGTCGCGGGGGTGTTTGCCTACCGTGGCGCGGTGGTGCCGGTGATCGATGTCGGCGACCTGGCGTTCGGTCAGCCGGCCAAGGCGCGTACCAGCACTCGATTGGTGTTGGTGCACTATCAGCCGGATGGCGCAATGCCTGCGCAATTGCTCGGGCTGATTCTTGAGCAAGCCACCGACACCCTGCGTTGCAATCCGGCGGACTTCCAGCCCTATGGCCTGGATAACCGTCAGGCGCCGTATCTAGGGCCGGTGCGTGAAGACGCGCAAGGACTGTTGCAATGGGTGCGCGTCGCGGACTTGCTGGATGCTCAGGTGCGCGCGTTGCTGTTCCCGTCGCCACCGCTGGACCTGGCGTCGCTTGAGGAGCGCCCATGAGCAATGACCAGCGTTTTTTCGACTTCCTCAAAGAACGCATCGGCCTCGACGTGAGCTCCGTCGGCCCGGCGATCATCGAGCGCGCGGTGCGTCAGCGCACGGCGGCGCAGCAGGTGGAAACGTCGGATGAGTACTGGCAGCGCCTGCAAGGCTCGCGAGACGAACAGCAAGCGCTGATCGAAGCAGTGATCGTCCCGGAAACCTGGTTTTTTCGTTACCCGGAATCCTTTGCTACTTTGGCCAAGCTGGCGTTCAAGCGTCTGGCCGAGATCAAGGGCATGCGTGCGCTGCGGATTCTCAGCCTGCCGTGCTCCACCGGCGAGGAGCCGTATTCGATTGCCATGGCGTTGTTCGATGCCGGGCTGGCGCCGCACCAGTTCAAGGTCGAAGGGTTGGACGTCAGCCCGCTGTCGGTCGAGCGGGCCAAGCGTGCGCTGTACGGCAAGAACTCCTTTCGAGGACAACTCACCGATTTCCGCGAGCGGCACTTCAGCGCCGAAGACGAAGGCTATCGCCTCAGCGATCGGGTGCGCGAACAGGTACGTTTGCAGGTGGGCAATCTGCTGGATCCGGCCCTGCTGGCCAATGAACCGCCCTATGACTTCGTGTTTTGTCGCAACTTGCTGATCTATTTCGATCAGCCTACTCAGAAGCAGGTTTTTGAGGTGCTCAAGCGCCTGACTCACGTGGATGGCGTGCTGTTTATCGGCCCGGCCGAAGGCAGTCTGCTGGGGCGTCTGGGCATGCGTTCGATCGGTATTCCACAATCCTTCGCCTTCAGCCGTCACAGCGAGCCTGAACCCGAACCGCTGCCGGTGTTCATTGCACCACCGTTGCCGGTGAGTTTGCCGATGCGCAGCGTTTCGCCGCCGGTACGCAACCGACCTTTTGCCGCCGTTGCACCCGCGCCGCGCCCGAGCGTTGAGACGCTGTCGAACACTGATGCCGCCGCTCTGCTGGCGAGCATTGCAACCCTGGCCAACGAAGGTAAGAGCGTTGAAGCGCGAGCGGCCTGCGAGCAGTACCTGCGCGGCCACGAGCCGGTGGCGCAGGTGTTTTACTGGCTGGGGCTGCTCAGCGATGTCGCTGGCAGCGTGCTGGAAGCTCAAGGTTTTTATCGCAAGGCGCTTTATTTGCAACCGCAGCACCCCGAAGCGCTGATCCATCTGGCGGTGTTGCTGGCGTCCCAGGGGGATACGGCTGGCGCCCGTCGATTACAGGAACGCGCCGCCCGCAGTGAGCGCACCGCTGACAGTGAGCGTAAACGATGACCGGTTCTGTTTCGTTGAACGTGACCCATGAAGATGCCCAGGCCATCGACGACTGCTGGAACCGTATCGGTATCCACGGCGACAAGTCCTGCCCATTGCTGATCGAACACATTCACTGCCGCAATTGCGCGGTGTATTCGGCGGCGGCGACGCGCTTGCTGGATCGTTATGCCTTGCAGCAGGACGACCGTGCGCAAGCGTCCATTGCCGTTGAAACGGATGTGCTCACGCGCTCGTTGTTGATGTTTCGCCTCGGCGAAGAGTGGCTCGCCCTGGCGACCCGCAGTCTGGTGGAAGTGGCGCCGATGCAGGCGATTCATTCGCTGCCGCATCAGCGTTCACGGGCCTTGCTGGGGGTGGCGAACGTGCGCGGCGCGCTGGTGGCCTGCCTGTCGCTGGTGGAGTTGCTGGGGTTGGAAGCGACCACAGGTGTCGCCTCGGGTGTGCGGATCATGCCGCGCATGTTGATCATCGCCGCTCACGGCGGTCCGGTCGTGGTGCCGGTGGATGAGGTGGACGGGATTCACGCCATTGATGAGCGAGTCCTCGACGCCGCGTCTCAATCAGGCCAGCAGGCCAGCGCCAAATACACCCGTGGCGTGTTGCAATTCAGAGGTCGCAGCCTGCGCTGGCTGGATGAAGAGCAGTTGTTGTCCGCCGTGACCCGGAGCCTGACATGACCCCTGATCAAATGCGTGACGCGTCACTGCTGGAGCTCTTCAGTCTTGAAGCCGAGGCCCAGACCCAGGTGCTCAGCGCCGGGTTGCTGGCGCTGGAACGTGACCCGACTCAGGCCGATCATCTGGAAGCCTGCATGCGCGCCGCGCATTCGCTCAAGGGCGCGGCGCGGATTGTCGGCGTGGATGCCGGGGTCAGCGTTTCCCATGTGATGGAAGACTGCCTGGTCAGTGCGCAGGAAGGCCGGCTCTTTCTGCGCCCGGAACACATTGATGCGCTGCTGCAAGGCACCGACTTGCTGATGCGCATCGCGACGCCGGGCAGCGCTAATGTCGGGCCGAGCGACATCGAAGCCTATGTGGCGTTGATGGGGCATTTACTGGATCCCCTGGCGGTCGCAGCACCCGTTGTAGCGCGGCCGTCATTGCCGCCCGAAGCGCCGATGGCCGAGCTGCAACTCGAGCGGCCGGCACCGCTGATTGAATCGCCAGATCTTGTGGCAGAACTCGAGTCGTCGCTCGCAGCATCGGTAGCGGCATCGCGCAAAGCCAAACACGTCACCGAGGGCGGCGAGCGGGTGTTGCGGGTGACCGCCGAGCGCTTGAACAGCCTGCTCGACCTGTCGAGTAAATCGCTGGTGGAAACCCAGCGCCTCAAACCGTACCTGGCGACGATGCTGCGTCTCAAACGGATGCAGAACAACAGCCTGCGCGCCCTGGAAAGTCTCAACGTTCACCTCAAAGAGCAAACCCTGAGCCTTGAGGCCCAGGAGGCGCTTGGCGATGCACGGCGGTTGTTGGCCGAGTCCCAGCAATTGCTGGCGGAGAAAACCGCTGAGCTTGATGAGTTCGCCTGGCAGGCGAGTCAGCGTGCTCAGGTTCTGTACGACACGGCATTGGCCTGTCGCATGCGGCCGTTTGCCGATGTGCTGACCGGGCAGGCGCGGATGGTTCGCGATCTGGGCCGTAGCCTGGGTAAGCAGGTGCGGTTGGAGATCGAGGGCGAAAAGACCCAGGTCGACCGCGACGTGCTGGAAAAGCTTGAAGCGCCGCTGACCCATTTGCTGCGTAACGCCGTGGACCACGGCATCGAAACACCTGAACAACGCCTGCTGGCCGGCAAGCCTGCCGAAGGGCTGATTCGCTTGCGCGCGTCCCACCAGGCCGGGCTGCTGGTGCTGGAGTTGAGCGATGACGGTAATGGCGTGGACCTGGAGCGGGTTCGCCAGAGCATCGTCGAGCGCCAATTGTCACCGCTCGAGACCGCAGCGCAGTTGAGTGAAGAAGAGCTGCTGACGTTCCTCTTCCTGCCCGGTTTCAGTCTGCGCGACAAGGTCACCGAAGTCTCCGGGCGTGGTGTCGGCCTGGATGCGGTTCAGCACATGGTCCGCCAGTTGCGCGGTGCGGTGGTGCTGGAGCAGAAAGCTGGCGAGGGCAGTCGTTTCCATCTTGAGGTGCCGCTGACGTTGTCGGTGGTGCGCAGTCTGGTGGTCGAAGTGGGCGAGGAGGCGTATGCCTTTCCACTGGCGCACATCGAGCGCATGTGCGATTTGGCGTCGGACGACATCGTTCAGGTGGAAGGTCGTCAGCACTTCTGGCACGAAGGTCGACACGTTGGCCTGGTCGCGGCCAGCCAGTTGCTGAACCGCCCGGCGAGTCAGAACAGCCCGGCGACACTCAAAGTCGTGGTCATCCGTGAGCGCGACGCGGTGTACGGGGTGGCCGTCGAGCGCTTTATCGGCGAGCGCACGTTGGTGGTGCTGCCGCTGGATGAGCGCCTGGGCAAGATTCAGGACATTTCCGCCGGGGCTTTGCTCGATGACGGTTCGGTGGTGTTGATCGTCGACGTCGAAGACATGCTCCGCTCGGTGGATAAACTGCTCAATACCGGTCGCCTGGAGCGGATCGCCCGGCACAGCCAGCAGACCGCCATCGTTGCGCGCAAACGCATTCTGGTGGTCGATGACTCACTGACGGTTCGTGAGTTGCAACGCAAGCTGCTGCTCAATCGTGGTTATGACGTGGCCGTTGCGGTGGACGGCATGGATGGCTGGAACGCGCTGCGTGCCGAGGATTTCGATCTGCTGATTACCGATATTGATATGCCGCGCATGGACGGGATCGAGCTGGTTTCGTTGTTGCGACGTGACAATCGGCTGCAATCGCTGCCGGTGATGGTGGTGTCCTACAAGGATCGTGAAGAAGACCGTCGTCGTGGGCTGGACGCTGGAGCCGACTACTATTTAGCCAAGGCCAGCTTTCATGACGATGCGCTGCTCGATGCAGTGGTTGAGCTCATAGGAGGAGCGCGTGCATGAAGATCGCTATCGTCAACGATATGCCCATGGCCGTGGAGGCCCTGCGTCGAGCCTTGGCGTTCGAACCGGCGCATGAGGTGGTCTGGGTCGCCAGCAACGGTGCCGAGGCGGTGCAACGCTGCGCCGAGTTCACCCCGGACCTGATCCTGATGGACCTGATCATGCCGGTCATGGATGGCGTCGAAGCCACCCGGCGGATCATGGCCGAGACCCCGTGCGCCATTGTCATCGTCACGGTGGATCGGCAGCAAAATGTCCACCGGGTGTTCGAGGCCATGGGCCACGGCGCGCTGGATGTGGTCGATACCCCGGCCCTCGGCGCGGGCGATCCGAAAGATGCCGCAGCGCCGCTGCTGCGCAAGATCCTGAATATCGGCTGGCTGATCGGCGAACGCGGTAACCGCGTGCGATCGGCGCCGACCCATCCGCGCAGCTCCGGACAGCGCCAGAGCCTGGTGGCCATCGGTTCTTCCGCCGGTGGGCCGGCGGCGCTGGAAGTCTTGCTCAAGGGCCTGCCGCGCGATTTTGCGCCGGCCATCGTGCTGGTTCAGCACGTTGACCAGGTATTCGCGGCCGGTATGGCTGAATGGCTCAGCAGCGCCAGCGGTCTGGATGTGCGCCTGGCTCAGGAAGGCGAGCCGCCGCGAAGCGGGACGGTGTTGCTGGCGGGCACCAATCACCATATCCGTTTGTTGAAGAACGGTACGCTGGCCTACACCGCCGAGCCGGTCAACGAAATTTACCGCCCCTCGATCGACGTGTTTTTCGAAAGCGTGGCCAGTTACTGGAACGGTGACGCAGTCGGTGTGCTGCTGACCGGCATGGGGCGCGATGGCGCCCAGGGACTTAAATTGATGCGCCAGCAGGGTTACCTGACCATTGCTCAGGATCAGCGCAGCAGTGCGGTATATGGCATGCCTAAAGCAGCCGCCGCCATCGATGCTGCTGTGGAAATTCGCCCGCTGGACAAGATAGCGCCACGATTGCTGGAGATCTTTGCAAAATGATTCATCATTGCCGCTGTTATTGCCTGACTCAGGTGACCGCACATGGATGATTTACAGCTCGACGACTTTAAAACCGATGAAAACGCCGCGATGGTGCTGCTGGTCGACGACCAGGCGATGATCGGCGAAGCCGTGCGCCGCGGGCTGGCGAACGAAGAGAACATCGACTTCCATTTCTGCGCCGATCCGCACCAGGCCATTGCTCAGGCGATCCGTATCAAGCCGACGGTGATTCTGCAGGACCTGGTCATGCCCGGTCTGGACGGCCTGTCGCTGGTGCGCGAATACCGCAACCACCCGGCGACCAAAAACATTCCGATCATCGTGCTCTCGACCAAGGAAGACCCGCTGATCAAGAGTGCGGCGTTTGCCGCGGGTGCCAACGATTACCTGGTCAAACTGCCAGACAACATCGAACTGGTGGCGCGCATTCGCTACCACTCGCGTTCCTACACCACCCTGATCCAGCGCGACGCGGCCTACCGGGCGTTGCGGGTCAGTCAGCAGCAGTTGCTCGACACCAACCTGGTGCTCCAGCGGTTGATGAACTCCGATGGCCTGACCGGCCTGTCGAACCGCCGTCATTTCGACGAATACCTCGAGCTGGAATGGCGCCGGGCCTTGCGTGACCAGGCGCAACTGTCGCTGTTGATGATCGATGTCGACCACTTCAAGCTGTACAACGACAACTTCGGCCACCTGGAAGGCGACGAAGCCCTGCGCAAAGTCGCCACGGCAATCCGCGATGCCAGCAGCCGGCCTTCCGATCTGCCGGCGCGTTATGGTGGTGAGGAGTTCGTACTGGTGTTGCCCAATACTTCGCCGGTCGGGGCGCGTCTGGTCGCGGAAAAGCTCCGCCAGACCGTAGCCGGGATGAAGATTGCGCATGTTTTCCCGGCCGAAGGTGCGAGCCTGACGATCAGCATCGGCCTCTCGACCATGACCCCGCAGCCCGGCAGTGATTACCGTCAACTGATCTCGGCAGCGGACAAGGGGTTGTACCTGGCGAAGAACAATGGGCGCAATCAGGTGGGGATTGAGTAAGGATCAGCCCGCACATGGAAATGCGGCACCCGTAGCAGCTGTCGAGCCTGCGAGGCTGCGTTCGAGGACGAAGTCCTCGCAAATCTGGTGCACGCGATTTACCTGGACGTACGCGTTGTCTGATTTTACGGCTGCTGCGCAACCGAACGCAGCCTCGCGGGCTCGGCAGCTGCTACAAGAGTCCGCCTCTCATATGCTTTCATCCAAAAACCATTCGCCCTAAAGCCGCCAGGCGGGCTGCCGTGACAGCGTGATTACGTTATACTCGCCGGCTTTCAAAAGTTCGCCAACGAGTGCTGCCCGCCATGGAAATCAACCCGATCCTTAACAGTATCAAGGACCTGTCCGAGCGCTCCGAAACTATTCGGGGGTATCTTTGACTACGATCAAAAGCATGAGCGTCTGACTGAAGTCAATCGCGAGCTTGAAGATCCGAATGTCTGGAACAACCCGTCGTACGCTCAGGAACTGGGCCGCGAGCGCTCGCTGCTGGCGCAGATCGTCGAAACCCTCGACCAGATGCACACCGGCCTTGCCGACGCCAAGGACCTGCTGCTGATGTCCGCCGAGGAAGAAGACCAGGCCGCCGTCGATGACGTCGCTGCCGAAGTCGAGCGTCTGCGCGAGTCCCTGGAAAAACTCGAATTCCGCCGTATGTTCAGCGGCGAGATGGACGCCAACAACGCCTACCTGGACATCCAGGCCGGCTCCGGCGGTACCGAAGCCCAGGACTGGGCCAACATCCTGCTGCGCATGTACTTGCGCTGGGCGGATAAACGCGGTTTCGACGCGACCATCATGGAACTCTCTGCCGGTGAAGTCGCCGGGATCAAGGGCGCAACCCTGCACATCAAGGGCGAATACGCTTTTGGCTGGCTGCGGACCGAAATCGGCGTGCACCGTCTGGTGCGCAAGAGCCCGTACGACTCCGGTAACCGTCGTCACACCTCGTTCTCGGCCGTGTTCGTGTCGCCGGAAATCGATGACAACATCGAAATCGACATCAACCCGTCGGACCTGCGCATCGACACCTACCGCTCCTCCGGTGCCGGTGGTCAGCACGTAAACACCACCGACTCGGCCGTACGTATCACCCACGTACCGACCAACACTGTGGTCAGCTGCCAGAACGAACGTTCCCAGCACGCCAACAAAGACACCGCGATGAAAATGTTGCGGGCGCGCTTGTACGAGCAGGAAGTGCAGAAACGCAACGCTGCCTCCCAAGCCCTGGAAGACACCAAGTCGGACATCGGCTGGGGTCACCAGATCCGCTCGTATGTGCTCGACCAGTCGCGAATCAAGGATTTGCGTACTAACGTCGAACGCAGCGACTGCGACAAGGTGCTCGACGGCGATATCGACGAATACCTGGTGGCGAGCCTGAAACAAGGGCTGTAAACCGCCAGTCTAGACCTTAAGTCCCCTGTCATCGGCGGGGGCAACGAACCTGTGATGGAAAATTTAAAGACATGAGCGACCTAGAACTCGATCCGCAAGCCCTGCAACAGGAAGAAAACTCCCTGATCGCCCTGCGCAAGGAAAAGCTTGCTGCCGAGCGCGCCAAGGGCCAGGCCTTCCCCAACGACTTCCGCCGCGACGCCTACTGCGAAGATTTGCAGAAACAGTACGCGGACAAGACCAAGGAAGAGCTGGCAGACGCTGCGATCCCGGTCAAGGTTGCCGGTCGTCTCATGCTCAACCGTGGTTCGTTCATGGTGATTCAGGACATGTCCGGGCGCATTCAGGTTTACGTCAACCGTAAAACCCTGTCTGAAGAAACCCTGGCCGCAGTGAAAACCTGGGACCTGGGCGACATCATTGCCGCCGTTGGTACCCTGGCCCGTTCCGGCAAGGGCGACCTGTACGTTGAAATGACCGACGTGCGTCTGCTGACCAAATCGCTGCGCCCGTTGCCGGACAAGCACCACGGCCTGTCTGACACCGAGCAGCGCTACCGCCAGCGCTACGTTGACCTGATCGTCAACGATGACGTGCGTCAGACGTTCCGCGTGCGTTCGCAAGTCATTGCACACATCCGCAGCTTCCTGATGAAGCGTGACTTCCTTGAAGTCGAAACGCCGATGCTGCAAACCATTCCCGGTGGTGCAGCGGCCAAGCCGTTCGAGACTCACCACAATGCGCTGGACATGGAAATGTTCCTGCGTATCGCGCCAGAGCTGTACCTCAAGCGGCTGGTTGTTGGCGGTTTTGAGAAAGTCTTCGAGATCAACCGCAACTTCCGTAACGAAGGTGTTTCGACTCGTCACAACCCTGAATTCACCATGTTGGAGTTCTACCAGGCTTACGCCGACTACGAAGACAACATGGACCTGACCGAAGAACTGTTCCGTGAACTGGCGCAGCTGGTTCTGGGCAGCACCGACGTGCCGTACGGCGACAAGGTGTTCCATTTCGGCGAGCCGTTCGTACGCCTGTCGGTGTTCGACTCGATCCTCAAGTACAACCCGGATCTGACCGCTGCCGACCTGCAGGACATCGACAAGGCTCGTGCCATCGCCAAGAAGGCCGGCGCCAAGGTGCTCGGCTTCGAAGGTCTGGGCAAACTGCAGGTGATGATTTTCGAAGAACTGGTCGAGCACAAGCTGGAACAGCCGCACTTCATTACCCAGTATCCGTTCGAAGTGTCGCCGCTGGCCCGTCGTAACGACGAGAACCCGAACGTCACCGACCGTTTCGAGCTGTTCATTGGTGGCCGCGAAATCGCCAACGCCTACTCCGAGTTGAACGACGCGGAAGACCAGGCCGAGCGCTTCATGGCTCAGGTGGCCGACAAGGACGCTGGCGACGACGAAGCCATGCACTACGACGCTGACTTCGTTCGCGCACTGGAATACGGCATGCCGCCGACCGCCGGTGAAGGTATCGGTATCGACCGTCTGGTGATGCTGCTGACCAACTCGCCGTCGATCCGCGATGTGATCCTGTTCCCGCACATGCGACCGCAAGCGTAAATGTTTCAATTAAAAAGCCGCCTATAACAGGCGGCTTTTTATTGCCTGTCTGGTACAAACGTATCAATTGGTTACTTTTGACGTTAGAGAGGAATATCTGTCGTGAATCGTGCAATGGCTCAAGAAGGTGCAGCGGGTATCGCCACTGCGGTCGCTGAAAGTGTTCAGTACCAAGGCCGAAAGGCCAGCCGACAGGGCAGCGAGCAGCGTCGACAGGACATTCTCGATGCTGCGATGCGCATCGTCGTACGCGACGGTGTCCGTGCGGTACGTCACCGTGCAGTGGCCGCCGAAGCCGGCGTGCCGTTGTCGGCGACTACTTACTATTTCAAGGATATCGATGACCTGCTCACCGATACCTTCGCTCAATACGTAGAGCGCAGTGCCGCCTTCATGGCCAGGTTGTGGGCCAACAATGAAGGTCTGTTGCGCGAATTGGTGGTTAGCGGCGATGGCAGTCCCGAGTCCCGTTCACAGTTGGCTGACGATATTGCGCGGCTGATGGCTGACTATGTCCAACGGCAACTGATCAACCGCCGCGAGCACTTGATGGCTGAGCAGGCCTTCCGCCAGGAAGCTTTGCTCAATCCGCGTCTGGCACTGTTGGTGCGCTCGCATCAGCAAATTCTCCTACAGGGCACCTGCCAGCTTTTCCAGGTATTGGGTTCCCTAGAGCCACAGCAGGATGCCAAAGTGTTGACGGCCATTGTCGGCCGGATGGAATATCAGGGCCTGCTCAACGACGCAGAGCCGCAGGCCGAGGAAGAGATGCTCGGTATTCTTAACCGGTACATGCACCTGGTGCTGGCATCGGTCTGACCCTGTGGGAGCGAGCTTGCTCGCGATGACGGTCCGACATTCAACATGAATGTCGACTGTTCAATTGCTATCGCGAGCAAGCTCGCTCCCACATAAGGCCCTCGTCTGCGCTTAGGGAGTGTTGAATGAAGTCCTGGCGTGTCGTGATCGCCTTGTCCAATAAACGCAACACGCAACGGTTTTAAACAGGAGTTCCGGGTGGACGAATACCAGCAGACGATACGCACCTTGTCCGATCGCATAGTGCTGGCGCAAACGCCGATTCGGGTACTCGATGCGGTCAAGTGGGATGACAACATCCGCAAGGGTTTCCTCAAGGCCAAAGGCAAGGAAATGCCCGCGGTGGACCGTGACTATTACCTCAATCGGCCACTGTCTTTCGACTCCAGCAAAGTGAAGCTGGAGTTCCAGAACATCGAGCGCGACATCACCCGTCAGCTCGGTCAGTTCAACCCGGTCGGTCAGATCATGCGGCGCATGTGCAAGGAATACCGCATGGTGGTGCGGATGCTTGAAGCACGCGGTACCGAAGATTTCGGGTTGATCTCGCAAGAGCTTTACGGCGCAGCCTCCGATGCGTTCCACGCCGGCGACCCGACTCTGGCCGACCTTGGCCTGATGATGTCCGACTACCTGAACAACATCGATGGCCGGGGCGACCTCAAGGACGAGCCGAAGATTCTCACGGCCAAGGAAGCGGTGCACCTGCTGCAAACCCGCTTGAACAAGGTTTTTGGCGAAGCCGAGGAAACCATTCGGGTGTTCGAGTCCGACGGTATCGTCGCGGATGCGGCGGCCGGTGCCGACTACATCAAGATTCGTGCTGACGCGATGTTCAACGAGCGTGATGTGCGAGCTTTGGAAGTCCATGAAGGACTGGTGCATGTCGGCACCACCCTCAACGGTCTGAACCAGCCGATCTGCACCTTCCTCTCCAAAGGTCCACCGTCCTCGACCGTGACCCAGGAAGGCCTGGCGATCCTGATGGAAATCATCACCTTCGCTTCTTACCCGAGTCGCTTGCGCAAACTGACCAACCGTACCCGTGCGATTCACATGGTCGAGGAGGGCGCGGACTTCTTGCAGATCTTCGAGTTTTTCCGTGAGCAAGGCTTCGAGATGGCTGAAAGTTATGGCAACGCTAGTCGGGTTTTCCGTGGTTCGGTGCCAAATGGTCTGCCATTTACCAAAGACTTGTCCTACCTCAAGGGCTTTATCATGGTTTACAACTACATTCAGTTGGCCGTGCGTAAAGGCAAGCTTGAGCAGATCCCTTTGCTGTTTTGCGGCAAAACCACCCTGGAAGACATGCGAACCCTGCGCCAGTTGGTGGATGAAGGTCTGGTGGAACCACCCAAGTACCTGCCGGACCAGTTCCGTGACATGAACGCCTTGTCGGCCTGGATGTGTTTCTCCAACTTCCTCAACCACCTGAGCCTGGACCGGATCGAAGCGGATTACTCGAACATTTTGTAAGGATCACGCCGTCCAAATGTGGGAGCGAGCTTGCTCGCGATAGCGGTGTCACAGTCAACATCAATGCTCAATGTTAGAACGCCATCGCGAGCAAGCTCGCTCCCACAGGTAGTGTGTTTCAACTCCTTTTTTGCGGGGTTTCAACGGATGAGAATCCTCGGCATTCTTTGCCTTCTCCTGACCCTCGGCGGTTGCAGCTCTTTGCTGTTCTTCCCCGATCCCGGTCTGCCGTTTACCCCGCAGAAAGCCGGGCTTGAGTACCGCGACATCACCCTGACCACCGCCGATGGCCTGAAACTGAACGCCTGGTGGCTGCCGGCCAAAAAAGGCGTGGCGGTCAAGGGCACGGTGTTGCATTTGCACGGCAATGGCGGAAATCTCGCCGGGCATCTGGGCGCCACCTGGTGGCTGCCGAAGCAGGGTTATCAGGTGCTGCTGGTGGACTATCGCGGTTATGGCCTGTCGCAGGGTAAACCCAGCTTGCCGGCGATCTATCAAGACATCGACGCTGCATTCAAATGGCTGGACCAGGCGCCCGAGGTTCAGGGAAAACCGCTGATCGTCCTTGGCCAGAGCCTCGGCGGTGCGCTGGCGGTGCATTATCTGGTTGAACACCCCGAGCGTCAGCGTCAGCTCAAGGCGCTGGTCCTCGATGGCGTGCCGGCCAGTTACCGGGATGTCGGGCAGTTTGCGCTGAGCACGTCGTGGATGACCTGGCCGTTTCAGGTGCCGCTGTCCTGGCTGGTGCCGGACGCCGACAGCGCGATCAACGCGATGCCGCAGCTCAATGGCGTGCCGAAATTGATCTACCACAGCATCGACGATCCGCTCGTGCCTCTTTCCAATGGCATCCGACTGTATCAAGCTGCGCCCCCGCCTCGGGTCCTGCAACTGACCCGGGGCGGGCACGTGCAGACCTTCGGCGTCCCGACCTGGCGCACTGTCATGCTGCGCTTTCTCGAAGACCCGCAGCACTTCAACGGTCTGCGCCGCTTGGGCGAAACGCCCAATTACCCTGCGCCCCCGAATTCAGAAGTTGAACCCCCAGAGAGTCCGCAATGAGTGAAGAACGTAACGCCATCCCGCTGATCATCACCGGTATCTGCAGCATCCTCGGCACTGTCGCGTGCCTGTGGTACTACGGCTACCTGCACTTCGCCAAACCGGAAGATGCGTTGCTGCTCAACGAATTCACCATGCTCAAGACCGTACCGGGCGAAGACTACAAAGTCTCTCTGGACCCGGCCCCGCAAGTCGCGCAATGCATAGATGGGGTGCTGGTGCTGTTCGACACTGAACAGAAAGGCCTGACCGGTGTGCTGGTCAACGCTCAGAAAAAAGCCGTGCGCTGCATGGGGCAAGAGACGCCGCAGCTCGAACAATAAACACTGCGGGGGCTGTGATCTTTGATCATGCCGGCCCCAAGGATCGCAGCCTGCGGCAGCTCCTGCACAAGTCCCGTTGCGATCCGTTGATGTTCAAAATGCAAAAGCCGATCTCCCGTAGGAGCTGCCGAAGGCTGCGATCCGTTGATTTTCAGAAAAGCAAAAGCCCCGCCTTATCAGACGGGGCTTTTGCGTTACAGGCTGTCTCAGTGTTTTTGCTTGCCGCTCTGAGCCGATAAATCGTGCAAGTGGCGCCGCGACAATTCGAGAAAACGCGGTGTCGGGCCGACGTCTTCGTAGAGCGGGTCACCTTCCTCGTCAGTCGCAACCACGTGCTGGCCCTTGACGTAAGGGAAGCTTGCTTCGAGCTCTTCCAGCGCCGCACCGATCAGTTCGCCCAGCAGTTCTTCGGGGTGGCGTTTGGGGTACATCTCGGTAATCGCCGCCAACCGCGCCGCGGCTTCGACGTCCAGGTGAATGGTGTAGCCGGTCTTGGTCAAACGGCCTTTGGCGGTTTCTTCCCAATGTTGGGCTAGCTCACGGATTTTCATAATGACCTCAATAAGCACCTGCTCGTGGCAGGATGTGATGAGTGTCCGGCCGTGGCCGGTGGCAGGCCTTTGTACGGCTTACCTTTGAGACTAGCCTTTACCTTCAAGGTTTAAAGTCGATTCGTCGACTGCTTGTAAGAAGCCGCTGCGGGCGGCACTCTTGAAGTCGACTGCCATTCGCTGGAGAACTGCTGATGACTGATATCGATGCACGCTTGCGCGAGGATGTTCACCTGTTGGGTGAGTTGTTGGGCAACACCATTCGTGAACAGTACGGGGATGGCTTTCTCGACAAGATCGAGTTGATCCGCAAAGGTGCCAAGGCTGACCGACGTGGTTCGACGGACGCTGAACTGCGTGCCAGCCTCAATCAGTTGAGCGAAGACGAACTGCTGCCGGTGGCGCGGGCGTTCAACCAGTTTCTGAACCTGGCGAACATCGCCGAGCAATATCAGTTGATTCACCGCCGCGAAGAGTCCCAGCCGGCGCCATTCGAGGCGCGGGTGTTGCCCGAACTACTCGCTCGTCTGCTTGCTGAAGGGCATGGCAGCGACGCGCTGGCGCGGCAATTGGGGCGGCTGGAGATCGAGTTGGTGCTGACGGCGCACCCGACTGAAGTTGCACGCCGAACCTTGATCCAGAAATACGACGCGATTGCCGCGCAACTGGCCGCGCAGGATCACCGTGACCTGACGACTGCCGAACGCGAGCAGATTCAGCAGCGTTTGCAGCGTCTGATCGCCGAAGCCTGGCACACCGAAGAAATTCGCCGCACCCGGCCAACCCCGGTCGATGAAGCCAAATGGGGCTTTGCGGTGATCGAGCATTCGCTGTGGCAGGCGATTCCCAACTACCTGCGCAAGGCCGATCAGGCCCTGCACGCTGCCACCGGCCTGCATTTACCACTGGAAGCGGCGCCGATTCGCTTCGCCTCGTGGATGGGCGGCGACCGTGACGGCAACCCGAACGTGACCGCTGCGGTGACCCGTGAAGTCTTGCTGCTGGCGCGCTGGATGGCGGCTGACCTTTACCTGCGCGATGTCGATCAGTTGGCCGCCGATTTGTCGATGCAGCAGGCCAGCACCGAGTTGCGGGCCAAGGCCGGGGATAGCGCCGAGCCTTACCGTGCGGTGCTCAAGCAACTGCGCGAACGCCTGCGCGCGACCCGCAACTGGGCGCAGGCGTCCTTGACGGCAACCACGCCAGCATCGGCCGATGTGCTGCAAAACAACCGCGAACTGCTCGATCCACTGGAGCTGTGCTATCAGTCGCTGCATGAATGCGGCATGGGCGTGATCGCTGACGGCCCGCTGCTGGATTGCCTGCGTCGGGCGGTGACCTTCGGCCTGTTCCTGGTGCGGCTGGATGTGCGTCAGGACTCGTCACGGCATGCGGCGGCGATGACTGAGATCACCGATTATCTGGGGCTTGGTCGCTACGAAGACTGGGACGAGGAAGCGCGTATTCGTTTCTTGATGGGCGAGTTGAACAATCGTCGGCCACTCTTGCCAGCGTATTTCAAACCCTCGGCCGATACCGCCGAAGTCCTGGCGACCTGTCGCGAAATCGCGGCGGCACCGGCGGCGTCGTTGGGTTCCTATGTGATCTCCATGGCCGGCGCTGCTTCGGACGTGCTCGCCGTGCAGCTGCTGCTTAAAGAAGCCGGCGTGCTGCGGCCAATGCGCGTAGTGCCGCTGTTCGAAACCCTTGCCGACCTGGACAACGCTGGCCCGGTGATCGAGAAGCTGTTGCTGCTGCCGGGCTATCGCTCGCGTTTGCAGGGCCCGCAGGAAGTGATGATCGGCTATTCCGACTCGGCCAAGGATGCCGGCACCACGGCGGCAGCCTGGGCTCAGTATCGGGCGCAGGAGCGCTTGGTGGATATCTGCCGCGAGCAACAAGTGGAGCTGCTGTTGTTCCACGGTCGCGGTGGCACCGTGGGCCGTGGTGGTGGTCCGGCGCACGCGGCGATTCTGTCGCAGCCGCCGGGTTCGGTGGCCGGGCGATTCCGCACCACCGAGCAGGGGGAAATGATTCGTTTCAAATTCGGTCTGCCAGACATCGCCGAGCAAAACCTCAACCTGTACCTGGCCGCCGTGCTGGAAGCCACGTTATTGCCGCCTCCGCCGCCGGAACCCGCGTGGCGCGGCTTGATGGATGAATTGGCGGCCGATGGCGTCAGCGCTTATCGCGCGGTGGTGCGGGAAAATCCGCAGTTCGTCGAGTACTTCCGTCAATCCACGCCCGAGCAGGAACTGGGGCGTCTACCGCTCGGCAGCCGTCCGGCCAAGCGTCGTGCTGGCGGGATCGAAAGCCTGCGGGCGATTCCATGGATCTTTGGCTGGACCCAGACCCGTTTGATGCTGCCGGCCTGGCTTGGTTGGGAAGCGGCGCTGACCAAGGCACTGGCGCGCGGCGAGGGCGAGTTGCTGGCGCAGATGCGTGAGCAATGGCCGTTCTTCCGCACACGCATCGATATGCTGGAGATGGTGCTGGCCAAGGCCGACGCGGACATCGCCCAGTCCTACGATGAGCGATTGGTTACGCCTGATTTGTTACCTTTGGGTGTGCATTTACGCGACCTATTGTCGCAGGCGTGTTCCGTGGTCCTGGGCCTGACTGGTCAGTCGCAGCTGCTGGCCCATAGCCCTGATACCCTGGAATTCATCCGTTTGCGCAACACCTACCTCGACCCGCTACATCTATTGCAGGCTGAACTGTTGGCCCGCTCGCGGCAGCCGGAAGTGGCGCAGGGCAGCCCGGTGGAACAGGCGTTGCTGGTGTCTGTGGCGGGGATTGCCGCCGGCTTGCGAAATACCGGCTAAGGTCTTTTGCGGGGTGTCGCAGGCAGCTTTACTGCGACAAGCGACCGGTCCGCCGAGGCCGGTCGCGGTTGTCAGGCGACACTTTGTTATGGGGTTGCGACTTGGATCACCTCGTCGCCAGGGCGTAACAGGCGCGGGTTCCTCCGACTTTCGGCGGCTTGTGTGGTCCGGGCCTGCTGTGTATCTTGATCAGCCTTTGGCCGTTTGGGCGGCCCACGACCCTATTTTCAAGATTGGCCCCATGCGGCGAATCCGATCGTTTATTAATAAAAAATTGAGGAGCACATCGATGCGCGTCATTCTGCTGGGAGCTCCCGGGGCCGGTAAAGGTACTCAGGCTAAGTTCATCACTGAAAAATTTGCTATTCCACAGATCTCCACCGGCGACATGCTGCGTGCTGCGGTCAAGGCTGGCACCGAACTGGGCATTAAAGCCAAGGGCATCATGGATGCGGGCGGCCTGGTTTCCGATGACCTGATCATCGCGTTGGTCAAGGACCGTATCGCCCAGCCTGATTGCGCCAATGGTTTCCTGTTCGACGGTTTCCCGCGCACCATTCCTCAGGCTGAAGCCTTGGTTGATGCTGGTGTAGAACTGGATCACGTGGTTGAAATCGCCGTCGATGACGAAGAAATCGTTCAGCGTATCGCCGGTCGTCGTGTACACGAAGCCAGCGGCCGCGTTTACCACACCGTCTACAATCCGCCGAAACTCGCGGGCAAGGACGACATCACTGGCGAAGCGCTGGTGCAGCGTAAAGACGACACCGAAGAAACCGTGCGTCATCGTCTGTCGGTCTACCATTCCCAGACCAAGCCGCTGGTGGATTTCTACCAGCAGCTGTCGGCAGCTCATGGCAAGCCGAAGTACAGCCACATCGCGGGCGTTGGCTCGGTTGAAGCGATCACCGGCAAAGTGCTTGAAGCGCTGAGCTGAGAAAGCTGATTTGCTTTACCTTCAACGGCCCGCTTGCGGGCCGTTGTTGTTTATACTGGCGCACTTTTTTCTACCTCTCTGACGGAAACATCGATGAGCACCTTGCTGGCCCTGGACACCGCGACTGAAGCTTGCTCCGTTGCCTTGCTGCATGACGGCAAGGTCACGAGCCATTACGAGGTGATCCCGCGCCTGCATGCGCAGAAGTTGTTGCCGATGATCCAGCAGTTGCTGGCTGATGCGGGCACTACCTTGCAGGCGGTCGACGCGATTGCCTTTGGTCGCGGTCCGGGTGCGTTCACTGGCGTGCGAATAGCCATTGGCGTGGTTCAAGGCCTGGCGTTTGCTCTGGAGCGTCCGGTGTTGCCGGTGTCCAACCTGGCGGTGCTGGCGCAGCGCGCACTGCGTGAGCACGGTGCACGCCAGGTCGCGGCGGCCATCGATGCACGGATGGATGAAGTCTATTGGGGCTGCTACCGCGAAACGGCCGGTGAAATGCGTCTGGTGGGGGCTGAAGCGGTATTGCCGCCGGAAGTTGCAGCACTGCCGGCAGATGCCACGGGCGACTGGTTCGGCGCGGGCACCGGTTGGGGCTATGGCGAGCGAATCGCGGTCAAGCTGACCGGCCAGGACGCTGGCATGCTGCCTCACGCCGAAGACTTGCTGACCCTGGCCCGTTTCGCCTGGGAGCGCGGCGAAGGCATCCCGGCGGACGACGCGCAACCGGTTTACCTGCGCGATAAAGTGGCGACCCCCAAGGCCCGGTAATTTGCGATACCGAGTTGTCCCATTCGCGAGCAAGCTCGCTCCCACAAGAGCACCACTGTACCTGTGGGAGCGAGCTTGCTCGCGAATGCGATCTGCGTAACGCTGCCAATCGTCAGTTTCTACGCCGCGCTTTTAAACCTTTTCCGGTTTCTGTGCTCTAGTTATCACTTGGGAGTTTGCGCACACCGGTAAGTGCCGCTAAATTGCCATCATCGATAGCGAGCTTGTACGTATGCGCATAGACGGTTTTTCCTCTCAGTCCTACCCCATCAAGCGCAAGCCTCGCAAAGGCAATGTGTCGGTGGACGAGTCCCTCGAGGATATCGATGGCGAGCTGGAGATTCCTTCTGAAGAGCAACTGGCTGCCCGCGCCGCCAAGGCTTCTGCGCAACGTCTGAGTAATCTCCCCGCCCGTCAGCAGGACATGATCTATCACCGCGCCATGAGCAAAAGCGTGGCGATGGCCCTGGCCAGCTACCTGAGCACCGCAGCTTTCGTCGATTGGGATATGGAAGTGCTGGGTCTCGACCTGCACATCTGATGCGGCTGCCTTACTACCTCGGTTGCCCATCCTGGAGCGAAAACGCCTGGCGCGAGTACCTGTATCCGCAAAGCGCCCGTCCCAACGAATTTCTCGGTCTGTACTCGCAGGTGTTCAACGCCGTTGAAGGCAACACCACGTTCTACGCGCGCCCTGCACCGGCGACGGTAGAGCGCTGGGCGCAGACGATGCCCGAACACTTTCGCTTTACCGCCAAATTTCCCGGCGACATCAGCCACGGCGGTGACCTGCGCGAGCAACTGAGCGCCGCCGAAACCTTCGTGCAACTGCTCAGCCCGCTCGGTGAGCGGGTGTCACCGCTCTGGCTGCAGCTGTCGACGGCGTTTACCCCGCAACGGCTGGCCGAGTTGGCCGGGTTCATCGATGGCTTGCAGCGGCCGTTGGCGGTCGAAGTGCGGCATCGGGATTTCTTCGCCAAAGGCGATGCCGAGCGCAGGCTCAATCGGCTGTTGCTGGATCGTGGTGTGGAGCGCATTTGCCTTGATCCGCGGGCGCTGTTCAGTTGCACGTCAAGCGAACCCTCGGTGCTTCACGCGCAAGCGAAAAAGCCCAAGGTGCCACCGCGCCCGGCGGCGTTCACCCAGTTCCCACAGGTGCGTTTCATCGGTCATCCGGTGCTTGAAGCCAACGATTCGTTCCTGACGCCGTGGGTCGAGAAAATCGCCCAATGGATCGAAGAGGGCCGCACGCCATACATCTTCCTGCACACCGCCGACAACCTGCTGGCCGCCGCCCTGGCGCAACGCTTTCATACTCGGTTGATGATGCGTTTGCCTGGCTTGCCGGCCCTGCCTGAGCTATACAGAGAGCCCGCCGCCGAGCAGCTTGGTTTGCTCTGACGACGGGTTTTTCCCTTCTACAGGAGTGAGCCAATGGATGCGCAAACCCTTAAAGCTCAGGCCTTCAAGGCCTTACACGAAGGTGCCGGGGCTTTTGTGATTCCCAATCCGTGGGACGCAGGTTCGGCAAAAATGCTCGCCAGTCTGGGTTACCAGGCGCTGGCGACCACCAGTGCCGGTTATGCTTTTTCGCTGGGCCGTCCGGATGGCGCGGTGAAACTCGAAGAGACACTGGTCAACGTTCGGGCGATTGTCGCCGCGACCGATTTGCCGGTGGCGGTTGACCTGGAAAACGGTTTCGCCGACAGCCCGCAGGAGTCCGCCGAGAGCCTGCTGCGCGCCGCCACTGCTGGCGCGGTAGGTGGCTCTATCGAAGACGCCACCGGCCGTGAAGACGGCCCGATCTATTGCTTTGAACACGCTGTCGCCCGCATCGAAGCAGCCGTTGCGGTAGCGCGCAGTTTGCCGTTCCCGTTCACCCTGACCGCGCGTGCCGAGAATTACTTGCATGGCAATCCGGATCTGGCCGACACCATTCGCCGCTTGCAAGCCTTTGCCGAGGCGGGTGCCGATGTGCTTTATGCACCGGGGCTGCGCAGCGCTGAAGAGGTGCTGGCGGTGGTCCGTGCGGTGGCGCCGAAACCGGTCAATGTGTTGATGTCCGGCGGTCTCAAGCTGAGCGTGGCGCAGCTCAGTGAAATGGGCGTCAAACGGATCAGCGTCGGCTCGGCCATGGCCCGTGCCGCCTACGGAGCGTTTTATCAGGCCGCGCAGGAAATTCAGGGTCAGGGAACCTTCGACTTCGCCGACCGCGCGCTGCCGTTCGGGCAGATCAATCAACTGTTCAAAGGCTGATTCACGGGGAGTTGTCGTGCGGTTTCTGAAAGTGTTGTTGGCGGTAGTGCTGGTGCTGGGCGGGTTGCTGTTGGCTGTCTGGCGCGGCTGGCTGCCGTTGCCAGCAGCCTGGAACCCTTGGGCAGCGCTGGATGTCCGGGCCGCGCCGAACCTGCTGACACGCTTCAAATTGATGAGACTGCGCGATAACCCGCAACTCTGTGATCAGGTGCTCAGCGGTGCCGGGTTGAAGTTCAGCCGCCAGGCCGACAGCAACCCGGACGTTGATTGCCCGCTCAACAACACCTTGCGCGTGCAAGGCGGCGAGGTGGCGCTGAGCAGCAGCTTCCTCGCCAGTTGCCCGTTGGCGGTGGCCTTTGTGCTGTTCGAACGGCACGCCCTGCAACCGGCGGCGCAGGCCACTTATGGACAGGCGGTGGCGCGAGTCGATCACCTCGGCAGTTTTGCCTGCCGCAACATGTACAACCGAGAAAACGGTTCGCGCAGTCAGCACGCGACGGCCGATGCCTTGGATATCGCCGGCTTTCGCCTGGCGGACGGGCGCAGCATCAGCGTGCTGCGGGACTGGCCAAAGGACAATGACGATGCGCGTTTTCTACGCAAGGTTCGCGATGGCGCGTGTGAGATGTTCAGCGTGGTGTTGAGCCCGGACTACAACGCCGCTCATCGCAACCATTTTCATCTGGATGTCGGGCCGTGGTGGGTTTGTCGCTAGGGCTAAGACTCAGGATCAGGCAGCGATGCGCAGGTTTTGCAGAACGATCGGGCGAGCCCAGCCGTTATCGAAGTCGAATTGTTTCTGTTGCTCGACCAGTTCTGCGTGCGGGTAGGGGGTTGCCGGCTTGTCCAGCAGATCGAGTTCGAACTCGGCAATCGGCAGGTGCAGCGGACGCGGTTGCGGTGCCGGGCCTGGCGCAGGCAGTGGCTGACCGGCAGCCAGGACGATCGGACGCACCCACGCGCTTTCGAAGTCTTGTTGCTTCTGTTGCGCGAGCATTTCTTGCGGCGGGAACGGCGGGGCCGGTTTGTCGGCCAGGTCCATTTCGAACTCGGCAATCGGCAGGAACAGCGGCTCAGGCGGGCGGACCTCGGTGTCCTTCACGTCGCACGTGCGTTGCGTGACGATGTGCGCAAGCAGCTCGGCGCCAACGGTCGGTTCGACCGGACCATCGACGGCGACGGGGGTGAAACTGTCAGGAGCGGGTGCAGCATCGCCCAGATGATCGGCCAGCGCCTGGGCAAAAAAATCCTGCCACAGGTGACTGACGCCGCTCAGTGCTTGGGAATTACGCAGGCCATAATCGCCGTGGGGCGAAATGTAGCCTACTGATGTGCGTTGAATGTCTGACATTTCTCTCGGTCGACGCTCAGCTCTGGCAAAATGCTCGATAGTTTCGTTATCGGCCGTTTTTGCCGATCATTAATTTTTTGAGTGTGTTTTCTGATGAGTGAGCAACCCGCGGCCAGCCGCATCAAAGTCCAGGCCCTGGCCGAGGCGTTTCAGGCACGCGCCGAGCACTGGGCCGAGCGATTGAACTTGCCGTTGCTGCTGGAGAATGCCGAGTTTGCACTGCAAGTGGGTGAACACGGTTTACAGTTGCAACAGCTCGGGCCGGACGCGCCGGGACCGGTGCGGGTCGACTTCGTCGAGGGCGGCGCGGCTCATCGCCGGTTATATGGCGGCGGCAGCGGTCAGATGATCGCCAAGGCTGTCGGTGTCGCTCAAGGCGTGCGGCCGAAGGTGCTGGATGCCACGGCGGGGCTGGGCAAGGATGGTTTCGTGCTGGCAAGCCTGGGCTGCGAAATGAGCCTGATCGAGCGTCAGCCGTTGATTGGCGCGCTGCTGGAGGATGGCCTGGCCCGCGCGGCGGAAGATTTTGAGGTGGCGCCGATTGTGGCGCGGATGACGTTGCTCAAAGGCAACTCGATCGAGTTGATGCGCAACTGGGAAGGTGAGCCGCCGCAGGTGATCTACCTCGACCCGATGTTCCCGCATCGTGAAAAAACCGCGTTGGTGAAGAAGGAAATGCGCCTGTTTCGCCCGTTGGTAGGCGATGACCCGGACGCGCCGGCACTGCTTCAAGCCGCACTCGCCCTGGCCAGCCACCGGGTGGTGGTCAAACGTCCGCGCAAGGCACCGTGCATCGAAGGGCCGAAGCCGAGCCATGCGCTGGATGGCAAATCCAGCCGCTACGACATCTACCCCAAGAAAGCGCTCAAGCCTTAGGACCGCGTCGTCCGCATCGCGAGCAAGCTCGCTCCCACAGGGTTATCGGTTGATCACAGGATTTGTGGTCAGCACCGATCCATTGTGGGAGCGAGCTTGCTCGCGATAGCGTCAGCCCAGGCGCTAAAAACCTATCAGGCCGAATCCGGTCGATACGCCCGCATAAACAACCCCACCACTTCCTGCACATGAGACTCGGCCGCATCCCCGGTCAAGGGTTCGCCGCAGCCGTAGAGCAAGCGAAAGTTCGCCGCGCCTTTGAGCAGGCAGAAGAAGTGCTCGGCGGCGTTGAGCGGCTTGTCGATGCTCAAGGCGCCGATCTGGTCGATCTTCGTCAGCAAGCGTTCCATGCCCTGCAACATCCGCTGGGGACCTGCTTCGAAGAAGATTTGCGAGAGTTTCGGGTCCTGACTCCCCAGCGTCATGATCAGGCGATGCAGGTTCACCGATTCATCGCTGTTGATCAGCAGATGAAAGCCCCGGGCGATGTTCAGCAGCACGTTCTCGACCGGCATGCCGTCGGGCAGTTCGAAGAGCAGCGTGGGCAATTGCGCTTCGCATTTGGCCACCACGGCGGCGGAGAACAGCGTCTCCTTGTCGTTGAAGTGACTGTAAACGGTCAGCTTCGACACACCGGCTTCAGCCGCCACCGCATCCATGCTGGTGCTCGCGTAACCATTGCTCAGAAAAAGACGTTTTGCCGCCTCAAGAATCGCCCCGCGCTTGGCGAGATCCTTCGGGCGGCCGGGGCCGTTGGGTGCAGAAAGATTGTTGGACATTCTTCGCTTTAATACTGGACTGGTGAGTTTGCTATTAATAACATACTGGTCAGTATAATTATTCCAGGCACCATTAGCTAAAGGTCGTTCACCATGTTCCGCTATGCCTTGCCCCTCGCCTTGCCGGTCAGTCTGGCGTTTTTGTTGTCTGCATGCGGTCACGAAGAGCCGGCGCAAGTTACCGTGCGGCCGGCCATGGTGGTTCAGCCAGAGCCTTCGGCGCAGGCGATGGACAGTTATCCCGGCGAAGTTCGCGCGCGTTACGAGCCAGACCTGGCCTTCCGTATCGGCGGCAAAGTCAGCCGACGACTGGTCGAGGAAGGTGAACGGGTCAAGGCCAATCAGCCACTGGCAGAACTCGATCCCCAGGACGTACGCCTGCAACTGGAAGCGACTCGCGCCCAGGTTGCCGCCGCCGAGGCCAACCTGAACCTGGTGCGTGCCGAGCGTGATCGCTACAAGACCCTGATGGAACGTCAGATGGTCAGCCGTTCGCAGTACGACAATTCTGAAAACCTCTACCGCTCCGGCGAAGCTCGGCTCAAGCAGATCAAGGCTGAATTCGACGTTGCCAGCAACCAGGCCAGCTACGCGGTGTTGCGAGCTCCGCGAGACGGCGTCGTGGCCAAGCGCGCCGTGGAAGTCGGGCAAGTGGTGGCCGCCGGGCAAACTGTCTTCACCCTGGCCACCGACGGCGAGCGTGAAGTGCTGATCAGCCTGCCGGAGCAAAGCTTCGGCCGTTTCAAGGTTGGCCAACCGGTCACGGTTGAACTCTGGACCCAGCAAGGTCAGCGGTTCACCGGAAGCATTCGTGAGCTGTCGCCGGCCGCCGATCCCAAATCGCGGACCTTTGCCGCTCGCATCACCTTTACCACTGGCAAGGTCCCGGCCGAGCTTGGCCAGAGCGCCCGGGTGTTCATTCAAATCGCTGACGTGGTGCCGCTGTCGGTGCCACTCTCGGCGCTCACCGCAGAAAACGGCGCGACATACGTCTGGATCGTGGGTGCCAACAACACCCTGAAAAAAGCTCCGGTTCGCGTAGGCGCCTTCGGTGAGAAAACCGTGCCGGTGCTGGAAGGCCTGAGTCCCAGCGACTGGGTGGTGGCAGCCGGTGTTCACGTGCTCCATGAAGGCCAGCAAGTGCGGCCGGTGGATCGCTCCAACCGCGTGGTCAATCTGGCGGTCAAGGAGTAGTCCCCGATGCGTTTCAACCTTTCCGAATGGGCGTTGCATAACCGCCAGATCGTACTGTTCCTGATGATATTGCTGGCCGTCGTCGGCACGTTGTCCTACACCAAACTGGGTCAGAGCGAAGACCCGCCATTCACCTTCAAGGCTATGGTGATCAAGACCAATTGGCCGGGCGCGACGGCCCAGGAGGTCTCGCGGCAAGTCACCGAGCGCATCGAAAAGAAGCTGATGGAAACCGGCGAGTACGAGCGGATCACCTCGTTCTCCCGTCCCGGCGAATCCCAGGTGACCTTCATGGCCCGGGACTCGATGCATTCGGCGCAAATTCCCGAGCTCTGGTATCAGGTGCGCAAGAAGATCAGCGACATCCGCCAGACCTTGCCGCCGGGTATCCAGGGACCGTTCTTCAACGATGAATTCGGCACTACCTTCGGCAACATCTACGCGCTGACCGGCGAAGGTTTCGACTACGCGGTACTCAAGGACTACGCCGACCGCGTCCAGATCCAGCTGCAACGGGTCAAGGATGTGGGCAAGGTCGACTTGCTCGGGCTGCAGGACGAGAAGATCTGGATCGAGCTGTCCAACGTCAAACTCGCCACCCTGGGCCTGCCGTTGGCCGTGGTGCAGCAAGCGCTGGAAGAACAGAACGCGATGTCCAACGCCGGGTTCTTTGAAACCACCAGCGAGCGTTTGCAGCTACGGGTGACGGGCAATTTTCAGACCGTAGACGAGATCAGGAACTTTCCGATCCGCGTCGGCGACCGGACCTTCCGTATCGCCGATGTGGCTGACGTGCACCGAGGTTTCAACGATCCACCGGCACCGCGTATGCGCTTCATGGGCCAGGACGCGATCGGTCTTGCCGTGGCCATGAAGGACGGCGGTGACATTCTGGTGCTGGGTAAGGCGCTGGAACAGGAGTTCGAGCGTATCCAGAACAACCTGCCGGCCGGCATGCAATTGCGCAAGGTCTCCGACCAGCCCGCGGCGGTGAAAAGCAGCGTCGGCGAGTTCGTCCGGGTGCTGGTAGAAGCGCTGGCGATTGTCTTGCTGGTGAGCTTCTTCTCCCTCGGCGTGCGCACCGGCATGGTGGTCGCGTTGGCGATTCCGCTGGTGCTGGCGATGACGTTTGCCTGCATGTATTACCTCGGAATCGGCCTGCATAAAATCTCTCTCGGTGCACTGGTGCTGGCCTTGGGGCTGCTGGTGGACGACGCGATCATCGCCGTGGAAATGATGGCGATCAAAATGGAGCAGGGCTATGACCGGCTCAAGGCTGCCAGCTTTGCCTGGACCAGCACCGCGTTCCCGATGCTCACCGGTACGTTGATCACCGCGGCCGGCTTCCTGCCGATTGCCACCGCGCAATCCGGTACCGGCGAATACACCCGTTCGATCTTCCAGGTCGTGACCATTGCATTGCTGGCCTCGTGGGTCGCTGCCGTGGTGTTTGTGCCTTATCTGGGTGAAAAGCTGCTGCCGGATCTGGCAAAAATTCACGCCGCCAAACACGGTGCGGGCCAGCCGGACCCTTATGGCACGCCGTTCTACCAGCGCGTGCGGCGTCTGGTGGAGTGGTGCGTGCGTCGGCGTAAAACCGTCATTGCGCTGACCATCGTGCTGTTCGTGGCCTCGGTGGTGCTGTTCCGTTTCGTGCCGCAGCAGTTCTTCCCCGCCTCTGGGCGCCTGGAGCTGATGGTTGATCTGAAACTGGCCGAAGGCGCCTCGTTGAGCAACACCACCGAGGAGGTCAAGCGGCTGGAAGCGATGCTCAAGGAACACGCCGGCATCGACAACTATGTCGCCTACGTCGGCACCGGTTCGCCGCGTTTCTACCTGCCGCTGGATCAGCAATTGCCGGCGGCGAGCTTCGCGCAATTTGTGGTCCTGGCGAAAACTATCGAGGAGCGTGAAAGCCTGCGCACCTGGCTGATCGAAACCCTCAACGAACAATTCCCGGCGCTGCGTTCGCGGGTCACGCGTCTGGAAAACGGTCCGCCAGTGGGTTATCCGGTGCAGTTCCGGGTGACCGGTGAACACATTGAAGAGGTCCGCGCCCTGGCACGTAAAGTCGCGGCCAAAGTGCGCGAGAACCCGCATGTGGCCAACGTGCATCTGGACTGGGAGGAGCCGAGCAAGGTTGTCTACTTGAACGTCGATCAGGACCGAGCGCGCGCCTTGGGCGTGAGCACGGCAAACCTGTCGAGGTTTTTGCAAAGCTCGCTGACCGGTTCCAGCGTCAGCCAGTACCGCGAAGACAACGAGTTGATCGAGATCCTCTTGCGCGGCACCTTGCACGAACGCACCGAACTGTCGCTGCTGTCGAGCCTGGCGGTGCCGACCGACAACGGCAAAAGCGTCGCACTGTCGCAGGTGGCGACCCTGGAGTATGGCTTCGAAGAAGGCATTATCTGGCACCGCAACCGCTTGCCGAACGTGACGATTCGCGCCGATATCTATGGCAAGGAGCAACCGGCGACCCTGGTCCAGCAGATCCTTCCGACGCTTGCGCCGATTCGCGCCGAACTGCCTGACGGCTACTTGCTGGACGTCGGCGGCACGGTGGAAGACTCGACCCGTGGCCAGGACTCGGTGAATGCCGGCGTGCCGTTGTTCATTGTCGTCGTACTGACCTTGCTGATGCTGCAACTGCGCAGTTTCTCACGCATTGCGATGGTGTTTCTGACCGCGCCGTTGGGGCTGATCGGCGTCACCTTGTTCCTGATGGTGTTCCGTCAGCCGTTCGGTTTCGTGGCTATGCTCGGGACCATCGCGCTGTCGGGGATGATCATGCGTAACTCGGTGATCCTGGTGGACCAGATCGAACAGGACATCAGTGCCGGGCTGAAACCCTGGCAAGCGATCATCGAAGCCACGGTGCGGCGCTTCCGGCCTATCGTGCTGACCGCACTGGCCGCCGTGCTGGCGATGATTCCGTTGTCACGCAGCGTGTTCTTCGGGCCAATGGCGGTGGCGATCATGGGCGGACTGATCGTCGCGACGGCGCTGACCTTGCTGTTCCTGCCGGCGCTGTATGCGGCATGGTTCCGGGTCAAAAAGGAACCGGTCTGACCCCAAACTGAATTGACCCCGGAACTGTCCTGACCCGGAACTGGAATTGGAATTGGAATTGGAATTGGAATTGGAATTGGAATTGGAACTGGAATTGGAACTGCCGTAGGAGCTGCCGAAGGCTGCGATCTTTTGATGTTTGAAAGTCAACAGATCGCAGCCTGCGGCAGCTCCTACGGATATCTCAGTTTTGGCTGATATTGAGACATGGGCGTCGTTATGTTGTACTCGGAACTCAGTTTCACGAGTTTTTGAGACAGCGATGATAAAAAGCCCTCCAGCCATAGACCCGAGTCTTTTTGACGCACTCGGCCAATCGCCTCACAAGGAAAAGCTGGTCGACTATCTGGCGCTGCTCAAGCCGCTGGACGATCAGGGGCGATACCTGCCGTTCGATGATCTGCGTTTTCGCTGGCCGCCCGGTCTTGATCCGACCTTGTGCTGGGCCTTGGTGAAAAAGGCTCGTGTGGCGCAGTACGTGCGCTTGTTGCCGCTGGGCGAGCCAAGCCAATGGGGCCAGTTCGTTCTGACACCGCTGGCGCAGAAAACCCTGTCGACGGTTGATCGTCAGGCAACGACCGCCGCGTTGGAATACATGACTCACCACATCGGTGAAACGGCGCATTTGAGTTACCTGCTCAATGACCTGATCGAAGACGAAGCCATCAGCAGCAGCCAGCTTGAGGGCGCCGCGACCACCACGCTGGTGGCCAAGGACATGCTCAAGCGCAATCGGCTGCCGCGTACCCCGGATGAGCGAATGGTCATCGGCAACTACAAAATGATGATCTTCGCCTGGGAAAAACGTCACGAGCCATTGAGTGTCGAGCTGATCCGGCAACTTCATCGCGTGGGCGTCGAAGGCATTGATGACGCGCTGTATTCGCCGGGACTTTTTCGCAGCAATGATCAGGTGGTGGTGCAGGATGGCGAAGGCCATACTGTTCATACACCACCGCCAGCAGCGGGCATCAGCGCTCGGCTCAATGGACTGGCGACCTGGATCAACCAGCCCCACGACGACCCCCTACGCGTTGATTATGTGCACCCGATGATCAAAGCCATCGCCCTGCATTTTTCCCTGGGCTACGAGCATCCGTTTCGCGATGGCAACGGCCGCGTGGCGCGGGCGTTGTTTTACTGGTTCATGTTCAAGAATGACTACTCGGCATTTCGCTACATCGCGATCAGCATTCTGCTGCGCAATGCGCCGGTGAAGTACGGTCGGTCTTATGTGCATACCGAGAGTGACGGACTGGACCTGACGTACTTTATCGATTACCAGTGTTCGGTGATTCTGCGTGCCGTGACCGGGTTCACGGCGGCTTATCAAAAGAGCCTGGTTTATGCCGAAGGTTTTGATCGTTGGCTGGAGGAATCCGGGCTTTTCAAGCAATTGACCGAGAAGCAGCGCACGCTGTTTCAGATCGCCAAGAGCGGCATGGCCAAGGAGTTCACCGCGGTCAATGTGAAGGACAACCTGAACTGCTCCTACAACACGGCGGCCACGACCTTGAACGGTCTGGTCGAGTTGAAGGTATTCGAGAAGAAAAAGATGGGACGCGAGTGGGTGTTCTTCTTACGCGAGTCATCGCACATCAAAACAGACTGGCCGTAGGAGCCGCCGCAGGCTGCGATCTTTTGACGTTCAAACGTCAAAAGATCGCAGCCTGCGGCAGCTCCTACAGAGGTCTCCGTTACGGTGGGGTGTCCGTGTTATCCAGCGCGCGGTTCACCGCGAGCTCTGCCAGGGCAACCATCTGCTGAATCGCCAGTGCGCTGTTGCGTTTGGGGCCGTCGAGTTCAAACGCCAGGTCGCTGGCCATGACATTGGCCGAGGCCAGGGTTTCGCAGGCGTGGGCCAGCAGGGTTTCGCTGTCGACCTCCGGGGCGATGACGAAGATGCAACTTGGCCGGCGGTCGGCCAGCAACTTCTTGGTTTCAGGTAACAGCAGGTAATGATCGAGCGCCCGGTGGGCGGCGGCGTGGAGTTCTTTCGAGTCGAGGGACGCGTAGGGGGAAACGCTTTCGGCGTTGGCTTCGGGGGGATTGGGTGTGGGCTTGAACATGATGAAACTCCTCAGTGTGCGGAGTCGCAACCTATGGGCTACCAACCAATAGGGTGGCGACTGAACGCAGGTTGGTAGCCCGGCCACCAAGGAAACCGGTGCGCCCGAAGGCGCCCTGCGCACAGCCGCCATAACAAACAGCAGGCGAAAAGAAAGCGCCCACCATGTGGAAATGTCGGCGCTGTGCGCCTTGGAAAACACCGGGCTACCAAACCCGATCGCTGATTTTCAGCGACCCGGAGACGATAGAGCCCAGTGCTCAAGCGCACAAGCCGGCGGATTCTGGCGTAGGTGTAGGGCGTAACGCAAGACGCTGTGGCTCGTGACGAACGCAGTTGCCATGCAATTAAACACCACAAATCTAATGTGGGAGCGAGCTTGCTCGCGATGACGGCGGCACATTCAACATCAATGTTGACTGACCCATCGCCATCGCCATCGCGAGCAAGCTCGCTCCCACATGGATTGCATTTAACTGGCAGGCATTATTGATCGACGGGGGCGGAGTTACAGCAAGCCGAAGACTTTCTTCGCCAGGCTGGTCGCTGCTTCCGCCGGGTTGGCGCGGATACCTTCTTCCTTCTGGGCGATCATCTTGAACAGGCCGTCCAGGGCCTTTTCCGTCACGTAGCCTTCAACGTTGGCACTCTTGGCATCGAGCACGCCGAGGGTTGCCGCCTGCCCGGCGAACGCGTTGTACTGCTTGGCCAGGCCCACCTGGTCGGTGGCTTGTTTGACGATTGGCAGGAACTTGGTGCGGATTTGTTCGCGGCTGGTGTTGTTCAGGTATTGGGTGGCCGAATCCTTGCCGCCGGTGAGGATGCCCTTGGCATCGGTCACGGTCATTTTTTTCACCGCATCCACCAGCAGGGCCTGGGCCTGCGGCATGGCCGCTTCCGCCGCCTTGTTCATACTGGCTTCCAGTTGATCGACCTGAGCCCCCATGCCGAACTGTTTCATCTTGCTGGCGACCTTGCCCAGACTGCCCGGCAGTTCGATCTTCACCTCAGGGTTGTTGCTGAAACCGCCCGGTTTACCGAGCGTGGTGACGGCCGCGACGGCCCCCTGAGCCAGGGCGTCCTTGAGGCCGCCCGAGGCTTCTCCCTGGGAAAGGCTGCCCAGAGACAGCGCCAGTGCGCTGGCAGACATCATCAGACCTGCGCACAGGCCGGCAAAGCGAAGGGTAGGGCGGAGCATGGCAGTTTCCTTGTTCGAAAAAGACAATTAACGGACCGCGTAGACGGCATTAAGCAATTTTATCGGCTTGCAGCGCAGGCGCGGGTTGATCCGCCGCATCTTCGCTGCGATGCAGCGCCACCTGACGGATCGACAAGCGAATTTCCGCCGGCAACACGCGTTTGGCCGCACCCTCGGCCAGTTCGCCGAGCAGTTCGTGATGGCTCAGCTTGCCGGCTTCGTCGCGACGCAAGACGTCGAGGTTCAGCAGGGTCTGGATGAAGTGACGGAACAGGCTCTTGTCGAAGAATTCCGGGGCATTCAGGCCATGCAGGATCGACAGGCGCTGGGCCATGACCGTGCACAAGTCTTCCAGCTCTTCGGCACTGAGGGTGTTCTGGCCGCTGTTGAGCAGCAAGGAAATCGCCATGTAAAAGCGCTGCAAGGTCTGCGCGATGCTCTTGGACAGTAAGGTCAGCAGCACGAAATGCCGCGAGCTTGGCGCCGGGCGCAGGTACACGTTGTTCTCGAAACGCAGCAGGCCTTGTTCGACAAAAGCTTGGAGCCATTGATCGATCACCGCATCCAGTTCGTCCAGCGACCAGCGGATGAACAGCTCCGATTGCAGGTACGGATACAGCGCACGGGTGTAGCGCAGGATCTGTTCGCGGCTCATGCGCGAGGCGCTCTGGAAGAAGCTCGCGAGCAACGCTGGCAGGGCGAAAATGTGCAGCACGTTGTTGCGGTAATAGGTCATCAGGACGGCGTTTTGCTCGTCCAGATACAGGATTTTGCCCAGCGCATCGCTTTGCTCGCAGAGCAGGTCCATGTCCTTGACGTGTTCGATCAACGCGCGGCCGTCACCTTCCGGCAAGGTGGTGTGCGGCGAGTACGGCACGCGGCGCAACAGCGCCAGGTACAGATCGAGCACCCGCGCCATGGCGCGATCGTCCAGCGCCAGACGGCTGGTGGAGAGCAGGGCCAGCGCCACCAGGTTTACCGGGTTGATCGCTGCCGCTTCGTTCAAATGCCGCGCCACGCGCTCGCCGAGGCGGTTGGTGGTTTCGTTGAGCCAGGCCGGTCTGAACTGCGGGCCGAGTTCCTGGGTGCGCCAATCCGGTTGTTCGCTGTCGAGGAATTCCGCCAGTTTGATCGGCTCGCCGAAGTTCACCGCCACCTGGCCGAAGCGCTGCTTGAGCGCGCCGATGACTTTGAAGATGTCGAAGATCGACTCTTTCTTCTTGCTCGCGCCACGCAGTTCACCAAGGTAGGTTCGGCCTTCCAGCACGCGCTCGTAACCGATGTACACCGGGATGAACACGATTGGCATCCGCGACGAGCGCAGGAAGCTGCGCAGGGTGATCGCCAGCATTCCGGTTTTTGGTTGCAGCATGCGCCCGGTGCGCGAACGGCCACCCTCGACGAAGTACTCCACCGGGAAGCCTTTGGTGAACAGGGTGTGCAGGTATTCGTTGAACACCGAGGTGTAGAGCGGATTGCCCTTGAAGGTGCGGCGCATGAAGAACGCCCCGCCACGGCGCAACAGGCCGCCGATCACCGGCATGTTGAGGTTGATCCCGGCGGCGACATGCGGCGGGGTCAGGCCGTTGCGAAACAGCAGGTAGGAGAGCAGCAGGTAGTCGATATGGCTGCGGTGGCAGGGCACGTAGATCACTTCGTGACCCTGGGCGACTTTCTGCACGCCTTCGATGTGGTTGACCTTGATCCCGTCGTAGATCTTGTTCCAGAACCAGCTCAGTACCACTTCCATAAAACGGATCGCGGTGTAGGTGTAGTCCGAGGCGATTTCGTTGCCATAACGCAGCGCTTGAGCTTTGGCCTTCTCCGGTGAAATGTTCTCGCGTTCGGCTTCGTCAAGGATCGCCTGTTTGACCTGCGGCTGATTCAGCAGGCCTTTGACCAGGTTGCGACGGTGGGAAATGTCCGGGCCGATGACCGCGGCTTTCAGGTTGCGAAAGTGCACCCGAAGAATGCGCTGGGCCATGCGCACGGTGAGCTCAAAGCCCTTGTTGTGCTCGATCAGTTCGCGCAGGTTGATCGGCGCGGAGAATTGCACGCGGGTCTTGCGCCCCAGAATCATGATGCTCAACAGTCGGCGCAGACGCCCGGTCACCGCCCAGCTGTCAGCGAAGAGCAATTTCCACGGGCTCGATTCGCTGTCCGGCGATTGGCCCCAGAACACGCTGACCGGGATGATCTGCGCATCTTCGGCGGCATTCTGGCTCAGGGCGCTGACCAGACGGGTCAGGGTCGGTGGCGCGCCGCGTTTGTCCTGGCGGCCGAGCCAGTCGGGTTCCGGCGTCAGGTAGAAAAACGCCGCAGGCTCCAGCAGGTTGCCCACCGACACCGGGAGCACGGGGCGTGGCAGTCCGGCCTTGGTGCATTCGGTATCGAGCACGGCCAGCTCGGTCAGCGAAGGATTTTGCAGGACGTAGAACACCGGACGACTGCGGTCGAGGTTGAGGGTAAAGGACGACTGGTTGATCGTCTCCGAGCGAACCCAGAGGTACAACAGTCGGCGCAAGGTGCCAAACACCAGACGGCGGAACGGGGAGCGGGTCATACGGCTTCTGCTTTAGTTGAAAAAACCGAGCAGGCGCTCGGGGCCGGTAGTGTGCCGGATTCGTCGAAAATCGGCAAAAAAGCGCCGAAGTAAACTTGAGTTGAGAGTTTTTGCGGCTGTCATATACTCGGCCAGCCGTTTGCCACTATCGGCGCTGTTTCTTACAGTAAACCGAGCGCTGGCAAACGTTCTCAAGGCTTGTCCGAGAACAGGCCGACTCAATAATAAAAAAATGGGGGATTGATTGATGGCAACGCGCGAGACCGGCAACGTGAAGTGGTTCAACGACGCCAAGGGCTACGGCTTCATTCAGCGTGAAGACGGAGCAGACGTGTTCGTGCATTACCGCGCGATCCGTGGCGAAGGCCACCGCTCGTTGGCCGAAGGCCAGCAGGTTGAATACGCAGTGGTAGACGGGCAGAAAGGCTTGCAGGCTGAAGACGTAGTCGGTTTGTAAACCCACACTTCGCCTCATACAAAACCACTGTGGGAGCGAGCTTGCTCGCGATGGCGCCATTCGACGCGATATCTACCGCGCGCCTTACACCGCTATCGCGAGCAAGCTCGCTCCCACATTTGATCTCTGTCGGGCATGCCATATTGGGCATCCCACAGGTTCAGGGTTTAAACGGTTTTCCAGGTGATCTCTTCTTCACCATCGACGCTGATGCGAATCCAGCGATCTGCCGACTCTTCACCTTCTTCCTCGACCCAGGTCCCCGGCGCGCAGCGCACTTCGACGTTCAGTGCGGCAAAGGCTGCGCGGGCGCAGGCGATGTCGTCGTCCCACGGCGTCTGGTCGCTTTCCAGGTACAGGCTGTTCCACTTGCCCACGGCTTTTGGCAGCCAGGTCACCGGCACGTTGCCGGCCTTGCACTTGTAGGTCTGACCTTTCTGAACCCAGTCGGTGCAAGGGCCCAGAGCCGCGCCGAGCCAGGTGGCGATGGCCTTGTAGTCGACGTCGGCGTCTTTCAGGTAAATCTCGATATCGGGTTGGCGCATGGATGTTCCTCACTGCGGGTTTCGAAAAATCCATTCGCGGATTTAGCCGGTCTCAAGCCACTGCTCAAGGCCAAAAGTTAAAGGGTTGCTCTCAAACAATTACTGCAGAACGAAATAATCGTAGCGCATCGATACGCTGACTTCGAACGGCTCGGCCTGTTCGATGACGGCCGCCCGGCGTTCGGCACTCGCGCGCCAGCCGTGAGGCGTCATGGCCAGCAGGTTGGCGCGGTCCTGGCCACTCACCAGATTCAGTTTGAATTCCAGGGTTTCGCTGTGTTGCAGCGTCATGCCTTCCGGCACCAGCGCCAGATGCTTGTCATCGGTGTATTCGCGCACTTCGTCGTACAGACGCTCACGCAGTTCCATCAGATGACCGCTGGTCGGCCCGACTTTCATCAAGCCGCCGCCTGGGCTGAGCAGGCGTTTGGCTTCCAGCCAGTCGAGTGGGCTGAACACGCTGGCGAGGAACTGGCAGCTGGCGTCGGCCAACGGCACTCGGGCCATGCTGGCGATCAACCAGGTCAGCTGCGGGTTGCGTTTGCAGGCGCGCTTGACCGCTTCGCGGGAAATATCCAGCGCGTAGCCGTCGGCATTCGGCAGGGCGTCGGCGATTTGCGCGGTGTAGTAACCCTCGCCACAACCGATGTCCAGCCAGCGCTGCGGCGCACGTTCGGCAGCCAACTCGGCGAGACGCTTGGCTACCGGCGCGTAATGCCCGGCATTCAAGAAGTCGCGACGGGCTTCAACCATTGCCTGGTTGTCACCCGGATCACGGCTGTTCTTGTGCTGCACCGGCAGCAGGTTCAGGTAACCCTGACGGGCACGGTCGAAGCGATGCCCAGCCGGGCACGCGACGCCGTTGTCGACCGCGTTCAGCGGCGCGCTGCAGATAGGGCAGGTGAGCATCAGGCGAGCAACTTGATCAGGGTCTGGTAGTAGATTTCGGTCAGTACGTCGAGATCGCTGGCCAGCACTCGCTCGTTGACCTGGTGAATCGTCGCGTTGACCGGGCCAAGTTCGACCACTTGCGTACCCATGGTCGCGATGAAGCGTCCATCCGAAGTGCCGCCGCTGGTGGACGCCTTGGTCTCGCGACCGGTGATGGTCTTGATGCTCACCGACACCGCATCGAGCAGGGCGCCCGGCTCGGTGAGGAACGGCAAACCGGACAGCGCCCAGTCGATGTGCCAGTCCAGGCCATGTTTGTCGAGGATGTCGGCCACTCGCTGTTGCAGGCCTTCAACGGTCGATTCGGTGGAGAAACGGAAGTTGAACACCGCCACCAGATCACCCGGGATCACGTTGGTCGCGCCGGTGCCGGAATTGACATTGGAAATCTGGAAACTGGTCGGCGGGAAGAAATCGTTGCCGTGATCCCAGTGCTCGGCGGCCAGTTCGGCCAGGGCCGGGGCGGCGAGGTGGATCGGGTTCTTTGCCAGGTGCGGGTAAGCCACGTGACCTTGCACACCGCTTACGGTGAGCTTGGCGCCGAGGGAGCCGCGACGGCCGTTCTTGACCACGTCACCGACCAGGGTGGTGCTCGACGGTTCGCCGACGATGCACCAGTCCAGACGTTCCTTACGCGCCGCGAGGCGTTCAACCACAGCTTTGGTGCCGTGATGCGCCGGGCCTTCTTCGTCGCTGGTGATCAGAAACGCAACCTTGCCCTTGTGGTCCGGGTAGTCGGCGACAAACCGCTCGGCCGCCACGGTCATTGCTGCGAGGCTGCCTTTCATGTCTGCCGCGCCACGGCCGCAGAGCATGCCGTGCTCGTCGATCAGCGCATCGAACGGGTCGATCTGCCAGGCCGCCACTGGGCCGGTCGGTACCACGTCGGTGTGACCGGCGAAGCACAGCACCGGGCCTTCGTGTTTGCCGTGGGTGGCCCAGAAGTTATCCACATCTTCGATGCGCATTGGCTCAAGCGCAAAACCGGCATCGCCCAGGCGCTGCATCATCTGCTTCTGGCAATCGGCGTCGACCGGCGTCACGGACGGACGACGGATCAGGTCGATGGCGAGTTGGAGGGTCGGCGAAAGGTCGGCGTGGGCCGTCATGGGAAGCTCCGGAGACTGTCAATGTGGGAGCGAGCTTGCTCGCGATGAACGATGACACGGTTTGTATGACAAACCCCATCGCGAGCAAGCTCGCTCCCACAGGTATTGGGTCAGGCCTTTAGGGCCAAGCCCTGCAAAATGGCGGATATCTTAAAGCAAAACGGCGGCCAGAGGCCGCCGTTTAGTGGTTTGCGCAGATTTAGGCGGCAGGTGCCGGCTCTGTCGCAGGCGTTGGTTTTGGCAGCGAAGACAGGAAGGCCATGATCAGCGCGGCCAGGTACGGCAGCGACTGCACCAGCAACATGGTCACCCAGAAGCGCATGTCGTTGCTCGGGATGCCCTGTACCAGGTAGATCCCCAGCGCAGCGCCCCACAACAGCAGCATGATGAACAGCTCTTCGCGAGCTTCCGAAATCGCTACCCAGAAGCCGTGGTTATCGGCGTTTTTCGGGGTGCGGAAAAACGGAATACTGCTGGTGAAGAAGCCGTACAGCACCGCTTTGGCGATGGTGTGCGACAACGCCAGGCCGGCCAATGCCGCGCAGAATGCGTCCTTCAGGTTGACCCCGACCGCACGGCGGTAGAGGAAGATGATCTTGCCCACCTTGAACACGAACAGCGCCAATGGCGGGATTGCGAAGATCAGCAGCGGTGGATCGACCCGTTGCGGCACGATGATCATCGCCGCCGACCAGAGCAGGGCGCCGACGGTGAAGAAGATGTTCATGCCGTCCGCAACCCACGGCAACCAGCCCGCGAGGAAGTGGTAACGCTGGCCACGGGTCAGCTCGGTGTCCTTGCCACGCAACAGGCTGGCGGTGTGCCGCTTGATGATCTGAATCGCTCCGTAGGCCCAGCGGAAACGCTGTTTCTTGAAGTCGATAAAGGTATCGGGCATCAGGCCCTTGCCATAACTGTTGTGGTGGTACGCCGCCGACAGGCCTTTTTCGAACACCCGCAGCCCCAGCTCGGCGTCTTCGCAGATGCACCAGTCAGCCCAGCCGAGCTCTTCGAGCACCGAACGGCGGGTCATGGTCATGGTGCCGTGCTGGATGATCGCGTCACGGTCGTTGCGGGTGACCATGCCGATGTGGAAGAAGCCTTTATATTCCGCGTAGCAGAGCTTCTTGAAGGTGCTTTCGTTCTGGTCGCGATAGTCCTGCGGCGACTGCACGATGGCGATTTTCGGATCGGCGAAGTGCGGCACCATGTGCTTGAGCCAGTTCGGATCGACACAGTAGTCAGAGTCGATCACGGCGATGACTTCGGCATCCTTGGCGGTGTGCGGCAGCAGGTAGTTCAGCGCGCCGCCCTTGAAACCGGCCAGTGGCGCGACGTGGAAGAACTTGAAGCGCGGGCCGAGGGTTTCGCAATAAGCCTGCACCGGTTCCCAGACCGCCGGGTCCTTGGTGTTGTTGTCTATGATCAGGACTTCGAAGTCCGGATAGTCGAGGTTGGCCAGGGCGTTGAGGGTCTGTTTGACCATCTCCGGCGGTTCGTTGTAGCACGGCACGTGGATCGAGACTTTCGGGCGGTAGTCCGAATCGCCCACCACCGGCAGGAATTCACGCCGGCGTTTGTGGGTCCAGACGGTCTCGGCCAGTTCGTGGGCTTCGGTCAGCAATACGATAAATACCCCGAGCGCACCGAGGGCGAGCAGGAAGCCCACCGTCAGGCTGAACCAGGTGCTGTATTGCTGGCTGTAGTCGTAACCGATCCACACCAGTGCCGAACCGCCGAGGAAAGCGGTGAAGGTCAGGAAGGTCCGACCGCGCTGGCGCAGGGCCGAGCCGTCGATCATCAGCAGGGTCAGGGACAACAACGCCAGGACGCCGGAGCCGACCGCCAGTACCCGCCATTGCGGGATCGCCACGACCGGGCCTTCGAAGTTGAATTTCTGCTGACGCGCGGCGTTGAACACGCCCCAATAAGCGCCCACCGAACCTTCGTCGCTGGCTTTCCATGGCTGGTCAAACGCTTCGATCACGAAGTAGTTGAAGCCCTGGCGGTTGAGCTTGTTCACCAGCGTACGCAGGTAAATCGCCTGGTCAGCCGGGGTCGCATCAGCACCACCGCGCATACGACCGTTGCTCGGCCAGCCCACTTCGGAGAGCAGCAGCGGCTTTTTCGGGAACAGCTTTTTCAGGTCGCGGGCACGGTCCAGAACAAACTGACCGGCCTCGTCCACCGGGATGAATTCCCAATAAGGCAGGATGTGAGCCGCGATCAAGTCGACGTGCTTGGCCAGCATCGGGTTTTCTTCCCAGACGTGCCACTGCTCAGAGGTGGTCACCGGGACCTTTACCGCTGCGCGCACGCGATCGAGGATCACGCTCAATTGCTCGGCGGTGATTTCCTTACGGAAGATCGCTTCGTTACCGACCACCACGCGCACGACGCTGCGCGAGCTGTTGGCGAGTTCGATGGCGCGCTGGATCTCGCGCTCGTTGCGCTCGAGGTCCGGGCTGATCCAGATCCCGAGCGTCACGCGCAGGCCGAATTCTTCCGCCAGTTTCGGGATGTCCTCCAGCGTACCGTCGACGGAGTAGGTCCGAATGTTGTCGGTCAGCTTGCTCATGATCTCCAGGTCGCGACGCATTTCATCGTCGGACGGGAACTGGTTTTTCTGTGGGAACTGGCCTTGTTGGAACGGCGAGTAAGAAAAACCGGAGATCTGCTCAGGCCAGTTGGGGGTCGTGACCGGGCGGTTGATCAGCGCCCAGAAACCGGTGAACAGCGCGGCAATTGCCAGCACTACCACCAGATTGAGTCCAAATTTACGCGATGACATAGCTATTTCGGGTTCCAAAAGGTGTGGAACGAGGGGACGGTTGGCACGCGCCAATCGGCGCGCATCCTACACTGGCCTTCAACTGAGCGTATAGCAGACAGAAAAAAGCCGGACATTGGGCAAGCCATCTTCGCTTAAGTTCTTTTGTGTGACAAAAAATGTACAGATGCTGGCTTAATTAAATCAGGACTCGCTGCCGTTTATAGCGCAAAGATGTTCTTGGCACGCATCGGCCCTATAATGCGCGCCGGTTTTTAGGGTAGTGGTCATGAGTACAGAAGATCCGCGGTTTGCTGGCATTGCCCGTTTGTATGGCATCGAAGGCCTTGCGCGTTTGCGCGCGGCCCATGTGGCGATTGTTGGCGTCGGTGGCGTCGGTTCCTGGGCGGCGGAAGCCATGGCCCGTTGCGGCGTAGGCGAAATCTCGCTGTTCGACCTCGATGACGTGTGCGTCAGCAACGTCAATCGCCAGTTGCACGCACTGGACAGCACCGTCGGCAAGCCCAAGGTCGAAGTGATGGCCGAGCGCCTGCGCGGGATCAACCCGGAATGCACCGTGCACGCGGTGGCGGATTTCGTCACGCGCGAGACCATGGCCGAGTACATCACGCCAAACATCGACTGCGTGATCGATTGCATCGACAGCGTCAACGCCAAGGCTGCGCTGATCGCCTGGTGCAAACGTCGCAAGATCCAGATCATCACCACGGGCGGTGCAGGCGGGCAGATCGATCCGACGCTGATCCAGGTGTGTGACCTGAACCGTACCTTCAATGACCCGCTGGCCTCGAAAGTGCGCTCCACGTTGCGTCGCGATTATGGTTTCTCGCGAACCGTGACCCGCCATTACAGCGTGCCGTGCGTGTTCTCCACTGAGCAGCTGCGCTATCCGAAACCCGATGGCAGCATTTGTTTGCAGAAGAGCTTTGTCGGCGACGGCGTGAAACTCGACTGCGCCGGCGGTTTCGGCGCGGTGATGATGGTGACGGCGACGTTTGGCATGGTCGCCGCGACCAAAGCTGTGGATAAGATCGTTGCGGGTGTGCGGCGCCCGGCGGATCGGGTCAAGCCAGAGGTGTGAAGGTCGTTGCTGATGGCCTCATCGCGAGCAAGCTCGCTCCCACAGGGGAATGCATTTCAACTGTGGGAGCGAGCTTGCTCGCGATGGCGGTTAACCTGCCAACTCATTCATTCGCTGTAATACGGCATTGAGGCCATTGCTGCGCGAAGGAGATAGCTGTCTGCTCAGGCCCAACTGATCAAACCAGTCCGACAAATCCACCTGCTGCAACTCGGCGGCGGATAACCCGTTGACCCGCGCCAGCAGCAACGCCACCAACCCACGAATCAACCGCGCATCGCTGCTGGCGGCAAACTGCCAATGGCCGTCGTGCAACGCGCCCACCAGCCACACCTGGCTTTCGCAGCCGTGCACGCGGTTGGTCTCGACCTTGTCTTCATCGCTCAACGCCGGAAGCCGTTCGCCCCATTGCATCAGCAAGCGAGCGCGTTGCTCCCAGCCAGCAGCGGCCTGAAAGGTTTCCAGTGCGGCAACGGCATCGGCAGGCAGGCTCATCGCAACAACTCCAGCGCCTGATCAAGCGCTTCGAAAAAGCGCTCGAGGTCTTGCGAGTCGTTATACAGCGCCAACGAAACCCGAATCGCTCCCGCCAGCTCGAAGCTTTTCAGCAGCGGCATGGCGCAGTGATGACCGGCGCGCACGGCGATGCCCTGTTCGGTGAGTAGATGCGCCAAATCGGCATTGTGCACGCCTTCGACGACAAAACTGGCCAGCGCCAGTTGCGGCTTGCCCAGCAGACGAATGCCATTGCGCGCCTGCAAGCCCTTCAACAGGTAATCATGCAGCGCGGCTTCGTGGGCGCACACGGCGTCCTGATCCAGTCCTGCCAGATAGTCGAGGGTCGCACCCAGGCCAATCACGCTGGCAATCGGTGGCGTACCGGCTTCAAAGCCCAGCGGGGCCGGGCGGAAACGCGCGTCGTGGTAGTTGGCGTCCAGCACCATCTCGCCGCCGAACTGCCATGGGCGCAGCTGTTGCAAGGCTTCGTTGCTGCCGTAAAGCACGCCGAGACCGTCCGGACCATAGAGCTTGTGGCTGGAAAATACATAGAAGTCGCAGCCCAGCGCCTGCACGTCATGGCGGCCATGGACCACGCCTTGGGCGCCATCGACCACGGTCAAGGCGTTCTGCGCCTTGGCCAGCGCCAGCAACGGCGCTAACGGCTGCCAGGCGCCAAGCACGTTGGACAACTGACTGACGGCCAGCAACCGCGTGCGTGGGCCGATCAACTGAGCGGCGGCATCGAGATCGATCAGGCCGTCCACATCCAGTGGCAACACCACCAGTTTCAGCTCGCGACGGTGCGCCAATTGCTGCCACGGCAACAGGTTGGCGTGATGTTCCAGGGCGCTGATGACAATTTCATCGCCCAGGTTGAATGAGTGTTCCAGGCCATAGGCCAGGAGGTTCAGTGCAGAGGTTGCGCCGTGGGTAAAGATGATTTGCCCGCTGGTACCTGCGTTCAGCCAATGTGCGACTTTGCTGCGGCTGTCTTCGAACGCTTGCGTGGCGTGGGCGCCGGGCAGGTGTTGCGCACGATGGACGTTGGCCGCGCCGTTGGCGTAGTAGTGCGCCAGTGCGTCGAGCAGGGCTTGGGGTTTCTGGGTGGTGGCGGCGTTGTCCAGATAGGTCTGGTCTTGCCGTTGCAGAGCGGCGATGGCCGGAAAATCGGCGCGCCAGGGCGAAGTAATCATCATATGTTCGGCCCTGTGAACATGGGCGGGTGTAGGCCAGACCCTGTGGGAGCGAGCTTGCTCGCGAAGGCGTCCTTGAGGTCGCCAAAAGCTTCGCGAGCAAGCTCGCTCCCACAGGTGATCATTTGAGGCTGCTTAGTTGTGAGCGTGCAGCGCTTCGTTCAGTTCGATGGCCGATTTGTGGGTTTTGCATTCCACCGCACCGGTCTCCGAATTGCGGCGGAACAACAGGTCAGGCTGGCCGGCCAGTTCGCGGGCCTTGAGCACTTTGACCAGTTTGTTGTTCTCGTCCAGCAGTGCCACTTTGGTGCCAGCGGTCACGTACAGGCCCGACTCAACGGTGTTGCGGTCGCCCAACGGAATGCCGATACCGGCGTTCGCGCCGATCAGGCAGCCTTCGCCGACCTTGATCACGATGTTGCCGCCGCCCGACAGGGTGCCCATGGTCGAGCAGCCGCCGCCCAGGTCCGAACCCTTGCCGACGAAGACGCCCGCAGAGACGCGGCCTTCGATCATGCCCGGGCCTTCGGTGCCGGCGTTGAAGTTGACGAAACCTTCGTGCATCACGGTGGTGCCTTCGCCCACGTAGGCACCCAGACGGATCCGTGCGGCGTCAGCGATACGCACGCCGGCCGGTACGACGTAGTCGGTCATTTTCGGGAACTTGTCGACCGAGAACACTTCCAGCAGCTCGCCACGCAGACGCGCTTCCAGTTGATGCTCGGCCAGCTCGTTCAGGTCGATTGCGCCTTGGCTGGTCCAGGCGACGTTCGGCAGCAACGGGAAGATTCCGGCCAGGTTCAGGCCATGTGGCTTGACCAGGCGATGGGACAACAGATGCAGCTTGAGGTAGGCCTCAGGGGTGGAGCTCAGCTGCGCGTCTTCGGCCAGCAGGGTGGCGACCAGCGGCTTGTGGCTTTCCGCCAGACGGGTCAGCAGCGCCGCTTGTGCAGCGTCAACGCTTTTCAGGGCTTCAGCCAGTTGCGCGGCCTGAGCGGTGCTGAAGGCGATGGCCTGATTGCCTTCGGTGTAGCCCAGAATCGGGGCAATAGCGGCGACGAGCTCAGCCGATGGCTTGAGAACCGGGGCTGCGTAAAACACTTCCAGCCATGCACCTTGACGGTTTTGAGTGCCGACACCAAAGGCCAGGCTGAACAGGGTAGTGGACATGTTTATACCTCTAACAAAATTGAACGGGCTGGCTTACTTGAGCGCTGCCGCGTAAATGTCTGGCTTGAAGCCAATCAGGGTTCGGTCACCGAGATCGAGCACCGGGCGCTTGATCATCGAAGGCTGTGCGAGCATCAGTTCGATAGCTTTCGTCTGGTCGAGATCGGCTTTGCGTTCGTCATCGAGTTTGCGAAAGGTCGTGCCTGCACGGTTGAGCACCACTTGCCAGCCGTGCTCGTTGCACCACTGGGTCAGGTGTTCACGGTCGATTCCGGCCGTTTTGTAATCATGAAAATCAAAGCTCACAGCGTATTCATCGAGCCAGGTGCGCGCCTTTTTCATGGTGTCGCAGGCTTTGATGCCGAAAAGGTGCAACGTTTTGCTTGAAGCGGTCAAGGAATTGCCCCCCTTTGGAGCTGCTGAAAATAAAAGGTGACGGATTATGCCATGACCGAGCGGGTTCGGCGTCGGCCGCGACCGGGCTTTGCCACATTGTGCGATAGGTTGGCGGGCCGGGAGCGACCTTTGTGCAAAGGTCAGGTTGTAGCCTAAACGTCTAATATGGCACTTCGACGGCAGCGTGTTACCAGATGTGTGCCGTTGCTGATGCATGAAGTTCGCGAGGCCAGGCGCAAAAAGCGCTATAGCTCAGGCGTTGGTGTTTCAGTTGGACGTGCAGGAGCGTCGTTTGCGCCTCAAGGCTTTGCGTGCCCAACGATTGGAGTTGTACACGCTCAGTCGTCATCACCCGATGGGTGATGACGTGCGGTGAGAAGTGTTGGGTGAGTTTGAATTGAGTGAAACTAACGTGGGCCAAGTTAAATGCCCGAATATTTGATGGGCTGCACGTTATCTGACTTATTTGTTTTGTGGTTCAGGGTAAGGATAAGCCTTGGCCATGAAGGCTTTATCCGCTTCGCTGAGTACTTCGTTGAGTTCGATTTCAAAGTCGCCAATTGTCCATTCCTGTTGGACTTCATAGTGCATGATAGAGAGCGGGTCGTAAGGCGAGTAATTGACTTCGCTGGCGTCAAGAGTGTCAAAGTAGCGCTCGTCAACTTCTCGCTTTATATATCGATTTTGTGCATCGTCTACCTCTGTCACACCGTGAGCCTCGTAGACCGCTTGTTTGTTCCAGGGGATATTTACTTCAGGGTGCAGGTGTTCATGTTCGGCACCCAGGGCGTGCCCAAACTCGTGAATCACATTGGGTATGAACCCGTACCACAAAAGATCCGGTGACAGGCTCATGGTGGCACCCTCGGTTTCCAGTAGAGCGTTGGTGCCAGTATAGGACCAGTAATAGCCCCGGGTGCTGGTGATGCGGATCTCGCCCTCTGTGCCCTCGACAAAATCGAGTGTCAGGTTGATGTGGGGTTGCCAGGTGAGTGCGGCAGCCTTGACGATGTCCTTGAATGCTTGGTCGCCGTCCAGGAAGGCAATACGTAACGTTCGTCCCGGTGCCCAGAAGTTGGTGTGTTTGGCGATAGCCCTCTTTTTTCGACCGGAAACAGAGGTGGGCTGATTGGCCGGGTTTTCGCGGATGGCGGCTTCGTAAGACGCGTTAATGTCTTGCGGCTTTTTAGTAAAGCAACGTTGTGCTGTGTTCATCAATAAACATCCTTGTTTTCAGAGTGAAAATAACCGTTTGGTTTTTATTGGCCATGACGTGAGTGAGTGGTAAGTTGTTAATAAGCTAACGGTGAAGGATGAGAGTAATCGTCTGCGCAAAGAGCGAGAAGTTTAAATTGAAAGGCTTGTATTGCTTTATGTTTGAGTGCGTCTGCACGGCATTGCACCGTGCAGGTATTAAACATTATTAGCGACGGCGTTTGATGAAGTCGCGAATCCGTTCAGCGGCCTCAACGCACTCTGCCAGCGGTGCAACCAACGCCAGGCGCACACGCCCGGCGCCGGGATTGACCCCGTCCACTTCACGGGACAGATAAGACCCCGGCACCACCGTCACATGTTCTTCGACAAACAGGTCACGGCAGAACGCGGCATCGTCGCCTTCAACATTCGGCCACAGGTAGAAACCGCCGTCCGGGCGCTGTACGTCCATCACCGGGCTGAGGATTTCCAGTACCGCATCGTATTTCTCGCGGTACAGCGCACGGTTGGCGCTTACGTGAACTTCGTCGTTCCACGCGGCAACGCTGGCGAGTTGGGTCTGAACCGGCATGGCGCAGCCGTGGTAGGTGCGATAGAGCAGGAAGCCTTTGAGAATCTCGGCATCACCGGCGACGAAACCCGAGCGCAGGCCCGGCAGGTTGGAACGCTTGGACAGGCTGTGGAACACCACGCAGCGTTTGAAGTCCTTGCGGCCCAGTTCCACGCAGGCGCTGAGCAGGCCAGGCGGTGGTGTCTGTTCGTTGAAGTAGAGCTCGCTATAGCACTCGTCGGCAGCAATCACGAAGTCGTGTTTGTCGGCCAGGGCGATCAGTTTTTTCAGGGTTTCGACCGGGATCAGCGCGCCAGTCGGGTTGCCCGGCGAGCACAGGAACAGGATCTGGCAGCGTTTCCAGATGTCGTCCGACACCGCGTCGAAGTCCGGGTTGAAGCCGTTTTCATCCAGGCACGGCAGGTAATGCGGTTTGGCGCCGGCGAGGAACGCAGCGCCTTCATAGATCTGGTAGAACGGGTTCGGGCTGACGATCAGTGCGTCGTCACCGCGATTGACCACGGTTTGAGTGAAGGCAAACAGCGCTTCGCGAGTGCCGTTGACGGGCAGCACGTTGCGCGCCGGGTCGATCCAGCCGCTTGGCACGTTGAAGCGACGTTCGCACCAGCCGGCAATCGCTTCGCGCAATGCGGGAATACCGAGGGTGGTCGGGTAGACGGCCATCTGATCCAGGTTGCTCGCCAGCGCTTGCGCGACAAAGCTTGGCGAACGGTGCTTCGGCTCGCCGATCGACAGCGCAATCGGACGCTTGTCAGGGTTTGGCGTGACCGCACCGAGCAGGGCGCGCAGTTTCTCGAACGGGTAAGGCTGGAGCTGGTTCAGGGCGTTGTTCATCGGTGCGGGGTCTCGTTCAATGTGGGAGCGAGCCTGCTCGCGATAGCAATAAATCAGTCACTGGCGATGCTGAGTGGACTGACGCCATCGCGAGCAGGCTCGCTCCCACAGGGGGAAATTTGTTGATTCAGATGCTGATGCGTGAAAGTTTGATATCCGGTTCGGGGCTGACGCTCAGTTGTTCGACGATCGCATCCTGCAAACGGCTGCACAGCTGTGGGTCGGACAACGGGTGGTTGTTCGCGTCAGTGATGAAGAATACGTCTTCGACCCGCTCACCGAGGGTGGCAATCTTGGCGTTCTGCAGCGACAGGTCGAATTCGAGAAAGATTGTTCCGATCCGCGCCAGCAGGCCCGGACGGTCGGGGGCGCTGAGTTCCAGCACCGTCACCTGGCGCTGGGCGTCGTTGTGGATCGTCACTTGCGGCGCGAAGGCGAAATGCTTGAGCTGGCGCGGCACCCGACGCTGGATGATGGTCGGGTAGTCGTCGGGGTTGCGCAGAGCCTCGGTCAGGCCGTCGCGGATCTGCTTGACCCGCGCCGGGTTGTCGCCGATCGAGTCGCCGTCGGTGTCGAGCACGATGTAGGTGTCGAGGGTGAACTGGCTGGTAGAGGTAATAACCCGGGCGTCGTGAATGTTCAGGTTGAGCTGGTCCATCGCCGCCACGGTCACGGCGAAGAAGTCGTGCTGGTCCGGCGCGTAGATGAAGATCTGCGTACCGCCCTCGAACTCGCGCTGGGTGGTTTCCTTGATCAGCACCAGTGGCCCGCCGTCGGCCGGCTGCTGGAGGATGGCATCACTGTGCCAGGCCACGTCGCCGGCGGTGTGACGCAGGAAGTAGTCATCACCCAGCTGCGACCAGAGTTGCTCGACGTCGTCCGGATCGGTGCCGCTGCGCACCAGAATATCCAGGGCTGCGCTCTGGGTCTGGCGAATCTGTTCTTCGCGGTCGACGGGGTTTTCCAGGCCGCGACGCAAGGCCCGCTTGGTCTCGGTGTAGAGCTGGCGCAACAGGCTGGCGCGCCAGGAGTTCCATAGCGTCGGATTGGTGGCGTTGATGTCGGCGACGGTCAGCACGTACAGGTAATCGAGGCGGGTTTCGTCACCGACGACCTGCGCGAAGTCGTGGATCACTTGCGGGTCGGACAGGTCCTTGCGCTGCGCGGTGGTCGACATCACCAGGTGGTTCTGTACCAGCCAGACAATCAGCCGGCTGTCCCACACGGGCAGTTGGTGCCGCTGGCAGAACGCTTCGGCGTCGACCGCGCCGATGTCCGAGTGATCGCCATGCCGACCCTTGCCGATGTCGTGGTACAGCCCGGCGAGGTAGATCAGCTCGGGCTTGGGCAGTTTGCCCATGAGCTTGCTGGCCAGCGGGAATTTTTCGGACACCTGGGTGTACTGCAACTTACGCAGGTGCTTGATCAGGTTCAGGGTATGGGCGTCGACCGTGTAAATATGGAACAGGTCGTGCTGCATCTGCCCGACGATAAAACCGAACTCCGGCAGGTAGCGCCCGAGAATACCGTAACGGTTCATCCGTCGCAGGTTGCGGTGGATGCCGATCTTGCATTTGAACAGTTCGATGAACAGGCTGGTGTTGCGAATGTCGTTGCGGAAGTCGTCGTCGATCAGGTGCCGGTGTTCCCGCAGCAGACGAATAGTGTCAGCCCGCACGCCTTTGATTTCCGGCTGTTGGGCCATCAGCACAAAGATTTCCAGCATGGCAAACGGCGTGCGCCTGAACACGTTGGTGTTGATCGCCTCGATGTAGCCGTCATGCAACTGGAAGCGCGAGTTGATCGGTTGTGGCGGCGCTTCATCTTCCGGCGCGAGGATGACTTCCTCGAAATGCTGGATGATCAGGTCGCTGAGCTGGGCAATGCTCATTACCACGCGGTAGTACTGTTGCATGAAGTTTTCGATGGCGTGTTTCGCGTCTTCGCCTACGAAGCCCAGCAGCCCGGCAATCGAGCGCTGATGATCGAACAGCAAGCGGTCCTCGGCGCGCCCGGCCAGCATGTGCAGGGCGTAGCGAACCTTCCACAGAAATTCCTGGGACGAGGCCAGCAGGGCGTTTTCGCTTTCGACCAGGAAGCCTTCGCCAGCGAGGGCGCGCAGGTTCAGCGTGCCGTATTGGCGGCGTGCCACCCAGAGAATCGTCTGAATATCCCGTAGGCCGCCGGGCGAGCCTTTGACGTTGGGTTCCAGGTTGTATTCGGTGTCGTTGTATTTGTGGTGACGCGCTTTTTGTTCGGTGTGTTTGGCCAGGAAGAACTCCTTGGCCGGCCACATGTGTTCGGTGCTGGTGACATCGAGCATGCGCTGACGCAGATGCTCGGGGCCGGCAATGGTGCGGCTTTCCATCAGGTTGGTGATCACCGTCAGGTCAGCGCGGGCTTGTTCGGCACATTCGTCCACTGAGCGTACGCTTTGGCCGACCTCCAGACCGATGTCCCACAGCAGGGTCAGAAAACGCTCGATGGAATCGCGGAAAACTTCGTGATCGGCGTTGTCCAGCAAGATCAGCAAATCAATGTCGGAGTAGGGGTGCAACTCGCCGCGACCATAGCCGCCGACGGCGACCAGCGCGATGTCGGCATCTTCACTCCAGTCGAACTGCTCCCAGGCCTTTTGCAGGATGTTATCGACGAACCAGGCACGATCCTCGATCAGCCGGCGAATGTCCCGCCCGCTACGAAAGCGTGCGTCGAGCACCTCTCGCGCCTGGCGGATCGCCTTCTTGAAGGCCGCAATCGGGCTTGCCTTCAGGGCCAGTTCAGCCTGGAACTGGCCGCGGTCGAAGAGTTCGGGATCCACCTGCGGCATCGATTGGCTTTCCTTCATATAGGCTGGGTGCGGGGTTCGTCGGATCAGGCCGAAACGCGAGGAATGGTGTCATCGCTGCGCAGGGTGAAGATCTCGTAGCCGGTTTCGGTCACCAGAAGGGTGTGCTCCCACTGGGCCGACAGCTTGCGATCCTTGGTGATCGCGGTCCAGCCGTCGCCGAGTACCTTGGTGTCGGCACGGCCCTGATTGATCATTGGCTCGATGGTGAAGGTCATGCCGGCTTTCAGTTCCATGCCGGTGCCGGCGCGGCCGTAATGCAGGATTTGCGGTTCTTCGTGGAACACCTTGCCGATGCCGTGACCGCAGAACTCGCGAACCACCGAGAAGCCGTTCTTTTCAGCGTGCTTCTGGATGACTTCGCCGATATCGCCGAGGCGGCAGCCAGGCTTGACCAGCTCGATGGCCTTGTACATGCATTCCTGAGTGACTTGCGACAGGCGCTCGGCCCAAACCGGCACGTTGCCGACATGGAACATGCGGCTGGTATCACCGTGATAGCCATCTTTGATCACGGTGACGTCGATGTTCAGCGTGTCGCCATCTTTAAGCGGCTTCTCGTTCGGAATGCCGTGGCAGACCACGTGGTTGATCGAGGTGCAGATCGACTTCGGAAAGCCTTTGTAGTTGAGCGGGGCAGGGATGGCTTTCTGCTCGTTGACGATGTAGTCGTGGCAGATGCGATCCAGCTCTTCGGTCGTGACGCCGGGTTTGACGAATTCGGCAATCATTTCCAGCACATCGGCGGCAAGTTTGCCGGCGATACGCATTTTGGCGATGTCCTCTGGGGTTTTGAGGGTGACGGTCATACAGGCTCTCTCTACGCTCAGTGGCGTTTTCTATACGGAATGGGCTCTGCGTGATGCTGCTCGCAGCCCTGAAAAACGCGATTCTAACAGACGATCACGGCAAATCTGCGCCTCTGTGCATCGCTTCTCTCTATAGAATGGCGCATTCTGGGGGGATTCCAAGGGCCGGGACAAAAGCGCTTATCCGGTTTCAAGAATCCGGGTTTCGTTTTCGCCCTCCTTGTGATATAAAATGCGCCGCTTTCCGGGGATACCCTGAAAAGCCTAAATCCACACACGTGTCGACACGATGACCTGGGTGCCTTCAGCTGATGCTGCTGGTTGGTCATTGGGATACGTGGAGGCCAAACCCGACTTATTAAGGAACTATCATGTCCCAAGTCAACATGCGCGATATGCTGAAGGCCGGTGTGCACTTCGGTCACCAGACCCGTTACTGGAACCCGAAAATGGGTAAATACATTTTCGGCGCGCGTAACAAGATCCACATCATCAACCTTGAAAAAACCCTGCCAATGTTCAACGAAGCTCTGACTTTCGTAGAGCGTCTGGCCCAGGGCAAAAACAAGATCCTGTTCGTCGGCACCAAGCGTTCCGCTGGCAAGATCGTTGCTGAAGAAGCAGCACGTTGCGGTTCGCCGTACGTCGATCACCGCTGGTTGGGCGGCATGCTGACCAACTTCAAAACCATCCGTGCTTCCATCAAGCGTCTGCGTGACCTTGAAGTGCAAGCCGAAGACGGTACTTTCGCCAAGCTGACCAAGAAAGAGGCGCTGATGCGTACTCGCGACCTGGAAAAGCTCGATCGTTCCCTGGGTGGTATCAAGGACATGGGCGGTCTGCCTGACGCACTGTTCGTTATCGACGTTGATCACGAGCGCATCGCGATCACCGAAGCCAACAAGCTGGGCATCCCGGTTATCGGCGTAGTCGATACCAACAGCAGCCCGGAAGGCGTTGACTACATCATCCCAGGCAACGATGACGCAATCCGCGCTATCCAGCTGTACATGGGTTCGATGGCTGACGCTGTAATCCGTGGTCGCAACCACGTTGCTGGCGGCACCGAGCAGTTCGTTGAAGAAGCTCCGGTAGCAGCAGCTGAGTAATTGACGCCTTGGCGTTGACTCAGTAAGCAAAAAGGGGGCTTGGCCCCCTTTTTGCCACCTCGAAAACCATTTGTTGGCGCCCGTTTCAGGGATGCCGCTACTGCATTTGTAATGTGCAGCAGCTAACAAGGGTGGTTCGGGAAGAATTGAACGCCCGTTCGATCGGGTGGAATGGTTGATAACCTATCCAAGAGGAATTTTGAAATGGCAGAGATTACTGCAGCGTTGGTCAAAGAACTGCGCGAGCGTACTGGCGAAGGCATGATGGACTGCAAGAAAGCCTTGACCAAGGCTGGCGGCGACATCGAAAAAGCCATTGATGACATGCGTGCTTCGGGCGCCATCAAGGCAGCCAAAAAAGCAGGCAACGTTGCTGCTGAAGGCGCTATCGCTCTGAAGGAAGACGGTAAATCCGCCGTTCTGCTGGAAGTGAACTCGCAGACCGACTTCCTGGCTCTGCAGGACGACTTCAAGGCATTTGTTGCTGCAAGCGTTGAAAAAGCGTTCGCCGACAAGCTGGTAGACGTTGCTCCGCTGATCGAAGCTCAAGAAGCTGATCGCCTGGTACTGGTCGGCAAGGTTGGCGAAAACGTCAACATCCGTCGTCTGGCACGCGTTGAAGGTGATGTTGTCGGTGGTTACCTGCACGGCAACAAGATCGGTGTTGCAGTTGTCCTGAAAGGCGGCAGCGTTGAGCTGGCCAAGGACATCGCTATGCACGTAGCGGCCACCAACCCTGAATTCCTGCTGCCATCGGAAGTTTCCGCTGAAGCGATCGAGCGCGAGAAAGGCGTGTTCCTGACGCTGAACGCTGACAAGATCGCCGGCAAGCCGGAAAACATCGTTGAAAACATGGTTAAAGGCCGTATCAGCAAGTTCCTGGCCGAAGCCAGCCTGGTTGAGCAGGCGTTCGTCAAGAACCCTGAAATCAAGGTCGGCGAGCTGGCCAAGAAAGCCGGTGCTGAAATCGTTTCCTTCACCTACTTCAAAGTAGGCGAAGGCATCGAGAAGCCAGTCGACAACTTCGCTGAAGAAGTTGCTGCCCAGCTGGCTGCTGCCAAGTCGTAAGACAGTTTTTTAACTGTCGCCCTGAAGAGGCTGCCCGCTCACGCGCGCAGCCTCTTTTCAGATGGGGAAGCCAATTTATTTGGTTTTCCGTCGGAACTGGCTTACAAAGCCGTGTTCCGATGGCGCTGTGATAGCGTCAAACCAGAGTGAACGCAGGCTGCAAACAGCCCGCAAAGAATTTTTTAAATACGCCGCAGGAGAGATTCGCAATGGCTCAGCAGGGCAGTGGTTATCAGGCTCGCTATAAACGCATTCTACTCAAGCTTAGCGGCGAGGCCCTGATGGGCTCCGAAGAGTTCGGGATCGATCCCAAGGTTCTGGATCGCATGGCGCTGGAAGTCGGCCAACTGGTCGGTATCGGCGTTCAGGTCGGTCTGGTGATTGGTGGTGGTAATCTGTTCCGCGGCGCGGCACTGAGTGCGGCCGGCATGGATCGGGTAACTGGCGACCACATGGGCATGCTGGCCACTGTGATGAACGCTCTGGCCATGCGTGATGCGCTGGAACGTGCGAATATCTCGGCCATCGTGATGTCGGCTATTTCCATGGTGGGCGTGACCGATCATTACGATCGCCGCAAAGCCATGCGTCACCTGAACGCCAAGGAAGTGGTTATTTTCGCTGCCGGTACCGGCAACCCGTTCTTCACCACGGACTCGGCAGCTTGCCTGCGAGCGATCGAGATCGATGCTGATGTCGTGTTGAAAGCAACCAAGGTTGATGGTGTGTACACCGCTGACCCATTCAAAGACCCGCATGCCGAGAAGTTCGATCATCTGACCTACGATGAAGTGCTGGATCGCAAGCTGGGTGTGATGGATCTGACGGCTATTTGCCTGTGCCGCGACCACAAAATGCCGCTGCGCGTATTTAACATGAACAAGCCCGGCGCCCTGCTGAACATCGTGCATGGCGGCGCTGAAGGAACCCTGATCGAGGAAGGCGAACAATGATCAACGAAATCAAGAAAGACGCTCAAGAGCGCATGACCAAATCCCTGGAGTCGCTGGCGCACGCTTTTGGTCAGATTCGTACAGGCAAGGCGCACCCAAGTATCCTGGGCAGCGTGATGGTGCCCTACTACGGTTCGGATACTCCTTTGAGCAGCGTGGCCAACGTCACCGTGAAGGACTCCCGGACCCTGCAAGTCGTGGCTTTCGAGCGCAACATGCTCGCAGCGGTCGACAAGGCGATCCAGAGTGCTGGTCTGAACCTCAACCCGACTAACCTGGGTGAGTTGCTGCTGATATCTATGCCGGCCTTGACCGAGGAGACCCGCAAGGGCTTCACCAAGCAAGCGCGCAGCGCAGCCGAAGATGCTCGTGTCGCGGTGCGTAATATTCGCCGTGATGCGCTGGGCGACCTGAAGAAGCTGGTCAAGGATAAGGAAATCAGCGAAGACGAAGAGCGTCGCGCGAGTGCCGATATCGACAAGTTGATCAAGGACTTCGAGGCTCAGATCAATAAGCTCACTGAAGACAAAGAAAAGGACCTGATGGCCGTATAAGGGGTCAGGACGCCTTCATGGAAAAGACCAAGCAGACTGCGCCCTCCGTGGTGCCGCGCCATGTCGCGATCATCATGGACGGCAATAATCGCTGGGCAAAAAAACGTTTCTTGCCTGGCGTTGCCGGGCACAAGGCTGGCGTCGATGCCGTTCGCGCGGTCATCGAGGTGTGTGCTGAGGCCGGGGTCGAAGTACTGACCCTGTTCGCCTTCTCCAGTGAAAACTGGCAGCGTCCGGCCGATGAAGTCAGCGCCTTGATGGATTTGTTTTTCAAGGCATTGCGTCGCGAGGCCAAGCGCCTCAACGACAACAACATCACGCTGCGTATTATCGGTGACCGTTCGCGTTTTCATCCCGAGCTTCAAGCGGCAATGCGTGAGGCGGAGGCAATGACAGTGGGCGCCAATCGTTTTGTTCTGCAGATCGCTGCGAACTACGGCGGCCAGTGGGATATCGCGCAGGCTGCGCAGCGTCTGGCGCGAGAAGTTCAAGCCGGGCATTTGCGTCCGGATGACATCACCCCGCAATTGCTGCAAACCTGCCTGGCTACCGGTGATCTACCGCTACCGGATTTGTGCATTCGTACCGGCGGCGAGCATCGCATCAGCAACTTCCTGCTGTGGCAGTTGGCGTACTCCGAGCTGTATTTTTCCGACCTGTTCTGGCCGGACTTCAAACACGAAGCCATGCGTAATGCGCTGGCCGATTTCGCTTCTCGCCAGCGTCGCTTCGGTAAAACGAGTGAGCAGGTCGAGGCTGGGGCCCGGGTTTAATGCTTAAACAACGAATCATCACTGCGCTGATCCTGCTACCGATCGCCCTGTGCGGATTTTTTCTGCTCGAGGGTTCCGGTTTTGCGCTGTTTATCGGCCTGGTCGTGACCCTTGGTGCCTGGGAATGGGCGCGTTTGGCGGGTTTCACTGCGCAACCGATTCGCCTCGCTTATGCGGCCGTGGTCGCGGTGATGCTGTTTATCATGCATGTGCTGCCAGGGCTTTCGCCTTGGGTGCTGGGGGCTGCCGTGCTCTGGTGGGCAGCGGCGACTTACCTGGTGCTGACCTATCCCAAGACCAGCGAACATTGGGCCAGTGCAGCCTGCAAGCTGGTGATCGGCCTGCTGATCCTGTTGCCGGCCTGGCAGGGTCTGATCCTGATCAAGCAGGAGCCGCTGGGTAACTGGCTGATCATGGCGGTAATGGTGTTGGTCTGGGGCGCAGACATTGGCGCTTACTTTTCCGGTCGGGCATTTGGCAAGCGTAAACTTGCTCCGCACGTCAGTCCCGGTAAAAGCTGGGAAGGTGTGTACGGTGGTTTGCTGCTGAGTCTGGTGATCACCGCCATTGTTGGTCTGGTGCGTGACTGGACGACCGGCGAGATGCTGAAAGGGCTGATCGGCGCGGCGATTATCGTGTTTATTTCGGTGGTTGGCGATTTGACCGAAAGCATGTTCAAGCGTCAGTCGGGAATCAAGGACAGCAGTAATCTGCTGCCTGGCCACGGCGGCGTACTGGACCGTATCGACAGTCTCACCGCGGCGATTCCCGTGTTTGCGGTATTGCTGTGGATGGCAGCACCATGAGCCGCCCACAACAGATCACTGTTCTGGGTGCGACCGGCTCCATTGGTCTGAGCACCCTTGATGTCATCGCTCGTCACCCTGAGCGCTATCAAGTCTTCGCTTTGAGCGGTTTCTCTCGTCTGAGTGAGCTGCTGGCCTTGTGCATTCGCCATGTGCCGCGTTTTGCGGTGGTGCCAGAGCCCGTGGCTGCCCGGCGCCTGCAAGACGATCTGCGGGCGGCCGGCCTTTCGACGCGCGTTCTGGTGGGGGAGGAGGGCTTGTGTCAGGTCGCCTCCGACGCTGAAGTCGATGCGGTGATGGCAGCGATTGTCGGTGCGGCCGGTTTGCGTCCGACACTGGCGGCGGTCGAGGCGGGCAAGAAGATTCTGCTGGCCAACAAGGAAGCGCTGGTGATGTCCGGCGCTCTGTTCATGCAGGCCGTGCACAAGAGCGGGTCAGTGCTGCTGCCCATCGACAGCGAGCACAACGCAATCTTTCAGTGCATGCCCGCAGACTTTTCCCGTGGGCTTGGCGCTGTAGGTGTTCGACGGATTTTGCTGACAGCCTCTGGCGGTCCGTTCCGGCAGACGTCCATGGCTGAGTTGGCGCATGTTACGCCAGAGCAGGCGTGTGCCCATCCCAACTGGTCGATGGGGCGCAAGATTTCGGTCGATTCGGCCAGCATGATGAACAAGGGCCTGGAGTTGATCGAGGCCTGTTGGCTGTTTGATGCCAAGCCATCGCAGATCGAAGTGGTGATTCATCCACAAAGCGTGATTCATTCGCTGGTCGACTACGTTGACGGTTCGGTATTGGCGCAGTTGGGCAATCCGGATATGCGGACACCGATCGCTAACGCGCTGGCATGGCCTGAGCGCATCGACTCCGGGGTTGCGCCGCTTGATCTGTTCGCGATCGCGCGCCTGGACTTCCAGGCGCCTGACGAAGAGCGATTCCCGTGCTTGCGTCTGGCGCGTCATGCGGCGGAGGCCGGCAACAGTGCTCCGGCCATGCTGAACGCGGCGAATGAGGTGGCTGTTGCAGCCTTTCTCGATGGACGTGTCCGTTACCTGGAGATCGCGAGTATCATCGAAGAGGTGTTAAACCTCGAGCCTGTGGTTTCGGTCGATGATCTCGATGCGGTTTTCACTGCGGACGCGAAAGCGCGTGTCCTTGCCGAGCGTTGGTTGAGTCGTCACGGGCGATAGGTGTTGCGGCTGGTTTGCTCGCGGCAGCACTGAATAGGATTGCGGAGAAAGTAGATGAGCGCGCTCTATATGATTGTCGGCACCCTGGTGGCTTTGGGCGTGCTGGTCACCTTCCATGAATTTGGCCATTTCTGGGTTGCGCGTCGCTGTGGCGTCAAGGTTCTGCGTTTCTCCGTGGGTTTCGGCCTGCCGTTGCTGCGCTGGCATGATCGGCGCGGCACCGAGTTCGTAATCGCCGCCATCCCTCTGGGTGGCTACGTGAAAATGCTCGATGAGCGTGAAGGCGAAGTGCCGGCCGATCAGCTTGACCAGGCCTTCAACCGAAAATCCGTTCGTCAGCGCATCGCAATCGTTGCTGCCGGGCCTATCGCCAACTTCCTGCTGGCATTGGTGTTCTTTTGGGCGCTGGCAATGCTGGGGACGGAGCAGGTACGCCCCGTCATTGGTGCCGTTGAGATCGGCAGCCTTGCCGCCAAGGCTGGTTTGAGCCCAGGCCAGGAAATTGTCGCCATCGACGGCGAGCCGACTTCGGGTTGGGCGGCAGTGAATCTGCAGCTGGTCCGGCGTCTCGGTGAAAGCGGTTCCTTGCAGTTGCTGGTGCGCGAGCAGGGCTCTACCGCTGATTCACCTCGTGAGCTGGTCCTGGACCATTGGCTCAAGGGCGCCGATGAGCCGGATCCGATTCGCTCGCTGGGTATTCGTCCTTGGCGTCCGGAATTGCCACCGGTGTTGGCTGAACTTGACCCCAAAGGCCCGGCGCAGGCTGCCGGCCTGAAGACCGGCGACCGTCTGCTGGCGCTCGATGGTCAGGCGTTGAGCGACTGGCAGCAAGTGGTTGATTGGGTCCGTGTACGTCCTGATACCAAAATTGTGCTGCACATTGAGCGCGACGGTGCTCAAATCGACGTCCCTGTGACCTTGGCAACCCGTGGCAAGGAAAAAGTGGCCACCGGTTATCTGGGTGCCGGGGTCAAGGCTGTCGATTGGCCACCAGCGATGATTCGCGAGGTCAGCTTCGGTCCTGTGGCAGCAATTGGCGAGGGTGCTCGACGCACTTGGACCATGAGTGTGTTGACCCTTGATTCACTAAAGAAAATGTTGTTCGGCGAGCTCTCGGTAAAAAACTTGAGTGGACCGATAACCATTGCTAAAGTGGCGGGCGCTTCTGCCCAGTCGGGTGTCGCTGATTTCCTGAATTTCCTGGCTTATCTGAGTATTAGCCTGGGAGTTCTGAATTTGTTGCCCATTCCTGTACTGGATGGGGGGCATTTGTTGTTTTATCTGATCGAGTGGACGCGTGGTCGTCCCTTGTCGGATCGGGTGCAGGGTTGGGGGATACAGATCGGTATCAGTTTGGTGATCGGGGTGATGTTGCTTGCTCTGGTCAACGATCTGGGTCGACTGTAACGCTTCGCTGAATTGCGAATCTGCCGCATTTTGCGGCAGTTTGTTTATTGCCAGTTGGAATAAGAAAGGACTTCATGAAACGTCTGCTGCTAACTGCGGTTCTCACCGTATTGATGATCGCCGAAGTTCACGCCGAGTCCTTCACTATCTCCGATATTCGCGTCAATGGCCTCCAGCGGGTATCCGCGGGTAGCGTCTTTGGTGCCTTGCCGTTGAACGTCGGTGAACAGGCGGATGATCGTCGCCTGGTGGAATCCACTCGTGCGCTGTTCAAAACCGGGTTCTTTCAAGATATCCAGCTGGGCCGCGATGGCAATGTCCTGGTCATTACTGTAGTCGAGCGTCCGTCGGTTGCCAGTATCGAGATCGAAGGTAACAAGGCGATCTCCACTGAAGACCTGATGAAAGGCCTTAAACAATCCGGTCTGGCCGAAGGCGAGATCTTCCAGCGTGCGACGCTTGAAGGCGTGCGTAACGAGCTGCAGCGTCAGTACGTCGCTCAAGGCCGCTACTCTGCGACCGTCGATACCGAGGTTGTTCCTCAGCCGCGTAACCGCGTTGGCTTGAAGGTCAATATCAACGAAGGCACTGTTGCCGCCATCCAGCACATCAACGTGGTGGGTAACACGGTTTTCCCTGATGAAGACCTGATCGACCTGTTCGAACTCAAGACCACCAACTGGCTGTCGTTCTTCAAGAACGATGACAAGTACGCTCGTGAAAAACTCTCCGGTGACCTGGAGCGTCTGCGCTCCTATTACCTGGACCGTGGCTATATCAACATGGATATTGCTTCGACCCAGGTTTCGATCACTCCGGACAAAAAACACGTCTATATCACCGTTAACGTCAACGAAGGTCAGAAGTACAACGTTCGTGACGTGAAGCTCAGCGGTGACCTGAAAGTCCCTGAAGACCAGGTCAAGGCGCTGCTGCTGGTGCAAAAAGGTCAGGTGTTCTCGCGCAAGCTGATGACCACGACTTCTGAACTGATCACCCGTCGCCTGGGTAACGAGGGTTACACCTTCGCCAACGTCAACGGTGTACCGACTCCACATGATGACGATCACACGGTCGATATCACCTTTGTGGTCGATCCGGGCAAGCGTGCTTACGTAAACCGTATCAACTTCCGCGGCAACACCAAGTCGGAAGACGAAGTGCTGCGTCGTGAAATGCGCCAGATGGAAGGTGGCTGGGCTTCGACCTACCTGATCGACCAGTCCAAGACCCGTCTGGAGCGTCTGGGCTTCTTCAAGGAAGTCAACGTCGAGACGCCGGCCGTACCGGGTGTCGATGACCAGGTTGACGTGAACTACGCCGTTGAAGAACAAGCTTCCGGTTCGATTACCGCCAGCGTTGGTTTTGCTCAGAGCGCCGGTTTGATCCTGGGTGGTTCGATTACCCAGAACAACTTCCTGGGTACCGGTAACAAGGTCAGCATCGGCTTGACCCGTAGCCAGTACCAGAGCCGTTACAACTTCGGTTATGTCGACCCGTACTGGACCGCCGATGGCGTGAGCCTGGGTTACAACGCTTTCTATCGCACCACTGACTACAAAAACCTCGACGTCAACGTAGCCAGCTATGCGGTAGACAGCCTGGGTGCCGGTGTCAGCGTCGGTTATCCGATCAGCGAGACTTCGCGTCTGACCTTCGGTCTGACGGCGCAGCAAGACAAGATCAAGACCGGGCAGTACACCGTTGACGAGATTTTTGACTTCGTTAACCGTGAAGGCGACCAGTACCTGAACTTCAAGGCCTCGGCCGGTTGGTCCGAGTCGACTCTGAACAAAGGCGTGCTGGCGACCCGTGGTCACTCCCAGAGCTTGACGATGGAAGCGACAACACCAGGTAGCGACCTGTCGTTCTTCAAGCTTGATTACCGTGGTCAGCTGTTCCAGCCATTGACCGACAACTACACCATGCGTCTGCATACAGAGCTGGGCTATGGTGATGGTTACGGTTCGACCAGTGGCCTGCCGTTCTACGAGAACTACTACGCAGGTGGTTTCAACTCGGTTCGCGGCTTCAAGGACAGCACCTTGGGGCCTCGCAGTACGCCGAGCCGTGGCGTTAACCCGGGAACTTCCGTCGACCCGGACCAGAATGCGCTGCCGTTTGGTGGTAACGTCCTGATTCAGGGCGGTGTAGAGGTTCTGTTCCCTCTGCCGTTCGTGAAAGATCAGCGTTCCTTGCGCACGTCGGTATTCTGGGACGTGGGTAACGTGTTCGACTCGTCTTGCACGCAGAGCACTAACGCCGATGGTTCGAAGTCCAAAACGCAGTGCAACGAAGTCAGTCTGGCCAATATGGCCAGTTCGGTGGGTGTTGGCGTGACATGGGTTACCGCCCTCGGTCCGTTGAGCTTTGCCTTGGCAATGCCGGTCAAGAAACCGGACAGCAATGCAGAGACCCAGGTGTTCCAATTCTCCCTCGGTCAGACTTTCTAATAGTCTGATCCAAGATAACGACAATGGATTTTGTAGGAGTGCATCGTGCGTAAGTTGACTCAATTGGTTCTCCTGGCAACTGTCCTGGTAGCAACCCCGGCATTTGCCGAAATGAAAATCGCGGTACTGAACTATCAAATGGCTCTGCTGGAGTCTGACGCGGCGAAGAAGTACGCCGTGGATGCCGAGAAGAAGTTCGGCCCGCAGCTGACCAAGCTCAAAACCCTGGAAAGCAGTGCCAAAGGCATCCAGGATCGTCTGGTTAGCGGTGGCGACAAAATGGCCCAGGGCGAGCGTGAGCGTCTTGAGCTCGAGTTCAAGCAGAAGGCTCGTGACTTCCAGTTCCAGTCCAAAGAGCTGAACGAAGCCAAAGCCGTTGCTGACCGTGAAATGCTGAAGCAGCTCAAGCCGAAACTGGATAGCGCTGTGGAAGAAGTCATCAAGAAAGGTGCTTATGACCTGGTCTTCGAGCGTGGCGCAGTGATTGATGTCAAGCCTCAGTACGACATCACTCGCCAGGTTATCGAGCGCATGAATCAGCTGAAGTAATCCATGACAGCGACTATAAAGCTCGGCCAATTGGCCGAGTTCCTCGGCGCCACCCTTCGTGGCGACCCGGAGAAAGAAATCACTGGGCTAGCCACCTTGCAGGAGGCTGGCCCAGCTCAGTTGAGCTTTCTGGCAAACCCCCAATACCGTAAATATCTGGCCGACAGCCAGGCCGCAGCCGTGTTGCTGAAGGCCGCTGACGCAGAAGGTTTTGCCGGTGATGCGCTGGTTGTGCCCGATCCGTACGCGGCGTATGCGCGGGTTTCCCACCTGTTCGATCCCAAGCCGAAGGCTGCTGCCGGTATTCATCCGACAGCGGTTGTGGCGGCGGATGCAGTGGTTGATCCGGCAGCGAGTATCGGCGCGTTTGCCGTGATCGAAAGTGCTGCGCGAATCGCCGCAGGCGTGACGGTCGGTGCGCACTGCTTCATTGGTGCGCGTAGCGAGATCGGCGAGGGCGGCTGGTTGGCCCCGCGTGTGACGCTGTACCACGACGTTCGCATTGGCAAGCGCGTGGTCATTCAGTCCGGCGCCGTGCTCGGTGGTGAAGGCTTTGGTTTTGCCAACGAAAAAGGCATCTGGCAGAAAATCGCCCAGGTCGGTGGGGTATTGATCGGTGACGATGTGGAGATTGGCGTGAATACCGCCATCGACCGCGGTGCGTTGGCCGACACCATCATCGGCAATGGCGTGAAGCTCGATAACCAGATTCAGATTGCCCACAACGTGCAGGTCGGTGATCACACCGCCATGGCGGCGTGCGTGGGGATTTCCGGCAGCACCAAAATCGGCAAGCACTGCATGCTGGCGGGTGGTGTAGGGCTGGTTGGGCACATTGATATTTGCGACAACGTATTCCTGACCGGAATGACCATGGTGACTCACTCGATTACCGAGCCGGGTTCATATTCCTCCGGAACGGCCATGCAACCGGCTGCCGAGTGGCGTAAAAGCGCGGCACGTATCCGTCAGCTCGATGACATCGCGCGACGTCTGCGACAGCTGGAAAAGCGTGTTGGGGACGTGACCCCTGACAGCAATGCTTCATCAGATGGCTGATACCATTTCCATATCAAGTGTGCACAGCCGTTAGACTGCCTCCTTGATTTGCTAGAGGAGTGTGCGTCAGTCGCGCGCTCCCAATCTTTACATAGGCTTCCCCCCGAAATGATGGACATCAACGAGATTCGCGAATACCTGCCTCACCGTTACCCGTTCCTGTTGGTGGACCGGGTAGTGGAGCTGGATGTTGAGGGCAAGCGCATTCGCGCCTACAAGAATGTCAGCATCAACGAGCCGTTCTTCAATGGTCACTTTCCGGCGCATCCAATCATGCCGGGCGTACTGATCATTGAAGCGATGGCTCAGGCTGCCGGGATCCTTGGTTTCAAAATGCTCGACGTCAAGCCTGCCGATGGCACGCTTTACTACTTCGTCGGCTCCGACAAGCTGCGTTTCCGCCAACCGGTTCTGCCGGGTGATCAGTTGATTCTTGAAGCCAGGTTCATCAGCTGCAAGCGTCAGATCTGGAAGTTCGAATGCCAGGCTTCGGTCGATGGCAAGCCAGTCTGCTCTGCTGAAATCATCTGCGCGGAACGCAAACTATGAGTTTGATTGACCCTCGCGCAATCATCGATCCGACGGCCATTCTGGCCGACGACGTCGAGGTCGGCCCGTGGTCGATCGTCGGCGCTGGTGTGGAAATCGGCGAGGGAACAGTGATCGGCCCGCACGTGATTCTCAAGGGGCCGACACGTATCGGTAAGCACAACCGCATTTACCAGTTTTCCTCGGTAGGTGAGGACACGCCCGATTTGAAGTACAAGGGTGAAGAAACCCGCCTGGTGATCGGTGACCACAATGTCATCCGTGAAGGCGTGACGATTCACCGTGGCACGATTCAGGATCGTTCCGAAACGACCCTGGGTGATCACAACCTGATCATGGCCTATGCCCACATTGGCCATGACAGCGTTATCGGCAATAACTGCATCCTGGTCAACAACACTGCGTTGGCCGGTCATGTGCACGTCGATGACTGGGCGATCCTGTCCGGTTTTACCCTGGTTCATCAGTATTGCCATATTGGCGCCCACAGCTTTTCCGGCATGGGCACTGCCATTGGCAAGGACGTTCCGGCCTATGTCACGGTGTTCGGCAACCCTGCCGAAGCCCGCAGCATGAACTTCGAAGGCATGCGCCGCCGTGGTTTCAGCGAAGAGGCGATCCACGCATTACGCCGTGCCTACAAAGTGGTTTATCGCCAGGGGTTGACGGTCGAACAAGCGCTTGCCGAGTTGACCGAGCCGTCGGAACAGTTCCCGGAAGTCGCGGTGTTCCGTGACTCGATCCAGTCTTCGACTCGCGGCATCACCCGTTAATCATGGCTAATCTGCGTATTGCGCTGGTGGCGGGCGAAGCCTCCGGCGATATTCTGGGCGCGGGCCTGATGCGCGCACTCAAGGCACAGCATCCTGCGGTTGAGTTCATCGGTGTCGGCGGTCCGCTGATGCAGGCTGAAGGCCTGAGCTCTTACTTCCCGATGGAGCGTCTGGCGGTCATGGGCCTGGTCGAAGTGCTGGGTCGATTGCGCGAGCTGCTGGCTCGGCGCAAAAAACTGATCGCGACCCTGATAGCCGAAAAACCGGATGTGTTCATCGGCATCGACGCCCCGGATTTCACCCTCAATATCGAACTCAAACTGCGTCAGGCCGGGATCAAGACCGTGCATTACGTCAGCCCGTCGGTTTGGGCGTGGCGTCAAAAGCGCGTGCTGAAGATTCGCGAAGGCTGCGATCTGATGCTCACGCTGTTCCCGTTCGAAGCAAAGTTCTATGAAGAGAAGGGTGTGCCGGTGCGGTTTGTCGGTCACTCGCTGGCCGATGCGATTCCCCTCGAGGCTGACCGCTCGGCTGCGCGCGCCGAACTGGGATTGCCTGAAGGCCCATTGGTTGCCCTGATGCCGGGCAGCCGGGGTGGTGAGGTCGGGCGTCTGGGTGCCTTGTTCCTCGACACCGCCGAGCGTCTGCGGGCCATGCGTCCCGGCGTGCGGTTCGTCATGCCGTGTGCCAGTCCCGAGCGCCGTGTACAGCTCGAAGAGCTGTTGGCCAGCCGCGATTTGCCGGTGACCTTGCTCGATGGTCGCTCTCATCAGGCACTGGCTGCTTGCGATGCGGTATTGATCGCTTCGGGGACCGCGACGCTGGAAGCCCTGTTGTACAAGCGGCCGATGGTTGTGGCCTACCGCCTGGCACCGCTGACGTTCTGGATCCTCAAGCGCATGGTGAAAAGCCCTTATATCTCTTTGCCGAATTTGCTGGCTCAGCGTCTGCTGGTGCCCGAATTGCTGCAAGACGATGCAACCCCCGAGGCCTTGGCGCTGACGCTGTCGCCGTTGATCGATGGCGGTGAAGAGCAAACCACCGGTTTTGACCAGATTCACCGGACCTTGCGTCGCGATGCCTCGAACCAGGCCGCCGAAGCTGTCCTCAATCTGATCGGCAAACCTCAATGAGTAACGTAAAGATGCAAATGGGCCTGGATTTTACCCTCGTCGCAGACGCCGAAGACCTGGTCGCCGGTGTCGATGAGGTGGGGCGCGGTCCGCTCTGCGGCGCGGTGGTGACGGCGGCGGTAATCCTCGATCCGAACCGGCCGATCCTCGGACTCAATGACTCGAAGAAGCTCACTGAAGCGCGCCGCGAAAAGCTTTACGACGAAATTTGCGAGAAAGCCCTGAGCTGGTGCATCGCCCGTGCCGAAGTCGAAGAAATCGATGAACTGAATATTCTGCACGCGACGATGCTGGCCATGCAGCGCGCCATCGAAGGCCTGCACATTACGCCAAAACTGGCGATGATCGACGGCAACCGCTGCCCGAAACTGGCCATGCCGGCTGAAGCAGTGGTCAAAGGCGATAGCAAAGTCCCGGCTATTGCAGCAGCATCGATTCTGGCAAAAGTCAGCCGTGATCGTGAAATGGCGGCGTTTGAATTGATTTACCCGGGTTACGGCATCGGTGGCCACAAAGGCTACCCGACGCCCGTTCATCTGGAGGCCTTGGCCCGACTGGGGCCGACGCCGATTCATCGGCGCTCGTTTGCTCCGGTTCGACTGGCTTACGAGGCGCGTGAGGGTTTGATCGAGAGCTAGTTGCAAGGCTGATGTTTTTGCCAAGGCCCGGTACAATCCGGGCCTTGTTGTCTTCACGTTTTCAGACAGGATCACTATGCCGGCTTCATTCGTTCATCTACGCCTGCACACTGAATACTCCCTGGTCGACGGTCTGGTGCGGATCAAACCGCTGGTCAAGACCCTGGTCGGCATGAACATGCCTGCCGTGGCGGTCACCGACCAGAACAACATGTGTTCCCTGGTCAAGTTCTACAAAAACGCCATGGGCGCCGGGATCAAGCCGATCTGTGGCGCCGACCTGTGGTTGTCGAACAAGGACCCCGATAACCCGCTGAGCCGGATCAGCTTCCTGGCGATGAACGCCGTTGGCTACCGTAACCTCACCGAGTTGATTTCGCGTGGCTTCATCGACGGCCAGCGCAATGGCCAGATCATCATCGAGCGCGAGTGGGTGGCCGAGGCCAGCGAAGGCTTGATCATGTTGTCGGCTGCGAAGGAGGGCGAGATTGGTATCGCCTTGCTCGGTGGCAATCCTGATGAAGCCGAGACTCTCGCCCGTGAGTGGATGGCAGTGTTCCCGGATCGCTTCTATCTGGAAATCCAGCGCACCAATCGCCCCAACGACGAAGAACAGCTGCACGCTGCCGTGGCGCTGGCCGACAAGATCGGCGCGCCATTGGTGGCGACCAACGATGTGCGCTTCATCAAGCGCGAAGACTTCGAAGCTCACGAAACCCGCGTGTGCATTGGTGAGGGCCGAGCGCTCGACGATCCACGCCGCTCGAAAAACTACAGCGATCAGCAGTACCTGAAAAGCGCCGAGGAAATGGCCGAGTTGTTCAGCGACTTGCCTGAAGCGCTGGAAAACACCGTCGAGATCGCCAAGCGCTGCAATATCGATGTGAAGCTCGGCAAGCACTTCCTGCCCAACTTCCCGATTCCCGATGGCATGACCATCGACGAGTATTTCCGCAAAGTCTCCTTTGATGGTCTGGAAGAGCGCTTGAGCGTTCTGCTGCCCAAGGACACCACCGAAGATTACGACGCCAAGCGTCAGGTCTACGTTGACCGGTTGAATTTCGAGCTGGATATCATCATCCAGATGGGGTTCCCCGGTTACTTCCTGATCGTTATGGACTTCATCCAGTGGGCCAAGAACAACGGCGTACCGGTAGGTCCAGGCCGTGGGTCGGGTGCCGGATCGCTGGTGGCCTATGTGCAGAAAATCACCGACCTCGATCCGCTGGAATATGACCTGCTGTTCGAACGTTTCCTTAACCCGGAACGGGTTTCCATGCCCGACTTCGACGTCGACTTCTGCATGGACGGTCGTGACCGGGTGATCGACTACGTGGCTGAGAAATACGGCCGCAACGCGGTAAGCCAGATTATTACCTTCGGTTCCATGGCGGCCAAGGCTGTGGTCCGTGACGTCGCGCGGGTGCAGGGCAAGTCCTACGGTTTGGCGGATCGTCTGTCGAAGATGATCCCCTTCGAAGTCGGCATGACCCTGGAAAAAGCCTACGAGCAGGAAGAAATCCTCCGCGACTTCATCAAGGTCGATGAAGAGGCCGCAGAAATCTGGGAAATGGCCCGAAAGCTTGAGGGCGTTGTGCGTAACGTCGGCAAGCACGCCGGTGGTGTGGTTATCGCGCCGACCAAACTGACCGACTTTTCGCCGATCTATTGCGACGAAGAAGGTGGTGGCCTGGTAACCCAGTTCGACAAGGACGACGTCGAGGCTGCCGGTCTGGTGAAGTTCGACTTCCTGGGTTTGCGCACCCTGACCATCATTGATTGGGCGCTGAAAACCATCAACCGTGACCGCGCCAAGGTCGACCTGCCGCCGCTGGATATCGCGTTCATCCCGCTGGATGACAAGCCGACGTACCAGTTGCTGCAAAAAGCTGAAACCACCGCGGTGTTCCAGCTCGAGTCGCGTGGCATGAAAGAGCTGATCAAAAAGCTCAAGCCCGACTGCCTGGAAGACTTGATCGCACTCGTGGCGTTGTTCCGTCCGGGCCCGCTGCAATCGGGCATGGTGGATGACTTCATCAACCGTAAGCACGGTCGCGCCGAACTGGCGTACCCGCACTCGGACTACCAGTACGAAGGCCTCAAACCGGTATTGGCGCCGACCTACGGCATCATCCTGTATCAGGAACAGGTGATGCAGATTGCTCAGGTCATGGCCGGGTACACCCTCGGTGGTGCGGACATGCTGCGTCGGGCCATGGGTAAGAAAAAGCCCGAAGAAATGGCCAAGCAACGCGGCGGTTTCATCGAAGGGTGCGCGACCAATAATATCGATGCCGACCTTGCCGGTAACATCTTTGATCTGGTGGAGAAGTTCGCCGGTTACGGCTTCAACAAATCTCACTCCGCCGCCTACGGCCTGGTGTCGTACCAGACAGCCTGGCTGAAAGCTCACTACCCGGCGCCGTTCATGGCCGCGGTACTCTCGGCGGATATGCACAACACCGACAAGGTCGTGACCTTGATCGAAGAAGTGCGGACCATGAAGCTGCGCCTCGACGCACCGGACGTGAACACCTCGGAGTTCAAGTTCACGGTGAACGACGAAGGCCGGATTATTTACGGTCTGGGCGCGATCAAGGGTGTTGGCGAAGGGCCGGTCGAAGCGATTACCGAGGCACGGCAGGACGGGCCGTTCAAGGACCTTTTCGATTTCTGCGCCCGGGTCGACCTCAAGCGCATTAACAAGCGGACCCTCGACGGCTTGATCCGCAGTGGTGCCCTGGATCGCCTTGGCCCGTATTTCCACGATGAGCAGAAAGCCTATCAGGCCAATATCGACCGCAATCGAGCGGTCTTGCTGACGGCTATGGAAGAAGCGATCAAAGCTGCCGAACAAACCGCTCGTACCCATGACAGTGGTCATGCCGACCTGTTTGGAGGCCTGTTTGTCGAAGCAGACGCCGACGTCTACGCCAATCACCGCAAAGCCAAGGAGCTGACGCTCAAGGAACGCCTGAAAGGGGAGAAAGACACCCTGGGGCTGTACCTGACCGGTCACCCGATTGACGAATACGAAGGTGAAATCCGCCGCTTTGCCCGTCAACGCATCATCGATTTGAAACCTGCGCGTGATACTCAGACAGTCGCGGGGATGATCATTGCCCTGCGGGTGATGAAGAACAAAAAGGGCGACAAGATGGGCTTCATCACCCTCGACGACCGCTCGGGACGGATCGAGGCATCGCTGTTTGCCGAGGCGTTCCATTCCGCGCAGTCGCTGTTGCAGACCGACGCGATGGTGGTGGTCGAAGGCGAAGTCAGCAATGACGACTTCTCTGGTGGCCTGCGCTTGCGGGTCAAGCGGGTGATGAGCATGGAAGACGCACGCACCAACCTGGCCGAAAGCCTGCGCTTGAAGGTCCAGACCCAAGACCTCAAAGGCGATCAGCTACGCTGGCTGGGCGAGTTGTTCAAGCGCCACCGTGGCGCGTGCCCGATTACCATGGAGTACACCAGCCCTGACGCCAAGGCCCTGTTGCAGTTCGGCGAAGGCTGGCGAATCGATCCGGCAGACGCCTTGATTCAAGCCCTGCGTGACCAGTTCGGGCGAGACAACGTCTTCCTCCAATACCGTTGACGGTGAGGTGCCGTTCTTTGTCATTATTGAACGCGCCCTGACCTTGAGCAGAATTTTTAATCTCGACCTGAACGCGCCTGTCCCTTAAGGTAGGGCGCGAATAGACAACCGGCCGGCCCAAGCTCTCTTGGACGTCGACCCAAGACGGACGCCTATGAACCCGAATTTTCTTGATTTCGAACAGCCGATCGCCGACCTGCAAGCCAAGATCGAAGAGTTGCGCTTGGTCGGTAATGACAATTCGCTGAATATCGGCGATGAAATCTCCCGCCTGCAAGACAAGAGCAGCACGCTCACCGAAGACATCTTCGGCAAGTTGACCAGTTGGCAGATCGCGCGTCTGGCGCGTCATCCGCGTCGCCCTTACACCCTGGACTACATCGAGCACATCTTCACCGAATTCGATGAATTGCACGGTGACCGTCACTTCTCCGACGACGCCGCGATTGTCGGCGGTGTTGCTCGTCTGGATGACCAGCCGGTGATGATCATCGGTCACCAGAAAGGCCGTGAAGTGCGCGAGAAGGTTCGCCGCAACTTCGGCATGCCGCGCCCAGAGGGCTACCGCAAAGCCTGCCGTCTGATGGAAATGGCCGAGCGTTTCAAAATGCCGATCCTGACCTTCATCGACACTCCGGGTGCTTACCCTGGCATCGACGCTGAAGAGCGCAACCAGAGCGAAGCGATTGCCTGGAACCTGCGCGTCATGGCCCGCCTGAAGACCCCAATCATCGCCACCGTGATCGGTGAGGGTGGTTCCGGTGGTGCGCTGGCGATCGGCGTTTGCGACCAGCTGAACATGTTGCAGTACTCGACCTATGCGGTGATCTCGCCGGAAGGTTGCGCCTCGATCCTGTGGAAAACCGCCGAGAAAGCCCCGGATGCCGCTGAGGCCATGGGCATCACTGCCGAGCGCCTGAAAGGCCTGGGTATCGTTGATAAAGTGATCGGCGAGCCACTGGGTGGCGCGCACCGTGATCCGGCGGCGGCTGCTGCCTCGATCCGTGCCGAGCTGAGCTCGCAACTGGCGATGCTGAAGAAGTTCGACAACGACGCGCTGCTGGCCCGCCGTTACGAGCGTCTGATGAGCTACGGTCTCTGATCTGACGCTGCTTCGGCAAACGACGCAAAACCACTGTGGGAGCGAGCTTGCTCGCGAAGGCTGTGTAACATTCAATGAATTTATTGACTGTTATATCGCTATCGCGAGCAAGCTCGTTCCCACATTGGTTCTATGTGGAGGCGACAGACGCCTATGAATCCTTCAAAGATGAATCTGTCTGCCCGGCTTCTGCTGAAGCTTGCACCCTGGCGCACCGCGCCGACCTGGCGTGTCGCCTTCTCCGGTGGTCTCGACTCCACCGTTCTGCTGCACCTTCTCGCGCAACTCGCAAAAAAACATTCCCTGCCTGAACTCAAAGCGATTCACATCCATCACGGCCTTCAGGCTGCGGCTGATGCGTGGCCGGGGCATTGTCAGTCGGTGTGTGATGCGCTGGGTGTGCCATTGCAGGTTATTCGGGTTCAGGTCCTGCCTGGTGCGAGTCTTGAACGCGCGGCTCGTGAGGCGCGGTATGGCGCCTTTGTCGAGGCCACCGAAACCAATGAGCTGCTACTGACGGCCCAGCACCGGGACGATCAGGCCGAAACCCTTTTGTTTCGTCTGCTGCGCGGGGCAGGGGTGAGAGGATTGTCGGCGATCCCGCCACAACGTCCGTTGGGTCGTGGTTTTTTGCTGCGTCCGTTGCTTGAGGTAGCGCGGGCTGAACTTGAGGCCTATGCCGCCGAGCATCAGTTGAGCTGGATCGAAGATCCGTCGAACGCGGACCAACAGTTTTCTCGCAATTACCTTCGCCAGCAGATTTTTCCTGCGCTGACTCAGCGCTGGCCGCAGGCCGTGGCCACCATCGCCCGCAGCGCCGCGCATTTGAGTGAGGCGCAGGGTTTGCTCGCAGACTTGGCCGAGATGGATCTGGCTCAAGCTGCAACCGTCAGCGAATTCGATTGGCTGGGCGTACCGTCTCTGGAAATGGCCGCGCTTGAAAAGCTCTCCGCCGCCCGCCAGCGCAATGCCCTCAGCCACTGGTTGGCGCCGTTGACGCGTTTGCCGGACAGTGACCATTGGTCGGGTTGGGCGGATTTGCGCGATGCAGCGATGGATGCACGGCCGATCTGGCGCCTGGCGGACGGTGAGCTGCAGCGTGCGAACGGGCGAATCTGGTGGCTGTCCGGCCACTGGTTGAGTCTCCCTGAGCCGGCTGCGCTTTGGCCAGATCCATCGGCGGCGCTGCGGTTGCCCGATAACGGCCAACTGACCCTCAGTGGGATCATTCCCGAAGGGGCGTTAAGCGTGCGCTACCGGCAGGGCGGTGAAGTCATGTATTTGCCCGGGCGAGGGCATCGGGATCTCAAGCGTTTGCTCAATGAAAGCGGCCTGCCGCTGTTCGCCCGTGGCAGATTGCCGCTGCTCTACTGCAATGAACAATTGCTCGCGGTGGCAAACCTGCGCGGGCTCGACGGTAGCGCGGGGGGAAACTGCCTTTTGCTGTGGCAGCCAGCGATCAACGATCAAGGTTTGAGCTGAAAGGGGCTTTCCGGTAGACTACGCTCCCTTCTTGATACAACTTCTGTGGATTCAACTGAATTGCAGGAGTTGCCGATTACCAAGCAGTCTTTGCTGGGCGATTCCAAAAAATGTGTAGCGAGCAACGTACCGGTGATTCTTCTTCCGGTCTGTCCCAACGCAGCGGTTTTTTTGAAAGGTGCACTGTGATTAATGCAGGTGATCGGGGGCTTCGGCCTTCCTTCGCTTTCCCCGGCGGCTCGGACCGCTTTAACGCAGACTTCTAGGGTTTTTCATGACGCGCTACATATTCGTCACGGGCGGTGTTGTTTCTTCATTGGGGAAAGGCATTGCATCGGCTTCATTGGCGGCCATCCTGGAGGCGCGGGGACTTAAGGTCACCATGCTCAAGCTGGACCCGTACATCAACGTTGACCCGGGCACCATGAGCCCGTTCCAGCACGGTGAAGTGTTCGTCACTCACGACGGCGCCGAGACCGACCTGGACCTGGGCCACTACGAGCGGTTCATCCGCACGACCATGACCCAGAACAACAACTTCACCACCGGCCGTGTCTACGAGCACGTCCTGCGCAAAGAGCGCCGTGGTGATTATCTGGGTGCAACCATCCAGGTGATTCCGCACATTACCGATGAAATCAAGCGCCGCATCATCAAGGGCGCGGGCGATGCCGACGTGGCCATGGTCGAGATCGGTGGCACCGTGGGTGACATCGAATCCCAACCGTTCCTCGAAGCCATCCGTCAATTGCGTTTCGAAGTCGGCGCCAAGCGCGCGATGCTGATGCACCTGACACTGGTGCCGTACATTGCCACTGCCGGCGAAACCAAAACCAAGCCTACTCAGCACTCGGTCAAGGAACTGCGTTCCATCGGCCTGCAACCAGACGTGCTGGTGTGCCGTTCCGATCACCCGATCGACATCTCTTCGCGTCGCAAGATCGCGCAGTTCACCAACGTTGAAGAACGTGCGGTCATCGCGCTGGAAGACGCCGACACCATCTACAAGATCCCGGGCATTCTGCATTCCCAGGGCCTGGATGATTTCGTTGTCGAGCGTTTCGGCCTGCAATGTGGCGGTGCCGATCTGTCCGAGTGGGAAGCCGTGGTCGATGCCAAGCTCAACCCCGAGCACGAAGTCACCATCGCCATGGTCGGCAAGTACATGGAACTGCTGGACGCTTACAAGTCGTTGATCGAAGCGATGAGTCACGCCGGCATCAGTAACCGCACCAAGGTCAACCTGCGCTACATCGATTCCGAAGACATCGAAAACCAGGGCACCGCGCTGCTTGAGGGCGTGGATGCGATTCTGGTTCCAGGCGGCTTCGGTCTGCGTGGCGTGGAAGGCAAGATCACCGCCGTTCAATACGCTCGCGAAAACAAGGTTCCGTACCTGGGTATCTGCCTGGGCATGCAAGTCGCCGTGATCGAGTTCGCTCGTAACGTGCTGGGCTGGAAAGACGCCAACTCCACCGAGTTCGATCGTGCCAGCGGTCACCCGGTCGTGGGCCTGATCACCGAGTGGGAAGATGCCACCGGCGCGGTTGAAACCCGTACCGAATCGTCCGATCTGGGCGGCACCATGCGTCTGGGTGCTCAGGATTGCCTGCTTGAAGCTGGCTCCCTGGTCCACGATTGCTACGCCAAGGACGTGATCGTCGAGCGTCATCGTCATCGCTACGAAGTGAACAACAAACTGCTGCCACAACTGATCGAAGCCGGTCTGAAAATCTCCGGTCGTTCCGGTGACGGCGCGCTGGTTGAAGTGGTTGAAGCCCCGAACCATCCTTGGTTCGTCGCTTGCCAGTTCCACCCGGAGTTCACCTCGACCCCGCGTGACGGTCACCCGTTGTTCAGCGGCTTCGTCAAAGCAGCTTTGGCTCAACACCAGAAGAAGGCTTGAACCTGATGGCTCAAAAGATCATCCGCGTAGGCAACATCGAAATCGCCAACGACAAACCGATGGTGTTGTTCGGTGGCATGAACGTGCTGGAAAGCCGTGACATGGCGATGCAGGTCTGTGAAGAGTACGTAAAGGTCACCGAGAAACTCGGTATCCCTTACGTGTTCAAGGCCAGCTTCGACAAGGCCAACCGCTCGTCGGTAACTTCCTATCGGGGCCCCGGCCTCGAGGAAGGCATGCGGATTTTCCAGGACATCAAGCAAGCCTTTGGCGTGCCGATCATCACCGATGTCCATGAGCCCGAGCAGGCTGCGGTGGTTGCTGAAGTCTGCGACATCATCCAGTTGCCGGCCTTCCTGTCGCGCCAGACCGATCTGGTTGTCGCGATGGCCAAGACCGGCGCGGTGATCAACATCAAGAAAGCCCAGTTCCTCGCCCCTCAGGAAATGAAACACATCCTGAGCAAATGCGAAGAGGCCGGTAACGATCAGTTGATCCTCTGCGAGCGTGGTTCGAGCTTCGGCTACAACAACCTGGTAGTGGACATGCTCGGCTTCGGCATCATGAAGCAGTTCGAATACCCGGTGTTCTTCGACGTGACCCACGCGCTGCAAATGCCCGGTGGTCGCTCGGATTCTGCCGGCGGACGCCGCGCCCAGGTCACCGACCTGGCCAAGGCTGGCATGAGCCAGTCGTTGGCTGGCCTGTTCCTGGAAGCTCATCCGGATCCGGACAACGCCAAATGCGACGGCCCTTGCGCCTTGCGTCTGGACAAGCTGGAGCCATTTCTGGCTCAGCTCAAGGCTCTGGACGAACTGGTGAAGAGTTTTCCGACGGTAGAAACCGCGTAATCCTCAATTCTCCGGTAAAGTACCGCACGATTTAATGCTCAGGCCCGCGGGCCTGAGCCTTATCGTCCGCAAGTCTGCCCGCTGCTTATCACTTGCCGACGGTAAAAGATTTCCTACAGCTGCGTCGTTTTCGTCAACTTTGGAGTGTTTACAACAATGGCAAAAATCGTCGACATCAAAGGTCGTGAAGTTCTCGACTCCCGTGGCAATCCCACCGTCGAAGCGGACGTGCTTCTCGATAACGGCATCATCGGCAGCGCCTGCGCGCCGTCCGGTGCTTCCACCGGTTCGCGCGAAGCGCTCGAGCTGCGTGATGGCGACAAGAGCCGTTACCTGGGCAAGGGTGTACTGAAAGCTGTGGCCAACATCAATGGCCCGATTCGCACCGCGCTGCTGGGTAAAGACCCGGTTGACCAGAAAGCCCTCGACCGCATCATGATCGAGCTGGACGGTACCGAGAACAAAGGCAGCCTGGGTGCCAACGCAATCCTCGCTGTGTCGCTGGCTGCTGCCAAAGCGGCTGCCCACGACCAGGACCTGCCGCTGTACGCACACATCGCCAACCTGAACGGTACTCCGGGTGTTTACTCGATGCCGGTTCCGATGATGAACATCATCAACGGTGGCGAGCACGCCGATAACAACGTCGACATCCAGGAATTCATGGTTCAGCCGGTTGGCGCCAAGACTTTCTCGGAAGGTCTGCGCATGGGCACCGAGATTTTCCATCACCTCAAAGCTGTGCTGAAGGCTCGTGGCCTGAGCACTGCCGTGGGTGACGAAGGTGGTTTTGCTCCGAACCTGGCATCCAACGAAGATGCGCTGAAAGTGATCTCCGAAGCGGTGGCCAACGCTGGCTACAAACTGGGCACCGACGTGACCCTGGCTCTGGACTGTGCGGCCAGCGAATTCTACGAAGACGGCAAGTACAACCTGTCCGGTGAAGGCCAGGTGTTCACCGCCGAAGGTTTTGCCGACTACCTCAAAGGTCTGACCGAGCGTTACCCGATCATCTCCATTGAAGATGGCCTGGACGAGTCCGACTGGGCTGGCTGGAAAATTCTCACCGACAAGATCGGCGAAAAAACCCAGCTGGTGGGCGACGACCTGTTCGTGACCAACACCAAGATCCTGAAAGAAGGCATCGACAAGAAGATCGCCAACTCGATCCTGATCAAGTTCAACCAGATCGGCACCCTGACCGAAACCCTGGAAGCGATCCAGATGGCCAAGGCCGCTGGTTACACTGCCGTGATCTCGCACCGCTCCGGCGAAACCGAAGATTCGACCATTGCCGACCTGGCGGTGGGTACCTCGGCTGGCCAGATCAAAACCGGTTCGCTGTGCCGTTCCGACCGCGTTTCCAAGTACAACCAACTGCTGCGTATCGAAGAGCAATTGGGTGGCAAAGCCAAGTACAACGGTCGCAGCGAGTTCCGCGGCTGATTGGTAAATGCTAAAAAAGACACCGGATTGTGTCGAAAAAATCGCAGCAGCGGGATTTTTGCCACTAATCTGATGCCTTATCAGTACGAGCCTGGTTCTTCCAGGCTTCGTGCTATCAGAAGCTTCAAAGTTGGCATGGCTGTCTTTTTTCACTGGATACCTGATATTCGATGCGCAGTCCTTACTGGTTGTTTCTTGTCTTGCTCTTGCTGCTGGCTGGCCTGCAATACCGCCTGTGGGTGGGTAATGGAAGCCTGGCGCAAGTGGCCGAGCTGACTCAGCAGATTGCCGATCAGCACGCTGAGAACGAATCGTTGCTGGAGCGCAACCGGGTCATGGACGCCGAAGTCAGTGAGTTGAAAAAAGGCATGGAGACCGTTGAAGAGCGGGCTCGCCATGAGTTGGGCATGGTCAAGGATGGTGAAACCCTTTACCAGTTGGCTCAATGATGCATACGTTACCGGCCTTCTGGGCCGTGATCCCTGCCGCGGGCGTTGGTGCCCGTATGGCCGCGGACCGTCCCAAGCAATATCTGCAATTGGGCGGGCGCACTATTCTCGAACACAGCCTTGGCTGTTTCCTTGATCATCCTGCCTTGAAAGGTCTGGTGGTCAGTCTTGCGGTTGATGACCCTTATTGGCCGACTCTGGCCTGTGCTACCGATCTGCGTATTCAGCGGGTGGATGGCGGCGATGAGCGCTCGGGTTCGGTGCTTAACGCGTTGTTGCATTTGCACGCTCAAGGCGCTGCCGATGAAGACTGGGTGTTGGTTCACGACGCCGCGCGGCCGAACCTGACTCGCGATGATCTCGACAAGTTGCTGTCGGAGCTGGCTGACGATCCTGTTGGCGGGTTACTCGCAGTGCCTGCTCGTGACACGCTCAAACGCGCAGACAAGCACGGTCGGGTTCTTGACACGGTTGATCGCAGTTTGATCTGGCAAGCGTATACGCCGCAGATGTTTCGTCTTGGTGCTTTGCATCGGGCGTTGGCGGACAGTCTGGTGGCTGATGTGACTGTTACCGATGAGGCCTCTGCGATGGAGTGGGCGGGTCAGGCGCCGCGCTTGATCGAGGGGCGTGCGGATAATCTCAAGGTTACTCGGCCTGAAGACCTTGAGTGGTTACGCCTGCGTTGGGCGAATCGCCGCTGATACCTCTAACTGTGGGAGCGAGCTTGCTCGCGATGGCGGCCTGACAGCCGCCCCATCTTTCACAGACGTACCCAGTTCAACTGTGGGAGCGAGCTTGCTCGCGATGGCGGCCTGACAGCCGACCAATCTCCCGCAGGTGTACATATCCATTCCTGCGGTAACGGCCGCTTACGGTTTCGCTCTTACAGCGAGTCCCTTTTTCAAACGCCAAAAAGGAACCAAAAGGCTTCGCCCCAAGCGTACGGCCCCTCGCTTAGGCTCGGCGTTCCCTCGCTCCGGCATTCATCAGGGGGCATCGCCTACGGTCTGCTTCGCGACGACCTCCTCTCGATGTGTCCGGCTGCGCCGTACGGCGCTACGCGCCAACCCCCTGATGAACACCTCCACTCGGCCTGCCGAAGGGGCGGGTGGATCAAGATCAACGGCTGCAGGCGAGCTAACGCTCGGCCTGTTGAGTGGTGAAGGCGAATTCGATTTCTGTAGGAGCTGCCGCAGGCTGCGATCTTTTGATCTTTTGATCAAACTTGGTACTCCGGCCGTTTGGCCAGTCCTTCCTTCAAGTAATCCACCAGTTTGCGCACCTTTGGCGACAGATGCCGTTGTTGCGGATACAACGCCCAGACGGCGGTGTTTGGTGGTTGATGAGCATCCAGCAACGACACCAGGGTGCCGTTGTTTAAATGCTCCAGCACGTAATAGTCCGGCAACTGACACAACCCAACACCTTGTAGCGCCGCGTCCAGTACTGCTTGCCCGCTGTTACAGCGCCAGTTGCCCTGTACTCGCTGGGAAAACTCTCTGCCGTCCTGCTCCAGTTGCCAGATGTCCGAGCTGCCGATCAGGCAGTTGTGCCGACTCAGCTCGGACAAACTGTGCGGTCGGCCATACCGCTCCAGATAGGACGGCGAGGCGCACAAGTACATCCGCCGTGGTGCCAGGCGCGTGGCGACCAGTCGTGAGTCTTGCAGGCGGCCGAGCCGGATCGCCAGGTCCAGGCCCTCGTGCACCAGATCGAGTGGACGGTTGCTCAACTCGATATCGACACGCAATTGTGGATAAAGCCCCATGAAGCTGGTCACCAGCGGCACGATGAAGCGCTCGCCGTACGCCACTGCACAGGTCATGCGCAGCATGCCTTTGGGTTCGCTGGTCAGGTCGCCGACGGCGCGCAAGGCTTCTTCGCGTCCGTCTTGCAAGCGTTGGCAGTGTTGCAGGAACGTTTGCCCGGCTTCGGTCAGCGTCACCCGACGGGTGCTGCGGTAGAGCAGACGGGTTTGCAGGCGCTCTTCAAGACGGACGATTTGTCGACTGATGTGCGAAGACGAAACCCCAAGGCGTTCGGCGGCAGCCGTGAACTGGTTGCATTCGGCGACGGCGACGAACTCATCGATGCCTTCCCAGCGGTTTTCGGACATGAGGATTATCCCTGTGCAGCAATAATGTTTTGCTTTTGGCTGGATTATTAATCGTCTGGCGGTGTTTTACACTCCTGGTCTCGTTTTTATTCGCTGGAGAGTCAGGATGATCAAGTCGCGCGCTGCCGTTGCCTTCGAGGCCAAGAAACCCCTTGAGATCGTTGAAGTCGATGTCGCCATGCCCAAGGCGGGTGAAGTCCTGTTGCGTGTGGTCGCGTCCGGCGTTTGCCATACCGACGCCTACACCCTGTCGGGTGCTGACCCGGAAGGCATCTTTCCGTCGATCCTCGGCCACGAAGGTGGCGCGATTGTCGAAGCCATTGGCGAAGGTGTGACTTCGGTCGCGGTCGGCGATCACGTGATTCCGCTGTACACCCCGGAATGCGGGCAGTGCAAGTTCTGCAAGTCGGGCAAGACCAACCTCTGCCAGGCCATCCGTGCGACCCAGGGCAAAGGTTTGATGCCAGACGGCACCACGCGCTTCTCCTACAAAGGTCAGCCGATTTTCCACTACATGGGTACGTCGACCTTCTCCGAATACACCGTGTTGCCGGAAATCTCCGTCGCGAAGATCCCTAAAGAAGCGCCGCTGGAAAAAGTCTGCCTGCTGGGTTGCGGTGTCACCACCGGGATCGGCGCGGTCATCAACACTGCCAAGGTCAAACCGGGCGACACCGTGGCCATTTTCGGTCTGGGCGGCATTGGTCTGTCAGCGGTCATCGGCGCGGTCAAAGCCCGCGCCGGGCGAATCATCGCCATCGACATCAACCCGGCCAAGTTCGAAATCGCCAGGCAGCTGGGCGCCACCGATTGTGTGAACCCGAAAGATTTCGATCGTCCGATCCAGGACGTGATCGTCGACATGACTGACGGCGGCGTCGACTTCTCCTTCGAGTGCATCGGTAATGTACAACTGATGCGTGCGGCGCTGGAGTGCTGCCACAAGGGTTGGGGTGAGTCGGTGATCATCGGCGTTGCCGGTGCTGGCCAGGAAATCTCTACCCGTCCGTTCCAGCTGGTGACCGGCCGCGTCTGGCGCGGTTCGGCATTCGGTGGCGTGCGTGGTCGTACCGAGTTGCCAAGCTACGTGGAAATGGCCCAGACCGGCGAAATCCCGTTGGACACTTTCATCACCCACACCATGGGCCTGGAAGACATCAACAAGGCATTCGACCTGATGCATGAAGGCAAAAGCATCCGCTCCGTCATCCATTTCTGAGGTCGGTCATGAGTCTGGAAAATCTCTCATGCCAGAAGAGCTTTGGTGGCTGGCATAAACGCTACAAACATCATTCGCACGTGCTGGGTTGTGACATGGTGTTTGCCGTGTACTTGCCGCCACAAGCGGAGCAGGGCGGCAAACTGCCGGTGTTGTACTGGTTGTCGGGATTGACCTGCACCGACGAGAACTTCATGCACAAGGCCGGCGCGATGCGTATGGCGGCCGAGCTGGGGTTGATCATCGTTGCGCCAGACACCAGCCCTCGGGGCGCCGATGTTCCGGGCGACCCGGATGGCGTGTGGGATTTCGGCCTCGGTGCCGGGTTCTATCTGAACGCTACACAGGAGCCCTGGGCCAAGCACTATCGGATGCATGACTACGTGGTGCAGGAATTACCGGCGTTGGTCGAAGCGCATTTTCCGGCATCGGACAAACGCGGCGTCAGCGGCCATTCCATGGGTGGTCACGGCGCGCTGGTCTGTGCCTTGCGCAACCCTGGGCGGTATCAGTCGGTGTCGGCTTTCGCTCCTATCAACAATCCAATGGATTGCCCGTGGGGCCAGAAAGCGTTTTCGCGCTATTTGGGTGAAGAGCGTTCGAAATGGCGCGAATGGGATGCCAGCGTCTTGATCGCCGAGGCCAGCGAAAAGCTGCCATTGCTGGTGGATCAGGGTGATCGGGATGACTTCCTCGCCACTCAGCTCAAACCCGAAGCGCTGCAGCAGGCGGCGAAACTGGCCGGACATCCGCTGACCTTGCGTCTGCAACCGGGCTACGACCACAGCTATTTCTTTATCGCCAGCTTCATTGATGAACACTTGCGACATCACGCACACGCTCTAGGCGCCTAATGTTCGCCAAAGCAGGTAGAATCACGCCCTGACTAAATCGGGGCGTTTTTTTATGCGTATTGGCCACGGCTATGATGTGCACCGTTTCGCTGAAGGCGATTTCATCACTCTGGGCGGCGTGCGAATTGCACACAGCTTCGGGTTGCTCGCCCATTCCGACGGCGACGTCTTGCTGCACTCGTTGAGCGATGCCTTGCTCGGTGCGGCGGCGCTGGGTGATATCGGTAAACACTTTCCGGACACCGACCCGCAATTCAAAGGCGCTGACAGCCGTGTACTGTTGCGTCACGTTGTCGCATTGATCCACGCCAAGGGCTGGAAGGTTGGCAACGTCGATAACACCATCATTGCCCAGGCGCCGAAAATGGCCCCGCATATCGAATCGATGCGCGCGCTGATTGCCGCGGATCTTCAAGTTGAGTTGGATCAAGTGAACGTGAAAGCTACCACCACCGAAAAGCTCGGCTTTGTCGGTCGCGAAGAAGGCATTGCCGTGCATTCCGTTGCCTTGTTGCTGCGCGCATGAATGAACTGCAACTGCTCGGCCCGCGTGCCTACGGTGAAGCCCTCGGTACCGCGGTACTGAAAGCCATCGCGGAAGATTTTCAGGTCGATGAAGTCCTCGACATCCCGTTGACCGGCGAAGGCGAACACCTGTGGATCTGGGTGGAAAAACGCGGTCTGAACACTGAAGAGGCGGCCCGGTGGATTGCCAAGGCTGCCGGCGTGCCGTTGCGCACCGTCAGTTATGCCGGTTTGAAAGATCGCCAGGCTCTGACCCGCCAGTGGTTCAGCGTGCAATTGCCCGGCAAGGCCGATCCTGACTTGTCCGCTGCAGAAAACGACACGCTGAAAATCCTCAAGACTGCACGGCACAAACGCAAGTTGCAGCGCGGCGCGCATTCGGCCAACGGTTTTACCTTGCGCCTGACTCAGTTCAGCGGTGACAAGGACGCGATTGACGCGCGTCTGCAACTGATCGCCAAACAAGGCATTCCCAACTATTTCGGTGCCCAGCGTTTTGGCCATAACGGCGGCAACGTGGTGGATGCCCGTGACTGGGCGGCACGCAAAGCCTTGCCAGAGCAGCGCAACGTGCGTTCGCGTTTACTTTCCACCGCCCGCAGCTTTTTGTTCAACCAGGTGCTGGCGGCGCGAGTCGCCGATGGCAGTTGGCAGCGCGCCCAGGTGGGCGACTTGCTGGCGTTCACCGACAGCCGCAGTTTCTTCCCGGCAGGTGAAGCCGAATGCAGCGATCCGCGTCTGGCGATCCTCGACCTGCACCCGACCGGGCCGCAGTGGGGCGAGGGCGAGTCACCGGCTACCGGTGCGACTCATGAACTTGAGCAACAGGTCGCGGCACGTGAAGCGGATCTGCGCGATTGGTTGATAAACGCTGGAATGAGCCATGAACGTCGCATCCTGCGGCTGCCCATTGGCGGGTTGACGTGGCATTATCCCGTGCCTGACATTCTGCAACTGGAATTCGTCCTTCCGGCCGGATGCTTTGCCACCGTATTGGTGCGTGAACTCGTCGATCTGGTGCCGGTGGGGCAGACGGACAGCCCATGCGTATTCTGATTTCTAACGACGATGGGGTAACAGCACCCGGTCTCGCCGCGCTTCATGCTGCGCTGGCGGATTACACCGAGTGCGTGGTTATCGCCCCTGACCAGGACAAAAGCGGCGCCAGCAGTTCGCTGACGCTCGACCGTCCGTTGCACCCGCAAACTTTGGCCAATGGCTTTATCAGCCTTAATGGTACGCCGACCGATTGCGTGCACCTGGGCCTCAATGGTCTGCTGGAGCTCGAGCCGGATATGGTGGTTTCCGGGATTAACCTGGGGGCCAACCTGGGTGACGATGTGCTGTATTCCGGCACGGTCGCGGCGGCGCTCGAGGGGCGTTTCCTCGCGCTGCCATCGTTTGCCTTTTCGCTGGTATCGCGGCAAGTCGAAAACTTGCCGACGGCGGCCTACTTTGCGCGCAAACTGGTGGAGGCTCATGCCGAGCTTGATTTACCACCGCGCACGGTGCTGAACGTGAACATTCCCAATCTGCCTCTGGATCACATTCGAGGTATTCAACTGACCCGCCTGGGCCACCGTGCCCGTGCAGCGGCGCCGATGAAAGTCGTCGACCCGCGTGGCAAGTCCGGCTACTGGATTGCCGCGGCCGGCGATGCGGAAGATGGCGGACCGGGCACGGATTTCCACGCGGTGATGCAGGGCTATGTTTCGATCACGCCGCTGCAACTCGATCGCACCTTCAATGATGCCTTTGGAAGTCTCGATGGCTGGCTGGAGGGATTGCGCTGATGGCTCGTGAGCAAGACGATATTCTGCGTCGTGGTATCGGGATGACCTCCCAGCGCACGCGCGAACGGCTGATCCAGCGCCTGTATGAGGAAGGTCTGTCCAACGCCAAGGTGCTGGAGGTGATCCGTAGTACGCCGCGTCATCTGTTTGTCGATGAGGCCCTGGCGCACCGTGCCTATGAAGACACGGCATTACCGATTGGCCATAACCAGACCATTTCCCAGCCTTATATGGTGGCTCGCATGAGCGAGTTGCTGCTGGAGGCCGGTCCTCTGGATAAAGTGCTGGAGATCGGCACCGGATCCGGTTACCAAACCGCAATATTGTCGCAATTGGTCGAGCGGGTGTTTTCCGTCGAGCGTATCAAGGTCTTGCAGGATCGGGCCAAGGAGCGCCTGGTCGAGTTGAACCTGCGCAACGTGGTGTTTCGCTGGGGCGACGGCTGGGAAGGCTGGCCGGCGCTGGCGCCGTACAACGGCATTATCGTCACCGCGGCGGCCACCGATGTGCCTCAGGCGTTACTTGATCAACTGGCGCCCGGTGGGCGGCTGGTGATTCCGGTTGGTTCAGGGGAGGTTCAGCAACTGATGTTGATCATCCGTGAAGAACAGGGTTTTTCCAGGCGCGTTTTGGGGGGCGTTCGCTTCGTGCCATTGCTCCATGGACCACTGGCTTAAGCATTTATTCAACGACGCTGAATTCTGTTCAATTACCTTGGTCTTACAGCGGCATTGCCTGGTTAAACGCGATTGAACGGCGATCGGCAAACGTGTGCGCGTATCGATTTCGCTTAGTCGACGGTAAAGCCCGAATGGCCAGTTATACTTGCGACATTTCATGCCTGAACAAGGCGATTTTTATCTTCAGCCACCACAAAGGGAGCGGCGGGTGAGTCTCACAGTCATTGCGCAGCGTATTGGTACAACAAGCTTTCAGCGCCTGGTGACTGGCCTTGTCTTGAGTTCCTTGTTGGTCGGTTGCTCCAGCACGCGTTCAAGCGATGTGCGAGTGGTCGATCGTAATAACGCGGCGGCCCAGCGGCCTGCAGTAACCACCGGGCAATACGTAGTCCGTCGCGGCGATACCTTGTTCTCGATCGCCTTTCGCTACGGCTGGGATTACAAGGCCTTGGCAGCGCGCAACAACATTCCTACGCCTTACACCATCCATCCAGGTCAGACGATTCGCTTTGATGGACGTTCCGGTTCAACACCGGCAGAGGCGGTGGCCGAGTCTGGAACCAGCACTTCTTCGTCGGGCAAATTTACCGTAACCCGGCGCCCGGCATCGGGGGCGAGCCCCGCCAAGGAGGCGGCTGCGCCGTCCGTCGCAAACAAACCAGCCCCTGCGCCACTGCCTCCGGCAGGGCCTGCACCGACAGGCTGGGGATGGCCATCTAATGGCATTCTGATTGGAAAATTCTCTTCAAACGGTAGTTTGAATAAAGGAATTGATATCGCAGGGGATTTGGGACAGCCTATTTTAGCTGCGTCTGATGGGACGGTGGTTTACGCCGGGAGTGGCTTGCGGGGCTACGGTGAGCTCGTCATCATCAAACACAGCGATACCTACGTCAGTGCCTACGGTCATAACCGCAGGTTGTTGGTTCGGGAGGGACAGCAGGTCAAAGTCGGACAGACAATTGCCGAAATGGGGTCAACGGGTACAGACCGGGTGAAACTGCATTTTGAGATTCGCCGACAAGGTAAACCTGTAGATCCGCTGCAATTCCTGCCACGTCGTTGATTTGTTACCAGCCTGTTCCGTCACGTAGAGGGAACAGGCTCCAGCGTTGCCAAGGATAAAGGCGTCGCTTGAGCTTGAGGTCGAACTCACCAAAGGACTATAACAATGGCTCTCAGTAAAGAAGTGCCGGAGTTTGACATCGACGATGAGGTTCTCCTGATGGAGGCCGGCGTCGCATCGGATGAGATGTCGAATGAAGGGTCAGCTACGCCTTCAGTTCGTGCCAAATCCAAGCACTCCGCAACACTTAAGCAGCACAAGTACATCGATTACACCCGGGCGCTCGATGCAACTCAGCTGTACCTCAATGAAATCGGCTTTTCCCCCTTGTTGTCACCGGAAGAAGAAGTTCATTTTGCGCGCCTGTCGCAAAGTGGCGATCCGGCTGGGCGCAAGCGCATGATTGAAAGCAACTTGCGACTGGTGGTGAAAATCGCCCGGCGCTATGTCAATCGTGGGCTGTCACTGCTGGACCTGATCGAAGAGGGCAACCTCGGGCTGATCCGGGCGGTGGAAAAGTTCGATCCAGAGCGCGGCTTCCGCTTTTCGACCTACGCTACCTGGTGGATTCGTCAGACCATCGAGCGTGCAATCATGAATCAGACCCGGACCATCCGGTTGCCGATTCATGTGGTCAAAGAGCTCAACGTCTACCTTCGGGCAGCACGGGAGCTGACGCAAAAGCTTGATCATGAACCCTCACCCGAAGAAATCGCCAACCTGCTGGAAAAACCGGTGGGAGAGGTCAAGCGCATGCTGGGCCTGAACGAGCGGGTTTCTTCGGTCGACGTCTCGCTGGGTCCGGATTCGGATAAAACCCTGCTGGACACCCTCACCGATGACCGCCCTACCGATCCTTGTGAGCTGCTTCAGGACGATGACCTGTCGCAGAGCATCGATCAGTGGCTCTCGGAGCTGACGGACAAACAGCGCGAGGTGGTGATCCGCCGCTTCGGTCTGCGCGGCCACGAGAGCAGTACGCTGGAAGACGTAGGCCTGGAGATTGGCCTGACCCGTGAACGAGTCAGACAGATTCAGGTTGAAGGTCTGAAACGCCTGCGTGAAATCCTTGAGAAGAATGGCCTTTCGAGCGAGTCGCTGTTCCAGTAGCAGGAACGCGTTCACCCGATGACAATAAGCCCCGCCTGTTTCGGGGCTTTTTGTTGTTCGCAGATTAGTGCGGTGTTTAATCTTTGTGAGTGCTATCTGGACTCTTTCGCAGGTTAGCGTAAGCCATGGCTTACTCTCTCGTAAGTGTTCGGTTTTTCTAACGGGTAGTGGTCGTCTATTTCTGTTGACTGAATTAGCTAGCTTGTTGATTTGTAATGATATTTATCATGGTTAAACACATCGTTTCACCCAGGCTTGCCCGTGGCAGGTGATTGCTCTTGTCGGGGAACTCTTTAGTATCAGCACTGTGTCGACGGATAGACACAGCCATCAAGGATGATGGGTAAGGAACATCGCAAGGACGTGATTCATCAGGACGATGAAAAGGAACACAGGGAATAGGGAAAAAATGTGGGCGGGTCATACCGCCCCTTTTTTTTGCCTGTTTTTAGGAGCTGCCGAAGGCTGCGATCTTTTGATCGTTGATAAAAACAAAAAAGGCCCGCAAGGGGCCTTTTCGAGAGCGCCGCGATGATCAGCGAGCGAGGTCTTTGATCTTGCCTTTGACGCCATCAAACTCCGCCGCATCTGGCAGCGGATCTTTCTTCTCGGTGATGTTGGGCCAGATTTCGGCCAGATCAACGTTCAGCTGAATGAACTCCTTCATCTCATCCGGGACTTCGTCTTCGGAGAAGATGGCCACAGCAGGGCATTCTGGCTCGCACAGGGCGCAGTCGATGCACTCATCCGGGTGAATCACCAGGAAGTTCGGGCCTTCGTAAAAGCAGTCCACCGGACACACTTCTACGCAGTCGGTGTACTTGCACTTGATGCAGTTGTCGGTGACGACGAAGGTCATTTCTAATTCTCTCCTCAGGCGCGGCTTGCTGCGCCCCTTCACGGTGGGGTCGCCAGGTTTGGGAGCGATAGTCTGCAGACCAGGCTATTTGCCTGCAGCATCCCAAACCGCGCGAGATTCTAACAGCTTGCAGGCATCTGCGTTAGATCCGTGTCTTTAATGTATAGAGCATTTCCAGTGCCCTACGCGGGGTCATGTCATCCAGATCGAGCTTGGCCAGTTCATCGAGCACCGGATGCGGCAGGCTGGCGAACATATCGCTCTGTTGCGGCGCTGCCGGTTTGCCCTTGGCAGGTGCTGGCACTTCATGCGGCAGGCTGGTGGTTTCCAGTCGGCTCAAGTGCTCGCGAGCACGCACGATGACCTCGGTTGGCACACCAGCCAGTTGCGCAACCGCCAACCCATAGCTCTGGCTGGCAGGGCCAGGCAGTACGTGGTGGAGGAACACAATGCGCTCGTTATGCTCGGTGGCGTTGAGGTGGACGTTGGCCACCAGCGGTTGGGCTTCCGGCAGTACCGTCAGCTCGAAGTAGTGGGTGGCGAACAGTGTGTAGGCGCGCAGCTGAGCTAAACGCTCGGCCGCTGCCCAGGCCAGCGACAGGCCGTCGAAGGTGCTGGTGCCGCGGCCGACTTCGTCCATCAGCACCAGGCTGCGTTCGGTGGCGTTGTGCAGGATGTTCGCGGTTTCGCTCATCTCGACCATAAAGGTCGAACGGCCACCGGCCAGGTCATCGCTGGAACCGATCCGGGTGAAGATCCGGTCCACCAGCGACAACTCGCAACTGGCTGCCGGCACGAAGCTACCGATATGCGCCAGCAGCACAATCAGTGCAGTTTGCCGCATGTAAGTGGATTTACCGCCCATGTTCGGACCGGTAATCACCAGCATCCGCGTGCTGTCGTCCAGGCTCAGGTCATTGGCCACGAACGGCGTGGTCAATACCTGCTCGACCACTGGGTGACGACCCTGGCTGATGCGCATGCACGGCTCGCTGACGAACCGTGGGCAATTCAGGTCCAGGTTCAGCGCGCGTTCGGCCAGGTTGCTCAAGACGTCCAGCTCGGCCAGTGCTGCGGCCGTGTCCTGCAGCGGTGGCAGTTGGCTGATCAGGTCTTCGAGCAGGGCTTCGTAAAGCATCTTCTCGCGGGCCAGTGCACGGCTCTTGGCTGACAGGGCTTTGTCTTCGAAGGCTTTGAGTTCTGGCGTGATGAAACGCTCGGCACCCTTGAGAGTCTGGCGGCGGATGTAATCGGCCGGCGCCTGTTCCGCCTGCTTGCTGGGCAACTCGATGAAGTAACCGTGAATCCGGTTGTAGCCGACTTTCAGGTTGGCCAGGCCGGTACGAGCCTTCTCGCGGGCTTCGAGGTCGATCAGGAATTGTCCGGCGTTTTCGCTCAGCGATTGCAGTTCGTCGAGCTCTGCGTCGTAACCGGTTTTCAACACGCCACCATCACGGATCACCGCAGGCGGGTTGTCGATGATGGCTTTTTCCAGCAGGGCGGCCAGCTCGGGATAGGTGCTGGTGGTCACGGCCAGTTGATTCAGGTGTGGCGCTTCAAGCTCGGTCATCGCCATTTGCAGCTCGGGCAGGGCACCGAGTGCGTCGCGCAGGCGAGCCAGATCACGAGGGCGGGCATTGCGCAGGCCGATACGCGCCAGAATCCGCTCGATGTCACCGATTTCTTTCAGCTGCGGTTGCAGCTTTTCGAAACGGTAACCGTCGAGCAGGCAGGTGATCGAGGTCTGGCGCGCCAGCAGCACGCTCAAGTCGCGCAACGGGCGGTTTAGCCAGCGGGTCAGCAAACGGCTGCCCATGGCGGTCTGGCAACGGTCGACCACCGACTGCAGGGTGTTTTCGCGGCCACCGGCAAGGTTGGTGTCCAGCTCCAGGTTGCGACGACTCGCGCCATCCAGCACCACGGTATCGTCCAGACGCTCATGACGCAGGCTGCGCAAATGCGGCAGGGCGGTGCGCTGGGTTTCCTTGGCGTAGCTCAACAGGCAACCGGCGGCACCGATGGCCAGGGTCAGGTTCTCGCAGCCGAAACCCTTGAGGTCCTGGGTGGAAAATTGCTGACAAAGACTTTTCAGCGCCGAATCACGCTCGAAATCCCACGGTGCACGACGACGAACACCACGACGCTTCTCCGCTGGCAAGTCTTTAGGCCAGTCGTCCGGAATCATCAGCTCGACCGGATTGACCCGCTCCAGCTCCGCCAGCAGGTTTTCCCAGCCTTTGATTTCCAGCACGCTGAAGTTACCGCTGGTGATGTCCAGCACCGCCAGACCGAACAGGCGCTCGTCACCCAGCACGGCGGCGATCAGGTTGTCGCGACGCTCATCCAGCAGCGCTTCATCGCTGACGGTGCCGGGGGTGATGATCCGCACCACCTGGCGATCCACCGGGCCTTTGCTGGTCGCCGGGTCGCCGACCTGCTCACAGATCACTACCGACTCACCGAGCTTGACCAGTTTCGCCAGGTAACCTTCCGCAGCGTGGTAAGGAATCCCGCACATCGGAATCGCCTGCCCAGCCGACTGCCCACGGGCGGTCAGGGTAATGTCCAGCAACTTGGCGGCCTTCTTCGCGTCTTCATAGAAGATCTCGTAGAAGTCACCCATGCGATAGAACATCAACTGGTCAGGGTGCTGGTTCTTCAGACGCCAGTACTGCTGCATCATCGGAGTATGGGAAGACAGATCGGAGAGTGCTTTATTCATCAGGTAATCAGGCGAATTCGTTGAAAGGGTGGGGCAAAAATGGGGCATCGGCCCGGTTTTTCCGCGATGGGCGCAAGGTTACCATGGGCAGTCCGACCTACGCAGGGATGAAAGGCCCACTGCACATTTCTGCGATTTATGCACTGGCTATGCAAATCAGCATTTGTCATCTTCGAAAAGAACAAGCACTATGCGCGTTATGCAAAAACGCAATGTTTCTACCGTCTTAAGAGCGCTGCTCGATCAGCACGGGATCTCCCCCACGGAGCTTCACCGTCGCACGGGCGTGCCTCAATCTACCCTCTCGCGGATTCTCAGCGGGAAGATCGTCGATCCTTCGGATAAACACATTTCGAAGATCGCCGAGTACTTCCGTGTGAGCACTGACCAGTTGCGTGGCCGCGCCGACGTAGCGCCGGCCACCGCGCCTGCACGCGAAGAGTCGCATTCGGAACTCAAGGACATAAGCCTGTGGGATGACGATACTCCCGTCGATGACGACGAGGTCTCGGTCCCCTTTCTTCGAGAGGTTGAATTGGCTGCTGGATCAGGAAGATTCGTCATCGAAGAAAGCGAGCGCTCAAGCTTGCGCTTCGGCAAGCGCAGCTTGCGGCATAACGGTGTGCAGTTCGACCAGGCCAAATGTGTGACCGTGCGCGGCAACAGCATGTTGCCGGTGCTGCGCGATGGCGCGACGGTTGGGGTCAACGCCGGCAAGTCCGGAATTGGCGACATCGTTGATGGTGATCTGTATGCCATCAACCATAACGGTCAATTGCGGGTGAAGCAGCTCTATCGTCTGCCTACCGGCATTCGTCTGCGTAGCTTCAATCGCGATGAACATCCGGATGAGGACTACAGCTTCCAGGAGATCCAGGAAGAGCAGATCGTCATCCTCGGTCACGTCTTCTGGTGGGGCATGTACGCCCGCTAACCCTTAGCTGTCAGATAAAACCCGCCATCGAGCGGGTTTTTTTTCGCCTGACGAAAACCATCCCAGCCTTTGTTTGCGAGGCTTTCATGCGCTCGTGCATTTTTAATGCATAAATAATTGCATTAATGCATTGACTGTATATGCATACATGCATATTCTTTGTCTCAAGCCGCTCAACAACGGCTCGTAACGAAGCTCTTTAGTTCCACAGCAAAGGCAGCGATGAACCGGCCTCAACGGTTCAGAGGGTTGGCAACTGACCCGGGTGTGCAGCGTAAAGCACCGTAAGCAGTTATCCGGCGGACAGGGTCGCGGTCGGAGGAACAATTTGAATGGATCTGTACCGCGCCAGTAGCGCCGAAAGATCAGAGAGCAGGACCGCATTACTGAAAAGCCCGGGCGACCGGGCTTTTTGGAATGCCTACCTACCTCCAGGCACACCAAGAGACAACGCTTGAACAACACACAACCCCATCACCTATTTATCAACGCAGGAGGCGTGACATGACAAACGAGCAGCAAGCGTTGCTGGACATGCCGATCTGGCTGGTCATTGCCCTGGCGGTGGTCGGCGGAGTGTCCGGCGAAATGTGGCGCGCCGACAAGGAGGGCACTCGCGGCTGGCCACTGTTGCGGCGCCTGGCGCTGCGCTCCGGGGCCTGCATGGTCTGCGGAGTCTCGACCATCATGCTGCTGTATGCCGCCGGCGTATCGATATGGACCGCCGGCGCCTTTGGTTGCCTTACCGCAATGGCAGGTGCCGATGTCGCCATCGGGCTTTACGAGCGCTGGGCGGCCAAGCGGATTGGGGTAGATGACCCCACTGCGCGCAACTCTCACCCGGATCAGCAGTAAGTCCCGCATTGGGATCAGTCGCAACAGAAATATTTGAACAGGAAGCCGTTTATGTCTCCAAGAGTTATCGATAAGCCCTCGGAGTTGTTTTTCGCTATCGGTGAGGCGCTTCGGCTGGCTTATCCAGGCCTGAAGGTCGGGGGGTATCAGGACTTCGACGGTGTTGTCGATGATGCCTGGGTCCTGATCGCAATTGAACGCGATGCCCCAGGCACCCGTGCCAACGATGGCCGTAAAGCGCATGTCCTGACGATCTCGCTGCAGGGCGTGGTGGCTGGGAAAAGTGGGCTTGAGGCCTGCAACCTGGCCAGCGCGCTGAAGGATCTCGTCACGGATAACCGTTGGGGTGTGTCGGGAGGGCAATGCGACCTGCCGATGAGCATCGAGGCAGTGCCGTCGACGTTCACCCGCGGTGAGCAGGTGTACGAAGCATGGACGGTTTCGTTTTCCCAGACGCTGTATTTCGGTCAGCCGTTGCTCGATGACCCAACGGGTACACCGAAGTTTGCGTTCACCTGGGAGGTCTCGAACATCGACGATCCGGATCAATACACAGAGCTTCAGTTACCAGCACTCAAGGGGTAGCCCATGTTTGACGCTCTTCTACGTATGCAGCTCGGCCCGATCATTGAACGTTTGGCCGAGATGGAGACCGAGTTCGAAGATCTGCACCGGCGTGCCGACAGCTTTTGTCGTATCGGTGTGTGTGTGGCGGTCGATGCCGCCAGCAACACCTGCAAAGTCAGCCACGGGGATCTGCTGACACCCGCGATCAGGTTCTTCAACCCGAGTGCTGGCGAACAGAGCGAGTCACGCATCCCATCCATGGGCGAGCAGTGCTTGCTGCTGAACTATGGCGGCGGCGATGGCGGTGGGCAATCGGTTGCCTTGTTCGGCCTCAACAGCAACCAGTTCCCGCCGGTTTCGACCGTGGCCACGTTGACGCGTCGCCGACACAAGGACGGCACTGAAAGCAGCTACGACGATGCAGGCCATGTTCTGAGCTGGACCAACGGACAGACAGCGTTCAAGGGCTCGCGTGAGTCGGTCGAATTGACCGTCGGCCCGGCCCGGCTGGCACTGACCCCTGAGGCAATCGAACTGAAGCTTGGCGCGGTCGGCGTGTTGCTCGACGCCTCTGGCATTCACTTCCTCGGCCCTTTGGTGGATCACCAGGGACGAGTCATCAGTACTGCATAAGGGACTTCCCATGATTGGAGTCGATAGAAACACCGGGGCAGCGGTCGACGACTGGCTCCAGTTTGTGCAGCGCGCAACCCGCGCATTGACCACGCCGCTGGGCACTCGTCAAAAGCGCCCCCTGTATGGGTCGCTAATCCCTGACTTGCTGGGGCGCAATGTCGGCGACGACGTGTTGATCCTTGCGCAGAGCCATGCGGCACAGGCGTTTTACAACAAGGAGAACGGCATCGGTGATTTTGAGCCTGAGGTTATTGTCGCCAGTCGTCGAGGTGCGGGGTTGCTGTTGCGCTTCGCCGGTACCTGGAAAAACCGTAAACAGACATTCGAGGTCGTGACATGAGCATGCTGATACCCGGTCAAAACCAGTTGGCTGAGCCGGCGATTGTTACGGTCGAGACGTTCGAGGCGCTGCTCGCTGAGTTCAAGGCGTTTGTCGTTGACTACGTGGCTGCACGCTCGCCGGAAAATGCAGCCAAGCTGCAAGTCAGCCTCGACAACGAAAGCGAGCTGCTGACCCTGGCCCTTGAGGCCTTTTGTGTGCGGCTGCAAACCCACGAACGCAAATACAACGCCCGCATCAAGCAGATGCTTGCGTGGTGGGCGACCGGCAGTAACCTCGATGCCCGCCTCGCGGATATGGGCCTCGAGCGGCAGGTGCTGGACCCGGGAGACCCGGCGGCATTCCCGCCGATCGAACCGACCTATGAAAGCGACGATGACGCCCGACTGCGTTACTACCTCGCACCTCATGCACCGGCAGCGGGTTCGCGGATGCAGTATCGCCGCGAGGTATTCACCCTGGGCGAACGACCCGTGGTGAAGGTGGAGACCACGGCTCCGGGCGTGGTGACGGTTACCTACAGCTTTGATCCGGATGGCTACGCGGCACAGGTCAAGGATGGCAACGGGCGCCGAACAGCGCCTGGCGAGGTGATGGTCACCGTGCTTTCTCGAGAGGCTGACGGCACGCCGTCTGCAGACCTGCTGGACGGTGTTCGCCGGCACTTTGCGCGTCCTGACGTCAGGCCGGAAACGGATCTGGTTACGGTGCAGGGCGCCGAAATCAAGCGCTACAAGATCCGGGTCGTCGCCAAGATCAATGCCGGGCCTGACTCGGGCCTGACAAAGGCTGCCGTTGAGCAGCAATTGCAGGCGTATGCCGACTCGCGCCACCGGCTGGAGGGGCGGGTCGATCCGAGCTGGATCGATTACACCTTGCACGCTGCCGGTGCGGTACAGCTGGAGATTCTGGAGCCCTTGGCACCGATCGTCACAACGTTCTCTCAGGCGCCTTATTGCACGGCTGTCGACGTTGAGGTGATCACGCTATGAGTGATGAAACGCCTCGCCCGAGTCTGTTGCCAGCGAACAGTTCGCCGCTGGAAAAGGCCCTCGATCTCGGTTTCGGCCAATTGCTCGATCGCATCGCGCTGCCGTTCCCCGAGCTGATGGACCCGGTCAACACGCCGTTGGCGTTCCTGCCGTATCTCGCGGCTGATCGTGGGGTTGCTGAATGGAGCTCTGAGGCTCCCGAGGCAGAAAAACGTTTAACGGTAGAACTCGCGTGGTCAACCGCTCGACAAGCTGGTACGCGAAAGGCTCTGGAGAACGCCGCCAAGGGCTTGCAATTAGTGCCGGAAATTCGCGCATGGTACGAGCAGACGCCGCTTGGCAAACCCTACAGTTTTTCAGTCAGGGCCTTTTCCGAGCGGCCCTACAGCGAAGAAATCGACGCTCGTCTCGACCGACGTTTGGCGGACGCCAAAAGTGAACGCGACATCGTGTCGGTGTCCGTGGGCTTGAGCGCATTTGGCAACCACGTCATCGGCGCAGCCACTGTGTGCGGTGAGCTGACCACGGTTTATCCGATTGTGATCGAAGGGCTTGAAGCCTCGGGTCAGGCCTTTATCGCCGCCGGGCTCTACAGCGTCGAAACATCCACTATTTATCCTCAGGGGTCCTAAATGGCCGACTATTACACCCTGCTCACGAATGCGGGGATCGCCTACGAAACTGCCTGCAAGGCTGCGGGCGTGCCGATCAAACTGTCGCAAATTTCAGTTGGTGACGGCGGCGGCGAGGTTTACAACCCGGCCGCGACTGACACAGCACTCAAGCGCGAAGTGTGGCGCGGGCCACTCAATGCGCTGTTCCAGGACGAGAAAAACCCGAGCTGGTTGCTGGCCGAAGTCACCATCCCGCCCGAAGTCGGCGGCTGGTATGTACGCGAGGCCGGGCTCTGGACCGATACCGGTATTCTGTACGCCATCGTCAAATACCCGGAGTCGTTCAAGCCGGTACTGGCGACGTCGGGATCGGGGAAAGAGTTCTATATCCGCTCGATTTTCGAGACCAGTAATGCCTCGTTGGTGACGTTGCTGATTGACGATACGGTCGTCAAGGCAACGCGGGCCTGGGTGTCGAGCTTTGTCGCTGACGAGCTTGCGAAGCTCGATAGAAAGCAGTCTGTGCGGGCGGCAACCACGGCCAACATTGTTTTAAGTGGTGCACAGATAATCGACGGTATCGCCGTGGTTGCCGGGGACCGGGTCCTTGTTAAGTCCCAAGCCTCGGCGAAAGACAACGGCATTTATGTCGCCGCAAACGGCGTATGGGCTCGTGCAAAGGATGCTGATGCGAGTGTCAAGGTAACCTCGGGATTGACTGTCCCGGTAGAGGAGGGGGCGACGCTCGCCGATACGATCTGGCAACTGATCACGGACGGAGCGATTGTGCTGGGCACTACAGCGCTGACGTTTCAAAACGTGACTCAAGGGTTTGCGCCGATCAACTCGCCGGCTTTGTTGGGAAATCCAACGACTCCAACGCCGGGCTTGTTCAGTAGTGATAAGTCGATTGCGACGACTGAGTATGTTCAGCGCGCACTGGGTAGTTATGCGGGACAAACTAACTACGCGGGCGATACTTTTTTAACGGCGGCTGATGTTGGCAAGCTTTCAATATTAACTACTGCTGCAACAGTGACGCTTCCGGAGTGGTCAACTGTTCCTGCTGGCGGTCTCTTGACGATTGTTAGTGGGGGCGGTGCGCCGGTCACTGTCAAAGCCAGGACCGGAGAAAGCCTGGGCACGCAGAGCGGTCAGAATGGTCCGTTCACAATTCCCGGTGCCACTTTTGCTGTATTCCGGCGCTTACTGCAAGCGCCTGGATGGAGCCTGGATTCTGGAGACGCTTCGCTGAAGTATTCACCGATGATGTCTGGCGCGAATTGGACAACGCAGCCGCAGTTCAGTAACACCAAGGCATTGGCGACGACGGAGTTCGTGCAAAAAGCAATAGGTAGCTTTTCTGACAGTGTGGCAATTGCAGGGGGCAATGTAACGCTGACTGCTGCGCACATAGGCGCTCGGATTGAAATGTCTGCGGCCGGCACTCTCACGCTACCCAAAGCGAGTTTGGTGCCTAAAGGATCCTCGATCCTGATTACGACCTCTAGTGGCTCGGGTCCGGTCTATCTGGCTGTTCAGGCCGGGGATTCGATCGCACTGAACAACGTCGCAGTGGCGGCGCCTTACACAATGTTCAATGGGTCGGACTTGTATCTGGTATCAGATGGGGTTATGTGGCGCGGTCATGCAAGCCTTGAGTGCTTGAGAACTTCCCAGCTATTTGCTTCTAGTCTCGGTGCTACGGGTTGGCAAAAACTGCCGAGTGGAGACATTGAAATGTGGGGGATGACTGGCGGCGCTGCATCGGGGGTGATCGCACCGGTCACGTTCCCGATCGCGTTCCCGATCGCTTGTACGAATATCCAACTGACCTATGTCGACTCGGGGACACAGTCTCCTGCTTCGCGCGGCGGCCCCTGGCAGGTCGGTAACTTTACGAAAACGGGGTTTAACTATTCCCATTCTGGCAGCGGCGGCAGCGGCGTCCAGCACTTCTGGCGCGCTAAGGGTAACTAAGGAGGGTCTATGTATTACTGTGCAGCCGATGGCGGTTTCTACGATTTGGAGTTTCATGGTTCTGTCCCGGATGGATCACTGGAGATCACTGATGAGACCTATCAGGCCCTGAAGGACGGCCAAGAAAAGGGCAAGTGGATAGTGGCCGGCGAGCAGGGTTACCCGGTGCTCATTGACCCGCTACCGCCGACTGATGAAGTTATAGCGGCCATCGAGCGGCAGTGGCGTGATGGGCGCTTGTTGGAAACGGACGGCATTGTTTCGCGTCACCGCGATGAGTTGGAGGACGGGGGGGCGACAACACTGACTCTTGAGCAATACAGCGAGGTGCAGGCGTACCGCCGACTACTTCGCAACTGGCCGAAGGCGGGAGAATTTCCGTTGATTGATCACCGTCCGCCGTCGCCTCTTTGGCTGACTGCTGAGCTCCAATAAACGCCCCGCACTGACGGGGCGTTTTCTTTTCCGCTGCACCTAACGCGGCACATCCCTAACAGCCTCGCTCATGCGGGGTTTTTCGCTTCTGGAGATCCTGAAATGGCAGAACGCCAAACGTACACCGTGCTCCTCCCATTCCCCACCGGTGGTGGCCATTGGTCGAGTGTCGGCCAACAGCTTGAGCTGCTTGATGTGGAGGCCAACGCGCTGCGCAGCGCTGGCCGTCTGGAACTGACCCGCGTCCTCGAAACGCACAAGCAGGACGAGGATATCAATACCACCCCGGCCCAAACGGCCGCCACGAAGAAGGCTGAATAACCATGGCTGAGGTTTTGAACTTCGAGCACAACGGCATCACCGTCAATGCCACCGAATCCCCCGAGGCCATGGGCGGCCTGGGTGACAACGTCATCGGTCTGGTCGGCACCGCGCCGAAAGCGGATCCACTGATTCCGCGTAATGCCCCGTTCCGCATCAACAGCTTCACCACCCAGGCGCTGCTCGATCCGACCGGCGCCGAGTCGGGCACGCTGTTCCACGCGGTGTTTCAGATCCTGAAAGTGGTCAAGGTGCCGGTCTATGTGGTCATCGTCGAGGAGGGCGCGACCCCGGCCGACACCCTGAACAACGTGATCGGCGGCAACGAAGCGCTGACCGGCCGCAAGCTGGGCCTGGCCGCGCTGAGCGGTGTCCCTGAAGACCTGACCATCATCGGTGCGCCGGGCTTTACCGGCACCAAAGCGGTGGCCAGCGAGTTCGCCTCGTTCGGCAAGCGCATCAAGGCCCGTGTGGTACTCGATGGCAAAGACACTTCGGTTGCCGATCAGGTGACCTACAGCGGCGAACTCGGCGGTGCGGATCTCGGTTTCGACCGTTGCCTCGTCGTGCACAACATGCCCGCGGTTTACTCCAAAGCGGCGAAGAAAAACGTGTTCCTGGCGCCGTCGAGCCTGGCCATCGCCGCATTGGCCAAGGTCAAGCAATGGGAGAGTCCGGGCAATCAAGTGACCTACGCCGAGGACGTATCCCGGACCGTGGAATACAACATCCTCGACACCTCGACCGAGGGCGATCTGCTCAACCGTTACGGCATCAGCTACTACGCACGGACCGTCCTCGGCGGCTTCTCGCTGCTGGGTAACCGCTCCATCACCGGCAAGTTCATCAGCTACGTCGGCCTGGAAGATGCGATCAGCCGCAAGCTGGTCAAGGCCGGCCAAAAAGCCATGGCCAAGAACCTGACCAAGTCGTTCATGGACCAGGAGGTCAAGCGCATCAACGACTGGCTGCAAACCCTGGTCGCCGACGAAACCATCCCCGGCGGCAGCGTGTACCTGCACCCGGAATTGAACAGCGTCGAGAAGTACAAGAACGGCACTTGGTTCATCGTCATCGACTACGGCCGCTACGCGCCGAACGAACACATGGTTTACCAACTCAACGCCCGCGATGAAATCATCGAGCAGTTCCTGGAGGATGTTCTCTAATGTTTACCAACCGCGTAAGACAGGCCATCGCGGCCACCCTGCAAGGCCTGCCGTTGTCGGCGACCGTGGAGGATTTCACTCCGCCGAAGATTGATTTCGAAATGGAGCCGATGACCGGCGGGCGCTTTATCGCCGAGGAAATGGCCAAGAGCGGCAAAGTGCTCAACGCCACGTTGAACCTGCAAGGTACTGGCCCGGAAATCATGCTGGCGCTCGGTGTGAAACTGGGTGAAGACATCCTGTTGAATGTCCGCGAAGCCGGTCAGGACCAGGACGGTAACACCTGGTTCACCTACCACACCGTCGGCGGCAAGCTGAAATCCCTGGCCGAGGCCAAGCTGAAGATGGGCGACAAATCCATCACCACCCTCGAGCTGTCCTGCCGCACCTACAACCGCCTGGAAAACGGCATCCCGGTGATCGACATCGACGTGCGCACGCAGAAATTCGTGCTCAACGGCGTCGACATTCTCGGCGACGCCCGCCGCGCCGTGCTGCTGCCGTAAACCTCGCAACATCCTCGATGCCTCTCAGTTAAAGCGGTAAACCTGTGGGAGCGAGCCTGCTCGCGATAGCGGTGTGTCAGACACATTGATTTTGAATGTACCGCCGCCATCGCGAGCAGGCTCGCTCCCACAGAGTGCTTGCCAGACTTGAGATTTGTGTTAGCTGACCGGTATTGCGCAACACCTTCCCATGATTCACAAAGGAATTCACTTCATGTCCTGGATGCCTCCTAAACATGTCCTGTTGTCGCCGATCACCGGTGACGATCAGTCGCAGATCGAGCAGATCCAACTCAAGCCGCTGTACTACGCCGCGCAGAAAGAGGCCTTGGCCCGTGCGGGCGATGACGAGGACGATCAGTTCTTCGAGTTGGCCAAATTGGCCACGGGGTTGTCGGTCAAGGAACTGGACCAGCTCAAACGCCCGGACTACGTGAGCATTGCGCAGTACGTCCACGAAATGTCGACTCGCTCTGCTTCGTACTTTCTACAGCAGGCTACCGAGGCTGACGCAGCATCGGACGACGATCCCGATCAGGTACAACTGCTGCAACCGCTCAATGTGGCGGGCCGCAGCATGACTTCGCTGACCCTGGAAATTCCGGTGCTGCGCGCCACCAAGGCGATGAAAAAACTGAAAACAGCCAAGGAACGCGCCGAGTTCATCACCGCCCATTGCACCGGTCTGATGCTTCCCGACCTGGCCTCGCTGACCGTGCCCGACTGGACCCAGTTGCAGGTGCGCATCGACGATTTTTTAAACAAACCGGCGGACTTCTTTCGGAACGCGACATCGAAGTAATCCTCGATGTGGTGCCGCTCATTTACCCGGTAAGTGAGGCGGAAATTCTGGAGTGGGACGCTGGCAAGGCATTACGCCGCTACGACATCGCGATCACTCGCCTTGGCGTGAAACAGGAGTAGAGCGGGATGGCGGACGATAGATATTCGCTCAAATACGCGGCCCTCGACGACAGTGGGTTGGCGTTCGGTAATACCAGCCTGACTACGGCAGTCACCAGCGTTGCGTCAGCACAAGGTACGGGCACGTCCGCCAGGGATCAGATGTCTGGCCTCGGTCTGGCGCTGGAAAACGTCGGGCTCAAGCTCGGTCTGCTGACGACGGCTATCGAGTCGTTGACCTTGAAACTTTCGTCGCAACGATTGTTGTCCCAAACGATGGGCGCCGGTGCCAGGAGTGAGCCGGCCAGCGAGCAAAAGAGTGCGGGCAAGTCGGGTAGCAGTATCGAACCGCCGGACCTGCTCAAACCCGCGATAGCGATGGATTCGGCCATGGCCGATCTGAAGCAGGCAGCCCAATTTACCCCGCGCCAGAGCGAAGAGATGGCGCAGTCAACCCAGCACATCGCCAGCGCTCCGCTGGTGGCGGCCGGGGGGACCAAGGCGGTTGATTTGGTGAAGATTGAAAGTCTGGCTGCCAGGGCTGGAATCGTTAGCGATCTGCCCAATGCGTCGGACCGACAATTAGAGCTGCAGCGCTTCGCCAGTGACGCCGGCGTGGCCGCGTCGGCGTTCAAAATGCCGGCCATGGATGTCGCCGAGATGATGGTCGGCTGGCGCACCTCCATGAAGCTCAACGGTGCTCAGGCCTTTGACCTGGCGGATGCAACCAACCATCTGGGCAAGATACCCAATGGTGCGAAAGCGGCCGACATCGGTGCCGTCTTGCAGCGTGACGGTGCAGCGGCTACGGCGGCAGGTCTGTCCCCTGCGCAAGCAGCAGCGTTGACGGCGGCATTGCTCAATACCGGTACGCAAAAGGCTGATACCGGCGTAGCGCTAAAAAGCATCACCACGGTCATGGGCAAGGGGGATCAGGCCTCGGCATCTGAGCAAGCGGCCTGGAAGCAGCTGGGGCTGGAGCCGAAAGCGGTGGCGAGCGGCTTGCGTGACAAGGACGCAGCGCCTGGCACGGTGATGTCGGTGCTTGCGGCCTTGAACGCACAACCTGCCGAGCATCGCGCGACGCTTGCCTCCACGCTATTTGGCGATGGTGATAAGGCCGCGCTGAGCATGGCGCAAAACCTTACCGATGTGAATGGAGCCTTCTGGCAGGTAAAAGACAAAGCCCAGTACGCCACGTCGGAGCTGGGTGACAAGGGCTCGGTGAGGCAAGACGCACTCGCACTGTCGAAAACCCGGCAAGGTCAGTGGAACGTCTTGAGTGCAAGCAATGATCGTCTGTCGGTGGCCACGGGTAATGCTCTGGCGCCCGTGACGGATAGTTCGCTCCACTCGCTTGGTTCACTGGTGGACGGTTTGAGTGAATTGGCTGAAGCCTCCCCGAAAACTACCGCTGCAATTGTGCTGGTTGCAGCGGCGATCAAACCGCTGGTGGGGGCGCTGTTCAAAGCCATAGCGGATGAGCTGACCAATCGGATGGCCAAGCGAGTGTTGGGTGGGGTGGCCGCACGGCTCCCTGATCGATTGGGTGAGGCGATTTCCGACGATTTCAGAAACAAAGGTCGGACGGACAAACCGAATGCCAGCGAGACAAACAGGAGTCCAGAATCCAGAAATGGTCCGTCTGTACGTGTGAGTCCGCGAGGCTCGCGTGCGAGCACTCCTCGCTGGGGCGGCGTGACGGCCTCGATGCGTTCGATACCCCGCAAGCTTCCCGGCCCATTGAAAGGAGTCGGTGCCGTCGCTGATGTGGCCGAGGGTCTGCTTGTCGGCAACACCCGGATGGTGGGAGCAGGCCTGGGGGCTGCAGGTGGTGGCTGGGCGGGAGCTTCGGCCGGTGCGGCCGCGGGTGCCGCTTTGGGCAGTGTCGTTCCGCTGCTGGGTACAGCCATCGGTGGGCTTCTTGGCGGGCTGGTAGGCGGCTGGATGGGCAGTGAGTCAGGTGCCTGGCTGGGTGAAAAACTCGCAGCGCCTGCCGACAAACTCGCCGATCCGGAACAGGTCAGCAAAGACCTGACCAACGCCCAGACGAGCAATCAGCAGAACACGGTTAACGCGAACATCTACATCAATGGTCAGGATCAGGCCAGTGCCAGTCAGTTGGCGAACCTGGTTGTGCAACAGATTACGGGCCAATTCGGGCTAATGACCATGCCCAACTCACTCGCCATGCGAAGTGACGCGGCCCTGACCGACGGAGGTACGTAATGCGTCAGCAAATGGTGTTGGGCAGTTTTATTTTCGGCTTGTCCAGAAACTTCGCTTACCACAGCCTGGTGCGCACGTCGGACGGCGGCTGGAAGAGCATCGACATCCTCACCAGTAAACCCAAATCCAGTCAGATCGGCCAAGGCCTGCAAGGGCTGACGATAACGGGCAAGTCGATGTACGCGACCGCCATGGATCGGCTCGATGAGCTGCGTGCATTGCAGGCGCTGCGCATCCCTGTGCCGTTGGTTGACGGCATCGGCCGCAACTGGGGCCTGTGGCAGATCAGCAAGGTATCGGAGACCCAGAGTGACGTCATTGATGACGGCACCGCGATGGTGGTTGGCTGGGTGATCGAATTGACGGAGTTCGCCAATGCGTAGGGTTCGAAGTATTGCCGGTGATTCGGTAAATCTGTTGCTCTACCGCGAGCTCAATCGTTGCGACGATGCAGCCGAAGAGGCGCTGTGGCGCCTCAATCCGACGCTGGCCGAACCGGGCCCGGTATTGCCTGCGGGTGTCTGGGTGGTTCTACCGGAGCTTGAATCAAAACCCGCTGCGATCGTACCGATAACGGCCTGGGATTAAGGAGGCACCATGGCCCTGGGTTTCACGCCAGCAGTAGAGATTTACGGGGCGAATGCGGCCCTGATCAACGAACGACTGATCAACTGGACGCATATCGATGCCGCCGGTATCGAGTCCGATCAGCTGACGCTGACCCTCGATCTGGAAGGACTTGAAGGGCTGCCGAGTCTGGGTGGGAAAATCGGTTTGCGGGTCGGTTATCTGGAGTCGGGGTTGGTGGATAAAGGCGAGTTCGTCATTACCCGGCGCACGCCGACTCTGTTTCCCCTGCGTCTGACGCTGGTGGCCACGGCGGCGCCGTTCAGTGCTGCGGATCAGACCGGGTTCAAGCAGCGCCGCTCGGCCAGCCACGGTCCGACAACGCTGGGGGCGCTGTTTCGTCAGTTGACCTCCAGGCACGGTTTTTCCCCGCGTGTCGCCCCGGAACTGGCGCTGATCAAGATCGAACACATCGACCAGTCCAACGAAACCGACATGGGCTTTCTGACCCGACTGGCCTACCTGCACGACGCCGTCGCCAAACCGGTCAACGAGTTGTATGTGCTGGCGCGGCGTGGTCAGGCGAAATCGTTATCGGGCAAAGTTCTGCCGGACATAAAACTGTCAGTGACGACCAACAATCGTCCCGGCGATAACGCCTTTATCTCCGCCACCCTGGATGAAACCGCCCGGGCGAAATACCAGGGCTGCAAAACCAGTTGGTGGGACGCGGCGGCCGGCAAAGTGCGGGTGGAGGAGAGCGGCATCGCGCCGTTCAAGACTGTTCGTCAGCGCTACCAGAGCGCCGACGATGCCCGGGCCGCCGCTGAAGGCGAGGTGCGCCGGATGATGCGCGAAGCGCTCAAAGTGAAAATCGGCTGCCCCGGAAATCCGGGCCTGGCCGCCGAAGGGATCGTGCTGTTGGACCCCACCTGGCCGGACTTCATGCGCGGTCGCTGGTCGATTGACAAGGTCACCGCCAGCTGCGATCGCCAGAACAGCTATCGCTGCATGATCGAGGCGACCTGTCTGGACGCCAAGGCATAACCCCCCCCTTGTGGGAGCGAGCTTGCTCGCGAAAGCGATTTCATACTCAACGTTGATGTTGTTGGTTACTCCGCTATCGCGAGCAAGCTCGCTCCCACAGTTAACTCAACTTGACTGGCTGGCATTGAGGTATGCCCGAATGCGATCGGGTGGTTGCCGCCTGGGCCTCAATCGCACCTTTCATTCAATTCTGGAGCGCCTCCAATGAAGATCTCTCCGATCCTCACGCAACTGCGTGAGCAATGCCCCAGCTTTGCCAACCGTATCGCTGCCGGCATTGATCTCCAATCACTGCAAGCCAACACACCGCTGCAAACCCCTTGCGCCTACGTTGTCCCCATCGCCGATCTGGCGAGCAAGAGCGTGGCGCAAAACCTGTTGCTGCAACCGATCCGCGACCGTTTCGAAGTGACCCTGGTGCTCGACACCACGGACGCTACAGAAGCGCTGGATCTGTTGCACGACCTGCGCGCCGAACTTTGGCGGGCACTGGTGGGTTTCAAGCCTGGTAGCGCCTATGACGCCATCGCCTACGACGGCGGTGAACTGGTGTCCATCAATAGCAGCCGCGTGCTGTATCGCCTGCGTTTTTTTACCGAGTTTCAGCTCGGCCGCAATCTGCCAGGTCAGCCTGCGGAGAGCTGGCACGAGCGTGAACTGGACGGCTTGTCGTCCTTTACCGGGGTGACCGTGCGGGTCGATGCGATCGACCCGGCGGACCCCAACCTGAAACGTCCGGGGCCTGACGGGCGCCTGGAACTGACTTTCTCTGGAGACGTAAAGCAATGAGCAAACGCATCACTGTGCTGCCGGCCGAAGGCCGTGCCGTGCCCGACCCGGAAGCGGGCGATCTGTTGCCTCTCGAAGGCCGTGAAGTGCCGGACAACGCCTGGTGGCGTCGACGTTTGGCCGATGGCGATATCACTACCAAAGCCGTGGAAGCGGCAACACCACAGGGAGCCAAATAATGGCGATCGGATTCAGCAACATTCCTGCAGACATTCGTGTTCCGCTGTTCTACGCCGAGATGGACAATTCGGCAGCCAATAGCGCGTCGTCGGCCATGCGCCGGTTGATCGTCGCTCAGGTCAACGACAACGTTGCCGGCGCCGATGTCGGCAAACTGGTGCTGGTGTCCAGCGTGGCGCTAGCCAAAAGCATCGGCGGCCAAGGCTCGATGCTGGCCTCGATGTACGAGACCTGGCGCAAGACCGACCCGGTCGGCGAAATCTGGTGCCTGCCGGTGCACAACACCGTCGGCAGCATTGCCAAAGGCGTGCTGACTCTGACCGGCACTGCAACAGAAAGCGGTGTGCTCAACCTGTATGTCGGCGGCGTGCGCGTTCAAGCGGCCGTGGTCAACGCTGCAACAGCGGCTCAGGCCGCAACGGCACTGGCCTTGAAAATCAACGCCAGCGCCGATCTGCCGGTTACCGCCGCTGCGGTAGAAGGCGTGATCACCCTGACCGCCAAATGGACCGGTGACAGTGCCAACGACATCAGCCTGCAGTTCAATCGCCTGGGCAAGAGCAACGGCGAAGACACTCCGGCAGGTCTGACCACGGCTATCACCGCAATGGCCGGTGGCGCTGGCGTGCCGGATCAGGTGGCGGCCGTGGCTGCACTGGGTGATGAGCCATTCGAATTCATCTGCATGCCGTGGACTGACACTGCGACCCTCAATACCTGGCAAGCCGTCATGGATGACAGCGTCGGTCGTTGGTCGTGGGCCAAGCAATTGTTCGGTCACGTCTACACCGCCAAACGCGGCACCGTTGGCACCCTGGTGGCTGCCGGTCAAACCCGCAACGACCAGCACGTGACCATTCAGGCGCTGGAGTTGGGTGTCCCTCAACCGTTCTGGGTTCAGGCTGCCGCACTGGCTGCGCGCACCTCGGTGTTCATCTCTGCCGACGCCAGCCGTCCGACCCAAAGCGGCAGCCTGCCGGGTGTCGAGCCGGCTCCGGCCAGCGAGCGTTTCACCCTGACCGAGCGCCAGTCGCTGCTCAACTATGGCATCGCCACCGCGTACTACGAAGGCGGTTACGTGCGCATTCAGCGGGCGATCACCACCTATCAGAAAAACGCTTACGGCCAGGCAGACAACTCCTACCTGGACAGTGAAACCATGCACCAGTCGGCGTTTATCGTGCGTCGTCTGCAAAGCGTGATCACCAGCAAGTACGGTCGGCACAAACTGGCCGCTGACGGCACCCGTTTCGGCGCCGGCCAGCCAATCGTCACCCCGAGCACCATTCGCGGTGAACTGATCGCCCAGTACGCCAAGCTTGAACTGGAAGGCCACGTGGAGAATGCCGAGCTGTTCGCCGAGCACCTGATCGTCGAGCGCGACAGCCAGGACCCGAGCCGCGTCAACGTGCTGTTCCCGCCGGATTACATCAACGGCCTGCGTGTATTCGCGCTGCTTAACCAATTCCGTTTGCAGTACGACAACGCGGCTTGAATGCCGGGTTTCACTGTATGAGTTCAGCCCACCTCGCGTGGGCTTTTTATTGAAGGGAGAAACACCATGGGTCAACTGATTGCGGGCACCTGCTACGTCAAAGTGGACGGCGCTCAACTGACCATCAACGGTGGCTGCGAAGCGCCGCTGATGTCCACCAAACGCGAAACACTGGTGCCGGGTTTCTACAAGGAAACCGACATCACTCCATCGTTCAAGGTTACGGCGCTGCATACCCCGGACTTCCCGCTCAAGCAACTGATCGCCGGCACCGACATGACTGTCACCTGCGAATTCAGCAACGGCAAAGTCTTTGTGCTGGCCGGTGCCTACCTGATCGATGCGCCGATCTCCAAGGGCGATGACGCGTCCATCGCGTTGGTCTTCGAAGGCGTGAAGGGGACCTGGCAATGACTCAAGCCGTGAAGCTGCAAGTGGCCATCGAGGCCCACGGCGAGCCGCTGACCGAACTGACCCTGCGCCGTCCGACGGTGCAGGAAGTGCGGGCGATCAAGGCGCTGCCGTACAAGATCGACAAGAGCGAAGAAGTCAGCCTGGACATGGACGTCGCGGCCAAATACATCGCGGTTTGCGCCGGCATTCCGCCGTCGTCGGTCAACCAGTTGGACCTGGCTGACCTCAACGCGCTGAGCTGGGCTGTCGCGAGTTTTTTCATGAGTGCGGCATCGGCGCCATCACCGACCTGATCGCTGTCGCCTATGACCTGGCCTGGTTCTGGAAGGTTGACCCCGAACAGATGATGGCCAGGCCACTGGACGTGCTCCGCGAGTCACTGGAGCACGCGCAACGAATCAATGCGATGCAGCAGGTGCAGTGATGGCAGAGACAGAAAAGATTGAGAAAAAAGCGGTCTTGCTGACAGGCATCGATGAACTTTCACCCAAGCTCAAGGACCTTCGGGCGAAAGTCGATGGCTTCAAAAACAACCTTGAGCAGGCCGGCATGGGCAAGCTGGATATCAGCGGCTTGTTCAAGGGCGGCAACGTGGTCACGCCCTTCGTCGAAGGCATCAAGTCGGCGGCAGCGTTTCAGGGCAAATTGGCTGAGGTCGGTGAGACGGCAAAAAGCGTCGATATGCCGAGCGTGCCCAAAAGTGCTGCGCAAAGCCTGAACATTTTCAGCGCTTCGATGGACAAGGTCTCGGTCGCGGTTGACGCGGCGTTACTGCCTGCGGTCAGCGCGGTGGTGGTCGGTCTTGAACCGTTGCTCAATGGTGTCGGGGCGTTGCTCAACGACAACCCGGAGCTGGTCCAGGGCATTGCCGCGGGCGCTATTGCGTTCTCGGCGATTCAAACCGCGGTCACCGCCACCACGCAAGCGCTTGATCTGATGAGCACGGTGCTCAAGACCAGCCCGCTGATGCTGATTGCCATGGGCATTGCGTTGGTGGCCGGGGTGATCGTTGCGAACTGGAAGCCGATCTCGGGGTTTTTCGCCGGGCTCTGGCAAGAGATTGCGCCAGTGGTGATGCCGATGGTCGAGTTCTTCAAGACGATGTTCGCCTTCACGCCGCTGGGGATGATCATCAACAACTGGGGGCCGATCAGTCAGGTGTTCGCGGCGATCTGGGACGTTATCAAAGCAGCGGCTTCGCTGCTGTTCGATGCGTTCAAAGTGATTTTCAGCTGGACGCCGCTGGGGATGATCATTGCCAACTGGAGCCCGATCAGCGGGTTTTTCAGTTCGCTTTGGCAAGGGATCAAATCCGTTGCTGCGCCGGTTATCGACTTTTTCAAGACGCTGTTTTCCTGGTCCCCGATGGGGATGGTCGTTAACAACTGGCAACCGCTGATTGGATTGTTTTCAGCGATCTGGGATTTGCTTCGGGCACTGTCCGTGCCACTGGTCGACTTTTTCAAAGGGATGTTCGACTGGTCGCCAATGGCGGTAGTGGATGCTGCCTGGGCGCCGTTAAGTGGCTTTTTCTCTGGTGTGTGGCAGACCCTGGAGGTCATGGCGCAGCCGGTGGTGGACTTCTTTAAAAGTCTGTTCGACTGGTCGCCGATGGAAATGGTCAACACGGCCTGGGGACCACTGGGTGGATTCTTCTCTGGTTTGTGGGACTCGCTGACCAGTGTCACGGCCCCGGTCGGGGAACTGTTCAAAACGCTGTTCGACTGGTCACCGATGGAGATGATTACCGAGCACTGGACGCCGATCATCGCGTGGTTCAGTGGGCTGTGGGAAAAACTCAAGGCGATTATCGAGCCGATCAAGGAGATGTTCGGCGGCAGTTTCAGTGGCTTCATTGCGAAGATCACCGGCAAGGTCGAAGGCTTGACCGAGGCACAACGGAAAACCAACGCCGAGGGCAAAGGTGAACTGGCGCCAGCGTTTTTCGGTGCCAGTAACGATCAATCGTCGCTGCCGAGCGATTTGCCCAAAGGCTCCAACGCCCTGGTGCAACAAAGTGCGGCCAACAACCGTGCGCAACTGGAAGGTGGCCTGACCGTGCGCTTTGAAAATGCACCGGCCGGCATGCGTACCGATCCGCCGCAAACCAACCAACCGGGTCTGGCCCTGACGTCACAGATCGGCTATCGCTCACTTTCTCTCGGAGGCTCCAATGAGTTGGCGTGATCGTTTGTTGCCGGCGTCGTTTCGCGGCGTCGGATTCTGGGTCGATCAGGCGAAAACCCCGGTCGGCCAGAAAGGTCAGTTGCATGAGTATCCCCAGCGTGACCAACCGTTCTTCGAAGGCCTTGGCCAGCAGGCGAAGATCCACGACCTGACGGCCTTTATCGTCGGGCCGGATTGCCTGGAGCAGCGTGACAAACTGCTCAAGGCACTGGAGGAGGGCGCGGGTGAACTGGTTCACCCGTGGCTGGGGCGGATGCAGGTCAAGGTCGGTGAGTGCGAAATGACCCAGACCCGCCAGGACGGCGGGCTGGTGACGTTTGCTCTGAAGTTCTACCCCGACCAGCCGCTGCAGTTCCCCACCGCTCAGGTCAACACTCGCGAGCAATTGCTGGTGTCGGCCGACAGCTTGTTGGGATCGATGGTGCGGCGCTTCGAAGACGCCATGAGCGTCATCAAGGCAGCGCGGATCGGCATCAAAGAGCTGCGCGATAGCCTCAAGGAGGTCTACGAGGTTATCGAGCACGAGTTCAAGGCGCTGATCGAGACCTACAAGGAGCTCAGTTTGCTGGTCAAGGCCATCAAGGAATTGCCCCGCGAAGTGAGCGCCGAGTTCAAGGGTTTGCTCGGCGACATCAAGGAGCTCGGGGACTTTGCGCGTGAGGGTTACCGTGGCGTTCTCGCTAACGCCTCACAGCAGGTTGAAGCCGTGAAAAAGATCGACGCTCCCAAGCTCACTACCGGCAAGGACACGGTGGCGGCGGCTCAGGCCATGGCCAATCTGGTGCAGGACGCGTTGTTGGTGAAACTCGGCTATCAGGTGGCGTTGATGCCGGTGGCCACCCCAGTGGTCAAATTGAACTCGACGCCGTCCCTCGCCCAGCAAGCCGTACAACCGGTGCGACGGGTAGACGTGCCGGTGGCCGACGATGTGCTGGCCTTGCGTGAGGCGCTCAACGAAGCGATCTGGCAAGCCGCCCTCAAGGCGGACGCTGTGCATTATCAAGCGCTCAATGCGTTGCGCCAGCAACTGTTCGGGCATCTGACGGCCGTGGCGTCGTCCGGTGTGCGCTTGATTACCCTGTCTCCCAATCAGAGCATGCCGGCATTGGTGCTCACCTATCAGTACCTGGGGGATGCCACTCGGGTGGGTGAAGTGACACAGCGCAACGGTGTGATTCACTTTGGATTCCTGCCCCCGGGCGACCTGAAAATCGCCCAGGAGTAAGCCATGACCGAACTTGCAAATGCCGTCAGCCTGACCGTTGACGGTCTGGATTATGGCGGCTGGAAAAGCGTTGAAATCAGTGCGGACCTGGAGCGTCAGTTCCGCACCTTCAGACTCAACATCACCTGGCAATGGCCGGGGCAAACCCTGGCGGTGCCGATCAAACCCGGTTCGCGTTGTCAGGTGCGGATCGGTTGCGATCTGGTACTCACCGGGCACGTCTACAAGGCGCCGATCAGTTACGACGGCAAGCAGATCAGCCTGAGTATCGCGGGCAGTTCGCTGACCCAGGACCTGGTGGATTGCGCGGCGATCAACCGTCCGAGCCAATGGCAGGAACAAAGCGTGCTGAGCATCGTCCAGGCCTTGGCATCGCCTTATGGCGTGGGCGTGGTCAGCGAGATTCCACAAACCGCTAAGCTGAACAAACACAGCATCGTTCCGGGAGAAACGGTGTTTCAGTCCATCGACCGTTTGCTGACGCTGTACCGGGTGTTCTCCACCGACGATGCCGAAGGCCGGGTGCTGTTGGCGAAACCGGGCAGCGGCGGGCGCGCCAGCGATGTGCTGGAACTGGGCAAAAACATCCTATCGGCCAACGCGCCGATGGATTTCAGCCAGGTGTTTTCCGAATACCGGGTGATCGGTCAGCACAAGGGCAGCGACACCAAAAGCGGTAGCGCGGTGAGCGAGGTGTCGGGTGTGGCAACCGACGCCACGGCCCAACGCAAACGGGTCACGGTGATCAGCGAAAGCGCTCAACTGACGCCAGAGCTGGCGCAGCAACGCGCCGACTGGGAAAGCGCCACCCGCACCGGCAAAGCCCTGACGACGACCTACCGCGTGCAAGGCTGGCGGCAAGCCAACGGTGATTTGTGGCGGCACAACACCTTGGTACGGGTGATCGACAAGGTGCTGGGCTTTGATCAGGACATGCTGATCTCCAAGGTCACTTACTCGCTCTCTGAACAGGGCTCCATCACCACCCTGCAAGTGGCGCCGCCGCATACCTTCGACGCCAACCCGGTGCTACCAAAATCCTGAGTTCACATTAATTCGTAGCAGCTGGCGAAGCCTGCGTTCGGCTGCGCAGCAGTCGTGAAATCAGGCGCTGCGGTACTTCAGGTTAATCGTCGATACAGGTTTCACGGCCGCTACGCGCCCGAACGCAGCCTTCGGCAGCTGCTACAGGGTATCGCCATGCCGGGCCTCAGATATCCAAGGAAAATCCAATGAGTCTACTGACACGCCTCTTGGCGCGCGGCACTGTCGTGCTCGCCAATTCGGCTACCAAACTGCAATCGCTGCAAATGCGCCTGACCGCTGGCGAAGTGAACGACGACATGGAGCACTTCGAACCCTACGGTTTCACCAGCAACCCGCTGGCCGGTGCCGAGGGTATCGCGACCTTTCTCGGCGGGGATCGCTCTCACGCCGTGGTACTGGTGGTCGCCGACCGCCGCTATCGCCTCAAGGCACTCGCCCCCGGTGAAGTGGCGATCTACACCGACGAAGGTGACAAGGTCCACTTCAAGCGTGGACGGATCATCGACATCGAAACCAGTACGCTGAATATCCGCGCCAGCACCGCTGTGAACATCGACACGCCGACCCTGACCCAGACCGGCAAGATCGTCTCTCAGGGCGACCAGATCGCCGGCGGTATCAGCCAGATCAAGCACGTGCACCCAGGCGTCCAGCCGGGCAACGGCCAGACCGCTGCACCGGCAGGAGGTCAGTGATGTTTATCAGTCGTGACCTCAAATCCGCGCTGACTCGTTCGGTGCTGATCAGCCTCTTCACCTGGCGCCGCGCCGCCGACGATGACTTCCTCGATGACGAGGAGCGCTTCGGTTGGTGGGGCGACAGTTTTCCCACGGTGGCCGACGACCGCATAGGCTCGCGGTTGTGGTTGCTGCGCCGGGTCAAGCTGACCCGGCAGACCCAGCTCGACGCCGAATTTTATGCCCGCGAAGCTCTGCAATGGCTGATCGACGACGGCCATTGCAGCGCCATCGAGATCCTCAGCGAACGCCTCGACGACCAGCGCTTGAACCTGCGCACGGTACTGACGCTGGCCGACGGTGAGCGTCTGGACATCAACCCTGAACACAGTTGGCAGGTGACCTATGCCGTTTGAAACGCCTTCGCTGCCGGTGCTGATTTCGCGCACCCAAAGCGACCTGGCCAGCGATTCGCTGCGCCAGTCCGATGCGCAAGTTCTGGCCCGAACCCTCGGTGGTGCAGCCTTTGGCCTGTATGGCTATCTGGACTGGATCGCCGAGCAGATTCTGCCGGACAAGGCCGATGAACCGACCCTGGAACGCATCGCCGCGCTACGCCTCAACCAGCCGCGTAAAGCGGCGCAATCAGCTCGCGGAGCCGTCAGCTTCAGCGCCACGGCGGGCGCGGTGCTGGATGTCGATACTCTGCTGCAATCGAGCGACGGTCGCACCTACAAAGTGACCGCCGCGCGCACCACCAGTAACGGCCTCAACAGCACCACCATTGCCGCGCTGGATGCCGGATCTCTCGGCAATGCCGACGCGGGCATGACGCTGATCCCGGTGCAACCGATCCAGGGCATCGGCGGAACCTTCACCGTGCTGGAGCCGGGGTTGACCGGCGGCATTGCCCGCGAAAGCGTCGAATCGCTGCGTTCGCGGGTCATCCGCTCGTACCGGATTATCCCTCACGGCGGTTCGGCGCAAGACTATGAAACCTGGGCGCTGGAGTGCCCGGGAATCACCCGCGCCTGGTGTCGCGGAAGCTATCTGGGGCCAGGCACGGTCGGTTTGTTCGTCATGCGTGACGACGACCCGCAACCGGTTCCGGACGCGACACAACTGGCGTTGGTCCAGGCGCACATCGAGCCTTTGCGCCCGGTGACCGCCGAGCTGCATGTGCTGGCGCCGGTGCAGTTGCCGGTGACCTACAGTCTGCGCCTGACCCCCGACACCAGCGCCGTGCGCGCCGCCGTCGAAGCGCAGTTGCGCGACTTGCACAACCGCGAGGCCGGGCTCGGTGAAACCTTGCTGCTGACTCACATCGCCGAAGCCATCAGCAGCGCCACCGGCGAGAGCGATCACAAACTGGTCGCGCCAGCCGCCGACGTTACGGCCGCGAGCAATCAGCTGCTGACGTTCGGAGGCTGCGTATGGCTGCCATAAGAACCGCCGAGCAATACCAGGCCCAACTGCGCAGCCTGCTGCCCAGCGGTCCGGCCTGGGACCCGGAGCGAGTGCCGGAACTGGAACACGTCCTGGAAGACGTTTCCCAAGAACTGGCCCGCCTCGATGCCCGCGCCGCCGACCTGCTCAACGAAATGGACCCGGCCGGCGTCAGCGAACTGGTGCCGGACTGGGAACGGGTGATGAACCTGCCCGACCCGTGTCTGGGACTGACCCCGCTGTTCGACGACCGCCGCCTCGCTGTACGCCGACGACTGCTCGCGGTCGGCAGCCAAGCGATCAGCTACTACGTCGAAATCGCCCGTACCCAAGGCTACCCGAACGCCACCATCACCGAACTCGAATCGCCACGTATGGGGCGCTCGCGTTTCGGTGCGGCGCATTTCGGCACCTGGCAGGCGCAATTCATGTGGACCCTCAACACCGGTGGCCGCTTGCTGCTGGGCCGGCGATTCGGCGCCAGCTACTGGGGCGAACGCTTCGGCATGAACCCGGGCTCCGCGCTGGAGTGCCTGATACATCGCAGCGCACCGGCGCATACGTTGGTGCACATCAATTATGACTAGAGAATAGAGAAATGGATTATCCGAAGAGTGTGCCCAGCGCCGGGTTGGTAAATGGAAAGTTTGTAGATGAAAACCCCGTGGCTGGTACACCGGGCTCGTTGATTCCGGCAAGTTGGGGTAACGCGGTAACACAGGAGATTGTGAGTGCGATCAGCGCGGCGGGAATGGTGCCAGCAGAAAATCAAACCAATCAGCTGACATTGGCTATCAAGGAACTGGCAAAACTTGATCCACAGCAGCGTTTCCCGGTTCAGGTTTATCGCAAGAATCTTCTGATTAACGGGAGTTTTGATGTCTGGCAGCGTGGTGTTACCAATCTCGCTCCCAATACGGGTGCCTTTATTGCTGACCGCTTTCGTTGTGATTGGAATGGTAACGCAGGTGTCAATATTTCCCGGCAGAACTTTGTATTAGGCCAGACGGAAGTTCCCAATGAACCTCGGTATTTCCTGCGCTGGCAGCAAATTACCGCGGGTGCGGGAGCTAATACACACAAGATCTCACAGACTATTGAATCGGTCAGAACCTTGGCAGGGAAGTTGGCAACAGTAACGTTCTGGGCAAAAGCGGATTCCGCACGTCAGGTAACTGTAACGGTGGCGCAGTTTTTTGGCGGTGGCTCGGAGCCTGTTGTGACGACTGTAGGGAACTTTCAATTAACCAGTTCCTGGGCTCGATACAGTGCGACTGTTCAGGTTCCTTCCATTGCTGGCAAGACGCAGGGAGGGACCGGTAATGATTGTCTCAGGCTAGCGTTCGACCTCCCATTGAATGTGTTGCAGACAATCGACCTGGCTCAGGTTCAACTTGAAGAAGGCCCAGTGTCCACGCCCTTTGAGTTTCGTACTCCGGCAGACGAGTTGATGCTTTGTCAGCGTTATTACGAAAAAACCTTCAACCAGGATGTTCAACCGGGAGACACAACAGGCTCGATAGCCGGAGCCCTTATATCGACGGTCAAGATGGGCCAGACCACCTTTGCCTCTCAGCCGTTAGCGCAGTGGCCTTTCAAGGTTGAAAAAAGAACAACTCCAAGCATTAGCCTATACAAGCCCATGTCGAACGGAACACCGGGGCAATGGCGATCGGGCAGCGATCAGGTTTCATCTGCCAATGCTCGGCCCTATGCAGTGTCTACGCGAGGTGCATGGGTGGATAACTCCGATGTGGCAGTCGTCACCCAGTCTTATTACATCCACGCTACGGCTGATGCTGAAATTTAGGAGTAACGCAAGATGCGCTATCAATTAATGACGAGCGGAGTTTTTCGTCTCGCTGACTCGGTTTTTATTCCTGAAGATCCAGCCAATCGTGACTGGATTGTTTATCAGGAGTGGCTGAGTCACGGCGGCGAATCACTCCCGATGAACGCTAATCCTGGACAGGAAGAGGCTGAACGCGCGTGGCGTGACTCCGAACTGTTTTTAACCGATGGTTTGGTTGCGAGGCATCGTGACGAGTTGGAGGCGGGGGTTGCAACGACGTTATCCGCTGCAGAGTACGAAAGCCTGCAAACCTATCGCCGTGACTTACGCAATTGGCCGGCTACCGAAGCGTTTCCCGAACTGACAGGGCGGCCGGTGCTGCTTGCTCCTGTCAGCGTTATGGCTGCTCCCGTTAGAAAAACACGGGTCAGGAAATCTGTGAAACCGGTAGACGCCTCCATTACTCAATAGAAAATGTATAAGGAGTGGAACATTGGACTATCCAAAGAGTGTGCCCGGCATAGGGCTGGTGAATGGCAAGTTTGTTGATGAAAACGTAGTTTCCGGGACGCCGGGATCGTTGATTCCCGCGACATGGGGTAACAGTGTTACCCAGGAACTGCTGGCGGTTATTACGAGTGTCGGTTTGGCACCGTCTGAGGCGGACAATAGTCAGCTGCTCAAGGCGTTGCAAATGATCACGGCAAAGTCGAGCCCCATGCGTTCGTTAGTGACCAGTGTCTCCGGTTCCAAAGCATTGCTGGCCGAGGAGTTGGGGCTTGTGTTGGTCAGTGCCGGGTCGGATGCAGCCACCTTGCTGCTGCCTGCCGCCGATGTAGCGCTGGGTGTACGTGACGTCATCGTGAGGCGACTGGATAACAGCGGCAACCGGCTGACAGTTCAGTGCATGGGGACGGACACGATCAAGTTTCATACCCACCTTCGTCCTGCCGGCTATCCATTTCTGGTGTTGATGGGGGCGGGAGACTGGTGGCATTTGCGCAGTGATGGTCTCGGTAGCTGGTGGCCCGTTGGGCGGTTCGATGGTGTTCCGCTGGGACGACCCTTCTTTGAAACGACGACTGTCCTGAGCCCAGGTGGGTACGGTGCGCTAAACGGTTCTGTGTTGAGTCGAGCTGAATGGCCATGGCTGTGGGATCACGCCCAGCAGTCCGGGATGCTGAAAACCGAGGCGAGTCGGCTCGGTAATGAAGGCGGATGGACCACCGGTGATGGTGCGCTGACATTCCGCGGACCTGAAGGGCGAGGGGAGTTTTTGCGAATACTGTCCGAGGGGCGAACTGTCGATACCGGACGTGTACCGGGATCGTCTCAGTCCGGTACTTACCACTCCTATGCTTTTGGCGCTCAGGGCGCGGGTGCCATCGGGTCTCGATGGTCTGACAGTCTCGCATTGGTTGGTGCGGATACGCAGGAAGAAGTGCGCAATTTTGCAGTCGTCAATGGTGGGCCTACTTTTCCTGTAGGAACTGCCTATCAGATGGATACCGCTAATACCTTGCTCTACTCCTTTAAGTCCCGGCCGCGAAATATTGCTTATCCAGGTCGAATCAAGATTATCTGAGGTGCCCATGTTTCATTATTTAATTGACGACTCAGGCGGTTTGATCGGTCCGGTAAAACTGTTTGTCACGCCGGGTCTTGGTGTGCAACTACCGAGTAATGCCGTCGAGTTACCTGACGAGCTCGCCGAACCCGAAAGCGGATTTGTATGGGCCTGGGTGAATGGCATTCCCGAGGCATTACGTGACCGCCGCGGCACCATATTTCAAACGCAAACAGGCGCATCGACCACCTGGGAACAGTTGGGTGAACTGCCGGATGGTTTCACCGATAAACCCTGGCCCGGCCAGTATTACGTTTGGTTCGATGGCGACTGGCAACTTGATCAATCGGCGAAAGCCGCGGCTGAACTGGCAAGTGTTCTGAAAGAGCGAGACAGCCGCCTGCGCGACGCTGCCATGCGCATCGCGCCCCTTCAATATGCCGTCGATCTGGGCGATGCCACCCAACAGGAGCAATCCGCGCTGCTGGACTGGAAACGCTACTGCATTGCCTTGAACCGCATCGAACAGCAAGCCGGTTATCCCCTTGCAGTCGAGTGGCCGATATTGACGTTTTCTGAACCCAAGGAACCGACCCATTCACTGCTCTCGCTCTTCGGCCTTAAACAAAAGTAACCAAGGGACATCCTCATGCCTGTAACAGAAGGGCAATTGCTCAAGATCATGCCCAACGCCCGCCCTCAAGCGGGCGTTTTCGTTTCTGCCCTTAACACCGCAATGACCCACCACAACATCAACACCCCGAAACGCATCGCCGCTTTCCTCGCACAAGTCGGTCATGAGTCGGGGCAGTTGCGTTACGTGCGTGAACTGGGCAACGACCAGTACCTCAGCAAGTACGACACCGGCGCGCTGGCCCTCCGCTTGGGCAACACGCCTGAAGCTGACGGTGATGGTCAGCGCTATCGCGGGCGCGGGCTGATTCAGATTACCGGTCACGACAACTATCGCCGATGCAGCCTCGCGTTGTTTGGCGATGAGCGTTTGCTGGCTCTGCCGGAGTTGCTGGAGCAGCCGCAATGGGCCGCCGAATCGGCAGCCTGGTTCTGGCAGCAGAACGGCTTGAACGAACTGGCCGATCGTGACCAGTTCAACAGCATTACTCGCCGGATCAACGGCGGGTTGAATGGGCTGGAAGAACGTTTGCAACTCTGGGCACGGGCGAGGGCGGTGTTATGCCAGCCTTCGGTCTGATGCCGGTTTCTTACCGGGTTATCGCTGTCGCTGTACTGCTGGCCATTGTGGCTGGCGGTGCCGCGGCAGTGTCCTGGCACATTCAGGACTGGCGCTACGGCCAGCAACTGGCGGAACAAGCCAGGTTGCACGGCGAGGCGCTGAACCAACTGACCCTGGCGGCGGCGAATCAACAGCGCGCCGAACAGGATAAACGCCTGGCCCTGGAGCAACGGCTCCAGGCCAGCGATCAAACTTACTCGAAGGCTTTGAGCGATGCGCAACGTGATCAAGGTCGCCTGCGCGACCGTCTTGCCACTGCTGATTTGCGGCTGTCAGTCCTTATCGACCCCAGTGATGCCGGCACCGGTTCTGGTGTGTCAGCCGCCTCCGGCACCGGCGGCATGGTTCATGGAGCCTTACGAGCCCGACTTGAGCCGGCGCATGCTCAACGAATTATCGGCATCACCGACGCAGGCGACCGCGGACTGATTGCCTTGCAGGCCTGTCAGGCCTATGTCAGAGCGCTTGCTCGCTAACATTTTGATCTAGCCTGCGTCTTGCAAGCGTGATTCGCTCGTGTACGGTAGAGCGCATGCCCGCCTGATCAAGGAGAGAGTCGTGAACGAAATCACCCAGCTTGCCGCGCAACTAGGCCGGCGTTTGCAGGTTCTCAATGCCCATGTCAGCACGGCCGAGTCCTGCACGGGCGGCGGGATCGCCGAAGCGATCACCCGGATTGCCGGCAGCTCGGCGTGGTTCGAGGCCGGCTATGTCACCTATTCCAATCGTCAGAAGACCCTGCAACTGAATGTGCCCGCCGAGTTATTCACTGAGGTCGGGGCGGTCAGCCGTGAAGTGGTCGAAGCCATGGTGCGTGGCGCCCAGCACAATAGTCGCGCGCGTTTTACTGTGGCGGTCAGCGGTATTGCGGGGCCGGACGGCGGTACGCCGAACAAACCGGTAGGCACCGTCTGGCTGGCCTGGGGTGTCGGAGATGCAGTGTATTCGGAGCGCCGACACTTTCCCGGTAGCCGCGATGAAGTCCGCCGACAAACGGTGAAGGCCGCGCTAGAGGGGTTGCTGCAGTATGCCGCCGGAGAAATCTCAAATCAGGGGTAGGCGATCCGGAAACGCTGTGGAATAATACTGGCTACTTATACAGGTGTTGGCCGTCAGGCCTTATTGATTACGTGAGGACTTTAATGGACGACAACAAGAAGAAAGCCTTGGCTGCGGCCCTGGGTCAGATCGAACGTCAATTCGGCAAGGGTGCCGTAATGCGTATGGGCGATCAGGACCGTCAGGCGATCCCGGCTATTTCCACTGGCTCTCTGGGTCTGGACATCGCACTTGGCATTGGCGGTCTGCCAAAAGGCCGTATCGTTGAAATCTACGGTCCTGAATCCTCCGGTAAAACCACGCTGACACTGTCCGTGATCGCCCAGGCTCAAAAAGCCGGCGCGACCTGCGCATTCGTCGACGCCGAGCACGCACTGGACCCGGAATACGCCGGCAAACTGGGCGTCAATGTCGACGACCTGCTGGTTTCCCAGCCGGACACCGGTGAGCAAGCCCTGGAAATCACCGACATGCTGGTGCGTTCCAACGCGGTTGACGTGATCATCGTCGACTCCGTGGCGGCCCTGGTACCGAAGGCTGAAATCGAAGGCGAAATGGGTGACATGCACGTGGGCCTGCAAGCCCGTCTGATGTCCCAGGCGCTGCGTAAAATCACCGGTAACATCAAGAACGCCAACTGCCTGGTGATCTTCATCAACCAGATCCGGATGAAAATCGGCGTGATGTTCGGCAGCCCCGAAACCACCACCGGTGGTAACGCGCTGAAGTTCTACGCTTCGGTTCGTCTGGACATCCGCCGCACCGGCGCGGTGAAAGAAGGCGACGAAGTAGTTGGCAGCGAAACCCGCGTCAAAGTCGTCAAGAACAAGGTGGCTTCGCCGTTCCGTCAGGCCGAGTTCCAGATTCTTTACGGCAAGGGCATTTACCTCAACGGTGAGATGATCGACCTCGGCGTACTGCACGGCTTCGTTGAGAAGTCCGGTGCCTGGTATGCCTACAACGGCAGCAAGATCGGTCAGGGCAAAGCCAACTCGGCCAAGTTCCTGCAGGACAACCCGGACATTGCTGCCACCCTTGAGAAGCAGATTCGCGACAAGCTGCTGACGCCGACTCCAGACGTCAAAGCTTCGCCGGTCAAAGAGACCGCCGATGATCTGGCTGACGCTGATATCTGATTGATCCGATGACCGCCGTACTCGATACCCTCGTCGCGGTGCGGCGAACCGCAATGGACCTGCTCGCGCGACGCGAGCATGGTCGAGTCGAGCTGACGCGTAAACTGCGTCAGCGCGGTGCTCCAGATGAGCTGATCGACACAGCACTCGACCGTCTGACGGAAGAGGGGCTGCTGTCCGAATCCCGATACCTCGAAAGCTTTGTTTCCTACCGTGCCCGTTCCGGCTATGGCCCTTTGCGCATCCGCGAAGAGTTGAGCCAGCGTGGCTTGCAACGTGCCGATATTGAACTCGCCCTGCGTGAAAGCGGAATCAGCTGGCAAGAAAACCTGGAAGACACCTGGCGACGCAAGTTTGCCGGGCATTTGCCGATAGACGCCCGTGAGCGCGCCAAGCAAGGGCGCTTCCTCGCCTATCGGGGATATTCCATGGAAATGATTGGCCGGCTGTTCAGCGGCCGAGGAATGGATGACTGACTGAAAAGGCTCGACTATTGAAATAGTCGAGCCTTTTTTTGATCAGGTAACCTTGATCTGTTCCCGATTGCGCTGCGGCGTCGTGGGTTGAGCCGTGGCCCAGTTTTCCGGCAGGTTGATGTAGTTGACCAGCTCACGCAGGCGTCCGTGATCACGGGCGTTGAAGGTGAAGGCCAGTCGCGCCAGGTGACTGAATTGAGCCTCGTCGTGCTCCTCGCCACTGTAAGTATGTTGATGAAAATGATCGCTCAGGCACAGGTCGGCAAAGGCCTCCTGCATATGCTCGAGCGCTTGGTCGTTGAGTGTGTGATTCATACGGATCACGAACTGATGTTTCAGCCAGCGGCTGGAGTGGAAGTTGCTGTAGAACTGATTGATCTCCTCAACGGCTTCATCGACGTTGTACACCAGACGAATCAGCTTCAGGTCGCTCGGCAAGATGTAACGGTTGGCCTCCAGTTGATTGCGGATGAAGTCCAGCGCCCCTTCCCAGAAAGTGCCGCCGGGAGCATCCAGCAACACCACGGGAACCAGCGGGCTTTTGCCGGTCTGGATCAGGGTCAGCACCTCCAGGGCTTCGTCCAGTGTGCCGAAGCCGCCTGGGCAGAGCACCAGCGCGTCGGCCTCTTTGACGAAAAACAGTTTGCGGGTAAAGAAAAAGTGGAAGGGCAGCAGGTTGGCGGTGCCGTCTACGGTCGGGTTCGCATGCTGCTCGAAGGGCAGGGTGATATTGAACCCAAGGCTGTGATCCCGGCCTGCACCTTCATGGGCGGCGGCCATGATGCCGCCACCGGCACCGGTGATGACCATCAGGTTCGACTGAGCGAGTTTTTCGCCCAGTTCCCGGGCCAGGGCGTACAGCGGATGTTCGACCGGCGTACGTGCCGAGCCGAAAACGGTCACTTTACGCCGTCCCTTGAACTGCTCCAGCACACGGAAGGCGTGCTCCAGTTCGCGCAGGGCTTGCAGCGTGATCTTGGCGTTCCAGCGATTGTGGTCCTCTTGCGCCATGCGCAAGACAGTCAACATCATGTCGCGATAAATCGGAATATTCGGGCTGTTGGGTGAAACCAGGTTGAGTTGCTCTTCGATCTTGCTGGTGAGATCGACGCCGATGCTTTGAAAATGACGCACCAGAAGGTCATTCGGTTGGTAAGGCATTCAACTTCTCCTTCTACACAGAACCTTCGGCTCGAACGAGAAATTCGCCTGAGCCGCGACACTGCTTGTGTCGCTGTCAGCCCGCAAGAGGGCTGGGTACTACACCCGACTCGACATCGCCATGAAGCGTTGCAGTGGCGGTCGAGTCATCCAGACGGGTTCTGTTTATCCCTTGGATGAAAGAAACGTTCGCACTACAGGACTCTGAATGGGCAGCCCCTTTTCTGCCTCGAACATTTAACACCAATACACTGAATCTAGACGTTCGCGGTGAGTTGCGCTGACTTGATCATGGTCCTCGAAAGTCTTCGCTGGCAATAACTTATTACGGGTTTGCAATTGGCTTTCACCGCCCGTCAGAACCTCTGCTGGATGGCCAGAGCTCTGATTTACTAAGTTACAGACACAACAAGACAGCATTGCGTCCAGGGCAAGGCGCAACGCTTCAGGAGCTGTGGGGAATCATCGCGCAATCATTGGCGATCAAGTGCAAGGAGGCTGGCAATGAGTCTGGTGATTCTAGAGGTCGATACGCAACTGTATCGATTGCTGCAGTCGGCGGCCGAACGCAATCACGTGAGCCTCGAAGAGGAGTGTCGTCGGCGCCTGGAAGGGCAAGAGTGGCGCTCGCCTTATTTGCAGGCGCTGGTGGCAGAATTGCGCGCCGATGATGAGCAACGACGCGCTGGCTCGCAGTGATTAGCGCAGTGATTACTTTTTCTTTTGCGCAGTCTGCGCAGGGCAATCCGATTCCTGGTAGCTGGCCGAGCCTACAGGCCGATTGGTTTTGTTTTCCGAGAAGTCGTAACGCATGATTGCGCCCTTGGCCATCAGCTTGCGGTAGTTCGCGTTGCGGCAAACGCTGGCGCCCAGTTGCAGATAAACCGCTTTCGGATTGGCACGCATTTCGTCGGCATAACCTGATTGCACGCTGATATGGTCGATCAGCTGTTTGCCTTCAACCGTATAGCCTTGGTCGAGAAGGTTCTCATTGATTTCCCGAGGCAAGCCGACGTTGCTTTCCGCAGCAACCTTTTCCAGCATCTTGCCCAGATTCAAGTCATTCAAAGAGGCCGCTTGAGCGCTGAAGGGCAGGGCCAGCAGAAGGGCAGCGGTGGGAACGATAAGGCGCAGCATGAAACTCTCCTGGTTCAGTGACTGGTGCTTCGACCAGCCACATGGCGGTGCGTTCAGTGGCGGCGGATTATAGGCGAGCGGGGGTAGGTGGTACAGGTTTGGGCGGCCCGCTCTGGTAAACTGCCACGACTTTCTGTCCTGCCGAGTGTGTTTCGTGTCGATTTTCCTTCCTTGCCGGTGCTGCCTGCGATGAGCAATGCAGCCTCACGTTTTGCCATGAACGCCGTAGCCCGTCTGCGTGATGAGCGCGAAGAGGAAAGTACCAAGCCTTTTCTGGCTCGCGGTTCACGGGCACCCCGTTGCCATACGTGCCGGGTGATTGAGAGTCACTGCCTGTGTAACTGGCGTCCCCAGGTCGAGTCGCGAGCGGGCGTGTGCCTGATCATGACCAGGAAGGAAGTGTTCAAGCCGAGCAACACCGGCTGGCTGATCGCCGACGTGGTAAGGGACAACTTTGCCTTTATCTGGTCGCGTACCGAAGTCGACCCCGAACTGATCAAGCTTTTATCCGACCCGCAGTGGCAGCCTTACCTGGTCTTTCCCGGCGAATACGTTGCTCCCGAACGCGTGACTCATGCGGTTGAGGTTACTGGCGAGAAGCGCCCGCTGTTCATCCTGCTGGATGCGACCTGGACCGAGGCGAGAAAGATTTTTCGCAAAAGCCCTTATTTCGATGGGTTTCCGATTCTGAGCCTGCTCCCCGAAAAGCTCTCACGGTATCGCTTGCGAAGGTCTACCCGGAGCGAGCACCTGTGCACCGCCGAAGTGGCTGCGTTGTGCCTGGATCTGGCGGGGGATGTAGCGGCTGCATCGGCGCTGGACGCCTATTTCGATGTGTTCAGCCAGCATTACCTCGATGCCAAACATCAGCTGGAATTGAATGTCTCGACCCCTGCTCATACAGAACTGCTGCCATTCGTTGAGCACACGGCACCGGTCATGTCCTGATAGTCACCCATACTGACAGGCAACCACGGGTTTGCGGCTTGACCACCCAGGCTTCGCTGGGCATCCTTGGCGCCGATTGGGTGCGGCCGAAGATTGAAACGCCGGTTTTATGGGCTCTTGGCGTTGAACGTGCCCTGTTGGTGCCGCTGTCTGGCGGTACCTCGAGTTGCCTTGGCGAAACCTGAATGCATCGGGTCTGCCATAAAAAACAGGATCATTTGAAAAATGGCCACATACGAAATCCTGATTGCCGATGACCACCCGCTCTTTCGCAGCGCGCTGCATCAGGCCGTGACCCTGGGCCTTGGCCCGGAGGTTCGTCTGGTGGAGGTGGCGAGCATTGCCGAGCTGGAAACCCGTCTGACCGAAAAGGCTGACTGGGATCTGGTGCTGCTGGATCTCAATATGCCGGGCGCGTACGGTTTTTCCGGGCTGGTGCTGTTGCGCGGTCAATACCCGCAGATCCCGGTGGTGATGGTCTCGGCTCAGGAAGAAGCATCGATCATGGTGCGTTCCCGTGAATTCGGGGCCAGCGGTTTCATCCCTAAATCCAGTTCGCTGGAAGTGATTCAGCAAGCCGTGCGCACGGTACTGGATGGCGACGTCTTCTGGCCGCCGCAGGCATTCGAAGCGGTCAGCGTTTCGGACGAGGCCAAGGCAGCCAGCGAAGGCTTGGCCAGTCTGACACCACAGCAGTTTCGTGTATTGACCATGGTCTGCGAAGGTTTGCTGAACAAGCAGATAGCCTACGAACTGAGTGTTTCAGAGGCAACGATCAAGGCGCACGTGACGGCGATTTTCCGCAAGTTAGGTGTGCGTACCCGGACTCAGGCGGCGTTGCTCTTGCAACAACTTGAGTCAATATCTAGCCATTAAAGGCGCTTCCATTCACGCTTTTTTAACTTTAGTTGATCTAGCTTTCCCACTCCTTTTGGTTCAGTTGCTTACTCTATGTCGCCTTTCAAAGGTCAAACCGGTCTCAAGCGCATTCTCAATGCAGGTGGTTATTCTCTTGACGGTCTGCGTGCAGCCTTCACCGGTGAAGCCGCTTTTCGTCAGCTGGTCCTGCTGAATGTCATCCTGATTCCGCTAGCATTTGTGCTGAACGTCAGCCACGTCGAACGTGCCTTGCTGATTGCCGTCTGTATGCTGGCGCTGATCGTCGAGTTGCTCAATTCGGCCGTGGAAGCCGCGATTGACCGGATTTCCCTCGAACGGCACCCGCTGTCGAAAAATGCCAAGGACATGGGCAGCGCTGCTCAGTTAGTGGCGCTGAGCATGATTGCGTTGGTGTGGGCGGTGATTCTGCTTTAAGCAATCGTCGGCAGAACGATCTCGTCGCTGCGCTGAACCCCGGCGGTGAAAGCGCGGCACAGTTCGAGAAACTCGCGCATGGCCGATGTCTGATATTTCTGTTTGTGCCAGATGAAATAGAACTGCCGCGCCAGATCCAGATCCGGCGTTTCCACCGCCACCAGACTGCCGCGGCGGAATGCGTCGCGTAGCGCCAACCGCGAAATACAGCCAATTCCCAAGCCGGACTCCACTGCGCGTTTGATCGCTTCGGTGTGTTCCAGCTCAAGCCGGATATTCAACGCGCTGCGGTGATGACGCATGGCCTGGTCAAAGGTCAGGCGCGTGCCGGAACCCTGTTCGCGAAGGATCCACGCCTCATGGGTCAGTTCCTCCATGGTCGCCTGGCCACGGGCGGCCAGCGGGTGTTGCGGGGCACAAAACACCACCAGCTCATCCTCGACCCAGCTTTGTACCTCGATGTCCGGGTGGCTGCAGTCGCCTTCGATTAGACCCAGATCAATTTCATAGTGGGCGACTTGTTGCACGATGTTGGCAGTGTTCTGCACGTGCAGCTTCACCTGGCTTTCCGGATGGCGCTGCATGAAGCTGCCGATCAGCAAAGTCGCCAGGTAGTTGCCGATGGTGAGGGTGGCACCGACCGCCAGCGAGCCGAAACCGGACTTGCCGTTGAGCAGGTCTTCGATTTCCTTGGCCTGGTCGAGCAAGGCCACCGCCTGTGGCAACAGTTGTTTGCCCATGGCGTTGAGGCTCAGCCGCTTGCCGGCGCGGTCGAACAATTGGCAACTGGATTGGCGTTCGAGCTCGGTGATCGAGGTGCTGGCCGCCGACTGCGAAAGATTGAGCAGACCCGCAGCACGAGACACACTCTCTTGCTGAGCGACGGCGACGAAGACTTGAAGTTGACGTAGAGTAAATCGCATATCGATATAACCGATAACCCTTATCTTAATAATCCAGTTAACAGATATTGTCGCCGCCATTAGAATGCTATGCAATTGCGCTCGGCAGCTCATTTTTTGCAGGGCAGGCGCAGAGCATGCGCAGACAAATCTCCAGGAGTCCCCCGTACATGAGCAACATGAACCACGAGCGTGTCCTCAGTGTTCATCACTGGAACGACACTCTGTTCAGCTTCAAGTGCACCCGCGATCCGGGCCTGCGCTTCGAGAACGGCCAGTTCGTGATGATCGGCCTGCAACAGCCCAATGGCCGCCCGCTTATGCGCGCTTACTCGATTGCCAGCCCGAACTGGGAAGAGCATCTGGAGTTCTTCAGCATCAAGGTTCCCGATGGTCCGCTGACTTCCCAGTTGCAGCATCTGAAGGAAGGCGATGAGATTATCATCAGCAAAAAACCGACCGGCACTCTGGTGCTGGACGATTTGAAGCCTGGTAAACATTTGTACCTGCTCAGCACCGGCACTGGTCTGGCGCCGTTCATGAGCGTCATCCAGGATCCGGAAACCTACGAGCGTTTCGAAAAAGTGATCCTGTGCCACGGCGTACGTTACGTCAACGAAGTCGCTTACCGCGAATTCATCACCGAGCACCTGCCGCAGAACGAATTCTTCGGCGAGGCTCTGCGTGACAAGTTGATCTACTACCCGACCGTGACTCGCGAGCCGTTCGAAAACGAAGGTCGTCTGACCGACCTGATGCGCAGCGGCAAGTTGTTCAGCGATATCGGCCTGCCGCCGATCAATCCTGAAGACGACCGCGCCATGCTTTGCGGCAGCCCGAGCATGCTCGACGAAACCAGTGAAGTGCTCAACAGCTTCGGTCTGAAAGTTTCGCCACGTATGCGTGAGCCGGGTGACTACCTGATCGAGCGCGCGTTCGTCGAGAAGTAAGCCTTTTCCTTTGGGATAGGGCTTTTGTGGGAGCGAGCTTGCTCGCGATGGCGATGTATCAGTCGACATTGATGCTGAATGTCTGACTGTAATCGCGAGCAAGCTCGCTCCCACATAAAAGCAAAAGCCCGCGTTGCCTGAGAAGGCAGCGCGGGCTTTTGCGTTTCTGGTGTTCAGGTTTTCGCGGGGATGACTTCCAGGACGCGGATCAGCCCGGCTTCCGGGTAATGCCAGCGCACGTCCAGGTCCCAGAACTGGGCACCGTATTCGCGTTCGGGTGCAGGCGTCTGGTAGGCCGGGCGTGGGTCTTGCGCCAGACATTGCTCGATCAGCTCGACCAAGGGCTCTTCAAGGCGCTGAGCGTGCGTATGAGCTTGTTGCAGTGCTGCGTCTGCCCACCGCACCGGAATCAGCTGCGGCGCGGCGCTGGCGATCTCGTTGGATGCGCCCGGGATGATATCGGCGTAGGGCACGTAGGGTTTTATGTCGAGAATCGGCGTGCCGTCCAGCAGGTCAATGCCGGAGATCCACAGGCGATTGGCTTCAACCTTGTCCAGCTTGACCACCGATTGCCCAATGCCATTGGGCCGATGGGTCGCACGCGTGGCAAACACGCCCATGGACTTGTTGCCGCCCAAGCGCGGTGGGCGGACCTTGAGTCGCGGTTTGTCTTCCAGCGCCTGATGAAACAGGAACAGCAGCCAGACATGGCTGACCTGCTCCAGGCCTTGCACTGCATCACCCTGATCGAATGGCGCCACCAGTTCCAGAATGCCGCGAGCGGCTGGAGCCAGTTGCGGCTGACGCGGAATGGCGAACTTCTCCTTGAAGCAGGAACGCACGAAGCCGATCGGGGAAACGCTGTAGGTCATGGTTTGGGGTCGAGGCGGGAAAGAGGTGGGCATGATAACCCGAGCAACCGCTGGATCGGTGGCGCCTGTTAGTCCGCCATCGCGAGCAAGCTCGCTCCCACATGTGATCTGTTGTGCTTACACATTCTGTATTCACAGAAGATCCAGTGTGGGAGCGAGCTTGCTCGCGATGGCCGCACAGCCGATTTCAGAGACTGAAGCTGCCATCCAGTGCAATGATGTTTCCGTTCATGCGTACCTGCGATGACCGAGGCGATCACCGCACGTCAGGGGGGATCAGCCGCGAACGCGCAGGGTCAAGCCCTTGAGAAAGTTGCGCAGCAACTGGTCGCCGCATGGGCGGTAGTTGGTGTGGCCGAACTTGCGAAACAGCGCGCTCAGCTCCGGCTTGGAGACCGGGAACTCGGCTGCCTTGAGAATCGCGTGCATGTCGTCTTCTTTCAGTTCGAAGGCCACACGCAGTTTCTTCAGGATGATGTTGTTGGTGATCGGTAGCTCGATCGGCTGCGGCGGACGGCTTTCGTCCTTGCCGCGCTTGAAGAACACCAGGCCATCGAGGAAATGCGCCATGACGTCATCCGGGCAGCGTACGAAGCCTTCCTCGTCTTCTTCTTTCTTGTCGAGGTACGTCACCAGGTCGGGCAGGGTGACATCCATACCGCCGAGCTTGATGATCTCGATGACTTTCTTGTCGCTGATGTCGAGCATGTAGCGCACGCTGCGCAGTACGTCGTTATGAATCATGTGTGCAGTCCTGATCATTCAGCTGTGGGCGTTGCCGGTAACGGCGACGCCGAAATGTGTGGCCGCCTTAGAATTTCTCTTTGGCAGACAGATAGCGCCATTGCCCCAACGGCACTTTGCCGATGGAAACACCGCCGATGCGGATGCGGCGGATGGCGACGACCTTCAGGCCGACGGCCTGGCAGAACAGGGCAATCACGCCCGGTTGTGGGTTTTTCATCGCAAAGCGCAGGCGATTTTCGTTCTGCCAGCTGGCTTTGACCGGCGGCAGTTCCTTGCCCTTGTAGGTCAGGCCGTGGTTCAAGCGGTTGAGGCCGTGAGCCACCATCTCGCCTTCAACCTCGACGACATACTCTTGCTCGATCTTGGTGGAGTCGGCGGTGAGCTTGCGCAGGATCTTCCAGTCCTGGGTAAACACCAGCAACCCGCTGGCATTGGCCTGCAGGTCGGTACTGGCGGTCAGCCGCAGGAAGTGGCCCTTGAGCGGACGTTTGCTGAAGCGGTGTTCTTCGCTCAGGGTCTCGGCGCTGATGGTTGCCATGGCAGTTTCTGCGTCCATGCCAACAGGGACGTTTAGCAGGATGGTCACGGGTTCCGGCGCGGTGGCCTTGGCTTCGGGGTCGAGTTCGACTTTCTGGGTGTCGACCTTGAACTGTGGCTCATCGATGACTTCGCCGTCCACGGTGACCCAGCCGCCCTCAATGAACAGCTCAGCCTCCCGACGGGAGCAGCCGACGAGCTCGATGAGGCGTTTGGAGAGACGAATCGGGTCAGTCATGACAGGGGCCGTTACAAAAGGGGGGAGGCATTGTACCTGCCTCGCGCCGGTTAATCGCGGGTCCATTTCAGTACTGTGGCTTTTTGTGGGAGCGGGCTTGCTCGCGAAAGCGGTTTGTCAGTCAGCATTGATGTTGAATCTGATGGCCTCTTCGCGAGCAAGCTCGCTCCCACATTTGTTCCGTGTTGTGTCAGCGATGCTGTGAACATTGCTGGTTTTGACGCAAACGCATGTGCAGCAGCGGATAAGGCTGGCCCATGCCATCGACCTCCGAGCGTCCGATGACTTCGAAACCCTGTTTGAAATAAAACCCCAAGGCTTGCGGGTTTTGTTCGTTGACGTCCAGTTGATCGGCGTTGAGGTGTTCCATGGCGTAGTGCAGCAGTTGTTTGCCCAGGCCCTCGCCACGGTGTTCGGGGGCGATAAAGAGCATTTCGATCTTGCCTGCCGCAACGCCGGCGAACCCGGTAATGTGCTGGCGGCGGTCGCGGGTGCAGATCAGCATGACGGCATCCAGATAGCGGGTGAGCACCAGGTTTTTCAGCAGCTCGATGTAACTGTCCGGCAAAAAGTCATGCGTGGCGCGTACCGATGCCTCCCAGACCCGGGTCAGTTCTTCGTAGTCGCTGTGTTTCGGTGTATGGATGACCGAGTGATGGCGCATTCCCGCCTGCCCCTTGTGATGTGCGTGAGGTGAAATCCTCTTGCTGAACAAAACGATAGACGTAAAAAAGCCCCGCATCTCGTGAAGAGAGCGGGGCTTTTCATATTTTTTACGTTTAGATCTGTTCAGCCCACAGGTCGTATTCGTCGGCGTCGGTCACTTTGCACCAGACCTTGTCGCCCGGCTTGAGGTTGCTGCCGTTGTCGATGAACACGTTACCGTCGATTTCCGGGGCATCGAAGAAGCAACGGCCAACCGCGCCTTGCTCGTCGACTTCATCGACCAGCACTTCGATTTCACGGCCGATGCGCATTTGCAGGCGCGCCGAGCTGATGGCCTGCTGGTGCGCCATGAAGCGATCCCAACGGTCTTGCTTGACGTCATCCGGAACGATGTCCAGGTCCAGATCGTTGGCCGGTGCGCCTTCAACCGGCGAGTACTGGAAGCAGCCGACGCGGTCGAGCTGGGCTTCGGTCAGCCAGTTCAGCAGGTACTGGAAGTCTTCTTCGGTTTCGCCGGGGAAGCCGACGATGAAGGTCGAACGGATGATCAGGTCCGGGCAGATCTCGCGCCAGTTCTTGATGCGCGCCAGGGTCTTGTCTTCGAACGCCGGGCGTTTCATCGCCTTGAGGACTTTCGGGCTGGCGTGCTGGAACGGGATGTCCAGGTACGGCAGGATTTTCCCGGCGGCCATCAGCGGGATCAGCTCGTCGACGTGCGGGTACGGGTAAACGTAGTGCAGACGAACCCAGACGCCCAGGGTGCTGAGCGCTTCGCAAAGTTCGGTCATGCGGGTTTTCACCGGCGCGCCGTTCCAGAAGCCGGTGCGGTACTTGACGTCAACGCCGTAGGCGCTGGTGTCCTGGGAAATTACCAGCAGCTCTTTGACGCCGGATTTGACCAGACGCTGGGCTTCGTCGAGCACATCGCCCACCGGACGGCTGACCAGTTTGCCGCGCATCGACGGGATGATGCAGAAGCTGCAGCTGTGGTTGCAGCCTTCGGAAATCTTCAGGTAGGCGTAGTGACGCGGCGTCAGCTTGATGCCTTGCGGCGGCACCAGGTCGATCAGCGGGTTGTGATCCTTGCGCGGCGGCACGACGTCGTGCACGGCGTTGACCACTTGCTCGTACTGCTGCGGACCGGTCACGGCCAGCACGCTCGGGTGCACGTTACGGATGGTGCCTTCTTCGACGCCCATGCAGCCGGTGACGATGACCTTGCCGTTTTCCTTGATGGCTTCGCCGATCACCTCAAGGGATTCGGCCTTGGCCGAGTCGATGAAGCCGCAGGTGTTGACCACCACGACATCGGCGTCCTGATAGGTGGACACGACGTCATAGCCTTCCATGCGCAGTTGGGTAAGGATGCGCTCGGAGTCGACCAGTGCTTTCGGGCAACCCAGGGATACGAAACCAACTTTAGGGTTGGCCGGCGTTGTGGTGGACATGTCTAACCTCGGTGTTTTGTGACGCCTCCAGCCGAAGACGGCAAGGCGACAGATGGGCACTTGAAGTGCCTCTGATCAAAAAGTGCGCAATTCTAGCGATGGTCAGCGCACTTGACCAGCTTTATGCAGGGAAATACGACGAGTGCTGCGCTATGCTTCGCGCCGTTACACCCAGGCGTATTTTTTCAGTCAACAAATCGTCTGTATCAATAAGTAAAACGGTGCATGCTGCACAGCAGTCTGCGCAGGTTGGCAAAGCGTAGGCGCTTGCTCGACGTCGTGCTTTTTATATGAAGCCCCGGTCTTGGTGGCAGGAGTGGTTGATGGGTCAGGCAAGTAGTCAGGCAGTAGGCTCAGGGCATTCCGGGGCAAAGCCCTTGGGGATGTTGGTAGCGGCGGTCGGGGTGGTTTATGGCGATATCGGTACCAGCCCGCTGTACACCCTCAAAGAGGTGTTTACCGGTGGCTATGGGGTACAAGCCAACCATGACGGGGTGTTCGGGATTCTGGCGCTGATCTTCTGGTCGCTGGTCTGGGTGGTCTCGATCAAGTACGTGTTGTTCATTCTGCGTGCCGACAACCAGGGCGAAGGCGGGATCATGGCCCTGACCGCGCTGGCGCGGCGAGCCTCGGCATCGTATCCGCGGCTGCAGTCGGTGCTGGTGATCCTTGGCCTGATCGGCGCGGCGCTGTTCTACGGCGACAGCATGATCACCCCGGCGATTTCCGTATTGTCGGCGGTGGAAGGTCTGGAACTGGCATTCGACGGCCTCGAACGCTGGGTCGTGCCGTTGTCGCTGATCGTGCTGGTAGGGTTGTTCCTGATCCAGAAACACGGCACTGACCGCATCGGCAAGTTGTTCGGCCCGGTGATGGTGTTGTGGTTCGTGGTGCTGGGTGTACTGGGTGCGCATGGCATCTCCCAGCATCCGGAAGTGCTGCAAGCGCTGAACCCGGCCTGGGGCGTACGCTTCTTCGTCGTTCACCCAGGCATGGGCATCGCGATTCTCGGCGCTGTGGTGCTGGCGCTGACCGGTGCCGAAGCGCTGTACGCAGACATGGGCCACTTCGGTCGCAAGCCGATTGCCCGTGCCTGGTTCGCCTTGGTGCTGCCGGCGCTGGTGCTCAACTATTTCGGTCAGGGCGCCTTGCTGCTGGAAAACCCGGAAGCAGCGCGTAACCCGTTCTACCTGCTGGCGCCGGGCTGGGCGTTGATTCCATTGGTCGTGCTGTCGACGTTGGCGACGGTGATCGCCTCTCAGGCGGTGATTTCCGGTGCGTTCTCCCTGACTCGTCAGGCGATTCAGCTCGGTTACATCCCACGTATGTACATTCAGCACACGTCCAGTGCTGAGCAGGGCCAGATCTACATCGGTGCGGTGAACTGGGCGCTGATGGTCGGGGTGATTTTGCTGGTGATCGGTTTCGGCTCCTCCAACGCGCTGGCCTCGGCTTACGGTGTGGCGGTGACCGGGACCATGCTGATCACCAGCATTCTGGTGGCGGCGGTGATGCTGTTGCTGTGGAAATGGTCGCCGGTCCTGACGGTGCCGATCCTGATCGGCTTCCTGCTGGTGGACGGGCTGTACTTCGCCGCCAACGTGCCTAAAATCGTGCAGGGCGGTGCATTTCCGGTATTGGCGGGGATTGTGCTGTTTATCCTGATGACGACCTGGAAACGCGGTAAAGAGCTGTTGGTGGACCGGCTGGATGAGGGCGGGCTACCGCTGCCGATTTTTATCAACAGTATTCGCGTGCAGCCTCCGCATCGGGTCCAGGGCACGGCGGTGTTCCTCACGGCACGGGCGGATGCGGTGCCTCATGCGTTGTTGCACAACTTGCTGCACAACCAGGTGCTGCATGAGCGGGTGGTGCTGCTGACCGTGGTTTACGAGGATATTCCGCGGGTGCCGAAGCAGCGGCGGTTCGAGGTCGAATCCTACGGTGAAGGCTTCTATCGGGTGATCCTGCATTTCGGCTTTACGGACGAACCGGATGTGCCGCAAGCGCTGAAGCTGTGTCCTCTCGATGAGCTGGACTTCAGTCCGATGCGTACGACGTATTTCCTCAGTCGCGAGACGGTCATCACCTCCAAGCTCGTCGGCATGGCCCGTTGGCGCGAAGCGTTGTTCGCCTTCATGCTGAAAAACGCCAACGGCAACCTGCGGTTCTTCAAGTTGCCGGTGAACCGGGTGATTGAGCTGGGTACACAGGTAGAAATGTAAGCCTCACAAAAAGATCGCAGCCTTCGGCAGCTCCTACAGAAAGTCGCGGGTTTCGCGTAGGAGCTGGCGCAGCCTGCGATCTTTTGATCTTGCCGCTTCCAGCAAAAAAGCCCCCGTCACCGCAAGGTAACGGGGGCTTTTTCGTCTCTGTGCCTTTAGTTGCTTTCAGGCTGCGGGTCTTCAGATTGGGTGTTTGTCCGGGCAGGTCGCGGGGTCAGGACCTTCACCACATCATCGATCACGGCCTTACTCATTGCCGTCAGATAATGCGCGGCCCAGGCGTGGCGGTCGGTGTCTTTTGTGAACGCGGCATCCTGAGCAAATGATCGGGCGAGGAACAGCAGATCGGAGGCCTGAGACAATGCATCAACGATGGGGACGCCGGCGCGGACGTTGAATAACGCCTGATCCGAGCAGTAGATGAGAGGGGTCAAGCCGATGGTTTTCAGTTCTGAAGGTGAAGACGTATCTGTTTTGGTCATAGTCTTGCTCCCAGGTTCGAGGAGCTGCCTTTTTCGTTACCACACGAAAAGGTGGCAGCTGTACGCAGGGTGGTAAACCGGGAACCAAGGAAACCGGCACGCCCGAGGGCGTCCCACGCACAGCCGCCATAACTCGAGATCACAGACAAAAAAATGCCTGTGTTCGTGATGAAGGCGCTGTTGCGCTGGTTTCGCCGGGTTACCACACCCGATCGCTGAATGGTCAGCGACGTCCGGAGAGTATCCCGTCGAAGAAAAGCGCAACAAGGCATCAAAGTGCCCAAACGCAAGATTCGGAGTGTGCCTACAAGGTCTGCGGCCGTCATCCTATATTGCGACACCTTAAGTAAACGAAAGTAAACGCGGCTTCTTTGGGCGAATGCATAACCTCAAGGCAATGGATATCCAATGTGGGAGCGAGCTTGCTCGCGAAAGCGGTGTGTCAGTCGACATCAATGGTGGATGTCAGTCCGTCTTCGCGAGCAAGCTCGCTCCCACAGGTGAACTGTGTCGTCCGGTCGAGCCGGGTGTGGCATGAAAAAGCCCCCGTTACCTTGGGTAGCGGGGGCTTTTTTTGAGCTTGGCTCAGGTCACTGTTCGGCGACCTTGTCCTTGCTCTGGCGCTGCTTGATGGCGTCGACCAGGCGTTGGGCCAGAGCCGGGTAGTTCTCGTCGAAGTGGTGGCCGCCTGGCAGCTTCATGGTTTCGCCAACAGCGGTCTTGTCGGTGCAGCCACTCTCGGCGATTTCTTCTGCGCCGTAGATGCACAGCACCTTATCGGCCGGCAGCTTGGCCATTTCCGGGCCAGTGGCAGCTTCTTTACCGGCATTGCCGAGCCAGCCGTCGACCTGAATTTCAAAGCTGCCGGTGCGGGCGAAGGCCAGCAGGATGATTGCATCGACCCGTTGTTGCTCACTTTCCGGCATGCGGTTGTAGATCGCCGGCAAGACGTCAGCGCCGAACGAGTAACCCGTCAGGATGAAGCGTTTGGTGCCCCACTTCTGGCGGTAGTGCTGCATTAGTTCGGCAAGGTCGATGGCGCTTTGCTCGGGGCTCTTGTGCTGCCAGTAGTAGCGCAGGGTGTCGATGCCGACCACCGGGTAGCCGATCTTCGCCATTTCACCGGCCACGTCACGGTCCAGGTCGCGCCAGCCGCCGTCACCGGAGAGGAACAGGGTGACGGTGTCCTTGGCCTGGCCGGCAGGTACTTCGACCACCGGGATGTTCAGACCGCCGTTGCCCTTGTCGGCGCCGACGAGGATCTTGCGCAGTTCGTTGTTGAGGACTTGCGGCAGGTTGATGTCGTAGTCGCTGATGCTGGTTTCGGCATTGGGTTGATCGCGTACGAAACCGGCGCTGGTGTCGTCCGGGTTATCGTTCCAGGCGACCAGCCAATGACCGTGGGCTGCGCTTTTTGGCAGCAAGTGGGTGCAGCCGGGTTTTTCCAGCGCCAGGTCGACTGAAACGGCCTGGGACTTGTCGTCTTTTTGCTCGGCCAGCCAGCGCCAGGCCAGGACGGCACCCGGGCCGATACCGCTGACCAGGGTCGCAGGGCCTTTGAGCTGTTGGAAGGCCGCTTGCAGGGCATTACCTTGCTGCGTGCAGTCCGTGGGCAGGACCACCTGAACGATTTGCGCGGCACCGCCACGGCTCAGGGTCATCAGTTGCTTGTCGCTGAGCTTCTGCTCTTCGTTCACCGCGACCACTACCTGGGCGCGCGGTGTGGTGCCGGGAATGACCCGGGTCATCGCCGGGCCATCGGTCGGCGTCAGCAGTTCAAGCGTGGGCTCTGGTGCTGGGCGGTTCCAGTACCAGTAACCACCACCGAGGATCACAGCCAGCACCACCAGAGTGGCCAATACATACCGCCAGGAGCGTTGAATCATCAGCGTTTCACCAATCCAGTCAAGCCGCCCGCAATCAGGGCGGCGGTATCGGCCAGCGCCACCAGCGGATCGAGTCCGGCGGGCACGGCCATGTAACGTGGTTCCCAGTCAGGCTGGAATTTGTCTTTGAAGCGGCGCAGTCCCTGGAAGTTATAGAGCTGCTCGCCACGGCGAAACACCATCGAGCCGAGGCGTTGGGTCAGTGGCGCGCCACGGCGGGGTTGCAGACCCGACAGCGGCACCATGCCCAGACTGAAGCGTGTGTATCCATGATTTTTATAATGTTGAATCAGGCCGACCATCATGAACTCCATGGTCAGCTTTGGGGCGTCCGGATGTGCACGCATCAGGTCGAGGCTGGCCAGGTCATGGCTATACGTCTCGAGCAGGTTGGCGAACGCCACCGGGCGACCTTCAAAGTGAATGATCGCGATCCGGAAGTGCTTGAGGTAATCGTCGCTGAAACGGCCGAGGGAGAAGCCTTTCTCGCGAACGTTCTTGCCGGTCAACCAGGCATCGGAAATGACCTTCAGCTCATCCATTGGCGCGTGACCCGGTTCGTAGATTTCCAGCGACAGGCCATCGCGGGTGCCACGGTTCCAGGTGTAACGCAGGTCCTTCATCTCCTTGCCCTTGGCTTCGAGATCAAAACGCAGCAGGTCGACCCGGGCTTCTTCGCCCAGCTTGATTGCGGTCAGACCGATGTCCATATAGTAGGGCAGGTTTTCGGCACGTACCTGATAGAACACCGGACGGGCGTGATGAAGATCGCACAGGTCGCGGAACTGCCAGATCATCTCCGCGCGTTGCTGGGTCGGGCCGATCGGGTCGTACAGGGCCACCAGGCTGCGGCCACGACGCGCATACATCAAGAACGCTTCGTCGTTAGGGTGAAACAGCAGCGCCTTGTCACCGGTCAGGGCGAGGCCGCCGTCCGGTTGTGATGAGGACATCAGAATCTTCAGCGCCTTATCCAGCTCTTCGGTGTCTGGCAGGTGAATGATCGGGCGCGCGGTGCGCAGCAGCCAGGTCAGTGACACCACCACCAGCAAGACCGCCGCGCCGAGCAGCGAGCGCAGGCCGCGTGGGGCATCGGAGTCCAGGGTGAACTGCCACCACAGTTGATGGCTGTACGGCACATCCTGATAGGCGAACAGCAGCAGCCAGATCGAGGCGCCCAATACGCACAGGCTGGCCACCAGGTACAGCGGCGAGAACGGCACTTCGGTCAAACGGCTTGGACGGTAGAAGGAGCGACGGAAGATCGCCAGCAGGCTGGCGGTCAGGATCATCAGGCAGGACTCTTCCCAGTCGAACCCTTTGAGCAGCGAGAGCACGGCGCCGATCATCAGCAGAATGGTGGTCAGCATCCAGGCGGCCGAGAGACGACGACGCAGGCCTTGGGCCAGCAGCAGGCAGAGCACGCCGATCAGGCTGGCACCGAAGTGCGAGGCATCGACCAGGCGATGGGGAATCAAAAAGCCGATGTGTTCCAGGCGAGTGTCGATTTCCGGTGTCGCGCCGGAGAACAGCAACACGACGCCAGACAGGAACACCAGTATCGCCAGCACCGGCGCGGCCATGCCCGAGGCGGCGCGCAACGATTGACGGGTGTTGAACAGGCGTTGCGCTTCATTGATCAGCAGCAGGATGCAGGCCACCAAGAGCGGCAGAACCACGTAGATCAGGCGATACAGCAGCAGGGCGGCGGCCAGTGGCGCCGCTCCGAGTTTGTCGGCAAAGGCCGCCAGCAGAATCGCTTCGAATACCCCGACACCGCCCGGTACGTGGCTGAGCACCCCAGCGGCCAGCGCGATCAGATAGACCAGCAGGAAGGCGCCGAACGGTGGCGCTTCTGGCAGCAGCAGATAAAGCACGGTTGCAGCCGCTGCCACGTCCAGCGCGGTAATCACCAATTGCAGGAAGGTCAGGCGGCGACCCGGCAGGCGCAGCGTGCGTCGACCGGCGCGAACCAGCAAGTTATCCGGATAAGGTTGATCCGGCAGGCGACGACGGTAAATGCCAATGGTCAACACAGCGCAGAGCACCAGCACGGCAATCGCGATCCCGCCCAGCAACGACTGTGACAAATTCAGCGCAGCGGAGGCGGCAGGCAGGTCGCTGAGCGTCGCCAGGGCAGCGAGCGGCGGCAAGGCGCAACCCAATGACAGGCTGGCAAATAGCGTCATGCGGGCGACTTCCGACGCCCCGAGGCCGTGACGTGCGTACAGGCGGTAACGCACCGAACCGCCGGATAGCAGGGAAAGGCCAATGGCGTTGCCGATCGCGAATGCGGTGAAACCACCCAGAATCATGGTACGAGGCGGCAAATTCACGCCAGCGTAACGAGTGGCCGACCATTCATAGCCGAGCAATATGATGAAGCCGGCAATGGTTGCGCCCAATGCACCGAGCAGGGCCGGTCTCGGCACTTCCAGAATCGAGTCGTGCAGCGCGTAGAGATCGAGTTCGCTTAATAGATGGCGACAGGCAATCAGCGCGATAGCGAACAATAGCAACGTGACCGCCAGGCCGATGGGCTGACGGTACTTGCTGACCAGATCCAGCCAATGAAGACGTGTGGCAGTGATCGGTTGTGTCGCTGTGACGGTGTCTTGTGAATCAGACGAGTTGGCGCGCATCAATCACCTCTTGGATTGTGCGCGACAGGATGGAGGTATCCAGCCAAGTTACCAATCCCTGTAGAAAAAAATAATGACAAATATTAACGCGTATCACCGAGCATCGGGGATTACGCACATTCAATCGTAGAGGGGCTTGCCTGCGACTCAGCATAGCCTGATCTGGTGGACCCTGAAGAGTGCCAAAGGTTCGTAGCACGTTGCCAGATCATTGTTGCGAAAGGACTTTTCTACAGATACAAAAAAGGCCACTCTTTCGAGCAGCCTTTTTTGATGTTTGGTTGCGGGAGCCGGATTTGAACCGACGACCTTCGGGTTATGAGCCCGACGAGCTACCAGACTGCTCCATCCCGCGTCTGTGTGTCGGCATTCTACAGCGGATCGCTGGGCTGTCAATTGCTAATTCAGAAAAATCTGTTCCTGTTCAATCGCTTAGCGTATCAGGCAGGCGCTCGAATAGGGCTGTAGGGCTTGCTGCACAAGGCTTTCAGCTCTATTGGCGGGTTGGTTTCGATTGAAAAAATAAATCCAGTGAAGGCGTTTCCTACCGCGAGTAGAGAAGAATCAAAGCACTGGTGCTATATACAGTTGTCGGTGAGATACTGGCGATTCGTTTCCAGATAACCCCTTTTCCTTCATTGAACACCGCCTTATATGACGCAGCGCAAAATCATCCACGTCGATTGTGACTGCTTCTATGCCGCCATCGAGATGCGTGACGACCCGACTCTGGCGAGCAAACCGCTGGCAGTGGGTGGCTCCGCGGACCGGCGTGGTGTTATCGCGACCTGCAACTATGAAGCGCGGGCTTATGGGGTGCGCTCGGCGATGTCATCACGGCATGCCTTGAAGCTGTGTCTGGACCTGGTCATCGTCAAGCCGCGCATGGATGCTTATAGAGAAGCGTCGAAAGAGATTCAGACGATTTTTCGGGATTACACCGACCTGATCGAGCCTTTGTCGCTGGATGAGGCGTACCTCGATGTGTCCGAAAGCACGCATTTCGCCGGCAGTGCCACGCGAATTGCCCAGGACATCCGGCGCCGGGTCTCCAATCAGTTGCATATCACCGTCTCGGCGGGTGTGGCGCCGAACAAGTTTCTCGCGAAAATCGCCAGTGACTGGAAAAAGCCCAACGGGTTGTTTGTGATCACGCCGGATCAGGTCGAAGACTTTGTCTCACAGTTGCCAGTAAGCAAGCTGCATGGCGTCGGCAAAGTCACGGCCGACAAGCTGGCCAGGCTCGGGATTGTCGATTGCCTTCAATTGCGCGACTGGAACAAGTTGGCGCTGGTGCGCGAATTTGGCAGTTTTGGCGAGCGTCTGTGGAGTCTGGCGCGTGGGATTGATGATCGGCAGGTGCAGAACGACAGTCGCCGGCAATCGGTGAGTGTCGAAAATACCTACGATGTGGACCTGCCGGACCTGATCAGTTGCCTGGATAAGTTGCCCCAGCTGCTGGACACCCTGAACGAGCGTATGGCGCGGATCGATAGCAGCTACCGTCCGGGCAAGCCGTTCGTCAAAGTGAAGTTCCATGATTTTACCCAGACCACGCTGGAGCAAGCCGGGGCAGGGCGGGATCTTGGCAGTTATCAGCTGTTGCTGACTCAGGCTTTCAATCGGGGTGGCAAACCCGTGCGTTTGTTGGGGATTGGTGTGCGCCTGGAGGATTTGCGCGGCGGCTTCGAGCAGTTGGATTTGTTTGAGCGTTGATCGTTAAAGCTAAAGATCGCAGCCTGCGGCAGCTCCTACGCAAGCGAAGTACGTAGGAGCTGCCGCAGGCTGCGATCTTTTTAAGCCATCAATTGGCGCCCGGATCCGCCACCAAGCGCCCTGCATCCTTGGTCAGCGACTTGAGAAACTCGCTTTGCAACTCGGGATCGTTGCGGGTCAGTTCGATCAGGCTTTGTTCCAGCTCGCTGGCTTCTTCTTCCAGACCCAACTCCGACAAGCGTTTGACCCGGTGCACCCACTGGCTCACTTCGTCGTCTTCGAGGTCGTCGTAAATCAGTTTGTGAGCTTCCAGCAGCTTGCTGCGCAAGGTGCTGCTGATCGTCAGGGATGAATCGATATGCACATCGTCCTGAGCGTCTTCGACGGTGATTTGCAGTTTGCCGATGCGGCTCAGGTCCTGCTCTGCGAAGGGGCTGTCGAGCAGATTCAAGCGCAACACGCCGTTACGGTCGGTGGTGAGCTCGAAGGTCTGCTTGCCGGCCTTGACCTCTACCGGGCGCTCGTTCCATGGCAGGCTCGAGTATTCCATGCGTTTATCGCGCTGGACTTCATCGATGCCAGCCAGGTTCTGTTGTGCGCGACCGCGGGACTGCACGTTCATGAACGGGTTGAGCCCGTCAATGCCAGTGCGGACCCAGTCCCTTGTCATGCTGTCTGGCAGATTACCGAGGGCGAACACGTTGGCGATGTTCGCACCGACGCCAGCCACCAAAGCCACCGCACCCAGCGGGATCTCGTAGACCTTGCGCCAGGGTTGGTACGGCGTGTAGCGATCGTAGCGGCGGGTGACGTCGTATTCGGTGACTTCGAAGGTCTTCTGCTCGTGAATCCGTACCCGGCGTTGCGGCAGCTCAAGCACCTTAGGCTCGCCGACATCGATCTGCAGGCTGTGATCGAGCAGTTTGCGCTCGACGCGCTCCTCGTGCTCGCTGCGTTGCGACATCTGATTGGCGCAGCCGCTGAGCAACAGGGTGCCGCACAGGGCGGCACCACCGAGGCTTAAGGTGTTTCGCTTGAACATGACTTCTCTATCTGGTGTCAGCGGCGGATACGAGCCTGGAGGAAAGACAGTACGTCAGCGACCGGCAGTGCTTGTGGCTCGGCCTCGGTACGGCTCTTGTATTCCAGGTTGCCGTCGGCGAGGCCGCGGTCACTGACCACGATCCGGTGAGGAATGCCGATCAGCTCCATGTCCGCGAACTTGATGCCCGGGCTGGTTTTCTTGTCGCGATCGTCCAGCAGCACTTCGAAGCCGGCCGCAGTCAGTTCTGCGTAGAGCTTGTCGGTGGCTTCGCGAACCAGGTCGGTCTCGTAGCGCAACGGCACCAGAGCGATCTGGAATGGCGCGAGGCTGTCGCTCCAAATGATGCCTTTCTCGTCGTTGTTCTGCTCGATGGCAGCCGCCACCACGCGGGAAACGCCGATGCCGTAGCAGCCCATGGTCAGAGTGACTGGCTTGCCGTTCTCACCGAGCACCTGGCATTTCATCGCTTCGCTGTACTTGGTGCCCAGCTGGAAGATGTGCCCGACTTCGATGCCACGTTTGATTTCCAGAGTGCCTTTACCATCCGGGCTTGGGTCGCCGCTGACAACGTTGCGCAGGTCGGCAACGGTCGGAACCGGCAGGTCGCGCTCCCAGTTGACGCCGAAGTAGTGCTTGTCGTCGATGTTGGCGCCGATACCGAAGTCGCTCATCAGCTCGACCGAACGGTCGATGATGATTGGCAGCGGCAGGTTCAGCGGGCCAAGGGAGCCAGCACCGGCGCCGATGGCGTCACGCAGTTCGGCTTCGGAGGCCATGACCAGTGGGCTGGCAACGCCAGGCTGGTTAGCGGCCTTGATTTCGTTGAGCTCGTGGTCGCCACGAATGATCAGCGCGATCAGCTTGCCGGCTTCTTCGGCGTGAACCACCAGGGTCTTGATGGTTTTTTCGATCGGCAGATTGAAGCCTTCCACCAGTTGCGCGATGGTTTTCGCGTTCGGGGTGTCGACCAGGCGCAGTTCTTCGGCAGGTGCAGGGCGAGAAGTCTCGCGTGGCACGGCTTCGGCTTTCTCGATGTTCGCTGCGTAGTCGGAACCGTTGCTGAAGACGATGTCGTCTTCGCCGGATTCGGCCAGTACGTGGAATTCGTGGGAGCCAGCGCCACCGATGGAGCCGTTATCGGCTTCAACCGGGCGGAATTTCAGGCCCAGACGGGTGAACACGTTGCAGTAGGCCAGGTGCATGCGGTCGTAAGTGGCCTGCAGCGATGCCTGGTCAGCGTGGAAGGAGTAGGCGTCCTTCATGATGAACTCGCGACCGCGCATCAAGCCGAAGCGTGGGCGGATTTCATCGCGGAATTTGGTCTGGATCTGGTACAGGTTGATCGGCAGCTGTTTGTAGCTGCTCAACTCGTTGCGCATCAGGTCGGTAATCACTTCTTCGTGAGTCGGGCCGGCGCAGAAGTCGCGACCGTGGCGATCCTTGAAGCGCAGCAGTTCAGGGCCGTACTCTTCCCAACGGCCGGATTCCTGCCACAGCTCAGCCGGCTGAGTGCTCGGCATCAACACTTCGAGAGAGCCGGCGGCGTTCATTTCTTCGCGAACGATGGCTTCAACCTTGCGCATGACTCGCAGGCCCATCGGCAGCCAGGTGTACAGGCCGGACGCGAGTTTGCGGATCATGCCGGCGCGCAGCATCAGCTGATGGCTGATGACGACCGCATCGGAAGGCGTTTCTTTCTGTGTGGCGAGCAAATATTGACTGGTACGCATGGTAGGCCGTTGTCGGTTGCTGAAGACTAGAAATGACGGAGCATTGTACGGGCGAGATTTGCTGGCGTACAGGATTGCGGCCGGCGGCGTGGCTCGAAGGCGGGGAAACTCCCGCGCCTTCGGGGGTTCTTACGATTCTTCTACGGCGGTAGCAGTCTGGGCTGGCTCGGGTGTGGGTGTCGGACCTTCGCGGCGATTTTCCTGGAACCAGTGCAGGGCAATCAGCAGCAGCGTTGGCACGCCAAGCAGCGCCGTGATGATGAAGAAGTTGTGATAACCGTATTTCTCCACCATGACCCCCGAGTAACCGCCGATCAAGCGTGGCAACAGCAGCATGATCGAGCTGAGCAGGGCGTACTGGGTGGCGGAGAACTTGAGGTTGGTCAGGCTCGACAGGTAGGCGACGAAAGCCGAGGTGGCCATGCCCGAACTGAAGTTGTCCAGGGAGATGGTGACGATCAGCATCTCCAGGTTGGCGCCCATGTCCGCGAGCATCACAAACAGCAGGTTGGTGGCGGCTGAAGCGAAGCCACCGATGAACAGAATCGGCAGGATCCCGAAACGCACGATCAGCAGGCCGCCCATGCCGGCACCTATCAGGGTCATGATCAGACCGAAAATCTTGCTGACACCGGCGATCTGATCCTTGGTGAAGCCCAGGTCGATGTAAAACACATTGGCCATTACGCCCATGACGGTGTCGGACATTCGATAGGTGGCGATCAGGCCCAGCAGCAGAAAGGCCTGCCAGCGGTAGCGTACAACGAAGTCGTTTACCGGAGTCAGTACCGGGGCCAGGCCGCGCCGGCCCATGGTCGAGAGGCACAGGCTGGTCAGGATGATGTAGAGCAGCGCCCGCAGAAAGGCTCGATCTTCCAGCAGCAGATCCAATGGGCTCATGGCGCCCGAGATCACGCTGGCAAAATCTGTGTTGTAGAGCTGGGTAAACATCGCGGGCACGGACACCAGCAAAACGATGAGTACAAATACCGACGCCAGTTGGTGCACAAAGCTGTAGCGGCCAGCGGACAGCTGGGTACGCAGCGGCACGGGAGGCTCACGCATGAACAGGGTGGTCAGCAGCGCCGGGATCATCAGCAGGCCGAACAGCGCGTAGGTGCCGGTCCAGGCAGAGTGCTTGTAATTGAAACCTGTGGAACCGAAGCCCTCGGCAATGAACAGTGCGCCCGCTGTCGCCAGGAGGGCAGCGACCCGGTAGCCGGACATATAGGCGGCAGCCAGTGCAGCCTGGCGTGTATCGTCGACAATTTCCAGGCGATAGGCATCGACGGCAATGTCTTGGGTGGCGGAGGCGAATGCGACCAGAACGGCAATCGCAATCAGCCACGACAGGTGTTTTTGCGGGTCGCAGAAACCCATGCCGATCAGGCCGAGGACCAACAGTACCTGCGCCAGGACCAACCAGGAGCGTCGTCGGCCGAGTTTGCCAAGCAATGGCAGGCGCCATTGGTCGAGAAGTGGCGACCATACCCATTTGAATGCGTAGGCCAGCCCGATCAGGCTGGCATAGCCAATCGTTTCACGGGCCACGCCGGCCTCACGCAGCCAGACGGACAGCGTTGAGAACACCAGCATATAGGGCAAGCCAGCGGCGAAACCCAGCAGCAACAGTACGAGTGTCGAGGGGCTGGCATAAGCGGCGAGCGCGGCGCGCCAGGTTTTACGGGGCATGGGCTGGAGTCTGCCTCAAAATTGCGAAAACAAAGCGCGCACTCTAACCGCTGTGCTCTACCGGACGCCAGCCATGACGCTGAATATCAACACGATTGTTCAGGATACTGACACCTTCCATGCGCAAGCGTGCCCGCTGTTCATCGCCTGAAGGGCTGCCCACTGGCAAACTGAGGCGACCGCCGGCACCCAATACGCGGTGCCAGGGCAGTTTGGTATCGCCGGGCAACTGACTCAGTGTGCGGCCCACCCAGCGCGCGGCCCGCCCCAGGCCTGCCAGTTCGGCGAGCTGACCGTAACTCACCACTTTGCCTTCCGGGACCTGAGCCAGGGTCAAATAAAGCGTGGTTCGGCGCATCTGTGCCGGGGTTTCGGTTTCGCTGTTGGGGTCAGTCACGTTGCCGCTTCCTGATGAGGGTGTTGAGGCTTTCTCTAGAGTAAATCTTCAGTGGGCGAATGAGAATCTCGCCAAATTTGGTGTGGTCCGGTAAAAACACTCGGGCACAAAAAAGCCCCGCTTTTGAGGGCGGGGCTTTTTACTAAATCAGGACAAGTTAGATAACTTGAACTTCTTCAGCTTGCATGCCTTTCTGACCGCGGGTAGCGACGAAAGAAACCTGTTGGCCTTCTTTCAGGCTTTTGAAGCCGTCGGATTGGATAGCTTTGAAGTGAACGAACAGGTCGTCACCGGATTGTGGAGTGATGAAGCCGAAGCCTTTTTCATCGTTGAACCACTTAACGGTACCGGTTTGGCGATTAGACATGGTGTAACTCCTTGAACAAAGATAACTGCGACTCAGGAAGAACCCTGGCCGAGACTGAGTGCAAAGAGCAGGAAAAATTCTTGTAGATGGTTGGATCGAAATTCAACATATCGTGTAGAGATTCTCAGTGACACAAGCAGCACAGTGACGCCACCTTAACCCTTTTTCCTGAACGTGCCAATGGTCTTTGCGAAGGTTTCTCTGTTTTCATGACTGACGGTGCGCTGTATTGCCGCGAAGGCCCGGTAGTCGTGGGGGATCGGCGAGAATTGTACCCCGGACTTTGAACCGGCGGCGCGCCCCGGTAAGATGCCGGACAGAATTTTTCCACCTCGCTATTCAGGACACCCGCCATGAGCATCAAATCGGACAAGTGGATTCGCCGCATGGCGCAAGAGCACGGCATGATCGAGCCCTTCGTAGAGCGCCAGATGCGTGGCGAAGGCTCCGACCGGCTGATTTCCTACGGCGTATCGAGCTACGGCTATGACGTGCGTTGCGCCGATGAATTCAAGGTGTTCACCAACATCAATTCGGCAACTGTCGATCCGAAAAACTTCGACGAGAAGAGCTTCGTCGACGTCAAAAGCGATGTGTGCATCATCCCGCCAAACTCTTTCGCGCTGGCCCGTACCGTCGAATTCTTCCGTATTCCGCGCAACGTGCTGACGATCTGCCTGGGCAAGAGCACCTACGCTCGCTGCGGCATCATCGTTAACGTCACGCCGCTGGAACCGGAGTGGGAAGGTCACGTGACCCTGGAATTCTCGAACACCACCACGTTGCCGGCGAAGATCTACGCCAACGAAGGCGTAGCACAAATGCTGTTCTTCGAATCTGACGAAGAATGTGAAGTGTCTTACAAGGACCGTGGCGGCAAATACCAGGGCCAGCGTGGCGTGACCCTGCCGCGCGCCTGAGTCAGCCGTCTGACAAACCGTTGGAATTCCTGAGCGGGCGTACACTCTATGGGGTGTACTGCTCCGATGCGCGCAAGGCGCATCGGGCCATCGCTCAGGAGTGCTTCATGAAGATCGATCCGCGAATAAGTGCCGAACTGGCAAGGCTTGAGCCCAATCAAGTGGGCCTGCTGGCCTGGTCATTGCTGGCCCATCCGCCTGTCACGCTGGCTGGCGGAATCCCAGGTCAACCCGACCCCGATACCCCGAACGAACAACCGACCGAACCTGGCGAGCCTGGCGAACCGACCTTGCCGGATAAGCCGCCTCCCGCGCCGGTTGCCTGACGAAAAGCGATTTTCCTGTAGGAGCTGCCGCAGGCTGCGATCTTTTGATCTTGATGTTCGGTATTCCCGGCACCGCCAAAAGATCGCAGGCTTCGCCAGCTCCTACACAGAGCTGGGCCGGTGTTACTTGAGATTGCCGCTGAGGAATTGCTTCAGCCGTTCGCTTTTCGGGTTGCCGAGCACGTCTTCGGGTGCTCCTTCTTCCTCCACCAGTCCCTGATGCAGGAACAGCACCTGATTGGATACCTTGCGGGCAAAGCTCATTTCATGGGTCACCATGATCATGGTTCGGCCTTCTTCGGCCAGCCCCTGGATCACCTTGAGCACTTCGCCCACCAGTTCCGGGTCCAGCGCCGAGGTCGGTTCGTCGAACAGCATGACTTCCGGCTCCATTGCCAATGCGCGGGCAATGGCGACACGCTGTTGCTGACCGCCTGACAGAAATGCCGGGTACTGATCCGCCACACGGGCCGCGAGGCCAACTTTGTCCAGATAACGCCGGGCGCGATCTTCTGCGTCCTTCTTGCTGACACCCAGCACCCGGCGCGGGGCCATGGTGATGTTTTCCAGCACCGTCATGTGGCTCCACAGGTTGAAGTGCTGGAACACCATCGCCAGTCGGGTGCGGATCCGTTGCAACTCGGATTCGTCGGCCACCCGCATGCCGTGGTGATCCTTGATCATACGGATCGCTTGACCGTCCAGGCTCATGGCGCCGTCGTTGGGTTGTTCGAGAAAGTTGATGCAGCGCAAAAAGGTACTTTTGCCCGAGCCACTGGCGCCGATCAGGCTGATCACGTCACCGGTCTTGGCCTTGAGCGAAACACCCTTGAGCACTTCATGGGTGCCGTAGCATTTATGCAGGCCTTCGATGGTCAGTTTGTACATGGGGCATGCATCCTCAAGGCGAAAGTAGGTAGCCGGTGCGATAGGCTTCGAGGCCTGCAACATGGGCGATCACCATGCCGGCGGTGGCCATCCGGCGGGTCGAGCGGGCATAGAGCAGGCCGGCGTTGGCGCAATGAACCGGGGTCACACGGTCGCCGATCGGGTCGATGATTTCGGCGATCAGCTGTCCCGCCTCCAGATACTCGCCGGGTAGCACGCGGTACACCAGCAAACCGCCGACCGGGGTTGCAACCGGCTCTACCGCGGCCAGCGGAGTGGCAGGGTAGGGCAGTTCGGGCAAGGGCGCGGCTTCACCTTCGATGGCACCAAAATGAATCAGATAGTCGATCAACGCCTGGCAGTCGAGGCTGGCCAGTGGATGATTGACGTCGCCTTGACCACGCAATTCGACGGTCACCGAGAAGCTGCCCAGCGGAATGTCGAAGTGCTCACCGAAGCGCTCCTGCATTTGCCACCAGACCAGGGTGAAACATTCGTCGAACGAATGACCGCCGGAGTCGGTGGCCAGCAGGCTGGCTTCTGCACCGATATAGCGTGCCAGTGGCTCGACCTGTGGCCAGGCCTCGGGCGTGGTGTACAGGTGCGCGACGGCTTCGAAATCACAATGCAGGTCCAGCACCATGTCGGCATCGCAGGCCAGTGCTTGCAAGGTCAAGCGCTGGGATTGCAGTTGAGTGCTGGCGGTTTGCCGAGCCAGCGCATTGCGCAGGCTGCTGCGGATCAGCTCAAGGTTGTGCTGCGGGTCGTCGTTCAGTTGCCCTTCGATCTCGTTGCCGATCTCTTCACCGAGGTCCACGAACCAGCGGTTGAAGTTCTGTCCGCTTTCCAGCTCGTAGCGGCCCAGTGGCACGTCCATCACTACCTGTTCGAGGCCAATCGGGTTGGCCACCGGCACCAGCACGATCTCGCTGCGCAGACGGCCGGCGGCTTCGAGTTCCGCCAGACGCAGCTTGAGGTGCCAGGCCACCAGCATGCCGGGCATTTCGTCGGCGTGCAGCGAAGACTGGATGTAGATCTTGCCTTTGGCCTGGGTTGGGCCGAAGTGGAAACTGTGGATTTGTCGTGCAGTGCCCGGCAGCGGGGCTAGCAGGTCATGGATCTGGTGGCGCATTTGCTTTTGTGTCCTGAAGCTGGAGAGCTAGTGAGTCGGCCCAAGGAACGCCAGCCATCGGCGTTCGGCGAGTCGGAACAGGCCGACCAGCGCAAAGGTGACGGTCAGGTAAATCAGCGCGGCAATGCCGAACGACTGGAAGGTCAGGAAGGTCGCCGAGTTGGCGTCGCGAGCGACTTTCAAAATGTCCGGGACGGTGGCGGTGAAGGCCACGGTGGTCGAATGCAGCATCAGGATCACTTCGTTGCTGTAGTAGGGCAACGAGCGACGCAGGGCCGACGGCATGATCACGTAGGCATACAGCTTCCAGCCCGTCAGACCGTAGGCCTTCGCGGCTTCGACTTCGCCGTGGGCCATGCTGCGAATCGCCCCGGCGAAAATCTCCGTGGTGTAGGCGCAGGTGTTCAAGGCAAACGCGAGGATGGTGCAGTTCATCGCATCGCGAAAGAACGCATCGAGCACCGGTTGCGCACGGACCGCGGCCAGGCTGTAGATCCCGGTGTAGCAAATCAACAGTTGGATATACAGCGGCGTGCCGCGAAACAGGTAGGTGTAGAACTGCACCGGCCAGCGCACATAAAGTTTGGATGAAACCCGGGCAATGGACAGCGGAATAGACACCAGGAAGCCGATGAAGATCGAGGCGCTGAGCAGCCACATGGTCATGGCCAGACCGGTGATGTGGTAACCGTCGGTGTAAAGGAACGGTCTCCAGTAGTCCTGCAGTAGTTCGATCATCGTACGGCCTCCCGGGCACCGGCGGCATAACGGCGTTCAAGCCTGCGCAGGACATAATTCGACGCGCTGGTGATCAGCAGGTAGATCAACGCCGCCAGCACCAGGAAATAGAACAGTTGATAGGAGCTTTTACCGGCGTCCTGAGCGGCTTTGACCAGATCGGCGAGGCCGATGATCGACACCAGCGCGGTGGCCTTGAGCATCACCATCCAGTTGTTACCGATGCCCGGCAGGGCGAAACGCATCATTTGCGGGAACACCACGAAGCGGAACCGCTGGCCGCGTTTGAGGCCGTAGGCAGTGGCGGCTTCGACTTGACCCCGGGGCACGGCAAGGATCGCGCCGCGAAAGGTTTCAGTGAAGTACGCGCCATAAATGAAGCCCAGGGTGATGACCCCGGCGCTGAACGGGTTGATTTCGATGTATTCCCATTCCATCAAGTCGGTCAGGGAGGTCAGCCAGGTTTGCAGGCTGTAGAAAATCAGCAGCATCAACACCAGGTCCGGTACGCCGCGAATCAGTGTGGTGTAGACCTGGGCCGGAACCCGCAGCAGTTTGACGCTGGAGAGTTTGGCAGTGGCGCCGAGCAGGCCGAGCAGCACGGCCACCAGCAGCGACAACACCGATAATTTGATGGTCATCCAAGTGCCTTGCATCAGCAGCGGGCCAAAGCCCTTCAAGCTGAAGGCAGAAAGCCCCAGGTTTTGTAACAGCTCTTCGAACATAAAATCTGCGACCTGATAACGTGAAAAAAGCGCCCATCACGAGGATGGGCGCCGGGCATTATTTGCCGCTGTACAGATTCAGATCACCAAAGTGTTTCTTTTGAATGGTCGCGTAGGTGCCATCATCGTGTAACGCTTTGATACCTTTATCGAGAAGGGCTTTGAGCTCTTTGTTACCTTTCGAGATACCGACAGCCGTTTTGGCTGGCAGCAAAGGATCGTTGACCGGCTTGCTGACTTCGTAAGCAGCGCCTTGTGGCGACTTCAAAAAGCCCAGTTCGGCTTGCAGCATGTCCTGGATCGAGGCATCCAGACGACCGGAAGTCAGGTCGGCGTAGACCTGGTCCTGGTTGGCGTAGGCCTGAGTGGTCACGCCAGCCTTGTCCAGCACGGCCTTGGCGTAGGCTTCCTGGATGGTGCCTTGCTCGTAGCCGACCTTTTTACCCTTGAGCGAGGCTACGTCAGAAACGCCGGAGCCTTTCTTGTAGACCAGTGCGGTAGGGCCGGAGAACAGCTCGCTGGAGAAGTCGATGACTTTTTCGCGGGCTTCGGTGACGGTCATGGAAGAGATCACACCGTCGAATTTATTGGCCTTGAGGCCCGGAATCATGCCGTCGAAATCGCTTTCGACCCATTTGCACTTGACCTTCAGCTCGGCGCAGATCGCGTTGCCCAGATCGATGTCGAAGCCCACCAGGCTGCCGTCGGCTGCTTTGGACTCGAACGGAGCGTAGGAAGGGTCAACACCAAAACGCAGTTCTTTGTATTCCTTGGCCAGTGCGGAACCAGCGGCCATGCACAACGCCAGTGCAGAAAGGGTCAGCAATGCTTTTTTCATTATTCAATCCCTAAGAACCAATTTGAGCGCTTGTGGCGCGGAATTATTGTTACTGGAAAGCGTAAGACCTTATGAAAGTAGCAATTTCCGAACCAGAGTCCCGAACAAGCGTTTTAAAAGATGATTCAAGACACGTCTGGAGAGGAATCGTGCCCGAAAACGGGCGTGAACAATTTGCCGCACCAAAGTAGAGCGATCTGTGGCAAGGAAGCAAGTTCCCTTGCCACAGATCCCATCGCATTACTTGCCCGGCACCAGCGTCAGCCGCGTTTTGCCATACGCCTTGTCGAAGTTCTGCGGTTGCATCGGCAAGCTCATGTATTGGCCTTTGAGCCACGGGTCGATGCTGTCTATATAGTTCGGGCTGGCCGGGTTGCCGGATTGACCGGTGCCGTTCTGGCCCATCAGCGGTTCGGCCTGACCAAAGTCGACAATGAAGCGCATCGCCGGCACCAGTGTCACGTTGAAATCCTGACCCCAGGTGTAGGCGGCAGCGTTCAACGTGGTGTGGTCACCTCCGGCAGATATGGCACCGCGCACGGTCTGGCCACGGGTGTTTTTCCATTCGTAGTGGTGCAATTTGCCCCACTGCCAGGCTTTGTGGTCGGCGCCCATCTGGCTCTCGCCGGCCGTGATGGCCGCGGCCAGGCTGCGGGCGAGAATCGCCGGTTTGTCTTCTTTCTGCGGCGTGCGGATGTCATCCCAGAACGGGCTGTCTTCGCGACCCAGCAAATGGTCGGCCTGGGCCGAGTAGGACAATTTTCCGTTGGCGACGAAGGCCTTCCACGTCGGGCTGGATTCCGGGCCGAGTTCGTCGAGGAAGATCTGCTTCATGCTCTCTTGCAGGAACAACTCGTAAATCGCGGCATCGGTCGAGGTCGGGCCGAGTTTGCCGTCGAACGCCATCAAGCGGTCGAACGCCTCGCGCGCTTTGCCGGCTTCAGCGGCTGGCAACGCGTTGATTGCCTGTTTGAGTGGCTGGGACATACCCGGTGCTTCAAACATCTTTTTCAGTTTGGCGGCGAACAGCGTGGTCTGGTCGTACTGCATGGCAATCATGCTGCGGCTGTCGTGCTTGCCGGCACCCGCCAGCTCGGCGATACGCTCGCCGCGCTCAGGTGCGGCCCAGGAATTGGACAGCTGCATGCCGTAACCGTGGGGGATGACCCGCTGGTTGGCAGTACCGACCCAGCCCTGGGCCGGGTCCTGGTCGTAAGGGTGAAGCATCGGGTCGGCATAGCCGTCCCAGTCGTAACGACCTTCCCAGCCGGGCGATGGCAGCAAACCTTCACCTTCGCGGCGGTTCGGGAAACGCCCGGTGACTTGCCAGCCGATGTGGCTGGCGTCGGCGAATACCATGTTCAAGGCAATGGCGCGGATCTCACGGCTGGCGTCCGAGGCTTTTTCAACACTTTGTGCCCGGGACAGGTCGAAGAAGGCGTCCAGGCTCTTGTCGTCCGTTAAACTCGGCATCTGCAATGCCAGACCGAAACCATTGCCCAGTGCACTGCCTTGGGCACTGTTGAGCAGTGGGCCATGGCGGGTTTCGTACACGACTTCGCGAATCGGCCGCTGACCTTTGACGAAGTAGGTTTCGTTGCGAACCATCGCCGGTTGCCATTTGCCTGCGACTTCGTAGGCAAGGCCATTGCCCTGACGCTTGAGCTTTTCGAGGAACAGGTCTTGGTTATCGCCCATGACCGCGGTCATGCTCCAGGCCACCTTGCCGTTGAATCCGCCAAGGACCATCGGAATACCGGCAATGGAAACTCCGGCAGCCTGGTACTTAGGCGCACGAATTTGTACGTAGCTCCACAGCGACGGCACGCCAATCGGGAATTGGCTGTCGCTGGCCAGCAAGCTTTTGCCGCTACGGCTGCGCTGCGGGGCAATCGCCCAGTTGTTCGACGCCGTGGCGCCGAGCAGATTCAGCGCGGACAACTGGTCGCCGGCTTTGCTGAGTTCGGTCAGGCCCGGAATCGTACCGTTGAGCTTCACGCCTTTAAGCTTTTCAGCTTCGGCCAGTGGCAGCTTTTCATCCGGATAGGACGGCGACAGCCACGCGAGTTTGTCAGTGCTGACGGTTTGCGCCAGCACCAGCGAGGCGATTTCTTGCGGCAGGTTGGCCGACTGGCTGAAGTTCAGCAGGCAGAACATCAGCGCCGAATCTTCCGGTTTCCAGTATTCCGGCTTGTAGCCAGTGGCGGCCAGGTCTGACGGCAGCTTGTCGCGATAACGGAACAGGTAGGCGTTGACTCCGCGTGCATAGACTTCGAAGAAGCGTTGCAGGCGGGGTGAGGACGCTTTGTAGAGCTCGTCGGCGCTTTTCTTCAGGTTGACTGCGCGCATGTAGCGGTCAGCGTCGAGCATTTCTGCGCCGGACATTTCCGACAGGCGACCCTGGGCCAGCAGGCGCAGGGTGACCATCTGGCTGATGCGATCACTGGCGTGTACGTAACCGAGGGTGAACAGCGCGTCGTGGAAGGTGTTGCTCTCGATCAGCGGCATGCCCATGGCATTGCGGCGCACTGACACATTCTGCGCCAGCCCTTTGAGCGGTTGCACACCGGAGGTAGGTGGCAGGCTGTCCTGGGTATTCCAGGTCTGGCAACCGGTGAGGCTGAGCACACTGGCCACTGCTGCGGCAACGCCGAACCGGGGAAGAAAAGATGTAAGGGCTGGCGAGGCCATGGCAAAGCTCCTGCGGGGGTCGTACCGATAAAGGCGCTACGTTAGAGAGCAGGAGAAGGCCGCGCAAGCGGGTGCCAATCTTATTTCAAGGTTTGTCCGATAAATCACAGAAAATGACGCTGTACCTGTGGCGAGGGGGCTGTCAGTTAAGCGCAATCCATGTGGGAGCGAGCCTGCTCGCGATGACGGCATCACATTCAACATCAATGTTGACTGACCCACCGCTATCGCGAGCAGGCTCGCTCCCACAGATTTGTGCCTTAACTGACCGGCATTGGGGCATGCCCCCTCGCTACAGGTAACTGTGCTGTTTTCTGGGGATTGGCGATCACGATGACTTGCCTATCGAAAGCGGTGATGCTCAAGTGTGGAAAAATCAATGACTCGTGCAAGAGAAAACTCGCCATGGAACTTCAGGCAAACGCAGCGCTTATCCTTATCGATCAGCAAAAAGGCATTCACCACCCCAAACTGGGACCGCGCAACAACCCAGACGCTGAAGAGCACATGGCACAGTTGCTAAGCGAATGGCGGCGCATGGCGCGGCCAGTGATTCATGTGCAGCATTTGTCCCGCTCGCCAGAGTCGGTGTTCTGGCCGCAGCAGTCGGGTGTCGAGTTTCAGGTGCGGTTCGAGCCGCTATCGGGCGAGCAGGTGATTCAGAAACAGGTCCCTGATGCGTTCAGTGGGACGATGCTTGCGGCGAGTTTGCGTGAGGCGGGGATCGAGCAACTGATCATTGTCGGCGTGGCGACCCACAACTCGGTCGAGTCCACAGCGCGTACGGCGGGCAATCTGGGGTTTGAAACCTGGGTGGCGGAAGACGCCTGCTACACCTTCGACAAGGTCGACTTCTTCGGCAAGATGCATTCGGCGCAGGAGGTGCATGCCATGTCGCTGGGCAATCTGCACGGGGAATATGCGACGGTGGTTCGCACTGCCGAGATTCTGATGGCTGATTAAACCCTGTAGGAGCAAGGCTTGCCCGCGATAGGGGCACCTCGGTATCTGAGGCATTGCGCGTCATCGTTCATCGCTGGCAAGCCATGCTCCTACAAAGCGCACGTTTGGCTAACGCATCAAGCGCCGTGGCACTTCTTGAATTTCTTGCCATTGCCGCATGGGCAAGGGTCGTTGCGGCCAACGTCTTTCAGCGCATTGCGTACCGGCTCCTGGTGAGCGTGGCCGCAGTTCGGGCCGTGGACATGGCCATGGTCGTGATCATGGTGGTCGTGATGGTCATGATCGTGATTGCAGTCAGGGCCATGGACATGGGGTTGCTGGGTCATCGAGGTTACTCCGGAATAAAATCGCCGGGAATTATCTCGCCATAACGTGCCTGGTGCACGTCATTGCCGAACAATAATCCGGTTTTCAACTCTCCTTCCAGGCGATAGGGGATTGGCTGGTCGGGTTTCTTCAGCATTTTCACCACGTCGCGCAGGTGCTGCCAGAGGTTGGTACGAATCGGCACCTGAAAATAGCTGCTGCTTTTCGGATCGACGGTGAACCAATTGCTGGACTCGCCTTCGGCCAGCAGGAACTCGCTCAAATGAATCCGGTACACCAGGCCGCGAACCGTCAGGTCGGAGTCGTTGGGGTTGTCGACGCGAAAATACAGCATGAATTTCTGCTCAAGGAGTTTGGCGCGCACCACTTCGACTTTGAGCAGATGGACTTGCGGGTCGAGGGTCTCGTCAGCGAACCAGGATGCGCAGCCGCCGAGGCTCAGGGCGATGAACAGGGTGAGGGTTTGTAGGGCGCGCCGCTGATGGGTCATGGTGGTATTTCTCCTTGAACCCCAGTTTAGCCGCAAAAGATCGCAGCCTGCGGCAGCTCCTGCGACGGATGCATTCCCCTGTAGGAGCTGCCGAAGGCTGCGATCTTTTAGAACTCACCTCAAGCAGTGAAATAACTCGCGCAGCATTTCTTGAATTTCTGCCCGCTGGCACAGGGGCATGCATCATTGCGCCCGACCTTGAGCTGCACGGTCGGGTCGATGAAGTACCAGCGCCCGGTGTTTTGCACAAAGGATGAACGTTCGCGGTGGCCATGCTCGCCGGTGCTGTCGTGCCAGCGTGCGGTGAAGGTGACGAACGCATGTTCGGGCTGGCCGCCGAACACCTCGGAACTTTCCACTTCAAGGCCGAGCCAGGTGCTTTGCGCGCTCCAGTCGCTGATCGACTGGCGATCCAGGCCTGCCTGTTGGGCGGGCAGGGTGGTAGCCACCAGATAGTCGATCAGGCCCAGCACATAGGCGCTGTAGCGCGAACGCATCAAGGCTTCGGCGCACGGCGCCGGGTGGCCGGCGTGGTAGTGGCCGCAGCAGGCATCCAGCGGGGTGCCGCTGCCGCACGGGCAAATGGACGTACTCATCGTGTTACCACCAGTATTTTCCGAAATTTTCCGGATTGGCCCAGAACCGTGAATTGAGCCAGTCGGGTACTTGTTTGTAGTCAAGCAGATCGTAGGTAAACAGTGTCAGGACCTGTTCGTCGCGCTGGAAGCGTTCGCTGGATTGCAGTGCCAGGGAAAAGAAGTCGGTTTCTTGCCAGCCACAGGCTTTCAGATCTGCGAGCACGGCAATGCGGCTGGCGTTGAGGTTGCGAATCCCGCCGAGCAGGTTCAGGCCATCGCGTTTGGGCAGATGCTCAAGGCAATCGAGCGCCAGTGCCAGGTCAAAGCGCTGGGCCGCGAACTCGGCTGGCAGCGGACCGGGTGCGACCTGAGCGACGCAGGCATCCGGGTGCGCGAGCTTGAAGGCTTCCAGCGCCGGGAAGTCGCTGGCGCCGATCAGCAACAAACGTTGTGGCGCATAACGGTCGAGCAAGGCGGCGAGGGCTTGCTGGGGCGTGCGCGAAGAAATACCTGCGGTCATCGAAGATCCTCAATCAGATAGGCGAAGACTAGCCTGCCCGAACGTCCGGGCCTAGGGGCTGCTGCAGGTAATGGCGGGATCTGCCGTAAATACGCGGCGAAAAGCCGTCGGGTCGAACGGGTTATGGGCCGCTGATCGACAGTTGCGACGCTCTAAACCGCCCGTTCAGAAGAATTTTCGCTGGCCTCTGGCTTATTCCTTGCAGAAGTCGGTACTGTGCGCGCAAAGAACAATGATCTGCGGGGGCGTACATGAAGGTGCTTTGGGGCTTGGGGAAGGGATTGACCCTGTTGTTCTGGCTGGTGGTGCTGGTCAATCTGATCAGCCCGTTGATCAGTCCGTTTCATCTAATGGTCAATCTGGCCGGTAGCCTGTTGCTGATGACCCATCTTGTGGAACTGGTGCTCTATCACCGCAACCTCAGCGCGCGTGCTCATCCGTGGCGTGATCGCTTGCAGATTCTCGTCGTCGGTATCTTCCATTTGCAAACCATTGCGACCCCTTCGGCTGCGGAGGTTCGTCATGCGTAAGCTCTGCCTGCTGACGGTCTTGATCAGCCCCTTGGCGATGGCCCAAGTGGTTACGGTCGAAACCAACTCGCTGCTGCGTTTGCCCAATACCGCCAGTACCTTGCAACTGGAGCGCCTGGAAGTAGCCGACTATGGCACGCTGCTGATCCCCTCCAATGTGACCGAATTGAACGTTGGCGAGTTGCGTCTGGGGCGCGAGGCGCGGATCGCCATCGTCCCGAGTGAACAAAGCCTGCAACTGAAGATCAACTGTGCGCAGCTTTCCAGTGGCAGTCAGATCACCTCGCGAGGTGCGCCGGGCACCTATCTCAAGGCCGCCGGCGCCGGGCGCAGCCTGAATTTGCGGATTGCTTCGCTGAACGCTCCCGAGTTGTCAGTGGATGCACGCGGCGGTGCTGGTGCACCGGGTTACGTCGGGCTCGATGGGGGCAACGGCGAGGAACCAGGCTGTACATGGGGCCAGGCCGGACAGGGTGCTGATGGCGACAACGGCGGTGATGGTCATGCCGGGGCACCGGGCGCGCAGGTGCGTGTGGAATTGCCGCGTGATTACCCGGCGCAGCAGATCAAGGTGCTGGTCGACGGTGGTGCCGGAGGAGTGGCCGGTGCCGGTGGCAAACCGGGTGCGGGCGGCAAGGCCAAAGGTTGCTTCGTCTACCGTACCGACGGCGGCAAGAGTGGCCGGCCGGGTGTGCAAGGCCAGCCAGGCCCTGCCGGAGCGGCAGGTGCGGTGACGCTGCAGCGGTTGTAAGCACTGGCGAGGGGGCAGCACGATCCGTAGCAGCTGGCGAAGCCTGCGTTCGGCTGCGCAGCAGTCGTAAAATCAGGCACCACGTTTTTTCAGGTTAACCGTGGAGGCAGGATTTACGGCCGCTTCGCAGCCGAACGCAGGCTTCGCCAGCTGCTACGGAGGAAACCTCTAGAACATCGGCCGAGCCGAAGCCACTGCCACCAGCAACAACCCCAGCAACAGATTGATCCCTACCAAGCGCCGAATCTTGCCCAGGGTCGCCGCACCCGTCGGCCAATCCTCGGCCAGTACGGCGTTACGCAACTCCGGCAGTTTCAACGCCTGAATGCGGATAAACAGCGCGGTCATCACCAGATACAACCCCATCATGATCTGCACATAACGCGGCGCGGTTTCAAAACCGCTGAAGCGCAGATGAATCAGCCCGACGCCACTGATCGGCAAGATCACCACGGCGATCCAGACCCAGACAAAAAAACCTTGAAACACTTCTACCCACAGCTTCAGTCGCGCAGGCCCCTCAAGTGCCTTCATCGCGGCGGGGCGCAGGACCATCCAGGCGAAAAACATGCCGCCGACCCAGATCAGGGCGGCCAGCACATGCAGGGTATAAATGAGGGCGAAAGGTGTCATCGGGGTACTCCGTTCTGCGCGGGATTAATTAGCGGGGTATGATAGCGGCCGAACCGAACCACTGAAAATTTATCCAGCGTTTTTTGCGCCCGACAATCCATGATCAGCACCGAACTCAAAACCACGATCCAGGGCGCCTACTCGCGTTTTCTCGAAGCCAAGAGCCTCAAGCCGCGCTACGGCCAACGCCTGATGATCGCCGAAATTGCCAAGGTCCTCGGTGACATCGACACCGACGACGAAGGCCGGCGCAGTGGCGACCCCGCGATTGTCGCGGTGGAAGCCGGCACCGGTACCGGGAAAACCGTGGCCTACAGCCTGGCGGCGATTCCGACCGCCAAGGCCGCCGGCAAACGCCTGGTGATTGCCACCGCGACCGTCGCCCTGCAAGAACAGATTGTCTACAAGGACCTGCCGGACCTGATGCGCAACAGCGGGCTGAATTTCAGCTTCGCGCTGGCCAAGGGCCGTGGCCGCTACATGTGCCTGTCCAAGCTCGACATGCTGTTGCAGGAAGGCCACGCGCAAACCGCTACCGCGCAGCTATTCGAAGAAGAAGGCTTCAAGATCGAGGTCGATGAGGCCAGCCAGAAGCTTTTTACCAGCATGATCGAAAAGCTTGCCGGCAATAAGTGGGACGGCGACCGCGACAGTTGGTCCACCGCTCTTGAAGATGCGGACTGGGCACGCCTGACCACTGATCACAGCCAGTGCACCAACCGTCATTGCCCCAACTTCGGTCAGTGCGCCTTCTACAAGGCCCGCGAAGGCATGGGCAAGGTCGACGTGATCGTCACCAACCACGACATGGTCCTGGCCGACCTGGCATTGGGCGGCGGCGCCGTCCTGCCCGATCCGCGCGATACGATTTACGTGTTCGACGAAGGCCATCACCTGCCAGACAAGGCGATCGGCCACTTCGCCCATTACACGCGCCTGCGTTCCACCGCCGACTGGCTGGAAGCGACGGCCAAGAACCTCACCAAGTTGCTGGCCCAGCACCCGCTGCCCGGCGATCTGGGCAAGTTGATCGAGCAAGTGCCGGAGCTGGCCCGGGAGATCAAGACCCAGCAGCAGTTCATGTTTACCGCCTGTGAACAGGTTGCCGATTTCAAGCCCGGCGAAGACGTCGAAGGTCGTGAGCGGCCGCGTCATCGCTTCGTCGGCGGGGTGATTCCCGAGCATATGCGCGAGATGGGTATCGAGCTGAAGAAAGGCTTTTCACGCCTGACCGATGTCTTTACCCGGCTCACCGAGCTGCTCAAGGAAGGCATGGATGGCGAGGTCAACATTGGCATCGCCAGCAATCAGGCCGAAGAATGGTACCCGCTGTTTGGCAGCCTGCTGTCCCGTTCTCAAGGCAACTGGGAGCTGTGGACTGCATTCACCGCCGAGGACCCGGAAGACAACCCGCCGATGGCGCGCTGGCTGACCCTGGCCGAAAGCGGTTCGCTGTTCGACATCGAGGTTAACGCCAGCCCGATCCTCGCGGCGGAAATGCTCCGACGTAACCTGTGGAATGTGGCATACGGTGCGCTGGTGACTTCGGCCACCTTGACCGCACTCGGCACTTTCGACCGTTTCCGCATGCGCGCCGGTCTGCCGAAAAAAGCCGTGACAGCGGTGGTGCCAAGCCCGTTCCACCATGCCGACGCCGGCGTGCTACGGGTTCCGGACCTGCGCGCCGATCCGCGGGACGCACCGGCTCATACCGCAGCAATCATTCGTGATCTGCCGGAACTGGTCGAAGGCTCGCGCGGTACGCTGGTGCTGTTCTCTTCGCGTAAACAGATGCAGGACGTGTTCGATGGCCTGGACCGTGACTGGCGCAAGCAAGTGTTCATTCAAGGCAACCTGTCGAAACAGGAAACCCTGAACAAGCACAAGGCGCGCGTTGATGGCGGTGACTCCAGCGTGCTGTTCGGTCTGGCGAGTTTCGCCGAGGGGGTCGACTTGCCGGGTGCTTACTGCGAGCACGTGGTGATCGCCAAGATCCCGTTCTCGGTCCCGGACGATCCGGTCGAAGCCGCGCTGGCGGAATGGATCGAAGCCCGGGGCGGCAATCCGTTCATGGAAATCTCTGTGCCGGACGCCTCGCTCAAGCTGGTTCAGGCCTGCGGGCGCCTGCTGCGCACCGAAGAAGACCGCGGCACTATCACCTTGCTTGACCGGCGTCTGGTCACGCAACGCTACGGCAAAGCGATCCTCAATGCGCTGCCGCCGTTTCGCCGCGAAATATCTTGAGACACGGTGGGCGAAATCGCCCACTTCGTTGTCTATCCCCCGTCACCGATTCCACACAGGCCGTTCACTGGTCGTTAGGGAGAACCTGGTTCATATGATTCGCCGTTCGTTACCCGCTGTTTTTGCCTTGATGTTCGCTGCGCCACTGCTGGCGGCTCCGGCCGGACAACAGACGTTGTTCAACTTTGTCCGCCCCGCCGATGTGGTCCAGGTGGCGACCCAGGACGCCAGCCTGCCGCAATCCAATGCAGAGCAAACAGCTGAGGGTGAAGTGCTGCGTCGGGTGACCTTTAATCCGGCGGCGCAACCGAATCTGCGCCTGACCCCGCAAACCGGCGCCTGGGACTGGTCGCAGTCCAGTGTCATGAGCTTGCGGATCCAGAGCGCGATGAACTGGGCGGTGACGCTCTACGTGAAAATCCAGAGCAACGACGGCAAGACCCTGGTCAGCCGTATTGATCTGCCGGCCGGCCCTGCGCAAACCTTGCTGGTGCCGCTGATACCGAGTTCGCCGCTGAGCCAGGGCATGAAAGCCGGGCCGCCGATGCCGATGACCGTCGAAGGCCAGCGCGTATTGCTGGCCAGCAGCGTGGGTGAACTGGATCGCAGCCAGGTGGTGTCGGTCACGTTGTCGATGGATCAGCCAAAAGTCGCCCAGAGCATCATGCTTGAGCGCTTTGGCGTGCAGGACGGCGAGGCGGTATTCAAAGCCGTCTACGGCTCGTTAGTGGACGCTTATGGTCAGTCCACTCGTGCGAAATGGCCAGAAAAAGTCGCCAGCGACGAGCAGCTCAAAGCCGCTGCGAATAAAGAACAACAGCAACTGAAAACCTGGCTGGCCGAGCGCGAGCGTTCGTCTTTGGACAAGTTCGGTGGTTGGAGTAAAGGTCCGGCCTTCAAGGCCAGTGGCTTCTTCCGCACTGAAAAGCGTGACGGTCGCTGGTATCTGGTGACTCCAGAGGGCCACCCGTTCTATTCCCTGGGGGTCAATACGGTCACGGCCGATACCAGCCAGACCTACGTCGCCGGGCGCGAAGCCATGTTCGAGTCGTTGCCAAAAAACGACGAGCCGTTAGCCAGTAATTACGGTGAAGGTAACAACCGAAGTGGCAATGGTGCCGATCAGGGGCGTGGGTTCAATGCCGGTCGCTGGTATGACTTCTATGGTGCCAACCTGCAGCGCACTTATAGCCAGCCGTGTGCGGTTGTGAGTGAAAACAAGGCTGATGAAGCCAACGCTGACAGCGCCACAACGCCGTGCTCTCCCCATAAGTTCGACGAAAAACGCTGGACCAGCCATACCCTCGACCGCCTGCAAGCCTGGGGTTTCAATACCATCGGCGACTGGAGCGCCCCGGCATTGGGCCTGAATGACCGTGTGCCCTACACCTTGCCGCTGTCCATCGTCGGCGATTACGCGAGCATCAGCACCGGCACCGACTGGTGGGGCGGCATGCCCGATCCGTTCGACCCGCGCTTCGCCATGGCCACCGAACGTGCCGTGGCCATTGCTGCACGCGACCACCGCGACGACCCATGGCTGATCGGTTACTTCGCCGATAACGAACTGGCCTGGGCCGGTCCCGGCGATGACCCGAAGGCCCGTTATGCGTTGGCGTACGGCACTTTGAAAATGACCACCGACGTGCCGGCCAAACGGGCGTTCCTCAAGCAATTGCGCGACAAGTACCGTAACCAGGAAGGGCTGTCGAAAGCCTGGGGCATTGATCTGCCAGCCTGGGAGTTGATGGAGGACCCGGGCTTCGTGCCGCCGCTGCCAAGTCCTGAGCACCCGGAGATCGAAGCCGATTTCAAATATTTCCAGAAAGTCTTCGCCGATACCTACTTCAAGACCATTGCCGATTCGCTGAAATGGCACGCGCCCAACCACCTGCTGCTGGGTGGTCGGTTTGCCATCAGCACCCCTGAGGCTGTTGAGTCCTGCGCGCAGTATTGCGATGTCCTGAGCTTCAATCTGTACACGCTCAAACCTCAGGACGGTTATGACTTCGCCAAGCTACAGGCGTTGGACAAGCCGGTGCTGATCACCGAATTCAACTTCGGCTCGCGTGATCGCGGCCCGTTCTGGGGCGGTGTGACGGAACTGGCGAAGGAAGAGGACCGTGGGCCGGCCTACGCCAATTTCGTCAAGCAAGCGGTGAGTGAGCCGTCGATTGTCGGCGTGCATTGGTTCCAGTACCTCGATCAACCGGCAACCGGCCGTCTGCTGGACGGTGAAAACGGTCATTTCGGTCTGGTCGGAATCACCGATCTGCCGTTCCAGGGCTTTGTCGAGAGTGTGCGCAAGGCCAACTTGGAGGCCGTCGATCAGCTCGGCAAAGCAGCCGAGAAGGCCAAGGCTGCAGCGGATAAAGCCGACAGTGCCAGTCATGACGACGCTGGAGGGAAAAAAGGCCACGACAGCAAGGGTGCAGGTGCGGGCGGACATTCCGCCAATGGCCACTAAAGCCCGCAGCCTCCGATCTTTTGATCGTTGACCGATCAACGATTACAGCAACCGCCGAGCCCGCCCCTGTTCCCAAATCCCTCAAGGGCTGGAACAATGCAGGTCATTGTGTCGAAACGTTTTTCTGGAGAGTTACGGGTGCTGATTCAGGGTCATTACGAGCTTAAATTCGAAGCCGTGCGCGAAGCCTTCGCTGCGCTCTTCGACGATCCCCAGGAACGCGGCGCGGCATTGTGCATTCAAATCGGTGGCGAAACCGTTGTCGACCTCTGGGGCGGTACCGCCGACAAGGACGGTTGCGAGGCCTGGCACAGCGATACTATCGCCAACCTGTTCTCCTGCACCAAGACGTTTACTGCCGTCACCGCTCTGCAACTGGTCGCCGAAGGCAAGTTGCAGCTCGACGCACCGGTCGCCAGGTACTGGCCGGAGTTCGCCGCTGCCGGCAAGGACGCGGTCACCTTGCGCCAGTTGCTCTGCCATCAGGCCGGTCTGCCGGCCTTGCGCGAGTTGCTGCCACCAGAGGCCCTCTACAACTGGCAAACCATGGTTGACGCGCTAGCCGCTGAAGCCCCTTGGTGGACGCCGGGCGAAGGCCATGGTTATGCGGCGATCACCTATGGCTGGCTGGTCGGGGAGTTGCTGCGTCGCGCCGATGGCCGTGGTCCGGGCGAGTCGATCGTGGCACGTGTTGCACGGCCGCTGGGGCTGGATTTCCATGTCGGCCTGGCGGATGAAGAGTTTCATCGCGTGGCACACATTGCGCGCGGCAAGGGCAATGTCGGCGATGCAGCGGCGCAGCGCTTGCTGCAAGTAACCCTGCGTGAACCGACGGCCATGACCACTCGGGCTTTTACCAACCCGCCGTCGATCATGACCAGCACTAACAAGCCGGAATGGCGTCGAATGCAACAGCCGGCGGCGAATGGCCACGGTAATGCTCGCAGCCTGGCCGGGTTTTACAGTGGCCTGCTCGATGGCAGCCTGCTTGAAAGCGAGATGCTCCAGGAACTGACTCGCGAGCACAGCCTGGGCGAAGACAAGACTTTACTGACCCGGACCCGTTTCGGTCTGGGTTGCATGCTCGATCAACCGGACGTACCCAACGCGACCTTTGGCCTCGGCCCTCGAGCGTTTGGTCATCCGGGTGCTGGCGGCTCCATCGGTTTCGCTGACCCGGAACACGATGTGGCCTTCGGTTTTGTGACCAATACCCTTGGGCCATACGTGTTGATGGACCCGCGTGCGCAGAAGCTTGTGCGGGTTTTGGCCGCTTGTCTGTAAAGGGTGGCTGTAAGGCATTTTTTCGAAAAAAACTTGCCCAATGGTCGCAGGACGGAACCCTGTGGCTTCTATAGTTTCATAGCGTCTGTTTTATACGGGTCGTAGTGACCCACAGCTTTCTATCTCATTTTGTGGATATCCCCCCATGTCACCGAACAAATCTCTAGCCTTGGCACTGTGTCTCAGCATTACCGGTTGCGCACAGACCCCACAAAATGATGCCGACGGTGGCCACTGGTGGTCATTCGGTTCCGGTTCGGACAAGGTGGCGAGCAAAGACGCCACCAAACCGGACGTTAAACCGGATGCCAAGGCGGCTGAAGCCGCTGCCGCCGCCAAGGCCAAATCGACCGCAAGTGCTGCTGCGCCAGCTACCCCGGCAGCAGTTCCAGGCTCCTCGGCTGCCGCAGCCGCCAAAGCTGATAGTGAAAGCAAATGGTGGTGGCCGTTTGGCGACCAGCCAAAGGCCATAACCAAGGCCGATATCAAAGACGTGCCAATGCCTGATCCGAAAATCACCCAGGCCTGGCTGGACAGCCACGAGCCAGGCTTGCGGGCTGTGGTCCAGGACGGCCACTCGACAGTGGAACGTCGCGAGAACGTGCTGGTGGTGGTCGTGCCAGTGGATGACGCTTTCAACCCGAAACGTCCAGCCATGTTGCTGCCGTCGGCCTTGGGTCAGTTCACCAAGATCGCCAAGCTGGTTGAGAATGACCCCCAGACTTCCATCCTGGTACTCGGCCACGGCGACACTACGGGCACAGCGTCTGAGACTCAGCAGCTGAGCAAGGACCGTGCGACTTCCGTTGCGTCGATCTTCAGCCTCAGTGGCTTGAAGCGTGATCGTCTGATGTTGCGTGGTATGGGTGACTTGATGCCGCGTGCCGCGAACGACAGTGCCCAAGGCCGTGCCTTGAACCGTCGTGTGGAAATCATGCTGACCCCGCGCACCACCATGCTGGCATTGCTGAACAAGTACAGCCAGCCGACCCCACCACCGGTGGAAGTGGTTGCAGCGCAGGCCGCGAAGCCGGCAGCACCGGCCGCGACCGAGAAAAAAGCGACTTCGAAGAAGAAAGGCGCCGCCTCGAAAAAGGCTCCGGCGAAAAAAGCGCCAGCCAAAAAACATCCGGCCAAAAAGCCTGCTGCAGACAAAGCGGATACAGCGGCAAAAAGCACCAGCGGCCAGTAATCAGGCCAGGAACTGATTGATCAAGCACAAGGAAAACGCCATGACCCGGGCTCTGGCCGATATGCGTCGTGACTACACTCGCGACGGTTTGACCGAGGCTCACGCCCCGAGCGAGCCGTTCGCACTGTTTCATCAGTGGTTCGCCGAAGCGGTGAAAACCGAACAACCTCCGGTCGAGGCCAATGCCATGACCCTGGCCACTGTTGATCCGGACGGTCGCCCGCATTGCCGGATCCTGTTGCTCAAGGGGCTTGATGAGCAGGGGTTTACCTTCTTCACCAACTACGACAGTGCCAAGGGTCAGCAACTGGCGGCAAATCCGTTTGCTGCCATGACCTTCTTCTGGCCGACCCTGGAACGCCAGGTGCGCATTGAAGGACGGGTGGTGAAGGTCACGCCGCAAGAATCCGATGCCTATTTCCAGGTGCGGCCTTTGGGCAGTCGCCTGGGGGCCTGGGCGTCACCGCAGAGTCAGGTGATTGCCGATCGTGCCGAGCTGGAAGGGTTGCTCAAGACTACCGAGCAGCGCTTTAGCGATAGTCAGCCGCATTGCCCTGAACACTGGGGCGGCTATCGTTTGCTGCCAGAACGCATCGAGTTCTGGCAAGGTCGAGCGAGCCGTTTGCATGACCGTCTGAACTATCGTCTGCAAGGCGCCGACTGGAGTCGCGAGCGCCTGGCGCCGTAAACCGGTTACACAGTGGGGTAGGCGGCAGCAGCCGCCTCCAGCCACTGTGGCAGGTCCCTGCGTTTGATATTCTGCTGCCGGGCACTGGCCAGTTGTTGCAGCATGAATGCCTTTTTCCGCTCATCATTGCCGGCAAGTGCCAGCGCCAGATCACGGTCCATCCAGCGTTTGATCCGCACGTACAGCCACCAATGGAAGTACAGTCCGGCAACGGTAGTGACGACAATGATAAAGTAATCCATGGAAATCCTTGGGGCGGTGGCGCAGGTTCTGTAATTTGGCGCTACTGTGTGATGAGTTCTCAAGTGCGACTGTACTGCACCTGAATCAAACCAATTTTATCCGGGCGGTGCCGTGACAGGCGTCAAGCTGCGGAGTTTAATGAATACCTGTCCTTTGGAGTTGATGCTATGCGTAAGTCTGTTTTGCTGGTTGCTTCTTTTTCTACGATGGCGATGTTGCTCACTGGTTGCCAATCGAGCCTGACCGGTGACTCCTACTCCCGTGACGAAGCACGTCGGGTGCAGACGATCCGTATGGGTACCATCGAATCCCTGCGTCCGGTGAAAATCGAAGGCACCAAAACCCCGATCGGCGGCGCAGCCGGTGCGGTCGTTGGCGGCGTCGCCGGTAGCTCCGTGGGTGGTGGCAAAGGCAGCATCGTCGCTGCCGTGATCGGCGCAGTGGCCGGCGGTCTGGCGGGTTCTGCCATCGAAGAAGGCGCGACCCGTACCCAAGGCGTGGAAATCACCGTTCGCGAAGACGACGGCAGCATGCGCGCCTACGTTCAAGAGGTTCAGCCAAACGAAGTATTCCGTGTTGGCGAGCGTGTGCGCATTTCCACCGTCGGTGGCACCAGCCGCGTTTCGCACTAAGTTTTACACGGCTAAAGCAAAACCCCGATCAGGTGACTGGTCGGGGTTTTGTGTTTTTTGACGCTAAGAAACAATCAATAAATCTAATGAGTCACCATGTTTGTCGATACCGAAATGCGATCTGGTAGTCAAAGACAGAGCTATCAATGTGATGATTGAACAGAGGTTGAAGCTTCGGTATCCAAGCTGCGACAACATCAAAGCCGCCGTCATAAATCTCATTTTCAGACATCAAGCCTAGAGTGTCGATTATTGAACCATCGTCTCCCAGGTCAGCAGAGTATTCCTTGCCTTCTGCAATTTCTGTTTTCTTGTCATACCAATCCAACCTGATTTTCAGACCCATGCAGTCCTCACAAGTACTTTTTAATGCTGCGGTTTTTCTTGGGTGGGTCAATTTGCTCGCCAGTTAAATGGTCGAATGAACCCAGGTGGCTGCCATCACTTGCACGGTAAGCTTCAAGCTCGCCGTGCAGTGAGTCCCACTCATAAATTGTGCGACCTTTGCTATCGATCCAACGCTCTCGAAGTCCGCCACCTCCTTGTCGTGGGGTTTTCTTCTTCGCTGCTTTCAAACCAGAAAATCCAGTGATCTCCTCAGTTTCAGGTGCAGAGTGGTAGTCGTGATCTGGGTTGGGAATCCGTCTTCCAGCTACATTCACCACAATATAAACCGGCAACACCCCCGAGTCCGCCGGGAACACAAGAATGAAGTCCTTGTACTCAGGCGGATATACCGGGTCGACGATGATGCTGTCGGCGGCGGGTGTTGGCGGGTAGACCCAGATGTGCGGTGCCCGGGGGGCGGCTTCCAGGGCCGGGATGCCAAGGATGTCCGAGGGATCCATGGCCGGGGTCCAGATCAGCTCTATACCATCACCCAGGTCGGCGACCTGCTGAGAGCCGTGCAGTTTGAACTGCACGACATCGACCATTTCCCAGTCGCGGTTCTTGCCGGTGTAAAAACCGTAACCCTTGAGGCTGCCGTCGGTTTGTTGCTCGACGCGCAGACGAACCCGGGTGCGGGCCTGTTTGAGGCCGAGTAACTGATCTTCGGTGTAAAGCGAGCTGTCACCGAGGTTTGATGGCCAGACCAACGCCACTAACCCGGCCAGTGCGCCGGCAACGACACCGCCAGTCGCTACCGATACGGAACCAAGAGCAGAGCCACCAAGGGCCAGGCTGCCAATGCCGGCTGGTATTGCGCCGCCACTGATTTTCTGAAGGGGTACCCGGCCGGATTCATCCGCCTCGCGCGCGCCGAGAAGGATCAGCTCGCCGTAGTCTTTCAGGCTGTCGGTGGGCACCATTCCCGAAGGATTCGAGTAGTCGATGATGGCATTCGGTAGCTTGCAGGACTTGGCGAAGACGCATCCTGCGCGGACCGAATTGAGTTTTTTTACAGAGTCTTGACGACCCCGTTCGAAGGCTGCTTGCCTTGCGAGCATGTCGTCGTAGGATTTTTGTCGTGCATCACGCTCTGCCAGCTCGGTGGCCGTCATATACCGTTCGGTGACGTGGTGTCCATCGCCTGACGGTGGGTTGCGAACCTTGGGAATGTCCTTGTTGCCAGCCACTGATTATCCTTGTTCGGTTCGTCCATCGGCAGCCCCGTGAGAGGGGCTGCGCGACGTTATCGAACGTGGCTAATCGTGGCTGTAGGACGAGTCTTGAATGTTCCTAGGCGCTTTCTCTGCTGTTTATGAGGCGAGCGCCGCGTTCTTGCGACTGGCCCCAGCCATCAAGGCGTAGCCGATCAATGCGGCGAGGATCGAACCGGTGAGGATGCCCATGCGGTCCATGCCGGCGTATTCGCTGCTGCCCGGCACAAAGGCCAGGGAACCGACAAACAGGCTCATGGTGAAACCGATACCGCAGAGAACCGCCACACCGAGTATCTGACCCCAATTGGCGCCAGCGGGGAGGGTTGCGATACCTATTTTGACGGCCAGCCAGGTCAGGCCGAAGACACCGACGGTCTTGCCCAGCAGCAGGCCGATGGCGATACCCATTGGCACGTGGTGAGTGAAGCTTTCGACGGTCACACCGGTCAGCGACAGGCCGGCGTTGGCAAAGGCAAACAGCGGCAGGATGCCAAAGGCTACCCAAGGATGCAGCGCGTGCTCCAGGGTTAGCAGCGGTGACGGTTCGGCGTTTTTGGTGCGCAACGGAATGCAGAACGCCAGGGTTACACCAGCCAATGTGGCGTGGACACCGCTCTTGAGCACGCAGACCCAGAGGATCAGGCCGATGATCATGTACGGCCCGAGCTTGACCACGCCGAGGCGGTTCATCGCCACCAGTGCGACAATGCAGGCGGCGGCCAGCATCAGCGACAAGGTCGACAGTTCGCCCGAGTAGAAAATTGCGATGACGATGATTGCACCCAGGTCATCGATGATTGCCAGGGTCATCAAAAACAGCTTCAGCGAGACGGGCACACGCTTGCCCAGCAAGGCGAGCACGCCCAATGCAAAAGCGATGTCAGTAGCCATCGGAATGGCCCAGCCGCTCAGGGCTGGCGGGTTGTCCTTGTTGAGGAACCAGTAGATCAGCGCCGGCACGACCATGCCGCCGATGGCCGCCGCACCCGGCAGGACGATCTGCGATGGTTTGGACAGATGGCCTTCAAGGATCTCGCGTTTGACCTCGAGGCCGATCAGCAGGAAAAACATCGCCATCAGACCGTCGTTGATCCATAACAACAGGGGCTTGGCGATTTTCAGGGCGCCGATCTGGGCGACCACGGGAGTGTCCAGCAGGCCGTTGTAGAGCCAGGACAGCGGTGAGTTGTTGATGATCAGGGCAAGAGCTGCGGCGGCAATCAATAACAGACCGCTGGCAGCTTCCAACTGAAAGAAACGCGTGAAAGTGCTACGCAGAGGCAAGGTCGCTCTCCATCTATCGATTCAAAAGGTGGACCACCCTAACCCGTACGGTTAGTTGTTAAAACAAAAGTTATATTCTTTTTTGTTATATGTCGTTACAACGATGACTGCCGGACCCGGACTGAGCCTAGCAGTTGGCTGGCGTATTGAGTCTCAGCTGTACCTGTGCGTTATGCAGGTTTTTTCCTAAGCTTACTGATTGAGCCTTTCGACAAGGTCAATCCGTTGCCTGTTGTCACCGCCAGGTTTCCTTACGCCTAATCGATTCAACGAGAAAAAGACCATGAGCGACAACCGTCAGTGGGCCCGCGAAGCCATCCGGATCATTGAAGCCGACTTCCAGCGCAGCGCCGATACGCACCTGATCCCTTTGCCACTGCCGGGATTGCCGGGCATCGAATTGTACTTCAAGGATGAATCCAGTCACCCCACCGGTAGCCTCAAACATCGACTGGCGCGTTCGTTGTTTCTCTATGCGCTGTGTAACGGCTGGCTCAAGCCGGGGGCGCCGGTGATCGAGGCGTCCAGCGGTTCGACGGCGATTTCCGAAGCGTATTTCGCCCGCTTGCTCGGCTTGCCGTTCATTGCCGTGATGCCGGCCACGACCTCCCGGGAAAAAATTGCGCAAATCGAGTTCTACGGCGGCAAAAGCCATCTGGTGCAGGATCCGACGCAGATCTACGCCGAGTCCGAGCGTCTGGCCCGGGAGCACGACGGCCATTTCATCGACCAGTTCACCTATGCCGAACGCGCCACTGACTGGCGAGCCAACAACAACATTGCCGAATCGATTTTTCAGCAAATGCGTTTTGAACGTCATCCTGAACCGAGCTGGCTGATTTCCAGCCCTGGAACCGGCGGCACCACCGCGACCTTGGGGCGCTACGTGCGTTATCGCCAGCATTGCACTCGTGTGTTGTGCGCCGACGCCGAGCGTTCGGTGTTCTTCGAGTACTACCAGACCGGTGATGCGAGCTTGCGTCTGGACTGCGGTTCGCGGATCGAAGGCATTGGCCGGCCGCGGGTCGAGGCATCGTTCTTGCCAAAGGTCATCGATGCGATGGTCAAGGTGCCGGACGCGCTGTCGCTGGCGGCCATGCATTACCTGGCTCAGCGTCTGGGCCGGCACGTGGGCGGTTCCAGCGGGACCAATCTGATCGGGGCCCTGATGGCTGCCCAGCAGATGATTGCAGCAGGAGAGAGTGGCTCGATCGTGGCGATTCTGTGTGATAGCGGCGAACGCTACGCGACCACCTATTACGATCAGGACTGGCTGAAGGCTCAGGGGTATGAGTTGAGTGGTCTGATCGCGGCCGTTGCGGCCAGTGTCGAACGCGGCGAGCCGCTGCCGGCCAGCGTGTTGCGCGCCAATATCTGAGATCGCTCAGACGCTGAACATTCCTGTGGGAGCGAGCTTGCTCGCGATAGCGGCGGATCAGTCAACATCTCTGTTGAATGTTAATCCGTCATCGCGAGCAAGCTCGCTCCCACAGGGTTTCGGTCAGGCCTCGATACCGAGGATGTCTCGCGCCACCGCTTCGGCAATACGAATCCCGTCGACACCCGCCGACAGAATCCCACCGGCATAACCGGCGCCTTCACCCGCCGGGAACAGGCCTTTGACGTTCAGGCTCTGCATCGACTCGTTACGGGTAATGCGCAGCGGCGAAGAGGTGCGGGTCTCGATCCCGGTCAGCACCGCGTCGTGCAGCGAGTAGCCGCGGATCTGCTTCTCGAAGGCTGGCAAGGCTTCACGAATGGCGTCGATGGCAAACGCCGGCAAGGCCAGCGCCAGATCACCCAGCGCAACCCCGGGTTTGTAGGACGGTTCGACGCTGCCCAAGGCGGTCGACGGCTTGCCTGCGATGAAATCACCGACCAGTTGCGCCGGTGCTTCGTAGTTGCTGCCGCCCAGCACAAAGGCGTGGGACTCCAGACGCTCCTGCAACTCGATCCCGGCCAGCGGGCCGCCCGGATAGTCGACTTCCGGGGTGATGCCCACAACAATCCCGGAGTTCGCGTTACGTTCGTTACGCGAGTACTGGCTCATGCCGTTGGTGACCACACGGTTTGGCTCGGAAGTCGCCGCCACCACGGTGCCGCCCGGGCACATGCAGAAGCTGTAGACCGAGCGACCGTTCTTGGCGTGGTGCACCAGTTTGTAGTCGGCGGCACCGAGTTTCGGGTGACCGGCGTATTTGCCCAGACGCGCGCTGTCGATCAGCGATTGCGGGTGTTCGATACGGAAACCCACCGAAAACGGCTTGGCTTCCATGAACACACCACGACCGTGGAGCATGCGGAAGGTATCGCGGGCGCTGTGGCCGAGGGCGAGGATCACGTGTTTCGAGTGAATCTGTTCGCCGCTGGCGAGCTCGATACCGGTCAGTTGACCGTCTTCGATCAGCACGTCGGTGACGCGTTGCTGGAAACGTACTTCACCGCCCAGCGCACGAATCTGCTCACGCATGTTTTCGACGACGCCGGTCAGACGGAACGTACCGATGTGCGGCTTGCTGACGTAGAGGATCTCTTCCGGCGCGCCGGCTTTGACGAATTCGTGCAGGACTTTACGGCCGTGGTGCCTGGGGTCCTTGATCTGGCTGTACAGCTTGCCGTCAGAGAATGTCCCCGCGCCACCTTCACCGAATTGCACGTTGGACTCAGGATTCAGCACGCTTTTGCGCCACAGCCCCCAGGTGTCTTTGGTGCGCTGACGTACTTCCGTGCCGCGCTCGAGAATGATCGGCTTGAAGCCCATCTGCGCCAGCAGCAGCCCGGCGAAAATCCCGCACGGGCCGAAACCGACCACGATCGGCCGTTGGCTCAAATCCGTCGGGGCCTGGCCAACGACCTTGTAGCTGACATCCGGTGCCGCATTGACGTTACGGTCGTCGGCGAACGTGTGCAGCAACTTCGCCTCGTCGCGCACGCGGAGGTCGATGGTGTAGATGAAGCACAGTTCGGAAGATTTTTTGCGCGCATCGTAGCTGCGCTTGAACAAGGTGAAATCGAGCAGGTCATCACTGGCGATGCCCAGGCGCTGCACGATGGCAGGCCGCAGGTCTTCTTCGGGATGGTCGATCGGCAACTTGAGTTCGGTGATTCGTAACATGACGGGATCCGGTTCGCGGGGGCGCACAACTGCGCCAAAGGCGTTTCACAAACCGGCGATTATAAGCCTCAACGGCCCGTTCCGGTGAGGCTAAAACAGCATCCTGTCGAATCAGTCGTTACGTGAACCGCCGAAATACGCGCAGCCACGTTGTACCTGGCCGTTGACCCGCAGTTCGGCGCTCATGAATTGAACGCTGCCACGGGTGCTGTCGACGCAGCGTTGTGGTGCGATCCAGAGTTCAACGTGTTGGTCATTGGCTTCGCTACTGAGGCTGAAACGCCCGTCACCGAGTTGTTCTTCCAAAAACGGCAAAGCCAGCGCTGGCTGGCCGGCGCGCTCGACCACCATGCCCTTGGTGTTGACCTTGACGTTCCAGTCAGGCGTGCTGCCGCTGGCGCGCAGGATCAGCCGCTGGAAGTTGGGGTCTTCACAGGCCGTGCCCGAACGTTCGACACGGTATAACTGCTGTACGTCGAACTGGGCACTGGTGTCAGAGGATTTGCCAGCGGCAACCCGACCACGCACATCGGCGAAAATCTTGTGCTGTGCGCCCGCCAGTGTTGCGGCTTCCTGCAGGATGCTGGTGCTGCCGGCGTCATTGACGACATACAGCTTGTTTTCCTGGCACGGCTGAAACATCAGCTTGCCGTTGGCCATGCTGAGTTCGCCCTGCATGCGGGTCTGGCCCGCCGTGGACGGTTTCTCAGGCTGGCTCTGCAGCAACTGGCAACCGGCGAATACAGGAAGCAGGGCGACAAACATCAGGGAACGGGCAGCACGCATCGTTGGGTCTCCAGACAAGTGCCGCCACGTTACTCAGCCTGACCGTTCATCACAACCCTGCAATGCGCCGGCGTTCTGTAGGAGCTGCCGCAGGCTGCGATCTTTTGATCTTCGGTATTAAAGATCGCAGCCTGCGGCAGCTCCTACAAACCGTGTTGGTCTTAGCTGACGTTGTAGGTCTGGCCGGTCTGCAAGCCTTCGACACTTTTCGCGTAGGCCAGCGCCACATCGGCGGCCGGAACCGGTTTGAATCCACGGAAGTACGGCGCGTAGCTGCCCATGGCTTCAACCAGCACGTTCGGGCTCACCGAATTGATCCGCAGACCGCGCGGCAATTCAATAGCCGCCGCTTTAACGAAGCTGTCCAGGGCACCATTGACCATGGCTGCCGAGCTGCCGGTACGAATCGGGTCGTGGCTGAGAATGCCGGTGGTGAAGGTGAATGATGCACCGTCATTGGCGAATTCACGGCCGATCAGCAGCAGGTTGACCTGGCCCATCAGTTTGTCCCGCAAACCCAGCTCGAAGTCTTTTTCGGTCATGGTGGCCAGCGGCACGAAGTTGACGCTGCCGGCGGCGCAGATCAGCGCATCGAAGCTACCGGTCTGTTCGAACAGTTTGCGGATTGACTTGCTGTCACTGATATCCACCTGAAAGTCACCGCTCTTGCGGCCAATGCGGATGATTTCGTGGCGCGGTGCCAGTTCGCGATCAATGGCTGAGCCCACAGTACCGCTGGCGCCAATCAGTAGAATTTTCATCGTGCTGCTCCTTAATGGGTTGGACTAAGTTTCAGTTTAGTGTGGTTTTTTTCGTTGATAAGCGCGCTAATGGGCAACCTTTGGTTTTCAAATGGAAACAATCCATGAGCGAAATGGATGATCTGGCGGCGTTCGCAGTGTTGATCGAGGCAGGGAGTTTCACGCTGGCAGCGCAGCAATTGGGGTGTAGCAAGGGGCAGCTGTCCAAGCGCATCAGCCTGTTGGAAGCACGCTTCAGCGTGGTGCTGTTGCAGCGCACCACCCGACGCCTGAGCCTGACGGCGGCTGGTGCGGCGTTGTTGCCGCAAGCTCAGGCGCTGGTGATTCAGGTTGAGCGTGCGCGTCAGGCCCTGGCACGGCTGAAGGACGATATGGCGGGGCCCGTGCGAATGACGGTGCCGGTGTCGTTGGGAGAAACTTTTTTCGATGGGCTACTGATGGAGTTTTCCCGGGAGTATCCCGAGGTGCAGATCGAACTTGAGCTCAATAACAGCTACCGCGACTTGTCACGAGATGGTTTCGATCTGGCGATTCGTTCAGAAGTGGCCAACGACGAGCGATTGGTGGCCAGGCCGCTGTTGGCCTGGCACGAGATGACCTGCGCCAGCCCGGCGTATCTTGAACAGTTTGGTGAGCCGCAGACACCTGCGGACCTGATCAATCATCGTTGCCTGCTCAACAGTCATTACAGCGGCCGGGAAGAGTGGCTCTATCACCAGCAACATGAGCTGTTGCGGGTGCGGGTCTCGGGGCCGTTTGCCAGCAACCACTACAACCTCTTGAAGAAGGCCGCGCTTGTCCATGCGGGAATCGCACGCCTGCCTTCTTACTTGCTCCAGGCTGAACTGGCCGATGGTCGTTTGCGCTGGCTGCTGCGCGACTATCAGACCCGCAGCATGCCGATGTATCTGGTGCACCCGTATCAGGGCGGTTTGCCCAAACGCACGCAAGTGTTGGCCGACTACCTGATAGGTTGGTTCAAGCGCAGCGGCGAAGCGCTGGATCGGCTGTAGCAGCTGCCGAGCTGGCGAGGCTGCGTCCGAGGACGAAGTCCTCGCAAATCCGGAATATGCCGTTTACCTGATAGAGCGTGTCGCCTGATGTACGAGCGCTTCGCACTCGAACGCAGCCTTCGGCAGCTGCTACAAGGGCTTAGCGTTTGGCGGTGTAACGTTTGGCGATCAGATGATCGATCGACAGCACGCCCGGACCTCTGGCCATCAAGTACAACAGAATTGCCGCCCAGGTGCCGTGAGTCGGGTAGGCGTCAGGGTAGACAAAGGTCTGAATGGTCAGGGTCATGCCCAGCAGTGCCAGGGCCGAGAAGCGTGTGGCGAAGCCGACGAGGATCAGGATCGGGAAGCAGTGCTCGGCAAAGGCCGCCATGTGCGCCGCCAGCTCCGGGGACAGCAGCGGAACGTGGTATTCGCTCTGGAACAACGGAATGGTCGAGTCTGCCAGGCGCGGCATCCCCAACTCGAAGGTCCCGGAAATCAGGTCCACGGCAAAGCCCTCGACCTTGGTCTGGCCGGACTTCCAGAACACCGCCGCAATGGAGAAACGTGCAACGAAGGCAATCAGGCTGTGAGGGATCATCTCGAAAAGTTCGATGATCCGTTCGATCAGGCGGGCGATGGCGTTTGGCTGTTCGGTGCGCGCGTTCATGGCGATTCCTTGTCGTGATGTAAGCGGGTAATGGCGTTGTGGCCAATCAGCAGCGCCAGGCACTGGCTCAGGTCAAACGTCGGTGCGGCGTTCAGGGCGTCGGCCACGGCCTGTCCCAGAGGATGGTTGTTTTGCAGGCTATGGATGAAGGTCGTGGTGCCGACATCGATGGCAAAGACCTCGACCGCAAGACCGTTGCGTAGCACCAGCGCGCTTTGCGGGTGATACGGCTCAAGGTTCCGGGGCGGGTCGTCAGCCTGATGGGCCGCCCATAGCGCAACCACGGCATACGCCGAGTTCAGCGTGAACGTTGAGGGATGCAAATGAATGTGTAGTGTTGCGAGCGTTTCGGGCTCGCTCATGGCCGCAGCAATTCGCGCGGGTTCGACGGTGCTTGCATCCGCCGCGTGATAGGCCCTGACTCGCAAGCGCTCTAACCGTGCAACGTCCGCGAGATACGGCACTGATGCGGCCGGTGCAAAGTGCTCAATGAAACTGGCGAAGTCGCTGCCGTAGTCGTTGATCAGCGCACTGGTCGGTGGGAAATCCCGCACATGGAGCTGGGCCATGGCCCGGAAGAACTCATCGCCGACCAACTGCGAAACCACCGGGTAACTGTCGGCCAAAGCGTTGATCAACGAACTCCGCACGTTATTGCGATACACCGCGAAACGGCTATCCGGATCAGCCCCGTTGGCGCTGAACAATCCGTCAGGGCAGGGCCGTTGAGGATCAAGCAGGGCGGCGGCGAAATCGGCTTGAGTGCTCATCGACGAACCCCGGTGTAACCCAGCAACTCATCGGCCTGACGGGCCTCGGCGTGCAGCACGGAAAATGCAGGTATCTGATTGTCGCGCTCAATCAGCGTGGCCACCGGGCCAATGCGTTCCAGAACACGCACGTACAACGCCCACACAGCGTTATCGATGGCTGCGCCGTGATCGTCGATCAGCAGGCGATCGCCGAGGCTGTCGGTGTCTTCGGCAAATCCGGCCAGATGAATCTCACCCACGGCGTGCAGCGGCAATGCGTCGAGGTAGGCCAGCGGATCGCGCTGATGATTGATGCAGGAGACGTAGACGTTGTTCACATCCAGCAGCAAGCCGCAGCCAGTACGGCGAATGACTTCGGCGATGAAGCTGGCTTCTTCCATGCTGGAGCGCTGGAATTGCAGATAAGTCGCCGGGTTTTCCAGCAGCATGGGGCGTTTCAGACTGTGCTGGACCTGATCGATATGCTTGCAGACACGCTGCAGTGTCGATTGGTCATAGGCCAGCGGTAGCAGGTCATTGAGAAACACCGGGCCGTGGCTCGACCAGGCCAGGTGTTCGGAAAAGGACTGGGGTTGATAGCGCTCGATCAGTTTGGCGAGCCGGGCAAGATGCTCGGTATCCAACGGGCCTTCGGCGCCAATCGACAGGCCGACGCCATGCAGCGACAGCGGATACTGCTCGCGGATCAATCCTAGGTAGTGATGAAACGGGCCGCCGGCCACCATGTAGTTTTCGGCGTGGACTTCGAAGAAACCGATGTCCGGGCGGGTGCCGAGTACTTCACCGAAGTGCCCGGTCTTGAGCCCCAGCCCCGCGCGCGGCGGGAGCTCGGACGCCAATGCCTGAGTGTGAGGATGTACGTTGTGCAGCGATGAAGTGGTCATCATCAACACTCAGGCAGAGGTGGGGTTACGACTTGGCTTTGTAGGCGGCCAGTTGACCGAAGCCGGTCGGTGAGGTTGGGCTGGCAGTCTTCTCGCAAGTGCCTTTAGGCACCAGTTTGAAGTGGTTGCTCTCGTAGTCGACTTTCGAGGTGCCGGCACAGGTGGTGCCTGCGCCTGCGGCGCAATCGTTCTTGCCTTTCATGGCGACGCCAAAGCATTTTTCCATGTCGGTGGCTGCGGCATGGGCGGTGGTTGGAAGAGCCGCGATGCTCAGGGCAGAACCCATGGCCAGGGCGAGGGCGGCGGCGGACAGGGTGCGAGTGGTAGCAGTCATGATGTTTCTCCAGTTGTGGGCGTGGTCAAGAAAGCGTATGCGCTTGCTTACCCTAGTAGAGATGGGGCATTCGGGTTCGTTACAGCCCTTCCCAAACATTTTTTTTGCGATTTTTGCTGGAGGCGCTGCGGGAAGTCTAGGGAGTCGATATTCCGCCTAGAGCCTCTTCCAGGCTACCGGTCGGGCTAGGTATCGATTCAAGCCGTCGCCCCATTTTGCTGATCAGCAAGGCGACGGAATCAGCATTGCCGAGAATGATCTCGACCCGTTTCAGCGGATCGGTTCGAAATATTCTGCGGGCATCGTCCAGGGTTTGCCCCTCGGTTATACCCAGTACGCGATTCAATATCATTTGGGAGGCGCTGCCAATCAGGGGATCGGTTTTGAGCCCTGTAATCAAATTAGTGACCTGAAAGAGCTCATTGCGAGGCGTGCTGAGGGACAGCGCATTACGCTGATCCTCTTGTAAACCGGCCTTCACCAGCCTGCCGAAAGGTGTGCTGTCATTGATCAGATCGAGGTGGGGATGGCAAGCGTTCAAATAGGTAATGTCTTCAGTTTGGCAAACCTGATGCGTGAGCTCATGAATCAGTGTGACTGCTCGGGCGTGTGCGTCAACGTTGAAGGGGGCCGTCAACAGGTTTTCGTAGCCCAGTTCCGGTTTGAAAAATGACCTTGTCAAGTACAACAGTTGTTCACTATCAGGAATGAGTGTGAACGCCATAATCTCCCCTTTTGTGTGACGAGAAGAGTGCCGCTGATAACCTATGGCAAATCGCTTTGAGGTGGGTGAGTTGAGTGAGGGGGCAATCAGGGCAGAGAGTACATCGTCGATAACTTTCTTGATCTTTTCGATATGCACGGACTCTACGATCCGTAGATCAAAAAACTCCTTGATGAATTTTAGCGTTTGGGTATTGGGTGGGGAGCCCGGTACTAACAACCGCAAATTGTCCTTGCTGTTTTTGGCGTAACGAGTCGCTAAATTCAGTGCCTCAGTAATCATTGAGGCTTTATGCCGGTAGAGTCGCCGAATGGCTCCCATTCCGCTGGCATGTATGTTAAAGCCGCGCCGGGCAACGGGGTTTGAATAGAGACGATTGGTGATTCTTGACACGACTCTTGCGCCAAGGATAAGAGGATTCCTGGTGCTCCATTGCAGTCTGGCGTTTTTATAAACAATGGGTCCAGCTTCGTGTTCATTAGTGATTTTCCACTGCTCACCGTGTTTCTCGATACGAAAGACTTTGCCTTCTACCGGCGCATATTGACGACGTGTGATGGGGTCACGATAGAGGGCGAGGCTGGAATCTTCATGCAGGTCTTGCAACGCGATATCAGTCACTTCATGGGACTGCAGTTCGGTTCGTTGCTCTGCTGTTATATCGATGTTTGGCCAGCTGGACTCAGCGTCAACGGTGGGCGGTGAAGGTGAAGGCGAGGGAAGAGGTGTCACTGCAGCCGAGGTATCTGAAACACCTTCAGGTGTTTCGGGCATTGATTGCCTGAGCATCACCATTTGCGCGGCGCCCTTTACGAAGTCGCCAATCCCCCTGCGCCAGTGATGTTCTTGCAGCGCTTCAGCAGAGCTCTTGAACAGCTTGAAACTGTTCCAGACTACCAATGGATAGGCCAGCTTTCCGGGGATGAATTGCAAGGCGCTGTTCACCCCCGATGTGAATGCATGTTTTACAGCGTTCCAGGCCTCATGGGCTTTTGCGGCGGATTGGCATCCAAGCAGCTTGAACAGCACCTCGATGTTTTCGCTGAACAGTTGCTTGAACAGATGACCTTTAACGGGATTGGACGCAAGGCTGATTGATGGCGTCGTGCCGGCTGGGGAAGCGAACAAGGGAGCAAACGTTGCTCGCGCAGCGTCCGGGAGGCTGCGAAGCACCCACTGCTGCAATGCTCCGGGGGCGGTCAGTTCCGCCAGCAAAGCGGCCTCGTCTTTGTACTCCTTGAGGTGATGGCTTTGGCTGTAGGGGGCATACAGGACCTGCGGTCCCTGGGTGCCAGGCTGCGGACCAATCAAGTACAGCCCGAGGGCTTTGACCGCCGTAGCGCCGCTGGAGGCAACCAGTTCGAGTGGCCGAATAATGGCCTTCGCATTGTTGACGGCCGCGCGAGCGATTGCGTCGGGCATGTCCATGATTTGTTGGATAAAGCTGAACGCACCTCCCGTAAGGCGTTTTTGCAGCATTTCGGTATGGGCGTGCTGCATGAGCTGCCAGGGGAGTTGCCTGGCGAATCGCTGCTGACGTTCTGTCAGACCTTGGCTGTTAGGGGCTAATAAGGTTTGTAGGTGCTTAAGGTACTCAGCCCCGATGTTCAGCCGTTTAACCTGCCGTGTCAGCGTTTCTGCGAGCATCTCTGGCGGGAGCGCCAGTGCTGTTCTGGATTCAACTTTAAGGTTTGTCCCTTCCATGTCGTCGTGATGAGACAGTGCATATTCAGCCAGGGACAACTGTAGCGGGGTAGAGGTATTGGCAGGTGTTAGCGTGATCTTGATGTCGTCAGGCGCGTGAATGCTCGGGTTATAGGTGGTCCGTAACAGTGTTGAGAGCTTCTCCTGTGCAAAGTCAGTCAGGGAGCGGATACCGTGCAAGTAGTCCTTGTCCGCTTCCACGTTGTTTCGGTACTGCTCCAGCAATTCGATCTGCAATTGTTGGTCTTGCACAGGCGCCATGCCAAACCAGCCGGGTAATGAGTGCTGAGTGATCAGCGCCTGGGCTATCTCCATGGCTCGCTGTAGATTGGTGGGAGGGATACTTTGCGTCATCCGGATTTGCCAAAGGTTTTGAAACTGGCTGCTCGACAGTTTTGAGCCAAGCACTTGCTCAAGTTCCGCCTTCCGTAATTCTGCATAGGACTGCTGTCGATGCTCAAGCAAGTTGCCGACGATGGGCTCCAGTGAGTTGAGGGAATAATCTTGATGATATGAGCGCTCGGATCGTTTGAGGTTCTCCAGGAGGGCAGGACGTTCGTCTGGACTGCGCAAGCGTCGATTGAGTTCGGTTTTGATATGGCTCAAGGAACTGAAGGCTTCAAATCCCTGCGCAGGCGTCCAAAGTATGGCACGGCCGGAATGCTCAGGATCCAGGCCACCGCGTTCTGTCAGAAGGAAGCAGTTGGCCAGACTGGCCAGTGTGTTCGTTCCGGCGGCTTTCAGCGTCAGGAAGAAAGCCCCTGGCAAAAAACCGTTCAAACTATGCCGGGTATGATGTTCAAGGCTATTGAGCACAGTCTCGACAACGGCCTGGTCAGCGGCTCGGATCGTCTGATTCAATGCCCTGAGTTGGAGCTCCGTGCGCAGCCCGGCCAGCATCGCTGTCACGAGGGCGGGTTTCATGTTAGGGAACGCATTCTGGACCTGACGCAGATGTTCGGGAAAGTCTGTCAGTGCATCGTCGACCAGAGTGTTGACAGTCTGCACGTTCAGACCTGGAAACTTTAACGAAAGGCCGGCAGAAGGCGCTGCAAAAAAGCCGACATTCGGCGAGTCATCGATAGGGTTGGTTCGCTCGCTGAAGCGTGCGAGGAAGTGCTCGACCAGGCCGAGTGATGATCCTGGCGGGCGGGCCTCCGACTCGTCTGGTGGACTGCTATAGCGGTTTACATAAATATTTGATGCCAAAAGATGCCCGAGGTTTAGCGTTGCCAGTCCGCTGTTCAGCATGGCCGTGGCTGAACGTTGGATTGTGGGTTGGCTGGACATTCTTTTTACGATGTCGGTATGCAGGATTTCGAGTTGCTGTAAGGATTGCCTGGCTGACTCAAGAACGGATGTCGCAGGCTTGGAGGTGTTCTCTGCGGCGGACGACTCTCTCCAGGATGGCGCCAGGCATGTACTCCAGCGATCGTGTGAGTTGAGCGCCAACAATTGGTTGTCAATCATGGCTCGAACGTCGAGCACATTATCGAACAAGGCATCGATATCGATTGCGCCCTTGCCGCGGCGATAGAGACCCAGGACATAGTCCAGGTTCAGTAGCTGTTTTTTGGCGATGTCCTGCTGCATGTCGCGAAAGACCAGGCCGCTGAGGGGAGTGGTTTCTATGCTTGGCGAGCTGAAGCCCAGCAGGATTGTGCGCTCGTTTCGCGCTACAGAGTTCAGTAGGTCGTCTCGTTTGCTTATCGTTTTGAGCGTGTCCAGCAGATCGGCTTTCACCTCGGCATGGTTCGGGAAAACCCGTAGACCTTGAGCCTGGGTGTACAGAAACGTATCGGATTGCGGTTCGTCCGGGTTGCTGATGATAAGGGTGTTACAGAGGTCTGTGGACTGTTTGCCCAGTTCAGTGAGACGAATCTTTTCAACCCGCGGCGGGGTGGATGACGGTCCGCTTGTCGTGGCGTCGTTTATCAGCAACGTCATCAGTGTTTGGTATTGCTGTGCAGAGATATTGATTTGTTGTCGTTGATCGAGCAGGCTCGCCGCGTACTTGTCACGTATGGCTTGTGCAAAGAAGTCTTGTCGCGATTGGCCTGTTGTGACCTTGTGTTGCCAAAAGGCATTGAGCTGGCCTTTCAAATGCTCTGTCAGTCCAGCGGCAAGCCCGGGTATGGACCTCTCCCAGAGCAGGTTGTCGTTAACTTTTCTGCTGGTAGTGTCAGGTTCCAGTGTTCTTTTAGGGTTGGTGAACTCTCTGGTTTGCCCAACCGGCCAGGCATTGCTGATGTAGTAGGCAAGAACTGTCTCGCTCAACGATTGCGTGGACACTCGTCGAACGCTCGATACGCTGGCGCTTGATGCATCAGAAATTCTCTCTGTGACAAAGCTGTTTACCCGGGTTTCTCGCTGATCCACACCGGGGAAGCTTTCGGCTAGCTTGACGTTCAGGTACTGCTCGATCATCGACGTACAAGAGGGGAGCTCGACGAGTTCGTTCAGCAGGCCTTGGGCGTTCTGGAGTTGGTTCTGGGTGATGATGCGCTGTTGCTCTTCGAACACGGCGCCATCGATTACCCGCGCATCAAGCGTAAATTCGTCGGCAGGATTGAACTGGTTGCGCTGGGCGATGGAAAGGTAACGCAGTAACCCGGTCGCCTGTGCCGGGATTTTCAACCACTTGCTCAGCTCGAATTTTAATAATTGTTGGCTATCGAATTTTTCCAGACCACGGGACGGTGTGTAGAGAAAGGCACCTGCGCCTGGAGCGGGGCTCATGATAAAAGCGCCGGCAAGTTCTATGGCGGCCTGGCCTTTGGGCTTTAGAACAATAGATTCAACGGTCATCGGTGCATCAAGGGTGGTGCGGGCCGTATGGTTGGCGAGGTACACCGCATCCAGCCAGTCGAGATCCGAAAGCGTGAAGTTGCGTGCCAGTTGGCGCTCTGTCAGTTGTTCTCTGAGAATCAGGGTTTCGGGGAGGAAATACGGTAAGGAAGTGCTCATGACTGTGACCTCAAGGGGTGTCGCCGCTGTTGTTGGCGGCAGAGCAGACGACACTAAAGAGAGGTGGGCAGGTGCGGGCGGTAAATAGATATTGCTCTGAATCAAGAAGCTGTCAGCCCAAAAGCAAACGCCCCGAACAAGTCGGGGCGTTTGACTGGACTGCCTTCAGTAATCTGCGCAGGCCGTTTTTTGTTGCCGCCGTGCTTAGCCGCCCAGGTACGCGTCGCGCACTTTAGGGTCGTTCAGCAGCGCTTCACCGGTACCTTGCATCACCACCCGGCCGTTTTCCAACACGTAGGCGCGGTCAGCGATTTTCAATGCCTGGTTGGCGTTCTGCTCCACCAGGAACACCGTTACACCATCCCTGCGCAGCTGTTCGATGATGTCGAAGATCTGCTGGATGATGATGGGTGCCAGACCCAGCGACGGCTCGTCGAGCAGCAGCAGCTTGGGTTTGCTCATCAGCGCCCGGCCGATGGCGAGCATTTGCTGCTCGCCGCCCGACATGGTGCCGCCGCGCTGGGCGAAGCGTTCCTTGAGTCGCGGGAACAACCCCAGGACCTTGTCCATTTGTTCCTGGTAATCGCCCTTGTCGGTGAAGAACCCGCCCATGGCGAGGTTTTCTTCCACGGTCAGACGGGCAAACACCCGACGACCTTCCGGGACCACGGCGATGCTTTTACGCATGATCTGAGCGGACTCCTGGCCGACCAGTTCTTCGCCCATGTAGCGGATACTGCCGCTATGGGCCTGCGGCGAACCGCACAGGGTCATCAGCAGGGTGGACTTGCCGGCGCCGTTGGCACCGATCAGCGTGACGATCTCGCCCTGACGGACTTCGACGTTGACGCTGTGCAGGGCCTGGATCTTGCCGTAGAAAGTGGAAACGTTTTCGAACTGCAGCATTTACGCTTCCCCCAGGTAGGCTTTGATCACTTCAGGATTGTCGCGGATCTGTTCCGGCGTACCGTTGGCCAGAGGCGTGCCCTGGTTGATCACGAAGATGTGGTCGGAGATGCTCATGACCAGTTTCATGTCGTGTTCGATCAGCAGCACGGTGACGTTATGCTCTTCACGCAGGGTGCCGATCAACGCCTTGAGGTCGTCGGTTTCCCGCGGGTTGAGGCCGGCGGCCGGTTCATCGAGCATGAGGATGCTTGGACGGGTCATCATGCAGCGGGCGATTTCCAGGCGGCGCTGCTGACCATAGGCCAGGGTGCCGGCCGGACGGTTGGCGAACTCCTTGAGGTTGACCTTGTCGAGCCAGAACTCGGCGTAATCCATGGCCTCGCGTTCGCTGCGGCGAAACGCCGGAGTCTTGAACAGACCGGCCAGGAAGTTGGTGTTCAGGTGCCGGTGCTGAGCAATCAGCAGGTTTTCCACGGCGGTCATATCCTTGAACAATCGCACGTTCTGGAAGGTCCGCACTACGCCTTTACCGGCGATCTTGTGACCGGGCAGGCCTTCGATCGCTTCACCGTTGAGCTGGATGGTGCCGGCGGTGGGCTGGTAGAAACCGGTCAGGCAGTTGAACACGGTGGTCTTGCCGGCGCCGTTAGGGCCGATCATCGAGACCACCTGTTTCTCTTTCACGCTCAGGGCCACGTTATTGACCGCCAGCAAGCCGCCGAAGCGCATGCTCAGGCCATCTACTTTCAGGATCTCTCTGCTCATTTACGCAGCTCCATGTGAGGACGTTGCATGGGCAGCAGACCTTGTGGACGCCAGATCATCATCAGCACCATCAAGGCGCCGAACATCAACATGCGGTATTCGCTGAAGTCACGCATCAGCTCGGGCAACAGGATCATCACGACTGCTGCGAGGACCACGCCCAACTGTGAGCCCATGCCGCCCAATACCACGATGGCGAGGATGGTCGCCGACTCGATGAAGGTGAACGACTCCGGCGTCACCAGCCCCTGCCGTGCGGCGAAGAAGCTGCCGGCGAAACCGGCGAAGCAGGCACCCAGGGTGAAGGCCGACAGCTTGATCACGGTCGGGTTCAGGCCCAGTGCACGGCAGGCGATTTCGTCTTCACGCAGCGCTTCCCAGGCACGGCCGATCGGCATGCGCAGCAGACGGTTGATCACGAACAGTGCGAACAGCGCCAGCAACAGCGCCACCAGGTAGAGGAAAACCACCTTGCTGACCGGGTTGTACGTCAGGCCGAAGAACTCGTGGAAGGTCTGCATGCCTTCGGCGGCCGTTCTGTCGAAGCTCAGGCCGAACAGCGTCGGTTTGGGAATGTTGCTGATGCCGTTCGGTCCGCCCGTGAGGCCGGTCAGGTTACGCAGGAACAGCCGGATGATCTCACCGAAGCCCAGGGTCACGATCGCCAGATAGTCACCGCGCAGACGCAGCACCGGGAAGCCCAGCAGGAAGCCGAAGGTCGCCGACATCAAGCCGGCGATGGGCAGGCAGATCCAGAAGCTCAGGCCGAAGTAGTGCGACAGCAGCGCATAGCTGTAGGCGCCCACCGCGTAGAAACCGACGTAGCCCAGGTCGAGCAGACCCGCCAGGCCGACCACGATGTTCAGGCCCAGGCCGAGCAGCACATAGATCAGAATCAGCGTGGCGATATCCACCGCACCGCGCGAGCCGAAGAACGGCCAGACCAGAGCGACGACGATCAATCCCATGATGACCCAGCGCTGGGTGCTGGGCAGGGTCAGGAACTGGCTCGCGCCGGCCGGGATCAATTTACCTTTGGGCACGGAGCGCATGGCGGTCGTGTATTGGCGGTCGAATATCACCCGCAGGAACATCAGCACCGAACAGACGGCGATGATGATCAGCGTGGAAGTGCTGGCACCTTGAACTTCGAGGTTGATGCCGGCGATGGACAGTTTCAGACCGAGTACCGGGTACGCCACAGCCCAAACCAATAGCGCGCTGAAAAGCGCCTGTCTAAGATTCCGAATCATACTTTCTCAACCTCCGGACGGCCCAACAGGCCGGTTGGCCGGAATAACAACACCAGAACCAGAAGGCCGAAAGCCACCACGTCCTTGTACTGGTCACCGAATATATCGGCGCCGAATGCTTCGGCCACCCCCAGCACCAGACCACCGAGCATGGCGCCCGGAATGCTCCCGATGCCACCCAGAACCGCTGCGGTAAAGGCCTTGAGGCCCACCAGAAATCCGGCGTTCGGGTTGATCACGCCATACTGCATGCTGAGCAGTACAGCCGCCACGGCCGCCAGGGCGGCACCGATGACGAAGGTCAGGGCGATGATGTTGTTGGTGTTGATGCCCAGCAGGTTGGCCATCTTGATGTCTTCGGCACAGGCGCGGCAGGCACGTCCCAGACGCGAGCGCGAGATGAACTGGGTGAGGCAGAGCATCACCACCAGGGTCACGACGAACACCAGGATCTGCATGTAGGAGATCAGCACTTCCTGTGCGCCGCCTGGACCGAAGGTGAAGCTGCCCGGAATCAGGTTGGGGATCGATTTGTCCTTGGAGTCCTGCGAGAGCAGTACGGTGTTTTGCAGGAAGATCGACATGCCGATGGCCGAGATCAGCGGGATCAGGCGGTTACTGCCCCGCAGAGGGCGGTAGGCGATCCGTTCGATACTGTAGCCGTAGGCACTGGTAACAACGATGGTCGCCAGGAATGCGGCGGTCATCAACAGCGGTAGAGAATGGATACCCAGCATGGCCAGTCCGGCAAGGACGATGAAGGCCACATAGGAACCAATCATGTAGACCTCGCCATGGGCGAAGTTAATCATTCCAATGATGCCGTAAACCATCGTATAGCCGATGGCGATCAGGGCATATGTGCTGCCAATGGTCAGACCATTAACCAGCTGTTGGAAAAAGTGATAGATCTCAGGCATTACAGCGCTCCTAAAAACCTGATACGCATTTCACTGGTGGAGTCATTTTCCCGCTCAGGCCCCGTGGATCTGCATCCACTTCGAACGTGAGGTTTGCCAGCGAACCGCTGATGACGGTTTTGAGATTTTCAGGTGGGGAGGCTTCCGGATCACGGAGGCACGGCCCATTACCTCGTAAAACAAAGCCCACGGCACGCCGTGGGCTTTATTGGCAGTCAGTCAGGCAGCGCCTTACTGAGGCGAAACTTCGGTTTTAGGTTTGCCAAAGTGCCACTGGTAGACCACGAACTTGAAGTTCTTCAGGTCGCCCTTCGAGTCGAACGACAGGTCGCCGGTCGGGGTCTTGAAGGTGCCAGCGCGGATAGCCGCGGCCACTTTGGTGGTGTCTTCGCTCTTCGCTGCCTTGATGCCTTCAGCGATCACTTCGACTGCCGAGTAGGCCGGGAACACGAACGGACCGCTCGGGTCCTGCTTCTTGGCGGCGAACGCGTCAACCAGTGCCTTGTTGGCCGGATCCTGGTCGAAAGATTTCGGCAAGGTCACCAGCAGGCCTTCGGAAGCGTCCTGGGCGATCTGCGAGATGGAGTCGTTGCCGACGCCTTCCGGCCCCATGAACTTGGCGTTCAGGCCTTTTTCCTTGGACTGACGCAGGATCAGGCCCAGTTCCGGGTGGTAGCCGCCGTAGTAGACGAAGTCGACGTTGGCTTGCTTGAGTTTCTGGATGATCGAGGAGAAGTCCTTGTCGCCGGCGTTGAGGCCTTCGAACACGGCAACCTTGACGCCTTTGGCTTCGAGGGTTTTCTTCACGGCGGTGGCGATGCCTTCACCGTATTGCTGTTTGTCATGCAGAACAGCAACGATTTTCGGTTTTACGTGATCGGCGATGTAGTTACCGGCGGCAGGGCCCTGCGCGCTGTCCAGGCCGATGGTGCGGAACACCATTTTGTAGCCACGGTTGGTGATGTCCGGGCTGGTGGCGGCTGGGGTGATCATGATCACGCCTTCGTCTTCGTAGATGTCGGACGCTGGCTGAGTGGAGCTGGAGCAGAGGTGACCGACCACGAACTTGACGCCGTCGTTGACCACTTTGTTGGCGACGGCAACGGCCTGTTTAGGGTCGCAGGCGTCATCGTATTCTTTGGCTTCGAGCATCTTGCCGTCGACACCGCCCTTGGCGTTGATCTGCTCGATGGCCATTTTAGCGCCGGTGAACTGCATGTCACCGTACTGGGTCACTGGACCGGTTTTAGGGCCGGCGATGCCGATCTTGATGGTGTCAGCTGCGAACGAATGGCTGGCGACTCCGGCCAGAACCATAGCGGCAAACAGTTTGGAAATCTGCTTAGTAGCCTTATTCATAGTGCTCCACTCTTACTGTTGTAATTTTTATAGTCCTGGCGGCCAGAGCCACAGAACCGGATCGATATACTGGATATCCTCCGGAAATGCCCCCCGGCAACTGTACCGGTACAGTGTAGAGCGCCGGTTGTTCGCTTGGAAAGCTGGCGCTCAGGGGCAAAACCTGAGGGTGTCGCATTTTTGAAAGAAAAAGACAGAATTGCGGCGGGATTTTGGCTGGGTAGTGGCCCGATTCAGCGGCTATCCTTGCTTTCCTGCAGTTCTCGATCAATGACTCTATTGCATCCGGGTTTTTCTGCCAGGGCACCGACGTTATGATTGCGCCGATTTCTTTTCCGGACAGGGCCCATGACTCAAGAACCTAGCACCCTCTATGCCAAGCTGCTTGGTGAAACCGCATCTATTACCTGGAAGGAACTCGAACCGTTCTTTGCCAAGGGTGCCCTATTGTGGGTCGAGGCCGATCTGGATTTGATCGAAGCAGCCGAAGCCGTGGCCGAGGATCAGGGCGAGAAAGTGGCTGCCTGGCTGGCTGCCGAGAAGGTTGCCAAGGTGTCTGCGACGCGGGCGCTGGATTTGGTCGAACGTGATCCGCAGCTCTGGGCGGTGGTGGTTTCGCCGTGGATTCTGATCCAGGAAAGGGCGCAGATCTGACGGCTTGCACCGATTTGGTGCTGGCTGCGCTCAGGCAAAAGTGTGTAGCCGAGTAGCGTGATGGCAGGTTGCCGTAGAGAAATGCCACAGGCTGGCGGGGGGAAGGTTACGTAAACGTAACGGGAACAGTTGAGAGAGCAGCCGAACGGCTGCTTAATTGTTTCTGGATGTTGGAGATGTGCTGGATGTGAGGACGCCATCGCGAGCAAGCTCGCTCCCACAGGTGACAGAGTTCTTCAAAAGAAAGCGGTCAAATGTGGGAGCGAGCTTGCTCGCGATGGCCGTGACGCGGTCAGACCGTCTTGCCCGTATGGTTATTCAGCGAGATGACCTTGGTCTTGCCGATGCGGTGACGGTAGATCTCGCGCAGGTACTTGATGGCTTTTTTCACGCAGTCGCGCGACAGGCGGATGTCGTTGATCGAGACGAATTTGTCTTTGTCGTTGATCAGCTCGCGGTACTTCTTCTCGTACATCGGCTTGATCGCGTACCAGTTGGTGTCGAGGATCTTCGCCGGGTTTTCGAACTCGTTGAGCAGTTCGTCGATTCTGGCCTCGTCGAAGTCTTCATGAATGATGAAGTCGAGGATCGAGTTGTCCAGCGTTTCGTCGAAACGGTACGGGTTGCGTGCAAAGCAGCGTTTGATGAAGGCCACGATCAAGGTCAGGAAATCGTCTGACAGGCACGGGCTCTTGGCGATCAGGGTGGTCAGCGAGAGGTTGGCCGAGGCGCCGATCACCAGTGCATAACGCTTGAGCGTGGTGTTGGGGAACAGGCTGTTGAGGTGGGTCTTCAACCGGTTCAGGTCCATGTAGGACAGCTTGTAATCCTTGGGCAGCGAGACGATCGACACGACCGACGAGCAGTTCTTGAAGAAGTGCAGGTCATGCAGGGCAGCAGCGTCATAACCCGAGTTCTTGTATTGCTCCAGCGATGCGCGATAACGCTTGGACTCGATCGGCAACAGGCTGATGCCTTCGATGGCCTGGGTCACCTTGTTGAAGTGCGGCAGGTCGATGGAGCGGAAGAACAGGTCGTCGATGTTCAGGCGCTGCGGCTCTTTGTCGAACACCTTGAACTTGTCACTGCTCGGTGCCGGTTGCTCTGGCACCACCGATTCGGCGTAGGCAATCGCCACTGGCCCGGCCAGACTCATGAACAGGTCGTTGGCGTCCAGGCGGATGGTTTCGCCGATATCGATACCGGCCCGACGGAAGTAGTTCTGGTCGTAGTCGGTAGTGACGGCCTGGGCCGTCAGAATGTTGAAGATCTGCTGCGAGATGTACTGGTTGGCGTGCTTTTCCATGGCATTGACATCAATGTTCTGGATATTGCCGTCATCGTTCTCTTCGGCGTAACGCATGATGTCGTTGGAGATCAGCATCATCGCGTTCCATGGGCGGATACGGCCCATGACGCTGGCTTCGCTGCTGTCTTCGTTGGCGAAGTTGTACGAAAAATCCCATTCTTCCGACAGGTACTTGCACAGCAGGCGACCGGCGTTGATGTGCAGTGCCTCAGACATTTCGCTGCGGTGATCGGAAATGTTCGGCAGTACGCAAATGCCGCTGGTGAAGATCGGCTCGAAAACGAAGGAGTGGCCGCTCTTGCTGTCGTGCTCGTCCACCGGTTTGGTGTCGAACGTCTTGTTCATGTACGAGTGCTGCTGGGCCAGGCCGAACTCCGAGGCCATGCCCGAACCGGTACCGCCGCCGGCGCTGAAGATCGAGAAGTACAGGCGCGACTGGTTGGCCTTGATGCCACAGCTGTCGATCAGGTACGAATGAATCATCTTCCAGTCGGGGCTGGAGAAACGCTGTGTGTCCTTGTTCAGGATGATCTTCGCCAGGTACTGGCCGAGGATCGGCGCGTTACCGGCGCCACCGGCGTGGACTTCCGAGAGGTCCATGATCTTCATTTTGCTGTAGTCGCGCAGGAAGCCGCTTTTTTCGCCCTTGCGCGAGAAGCGGATACGTCCGGCGATGTCTTTGTCCAGGTCGCCGAGCATCACCAGCGGTTCGACCAGGAACACCGGTTTGGTGGCTTTGCCGGCACCCAGTTTCAGGTTGTTGCGAATCCATTGCGCAGGGCTGTAGCCCTTTTCAGCATAGGGCTTGTCTTCGTTGTTGAACTCGTTGAGGTAGAACTTGCGGGCGTTGTACACCAGCTCCGCGACGTCCAGCGCAATGTTCGAACCGCAGCGACCCAGACCGATCAGGCAAACCGAGGGGAACTCCTGCTGATGCAGTTCGTGGGTGTCTTCCAGGTGCGGCGGCTTGGGGAACACCAGATCGCGCAGGCCGTCGAGGTTGTCGAGGATACGATCGGTGTTGGTCTCGGTGAAATACAGATACTGCTGAGTCGCAAGCGCTCGTGTGCTGGTCAATGGCTTCGGGACTGGAGGTTTATCCGTGGCGGCGGTGAGCGTCAGTTCGGATACCGCAGGGGCAGGATTATTTTTAGAAGTCATTGTGCGCCATGTGCCTGGACTGGTTGGTTTGGCGGCGAGATATCATCAAGCCATCACGAATAAAGAACTCGCGACTTTACATCGCGATAGTGTCCCCAGCGATAGGGCTTTACCTGAGCGTCGCTAGGGGGAATCCTTTCCTGATTGATGATGAATCGGCCAATATTTGGCGATCTTTAATCGAACAGAGGCAAATTGATGGCAACGTTACCTTCACTCGCGTTCGCTGGAATCGGCTTGATGGGTTTGCCGATGTGTCGGCGCCTATTGGCGGCGGGTTACTCACTGACGGTGTGGAATCGTGATCCGGTCAAGTGCGCACCGTTGGTCGAGGCCGGGGCGCGACAAGTGGCCACGCCTGCCGAGCTGTGTCAGCACGCCGATCTGGTGATGTTGTGCCTGGCCAATACCGAGGTGGTGCGCGAGGTGGTGTTCGGGGCGGCAGGCGTTGCGTTTGGCGCGAAAACCGGTCAGCTGCTGGTGGATTTTTCCAGTCTGGAACCCACGGCGACGCGGGAAATGGCTGCCGAGCTGGCCAGCCGTACCGGCATGGGTTGGCTGGATGCACCGGTATCCGGTGGTGTAGCGGGTGCCGAAGCCGCCAGCCTGGCGATCATGGTCGGCGGCACATCTGCGGATGTTGAGCGAGTGCGCCCGGTGCTGTTGAGCCTCGGTCAACGGGTCACGCACATGGGCGCGGTCGGCGCAGGGCAGGTGACCAAGGCCTGCAACCAGATGATTGTTGCCTGCAATGCGTTGGTCATTGCTGAAGTGGTGGCGCTGGCTGAACGCTCAGGCGTGGATGCGAGCCTGCTGGCCGAAGCATTGAGCGGCGGGTTTGCCGACTCGAAACCCTTGCAGATACTTGCCCCGCAAATGGCCGAGAGCCGTTTCGAACCCATAAAGTGGCATGTTCGGACGCTGCTCAAGGACCTGGATGGTGCAGTGAAGTTTTCCCGCGAGCAGGGCTCGGCGACGCCGATCAGTGGACTGGCCGCACAGTTGATGCGCCTGCATGGTGGTCAGGGCTTTCTGGAAAAAGATCCCGCGACACTAATCCATCTATACCGCGAACCAGACTCAAAGGACTGACAGGGTGTGGGTGTTTACGCTGGTTGATCTCGTTCAGTACCGGGCGCAATTCAGCCAGCGGTACCGGGCGGCTCAACAAGTAACCCTGAACAAAATCGCAACCGAAGCGTTCGAGAAACTGGTATTGCTCCAGGGTTTCGACCCCTTCGGTGACCACCTGCAAATGCAGGGTATGGGCCATGACGATAATAGCCTGGACGATCTCCATGTCCTGGGTGGCCTTGGGAATGTCCAGGATAAACGAACGGTCGATTTTCAGGGTGTTCAGCGGCAAACGCTTGAGGTAGGCCAGCGACGAGTAACCGGTGCCAAAATCGTCTATCGACAGCGAAACACCGAGTGCACGAATTTTGCGCAACAGCACCAGCGTATTGGCGATGTTGCCCATCAGAGCGTTTTCCGTAACCTCCAGCTCCAGCCTCTGCGGCGCGACGCCGGCCGCTCGCAGCGCACTTTCGACTTCTTCGGCGAGCTCTTCGCGAGCGAGATTGAGGGGAGAGCAGTTCACGGCGATTTTCAACGACTCGCCGCCGTGCCTGGACAGCTCGCTCAGGTCTTCGCAGGCTTTGCGCAGCACCCAGTTGTCGAGTTCGGCGATCAAGCCATTGGCTTCGGCAATTGGGATGAAGCGGTCGGGTGCGAGTAAACCGTGCACCGGGTGCTGCCAGCGAACCAGTGCTTCGAGTTTGGTTACCTGGCCGCTTTTGAGGTCGTAAATCGGTTGGTAATAAAGCAACAGCCCGTTTTCGTCACGTAAGGCATTGCGCAGTTCTTCTTCGAGTTGCAGCTCCATTGTCGCCTTGGTTTTCAGGTTGGGGCTGAAAAAGTGCAGGCCGTTACGGCCATTGCCCTTGGATTGGTACAGCGCCAGATCGGCGTTTTTCAGCAGTTCTTCGCAGCTCTTGCCGTCGTCGGGAAATACGCTGATACCGATGCTGGTGGTCATGACCATGCGTCGACCGGCCAACTCAATCGGTTCCTTCATCTTATGCATGATGCGCTGGGCCATGTGCCGGGCTTCGTCGCGCTCACGCAGGTTGATCAGAATGCAGAACTCATCGCCGCCAAACCGCGCGACCACATCGTCATGGCTGCGGGTCGAGCCTTTGATGTGTCCGGCAAGGACTTTCAGCAGTTCGTCACCGGCATCATGGCCCAGACTGTCGTTGATCCGCTTGAAATGATCGATGTCCAGAAACATCACTGCCAGCATGCCGCCATGAGTGCTTTTCTCGATGAGCTTTTCGGCGAAGATCTGGTTGAAGCCGCGGCGATTGATCAGGTTGGTCAGGGCGTCATAGTGCGCCACTTGTTGCAGCGACATGCGTGCCTGATCCAGTTGGCTGAGCAGGGTATTGACCCGGCGCAGGTCGTGTTCCTTGTGTTGCAGCTTTTTGTCGGCCAGGGCCGCGCTGATGCTGCTGCCGATGACCAACAGCGCAATCACGGCAATCGTCAGCCCCAGTTGCAGGTGGTCGTTGTCGACTGACAGTTGCGCAGAAACTCCGGCTGGCAACATCAGACTCATGGACTGCATACCGGTGAAGTGCATGCTCACGATGCCTGCACCCAGCACCAGGCTGGCGGTGTATTTGAGCATCTGATGGGCGATGCCGCTGCCGTTGCGCAGAACGTGCGACAGCAGCAAGGCAATTGCGCTGGCGCCGATGGCGATCAGGATCGACACGCCGAACAATGTTGGCTGGTAGTGGGGCACGGCGTTCGAGCGCATGGCGGCCATGCCCACGTAATGCATGGCGGAGATGCCCAGGCCGATGCAGATCGAGGTTTGCACGTATTGCCGGGCGTTCAGTTGTGCATTGCTCAGGGTGTTCATCGCCACAAAGGCTGCAATAAAGGCGATCAGCAGGGAAAGGAAGGTGGTCGGTAAATCGTAATGGATGTCGATGGGGGCCTGGAACGCCAGCATGCCGATGAAGTGCATGGCCCAAATACCGCCCGACAGGCAGCACGCACCGACCCAGCGCCAGAGCCGTTGAGAGGCAGGGTTTTCGGCATGACCGACGCGTTCGGCCATGTCCAGCGTGGCAAAGCTGGCCGCGCAGGCGACCAGGTAGGCCAACAGCACCAGAAAGGGATTATGACTGCAACTGAGTACTACTTGCCCGCTGCTCTCTGGCAGCTCGGTAATGAAATGCAAACCAAGCCACTCCATAGCATGCCCCGTCTCTGAGTCATCCAGCACCGGCGCCATGAACGCTGGCGAATGCCTGGAGTATAGAGGTCATGCGCAGAGTGCAAGGGATGATGGCATATTGATTCTAACCATTTCGCAATAAGCCCAAGAACGTTTGGAAATAAATCGTCACGCGCGGGGGCTGACCGTCATGGGCGGGTATCAGCCTGACGAATAATGACAGACAGCGGCCATGGCGCTGACTAGATTGCGGGTTCCGGGCTCGAATGCCGTCGGCAGTGAAGCCCTCATGACAATAAAAGAGACGGACTCATGCAGAACTCGACCCAAGCGGCGAATGCCTGGCGCATTCTGTTCCTGCTGTTCCTGGCCAATCTGTTCAACTTCTTCGACCGTACGATCCCGGCGATCATCATCGAGCCGATTCGTATGGAATGGCACCTCAGCGACTTTCAGCTGGGGATTATCGGGACTGCGTTCACCATCGTTTATGCCGTTGCCGGTCTGCCGTTAGGGCGCATGGCCGACACGGGTTCGCGCAGCAAGCTGATGGGCTGGGGGTTGGCGGTATGGAGCGGGCTGACGGCGGTGAACGGTCTGGTGGGGAGTTTCTGGAGTTTCCTGATCGTGCGCATGGGGATCGGCATCGGTGAGGCCAGCTATGCGCCGGCCGCCAATTCGCTGATCGGTGATCTGTTCCCGGCGCACCGTCGGGCGCGGGCCATGGGTATCTTCATGTTGGGGTTGCCGCTGGGCCTGTTGCTGGCGTTCTTCACCATCGGCGCGATGGTCAAGGCGTTCGACAGCTGGCGTGCGCCGTTTTTCATCGCGGCGATACCGGGTTTGATTCTGGCGATCTTCATGTTCTTCATCAAAGAGCCCAAGCGCGGCGCGGCGGAATCGGTGCAAGTGTCCCAGGAGCGGGTGGATCGGCCGATTCGCCGGGTGCTGGCGATTCCGACCTTCCTCTGGCTGGTAATGGCGGGGCTGTGTTTCAACTTCGCCACCTATGCGTGCAACTCGTTTCTGGTGCCGATGTTGCAGCGCTATTTTCAGATGCCGTTGCAGCAAGCTGCGGTAGCGACCGGGGTAATCGTCGGCGTGACCGGCTTGTTCGGTCTGACGCTGGGCGGTTGGGTGGCCGACAAGATTCACCAGCGCGTGGCCAACGGTCGACTGCTGTTTGCCGCGTTCAGTCTGATCATCTCGACCTTGTGCACGGCTTGGGCACTGCACGCCGGACGGATTGAAATCGGTGTGTTCGTCGTGGCGTTCAGCATCGGTTGGTTGTTTGCCTACAACTTTTATACCTGCGTTTACACGGCTATTCAGGACGTGGTCGAGCCGCGCCTGCGTGCCACGGCGATGGCGTTGTTTTTTGCCGGTTTGTATTTGCTGGGCGGCGGTCTTGGGCCGGTAGTGGTGGGCGCTTTGTCCGATCATTTCGCCCATGCCGCGATGCTGGCGGCGGGTGCCGGGCAAATGAGCGAGGCGTTCAAAGCGGTGGGGCTGCATGATGCGATGTACCTGATTCCGGTGGCATTGTTTTTCACCATGGTGTTTCTGTTCCTGGCTTCGCGGTGTTTTGTGAGGGATGCGAAGCGGATGAAGGAAGGGCTGGTTGCTGTGGTTGAGCCTGGAGTTTCTGCGGCGACTGCATGATCGCCATCGCGAGCAAGCTCGCTCCCACAGGGGGGGCGTCGTCGAGCACAAATGTTGCGTCATTGAAAATCAACTGTGGGAGCGAGCTTGCTCGCGATGAGGTCATCAGCAACAACACAACAATCAAGTATAAAAAAAGGCCCGCATCGCTGCGGGCCTTCTTTGTTTTAGCGATGGAAGAGGAGGGCTTAACCCGCCACCAGCACCCGGATCGCTTCCAGTCGCAGCGCCGCTTTGTCGAGCATGGCCAGGCCTTGCTCGCGCTGCTGACGCAGGGCAACCAGTTCGCTGTCGCGTACCGTCGGGTTGACGGCTTGCAGGGCGGTCAGGCGCGCCAGTTCTTCTTCGGTGTCAGCGGCCAGACGGCGCTGCGCTTCGGCCACACGTTCGGCGTGGCGTGGGGTGATTTTCTCTTCACCGGCATTGATGCGCGGGGTCAGTTGATCACGCTGGGCCTGGACAAACTTGTTGGCGCTGGCGCGTGGCACGCTTTCGAGCTGGTCGTTGAGGGTTTCGAACGAGACGCGGCCCGACAGGTCGTTGCCGTTGGCGTCGAGCAGGCAGCGCAGCGCGGCCGGCGGCAGGTAACGGCCCAGTTGCAGCGAGCGCGGAGCAACCACTTCGCTGACATAGAGCAGTTCCAGCAACACGGTGCCAGGCTTGAGTGCCTTGTTCTTGATCAGCGCGACGGCGGTGTTGCCCATCGAGCCGGACAGGACCAGGTCCATACCGCCCTGAACCATCGGGTGCTCCCAAGTGATGAATTGCATGTCTTCGCGAGACAGCGCCTGGTTGCGGTCGTAGGTGATGGTCACGCCTTCGTCGTCGCCCAGCGGGAAGCTGGCGTCGAGCATTTTTTCGCTCGGCTTGAGGATCAGTGCGTTTTCCGAATGGTCTTCGCTGTCGATGCCGAACGCGTCGAACAGGGTTTCCATGTAGATCGGCAGGGCGAACTGATCGTCTTGCTCAAGGATCGCCTCAACCAGCGCGTCACCTTCGCCTGCACCACCGGAGTTGAGTTCCAGCAGGCGGTCACGGCCGCTGTGCAACTCGGCTTCGAGGTTTTCACGGGTGGTACGGGCTTCATCGATCAGCGCTTGCCACTCGCCGTCATCAGCGTTTTCCAGCAGCGGCAGCAGGCGTGGGCCGAACTGATGCTGCAAGGCGTTGCCGGTCGGGCAGGTGTTGAGGAACGCGTTCAGCGCTTCGTGGTACCACTGGAACAGGCGCTCTTGCGGGCTGGTTTCCAGGTACGGCACGTGCAGTTCGATGATGTGCTTCTGGCCGATCCGGTCCAGACGACCGATGCGCTGTTCCAGCAGGTCGGGGTGCGATGGCAGATCGAACAGCACCAGGTGGTGGGAGAACTGGAAGTTGCGACCTTCGCTGCCGATTTCCGAGCAGATCAGCACTTGCGCGCCGAACTCTTCGTCGGCGAAGTAAGCGGCGGCGCGGTCACGTTCAAGGATGTTCATGCCTTCGTGGAACACCGTGGCCGGGATGCCGGAACGCACGCGCAGGGCGTCTTCCAGGTCCATCGCGGTTTCGGCGTGGGCGCAGATCACCAGCACTTTGGTGCGCTTGAGCATTTTCAGCTGATCGATCAGCCACTCGACCCGTGGGTCGAAGCGCCACCAGCGTTGTTCTTCATCTATATCCGGTTGCGCCTGGAAGCTGACTTCCGGGTACAGCTCGGCGTGTTCGCCCAGCGGCAATTCCAGGTATTCGTCCGGGCACGGCAGCGGGTACGGATGCAGTTTGCGTTCCGGGAAGCCTTGCACCGCAGCGCGGGTGTTACGGAACAGCACGCGGCCAGTGCCGTGGCGGTCCAGCAATTCGCGCACCAGACGGGCGCTGGCTTCAGCGTCACCCTCGTTGACGGCGGTCAACAGCGCTTCGCCTTCGTCACCGAGGAAACCCTGGATGGTTTTGTGTGCGGCCGGGGACAAACGCCCCTGGTCCATCAGTTCCTGAACGGCTTCGGCTACCGGGCGATAGTTCTCGCTCTCGGCGCGGAAGGCTTTCAGGTCGTGGAAACGGTTTGGGTCGAGCAGGCGCAGACGGGCGAAGTGGCTGTCCTGACCCAGTTGCTCTGGGGTCGCGGTCAGCAGCAGTACGCCGGGAATGGTTTCTGCGAGCTGTTCGACCAGCGAGTACTCAGGGCTGACCTGATCTTCGTGCCACACCAGGTGGTGCGCTTCGTCGACCACCAGCAGGTCCCAGCCGGCAGCGAACAGCGCGTCCTGGGCTTTTTCGTCGTCCACCAGCCATTCCAGAGCGACCAGCGCGAGCTGGGTGTCTTCGAACGGGTTGCTGGCATCGCTTTCGATGAAGCGTTCTTCGTCGAACAGCGCGACTTGCAGGTTGAAACGACGGCGCATCTCCACCAGCCACTGGTGCTGGAGGTTTTCCGGAACCAGAATCAGCACGCGGTTGGCGCGACCCGAGAGCAGTTGGCGATGGATCACCAGACCGGCTTCGATGGTTTTACCCAGACCGACTTCGTCCGCCAACAGAACCCGCGGTGCGATACGATCCGCGACTTCACGGGCGATGTGCAATTGGTGGGCGATTGGCTGCGCACGCACGCCACCCAGGCCCCAGAGCGAGGATTGCAACTGGCGGCTGGTGTGTTCCAGGGTGTGGTAACGCAGGGAGAACCAGGCCAACGGGTCGATCTGCCCGGCGAACAGACGGTCGCTGGCCAGACGGAACTGGATGAAGTTCGAGAGTTGGGTCTCGGGCAGGGTTACTACTTCGTTCTGCGCGTTGAGCCCGTGGTAGACCAGCAGGCCGTCGATGTCGTCGACTTCGCGCACGGTCATTTTCCAGCCTTCGAAGTGAGTGATCATGTCACCCGGCGAAAACCTCACACGAGTGAGGGGCGCATTCCGTAGCGCGTACTGGCGAGTGTCGCCAGTGGCCGGATAGAGCACGGTCAGCAAGCGACCGTCCTGTGCCAGAACGGTGCCTAAACCTAGCTCGGCTTCGCTGTCACTAATCCAGCGTTGCCCCGGTTGATACTGCTGCGCCATGCTGCCTGACTCCCGCCTTGAAAAAGCCGACTATATTAACGGATGCAGGTGCCGAGGCCAAAGGGTTACTCGCGTAGGAGCTGCCGAAGGCTGCGATCTTTTCAGGCCTTGAAGATCAAAAGATCGCAGCCTTCGGCAGCTCCTACGTGTGTGTTGAGCTGCAGTTTGCGACCGGTGGCTCAAGTCGCCTCCTCAGCAGCCGACAGCCTGCCGTCAGGAGACTAATACTATGCTGCCACCGATGCTCCCCTTGAGTGCCGTGCCGATCACTTCCCAGCAGGACCCGATTCGCCAGCGGCCGGATATTCCGCCGGTGGTGCCGGTGGAGGCGAGCTCCAGCGAAAGCACGATCGACCTGCACAAGCGCCATGCCGAAGAGTCGGCGCTGTTGTTGCGCGAAGAGCAGCGGCGTCAGCAGGAACGCGACAGGCGTCGTCGCGAAGCCGAAGAGGATCCTGAGGAGCACCTGGCCGTGCCGGGTGACGAGTTGAACGCCGACAATACGGTGCCGGTGGTCCCGTTGATGGACGATCAGCCGCGTCAGGGGTTGTGGGTCGATATCGAGGTCTGACGCTTGCACACTTTTTGTTGCGCTCTGATGCTGCGGGCGGCTGGTCAGCGCCAGCCATTGGCCGCATTATTGGCAAACCTTGAGCGGGCAGGGTGACGGTGGTCGCTGTGCTTCGCCTGTATTGACCTTGAAGATGTAAGCCACGCCATGAGCCAAGACGACAAGCTGATCGACCTCAACACAGAGCGTGCCAAGCGCGTGCATGACCTCAATGAAAAGCGCCTGAACGAAGTGCGTCAGGCTTTCGAGCAGGCCATGCCTTTGGGCAAAGCCAAGAAAAAGCCAAAAAACAAACCGAAAAAGCGTTGAGCCCCCTGCATCTGTTGATGCAGGTCAGTTATTTCCCTTCCTTTACGCCCTGTCTTGGGCAGTATTGATCCCGGTCAATTTTCTTTCGTGCCTGATTGGTTAACTTAGCCCTATCGCAACAGGGCAAGTGCAGGAGGCCAGTCATGTTTTTCGATAATGTGGTGATCGCCGGAGTGCTGACTGTCGGCCTCATGGTTCTGTTTTTTGCCGGGTTTGGATTCTTTATCTGGAAAGACGCACATAAGCGTAAAAAACCTTAGGTCTTTCTGGAAGCACGAGCACGCAAGGCATTTTGGGCGACTTCGGTCGCCCTTTTTTTTGCCCGCAATTCCCCGTAGGAGCTGCCGCAGGCTGCGATCTTCTGATCTTGGCGGCCTGATAGCCGGCCAATCTCGGATGTACACCAATCAAAACTGTGGGAGCGAGCCTGCTCGCGATGGCGGCCTGACAGCCGACCTGTCTTTTACAGGTGTACATATCCGTTTCTGCGGTAACGGCCACTTAGGGTTTCGCCCTTACGGCGCCTCACTTTTTTTACAAGCGCCTAAAAAAAGTAAGCAAAAAAACGCTCGCCCCAAGCGTACGGCACCTCGCTTAGGCTCGGCGTTCCCTCGCTCCGGCATTCATCAGGGGGCATCGCCTACGGTCTGCTGCGCGACGACCTCCTCTCGATGTGTCCGGCTGCGCCGTACGGCGCTGCGCGCCCACCCCCTGATGAACACCTCCACTCGGCCTCCCAAAGGGGCGGGCAGATCAAAAGCAAAGCACGGCGGCCTGACAGCCGGCCTGAGTGGTAAAGGCGCGCCGCTGGTGATGATCTTCGTAGGAGCTGCCGCAGGCTGCGATCTTTTGACCCTGGCGGCCTGACAGTTGGCCTGATTGGTTTGGGCGCGTCACTGCATTGTGGGTGGGAATCCCCGTAGGAGCTGCCGAAGGCTGCGATCTTTTGGGACGCGCGGGCATAAAAAAAGCGCGACCTACGGGAGGGCGCGCCTTTTTTGTACGGCTATGAATCAGCTACCAAGGGCCTTCGATGCCAGCCAGAACAAGCCGGCCGACAGGGCCACCGTCGCCGGCAGGGTCAGGACCCAGGCCAGCAGGATGGTTTTCACGGTGCCGCCTTGCAGGCCGCTTTTGTTGGCGATCATGGTCCCGGCCACACCCGAAGACAGTACGTGGGTGGTTGATACCGGCAGGCTGAAGATGTTCGCCAGACCGATCATGCCCGCAGTGGTGATCTGCGCCGACATGCCCTGAGCGTAGGTCATGCCTTGCTTGCCGATCTTCTCGCCGATGGTCAGTACCACGCGTTTCCAGCCGACCATGGTGCCCAGGCCGAGCGCCAGGGCGACCGCCAGAATCACCCAGAACGGGGCGTATTCAGTGGTGGTGGTCAGGTCTTTACGCAGCTTGTCCAAGTCAGCCTTTTCGCGGGCTTCGAGGCCAGGCAACTTACCGACTTTCTTCGCCGTGTCGTCCAGGCAGAGCAGGTAGCGACGCACTTCGATGCGGCTTTCCTGCGACAGCGAGTGGTAGTCCGCTACACCCTTGAGGGTGCCGAGCAGGGCGGAAATAGTTGGTTCGGTCTGTTGCGGGTTGCAGCGGAATTTTTCCGGCAAATCGCCATCCAGGCTTTTGCCCAGCGCCAGGAATTCACCCAGAGTATCGGCATTGCGCTTATAGAACTGGCTCAGGTGCAGGGTCGCATCGCGAGTCCGTTCGATCTGGTAAGTAGTGCTGCTCAGGTCGAGTACGAACTGTGCCGGTACGATACCGATCAATACCAGCATGATCAGGCCGATGCCTTTCTGGCCATCGTTGGAACCGTGTACGAAGCTCACCGCCATCGCCGAGATCACCAGAACCAGACGGTTCCAGAACGGCGGGTGTTTCTTGTCATCAACCTTGCGGCGCTGGTCCGGTGTCTTGTGCATCTTGGACAGTGGACGCCACCATTTCAGGCCAATCAGCACCAACGCGGCCACCAGGAAACCGGCTATTGGCGAGAACACCAAGGATGCGCCGATATCGATCGCTTTCTGCCAGTTAACACCGTCAGCCAATGGAATGTCGTTGATCAGCGCGTTCGCCAGACCCACACCCAGGATCGAACCGATCAGGGTATGAGAGCTGGAGGCCGGGATACCGAAGTACCAGGTCCCCAGGTTCCAGGTGATGGCCGCAGCGAGCAACGAGAACACCATTGCTAGCCCGTGGCCGGTATTCACATTGATCAGCAGCTCTACCGGCAGCAGGTGGACGATGGCATACGCCACGCCAACGCCGCCCAGCAACACGCCGAGGAAATTGAACACACCGGAAAAGAACACTGCCAGATGAGGCGGCATGGCTTTGGTGTAGATAACAGTGGCAACCGCGTTAGCGGTGTCATGAAAGCCGTTGATGAACTCGAAGGCGAGGACAAAGGCCAGGGCGAGCAAGAGGCTCACAAGCACCCAAGCATCCAGTCCGCTGAATAAATCGATCATGAAGGTTTTCTGACCCGGTCATAAGGGGGCGCGATTATGCCAGAAAACCCTGCTAATCAATGCACTTGCTGCTCATCGGTTACATTCTTCAACGATTTAGTGTGTAACAGGGCCCTAAACCCCAGCGTTGTCGTAGGCTTTTCAAGCCTTTGATTTCATTGGTGGTTGTGGCGCATGTCGGCATTTCAGTTGCTTCGACGGGAAGCTGAAATGGGTGTGTGAAATATCTGTAAGGAGGGCCAGCCAAGCGCCATTTACCTCATTCGGTGGGAATGAGGTGGCAATCGCCCGCTTTTAGCAGGCGCGATATGGAGCGCCAATCCACTCAGCGTGTGGCTGAAGGCGACGCAGGCCCGGAAGATCTCAAACCGGAGCGATTACGGCTCTTCGGCTTTGAGTTCTTTTTCCATCTTCTGCAGTTCCTGGGTAAAGGCCTGATCGAGGATGCTGGCGCGTTTACGCCAAGGTTTACGTTCCGGGTCAGGTTGAGCGGCGTAGGTGGTGACTTCCCCGCCGTAAACTTCCTTGTAACGTTGTTCCTGGCGCTCAAGTTCCGCGCGCAGTTCGTCTTTCGTCACAGTGTTACCTAATTGAGTTGAGATAAATTCTGGTGATACGCACTGCTTTCGTTGTGTCGGTCACAAGCGTCTCGAGCAGAGTGTCCGGCAAGACACCCATTCTGACAGCGTTGTGCTTGACAGCTTCCTTCTTGCAGGCGGCCACGGCACCAGAGCAGAACCACTGACGTAGCATCAGTTTTCTTGTTTTTTGCAAACGCATTGGCCGGGCATTCGAAATGAGCGTCAAGCGCTTACGAGCAGGAAGCGGGGTTGAAACCTCGCACTGCCTGAGTGATTGGATCCGGTAGTTGCAAAAAAACGCGGTCATCACTGAAGTGCATTATAGCGGCCGATCGGCAGAACACTATCTCGAATAACTTAAAAGTGCTTCGTCCTGTGAATTTGTTTTGTTGCCCGCAAGTTTTGTGCGCAAGTGCACAGTTTGGCAATGTCTTTACAGACCCGTTTCCTGGCGCCATTAAGTCGTCCACATTGAGTGGATTAGAACGCGGCTGTTATTCAGTGTCAGCAAAAGTGTGAAAATCTGTAATGAAAGATTCCGTGCTTTATAGGAAACGTACACACGGTCGCCCCTAGCCCTCATCCTATATAGCCCTCCAGTCAGTTGATTGCGATTATCGATTAATGGTTCGATAATCGCCCAACCTTGGCTGCTCATGCTTGTGCTTGCGATCCGGAGCAGCTTGTAATAGCTGTCGAACTCTGGGGAATGACCTGAAATGAACGATCAATTGCGTAATTCCTTTGCTTCAGTGGCGCCGCCGATCGTTGCCTCGCCAGCCAAGCGAATTCAGGCGTTCACCGGCGATCCGGACTTCATGACTTCCCTGGCCCGTGGCCTGGCGGTGGTGCAAGCCTTCCAGGAGCGCAAGCGGCATTTGACCATCGCACAGATTAGCCATCGCACGGAAATTCCCCGCGCCGCCGTACGTCGTTGCCTGCATACGCTGATCAAACTCGGTTATGCGACCACCGACGGTCGAACCTATTCGCTGTTGCCCAAAGTCCTGACCCTCGGCCATGCCTATCTGTCCTCGACGCCGTTGGCGGTGTCGGCCCAGCCGTACCTGGACCGCATGAGCGAGCAGCTGCACGAGGCTTGCAACATGGCCACGCTGGAAGGTGATGACATCTTGTACATCGCCCGTTCGGCAACGACCCAGCGTTTGATTTCCGTCGACCTGTCGGTGGGCGGGCGTTTACCGGCTTATTGCACCTCCATGGGTCGGATCCTTCTGGCAGCACTGGACGATGCTTCGCTGCACGACTACCTCGAACATGCCGAACTGCAGGCCAAGACCAGCCGCACCCTGCATACGCGCGAGTCGTTGTTCGAATGTCTTCAGGAGGTTCGGCAGCAAGGCTGGTGCATTGTCGACCAGGAGCTTGAGCAAGGCCTGCGCTCGATTGCCGTTCCGGTGTACGACGCATCCGGTCAGGTGCTGGCTGCGCTGAACGTCAGCACGCATGCCGGGCGTGTCAGCCGCAACGAACTGGAGCAGCGTTTTTTGCCAGGATTGTTGAGCGCCAGTCGGGAGTTGAGTGCTCAGCTGTTTGCGTAAGCTGTTCGATAAACGCACAGACTCGCGTTTGGCGAATTGACGCTGTTTCCCTTCCCTCATTAATGTCGCGGCAGCGTCATCCGCTGCTGTTGGCCACACAGCCAGGCGCCGGATAACGACCCAATAATAATGAAGCGGCGATTGCCAGCACGTGTTCGCCTGCGTTTCTTGCCTGGAATAAAAATAATGAACCAGCCTCAATCCGCTGTCGGGAATTGCCTCGATGTGCAGTCCTTTATCAATGCCCAACCGCTGTCGCGCTATCAATGGCGGGTGGTGATCCTGTGTTTCCTGATTGTGTTTCTCGATGGTCTGGACACAGCGGCCATGGGGTTTATCGCTCCGGCGCTGTCTCAGGATTGGGGCATCGACCGCGCCAGCCTCGGCCCGGTGATGAGTGCGGCGCTGATCGGCATGGTCTTCGGCGCACTGGGCTCTGGACCGCTGGCTGACCGTTTTGGACGAAAAGTCGTATTGGTCGGCGCAGTGCTGTTGTTCGGTGCTTTCAGTCTGGCCTCGGCTTACAGCACTAACGTCGATCAGTTGCTGGTGCTGCGCTTCCTGACCGGACTCGGCCTGGGCGCCGGTATGCCGAACGCCACTACGCTGCTGTCGGAATACACCCCGGAACGCAAAAAGTCCCTGTTGGTGACCAGCATGTTTTGCGGCTTCAACCTGGGCATGGCTGGCGGCGGTTTCATTTCGGCCAAGCTGATCCCGGCGTTCGGCTGGCACAGCCTGTTGCTGATTGGCGGGATTCTGCCGTTGATCCTCGGGGTGGTGCTGTTGCTGTGGTTGCCGGAGTCGGCGCGTTACCTGGTGGTGCGCAATCGTGGAACCGACAAGGTGCGCAAGGCGCTGGCGCCGATTGACCCGGCGGTTGTCGCCCAGGCATCGAGTTTCAGCGTGCCCGAACAGAAAACCGTAAAGGCCCGCAACGTGTTCGCAGTGATTTTCTCCGGCACCTATAGCACCGGGACGTTGTTGCTGTGGCTGACCTATTTCATGGGGCTGGTCATCGTCTATCTGCTGACCAGCTGGTTGCCGACCCTGATGCGTGACAGCGGCGCGAGCATGGAGCAGGCGGCGTTCATTGGCGCGCTGTTCCAGTTTGGCGGCGTATTGAGTGCGGTGGCGGTGGGTTGGGCGATGGACCGGTTCAATCCGCACAAGGTGATCGGCACTTTCTACTTGTTGGCTGGGGTGTTTGCCTACGCTGTAGGGCAGAGCCTGGGCAACATCACGCTGCTGGCAACGTTGGTGCTGGTCGCCGGGATGTGCGTCAACGGCGCGCAATCGGGGATGCCGTCGCTGGCGGCGCGCTTCTATCCGACTCAAGGCCGGGCGACTGGCGTGTCGTGGATGCTCGGGATCGGCCGTTTCGGGGCGATTCTCGGCGCCTGGATGGGCGCTACGTTGTTGGGCCTGGGCTGGAACTTCGAACAGGTACTGACCGCGTTGGTGATTCCGGCGGCATTGGCCACCACGGCGGTGGTGATCAAAGGCATGGTCAGCCATGCGGATGCGACGTAGGAGCTGCCGGAGGCTGCGATCTTTTGGGGGAGTACGGAACCGATAGCCTGACAACAATCTGTTCGATAAACGAACGCTTAGTCGATTATCGGATTGTTTGGGCTTTTTCGGCGGCTTAATCTTCAGTCATTCCGGCGCTGCTCATCGCGCCTTGTCCTCCACATCGGTTTACTGAGAATCGGGAGTCCAACCCCATGGCTGAAATCCTTTCGCTGCACGACGCGGTGAAGCAATTCGTCAACGACGGCGATACCGTCGCGCTCGAAGGCTTCACTCACTTGATTCCGACCGCAGCGGGTCATGAAATCATTCGTCAGGGCAAGAAAGACCTGACGCTGGTGCGCATGACCCCTGATCTGGTCTACGACCAACTGATCGGTGCCGGTTGCGCTCGCAAGCTGATTTTCTCCTGGGGCGGTAACCCGGGCGTGGGTTCGCTGCACCGTCTGCGCGATGCCGTCGAAAAACAATGGCCGCATGCGCTGGAAATCGAAGAACACAGCCACGCCGACCTGGCCAATGCCTACGTTGCCGGCGCCTCCGGCCTGCCGTTTGCAGTGCTGCGGGCTTACGCCGGTTCCGACTTGCCGAAGGTCAACCCGTTGATCAAAAGCGTGACCTGCCCGTTCACCGGTGAAGTGCTGGCGGCGGTGCCATCGGTGCGCCCGGACGTCACGGTGATCCACGCGCAGAAGGCCGATCGCAAGGGCAATGTCTTGCTCTGGGGCATTCTCGGTGTGCAGAAGGAAGCCGCATTGGCCGCCAAGCGTTGCATCGTCACGGTTGAAGAAATCGTCGACGACCTGAACGCGCCGATGAATGCCTGCGTCTTGCCAACCTGGGCCTTGAGTGCGGTTTGCCATGTTCCTGGCGGCGCGCATCCGTCCTACGCCCACGGTTACACCGAGCGCGACAACCGCTTCTATCAGGCCTGGGACCCAATTGCCCGCGACCGTGAAACCTTCACTGCGTGGATCAACGAATACATCCACGGCAGCGCTGACTTCAGTGAATTCCAGGCCAAGCTGGCCGCTGCAATGGAGGCTCAATAATGGCTTACTCCACCAATGAAATGATGACCGTCGCCGCCGCTCGCCGACTGAAGAATGGCTCGGTGTGCTTCGTCGGCATCGGCCTGCCGTCGAAAGCGGCCAACCTGGCACGCCTGACTTCCTCTCCAGACGTAGTCCTGATCTACGAATCGGGTCCGATCGGTGCCAAGCCGACGGTATTGCCGCTGTCGATCGGTGACGGCGAGCTGGCGGAAACCGCTGACACCGTAGTCCCGACCGGTGAGATTTTTCGCTACTGGCTGCAAGGCGGGCGCATTGATGTCGGTTTTCTCGGTGCCGCTCAGGTCGACCGTTTTGGCAACATCAACACCACCGTGGTCGGCGATTACCATCAGCCGAAAGTCCGTCTGCCGGGTGCCGGCGGTGCACCGGAGATTGCTGGCTCGGCGAAAAGCGTGTTGATCATCCTCAAGCAGTCGGCTCGTTCGTTTGTCGACAAACTCGACTTCATTACCTCGGTCGGTCATGGCGAAGGCGGCGACTCGCGCAAGCGTCTCGGCCTGCCGGGCGCCGGTCCCGTGGGGATCATCACTGACCTGTGCATCATGGAACCGGAAGCCGGCAGCAACGAATTCGTGGTCACCGCACTGCACCCAGGCGTGACCCGCGAGCAAGTGATCGCCGCCACCGGTTGGGCCATCCGCTTTGCCGATCAGGTGGAGTACACCGCTGAACCGACCGACATCGAGTTGGCCGCGCTGCGCGATCTTGAAGCGCGTACCGCTGCCGCCCATGGCCAAGCACCGGGAGAAGCCTGATGCGCGAGGTTTATATCTGCGATGCGATTCGCACCCCCATCGGCCGTTTTGGCGGTGGTTTGTCGACGGTTCGCGCTGACGATCTGGCCGCCGTGCCGATCAAGGCACTGATGGAGCGCAACCCGAGCGTCGATTGGAGCGCAGTGGACGAGGTGTTCCTCGGTTGCGCCAACCAGGCCGGCGAGGACAACCGCAACGTGGCGCGCATGGCATTGCTGCTGGCCGGGTTGCCGGAAAGCATTCCCGGCGTGACCCTCAATCGACTGTGTGCCTCGGGCATGGACGCCATCGGCACGGCGTTCCGGGCGATTGCCAGCGGTGAGATGGAGCTGGCGATTGCTGGCGGCGTCGAGTCGATGTCTCGCGCACCGTTCGTGATGGGCAAGGCCGATGCGGCGTTCTCGCGCAACATGAAACTGGAAGACACCACCATCGGCTGGCGCTTCATCAACCCGTTGATGAAAGCTCAGTACGGCGTCGATGCGATGCCGCAGACCGGCGATAACGTGGCCGACGATTACGCGGTTTCCCGCGCGGATCAGGACGCTTTCGCGCTGCGCAGTCAGCAACGGACGGCGGCCGCGCAAGCAGCAGGCTATTTCGCCGAAGAAATCGTTCCGGTGCGCATTGCCCACAAGAAGGGTGAAAGCGTGGTCGAGCAGGACGAGCATCCACGCGCCGACACCACCCTGGAAACCCTGAGCAAACTCAAACCGGTCAATGGCCCGGACAAGACCGTCACGGCTGGCAATGCCTCGGGCGTGAACGACGGTGCGGCAGCGCTGATACTCGCGTCCGCCGAAGCCGTGAAAAAACACGGTCTGACTGCCCGTGCTCGGGTATTGGGCATGGCCAGCGCCGGCGTCGCGCCGCGGGTGATGGGCATCGGCCCGGTGCCGGCGGTACGCAAGTTGACCGAACGCCTGGGCGTGGCGGTCAGTGATTTTGATGTGATCGAACTCAATGAAGCCTTTGCCAGCCAGGGCCTTGCGGTGTTGCGTGAACTCGGTCTGGCCGACGACGCGGCGCAGGTCAACCCGAACGGTGGCGCCATCGCTTTGGGCCATCCGTTGGGCATGAGCGGTGCGCGGTTGGTGCTGACGGCGCTGCATCAGTTGGAAAAGACCGGTGGCAAGAAAGCGCTGGCGACCATGTGCGTTGGCGTTGGCCAAGGTCTGGCACTGGCAATCGAACGGGTCTGACGCGCACCAGCGCTATCGAACAAGAAAAGAGGACAGTTTCATGACTGACAAGCCTGGTTATCGTCGTCCGCAAGCGGGCACTCAGCCGGAATATTTGCACCCAGCCTATCAATCGACCAACCGTCGTTCGCCGTCCAGGCCGCTGGTATTTTTGCCTCACTCATTGTCGGAAATCACCGGTCCGACTATCGGCGCCGAGTTCCTGCAAGAGCGGGACAACGACCTGACCGCCCAACATCAGGGCGAGCCTTTGGGTGAGCGGATCATCATTCACGGCCGCGTGCTGGATGAGAACGGCTTGCCAGTGCCGGGGATTTTGCTGGAGATCTGGCAGGCCAACGCCGCCGGTCGCTACAACCATGACCGTGATCTGCATGACGCGCCGCTGGACCCGAACTTCACCGGTACCGGTCGCACCGTGACCGACGCCGATGGCTGGTACCAGTTCCAGACCATCAAGCCTGGCGCTTACCCGTGGGGCAATCACCACAACGCCTGGCGCCCGGCGCATATCCATTTCTCACTGTTCGGGCCGAGCATACTGACCCGGCTGGTCACCCAGATGTACTTCCCGGGTGATCCGCTGCTGGCCTACGACCCGATTTACAACTGCGTGCCGGATACCAGCGCCAAAGAACGCTTGATCGCCAGTTTCGACCTGGAAAAAACCATTCCGTCCTACGCCCTCGGTTATCGCTGGGACATCGTTTTGCGCGGCCGCGATGCCACGCCGATGGAGAAATAAGATGACGCTGAACGCGACGACGTCCCACACGGTCGGGCCGTATTACCACATCGGTCTGACCTGGTTGAACCGCGAAAATCTGACCAACGAAGAAACGCTTGGCAAGCGTGTAACGATCACCGGGCAGGTGGTCGATGGCAACGGCGATTTCGTCAACGACGCGATGCTGGAAGTCTGGCAGGCCAACGCCGCTGGCAAGTATGACCATCCAGAAGACGCGCAGGACAAACCGCTGGACCCGAATTTCGAAGGGTTTGGCCGGGTGCCGGTAGACGCAGAAGGACGGTTCCGTTTCACCACCATCAAACCGGGGACGGTGCCAGGGCTCAAGGGCAGCACACAAGCGCCGCATCTGGTGGTACTGGTTTTTGCCCGAGGCCTGGTCAAGCACTTGCTGACGCGAATCTACTTTGACGGTGAACCGGCCAACGCCAGCGACCCGCTGCTGGCTTGTGTGCCGGAAGAGCGTCGCACGACCTTGATGGCGAAAGCCGATGGGACGGGCACGTTGCAGTGGAATGTGATCTTGCAGGGCACTGATGCCGAGACGGTGTTTTTCGATTATTGAGAGATTAAGGTCAAAAGATCGTCCGAACGCGGCCCGAGCCTTCGGCAGCTCCTACGGGGGGCGCGTGTTTCTCCCGTAGGAGCTGCCGCAGGCTGCGATCCTTTTCGGCATCTGTGAAACGGGGCCGTAAATCCTGCCTACACGGTTAACCTGAAAAACCGTGGTGTCAGATTTTACGACTGCTGCGCAGCCGAACGCAGGCTTCGCCAGCTGCTACGGGGAATGTGCCGAACCTGATATCCCTTCACTTACCGGCATTAGGGTTTGCCTCCTCATCACGGGGTTTTATTTCTGTGAAACGGGGGTGTTGCAAAGTATGTCTAGACTCTCACTGTCCCCATTGAGTGAAAAAACATGACAACAATAACCAGCCTCTACACCGCTGAAGAGCGTGGCAAAAGGATCTTTGCGATTGTCGGGGCGTCTTCCGGCAATCTGGTCGAGTGGTTCGACTTCTATGTTTACGCCTTCTGCGCGATCTATTTCGCCCCGGCGTTTTTCCCTTCCGACAACCCTACGGTGCAACTGGTTAACACCGCCGGGGTGTTCGCCGCCGGGTTTTTGATGCGTCCCATCGGCGGCTGGCTGTTTGGCCGGGTGGCCGACAAGCACGGGCGCAAGAACTCGATGATGATTTCGGTGCTGATGATGTGCGCCGGCTCACTGCTGATCGCCTGCCTGCCGACCTACAAGGACATCGGCGTCTGGGCGCCGATCCTGCTGCTGGTGGCTCGCCTGATCCAGGGCGTGTCGGTGGGCGGTGAATACGGCACCACCGCGACCTACATGAGTGAAGTCGCGCTCAAGGGCCAGCGCGGTTTCTTCGCTTCGTTCCAGTACGTGACTTTGATCGGTGGTCAGTTGCTGGCAGTGTCATTGGTGGTGATCCTGCAACAGTTCCTGACTGAGGACGACCTGCGTGCCTGGGGCTGGCGGATTCCGTTCGTGGTCGGCGCTGTCGCGGCATTGATTTCGCTGTTCCTGCGTCGTTCGCTGAAAGAGACCACCAGCAAGGAAATGCGCGCAGACAAGGACGCCGGCAGCATGGCCGCGCTGTTCAAGAACCACACCGCCGCCTTTATTACCGTGCTTGGCTACACCGCCGGTGGTTCGCTGATTTTCTACACCTTCACCACCTATATGCAGAAGTACCTGGTGAACACCGCTGGGATGCCCGCCAAGACCGCCAGTTACATCATGACCGGCGCGCTCTTCCTTTATATGTGCATGCAGCCATTCTTCGGCATGCTGGCGGACAAGATTGGCCGGCGTAATTCGATGCTCTGGTTCGGTGCCCTGGGGACGTTGTTCACCGTGCCGATCCTGCTGACCTTGAAGTCCGTGACCAGTCCGTTCCTGGCGTTTGGGCTGATCACCGTGGCACTGGCGATCGTGAGTTTCTACACCTCGATCAGCGGTCTGGTGAAAGCCGAAATGTTCCCGCCACAAGTCCGTGCGCTGGGGGTGGGCCTGGCCTACGCGGTGGCGAACGCGATATTTGGCGGTTCGGCGGAGTACGTGGCGTTGAGCCTGAAGTCAGTAGGTGTGGAGAACTATTTCTACTGGTACGTGACGGTGATGATGGCGGTTGCCTTCCTGTTCAGCCTGCGTTTGCCGAAACGGGCAGCGTATCTGGAAAACGATCTTTGACTTGTCGGGGCGCGCCTGAATCGGGCGCGCTCCGCGTAAGGAATCCCTATGCAACGACCGGGCAATCAATTGTTCGATGCCTATTTCACGGCTCGAAATATGCGTGAGGTGTTCAGCGATCAGGGCCGGGTTCAGGCCATGCTCGATTTCGAAGCGGCACTGGCCCGGGCCGAGGCGCGGGTCGGACTGATTCCGGCGTCTGCGGTTGCACCGATCGAGGCGGCCTGCCGAGCCGAGCACTATGACTTTTCTGCCCTTGGCGAGGCGATAGCGATTGCCGGTAACTCGGCGATTCCGTTGGTCAAGGCGCTGGGCAAGCAGATCGCCGCGCATGATCAGAACGCCGAACGTTACGTGCATCTGGGTGCGACCAGCCAGGATGTGATGGACACCGGCCTGGTGCTGCAACTGCGTCAGGCACTGCATTTGATTGAGACCGATCTGGCGCGACTTGGTGAAGCGTTGGCGATCCAGGCCCGGCGCCATGTGCTCACGCCAATGGCCGGACGTACCTGGCTGCAACATGCGACGCCGGTCACGCTGGGAATGAAAATCGCCGGTTGGCTGGGAGCGGTGACCCGCAGTCGGCAACGTTTGCAAGTACTCAAGCCGGGCCTGTTGGTGCTGCAATTTGGTGGCGCCAGCGGAACCCTCGCAGCCCTCGGCGAGCAGGCCATGCCAATTGCCGAAGCACTGGCGCAGGAGCTGCAACTCACGTTGCCGGAGCAACCCTGGCACACCCAACGTGATCGTCTGGTGGAGTTCGGCGCGGCGCTTGGATTGATCGCCGGCAGCCTCGGCAAACTGGGCCGCGACATCAGCCTGCTGATGCAGACCGAGGCGGCGGAAGTCTTCGAACCCTCGGCGCCGGGCAAGGGCGGCTCCTCGACCATGCCGCACAAACGCAACCCGGTGGGCGCGGCGGTGCTGATCGGTGCTGCGACCCGCATTCCCGGATTGCTGTCGACACTGTTCAGCGCCATGCCTCAAGAGCACGAACGCAGCCTGGGGTTGTGGCATGCCGAGTGGGAAACCTTGCCGGAAATTTGTTGCCTGGTGTCCGGCGCGTTGCAGCAAGCGCTGTTGATAACAGAAGGGCTGGAGGTCGACGCTGGGCGCATGGCGAAGAACCTTGAGTTGACCCAAGGCCTGGTGCTGGCCGAAGCAGTGAGCATCGTTCTCGCCCAACGGATCGGTCGCGACAGCGCGCACCATCTGCTGGAACTGTGCTGCAAGCGCGCGGTGGCCGAGCAGCGACATTTGCGTGCGGTGCTCGGTGATGAGCCGCACGTGACCGCCGAGCTTTCGAGCGCTGAACTCGATCAATTGATGAACCCTGCGCACTACCTCGGTCAGGCTCAAACCTGGGTTGAGCGTGCGCTGGCCGAACATTTTGCCCTGACTGCCTGAAGGAGAATTTCTGTGGGATTCGTACAACTCGCCGACGGCGAACTGAACTACCAACTCGACGGTCCGGAACACGCCCCGGTGCTGGTGCTGTCGAACTCGCTGGGCACTGACCTGCACATGTGGGACGTGCAGATTCCGGCGCTCACCGAACACTTTCGGGTGCTGCGTTTCGACACCCGTGGTCATGGCCGTTCGCTGGTGACGCCGGGGCCATACAGCATCGAGCAGTTGGGCCGTGACGTGCTGGCATTGCTGGATGCCCTGAAAATCGAGCGCGCCCATTTTTGCGGTCTGTCCATGGGCGGGTTGATCGGTCAGTGGCTGGGGATCAACGCCGGCGAGCGTCTGCACAAACTGGTGGTGTGCAATACCGCAGCGAAGATCGGTGATCCTTCCGGCTGGAACTCGCGTATCGAAACCGTCCTGCGCGACGGTCCGGCGGCGATGGTCGCGCTGCGCGATGCGTCGATTGCCCGTTGGTTTACCCCGGACTTTGCGCAAGCCAATCCGGCGGTAGCGAAGCAGATCACCGACATGCTCGCCGCCACTTCACCGCAAGGTTATGCAGCCAATTGCGCGGCGGTACGCGATGCCGACTTCCGCGAGCAACTGTCCTTGATCAACGTGCCGAGCCTGGTCATCGCCGGCACCGAAGACGCGGTCACGCCACCTTCGGGCGGGCACTTTATTCAAGAGCAAGTGAAGGGCGCCGAGTACGCCGAGTTCTACGCCGCCCATTTGTCCAACGTTCAGGCCGGCAGTGCGTTCAGTGACCGGGTGCTGAGTTTTCTGTTGGCTGAAAAGTCTATCTGAGGAGCGATTTGTGGACGAGAAACAACGTTACGCCGACGGCATGCAAGTGCGTCGTGCAGTGCTCGGCGATGCCCATGTCGATCGCAGCCTGGCAACCCTGACCGAGTTCAATTCGGAATTTCAGGAAATGATCACCCGCCACGCCTGGGGTGACATCTGGACCCGTCCCGGTCTGCCACGCCACACCCGCAGCCTGATCACCATTGCCATGCTGATCGGCATGAACCGCAACGAAGAGCTGAAAATGCACCTGCGTTGCGCGGCGAACAACGGCGTCACCCGCGCCGAGATCAAGGAAGTGCTGATGCAGAGCGCAATCTACTGCGGCATCCCGGCGGCCAATGCGACTTTCCACCTGGCCGAGTCGGTGTGGGACGAGTTGGGCGTTGAATCGCGCGAGTAACGCTCCCTATGCCCTGACACGACTGTCAGGGCTGCAATGCCTCCGAGGAGTTCCCGTTTACACGGTATGGCTCAATGGGAATTACTGTCCCAGAACCAACTCCAAATGCCTGGCAAATGCACCGGTTGGTTGGCATCACGAACCGTGCGGGCCAGAGCCGCATCTCGCAAGGCTACATGTTCGTCGTAAAAAGGTTTGGTGGCGGTGGTCACGCCGGTCTCGCGGGCGCTGTCGAGGAGTATCTGTAGATACTCCTCCATATGCCAGGATGTGTAGCGATTGAGGTCGTGAAACGTCACGACCACCGGAATGACGCCATCAACCGTCGGCAGTTCTCCGGCCGCTATCCGTTCGCGCACCTCCGACATTTGCCTCAGCATGTTGGCACGTCGGCGTGGGCTGCCATTGAAGCCCCATATTTTGCCGTCATTGGCGCTCAGGTCGGTCAGCAACACCTGCAAGCCATGTTGTTGATACGCGGCGAACGTGCGTTTGTCGTAATTCCAGAACGGTGGGCGCAACAGCATCGGCGGGCTGCCGGTGATCGACGCTATGTCCGCAGAGCCTTGGGTGAGCGACCGTTCGAGTTCTTCCGGGGAGAGCGAGCGGTGATTGGTATGCCCCGGCGTAGCGGTATGGAAGCCCAGGATGTGGCCTTCAGCATGTTCACGCTGCATGATTGTGCGGCCCAGTTCGCTGCCACCGGCGCGGGAGGCTTGTGTCTGCACGAAGAACACGGCCTTGATGCCCGGCTCAATCGGGTTGTTGGCAAGTACGTCGAGAACGGCAGTTGTTGGATTGAAAAAACCGGACGCGCTTGGACCATCGTCGAAGGTCAGCAGAAAACGGATCGGCGGGGTCGAACGCAAAATCTGTGCGGTCTTCGGGGTCAGTTCGATCGGCGGGCCGATGCAGCCGCTGAGGCCGACCATAATGGCAAGGACTGATAAGACAGCAGCGATCAGTTTCATGATTTTGCTTTGGCCTACGACAGATCAGGATGAATGCAGACTGTCGGCGCGCAGTTATTCACCGCACCGCAAGACCGTCGCTCCTATGGAAGTCTCCATAGGAGCATAACGGGGCTGAACGGTTCATGTACTCGCGGTATTTTTATCGAGTCAGAGCAGGTTGATCGGATAGCTGACGATCAGGCGGTTTTCGTCGAATTCGTTGTTGCTGTAATCCCGACGCATGGTCGAGTTACGCCACCGGACGTTGAGGTTTTTCAGGCTGCCGCTTTGCACGGTGTAGCCGACTTCGGTCTCGCGGCCCCATTCCTTGCCGTTGGTGACGGTCCCGGTGTGCACGTTGTCGCCGCTGATGTAGCGGTTCATCAGGGTCAGGCCGGGAATGCCTGCGGCGGCGAAGTTGTAGTCGTGGCGCAATTGCCAGGATTTCTCCTGGGCGTTGTCGTAGCTTGAGTTGTAGCTGTCGTTGGCCAGCGTCCCGCCGCTGGTGCCGTTGACCCGCATCCAGGCACTGTCGCCAGTGAGTTTCTGCAAGCCGACATAGAAGGTGTTGCCACCATATTTGGCCGAGAACAGCCCGGACCAGGTTTTGTTATCAAGCTCGCCGGCCCGTGCGTTGCCGTCTTCCTTGCCATAGAAAAAGCCCAGGTTGGCGCCGAGGGTCCAGTCACCCAATGGCTGGGTATGGACCAGGTTGAGGAATTGCTGACTGTAGATGTCCTTGAGTTGGGCATTCCACACGGCGATTTGCGTGCGCTTGTCGTTGAAGCTGTATTCGGCGCCCTGGAAGTTGAAACGGTCGGACGTGACGGCGGGTTTGCCGGTCATCGACATGTCGCTCATGCTGCTGTCGTCACGCGGGCTGTTGCCGCGCATCTGACCACCGTAGAGCGTCAGGCCGTCGATTTCCTTTGAGGTGATCTGCCCACCGCGAAAGGTTTGCGGCAACGAACGCCCATCGTCCGAACGCAGGATCGGCAACACCGGCATCCACTCACCGACTTTCAACTCGGTCCGGGACAGCTTCGCCTTGAAGGCCACACCCAGACGCCCGAAGTCATCGGCCGGGCGCCCATCGTGGTCCAGCGGCAGTAACTGCGTGCCCCCGGTGCCGCGTCCGCCATCGAGTTTCACCGAGTACAGGCCCAATACGTCCATGCCGAAACCGACGGTGCCCTGGGTGAACCCGGATTTGGCATCGAGGATGAAGCTTTGCGTCCATTCTGCCGCCGTGCCCTGCGCATGGGTCGGGTTGGTGAAGTTGCGGTTGAAGTAGAAGTTGCGCAGGTTCAGGTTGGCGCTGGCGTCTTCGAGAAAACCCGATTCCTGAGCCATGACGGGCAGAGTCGCGGTCAGCAGGCTCGGCAGAATAAGGGCGGTTGTCAGAGTGAATGGCTTCATGTGCTCGGTTTCTCTAATTGTTAGGGATGCAGCAGGGCGCAGCCGCAACCTTGGGGTTGCAGTCAAAAAAAAATTCGCGAGGGCGTGGTCGGCGCAATTAGCCGGAGCGGGCGGGGTGCGCAATCATGGTGTCGAACCTGTTGTTATTGGTTTTTGTAGGTGCGAGGGAATGGTGCAGGGGATCGACGACGGGATTCAATCAGATGAACGGGGTTTTGGGCGATTAACGAACACTAATCGACACCCGTCCGGTCGCATGGCGGTATGAAATATTGTTAATTAAATCCCATAGTTGTTCGGGTCAATAATGGGTGTTCGGCTTTGTGTTCTATTAATGGCGCTGGTGTTCTTTGATGGGTGTTAAATAGAAGTATTTATTACTTTGGTTGTAAGCTGTTTCCTACAGTTATTACTTTCATTAAACGACTGTCGATCATTGCCAGTTAACCTTAAGAAACGGTGTTATCGATTATCGTGAAACGGTTTAAAGGGAGCCATGGGTATGGCTGGAAAAGAGCAGAGGCCTTGCTATATTCAAAGTCCTCAGGGCGGGCAAGGAAAAGTCTCGTGCGTCGTCAGGAGGTACGTTTTCGTCATGCGGAAATAACAAGGAGAAGTACCATGAGCAATAAAGTCAATCAGCAGACCTTGGCCACGGTTGTTGGACGTGCCGTGTTGGATCCGGGTTTTGCCGATGCACTTCACAATGATCCTGCCACGGCAGCTAAAAATGTCGGTGTGCATCTAAGTGCTGATGAAATTGCGGCGGTTAAAGGCATTGATGCTGCAAAACTGTCGGCCGCCTCTGCCAGTATTCGAAGCGATCTGGGACCGAGTGCGATATTTGATACCCAGCAACAGCAAGCGCGCATGGATTAAAGGCCGGTGATGTCATTTGGCGTGCCCCGAAAGGTGGGTCTTTCACGGTGGTACGCCGAATGGCTTTATGAAATGTCATGAAGCAAAGCGGCCGAGCGCGGAGTGAATGACTGATGTCTGTCATCTTGGCTCCAATGGATAACGCGGACTTTGTCAGGTTCGCCGAAAGAGCCGTTGCCGAATATGGCGACGGTATGCTCGTCGCGGGTGAATGGGCCCGGGAGGAAGCGTCGCAAAAGGCCCGAAGTGTCTTCGAACAATTGTTGCCGCAAGGGCGACTGACTGAAAAAAACCAGCTCTGGGTGATCAAGGATCAAGAGCGTCGCATTGGCGAGTTGTGGGTCGCCGAGCGCCGCACCGGTGCCGGCAAGAGTGCCTTCATTCTGGATATTTACATTAACCCCGGAGAGCGCCGCCAGGGTTATGCAAAGCAATCACTGTTGGCCCTCGAGTCATGGGCACGTCAGGCGGGATGCGAAGAAGTGCGACTGCATGTCTTTGGTCGCAACGCTGCGGCGCGTCGTCTTTATGAACAATCAGGGTATGGCATCGCCAGTCTGACGATGGCGAAGCCGTTGCCGCCTACCTAAGGGAAGGTTGAAAAATGGAAATCGGGAACAGTGGTCTGCGTGAGCTATCCGATGACGAGTTGTTTCAGGGCACGACATTCCTGCCGGACACGGAGCTTTCACGATTTGAAGTATTACTGGAGCGTGTCAGCCGGAATCGCTACACGAGCTTTGTTGCGCTGTACTCCGAACTTTTTCAACTGTTTCCCGATGCTCCGCAGGTGGCGGAATTTTTCGAGCAGGCGTTTAATCTTATCGTGCCGCCGACCCGCGAGCAGCGCGTGATTATTAATGATCCGGTGTTTCAAGTGTGGAGTGTGTTGACCACTCATTATGCCAACTTGGTCATCACGAAAAAGGCGGCGAATACCGATGCGTTAGAGCAACTGTTGATCGAGTTTCCACTGATGCTGGCACGAGTGAAAAAAACCGACAGTGTTCACATGAATGATTATTGCCCTCCCGTGTATCGGTTTGATGTTGATCCGTTGGTGATGAGAGTGGCGCCGCCTAGTTATGAATTTCCGGAAGATGAAGCAACCCGTAAACAATTGGAGCGTCATGGTCATTCCGTGCGTTTCTTTTGCGATGTGGTGAATATTGCCTTGTTGCGGATAGAACACACGTGGCCCGCCTGCCGCGAACAGTTTAGAAAACTGGTCAAGTCCATTTGCTATTTGCCTGATGGTTTATTTCGAAGCTGTTCGGCTTCGCGTTTCACCGGGATCATCCTCGTATCAAGCCGGGATGATTCGATACTCGACCTGGAAGAGTCGCTGGTGCATGAGGCCACTCATCAGTTGCTCTACAACATTGTCGAAGTGTGCCCGGTCGTCAAGGATGAGACCTCGCGGGAGGCGTTGTTCACCTTGCCGTGGTCGGGGCAGAAGCGTGACCTCTATGGCTATTTTCATGCGTTTTTCGTGTATGTCGCGCTGGTCAAATACCTGGGACGGGTTCGCTCGCGCTCGCCCCATGAACTGCAACGGGCGCAAAAACGGCTGGTGTTCATCCTGCAAGGCTTGATCAAGGCGTTGCCCGATTTCGACGCCAGCACGGATTTCACACCTCAAGGGCGCCAACTGCTGGGAAACCTGATCAAAGAAGTCAGAGCGCTGGAAAGTCAATACGCCGGGCTATTGGCGATATCGGGGGCTGCGGCGGGGGCTAATCGCATGCTGGGCCTGACCGGTTGACGCCAGGGAGGCAAACATGGCGATGTTTGATGCTTCGCAATTTCCCGAGGCTGGCGTCGGGCTGGAATACCATTTGCCACGGCACACGCCTCAGGATGAGTTATCGGAAGAGGGGCTCGACCCGACCGTCGAACGGATTCTCGCTGAGGGTTTGCCATACTTCGATTATGTCGAGTTTCAACCGACGCACTGCATTCTGGAACCGCGTCTGCTTGAGCTCGGTGCGCAAGTACCGAGCTTGCTGCATTCTTCCAGTTTGTCCCTGGGCAGCGTGGGCATCGCGATGGACCGCGAGTTTCTGCAAATGACTCGGCGGCTGTGCGAGAAAACCCGCTCGCCTTGGCTGGCCGAGCATATTTCCTGGTCACGGTTTCACGGTGGTGACACTCAGCACTTCATTTTACCGACCCTGGCCCAAGAGGTGGCTGACACGGTGGTGGCCAACGCCATTGAATTGCGTGACCTCACGGCAACGCTGCTGGTTCTGGAAAACGCGCCGCGGTTGTTTTCGTTGCGCGATGCACAAGAACAATCTGAAGGAGCGTTCATCTCCAGGGTGGTGGAGCGCAGTGGCTCGGGCTTTCTGCTGGACCTCGACAGCGCGATCGCGACCGCCAGATCCCTGGGTTACGACCTGAACAACTACTTGCGTTCGCTGCCGCTGGACCGGCTGATTGAAATACATACCGGCCATCCGCGGCGGGATTGGGACATCTTGCGTCACTTGTTTGATTCATCACCGGTGAAAGCGATCACCCTTGAGTGGGATATTTCCCGTAAAACCGATGACGCAGAACTGTTGACGTTGATCACGGCCATCAAGTCCTTGAGACCCAAGGCGTTGTCCTGGCAGGGGCACGATCAGCCGGGCGTGCAAGAAACACCGTCGGAGGGTGCACAAACCCTGTTGAAACTCAGGGAAAGCACCTGGCTCAGCGTCGGCTCGGCATCGTTTTTTATCCGCGATCGGCAGTGGGACCTGAGTCTGGAATTCGCTGTGATGTTTCTGCCGTTGCTGCGCCACTTCCTGACTCCCCAGACACTGGGCAGTGCCTTGTTGCTGCCGGGCGTTATGCAGAGTCCCGAGCAGGACGACAATCTGGCGTTCCTGCGGGAACTGGTCAGCCTGGGTGTCTTGCAGCCGGTCGAGACGCCATCTGACACTTCCGTTGAGCGTAGCCACCCGGCCAGCCTTTGGACCCATTGGGACGTTGCGCTGGAGTTTTACCTGAGTACCCGGACCGGGTCGCACACGCCCTACATCAGCGTCAGCGATCTGGAAACGCAGCTTGAGCAAAAGGCTTCGGCGCGACGTCAGCCGTCGGCGTTCAAGGATTATTTGTCCCATCCGTTCATTGCCCTGGAAAACCCGCTGCTGGTGCCTTCCTGCGCGATCGCTCAATCGACATTGCTCGATTCGCTGTGCGACCGCCGCACATCGCGAACCTTCAGTGATCAACCGTTGAGCGCGCAGAATCTGTCCCTGTTGCTCTACTACACCTGGGGTGCGACGGTCATGGAACAGAACCGCATGGGCGACTACTTCCTGAAGAAAACCTCACCGGCCGGCGGTTCGCTGCAGGGCACGGAGGTCTATGCGGTGCTGATGAATGTGCAAGGTTTCGAACGCGGTCTTTACCACTATTCGGTACGCCGTCATGGGCTTGAGTTGCTTTCCCGGGAAGACCCGCGGGTCTGGATCAACGAAGCCTGTGGCGCACAGCCGTGGATCAAGGGCGCAGCGGCGGTGTTTGTCTCCACGGCGCGGGTCGAGCGGATGGCCTGGAAATACCAGTTCAGCCGGGCACTGCGGGTGGCGCTGATGGATGCCGGGCATCTGAGTCAGACCTTTTCGCTGGTGGCCACCGCCCTGGGCCTGGGCTGTTTCACCACCGCGGCATTACGCGATGAACTGTTCGAAAACCGGCTGGGACTCAACTATCTGGAGGAGCCGGTGTTTCTGGTCAATGGGGTTGGAGGGTGAGGCGTTCTGTCAGTTTAAATTGGCCCGATAGAAGCCGGTGATGAAGGCTAATGCCAGTCAGTTAAGCCAGTACGCAATCCGTAGCAGCTGGCGAAGCCTGCGTTCGGCTGCGAAGCGGCCGTAAAATCATGCAATGCGGTCTTCCAGTAATCCGTGTATGCCGAATTTACGACGGCTACGCCGCCGAACGCAGGCTTCGCCAGCTGCTACGGGGAATGTGCCTGGCCTGAAAGCCCTTAACTTTCCGGCATTAGTCATAAAGGCGGGCTCTCTATTCGTGCTCCGATCAGCAGGACCAATGCCATTGGTCGGAATCCGCCGCTACCTGTTATTTCTGACAGTAGCTGCGCGGTGTCGATTGGTGTTGGATGGCAACACCCTCCGCTGACCCAGGTGCTTGTCCATGACTTCGCTGAATACTGCCGAACAAAGGCTTGTCGACCTCCCGGACTTTGAGGCACCGACCATCAGGCAAGCGCCCGATGGCGTTGACCTGTTTCCGATCACTGCCGATGGCCGTTTGACCGTGGAGATTCTGGGGGGATTGCTCAAGAACGACCGAATCATTGTCAGCTGCATTGCCGAACCCGGTAGCCACAAGGACGCGTCATACACCTCGGTGTCGTTACTGGTAACCACAGATGGTCGTAGAGCCGTCAACCTGCCGATCTCGATTATTGCCTTCAGCCTGGGGCAGACGATCACCTTCAGGTATGAGGTCGAACGCGGGGGGGAGAAGAAAGACTCAGAGCCGTTGATCTTGAACGTGTTGCCGATTCCGCAGGAGCGGCTGCCCATGCCACGAGCGCTCGATGCGCAAGAGGGTGGAGAGGGGGAGGTGTGGGACCTGACGCAAGGGACCCATGACCGCACGATTCGACTGGATACGTGGCCGCTGATTGCGCCGGGGCAGCTTGTTACTTTTTATCTGAGAGGCGAGCAAGCGGACGGATCACGTTGGTGGGCCAGTGTTCTTGCTTCGTCTAGAGACAATGCAGCGCCTTGGGGTAATGCCGCTTATCGCGATGTCCAGGTACGTTTCCAGGATCTGAAGCATTTTCGTAATGGCAGCGCTGTGGCGTCGGTGTTCGAGGTCAATTTCAATCAGATCAGGAATTCACCCAGGGTAGTCAGTTTCCCGGTGCGAACCTATACCGTCATGACAAACGAGCAGGCGACTCCCAAAATTATTGCGCTGACAGACTCCAAGGGAACACCCATTCTTGAAGGTGGCACTACAACGGACTCTCGGGCGAGAGTGACGGCGACGGGAGAGCCGGAAGGCGAGGTCGTTTTTTTTGATGATGCTGACCGTGTCGGTGGCGGTGCCTTTAGTGCTACAGGTACATGGGAGAGTGCGTTACATGCGCCGTTCGCGCCGGGAGAACACTCACTTAAGTTCGTGGGGGATTACGGCAACAAACCGGAGTCAAACGTCTGGAGGTTTACCGTGGTGACACCCTCGAAAACCTGAGCGCTTTCAGGGCCGTTCTCACTTGCAGTACCAACCGGCCTTTAACACCGATTTCAAGCCGAAAAAAAAGCCCACCAAATGGTGGGCTTCGTTTTTACGCGATTATCGGAACATCTTCAGCTTCGGTGCTTCTTCTTTCACCGGCTCGTTCTTCGCGGTTTGCGCGTTCCAGCCACCCCCCAGGGCCTTGTACAGGTTCACTTCGCTGAGCAGTTGCGAGAGGCGGTCGGTGATCAACGATTGCTGCGCGCTGAACAACTGACGCTGGGCGTCGAGGAAGGTCAGGTTGCTGTCGACACCGATGCGGTAGCGACGCTCGGCCAGGCGTAGTAATTTTGGTACGCCGCCACGGGCTTGAGCTGCTTTCCCGGGAAGCCCCGTGAGTCTGAATGCGGGTGGCGCTGATGGATGCCGGGCATCTGAGTCAGACCTTTTCACTGGTGGCCACCGCCCTGGGCCTGGGCTGTTTCACCACCGCGGCATTACGCGATGAACTGTTCGAAAACCGGCTGGGACTCCACTATCTGGAAGAACCGGTGTTTCTGGTCAACGGGGTTGGAGGGTGAGGCGTTCTGTCATTTGAAATTGCCCCCCCATAAAACCCGTCATTAAAGCTAATGCCTGTGCCCCCAAAAGATCGCAGCCTGCGGCAGCTCCTACGCCGAGCAGTCGAATGCGTATGTAAACCCGTAGCAGCTGTCGAGCCCGCGAGGCTGCGTTCGAGGACGCAGTCCTCGCAAATCCTGTATACGCGGTACGTCTGAAAAAACGTGTTGCTTGATTTTACGACCGCTTCGCGGCCGAACGCAGCCTCGCGGGCTCGACAGCTGCTACGGGTGTTTAAGCTTGCCTACGCAGTGCCCATCAGAGGCTACAGCGCCTTGCGTCACGGCCTACACCTGCGCCAGAATCCGCCGGCTTGTGCGCTTTGGTCGTCGCCTCTATTGTTTCCGTGTCACTGACCATCAGTGATCGGGTTTAGTAGCCCGCGTTAACTTTCCAACGGTTGCACGAGCGTCATCCAGTCAGGTTTCTGCCTGTACTTGATGGTGGCTGTGCGCATGGCGCCCTCGGGCGCGCCGGTTTTGGTGGGTTAACCGGTCTACTAACTTGTGCACAGCTGCCACCCTAATGAGATGGTCAGCCCAGTACGGGAACCCCGATAGATCTAAACTTACGCCGAATCCTCCCGAAACCGACCCTGTTTCCCCCTACGCCTCCCTCGATTCAAAAGAACTCCACGCCGCCGCGCACCGTGCGCTCGATCACTACCTGGTGCTACCCGAGACCAAGGCATTGCTGGCCGACCGACGCCCCGGCTGCATTTTCGTCATCGCCCCCGACGTCGACTCTGAAACCCTGCTGGCCCACGCCTGCGAAACCCTTGCCTCGGCCAATGTCATGGCCAGCGATCTGGCGTTTGAGCTTGAAGGGCCCAAGCGCAATACCGCGCTGGCGATTCAGCAGATGATTTCCTTGGCCGAGTTGGCGGTAAATCGCGCACTGGACCACCTCGATCCACCCGAACCCGCGTAGGAGCTGCCGAGGCTGCGATCTTTTGCCAGTAACGGGAATACCGAAAATCAACATCAAATGATCGCAGGCTGCGCCAGCTCCTACGCGGGACACTTCAATCGGCGGAGCTGCCGGAGGCTGCGATCTTTTGGGCCGCCAACATTTAACCGACAGACATTAGTCAAGAAAGCGGGTTTTCTATTCGTGCTCCGATCAGCAGCACCGATACCATTGGTCGAAATTCGCCGCTACCTGTTATTTCTGACAGTAGCTGCTTGGTTTCGATTGGCGTTAGATGGCAACACCCTCCGCTGACCCAGGTGCTTGTTCATGACTTCGCTGAATACTGCCGAACAAAGGCTTGTCGACCTCCCGGACTTTGAGGCACCGACCATCAGGCAAGCGCCCGATGGCGTTGACCTGTTTCCGATCACTGCCGATGGCCGTTTGACCGTGGAGATTCTGGGGGGATTGCTCAAGAACGACCGAATCATTGTCAGCTGCATTGCCGAACCCGGTAGCCACAAGGACGCGTCATACACCTCGGTGTCGTTACTGGTAACCACAGATGGTCGTAGAGCCGTCAACCTGCCGATCTCGATTATTGCCTTCAGCCTGGGGCAGACGATCACCTTCAGGTATGAGGTCGAACGCGGGGGGGAGAAGAAAGACTCAGAGCCGTTGATCTTGAACGTGTTGCCGATTCCGCAGGAGCGGCTGCCAATGCCACGAGCGCTTGATGCGGAAGATGGTGGAGAGGGGGAGGTGTGGGACCTGACTGAGGGGACCCATGACCGTACGATCAGGCTGAGTACGTGGCCGTTGATTGCGTCTGGGCAGCTTGTCGAATTGCGGGTGCGTGGAGAGCAGGCGGATGGATCAGATTGGTGGCTTGTTGTCTTGTCTTGGTGGGGGGATAAGGGCGACAACGCCGAGCCTTGGGGAAGTGCCGCTTATCGCGATGTCCAGGCACGCTTTCGAGATCTGAAGCATTTTCGTAATGGCAGCCATGTGAGGCTGGAGTTCAGGGTCAAATTCAATCAGATACAGGGGCCGTCCAAGGAAGTCAGCTTCCCGGTGCGAACCTATACCGTCATGACAAACGAGCAGGCGACTCCCAAAATCATTGCACTGACAGACTCCAAGGGAACACCAATCCTTGAAGGTGGCACTACAACGGACTCTCGGGTGAGAGTGACGGCGACGGGAGAGCCGGAAGGCGAGGTCGTTTTTTTTGATGGTGCTGACCGTGTCGGCGGTGGTGTCTTTCTCCCTACAGGTGAATGGTGGGGTGTGTTGCTAAAGCCGTTCGCGCCGGGAGAACACTCACTTAAGTTCGTGGGGGATTACGGCAACAAACCGGAGTCAAACGTCTGGAGGTTTACCGTGGTGGCACCCTTGAAAACCTGAGCGCTTTCAGGGCCGTTCTCACTTGCAGTACCAACAGGCCTTTAACACCAATTTCAAGCCGAAAAAAAGCCCACCATCAGGTGGGCTTCGTTTTTGCTGGTGTTATCAGAGCATTGTTATCAGAACATCTTCAGCTTCGGTGCTTCTTCCTTCACCGGTTCGTTCTTCGCGGTTTGCGCGTTCCAGCCACCACCCAGCGCCTTGTACAGGTTCACTTCGCTGACCAGTTGCGACAGGCGGTCGGTGATCAATGATTGCTGCGCGCTGAACAACTGACGCTGGGCGTCGAGGAAGGTCAGGTTGCTGTCGACACCGATGCGGTAGCGACGCTCGGCCAGGCGGTAGTAGTTCTGGTTGGCGGCAACCAGATCACGCTGGGCCTGCAACTGTTCGTTGAAGGTCAGGCGTGCGGCGAGGCCGTCAGAGACTTCCTGGAAGGCGGTCTGGATCGACTTCTCGTACTGCGCGATGGTGATGTCTTTCTGGATTTTCGAGTAATCCAGGCTGGCGCTCAGGCTACCTGCATTGAAGATCGGCAGGTTGATTTGTGGCTGGAACAGCCAGGTCCCCGAACCACCCTTGAACAGACCGGAGAGGTCCGGGCTGAGGGTGCCGGCATTGGCGGTCAGGCTGATGCTCGGGAAGAACGCTGCCCGTGCCGCGCCGATGTTGGCGTTGGCGGCCTTGAGCTTGTGTTCGGCTTCAAGGATGTCCGGGCGACGTTGCAGCAGGTCGGACGGCAGACCGGCTGGCACTTCGCTGAGCAGGTCATCGGACAGCGGTTGGCTCGCTGCCAGGTTGGCCGGTATACCGGTGCCCAACAGCAGCGCCAGGCTGTTTTCATCCTGGGCAACCAGGCGAGTGAATTTCGCCTGTTGTACCCGGGCAGTCTCCACGGCCGTACGCGACTGGCTCAGGTCCAGCGCCGAAGCCACGCCGACTTCGTTGCTACGGCTGGTGAGCCGGTAGCTTTCTTCGAAGGTCGCGAGGGTGTCCTGGGACAGTTTCAGCTGTTCCTTGTCGGCCTGCCAGGTCAGGTAGGCATTGGCCACGCTGGCCACCAGGCTGATCTGGGTGCTGCGGCGTGCTTCTTCAGTGGCGAAGTACGATTGCAGCGCTTGTTCGTTCAGGCTGCGAACCCGACCGAACAGGTCGAGTTCATAGGCGCTGACGCCCACGGTGGCTGAATAGGAACTGACGATACCCGCTTCACCGGTCTGCGAGGCCCGCGCCGGAACCCGCTGACGGCTGCCGGTGCCGGTCGCCGAGACGGCCGGGAACAGGTCGGCGCGCGAGATGCGGTATTGAGCCGCAAAGGCGTCGATGTTCAGCGCCGCGACACGCAGGTCGCGGTTGTTTTCCAGAGCGGTCTGGATCAGCTGTTGCAGCGCCGGGTCATGGAAAAACTGCTTCCAGCCTTGTTCGGCGGCTGCCTGGTTCGCGGCCTGGGCCGGCGAGTACGCCGGACCTTGTGGGTATTGCGCCGCAATCGGTGCCGCGGGCTGCTGATAATCCGGTATCAGCGAGCAGCCACCGAGCACGAACGCGGCGACGGCTAGGGAGAGTAGCGACTTGCTCATTGGCCAGCCTCTTTAGGAGTTTCTATAGCGCCGTCATCCTGATCCGCAGTTTTGCGTTGACCCATCGACGACACAGTGACAAAGAACAGTGGGACCCAGAAGATCGCCAGAACCGTGGCCGTCAGCATACCGCCGATTACCCCGGTACCGATCGCATGCTGGCTACCCGAACCTGCGCCGGTGGAAATGGCCAGAGGTACCACACCGAGGACGAAGGCCAGCGAGGTCATGATGATCGGTCGCAGACGCATCCGACACGCTTCGATGGCGGCGTCCGCCAGGCTGCGCCCTTGTTCATGCAGTTCCTTGGCAAACTCGACAATCAGAATGGCGTTTTTCGCCGCCAGACCGATGGTTGTCAACAGACCTACCTGGAAGTACACGTCGTTGGACAGGCCGCGCAGGCTGGTAGCGAGCAAGGCACCGATGATCCCCAGCGGTACAACCAGCATTACCGCAATCGGAATCGACCAGCTTTCGTACAGCGCTGCCAGACAGAGGAAGACCATCAGCAATGACAATGCGTACAGCGCAGGTGCTTGCGAGCCGGACAGACGTTCCTCGTATGACAGACCGGTCCAGGAAATACCGACACCGGCCGGCAGTTTCTGGGCCAGGGCTTCGACTTCGGCCATGGCTTCACCGGTACTGTAACCAGGCGCTGGAGCACCGAGGATTTCCATTGCTTCTACACCGTTATAACGCGCCAGTTTCGGCGAGCCGTAGATCCACTCGCCCTTGGCGAACGCGGAGAACGGAACCATGGTGCCCTGGCTGTTGCGTACGTACCATTTCTTCAGGTCTTCAGGGCTCATGCGAGCACCTGGCTGACCTTGTACGTAAACCTTTTTCACTCGACCACGGTCGATGAAGTCGTTGACGTAGCTACTGCCCAGCGCAATCGACAGGGTGTTGTTGATATCGCTCATCGTGACGCCCAGGGCGCTGGCTTTTTCGTCATCGATTTCCAGTTGGTATTGCGGCTCGTCGTTCAGGCCGTTCGGACGCACCTGCGACAGCACCTTGCTCTGCGCCGCCATGCCGAGGAACTGGTTGCGGGCAGCCATCAACTTGTCGTGACCGATGCCGGCGCGGTCCTGCAGGAACACGTCGAAGCCGGTGGCGTTACCCAATTCCAGTACCGCAGGTGGCGCGAATGCGAACACCATGGCGTCACGGAAGGTGAAGAAGTGTTGTTGGGCGCGGGCAGCGACCTTGAACACGCTGTTGTCGGCGTTACGTTCGTCCCATGGTCTGAGCATGATGAACGCCATGCCCGAGCTCTGGCCACGACCGGCGAAGTTGAAGCCGGTCACGGTAAACACCGAGTTCACCGCATCGCCTTCACCGCCATCCTTGCCTGGACGCAGCAGGAATTCTCGCATCTCGTCCACGACCACTTGGGTACGCTGGGAGGTGGAGCCGGCCGGGGTCTGGACCTGGGCAAACAGTACGCCCTGGTCTTCTTCCGGGAGGAACGCTGTCGGGATCCGCGCGAACAGCCAGATCATGCCGACCACGATGACCAGGTAGGCCAGCAGGAACGGGGCCTTGTGCTTGAGCATGTTGCCGACACCGCGCTCGTAGCTTTTGACGCTACGGTCGAAGTTGCGGTTGAACCAGCCGAAGAAGCCGCGTTTCGGAACGCCGTGCTCGCCTTTCGGAATGGCCTTGAGCATGGTGGCGCAAAGCGCCGGGGTGAAGATCAAGGCCACCATGACCGACAACGCCATGGCCGACACGATGGTGATCGAGAACTGCTTGTAGATCACCCCGGTCGAACCGCTGAAGAACGCCATCGGCAGCAGTACCGCCGACAGAACCAGGGCGATACCGACCAGTGCACCCTGGATCTGGCCCATGGATTTCTTGGTGGCTTCCTTGGGCGACAGTCCTTCTTCGCTCATCACCCGTTCGACGTTTTCCACCACGACGATGGCATCGTCCACCAGCAAGCCGATGGCGAGCACCATGCCGAACATGGTCAGGGTGTTGATGCTGAAACCGAACGCCGCGAGGATCCCGAATGTACCCAGCAGAACCACCGGTACGGTCATGGTCGTGATGACCGTGGCGCGGAAGTTTTGCAGGAACAGGAACATCACCAGGAACACCAGCACGATCGCTTCGACCAGGGTTTCAACGACACCCTTGATCGACTCGGTCACCACTGGCGTGGTGTCGTACGGGAACACCACTTCCATCCCTTCCGGGAAGAACGGCTTGAGGTCGTTGATGGTTTTGCGCAGGGCTTTGGCGGTGTCGAGGGCGTTGGCACCGTTGGCCAGTTTCACCGCAAGACCGGACGCCGGGCTGCCGTTGAACTGGGCGCTGATGCTGTAGTTTTCACCACCGAGGCCGACATCGGCGACATCGGACAGGCGAACCTGCGAGCCGTCCTTGTTGACTCGGAGCAGGATTTCCTTGAACTGCTCGGCCGTCTGCAAGCGGGTCTTGCCGATGATCGTGGCGTTCAGTTGCTGGCCGGGCAGGGCTGGCAGGCCGCCGAGCTGGCCGGAGGAAACCTGGACGTTCTGTGCGGCGATCGCGGTTTTGACATCGACCGGGGTCAGGTTGAAGTTGTTCAACTTGGCCGGATCGAGCCAGATACGCATGGCGTACTGGGCACCGAACACCTGGAAGTCACCCACACCCGCAGTCCGCGAGATCGGGTCCTGCATGTTGGAAACGATGTAGTTGGACAGGTCGTCCTTGGTCATGCTGCCGTCGTGCGAGACCACGCCGATAACCATCAGGAAGTTTTTCACTGCCTTGGTCACACGGATACCCTGTTGCTGCACTTCTTGCGGCAGCAGCGGGGTGGCCAGGTTCAGTTTGTTCTGGACCTGAACCTGCGCGGTATCGGAGTTGGTGCCCTGCTCGAAGGTCGCGGTAATGGTCATGCTGCCGTCGGAGTTACTTTCCGAGGACACATAACGCAGGTTATCGATACCGTTGAGCTGCTGCTCGATCACTTGCACCACGGTGTCCTGCACGGTCTGTGCAGAAGCACCCGGGTAGGTGACGGAAATGGCGATCGCCGGCGGGGCGATGCTCGGGTACTGGTTGATCGGCAATTTGAGGATCGATAGAGCCCCGACCAACATGATCACCAGGGCAATTACCCAGGCGAAAATCGGACGGTCGATAAAAAATTTCGACATGGTTTACTCCCCTTTGCCGCCTGCTACTTTGTTTGTTGCCTGCGCAGGGGCCGGGTCTTTCGTGGCTACGTTAGTGGCGTCGCTGACTTTGACTACAACGCCCGGTTTGACGAATTGCAGACCTTCGGTGATCAAGCGATCGCCGGCCTTGAGGCCGTCTTCAACCAGCCATTGGCTGCCAACGGTGCGGCTGGCCTTGAGCTGGCGCAGTTCGACCTTGTTATCCGCACCGACCACCAGAGCGGTTGGCGTGCCTTTTAGGTCACGGGTCACGCCCTGTTGCGGAGCAAGAATCGCCGCCGCGTTCACACCGGCTTGCAGCTGTGCATGAACGAACATGCCCGGCAGCAGGGTGTGGTCAGGGTTCGGGAACACCGCGCGCAAGGTCACGGAGCCGGTGGTCTGGTCGACCGACACTTCGGAGAACTCAAGCTTGCCCTGTTGCTTGTACTGGCTGCCGTCTTCGAGAGTCAGCTTGACCATGGCGGCATTCTCGCCAGCCTTTTGCAGACGACCGCTTTCCAGTTCGCGGCGCAGTTCCAGCAGCTCGACCGAGGACTGGGTAACGTCGACATAGATCGGGTCCAGCTGCTGGATCACGGCCATGGCGTCGGCCTGGCCATTGTTGACCAGTGCGCCTTCGGTGACCGAAGAGCGGCCGATGCGACCGGAAATCGGCGCGTAAACCTTGGTGTAGCGCACATTGATCTGCGCGCTTTTCAGGGCCGCTTCCGATTGCAACCGGTTGGCCACGGCCGTGTCGTATTCCTGACGGCTTACGGCTTGCTCGTTGACCAGTTGTTTGTAGCGATCGGAAATCGACTTGGTCGATTGCAGATTGGCTTGCGCACTGTTCAGCGTGGCTTCATAGACCGAAGGATCGATCTGATAAAGCTGTTGGCCTTCCTTCACTTCGCCGCCTTCTTTGAACAGGCGCTTGAGAATGATGCCATTGACCTGAGGGCGAACTTCCGCGATGCGGTAGGCCGTGGTGCGGCCCGGCAGTTCGGATGTCAGGGTAAAGGCTTGAGGTTGAAGGGTTACGACGCCGACCTGAGGGGCTGGAGCGGCAGGGGCCGCCTCTTCCTTTTTACATCCGCTGAGCAGCGATGCCAGGGCGACGGCAGTAACCAGAGCGGTAACAGCTGGCTTGAATTGCATGAAGATCCTCGGGTCAGGCGCGCTAAATGCGCACAAGAAAGGTGGAAAGGTAAAAAAACTGTGCCGGGTGGATAAGTAGCTTGCTAAGGAATATACTTACGTTCATGGTTGTTTGTAAATAGCCTTGCTCAGTACCCACCCGGTTACAAAAGTCGATGCAAGGCATGAATTGTAGGCCGGGGACGAGACCCAGAGAGCTCGCCCCACATTTGTTCAGACGGTGCACAGACATCGCTGAAGCATTCCTGATTGAGGTTTTACTGGCATGGTCCGTCGCACTAAAGAGGAAGCTCAAGAAACCCGAAGCCAGATACTCGAAGCGGCAGAGAAAGCCTTTTACGAACGGGGCGTGGCGCGCACGACGCTGGCGGATATCGCCACCCTGGCCGGCGTTACGCGTGGGGCCATCTACTGGCATTTCAGCAACAAGGCGGATCTGGTTCAGGCCATGCTCGACAGCTTGCATGAGCCGCTGGATGAGATGGCCAGGGCGAGCGAAAGTGAAGACGAAGAGGATCCGCTGGGATGCATGCGCAAACTGCTGATTCATTTGTTTCATCAAGTTGCCCTGGACCCGAAGACTCGACGCATCAATGAGATTCTGTTTCATAAGTGCGAATTCACCGATGAAATGTGTGATCTGCGCCAGCAGCGCCGCGCGGTCAGCCTGGAGTGCAATGTGCGTATCGAACTGGCGTTGCGTAATGCGATGAAACGGGGCCAGCTCCCGGACACGCTTGACGCGGCCCGTGCGGCGATCAGCATTCATGCCTATATCGACGGTATTCTGTACCAATGGCTGCTGGCGCCTGACAGCTTCCAGCTGCACGCTGAAGCCGCGCGTTGGGTCGATACCGGGCTGGACATGCTGCGCTTTAGCCCAAGCCTTCGACAAAATGCGTAATTGAGTCCGGTTGTGTCAACACTTCAGGCGAGCGTAGGTTCATTCCTTCGCTCGCCTTCTCGCACCAGACTGCTGTTATATACGGATGCGGGACTGGTTGATAGGTAGTGAGCTACGTATTTTGTAGGTGATTTGTTGCGCGTCTGTTAACGAGTGTGAGCGACCCCGTTTTTGAGGGTGTGGGGCAGCCGATCAACGGCATCGCTCTGATTCATGTTCACGGTCTGCCGGTTGTGCGGATGCCAGACAAACGTTGTAAAACACTGCGGGGAGAGATTTTACGCAATGAACGCTTCTCCGATCTGGATATCTACCAGGTAACTGTAAGGCGCTTCATTCAATGTGTTTTTCAATGTGGATGTGCAGTGTAGGTGGGTGCTACCGATAGAAGTTACCCTGTGATTCCTGGTTGGGACGTCAGATGAGTAGTAGCTGGATGAAGTTTTAAGTCGGAAGTTTGTTTCGATCACGAAAATTTTGTCGGTGGTGGCGTTGCTGTAAATAAAAAATCGTTGTGCATGTACTCTGTTATTTGGATGGGTGGGACCCAGTTCTTTGAACTTGCATACTGTTCTTTCGCAAAAGTATGTGGCTTCATAAGGGTCAAGGAAACGTATTGACGGCGGGGAGATGCTTACTTTGGTATTGGTGTTGATGAGTTCGAGTCTATCGGATGTATTGTTGGTAATAAAATATACCGTGCTAATGGTGTTTTTATCTACGATATCCTCGCCGCGAAATATGGCGTCTTTGAACTGCTCTTGATGTATCATGCTCCGTGATATTTTTCCTGCCGATGAGCTGAACGTGATTCTGCGTTCCTCCTCGGCTAAGTGGTGCTGTTTTGCTTCGTCAGCCGTTTTTTTTATGTACCCGATCAGGTCTACACTTGGGGCGAGATTGATAAGTTTATTAAGAAAGTTGCTGTTCATTCTGTGTCCTTTTGTTTTGGGTGTTTGAATAGTTGATTTTTAATATCGTATGTTTTCAGGTTCTATTGGGGGCGAGGTAGACGCTCTTATGGGATGAGCTACTGTTCTTGTCCGATATGGATATCCAGGCAGTAGCTGTAAGGCGCTGCGGGTACGTGTGCTCTCAATCGGGATGAGCAAACCAGTTTTTTTCGGCCCATGGAGCTTGCTTGATGGGCCCAAGTCGGCGTCAATGTAGTCGTAAAAACACCGAACGAGGACTTCACTACCATGGTTGTATCAAAATGACACTTCATGTCGCCTGCGCCATAAGTGAAAAACTTCTTGATAAACGTTTGGTTGCGGGCAGTAACAGCTGAAAGTCTGTTGGAGTCAAAATATTTCTTTGCATCCATCGTGGCGATTTCGTAAGGTGGGATATCACATCCGGACATGTCCTCGACGTCGAAGTCTGTATCGATTAATTGGATCGTTTCAGAGGTGTTGTTGTGGATGAAGATTAATAACCTTATTTCGTTATTGCTTTGGCTAAATTGTTTCCAGTGCGCATTTTTACGCTTTTCAATTTCGGCGTTAATTGTTTTTTCGTCATTGTCTAGACGTTCATTCTCATCGTTGATCTCCTTTTCTTTACGCTTTGCTTCTTTTCGCTCGTGCTCCCACCTATAGCTTTCTGGTGATCGTCCATTCTCGTGGTACTGCTCAGAAGATCCAGTGCGGTCCTCGTTCATGCCAATTCCTTTTGGTGATATATATGTGTTGTTGGTTATCGTTGTCAGGGTTTAGCTGTGGCGGGTTGAGTATCGATGTTGATGGGGTTGTTGAATAGTTAATGTTTTTTTCTAATTGTTTTTGTTCGGTTGGAGTGTTTGTAGTTAATAAGGTTGCGATAGTTTGGTGGTGGGCGATGTGTGGTGATTATTAATAATGAAAAAGCCCCGGCTCTTTCGAGTCGGGGCTTTTTCATTTAAATGTCGAAACTTACATCACCGGATAGTCGATATAACCGACCGGCCCTTTGCCATAGAACAGTTCCGGACGCGCTTCGTTCAACGGCGCATCGGCCTGCAAACGTGCTGGCAGGTCCGGGTTTGCAATGAACGGCACACCGAAGGCAACCGCATCGGCCTTGCCACTGGCGAGCCAGGCGTTGGCGCTGTCTTTGGTGAAACGCTCGTTGGCGATGTACGGGCCGCCGAAGGCTTCTTTCAGCTGCGGGCCCAGGCTATCGCCGGCTTCTTTCTCGCGGGAGCAAATGAACGCGATGCCGCGTTTGCCCAGTTCGCGAGCGACATAGAGGAAGGTTTCGGCCAGATTGTCGTCGCCCATGTCATGGGAGTCGGCGCGTGGAGCCAGATGCACGCCTACGCGGCCCGCGCCCCAGACTTCGATCGCGGCGTCGGTCACTTCCAGCAACAGGCGAGCACGGTTTTCCAGGGAGCCGCCGTAGTTGTCGGTGCGCTGGTTGGTGCTGCTTTGCAGGAACTGGTCGAGCAGGTAACCGTTCGCGCCGTGGATTTCCACGCCGTCGAAACCGGCGGCTTTGGCGTTTTCCGCACCGACGCGATAAGCGTCGACGATGTCGGCGATTTCAGCGGTTTCCAGTGCGCGCGGCGTTGGGAAGTCGGCCAGTGGGCGAACCAGGCTGACGTGGCCTTTTGGCTGGATGGCGCTTGGTGCAACCGGCGCTTCGCCGTTCAGGTAGGAAGGGTGGGAAACCCGGCCAACGTGCCACAACTGCAGGAAGATTTTGCCGCCGGCGCCGTGGACCGCTTTGGTCACGTTGCTCCAGCCACGCACCTGGTCGTTGGACCAGATGCCCGGGGTGTCCGGGTAGCCGACGCCCATCGGCGTGACCGAAGTGGCCTCGCTGAGGATCAGGCCGGCAGAGGCGCGCTGCACGTAGTATTCAGCCATCAGCGCGTTTGGCACACGGCCTTCGTCAGCGCGGCAGCGGGTCAGCGGCGCCATGATGATGCGGTTCGCCAGTTGCAGGTCGCCAAGTTTGATCGGATCGAAAATAGTCGTCATGGGATACAACCCTCGTTAGTGATCAGTTAGTAGCAGGAGCCAGCTCGGCATTGCCGCTCTGACGGAAAGTAATCAGCGTCACCAGCAGCGCCAGGATCGCCAGAGCAGCGGCCGCAAGGGGCACGCTGGCCAGCCCGAAACCGTGGGCGATGACGCTGCCGCCGACCCAGGCACCCAAGGCGTTGCCAAGGTTGAAAGCGCCAATGTTCAGGGTCGACACCAGGTTTGGCGCGGCTTTGCCGAAGGTCACCACGTTGACTTGCAGCGCCGGTACGGCGGCGAAGGCCGCGGTGGCCCAAAGGAACAGCGTGATTTCGGTCGGAATCACGGCGACGCTGGTCCAGCTCAGCGCGGTCGAGACCACCGCCATGGAAATGAACACGCCGATCAAGGTCGCGGCCAGGCGCTTGTCCGCCAGTTTTCCGCCGATGATGTTGCCGACTGTCAGGCCGAGGCCGATCAGCAGCAGGGTCCAGGTCACGCCTTTGGGCGAAACTCCGGTGACGTCGCCCAGCAGCGGTGCGACGTAAGTGAAGAGGGTGAACATGGACGCAGAGAACAGTACGGTCATGCTCAGCGACAGCCAGATCCCGGCGCCTTTGAGGGCGGCCAGTTCGGCACGCATGTCGAGCTTCTCTTCGTCGCGTTTGGCGGGCAGGAAGCGGATCAGGCCGATCAGCGCGATTACACCGATCACGGTCACCGCCCAGAAGGTCGAACGCCAACCGGCTTCCTGACCCAGTGCGGTGCCCAGCGGTACGCCAAGCACGTTGGCCAGGGTCAGGCCGGTGAACATCAGGGCAACCGCCGAAGCACGTTTGTTGGCGGGCACCAGACCTGCCGCCACCACTGAGCCGATACCGAAGAATGCGCCGTGGCACAGGGCGGTGACGACACGGGCGAACATCAGCACCTCGTAATCACTGGCCAGGGCGCAGAGCAGATTGCCGACGATGAAAATACCCATCAACGCGACCAGCGCAGCCTTGCGTGGCAATTTGGCGGTGGCCATTGCCATGAACGGCGCACCGATGGCGACGCCCAGGGCGTAGCCGGTCACCAGCCAGCCAGCGCCGGGGATCGAAACACCGAGGTCGGCCGCCACATCGGGCAGCAAGCCCATGATGACGAACTCGGTGGTGCCGATGGCGAAGGCGCTCAGGGCCAGAATGAGGAGCGAGAGGGGCATTGTTGATTCCTTATCGGCGTACTGACGTAAAGGGTCAGAGCTCTTTGCTGAAGGTGCGGAGGAATTCCTGAATGGTTTCCTCGTTGCGTTTGAAAAAATGCCACTGGCCGACTTTACGGCTGCTGATCAGGCCGGCGCGTTGCAGGGTCGCCAGATGGGCGGAAACAGTGGACTGCGACAAGCCGCAACGTTGATCGATCTGCCCGGCGCAGACACCGTGCTCGTTGCTGTGGGACTGGTCGGGGAATTCGACGGTCGGATCTTTGAGCCAGTGCAGGATTTCTCGCCGTACTGGATGCGCCAGGGCTTTTATTATTTCGTCGAGGTCGATGGTGGACATGGCAGTGCTCGGGTTGGGTAAAACGTTATATCGCGATGAAGCGAACTTTAAATCGGTATTTCGCGATATACAAATATGATTTTGGTCTGAGGTCAACCTAAATCGGTATATCGAGTTATAACGATATGTTGGTTGTAAAAATACAAGGGGGCAGTGCTAAGCTGCGCCCATGAACTATCTCGCACATCTTCACCTCGGTGGCCAGCGTCCCGGTCAATTGCTCGGCAGTTTGTATGGCGACTTCGTCAAAGGTCGGCTGCAAGGGCAGTTCAATCCGGAGATCGAAGCGGCCATTCAGTTGCATCGCAGCATCGACGTGTTTACCGACCGCCATCCGTTGGTCGATGTGGCGCTGTCGCGGTTTACGCTGACGCGACGGCGGTATGCCGGCATCGTGCTCGATGTGTTTTTCGATCATTGCCTGGCGCGGGATTGGGCGCAGTATGCCGACCTGCCGCTTTCGCATTTCACCGCGGATGTGTACCGGGTGCTGGCTGCTGAACAGCAGTTGCCAGGGCGGCTGGCGCAGATCGCTCCGCACATGGCAGCGAATGACTGGCTCGGTTCTTATCGGGAGTTTGCAGTGCTGGACCAGGTGCTGCGGGGGATTTCACGGCGCCTGTCGCGGCCTGAAGAACTGGCCGCGGCGATGGATGAACTGCGACGGTTGTATGAACCGTTGAGTGATGATTTTCGGTTGTTCTATCCGCAGTTGCAGGCATTCGCTGCAACGCCACGAATCTAATGTGGGAGCGAGCTTGCTCGCGATGAGGGCCTGACAGCCAACATTGTCGGTGACTGACAAACCGCTATCGCGAGCAAGCTCGCTCCCACAGGGTACAGCGTCAAGCGGCTATGGCCGGACGTAACGGAGTTGGCTGTGTTTCTGGCAACGCTCCAAACAACGCCTTTTGCACCGCTTGCTGCGCCGCAAAGGCCAGCGCCGCACGTTCCTGGCCGTGGCAGGCAATCGGTTTGAGCAGGTGGATTTCGACGTCACCCTGATCGTTGGCGAACAAGCGCATCAGGTGTGAGAGCAGGTCGTCATCGCCAATGAACGGTGCGAGCGGGTCGATCTGGCCGTCGCGCAGATAACGAACGGCCACCGGTTGCAGCGCCACGTCCGCGTCGATGGCAGCGGACAACAAGCGACCGTGGAAGGTGCGCAACGAGCGACCATCGGTGGTGGTGCCTTCCGGGAACATCAGCAGCGGATGGTCCTGTTCAAGATGACGGCTCATCTGTTTGCGAATCAACTGGCTGTCACCCGAGCCGCGACGAATGAACAGGCTGCCGGCCTTGGCCGCGAGCCAACCGGCGACCGGCCAGGTGCGTACTTCGGCCTTGGATAGAAAGGACAGCGGTGTGAGCATGCCCAACAGCGGGATGTCGGTCCACGACACATGGTTGCTGACCCAGAGCATCGGTTGTTGCGGCAGTTCGCCGTGAACCGTCACGCGAAAGGGCAGGGCATTGCTCAACCGGGTCATGAAAAACCGCGACCAGCGTTGGCGCCGGACCATCGAGTTGGCCACGCCCATGCGCTCGAACAGCCCGAACACGCTGGCCATGCTCAAGCCCAGCGCAACCACCAGCAGCACTCGCGCGATCCGCGCGTACACCCGTAACCGGCGCATTACACGGCCGCCTTGAAGTGTTTGGCGTAACGCGGGCACAGTTCGTCGCGCTTGAGCAGGATGAACACGTCGGCGACCTGGAAATCTTCATCCCAGCACGGCTCGCCACAGATCTTCGCGCCCAGGCGCATGTAGGCCTTGAGCAGTGGCGGCATTTCGGCGATCACGTTGGACGGAATGTCGAGGGCCGGCAGCGGTTTTTTCGGCTCGGCGCGCAGGTGTTCAGTGCACAGATAGCGTTCACGCAAGCGCTGCATGATCGCCTGGGCCTGAATCCCGCCGTCCTGCATCGGGATGCTCGCGCAACCCATCAGGTAGCTGTAGCCGCCCTGATTCAGCACTTCGGCCAGTTCGCCCCAGAGTACGGCGATGGTGCCGCCGTTGCGGTAGGCCGGGTCGACACAGGTGCGACCGATTTCCAGGATCGGCCCTTGCAAATGCACCAGGCCGTGCAGGCTGAATTCTTCTTCGCTGTAAAAACGCCCCAGGCTGCTGGCGGCCTGGTGGTCGAGCAAGCGTGTGGTCGCTACCAGGCGTCCGGTATTCAAATCACGCACGCCAATGTGGGCGCAGTGAACATCATAGTCATCCATGTCCAGACCCAACTCTGCGCCTTTGAGCTTGGCGTTGAACTCGCCGCTGAAAACGTTGAAGCGCAGGGCCTGGGCTTCCTGCAAAGCCTGCGCGCCGATCAGGCGTTCGGCTTGCAGGCGGCGTTCATTGCCGGTGTCGCTGATGCGGGCGATCTGAGTCATTGCGAATCTCCGTACGGGCTGCTCACCCGTCTTGGGTTGCAGTCGATCGACTTTGTTGTGCAAAGTCAGGCTATGTAGCCCCGGTGTCATCGCCATGAAGCTTTGGTGATGCTTGTGTGACAGCCCTTGAGGATCCGTTTATGCCATGGCAAGCCCTGTTGAACTGCGATCAGCGCCAGCCCGAAAACCTTGATCTGGCAGAGGGTTATGCGACGTTGCTGCATGTGTTGGGCGCGGTGACGCCGTTCGAGTTGGCGGTGCGCGGCGGGCGGATGATGGCAACGCCGGGGTTGGCCTTTCTGGTGGGTTACCAGGCTGCGTTGCGCATGCTGTGGCCCAGCGCACCACCCAGTCTGGGTGCATTGTGTGCGACCGAACAGCGCAGCCTGCGCCCGGCGGACATGCAAACCCGCCTTGCGGATCTGCGTTTGAGCGGACGCAAGGATTTCGTCACCGCCGGCGATGCGGCGGATTGGCTGCTGATTGCCGCGCGCAGCGAGGAGACGGGCCAGTCACCGCGTTTGAGCCTGGCGGTGGTGTATCCCGGCGAGCCTGGCGTACGGGTTGAAAAGCTTCCGGCAATCGCGTTGATGCCGGACATCAGTCACGGTCGGCTGTATCTGGACAATGCGCTGTGTGAACTGCTCGCCGGCGATGGCTGGGACGCGTACGTCAAACCGTTCCGCACCCTTGAAGACATCTATGTACTCAGCGCCATGAGTGCCTGGTTGTTCGGTGTCGGTCGGGACAGCGACTGGCCGCAAGGTCTGCAACTGCAGTTGCTGGCGCTGTTGGCCGGGTGCGCGGAAGCCAGCCGCCAACCGCCGAACAGTAGCGCCGGGCATGTGTTGCTGGGTGGGCTGTTTGCGCAGTTCGAAGGGCTCAAGGCGTCGCTCAATGAAGCCTTTGCCGACGGACCGCCGCAATGGGCAGCGTTGTGGAAACGCGATCAGGCGGTGCTGGATCTGGCGGCGGGCGCGCGGGCCAAGCGGTTGGCCAAGGCGTTGGCGGGATCTTCGCTCAACTGAAGGGCCTCATCGCGAGCAAGCTCGCTCCCACAGGGGCTTGTGTAGAACACAAGACCGCGACATGGCATCAATCCAATGTGGGAGCGAGCTTGCTCGCGATGACGGTCTCACTGACAGCGCATTTCTCGAACTGTCATTTATCTCGACTACGCTCAGAGGGTTAATCCCTATGAGCGTCTGCCGTGTTCAAACGCCTGCCTCTGCTGTTCATGTTGCTGGTCAGTCTTCCTGTTCTGGCAGAAAACTGGCCTGCCGAGCACTGGTCGCCCGGCCCGAAAACCACTGGGCCGGCGCTTCAGGCGTTGGAGGATTACGCCTTTACGCCGCGCGACGACGTTACTCGCAAAGGCGTTCGTACCGATGCCTTGCTGGTGATTCGTGACGGGCAATTGATCTACGAACGTTACGCCGGCGCCACGACGGCTGACACACCGCACCTGACCTGGTCCGTCAGCAAAAGCCTGATGGCCGCGGTGCTGGGTGTGGCCTATGGCGAAGGCTTGTTCAAATTGCAGGACCCGGCAGCGAAGTTTTATCCACCCTTGCAAAGTCATCCGAATGTTTCCATCGCCGATCTGCTGCATTGGGCCTCGGGGTTGGACTGGCAGGAAAGTTATGAATATGCGCCGCTGAATTCTTCAGTGGTGGCGATGCTCTACACCCATGGACGCCAGGACATTGCAGCGTTCGCCGCCGACCATGACGAGTTCAGCGCAGCGGGCGAGGCGTTTCGTTATTCCAGCGGTGACAGCAATCTGCTGTCCGCAACGCTGAAGACCATGGTCGGTGCGCAACGCTACGCCGACTATCCATGGAGCGCATTGTTCGGCCCCTTGGGCATACGCAGTGCAGTTTGGGAAACCGATGCCACAGGGACTTTTGTTGCCTCGTCCTATACCTATATGACGGCTCGCGATCTGGCGCGGATTGGCCTGCTGATGCAACGCGACGGTCGTTGGGGTAACCGGCAGTTGCTGCCAAAGGACTGGGTCGAGTTCAACCGCCAACCGTTCAATCGCTTCAAAACCAATCAGGATGAAGCCGTCCCCGGGGGGCATTGGTGGCTCAATCGTGCGGTCGACGGCGCCGAGAGGCCCTGGGAGGACGCACCTGATGACACCTTCGCCGCACTCGGCCATTGGGGGCAGGCGCTGTATGTGGTGCCCAGCGAGAATCTGGTGATCGTGCGCTACGGCGATGATCGCGACGGCAGTTACCGGCATAACGAATTGCTCCGACTGGCGCTGGCGGCATTCGCGCAGAAGGTGCAGCCATGAACCTCGGTTTTATTCGCCGTCGACCACGGCTCAGCGTGTTGCTGTTGTTGATCGCCGTGTTGCTCGGCTGGATCTGGCAGGAGCGGGTTGCGTTATGGGCCTTCCCGGACATCATCAGCGCCTACACCGCCAAGGAATATTGCTCGTGTCGTTACGTCGAGAACAACCCGGCGGACTATTGCCAAGGCTATGTGAAGCAGTACGTACCCATTAGCGGGTTTCTCGATGACGCTCCAAACAAGCGTGTGACGGCCAGCGGCATGGGACGCAGCCATACCGCCGCATGGATCGGTGCCCGTCAGGGTTGCCGCTTGACTCCGTAGGGGGTGGTCTTTTGCCCTGCGCGGTTTGCAAGCGCGTTCACTCAGGCTAAGGTTCGGCTCAGGTTTACTTGCCCATGAGTGTTTATGTTCAAGCGGTTTTGCTGCACAACCCTGGCTTTGCTGCCGTTAGCTTTCGTTACCTTGCCCGCACACGCCGACTGGTACCTGGACGGTGAGTCCTCACGTTTGTCGTTTATTTCCACCAAGAACGCCAACCTTTCCGAAGTTCAGCGTTTTCTGGTGCTGCATGGCAAGGTCGACGCCAAAGGCCAGGCGCAAGTGCAGGTCGAACTGGAGTCGGTCAACAGTGGAATTCCGCTGCGCGATGAGCGCATGCGCAAGGAGCTGTTCGAGATCAAGACGTTCCCTGAGGCGCTGATCAGCGCGCAGATCGATCTGCGGCCGATCAAAGACCTGGCCCCCGGCGCGCAACTCGAACTGCGTTTGCCACTCACTGTCAGCCTTCATGGCAAAGAGCAGGATTACAACGTCGAGTTGCTGGCGACACGGCTCGATGATCGACGCTTTCAAGTGGTGACCCTGGAACCGCTGGTTCTCAACGCTGCGGATTTCGATCTGCTGCCAGGGCTGGAAAGCTTGCGCAAAGTCGCCGGTCTGTCGGCCATCAGTTTGTCGGTGCCGGTAAGTGCGGTACTGATTTTTACGGCGCGCTGACATGAAGGGTGCAGTGTTTCCATGGCGCGAAGGCAATCGCTATGAGCTGTTGATTGACGGGCCGCAGTTTTTTCCACGGATGCTGGCGGCGATTGCCAATGCACGGGAACAGGTCGAACTGGAGCTGTACCTGGTGGAGGCGGGCGTCTGCGCCGAGGCGCTGGTTCAGGCGCTGGTGCAAGCGGCTGAGCGCGGTGTGCGCGTACGTTGCCTGTTCGATGATTACGGCAGCCTGGCGTTCACTCTGAGCCTGCGGCGGCGCTTGATCGAAGCTGACGTGGAGCTGCGTTTCTATAATCGGTTGAGCTGGCGGCGCTGGGTGCGCAATCTTTACCGCGACCATCGCAAGTTGCTGTTGGTCGATCAGACGCTGGCAGTGGTCGGCGGTACGGGTGTCACCGACGAGTTCTGGACGCCAGGCCATGACACCAGCGAGTGGCATGAAGTGATGGTGGAAATCATCGGCCCGCTGGTGCTCGACTGGCAGTTGCTGTTTGACCGTCAATGGATCGCCAACCGCCATCGCCATGCCTGGAAACCCGCCTCACACTTCGGTTTGCCGCGCTTGCCACGGGTGCCGTCGATGGGCGAAGGGATGGGCCGGGTGGCGTATGCCGACGCAAGGCAACACCGGGACATTTTGCAGTCGCTGTTTCGTGCCTTGAACAGCGGTCAGCGGCGCATCTGGCTGGCCACGCCTTACTTCCTGCCGACCTGGAAAGTCCGCCGTTCGCTGCGCAAGGCCGCCGCACGGGGCATCGATGTGCGCCTGCTGCTGACCGGGCCGCGCACCGATCACCCGTCGGTGCGCTACGCCGGGCATCGCTATTACCCACGCCTGCTCAAGGCCGGGGTGAAGATCTTCGAATACCAGCCGTGTTTCCTGCACCTGAAAATGGTCCTGATCGATGACTGGGTGAGCATTGGCTCGTGCAATTTCGATCACTGGAATCTGCGCTTCAACCTGGAAGCCAATCTGGAGGCCCTCGACCCAACGCTGACCCTGGCGGTGGCGGCAAGTTTCGAGAAGGACTTTGCCTTGAGTCAAAGGGTCAGTCTTGAGGAATGGCAACGCCGGCCATTATGGCGACGGGTCAAGCAGCGGGTGTGGGGATGGGTGGATCGGCTGGTGGTGAATCTGCTGGATCGGCGGGGCTGAACACAATCCCCCAAACACCAAAAAACAATGTGGGAGCGAGCTTGCTCGCGATGACGATTTCACCTTCAACATTGATGTTGACTGTTACTCCGCTATCGCGAGCAAGCTCGCTCCCACAGGTACTTCATGTGACTTCAGGTTAAAGCAACTCGAAGCTCTGCTGCGTCACGTCCTCGGAATCGAGGCCGATCTGCACGTTGAACTTGCCAGGTTCTGCCGCGTATTTGAGCTGGGCGTTGTAGAACTTCAGGTCGTCCTCTTCGATGGTGAAGTGGATGACTTTCTGTTCGCCAGCCTTGAGCATTACCTTCTGGAAGTTCTTCAGTTCCTTGAGTGGGCGAATCATCGAACCGACCACGTCCTGAATGTACAGCTGCACCACCGTTTCGCCGTCGCGCTTGCCGGTGTTTTTAACGGTCACGCTGGCGTCGATCTTGCCGGTCTTGTTCAGCGTGGTCGACGACAGGGCCATGTCCGACAGGCTGAAGCTGGTGTAGCTCAGACCGTAGCCGAATGGAAACAGAGGACCGGTGGTGTCATCGAAATACTGCGAGGTGTAGTTGCCCGGTTTGCCTGGGGTAAACGGGCGACCGATGCTCAGGTGGTTGTAGTAGGTCGGAATCTGCCCTACCGAACGCGGGATGCTGATCGGCAGCTTGCCGGACGGGTTGTAGTCGCCGAACAGGACGTCGGCAATCGCGTTGCCGCCTTCGGTGCCGGTGAACCAGGTTTCGAGGATCGCGTCAGCCTGTTCCTTCTCTTCGAGAATCGTCAGCGGACGGCCGTTCATCAGCACCAGCACCAGCGGTTTACCGGTGGCTTTCAGGGCCTTGATCAGGTCGCGCTGGTTGGCCGGGATGTTCAGGTCGGTACGGCTTGAGGACTCGTGGGACATGCCACGCGACTCACCGACTGCTGCCACGATGACATCGGACTGCTGAGCCGCTTTCACCGCTTCGTCGATCATGACCTGCGCCGAGCGCGGATCATTCACCACTTCCGGAGCATCGAAGTTGAGGAAGTTCAGGTAATCGAGGACTTTCTTGTCCTCGGTGATGTTGGCGCCACGGACGTAAGTCAGCTTGGCCTGATCGCCGAGGGCATGGGTCATGCCATCCAACAGGGTGACCGATTGTTCCGGTTTACCGGCAGCCGCCCAGCTGCCCATCATGTCGATCGGTGCCTTGGCCAGTGGACCGACCAGAACGATTTTTGCGGTTTTCTTCAGTGGCAGGGTTTCGTTCTGGTTCTTCAGCAACACCATGCTGCGACGGGCAACGTCACGGGCTTCGGCGCGGTGCAGACGGCTGTCGGCGTAGGTGTCGGCCGGGTCATCCTCAGCCTTGCCGATCCGCAGGTACGGGTCTTTGAACAGGCCCATGTCGTACTTGGCGCCCAGCACTTCACGCACGGCGTTGTCGATGTCGCTCTGCTGGATCTCGCCGGACTTCAGCAGCCCCGGCAATTCCTTGCCGTACAGGGTGTCGTTCATGCTCATGTCGATGCCGGCCTTGATCGCCAGCTTCGCCGCTTCGCGACCGTCACGGGCCACGCCGTGCTTGATCAGCTCGAAGATCGCCCCGTGGTCACTGACTGCCAGGCCCTTGAAGCCCCACTCTTTGCGCAGCAAGTCCTGCATCAGCCACAGGTTGGCAGTGGCCGGTATGCCGTTGATCGAGTTCAGTGCAACCATCACCCCACCGGCGCCGGCATCAATGGCGGCGCGGTACGGTGGCAGGTAGTCCTGGTACATCTTCACCGGGCTCATGTCGACGGTGTTGTAGTCGCGACCGCCTTCGACCGCGCCGTACAGGGCGAAATGCTTGACGCTGGCCATGATGCTGTCGGCCGCGCTCGGGGTCTCGCCCTGATAGGCCTTGACCATCACTTTGGCGATGCGCGAGACCAGGTAGGTGTCTTCACCGAAACCTTCGGAGGTGCGGCCCCAACGCGGGTCACGGGAGATGTCGACCATCGGCGCGAAGGTGATGTCGAGGCTGTCAGCCGCGGCTTCCTTGGCGGCGATGCGCCCGCTGCGGCCAATCGCATCCATGTCCCAGCTTGAGGCCAGGGCCAGCGGGATCGGGAAAATGGTCCGGTGGCCGTGGATCACGTCATAGGCGAAGAACATCGGGATCTTTAACCGGCTGCGCATGGCCGCGTCCTGCATCGGACGGTTTTCCGGACGGGTGATCGAGTTGAACGTGCCGCCGATGTTGCCAGCGGCGATTTCCTTGCGGATCAGCTCGCGGGGCATTTCCGGGCCGATGCTGATCAAACGCAATTGACCGATTTTTTCGTCCAGGGTCATCTGTTTCATCAGATTGCTGACGAAAGCGTCCTTGTTCTCAATAGGGGCGGGCTTGGTGTCGGCCCATACCGAGTGACTGGCCAGACCGATGGAAAGGCCCAGCAAACACAGCTTCTTCATGAATAGTGATCTCAAAAGCCTAAACGGACGCAGTGGTTACGCGCCGGTCAGCCAAAAATTAGGGAGCGTCTGTTGTTGTTCGGATAAATGCAGCAAACTTCTGAACTCTTTTCGCGCTGGGCATCTTTTAGCCGATTGGCTCGATGCAATCCAGTGGCGGGGGCAGATTATGCCCCAAACGCTCAAGGGGCATACACCTGCGAAGACCAAGGACTGGGGGGCATGGTTTCTGGGGCAGCAGGCGATAACAATAATGAACGAGCATTCAACACCATGGCATTACTGAGTGAGTACGAACAGCGTCAGGTCGCTGAAGCGATTGCCCGTGTCGAGCGCGACACCGACGCTGAACTGGTCACCGTGCTCGCGGCGCGGGCTGACGACTACGCGTATATCCCTTTGCTCTGGGCCAGCCTGCTGGCGCTGATCGTGCCGGGTATCGTGCACTACGTTTCCGGCTGGCTGAACATGCACACCTTGCTGCTGGTGCAATGGGCGAGTTTCATCGTGTTGTGCCTGGTGTTCCGGATTCCATCGATCACCACGCACCTGATCCCGCGTTCCGTGCGCCACTGGCGCGCCTCGAACCTGGCGCGTCGGCAGTTTCTGGAGCAGAACCTGCACCACACCGTCGGCAGCACCGGCATGCTGATTTTCGTCTGCGAGGCGGAACGCTATGTGGAGATTCTGGTGGACGAAGGGATTTCCAGACGGCTGGACAACAAAACCTGGGAGCCGATCGTCGCAGCCTTCACCCGACAGGTGAAACAGGGGCAGACATTGCAAGGCTTCGTGACCTGCATCGAAGCCTGTGGCGAACTGCTCAAGGTGCATGTGCCGGTGACCCATGTGCGCAATGAGTTGCCGAATCGGTTGGTGGTGTTGGGGTGAAGGGGGATTTCAAACCGTTCGGTAAATAACTGCGTGTCCCGACGCGCCATCCCCCCTAAAATACCCGCCATTCCCCGATCCGCACCGCCCGAGGCGTTTTTTACATGTCTGTTACCGCAACTCCCGCCAGCCTCACGCCGGATCATCATGCGCAATTCATCGACCTGCTGAGCACCAGCCTGGCGCAGAACGCCTTCATCAAACTGGTGCTGGCCAAGTACGTCGGCGCTGAAGTCGACTTGCAGCGCATTATCATCAAGCAACTGACGGTCAAGGAGCAGCCGTGCCTGTCCTTCGTCTACCGCTACAAGACGCGTGACATCACCAAGAATTTCCCGATCGAAGAGGGCGTGGCGACGATTGCTGCGTTGTTGCCGCAGACGTTCAAAAACGCTCATCTGCTGGCGTTGACCGATGAAGCCCAGCTCGAATACAGCAAGAAGGGCAAGAGTTCGCTGTTCAAGAGCAAACCTCAGCAACTGCGTGAAGTACCGTCCGCCGAGCACAACCGTGAGAAGAACCGCTTCCTGGACCTGACCCGACCGTTCCTCGCGGATCTGGGCGTGACCAACAAGCAGCATGAACTGATCCCGGCGATGTCGCGCAAGTGGAAGCAGATCAACAAGTTCATCGAAGTCTTCAGTCATGCGCTGACGTCTTCACCGCTGGCGCTGGATAAACCGGTACGCGTGGCGGACTTCGGTTCAGGCAAGGGTTACCTGACCTTCGCCATTCACGATTACCTGCGCAATACCTTGCACGCCGAAGGCGTGGTCACCGGTGTCGAGCTGCGTGAAGACATGGTCACCCTGTGCAACACCGCTGCCGCGCGCCTGGAGCATCCGGGGCTGGTGTTCAAATGTGGTGACGTGCGCAGCGTGGCGCCAAGCGAGCTGGACGTGATGATCGCCTTGCACGCCTGTGACATCGCCACCGACTACGCGATCCACACCGGCATCCGCTCCGGTGCGGCGATCATCATGTGTTCGCCGTGCTGCCATAAGCAGATTCGCCTGCAGATCCAGAGCCCGGCGCTGCTCAAGCCGATGCTGCAATATGGTTTGCACCTCGGTCAGCAGGCAGAAATGGTCACTGACAGCCTGCGGGCGTTGTTCCTCGAAGCGTGCGGTTATGAAACCAAGGTCTTCGAGTTCATCTCCCTGGACCACACCAACAAGAACAAGATGATCCTGGCGGTCAAACGCGCTGAACCGGTGGACCCGGCCCAGCTGTTGGTGAAAATCCAGGAGCTCAAGGCGTTCTACCACATCACCGAGCATTGCCTGGAAACCCTGCTGCGGGCTGATGGCTACCTCTAACCCTGTGGGAGCGAGCTTGCTCGCGATGGCGGCGCTACATTCAGCATAAATGTTGAATGCTATGGCCCCTTCGCGAGCAAGCTCGCTCCCACATTAGGTTTGATGGCGGTCTTGCGCCCGAGCATCACGGTGACAATCACCCCGACCGCAAACAGCCAGGTAATCGGTTCGATGTGTTCACCAAAGAACAGCGCCGAGAAGGCGATGGTGAAGAAGATCTGCAGCAGCTGGATCTGACTGACCCGGGCGATGCCACCCATCGCCAGCCCGGCGTACCAGGCGAAGAAACCGATGAACTGCGAGAACAGCGACACGTAGCCGAATGCCCACCAGGTTTTCGCCGAAATCTCGCCTTGGTGCTGTAGCGCCAAATATGTCACCGGGCCGATCAACAGCGGTGTCGACAGCACCAGCGCCCAGCAGATCACTTGCCAGCCGCCCATCTCCTTGGCCAACCGGCCACCTTCGGCGTAACCCAGACCACCGATGGCTATCGCCCCGAGCATCAGCAAATCACCGGCCTGAATGCTGCCGGCACCGCTGATCAACGCATACCCCAAAACCAGCGCGCTGCCCAATGCGGCACAGGCCCAGAAGGCTTTCGACGGTCGCTCATGGGACAACCACGCGGCATACAACGCCACGCACAACGGCTGCAAACCGTTGACCAGCGCGCCATGGGACGCTGGCAGGGTTTGCATGGCCCAGGCCGAGAGCACCGGGAAACCGAGAATCACCCCGGCGATCACCAACGTCAGGCCTTTGACCTGTTTCCAGGTTGGCCATTTCTCCCGTCGCCAGAGCAACAACATCGCCGCCGGAATCGCCGCGAACAATGCTCGACCCAGACCATTGAGCAGCGGATGGACTTCCTGCACCACGATCCGGGTGAAGGGCAGGGTCAGGCTGAAGATGACGACGCCGAGCAGGCCCAGAGCCATGCCGGTGTTTTCGCGCGAGGACATAACGGTAACCAGAGTTTTAAAGTGGCAGGAGAGCTTTCATCTAGCCATAAACCCCGGACTTACGCGCTTACAGCTGAGAGCAAAGTTATCCGTACAGTTGGGGGTAATCCCCCCAACGTAGGAGCTGCCGAAGGCTGCGATCCCTTAGCGATCCCAGCAACGCCACAGATCAAAAGATCGCAGCCTGCGGCAGCTCCTACGTAGTAGCTGGTTATTACCCATCCCAGCGGATTCGGACTACCTTGAATACTCCTTCCTGCCCACGTTTTTACCAGAGGAGTCATCCCCATGGCCGCGAAAAAAATTCTGATGCTGGTCGGCGATTATGTCGAAGACTATGAAGTGATGGTGCCGTTTCAGGCGCTGCTGATGGTCGGTCACACGGTGCACGCGGTGTGCCCGGACAAAACCGCCGGGCAGACCGTGCGCACCGCGATCCATGACTTTGAAGGCGATCAGACCTACAGCGAGAAACCCGGTCACCTGTTCGCGCTGAACTTCGACTTCGCCAAGGTCGATGCGGCGGACTACGACGCATTGCTGGTGCCCGGTGGTCGGGCGCCGGAATACCTGCGCTTGAACGAAAAAGTCCTGCAACTGGTACAAGCGTTCGACAAGGCCGGCAAACCGATTGCGGCGGTTTGCCATGGTGCGCAATTGCTGGCGGCGGCGGGGATTCTTGAAGGTCGCGAATGCAGCGCTTATCCCGCCTGTGCGCCAGAAGTGCGTTTGGCCGGTGGTACGTTTATCGATATTCCGGTGACTGAAGGCCACGTACAAGGCAATCTGGCGACTGCCCCTGCCTGGCCGGCGCACCCGAGCTGGCTGGCCGGTTTCCTCGGTCTGCTGGGTACCAAAATCACCTTGTAAGCAGAGGTCTGCGCATGTGCGAGCTGTACGTCAAAGCCGACCCGATCCTGTACGAGTCACGCTCGCGCTCGCTGCGCATCTGCGGAGTGGTGACCACGCTGCGGCTGGAAAACCAGTTTTGGGACATCCTCAGCGAAATCGCCGAAGTCGATGGCATGACCACCAACCAGTTGATCGCCAAGCTCTATGAAGAGGTGATGGACTACCGGGGCGAAGTGGTGAATTTCGCCTCGTTTCTGCGGGTCAGCTGCACGCGTTACCTGTGCCAGCGCCGGGTGACGGCGCCGGAGTTGTCGGTGGTGCGCGCGGTGGTGAAGTAGAGCTGCCTGGTCTTTACTCTGAAGCGCGTAACCTCTTAATCGCCAAGGAGAACGAGCATGTCTGGATGGTACGAGTTGAGCAAAAGCATCAATGGCCAGTTTCGCTTTGTGCTGAAGGCGGCCAACGCCGAGACCATTCTCACCAGCGAGCTGTACACCACGCGCAGCGCCGCCGATAGCGGCATCGCCTCGGTTCAGAGCAATAGCCCACTGGATGAACGCTACGAGAAAAAGTCCACCAAGGATGGCCATCCTTACTTCAACCTCAAGGCCGCCGACCATCAAATCATCGGTAGCAGCGAGGCTTTTCCTTCCGACGCCGCGCGGGAAAAAGGCATCGCCAGCGTCAAGGCCAATGGGCCGACCACGGTGATCAAGGACAAAACCTTGCCGGTGCTTTGATCACACCTCTTCAAGACCTGTACAGATATCCTGTGGGAGCGAGCTTGCTCGCGATGGCGGCATAACATTCGACGGAGATGTTGAATGTCAGATCGCTATCGCGAGCAAGCTCGCTCCCACAATGGTTATGTATGCGCCTGGAGGTCAGCGCAATGTGCTCAACAAATCCTGCAACTGGCTGCGACCGGTTTCACCCAGTGGGAATATCGGCAGACGCGGATCGCCAGCTTCCAGTCCGGTCATGCGCAGACCGGCCTTGATGGTCGCCGGCAAACCGCCCTTGAGGATGAAGTCCAGCAGCGGCAACTGGCGATAGAACAACTCCCGCGCCTTGCTCAGGTCATTGGCCAACACCGCCTGATGCAGCGCGCCATTGAGCTGCGGGATCAGGTTCGGTGCCGCCGTGCACCAACCTTTGGCGCCCGCCGCGAAAGCCTCCAGCGCCAGCGTATTGCTGCCGTTGTAGAACGGCACCTGACCTTCGCCGAGCCATTGCAGTTTGTGCATGCGCTGGATATCGCCTGTGCTCTCCTTGACCATGGTCACGTTTTCCACGGCATTGAAAATCCGCAGGATCAGTTCTACCGACATATCGGTGCCGCTGGTGGCCGGGTTGTTATAGAGCATGATCGGCACGCCGATGCTTTCGCCGATGGCGCGATAGTGGGCGAGGATCTCGGCTTCGCTGAGTTTCCAGTAGGACGCCGGCAACACCATCACCACGTCGGCGCCATGCGCCTCGGCGAAACGCGCGCGGCGCGCGGCTTTGGCGGTGGTCAGGTCGGAGACGCTGACGATGGTCGGCACGCGCCTGGCCACATGCTTGATGCTGAACTCGCTGACCTGATCCCACTCGGCATCGCTCAGGTACGCACCTTCGCCGGTACTGCCCAGCGGGGCGATGGCGTGTACGCCACCGTCGATCAAACGATCGATGGAGCGACCCAGGGCATCCAGATCGATGCCTTCGCCATTCGCGGTGAACGGGGTGATGGTGTAGCCGATGATGCCGTGAATAGAAGGGGTAGACATGAGGTCTCTCCGTTTAAGCAAAGGGGTGGGTTCAGTTCAGGCAATCGGCGTGTTGACGCAGGTTCTGCCGAGCGTAGTAGTTGAAGGCGGCGCCGTGGCGTTTGGGTCTGGAAATCCAGTCATGGGCTTCGCGACCGAGCGCCGGCAGAATCGGTTTGAGTTCACCGGCCGACATCGCCAGCAGTTGCAACTTGGCCGCACGCTCGATCAATTGCGCGATGACACAGGCTTCCTCGATGGTTCTCCCAGTCGACAACTGACCGTGGTGGGAAAGTAGAATCGCCCGTTTGTCACCCAGGGCGCCGGCGATGATTTCACCTTCTTCGTTACCCACCGGCACACCTGGCCAGGCTTCGAGAAAGGCGCAGTCTTCATAGAGCGGACAGAGGTCCATGTGCGAGATTTCGAGCGGCACTTCCAGCATCGACAACGCCGCAATGTGCGTTGGGTGCGTATGAATGATGCAGTTCACATCCGGCCGGGCGCGGTACACCCAGCTATGGAAACGGTTGGCCGGGTTGGGCATGCCGTGACCTTCCAGAACTTCCAGGTCTTCGTTGACCAGCAGCAGGTTGCTCGCGGTGATTTCGTCGAAACCCAGGCCCAGTTGTTGGGTGTAATAGGTACCGGGTTGCGGGCCACGGGCGGTGATTTGCCCGGCCAGACCAGCGTCGTGGCCGTTCTCGAACAGAATGCGGCAGGTCAGCGCCAGCTTTTGCCGGTCGGTCCACGTATTATCCGCCAGCGTGTTTTGCATCTGCGAAAGCGCCTGCTTGATGAGTTGGTCCTTGGGTAGTGCTAATGTCTTGGCCATATCGGGTGTCCTTTGCAGTAATCAATGGACGTCGGATGTGTTTCTCCCACTGCTCGCAAAGTCGTTGGGTGAACACAAGTGACACTTAAGAGGCTATATGACACTTTGTGTCATTGGCAAGGACTAATCGTTGCCTCCTTGATGGATTAATCGCTCCACATGTCTATCCGTTTGAAATTACTGCGAAAAAAACTCGGTGTTACGCTGGAGGCCCTGGCCGAAAAATCCGGCATGACCAAGAGTTATCTGTCGAAAGTCGAGCGCGGGCTGAACACCCCGTCCATCGCTGCGGCGCTGAAACTGGCCAAGGCGCTGAACGTCAAGGTCGAGGAATTGTTCTCCGAGGAAACCATCAGCCTTGACAGCTACAGCCTGGTGCGCGCCGAAGAGCGCCAGTCGCTGGCGGCCAATGATCAGGCTCCGGGTTACGCGGTGCTGGCCCATCAGGTCAGCGAGCGCAGTCTGCTGCCGTTCATCATCTATCCGCCCAAAGAGTTCAGCGACAAGACTTTCAAGGAGCACATGGGGGAGGAGTTTCTGTTCGTCCATGAAGGCCAGGTAGAAGTCGACTTCATGAGCGAACGAGTGATTCTGAACCGTGGCGATGCGCTGCACTTCAACGCGCAAAAACCCCATCGCCTGCGCTCGGTGGGCGAGGTGCAAGCGCAGTTGTTGGTGGTGGTGCATAGCGGCGAGGAGTGATTCGACTGCAAAAGCATCGCGAGCAAGCTCGCTCCCACAGGGGGGACGTCGCAGATCAAATGTGGGAGCGAGCTTGCTCGCGATGGCGTCGATCCCGGCGCCACTAAACCTCGACTGGAACGGATAACTTCGGGCTACCCAACGCATGGCTCTTGGAATCAAAAAACCTCAGCTCCACCGCAGTCCCCTCAAACACCTTCGCATAATGCCGCTTCTGGCTCTGGATGAACGCGGCGCTGCGCGGGTAAATCGAGACCGCCACGGTCTTCGGTTGCGCCTGACGCAGGGCATGAATGATGTGATTGTCCTGCTTGCCAAGGCTGTGGCCGAAGATGCATAGCGCGTCGCTTTGCTTGAGCAACTGGTCGTAGCAGAACGACAGGTAATCTGAACTGCGGATGGTTTTGAGCTTGTCTTCAGAGGTGCCTTCGCTGACGAACAGCGGTACATCGTCCAGCGTCTTGATCGTGTTGTTGATTGCAAAGCTGCCCAGCAACGTGCCTTCGGTCGAGGTCAGTTTACGTGCGGTGCCATCCTGATTGCGCACCAGATGCAGGCCACCGTGCAGGTAGAGCAGGCGGGTTTTATCAGTGGCGCTGACACTCAGCTCAAAGCTCGGCTCAGAGCCATGGAACAGGTCGCTGATGGTGTCGGGGTTGTGCTGAATCGCCCAGTAGTTGAGCAGGTCGTAGTTGGTAGTGAACACCGTCGGATACGTGCTCAATTCCTGATGGATCGCTGCCAGGCTTGTGGCCTGCACCAGGCGCCACGGGATGTGCACGGCGTGCACGGTGTTGATCAGCGCTTCCTTGATCGCGTAGTAGCGATTGCGCGGTGCGGCGGAACTCACGGCCAGGGCCTTGTTCACTCGGCTGGTGGTTTTCAGCGCCCCCAGCACTTGTTCGAAACTGCGGGTTTGCATCGCGTCGAACACGCTCAGTTCGGACTGGCTCAACGGCTTTTCTTCGACCGTGCGGGCATTGTCGAACAGCGAGTCGTAACCGAAGTCATCCCACACCGCGCGACTGGCGCCGTTGCCCACCAGCAGGCCGCTGAACGAGGTGGTTGCGCGCAACGCATTCCAGTCTTCTAGTCGGGCATCAAATTCCTGGAAATCGGTCATCGCGTTGGTCATCTCAAGCAGGTGGAGTGCAGGGCGCAGACTTTATCACGACCGGGTGTTGAGCCAGATCAACATGCGCGGTAACTGATGGGTCGATCCTTTGGGTATCCGCTGAATCGGGGTTTCCGGTTCGGCCCTATCGAAGAGGATCGGTCATGACCAGCACGTTTTTCATTCCCGCCGTGAACATCATGGGCACCGGTTGCCTCGACGAAGCCGTGAACGCCATTCGCAACTATGGCTTTCGCAAGGCCTTGATCGTGACGGACGCAGGATTGGCCAAGGCTGGCGTGGCAGCCCTGATCGCTGAAAAGCTCGCGATGCAGGACATCGACTCGGTGATTTTCGACGGTGCCAAACCGAACCCGAGTATCGCCAACGTCGAGAGCGGCCTGGAACTGCTCCAGCGCAGCCAGTGTGATTTCGTGGTCTCCCTGGGCGGCGGCTCGCCGCACGACTGCGCCAAGGGCATCGCGCTGTGTGCCACCAACGGCGGGCATATCAGCGACTACGAAGGTGTCGATCAGTCGGCCAAGCCGCAGTTGCCGCTGATCGCGATCAACACCACAGCCGGCACCGCCAGCGAGATGACCCGTTTCTGCATCATCACCGACGAATCGCGTCACGTGAAAATGGCCATCGTCGACCGCAACGTTACGCCGCTGCTGTCGGTCAACGACCCAGCGCTGATGGTCGCCATGCCCAAAGGCCTGACCGCCGCCACCGGCATGGACGCCTTGACCCACGCCATCGAAGCCTACGTTTCCACAGCGGCCAACCCGATCACCGACGCCTGCGCGTTGAAAGCGATCGAGCTGATCAGTCGCAACCTGCGCCTGGCTGTACGCGACGGCAGTGACATGATCGCCCGGGAAAACATGGCCTACGCGCAGTTCCTCGCCGGCATGGCATTCAACAACGCATCGTTGGGTTTTGTGCACGCCATGGCTCACCAGTTGGGTGGCTTCTACGATTTGCCCCACGGCGTGTGCAACGCGGTACTGCTGCCGCACGTGCAGAGTTTCAATGCCGCCGTCTGCGCCGAACGTCTGACGGTAGTGGCGCACGCTCTGGGTGCCGACACGCGCGGCGTCAGCCCGGAAGAGGGCGCCCAAGCGGCCATCATGGCGATCCGCGCGTTGGCCAAGGATGTGCAGATCCCCGGTGGTTTGCGCGACCTCGGCGCCAAGCTGCAAGACATCCCGATCCTTGCCGCCAACGCCTTGAAAGACGTCTGCGGCCTGACCAACCCACGGGCAGCGGATCAGCGGCAGATCGAGGAGATCTTTCGTAGCGCGTTTTGAATGGCGGTGTTGAACGGGTTGAATCGACAGACCGGGCAGGCGATAGTGCATGGCTGATTTTTATCGATTGATGACGTTCACAAGGAACAGGGAATGACCTTGAAATACAGCTGGCTGGGGTGTGTGGCAATGAGTGGTGCGCTGGGCGCGACCCAGGCGTATGCCGAGTGCGAAACACCGCCATTGCCCGAGGGCGTGCCGGGATACTCGGTATGCAAGGACTGGCCGGCTTACGATGGTCAGACCATCACCGCGCTGTCGCAAATTGAGCCGGATCCGACCCAGAGCGATGAGCCTGATGGCATGGGCATGTACGACTTGAAACTGGCCGTGGTTTCCAATGTCGACGGCAAGCCGCTGGCCCGCTATTCCAAAGCCTCGGTGTTCAGTTCCGATGCCGTCCGGTTCGATGGGCTGAGCATCGACACTGCGCGCTACAAACTCACCTCCGACCTGCGAGCGTTCGGCGTGCGCGCAGGCTTCACCGGCTCGTCGCGGGCTAACCCATTCGACGAGGCCTGGCTGTCGCTGTATGTGCGCGAAGGCAACTCGTTGCGCCCGGTGCTGGAGCAACTGGTGATCGAGTCGAGTAACGGTGAGTGGGATACCAACTGCGCCGGCGAGTTCTCGCATACCAAACGCACCCTGGACATGGCCAAAACCAGCAGTCATGGTTTCGCCGACCTGATCGTCAAATCGGTGACCACCGGCTCACAAAACTCGGTGAAGAATGGCGATTGCGAATCCAAAGATACGGTAGGGAAAACGGTACTGACGACGCTACGGTATGACGGTCAGCAGTATGTTGTGCCGAAAGAGTTAAAAGGGCTCTGAACCGATGCTCTCAGGCCTCAACCACCTGACCCTGGCAGTCACCGACCTCGACCGCAGCGTGGCGTTCTATCAGGGCCTGTTGCAACTGCATCTCGACGCCACGTGGGACAGTGGCGCCTATCTGTCGTTGCCGGGGTTGTGGCTGTGTCTGTCTCTCGATCCGCTGCGCGAGCCTGAGGCGGCGGTCGATTACACGCATTACGCGTTCAGCGTCGGCGCCAGCGACTTCCCGGTGTTCGTTGAACGACTGCGAGCAGCCGCAGTTCTAGAGTGGCGAGACAATCGCAGCGAAGGCGCGTCGTTCTATTTTCTGGATCCGGATGGGCACAAGCTCGAAGCCCATGTCGGGGATCTGGCGTCGCGGCTTGAAGCGTGTCGCCAGAAACCCTATGCCGGGATGAGGTTTTTCACACCGTAACAGGGCGGTATCGCCGCATACGCTATTCTGATCGACAATGTGGGCGCTCGTCGGGTACGCACGCTGTATCAGCGTCATGAGCTGGCAATTACCCGGATTTGCGGGGTAATGTTCATCGGTTTCGCCGTCAACGCCTTGCTGCATGCGGTGCCGGGGTTGTTGGCGAACAAGGTTTGAGGCTGCACGCAAGGCTGCGACAGCTGCATCAGGACATCCTGTTTAGCGATGGCCGGGTCCAGGGATTGATACTCACGGCTGTACCTTTGGACAGTGTCTATCTTTGATGACCACCAGAAATTCCGCGCCGCTGGCAAGTTACATCGATCTTTTGCTCGACGTCGTGTGTGCGGTCGATAGCCAGGGGCGTTTCGTATTTGTCAGCGCCGCCTGCGAGCAAGTGTTCGGTTACACCCAGGACGAGCTGATCGGCCAGCCGATGATCGAGATGGTCCACCCGGCCGATCGCCAGCGGACCCTGGACGCCGCCCGGGAAATCATGCGCGGCCAGCCCAACCCGAACTTTGAAAACCGCTACCTGCGCAAGGATGGTCAGGTAGTGCATCTTCTCTGGTCAGCGCGTTGGTCCGAAGTCGACCAATTGCGCATCGCCGTAGCCCGTGACATCACCGAGCGCAAACAGGCTGAGTCCCGACAGGCGGCACTGTACGCGATCTCCGAAGCTGCCCATGCCGCTGAGGATCTGCTGGCGCTGTTCAAACGCATTCATCAACTGATCGGCGAATGGTTGCCGGCGTTGAACTTCTCGGTAGCGCTCTACGACGAGCACTGCAAGCAATTGAATTTCCCGTACCACGTCGACGATCACGATCACGAGCACGAGCACGATCCGGTGTTTACCGTTACTGGCCAGCTCTGCGCCGAAGTCATTCGCACGGGGCAGTCGGTGCTGGTGACGCCCGACCAACCTGCCGCGATGCCCGGACTTTGCGAGGTCATGAATGGCCAGGATTCACCCTGTTGGCTGGGTGTGCCGCTGAACTCACAGAAAGGCACCATCGGTGCGCTGATTGTCAAAAGCGTACCCGGTGGCGAACGCTATACCGAGCGCGACAAGGAGCTGCTGCAATACGTCTGTGCCCAGGTCGCGGCGGCCATTGAGCGCAAGCAATTGCACACCCGGTTGCAATACATGGCACAGCACGATCAATTGACCCGCTTGCCTAACCGCGAACTGTTGCGTGAACGCATGACCGCCGCCCTTGGTAAAGCCAGAATAGAGTGCGGACGCATGGCGTTGCTGTACGTTGACCTGGACCATTTCAAACAGGTCAACGACACCTACGGCCATGGCGTCGGCGACATGTTACTGCAAGCCGTGGCTAATCGACTGCAAGGCTGCGTGCGTGAGTCCGACACGGTAGCGCGCATTGGTGGCGATGAGTTTGTCGTCCTGCTCGACAGTGTTCAGGCGGCCGAAGATGCGGCGCGGGTGGCGATCAAAATCCGCCAGGTACTAGGCCAGCCGATGCGTCTGGACAGCCATAGCCTGAACATCATGCCGAGCATTGGCATCGCGCTTTACCCCGAGCATGGCAGTGAGGAAAAGCAATTGTTCAAGCACGCAGATGAGGCCATGTACGCTGCCAAGCGCTTGAGCGGGCGCCTGGACCGCGTCTGATTCGACTTTGGCGCGGGCGCCGTTCGTCGCGGCAGGCTCAACTTTTCTAAACCTTTGTGGTGTTTTAACTTCAGACGTCAGGCGGGGATGCCCGCTGCACTCATTTGCCTGTTCAGGAGGGCGTGACCATGAAACGTATGGCCAGCCGGTTACCGACCATCAGTTTTGCCGTGTTGCTGGGCCTGGGCGCCAGCAGCGCTTTTGCCCAGTCGCCAGCCGAATTCATCAACGACGCCTCGGCCAAAGGCATGGCCGACATTGAAGCCAGCCGCCAGGCTCACCAGAAAACCGAATCCAAAGAGGTCAAGGATTACACGATTGTGGTGATCAACGACCGCACCACGGCCAACCAGCACCTGGCGAAAATCGCCAAAAAACTCGATCTGCCCGTTGCCCCTAGAGATGAGGTGGCCAGCAAGGCCAAGGCGCTGATTCCTGAGGTCAAGGACGGCGACTCGTTCGATGCGGCCTTTGCCGCCAGCCAGGTACAGACCACCCAGGAAGCCATCGAGCAGCTGAAGCAGGAAGCCCAAACCACCAACGTCCCGGAGATCAAGGCCTTCGCCGCAGAGACCCTGCCCAAACTCGAAAACCACCTGCAAATGGCCAAAGCCCTTCAGGCCAGCCGTCAATCGGGTCGGGTGGATGGCTGACGCAGGTGTGCGCGCACGATCCGTAGCAGCTGGCGAAGCCTGCGTTCGAGGGTGAAACCCTCGTAAACCGTATTCTCGATACCTCAGAAATGATGCGGTGTCAGATTTACAAGATCGCAGCCTGCGGCAGCTTCTACGGATTTGACGGCTCGGCGTAGGAGCTGCCGCAGGCTGCAATCTTTTGAGGCTGCCAACACTTGACTGACAGGCATTAGCCTCAGCCGGGTTTTTTGTTCAGCTCGACAGCTTCACCCCAACCGTCCAGCTGAAATACCCCAGCGCCTCACAACTGCTGTTCACCAGCATGAAACTCAGCTCGCACTGCTCGACACCTGCGCTCAGTTGCTGGCAGTGCCAGTAGTGGTCATCGGCTTTCACTGCGATCGGTTCGGTGGGGGCTTCCGGGTTGGGGGCGGGCAAGGTCTGGCCGTTGTGCACCACCAGATGCGGTTTTGATAACACACCGGCGTTGCTCACAGACAGGGCATAAAACACCACGCTGTGTTCGGCCTGCAGGCCGACGGTTCGGCCACGTAAGTGGAAGGTTTTTGCGGAGTTCGCGGCCAGCTCAATGCAGGTGCCCTTGGCCTCTGGCGTTGTCCCTTGGGTTATGCCAAAGGTAAAAATGAAGCCGTCTTCGATCACGGTCGGATTCTGGGGGTCGAGGCTCGGTTTTGGGTAGCGAGTGAGCAGGGTTTCGGCGTCGACAATAAGCAACACATTGGTTGCCTGCTCAGTGGTGGGTGACGGGCTTGCGCTGGTATCTGTGGACATCACGGCTTCCTTTCATGATGTGGGTGGATCGCGGCGCACCGCTGCGGCTTACGCAAGACATCCAGTTTCAGTCGGGGCGCGAGACAGAGGAGAAAGCCCCTTGTCGCCAAGGGGCCGTCCAGATCAGTTATGGATGGTGATGAACGGATCCCACGAGCAGCAACCAACAATCTGGCAGTCCCGGTCCACGATCAGGAAGTGGAAGTGATAGGTCACGCTGCCGGTAGAAAGGGTTTCCGAAGACCAGTAATGGTTATCGACTTTCTGGCAGCTAGGCACCGACGGGTTGCTGGTGTTTGGCACGGCAACACACGCGGTGGCTTTGCGCGGAGTCGGCATCGAGATCAGTTCATTACCCACGTTGCCAATGAACTTGTAGAAAATCACTGCCTTTTCGAAGCTCTGCGACAGGCTGGTTTCGCGCCAGCGAATCAGGTCACCGACGCAGGCTTTCAAATTCAGTTCGCCACCGGCCTGGCCATTGATCACGTTGTCCCGGTTGGTGACCATGTACACGTGATTGACATCAATCATTGTTGGCGCGTTAGGGTTTTTGCTGATGTTCGGGTAGTTTTTCAAAAATGGTTTCGGTGTCGATCGAAACAAGCACATCCGTGACTCGAGACATAGTAAAGCTCCTTGATCATAGTGAGCGTCTGGCATCTACCAGACGCAACAACGCTTGATTGCCTTGCGGCTGTTGTAAGCGCGCTATTACGGGGAATCCACCGATCACAGGGTACGAGCTGGCCTGGCTCCTTGCCTATAAAAGTGACCGGCCCGGGTTCCTTCCAACAGGCCGCGTCTGCACTATAGATGCCGATCTGAAGCTGTCAAAACAGAGGGATCTTCACTCGACGAGCGGTCGTTTTTCTTCTAACTTCCGATGATTTGGCGATAAGGAAACAGCAATCCAAAACGTTTCCCATGTGTTGATTTCCCTCTAAATCGTGTGCCATTGAGTAACGATTACCGATCCCGGCAGCTTCACTTCCAGGGTGTCGGCGAATTGACCGTCGATGGCTTTGAGCAGGCCTTGCGCAGGTGTCCGACCCAAGCTGATAGCCTTGAGTCCGGAGCTTGCAACCATCAGCGCCTTGAGGTCTTTCAAAGGGCCTTTGATGGCTTTGGCACTGGACAGATCCTTGGTGTGCAGCAAATCGGGCGAGGCGAAAAACTCCGCATTCTCCAGTCCCGCCGCCGTCATCTGCTCCAGGTTGTCCGGGTCAATTTCCGCGTAATGCGTCGCGCCCCCGAGGAATTTTCGGTTCGCTACCTCGCCGTCGATCGCCAGCAGAAAGAAGGTAAACGCCGTGTTGCCCAAGCGCACCCAATCATCCTGATTGGTGTTGCTGCCCTGGGTTCTTTGCAGGGTTTTGATCTTGCGGTGCACCAATTCAAAGTTTGATGAAATGGTGTTGAACGGCGGGGGACCGTCCTTTGACGTGGTGTAGTGCCGGAGGGTGAATTTTTTGTCCGCGACTTTGGCGAGCTCAGCGTCGGTCGCTTTCTTGTCGCTGAATTTCAGACTGTCGTCCGTGACCGATTGCATGATCTCGAACGGCTGAGTCCGGTTCTGTGGCTGGTAGTTCGTCTGGTGCTGTTCATACATGTCCAGCGCTGAAGCCGGTTTTTGCGAAGAAGTCGAGGCAGCGCTGGGTGGTTGAGTCAGGCAGGGGCCTTGGTGATTGGATTTGCACACGACACATAGCTTGGGGACTAAAAACGCTGTGGGTTTGGGTGCGATGGCGGGCGCTGCTCGAGGGGGTGGTGCGGATGCGTTTGATGAAGAGGCCTGGGGACTTTCGACTCGGGGAAAGACGCTGGTGCTCCTGGGCTTTTGACCCGCAGGCGGCGTGTTTGGCGTTGCCGGAGACGGCACGATGGGCATGGGGCCCTTGCCCGCATTCGATCCAGAGGTTCTCGGCACAAGTAGTCACTCTCTTGTTGTAGTAGACGGTGCTCCGTTACAGCTTGAAGCGATCGCCCACGTTTATAACCGAGGTCTGTGTGAGGGTTGCCGGGGGAATTGTTAGATGAAATTTCCTACGTGTGGTGAAGCATGTTTCTTACGTGGATCACAGCAACTGCAATGCATCCGGACGCGCCCCTGGAAATACGTTCTGCAACTGCGAAGCGGACAAGCCCCATGTCCTGCCAAGCAAACCACCGAGCAGGTTCCGGTAATTGTTGAGCACCGGGTAATCGCGGTTTTGCAGCAGGCTTTGCGGATTGACCGCCACCTGTTCGCCAACAATGCGCCCGCCGCGAACATTGCCACCGAGTACCCAATAGACCGTGCCATGCCCGTGGTCGGTGCCCCTGGCGCCGTTTTCACGAAAGGTGCGGCCGAACTCCGAGACCACTACCACGGTGGTGTTGTTCCATTCATCACCCAGAGCCTGGGCATAGGCGGCCAGACCTTCACCGAGGTTCGCCAGGTTATTGGCCAATTGGCCGCTGGTGCTGCCCTGGTTGACGTGGGTATCCCAGCCGCCGACATCGACGAAACCCAGTCGGTACTGGTCGCGCATCAGTGTTGCCATGCGCCGGGTCTGGGCAGCAAAGTTCTGCGCATTCGGCGCACCACGATTGGCCTTGATCATCTCGTCCTGCGGATCCCTTGATACCTGCTGGCGCAGTTCAAGGCCATCGGCTGCGGAGGCGGCGTAGGGTGTGTTTTTGTACATCGACGAGAGAATCGCCGATTGCCGAGCATCGAAGGCCGGTTTCGAGGCACCGCGCAACGAGATGTTGGGGATGGCGTTGCCGCCCTGAAAACTCAGGGGCAAGGCATCGGTGAAGGCAATGGGCGCACTGTTCGGCACCTGACGCGACAAGCGTGCGAGAAAGCCCGAGTCGTAACGGTTGCGCTGTTGGGTCGGTTCGCCAGACTCGATGTTGTCCTGCGTTTCGAAGTGGCTGCGGGACAGATCATCGGTCCCGGCGAACGGCACGAAGGCGATCTGTTTGCGTTGCCACAACGGGTAGATCGAATCACGTAAAACCGGGTTCAGGCCCCAGTGGCTATCCAGTGCAATGGCGCTGTTGGGGTTATGCGAGTCAGGCCGGGCAATGGCGAGAGTCGGACGCGACTCGTAGTAAAAATCGCTGGAACAGGGCACCAGCAGGTTGTTGCAGTCGTAGCCGCCGCGAAGAAAAACGATCAGAAAGCGTGGCGCCGAAACGGGGGCGGCGAACAGCTTTGCACAAAACGACAAGGACGGCAGCGTCGCGGCTGCCGCAGCGGCAATCAGCAGTTCTCGACGATTCATGGCGGCACCTCATCACGCAGCTTAGCGGTTATTGAAGTCAGGTGAGGCGAGCAAAAAGGTGTTCCATTCCTGAGGCGACACGGCCTTGTTCAGCGCACCAAGGGTCGCTGCTGAAAGGTGTGGAGAGATGACCTCGTAGAACAACGGTGTGGTAATCAGCGGAAATCCGGGGCCGGGCAGGTTGCTACCTTCCGGGGTAAACAAACGGTTATCCCCACGCCCGATTGCCCGGGCGATTTCGAAGCGTTTGGACATCTGCCCCGAGCTCGACCAACCGCTCGATTCCAGCGGCCAGCCATCCGGTGTCACGCGACCGAACACCGGTTGCCCCAACTGATTGAGCCAATTGATCATCGGCCTGGCGTTGGCCAGCGGTTTACCGTCATAGGCCAGCCGCACCGCCGACACCACAAACTGCATCGGGTCCTTGAACTTGGTGCCGGCACTTTGCAGTAATTCCCTGGACTCGAACAACGTGCGCATCACTTGGGCGATATCGCCGTCGCTGTCCTGAAAGGTCTTGGCCATCCGGTCCACCAGCGCCGGCGGCGGCTGATCGGCCACGAAGTATTCGGCCAGCTGTTGCGAGACAAAATGGGCACAGGCTTTCTGCCGGGTGATCAGCTCTACGGCCTGACGAATCTCGTCAAAGCCGCTGCCTCTGATCGGTTGGCCGAGTAGCACCTTGTCGCTGAAATCGTGACGACGCGGATTGAATTCGAATACCCCTTCGCGCACCACCAAGGCCTGTAACCGAGGCGCAAACTTCTGTGTACGGCCATCGAGCGGGATCAGCCCGGCGCCGGTCAGAATCAACGCCAGTTGCTGGACGTCTTGCTGGGTATAGCCGGAGCCGACGCCCAGGGTGTGCAGCTCCATCAGTTCGCGGGCGTAGTTTTCGTTGAGTTTGCCCCGAGCGTTTTGCGCGTTGTCGAGGTACTCAAGCATCGCCGGACTCTTGAGGGTGGCCATCACCAGATCCTTGAACTTGCCCAAGGCATGTGGGCGGATCGTGCGTTCGGCGTAGTCCGCCGTCAGCACCCGTACCCGAGCTTTGCCCTGAAATACGCTGAAGTGGTTGAGCCAGAAACCCACCAACTGCTCCTTGAGCTGATTGGGCCCATACACCGCACGCAACAGCACGGCTTCACGCGCTTGCTCTGCGAGTTCGTTGGCTTGTTGTTGCAGGTCTTTTTTCGCGGCGTTTTTGGTGTCGCCTTCGGGCATGGCCTTGAGCTGTTCCTGCTGGCTCTTGAACGCGAGCAACAAGGGTTCGGGCGGCGTGCTCAATACCGGATAGCTGTGCAACAGTGCGTTGATCGCGGGTGGCAGCGGGTCGTTGATACGGTCGGCCAATTGGGCTTGAAGCAGCCCCTCGCGGCCCATGTTGCGCAAGCGCGCCAGGTTGGCGGCATCCAGATCGAAGCCATCGCGGCGTAGCCAGGCAATGTCGCTCGGGTTGAGCGCGGCGGGTGTACCGGCCGAGGCCAGTGTGGGAAACAACAAGCAGGCCGACAGGCACAACGGGCGCAAAACGGCAGATGGCACGTGCATGTAGGAGGTTCCCGAGTATCAAGAGAGACGTCGACAGCAGCCAGTGTAGTTTCCACTCGTGTAGCTGACGCGATGCTGAAGAACGTGCATTTAAAACGGCGGGCAACCGGCGCGTTCCGCGATCGTGCGAAGGCTCTATGCCGCTGGTCGGTCAACTTTTCTTTACATACTTCCGGTGGGTGGGTTCAGGTATTAGACAGATATCTGCTGGTACAAATATTCATACGCCAAGCAGGAGCGTGGCGGTAAAGGGGGCATGGTTTTACGGGGTTACTCTATTGGCCGATGAGCCTCAGGAGGCAACATCATGTTGTTACGTTACGCGGCATTGGTAGCAGTGGTCATCGCGGCGTCCGGTTGCGTACAGGAGCGGGTGGTTCACGACCGGCGTCCGCCGCCACGCGAGTACGTCGAAGTGATCGCACCGCAACCACCACCGGTGCGGGTCATTGAGGTGGAGCCAGAAGGTCGGCAGGGTTATGTCTGGTCGCGCGGTTACTGGCGCTGGGAAGGCGGACGTTATGTCGCCGTTCGCGGGCACTGGGAACCGGAACGCCGGGGCTATCGTTACGTGCACCCGCATTGGGAACAGCGCAACGATGGCTGGCATTGGCAAGGCGGCGGCTGGGTCCACTAGATCCAGCGTTTCGCCGAATCAAAAAGAGCGACCTGCATAGGTTAATACCTGTCAATCAAGGCACAAACCTGTGGGAGCGAGCTTGCTCGCGATAGCGGTGGGTCAGTCAACATTGATGTTGAATGTAATGCCGTCATCGCGAGCAAGCTCGCTCCCACATGGATTGCGCTTAACTGACTGGCATTGCCTGCACAGGTCGCTCTTTTTTTGTGTCGGTCTTTTGATATGAACCTGCGGGCTTGTCTATCGATCGCGCTTACCCGACATCGGCGTAAGCACCTTCACCACATCATCCACCCGAGTCTTGACGAACTTGGCAGGGCTGTCGCTTACTGGCGCCCCACGAGCGAAACGCAGAGTCTAGCGCGTCGCTCACATCCTGACCCGTCACAGGAGTACGCGATGAGCTGGTCTGCCAAACAGTATGTGGCTTTCGAAGATGAGCGCACGCGCCCGGCGCGCGACTTGCTGGCTGCGATCCCCAACACCGATGCGCGTTCGGTGATCGATGTCGGTTGCGGTCCCGGTAACTCCACCGAATTGCTGGTGCAGCGCTTTGCCAACGCCACGGTGCGTGGGCTCGACAGCTCGGTCGACATGATCGACGCTGCCCGCAAGCGCTTGCCGGACGTACGTTTCGACACCGCCGATATTGCCACCTGGAGCGAGCCTGGCCCGTTCGATGTGATCTTTGCCAACGCGGTGTTCCAGTGGCTACCCGACCACGCCACGCTGTTGCCGTCGCTGGTGGCCAAACTCGCGCCGGGTGGCAGCCTGGCAATTCAAATGCCCGACAACCTCGATCAACCGTCGCATCGGATGATGCGTGAAGTCGCCAGCAGTGGTCCTTGGGCCAACAAGCTGGCGGACGTCGCCGGGCAACGGACGACCCTGGACGATGCCAACGGTTACTACCAGATACTGCGCGCCTGCTGCTCGCGGGTCGATGTGTGGCGCACTACCTACCACCACCCGCTGGCAGGTGGTCCTGCGGCCGTGGTCGAGTGGTTCAAGGGCAGCGGCTTGCGGCCGTTTCTTGAACCGCTCGACGAGGCGGAAAAAGCGCAGTACCTCGCGCACTATCTGGAAGCACTTGAACCGTTCTTCCCGGTACTGGCCGATGGTTCGGTGCTGCTGCCGTTCCCGCGTTTATTCATTGTCGCGACTCGCTAAGCGCCGCTAACCTCAGCCCTGTTGCAACACTTTCAACGCCGCCGAGGCCAGAAAGCCGGAGCGGCTTTTCTCTTCCGGGTGGTGCAGCACGTATTCGTCAATCCGTGTCAGCAAATAGCCGGGTAGGGTGATGTTGAGTTTCTGTGCCTTGCCCAGGTACTTGGTGACGTCGATGTCCACCAATGCCCAGGTGACTCCGGCGTACTGCGGATTGGCCGCGTGCACGGTGACTTTGTTGGCGGGCGGAATCGCCGAGCCGTCTTCGGCGAGTATCTCGAAGTGGCCTTCGATGGCTTCGCGCGCCATGGCGATTGCATCGTCCAGGTCATCGCCAGCCGAGAAGCAACCCGGAATGTCCGGCACTTCCACGCCCCAGGCGTGTTCGTTATTGCCCATTGAAATCGCAATTGGGTAAAGCATGTTCGTTGTCCTCTGGGTGCTGTGCGCCGATTCAATACAGCAGGGCCTGTTGCAAGATGCTGACGGCAGTCTTCGTCAGTAAATCCTTTTTCGGATGTGGGACGGTGACCAGGCCGGGCTTCGTGGGATGCTTGAAGTGGTGGTGACTGCCCCTGACCCGTACCAGATACCAGCCGTCTGCGACGATTTGGGTTATCAAATATCGGCTATTCACATCACTTCCCTGTGCTGTGTAGGTGGTTACTATACCTACTGAAATTTAGTTATCAACACTATAACCACCACTGTCGGCGGCAGAGCGGATGAATGGTAGGGAACAGTGTAGGAACCACAGCAAGGCGTGGCGTTCGGGAGCAGCGCTGGAGTGTTTCTGATTCCTTCAACGCCAGCGCAACGCGTGTTTTTGCTGAATGGTGGGCATAAAAATACCGGTCACTGAGGACTAATGCCTTAACTGGCAGGCATTAGTCACTGAGGACCGGTTTTCTTGTCTCTGCATCCCCCCACAGAGAAAAACCGATGCCGAGCATCACGTAGTCGCTACTCAAGCAGCTGATCAATCAACACCGCATTGGTATAGATCAAGCTTCCATCGCTCGCTCGATGCCCGACCAGATGGAACTGACCGCGCGAGTGTTGCAAATAGACGCGCATTTGGCAGTCGGACAAAGGGCCGTATCCCTCTGGAATGACCAAATCCATTGAGCTCATGTCCACATCGACCATGGCTTCGGGCTCATGGGTCGTCTGCAGGCGTTCTTCAGCTTCCTCCAGGCGCAGATGGAGGGGGCCGTCGACGTCAAAATGGATCTCCCCCACCGGTATGGACTTTTGGTTGCCGCTGATTTTGCACCAGCCTTCGATCGTCAAGGCGCTCATGACGAAACCTCCGTAGTGGACTGCTGGACTCTGTAGCTCGGGCCGCTTCTGGTCGATCCCTATTTCTGAACCGTCCGTAATCAGAAATTAAGTATAGCTGGCAACCGGGACTCGCTTGGGGGAGGTCGGACTCGACCCTAATCATTTTGACTGATTGGAAACAAGTCGCTACGCCTAATTTAGTCCCGGGAGACGTTAGGCTGAATACCTACAGTCATAGATAGCGAACAGGTTTAAACAATTAACTTGATGTTGAAGTTGGAATATCCGGGTATCAGGTTCTTCAGGAAAAGCGCTCGTTCCGTTCCTGAACTATACTGCTTGCTGACTTTGCCATCGGGAGTGGTGGTACTTGTCGATCCTGCTGGAACGTCAGATTGATATTAATTTGACGATGCTGTTGAGTGGCGATGCTTTTGCGTAACAAGCGAGTAACAGGAACAGGATGAAGAGAAAATGGCAACAGCAATTATCTTGATTCTAATCGTTGTTGCATCAGTGTTGTTCAACATACTGGCGCCTTGGCACGCGACCCCGGCAGCTTCCAACTGGGGGTCAATAGACACCACCCAGTTCATCACCCTGATCATGAGTGGAATATTTTTCATCGCCGTCACGGTATTCATGGCGGTAGCCGTGATGCGTTATCGTCACAAGGAGGGTGCCAAGGCGGCCTACCAGCCGGGAAATAAAAAGTTGGAGGTATGGTTAATTATCGTTACGTCGGTTGGTATTGCCTTGATGTTGGCGCCAGGCCTGGTTGTTTACAGTGATTTCGTCCGGGTGCCGAAAAAAGCTTATGAACTTGAAGTGGTCGCCCAGCAGTGGCAGTGGGCCTTTCGTTTTCCCGGCCAGGACGGGAAACTGGGCAGATCGGATATCAAGTTTGTTGATTCCACCAACCCCTTCGGCCTTGACCCCAAGGACCCTGCCGGGCAGGACGATGTACTTGTACTAAACAGTGAAGTTCACCTTCCACTCAATCAACCGGTAAAAGTTTTACTGCGTTCTAAAGATGTACTGCACGATTTCGATGTACCGCAAATGCGCGGCAAGATGGACATGGTGCCAGGGATGGTGTCGTACTTTTGGTTTACGCCAACTAAAACCGGCAAATATGAAATTATCTGCGCTGAATATTGTGGCGTGGGGCATTACAACATGCGCGGCCATATGATCGTGGACGAACAGGACGCTTTCGATCAATGGCTGAGCAGCCAACCGACTTTTGCGCAGACAGTAGCGACAGCGGCCAAGCCCAGTCGGGACAGCGTGCTGGAAAAAGGCCGCCTGTTGGTCGAAAAGCTCGGCTGCGGTGCCTGCCATAGCCAGGATGGCAGTGCCAGTCTCGGCCCGGGATGGAAGGGGTTGTACGGCCGCACCGAACAGCTTGCCGATGGCTCCAGTGTGCTGGTCGATGAGGCCTACCTGAAAGCGGCGATCCTCGATCCGAAGGCCCGACGGGTGCAGGGCTACCCGCCAGTCATGGTGGCCTATACTCTCAATGAAGATGAACTGGGTGCTCTCGTCGCCCTGATCAAATCACTGGGTACTGCGCGCCAAGGCGATGAACTTTCTACCGGCGAAGCGTCGGGCTCGGGTGACGACCTGGTGGCGCAGGGACAGCGGCTGGCCAAGTCGTTCGGCTGTCTGGCCTGCCACAGTGTCGATGGCAGCAAGGGTGTCGGCCCCAGCTGGCAGGGCCTGTATGGCAAGACAGAAACCTTTGCCGACGGTACGACAATAAAGGTCGATGAGGGCTATATCAAAGAAACGGTTCTTAAGCCCAATACCAGAATCATCAAGGGCTATGCACCCGTCATGCCGACCTTTGCGCCGAGTGATCAGGAGTTGAATGCACTGATCGCTTTTATCAAATCCAAAGCGAATGCCGGCGCTGATGCAAGCAAGGCGGAGCTAGGGAAGTAGCCGTAAAGAAGCCAGAAATACACCGAAACTTCAGTTGGAGGATGACGTGATGGCCTATGCGGAGCAAGCCGAAACAGAAGCACTGCACGAGCCCAAAAGTTTCCTGACCAAATATATCTGGAGTCAGGACCACAAGGTCATCGCCATTCAGTATTCCTTGACGGCTATATTCGTGGGCATCATCGCCGTGGTGTTGTCCGATTTGATGCGCTTGCAGATAGGCTTCCCCGGTAGTTTGGGGTTCATGGACGCCAGTACTTACTATCAGGCGATGACCATGCACGGCATGATCATGGTCATTTACTTGCTGACGGCATTGTTTCTGGGTGGCTTCGGCAACTATCTGATCCCGCTGATGCTGGGCGCCCGCGACATGGTCTTCCCCTACGTCAACATGCTGAGTTACTGGACTTACCTGCTGGCGGTTCTGGTGTTGCTCGCCGCTTTCTTTGTCCCCGGCGGCCCCACGGGGGCGGGCTGGACGCTCTATCCACCGCAGTCCATTACCAAGGGGACACCGGGGACCGAGTGGGGCATCGTGCTGATGCTCGTCTCACTGGCGATTTTTATTGTCGCAACCACCATGGGCGGGTTGAACTACGTCACCACGGTGTTGCAGGCGCGCACGCACGGCATGACATTGTTTCGCATGCCGCTCTCCGTATGGGGAATCTTCATGGCCTCGATCATGGCCTTGCTGGCTTTCCCGGCGTTGTTTGTCAGTGCGATCATGACGCTGTTTGACAAGCTGTTGGGCACCAGCTTCTTTATGCCGGCGATCATCTCGCTGGGGCAGCAGCTCGATCACCAAGGTGGCAGCCCAATATTATTCCAGCATCTGTTCTGGTTCTTCGGCCACCCGGAAGTCTATATCGTTGCGCTCCCCGCGTTTGGTCTGGTCTCCGACTTGATCAGCACACATGCGCGTAAAAGTATCTTCGGCTACCGAATGATGGTGTGGGCCATTATTGCAATTGGCGTACTCAGCTTTGTGGTCTGGGCACACCATATGTATGTCAGCGGAATGAACCCCTACTTTGGCTTTTTCTTCGCCACCACCACCTTGATCATCGCGGTGCCGACCGCACTGAAAGTCTACAACTGGGTGCTGACCCTGTGGCGGGGCGACATCCATCTGACCGTGCCGATGCTGTTTGCCCTGGCCTTTATCGTCACCTTCCTGGTCGGTGGTCTGACCGGGTTGTTTCTCGGCAATGTGATCGTGGATATTCCGCTCTCGGACACCTATTTCGTCGTCGCCCATTTTCATATGGTCATGGGGGTCGCACCGGTACTGGTGGTGTTCGGCGGCATTTATCATTGGTTCCCGAAAGTAACCGGGCGGATGACGAACGACACCCTGGGCAAGCTGCATTTCTGGATTACCTTTCTGGGCACCTACGCCATCTTCTTCCCCATGCACTACCTGGGTTTTCAGGGCATGCCACGCCGCTATTACGCCTATGACAACTACGCGTTCATCCCGCAGTCGGCGCAAGAATTGAATGCCTTCATTACGGTGGTCGCATTGACCGTCGGCGTTTCCCAACTGCTGTTCCTGTTCAACCTGGCCTGGAGCGTATTTAAAGGCAAGCCCGCAGGCAGTAATCCCTGGGGCGCGGCCAGTCTGGAATGGCAAACGCCGGACACCCCGCCGATACACGGTAACTGGGGAGCGAAGCTGCCGGTCGTGCATCGCTGGGCCTATGACTACAGCGTGCCGGGGATAGAACAGGATTTCGTTCCGCAAACGGTCTCCGACGAGGAGCTGGAGCAGATGCGTCAACTCAGTGCCGGAACCAAAATAGCGGACGTTAAAACATGAACAGACTGCTATTGAAAAACGCCGACAGCGCTGACCCCGGCGGCAGTTGGAGTCGCGATCCTGAGGGTATTCAGGCCACCGAGGGTGCCGATAGAATCCAAAACGCAAGAATAGGCCTTCGCTTGTTTCTGGCCGTGGTGAGCTCGTTATTCTTTCTCTTCCTGGTCGCCTTTATCGAGCGCTCACAGATGGCCGACTGGCTACCCCTGACAGAGCCCTTGGCGCCGTTAGCCAATCTATGGCAGCTATGGCTGAATTCGGCTTTTCTGGTACTCAGTTGCATCGCATTGCAGTGGTCGCGTATGGCCGCCCGACAGGCTCGACTGGACGCAACTGTCATCGGCTTTGCGTTGGGGGGCGTATTTGCAGTTGCCTTTCTGACGGGACAACTCTGGGTCTGGCAGCAGTTTGTCGCCTGGGGCTACTTTGTCGCCAGCAATCCGGCCAACAGTTTCTTCTACCTGTTGACCGGCCTGCATGGGTTCCACCTGCTGGGCGGGCTGATCGCCTGGAGCAGAACCGTCGCTAAATTCCTGCACCACGTGCCGCTGCCGCAACTCAGCGCCAGCGTGGAGCTCTGTGCCATCTATTGGCATTACCTACTGGGTCTTTGGTTCGTGCTATTCGCTCTGCTGACCAGCACGCCGGCAACCTATGAAGCCATCGCCAGATTCTGCGGCCTGAGGTGAAAAGCCATGGCATCGCACCCTCCAGCCCCAGTCGAGTCCGGTTCATCCAATCCACCCAGCTCGCCGCCTGCACCGGGATGGCAGGGTATCGCCAGCGACTGGTCCTCGGATAAGGAGGCATTCAGGCAGGTCCCCTGGGGCAAGGCGATGATGTGGATATTCCTGCTCAGCGATACGTTTGTATTTACCTGCTTTTTAACCGGCTACATGTCGGTACGCATGACCATCACCAGCGCCTGGCCAAACCCCAGTGAAGTGTTCGCATTGACGATCGGCGGTAGAGAAATCCCGCTTATTCTGATCGCCATCATGACCTTTGTGCTGATCAGTAGCAGCGGCACCATGGCCATGGCAGTCAATTACGCCTATCGCCGTGATCGCGCGAAAACCGCGGCCCTGATGCTGGCGACCGCAGCCTTTGGTGTGACCTTCGTCAGCATGCAGGCATTTGAATGGAGCAAGCTCATCGCAGAAGGGGTGCGTCCCTGGGGGAACCCTATGGGGGCGGCACAATTTGGTGCCAGCTTTTTCATGATTACCGGTTTTCACGGACTGCATGTGTCAGTCGGCGTCATCTACCTCAGCATTGTGGCGCTGAAAGTATTGCGCGGAGATTATGAGCGCTCCGGAAACTATCAGATCGTCGAGATAGCCGGGCTTTACTGGCACTTCGTGGACTTGGTGTGGGTGTTTATTTTTGCTTTTTTCTATTTATGGTAGATCGTGAACAGGTTCTGAAGAGGAGCACTGATGATGGCGCATGCTCAGGGTCAGCAACATCCAATCAGTTTGTACCTTAAAGTCTGGGGGCTGTTATTCGTCCTCAGCACGCTGTCGTATCTTGTCGACTATTTTCACTTTCAGGGCTACGTCAGGTGGTTCCTGATTATCACGCTCATGTTGTTGAAGGCAGGTTTAATTGTCTCCATCTTCATGCATATGGCCTGGGAACGGTTGGCCATGGTCTACGCCATATTGGTGCCACCTTTATGTTTACTGGTGCTCGTCGGACTGATGGCCACCGAGGCAGACTATGTTTTCCTCAGCCGGGTCATTTTTTTCGGCCAATAAGCGACTTCCGGATAGCACTTCCTGAGGGTCTTAAGCCCCCAGGGGCTAACCCGATATCACTCGTTTGAACTGATGCCATTTGTGCTGCCAGGCTACTGTCCAGTGAGGGGCTGCCGTTCCCGTGCCGGCGATCTTCAGCCTTGGATAATGTTCGATTACCCGGTCCAATACCGACTCCTGATCCGGCTCGACATCCACGAAGAAGATATGTTTGCCTTCATCTACCACTTGTTTAAAATTGCGGAAGTGAGTGTTTGGCACCTGGATACCAAAAAAACCGCCTTCCCAGATGCAGAAGCCCACTATAACAATGGCAAGGAAGATAAAAGGCATCCAGCCTGCGACGGATTGGGTCCAGCCCATCCAATAGGCGCCGCCAAGGACCAGCGCCGCGAGTGGCACGCCGACCACCGCACCAATCTCGCCAGAGTGAACAGTATCTTGTTTCATTAACGAGTTAACTTCGTGGAGGTGATGTTCTTCAACATCAGCAACTTTTTCACTGAGCACATGAATTTGTTCGGTATTGATGCCGTTGGCTTCCAATTCATTTTCAACGGTTTCAAGATCGTCGAGATTGTCACTGATGTAATAGTGCCGATTCATACCACACCTCCCATCTCGTGTTTGCTGTAGACATCCTCTGTTCAGCAGCCGTTAACTGAGATTTGCAGTCGGTATCTGTACCCGTGGGGGACGTTGCAGACGTCATGCAATTCGAAAGAAGTATAGCACTCGCTAGCATGCATGGTTTTCGGTGTCAAGATCTAGAGGTGGTGTTGTGGCCTTGAGCGCGCCGACGAATTCTGCATCGCAGCGGCGGCGGCAGGTTCGCCCAACGAGGCCGAAAACAGGTCCTGAAATCGGCCAAACTCCAGTTTAGAACTGTCGGAAAGCCGGGAAGGCTCAGCTCGCTGCATGACATCCGCTTGAACACAAGGGGCGCCGAAACAGCGCCCCCTTGTGACGTCAGGACGGTTCTGCATCCATGCGTCGTGCAATGACATCCAGCACATCGCAACCGTCGCGCAAAGGTATGCAGCAGAGCAATGCGAAGTCGCTGAGAATGACCGAGTCAGTGGTGATGTCACCCCGCATCGCGAGGTTTTCAAGAATCTGCGTCACGGCTCGGATTCTGTAGCTGGCCGTGCTGAGCAGTGAATGCAGCGGTTGAGTGGTGTTGACGAACAGGGAGGGTAGGTCGTCGGCGTTGCTGGTTAAGGCCATGTATTCATTCATGAGTAGAGCTCCATTGGGTAAAGAGGTCTACCACTCAATCGTCGCCAAACGAAAAGGGTGGCAGCTGTACGCAGGTTGGCGAACCGGACAATGGACAACCCGGCAGACCCGAAGATCTCCCGCGCACAGCTACCAAAAAGCAGGCAGCTAAGTGCTTTAAAGCGATCCGAAAACTGATCGGAGGCTTTTGTACATTGGCATCGAGTCGCCAAACCCGAAGCGCCATTTTGGCGCCGGCTCGACTATAGGCTTCGTTGCAAATGCACAGCAATGCGCAAGTGTACGGACAATTCCCGGAGTAGTGTAGGACGTTGCTTTTTTGAAAATAGGCCCCGTTCGTGAACCCAGAGAATGGGCAATCCGCACTTAATTTGACAAGCGTTGACTGGCTATTCATGGAGGAAGAAACAGCGTTTCACCAAATCCCGCCCACAAAAAAACCGGCCACTTGGACCGGCTTTTTCTGTCTCTACATCGTAAGCGTCCGGGGGACACACCTGTTTGAATACGCTGGCGTGCTGACTGCGTACATCGAATTGTATATGCGACGTTGGTTTTCCCTGCCTCATGGTAAGCAAATGTTCAACCGTTGCTGAGCTGGTTTGTTGTCGGCTGCCGCCTCGATGCTATTGATGGCACGTCGAGCTTGATTCGCAGTTAGCAGATGATGCTAAGCGTCTCAGACTCATCTGCGTGGTTGGACGGGTTACCAGTCCCATGCTGGTTCTCCTGCCACGCCTCCCGGCATGAAATCCGTACTTCGATCTCGAGAGTGGCCGATTATTAATGAGCACGAGGCTCACGCCGCATACCGGGCCCGACTAAAAAACAGCCCAGCCCCGATGCCGATAGCATTGGTTGAAACGATGCCCAGATCGAAGCCGGCAATGAAAGGCGGCAGCATGAAAATACTCACAAACCCCAGAACGACCAGGGTGATGCCCAGCCATTTTCTGAGGCGGTAGGATTTCAGATAGAAGAACAACAGCAAGAACACTGCGTAAGCCCCGGCGTACAGTCCATATTCGTTCATGATCCTATCCGCCTTGATTCTTGATGATCATGGATGATTCGGAGTGCTGAGGGCCTATGCCACCGCTGACCTGCGCATCCAAACTGACAATGACATCGCCTGCGTGATAAGTCGGCAATTTGCTCAGCGTGAACTTGCGCACTGCCCATCCCACCGGGATGATCGCACCGGGCACAAACTTGCCTACCGCTGCGGCGAAAACACCACTGGTGAGGTTGGCGATACTCATTCGTTGGGCATTGAGTAGATCCCCCTGTTGCCGGGTCAGGGGTTTGGAGATCCCGACCATCATTTGGCAGGGCAAATCCTTGGCGAGCATTTTGTCGTAGAGCTCCACCACCAGATTGCTCACTTCATAGTGGGTGGCTTTCGCTTCACCGAAATGCAGTGTTCTGAGGCTACCCCGTTCACTGGCTGACAGCGTGAGGCGCGATACGTTGAAGACAACTCCATGGTTGCCGGAAAACTGGTCACTCTCAAACTTCAATGCTCGCATCCTTGTCGAGTCTGGAAAGGCGGGGAGTCTGTCTTAGCCCATGGGCTTTCGCAAGCGCTTGGTAAGACGCTGAAAAAGACTTTGGGATAAAAAGGTGACGCCCATTAGCCGGTCTCCTTGATGGAGCGGATGATGCGGTTCGCATCCTGGTCCGGCATTTCCAGTACTTCTTTCAGCCGGTTCTGAGCTTGCTGAAAGATCACCAGTACTCTGGCTTCATCCGCCATTTCCTTTCGAATCGTGTGCTCGACGACACGTGCGGTGTACAGGACGTGTTCGGTCAGATCGGGATAGCGCCAGGCAAAGCACGCGTCCTCGTATTCATCGAAGATGAAGTTGCTGCGAGTCCCGTAAGAAAACACTAATTTTCTTGGATATGAAAATGTTAACGCTTGATGAAATTTGATAATAAATCCGTGTTTTTAGAAAAAAACGCTAACAGACTTCAGGGTAGTCGCTAACGCCCCGAGAGCACTTACTCATGGATCAGCGGACAACGGACGAAAGAGTGGGGATGCCTCAGAGCTCGATTCCACCAAACCCCAGACACAAAAAAACCGGCCATCAAGGCCGGTTTTTTCTTTACCTGCATCCCCCGTCTAAAAATGACGTGAGACTGAAGTCTGATTGGAGCGGGTGAAGGGAATCGAACCCTCGTTATCAGCTTGGGAAGCTGGAGTAATGCCATTATACGACACCCGCTCAGAGCGGCTGACTTTGTACCAGATGTGGCCGGGGATTTGAAGTTTTTCTTTGGCTGATCTGTGTTTGCGTGGGTTTTTGCAGGTTTGGACGGGCAGGGGCATGCCTCGTCGGCAGCTGGGTTCAGCGCTGGCGATGGCGGCAGTACACAGGGTTTGAAGCCGTGTTGCGGTCTGTCGCGGGCAAGCCTCGTTCCTGCAGGTAATACGTGTAGTCAGGCAGACGAGGTTGCTCGCGAGGACGCAGTTTCAAATGGCCAATGCATGGTGGTCCTGGGTGAAGTGGGAACGCGTTCGGCCTTCATGGTGGGCCGGCTTCAGGAAACCCATCAGCGCATGGCGGCTGTCTCGGCAGGCGGCTTTGTGCTCCATGTCGAGAAAGTGCCCGGTGGCCCGGATGGTGCTGAACGTGCTGTGTTGCACATGACTGGCGAACAGGTGGGCATCGCTGGCGGCGGTGTATTCGTCCCATTCACCGTTCATGAACAGTACCGGCACGTCGATTTGCTTGGCGGCCTTGAGGTAGCACAGGCGATCGCTGTTGAGCACGCTGCTGATGTGAAAGTGCATTTGCCCGTATTCGTGTTCGGCCAAGGTGCTGACGTGGCGATAGTTGAAGCGTTTGAACAACGATGGCAGGTGTTTGCCGATGGTGTTGTTGACCAGGTGGCCGACGCGGTCGCCATCGAGCTTGCCGAGGTAGTCGACACCGCGCTCCAGATAGTCGCGCATGTGCTCGTTGACCACCGGCGAGAACGAGCTGATCACAGCTTTCTCGATCCGGCGCGGGCGTTGTGCCAGAGCGATCATCGTGGCTGCGCCACCCCACGAGAACGACATCACGTGTTCCGCGGCGAAATGGTCGATCAGCTCAAGAAGGATCTGCCCTTCGACTTCCTTGGTGAGCATTTTCTCGTGCCGATTGTGGGCTTTTGACTTGCCCGCGTAGGGCTGGTCGTACAGCACAACGTTGAATTGCGGGTGCAGGTTTTTCACGGTTTGTGCAAACGATGCAGTGGTGGCCATCGAGCCGTTGACCAGAATAATGGTCTTCTCTGCGGCGTCTGCGCGATAGAACTCCGTGTAAACCCGGTACTGACCTTGTATATCCAGCACAGCGATTTCTGGCCTCATGTCATAAGACTCCTGGCAAGCGGGTATGCGCGCAATGAGATTGCACGAGCTTTGTGACAGGTAGGCATACGCCTGGAATTTTTGAGCCCATGTCGATCCGGTGAAGGCTGGTCGACGGGTATTGTTATTGGCGGGCAGTCTGTCGGGAGAGGTGAAATCTGCGAGGCTCTCTGCCGACAAAAAGTTTCTTAGAAGTATGTTATGACTTGCCGGTCACATTTCGGCCGACGTCCTGATTCAAGCAGGGGAGTGGCCATCGCGCAAGTGCAGTTCGTAAATTGTTCGACGACTTCTGCTCAGCGGTCGCTTGCTTCAGATCAGTTGGATCTCTTCGTCGCTCAGCGGGCGGTACTCACCGGGTCTCAATTGGTCATCGAGTACCAGTGGCCCCATTCGCTCACGGTGCAGGCGCAAGACCTTGTTATCGAAGTGGCCGAACATCCGTTTCACCTGGTGATAACGGCCCTCGATGATGCTCAACCGCGCAGATTTTTCGCCCAGCACAACCAACTGGGCGGGCTGGGTGGTGAGGTCTTCAAAGGCGAAGTACAGGCCTTGGGCAAAGGTCTGTGCGTATTCATCGGTGATGGGTTGTTCGGTTTCGACGTAGTAGACCTTCGGCAGTTTGGTCTGCGGCTGGGTCAGGCGCCGCGACCAGGAACCATCGTTGGTGATTAGCATCAGTCCGGTGGTGTTGAAGTCCAGTCGCCCGGCAATGTGCAGGTCGTCCTTGTCGGGTTCAAGGATCAGGTCGAGGACGGTCGGGTGCTCCGGGTCGCGAGTGGCGCTGACGCAGCCGGGTGGTTTGTGCAGCATGAAGTAGCGCGGTGGTTTGCCGGCTTGCAGCACTTCATCGTCGCACTCGACACGGCTGAACTCGCGCACTTCGAAGTGCGGGTCACTGACGATCTGCCCGTCGACCTTGATCCGCCGTTCGACCAACAGCAGACGCACCTGTTTACGGTTGTAGCGGGGCAGGTTGCTGAGGAAACGGTCAACGCGCATGACGGTCGGCAGAGTGGGAAAGGGCGCGCATCTTACTCGATAGGCTAGCAGGCTGCTTGCAGCTGCGACTCGACCTGAGCACAGCGCGGGCACAGGCACGACTGGTTTCGCAGTTCGGCGGGCAGCGCCAGAAGCACCGCCGGGTCGATGCTTACGCCATAGCACCAGCAGGCCTGGTCGGCGGTTCGCGGATCGGCCAGGCTGCAATCGTTGCGGGTGCCACAGGCTGGGCAGAGGTCAGGTTTATTCATGGCTGGAGTGAGGCATTTCTGTGCAGGTTCGGTCACGGCCGGTTGGTCTGGCACGGTACATTGTCTGGTCGGCGCGTGACAACAGGTTGTGCAGGGTAGGCGGGCTGGCCGCCGATCTGAAGGTTTGCGCGGCGAGGCACTTGGCGGTTGTTTCAGAGTCTTAATAGGTGTCAGCCACTCAGTGTTCCGACTGACGCCGACCAGCGTTGCTGGTCTGTGTTGCCTGCGGTCCAGGAGGCCGCCATGTATCGTCGAATCTTGCTTGGTGCGTTGCTGGGTTTGAGTCTTTCTGCCTGTTACTACTATGTAGAACCCGGCTATTACGGTTCTGCGGTGTACACCGCGCCAGCACCTTATTACTACGGTGGTTACTACTCGCCTTATTACTACGGCGGTTATTACTACTACGGTCCTCGCTTTTATGGCGGCTACTACCCCTATTACTACGGTGGTCATGGGGGGCGTTATCACGGTGGCTACTATCACGGGCACCATTAAAGCGTGGTGAGTCGAACCGGATTGATCGCTTTCAGTTTCTCCATTGGCGGCGCTTTCTGGTGAAGGAAGCGCCGTTTTTTATGCAGGCTGATCGGTGGTCGAGAAGCGTTATCTGTTACTTGTTTCAATGTGTTTCAAAATCGCACCAGATTCCGATTTTGCTGTCAGATGTTTCGTCAGTCAGATGAATTGGCTGCCGCCGACCAGCGTCGCTGGTATGGCTCATTCGCGGTCCAGGAGGCCGCCATGTATCGTCGACTTCTTCTCATTGCTTCATTGGGTTTGACGCTTTCTGCTTGTGTACCCTATTACGACGAAGGTCCCGGTAATTACCGCTCTGAGGTCTATACCTCACCGGCGCCAGCTTATTACTACGGAGGTGGGCCTTATTACTCCCCGCCTGCGCGTTACTACTCGCCGCCGCGCTACTACGAGCCAGCGCCGCGTTATTACCAGGCAGCACCGCGAGTCGAGTACCGCGTTTACCAGAACCGTGGCTGGGATGACCGCGACCGCCATGGCTGGGGTCATCGCGAAGAGGGTGGCCATGGCCGCCGGGAAGGGGATGATCGGGGGCATCGTGACGGGCGTGATCACGACAGACATGGTGACCGTGATGGTCGCGATGGCCGCCGCAGTTGGGACGGCCACCGTTAGGCCTTGCAACGAACAAGCGGCGCATTCAGCGCCGCTTTTTTTATGCTCTTCACGGATTACCGGGAAAGACGTTCTTGATCTTCATGAAAAAGAATTCGCTATCCCGGTAACCATACGCCATCCGTTTGATGACCTTTATTCGATTGTTTATCCCTTCCAGCTGCCCCGTGTGCATCGGCCAGCGAATCCGCCTCCTACTCGAATCCCGACCACATGCCCGCGCCTCGGTGCGACAGTCGGGCATAGCGACGCAGTCCTAATACCGATGAGTGTGTTTCTACACTGCCGAGGACGAAAGCGGACGATAGCCCCGCCCGCTGCTGAAGTAGTGTCCGTCACTCAAGCGGACTCCCGGGCGCAGTCTACGCACTCATCGTCGCAACGTATTTCCCGGCCTATGGCGATCTACACAACTATGACGCCTCTTGTTTATAGAGGCAGCGAAAAATAAGCCTTGAGGGTTTCCTTGAGTATTGATTGAGCGTCCAATACCTCTTGGGTCGGCTCTGGCTGTGAGCTACTGAACCTTTTCCGCGCCCAGCTGAAAAAGAGCGGACCGTCAATAATACGTTCATTGTATTCCGCCAAATATAATTTGGTCACGGAGGCATACCTGGGGAAAACATGAAAGTGCAGTTCAGGATTGAGCTCGGAAATACGCATTATGTATATTTTTTCAGGAGAAAATAGAGTGTTTAAGGCTCGCTCCGCAAACGCTAAACCATTCATCAGTTCAGCGCTTTCCGCCGAAGTGAGCTCCGCGAGTTTAGATGTGAGCCGCTGAAGCGAAATAATCATGTAGCCAGGAATTTCACAGTCCCGGCAGTGAGAGATTACGATGTGTTTCCCAGAATAAATTGTCCGAACTGACATGACTAGCCTCCCATGTACCAACCATGATTAACGTGTAGGGTTTGCCCGGTTAAGCTCATGCCGGAGGTCAGTAGGAAAGTGAGCGTGTTCACAATTTCTTCAGGAGTGCCTAGCTGATGACTGGGTATTTGTTCTTTCAGATTTTTGATGAAGTCCCCATCGAATTTACCCATCCCGCCGGAAACCGCGCCGGGTAGACCGGGATATTGAATTCACTTAATTCGCGTGCTGGAGCAGCAGTCGTGATCCAGGCAACTCCATCGCCCAAGCTGATTTCGTTATTCATTTGATATGCGAGTTGCTTCTAAAGAGAAATTATCGCGATATTTCAGGTGTAGTAACGCGCCGAAAAACACCGCGATACCTCCCGAGAGGACAAATACACCACTGATTGAAATGAAAGTTGATAGCCAAGCACCAAAGATCGGTCCCACGATCATAAATAGTAATGTTAAACTTCGTGCGGTCGCTGATACTGTCCCCAGATTAGACAAAGGGCAGTATTTTTGCAGGGTTACACCAAATCCTAACGACGTCAGTCCATACGCAAAGCCTGCAAAAAAGAAAGTCAGTATTAAAATAGAAAGTGTCGATATGCTTTCTGGTTTTGGAAGTGATCCTGCTATGACTACCATTAGGCCAAATATAAGAAGAGAGAGGGTGGAGCACAAAGAGATTCTGCTGGGATAAACTAATTTGAAACACAAGCCGGCTAAAATTCCTCCTAGAGCCGTAGAGCTAACGATTACTCCAAATATGTATGCTTCAAATCCAATGTCTTTCAGGAATATACTCAGTAATGAATCGTAGCACCCCAATACGGCAGATTGAATTAATGCACAGATGAAGAATAATTGAGTGGAGGGGCCGCTCCGTAATAACACCTTCAATGCTTCCAAACTTCCAAATGATCGTTTTTCGAGGTTGTGTATTTTTTTCTCTCGACAGCTTAAAGAAAGCAGGATTACACAAAATACCCCGAATAATGAAAAGGAAGCGGAGATTAAAAAACCGTGTGCTTTGTCAGCCATGCTGGCAATGATGCCGGCTGCGAGAGGTGAACAAACCTTAATAAACTGATCCATTATCGTTATCAGTGAAATGTTGTTAACGAGGTCTTTGTTTGTCAAAAGCTTTCTAGTTAAAATTATTTCTGCTGCTCCGGAACCGAGATTTGATATCCCTTTGAGGCAGACAAATGCTAGGAAATATGCTTCAGAGTTTGCTCCAAATAATAGACAGGCAACGATAAAGCGGATTGAAAAGCTAACTATTAAAAATTTTAATGGGCTCGTATGGTCGGCCAGAGTGCCGAAAAGCGGTCCTAGTAATAGTGATGGAAGTCCATATAATGCTGCTGCATACCCCAGGGTTTTTGGAGATGCATCGAATCCAAATGTCAGCACCGTAAAAATTAGAACGAAGTCTACCCAAAGTGTGACCGAGCTACTAAATCGTATGCCACATAAGTAACCATATCCGTTTACTTGTGGAAGCCTCACTGTTCTGTCCTGTTAGCGCGATGCATCGTTTGATTTACTACAAGCATAGATATGTTGTTTTTCGAACAAAATAGCTCAAGGTCGGTTGGTGAGTTTATAAGGCCTCTTCCTTTGGTATTTAGTGAATGGTGTTGCACTCAGTTATTGTCGTCGCCACCTCTTGCTGTTTTTAGGCTTGTGAAGCCGTTTGACCTCACTGGAAAAACTAGTCGTATTGAAAGCGCTGGTCAATAATTCGAGTTGTAGGAATATTCGCGTGATGTAAGTTCCTAATTCGCACACTAAATTCCTACTCGAAATTATTTTTGAAAAGTAATCATGCTGTTGTGAAAGGATTCATAGAGTGAAATTGTTTCGATACCTTCGGAAGGGTGTCTATTTGGTAGCATTTCGTTACTTAATCGTAGGGTCGAGGGCTATGGGTGATAGAGGGTAAATATTGATCGAAGAAGGAGAAGTAAATCCTGATCGACGAATGCCAGAACCTCACCCCGCACCAGATGAAAACCATCATCACCCGTGTCGGCGCCGGTTCCAAAGTGGTGTGCCTGGGCAACCTGGCGTAGATCGCCCCCCCTTACCTGTCCGCGAACAGCTCCGGGCCGACCTACCTGACTGAACGCTTCAAGGATTTCCCCAACGGTGTACACATCACCCAGCAAGGGGAAGTGTTAGCCGAAGGTAAGGGTGTCGCGGGTGACTGCGAATCTGAAGGAAACCCGAGGCAAAATGCCGGCCTGACGAACAGGAAGCAAATGAGGCGGCGCAGCGGGGTGAGATGGCCATAATCATCAAAGCCCAATACTTACACGGAGCGCTGCGACGTAGATCCGGCAGGCATAAGCAGGAAGGTCGCGCGAATTACCCTGGGAGATCTGTTTAGCCTGCCATGCGCTACCTGCATCGCGAGATGACGGGATGGGCGACAGAAGTTTGCAGAGACCGTAGTAGTTGCTCAGAGCCGGAGTAATGAAGGGCTGAACCTGCCATGAGTGGATAGTCGGGTGTGATCTCTGTTGGAGCGTAAAGCAGAAACTCCGCGTCGCGGGGGGCGAGACCATCAGGAGGTAGGAGCCGGAAGCCCCGAAGGCCGGTCTGGGCGGCGACACATCAGCGGAACCAAGTTCGCTGACGTTGTCTGTCAGTAGGCAGGAACCGCCGTATACGGAACTGTATGTATGGTGGTGTGAGAGGACGGCGGATGTAAATCCGCCTCCTACTCGATCCTGAAATTTCAGTAACCCGACAAATCCGCCAGTGGATGTCGACCTTCCCAGACCTTATGAAAATGCGCCTGGATCACCGCCTCAGGGATCGTATTGATGTCCGGCCAATGCCAGTGCGGCTTGTGGTCTTTGTCGATCAAGCGCGCACGAACGCCTTCGCTGAATTCCGGGTGACGGCAGCAGTTCAGGCTCATGGTGTATTCCATCTGGAATACCTCGGCCAATGACAGGTGCCGAGCACGCTGGATCTGCTCCCAGACCAGATGGGCGGTCAGCGGGCAGCCTTCGTGCAGGGTTTTTGCCGCGCGGGCCAGCAGCAAGTCATGGTGATCGCGCAACAGACTGATGGCTCGCCACGCGCAGCGTACGTCGCTGACATCCAGCCACTCATCAATCTGCTGGCGTCGCGGCAACCATTGTGCCTCGGGCATTTGCCCGACGGCCTCTTGCTGCAAGGCCTTGAGCAGGCTGTTGAGCTGCATCGGCGTTTGTTCCTGCCAATTCAATTGCAGCAGACCTTCGATGAGTTCTTCCTGCTGTTCATCCAGCAAGAAGCGGTCAGCCAGGTCCAGATCAATGGCGTCGCGTGCGTTCATCTGCGCGCCGGTCAAACCGAGAAACAAACCAAGCTTGCCGGGCAATCGCGAGAGAAACCAACTGGCGCCGACATCCGGGTACAGGCCGATACTGATTTCGGGCATGGCCAGGCGGCTGCTCGGGGTGACGATGCGGATGCTCGCGCCTTGCAGCAACCCCAGGCCGCCACCGAGGACGTAACCGTGGCCCCAGCAGATCAGCGGTTTAGGGTAGGTGTGCAAGCGAAAATCAAGGCGATATTCCGCCGAGAAAAATTGCGCAGCCAAGGGCGGCACTTCACCGGGATGGGCTCGACAGGCGTCTACCAGGCTGCGCACTTCACCGCCGGCGCAAAACGCCTTGGCGCCGTTACCGCGCAACAGCACGCAGACAATCTGCGGCTCTTTGGCCCAGGCTTCCAGTTGATCGCTCAAGGCCCTGATCATTGGCAGCGAGAGGGCGTTCAGGGATTTTTCGGCATCCAGGCTGGCGATGCCGATGCGTGCGCCGTCCGTGCCGGTGAGTTCTTCGAAGTGCAGATTCATTTTGACCTCGATGACTGAATTGAACGTTCAGTATGATCGCTGTATGAGAAAGTGCTGGATCTGTGTCAGATCAATTGACAAGCGCGGTGGGCTTTCCTAGGGTTCGCCCCATTGAATTCTCGGGTGTAACCATGACTGCTGAAGACCGTATCAAACTCGAACCGAGCTGGAAGGAAGCACTGCGTGCCGAATTCGACCAGCCTTACATGGCTGAGTTACGCGAGTTTCTGCGGCAGGAAAACGCTGCCGGCAAGGAAATCTATCCGCCGGGGCCGATGATCTTCAACGCCCTCAACTCGACGCCGCTGGACAAGGTCAAAGTGGTGATTCTCGGCCAGGACCCCTACCACGGCCCGGGTCAGGCGCATGGCTTGTGCTTCTCGGTGCAACCGGGTGTACCGGCGCCACCGTCGCTGGTGAACATCTATAAAGAGTTGAAGCGTGACCTGAACATCGACATCCCGAACCACGGCTACCTGCAAAGCTGGGCTGACCAGGGCGTGTTGATGCTCAACACCACCATGACTGTGGAGCGGGCCAATGCCAACGCCCATGCGGGCAAGGGCTGGCAGTATTTTACCGATCGGATTATCGAGGTGGTCAGCGAACATCAGCCCCATCTGGTGTTTTTGCTGTGGGGCGCTCATGCGCAGAGCAAACAGAAACTGATCGACGCCACCAAGCACCTGGTGTTGACCTCGGTGCACCCGTCGCCGCTGTCCGCCTATCGCGGATTCCTCGGTTGCGGGCACTTCAGCCGCGCCAACAAGTTTCTTGAGCAGAATGGCGAGACGCCGATCGAGTGGCGGTTACCGCCAGTCTGAAAAGCATCGCGAGCAAGCTCGCTCCCACATTTGATCTTCAGTGTTCACAAAATCATTGTGGGAGCGAGCTTGCTCGCGATGGGGGCACCTCGGTCTATCAGGTCGACTCCGGCAACCGGTTCCAATACCTGAACAACGGCTCCGCCAGAAACAGTACAAACAACAACCGCATCACCTGCATCGCTGTGACCAAAGGCACCGACAGTTGCAAGGTTTCAGCGGTCAGGCTCATTTCCGCGATGCCACCCGGCATCATGCCCAGGGTCAGTGAACGCAGGTCCAGTTGGGTCAGCGCACTCAGCCCCAGCGCCGCCAGCGTAGCAATCAGCATGGTCAGCGCCGTGCCGATCAGGGTCCGACCCATGAACGACGGTGCGCGACGAAAGAACTGCCGGTTGAAGTGGCAGCCCAGGCCACTGCCGATCAGCCATTGACCAATCTGACTGCCGCCATGGGGCAGGCCGATATGCAAATCCCAGCCAATGCTCACCGCCGCACTCACCAGCAACGGGCCGAACAGCCAGGGGTTGGGTTGCCGCAAACGTTGCCAGATCCAGGCGAGCAGGGCGCCCGCCGGGAACAGCAGCGCCAGCCAACGCCAATCGACGCTCGCAGGATGCTGTAAAGGAACACCTTCGCCGAGCAGGTATTTGAACGCTGCCGGCACACACAGCACCACCACCAGCACCCGAAGACTTTGCCCTGCCGCGACGCGACTGAGCACGGCGCCATTGCGTGCGCCAAGGTTGACCATTTCACCGGAACCGCCCGGCATGCTGGAGAAAAATGCGGTGGCGCGATCTTCGCCGGTGCGCCGCAGCAACCAGACTCCGACCACCGCCGACAGGCTGGTGACCAGCGCCCCGAAGAAGATCAGGCCAAAGTGGCTCATGACCTGCTCGATCACCACCGGGGTGAAGTGCAGGCCGATGCCGATTCCGACAATCCACTGGCCGCATTTACGCCCGCCAGGGATTTCCGTCAGTTGCCAGGGTGTCAGGCAGCGCACCAGGATGATCGCCAGCAACGAGCCGACCATCCATGGCAGCGGCCAGCCGATCTGGCTGGCGAGATACCCGCCAAGCAGACCGACCAGCGGTGTTCCCCACCAGCTTTTGAAGGGCCGATCAGACATCGGCGATAGCACGCCGCGCCGCGGAGCGTTTGCGCCAGATGCGCAGGATCGGCATCAGCAACATGATTGCAGTCAGTACCCAGCAACCGAAGGTGATGGGGCTCGACCAGAGGATCTCCAGTGCGCCATTGGAAATCGACAGTGCGCGACGCAGGTTCTGTTCCATCAAGCCGCCGAGGATGAAACCCAGCAGGACCGGTGACAACGGGAAGTCCAGCTTGCGCAGGATGTAGCCGAAGATACCGATGCCGATCATCAGGAACAGGTCGAAGGTGGTCGCGTGCACGGCGTAGACGCCGATCCCGGTAATGATCGCGATCACCGGCACCAGCGCCCAGTTCGGCACCGCGAGAATGCGGGTGAAGATGCGGATCATCGGGATATTGAGGATCACCAGCATGACGTTGGCGACGAACAACGACGCGATCAGGCCCCAGACGATGTCCGGTTGTTGTTGGAACAACAGTGGCCCTGGGGTGATGTTGTACAGCGACAGTGCGCCGATCATCACCGCCGTGGTGCCCGAACCCGGTACGCCGAGGGTCAGCATTGGTACCAATGCGCCGCAAGCTGCACCGCCGATGGCGGTTTCCGGTGCCGCGAGACCACGTTTATCGCCCTGGCCGAAGGTGCCGCTGGCGCCAGCAATGCGCTTTTCGGTCATGTAGGCAACGGCACTGGCCAGCGTCGCGCCGGCACCCGGCAACACGCCCATGATGAACCCCAGAACGCCGCAACGGATGTTCACCACGAACACTGAAGAGGCTTCCTTGAAGTTGAACATCATCCGCCCGGTGGCTTTCACGGCTTCCTGGCCATGATGGGTTTTTTCCAGCAGCAACAGGATTTCGCTGATGGAGAACAGACCCAGCACCAACACCACGAATTGAATACCGTCAGTGAGGTGAATGTTGTCTCCGGTGAAACGGTAGACACCGCTGTTGGCATCGATCCCGACGCACGACAGAAACAGCCCGATCAGCGCGGCAATAAAGGTTTTCAACGGTCGATCACCGGCCATGCCGCCCAGGCAGACAATGGCGAAGACCATCAGCACGAAGTATTCCGCGGGGCCGAAGGCGATGGCCCATTTCGCCAGCAGCGGGGCGAACAGCACCATGCCGCAGGTGGCGATGAAGGCGCCGATGAACGAACTCCAGGCCGACAACGACAGCGCCACCCCGGCCATGCCCTGACGCGCCATCGGGTAGCCGTCGAGGGTGGTCATGACGGTGGACGCTTCGCCCGGAATGTTCAGCAGAATCGAGCTGATCCGTCCGCCGTATTCGCAACCCAGGTAAACCGCCGCCAGCAGGATCAATGCGGACTCCGGTGGCAGGCCGAGAGCGAAAGCGATCGGGATCAACAACGCCACGCCGTTGATCGGCCCCAGGCCCGGCAACAAGCCGACCACGGTGCCGATCAGGGTGCCGCACAATGCGGTGACCAGGTTGTAAGGGGTCAGTGCGACGCCGAAACCCTGGCCGAGATAGTTAAGGGTATCCATATCAGTTCTCCAGAACGTCGAGCAGACCCAACGGCAGTGGCACGTCCATCAATCGGTCGAACAGCATGTACAGGCCGACGCTCATCAAGCTGATGATCACCACGCTGGGCAGCCAGCGGCCGCCATACAAACGGGCCATTGGTACGCCGATCAGAATGCTGGAAACAATGAACCCGAGTGGTTCGAAGGTTCCGGCGAACACCAGCAGCAGAACGACACAGATACCGATCTTGGTCAGGGTTTCACGGTCCAGTGGCGGCTCGTCTTCGCTGTGTTTGATCGGCGCAGGGCGAAATACCATGTACAGCAACGCCGCGCCCATCAAACCGAGCATCAACAACGGGAAGGCTCTAGGGCCGACGGGTTCATAGGAAAAAGCCGCTTGATACGGCCAGGCCATCAGTGCCAGACCTATGCAGGCCAGCAACAGCGCGGAGGCAAAAATACGTTGTAAGAGCATGACAAACTCCTGGGCCAGCCCCTTGATGCGCAAGGGGTTGGCCGCGAGACAGAGGCGATTACTGAATCAGGCCGAACTCTTTGGCCAGCAGTTTGTAGTCCGCTACCTGCTTCTTCACGTAGGTGTCCAGCTCTGGCCCGGTCATGGCGAACGGGAACAGTTCACGCTGATCGCGCAGCTTGGCGAAGTCTTCCGAGGCCAGCAGTTTGTCGAAGGCGTTTTTCCACCAGGTGTATTCCGCATCGCTGACTTTTGGCCCGAGGTAGAAACCACGAACCACTGGCCAGACGATGTCGTAGCCTTGCTCTTTGGCGGTCGGAATGTCCTTCATTTCCGGCTCGTCCAGACGTTCGTTGGCGAACACGGCCAGCAGGCGCATGTCACCGCTCTGGATGTGCGGCATGGAGTCGGAGATGTCGGTGCTGCCGACCTGGATGTGACCGCCGAGCAACGCCGTGGCAATTTCGCCGCCACCTTCGAGGGCGACGTAACGCAGGTCGCGCGGATTGATCCCGGCGGCCTTGGCGATCAATGCGGTTTGCATCCAGTCCTGGCTGCCCACCGTGCCGCCGGAACCGATCACCACTTTGCTCGGGTCTTTCTTCAACGCCTGAACCAGATCGTCGAGGTTCTTGTAGGGCGAATCGCTTTTCACCGCGATGGCACCATAGCTGGTGCCAACGGCGGCCAGCCAACGTACGGCGCTTTCATCGAAGCGACCGAACTTGCCTTGCGCCAGGTTCAGCAGCGAGCCGCTGGACCAGGCCACAAGCGTGCCAGCATCGGCTGGGCGCTGGGCGACCACGGCGTTATAGGCCACCGCGCCGACACCGCCTGGCATGTAGGTCACGCGCATCGGTTTGGTCAGGATTTTCTCGTTCACCAGCGCGCTTTGCGCCAGCTTGCAGGTGAGGTCGAAGCCTCCACCAGGGGATGCCGGGGCGATGCATTCCGGACGCTTGGGTTCGCCGGCGACGTCGGCAAACAGTGGGCCGGCGAACAGCAGGCAGCTGGCGGCTAATGCAACTTTACGCAGTGATAAGTCCATTTTTCGTCTCCACAGGAGTTGTTGTATGTAGGAGCTGCCGAAGGCTGCGATCTTTTGATCTTTGCGCGTGCCCCTGAAAAGGGGGGGGGCAGAACGGATCGCAGGCTTCACTGACAATCAATTACCAAAGGGCAACGCTGTAGCTCACCAGCAAACGCACTTCATCAGCGTCACGGGCGGAATAGTTGGAGCGGTAGGTGGCATTGCGCAGACGCACGGCGACGTCCTTGAGGGCACCACTTTGCACCACGTATTTGATCTCGGTGTTGCGTTCCCACTCTTCGCCGGTGGCGCCGTTTTTCAGCTTGATGTTGTCACCGCTGATGTAACGGGTCATGAAGCTCAGGCCCGGAATCCCGAGTTTGGCGAAGTCGTAATCGTAACGCGCCTGCCAGGAGCGCTCTTCGGCGCCGGCAAAGTCGTTGATCTGCACGAAGTTGACTAGATACGGGTCGGCACCGTCGACATACGGGAAGGCACTGTCACCGGACATGTGCTGATAGCCGGCGGTGAGTTTATGCCCGCTCAAGGCATAACTCACCAGGCCGTTGAGGGATTTGTTGTCGATCTTGCCGCCGCGCGCCTGGCCCTGGTCATTGCTGATGGCCAGCCGCAGGTCGGTGGCGAAAGTGCCCGGGCCGAACGGCTGCGAAGCGACCAGTCCGAGAAAATGCTGGTTGTAAACCTCGCCAAGCTGGGCGAAGTGGTAGCTGCCGGTGATCTTGTCGGTGAACTTGTAGTCGACACCGCCGAAGTCGAAATGCGTGCCAGGAACTGTACCCGCGAAACGGCTGTTTTTGTTGTTGAGGGCGATGTCCTCGAAATCGGTGCTGTCGCGGTCCTTGGCTTTATCCAGGCGTCCGCCGGTGAAGGTCAGGTTCTTGATTTCCTTTGAGGTCACCAGGCCGCCTTCGAAGGTCTGCGGCAGAATGCGCCCGTCGTTGGGCTTGAGAATCGGCAGTTCGGGGATCAGGCTGCCGACTTTGAGCTCGGTGGCGGAGATCTTGATTTTGCCGGTCAGGCCGAGTTTGGAGTACTCATTGGCGGCACGCCCGTCATCGTGGGTCGGCAGCAAGCCGGTGCCGGTGCGGTCGGGGCTGGAGTCGAGCTTGACCCCGAGCATGCCCAGCGCGTCGACACCAAAACCCACGGTGCCGTCGGTGTAACCCGACTGGACGTTGAGCATGAAGCCCTGGGCCCATTCGTCACGTTTGGATTGCTGGGCGCTGGTGCCGCTGCGAAAGTCGCGGTTGAAGTACATGTTACGGGTTTCGAGGGTCGCGCTACTGTCTTCGAAGAAGGCAGCCTGGCTGACGGGCGAAAAGCCGGCGAGGGCGGCGGCACTGGCGAGGGCGGTGGAGCCGAGACGGGAAAAACGCGCAGGCAGGCAAGCCTGTGGCTGTGTAGACAGCATCGTGAAGTACTCCGTTATTGTTCTTATTTAGCGAAAACGCTTCGAGGCGTTTTTCGGTTACAACTCTTCATGGTCACGGCAGCCGAAACGGTCCGTGGCTGGACTCTAACGGGCTAACCTTTCTCCAACCTTTCAGCAGACTTTCACGGTTTTCGGGCTTCACAGCGGCGGATGCGGCTGTAAACTCCGCGCCAAAGAATGGCGTCGACCATCCCCAAATGAGGTAAAAATCCATGCGTGTTCTTCTCGTCGAAGACCATCTGCAGTTGGCCGAAAGTGTCGCCCAGGCGCTCAAGAGCACCGGTCTGACCGTCGATGTGCTGCACGATGGGGTGGCCGCCGACCTGGCCTTGAACAGCGAGGAGTACGCGGTGGCAATCCTCGATGTCGGACTGCCGCGCATGGACGGTTTCGAGGTGCTGGCGCGGTTGCGCAGTCGCGGCAAGAATTTGCCGGTGCTGATGCTGACCGCCCGCAGCGACGTCAAGGATCGGGTTCACGGGCTCAACCTTGGCGCCGACGACTACCTGGCCAAACCCTTTGAACTGACCGAGCTGGAAGCGCGGGTCAAGGCCCTGTTGCGCCGCAGCGTACTCGGCGGCGAGCGTCAGCAACGCTGCGGCGTGTTGGTGTATGACCTGGACACTCGGCGCTTCACCCTTGGCGATGATTTGCTGACCCTGACCTCCCGCGAACAAGCGGTGCTCGAAGCGTTGATCGCACGCCCGGGGCGAGTGATGAGCAAGGAGCAACTCGCCTCCCAGGTGTTCGGTCTGGACGAAGAGGCCAGCCCGGACGCCATCGAAATCTACGTCCACCGCTTGCGCAAAAAACTCGATGGCCACGCGGTGGCGATCGTGACCTTCAGGGGGCTCGGTTACCTGCTGGAAGCCCGCGATGCATAAGCCCGGCAGTCTGCGCTGGCGGTTACTGTGGAACCTCGCGTTGTTGCTGGTGGTGTTGATGGTCGCCAGCGGTTTGAGTGCCTACTGGAACGGTCGCGAAGCGGCCGATACGGCGTATGACCGAACCTTGCTGGCCTCGGCGCGAACCATCGCCGCCGGCCTTTCCCAGCGCGACGGCAGCCTCAGCGCCGATGTGCCTTACGTGGCGCTGGACACGTTCGCCTACGACAGCGCGGGGCGGATTTACTACCAGGTCAACGACATCCACCAGCAGCTGATTTCCGGTTACGAAAATCTCCCCGGGCCACCGCCAGGCACACCGCGAACCGACGACTACCCAGCGTTGGCGCGGTTCTATAACGCCATTTACCAAGGGCAGAACGTGAGGGTCGTGAGCCTGCTCAAACCGGTGATCGAGCCGAATATGAACGGTATGGCGGAAATCCGCGTGGCGGAAACCGACGAGGCGCGCGTGCGCATGGCCCGCAGCCTGATGACCGATACCCTTCTGCGTCTGGGCATGCTGGCGGTGGGGGCGTTGCTGTTGGTGTGGTTTGCGGTGAGCGCGGCATTGCGCCCGCTGGAGCGTTTGCGCACGGTGGTGGAAGAGCGGCAATCGGATGACCTTCGGCCTTTGCCGTTGGTGGAAGTGCAGCGCGAATTGTGGCCGCTGGTGCGCGCCCTTAACCACTTCACCGAACGTTTGCGTGGGCAGTTCGAGCGTCAGGCGCAGTTCATCGCCGACGCGGCCCATGAGCTGCGAACGCCGTTAGCGGCACTTAAGGCAAGGCTGGAATTGGGGTTGCGGGCGAGCGAGCCAGAAACCTGGCGAAACACGTTGGAGAGCGCTGCTCAAGGCACTGATCGGCTGACTCATCTGGCGAATCAATTGTTGTCGCTCGCACGCGTCGAAAACGGTGCGCGGGCGATTGCCGAGGGTGGGGCGCAGTTGCTCGATCTGAGTCAATTGGCGCGCGAGTTGGGCATGGCTATGGCGCCGTTGGCCCACGCACGGGGCGTCGCTCTGGCGTTGGAGGCTGACGAGCCTGTGTGGCTGCGCGGCGAGCCAACGCTGTTGAATGAACTGTTGAGCAACCTGGTGGATAACGCTTTGGCCCATACGCCCCCCGGCGGCAACGTGATCTTGCGCGTCAGTGCGCCAGCCGTGCTTGAGGTCGAGGATGATGGGCCGGGAATTCCTCTTGAGGAGCGCGACCGGGTATTCGAGCGCTTCTATCGGCGTAATCAGCAGGTGGCGGGGTCAGGTCTGGGCCTGGCGATTGTCGGTGAAATCTGTCGCGCCCATCTGGCCCAGATCAGCCTGCATGACGGTGCGCAGCGCGGGCTGAAGGTTCGCGTCAGTTTTATCGCAGGGTAATTTTGTCGTGCCTGTTCTGGCGCTATCGCGAGCAAGCTCGCTCCCACATTGGATCCCCTGTGTGTCGGAAATCCTGTGGGAGCGAGCTTGCTCGCGATGGGGGCGATGCGGTTTTTTGATCAGTAAAACATCGAGCGTGATTCTTCCAGGTCGCCGCACATCGCCGTGTTCTCTGGATCGATCCCCAGTTTTTTGAACGCTGGCACGCCGAGTACATCGATTCTGGACAACGGATGATCGGTGTCCTTGTGGCAATACAGGCTGGCAATCTGCACCAGGTCAACATAGTCGACCTGCTCGGACTGACGCTTGAAGTCCAGATACAGCCCCGGCAGTTTCACCAGCATTTCCGGAAACTCCCAGACCTGCAGCAGCTTGTCGCCGAGCAATGGATGGATCTGCTCGATGACATGGTTGAGGCTGACCGGGTCTGACAGCAGCTCGTAGTGGTCTTCGGCGTAGGTCAGAATCGGCAGCACGCCGATCTGATGCACCAGCCCGCCAAGGGCCGCCTGATCCGGTTTCAATTGGGTATGACTGCGACACAGTGCATAGCTGACGCCAGCGATTTCCAGACTCTTGCGCCAGACCTCGCGCATCTTCTGTTCCACCACTTCGGAACGGGCGTGGAAAATCTGTTCCATGACCAGACCGATAGCCAGGTTGCTGCTGTAATTGATGCCCAGTCGGGTGATTGCCGTGTGCAGGTCGGTCACTTCCTGAGCGGCACGCAGCAACGGACTGTTGACCACCTTGATCAATCGCGCCGACAGCGCCGTGTCGCGGCCAATGACTTTGCTCAGGGTCGCGACGCTGATTTCCGGGTCTTCGGCGGCCTTGCGAATCTGCAGGGCCACTTCCGGTAACGTTGGCAGAACCAGGTCATCGTTATCGATGGCCTCAACCAAATCCTGTTGGACCTTATCCGCCAGCTCGCTCATTTAGTTTCTCTAGGGTATTGCAAAAAAATGCTGCAATTAACGCTGGATCTCGCGATCACGATCCAGTTGGTAAGGCAGGTCGAGCAGGTGCAGGGACGGGCCCTCAAGGCTGCCAAGGTGCACGTCGCCACTGTCCGCGGCTTCGGCCTGCAGCACCGCCAGCAGCTCGATGTTCTGCTCGGCGCGAGCGGCGATCACCACTTCACCAATGGAGCTGCCGTGGGTCGGGGAAAACAGTGCGGTGCCGGGCTCGGGCAGTTCGCTGGCATCGAGTTGCAGGCGATACTGCCGACGTTTGAGTTTGCCCAGGTACTGCATGCGCGCGACGATTTCCTGGCCGGTGTAGCAACCTTTCTTGAAGCTGACGCCGCCTACCGCTTGCAGATTGAGCATCTGCGGGATGAACAGCTCGCGGGTCTGCGGCATGACCTGGCCGATACCGGCGCGGATCTGCCCGAGCAGCCACTGGTTCAGATCACCTTCAGGCAGCAGCGCGGCCAGCGTGTTGCGCAAGGTGTCGGCCTGACCGGCCGCCGCCCAGAGTTCGACGCGATCAGATGAAACACGAATGGCAATCAGACCACCCGCGCGGGCAACTGCGCCGTCTTCCCGGGGAAGTGTCAGGCCCAGGCCGGACAGGACGGCTTCTGAGTGCTGCAGGCCAAAGCGAATCCAGGCGGCGCTTTCGTCGGTCAACCTGGACTTGGAGAACACCGCGTATTTTTTCAGGTCCGCCAGTTGTGGCTCCAGCAACTCGCTGGCCATCGCCAACAGAACCCCGTCACCTTCAAGCAGGATGCGAAAGCTCGACTGCATGCGGCCTTTTTGGGTGCAGCGTGCACCGAGGCTAGCCTGGGTGTCGCTCAGGTAATTGAGGTTGCAGGTCAATTGTCCCTGAAGGAACTTGCTGGCATCGGAGCCGCGGACGGCGAGCACGCCTTCGTGGGACAAGGTGCAGAAAAAAGCAGAATCAGCCATGGGTCATCGCAGGGTAAAGAGTCTGGAGGACATCATAAGGGGGCGCCCTTGAAATGGGTAGTTCACAAAGGATTGATGGTGCCCGACCAAAGCCGACTGTTCGACAGGGATCGGGGCTGTATACTTGCGCTCTATTTGAGGAGCGCTCCATGGTCGAAGATGTTGAACTGAACCGCCTCTACTGGCACAGCCGTCGCGGCATGCTCGAGCTTGACGTGTTGCTCGTGCCGTTTGTCAAAGAGGTCTATCCGCACCTCAACGATGTCGATCGCGACTGCTACCGCAAGCTGCTTGAATGCGAAGATCAGGACATGTTCGGCTGGTTCATGGAACGCGCCGAATCGGAAGACCCTGAGCTGCAGCGCATGGTTCGCATGATTCTGGACCGTGTCCAACCCAAGTAACCATTATGAATGCCGCTGGCATGCCTCACGGCAATTGCTGGCGGCCTATCTTCTCGCCCAGCTGTTCGCGCTGGGTTCGCTGTTTCTGCTCTCTATACCGGTATGGGCCAGTTTGCTCGGCGTTGCGCTGTGCGGGGCTCACGGTATCTGGATGTTGCCGCGACAGATTCTGCTGACACACCCGCAGGCATTCCGCGGCTTGCGTCGGGACGCCGATGGTTGGCAGTTGTGGAATCAGCGGTCGGGGTGGCAAGCAGTGCAATTACGTCCGGACAGCCTGGCGCTACCGTTGGTCGTCGTGTTGCGTTTTCGTTTGCGCGGCGAGCGGCGGGTACGGGCAATCTGTGTGCCGCGCGATGCGCAGGCGGCGGATGTTCACCGACGCCTGCGGGTCCGGCTCAAGTTCAGTCGGCGTAGGTGGGCGGCACCAGAATAGTGTCCAGCGCCTCTGGCAGCATGTTCGGGTAATCGAGTGTGTAATGCAGGCCGCGGCTTTCCTTGCGCTCCATGGCTGAGCGAATCATCAGCTCGGCCACCTGAGCCAGGTTGCGCAGTTCGATCAAATCCCGGCTGACCTTGTAGTTGCTGTAGAACTCGTCGATCTCGTCCAGCAGCAGGCGCACACGATGCTGAGCGCGTTGCAGGCGCTTGTTGGTGCGCACGATGCCCACGTAGTCCCACATGAACCGCCGAAGTTCATCCCAGTTGTGCGCAATGATCACGTCTTCATCGGAATCGGTAACCTGGCTGGCGTCCCAGGCGGGCAGGGCGCTCGGTATCGCGACGTGCGGCAGTTGTTCAAGAATGTCTGCCGCCGCCGAGCGGGCATAGACGAAACACTCCAGCAGCGAGTTGCTGGCCATGCGGTTGGCACCGTGCAGGCCGGTGAAGCTGGTTTCGCCAATCGCATACAGGCCTGGCACATCGGTGCGACCGTGTTGGTCGACCATCACGCCACCGCAGGTGTAATGCGCGGCCGGAACCACGGGGATCGGCTGCTTGGTGATGTCGATGGAGAATTCCAGGCAGCGTTCGTACATCGTCGGGAAGTGCGACTTGATGAAGGCTGCTGGCTTGTGGCTGATGTCCAGGTACACGCAGTCGATACCCAGGCGCTTCATTTCATGGTCGATGGCCCGGGCGACGATGTCTCGTGGCGCCAGCTCGGCACGCGGGTCAAAGCGCTGCATGAAGCGTTCGCCGTTCGGCAGCTTCAAATGTGCGCCTTCACCGCGCAGGGCTTCGGTAATCAGGAAGCTTTTGGCTTGCGGGTGGTAGAGGCACGTAGGGTGGAACTGGTTGAACTCCAGATTCGCCACCCGGCAGCCCGAACGCCAGGCCATGGCAATGCCATCGCCGCAAGCGCCGTCGGGGTTGCTGGTGTAGAGATAAACTTTCGCGGCACCGCCGGAGGCGAGGATCACGAAACGCGCGCCGTAGGTATCGACTTCGCCGGTGCCGCGATTGAGCACGTAGGCGCCAAGGCAGCGATCACCTTCCAGGCCCAGGCGCTTTTCGGTAATCAGATCAACGGCGACCCGTTGCTCCAGCAACTCGATGTTCGGCCGTTGCCGCGCTTGATCCAGCAAAGTATTGAAAATCGCAGCGCCTGTGGCATCAGCGGCATGGATAATGCGCCGATGGCTGTGACCGCCTTCGCGGGTCAGGTGAAACTCGAAGCCGCCGTCCTCAGTGCCGGACTGTTCGTCACGGGTGAACGGCACGCCCTGATCGATCAGCCATTGAATGGCTTCGCGGCTGTGCTCGACGGTAAAGCGCACGGCGTCTTCGTGGCACAGGCCACCACCAGCGTTGAGGGTGTCATCGACATGGGATTCAACGGTATCGGTGTCATCCAGCACGGCTGCGACACCGCCCTGAGCCCAGTAGGTCGAACCGTTGGCGAGATTGCCTTTGCTCAGTACGGCAATGCGCAAATGATCGGGCAGGGTCAGTGCCAGACTCAAACCGGCAGCGCCGCTGCCAATCACCAGAACATCGTGTTGAAACTGTTGGCTCATTTCAGGATTCCGCTCAAAGCGACCCGGGTCGGGGTTGGCGCAAGACACCTGAATCGGCGAGTCGAGACAGCCACACAGCGCACTAGTATATAGAGGGGTGGATCGGCACAATAGTCGGGCCTACGTGGCAATGTGAAACTACTGTGACGAAAAAGGTAGGGTGCTGTGTCGGACAATTTACCCATTGGATCGACGATAAGGCAACCTGATCGCCGATGAAGCCCTGTTTTTCGCCGCGCGGTCATACATTATTCGTTTTGCACGGCTATAAAGATTGGGAACTTTGCCAAGCGCCCAGGCTCAATAGAAGGTTGCCTGATACAAGGGACAGCGTCGGCTTCACGCAGGATTTGTGTTTTGGTCATTGCGGGTGGATTCGACGAAAAGATTATTCGCGTAGCCGGCCCAGCCCGTGCTGCGTCTTTCGTGTGTGCCAAATCAGAGCACGCAGGAAACTTGCTTGGAGGGGGAGAACTTTTGCGAAAAGCCCGAGTCTATGTTTGCAAGCCTGATCGATTAGTTATGCAAGCCTCCTCCGAGCTCATCGAGGAGTGTTCATGCTAACCCAGGAAGAGGATCAGCAGCTGGTCGAGCGCGTTCAACGCGGCGACAAGCGCGCTTTCGATCTGCTAGTGCTGAAATACCAGCACAAAATTCTCGGGTTGATCGTGCGTTTTGTGCACGACACCCATGAAGCCCAGGATGTCGCACAAGAAGCCTTTATCAAGGCCTACCGTGCACTTGGAAATTTTCGCGGCGACAGCGCGTTTTATACGTGGCTTTACCGCATCGCCATTAATACGGCGAAAAACTATCTGGTTTCACGCGGCCGCCGGCCGCCGGATAGCGATGTGAGTTCTGAAGATGCGGAGTTCTATGATGGCGATCATGGCCTCAAGGATCTCGAGTCACCGGAGCGTGCATTGCTGCGTGATGAGATCGAAGGCACCGTCCATCGAACCATCCAGCAACTGCCAGAAGATTTGCGTACGGCTTTAACTTTACGTGAATTCGATGGTCTGAGTTACGAGGACATTGCGAGCGTCATGCAGTGTCCGGTGGGTACCGTGCGCTCCCGGATTTTCCGCGCTCGGGAAGCCATCGATAAAGCCCTGCAGCCGTTGTTGCAGGAAAGCTGAGACAGCGGCGACAGCCAAGAGAGGAACCGCCATGAGTCGTGAAGCCCTGCAGGAATCGCTGTCCGCAGTGATGGATAACGAAGCGGACGAACTGGAGTTGCGTCGGGTATTAAATGCCTTTGACGATGTTGAAACCCGCGAGACCTGGGCCCGTTACCAAGTCGCTCGGGCAGTCATGCACAAGGACCTGCTGATCCCGCGTCTGGATATTGCTTCGGCCGTTTCTGCCGCCCTGGCTGACGAAGCCGTACCGGCAAAGACCACTCGTGGTCCATGGCGTAGCGTGGGGCGTCTGGCGGTGGCCGCATCGGTGACCCTTGCTGTTCTGGCTGGCGTGCGTCTGTACAACCAGGATGAGATCGCCGGTGTCGAATTGGCCCAGCATTCCACTCAACCGGGTCTGGCCGTTCCTCAAGTAAAAGGTCCAGCCGTTTTGGCAGGCTACAATGAGAGTTCGGAAGCCACTGGTCCTATGGCCAACGGCGTATTGCAAGGTCAGCCAGGCTGGCACGATCAGCGTTTGCCAGGCTACTTGCGCCAACATGCTCAACAAGCTGCACTGAAAGGCACTGAAAGCGCTCTGCCTTATGCTCGTGCGGCAAGCCTGGAAAACCGTTAAGGAGGATCATGCGCGCCATACCTCTACTTACGCTGCTGCTCACTGGCTGGTTTGTTGTTCCAGCCTATGCCGATGAGGCTCAGGACTGGTTGATCCGTCTGAGCCAGGCCGAACAACAGCAAAGCTTCCAAGGTACTTTCGTCTACGAGCGTAACGGTAGTTTTTCTACCCACAACATCTGGCATCGCGTCCAGGATGGCAAAGTCCGCGAGCGTTTGCTTCAGCTCGACGGTTCTGCTCAGGAAGTCGTGCGCATTGATGGGCATACTCAATGCGTCAGCGGCAACCTGGTGGCGGGGCTGGGGGATACTCCCGACTCTTCTGCTCGTGCACTGGATCCACAAAAGCTCAAGAATTGGTACGACCTTGCCGTCATCGGCAAGTCGCGCGTGGCTGGGCGCCCGGCGGTGATAGTTTCACTGACGCCGCGTGATCAGCATCGTTATGGTTTTGAATTGCACCTGGACCGCGAAACCGGTCTGCCGTTGAAGTCATTGCTGTTGAATGACAAGGGGCAGTTGCTGGAGCGCTTCCAGTTTACCCGGTTGGATACTGACGCACCGGCTGAGCGTGATCTGCAGGCGAGTTCCGAATGCAAGGCTGTGGCGCTCGACAGCGACAAGGCATCAGCGGTGAAAGCCGCTCAGGAATGGCATTCCGACTGGTTGCCACCAGGCTTTGAGCTCAGCAGCAGTGGTGCGCACAAGGATCCGAATACCAAAGTCCAGGTCAGCAGTCTGATGTATGACGATGGTCTGGCGCGTTTTTCGGTTTTCCTGGAGCCGCTCAATGGCGCAGTGGTTACCGATACACGTACTCAGTTAGGTCCGACCGTCGCGGTCTCACGGCGTTTGACGACGCCGGATGGCGAGATGATGGTCACCGTAGTCGGTGAGATTCCGATTGGTACCGCTGAACGGATTGCGCTCTCTATGCGTACCGATGCCACCGCGGCCAAATAGTGAGTTGATTCAGTGATGCTCATCGAGCGGCGAGTAGATTGTGAAAGAGGTCAGCAATTGCCCATCCCACAATTGAGATGTCGAAATGTTTGGTGAGCATTTCCATTTGCAAAATCCCCAAAAATTTTCTATAGGTCAGAGCCCCACGGCTCTGGCCTTGTTTGTTGTTCCCGGAACAAAAGTACCGGTGTATGTTCCCCGGTATTCCTTGCTCCATATCGCTTAACCATGCTCGTCGTAACGGGAGCCGTATGTCGATACCACGTTTGAAATCCTACCTCTCCATTTTTGCCGCTGTATTAGTGCTCGGTCAGGCGGCCAGTGTCCTGGCGGCCGATCTGCCTGACTTCACGCAACTGGTCGAGCAAGCCTCGCCTGCGGTAGTGAACATCAGTACCACGCAGAAATTGCCGGACCGCAAGGTCTCCAGTCAGGACATGCCGGACCTGGAAGGCTTGCCGCCGGCACTGCGTGAGTTTCTCGAGCGTGGCATGCCGCCACAGCAGCGCTCGCCTCGTAGTCGCCAGCGTGAAGCGCAATCCCTGGGTTCAGGTTTCATCATCTCGCCTGATGGCTACATCCTGACCAACAACCATGTGATCGCCGATGCCGATGAAATCATCGTGCGTCTTGCTGATCGCAGTGAGCTGAAAGCCAAGTTGGTTGGCACTGACCCACGTTCCGATGTGGCGTTGCTGAAGGTCGAGGGCAAAGATCTGCCCGTGCTCAAGCTGGGCAAATCCCAGGACTTGAAAGCCGGACAATGGGTTGTCGCCATCGGTTCGCCGTTTGGTTTTGACCATACTGTGACCCAGGGCATTGTCAGCGCCATTGGTCGTAGCCTGCCGAACGAAAACTATGTGCCGTTCATCCAGACCGACGTGCCGATCAACCCGGGTAACTCCGGTGGTCCGCTGTTCAACCTGGCGGGCGAAGTGGTGGGGATCAACTCACAGATCTACACCCGTTCCGGTGGTTTCATGGGCGTGTCGTTCGCGATCCCGATCGATGTTGCCATGGATGTTTCCAATCAGCTGAAAAGCGGTGGCAAAGTCAGCCGTGGCTGGTTGGGCGTGGTCATTCAGGAAGTGAGCAAGGATCTGGCTGAGTCCTTCGGTCTGGAAAAACCGGCCGGTGCGCTGGTGGCTCAGATCCAGGACGGTGGCCCGGCCGCGAAAGGTGGTTTGCAGGTCGGTGACGTGATCCTGAACATGAACGGTCAACCGATCATCATGTCAGCGGATCTGCCGCATCTGGTTGGCGCGCTCAAGGCCGGTGCCAAGGCCAATCTTGAAGTGATTCGTGACGGCAAACATAAAAACGTCGAGCTGACGGTTGGCGCGATTCCGGAAGAAGGCAAGGAGCTCGATACCCTGGCCAAGTCTGGTGTCGAGCGCAGCAGCAATCGGCTGGGTGTAGCCGTGGTCGAGCTGAGCGATGAGCAGAAGAAAGCCTTCGACCTCAAGGGTGGTGTGGTGATCAAGGAAGTGCAGGACGGTCCTGCTGCCCTGATCGGTCTGCAGCCAGGCGACGTGATTACTCACTTGAACAATCAAGCGATTGGTTCGACCAAGGAATTCACGGAAATCGCCAAGGCACTGCCGAAGAATCGCTCGGTGTCGATGCGGGTCTTGCGTCAAGGCCGTGCCAGCTTCATTACCTTCAAACTGGCCGAGTAAACCGGTTAGTCGCTGAATAAAAAAACGCCTCGAAAGAGGCGTTTTTTTATGGGTCAAAGAAATGTCAGCCCATCATGTCCTTGATCAAGCGCTCTTGCTCCATCAGTTCCCGTTGACGCGCATCGATGCGTGACGACAGTGGGAAATTGGTGCCAGCGCGGCGTTTGGCGAAGTCCAGCTGCTGGATCGCCTGACGATAGTCGCCGATCAGTGCGAAGTACTCGGCGCGGGCCTGATGCAGGCCAATGATGTTGCCGGACAGGCCGCGAGTCTCGGCCACCATGTACCAGACGTCCGGATCATCCGGGCGGGTCTTGAGCAGGGCTTCAAGGGCTTTCTCGGCTTCAGCCGGGCGGTTCTGCTTGAGCAGCAAGTCGACCCGCACCTGATTCAGCGGATAGTTGCGCGGGTACTGTGCGAGCATCCGGTCGACCCGCGTCTGCGCATCTGGCAGGCGATTGTTGGCGATGTCCAGATCGACTTGCGCCAGGTTGTAGATGATTTCGTCAGGTGACTTGGCCAGCAACTGCTTGAGGTTCTCGCGGGCGTCGTTGAACTGGCTGCCCTTGATCTGGGCGATTGCCAGGCCATAACGAGCCACGTCGCTTTTCGGGTTTTCATCGAGTTGGGCGCGAAAGCGTTTGGCGGCAAGACCTGACGTGTCTTCATAGAACAACTGGACGCGCGCGCGAATCAATTGATAGGTCAGGCTGTCTTCCTTGCCGCCCGGTTTGGACTGCTCGGCGCGGTTGCGAGTGTCGGCGATCCGCGATTCGGTAACCGGGTGAGTCAGCAGGAATTCCGGTGGTTTGGCATCGAAGCGGTACTGGCGCATCAGGCGTTCGAACATGGTCGGCATCGAGCGCGGGTCGTAGCCGGCTTTCTCGAGGTTGAGGATGCCAACCCGGTCGGCCTCCTGTTCGTTCTGCCGGGAGAAACGCCGTTGTTCCTGAATGGCTGCTGCCTGGGTGCTGGCGATGGCGGCGATACCGGCGTCTCCGGCGCCAGCCGCTGCTGCGATGATCCCGCCGAGCAGGGCGGCCATCATCGGGACTTGCATGCGTTGCGATGCTTCGACGCCACGAGCGAAGTGGCGTTGCGACAAGTGAGCCAGTTCGTGAGCGAGTACCGAGGCATATTCGCCTTCGGTCTGGGCATTCAGAAACAGACCGCCGTTGACCCCGACAATCCCGCCAGGTGCGGCGAAGGCATTGAGCTGCGGGCTGTTGATCAGGATGAACTCCAGGCGCCGGTCGTTGACCTGACTGGTTTCCACCAGTTTGTAGACGCTGGTTTCGACGAAATCCTTCAGCTGTGGATCATTGAGCTGTGACACCTGGCTGCGCAGCAGCGCCAGCCATGCGCGGCCCAACTGGTATTCCTGCTGTGGCGATACGATGGCAGAACTGGCATCGCCAAGTGACGGCAGGTCGTCGGCAAAGCCCGGTGAGGCTAGCAGGCAAGCGAGCGTCAGCAGGGTGGGGCGCAGAAAAGTCATGCACGAAGCCTTAGTCGACAAAGACCTTACTGTAGCCGGACACATGCGTTGCGACCAGATATTCTAGACCACTCAACCACCTATCCGGAGCGAAACAATGACCGACGCTGTAGAGCATGACGCCGAACTGGACGCCAGCGGGTTGAACTGTCCGTTGCCGTTGCTCAAGGCCAAGCTGGAGCTCAATCGCCTGGCCAGCGGCGCGGTACTCAAGGTCATCGCCACTGATGCGGGTTCGCAGCGCGATTTCCGCACCTTTGCCCGTTTGGCCGGTCATACGCTGCTGCGTGAAGAAGACGAGGCTGGCGTTTATCGCTACTGGCTGAAAAAAGCCTGAATTTTGCGGCGTCCACTGTTAAGGAATATTGATGTTCAAAGTGTTACGCGACTGGATTCAGCGCTACTTCTCCGATGAGGAGGCCGTGGTGCTGGCCGTTCTGCTCTTCCTGGCCTTCACCGCGGTCCTGACGCTGGGCGGAATGCTCGCGCCGGTGCTGGCGGGGATGGTGCTGGCGTATTTGATGCAGGGCCTGGTCATCACCCTGGAGCGCCTGCACCTGCCGGGTGGTGTAGCGGTCGGACTGGTGTTCGCGTTGTTCATGGGCGTGTTGCTGGTGTTTATGGTCGTGGTGCTGCCGTTGCTTTGGCATCAACTGATTACCTTGTTCAACGAACTGCCGGGCATGCTCGCCAAATGGCAGTCGTTGCTGTTGTTGCTGCCGGAGCGTTACCCGCATCTGGTGTCTGATGAGCAGGTGCTGCAAGCCATCGAAGTGGCGCGCGGCGAGATCGGCAAGTTTGGTCAATGGGCGTTGACGTTCTCGCTGTCCAGCCTGCCGCTGCTGGTGAACATCATGATCTATCTGGTGCTGGTGCCGATCCTGGTGTTCTTCTTCCTCAAGGACCGGGAGATGATCGGGCAGTGGGTCCGAGGGTATCTCCCGCGTGAGCGTGCACTGATCACCCGCGTTGCTGAAGAAATGAACCGGCAGATCGCCAATTACATTCGCGGCAAGGTCATGGAAATGGTCATTTGCGGTGGAGTGACGTACATCGGCTTCGTTGCCTTGGGGCTCAACTACGCCGCACTGCTGGCGTTGTTGGTCGGCGTTTCGGTGGTGGTGCCGTATGTCGGGGCGGTGGTGGTGACCGTGCCGGTGCTGCTGATCGCCTTGTTTCAATGGGGCTGGAGCGACCAATTCATCTACCTGATGACAGTCTACGGAATCATTCAGGTGCTGGATGGCAACGTACTGGTGCCACTGCTGTTTTCGGGAGCGGTCAATCTGCACCCGGTAGCGATAATCTGCGCAGTGTTGCTGTTTGGCGGGCTCTGGGGGTTCTGGGGCGTGTTTTTCGCGATTCCGTTGGCCACCCTGTTCAAGGCAGTGCTGGATGCCTGGCCGCGCAAGGAACCGATTGTCGCGCCGCTGTTGTAATCATGTAAAAGATCGCAGCCTTCGGCAGCTCCTACGCCGAACCCGGTACCCCGTAGGAGCTGCCGCAGGCTGCGATCTTTTTCGGTATCAGGCTTTGTTCAAGGCTTGAACGGCCGCCAAAACCGCATCCACATGGCCGGGCACTTTCACACCACGCCATTCCTGACGCAGCACGCCATTCTTGTCGATCAGGAAGGTGCTGCGATCAACGCCCATGTATTCCTTGCCATAGAGCTTTTTCAGCTTGATCACGTCGAACAGCTGGCAGATGGCTTCGTCCTTGTCGCTGATCAGCTCGAACGGAAACTCTTGTTTGCACTTGAAGTTCTCGTGGGACTTCAGGCTGTCGCGCGACACGCCGAACACTTCGGTGTTGGCCGCCGTGAACTGCGCATATTGATCGCGAAAGCCCTGACCTTCGGTGGTGCAACCCGGCGTGCTGTCCTTTGGATAGAAGTAGATCACCACTTGCTTGCCCTTGAGGGCAGCGAGGCTGACGGTCTGCCCGCTGGTGGCAGGCGCTTCGAAGTCGGCGACAGGTTGGTCGATAGCAACGGCCATGGGAGTTTCCTTACATTGGGTTCTGTGGGCGCCACGGTTCGATCAGCGCGTCCAGGTTCAGTGCATCGGCGAAATCCAGGAACTGATCGCGCAACCAGCTGATTTGCACGCCGGCCGGCAAGGTCACGGTAAAGGTGGCGTTGAGCATGGTGCCGCCGGTTTGTGGGGCCTGATAGGTGTCGCAGGTCAGGTTTTCCAGCTCGACGTTGTGGTCGATGAAGAACTGGCACAGCTCATTGACGATGTCCGAGCGGTACGCCGAGCTGACGTAGGCCACATACGGCAAGGCTTGCGGACGGTTCTCCAGCGCGGCACTGCGTACCACATTGACCGTAAAAGCGTGCTTTTTGGCCAAGGTCGGCAAGCCCGCTTCCAGGCGCGCCAGGGCGTCCCAGGTGCCGGAGATCTGCAGCACCAGCGCACTGCATTCGCCGTGGCGAGTCAGGCGGGAGGTGACCACGGCGCAGCGATTTTCATGGCTGGCGCGGCACAGGACGTTAGTCAGCTCCATGGGGTTGGCGCCGAGGGCACTGATGACAAGGAATTGTTCGCGAACTGTGGGGGTGGACATGCAGCATTCCTAAAGCGATGAGCGGTCGGTACTTACCAGGGGTCGATTCGTCGGGTTGGGCGTCCGGATGCGAAATCAAAAAGCCCGAGCCAGATGGTTGCAACGAGCTCCAGTGAGGCGAGATCGGGTAGGCGGCAACGCAGGATCAGGGCTTGTGAGGCCGAAAATGGAGGCTGGAACCCGGCGGACGAGCCTGTCGGTACTGATCAAAGTCTGAAGGGTAGCGAAAACCGGCGCCTAGGGGAATGGCGTGAGCGCAGTACTTCGCTTGTACAAGCATCTTGGCGCCAGTACCATTACCGCTCTCTTTTTCCGGCAGGAGCGGTTGCATGATTGCGGGCAGTATGGTGGCACTGGTCACTCCCATGGATGCACAGGGTCGTCTCGACTGGGACAGCCTGAGCAAACTGGTGGACTTTCACCTGCAAAACGGCACCCACGCCATTGTGGCGGTCGGCACCACAGGTGAGTCGGCCACCCTTGACGTGAACGAACACATCGAAGTGATTCGTCGCGTGGTCAAGCAGGTCAATGGTCGCATCCCGGTAATCGCCGGCACTGGTGCCAATTCGACGCGCGAAGCGATCGAGCTGACCACCAACGCGAAGACTGCCGGCGCCGATGCGTGCCTGCTGGTAACGCCGTACTACAACAAGCCGACGCAAGAAGGCCTGTACCTGCACTTCAAGACCATCGCCGAAGCTGTCGACATCCCGCAGATCCTTTACAACGTGCCGGGTCGTACCGCTTGTGACATGCAGGCCGAGACGGTCATCCGCCTGTCGACCGTGAAGAACATCATCGGTATCAAGGAAGCCACGGGCGATCTTTCGCGCGCCAAGGCCATCCTCGACGGCGTGAGCAAGGACTTCCTGGTGATTTCCGGTGACGATGCCACCGCGGTCGAACTGATCCTGCTCGGCGGCAAAGGCAACATCTCGGTCACCGCCAACGTTGCGCCGCGTGACATGGCCGACCTGTGCATCGCCGCCCTGAATGGCGACGCGGTGAAAGCCCGGGCGATTCACGAAAAGCTGATGCCGCTCAATAAAACCCTGTTTATCGAATCCAACCCTATCCCCGTGAAATGGGCGCTGCATGAAATGGGCTTGATGCCGGACGGTATCCGTCTGCCGCTCACCTGGCTCAGCGAAGCCTGTCACGAACCGCTGCGGCAGGCCATGCGCCAGTCCGGCGTATTGGTTTAATTGAGGAAGTACAACGCATGAAGCGAATGGCCGGACTTTCCGCACTTGCCTTGATTATCTCCAGCACCAGTGGCTGTGGATGGATCTGGGGCCCGGAAGGTTACTTCCGTGACCGTGGTAGCGATTACCTGGAAGCGCAACAGACTGCACCGATGCAACTGCCGCCGGATGTTCATACCTCCAAGCGTCTGGACCCGCTGTTGCCGATTCCGCGCAACGTGGCCGATGACACGTTCAAGGGCGAATACATCGTTCCTCGTCCGCAGCCGTTGTCGGCGATTGCCGATGCCAGCGATTACAGCCTGCAAAAAAGCGGCGATTCGCGTTGGGTCATGGCCCAGCATCCACCGGCTGAAGTCTGGCCAGTGGCTGTGCAGTTCTTCCAGGACAACGGCTTCCGTCTGGATCAACAGCGCCCGCAAACCGGCGAGTTCACCACGGGCTGGCAGCGTCCTGACCAGCTTTCCGTGGCGATGGCCAAACGCATGACCAGTGCCGGCATTGCGTCCGACAGCGAAACCCGCGTGCGGGTGCGCATCGAGCCAGGCGTGCAGCGCAACACCAGTGAGATCTACGTGGTCAGCGCCGAGCGCGCAGCCGGCAGCACTGCTGATGTCGCGTTCACCAACCGTTCGGTCAACACTGGCCTGGACGCTGCACTGGTCGACGACATGCTCGCCAGCATGAGCCGCACGTCGGAGAAGGGCGGTTCGGTCTCGATGCTCGCTTCACGTGATTTCGATACGCCAAACCGTGTCAGCCTGACTGAAGACGGCAGCGGTAACCCGGTGCTCAACGTCGGTACCGACCTTGACCGTGCCTGGTCGAGCGTAGGGCGCGCGTTGGAAAAGGGTGAATGGCGTGTTGAAGACATCAACCGTAGCCTGGGCCTGTACTACATCAACCTCGCCGAAAAAGCCGAGAAGAAGGACGAGAAGCCAGGTTTCTTCAGCGGTCTGTTCGGCAGCAAGCCGGCCAAGGAAGAAATCGAAGCCCGCGCCGAGCGTTATCAGGTTCGCCTGAGCAAGGTGGGCGAGAACGTACAAGTGACCGTCGAGAAAAACATCAACACCGTTGCGCCGGCTGAAGTGGCGCGCAAAGTGTTGGGCGTGATTCAGGACAACCTGGGCTGATCAGATGCGTTTCGCCGTTCTCGGCAGTGGTAGCCAAGGGAATGGCACGCTGATAGCCAGTGATGACACGTACATCCTGGTCGATTGTGGTTTCTCCTTGCGCGAAACCGAAAAACGCCTGCTGCGCCTGGGTGTAAGCCCTGCGCAGCTGAGCGCGATACTGGTGACCCACGAACATGCCGACCACGTGCATGGCGTGGGTTTGCTGTCTCGGCGCTACAATCTTCCTGTCTACCTGAGTCGTGGCACCCTGCGCGGGATGCGCAAACCGGTTGAACCGGCAGGCTTTGTGGCCGGTGGTGATCAACTGCAGATCGGTGGGCTGAGTATCGGCGTCATTGCCGTGGCCCACGATGCACAGGAGCCGACGCAGTACGTCTTCAGTGACGGTTCGCGGCGTTTCGGCCTGCTGACCGATCTCGGTTCGTACTGTGCCTCGGTGCTGGACGGTTATCGGGATCTCGATGCGTTGATGATCGAATCCAACCACTGCCGCGACCTGCTGGCCCGCGGTCACTACCCGTACTTTCTCAAGCAGCGGGTAGGCGGTGAGCTGGGACATTTGAACAACCATCAGGCCGCAAGCCTGGTGGCCGAGTTGGGCTGGCAGGACCTGCAACACCTGGTACTGGCCCATCTGAGCAGCAAGAACAACCTGCCGCAGCTGGCCCGGCAATGTTTTGTCGACACCCTCGGGTGCGACCCGGACTGGCTGCAATTGGCCGATCAAGATTCAGGGCTCGACTGGCGACATATCGCCTAGCCCATCTACTTAGCAAGCGGAGCCCATCATGGAAAAACGTGAAGAACTCTACCGCGGCAAAGCCAAATCGGTTTACAAGACCGATGACGCTGACCGCTTGATCCTGCTGTTTCGCAACGACACCTCGGCGTTCGACGGCAAGCGCATCGAGCAGCTCGACCGCAAAGGCATGGTGAACAACAAGTTCAACGCCTTCATCATGCAGAAACTCGAAGAAGCCGGCGTGCCGACCCAATTCGACAAACTGCTGGGCGACAACGAGTGCCTGGTGAAGAAGCTCGACATGATCCCGGTCGAATGCGTCGTGCGTAACTACGCCGCCGGCAGCCTGGTCAAGCGTCTGGGCGTCGAAGAGGGCATGAAGCTCAACCCTTACACCTTCGAACTGTTCCTGAAGGACGACGCCAAGGGCGACCCGTTCATCAACGAATCCCACGTCGTGGCATTCGGCTGGGGCACCGCCGAGCAACTGGTTCGCATGAAAGAACTGTCGCTCAAGGTCAACGAAGTCCTGAGCAAACTGTTCGACGACGCCGGCCTGCTGCTGGTCGATTTCAAACTTGAATTCGGCGTGTTCCACGACGGCACCATCGTCTTGGGCGACGAGTTCAGCCCGGACGGCTGCCGCCTGTGGGACAAGGCCACCGGCAAGAAAATGGACAAGGACCGCTTCCGTCAGGGCCTCGGTGACGTTATCGAAGCCTACGAAGAAGTCGCCAACCGCCTCGGCGTTCCGCTGTAATCGACGCAAGCATCTGATAGCACGGAAAAAAATTCACTTGGGGGGTTCGCTTCCGGTGAATGTGCTGTTATGATGCGCGCCGTTGGAGAGATGCCAGAGTGGCCGAATGGGACGGATTCGAAATCCGTTGTACCTTCACCGGTACCTAGGGTTCGAATCCCTATCTCTCCGCCATTACATAGAAAAAGCCCCCGTAGCTGAAAAGTTACGGGGGCTTTTTCGTTTCTGCGTTGTACGTAGGAGTTGTACGTAAAAGAAGGCCAAAAAGATCGCAGCCTTCGGCAGCTCCTACGCGGGTTCAGGTGGATCGAGGTGATCCAGTGCGCGATTTACCGCCAGTTCGGCTAAAGAGATCATCTGTTGAATCGCCAGCGCGGTATTGCGCTTGGGGCCTTCGAGGTCGAATGCCAGATCGCTGGCCATGACATTGGCCGAGGCGAGGGTTTCGCAGGCGTGGGCCAGCAGGGTTTCGCTGTCGACGTCGGGGGCGATAACGAAAATGCAGCCGGGACGGCGGTCGGCTAACAGTGCCTTGGTCTCGGGCAGCACCAGGTAATGATCGAGCGCACGGTGCGCGGCGGCGTGGAGTTCTTTTGAGTCGAGGGAGGCGTAGGGAGAAACCGGATCGGTTTCGGGGGGATTCGGTGTGGCTTTGAACATGATGAAACTCCAAATGTAAGTAGAGGAGCCATCACCCTCGCTACCAAACGAAGGGTGGTGGCCATACGCGGGTTGGTAGACCGGACACTTGGAAACCGGCGCGCCCGAGGGCGCCCTGCGCATGGCCACCATAAAAACAAATGCCGACAAAAAGCACCTGCATAAGGTGACGCTGTGCGCCGTGTGTCCGGGCTACCAAACCCGATCGCTGATAATCAGCGACACGGAAACAATAGAGGCGAGGACCAAAGCGCACAAGCCGGCGGATTCTGGCGCAGGTGTAGGGCGTGACGCAAGGCGTTGTAGCCTCTGATGGGCACTGCGTGGGCAAGCTTAAACACCCGTAGCAGCTGCCGAGCCCGCGAGGCTGCGTTCGGCCGCAGAGCGGTCGTAAAATCAGGCAACACGTTCTTTCAGGCGAACCGCGTGTGCAGGATTGGCGAGGACTGCGTCCTCGAACGCAGCCTCGCGGGCTCGGCAGCTGCTACGAGTGCGGGTGCGGCTCTCCAACGTATTTGACGGGGGGAGTTACGGCGTGTGTGCAAACGCCGTCAGCAAATCCTCTTCAAACGCCAACTGCGCATCGCCCGGCGCCTGGCCGCTAACGGCGCCTTGATCCAGGGCCACGACGTGACCCTGATCGCCGGCACGGTGGCGTCTTGTTTGTCACATACCCAACGCTACTTCAGCGTTCGCCCAGCGCCTCCTCCAACGGGGCAGTCTCTGATTTGAACAGCAGCCAGACCAGGCAGAAGCTGATGCTGTAGATCGAGGTCATGATCATCATCGGGTAGACGCTGCCATCCGAGAGTTTGCCGGTGATGAAGCCGCACACCGCGGTCATGGCCATCTGGATAAAGAAAAACAGCCCGGACGCGGTGCCGGCAATGGCCGAGAAGGGTTGCAGTACTGCCAGCTGGCAGGCCGGGATGGCGATACCCACCGAGAGCATGATCAGCAGCATCGGGCAGACGATCGATAGCACCGCCTCGGGCCAGAGCCGGGTGGCCATGATCAGCAGTGACGAACCCACCAGGTTCAGGGCGATGGCGTAGCCGATCAGGGTATCGGCATCGTGTCTGACGGACAGGCGGCGGAACAGATTGGAGCCCAGCACATAACCGGCCACGGTGACGGCGAACACTTGGGCATATTCCATCGAGGACAGGTGCAGGGTGCGTTGCAGCAGGGTCGAGGACTCGGCGATAAACGGAAAATAGGTGCAGTACACGCAGCCTATGGCCAGGGAGTAGCGCAGGAAATAGCGGTCGCGCAGCAGCCGCGCGTAAATGCGCAGGGTGCCTTGCTGGCGCGTATCGGGTTGGGCGGGTGGACGGGTTTCCGGCAGCAGCAGGCTGATCAGGATCAGCGCCAGCGCGGCAATGACGGTCAGGACCACAAATACCCCACGCCAGCCGAAGGCGGTTTCGATAAGGCTGCCGATAATCGGGGCCACCATCGGCGAAATGGCCATGCCCATGGAGATCCGGCTGAGCAGGCGGGTCTGTTCATGGCGGTCGAAACGGTCGCGGACCATGACCCTGCCGATCACCGTGCCGCAGCAGCCACCGAGGGCCTGGAGCATCCGGGCGACGATCAGCACCTCGACATCGCGGGCGAGCACGCACACCAGGGTCGCCACCAGGTACAGCGCCGTGCCGCCGATCAGTACTGGCCGCCGGCCAAAACGATCGCAGAGCGGGCCGCCGATCAGCATCGAAAAAGCGTACCCGACCATGTACAGGGTGAGGGTCAGTTGCAGTTGGGCATCGCTGGCATGCAGGGCATCGGCCATCGCCGGCAACGAGGGCAGGTAGATGTCGATGGTGACGCGTGGCAGGCAGACGACCACCAGCAACAGCGCCGACCAGATCCAGGGCGCAAGGTTAGATTTTACAGGCATGGGTTACTCCGTAGGGGCGAGCGATGGCGAGGCGAGGGGAGCGGCAGGCGCCGAGAGGTACGGGGGCAGGCCACGAATCAGGTCTTCGGCCATGTGCCGGGCACGCTTGGCGATCATTTCCAGCGAGGAGACAAAGAAGTAGGTGCCGCTGGTCATATGGCCCAGCAGGCGCAGGTGCGGATCGGGCTGTCGGTGCCGGTCGAGCAGTGCGCCACTGGCAAACTCCACGTGCAGGCCGCCTCGTTCGTCGCGCAGTGCATGGCCGTCCTGTTGCAATTGCCAGAGCACGCCTGAGTCCTGTTCGCACTCCACCCACTTGGCCGCGCCGGTGGCGTTCACCACATAGTCGTATTCGCAGGTCTCGGCGGTCGCCGCGTAACGGGCCTTGATCAGGTCTTCATGCTGCCCCTCGAAACGCACATCGCCTGCCAGCAGGCGCAGGCTGCCGGTTTCGATCAGGGCCTTGAGCTTCAGGGCGTTGGCCAGCGGCATGGGCGCACGACGAGCCAGCCAATCCTTGGCGAAATGCTGGGTGATGGTCTGCTGGTCGGCGCTGTTCAAGGCGTTCCAGGCGTACTCGATCACTTCGTTGGTGGCGGCGAGGACCAACTGCCAGTCCCTGTGCTGGGTCGCTGCCGCGACTTCCTCGTGCAGGTGTTGCAACGGGTCGTTGTCGGAGCGGAAAAGCGTTCGCCAGTCGCAGTGCATCGCCCGCAGCTCGGCCCGCAGCAGGCGTAACAGGCTGCGCAGTGCCAGCTGTCGGGCACCGCCTAGAGTCAGTTGCTCCAGGGCCGCGTGGGTGAGGAACCGCAGCGGGTGGCGCGGCCCGGGCAAACCACGGACGAAGGGCAGGCGACCGCTGCGCGAGATCATGTCGATCTGGCCGGTGAACCCCAGCGCATTGAGGCTGAGTACCACGTCCACCGCGGTCAGGCCGCTGCCGATCACGCAGATGCGCTGGCCGATCAGGGTCGGGGCGATCTGTTCGCTGATGGGGTAGGGGCTGCGGATAAAGCGGTAATGATCGTCCAGTCCGTAATGATCCCGTGGACCGGTATTGCCCACGGCGAGCACCACACGGTCGGCGATATGGGTCGAGCCGGCGGCGCTCAGGCGGTAGCGGCAGTCCTTGTCGATTGCCGTGACACGGGCCTGCACCACCTCGATCTGCAGGTGTTTGCGACGGGCCATGGCGCAGGTCTCGGCGAAGAAGTCGCTGAGAAAACGCCCGAATATAGCGCGCGGCACGAAGGCTTCCGCCAGGTCGGTATTGGAAACGGCCTTGAGTTCTTCGGCGTGGTGGGCCTTCCAGCGCAACCAGGCAGTGAAGGTGGAAAAATCCCGGGCGCACACTGACATGGTTTCCGCCACGCGGTTGAGCAGCAGCGAGTCGACATCCGGGTGGTAAGCCAGGCCCGGGCCGACGCTGTTGCGTGGTTCGAAGACCTGTATGCGCATCCCCCGGGCCTGTTCGGCACTGATCGACGCAACGAAATGATGCAGGAACGCTACGCAGGCGCCACCGCCGCCAATGATCGCGAGGGTGAATTCGGGGTGTTGTGTTGTAGAAGCCATGTCGCTCTCGGGTATCCATTACAGGGCCGCGACGTTAGGCGCTTTGTGGTTTAATTCTGAGAGCCGTTAATTAGTATTTCGACTGGACCACTATGAGCCGAGGAAAGGTTTCCGTTCCCCTTGATCTGCCCCAGCCCTGCAGCCTGAGCGATGGCAGTCGGGTGTTGACCAAACAGGAAAGCGCCTATGAGGCATTGCGCGGCGCGATCCTGGAAAAACTCCTGCCCGCCGGTAGCCAGTTGCCCTCTACGCGGACCCTGGCGCAGCGCTGGTCGCTGTCTAGGGGGACGGTGGAAACGGTCTTCGACCGCTTGCGCAGTGAAGGTTATGTGACCCGGGTGTCGGGTTCGGGGACCCGGGTCAGTGCGGTGGTGCCCGATCTCTTTATCCGCGCGCCGCAGGCTCGGGCGGCCATCCAGGCACGGGAGCAGCAGACGCCCGCAGCACCGCCGCCGACGCTGGAGACCGCGGTCAGGGTGGGGCTGCCCTTTGTGGCGCGCCTGGCGGACCCGGCGCTGTTCCCGATTCGCGTGTGGTCGCGGGCGGTGGCCAAGGCCATGGCCGAAGCCTCGGCGCAGTTGCTCTGCTCGCCAGACCCGGGCGGCATGCTGGCCCTGCGCGAACAGATTGCCGATTACCTGGCCAAGTACCGTGGCATCCGTTGCAAGCCGGACGACCTGATCGTGACCACGGGCATTCGCCACTCCCTGGACCTGGTGGCCCGCAGCCTGGTGACGCAGGGCGATAAGGTGTGTGTCGAAGATCCGGGTTACCTGTCGGCGAAAAGGATCTTCTCCATGGCCGGAGCGCGGCTGGTGTATATCCCGGTCCTCGAAGACGGCATCGACGATGGGGCGCTGCGCCGGCACGGCGATGCCCGATTGGTCTATGTCACGCCCGCGCACCAGTCACCGCTGGGGGTGACCCTCTCGGTGTCGCGGCGCCTGGCCCTGTTGGACTGGGCCAGCCGAACCGATGCCTGGGTGGTGGAGGACGACTACGACAGCGAATTCAACTACAACAGCGCGCCACTGGCGGCGCTCAAGGCCCTGGACCGCGATGACCGGGTGATCTACTGCGGCAGCTTCAACAAGACCTTGTTCGCCGGGCTGCGCGTCGGTTTCATGCTGGTTCCCGGGGCGTTGCGCAATCGCCTGCTGGCTACCCTGCAGACCACCGGCCGCTCAGTTGGGGTCACCGAGCAGGCGGCGCTGGCGGAATACATGAGGAGCGGGGCATTCGTGCGTTACCTGCGCTCGGCGCGCCAGGCCTATCAGGAACGCCGTGACGCGCTGCTGGCCTGCCTGGCGGAACAGGCGCCGGGAGGTTATTCGGTTTCCGGGCAACATGCCGGTCTGCACTTCGTTCTGGAGTTGCCTGCGGGCAGCGACGAGTCCGACTTCTGTCGCCGTGCCAGCACCATCGGACTGGTCTTGCAACCGGTCAGCGAATTCTGTCAGGAGGTGCAACGGCCGGCGGCGGTGATGATCGGGTTCACCGCCCTGAGCTTGTCGCAGATCCGGTTCAGTGGTCGCAAGCTCGGGCAACTGCTGGCCGGGCAGGCGGCACTTCTCGCATCAGGCGCGGGCGGTTAGCGTAGGGGTAAGAGGAGCAGGTAGAAGGCAATACCCGTTCGTTGATGACTATCTCTGCGCCATTACATAAAAAAAGCCCCCGTAGCTGAAAAGTTACGGGGGCTTTTTCGTTTCTGCTGTGCTTATTCGGCACTTCTCTCATGATGGCTGGAGACGAATTGTCGAAAGCGTTCGGTGGGCAAGCCTTCGAACAGTTCCGTCGGCGTACCCTGCACATCGATCAGGCCGCCATGCATGAACACCACCCGATTTGACACGTGTCGGGCAAAGCCCATTTCGTGTGTGACCACCAGCATGGTGCGGCCTTCTTCAGCCAGAGAACGCATTACGCGCAACACCTCTCCAACGAGTTCAGGGTCAAGTGCCGAGGTCGGTTCGTCGAACAACATGACTTGTGGATTCATCGCCAGTGCGCGGGCTATCGCTACGCGTTGCTGCTGACCACCGGACAGGTGCGCGGGGTAATAGTCGCGGCGATCGTACAGGCCGACCTTGTGCAACAAGGCCTCTGCTTCCTCGATACATTCGGCACGCGAGCGTTTGAGAACCCGCATCGGGCCTTCAATGATGTTTTGCAGCACAGTCATGTGCGACCAGAGGTTGAAGCTCTGGAACACCATTCCCAGGCAACTGCGCATACGCTCGACCTGACGGCTGTTGCCCGGTGTCTGGCGGCCGTCGGGATGCTGTTTCATTTCGATCACTTCACCATTGACGCTGATGATGCCTTGATCGGGCGTTTCCAGGAGGTTGATGCAACGCAGGAAGGTACTTTTACCTGATCCACTGGCACCGAGGATCGAGATCACGTCGCCCTTGTGGGCTTCCAGGGAAATCCCCTTGAGGACATGTGCGCTGCCGAAGGACTTCTGGATATTGGTTACCGACAAGGCTGAAGCGGGCTGAGTGCTCATGGCATGCTCCGTATCAAATCAGGAATGGGTAGTCAGCGGAGGGCTGGCTTTTTTGATGGCGTCAACTGGCCGCTCACGCAAGTGCGGCGAGAGGCGATACTCGAGCCAGGCGACAGCACGGACGACCAGGAAATTCAGCACCAGATAGATCAAGGCCGCACAAATGAACACTTCCATTGTGCGATAGGTACGCTGGATGATCTGTTGCGCGACGCCAGTGACGTCCCAAACAGTCACCAGGCTAGCCAGCGCCGTGGACTTGACCAGCAAAATGGCTTCGGTGGAGTAGGCCGGCAGGGCCTGGCGCAGGGTGACCGGAGCAATGATCCGGCATAGCAGTTCCCAGGGCGACATGCCTACGGCCTTGCCCGCTTCGATCTGCCCCTGTGGCACGCTCAGCAGCCCGCCGCGAATAATTTCGGCGGTGTAACCGGCGGTACACAAGGCCAGTGAAATCACCGCGCAGCCATAGGGCGATTTGAGCAGTACCCAGGCGAAGCTATCGCGAATGGCCGGGAACTGGCCCAACCCGTAGTAAATCAGGAACATTTGAATCAACAGCGGCGTACCGCGAAACAACATGATGTAGAACCGCGCCGGATAGCTGAAAAACCACCAGCGGCTGACCCGCAGGCTGACAATGCCGACAGACAGGGTAAGGCCGATCACCAACGAGCTGAAAAATAGCGTCAGCGTTGTGGGCAGCGCTGCCAAAAGCTTGAGCATGGTGTCAGCGAGGAACGGAAAATCGATCATAAGTAGCGCTCCCGACTCGAACTAGACTGGACTGCGCTGCCGCGTGCGACGCACGCGAGCCTCAGCCATGTGGAAAAGCCGACCGGACAGGCCAGTGAGAATGAGGTACACGATGCCCCCGATAATGTAGAACGTGAAATATTGACGAGTGGAACCGGCCGCGACCTGGCTGGCACGCATCAACTCCACCAGGCCGATGACCGAAATCAGCGCTGAGTCTTTCAGACTCATTTGCCAGACATTTCCCAGTCCAGGCAGCGCAAATCGCAGTACCTGGGGGACCAGAATACGTTTGAAACGCATCGCACGACTCATGCCGATGGCCAGTCCTGCTTCCAGTTCGCCCCGCGATACCGCGAGAAAAGCGCCACGGTAGACTTCAGCCTGATAGGAACCGGAAATCAGCCCGACCGCCAACGCGCCGACCAGAAAAGGCGGCACGTCGATATAGCCTTCACCACCGAACCAGTGGCCAACCGCCGTCACCACACTGGCACCGCCGAAGTAGAACAGGTAGATCACCAGCAACTCGGGGATCCCCCTGAACAGTATCGAATACAGATCCCCCAGCCAGCGCAAGCTGCGTCGACGGGATAGCTTGGCAGCAGCGACCAGGCTGCCAAATACCGCACCCACCAGCAGGGCTGCCAGGGTCAATATCACGGTCATGCCCGCTGCCTTGAGCAGCGCCATTCCCCAGCCTGAGTCACCGAAACTGAGTAGCTGCAAGAGGTTCATAGAGGGTCCCACTTATGAAAAGGTTTAAGCGGCCCGGCAACCTTCACGGTGTCGGGCCATTCAGAATCAATGCTGAGGGGTGAGGTCTGCCTTGAACCACTTCTCGCTCAGTTTCTTGATTGTGCCGTCAGCCATGGCTTCCTTGAGGGCTGCGTCGAACTGGGCCTTGAGTTCCGGGTCTTTCTGACGGAAACCCAGCGCTTCACCTTCACCCCAGATCGGGCCTTTGATGACCGGGCCGGTAAAGACCAGCGGTTTGTTCTCTGGCTTATCCATTACCGAATTGAAAAAGGTCACGTCATCGAAAGCGACGTCAATCCGGCCGGCCAGCAGATCGAGAATGGCTTCGGCTGAGCTGCCGTACTCACGAATGGTCGCCACATCCTTGAAGTTCTGATCAATGAATGACGTGTAAATGGTGCCAGAGGCGATGCCAATGGTCTTGCCCTTGAGTGCCTTGCGCAGCTCTTCAACGCCGGCACGTACTTCCTTGGCATCGCTACCCAGAGGGATGGCGGCGTCAGCACCGGTTTTACCCGGCAACAGATCGGCTTTCAGCGCGACGAAACTGGCCGGTGTCTGAGCGTAAGGCGTCGAGAAGGCCATGACCTTCTGGCGTTCCTCGTTGATGACGATGGCGTCCATCAGTACGTCGAATTTACCAGCATTGAGGCTGGCGATCATCCCGTCCCAGTTCTGTACGACGATGTTGCACTTGAGCTTCATACGCGGACAGATGACATCCATCAGCTCCGGTTCGAAGCCGCCGATTTTTCCACCCGGGAGTGTCAGGTTCCAGGGCTCATAGGCACCCTCGGTTGCAATATTCACCGAGGTCCACTCTTTGGCCTGCAGTGCCGGAGCACAGGCCAGAACCATTGCACTGAGCGCTACAGAACCCAACCAGCTTGATTTCTTCGACATCTTGATACTTCCTGCCTAATCAATGGAGTGTTGCGAACTGATCCGGCTCAGGCCGAATCTCCAATGCCTGTCGGCACAACGCTCGTGTGCGGACAAGACAAAACCATAAACGCCAACCTGCCAGTTCAGCCGGTTAATTCGCACCCATAATGGTCTCAGCCTGGACAGCTGGACCATCTCCATGTGCTCCTGACCTACAGATCAACCGGTGATTAGTGGAAGGCGCGAAGAAATTCTCGTAACTCTTACGCACACATACTTACTTGTACATACAAGAGTATGCAATCAAGCGGCCAACTTGCTGGATGGGCATTCAATAAAGTCTTGAATCTGGCTGAAAAGCCTCTGGGACGAGGTTTTGGTGGGAGGTGATTCTTTTTGGAGAGATTTTGCGAAGGTGTGACGACTGTTACTCGAGCGTGGAATTGCGCCATGCCGGGGCGCTCGGTAACAAATTGAGAGATGTTGGTGCGCGATGGGGAACGATTGGGTGAGTGCTTTTGTGGCGAGGGGGACTTGCAGCGTGAAACTCAAGCGGAAAATCGAAGGCATTGAATCGAGCATCAATCGTTATCCGCCGCAGCCTCTTGTGAAAGGCTGCGGCTTGGTACGCTGCTCGGGAATCGATTTTAGTGCAGGCCCGGTAAAGCGGTTTGCAGCAATGTCGGGGATTTCAAAATGCTGGCTGCGCTGGCGATATCCGGCGCCAGCCAGCGGTCCTGGTCATAGGCAGGAACGCGCTCGCGTAACAGTCGCCAAGCGACGTCCGTGCCTGCACCGAAGCATGGCCCCTTGAGAAAGTCGGCCTTGAGAAATTCGAAGGCCTGGGCCGCCAGCAAATATTCAATAGCGAGGATCTGCGTGCAGTTTTCCAGCGCCCGATGCAGTTTCAGTGCAGCGTTGGTGCCCATGCTCAGGTGGTCTTCCTGCAGGCCCGAGGTGACATAGTTATCGAGCACAGCCGGTTGCGCCAGCTGACGATTTTCCGCACACAGGGAGGCGGCAACGTACTGGACGATCATCATTCCGGAGTTAACCCCAGGATTACTCACCAGAAATGCCGGCAATCCACTGACATGCGGGTTGATCAAACGGTCCAGGCGACGCTCGGCAATCGAGCCGATCTCCGCCATGGCGATCGCCAGCAAGTCGGCAGCCAAGGCCACCGACTGGCCGTGCGGGTTGGCCTGAGACATCACCCGGTAGTTATCCGGTGTCCCCAGAAGCAGCGGGTTGTCGGTGGCGGAGTTGAGTTCGGTTTCGATCTGCCGGGTCGCGTGGTCAAGTTGATCACGGGCCGCACCATGCACTTGCGGGATCGAACGGATGCTCAGTGCATCCTGAGTACGAATGCCTTTACTGCTGGCAATCACTTCACTGCCATCAAGCAGGCCGCGCAGGTTGATGCCGACCTGCTGCATTCCCGGATGTGGCTTGAGGGCGATGATTTCAGCGTCGAACGCGTCGATCTGACCGCGCTGGGCTTCGAAGCTCATGGCGCCGATCACGTCGGCCCACTGGAGCAAGCGGGTTGCATCGGCGAGGGCGAGGCAGCTCAGGCCGGTCATGCACGGCGTACCGTTGACCAGGCACAGCCCGTCTTTCGCGCCCAACTGAACCGGCTTCAAGCCTTCTTCAGCCAACGCTTGCTGCGCAGAGACGATTTGCCCGCGATAACTGACCTGACCGACCCCCAGCAGACTGATGCCGATATGCGCCATGTGAGTCAGGTAACCGACCGAACCCTGGGACGGTACCTGTGGGGTAATCCCGCGATTGAGCAAGTCCAGCAGCGCTTCGACCACTTGCCGATGCAGACCGGATTTACCGTGGCTGTAGTTTATGATCGCCGCGCACATGATCGACCGTGTCTGCTCGTCGGTCAGCGGTGCACCGACGCCGCAAGCGTGACTCAGCAATGTATTGCGCGACAGCTGGCTCAGTTGTTCGTCTTGCAGCGAGACATTGCAGAGCGCACCCAAACCGGTATTGACGCCATAAGCGCGCTCGCCGCTGACGACGATACGCTGGACGATGGCCTGGGCATTGTCGATCCGCGCCCAGGTTTGAGCCGACAATTCAAGCACAGCACCTTGCCGGGCAACTGCGACCACATCCTGCCAACGCAGAGGTGCATCGGCGATAACGATTTTTTTAGCCTGTGGCATGTGAAGCCTCATACAATTGTTGTTGTCGGGTTACACCTGTGACCAAGGGGCTTGACCCCTCGCTGTGACTCTTGTGCACACATATTTACTTGTACATACAAGAATATGCAATCAAGCGGCCAACTTGCTGGATCGCTGTTCAATTAGCCTTGGGATTTGGCTGGAGCGCTTTTGGGACAAGGGTTTGGCGGGAGTCGATATTTTCGAGAGTTTTTTCGAAGGTGTGACGGCGGTTACTTGAACGTGGAATTACGTCACGCCGGGACGTTCGGTAACAATTGGGTGTGCTTGGGAAACGGCTGCCTATCCGCCCGGTATGGATCCAGGCTTGGCCCCAAGGCAACCCTTCAGTCGTCGAGATGCAGCGAAACGCATCCCCTTGACAGCCAAAGGACAGCCTTGGAGTACCACACATTTATTTCAGGTTTTTCAGTACCGTGGCCAGTACCTCACCGCTACGTACCTGTTCGGTGACACTCATCATGTCCGAATAGAATGCACGATCGTTGTCGGCGACGGGTACCCGGCTACGCACCAGATCATATACCGCCTTGGTGACGCTGGAGGCCTTGTGCACATCGTGGAAGTCCAGAGCCTGGCAACCCACCAGCAGCTCAATGGCCAGCACCGATTCCAGCTTTTCGGAAACCTTGTAGGCCTTGATGGCGGCGTTATAAGCCAGGCTCACCAGATCCTCCTGGTTAGCGCAGGTCGAGAAACTGTCGACAGAGGAGGGGAATGACAGCGCCTTCATTTCCGCATACAGGCCAGCCGCGGTGTATTGAAGGATCATGTACCCACTGTTAAGGCCCGGGTTGCGCACCAGGAACGCCGGCATTTCACTGAAGTGTGAATTGACCATACGGTCGATACGGCGCTCGGAAATCTTCGCCAGGTTGGCCAGCGCCACGCACAACGAATCCGCTGACATGCCGATGTAGCTGCCGTCGAAGTTGGCGCCCGAGATGGCAATGCCGTCACCGTCCTCAAGCGGGTAGATGATCGGGTTATCGCCCGAGGAGTGAATTTCGTTCTCGATATTTTCCCGGGCGTGATCGATGAATCTTTTCGAAGCACCATGCACCTGGGGAATGGCGCGCAGGCTGTAGGCGTCCTGAAGCCGGTAGTCGATGTTTTCGGCGATCAGTTGGCTGTCATGCAGCATCGCCTTTATATCCTTGGCGGTTTGCGCCTGCTCCTTGTGTGCCTTGATCGAGTGATAACGCGGGTCGAAGGCCCGAATCGTGCCCTTCAGCGCTTCAAGGGAGAGGGCCGCGGCGACGTCGGCCAGCGAGGCGGTCTGCATGGCGTTATAGAGGGCCAGAATGGCGATGGCGGTCACCGACATGGTGCCATTGAGCATGGCCAGGCCTTCTTTGCACTGCAGGTCCGTCGGTTGCAGGCCGACCTGTTCCAGCGCGGTGGCGCCATCCACCCATTCGCCGCCATTGACCCTGGCTTTACCTTCGCCCAGCAGGACCAAGGCCAGGTGCCCCTCGACGGCCAGATAGCCCACCGAACCCTCGCCAGGCGCAAACGGCACGACTTCGTTGTTGAGCAGAGCGGCAATCAGCTCCAGCAACTCCAGGCGCACCCCCGAAAAACCTTTGCCAAGGCTGATCAGAATCATCAACTGGATCGCACGAACCTGCTCACGCTTGAGCGGCTCGCCCACGGCGACGGCGTGGGAGCGCACGATATTGACCTGGAGCTCCTTGGCATTCTGCGGAGAAATCACATGCCGAACGTTATCGCCGAACCCGGTGGTCACCCCATAGACCAGGCGATTTTCATCGAGGAAACGCTCCACCAGGCCACGGGACTTTTTCACGCGGTTCTTGTAGGTCTCGGAAAACGACACCTTGGCCGAATAACGGGCTACCGCGACAAACTCTTCGATGGAGGGCTCTCTATCGCCGAGGACTACCTGAGTGATCTGTTGAGGATGAGCTTTCATTGCGAACTCCCGAGAAACGAAATGATTGAGGAGGGGCTGGACCGGCCAGGCCGTCGCTCGATTGAGCGTGGGAGAAGGCTAAAGCGGTTTTGATATGAAGAAAATATGGTAATTTCTGTCAGTTTTATTAAAATTTCTAAACTTAAAACGCTTTCGAGGCCTTCGCATCGCCATGAGTCGCTTACCGCCCTTACGAGCCCTCCAGATATTCGAAACCGTTGGTCACTGCGGCGGTATATCTCAAGCCGCAAAGCGTTTGAACATTTCTGTGGGCGCGGTGAGTCAGCAGATGAAGTTGCTTGATGAAGCGCTGGGCATGAGCTTGACGGTCAAGGAGGGACAGCGCTTGCGGCTGAACGCCATTGGCCAGCGTTTTCATGCGCGGTGTTCTATAGCATTTGAAGAGTTGAGAGCCGCCGTTTCCGAAGTAGAGCGTTCGAAAAACCCCAACAATTTGTATGTCAGTGGCCTGCCTTCTCTCATGACCAAGTGGCTGGCGCCTCTCACCTACGAATGGCAGCATGAGGATGGTGATCTCGACATCTATCTGGATAGCACGCTGGCGGATACGTCGGAGGAGGAAAACGCCGATTTTCGTATCGGTTATGGCGAGCCTGTCCACTATGCCGGGCATAGCGTTGTACTGTTCCGCGATTGTGTAGTGCCGGCATGTTCACCGACGCTTTTAGGTCATCCAGGCCATGTGGAGCATGCCGCTGACCTGCTTCAATACCCACTCATCCGTATCGATTCGCGGCCGAAATTCGATTCACCTCCCTCTTGGGCCGAATGGTTTGAGCTGGAAGGCGTCGCCGTCGAGCATACGATTGCCATACGTCGCAGTTTTTCTTCGTCGAGCATGGCTATTCAAGCCGCCATCGATCACCAAGGCATAGTACTGGCGCAGTTTTCGATGATTGCCCGTGACATCGATGAAGGGCGCTTGATCATTCCCTGGCAGCGAGCCATGCCGCTTCCCTCGCCGTATTACCTGAGTTGGCACCCTAATACGTTGCAGAAAGCGCAATGTCGGGCATTTCAACGCTGGCTGATTGGCCGAGGGCGAGCACAAGAGGACATTACGGATTCCTTGATCCGACGCGGTGTTATTCACGCCGGGGTGTCGTCGAGTTAACAGACCTTCCAGCCAGCGAGCTGCTCAAAGACGTAGACCGCGCGATAGATATTAGTTTTGGCAAAATGTTTAGCCATCAGCCCCCATTCGTGAACAGCGCGTTTATGACGCCTTGTGCTCGCTCGGGGGCCTGAAGGCTCTGCATCCAGGCGTCGTGCAATCATAACTTCCTGGTCCCATTTTTTTTCGATAATAGCCTTGAGCCATCACTCCTGCTCTATTATGCTCCCTCACGTTTTCAGGGGCCGCCACCGACAATCCGGTCTTCATGCGCAGCACCCTGATGCGACGTTTACGGTTACCCCCCTCCTGGCTATCAAGGATCGACCATGCTCCGTTTGCTTTCTGTCTCCCTGTTTGCGCTCTTCCTCACCGGCTGTGCTTCATCAGCCAAGATTGAGAATATGCAGGTCAATCCCGCGCAAGCACAGACCTATGACGTTGCGCTTCGCGACAACATGAAGGTCGACAGTGTCGGCGGCGGCAGCACAACCAACCCGCTGTGGACTTCGCAGATCGAAAGCGCGGACTTCCGTTCGGCGCTCGAACAATCGCTGAGCAACGCTGGCCTGCTGGGTCAGAACAGCAAGGCAAACTACACCCTGCGCGCCAATCTGGTAAGTCTCGACCAGCCGCTGTTCGGCCTGAACTTCACCGTCACTTCGATGGTTGAATACAGCCTGGTAGAGAATGCCACTGGCCGGGTGATCTGGACCGACAAGGTCAAGGCACCCTTTACCGCCGGCGTCGGCGACTCCTTCTTCGGCGTGAAACGCCTGCGACTGGCGAACGAAGGCTCGGCGCGGGAGAACATCAATGAACTGCTCAAGCGCCTGGCTGGGCTGAAGCTCGGCGCTGGTCAGGTGTCGCTGGCTCAGTAAGAAAGTGTTTGTCGCCTTTATTTTGGGTTCGAATCCCTATCTCTGCGCCATTACATAGAGAAAGCCCCCGTAGCTGAAAAGTTACGGGGGCTTTTTTGTTTCTGGGTTTGTGGCTTGGTGCTATGCGCGATGTTCTTCGTGCTCAGGGACGAGGCGAACCTCTACGCGTTGACCCAGTGCGCGGGCAGCGCTGGCCAGAGTGGCCAGAGTCATGCCAGCGTCATTTTGATCAAGCGCGCGATCCACAGCCGTACGACTGGTATGCATCCGCTCAGCGAGCGCTTTTTTGCTGACGCGTTGCAGCTTCATCGCTTCGGCAATCTGCCAGGAGATGACGCGTTTGAGCGCTGCTGCGGAGACTTCCTCGGCAAGACCTTGCTCGGCCAGGAAATCGTCAAAGTCAGATCCGATGTGTTTGTTCATGCGCTGTACCTCATAGTCTTGCTTTGCGCTGCTTGGCAGTGGCCATGTCAGACGCTGGTGTTTTTTGGCTCTTCTTGATGAAGCCGTGGAGCAGAACCATGTCGGAGCCCACTACGGTGAAGAGAACGCGGGCGATATTGGTTATGACTGAAATGTACCAAAATAGGTGCTCAGTACAACCGTATATTAGTGATGGTAAATAGGGAAAGCGCCGCTTATCTTGACATGAGAAAGCGGCGTTTGTGCGAGCAGGCTTAGGCCGTTGCGAGATTCGGCCGAATACGCGCCGAACGCACCGCAGTCACCAACGCCAGAATCGGTGCAATGGTAAACAGCGCAAACAGCCAGCGTGCGGCGTTTGCAGTGCCTTCAGCGTTGGACGGGTCGTTGAGCCCGGCCATGTTGGCGATCATCCCGGCCAGTGCTGCGCCGAGTGCGGTGGCAAAGAGTTGCACGGTGGTGATGGACGACGCGGCTGAGTCCTGGTCTTCGGCCGAGGCCACCTGCAAGACCCGGGTCAGCAGGTGTGGCCAACCGAGGCCGATACCGAATCCCACCAGGGTCAGGGCAATGCAGATCGGGGTGAGCAGTGCCCAGTCTCCGCCACTGTTGAACGGTGTGGCGACGGCCAGGATGATCAGCCCGACCAGCACGAACACCGGGCCGCTGATGATTGCACGGCGCACGCCACGCTCGCGCCAGCCGGAGCTCATCACTTCAGACAGCGTCCAGCCCGCTGCCATGAGCGCTGCCAGATAACCAGAAATCAGCGGCGTCTGCCCGTGCAGGGTTTGCAGGAAGTACGGCACGAAGATCTCGCTGGTCATGCCGATCACCAACAGACCCATGGTCGCGTACAGCGCGCAGAGTGGGGTATTGAGGCGCAAGGCGTCCTTGGGCAGCAGACGGGTTAGGGTGCTTGATTCGTGACGAATCAGGAAGAACACCAGCACCAGGCAGAGGCCGATGCCAAGCAGGTTCCAGGTTGGAAGCGATGAGGCGCTGCCGGCGCATACCGATAGCACTGCTGCGGCCAGCAGGACCAGTTGCAGCACGGGCAAGCGGCCAGCGGGTGGTTGAGCTTTATCACGCTTGGGTAGCACGCGGCTGGTCAGCAGGATGTACGCCAGCGTCACGGGTGCCAGCGCCCCAAAGGCTAATCGCCAGGCATCCATTTCAGCGAAGATGCCGCCGATGGCCGGGCCGATCAGCGTCGCGACACCCCACATGCCCGAGACCAGAGCCATGGCTCGAGGCCAGAGACGCTCTTCGAACACCAACTGAATCATCGAGTAGCACAGGGCGAACATCAAACCGCCGCCCAGGCCTTGAACCGAACGACCGACCAACATCACCGGCATACTTGGCGCCAGTGTGCAGATGAGGCTGCCGGCGAGGAAAAATAACGAGGCTATCGCATAGGAAACGCGTGGCCCTGTGCGTTGCAGGACTTTGGCCGTCAGGGCGGAGCCGAGGATCGACGCGACGACGAAGAGTGTGGTGTTCCAGGCATACAGGTCGAGCCCGCCGATTTCCTTGACCACCGATGGCAGGATAGTCGTGGCGATGTAAATATTGATCGCGTGCAGCGCAACGCCTCCTGACAGTGCAATGGATCGCGCGGCGTTTTTTCCGGAGAGTAAATCGCTCCAGCTGCTTCCTTGCGTAGACATACAACCTCCTGCTGTGACTCGCGACCCGATGGATTGCGAGCGTCAATTGCCTGTTTTCAAGGCCTGGGTTAGATTTACCAAGTAAATTCTTTAAATATTGAAGCGGTGAGGGTTGTTGTTTGTCAAGTAAACACTTGGAAAACCAGAGTGACGTGTCAATGTCGGCTGCCGACCGACTGCTTCACATGCTCAAGACCCGTGGTCCGCAGCTGGCGGCCGATGCCGGGCGCGCGCTGGGCACCACGGGGGAGGCGGCGCGCCAGCAGTTCGTCAAACTGGCCGCCAGCGGCCTGGTGCAAGCCCGCTCCGAGGCCCGTGGCGTGGGGCGCCCGTCGCAGGTCTGGCACCTGACGGCGGCCGGCCATGCGCGGTTTCCCGACACCCATTCAGAGCTGACCGTGCAGCTCTTGCAGACCGTGCGCGAGACTTTCGGGCCCGAGGCCATCGACCGTCTGATCGATGTTCGCGAACAGCAGAGTCGCACCTTATACCTGGAAGAACTGGCCGACGCCGCAACCCTTCGGGAGCGGGTCAAACGCCTCGCCGACCTGCGTGTCCGCGAAGGCTATATGGCCGAGTGGAGCGAGCAACCTGACGGAGCCTTTGTACTTGTCGAGAACCATTGTCCGATCTGCGCAGCAGCGGCCGTGTGTCAGGGTTTCTGCCGCGCGGAACTGAATGTGTTCGAGCAGGTTCTGCAAGCCCGGGTCGAGCGCGTGGAGCACATTCTGATGAATGCCCGTCGTTGTGCTTATCGCATTACCCCGGTCTGAAGAGCCCCCGAGACATTCAATCCGCCTTGGCCGCAGACTTGATCTACAGGCCGAACCCGCCGCTGCGGTCAATCAGTTGATGGTCTTGGCTGTCGACGAAACTCTCGTACAGGCCTTCGACGGCCCAGGTCCGACCTGAGTGATTCGTCATGGTGACCATTACCGGTAGCTCAGCGCATTGAAGATGCGACGCTGTTCATTGATGATCGCTTGTCGGCCGTGCATGACTCTACGGTTGTCGATCATCACCAGGTCCAGGTCCTGCCAGCCCACGGTGTGAGTATTGCGTTCGGTGACCTGGGTGATTTCCGCCAGCAGGTCGGCGGGAATCTCCTCGCCGTTCTCGAAGTCGATCACCGGTTTCTCGTAGTTGAAGGACGGCCCGAGAATGCTGTTGGCGAAAGCCGGGTGCTCGCAGAAACTGGAGGTCTGGCACGCCGGGACGCTGTAGGCATAGGCCACGCAGTCGGTGTCCGGATTGTATTCCATCCGGGTGTTGGGGTCCTGGCCGATGATCTCGCTCAGGTGCTCGAAACTGGCGTCTTCCAGCTGCTGGATTTGCGGTTTGTAGTAGCAGACGATCTTGCGCCACTTTTCGCCCGGCACCGTGCGGCGGTAGCGGATACGAGTGCTCTCGAAGCGCTGACGGGCCTCTTCGCTGAGCTCCTGGTAGACCTTCACCCCATCGCATAAAGTGGTTTGCGAACCCTTGGTGGGGGCGATTTCGCAGAAGAACCATGTCAGGTCCGGCCAGATCGGCGCGTTGCCGTTTTCACAGTGCAGGCCTACGGCATCGGTGCCGGCGTCCACCAATTGTGCGACGCCTTTGGCGATCACGCGGCCCGGGTCCAGACTCAGGCGTGAGCTGTGTTTTTTCACGAAGGCACCGAACTCGTCCAGGGACCGGATGCAGTTGCGGAAGATAATCACGCCGGCGCTCGAGAGCTCTTCGAAAACCGCCGCAGTGTTGGCGTTCAAGGCATGCTCGCGGTCGGTGATGACCCGGGCCTGATAAATGGATTGAGTCATGTCGCTAGTCCTTTAGTGAGTACATGTCTGACGATGAAGGTCGGTGGCTTGAACTCTACGGGCCGGGCCGTTGAGGGCATAGAGGCTTTGCAGCTGCGGAGCGTCTGGCGTCAATGGCCAGATGACCTGAGGTAGCTCGATTTCCGAGAAGCGCTGTTGCGCCCAGTCCTGGGTGTGCGGGGGGTTGAACGAAGGCCCGACGCTGAGCACGATCGCCAGTTGACCGTCTGCGGTCATGAACATCAGCGCATCGTTCACGCCGGTTTGCTCTTTGAACTCCAGCTCGATTTGCTCCGGAGAAACATTGCGACCGTTGGGCAGGCAGATGATGTTTTTCTCGCGGCCAGTGATGTAGAGGAAACCCTCGTCATCGAATTCGCCGATATCGCCCGTGCGCAGCCAGCCATCTTCAGTGAAGGAGCAGGCACTGGGATCGACCCAAGAGTAACCCTGGAACATTGAGGTGCTTTTGATTTCTACCCGTTGCTGATCCGTTACCCGGACCTGGACGTGAGGCAAGGGTTTGCCAACGCTGCCCAGCTTGCCGTCGGTGGGGGTGTTGACACTGACCACCGAACCGTTCTCGCTGAGCCCGTAACCCTGATGAACCTGAATACCCTGCGCGCTCAGGCGTTGCAGTTTTTCGCTGCTGATCGGAGCGCCACCGGCGGTGATGTACAACTCGTTGCGCAGCAACGACAGCAGCTGTGGGTCGGTGTTTTGCTCGGCAACTTCAAGGAACACGTCGAGCATCATCGGCGGTACGGTGACCGCGCTCGCCCGGGTTCTGAGCAGTTGCGCAAGAATCGCCGAGGTGCTGTAGCCAGTCTCGCCGATCAGCGGCGTGTGCTCGTCCAGGAAGTACACCGTGCCGCCGGACAGCAGCGGCAGGTAGACCGCCGTGATCTGTTCGATCAACAGGCTCAACGGCACCACCGACAGGTAGCGTTTCTGCAAGTCAGCCGGGACCACGCCGAGTAGCGACTGCAGCACGGCGCTCAGTCCACCGAGACTTTGCTTCACACCTTTGGGCTTGCTGGTGGTGCCGGAGGTGTGGATGACTTTGCAGATCCATTCAGCATCGGCGCTGTCGATGAAGCTTGGGCCTGCCGGTAGCAGAATCGGGGTCTGAAGTGCGCTGGGTACATGCACCAGACGGCTGGCGTTCAGGTCGATTTCCCAGCGCTTTTCCAGAGTCTCCAGGCCTTTGTCATCGACCAGGAAGCCCGAGCATTCGAAGGCCAGGTGTTCGGCCTGGTACTTACTGAAGCCCAAAGGCAGCGGCAAGGAAGTGAAGCCGAAGAGCAGGCAGGCGAAGTCGGCAATAACCCAGTCGCTGCTGTTGCGCATGACGATGCCGATGGTGCGCTTTTCGTCGGTGAACTGACGGTTCATGTGTTGCCCAAGCTGCCGGGCATACTCCAGCACCTGGGCGTAGGTCAGACGGCGCCCGCCCGTGCCGTCCGCCGAAGGAATATCGACGACGCAGACGGCATCCGGTGTGCGTTGTGCCTGGGCCAGCAAGTGTTCGACGAAATGAGTCATGCTGCTTGCTCGCTCTGCACGTCGAGTCGGAAAACGGTCTTGAGGACGGTCTCGTGATAGTGATGCTTCATCTCGCCCAGCTTGATGTAGCCGGTGATGGGCGTCTGCTCGTAGTAGGAGCCCCATTCGACTTCCGCTTGGGAGGTCATGCGTTGCGGGTCGGCATCGCAGATCTTGTTGACCTTGACGTTGCAGTAGCCCATCGATTTGATCAATTGGGGTGTGCAGGTGCACAGCACGTAGCGTGCGCCCATGCACCAGGTCACCATTGAGAGCATGTTGAACAGGGTCTGGCCGGCAACCGAATTGATCGACGCGGTATTGCCGATTTCGACGATGCAGTCGCGTTCGATCCGGGTGTTGGTGATTCTCGACAGCGTCTCCTCGGACGGTGAGTCCAGATAACATTCGGACAATAGAGGGCCTGACTTGGCGAAACTGAAACCGGCACACGACTGAATGGAGTCATTGTTATCGAATACGATTAAAAAGTACTCGGGGGATGGCTCGATGATGGCGTTAAAGGATTTCATGTACCGACTTTTTACAAAGTCAACGGCGGACTTCCAGAGCAGGGTGTCGCGTTTGGCTACTTGAGTACGCATGCAAGTTTTCCTTTCTTTTCTGCGTGGATCGATAGACGGGTTGTTTTGGTACAGAAGTACTAAAGTCTCTTGTTGTTACGGCAACAGGGGGCTTATCCATGCCCTATGTAATGGCGTGGCTTAATCAACTGATTGGCTTGATTTTTATAGTGTTTTTATTGAGTACTGACGATTTTTCAGGCTGCCACACGCGTCCGCAGAAAAAGCCACAAGGTAGGTGCGGGTTATTCTGGGCGGAAGATACGGGCGTAGTTGGGCGTGTCAGTGAGTAGCGAATCCTTCCGATGGATTAATTAGATAGCATCCTGCTTGGCGTGGGTTTTTATCATGAGCGGCTTGATTGTTTTAAATGAATTAATTAGTCGGTATTCATTCAGAATCTTCATGTGAGGCATGAGGCCGATCGAGGTATCGATGGCGTAGGGCGAGAGGACTTTTTGTGGTAAAACGCCGAGCCGCAGTAGCTGTGATTTTTACCCGATACGAACAGGGAGGTTCGAATGTTTTCCAGGATCAGTCTCGACCAATGGCAGGCTTTTGTTTCTACGGTTGAGTGTGGCGGTTTCCAGCAGGCCGGCGAGTATATGTTCAAGTCGCAGTCGGCCGTCAGCCATTCGGTCAACCGCATGGAAACCCTGCTGGGTCAGGAACTGTTCCTGATCGAGGGGCGCAAGGCCGTATTGACACCTCTGGGCCATGCCCTGTTGCCTCAGGCCAAGCACTTGCTGGGCTCGGCGAAAAAACTTGAGCGACTGGCCATTCAATACCAGCCGGGGTTGTTTACCGAACACTCGCTAGCGGTCGACATGTTGTTTCCCGCCGACGTGCTGGAGCAGGCGCTGTTGCGCTTTTCTTCGGTCTTGCAGGGGTACCGTATCCGGCTTTATGAAACGGCCTTGTCCGGCGCATGTGAATTGCTGGAGGACGGCAAGGTCGAGTTGGCCATCGCCAGTAGTCTGCCGGCGGGTTATGTGCAGGAATTCTTGTTCAACGTTTCGTTGCTGTGCGTCGTGGCGTCTGATCACTCACTGGCCCACTTCAATGGCGAGCTGAACCTGACTGACATGAAAGACCACCGGCAAATAGTGGTTTGCGATTCAGGTATGCGCAACTCGCAGAACAGCAGTTGGCCTGATACTTCCCAGTGTTGGACCGTGAGTAACCTGAGCACTGCACTGACGTTTGTCGAACGTGGTCTGGGCTTTGCCTGGCTGCCTGAGCACATGGTCAGCGAAAAGCTGGCGAGCGGTCAGTTGTGCCCGGTGCCACTGTGTCATCGACGCGAATGCAAAGTGCCGATGTATATGGGTTTCCTGGAAGAGTACAAGCTCAACCCGGAAGTCCGCTTGATGACCGACATCATTCGTGAGCTGTGCCAAGGCATCAAGAGCAACCAGTCCGAGCCCCTGGCCTTGGTGCTTTGAAATCGTAAACAGCGCTGAACAGGCGTGCCCACTGACACGGCGAGCTTGTCCGCCTTGCCGCTGGTCAGCAGCGTGGTACCGTCGCTGAGCCAATCAGTCATTTTTTCTAATTGTCCTCGGCGCTCGGCAGGCATTGGCCGGGCGCGATTACGGATCGATCTTGATTACGCGGGGTTTTTGGTGAGCTGAACGGAATGAATGCGGCATAGGCGCTGTATGAAAAGTAAGTACGGTTTCCTGAAAAGTGACCGGGTTCAGTCACTCTTTTTACGTGCCTCAATGCCTGCTGGCTTTCGTCGAGGCTGGGCGTTTTTTGGAAATATTTCCTGACCTTTGAGCGCCGTTAAATCTTGAATCATTCGTCTACTCTGCCTGCACAGACCAGGAGTCTGTGGTTATCAGCAGTCGCAAGGAGCGAACAATGTACTTTGAGATTTACAGGCAATCACGAGGCACCCCGCTTACCGGGAAGGGCCAATGGCGCTGGCGATTAAGGGCAGCCAATCATGAAACGGTTGCCAGCGGCGAGTCGTACGTCAACAAGGCGGATTGTTTGCACGTGATCGGGTTGATCAAAAGTGTCCATAACGAAACGTCGGTGAAGGAAATCTAGGCAGTACCTGCTGCTGCGTTGAAGCGAAGCTGCTCAGGCCGATCGAGCAGCTTCGCGTCACAGCTCTTAAGGCTGTACATACCCCGGCTTCTGGTGAATCCGGTCATCCAGCTGGTAGCGAAAGGGGGGCAAATGAATGGCCAAAACCGCCGCAGTTTCGCCCTTGCATCGGCTTCTGTGCTCCTGCTTAATACGACTCGGCTCATGGCGCTGGACATCAACCGGCGACCTCGGATTGTAGAAAAATCACTATAAAAAAGAGCAATCAATTGACTCATCAGCATGGAACGCATTTTGCCGGGCATGTGGCGCTATCGCTCGTCATTCCGGTTTTCAATGAAGCGGCCACCATCGATTTGTTCATCGCGCGGATTACTGATGTCTTCGAGGATGAGGCGCTGCTCGGTCTGGAGATGGTGTTCGTCAATGACGGCAGTACCGACACGACATTGGACCTGCTTCTGGAGCGCCAGAAGTCTGATCCGCGTATTCGTATCGTCGATCTGAGCCGCAATTTCGGCAAGGAAGCGGCGTTGACCGCAGGCTTGCAGACCGCCACCGGCCAGGTGGTGGTGCCCATCGATGTCGATCTGCAGGATCCGCCGCACGTCATCCTCGAAATGATTGCCCGTTGGCGTGAAGGTTATGAAGTTGTCCTGGGCCATCGTGTGAGTCGTAAAAACGACTCCTGGGCCAAGCAAACTTCGGCCAACTGGTTTTATCACCTGCACAACAAAATCTCTGACCAACCGCTGCCCAAAGATGTCGGTGATTTTCGGCTTATGGACCGCTGCGTGATCGATGCCTTGCAGACCTTGCCGGAATCCCGGCGCTTCATGAAAGGTTTGTTCGCCTGGGTCGGGTTTCGGACCACCCATGTCGATTACGAGCGGCCGGAGCGGGTGGCGGGGGAGTCCAAGTTCAACGGCTGGCGCTTGTGGAATTTCGCGCTGGAAGGCATTACCAGTTTCAGTACCGACCCACTCAAGATCTGGACCTACCTGGGGATGTTCGTTTCTGTGGTTTCGTTCTTGTTCGCCACGTTCATTGTGTTGCGCACGTTGTTTACCGGGGTCGACGTACCGGGCTACGCCTCGTTGATGGTTGCCGTCACTTTTCTGGGTGGCCTGCAACTGATCGGCATCGGGGTGCTGGGTGAATACCTGGGTCGAACCTACATCGAATCAAAACGCCGCCCGGTTTATCTGGTGCGTCGTGTCTATGACACCAGGGACTGAACCATGGATCTCAAGGAAACCGACATCCTCGGTTCAAGCATCGACCAGCACTGGTATTACTGTTCAAAAGCGGCGGCTACGATTCGTCTGCTGGGCAATGCCCCTGTAAAAAAAATTCTCGACGTAGGCGCGGGTTCGGGATTCTTTTCCCATCATCTGTTGTCCCGCACAGCCGCCACCGAAGCCTGGTGCGTGGACATCAGTTACGACGCGGACTCGGACGCCACAACCGCCGGTAAACCGCTGCACTACCGTCGTTCGATCGATTCGGTAGACGCCGATCTGGTGCTGCTGATGGACGTGCTGGAGCATGTCGATGACGACGTCGGGTTGCTCAAGGACTACGTCGATAAAGTCCCGTCCGGCAGCCGTTTCCTGATGACGGTGCCGGCGTTCCAGTTCCTCTGGAGCGGGCACGATGACTTTCTCGAGCACAAACGTCGTTACACCCTCGCGCAACTGGAAGCGGTGGCCAGGGACGCCGGTTTAACGGTCAAGCAAGGCGCTTACTACTTTGGCATGGTGTTCCCGATTGCAGCAGCCCTGCGGTTGCTGCCCAAAGGCGCACAACCTTCGCCGCCACGCTCGCAACTCAAGCAGCATCATCCACTGGTCAATACGCTGCTCAAGACCTTGTGCAGTATTGAACTTCCCTTCATGGGTATTAACCGTCTGGCAGGTCTGACGGTGTTTGTCCTGGCTCAGAAGCCGTGACGTCAGGCGAAAAATCAGCCCTGATCAAGCGTGGCCTGCGTTTTGCTGTGACTGGTCTGTTTGTCACGGTGCTTCACGCGGTCATTGCCGTGCTGTTCATCAACTATGTGCTGCCGATGCCGCCCTTGGCTAATGGCGCGGCATTCGCTGTGGCGACTGTAGTTTCTTACGTGATCAACACGACCTGGAGCTTTTCCAGCCGACTGCATGGCCGAACACTGATGCGCTTCATGGCGGTCTCGGGCGCCGGTTTATTGCTGGCGATGGTAGTGGCCTGGGCCGCACAAATGGCCGGGCTTCATTATTTGCTGGGGATCGGGGCAGTGGCACTGACCATTCCGGCCTTCACCTTTGTGCTGCATAACTTCTGGACGTATCGATGAAGGTTTCAGGCAAGCATTGGGCGGTCGCATTGCTGCCCCTGTTAATGGGCGTGGTGGCGTTTTTCATAGTGATCGGGCCTCGGGCTCTGGACCCGCAAAATATTGCCTGGCTGGAAAGTGGCGATCCGGCGACTCATTACTTGGGGTGGGTGTTCTTCCGACACTCCCCATGGACATTTCCGCTCGGACTTAACCCGTCCTACGGGTTGGAACTGGGCAGCGCGGTCATCTTCTCTGACTCTAATCCGCTGCTGGCGTTATTGTTCAAACCCTTCAGTCCATGGCTGCCCGAGACATTTCAATACTTCGGCATCTGGCTGTTGACGTGTTTTGTGCTGCAAGCCTGGTTTGCCTGGAAGTTACTTGGGCTGGTGACGCCAAGTGTTGTGCTCAGGCTGCTGGGCGCAGGCTTGTTTCTGTTTTCGCCGCCGATGTTCTTGCGCATGGGCGGACATTTGTCCCTTGCCGGCCATTTTCTGATCCTCGCCGCCCTCTATCTGGCACTGCATCCCCGCGTGCAGAAGCGCCGACTGGCCTGGGGCTCGCTATTGGCCGCGACGGCGCTGGTGCACGCTTACTTGCTGGCGATGGTGGCCTTGATCTGGATCGCCGACCTTGCCGGTAGAACCATTAAAAACCAGTTGACGCGGCGCACAGCACTCATCGAGTTGCTCGTGCTGTTTTTGCTAGTGAGCCTGTGCTGCTGGCAGGCGGGTTATTTCAGTATCGGTGATGGTATTGCTTCCGGTGGCTTTGGCCTTTACCGGATGAACCTGTTGTCAGTGATTGATTCCAGCGGCTGGTCTTTGATACTGCCGGACCTGCCGGAGGCCAGCGGCGACTATGAAGGTTTCAACTACCTCGGGTTGGGAACGCTGCTGCTGGCGATCTGCGCCGCCGTCGTGCTGTTGCGACATACAACTGACTTCGGCAGTTCGGTGCGCCGTCTGCCGATTCTATTGTGGGCGCTGATTGGTCTAACGCTGTTTGCGCTCTCGAACGAGATTGGCGTCGGCCTGCTCAATATTCACTACCCGTTACCGGGGATAATCGTCAAATTGGCGAATATCTTCCGGGCGTCGGGACGGATGTTCTGGCCGGTTTTCTACGTCATTGTGTTTGCGGTCATTTTCCTCGTGGTGCGTGGCAACCGACCGCGCACGGCGGTGTGCCTGCTGGCGTTGGCATTGTTTGTTCAGGTGGTGGATACCCGCAACGGTTGGGCGGGGTTGCGACAGAGCAGGATGATGGTGCCGGCCGCCGAGTGGCCAACAATGTTGCATGACCCGTTCTGGGCCAGCGCCGCCTCCCACTACGCGAACATTCGTTCTTTGCAGCCGCAGAATCAGCCGGATACCTGGCTCCCTTTAGCCAGCTACGCTGCGACCCATGGTCTGAAAACGGACACCGCTTATCTCGGGCGGATGAGTTCGACTGCGCTTGAACATGCTCAGCAAAAGGCGAAACGGATGCTTGAGACAGGGCAGTACGACCCTGACTCGCTGTACATCCTCAATCAGAATGCCATGCTCGAGGCGGTGAAAAGCATCCACAGCGAGACCGATCTGCTGGCGCGGATTGACGGTCTGGTGGTGCTTGCGCCGGGCTGGAAGCAATGCGAACAATGCCTTCCGGTCGCGGACGAAGGGCGTTCGATGCAGTTGGTGCCCTTGATCAAGCTCGGGCAGCAACAACTGTTCAATTACAAAACCCAGCATTTGGCCCAAGGCTGGTCGACTCCGGAAACCTGGGGCACCTGGTCTGAAGGAGGGGAGGCCGAGATCCTGCTCCGGGTTCCGCCTCAGGCTCGATCCATCGTGATCGAGGCGCTGGCCTTCGTGCTGCCGATGCATCTCAGTCAGGACGTGGTTTTTACGATCAACGGCGTACAAGCCTTTTCGACACATCTGACCCGGCTTCAGGGTAATCGCATCGAAATCCCCCTCACTGCGGCCATCCACGAAGCCATCGCCCGGGACACGCTGATGCGTATTCATGTGCAGTTACCCGACGCGATCAGCCCTAAACAATTGGGGCTTGGGGAAGATCGGCGCGTGATGGGCCTGGGGGTGAAGTCGCTGACCGTACAGTAAGCCGCCGCGGCCTCTCGTTCACGTGCAGCGCTCATGCAGATAGACGCCAGCCCCCAGGCCTTTCTACACTGCTCCCAGTCTTTGGGACTGGGGGCAGCAGATGAATCGCAATGAACTGCGCAAGGCCGACATCAATTTGATGGTGGTGTTCGAGACGCTGATGCTTGAGCGCAACGTGACGCGGGTGGCGGAGAAGCTGTTCCTCGGGCAACCGACCATCAGTTCGGCACTCAACCGTTTGCGCGTGATGTTCAACGACCCGTTGTTTATCCGGGTCGGCCACCGCATGGAGCCGACGGCACGGGCCGAGGAGCTCATTCAGCATCTCTCGCCGGCGCTGGATGCGTTGTCCTCCGCGTTGAGCCTGACCCGCGACTTTGATCCTGCCATCAGCACCATGACCTTTCGCATCGGTTTGTCCGATGACGTCGAGTTCGGTTTGCTGCCGCCACTGTTGCGCGCCTTGCGTCAGGAAGCACCGCAAGTGGTGTTCGTGGTTCAGCATGTCGATTACTGGCGAATTCCGGACTTGCTGGCGTCCGGGGATATCACCGTCGGTATCAGCCAGACCCGCGGTCTGCCGGCCAATGCCAAGCGCAAACTGCTGCGGCACATTCAGCCCTGCATACTGCGCGCCGATGTCTCTGATACACCACTGACCCTCGACGAATACTGTTCGCGACCCCATGTGCTGGTCTCGCACACGGCCAATGTCAGCGGTTTTGCCGATGAGTGGCTGGCCGAGATCGGTCGCAAGCGTCAGGTGGTGCTCTCGGTGCCGCAATACAGTGCCTTGCCGGCTTTGCTCGCGGGGACCGACCTGGTTGCCAGCCTGCCGGACTACGCGGCAGCGGCGATGGCCGCCTCGGGTCAGTTGTTCATGGAACCGTTCCCGTTCAAAACGCCGACCCTGGACCTGTCCATGGTCTGGCTGAGTCATGTGGATACCGATCCCGCCGAACGCTGGCTGCGGGCGCGGCTCGAGGCCTTCATGAGCGAGCGCGGTTTATCCGAAACTCAGGGCCTCAAACCGCTCTGACGGCCAGTGCCGACGCCTTGCTTGCGGGTTGTTGGACTGCTTTGCTCCACGCGTATTCCCGATGACTGACCGGAGATCCATCCCATGAGCAGTTCCCGTTCTTTGTTGCGTGGGCGCGGCAGCCAAGACAGTGGCAAGGTCGGCATGGTCGAGCTGTTTTTCGATCTGGTGTTCGTGTTCGCCGTCACCCAGCTTTCCCACTCCTTGCTCGCGCACCTGACAATCGCCGGCGCGGTGCAGGTCGCGTTGATGATGGTGGCGGTGTGGTGGGTGTGGATCTTCACCTCCTGGGTGACCAACTGGCTCGACCCGGAAAAGTTGCCGATCCGCCTTGGTCTGTTTGGATTGATGGTTGCTGGCCTGTTGCTGTCGTCGTCGATTCCCAAGGCCTTCACCGACCGTGGATTGATGTTCGCCGCAGCCTTTGTCTTCATGCAGGTCGGCCGCACGCTGTTCGCGATCTGGGCGGTGCGCGGCGAGCCCCTGAACATGACCCGCAACTTCCAGCGGATTCTGGCGTGGATGGCGCTGTCCGGGGTGTTCTGGATCAGCGGTGCGCTGCTTGAAGGCGATCAGCGGCTGACCTGCTGGGCACTGGCGTTGCTGATCGAGCTGATCTCGCCGTCGTTGTACTTCTGGGTGCCGGGGCTCGGCCGTTCAACGCTGGCCGACTGGAACGTCGAGGGCAATCACATGGCCGAGCGTTGTGGTTTGTTCGTGATCATTGCTTTGGGCGAGTCGCTGCTGGTGACCGGCGCAACCTTCGCCGATCTGCTGCTGAACGGGCAGGCGCTGACCGGGTTTCTGATTGCCGTGCTGGGCAGCGTGGCCATGTGGTGGGTGTATTTTGACAGCGGCGCCGAGCGCGCTCACCGCCGTATTGCGCACTCCAGCGACCCCGGGCGCCAGGCGCGGATTGCCTACACCTACCTGCATGTCTTGATCGTTGCCGGGATCATCGTCAGTGCGGTGGCCGATGAACTGGTGCTGGTGCACCCGGAACATGCGAGCGATGCCGGAATTATCGTGATCGTCGCCGGGCCCTGGTTGTTCTTGCTGGGGTGCGCGTTGTTCAAGTGGGTAATGGCCGATCGGATTTTGCCGCCGTTGTCTCATCTGGTGGGTCTGGCGTTGCTGCTCGCGCTGTTGCCGGCTGCGCTGAATCAGCTGTTTTCAGCGTTGCTGCTGGGCGGGCTGACGACCGCAGTGATGATTCTGGTGGCGGCTTGGGAAACGCTGGCACTGCGCGAGTCGCTCCCGGCGCAGGAGCATTGATCGACGCGGTATTTTTGTGAGCAAGAGCAGGATTGTTCTGTGGTATAGGTACGACCCTTCATTCAATCCTTAGGAAGCATCGCAATGCCTCACCTGCACATGGAATACACCGCCAACCTGCCGGACCTCAATGCCGACGTGGCGCTGTTGCGCTTGAACAATGCATTGGTGGCGTCCGGGCAGTTTTCCGCGGAGTTCGATATCAAGAGCCGTGCGGTGCAGGTCGGCGCATTCCGGGTCGGTACCGTGTTGGGTGAGCGTGGTTTTGTGCATGTGAAGCTGGCCTTGCTGAGCGGGCGCTCGCCAGCGATCAAGAAGCAATTGTCCGAAAGCCTGCTGGCGGTGTTGCAGGATCTCTGCGAATGGCCCACCAGTGTCGATGTGCAGCTGTGCGTCGAGATTCTGGATATTGATCGCGATTCCTACACCAAGACTGCCATCAGCCACTGACACACTGTGCGCTGACCCTCAGAGAAAACCCTGTTCCGTACAGGCCTTGACCACTTGCTCGCGGAGCCAGGTGTTGGCGCTGTCCAGCTCGCTGGTTTGACTCCACTGCATGTCGAGGGTGAATCCCGGTACGCCGTTGGGTGCTTCGCAATGGCTGAAGACCGAGTCTTTGGCCAGCAGGTGCTGGATACGCCGGGGCATGGTCAGAATGAAGTCAGTGCCGGTGATCAACTTGAGCGCAGCGCTATAGCTGTTGGCGCGCGCGACGATCTGGCGTTTCTGCGCCTGTTGGGCGAGCCAGCCGTCAACCATGTTGCTGGTGGAGGTCCATGGCGTGGGGAACACGTGTCGGCGTTCGACGTAGGCTTTCAGGCTGATGCGCGGTTCCAGTGGCGTCGCCCGTTTATCGAAAACGCACACCAGATCGTCCTCAAGCAACACCTGGGATCTGAAGTCACTGTGGCTGCGATGAAAGTTCGGGCCGAAGCAAATCACCAGATCGAGGCTGCCATCGCGCAGCTCGTCGGCGGGAATGTCGGTTTCGAGTTTGTGCACATTGACGATCACCGGCAGGTCGGCGAAATCGAAATTCTTCAATAGCCGCGGCAGGATCAGCTGTTCGAAGTATTCCGGTGCACAGATGTTGAAGGTCACGGCTTGCTGCGTCGGGTCGAACGCTTGAACCCCGGCATGGCACAGATTGATGCTTTCGAGAATCTTCAGCACATGTGCGTACATGGTGCTGGCTTTGTAGGTCGGACGCATACCCGTGCGGGTATTGATAAACAACTCGTCCTCGAAACTGGTGCGCAGCTTCTTCAGGCAGTAACTCACCGTGGACTGGCTGACAAACAGCGTTTCGGACACACCGGTGACGCTGCTTTGCTCATACACGGCGATGAACACCATGAGGTCCTGCATGTCGAGCTTTCTAAGCAAGTTACTGTTCAGCATCCGTACTGTCTCACTCGGGGCTCGTTGCACAAGTTGTGCGCAAACGTGTGCGAGTGATGCTAACGGAACGATCGTCCTAGGAGAATGCCCCGTAGGATTATTCACGGACAAGTGTGGGACAGAAACTGTAATGAACACGACGTCTGCCCCACAGGAGCCCAGGGTGACTGAATACCTTCAACCGTGTGTGGCAATGTTTACGCCGTGACAGGAAGCCCACGGCGGCTGGAGATCACCAGCGCGGACATCCCGATGGCCACCAGCAAGGCACCCACGACTTCCAGCATCTGCGGTTGCTGCGCCAGCCAGAACCAATGGAACAAGGTGATGAACAGCGTGCTGAGGTAGATGTAGGAAATTACCGTGGACGGCGCGATCACCCCGATTGCCCGATGCAGCAACCAGAAGGTTGCCAGGGTCGCGAACAGGGCCAGGTAGACCAGCCAGAACAGGTCGTGGGCAGACAGCAGCGCGCCGGTTCGCCAGCCGCCACTGAGCAGGCAGAACGCGAACAGAAACAGCGAGCCGAACAGCATGTTCCAGAATGTCATCACCACTGGACCGCGGTCTTTGAGGCTATGCGCTTTGAAGCGCTGACTCAACGGTGAGTAAAGCGCCATCGCCAGGCAGCCAGCCCCATACACCGCCACCGCGTAGAGTGAAGGGAATTCACCGGGTCCCGCGCCCTTGAGAATCAGCAACAGTGCGCCGGCCGCCGCAATCAGCATCGGCAGCAGGCGGTTCTTCGAGCTATTGCCAGGCGTCAGGAAGGCTTCGAAGAACAGCGTCATTAACGGCACCAGAGTAAACAGGGTTCCGGTGTTGACCGCCGAGGTGTAGCGCAGCGCTTCAAACAATGAGCCGAAATACACGGCCAGCAGCAACCCAAGCCAGGCATGGCTGACAAGGCCTTTGGCGGTGATCGCTGTGCTGCGGTTGAGCAGCAGCATCGGCAAAAACGCCAGCGCCGAAAACAGCAGGCGCAGACCGGTCAGCAGGATCGGGTCGATGGATTGGTTGACTTGGGCGGCGGCAAAAAACGACGCGGCAATCAACACAGCCCAAAGCAACATGCCCGCATTGGCGGAGGCGAAACGAGTGGGTTTCATCAATGTGTCCCCGATCAATCAATGTGTTTGGCGTAATGCCGTGGGTCAAAGCCCACACGGTGTGGATTAAGCGATGCGGGGCGGGAATCGGCAAATCAGAAAGTGAAGTGCAGTATTTAAAAATTAAATACTGCACGAGCTGCACGAAAAATCGCAGCCCCCTCAGGCGCTGCGATTGTTGTTTCTATCAGAACGGTTTGGTCGGCAGGTATTTGCCATCCAGGGTGATCACTGCACGGGAACCGCCATCCGGATCTTCGACTTTCTTGATGTCCAGTTTGAAGTTGATGGCGCTGATGATGCCGTCGCCGAACTGCTCATGGACCAACGCCTTCAAGGTCGAACCGTACACTTGCAGCATTTCATAGAAGCGGTAGACCGTCGGATCAGTCGGGATGCCACCCTGAATGCTGCCGCGCAGGGGCACGCTTTGCAGCAGACGGCTGGCGTCCTGGTCCAGGTCGAGTTTGGCGCAGACCACTTCGGCCGCTTCAGCCGGCAGCGGGTGCTGGCCGAGCAGGGCGGCGGTGACGAACGCCAGGCTCAGGCCGGTGCCGTCGGTGAGGTCCTGCCACGAGAGGTTTTTACGTGCCTTGGCGTCGATGATGGTGTCGGCGAGGGCCAGGCGTGGGGCTTGAGCGAATTGAGATTGCAGCATGGTGATTTCCTCTTTCGTTACCTAAGAAATGTGGGTCAGGCGGCGTGTGGCTGTTTGCGGGTCAGCGCGCAGGTCGTCGGGTGTTCGGCGAGCGAAACGAAGCGCTGGGTAGTCTCGTCCAGAGCGGCGATCGAACCGCTTTCGATGTCGTAGACCCAGCCGTGCAGGTTCAGGCGCCCCTGTTCCAGGGCCAGTGCAACGGAAGGGTGGGTCTTGAGGTTGGCCAATTGGGCGACTACGTTTTCCCGGACCAGCGAGTCCAGGCGCGCTTGCGCCGAGGCATGAATGCGGGCGGCGTTGACCACCTTGGCCGACTCGGCATGACGCAACCAGTTGGCGACGGCCGGCAGGTGATCAAGGCATTTGCAGGTCGAGATGGCGGTCATTGCGCCGCAGTCGGAGTGTCCGCAGATCACGATGTCGCTGACGCCCAGCACGGCGACTGCATATTCAACCGTGGCCGACACACCGCCGGGCTCCGGGCCGTAGGACGGCACGATATTGCCGGCGTTGCGGATGACGAACATGTCACCGGGTTCCTGCTGGGTCAGCAGTTCCGGGACTACACGGCTATCGGAACAGGTGACAAACAATGTGCCAGGGCTTTGGGTGGTGGCGAGTTGCTTGAACAGTTCGCTGCGTTCCGGGAACGCATCGCGTTGAAACTTCAGGAAGCCGTCGATGATGTGTTGCATGGCGTGTTCTCCTTGCGTCGTTGATGGGGCAAGGATGAAAGTTTTCAGCTATAGCGTCCAAGACCGGCTTATTATGGTTTCCATAAGTCATGCCTATAGTTGGAACGCCATGCTGTTACGCCATATTCGCTACCTGCTCGCGGTCGCCGAACATTGCAACTTCACTCGGGCAGCCGAGGCGCTGCATGTCTCGCAGCCAACGCTGTCGCAGCAGATCAAGCAACTGGAGGACTCGCTTGGTGCGCCGCTGTTCGATCGCTCCGGGCGCACGGTGCGTTTGACCGATGCCGGCGAGGCGTATGTACGTTATGCGCGGCTGGCCTTGCAGGACCTGGAGGCGGCCAAGCGGGCGATGCACGATGTACAGGATCTGACACGCGGTTCGTTACGGCTGGCCATGACGCCAACCTTCACCGCGTACCTGATCGGTCCGTTGCTGGCGCGTTTCAACAGTCTGTATCCGGGGATCAACCTGAGCGTCGAGGAAATGACCCAGGACCATATCGAGGCCGCGCTGGCCGAGGACCGGCTGGACATCGGCATCGCGTTCACCGGCAGTCACCTGGCGGACATCGACAGCCAGGCGTTGTTTGCCGAAACCTTGAGCCTGGTGGTGAGCGAGGTGCATCCAGGCTTTTCCCGACAGCAATCACTCAACGCACAGGCGCTGGGTCAGCAATCGCTGGTGTTACTCAGCGGCAATTTCGCGACCCGTCAACATATCGACCTGTACTGCCGACAGCAGGGCATAGCGCCGCGCATCGCCATCGAAGCCAACTCCATCAGCGCGATTGTCGAGATCGTTCGGCGTGGATCGTTGGCGACGATTCTCCCCGAGGCCATCGCCCGCGAGCTGCCAGGGTTGCGACCGTTGGCGCTGCATCCGGCGTTGCCACAACGTACGGTGGCGCTGCTCAGTCGCAAAGGGGCTTATCGCAGCGCGGCGAGTGAGGCATTCAGAGCGCTGGTCAGTACTCAGTGACCGGGAACGGCCAACCACTGCGCGAGCACCGCATCGTAGGCACCTGTGGCTTTGCTCAGGTGCAGCCACTGATCCACATAGCTCTTCCAGGCCACATCGTCGCGAGGGAGCAAGTAGGCTTTCTCGCTGTACTGCAAGTACTGCTCAGGATTGACCGCGCACAAACCGGGTTTTTGTTTCTGCTGATACCGCGCTTCGGAAGCGTCGGTGATCATCACGTCGGCCTTGTTTTCCAGCAGTTGCTCGAAAATCGTTACGTTGTCCGGGAACAGGGTCAGCGTGGCGTTGGGCAGGTGAGTGCGGGCAAATATTTCGTTGGTGCCTCCTGCGGGCTCGATCAGCCGCACCGAGGACTGGTTGATCTGTTCGACGGTTTGATAGCGGTGTTTATCTTCACAACGCACCAGTGGGATTTTTCCGTCGACGCCCAGCGTATCGCTGAAAAAGGCTTTTTTCTGCCGCTCCAGTGATACCGAGATGCCGCCCATACCAATGTCGCAGCGGTTGGCCAGAAAATCCGTCATCAGGTTCTTCCAGGTGGTGGGGACCCATTGCACGTCGACGTTCAGACTTTTCGCCAGGGATTGGGCCATGGCGATATCGATCCCTTCGTACCCTCCCTCTGCACGCAGGTAGGTGTAAGGCTTGTAATCGCCGGTGGTACAGACCTTAAGGTGACCCCGTTCAATTACCTGGTCCAGGTGCGAGGGCGCATTTTGGGCATAGGCCTGGACGCTGAGCGTGAGCAAGGAGCAGAGCAGTAAACGAGCTTTCATTGGGTCGTCCTTGAGTGTGGCCAGAGGATGAAGGGAGGTCGCGTCAGTATTTGTAGTCAGGTGCGATGGCGCAAGAGCGCAACCATTACACGGTGTATGTTTAGCCAATCAGCAACCAAGGTTCTTCAAGTCTGGATTTAACGACTTATCGCTGCGTGTGACGCTGCTCAGCCTCTGTGTTCTGCGGTTTACTTTATGGACGGTTGCTCAGTCGACACTCACCCCGAGGCTTCGCCTGGCGCTCATGCGTCATGTCGTCAGCATCGCCGTCGATTCACACCCGCTACCGCGCTGAACCTGTCTGCACTTCCTTCTGAACTGGCCTTTTGGGCGCTATGGCACTGTCGCCATGCGCGCCCACCGGATGCCTACATTTCCCGTTGAGTTTTCAGACAAATCCTCGCCAGCGGCGATGGATACAATTGGCAGCGCCTGCGCGTTTGCCTGACGCGGAAATACGAGAGTTCCCATGAGTTTTGCCACGACCCTCTTTGCCCCGAAGCAAGAAGCCCTGACCTTTCTTGAGCTCAACCCGGATATCGAGATGTTCGAGTTGTTCATCCTCGACAACAACGGCGTGCCACGGGGCAAATTGCTCCATCGCGATGAACTGCTGGCGGTCTATGAAAGTGGCCGGCCACTGCCGAGCACCATCCTCGGGCTGACGATCAATGGCGAGGACGTGGAAAACTCCGGGTTGGTCTGGGAGGTCGGCGACATCGATTGCCGCGCCTATCCGGTAAGCGGCAGTTTGCAGCGCATGCCGTGGCGGCAGATTCCGATGGCGGCGGTGCAAGTCAGCATGCACCCGGAGGAGGGCATGCCGGCGACCGTGGCCGATCCGCGGCATTTGCTGGCCAAGGTCATCGACGGGCTGAAGGCTGACGGTTATTACCCGGTGATGGCGGCGGAGCTGGAGTTTTACCTGCTCGACCAGCAACGCGACAGTAATGGTCGACCACAACCGGCGAGGGATGTCGACGGAGGCCGGCCACGAGCGACCCAGGTCTACGGTTTACGTGAGCTGGAACAGATCGAACCGTTTCTCGCCGACCTCTATGCGGCCTGCAAACTCCAGGGTATTCCGGCACGCACGGCGATTTCCGAGTATGCCCCGGGTCAGGTGGAAATCACCCTTGAACACCGCAGCGACGCCTTGCAAGCAATGGACGAAGCGGTGCGTTACAAGCGTCTGGTCAAAGGCGTGGCGCACAAGCACGGGATGGTCGCGTGTTTTATGGCCAAGCCCTTTGATGACCTGGCGGGCACCGGTATGCACATGCACGTCAGCCTGGCGGACAGGGACGGCAACAATCTGTTTGCCAGCGAAGCGCCGGACGGCACACCACTGCTCAAACACGCGGTTGGCGGCATGCTCAGCACCTTGCTCGATTCCTTGCTGATGTTCTGCCCGAATGCCAACTCCTATCGGCGTTTCCAGACCAACAGCTACGCGCCGCTGGCCGCGACCTGGGGCGTGGACAACCGCACCGTTAGCCTGCGAGTGCCGGGTGGACCGGCGTTTTCCCGGCACATCGAGCACCGCATCTGTGGCGCTGACGCCAACCCTTACCTGGCGGCCGCAGCGATTCTGGCCGGTATCCATCGCGGTATTCGCGAACAGCGCGATCCCGGCGCACCGGTCGAAGGCAATGGTTACGCCCAGGCCAGCGAGTTGCTGCCGACCGACTGGCTGACCACCTTGCGCGCGCTTGAAGGCTCGGCCTGGGTGCGGGATGCATTCGGCGGGAAATTCCTCGGGGTTTACCTGGCGGTGAAACGTGCCGAGTACCGTCAGTTCATGGGCGAGGTCGGGGAGCAGGACTGGCGCTGGTACTTGCATCAGGCGTGATGCTGAACGCGGCAGACTAGAGCCTGTGTCGTGATTAAACCTTTTTTTCACGCGCCGCTTGATAACCTGTCGCCCGTAAGTCGTTCCCTTTATCAAGAGTCGCCAGTTATGTCTGCGCAACCACCCTCCTCAGTCGAGCACGAATTTGCCCGACGCTACGATCAGGAGCACGCTCGAGTCTGCCTCCAGCCGCATCCCCGTGGGCTGGTGCAGCGGTTTTTGCAGTGGCGTGGCAAACGGCTGGTGCGGCGCGCACTCAAGGTCGCCGGCGAACCGGGGCTGATTCTCGATGTGGCCTGCGGGGCAGGGGGCAACTGGCCGGTACTGGCCGAGCACGGTAACCGGGTGATTCTCGCCACCGATCCGTCCCAGGAAATGCTCAACCACGCCCAGACTCACCATCCGGCCGAGCTGCTCAAGCGCGTTAAAACCTTTCAGAGTTCGGCATTCACCATTGGTTTGCCGGAAAACGCCGTGGACTGCATTTTTTGCATGCGGTTGTTTCAGCACATCGAACACAGTGAACACCGCTTGGCGATGCTGCGTGAGTTCCATCGCGTCAGTCGTGACACGCTGATCGTGTCAGCACAGCTCGACGGATATTTCATGCTGCGTGCGCGGTTTGGCGATGACCCGGAGCCGCGTCAGCTGGCCACCCGGGCCGAACTTGAGGCAGAGTTCCGGCAAGCGGGTTTCAAGATTCTCAAATACCTGGACACTCTGCCCGGCAGCGACTTGCCGCGGGTCTACGTGCTGCATAAAGCCGACTAGCTTCTATTATTGGTGTGCAGCGGGTGTTTTCGCTCAAGCTCTTGCTCAGTCAGTGCGCGGAAATCGCCGGGGGCGATATATACTGCGCGCCATTCTTCAAGGGAGAGCCGTGTGGCCATCGATATTCACTGGATTCGCGACAACGATAGCCTCGGTCAGTTTTGCGCCCAATGGCAGCAGTTGCCGTTCGTCGCCCTCGACACCGAATTCATGCGGGTCGACACCTTTTACCCGATCGCCGGCCTGTTGCAGATTGGCGATGGCGAGCGCGCTTTCCTGATTGATCCTTTGACGATCGACAACTGGCAGCCGCTGGCCCAATTGCTGGAAAACCCGGCAGTGGTCAAAGTGGTGCACGCCTGTAGCGAAGACCTCGAAGTCCTGTTGCGTTTGACCGGCAGCCTGCCAGCGCCGTTGTTCGATACACAGCTTGGAGCTGCTTATTTGAACCTCGGTTTCTCCATGGGGTACTCGCGTCTGGTGTCGGAGGTGCTCGGCATCGACCTGCCCAAGGGCGAAACCCGTTCCGACTGGTTGCAACGTCCGCTCTCGGACACCCAGATCAGCTACGCCGCCGAAGATGCGTTGCATCTGGCGGAGGTTTTCGTGCGTCTGCGGCCGAAACTGTCAGACGACAAGTACGCCTGGGTCCTGGAGGATGGCGCCGAACTGGTGGCCAACCTGCGCCGCGACGTCGATCCTTACGAGGTTTACCGTGAGGCCAAGCTGGCCTGGAAACTCTCCCGTGCCCAACTCGCCGTGCTGCGTGAACTCTGTGCCTGGCGCGAGCGCGAAGCGCGTGCCCGCGATCTGCCGCGCAACCGTATCGTGCGCGAGCATTCGTTGTGGCCGCTGGCACGCACCCAGCCGGACAATCTCGGGGCATTGGCGAAAATCGAAGACATGCACCCGCGCACCGTGCGTCAGGACGGTGAGTTTCTGCTGGGTTTGATCAAGCAGGCGGGCAGTGTTTCGCCGGACCAATGGCCGCCAGCGGTGCCGGAGCCATTGCCGGTGGAGGCCACGGCACTGGTCAAGCGTCTGCGGGCGCTGGGTCAGGCCGAAGCTGAACGCTTGAACATTGCCCCGGAACTGATGCTGCGCAAGAAAACCCTCGAAGCCTTGCTCAAAAGCGGCTTCCCCGAGGGTCCTTACCAATTGCCTGATTCGCTGCGTGGCTGGCGCCGCGAATTGATGGGCCAGGCCTTGCTCGACAGCCTGGCCACTGCCGGAGAACAGCCTTGAAACGTATTTGCTCTATCTACCGAAGCCTGAAGAAAAACGAGATGTACCTCTACGTGCTCAAAAGCGATGCACTGGAGCGCGTCCCGGAAAACCTGCTGTTGGCGTTCGGCAAACCGCATCATGCCTTCGACCTGGTGTTGACCCCTGAGCGCAAGCTCTCGCGCGAAGACATCACGCTGGTGCTGGAAAACCTCGACAAGCAGGGCTATCACCTGCAAATGCCGCCGGCCGAAGACGAGTACATCGAGCACTTGCCTGAAGAGTTGCTGCGACGCAATGATCCGATTTGACGGATATCTGTAGGGGCTCTGTCCAGAGTCCCTTGAAATAATGGAATTGATAATTTTGGCGAGGGCCGCGAGCGAGGGAGAAACACTCTTTCGGCGGTCTTGTGCACTGTTTTTGAAGGTTTGAACCATGCGCGTTCTGATTGCCGAACACGACCACGCTGTGTATGCCCAACTGTTGCGTCAGGCCGCGCCTGAACTGCAAGTACTGACCAGCGGCGACTCTGCTGAACTGGCCAGCCTGGCCGCCGACTGTCCGGTCTGGCTCGGTCAGCCGGACCTGTTGGCGACGCTGCTGCGTCAAGGTCACGAGCCTCAGTGGCTGCAATCGACCTGGGCCGGTATTACGCCGTTGCTCGCCGACGGCTTGCCACGTCACTACCGGCTGACCCGTGCAGTGGGGATTTTTGGTCAGGTGATGGCTGAATACGTGCTGACCTACATGCTGGGCCATGAGCGCGAAGTGCTGGCGCGGCTGGTCAGCCAGGTCGAGCGCAAGTGGGACAATCGCCTGGGCCAGAGCCTGGCGGGGCGCAAGGTGCTGATTGTCGGTGCCGGTGATATTGGCCAGAGCGTGGCGCAATTCCTGGTGCCTTTCGGCGTCAAGCTGTACGGGATCGCCAGCCAACCGCGTGAGCAGGCGCCGTTCATTGAAGTCGCGGGGCTGGAAGACTTGGGTCGTCTGGTCGGTGAAGTCGATTACGTGGTCAACCTGTTGCCGAACACGCCGAACACTCACGATCTGTACAACGCTGCGCTGTTCAAACAGTTCAAGTCGACCGGCTTGTTCATCAACGTCGGGCGCGGTGTCGCCGTGGTCGATGCGGATCTGGTGGAGGCGTTGAAGGAAGGGCATCTGGCGGGCGCGGTGATCGACGTCTGCCGTCAGGAGCCGTTGCCGCAGCGTCATCCGTTCTGGACCGCCTGGGGCTTGCTGCTGACCGGCCACAGCTCGGCACCCACCTCACCGTCGATGATGGTGCAGTTGTTTCTCGAGAATCTGCGGGCGTATCAGGCGGGCGAAGCGTTGCGCGGAGAAGTGGATTTCACACGCGGGTATTGATACCACACAGAACAACTGTGGGAGCGAGCTTGCTCGCGATGGGGCCATCACCTTCAACATCATTGGTGACTGTAAGGCCGCTATCGCGAGCAAGCTCGCTCCCACATTGGTTTTTCGCTGTGGCTTACAGAGTGAAATCACCCTCAGCCGCCAACTCGCTCAGCGGAACACGCGGGCTTGGGGTTTCCCGGGCTTGCAGGTATTCAGCGAGGGTCGCCTTGTCGCCCAGCTTGCCGATCGCGACGGCCGCGTGCAGCGCGTAGCCTTCAGGAATGTTCAGCTCCTTGCGGGTCAGCTCTTGATCAAAACCGGCCATGCCGTGGGTGTGCCAGCCGCTGATAGTGGCTTGCAGCGCCAGATGGCCCCAGGCGGAACCGGTGTCGAAGGTGTGCCACAGGGCCGGGGTTTCTTCGGTGGCGCCAGGCGCGGTGAAGGTGGTTTTCGAGATCACGATCACCAGGGCCGAGGCGTGTTGCGCCCAGCTACGGTTGAACTCGTTCAGCAGACCCAGGTAGCGCTCCCAGTTCGGCGTGTCGCGGCGCGCGTAGAGAAAACGCCATGGCTGCGAGTTGTAGGCCGACGGCGCCCAGCGAGCGGCTTCGAAGAAGCTCAGCAGGGTCTCTTCAGGGATACTTTCACCGGTGAAGGCACGCGGCGACCAGCGGTCAGTGAACTGTGGGTGAATGGCATATTCGGCAACGCGGGGATTAGCGCTCATGGACGAGTTCCTGACTACATTTGGACTCGCAAAGCTACTTTGCGGCGTGAAAGCTGACAAGTCCTGTTGTACCGACAGTCGCCAGCGCTTGGCCCGCGGGGTCTTGGGCACTAGACTGGCGGCCTTTTCACCACCTGATGCTGATGCTTGAACCATGGCCGCCAAAGTCGAACCTTTCTGGATACGCAAAACCCTCGAACAACTCGATCAAGAGGAGTGGGAGTCGTTGTGCGACGGATGTGGCCTGTGCTGCCTGCAAAAGCTTGAGGATGAAGAAGACAGCAGCGTCTACTACACGCGTATCGCCTGCAAACTGCTGGACCTGAAAACCTGTCAGTGCACCGACTATCCAAACCGTCGCGATTCAGTGCCCGATTGCATCCAGCTCACGCCGGGCAAGGCCGATCAGTTCAAGTGGCTGCCGCCGACCTGCGGTTACCGGTTGGTCAGTGAGGGCAAGGACTTGCCACTCTGGCATCATCTGGTTTGCGGCGATCGCGACGCCGTGCACCACGAGCGGATTTCCCAGTCCGGGCGCATGCTCGCCGAAGGCAGCGTGGCTGAGGATGATTGGGAAGATCATCTGATTTTTCGGGCGGGTTAAGCACCTGTCGTAGTACGGGCAAGTCACGAAGGAGTGTGTATGGCTGTGGGGTTGAGGCTGCCGTTGGCATTGTCGCTTTTACTGCTGAGTTCACCGTTGTGGGCGGCAAAGAAAGTCGATCTGGATTACCACGTGCGATTGTTGCCGCAAAGCGATCAGGCTGAAGTGCGCTTGACTCTGGCGCAAGGCTCGGCGGTGCGCAGCCTGGATTTTGATCTGGGCGACGGTAGCCAATACAGCGACTTCAAGGCCGACGGTCAGTGGCAGCTCACACCGGGTAACCTGGTGCGTGGCGTCTGGCGCCCGGCCGCCGACAAGGCCAGCCTGACCTACCGCGTACACATCAGCCATTCCCTGAAAAACGCCAGTTTCGATACCCGCATGACGCCGAATTGGGCGCTGATGCGTGGCGACGATCTGGTGCCGGCGGCGCGCCTCGATCAGCAGGACGGCATCGAACTGGTATCGCGCCTGGAATTCGAATTGCCGGAGGGCTGGAAAAGCGTCGAGACCGCTTGGCCGCGGATCGGCAAGAATCGCTTCCGCATCGACAATGCTTCTCGGCGGCTCGACCGGCCTACAGGCTGGATGCTCGCCGGCAACCTGGGAAGCCGACGCACGCGCCTGGGGGAAACCGAAGTCACGGTCGCCTCGCCGCAAGGGCAGGGCATGCGCCGGATGGACGTGTTGACGCTGCTGACCTTTGTCTGGCCGCAAGTGCAGGCGCTGTACCCTCATCATCCCGGCAAGCTGCTGATCGTGGGGGCCGCTGATCCGATGTGGCGCGGCAGTCTGGCCGGGCACGAGTCGATTTATCTGCACAGTCGTTTGCCGTTGGTCAGCGAAAGCGGCAGCAGCCCGTTGATTCGCGAATTGGCCCAGGTGTTCGGGCGGATCAAGGACAGTGATCGCAGTGACTGGATCAGCGAAGGCTTTGCCGAGTACTACGCCATTGAGCTGCTGCGCCGTGCCGGCGGCATGAGCGATGATCGTTATCAGACGCTGGAAGACAAAATGGCAAAAGCCAGCCATAACGTCAGCACTCTGCGCGGCGATCAGCTCAGCGCGGCACAGGTCGCCAAAGCGGTGTTGCTGCTACAGGAACTGGATCGCGAAATTCGTCTGAAAACCCGCAACAAGCGCTCGCTGGACGACATGTTACGCGGCGCCATGCAACTGGACCGGGTCAGCACCAAAGCGTTTGTGACGCTGGCCGAGAGCATTATCGGCGAGCCGTCGAAAGTGCTGGATACCGGGTTACTTCGTTAACACCGCTATCGCGAGCAAGCTCGCTCCCACACTGTACCTTTGTCGTACACATAATCTGTGTCCATCCAGGATCAAATGTGGGAGCGAGCTTGCTCGCGATGAGGCCTTAAGCCTCAACGCATTACTCGGATCAAACCCCGGTCTTGGGCGACTTCAGCGAATCATTGCCCGTTACCGTCGCGGTACGGGTTGCCGCTTCTGCATTGGCTTTCAGGGTTTTCAGTTCTTCGCCGGTCCGTTCGATTTTCGAACGGACGTTGGCCATGTCCTGCCGACTCTTTTCAAAGAAGCTTTTTGCCGAACTATGACCGGTGATCCCCCGAGCCAGGGCTACACCACCAAGCGCCACCTCAATCAGGCCGAATACGCCACCGCGGCGCAGTCCTTTGCCGACCATCACCACACCACCGGCCAGCGAGCCAATACGTTCCCAGCCCTGGACGTTCTGCGTTGGTTGCGTCTGGAACGGCGTGGAGTCGATACGTTCTACGCGTTTGATGTCGCTCATGATCAGTCTCCTCAGGGGCAATGGATATAAAGCTGACTGCTCAGGCGGCCGTCTCGTTGCATCCCGCATTCAGCGTATCAGCGAAATTTTGGACCGGAACGGGTGTTGTTGCCCTTGGCCATGCGGTCGTAAAGCACCACGTTGACGGTGGCGGCCAGATTCATGCAGCCGGTGGTCGGGATGTAGACCACGTCTTCGCACCATTCACGAATCTCTTTATCGAGCGAGCCGTCTTCCGGGCCGAAGATATACAGCGCACGGTCCGGGTGGGTGTATTCGGGGAGCGAACGGGCGCCATCGACCAACTCGACCGCCACCGGGACGCAGCCCAGCGGAAGGATTTTCTTCAGGTCGTCGATGCCGATCAGCGGGATATCGTGATGGATTTTCTTGGTGTCGGTGACAAAGTCACGAGCGCGTTCATAACGCTTGCCGGTGTAGAACACCGACGCCACACCGTAACAGCCGGCGGCGCGCATCACCGAACCGACGTTCTCCGGTGATTTGGGGTTATACAAACCAATGCAGCTGTACCGTTTGTTTGCCACGAGCGGGGTGCCCTTCGAGAAAAACCGCGATTATACGGGGATTGGTCGATGGCGGTCAGTTTGTAGATTGGTGGCGTCTGGGCGATTGCTATCGCGAGCAAGCTCGCTCCCACATTGGTCTTGGGTGATCACAAATAGTGTGTCCACAGAAGATCCCCTGTGGGAGCGAGCTTGCTCGCGATGAGGCCGGGTCAGGCGCTGAAGATATTCAATCTTCTTTCTTCATCAACCCGGCCAACGCGGCAAACGGATTATGCGTCGCCTTGGCAATTTTCGGGGTGCTCAGCGAGCCGTCGCCGAAGTACTGCTGGTCGGTGTAGCGCGAGTGTTCGTTATCGTGGCAGTACAGGCACAGCAGCTCCCAGTTGGAGCCGTCCTGCGGGTTATTGTCGTGGTTGTGGTCGCGGTGGTGCACGGTCAACTCGCTCAGGCGCTTGCCAGAGAACTCACGGGCACAACGTCCGCAGACGTGCGGATACATCTTCAGGGCCTTGTCGCGGTAACCCATTTCACGGTCGCGCTGGGCGTCAGCGAGGATGCGGTCCAGTTTGGCCGTGTTGGAGGGAGGCGTTGACGAACTCATGGGTTCACCTTTGTAAAAAAGACTAATGACGGTTATGAGGCAAGTTTAGCTCAGCTCTTGAGCTTCTCGGCAATCCAGATCGTGTGCCGGGTGCCTTTGTTGCCGTGGGCGAAGACTTGCACTTCTTCGGCTTTGAAACCGGCCTTGCGCAGTTTGTCGGAGAACTGCCGGTCAGCACTGGCCGACCACACCGCGAGCACGCCTTTGGGGCGCAGGGCCTTGGCGCAGGCACTCAGGCCGCCGGCCGAGTACAGCCAGCTGTTGGCTTTCTGGGTCAGGCCTTCGGGGCCGTTGTCGACGTCGAGCATGATTGCGTCGAAACCCAGCGGTTCGGCCTGCAGTACCTTGGCCACGTCTTCCATGCGAATCACTGTGCGCGGGTCGAGCAACGGGCGTCCGGCTTTTTCACCCAGCGGCCCGCGGTTCCATTCGACCACCCCCGGCACCAGTTCGGCGACCACCACTTGCGCGGTCTTGCCCAGATGCTTGAGCGCCGAGGCGAGAGTGAACCCCATGCCCAGGCCACCGATCAAGACTCGTGAATTCGGCCGGCCGGCGACCTTGCGGCAGGGGATCTCGGCCAGGGCGTCTTCGGAACCGTGCATGCGGGTGTTCATCAGTTGTCCGCCATCTCCACCCTGGATCTTGATGACGAAGTCTTCGCCGTACTCGAACAGGCACAGGGCACCGCCGTTTTCGGGAATCGGGGTGGTGTCGAGTAGAACGAAACGTTTCATGGGGCTCTCTTTAAGGAGGGAAATTGGCATCAGGGAGGAGAAACCGGCATTGAGAAGGGTAATCTTGCGCGGTTGGGAGTAGCCTTAAGGCAACAAGCAAGGGCAACGGAGCCATTGATGAAGCGCACCATTCTAACGGTCATTGTGTTGGCCGCGCTCTCGATAAGTGCAGCGCAAGCGCAAGAGTTGCAAGCGGTCCCCTCCACACCTTCAGCAGCATCCGGCTCACCCGGCACGGCAACCCCCACGCCGTACCCGCAGATTACCCCGATCAGTGTGCCCAAAGCCGGCAGCGGCAGCGGCGGTGCAATGCTCTTGCCACCCGTCGAAATACCCAATCCGCCCAAGGATCAGACCTTGCCGGGGCTTGAGCAGACCCAGCAAAAAACCAAATCCCCCGGCGGTTAAATCTGTTGCGAGAGCAATTGGCCGTCGGCCATGCGCAGGCGTTTGGACAGCGACACGGCAATGGCGCGGATGATCTTCGCGGCGATTTTCGGTGCGTCGTTGAGCATTTTTTCCAGCGAGTCTTTGCCCAGGTTGAGCAGTTGGCAATCGCTCGCCGCCACGCAACTGGCCGAGCGCCGTTCGCCGTCGAGCACGGCCATTTCGCCGAATGCCCGGCCGCTGCGCAATGTGGCGATTGTCACCCGCTTGCCGTCGCTGTTGGTTTTCTGCACCGCCACCTGGCCTGAATGAATGATGCACATGAAGCTGCCGGCATCGCCCTCATGGAAGATTTCCGCGCCCTGGGCAATGGTGCTGATGCTGAAGTAGCCGGCAGCGGCTGTGAAATCGGCCAGTTGCAGCTGATCGAACAGGCCACAGTCCATCAGCCAGTCGCGAATTTCGGTATTCAATGAGGTCGGTTCAGGCATGTCGTCACGGTCTTTTTTTGTGTCTGTTGCTGGTTCGGGCTTTGTGGGTAATTGCCAATCCCTTGTGGGAGCGAGCAAGCTCGCTCCCACAGTTAAGACCCGTACGCCTTACGGAGTTCCTCAGGCGATGCCCAATACCTTGAAAACAAATGCGTATTCGAGGGCTACGTCACGTAATCCCTGATAACGCCCGCTCATCCCGCCATGGCCGGCACCCAGTTCGGTCTTGAGCAACAGCAGATTGTTGTCGGACTTGGTCGCTCGCAACCTGGCCACCCACTTGGCCGCTTCCCAGTACTGCACGCGGCTGTCGTTGTAGCCGGCGATCACCAGGGTCGCCGGGTAGGCGTGAGCGCTGACGTTTTCGTACGGCGCGTAAGCCTTGATCCGATCATAAACTGCTGGCTCCTCAGGATTGCCCCACTCGTCGTATTCAGTGACGGTCAGCGGCAGGTCCGGGTCGAGCATGGTGTTGAGCACGTCGACGAACGGCACCTCGGCTATCGCCGCCGCGAACAGTTCTGGCCGTTGGTTGAGCACCGCACCGATCAGCAATCCGCCGGCGCTGCCGCCGCTGATGGCCAGTTGTTTTGAGGTGGTGAAGCCGTTGGCGATCAGGTGTTCGGCGCAGGCGATGAAGTCGCTGAAGGTGTTCTGCTTGTGTTCCTGTTTGCCGGCGCGATACCAGGCTTCGCCCAACTCACCGCCGCCGCGCACGTGGGCGATGGCGAAGGCAACGCCGCGATCGAGCAGACTCAGGCGCGCATGGGAGAACCACGGGTCGAGGCTTTCGCCGTAGGCGCCATAGCCGTAGAGGTAAAGCGGGGTCGGTTGGCCAAGCATTTCGCGTTTGACCACCAGGCTGATCGGCACCTGTGTGCCATCGGGCGCGGTCGCCCACAGACGCTGACTGACGTAGGCATCGGCGTCGAAAGGGCCAAGTACCTGGGTTTCCTTGAGGACTTTCTGTTCGCCGCTGGCGAGGTCGAGCTGACGAATCTGCGCCGGGCGATTCAACGCCTCGTAGCGCAGGCGGATCTTGTCGCTCGCAAATTCCAGGCTGTTCTGCACATGCAGGCTGTAGGCCGCGTCCGGCAGTTGCACGCGGTAGGCGGGCAGGCCTTGCGAGTGAACTTCGATGATCGGTAAACCACCTTCACGCAGGCTCAGGGTCATGGCCGAGGCATTCAGGCTCATGCCATCGAGCATCACCGTGTCGCTGTGGGGGATCAGGTTTTGCCAGTCGCTTTCGCTCGGTGCGACCCCGGTGTCGGCGGCCTGATACAGCGCGAAGTTGATGCCGTCGCGGTTGCTGCGAATCAGCCAGCTCCATTGGTCGTCGAGCTTGCCGTGGTCGACGTCGTACTCGTGATCTTCAACCCGTGGCGCCAGACAGGTGAATGCCTGTTGTGGCTGCGATGCATCGAGCACCCAGACTTCGCTGGTGGTCTTGCTGCCCAGCGACAGCAGTAATTGGCGTTCGGAGCTTGAGCGGTAGCAATGCAGGAAAAACCGCCCGTCCGGTTCATGGAACACCTCTTCGGCGGCGGTGCCGTCGAGACGATAACGGAACAGCTTGTGCGGGCGATGGGTGTCGTCCAGCTCGCCGAAGAACAGTGTCAGGCTGTCGTTGGCCCAGGTCATGCTGCCGTCGCAATTCTCGAACGCCAGTTCGCTGACCTTGCCGTTGGACAGCTCCTTGACGAACAGCGTGTAAATCTCTTCACCGCTGGTATCCAGGCTGTAGGCCAGGCGCTGGTGGTCCGGGCTGATGCTGAAGGCGCCCAGCGAGAAAAAACCGCCATTGGCCAGCACGTTGGGGTCGAGCAGCAGTTGCTCCTGACTTTCATCGACCAGCAGGCTGTCGTCGGCCGGGCGCGGGCAGCGGTAATGCCGGGCATATTCGTCACCGGCGGTGGTGCGGGTGTAATAAAGGTACGGGCCCCACGGGGAGGGCAGCGACAGGTCGGTTTCGAGAATCCGGCTTTTTATTTCGTTGAACAGGGTTTCACGCAGCTCGGCCTGGTCGGCCAGTTGTGCTTCCTGGTAGCTGTTTTCAGCCTTGAGGTAGTCGAGCACCTGCGCGCTGTCGCGCTCCTGCAGCCAGGCGTACGGGTCATCACCCTCGGCCTTGTGGGCAATCGGGGCGCTGCAAACGTGGGCGGATAGGGGCATGAAGGGCTCTCGGGCATTATGCAAAAAGGGCTTCACAGACAGCGGTGCAGCCTGATCGGTGAAAAGCCGTTATCATAAGCGCCTCTTTGCCTGCCTTGCCATGGACACCATGACCGAGAACGACTATCTGATCGCTTGGGGCCTTTACGCCTTTGCCGCTTTGGGCTGCCTGTTGGTGTGGATGCGCCTGACCCGCTGGATGTGGCGCTGGTTGCGCGAACCACTGCGTCTGCTGGTGGCCGTGCTGTTGTTCAGCCCGACCATCATCGACCCGGTGAAGGAAAAATTCGCCCCGGCCATCGCCATTACTGCCCTGGACCTTATGTTCAAGGTGGGTAACAACGCCTGGCGCGCGATCTCCGACCTGTTCATGTACGGCATGATCGTCTTCGGCATTTACCTGATCTTCGCGCTGATCCGCTTTCCTGTCGAACGTGCGTCCAACGCTCGCAAGGAACGGGAGGCCGCGGCGAAAGCAGCTGCCAAGGCTGCTGATCCGGATGATGATCAACCCTTTGGCGGTGCTGGCGATGATCGTTACGGTCGTCCACCGGTTCCGAGCAACCCCCAGCGTTCATCACGCGTCGAACCCCGTCTTTGACGTTGCCCCGGCATTGAAGCGAGAGTCCAGGCATGTGTGAGTTATTGGGCATGAGCGCCAATGTCCCGACCGATATCGTGTTCAGCTTCACAGGGCTGATGCAGCGTGGCGGTCGAACCGGTCCGCACCGGGATGGTTGGGGTATCGCGTTCTATGAAGGCCGTGGCCTGCGCTTGTTTCAGGACCCGGCGGCGAGTTGCGATTCCGAAGTTGCGCTGCTGGTGCAGCGCTATCCGATCAAGAGCGAAGTGGTGATCGGGCATATCCGCCAGGCCAACGTCGGCAAGGTCTGCCTGTCCAACACCCATCCGTTCGTGCGCGAGTTGTGGGGACGCAACTGGTGTTTCGCGCATAACGGCCAACTCGCCGACTTCCAGCCGACCGCCAGTTTTTACCGGCCGGTTGGCGACACCGACAGTGAAGCGGCGTTTTGCGACGTGCTCAATCGTGTGCGTGAAGCCTTCCCGGAGCCGGTTGAAGTTGAGCAGTTGCTACCGAGTCTGGTGGCGGCGTGCGCCGAATACCGTAGCAAAGGTGTGTTCAACTGCCTGTTGAGCGATGGTGACTGGCTGTTTTGTTATTGCTCGACCAAATTGGCGCAGATCACCCGTCGCGCACCGTTTGGTCCGGCACGCTTGAAGGATGTGGACGTGATCGTCGACTTCCAGGCCGAAACCACGCCTAACGATGTGGTGACGGTCATTGCCACCGAACCCCTGACCGAAAACGAAACCTGGACCCGTTACGAACCGGGCCAATGGAGCCTGTGGCGACGCGGTGAATGCGTCAGCCAGGGCAAGACCGAATAAGGAACACCTTTCTATGTTGCTCAGTTATTTGCGGCTGGTGTTGTTTGCGATCGGCCTGTTGGTGGGGGTGCAAGTACCGGGTTTCATCAACGATTACGCCAAGCGGGTCGAGGCGCATCTGATCGAAGCGCAGACTGGTCTGCGGGGCTTTCAGGGTACTGCCGAGCAGTTCTTCAAGGGCGACCTGCAAGCTCTGGTCGCGCATTACCGTGCCAGTGACGATCCGGTGTTTCGCAGTGATGCTGACAGCCTGAGCACCTTGCTCACTCGCCAATTGGCGCTGGACAAGCAATTCCAGGCCATGCAAGGCCCGTGGTACATCCGCGTCTTGCAGGTGGTGTTGGCGGCTGACCCGGATATTCGCAAGGAAACCTGGAATGGCTACAGCTACCAGCTATTGCTGACGCCTGAAGCCATGGGCTGGGGGCTGAGCGGGGCGATGTTGCTGTCGTTCGGTCTGGAATGCCTGTTCCGTCTGATCGACTGGGTGGTGTTGGGCGGCAAGCGCCTGCGCCAGAGCCGACCGATCGAAGAGCGCGATTTGCGCGGCTTGTAACACTCTCGAAAGTGCAGGAGCCGGCAAGCCGGCTCCAGCTTTATTTACCAATCGATCGAGTAGCTGAGGCTCAACGTACGGCCTTCGGCGTTGGCGTACGGCGCTTTGGCGTTGGCCTGGGCGAACAGGTTGACGTACGTGCGGTCGGTCAGGTTGTACACTCCGCCTTCGAGACGCCCGACCGGCAATCGCACGGAGCCGAGCAGGTCCACCAGCGTATAGCCCTTGATGTCGCGCCCGTTGTTGTCCTTGGCTGCGGCGTCGTAACTGGCCAGGCGCATGCCTTGCAAACGCAGGGTGTAGTCATCTTCGGTGTAGCCGACGAACAGCGTGGTTTTGGCCGGTGAGATACGTGTCGCCGGCAGGTCGATCCATTTGCCGTTCTGCTCGGTCTCGCCCTTGGCCCACGCATAAGTGCCCCCCACTGACCAGTGATCGGTCGCGCGGTAGGTCAGGCTGTTTTCGATGCCACGCACCCGTTCCTTCTGGTTGATCAGGCGCAAGACGCGATCATTGGCATCGTAGAACTGGGTCACGTCCGAGGTGTTTTCATACACGGTGACGTCGGCCTGCCACTGGTCCCAGTTACCGCGCCAGCCCAGCTCGTAGCTGTCGACCTTGATGGCCTGGGCGTTGAGGCTCTGGATATCGAAGGTACTGTTCACGTCACGCAAGAAGCGCTGGATATCCGGTAGCGAAAAACCCTGGCTGTAATTGGCGAAGATGTCCTGGTTCTCGCTCAGGTGATAGACCGCGCCCAGGTTATACAGTGTGGCATCGTATTTGAGGGTGTCGCCGGGCAGGGTAGCGCGGACGCCGGTCTGGACGATCTGACCGTAGGCGATGCTGTCGGCGACCTCACTTTCGATCCATTCACGGCGCACACCGCCACGCAAGGTCCAGTCGCCAACGTCCCAGGACATTTGCCCGAACAACGCCTTGGTGGTGGTTTCGAGATCCGGGCCCATCTCGTAGGTGGTGCCGGTCTTGGTGTAAGTCAGCCCTTTGAGGGTGTACTGGTCGCCACGCTGGCGGGAGCGCTCGTGATCGTAGTCGGCGCCCCAGACCAGATTGCCCGTAGCGCTGCCGATGGCCGGCAACGGCGTGTCGATGGCCGCGCGCAACCCGTAGACATCCTGCACGCTGTTGTTGTCGGCAATCCCGGCCTTGCCCCGCGACAGGTCCGGGAAGAACAGCGCGTCGGCTCGGCGCCAGTAGCTTTCCAGCTGCAGGCCCTGACCGTAGAAGTCCTTGTCGGTGTAGTTGAGGTTGACTGCCTGGTTATGGGTGTAGGGCTGGTCATCGAGTTTCAGCCCTTTGACCGCTACGGCTTGCTGCAGGTTTTTCGGGTCTTTGGTGAAGTCAGTGTCCTGCTGATCCTTGTAGTCCTGCAGCGACAGGCTGAGTTTTTTATCGGCATCCAGTTCGTAACCGAAACGACCTTGCAGGTCATAGGTTTCGGTGTCCATGTTGCTGCCCTGAGAGGTGTCCTGAGGGATGCGCTTGCCGTTGCCATCGAACTGATCGTTACGCTGGGTCAGGTCGGCGGACACGTACCAGTCCAGCGCGTCCTTGCGCCCGGTCGCACTCTGGAAAGCTTCGTAGGCGAAACCTTTGCTATTGAGGTTGTTGCCGCTGGTCAGGCCCAGTTTGCTGCTGTAGGCAATGTCCTGGCCCTGATTGCGTTTGGTGATGATGTTGATGATGCCGCCCGAAGCGCCGGCACCGTAGATGCTGCTGGCGCCGGAAATCACTTCGATGCGCTCGATGCTGGCCGGCGCGATGCTGTTGAGCTGGCGGAAGTTGTCGCGCGTAGCGTTCTGCGATACACCGTCGATCAACACCAGCATGTTGCGCCCGCGCAGGGTCTGGCCGAAGTTGCTCATCCCGCCGCTGGACGGCGCAAGGCCGGGAACCAATTGCCCAAGAATGTCGGAGACCCGACGACCCGCGCCGCTCTGCTCGCGTACCTGCTGTTCGTCGATGACCTGGACCGAGCCTGGAATCGAGGCAATGCTCGCTTCGCTGCGAGTCGCGGAAACAACGGTGGCTTGCATGTTCAAGGTGCCGGGTTGCTGCTCGGTCTCCTCGGCCCAGGTTTGGGCGCTGAAGGAGCCAAGCAGCGGAATTAACAGAGAAAGTCTGGTTCGGGTCATGACGTGGTCTTTTTTTAGTTTTGATAAGTGTGGGTAGATAAGGGTGTGGGGCCGGGTGTGGAGGTGAATGACCGCACCCAGCGAATCCCGATGGCGGCCAGCGCGTAAGTCAGCGCCACCAGCCAGAAGCTGTGGGCCAGCCCGACCAGCCCCATGCCGATCCCGCCGAGCACGGCACCCAGCAAGGCGCCAGCCTTGGCCGCGCTGTTGCCGAGGCCGAGGGCAAAACCTTGTTGGCTTGAAGAAACGGTGTTGGCGATCAGCGCATAGGCGACGGGCAGCAGGGCGCCTTGCCAGATGCCCCAGACCAGCCGGCTGACGAGAAACCCCAGCCATTCGTTGGCCAGTGCCGTGGCCGCCAGCGTCAGGGCGCACAGCCAGGCGACGCCTTCAATGACACGCAAGGTGTAGGCCGGTTGCCAGCGGTCGAACAGGCGTCCCCACAGCGGAGCGGAAATGGCCAGGGTCGCGGCGCTTGCCGCATAAGTGGCGCCGATCAGCCAGCTCGGTGCGTGCAGAATCTCGGCGACGTACAGCGCGTAGAACGGCTGCGGCATCATCTTCGCGGCCTGAATCAACACGATCACCAACAGGATTCCACCGAGCCAGCCTTTGGGCAGGGCCACCGGCGCAAGCGGTTTTTTCTTCGCTGCCTGCGCCTTGTCGGCCGGCAGGAAAAAACTCCCCAGTGCACACAGCAGGCAAATCGCCGTCGCGCCATAACAGAGCAGGGCGAATCCCGAGATGTCCATCAACCAGCCGCCCAGCACCGGGCCGATCAACGAGCCGACGGCGGTCGCCGATTGCAGACGGGCCAGGGTGTGACCGCGCCGGGAACTGTCGCAGCAGGCGAGGGCATAAGCTTGCGCGGCGGCGAGAAACCCGGCCAATGCGCCTTGCATCACGCGAATGCCCACCAGCAGCCACGGGTCGATGGTGATGGCTGCCAACCCTTGGCACAACGCCAATGCCAGCAACGCCCGAACGATCATTGGCTTGTGTCCGGTTCGATCACCCAACCGGCCCCACACGGGAGTCAGGAGCATGGCGGCGAGCATCGGACCGGCATAGACCAGCGCCGATAACAGCGCGGTGTAGCCGGCGCCCTCTGGCCCGAGCAGATGCCGGATCTGCAAGGGCCAGAACGGGCCGCTCATTTCCATGGCCCCCATGGAGACAAACTGGATGACGATCAGCAGTCGCAATGCACGACTGTCAGCGAGCATGGGCACTGGATCGCAGTGGATTGCTCAGGCGTCCGACGATGTCGGCGTGGCTGTCGTGCAAGCGCATGCGCATGAACGATTTGGCTGGCCAATCCTGTTCCAGCAAGGCCTCGCGCTCGCTTTCCCAGCGTGTCGGTTCGACACGTTCGCGCAAGGCGTCGAAGCACTGTGCAACGTGCGCTGCCAAACGCTCCCACAGGATGTTTTCCGATACGTTCCAGTGACGGGCACAGAGCAACGTCAGCTCGCCGAGGTGGCACATGAACGTGGTGTGCAGGAGTTTGTCGCGGACAAAACCGGACTCGTCATACAGGGTCATTTTCGGATCGTGCAACTGGATATCCAGGCCCTTGGCGTGCAGGGTTTTGCGATCGATGCGAATGTCGCCGAAGTCACGCAGTAACAGTCGATTCAACTGCCCGTCAGCGCCCATCACCATGAAGCTGTTTTGCTGGTGCGCTTCGAACGCCACGCCATACATCAGGTAAATGCCCAGCAGGCTCGGTACGGCAATCGACAGGTAGTCATCGAAGAACGCCAGCATGGCCTCGCTGTCGTCATGGCCCTGGGCCAGGCGTACCCAATCGCGCAGCAACGGTTGTTCGAATTCGTTGACGGCGAACAGGCTGCCGACCGGGACTGCCAGTTCGCCTTCTTGCAGCAGGGTCAGCGGGTTGTCGCGGTAGAGCACGGCGGCATGCCGGGAACGTTCGTCGTCGGCCGGTTGTGGCGCGTAGTGCACACCGATGCGCTCTGGCACGATGTTCAGCAGACGCTGAATCTGTGGCTCCAGATCGAGAATATCCAGCAACAACTGACTGATGCGCGGCCCCATCCGGGCCGAGCGCGGCGACACCGTGCGCTGCACGCTGGTCAGGCGCAAGGCCACCGGCAGTTTGACCATCGGCGCAACGCGACTGGCCTCCGGTACGACTGTGCGAAAGGACATGGTCGGGTGGCCAGTGAAGGCAACGATGTCAGTGACGATCAGCAGGTTGTCGGCGATCTCGTTGGCGAACGATTTTGGCAGCTCTTCATCGGCTTGCCATGGGTGCGCCGGGAGCGGGAGGTAGTCCGTTACTTCCAGGCCCAACTGCTGCAAATGGCGCTGCAATTGTTCGGCGGCCTGCGGGAAGTGACCTTGCCACCAGTCCCAGTAATCGGCGGTGCCGGCCAGCATCTCGACGTGGGCGTACTGGCGGTGCAGGGCGCACAACACGATCGGAAAACTCGCTTCGAACTCCGGCGAGAAAGCAATGACCTGAGTGGCGCTCAAGCCCAGTTTGGTCTTGTAGTTGGGGTGCCATGGATGGCCGAGCGTGCCCCACTGTTCGAGCAACGACGTCGGGTTATGGTGACCGGGGCTGGCTTTGAGCCAGGCGAGCAGGTTGTCGTCGTGTTCGGTGCCGATCTGCTCTCTCAGGCGTTCGGTCCATCCATGGTGGAACGCCAGGCACAGGGTGTCGTTGCTGTAGCTGTCATCCAGCTCGCGGGCCAGGCGTTCCAGTACCAGCGGGGAGGCGGGCGGGTTGAGCTGAGTGCCGAGACAGGCGAGCAGTTCGCTGGGTAACTGGATCTTGTGAGGCAGTGCGTCGGGGGTGTGCAGGACGATGCTCCCGCGTACATCCCAACTGTTCATTCTGCCGCCGGACAGGTGATCGAAGCACAGGTGTGCACCATTGCCCAGCGGCAGCCAGCAGCGGCGGTTGTCGTCGTATTCGCAGGCGTCGGGGTTGATCAGACCTTCGCGAAACAGCGCCTGGATCAGGCGTTGGAAGCAGCGCTGGGCGGCGGGCTCCAGCGCATTGCTCAAGTGATCGAGGGTGATGCGGTGGGACTGGAAAGCCTGGGTGCCAAGGGCTTCGCTCCAGTGTGAGAGCAGTTGCTGCTGTTTTTGCGTGTAGGCGCGCATCAAGTCCGACTCCTTCTGGACGGTTGTTTAGCTGAATGCGCGCTGAGAATACCGTTTTAAAACAATAATGCAAATGATAGCAATTCCTACTTGCAGCGTGGGAAAGGTCCTTTTCAGAGGTCGGCCTAGTCTTTGCTCAAGACGATGTACTGCTCGCCAACCTTCTGCGCATAGCGCTCCACGACTTGCTGACACAACGCCACGATCTCCTCGACCCACTCCGCGCCGACCCGCCATGACACCACCACTTGCAGGTTGGGCGGGCGCTGATCGATGGTCAGCAAGGTCAACTCGCCCTGGGTCAGTTCTTCGCTGACCAGCACCGGCGGCAAGGCACCAATGCCGAAACCGTCACGCAGCAATCGGATGATCGCTGACACCGAGTTCACGCAACTGAGCTTTGGCGCGAGCACGCCATTGGCCTGCATCAGGCTGAGCACGTCCTGATGCGGATGGGAGTTTTTCGAGTAGGTGATGATTCGTTCACGGGCCAGATCGGCGACGCTTGTGTAGTCGCGGTTGTAGATCGAATTGCTGGCGACGATCCAGCCCATCGGGTGGCTGGCCAGTTCCAGGCTGCGCACGCTTTCCTGGCGCAGCAGGTCGGTTTGCAGAATCAGGTCGAGAAAACCCTTTTGCAGCTGATCGCAGAGATTCAGCGAGGTATCGGCGACCAACTCGATTTCTACCAGCGGAAAGTGATCGGTCATCTGCGCCACCAGCGGGCTGAGCCAGGTGTGAATGACGGTGTCCATCACGCCGATGCGAACCCGCCCGACTTTGCTTGAACGCGTCTCCAGCGACTGCTTGAGCGCCTGCATGGTATCGATCATTTGCTCGGCGTAATCGAGCACCTTCACGCCTTCGGGCGTCAGCTTCACACCGCGCGAATCACGCAGAAAAAGCTTCACCCCAAGTTCGCTTTCAAGCACCGCGATGCGGCTGGAGATCGATGCCTGGGTGGTGAAGAGCTTGTCGGCGGTCAGGCGAAAACTTTTCAGCCGGGCGACCCAAACGAAGGTTTCGAGAAATTTGAGGTTCATGCGATCAACTTTTTCTTATGCCTTGGCAGGGGTTTTATTAGTTGGACGGGTGGGGCGCCGTCATCGAAAAATGCGCCAAACCCACGATAGGCGTCGTCGGTGTTCTGAACAATACCAATAAAATTCAGGTGGAGATTTGCCATGAGTGCGCCCGACACGCTCGATGTCGCCGAGCCCCAGAGCCGTCCCGGTCCCTTTGACTGGTATCGCAACATCAATCAGCAGGAACGCCGGACCTTCTGGAGCTGCAAGATCGGCTATGGCCTGGACGGCATGGATACTCAGATGTTGAGTTTCGTGGTGCCGACGCTCATCGCCATGTGGGGCATCACCACCGGCCAGGCCGGGTTGATCCACACCAGCACGCTGATCGCTTCGGCCATTGGCGGTTGGGTCGCCGGGATTCTGTCCGATCGCATCGGTCGCGTGCGCACCTTGCAACTGACGGTGCTGTGGTTTGCCGGCTTCACCTTCCTCTGCGGTTTCGCGCAAAACTACGAACAACTGTTGATTGCCCGAACCCTGATGGGCTTCGGTTTCGGTGGCGAATGGACAGCTGGCGCGGTCCTGATCGGCGAAGTGATCCGCGCCAAGGATCGCGGCAAAGCGGTGGGCATGGTGCAATCCGGCTGGGCCTTGGGTTGGGGCCTGACGGCGATCCTCTACGCGGTGCTGTTCTCGATCCTGCCGCCGGAAGACGCCTGGCGAGCGCTGTTCATCCTCGGCATCGTGCCGGCGATTTTTGTGATCTTCGTGCGCCGGTTGGTCAAGGACCCGGAAATCTACCGCCAGGCCAAGGCCCGGCAGGAACCGAGCAACCCGTCGAAGTTCTACGAGATCTTCGCCCCCGGCATGCTCAGCACCACGTTTCGCGCATCCTTGCTGACCACCGGTGCCCTGGGTGGTTACTACGCGATCACCTCCTGGCTGCCGACTTTCCTGAAAAACGAACGCGGACTGAGCGTACTCGGCACCGGTGGATATCTGGCGATGGTGATTGTCGGGTCCTACGTCGGCTATGTGATCAGCGCCTACTTGACCGACATCCTGGGTCGCAAGAAGAACTTCATTCTGTTCGCCGTGGGCTCGTTCACCATTGTGCTGCTCTACACCCAACTGCCGGTCAGCAATGGCGTGATGCTCTGGCTGGGCTTTCCGCTGGGTTTCTTTGCCTCGGGGATTTTCAGCGGCATGGGCGCATTTTTGACCGAGCTGTTTCCGACGCGGATTCGCGGTTCCGGTCAGGGCTTTTGCTACAACGTCGGTCGGGCGCTGGCGGCGCTGTTTCCGCTGCTGATCGGTTTGCTCAGCCAGAAAGTGCCGCTGAGCGTCGGGATCGGCGCGTTTGCGGCAGTATCCTACGGTGTAGTGATCTTGGCGGCGTTGAGCCTGCCGGAAACCCGTGGCAAGCAACTCGATGCGCAGTAACTGATAATCTGCGGGACAGATAGAAATGTCCCGCAGCCAAAACGACAACAGCTTATAGGAGCGCCCACCGTGAGCCGCCTGCTATTGAACTGCGATATCGGCGAAAGCTTTGGTCACTGGACCATGGGGCTGGATGCCGAAGTGATGCCGTACATCGATTGCGCCAATATTGCTTGCGGGTTCCACGCCGGTGACCCGAGCATCATGCGCAAGACTGTCAGCCTGGCGCTGAGCCATGGCGTGCAGATTGGCGCTCATCCGGCTTATCAGGATCTGCCGGGATTCGGTCGGCGTTCCATGGCCTACTCCGCACAGGAACTTCAGGATCTTTTGCACTACCAGATTGGCGCACTGGACGGTATTTGCCGGGCGCAGGGCGCTCGCGTGAGTTATGTCAAACCCCACGGTGCGATGTACAACGACATGATGGCCAACCCCGCGCAATTGCGGGCAGTGATTCAGGCCGTCGCGGCGTATGACCGGCAACTGCCGTTGATGCTGATGGCGACTCGTGACAACAGCGCGGCTCAACTGATGGGCGATGAGTACGGTGTGACGCTGTGGTTCGAAGCGTTCGCCGATCGTGCCTATGACAGCGCCGGGCATCTGGTTTCGCGGCAGTTGCCGGGTGCGGTGCATCACGATCCCGAGAAAATCATTCAACAGGCGCTGACCATCGCTCGCGGTGACAGCCTGGTTGCCAGCGACGGCAGCACCTTGCATTTGCAGGCCAATACCCTGTGCGTACATGGCGACAACGACAGTTCGGTGGCGGCCGTGCAGCGGATCCGTGAGGCTTTGAATCAGCAGAGTGCGCCATGAAGCCAAGGGTTGAAGTGGTGGCAATCGATTGCCTGATGGTGCGGCTGTTCGATGAAATCGCCGAAGCCAACATGCCGTGGATGCTCGCCGCCAGCGAGCGGCTGCGTGCAGGGTTCGCCGGACATTTGATCGATCTGGTGCCGTCCTATACAACCCTGATGGTGCATTACGATCTGCTCGCCTTGAGCCCGGTTCAGGCACGGGAACTGATCGCCGAAGCCTTGAGCGATCTGACCCCCAACGCCCAGGCCAGCGGTCAATGCCATGTATTGCCGGTCTGGTATGACCTCAGTGTCGGGCCTGAACTGAGTCTGCTTTCACAGCGCAGCGGGCTGGCGGTGGAGGAGGTGATTCGCCGCCACAGTGAGCGTGAGTATCAGGTCTTCGCGTTGGGGTTTGCGCCGGGGTTTGCCTTTATGGGGCTGGTCGAAGAAGTACTGGCCGCGCCCCGTTTGAATACGCCACGCAAGCGCGTGGCCGCCGGTAGCGTGGGGATTGCCGAACGGCAGACAGCGGCTTATCCGCTGGTGTCGCCCGGTGGCTGGAACCTGATCGGTCGCACCCCGGCCAAACTGTTCGACCGCGAACGTGAGGGCTACAGCCTGATGCAACCGGGCGATACGGTGCGTTTTGCGGCGGTCAGTCATGCCGAATTCGTCAATCTGGGCGGCGACGATACGCCGCTGGAGGTGCAGGCATGAGCCGTTTGACGATCGAAGCCAGCACGCCGCTGTGCTTGCTGCAGGATGCCGGCCGGTTCGGTGTGCGGCATCTGGGCGTGACCCAGGGCGGTGCGGCGGATTGGCTATCAATGTCTTGGGCCAACTGGCTGCTGGGCAACTCGCTGGAGTCGGCGGTGATTGAAGTCACCCTCGGCGGTTTGACCCTGGAGGCGCGGGACGATTGCTGTCTGGCGCTGGCGGGGGCGGACCTGGGTACATTGCTGGACGGTCAGCCGTTGGCACCGTGGCGCAGTTTTCAGCTGAAGAAAGGCCAGCGTTTGCAATTCACCCAACCCTTGCTCGGTGCCCGTGCCTATCTGGCGGCGCCCGGTGGTTTCAACGCGCCGCAAGTGTTGGGCAGTTGTGCAACGGTGGTGCGTGAAGAACTCGGTGGTCTGGACGGTTTTGGCCGAGCCCTGGCACGAGGTGTCGAGTTGAGTTACTCCGGGCTGGCGCAGACATTGCGGGAGGTGCCGCACGAGCAGCGACCGGACTTCAAACTGACTCAGCCGCTGGATCTGGTGCTCGGTGCGCAACACGGCGAGTTCAGCGGGCAAAGCCTGTTCGATGCCTTCAATCGGGTCTGGACCCTCGATAGCCGTGCCGACCGGATGGGCATTCGTTTGCTGGGGACGGCGTTGCAGTATCAAGGCACGCCGATGATCTCCGAAGGCATCCCGCTGGGCGCGGTTCAGGTGCCACCGGATGGGCAACCGATCGTGCTGCTCAATGATCGGCAGACTATCGGCGGTTATCCACGGTTAGGCGCGTTGACGCCGTTGGCGCTGGCACGGCTGGCGCAGTGTTTGCCGGGGCAGCAGATCCGGTTGACGCCGGTGGTGCAAGAGACGGCGCATTGGCAGCAGGTCGAGTATTTGCGCAGGTTCATCAACCGCTAAAAGCATCGCGAGCAAGCTCGCTCCCACAGTGGATCGGTGTTGCTCACACGTTTTGTGATCGACACTTACCCCTGTGGGAGCGAGCTTGCTCGCGATAGGGCCCTGACAGGCGGCGAAGATTATTTGGACAAAAACCGCATCCCTTCTTCCAGCCCGCGCAAGGTCAACGGGAACATCCGGTCCTCGATCAGATCGCGCACGATGTTGGTCGAAGACGTGTAACCCCAGGTGTCTTTCGGGTATGGGTTGATCCAGATGAGTTTCTTGTACTTCTCCATGAAGCGCTGCATCCAGACGTAACCGGCTTCTTCGTTCCAGTGCTCGACGCTGCCGCCGGCCTGGGTGATTTCGTAAGGCGCCATGGCGGCGTCGCCGACGAAGATCACTTTGTAGTCGGCGCCGTACTTGTGCAGCAGGTCCATGGTGGCCGTGCGTTCCGAGCCACGGCGCATGTTGTTCTTCCACACCGATTCATAAATGAAGTTGTGGAAGTAGAAGTACTCCAGGTGTTTGAACTCGGTCTTGCAGGCCGAGAACAGCTCTTCGCAGATCTTCACATGGGCGTCCATCGAACCGCCGATGTCGAACAGCAGCAACAGCTTGATGGTGTTGCGTCGTTCCGGGCGCATCTGAATGTTCAGCAGTCCGGCGTCACGCGCGGTGTGGTCGATGGTGCCGTCGATGTCCAGTTCATCCGCTGCACCCTGGCGGGCGAATTTGCGCAGCCGGCGCAGGGCCACCTTGATGTTGCGCGTGCCCAATTCGACCTGATCGTCGAGGTTCTTGTACTCGCGCTGGTCCCAGACCTTGACCGCTTTGCCCTGACGTTTGCCGGCATCGCCGACCCGGATGCCTTCCGGGTTGAAACCCCCGGAGCCAAAGGGGCTGGTGCCACCGGTGCCGATCCACTTGTTGCCGCCGGCATGGCGTTCTTTCTGTTCTTCCAGACGTTTCTTGAACTCTTCGATCAGCTTGTCGAGGCCGCCGAGCGACTGGATTTGTGCTCGTTCCTCATCGGTCAGCGAGCGCTCGAATTCCTTGCGCAACCAGTCTTCGGGAATCAGCGCCTGAAGGTGATCGTCGAGTTTTTCCAGGCCATTGAAGTAGGCTCCGAACGCCCGGTCGAACTTGTCGAAATGCCGTTCATCCTTCACCAGAATCGCCCGCGACAAGTAATAAAACTCGTCCATGTCGGCGAAGATCACGCGTTGTTTCAGCGCGTTGATCAGGTCCAGCAGCTCACGCACCGAGACCGGCACCTTGGCTGCACGCATTTCATTGAACAGGTTGAGCAGCATGGCTATCGCCCTTTAATAATCTTTGGGTCTGTTCGAAAGCTCGCCGAGCGGCGATCAGGCAAGGCAAAAACAGGCGAGGAGGCGGAGTTTAGTTTACTAAATGAGCATTCCGAGCCTGTTTTTAACGCAGCCTGATCGACGCGCAGGCAGTTTTCGTACAGAGCCTAGCGGGTGCCGCGACGGCTCATGAACGCCAGACGCTCAAGCAACTGCACGTCCTGCTCGTTCTTCACCAGGGCGCCGGCCAGCGGCGGGATGGCCTTGGTCGGATCGCGTTCGCGCAGCACCGCTTCGCCGATGTTGTCGGCCATCAGCAATTTGAGCCAGTCGACCAGTTCGGAAGTCGAAGGCTTTTTCTTCAGGCCTGGGACTTTGCGCACGTCGAAGAACACGTCCAGCGCTTCGCTGACCAGGTCTTTCTTGATGTCCGGGTAGTGCACGTCGACGATCTTTTGCAGGGTGACGCGATCCGGGAAAGCGATGTAGTGGAAGAAGCAACGGCGCAGGAAGGCGTCCGGCAGCTCTTTCTCATTATTGGAGGTAATGATGATGATCGGGCGCTGCTTGGCCTTGATGGTCTCGTCGATCTCGTAAACGTAGAACTCCATCTTGTCGAGTTCTTGCAGCAGGTCGTTCGGGAACTCGATGTCGGCCTTGTCGATTTCGTCGATCAGCAGAATCACCCGCTCTTCGGACTCGAAGGCTTCCCACAGCTTGCCCTTTTTCAGGTAGTTGCGGATGTCATGGACCTTGTCCACACCCAACTGCGAGTCACGCAGGCGGCTGACCGCATCGTACTCATAGAGGCCCTGGTGAGCCTTGGTGGTGGACTTGATGTGCCAGGTGATCAGGCGCGCACCGAAGGATTCGGCCAGTTGTTCGGCCAGCATGGTCTTGCCGGTGCCCGGCTCGCCCTTGACCAGCAAGGGGCGCTCCAGGGTAATGGCGGCATTGACCGCCAGCTTCAGGTCATCGGTGGCGACGTATGCGCTGGTGCCTTCGAACTTCATCGGTAATTCCTCGAACGGTAACGCCGACCTGGCCAGGCAGGGCGGGCGAAATAAAAGTATGCCTGACTATAACGCGGCGCTCGGTCGACTGTGAACGCAGACGGCTTATTCAGTCTCTGAATGGAGCGTCACATGGTGACCCGGTCAGCTCGGGAAATGGATACAAAGTGTGTGCCGCCGCTCGTCGCGACTGGACGCCCAAAGGTGCGAGGCATACCCTTGAAGGCTTCTCCAACGCTGTATAAGGACCCAGCCATGAGCCGCATTTTTGCTGACAACGCGCATTCCATCGGCAACACGCCGCTGGTGCAGATCAACCGTATTGCGCCTCGCGGTGTGACCATTCTGGCGAAGATTGAAGGGCGCAATCCGGGCTACTCAGTCAAATGCCGGATCGGCGCGAGCATGATCTGGGACGCTGAAAGCAGCGGTAAACTCAAGCCGGGCATGACCATTATCGAACCGACCTCGGGCAACACCGGCATCGGTCTGGCGTTTGTCGCTGCTGCTCGTGGCTATAAGTTGGTGCTGACGATGCCGGCGTCCATGAGCATCGAGCGGCGCAAGGTGCTCAAGGCCCTGGGGGCCGAACTGGTACTGACCGAGCCAGCCAAGGGCATGAAAGGTGCTATCGATAAGGCTGCCGAGATTCAGGCCAGTGATCCGGCCCAATATTTCATGCCGCAGCAGTTCGAAAACCCGGCTAACCCGGCGATCCACGAAAAAACCACCGGTCCGGAAATCTGGAACGACACCGACGGCGCGATCGACGTGCTGGTCTCGGGTGTCGGTACCGGCGGGACCATCACCGGCGTTTCGCGGTATATCAAGAACACCAAGGGCAAGCCGATTCTGTCGGTGGCGGTGGAACCGGTGGTCTCGCCAGTGATCACCCAGGCCATGGCCGGTGAGGAAATCAAGCCAAGCCCGCACAAGATTCAGGGCATCGGCGCCGGTTTTGTGCCGAAAAACCTCGATCTGTCGATGGTTGACCGGGTTGAGCTGGTCAGCGATGAAGAATCCAAGGCCATGGCCCTGCGTCTGATGCAGGAGGAGGGGATTCTCTCCGGGATTTCCTGCGGTGCAGCCATGGCGGTTGCCGTGCGTCTGGCCGAAACTCCGGAAATGCAGGGCAAGACTATCGTGGTGATCCTCCCGGATTCCGGCGAGCGTTACCTGTCGAGCATGTTGTTCAGCGATTTGTTCACCGAACAAGAGTTGCAGCAGTAACGCTTAAAAGATCGCAGGCTTCGCCAGCTCCTACGCCGAATGATGTGCCCTGCGTAGGAGCTGGCGCAGCCTGCGATCCTTTGACCTTGATCAGTCAAGGTTCAGGTGCCTTATGTTAATAAGTGCTTTATTGCGCAACCTTTAACACTGATTGTTCAGTTATGTGGGTTTTTCCCAAGGCCGGTAGTGTTTATCATGGCCGGCTGCCATGTCGGGTAAATGACAATGCGCAGAGAGACCTTTTTTCAAGGAGTTGCCCCATGACCTTTTCCTTTGCCGCAAAGGCGTCGCTGTTGCTGTTGTTCATTGGCAGCACGCTCTACGTGCATCTGCGCGGCAAGGCGCGTTTGCCGGTCTTGCGTCAGTTCGTCAACCACTCGGCGCTGTTTGCTCCTTACAACGCCTTGATGTACCTGTTCTCGGGAGTGCCGTCCAAACCGTATCTGGACCGCAGCAAGTTTCCGGAACTGGATGTGCTCAAGGAAAACTGGGAAGTCATTCGTGACGAGGCGATGCACCTGTTCGACGAAGGCTACATCCGCGCCGCCGAGAAGAATAACGACGCCGGTTTCGGTTCGTTCTTCAAGAAGGGCTGGAAGCGTTTTTACCTCAAGTGGTACGACAAACCACTGCCGTCGGCCGAACTGTTGTGCCCGAAAACCGTCGAGCTGGTCAGCCGCATCCCCAATGTAAAAGGCGCGATGTTTGCCCTGTTGCCGGGGGGTAGCCACCTTAACCCGCACCGCGACCCGTTTGCCGGTTCCCTGCGTTATCACTTGGGCTTGTCGACACCGAACTCTGACGACTGCCGCATTTTTGTCGACGGTCAGGTCTATGCCTGGCGTGACGGCGAAGACGTGATGTTCGATGAAACCTACGTGCATTGGGTCAAGAACGAAACCGAAACGACCCGGGTGATTCTGTTCTGTGACATCGAACGTCCGCTGAGCAACCGCTTGATGACCCGCATCAACCGTTGCGTCAGTGGTCTGCTGGGCCGTGCCACGGCGCCGCAAAACCTCGATGACGAGCGCGTCGGCGGGATCAACAAGGCCTACGCCTGGAGCAAGACCTCCAGCGACAAATTCAGCGCTGCGTTCAAACAGTGGAAGCGCCGTAATCCGAAGCTGTATCGCGCCTTGCGTCCGGTATTGGCGGTTGTGGTACTGACGGCGCTGGGTTACTGGTTATTCGGCTGAGTCTTCTGCGTACGCCAGGCCTAAAGATCGCAGCCTGCGGCAGCTCCTACAAATCTGCCCGGCGTAGGAGCTGCCGTAGGCTGCGATCTTTTGATCCAGTCATTGCAGAAAACATCGAGCGCTGGTTATAGTCAGCGCTCGCTGCGTTTCCAACCCAGCGATTTCTCCCTCAAAAAAGATCAGTCCATGCCTGTATCCCTCATCAACGCGGTAGTCGATTCAGCGGTCAACGCTGGCGTCGTGCCGTGCGGGAATTTGCAGCCTGCGCAGATCAGTCACTATCCCCCTCCTGTCAGTCGCACGCCGGTGTGCGCGGTGGTTTCACCGCCAGGTGTTGGCTTCTCGGGCTGATCAGCGTTTTCTGCTGTTCCCTGCGCCCGCCTGAACACAACGACTGAATTTCAGCTTCGGCTGAGTTGGCTTCTTGCCTGATGACAGGTGGTTTTCATGTTGCTCATTTCAAAAAAAACCGCGCTCGCGGCGGCGTCCACGAGCCTGTTCGTTCTGCTCTGGAGTAGTGGGGCGATTTTCTCCAAATGGGGGCTGGCTCACGCCTCACCCTTTGCCTTTCTGTTGATCCGCTTTGCCATTGCCCTGCTGGGGCTGGTAATCCTGATTCCCATCCTCAAACTCAAACTGCCCCGTCGTGGCAAGCCGATGCTCTATGCCGCGGCCACCGGCCTGGTATTGCTGGGCGCCTATCAGATTTTTTATCTGCTGGCGCTGGACCTGAAGGTCACGCCCGGGGTCATGGCCACGATCATGGGGGTTCAACCGATCCTCACCGTGGTGCTGATTGAACGTCAGCGTTCCTGGAGCCGGATGTTCGGCCTGATGCTGGGGCTGACGGGGTTGATCATGGTGGTCTATCAGGGCATCGGTCTGGCCGGGATGTCGCTGGCCGGGATGCTCTTTGGTTTGCTGGCGCTGGTCAGCATGACCGCAGGCTCGATCATGCAGAAACGCATCACCGAAAATCCCCTCGGCACACTGCCGGTGCAGTACCTGGCCGGACTGTTGCTGTGCGGGATTTTCGTGCCGTTCCAGCCGTTCCACTTCGAGCACAGCAGCGGGTTTGTGGTGCCGGTGTTGTGGATGGGGTTGGTGGTGTCGCTGCTGGCGACCTTGCTGCTGTATCGCCTGATCGCCCGAGGCAATCTGGTGAATGTCACCAGTTTGTTCTACCTGGTGCCAGCGGTGACGGCGGTGATGGACTATCTGATATTCGGCAACAGACTGGCGATATTGAGCATGCTCGGCATGCTGTTGATCATTGTCGGGTTGGTGTTTGTGTTCCGTAAAAGCCGCTGATGCTGACGCGGCCTTCGTGATTGGCGAAGGCTGCGTTTTTTAGGGCTGGCATTGCAGGCGCACGCGCTCGTAGTTCAGGGCTTTGTTGCGCTCGGGCAATGCGTAGGGCGCCAGGCAGTGTTTGCCATCCCATTTGATGGTGAGGGTGGCCGAGTCCTCTTCCACCAGCGCCAGGGCTTTACCGCTCGGGTCGGAAATTGCCAGTTGTTTGCCGGCGGCATCTTCCAACGCGGCGCCAAATGGAATGGGCTTGTTCTGCGCATCAAACAGCTCGAACTGCACCCGTCGACCGGTCTTGCCAATATATCGCGCCAACACCACGGCGCCTCGCCTTGGTACGACTTGCTGGGTTGCATTATCGATCTCGATGTCCGCACCCAGATCCCGGGTATCCAGGCTGATCCAGTTCACCCGATAGGGCTGGGTGTTGGGGACCACGGCAAAGCCGTTGGCGCCGGTTTCAGCGCCGCTGTAACTGCCGATTTTGGCCCCGGAGACACCCGGTACTTCGGCCAGGGCAAAGGTTTCGCCCACGGTCTGGCCCAGATTGAATCCTCCCGCGTGGGCGACCACGGAACCGGCCAGGTTAAGGTTTTGCGAGGCGTAACCGCGTCCCTGGCTATAACCCGCGCTGATATCCGCCACTGAGGTGCGGGTGCTGATGTTGGCCGAGGCCGAGCCGCCACCGGTGCTGCTGTTGCCGCCTTGCAGTGAGTAATAGGTGTCGCTGTTTTCCGACAGATAACCGTTGATACCGACTTGAGTGCTATCGCTGTTCTTCTGCGTGCTGGCCGAAACAAAGGCCCGTGGTGCACGGGGCTTGGAACCCAATGGGAACGACAGGGACAGATTGATCAACGTGTCATTGTTTGACGAGCCGAAATCACCGACATCCTTGGTATAGGTTGCGCCGACGTTGTAGCTGACCTCACCCCAGTAGTTGCTGTAGCCGGTGGACAAACTCTGGGAACCGCCGCGTCCCCAGTAGCGCTGGTCGCTGGCGTTCAGGTAAACGCTGCCATATTGCTGGTTGCGGCCCAGGCTCTGGTTGATGGTCAGGTCGGTACGGGTTTTCGAGTTGCCGGTGGGTTTCTGGCCATTGGCGCTGAGTTCCTCGACGTGATTGGTCAGGGTCCGGTAGCCCTCGGTCGAATAGCGATAGGCCGCGAGGGTGAAGTTGGTGTCGGTGCCGGTGAACGTCTTGGCATACAACGCCCGCAGGCTATTACCCTGGACGGACTGGCCCGTGGTAAGGCTGGAGGAGCGAGTCAGGTCGACAGAGACGGCACCGATCGCGGTGTTGCGACCCGCGCCGACTGAGAGCGCCTTGAAGTTCTCCGAGGCCTGGACACCGACGATCCCCGTCAGGTTGCTGTTGATGCCGTAAGCCAGGGTACTGCTGACAAACTGCGGCGACGCCAGGCCATCGCTGTTGCTGTTGTACTTGCCCGCCGAGACGCTGTACTTCACCTGACCTTCGCGGACCATGATCGGCAGGCTGGAAAACGCCTGCATCGTTACCCGTCGGCGGCCATCGGCTTCGATGATGGTCACTTGCAGGTCGCCGTTGGAGCCGCTGGGATAAATGTCGCTGATTTCAAACGGGCCCGGAGGTACGTTGGCGGTGTAGAGGATGTAATCGTTTTGACGGATCTCCACCGTGGCGCTGGTTTCCGCCACGCCGCGAATGATCGGTGCATAACCGCGCTCGCTGTCGGCGCGCATGCCTTCGTCAGAGGCCAGTTTCAGGCCGCGATAACGCACGCTGTCGAACAGGTCGGTGTCGGAGAAGATATCGCCGGCGCTGAACTGGCCCTTCAACGCGGTCACGTCATGTTGCAAGTAGCTGCGGTTGCTCTTGAACGTGTTGGGCTGGCCGGTACTGCTGCTGAAGTTCGATTCGTTGCGCAGCCGCCAGGCGCCCAGGTTGATGCCGTTACGCAGGCCCAGGTTGTTGGAGAACGTGGTGGCGTAATCCGTGCTGTTACGGTTGCTGCTCAACTGATAGTTGATAAAGGCCGCCGAGACGCCGTCGTCCCATAAGGCAGGATCGACATAACCGCGCATGCCGCGCTGCATGGCGATTTGCGGCACGCTGGCCAACAGCCGCAGGCGGCTGACGTCATAGCGCAAGGTGGCCTTGTCGATCAGCGACGGCAGGTCATAGCAGGCTTGCGGCTCATTTGGGTTGAGTTTGCCGGCCGCTTCCAGCTTGTTCATGTCGATGCCCAGTTGCTGCAACATGTCCAGGGTCAGGCAGGCTTCGACCTTGGCGTTTTTCGGGTTGCTGCGGAAGTCGATATCACGGCGCCCCACCAGGGTTTCATTGCTATAGAGATCGACTCGATAGTTGCCGGGCAACACGCTGTTGGCGGACAGCAGCAGTTGCAGGTCCACCGACGACTGGGCGCCTTGCAGAAACGAGGTGTTGAATTGCTCGAGTTGATCCTGTTCGAGTGCAGTCGGCGTCGTTTCAGTAGCACCCGCCAAAGACGGAATACCGAAGACTATCGCTATTGACAGAGCGTTAAGTTTTGAAGGACTCAACAGTGTGAAAGTATTGGATAATCGCGCGCAGTGATTTACGCCATGATCGGATCTGCTGCCCGTGAGTAAAGTCATGCAAAGAACCTATATCACCCCCGATGCGAACGACTAAACGGAGCGAAGAAAAATACGGAAATAGACGATTGATGTTTAATCAGACGTATTGATTTTAGTTTTTTGTCAGGCTGGCTTTGACCGGCGTGGTGTTGGAAAGTTGAAGGGTGTAACGGTCTTGTGCGCCGTAGTCGTTGATATTCATGAATGACACGGTTGGCGTGCTGGAACTGCTGAATTGTTTGATCGCGAACTCTTTTTGTTCGCCCGGGGCGATCATCATTGAATCAATGGCTTGTTCCATTGATTGTCCTGATTGAAGTTTTATTTCCGCCATGGAAACGTGGTAAAGGCCTGGGTTATTAATCGTCAAGACGGTTTTTCCTGCTCGATCCTCCAAGCGCCATAACAGTTCTGTTGGCGCCAGGTAAGCGTTCGTCTTCAGCCCTGAAGGGCGAAAAAATACCTTGATGCGCTGGCGTACCGCGAGCTGCAAGGTATTTTGTGTTTTCGAAGCCTGGGGGATTTCCTGGACGTTGAGCCAGACCACCGACTCTCTATCGCCGGGCATGCCGGTGCCCTCATAGATCACCCGTAACAATTGCTGCTGTTTGCCTGCCACCCGTGCCAGCGGCGGGGTCACGGCGAAGGGCACCGAGGTTGCGTCGGGGGTGTCGCTGTCGACCCATGACTGGATCAACACGTCTTCACCGCTGTTGCGCACAGTGATGCCGGCTTCCTTGTGCTTACCGTCAAAGACCAGACGGGTAGCGCTCAAGGAAATGCCGGCGTCGGCCTGGGTGGCCATGAGCACGCTGAGGATACCCAGGCAAAAGGAAAGGGAGTGACGACGAAACATGATGATTACCGCTTGATTTCAAAAGAGATGGCGAGGCCTACAGGCCCCGCACACAGTCAGATCCAGTCCTGCGGTTATTCGTATTGCAGGGTGAACGGCAGGGTGGCGTCACCGCGACCGGCAACAGCGGTGCCCGCTGCGCCAGTCGTGACATAAGCGGCGGAGAACTTCAGCGAGGTGCTGCCATCTTGCAGTTTGTTCTCGATTTTGGCCGTGGTGGGCGAGCTCAGGTTGATCAGTGCGCCATTAGCATCGAGCAGGGCGATACCGATGTTTTTTGCAGCACCCAGGCCGTCGATCAGGTTCAGTACCCCAGTGCTATCGACGCCCGAACCGGTACCTTTATTGGGTTCAAAGATCATCGACACTTTGGTGCCGGCGTTGCAGCTGATCTTCATGTCAAAGTTTTCGGCGCTCAATTTTCCGCTGCCAATTGGCGCTGCGGCGGTGCCCATGTCTTTGATCGACACTTCACCCATCGGCACGGAAATAGTCTTCTTTATGTCGGAACCTTGAACGGAGCATGCATCGTTGTTAATGATGCCGGAGAAGTTGATGATGCCGCTGCCGGCTTTGGTGATTCCCGGCTCTGCTGCGAAAGCGTTGCCAGTGGCTGCCAACATGGACAGTGTCATAAGTGCCAGGGAAAGCTTTTTCATTCTGATTTCCATACGTGTGTTTTAAAAGTGCTGCATCAAGGTGCAGCCACACAATAGAGAAGCGACTCGGGTAAAAAAATCAGACGATTCTTAGAAACGCTCTGTGGCACGAGATGAAGTGGAATGTTTCAGGTCATATGGGTTCTGAAAGCGACAGTGGGTATGACCGGAGATAAGCGATTATTGGTTATGGTTTAAGTGTGAACCTGGTTAGTTGAAAAGTTTACGTTCAATGCAGTAACTCAATAAGTCCTGATCACTGTTAACTTCCAGCTTACGCATTGCGGATATTTTTTGTGCGCTGATGGTCTTGGCACTTCTATTCTGACCGCGAGCGATATCGCTAACACTTTGCCCGGACACAAACAGGCGCAGTATTTCGTGCTCTTTGGGCGATAACCGGGCAAATCGATCGTCCAGGGCAGTGCTGGACTCTATCACCGAGGTGGGTTCCGGCCCGGCACTTTGGAACGGATTGCCCTTGGCGACAGCCTTGAGAGCAACCTGGATTTCGTTGTGCAGCTGGCTTTTCTGAATGACCCCGACCACGCCCAGTTCATGCAGCCGGGTCAGGATCAAAGGGTTGGAAATCATGGTCAGCACCAGGATTTGCACCGCCGGGAAATGCCGTTTCAGATACTCCACCAGCTTGAGGCCATCGCCGTAGGGCGAGTCCGCGGGCATGTTGAAGTCGGTGATGACCAGGTCAACAGGCTGGCGCTCAAGCAGGTTGATCAGCTCATTGGAGCAGACCGCTTCACCCACCACACGAAAGCGCTCATCACGTTCTATCAGCTCACGTACCCCGAGCAGCACGATGGGGTGATCGTCAGCGATGACAACGTTTAGTTTTTCCATGAGCGGTTATCCATAGTCTGTCGTTGGGGAGAAAATTGAGGTTACTCAAGAGCATCCAGTAAAGCCGTTAGCCGTTCCAGCTTTTGCCTGACCTCCAGCGCCAGGGCTGGCGTGACCGTCAAGCCCATCAACCGGCACTCCAGTTCGGTGAAGGCAATCGCCATGGCACCGGCCTGCACAGCACCCAATGCCCCGGCCATGCTGTGCAGTTGTCGCGCAACGGCACTGGCATCGCCACTGTCCAGCGCTGCAAGCGTGGTCTGCCTGTCCTGTTGCAGGGTGCTGATAAACAGTTCGCGCATTTTAGGCGATAGCTGAACCTGGTCAGCGGCATCCTCAGGCGCACGGCTGTCATCGGTGGTGATGGCTTGCGCGGGCACGGCTATCTTGCAGTGTTTCAACAATTGCGCGCGCAAGGTATGCAGGTTCAGGGGTTTGACGAGCCAGGCGTTCATACCCACGGCGGCGCAGCGTTCACCTTCCTCGCGCAGGGCATTGGCGGTCACCCCGATAATGGGCAAATCCGCATCATGTTGACGCAGAGCCTTGGCCAATTCATAGCCATTCATGATTGGCATGTTGACGTCGGTCAGTACCAGATCGAACAATCCGGGCAGCCACTGCGCCAGGGCCTGTTCACCATTGGCTCCGACGACTACCGAGCAGCCCAGCGCTTCCAGTTGTTCCTTGATGATCGCCGAGTTGATGGGGTTGTCTTCGGCCACCAGGATATGCAGATCAAGGTGGCGGGTTTTCTCGGGTGAGGGCAGGTGGTTTTGTGCGCTGGTGCCTTGGTGCGCAAAGCTGACGGCCCAGGCAATTGCACGGATATCATGGGCGTCGACTTCCCAGCCATCGCCCGAGTACTCAGGTGGGTTGCGGCCTCCTGTCGTGGCGATAATCCGTGGACCGGGCCAAGGCAGTTCGTTGCCAGACGGCAACATATCCACCAGCAGCGCCGAGGGCTGCGTTTGTTTCGTATCGGCGTTCACCAGCCTGGCCTCTACACCGAGGCGGTTCAGCCAGGCGCAGAGATGTTGAGCCAACTCCTGCGCTGGCGCCCGGACATAAACAGCCGGCGCTCCTGATTCGAATTCAGGGCAGTCGGCCAGTTCTCCCGGCAAGCACTCAAGCGCCAATTGCAGAGAGAAGCTGCTACCCAGGCCCGGTTCGCTGACCACTTTCAACTGGCCGGCCATCAGCTCACACAGCCACCGGCAAATCGCCAGGCCCAATCCCGCACCGGCTTCACTGGAGGTATCGCGGACCTGATAAAACGGGTCGAACAATTGCGTCTGCTGGGCTTGGGAAATGCCGATGCCCGAGTCGCTGACCTGCCATTCCAGGCTGACTTTTCCACCGCTGGTTTCCAGCACCCGAACTCGCAGTACAACCCGCCCGTTGTCGGTGAACTTGATGGCATTGCTCAGCAGGTTGTTGAGAATTTGCCGGATGCGCAGTGGATCACCGCGCACCCGGTCAGGCAGCGCCGCATCGATACAGGCATAGAGCTGCAACCCCTTGACCTGGGCGAAGGCACTGTAGGTGCGCAGGGTGTCTTCCGTCAGCTCCAGGGGGCAGAACTCCTGGATCTCGATGGTCATTTGCCCGGACTCGATCTTCGACACATCCAGCACATCGCTGATCAACTGAAACAAGGTTGCGGAGGAGCGTTGGATGGTGTGCAGGTAGTTCTGCTGACGCGGCTCAAGCGGGGTCAATCCCAGCAGTTCCAGGGTGCCTAGCACGCCGTACAGTGGTGTGCGGATTTCATGGCTCATGGTGGCCAGAAACCGGGTCTTGGCCTCATTCGCCGAGTCGGCAGTCCGGCGTGCTTCTTCCAGCGCCGCCGCGTCTTCGATATGGCGGGTGACGTCATGGAAGGCACAGAGCCAGGCGTCCTGACCTTGATAGCGGGTGGAAATGAAAGCGACGTGCAGGTGACGGCCGTCGATCTCCAGATCGGCCTGTCCTGGCTCGGTGAGGCCGTGTTGCTGGTTGAGGGCGGCAATCAGTTTGGCGGTGTCTTGCCATTGCTGGGCGCGCTGGTTTTCCAGCAACACTTTATGATCGCTGCGGCGCACCACGCACAGGCCGGTAGGTGCGGTGTCGATGACGGCGCGGCTGAAGGCTTCGCTTTCGGCAATGCTTGCGTGGGCTCGATGCGCGGGGAGTACCACTCGGGTTTTGTACCAGCGACTGAAGGCCCAGCCGCAACCCAGACCCGCCAGCAACAACGCCAACAGGCTGAGCAAGGGCCACAAGGCATAATTCAGAAAGCTCTTTAAACTGATGACGTAGATGGCTGTCCAGTGTGGCTCGCCGGGGCTCGATACTTTGAACACCAGCCCGTCACTATTGAAGTTCAGTCCTTCATTGAGCCTTGACTCAGGTTTCAGCGCGCCGATCAGCGCCTCGCCCGAGGGCGCGATGAGGGTGAAATGGTCATAGATCGACCACTGCATGATTCTCTCGATGTTATTGACCTGCGATAGATTCAACAGTGAAGCGACAACCGCCCAGTGGCTGGCTCCCTCAATGTTCAATTGGATCGAGGACAGGTCAATGTTGACGTAGCCGAGGATGGACGGGGAGGTAACGTCCTCGGGTGCCGTGGTGTATTGCACCCAGTGAATCCTGCTGTCCAGCGGCTTTGGATTCTTGTCGTGCAGTCGCTGCAGAACGTGCTTCATTACCTCGACGAATTCACCGCCCTGAATCTGACCGGCGCCGCGCAGTCGTCCGGCAGCGGGCACGGCGATGTCGAAGTTATCCGGGACGTTGAACAGGAAAACCTGCGGTGACTGATAGTGTGAGGCGGACCAGAAGGCGCTGTAGTCATCGGCCAGGTGCGCGGCCAATGTAAAGACTTTGGGGTGTTGGCTGAGCGCGACTTTCTCGGGATTGACCTTCACGCTGAATGGTAGGGAGAACGAGAACTGCCGCCCTTCATAAACATCAGGTCTTTCATCGGGCAGTAATTTTTGCAACGCCATCGGGGAGGGCAGTGAGGCCAGCAGTTCGCCCTTGGCACTCTGCTGCGAGACTTCATTGAGGAAGGCTTCCTGTTCGCGCAGATTCTCCAGTAGCCGGGCAAAGTGAAATCTCACTGTGTCGTGCTGTTCCTCGAGCATTCGCTGCACACCCCAAGCGCTGATGCCGATCAACAGCAGCACCGTTGCGCAGAGCACTGTCAGGCCTTTGTTCAGGCGCAGGGAGCTGCTGGCCAGTTTCTCAAGCAAGGCGTTGGGATGATTCATTGCGCAGCCAAGCAGGAGGTGAGTCGAAAGCGGTTGTGCACAGTGACCTCGAAGCAAGAGACGTTCAAGCGCACGTTTCTGCGGGTCAATACGCGCTTGCCGGACCGTCATGGGTCAGCAATTGCTGGAACTGATCCGAAGACACAGCGTGAGAAATCAGGAACCCCTGGACCTGAGTGCAGTCGATTTTACGCAACAGAGCAAGTTCCTGCGCGGTTTCGACGCCTTCGGCCACCACGGTCAGGCCCAATTGCCGCCCAAGGGCGACAATGCTGGTCAGCGCCTGGGCCAGCTCTTCGTTTTCGTTGCATCCCTGGACCAGCGCCCGATCGATCTTCAGCTCGGTAAAAGGCGTCGACACCAAGTTCATGTAGGAGCTGTAACCCTTGCCGAAATCATCTTGCGACAGGCCGAAACCCATGATCCGCAAACGGCAGGCTCCAGCGTAAAAATTGCTGATGTCCTGAGGCAAGGAACACTCCATTAGTTCAAAGCAAATTCTCCCCGGCACCCCTTGATGCGCGTGGACAAATTCAAGAATGCGATCCGCCAGGTCATGACTGTTCAACAGGTGCGTGGGCAGGTTGATCGACACCGGAATATCGTAACCCTGGTCGCGCCATTGGGCCTGGGCATTGATAGCCTGCCCCAGCACTTGCCACAACAGGCGTTCTTCCAGATCGAACGCCTTGAGCGCTGGCAGGAACATTCCCGGGAGCAGCATTCCGTGCTCGGGGTGCATCCATCGAACCAGGGCTTCGGAAGCAACAATGCGACCATTGGCCAAGGCTTTCTTGGGTTGAAACCAGGCCTGCAGTTCACCGTTGTCCAGGGCTTCAAGGATCGCCTGACGGTCAATGCCCGGCGCGGGCGAAGGCCGGGCCGCATGGCGCAGCCCCATGAGCTGATCAGTCAGGTTGCGCAGGGCGGTGGCCTTCACCGGTTTGGAAATCAGCCCGATAACCTTCACCCCCAGATTACGGGCCACCAGACTTGCGCCCATCAACATGCGCCGCGAGGTGGCACTCATGATCGCCAGTGCGGGCCTGGAGCGTAAACCCGCTAGCCCCTGGATAAACTGCACGCCATCCATGCCGGGCATCAGCAGGTCGGTGAGTACCAGGTCGAATTCACGTTTTTTCAAGCGAGCCAAGGCTTCCTCGCCGTCTCGCGCGGACTCCAGATGAAAATCTCCCAACTCGCTGAACAAATTCTGCAGGTACAGGTGCTGGAAGGGATGGTCTTCGACAATCAAAATGCTACACGGCTTCATGGGCTGTTCTTTCATAAGGCGCCAGGTAATTGAACAAGGCCCGCAACGTAAAAGGCTTGACCAGGCAGTGATTCATTCCTGCCGCCAGGCACAACGCTTCTTCACCGCGCATGGCGTTGGCGGTAGCCCCGATGATCGGTGTTGTACAACCTTGTCGGCGCAGTTCCCGAGCCAGTTCGTAGCCATTGAGTCTGGGCATGTTCACGTCGCTCAGGACGATGTCGAAATTTTCGCTGCGCCAGATCGCCAGTGCTTCTTCGCCGTTGGACGCCAGTTTCACGGTGCAGCCGAGCTCTTCCAGTTGATCGCACAGGATCAACTGATTGATAACGTTGTCTTCGGCGACCAGGATATGCAGGTGCAGTTTTTCCATTTCTCGTGGCTCGCTGTGCTCCTGGGGCTTGACCACCCACAGGCCTTGAGCCTGGCAGACCGCCTGATGAATGGCTTGCAGGTGGTTGAGGTTGACCTTCCAGCCGCCGGACATGATCTGCGGTTCGTTGCAGCCATCGCCGGTGGCCAGCACCAACGGGCCGGTCCACTCGGGTGCCAGACGCTGTTCGAGAATGCCTGGGTGCAGCTCGATCAACACGTTTTGTGAGGCGAGGTCCAGGCGTGACGGACGGCCGATGTGCGGACGGGCCCCCCAGCGACGCAACCAGCCGCTGATGACCTCGGCCAGCTCGCGTATCGGCGAGACCACGTAGACGACTTCCGGCAACAGCCCCGTCATGGCGATCGGCACTGAAGCGGCTGAGGGCTCTTCAAGCGGCAGAGTCAGGGAAAAACTGCTACCCAGCCCGAGTTCACTGACCATGCGGATACTGCCGTTCATCAAGTGGGTCAGGCGCTGGCAGATCGGCAGGCCAAGACCCGTGCCGGCCACCACATTGGTGTTGCCTTCGGTTTGGTAGAAAGGCTCGAAAATGAACGGTTGATCGACCTGGGCGATGCCTTTGCCCGTGTCCGAGACTTGCCATTGCAGGCTGACGCGCTCGCCTTCGCGGCTCAGCAGCCTGAGCCGCAGCACTACCCGCCCTGAGTCGGTGAACTTGACGGCATTGTTCAACAGGTTATTGAGGATCTGGCGGATTCTGCTGACATCACCGATCACCCGATCCGGCACTTGAGGGTCCAGGCAGGCGTAGAGTTGCAAATCCTTGTTCCGGGCCGCAGCGGCATACCCCTGGATCACCTCCTGCACCAGCTCCAGAGCTGAAAACTCGCTCAACTCCAGGGCCAGTTGTCCGGCTTCGATCTTCGACACGTCGAGTACATCGCAAATCAGTTGCAGCAAGGTCGCCGAGGAACTTTCGATCGCACGCAGATAATCTTTTTGCTGGACATCCAGACGGGTGCGCGCCAGCAATTCGAGGGTGCCCAGCACGCCATACAGTGGCGTGCGAATTTCATGGCTCATGGTGGCCAGAAACAAGGTCTTGGCTTCATTGGCGGTGTCGGCCATCTGCCGCGCCTGTTCCAGCGCCTCTTCGATCTGGGTGCGTGCGCTGATGTCGCTGAAGGCACAGAGCAAGACGTCTTCGCCCTTATAGCGTGTGGGCGCGCAGCTCAGGTAAAGGTGCCGGCCATCGGCGGTTTCAAAGTAATCGGTGAGGGCGGGCGCCACGGTATCGAAAGCTTGCCGGATCCAGCCAGGGCACAGTTGCTCCCGTTCACCGCCCTGGCCCAGCCACTGCTGGGACAGCGTGTTTTCCAGCACCACCTGGCCGTCGGTGCGGCGTAATACGCACAGGGCCACGGGGGCGGTCTGGATCACATCGCGGCTGAACAGCTCGCTTTCGACCAACGCCTGAATACGGTGGATCGCCGGGGTGATGAAACGGTGCTCCATGCGACGGATCAGCAGCCACACCAGGCTGATGCTGAGCAGGCAGAACAGCAACGCCCCGCCCAGCTGTGGCCACAATGCTGACATCACCGCGCGCAAATTGATGGAGTACACCAGTTGCCAATCCGAAGATTTCAATTGCTTGCGGATCACCAAATGGTCGGGCAGCCAGCCCTGGCCGACAAACCCGAAGAAGTCCTGACGCTGAAGCTGCAACAGGTTTTGACTCAGCTGCGCCGTATGGCTGTTGGTGAACAACAGCATGCCCTGAGAGTTGAACATCATGAACTCGCCCACGCTGTGGTCGTTCAACGCGCTGGAGACTTCCTGACCATCCATTTCCAGCCCCAGCCAGCCGGAGCTTACGTCGCGCTCATCCAGGCGAAGGAAAATGTAGAGCTGCGAATGGCTGGCTGATTGATGGGTCAGCCACAGTTCCTCAAGCGCTGGCGCGTTGTCGCGTTTAAGGGTTTCCAACTGGTTCAACATGGCTTCGGGAAACGCGTTCACCACCGGCGTTGTGCTGTACAGGCGTGCCACGTGAGCGTCGGCACCGCTGCTGACATAGATCAAATTGACCTGTTTGGCTTTCAGGTAGTCGCGCATGCGCTCCGTCAGCCAAATGCTCCACTGCTTGCCGGGAACATTGCCCAGCAGCAGGTAAATTTCTTCCTCGGATACCGGCGGCTCGACTCCGGATTTACGCGTGGCTGACAGGCTAAGGCTTTCCAGCAGGGCTTCGCGGGTGGTGAAAAACGTGTGGGCTTCGGCAATCGCGCTGCTCATGTAGCCGCGGCGTTGGGAGATTTCATTGTTGAACGTGAACAACAGGAAATTATAGACGCCGCCCAGGATGCCGATCAGCAACACCAGGGCAAAAATGCGCAGCAAACGTCGGGCTGCATTGGGAGTGGAAAGGACCGGGTTGATCTGATGCAGGTATGTCTTCAATCTCATGCGGGCACTTTAGGCAGGCGTGGGGGCGACAGATATAAGACGATCCTTAATTGATTACAGATAACTCATGATGAACGTCACGGCGGTGTTCGCGGTGCCGGCTTGAAGTGTGCCTTCAGCCAAGCGGTAGTAGGCCGCAGACAAGGGGATCTTGAAATCAGTGCCGGTGGTATTGAAACCATTGAACGGATACACGGTGTCCAGGGCGATCGGTTGCCCGGCATCGTTCATCAATTGCAGGCCGATACCTTTGGCCGTCGATTCGGCATTCAGCGCGACGATGCCTTTTTTCGAGTCGATGACCTGAGTGGTGGCCTTGAGCTGATAGGTCACCTTCTTGATGCCGCGCTGGCACTGGTTCAAGGCGATGTTGAATTTGATCTTCCGAGGGGTGTCGCCGCTTTTACTGAACTCATCGAGGCGATAGTCGTCACCCATCGCCACCGGGACAGATGGTGTTTGGCAAGAGGCGGTATTCAGACGAATGGGATTGAGTAGATTGAACTTGATAAATACCAAGTCACTGACCTGGAGGTTTCCCAAAAAGCCGGCGGCGATCTCGTTTGTCGATGACAATTCGCCGGACTTGAAAATCTCAAGCGTGTAACTTCCGCCGTTGGTTGTATAAGTGCCTGCGTTGAGGCCGAACGGCGGCGGCATAAAGGAGATGTTCGGGTTGGGCGTCCCTATACGAAATGAAAGTCCGGTCTTGCCCAGGGGGTAAGTAGAGTTGGACGGTGTGCCCAGGGCCGGGTTTATGGAAAATCCGTAGAGCGTTGCCGCCGAGCAGGTAAAAATATGCTCATCTGCATGAAGGACTTGCTCGAAAATGACTGTGCCAATCGGGGCGTCCTGGGGGATCGTCAAACTGTCAGCGTCCACGCTGGCCCCGAAATTCAGGGTTACCGCCTTGTTGTATTTATCGGAATGAGTAAAGGCGCAATTCGCAGCCATAGCGCCCGGGCCATACGTATACGCCATCACGCAGGCAATACTTAAAAAAGCGCGCAATCGACTCTGTTTGTTTGAAAGATCCATATTGATAGCGATACACGGTGATAAAAGAGCTACACACTCTAGCGACCGTGAAAAGCGGCGAACATCAGGCGTTTCTTAGTCTGTCAGCCGCAGCTGACTGATGGATGGGCTTTTGGCGGCTTCAAGAAAAAAACATCAGACATTTCCTAAAGTCCTCAAGATCCCAGCCAGACTTGTCGATGCAGTCCTTACAACCCTAAGGAGCGTCAACATGAACGGTAAGCGTTTGTCGGTCGGTATCAGCCTGTTCTTTGCGTTGAGCGGTGCAAGCCTGGCGGCCACCCCGGTGGCTCAGGGTGTCATCCAGTTTCACGGCAGTATTGTCGAGTCAGGCTGCACCTCCCGCGTGGGGGCGAGTTCGATGTTTGAGTTCAGCAATTGTCCGACCAGGGTAAGCGGCGACTCGGTCAATGTGCGCAGCGTCGAGCCGGTTCGCTCGGTCAGTGCGCTCGATCATTCCCGCGTGGGCGTGAAGCTGGTCGCGGACGGGAGCAAGGATGGCCGTTACTACGATCAGCAATACGCCTTGGTCGACGCGGCCGGCAAACCGGTGAACTCAGGCGCTTACCTGATTACGCTGACTTCGCCTTGAGGTGAGGTGCACGCAAGCTCAGGCGGCGCATTGTGTGTCGATGCGCCGCTGCCGATGAGTTACTGCTCCGCCAGTTCCGGCACCTTCACCGCCGCAGGCTTCAACACCAGCCACAACGCCCCTGCAATCAACAGCCCGCCATACAGATGCGCCATCGACAGCGGTTCATCGAGAAACAACGCGCCCCACAACACGCCGAACGGCGGGATCATGAAGGTCACGGTCATCGATTTGACCGGGCCGATCGAGCTGAGCAAGCGGAAATACAGGATGTAGGCAAGCGCCGTGCAGCCCAGGCCCAACCCCAGCAACGACAACCAGACACTCCAGCCGCCCCAGCTAGCGGGCGGCTGAGTGATGACGCTGTAGCCGAACAATGGCAACAGCAGCAGCGTTGCGCCGAGCATGCTGCCCAGTGCCGAGAGTCGGCTGTCGAGGCCACCTTGATGGTCGAGCCAGCGCCGCGCCAGGAACCCGGCGAAACCGTAGCAGGTGGTCGCGAGCAGGCAGGCCAGCGCGCCGATCAGCAATTCCATGTCAAACGCCACGGGACCGGCGCGGGTCAGGATGGCGACGCCAAACAAGCCGAGGGCAACCCCGGCAATCTTCGAGAGGGTGAGTCTTTCGCTGAAGAACAGCCCGCCGATCAACACGCCCATTAGCGGGGTGGTGGCGTTGAAAATGGCCGAGTAGCCAGCCGGCAACACTTGAGCGGCTACCGAGTACAGGGTGGCCGGAATCCCGGAGTTGATCATTCCGAGTAGCAGCACGGTTTTGAACTTGCCACGGAAGTCCCAACTGATCCGCATCAGCGTCAGAATCACCAGCAATCCGGTGGCGGCGATCGAAACGCGGAAAAAAGCAGTGGGGATTGTGCCAATCACTGGGGCGATGATGCGCATGAACAGAAAGCTCGCCCCCCAAATGGCAGCGAGTGACAACATACGCAGAATATCGACGGGGTTCACGGCTCGTTCCTTCCTTTATCAGGGCGCAAGTGTCACCGTCGGAGCCGTCCATGGCAATGGTTGCAATGCGTAACAATTGACCTCTAAGCTCAGCCTCCAACGATAAGAACCATCCCGTAGAGGTCTCCACATGCCGCAGCCATGGCCCGCCGCCGATATTGCCCAGATGATCCTCGACGGCTTCGACGATTACCGCGAGCATTTCCGCCAGATCACTGACGGCGCCCGGGAGCGCTTCGAACGGGCACAGTGGCAGGAAACGCAGGTCGCGTCGGCGGCGCGGATCAACCTCTATGAAGTAAAGGTCAGTGAAGTGGCGGGGCGTCTGCATGCCGCCTTCGAGGCTGATGTGCTGATGGATGTCAGCTGCTGGCCGCTGGTCAAAAGCGCCTACATCAGCCTGATCGACCTGCGTTTCGACGATGAACTGTCCGAGACCTGGTACAACTCGATTTTCTGCGGGCTGTTCAGCCACGACCTGATCAGCGACGGTTGCATGTTCATCCACACCACCCGGCCCAGCTTGCACCGGGCCCGGGCCGCGCAGACCCGCACCTATAAACCGCATGGCCAGTTGTCGAGCATGTTGGTGAGCATATTTGCCGACTACCGGTTCAGCGAAGAATACGCGAACCTGGCCGGTGACCTGCACCGACTCGAAGCGCAACTGCGCGAAAACCTGCCCGACTGGGTCTGCAAGGATCCGGAACTGAGCGTCGAGCTGTTTTCCTCGGTGCTCTACCGCAACAAGGGCGCCTATCTGGTAGGGCGGATCTTCACCACCGATGAGCAATGGCCACTGGTGATTCCGTTTCTGCACCGCGAAGGTCGGGGGATTCAGATCGACGCGTTGATCACCGATGAGTCCGAAGTGTCGATCATCTTCTCGTTCACCCGTTCGTACTTCATGGTCGATGTGCCGGTGCCGGCGGAGTTCATCGGTTTCCTCAAACGCATCCTGCCGGGCAAGCACATCGCCGAGCTGTATACCTCGATTGGTTTTTACAAACACGGCAAATCGGAGTTCTACCGGGCGTTGATCAACCACCTGGCTAACACTGACGATCAGTTCATCATGGCGCCGGGCGTGCGCGGCATGGTCATGAGCGTGTTCACCCTTCCGGGGTTCAACACCGTGTTCAAGATCATCAAGGATCGTTTCTCGCCGTCGAAGAACGTCGACCGTGCCACAGTGATCGAGAAGTACCGCTTGGTAAAAAGCGTCGACCGGGTCGGGCGCATGGCCGATACCCAGGAGTTCGCCGACTTCCGTTTTCCGTTGAGCAAGTTTGAGCCGGCATGTCTGGCCGAGTTGCTGGAAGTCGCCGCGTCGACGGTCCAGGTGGAAGGCGACACCGTGTTGATCCGCCACTGCTGGACCGAACGGCGCATGACGCCGTTGAACCTGTACCTGGAAAACGCCAACGACGCTCAGGTGCGTGAAGCGCTTGAAGACTATGGTCTGGCGATCAAGCAACTGGCGGCGGCGAACATTTTTCCCGGCGACATGCTGCTGAAAAACTTCGGCGTCACCCGACATGGACGGGTGGTGTTTTATGACTACGACGAGATTTGTTTTCTCACGGAAGCCAACTTCCGCCACATTCCGCAGCCGCGTACGCCGGAAGATGAGATGGCCTCCGAGCCCTGGTATTCGATCGGGCCGCTGGACGTGTTCCCCGAGGAGTTCCCGCCGTTCCTGTTTGCCGATTCCGCGCAGCGGCGGTTGTTCGATCAACTGCATGGCGAACTGTACAACGCCGACTATTGGAAAGGCCTGCAAGAGGCGATTCGCGCCGGCAAGGTGATCGATGTGTTCCCATACCGCCGCAAAGGCCTCGATAACGAATAACCGGCTCCGCACAACCCTGTAGCAGCTGGCGAAGCCTGCGTTCGAGGACGAAGTCCTCGCAAAACCGGTGTTCGCGGTACATCAGGAATACTCGGGAAGCAGGTTTTACGACTGCTTCGCAGCCGGACGCAGGCTACGCCAGCTGCTACAAGGATCTCGTTCGCTCGTTAAATCTGCGACAATCCGTCCCCTGCGCCACTAGACGACCTTTGCGTACCTGATGACTGACGAATCGCCTTCCATCGACAAACTGCTGAAAAACCTCGATCACGCCATGCTTGCCGACCGCCACCGGCTGCGGCGGCAGTTGCTCGAGCTGCGCCAGAAACCCGACGACGCCAAGCTGGCCCTGTGGGTGACGCGCCTGCAAGCGTCCTGCGACCAGGTGTTGGCGCGGCGCGCCAGCCTGCCGCTGATTCGTTACGACGACAGCCTGCCGATCGCCGCCAAGCGCGACGAAATCAAAGAAGCGCTGCTCAAGCATCAGGTGCTGATCATTGCTGGTGAAACCGGCTCGGGTAAAACCACCCAGTTGCCGAAGATCTGCCTGGAAATCGGGCGCGGCCAGCACGGCCTGATCGGCCACACCCAGCCTCGCCGAATTGCTGCGCGCAGTGTCGCGAGCCGGGTGGCCGAAGAACTGGCCACGCCGCTGGGTGCCTTGGTCGGTTATCAGGTGCGGTTCGAGGATCAGAGCGATTCCAACACCCTGATCAAACTGATGACCGACGGCATCCTGCTAGCGGAAACCCAGAATGACCGCTACCTCGAACGCTACGACACGATCATCGTCGACGAAGCCCACGAGCGCAGCCTGAACATCGACTTCCTGCTCGGTTACCTGAAAACCCTGCTGCCGCGCCGTCCGGACCTGAAAGTTATCATCACCTCGGCGACCATTGATCTGGAGCGCTTCTCCAAGCATTTCGACGATGCACCGATTGTCGAAGTCTCGGGCCGCACCTTCCCGGTGGACACCTGGTACCGGCCATTGACGCTGGAGCAGGACGAAGAGGGCAATCGGGTCGAAGACGACTTGACCGTGGACCAGGCGATCCTCGCCACCCTCGATGAAATTGCTGCATTCGAACGCAGCGAGCGCCGCAGTCCTGGCGACGTATTGGTGTTCCTGCCCGGCGAGCGAGAGATTCGTGACGCGGCGGACATGCTGCGCAAAGCCCAGCTCAAGCACACCGAAATTCTGCCGCTGTACGCGCGACTGTCGCCGGCCGAGCAGCAGCGGATTTTCCAGTCCCATCCGGGTCGTCGCGTGGTGCTGGCAACCAACGTCGCGGAAACCTCGCTGACCGTACCGGGCATTCGTTACGTGATCGACAGCGGCACCGCACGCATCAGCCGCTACAGCTACCGCGCCAAGGTCCAGCGCTTGCCGATCGAGGCAATTTCCCAGGCCAGCGCCAACCAGCGTAAAGGTCGCTGCGGGCGGGTCGAGCCGGGTATTTGCATTCGTCTGTACAGCGAAGAAGACTTCATCGGTCGCCCGGAATTTACCGATCCGGAAATTCTGCGTACCAACCTCGCGGCGGTGATTTTGCAGATGCTGCATCTGCGCCTCGGCGAGATCACCGATTTCCCGTTTATCGAGCCGCCGGATGGCAAGGCCATCAGCGACGGTTTCAACCTGCTGCAAGAACTCTCCGCAGTCGACCGCAACAGCCAACTGACGCCGCTGGGCCGGCAACTGGCGCGTCTGCCGGTGGACCCGCGTATGGGCCGCATGTTGCTCGAAGCAGCGAAGCTCGGCAGTTTGCAGGAAGTGCTGATCGTCGCCAGTGCGATGTCGATCCAGGACCCGCGCGAGCGTCCGCCGGAGCGTCAGCAGGCCGCCGATCAGGCTCACGCACAATGGAAGGACGTGGACTCGGACTTTGCCGGGCTGGTCAATCTGTGGCGTGGCTTTGAAGAACAACGCCAGGCCCTGACCGCCAGCCCGCTGCGCAACTGGTGCCGCAAGAATTTCCTGAATTACCTGCGCCTGCGTGAGTGGCGCGATTCCCATCGCCAGTTGAGCCTGATCTGCCGCGACATGCAGTTGAGCCTGAACAGAGAGCCGGCGGACTACCCGAAACTGCACAAAGCGGTGCTGTCCGGTTTGCTCAGTCAGATCGGCCAGAAGACCGAAGACGGCGATTACCTGGGCGCGCGTCAGCGGCGTTTCTGGATTCACCCGTCATCGGGCCTGGGCAAGAAGCGTCCGCAATGGCTGATGACCGCCGAACTGGTGGAAACCACCAAGCTCTATGCGCGCATGGTGGCGAAGATCGAGCCGGACTGGATCGAGCCGCTGGCCGGGCACCTGATCAAGAAGAACCACTTCGAACCGCATTGGGAGAAGAAGCGCGGACAGGTCGTGGCCTTCGAGCAGATCACTTTGTTCGGGCTGATCGTGGTCGGTCGCCGCCCCGTGCATTACGGGCCGATCGATCCTGTCACCTCGCGTGAACTGTTTATCCGTGAAGCGCTGGTGCGCGGCGAAATTCAGTCGAAAGCCAAATGCCTGAGCGCCAATACCTTGCTGCTGGAACAGCTCGACGAACTGGAGGCCAAGGCCCGTCGCCGGGACATTCTGGCGGACGAGGAAACCCTGTTTGCCTTCTACGATGCGCGCTTGCCGGCAGAGATCCATCAGACCGCGACCTTCGACAGTTGGTATCGGGTCAACAGCCAGAAAGACCCGCAACTGCTGATCATGCGCGAAGAAGACGTGCTGGCCCGCGAAGCCAGCGAAGTCACTGCCGCGCATTACCCGGACACTCTGCGTCTGGGTGACCTGACCTTGCCGTTGAGTTACCACTTCGAGCCCAACCATCCCCGTGATGGCGTGACCCTGCGCGTGCCGGCACCGCTGTTGCCGGCGCTGCCGCCGGAACGGTTGGAATGGCTGGTGCCCGGTGTGATCGAAGCCAAGTGCATCGCGCTGGTGCGCAACCTGCCCAAGGCATTGCGCAAGAACTTCGTGCCGGTGCCGGACTTCGTCAAGGCGGCGTTGCAGCGAGTCACTTTCGCCGAGGGCTCGTTGCCTCACGCGCTGGGTCGTGAACTGCTGCGCATGACCGGTGCGCGGGTCAGCGATGAAGCCTGGGCCGAGGCGGCACAACAGGTTGAAAGTCATCTGCGGATGAACCTGGAAATCGTCGATGGCCAGGGCAAGTTCCTTGGCGAAGGCCGGGATCTGCCTGAGCTGACTGCACGTTTTGCCGAGGCCAGTCAGGCGGCATTGGCTGTCCCGCAGACGGCGAAAAGTCAGCAGCCGGTGGAAGCGAAAGTCTTTGCTGCCGTCGCCGAGAAAACCCAGCAGAAGATCGCCGGGTTGTCGATGACGGTTTACCCGGCGCTGGTGGAAGAGGCGGGCACGGTCAAGGAAGGGCGTTTCTCGACCCTGGCTGAAGCCGAGTTCCAGCATCGTCGGGCGTTGCAGCGTCTGCTCATGCAACAACTGGCGGAGCCGGCGAAGTTCCTGCGCGGCAAACTGCCGGGGCTCACCGAACTGGGCCTGATGTACCGTGAACTGGGGCGCATCGACAGTCTGGTGGAAGACATTCTGCTGGCGAGCCTCGACAGTTGCATTCTCGACGGCGAAGCCAGTTTGCCGCGTGACGGCGCTGGTTTGGCCTCGCTGGCCGAGCGCAAACGCGGTGCGTGGACCGAGCATGCCGAGCGTCTGGCGAAACTGACGCTGGAGACTCTCAAGCTCTGGCACGGTTTGCAGAAACGCTTCAAGGGCAAGATCGACCTGGCGCAAGCGGTGGCCCTGAATGACATCAAGCAGCAGCTCAATCACCTGGTTTATCCGGGCTTTGTTCGTGAAACCCCGATGCAGTGGCTCAAGGAACTGCCGCGTTACTTGAAAGCCGTCGAGCAGCGCTTCGAGAAGCTTGGCGCTCAAGTGCAGAAGGACCGGGTCTGGAGCGGTGAATTGTCCGGTCTATGGACCCAGTATCAGACCCGTGCCAACAAGCACGTCCAGGAAGGCAAGCGCGATCCACAGCTTGAACTCTATCGCTGGTGGCTGGAGGAGTACCGGGTTTCGCTGTTCGCCCAGCAATTGGGGACCAAGGTGCCGATCTCCGACAAACGTTTGAACAAGCAATGGGCTCAAGTCGAACCCTAGAACCGAGGCTTGCACAAAACCCTGTGGGAGCGAGCTTGCTCCGGGCGGCGCTCCGACGATGAGGCCATCACCTTCAACATCTATGTTGAATCTTAGGCCGCCATCGCGAACAAGCTCGCTCCCACATTAGGTACGCCGTTACTCTCGCAAAAGGGGTCAAATGCCAATGTTTATGGCAAACTTCGCGGTTATAAACGCCGCCCCCGCAGATTTGAGCCTTCGCAGCCGGGCGGATCGGAATAAAGCGATGCCAGGTCGATGCCCTTTGAGGGGATAAGGCCCTTTATGTGTTGGTACGTCGGTGCCAACGCTTTCTGCCTGAACGGATTAGAGAAACGACCATGCATAATGTCGTCATCAGCGGCACCGGCCTGTACACCCCGGCCAACAGCATCTCCAACGAAGAGCTGGTGCAGTCTTTCAATGCTTATGTAGCTCAGTTCAATGCTGACAACGCTGACGCTATCGAGCGCGGTGAAGTGCAAGCGCTGACCGAATCCAGCGCAGCCTTTATCGAAAAAGCCTCCGGGATCAAAAGCCGCTTTGTCATGGACAAGGAAGGCATTCTCGATCCAAAGCGCATGGCGCCTCGTTTGCCTGAGCGTTCCAACGATGAATGGTCGGTGCTCTGCCAGATGGCCATTGGTGCTGCCGAGCAAGCCCTGCAACGCGCCGGCAAGACCGCAGCGGACATCGACGGGGTGATCGTCGCCTGCTCCAACCTGCAACGCGCCTATCCGGCCATTGCCATCGAAGTCCAGGAAGCCCTGGGTATCGAAGGTTTCGGTTTCGACATGAACGTCGCCTGTTCCTCGGCAACGTTTGGTATTCAGGCCGCCACCAACAGCGTACAGCTGGGCCAGGCCCGGGCGATCCTGATGGTCAACCCGGAAGTCTGCACCGGTCACTTGAACTTCCGTGACCGCGACAGCCACTTCATCTTCGGTGACGCAGCGACTGCGGTGATCATCGAACGTGCCGATCTGGCCACGTCCAAGTACCAGTTCGACATTGTCAGCACCAAACTGCTGACCAAGTTCTCCAACAACATTCGCAACAACTTCGGCTTCCTCAACCGCGCGGCGGAAGAGGGCATCGGTGCCCGTGACAAACTCTTTGTCCAGGAAGGTCGCAAGGTGTTCCGCGACGTTTGCCCGATGGTCGCGGAATTGATCGCAACCCATCTGGACGAGAACAAGCTGAATGTCAGCGACGTGAAGCGTTTCTGGCTGCACCAGGCCAACCTCAGCATGAACCACCTGATCGTCAAGAAGCTGCTGGGCCGCGAAGCCACCGAAGAAGAAGCCCCGGTGATTCTCGATACGTATGCCAACACCAGCTCCGCCGGTTCAGTGATTGCGTTTCACAAGAACCAGGACGATTTGCCAGCAGGTTCGCTGGCGGTACTTAGCTCGTTTGGTGCCGGTTATTCGATTGGCAGCGTGATTCTGCGCAAGCGCTGAGTTCAAGATCGCAGCCTGCGCGAGAAGGGCAGAAGCCCAACCCCCGTAGGAGCTGCCGCAGGCTGCGATCTTTTTCTATCGGGTACTCACATTCGGACGCGAGGTATCAATGGCCGCAGCTGACGACACGCAACTGCTCGAACGCCTGTTGGCGGGCGAGCAGAAGGCTTTCAAAGAGTTGGTCAGCACCTACCAGGGCGCCATGCGGGCGGTGGCCTATGCCATCGTCGGTACCCGGCATGCCGACGAAGTGGTGCAAGATGCCTGGCTGTCGGTGGTGCGCAACCTGAGCGGATTCGAGGGGCGTTCCAGCCTCAAGACCTGGTTGTTGACGATCACCGCCAACGCGGCAAAAGGTCGATATAAACAAAACCGTCGGGAAGTGCTGCTCGATGACCTGCCGTCACCCCACGGCACCATCGATGATGATCGTTTCTCCCCCGGAGATGGCCACTGGCTGGTGGCGCCGTTCAGCTGGCACCAGGACACCCCTGAAGCGCTGCTCACCGAAAACGAACTGCGTGAATGCCTGGAAAATACCTTGCTCAGCCTGTCGGAACTGCAAAGCAGCGTGCTGCTGTTGCGTGAGCGCCAAGGCCTGGAGCTGGAGGAGATCTGTAATCTTCTGGAGATCTCGCTCTCCAATGTTCGGGTGCTGCTGCACCGGGCACGGTTGAAGGTGTTTGCGACCGTGGAGCATTTTGAGGAAACCGGCGAATGTTGACCTGTAAGGAACAAGTGGCGCGGTCCAGCGATTATCTCGATGGTCAGTTGAGTTTTCGTGAGCGGCTGATGATGCGTCATCATTTGATGTTTTGCCCCAATTGCCGGCGGTTCATTCGGCAGATGCGCTTGATGCAGGCGACCTTGCGCGTCATGCCCGAAAAACCGGTTCCCGATGTCGACGAACTCGCCGAACGCCTGGCCGCCGAGCGTCAAAAGGGTAAAAAATAGTTTCAGGTCGCACCTCCCTCATACTTCGTTTTGACTCCGCCGCGGCGGGTTTTTTTATTTCGGCAAGTGCCGGGGATGGGCGATACTCGGCGGGTCGTTAGGCAACAACCGCTGGGGAACAGGATGCCGTTACACGTTTTGGACAGTCTGTCCGCCATCGCGCCTCAAGAGTGGGATGCGCTGGTGCCCGCGACTCAGCCGTTTCTGCGTCACGCCTTTCTGGCAGCGCTGGAAGACAGTGGCAGCCTGGGGCCGCAGTCCGGCTGGCAGCCGGAGCATCTGCTGCATATCGAAGACGGTCGGCTGCTCGCGGCATTGCCGAGTTACCGTAAATGGCATTCTTATGGCGAGTACGTGTTCGACCATGCCTGGGCTGATGCTTGCGAGCGCGCCGGGATCGATTACTACCCCAAACTGTTGACGGCTGTGCCCTTCAGCCCGGTCAGCGGGCCACGGTTGTTGGCGGCCACTGTGCAGGATGGTTTCGAACTGCTGAACAGCGTGCCGGGTTATCTGGAAACTGAAGGGCTCTCCAGCGCCCATATCAACTTTACCGACGCCTTTACCGATGCGGCATTGGCCGAGCAACCGGGCTGGTTGCAACGCATCGGTTGCCAGTATCACTGGCAGAATCGCGGTTATCGGGATTTTCAGGACTTCCTTGATGCACTCAGTTCTCGCAAGCGCAAACAGATGCGCAAAGAACGTGAACAAGTGGCGGGGCAGGGCATCGAGTTTGAATGGCTTGAGGGGCATCAACTCGACCAGGCACAGTGGGATTTTGTCTACGCCTGCTACGCCAACACCTATGCGGTGCGTCGGCAGTCGCCGTACCTGACGCGGGAGTTTTTCAGTCTGTTGGCCGAACGCATGCCCGAAGCCATTCGGGTGGTCCTGGCCAAACAAGGATCACGGCCGGTGGCCATGGCCTTCAGTCTGATCGGTGGCGATAGTTTTTATGGCCGATATTGGGGCTGCCTGGCGGAGTTCGACCGCCTGCACTTCGAGACCTGTTTCTATCAAGGCATGGAGTACGCAATCGCTAACGGCTTTCAGCGTTTCGACGCTGGCGCTCAGGGCGAGCACAAGTTGATTCGTGGTTTCGAGCCGGTGATCACCCATTCCTGGCACTACTTGCGGCACCCTGGATTGAAAGCGGCAGTGAAGGACTTTCTTGAGCGCGAACGTCTGGGTGTCATGGGGTATGCAGAAGAGGCGAAGAGCGCCTTGCCCTACCGGCAGGGCTGACTTTCATTGGCTCTGGTGGCTATGTCCCGTAGCAGCTGCCGAGCCCGCGAGGCTGCGTTCGAGGACGCAGTCCTCGCAAATCCTGTGTATGCGTTTTGCTTGAAAGAACGCGCTGCCTGATTTTACGGCCGCTTCGCAGCCGAACGCAGCCTCGCGGGCTCGACAGCTGCTACAGCGCTCTCGTCTCAATCGATCCCGACAAACCCACCGGTCTGGTGCTGCCACAACCGCGCATACAACCCGCCGTGGGCCAGCAGTTCGGCGTGGCTGCCGCTTTCGGCGATCCGGCCCTTTTCCAGCACTACCAGGCGATCCATCCGTGCGATGGTCGAAAGCCGGTGAGCGATGGCGATCACGGTTTTGCCCTGCATCAGGGTTTCCAGGCTTTCCTGAATCGCCGCTTCGACTTCCGAGTCCAGCGCCGAGGTGGCTTCGTCCATGATCAGGATCGGCGCGTCCTTGAGCAGCACCCGGGCGATGGCAATCCGTTGGCGCTGACCACCGGAGAGTTTCACCCCACGCTCACCGACGTGAGCATCGAAGCCGGTGCGCCCTTCAGCGTCCGACAGCAACGGGATGAATTCGTCGGCGCGGGCCTTGCGGACCGCCTCCCAGAGTTCTTCGTCGGTGGCGTCGGGTTTCCCGTAAAGCAGATTCTCGCGGATCGAACGGTGCAGCAGTGAGGTGTCCTGGGTGATCATGCCGATCCGTTCGCGCAAGCTTTCCTGGGCTACGTTGGCGATGTTCTGGCCGTCGACCAGAATCTGCCCGCTCTGCAAGTCGTAGAGGCGTAGCAGCAGGTTCACCAGGGTCGATTTGCCTGCGCCTGAAGGGCCGATCAAGCCAATTTTTTCACCGGGTTTGATGGTCAGGTTGAGGTCGCCGATGATTCCGCTTTTCTTGCCGTAGTGAAACGCCACGTGCTCGAAACGCACTTCGCCACGGGCCACTTCCAGGCGCGGTGCCGGTTCGCGGTCGGTGACGCTGATCGGTTGGGCGATGGTTTGCAGGCCGTCCTGGACCATGCCGATGTTTTCAAAGATGCCGTTGACCACCCACATGATCCAGCCCGACATGTTGACGATGCGGATCGCCAGACCGGTGGCCAGGGCAATCGCGCCGACCGAGATCAGCGACTGGGTCCACAGCCATAGCGCCAGACCGGTGGTGCAGACGATCAGCAGGCCGTTCATGCTGGTGATGACCACGTCCATGCTGGTGACCACGCGACCGGCCAGCTGGGATTTTTCGGTCTGCTCTTCAATGGCTTCGCGGGCGTATTGCTGTTCGAAGTTGGTGTGGGCGAAGAGTTTCAGTGTGGTGATGTTGGTGTAGCCGTCGACGATCCTGCCCATGAGTTTCGAGCGCGCATCGGAGGACACCACCGAGCGTTCTTTCACCCGTGGCACGAAGTAGCACAGCGCGCCGATGTAGCAGGCGATCCAGGTCAACAGCGGGATCATCAGGCGCCAGTCGGCTTCAGCGAACAGCACCAGCGAGCTGATCGCGTAGATCAGCACGTGCCACAACGCGTCAACGGCTTGCACCGCCGAGTCACGCAGGGAGTTGCCGGTTTGCATGATCCGTTGGGCGATACGCCCGGCGAAGTCGTTCTGGAAAAAATTCAGGCTCTGTTTGAGCACGTAACTGTGGTTTTGCCAGCGAATCATGCTGGTCATGCCGGGGCTCAGGGTCTGATGCACCAGCAGGTCATGCAAGCCGACGAATATCGGTCGCAGAATCAGTGCGACCACCGCCATCCAGGCCAGCTCGACGCCGTGGATTTTAAAAAAGTCTGCATTGGGTGTGCCTTGGGCCAAATCGATGATTCGACTCAGGTAACTGAATAACGCCACTTCGATCAGCGCGCCGATCAAGCCGACGACCAACAGCGCGGCAAAACTCGGCCAGACCTGGCGCAAATAATAGGTATAGAAGGGGAGAACCCGGCTCGGCGGAGCCGCCGTCGGGGCGTCACGGAAAATATCGATCAGTTTTTCGAAACGACGATAGAGCATCAGATAAACGCCCGCGTACGGGCTCTCCTTTTTTCGATGTGAGCGGCTCGGTGATAATACCGTTGCCGCTCAGGACTCCTTGTGCAGTTTAGTCGATGCGCTTGGCCGACTTGATCAGCACCGGGTCGATGGGCACATTCTGCATGCCCTGTTTGGTGGTGGTTTGCGAGTTGACGATGACGTCGACGACGTCCATGCCTTTCACGACTTTGGCGAACACCGCGTAACCGGCATCGCGACCCGGGTCGAGGAAGTCGTTGTCCTTGACGTTGATGAAGAACTGGCTGGTGGCCGAATCCGGATCGGAGGTGCGCGCCATGGACAGCGTGCCTCGCACGTTATGCAGGCCGTTGCTGGCTTCGTTCTTGATCGGTGCCTTGGTGTCTTTTTGCGCCATCTGCGGGGTGAAACCACCGCCCTGGACCATGAACCCTGGAATCACACGGTGGAAAATGGTGTTGGTGTAGAAACCGCTGTCGACATAGGCGAGAAAGTTTTTGGTGCTGATCGGTGCCTTGACCGGGTCCAGTTCGATTTCGATCTGGCCGTTGGTGGTGTCGAGCAAGACGTGCGGAGCCTTGGCAGCGTCTGCGGCCATCAGGTTGGCGGCGAACAGAACGGAGCCTGCGACAAGGGCGATTTTTTTCAGCATGGGTCAATGATCCTGGGTAGTGGTGTCGACTGCGGTTAGAAATTCAAGCAGGGTTTGGTTGAAACGTTGTGGCTGGTCCAATGGCGTTGCGTGGCGTGAATCTTCGATCACCACCAGCCGCGCATCGGGCAGCAGTTTTACATAGGCTTCTTTCAGCGCCACCGGTGTGTAGTCGCGGTCGGCGCTGACGATCAGGGTTGGACAGGTGACTTTCGCCAGTCGTTCCTGAACTCCCCAGCCAACGATGGCATTGAAGCTGGCGAGATAAGCACGTTTGTCGTTTTTTGCCCAGCGCTCGGCCATCTTTTGCCGCAGGTCTGCCTGTTCGGGTTTGGGAAACAGCTTGCCGCCCAGGGCCGTGCCGATGGTGCGCAGACTGAGGATGCGCATCAGGCTCCAGCGCTTGAACCATTGCCAGTAATCATCCGCCGTGCGGACTTTGACCTCGGGTGCGCTGTTGACGATGCACAGGCTTTTAAGCAGCGATGGCTGATCCACCGCCAGCTGAAAACCGATCATCCCGCCCATGGACAGCCCGACCAGATGCGCCGGGCCAAGGTTCAGGTGTTCGATCAGCGCGACCAGGTCGGCGCTGAAGCCGGCAATGCTGTACCGCTCGCGGGGCTTGTCGGAGCGACCGTGGCCGCGTACGTCCGGGACGATCACCCGGTAACGGGTCGAGAGCTCCGGGACCTGTTTTTCCCAGTCCAGCGTACTCGAGCCCAGCCCGTGAACCAGCAGCAGGGGTGTGCCGTGGCCATATTCCTCGTAGTGCAAGGTGCAACCTTCGTGTTCGAAATAGGCCATGGCGCAACTCCTTGTCAGGCTTGTTCTGGTGCAGCGAAAGGCGCATCCAGCGGTGCGGTGTCGAAGGTGCGCAGCAGTTCGATGAGGATCTGCGTCGCCGGGCCCAAGGGTTTGTCCTTGTTCGAATACAGATAGAAGCTCGGGTTTCGACTGCCGCCCTGGTCCAACGGTAGCAGCTTGAGCGTACCTTCCTTCAGTTCCCGTTCAATCATGTGCCGGGGCAACCAGGCGAAACCCAGGCCGCTGCTGACAAAGGTCGCGGCGGTGGCAAGGCTGCCGACGGTCCAGCGCTGTTCAGCGCCGAGCCAGCCGACGTCCCGTGGCTGCTGCCGACCGGAGTCGCGGATCACCACTTGCATCTGGGTTTCCAGATCCTGGAAATTCAGTTCGCGGTTCAGACGATGCAGCGGGTGTTCGGGGTGGGCCACGGCCACAAATTCTACGTCGCTCAATTCCGCGCCAAGGTAACCGGGAATACTGAGACCGGTGATGGCCAGGTCGGCTACGCCTTCGAGCAAGACTTCCTCGACCCCGGACAATACTTCTTCGCGCAGACGCACCCGGCAGCCGCGGCTTTGCGGCATGAACGCGGTCAAGGCGCGGACGAGGCGGGCGCTCGGGTAAGCGGCGTCGACCACCAGCCGCACCTCCGCCTCCCAGCCTTGCTCCATGTGGTGCGCCAGATCTTCCAGCTGACTGGCCTGTTTGACCAGTTGCCGCGAGCGGCGCAGCAGCACGCCGCCGGCTTCGGTCAGTACGGCTTTACGGCCGTCGATGCGCAACAGCGGCACGCCAAGCTGGTCCTGCATGCGCGCCACGGTGTAGCTGACGGACGACTGCGAACGGTGCAGCGCTTCGGCGGCCTGGGCGAAACCACCGTGGTCGACCACGGCTTGCAATGTACGCCATTGATCAAGGGTCACGCGGGGCGCTTTCATGATGAGCTCCTCTTGTCCTAAGCTGGCAGCTTCCATTGGAGGCTGCCGAATGAAAAAAATCTGTTGTGTGGTGCTGGCGATGCTGCCGCTGACTGCGTTTGCCTACCCCATCGATGTACAAAAAGAACTCAACGGCCTGAAAATCGACTACACCACCTATGACACCGCTCGCGACATGGGCGCCATTACGCTGAACAACTACAGCGGTAAAGCCGCCGAATGCACGGTGGCCTTCCGCAATGGCCCGGAAACACCGCGTACTCGCCGCGTGAGCCTGGAGGCTGGGAAAAGCGCCGATCTCTCGGCCAGGTTCAACCGCGAAATCATCAAGCTGTACATCACCCTGACCTGCAAACCCAAATAAGGGTCGTTGCACCAGCGGGGCAGATACGCTCCGCTTATAAACGAATTTATTGATGGTTTATAGCAGTTATTTGTGCTTTTTCATCGATACGACTCTGTTTAATCTCCACTCCATCGACTTACAGCATTCACCGATGGAGGCTACATCCCATGTCCCGCGTTCTGATCATCGAAAGCAGTGCCCGCCAGCAAGACTCGGTATCGCGTCAGCTGACCCAAACCTTCATCAGCCAATGGAAAGCTGCGCACCCGACTGACCAGATCACCGTTCGCGACCTGGCGACCCATCCGGTTCCACACCTGGACGCCAACCTGCTGGGCGGCTGGATGAAACCTGCCGAGCAACGCAATGAAATCGAGCAGGCGTCACTGGAGCGTTCCAACGAACTGACTGACGAGCTGCTGGCCGCCGACGTGCTGGTGATGGCCGCTCCGATGTACAACTTCGCGATCCCAAGCACGCTCAAAGCCTGGCTTGACCACGTGCTGCGTGCCGGTGTGACCTTCAAGTACACCGCCACCGGTCCTCAGGGCCTGCTCAACGATAAAAGGGCGATTGTCCTGACGGCTCGCGGCGGGATCCACACCGGTAGTACGTCGGACCATCAGGAACCGTACCTGCGTCAGGTCATGGCGTTCATCGGTATCCACGACGTCACTTTCATTCACGCCGAAGGCATGAACCTGGGCGGTGACTTCCATGAAAAGGGTCTGAACCAGGCCTACGCCAAGCTTGCACAGGTCGCCTGAGCCGTTAATCGCCAGATAATCACCTGATGGTTAAGTAGCTCCCGAACCCCCTTCAAGCCGGTTCGCGCATCGAACCTCCCTTTGCACTTGTTGCTCATGAGTGCTCTAGCCCGATTGAACGCTTTAGCGAGATCGGGCTTTTTTTTGTCTGCGATTTTGTGGGCGGGCATGAACCTGTGGGAGCGAGCTTGCTCGCGAAGAGGGAGTGTCAGTCGACATCATTGTTGAATGACACGCCGCTATCGCGAGCAAGCTCGCTCCCACAGTGGATTTGTGTGTTGTTTGATGATTCGCAGTGAATAGCAAAACCCGCTATCGTCGCCGCCATTCGAAACGAGGCGAGCATGGGCTATCTACTTTTTGTCACGCTGATTCAGGCGTTTTCCTTCAGTTTGATCGGCGAATACCTGGCCGGGCATGTCGACAGCTATTTCGCGGTACTGGTGCGGGTGTTGCTGGCGGGGCTGGTGTTTATCCCGTTGACCCGCTGGCGTCAGGTGGAACCGGCGTTCATGCGCGGGATGCTGTTGATCGGCGCGTTGCAGTTCGGCGTGACCTACGTCTGCCTGTACCTGAGCTTCCGGGTGCTGACAGTGCCGGAAGTCTTGCTGTTCACCATCCTCACGCCGTTGCACGTGACCTTGATCGAAGATGCGCTGAACCGCCGCTTCAATCCCTGGGCACTGGTGGCGGCATTGGTCGCGGTACTCGGCGCGGCGGTGATCCGCTATGACCGGATCAACCCGGACTTCTTCATGGGGTTTTTGCTGCTGCAACTGGCCAACTTCACCTACGCGGCAGGCCAGGTGCTGTACAAACATCTGGTGGCACGCCATCCGAGCGATCTGCCGCATTATCGACGCTTTGGTTACTTCTACCTCGGCGCGCTGGCGGTCGCCTTGCCGGCGTTTCTGTTGTTCGGCAAACAGAACTTCCTGCCGCAAGCGCCACTGCAATGGGGCGTGCTGGTGTTCCTCGGACTGGTGTCCACCGCGTTGGGCCTTTACTGGTGGAACAAGGGGGCCTGCCTGGTGAATGGCGGGACGCTGGCGGTGATGAACAATCTGCATGTGCCGGTGGGGTTGCTGATCAACTTGCTGATCTGGAATCAGCATGAAGCGTTGGGGCGGCTGATGTTTGGCGCGATGGTAATACTGGCGGCGGTGTGGATTAGCCGGTTGGGTGTACAAAAGCGGGTAGCCGCCCACTAAACCTGTGGGAGCGAGCTTGCTCGCGATGGCTGAGTGTCAGTCGACATGAATGTTGCCTGTCACACCGCTATCGCGAGCAAGCTCGCTCCCACAGGGGATATGTGTAGCTACATCGAGCACTTTTCCGGCTCGGGGATATGGCTTACGCCGAGCACCGCTGGGAGCAAGCCGGCCCTTAGATCCCCGCCGCTCGGTTGCTGATACAAACTCAGCCCAAACTCCGGCAACACCGCCAGCAGGTAATCGAAGATATCGCCCTGGATCCGTTCGTAATCGGCCCACGCCGTGGTGCGGGTGAAGCAATAGATTTCCAGCGGCACGCCCTGGGCGGTGGTCTGCATCTGGCGGACCATGCAGGTCATGTTCGGCTGAATCTCCGGATGGCTCTTCAAGTACGCCAATGCATACGCGCGAAAGGTCCCGATGTTGGTCATCCGCCGGCGGTTGGCCGACATCGCCGCGACGTTGCCCTGGGCCTCGTTCCAGCTCTTGAGTTCGGCCTGCTTGCGACTGATGTAGTCGGTGAGCAAGCGTACCTGCGTCAATTTCTGCTCTTCGTCGTCGTGTATGAAACGCACGCCACTGGCGTCGATGAACAGGCTGCGCTTTATCCGTCGGCCACCAGACTGCTGCATGCCGCGCCAGTTCTTGAACGATTCGGACATCAAGCGCCAGGTCGGGATCGAAACGATAGTCTTGTCGAAATTCTGCACCTTGACCGTATGCAGGGTGATGTCCACCACGTCACCGTCGGCGCCGACTTGCGGCATTTCGATCCAGTCGCCGACCCGCAGCATGTCGTTGCTGGTCAGCTGTACGCTGGCGACGAATGACAGCAGGGTGTCCTTGTAGACCAACAGAATCACCGCCGACATTGCGCCCAGACCCGAGAGCAGCAACAGCGGCGAACGATCGATCAGGGTCGCAACGATGATGATCGCGCCGAACACGAACAGCACCATTTTCGCCAGCTGCACGTAGCCTTTGATCGAGCGGGTGCGGGCGTGTTCGGTGCGTGCGTAGATGTCCAGCAAGGCGTTTAGCAGGGCGCTCAGGGCCAGTACCAGGAACAGAATGGTGAAGGACAGGGCGACGTTGCCGAGGAAAATTTGAATGGTTTTGCTCAGTTCCGGCACCAGGTTCAAACCGAACTGGATCACCAGCGACGGGGTCATCTGCGCCAGGCGATGGAACACCTTATTGTGGAACAAGTCGTTGAACCACTGCATCGCCGGTTGCCGGCCAAGCAGTTTGACGGCGTGCAGCACCACATAACGCGCCACTCGTCCGAGCAGCAAGGCGATCACCAGCAGCACCATCAGCGCCAGGCTGGAATGCATGAGCGGGTGTTGGTCGAGAGCGCCCCAGAGGTCTTGGGTATTGAGCCAGAGCTGTTTGAGATCCATGGGCTAAAACGATTCTTCTATAGGACGAGACGGGTCGATTAGAGCATTTAAGACGCATCGAGTTACGTTCAGGGACAAATCCGCTAACAAAATAGCCATTGTTTGCGTTCGTTTGCATAAAGAAACTCGGCCTTCGCGCTCGAAACCGTTACCCTATGCAGCTGATTTTTTGTATTTCTTCGAGGTAGCACCCGTGTTTTCCCAATTCGCCCTGCACGAACGCCTGCTCAAAGCCGTGGCCGAGCTTAAATTTGTCGAGCCAACGCCTGTGCAAGCAGCGGCTATCCCGCTCGCGCTCCAAGGGCGTGACCTGCGGGTGACTGCGCAAACCGGTAGCGGCAAAACCGCTGCATTCGTATTGCCGATCCTCAACCGTTTGATCGGCCCGGCCAAAGTCCGCGTCAGCATCAAAACCCTGATCCTGCTGCCGACCCGCGAGCTGGCCCAGCAGACCATCAAGGAAGTTGAACGCTTCGCGCAGTTCACCTTCATCAAGTCCGGCCTGATCACCGGCGGTGAAGACTTCAAGGTCCAGGCAGCCATGCTGCGCAAGGTGCCGGACATCCTGATCGGCACCCCGGGCCGGATGATCGAGCAACTGAACGCCGGCAACCTCGACTTGAAAGAAGTTGAAGTGCTGGTGCTCGACGAAGCCGACCGCATGCTCGACATGGGCTTTGCCGAAGACGTACAGCGTCTGGTTGAAGAGTGCACCAACCGTCAGCAGACCATGTTGTTCTCTGCCACCACCGGTGGTTCGGGCCTGCGCGAGATGATCGCCAAGGTCCTGAACAACCCTGAGCACTTGCAGCTCAATGCCGTCAGCCAGTTGAACGACACCACCCGTCAGCAAATCATCACCGCTGACCACAACCAGCACAAAGAACAGATCGTTAACTGGCTGCTGGCCAACGAGACCTACCAGAAGGCCATCGTCTTCACCAACACCCGGGCCATGGCTGACCGTATCTACGGCCGTCTGGTGGCGCAGGAATACAAGGCATTCGTCCTGCACGGTGAGAAAGACCAGAAGGATCGCAAACTGGCGATCGACCGTCTGAAGCAGGGCGGGGTGAAGATCCTCGTCGCCACCGACGTTGCCGCTCGCGGCCTGGACGTGGAAGGCCTGGACCTGGTGATCAACTTCGACATGCCACGCAGCGGCGACGAATACGTTCACCGCATCGGTCGTACCGGTCGTGCCGGCAACGATGGCCTGGCCATCTCGCTGATCTGCCACGGTGACTGGAACCTGATGTCGAGCATCGAGCGCTACCTCAAGCAGAGCTTCGAGCGCCGCACCATCAAGGAAGTCAAAGGCACCTACGGCGGACCGAAAAAGGTCAAGGCCTCGGGCAAAGCCGTTGGCGTGAAGAAGAAAAAGGTCGACGCCAAGGGCGACAAGAAGAAAACCGGTGCCAAGGCACCGACTAAGCGCAAGATCGCCAACCGCCCGAAGACCGACGCCCTGTCGCTGGTCAGCAAGGACGGCATGGCACCGCTCAAGCGCCGCAAGCCAGAAGCGCCGGCCGCTGAATAACGCGCCACGGTGATTCACCAAAAAACCCGGACACTGTCCGGGTTTTTTCATTTTCAGCCCATGGCGATCTTGAGATCGAGCCTGACGTCAGTGCCGTCATGAGCCTCGTACGTGTCAATCACGACACACTCCGCAACAAATTAGTAACAATCTTATTGACGTCAGAATGATGGCAACTTAGCATTGCGCCATCATATTGATATCACTTGTCGTCTCGAGGGATCGAACATGTACCTGCCCACCCTCGGGAAGAGGCTGTGTGCGGCTTTGCCGTGTCTATTGCTGTGTTTCGCCAGCGTAAACCTTGCCCACGCCGCACCCACCCCTGGTGAAACCGACCTGATCCGCGAGCGTCAGGATCGCCTGCTCGAAGAGCAGCGCCGACGTCTGGAAGAACTCAAGGAATTGCCCGGTAAGGTCGTCAAACCGACAGCGTCGACAGCTCCAGCCGATACCCGCTGCTTCCCGATCAAAGACATCGAACTCAAAGGTGCCGATAGCCTCTCGGCCAGTGAGCGCGAGCGTTTGCTCAAGCCTTACATCGGCCAGTGCCTGGGCGTCACTCAGCTCAACGAGCTGCTAAAAGTCATCACCGATTACTACCTCGAGAAAGGCCTGGTGACCAGTCGTGCTTACTTGCCGCAGCAGGATTTGTCTGCCGGTCATTTGAAGGTGTTGGTGGTCGAGGGCAAGCTCGAAGGCATCAAAGGCGCAGACGGCAGCAAGCTGTCGGACCGTGAGTTGGCCATGGCCTTTCCGGGCAAGGCGGGGCAGTTGGTTAACCTGCGGGAGATCGAGCAACTGGTCGATCAGTTGAACCGCTTGCCCTCCAATCAGGCGCAGATGGAACTGGCACCCGGCAAAGCAGTGGGCGGCAGCGAAGTCCTGGTCAAGAACACTCCGCAAAAGCCTTGGCGGGCCGGTTTGTCGCGCAGTAACGAAGGCCAGCGCAGCACCGGCGAGCAGCAGTGGGGCACGACCTTTGACTGGGACAATCCGCTGGGGCTGGCGGACCAGTTGATGTTGCGCGGTGGCCACGCTGCGGTGAGCGATCATAACCACACCTCCAGCAACTCCATGCTCGATTACAACTTGCCGTGGGGCTGGTGGAACTTCAACTACAGCTATAGCCAGAGCGATTACCACTCGCTGATTGCCGCCAATGGTTACGACTTCAAGCAGACTGGCGACAGCAAGACTCACCAGTTCAAGGCCGAGCGAGTGATCTATCGCGATGCCGTGAGCAAGACGTCCTTGAGCGCCGGCGTGTCCCACTTGCGCAGCAACAACTTCATCGAAGGCAGCAAACTGGCCCTGAGCAGCAACCATCTGAGCGAAGCACAGTTCGGGATCAACCACGGGCGGCGCGTCGGCTCAGCCTTCGTCAACCTCGACCTGGGCATGCAGAAAGGGATCGGCGCTTTTGATGCCCAGAGCAATGGTCACCCGGGCCCGGGCGAGCCGGATGCGCGGTACCGCAAATACACCGGCACCCTGAGCTATTTGCAGCCGTTCAAACTCTGGGGCGAGTCGTTGAGCTTCAGCAGTTTGATGACCGGCCAGCGTAGCGAGGACGTGCTGTTCAGCCCGCAGCGCACCAGCCTTGGCGGGTTGTCGTCGATCCGTGGTTACAAGGACCAGTCACTGTCCGGTGACAGCGGCGGCTACTGGCGCAACGACCTGCGCTGGAGCCGCCCGGTGAGCTGGGAATGGTTGCGTCCGGTGTTCGCTGAATATGGCACCAGCCTGGGCTACGACCAGGGCGTGATCAGTCATGGCCGCTACAACGGCGAGCAACATGGGCGGATGTCGAGCGACTCGATCGAACTGTTCGCTCGTGGTCAGCACGTGTCTGCCAGCGTGACCTTCGCCCACTCCCTGGAGCGGCCGGATGCGTTGACCGAGCGCGAAGCACCGATCTATTTCCGCGTGGATTTCTCCCTCTAATTTATCGCTCTATCGAGACCTGAATATGGACGTTCGCCAACTGGCTTTTCTGGCCGGCCAGCCCTCTGCTGCCGTAATTCCACGCGAACGTTTCATGGGCATGCCGAAACGCGGCCTGGCGTTCCTCCTCGCCAACGTCATGTTCTGGCAGCCGATGTGGGCGCAGGCGGACGGCATCGTGGTCAGCGCGCCGGGCACCAGCCTGGATCGCGCCGGCAATGGCGTGCCGATCGTCAACATCGCCACGCCCAATGCGACGGGTCTCTCGCACAACCAGTTCCACGACTACAACGTCACCCTGCAGGGCTTGATCCTCAACAACGGGTCAACCCAGACCTCGGCCACCCAGCTGGGCGGGTACATCGTCGGCAACCCGAACCTGAAGAACAGCGGTTCGGCGCAAACCATCCTCAACGAAGTCAACGGCGGCAGCCCGAGCCAGTTGAACGGTTACACCGAAGTGGCGGGGCAGTCGGCGCGGGTGATCGTCGCCAACCCGTATGGCATCAGCTGCAACGGCTGCGGCTTCATCAATACCCCACGGGTGACCTTGACCACCGGCAAACCAGTGTTGGACAACGGTCGACTGGACCGCTTTCAGGTCGATCAGGGCAGCGTCTCCATCGACGGCGCCGGACTCAATGCAACCAACGTCGACCGTTTCGAAATCATCACCCGCAGCGCCAAGATCAACGCCCAGATCCAGGCCAACAACCTGACCATCGTTGCCGGTCGCAACGACGTCAACGCCGAGAGTCTCAACGCCACGGCGCGCGCCGACGACGGCAGCGCGAAACCGGAACTGGCGATCGACTCCTCGGCCCTCGGCGGCATGTACGCCGGCGCGATCAAACTGGTCGGCACCGAAGCCGGCGTGGGGGTGAAACTCGACGGCAAACTGATCGCCAGCGGTGGCGATATCCAGCTCGATGCCAACGGCAGCCTGAGCCTGGTCGACACCTCGGCGGCCAATGGCGCGGTGACTATCAAAGCCGCCAGCCTCAATGCCCAGGGACCGGTTTACGCCGGCAGCGCCCTCAACGTGCAAACCCAAGGCGACCTGAGCAACCAGCAATCCCTCGCCGCTCGCGACAGCATCAACCTGAGCGCCGGCGGCCAGTTGACCAACAGCGGAGTTATCGAGGCCGGGGTCAACGCCGACACCAGCCGCAACGCCAGCGGCGACGTGAACCTCAGCGCACAGAACCTCAACAACAGCGGAAAAAGTGTCGTCGCGAGCCGAAACCTGACGGTCAACACCGCGCAAACCCTGAGCAACCAGGGCGGTACGTTGAGTGCGCAGAGCAGCGCGAACATCACGGCCGGGACGCTGGATAACCAGAACCACGGCCGGGTGTTGAGCAGCGGTAGCCTGAACCTCAACGCCAATCAATTGCTCAATGCCCAGGGCGGACTGGTGACCAGCAACGGTGCACTGCTCGCCAACGTGGGAGCGCTGAGTAACGGCGCGGCTGAAATCTCCAGCCTTGCCGGGGTTACCTTGAATATTGGGTCTCTGGATAACGTCGCCGGACTGGTGTCGGCCGGCAGTTCCCTGAATATCAACGCCAGCGGTGCCTTCAACAATCAGCGCGGTCGCCTGGCCGCCCAGCAAAGCCTGCAAGTTACGGCGGCATCCCTGGATAACAGCCAGCAAGGCTCGATCATCAGCCAAGGCACGTTGGGCGTGACGACTCTTGGCGCGCTCGACAACCATCAAGCAGGCACGATCCAGAGCACCGGCAGTGCAGTGATCAACAGCGGCAGCCTGGATAACCATCAAGCAGGCGTGCTGACCAGCAGCAACGCTTTGAACCTGAGCACTGGCCAGGTGGACAACAGCGAAGGCGGACGCATCGCCAGCGCCATGGCCCTGACCGCCAGTGTCAGCGGTCTGGACCAACACAATCTGGGCCAATTGAGCGGCGCCACAGGCCTGACCCTGGACCTGAACAACGGCGTGCTCAATAACCAGAATGCCCTGATCACCACACCCGGCGCGCTGCTGCTGAAGAACCTGAACACGGTGGTTAACCAGAGCGGTGAAATCTCCAGCCAACAAGGCTTCACGTTGGCCGCCACCAGTCTGGATAACTCCGCCGGTGGCAAGGTCCTCAGCGAGCAAAACCTCACGCTGCTGATCAACCAGACGTTGAACAATTTCAAAGGCCAGATTGCCAGCAATGGACTGGAGATCAACGCCAATAGCCTGCTCAACACAACGGGCGTGCTGTCCAGCCAGGCCGGGATGAACCTCACCAGCGCCAGCCTCGACAATAGCCAGCAAGGCAATCTCTATGGCAAAGGTCCGCTGTCGATCAGTACTGGCGCCCTGCAGAACCAGAGCGGCCAGATTTCCAGCGACAACACCCTCAACCTGACTGCCTCCCAAGTGGACAACAGTCTGGGTGGTCGCATCGCCAGCGCCATGGCCCTGACCGCCAGCGTCAGTGGGCTCGATCAACATGACCGGGGCCAACTCAGCAGCAATACCAGCCTCTCCCTTGACCTGAACCACGGTCTGCTCAATAACCAGAGCGCCTTGATCACTACGCCAGGCGCGCTGCTGCTGAAAAACCTCAACGCCGTCGCCAACCAGAGCGGCGAAATATCCAGCAATCAGGGCTTCACCCTGGCGGCCACCAGCCTCGACAACCGTGGCGGCCAGGTCTCCAGCCAGAGCTATCTGACCCTGACTGGTAGCACCCTGGACAACAGCAACAATGGCCGCCTGCTTGCCGGCGGCGACTTGAACCTGACCGCCACGCAGGTAAATAACTCGCTCAAAGGCCAGATTTCCGGCCAGGGCGCAGTACAACTACGTGCTGCACAACTCGACAACAGCCAGGGCGGCAACCTCTACGCCAAACGCAATATGGGCCTGACCCTGAGCGCGCAATTGCTCAACAATCAGGGCGCGCTCAAGGGCGACGGTGCGATTCTCCTCAGCGCCGGCAGTCTGAACAACGATGGCGGCACCCTGACCAGCGTTAATGCGCTGAACCTCAACAGCCAGGGCCTGCTGAGTAACCTCAACGGCCAACTGACCAGCGGCGACACCCTCGATCTGATCAGTGGCCAGCTCAACAACGGTGCTCTCGGCCAGATCTCCAGTGCCAAGGCCCTGACCGCCAGTGTCAGTGGTCTGGATCAGCAAAACGGCAAACTGTTCAGCAACAGCTCGGTGAGCCTGGACCTGAACAACGGCCAGTTGAATAACCAGCATGGCTTGATCAGCGGCCCCGAGCAGTTGCTGCTGAAAAACCTTAACGGTGTGGCCAACCAGGATGGCGAAATCTCTAGCAACAACGCCTTCAGTCTGACGGCGACGAGCCTGGACAACACCCGTGGCAAGGTCATCAGCAGCCAGCAAGGCCTGACCCTACGCATCAGCCAGGCTTTGAACAACACGCTTGGGGTGATTTCGGCCAAGGGTATCGACGCCCGCACCGGCAGCCTTGACAACACCGACGGAACCTTCAGCAGCGCCGCTGCGTTGCTGCTTGATACCAGCGGCGCCTTGACCAACCTGAGTGGCGAGCTGTCGAGCGCCGGCACCTCGACCATCAGTGCCGCCAGCCTCGACAACCGCGATGGCGGCGTAGTGAGCGACCTGGGCCTGAGCATCGACCTTGGCGCCGCGCTGGATAACCGCAACGGCACCTTGGGCTCGAAAAAAGGCTTGAGCGTCAGCGCTGCCAGCCTGGATAACCGCAATCAGGGCCGCCTGATCAGCGACGGCAACCTGAGCGCACGCATCACCGGCAAGTTCGACAACCAGAGCCAGGGCGCTCTGTTGGCCAAGGGCGACGTCGACATCACCACCGGCAGTCTCGACAACCGCGGCGGCAGCCTCAAGGGCAGTGGCCTGCTGACCTTGCGCGGCGACTCGGCGGATAACCGTGGTTCGCTGATTCATGCCGACAAGGCCCTGCAACTGTTCGTTGGGCAACTGGACAACCGCGACAAAGGCCTGCTCACCGGCAACGCCGCCATCGGCTTTAGCGGCACCCGTCTGGACAACCAGGGCGGCCTGCTCAGCGCCGTTGGCCCGGTCAGCCTCAAGGCCGACGAAGTTGCCAACGCCGGCGGCCGCATTGCCAGCCAGACCGACCTGAGCGCCACCATTGGCGCCCTGAACCAACAAGGCGGCGTATTGGTTGCCCAAGGCAATCTGACCCTCACCGGTAGCAGCCTCGATAACCGCAACGGCGGTTTGGTCGGCACCAAAAAAGCGCTGAACATCAACGTTGACCGAATCGACAACCGCGCCGGCGAGCTGTCCAGTACCGACACCAGTGTCAACGCCAGCGGAGTCAAACTGACCAGTCAACGTCTGGATAACAGTGCGGGTGGCAAAGTCCTCTCGGGCACAGGCCTTGAGCTGAACGTGGCGCAATTGATCAACCAGACCAAGGGCCTGATCCATGCCCAAGACAGCATCCGCCTGAGCGGTTCGCGCCTGGATAACTCTGGTGGCACCCTCGACAGCAGCAACGCGCTGGACATCACCCTCGATGATGCGCTGCTTAACAGCGGCGTGATCAGCGGTCAGGCCGGGCTGAGCGTGCATGCCGCCAGTGTCGATAACAGCAGCGGCAAGCTGACCAGCGCCGGGGCTCTGGCGATCACCAGCAGCGGCGCGCTGATTAACCAGGGCGCAACGCTGTTTTCCGGCACCGGCATGACGCTGCAAAGTGCTAGCCTGGATAACAGCCGCAGCGGCCAACTGGCGGGTATCGGCCCGGTGCGCATTACCACGGGCGCGCTCGACAATAGCCAGGACGGCAGCCTGACCAGCAGCGATACCCTGGACCTGACTGCCACCGGAGTCAGCAACGGCGCGGGCGGCACCATCTCCAGCGAAAAAGCCCTGACGGCGAACGTCACTGGCCTCGACCAGCAGGGCGGCGGGCTTTTTAGTAAAACAGCGCTGAGCCTGGATCTGAACCACGGCCAGTTGAACAACCAGGGCGGTTACATCAACGCTCCAGGTAATCTGCTGCTCAAGAACCTCAACGGCGTCGCCAACCAGAATGGTGAGATCTCCAGCACCGAAGCCTTCATCCTGGCCGCGCAAAACCTCGACAACAGCCACGGCAAACTGGTGAGTAACCAGGGTCCGTTGACCCTGCGCATCGCCCAGGCGTTGAACAACACCTGGGGGGTGATTTCGGCCGCTGCCATCGACAGTCGCAGTGACAGCCTGGACAACAGCAACGGCCTGCTGAACAGCCATGGCCTGCTCGATCTGGGCGTCAGTCAAGCGTTGAACAACCAGAGCGGGGTGATGACTGCCGAGGGTTCATTGCTGCTCAGTGGCGCCAGCCTGGATAACAGCAACGGTTCGATCTCTGGCAAGCGCGACATCGTGGCCAACGTTACCAGCCTGAACAATCAGAATGGCCTGTTGATTGCCAGCACCTCTCTGGACCTGACCGGCAGCACCCTCGACAACCGCAAGAGCGGTCTGCTGGCCGCAACAAAAGCGCTGAAACTCAACGTCGGCAGCATCGACAACCGAGGCGGCGAGCTGTCCACCAGCAGCGGCACGATGACCCTGCTCGGGCAAAAACTCGATAACAGCGACAGCGGCAAGGTGATTGCCGAGCAAGACCTGAATCTGGGCCTGGGTCAGGTGAAAAACGTCAATGGCCTGCTCAACGGCAAGGTCAGCCTGAGCCTGGACGGCGACGTTCTGAACAACCTGGGCGGCAGCCTGTTTGGCCTGCAAAAGATGCGCCTGACTCTGAGCGGCGACCTGGATAACAGCCAGGGCCTGATCAGCAGCGAAGGTGCCCTCGACGTCACGGCGAACAACCTGAGCAACAACGCCGGCAAGCTCTCCAGTGCCGGCGCCCTCAACCTTGTGGCCCGTGGTGATGTGCACAACCAGGGTGGCAAGCTGGTCACCGACAGCAGCCTGACTCTGAACAGCGCCAGCCTCGACAACCGCCAGAACGGCAGCCTTAAAAGCAAAGCCGCGATGGTGATCAATACCGGCGCGCTGGACAATAGCCAAGCCGGGCGCCTGGACAGTGATGACACGCTGGACCTGACCGCAGGCCAGGTCACCAACCAGGCCGGTGGCAGCATTGGCAGCATCAATACACTGACCGCCAATGTCCGTGGTCTCGATCAACAGAACAGTAAACTCTTCAGCAACACGAGTCTGGCCCTGAATCTGAACCACGGCCAGCTGAACAATCAGGGCGGCTTTATCAACGCGCCTCTGTTGCTGCTCAGCAACCTCAACGGCGTCAACAACCAGGGTGGTGAAATCTCCAGCCCCCAGGCCTACACACTGGCGGCCGCGAACCTGGACAACAGCAACGGCAAGGTGCTCGGCAACCAGGCCCTGACCTTGCGCGTCAATCAGGCGCTGACCAACCTCAAAGGCCAGATTGCCGCCGCAGCCCTCGACGTCCAGGCCGGTAGCCTGGACAACAGCGGCGGCATCGTCACCAGCCGCAGCGACTTCGGCCTGACGGTCAACGGCCTGCTGAGCAACCAGAACCAGGGTCTGATCAACGCCGCACAGGCCCTCACGATCAACAGCGCCGACATCAACAACCAGGGCGGCCAGCTGCTCGGCGTGAGCGCCGTCAACCTCAACGCCATGGCTCTGGACAACAGCGCTAACGGCCTGATCAACAGCAAGGGCGGCCTGATCCTCAAGGCCACCAGCCTGAACTCCAGCAACGGCGGGGAACTTTCGGCCAAGGGCGATATAGACCTGGCCCTCGGCGCGCTGACCCAGCGCGGCGGGCGTCTGCTGGGCGACAACGGCATCCGTCTTGACCTGGCCGGAGGCGACCTCGATAACAGCAACGGTTTGCTCACCGCCCAAGGCCCGCTGAGCATCAGCCGCCTGCGCGACCTGAACAACCAGAGCGGCGAACTCTCCAGCATCCAGAGCTTCAACCTGACCGGGCGCACCCTGGACAACACTGGCGGCAAACTCATCAGCAACAACCTACTGGGCCTGAGTGGCGAGACCTTGCTCAATCAGGGCGGGCTGATCTCCGGTTGGCAGGGCCTGAGCGTCAATGGCAGCAGTCTCGACAACCGCAGCGGCGGTGCCCTGTCCAGTCGTAGTGGCAACCTCGACGTGACCCTCAGCGGTGCGCTGCTCAACAGCGGCGCCGGCGCACTGGTCAGCCAGAATGCCCTGACCGTCAACGCGGCCAGCCTCGACAACAGCGCCGGTATTATCTCCAGCGGCGCGGGCCAGCGCCTGAGCGTCAGCGGCCTGTTGAACAACGCCCAGGGTGGTTCGATCGACAGCGGCGCGGCCCTGACGCTGAACGCCATGGCCCTGAGCAACATCGGCGGCGGCGTCAGCGCGCAACAAGCCCTGAACGTTAGCGGCACCAGCCTGGACAACAGCAACGGCCGCCTGTTTGGCAACGGCGCGGTGACCCTCGACCTGCTCGGTGCCCTGAGCAACAGCAACGGCAAACTCGCCAGCGGCGGGCCGCTGGTGATTAGCCGCAGCACGCAAATCAACAACCAGGGTGGTCAACTGGTGAGCCAAGGCTTGTTGAACCTGCTCACCGGCGGCCTCGACAACCGCAATCACGGCACCGTCGCCGCCAGCGACAGCCTCATCATCAATGCCAGCGGCGCCGTGCAAAACAGCAGCGACGGCTTGATCTACAGCCAGAACGGCGATCTGCAACTGCAAGCCGCGAGCTTGGCCAACGGCAAAGGCACCCTGCAAAGCCTGGGCGCCACCACCGTGACTGTCGGTGGCGATATCGACAACCAGAGCGGCCGGCTCCTCGCCCAGAACGGCGACCTGCTCGTGACCGCCGCCAACCTCGACAACCGCGGCGGCATCCTCGCCAGCCTCAAGGGCGCCCTCGAAGCCCGCGTGGTCGGCGTATTGAAAAACGGCTACGACCTGAACAACAACCGCCAGGGCGGCATCACCCAGGCCCAGCGTCTGACCCTCAGCGCCCTGGGCGGCATCGACAACTATGGCGGACGCATCTCTGCGCAAAGCGGCGACGCCATCGTCAATACCGGCAGCGCCGGCAATTTCGACAACCGCAATGGCGGGCTCTACGCCAAGGGACTGGTCAAGGTCAGCGGCAACAACTTCGACAACAGCGGCGACAACGACGGCCAGATCGCCGGCAACCGGATCGACCTCAGCCTCAACGGCGCCCTGAACAACCGCCTGGGCATCATCGAAAGCGACAGCACCCTGAGCGTGCGCGCTGCCAGCCTCGACAACCAGACCGGCCAACTGCGCGCCCTGGGCACCAGCGGCAAGACCGAATTCCAGATCGGCGGCCTGTTCGACAACCGCAACGGCACCCTCGAAACCGCCAACAGCGACCTGACCCTCGGCGCCGGTGGTTTCATGAACGTCGGCGGCAGACTGCTGCACGTCGGTACCGGCACCTTCGACATCGCCACCGCGAACGTCATGGGGGCCGGTGGCACCCTCGTCACCCGAGGCGGCCTGACCCTCAACGCCGACAGCTGGACCAACAGCAGCGTCATCCAGGCTGGGCGTCTGACGGTTAACGTGAACAATTTCAGCCAGAGCGCGGGCGGCCAGTTGTTGGCTTCCAACAGCTTTGTCGGTAGCGGCGGCAATTGGTACAACGATGGCCTGATTGCCAGTGACGGCAGTTTGAACCTGAGCCTCGGCGGCACCTATAACGGCAATGGCCGGGTCAGCAGTTTGGGTAACCTTGGCCTGAGCGCCGGGGTACTCAGCTTGAGCAGCGCGGCGAGTATTGCCGGGGGTGGCGATACCTGGATCAATGTCGGCGGTTGGCTCGGTAACGCAGGACGGTTGACCTCCAGCAACAACCTGACCGTGACTGCGGGCGGGGTGTACAACACCGGCACTCTGGGCTCGGGCAACAACCTGACCGTCAGCACCGGCGCGTTGGTCAATAACAATAGCCTGATCTCCAGCGGCGGCGACATGCAGCTGCTGGCGTCCAGCGTCACCAACAGCTATGCGCAGATCTACAGCCTGGGCAACATGCTGATCTCCAGAGACTCGAGCCAGAACAAGGCCGATCTGCTGAATAACCGTTCCGGGAGCATCGAGAGCGTCGGCAATCTGACTATCGCAGCCACGACGGTAAACAACGTCATGGATGTGTTGCAGTACACCGAGCATGAGAAAAGTGTCGCGACCATCACTGAATTGCCGTGCGCATTGATCGCGGGGCCTGCATGTGACTACCGTGGCGGTGGCCGCAGAAACGGCCTTTGGGAAATTGCAGAAACCGATCGTTTGAAGATAACGCTTCATTCTGAAGCCGCCTCGATCAACAGCGGCGCGAACCTGACGATTAACGCAGGAGAAGTGAACAACATCAGCAGCAGTCTTACAGCGGCTGGCGATTTAACTGCCACTGCTTCGACGATCAACAACAAAGGTGTGCAAGAGCAGGAAATCGAATCCACTCGAAGATACGTGAGCTGGGTCAACGAAACCGCCACGGCCATTAGACTGGCTGGCATCTTCACCCAACGAAACAACCCGACACCTTCGGCCACGGTCGAAGCGGACATGAGCAACTTTCTGGCCTGGATGGGAGAAACACTGCCCGCCAGCACCCGCGTCAACAACGGTGAGTCTCTGGATGCCATTATCCAGGCTGGCGCAAATGTCACCCTCAATGCCGCTCAGAACATCAACAACAGCGTGGTTCGCCCGTACTATGCCTATGTTGCGGCGGGTCGTACCAAGACTGACACCGGTGCGGGACCGGCGTACTCCACGCCGATCTACGTCAACGCGCAACTACCCCCCAACCTGGCCCAACAGCAGGTCAACCCACTGAGCCTGCCGGGCTTCAGCCTACCCACCGGGCAAAACGGCCTGTTCCGCCTGAGCGGCCAGGGCGGTACCGTCCGTCAGGCAACCCAGGCCAACAACGCACCCCAAAGCTGGACTATGGGCGGCGCCAGCGTCAGCAGCGCCCAGCGCGAAATAAACCTGCCGAACGTTCAGGCTCGCAGCGTCCAGATCGGTGACATTGCCCAGGTTTCCGCCAGCGACCGGCAACTGGTGCAGACCGCCCGCCAGAGTGCCGGCGTCAGCGCCAGCGGCAGCGCAATCAACGTCACCGCGCCAAGCGACAGCAACATCGGCAATGTTCAGTTGCCCGGTCATGACCGCGCCACCGACACCATCACCCAGTCCGGTGTCGTGCATGTCGATGCTGCGAGCCAGCCGCCAGTGGACGCCACCCACCCCGACCTGAGTCTGCCGACCCTGCCAGCCACCCAGCGTGACCCACTGACCGGGATCAGCGTACCGGGCGCGGCAGTACCGCCGATTGCCACAGCACCCGCGGCCAGCACCGCCGTGGCTGCCATTCCGGTAGCCATCGCAGCCGTGACCAGCACCCCGGCCACCAGCCAGACCGTGGCCCGGGTCCAGGGCCTGCCCGACACCTCGGGCAAGTCCAACCCGCAGAAATACCTGATCGAAACCAACCCGGTGCTCACCGACCTCAAGCAATTCATGAGCTCGGACTACCTGTTGGCGAACCTCGGCTACGACCCGGACAAAAGTGCCAAGCGTCTGGGTGACGGCTTCTACGAACAACGGTTGCTCCAGCAAGCGGTGGTCGCGCGTACCGGCCAGCGCTTCATCGACGGCCAGAACAGCGACGAGAAGCTCTACAAGTACCTGATGGACAACGCCATCGCCAGCAAACAGCAGCTCAACCTGGCGGTGGGCGTGACCCTCACCGCCCAGCAAGTCGCGGCCCTGACCCACGACATCGTCTGGATGGAAAACGCCACGGTCAACGGCGAAACCGTACTGGTGCCGGTGCTCTACCTGGCCAACGCCAACAACCGCCTGGCCCCCAACGGCGCCTTGATCGCCGGCAACGACGTCTCGCTGATCGCAGGCGCAGACCTGAACAACGTCGGCACCCTGCGCGCGACCAACAACCTGTCGGCCGCCGCTGGCAACAACCTGGTCAACAGCGGTTTGATCGAAGCGGGCAACCGCCTGGACCTGCTGGCGGGCAACAACATCGTCAACAAGGCCGGCGGCATCATTGCCGGGCGTGATGTGAGCCTGACGGCGCTCCGTGGTGACGTGATCAACGAACGCAGCGTGACCACCCACAACAGCAGCAACGACAGCTACAGCCAGCAACGGACCTTCGTCGACAGCGCCGCCCGCATCGAAGCGGCCAACAACCTGAGCCTCCAGGCCGGGCGCGATGTCAGCAACAACGGCAGCGTGCTGCAAAGTGGCGGCGATACGGCGATCAGCGCCGGGCGGGATATCACTATCGCGGCCACTGAAAGCCGTAACAAGGACGACTACGGTTCGAATAGAAACAGTAGTTCCGTCACCCAATATGGCGCCACCGTCAGCGCCGGCCGCGACCTGCAGATGAACGCCGGCCGCGACCTCTCGGCCATCGCCAGCCAGATCGAAGCCAAGCGCGACATCGCCCTGGCCGCGACGGAAAACCTGACCCTGGCCTCGGCAGCGGACGAGAGCCACTCCTACTTCAAGAACAAGAAGGAGACCCGTCAAGAGGATCATGCCAAACAGATCTCCAGCACCGTGACTGCCGGTGGCAGCGTTGCGCTGAGTGCGGGTAAGGACCTGACGCTGATCTCCAGCCGTGTCAGCGCGGGCGATGAGGCTTACCTGGTGGCGGGCGACAACCTTCAACTGCTGGCTGCGCAAGACAGCGATTACTCGCTGTATGACATGAAGAAAAAAGGCAGTTGGGGCAGCAGTAAAACCCAGCGTGATGAAGTGACCCAGGTCACGAACGTAGGCAGTGAAATCAAGACCGGTGGGGATCTGACGCTCAAGAGCGGTGGGGACCAGAAGTATCAGGCGGCCAAGCTGGAAAGTGGTAAGGACATCACGCTGGACAGTGGCGGTTCGATCACCTTTGAAGGGGTGAAGGATCTTCATCAGGAGAGTCATGAGAAGAGCGATAGTGACCTCGCCTGGAACAGTGCCGAAGGCAAAGGCAACACCGACGAGACCCTGCGGCAGAGCAAACTGGTGGCCCAAGGCAATCTGGTGATCAAAGCCGTCGACGGCCTGCACATCGACGTCAAGCAAATCAACCAGAACACCGTCAGCCAGACCATTGATGCGATGGTGAAGGCCGACCCACAACTGGCTTGGCTCAAGGACGCCGAGAAGCGTGGGGATGTGGATTGGCGACAGATTAAGGAGGTACACGACTCCTTCAAATACGACCATTCCGGGCTGGGCGCCGGGGCGATGTTGGCGATCATTATTATCGTCACAGTGTTGACGGCGGGTGCGGCGAGTACCGCGGTGGCTTCTGCCAGTACGGCAATGGGAGCCTCAGCCGGTGGGACCATGGCGGCGGCATCGGTAGCCACCGCAGCAACGGCGACTACTGCTGCCACAGCAGCCACCGCTGCGGGACTGGGTAACGTGATCGCGGCGAGTGTGTTGACCTCGATGGCCAGCACTGCGGCAGTCAGCGCAATCAACAACAAAGGAAATCTGGGCGCCACTTTCAAGGACGTGACCTCGTCGGACAGCCTAAAAGGGTATGTGTTAGCAGGTGCAACGGCAGGCATTGCCTCCCAGTTTGGCTTTAATCCCACCGAGTTGAAATTTGACCAGAACATCGCTATCAAGATAGCCGCTGATTCGGTGGCCAAGACGGCGATCATGGGCGGTAGTTTGAAGGACAACCTGATCGAGTCTGCGGTTGGCACGGGGATCAGCATCGCCGGGGCTATAGGGGCCAACAAGATCGGTGATGTCACGCTCTTCGAAAACGGCAAGTTGACGAAGGTGGCCATGCACGCCGCGCTCGGCGGTCTGATGGCTGAGGCGATGGGCGGGGACTTCCGTACTGGGGCCCTGGCCGCTGGCGCTAATGAAGCAGTAGTGGATTTTCTAGCGGACAAGCTGCTGCCAAAAGGTGTAGACCCTCAAAGTCTTGATTATCAGAAGGGGGTCAGTAACCTGCTGGCGGCGTCGCAACTGGTAGGTGTATTGACGGCAGCGGTCACTGGTGGGGATCCGTCGATAGCAGCGAATGTCACGCTGAATGCAACGCAGTACAACTACCTGAACCATGTGGAAATGCAAAAGCTTGCCGAGGAATTAAAGACCTGCAAGCAAACCAATACCTGTGATGGCGTTGCCAGCAAGTATTTTGAAAAGCACCTGGCCAATGAGCAAGTGCTCAAGGAAGTTTGTGCTGTCGATAAGAGCGGTTGCCAAACGGCGGTGCTCGATATCTACAATGCTGTGCTGGGGTTTCAGCGTGGGGATTACGACGTTGAATTGCCGCCGGACCTCAAGCGGGTAGTGGATTCGTTCCATCAGATCAATATCGATGCGAGCGCGGCTCCCACGGCGACGATAGCAATGCCTTCGGCGGAAGCTTTCATTCAGGCGCTGGGGCTCGATCCTTCTGATCCGAGGGTGAAGGTCTCGGCCGCCGCACTTGCTACGTTGATTGCAGGTAAAGCATCATCAGGTCTAAAAGGGACTGGTGGTACGAGTGCCATAAATGGTGGGAGTGTCGGGAGTAACCCGATTTGGTCGTCGACGTCAAATAAATCAGCCGTTGAAAACGCTTTCGGGCACTGGGATAAGCACAAGGGAGAGTTTCCCGAGCTCCAGAACTCCAAGCAGTATGTGGAGCAGGCAAAGGACTTTTTAATAAACTCACCTGGCGGGACTTTAACAAAGACAAACAGTCGGGGAGATACTCTTAAATATGATCCAAATACAAATACCTTTGGTGTGCTTGGGCAGGATGGTGCGCCAAGAACTATGTTTCGACCTAAAGATGGAATAAATTATTGGAATCGGCAGTAGGAGGTTGGAAATGAATAATGCTTGTCCTTGCTGTGGTTTCTTGACACTTGATGAATCACCTCCCGGAACTTTCGAAATATGTCCTGTTTGCGGGTGGGAGGATGATGAAGCTCAGTTTAGAGATCCAACCTACGATGGCGGTGCTAATCCTGTTTGTCTTGATCAAGCTAGAAAAAATTTTTTGCTTATTGGTGCGATAAATGAAGGATGTCTTTCTATAGTTCGTGAAGCTCTGCCAGAGGAAATTCCAAGCGTGTAATAAAGGGCACCCAATAGGGGAGCACCCATTAGCGGGTCTATTGCTGGGCCGGCTAATGGGCGTCCCCTTTTTTGGAGGTGGTTTAAAATATGGATGAGCGATTGAGGTTGTCATGTGCAGAGCTTGTTAAAATGGAATCGGAGCAAGCTGCTGACTGGATTTTAAATACACGGAAAAGGGGACAGATTTATTTTCCGCTGATTTGCTAGGCTGAAAGCTCCATGGAAGGAGGTTGCTCATGCCCAGGATGGGACGCATTGTTTTGCCGAACTACCTGCATCACGTTGTACAGCGTGGTCATAATCGTCAGGTGGTGTTTGCTGCTGCTGAGGACCATCAGCGTTATCTTGCCGACCTTCGAGAGCTTAAGGAGGTGTTTGGGGTAAGGGTGTATGCCTACTGCCTGATGACCAATCATGTCCATTTGTTGTTGGCGCCAAGCGAATCGGTGGCAGGACTGGGGCAGCTAATGAAGGCGCTGGCGGCGCGTGCCACTCGCTACCGCAATCGGTTGGAGGGTCGTACCGGTACGCTGTGGGAGAGTCGGTACAAGTCCAGTGTGGTGCAATCCGATACTTATCTGTTGGCATGCTGTCGCTATATTGAATTGAATCCGGTACGCGCATGCATGGTAGCTGATGCGGCGGACTACCCTTGGTCGAGTTACCGGGCGCGTGTGGGCCATCTGCCTGATAGCGATTGGCTAGATACTGACGCCTGTTTTGATGTGTTGGGTGATACCAGCCTGGAACGGTACAAAAATTATGAGGGTTTTGTACGACAAGCTGTTTCCAGCGAAGAAGTAAGGCTTATTCGTGAAGCTCTACAGCGTGGACAGCTAACCGGGACGGGACGTTTTATCGATGAAGTAGAACAGATTGCGGGGATTCGAATAGAGCGTCGAGGTCAAGGCCGGCCAAGGGAAAAGCCTGGAGTGGGAAAATAAATCTGTCCCCTTTTTTCCTTTTTCCGAGCTAAGTTTGGAGAGAAGGGAAGCCCGATAGGTATGAGTACGGCGGATGGAAAAACTGGGTATCGTATTGAATATGATGAGCGAAATGGGGCTCATATTAATGTGTTCAATCGCAAGGAAGAGGCTCCGCACTTTACATTCGATGGTAGTGCGGAAATGGTGAATAAGTTAACCGATCAGTTCAAAAGGTAGTGATGTGATGAGTAAGTATTTTGATGATGAGTTGATTAGTGATTTGCATGAGAAGGTTTCATCCGGTGAGTTACGTATTGCTCGAGAGATAGATATTTATTTTGAGGCGTTAAATTCAAGGTTTCCGATTAAGAGTCGCAGGCTTGACTGGGCGGCGATGCCGTTCTCATGGGTGGGGCTTGAACTTGATAGTAAAAAAAAGTCCGATGCTTTTGCATCTTTTTTTAAAGATGTAATGCTTGAGTTTGGGTTGGTGGGTGAAGTGGTGTATGTCGGTGATGGTGCGACGGATATTGCGGTACTTGGAGATGTAGAAGCGTTTGTTGATGTGCTTGAGTGTTTGGTATCTATTCCTCAGCATCACTATTTTTTGTCAGTGGACTGTTCGTGGCTTATATGTTTTACAGTGGGGGGAGATATGGGTGTTGTGGTTGTATGAAATGAAGGTTGATAACAGGGCCGAAAAGGGACACCCATTAGCCGGCCTCAAGTTAAGGCTAATGGGCGCCCCTTCTGTGTTTGTAAAGTACCGCTCTTAATTTAAAGCTGGAAAAGGGGACGGATTTATTTATTGATGACCGATTTTGGCTGTCGAAAATAAATCCGTCCCCTTTTTGATTCATGAAGTAGAACAGATTGCGGGGATTCGAATAGAGCGTCGAGGTCAAGGCCGGCCAAGGGAAAAGCCTGGAGTGGGAAAATAAATCTGTCCCCTTTTTTCCAGGTTGACGGACCGGTCTAAGGCACCCGGCGCACTCGAAAGTGCCCCGCGCACAGTCACCATTAAGTTTTGCGTCGAGCACGGAAGTGCACGAGCAAAGTTGAAGGACAGTGCGCGCCTTAAAACCACCGAGCCGTCAAACCCGATCACGAATGAGTCGTGACAGGCGCGAGGATAGGGAGTGAGGCTGTGGCAGTCAATCGGCCAAAGGTCTGACGCAGGTGGTTTGTTTGTAGGTTTGTTCCGGAACTGACAGTTGCCGTGTGCGCAGATACCGATCGCCGGTTGCGATGAACGCAACTGGGGCAGGATTAACGGTCTGAGGAAAAGAGGGCTGATTTATTTACCGGCGCCCGAGCAAGGTTGTCGATGATAAATTCGTCCTGTTTGATCGTGAGCATCGGCGTTGACGCCAGCGCGGTCGATGCCACAACCTCAAGCACAACGAAAAGGGGACACCCATTAGCCGGTCTCGAGTCAAGGCTAATGGGTGTCCCATTTTTTTGTTCCATCGATGCAAAAGTCGAGGCAATAAAAAACCGGACAGTGTCCGGTTTATGTCATTGAGTTTGACGTCAGCGCAAACTGGCGACGGTTCCACCTGCTACTTTGCCCTGACTCTCGAGTTCACCAAGTGCGTGCAACAATTGCAGGCGCAGGGCTTTGGGTGTCGTGTAGTCCGACGTCTTGTGGCGCGTCTCACACCATCTATTGATTTCAGCCAACCAGTCGACGTAATCGGTGTCGGCCTGACTCAAACCGCGCATCCAGTAATTGAGTTGTTCCCAGCTTGCCTTGATGCCGACCAGCGCCCGGCGATGCTCAAGACTGAGCGTTCGTGAGCTGGACTCGAGCAGATCCGAGACCGGACCATCGACCGCCGGACTGGATTGTTTGCTCAATACTTCAACTGCAACACGGAACACACGAGGCGAGGGGTCGCCCAGTGCGCGTATCAGTGCAGGCAACGAAGCTTCGCCACACACTTGTTCTAATGTCTCTAAAGCCTGCGCACGAACTCTCGGGGCGGAATACTCGACAGCTGACTCGAGCATCTCTCTGGCCTGCGGTTCGTTCAGCTCTCGAGCCAACCCGATCAAGCCAATCCATTCGCGTTGGGTAGTCGGTAATGGCGCTTGCAGGCGTTGTTGCAACACCTCTCGACTGTCTAGTTGCCACTTCGACGACGCCCAACATGCAAGGAAACGCACCGAGGTCGAAGCGTCGAACAACGCTCTTTTCAAAACGCAGTGAGTCTGATCTGAGGTGTTTGCCAGATTCAACCAAGCGCGCAGAGCATTCACTCGAAGATTAGCGGCGTGACTGGTTAATGCACCGAGCAATAGAGCCTGTACCTGTGCGTCGGGCAACTGCAGGCTTGCCTGTAATGCCATGCGTTGGACCGATGGGTCCTGATGGTTCAGGGCTATTTCCAGCACGTGGGCGAGATCATGCGCAAACGCCTTTTCTAATATCCCCAGCAGCAGGCGTGCTGGTTTTCCATGCGTTGCCTTAAACGCTTCAAGGGTGGTATCTCGCACCGAAGGCGCCGCCAGAATACGAATGACGTTTGTCAGCGTTGATTGGTGATTGATACGGTTTTTCTGGACCAGGGAGATGAATGGGTCCAGTACCTGAATCAGCAATACTGCATGTCGTGGATCGAGAAAGCGCTGCACATGATCGCTGGCCAGTGTGCGAATCTGCGGCACGTAGTCGTTCAAGTTATCGATCAACGCTGCCAGTGCATCGCGGCCCTCAATCTGCATGAGCCGACGTACGGCCGCCTCGCGGACGAATCCATTACGATGACGACTCAGAGCGCACCAATCGCCGGTGCTCTGAGCCGTACTGAGCACGGCCATCGCTTGGTCGCGGCGAATCTCTTCGTCAGTGCGCAGGTCCTCGTTGCGCACGTCTCTTGGGAGGGGAGTCTCGTCGCGTAGCGCAATGGTGAGAGAAGTATGAGCGGTGCGATTAAAAATGCGTTTGAGCCATCCCTGGAAGGCGTTCATGGTTTGTCCTTGTGGCCGGAGGCTGTCGGACAGAACTCGCAGCTTGTATGTATTGGGAGGGGCAAGGATATCGTTACGAGTCGATGATGGCTATCTGGTATTATCGGTTTGATCGCGCAAAGACCGATCAAGGCGTTTGTCGCCGTAAACAAATCAGTCACTTCTGTGTTTGTAAAATACCGCTCTTAATTTAACGTAACCCTCCTCAAGGACGAACTCACATGCGTGTGTTGGCTCTACTCCTGGCAATCTCATTTTTATCGGGCTGCGCCTCGAAGCCGGATTACTACGTCTCCCCCACACCGGTTCAGATCCCGGCGACCGCCACCTATTGGATCGATAACTTCGACGTTGAACTGGTCGGCAAGAATGAGCGGTTTATGCCGCAAGACGCGTTGCGCGAGCAGCTCAGTGTTGAGCTGATCAATCAATTGTCGAGCGCTAATCGCTATGCGACGAGCAAGGAAAGTGCCGATTACCTGCTGGATGTGAACACCGTCTACAAGCGTCGGATCGGCAACTCCAATGGTGGATTGGTGTCGGTCATTGTCGACGACAATACGATCCTTGCCAGTGTTGATTTCAGTTATCAGGTCAAGGTCAAAAAGGCCGGTGCCGAAGTTCTGCATTTTTCCAACGAGCGTGAGGGGCTGCAGCCTGCCGGTGCATTTGGTCAGCTTCGCAATATGAAGACGATGGTGGCGGCGCTGACTCACAAAGATAATTCTGACGTGGAGCCTTTCTATATCCGTACCTTGCCGACATTTATCGTGTCCGACATCAGGAATATTCCTTCACGCTAGTTGCTGCGAAAAGGGGACACCCATTAGCCGGTATCGAGTCAAGGCTAATGGGTGTCCCCTTTTCGTGCAGATTAATTGCGGCTTGAAAGGCTCCACCATCGGCCCCACTCTGAAAACGAGCCTTACTCTCAAATAAATCGTACCCCGCGATGAGGTACATAGTTATCGCGGGGTACGCCGTTGAGCACCATCGTTTTGCAAGATTCTGCACACACGGCCTGAGGCTCAGTTCATCCTTCCCCGCAAAGTGCGGGAACAGCCTATACGTTACTTCAGTGCTGCGCCCGAATCTGGCGCCCCAACACATCCATCACATCGCAGCCATCACGCAGCAACATCGCCGCTGCGTGGGCGATTTGCTGCACGTCTGCGCCTTTGGCATGGGCAATGTCGAGGCTGGCCAGGCTTTCCATCATTTGCGTGACCGCCAGAAACCGCGCAGCGGCGTTGCTGTGCAGCACATCCAGCGGCGCTTGGGTGGCGACCAGCAGCACCGGGATATCGCAATCGTTGTTGGTCATCGGCATGTGCGGGTTCATGCGTCATCTCCCGGTTGGGCGGCGTGCAGTCCGTCGATCGAAGCCTGAACCAGTGATCGGGCGGTGCCGAGCATCTGCTGGCTGGCCCAGCGTAACGAGACGATGTGTTCCGGGCGGGTGGCGGTGGGGGCTTGATGGGCGAGGGCTTCGGCGCAGCTCAGGTAGACCGAGGCGTGTTCGAGTGCGTCGAGTAACGGGATGTCGGGCTGCACGGCGAACAGGTAATGGTCAACATGGTCGCAGCGGGCGAAGGGGGTGGATTTTGTGGTTGGATCCGTCATGGGTGTAGCTCCGTGAGATTCAAAAGAGCTGCCACAAAAAACGCCGTCAAACGATATTGGGTGGCAACTGTGCGTGGGTTGACGGACCGGCTCTCACGAACACCGGCGCACCCGAAGGTGCCCCGCGCACAGTCGCCATATGCAATGCAGCGGGCACAAAAGTGCTCGAGCAGAGAGAGGCGATGCACGTCGTAAGAAAATACGGGCCGTCAAACCCGATCACGAATGAGTCGTGACAGGCGCGAGGATAGGGAGTGAGGCGGGGTCAGTCAATCGACTAAAGGCCTGAAACAGGCGGTTTGTTTGTAGGTTTGTTCCGGAACTGACAGTTGCCGTGCGCGCAGATACCGATGCGGAACAGGGAATAGATTTATTTTCCTGTCCCGTCATGAATAAGGTTTACACCTGTTTCAGGACTAGACACTCACCAAAAAGCCCGAACACTGTCCGTAATGCTGTTCACTTAAGCATTTGAGTCCACGCCGGGCTTCCTAGAAAA